>JAEPML010000009.1 GCA_017643925.1 Roseibium sp. | reverse complement strand
GCGGCGTTCCTCGTCCATGATCCCCATCTTGAGCGTGTTCCGGTCCATGCCGAGCGCATCTTCCACACGATCGAAGATTTCCGATGCGAAGGCGACTTCTTCCGGGCCATGCATCTTCGGCTTGACGCCGCGACAGACAACCTGAATTTCGGCAATCCGGAAAAACCGGAAATCATGGGTCAGTTCGTCGGCTGCATCAAAGGTATCGGCGAAGCCTGCCGTGAACTCGATTTCCCGATCGTCTCCGGCAACGTGTCGCTTTACAACGAAACCCATGGCGAAGCGATCCTGCCAACCCCTGCAATCGGCGGCGTCGGCTTGCTGCCCGATGTCACGGTTCGGGCCGGTGCAGCTTTTGCTCAAGCGGGCGACGCGATCCTGGTGATCGGCGGCCTCGGCACACATCTTGGTGCAAGCCAGTATCTGGCCGATGTTCTGGGCCGCGAGGAAGGTGCGCCGCCGCCGGTTGATCTGGCGGCCGAAAAGCGCCGCGGCACGCTGGTGCGCCAGCTCATTGGCGCTGCCCGGGTGACGGGCGTGCACGACATCTCGTCAGGTGGCCTGGGTGTTGCCCTGGCTGAAATGGCGATCTCCAGCGGCATTGGCGCGTCGGTGGAAGTCGACGGTCCGGCGCACGCGGCCCTCTTCGGCGAAGATCAGGGGCGCTATGTCATCACCGTGGCTCAGGACCGGGTTGATGCCGTGCTGGAAGACATTCTGGATGCCGGCATTAATGTTCAACAAATCGGCACAACCGGCGGTGAAGAATTGACTGTTGAAGGCATTCTCACCATATCCGTTGCAAACTTGAAGAAAGCGCACGAAGATTGGTTCCCGAACTACATGGCAACGGCCTGACTCGGTTTGCCTTTCAAGAACGCGCAAAAAGGACTGACGCACGATGCCAATGAACGCAAATGAGATCGAAACCCTGATCAAAGAGGCCTTGCCCGACGCTCAGGTAGAGATCCGTGATTTGGCTGGAGACGGCGATCATTACGCGGCCAATGTCGTCTCCGAGGCCTTCCGGGGAAAGAGCCGCGTCCAGCAGCACCAGCTGGTCTACGAAGCGCTGAAAGGCAACATGGGTGGCGCGCTGCACGCGCTCGCCCTTCAGACGAAGGCACCGGACTGACTCGACAGATTGCCGCGTATTTCACGTGACCCCTTGATTCTGCCGCCGTTCTGCAACAGATAGGCGGATAACGAACCGGCAGCATCTTGCTCGCGCCGTCGAAGTAAAAGGACATGAACTCATGAGCATCCAGGACTGGATCAAGAACGAAGTCGACACCAACGACGTTGTCCTCTTCATGAAAGGCACCCCGAATTTTCCGCAATGCGGCTTTTCCGGTCAGGTCGTACAGATCCTCGACTATGTCGGCGCGCCTTATAAGGGCATCAACGTTCTGGAAGACGACGATCTGCGCCAGGGCATCAAGGAATTCACCAACTGGCCGACCATCCCGCAGCTTTATGTGAAGGGCGAATTCGTCGGTGGCTGTGACATCATCCGCGAAATGTTCCAGAATCAGGAACTTCAGGGTTTGCTGACCGAAAAAGGCGTCGAGGTCCAGGCAAGCGCCTGACGACAGATCCTAACGACATCTTACCTGGAAGGGGCGGTTTTCCGCCCCTTTTGCTTTTCATGCCGTTTTGAATTTACCAATCATTTACCGTTATCCAACGTTTAGCCGATTCGAGCCCCCCAAAAACGGGGCCAAAACTCGGCAATACCTGTCGAATCAACTAAACCTGAATGCAAGGTGAATGCGGATTTCAGGGTGAGTACAGGTGCTTTCCGGCATTCTCCGACCATATCGCAGGGCCCAACATACCGGGCCAGGAAATGGGACCGGGGATTATGAAAAAGTTTGCAGTTGTCGCCACTTCAACAATCGCGCTGGCACTGGCCGGTGGCTTCGCCATGTCGGGCGGCACCAAGGCCGACCGGGAATTGCGCCGGGTTGATTGCCAGACCATCACCATGTTCACGCCAGCATACAACAAGAGCGCTGAAGACCTCTGCGCCAACTATGGTGGCGTCGCCGCAAAAGATGCGACCCCAAGCTCGGAAGGTCTCGTCATTCTCGTTCGCAACCAGCCTGTTGGCGGATTTGCTGGCGAAAACACCGTTCGCTGACGAAACTTATCTCTAGGACCGGTCTGGCTGTCAGGGAAGGCTCAGCTCAAGTGCGTGAGCCGTGACGGGCTTCGAGACATTGTGCAGTTCAACAGTGCCGAGCGGCACGGTCGACAATCCAGCCTCCGAAGCGACATCGTCCGACGCCACCACCGCATATCCGTTGACCTTGCCATGTTCACCAAGTCGCGCGGCGATATTCGCTGCGCTGCCGATAACCGTGAAATCCAGTCTCTCGCGAGAACCGACATTGCCGTAGGTCACCTCGCCAAAGGCAACACCGATCGCGCATTCCAGGGCAGGTCCTTCGGTGTCATCGGCCGGTTCACCAAGCCCGCGAACGATCTCCGTTGCGCTTTCCATTGCCTGTTTGCAGGCATGAGCCCGTCCGGAACTGGCCGGAAAAATCGCAAGAACCGCGTCCCCGATGAATTTGAGCACCTCGCCATCATGCGCGTTGACGATCTCGGTTGTCGTCTCGAAAAACCTGTTCAACAGCGCAAGGTAGGCTTCCCGGCCAAGTTCGGTTTCAAGACGCGTGGAGTGGCGCAGGTCGCAAAACAGAATAGCCGCATCGATATTGTCGCCGTCTCCGCGCCGGATCTTGCCGCCCAGCACCCGTGCACCCGTGCGTTTGCCCAGATAGGTTTCCAGCAGGGTTGTCGCGTTGGACGTCAGCGCGAAGACCTCGAACAAGCGGCTGATCAGCGCGGAACATTCAAAAACCAGCCCGAGATTGGCTGTCGTGAACCCCTTTGGATGGTCGGACACCAGCGTCATGACGTTGGTGCGTCCGTCCGAAAACGGCAGCGGCATTGCAACATAGTCGGTCGCGCCCTGCTCTCTCAGGTCACCCATGATCGGGAACTGGAACTCGTCCGGATTGGTGTCCAGTTTCTGGCGCACGCCGCCGAGCCCGTCGGCCACATGCTGCAGCGGACTGTCCCGAAAGGCCGGCCGTTCGAGGTTCTCGTAGGACGGCGCATAACTCTTCACCTCGTCCTCATCCCTCGACCAGATGAATATTCTGCCGGCAATCATTGGATGGAGCGACCAGATCAGGATCGTGATCCGGCTGACTGCAATGCCGTCTTCGTAAAGCTTGCGCCCAAGCGCTCCGACGAGTTCTTCGGGTGTCTTGGCTGTCCAGGCCTCGCGCAGCAACCAGTCCACCGTTGGTCCGGTGACATTGTTGACGGCGAGATTTTCAAGCTCCGCATCCGGATGCTCGATATGCGTTGCAACGCCCGGCATGAAAGCAACATAGCCATCAACCGCCTGCCCTTCGGGCAAGGCATTGTGATAGCACCAGGCACCGTGCTCCAGCGTTTCCTCACCAATATGGACGTGATCATAGGAGGCCGTGCCCTTGAAGGGGCAAAAGGTCTTGCGATCACTCGCCCGCTCCAGGCGTGCAACCACATCCTCGACCGGAAAGTAAATCACCGGCTGCAGACGGGTTTCGTACATCACCTTGGCATTGCGCGACCGAGCCAGGACCTTGTCACCACGCCACGCCGTGACCGCACCGGCCAGAGTTTCGACCAGAATGCCGTAATCGTTTGACGTGAGTTGCGCGCGCACTGTCATGGCCAAGACATAGGAAACCGATGGATTCGTGTCCAGTCACGATGACCGCATTCACCAGAAGGTGTGCCTTCAGCCCTGCTGGGCTTCTTGTCGCACAAAGCGCAAAAACTCCTGCACCTTGGCGGTCCGGTGCAGGTCTACATGGGTCACGATCCAGATGTTGGCGAGCCAGGCATCATCGGGCGGAATGATTTCCACGAGATCCGCGTCGCCGACCGTGTCGTGATCCGCAAGGAAGCCGAGACCAAAACCTTGTCGGACGGCAGCGAACATCACCTGCTGGTCGCTGGTTCTGAAACTGAGGCCTTCGGGGCGAACGTTGCGATCCATCCACGTGGTGTAAGGGATAGGAGATGGTTCGCCGACGGTACCGACAAAGCTGTGACCGGAAAAATCGCCGTTTTCAGGCATGCCCTTGCGGTTCACATAGTCCCTGCTTGCATAGAGTCCGAACCTGAATTGTCGAAAGGGCAGAACGACATAGTCAGGTTCCTGGGGCTTTGTGCCTGCCCGGAACGCGACATGGGCTTCACCGTGTTCGAGCCGCGCCAGTTTCGACCCCGCCACAAACTCTACCGGTGTCTCCGGATGAGCCAGGTGAAAGGCCTTGATCGCCGGCATGACCAGCGAGACCATTCCGATCAGGGCAGTCACCCTAAGGTCCCCGGAGAGTTGGCCCGCCCGTCCCCTGCTCCGGCCCTCCAGGTCTGAAAACATCTCCTCGGCCCGGTTCGCCACATCGAGCATGTCCTCGCCCGCATCGGTCAGCGTGTAACCGCGTGCGTGCCGGTGAAACAACGGTGCCCCGAGAACCGTCTCCAGGGTTTCCACATGCCGATTGATCGTTGCCCGGTGCACACCGAGCGCTTCGGCTGCAGCGCTGACCGTGCCTAGGCGTGCAACCATCAGGGCCGTCCGCAATTCCATCCAGTGATCCATGTCCCTCAGTAACACAGAGAGATATGTCGCATCAACGCGCATATGATGCGCATTTCGATAGATTGCGCGCGCAATGTGTCCATCCCATCTTAGCAACGACTTGAGTTTCCAAACGGGATGACAAACATGAAAATCCTTGCTTTCGCCGCTTCCAACAGCCGCAAATCCATCAACCGTACCCTGCTCGACCATGCCATCGGACGTTTCAAGTCCGAAATTGACGATCGTGCCGAGTTCGAAGTCCTTGACCTCAACGATTTTGAAATGCCGATCTATTCCGTTGACCGGGAACAGGAGAGCGGCATTCCGGCCGAGGCCCGTACGTTTTTCGAAAAGATCGGCTCCGCAGATGCCATCTTGATTTCCTTCGCGGAGCATAACGGCAGCGTCACCGCAGCCTGGAAGAACATCTTTGACTGGATGAGCCGGATCGACATGAAGCTCTGGCAGAACAAGCCGATGGTTATCCTGGCGGCGTCGCCGGGAGGACGTGGCGGAGCAGGTGTGCTCCAGTCCCAGATCGCCAGTGCGCCGTTCTTCGCGGGCGACATCCGCGCGTCGCACGGTGTTGGGTCCTGGTACGACGCTTTT
The DNA here is from genome assembly GCA_017643925.1 of Roseibium sp. Classification (GTDB taxonomy): domain Bacteria; phylum Pseudomonadota; class Alphaproteobacteria; order Rhizobiales; family Stappiaceae; genus Roseibium. Next base: position 224,543 of record JAEPML010000009.1, on the reverse strand, counting down.
GACGCAGAAACAGGCCGTCTGACCCGGGCAGAAGACATCCGGAAGCTCGGCGACGCGCTGGCGACACTTGCCCTGGAGCCTGCCTGAGCATCGTAATGAAGAGACGGGCAGCCAACGGCTGCCCTTACTCACTTCACAATAGACAAGCTCTGGTCTTGACCCAGGCGCCGATCAGCCGGATCAGGCAATGTGCGCCACCGCACGGTTTTCAAATGATCCACTCGAAGGCATATCCCGCCGCGAGAGAACCCGTGACCGCCAGCCCAAGATAAAGCAGGAAGGGTTTCAATTTGAGAACCGGTGCAATGGCCATGGCACCCCAGATGCTGACAACACCGCCGGACACGAGAAAGGCCAGCGCGGCGCCTTGCGACATTCCGTTCTCAACGAGGCTGCGGGTCAGGGGCAGCGCGGCGTAACCGTCGATATAGGCAGGTGCTCCAACCAGAACAGCTGCGGGGATTGCCCACCAGTTGCCTTCCCCGACAAAGGCGGCGAGTGATCCGGGTTCGATCATTGCGTTGAGCGCATATTCGGCAAAAAAGGCCGGCACTAGGCAGATCAGCATGAGCCTGACCGTCGATTTCGCTTGCCTGTAGAAAGCGCGTCGCCGCGAAGGAGAGTTCCAGATCAGCGGCTCGAAACTCTGTTGACGGCACGTGCCGGAACCGTTCAGGCCACTCACCAGGGCGTTGTCCCTCAGCGCCGACTGTGCCTGGTTCCTGTGAGTGAACAGTGCCGTCAGGCCGCCCCCATAAAGACCAAGTCCGAATGCCGCGACGGTCTTTCCAATGGCAAACGAAACACCAAGCGTTGCCGCCGTTGTGGCCAGCATCGCAGGATCGGTTACGGGGGAAGACAGCCAGAACGCCATGATCGGTGCCAGAGGCACGCCAACCGCCAGAAGCCCGGCCATCAGCGGCAACACAGTGACGCCGCAAACAGGCGTCAACGCCCCGATCAGCGATGCCGCAAAAACCGCACGGGCCACCCTGCCCTCGAATGCACGCGTGATATGCGCATCCGCGCCGCTGGCGACAATCCAAGCCGCCAGAACAATGCCCGGCACAACAATCGGCAGGATCAGAACAAGGCTCCGCAGCATAAAGACGCTGGCAGCCCAGGTTTCTTCAGGCCAGAGAACTGCAGACAGAACAAACAGTCCACCGGCCAGGAGTATCGGTCGCCCCAATCGGCGTACGGGAAGACCGGTCAGACTTTGTTCGGCCATGAATGTCTCCTTTGCATTTGCAAAGTAGTGGCCATCAAGACATAAATGAAACGCATAGATTCAATATCAGACATTGAAAAAACAAATGGAAAATCTCGACAGTGACCTGTTGCGCACGTTTCTCGCGGTTTCAAAGGCGGGAAGCGTTACGGATGGCGCAAACCTGATCAACCGATCGCAATCAGCAACAAGTCTGCAGATCAAGCGTCTGGAAACAATCCTCGGCCAAGCGGTCTTCATGCGCCATGGCAGAGGCATACAATTGACTGAAGCCGGAAAACGCCTGCTGCCGGTTGCGAGCGATGTCACGCACAGACTTGATCTGACGCTGCAGGAATTTGCCGGGGACCACATTCAGGGAAAGCTGCGGCTCGCGATACCCGACGATCACGGCCGCACGCGACTGGCACAGATCATTGCCGAATTTTCAAGGACGCACCCGCTCGTTGAACTGGAAGTGACCTGCGCCCTGAGCACCGGCTTTCCGGGCGCCCTGAACGGGGGACAGCTCGACATGGCGGTCTACGAAGTGGAAGAGGCGGGGTCGGGAGAAGAGCTGGTTTACGAAGACCCAACCTGCTGGGTCCGGGCAACCCATACCGACCTATCCGGGGTCGATCCTCTACCTGTCGCTTTGTTCGATCACGCCTGCTGGTGGCGCGATGCAGCCATCACATCGCTCAACCAGCTGAACCGGCCCCACCGTGTCGTCTATTCAAGCCAGAGCGTTTCCGGCGTGCTCGCGGCTGTCGAAGCCGGCATAGCCATTGGCCTTGTCGGTCGGTCATCCTTGCATCCAGGCCTGTCTGTCCTTCCACCGGATTTCGGACTTGGTCTGACGCCCACGTCGAAACTCGTGCTGTCCGCTTCCAGATCCTTCAGATCACCGGAGATTTCTGACGCTATCCGATCAGCTGTTCGCTCGGCCTTTGGAGAGTAGTCCGTTGTTTCGGTTCACCCGGTAATCGCCTTGAGTTCCAGGAAGTCCTCAAGGCCGAACTGGCCGTATTCGCGGCCATTGCCAGATTGCTTGTAGCCGCCAAAGGGAACGTCCCAGTCCGGGCTTTCGCCATTGATATATATGCTGCCGGCCCGCAGTTTCCGGGCAACGCGCAGGGCGCGTTCCGGGTTTCCGGTCTGGAGATAGGCGGCCAGGCCATATGGCGTGTCATTGGCCATCTCGATGGCTTCATCCTCCGTGTCGAAGGGAATGATCACCAGAACAGGACCGAAGATCTCGTTGCGGGCAATCGACATCTGGTTGGTGACGTCCGCGAACACCGTCGGCCGGACAAAATAGCCGGTCTCGAAACCCTCCGGTTTTCCCGGACCACCCGCCAACAGGCGCGCGCCGTCTGCAACGCCCCGGTCGATATGTCCCTGGATCCTTTCAAACTGCAATTCGCTGATCACCGGCCCGATGTGGTCACCCTCCTCGGCCGGGTCACCCACAGCAATTCCACTGGCAATCCTTGCCGCCAGTTCGAGGACCTCATCATAGACCTCGCGCTGAACAAACAGGCGGGTCGGGGCGTCGCAGGACTGGCCTGAATTGGAAAAACAGCTCTCGATGGAGAACCGGATCGCCGATTCCAGGTCGGCATCGGCAAAGAGCAGGTTTGGAGACTTGCCACCGAGTTCCAGTGCGACGCGCTTGACCGTAATAGCTGCGCTTTGCGACACGGCAATGCCGGCGCGCGTCGATCCCGTGAAGGACATCATGTCGATGCCTGGATGGGCGGACATGGCGGTCCCGACGCCCGGTCCCTCTCCATTGACAAGATTGAAAACCCCCTTCGGGCATCCTGCCTCGTGGACGATCTCGGCAAAGAGCAATCCGGACAGCGGTGCAATTTCGCTCGGCTTGAGCACAAGCGTGCAACCGGCGGCCAGCGCCGGCGCAACCTTGGCAACGATCTGGTTGATCGGCCAGTTCCACGGTGTGATCAGGCCGCAGATGCCAATAGGTTCATCACGCAACAGGCTGCCGCCGCGCGGGCTGGGTCGCTCGAACTCATGCGCCCTGAGCGCTTCCAGTGTCGACTGCAAATGTCCTGTCCCGGACGGCGTCTGCTGTTCACGCGCAAACGTTACGGGCGCCCCCATTTCCAGGCGGATCGCTTCATCCATTTCCGGTGCGCGGCGCTCATAGATCTCGATGATCTTTTCGAGCAAGGCAGCGCGCTCATCAACACCGGTTTCGGCCCAGGAAGGAAAGGCGTCGCGCGCTGCCGCGACAGCCCTGTCGACATCAACTGCACCACCGAGTGAAATGACGGCGACCGGTTGTTCGGTTGCCGGGTTGATGACCTCGAGATCTCTGGGTTCAACCGGGTTTACCCAGGCACCGCCAATATAGAATTGCCGTTTCTCGATCATCATTGTGTCTTTCTTGTTCACGCGCTTGCGGTCATCTCGCCGCGCTTCGGCACCACTTCATATCCGGCCTCTTCCGGCTCGTCGTCAAGCATTTCCGGCGGGAACCCGGGTGCCCGAATATCCAGTCCCGTAGCGTCTTCGAGGCGACGGATGATATTGGGCGACAATTCACGTGGACCAAAGCGGTCGATTGCGTCGGCAAAGATCCGGTTGAGCATCGGCGAGAGTTCCAGTGGCACGTCATTGGCTTCCGCAATGGACTGGAACAGGCCGATGTCCTTGGCAACAAGGTCCATGGTGAAGGAAATGTCCCGGGAGCCGTTCAGGATCACCTGGCTTTCGGTTTCGTGGACAAAGGAATTGCCCGACGAAATCCGGATCGCCTCATAGGACGTGTTCAGGTCCATGCCGGCAGCCTTGCAGGTCACGAGCGCTTCGGCCAGCGAGACCAGATTGGCCGTTGCCAGGTAGTTGGTCACCACCTTGAGGACCGAGGCCGAGCCAATATCACCCGTATGCAGCACCCGGCGTCCAAGAACCGTCAGGAATGGCAGCGCCTTTTCAAACGTGTTCCGCGTGCAACCTGCAAAGATCGAGATATTGCCGGTTGCTGCCCGGTGGCAGCCCCCCGAAACAGGGCATTCGATCGCCTCGGCACCCCTGGCGATGACCAAATCGGCAAGGCGTCGAGTCTCGCTGGCATCTGTCGTCGACATTTCCGCCCAGATCTTGCCGGGGCCCATCCCCTCAAGGATGCCCCCTTCACCTTCAACTACAGCGGAACAGGCGGACGGGCTCGGCAGGCAAGTGATGACAACATCGCAGCTTTCGGCCAGTTGCCGCGGGCCGTCCCCACGAACGGCCCCAATGGCCACGAACCTGTCGACGAGAGACGTATCCAGGTCATGAACGACCAGTTCAAACCCGTTGCGAAGGATACTGCCGGCCAGTTTTCCGCCGACATTGCCCAGACCGATGAACCCGACACGCATGCAAAGCGCCTTTCCGATTGAACCTGCAATACGATTCAGCCTGCGCCTTCTCAAAATAAAATAGAAACGAAATAATTAATGGACATTACCTTGTTTTTCTTATGAATTAATCGAATGCAATCGCTTCCGAACCTTCTCTGGCTCCGCAGTTTCGAAGCCGCCAGTCGCCTTGGCAGTTTCACTGCGGCAGGCAACGAGCTTGGTCTGACGCAAGCAGCCGTCAGCAACCACATCAGCGCACTTGAAAGTCAACTCGGACACCATTTGCTCGAACGCACCACTCGCAAGGTGTCTCTGACCGAGAGCGGCCGGGCCTATCTGCCTTCCGTGCGCAAGGCCTTGCAGGACCTCGCGGTATCGACAGAAAGCCTTTTTGGGAAGCGAACACCTGGCACGGTCACGATCCGTGCACCGATCTCGGAGGCGGTCCTGCTTATCGCTCCAAGCCTGCCTCGGTTTCAGGAAGAGAACCCGGAACTCAACATTCGCCTGCTGTCGGCAATTTGGGCAGATACGGTGCTTGAGAAAGGGATCGACATTGAAATCCGGCTTGGAACCGGCAACTGGCCCGGAGTGCATTCTGAATCATTGGGTACTGAACACGTTGTACCGGTCTGTCATCCCGACCTTGTTTCGGAACTTGGCTCACTTCGGGCACTCAAGAGCCAACGCCGCGTGCAAATACTTGGCTTTGACGATCATTGGACGCGCTACTTCGAAGCCATCGACACGGAAGCGCCGAACACACAGGCAAACGTCACGGTGGATACATCACTTGCGGCCGTTGAATGGGTCACCTCCAAGGGTGGTGTCGCCCTGCTGCTGGAGCGCGTGGCCCGCCGCCTGGAGGATTCTGGTCGCATCGCGATCCCGTTTGACATCAAGGTGCCCTCCGGGCAGGACCACTACCTGATACACAACGACAGGCAAGCATCAAGAAGCGCAGGCAGCAGACGGGTAGAAGGCTGGATACGCGGCTTGTTTGCGGGCTAGGCGGGATTGAGGTCACTCAGCCGCAAAAAGCTTCGCCGTCATCGCCAGGCTGGCCCCGCAGGGCTCCTCGGCTTCACCGGCCTCGCCCCCTGGTGAGCCATCTGCCGGGCGCAAATTGACGAAGTCGTAGAGCGACCGGTCGAGGAGATGCGAGGGGCGTGTATGGCCCAGCGCCCGTGCCATGACCCCGAGACGGCCCGGTGATGCCTTTTCCCAGCCCTGCAGCATTTTCTTTACCTCTTCACGCTGCAAACCATCCTGCGAACCGCACAGATTGCAGGGAATGATCGGAAACTGCAGGCCTGTCGCGAAACGGGCGATATCGCTTTCCGCGCAATAGGCAAGCGGACGCAGGACCAGGAGATCTCCCTCGTCATTGACCAGTTTCGGTGGCATCGACGCCAGACGGCCGCCGTGAAAGAGGTTCATGAAGAAGGTCTCGAGAATATCTTCCCGGTGATGACCCAGAACGATTGCCTCACACCCCTGTTCCCGAGCAACCCTGTAGAGAATTCCACGGCGCAGGCGAGAACACAGCGAGCAATAGGTGCGATGCTCAGGTATCTTGTCGGTGACGATTGAATAGGTGTCTTCGCGAATGATCAGATGCTCGATGCCGTTGTCCTCGAAGAATTTTGGCAGGATGTCGGCAGGAAACCCGGGCTGCGCCTGATCGAGGTTGCAAGCAATCAGGTCCACGGGCAGCAGCCCACGCCATTTCAGTTCAATCAGGACCGCCAGCAGGGTGTAGCTGTCCTTGCCGCCCGAAAGACAGACCAGCCATTTGGGCCTGTCCTCACGTCCGGCACCGCCCGTTACCATCCCGAAGTCCGCGATCGCCTCACGGGTTTGCCGCAGCAAACGCTTGCGCAGTTTCTTGAATTCCACGCTGGACGGCGCATCCCTCAGGATCGCAGGAATTTCCGTGTCAACGCTGTCGCTTGCAATATCGTTCATTCGGGCAATCCTGGGGCCTTGTCGAAACCTGTCACGTGTCGTGCTGACATAGCGGATCTGCCTGCGTCGGCCAAGCATTTTGCTCCTGATGCCCCCGAAACCCTGCCTCTGTCATTCCGGGCAAGAAGAATGGCCTTATTGGATGACCCGAACCATGCCTTCAATGGCGTCCACATCAATCTTTTTGGATCGCGGTTCGTCCTGGTCGATCACGATGATGGCGTCCTCGATCGCGACTTCCCTCACCGGGAGAACCTCAGGTGAAACGCCATCCAGAATGGTAAGAACCATCTCGGCTGCGGTACGACCACGTTCCGAATAGTCAACGCCGATGGCGATGGTTGCCCCCTTGCCGACATAGGCTTCGATCGCCCCGACGATCACCGCATCTTTGGGACTGACTTCCGAGATCAGTCCGGTCTGGCCGACATAAGAAGAAACCGCAGGAATATAGACCAGATCGACATCAGAGAGCTGATTGCGGATATAGTCGGTCTGATTGCTCAAATTCCCGGCATCCGGCACAAACCGAACTGGTTTCACGGCTTTGCCCAACGGTGCAAGCGCTTCTTCCAACTGAAACACCTGGGCCTCTGAGGTCACTTCCCGGGGATCAAAGAGAACCGCAACCTTTGAAAACGGCGTGGCCGCACACAGCACTTCGAAGACAGGTCTCAGAGGAACGGTGTTTTTGGCGCCGGTCCTGTCCGCTCCCGGATTGTCCAGGCTGTCGACCAGACCCGTTCCGACTGGGTCCGCAACGATATTGAAGACGTGGGGAACCCCTTTTAGTCCAAACGCCTTGACGGTGCGTGCCGTCAAGGTCCCGAACGTGTAGACAACATCCGCGCTCCGGATTTCAGCCTCGTTGGAGTGCAGATATTCACCCAGAGCGCGCCTGTCCCGGCCGGCATCAAAATGCGTGATACGGATCTTCTTGTTTGAAGCTGCAAGCGCTTCTTCGAACGCGACTTCCGCAGCGGTTTTACCACGCCAGGTCAGCATGATGATGTTTGCTTCATCTTCTGAGGCGGAAACTTCGCTCACAGCAACAATTTGCGCCCAAAACAAAAGCAGCAACAAGACGACGCGCATCAACTTCCCCAAACATTAATCCGGCCGGGGCCGAAACCCGGTTCGCGATCATAACAGCTTGGAAGCGGTATCTCGATTTAGCATCACGTCGAAGGCGACAAATTCACGGATCAATGCAGCCTTGCTCACTCGGCAGGGCGCGCCGGAATAAGCAGTTTTAACCCCATTGGTAGTAAAGACCTTGGAATTTTTGCAAGCATTCGCCCGGTTCTGCGCGTGTCCGCCACGCATGCCATCGGGCCGCAACCGGTCTTGCAGCGGCACCGAGGCAGGTCCTTGTTCGGCTGAAACGCCTATCCTATTGTCTGGCCGCACAGGCACTCGCCGAATGTGTTTTCCGGCAACTGGCCCAGCTGACCGAACAGGCTCATGAAGTCGAAATGATTATACGCTTCGATCAATTTGCCATCGGTAATCTTGATGAAAACCGTCCCGGTGGTTTGCACCTTTTGGTCCGTTCCGCGTTTTTTCGCCTTGAAAACACATAGCACGGCGAGCCAGTCACCCTGCTCCATGCTTTTCGTGATCTCGATTTTCACGTCTCCGACCAGGCCAAGAAGCGCCTTGTGGAACTCCTTGAAACCTTTAGGTCCGATCAACTCATGATCCGAGAAACTGCCCTGCCCTTCCGTGACATAGGTGCCAAGTCCGCGTGCCGTCCCCTCGTCGATAAACATTTCCTCAATGGCTTCCGGATCCTCATCCGCCCAGACACGCTGGAACCAGGTTTCCATGATTTCTTTCTTGTCAGCCATTTAAGTCCCCCCCTAAAATTCCTGATTGAAAAAATCCCGCCTTGATTGAAGCCATGCGAATTCTAACCATTCATTGAAACATGACATTATTGGCAATGCAATTTCGGCGTTTTCTGGTATCCAGACCGAAAATCACGGCCTCTCATCCAGGGCGCTGGGAGTAAAACCGCAAGACCAGGCCAAATTCTTAATGGCATTCCACAATTCCTGGTCGCATACCGACGCCTCAAGAAGATCGCTCGAGCGTGTGGGTGAGAAGGCAAGCGCCTTGGGACCATCAGAATGACATTCGGGAAGAGACGTGTTGCCTGACACCTTGCCAAATTCCATCTTGGGTGTTGTCAGTTCGTCTACCAGCAAAAGTCCAACCATGTCTCTACCACACCTGTCCGAGCTTTCGCTCCAAGTGTCAGACCCCGAGGCTCTGGCCGATTTCTACTGCGAGGTCCTGGGAATGAATCGCGTGGGTCCGACCGACGCGGTGACGATCGGTTATCCGGGAGAAAATGCGGGCCTGAGATTTCGACCCGGTGCCCGCGAGAAGGTCGGCGCGCAGGCGAGTTCAGCGCGCTACTGGAAGATAGCGATCACCGTGCCCGATCTGGACATGGCCTGCGCACTTCTGCGGCAAACCGGTCTTCAGGTTACCGAGCCCCACCAATTCCGCGATATCGCCTACATGAGCCACCTGGCCGACCCCGAAGGCCATGTGATCGAATTGCTGCAACACACCTTCCATGGAAACCCGAAGACTGCGGCCGGCAACCCTGAACTTCCGCTGGGCGGTGGCGCCCGGATGGGTTTGATCACCCTGCGTACGAGTGATCTGGAAGCCGACCTTGCCCATTGCCGCGACCATCTCGGCATGCGTTACCTGTCGCGCCAGGACGTGCCGGATCTGAATTTCTGCCTGCACTTTCTGGCGTTTACGAATGACACTCCACCTGTGGCGGACCTTGATGCCGTCGAGAACAGGCAGTGGCTTTGGCAACGTCCCTATACGATGCTGGAATTTCAGGAGCTCAAAAGCGCTGTTCAGGTCGAACAGGTGCCGACAGATGTGGCAAAGGCCGTTGTCGGGATTCGCCTGGAGACCGGACACAGCATACCCCTCTCTTAACATCATACCTAAAAGCTTGAAATGTCTCCGTCTGCGGTTACAACCAGTCTCATTCAAACTGGATGACTGACATGAAAATCACAAAACTGACCACTTATATCGTTCCACCACGCTGGTGTTTCCTTAAAATCGAGACCGACGAGGGCATCACCGGATGGGGCGAACCCGTTCTGGAAGGCAAGGCACTTTCCGTGGAAGCGATGGTGCATGAGTTGAGTGACTACCTGATCGGCAAGGACCCGCTGCTGATCGAGGATCACTGGAACGTCATGTATCGCGGTGGCTTTTATCGCGGTGGCGGTGTGCACATGTCGGCCATCTCCGGCATCGACCAGGCCCTGTGGGACATCAAGGGAAAAGCTGCCGGTCTTCCGGTCCATGCCCTGCTTGGCGGCAAATGCCGGGACAAGATCAAGGTCTATTCCTGGATTGGCGGCGACCGCCCCTCAGACGTTGCCAACAACGCCAGGGATGTAATGAAGCGCGGTTTCAAGGCAATCAAGCTGAATGGCTGCGAAGAAATGCAGATCGTCGACAGCAACGAGAAGATCGACGCTGCCGTTGCGACCATCGCCACCATCCGCGAGGCAGTCGGTTACGAGCTTGGCATCGGTGTCGACTTCCATGGCCGCGTGCAAAAGCCAATGGCCAAGGTTCTTGCCAAAGAACTGGAGCAGTTCCGTCTCATGTTCATCGAGGAGCCGGTGCTGTCGGAAAACAAGGAAGCTCTCAGGGACATTGCCAATCACATCGCGACGCCGATTGCCCTTGGTGAACGCCTCTATTCCCGCTGGGACTTCAAGTCGGTCCTTCAGGACGGCTATGTCGACATTCTTCAACCGGATCTGTCGCATGCCGGTGGCATCACCGAATGCCGGAAGATTGCAACCATGGCCGAGGCCTATGATGTCGCCCTGGCTCCCCACTGCCCCCTCGGTCCGATCGCCCTTGCTGCCTGCCTGCAGGTCGATGCCGTGTCCCATAACGCCTTCATCCAGGAACAGTCGCTCGGAATTCACTACAATTCCTCAAACGACATTCTCGACTACATCTCCAACAAGGATGTGTTCCAATACGAGGACGGCTTCGTCAGCATCCCGGATGGCCCCGGTCTCGGGGTCGAAATCGACGAAGACTATGTCAAGGAACGGGCAAAGGCCGGTCATCGCTGGCGCAACCCACTCTGGCGGCATGAGGACGGCTCGGTTGCCGAATGGTGACGTGGCTCTGGCTGTTACCCTGACGCCGACACCGGTTCATCAATCGCCAGCCAAAAGAAAAGGCCCGCCAAATGGCGGGCCTTCCCATAAACCGTATTCGGCGGCAATTACCGCGAATAGAACTCAACCACCAGGTTCGGTTCCATCTGAACCGGGTAAGGCACGTCGGAGAAGGACGGAATGCGGGAGTAAGTCGCGGTCATCTTGGCATGATCGGCATCGACGTAATCCGGAACATCACGTTCTGCGGACTGGACAGCTTCCAGAACCAGAGCGAGCTGCTTGGACTTTTCACGAACTTCGATGACATCGCCCGGACGCAGCTGGTAGCTCGGGATGTTCACACGACGACCATTGACCTTGATGTGGCCATGGTTGATGAACTGGCGAGCCGCAAACACGGTCGGGACGAATTTTGCACGATAGATGATCGCGTCGAGACGGCGCTCCAGCAGGCCGATCAGGTTTTCAGAGGTATCGCCCTTCTGACGGGACGCTTCTGCATAAACCTTGCGGAACTGCTTTTCGGAGATGTTGCCATAGTAGCCTTTCAGCTTCTGCTTTGCGCGGAGCTGAACACCGAAGTCGGACAGTTTGCCTTTACGGCGCTGACCATGCTGGCCGGGACCGTATTCACGCTTGTTGGCCGGGCTCTTCGGACGACCCCAGATGTTTTCGCCCATCCGGCGGTCGATTTTGTACTTAACGCTGTGGCGCTTCGACATCGCGGTTTCCTTTGAATTCGCGTTGTTGTTCTAAAAAGGAAACGCGCCCTCCTTTATCTTCGCAGGACACACTACATGTCCTGATCCGATCGACAGGGATCCAGCTAGACGGCGCCGGCTGAATGCCCACGGGTGCGTAGGTCCGGAAGGCAAAACCCGACGGACCGCGCGGAGATACAGCCAGCCTGTCCAAATGTCAATCATCGGACCTGCAAAACCAAACGAATCACCCGGATTTCCGGGAACTTTGCGCGATTTCTGCTGCTGAAGTCCGATATGGAAATCAATTTTAAAACAATTTCGGGTTTAATTCCCGCCAGTTCGGAAAAACAATGCATACATTTAGGAATTTTTAATTGCAGGTTTTCACAATACAATCACCGTTACAACCATAGCGAATAATGTCAGTAGCGGTTATAAAGCGCCCCCATCACGCAACTGGACCCAAACGCCGAGCTTGTCGAAAGGACCAAGCATGTCAGCAACTCGAGACTCAGCCTTGAAAGATGGCTCTGAGAGCAGCGATTTGCTTATGCTGACCCTGGACGGCATCCAGGACGCGGTCGAGTTTGCCTTGCAGCCGATTGTCGATATCGGCACGGGTGTTGTGTATGCCTATGAAGCGCTGATCCAGAAATGCGATGCAAGTGGCGATGCTTCGCCCGTCGAGATGATGGATACCGCTCATGAGCGGGGTTTCCTGCCTCAGCTCGAAGCCATGTTGTTCAACAAGGCCCTGGACAAGTTCAAGAGCCTGCGGATTGCGCAAGGTACCAAGCTTTATTTCAAACTCGATGGCCGCGACCTGGGTCAGGAAAGCGACCCCCGCATGCAGGTCGGCGAGGCCGTCGCTGCTGCAGGGCTGAGCCCGAACCAGATCTGTCTTGAATTTTCGGAGCGGCAGCGCGAGAGCGTTACAGACGTGACCCATCACGCGATCAATGACCTGCGGCAACTGGGTTTCCTGGTTGCGTTGGACGATTTCGGTCGCGGTTCCTCCGAACTCCGCCTGCTGCATGATCTGTCTCCGGATTATGTGAAGATCGACCGTTTCTTCCTGCACGGCATTGATACCGACCCAAGGCGCAAGCTGTTCGTGACAACGGTTGCCAACCTTGCCCGCGTGCTCGGCGCTCGCGTAATTGCCGAGGGTGTGGAAACCGAACCCGAGTTCAAGGCGTGCCGCGAAGCCGGGTGTGACCTGCTCCAGGGTGAGTTCATTGCAAAACCCTTCATCAAGAATGCCAATGCGAAACTGTTTTATGACCATGTCCGGGCACCGGGCCTCGGTCACAAGCGGCGCGAGGAACAGGACAGGATCCGCAACGAGCTGATCAAGCTGCCGACAATTCAGTTCGACGCCTCCATGAACGAGCTCCTCGACATGGTGGTCCACAATCAGGAAGGCAACGTCGTCCCCGTGCTGGATTCCAACCAGGAACCGCGGGGCCTGATCCACGAACGTGATCTGAAGGCCTACCTTTATGCAGGTGGTCCCGATGATGCGGATGCCCAGGCAGCACTCGACTTTCCGCTCAGATCGTTTGTACGGGCTTGTCCCATCGCCGATATCGATTCCAACGCCGACATGCTTCTGGTGACCTTTGCCTCGTCCATCAATTCGGACGGCATCATTGTCACCGAGAACTTCCGCTATGCCGGGTTCATGTCTGCGACTTCACTTCTGAAGATCATCCATGAAAAGCGCCTGGAAGAAGCCCAGGACCAGAACCCGCTCACCCGCCTTCCTGGCAACGGGTCGATCACCAGGTTCATCTCCGACAGTGCCCGCAAGGGCAACCAGGACCGCCACCTGTGCTACCTGGACTTCGACAATTTCAAACCGTTCAACGACACCTACGGGTACCGCCAGGGCGACAGGGCCATCATCCTGTTCGGCGAATTGCTGCAACGGCATATCTCCGGCGGAGGAACCTTCCAGGGGCACCTTGGCGGCGACGATTTTTTCGCAGGGTTCAACAACACGGACCAGACCGATGTTGCCGCCCGCATGCTGGCCCTGAAACGCTCGTTCCGGCTTGATGTCGAAAGCTTTTATGAGCCAGAGCATCGCGAACAGGGCTACATCGAAGCCCAGGACCGCTTCGGAACGACACGTCAGTTCCCCTTGCTGCAATGTTCGATTTCGATCCTGACCCTGCCCAAGGGATTCACGATCCGGCCGGACCTTTTGAATGACGAGATCATCGAGTTGAAGCGCGCAGCGAAACAGTCCGACGATGGGCTCGCCGTAAAAACCCTGGGTGAATGACACCCGAATTTCTAAGTGCCGGCAGTCCTCAGCTGCAGCCCAAAACCGGCCAAGAGTCGCACCAGGCCTTTGTCCTCGGTCTTTGAGGTGAAACGGGCGATGTCTTCTTTCCCTGTTGAATTCTGGAGCGTGTCGCTGCCCAGCACCCTGACCAGCTGACGCGCAATCGCCTCGGCGGGATCGAGCCAATCGACGGGCCAGGGCGCGATCTTGCGAAAACGATTGGCGAGAAACGGATAATGGGTGCAGGCCAGCACCACGATATCCGTCCGTTTGCCTGCACTTTCCAGGAAGCAGTCCGAGATTTCCGAAAGCAGATCTGCGTCAGCAACAGCATCCCCCCGCAGATGCTGTTCCGCCAGTTCCGCAAGCAGATCCGATCCGACCAGCCGGACATGGCACTGGCTCGCGAAACTGTCGATCAGGGTTCTGGTATAGGCGCGGCGCACCGTGCCGGGCGTTGCCAGGACCGAAATCAATCCGGAGGAAGTGCGCTCTGCCGCCGGCTTGATTGCCGGCACCGTTCCGACAAACGGCACGTCCGGATACCGGTCACGGAGGGCCTCGCCCGCCAGCGTGAACGCGGTGTTGCAGGCAATCACCACGGCTTTCGGCCGGTGTTCGCCGAGCAGGTCGTCGAACAGGGACAGCAAATGGTCTTTCAGCTGGTCTTCAGGCCAGCGCCCGATGGGAAAGGCAGCATCATCAGCCACATAAAGAAGCTGTTCATAGGGCAGCAGGTAGCGGATCTCGCGCAGCACGGTCAGCCCGCCAAGACCAGAATCGAACACCAGGACCGGACCGTCGGGCGCCATCAAACTGCCTCATGTTTCGTCGTCAGAAGAGCTACGTTCCTTGCGGGGTCGTGTTTCCCGCTTTTCCAGTGACGCAATCACACCCCGCAAGGTGCGCACTTCCTGGGCGGACAATTCGGCCTTCTGGAAGATATTGCGCAATGTGCGGACCATATGCGGCCGGCGCTCCGGTGGACGGAAGAAATTGACGTTGTCGAGTGAGCTTTCCAGATGCTCAAACAACCTGAGCACATCGTCCTTCTTGGCAGGCGGATGCTCGTCCTTGGACAAGATGAAGGGCAAGGCGCCGGACCCGGCGGTCTTGCGCCATTCGTAAGCGCAGACCAGAACCGCCTGCGCGATGTTCAAGGACGCGAAGTCCGGATCGACAGGAAGCGTGACGATCTCGTCGGCAAGCGCCACTTCCTCGTTGTTCAAGCCCCAGCGTTCTCGCCCGAAGAGATAGCCGGTCGCACCGCCCTTCTCGCCAAGTTCGACGGCCTTGTGCGCCGCTTCGTCCGGACCGCGCACAGGTTTCGGAACCTCACGCGAGCGAGCGGTGGTCGCATAGACGAATTGCAGGTCGGCAATCGCGGCCTCGACACTGTCGAACACCTGGACATGGTCGATGACATGGTCGGCCCGGCTGGCCGCCGCCCGTGCCTTCTCGCTTGGCCAGCCATCGCGCGGATTGACGATCCTGAGATCGACAAGACCGAAATTCGCCATGGCCCGCGCCGCGGTTCCGATATTCTCGCCCAGTTGCGGCTCGCACAGGATAACCGCCGGCGGCTTGGCCGTGATTGCCCGGGCTTCGTCTCTTATTTTTGCATTCTTGCTCATGATGCGCGGATTTAGCGGTTTCCGGTTCAAATGAAAAGGCGCTGACGCGTCTTCAGCGTTGAAATGCGCGCCGGGCAACCTCCTGAAAGGCCTTGGTCTTCCGCCCTGCCCGGCTTTCCGC
This sequence comes from Roseibium sp., assembly GCA_017643925.1. Classification (GTDB taxonomy): domain Bacteria; phylum Pseudomonadota; class Alphaproteobacteria; order Rhizobiales; family Stappiaceae; genus Roseibium. The sequence goes on along the minus strand of JAEPML010000009.1, from coordinate 209,046 downwards.
CGTAAAGACATACCAGATCGGTGCCTCGGGCGCATGAAGGCAGCCCCGCAAAACTTCAACCAGCGCGCCCTGGTCGAGCTCCGTCTTGACCGCCATTCTGGATTTAACCGCCAGCCCCAGCCCTTCGACCGCCCCTGTTGTCAGCATGTCCGAATTGGAGACGGCAATACTTGTGGGCGCAGAAAAGGGCAGCTTGCGACCCTTTGCGTCCTTAACGTCGAAACGGGTTTGCCAGGGAAGACAGACCCAGGACATGTCGCGCAGGTCGTCGATCGTTTCAGGTATCCCGTGCTGCTGCAGCAGCGTCGGAGCCGCACAAATGATCCGATGATTGTCACACAGTTTGGTGGCGACCAGCGAGCTGTCAGCCAGCTGTCCCACGCGGATCGCACAGTCCTGTCCCTCCTCGACCAACGGAACGAACCGGTCGACGGCAAGAAACTCGATCGTCAGATCGGGATTCGCCCGTCGAAATGCCCCAATCTCAGGCATGATGAAACGCGACAGGATCCACGGCGACATGGTCACCCTCAAATGCCCCTTGAGCCGCGGCGTCCCGCTTCCGACCTCAAGTTCGGCCTGCTGCAGGTCCTCAAGGATGGCATCCACGCGTTCCAGGAAAACTTGCCCCTCATCTGTCAGACGGAACATCCGACTGTTTCTGTGAAAGAGCGTCACGTTCAACGCATGCTCGAGCTTGGCGATCCGATGGCTTGCGGTCGCGGCCGAGATCCCCATCTGGTTCGCCGCGGATGTGATTCCCGCGTTTTTCGCAACAGTGACGAAGGTTTGGAGATCCGGAATGCTATACATTTGATTTTTTCAAACGCTGCTTTTGATATTGAAGGTATTAATTCCAAAAAATAAAACAATTAGACCCTCCTTATCAAGAGTAGGAGGATCCCATGAAACGTTTGATCACCGCAGCCGGTCTTTGTGTTGCACTTGCACTCCCGGCAGCCGCCGGCAATCTCGAAACCTATCTGAGCTTCGACAAGTCCATGCCACCAGGCAACCTTGCCATTGGGCCGGACGGGCGCATGTTCATGTCCGTTCACGAGTTCTATGGACCGGAACTCCGCGTCGTGGAGGTCAACAAGGATGGAACGACCACGCCCTACCCGACCGAGAACTGGGCGCGCGCACCACAGGAGGACGGAGATGGCCTGAACGGTGTTCTCGGGCTGCGCGCAGACCGGGATGGCATCTTGTGGATGCTGGACGGTCAGGGCGACAACCAGACCGGACGGATCGTGGCCTGGGACACCAAGTCGGAGAGGCTCCACGGTATCTTCTATATCGGGGCTCCTGTTTCGCGTCCGACATCGTTCCTGAACGACCTGGCCGTCGATCGGGATCACGAGGCAATCTACATTTCTGACACGGGTGACGGCCAGAATTCGGCACTCATCGTTGTTGACCTGGAAACAGGCCGAGCACGCCGCGTCCTTGTAGGATCCGCTTTCACAACGCCCGAAGATACCCCGATGGTGATCGACGGACGGGAAATCCTGCTTGGCGGAAATCCGGCAAAGATCGGGGTCAATCCGATCACTGTCGACCCGACCAACACATGGGTTTATTTCGCACCGATGACAGCAAGCTCGATGTATCGGGTGCGGACAACCGACCTCCTGGATGAGGCCTTGAGCGAAGAGGAGCTTGTGGACCGGGTCGAGCGCTATGGAGACAAACCCATTTCGGACGGGTCGACCGTCGATACGGGTGGCAATGTCTACATCACGGCCATGACCGACAATGCGATCGGCGTAACCAGGCCGGACGGTTCCTACGAAGTGCTTTTCCAGTACGACGAGGACCTGCCCTGACCGGACGGTTTCTCCATCGGTGCGGACGGCTATGTCTACGCGACAATCAACGAGTTGCACCGGTCACCGGTCCTCAACGGCGGTGAGGACGCTTCCCTCGGGACTTACAGGATCGTCCGTTTCCCGGCCTTGAGCACCGCCGTCAGCGGACGTTGACGACGGCTTACAACTGAAACACCTCGCGCTGGAGAGCGCTGAAATACGGTCTGCGCTTTCGCGAGAAGCGCAGACCGCCTGCTTTCAACTCGCAGGCATCTCCCTGACCGGAATAATCGCCTGGGTGCGCTCGAACCCCTTGAGCTCGAACCTCGGCGCCATGTGTTTGTCGATACCGACAAGATCGGCCACCTCTTCGGAAATGACGGTCTGACCATCAACCAGAACTGCCGAGGACAACAATCTGGCTGCAAGATTGACCGTCGGCCCGATGGCCGTGAAGTCGAGCCGGTCGGACGCTCCGATATTGCCGTATTGCAAGGCACCGATATGAACGGCAGCCCGAAACGGCGGAACGGTGTCGGAAAAAACCGGCTGGCGGTCGCCGCCGGATGCCTCTGCAAGCGCGTCCAGGGCATTCAGACAGGCCTGTCTTTTGTCGCTTTGCGCACCGATCTGGAATATCGCCAGCAGCCCGTCTCCCATGAATTTCAGGATCTCGCCACCATGCGCCACGATGGGAGGCACCAGGCAGTCGTAAAAGAGATTCAGCCGTGTCAGCACCTCTTCGGCGCTGGCCGTGTTCGAGAACCGGGTGAACCCTGCAAGATCGGCAAAAACAACGCAGGCAGAAATCTCCTCGATGTCGCCGCGATGGACCCGCCCGGAAAGGATGCGATTGCCGCTGTCCCGGCCGACATAGGCAGACAGGAGATTGGCTGCATTCAGACGCAGCATGTAGGTTTCCGTCAGCCGCGCCAAAGGCATGCGGATGCGCTCGAGCGCCGCCATGTCGGTCTCGTCGAAACCACCTTCCGCCTTGGTCGCCCAGCTGACCAGATGCGTTTCGCCATTGGTGAAAAACAGCGGTTGAACGACATAGTCCGTGATCCCTTCCTCGCGAAACTGGGTCAAGATCAGGAAATCGTCCGGACAATCCGGATCACACAGCCTGCGCCTGAGCGGCTCGCCCGATTTCAGGACCGTCGGCAGCGGATTGTCATGATATTCAGCGCCGTCAAACGCCTTGAGATCCGCATCGGACTGGTCGACACCCTCACCCCTGAGCCACCGAAAGCGGCGTCCCTGAAGATTGGGATGGAGCGTATAGATGAAAAGCGCGAAGCGTTCGACCGGAACACCTGCCAAAAGCAGGCGGTCACAGATCCCGGCAACAATCTGGCGCGCGTCCGCACTCGGCCTTGCACCGTCCAGCATCCACCAGAAGAGATCATCGAGTTTCTGAGCGTCGATCAACGTCGGCTCCCGTACCTTCTTGCAATCCCGTCACTCTCCAAATTTTCTGCACGAAAAAGATCAAAAGCGACACCATAAAGCAGTCGACAAATTGCAATATCTGATTTTATTGTAACCGCTGCAGTAAGGAAAAATATTACTTTAGGCGTTTGGCTTATTTTTTCGAGGTTACGATGGGAAAACCAAATTCTCTTGACGATCCTAACAGTATTTCCTGGTTCGATTTATCCTGCAAAGGCTTGGGTAAAGCCATTTCGAGACTTCCACTTGCCGGTGACATGGTAGACGTCGTCTGCGACAGGGTTCGGGCACGCGAAGATTACATGGAAATACGTCCTGCATTGCTGGAAAGCATTGCCCAAATGAACCCCAACAACAAAACGATCTTGCTCTTGTGCAAAGAGATAATCTTGACCGCGGAATTCGGGGCGTGCAGAGCAAATTTCCGACGCCAATACATAGATGGCAAAAACCAGGGGCCGTTATCAAATCCCCAGATCGGCTTGGTTGAAAAACTGCCGAGTGATCCGAACGACATCATGTTTGGTTACTGGAAGGCACAGTTTTAGATTTTTGAAGAAGCGCTCTGAATCCAGTTTCCTTTTGTCACTGACAGTGGCAGTAGAACCGGTATTCGGTTGTCGACTTGCCCTGGGACTTTCCGGCCGAGATCGCCGATTTCGCTTAACTTGCGCCTTCGAAGTCGCGTGAAAGGCAATTGCCAATGCCGATGCCACAAACCTATTTTCTCGCTTCCCGCGAGTTCGATGCGTTCATTCAGGACGTGCGTGACACCTGCATGCTGCAGACCCATCATCAGGCCTATCACACGCTTCGGGCGGTTCTGCATACCTTCCGGGCACACCTGACAACTGTGCAGGCGCTCGCGTTTGCCAATTGCCTGCCGGCAGTAACCCGCGCGATCTTCGTTGAAGACTGGACGCCGGTTGACGCGCCGCCTTCGTTTCCCGATCGCAAGGCGCTGATCGAACACGTGAAATCCATCCGCAAGGATCACAATCTCGCGCCGGACAGTGCCATCGAGGACGTCGCCGGAGCGTTACGGCGATCATCGATCGATGAACGGGAGCTGGACAGGGTCCTGTCAGAACTTCCGTCGGGCGCAAGGGAATTCTGGGCAATAAGCGCCTGACTTCAAACAAGGATGTGAATGTCCTCCCCTCTAAACGAGGACTCCTCGCCTTCGGGACCGCATTGCGTGGACCGATCGTTCCCGCTACCAATTTGCAATTGGATCAAAACCGGGAGGACAGGATGCGCGCAGCGGTGGTACGGGAGTTCAACGAAGATCTATCCATTGAAACCGTCCCGGACCCGGCCTGCCCGGACAATGGCGTCGTGCTCGAGGTTGCGGCTTGCGGCGTCTGCCGTTCCGATCACCATGGCTGGATCGGGGAACACCCCCGTGTGAAAAACGGCTCCATCCTGGGCCACGAATATTGCGGTACCGTCGTCGAAGCCGGAAAGATGGCGAAATATTCCGTCGGTGACCGGTTGATCGCGCCCTTCATCCTGTCCTGTGGCAGTTGCCCGGCCTGCCATACCGGTGTCTCCAACACCTGTGCCAACCAGATCGTGCCGGGCTTTACCGACCCGGGTGCCTACGCCGAGTTCGTTGCTGTCCCTTTCGACCACAATCTGGTCCAATTGCCGGAAGACATGACGCCTGGCCTTGCTGCAGGTCTCGGCTGCCGCGTGACGACCGCCTGGCATGCCCTGACTGACCGAGCCGCGGTCAAGGCCGGTGAATGGGTGGCCGTTCACGGGACGGGCGGTATCGGACTTTCCACACTGCTTTTGGCAAAAGCGCTTGGCGCGCAGGTCGTTGTTGTCGATATCGTGCCTGAGAAACTGGAAAGTGCCCTGAAACTTGGCGCAGATGCCGCCGTAAACGCCGCAGACGGCAACGTCGCCGACGCCATTATCGAGATCACCGAAGGCGGTGCCAATGTGTCCATCGAGGCGCTCGGTATCGAGGCCACGACCAATGCCTCCATCGAGTGCCTTGCGACACTCGGCCGTCACGTCCAGGTCGGCATGCCCGTCGGTCACACGGCCCACATGAACATCAACATGAATGCGGTTTACATGAAGAACCTGGCCGTCTTCGGCACGCGCGGCATGCCCGCCTGGAAGTACCCGTCCCTTCTCAACCTTGTCGAACGCGGCCTTGTCGACCTGACACCTCTGGTCGCACGCGAAGTCGGCCTGTCCGACGCCAGCGCCGAGCTTCGTGCCATGAACGGCCCGACCCCGCCCGGCACGGCAGTGATCACGAATTTTCAGGGGTAAAGCCTGCCCAACCCACTACGCCGCCCCGGCCTCCAAGCCGGGGCCTCGTAGCATCAGAGTCGGGTCCCGGCTCAAGGCCGGGACGGCGGTTTTCTTCCAACAGCGGCGGAAGTTACTCCCCTTGTCATGATTGAAATTCAACCGCACCCGGATGAAACGCCAGTCGCATTCATAGAGCGAGCCGATGCATTGGAATTGGCCGATGAAGTGATCGACGATCTCTTGCTAAGGCACTTTGGAATTCAGGATGAAAGCAAACGAAAACTACTCAGGCTCAAGTCAGCGGTGTTCTGGGAAAGGTTCTTTGTTTCACACGCTTCCCAAGTTTGCGAAAGGGGCGGATCGAGATACGCTGCACTGAGATTCATTCAAAAAAAGAACGGTCAGTGCGGACAACACCCGCTTTCAGAGAAGCAGATCGAACTGTTGGTGGATTCAGTAGGCGAGTGGAAAGCGTGAATGGACCACGCGTTGGACTTGGCGACCTCAGATCCTTTGTTCGCTGCCAAGCCAGAGGTCCAGGGGCAACCAACTGAGATGTATGAGAAAAATCCGTAATGGATGTGAACAAGTCCCTTGTCATCAGACCAAAGGTCGGAAAAACGATTTTCTGGCTGGCCTTCTATTCTTTTTGGCTGCTCGTTGGACTCGCGTCCTTTTATGCGCTCTTCCTGGAGCAATCAGGTCCGGACCTCTTTCTTTTGGCTTACCTGGCATTCCTGTTCATTGCAGCCTTGGAAGTGCGGAAAAACTTCGTGCTACTCCTCTACCCGAAAAGGCATGCGCTTCATATCGGGCCCGAGGGCCTGTTTTTTAGGAAGGCTTCACCCAGGACGCTGCCATGGGATGAAGTCGGCAAGGTTTCGACACTCAGCAAATTTGGCAAGACACTGGTGAAAATTCAGCGGCCCAGCTCCTCTCCCGGTTTTGCCGAGGATGGCGGGATCGCAGTCCGCTTGAGTAATTTGTTCAAAGGCAAGCCGGTACGATCTTATCTGATCGACACGACCCGGTTGACCCTATCCGCGGACGAGCTCAAAGAGACAATCCGCGCTTACGCCAAGGCCTAAAATTCACCCGCCACGCGCGACTAAGTCTTTTCCCGTCCCCCATCCTTCCAATAGACATTTCCACCGCGTTTGCTAAAACGCCTGCAACTTCCTGCCGATCCGTCAATTGCAGGGCTAGCTTTTGATTGCGTACAATTGTATACGCTTTTTCAAATCCACTGCGGAGACCTCTCCCGAGCCTCCGCCGTCCACACTTCGAACACCGGGAATTGTGAGAAAATGGCCGACATCATCTACACCAAGGTCGACGAAGCGCCGGAACTGGCCAGTGCTTCCTTCCTGCCGATCATCCGCTCCTTCACCAAGGCTGCGGGCCTGACCATCGGCACGCGCGACATTTCTCTCGCCGGTCGTATCCTGGCCAACTTTCCGGAATACCTGACGGACGAACAGAAACAGTCCGACGATCTGGCCGAACTCGGCCAGATGGTGAAACAGCCGGATGCCAATGTCATCAAGCTGCCGAACATCTCCGCCTCCCAGCCGCAGCTGAACGCTGCGGTGAAGGAACTGCAGGAGCAGGGCTACAAGCTGCCGGATTACCCGTCTGATCCGTCCACGGACGAAGAAAAATCCGTCAAGGCACGCTACGACGCGATCAAGGGCTCTGCGGTGAACCCGGTGCTGCGCGAGGGCAACTCCGATCGCCGCGCTCCGAAGGCCGTCAAGGAATACGCCAAGAAGAACCCGCACCGCATGGGTGAATGGGTCTCTTCCTCCAAGACCCACGTCGCCACCATGGGCGAGAACGATTTCCGGTCCAACGAAAAGTCCGTGACCGTGACCGCCGCCCAGGCCGGCACTGCCAAGATCGAATTCGTCGGCAAGGACGGCGCGGGAACCACGCTGAAAGGCGACTGGCCGCTGGAAGATGGTGACGTCATCGACTCCACCTACATGAGCATGAAAGCCCTGTCCGCCTTCCTCGAGAAGGAAATCCAGGACGCCAAGGACCAGGGCATCCTGTTCTCCCTGCACATGAAGGCAACGATGATGAAGGTCTCCGACCCGATCATCTTCGGCGCTTGCGTCAAGGCCTTCCTGAAGGACCTGTTCGACAAGCACGCAGCGACTTTTGCCGAGCTCGGCGTGAACCCGGATCTCGGCATCGGCGACCTGGAAGCAAAGATCGCAACGCTGCCGGCCGGCAAGAAGGAAGAGGTTGAAGCCGACCTCAAGGCTGCCCTCGCCAACGGTCCGGCCATGTACATGGTGAACTCCGACAAGGGCATCACCAACCTGCACGTCTCCTCCGACGTCATCATCGACGCCTCCATGCCGGCGCTGATCCGCGCAGGCGGCAAGGGCTGGGGTCCGGACGGCAAGGAAGCCGACGCCAAATGCGTCATTCCGGACAGCTCCTATGCGGGCGTCTACTCCGCTGTCATCGACTTCTGCAGGGAGAACGGCGCGCTGGACCCGGCCAAGATGGGCACCGTGCCGAATGTCGGCCTGATGGCGCAGAAGGCCGAGGAATACGGCTCTCACCCGCAGACCTTCAAGGCTCCGGCCGACGGCACCATCCGCATCGTTGATGCAGCCGGCAACACCCTGATCGAACACGGCGTTGAGGAAGGCGACATCTGGCGCGCCTGCCGCACCAAGGACGCTCCGATCCGTGACTGGGTCAAGCTCGGCGTTACGCGCGCGCGCCTTTCCGGCATGCCGGGTGTGTTCTGGCTCAACGAAAACCGGGCCCATGACGCGGAACTGATCAAAAAGGTCAACGCTTACCTGCCGGATCACGACACATCCGGCCTGGATCTCAAGATCATGGCACCGGCCGACGCTGCCAAATACTCCACCGAGCGCATTGCACGCGGCGAAGACACGATCTCCATCACCGGCAACGTCCTGCGCGACTACCTGACAGATCTCTACCCGATCCTGGAAGTCGGCACCTCTGCCAAGATGCTGTCCATCGTTCCGCTGATGAACGGCGGCGGCCTGTTCGAGACCGGTGCCGGTGGCTCCGCGCCGAAACACGTTCAGCAGCTGCAGGAAGAAAACTACCTGCGCTGGGATTCCCTCGGTGAGTTCTGCGCCCTTGGCGCGTCTCTGGAACACCTCGCCAACGTCAAGGACAACGGCAAGGCCCAGATCCTCGCTGATGCGCTCGACAAGGCCATCGAAGGTCTTTTGGACAACGACAAGTCCCCAGCCCGACGCGTTGGCGGTCTCGACAACCGTGGCAGCCACTTCTACATCGCGCTCTACTGGGCCCAGGCCCTGGCCGCGCAGGACCAGGACGCGGATCTGAAAGCCCACTTTGCTCCGGTCGCCGAAGCCCTGTCTTCCAACGAAGACAAGATCGTCGGTGAACTAAACGGTGTTCAGGGCGCAGCAGCCGACACCGGCGGCTACTACCACGCTCCGCAGGACAAGGTCGACGCCGTCATGCGCCCGAGCGCAACGCTGAACGGCATCATCGGCTGAAGAGCTGAAAAGCAACTGATTTGAGAAGGGGCGGCCTCGGCCGCCCCTTTTTGTTGAACGGAGCACGCCCAGCTGTGAGTGAAGCAACACCGTCGAAAAGGAACCAACCGGTGCCGTTGCCGGGCTGCAACACCGGGCTGCAAGATCCTTTTTTAGGCGTTGTTCAATCTTGCGTTTTGGCAAGTGTCTCCTTATCTCACCTCCACCCGCGAGTAGCGGATCGACCATTTTTGAAAACGGGAATTCGGACATGATGACCATGACCCGCACCCCAGAGAGGGCTGCAGACCTTCGCTAATCCGCGCTAGCGGTGCGACGAAGGCAGACCAGGGCAAGACGACTTGCGCCTGAGACCAATCTCGTTTTCAAAAAGGTTCCCAACATGGGCACTTTCCAAAAGGATGGCGACGCGCCCCTAACCGGCGCGGCGGCAATCCAACGTTTCTACTCCGACGCCTCCCGGATCGAAGGCGCTGCGGAAGATCAGCTTACATACGTCGCCAACATGACGGGCGTTGAGGCTGTTGCAGCCTTTCCGGATTTGCATCCAGGCAAATATGGCCCGGTCGGAACCGCCATTCTGGCCGACCGGATCTACCCGCAGTTCATTGGCAATGACATCGGCTGCGGCATGTCGCTCTTTGTCCTGGACCTCCCCCGTCGAAAACTTCGGCTGGACAAGGCGGCGGGCAAATTGCGCGTACTAGAAGGCGCTTGGGACGGCGACACCAGTCATCGCCTCAAGGCCGCTGATTTGCCGACCGAGCTGCACGCATCCGCGCTCGGCACGATCGGTGGCGGCAACCATTTCTGCGAGTTGCAGACCACGGGCACTGTCTTTGACAAGGGCGCGCTCACGGCAGACCTGACTTCAGGCACCCTGCTGCTGTTCGTGCATTCCGGCTCCCGGTCCCTCGGCATGTCCGTCTTTTCCGGTGTCCAGCATCGGTTCGAAGGCATGGACCCGGGAGCCGCGGAAGGTCAGACCTACCTCGAAGCGCATGACCAGGCGGTTCGATGGGCCAGCCTCAACCGGCAGCTCATTGCGCAAAGGGCCGCCCAGGCCCTCGGAAGCGACCTGCAGCTTGTTGTCGATGTGCCCCATAACCTCGTCGAGGCCCGTCGAGGAAGCGTTCTGCATCGCAAGGGTGCTGCCAAGGCCGATTTGCCGCTGGTTCCGCTCGCCGGCTCCAGAGATGCCCTTAGCTATCTCCTGAAGCCAATTGGTGGCAAAGCCGAATCTCTCGGGACCCTCGCCCATGGTTGTGGCCGCAAATATGACCGCCGCTCCATGACCGGTCGGGTCGGCGCAACCCGGTCGGATCGGGACAGTCTTTGCAGAACTTCCTTTGGCGGCTTCGTTGTCTGTGAGGATCGGCAACTGCTCATCGAGGAGGCACCGGCAGCCTACAAGGACTCGGCGCAGGTTCTGAAGGATCTGCAGGCCTTCGCACTGGCGGAACCGGTTGTTTCGCTCAAACCACTGCTGACCTTCAAGAAGGCGGTGAATGAGGATTACGACATGGCCCGACGCGACAAGCGTCGCCGCTTGAGTGAGCGGAGGGCACGCAGATGAGTCGGCAAGATCAAATCCGTCTGCTGGTCACCAGCGGCGACGGTCCCCGGGAATGCCGCAGGGCTGTTTCCCTCGTCATCCGACGTATTGAACGGGAAGCCCTGAAGAACAGACTTCAGGTTGTCGCGGAAACGTCGGGGTCTGATCGATCTGGAGACCCGGCGTCTGCCCTTGTCACATTGACCGGGCAGGGAGCGGAGAAACTTGCAAAAGAATGGACCGGTACGATCCGATGGATCTGCAAGAGCCCGTTCCGGCCGCATCACAAACGTCAAAACTGGTTTGTCGGCGTGTTTCCGATCGCCGAGATTTCCGAGACAGAAAATCTCGATCTCGGTCCGGCACATCTCAAGATCGAGACGTTTCGTGCGGGTGGCCCTGGCGGACAGCACGTAAACAAGACCGACAGCGCTGTTCGTATCACGCATTTGCCAACTGGACTCAGCGCCGTATCAGAGGACGAACGCTCCCAGTTCCGCAATCGCAAGACAGCTCTGGAGCGATTGACGACCAAGTGGATCTTGCAGCAGCAGCTTGAGGTGGCAGCAGACCGCTCGAAGCAGAACCGATTGCACAAACAGCTGGAACGCGGCAATTCCACCCGGGTTTTCCTTGGTGAAAAATTTGCCGAAAAGTCTGGCTGAAACTCGAACCCGACATCGGGGCGGTCGAAAGGCTGCCCCTGTCATGGTCATGCAAGCCCCGTCAGCCAATGCAGCACCTTTTGCTTCGGGCTTTCGTCCGAAATCTCTTCTGCGGCCAACAGACTGTAATGGCTGCCGTCTTCAGCAAATCCCAACGGAGCTGCCAGAAGCCCGGCATTCAAGTCGTCAGTGACCTGCCGCCTGAGCCCGATCGCGACACCAAGCCCCGCGACGGCCGCCTGCAGGGAAAAGTAAAAATGCTCGAAAAATTGCCCCTCACCTGCAACTGCCTCGCGTGAGGTTGCACCAAACCAATCGTTCCAGGCATCTGGGCGCGTCCTTGTATGCAACAGGGGAGCGTCCGCCTTCAGCGCGCCTTCATGAAAGAACGTATCCACCCGGTCGGATCGGCAGACGGGACCGACTTCTTCGTCAAAGAGGTGATAGGTCTGATAACGGGACGGGATATCAAAGTCGTTCCGGCGAATGGCAAGATCCGTTCCGCGTCCCAGCTCCACCGGGCCACCTCCCGCGATCAGTTGAAGGTCAATATCAGGGTGCGACGCCTTGAATGCCGGAACCCTCGGGATAAGCCAGCGCATCAGCAAGGTCGGCTCACAGGACAAGGTCACGGACAGCGCCTTGCGTCGTTCCTGGAGCCGCATCACTTCCTGCTCGATCCGTCCCAAACCGTCGTCAACGGCCCGCGCAAGACTGCGCCCATCTTCTGTCAGAAAAACACGCCGGTTACGACGTTCGAAAAGAGCCGTCCCAAGATCCTCTTCAAGCAATCTCACAGCCCGGCTGATTGCTCCATGCGTAAGATTTAATTCTCCAGCTGCGAGGCTGAAACTCTCCAGTCTGGCAGCAGCACGAAAGCAATTGAGGGAGGGCAAGGAAGTGACGGGCTGTCGCATCTGTCAGGAAATATCACAAATAGTGTCAGAAGTCATCGTTCGACGTCCCCGGCGAAACAGACTAGCTAACGGACAGTCCAATCAACGGAGCATCGACCATGACGGAATGGCTTGCCGTTATCACAATCACTGTTTTCGCTGTCCTGAGCCCGGGTCCCGATTTCGCGATGGTTTCCCGCAACAGCCTCCTCCTCAACCGACGGGCCGGTGTCCTGACCGCGGTCGGGATTTCCGTGGGGGTTCTCGTTCATGTCGCCTACACCCTGTTGGGTGTCGGCTTGCTCATCCGGGAATCCCCCACCCTCTTTCATGCACTCAAACTGCTGGGCGCGTGTTACCTTGTCTGGCTCGGCGCACGGATGGTGTTTTCGCGAAAAACGGGTGAAACCGTAGAAGCTGAACGGTCTCTGGCAGATCATGCGGCTCTCAGGACCGGTTTCTTCACAAACGTTCTCAATCCCAAGACGACTGTTTTCATCGTCTCCCTGTTTCTGCAGGTGGTCGGGCCTTCAACCTCGCTCGCCACACAGATCGGATATGGCATCTTCATTGCGCTGGCACACGCGGCGTGGTTCTCAGCCGTTGCCCTGTTCTTCTCAAGCCCGTCCATACAGAAACGCCTGATGAGCGTGCGCCACTGGATCGACAGGGGCTTCGGCACCGTATTGGTGGGCTTTGGTCTTTTTCTTGCGACAGCAAGTGCGGGAAGATGACCGCCCGGGCAAGTTGGTTGGGCGGCACTTCGCCCCCCACTTTTCCAAAGCAGATTGTTGGCGCAGGAACTTCCGGATTTTCCCGCAACATCAATGGACGCTTGCTGTTCCAGGGAGATGCCCGGCTGTAGGCACTTCCTTAGGCACAAAAAGGTATTGACCATACTGTCGGCAAAAATATACGTTCGCCTCGATGGTTCTTGCAGATAGAGATCGCTGCAAGATGAAAAGGGAACACGGTGAGGAGGAGCCGCAAGGGCGCTGAATCCGTGACTGCCCCCGCAACTGTGAGCGGCGAGCGACCCCGAACGTATCCACTGGCCCGGCGTGTTTTCGACCGGACCGGGAAGGACAGGGAAAGCTTCGACCCGCGAGTCAGGAGACCTGCCATCGCAACCAACATTACCCGGGCGGGGTGTCCCGGAGGGAGAAGCCTATGTGCCACGCGGCCCAAGCCGTTCGACAATATGGTCCCGCCGTATCCCCCTCCCGTCGGAGGTGGCGATGCAAGAGACTACGAACCGAACTACATCTGTAGGCGGCATCTGCCGCTTCAGTGATCTGGCAGCTCTGCGATTTTTCGTGAAGACATGCGGGTGGACGTCATGAACCGGCACCCCGCACAAGATGTGATGCCGGAAGGCCGGTTTTCGTGTCTGACTGAAATGAGCAGTCTTGCCCTGGTGGCAGGTGCCCTGGGCTTTTCTGCTGTGCTCTGTGTCGCGATCCTGGCGGTTCTCTAAATGGCGCCGATCCTTGAAATCCGGAATCTGGCACTCGGATACCCGAGCCTGACCCTGTTCAAGCACCTTTCGATCGACATCGAGGCTGGCACGACGCTTGCGGTCCTGGGCGCAAATGGCTCCGGCAAGAGCACATTCGTCAAGATGCTGCTCGGCCTGATCGATCCGCTTGCCGGGAGGCTCGCCTGGTCGGCCGGGCGTCCGGGCGAGATAGGGTATCTCGCGCAGCTGACCGAATTCGACCGGCGTTTTCCGATCCGGGTTCGGGATCTGGCGGCCATGGGCGCATGGCGCGGTTTCGGCCTGTGGTCGGGTCTGGGAAAAACCGGAAGGGAAAGGGTCACCGCAGCCCTGGAGGAAGCCGGAATTCTCGATCTGGCGGACCGGTCTCTGCACACTCTCTCGGGAGGACAGCTGCAACGTGCACTGTTCGCACGCGTCATTCTGCAGGATGCCCCGTTGATCCTTCTGGACGAGCCCTTTGCCGCCGTTGACCAGACCACGGAAGCCCACCTGCTCTCGATCATCGAACGATGGCGCGATGAAGGCCGCGCCGTGGTTCTGGTCGTTCATGATCTTTCCTCCGTGCTTGATCATTGCAGTCACGCTTTGCTCCTGGGCGGTGGTACGGCCACCCATGGACCGGTGGACGAGGTCCTGAACCCCGACCAGCTTGTGGCCCAGGGTTACCTGTCCCAGAGCCAGGCTTCCTGGATGTTCCGGCGCGGCGACCAGGCAAGGGAGCAGTCTCATGCTTGAGTTCTTCGCCGAGATGTGGAGCTTCGCTTTCATGAAGCGCGCCTTCGTGGTGACCACGGTGCTGTCGGCCTCCGTGACGCCTGTCGGTGCATTTCTGGTGTTGCGGCGCCTTTCCCTGGCCGGCGAAGCCATGGCCCACGCCATTACGCCCGGTATTGTCATCGGGTTCGTCACCACTGGCCTCTCCGTGATCTCGCTTCTGGTCGGCGGACTTGTTGCAGGCATCGGGGTTGCCATTTTGACAGCATTGCTCGCGCGCAAAACGATCCTGAGGAGCGACGCCAGCCTCGCCTCCCTCTATCTCATCGCCCTGGCTGCCGGCATCTTCATCCTGTCAGCTGCTGGCTCCGCGGTTCCCCTGAAGAGTTTTCTCTTCGGTTCAATCCTTGGAATTGACGACGCCTCCATGATGCTGGTGGGCGGTGTCGCCACGGTGACCCTGGCCTCGTTTGCCGTGCTGTTGCGGCCCTTAATCGTCAGCACCTGCGATCCGGTCTTTTTCGAATCCCAAACCCGGCGCCCCTGGCTCGTCGAGCAGGGGTTCATGTTGCTCCTTGTGCTGAACCTGCTCGCCGCATTCAAGACCCTTGGAACGTTGATGGCGGTCGGCCTGATGATCCTGCCGGCAACGGCGGCACGCTACTGGACAAGCACGATTACCGGTCAACTCGTTCTTGGCTTCCTGTTTGCCCTTTCGAGCTGCTGGATCGGACTGACCCTGTCCTACATTTTCCCGGAAACCCCGTCTGGTCCGGCAATCGTGCTGGTTGCCGGCGGGTTCTTCCTGCTCTCTGCGCTGCTCGGTCCGCTCGGTTTCGGAGCACGATTGCGCAAGCCGTCAAAAGCAAATCAACCACAGATCAATCAATCCTACACTGAAGAGAGAACTCAATGAGCTTCCTGAAACCCCTATATGCAGGGATCGCAGCGGCGTCCCTCGCCTTGTCGGCACTGCCTGTTGCGGCAGGTGATGACCTCAAGGTCGTCGCCAGCTTCTCGATCCTGGGCGACATGGTCCAGCAGGTGGTCGGCGATCACGCGACCGTCACAACCATTGTGGGCCCGGATGCTGACGCCCACGTTTACCAGCCATCCGTTGCCGATGCGCGCGCCGTCGCTGAATCAGACGTGATCTTCGTCAACGGCCTGGGTTTCGAGACCTGGTCAGACACCCTGATTTCAGAATCCGGCACAAAGGCTTCTGTCCATGTTGCTACGGAAGGGATCGAACCGGTCAAGGTTGAAGGCGAGGTTGATCCCCATGCCTGGAACTCCCTGACCAACGGCATGATCTACGTGCGCAACATTGCCGACACCATGTCAAAGGCCATGCCGGACCATGCAGACGCATTTGCAGCCAATGCCGAGGCTTATATTGCCAGGCTGGAAGCCCTCGACAAGGAAACCCGCGAAAAGCTTGCGGCCCTGCCGGAAAACCGCCGCACGGTGGTCACGGCGCATGATGCTTTCGGTTACCTGGCAGATGCCTACGGCCTGACTTTCCTTGCACCGGTCGGCATCGACACCGAAGCAGAACCGTCGGCACGCGATCTGGCCACCCTGATCAAACAGCTGAAGGAACAGGAAGTCGCGGCCCTCTTCGTGGAGAACATCACCAGCCCGGCACTCGTCCAGCAGATCTCCGACGAGACCGGCATTGAAATTGGTGGCCGTCTCTTCTCCGATGCACTGTCGGAGCGCGGTGGCCCGGCGACCAGTTACCTCGCCATGTTCCAGCACAATCTGGGCGCCTTGCTTGAGGCCCTTGGCAACACCAACGAAGGCTGAAAAGCTTAGAACAGGAGGCGGCGCGTCACGCGCCGCCTCGCTTGGTTTGCATCTGAAAACCGCTTCCAGATCCAATTTGTGAATTGGACTGATTTGTGCCGACGAGATGCAGGCACCGGCGTCGCGCAAATATTAACACAAGTATAAATTGAAAATTACAAACATTACAAAAATAAACGCTTTAATTAAACTTTTCGATATTTAGATTACAATTGGTTTTTACTTGCAAGACTCAAAATCGCGGATATCCTGAGATTATCAGAAATACTCCGAAAGTCTTCGCTATGCCCTTTACCAGATTGGGAACCTTTATCGCTGGCGTCGCGTTTATACTGGGATGCATTCAGATCGCACTGGCCATTGGAGTTGGCACAGGTGCAATCAGTGAGCCCCGACCGGGACTGTTTCTGGGTGGATACTCCAGTGAACAGGCAATAGACAGCGGCCTGATGAAGGTGCTTGCGGCAGTCGCCTTTGGTGTCCTCACGGAGATCAGCCGTTCGGTCGAGAGGAAATAACGGCGCCAGCCCAGACCAGTTTCGTCATTTACGGCCCGAAGCGCGGGTCGTTTCATGCGATGAAGCCAAAACCATTGAACTGAAGTCCTCGATCGGAATGGCCGGGCTCCACAGGAACCCTTGCCCGAGCGTTCCTCCCCACAGACTGATGTAGTCCTTCTGCGTCTTGGACTCCACGCCCTCGGATACCGTGCTCAAATTCAGCTGCCGCGCCATAAGCAGGATAAGCTCGACGATCGTGCGCCGGTGCTCGCAGCTCGTGATCTGCATGATGAAGGACCGGTCGACCTTGAGCGTGTCAAAGGGCATGCTCGCAAGACTGTTCAGCGAGGAATATCCAGACCCGAAGTCATCAATCGCAAAACGCACACCCACGTCCTTGATCGGCAGGATCTTGTCGAGAACGCTCTGGGAATAATCGACCAGGCTGGATTCCGTGATCTCAAGCTCAAGACGTTCAGTGTCGTAGCCGCTTTCGCCGATGATCCCGAGAGTTCTGTCGGTAAAGCACGGCATTTGCAGTTGGGCCGGAGCCACGTTCACCGCGACGGCAATATCGGCGCCCTGCCGTTGCAGGGCTTTCATGTCCCGCAACGCTGTTTTGAGAACAAATTCGCCGATTGGAATGATCAAGCCGTTTTCTTCCGCGACCGGTACGAACTTGCCCGGGGGCACCGTTCCCAGCTCAGCGTCTGTCCACCGCAACAGGGCTTCGGAACCGACGATTTCTCCGGTCGATATGTCGACCTTGGGCTGGTAGTGAACCGCGAGCGCTTCTTCCCGCAACGCCCCCTTCAACCGATGCGAGATCTGTTCGCGCTCGCTCATCTGGTCCCGGAAGGTGTCATTGTAGATGATGGCCCTTGACCGCCCCTGTGCCTTTGCCTGGTACATTGCCATGTTCGCATTCCGGATCACCTCTTCGGCGGTCTTGCCGAAGTCCGGATAGGTCACCACGCCAACACTTGCGGTCACGGACAGGGACAGTTCGCCGATGCGCAACAGGTCTCCCATGCGCACCACGATGACGTCAGCCAGTTCAGCCAGAACCTGTTCATCATCGACGCCGGGCAGCAGGACGACAAATTCGTCGCTGGAAAAACGCGCCACACACGGCGGCTGGGTCGCACGCGGCTCGGCAATCTCCGCAACAACATCCGATAGCCTGCTCGCAAGTTGCGCCAGGAACTGGTCACCGATGGCGTGGCCATGCAGGTCATTGATCAGTTTGAAGCGGTCAAGGCCGACATAGAGCACCCCGCCCCTGTCTTTCGGCCTGAGATCAATCATCGACAGCGCGGCATTGTCGAGCCGGGCACGATTGGGCAGACCCGTTATGCGATCCGTATAGGCCAGATTCTCGATCTTGCGAATGTTGCGCCGAAGACTGAGCATCATGCGTCTGAAAGCCGATTGAAGTTCTCCGACTTCACCCGGAGCATTGGAGGGAAAACTGCAGTCGAGATATCCTTCGGCAGCTTCGTTGGCCGCCCTCGTAACGGCGCTGACCCCTTCCGTTGCCCGATACATGAGAATGCAGAGGACCGGAACAAATGCCAAAAGCAACAGACCCAGAACCGTGGCGACCTGCAGGATCTTTTCCCTCAGGACACCCGCCATCTCCTGCTTCGAAACCCGCACCATCACGCTGCCGACCGCCTCGCCGCCGCGGAACGTGGGAAGCGTGTATTCAATTGTCTCGGCCGTTTCCCGGAACTGCGCCCTTCGCTCCTGGGCAGCATTCAGCGCTGCTTCGCTGAAATGAACGACACTTGAGGGTTCTGCAGACGTGAAATCCGAAGCAAACTCGTGCCCGAAACGGCTATAGGCCTTGGCTGCAACGATGTAACGATCACCCGCAATCGCATTCAGGAGGCGTTCGACCTCCCCATAGTTCTTGTTGTAGATTTCACGCGCCGCGATATTCGTGACGAAATGGGCTTTTTCGTGTGCGGTACGTGCCAGCCGACTGCCGATCTTTTCGACCTGGTTGAAGTAGTCGATCCCGATCAAGGCGAGAGAAAAAGCCAATAGCCCGCAAACGGCGTATATGGTTGCACGCATGTAGACGTGACTGAAGACGCCTCTAACACTCGACAGGACAGACCAGAGCAACGGTGCCCCCTTATCTTGCAACGTGAAGCGCCATCGTTTCGCGGGCACCCTTACCCCCTGTTTTACTTCAACCCCCTCAACAAATGATAAATAACCATCGAATTCCGTTACGATATTTCAGAGGAAGCCTAATATTTTCCAATGCGAATTCATATCATTGCAAATTTCTACGATAGTTTGGAAATATTCGGTGTAAAATCTATTTCTTTGCAGTCTGTGAATGCATGATAAAGTGACGCTACGTTAATTTACTTGTTCATTGAAGTGACCTTAGCAACCGGAGCGGTTTAAAAGTTGCCCAGTTTTGTTCTCAAGGCATGTGCCATTTTCAGAGTTCTTTGCCTTGGCCTGTTTGTCATGGCAGGCATTTCTTCCGCCAATGCGGACGACAACCGGCTCGTGCTGGTAGGACTGCAGGCCCCGCCCTACCTCTATACCGATCAGACAGGAGAACCTCGCGGGTTGCTTGTTGAGGCGATCACCAGGGCGTCGCAAAGGAGCGGCGTTCCGGTTGATCTTGTCGTTTCCAACTGGCCTCGCGCGCAACACGAGGTCAAAATCGGACGTGCGGACCTGATATTTCCGGTTGTCTTCACGCCCGATCGGCAAGATTGGCTCGAATACCCTGACGACCCGGTCATCAGGTTCGAGATGATGGTGTTTGCAAGAGTTGACCCCGATTTTGCCTTCAATGGGCAAGTGGAAACGCTTCACGGCCTGCGGATCGGCAAGATCGCGAAAGGCCGCATGCATCCCGAATTCCGAAGACTGGAGGAAAGCGGAAAGGCGGAGATCGAAGGCAGGGACACGCTGGAACAGCTGATTACTGCCGCCCATCACAGCCGCCTTGATGCCTTTGTGACCCCTCGCCTGATGACGCTCTGGACGATAGAAAAAATGCAGCTTGATACCGTACAGGCTTTCGAGACGCCGCTCGGTGTCTCGGACATCTTTATCGGCTTCTCCAGGATGAGCCAAAAACGTGCCGCCTGGCAAAAACTGCTGGAGGAACTCGAAAGCCTTGAAAGTTACAAGGCCGACTACCTGGCATCGCTTTCGTCCGGTCAGCGCAACAAGTTCTGATCTAGATCACACAAACCCGGCGAATCCTGTGATTGTCTGACACTCTGTCGGGCCGGTTCTGCCCGAGCCGAAAACCGAATTTGTCACGCCGGATTATTGACCTTGAAAAACCTGTTTCTTTTCCTCCTTGCAGCCTTCGCCCTGACATCGGCGGCGCATTCCAGCGAATTCAAGCCATCCTCCCTGCCCGCCTATGCCGAAAACCATGCGTTTGTTGCAATCGGCTCTGACGGTTTTCTTTATGCGGCAGCATCAAATCCAAACGGTTATGTGTTCAAGTCCCTTCTCGAACAGTATCGCTTCGTGCCGGCCGGTAACGGCTTTGCCGGAGATATCCTGGCTGGCAGAAAGGTCTTTTACCTGGGGGCGAGTTGCGACGCGGCAAGCGATGACCTGACCGGTTCCTGGACAAAGTCTGGAACCGGGTTGGACTTTGTCATCGAGGCGCAGAACGGCGCACGGATCTCGTTCCGGCTCCTGTCTACCGACCTCCTGCCGTCTCACAGCTGTTGACCTGCCTCTTTCCTCTTTTGATTTCGGAGACATTCATGAAGATCCCATTCGCAACACTCTTCGTCAGTTCGCTGCTGATAGCCAACTCGGCTCTCGCTGCACCGCTGGAAAACTACTTCTTCAGCTTCAATTCCTGCTATGGCCGCAGTTATTCCTTCGAGCACCTGCAAAAGAACCCGGACCAGAAGGTCATCGACATGGCGATCAGTCACTTCCCGGGCAAACAGGAACTCCTCGGATTGGACAGTCCTTTCCAGCCCTACCCGGAGACACCGAAGCTGATACTGCGCGTCGATGTCTGGTTGCGTGGCCAGGACACAGCCTGGCAGGAATCGGCATTTTGCGAACCGGCTGGTGATCAGCTGAAATGCGGGTTTGAATGCGACGGCGGGACGTTTTATCTGACAGAGCGCTCGGGCGACCGGCTGCTCCTGTCGCTGAAAGACGACCTTTCCTTCACGCAATGTGATGCAGGCAATGCGATCCTTCAAATGACGGCAATCGACAAGGACTATCTTTTGTCACCGATGCCGCGATCCCATTGCCGCCCCGACTAGCAGGGCCACCGATTCCTCGTGAAATGTGCCAATAAGCCCCATTGCAACGCGAGGTATTTTTGTATACAAGCGCACACAATTGATTTCCGGTACAGTTTTGTTCCGTGAATTCGCATTCGGCTTTCCCAGCATTAATCACGCAAGGCAGACAGTTCCATGGCTAAGATCAAAGTCGACAATCCGGTTGTTGAGCTTGATGGCGACGAGATGACCCGGATCATTTGGCAGTTCATCAAGGACAAACTGATCCACCCCTATCTCGACATCGATCTGCACTATTACGATCTTTCGATCCAGAAGCGCGACGAAACCGACGACCAGATTACCGTCGACGCTGCCAACGCCATCAAGGAACATGGCGTCGGCATCAAATGCGCGACCATCACGCCCGACGAAGCCCGCGTCGAGGAATTTGGCCTGAAACGCATGTATCGGTCGCCCAACGGCACCATCCGCAATATCCTGGGCGGCGTCATCTTCCGTGAACCGATCATCATGCGGAACGTGCCGCGCCTTGTTCCAGGCTGGACCCAGCCGATCATAGTCGGCCGTCACGCCTTTGGTGACCAATACCGGGCCACCGACTTTACCTTCCCCGGCAAGGGCAAACTCACCATCAAGTTCGTCGGCGAGGACGGCACGGAGATCGAGCGGGACGTCTTCGACACCCCCTCCTCCGGCGTCGCCATGGCCATGTATAATCTCGACGATTCCATCCGCGACTTCGCCAGAGCGTCCTTGAACTATGCCTTGCAGCGAAAGGTGCCCTGTTATCTCTCCACCAAGAACACGATCCTGAAAGCCTATGACGGCCGCTTCAAGGACCTGTTTCAGGAGATTTACGAAGCCGAGTTCAAGGACAAATACGCCGAAGCGGGCATCTGGTATGAACACCGCCTGATCGACGACATGGTGGCCTCGGCCCTGAAATGGTCTGGCGGCTATGTCTGGGCCTGCAAGAACTACGACGGTGATGTCCAGTCGGATACGGTTGCCCAGGGGTTCGGATCGCTCGGTCTGATGACATCCGTGCTGATGACACCGGACGGCAAGACCGTCGAGGCGGAAGCAGCACACGGCACGGTGACCCGCCACTATCGTCAGCATCAGCAGGGTGAAAGCACATCGACGAACTCGATTGCATCGATCTTTGCCTGGACCCGGGGACTGGCCCATAGAGCCAAGCTGGATGGCAATGACAAGCTGGCGCGCTTCGCCAAGACCCTCGAGGGCGTCTGCATCAACACCGTGGAATCCGGCTACATGACCAAGGATCTCGCGCTGCTGGTCGGGCCGGACCAAGGGTGGCTCACCACGACCGGCTTCCTCGACAAGATCGACGAGAACCTGCAAAAGGCCATGGCTGACCTCTGATCGCTTGAACACGGTGATCCCGGCTCAGGCAGCCGGGATCGGATCATGCAAGCTGCGGCTCAGTTCCCCAAAAGGGACAGCCCCCTTTGCGCCTCCGCATTTCCCGGATCCAGCGCAAGAGCCTTTTGAAAGTCCTTTTTGGCAGCAGCCGGTTTCGAGCCGAGCAGATAAGCTGTGCCGCGCCCCGCATAGCCTTCTGCATCGTCAGGTTTCAGCGCGATAATGCTGCTATAGGCGTCCGCGGACCGGTCATAGTTCTTCTGCTGGTGGTAAATATAGGCCAGCTCGGTGAAGGCATAGGTCTGGCTCGGGCGCAACTTGGTTACCGCCACGAAATCCTCGATGGCATCATCGTATTGCCCGTAATCGGAAAAGATCTGTGCACGGAATTTGAGCGCATAATCATCGTCCGGATCCAGTCGGATCGCATCCCCGTAATCACTGACGGCCTGTTTGTCGTTTTTCAGCTTGCGGTGTGCATTGCCTCTGTCGCGGAAATAGAAGCCCTTCTTGTCATTCAGCTCGATCGCCTTGTCGTAGTCGGCAATCGCCTTCTTGTATTGCTTTATCTGGGCATAGCTCTTGCCGCGCGAAAAATTGTACAGGGAATGATTGGGTTTCAGCTCGATTGCGCGCGTGAGGTCCCTGATGGAAGCATCAAGCTGGTCAAGACTGCGATAGACGTTTCCACGATGGAAGACAGCATCCGCGTAGTCATTGTCCAACTCGACCGCCTTTTCAAATGCTGCAAGCGCAGCCTTGTAGTCACTTTCCAACTGCAATGACCGCCCGAGGTAGAAATAGAAAAAATCTTGAGACGGATCATGCGAGATTGCTGACTTGAAATCCCTGATCGCAGGTTTGTAAGTCTCCAATACGAAATACGCGTACCCACGGAAATAGTGCGCAAAGGCATCGTCCTCATTGAGTGCAATGGCCTCGTCGAAATCACTGATGGCCTTGCGTGGGTCCCGGTTCTTCTGATGGGCCCGGGCACGATAGTAGTAACTGTCGGTCCTGTTCTCACCGCGTTCCAGAGATACGGAGAAATCGGCGATGGCCTCGTCATATCGCTCCAGCGCACTCAGCGCGCGCCCACGTCGATAATGCGCAAAATCGTATCCACCATCCAGATCCAGCACCTTGTTGTAGTCGGCTAGCGCCTGGTCCTGCTGTTTCAGACGTGCATGGGCCCTGCCGCGTCGATAAAAGAAATCCGCGTCCGTATCGTTCAGCGAAATCGCCTGATCGAGACTTTCAACGACGCCGGCATCGTCACCAATTTCCGTAAAGCCGATCGCCTTGTTGAACAGCATGTTGGCGCGCGTCGGATCATTGAGCTGTTTGCCGTTCAGTTGGCCGCTCTCAAGGATTGAAGCGCATCCATCGATGCGAACCTGCCCTTCGCCTTCCAGACAGTCCTTGTATGGATCGGCTGCCACCACGCCGGTTGACACTATCCACATGGCACCAAACAGCACCGCGACGCTTGGAACAGGTAATATGCGTGACATGAAGCAAGCTCCTGACAGGGTAAAACGGCTCTCGAACACAAAGCATCACCGCGAAACGGGCTTATCTTTGCTTAACTTAGCGTCACCTGTCCAGAGATTGCCTGCTGCCAGAGTAGCAAAGTTCCGCCAGAGCAAGACCGGGCGGCCCGATCGCCTTCGGACTGTTCCAGTCAGGGTTGCAGCCTGAACGATTGAACGTCTTTCATCGTCTGAGAGACACGAGTTTCTGCCAGGCCCAATTCACGATCTTGACGAACAGGATCAGGCCGATCCCACCCAGCAATATTGCCGACAACGGTGCCGTGATGGTCGCAACGACGCTGTTGTCCGGCACGAACCTGTTCAGGACCCAGAGCCCGAAATAGATCAGCACGAGATGCCCGAAAACCTTGTTCAGGCGTGACAGGTCTTCGCCGCTGTCATAGCTCGGCATCTGCTCCAGCGTGCGGCCGTCCAGCGTCATGAGGATCGCCATTTGCAGGTTTTCCGCGTTGTAGCTGTACTGTTCCAGAGCGCGGAAATCCGAACTGAAATGAAACCGTTGATCGAGCTTGACCAGAAACGACTTGGTTATGTGCGGCAGGAACTGGGGCGCATCCGCGTTGGACCATTCAAAACTGCGCTCAAGGATCTCGACGGCAACCAGGCCCAATTGCCAGTTCTTTTCAAACGCGAGGTAGTCCGGATCGTCGAGCAGCGCCATGAGTTCCGAAATGGTCGCGTAGCCCAGGTCCTTCTTGCGCAACGCAGCCAGCTTGCGGTCAAATTCGGTTAGTCTCTCACCTTCATGCTCACCGGTCTCGTCCTCAAATTCGGCCGAAACGGTGTCCGATGCGGCGAGTTCATCAGGTGTCTCAACACCGTTTGCAGGCTGCTGTTCATTGTCCCGATCCTGTGGATCCGGGAACGCATCCCCCGCATCTTTGTCCTCTGACAGGCTAAACGGTGTGTCGCTGCCTGCCTGCACTGGCTCATTTTCGGCCTGTTGATCGGCAAACTCCAAAAACTCCAATGCGCACTCGTAGGCGGACCGAAGGTTCTGGAACGCCTGCGGGTCCTCGCCGGCGTCGATTTCCTTCAGTTTCCTGGCATAGGCACGTTTGATCGCCTTGCGCGAGATCTCGTCCGCGTCTGACAGACCCAGTGTGCCATAGGGGAAATTGTCGTCGTTTTCAAAGGACATAGCTGGCCTCGAACCGGTCCAGCAGGGGCGTGACCTCATCCCTGAAGTGCTCGATGTCCGAGGGGTCCTGCGCGGCCAGAACCGCATCGAACTGGGCCAGGAGATCTGAGAACTCGGCACGTTGGTCAAGCCGTGCCATGGCGAAGCACTGCTCGATCCGTGCCCGCATCAACACGTTGATTTCCTCGTCACGGGGATGCGTCTTCAGCTTGGCCAGTTTCTTGCGCGTCGCCTCGATCTGGCTTGCGCTCATGTCCCCCGCAAGGTTCTTGATCAGGAGGTTCGAGGTCTTGTCGTCCTGGAGAGTTGTCACATCGACGTCGAGCAGACCCGAGACATCGTAAGTGAAGCGGACGGAAACCGATTCATGCTCTCCCGACTTCGCCCTTGGCAGATCGACCTTCAGGCGCCCCAGCTTGACATTCGACTTCACGTCGGGCGCTTCTCCCTGATAGACGGTTACCTCTATATGGTCCTGCTGCGGGTGGATCGGATGAACGATCTCCTCCCGGGACACCGGGATGACCGTATTGCGCTCGATGATCGGCAGAAAATAGCCATCCAGATGCCTGTTGCCGATTTTCCGAACGGTTTCAATACCAAGCGAATGCGCTGTCACATCTGTCATGACGACGTCCTTGAGTGCCTGGTTCTTGCCAACCAGCCCTGCTTGAACACTGGCCCCCAGCGCCACGGCATAGTCGGGATCGATATGGGCGTCCGGGAAGTGCCGAAGCGTCTTGGCAAGCATGGTGCGGATCACGGGCATACGCGTGGCGCCTCCCACCAGTACAACCTTTTCGAGGTCATCCGGCTTCAGCTTCGCATCATAAAGCACCCGTTCCATCGGTCGGCGCAGCCTGGCGAGGAGCGGCTCGCACAGCAGTTCGAACTCCTCTCGCGTGATTTGCGTGGACAGGGTCAAGCCCGGGCGATCGACATTGATCTCCGCTTGCGGTTGCTTGCTCAGCGCGTGCTTGGCCTCGTCCGCGACCTTGGCAAGGGGAACCCTGTTGGCCTCCGTCTGCTGATCCTCAGGCAATTCCTCGTACAGCTTGCGCGCAAGCAGAGACGTGAAGTCCTCGCCGCCGAGAAATGCATCTCCTGAGGTCGCCCGAACCTCCATAACCCCTTCAAAGACTTCCAGAACGGACACGTCAAAAGTGCCGCCTCCCAGATCGAAAACGAGGAAACAGCTTTCCTCCTCAAGGTCCTGCAGACCATAGGCAAGAGCGGCGGCCGTCGGTTCGTTGATCAAGCGAACTGGATTGAGGTCCGCCATGCGCGCGGCGCTTGCGACGCAATTGCGTTGCGTCTCGTTGAAATAGGCCGGAACCGAGATCACGACATCAACCACCCGCTCTTGCAGATCCTGCTCGGCATCTTCTTTCAGGGACTGCAAGATGGCAGCCGACAACTCGACCGAGGTAAATTTCTTTCCACCCAGCTTATAGGTCTTTTCCGTCCCCATGGTCCGTTTGAAGGCGCCGGCAACCTCTTCAGGATGAGCGACCTTGCGCGCCAGCGCACTCTCGCCGGTGTAGAGCTTGCGACCGTCAAAGCCGACGACCGACGGCGTCAGGAAACCACCCAGCCTGTTCGCAATCGGCCTGGGCCCGCCCCCCTCGAATACGGAGACAAGAGAGTTGGTCGTTCCAAGATCAATTCCAATATGCGCCAATCGAACCACCAGAAAACAAAGGGTAGAAGTGAAAGAAACCGGCGAACGAATGCCCCGGGTGTTAACGTGTGTATCTCAATAGTTTACAAGACAAAATTGTTCAAGAAACAACGGGATCGCGGGGTTCCCGTGCCGACTGAAAAGCGGGACCAGCAAACGTGTTGTCTGTCGAGGATCTGCGAACACCATTGATCGGACCGGTCAGCTTCACCCTGAAGGCCGGAGAATGCATCGCGATTTCAGGTCCATCCGGGGCCGGCAAGTCCCTGTTGTTGCGCGCGATTGCCGATCTGGACGAAAACAACGGCACCTTGCTTCTGGACCGATCTTCACGCGACACGCTACCTGCGCCGGAATGGCGCCGCAGGGTTGCCTATGTCCCTGCCGAAAGCGGCTGGTGGGCCGACACCGTCGAGGCGCATTTCCTGTCCGCGCCCGACCCTGCCGAACTCCTGGCGTCGGTCGGACTTGCCGATGCTCTTGACTGGGAGATCTCCAGACTGTCAACCGGCGAACGGCAACGCCTGGCATTGGTGCGCGCACTCCAGCTCAAACCCGACGTCCTTTTGCTGGACGAACCCACTTCCGCACTCGATCCGCCTTCCGTGCAGTGCGTCGAACAATTGCTCCTGGCGCGCCTTGATGCAGGATGTGCCCTCCTTCTGGTGACGCATGATGCGGATCAGCCCCGGCGGCTTGGAGCCAAGCTTCACCACATGAAAGAAGGAAGGCTCTTCGACACCAACTCTCCGCAGGCCTCTCCATGAGCGGTTATCAGGCGCTCAGCTACTGGGATCTGGTTGCTGCCTCGGTGTTTCTTGTTCTGAATGCCGGCTTTTCGATCGTGCTCAGGCTCGGCTTGACGCGTAACCTGATCATTTCGGCCTTGCGTATGACGGTTCAGCTGCTTCTGGTTGGATTGATCCTCAAGTTGATCTTCAACGCCGGCTCGCCCTGGTGGACGCTTCTGGCAGCCGCCGTCATGGTCGCGTTTGCCGGTCGCGAGATCTGGGCGCGTCAAGAGCGCCGCCTGAAAGGCCTTTGGGGACCAGGTCTCGGAGCCGGAGCCATGCTTCTCGCCGGTAGCCTGGTCACGATCTACGGTCTTGCGGGTCAAATTCGGCCCGATCCCCTCTGGCTGCCGCAATATGCCCTGCCCCTTTTCGGGATGGTCCTCGGCAACACGATGACCGGTGTCAGCCTCGGGCTGGATACGCTTCACACGGCCCTTACAAAGGGAAAACGGGACGTCGAGGCACAGCTTCTCCTTGGCAGAAGCCGTTGGGAGGCAACCCGCCCCGCCACCCGGCAAGCCCTGAGATCAGGCTTCACACCGATCATCAACGCCATGGCCGCGACAGGCGTGGTCTCGCTGCCGGGCATGATGACCGGTCAGATCCTGTCTGGGGTCGATCCGCAGGAGGCGGTAAAGTACCAGCTTCTGATCATGTTTCTGTTGGGAGGCGCCACAGGCATGGGTGTCCTCGGCGCGACTTTCGGCAGCCTCTGGCGCCTGACGGACACGCGCCACCGGCTTCGGCTGGACAGGTTAAGCGGAGGAAAATGATGGTTGAGCTCTTTGGGGCTGATTATTCGGTCTACGTGCGCTCCGCACGGCTGGCCCTGGCGGAAAAGGGTGTCGACTATTCGCTGGTTCCCGTGGATGTCTTCGCAACCGGAGGGCCTCCGTCCGATCATCTGGACCGCCAGCCCTTCGGCAAGATACCCGCGTTCCGGCACGACGGCTTTTCCCTGTACGAAACGGGCGCCATTCTCCGCTACGTTGACGAGGCCTTCACCGGTCCCGACCTGCAGCCGCGGGATGTGCAGGCACGCGCACGCATGAACCAGATCCTGTCCATCTTGGATGCACATGCCTATCCAACGCTGGTCTGGGGCATCTATGTTGAACGCGTCGCGAAAACCCGGGATGGGTTGCCCGCTGACGAGGTGAAGATCGCCTCGGCAATGGGCCGTGCCCGCACGATCGTTTCCACTCTGGAAGGCCTGGCACAGGACGGACCGTTCCTGCTCGGGCAGCAACTGACGCTCGCCGATTGTCATGCGGTCCCGATGCTGGCGCTGTTTCACGAGAGCGAAGAAGGTGAGCTCCTGCTCAGGAGCGCTCCCCGACTTTCCGATTGGCTCATGTCCTTCCGGACACGGGATAGTTTCACGGCAACGAAGCCTACCGATCAATCCTAGGAAGTGATCGCCCCCCCGGTCTGGCGGCGTCGCATTCTCGAAGACCGCGATATGAAATCTCCAATCGCGTTGCCGGTATCAAAGCTCAGCGTCTCTCACTGCATTCAAACGCCCATCTTGTGATTTTCGTGCTAGCCTTTCGCTGACTTGACGTACTGACTGTCCTTTACCGAAAGGAAATTATTGTGATTGAATCATTTTCTCAAAAGAGGCTTTTTATTGTTTTTTGCCTGATGCTTATAGGAACTTCTTCATTCTCGATAGCAACAACAACATCAATCCTCCCCGCGCATGCCCAATCAGTCTACGAACCTGCGCGTGGCACCGCGGAGCGCAAACAGATCCTGAACGCGATTCGCCCGATGATGGAAGCCCGCCTGGGGCCACCGGTCGAATTTGTTGTCGACTGGATGCGCTCCGGCAATGGCTGGGCTTTTGTTCAGGTGAGCCCCCAACGCCCGGGCGGCGGCAGAATTGACTTGAGCCGGACCACTTACGCGATGCAAGCCGAATACATGGACGGCGTCTCGACATTTGCCCTGTTGCGCTACCAGTATGATCGCTGGAACCTGATCGACTACGCCGTTGGACCGACTGATGTGTTCTGGCAGGGCGATCCGCTCTATGCCCAGTTGCCACCTGGCCTCGTTCCCTACTGAGCCGGATCCTTCTCGGTTTTTGTCTCGTCCCCTTTGAAGAGCTCGGGCTCTTCGCGAACATTGCCGGCAGACGTGAAAACGCCTGCCTGCTTCAGCTCTTCTTCCGCCAGTTCTCCGAGAACCTTCTTGCCCGCCTGCACCCGCTCCTGGGCTTCCGCCATGATCTTCTTGGCAAGTGAGGAGTCACGATCCATGAGATGTTGGAGCGCTCCCGCCTCAAGAACCAGCAGCTGACAATCCGTGTCGGCCGTCACATTGGCGGTCCGCCGCGTCTGGTTGATGAGGGCCAGTTCCCCGAAGAAGTTGCCCTCCCCGAGATAGACGGTTTCATGGGGCAACCTGATTTCAACCTCGCCCTCAGAGATGAAATACATCTTGTCGGCAACGTCCCCCTTCTCGGCAATCGTCATGCCCTGTCTCACGCTTTGCGCCTGCAGGAGTTTTGCAACCTCAGCAATCTCGGTCGCCTTCAGGTCCTCGAACAGAGGAACGCGGGCAACCATCGACCAGGTGACGACAAAGTCGCGGCTGTGAATTTCCCGGGCAAAGGCCGAGGCTATGACGCCAACCGGCAAGGCGATCAGAAGATAGCCCATGAGCATCACCACGGATCCGACCATCTTGCCGAGATTGCTGACCGGCACGACATCGCCGTATCCCACGGTCGTCACGGTCGTGATCGCCCAATACATGCCGTGCAGAATGCTTCTGAACTTTTCAGGCTGCTCGTCGTGCTCGATCAGGTACATGAGCGTCGCGGAAAGCAGGATGACGCCGAATATGATCAGCCCCGACCCGATAAGCGCTTTTCGCTCGGCTGCTACAGCCGAAAACAGGGAACGGAGTGCTGGTGAGTATCTGGCCAGTTTGAGGAAACGGAGCAGCCTCAGGATAACAACGACGGTGACGGCCTGGTTCGGCAGGAACAGCACGAAAAGCAGCGGCAGCGCCCCGATCAGGTCGACGATCGCATCCGGATGAATTGCATAGCGCAGCCGGGCCTTCACCGGACCGAACTTGCGCATTGGTGGATGCAGGTCGGCGACATAAAGCCTGAGAATATACTCGATCAGGAAGACGAAGCCGCATCCCAGCTGTATGAAACGCAGGTGGTCTCCGAACACCAGTCGTATGGCCGGCACCGTTTCCAGGACCGCCAGGACGATGTTTCCAAGAATGAGAAAGATGAGAAAGTTCCGCAGTGTGCGCGCGGCGGCCTTCCGGCCACCGGTATCCTCAAGCACTTCATAGAGCGCTTTCTTGAATTCCTGGCTGTGCACGCTGCACCCCGAATCTCAAATAAAAACCTATGTCTTATCAATAGCCGAAGACGCGCCGGTGACAAAGCCCGCGCAAGGCTTCACGCGGACCGCGCGAAGCCGTGAGCGCAAGACGCAGGATCGTGATTGGGCAAATTTGTCGCAGCCCCCATCTCAATAAGTGTCAGCAACCCAAACAAGGAGGGAAACATGACCATAGATACCAACAAGGTTCGCGCAGCAGAAACCACCCCGCATCACGTGGTTCTGAAGATGCTTGTCGCCTCAACGATCCTCGCAGCCGCCGCAATGGCAATCACCGCCGTCATCCACTGAAGCAAACACTCTTCTTGAACATGAAAAAAGCGTGCCTCCTGGCACGCTTTTTCATTTTGGGCCTTGTCAGCCTTGAAACCGTCCGCTTCGCCGGGAATGTCCGGAAACGAAAAAGACAGGCCCGAAATTCCGGGCTTAAAGCGTTTTCAGATGGGCTTCGATCGCACCGATAGCGCTATCAGCCTTGGAGCCGTCAGGGCCACCGGCCTGCGCCATGTCGGGACGTCCACCACCGCCGCGCCCACCCAGGGCCTCGGACCCGATCCGCACCAGGTTCACAGCGTTGACCTTGTCGGTCAGATCCTTTGTCACTGCGGTTACGATGGCCGCCTTGCCATCGTCAGCAACGTTGATCAGAACAATCACCCCTGAACCGAGCTGAGCCTTGGCTTCATCGGCCATGCCTTTCAGGTCCTTCGGGTTGATGCCCTCGACCGTGCGCGCCATGAGCTTGAACGCACCAGCGTCCTTGACCGGCGCTCCACCATCGGAACCGCCACCACCCATGGCGAGTTTCTTCTTGGCATCCGCCAGCTCTTTTTCGAGCCGCTTGCGTTCTTCAACGAGTTGCGCAACACGCGCCGGAACATCGTCGGTGCCGATCTTCAGGATCCCTGCGACCTCTCGCATACGCTTGTCCTGGGCGTCGAGGTGATTGCGCGCCTCAGCCCCCGTCAGGGCCTCGATCCGGCGCACACCTGCAGCAACAGCCCCTTCCGACACCAGGGTCACAAGACCGATGTCGCCGGTCCGCCGCACATGCGTACCGCCGCAGAGTTCAAGTGAATAGGGCTTGCCTTCCTTGTTGCCATGAAGAGCGGTTCCCATGGAAACCACACGCACTTCTTCGCCGTATTTCTCGCCGAACAAGGCCATGGCGCCAGCCTCGATGGCGTCGTCAACTGCCATGAGACGCGTTTCGACCGGTGCGTTTTGCAAGACGATCTCGTTGGCAAAGGTTTCAACCGTTGCCAGTTCGTCGTCGCTCATCGGCTTGGGATGGGAAAAGTCGAAGCGCAGGCGTTCGGGGGACACGAGCGAACCCTTCTGGGCGACATGGGTTCCCAGCACTTCCCGAAGGGCCTCGTGAACCAGGTGGGTTGCAGAGTGATTGGAGCGGATCGAGCTGCGTCGGCTGTGATCAACTTTCAGCTCCAGTGCCAGCCCGGCGACCAGTTCTCCTTCTTCGACCGTCACGGAATGCACGAACAGGCCATCTGCCTTCTTCTGTGTATTCGTGACGCGAACCTTGAGGCCGGACGCGGTCATTTCGCCGGTGTCGCCAACCTGACCACCGCTCTCGCCGTAGAACGGGGTCTGGTTCAGAACCACATAACCGCTCTCCCCGGCGGCGAGTTTCTGGATTTCCTGTTCGTCGTCAGCAAGCGCGGCAACAACGCCTTCCGCAACTTCGGTCTCGTATCCGAGGAAGTCGGTGGCCCCGTGTTTTTCCTTCAGCGCAAACCAGACGGCTTCGGTGGCGGCACCACCTGCTCCTGACCATGCAGCCCGGGCCTCGGCCTTTTGCCGTTCCATGGCAGCGTCGAAACCATCCGTGTCGACAGATATGTCCCGGGTCCGGAGCGCATCCTGTGTCAAGTCAAGCGGGAAACCGTAAGTGTCGTAGAGCTTGAAGGCGGTTTCGCCATCAAGCTGACCGCCGGCTTCAAGATCGGATGTTGCGGTGTCCAGGAGGCCAAGTCCGCGCTCCAGTGTCTTGCGGAACCGCGTCTCCTCCAGCTTCAGGGTTTCAGTGATCAGATCTTCCGCGCGTCCAAGCTCGGGATAGGCCCGGCCCATCTCGCGGACAAGCGCCGGGACCAGCTTGTGCATCAGAGGCTCGCGCGCACCCAGCAAATGTGCGTGCCGCATGCCACGCCGCATGATCCGGCGAAGAACGTAGCCGCGACCCTCATTGGACGGGAGCACCCCGTCGGCGATCAGGAAGGAAGTGGACCGCAGGTGATCGGCAATCACACGATGGCTGCCAATGGCATCCCCTTCGGCTTCCACACCGATTGCGTTCTCGGAAGCTGCGATGAGAGCCTTGAAGAGGTCGATGTCATAGTTGTTGTGGACACCCTGCATCACCGCGGCAATACGCTCGATCCCCATGCCCGTGTCGATGGACGGGCGAGGCAGGTCCACACGCTCGTTCGGCATCTGCTCATATTGCATGAAGACGAGGTTCCAGATCTCGATGAACCTGTCACCGTCCTCTTCCGGTGTGCCTGGAGGGCCGCCCCAGATGTGGTCACCATGGTCATAGAAGATCTCGGAACACGGACCACAAGGGCCGGTATCACCCATCGACCAGAAATTGTCCGAGGTCGGGATCCGGATGATGCGGTCCTCGCTCAGACCGGCAATCTTTTTCCAGAGATCAAACGCCTGATCGTCCTCGGAGAACACGGTTACCAGCAGCTTGTCCTTCGGCAGGCCGAATTCCTTCGTCACGAGGTTCCAGGCAAGCTCGATCGCACGGTCCTTGAAATAGTCCCCGAACGAAAAATTACCGAGCATCTCGAAGAACGTATGGTGACGGGCGGTATAGCCGACATTGTCCAGGTCATTATGCTTGCCACCCGCGCGCACGCATTTTTGAGACGTTGCAGCGGTGGAATAGTCACGCTTCTCCAGGCCAGTAAAAACATTCTTGAACTGGTTCATGCCCGCATTCGCGAACATGAGGGTCGGATCGTTGCGGGGAACCAGCGGACCGGACTCGACTACCTCGTGGCCGTTGTCCTTGAAATAGTCCAGAAAGGCGGTGCGGATTTCATTTACGCCGGTCATTCGGGTCTCACATCGGTCCGGCCCGGAAGCGGGCCTGTTGAATTTCGTACTGGAAACGGATCCCTGCCGGATCCCTGTCGGACAAGCCTTTTAGCTTTGCGCTCTGACACTGTCCAGCGCAGAAGCCTCGCAGCGCCCCGAATTGGGCCATCGCGAAGATCCCGCAAACGCGGTCATGCAAATGCACTCTGGAAATGAAAAAGGGCCCTTCCCGAATTCGCATCGGAAAGGACCCCTGGAAGACCGAACAAAGGTTCGGGAATTAGAAGCTGTTTCTCACAGCGATTGACCTAATCGTCATCGCCCTCTGCAGCACCTTCCGGGTCAATGATCGCGTCCGCAATCAGGCCGGCATTCTGGCGAATGGCCAACTCGATCTCTTCCGCAATCTCGACGTTGTCCTTCAGGAACTGCTTGGCATTCTCACGCCCCTGCCCCAGCCTCTGGCTGTTGTAGGAGAACCAGGCACCGGACTTCTCGACAATGCCGCCCTTGACACCAAGGTCGATGAGCTCGCCCGTCTTGGAAACGCCTTCGCCATAGACGATGTCGAATTCAACCTGCCGGAAAGGAGGCGCAAGCTTGTTCTTGACCACCTTCACGCGGGTCTGGTTGCCGACCACCTCGTCACGATCCTTGATCGCGCCAATGCGGCGAATGTCGAGGCGAACGGAGGAGTAGAACTTCAGGGCATTGCCGCCCGTGGTGGTTTCAGGCGAACCGAACATCACGCCGATCTTCATGCGGATCTGGTTGATGAAGATGACCATGCATTTCGACTTTGAAATCGAAGCCGTGAGCTTGCGCAGAGCCTGGCTCATCAGACGCGCCTGCATGCCCGGAAGGCTGTCACCCATCTCGCCTTCCAGCTCGGCCTTTGGCGTCAGGGCGGCGACCGAGTCGATCACCAGCACGTCAATGGCACCGGAACGCACAAGCGTATCGGCAATCTCCAGCGCCTGCTCACCCGCGTCGGGCTGAGAGATCAGGAGATTATCGATATCAACGCCCAGCTTGCGGGCATAGACCGGATCAAGCGCATGTTCAGCATCCACGAAGGCACAGATGCCTTCGTTCTTCTGCGCCTCTGCAACCGTATGAAGCGCAAGCGTCGTCTTGCCGGAAGACTCAGGTCCGTAAATCTCAACGATACGCCCGCGGGGAAGTCCGCCAATCCCGAGCGCGATATCAAGTCCGAGGGAGCCGGTGGACACCGACTGTATCTCGACGGCCTGGCCCTGGCCCATCTTCATGATGGAGCCCTTGCCAAAGGCCCGTTCGATTTGGCTGAGCGCTGCGTCCAACGCTTTGGTTTTATCCATCTGGCTGCTTTCTACGAGACGAAGTGTACTTTGTGACATGCATTACGCTCCTTATTCCACGATGGACGCGCTGTTTCAATGCGAGCCTTTGTACACTCTTTGTTCTCATTTCGCAACCCGGCGAAACCGATTGGTATTTAAATAGAAATGCTTTTTTGTTTCCAATATGTTCTCACAACGACCCTCTTGAATTGACCCTGCGTAAGCGAAAATGAGAACATCTCGTGATTCTCACAAAGCAGAATCACTGACGGGAAAGCGACAGGAGTTGCCGACCCTGTCGTGATCTGATAGCCCGCTGGTTCGATTCCAGTCCGGCCGCCTGAAGGCCCAAGCAACCGGGACCCCAGACAACCGTGTCTTCACACCCCTCCCTCAACGTGATTTCGATCGGCGCAATTCATCACGACACGATTGCCCATGCCGAGACATCCATAGATCCGGAGACTTCGACGCCTGCTCGTTTCAGTTCGAAACCGGGAGGTGTCGCGACCAACATTGCCCGGACACTGGTACGACTGGACGTGAAGACGCTTCTTGTCGGAACTGTTGGCGAAGATGCAGCTGCAGACATGCTGCAGCGGGTTTTGAGCGGTGAAGGACTGGACCTCCGTCTCGTACGCCGCAAAGGCCTGTCCACTGGTCAGTATATCGCTTTTCACGACCCTTCCGGGGATCTGACCGCAGCCTGTGTTGATGACAGCATCCTGTCCAAAGCGCCAGCAGACCTGTTTGACGATGTCCTGAAAACGCTATGCGCAGAAAAGCCGGGCCACACATTGTGGTTTCTTGACGCCAACCTGCCGGTGGACCTGCTGTTGAGGGTAACCGGCCTGCTGACAGAACATGACGAAAATGCCCGGCTGTTCGCCAACGCGGTCTCCAATGCCAAGGCCCACCGCCTGCTTCCGATCCTGGACAGGCTTGAATGCCTGATGCTTAATCGCGGAGAAGCAGCAGCACTTCTGGGAACCACTCTGGACACCGCGATCGACACCCTTGCTTCGGGACTTTCCCGAACTGGTCTGCAGCGCTTCATACTGACGGACGGCGGCAACGATGTGTTGCTCCATGAGAACGACGGTTTTCAAAACTTCAGGCCGGCCGCGGCGCAGATTGTCGATGTAACCGGTGCCGGAGACGCGCTGACCGCCGGCACCATCGCGGCACTGGCCCGGGGTTATTCCTATCGAGACGCCCTTCCCTATGGCCTGTCGGCAGCCGCATTGACCCTGCAAGGGACCGGGGCCCTGCCGGTGGATCTCAGCTGGGACGCCATTCAGTAACTTGACCAGGCGGTCAAATTTCCAACTTGGCGCACCACGCCCGAATGCCTATAAGGGCGCAACATGATTTTCGGACCGGCCTTCGGCCGGCCAACCTGAAAGACAGATCCAGTGACCCATACCGCGACCCCAGCCCCTCTCAAGGACCTGATTGTCTACAGCAGCGAGGTCAAGGCAGCGCTTGCCGAGAACCTGCCACTGGTTGCCCTTGAATCCACCATCATCACGCACGGCATGCCGTTTCCCAGAAACGTGGAGACTGCCAGGCAAGTGGAAGCCGACATCAGGTCGGAAGGCGCGGTTCCGGCCACAATCGCCTTGATGGACGGCAAGATCATGGTCGGGCTCGAGGATCACGATCTCGACCGTCTGGCACAGGCCGAGGACGTCATGAAATGCTCCAGGGCAGACCTGACCTTCGCCTTGTCTACCGGCCGTTTCGGCGCCACAACGGTTGCTGCCACCATGATGGCAGCACACGCTGCCGGCCTGAAAGTTTTTGCCACCGGCGGCATCGGCGGGGTGCACAAGGGGGCTGAAGAAAGCTTCGACATTTCCGCCGATCTGGACGAACTGGGTCGAACACCTGTCTGCGTCGTCTCCGCGGGTGCCAAGGCGCTGCTGGATATTCCCAAGACCCTGGAGGTCCTGGAAACCAAGGGCGTGCCAGTCATCGCCTACGGCACGGAAGAACTGCCGGCCTTCTGGTCACGAGAAAGCGGACTGGCGGCCCCCTACACTCTGAATTCTGCGAAGGAAATCGGGGCGCTCCTGAAGATGCGGGAGCGTTTTTCCGATCACGGCGGCGTTCTGATCGCCAATCCGGTTCCAGAGCCAAGTCAGATCCCGCGCAACGAAATGACCGGTTACATCGACGCTGCCATTCACAAGGCCGAACTGGAAAATGTCCGGGGCAAGGATGTCACGCCGTTTGTTCTGGGTGCCATCCTGGAGCTCACGCGCGGTCGCAGCCTTGAAACCAATATTGCGCTGGTGCGCAACAATGCGCGCCTTGCCGCAAGGATCGCAGCTGAACTCGTTTGACGTCCTGCGTCGGCCGGTTTGACTTTTAAGCCCGCTCCGGTTGCTCCCCTGGTTTGCAATAGAACTGTCGCAATTTCGGCAGCGTATGGGGTGGCGTTTCAACCATTGCGGCCCAGCCCGGAGCAAATTTGCTGCAGCGCCTTCTAAGCCGTTGACAACAAGGCGTCAGCCTGCCCTTACTTAGCGCGAGTTCAGTAACGGAGCGGTATGGTTTGCCGGATTTCAACCGGCTGCCCGAAGAGTTCAAACCCGTTCCCTGAGGAGGTCAGACATGACAGACGCGGCAGCACCTGAAACCCCGGAAAACGCAACGGCGCCGGCCGGCAGCTTCTCCCCTTTGCAGTATCTCGACCGTGCACTGTCGACGCTGCGCGATATCGGCATCACTCCACAGAGCGAGGCAGACGCGCCGATCAACGCGTTGCTGGAACAGATTTCAGATCTGGCCGAAGACAAGGTGCTGATCATCTCCCGCACGCTCAGCCAGGCCTCCAATTTCAACGAGGTAGTGCGGAACCAAGTCCAGCAGATGGATATCGGAGAGCGCTACGAGGAAATCACCGAGGCGTTCAACACCATCCGTGACGATGCGAAATCTCTGGTTGATCAACTCGCGGACGGGAAGATCTCCTTCACCGAGAACCTCTCCAACAAGTGGCGCGACATGCGTCGCGGCACAATCTCCGACCGGTTCAAGGACATCCGCGATACCTACAAGGAAGTCGCAAGGGCAACGAAGGACCAGATCGAGCGTGAGCAGACCATCCTGGAAGCCTACCGGGACTTCCGGGGGGCGCTCAAGCAGGCCGAAGTGACGGCGCTGGAACTGCTCAACATTGCCACCGGCAAACTCGACACGGCCAAGGCGGCGCTCGAGGCTGCCTCCAATGACGTGGAGGCTTATACGGGTGACGATCCGGCACAGAAGGCCCGTCTGGAACTCGCGCGCGACGAAAGGCTGCGCGAGATGCAGGATGAGGAAAAACGCTATCAGATCGCCAAGGATCTCTCCGACAACCTGACCATCGGCTACAACACATCCGAGGTGATCATGGCGCGGCTGGTCCAGACCACCAATGCCAAGGAACGCGTCTACGCGCAGTCCGTCAGTTTCTTCTCCACCAATGAATCGGTACTGACCGCACTGAACGCGTCTTTCACAGGTCTCCAGGGGTTGCACGAATCCACGGAAACACTGAATGCCATGAAGGAAGGCATCAACAAGAGCCTCGAGACGCTGGCCGATATCGGTGACGCCGTCCAGAAAGAGGCCCTGAAGGCTGGCTACGGCCCGACAGTCGCCGCCGCATCGGTGAAAAAGCTGGTGGATTCGGTCGTGAACTTCCAGGTGCAGTCCCGCGAGATCATCACCGAAATGCGCGACATGTCGACCAAGAATTCCGAGGAAATCCGGACCGCTGTTGAAGATGGCAAGCGCCGTCTTGCCAAACTGACAGCGCAGGGACAGGGTCTCTGAGACCACCGACTATCGAGGACCGGCCATGCCGGTCCTTCCAGGTTTGAAAAGACGAGTATATGGCCAGTAAAACCGACGCTCCGCTCGACGATCTTATGATGGCGATGGACGTGGTGGACACGTTGCGCCACGAAGAAGGTCAGGTCACCAAAGAACTTCAGGCAGATCAGCGCGACGAAGCCATGGTCGAAAGACTGCGGAGAGTTTATGCCTCGCAAGGCATAGACGTGCCTGACCACATCCTGAAAGCCGGCGTGGAAGACCTGAAAAGGGACCGCTTCGTCTACGCACCTCCGTCGGCCGGATTCCAGCGCACGCTCGCAATGGTCTACATTTCACGTGGCACCTGGTCCAAGTGGCTGGCCGCCGCCGCCGGCGTTCTGATCGTCGTCATCGCTGCCTGGTACTTCCTTGTTTCGTTGCCCCAGCAACGTGCCGAAGCCGAACTTCTGGCCCGTCTCCAGGCCCTGCCAGGAACCTATTCGGAGCTGGTGAGCCGGATCGACGGCCTGACGGAAGACGAAGCAACCCGGGCCGAAGCCAATCGCCTGGCAGATGATGGCAAACTTGCGCTTCAGGACGGCAACAACGAGAAGGCCTTCAAGGCGGAAACCGATCTCAGGGCCCTGTCGGCTCAGCTTCAGGAAGTGTTCAAGGTCCAGATCATTTCGCGCGAAGGTGTGCCTACCGGCATCGAGAGGATCCCGGAGGCGAACGAGGACGCTCAGAACTACTATATCGTGGTTGAGGCGGTGGATCCGGACGGCAACATCCTCAAGCGCGAGATCCTTTCGGAGGAAAACAGCACCGTGGAGATGGTCGACAAGTGGGGACAGCGTGTTTCCGAGGCGATCTACGTCGCTGTCCGTCGGGACAAGATGGAGGACGGCATCGTTCAAAAGGGCACTTTGGGCGAAAAGCTGCGCGGGGAGCGCGAAATCAAGTGGCGGACCGGCGTTCAGGACGGAGCAATCACGCAATGGTAGCAGAACTGAGACGAGGGATCGCACTGGAGGTTAGTGCATGTTGACGGGTCGGCAGACGCTTGGAACAATTGAACAGTCCCGCGAGGACCTGCGCCGCGAAGAAGCAGAACTGAGCAAGCGTATCGAACGGTCCACTCGCTCATTGACGGACCTTCAGGAACGCCAGAGCGAGGCCTACCGCGACCTTGCACGTTTTCGTCTCAATACGGATGCGGCCGGCGCCCTCAACACGCGCCTGGACAGTGCCGCCCGTGAAGCCCGCCGGTTGCTCGACAAGCGGAGTGCCGACTACAAGGTCCTGACCGATCAGCTCCGGCATTGCGAGGCCGAACGTGTCGAGTTGCAGAAATCCCGTCTTGAATTCGACAGCGGCCGCGATGCTGCGGAAAACCAGATGGATGAGCTGATGGAGGCCGTCGACGGCCGCCTGGAAAATGACTCAGCCTATCTTGCCCAGCGGGAAAGAACGGAAAAGGCCCTGGCAACAGCAGAGGCCGCTGCGCAAAAGGCGGCAACCTCTGAAAAGGACCGGCAGGAAAAGGGAAAAGCCTATGAGGCCGATCCCCTGTTCATCTATCTCTGGAAACGCGGCTTCGGCACACCGGACTATTCGCATCGTGGCCTGGTGCGCTCACTCGACCGCTGGGTCGCGGGTCTAGTGCGCTTTCAGGACGCCCGTGCGAATTACGCCGTGCTCACCAGCATTCCTGACAAGATGGCACGGCATGCCGAGCGGTGTGCGCAAAACGCTGAAGACGAGCAACAGAAGCTTGCCGATTTCAGCCGAAATGCGATGATAGATGCCG
The DNA here is from genome assembly GCA_017643925.1 of Roseibium sp. Taxonomy (GTDB): domain Bacteria; phylum Pseudomonadota; class Alphaproteobacteria; order Rhizobiales; family Stappiaceae; genus Roseibium. The sequence continues at coordinate 168,131 of JAEPML010000009.1, read as the reverse complement.
CCGGCACCGATCTTGTCGGAACGATCGAGAACCTGAGCGACCAGATCGAGCAGATCGACGGCGAGCTCGATGGGCTCGACCGCCGGATTGAAACGCTTTCCGGAGCTCTTGCAGAGTTTTCAAGCGGCGAAGATGCCGATTTCCAGAAGGCCGAGGAACACCTGTCCGTCTCACTGCAGGCCGATGATCTGAACGACCTTTGGCTCGCGGCCCTGGACACGCCCTCCCCCGAAGATGAAAAGACCGTTCAGCGCATTGCCGATTTCAGGGAACGCATTGAACAGGTCGCCCGGGAGATCCGGCAGGACCGAGAGCTGCAGCGCGACATGAGCCGCCGGCGCGCGGAACTCGCCGACGTCATCAAACGCTTCCGGTCCAACGGCTATGGCAGCTGGGAATCGACCTTCTCGGACGACAAGCTGACGACGGTCCTTCTGGGAGAACTCGTCAAGGGAGCAATCACTGGTGCCGAATACTGGGCACGCGCTGAACGCTCTCACAAGCGGCGTAAACCACGTGGCCGCAGGGTTGCCTTTCCAAAGGGCTCCGGCCTGCCAAAGTCGATGGGCGGCTTCGGAGGGCGACGCGGCGCCGGTCGCAAGCGCGGCAGTGGAAGTTTCAAAACAGGCGGCGGATTTGGTGGCGGCGGTTTCAAGACCGGTGATCAGTTTTGACCCGATGGCAACACCCGGCTAGATTTCGGCCGAGCTGCCCACGATCCGCCACAAGGCTTCGTTAGGAGAGTTGTGTAAAGCTGGTTGGAAGAAAAGCGGTCGGTAACGCGCAGTTTTGTTGTGCTGGATTGCGGTATGTTCTAGACCGGCGCGCAATAAGGAATTTATTAGTTTTGGGGCAACCAATGCGGCAACTTGTTTTTATCAGTGTCTGTTCTCTTTTCCTTGCGGCATGTCAGTCCGGCTCCTCGCAGCGGTCTTCCTTGCCGGACCAGCCCCAGCTTGATGTTCCCGCAGGCGCACAGAGCGTCAACATCGCCGCCGACCCGATGACGGTTCGCAACGCGCTGGTGTCCAGCGCGCAGGAACGCGGCACGGTCGTTCTACAGGATCAGCCGAACATGGTCGTACTGGAACGCCCCATGAGCGGCGAGAACCCGGCACTGGACCAGGAGTTCGGCCCCTCGGACAACGGGCAGCGCGTGATCCGGATCCGCGTTCGCTTTACCGGAACACCTTGCCAGACCCTTGCCGTCCAGGACCTTGCCGTGATCAACAATGTGCGCACCGCGCTTGAGCAAAGCTTCGTGCTGCCAGGCAACCCGAACACATTGCAGAGCCTTCAGGGTCTGAAGTCACGTGCGGAACAGAACAGTTCCTGTCCGCCGGTCGCCTCCTGAGGCGCTCAACTGGCCGGATCACTCTGAAAGCATAAACATTTGATCGGACAAGAGATGGACCCGGGACGACAGCAATCGTATGTCTTTCCGGACTGCCGACGCGCCTTGTGCCCGGTTTAAACCCTTTGCTGGAGGCAAACAGATCAGATGTCTGATTGGCAGGACTGGCCTGTATTCGACCGCACTGTCATGCGCCGTGCCTTTCGGATTGCTCTTGTTGTCGGGACCGTTCTCGCGTTGATCAATCACGGAGACAAGATCTTCACCGCCAATCTCAGCGGCATTGATCTTGCGAAGATCGTGCTGACCTTCCTGGTCCCCTATTGCGTTTCCACCCTTTCCTCGGTTCAGGCGATGCGCCAGGCAGCGAAAGCCATTCCGAACGAAACGCCCGGCCGCTAAATCGACCGACGGCTCCGGGCGAAAGAATCATTCTGCCAATCGTGTGTTTCAGATCGGCAGAATGACAATTACGCATGATCCCGTCAGGCATCAGCAGCGCACCCGCCCGGTTTCATGTCAGGCCGGCACAGCTTCCGACGCATATTGTTTCAGAAACTCGGGGCTTGGCGGGATCGGCTTGATAACGTCGATCAGAACGCCGTTTGGATCGCGCGTTATGAAATGACGTTGACCAAATGCCTCGTCACGCAGGTCCAGCAGGATGGGAAGGCCGTTGGTTTTCGCGGCGTCATAAATGCTGTCGACATCCTCAACCTCGAAATTGAGCAGCAATCCGCCGGCGGTGAATCCCCTGCCCTCGGCCGGAATGGTTTCGTGGCTTTGATCAAGAACGGCCAGGTTGACCTTCTCGTCGTCTTCCGATTGCAGGTGCACATACCAGTCTGCCTCGAAGGCAGCCTTGAAGCGAAAGTTCTCTTTGTAGAAGCGCACGGTCTCCGCGACTTTCGAGGTCATGAGAACCGGATAATACTGTGTGCATTTCATTGCTTGTCTCCTGGTTTCAAGTTCCGCAAGCGGATATCCGCTCCCGGGATTAGGGCTTTTCATTGCGCAAAAAAAGACATACAGTTTGTATGTAAGTTTGAATTAACATACAGGCTGCATGTATGCAAGATGAAAAACCACGCCGGACGCAAGCCGAACGTCGTGCCGAAACCAAACGCGCACTTCTGGATGCCGCACGCGCCTTGTTCGTGGAAAAGGGATATGCGGAAACCGGTACTCCGGAGATCGTCAAGGCGGCGGATGTAACCCGCGGCGCGCTCTATCACCATTTCGCCGACAAGGCGGATCTGATGCGGGCATTGGTGCGTCAGGAGGCTGAAGCCATCGCTTCGGACATCGACGCTGATACCAACACGAGCCAGTCTCCCCTCGATGCCTTCATGGCCGGCGCGAGTGCATACTTCTCCGCCATGTCGGTTCCCGGTCGCGCCAGGATCATGCTTCTGGAAGGTCCGGCCGTTCTGGGTATTGCCGAAATGGCAAGGCTTGATCGGGAGACGGGAGGTGCAACCTTGCTCGAGGGCCTCAGACATGCGCAGAATCACGGTGCGCTCAAGGATGTACCGCTGGAACCGCTCGCCGATCTGCTGTCATCCGCCTTCGACAGGGCCGCACTTGCCATTGCCGAGGGTGAGGACCGGGATGCCTATGAGAACGCGACCCGAAAACTCTTGGCCGGGGTTCTTTAGGACAATCGAGGCCCGGCAATCCGGGTTGAAGATTTAGGCTGCCCGCAGGTCGTCATAGGACACCATGACATGTTCCACGAAGGCCGGGCGCGCTTTCAGGCGTTCGTAATAGGCAGCCAGCGCTGGCAAGTCCGCCCGCTCTATCTCGATGTCGTAGTAGCGGTACAGGCTATGACCAAACTGAATGTCGGCAAGCGTGAAATCGTCTCCAGCCAGATAGGCAAACCGCGTCAGTCGCTCTTCGGCAATGCGAAGCTTGTCTTCCAGCGCCAGGACCCCCGCCGAGATCGCCGACGGGTCCCGCTCTGCAGGTGCGGTGCGCACAACGCGCCAGAACACGGGGACGGTAAAGCCCTGGGCGATATTCAGTTTCGACCATTCTGCCCAGCGATCAACCTCGGTCCGGGCAATGAGGTCTTCCGGCCAGAATGGATCGGTCGAATAGCGGGTCGCCAGATACCGCAGGATACAGCCTGTTTCCCAAAGGGGCTCGCCATCCCCGTCCTGCAGGACAGGGATCGTCCGGTTCGGGTTCAGACGACCGAACGCGTCCGTATTCAACCCACCAAAGCGATGCCCAACGTCGATACGCTCATAGGCAAGTCCCAGCTCACTGATGCACCACATGAGCGCCTGTACATTTGACGAGGTCTTGCGCCCCCACACCTTGAGCATCCGTTCACTCCGCATCAAAGACTGGCCCAACAACAGGAGCATTGGCACCCGGGGAAGCCGCCGCAATGAAAACATCAAGCAAGAACCCCGCGCTTGTCGGCTTCGCCCCTGTGAATTGTTAAGGTTCCGTTAACCATCATAACGCGACAATTCCTGTCACATCCAAAAGATATTGAAGAGGCAAGCAATGATTTCGTTCGGGATATTGCTCGGCACAATTGCCGTTCTTGTTGGTTTGCCAACCAGCCTCTTCCTGGCTGCGGTCGTGGCGCGCGCCGGGCTGACCGGCTTTGCTTTCTCCGAAGGTCGCTCGCTGTTCCGCCGATAACCCCTGGCCTTCAACGCCGCATTCCCGCCTCACTGGACGCCTATCCCTTTCCACTACACGAGGGGTAAGCACATGAGACGGCGTGATTTTCTGGTCGGAACCGGTGTTGTTACCGGCTGCAGTCTCGCGGCAATAGCTGCTCCGGCGACATACCGGTCTGCGGTCCAGGAGTCTGAACGCCGTTCCAGAGCCCAATCGGTTGCCGACGAGCAAAACACCGAGTTTCTCGCAAACCGCCCCTCGCCTGCGCCCTGGGCAGACAAGCTGATTGCGGCTGCTGAAAGCCAGATCGGCATCACCACGATCTATGATCCATCCTATGTCGGACTGGGTTTTCCCGGCGGGGACATTCCACGGGAACGGGGTGTTTGTACCGACGTGGTCATCCGCGCTTACCGGGATGCGTTCGCTCTTGACCTTCAAAAAGAGGTCAACACGGACATGAAAGCGCATTTCAGCGCTTATCCGAAGATCTGGGGGCACAAACTGCCGGATCGGAACATCGACCACCGCCGGGTCCCAAACCTGCAAACCTTTTTCCGGCGCAAGGGTGCCGAGGTTCCGGTCAGTGACAGACCGGGGGATTACCTGCCCGGAGATCTCGTTTCCCAGATGCTACCCGGCAACCTGCCCCACATTGCCGTCGTCACCCACAGGCTCTCGACTGATGGAAAACGTCCCCTGGTCGTGCACAATATCGGCGCCGGAACCCGTCTCGAAGACAGGCTGTTCGACTTCGAGATCACCGGGCACTATCGCTTTGAACCGAAGGCAAGAGCGTAAGGAAAAAGGCCTTTTCGCGTGCTCAAAAAGACAGTTCCGCTGCATGTACGGGTGCTATTGAAGGTCTTTCATCCAGTTTAGCCCCGCAACGGTTCCCTTGGCCGGACTGTATTCACAACCGATCCAGCCGTCATAGCCGCATTGATCTATGTGATTGAAAAGAAATTGGTAATTGACCTCACCGCTCCCCGGCTCGTGCCGTCCCGGCGTGTCGGCAAGTTGCATATGTGCGATCCGAGGCAAAAGTGCTTCAATGGTGTTGGCAAGCTCCCCTTCCATCCGCTGCATATGGTAGATGTCATATTGCAGGAAGAGATTGTCCGACCCGACCTGATCCATGACATTTATGACATCGGCCGACGTATTGAGCAGAAATCCGGGAATGTCGTGCCTGTTGATCGGCTCAACCAGCAACCGGATGCCTGCTTCCTGCAAACCAGCTGCGGCATATATCAGGTTGCCAATCAGGGTCTCGATTGCTGTGTCCTTTGTCAGGCCTTCTGGCAGAATGCCTGCCAGACAGTTCAGTTGAGGGCAGCCCAGCGCCAGGGCATAGTCGATTGCCTGTCCGACACTGTCCTGAAATTCACCGCGCCTTTCCGGCAGACATGCAATACCTCTTTCCCCCGCCGCCCAGTCCCCGGCAGGAAGATTGTGGAGCACCATCTGCAGGTTGTTGGACGCGAGTTGTTCGGCAACTTCATCCTTGTCGCATAGGTAGGGAAACTGGCATTCAACGGCCTGAAATCCGGCCTCGGCAGCTGCCGTGAACCGATCGATAAAATCCAGTTCCGTGAACAACATCGACAGGTTTGCCGCAAAGCGGGGCATGGCAACGAATACTCCAAATTCCAGTAACTCTGTTGGCGTCTCCTGGCAGATGCGCCGGAAACACAAATTACTCAAGTCATCTGGGATGACGGTCTCAGCATAGGCTGCACTTGCGTCCAAGTCATTGGCCGTAAATGGCTTCATGATGCTGGAAGGCGATTTTCTGGGCAACCTTTGCCGCCCGTGAAATCAACTCGTTTCTGGGTTCGCCGATATAGGTGGCCGTGAAGCGAAGAGGTGTCGGCTGCCAGCCCGGATCGAATGTCGCGATCCGGTTCTCCTCGACCAGCCGCCGGCCAAGAACATGTGGCAGGATGCCGACGCCGATGCCCGAGGCCACCATCTCGAAACCCGTCGACAGGGAATTCGTCGGGAAAACCTGGGCCGTGATGCCGTAGCGATCCCTGAGTTCCTGGGAGAGCTCGCGGTGCGGTCGTGAGTTGCGGTTATAGGTGATCACCGGCGTGGTGCGCAGGTCCGGTTCCTGAAGATCGATCGGCCGGTACCAGGCCAACTCGAAGGGCGGCAGGTCCAGGTTGTCGGTGCTGTATTCTGAAATCGGGCCCATAAGGATCGTGAGATCCAGCGAGCGATCCATCAGCATCTCACGCAGGTTCAGCGAAATATCGACCGAGACCTCGATGTTGAGACGCGGAAAAACCCTGTGCAGCTCGGTCAAGAAATCCGGCAGCCAGGTCTGCGCGACGGTTTCGGCAACCCCGAGTCGAAGCAGGCTGCTGATACTGTCCACTGCCATGACGTCGGCCTTGATCCGCTCCATCAGTTCCATGATTTGCTCGGCATGCTGTTGCAGCAACACACCATTTCTCGTCAGCACGACCCCGGTGGACACCCGGCTGAACAGCTCTGTCCCGAGATAGCTTTCCAAGCTGGAAATACGTGTTGAAACAGCAGGTTGAGATACATGCATCTGCTCTGCAGCCTTTCTCACACCTCCCATTCTCGCAACAGTCAGAAACGTTCTCAGCTGTTCGAATGTCATGTTGCTCGCCTTTTTCGTGTGATCCAAAAAATTGATCACTTTGGACAGAAAATCACGATTTGACTTGATCATAGTTCAGCCGCAGCATTTTGCCACCGACTTTTGAGGGTGCCATGACGAGTGAACTTGCACAGCTTCCGGAAATCTTTGATCTGGACACACCAGCCCAGCGCCGCATGATCCGCCAGGGCCTGTATTCAGGCCATACGGCAGGACTGGCCAAGGGCAAGCTCCAGTGCAATCTGGCGATCCTGCCCGGTGAATTCGCGGACGAATTCCAGACCTTCTGCCGTCTTAACCCGAAGCCCTGCGCACTTGCCGGCGTTTCCAAGCCCGGGCAGGCAACTATCCCCAGGCTCGGAGATGACGTCGACATTCGAACCGATGCGGCCCGGTACAACATCTACCGGTTCGGAAAACTGGACCGTCAGGTCCATGATCTGCACGAAGTCTGGACAGACGATCTCGTCGCCTTTGCCATCGGTTGCTCGTTCACATTCGAAGAGGCACTCCGCCATGCAGGCATCGAGATGCGGCACATCGCCTGCAACGTGACTGTCCCCATGTACCGCACATCCATTGAAACGGCACCCAGCGGGCCATTTGGAGGCGGCATGGTTGTCTCCATGCGCCCGATCCCCGCCGAGAGACTTCAGGAGGTGATCTCGATATGCCGCACTTATCCCCTCGCGCATGGAGCTCCGATCCATGTGGGCGCACCGCAAGAGATTGGAATTGCGGACCTGAATGCGCCGGACTGGGGACATCCCGTTGCCTTCCGCGATGGCGAGGTCCCGGTGTTCTGGGCCTGCGGGGTTACACCCCAGGCTGCGATCACGAAAGCAGAACTGCCCCTGACGATTACCCACGCCCCCGGGGCCATGCTCATCACTGATGTCGATGAACTTACGGCACCGATCTACCCCTATAACGATAACTAACTGATAATATGAGATAACCAGAGGATGGAACGAGACATGAAGAAACTGATGCTTTTGCCTGCGGTCTCCATGATCGCACTCTCAACCGGGACTTTTGCGCAGGCCGACGAACTTGCGGTCGTCGGCAGCTGGAGTGGCCTTCCGCTTCACAAGCAATATGAAGCGCCCTTCTGGACCGAAAAGCTGCCGGAACTCACCGGCGGAGACATGTCGGCCAACCTGACCACGCACGACCAGATGGGCATCGCAGGCGGTGATGTTTACCGCTTGCTCTCGCAAGGGGTCTTCGATGTCGGCATGACGGTCGCCGATTACGCGGTTTCGGACAGCGTTGCACTGGAGGCGCTGGACGTGCCCCTGATCGCAACAGATGCCGGAACGGCCCAGAAGGCGGTTGAAGCCGCCCGTCCCATGGTCGACGACATTTATCGCGATGTCTTCAACGCCAAGGTCCTCGGAATTGCGCCCTACCCGCCGCAGGTCGTGTTCTGCAATGCCGAGATCTCCTCGCTGGACGACCTGAAGGACAAGAAAGTCCGCGCCTCCGGCCGCATGACCGCAAAGTTCCTGGAAGCGCTCGGCGCCGAAGGTGTGAATGTCGGTTTCGGTGAGGTGCCCGGCGCATTGCAGCGCGGCGTCGTTGATTGCGCCATCACGGGTGCCGGTTCCGGCTACAATGCCGGCTGGTGGGAAGTCACAACTCACCTGATGCCGATCCCGCTTGGTGGCTGGGACCCGGTCGTGACCGCCATCAACCTCGACAAGTGGAACTCGCTGTCCGAAGACCAGCAGGCCGCGCTGGAACAGGGCGTGAAGGACCATCTTGAGGCGCCTGCCTGGAAAACGGCGCAGAACGCGCTTGAAAACGATGTCGCCTGTCTGACCGGAACGGGTGAATGCCCCTACGGTGAAGCGCGTGGACTGGTTCTTGTAGAGGCAAGCGAAGCTGACCAGGCCAGAGCGCGCGACGTGCTGATCACCGAAGTTCTGCCTGACTGGGCAGAGCGTGCCGGGGGCGACTGGGCCAAACGCTGGAGCGACAGCGTCGGTCAGGTTACCGGTGTCAACCTGGTCACCAACTAAGGTCTGGAGCTCATGACTTCCCTGGTTTCCCTCATTCGGCGGATCAATGACCGTCTTGCGATTGCCGTAGGCTTGATCCTGCTTGGCTGTGTGGCCTTCACGCTGATCGAGATTGTCGCCCGCCGTCTGGGCGGATCCCTCGGGGGAGTCGACGAGATTTCCGGTTATGTCATGGCGGTGACGACCAGCTGGGGCATAAGTTATGCCCTGACGGAGCAGGCACATGTCCGCATCGACCTGCTCCGCCAGCGCCTTGTCCCGTTCGGTCGCGCTGTCTTCGACATATTGTCCCTGATCTGTTTGGCCGGAACTGCCATCGTCGTTGCCTGGCGCGGCTGGGGTGTTCTGGAAAAGACCTTGTCAACCGGCGCCCGGGCCAACACTCCGCTCGAAACCCCACTCTGGATCCCGCAGCTCCTGTGGTGGGCGGGCTGGGTCTGGTTCGCGGTTTCGGCCAGCATTCTCCTTGGATCCGTTCTGATGAAATTCCTCTCTTCCGACTACAAGTCCGTCGATGAAATCGCCGGCGCAAGGGGGGAAGCATGATCGCCTTCACCTCCGTCGGACTGCTCGGACTGCTGACGCTGTCCATTCCGGTCGGCATCGTCCTCTTCCTGCTCGCCTTCGGCATCGACACGTTCTTCAGCCCCTTCCCGCTAATGCGGGGCCTTGGCCAGGTGGTGTGGTCGTCATCCAACAGCGCCACGCTGATTGCCATTCCGCTCTTTGTATTGCTTGGCGAGATCCTGGTTCGCAGCGGTGTCGCCCGGCGGACCTACACGGCCCTGGAAAAGTGGGTCGCCTGGATGCCGGGCGGGCTGATCCACGCCAATATCGCGACCTCGACCATGTTCTCGGCGACGTCCGGGTCCTCCGTCGCCACCGCCGCAACCGTTGCGACCGTGGCCATGCCGCAGGCCAAGGCGCTGGGCTATAACCAGAAGCTCTTTTCCGGGGCGATTGCCGCCGGTGGCACGCTCGGCATCATGATCCCGCCATCGATCAACCTGATCGTCTATGGCTTCCTGACCGAGAGCTCGATCCCGCAGCTCTTCCTGGCCGGACTGGTGCCCGGCCTCTTTCTGGCCGGTCTGTTCATGCTGATCACGGTCATCCTGTGTGTCTTCAAGCCCTCGCTTGGTGGCCCGCAACGCTCAAGTACCCTCGGCGAGAAGCTCGCAGGATTGGGCGACCTTCTGCCGATCTTCGGACTTTTCGGTGCGATTGTGGGCTCCATCTATGCGGGCTGGGCAACTCCGACTGAAGCAGCGACAGTCGGAGTTGCCATCGCCTTGCTGATTGCCGCCCATCAGAAGGCTCTCAGCTGGGACATGCTGTCCGACGCCCTGCGGGGTGCCGTGAAGACATCGGCCATGATCATGCTCGTCGTGATCGGTGCCTATGTCCTGAACTTCGCCCTGACGGCAGCCGGTGTGAGCCGGGCCTTGCAGAATGTTCTTGGCGGTCTTGGCCTGGGGCCTCTGGAGACCCTGCTGGTCATCATCCTGATCTACATAGTTCTCGGCTTCTTCATCGAGACCCTGTCCCTGATGGTCGCAACCATCCCGATCGTCGTGCCGATCATCGTCCAGCTGGGCTATGACAAGGTCTGGTTCGGCATCCTGATGATCATTCTGGTCGAGATGGCGCTGATAACACCCCCGGTCGGGCTCAATCTCTATGTCGTTCAGGCGGCGAGAAAATCGGGCAGTTTCAGTGACGTCATGCTGGGCTGCATCCCTTATGCGCTCGCCATGCTGGCCATGGTTGGCCTGCTCATCCTGATGCCTCAGATCGCGCTCTTCCTACCCTCAACTCTCTAGCGAGACAGCCCATGCAGTTTCAAACGGCGAACGGAGTGCTGACCTGCACTCCGACCCGGCTCATTGTGGCCGGCTGGACCGGCCGCGACCGTGCAATTGTGGATCACCACATCGAGGAACTTGCCGCAATTGGCGTTCCACCCCCCTCCGATGTGCCCCTCTTCTACCAGTGCTCCCCGCCCCTCCTGACGCAGGATCGGGAGATCCAGGCCCTTGGTCCGGACACTTCCGGAGAAGCGGAACCCTTTCTCCTGAAGCAGGACGGCGAGCTTTGGCTGGGCCTTGCCTCCGACCACACGGACCGTGCGCTCGAAACACACTCCGTCGCGGCGTCCAAACAGATTTGCGCGAAACCCGTTGCCGACACACTGTGGAGATTTCGCGAAGTCGAACCCCACCTGGATCATTTGCGGCTGAAGTCCTGGATCGTCGAGGATGGAAGGCGCGTGCTTTACCAGGACGGATCGCTCACCTCGATCCTGCCGCTCAGACAATTGCAGCGTGGAGCGGGAATGACAGGCGCCACTGCAATGCTTTGCGGCACGCTGCCGGCAATCGGCGGTGTCAGATCCTCAAGCGCCTTTCACATGGCCCTGGTCGATCCGATCCTCGGACACAAGATCGAATGGTCCTACAAGACTTCTGTTCTTCAGGTCGTTTCGTGATATCTGTCTGGAAAAGCAGCCGAAACGGGATCCCGATAAAATGAACGCTTCCTTCCCCTGGTCCACCGAAACCGCTCAAGACCGCCTTGAAGCGGCGCTTAACGCTGCGCAAGATGCAGCCGCACAGGCCGTGTTCCTGAAGCTGCTGGAGACACGTGCCCGGGATCAGGCGGCAATTGCCGACAAGGTTGATCACCCGCTTGCCGGAGCGCTGATCAGCGTCAAGGCCCTGTTCGATGTCGCCGGCGAAACAACGACCTCCGCGACAACGGTCCTGGCCGATGATCCGCCTGCGAAGAAGGACGCAACTGCCATCGGTCGGCTCGATGCTGCCGGTGGCATTTTTGTGGGCCTGACCAACATGTCCGAATTCGCCTATTCTGGTCTGGGCCTCAACCCGCATTACGGCACGCCACAAAACCCCGTCTATCCCGGGTGCGCACCCGGCGGGTCCACGAGCGGTGGCGCTGTCTCCGTTGCGCTTGGTTTGAGCGACATTGCCATCGGCAGCGATACGGGTGGCTCGCTCAGGATCCCGGCGGCATTCACGGGCATCACCGGCTTCAAGCCGACCCAGTCTTCTGTTCCCATGACTGGTGGCAAACCGCTCTCCGACAGTCTGGACAGTTTTGGCCCCATGGCGAGAACCGTGGCGGCCTGCGAACTGGCCTGGCAGGTCATGGCGGCTCGCGACACATCTCCGGTCAAGCCGACGGCAAGCCGATTGGTGGTTCCTGCGAATTTCGGGTTTTCAGAAGCCGATCCGCAAGTGCTCGCCGGCTTCGAAGCCCTGGTTCAACATCTGCGTTCCAGCGGGTTGGAGATTGTCGAACGGGACCTTGCCTGTATCGAGCTCCATGATCGGGTTCCACCCTGGCACATGACCTCCGTTGAATCGCGTGCCCATTACGAAAGTTTCTTCCAGATGTCGCCGGATCGCTTTGATCCAAGGGTCCACGCCCGCATGGGCCGGGCGAACGAAATCTCCGCCGTGGAATACCGGCAGACGCTCAATCTGCGACACGAATTGATCCAGGCGTTCGCCGAGGAACTTGGCGATGACATGCTGCTCCTGCCGACCACACCCAAACTGCCTCCGCGGATTGAGGACCTGACCGACGACGATGCCTTTAACCGCCTCAACCTCCTCGCCCTGCGCAATCCGTCACTGGGCAATGTCACGGATTCCTGCGGGATCGCCCTGCCATATCAGCATGAAAACAATACCTTGAGCGCCATGTTGGTCGCCCCGGGGGGCCGGGATCCCGAGTTGCTGGCATGTGCGAAGTGTGTCGAAACCAGTATTTCCAGGATGTCCGCTCCCGAACAGTAGAGCGTTTTTTCAGCGCTCCGCCCGCACTCGCAATGCGCGCATCAAGGTTGTAAAATTGACGTTATGACAACCAAAAGTTATACTTACGTGCCTGAGAGGGAACGTAGGAGGGATATGTCATGGACGAGACAAAAGGCTCCACGGCCAATTCCGTAGTTGATGTCGCAAACGCACTCTTCAACGTACTAAGCCAGAACCCGTTTATCGCGATTGTGATCCTGCTGCCAATGGCCTCCACCAGCAAGCACAAGGGGATGAAGTACTTCCTCTATGCCTTTGGTGCACTTCTGATTTTTATCATCGGCTCGGGTTGGCTGCTGATTATCTTCCCGCAAAACAGTGACCTCCACAGTGCGACCTTGAAGGTAAGGCTGAACGATCCGGGAACCGCCGCAGCACAGAAGGTCAAGGCGAGTTCGAAGGCGAATTCCGACAGCGGCACGATCTACAGCCGGTACCATCAGAATGAAGCCAATCTCTTCAGCTGGCGCCACGACCTGCTTTTGCAGGGCAAACCGGAAACACTCCATATCAGCATCCATGGCAGGCGGGTCATGGAATGTGAAACACAGGCAGACTCCAATGCCATTTAGGACGAGTTCGAAACCGCGCTCGACGAAGGGGCGGAGCTGTTTGCATCCAGGACCGCCAATACGTTTTTCGAGGTTGATCTGTCTGAGGCCTATCTTCCCGGTCAGGCTTTCGACATCGACTTTGAATATCAGGACAATCTGAAATTCTCCGACGGCGAGGACGAACTCAAGCGTTCTGACATGTTGTTCCTGACCAAGGCGAAGGGGATCGACGTCAAGAAAATCAATGTTTTGGCCAGGCATACCGAAGGTCTCGCCTGCCGACTGGACAGAATTCCAAACCGCTATTTCAAGATCAAGCAAAGTGCCCAGGCATCAACGACCGGATCTTCCTGGTGGGCTTTCCTTCAACCGGCATTTGCCGCAGATGAAGACCCGGTCAAGCAACGCCAGTTCATTGAAACGTTGACGCAGGAGAAGTCGGGCTACAATGCCTTGCGTCTCAACGATTATCTGTCCTCCAATCCCAAGGAAGCCGCCAACTTATCTGCGGACCTGCTCGCCGATCCGAGCGTCAGCGTGGAAACGAAACTCGGCTACCTGGAGTCGCTTCTGACCATTCCAGTCAGCGAACGCCCCAAGAGTGAGGACCTTCTGCGGTCTCTTGTTCCACTGATCACGCACGAGAATTTCGAAATACGGCGAAGCGCCGCCAGACTGCTCAGGGCACCGGAATATGCCGACGAGACAGTGATCAAATCCGTCGTCTCCTATATCGAGGAAAACGAGGACGCCCTGGCAGGCACACCTATCGCCGGACGGGACTATTCGGCTCTCTATCTTGCTGCAGCGGCGGGTCGGGATGTCTATTACAATTATGGCATCAGCATCATGAACGACATGATCAGCAATGCGGATACCAAGTCTGAAGCCGACCTCAAGCAGTCTGCACAGAGGGCCAAGGCTGCATTCGAGGACGGCAAGGCGCTGGCCAGATACGCCCCGAACGACCGCAAGGTGCTGTTCAGCAAACTCGACTACGGCAATGCACTGGTGAACTTCACCGCGGCTTCGATTTCCTGGGCCAGCGACGGCGCGGCCAGCCAGGGCAATCCTGACGTGCGCCAGGTTCTCAAGGACGCACAGCAACAGGGCACCGAACTGCCAGCTGGCACGCCCTTCGTGAAAGAAACGCTGCAGAGTTTCGAGACCTTCCTGTCGGAAGTGAACACGGCCCCGACGCGATACTCCTGGCCTCATCACGTTACCCAGGCCCAGCAGTGTCTGGCCTCCGGCGCGACTGACGCCCTTCCAACGGCTTGCCTGCTGGTGCAAAAATAGAAGGCTGGATTGTGCCAGGGAATCGCTCCTGAACGCATTGGATGCACCGTTGGGCAAGTTACAGTCCAGCGGTGTTCGGCATGACAAATCCAAACTGTTTTCTCGTTTGAAACAGCGCCGACTGTCGATGCGATTGCAAATTCTTTCTTCCTGCCTCAGCGAAAGACTCGGGTCGACACTTCCCTCCCCGAAGGCCACAACAAGAAGAGATCGGGCTTAAGCTGACCATGGCTTCGGTTGCGTATCTTTTTGAAATCTGTTCCAAATAACACCAAATGCACAGTCATATATTCGAAAAAAGAAAAACTGGACCGCAGGCCAGATGCCGACAATTTACCAGCTGAAATCTCGATTCCAGGATTTATTGCGTCCCCTTTGCCAACGTCTCGCCGCAAACGGCGTAACCGCCAATCAGGTGACACTGACAGCGCTTGGTCTCTCCGTTCTGGAGGGTCTCGCCCTCTGGCTCTTTCCCGGAGCGTTTCTGCCGCTGTTTCTCCTGCCCGTGGTGCTGTTTGCGCGCATGGGATTGAACGCGATCGACGGCATGCTTGCGCGTGAGCACGACCAGCAATCCGACCTCGGCGCAATCCTCAATGAGCTCGGCGACGTCCTCTCCGATGCAGCGCTTTATCTGCCGTTTGCGCTGCTTCCCTTCGTCTCAGCCGAAGTGGTGGTCGGACTTGTGGTGCTTGCGGTCATTGGCGAAATGACCGGCGTGATCAGTGTTCAGATCGGCGCCAGCCGCCGCTATGACGGCCCGTTCGGCAAAAGCGACCGCGCTGCGCTTTTCGGCCTGTGCGGCTTCCTGATGGCCTTCGGAGTGACGTCGCAGCTGCTCTACCTGATCCTGTTCGGAGCAGGCGCTCTTCTTTCTGCCGTCACGATCTGGAACAGGGCACGCGCAGCCCTCAAGGAGCTTGCCTCGCAATGAATCTCGACACCATCCATTGGGCCCTTGTCGGCATATGGGGGCTTCTGGCGCTCGCGAGTCTGATCGTTTACGCAATTTCGAAACGCTCGGACAAGAACATGACAGAGCTGGTCCAGCGCACCCAGAGCTGGTGGGTCATGGTGGCGATCTTCACGGTCGCCTTCCTCGTCAGCAACACCATCTCGATCATCGTCTTTGCACTGATCAGCTTCCTGGCCCTCAAGGAGTTCTTCTCCATGATCCCGACGCGACGGGCGGATCGTCGTGTTCTCTTCTGGGCCTACCTGTCCATTCCGGTCCAGTACTTCTGGGTCTATGACAGCTATTACGGCATGTTCGCCGTCTTCATCCCGGTCTACATGTTCCTGTTTCTGCCCTTTGCCAGCCTGCTTTCACAACAGACGGACGGTTTTCTGAAGTCGGTCGGCACATTCAACTGGGGCCTGATGCTGTGCGTCTTCTCGATCAGCCATGCGGCCTTCCTGCTGATCTTGCCGGCAACCCCGGACAACAGCGCCGGCGGTGCCGGCTTGCTGCTTTTCCTGATCTTCCTGACCCAGTTCAACGACGTTGCCCAATACACCTGGGGCAAGATGTTCGGCAAACGCAAGATCATCCCCGGTGTCAGTCCCAACAAGACCTGGGAGGGCTTTCTCGGAGGCGTTGGAACGACCTTTTTCCTGTCGATCCTGATAGCCCCGCTGGTGACGCCGTTCGATATCATCCATGCGGCGGCCGCAGGACTGATCATTCCCGTCGCGGGCTTTGTCGGTGACGTCACAGTGTCCGCCCTGAAACGCGACCTTGGCGTCAAGGACACGGGCAGTCTCATCCCGGGTCATGGCGGCATTCTGGACCGGATCGACAGCCTGACATTCACAGCCCCGCTGTTCTTCCACTTCACCCGATATTTCTACTACTAGGAGGGTCCGGCGGTGCTCCAGAAGATCTTCTACATCTTCGTGAAAATCGCGGTTCTGTTCCTGCTCGGGCTGAATGTCAGGCGGAAGGAATGGCTTCCCTCAACCGGGCCTGCCATCATCGTCGCAAATCACAACAGCCATCTCGACACCATGGTTCTGATGGCCTTGATGCCGCTGTCGAAGCTGAAGGACATCAAACCCGTTGCAGCCGCGGACTACTTCTTCTCTTCACCCTGGAAGGCGTGGGTTTCGGAACACGTGCTGGGGATCATTCCCGTCGAGCGGGGCGGAGCAGACAAGTCGGAAGATCCGCTTGAAGGCTGCTACAACGCGCTTACGGAAGGCAAGGTCCTAATCCTCTTCCCCGAAGGCTCGCGCGGCGAACCGGAACAGATGACGGATCTGAAGAAAGGCGTGTCCTTCTTGTCCGAACGTTTTCCGGACGCCCCCGTTGTTCCCGTTTTTACTCACGGGCTGGGGAAGGCGTTGCCCAAGGGCTCCTTCCTGCTTGTGCCGTTTTTCTGTGACATTTTCATAGGAAAACCAATAAGTTGGCCCGGTGACCGGACTCAATTCATGAATGCGCTCAAGGAGCGCTTTAACGCTCTATCGGCAGAAAAGACATTTGCGCCCTGGGAGTAGATCCACCTGCTTCAGCCCTGCGAAGAAGCAGGAACTTTGGCGCCGGTTTCGGGAGGCCTCGTCAAGACGTGCGGAAAGGATACCTGTCCGGTTCCTCGAACACGTCGATCACCTTGGTTCCTGCCTTGATGATCGCTCCGTGTTCCGCGCCGCTCGGGATGTCGTAAATGGCGCCTGGCCCCAACGTCCTGGTTTCACCATCGATGGTGAACTCGATCTCTCCCGACAGCACCGTGCCCCACTGGGCCAGGTGAGAGTGGGGCGGCAGCACCATGTCTTTCTGAAAATCGAAAAACACCACCAGACCAGCATCCGACCGGATGGCGTGGGAGGTTACAACGTCATCGGGAAAGGGAATGTCCAGAGACGGGAAATTCTTGATAAAAACCGGCAGTTCCATGTCGCCCCGCGCAAAGCTTGCAAACCAGTGATTTCAGGCAGCTTTCTACCCTCACCCACCCAATACGTCTTTCACGGTCGTCGCAAGCTGTTTCAGCGTGAACGGCTTCGGCAGGAAGAAGAACTTCTCACCCTCCGGCAGGTTTTCCTCGAACGCGTCCTGCGCATAGCCTGATACAAAGATAATCTTCAAATCCGGCCGCGTCTTGCGCAACTCGACAAGCAATGTCGGACCGTCCATCTCCGGCATGACCACGTCGGAGACCACAAGGTCGATCTGACCATCGGTTTCTTCCATGACCTCGAGCGCTTCGCTGCCTGATCCGGCTTCATAGACCGTGTATCCGCGGGAGGCGAGCGCCCGGGCCCCGAAAGCGCGCACAGCCTCTTCATCTTCGACCAGCAGAATGGATGCGGACCCGGTCAGGTCTGCGACCTTCTCCTGTTCCGTGTCTTTTTCCTCTACCTTCGGCTCTTCAACCACTTCCGGAATGTGACGCGGCAGGAACAGGCGGAAAGTCGTGCCTTCGTCGACCTCGGACGTACAGAAAATGAAACCGCCCGTCTGCTTGACGATGCCGTAAACCGTCGACAGACCAAGGCCTGTGCCCTTGCCAACTTCCTTGGTGGAGAAGAACGGATCGAAGATCTTCTCCATGACATCGGGCGGCATGCCGTGACCGGTGTCTTCCACCTCGACCAAGGTGTATTCGCCAGGGGGCATGCCACGTGTGTTTTCGAACTTGGTGGATTCGCTCTCATTCACATTGCGTGTACGGATCGTCAGGCGGCCACCGTCGGCCATGGCATCCCCGGCATTGACGGCCAGGTTGACGATCACCTGTTCCAGCTGGTTGAGGTCGGCCATGACAGGCCAGAGGTCACGGCCATGGATCACCTTCAGCTCGACCTTCTCGCCCAGGAGTCGATCCAGAAGGATGGACAGGTCTGCCAGGACGTCATTGAGTTCAAGCTGTTGCGGTCTGAGTGTCTGGCGACGCGAGAATGCCAGCAACTGCCGCACCAGTCCGGCGGCACGGTTGGCATTCTGCTTGATGTTCATGATGTCCTGGAAAGACGGATCGGTCGGCCTGTGGCTGGCAAGCAGCAGGTCCGAGAACCCGATGATTGCGGTCAGGACATTGTTGAAGTCATGGGCAACGCCACCGGCCAGCTGGCCGATCGCCTGCATTTTCTGGCTCTGTGCAAACTGGGCTTCAAGCGCCCGCTGCTGGGTCGTTTCCAGCGCGTAGACAATCGCGGCCTCGCCATCGCCCTCGCCTTCCTGAACCGCTGAAACATAGAACGTTGCGTAACGCGGGTCGTTGCCTTCCACCAGGGCGATATCGACCGGAGCGATCTCGCCGATGCCCTTGGAGGCCGAACTCAGTGCCCGGCCGAGATCCTCGCGCCCGCTGTCGGCCACATAGGCTTCCAGCTTCGGGGATTCATCGTCGGAATCGACGGCGCCGAACAGCTTCAGGAACGGTGCATTGGTTCGCAGAACCCGCCCTTCCTTGTCCAACGAGGCAATCGCCATCGGGGTGTTGTTGAAGAAGCGCGCAAAGCGGACTTCCGCCGCCCGCAGGGATTCCGTCACCTCCTCGCCCTCGCCGCGCGAGCGGTTGAGAACGAGCGTCCGGCTGTCACCGGCCTGCCCGTTTTCTCCAAAGGGCACACGGTGCAGCAATCGCACGGGCAGCCCACGGCCATTGCGGGCGACAAAATCGAGATCGAAGGTCTCGCTCTTGACCTCCCCTGCCTGCCCCTTGACCGAGCGGATCAGCTCGGTTCCGTCTCCGCGAACAATCGCCGAGAGGTCCAGGTCTCCAGCATCGAACTGGGCAAGGTCATACCCGAGCCAGTCGGCCAGCGTCGCGTTCAGGTAGACAATGCGGCCTTCAGCATCGCAGGAGAAGAAACCGGCAGGCGCATGATCGAGAAAATTGATGACCCGCTGAAGTTCCTGGAATGAGTTTTCCTGCTCTGCCCGGTCCCTTGTGATGTCCGCAAGCTGCCAAACCGCCATCGGCTTGCCACCTCCGCGTTCCTTCGGCACCTGCAGCGGACGCACGGACACCCGGTACCAGCGCGCGGAACCTTCCGCACGTCCGAGCGGAAACGGCATGCGGATCTCTTCCTGCGCCTTCCGGCCGTCGCGCATGGCCTGTGACAGGCGAAAAATGGCATCGGCAGCTTCCGGGTCTGACGAAAACACCCGCTCCACGACGCGAATGTCGGCTGCATTTTCTGCGCCGGTCAGATCTCCATAGGCCTTGTTGGCGTAGACCAGGCGGCCTTCGATATCCGTGATGAGCGCACCGTCGGCAAGCGTATCGACAAAGGCGGATGCCAGGGGATTGGCTTCTCCCGGGCGCGCGGACAGGCGCAGGAAACCGATTGCGCCGGCGAACAGGCAGAATACGCCGATCACGGCAAGAATGCCGAGCAGCGCGAGGATGAACGGCTGAGCGACAGCGCGGTCCATGACCGCAAAAGCGGCTGCCGCGCCGACAAGCAGCAACGCCAGGCCAATCAGCAGGCCAATATTTCCGGATCGCTCCGGCCGACTGATCATCGGCCCGCCCTGCGATCCGTCCATGTCACTCATTCATCAACTCTCCCCGGCCCGATTCGCTCTACACAAGGCCGTAAACAAGCATTCTTTGCTTACATAGCAATTTCAACTGATATGACGCCAAGTCCTGCAGAAATTCACCTGTTTAACGCCCCAGTCGGCCAGATGTCTTTCGAGGATGACCTTAGTTGGCGCGCCAGGATGCTTTCTTGCGCATGCGGAAGACGAAACCGATCACCTCTGCCACGGCCTTGTAGTGTTCTTCAGGGACTTCCTGGTCAATATCAACCGTGGCGTATAGTGCACGCGCAAGCGGTGGGTTCTCGATGACAGGCACGTCGCTTTCTTTTGCAACTTCACGAATCTTGAGCGCGACAGCATCGGTTCCCTTCGCGAGGCAAAGCGGAGCTCCCATGCCTTCCTCGTATTGCAGGGCCACAGCATAGTGGGTCGGGTTCGTGACGACCACGGTGGCCTGCGGAACGGCGGACATCATGCGTTTGCGCGAACGTTCCATACGCAACTGACGGATCTTGCCCTTGACCTGCGGGTCGCCCTCGGTCTGCTTGTATTCTTCCTTCACCTCTCGCAGGGACATCTTCTGCTTGTTGAACCACTTGTTGCGCTGGTAGACCAGATCGGCGCCCGCCACGACTGTCATGACGGCAAGGATCGCGGCCAGCAATTGCAGGATCAGAACGCGAGCTTCGGCCAGGATCACCGACGGATCCGCGAAGATCATGATGTCGGCTTCGTCCTTGTGCGGCAGCATCACCGCCACCATCACGGCGCCCACAATCAGGATCTTGGCCATGCCTTTCGCAAAGTTCACCAGACTGTCTGCGGAAAACAGGCGCTTGAATCCTGACAAGGGCGAGACCTTGGACAATTTGGGCTTGATGGTCTCCCCTGTCAGCAAGGGCGGGTTCTGAACGAGGTTTCCGGCGACAGCCATCAGAACAAGCAGGATCAGGGGAACACCGACAATCAGGGCCACGGATTGACCCATGTCCCTCCAGAGTTCCTTCAACGCGAACCCGTCGACCGGGATCTGGTGAGCGTGCTCGATATAGCCTTTCATCAGATCGCCCAGAGATCCAGCGGTCCCCGGGGCGAAAATCGCAATCATGAGCGTGGCCCCGACCAGCGTGAACCACGTGTTGACTTCCTGCGATTTCGGTATGTCCCCCTTGTCATGCGCTTCTTTCAAGCGCTTTTGCGTGGGGTCCTCAGTTTTCTCCGAGTCGTCGGTATCGTCAGCCATATCGCGCCGCTACCCCACGATGAACTTGCCGATCGCCTCCTGAAAGTGCTCCAGGTAGAACATCATCAGCGTGACAATCAGGGCCATTAGAAGAAGCAGACCAACAGCGATGTTCACCGGCATGGCGATGAAGAAGATCTGCATTTGAGGCATCAGCTTGTTGAGCAGGCCGAGCCCGAAATAGAACACGAGCCCCACCACCAGGTAAGGCGCGCTCATGCGAACGGCGATTGAAAAGACATGCGCCACGGTTTCGGTTGCCGTCTGCGCAAAATCGCTCACCGGCGGCAATTGCCCCGGTGGAAAGATGGTGAAACTGTCGTGCAGGGCCGCAATCACCAGGTAATGGGTGTCGGTTACGAAAATCAGCGTCATGCCGCACAGCGCGAGGAAGTTTCCGTAAAGCGCCCCTTGCTGGCCTTCGTTGGAGATGTCCGTTCCCAGCGCGAATGCAAGACCGGACTGGTTGGCCATGATGACCCCCGCGATCTGCAACACGGAGGTGATCAGTCTTGCGCACATTCCAATTCCGAAGCCGATCGCAAGCTCGCCGGCAAGCATCGCGACAAGCCTGGGGGCATTTGCAGTCAGGTCCGGCGGGTAGAGCTGCGCGCCAACCGGATAGAGAACCAGCGTGAGCGCAAGGGCAATCGTCAGGCGAAACCTCATCGGAATGGAGCTTTCGCCGAGCGCGGGCAACAACATGAGCATCGTGCCGAGCCGCGCAAACATGAGCAGAAACGCAGCTGCAATATCCGGCAAGAAGTCGAGTTGGATGGTCATGCGAGATTGTGGTCAGCCCGTTGTCAGGATCATTTCGGCAACCCTGCCCATGAACGACTGGAGCAGCTGGCTCATGAACGGGAGCGTCACAAGAATGGTCACGAAGATCGCAAGGATCTTCGGGACGAAAACGAGTGTCATTTCCTGGATCTGGGTGAGCGCCTGGAAGAGCGCGATGATGACACCGACCAACAGTCCGATGATCATGGTCGGTCCTGCGACCAGGATCATGGTCCATACGGCCTCTCGTGCCAGATCGAGAACTTCTGCACCCGTCATGTTACGCCCCCGGGTCGGCCGATTAAATCGGCATGCGCATGATTTCCTCATACGCGGAGATGACGCGGTCACGAACCGCGACCATGGTTTCCAGGGCCACTTCGGTTTCCGAGATTGCGGTGACGACGTCGATGACGTCGGTCTTGCCCTCTACAAGGCCAACCGCCTTGTTGTCGGCCTCGCGGCCCTTGTCGACAACGGTTTCCACGGCCTCCTGAACCATCTTGCCAAAGTCGACATTGTCGCGCGCAGAGGCCGTATCGTCCATCGTGCGCGCCTGTTTCTGCAGCTGTTGCGCAAGTTGGTAGGCGTTATTGGCAATTGACGGAGTAGACATCGTACTGCTCCCTTTCCCCAACTAGTGTGGCGCTTCACGCCTTCAGGATATCGATGGTCCGCTGCAGCATTCGCCGCGTGGATTCAATGACGTTCAGATTTGCTTCATAGGACCGCTGCGCCTCGCGCATGTCGGTGGTCTCGATCAGCGTGTTGACGTTCGGCTGAAGCACGTATCCGTTTTCATCCGCCGCTGGATGACCGGGCATGTAGGTCGATTTGAAATCGGACTTGTCTTCCGCAACCTTTCCCAGCTCAACGGTCGTCGCCCCGAGTTCCCTGTCGAACTGGGTCTTGAATGTCGGAATTTTCCGACGATAGGGCTCCTCGTCCGGTGACCGGGCCGTGGAACTCGCGTTGGCGATGTTCTCGGCAATCACGCGCATGCGCCCGTTTTGCGCCTTCAGGCCGCTTGCCGAAACAAACAGTGATTTGATCAGGTCCATGCTACCTGTCCTTGTTGTCTAAACTCAGCCTCAGGCACTGCGCGACAGGGCAGTTCGAATAATACCGAGCCCCTTGGTGTAAAGTGTCGTTGCCGCCTGGAAGTCCATCTGGTTTTCAGTGATCTTCATCATCTGCTCTTCCAGATTGACGCTGTTCCCGCTTGGCGTGACTTCGAAAGAGTCGACCTCTTCAATCTTCGCTTTCGCGCTTCCGGAGATGGATCCGCTTATGTGACCAACCTTCGTCACATGCGTCGACAGTCCATACCCCTGTCGCTTGAGGTGGTCCTCAAACGAAAATTCCTTAACTTCTCTCGCCTGGTAATCGGGCGTGTCGGCATTGGCGATGTTTTCCGCCAGAACCGCCTGACGCGTCTGATGCCATTGCATCTTCGACTTCAGCGCCTGAAACATGGGCAAATCGGTCAGAGCCATACAGTTCACCAATCGTTAACCAACTAGGCAATGATTGCCGGGTAAATGGTTAATGAAAAGTTAACGCCCAACTCTCCTGATGACGCAAACCCCTCAAAAACCGGTGGACCAGACAAACATTCCTTTGCATTTCGCGAAATGAGCCATGCCCCCAGCAGGCAAATTTTGCCCGCTTCTGTTAACTTTGAAGCCTAGAGAGATTCGAAACCCATCAGCAAGCGCGGCAAAGGGGTCGAAACGGGCAAACCCGAGCTTTGACACCATTGAAACACGAGGCGATTCAAAGGTGTCGCGAGACGAGTCCCACAAGGCGCGCATGAAACGGATTTACTGGGGATAAGCCGCGTATTTCAAAATTCAGGCAAACAAAAGAGATATCGGCTGAACAGATTTATTCCGCATGACGGGGCGGCAAGAGGAAAAGATGTACGACTGGATTGAGACAACTTTCAACGTGAGCGGCGGCGTTACTCAGGTTATCGCGGTAATACTGGCGCTTCTTGCCGTTCTGCTACTTTTCAGCCTCTTCGTGTTCATATTGAAGCGCTTGATGGGCAACAACATGCCCCAGAGCCGGAACCGTCAGCCCCGGATAGCCGTCATGGACAGTGCGACGGTGGATTCTCGGCGACGCCTTGTGCTGATCCGGCGCGATAACGTGGAACACCTTATTCTGGTCGGTGGCCCGAGTGACGTCGTGGTCGAGCAGAACATCATCAAGAACGCTCCATTGTCGGGCGGCCGCGCAGCACCTTCGGCGCAGCAAACCAACACACAGGTAAAGGCGCCCATTGCGCCCGGGCCAGACATCCCGCTCCGCCCCGAGGAACCTGCCGCGCCACCACAACCGGTGCTTCAAAAACCAATGGCGCCACCCGCTGAACCTGCGCCCGCCGGCGCCGATCTTTCCGCTGGCAGCAGACCCGTAGCGCGCACTTTCAATAGCCGTGCGGATGATATTGCCGCGCCTTCGCCGCCTTCTCCCGTTCCGCCTGCGCCGAAAGCAGCTCCGGAGCCCGCGACCGCAACGGTTCCAAACAAGGGACCGAACCGGGCATCGGATCTTCTGAAAGCTGCAGCCAGAAACGGGTTCAGTCGCACTGGTGGAAAAGCCGCAATGCCTGAACCGGGGCCCGAGGCCGAAACACAGGTTTCACCCGCCTCACCGCCGCCCAGCGCAGACGTCGCAACCCCGGTCAAGGCCGAACCGGCAAAACCCGTCTCGGAGAAAGCCGCGTCGAGATTTGGATCCCTGACCCGTCCCTTCAAGACCCGGGAAAGACCGTCCTACGGCACACAGAAGATCACACCACCGGCCTCGGGTCCGGCTGCGCGCGCCAAGACAGCCCTGTTCTCACCGGTCGACAAGGCCAAGGAGGCCACCAAGGCAGAACCGGTACTCGACACCGCAACACCGGCACCTTCGACAGCCGATCCGGAAAAGGCAGTAGACGCTCCATCGGTCCGCATAGATCAAGACGCTGTCTCGCCGGAAACCCCTGGCGATACAGCAAAGACGGAGCCTGATGCCGCGACGAAGCCCGCTCACTCGGCGACAGGCGCAGGAACCGAAACCGGAGAGGTGATAAGTCCGCCCAAACAGGTCGATGCGCCGAAAGAAGCCGTTGCTGTGACGACGGACCAGGCTGACGAAATTGCCAAGGACAAGGACGCTCCGCGGGAACTCAATCTGAACCTGGAAGTGGAGAACCTCATTTTCGAGGAAGACCCCGAGCAATCGGAATCAAGCACTTCCTCCGAAGCGGCCTCCAAACCGGCTTCACCTGCCGCAGACGGTCCGAAGGCAGGAGAAAACGCCCCGGCCTCCGCAGAAGCGTCAACAAAATCACCGGAAGTCAGGATTTCCACCTCCGTCCAGACCGGCATCGCACCGGAGGTCAAGGCCCCCGAAGTCAAACCGGTCGGCGGCCAAGAGACCAAGGCTCAGCAAAAGCTCTCGACCAGCCTGGCAGAGAAAAATCCGATCGAGGATGAAATGGCCAAGATCCTTGACGAATTGGGTGGGCAACCAAACTGATGAAGCCGAAACGGGGTGCACATTGCTGGTGGAAATGGCCGGGCCTGTTCTCGGCTGTAACGCTGTTGGTCACGCTTCTAGCGGGTCCGGCGCTTGCCCAGGAAATTTCAGTCGGCTTCGGCGACGATGCCAGCCTCACCGAGCGCGCTGTGCAGCTGGTCGTTCTGCTGACCATCCTCTCGCTTGCCCCCTCCATCCTGGTGATGGTGACAAGCTTCACGCGAATTGTCGTGGTCCTCTCCCTTTTGCGGTCGGCCATCGGATTGCAGACGGCACCGCCCAACATGGTCATGATCAGTCTGGCCCTGTTCCTGTCGGCATTCATCATGATGCCGACCTTGCAGGCTGCCTATGACGCAGGCGTCCAGCCGCTAATCGATGGCGACATCGAGTTCGAGCAGGCGTATGAGCGGGCATCGGACCCTTTCAGGAGCTTTATGCTGTCACAGGTTCGCGAGAAGGACCTTGCACTCTTTCAGGAGCTTTCGGGACAGGAAGCACCCGAAACAGCCGCCGACCTTTCAATGGCAACGCTTGTGCCAGCTTTCATGATTTCTGAGCTGAGGCGCGCATTCGAGATCGGGTTTCTTCTTTACCTGCCGTTTCTGATCATTGACCTCGTGATTGCTTCGGTCCTGATGTCGATGGGTATGATGATGTTGCCGCCGGTGGTAATATCCCTGCCATTCAAGCTTATTTTCTTTGTCCTGGTGGATGGCTGGAACTTGGTGGCCGGATCGCTGGTCAAGAGTTTCGGTGGCGGATAAAGTCTTAGCGACGCTGCGTAAAAGTAGAACAAAATTAATATAAACATGTAAATATTACCACCATAGACGGGGCATTGCTGCTCCGGGGGGATATTGGAAACTCAGTGATACAAGAACAACTCGAACAACTTGCCCGGCTCAAGGAGCCGGAAGCCCGGTCCAAGCTTATCAGGACCCTCGTCGGTGAATATGCTCGTTCGGAGGATCACGAACCGACAGAGATCGAGCGTGAGTTGTTTTCGCGCATTGTGTTGTCTGTATTCGACCAGTTGGATCGAGAGGCCAGATACGAACTTGTCGTGCGCCTGGCGAAAACCGATCGCATCATTTCCGATCTCGCAGATCGTCTCGCCCAGGAAGATCATGAACTGTCCGAGCCGGTGATCGAGAGCTCTCCCGTCATCAGCCAACAGGCACTCACCCGCATTGCCAGGAACGGTGGAAACGACAAGCGCCTGTCGATGGTGAGGCGAGATGATCTCAGCGAGGAAATCTGCGACACGTTGATTGCGCGCGCCAGCCGAAACGTCCTCCATGTCTTGCTCGACAATGTGGAAGCACCAATGTCCGTCAAGGGCACTCTGGCCCTTCTCATATTTGCGAACACGGAAGCAGAAGTTCTGGCAGGCATCGCCAACAGGGCCTTGAAGGATCCGGACTTTCTGGAAACCCTGAATTATGTCGTCGAGACCAATTGCCCGCTGGTCCCTCCACCGCTCAAGAGAGCCATTGAGAAAGACGAGCTTCCGCGCCTGGCGGCCTCAATGAGCGATCTCGCCAAGGAAGGCGATATCGAGGTCGACGGATTCCACTATTCCCGGCACGAGGCGAGCATACAGATCTCCAACGGCGAATTGTCCTTTGACGCGATCCTGCGCACCCTCTTCGAGGACGAGCGGATGGATGCCGCAATCTGGCTCATCGGCCGCAAGATAAACCTGTCGGACGACGTCGTCTCGGACACGCTCAAATCGGACGCTGACGGCGCCATCATGCGGCTCATGCTGCAAACCGGCATTCAGGACAAGACCTATCGCGATTTTCTGAAGGCCCGTTGTACGTGGCTGGACAGGAGCAACAGGACCATTCCTGACCTTGTCATGCGCTACAAGGCCGAACTGAAGAAACCGCAATACGCCGCCGCATTCAAGGAAACGCAGCAGGCAGCGTTGCTCGCTGAGCAACAGGCTCAGAAAAAAGCAGCCAACTGAATACCGAAATTCCGAGACCCGGAAGCCCTCTGGACAGGCTGGATCTTACCCTGCCGGGCCGTCCGTAACCGGACCTGCCGACGCCTGATCCGGGCTTCGGTCAGGAGACATGTACTGACGGCGATATTCCTTCAGGAATGTCTCAAGCGAGTCGACGCTCGCCATCTGGTTGGCAACTTCCAGGAATTCAACACCCTGCACTTCAACGGGCCGCGTGACGATTTCAAATGCCAGGGACTCCGGACTGTCTGCCATCTTGGCCATGTACTTGGTCTGCAGACGCTCCAGGCTCAGCTGGTCTCCGGCCAGAGAATAGGCGATCCCTGCCCTCAGGATGTCCCTGCGCTCGAGCTCATCAAGCGGAATATTGTCAGACCAGCGAGACCCGTGCATGGCCTCCAGCTGTTCGCCCGCATCCCGCCAGCTTTCCGCGGCCCAGAACGTATCGGCCCGGAGACGGTCGACATCCGATCCGCGCATGTTGCGCACCAGTTCCAGCGCGAGATCAGGCCGGCCGCTTTCGGTCAGCGCCCGGGCTTCCACCACGTTCCGCTGGCGCTCCAGCGTCGAAGGCAAACTGGCTTGTCGCGTCCGGTTCAGGACCCGCAGCGCCTCGTCAGCGTTCCGATCCATCAGGTAGATGGCCGCCAGATCGGCCGCGATCTGCGCACGTGCGGCGCCTTTCAGCCGGTTGTCGACCTGGTGGCGCAGGAGTTCGGTTGCCTGGTCAAGCAGATCCACCTCGACCAGCTTCTTGGCAAGCAGACGGACCATCTCGTCGCCTTGCCGCCCGATCGGGGTCAATTCGCGGAAATCGTAATAAAGAGCCAGTGCCTTGACCGGCTTCATCTCGTCCGCCTTGCCTTCCAGGAACAGGGCATTGAAGAGGCCATTCATCTCTTCCTGGAGAACACGCGTCGTGTCGGCGTCCGGTTCGGCCTGAACCGCGGATCTCATCGCTTCGAATGCTTCGCGATATTGACCGCGTTCGGCATGTAGCTGGGCGAGAAACCGCAACGTCTTGAGTTCAATCTCGTCACCGCGCCAAGAGGTCGCAAGACCAGCCAGACGGTCGATGGTTTCATCAACCCCTGCCTCGCCATCCCGGTAGCGAATGCGCAGCGCCCGGTATTCCGCTTCCGCCGCACGTGGACGGTCTTCGGAACGCGTCACGAGGTCGAACACGGTCAGGGCTTCCTGTGAACGACCCGAAGCATCGGCAACCCGTCCCCTCAGGATGTCGTATCGCGCGGCCTGGGCCGGGGTGACTTCACTCGGCTCGATTTCCGCCAGAATTCCGTTGGCAATTCCGAAATCATTGACTTCGACCACCGACTGCGAGGCTGCAAGCTTGAATTCGGTCTGGATGGCCGGCGGATAGTTGCCGATCACGGCCCGCCCACGTGGCATGGCTATGCGTGCGGAAGTCCAGTTGCCAAGCTTGACGTCAACGATCGTCTGCCAGACCGCAGCATCCGGATTGTTTTTCAGATCCGGCCTGTTGAGATGCGAATAGGCCTCCTGCGGGCGGCCTGCCATCGCCTGAGCCGCTCCCATCATCAGATTGAACGAGCTGTTCTCAGCCAGCGCGGGCTCCTCTTCCAGGGCCAGTTTCATCAGGCCGAGTGCTTCCTGGGCAAACTGATGGGCGAGATAAAAGCGGGCGAGCGCAATGAGCGGCTTCTTGCGTTTGCCTTCAGGCGAGCGCGACAGCTGGTCCTGAAGTTCCAGGAGACGTGACCGATAGGCCCCAGGCCCTTCGGTACTCAGGGAAACGAATTCGATATAGCTGGCCTCTTCCGGTCCGCTAAGCGAACTCAGCGTGCCCGTTCCACCGCGCAGGTAGCGGTTGGAAAGCGCCAGTCCACCTTCCTTTTCGATGATGACGTCGTCACCGAGAAGCTTCATGTTCACGCCGTCGGATTTCGACGCAATCGCGATGCCCTGGGCCGAACTAAGCGCTTCGAGATCGACAAATCTCTGCGCCTTGAGCAGGCCCCGTGGAGGACCGAAACCGGTGACCAGCGAGATGGTGTCGCCAACAAACGGGTCTGTCACCTTTCGGATCTTCTGCGGCTCCCGATAGAGCACCCGGAGCACGGAACCGCCGTCACCGCGCACGTTGCGGTCGAGCTTGAGGGGGCGCGAGGGTTCGAGGATCATGTCGCCGATCACCAGTGACCAGGCATTCCCGTCCGCGCCTACAGTAGCCAGAACAGGATCGTTCATATCGATCCGCAGGATCTGGTAATCGTCGAATTGTTGCACTTCGATGGTATCTGCGGTCTCGGCAAGAGCCGATACCATGCCACGCGTATCGATGGTCGCATCAGTGTCAAAGACCAGCCAGATGCTGTCATTGCGACGAAAGACGGCACTGGAGACCGGCTCCGAGAACGGAAACACAACGCGCACGGTGTTGCCGATCCGGCGCGCCTCGGCCGAAACAAAATTGCGAACATCCTTGGCGAAGTTCTCAGGCGGCTTTTCCGGAGACGGCGGCATCTGGTTGAGGTCACGGCCTCCGCTCGCGCGCCAGACCTCGGGAACATCACCGGACCTGTTCGGCAGTATTATCCCGCCCGGCACATCACTGCCTCCAAGCGAGTTCACGTCCTGTATCTGAACCGGAGCCCCCTGGTTGGCGACACTTGGCGGGCTTTCGACCGCCTCGGTCTGCACGGGCTTTAGCGTCGGAATACCGTTGTTGTCCGGGGCCGGCTGGTCTTCGGTATTCCCGACTTTCTGTTTGGACAGATCAAGCATCGGCGCTTGCCGGACGACCTCCTCCCCCGAGTTTTTCACTTCCGGAGAAACCGCGCCGGCTTGTGCCGTTTCGGTGCGATCACTTTCGGGTTCGTCGTCGTCACCAGGCTGCTGTAGAGTGGGAATGGTTGCTGTTGTGAGCGTTTCATCCGCATCTTCGTCAACTGAAGCGCCTGCTGGTCCCTGCAAACCGGCCAGGATCAGCTCGGGGGCAGGCAGCGTTTCGACCGCCGGGGCGGTCGTCTCGTCACTTCTGCCAATTGATGTCGTTTCAGCATCTTGCACTGCCCCAGGCGGTGCCTGGGCCAGGACATCAGGTTTCAGGCGCGGCACCATTGCGAGCTGGGTGAGTGCTTCCGGATGCGGTTGAACTGTCGCTACAGTCCGCTCCGGGGCCAGCGCCTCGGCATCCGCCCGGTCATCGCGTTTGACAGGCTCGATCGGCACCGCTGTGTAACCGGGTGACTCGTCGGCGCGTGATTCTTTCAACACCCCGCCCCTGGTGGGCGAGCTCGCAGTCCGAGGCAGCCCTCTGGGATTCTTGACCTCACGCGTGTCGCGAAGACCCGGCGCCGTGATCATGTCCTTGCGGTTCTCATTGTCGGCAACCGACAGTTCCTTGTTGATCAGCGCATTTGCCGGATCATTGACTTCCATGTTCTCCGGCGTCACGTCAATGACGTAGGTCTGTTCCTCACGAAACGCCCGAATATCGACGGACGGTTCCACGCGCATCAGGAATTTGAGCTTGCCCTTGTCGAGGAAGGACGTCGCGTCAATCACCCCTTGAGGCAAATGAGCCCTCAGATGCGCGATGTCCAGCTGCGCAGGATGGTTGAACGTGAGCTTGATAATGTCGTTTTCGCGTACGAACGCCGTATCGAACTTGATCGACCAGTCGAATACGAGACGTGTGAAGGTCGGGTGCTCTCCAACATGAAGACTGACCTCAGGTCCTTCCTGAGCTTTCAGCCGCGCCTGCTCGAGTGCGCGCACCTTGCGCATGGCCGCTTCCGCGCGCTTGGCAAGTTCGCGAACCACATCGTCGGGCAACCCTGGCGGCAAGCCCTGCCAATCCATGGGCAGGATGTCGACAAACAGTTTTTCGCCCGCCTCGAGCGTGTTGATCTGAAACTGGTTCTTGAGAGCAAAGCGGATGGCGCTGCCATCCGGGTCGCGGCGTGCAATGGTAACGTACTCGCCGAGATCCAGCGGAACATCATCGACCTTGATGTCGATCGGCTCTTCAAAGGAAATCCGCAAGACGCCACCGGTGATGACCGCGTCATAGATCGGCAGCAGGGTCCGATCCTTGAAGGTCAGAACGATGCGCCCGTATCCCTCTTCCGGAAAGACGTCGAGCCCGACGGGTTCCATCGTTTCCGCTTGCGAGGGAGCGACAGCCGCGAAGACCAGCAGCAGAACCATTGATATCCCGGCAGCCAGTCGGACAAGCAGATCCCATCCGCCCTTCAAGGCAGATCTGCTGTTTTTCCATCTGGTCAGGAGTGGTCCCTGCAACTTGCTTCGTCCTCGGATCGCGCCAACACGCCATTGTTAGGTAGGTGTTCTTAACGTGCCCTTACGCGAATGCCCTAAATCCGTTTTTTTTGGTCAGTTTGATGGTATTTTTGGCAAGATATCCGGCCCCGGCACCGGTGCCGAGACGATGCTCTGCGTGGTTTGCACCGGCTCCGTGGAATCACTCGCGATGGCCACGGTGAGCCTCTCGGCAGCATCCGGAGACATTCTGGCCAGAACAGCAGCCATTTTCCGGGGCTTCATCTCCCGCACAACCTTCATCAGGATCGGAAGGCTCAGCCGGTCGAAAATGCGTGCCGCATCCTTCGGCTTCATGCTCTCGTACATGGTCACGAGCCCGGCAATTTCGCTCTTTTCCTGAGACTTTTTCTCATTGACGGCCGTCTCGATGCGCTCTTCCAGCTTCTTGAGTTCTTCAACGCGTTTCTGGATCCGCTCTTCGGTTGCCTGCAACAGTTTTTCCCGGAGGTCGAGCTGGCCTTCCTGTTCCTGGAGCGACTCGCGTCGTTTGCCGAGGCTCTCAAGAACGGCTCTTTCGGCAGCAGAACCACCGATCTCCAGACTGTCGGGCAACACGGGCTGATCCGGCAGGTCGCCGGCAGGCGGAGGGGGTGGAGGCGGAATATCGGCGGACGCCTGTGGCGCCTCGCCTGTTTCGCTCTCCTGGGCGAATGCACCATTGATAGGAAGGTTGTTGCTATCCGTGCCAAGCGTCAGGCCAAGCAGCTTCAATGCAAGAAGCGCACTTGCGGAGATTCCCAGCAAAGGCAACAACCTCAGATTCATGCTGCAGCGCCCTTCCGTCTGCGGAATTCCTCAAGACGTGCCGTTGCTTCCGCCGCGGCGCTGCGAATGTCCGAGGCTCTGCTGGCGCGCGGCCGGGCCGCCTCCCCTGCCGAGGGGGCTGCGTAAGTGTCTTCCGGGCTATAGGCAGCCGCGTGACCATGGTGAACCGGCATCTCTGGCTGCGCAGGCGCATGCACGGCATAAGGATCGGCGGCCAGTGCCGGTTCTCTATGTGCAGTAGCAGAGCGGGCTGCTTCGGCGATCTGTGTGATTCTTGCGAAGATCTTTTCACCTTCGCCAATCTGTCCGGCCAGCGTCGTTGACATTGTCTCTGCCTGGCCGAGCCGGCTGCCAAGCGTCTTGTCAGCTTCGGCTGCCGTCGTCTTCAGTCCGAGAATGGCGCGTTCAGCGATTTCGGTTGCTGTCATGAGCTCCGAAATGGTGGCCCGCAGCACTTCTTCGTCCGCCCGCAAACGCTGCAGGCGACGGTTGAGTGTCCAGCAATAGCCAATGGTGATCACCAGAAGAACCGCGACCAGACCTTCAATGATCATCCCGAGTGGCAATGTACTCATGGTTGCTCCATTTCGTTCTGCATGGCGCGCTCGAAGGCTGCCAGCGTCATTTTCGGCTTGCGCAAATTCTTTGCGACCTGGATTGCAATGGAATCTTCCGCCTTGCCAAGAGTACCCTCCGTCAACGGAATATTCCCGCACTTGATGGTCACCGGATCGGCTGGATCCACATCAAATATCAGCGTCTGCCCGACATCCAGGCTGAGAACCCGGCTCAGTGGCAGATAAGTCTCGTAAAGCACGGCATCGACTTCGATCTCGGCAGCGTGAATCTCGCTTGCCAAGTGCCCTTCCCAGATCGGATCACGGCCGAATTTCTCGCCCATGAACATCTGGAGAAGCAATTCGCGAATCGGCTCCAGCGTCGCGTAGGGCATCATGATCTCGACCGAGCCGCCACGGTCTTCCATGTCGATGCGCAGCTCGACGAGAATGGCAGCGTTGGCCGGTCGCGAAATCGCGGCAAACCGCGGGTTTGTCTCAAGACGTTCGAGATTGAAATGCACCGGCGAAAGCGGTGCGAATGCCTGCTCGGCATCCTGAAGGATCAGGGACACCATCTGCTGAACCAGGCCGGTTTCGATCGTCGTGTAGGGACGTCCCTCGACGCGCACCGCAGAGGTTCCACGCCCTCCGCCCAAGAGCACGTCAATGATGGAATAGATCAGGCTCGATTCGACGGTGATCAGTCCAAAACCGTCCCATTCCTCGGCCTTGAACACGCCCAGGATTGCCGGCAGCGGAATGGAATTCAGGTAGTCACCGAACCTGACAGAACTGATTGAATCCAAGGATACTTCAACGTTGTCAGACGTGAAGTTGCGCAAAGACGTCGTGGTCAGGCGCACCAACCTGTCGAACACGATCTCGAGCATCGGCAGACGCTCATAGGAGACCATCGCCGAGTTGATGAGCGCACGAATCCCGCTCTGGTCACCGGCAATCGTGTCCTCGATATTGAAGCCCAGGAGGTTATCGATTTCCTCCTGATTGAGAACACGGTCGGCGCCGCGCGTGGCATTTTCCAGATCCGGTTCGCTGTCATCGATCATGGCAGCCCACTGGGCCGCCATGTCGTCAGAGCTGCCGGCGCCCTGCTCTTCTAGAGCGGCGCCCCAGGCTGCGGCGAGATCATCATCGTCCTCGTCGCCAGCCCCCTGCTCTGCCAACGCAGCACCCCAGGCATCAGCCATATCTTCTTCAGACAGGTCGTCTTCGTCGTCGACATTCGCCATTCAAATCGTCACTGAACAAGGATTTCCTTGAACAGCACCCCTTCCACCTTTGCCGGGTAAACCGACAAGTTGATCCGCCTGAGCAATTCTTCCTTCAAGCGGAACAAACCGGCAGACCCCTCCAGGTCCGCAGGGCGCAACTCACGCAGATAGATCTGGAACGCATCCAGGATACGCGGCAGAAACGGCTGTATCTGCTCGATCATCGCGCGGTTCTCAACCTCGAGCGCGATACGGACCTTGAGGTAGGTCGTACGGCCTTCGGTCGCCAAATTCACAGTCATTTCCGGCAGGTCATAGAAAACCACCGGCTTTTGCGCCTCCCGGGGCGCATCAGGATCACCATCCATCGGTAGCGGTGCATCCGACCCCATCAGGAAGTAATAGGCAGCGCCACCGGCGGCGAGCAGAACGACAAGCCCGACAGCACCAAACAGAATGAGCTTCTTCTTGCCGCCACCAGCAGCCCCTTCCGCTCCTTCTTCGCCGTCTTCAATAGCGGCGGCAGTTTCGTCAGCCATTCCGCGCTCCACTTCAGTCAGCTCACGCTCGCGCGCGCTTGATTTATTACTAAAGAGTTAATGGTTAACGAATGGTTACCGTTCCACTAACGCGAGTCACCGGGCAAAAATTGCCAAGTGGTTAACTTCTGCCGGAATCTCTTGCCGCATGCATCCGCACCGTTCGGTTTTTACCCAGATTTCCCAAGGATTTAAAAACTGGCACGCAACCTGCATTAACCTTAACGAGCCCGCAGATCTGGGGAGATCAGCTGGCTTTTCGGGGAGCATGAAGGGAAACGTTCGCTATGGAGAACGCTCAACTAGTTGCCTTGTCGAGGCAGTCGATTTTGCGGAATCATCTGGATGTGATCGCCAACAACATGGCGAATATCAACACATCCGGCTTCAAGTCGCAGAATCTGCACTTTACAGAATATGTCATGCCGGTCGCCGATTCCGGCGCATTCGAACAGCAGGACCGGGGCGTCTCCTATGTGGACATGTTCACGACCCGGACGAATTTCGATCACGGCTCCATCAACACCACCGGCAACGAATTCGACCTAGCGCTGAACAGCGAAGGGTTTTTCGCCGTTCAGCTGCCGGACGGAACAGAGGCCTATACGCGCAACGGGTCCTTCCGCACGGATGCCCAGGGCCAGCTGATCACGACGGAAGGAATTCCGGTCATGACCGAAGGCGGACCGATCACCTTCTCGGTGGAAGACGGCATCGTGGAAATCGCAGCCGACGGTACGATCGCTTCCGATCTGGGCATCCGGGGCAAGATCAAGGTCGTCGACTTCGAGGACGTTCGCACCCTGGAGAAGATCGGCGAAACAATGTTCAAGGGCGATGACCCCCTCCCTGCCGCGGAAGTGCGCATGGTGCAGGGTGCCCTGGAAAACTCCAACGTTTACGGCGTTACCGAAGTCACACGCCTGATTGAGGTGACACGCGCATATGACGCCACCTCGAAAGTCGTGAAGGATCTCGACGAACTCCGCCAGCAGGCAATCTCGACACTTGGGAAAATTCAGGCCTAACCGGCTGCGAGGACAAAGATCATGAAAGCACTCCATATTGCCGCTACCGGGATGAAGGCCCAGGAACTCAACGTCGAGGTTATCTCGAACAACGTGGCCAACATGCGGACCACCGGCTTCAAGAAACAACGCGCCGACTTCCAGGACCTGCTCTACCAGAACCTGCGCCGCATGGGTACGGAGACTTCCGAAGCCGGAACGATCGTTCCGACCGGTATTCAGGTCGGGTCGGGCGTGAAGATCGCGTCGACGGCCCGGATCATGTCTCAGGGGTCCCTGGAACAGACCAGCAAGGAGCTGGATGTCGCAATCCGCGGCGACGGTTTCTTCCAGATCGATCTTCCGGACGGAACCACTGCCTTCACACGAGACGGCTCCCTTGAACGGGATGCCAACGGGCAGCTGGTGACCGTCGACGGTTACTCCGTCAATCCGGGGATCACCATTCCGGAAACAACGCAGGACATCACGATCTCCAACACGGGCGTCGTCCAGGGTGTGGACCAGACCGGAACGACCGTCCGGCTTGGCCAATTGCAGCTCGCACGCTTCGTCAACAAGGCGGGTCTCGAAGCCATCGGTGACAACCTGTTTCTGGAAACGGACGCCAGTGGTGCACCTGAGGTTGGAAATCCTGGCGACAACGGCTTCGGCAACGTCCAGCAGTATTTCTTAGAAATGGCAAATGTGGATGCCGTCACCGAGATCGCGGATCTGATCTCGGCGCAGCGTGCCTACGAGATGAACTCACAGATCATCCAGGCCGCCGACGAGATGTACTCCACCACGACCAACCTTCGCTAATTCGGGGTGGCTGAGATGATGAAATATCTTCTTAAGATTGCGGCCAGCCTGGTTCTGATTGGCACGGCTGGAAGTTTCGCGGCAGCGGAGGAACGCCCTGTGTTGCGGTCCCAGGTAATGACGCTTTCGGAGATTGTTACCATCGGAGACTTCTATTCCAACGCCGGGACGCTCGCACCCACGCCCTTGTTCAGATCGCCTGATCTCGGAACTTCCGGGAACGTTCCGGCAGAAACTGTGGCAAAGCGCGCAAGAGCAGCCGGTTTGACAATGGCGAGCACCGACGGGCTCCGCAGCGTTGTCGTTCACCGGGGTGCCACACGGCTGGACAGGGACCAGATTGCAGGTCTCGTGCGCAAGGCCCTCTCGGAGCGTAGCGCCGGCATTGATCCGCAAAACCTGGAAGTCCGTCTTTTGCAGTCCCCTGATCAGGTACTCGCGGATCCCAAGGTCAAGGACCCGATCCGCATCGACCGGGTCGAATGGTCCCAGACAAGCGGGCGCTTCTCCGTTTTCGCAACCGTGGCGGTCGAACATGGAACAGCACCGCTCACGCTGACGGGTATCGCCGAGGAAATGGTTGAAGTCATCGCGCTTGCCCAGCCACTGCGCCGCGGCGACATCCTGAGCGAGAACGATGTCATCCAGGTCCGGCTTGCCCGCAAGAAGGTTCCCGCCGGAGCCCTGGCGGATCCCGCTGCCGTGGTCGGCAAGGAAGCCAGAACCAATCTGCGCGCGAATGCGCCGATCGCACGAAAAGATTTTCAGCGTCCGATCCTGATCGAGAAGCGTGAAAAGATCACCGTAATCTTCGAAATGCCGGGCATGAAGCTCACCTCCCGCGCCATCGCGATGGACGAGGGAGCCAAGGGCGACGTCATTGACATCATGAACATGCAATCCCGGCGCATAGTCCCAGCAACAGTTGTCTCGCGCGGACGCGTAAAAGTTCATTCCGCCAATCCGATCGTTGCAAGTCTGAACAGTGAGACCAATTAATGTCCATCCTCCGCACAAAACGCTTGCTGGCAAGCCTTGCCCTGGCCACCCTCGCCGCCGGTTGCGGCACGGCCGACCAACTGGCAAATGTCGGTCAGCAGCCCGCCCTGAACGCCATTCAGGATCCGACAACGACCCCCGGTTATCGTCCGGTCCAGATGCCGATGCCGGAACCTCAACAGGCTCACTACAATCCCAACTCGCTCTGGCAATCAGGCAGCCGGGCATTCTTCAAGGATCAGCGGGCGAGCGAGGTCGGCGACATTTTGACTGTCGTGGTCACCATTGACGACGAGGCCGAAATCGAGAACACCACGCAGCGCAGCCGGACCGAAGCCAGTGGTGCGGGTGTCGGTGGAGCCCTCGGAACCGCGATCGACACGATCTTCCTTCCCGCAGGCACTGCTGCCAGCGACCTCGCAAATGTCGACAGCAACTCCAGCTTCCAGGGCGCCGGCAGTGTCGACAGGGAGGAAACCCTGCAGACCAACGTGGCAGCCGTCGTGACCCAGGTTCTGCCGAACGGAAACATGGTGATCGAGGGACGTCAGGAAGTTCGCGTGAACTTCGAAGTCCGCGAACTGATCGTCGCCGGTATCGTCCGGCCCGAGGATATTACCGCCAACAACCGTATCGCCAGCGAGCAGATCGCCGAGGCACGCATCGGTTACGGTGGCCGCGGCCAGATCACCACCGTGCAGCAGCCGCGGGTCGGCAACCAGGTCCTCGACATCCTGCTGCCCTTCTAGGACAGCGTCGCAATCAGTCCCCCAGCCAGCAGCTGGTAAAGTGTTCTAGAAGCTTTTCCGGCTGGGGCTGACGACGGGCACGGCATCTCGCTCCCCGAGTGCCGTGCCCGTTCTCTTTTTCAATACTTTTCGCACGTGACGTTACGT
This sequence comes from Roseibium sp., assembly GCA_017643925.1. Classification (GTDB taxonomy): domain Bacteria; phylum Pseudomonadota; class Alphaproteobacteria; order Rhizobiales; family Stappiaceae; genus Roseibium. The sequence goes on along the minus strand of JAEPML010000009.1, from coordinate 129,593 downwards.
CGATTTGAGCTAGTATGTGGTTGATAATTTCTCGGACTCGATGGGGTAAACATGCGCCTGTTGACTATCGCTTTTCTCGGACAACTTCTTTTTTCAACATCGATTGCCCTGGGCGCCAGCTGCGGTAACGGGCCGGCAGGCTTCGAAAACTGGAAGCAGTCATTTATCGCCAACTCGTCGAAATACGGTCTGAAACAAAGAGTGGTCAAACCGGCCCTTCAAAACGTCAGCTACAATCGCAAGGTGGTGCGGCTCGACCGCAATCAGAAGTCCTTCAAGCTGAGCTTCAACCAGTTCTACGCCAAGCGGGTCAACAACGCGATGATCCGACGGGGTCAGAAACTCGGCAAGACCTACGCCAGGCTGTTCAAGAGTATCGAACGCAAATATGGCGTTCCGGCCCCTGTGATCCTGGCAATCTGGGGTCTGGAAACCAATTACGGTGGCTTCAGCGGCAACATGCCGGTCCTGCAATCGCTGGCAACGCTGGCTTATGATTGCCGCCGATCCAAGTTTTTCACCAACGAGCTTGTCAACGCCCTGATCATCGTTCAGCGCCGCGACATGACCCCGGCCCAGATGAAAGGAGCCTGGGCAGGTGAGATCGGACAAACCCAGTTCCTCGCGTCTTCATATGTCAAATATGCCGTTGACTATGACCGGGATGGTCGCCGCGACCTGATCCGCTCGATCCCCGACGTGCTTGGCTCAACCGCCAATTACCTGGCCAAGAAGGGTTGGCGCCGTGGCCAGGGCTGGGGCCCCGGAACCGCGAACTATGCCGTCTTGAAGAAATGGAACAAGGCCAGTGTGTATGTTCAGACGATTTCGGTGATGGCCACCAAGATCCAGGGCTGATTGCCTGAAGGCGCCGGTTCCTGCGCACCTAATTGTCACAGAAGCGTCGCCATAAACCGTCAAAACCCTAACCCTCTGCCGGAGGAACACCGGCACACTGCCACACCCGACAATACACTCATAAATTGAAAAACCAAAAACATAAACCGGGAGATACCCATGTCCAACACCAAGAGCTTTTCCCTTTCCCGCCGCAGCCTCATGCTGGGGGCAGCCGCAACCGGTTTCTCGGCGGCTCTTCATCCCTATTCCGTGCTCGCAAAGGAAGGAACGGCCCATATCAGGCTGATGGAGACCACCGATCTTCATGTTCAAGTCTTCCCCTACGATTATTATGGTGACCGGCCGATTGACACGGCCGGACTGGCCAGAACCGCAACGCTGATCCGCCAGATCCGCAACGAAGCGACCAACTCCATCTTGGTGGACAACGGCGACTTCCTGCAGGGCAACCCGATGGGCGACTTCATTGCCTATGAACGCGGCATGCGCGAGGGCGATGTTCATCCGGTCATCAAGGGGATGAACGTACTCGATTTCGATGCCGCGACGCTCGGAAATCACGAATTCAACTACGGCCTGGACTTCATGATGAAGGTCTTGTCCGGCGCCGATTTCCCGGTCGTCTGTGCAAACCTGGTGAAAGGCACATCACTCGGCGCCAATGCGCGCTCCGATGACCTCTTTCTCAAACCCTATGTCATCCTCGAAAAACAGATCCAGGACGGTGCAGGCAACGCACATCCGATCAAGATCGGTTTCATCGGTTTTGTGCCGCCGCAGATCATGAACTGGGACCGCCGCCATCTCGAGGGCAGCGCCAATGCCCGCGACATCGTGGAAAGCGCGAAGGCATTCGTGCCGGAAATGCGTGAGCAGGGTTGCGATCTCGTTGTGGCCCTGTCCCACTCCGGCATCGACGCAAACGACTATGCGGAAGGCATGGAAAATGCCTCCCTTCATCTGGCCGCCATCGACGGTATCGACGCCGTCTTCACCGGCCACCATCACCTGGTCTTCCCCGGCCCTGCCTATGAAGGGCTGCCGGGGGTCGACAGCGAAAAAGGCACGCTCTTCGGCAAACCGGCCGCAATGGGCGGTTTCTGGGGGTCTCACCTGGGCGTAATTGACCTCATGGTCGAGCGCGACGGCAATGGCTGGCGTATTGCCAATTTCGTGACGGGCGCCCGCCCGATCTATGAAAAGGATGGCCGCAAATCCATCCCGCTCGTCGAAAGCCAACAGGATGTCCTGGACGCGGTCAAGGAAGACCACGAAGCCACTCTCGCCTATGTCAGGCGGCCGGTCGGCAAGACCTCGGCACCGCTGCATTCCTATTTCGCACTCGTCGCCGATGACCCAAGCGTACAGATCGTTTCCAAGGCCCAGACCTGGTATATCGACCAGATGCTCAAGGGTACGGAGTGGGAAGGACTTCCGATCCTGTCGGCCGCGGCCCCATTCAAGGCCGGCGGTCGCGGCGGCCCCGACTATTACACCGATGTCCCGGTTGGCGATGTCGCGATCAAGAATGTTGCCGATCTCTACCTCTATCCCAACACCGTGCGCGCAGTTGCCATCAAGGGCAGCACGGTCAAGGAATGGCTCGAACGGTCGGCCGGCATTTTCCTGCAGGTCGAACCCGGCAAGGCCGACCAGCCCCTGATCAACTCTGCATTCCCCAGCTACAATTTCGATGTCATTGACGGCGTGACCTATGAGATCGACCTGAGCCAACCTTCGAAATACGGTCCCAAGGGCGAATTGGAGAATGAATCCGCCAGCAGGATCGTCAATCTGAAGTTTGACGGCAAACCCCTGGATCCGGAGGCGACCTTTATCGTGGCCACGAACAACTATCGCGCTGGCGGTGGCGGGAATTTTCCTGGGATTGGCGACGACGTCGTCGTCTTTGTCGGCCCGGACACCAACCGGGATGTCCTGGTGCGCTACATCGTCGAACAGGGCACAATCAACCCTTCCGCCGATGCCAACTGGACCTTCAAGCCCATGCCCGAAACAACGGTTCTCTTCGACACAGGTCCGGGAGGCACAAGCCATGTCTCGACAGTGGAAGGTGTCGCGATCGAGCCCGCAGGCGATGGCGATGACGGCTTCGCCCGCTACAGGATTGCGCTTTAAGATCGGCCAGCTTTCGAAGGGCTCCGCATGTCTCAATAAGGAAGGGCGCGGCAACAGCTGCGCCTTTTGTCTTCAGAAGACAGAAACGACCAAAAACTCACCTTAGAGCGGCGAAAAAAACCTTCCCGAAACGGGAAGGTTCGAAAGTCTCTCGGATCCGCCAGATCTGGCGAACCGGCCGTTTCATGGAAATCAGTCGTCGCGATAGACCTTTTCACGGCGCTCGTGCGCTTCCTGGGCCTCGATCGACAAGGTTGCGATCGGCCGGGCTTCGAGGCGCCGCAAGGAGATCGGTTCCCCGGTCTCTTCGCAATAGCCATAACTACCATCCGCAATGCGTTCCAGGGCATCATCGATTTTCGAGATCAGCTTGCGCTGACGGTCCCGGGCACGCAACTCGATGGACCGGTCGGTCTCGGACGATGCGCGGTCCGCAAAATCTGGATGGTTCTGGCTTTCCTCCTGAAGATTGTTGAGCGTTTCCTTGCTCTCCTCCAGGATTTCTTCTTTCCAGACGAGCAGCTTGTTTCTGAAGTATTCACGCTGCCTGTCATTCATGAACGGCTCGTCCTCCGAGGGTCGATATTCAGACTCAATTTCAACCGTCATCGATAGCTCCGGATTACCGTTATGCCGGGCGCAATATATAGAGGCTTCCTTCAGGCGACAACGGTTCATTTGGTAAAAATGAAATCAATGAAACGTTATATTTTTCAATTCGTTGACTGGAAATCAAAGGGTTTCTGTACAAAATTTTAATGTTCGACATGCTTACTAATCCGTGAATTTTCCGAGCTTGGCGAGTTCGACTTTGACGCGCAACTCGATCTCGTCCAGAACCGAATCGACCTCCGGATCGCCGCTGGTCTGCCGCTGTGACACCTGCTGAGCCAGTCGCTCAAGCCGCTCTTCGGAAACAAGGCCCGCAAGCAAATCGGTACGTACCGCCTCAAGCGTATCCAGCAGAGTATGCCCGTGCCGCGTTGCCTTGGAACGGCGTTCGGACAGACTATCCACTTCCTGCAAGGCCAGAAGAGCATCCATGCCCTGAATCGCGGAACCGCCCGCGGTCTGGGATGTCTGTACTGCTTCGCTTCCAGTGTCCGGCGTAAACTGTTCGGCACCGGACGAGGGCCGCTTTTTTGCCGCCCTTCCCTGTACGCCTGAAATCGGTTTGTTGCTTGTGATACGCATCATTGCTTTCCAGTCCGCCTGAAGACACCGCCGGTACAAGCCCTTCCGCTGCCTGTCAGAATCTGCCGCCAAGGGTAAATGAGTCCTTATGCAGGAGGCAATATTTGCCGGGCGGCAAATGCAATTTCAGGGACTCATTGCAGCACTTTTAAGTGGATATGCCCGTCATAGTACCAGCAAACACGGCAGAATCCCTTCACTTTTGTGAAATGCAACAGATCAGCGCAAAAACTGGCACGACTCTCGCATTAAGCAATGGCGAAGGGGTGCGACCGGCACCTGGGGCCAAATGCAGAATGAGTGGGTCAAAACGGTAATGCGACATCTGGGCAGAAACGTTATGGACAAGTTGAGCCGGTTGGCATTGATCGCAACCGCCTTGTCGCTCCTGATCCTCGCCCTGCCGGCACCGGCAGATGCGGCCTCGCGGATCAAGGACATTGCCGATTTCGAGGGCATTCGTGAAAACCAGCTGATCGGCTATGGTCTGGTTGTCGGCTTGAACGGCACCGGCGACAGTCTCAACAACACACCATTCACGCAGCAGAGCCTGCAGGCCATGCTTGAAAGGCTCGGCGTCAACACCCGAAACGTTGATTTGAACACCAACACGGTCGCTGCCGTGATGGTCACCGCGAACCTGCCGCCCTTTTCCACGCAAGGCACGCGCATCGACGTGAATGTTAGCGCACTTGGAGATTCTGAATCCCTCCAGGGCGGTACTCTTCTCGTAACGCCTCTGGTTGGTGCGGATGGTGAAGTCTACGCCATTGCGCAAGGCTCCGTTGCGATCGGCGGTTTTTCGGCACAGGCAGATGCCGCTTCCGTCGTGCGCGGCGTACCGACAGCCGGACGGATTGCAAATGGTGGTCTTGTCGAGCGTGAACTGGAGTTCAAGCTCGGCTCACTGACCACCCTGCGCCTGGCCCTGCGCAACCCCGACCTGACAACGGCACGGCGCATTGCGCTTTCCATCAACGAATTGATCGGCATGCCGACCGCAGAACCGCTCGACCCCGCCACAGTGCGCATAGATCTGCCACGTCAGTATGACGGAAACATCGTCGACCTTCTGACGGACATTGAACAGCTGATCGTTGAACCCGACCTGGCTGCCCGCATCGTGATTGACGAGAACTCGGGCATTATCGTCATGGGACAGGACGTGAAGGTCTCCATGGTCGCCGTCGCCCAGGGCAACCTGACCGTGACGATCGCAGAATCGCCGCAGGTGTCCCAGCCCCTGCCCTTCGCCAACGGTCAGACCGCCGTCGTGCCGCGCTCGGAAGTCGGCATCGAGGAAGATGGCACCAAGCTCGCGATCGTGCCCAAGACGGTTACGCTGAAGCAGCTGGTGGACGGTCTGAACGCCCTCGGCATCGGTCCGCGCGACATGATCTCGATCCTGCAGGCCATCAAGGCGTCAGGTGCCCTGCAAGCCGACATCGAGGTGCTGTGATGCTGTCACCGATCGCACCTCCCTCTCCGCAACCCAGCCCGTTGGACACGATCCGCGGTGTGGACGTGACCGACCGGACCGCAACACGCGAGGCAGCGGAAGAATTCGAGGCAGTCTTCCTGAACACCATGCTTCAGCAAATGTTTACTGGCTTGGAGAATGGTGGGACCTGGGGCAAGGGTCACGGGGCGGACGCCTGGCAAAGCTTGTTGATTGACGAATACGCGCGCTCCATCTCCGCAGCCGGTGGTATCGGGCTGGCGGACAGCGTGGAGCGTGAACTGATAAGATTACAGGAGGGGTCATAATGACGGCTCAGGCAGAAGCAACAGCGTTTCCCTTTTCTCTCGACAGACCTGCAAGCCAGCAGGAAGCCGATCATTTCTGCAAGGCATTGTCCGGAACGATGGAAGCACTCTTGTCCGTCATTGAGATGGAAACCGAACTGGTCCGGGAAGGCAAGTTGCGCGAAGCCGGCGAGCTTCAGGCCGACAAGGCCCGACTGATCCATGAATACACGCGCGGCATGATGGCAGCCAAGGAACACGCTGTTGCACTCGGCAACCTGGCGCCAGCCTCCACCCAGTCGCTCAGACGTCAGCACGGCGAGTTCCAGCCTGTCCTCAGGATCAACCTGGCTGTCCTGTCGACGGCCCGGGACGTTGCAAACAACCTCGTTTCAGCCGTGGCACAGGTTGCAGGCGCAAAGAATGCCAATGCGCCAACGACCTATGGGCGCACCGGAACAGCACCTACCGGACCCCAGTCGGCGCGCGGGATTGCCGTCAACCAGGCGCTTTAGACCGACCACCGAACCGGCATCCTCAGTTCTTGATCCGATGAAAGCTCCCGTGAATGCGGGAGCTTTTCTTTTTGGTCCTGGGCAGGGGCCCATTGCTCCCACCACACAACCAGCGCAAACGAATCAAGAACACCGTGATTCGTATGGCCGCGCCGATTTTCAATTCTAACTTTTCCGTTAACGGAAGATTCATTCCCTTACGTTATTCCTACCTATATCGGGAAATGTTTTGAGTACCCGGAGGATATGATGTTGGACACGGGACTGGCCCGGCCGCCATCGCCGACGTATACGGCGATCACGCCGGCGACGCGGGCTCCGGAAAGAAACGAAGCCGCGGCAGCGACAGAGTTGCCGGCCGAAGCAACGGTTAGACCTTCGGTCGAAGCCGAAAACGGTCAAGGTGCTTCTGGTCGCTCGAACCAGGAGCAATCGCAGTTTGCGGACAATTCGCAAAAGCTGGACCGTCGCAACGTTATGGACCCGCAAAGCGACACGATGGTCTATATCGCGACGAACACCGACACGGGCGAAGTCGTCCGCCAGGTGCCAAGTGAAACGCTCCTCAAGCTCAGGGCCTACAGCAAGTCCGTCGCTTCTCAGGACCAGGCCGCACAATCACAGGGCTTCCAGCGAACGGTCTGAGACCGTTCGCCCCTCCCCTCTGCTTCTTAAGCACCTTTAAAATATTCCACGCCCCTGTCTGAACTATGCAGGACCTGCAGTCCCGGCAAGCAATCCTCCTTGCGAAAATTTATGATGAATCAACAATTAACCAGCAAGGTTAACAAGAAACATAAATACTCATTATTATTAACCAAACAAATTAACAATAAAAATTTACGGATACTTTAGGTTAAATATCGCTAACCAAATAACTTAGGAGTTATTACAATATTTAATCACAGAGTTTGCTGGTCATTCAGGAAGAATGGCGTCTAAAGCAGAAGGAACTCTGTAATGTCAGGAATTACACTCTCTAGTGCCGTGCGCACGAACCTCAATGCACTTCAGGCAACGTCAGACTTGATGAGCTCAGTGCAGGAACGACTGTCGACAGGCAAGAAAGTGAACTCCGCGTTGGATAATCCCAACTCGTTTTTCACTGCGCAGGGCCTGGAGAACAGGGCTAACGACCTTAGCTCCCTGCTCGACGACATGGGCCAGTCGGTTCAGACGCTGAAGGCTGCCGACAAAGGTATCAGCGCGATCTCGGATCTCGTTGACGCTGCAAAGGCGAAAGCCAACCAGGCGCTGCAAACTTCCAGCCAGGAAGAGCGCAAGCAGTATTCTTCCGAATACAATGAGCTGCTGTCCCAGATTGAAGATCTGGCCGGTGACGCTGGTTACGGTGGCAAAAACCTGCTGGGCGGTACTGGCAACGACGTTTCGGTGACGTTTAACGAAGACGGTTCTTCTGAACTGTCCATCTCTTCGGTCGATTACACCGACACCAGCTCCTCCACGGGCCTGGCTCTGTCAGACCTTGCAAGTGGTGCTTCCGGTTCCACGACCATCAGCATTCACGGTGCAAGTACGACAACCACCCTGTCCTCAACCAACTTGCTGACACTCGACAGCGATTATTCGGTTGGTGACACGCTGACGATTACCGACAGCACGGGTACCGAGCTTGCCTCTCTCGAAATCGAAGCAACCACCACATTTGGTGACTTCGACGATTTCGTGAACAGCGCTGACGGCGTGACCGGAACACAGACCGGCACCAACTACGCCATTGTCGGTGAATATGAGGTCACCCTGGATTCCGATGCGTCCGGTTACACCGCAGCATCAACATCCCACGCAACAACAAACGGGTTCTCCACGGACGCCAAGATCGAATCGACCTTGAGCAGCCTGACCAGCGCCCAGAACACGCTGCGTGCACAGGCATCGACCTTCGGTACAAACCTCTCCATCGTGGAAAACCGTCAGGACTTCACCAAGTCCCTGATCAACACGCTGGAAGAAGGTGCCGGCAAGCTGACCCTGGCAGACACCAACGAGGAAGGTGCGAACCTCCTGGCTCTGCAGACTCAGCAGTCCCTGGCGTCCACGTCCCTGTCCCTGGCCGCCCAGGCTCAGCAGAACGTGCTGCGGCTGTTCTAACAAACGGCCCTTTGGATAAACCATTGAAGGCGGTGGGCAATGCGCCCCCCGCCTTTGATTTGGTAATGAAGCATTAAGGTTAATTGCCGCTAACCATATATATTTACATATTGTTTTCCAGAATATCGGCTTGATGTTGGTCGAACCCAGGAAGGGTTCCGTATCTCGTATTCCTAGAAGGGAAACAACATGGCTGATATTACCATCTCGAGCGCTGTGCGCTCGAACCTCAATGCACTCCAGTCCACTTCTCAGCTGATGAGCTCCGTGCAGGAAAAACTTGCAACGGGCAAGAAGGTCAATTCGGCTCTCGACAATCCGAATTCTTTCTTCACTGCGAAAGGACTTGAGAACAGGGCCAGCGACCTTGGCACCCTGCTCGACGACATGGGCCAGTCGGTTCAGACGTTGAAAGCTGCCGACAAAGGTATCAGCGCGATCTCGGATCTCGTTGACGCTGCAAAGGCGAAAGCCAACCAGGCTCTGCAAACTTCCAGCCAGGAAGAGCGCAAGCAGTTTGCGTCCGAGTACAACGAACTCCTGACCCAGATTGAAGATCTGGCGAAAGATTCCGGCTACAAGGGCAAAAACCTGCTTGGCGGTACCGGCAACGACCTTTCGGTGACGTTCAACGAAGACGGCACGTCTTCCTTGTCCATCTCTTCGGTCGATTACACCGACACCAGCTCCTCCACGGGCCTGGCTCTGTCAGACCTTGCAAGTGGTGCTTCCGGTTCCACGACCATCAGCATTCACGGTGCAAGTACGACAACGACCCTGTCCTCAACCAACTTGCTGACACTCGACAGCGATTATTCGGTTGGTGACACGCTGACGATTACCGACAGCACGGGTACCGAGCTTGCCTCTCTCGAAATCGAAGCAACCACCACATTTGGTGACTTCGATGATTTCGTGAACAGCGCTGACGGCGTGACCGGAACACAGACCGGCACCAACTACGCCATTGTCGGTGAATATGAGGTCACCCTGGATTCCGATGCGTCCGGTTACACCGCAGCATCAACATCCCACGCAACCACAAACGGGTTCTCCACGGACTCCAAGATCGAATCGACCTTGGACAGTCTGACCAGCGCCCAGAACACGCTGCGTGCACAGGCATCGACCTTCGGTACAAACCTCTCCATCGTGGAAAACCGTCAGGACTTTACCAAGTCCCTGATCAACACGCTGGAAGAAGGTGCCGGCAAGCTGACCCTGGCAGACACCAACGAGGAAGGTGCGAACCTCCTGGCTCTGCAGACTCAGCAGTCCCTGGCGTCCACGTCCCTGTCTCTGGCCGCTCAGGCAGACCAGAACGTGCTGCGACTGTTCTAAGACAGAATCGAAATCAAGAATCGAAAGGCGGGCTTCGGCTCGCCTTTTTTGCATTTTGAGGCACAAAGATAAGCCTCCATCGACTGCTCTGATGCAGCCTCCCCTTTCCTGAAAAAGATTCTTCGAAAAAAAACTGGCGGATTCCCGGGCAATTTCAACGCGTTAACTGCGCGTTAACCCTAAAATGCGACCAAATTAACCAATGGTTAGGGTTAACAGAACATGATCCTAATCAACCTGTTCAGGACGAACAGAAGAAAATCTTGACCCAGGAAAGGGATAAACAGATGCAGGACATCACCCTGTCAGCTGCCGTACGGCAGAACCTTCTCACACTCCAGTCCACAGCAGACATGATGTCAGGCGTCCAGAACAAGCTGGCGACCGGTCTGAAGGTCAACTCTGCACTGGACAATCCGAATTCCTTCTTCACCGCCTCCGGCCTCAACTCCCGTGCCAGCGATCTGGGCAACCTGCTCGATGACATGGGTCAGTCCTTGCAAACCATCAAGGCGGCCGACAAAGGTATCCAGACGATCACCGATCTGGTCGAAACCGCAAAAGCGAAAGCAAACCAGGCACTTCAGACTGGCAGCCAGTATGAGCGCAAGAAGTTTGCCGAGCAGTACAACGATCTTCTCGAGCAGATCGAAGACGTTGCCAAGGACAGCTCTTATAAGGGTAAGAACCTGCTTGCAGGTACCGGCAACGACCTGACAACCATCTTCAACGAAGATGCAACGTCCAAACTGACCATCGAAGCTGTCGATTACACCGACACCACGCTTTCCAACGGTCTGAACCTGTCCGATCTGGCTGAAGGCCAGGGTGGCGCAACGTCCTTCCAGCTCGAAGGCGGCAACAACAGCTTCACTCTTACCGACGGTTCCGGCCAAGCGCTGAACTCCAGCTCCCTGCTTTCCGCGGCGACCGGCATCTCGACGACCAACACGCTCACGCTGAACGATGGCACCTCCATCACGGCCGTTATCTCCGGTTCGACCCTTGCGGTGACTGCAGGCACGACCGTTCAGGACCTGATCGACACGATCGACGGTATTGCAGGCGTCCGCGCTTCCTTCGATGAAAGCACAGGTAGCCTGTCGATTATCTCGAATGAAGACGTCGCACTTCAGAACAGCGTGTCGACCACTGCCCAGCTGGTCTCTGTCAACGCCACCATCATGGCTACGACAACTTCCCTGCTCTCTGACAGTGGTTCCTTCGAGGTAGGCGACACCCTGACCCTGACGGACGGCAACGACTTCGAACTGGGTTCGCTGGAAATCGACGATGAAACCACCGTTGATGATCTGGAAAACTTCATCAACGACTTCAACGGTGTATCGGCAAGTTTCAACAGCTCGACCGGCCAGATCACCATCCAGAGTGACACTGACCTGTCGCTGACCAGTGACAATGCCGACTTCAACGCCTCCAGCTTCACGGCTGACACCGATGGCGTGAACCTGAGCGCCCTGTCCGACAGTGGTTTTGCAACGGATAACGACATCAACCGGGTTGTCGACCGCCTCAACACGGCGCTCTCGAACCTCCGGTCCCAGGCTTCCGAGTTTGGTACTAACCTTTCGACTGTTGAGATCCGTCAAGATTACACCAAGACGATGATCAATACTTTGCAGGAAGGTGCAGGTCTTCTGACCCTGGCCGATACTAACGAAGAAGGTGCGAACTTGCTGGCCCTTCAGACCCGTCAGCAGCTTGCGTCGACATCACTGTCCTTCGCCTCCCAGGCAGACCAGACAGTGCTATCCCTCTTCTAATAAAGTTAGAATCAGTCAGACGCACGACTCACTACCTGACAATCAGAAACGGCGGGCCCCAGGTCCGCCGTTTTCGTTATGAGGTATCGTTCCAAGTCAAAACGCTGATTTTTTCTGCTTTAGATTCAATCAGTTAAAAGAAAGCTTTTGGTAACTTTTATTTACTTCGCGTTAATTAGTGCATCACCGATTAACTTTCCATTTAGATTTACGATCAAGGTGTGCCCTCTTCTTCGAAGCCATTGAGAGCGCATCCGTCGGATACTGAATAGGAAAAGCGGTGAAGTCTGATGCCTGATATTGTTCTTTCAAGCGCGGTCCGGGACAATCTCCTGTCTCTGAAGAATACCGCTGATCTGCAAGAGCTCACGCAAACGCGCCTCGCAACGGGCCTGAAGGTGAATTCGGCGCTCGACAATCCGAATTCCTACTTCACGGCGCAAAGTCTGAATGACCGGGCGGGTGATCTGACCAACCTTCTGGACAATATGGGTCAGGCGGTTCAGACAATTCGCTCGGCGGACAAGGGCATTACCTCGATCACCAAGCTGGTTGAATCGGCCAAGGCGATCGCGAACCAGGCCCTGCAGACCTCGAGCGAATACGAACGCAAACAATTCACGACCCGCTACAACGATATCCTTCAACAGATCGAGGATATGGCTCGCGATTCCAGCTACAAGGGCAAGAACCTTCTTGCAGGTGCCGGAAACGAGCTTGAAGTCATATTTAACGAGGACAGCACGTCCAACCTCACGGTCGATCCGGTCGATTTTACCGACACCACATTGGATGACGGCCTGAACCTGGACGATCTCAACACCGGTGGCACGGGGACTTCATCCTTCAACCTGTATGGTGGCACGACGACGCTGACCCTGACGGGTCTCCAGGCGTCTTCGGATCTCACCACGCTTGGCGACTGGGCCGCAGGCGACGTTGTTTCGGTCACGGACAGTTCCGGTACGACCAACTTCACGGTCGGAACCGACATCACGACCGTCCAGGACTATGTGGACGCATTGAACGGCCTGAGCGGTGTTCATGCCACGTTCGATGAGGCAACCGATTCAATCTCGATCACCTCCGGTCTGGACAATGCGCTCTATGTTTCCAAAGACAATGCCGGCGGCGGCACGGCCACAGACGGTGGCGCGACAGGTGGCACGACTTCAACCTTGAGCGTGACGGCGCTGAGTTCGACAGCGACCTTGATCAGCTCCGGTGGTTTTCAGGCTGGTGACACGATCACCATCACTGACGGCAACGGTTACGAACCCGCCTCTCTTGAAATCGACGCTGAAACCACGATCAGCGACCTTGTCTCGTTCATCGACAACGTCAAGGGGCTGGACGCCACCTTCTCCGGCGGCAGTGTCAGCCTGATCGGTGAGGTTTCGTTTAACATCACCAGCAGCAATGCTGACTTCAACCGAATGACGCTCGGCAGCTCCTCGGGCGCGGTCGCTCTTTCGGCCACGGCCTCTGAATTCAAGACGGATACGGACATTGACCGGACGCTCCAGGCCATCAACGCCGCGCTGGACGAACTGAGAAACGCAGCTCGTTCGATGGGTACATCCTTGTCCACGGTTGAGATTCGAACAGACTTCACGCAGAATCTGATCAATACGCTTGAGATTGGCGCCGGCGAATTGACAATCGCCGACATGAACGAAGAGGGTGCCAACATGCTGGCGCTGCAAACGAGGCAGCAGCTCTCGTCGACGGCGCTTTCCCTCGCCAACCAGGCTGACCAGAGCGTATTGAGCCTGTTCGGTTAATACAGGCAGTGGATATCAGTAAGGTATCGCCGGTGCGCGTTAACCAATTCGTTAACGTTAATAGCGATACTCAAGTGTGGAGGTCACGGAATGGCGCTCAAGGTCGAGCTAAAACCGGGCGAACGGATTATCATAGGCGATAGCGTTATCACCAATGACAATCAGAGGACCCGACTGTTTATCGAAGGCCAGGCGCCCATTCTGAGAGAAAAGGACATTCTCACGCCGGCCACGGCGGATACGCCAGCGAAGAAGGTCTACTTGGCCGTCCAGCTGATGTATCTGTCAACAGACTTGGAAAGAATTCAGGAGAATTACTTCACCCTCGTCAATGATATCGTGAAGGCGGCGCCGAGTACTATTCCTTATGTCACGAGAATTAGTAACTCAATTATTTCGGGCGCCTTCTATAAAGCATTGAAAGAAGCACGCAAGCTCATCGAGTATGAAGGGACGCTGATCGGTCATGTACAAACAGGCAGCGCAGGCTTACCAGAAAACGAGCCAGGTGGCAGTGTCACCGAGGGAACTGGAAGCGAATCTGCTGATGAAAGCCGCAGCCCGGCTTCAATTGATCAAGGATGAATGGGAAGAGTCTTCTCTTGCCGAGAAGGACGACGCACTGGTCTATAACCGCAAGCTCTGGTCGATCCTGGTTACCTCGGCAACAAGCGCCGAAAGTCAGTTGCCCCAGGACATCAAGAACAACATCGCATCGCTCGGGGTCTTCATTTTCAAGCAGACCATGACAGTGATGACCAGTGATGACAGCAACAAGCTGACGTCTATCATCAACATCAATCGTGCAATTGCCGAAGGTCTCAGGGCACAGGCCGAGTAAGGCGCACGAATACAGTGATTTCAAAAAGGCCGGCGCTGTCAGCGACCGGCCTTTTTCATTACGGCACCCTTGTGCCTTTAACAGCCTCGAGTTTGCTTAAGCTATCGCGAACGTATTCTCCTGCCCGCACACGAGACTCCAAATCAAAACAACGAATTATAAGGAAAAAAGGCCCCGCAGCGATGCTGCGGGGCCTATCCGAAAACAAGCTTGAAACCGTTTGAAGTCCATTCCTCCCGGCGCGGTTTCCCAGACCGTTACAGGTAGTCGGACAGGCTCAGGTTGAAGACGATCGAGGATGCTCGATAAGAGATCTCTATGTTGTTCTGAAGTTGCAGGATCTCCGCTGCCAACTGGTCCTTGTCGACGCCTTCGATCTCGGAAATCGTGCCCTCGTAGCTGCTTTTCATCTGCACGTGGCGGTCGCTCGTCATGGAAATCGTGCGGTGAGCGACGGCAATATCGGTCGAAATGTCGACGATACCGGATTGATCAACGCCCGGCGGATGCAGGATGGTCCTCATGTTGGTCGACAAGGCATTGTAGTATTCCTCGTCAACCTGTGTCGCACCGGAGAAGTCCGCTGCAACAAATGCGGCGAGTGTCTGAACCAGCTCCTTCAACGGCGTTTCGTTGGCGCGCACGCCATAATTTACCGTCAGGTTGGTGTCGACAACGGCGTTTTTGTCGGCACGCGCATCCGTCGTGCTGGTATTGCGCCCGGTATACCAGGCCACCGTGGTCGAGCCGCCCCCTGTCAGGGCCGTTGCGCTGTCATAGGGTGGACCGTCAACCCGCTGCGGTTCCTCTCCCGCGAACGTGCTGAAGAACTCATCCGATGCCCATTCGTCGGAGACGGCACGCAAGGTGGTCTGGGCCTCGTGTTCAATCTCTGTCGCAAGAGCGTCTCGCAGGTTCTGAGCTGTTTCCTCAAGGTCTGCGCCAATGACGAATGTACCCTCTTCCTCATTGTTGGCAGCAGCTGTCAGCTCAATGGAAATCGTGTCCGTGTGTGTCGGCGGCAAGGAGAGTTCGACGGTGATTGTTTCGCCGAGGTTCGGCTGCCCGGTGAACTGAACATCGAAACTGTCCGGATCGGCGGCCGCCGGTCCGGTTATCGCAACATTCGTGAGTGTTGAAGTAACCGCGGAGATGTCAAACCCGAAATCGTGGGCTGCGTCTTCAGCAACTGTAAAGGTTGAATCCGTGGGAACCAGGCCGGCATAGTTGGTTGTCAGGGCTGACGTGGATGTCCGTCCAGTATTGGACGCTCCCAGGTTGGCCTGTGCATATTCGTCCATCACGGTTTTCAATCCGTCGAGGCCATCGGCACCGTTCAGGATTGCATCGATGGTCGCCACCGGGTCTGAAACCGCATCCGTACCGCCGAATGCATAAAAACCGGCGACTTCCGTATTCATGATGTTGAGGACTTCGTTCAGCAGCAGCTCCGCACGCGACTGCGTCTGTGTCTGGCCGTCATCCTGCAGAATGAAATCATTCGTGTCGATGGCCGACTTGGCATCTTGGCGAATGTCCTCAAGCCGCTCCAGCGACATGTTGAGCGTTTCAAGATGCAGATTCGAGACCGTGATGGTCTGCTGGTAGGTGTCGATCATGCTGACCCGCTGGGTCAGCTGAATGTCCAGCAAGCGGCGGTCACCGACATCGCCATAGGTCGATCCGACCTTGCCGCGGGCAAGCTGCGTGGTCTTCTCCCCCAACAGGTCGTTGAGTTCACTCAGCTGCCTGGTGAGATAGGTCCGCGACGTTGTGATCGACGAA
Organism: Roseibium sp.; assembly: GCA_017643925.1. Classification (GTDB taxonomy): domain Bacteria; phylum Pseudomonadota; class Alphaproteobacteria; order Rhizobiales; family Stappiaceae; genus Roseibium. Next base: position 113,491 of record JAEPML010000009.1, on the reverse strand, counting down.
ATAGTCATTCCGCACCTTAAACGATGTTCAGAAGCTCATCTAAGAGCTCTTTGATTGTCTGCATGACACGGGCATTGGCCGCATAGGCATTTTCCAACTGCACCATGAAGGCCAACTCGGTATCCAGATCCACCGCGTAGCTTTCCTCGTAGCGGATCGCCAGGTTCATGGTGAATGTTTCCTTGGACTTGGCATAGGTTGCAGCGTCTGCTGCCTGATTGCCCTGAAACGCCACGGTCTGGTTCACATAGTCGATGATCGTGCCTTCGAAGGGCGTCGACGAGCTGCCGATACCTGAGCCGGGATCGAAATGCGCTGTGTTCACACTCATCGCATCGGCCAGGTACTGGACCCGTGCCGGGTCATTGGTCGTGTTGGCTGTCGGCGTCGTCTGGTAGTTGACGAGAAGTGCGCTGTCGGCCAGCAGATCCGGATTGACGGTAATCCCGCTGGCATATCCAAGACGCTGTCCGCCATCTTCCAGCGCATCGGTAAAGAGTTCCGGTGAATCGCGCCCATCCATGAAGATGGCCAGTCCGAGCCCCTGGTCCGAGTTGGCTGTTACCGTCACGTTTGCAGACAGGCCCTCGACGCTGGTGGGTGCCGTATTGTCCCCCAGGATGCGCAGATTGTCTGACCCGTCATTGCTGACAAGCAGACCCGTGCTGCCAAGTGCCGTCGTGATGTTCGTGATGTATGTGGCCGGCAATCCACTCGAGATATCAAATCCCAGAACCGTGTCATTCGGATTGGCTGTTGCTGAATCGTCAAGCGGCAGAAGGCTCGGATCATCAACGGCAACCAGCGTAACAGTATGCGACACACTCGAGGTGTCGGTGTATTCCAGCGTGATCGTGTTACCGGCCTGAAGCGCAGAAACATCAAGGTCAAAACCGGTATCAAGCCCAACCGTTGCAGCTGTGCTTTCGACCGTCACATTCGAAAATGCCAGGGAAATTTCAGCTGCGATCGTATCCAGCTGCGTCTGGGCTTCGGTGAGAATGTCATCACGGAGTTCGGCAACCGCCACGATCGAGCCCGACTTCGACGCCGCCACCAGGTCGTAGGTTGTTCCCCCGGGGGTCGTCACCAGGATCGTATTGCCCTGCTGTCCCGGCTGAAAGGAGTGGGTCGGGGTGAAACTCAGCGTGGAAGGCTGGTTGTCGGCATAAAGCTGCTGCCCGTCAGCCGTTTGAATGAACAGCGTGTTGTTTGCGTCGTCGGAAACGGTGATGTCCAGATAACCGGACAACTGCTCGATCAGCCGGTCACGCTCATCTTCCATGTCTGCGGTCGACACATTGGACTGTGCCGCGTCACGAATGGAGGAGTCGATGTCCGCGATGGAGCTCAGCAGATCATTGACCGATTCTGCCTGCCTTGCGAGCGTATCGTCGGCTTCCTCACGCAGGTTGGTTATCTGCTGGTAGGAAGAGGAAAGTTCCCTGGCAAAGGCATCAGCGATCGCAACCACATCGCTCTGGGCGGCATAGTTGCCCGGATCGTTGACCAGTGCTGACAGGGACGACGACAATTGCCCGACGAGAGATGTCAGGCTGCTGGTGTCGTCGATCGTGCCGAAGATGTCGTCAAGCCGATCGGTAAAGTTGGCGATCTGCGACGCATAATTCGTGTCGGCAAGCGAATTGAAGTAGTCGGCCTGAACGCGCTCATCGACAATACGGCGCACCTCTGTCGCCGAAAGCCCGGCAACGTTCCCCAGACCATCAAAGTAGACATTCGCGGAAACTGTCTTTTTGGAATAACCGGCAGTGTCAGCGTTGGCGATATTGTTCGCCGTAACGTCCAGTTGACGTTGGTTGTAGGTAATACCGAAGACCGCAGTGTTCAGGGCACTTGAAAGACCCATGGCGGTTTTCTCCTTCGTTGACGCTCGCTAACCGGAAAGCCCGGCGGGGTTGAGCCCGCCGGGGAAAAGATCACTACCGGACCATGTTGAGGGCGCTGTCCAGCATCTCGTCGGCAGAGGTGACGATCCTGGAGTTGGCGCTGTAGGCCTGTTGCGTGATGATGAGTTTGGAGAACTCGTCGGCGATATCCGCATTCGACAGTTCCAGGTTCTTCGCCAGGATCTGTCCACCGCCGCTCAGGTCTGCCTCACCGGAGGATGTTGTCGCTTCGAATGCGGCACCATCCACGCGTTTCAGGTTCTGCTCAGCTTCGAAAGTCGCGAGCGGGATCTCGTAGACCGCGCGCTGCTGGCTGTTGGAGTAGCTGGCGATGACACGGCCTGATTCATCCACGGCAACCCCGGTCAGTTCACCGGCCGGATAGCCATCCTGATCAAGCGCCACGGAACTCGCCGTTCCATCCGGATCCGAGTACTGTGTCAGGGAACCGTTGGCGAAGGAAACTTCAATGCCCGTTGCCGTTGTTCCACCGATGTCGAGCGTCGCAATCGTGAAACCGTCGGAAGTGCCGTTTACCGCGCCGATCACACCGGCTGTCATGTTGGTCATCGCACCGGTGCTATCGAATTCGATGTCCCCGACGTCGTACCAGGCGTTGGTCGCATCACCACCGGTACCGATATACATCGACCAGGTGTCGTTCTGCGGCACACCGGAATCTTCGTTCAGTGTCTTTGCGTAACGGACTTCGACATTCATCGCCGTACCGTTCTGGTTATAGATCGTGATGGAGCCGCCGGAGATCGAGCTGTCGAGGAACGCCTGCTCGTTGGCGACCGTCACGTTGCCGGCACCAACGGCTGCATCCAACAGCGCAGAATCTTCATCCGAACCGTCATAGTCCGTTGTATCGGGCACGCGTGGCAGGTTGGCCTGGTAATCCAGCCGCGTACTTGCAGAGGCCGCCAGAGGCTGGTTCTCGATCTGGATTACAGACGGGGCATCACCCACCGCATTGCCGGTGTCAGGATCCAGGGGGAAGCCTTGCAGATAGTAACCGGAGCTGTTGATCAGGTATCCTTCCGCGTCACGCTCAAAATCACCGGCGCGGGTGTAGAACGTCTCGTCGGCGAATGAGGTCGATCCGTCAACCACATCCGAAGCCTGGGTCACGATGAAGTAGCCTTCACCGTTGATGGCCATGTAGGTGTCCACGTCAACCTGCGAGATGTCACCCTGAACGGTGTTGGTGGCGCGGGAGGTTGCAAAGGTCGTTCCCGAGACCTGCGAGGCTTGCGTTGCCCCTCCCCCGGAGACCAGATCGGAAAACGTCGTATCCAGCCGCTTGAAACCGGTCGTCTGCGCGTTGGCGACGTTACCGGAGATATTCTCCAGCGCCGTGGCCTGCGCCGTCAGTCCGGATACGGCGGAGTTGATAGCCCCATAAATACCCATGTTTCGTCCTCTTAATAATTGGGCTCTGCGAACGCGGGCTTCTGCCCATAATCGGGCCACACTCCGCAAGGCCCGTGCCAAGTTGGTTAATCAAAATTTTTATTGTTTTCTTTCAATTAGTTAAGAAAAAGCCGAGAGAGCAAGACCTTCTGACCGACCCGGCAAGCTCTGGTCATGCAGGCAAATTCTTCCGACACCGATGGGCAAGACTGTCCCTCCTGAAGCGGCAAACCATCGCGCTATTTGCGCACTTGCACTGATGCGTCGTCCCTGCCACTTTTCGCGCAACACACAATCAATGGACGGCCAGATGCGCTTTGAAGGAACTGAAAACTATATCGCCACGGAAGATCTTCGGGTCGCTGTCAATGCAGCCGTCGCCCTGGAACGGCCACTGCTGGTCAAGGGCGAGCCTGGAACCGGCAAGACCGTTTTGGCACAACAGGTGGCGGAAGCCCTCAACGCACCGCTGATCGAATGGCATGTTAAATCCACCACAAAGGCTCAGCAGGGCCTTTATGAATATGACGCGGTCTCGCGCCTTCGCGACAGTCAGTTGGGAGACGAGCGTGTCAAGGACATCAACAATTACATCAGGCAGGGGAAACTCTGGGAGGCTTTTGACGCAGCCGAAAGGCCAGTCCTCCTGATCGACGAGATCGACAAGGCCGATATCGAGTTCCCGAACGATCTGCTTCTAGAACTCGACCGGATGGAGTTCCACGTCTATGAAACCGGCGAGACAGTGCGCGCACGGCAGCGTCCGGTCGTGATCATCACGTCAAACAATGAAAAGGATCTCCCCGACGCCTTTCTGCGCCGGTGTTTCTTCCACTTCATCAAGTTTCCGGATGCAGAGACGATGGCCGAAATTGTCGAGGTACATTTCCCCGGCATCAAGAAGAGGCTCCTGTCCGAAGCGCTCCGGCTCTTTTTCGACGTGCGCGATGTTCCGGGCATGAAGAAAAAACCGTCGACGTCCGAACTGATCGACTGGATCAAGCTTCTGCTAAACGAAGACATCGATCCGGAAACCCTTCGTCAACAAGATGGCTCCAAACTGATACCACCCCTGCACGGGGCCCTGTTGAAGAACGAACAGGATGTCCATCTGTTTGAACGTCTTGCCTTCATGGCCAGGCGAGAACGAACCTGAATAGCGGAGCCCGCATTGTCCGGTCGACTTACACGTGCTGTTGTTTCCATGGCACTGGCCCTTGCGGTCCAGGGGATGACGGTGTCGCCCGGTCACGCCCAGACCCCGCCGGAAAAAGATGCCGGCTGGCAGAGCGACGTGAGCGGTCTGAGACATTTCACCGGCCTTCGGTGTCCGGATGCGATCGGGCCGTTTTTCCGTATCAAGGTCCTGGAGGGTGATGCCGCAAGCCTGGCGGGCTGCATCTACACGGGTCGTGACGGCATTACGGCGGTTCTGCGGAAACATCTTCAGGACACAGGTCGCCGAGAGGCATTAAAATTCTCGCGCAACTACAAGGCGGCAGGATTTGAACCAATCAGCCTGTCCGGTGTTGCAGCTTCCGGGATTTCCTTCCGCACGCGCAATTGGACGCCGACAAGCCTCTGCGAAACCCTTTGGTATTTTTCCGGCGACAAGGCTGACTATACTCTGTGGTTGTCCTATGTCCTGCCAACGCAAGAAGCGGAAGTCGGGCCTGCATTGTCGGCATTTACCGAAGCGCTTGCGCATCAGGATTGACGGCACGGCCCAGTCCCGCCGACACTGAACCGGGATTCGAGATCTGGAGACGAGCATGCGGCTCTTGCTTTACCGGCACGCCAAGTCTGATTGGAGCAATGCCGATCTGTCTGACATCGACCGATCGCTGAACAGCCGTGGCAAGGCAGCAGCGGCTGCGATGGCAAGGTACATGAAGGCAGAAGGGCTGCTGCCCAACCAGATCCTGTGCTCAACTGCTCAGCGCACCCGCGAAACGCTGTCACGCCTGCTGCCGCATCTTACACACGAAGCCAAGATCTACCTGCTCTCGGACATTTATAACCAGAGCGAGGACGATTATGCCGGGCTCATTCGCAAACATGGCGGCCGGGCCCACACGCTGATGGTACTGGGGCACAATCCCGCGTCAGAGGAAACCGCGTTGGAACTTACAGGAACAGCTGACGAGGCGGCGAAGGCCGATCTTGAGGAAAAATTTCCGACTGCCGCTCTGGCCGTACTTGATTTCGATATCGCAGACTGGTCAGAGCTCCGCCCCGGAACGGGTCACCTGGCAAGGTTCGTCAAACCCCGCGCATTGAACGGCCACCCGCCTCAGGACGATAACTGACCGCTTCACAATTGCACTCCCCGCGCACCGCGCTTACATGAACGCGCTGGAGGTGCTCTTGAACACACTGACGAAACTGACGGAAGAAACCCGGCTCTCGCTGGCAAACCTGGCTGACGCGGCCGGTGACCTTACGGTTCCGAGCGTGCGCCTCGGTGTCACCGGTCTCGCCAGGTCGGGAAAAACCGTATTCCTGACCGCACTGGTGCACAATCTCGTCCATGGCGGACGCCTGCCCGTCTTCAGTGCCGCGGCAGGACACAGGATGACCTCGGCCAAGCTGCAGCCGCAGCCAGACGACACGGTGCCGCGGTTCGACTACGAAGCACATGTCAACGCCCTGGTCACCGACCGGGTCTGGCCCGAATCCACCCGCCAAGTATCTGAACTGCGTCTTACGATCGATTATGAAAGCGCTTCCTTCCTCTCCCGGAAACTCGGCCCCGGCCGTCTGCATGTGGACCTGATTGATTATCCCGGCGAGTGGCTTCTGGATCTGCCCTTGCTCAACAAAACCTACGCCGAGTTCTCAGCCGAGGCCTTCAGGCGCGCCCGCGCCGGTAACCGGTCCGAGATTGCTGCCGCCTTCCTTGACACCGCTGCGAAAACCGATCCGTCCGACCCGGAAAACGAACTGGCGGCGCAGGAGCTGGCAGGCCGGTTCAAGGAGTATCTTGCCGCTTGCCGCGCCGACACACACGCCTTGTCCATGCTTCCTCCCGGTCGCTTCCTGATGCCGGGTGACCTTGACGGGTCCCCTGCCCTGACATTTGCACCGCTTGACATACCGGCCGATGCCAGCGCTGCCCGCACCGGGACGCTCCGCGCCATGATGGAGCGACGCTATGAAGCCTACAAGAGCCACATCGTCCGTCCCTTCTTTCGCAACCACTTTGCCCGTCTGGATCGCCAGATCGTACTTGTGGACGTGCTTCACGCTCTCAATGCCGGCCCCCATGCGATCGCCGACCTCGAGGTCGCCCTGAGTGAAGTGCTTTCGGCATTTCGCCCGGGCAGACGCAGCTGGCTCTCCACCATCCTGTCCCGCCGCATTGACCGTCTTCTGTTCGCGGCAACCAAGGCAGATCACCTGCACAGTTCCGACCATGACAAACTTGAGGCAATCCTCAAGCGGCTGGTGGCCCGTGCCGAAGAGCGTGCCCGTTTCAAGGGAGCCGAGGTGGATGTCCTTGCAATGGCGGCAGTGCGCGCCACAAGAGAAGCCATGGTCAAACACAGGGGGGAAGAGTTGCCGGCAATACTGGGAACCCCACTCCCGGGGGAAAGACTGAATGGCGACTGCTACGACGGAAACACGGAAATAGCCATGTTTCCCGGTGACTTGCCCGAAGACCCTGAACTGATTTTCAGACAAGATGAATCAAAAAGTGAGCCAGTTCGACCAAGTTTTCAATCAGCTCAATCAGAGCTTCAATTCCTGCGTTTTCGGCCACCTGAACTCGATACCACTGCAGAAGGCATGACCCTTTCCCTGCCCCATATCCGACTTGACCGTGCTCTTGAATTTCTCATTGGAGACCGACTGGCATGACCAATCCCGAGTCTGCGTCCGGCCGCAAACCCACCGCCTTTCGGCTCGACGACCGCAATGTCCGGATGACGGATGACGAGACCAGTACCCCCGGGGCCGGTGAAGCTCTCATTACCCAGGCTTACCTGGCGGACGAGGAACCACGGTTGCCGAGATCGGTCAGCACGCCCAAATCCGGCTTCAGGTTCGGCAAGTGGCTGATGATCGGCCTGGGCGGTCTCGTTTCTCTGGCCGCGGGTCTGGCCGTAGACACCCTGATCCGCGACCTGTTCACGCGCACCGACTGGTTGGGCTGGACGGGTGTTGCCCTGGCGGCGATCGCAGCGCTTGGCCTGTTGGGGCTTGTGATCAGGGAGATCGCAGGCCTGGTCCGCCTGAACCGCATTGATCATTTGCGAGACAAAATCCAGACAGCCGCGGATGAAGACGATGCAAGACAGGCCACCGCAGGATTGAGGGAATTGATCGCGTTGTATCGCGACCGGCCCGAAACAGCCCAGGGCCGAAAGGCACTCGCAGGCCATATGCGCGAGGTCATCGATGGCCGTGATCTCGTCAAACTGGCAGAGCGGGACCTGCTCAGCCCTCTTGATCTCGAGGCACGCCGCATCGTCATGAACAGTGCCAAGCGGGTGTCCCTGGTCACTGCGGTCAGTCCGCGCGCGCTTGTCGACCTGTTGGCCGTGCTGTTCGAGAACCTGAGAACCATTCGGCGCCTGTCGGCTCTTTATGGCGGCCGCCCCGGGACGCTCGGTTTCCTGCGGCTTGCAAAACACGTGCTGACCCATCTGGCTGTTACCGGTGGCATGGCGGCCGGCGACAGCCTTGCGTCCCAGGTGTTGGGTCAGGGCCTGGCGGCGCGCCTGTCGGCACGTCTCGGTGAAGGTGTCATCAACGGACTGCTCACAGCCAGGATCGGAATTGCAGCCATAGCTGTCTGCCGCCCGGCCCCCTTTGTCTCGGACAATGGTCCAACTGTTTCCGACTTCATGGGCGAACTTGTTTCCTCGGCAGCGGACGAAGAGAAAAAGAAAGAAGAATAGGCATCCGGTTTTCAAAGGATTGCGCCTGAGACCTGTTCGACTTCCAACCGACATGCGATTGGACGTCAAAAATCAACTCCTCATCAGACCGCTCCGATCGATGAACACATCTTCCGCTTGGCAGCCTGCTGAGCCGGAGATATTGTTCGCCGCATGTTCATAACGTTTTTTACCGAACTGAAGTCAGCCGGTGTTCCGGTTTCCCTGCGCGAGTACCTGACGCTCATGGAAGCGCTGGACAAGGACCTGGCTGAAAGAAGCGTCGAAGACTTCTACTATCTCGCACGTATGAGCCTGGTGAAGGACGAAGGCAATCTCGACAAGTTCGACCGGGTGTTCGGCCATGTTTTCAAGGGCCTGGACCTCATGAGCGAGGTGCCTACAAGCGAAATCCCCGAAGAATGGCTCCGCAAACTCGCCGAAAAGCACCTGAGCGAGGAAGAGAAGGCGCAGATCGAGGCGCTCGGTGGATTTGAAAAACTAATGGAAACGCTCCAGGAACGTTTGAAGGAGCAGCAAAAGCGGCACCAGGGCGGCAACAAGTGGATTGGCACCGCCGGGACGTCTCCCTTCGGGGCCTACGGATACAATCCCGAAGGCGTGCGCATCGGCCAGAAGGAGAGCCGTCACCGCCGGGCAGTCAAGGTATGGGACAAGCGGGAATTCAAGGACCTCGACGACACCCAGTTGCTGGGGACACGGAACATCCAGGTCGCACTCAAGCGCCTCCGGCATTTCGCACGAACCGGCGCCGCCGAGGAGCTGGATCTGGACGATACGATCCGGTCGACTGCTCACAAGGGGCTGCTTGACATCAAGATGCGTGCGGAGCGCCACAATGCGGTGAAAGTGCTCCTCTTCTTCGACATCGGAGGGTCGATGGACGACCATATCCGTGTGTGCGAGGAGCTGTTTTCGGCAGCACGGTCCGAATTCAAGGTGATGGAACACTTCTACTTCCACAACTGTCTTTACGAATATGTGTGGAAGGAAAATCACCGCCGCCATACCGAGCGCATCGACACCATGGACGTGCTGCACAAGTATCCAGCCGACTACAAGATCATCTTTGTCGGCGATGCCTCAATGAGCCCTTACGAAATCGCGTATCCGGGCGGTTCGGTCGAACATTGGAACGAAGAGGCCGGTGCGACGTGGATGCAGCGGATTACCGGGCTTTACAGAAGTGCGATCTGGCTCAATCCGGTGCGCCAGGAACACTGGGGATACACGCATTCCATCCAGATGCTCAATGAACTGATGGACGGCCGCATGTATCCCATGACAGTTGAAGGACTGACGGAAGGCATGAAGGACCTGGCACGTTAGCCCGTCGTCCATGACTTAAGCCTGTCAGGCAACCTTCGTGCCGCTTGCAACTTCTTCAGAAGCCTCTTCCCATTTCCATTCAACCCGGCTCCGCCGGCAAGCAAACCGCAGTTTCTGCCCGACATCTTGCTGGCAGAAAGCGCGTTGGCGACGGTTTGGATTTTGTCTCGACACCGCAGCAGCCAACATGCTTGCCAATCGCCCGGGCAAGGTGAAATGTAACAAGGCGCATGACCTGTACCGGAACCGGGAGAAGATGAGTTGACGTCTGAATTCAAACCCGAAACTGACAGTCAGGATCTTACCGAAAAACCCGTTTCGCACGCCACGACTACCGGCATGACCGGGGGCGGTTTTTACAATGCCAACTCGGCTCCGCAATGGTTGGCAACCGAGCATGTTCTGTCATGGCTGGATGAGGCCGTTGCCGGAATTCCCCTTTCAGGTGACGGCGCGATTGCGATGGCTGATTTCGGCTGCTCTGAAGGCAAGAACTCTGTTGCTGTCCTCGCCAGGGTCGTGGAACACGTGTTGCCACGGACGGACAAGCCGGTCCAGACGATCCATTCCGATCTTCCAACCAATGACTTCTCGGCCCTGTTCAAGATACTGCGCCCTAAGGGACGCTCCGTTTTCGGAAGCGAGCGGGTATTTTCCGCAGTCGTCGGCGGGTCCATGTATGATCAGCTGCTCCCGGACAACAGCCTGCACCTGGCGATGACCTTCAATGCTATCGGTTTTCTCTCCCGGCGCCCTGTCAGCACGCTGCCAGGTTACATATTCCCGAACGGGCCCAGCTCGACCCGCGCAAACGGGTTCGTTTCCGACGAAGACAGGAACCGGTTCGCAGAACAGGCAAAGGCAGATGTCGCGAGCTTTCTCTCTTCCCGGGCGCGCGAACTTGTGGCCGGAGGCAAGTTACTGGTCCAGGTGTTCGGATCCGTCGATGACACCCGAACATGCGACGGCATTTACGACCTGTTGAACGATGCGGTTCTTGAGTTCGTGGAAAGTGGAGAAATCTCAAGGGAGGTCTACGGGGCTTACTATCAGCCCGTCTACATGCGCCACCTTGAGGAACTGACAGCGGTGGTTGCGGAAGTTTCTGACGGCGCTTCGCCGCTCTTTTCCATTGACCGCTCGCAAGCCTATGAAATCGAGGTGCCCTTCAACCGGCAGTACCAGACTGACGGGGATCGAGCCCGGTATGCGAAGGACTATGTGAATTTCTTCAGAGCCTTTACGGAGGCTGTCTTGCGCAACGCCCTGCCCGACACGCCGGACAGGGCTGATCTTGTAAACCGAGTTTATGAACGCGCCGGGGAACTGCTCGTCCGTTCACCGGACAAGTATCCCTTCCGCTACGCAGCTATTGCGATGTTGCTGACACGCAATAGGTAAGAAACCGGCTCAGCTGCCGCGCAGAACCAGAACGGAGCAAGGTGCGTGGCGCACGATGTGAGCTGCGTTGGACCCGATGAAATAGGTCGACAGGCCCGGTTTGTGCGACGTCATAAGCACCAGATCGCACTCGGAACGCTCGGCTTCCTCGATGACCTCGTGATAGACAGCGCCCATGCGAACCTGGCAATCTACTGCCCCTTCTGGAACGTCCAGCGCAGCTCCGACCTTGTTGAGAATTGCGGTTGTTTCCTCGATTTCGCGCTTCTGCCACCCGTCGGGCAGCTGGCTGGCGACGAAACTCTGGATTTCCGGACACACGGCCATCAGATGGATCTTGGATCCGTAGTCACGGGCCATCTGTGCAGCCTTGGACAATGCATCATCGGCAAATCCGGGCTCACCCGGATCGACGGGAACAAGAATCTTCTTAAACATGGTTGGTCTCCTTTGAAGAGGCGTTTGACCAACACATGCGCCTGAAATCAATATCTTGCCATGAGGCAGATCAATCGAGCTCGTTTCCTTCGAAGTAGCGACCGGGTGTGACCCCGAATGCCTTTTTGAACGTCGCCACGAAAGCACTGGGACCTTCATATCCCAGCTTGTGCGATACATCGGAAACGCTTCGGCCGGATGCCAGAAGTTCCAGCGCTCTGAAGAGTTTGACCTGCCGGCACCACGTGCGATAGCTCAACCCGGTTTCCGCCTTGATCCGTCGCTCGAACGAACGCACCGAAGTGGCACACCGTTCCGCAGCCTCGCTCAGGGCCGGAATATGCGCCGGACAACGAACAATGCCCTCGCACAATCCCCGGAGACGCGCCTCCTGGGGCATTGGCAATTGCAAGGGGGCCGCCGGCAACATCTTCAGCTGATCAAGAATGACGGCCGCAATCCTGGCTGCTGGTCCCTCCTCGGTCTTTGCCCTTGGATAGGACATGAACTCGAGAATGAGCGCCCGCAACAGATTGGTGACCTGGATGACCTGCGGTGTTTGGGGCAGATCCCTGGCGTGCTCGTACTGGACATACACGAAACGGATTTCCGTATCGGTCAGGTAACGCGTCTGGTGGCTCACCCTCGGAGGAAGCCAGAAGGCACGCTCGGGCGGCGCAAAGAAGGTGCCAAGCTCCGTGTCGATTGCAATCGACCCCTTCACGACGTGGAACAGCTGCGCGGCATCATGCGCATGCCAGCCGTTTATTCCGATCCCGGTCGGAACACTCTTGGCGTAGCCGATCAAGGGGCTGTTCAAGGCCCCTTTGGGAAATTCGGCCAATTCGGGATGAATGCTCATGATCGGATCGGTTCAGGTTGAGAACAACTTCTAGAGAAATGTAGCTTCCTGATCCGCAATAGCAAATCTGCCGGCAGATCAGAACCTACTGTTCGTCCGGTACAAACAGTTTTTCGATCGGCAAGCCAAATACGCGCGAAATGCGGAAGGCCAAGGGCAGGCTTGGGTCGTATTTTCCCTTTTCCAATGCGATCACGGTCTGCCGTGTAACATCGAGTCTGTCAGCCAGCTCCGCCTGTGACCATCCCCTGTCCGCTCTCAACTCTTTCAGATGATTGCGCATCAGTTCTTCCAGCGCACAACGACTGTCAGGAACGACCAGAGTACAAACAGGAATCCCGCATAGAGATTCAGATCCACCGGCAGGAAGTTCTCAATCTTCGCAAGGAAAAACGCCACAAACACACCAACGAGCAAGGTGATGGATCCAGCGATGGCCATGATGTAACGCTCCCGTTCATCCACTCGCCGGAAGTATCTGACAAGGGCCCAGAGAACCAGAAACATCGGCACCGTCGCCATAAGTGAAATCAGCACGTTGATCGTCAGTCCCGGCTTGTCCTCAAGGTACCATTGCGCCAGGAAACTTGTGCCGACGAAGAGCGCTGTCGCGAGCAATGTTTCCGCGACATATTGATAGGACAAGCGATCGAAGCGGTTCATCTTCGGTCCTCCGATTTCCGGAAAATGTAAAGCGTCCTTTACAATCACATATCATCCGAGACATGTAAAGCCTCCTTAACATTCGAAGCAAATCACCCGCCATTCGAGCTGATCCGGGCCTTCTCTTTTTGGACGAGACGCAGAAATTTGGCGTGTCGAATGTATTTCCTGACAAAACAGCGCTAACACGAAAGAACCGTTTGGACTTAGAAGCACTTCAACAGCGCTGTACGGATGTGACTCTTTTTCTACGGCTTACGGAATGTCCTATTTCACACAAAACGCCCGCCCCGACGAAATAACCGGGTGGCGGTCCCCTGTGGTCCTTTTGATGATCATGGCTGGCGCCATGCAGCTGTCCTTTGCTGCCTGGTGGAACCTGATGAACAACTTTGCGGTTCAGGAGCTCGACTTCACGGGCCGCGAGATTGGTATTCAGCAGTCTATCCGGGAGATCCCCGGTTTCCTCAGCTTTCTGGCAGTTTACCTGCTGCTGGTAATGCGCGAGCAGACACTCGCCTATGTGTCCCTGCTGCTGCTTGGCATCGGTGTCGCGGTGACGGGTTATTTTCCAACGGCGTTGGGCTTCTACATAACCACGCTGATCATGTCGATCGGCTTCCACTATTACGAGACGATGGCGCAATCGCTGTCCCTTCAGTGGCTCCCCAAGGCAACGGCCGCAGCCAGCATGGGCAAGATCATCGCCGTTGGCGCTTTTGCGCAGCTGGTGGCATATGGACTCATTTTCATCGCCTGGAAGAGTTTCGATCTGTCCTTCGCGGTCGTCTTTGCAATAGCGGGCGGTCTGACACTCGTCGTGCTGGCCTTCCTCATGTTTGCCTATCCGCACTTCAAGGAGGGCGTGCCCCAGCACAAGAAGCTGATCCTGCGGAAACGCTACTGGCTTTACTACGCCCTCACCTTCATGGCCGGAGCCCGTCGCCAGATCTTCACGGTGTTCGCTGGCTTCCTGATGGTTGAACGCTTTGGCTATAACGTCCATGAAGTCGCCGGCCTCTTCCTGCTCAATGGTGCGTTCAACATGGTGCTGGCGCCCAAGATCGGAAAACTGATCGTCAGGTTCGGTGAGCGCAAGGCATTGATATTTGAGTATGTCGGTCTGGTCGGCGTCTTCGTGACCTATGCCTTCGTGACCAATGCAACACTGGCCGCCGCGCTCTATGTGATCGATCACGCTTTCTTTGCGATTGCGATTGCGATCAAGACCTACTTTCAGAAGATCGCGGACCCGGCCGACATCGCCCCGACGGCGGGCGTGGCTTTCACGATCAACCACATCGCCGCCGTCTTCATCCCGGTCCTGTTCGGGTTTGTATGGCTGGTCTCACCGGCCGCCGTGTTCCTTGCCGGAGCAGCAATGGCTTTTGTCAGCCTGGGATTGGCAACGCTCATCCCGAGCAATCCGAAGGAAGGCGGCGAGGTCGACTTCTGGTATCGCAACAGGTCGGCCCAGCCAGCCGAATAAACGCCGACCGGCACATGCCAAAGGGTGTGCCGGCAGCGGTCCCGCGACAAACTGGCCGCTAGTCATGAAAAGACCCGCCGATCCTCATCGGCGGGTCTTTTCTTTTCACACTGGGCTATGGCAGATCAGGCCTGCCGCTCCGGCACATGAACAACCAGACCGTCCATGTCGCCAGTCACCTTGATCTGGCAGGAAAGGCGCGACGTCGGCTTCACGTCATAGGCGAAGTCGAGCATGTCTTCTTCCATTGGTTCCGCCGTGCCGGTTTTGCCGGTCCAGGCGTCGTCGACATAGACGTGGCACGTGGCGCAGGCACAGGCGCCGCCGCATTCGGCCTCAATGCCCTGAACCATATTCTTGATGGCATTTTCCATGACCGTTGAGCCTTCAGCGGCATCAACCTCGGTGCGGTTTCCATCAGATGTAACAAATGTGATCTTCGGCATAAGTCGCGTCCAAGCCTTGAATTGCGTGTTTCAGCTGAACCGAAATAAAGCTTCCGCACAAAAGGTCAAGGACTATGCCGTTTCCGCGTGTCAATCTGCCTCGGCGAAGGGTCGAAATCAGCCTTCGAGCAGATCCCGGATATACCGGTTGGCCTCGTCGACCGCCGCAATCAGGCCCTCTGTGCCCGCCTCGGAACTGGAATGCATGCGTCCTTCAAGGTTCTCGCAAACATCAGCGACCTTCTCTGCTCCAATGGCCCGGGCTGACCCCTTTAACGTGTGAACGAGGTCAAGACGCGCGGCCTGATCGGTTTCACAGGCGAGCCGTTTCAGCGTCGTACTGGACTGGGACTTGAAAAGGTGAAGAACCTGAACCTCAAGATCGCGATTGCCGAGGGTGTTGGTGGCCAGTTGAACCAGATCGATCGGGGCTTCGGGACCGGCCCGTCCGGAAACGCGAGCCATCGAAGAAGGCGCCATGGGGTGCTCCAATTACGAGATACATGCCTGTCGGCACCCAGCCGCAAGCTTTCACTGCCAGATACAGTGCCCCAAACACACAAACGGCTGGTTAAGTCGGCCAGCCGCGAGGTGTAAATGCGTTGATGTCCCCAAAAAATTGTTTTTTTGGTTAACGCGCCTTAACGCGCTTCTTTGAACTTTCTGCGAAAAGCTCTTGCAATTCCGTGTTTTTCTGAAAACAGACACTCATCAACTACAGAATTCGCCGTTAACTTTTTTTACCTTTTGCTCTTGCGGACAGCGCTTCAAATGCGGCAGGCGTCAGCTTGCAAACCAGCCAGTCGGGCTTGATTGGGTTGGAAAACCAAGGCTCTGCCCAGCCTGCGTCTATGCAGGCACGAATGGTGCGTGCCGGAATTTCCCGACCGTTGTCGTCGAACAAGGGAAGTTTTCCACCTGGTTGTTTCAGCCCTTTGCGGAGCCAGCGCTTCTGTGGTGCCGACAGGCTTCCCGCCTTCAGCGCAGCTGCAGTTGGAGAATTTTTCGCCGTTTCATTCGTCTCGAAATGTTTCGTTTCAGGCATCCAGACCGCCCCCTAAGTGACTCTCGCCATTGCAGTTTCTTGTCCCATGAGAGAGAGTGTGCCATTACAGATGTTGATGCGGCAAGATGGGGAGTGAACCGTCGAACGAA
The DNA here is from genome assembly GCA_017643925.1 of Roseibium sp. GTDB lineage: Bacteria > Pseudomonadota > Alphaproteobacteria > Rhizobiales > Stappiaceae > Roseibium. The sequence goes on along the minus strand of JAEPML010000009.1, from coordinate 97,478 downwards.
AAGTTCACGGTCGGTCAGCGGCGGCCCTCCCTAAATGAGAGTTACAACAGCGCTCTATATATAGAGCGCCTGTAGAAACGACGCATCCGGTTCTGACTGTCAAAGCTGCGCTTGCGGCTTGCCGAGACGACCGGTGTGTAATGAGTACGGATGTGAGGCGACCCCAAATGGCAAATCCGACAAAGGCGAAAGATCCGGCTGAAGCGGCCCTTTCTGCGGTTGAAGAAGCGCTGAAACTGGATTTCGGCGGACCGGAGGCAGGTGAAACCGCGCCGGAGGCCAGCGCGGCAGCGGAAAGCGAGCCTGCGCGCAAGCCCAAGAAGGAAAAGCAGGAACCTTCCCAGCGTGACGAACAGCGTCAGTCGCGCCGACGTGGCCGGGGCAACCGTCCGCCTGCGGCAAACGACGATCGGCGCAACATCGGCAATCTCATCTACGCCTTGCAGCGCAGACCCTCCTCCGCCCCCTTCTGGGGTGCGCTTGCGCTCAGCGCAATCTGGGCCGCGCTCGGCAGCAGCCTTTTCCTGACAGCCTTCGCCGACAAGGTTCCGACACTCACGGATCCTCAGGTGCTGTTGCAATCGCCGGAAATGATCCTGGCAGCGGTTGGCATCATCGTGCCGATCATCTTCTTCTTCGTCATGGCCATGATGATCTGGCGCGCGCAGGAAATGCGCATTGTTGCCCGGGGCATGACCGAAGTTGCCCTGCGCCTTGCCGAGCCGGAAGACATGGCGAAGGAGTCCATTCTGAGCGTCGGCCAGGCGATACGGCGTGAAGTTGCGGCAATGGGAGACGGCATCGAGCGCGCCATCGCACGCGCCAGCGAGCTGGAAGTGCTGGTTCACAATGAAGTCTCGTCCCTTGAGCGCTCCTACAACGACAATGAACTGAAAATCCGCGGGCTGATCGAAGAGCTTGTCAGCCAGCGCGAGTCCATTGTCATGAACGCGGAGCGCGTTCGCGAAACAATCGCAGGCGCCCACGAGAATTTCGCTTCCCAGCTGTCCGACACCTCCGGTGAGCTCGGCAGCAATGTCGACATGGCCACACAGCGCATGATCGACGCCGTCAACAGCCGTGTTGAAGAACTGACGGCTACCGTGGATTCGCGCATCGAGTCCCTCGGCGCAACGCTGAACGCCTCCGGTGGCGAACTCGTCGACAGCCTGACCGAACGTGCCGAGGACTATGTCACCCGACTGTCCTCCACCGGCAATGACCTCGTCGAGAACCTTGCAGAAACCGGCTCCACCATGTGGGAGACATTGACGGTTCGCGGCAACGAGGTGAACGAGCGTTTCGCCGATACGGCAAGCACCTTCGTGGAAACACTGACGGCGCGCGGCACGGAAATTAACGAAACCCTGACCTCTTCCTCCACTTCGGTGGTTGAGACACTCAGCACCAAGGCCGACGAGTTCCGTCTCACCCTGGAAACAACCGGAGCCACGGTCGGCGATACGATCACGCAGCGCGGCGAAGAGATCAATGCAAACCTGTCTCTGACCTCCGGTCGCCTGATCGACACCATCACCAGCCGTACCGAAGAACTGGTCGCGACGGTCGACACCCGGGTTACCACCCTGGACGAAAGCCTTGCGGAAACCGGTTCCAAGGTCGTGGAGAGCATTTCCGAACGCGGGCAGGAAGTCACCGACACCATCTCGATCCGTGGTGCGGAAATCGTCGAGACGATTTCCGGCCGTTCGACCGAGGTTGCGGAAATCCTGCGCGGCACCGGCGAGAGCATCGTTGTCGACCTGTCCCTGCGTGGGGGCGAGATCGCGTCCAAGCTGGACGAGACCGCCGGTTCGCTTACCCAGACCATCTCGGTCCGTGGCGGCGAACTTGCCGACAAGCTCGACAACATCTCCGAGCGCATCTACACCGCCATCTCCATCAACGGCAGCGAACTCGACGAGCGCCTGGCGGCCCGTGGCAACGAGATGGCAACGGTTCTGGAACAGCAGACCGTCGGCTTCCGCGACACGCTCGAAAGCGTCTCCGGCCAATTCGCGGCTGGCCTCGGTGCACAGACCGAAGCGCTCACCCACAAGCTGGCCGAAACCGGCACGCAGCTTGCCGAACTCATCGGCAGCCGCGGTGACCGCGTTGCCGGCGACATCAACGAGATCAGCGGCAAGATCACCGAGACCCTCGAGGTTCGCGGCCTTGCCCTGCAGGAAGGCCTGTCCACGCGCCTTACCGAGCTGGAAACAATTGTCACAGATCGCGGTGGCCAGCTGATCGACGCGTTCGACACCAAGACGCTGCTCTTGTCCGAAGCCCTCGATTCCCGCCTGTCGACACTCGACACGACCTTCGCGGCCCGGATCGACACGATGGACGCGTCTCTTGGCGACCGTATCGCGGCAATGGACACCTCCCTCGACACGCGTTACGGCGCGATCGATGCAACACTGACCGACCGCATCAGCACCATGGATGCGACGCTCTCGGCCCGTATCAGCACGCTGGACGCGTCCCTGGAAGAGCGCATCACGACGATGGACACCACGCTCGACACGCGTGTCACAACGCTGGACACGTCGCTTGCCGAGCGCATCTCCACCATGGATTCGTCCCTTGGCAGCCACATCAACACGCTTGACCTGACCCTGGATCAGCGCACGGCCGCCTTCGAGGCAACCCTGGAGACGCGCACGCAGATCCTGGCAGACGCCATCGAGAACAGAACGACGGGCATCAGCGACGCGCTGGAGGAAAAAACCCGCAACATCACCGATGTGCTCGCCGACCGCTCCGATGCCATTACCCTGCAGCTCGGCCAGCGTGTCGAGGCAGCCGGCAACACCCTTGCCGAACGCGCTGAGGAAATCGGTCAGAACCTGTCTTCACGCGTCGACGGCGCAGCAACCAGCATGGCCGAAAAGGCCGAATTGCTGTCCGCCTCGATGACCAGCGGCACCGACCGGATCGACGAAACCCTGGACGCCAGGGCCCGCCAGATTTCCGAAACCCTGATCTCCAGGACCAAGGAAATCGCGCAGGCCTTCGTCGAGGGCCAGGAAGAGATGACCTCGGCGCTGGACAACCGCCTGACGGAAGCCGGAACGGTTCTTGGCAAACAAAGCGAGGAACTGACGGAATCCCTGTCGGAACGCATTGCCGAAATAAATGTTGCCCTCGGCGCCAAGGTGTTCGAGGTTGCCGAAACGCTCGACAGCCGCGCGATCCAGCTGGAAACGCTGCTGAACGAACGCCTCGAAAGCATTTCAGGCACGCTCACCAGCGAAAGCGAGCGCGCACGCGACATTCTGACAGCGGTCATCTCCGAAGCCGGCGCAACGCTGTCAACTGAGAGCACGCAATTGCGTGACGTGATCCAGGAAGCCACTACGGCCGCTGTCCAGACCCTGTCCGACGAACGGACACGGACCGTGGAAATCGTCGATGGTGCCCTCACCCAGGCGACCGAGAAACTGTCTGGCGAAGGCGACCGCATGCGTCAGATCGTTCTGGGTTCCGTGGGCGAAGCACGCGGCGTTCTGGTGGGTGAAAGTCAGAAGGCGGCAGACGCCGTCACGGCCGCCATGCAGCAGGCCACCGGTTCGCTGTCTGGCGAAAGCGACAAGATCCGCGAACTTGTCCTGGCAGCAGTGGGCGATGCCGCCCGCGCCATGACCGCGGAAAGCGAAAAGGCCCGCACGCTTTATGCAGGAACGCTTGCCGAATTCTCCGGCTCGCTGACCGGCGAAAGCGAGAAGGTTCGCAACCAGCTCTCGGGCCTCATCGCCGAGATCTCCGGCAATCTCTCTGCCGAAAGCGAACAGGCTCGTATCACCCTGGCCAAGACGCTGGAAGACATTCGCGGTCAGATGTCGAGCGAAGCCGGCATGGTTCGTGCCCGCGTCAACAGCGCGGTGACCGAAGCGGCAGATCTCCTGGTTGGCCGTGGCAACGAGGTTGCCAACGAGCTGCTCGAAAAGGCGACCTCGCTCAACGAGGCCTTCGGAGCCCGTTCCGGCGAGCTGGCCAAGATCGTGGGCACCGACGGCAACGAACTGATCAGCGCCATCGAAACGCGCGCAAATGATCTGACAGGCCGCCTCTCCGAGGTCCACACGGCGATCCTCGAGGCCATCACGGTCAAGGGCCGCGATGTCTCCGACACATTCGCGCACACCGGTCTGGATGCGACCCGCTCGCTTGTCGAGGCCGGCGACCGGATCATTGCCAGCATCAACGAGCGCAGCGCGCAGGCCACGTCCCTGCTCAGCGACACGAAGCAACGCCTGGAAGCGTACGTTACCGAGATCCTCAACAAGATCGAGGCTTCGAACACGAACCTTCAGGAAGTTGTCGCCGTCGCCGGAACAAACCTCAACGAGGTCGAGAACAACCTGTCGCAACGGGCTGCGGAATTCCGCTCGGCCGTGGACCGGGCAATGGTCGAGACAAATTCGACCACCGGCATCATCTCCGAGCAGGTCTCCAACCTGCGTGATGTGACCACGACGACCCTGGCCGACATCCAGAACCTGACAAACCGGTTCGGTGATCATTCGGAAGAACTGACCCGCGCCGCCCGTCATCTGGAAGACACCAACAAGTCTGTCGAAGGACGGGTTTCGGAACGCAAGACCGCCATCGAGGAAGTGGCCGACACGCTGCTGGCCAAGACCGAAGCAGTCGACACGCTCATGCGGTCCTTCTCCCAGAACCTCTCCGAAACGCTGGAAACGGCCGACGACAAGGCACGCGATGCTGCAGGCATGTTGAGCGCGGCTGCGGAAGCTGCTTCCAAGCAGGTGGCCGAGCAGTTCGAATCCATGCGCCTGACGGCAGGCATGGAAGGCCAGAAGGCCCGCGATGCCATCCGTTCCGCACAGGACGACATCATCACGGAAATGACCCGCACCGTCAGCGACGCGTCGGATCGTTTCAATGATGCAGCAACCCGCATGCGCGACGTGGCCAGGGAAGTTCACCGCGAACTGGAAGCCACCCGTGCCGAGCTGAAACAGGGTGTTCTCAACCTGCCGGACGAAGCAGAAGAATCCTCTGCAGCGCTGCGCAAGGTTGTGAACGAGCAGATCCGGGCTCTGACCGAGCTCTCCGAGATCGTTGCCAAACAGTCCAACGCTCTCGACATCTCTCGTCCGCAGGCCCAGGCGGCAACGGCAAGCGCCGCACCGCAGCCGGCACCGCAACAGGCACCGGCAAGCTTCGCGCCTGCAGCACCTGCCCGTCCGCAGGCAGCGCCCGTGAGCGAACAGCGCCCGGCAGCCAGCCGTCCGGTCGACACGCGGCGCCAGCAGCCCGCCCCGGCGGATAACACCGCCTCGACAGGCAAGGGCTGGGTCTCTGACCTCCTGCGCCGCGCCTCGCGCGACGAGGACCCGAGTGCTGACACGGAAACCGGCCGGACACCACTGCAGACGGTTGAAAGTCTCAATTCACTCTCGGTCGACATTGCCAGGGCAATTGACCACGAGACCTTCATCGATCTGTGGAACCGCTACCGCGGTGGGGAGCGGCATGTGTTCACGCGCCGTCTCTACACGTTGCAGGGCCAGCAGACCTTTGACGAGATCCGTCAGAAATATGCCCGCGACCCCGAGTTCCGCACCGCCGTTGAACGCTACGTGGCCGACTTCGAGCAGCTGCTTGCCCAGGTCTCCCGTAACGACCGCGACAACATGCTCGGCCAGACCTATCTGACGTCCGATACCGGCAAGGTCTACACCATGCTGGCACATGCCAGCGGTCGCCTCGACTAAAGAGCTGACTGACATCCAGAAATGAAAAGGCGGCCATTGGCCGCCTTTTTTCGTCTTGGTGCGGATACCGAAACTTGGATAACGTCGCGCCCAGATTTTCTTCATTCCATAAAGATTGCGGTCGCGGAAGCATGCACAACAGCACCTTCTTCAATCCAGATTTCCAATGACAAATCGAAATATTCGAAGGGTGTGAGTATCGAACCGTCTTCAAACTCAACGCTAAGCCCGATCTCATCAGGTTTGGCGCCCATTTGAGCAATCAACTCCTCCCGGGCCAGTCCTATAAGGTTTACACCTTTAAACCCAAAATAGTCATCACAGCGAACGCAGATGACCTTTCCGTTCTCCGTCCAAATAGTCTTGTCTTCGTTGTCGAAACTGTATGTGCCCCAACCAGTTTCGTCTGCCCCTTCGGGTTCCAGAAGTCGCAGGTTTAGTGTCGTGCGATACCCATCAATTTCGCTTCCGAAAGCAACTGGCCCAACGCGTAACCCAGGCACCCACTCCCACTTGTGTTCGCACATCTGACGTAGTCCTCACTCACAACCGCTTAGTCGTGTACACGAAACGCTGGCTGGTGCCTAAAGAAACAAGGCTATGCCATTACAATCAATCAGGAGGCCTCCACCGGCCATAACGAGCGGCACAACCCCAAAAGTAATACTCAGTAAAATTGATAATTACATCAGACTTACCGATTATAATTAAAGTAGTAATTCACTAGTATTTTCTTTTATACTTTATTTTAACAAATACTCGTGATACTGTTTCCCAATCCTGCAGAGAAACAAACAAAGACTAAAGAAGATTCGCGAAGGTTTATTCAGCTTTTGCGAAATGTAGGACCTCTTTGCCTTTGATTGTTTCACCTGCAGAAGATCAGCCAAGTCAAATCAACACCGACCTGAACAGGCTCGATGTACCTGTCGGCATGCGATGGCCCCTGTCTGGAGGAGAGACAAATGTTCAATTCGCTCAAAGTGACCAAACGATTTTTGAAAGTGTGCACACTCGGAGCTGTGCTGACGACGGCTTCGGCAGCCGCGGCGGACACCACGATCCGGTTTGCTCACTACGATGCCTACCCGCCGATAACCTTCGGCAGTGGCCAAGCGGTCCAGGGCATTTTGGTGGAATCCATCAAGGCAATCTTTGAAAAGGTCGACGGCTATACGCCGGAGTTCCATGGCTACCCCTGGGCGCGCGCGCAGAAACTGGTAGAGCACGGTGAACTGGACGCCTTTTGCACGGTTGCTACAACAAAACGCCAGGAATACGCCGTTTTCGGCAAGGAGAAGGTCTGGGGGCCGGAGCGGGTCGCCTTCTATGCCTCGGACAATCCGCGTGCGGAAGAAATCAAGGGGATTTCGACCATGACGGATTTCGGCAAGTTTCAGATTGTTGATTACCTAGGCAATGGCTGGGGTGAAACCAACCTGAAAGACTACTCCGTTTACAAGGTCGATAGTCTCGCGGACGTGTTTCAACTGGTCAATTCCAACCGGTCGGACATCCATGTCAGCCCCTACGCGATCGGCAAGCATCAGCTCAACGAACTTGGTCTTGATCTGCCGGTGGTCGAGCTCCCGTTTCTTGAAAACTCGTCTCGTTTCGTGATCGGCATCCGCAAGGATTTTCCAGGCGCGGAAGACCTCATTGCGAAGCTGGACGCGGCGATCAGCGAGCTTTCAGCCGAGAACAGGTTCGAGCAGATCCGCGACAAGTGGCTGGCCAGTTAGCCAGCCCATTCGCCAATAAAAACAATACCTGCAGCTAATCAGACTGGACGTCCCTTGTTCGCAAGGGACGTCTTTTTTCAATCTCAAGAAAGGAAAACCTTCACGACTTCCCGGTCAATTCGAGTGCTGAAGACGACCGGCAATATCGCGAAGGAAGCCGAGACAGGCTTCCAGCTGGGTGACCTTGACGAACTCGTCCGGCTTGTGCGCCTGCGCGATTGAGCCGGGTCCCACAATGACGGACGGAATTCCGCCAACCTGTTCGAAGACACCGCCCTCCGATCCGTAGGAAACCTTGCCGGACCAGTCTGGCATGAGGTCCTTGAAAAGCAGAAATCCCATGGAATCCGTTCCGTCCCCCATGGCCGGATAGGAGAACATTTCTTCCCACACGACGCCCGTATCCGGATGCATCGCCTGCATTTCCGGAACCAGGCGGCCCGCGACCTCGCTCATGATACCGGTCAGCTCGGCTCTGGCGTCATGCCTGGGCAGACTGCGTATCTCGAATGTAAAACTGCATCTTTCGGGGGTGATATTGGTTGCAACACCGCCCTGGATCATCGTGACCAGCATCGTTGAGTGTGGGACCGTGAAATCCGGGTCGAAGGGACCCTCCTGCCGAAACCGGTCTGCCCGTTCCGCGATGAGGGAAACGATCCTCGCACCGAAATCGACGGCATTGACGTGTTTAGGTGCGAAGGAGGAGTGGCCGGATGTGCCATGCACCGTACAGCGCATCGCGATCTTGCCCTTCTGTCCTGTGACCAGTTTCATCTCGGTCGGCTCGCCGATGATCGCCAGAAAGGGCGGCTCTTCCCGTTGCGCCAACCAAGCCGCTATGGCCGGGGCACCGAGACACCCGACCTCCTCATCATGGGACAGGCAGATCCACACCGGCCTTCGGATCTGAGCCTCGACGAATTCAGGCACCATTGCCAGAACGCAGGCAAGGAACCCTTTCATGTCGCAGCTCCCCCGGCCGTAAAGCCGGCCATTGCGCTCGTCCAACTCGAAAGGCCCGGTCTGCCATCCTGTTTCCAGTGCCGGGACAACATCCGTATGACCGGACAGGACAACGCCCGGACGATCAGTGGGGCCAATCGCCGCGATGAGATTGGCCTTCTTGCCGGTTTCGTCCATCAAGAGCGTCGAAGTGACGCCATGCTGCATCAGGTAGGACGAAACGTATTCGATAAGGGCGAGATTCGACTTGTGGCTTGTCGTGTCGAAACCGACCAGGTCTGCCAGAATTCCTTTTGTTCGCTCGAGGGATGTTTGTTCGCTGTCAGATACGCAAGACTTAGCTTTCAGCACGCTTCTGCCTCAGTTTTTGGAGCTCCCATCGCACGGTATAAGCGAGGAAGAATACGATCAGTACGGCAAAGAGCCAGGAGATCGGGGATTGAAAGAAAATTGCCAGATCTCCCCTGGAGATGGCGAGAGCCCGGCGCAGATTGTCTTCGAACATCGGCCCGAGAATGAAGGCGATCAGGAAAGGCGCGGCAGGAATGTCCAGCAGCAGCATCACGAACCCGACTGCTCCCATGATCAGCAGAATGGTAACGTCAAATGTATTGCTCGAGATCGCGTAAATTCCATAGATGCACAACATCAGGACAACCGGCCCCAGGACGACTTGCGGGATCGCGGCAATCCTGGAGAAATACCTGGCCGTCAGCTTGCCGGCGATGAAGAGCAGGACGGAGGAGAAAATCATGCCGACAAACAGCATGTAGACTTCGTTGAGATTGTTCTGAAAGAGCAACGGACCCGGCGTCAGACCCTGGATCATGAACGCGCCCAGCATCACGCCGGTTATCACGTCCCCGGGCACACCAAGGGCAAGCAACGGGATCATGGTGGAGCCGCAACAGCCATTGTTGGCCGATTCCGAAGCTGCAATGCCCTCCAGTTCCCCCTTGCCGAAGTTGTCGCGATTGGGCGACGAGCGTCTCGCCTCTCCGTAGGAGAAAAAGGCGGCTGCCGACGGACCGATCCCTGGAATGGCTCCGAGCACCACACCAATGAAGCTGCCGCGCACGATCGACTTGAAGGAGCCTTTGAACTCGGCAAGCGTCAGATGATTGTCGCCCAGTTTCATGGCCTTGCCTTGCGGTCCATCGCGGAACACGATCATCCGGATCAATTCCGGAAGGGCAAACAGTCCGATCAGGACCGGGGCGATCGACAGCCCACCTTTCATGTCTTCGGTCATGGCAAAGCGATAGGAACCGTAAATGTCCTCTCCAACGGTCGCCAGAAGCAGCCCCAGGCAGGCCGATACGATGCCCATCAGCAGCGAGTTTCCCGAGATCGAGGCCACCATGCACAGGGCAAAGGCCATCAGCATGAAATACTCGGCAGGCCCCACACGAAGAGCCAGGAGCGCCAGGGGGGCAGCGAGGAATATCAGGGAAATGTTGGAGATGAAGTCCCCAATACAGGAAGACACCAGCGCCATGTTGAGTGCCTTGCCTGCCTTGCCCTGCCGGGCCAGGGGCCAACCGTCCAGAATGGTGCAGGCCGCCGACGCCGTGCCCGGCGTCTTGATCAGGATGGCCGAGATGGAGGCGCCGTAGGTGCTGCCCTTGTAAAGGGCGACCAGCAGCAAAATGCTTGTCACCGGCTGCATGTAGAAGGTGAACGGAAGAGCGAGTGTCACAGCCATCGTGCCGGTCATACCGGGGATGGCACCGATGACTACACCGGCAAGGATTCCGGCACTCATTGCAAGCACATTTGCAAAGGTGGCAACGGAACTCACCGCAAAGATGATATCATTCCACATTTCAATCACGTCCGAGATTGGTTTTATTAGCGCAGCGTCGGCAAGACGCCCCAGCTGCCAGCCGGGAAAGGCGTGTACATCACGTTTGCAAAGAAGAGCTGCAGGGCAACTGGCAGGAACAGTGCGAGCAGAACGGCGAGCGTTCTGTATCGAAAGCCTCCGGTGAGCAGGAAAGTCGCCAGCGCCAGCAGTACGGAACTTCCAAGGAACCCGAGCAAGGGCAGCAGGATCGCAAATCCGGCGAAGACCAGGACGACGGCTCCGAGGCGAACCACCGCACCTTTGCTCACCCGCACCGGCAAGGAAGCCGTGAGGTCATGAGATACACCCTGCCGGCTCTCCAGCACCGAAGTTGCGATCGAGAACAGTCCTATGCCAAGTCCGAGCAGCGACACGACACGCGGCCACATGTCCGGCGGCGGTGCAAAGCCGGGAATGAAGGAGGGTCTGGGTACATGGAGCGGGATCAGTACGAAGTGCACCAGCCCGAAGAAGAGCGTGATCAATACTGCTCTGATGACGTTCTTGTTGATCATACCGGATCCTCCCTCATCCCGCGCGCTTACTTCAGGTAACCGAAGTCTTTGGCCATGCCGTTGAAGAGCTCGTATTGCGACCTGGCGAAGGCAGCCAGGTCACCCTGCCCGGCCGTCGAGATTGATCCGCGGCGGTTTGCCAGCGTGAGCCAGTCCGGATCGTCGCCAACCTGTTTCAGAACCCCCGTCCACTGGGCAACAATCTCTTCGGGAAGGCCCTTGGGGCCGTAGAGCGCACTCCATCCCGAGATCTGACCTGCCTTTTCAAACCCCAGCTCAGATGCTGTCGGGACGTCGGGCAGCGTATCCATGCGCGAGGGTGCGTAGACCATCAGGGCGCGCATCTTGCCCGCTTCGATATGCGGCATCAGCGACCCGGCGGCGACAGCGAGAAAATCGACATGTCCTCCGAGCAAAGCCGTTGCCAGCGCGCTGCCTCCCTTGTAGGGCACAAGGGTCGCAGCCCTCAAAGGGTCCAGGTCATTGTCGGAGAGCAGCGCCTGAACCGTGAAGCCGTCAATGGAAGTCGCACCTGAAGCGCCATAGGCAAGCGGTGATGCGCCTGATTTCAGGGCTTCAATCAGGTCCTGCGCGTTCTGGTAGGGAGAATTCGCGGAAACGGCGAGGATCATCGGCGTTGCTTCCAGAGAGCCGAGAAACGTGTAGTCGTCCCAACCGACCGGTGAACTTTCCTGTACTGCGGGGTAAAGCGCCATCCCGACTCGCGCCAGCAACAGGGTGTAACCGTCCGGTGCACTTTCGGATACGAATCTCGCACCGTTCATGCCGCCATTGCCGGTTTTGTTAATGACCACAACAGGTTGGTCTCCAAGATAATCCCGCGCCACATCCGCAAGGGACCGGGCTGCAAGGTCGGAGGCACCACCGGCTCCGTAGGGGGCAACCACCGTCACGGCCTTTTCCGGATAGTCGGCTTGAGCCACACCTGTAGCGATGGCGAGCGCGCAGCCCGCCAGGAGGCTTTTGAGAATTTTTGACATTTTGTCCTCTTTGAGAAGGTCACTTGTTTTGCACCGGCTGGGCGGTGCTGCGTGTCTTCACGCACGCACAGTTTTATTTCACAGTATGCTTTACATTGCAAATTTTTTGCTTTAGTATTACTTTTATGCATAATGATTATTGAGGTTTAGACATGAATGTGCGGCAACTGGAAGCCTTTGATGCCTTCATGACAACAGGCTCAACCACGCGGGCTTCTGCGGAATTGAAGATCAGCCAACCCATGGTCAGCCGGCTGCTGGGTCAGCTTGAGGAGAATGTCGGATTTCCGCTTTTCCTCAGGAAACGAAACCAGCTTGCACCGACACCGGAAGCCGTCCTGTTCCACGCAAAAGTTTCGAGATCACTCGCTGCTTTTCAGGATCTGGAGCAGGAAGCCCGCTCCATTTCCAACAGGCAGGTTGGCCGGATCATCGTTGCGGCCCAACCCGTTTACCTGGACACCTTCCTTCTCGATGTCGTGGCGCGTTACAAGCAGCAGCATCCGGATGTTGCGGTCAAGGTAATCGATGCCGGCCTCGAAGACCTGTTGAGGATGTTCCACGACGGCAGCTGCGACCTGGGTGTGGGCATTACGCTGGACGCCAGCCCCTATGGCGCGAGCTTGTTGCCCCTTGGCAAATGCGCGGCCGTTTGTCTTGTGCCGAAGACGCACAGGCTGGCAGAAGCAAAGCGGGTGAAGCTCGATGACATCAGCAAGGAGGTTTTTGTCGAACTTGCAATTGGCAGTCCGCTCAGGACCCGGGTCGACTACATGATGCAAAGTGCCGGCGGACAGCGAAAGATAGCTGCTGAAGCACGCACCAACAGAGCTGTGCACGGCCTGGTTCGGCGCGGCGTGGGAATTGCGATCGTCGATCCGCTCACCAGCCTGCTAAGTATCAATGATGATGTGGTTGCACTGCCGATTGAACCCAGAATCGAGTGGGAAATGGCCGTATTCCAGCACGATGACCGCCCGTTGAGCCGGATTGAAAGCGCCTTCGTCGATACGATACGAACAGAAGCCGAGCAGCTTCAGGAAAAGGGCGTCCTGTCTTGAGAGCTGCTCCATGAACACGCGTGGTGAGGACTGGGAGTTTCAGAATGAACGGCGCGCGGGTCAATCAGGCCCTCTGTCCGGCCTCCCCGCGAGATTTTCCCGGATCTTGCGCGTCACGGCCAGAAAATCCGAGATCTCGCCTTCCGTCAGCCCCGCCAGCATTTTCTGCTCAACCGCAAGCAATTTTGGTCCCAGGTCCTCATAGGCCGCCCTGCCCTCGTCGGAGAGCTCGAGCAGGAAACTGCGCCCGTCCGCGGCATTGCTTTTCCGTTGCAGCAACCCCCGCTCTTCCATGCGCTTGACGGCGCGGCTGACGACAACCTTGTCCATGCTGGACCGCGCAACAATCTCTGTTGCCTGCAATCCCGTCGACGCGGATCCGAGAATGGCCATCGTGCGCCATTCGGCCGGCATCAAACCATAGTCCCGCTGGTAGATCGCGGACAATGCACTGGTGACATCGGTGTAGAAAACGCGCACCTGATACGGAAAAAACCTTTCAAGCACAAAGGCGGTGTCATTTTCGTCGTCACTAACCGCCTGAGTTTCAGACATTTTTTCCGCAATCTCTGCAGGCGTTCTGGTTTCGGTCATCGGAACTCGGTCTCATCATTTTGGATGATGGTGATATTTTAAGATTGACTTAGTTTCATTTGCAACTATTTTCGACATACGCCGCCTGGCACGGGTTCTGGTCTACCGGAACTGGACTGCAGGCAGCAAGTGGGAGGAGAAATCCGTGAAAAATCTGAAGTGTCTATCTATCCTGGCCGGGCTGACCGCATCCGCGCTCACCGGTCTTGTTGCCAGCGCCAATGCTGACGAACTTGTTCTGTCATCCTGGCTTCCGCCGAAACATCCGATTGTCACCGGCGTGATCCAGCCCTGGGCCGATCAGGTAGCCGAGGCAACGGAAGGCCGCGTGACCGTTCGCATCCTGCCGAAACCGGTCGCTTCTCCGCCGGAGCATTTCGATCTGGCCGCCGAAGGCATTGTCGACATCACCTATGGCCTGCATTCCTTCACCCGTGACGATCGTTTCCTGCGTTCCCGGATTGGCCAGTTCTCCTTCATTGCCGACACGGCAACCGAAGGCTCCAAGGCCTATTGGGACATTTATGCGGGCAATCTCGACGCCCAGGCCGAGCATCAGGGCACCAAGCTTCTGGGCCTCTGGATCCACGGTCCCGGAATGTTCCACAATAACCAGCGCAAGATTGAAACACCGGAAGACTTTTCCGGCCTCAAGATCCGCACGCCGGGCGGCTATATTGCCAACCTGGCACAGGAACTCGACATCACCACGCAGTTCATGGGACCAGGTGAGGTCTACGAAAAACTCTCTCGCGGCGTCATCGACGGTGTCACCTTCCCGATGGAAGCGCTTCAGGCCTTCAAGCTGACGGACTACGTCACATCCTCCATGAAGGTGCCGGGTGGTATCTACAACACGTCCTGGTTCATGGTCATGAACGAAGACATTTGGGACGGCCTGTCCGCCGAAGACCAGGCAGCCATTGAAAAGGTCTCCGGATCCGCTCTGGCAGAACTCGCCGGTGGTGCCTGGGATGGCGCCGACACACGCGGCGCAGCCTACATTGCCGACAAGGATATCGAGGTCTACGAGGCACCTGCACCGGTTCTTGCCAAACTCAAGGAACTGGCGGCCAAACACGAGGCCGAGTGGAACGAAGCCGTCCTGAAAACGGGCTTTGACGGCGCTGCAGCGCTGGCGGACTTCCGCGCCCAGACCGGCATCTCGAACTGAGCATGACGACAGCGTCTGACACCAGGGCTTCGGGCCGGGTCGCGAAGATCCGGCGCGGAGCCACCTTTGCCCTTGGTCTGGCCTGTCTCGCGGTGCTGACAGCGCTTATCGGCCTGACCTGTGTTGACGTGGTTGCACGCTATGTCTTCAACGCGCCGGTGTCAGGTGCCTACGAACTGACGGAACTCCTTCTGGCCTCCCTGATCTTCCTGGCCCTGCCGCTGACCACCGCCGCTGGCGAGCATGTCGAGGTCGAGTTGATGGATGGTCTGAAAAGCAGGTTGCTCAAGCGGATCGGAACCATATTCGCCGGGATCTCTACCGTGGCTGTTTTCGCGATCATCGCGTTCAAGCTGTTCGAACATGCCGAGAAGCTCGCGCGCCGGGGGCAAGTCACCGACTCGCTCGAAATACCTCTTCATCTGATCGGTTGGCTGGGTGCACTTTCCTTCGGCATTGCATCGGTTGCCGCCGTCTTCTGGTCAGTCAAACGTTTTCGCAAAGGGTCCTGATCCGTGCTTGAAGCTCTGATTGGCTTTGTCGGGCTGTTCGCGCTTGTCCTGTTGCGCGTCCCGATTGCCGTTGCCATGATCATCGTCGGGACCGCCGGTTTTGCTGCCCTGCGCAACTGGAACGCAGCCCTGAACCTTCTGGGAAACGCCGCCTTCGACACAGGCCTTTCCTTCACGCTGTCTGTGATCCCGCTCTTCATCCTGATGGGCAATCTCCTGACGATTTCCGGTGTCAGCCAGTCCCTTTTCAGCACCGCCCACCGCCTTCTGCACAGAATGCGCGGCGGCCTGGCCATGGCTACGATCGTCGCCTGTGGCGGGTTTTCGGCGGTCTGCGGATCCTCCCTTGCGACAGCTGCCACCATGTCGAAGGTCGCCATGCCGTCCATGCGCAAGGCCCGTTATGCCGACAGCCTGGCAACCGGCTCCATCGCGGCGGGTGGCACACTCGGCATTCTGATCCCTCCCAGCGTCATCCTGATCATCTACGGGCTCTTGACCGAAGCCGATATCGGCAAGTTATTCATCGCGGGGATTATTCCGGGTCTGCTCGGCATCCTGCTTTATCTGGCTGCCGTCTATGTCACGGTGCTGGTCAAACCCGAGCTGGCGCCAACCGAGCGCAACGAGGACGTGCCGCTGGAAAGCCGCGACGTCTTTGGCGTGCTCGCTGTCGTAGGCCTCTTTGCCATCATTATGGTGGGGATCTATGGCGGGTTTTTCACACCGACCGAGGCGGCCGGGATCGGTGCGGCAACCGCCCTGCTGATTGCCCTTGTTTCAGGTGGATTGACCTTTGAAAAGCTGTTCACCGCAGGCCTGAACTGTGCCCGCACCACCGCCATGATCTTCGCGATCATCATTGGTGCAGAGGTCTTTTCCAACTTCATCAGCTACGCCGGTGTGCCGGACGCGCTTCTGACCTTCGTGCAATCGCTCGACGTCAACGCTTATGTCGTCATGCTGGTTCTTGTGCTGATCTATATCGTCCTTGGTGCGGTGCTGGAGAGCCTTTCCATGATCCTGCTGACGGTTCCGGTGTTCTTCCCGCTGGTGACCTCCCTTGATTTCGGCACCGGTCTTCTGAGCGACCCTGAACTGGTCCTGATCTGGTTCGGCATCATCGTGGTTGTTGTCACCGAAATCAGCCTGATCTCGCCACCGATCGGCCTCAATGTCTTCGTGTTGCGCTCTGTCCTGACAGACGTCCCCCTGCGCACCATGTTTGCCGGTATCCTGCCCTTCTGGGCGGCCGACATCGTGCGCCTGGCCCTCCTGATCGCGCTGCCTGCCCTGTCGTTGATGCTGATCTAGGCTTTTTGACAAACGGACTTGCCAGGGAAGAATTCAATCAATCCGGCGAGGTCGACCACAGTCGCCCTCGTCACCCTGCCCCGTTGAACGGCCAATTTTCATGATCCCGGCACTGGTTCCCGGTCGGCAACATATTTGCGCAAATGTGCCTTGAATTCAGTGGTCAACTCGCTTTCACCGCGTCCTAACAACGTAATCATGCAGACCGTCTGCAGTGCGTTCGGCAGCTCCACTGGCCCAATCTCCAGACCGTCTCCGCCATCTGCCCGGATGGCGTAACGCGGCAGAATGGTCAAAAAATCCGTTTTCCGCAGAACCTCGATAATCGCGTCGGCGGACCCGCTCTGGAATGCAAGATGCATGTGATTGACACCCATCAGCTTCAGCGCCGTCTCCATGTCATAGCGCAAGACGCTGCTGTCCGAATGGCCGATCCAGGTGCTGGCCTCAAGATCGCTGCTCAGGATTGTGGACTTCTTGAACAGCGGATGTCCGGCCCGTCCAACCACCACATTCCGGTCCTCGTATAACGGCTCGAGCAACAACTGGGCGCTGCGGGTCTCAACATGTTTGGACGGTGCGATGATGATGTCGATCACGTTCTGCACCAGCCGTTCGTGCAAACCGGAGAAATAATCCGGTACAAGCTCGATATGGGCGATTGACCGCTCTGCCACAAAACTTGCAACGGCCTCCGAAACCAGGCGCCGGCACAGGAATGGCGGTACACCGAGCTTCAAGACACCCGAGTTTCCCCTCGTGATGAACTGGATGCACTCTCCTGCACGCCTTTGCGCGGACCTGATCGCGCGGCCCTGATCCGCCAGCTCAAGGGCAATGCGTGTTGCCTTGTGTGGCTTGCTCTCCCGCTCGAACAGGGCCAACCCCATCCTTGCTTCCAGGTTCTTGATCATCCTGCTCAAGGCAGGCTGCGACGTGCCGATGATTTCGGCGGCTTCCTGCAGCGTCTCTGCATCGACAATGACGGCCAGATGCTCGAGGTGACGTGGATCGATGAACATATCAAAACTGCATAATGTTGGCTCTAATTAGTATTAGACGGATATATTTTTTTCGTCAAACATGAAGCGGATAGAGAAATGTCGACATATTTTTCTCAGGGAGGAGACAAATGAGACAGTATCTGGCCGCAATAGCCCTTGGCATCGCGCTCACTTTTGCAGGGGTGCCCGGAACGGCGATTGCCAAAACACGCTTGATCGTCAACTGCTTCTGGCCACCGCAGCATTTCGTCTGCACGAAGGTGCTGCCAGGCTGGATCGAGGAAGTCGAACGCGTCACGGAAGGCCGCGTGACTGCCAACATCCCGCCAAAATCCGTGGCCCCGCCACCGGAACAGTTGGCCTCGGTTGAAAAGGGCCTTGTGGACGCAGCGGTTCAGTTCAACGGTCTCATCGGCAACCGCGTCACCGGCGCCCTGACCGGCATGCAGCCATTTTCCGGTTCCAGGGACAGCATTGCCATGACGGAAGCTGCTTGGGAAACCAACCGGAAGTTCTATCCCGACGAATTCGATACCGTCGAACTCCTGGCCCAATGGGTGATAACGCCCGGGGATCTTTATTCCGGCACGGACACACCAATTGTCACCCTGGAGGACTTCAGGTCGCGCAAGATGTGGGCGCTGCCCGGGCCTCTGGCAAATATCGCCAAGGAAATTGGTGCAGGCGTTGTCGCCACACCCGCCGTGCGATCCAACGAAGTCATTGCAAATGGCGTCGTTGACAGCCATCTCGGGCTGAACGGCGATGGTCTCAAGGCCTTTCAGGTTCTGCCCTATACCAAGTCCGTGACCCGTGTTTCACGACCCGTCTACTCGACTTCCTTCTCGTTCTTCGTGAACAAGGACAAATGGGCCGAGATTTCTCCAGAGGACCAACAGGCCATCCGGGACATCTCTCAGGACAAGGTCGGCAAGGTGGCCGCCGGGCTTTGGGACAGCGTCTCGCAGGAAGTTCAGGCGACCTTCGACGAACTCGGCATCGTGGAATACACGGCTGATCCGGAACTCGAAGCGGCACTTGTCAAAGCGGCCGAGCCCACCACCGTCGCGTGGAAGGCAAAGGCAGAAGAAGCCGGTTTTGACGGTGAAGCGGCACTTGCGCATTACCGCGCCCGGGTTGCGGACCTGTCCAAATGAACCGGACGTCCGATGGCACGAGGGTCGTGAGATCCTCCCTCAAAACAGCGGTCACGATCCTCGAGAACATCTCGGGAGTCGTGATCCTGATCATGATGTTGCTGACCTTTGCAGATGTCATCGGACGTTATGTCTTTCACAGCCCGATTTTCGGCGGAACGGAGATCATTTCGGCGTTGCTGGCGCTGGCGATCTTTTCGGGTCTCGGTGTGATCAATGCGCGCGATGATCATATCGTGGTCGAACTCTTCGACGCACCGTTCAAACGCCTGCTGACCCCGATTGTCTATGAAATCTCAATCCAGGTTTTCTCGGTCTTCTGCATGGGACTGATTGCGGTCGTGCTGTTTGAACATGCCTGGGAGTCTTACACCCAGAACAAGCTGACAGTCGTCCTTGAGATGCCGCTCTACTACATCACCGCGACCATCGCGGTCTTCGCCGTCATAAGCGTGTTGTCGCAGATAGCCGGCGTCGTTCTCAAGATTCTCAAACTCAAGAACCAATCAGTGGACGACGGCGCATGATTACCGCATTGATCGGCTTCGCCTGTCTCCTGGCGCTGTGCTTTTACGGATTTCGCGTGGGCTTTGCGACGCTTTTCGTGGGGTTCGTCGGGTTCGCCCTGGAACGTGGCTGGACGGCCTCCCTCACCATGGTCGCCCAGCAGGTGACCGAGGACGCGCAGAATTACAATCTCTCGGTCATTCCGCTCTTTGTCCTCATGGGCGTCTTCATCTACCGCTCGGATATCAGCAGCGATCTCTATGACGCGGCCTATGCGGCGCTCGGCCGCTTCAAGGGCGGCCTGGCGCTGGCAACCGTTCTGGCCTGCGGCGGCTTTTCCGCCGTGTGCGGGTCCACGCTGGCGACGGCAGCGACCATGTCGAAGGTCGCCATGCCGCAGATGAAGGCCTACAACTATTCAGACCGCCTGGCTGCGGGGACGATTGCTGCCGGCGGCACCCTGGGCATCATGATCCCGCCGTCCGTTCCTCTCGTCATTTACGGGATCGTCGCAGAACAGGATATCGGTCTCCTGTTCATTGCCGGAATTCTGCCCGGCATGTTGCTCGTGCTCCTGTTCCTGCTTGCTGTCTCGGTATCGGTTCGCCTGGATCCGTCCTCGGCGCCAGCCGCAGCCGAACTGGATCAGGAACGCAAGCGCAAGGCGATCCGGGGAACCCTCCCGGTTGCCGCGCTGTTCACCCTGGTTCTCGGTGGCATCTATGGCGGCATCTTCACGGCAACGGAAGCATCCGGTATCGGCGCTTTCGGGGCTGCGGTCATAGCTGCGCTCAGGGGACATTTGCGATCGGTTTCCGCGCTCCGGGTGTGCCTGGTCGAAGCGGCCATGACGACAGCGAAGATCTTCATCGTTCTCTTCGGCGCGGTCGTCTTCACCCAGTTCATCAACCTGTCCGGAATGCCCTACGACCTGCTGGACTTTGTCGACGAAGCACAATTCTCTCCTGCGGGACTGGTCGCATTCATCTGCGTGATCGCGCTCCTGATGGGTATGGTTTTCGAAACCATCGGCATTGTCGTGCTGCTGGTGCCCGTCTTCCTTCCAGCACTCTATGCCACGGGTGTCGACATGATCTGGTTCGGCATCATCATGGTTCTGGTCACCGAAATCGGGCTGATCACCCCGCCCATCGGCATGAATGTCTTCGTCGTCAAATCCGTTCTGCCGCGCGTCAAGCTCACGGACATTTTCCGGGGTGTCACCACCTACATAGCAGCGCTCGGCATCGGCCTTGTGCTGGTTTTCTCATTTCCGCAATTCGCAACGTTTCTTCCGTCCATCGCAAGGTAAAACATGTCGAAAATCAAGAACATATTGTTCATCATGGCTGACCAGTTGCGGTGGGATTACCTGTCTTGCTACGGACATCCGCACCTAAAGACGCCCAATATTGACCGCCTGGCAGAGCGTGGCGTGCGCTTCGACCGCGCCTATGTCCAGTCGCCGGTCTGCGGCCCGTCGCGGGCATCCTATTACACCGGACGCACGGTCTTCAGCCACGGTGCCACCTGGAACCTTGTCCCCCTGCCGATCGGGGAACTGACCCTTGGCGACTATCTCAGGCCGATTGGCGTGACGACAGCAGTGGTCGGCAAGACACATATGATCCCGGACCAGGAAGGCATGGCGCGGCTCGGCCTCAACAAGTCGACGGATATCGGCTGCCAGATCAGCCAGCCCGGTTTCGACCCCTATGAGCGGGACGACGGGCTTCATCCCGACAACCTTCTGAAAAAGAAGGGAGGCAAACTCCGTTACAACGACTGGCTCCGGTCACTGGGCTATGAAGGTGAAAACCCCTGGAATGACTACGCCAATTCAGGTGAAGGACCCGACGGGGAAATCCTGTCCGGCTGGTATCTGAAGAACTCAAACCTCCCGGCGCGGATCAGGGAGGAACATTCCGAAACCTCCTACATGACCATGCGTGCGCAGGAATTCATTTCCGAAATGGGCGAAGCACCCTGGCTCTGCCATCTTTCTTTCATCAAGCCGCATTGGCCCTATATCGCACCGGCTCCCTATCACGACATGTACGGCTCGGAGAGCTTTCTGCAGGCCCACCGTTCTCCGCAGGAAAAGCAGGATCCAAATCCGGTTTTCAAGGCCTTCATGGATATGGAAGTGAGCGCGACCTTCTCCCAGCAAGGCGTTCGCGAAACGGTGCTGCCGGCCTATATGGGCCTGATCAAGCAGATCGATGATCATCTCGGAAAACTCTTTGACTGGCTGGAGGAAACTGGAAGGGCGCAGGACACGATGATCGTCTTCACCTCCGACCACGGCGACTATCTCGGTGATCACTGGATGGGTGAAAAGGAACTGTTTCACGAAGAATCCGTGCGCGTTCCCCTGATCATCTATGATCCACGGTCCGAGGCGGACGCGACGCGGGGAACCGTATCAAAAGCATTTGTCGAGGCCATTGATCTGGTTCCGACCTTCCTCGAAGCGACGGGTGCGCCGCCCGCTCCACACCGGCTGGAAGGATGTTCCCTCGTGCCCCTCCTCAGAGGCGAACCCTTGCAGAACTGGCGCACCAGTGTGTTTTCCGAGATCGACTATGCCTTCTACGCCGCTCGCGAAACGCTGCAACTCGGAGCCTCGGATGCACGCGGTTACATGATCCGCACGGCGCGCTGGAAATATGTCCACTTCAAGGGATTTCCGCCCCAGTTGTTCGATCTCGTCAACGATCCCGATGAATTCAAAGACCTCGGACGGAGCCCGGATCATGCGGCACAACGACAGGAGCTGCATGCACTCCTTCTGAACCGCCTTCTGGAGCGCAAGAACCGCACGACCATGACCGATGAAGACGTGACCCGAATTCGGGACCGGGAGAACGAAAGCGGGATCATCATCGGAAAATGGGAACAGGTCGAAGAAGTCTCCCTTGGCTGATCACGCAACCGGTAAGAGGGATTGCGAAACCCGCCGCCAGGCCGCAACCATGGCGCGCATTGGACGTTCTTTTTCAGCCCAAAAGTCCGTCGACCAAACCCCGTTTTCTGTGCTCTATTATGCTATTTGCAAATATCAACAGGAACTTTCTGGTCGCAAGGGAACAACTTAGGCGACTTTGTAACCCGGAAACGAGCAATTGAACCAGGAACTCGCCGGAAAACTGCGGTTTATTCCCGGATCATGTCTATTGCAGACGGGCCAAGCAAAAATACTCCCCATTACGTAACGTTCGTACACGTCTACATCGCTTTTTATTGACGTGTGATCGTGTTTGTCTAACCCGATAAACCTCTGCGTGAAAAAGAGGGATCAAAGGCAGGCATGAACTTTGAGGCGCTAAAACAACGGTTCCTGGATCTGACGTCCGACCCGATTGCAGTCGCGCATCTTGCCGACAAGGAAGAGTCGCCCCGGCTCATCTACGTCAACAGGGCTTTTACCCGCGTTTTCGGCCATGTTCCCGAGGACCTTTCGGGATTACCCACGCACCGTGTTCTTCCCCCGCGAACCAATTGCCCGTTCGCCACCGCTGCAAAAAGTCAGTCCGATGGCACCAACGGGACAAAATCCACTCAGGTTCGGATCAGGCATGCGGATGGCTCGATCATGGGCGCGACCTGTTCATTCCTTGTCATGGAGGACGGCAACAAGGGTCTTTACATCTGCGCCACCTGGCGGCCGGACACGATCGCAAGGGAGAGCGAAGGATTTGTGCCTGACGCCCGGGGATCCGCCCAACAGGACCACGCGTACCGGAAGCAAGTTGGCAACATCTCGGAAACATACGGTATGCACCTGGCTGCCGTTCTCGACGCCTTCCCGGATCCGCTTGCCCTCCACGACGATCACGGTCGACCCGTTTTCAAGAACCGAGCCTATACCGCCTTGCTATCTCAAAAGGGCCTTGTAACGGAGGCAGAGGACAAGAACGGCTACAGCACGGGCAATGGCCATCACCATGACACCCTGCCTTTGCAGAAGCAGGCTCATGACGCCGATACAGCCGGCATTCGCCTCAACACCCCGGAACCATTGAGGAATGGCGAGGCGGCCGAACGCTTCAGCAGCCGGCTCGTATCAGCCCTGAACTCCTATCCGGACCCCATCGTGATCTATGATGCAGATCTCAATCTCGTAT
Source organism: Roseibium sp. (assembly GCA_017643925.1). GTDB lineage: Bacteria > Pseudomonadota > Alphaproteobacteria > Rhizobiales > Stappiaceae > Roseibium. Next base: position 74,211 of record JAEPML010000009.1, on the reverse strand, counting down.
TCTGCAACGATGGCTATGCAGCCTCCATGTCCGATCATCCGGAGGAGCTCGTGGAGGGCATGCACCTGAAGGAAGTCCTTCACATGGCTATCCGCTACGGGCGCTATCCCGACGCGGTCGGACGCGAAGAAGAATGGGTCAACGAAATTCTTTCACCGACCACGCTCGGCAGCACGACACAGGACGTCGAGCTGGATGGTGACATTCACCATCGCCTGCTGCGATCCTGGACGGCCAACGGTGATCACGTTGTCATTCGTCTGAACTCAACCGAACTTGTCAGGCAGAAGCGGGCTGCGGAAGCAGCACAGGCACGTTTGATCGCAGCTCTCAACGCCTATCCGGCACCATTCGTGATTTACGATTCCGATGATTGCCTTGTCGTTTGCAACGAGGCCTACCGGGAGTCCATGTCGAACAATCCTGAAGACCTCAAGGTCGGTTTGCACAGGACGGAAGTGGCCCGCATTGCCATCCGGGCCGGAAAGATCGCAAACGCAATTGGGCGAGAAGAGGAGTGGATGTCCGATGCCCATCAGCAAACGGAAGTCGAAAAAACGGTGCAGGATCTTGAGCTGCCGGGCGATGTCCATCACCGGCTGCTGAGATCACGCGTGGAAAATGGCGACCTGGTCATCCTCAGGATCGACACGACCGAACTGGTTCGGCAACGTCGTGCGGTTGAAGAATACTCAAAAATGCTGGAGACCGCGAACCGGAAGATCACCTACAAGGCGCTTCATGACGACCTTACCGACTTGGGCAATCGACGCTACCTGTCGCAGAAGTTTGAGGAATTCGTCGCAAAACGAAAGGTCGCGGGCGGTGAAATCGCGGCGCTGCACATTGATCTCGATCGGTTCAAGCATATCAACGACACGATGGGGCATGCCGCCGGAGACGAAGTGCTTCTGGAGGTCTCCAGGAGAATTCGCAACAACGTTGGCGAAGGCGAAGTGGTCGCGCGCTTTGGCGGAGATGAATTCGTCGCACTGCTGCAGGTTCCCGCAGACAGCCAACGGCCCGAAGAACTGGCAAAGGCGTTGCTGGAAGATCTGTCCCGGCCAGCCATCGTCAAGGGCAAGGAATGCCGCTTCGGTGCATCGATCGGTCTGGCGCGCACACCATTGGCAGACACCGACAAGCTTCTGTCCCATTCCGACCTGGCACTTTACAAGGCCAAGGCGCGCGGACGCGGTCAGCTGGGCGTTTTCGACCACTCGGACCTGGAGAACGCGCAGCGTACCAAGGCCGTCGCCGATGACATATTGCGCGCCATCGAGCAGGCCGAATTTGAACCTTTCTACCAGCCCCTGGTCGACGCCAGGACCGGCCACGTCGTCGGACTGGAAGCCCTGGCCCGTTGGCGTCACCCGGAAAGGGGAATTCTGCAACCTGCCGAATTTCTGCCTTTGGCAACAGATCTGAATGTCGCCGGTGACATCGACAAGCTGATATTCGAAAAGGCCATTCGGGAATGCCAACAGTCTTTCGGCGAACAGGAAAACCCGTTGTCGATTTCATTCAATGTCAGTGAAAACCGCATCAACGACAATGAAATCGCCGCGATCGGGCATCACGTCGACAGCTACGCCGGAAAGGTGAGCTTCGAACTCCTGGAAACAATCTTTCTGGAAGAGCAGGACAATGACTTCCTGCAGAGGCTCGACAAGCTTCGAAGCCTCGGTGTCGCCATAGAAGTCGACGACTTCGGCAGCGGACGGGCTTCGGTTGTTGCACTTCAGCGGATCAATCCCGACCGACTGAAAATTGACCGTCGCCTCGTCTCGCTGGTTGATCAGGGCAAAGAGGGGCTAAGGCTGCTGAAGCCGATCATCGAAATCGGACTGGCGCTCGAGCTCGACGTAACGGCAGAAGGCGTGGAAACGCCTGAGCAGGCCGAAATTCTTGCGGATTTGGGATGCGACAGACTGCAAGGGTTTCACTTCGCAAAGCCGATGGCACATCAGGACCTGCTGAGTTTCCTGAGTTCCTGGAACCACGGCTGGTAGATCAGACGTTCCGAATTGTCCAAGCGGCCATTTCGGCAAAGACCCGATCGGCGGATGCGTTCATGGCTTCGACCGCCTTGTCGACCGAAGTGCTGCCGGACGGGGTTTCTGCACGGAACACCTTGTTGGCAACCGTGCGGCCGTTGCGGTCATTGACCACGCGGGCGGCAATCTCGACAACACCACGATTGGCGCCCTCGACCTGCAGCTGGAAGGCGCGGATGTCAGTCTGGAGCTGGTAGTCGATCAAAAGGCCGTCGCCCGGCATGCCGACACCGCGCAACCGGCCGGTGTTCTGCAGGGTCTGGACAAGCTTCATCTGCACAACATTGGGCAGGGTGTCGGCCCAGGCAGAATTCGGGAAATAGCTGTAGATCGGCCCCTTGTCGACGACCGCGATATAAGTCGTGTCGAGCGCCTTCAATGCACGAGGCTGGGCCACAAGCACCTGAACGCGGCTGGAGCGCCCTGAAAGACCACTGACGTCGGCGGCCTCGATGCTGTAAAAGGCCGAAGGCGCCTTGCTCGCGCAGCCGGAGACCAGCACACCGAGCCCGAGAGCGCCGAGAACGCCCCTCCGGGATATGTCAGTGTTTGTCTTCGTCATACGCCCCTGCCCTTGTCACTCAATACTCTTACCGACGCCGGCCACCGGAATAGGTCGGGACATCTTCACCGCCGAAGATCACCCGATTCGGGCTGCGTTCAAAACTTTCCGCCGCGCGCTGGATCGCGACCAGCGTTCGATTGACCTGCGCCAGAGCCGCCGTGAAGTCCGCTGAGCCCTGCGTGGCGAACTTGGAAAGCCCCCCGGCAATGGAGTCCGCCCTGCTCTCGAAGGCAACGGCAACCTTGCGGATCGCCTGGGCAGCAAGCGTCGCTTCCTTGATCAACCCTTCCCCGTCTCCATCGACCATCGTGGAGACCTTTTCAACCAGGCTTTCGACCCGGACGGACGTGGAGTTCAATGTCGCCGTCATCTGCTTGGCGTCGGAAATGATCTGATCGACATCCGGCGTGCGCTTGGAAAGGTCTGCCGTCATCTGCTGGACGTTGTCCGCTGCCTGGCGGGCGCTCTGCAGGATCGCCGGAATGCCGTCTTCCTGGTTGGCAAGTCCCGACGCAGCCGTTTCGACCGACCCGACAATATTCGCAACTTTCTCTGGGTCGACTGCCTTCAACAGGTCATCAGCCGTCTGCAGTGTTGTCGCGAACCGTTCGGCAGCGGCCTGAACATCCGTGATCAGGGCCGCGATCCGGTCATCCTGGCCCCGTACTGTCGCAGAAACAGCCTCGAAGTTCTGAACGGTGGACTTCGTCGAGGCGATGATCTCGTTGATCTGGCTCTGCTGCGTGTTGAGATTGTCGATCACGCTGGCCACGCCATCGACGGCCTTGCCGACCGTCTCCGGGTCAACGCTTGCAAGAACCTCGTCCACGCGCAGCAAGGACGCGTTCATGCCGGTGGTAAAGGTGTTGACGTTGGCGACCACCTGTTCGACCTGCAGAGGGTCGATCGCGGCAGCGATCTCGACACCCCGGGTCATGATGGCGTCCACTTTCAGCACGACCTCGCGACTGCCTTCCAGAATGTCCGAAATAGCTCCTTCGCGCTTTTTCACAGCACCGACGATGTCGTTGACATTCTGCATGGTTTCGCTGGTCGAGGAGATGAGCTTGTTGATGTCCTCGGTGCGCGCCTGAAGCACGTCGCCCAGTGCGGACGCGCCTTTCATGACATTGGCGACTTCTTCCGGCTTGACGGCCTGAACGATGCCGTGGACGTGATCGAGGCCCTCGTTGAGCTTCTTTGTGAACTTGTCCAGTTCCTGGGCAGCCCCCTGTGCATCCGCCATCAGGAGATCGATATCCTTGCTGGCATTGCCAAGGCTTTCGGAGAATTTCTGCAGGTCATCGACAATGGCGGTCACCTTGTCGGAAGGTACCGCCGCCAGCAGACGCTCGCCTTCGTCAACAAGCCCTTCCATTCGGCCAGAGAGGCTCGCGAAGGCATCGGAAGCCTTGCCGATACTGGCCATGAAGTCTTTCACGCCGTCGGAGTTGGCAGCCAGCGCGGCCGAGAACTTGTCGACATTCTTGATCGTGTCCGAAATCATCGGACCGTTTTCCTTCAGAAGATCATCGATTGTCTTCATGGTCGAATCGGCTCGTTTCAAAACGTCACGGGCCCCATCTACAATGTCGTCAAAGAAGGAACGCTCGGCGAAAAGAACCGGGATCTTGTCGTCGTCCCTGCCCAGCAGGAGAGGAGAATCCGAGGAGCCACCGGTCAGGTCCACATAGGCCACGCCGGTGAGACCCGTAAAATTGAGCGTCGCCTTGGTGTCTTCACGAAGCGGTGTGCTCGGTTTAATATTGACGATGGCGACGACCTTGGTCGGATCATCCGGCTTGAACTCAAGCGATTTCACGTCGCCGACCTTGATACCGTTGAACAGAACCTGACCGCCCACGGGAAGACCTGTCACGGGGCCCGGATAGACGATTTCCAGAGGAACATTCTGCCTGGACTCGGCCGTAACAGCGAGCCAGTAAACAAAACCGAACGCACCGATCAGTATGGCCACCATGACGGCCCCGATCCAGATGTAGTTCGCGCGGGTTTCCATTCAGTCCAACCTATGCTCGGCGCAACGCCCGTTCACCCCTGAAGTATGACTTAATCCAGTCATCGTCGTTCTTCATCATATCGTCCAGTGTTCCGATCGCCAGAACACGCTTTTTCCCAAGTACCGCAATCCGATCACAGATAGAATGAAGACTATCCAGGTCGTGGGTGACCATATAAACCGTCAACCCGAGGGTCGAACTCAGATTTGCAATCAGTGTGTCAAAGGCCGCCGCCCCGATGGGATCGAGTCCCGACGTCGGTTCGTCCAGAAACACCAAATCCGGGTCCAGTGCAAGTGCCCGGGCAAGGCTGGCACGTTTGACCATGCCGCCTGACAATTCAGACGGCAGCTTGTCGGCTGCGTCCTGCGGCAAACCAACCAGTTCAATTTTCAATGTCGCCAGTTCGTCCATCAATTGCGGAGACAACTTCAGATGCTCACGCATGGGGACCTGAATGTTCTGCTTAACGGTAAGAGAAGAGAACAGCGCTCCCTGTTGAAAGAGCACACCCCAGCGCCGCTCGATGGCGCGTCGTTCCTTCTCCGTGGCCGTCGACAGATCATAGCCGAATACCGAGATTTCCCCGGCGCGCTTCGGGGTCAAACCCAGAATGGTCCGCATGAGCACCGATTTGCCGGTGCCTGATCCACCAACAAATCCCAGAACCTCACCCCGTCGGACATCGAGATCGAGGTTCTCAAGAATGATCTTGCTGCCGAATCCAACCGTGACGCCGCGTACAGACAGAACGTTCTCCGAACCTTCGCCGGTATCTGGCACACTGCTTGTGATCTGTTCGGCTTCTGCAATCGACATGAACTGTGATCAAACCCCAATTGCCGCAAAAAAGACTGCGAATACTCCGTCGACAACAATGACAAGAAAAATGGCCTTCACAACCGACATTGTCGTGTGTTTTCCGAGGGATTCGGAAGACCCCTCGACTTTCAATCCCTCAACACAGGCAATAAGCCCAATAATGAGGGCCATGAATGGTGCCTTGACGAGCCCGACGGCCAGTGTCTGCCAGGTGATTGCGGCCTGCAACTGAACAAGAAAGGCCGCTGGTGGAATATCGAGATATGCCCAGGTAACGAGACCCGCTCCGAACAGCGCGGCCATATCCGCGATGAAGGTAAGGAGCGGCAGGGCGATCATGAGGGCGAGAATTCTTGGAAGAACAAGGACTTCCGTGACGCTCAGGCCAATCACGTGGAGGGCGTCGACTTCTTCCTGCATGCGCATCGCACCGAGTTCAGCGGTAAAGGCGGATCCGGATCTGCCCGCGACCATGATTGCCGTTAGAATGACCCCGATCTCGCGTAGCACCAAAATGCCTGCGAGGTCGACGACATAGATATCGGCACCAAAGGTCTTCAGATAAAATCCGCCCTGCTGCGAGATGATCGCGCCGATAAGGAAGCTCATCAGCGCCACAATCGGGATCGCACCGATACAGCTGCGGTCGAACTGAACCGCCACGGAGATGCTCCGGAGGCGTTTCGGATGAAGCAAAACAGTCGACAAGACCATTCCCAGCGAGCCGAGAATGTGCAGCATTGCCAGCCCGTCTTTGCCCGCATCCACAACCTGCCGGCCGGTTGTTTCAAGAAACCCTACGATCGTGAACGGATTGCGCTCGGGCGTGTATCTGGGCGGATGATGCCGGTCGATCTCGTCAAACAGGGTCTGCCGGATCGGCGTCACACCAGCAAGACCGACGCGGCGCCCGCCAAATTCCAAGCGTCCTCTCGTGCGGTGGATCAGCCAGGCACCGCTCGTGTCCAGATGTTCAATCCGCGAAACGTCGATACAAGTGAGACGATCCCTGCCAACACCAAGGTTCTCAAGCTTGTGCTCAATCTTCGCGATCGTGTTGATGGTCCAGTCTCCGGAAAGCGCCAGCAGCTGATGATCAGCCCCGTCTGCCTCCAGGTGCATTTCTGGTGCAACGCTTTCTTCCAAGAATGCCATTCGCGGAGATTGCCCTCTTGCCGCTGGTTCTACATCCCTCGTATACCTGATGGACAAGTTCAACGTCCAGCAGTCACTTGAAAGCATACCCAATGGAAATCGCACATCCCTATCTCCTGTTTCTCGGTGATGTTCCAGATGCCCTGGCGGCGAAAACCGCAGTCGGCATAGTGGATTGGCGAAAGGACTGGTGCCTCGGCCAGGTCCGGATGGAAGGCTGTGCCGCAGACACAGGCCTGCCGGACATGTCCATTGCCGAAGGCGCTGGGGCCGGTGCGAAAACCATGATCATCGGTGCCGTCAACGCGGGTGGCCGGCTGCCCGATCACTGGGTTGCCTCTGTTGTCGAGGCCCTGAATGCCGGTCTCGATGTGGCCTCCGGCCTCCATGTGAAGCTCGGCGACATCGACGCCATCCGGGAAGCGGCCGAGAAAAACGGACGTCAGCTGCATGACGTGCGCCACAACTCCATGACCTTCGCCACAGGCAAGGGCACCAAGCGCTCCGGCAAGAGAATCCTCGCCGTCGGGACCGATTGCTCGGTCGGCAAGAAATACACGGCTCTGGCAATGGACAAGGCCATGAACGAGCGTGGCTACAAGAGCTCGTTCTGTGCCACGGGACAGACCGGTGTCTTCATCTCGGGCCGTGGTGTCGCACTCGATGCCGTGGTTGCGGATTTCATATCAGGGGCCGCCGAATGGCTGTCCCCGGAAACGGAGGACGATCACTGGCAGATCATTGAGGGCCAGGGGTCGCTTTTCCATCCTTCCTTCGCCGGTGTCACACTGGGGCTTCTCCACGGTTCACAGCCGGACGGGTTCATCGTTTGTCATGAACCTTCAAGGACCAAGATGCGCGGTGTCGAGACCCCGTTGCCGACAATCCAGCAGGTAATCGACATGACCGTTCAATGCGGACGTCTGACAAATCCGGATATCCGCTGCGTGGGCATTGCGGTCAACACCTCCGCCCTGGATGACGACGAAGCCCTTGCCTATCTGGCAAAGGTTGGTGAGAAGCACGGCCTGCCGGCGACCGACCCTGTTCGCTATGGCATGGACGCGATCGTCGACAAGGTGTCCGCAGAATTCGGTGCACCATGAGTATCGGTGTTGAAATCAGTGCGGAACGGTTCGAGATAGCCGGAGGTGGCTTCACGATTTCCCGCGGATCGAGAACCCATGCCGAAGTTGTCGTGGTCACCCTTCGTGACGGGGCACATGTCGGCCGCGGTGAATGCGTGCCCTACCCGAGATACGGTGAATCGCTTGAAAGCGTTCAGACCCAGATCGAGGAGATCACCCCGGTTCTGAAGGAGGGTCTGACAAGGGGGCAGCTTCAACGCTCGATGCCACGAGGTGCCGCCAGAAACGCAGTAGATTGTGCCCTGTGGGATCTCGAGGCCAAACGCGCGGGCAAAACGGCGGCGGAACTTGCGGGCATCGCGACAATGGCCCCGGTTACCACGGCTTTCACCATCAGCGTCGGCACACCGGAAACCATGGCAGAAAAGACGCGGGCCGCAGCGCATCGGCCGCTCCTCAAGGTCAAACTGGCGGGCCAGGGGGATGATCAGCGGATTGCCGCCGTCCGGCAGGCGGCCCCTGACAGCACGCTGATCATCGACGCCAACGAGGCCTGGGACGAAAGCTGTTTCGAAATCAACATGAAGGCATGCGAAGCTGCGGGTGTTGCTCTGATCGAGCAGCCCCTGCCAGCTGCGAATGACGCGTTTCTCAAAGGCTTTTCAGGTGAAGTCATCGTTTGTGCCGATGAGAGCCTTCATCCCGGAGGCAGTCTGGACGGGCTGCGTGAAAAATACGATGCGGTCAACATCAAGCTCGACAAGGCTGGCGGACTGACTGAGGGGCTGCACCTGTTGAAAGCCGCCAGGGAACAGAATTTCAAGATCATGGTTGGCTGCATGCTGGGAACATCGCTGGCGATGGCGCCAGCGGTTCTGATTGCCCAGCAGGCCGATTTTGTCGACCTGGACGGCCCGCTGCTCCTTGCTGAAGACCGCACACCCGGTTTGACCTTCGAGGAAAGCACCCTGTTCCCACCCTCACCCGCGCTTTGGGGATGATGTTTCTCAATCTGCCTGGCTCTCAGCCATGTGCTTTCGCACCATGGGGGTCAACGCGATCATGATGACCACACCGACGGCCGAGATGGCTGCCATCAGGTAGAAGGGCATGTCGGGATCCATGGCATAGAGCGTTCCGCTCACGCTCAGGCCAAGCGCCATTTGAATGCCGATGGACGTTGCAAGTAACCCCTGCCCCGTCCCGGACCAGCGACTCGGAACGACCTTCGCGAGGATAGCCACCGCACCCAGATGCGAGGCTCCAAAGGTCAAGCCATGCAATGTCTGCAGGAGCGCCATGGAGATAAAGCTGTCCGCAAACGGAAAAAGGCTCCAGCGCACGATTGCGGCGACACCCGCGACCAGAAGGAACACCGGCGGATCAAACCGCAGTGCCAGCTTGCCGGCGACGATAAAGAGGGCAATTTCCGCGATGACACCGATGGCCCAAAGCACACCGATGGTAAAGTCGGCCACGTCATTGGCTTGCCAGTAGAGTGTACCGAAGCCGTAAAAAGCGGCGTGACTGGCCTGAAAGAGGCCAAGCAGCGTCAGAACAGGCCAGAACCAGAGCGCGCGAAACGGTGTGTCGCTGCCATCCTCGGGAACCGTATCCGTTTTGCTCTCGCGCTGCTGTCTGGGCAGCATCATGACAACGCCGCCAGTGGCGACCGCGGCCAGAGCGATCAGGACCAGCAGGATCCAGGATTGCTGTTCCGTTGCGACGGCTCCGCCAATCAGGGTCGCTGCGACAAATCCCGCAGACCCCCAGAGACGCATGCGAGCGTAATCCGCTCCCGTGTTGCGGGCTGCGTCAAGCGCATAGGCGTCGCTGAGCGGCAACACGGGCGCCTTGATGACCATGTAACCGATCACCGAGACCCCGATGACAAACAGGCCACCGGGAGCTGCGAACAGGGCGATGAACGCTGCTCCGATCAGCGAATAGACCAGGATGGACAGACGACGATTCCCTCGCCGGTCTGCCAAATTCGACAGTATTGGACTGGCAGCGATTCGAGCAATTGTGCCTGCACCAAGGATAAAACCGATTTCTTCTGCTGTCAGACTGCGAAATTCCAGTAAAACTGGAAAAAACGGCAGAAAAAGACCGAATCCAAAGAAGTGGCAGGCAAATAGAGCTGCAACCCGCGCGCTAATATTGGGAGGGGAATCTGTCATGAAGATCCTGGCAAGGCTGTGCCCTAGGGAGATGTTAACGTTTTTCGCCTTACCTTGTAGGAGAAGTTGTCTGTCATAAGGCAACAGTCGATCCTTAGGCAAGTTGAGATTCGCGGCTATATGAAAGCGGAAGCAAAACAGGAACACCCGGGGCTGATCGGCGATGCCGAGTACGAGACCCTCGAACAGACCCTGATGGAATCCGACCGCGGGCGTCGGTTTCTGAAGGAGTTTCTGAATCGCAACAAGACTCCCGAAACGACGGAAATTCTTGGGGCGATCCAAAGACTCGAAAAGGTAGTCACGCGGCAGCGCAAGGTGCCCGATCTTGACAAGATTCGCCTCGACATCGCTGACATGCACGAGGCAATCGAGCGGACGAAGTCCGAGATCGCCAACATCAAGGCTGACGAAGGCGATGACAGCAACCGCTTCATCGATGCCTCTCACGAGCTCGACGCGATTGTCACGCAGACAGAGGGGGCAACCCAGTCCATTCTGGAAGCAGCCGAACAGATTCAGGAAAAGGCCTGGGTCCTGCGCGAAAACGGCGCGGACGATGCGACCTGTGACGATATCGACGCCAAGGCGACCGAAATCTTCATGGCTTGCTCCTTCCAGGATCTGACCGGCCAGCGCACCAACAAGGTTGTCCAGGTCCTGAGATACCTGGAAAGCCGGATCAACCTGATGATCAACATCTGGGGCATCGAGGACATGGACGCGGATGCAACCGCGGGACCGACCGACGAACGCCCGGACGCTCATCTCCTCAACGGACCACAGATTGAAGGCCGCGGCGTTTGCCAGAACTCGGTCGACGAACTCATGTCCGCCAGCGACGATGTTTTCAACGCTGCCATTGAAGAAACCGGCGCGGACGCCGCAATCGAGGCTCCGGTCGACACCCAGGCAAGCGAAGCGGATGTTGATGCCATCATGGCAGGTGGCGACGTGCCAATGGACGCTGCAGCCATTGATGACATGTTCGCCGCAGCACCGGCTGAAGTCGAGGAAACGGAAACGGTCGACTTTGATGCCGTGGAAGTGGTTGAAGACGAAGTCGAGACCGAGATTGTCGAGCTCGAAGAGCCCGAGACCCTTGACATCGATACGGATTTCGAAGCTTCCGATCCCGATGCAACGCTTGACGAAGCAGCAATCGAAAAGCTCTTCGACAGCGAAGTTGGCAGTGAAGACGCCGTTGAGGCGGAAGCCGACACCGTTGAAGTGGAAGCAGACGCCGCTTGGGAAATGACGGAAGAGGCTGAAGCCACCGATGGTGCCGATCCGCTCGAGCAGTTGTCAGAAGCAGAGCGGCAAGCCCTGTTCAACTGATCCAGAAGCAATTCATTCAAAAAAGGGGCGCTGCTTCAGGCAGCGCCCCTTTTTTGTTTCGTCCCATTCCCTGCCTGATCCGCGCAGTCGTCAGGCCTCCAGAGCTCTCATAAGCATCCGCGGATCAATATTGCCTCCGGTCAGGACCACTCCGACAGTTTTGCCTTTCACCGGCAACTTCCCGGAAAGCAGAGCGGCGAGCGCGACAGCACCACCCGGTTCGACAACAAGTTTCAATTCCCGGAAGGCAAACGCAACAGCTTCAAGCGCTTCGTCATCTGTCACGGTCACGCCTTCTCCAGCCAGTTGACGAAGGATCGAAAAGCCAATGTCTCCAGGAGTTTCGGAAAGCAGCGCGTCACAGATGGAACCGGATTTTTGGGTATTCGACAGGCGTTCTCCAGCTTCCAGAGAGCGCCTGTACTCATCGAAATTTTCCGGTTCGACGGTATGGAACCGGGCAGTCGGCACTTTCTCGGCGAGGGCAAGTGCAATACCGCTTGAAAGCCCTCCCCCGCCGGTGCAGGCCAGAACATCATCAAGTTGGTATCCCAGCGCCTCTGCCTGGTGGGCCATTTCAAGTCCGACGGTTCCCTGCCCCGCAATCACACCAGGATCGTTGAAGGGGTGCACAAAGGTAGCACCGGTTTCCTCGCAAAGCGCCCTGGCGATGGCATCCCGGTCCTCGGTGTCCCGGTCATAGGTCACGACCGTTGCACCGAACTCACGCGTGCGCTCCAGCTTGATGGCAGGAGCATCAGCCGGCATGACGATGGTTGCCGGCATGGACAGGATTTGCGCCCCGGCAGCCACGCCCTGCGCATGATTGCCCGAGGAACACGCCACGACGCCGTTTGCGCGGTTCGCGTGCGGAACAAGGTTCAGCCGATTGAAGGCACCCCTGAACTTGAACGAACCGCTGCGCTGCAGATTTTCAGGCTTGATGAGCACCGTCGCGCCCGTCCGCTTGTTCAGTGCCGGATGGCTGAGAAGCGGCGTCAGGACGGCTTCCGTCCGAATGCGTGCAGCTGCCGCTTCGATATCGGAAAACGTTACCGCTGCGGGCTCTGGGTCGGAGCCGGATTCGATCGCGTTGGAAACAGCGTCAGTCATCGAAGATCACCTTGAACGTTCTGATGGGGTTGATCGATGACTATTCCGGTTCAGGTCGAACTTCAACACATGCGCATGGGAAATCGACTAAAAGCGAGGCAGGCAAGTTCGCTGCGCTGGCGACAGACCAAATGCGTTGATTATTCAGCCGCTGCCTTCATGGACTGCTGAAAGTAACGGTCCCTTGCGGCGATGCAGTTTTCAAGGAACTGTTTGGCGCAGGCTGCCCAGGTGTAGTTCAGCGCAACGGCCCGGCAATGCTCACGCGGAATGTCCAGGGCAGCCTCTGCGGCTTCTTTCAGATCTTCAGACAGGACGCCCGCCCCCGTGTCGCCGATGACATCCAAAGGCCCCATTACCGGATAGGCGGCGACGGGAACCCCACACGCAAGGGCTTCCAGCATCACGTTGCCGAACGTGTCGGTCAGGGAAGGAAAGACGAAAACATCGGCATCCGAATAATGTCGCGCGAGGTCCTCACCCAGTTTTGAACCGGTGAACAGCACGCTCGGATAGTCACGACGCAAGGCATCCAGCTGCGGTCCGCCACCAACGACCACCTTGGAACCTTGCAGCTCAAGATCCAGGAAGGCCTTGATGTTCTTCTCAACAGCCACCCGGCCGACATACATGAAAACCGGCCGTGGCAAATCCGCCGGAAGGACCGACCCTTCGTAGGGTTTGAACAGCTTCTCGTCGACACCCCGGGACCAGCGCATGAGATTGTCAAATCCCCTGTCTCGCAGATCGCGTTCCAGGGTTCGCGTTGCCACCATGCAACCGCTGCCCGAGTTGTGAAACCTGCGCAGCCAGCTGTAGGACCAGGAAAGCGGCACAGGCATGCGGGCGGAAAGATACTCGGGAAAGCGCGTGTGATAGCTGGTGGTGAACACCCGGCCGGTCTTCCTGGCAACACTGGCGGCCAGCAGTCCAAGCGGCCCTTCGGTCGCAATGTGCAGGTGTTCGCAATCGAATTCCTCGATCTTTCTGCGCACCGCACCGCGATGGGTCAGGGACAACCTGATTTCCGGATAAGTCGGACACGGCAGCGTCTTGAAGGCCTGAGGTGTCAGGTATTCCACCCTGATGCCACCGGCCTCAAGCTCTTCCGACGTGCGTTCCAGCGAACGCACGACACCATTGATCTGCGGGTGCCAGGCATCCGTGACTATCAGCAGGGAACTCATGCGGCGACCGGCGCTTCCTCCGGCCTGTGAGATACCGTCTTCTTCTGGGTTTCCTCCACCCATCGGATCACCTCGAAAGTTCCGTCATGGTGCTCGGCGACTGCTGTACAGCTTTCCACCCAATCACCTGTGTTGATGTAGTGGATGCCCCTCATATCACGGTCCGCGGCATGATGAATATGACCGCAGATAACCCCGTCAACGCCCTGCCGGCGCGCTTCTTCTGACAGTGTGTCTTCGAAACGGCCAATAAAACTGACGGCATTCTTGACCTTCAGTTTCGCCCATGCTGACAAGGACCAATAGGTCAGTCCGAGCTTGCGACGGCCAACGTTCAACCATGTATTGATGGCCAGGGCGGTGACATAGGCCTTGTCACCAAAGAGGGCCAACCATTTGGCATGACGCATCACGACATCGAACTGGTCGCCATGGATGACCAGGTAGCGCCGGCCGTTCGCCGCCTCGTGAATGATGCTGTCGACAACCTCCACACCGCCAAAATGCGTTCCCAGGAAGTTTCTGAGAAACTCGTCATGGTTGCCCGGAATATAGATGATCCTTGCACCCTTACGGCCTTTTCTCAGGATCTTCTGGACCACATCGTTGTGAAGCTGCGGCCAATGCCAAGAGCGCTTCAGACGCCAGCCATCGGCGATATCGCCCACGAGATAGATGGTCTCCGCTTCGTGCTCTTTCAGAAAGTCGAGCAACAGCTCTGCCTGGCAGCCACGGGTTCCAAGATGGACGTCTGAAATAAACAATGCCCGGTAGTTCCGCGTCGACGTTGCGGTAGACATAGCACTTCTCCAAAATCTCACTGGAGCGCTATACGCGATTCAAGTATCACTATTATGACAACTTGCGCCTTTGCCGGCGCAAAAGTTGTTACCCACCTCAGAAAAGAATAACGGAATTGTTTCGTCGCGTTCTCTTTCAGGGCACGCGGCTTCTGGCCACGCACGCGGACCGGCAGAGCTCGCACTCAATTGACAGAATCCCTGAACAGCCCAATAACGGCTTGTGAAATCCGGCGCAAAGGGAGTTCGAGCAATGGATCTGGGCCTAAAGGGCAAGAAGGCAATTATATGCGCATCCAGTCGCGGCCTTGGAAAGGGCTGCGCCGAAGCATTGGCGGAGGCCGGATGCAGCATCGTCCTGAACGGTCGAAACGAGGCGGTTCTGGCCGAAACGCGATCGGCGTTGGAACAAAAATATGGGGTTGCCGTGCTCAGCGTGGCAGCCGATGTTTCAACCCCCGAAGGTCAAAAGGCCTTGCTGACGGCATGCCCGGATCCGGACATACTTGTAAACAACAATGGCGGCCCGCCCCGGCGAGACTATTCGGAACTCGACCGGCAGGCCTTGCTCGATGGCACAGTCCAGAATTTCGTGACCCCTGTCGAACTGATCCAGGCCGTCGTGCCGGGTATGAAGGAGCGCGGCTTCGGTAGGGTCGTCAACATCACCTCCCTGTCGGTGAAGATGCCGATCGAGGGACTGGATCTTTCAAGCGGTGCGAGAGCCGGACTGACCGCATTTCTTGCCGGTGTGTGCCGACAGCTTGCGCCGCATGGCATCACCGTCAACAACCTGTTGCCAGGCAAGATGGATACCGACCGGCTCAAGGGTGGTTTTGAACGCTCCGCGGAACAAAGCGGCAAGAGCATCGATCAGATCCGGGCAGAGCAGGCAGGCGAAATTCCGGCAAGGCGCTTTGGCAATGCAGCCGAGTTCGGCCAGGCCTGCGCATTCCTGTGTTCTCAACACGCCGGATACATCACCGGACAGAATATCCTGATGGATGGTGGCCTTTATCCCGCCGCCTTCTGATGCCGAACGCCAGTGACAAAAGGGCCGGTGCAACTGCACCGGCCCTTTTTCAATCTGTTGCCGTTCGACGGATCAGAACCTGTAGCGCAGGGACGCGCTGATGATGTTGACATGGCTGTCGACATCGGCGGTATAGGTCCCAAACGCTGCGTTGTAATCCTGGTGACTGGAATCGATGTTGATCTTCGTGGATTCCGGAATGATGTGGGTGTAGCCGAGATCAAACGAGAGGTGCTTGTTGAAATCGTAGCTCGCACCAGCCGATAGCCACCAGCGATTGTTGTCCGGCAGGCGGGTGGAACGGATTTCTTCATCGATCGGGGAGATTTCGTAGCCCAGACCTGCACGGAATGTCAGCTTGTCATTGTAATCGTACTCGCCGCCCAGCGAGAAGAACCAGCCATCATCATAATTGAAGTGGAGGGTCGTCAGCGCGGCCCCCGTCGTGTCCGAGATCGCGCGCGGCGCCTTGAGGCGGCTCCAGTTGGTCCACTCGACCGTACCCAGAACACGAAGCTTGTCATTGATCTTCTGCTTGGCGGAAAAGTTGACCATGTCCGGTGTGATCACACCCAGGCTGATGGCACTCGTTGCACCGCTGGCATAGAGATCTCCATTCAGCTTGTGAGACACGCCGGAGCGATATCCAAGGCCGAACTCGGTGCCATCAAAGGGTTTGACTGTGATACCCGCGGTCACGCCATAGCCGATGTCGTCACCGGAGATCTCGTTTGAACGCGCAAAGCCTGCAGACGTGGCGTCGGCCGATTTCAGGCTGACATCGAGATACTGAACCTGCACACCGGCAGCCACGGCAATCATGTCATTGATCTGGTAGGTGACCGTCGGATTGACATTCAGCGAAAACACCTTCGACGTCCTGGAATAGAACTGCGCGGCCCAGTTTTGCTCCGGTTTCGTTGTCAAACCGAAGGGAGCATTGATGCCGACACCGAAGATCCACTGGTCATTCAATCGATAGGCCGCGTAGGAGGCCGGAATGAAGGCATCTGACGCGATGTCGCCACTTCCGATCGAGGACGAGCCGAGAAAACCGCCCGAAAGCGTTCCGTTGATCTCGGAATACGGAATAATCAGCGAGTTATGCGCTTCAACCGTCAGTCCCTGTTGCGCCCCGATCAACGAAGCGGGGTTCCAGAACATGGAGGAGATCGAGTCTCCAGACGTCCCGTATCCGGCAAAAGACATGCCCTGAAAATAGGAGCTCTGCTCTCTTAGCGCGAATCCACCCGAATTCGCCACCTGTGCGATCATTGATACAGCTATTGCAGTACTTGTAAATAATACTGACTTTTTATTTGCCCACAGCATTGCGTTTTCTCCCATCTCCTTGCCATCTGAGGAGCCATGACTTCTTGACACAGGCTTTTCGGAGAACGAATGCGGTTTCAACTGAAATATAATTTTGACCTTTTGGCAAAACACGCATGCTGCAGCGCAAAAAGTCGAGTAAAACGGCTGCGAGAAACGGCGCTCGAGCGCAACGTGTCGATTTTCGCTTCAGTTCAGGGGGTGTTTGTCACGTGACTGACACACGCTCACTCTTTTGCACAAAAAATGAGCAAATAGACCTTCAGCTTACGGAAACGTAACTTTCCACCTTGCCGTTGCTGCTTTGCCACAGGTACCCTAAGGTAACCTGTGGGTATCATTGGAGAAAAACAGCTCCGCTGGTTCGAGCAACCGAACGCCTAAACGGCATTCCGGCCTTGTCAAAAGGCATCAAAAACTGGATCCTCTACATAATATATAAAAGAAAGAGGTATACATGAAGCTCATTCGTTACGGTGCCGTCGGCGCCGAAAAACCCGGCCTCTTGGGCCCGGACGGTACACTTCGCGACCTTTCCGAGCATATCGATGATCTGAACGCATCGGCATATTCCGAAGAAACCTTGTCCAGTCTCGCCAAGCTTGACGCTTCCGACTTGCCGGTCGTCGAGGGCTCGCCACGTCTTGGTTCCCCGATTGCCCGACCCGGCCATTTCATTGCGATCGGTCTGAACTACCGGGATCACGCTGAAGAAGCCGGCATGCCCATTCCGGCAGAACCGGTGGTGTTCACAAAAGCACCCTCGAGCATCTGCGGCCCGGACGACGACGTGCGTGTTCCTGCAGGATCTACGAAACTTGATTGGGAAGTCGAACTGGCCTTCGTGATCTCCAGGCCTGCCTGGCAAGTCTCCGAGGCCGACGCGCTCGAGTATGTGGGCGGCTACCTGGTCTGCAACGACGTTTCAGAACGTGCCTGGCAACTGGAAGGCACGGGCCAATGGACCAAGGGTAAGAGCGCCCCGACCTTCGGCCCGCTTGGCCCCTTCGTTGCAACAGCAGACGAAATCGCTGATCCCCAGAACCTGGACCTGTTTCTGGATGTGAATGGTGAGCGGCGACAGACCGGCAACACATCAACGATGATCTTTTCAGTCCGGGAAATCGTCGCCTATCTGTCGACGATCATGGAACTGGAACCTGGCGACGTGATCACGACCGGGACACCCCCAGGCGTCGGCATGGGCATGAAACCACCGGTTTTCCTGAAGCCGGGAGACGTCATGACATTGGGAATCTCGGGATTGGGAACCCAAACCCAGAAGACTGTCGCGGAATAACAAGAAGCCGCGGCAAAGGACGGCCGCGGCACCTCTGATCAGCCTGCGGCGTCCCGCGCCGCCATGAAGCGGCGCATTGCAACATCACTCCAGGGCGCCAGTCGATCCTTCGCCGCCTTGTGACTTTCATAAATGCGCCCGCCAAGCGCGTCCTTTTCCGCAAATTCCGCAAGCACGACAGCCGTTGCCTCCCTCAAGGCGGACAGAATGTCCGCCGGATAGGGCCTGACCGTGACGCCGTCCTCTTCCTGCAGCAACTGCAGGCTGCCCGCATTTTCCCAATCGCTTTCCGCAAGTGCCCTGCCGTTTTCCGCACGGCAGGCCTCCAGCACGATCGCCCGGAATTCCTCCGGCAGGGTGTTGAGGGCTTCGACATTGAACAGGGCTTCACCCGTGCCGTTCGGCTCATGGAAACCCGGTGTGTAATAGTTCTTGGCCACCTTGTGGAACCCCATGGCCCGGTCAGACCAGGGTCCCAGGAACTCTGTTGCATCCAGAACACCGGACTGCAGCGCCTGGAAGAGCTCACCCGGGGGCAGCCCCACCGGCGTTGCCCCGAGCCGGCGCATCACTTCACCACCAAGGCCGGGCATCCGTATCTTCAGCCCCTTCAGGCTGGACAGGTCCCGAAGCTCTGACTTGTACCAACCGCCCATCTGCACACCCGTGTTGCCGGCCATTACAGGCTTCAGGCCGAAGGGGGCATAAAGCTCCTCCCAGAGCTCCTGACCGCCACCACGTTCGATCCATGCGATGTGCTCATGCGGTAGCAGGCCGAACGGGATAGCCGTGAAAAAGACCGACGCCGGAACCTTGCCTTGCCAGAAGAACGACGCGGTATGAGCCATCTGGGCAGTTCCGGCCGAGACCGCATCGAAAACGCCCAGTGCCGGCACCAGTTCGCCAGCAGCATAGAGCCGGATGGTGAAGCGGCCGCCCGACATCAGGCCGACCTGATCGGCGATCCGCTGCGCCGTGACACCCGGCCCCGGCAGGTTCTTCGGCCAGGATGTCACCATTTTCCACTCGAGCGTTTCACTGCCCTGCGCAATTGCCGGGGCAGCCAGAGCCCCTGCCCCGGCCGCGGCGGTCGCGGTGAGAAGCCCGCGGCGTGTCCAGCGTGCCTTTGTGTCTGCCTCTCTGTCAGTCATTTCACTTGTCCCAGAACTGATGGAAATGATGGACCGGCCCATGACCGCTCCCGATTTCAAGTTGATCGGCGGCGGCAATCGCCATTTGGATATAGGCCTTGGCCGCGCGGATCGCGGTTTCAAGGTCCAATCCTTTTGCAAGGCCGGCCGCGATGGCTGAAGACAGTGTGCAGCCGGTTCCGTGGGTATTTTCCGTTGCAATCCGTTCCGAGCGGAGCCAGATCTCGTTCCCGGTACCATCGAACAGGAGATCCGAGCTTTCCGCCCCGGTGCCATGACCGCCTTTCAGAAGAACCGACTTTGCCCCGAGCTTCAGGAGGTCTTCGGCCTGACGTCGCATTTCATCCTCCGTCGAGGCCATGTCGCACCGAAGCATCCTGGCTGCCTCGTGCAGATTTGGCGTGATCACATCGGCAAGCGGCACAAGCACGGTCTGCAGGCAATCAACGGCACTTTCCGCCAGCAGCGGATCACCGGAAGCGGCCACCATCACCGGATCCAGAACAACAGGGCCCGTTTGATGAGCCCTGAGACCTTCAGAGACCGCTTCGATGATGGGAACACCTGACAGCATCCCGATTTTGGTGGCCTTCACTGCAAGATCCGAATAGACCGCATCCATCTGGGCACGGACGAAATCAGGCGGCACGTCGTGGATCGCATTGACGCCCAGCGTGTTCTGTGCGGTCAGTGCGGTCAGAACACTAGCACCATAGACACAATTTGCGGAAAAGGACTTGAGGTCGGCCTGAATACCGGCACCGCCTCCGGAGTCTGATCCTGCAATAGTTACCGCGATAGCGGTCATGAGCACCTCCATTTGGATGGGAATTCGCGCGTCAGGCCGTCTTCAACCGGCTCTCGATATCGCGGAGCGACAGGGCATAGAGAGCATCCAGCAGCTCGGGCACCAGGCTTCCAGGCCCCGCAGCGTTGGACGCGGCAATTTCACCGGCAATATTGAAGACCGAGAGACCACATGCCGCAGACAGTGCCTTGTCGGTTCCCACGGCCAGAAACGCCGCAAGCACGGCACCTCCAGCGCAACCCGTTGCGGTGACACGCCCCATCAACGGATGCCCGTTGAGCAGCCGAAAGTCCTCGCCGTTGCCTTCAATCTTGTCTTCTTCACCGGTCACCGCAAATACGGTCCCTGCCGAAATCAGATTGTCGACTTCGGCGCGGTCATTGAACAAGGCTGCCATCTCGTCGGCGTTCAGGCGCACCAGATCCGGTCCGGTTTCCATCAGAGCACGCGCAAAACTGCAACGGACCTTCGACCGGTTGACGAACACAGGATCTATGGAAATGGGCCGCCCGGCACTGCGCGCTGCTTCGATGGCCACCGGTATCGCCGCTTTCCGGGTATCGTCGAGCGTTCCCAGGTTGACCAGGAGAGCATCCGAGCTGGACGCAAACGCGGCAACCTCTTCCGGTGCAATGGTCATGGACGGCACCGCTCCGAGCGCCAGCAGAACATTTGCCGTGAATGTCTGCGCGACGGAATTGGTGATTGCGTGGACGCGCGGTGCCTTCAGCCGCACATCCTGCAGCTGTTCATAAACGGTCTGCGCGGACAGGCTCTGCGTCGAGGCAGCAACGGACAGGCTCATTTCCCACCTCCGCAAAAGGGTTGCGGAAGCGCTTTCAGCTGTCCAGATTGAATGTGATTGAAGCTGGTGTCAGTAACCATCTCAAATCCCTCCGCCGGTGTCAGCCGGATCAGGTTCAAGGAGTTGGCAGAACGCCTCTCAGCCCGATCCACGATTGCCGGGCACCCCCATGAGACACCTGCACTGCTAGCAAGGCAGCCGCCCGATTGCAAGAGCGCGTGGCCAGCTCTCTTTAAGCAATTGACTGGCGGAGCCAGATAGGCGATGTCCTTGGTGACAGACCAACAGTTTCAACGCCCGGAGCGCTTCATGACCCCGTTTTTCGTGATGATCAAATGTCAGTTGGGCAAGACCTATCAGGTCGCAAATGCGATTGCGGATGCAGAGATTGCGTCGGAAGTCTATTCCACAAGCGGCGACTATGATCTTCTGGTGAAGTTCTACATCGAGGACGGCGCTGATATCGGCCATTTCGTCAATGAAAAGGTTCACCCGATCGGCGGCATCCAGGACACCAAGACCATCATTACCTTCAAGGCCTTTTAGCGGCCGGACAAGATTTTTCCCGGGAGGTTCCAATGCATTTCGTCAAAGCAGCCCTGGTTGGACTTTGCATCTCTCTGTCCCCGATCCCCCTGACAACAGGGGCAAATGCGCAAGGCATGCCGCCCGAGCAGATCAAACAGATCCTGGACCTGACCAAGACAAGCTGGGTCTCCTTTCGGGACTGGCAGGGACAGCAGCTGATCTATTTCACGCATCTGGAAAGCTGGAAATGCGGGATCGACTATGTTTTCTACGGCCTGAACGGCGGACCGCTCGACCAGATGTGGGAACTGGACGAATGTGATCCGTCCAATCCGAACGCGGTCCTGAAAGACAAGCCCTATATCGAGCTTCCGGCCGGATCCACCCAATCGATCAGCGTCCAATTGATCTTCCCGGACGGAACCAAAAGCGCTGTCGAGACATTCAATTACCAGCCCTAGAGACGACGGACGTCACACTCTGCCTCCGGTTCATCCCGCGGCAGAACAATGCCTGTCCCGCTTCACGACCTCGAAGGGGTCGAAGCGCGGCGGGACTTGGTGCGATCGAGCCCGAGCCGATGCTCGCGATAGATGACGAAGACACCGGCGGCGATCACGATGACAGCGCCAACAACGACTTCCGGAACCGGGATTTCTGAAAACACCACCCATCCGATGATGATCGCCCACAGCATGTTCACATAGTCGAACGGAGCGATGGTCGAGGCCTCGGCGAAGCGGTAGCTCTGGGTGAGCAGGATCTGTCCGACACCACCAGCCAGACCAATCAACAACAGCAGACCGAAAGTGGACGCATCCGGCAGGATCCAGGCTTGTCCCGGGAAGGCCAGCCCCAATGGCAGGGTCAGTAGAGCGAGAACGGTGGATGCCCCTGCAAACCAGGTGACGATAGTCGACGTTCTTTCCGTTTCACACAATTTGCGCACAGTGATCATGGCAAGCGCGGCGAAACACGCAGCCATGACCCCCAGCAGGGCTCCCAGCGCGGAGGCATTGTCCAACTGCCCCTCGCCCAGATGCGGTGACAAGACCACCAGAATTCCCAGGAAACCAACCGCGACGGCACTCCAGCGATAGATACGGACCTTTTCGCCCAGAAGGAAGAACGCGAGCACAACAACGATCAGCGGCGTGGCAAAACCGATCGCCGTCGCATCCGGGAGAGGCAACAGGTAAAGCGCCGTGAAGGAACACACCATTGCCGACAGGCCAACGGTGGCCCGGGTCAAATGGCCTCGTGGATTGCTGGTCTTGAACGCAAGACCCAGTTCCCCGCGCATGCCCACCATCAGCAACACGGGAAAGAGGCCAAAAAAATTGCGGGCGAACACAAGCTGCCCGATTGGTACCTCGTCAGCCGCGATCTTGAGCGCAGTCGCCATGACAAAGAACGCGATGGTCGAAGCAAGCTTGAGCGAAATACCCAGCAAGGGGGCATGACGTGTCATGCCGGTCGAGACCGACTGGGTGCGTGATTGGGTGCTTGCGCTTGAGGGCGCCATGATAGTCGTCCGGGAACGGCGCAAGTGTGACGAATTCCGCGACGCGCCGAACCAAAGGATCGCAGAAATTAAACAGCGCAGCCAAGGCCGCTCTTCAACATGCCGCTAGCGGCAAATTCCGGTCAGAACGTGGCCGGCAAAGGTTGGAAATTCAAATCGGTTGGGAGGCCCAGTATCACGCGAGCCCGGCCACATTGCAATATTGCCTCGTGGAGATTGCCAACATTGACATCTGCCTCCCAGCAAAGTGTACGAAATACTGTCAATAACTCTTCACAACTGCCTCAACTGACCTCCCGCCAGTCCCTTTGCGTAAACAGGTATCTATAATTTCGCAAAGTCCCGACTCGAGAGGCAATCGCCAATGTTCCGTTCGTTTTTCAAAAGCCGCCAATGGTTTCTCTGGGCATGGATAGGATCCGTCATCATCCTTTGGGTGACCTGGTACAAGGTTCAGTTGGACGTCAAGATCAACGAATGGTTCGGATCGTTTTACGATTTGATCCAAAGGGCCCTGGCAGAACCGGGAAGCGTCACCTTCAACGCCTACATGAAGGAAATGTCGACCTTCTTCTGGATTGCGGCCCTTTACGTCGCCATCGCGGTGGTCCTGGACTTTTTCATCAAGCATTTCATCTTTCGCTGGCGCACGGCCATGAATGACTACTACATGGCGCATTGGCATTTGGTACGTAGCGTCGAAGGTGCTGCGCAGCGCGTGCAAGAGGATACGATGCGCTTTGCCAGGATCATGGAAGGTCTTGGTGTTTCATTCATGCGTTCCGTGATGACGCTCATCGCGTTTCTTCCGCTCTTATGGGACCTGTCGAAAAACGTGACTGAATTGCCCTGGATCGGACCGGTCGAACATTCGCTTGTTTACGTCGCAATCTTGTCGGCGGCCTCCGGAACGGTTCTGCTCGCAGCCGTCGGCATCAAACTGCCAGGCCTGGAATTCAACAACCAGAAGGTCGAGGCGGCCTATCGAAAGGAACTCGTCTACGGCGAAGATCACGATGATCGCGCCGATCCCGCATCGGTGAACGAACTCTTCGGCAATGTTCGAAAGAACTACTTCCGGCTGTTCTTCCACTATCTCTATTTTGATGTGGCCAAATGGTCTTACCTGCAGGCGACTGTTCTGGTTCCCTATGTCGCCCTTGCTCCGACAATTGTCTCAGGAGCAATAACGCTCGGCGTCATGCAGCAGATCGTGAGGGCCTTCAACCGCGTTGAAAGTTCTTTCCAGTATCTGGTGAATGCCTGGACAACGATTGTCGAGCTAATCTCCGTTTACAAACGACTTCGCGCTTTTGAGGAGAGTATCTGGGAATATGAGCGCAACGGTGGCGCACCTTTGTCGCAGCCTGCCGAATGAAACGACAAAGGCCGGAGGAGAACCTCCGGCCTTTCTGTATCTAAGACACTTGAAGCAACGAGTTACCTCACCGCCTGTATCGCATCCCATACACGCAGCGGTGTTGCAGGCATGTCGATCATATCCGTGACCCCGGCTCCGTCTTTGAGCGCCTGTTGAACCGCGTTCATGATCGCCGCGCAGCCACCGATGGTTCCGGCCTCGCCGGCTCCCTTGATGCCCATGGCATTCGTCGTGGACGGAATGTTGCGGGTTTCAAAATGGATCGGTGGCAGATCGGCTGCACGGATCATGCGGTAGTCCAGCAGCGAAGCCGTCAGAAGCTGCCCGTCCTCGTCATAGACCGTTTGCTCGCACATGGCCTGGCTGAGCGCGGATGCGGCTCCTCCGTGGACCTGACCGGCGAGAAGCAGAGGGTTCACCGTAACACCGAAATCATCGACGATGACGTAGTTCTCGATTGCGATATCGCCTGTGTCCGGATCGATCTCGACTTCACAAATATGGGTTCCGTTCGGATAGGTGCACTCACTTTGTGACACCTCTTCGCGCGCGAAAAGCGGTTCGTCAGACGCCGCAGCGATCTCGGCCAGGGTGATCTGCTGGTCGGTTCCGACCACGCGCACGACCCCGCTCTCCAGTTCAAGATCCTCGACACCGGCTTCCAGCCTGTCGGCGGCCAGTTCCTTGACCTTCTTGACCAGCGATATGCTGGCGTCACGCACCGACGGCAGGCCGATCGGGATCGAACGGGAGCCACCGGTGCCGCCGCCTTTCCGAACGCGGTCCGTGTCACCCTGAATGACTTCGATATCCTCGATATTGACACCAAACTGCTCGGCCACGACCTGGCTGTAAGCAGTTGCATGTCCCTGCCCGTTGGTTTGGGTGCCGATCAACAGCGTGACGTTGCCTTCATCCCCGACTTCGACGGTTGCTTCCTCGCTCCCGGCAAAGGCGCAGGCCTCGATATAGGTGCTGAGCCCGATGCCGCGAAACTTGCCAACCTCAGCGCACTTGCTCTGGCGGGACTTGAATCCGGCCCAGTCGGCCACTTCCATGGCCTTGTTGAGATGACCGGCGAAATCGCCGGTGTCATACATGCGCCCGGTCTGAGTGGTGTAGGGCAACTGCTCCGGCTTGATGAAGTTCCGCTTGCGGATTTCGACCGGACCCAGGCCGGTTTCTTCGCCCGCCTTTTCAATCAGACGTTCGATCAGATAGGCAGCTTCCGGTCTTCCGGCACCACGGAAGGCGTCGGTCGGAACCGTATGCATGTAAACGCCTTCCACCTTCGCGAATACCGCCGGAATGTCATAGAGACCGGAGGACATCGACACGCCGACATGGGGAATGAACGGCCCGAACTGGTGGAGATAAGCGCCCATCGCCGCCTTCACATGGACCCGCAGTCCCAGGATCCGGCTGTCGCCGTCAAGCGCCAATTCCGCGGTCGAAAGATTGTCGCGACCATGTGCATCGGTCACGAAATGATCCATGCGGTCACCTGCCCAGCGCACCGGTTTCCCGAGCTGTTCCGCAGCGATCAGGCTCAGGGGATACTCGCGATAGCAGAACAGCTTGGTACCGAAACCACCGCCAACTTCCGGGGTGATGACACGCAGGTTCTCCTTGTCGAGCTTCAGGATACTGCAAATGGTGTCCCGCATACCGTGGCCACCCTGCGTTCCCAGGGTCAGCTTGAAACGCCCGTCTTCCGGATCGTGCTCGGCCACGCAGCCGCGCAGCTCCATGTAGTTCGCAACGATCCGGTTGTTGACCAGCTCTACCGAGACAACGCGGTCAGCCTGTGCGAAGGCCGCCTCCGTCTTGGCTTCGTCCCCCTGACCGAAGGTGAAGGCCAGGTTGGAGCCGTGCTCCGGCCAGACCTTCACGGCACCCGGCGCTAGGGCGTTTTCAATGCCAACAACAAGGTCGAGCGGATCGTAGTCGACCTCAAGCATCTCTGCCGCGTTCTTGGCCGTGTTCAGGTCGTCGGCAACGATGAACGCAATTGCGTCACCGACATAACGAACCACGTCTGAACACAGAACCGGCTGTGGCGGCAGCCAGTAGTCTGTTCCGTCCGCCTGTTTCAACCGCGCCTGGGTCGGCATCTTCTTACCGTCGACTTCCTTGCCGGTCAGGACCAGATGGACCCCGTCCATCTCGCGGATCTCGTCTGCGTTCTCTACGCTGATCTTTGCATGGGCCATGGCTGAGCGGACAACAAAGCCGTGAAGGCAGCCCTCGGGCATGTAGTCAGCCGTGTAGATACCTTCCCCGGTAATCAGCGGCTCATCTTCCTTACGGCGCAACGGCGCTCCAACACCGAACTTCGGAGTGGCAATCTGATTCATGAATTTGGACCTGCAATCTTGGGAAGGACTTCCCGGATAAAACACCGTTTCAACGGGTCAGGGACTGATCCCTTTATCAGAACATAATACCCATTTTCCGTTCAGACCAGTCTTTCACCCAAATCTGAACGCAAATTGCGGTTTTAGATGTGTTTTAGAGACTACAATCTCCCTCACGACTGATAGGGATTTCGAGCTGACCTGTCCTCGGAAAGACTTTGCTGCGTTTTCTGCGTCAGGTTCTCAATTGCGTCTGCGAGATGAATTTCCTGAATATTGTAATCGCCGCGCGCGACCCGCAGCCTGTGCGCCTCCAGCATGACCTGGCCCATGGCGACACCCGCCGGAGGTTCAAAACGGTAGCTTGCCAACTCGATCAGGAGACCAAGCGGGTCGCGGAAATAGATGGAATCCATAAATCCCCGATCCTTCGGCCCGCTGTGCTGGACACCGCGTTCCTCAAGACGTTCCGCTATCTGCCGGAACGTTGCCTGCGAAACATTGAGAGCCATGTGATGCACGCAGCCTATGTCCTGCGGCGCCGGTTCCGCGTCGGGCTTCCTGTCCTCGTTTGTGAAGATCGTGATCAGCCGACCGTCACCGGGATCGAAATAGAGATGGCTCTGATTGGGGTCGTCGAGATTGGGTTGCTCGAAGACAAAGGGCATCCCGAGCACGCCTTCCCAGAAGTCGATTGACGTCTGCCGATCCGCCCCTACTAGGGTGATATGGTGGATCCCCTGGGTCTGTATCTTGCGCATCCTGTCTCTCCCTTTGATCTTCCATCTGAATACTAGGCTGCTCTCGCCCATTGGCAAACTTGTAGCTCTCCTCTTTCCATATTTGACAAAACCGTTAAGCTTGCATCGCCATCGAACTTGCCGGCAAAATCAGGCACTCCTTTTCAAGGTCGAACGATCCACCTTGCCTGAACGCCCGGCTCAGGACACCAAATGGATATATCTCCCAAGGACCCGGTGCCGGACGGTACCGGAAACAAGACCGAGCCCCCTGACCAATCGGGAACCCCTGTCCAGAGACTGCGTACGCTTGTGTCGCAACTGCCCTCCAACACGATCGGGGCGCTCTGGATCCTTCAGGCAGCCTTTCTCTTTTCCATCATGGTGACCCTGATCAAGTTTCTCGGGCAAGACCTCAGCGTGTTCCAGATCCTGGTTGTCAGGCAGTTCATCATGCTGGCGATCGTGGCTCCGAAAATCCTGAGTGGTCTGCCGACTTCGCTGGCAACCAAGCGACCGGGGCTTCAGATCACCCGCATCATTGTCGCCACCACGGCGATGCTCCTGGGCTTTACCGCTGTCATCGAGATGCCCCTTGCCGACGCCACCGCGATCAGCTTCTCCAAGACCTTCTTCGTTACCCTCTTTGCAATCTGGTTTCTGGGTGAAACGGTCGGTATCCATCGCTGGGGCGCTACGATTGTCGGCTTCATCGGCGTTTTGCTGATGCTGAGGCCTGACGGAGAAGGCTTAGTGGACCTCTATGCGCTCTTCGCCATCGCCAGTGCAGCCTGCGCGGGCCTTGTCATGATCGTGGTTCGCCTGCTGACCCGTACCGATGCGCCGGTCACGATCCTCACCTACCAGGCGCTTGGTGTCGGCCTGATCATGCTGGTGCCCGCTCTCATGACCTGGCAGGCGCCGACGCTCGAGCAATGGGGACTGCTCCTGGCCGTTGGCATCGTCTCCTGGGCAGCCCAAATGTCGAATATCCAGGCGTTCAAGGCAGGCGAAGCCACGGCCATCGCCTCACTCGACTACACGCGCCTGCTCTATGCCACCATCCTGGGGGCCCTGGTTTTCAGCCAGTGGCCGCGCCTCGAGACCCTGATCGGTGCCGGCGTGATCATTGCGGCCTCGATCTACACGGTCCGGCGTGAGGCCAAACGAGGGCGGGAATTGGCCAGGGCCGCGGACGGACGCGGCTATTCGAACTAGACCGGAAAGCAGGCCTGTGTCGGCCACAAAGAAGGACGGGCGCTCCGATCGGAAGCGCCCGCACAGAAATGTCATAACGGTTGTCGATCAGGCGCTTTGCGCCTCGGCCGCGGCCCGTTTCTGGGCCTCTTCCTCGACAAGTTCCTTCTTGGACAGTTTGCCAACCATGGTCTTTGGCAGTTCATCCCTGAATTCGATGTCGCGAGGCAACTCGATCGGCGAGAGATGATCCTTCAGGAAGGTCTGCATGTCGTCATGCGTCATGGAATGACCTTCCTTCAGCTTGATGAACGCCTTTGGTGACTGACCGCGATAGTCGTCCGGGACAGCAATGACGATGGTCTCGTCAACTGCCTCGTGCTGATAGATCGCCTCCTCGATGACACGCGGATAGACGTTGTAGCCCGAACACAGGATCAGATCCTTGATCCGGTCGACGAGGTAGATAAAACCATCCTCGTCCTGATATCCGACGTCACCCGTGTGCAGGTAGCCTTCCGGCGTGATGCACTCGGCCGTTGCGTCGTCCCGTTTCCAGTAGCCCTTCATCACCTGGGGGCCATGCAGCAAGAGCTCGCCCTTCTCGCCCAGCGCGACTTCCGTGGCCCGATCCTCGATGCTGACAAATTTTGCCGTGGTGCCTGGTACCAGGCGACCGATCGATCCGGCACGGCGGTTCTCGTCAAGCGGATTGACCGCCGCCACCGGTGAGGACTCCGTCAGGCCATAGCCTTCCACCAGGATGCATCCCGTGAGCTTTTCGAAACTCTCCTTCACCTCGACCGGCAGCGGCGCGCCACCGGACAGGCAGAGATTGATGCTCGACAGGTCATAATTGGCCGTCATCGGCGAGTTGTTGATCGCCGTGTAGATGGTCGGAACGCCGGGGAACAGGGTCACTTTCTTGCGCTTGATGGCTTCAAGCAGCGCCTTCAGTTCGAACCGCGGTTGCAGCACCATTTCCGCGCCCAGGATGATTGACAGGTTCTGGGCCACCGTCATTGCGAAGACGTGGAAAAACGGCAAGACGCAGAGCATCTTTTCTTCACCGGCACGCGCCGCTTCGAACACGCAACGCATCTGCTCGATATTGGCCGAAAGGTTTCGGTGCGTGAGCATCGCTCCCTTCGGAACGCCGGTTGTGCCGCCGGTATATTGAAGCACCGCAATCGCCTCGTTCGGATCGATCTCCACCGGCTTCGGCTGAGCGCCTTTAGTCTGCAGGTCGTCGAACCAGACATGTGCGTCATCCTGCGGAATGCTGGCGATCTCTTTCCGCTTGAACAGGCTGAACAGCACCTTCTTGACAGTCGGGAGACAGAAGGTCATCGGACAGACGATAATCTTGTCGAGCAGCTTTTCCTTCCGCACGGCCTCGACCTTGTCGTAGATCACCTTCAGATCCATGGTGACCATGATGCGCACATCGGCGTCGCGCGCCTGGAAGGAGATTTCCCGTTCCACGTAGAGCGGATTGAAATTGGCAACGGTACCGCCGATCTTCAGGATCGCGAAATAGAAGATCGTGTAATAGGGCGTGTTCGGCAGGCACAGGCCGACATGGACACCCGGTCCGACCCCCATTGCCTGAAGTCCGGCTGCGGTCCGGTCGACCAGTTCACCGATCTCGTCATAGGTCCAGACCTTGCCCATGAAATCGGCCGCCGGTCGCGCACCGAATTGATCGACAGTGGTTTGAAGATACTCATGTACCGGACGAGGTTTGAAGTCCTCGTTCCACTCCTCCGCAGTCGTCATACCGTTCTCCAACGTATGTTTATCGCTTCACCCCTCGCCCTGATCGCTCTTGAAACCCGGAAAACCCTTCAGTTTCCAACGTTTCCCCCCACGGCGATCAATGCAATGCGTGAAGTGCCACCTCTCTGGGTCTCACCTGACATGACGCATCCTTCCGTTAACGTCAACTCGCGACGTAACGACACCTCGTCATTTTTTTTGCAGGAGCGAAACATGAATCTAAGATAAGACCGCTGGTAGAATTGGCAATAGCAGCGGCAAATCAAAAGCTTACCCTTCTTCTTCCAACTTGTGGATTTTTATCGCTTCGGCCAGGCCCAGCGCGGCACTTCGACATTGTCGACAACCGTTTCACCCAGTTCCTTGCGCAAGTCATAGCGAACACAACCGGGCTGTTCTGCCAGAAAGGAAACCAGGTCATCGGCGTGGGACACGACAATGACCTGGGTGTTTTCAGCAGCTTTGCTGATCAGCCTCGCCAGAGGTTCCAGCAACGCCGGATGCAGGCTCGTTTCAGGTTCGTTCAACACTACCAGCGGCGCCGGTCGCGGCGACAACAGCGCCGCCGTCAGCAGAAGATAGCGCAACGTACCGTCCGACAATTCGCCGGTCTTGAGCGGCCGCAACAGCCCCTTTTGCTGCATCAGCAATTCAAAATAGCCGTCATTGACGGTAACCTCGATCGCCGCCCCGGGAAACGCGTCATCAATCGCCTCCGCGAGCGCCACTTCGTCACCAATCTCCAGGATGGTCTGAAGGGCCGCGGCAAGATCTCCTCCGTCCGCACTCAAGACGGGTGTGCGGGTCCCAATCTTCGGAAACCGTGCGGGGGCATCACGATCCGTGCGCAGATGATCGTAGAACCTCCAGGCCCGCATGCGTTCCCGGAGAACAAGCAGTTCCAGTCCATCCTTCGGATCGGCCGCATGGGTCATCATGCTGTCAAAACGGGCTAGGTTCTGAACAACGGGCAACCGTTGCCCCCGCTCGTTGAGCACTTTGACGGTCGGGCCGCTCCTGCCGGCGATTTCATTTGAGCGGGACAGGGCCTCCCCGGCCCAAAGGGCTTCCACCTTGATCTCCGGATCCATGGAGAAAAAGGATCGTCCCGCGTCCGCAGGCAGACCGAGGTCAATGGCGTAGCCGTAGTCTTCGTCCGCGAACCCGAGTTTCAGACTGATGACGTTCTTGCGCACGGTCCCCTGAACAGGGACCTCACCGCGTTTCATTGACCTTGAAAAGGCTTCGGGTCCGGCCCAAAGCGTGGAATTCAGGCCGCCTTCGGCCGCGAGCGATGCGATTGCCCGCCCCTGTGAAACTTCCGCAAGCAGTCGAATGGAGCGGTAGAGGCTCGATTTGCCGCTCCCGTTTGCTCCGGTGACCAGAGTGATCCTGTCGAGCGGCAGAACAATATCGCGCAAGGAACGATAGCCGGATACGGCAAGGGTCAGGATCATGAAGTCACTTCCTCTGAAAATTGACGCGTTTCAGCCATTTGCGCATAATGAAATTGCAGTTCGAAACAGAAAGTAAGGCTCATGCTGAACCCGAGGGAAGCAGCGGAAGACAGTCTTGCATTAAATCTCGCAATCCTCTTTTTTGCGGCCCTTGTCGTGCTCGTTTCCATTTATCTCCATCACGATACCGCGCTCAAATACTGGTTGCTCAACAACTTTGGCAAAAACGCGCCCGGCACGATCCTCAGCGTGGAACGGAGCAATGGAGATCTCACGAGGCTGGAAGACACCGTTCGACAGAACCGCAGGAATTCCCTCAAGAATCTCAACGCCCTTGTGTCCGGCACCACAGTTTTCGTCGAGTTCATTCCCGAAGATCACCCCATCCAGATCGTGACGTTCATTATGCCAAGAGGCTTTGCTGGCGGGCAGACATCATCGGCACTTGATGTGACGTATTTGCCTCTCAATCCACGTATCGCCTACCCGAGTGATCATCTGGAAAACTTTGCTCTCGACAGCAAGATCATGCTCTGGACCCTCGTGGCCGGCATGGTCATCTGCTGGCTTGGCTGGATCGCTGTCCAGAAATGGAAGACCTTTCGCAAGGGCATGCGCTGGTACTAGAACCGCGATGTGACACGCCTCAGGATCCCTGATCGACCAGCTCGAACTTGTTGACGTCGAAAACACCGAAGTCAGTAATTTTCAGATGCGGAATGACCGGCAGCGGCAGGAAGGCGACCTGCAGGAACGGTTCGGCCAGCGTGCATCCAAGATCCTTCGCCGCCGAACGCAGGTCTTCAAGCGACTCACGCACCTCCTCGAACGGTTCCAGGCTCATGAGACCGGCAAGCGGCAACGCCAGTTCCGCAACCGGCCCGTCGCTGTTGGCCACCACAAAACCACCTTTCATCCCGATCACCCGATTGACCGCGTGCGCCATGGCATCGTCATCGGCTCCAACAACACAGATGTTGTGGCTGTCGTGACCGACAGAAGAGGCAATTGCGCCGCGCTGCATGCCAAAACCGTTCACAAAACCGAGGCCGATATTCCCCGTGCCCTTGTGCCGCTCGACGACGGCGACCTTGAGCACATCCTGCTTCAAGTCGGCGAGTGTCTTGCCTCCAGACACCGGAAGCGTTCGTTTCAAATGCTCTGTGATGATCTTGCCGGGAACGACGCCGATCACGTCGGCTTCACTGTTGCGCGCGGGTATGTGGAAGTGAGAGGCTGAAACCGGATCCACCTTGACGCTGTCTAGACCAACCGGGGCAATTATGCTCCTGCCGGAAAAAGCCGCGTCATCGGCCACGACACCTCCGGCAATGACCTGCTCCACGCGGCAATCCTGGAAATCATTCAGCAGAACGATGTCAGCCCTCTTTCCGGGGCCGATTGTGCCGCGATCCTTCAGACCAAACGCGTTGGCAGCCGACCAACTGGCCGCGCGATAGGCGTCCAGCGGCCTGATCCCCTTTGCGATCAGGCGTCGGATCATGCTGTCGAGATGTCCCTCCTCGGCGATGTCGAGAGGATTGCGGTCATCGGTACAAAGCGCAATGAAGGCAGAAACGTCAGGGGTCAAAATGGGCGCAAGGGCTTCCAGATCCTTCGAGACCGAGCCTTCACGCATCAGGATGGTCATGCCCTTGGAGAGTTTTTCCAAGGCTTCTTCGGCAGTGGTTGCCTCGTGATCCGTCCTGATACCGGCGGCCAGATATCCGTTCAGCCCCATCCCCGACAAGAGCGGCGCATGACCGTCAATATGTCCATCCTGAAAGGCGGCGAGCTTGGCCAGCACCTTTGGATCACGTGCCAATACGCCCGGGAAATTCATGAATTCCGCAAGCCCGATCACCTTTGGATGATCCCGAAACGGCAGCAGATCCTCGATTTCAAGACAAGCGCCGGCCGTTTCGAAAGCCGTAGCCGGCACACATGAGGACAGGTTCACCCTGAGGTCCATAACCGTTTCAAGCGAGCTGTCCAGGAAATAGCGAATGCCCTCGGAGCCCAGCACGTTTGCGATTTCATGCGGGTCGCAGATTGCCGTGGTCACGCCATGCGGCAGAACACAACGATCGAATTCAAATGGGGTCACGAGCGAGGATTCCACGTGCAGATGGGTATCGATGAACCCCGGCACCGCAGTCAGTCCCGTTCCGTCGATCGTTTCCACTCCTTCATAGGAACCGTGGATGCCAACGATGCGATCGCCCACGATGGCGATGTCAGTGTCGCGTGTCGTCCCGTCCACGACATTGAAAAGCTGAACGTTCTTGATAACCAGATCGGCAGTTTCCTCTCCCGCACCGGCCGCAATTGCCCGTCCCAGAAACGCCTCGTCGTGAATAACCGACATGTATCTTTTCTCCGAATCTTCTTATTCAGAGGACAATAATCAACTTGCAATTGGTTGGCGACAGGCTGCTTTCGCCCTGTCGGAAAGTCTGCCCTTTCGATTGTAGTTGACTGCTCGCGCAAATACTAAATAATTAAATCACAATTAATTATTGTGAAACGCTACACTCGTCGTGAGTGATTCTTCGGGGAGCCAAACCGGTGGCGGATTCCAGCAAAGGTGGTCGGGGTTCTAACTCAGCGCAGCTGCGCAGGTATAACGAACGTATCGTGCTGCAGATCCTTCGCCGGGCCGGCGAAGCTTCAAAGGCTGAGCTGGCCCGTGCCGTTCAGCTCACCAACGCCGCCATTGGCGCGATCATTCAGAACCTCATCGATGAAGGTCTGATTTTCGAGGCCGGCAAGCGCCATGACGGCAGCAGGGGACAACCGGCCACGATCCTGCGGCTGGCGCCCGGTGGAGCTTACTCCTTCGGCGTGCGTCTTGATCGTACCAACATGGAAACGGTGCTGATGGATTTTTCCGGTCAGATCATAGACCGTCGCCTGCATGACCTCATCCTGCCCGCCCCCTCAGAAGCCTTGCAGATCCTGACCAGGGATCTCAATGAGCTCAAATCCCGGTTACCGGAAAAAGATCGCGAGCGGATCACCGGTATCGGCCTCGCACAACCTTTCAACCTCGGAGCGTGGTTGCACGAACTTGGCTTGCCCGAGGCCCATTTCAAGGAATGGGACGACATCGACTTTGCCGGCGCGCTTGAAGAGGCAACAGGCTTTCCCGTGTTTGGAGAGAACGATGGCACTGCAGCGGCCGTCGCGGAGCTTTTCTATGGCCTGGGGCGCCAGAATGACGACTTCCTGTACCTCTTTCTCGGCCCGGCGATCGGTGGCGGGCTTGCCGTCAAGGGCGATGTTGTAAGAGGCATCAGCGGAAACGCAGCCGATGTTGCCATGATGCCGGTCCCGCCGAGCAACCTCGCAACGGCTCCCCAACCACGCAAACAGTGGGACTTGCTTCTCTCACGCGCCTCGCTGGTCTCCTTTGCCCGGCATCTTGAGCCCGACAACTTTGCGCAGATCAACCGCACCGATCTGCAAAACGCCGTTGAACGCGATGATGTGAAGTTTCGCGAGTGGATGGAGGATTGCACCGAGGCTATCGCGATTGCACTTCGCTCTGCCTATGCGTTGCTGGATGTCCCCCTGGTGATCCTGGACGGGGACCTTGAAGGCCCCTTCCGCTCTGCCTTTTGCGAAGCGGTCAGGATTGCAGTCGAAGAAGCCGCTCCGGAGAAACGGCATTCCCCCCAGATAGCGATTGGAAGCTTCGGCCAGGATGCAGGCGCGATTGGCGCAGGCAGCCTGCCACAGTTTTTCAATTTTTCACCGCGCGCAACCATTTTGACCGGTGGCAAGGAAAAGGGTGCGGCAGGCAGAGGGGCCGTCGAGGACAACAACAGTTTTCCGGCCCGGGCAGCGCGTCTCGGGTCACTTCTGACAACGCCAGGCAGCTCGTGAAGCAACGCCATCGTTCTGGCGGCTAGAAGCCCGGAGACATTGCGCTTCAAGGTTGACACCAGCGCTGGAAACGTGCTGACCTGACTTTCCCTAGAGTTAGATTGAAACCGGGATACCCGGCGACAGGAAGCACGCTGTTTCGCTCTTCGTTTGGTTGTTGTATTTCGTGCGAACTGAACCAGAAATCCGTCCGTTCCGCATCGACTACTCGGCCTGCGCAAACTCATTTAAGGCATTCCCACCAAAGGGATGGCCGATTTTTTATTCAATATTTTCAATTATTTAATACAAATTGCCCAGTCATTGCTGCGACGCAGCACAGAAATCAAATTGACTCCAATAGACACACGCCCCATAATTAATTTCATCAGATTTAATTAATCTGATACACGAAACAGAATTCTCGTCGACTCCTGAACGACAAATAGAACCGGAGACAAACAAGAAAGACGAACAGCAACCGAATAGTGATCGTCTGCAAAAATCCATTTTCGAAAAACAATTCAAATAGATTTGGAATTTTGACTTCCAAGGCCATGAGAAACACGGCGAGGAAGTCTTGAATGCCAGAACAAGGCGTGGGGCAAAGCACGACTTGCAACGGCGAACAGAGCGCGGTTTGGGGTGTCTGGCCTCCTCCATCCGCCAACTGAAATCGGCCAGGGAGGAAAAACGCAAATGCTTCGCAAACTTCTTGCAACGGGTTCCGTTCTCGCAGCGATGGCCGCAGCACCAGCCGCAGCCGCTGACATTTCCGCATGCCTGATCACGAAGACGGACACCAACCCGTTCTTCGTGAAAATGAAGGAAGGCGCCACGGCCAAGGCCGGCGAACTCGGCATCGAGCTCAAATCCTATGCCGGCAAGGTCGACGGCGACCACGAAACACAGGTCGCAGCCATCGAGACCTGCATCGCTGATGGCGCAAAGGGCATACTGCTGACCGCTTCCGACACATCTTCCATCGTCCCGGCCGTCAAGCAAGCACGCGACGCCGGTTTGCTGGTGATCGCTCTCGACACCCCGCTCAGCCCGATTGATGCGGCTGATGCCACGTTTGCGACCGACAATTTCCTGGCCGGTGAGCTGATCGGCAAATGGGCCGCGGCAAGCCTGGGTGATGCAGCCGCAGACGCCAAGATTGCCATGCTCGACCTGGCGATCAGCCAGCCAACGGTCGGTGTTCTGCGTGACCAGGGCTTCCTGCAGGGCTTCGGCATTGATCTCGGCGACCCGAACAAGTGGGGCGATGAAACCGACCCGCGCATCGTCGGACACGATGTAACCCAGGGCAACGAGGAAGGTGGCCGCCGCGCCATGGAGAACCTCCTGGCAACCGATCCCTTGATCAATGTTGTCTACACCATCAACGAGCCGGCAGCTGCAGGCGCCTATGAAGCGCTGAAGGCAATCGGCCGCGAGAACGATGTCCTCATCGTATCGGTCGATGGCGGCTGCCCAGGCGTGCAGAACGTCAAGGACGGCGTGATCGGTGCAACTTCGCAGCAATATCCGCTGTTGATGGCATCCCTTGGCATCGAGGCCATCAAGGCCTGGGCCGACACGGGCGCGAAACCGGAACCGACACCCGGCAAGGACTTCTTCGACACCGGCGTTGCGCTTGTGACGGACAAGCCGGTTGACGGCGTCGACTCCATCGACACGACTGAGGGCACCAACCTCTGCTGGGGTTGAGGTCTGACCGATTGACAATGCAGGAGAGGCAGGGACACCCTTGCCTCTCCTCTTTTAACTGACAGAGGGCAATCGGAATGACCTCAGATTCCAAAACGGCGGGTGGGCCAGCGGAGTTTGAAACCGCAGCGGCTTCGAGTCCCCAGGCCGTCGCCTCCTTCGACGATCACAGTCGGGGCCTAGGGCACAAAATTCAGCATGCATTGCACCAGACACCCGCACTGGTTCCCATGATCGTGCTGCTCCTTTCCATTCTCATTTTCGGGATATTGCTTGGGTCAAAATTCTTTTCGCCCTTTGCATTGACCCTTATCCTGCAACAGGTCCAGATCGTCGGCGTACTGGCCGCGGCACAAAGCCTTGTCATCCTGACAGCGGGCATCGACTTGTCGGTTGGCGCCATCGCCGTTCTGACGTCGGTCATCATGGGCCAGTTCACCTTCAGATACGGGCTTCCCGCCCCTGTCTCGATCTTCTGCGGACTGTGTGCGGGCACGCTGATTGGGGCGGGCTCGGGCTGGTTGGTTGCCCGCGTCAAGCTGCCGCCATTTATTGTCACGCTCGGCATGTGGCAGATCGTGCTGGCGGCCAACTACATCTATTCGGCCAACGAGACCATCCGGTCACAAGACATCGCTGAACAGGCACCGATGCTGCAATTCTTCGGTACAAAACTGAAATTTGGCGGTGCCACGCTGACTTTTGGCGTGATTTTCATGTGCCTTCTGGTTCTGCTTCTGGCCTACATTCTGCGTCAAACCGCATGGGGCCGGCATGTCTATGCCGTTGGCGACGACCCGGAGGCTGCAAAGCTTGCCGGTGTCAACACAAATGGCACGATCATCCAGGTCTACGCGCTTGTCGGTCTGATCTGCGCCTTTGCCGGCTGGGTCATGATTGGCCGGTTCGGCTCGGTCTCCCCATCGGCGACAACCGGTGTCATCGGCAACATCCAGGCCATCACCGCCGTCGTGATCGGGGGCATCTCGCTCTTCGGTGGGAGAGGCTCGATCCTCGGAGCGTTTTTCGGCGCACTGATCGTCGGTGTCTTTGAGCTTGGCCTGCGCATGGCCGGTGCCGACCCCCAATGGACCTTCCTCCTCATAGGCTGCCTCATCATTGCGGCGACCACGGTGGACCAGTGGATCAGAAAGGTATCAGTGTGATGGAACCTGTCCTGCAAGCACGCAATCTGGTCAAGCGCTACGGCCGCGTCGTCGCGATGGACCATGCGGACTTCGAACTCTACCCGGGCGAGATCCTGGGCGTGATCGGCGACAATGGCGCTGGAAAATCAACGCTGATCAAGGCGCTCAGCGGTGCTGTTCAACCGGATGAAGGCGAAGTCCTGCTCGATGGCAAGCCGGTGCACTTCTCGTCCCCGATCGATGCACGTGAGGCTGGGATCGAAACCGTGTACCAGACCCTTGCCATGTCCCCTGCCCTGTCGATCGCCGACAACATGTTCATGGGAAGAGAACTGCGCAAGCCGGGTTTTCGTGGCCAGTTGCTGCGCCAGCTTGACCGCAAGCGCATGGAAGAGATTGCCCGGGACAAGCTGAGCGAACTCGGGCTCCTGACCATTCAGAACATCAACCAGGCCGTTGAAACCCTGTCTGGCGGACAGCGTCAGGGGGTGGCCGTCGCCAGGGCCGCGGCATTCGGCTCCAAGGTGGTCATCATGGATGAACCGACAGCAGCCCTTGGCGTCAAGGAAAGTCGACGTGTTCTTGATCTGATCAAGGATGTGCGTTCGCGCGGACTGCCCATCGTCCTGATCAGCCATAACATGCCGCATGTGTTCGAGGTTGCCGACCGTATCCACATTCACCGGCTCGGCCGGCGTGCCTGTGTCATCAAGCCATCAGACTTCTCGATGTCAGATGCGGTTGCCATCATGACCGGCGCAATGGATCCGCCTGAGAACATGGCGGCCTGAAAAAACCTGTCTGGTCCGGCAAGCCGGACCAGATCCCCTCGAAATGACGTGTCTGGAATTTGAATGTTCGTAATCTGCGGCGAAGCGCTGTTCGACCTGTTCGGCGAGCCCTCCTCCCCTGAAAGTATCTCCTTTGATGGTCGCATCGGCGGATCACCGCTCAATGTCGCCATGGGTTTGACCCGTCTCGGGCAAGAAGCTGGCTTCTTCGGTGGCATCTCTCGCGATGCCTTTGGCGAAATGTTGATGCAAAAGTTGCATCGCGAGGGAATTTCGCAAGACCTGATCGTGCGCTCCGATCACCTGACCACGCTCAGCGTTGTCCAGAAGGACGATCATGGCCATCCCGCCTATACCTTCTATGGGGCCAACGCAGCCGACCGCATGATCACGCCGGACGACCTGCCCGAATTCAGCGAAGCTCCGACGGTTCTTCATGTCGGCTCCTACACCGCTCTGGTCGAACCGGTAGCCGGTGCACTCAAGGCCCTGATCGAACGCGAGCAAAACGACACACTTGTCTCGTTTGATCCGAATATCAGGCCCACTGTTGTGCCGGACATGGAGCTCTGGCGGGAAAACACCGAAGCTCTCGTGCCTCTGACGGATGTGATCAAGGTCAGCGACGAAGACCTCGGCCTGATCCTTCCTGACAAGTCCATCGACGATATCGCGCAAGGATGGCTGGGCAAGGGCCCCGGTCTGATCGTCGTCACCCGGGGTGCGGACGGCGCCAACGCCTATTGCGGCAATCGGAAAATCAACTGTCATGGTGTGAAGGTAAAGGTTGAAGACACCGTTGGCGCCGGCGACACGTTTCAGGCCGCTCTACTTGCAGGTCTTGTGAAACTTGGCGTAAGGAACAGAACACACTTGGCGGAGCTTGACGACGACCGGTTAATCCGTCTTGTTGAGTTTGCCATCAAGGCTGCCGCAATCACCTGCTCGCGCCGTGGAGCCGACCTGCCACGCTTGCCTGAGCTGGAAAAAGAATGGAAAGCCTTGAAATGAGGGGCTGACAAAGGAATTAAATCGATTTAAAAGGCCGTTAAAAATCGATCCGAGCGTCGCACGCCGATGATCAGAACAGCTGTTTGGAAGGGATTTGTTTATGGCGGTACGCGTCATTGAAGTTGAAGAATTCGACCTTGTCGTATTCGGAGCATCTGGAGACCTGGCAAACCGCAAGCTTCTGCCTGCCCTTTACCACAGGGACCAGGACGGACAACTGCCCGAAAATGCCCGCATTATCTGCAGCGCGCGGCGCGACTATTCGGATGACGATTACCGTGACTACGCCCTGAAGGCGCTCAAGGAGCATGTAAAGGACCTGGACGATGCGGACCTTTCGCGCTTCTTGAAGCGCTTGCGCTACGTCAAGATCGATGTTGCCTCCGGCGCGGGGTTCGAAGACCTGAAAACCGTTCTCGATGAACGTGAAGATGTCATTCGCGCCTTTTACCTCGCAGTCGGGCCCGACCTTTTTGGCACGATCTGTGAAAATCTCGGCCGCATCGGCGTTGTCAGCGACAAGGCGCGCGTGGTCATGGAAAAGCCGATCGGCAAGGACGGAGCGTCCGCGCAAGCCCTCAACGATACGGTTGGCGCTGTATTCAAGGAAGACCAGATCTTCCGTATCGACCACTATCTCGGCAAGGAAACCGTTCAGAACCTGATGGCGTTGCGCTTTGCCAACGCCCTGTTCGAGCCTTTGTGGAACGCAGCCCATATCGATCATGTACAGATCACCGTGGCGGAGTCCCTGGGCGTTGGAGGACGTGCCGGATATTACGATACGGCCGGCGCGCTGCGCGACATGGTTCAGAACCATATGCTTCAGCTGCTCTGCCTCGTTGCGATGGAACCGCCGGAATCCATGAACGCCGACAGTGTCCGCGACGAGAAACTCAAGGTTCTGAAGGCCCTTGCTCCGATAGGCGCCCAGAATTTCGACAAGCTAACGGTGCGCGGGCAATACCGTGCCGGCGCTTCGGCCGGTGGCGCGGTTCCCGGATACCTGGAAGAACTGGGCAACGACGAGAGCCGGACTGAAACGTTCGTCGCACTCAAGGCCGAAATCGCCAACTGGCGTTGGGCAGGCGTTCCCTTCTACCTCAGAACGGGAAAGCGCCTGGCGCAGCGTGTCTCGGAGATCGTCGTCCATTTCCGGCCGATCCCGCATTCGATCTTCGGCGCGGAGGCCGGCTCGATCACCGCGAACACGCTGATCATTCGCCTGCAGCCCGACGAAGGTGTTCAGATGCAGGTCATGATCAAGGACCCTGGCCCCGGCGGCATGCGCCTGCGGCAGGTACCGCTCGACATGAGCTTTGCCGAGGAATTCAAGGTCCGCAATCCGGACGCCTATGAGCGCCTCATCATGGATGTCATTCGCGGCAACCAGACCCTGTTCATGCGCCGCGACGAAGTGGACGCGGCCTGGGCCTGGATTGATCCGATCCTGACGGCCTGGGGCAACTCGAAAGAGACACCCAAGGGTTACACGGCCGGGACCTGGGGACCGTCGGC
Organism: Roseibium sp.; assembly: GCA_017643925.1. Lineage (GTDB taxonomy): Bacteria > Pseudomonadota > Alphaproteobacteria > Rhizobiales > Stappiaceae > Roseibium. The sequence goes on along the minus strand of JAEPML010000009.1, from coordinate 32,438 downwards.
CTCCATCGCGCTGGTGGAACGTGACGGCCGGACCTGGTCGGAAGAAAACAGCAACTGACGTAACCCGCAGGGACTGCCCTGCGGGCAACCCGTCACTTAAATCGATTAAATATCGCAGTCTGGGCGCAATGCCCTATTTGGCTGAATGGAGATAACCCAGCCGGAAACCGGCGAGGAAAGGACAACGGTCATGACACTCCAGGATCGCATTGGAGAAGTGACGGAACGGATCGTCAAGCGCAGCCAAGACAGTCGCTCGATCTATCTTGAACGTATCGGCAGCGCCGCAGACAAGGGGCCGCAGCGCTCGCGACTGTCCTGCGGCAACCTGGCCCACGGATTTGCGGCCTGTGGCCTGTCGGACAAGAAGGCCCTGTCGGGCGACGTCGTGCCCAACCTGGGCATCATCACGTCCTATAATGACATGCTGTCCGCGCATCAGCCTTACGAAACCTATCCGGCCCTGATCCGCGACGCTGCCCACGAGGTTGGAGCCGTCGCACAGGTGGCAGGCGGCGTGCCGGCCATGTGTGATGGCGTCACCCAGGGCCAGGACGGTATGGAGCTTTCGCTCTTTTCACGCGACGTGATTGCCATGTCGGCAGCTGTCGGCCTGTCCCACCAGATGTTCGATGCAGCCGTCTTCCTCGGCATCTGTGACAAGATCGTTCCGGGACTGGCCATCGCAGCCCTTTCCTTCGGCCATTTGCCTGCCGTTTTCGTGCCCGCCGGCCCGATGACCACCGGCATCTCGAACGATGACAAGGCCAAAGTTCGCCAGCTCTATGCAGAGGGCAAGGTCGGTCGCGACGCGCTTCTGGAGAGCGAATCCAAGGCGTATCATTCACCGGGCACCTGCACGTTCTACGGAACGGCGAACTCCAACCAGATGCTGATGGAAATCATGGGTCTGCACATGCCGGGTGCCTCCTTCGTCAATCCGGGCACTCCGTTGCGGGATGCGTTGACCAAGGAAGCCGCCAAACGTGCCCTGGCAATCTCCGCGCTCGGCAACGAATTCACGCCGGCAGGTGAAATCATCAACGAGAAGGCCATCGTCAACGGCGTTGTCGGCCTGCACGCGACTGGCGGTTCGACCAACCACACGATGCACCTCGTGGCGATCGCCGCAGCAGCCGGCATCAAGCTCACATGGGATGACATTTCGGAACTCTCCGATGTCGTGCCATTGCTGGCCCGCGTTTATCCCAACGGCAAGGCCGATGTGAACCATTTCCAGGCGGCAGGCGGGTTGCAGTTCCTGATCCGCGAATTGCTTGGTGGCGGTTACCTGCACCAGGACGTCAAGACCGTCTACGGCACGGATCTCGCCGGCTACACTTCCGAAGCAAAACTCGATGAAGAAGGCAACGTGTTGCGTCAGGAAGTGCCGGACGTGTCAGGCGATGAGACCGTTTTGGCACCTCTTTCCAAGGCCTTCCAGCCGACCGGCGGACTGAAAATGCTGACCGGCAATTTCGGCAAGGCCGTCATCAAGATCTCCGCAGTTGCCAAGGAACGGCACATCATCGAAGCTCCCGCACGCGTTTTCCATTCGCAGGACGATTTCCTGACCGCCTTCAACAACAAGGAACTGAAGGGAGACGTCGCCGCGGTTGTCCGCTTCCAGGGCCCCAAGGCCATGGGCATGCCGGAGCTGCACAAGCTCACCCCATGTCTCGGCATTCTGCAGGACCGGGGCTACAAGGTCGCCCTGATCACCGACGGCCGTATGTCCGGCGCTTCCGGCAAGGTTCCGGCGGCGATTCATGTGACACCTGAAGCCGCCAATGGCGGCCCGATCGCCAAAATTCAGGACGGCGACATGATCCGCATCGACGCGGTGACCGGAGAGCTGAATGTGCTCGTCGATGAGGACGAGTTCAATGCAAGACCTATTGCGGAAGCAGATCTGAGCGCGCACCAGGCCGGCGTGGGTCGTGACCTGTTCGCAGCCTTCCGGGCCAATGTGGGTGCCGCCGATACCGGTGCACACGTGTTCGGTTCCTAAAACTCGTATTGAAAGCAGGAGTTCCTCTTGTCTCAGGATATTGCAAAAATCGAAGCGGTGATGTGTGCCGCCCCCGTGATCCCGGTCCTGGTGGTCGACGATCCAAAAAAAGCCGTTCCCATGGCAGAGGCCCTGGTGCGGGGCGGTCTCCCGGCAATCGAGATCACTTTGCGGACCCCTCATGCCCTTGAAGCCATCAACGCGGTGAACACGCATGTGAAGGGCGCGATCGTCGGAGCGGGAACAGTATTGAACGGCAAACAATTCGACGCTGCCGTCTCGGCCGGATCGCAATTCATCGTTTCGCCCGGAGCAACCGAGGCTCTCCTGGATGCTGCGGACGAGCATTCCGTTCCGCTGTTGCCGGGCGCCGCGACAGCTTCGGACGTGATGCGGTTGCTTGAACGTGGATATGAACGCCTGAAGTTCTTCCCGGCCGAGCAGGCTGGTGGTGCGGCCTATCTGAAGTCGCTTTCGTCTCCGTTGGCAGCTGCCAAGTTCTGCCCCACAGGAGGTGTCAGCCTGGACAAGGCACCCGACTACCTCAAGCTCCCGAACGTGTTGTGTGTTGGAGGCAGCTGGATCGCGGACGCCAAGGCGATCGCGGCAGAGGACTGGAGCGGAATTGAGGAACGCGCGCGCGCTGCTGCTGGCCTCAACGACTGAAAGAGATAGCATGGTGCCTGTTGTCAGGCGCCTTCTGCCGCGTTTTCCGCCGGAGCGTCCATCTCGTCACCCTAGGCGACGTCGGTGTTTGCCGTTTCTTCCAAGGTCCGGTGCCAGAGCAGCCTCAACCCTGCAGAGGTCTCATTCCGCCAGGCAAATTCGGCTATGACCGGCCTCTGAAACTTGTTCATTGTCAGAACCACTTCCTCAGGGAGCGAGGTCAGCCCTTCGGCCTTGATGCGGCAACCGTTCTTGCCGGCGTCGACAATCTTGCCCGTGATTTCGGTCAGGCCTTCCAGGTCGGAAATCTTCACCGGCAGACTGACATCATTCCGCTTCTCACGCCGCTTGTCCGCGACGGACGCTTCGGCTTTCAGGAAGACAACCGCCGCGTTCTCTCCCTTCACCGAAGTGATCTGGGCCTTGATCAGTTTTCTGGCGCCTTCCGTTCGGATACCGATGTTCTTGTAGAGATCCTTCGCATCGGCTGACTTGATCCCGCATCCCCATTCATTGACATTGCAGACAACGGCATCGATGACCGCCAGGTTGTCCAGGTCAACCACCAGGACCGGTTCCTCAGCGCCTGGCTGATCCATCAGATGCTCAAAAGGGTGCGATTTTTCCTCGGAGTCCATGCCTAAAACTAGCTGTAAGAAACGTCTGATTCCACTTATAAAATGGAGTGCTGAAGGTTGCACTCCCCCAGGGTCAATTTTGGCGTTAAGCTTCCTAATGATTTCTCAAGAAGCAAAAAAATCAAAAATCGGCTTCAATTCTTTCCAGTCACATAAGTTTTCGGCCCAGTGTGGATATTTTCCTCGCTTTCCCTCTCCCCCTGCCCGAATTGCTGTGCTATCTGATGCGCGGCGCTTGAAATCGCAAGAATTCAGGCATTTCAATCGATTTAAAGGACTGTCTCATGGCGCTCGATGCAGCATATGTTTCTCTTGGCCAAACAGCTGAAAACCTGAAGAATTCAACGCTCCGGGACCTGTTTGCAGCCGACCCGGCCCGGTTCGAGAAATTCAGCGCCCGGTTCGACGACCTGCTTCTGGACTATTCAAAATCCAAAATTGACACCGATGCAATGAACGGGCTTTTCGCTTTCGCCAGTGCAGCAGACGTCGAAGCAAAACGAGATGCCATGTTTGGCGGTGAAAAAATCAACGGAACCGAAAAGCGAGCCGTTTTGCACACCGCCTTGCGCAACCAGTCCGAACACCCGGTTCTTGTCGACGGTGAGGACGTCATGCCCGGCATTCGAGCCGTCCTTGCCGCAATGGCCGATTTTTCCGAAGCGATCCGTTCCGGGGAACTGACCTCCTCAACGGGTGCACCATTTACCGATGTGGTCAACATTGGCATTGGTGGCTCAGACCTCGGACCGGTCATGACGACGCTCGCACTCGCGCCCTATCATGACGGGCCGGACCTGCACTACGTGTCAAACGTGGATGGAGCGCACATCGCCGATACGCTGGAAAAGCTGGATCCGGCAACGACACTGATTATCGTGGCATCGAAGACATTCACGACAATCGAAACCATGACCAATGCCCAGACGGCCCGCAAGTGGATCGCGGAAGCTCTGGGTGAAGAAGCCGTTGGAGATCACTTCGCTGCGGTTTCGACGGCGCTCGACAAGGTGTCCGCGTTCGGCATCGATGAAACCCGTGTCTTCGGATTCTGGGACTGGGTCGGTGGCCGCTATTCCGTCTGGTCCGCCATCGGCCTGCCCTTGATGATTGCGATCGGTCCGGATGCCTTTTCCGACTTCCTTGCCGGTGCCCATGCGCTCGACACCCATTTCAGGGAAGCGCCGATCGAGGAGAATCTCCCGGTCCTGATGGCATTGATCGGTGTCTGGAACAGGGATGTTTTGGGGCATTCGGCTCGCGCAGTCCTGCCCTATGACCAGCGCCTGTCCCGGCTCCCGGCCTACCTGCAGCAACTGGACATGGAATCCAACGGCAAACGCGTGCAGCAGGACGGCACGGATGTCAGCCAGGAAACCGGCCCTCTGGTCTGGGGCGAGCCTGGAACCAACGGTCAACATGCCTTCTATCAACTGCTGCACCAGGGCACGACGGTCATCCCTTGCGAATTCCTGATCGCCGCAAACGGGCACGAAGAAGACCTGAAGCACCATCATGATCTGCTGGTCGCCAATTGCCTGGCCCAGTCCGAGGCGTTGATGCTGGGTCGTACCCTGGAAGAAGCCAAGGCGCTTTTGACGGAAGCCGGCATGACCGCGGATGATGTCGAGCGGCTCGCACCGCACAAGGTGTTCCCCGGAGACCGGCCATCCGTAACGCTGGCTTATGACCAGCTCACGCCTTTCTCGCTTGGACGGCTGATTGCGCTTTACGAGCACCGCGTTTTCGTCGAAGGCGTCATCTGGGGCATCAATTCCTTCGACCAGTGGGGTGTTGAACTTGGCAAGGAATTGGCGACGGCCCTGTTGCCCATGGTGAAGGGTGACATTTCTGCCGATACCAAGGACGCTTCGACGCAAGGCCTGCTGACGGCACTCAGGGGCTGATGTGGCATTTCTGCATCTGATCGGAACGGACTGACGGAAGTTGAAGCTCCGCTTCAGCCTCCGTCATACTTTCGCCCAATGCGGTGCTATCTGTTTCACAACGTTGAAGAACTTAGAATTGGATTCTCGGGTTTCTGCGGTGCTCTACGGGCAATCAAGGATTGCTCAAAGGCGCAAACCAGCTTACCTTCGGTGAGAATATTCCAGATTCAGCCTTCCATCACGTGTCGGCTTTTGGTCAATATAATTAAGTACGCACCGTCCCGGACGGTACGAGAAGGAGATAAATTTCATGAAAAAGCTTGTTTTGCTTGCTGCAGTCGGCATTGCTCTGGCTGGCTGCCAGTCCGACAGCCAACGTGATCGGGCGCTCGTGGGTGGCGGACTGGGTGCCGCAACCGGTGCTGCGATCGGTGCAGCCGCAACCGGTGATGTCGGCGGCGCGCTTGTTGGTGCGGCCATCGGTGGTGCCGGCGGCGCGATTGTCGGATCGGCAACAACTCCGAAAAACTGTGTTGCCTATGATCGCTACGGTAATCCGTATCGGGTAGCCTGCCCGTAAGACGGGTTACGGACAAAATTCGGCCGATCAGCCGGTAGGAAGGGAAAAATGAAAAAACTTCTCATGATCGCGGCAGCTGCTGCATTTCTTGCCGGCTGCCAGTCGGACAGCCAGACGGACCGCGCACTGGTAGGTGGCGGCCTTGGCGCGGCCACCGGTGCGATTATCGGTGCTGCGGCGGGCAATGGCGCCGGACCGGCTCTTGCCGGTGCGGCGATCGGTGCAGCCGGCGGTGCAATCGTCGGCGCAGCGACCACTCCGAAAAACTGTGTCGCTTACGACCGCTACGGCAACCCTTATCGTGTTGCCTGCCCGTAAAGCCTCTTTGGATAACCGGGTTCCGGTAAGGAACTGTTAACCATAGACCTCCACCCTTGGCGAATGCTTTCTTTCGCCAAGGATCAACGCATGAAACCTGTCCTCTTCGCAGCAGTTGCCGCGTTGTTTCTGGCGGGCTGCAACAGCACACAAAGCCAGCAAGACAGAATGCTCATCGGCGCCGGGCTCGGTGCTGCGACCGGAGCAACGGTTGGAGCGGTCGCAGGCTCCAGCGTCGGGTCCTCCCTGGCAGGCGCCGCCATTGGTGCCGTGGGCGGCGGTCTCATCGGCGCCATCACCGCACCGCGGAACTGCATTGCCCATGACCCTCAGGGCATCCCCTATTCGGTCCCCTGCCCCTAAGCACGAACAAATCAATTCCGGTTGTCGCCCCCCCCCCTGAACGCAAATGGACGGGGAGCCTCTCATGACTTTTTGCCGGTCGCGGGCTCCTCAGCACCGTTCAAGTGATATGCACTCAGGTCCTCGGGTGCGTGAAGCAGTGTGCCTTCATATTTTGGGAGGTCGTCATTCATCAGCAGCCAAGGCAGTTTGCTTTGATAATTCACATGGAAGGTTGGTTTGAAATCCTGCGGTGTCTCCAGCGACGCCGCGTAAAGGTGCATCCCTCCCGCGTAGTGGTCGGCTTCGAACCCGATCGGTGAGCCGCATTTAGAACAGAAATGTCTGAAAACACCTTTTGAACTCTCGATCGTTTTCGGGGCATCGCCCGTCCACCTGAAATTCTTGAGGGGAACGCCCAGCCACGCCACGACGGGTGCGGCACAGTTCCGGCGGCAGTCGTCACAGTGGCAATAGCAGGCCCAGGTGACCTCGCCATCAAATTCCCAACGTGTTCTTTCGCAAAGGCAATGGCCACGCGTGGTCATGAGGCTCCCCGATCGCTCCCGCTTGAAAGGCACCGGTGACTTTCAATCACCGGCACCTTTCCAGCATTCACATCTTTGCGTTCGGATGCGGCAGAAGAGCAGACCTGTCTCGTCGCAATTGCGACATGACCTAGTGCCGGCTGTCGCGACCATTCGAAAGCCGTATCAAGGCAAACCTCGGTCTTGAAATGGTATTTCTGTCTCACACTTCGCTATTTCATTGAACTGATACCGAAAATGTTGCCTTCCGTGTCCTGGCAAAGCGTCACCCAACCATAGTCTCCAATCGAGAATTTTGGCCGAAGCACCGTTCCGCCAGCAGCAGTGACGCGCGCCTCTTCCACGGCGCAATCCTCCGCAGAAAAATAGACGACCGTGCCACCGGCTCCAGGTGAGGCGTGTGCAGATTTCGTCAAGGCACCTCCGGCACCATAGGCACTCATGTCTGCCGGGAAACTCATCATCTGGCTTTCGCCCGTCGGGTCGCCGATCGGCTCAAGCTTGCGTGCGAACACCGTCTCGTAGAAGGCAACCGCCCGTGTCAGATCCTCTACATAAATGTCGAACCAACCGACCGCATTCATACCGGACATTGTCAACTCCTGTAACTTGTTGAGAATGCCCCCTCCCTACCGGCTCACCGCTACCCTGTATTGTAGATTTCAGACATCGAACTTTCGGGCATATTTCGCTGGCGTGTATCCCGTGGCCTTTCGAAACGAATGAATGAAATGGGACTGGTCCGCATAGGAAAGTGAAGGCTCTCCCTCGAGGGACTGCTGCAGACGCAGCACTTTCAGAAAGTCATGCGGCGCAAAACCGGTGGTCTTCTTGAGCACCCGCTGAAGCTGGCGTGGGGACAATCCAGCGGCTTCCGCCATGTCGGCAACGGTGTGAATGTCTGCCATGCGCTGGAAGATCTTCTGCGTGACCGGATTGGCGATGATGCTTCCGTCCTCGAGCAGCTGCTCGACGAACCGGACAAGGGCCGGTTGGCTAGACAACAGATCCGGGCCCGACAGGCCCTCGTTGAGCGCAACCAGAGGAAGCTTGCCCTTGTAGGGCTCCTCGATCAGCCCGTAGGAAATTTCCTCTCGGCCCAACTGCCAGACACCTGGAAGAAAACGGATATTGACGAAGTGAAAGGCCCGGCCAAGGTTCAGTTCTTCCGATGAGGCCCGCAAACGGGTAATTCCGGCAACATCCTTTTGCAATTGATCCAGGACGACATAGGTGCAGGCATCCGGCAAGGCATGAAACCTGTAGTCTTCCTGAAGCTCAGCCGCGGTCTTGAGCTCCAGGAACCGATGAACGACATCGCGCAAATGTGACGGGGGCTCCAACTCGACGAATGCCACCGAATTGACCGATCTATCCTTACCGTTCCCCTTTGGCTCGTACATTTCCGCCCGGTATCCCGTCATTCAGTGGGTCTGGATCAACATCTCATTCTAACGCCCTGAAACTGAATGACAAAACAATCGACTTTTAAGTCCGGCTCTTGATTGTCCCCACTTGGAAGGCTTTTGGTCATCGGTCGATTCCACCCCTTCCCTTCCGCGAAGCTTTGACTAAGCTGACGACTTGAGTGATGGGTGCAGGACCGAAGAGAGGGTGTGCCACAGTGGACAGGACCGGCAAGTTTCAGATCAACGCGGCGAGCGGCTTCAAGGCGCCTGTTCTCGCAGAGCCCCACCGTCCGGGAGGCTACTGATGCGTTGGTTGCTGTCTCTGGTCACCAACCTGTCCTACCCCTGCCTGATGCTCGGCCTGTTTTTCTTTGCAGCCTCGCTGACCCCGTCCCTGATCCCGCGAGGTCCCCTGGTACAGGGCGTTCTCGGCGGCATTGTCATTGCTCTTGGATACTTGTTGGGACAGATCATCTGGTTGATCTGGAGGGCTGCGGACTTTCCCGCACTAAAAGGAAGAGCAGCGCTGGTTTTTAACTTGCTGCTGGCAGCTGCCGCACTTGGCCTGACGGTATGGACCATCGCTTTCAGCCTTGAATGGCAGAATGCCCTGCGCGTCAAGATGGATCTTCAGCCGGTCGAGACCCAGCACCTCCTGGTAATTCTGGTCGCAGCGGTGGCGGTCTTTGCCGTGCTCTATTTGCTGGGCGCCCTTGTCGCCATGCTGTTCAAGTGGATCCGGTCCCGCTTTTACAGGTTCATGCCACCGCGGCGCGCCAATGTGCTGGGTGTCGTCGCCGTCGTCTTTATCCTTTTTGTCGTCACGCGCGACGGCATACTCGATTTCGTGGTGACGGGACTGGACGAGAGTTACGAGACAGCCCAGAAACTTTTCGATGACGCCCCGCCCCGGCCGGACAAGGCAACCCAGGCGGGGTCCGAAGCTTCCCTGATCGACTGGGCAGCCATGGGACAACCCGGCCGGGATTTCGTTATGTCGGGACCGGATGCCGCCGACATCTCCCGTTTCACCGGAAAACCCGCCCTGGATCCGATCCGGGTCTATGTCGGTCGTGCAGACGGTGAAACACCGCAGGAACGCGCAGAACTCGCGCTGGCGGAACTGAAACGGCTGAAGGCGTTTGAACGCAAGATCCTTATCGTGACCAGCCCGACAGGAACGGGCTGGATGGACCCGGGATCTCATGATCCCGTCGAATATATGCACAACGGTGATATCGCGACGGTCAGCGCGCAGTATTCCTACCTTCAATCACCTCTTGCCCTGATCCTGGAGACCCGCACCGGGCTCGATCAGGCGACTGCACTGCTCGAAGTCGTGCACCGATACTGGAAAACGCTCCCCGAGGACAGTCGGCCGAAACTTTATGCGCATGGCCTGAGCCTCGGGGCCTGGTCGTCCATGTACGCAACCAACCTGTTTCGACTGGTGGATGATCCGATCAACGGCGCTTTCTGGGCCGGCCCTCCGTTCCCGTCGGATCTCTGGAACTACGTCCAGAATGCCCGCCAGCCCGGCAGCCCCTGGGTTCTTCCAACCATCGAAAAGGGATCATTGGTGCGGTATGCGTCCCACTATGCCGATGCGTCAAAGGCCGAAGCCGATTGGGGACGTATGCGGATCGTGTTCCTGCAGTATTCAAGCGACCCGATTGTCTTTTATGATCCGCTCTCGGTCTGGCGGGCCCCGCCCTGGATGAACGACCCACCCGCCGAAGACGTCTCCGAACACCTGACTTTCATGCCGGTCGTCACCCAGTTTCAACTCGCACTCGACATGGCCCTGTCCTTCGGTGCCCCGCCAGGTCATGGCCATGCCTATTTCGCGCAGGACTATATTGCGCCCTGGGTTCAAGTCACGGCACCTGAGGGCTGGACGCAAGCAGACACGGAACGCCTGAAGGCCCATTGCGATCTCGGTTTCCAGAACGGCTGCTCGAACAAGTGAGAGGTGAGCTCAAGGCGCCGGAGCAATCGGACCTTCGCTCGCTCTCCCCCTAGAGCCGATAGACATCCAGTTCTCCGTCGCGCCCACGCAGTTTTATGGGTCCAATGGAGATGAGCTTGGTCCGGATACCTGCAACATCGTCTCGTTGTTCGGCTTCGGCGGCTTCCAGAAGCGCTGCGCTGGCAAGGCAGCTGCAGCCGACTTCCCGAGTGACACCTTCCAGCCGGCTGGCCACATTGACGGTGTCGCCCAGAACGGCAAATTCAAGCCGTTTTCGTGTGCCAATATTGCCGACGACGACCGGGCCGTAATGTGCTCCGACCGCGAGCCTGAGGTCCATACCGTGCGAGAGCCTCCCGTCCTGCTTCCAGCGCGTGAAGGCCTCCGACATCTCGACCATCGCAGCCAGCGCATTGGAAGCATCCTGACCGGTCGGCTCCGGCGTCCCGAAAGTCGCCATCAGACCGTCGCCTATGAACTTGTCCAGTGTGCCATTGTGGCGGAAGACAATCTCGGCAAGCAGGCCATGCACTTCCCGCAACAGCTCGATTGTTTCCGAAGGCGTGTGTTTTTCCGACCAGGTGGTGAAAGCCACCAGGTCAGCGAACAAGACGGCTGAATTGTGCTCGCGCGGGGTCGAGAAAGGATCCGAGCGCTTTGCGAGCATCTGTGCGGTCTTGCGGGGGAAATACCGCTGCAAATTCTCCTTCTCTCGCGCCAGGACCGCCTGCCGGAGGGCGATCTTCCTGGAGCGGCGCACTGCCAATGCAAGCAGCCCGGCAGCAATCAACAGGACCGCCAGTTCCTGAGCCCTTTCACCCAGATCGATGAAGGTTGGTCGGGACACAAGCACCATGGCATTTTCGAAATTGATTTCGCCTGGATGTTCAAAAACGGTGTCGGGAAGATTGAGCAGCCAGCCGATGCCGATCATCCAGCACAAGGCACCGGAGACCCCGCCCCACAGAACCAGCCTTGGCTGGTAGACATAGGCCAGTCCTGCCAGCAACACGAAGAAGTAGATGAAGGAGCCATAGCGCAGGGCGAACTGGGGTGGATAGTCGAATGGCACCAGGGGATTTGGGTAAATCAGCGTGAAGGAAAGCAGTGCGAAATCCGCAAGGACAAAGCCGTATTGATGCCACGGCCTTCCCCAGTCCGACTTTGCAACGAACCAGGCACACCACCCCAAAAGCACGAACATGAACAACAGGAGATAGGTAAAGAGCGGCGCTGGCCAGGGAGACAGAAAAGTCACCAGAACGGCGATGAACGCCAACGCGACGCTGCGCCCGATCATAGCTGTTTTCTGGGCAGCAAGCTCCTCTGGCCTGAGAGGATTGCCCAGCTCCAGTTCACTGTCCACGACACTATCCTGTTGCACTTGCCACCCCCCGCCTTTGACCACTCTGCAAGACTATAGGGCAATCCTGCTGGCCGTGTGATCGAAACCGCCTGCACAGGTGGCGAGACCTCAAAAACTTTCATCCCGCGCCCCCCAGCCTCAACAACCTGTTTTTGTTTTTCTTTCCGGCTTACCTCAATCAGAAACACACCCGCTGCCGCATTCGAATGACCACGTATCCGGGACAAAATTCTTGACAATGACACCGGTGTCATGACATCGGTGTCATAAGAAATGCAAAATTGCCTGGGAGGGGCAACAGTGGCAACGATCTACGACGTGGCAAAGCGGGCGGGTGTTTCACCCAAGACGGTCAGCCGCGTTCTCAATGGTGACGCTCCGGTCTCGCAGAAAACGCGCGAAGCTGTCTCTGCCGCGATGACGGCCCTCGGCTATGTGCCCTCGCATGCGGCACGCTCAATGAAGTCCCACAGGTCGGGCCTGATCGGCTTGATCACTGGTGCGATCAGCAATGCTGACGAAGTCGCCGCTCCTGCGGGCCTGCCCGAACTCTTCATTGTCCAGGGTGTCCAGCATGTGATTGAATCGTCCCGCAAGACGCTTCTGATTTCCGACACAGGCGGGCGGCTCGACCGGGTCCCTGCCCTGGTTCGGACCTTTCAGGAACACCGGGTCGAAGGCATCCTTTATGTTTCCGACTTCCACAAGCCGCTGGATGTATCCCTGGATTGCCAGGGGATCCGCAAGGTTCTGGTGAACTGTTTCGACGACGCGGGAACCCCGGCGGTCATCCCCGATGACGAAGGCGGTCAATATGCACTGACAAAATCCGTCGTTGCGGCAGGGCACAAGAGGATCGCCTACCTGACGCTCGCTCCGGGCATGGAAGCAACGCGGCTTCGCATGAAGGGTTTTTGCAAGGCGCTTGCCGAAGCCGGGATCTCACACGACCCGGCACTGGTCATGGCCACCGACCTTTATGGGTCTCCGGGTGAGCATCAGCTGATCTGGGATACGCTGGACAAGTTTTTCACGCTGGATGAGCCCCCGACCGCGATCTGCTGCGGCAATGACAGACTGGCCATGGCGGTCTACGGGATCCTGCGCAAGCGCGGCATTGCCGTTCCCGAACAGGTTTCCGTCGTGGGGTATGACGACCATCGGCTGATTTCCGAAACGCTCTATCCGGCACTCACCACTGCCGAACTGCCCTACAGCGCCATGGGGGCGCGCGCCGCGCGCCTTCTGCTGGATCTCCTGGCCGACCCGCTCGCCCGGGAACCCGACGCCCCCATCCTTGTCAGCGGGCAGGTGCGCCAACGCAGCTCGCTCGTGGCACCGAACCTGGATCAGAACAATGTGATCAGTCTCAAAGGGAGGACCGAGATATGAAGCGGAATCTGATATTGGCCGCAGTGATTGCGGGGAGCTTTACCGGCTCTGCGATGGCGCAGACCGAACTCAGCCTGTGGTATCACGGTGCTGGCAGTGCCAATGCCGAAGAAGCCCTTGTCAATCAGCTGGTTGAGGAGTTCAACGCCAGCCAGTCCGACTGGAAAGTGGTGATAGAGACCTTCCCGCAGCTCGCCTACAACGACGCTGTTGGCGCTGCCGCACTGGCCGGAAACCTGCCGGATATTCTGGATGTTGATGGGCCAATCATGCCCAACTGGGCCTGGGCCAACTACATGCAGCCTCTTGGGATTGATGAAGCCAAGCTTGAAGGTTACCTGCCGGGCACCATTGGCCGCTGGAACGGTGACGTCTATTCCGTCGGGCTCTGGGACGCAGCGGTTGCATTGACCACCAGGAAGTCGACCTTGGACAAATATGGCATCCGGGTTCCGACGCTCGACGAACCCTGGAGCCTGGACGAGTTCAACGGCGCGTTGGAAAAGATCGCGGCGTCTGGCGACTTTGAGTACCCGCTCGACCTCGGCATGGCCTGGAAGGGCGAATGGTATCCTTACGCGTTTTCTCCTTTGCTGCAGAGCTTCGGCGGTGACATCATCGACCGGTCAACCTACAAGACCGCCGAGGGCGCGTTGAACGGTGACGAGGCGCTTGCCTTTGGCGAGTGGTGGCAATCTCTTTTCGAGAACAAATTTGCTCCAGGCACCAGCCAGGACGCGGCTGACCGAGACAATGGCCTGCTGGAAGGCAAATATGCCCTTTCCTGGAACGGCAACTGGGCAGCACTGCCCGTCGTGGAGGCCTTTGGAGACGATGCGCTCTTCCTGCCCGCTCCTGACTTCGGCAATGGCTCAAAGATCGGCGCTGCCTCCTGGCAATTCGGAATTTCGGCAAATTCGGAACATCCGGAAGGCGCGCGTGCCTTCATCGAATTCGCTCTTCAGGACCGCTGGTTCTCGGCCTTTTCCGACGGCACGGGCCTCATTCCGGTGACAGCGAGCGCTGCTGCGGGAACCAAGAACTACAATCCAGGCGGCCCGCTGGAAGTCTTCTACGACCTTTCAAAGGCGCAGGCGCTCGTTCGCCCTGTCACGCCCGGTTACATCGTGCAGGCAAAGGTCTTCGAAAAGGCGCTTGCTGACATCGCAAACGGTGCCGACGTCGCCGATACGCTGGATGCGGCGGTCGACGAAATCAACGAAGATATCGAACGCAACAGTGGTTACGGCCACTAACAGGATCCTCCCTGGACCGTCCGGCTTCGGCCGGGCGGCCGCCCTGCGCAAGGAGATCGCCCCATGGCGTCGAAACTGACGCGGTCGAACCGTGCCGGCTGGTTGATGGCATTGCCGGGCACCACACTGATCGCAGCCTTTATCATACTGCCCTTTTTCCTCGCCTTCGCCTTCTCGCTGACCAACCAGCGACTCGCATCTCCAAACCCGACGGAATATGTGGGCCTGGAAAACTACCGGGAGCTGCTGGGTCTGGCATTCTTTACGCTGGAACCTGAGCGAGACGACGCAGGCGTTGTCGTGCGTGACAAGGACGGGGACATCAAATACCCGCGTCTGAGAAAGTTCACGCGCAACAATCCAGACTTTCCGGCGCTTCAGGGCAAGCGCGAATGGTTCAGCTGGCAATCCGGCGACAACAGGCAGGTGGTCCTGGCCTCCGATGTCGTCTTCATGAAGGCACTGGTGAACACCTTTACCTTCGTGTTTGTCGTCGCACCGGTGCAGGCCGGCCTTGCACTCGCACTCGCACTGCTGATCAACCAGAAGCTCAAGGGCATCAGCCTCTTCAGGGCAATCTATTTCATGCCGGTCGTGGTTTCGATCGTTGTCGTTTCCCTGCTCTGGCAGTTCATCTACTCGCCCGGCGACGGTCTTTTGAACAACATCCTTTCAGGGATTACCTTCGGTCTGTTCGAACCCAGAGACTGGCTGGGCAATCCCTCGACCGCCCTTGGATCCATCATGGCCATGTCGATCTGGCAGGGCGTCGGATTTCACATGGTGATCTGGCTGTCCGGTCTCCAGACCATTTCGCCGACACTTTACGAAGCGGCTGAAATCGAGGGGGCCTCGAAGCGACAGGCCTTCCGCTATGTCACCTGGCCCGGACTGCGCAACACGGCGGTTCTCATCCTGATTGTCATCACCATGCAAGCCTTCGCGCTGTTCGCGCAGATCGACGTGATGACCCAGGGCGGTCCGTTGGACAGCACGCAGGTCCTTGTCTTTCAGGCCGTTGAACGTGGTTATGGAAAGCAGGACATCTCGGGCGGCTCGACCATCTCTGTCCTCCTGTTCCTGATCGTTCTGGGCATCTCTTTGCTGCAACGCTGGCTGACACGGGAGAGAACCTGATGGCCGTGGTATCTGCTGACAATCGAGGACTGAGGCTTGGGGCACGTTATGCCGTGCTGGTGCTTGTTGCGGTCATCTTCGTGTTTCCGCTGCTGTTCATGGCGATGTCGTCGCTGAAACCGGACCAGCAACTCCTCAGCGACACCGACAGCCTCAGGGCTTTTCTGCCGGTCGGTGACATCTCCCTGAACAACTACTTCGCCGCCTTTGAGCGCGCACCCATCGGGGTCTTTGTCTTCAATTCGGTCCTGGTTACCGGCATTACCGTGATCCTGGCCCTGTTCGTCTGCTCGCTGGCTGCCTTCGCGTTTGTCTTTCTCGACTGGAGCGGGCGCGGTTTCATCTTCTCGGTGCTTCTGGCCACGCTGATCATTCCCTATGAAAGCATCTTCATTCCCTTGCTGCTCATGGCATCGCAACTGCCGTGGATCGGCACCGGCGGGTTCGAGATCGGCTGGTTGAACACCTACCGTGTCCAGATCATACCCTTCGTTGCCGACGGCCTGTCGATCTTCCTGTTCGTGCAGTATTTCAAGGATCTGCCGCGCGAGCTTATCGAGGCAAGCCGCGTGGAAGGTGCCAGCTGGTGGTTCGTCTATCGAAAGGTTGTGCTGCCGCTCTCCGGACCGGTCATCGCTACCGCTGCAATCCTGAAGTTCCTGTTCATGTACAACCAGTATCTGTGGCCCTTGATGGTGGTTCAGGCCGAGGAAATCCGGCCTGTCATGGTCGGGCTCGGGTATTTCACCGACCAACTCAACGTGCCATGGGGTGAAGTGATGGCCTATCTGACCATCATCACCGTCCCGGTCCTCGCCTTCTACCTGTCCCTGCAGCGCGCCTTCATCGCCTCGGTGGCCTCAACGGGGGTCAAGGGCTGATGGTGCTGGCGCTGAAAGACAAGTGGATCTGGGACAGCTGGTACGTGCAGGACGGCGATTTCTGGCATTGTTTCTACCTGCAGGCCCCCAAGAGCATTGGTGATCCGGAACTCCGCCACTGGAATGTCTCTTACGGGCACGCCACCAGCCGCGACCTGGTGAACTGGGACCATCTTGGAACCTGCTTTGCGCCTGCCGAGTCACCGGCCTGGGACGACTACACAACCTGGACCGGCTCAGTCGTCAAAGGCAACGACGGCTCTTGGCACCTCTTTTACACCGGAACGAGCCGGGCCGATGAGGGCAAGCACCAGAAACTGGGGCATGCCGTCTCCAGCGACCTGCACAGCTGGAAAAGGGTCGGTTCCGGCCTCGTTCTGGACCGGGACGACCGATACGAGGAATACCAGAGCGGACGATGGCACGACCGGACATTCCGAGATCCATGGGTCATCCGTGATCCGGATAGCGATGGCTGGTTGATGTATTTCACCGCGCGGGACGCCCGGGTATCGGGCAGGCTGGACGCCGGTGCGATAGGGTTTGCAACGTCGGACGATCTTTATCACTGGGAATTGCAGGACCCGATCTACACCGGTGGCTTTGGCGAACTGGAAGTGCCTCAGGTGTTTGAACATGACGGGCGCTGGTATTGCCTGTTCTGTACCGCGGCAAGGTTCTGGTCGGAAGAGGCGCGTGACCGGATTGGCACCCCAATGACGGGCACACATTACCTGACAGGTGACGGGCCGCGCGGGCCCTGGCGGGTTGCCCCCGGTCCAATGCTCGATGGAGCAGAACCGGCCAATCGCTACGCCGCCAGGATCGTTGAAGCCGGTGGTAAAATGAAACTCATGGGATTTCTCATGGACGATCCCGAAACAGGGCTTTTCCAAGGTGTAATCGACAATCCGGCAGATGTCATTGCGACTCAGGACGGACGCCTGACACTCGCAGAAACCGGATAGGGAGGAACAATCCAATGGCAGATGTTCTGCTCAAAGGCATCGAAAAGAGCTACGGCTCGGTGGACGTCATCAAGGGCGTCGACATCGAGATCAAGGATGGAGAATTCGTGGTCTTTGTCGGTCCGTCCGGCTGCGGGAAATCCACGCTGCTTCGGATGATCGCGGGATTGGAGGATATCACCGGCGGCACGCTGGAAATCGGCGGCCAGGTCGTGAACCATATCCAGCCTTCGGAGCGCGGAATTGCCATGGTGTTCCAGTCCTACGCCATCTTCCCGCACATGACCGTTCGCGAAAACGTGGCTTTTGGCCTGACGATCGCCGGCGCTTCGAAAGCGGAGAAGGAAGCCAAGGTCAATGAGGCGGCGCGCATCCTTCAGATGGAGCACCTGCTGGACCGCCGGCCCAGTCAGCTCTCGGGTGGGCAGCGGCAGCGCGTTGCCATCGGCCGTGCCATTGTCCGAAACCCGGAGGTGTTCCTGTTCGATGAACCCTTGTCAAATCTCGACGCCGCCTTGCGCCTGGATATGCGCATCGAGATCGGCAAGCTCCACAAATCGCTCGGCGCGACCATGGTCTACGTGACGCACGACCAGGTCGAGGCCATGACACTCGCCGACAAGATCGTGGTACTCAAGGACGGTTACGTCCAGCAGATCGGTGCTCCAATGGATCTTTATCACAAGCCGAAGAACCTTTTTGTCGCCGGCTTTATCGGGGCACCGTCCATGAACTTCCTGGACGTGGAAATCACCGACAGAAGCAGCAGCCATGCCCGGGTATCATCTGAGCTCGTCTCAGAATTTGCCGCACCAGCCTGGCGCGACGGCTTGCCTGGCTCGGGGCGCGTGACGATGGGGATCCGTCCGCAGGATCTCCACCCTGTCGAGACAGGCGGTGTGCTCTCGGGCAATGTCACGCTGGCCGAACGCCTCGGTATTGAGACGGTGGTCGATGTCGCCCTGAAGGACGGCACACGCATGCTGGTCTCCCTTGCCGAAGACAGGGTCTTTGAGCCCGGTCAGGCGATAGAGCTCGGTTTTGATCCGGAACGCGCCCACCTGTTTGCGTCTCCGGCCGAAACTGCGCGGACTGCGGCCTGACCCATGAAACCGATGCTTATTCTCGATCAGCACTTCCGAAAGCTCGAGGAACTTTTTCGCCCCGAGACTTTCGATGCGCTTTGCGACATGTGTGATGTTCGCGGAGGACAGAACTGGCCGATGCCGCGCGAGCGTGTGAAAGACCTGTTGCCCGAAGCCGGCTTCTATGTTGCAGCAAAGCCGGAGCTCACGGCAGCTGAACTCGGCAATGCCCCCAACTTGCGCGCGACGATCGAGGTCTCCGGCGCGTTTCGCGAGGGTCTGGATTACAGTGCCTGTTTTGCGAGGGGCATCGAAGTGCTTTCCTGCTCTCCGGGCTTTCGCAATTCGGTCGCCGAAATGACGATGGCCATGATCCTGGGTGCAGGTCGCGGACTGGTGTTTGAACATGAAGCTTTCCGGCGCGGAGCTGAACGCTGGCTGGACGATCGCGAAGACCGCGACTTCACCTTGTTCAACCAGAGCGTCGGCTTCATCGGATACGGCCAGATATCGCGGGAAACGCATCGGCTCATGGCCCCGTTCTCACCAAAGGTGCGGGCCTATGACCCCTATATCAGCGAAAGCACCGAGGACGTGCGTTTCTGCGATCTGGAAGAACTGATTGCACACTCCCGCATCATTGTCGTCGCCGCTGTGCCGTCCGAGGACACGCGCGGGCTATTGAGCGCGGAACTGATCAGTCGACTGCAACCCGGCGCACTGGTCGTCCTCATCAGCCGCGCCTGGTGTGCCGACTTCCCGGCACTGGTTTCGGCAGCCGAAGCGGGCCGCATTGTCGTTGCAACGGATGTCTTCCCCGAAGAACCCCTGCTGCAAACGGATCCATTGAGGCAATCCCGCAACGTGATCCTGTCACCGCACCGTGCCGCAGCCGTACCGGGAAGTCGACAGCTGATCGGGGAATTTGTCCTTCATGATGTCGCTGCAATTCTGGAAGGGCGGCCGGAGCGCAAACTCAAACCCGCTGACCCCGGGACCGTGCAAGGGTTGGTGAGCGCTCAAAACAGCATGCAGGCCATGCCGAATACCTGAAGGCCGAAACTTCCGCGTCATCGGCGCTTGCAAGAAACGAAAAAGGCCGGTCGATCCGACCGGCCTTTACGCTTGATTTCAGAACTCGACCTCAGGCTGCCTGGCTGGCGTCCTGCTGTTCGAGAGCCACTTTCGGGTCGACATAGTCATAGCCCAGCGCGGTCGCGACGGCTTCGCAGGTCACCTGACCGCCAATGACGTTCAGTCCCGGCAGGAAGTTCGGATCGTCCAGAAGCGCCTGCTTCGCACCCTTGTCAGCCAGAGCGAGGGCAAATGGCAGGGTCGCGTTGTTGAGCGCATAAGTGGATGTCCGCGGAACAGCGCCCGGCATGTTGGCAACGCAGTAGTGCACGACATCGTCGATGATGTAGGTCGGCTCGGAATGGGTCGTTGCCTTCGAAGTCTCGAAGCAACCGCCCTGGTCGATCGCCACATCAACGAGCACGGAGCCCGGCTTCATCCGGCTGACGAGATCCGCAGAAACCAGCTTCGGCGCGGCCGCACCGGCAACCAGAACCGCGCCGACGACCATGTCGGCTTCCAGGACGTGCTTTTCGAGAGCGGACTTGGTGGAATAGACCGTCTTGAGCGCCGGACCAAAGGTCTGGGCAAGATTGCCGAGCACTGCGGTGTTGCGGTCCAGAACGGTCACATCCGCGCCAAGGCCAATGGCCATGGTGATCGCATGGGAACCGACGACCCCGCCGCCGATGACAACAACCTTTGCAGGCTCAACGCCCGGCACGCCACCAACCAATGTGCCGGAGCCACCATGGGCCTTTTCGAGGGCCTTGGCACCTGCGATCACGGACAGACGACCGGCAACCTGGGACATCGGAACCAGGAGCGGAAGTCCGCCTTTGTCGTCGACAACCGTTTCATAGGCAATGCAGGTTGCACCGGACTTGACCAGATCTTCGGTCTGGGGGGCATCGGGTGCCAGATGCAGGTAGGTGAAGAGGATATGGTCCGGACGCAGCATGGCGCGCTCGACAGCCTGGGGCTCCTTGACCTTGACGATCATCTGGGCCGCATCGAAAACGTCCTTGGCCGTCGGCAGGATCTTGGCACCGGCAGCCTCGTAGTCAGCATCGCTGGCGCCAATGCCGGCACCGGCATTGGTTTCCACGACAACCTCATGGTCGTGGGCAATCATCTCGTGGACACTGTCCGGGGTCAGGCCGACACGGTATTCGTGGTTCTTGATTTCCTTGGGTACACCAATGCGCATGTCCACATCTCCTCTGGAAGCGGTATTGATTGTTTCCAAGTCTACGCCTCAATGCGTCGAATGTGCTTGCGTTCCGCTATCTGGAAACAGCCATAAAAACAATATTCTTGCGCCAAATCTAAATTTATTCGAATATTATGCGAAACATATATTACAAATCTGCAATATGTGCGGTGCAACATAATGAAACTCGACCGTCTTGACCGAAAGATCCTGAATGTGCTGCAAGCCGACGGCCGTATTGCCAACGCCGATCTGGCAGACACGGTCGGGCTGTCTGCCTCTGCCTGTCTCAGACGGGTCCGTGCGCTGGAGGAGGCCGGCATCATCGAGGATTACGTGGCGTTGCTCGATCAACGAAAGCTGGGACGGCGCATGGATGTCTTCGTCGAGATTTCCCTGACCGGACAGTCCAAGGAAACCCTGGAGAATTTCGAACGCGCCGTGGCGCGCTCGGATGAAATCATGGAGTGTTTCCTGATGGCCGGGGACGCCGACTACATTCTCAGGCTGACGGCGGAAGATCCCGTTGATTTCGAGCGCATCCACCGGGATCACCTTGCCCAATTGCCCGGTGTCCTGCGCATGAAGTCGTCCTTCGCAATCCGGCCGATCGTGAAACGTACGGCCATTCCCCTCGGCGAATAAGGTGTCAACTGCGTCCCTGCGACCACTGCCGCGACATTCCGGCCCGCGAACTGCTTTCGAGCGTTCCAAGACAGTCGACGTTCGCCGCATCCCCCGCTATAGTCCGCACCAATTCGACGACTTGACCTTTCAAGGAACCCGCTCTGGTGTCCCACACGATTACCCGTTTTCTCGACACAACCTACCAGCTAGCCGAATGCCCGACCTGGGATGACCGACAGAACCGCCTTCTGTGGACCGACATCCAGGGACGCACGATCCAGTCGATGGACTGGGGAACCCGGGAGATCACGTCCTGGCAGTTCGACAACGAGGTCGGCTCGTTCGGGCTCACCGATGATGACCGCCTGGTCGTCAGCGTGTGGGACCGGATCCTGTTGTTCGACCCAAAGACAGGTTCCAGCGAGGTTCTGGCCGAAGTTCAGACCGATGTCGTTAGCACCCGTTTGAACGATGGCAAGGTCGGCCCGGACGGCGCCTTCTGGGTCGGCACCATGGACACCAATTCACCGCGTGATCCGATTGCAGGTCTCTTCCGGGTCGATGCCGGTGGCGAGGTTGCCGAGATCCGGGACGAGCTCATGTGTTCCAACGGCCTCGCCTGGACGCCGGATGGCGCTTACATGTACCACTCCGATACGTCGCCCGGCTGGATCGAATGCTATGCGTTCGAACCGCAAAGCGGCGCGCTTGGCGCCAAGATGTTGTTCGCCCAGCAGACCAACGAGACCGGGCGTCCGGATGGGGCAACTGTGGATGCAAGTGGCAATTACTGGAGTGCAGGCGTGTCTGCGGGTGTTCTCAACTGTTTCGCCCCCGACGGCAATCTGGTCCATGCCATCACATTGCCCGTCCAGAAGCCGACCATGCCGTGCTTCTGCGGTCCGGATCTCGATCATCTTGTGGTCACCAGCATCCGCCAGCCATCAGATGCGACGGCAATCGAGCCTGACACAATGTCTGGCGGGCTGTTTCTTGTAAAGGGCCATGGCCAGACCGGCCTGAAGACCAATCGCTTCAGGATTTCAGGCGGCTGAACTTTCAGGCACGTAGCTGCTTGATACCCGGCTGCGCAGGAACGGCAGGTCCGGTCCTGCCGGAATGATCCCGTTCGGGTTCAGCGCCTTGATGGAATAGTAACCGGCCTTGATGTGATCGACATATGTCGTCTCGCCGAAGGCCGGGTGGCTGTAAAGCCGTGCCAGATACCGGCTGACGTGATCATAGTCGCGGATGGCTTTCAGGTTGCACTTGAAGAGATCCGCATAGGCAGCCTCAAACCTCACAAGCGTCACGTAGAAACGAATATCGCTCTCAACGATCCGCTCTCCCGTCAGGTAGGCACGCCCATCCGCCAAGCGGGTTTCCATGGCATCCAGTGTTCTGAAAACGGTGCGGACGGCTTCCTCGTAGGCTTCCTGGCTGCGCGCAAAACCGGCCTTGTAGACACCGTTGTTGAAGCCATCATAGAGCGTCTGGTTCAGCGACTGGATCTCGGCAAGCTTGCCGGCGGGCCGCAGACTTGGCGCTTCACCGGTCATGTGCGCGAAGGCCTCGTCGAAGATCCGCAGGATATCGGCGGATTCATTGTTGACGATCGTGCGCTCCTGCTTGTCCCAGAGGACCGGAACCGATGCTCTTCCGGTCATGTCCGGATCGGCATGGGTATAGATCTGGTGGAGATAGCGCGCTCCCAGCTCCGGATCCGCTCCGCTTGAACCCGGGAAGTCTCCGAAGCGCCACCCCTGGTCGCTCATGACCGGCTCCAGCACAGACACGGAAACGAGACTTTCCAGTTTTTTCAGCTTGCGGGCGATCAGCGTGCGATTGGCCCAGGGGCAGATGTAATTGACATAAAGATGATACCGGCCGGCTTCCGCCTTGACCGAAGCCTGTCCCTCGGGACCCGTTTCCCCTTCCGGGGTAAGCCAGGACCGAAAACCGGACACCTGCCGCACGAAACGTCCCGTTTCGTCGCTCTTTTGATACGGGTGCCAGTCGGCACTCCACTTTCCGTTCTTCAACATCGTCTGTCGTCCTGAAGCTTACTGAAATACAACACCTGATCAGGCGGTTTGTTGCCGGGGCAATTGATTTTCCGTACCCAGCGCTAGTGCAAAGGCACCGTTGCCCAGCAGCGCTTGCACGATCAGGGCCACAGCCCAGAATGCGGGAAACTCCCAGCCGCCATTCTCGTTGGAAAACAACCAGCCGTTCTGGCCGTGCACGAAGAAGATTGCGCCAAGCAGGATGGGCAGCAGCGCGATGCTGACATAGCGGACATAAAGACCCGCGATCAGGAGTGCCGCCCCGAGCACTTCAGCACCGATCGTGGCGTAGGCGAGTGCAGACGGAAGGCCAAGCGACTGAAAGAAACCGGCTGTGCCTGCGGGCGTGAAAACGAAAAACTTCAGTCCCGCATGGGCCAGAAACAGAATTGCCAATGAAATCCGCAGGGTAAATGCGGCGTAAGGGGCGGTCTTGTCGTCGATCATCATGTTCTCCTTCGATCGAATTTCCGTTGCCCTTACGAGTTAATTGAGGAATAATTGTTTTTAAACATAGCCAATATAGACGCTTTGTATCCATTTTGGAGACAATATGAATCTGATCGAATGTATGCGTGCCTTTGCGGCTGTCGTGGAGACCGGTTCCTTCACCAAGGCAGGGCAAAAGCTGGACACGTCCAAGACCCTGGCCAGCAAAAAGGTGCTCGCTCTTGAAAACCACCTGGGAACGCGTTTGCTCAACCGCACCACACGCAGTCTGAGCCTGACGGAATCCGGACGCCTCTTCCACGACCGTTGTGTCCAGGTTCTGGGGGATGTCGACGAACTGGAAGCGCTGATGCAGAACCAGGTCGCAGAGCCGCGCGGCCAACTCAGCGTGACAGCGCCCTCCACATTCGGAGAGATGTATATTGCGCCCCTGATGCCGAAATTCAGGGAGCGCTACCGGGATGTCACCCTGGATCTCAGCCTGACGGACAGGCATGTGGATCTGGTCGACGAAGGTTTCGATGTGGCGCTGCGCATCGGTGATCTGCCGAGTTCGGGCCTGATCGCAAGAAAGCTTGCCCCTGCCCCGATCCATGTCTGCGCCACCCCGGCCTATCTCGACAGCAATGGACGCCCACAGCAACCGGCTGACCTGGCCCGGCACCAGTGCATCATCGACAGCAACTTCCGAAACGGTACCTCGTGGCCCTTCAAGATCGACAATGAAAGAATTTCCCTGTCCGTCGACGGCGCCCTTTCGGTCAACAGCGCCCGGGCGGTGAAGACCTATGTCCTGGCGGATGCGGGCATTGCGCTTTGCCCCGGTTACATCGTCGGGGACGAGATCCGCGAAGGCTCCCTCGAACCTGTCCTGACCGAGTTCAACGCCTTCGACCTCAATGTCTATGCGCTCTACAACTCCAAGCGGAACCTGGCGCCGAAGGTCAGGGTGTTTGTCGACTACCTGGTGAGTGAACTGGCAAAAGTCAGCGCGGATTGGTGAAAATGGGAACTCGCCTTACAATGCCGGACGCGGCATGTGTGAGGGAGGAACTCATGACTTCGAACTCCAGCCCCCTGGTGTCCACGTCCTGGCTAGCGGACCACCTGGATGGACCTGCGCCTTGTCGATGTCCGGTGGAAATTCCGGCAGGAGAACGGCCGGGGCATCGCCTATGACGACAGGCAGGAATACCTGGACGCGCACATACCCGGTGCCGTCTTTGTCGGCATGGCCAGCGAACTCTCCGATCCGGACCATCCCGTGGCGGACATGATGGTGGGGCCCGAGGTCTTCACCGACGTCATGCAGCGCCTTGGAATCTCTCCCGGCACACACGTCGTCGTCTATGATGATTCCGGACTGCCGCTGGCGGCCGCCCGCCTGTGGTGGGCGCTTTCTCTCTACGGCCACGACAACGTCCATGTCCTCGACGGGGGCCTTCTTCAGTGGAAACAGGAGGGGCGAACGCTTGTCTCTGAAGACCCCGTTGTGTCACCCGGGACATTCGAGGCCAATTTGCGGCCCGGATGGCTTGCAAAGAAATCAGACGTCCTGCGGGCAATCGACGCTCCAAAGACGACCATCATCGATTGCCTTGCGAACGAACTCTTCCGGGGGCGACAGGACCATACCTGGGGAGGCCGTGCCGGGCACGTGCCGGGTGCGATCAACATTCCCGCCGTCTCAAATCTCGACCCGTCCTTCGAGTTCACGTCGATGGCCGAACGAGCCGAGCTCATGAAGGAACGCGGGAGCTATTGCCTGGGAGCGCGAGAGGAGTTGGAAAAATTCTATTCCGGCAAAGGCGTTGACCCAAATGCGGAAATCATCACCTATTGCGGCCGTGGCATCGCCGCCTCGTGCGGTCTTCTCACGCTCCGGCACCTCGGCTTTGCCAAGTCGCGCCTCTATGACGGATCCTGTGCCGAATGGAGCGCTGATCCGGCCCTGCCGGTCGAGACGTCCTGAAACGACCCAAAGCGGTGCTTCAATTCCGCATTTGCCGAAGAACCTAGTAGCGGCACCCCCGAACGCGCACGGGTTGCCAGACGGTTCTTGCCGGCTGCACAAGCACCTGCCTGCTGACGGTCTTGTAGACGGCAGGCTGCTGAACCGTGTAGCTGCTGGCCGGCTTCACCAGAACCTTTTCCTTCACGGTGCTGTAGATCGCAGGCTGGCGCACCGCCACCTTGGAAGCGGGCTGAACGAGCACCTGCTGGCTGACGGTCTTGAAAACCGCTGGATGCTTGACCTTGCAGAGCGTCTTGACGCCGCGGATCATCCTGTATTCCCAACCCACGCTGGCGGGCCTGACCTGAACCTGTCGATGCTGCGTGCGATAGACAGCTGGTGTCTTGCGGTAGCTGACCCGCTCGGGCTGAACCAGAACCCGCCGGTTCTGGTAGGCGTAGACGGCCGGTTTTTGAACCACATGACTGCTGGCCGGCTTCACCAGGACCTGCTGGTGCACCGTCTTGTAAACAGCAGGAACCGTTGCCTGCTGATAGCAGGACAGGGCTTGCCCGCCCGCCAGGGCCGATGTTGCTAGAATTGGACTTATCGCCAGCGCGGCAACCGCGCTCCAGAACCTGCGACGCATGACACTTCCCCCAGTCTGGTGCGGAAAAAGCTCCGTGACCTGACTTTAAGGAAGTTTCTCAAGGCGTTAAAGCGAAAAAGTTAATTTCCGTTAAGAAACAGGATCAACAGCCCTGTCCTCGGCCACGTCGGTTGCGGCGCCCTTTTCGTAATCGGTGTCTTCGTTGATGATGTGCTTTGCCTCTTCCGGCACCCACTCGCCCCAGCGCGGCTGCAGCTGATGATCGACAGATACCCGGTCATCGAACACGAAACACTCGCCCTTCCAGAGGCTATTGTCCTCCGGCATCTTCTCCAGGTAGTTCAGGATACCGCCTTCCAGATGGAAGACTTCCTCGAAGCCGTTCTTCAGCATCCAGGCTGTCGCCTTCTCGCACCGGATGCCGCCCGTGCAGAACATGGCCACCTTTGGCTTCTTCTTCAGATCGTCCTGCGCCTCCACCCAGGCAGGGAACTCGCGGAAGGACTGGGTCTCCGGATTGACGGCGCCTTCGAATGTACCGAAGGCGAACTCGTAGTCGTTGCGCGTATCGATGACGACGACATCGGGCTCGGAAATGAGGCTGTTCCAGTCTTCCGGTTTCACGTATTCACCGACAATCTCGTTCGGATCGATATTGTCGACCGCAAGCCGCACGATTTCCTGCTTCAGGCGCACCTTCATCTTCTTGAAGATGTGCCGGTGCGTCCAGGATTCCTTGTGTGTCAGCGCCTTCATGCGCGGATCATTGCGCAGATGCGCCAGCACCGCACGCACACCGGCTTCCGGGCCGCAAATGGTGCCGTTGATGCCTTCGGAGGCAAGCAGCAGGCTGCCGCGCACGTCGTGTTCGACGCAGAACGCCTTGAGCGGCTCCCGCATGTCCTCGAAATCATCGAGCGGTGTGAACAGGTAAAGGGCGGCTACAAGAAAGTCGTTCATCAGGCTTGGTCTTTTTTTAGAAAAGCGCCCCTACCGAAAAGGCGCACCGGGCCACTTCGCAGCCCGTTTGCGCCTTCTATACAGCCACGACCCCCGGTCTGAAAAGTCCGCAGTTTTCCAACCCCGGCAAACAGCGGGCCGATTGCGCCGCAAGGCGACAACCGGCCCGACAGATCAAACCCCGAAGATCGAATTATTCGAAGGTCTGCAGGTAGGCGATAACGTTGGTGATGTCGTCGTCCTTGCGCAGGCCGGCAAATGACATCTTGGTTTTCGGTACGACGTCCTTCGGCTTCTTCAAAAACGCGACAAGCGTTTCCTGATCCCACACCAGACCGCCACCGGCCAGTTCAACCAGGCTCTTGGAATACTTGAACCCTTCCACCTGACCGGCAGGCGCACCAACGATGCCGTTAAGCGATGGTCCGACCTTGTTCTTGGCCTTTTCGCCCACCGCATGGCAGGCCTTGCACTTCTTGAACACCTTTTCACCGGCGGCGGCATCGCCCTCGGCAAATGCAGGCGACGCCAGGGCCAGTCCCAAAACGGCCACAAGGCAGGAGAACGCCTTCTACATGTCTATTCCTCTCAGTTCAGGCCACCATTCCTGCGGGGCAATCGGAACGGCGCACCTGTTCTAGAATTCGTGGATGTGCCGGGCCAGGTCTGGCTGCCTAACCACACCTGCCCGGCCGCTTCGACCGCTTCCCCTTGGCCTCAGTAACGCTGGACGCGGTCAAATCTCGTGCCCCAGACTCGCCGGGACAAGAAACCTTTCTTCAAGATCCGTCACCTTGACATTCGTCAATCCGGATCTGCTTCACTCGGCTGCCATCGGCATTCTGGCCAGCTGACAGTCACTCCACAGCGCATGCAGAGCGCAGACCAGCCGGTCTATGTCGCCGGCCGTATGCACCGGTGAAGGGGTAATCCGCAGCCGCTCGGTTCCCTTTGGAACCGTTGGATAGTTGATCGGCTGGATGTAAATCCCGAACTCAGTCAACAGGGTATCGGACAGAAACTTGCACTTTGCCGGATTTCCGACCATCACCGGAATGATGTGGCTGGGGTTCTGAACATGCGGAATTCCGTGCACATCAAGGCGCCTGCGCACGGTCTCGACCGTCGCCTGGTGCGCCTCGCGTTCCACGGAACTCTGTTTCAGGTGGCGAATGGAAGCGGTGGCTGCTGCCGCGATCGCCGGAGGCAGTGCCGTCGTGAAGATGAAGCCGCTGGCAAAGCTGCGCACGAAATCGCAAAGTTCTGCCGACGCGGCGATATATCCGCCCACAACGCCAATTGCCTTGCCAAGCGTGCCCTCGATCACGGTGAGGCGATCCATCAGGCCTTCGCGTTCCGCAATGCCCCCTCCCCGCGGACCATACATGCCCACTGCATGTACTTCGTCCAGATAGGTCATGGCACCATATTCATCGGCAAGGTCACAGATCTCCTTGATAGGCGCGATGTCACCGTCCATGGAATAGACGCTCTCAAAGGCAATCAGTTTCGGCTTGTCCGGATCAGCCGCCTTCAGTTTGGCTTCCAGGTCCTCGAGATCATTGTGTTTCCAGATGACCTTTTCGGCCCGCGACTGGCGAATGCCTTCGATCATCGAGGCGTGGTTGAGGCTGTCCGAAAAGACGATGCAGTCCGGGATACGCGAGGCCAGCGTGCCCAGTGCAGCCCAGTTGGAAACGTAGCCGGAGGTAAAGACAAGGGCTGCTTCCTTGCCATGCAGATCGGCCAGTTCCTGCTCCAGGACCACATGATCATGGGTAGTTCCGGAGATGTTGCGCGTACCGCCGGCCCCTGCACCGCACCGGTCGATCGCATCATGCATCGCTGCCAGCACTTTCGGATGCTGCCCCATGCCGAGATAGTCGTTGGAACACCAGATCGCTACATCGCTATGCGACTTGTCGCTGGTCCATACCGCCTCGGGAAACTGACCGCGCTTGCGCTGCAGATCGATGAAAACCCTGTAGTTTCCCTCATCCTTGAGGTCGGCGAGCTGTTTCTTGAAAAAAGCCTGATAGTTCATGTCATCCCCGCTTTTTCGTGTCTCCTGAAAGCTACCGGCGGGACGCGCGGCGATACATGACAATAATCAAGTGGAGCCCGGAAAAAGCGCGCTATGTCCGCATTTCACCGCATGCAACGCCCGTTTTCGTTTGTGTATGGTGCTCGCATGGAATGAAGATCCAAAGGGCGGATCTGGACGGGAACTTGAAAAATGCCGAATGAACGACGCAGGAAAATTGCGCAAAATTCCCTGTTGCTGAAGAGTTTTCCTCAGGACATTCAGGACATGATCCTGAGCATGTCGAGCTGGCGCGAATATGACCGCGGCGAGACCCTGTTCCTGCAGGGGGAAACAGCGCAAGCCATTCACATCGTCACGGATGGTTGGGTAAAGCTCTACCGCATCGCGCCTAACGGCGGCGAAGCGGTTGTGAACGTGTTTGCCAAGGGTGAAAGCTTCGGTGAAGCCGTTGCCTTCCGTGGGCATGCCTATCCGGTATCGGCGGAAGCCGTCACTTCCTGCGAAGTCATGCGTATCCCGAGCGTCGCACTGCTGGAGGCCATGCGCAAGGATCCGGAAATCGCGGTCTCTGTCCTCGCCTCCACTTTTGCGCACCTGCATTCGCTGGTGTCCCAGCTGGAGCAACTCAAGGCGCAGACCGGCCCGCAACGCGTGGCCGAATTTCTCCTGGAGCATTGCGAGCAGGAGAGCGGCAGCTGCGTCATCACCCTGCCCTATGACAAGTTCCTGATTGCAGGCCGCCTCGGCATGAAACCCGAAAGCCTGTCACGGTCGTTTGCACGGCTCAAAACCGTCGGTGTCCACATCAATCGCAACCATGCAGCCATCGATGATATTGAATTGTTGCGCGATTACTCCGAAACTGACCCGGTGGAAACGTGGCACAAGGCTCAATGACTCAAATTTCTCAGGCCCTTGAGGCGATCGATGCGGCCAATGCCGCCGATCCGAACCAGGAAGACGGCACCCCTGCGGCGCAACTCTATGGCCAAAGGATGAGTTCCGAACTGGAACGGTTGTTCCCCAATGCCGGCGATGTTCTCAAGATCGCCGCAAGGGGCCAGCACATCGAACGCTGGATCCTGGCACGCAGCACCTATCCGGAAGGCAGGGCGGGATATCACGCCTGGCGCCGGGATCTGGCAAAACACCACGCAGAACGCGTCGGCGCGATCATGCAGGACACCGGTTATTCGGACGACGAGATTGCCCAGGCCGGACAGATGTTGCGCAAGGAAGGCATCAAGCGCAACGAGGATATTCAGGCGCTCGAGGATGTGATCTGTTTCGTGTTTCTCAAATGGTATTTTGCCCCCTTCGCCGCCAAGCACAGCGACGAGAAGGTTCTGGGTATCGTTCAAAAGACAGCCCGCAAGATGTCGGATGATGGCCGCGCCCGCGTCCTGAACGAATTCGACCTGCCGGACGAGCTGGCCGCCGCCTTCAAGAACTGATTGCCGGCGCCAGGTAAAGTCCGAGCAGCACCAGGCAGAAAATCCCGAGAACCCAGTTGAACCCTGCCTTCCAGACGGGAGCTCGCCAGAGCTGCAGGTAGCGCGAGAGTATGACGCGCGCCTTCAGCCAGGCAAGCAGCAGGACAAGGCTCCCAACTAGGTGCTCGTTCACTCCAGCGCCAACAGCAAGGGCCCCGAGAACCGAAGCAGCGCTCAACAGAACCAGCAAGACCCACGCGCGGAAAATCGGATTTCTCATCACATCATGCCAACAGGTAAATCACCGGGAAAAGAAGAACCCAGACAAGGTCGACCATGTGCCAGAAGGCTGTGCCGACCTCGACATTCCGCTCCGAACATTTCCACCCGACCAGCGCCAGAATGATGATTCCGGCCACCACATGCAGGGCGTGGAACCCTGTGAGCAGATAGTAGAACGTGAAAAACGGATGCGTCTCGGTCGAGATCCCCTGCCCCGCGACATCTGCAAATTCATAGCCCTTGATCAGAAGAAAAACGACACCGAGCAAGCTTGCGCCCGTCAGCAGCCATCGGAGCCGCGCGGACTTGCCGATCATCGCCGCCTCGGCCGCAAGAGCAGCCAGAAAGCCGCTGGTGATCAACACGATCGTGTTGACGCCTGCAAGCGCTGGATGAAGATGGGTTCTTGCCTCGGCAAATCCGTCCGGATCGGTGATCCGAACCCCGAGAAAGGCAGCGAGCCCAGCGCCGAACACCAGAAGCTCGCTGATAATCAGGACCCACATCATCAGGTCGCCGGGCAGCTCTTCCAGCGCCCCGCGACGGGGCGCTGCGGTGTTTTCCTGCACGTTCAGCCTCCGACAAGCTGCCGGTAGATCTGGGGCAGCGCCTGGGTCAGCTTGTCCGGATGCGGGATCACCGCAAATCCGCCCTGCCCGAACAGACGGGAGAACCAGGACTTGCCTTCCTGGTCGATGGTCACCCCGAAGACCGATTGACCGGCCCGCCGGGCTTCCCTGACCGCCATGCGCGTGTCCTCGATGCCGTGCCGACCTTCATAGTGATCGAGATCGTTGGGTTTCCCGTCCGTTATGACCAACAAAAGCTTGCGCTTGCGGGACTGTTCACCAAGTTCCTTCGACGTGTGGCGCACAGCGGCGCCCAGTCTCGTGTAGAAGCCCGGTTTCAAGCCCGCGATCCTCTGTTCCACCAATCCGGACATCGGTTCGTTGAAGCCCTTGCAGGATTGCAGGTAAACCCGATGGCGCTTGAGGGAAGAAAATGCGGAAATCGAAAAGTCGTCGCCGCAGGCATTCAGCCCCCATGCAAGGGCAGTCAACGCCTCGCGTTCTATGTCGATCACGGCACGGCCGGTGACTGCACTTTCTGTTGACCGGGAGACATCGAGCAAGATCGAAACGGCAAGATCCCGCGCTTCCGGGCGCGTTTGCAGCCAGATCCGCTCGTTTGCCATTCCGTTTGCACCGCGCTCCACCTCGGAGCGGACCGCTGCGTCCAGATCGAGCGCGTCACCGTCGAGATGGCC
>JAEPML010000099.1 GCA_017643925.1 Roseibium sp. | reverse complement strand
CAAAGCCAATGGAATTACATATTGCATAGGCTGTTTCGCAGAGCTGGGTTGCAATCTGGAGGGGCTGATCGATCGATGGAGCAATCGAATTCACTTCGTACATTTCCGTAATATCAGCGGATGTCAGGATGATTTCGTGGAAACTTTCCCGGACGACGGCGACGTAGACCTGCTGAGCGTACTGCGAAAGCTGAACAAGGTTGGCTACACCGGATGTATTCGCCCCGATCACGCACCGAAGCTGTCGGGCGAGCATGTCGAGGTCGAAGGCTACGGATTTCAGGGCCACATCTTCACCGCCGGTTATCTTCGGGGCCTGCTTACTGCCGTTGCAACTGAATAGAATGCGATCGTTGGCGACAAGTTTCTTCTTGCGGTACGCGCCTTAGGTGCTGCTAACGTTTAAACCGCTTATAGCGCGGATTTGTATCAAAAAGACCATGGCCCTAACCCATATCTCTATGGTCGAGAATATGTTTGCCGGTCAGGAAATCATGGCCAGTGGTATTGCTGGATATAAACGCTAGGGT
>JAEPML010000098.1 GCA_017643925.1 Roseibium sp. | reverse complement strand
TGGCGGAAACCATGAATCAACAGCCCCACGCCGGTGGCGTAGATCGGGTTGTTGACCACTTCCGTCATGCCGGAGACCCTCTGTGGACAGGCGAGCCTGACCGGCATGTGGAAGATTTCCTCAGCCAGCTCCACCACCCCTTCCATGGTGGAGGAACCGCCTGTAATCACGATGCCTGCGGGGATGAGGTCCTCAAAACCGGACCGGCGCAACTCCGACTGCACGAGGGTGAACAGCTCCTCGTAGCGGGGCTCCACCACCTCGGCCAGCGCCTGGCGCGAGAGATCCCGCGGTGCGCGATCTCCGACGCTGGGCACTTTGATGGTTTCATCCGCGCCGGCCAGTTGCGTCAGCGCGCAGGCATACTTGATCTTGATCTCTTCGGCGTTCTGCGTGGGCGTGCGCAGCGCCATGGCAATGTCATTGGTGACCTGGTCGCCGGCGATGGGGATCACCGCGGTGTGACGGATCGCACCACCGGTGAATACCGCGATGTCGGTGGTGCCGCCACCGATATCCACCACACAGAC
>JAEPML010000097.1 GCA_017643925.1 Roseibium sp. | reverse complement strand
TTTCACTCAAAATCTCCAAATACTTGTCTCCGCAGGTGTACCGTCAAATATTCCTAGGAGAAAAAGACGCCTCTATTTCAACTGAACGGAAAATGCTTACAGTATTTTTCTCGGATATTTCTGATTTCACAGCCACAACCGAAATGCTTGAGCCTGAAGAACTAACGGCTCTCTTAAATGAATATTTCTCCGAGATGTCCACAATTGCCGTTGAATATGGAGCAACAATTGACAAATTCCTCGGGGATGGCATGGTTGCATTCTTTGGGGACCCCGAAACAAAAGGGGTCAAAGAAGATGCAGAGGCGTGCGTACGCATGGCTATGGCTATGCAAAACCGGCTTTTGAAAATGGAAGAAAGATCCTTGGAAAAGGGTCTAAAAAAGCCGTTCAAAGTCAGGATGGGCATAAATACAGGCTACTGTAACGTCGGGAATTTTGGCTCTGATGATCGTATGGATTACACGATAATTGGACGCGAAGTAAATCTTGCAGCGCGGCTGGAAAGTATCGCTGATCCAGGTGGAATT
>JAEPML010000096.1 GCA_017643925.1 Roseibium sp. | reverse complement strand
CAGCTTCCATCGCAGAGCGCATTTCGTCGGCGCGTTTAGCACCAAGGCCCAACATGTCTTTTTCAACTTTCAGGGCATGTGTACGAACAAGGACCGGCTCATCAGTGGTGATGTCACCTTTGATGAGCGCAACGTGTTCAACGCCGTGGGTCTGATCTGTAAAAATCCGCATGTCCCATGCACCGCCAAATTCCGAGTCGACAACCCGTTGATCGGTTTGCACGACCAGATTGTCATTGCGAGAGCGGTAAGTGATCAGATCACTGATGGTGCCGATCTTGAGGTCGTGCTTTTTGGCGAACTCAACGAGGTCGGGCAGACGCGCCATCGTGCCGTCTTCTTTCATGATTTCGCAAATCACGGAGGACGGATAATGCCCTGCCAAGCGACTGATATCACATCCTGCCTCGGTGTGACCTGCTCTCACGAGCACCCCACCCTTGCGAGCACGAAGCGGAAAGACGTGGCCAGGCGTTGCGATGTCAGCAGACCCGCATTGTTCGTTGATCGCGGTTGCAACGGTCAGTGCCC
>JAEPML010000095.1 GCA_017643925.1 Roseibium sp. | reverse complement strand
GGCATGTGAATGACAAGCGCGTCGAGCAGCTGTGGTGACGAGAGGTTCTGAAAGCCCCAAGAAACAACCAAAGTGAGAGCGGCCCTGCCTGACCGACATATCATGTGCCCGGTTGCGACCTGAGCGTCCCAATTACGTTTGGAACTATGACTTTGTGCACTTTCAAACCTGTGAAGGAATGGCATTTCGGACACTGAACATAATGAGCGAAAGACCTGGAATGCCTGGCAAGCCTATTGAAACCAAGGCTGAATTCCACCGACGTGATTGATGTGCTGACGGATCTCTTCATCCTGCCTGCGCCACCCACACATATTAGATCCAACAACGGGCCGGAGTTCGTAGTGCTGACCGTGAGAGGCTGGATCAACGCTGTGGGTGCATAGACTGCGTATATCGAAGTACGTTCGCAGTGGAAAAACGGATGTTGAGAGAGATTTAACGCCCGTTTCCGAGACGAGCTGCTGAACGGAGAAATTTTCTACAGCTTGAAGGAAGCACAATTCTGGATTGAACAATGGAGGAAACATTACA
>JAEPML010000094.1 GCA_017643925.1 Roseibium sp. | reverse complement strand
CCTGATGTCTCTGGGCCTGATGGCGCCAGATGACGAAGCCATCGTCTGGCGCGGGCCCATGCTGATGGGCGCCCTGGAACAGATGATGAACCAGGTGGACTGGGGCCGGCTTGACGTGCTGCTGGTGGACCTGCCCCCGGGTACCGGCGATGTCCAGATGACCCTGAGCCAGAAATTCTTCGTGGCCGGCGCGGTTGTGGTCTCCACACCCCAGGACATTGCCCTGATGGACGCGCGCAAAGGCATTGATATGTTCAACCGGATGGAGGTACCGCTGTTGGGCATCATCGAGAACATGGCATCCTTTATCTGTGACGGCTGCGGTAAAGAGCACCACCCCTTCGGATCCGGCGGCGCCCGGGCCGAGGCCGAAAAGCTGGGAGCCCCGTTCCTGGGAGAAATTCCGCTCGACCTGGATATCCGCATCGGGTCAGACGGCGGCGTACCGATCGTGGTGTCGAAGCCGGACAGCCTTCAGTCCCGCTCTTTTCAGCGTATCGCCGATGACATTATCGCCTCTGACGTCTACGCACAG
>JAEPML010000093.1 GCA_017643925.1 Roseibium sp. | reverse complement strand
GCGCAAGCGGTTTGCGCAGGTCCGGCGGGGCCGCAGCTTCATCTCCCGCAAAGCGCAGAAGACGCTTGCCAAGGAACTCTCCGATCTCACGCAGCTGATCGAAACAGGCATCGCGCCTGACGCGCCGGACCTGGCGTTCGACTTGCTTTGGGCGCAGCTACATCTGGCGGCCGGTATTCATGAGCGCACGGACGACAGCTGGGGCACGATCGGCGATGTGATGCGCGACGCGATGGAGGCGATCTCCCGCGTTGCGCCATCCATGACCAAAGACCCGAAGGCTCTCGCGGAAGACGTCTTTGAGGCAGTCTCGGTCGACGGATACGGCGCGTTCGATCACGCCGTCCACGCTTTGGCCGAGGCGTTGGGTGACACCGGACTGGCGCATCTCAAGGTACTGTCCGAGACTGCGCGATCTGCGCCGCTGACCGACGCTGATCTGATACTGTACGAGTTCATCACAGACCCCGCACAGCGCGAAGACCGCGCACGGGTCGCCCGAGATCGGACTGTCGAGATGATCCTGCAGGATGTCG
>JAEPML010000092.1 GCA_017643925.1 Roseibium sp. | reverse complement strand
CGCATGCTCGCCAGCATGACGCCGATGGAAGCGCGCGCGATCAAGCGCAACGCCAAAGCCGTTCTTGAGGCGCGCGGCCATGCATATCGCCCCGGCCCCCGTGCTACGTTGAACCCGAATGTTCTGGCTGTGATTGAGGAAGGCCTGGAAACCAGTCTGCGGCTTTCGGTCAGATACCAAGGTAAAGCAGATGAGGTGGCCAATGATCGCACCCTAGAGCCCTATGGTGTGTTATTCGGCGTCCGGGAGTATCTTCTGGCCCGCGATCCACACAAGGATGACCGGCTGCGCAGCTTTCGCCTCGATCGCATCATGGCCATTGCAGTAACCGATTTCCCTTTCCAAAAGGACCCGGAAGTTGATCTTCAAACCCATGCGTCAAGGGCCTTCGGCTCCTATTACAGCGAGGCAGAGTATGGGCCTGTCGCCTGGCAGTTCAGCCCGGAGGCCGCAAAAGTCGCTCGTGAGTTCGAGTTCCATCCCGAACAACGCGTCGAGGACACGGATGACGGTGGGATGATTGTTCGCTTCTGCGCGAGCGGCTGGCT
>JAEPML010000091.1 GCA_017643925.1 Roseibium sp. | reverse complement strand
GATGGCGGCAAGGGTGGCGATGTCTGGGTCGAGGCGGTTGAAGGTCTCAACACGCTGATCGACTATCGCTACCAGCAGCATTTCAAGGCCCAGGTCGGCACGCACGGCATGGGCCGCAACAAGACGGGTGCCGGTGGCGACGATGTTGTCCTGCAAGTGCCTGCGGGCACGCAGGTCCTGGACGAGGACAATGATGAGGTCCTGGCCGACCTGATCGAGGTGGGACAGCGCGTGATGCTTGCCAAGGGCGGCGACGGCGGCAAGGGCAATGCCCGCTTCAAGTCATCCACCAACCAGGCGCCCCGCAAATCGACCCCGGGCTGGCCAGGCGAGGAGCGCTGGCTCTGGCTGCGCCTCAAGCTAATCGCGGATGTCGGCCTGGTCGGACTGCCCAACGCCGGAAAATCGACATTCCTGAGCGCGGTCAGCCGCGCCAATCCGAAAATTGCCGCATACCCGTTCACGACGCTCTATCCCAATCTCGGTGTGGTGGATCTGGGGCCGGGCTCGCGTTTTATTGTCGCCGACATTCCGGGCCTGATCGAGGGG
>JAEPML010000090.1 GCA_017643925.1 Roseibium sp. | reverse complement strand
AGGGCGCGGGCGGCCATGTTCTCGGCCTCCTCGATGGAGCCGAAGGTGGAGTGCAGCATGTCGAAGAAGCGCCCAGTGCTGTCGAACTCGAGGAAGGATGCACCCAGCGGTACCAGCAGGATGTCGGCGGCGGCCAGCCCGTTGATGG
Organism: Roseibium sp.; assembly: GCA_017643925.1. Lineage (GTDB taxonomy): Bacteria > Pseudomonadota > Alphaproteobacteria > Rhizobiales > Stappiaceae > Roseibium. The sequence continues at coordinate 403 of JAEPML010000090.1, read as the reverse complement.
TGAGGTAGCCGAGGGCGGGCGGCGTATCGAGGAAGATCACGTCATATTGGTCGAGGACGCCATCCTCCTGCAGGCTGTCGGTGAGCGCATCCCAGAGCTTCCAGCCGCGGGCACCCATGCGCCAGACAGGAATCTGGAACTCGGCCCAGTAGAGGTTCAGCTGCGCGCCGATCAAGTCGATATTGGGCCAGTGGGTTTTCTGGACGAGGCTGTCGCTGCGCGACTTCAGCGCCTCGGACAGTGTGTCGTCAAGCGGGATGGGCGCATCGCCCCGGTCGAGGCGGCGCTGGTTCTCACCCTGCAGGTGGCGTGCGTAATGCCGAGCCAGTAGTGGGAAGACGGTCTGCCATTCATCGGCCACTTTGCCGCCGAAGATCGAGGTCATGGAGCCTTGGCTGTCCAG
>JAEPML010000008.1 GCA_017643925.1 Roseibium sp. | reverse complement strand
GGCATACGAGATTTCGGTGTCCTCGGGAGAGAGTTCCTGCGCTTTCAGAAAGGAGGCCAGAGCCTTGTCCAGATCACCGGAACTTTCCAGTGAAACGGCTTCGTCGAAGGCTTTGCGCGCGGCTGCGGACATGTGATCCTTTGGTTTCTCTGAATGTCTGGTGACCAGAATTTGGTCGCACACGACATGTTCCCGGACATCCCCAGCCTAAGGAGCCCGAAGAGTCGGGTCAAAAGCCAATTTCAATCGTACACAGCTTGTCCGCTGGTATTTGTTGCGCGGTGCAGCATCACGATGCATATCCAAAACACGCAAACCCGTGAAAAACTGGGTCCCAGGCAACATGGGCTGACAAATTCGGGTTCAATTTCTGCAAAAGACCGGTTAGAAGCTGGCCATGACACAGCATGATCGCCTCCTCATCATCGACTTCGGTTCCCAGGTTACGCAGCTCATTGCGCGACGGCTTCGCGAATTGAGCGTCTATTGTGAAATCCACCCGTTTCAGAACGTCACGGACGATTTCCTGGCGGACTTCAATCCCAAGGCCGTAATTCTCTCTGGCGGACCATCCTCCGTGTTCGCGGAAGGGGCGCCCAAACCACCGGCGTCCGTGTTTCAGCTTGGCATTCCGGTCCTGGGTATCTGTTACGGCCAGCAGGTCATGATGCATTTGCTGGGAGGGAAGGTCGAAAGGGGACACGGCACTGCGGAATTCGGCCGTGCCTATGTGACACCGAAAGACGTCAAGCTGTCGTTGCTCGACGGGTGGTTTGAAGAGGACCGTGAACAGGTCTGGATGAGCCACGGCGACCATGTCAGTGAAATCGCACCGGGTTTTGAAGTCTACGGCACATCTCCCAATGCCCCGTTTGCCATCACCGCAGACGTGGATCGGCACTTCTATGCGGTTCAGTTTCACCCGGAAGTGCATCACACGCCCAACGGCAAGAAGCTCTACGAAAACTTTGTCCGTCTCGCCGGGTTCACCGGAGACTGGACCATGGGTGCATACCGCGAAGACGCGATTGCAAAGATCCGTGAGCAGGTTGGCGACAAGAAAGTCATTTGCGGACTGTCCGGGGGTGTCGACAGTTCCGTTGCTGCTGTTCTGATCCACGAAGCGATTGGCGATCAGCTGACTTGCGTATTCGTTGATCACGGTCTGCTGCGCATGAACGAAGCGGACGAAGTCGTCTCGATGTTCCGCGATCACTACAATATCCCGCTGATCCATGCCGACGAGACCGATCTGTTCCTCGGTGAACTGGAAGGCATGTCGGATCCGGAGCAGAAGCGGAAAACCATCGGGCGACTTTTCATCGACGTATTCCAGAAATACGCCAATGAGATCGAAGGCGCTGAGTTCCTGGCGCAAGGAACCCTTTATCCCGACGTGATTGAAAGCGTCAGTTTTTCCGGCGGTCCGTCTGTGACCATCAAGTCGCACCACAATGTGGGCGGTCTTCCGGAGAAAATGGGTCTCAAACTTGTCGAGCCACTTCGTGAACTCTTCAAGGACGAAGTACGGGCCCTCGGAAGGGAACTGGGTCTTCCAGACAGCTTCATCGGGCGCCATCCTTTCCCTGGTCCAGGCCTTGCAATCCGCTGCCCTGGAGAAATCACGAGAGACAAGCTCGATATTCTGCGTCATGCCGATGCCGTCTATATCGACCAGATCCGTAAGCATGGTCTTTACGATGAAATCTGGCAGGCCTTTGTCGCCATCCTGCCGGTGCGTACCGTCGGTGTCATGGGAGATGGCCGCACGTATGATTATGCCTGCGCATTGCGGGCCGTAACCTCAGTAGACGGAATGACGGCTGACTATTATCCGTTCAGCCATGAATTCCTGGGCGAAACGGCAACCCGAATTATCAATGAAGTGCAAGGTATTAACCGGGTTACTTACGACATTACTTCAAAGCCTCCCGGCACCATCGAATGGGAGTGACCGGTCGGCAACCGGCCTGAACGCGCAATTCACCTGATTTGGAGGTCCGAAAGCCAGTGAAAGCAACTGCCGCGCTTCCCGACCTTTCTCCGAAATGCGCGGACTGCGCTGCGCTTTGTTGCGTTGTTTTTGCCTTCGACAAGTCGGAATCCTTCGCCTTCGACAAGGCAGCGGGTGAAGTCTGCCGCAATCTACAGAACGACGGCAGATGCCGGGTCTTTGAGAAACGCCAGGAACTCGGCCTAAGCGGATGCGTCACCTACAATTGCTACGGTGCGGGTCAGCGTGTGTCCCAGGAACTCTTCAAGGGGCGCAGCTGGCGCGATGATCCGTCCCTGATGGCGCCCATGGAAGCTGCCTTGTCGGTGCTCAGGCGTATCCACGAAATGCTGTTGCTGCTTCAGACAGCCAGGCAATTGCCTCTCACCGAGGCGGACAAGGAAAACCTGGCGAAGCTGGAACGGGAATTGGCGCCGGAAGAGGGCTGGACCGGTTCTTCTCTCCAGTCATTTCCCATCGACGCACGTAGCGCGGAAGTCGCGGCCTTTCTTCAAGGCCTTCGCCACCTCGTTTCAGGCTGAGTCATTGCGCGCAATTGATGCAGAATGCGGCTGCAGAGTCGACTTCCAGTCGCTTCGGTGCAATTTCTTCCCCGCATTCGACGCAATAACCGAACTCTCCGTCTTCGATGCGCCGCAAGGCCGCTTCGATGCGTTGGATGTCTGCCCGGCGTTGTCTTTCCGAAGCCTGCGCCATTGCCTGTCCCTGAAGCGCGTCCATCCGCGACAGTCGACCGACGGACTGCTGATCCAGAGTGACGGTTGCGCGCGCTTCCTGAGAAATTTCACTCAGTGATTCAAGCTCGCTTTTCATCCTCTTCAAGACCTCGATGGCTTCTTCGTCTGTCATTGTGCGGCTTCCTCCAAACAGAAGCATGGCCGCGACGGGTTATATTCGCAAGCATTGTTGCCTTTGACGCATTCGTGACTTTGATACGTCCATCGAACGGATAACTATGCTGGATCGACGCCACTGAGGGACCGGATATGTCAGTTTTGAAGCGCGCCTTTTGCTGTTCTATCGTTTTGGCTGCGGCTTTTGCGGCAGCCCCTGCAAAGGCCGGTGATGTTGACATTGTTGACGCCAAAGCCCGCAAAACGGCGAACGGTTGGTCGTTTTCAGTCACGCTCGAACACGGAGATACCGGCTGGGATCATTACGCAGATCTCTGGCAAGTCTATACACCTGACGGAAAACTGCTCGGTGAGCGTGTCTTGTTGCATCCACACGTACAGGAGCAGCCGTTTATCCGGTCATTGTCCGGCGTGGTTGTCCCTGAAGGCGTGAATGAAGTCATCATCCGCGCACGTGACAGCGTCCATGGGACGTCGCCGCAAGAATACCGGCTCTCGCTGACGGCTGAATAGCCCGTTCAGGGCTGCACAAACGCCAGAATGCCGTCGGCAACAAACTGAACCGAGAGAGCCGCCAGGAGCACGCCGAGAAGGCGTGTGATCACCAGCTGGGCCGTTTCTCCCAGCAGACGCTCGAGTTTGTCAGCAAGCAGAAAAGCGCCCAGGCAGCTGAGCAGGATGACGGCGATGACGCCACCAAGACCGGCATAGGTAATCGGGTCCGGGGCCTGGCTGGACAGAAGAATGATCGCCGAAATCGTCGCCGGACCGGAAATGAGCGGAATGGCCAGCGGGAAGATCGCCAGTTCATTGACGGTTCCGTGGTGTGCCTCCGAATCGATGGCCTTTTCAGCCGTTTCCGCCTTACGCTCCTGGCGTTTGCCGAAAATCATCTCGATTGCGATCAGGAACAGCAATATCCCGCCGGCTACCCTGAAGGCGGAAACGGAAATGCCCAACACGTTGAGCACGGTCTGACCGGACGCATAGAAAATCAGCAGAATACCGGCGGCGGTGATCGTGGCGCGAATGGCCACCCGTCGACGATCAGCCTGCGTCATTCCCGCCGTGACGGCAAGGAACATCGGCGCCAGTCCAACCGGGTCAATCGTGACAAAAAGCGTTGCAAACGCATTGATGAAATAGTCAAGCATCATCCGCCCCCGAGCCTGAATTCCAAGCCTGTTTCCGGCCTTACTATAGGGGTTTGAAGGCGCCGACGAGCCTTTGCAGGCAAATCATTTTTCATGCCTGTGAATACTCGGTGTAACGCATTGAAAAAAATGAGTATTTACTTTGGCGGAAAACCGTCGCGAATTTGGTTCGCAGACCTGAATCGGATATAAAAGCCATAGCAATAACAAGCAAATGAGTGTCTTCCTTGGCTGACCAGGACAACAGCACCCCTTCGGACGGACTGCCGTCAGATATCAAACCGATTTCCATCGTCGATGAAATGAAGCGCAGCTACCTCGATTACGCCATGAGCGTGATCGTGTCACGTGCGCTTCCGGACGTTCGGGACGGTCTGAAACCGGTTCATCGCCGCATTCTCTATTCCATGCACGAAAACGGCTACGAGTGGAACAAGCCGTATCGCAAGTCGGCCCGCGTGGTCGGTGATGTCATGGGTAAATATCACCCGCATGGCGACAGTGCGATCTATGACGCGCTCGTGCGCATGGCGCAGAACTTTTCGCTGCGACTGCCGCTGATCGACGGTCAGGGAAACTTCGGTTCCATCGACGGCGACCCGGCTGCGGCGATGCGCTACACGGAATGTCGCCTCGAAAAGGTTGCGCACAAGCTCCTGGACGATATCGACAAGGAAACCGTCGATTTTCAGGAGAACTACGACAACTCCGAAAGCGAGCCGGTCGTCCTGCCGGCGAAGTTCCCGAATCTCCTGGTCAATGGTGCCGGCGGCATTGCGGTCGGTATGGCGACCAACATTCCGCCGCATAACCTGGGTGAAGTGATCGACGCGGCAATCGCGATCATGGAAAACCCGGCCATGTCGCTCGAAGAGCTGATGGAAATCGTTCCAGGTCCGGATTTCCCGACCGGTGGCATGATTCTTGGCCGCTCAGGCATTCGCAATGCCTTTCAGACCGGCCGCGGTTCGATCGTCATGCGGGCGAAGGTCGACATCGAGGAAGTTCGCAAGGATCGCAACGCACTGATCGTGACCGAGATCCCGTATCAGGTGAACAAGTCGACGATGATCGAGAAGATTGCCGAACTTGTGCGGGACAAGCGCGTCGAGGGCATTTCTGACATTCGCGACGAAAGTGACCGGTCCGGCATGCGGGTCGTCATTGAGTTGAAGCGGGACGCTGTTCCGGACGTGGTCCTGGCGCAGCTCTATCGTTTCAGCCAGCTGCAGACTTCCTTCGGCGCGAACATGGTGGCTCTGAACGGCGGCAAGCCGGAGCAGATGAACCTGACCGACATGTTGAAGGCCTTCGTGAGTTTCCGCGAAGAGGTCGTGCAGCGGCGTACCCGCTACCTTCTGAAAAAGGCACGTGACAGGGCCCATATCCTGGTCGGTCTGGGAATTGCCGTCGCCAATATCGACGAAGTCATCCAACTGATCCGCACGGCGCCGGATCCGGCGACAGCCAGAGCGCAGCTCATGGAACGGGATTGGCCGGCGCGCGACGTGGAACCGCTCATCCGCCTGATCGATGACCCGCGTCACCAGGTTCGCGAAGACGGCACATACAAGCTGTCCGAAGAACAGGCGAGAGCAATCCTTGATTTGCGCCTGCAACGCCTGACAGCTCTCGGCCGCGATGAAATCGACGATGAGCTGAAAAAGATCGGAGCCGAGATCTCGGATTACCTGGATATCCTGCGCTCGCGGGCCCGGATCCAGGAAATCGTGCGCGACGAAATGCTTGAGATCAAGGAAGAATTCGCAACGCCGCGTCGCACGGAGATAGTCGAGGGCGGTGCCGATTTCGATGAGGAAGACCTGATCCAGCGCGAAGACATGGTCGTGACGGTTTCGCACGGTGGCTACATCAAGCGCGTTCCACTGGCGACCTACCGCGCACAGCGGCGCGGCGGCAAGGGCCGGTCCGGCATGGCGACCAAAGAGGAGGATTTTGTTACCCGTCTCTTCGTTGCCAACACGCATACGCCGGTCCTGTTCTTCTCCTCGCGCGGCATCTGCTACAAGATGAAGGTCTACAGGCTGCCTCTTGGCGGCCCGACCTCGCGAGGCAAGGCGCTGGTCAACATGCTGCCACTGCAGCAAGGCGAGCAGATCACCTCCATCCTGCCGCTTCCCGAAGACGAGGATACCTGGGCAGATCTGGATGTGATGTTCGCAACGGTGCGCGGCACCGTGCGCCGGAACAAGCTGTCCGATTTCGTCAACATCAACCGGAACGGCAAGATCGCCATGAAGTTGGAAGAGGGCGATGGCATTGTCAGTGTCGACACCTGTTCCGAGCATTCCGACGTCATGCTGACCACCAATTACGGCCAGTGTATCCGCTTCCCTGTGACGGACGTGCGTGTCTTTGCCGGCCGCAACTCGGTCGGGGTTCGTGGTATCCGCCTTGCCGACGGCGACACGGTCATTTCCATGCAGATTTTGCATCATATCGATGTCGATGCAGAAGAACGTGCCGCCTACCTGAAACTGTCCCGCGCCATGCGCGGTGAAGCGGATGAGAACGGAAATGGTGCGGATGAAGAAGGTGTTGTTGCCGGTGATCTCAGCCAGGAACGATACGCCCAGATGAGTGCGGCCGAGCAGATCATTCTGACCATCTCGGAAAATGGCTACGGCAAACGCACGTCTTCGTTCGAATACCGTGTGACCGGGCGTGGTGGCAAAGGCATTACCGCCATGGCCGTAAACGACCGAAACGGTGGTTTGATTGCGTCCTTCCCGGTGGAAGAGAGCCACCAGATCATGCTGGTGACGGACGGTGGTCAGCTCATTCGCTGCCCGGTGGACGGTATCCGCATCGCCGGTCGCGCAACGCAAGGGGTGATCGTCTTCAAGACGGCAAAGGACGAGAAGGTCGTCGCCGTTGAAGGCATCTCGGAGGTCGACGAAGACGAGGACCTGGACGAGGAGCAGACCGAGGCGCCTGAGGGCGGTGAGGCTTCTGACGACGACAATGGACAAGGTGAGGGCAGTTCTGACCCGTCTGGAGACGAAACGCCCGACGCCTGATCCAATCCTCCGACAAGCAAAAACGACAACAGCGGCCAGGGTGGAACCTGAGCCGCTGTTTGCCGTTTGCGGGGGGAGGTAGTCTTTTTAAGTCAGTTGGTCGTGGGGTAACGTGCAAGTATTGTTTCGTTGACGGTAGGCGAAGCCTGTTCGACGGTTACGAAGGAGACGTTACGAACCTTCGACGCACCGGTCAGGGCTGCTGCGCAGTCAGCGCTCCAGGCGCCCCAGGCCTGGTTTTCGCATTTGTCGGTCATCGCTGTCGGTGCAACGCGGTCAGTCTTGGTGGCGGTCATGCCCTGAGCGGCCAGGTTGGTCAGTTCCTGGGCCTGTGAGGCATTGCTCGGGTGCATGCTCATCATGCCTGCCGCGACGATCGTCATCAAAGCCAGTGCGAAGATTGCAGCCATTTTGAAATGGGCCGCAGGATCAACTGCCTTGGCCTGAATGGAAAAGGTCCGAGCCGCAGTTTGGGTTGCGGTCTTGGGGGAAGTAACGATGCTCCTCATTGTCCTGGCTCCTGCTCACGCCAATTAATTTCGATGACCTGACATTGCCCCTACGCTGGCAAGAACAATGTGATGGCTGTCACAAAATGTCCGTTGGAATGAAAAAGTCAGGTTGAACGGCAGGTTCCCTTGTCGGAGCGCCTTGGTCAGAGTATGGAAGAACCATGACTCGCATCGCTCTTTATCCGGGTTCGTTCGACCCCGTTACCAATGGCCACATGGATATTCTGCGCCAGTCTCTTGCGCTTGCCGACAGGGTCGTCGTGGCAATCGGCATCCATCCCGGCAAGGCACCGCTCTTTTCTTTCGAGGAACGTGTTGACCTGATCCACGCTTCTGCGCGCGCTGAATTCAGTGAAGACGAAGCAAGCAGGATCGAGGTGATTGCATTTTCCGATCTTGTGGTCGATACCGCGCGCAATCAGGGAGCCGCATACCTGGTTCGAGGTCTGCGGGACGGCACCGACCTGGATTATGAAATGCAAATGGCTGGCATGAACGGGACCCTTGAGCCGGATATCAAGACCGTTTTTCTACCGGCGTCCCCCAGCGTGCGCCATATCACCGCCACCTTGGTGAGACAAATCGCCAAGATGGGTGGAGAAATTTCTGCTTTTGTCCCCGAACCGGTCGCAGAACCGCTTCGTCAGAGGACCAACTCCGATAGTTGACCATTCATTGACCTGAACCCTAGGAGTCACCAGTGTCACGTTTCTTTGCAAGTCTGGCCTTTGTCGCCGCGCTGTTCCTCATGCCCGCGACTGGCAGCGCCCAGGGCAGCGATCCTGAGAACACGCTCTATCTGGATCTCAAGGATGGACGTGTTGTCATCCAGCTCCGTCCGGATCTGGCACCCGCACATGTTGAACGGATCAAGAAGCTTGCACGCGCAGGGTTCTATGACGGCATCGTCTTTCACCGCGTCATTGACGGTTTCATGGCACAGACCGGCGATCCGACCGGCACAGGCCGTGGCGGGTCCAACGAACCAGACCTCAAGGCCGAGTTTTCCAGCGAGCCCTACAAGCGCGGCACGATCGGAATGGCGCGGACGAATGATCCCAACAGCGCCAATTCCCAGTTTTTCATCATGTTCGGTGACGGCAGCTTCCTGAATGGAAAATACACCGTTTGGGGTGAAGTCGTTGACGGAATGGAATTCGTAGACAACATCACCCGCGGCGAGCCGCCGGCAAACCCCGACAAGATCATCAAGATGCATGTGGCCGCAGACGCTCAATAAGCACGGCAACAGCAATCCAATCTACCCAGGAGAAAAGTATGGCTGATATCAAGGACGCCGAAAACACATTGCTCGTGGAGACCAGCCAGGGATCCATCGTCATTGAAATGAAACCGGACCTTGCTCCGGGCCACGTGGCGCGCATCAAGGAACTGGTGCGTGAGGGCTTTTATGACGGCATCGTCTTCCACCGTGTGATTGACGGATTCATGGCGCAAACGGGTTGCCCTCAAGGCACCGGCACTGGCGGTTCCGGCCAGAAACTCAAGGCCGAGTTCAGCAACGAGAAACACGTACGCGGAACCTGTTCCATGGCGCGCGCCATGGACCCGAACTCCGGCGACAGCCAGTTTTTCATCTGTTTCACGGATGCACCCTGGCTTGACGGCCAGTACACGGTCTGGGGACAGGTGATCGACGGCATGGACAATGTCGACAAGATCAAGCGCGGCGAACCTGTCGTGGATCCGGACAATATTGTTTCGATCAAGGTTGCTGCAGACGCCGCCTGACATCGACAGACTTGAGCTAATCACGGCGCGGGTAAACTCCCGCGCCGTTTTTTTGAGTCTGAAGGGATGAACTCAGCCCGGTACAGGCCGCCTGCAATTGGTCACCTGCCATGTTCAGCGAAGATATCAGAAGGTGTTGACCTGCCAATGTCCGCCCTATATCAGCCGCTGTCTGTAAGTGCCTCGCCGCAGACATCGGTTTTGCAGCGTCCTGGCGTTCCGGCTCATTCCCACAGCAAGGTGGCAGAACAACGCCATGCGCGTCGACCAATTCGATTTTGACCTTCCCAATGAACGTATCGCCCTGCGCCCGGTCAGACCACGGGACGCAGCGCGGATGCTGCTTGTTCGGCCTGGCGGCCGAGAGCTGCTTTCGGACAAGGGCGTCAGGGATCTGCCGGCCATCCTGGAGTCGGGAGATGCACTCGTGTTCAATGACACCAAGGTCATTCCGGCGCAGCTTGAAGGCACCCGATTGAGAGGTGAAATATCGGCCGGTATCGGCGCTACGCTGCACATGCGTGTTGGCCAGGACCGCTGGAAGGCTTTTGTTCGTCCGGCCAAAAAACTGCAGGTCGGCGACGACGTCCTGTTCGAGGGATTTGGAACGCGGCTGACTGCAGAAGTCCTTGAAAAGGCGGATGGCGGCGAAGTCTTGTTGGCATTCGACAGGTCGGGACCGGAGTTGGACGCGGCAATTGCAGCGGTCGGCCATATCCCGTTGCCACCTTACATCGCTCACAAGCGGGGAGAAGACGAGCAGGACCGTCAGGACTACCAGACCGTCTATGCCGAAAAGGAAGGGGCCGTGGCAGCGCCGACGGCAGGTTTGCACTTTACTCCTGAACTGCTTTCCGCGCTTAAGGAGCGCGGCGTCGAGCAGCACAAGGTCACCTTGCATGTCGGCGCGGGGACCTTCCTGCCGGTAAAGGCGGACAATACGGACGACCACAAGATGCATGCAGAGTGGGGGGAAGTCTCGCAGGAAACCGCCGAGGCGTTGTTGGCTGTTAAAGCGCGCGGCAACAAGGTTGTGTCCGTGGGGACAACGTCTCTCAGAATTTTGGAAAGCTCCGCCCGGGAAAATGAAAAGATATCCGCATTCTCAGGCGAGACATCGATCTTCATCACGCCGGGCTACCGGTTCCGAGCGATCGACGCGCTCATGACCAACTTCCACCTGCCGAAGTCGACATTGTTCATGCTGGTGTCTGCCTTCTCGGGGCTGGACCACATGAAAGCAGCGTATGCGCACGCGATAAGCGAGGAATACCGTTTTTACAGTTATGGCGACTCTTCGTTGCTGTATCCGCAGGAAGGCGCCATCTAGGGAAACGACCATGTCAGAAATCGGCACAAAATTCGGGTTCAAACTGATCAAGACAGATGGCATGGCAAGGCGCGGTGAAATCACCACGCCTCATGGTGTTGTCAGAACTCCGGCGTTCATGCCGGTGGGGACCCAGGCCACCGTCAAGGCCATGTATCCAGACCAAGTTCGCCAAACCGGCGCAGACGTGGTGCTTGGCAACACCTATCACTTGATGCTCAGACCGACAGCAGAACGTGTCGACCGCCTCGGTGGTTTGCACAAGTTCATGAACTGGCCGCATACGATCCTGACGGACAGCGGTGGCTTCCAGGTCATGTCACTGGCTCAATTGCGCAAGCTGGATGAAGACGGAGTGCGCTTTCAGAGCCATATCGATGGCAGCAAACACCACCTGACGCCTGAACGGTCCGTGGAAATCCAGGGATTGCTGGGGTCGGATATCCAGATGCAGCTTGATGAATGCATCAAGTTGCCCAGTCCCAAGGAAGAGGTTCAACGGGCAATGGAATTGTCGCTTCGATGGGCAGAACGCTCAAGAGCGCAATTTGAAGACATGAACGGGCCGCAAAAGGGGCAGGGGCTCTACGGCATTGTCCAGGGGGGCGATCAGCCCGATCTGCGGATCCGCTCAGCCGAGGAACTCGGCAAGATGCCATTTGAGGGCTATTCCGTTGGCGGGTTGGCCGTCGGAGAACCCCAGGAAGTGATGCTGCGCATGCTGGACATCACGACGCCGGTAATGCCGGTCGACAAGCCACGTTATCTGATGGGTGTCGGAACGCCCGACGATCTGTTGGAAAGCGTCAAGCGCGGGATCGACCAGTTCGATTGTGTCATGCCGACTCGTGCCGGCCGTCACGGTCTGGCCTACACGCGCTTTGGAAAGGTCAATCTGAAGAATGCGCGACATCAGGATGATCCGCGACCCCTGGACGAAGAAAGCGACTGTCAGGCGACCAGTGTCTACAGCAGGGCGTATCTGCATCATCTTGTGAGGGCGGGCGAGGGACTGGCGGGCATGCTGCTCACCTGGAACAACATCGCCTATTATCAGAAACTCATGCAGGGCATGCGGGATGCCATTGAAGAAAGCCGCTTCGAGGCCTTCTACGCTCAAACCAAGGAAAACTGGGCAAAGGGCGATATTCCCGCCCTCTGAGAGTGTCGTGAGTGATGTGGCGTCTTGATCAGGCCGAGAAATTGTCGGCCTTTTTCAGGAAGCAACCCGAAATCCGCCAGGAGCCGTCTTCTTCCTGTTCAAAGGTGTAAAGAGCCAACCAGTCCTTGCCCTTGGGGCCAGTCACGAAGACCTCCTGCGTCGGCCCAATCTTGGTCATCTTGGATTGGCCGAAGGTCACACTGCGAGGTTGGTAGACCGGCTGGTAGCCCTGCCGAACCATTTCCATGAAGAACTCAGGCGTTTTGAAGCGTTGCTGAAGGGTCGACGTTGCGTAGGAAAACGCGGCGCGGGCGTTGTTGCTCGCAAAGGCGCTCATCTGGTTCTTGATGATTTTCTGGAAAGCACCGGCGTCCAGCGTAGCTTCCGATTGCGCGGCTCCGGACATGAGAAGTGTCCCGACGAGAGCAGTCGCGGCGATCTTCAAAAACTTGGTTTTTCCCATGATCAACGTCCCCTTTCAAGAAACATGATCATTATACCGACCAAAAACCCTTTCAGATCACTAAAATTAGAGTAATCCCCTGCGTCATCTGTCAGTAACGAAAACTTGAATCATTGAAGATTTTTATAGTTCCATAAGAACCTTGAAGTCTGGGTGCCTTGGATTGAGAAAAACATCAGTAAAATCAGAGGCGCCAAAGACGTACACCACCGGGAATATTGTCACGGTCCAAAATCGCAGGAATGTCAGCAACAAGTCCTGAACGATTTTTGAGCACTCCGCAAACGGTCTCCCAGGGTGAAGAGCCTTGTAAATAGTGCGAATGCGGAACGGCCAGAACCACGGCGTCAGCCCCCTGGACATCTTCAAAAGACGAAAGAGTGATTCTGTATTCTTCCTCAACTTCACCCGGATCGGCCAACGGATCGTGAGCCACGACATCCGCTCCGAATTTCCGCAGTTCTTGTATGAGGTCGACAACCTTTGAATTTCGCGTGTCAGGCACGTCAGCCTTGTAGGTGAGCCCCAGCACCGCGATCCGTGGAGGCGTGGGGAGACCACATTTCACGCCCTCCTGAATGATTTTCCCGGCGACGAAGGACGGCATGGCTTCGTTGGTTCCACGTCCTGCAAGTATGACCTGGGGCGTCATTCCGATTTCGAGTGCCTTGTGCGTCAGGTAATAGGGATCAACACCAATGCAGTGGCCGCCGACCAGACCTGGTTGGAAGGGCAGGAAATTCCACTTGGTGGACGAACCTGCAAGAACATCACGCGTATCAATGCCCAATTGGTGAAACAGCACCGCGAGCTCGTTCATCAAGGCGATGTTCAGATCCCGCTGCGTGTTCTCGATGACTTTCGCTGCTTCGGCCACCTTGATGGATTGAGCGACATGGATGCCAGCTGAAACAACCGAGCCGTACAATTCGGCGAGGAGACTGGTAGCTTCATCGCTTGAGGCGGAGACGATCTTGGTGATGTCAGCGAACCCGCGAACCTTGTCGCCCGGATTGATGCGTTCAGGCGAATATCCAACCTGAAAGTCCTGGCCAAACCGCAGTCCGGAGGTTTCTTCGAGCAGGGGAACGGCGACTTCTTCGGTCGCACCGGGATAAACAGTCGATTCAAAAACGACCACAGCGCCCTTTTTCAGGTTTCGACCGGCTGTCTTGGCGGCCTCCCTGAACGGAGTGAGGTCCGGTTTCTTCGTCTGATCGACAGGTGTTGGAACGGCCACGATGAGAATGTCACGATCCCGAAGATCGGTTTCCTCGCTCGAGAGCGAGAGCGTTGGCATTTTCAGGTCCTCGGCCTCGACCGACGCGGTGTTGTCACATCCATCCGCCAGTTCCCGCAGCCGGGCGTGATTGATGTCGAAACCAAGGACATCATACCCCTTGGCCGCGAAGGCGACTGCCACGGGCAAACCGACGTAGCCCAGTCCGATAACAGCAATTTTTTTTGAAAGTACCGATGGAGCGGTCATGAAGGTTCCCGGAACTGCAAAAGCGGAACGCCGGAAAACAATCCGGCGCCACCGATCGTCACTACCTGTGTCTCGTCACAATTGATGTCGAGAAGATCTGCCTGGATCACAAGGATCCTTCGATGGCTGCACGCATGAACGGAATCAGCTCTTCCGCCAGGTTCGGATCATCCATGCCGAAAGCGATATTTGCGCTCAGGAAACCTGGTTTGCTGCCGCAGTCATAGCTTCTGCCCTCGAACTTGATCGATGCAAAATGCTGGTCGCGCATCAGTTTCAACATGCTGTCGGTCAGCTGGATCTCTCCACCCGCGCCGGTATCCTGGTTCGACAGAAGGTCGAAAATCTCCGGCTGCAGGAGATACCGTCCCGTAATCATCAGATTTGAAGGAGCGGTCCCGGGCGCTGGTTTTTCGACCATGTTCGAGATGCGGCTGGCATTGTCATTGATCTTCTCCGACAATTCGACAATGCCGTAATTCTGCGTCTGGTCCTCCGGAACTTCCTCCACCGCGATGATGTTGCCACCGGTCTGTTGATACAGATCCACCATCTGCTTGAGGCAGCTGACTTTTGACTTGATGATCACGTCCGGCAAAAGGATCGCGAAGGGTTCATCGCCAATAATGTCGCGTGCGCACCAAATGGCGTGCCCCAACCCGAGCGGGGCTTGTTGCCGCGTGAAGCTTGTGGAGCCGGGTTGTGGCCGATGTTCCTCAAGCAGCTTCAGGGCTTCCGCCTTGTTTCGGGCCTTCAGCGTGTCTTCGAGCTCGTAAGCCATGTCGAAATGATCTTCGATGACATGCTTGTTTCGACCGGTGACAAAAACAATGTGTTCAATTCCCGCAGCACGTGCCTCGTCGACCACATATTGGATGATCGGCCGCTCAACAATTGTCAGCATCTCTTTTGGAACCGCCTTGGTCGCAGGCAAAAAACGGGTTCCGAGACCTGCAACAGGCAACACGGCTTTTCTAATGGGCTTCGTCATTCCGGCCTTCCAGCAATCTTTGTCAGCAAAATGATTCACAATCAGCACACTGTTTAGCCAATTGAGTCGCATAACTCACGTTTAAAAAGCAGCGGCTGAGGCTTTCGAACGGCGAATGCTTTTTCAGAACACTGTGACAGTTTGATCAATTCTCTTCGTTTCGCGCTGTGGCAGTGCAAAAAATTCAAACACGCATTCAAATCGAGATTAATCCCCCAACTGGTTTCCGCTTTGCGAAATTAAATCGTTTCAACCTTTGCGGACCTATTTCCTGCCTGATATTGCGGCTTCGCAAAAAGAAGGCTATGCAACACGCAAATTCGAGGTGAGAAGCCACCCGGGCCGACCCGACCGGGCTTTGAACTGTCCAGTTTTTACTTTCAGACGGTGAAAAATGACCGAAGTAAATCGAGAAGTTTCAGTTGGCAATGTAACGTTCAGCAACGAAACTTCCTTTAGCCTGATCGCGGGACCATGTGCACTCGAAAGCCGTGAACATGCGCTCGAATGTGCAGCCTTCATCAAGGAAGTCACCGACAGGCTCGGCATCGAGACCGTTTTCAAGACGTCTTACGACAAGGCGAACAGAACATCTCTGGCTGGCGGGCGGGGTATTGGCATGGCCGAGGCGCTGCCGATCTTTGCCGAGATCAAGGAAACACTCGGCATGCCGGTGCTGACGGACGTTCACTCCGCCGAACAGTGCGCCCCGGTCGGAGAGGTCGTCGATATTCTGCAGATTCCCGCATTTCTGTGCCGACAAACGGATCTCCTGGTTGCTGCAGCGAAGACGGGCAAGGTGGTCAATGTCAAGAAGGGACAGTTCCTTGCGCCCTGGGACATGAAGAATGTTCTGCGTAAAGTGACCGACAGCGGCAATCCGAACGTGATGCTGACGGAACGCGGCGCAAGTTTCGGCTACAACACGCTCGTCAGCGACATGCGTTCACTGCCGATCATGGCGGAAACAGGAGCGCCGGTCATCTTTGATGCAACCCACTCTGTGCAACAACCCGGTGGCAAGGGAGCGTCCACAGGTGGCGATCGCACGATGGTGCCTGTTTTGTCACGCGCAGCAGTAGCTGTCGGGGTGGCCGGATTGTTCATCGAGACACACCCCGATCCGGACAGCGCACCGTCAGATGGTCCGAACATGGTGCGGTTTGAAGACCTTGAGGCACTGCTCGTTCAACTCAAGGCACTCGATGATGTGGTCAAGCCGTCTGCATCGAAAGCGTAAGAATTCAAGCCGCACTCCTCCTGTGCGGCTTTTTCGTGAAGGGCACTTGTCCTCACGCAGAGCCTGTCAAAAGGCTTTCCAAATGCCGGTTTTGGCCGGTTCATTGTCAGTTCAGGTCCATGTGACAAGGGAGTTCTTTCCATGACCGCAATTATCGACGTCGTCGGCCGGCAAATTTTTGACAGCCGTGGCAATCCTACCGTTGAAGTGGACGTATTTCTCGAAGACGGTTCCTTCGGCCGCGCAGCGGTTCCGTCCGGTGCATCCACTGGCGCACACGAGGCCGTCGAATTGCGCGATGGTGGCGACCGCTACATGGGCAAGGGCGTGCAGAAAGCTGTCGACGCCGTCAACGGTGAAATCTTTGAAACGATCGGCGGTCTGGAAGCAGAGGATCAGCTGCAGATTGACACGGCAATGATCGATCTGGACGGTACCAGCAACAAGGCAAGGCTGGGCGCAAACGCCATTCTTGGTGTTTCGCTTGCAACCGCACGTGCGGCCGCCCAGGCATCCGGACTGCCGCTTTATCGCTATGTTGGTGGCACCTCGGCGCGCACACTGCCGGTTCCGATGATGAACATCATCAACGGTGGTGAACATGCCGACAACCCGATTGATTTCCAGGAATTCATGATCATGCCGGTCGGAGCTGACACGCTCAGCGAAGCCGTTCGCATGGGCACGGAGATCTTCCACACCCTGAAAAAGGCCCTGAACGCCGCCGGGCACAACACCAATGTTGGTGATGAAGGCGGATTTGCGCCGAACCTGGAGTCAACAGACGCTGCAATCGGCTTTGTCATGAAGGCCATCGAGACCGCCGGATACAAGCCGGGCGATGATGTCTTCCTCGCACTCGACGCAGCGTCCACCGAGTTCTTCAAGGACGGCAAATACGTTCTGGAAGGAGAAGGCAAGACGCTTGCTCCGGAGGAAATGGCGCGTTACCTGGACGATCTCGTAACGCGTTACCCGATCATCTCCATTGAAGACGGGCTTGCTGAAGACGATTGGGACGGCTGGAAGGCCGCTACCGAACTGACCGGCAACAAGTGCCAGCTCGTTGGTGATGATCTGTTCGTGACCAATTCCGAGCGCCTGCGCAAGGGGATCGATCTTGGCGTCGCCAATTCCATCCTTATCAAGGTCAACCAGATCGGAACGCTGTCCGAGACGCTTGATGCCGTGGAAACAGCCCACAAGGCTGCTTACACTGCGGTCATGTCTCACCGGTCCGGCGAGACGGAAGACTCGACCATTGCCGATCTTGCTGTCGCGACCAACTGCGGACAGATCAAGACCGGGTCCCTGGCGCGCTCCGACAGGCTTGCAAAATACAACCAGCTGATCCGGATCGAGGAAGAGCTCGGACCTCAAGCTGTCTATGCCGGCCGTTCAATCCTCAAGGGATAATCGGATACTCAATCCGAACGTGAAAACGAAAAGCCCCGCTGTTTGCGGGGCTTTTTGCGTTTCTGGACTGCTCGATAGGGCACGCTATGCACTGGCATCCTCGTTGGTGCGCGTTTCGTCCGCATGCATTAAGGCGGCGGCGATGGTTTCCGGCTTCTCGGCACCTGCGAGAACAAACCTGCCGTCGATAATGAAACAGGGCACACCGGTCACGCCGGATTCCTGCGCTTTTTGAATGCCTGCCTCCACCTTGTCGAGATCGGTTTCCGTACCGAGCAAGTGTTCAACGAGGTCCGATTCCATGCCTGCTTCATCGGAAATGCGGACAAGCGTTTCGGCTTTTGTCAGATCTTCCCCGTCGAGGAAATAGGCCTTGAACAACCGTTCCACCACCTCGTCCTGAAGCTTGTCCGCACGGGACCAGAGGATCAATCGGTGACAATCCAGAGTGTTGGGCGACAGTTTGATGTCATCGAACGCAAAATCAATACCTTCTTCAAGGCCGGCCGCCTTGATGTTGCTGTAGATGGCAGCGGCGCGCTCAAGCCCGCCGAACTTGTCGCTGAGATATTGTTGCCGGTCCTTGCCGGTTTTTGGCAAGGTTGCGTCAAGCTGAAACGGATGCCAGCGAACATGAAAGTCCAGTTGAGGGACGGATCGCAAGGCGGCCTCCAGCCTCCTTTTTCCAATAAAGCACCAGGGGCACATGACGTCGGAGACGACATCGACGGTGAGGGGAGGCATATCTGACATAAAAAACCAACTTTCCGGACTGACTTCAAACGAAGCTAGTGAATTTATCTGAAAATCCAACCCCAAATTCGCGGCGCAATTTGGGCCGGAAGGTCAAAGGGTTGTGTGCGTCAGGATGGAATTGATGCGTTTTTGCAGCCGCTGGGTGCCAGCTTCGTTCTTCAACACCGCAACCGGGCCAAATTCATGCACCAGGCAAACGAGGTCTTCATCGCGACTTGTCGCATCCGCTATCGACAAAAGCGTGCGGTATATCTCGTCACGTTCTTCCGTTGAAGAAACCGAATATCCGAAATTCTCCGGCAGCAGTCGAATTTCCCAGAGATCGAGCCCGCGAACCGCGAGGGCATTGCTGCAGGTTTCCAGGTAATTCGTGTAGTACTCGACGCCAAGTCCACCTTCGTTGATCTGCTGTCGAAGCCACATGTGGCTTTCGGCGAGCACCCGGTCGGACAGGCGGCGACGCTTACCGAACCGAAGCGCCGATACGAGACGGCTCGACAGCGTTTCCTTGCGGTTGTCTCCGACCAGCACATCGGAGGCACCATTGCGGAACAACGCAACAGAGTCTTCCTCATATTCACAAACAGCCAGAACAGGGAGCCCCGCAAAACGCGAATCCCGCCGGATCTGCTGCATATAGTCAATCGCGTCTTCGAAAGGAGCGTCGACGACCACCGTGTCAAATGCACGCTTGGACATGAACTCGACGGCCATGTTGCCGTCAAAGGCTCCTACAACCTCGACTTTCTGCTCGCTGGCATCCTGCCATTCCAGAAAACGGCCGCTCAGCCCCACAACCAGAAGACTGCTGGTGCCGGAATGATGAGGCACGCTGCCAAAACCGGGAATGCGTCCGAAGATCCGTCTGCGCAATTGGGCTTCTTCGGAGCGTAACTGTGCTCTTTGATGGATGCAGATCAGCATGAGCAGCACATCATCCGGGACACCCCGGTCGATGATTGCAGTTGGCTGCACACCTTCGGGAAGCCGGTCTTCACTGCCCGTCAGAATGTAAAAGGGAACTTCACAGGGCAATCTGCTGACCAGGTCCTGCAACCAGCCGAAAAAGCCCTCTGGCCCTGTATAGTCCATTCCGCCGATATCGACGACAATGGCGGCAGGCAAGGCCGTCGGCGGCTCATTGCCGCGCTCGTACATGTTCAGGAGCGATACGTCGAGATCCTCCGGTGCGTCCCCGCCGCTGCTGCGGCGCGGACGACGCCCTGCGTACCAGTATGGTCCACGCCAGGAAAGCGAGGTTTCAACGTCCATTCCTTGTCCCCATTCAAGCCACGGCGGCTGGTAACCGCTGCGTCCGCAAGGTTAAACGTTCGCGGCAGATCGTTCCATCGGAATTCTGTGGCAAGGATTGCAGGATAAGCACGCGATGCGGAATCTTGGCCAAGTCCACGCCTTCAGCATCCAGGAACGCAAAGAAAGCGCTCGCATCCGGAACATTGCCGGGCTCCGGCACGATTGCGGCATACATGCGCGCACCCACAATTGGATCCTCCACGACAAAGGCGGCTGCTTCCCGAACCCCGGGATAACTTGAATAGACCATGTCGATGGTCTCCAGGTTACCGGTTCCAAGGGCGTAGAGCCCTGGAATACCGAAGCCGGCGATGCCGTCTTCCAGCTTCTCCACCTTGATATTGGTGTTCAGGTATCCGTTGCCTTCCCAACGAACTCGCCGCTGTTCTCCATTGATGGTCCGCCAGCCGATTTCAGGAACCATGGGCCCCTTGACCAGCAATGTCGGCGTCTGGTCCTCGACCTCGTCGGCAACCGCAATTTCAACCAGGGCTGGCCCGCTTTCAAACCCCTCAGGCCCGCAATGCTTTCCCAATGAGGTCCCCTTGACCTTTGCCGATGGTCCTCTTGCCTTGGCGACCAGTGCAAATTCGTCCGCCACGTGGAGGTCGACAATGCGACGACGGGCGACAAAAGTGGTCGGGTGCGGAGACGATATGTTCCAGGCAGCCAGGACCGTGCAGTCATTGCTCTCAAGTTGCCTGTCGAGCGACTGGGCCAACGGGCCCGGGGTCATGACAACATCCGCGCCGATGTCGTTGGCATGTTGCGCAAGGTTCGAAAGTGACGTCGGATGGTGGAGATAAAGCGTACCGCCACACTTCAACCAGGGGACCAGGCCAGCTCCGAGCCCGGTGAGGCCACTTAGGGAATAGGGCACCAGTATGGTACTGGCATCCTTGATATGCGCTTCCCGGATCACGATCTCCGAGGCCGACATCCAATGATTGTGACACCGCGAAATCGGAACATTTTCCTCGCCACTGCGGCTCCAGCAGATGGTTGCGGTATGGTCGGCGGGGTCCGGTCGTTCACTCGGCGTGAACTCAAGGTCCTTTCCCATTTCCGCCAGCATGGGCCCAAGTTCGATCAGCCCGTCCGGAACCTCGTTGCCAAGGCCAAAGACAAACCGGAGAGAAAAAAGATCTGCCGCGACATCACGCGCGTCGGCACCGAGCTCACGGGTTTCAACGCGATCTGCCGCGATGAATCCCTTTGCCCCAATTGAATTGAGCGCATCCAGAACATTCTTCTGCCGCCAGTGCAGCGGAAGGGGGGACACGATCAGGTCCGCGCGCAGTGCCGCAAGGATCGCGATCACCGTATCCACCGTATTGGGAGCCTGCACGCCTATGACATGGTCGGAAGACAGGCCCACCGTGCTGTAGAAGGCAGCCAGCCTGTCTATCTCGGCATCCGCTTCTTCGTATGTCAGCTGGCGCGGGTTTCCGCCCGTCCATGTAGACCGGTCCGGTGCATCCACCAGAGCCATGCGAGTCGGATGCTCTTTGGCAGTATTTCGAAAGAGTTCATCAAGCGGCAAATCGGACCAGGCTCCGCTTTCGTGATACTCCTTAGACAGGCTTTCTTGAGTGACTTTCATATTTTCTTTCGTCCGTAGGTCCGATTAGTTTGCTGAGGCTGACCACCATGTGTCGAACTCATGCCCGTAAAGGGAATGATGTTCCGGTGGCACCACCTGTTTCCAATGGGCGACCCAGTCGTCCGAAACATGATACAGGGGGACGGCATAGGCGCCGGAGATCAGGACACGGTCAAAGGCCCTGACCGCATCCACGAAATCTTCGCGGCTGCGCGCGGCGACAATCTGGTCGATGAGAGCATCGATGGCCGGTTCCTTGGCACCGACAAAATTGAATGATCCTTCAGTGTCTGCTGCCTTTGAAGACCAGCGGCCATATTGTTCTGCACCGGGAGAGAGCGAGGCCCACCAGGTGTTGAAGACCATGTCGAAGTCGCGCTTGGTTCTGCGATCCTCAAACTGGGATGGATCGACACTGCGTACCGCGACTTCAATTCCGAGTAATTCGAGTGTTCTGACATAGGCCAGAGCAAGCTTTTCCTCGTCTTCGTTCTTGGCAAGAATCTCGAAGGACAGTTGTTCGCCAGTTGCTTCGCTGACAAGCTTGCGATCCTTCAGGCTGTAGCCACCCTTCTTGAACTCGTCGAGAGCGGCGCGCAGCACCTTGCGGTCGCGACCCGATCCGTCAGCATCCGCCGGACGCCAGGTCCCTGCCATGACATCCGGATCAACGGCTTCCGGGAACGGTGCGAGCAGTTCCTTTTCTCGGTCACTGGCGGGGCGCCCGATCGAAGACAGATCGGAATTGTCCCAGTAGCCTGCGGTGCGGGTATAGAGGCCATAGAACAGGTTGCGGTTTACCCATTCGAAATCAAACAGCATTCGCAGCGCCTTGCGGACACTGCGATCGGCAAACTGATCGCGTCTGGTGTTGAACGCAATGCCCTGCATCGCCGCCGGAACACCTCGCGGGATGGCCTGTTTGATCACATCACCGTTTTGCGCCGCCGGAAAATCGAAACCGGTTTTCCAACGGGCAGGGTCCCGGAACTGCAGCGCGTTCACCAGGCCTTTCTTGAAGGCTTCCTGAAGCGTTGTCTCGTCACGGAAATACTCGATGCGGATTTCATCGAAATTGTCGAAACCTGCCTTAACCGGCAAATCCTTGGCCCAGTAGTCCGGGTTCTTTTCGTAAACCACCAGGCGGCCTGGCTCGATGGTCTTGAAGGTGTAGGGGCCAGTGCCGACGGGTGGTGTCAGGGAAGACTTGTCAAAATTTTCCGCGTCTGTGTGTTTCTTTGAAAAGATCGGGGCCAGTGCGATCAGCAACGGCAGTTCGCGATTGTCGCCATTTTCAAACACCAGTTTGAGCCGATTGGGCGCCGTGACCTGTTTTTCAACGATGGCCGCATACCAGTTCCGGTAGGGTGGGCGCCCCTTGTCACGGATGATTTCGAGAGAAAAGATGATGTCGTCGACCGTCACCGGCGTGCCATCGGAGAACTTTGCATCCGGATTGAGTTCGAACTCGATCCACTCCCTGCTGTCAGGCATCCGCACACGTTGCGCGATCAAGCCATAAAGCGAGAAAGGCTCTGCATAGGACCGGACCAGCAAGCTCTCGAGAATGTTATTGCCGAACTGACGCTCGCGCATGCCGCGTGCAGACGTCCAGCCACCTTGAACGATGAAGGAATTCAGGCTGTCGAATGTGCCCTGTACACCGAGGGTAATGGTTCCACCCTTCGCGGCATCCGGGTTGGCGTAGGGAAACGGCTGACCCGGCTTGAGAGCAGGTGACCCGTGCATCGAAATTGCGTGGGTCCAGGGCACGTCTTTGTCCGTTTCCGATGCACCTGCACCGTGTGGACCGGTAAGGGAAAAGAGCAAGGCTGTTGCCATGACCCCGGCAAAGACATTGCGGAATTTGGATTCTGTTCTTACAAAAATACGCATAACCACCGCCTGAGATTCCGTTGATTCTCAGGACCGAGCGTATCACAAGGAATATGCAAACGCGCCCGGCGCAAGCGAGAAACACCAAGATATTCAGATTTGTTTGGCCCCCGGGGCCTGCGTTGCAATTTGGTCACCCTCTTGCCCAAATTAGGTGCCTTACCATGATTTAACAGTTCGAATGTTGCGACGGGTCTTGCAGATACAAGCGGAATGCCCCAGAACAACGCGAAGTTAAGCACACGCACGATTGAGGACGTTTCGATGAAGAGTGTTTTAAAGAGGGGATTGTTCGCCTGCGCGGCGGGTGCTTTCGTAGCCCTGTCTTCTATTGCCGGTACGCCTGTTGTGGCCCAAGAGGAAAAGAGCCCTTGGACAAAGGCCTGCAACACGAACCCCAACACGCAGAAGGAAATCTGCTTCATTTCGATTGAACTGCGCACCAATACCGGACAGTTCCTGAGCAACATCGCCATTCAGGAAACTGAAGGAGAAGCGCGCAAGAAACTGCTTGTTGCAGTTCCGACCGGCGTTCTCATTCAACCGGGTCTGCGCATCCAGATCGATGACAGCAAGCCGGTTCAGGCAAAATACAGCATCTGCGCGCCAAACGCCTGCTATGCCGAGCATGCAATTGACGACACCTTCATCAATGCGATGAAGCAGGGCGGCGAGATGCGGGTTGCCCCGTACAACCAGCAAGCCAAGGAAATCGTCTTCAAGATGACCCTGATCGGCTTCACCAAGGTATATGACGGCGAGCCGATGAACCTTTCCGAGCTGCAGAAGCGTCAGGAAGAACTGCAGAGCGAACTGCAGAAGCGCGCTGACGAGGCACGCCAGAAACTGATCGACGCGCAAAACCAGTAAGGTTTGTTGCCGATATCAAAAAAGGCCGGAACGCTGTTCCGGCCTTTTTTTGTTGTCTCAGGAAGACTTAGTGAATCTCGACGCTGCGTGGCAGATAAGTGCCGTCGGTCTGTTCCTCGAAGATCTCTTCGACCTGCGGATGGCGCACCGGTTCCCCGGTCATGTCAGGTTCTAGGTTCTGCTCGCTGACATAGGCAACATATTC
Organism: Roseibium sp.; assembly: GCA_017643925.1. GTDB lineage: Bacteria > Pseudomonadota > Alphaproteobacteria > Rhizobiales > Stappiaceae > Roseibium. The sequence continues at coordinate 205,792 of JAEPML010000008.1, read as the reverse complement.
CGTTTCGTCATTCTCGGCCAGGAGATGGTAGAAGGGCTGGTCACGGCGCGGCCGGACATCCTCCGGAATGGCATCCCACCACTCTTCGGCGTTGCTGAAAGTCGGATCCACATCGAAAATCACGCCTCGGAAGGGGTAGATCCGGTGACGAACAACCTGTCCTAATTTAAATTTTGCCCTTCGCATGACTACTCGTCCGCCTAATGCATGTATTGCGCGGGATACATTGTCTGATATCCCCATGCAAGCTCTCTAATATTAAACCATACAAGACGAGCGTTGCGATTTCCTAAAGGTTGTATATTTCAGCCAGACTCGCGTCCTTGCTCGAAACCAGTTTTGCTAGGTCGACAATGACCTTGGCCTGTTTCCAGGTTGCGTCATCCTGCATCTTGCCGTCGATCATAACCGCGCCCGTTCCATCCGGCATCGCATCAAGTATCTTCTTTGCGAACGACACTTCACCGGGATCCGGCGAAAAGACGCGTTTTGCGATCTCAATCTGTTTCGGATGCAGTGTCCAGGCACCAAGACACCCCATCAGGAAGGCGTTCCGGAACTGACTTTCACAGGCTGCATCATCTGAGAAGTCCCCGAACGGACCATAGAAGGGCTTGAGACCGTAGGACAGGCAGGCATCCACCATCTTGCCAACGGTATAGTGCCAGAGGTCCTGCTGGAAAGCCGTGCGCGTCACGCCCTCGGCCTCATCGGACAGCACCATATAGTCGGGATGTCCACCACCAACACGCGTCGTTTTCATACCCCTGGAAGCGGCCAGATCGGCTGGACCGAGGCTCATGCCGTGCATGCGCGGGCTCGCGGCCGCGATCTGTTCCACATTCTTGACGCCCTCAGCCGTTTCAAGGATGGCGTGGATCATGATCGGTTTTGAAATACCGGCCCTGGCTTCCAGCTGGGCCAGCAACTGATCAAGGTAGTGAATGTCCCAGGCGCCTTCGACCTTTGGCAGCATGACAACATCAAGCTTGTCGCCAACCGCCGGCACGATTTCCAACAGATCATCGAGAAACCACGGGCTGTTCAGGCAGTTGACACGAGTCCATAGTCCAGTGGCACCAAAATCATTCTCGGTGGCCATCTGGATGAACCCTCTGCGTGCATCCGTCTTGGCATCTGCCGGAATGGCATCTTCCAGATTGCCCAGAACCACATCCACCTTTTCGATCAGATCAGGCACCTTTGCCCGCATCTTTTCGACATGCGGTGGCACGAAATGAATCATCCGCTCCAATGACAGGGGCAACTCACGGAAGGGAGCCGGTGCTCCGATCGCGAGCGGCTTGTAGAATGCGCTTGGGGTTTTCATGAAACAACTGTCCTCCACCTGGTCGATCAACAGCTATAGCGCTTATGCTGCGCTGCAACCATACGCCGAAAGGAGAAACCAGCCTATTGCGAACTCAGTTTGGCAACTGCTGCACGCCGGGCATGCTTGTTGGCAGAGTTCTTGCCCGGCGGGGCCCATTTCCGGTGGATCCACATCCATTGTTCTGGATGTTCGCGTATCCAGTCCTCGAAGACCTTGTGGATCTGCTCGGTCGCAACCTGGATGTCTTGCTGGCGATCCTCTGTTCTCGGAACCGCAATGGTGGTGCTTTCAATCCTGAAATTCACACCTTGCTTGCGAATGACACGGCCAAGAACGATCGGTACATCGCATGATCTGGCAAGAGAAGCGGGAACCGTATTTGCATAGGCCATCTGGCCAAAGAACGGCACCTGTATGCCCCGGGTCTCCCGGAGATCCCCCATCAGGGCGACAACACCACCGTTTTTGAGCGTACCAAGAATCCTGCGCGCAGTCTGATGCCCTTTGGAAAGCAGGCCGCCCTTGTATAGTTCATGGCGCAAGGAGCGCAGTGCCTTGTCGGCTTTTGGATTGCGAAGGGCCTGATATACGCCAGTGATCTCTACTCCCTGGCGCACGGCCGGCAGCACGCAGAGCTCCCAATTGGCTGAGTGCATGGACACAAACAGGCAGGCCTTCTCACCGCGGAGAACCTCTTCTGTTGTTTCATCCGGAATGGCCTCGAACCGTTCTGGCTGATGCAGCAGCCGATCAACATGAAAAGTCTCTGCGGCAACGCGGCCGAGGTTTTCCCACATTCCGCGGACGGTCTTTTCCCGTTGCTCGGCGGACATCTCCGGAAATGCATTTTCCAGATGCTGGAGAGCTCTCTTGTGCCTGGAATTCAGGGGGGCCAGCTTTCGCCAGAAAAACCCCATCACGGAGGATGCAACATCAATCGGGATGAGCCGGAAAAGCCAAATGGCAGATTTCAGAGCAACTCCTTCAACCCGATTCTGGAATGCAATCAGCCTGGGATGGTTTCGTTGCCTGATTTTCCGTGACATGAAGACCGGTTTCTCTCGTCTGGTGAGACCAACAGGGCGGTTTGGACTTGTATCGGTCCGATCGAAACGATACAGCCCTTGCGGCGCGCCTTCAGACCTGATTGGCTGGGTCGAGAACGTTGCCGAACCACGCGTCCTTAGCCAAGCTCGCTAGAAGATGCAAGCACCTTCAGTTTTCCAATCATCCCGTCACCAGCCCAACAGCCCTCGGAAGCAGAATGCAGGACGTCATCACCTTAGCACTCCCGTTTTTCGGCCTGATTCTACTGGGATACGGTGCCGGGAAATTCAAGAACTTGCCAGAGGCAGGGTTGAGCTGGATGAATTTCTTCGTTGTTTATCTTGCTCTGCCGGCGCTGTTTTTCCGGCTGCTTTCCGAAACGCCGTTCGAGCAGCTGGCCAATCTCTCCTATATCGCTGCAACCACCTTTACCACTTACATCGTTTTCGCGATTTCATTCTGTATTGGTGTGGTCGCAACACGTGGGAGCATCGGTGAATCGACCATACTTGGCATTGCCGGGGCTTATTCAAATGTCGGCTATATGGGCCCCGGTTTGACCCTGGCGGTCCTGGGAGAGCAGGCAACGGTACCAACGGCCCTCATTCTGACGTTCGACAACGCGTTGATGTTCATTCTGGCGCCGCTTCTGATGGCGCTGGCCGGCACCGAGAATGAAACATTCGCCGCCACACTCAAGCAGATCGTTTACAAGATTTTCACACACCCCTTCATTCTGGCGACCATTGCGGGCGTCTTCGCGGCAGCCGTCGAGTTCAGACCGCCCACCGCTATTGAAACCATGTTGCTTTATCTCAGCAACGCGGCCGCGCCTTGCGCGCTCTTTGCTATGGGCGTGAATATCGCGCTCCGGCCTGTCGGGCGTATTCCCATCGAGTTGCCGCTTGTCCTTTCGGTAAAGCTTGTTCTGCATCCAATCCTCATTTTCCTTCTCTTGTCGTGGATGGGAGGTTTCGATCCGAGTTGGGTGGCAACGGCAGTCCTCATGTCCTGTCTACCTCCCGCGACCAATGTCTTCGTGATCGCGCAGCAATATGGTGTCTACGTGCAGCGTGCATCGAGTTTCGTGCTGATCGGAACTGCGATATCCATCATAACGGTAACGGCATTCATCTGGGCAATCACGTCAGGATTTCTGCCGATCTAAGCCGTATGTGATGTGATTTCCGACTGTTTCGGACGAGGGGTAAGAAAATGGACAAGCATTCGGAATCAGCAGGCGAAACAAACCCGGTTCTGGACCTTCTCGAAACATATCCCTCCGAGCTCAAGGCAGCTCTCCTGAAACTGAGGGATCTCATCCGCGAAACTGCCCGGCAAACGCCTGAGGCAGGAAACATCGAAGAAACGCTGAAATGGGGGCAGCCCAGTTATCTAACAGTCCGCCCCAAGTCAGGCACCACGATACGCATCGACAAGGATTCGTCCGACAAGGGAGACTATGCGCTCTACGTCAACTGCCAGTCCTCGCTGGTTTCAGAGTGGCGCGCGATGTTTCCCGGTCTGATTTTCGGCGGTGATCGCAGCGTTCATTTCCGTCTGCAGGAAGACCTGCCGGAACAGGAAGTCAGGCAGATGATCGGAATGGCTCTGACCTATCATTCAGGCAAACGCTCTCGAAAAAAGTGAGACAGCCATGCCGTCACTCTCGTCAAGGCCTGTTTTTTAGACGGAAACCGCTCCCCGGCGTCATGCCTTCGTGCATTAGGAACCTGCGCACAGGACCAAGTTTTCCAGCAAGATACATGCTCAGGCTGCGGGCGATCTGCACCGGCAAGAAGCCGGTCAGCAAGGACCTGTTCAGGACATCAACCGCGTTTGTCCTGGAACGAATGTCCCGCAACCGCTTGTTCTCATAAGCCTTGAGGACCGCATCCTCTCCAAAATCCAGCCCCCTGCGCATGGGACCGCCCAGGGTCGTGGTGAGATCGATAATGTCGCGAAGGGAAAGATTGAGGCCTTGAGCGCCAATCGGTGGGAAGACATGAGCGGTTTCACCGATCAGGGCGAGGCGATGACCGATCAGTCTTTCAGCGGCCAGACCGGAAAGCGGAAAACACTGCGGCCTGGTTGCCAGTTTGAAGCGGCCCAGAATGGAGTGGGCACGTCTTTCAAGTTCACGTTCGAGCTTATCGTCTGAAAGGGCGATCAACGCATCAGCACCTTCGGCGGTTTCAACGCAGACAAGCGATGACTGTCGTCCGGGAAGGGGAACGAGCGTGAACGGACCGGTCGGCGTGTGAAACTCTGTCGATACATGCTGGTGGGGCAGACTGTGCTCGAGATTGAGAACAACGGCGTTTTGCGGATATGACCAGCGACGGACCGGAATGCCGGCAGTCTCCCGCAACAGCGAGTTCCTTCCGTCGGCCGCAACCACGAGCCTGACGCTGAGCTTTTGATCTCCCTGGGTTCTCAGTTCGGTCTCTTGCTCAAGCAATTCTGCCGAGGCCACAGTGTCTTCGACGACGGTCAATCCCGGTAGTTCGTCACACAATTCTTGAAGCGCGACATTAAGTTCCGAGTTCAAGATATTGAAACCAAACTCTTCAAGCCCAAGTTCCGCACTGTCAAACACGACTTCGGGCGCGCGGATCAATCGACCGGTATCGTCGATCATGCGCATTTTGCGAAGCGATGTCGCGCTGGCTTCGATACGGTCCCAAATGCCGAGATCCCGAAGCAGCTCGATGGATTGCTGCCAGAGCGCAGTCGTTCTTCCATCGCTCTGGGGGGAGGTGGGTGCCACAAGCACGGTCGAAAGGCCGAGCTTGGCCAAGGCCAACGCGGCTATGCGCCCCGATGGTCCACCACCAACAACGGCAACGTCAAAGGAACCGGTTATTTCCGACTTGTTCATGTGCACGACCCAGACAATCCAAACTATACGCGAAGATGCGTCATGGCGCGCAAATTTCAACGGGACGAATCCCCGCAGCCCATTGTTTGCCGGTCACTTCGCGAACCGGCAGTGAGGAATATCAATTTTTGAACCGACGAATGGTGTATTGTCCCGCCATCAATAACAAACCCGAGCGACACTTTCTTCTTTCATGCAAACGACCAATTCAATGAACGCGCGTCAGCCCGTGGACCGGATGCCCTCCGGTCCTGATCGCAGCTGGCCCTTTGTGCTGGTCTTCGTCGCGATACTGGTCGTGTTGGGATGGAGCTACCTGGCTGCGATGGTGGTCGACATGGTGCCGGCCATGGACATGTCGGAAGCAGGGCCGGGCATGGCATTCTTCAATGAGTTCAACCTCTTCAAGGGGTTGCCATCCGAAGCAAGGGCCGCGCTCGCTGCCCTTTGCCTGCCTGCCGGTTCGACGTTCGGAATGCCGTCCCCGGATATGTCTGCCGCGGATCTCTCGAAGATTTTCGCCATGTGGGTCATGATGGCATTGGCTATGATGTTGCCGAGCGCAGTACCGATGTTGCGGGCCTATCACGCGCATGTCCTGCCAGCACCAGCGGGAGGAACAGGCAGACTGATGCCATCGATCATGGTGTCGATTGGCTACCTGATGGTTTGGGTCGGATACGCCGTCGTGGCGACGTTTGCGCAATGGGTCTTGTCCAGTCTCGGCACCCTAACCGACATGATGGCACCTGCAAGTGTTGCGTTTTCGATCTCGGTCTTGTTTGCAGCAGGTCTTTACCAGTTCACACCGGCCAAGCGTGCCTGCCTGAACCGTTGCTGGTATCCGCGCTGGTTCTTTGGCGACGCCAGGCCAACAGCCTGGTCAGGCTTGAAGGAAGGCGTGGTTCAAGGCTGGAGTTGCCTCGGATGTTGCTGGGCCGTCATGACTGTCATGTTTGCGGTTGGCCTGATGAATGTCATCTGGATCGCTCTGCTTGGGGGTGTCATGGCTCTGGAGAAGTCAATTCCAAGCCGGGTTTTGCCCGCAGCCATTGGTGTCGTACTGTTGAGCTGGTCCGGACTTCTTGTTGCGACCCTGCTGTCTGGCGGCTGATCTTGCAGTTAACGGTTTTACGTCACGATTTGCTTTTTAAGGTTCACACTGTCACGGGTTTGCAATAAAAGTCATCACAGCACCTCTTGAAACGAGAACAGGCTGATTGGCTCTTGTCTTTGTGGTGCAACGGCAGCGACTGAAAGTCTGCCCTCTATGGAGCGAGGAAATCCCTTGACGGACCTGACCCCCGGCAAAGAGGCCCCGGAGCCTGCTTTGTTTCTGATTCACATGCTGACCGCATCCGGTGCTCCCATAGCATTGGTCGCGCTGTTGGCTGGGGCTCAGGGGAATTGGGCTGGCATGTTTGCCTGGCTTGGTCTGGCCTTCTTTATCGATGGCATCGATGGTCCGCTGGCACGGCGTTACAATATTGCCGAGCGTCTGCCCAGATGGTCCGGGGCATCGCTGGACTTTGTCATCGATTACGCAACCTACGTTTTCTTGCCTGCCTTTGCACTGTCCTGGAGCCTGATGCTGGATCAGCCGTGGAACTGGATCTGCGGCGGCCTTGTCGTGTTCACCGGGGCTCTTTACTTCGCTGACAACGGCATGAAGACGCCCGACGGGTCCTTCAAGGGCTTTCCGGCCGGGTGGAACATGGTCGTATTCGGTCTGATGGTTCTGTCGCCGTCGCAGGCCTTCACGATCGGGTTTGTCATCCTGTGTTGCGCACTTACCTTTGCGCCGATCCGTTTTGTCCATCCCGTGCGTGTAAAACGCTGGCGGACCGTCACCTTGCCTGTCACGCTTTTGTGGATGGGGCTGGCCGCCTATGCAATCGTCAACGGCATGTCCCTGGAAGGCCCGGTCGCAACTGTATTCACACTGGCAAGTTTTTATCTCCTCCTGGTTTCCGCGGTTCAGCAGCTGCTCGACAGGGTCGACTGAACCTTCTGCCGATAAACTTTGTTTTCCTGGTCTTTTCCGTTGCGATCGAGTTCTTTAAGGTTCTCGTGAAACGGGTGAGTCATATGCCGCGCCCACTATAAATGCCTAAAATTCCGGAGTGTTTCCCATGGTTCAAGCAGTCTGCGTTCATGAAACCGGTGGTCCAGAAGTCATGCGCTGGGAACATGTCGAAGTTGGCGAACCCGGCCCAGGTGAGGCGCGCATCAGGCACACGGCAGTCGGCCTGAACTTTATCGACACCTATTTCCGCTCGGGCCTTTATCCTGCGCCTGCCGGAACGCCCTTCAGTCCCGGCAACGAAGGAGCTGGTATTGTCCAGACGGTTGGAGAAGGGGTCGATCATGTATCCCCGGGCGACCGTGTAGCCTATGTCGGACCACTGGGCGCTTACGCGCAGGAGCGGATCGTTCCGGCTGACCGGCTTGTGGCCCTGCCGGAAGGTATCGACGACAAGACAGCTGCCGGAATGATGCTGAAGGGAATGACGGCACAATACCTGCTGCGTCAGACCTATGACGTGGGGCCTGAAACCACTTTGCTGTTTCATGCCGCCGCCGGCGGCGTCGGGTTGATCGCCGGCCAATGGGCAGCTCATCTGGGTGCGACCGTCATCGGAACGGCCGGATCGGAAGCGAAGATCGAGCTTGCAAAGGCACACGGCTATCAGCACATGATCAACTATCGCACCGAGGATTTTGCTGCACGCGTGGCAGAAATCACCGATGGGGCAGGGTGTGATGTTGTCTATGATTCTGTAGGACAGGATACGTATCCTGGATCACTGGATTGTCTGAAACCGCGCGGCCTCTGGGTCAGCTTTGGTCAGTCATCAGGGCCAATTGCCGATTTCAATCTTGGCCTTCTGGCGCAGAAGGGTTCGCTCTATGCCACCCGGCCAACACTCTTTTCCTATATCGCGACGCGTGAAGCTCTCGAAAAGACGGCGGGTGATTTGTTCGACGTCGTGGAAAAGGGAATAGTAAAGATCGAAGTCAACCAGGAGTACCGCCTGGCAGATGCCGTTCAGGCCCATCAGGATCTTGAAGGGCGCAAAACCACCGGTACAACGGTGCTCATTCCGTAAGGCTGCCCACCATGGCACAGGACGTGTCACGCAATTTGTACAGCCCGGCGATGCGTTACTTCTACGCAGCGGCCGAAGCTGGTTCCATTCGCGCTGCCTCGCGCGAACTCAACGTAGCGTCCTCTGCGGTCAACCGGCAAATTCTCTGGCTGGAAGAGGCCTTGGGGCTGCAACTCTTCGAAAGGGTCGGTCGCCGAATTCGTCTTTCCCAAGCGGGAGAACTTCTGCTTGCGCATATCAGGCGCACGTTTTCAGATTTCGAGGGGACGGTTGCCGAGCTTGATGCGCTCAAGGGGCTGCGCAAGGGAACCGTCTCCATCGCAAGTGTCGAAAGCGTTGCTGAGAGACTGCTGCCCGCGCTCATCAGCAGCTTTCGGCAAAACTATCCAGGCATTCATGTCAGTGTCTCCATCTCTTCTGCGCAGGAAGCGGCCCGCATGGTTGAGGCCGCCGAGGCGGATGTCGGCTTCACGTTCGACCCGCCGGCGACCTCAGCATTGACGACGGCGTTTCACCACGACCTGGTGATCGGGGCCTTGATGACACCGGATCATCCTTTGGCCGGTGCCGAGAAACTGTCGCTACAGGACTGTCTCAAGTACCCGGTTGCGCTGCCGGCAAAAGGGCTCTCCCTGAGAACCCGCATTGACCTTGTTCGAAACCGCATACCGGATGCATCCAAGACCTATGTCGAGGCCAATTCGCTCAGGCTAATGAGAGCACTGGCAAGGGAAGAAAACGTCATAGGTTTCCAGACACTTATTGGCTGTGAGGACGAGCTGTCGTCTGGTGTTCTTGTCTTCAAACCCTTGTCGGACGATCCCATGCAGGCGGACAGGCTGTGCGTCGTTACATCTTCCCTGCGGGCTCTGGCCTTGGCTCCGGGAACCTTTTTTGATCATGCCGTGCACACTCTGAAGGACCATCTTCCTTCTCTTGATGCCAAAAAGGCATCATAAAGCTCGCAAATGAGCTCTTTGGATCGTAGAATTTTTAAGGCAAGCTAATCTGGTTTGCGACCAATGGTCGCGAAAGGGAGGGAAACAATGGGGCGTTTGACGACGCATGTTCTGGACACCGCTTTGGGGGTACCCGCAAAGGGGTTGAAGATAGAGCTCTGGTCGGCCGGCGAGACCCCGCAACATATTTCCAGCCACGAAACAAATGACGATGGACGCGTGGATGGCGCCATTCTCGAAGGTGATGCCTTCAAGACCGGCACCTACGAATTGCGCTTTCATGCCGGCGACTATCTGAAGGCTACCGGCACCCAGCTGCCGGATCCGCTGTTTCTCGATGTTATTCCGATCCGCTTCGGCATGGCAGAACAGGACGGCCACTATCATGTGCCGTTGTTGCTGTCGCCGTTCAGCTACTCGACTTACAGGGGGAGCTGACGAATGCGGGACACGATCCGTTTCCTCAAGGGCGGGGAAATCATTGAACTTGAAAATGTCGGACCGACCGAAACGGTTCTCGACTATCTGCGTCTCAGACGTCTGGAAACAGGCACCAAAGAAGGCTGCGGTGAAGGCGACTGTGGCGCCTGTACCGTAGCCCTGGGTCGTCTCATACATGGCAAACTGGTCTATCAACCAATCAATAGCTGCATTCAGTTGCTCGGCATGATCGACGGGGCAGAACTCGTGACGGTCGAGGACCTGTCACAGGATATGCGGCTCCACCCCGTGCAATCGGCAATGGTGGACCTGCATGGATCCCAATGCGGATTTTGCACTCCCGGCTTCATCATGACGCTGTTCACGCTCTACCATGCGGAAGGGCAATCACGGTCGCGCAAAGTGGTGACCGAATGGATCGCCGGCAACCTGTGCCGCTGCACTGGCTATCGCCCGATCGTTGATGCTGCCATGAACAGCTGCTTTGATGTGACCGATGATGCCTTTTCCTGGCGCGCAAACGAAACCCGGGAACAGCTGCAATCACTTGCCGACAGCCGGGACATATTTATCGGCGACAGCGAGAGTTTCTTTTCCGCGCCGGCAACACTCGACGGATTGGCCGCACTCTACACACAACACCCCGAGGCGACGCTTGTCGCGGGGGCGACGGATGTCGGCCTGTGGATCACCAAGCACCTCATGGAATTGCCGAAAATGATTCACCTCGGCCGTATCGAGGAGTTGAGGCGTGTTGAGAACAGCCCATCCGGTTTGCTGATCGGTGCGACGGCCACATACGAAGAAACAGAAGCCGCCATGACCGAGATCTCTGCCGATCTTGGTGAACTCTGGAAACGGATCGGCTCCAAACAGGTACGGGCGTCTGGAACCGTTGGGGGAAATGTCGCCAATGGATCGCCGATCGGGGACAGTCCTCCTGCATTGATCGCGCTTGGGGCGACGCTGGAACTGCAGTCTGTTGAGGGTTCCCGGGCGTTGCCTCTCGAAGACTTCTTTCTGGAATACGGCAAACAGGACCGTGGACAAGGGGAATTCGTGACAGGCCTGTTTGTTCCGCGTCCATCGCCGAACCAGGTTTTCCGCTGTTACAAGATTTCCAAGCGTTTTGATCAGGACATTTCCTCGGTGCTTGGTGCCTTCCGGTTCACCGTCGACAACGGAACGATCACCGAAGCAAGGATTGCCTATGGCGGCATGGCCGGCACGCCGCAAAGAGCGGAAGCCACGGAAGCGGCCCTTGCCGGCGCTCTGTTGGATGACCCATCGACATGGGGCGCAGGCATGCAGGCGCTTTTGAGCGACTACACGCCTTTAACTGACATGCGGGCAAGTGCCGAGTACCGCATGGAGACGGCGCGGGCGTTGTTGGCAAAGGCGCTCATGGAAATCAGCGGCACCGCCGCCGCGGATATCAGGGTCCTTGCAAGACGGGAGGCGGGTCATGACCATGCAGCCTGATCAAGCCGACCGGGCATCTGCCCTCAAGCATGTAAGCAAGGCACTGTCACATGACAGCGCGGAAAAACACGTTTCGGGCACGGCAACCTATATTGACGACATGGTCGAGCCCGTCGGTACGCTGCATGTGGTCCCGGGTTGGGCGAGGCAGGCCGTCCGAGGCCGAATACAGTCCATCGACCTCAACGAGGTTCGCGCCGCGCCTGGTGTTGTTGCTGTCCTCACTGCGACGGATATCAAGGGAACGAACGACTGTTCTTCCGCATTCGGTGACGATCCTGTTCTGGCCAAGGACGAAATCCTTTTCCATGGCCAGGTCGTGTTCGCCGTTGTTGCGGAAACTCGCGAGGCTGCGCGAAAGGCAGCAAGGAAGGCAAACATTGATGTCGCCGAAATCACGGCGATCTTGACCGTTGAAGATGCGGTCGATGCCGATACGACGGTTTTGCCGGACTATCACTTCCGCCGCGGTTCACCGGAAACAGGCATGTCGGCATCCGAGCAGATCCTGACGGGATCGATGCGTATCGGTGGCCAGGAGCACTTCTATCTGGAAGGCCAGGTCGCGATGGCGTTGCCACAGGAAGATGGGGGCATGCTCGTTCATTCTTCAACGCAGCACCCGACCGAGATCCAGCACACGGTTGCCAAGGTCCTTGGCGTGCCGGATGCAGCGGTGACCGCGGAAGTCCGCCGCATGGGCGGTGGTTTTGGCGGCAAGGAATCCCAGGCAAATCAATGGGCTGCGCTTGCTTCTCTGGCGGCGCAAAAGACCGGACGAGCCTGCAAGATCCGTCTCGACCGCGACGACGATATGATCATGACCGGCAAGCGGCACGACTTCCGGGTGGACTGGAAGGTCGGGCATGACGGCTCGGGAAAACTGCGCGCTGTCGACATGGAATTCCTGTCGCGTTGCGGATACTCGGTGGACCTGTCTCTCGGCGTCAATGACAGGACGCTGTTTCACGCTGATTCCAGCTATTTTTACCCTGATGCGCTGATCAGGTCCCGTCGTCTGCGCACCGATACCTGCTCAAACACGGCCTTCCGCGGTTTTGGTGGCCCACAGGGCATGCTGGCAGCGGAACGGATAATAGACGCAATTGCAATCACGCTGGGGCGGGACCCGCTCGAGATCCGCAAACTGAATTTCTACGACGGCGACAGAAACCACACTCCATTCGGGATGCCGGTTGAAGAATATGAGGTAATGCACGACCTCATCGCTCAACTCGAGGACAGTTCCCAATATTGGGCAAGACGGGAAGAGGTCCGGGAGTTCAACGCGACAAATGCCGTTCTCAAGAAGGGTCTGGCCCTGACACCGGTGAAGTTCGGTATTTCCTTCACGCTGAAGCATCTCAACCAGGCGGGAGCTCTGGTACACCTTTATACCGACGGGTCCGTCCATCTCAATCACGGCGGAACCGAGATGGGGCAGGGGCTCTATCAGAAGGTCGCACAAGTGGTTGCCGAGGAATTCGGTGTCTCGCTGGACAAGGTCCGCATCACTGCGACCAATACATCGAAAGTTCCCAATACCGGCCCGACCGCGGCGTCTTCCGGCACGGACCTGAATGCCATGGCTGCAAAGATAGCTGCCCAGGAAATCAAGGGTCGCTTGATTTCCTTCCTATGCGAGCAGCACCAGTGCGGCCCCGAAGCCATCTTCTTCGGTGACAACAAGGTGCTTATCGGCGACCAGAGCTTCGCGTTGGCGGAAATTGCCAAACAGGCGCATATGGCTCGTATCCAGATGTCAAATGCCGGGTTCTATGCAACACCGGGCATTACCTGGGATCGGGACACGGCCACAGGTCGGCCCTTCTACTATTTTGCCTTCGGCGGTGCCTGCGCCGAAGTTACGATCGATACGATGACCGGCGAAATGACAGTCGACAAGGTCGATATCCTGCATGATGTCGGGCACTCGTTGAATCCGGCAATCGATATTGGCCAGATTGAAGGTGGCTTTGTCCAGGGAATGGGCTGGTTGACGACCGAAGAACTTGTCTGGGATGAAAAGGGACGTCTGCGCACGCATGCACCGTCCACATACAAGATCCCCACGGCCTCCGACATTCCGGAACATTTCAAAGTCGAGCTATACGAGGGTACCGGCAACCCGCAGGCGACGGTCTACCGCTCGAAAGCTGTTGGCGAACCCCCGGTCATGCTCGCCAATTCGGTTTTCTGCGCAGTCAACGACGCGATTGCGAGCCTCGTACCTGGCCAGGTGCCACAACTTGATGCTCCGGCAACACCCGAGAACATCATGCGCGCTGTCCAGGACATGCGGCGGAGGAAACTGGCTACATGAAGATCTGGGCACACATCGCGAATTCCCTCGAACGTGGTGAGCCCTGTGCCCTCGTTACTGTTGCTGATGTCGATGGCTCGACACCGCGCGAAGCAGGCGCGCGGATGGTTGTGCTGGAGGAAGGCAGCTTTTCCGGCACGATTGGTGGCGGGACCCTGGAATTCGAAGCAATTCGACAGGCTTCGGCGGCGGCCAGACAAGGGAAGTCTGTTTTCATGGAAAAGACCGTCTCCCTGGGACCGGATCTTGGCCAATGCTGCGGTGGTCGCGCAAACCTTGTGATCGAAACATTCAGTCAGGAAGACCTCGCAATTGCACGGGTCCTGCGCGATCTTGAATCGGAGGGGAGCCCCTTCGGAACAAGGTCCGTTGTTGAAGGGGGCAGACTGGCCAAGCGCGAGCTTCTGCCCGAAGCGCCAGTGGACGCATTCACGCTCGAAAGCGGAACCGCATCTAACACGCGTTTTTTGCTCGAGCGCTTCGGCAGCCTGAACAGGCCGCTCTACCTGTTCGGGGCCGGTCATGTTGGCAAAGCACTCATTCTTGCCTTGGCACCCTTGCCCTTCGACGTGACCTGGATCGACAGCAGACCGGATCAGTTTCCGGGGCCGGTGCCGGCCAATGTCAAAAAGGTGGTCGCTCGCAGCCCTTCCGAGATTCTGGACGATGCACCAGCTCGCGCTTTTATCCTGGCAATGACCCATTCCCACGCGCTGGACGAAGAGATCATGGCGCGCGCCTTGCTGCTGCAGAAGTTTTCTTATTGCGGGGTGATCGGCTCAAAGACCAAACGTGCCCGTTTCCTGCGACGCCTCAGGGCCAGGGGGATTGGCGAGAGCCTGCTCTCGGGAATGGTCTGCCCGGTGGGTCATACAGAGATAAGGTCAAAACACCCGGCGGCAATCGCGGCCGGTATCGCAGTCGACCTTCTTCAGCGGGATGAAGAAGGTCATCAACAGCTCACTGCAAGTGGAGGACTTGCACAAATTATACCGCATGGTCAATAAAGAGGCACTTGCTGGGGGAAAGCGTGGAACAAACAACCCTTTCAGAGGAAAGCGGCACGATGGTACAGCACGACAGATCCAATAAGGACACGTTGCTTGATGCCCGTGGGCTGACAAAACGGTTCGGAGATATTCTGGCGAATGACAAGGTCGATCTTGTCATCAACAAGGGTGAAATCCACGCCTTGCTCGGGGAGAACGGCGCTGGAAAATCGACGCTTGTGAAAATGTTCTATGGCTCCCTTGAACCGGATGGTGGCGAGATCGTCTGGGAGGGCAAGCCGGTCGACATCAACAATCCAGCTGCCGCCCGTGAACTCGGCATCGGTATGGTTTTTCAGCACTTTTCGCTATTCGAAGCATTGACCGTTGTTGAAAATATCGCGCTGGCGCTGCCCAATCCCGGCAACATGTCCGACCTGGCGCAACGCATTCAGCAGGTTTCGCGCGAATACGGCCTTCCTCTCAATCCGGATGATATTGTCGCCGATCTTCCGGTCGGCATTCGGCAACGGATCGAGATCGTGCGCTGCCTGTTGCAGGAGCCGCAATTGATCATCATGGATGAGCCGACATCCGTGCTGACACCGCAAGAGGCCGATCAGCTGTTCCTGACCCTTCAACGCCTCGCCGAAGAGGGCTGCGCGGTCCTTTACATCAGTCACCGGCTGGAAGAAGTGAAGCGGATTTGCCACCACGCCACCATCCTGCGCCACGGGCAGGTTGTGCGGGAATGTGACCCGACACTGGAAACACCTGCGTCCCTTGCCAGCATGATGGTAGGAGCCGATGTCGCGGCTGTCAGCGCGGCTGAACAGGCGCCCCAGATCGGAGAAACCAGGCTTGGGCTTCATGGTCTGTCCGCCCCCGCGGCGACGCCCTTTGCAACGGCACTCAATAACATCTCGCTGGACCTTCGCGCAGGTGAGGTCGTGGCGATCGCTGGCGTTGCCGGTAACGGGCAGGGCGAATTGTTCGATGCCATCTCGGGTGAGATGCCTGTCGCACCTGACATGGTCCGCCTGGACGGAACGCCTTGCGGCAAAAGAAACATCACCTGGCGACGCAAGCAGAACGCTGCCTTCGTACCGGAAGAACGACTTGGACACGGCGCTGTTCCTGGGCTGAAACTGTCTCAGAACATCGTCCTGACCCGCCACAGCACCGGCGACAAGCTGGTGGGTGCTGGGTTCGTCTCCACGGCCCAGGCCGGGGAGATGGAAAAGCGGATCAAACAGGCTTTCGACGTCCGCATGTCGCATGACGATCCGGAAGCGCGGTCGCTGTCCGGCGGCAACCTTCAGAAATTCGTGGTTGGCCGTGAACTAGACCGAAAGCCGGGAGTGCTCGTTGTCAATCAGCCGACCTGGGGTGTCGATGCGGGTGCCGCGGCTCTGATCCGCCAGGCCCTGATTGATCTGGCACGGTCCGGTTCCGCTGTGCTTGTGATCAGCCAGGACCTTGATGAGATCTTCGAGATTGCGGACCGGATTGCCGTGATTTCACGCGGTTTCCTGTCAGCGCCGGAACCGGCTGCAGACATGACCCGTGAACGCGTCGGGCTCCTGATGGCCGGTGAAGCGGAAAACCAGGGGGAGGCGACCAATGCGCATTGAACTGGTTAAACGCAAGGAGCACAGCCAGCTGATGGCATTGCTGTCTCCGTTGATCGCGGTCGGTCTGACCGCGCTCGCCGCCGGCATCATCTTCGCCGTGACCGGGCACAATCCCTTTGTCGGACTGTACAAGTTCTTCATTGAACCGCTCACGCAGCAATGGTCTCTCGAAGCCACGATTGAAAAGGCAACACCCTTGATCCTGATCGGGTGCGGTCTGGCGGTCTGCTACCTCTCCAACAACTGGAATATCGGAGCAGAAGGTCAGTTCGTTGTGGGAGCATTGTTCGGGTCTTTCCTTCCAGTGCTGTTCCCCAGTTTCGAGAATGCAGCCACATTACCGCTAATGCTGATCTTTGGCGCGATTGGCGGGGCGCTTTGGGCCCTGATCCCGGCCATCCTCAAGACGCGGTTCAACACGAACGAAATCCTGACGAGCCTGATGCTCGTCTATGTCGCCAGCCTTATCCTGGATTATCTGGTCAGGGGGCCATGGCGCGATCCTGATGGGTACAACTTTCCCGAATCCCGCATCTTTTCCGACGCGGCCACGCTTCCGGACGTGTTTGGCGGACTGATGAGCCTTGCCACGCCAATCACGTTGATTGTTGCGGTTGTCCTGGCGATTGTGCTGGCGAAGACCCTCAAGGGGTTCGAGATCCGTGTCATGGGCGAAAGCCCGCGTGCGGGTGGTTTTGCCGGCTTCTCCTCAAAGCGCCTGACGATATTCGCCTTCGCGCTCGCCGGCGCATTGGCGGGTCTGGCCGGAACAATGGAAGTTTCCGGAGGCCTCAATCAGTTGCTGCCGGTCATTTCACCGGGCTATGGCTTCACAGCCATCATTGTCGCCTTTCTCGGTCGACTGAATCCAATCGGCATCATCGTGGCCGGGTTCGTGCTCGCACTGTCCTATATCGGCGGTGAAGGCGTGCAATCGGCCATGGGGGTCTCCAACAAGATCGCCAGCGTGATCCAGGGCTTGCTCCTGTTCTTTGTTCTCGCTTGCGACACCCTTATTTTGTACCGCATCCGCATGGTCTCCCGCCGTGCACCGTCCGGGGAGGCCTCACATGTTTGAAGCGGTTCTGCTAACGGTCATCACGGCCGCAACTCCGATCATGATCGCGGCAATCGGTGAACTGGTTGTCGAACGTTCCGGCGTGCTCAATCTCGGCGTCGAGGGCATGATGATCATGGGAGCGGTGATCGGGTTCGCGGTGGCGAACCAGACGGGGTCCGGTTCGCTCGGCGTCGTCGCGGCAATACTGGCAGGCATGGGAATGTCAGCGCTGTTTGGCTTCCTGGTGCTGATCCTGGTGACCAACCAGGTAGCGACCGGGCTGGCACTTACCATTCTCGGCATCGGGTTTTCGGGCCTCATCGGCGAAGCCTTCATCGGCGTTCCCGGCCTGAAACTGCCTGAACTGTTCATCCCCGGCTTGTCGGAAATTCCCTTCATCGGGCCGGTGTTCTTCCAGCAGGACGCGATTGTCTATCTCGGGTTTGCCCTTGTCGCTGCCGTCGCCTATGTGCTGTTTCGCACGCGGCTTGGGCTTGTTCTTCGGGCTGTCGGCGACAATCACGGTTCGGCGCATGCCCTTGGATATTCTGTCATCAGGGTGCGCTTTGCAGCCATCCTGTTCGGAGGTGCCTGTGCCGGCCTTGCCGGTGCCTACATGTCGCTGGCTTATACGCCTCAATGGGTAGAAAACATGACGGCAGGTCGCGGTTGGATCGCGCTTGCGCTTGTCGTGTTCTCGTCCTGGCTCCCTTTGCGCGTGGTTGTTGGCGCCTATCTCTTTGGAGCAGTGAGCGTTTTGAACCTGCATGCCCAGGCTGTCGAGATACTGGACATACCGTCACAATTCCTGTCCAGCCTGCCATATCTTGCGACTATTGTGGTGCTTGTGCTCATCTCGGCAAACCGCAGACTGACGCTGGTCAATACGCCGGCATGTCTCGGCAAGCCTTTCGTTCCCGACCGGTAGGTCCTCCCAGGCTCCGGTTGCGTCCGCGTTCCAAAGCGATCTGAACGCGGGCGGTCAACAAGATCGCAATGTGAATTCAAAACAGAGGGGAATTAAACAAATGAAATCAATCCTGAAAGCGACAGTAGCTGCCGCTGCCATGGTGGTCGCCGGCTCCGCGGCAAACGCCGCCGACGTCAAGGCCTGCTTTGTCTATGTCGGACCGGTCGGCGACTTTGGTTGGACCTACCAGCATGACCAGGGCCGTCTTGCCGTTGAAGAAAAGTTCGGTGACAAGGTGGAAACGGCCTACCTGGAAAGCGTTCCGGAAGGTCCGGATGCAGAACGCGCCATTGAGCGTTTTGCCCGCGAAGGCTGCAACATCATTTTCACCACTTCCTTCGGCTACATGAACCCGACCATCAAGGTTGCGAAGAAGTTTCCGGATGTGAAATTCGAACACGCAACCGGCTACAAGTCGGCTGACAACGTTGCGACTTATAACTCCAAGTTCCACGAAGGCCGCTACATCATCGGTCAGATCGCGGCCAAGCAGTCCAAGTCGGGTGTTGCCGGCTACATCGCCTCTTTCCCGATCCCGGAAGTGATTGCCGGTATCAACGCTTTCCTTCTTGGCGCGCAGTCCGTCAACCCGGACTTCAAGCTGAAGGTTGTCTGGGTGAACACATGGTTTGACCCGGGCAAGGAAGCGGATGCTGCAAAGGCCCTCATTGACCAGGGTGCGGACATCATCACGCAGCACACGGATTCCACGGCACCGCTGCAGGTTGCCCAGGAACGCGGCGTTCATGGCTTTGGTCAGGCTTCCGATATGATCAACTTCGCCAAGGATGCGCAGTACACGGCCATCATCGATGACTGGGCGCCGTACTACATCCATCGCGTTCAGGACATGCTCGATGGCAAGTGGGAAACCGGCAGTTCCTGGGATGGTCTTGCAGAAGGCCACGTCGTGATGGCGCCTTATACCAATCTTCCGGATGACGTCGTGAAGATGGCGCAGGAAACCGAGGCCAAGATCAAGGGTGGCTGGGAGCCGTTTACCGGACCGATCACCAAACAGGACGGCTCGGTTGCGGCTGAAGACGGTGTTCGTCTTGACGACGGTGCGATCCTGGGCATGAACTGGTATGTGCAGGGCGTCGACGACAAACTGCCTCAGTAATCAGCTCGGCAGGCCCGGGACACCGGGCCTGCTGCTTTTCTTGATTTTTACTTTTCCATCCGCCTTGACCCTTTTTGCTGGGTTGAATGAATCGCGCGGCTTTTGGCATTTCCCGAATTGAAATTTCGATAAAACAGCTTGGGAAGAGGCCGGTATGTCGATTGATGAATTCACTATGCGTTGCGCGATTTATCGAGTTCTTTCGATTTGTGCCACGACCCAAGTAACTGCGATCGCGTAACTCCAGTTGAATTGTTTAAAAATACAGCAAGTAATACTGGTTGTAATTTCCAGATACCCCCAGGAAACCTTACGCTTTCGAGCCTCAAGACCCTAAATGGAACGAAACCCTTGCTAACCTTGCGGCGTGTTGTCGTTGTCGGGAAGTACAGGAGGTTTGGTCGTGCTGCGTATACTTGCAGGATTAATTCTCGTTTTCAGTTTAGGCTCGGTATCTGTTGCCGCAGATCTGGACAAGACTGTACTGACAATTTCCGGAAAGATTGGCAGTGAAAGCCCCATCGACCTGTCAATTCGCCAACTGAAACAACTATCCGGATCAAGCGTCTCGACCTCGACACCCTGGCACGACGGAGAGGTCACCTTTGAAGGCGTCTTGCTAAGCACGTTGATGAACCATGTGGGCGCGACCGGTCAAAACGCAGACCTGGTCGCGTTGAACGAATACCGATCCACTCTTCCAATTTCGGACTTTCAGGAACACCGTCCATTGCTCGCGTTCATAAAGGATGAAAGTTACATGACCATCCGGGACAAGGGCCCACTCTTTGTTATCTATCCATTTGACGACAAACCCGAACTGAAGACGGAAGTCTATTTTTCCAGGTCCGTCTGGCAGGTCCGAACGATCGAGATCAGATAGGAAGAGGGTATGAGGCGCGTCAACCTGTGGCATGTGGCAATTTTATGCGGATTTCTGATCACGCACTTCGTGTTCTGGACCTACTTCTATGTCTCCTACAGCATCGAGCAGGAACAGGCGCGGTCGCTTGAATATGACACGGTCTGGTCGAGCACGAATGGACGCAATGAGTTTTATCGTCTTTCAGCAAGTTTGAACCAGTACCTGGCAACAAGAACGCCGGAGGATCTGGATGCGCTTTCCGTGAAATACGAAATCCTGCTTGCGCGCCTGGAAACCTGGAATTCGGGCAATTTCAGACGGTTCCTGAATTCCAATCGGGAAATGTCGAACGTTTTCAGTCAATTGAAAACCGAAGTCACAGACCTGGGATTTGCGCTGGAAAACATCTCCGAGAGCACTGTCACTGACATTCATGCCAGAATGGAGAAAATCGCCTCCAAGATCGAGGTGATTGCAGGCAAGTCATATCAAACAAGTATCGAACGGTTTGCTGACGAACGCGCGGATTTTCAGGACCGGCTGATGACCGAAAAAAGGATTGTCATGGGATTGCTGGTCCTTGCCACTTGCCTGCTTGCCGTTGTCATGCGTCAGAACTGGATTTTGAAACAGGCCAACGCACAGATTGCAGGAGACGCCGATCAGCTTTCGTACATGGCAAAACACGACGCATTGACCGGACTGGCAAACCGGACTCTCGTGGACGAGCACCTGCGGCAGGCGAAAGCAAACCTGTCTGATGACGAGGTTGTTCTTGCGGTTGCCCTGGATCTCGACGGGTTCAAGGCAATCAACGATACACTCGGTCATGCCGGCGGTGATGCCTTGCTAATCGCGCTCGCCAAACGACTGAACCTCTTTGTCGACGGCATTTCGGGACAAAACCTGGCGGCCCGTGTCGGTGGAGATGAGTTTATGTTGTTGTTCTGGTGCCGGAAGAAAGACCTCGATTGCGATAGCACGATCAGGTTTCTGTCAGGTCAGTTCAACGCGCCACTCGAAACCACCATTGGCAGCCTCCTTGTCGGCACTTCGATCGGGTATGCCATAGCAATTGAACGAGATGACCTGGATACGGTCGTCCTGAACGCAGACCTGGCTCTGACAGAGGCAAAACTCGTGGGACCGGGAACCGATCTGCGGTTTTCAACTCCAATGCGGACCCGCATGGAACGACGCTTGCGGATTGAACGCGAACTTCCTGACGCGCTCGCCAACTCACTGATCAAGCCGCATTATCAGCTGCAATACAATATCGTTACGGGCGAACCGATTGGCCTCAAGGCCCTTGCGAGATGGAACCATTGCGACATCGGACCGGTTTCCCCATCCGAATTCATTCCCATTGCCGAAGCCAGCGGTGACGTGGTTGAACTTGGACGCCTCATGCTCCGATCAGCGTGCCGGGACGTGCAATTTCTGCCCGATCACATGCGGGTTTCCGTGAACCTGTCCATGATCCAGCTTCTCAACGATGACGTGGTCGCCCTCGTAAGGGATACGTTGGAACAGACCGGCTTGGACCCGAGACGCCTCAAGCTTGAGGTCACGGAAAGCGTCATCATGCACAATGTCGAATTGGTGGCCGGTGTCTTGTCGAAACTTCAGGCAATGGGCGTGTCCATTTCGCTCGATGATTTCGGAACGGGATACTCGGCCCTCAGCTATCTCAGCAATTTCAAGTGGGACGAACTCAAGATCGACCGGTCTTTTGTCCTGGCATGTGAATCGTCACCCAAGGCACTCAATATCATCAACGTGATCATGTCCCTGGCGGACAAGATGAATGCAGACCTCCTAGTTGAAGGTCTTGAGACGCGTGAACAGGCAAAAACCTTCCAGAGGCTCGGCTGCCGATTTGGGCAGGGATATTACTTCAGCAAACCAATCCCGGTGGAACAGCTTCGCGAAATTCCGTTCAACGAAGTTGAGGAAATCGCGGCTTCAAACCTCAGCGTGGCAGCCCATATATAAGTTGAAACTCTACCTGAATTGATCGAAGCTTCTTTGCGAACTTGCTCAATCGGGCAGGGAAGTGAATGTTCATATCCAGGCTTTCTCAACAATGATCAAACGCAGAGATCTCATGCTGGCTGCCATGTCAGCCGGCACTATGAGCGCACTCCCGGCGTCGACGCTGGCAAAATCGGTAGAACCGGACACCCCGCACCAGAAGAAGGACGGTTTTTCTCTCGCGCTCGGGGGCGGGGCCGCAAAAGCTTTCGCCCATATTCCCATTCTGGAAGCTATGGACGAACTTGGGACAAAACCGGCCGAGATTTCTGGAACGTCGATGGGTGCCATTCTCGGCAGTTTTTACGCGAGCGGTATGAGCGGATCTGAAATCCGGGAATTCACCGTCGAATTGTTTACGGAAAAGGCGAAACTTCTCAACACGTTGTTTCTGAAAAATGGGAAGACCTGGTCGTCGCTCTTTAACTTGTCGCGACCCGCAATCATTGACCCGATCGTACTGTTCGAAACCGTGTTTCCGAAGACGCACGCCAATACGTTCGAGGACCTGGGCATTCCGCTTAAGGTCATTGCCACTGATTTTTACACCCAGTCGGAAGTGGTGCTCACAAAGGGACCTCTTTTGCCCGCGATAGCGGCGTCATCGGCGCTGCCAATGCTGCTCACACCAGTAAAGATCGACGAGAAGGTCCTGATTGATGGGGGGTTCGTCAACCCCACGCCATTCGATGTGCTTGATGGTGATAGACACTACACCGTCGGTGTGGATGTAACGGGAAGCGACTTCTCCAAGAAACACCTGCCGAGTGGCTTGGAAACCTGGATCGGCTCGGTGTCAATAACCCTGCATTCACTGGTCACCTCGAAACTGCAATGTTCAACACCTGACCTCTTCATTGAGCCCCCGATCGGGAAATTTCTGACGATGGATTTCTTCAAGGTCGAAGACATCATTGCAGCAGCAGAGCCAGCAAAAGACGAGTTCAAGCGCGGCTTGAGCCAATTGCTGGAAAAAAGCTGACGTGTCTCTGAAATCCGGATCACATGGACGGTCCACGCTTTTCGAAGATTGCCTTTAACTGCCGGGCTTTTTCGTCGGTCCAGCCTTCCGGTTCGACAACGGCTGCCCAGGCATCGATGTAATCCGGCGCGATGTAATAGTGACCGAACCTGGGAACATCGAGCGCAAACAGGGAATCCAGCGCAATCTGAAGCATGGTGACCACAGGGAACCAGGACAGCTTGTCGGAAACATCCGGCGCTCTGGGTTCGTTCAACCAGGCAGGCGGGCGAATGGCGCTGTCATAGGTGAAATTCACGATCGGATCGCTGCCATAGTTCAGGAACACCGCCCTGATTGGACCCCATTCTGTGAAATTGCCGTCGAGCCCGCCATATTGATCCATGACCCGAACGAGTGACCCGTTGCCGAATGTCGGGCGCCAGGCAGGGCTGTCTTCGTTCCTGTTGTTCCGGACCTCCGCCCAATACCGGGAAAAGAAGGGGGAGCCAGTCCACAGCGCTCCCTGTATCGGGTCTCCAAGCAGATCGAACAAGGGCAACGTTGCCTGCGAGTTAAACGCGCCCTGACTGATCCCGAAAACGTAAAAATCCGGCCGCTTGTCCTTGGGAAGGAGTGTCCAGTAATCGTAGATCGCGTTGAACAAGGCCGCCGCCTGTTCTGTGCCATATTCCGGATTGGCCAGCAGCGACAGAAAACTGGTGAGATAGGAATATTGAACGGCAACAGTCGCGACGTTGCCACCGAGCATGAAATCAAGCGTGTCATGGGCACCCGGGTCCATCCAGCCTGTTCCGGGCGGGACGCCGACGACCAGTGCCTTGCGTTCAAACCCCCCAACGCGAATGAGCTCACGGAGTGCCAGATTGGCGCGTTCCTTCGCCGTTTCAGCTGATCTTCTGCCGACATAGACCCTGACAGGTTCCAGGATCTGGCCAGAATAAAACTCCGCTATTTCTTCTTTTGTGGGTGCGTTGGCTACGTATTGACGGCCACGACGACCCATTTCGTCCCATCGTATCAGGGAATTCGGGCTGCCGGATTTTACGGGTGACATCGGTTGGGCAATGTCCGGCTCTATCAGCATGTCCGCTGCGAGAAAAGGGGTGTCGGCAGCCCGAAAAAGGTTTCGAACCAACGCGCCGTCTATGAGCGCCCAGAATAGCCAGGCGACCAGTGTGACGGAAAGCACTATCCCGATCCTGCGCGGCACGAACCTGTCCAGCTGGGCGGACAATAGACGACGGGCCAGGCCCGCCAACCGGAAAACCGACCACAACAACAGGCCGAAAAACGTGCCGACAAAGAAAATGAAAAAGGGCGCTGCTGTCTCCAGCGGTGGTAGATCCACGGCAGCTCGGGTCGCGTTTTGCCAGGACGCAGCCTTTGAAAGCGAGTAGATGATGATTGTGACGCTGATGACGAGCGCCACGACGACCCAGAGGCGTCTGGCACGGTCTTTCAGTTCCGGTAGTTCCAGGTATCTCCAGAGAGCTCTGGCAAGCAACGTTGCCTCATATCCAAGGCTTGCAACAACGGCACACAGGGACGCCTGGATGATCGGTTCGCGGGGCATGAGGGAAGGGGTCAATGCTGCCCCGAAGAAGCTTACGGCAACGATCAGACTGATGGGGGAAAGATTGTCCTTGATCGCTTCCGGCAATTTCACGGCACAACCTCAAAGTCACAAACGCAATGCAGCGAACTTCCGAAATTTCTGCTTTGTTTGCAAGGTGCAATGCCAATGTCTGCCACGCTGTTCTACAAACAAGCCAACAATCCTGGCGGCTTGTGGGAATACGTCGATAACGATGCGAGAGAGGGGAAGTGTCCGCTCCCTTTCCTGGGTGGGCGATGGGACGAAAGGGAGCGGACGGGAGTATGCGGTCGACCTACCAGCCAATACCGGTGTAGTCGGAAGAGGCAGGCAGGGGAGCGGTTATGCGGACAAGGTCCACAATCGCTGCGTCTTCCTTCTTGGACTTCAACACACTCCGAAGTTCCGGAATTTTCTGCGACACGATGATCGCATCCGCTTCCTCGATTGCATCGCCTGGCGTTTCCTTCAGAAACACAGGCAGGTCTTCCACGACATCCTTCAAATGCGGCGCCGCGTAGCGCATGTACTCGAACTGTTGCGAGATATGCGGACCGGGTTCGATCGCCGGGTCGTATGCAGTAACCTCAACACCCTTGGCCTTGAGCTCGGCGATCAGTTCAAGGGTCGGGCTTTCGCGCAGGTCGTCTGTTCCCGGCTTGAAGGCAACACCCAGAACGGCGACCTTTTTCGCACCGGTCCTTTCGACCAGATCCACAGCCTGATCGATCTGTTTCTGGTTGGACGGCATCAGTGCGTCGATCATGGGCAATTCGACACCGAGCGTCTTGGCAAGATGACTGACTGCACGAACTTCCTTGGGCAGGCAGGAGCCGCCAAAGGCGAAACCCGGCTTGAGGTAGTACGGAGAAAGGTTCAGCTTCGTGTCCTGGACGAAGATATCCATGACGGCGTGGCTGTCGATGCCCATCGGCTTACACAGGCGGCCGACTTCGTTGGCAAAGCAGACCTTGCTCGCATGCCAGACATTGTCGACATATTTCACAAGCTCGGCGACTTCCACGGTTGTCACTATCGGTGACCGGTCAACCGGTTCGTAGATTTTCGAAAGAACGTCGGCCGTCTTTTCGTCGGTTACGCCGATAACCGTCTTGGGCGGCTCATGAAAATCTGCAACCGCGGTACCTTCTCTCAGAAACTCCGGATTGAAGCCGATGCCGAAGTCGACCCCGGCGACCTTTCCGGAATGACGCTCGATTATCGGTTTCATGACTTCAAGCGTTGTTCCAGGGGGCACGGAGCACCTCAGGACCACCACGTGAAATGCCTCTTTCTGGGCGAGCGCTTCACCGATGCCCTTGGCGACCACTTCGATAGCACGCGTGTCGCAACCACCGTCTGCGCTTGTCGGGGTTCCGACAGATACAAAGGTCACGTCGGTTTCGCGGACGGCTCTTGGAAGGTTTGTTGTCGCCGAAAGCAGGTCTTCAGCAACACCGCGGGTCAAAAGCTCTGACAGTCGGTCTTCGTGGATCGGGCTGTTGCCCCATGCAATGGAGTCGACCTTTTTCTCGTCGATGTCTGCCCCCACGACCCGGTGACCCAAAGAACTGAGGCACGCAAGAGAGACAGCCCCCACATAGCCCAGGCCAATCACGCTGATAGAGGCCTTGGGCTCTACAACACGAAAAGGCGTGATTTCAATTTTGCGTGCGGTGTTCAGATTTCCAACATACATGTTCATTGGTTTGCTCCCGGATAAATTTCCTGGCAAACAAGGAACAAGGACCGTGCCAAAATCCTTTCAGATATATTTTTTGCATTTTATCAATAGTTTACGAATTCTTACGGTATCGCGTGCCAAAATTCGAATTTCGAAATTTGCAAAAATTTTTTCGATTTTTGGCAAGGAATATCCAAGACTGGAAACTGGCACACACCGCCAGGTTCAAGTCTGGTTGACGATTTTGAAGCGCAGCTGCCTGTGTACCCGACCGTATTGAATTGCTTGAGTGCGGTTGATCGTTCAATTGTTTGCATTTTCAGATTTCAGGTTTGTTTTTTCGCAAATGCCGCATTGCCGTTCATTTTGAAAACCGAACTCAAAAATGTTTTAAGTATCTGTTTTTATACATGTTTAATCCTTTGCGCCAACCAGCGCCGAAACTGGCCAAAGGATTGCAACGCCTCCATCAGGAAAATCCAAATGGAGGAGCGATCATGTTTCCGAAGCCAGTATTCTCACCCGTGGGTCGTGTTTCAGGCCCCGTCGCACCCAACTCAAGGGGCTTTGAAAATGTCTTCCTGTTTGACTTGGAGACATTGACCGACAGCCGGAATGGCGTCATCGAGTTTGAGTTCGCGTCCTATCTCGCGGCTTTTGCCGGCAAGCGTCCCTGCTACCTGTTGAGCCGCACCAACTACAATGAAGTCATGCGCCGGGTCCCCGCTCGTGTTTTGAACTCCCTGGCAGGGGTCTTCACGAATGCCGGCTCTGAACTGTGGGTGAAAAACGAACTTCAAATTCGTCACGAGCATGACTTATCCGATGATCTTTATGAATTTGCCGCGAAGGTCGTCCAGAAAAGCACCTATCCGGACAAGCGGGCCCCGATGATCGACTGTGGTCCGGCATCCTTGCGGATTTGCATGGCTGGAACAAAAAGCACCTCCAGGCAACTCAGGGAATACGCCAACTGGGAAAAGGAACACCAGGAACTGTGTGTCGTGATCGACGAATTCAGCGCACGGTTTCCCGATCATGACATCTACCGCGACACCGAAACCGGTTTGTTGATCATGCCGTCGTCTTTCAGCAGCGCGATGGTTCGCAGCCATATTCTTACCCGTCACAAATCGGCACGCATAGTCAGTTACCTGATGCATCAGTCGGTTGAGGGCTTCGCCAAGCCGCTCGAGGCAGCCTTTTCCGGTCAGGATATCTGCTCTGTTGTTGGAGGCCCGAGTGATGTCAGCCAGTTGCTCAGTTACGAAATGAGATGCCTGGAAGGCCGGGAAGCCCAGATCAACCTCGAAAAATGGCACCTTGAGGAGGTATGAGATGGATGCGGCAAGGCAGAAGGTCCAGAACCCGCAACACTGGGCGCTCCTGAACAGCAACAAGGTTTTCGAGGCCAGCAACCGTTTGCGCGTTATGCGCCAGACCGTTTGTCTGCCGGACAACCGGATTGTCGATGACTACTACCAGATAGACCTTCCATCCTTTGCAACGGTTTATGCCGTAACCGAAGAGAACGAGGTCCTCATGCTGCGTCAATACAAGCACGGGGTAGGGGAGGTCTGCCTCACATTGCCGGGAGGCCAGATCGATCCAGGCGAAGATGTCGAGTTTTCGGCGCGCCGGGAGCTGCTGGAAGAAACCGGGTATGGCGGTGGCAAGTGGATTGCAGCGCCAAGCCTGGTTCTGCACGGTAATCAGAAGATCGCGACTTCTTACATTTTCGTCGCCAGCCACGTTATCAAGCTTGGCGAGGCGAATTCAGGGGATCTGGAGGAAACGGCTCTCGTAACGGTCCCGCGAGCAGAGGTGCGCCGATTCATGATGAGTGGCCTCACTCCAATCACCTCACATGTCGCGGCAATCGGAATGGCGGAAATGATCTTGCGTGACTAGCTGAAAAAGATAGGCAGGAACCTGGACTTGACGCTTCTTCAGGTTCCTGTTGCCTCTTCAGAAGCTGCTTCATCAGTGGCATCAGGCGCATCATCGTCTTGATCGTCTTGCGCCGCCCAGATCTCTTTCTTCCGGTAGAGCGTGGACGGGCTGACCTCCAAGACACGTGCTGTTTTCGGAAGGCTGCCGCCGCAGGCATCAATCGTTGCTTCGATCAACTTGCGTTCCAGAATCTCGTAGGGCTGACCGAGTGAAAGCGTTATGTTGGGCCAGCTGCTGTTTGCAAAACTGTCGACAACATGCGCTGCTGCAACGGCCTGAGGCACCTGCAATGGAACTGCTGCGGGATCTTTTTGCACATTCGGCACACGACCGGTCATAGTCGACAACATCTCGGTCTCGACGATAGGGCCTTCGTTCAGCACGACGAGATTTCGGATCGTGTTTTGCATTTCCCTGACATTACCCGGCCAGGAATGCGCCATGAGCATCTCCTCCGCCTCGACCGAGAAACCTTCGAAGTCCTTTTGTTCCTCTGCAGAAAACTGAAGCAGAAAATGTTTGGCAAGTTCGAGTATGTCCGCGCCGCGCGCACGCAGGGGCGGCAGTCCGATTGGCAATACGTGAAGACGGTAATATAGATCCTCGCGAAACCGGCCGGTTTCCACCTCCGCCAGAGGATCCCGGTTGGTCGCGCAAACGATCCTGACGTCGACCTTCTTCAGGCTGTCGCTACCGACCTTTTGAACCGTACCACTTTGCAGAAAGCGGAGTAGTTTCGCCTGCAGGTTCAGTTCAAGTTCGCAGATCTCGTCAAGAAAAAGCGTGCCACCATCGGCCCTTGCCGCCGCACCGTCCCTGTCGGAAGTCGCTCCTGTAAACGCACCCTTGATGTGGCCGAATATCTCGGACTCGATCAGGTCTTTCGGGATAGCAGCACAATTGAGCGGCACAAACGGGTGTTTCATCCGAGGGCTGGACTTGTGAATGGCCTCTGCACAAACCTCCTTGCCGGTTCCGCTTTCACCGGTAATGAAGACGGACGCGTTGGATCGGGCAACACTCTCGATCATCTTGTAGACAGCGGTCATCGGCAGCGAAGACCCGACAAAGCCGTGATGTGCCTTGGTAGAGGCAGGTTTACGGACCTCCTCGACAACCTCGGTAAGGGTTTCACGCTCCATGGCATTGCGCGTCGTGGTTACCAGTCGCTCCTCGGCGACCGGTTTGACGAGGAAGTCGTACGCACCAGCCTGCATGGCATCAACTGCCGTCTTTATTGATCCCGAACTGGTAACCACAACAACCGTTACCGGAAGCTGTTCGTCCCTGATCGCCGTCAGGACGTCCCGACCGTTCATGTCCGGCAACTGCAAATCGAGCAGAACGACGCTGATACCGCCTTTCCGGAGTTTCGAAAGGGCGTCTGCACCGGTCTCGACATGCACGGTCTCTATACCGGCTCGGGAAAGCTGGTGTCCATAAACAGTGGCCAGGGGCAGGGCATCTTCGACGATCAGAACTTTCAACTTCCACTCCTTCGCACCAATTGGCGCCAATCAGATGTTGAACGGCAATTCGATTCCCATATCGTCAGCTAAAGCTTTCACTTCTCCTAACGTAACTTCGCATATGGCGTCGAGCTCATCTATTTTCGCCATGGCGGCAATGGATTTACCGTCCCGGGCAAGCGAGTTGATTGCCGCCGCCACCTCTGTGAGCGCGCCGGCTCCGAATGTTCCGGCCACACTCTTGAGTGCGTGCGTTGCCCGTTCAAGTCTTTCTATGTCATCAGCATCAGCCGCTTCGTGCGCAGCTTGCTGCCTCTTGGTGGTGTCCTCCACGAACTGCTGCAACAGTTTGGCTTGAAGCTCCTGAGGCATGGTACTCAGTATCTCTCGGGCAGCGGACAGGGAATCAGGCTGCGGCGCGTGTGCCGGTTCGGCGTCCGAAGACGCTCTTCTTTCGCTGACGTTTCGGCTGATGCACGCCAACAAGTCTTCCTTCTCGACCGGCTTGGCCAGGAAATCGGTCATGCCCGCGCC
Organism: Roseibium sp.; assembly: GCA_017643925.1. Lineage (GTDB taxonomy): Bacteria > Pseudomonadota > Alphaproteobacteria > Rhizobiales > Stappiaceae > Roseibium. The sequence goes on along the minus strand of JAEPML010000008.1, from coordinate 175,322 downwards.
GATAAACCGCTCTCGGTCGCCCCGCAGCGAGTAGGCCGTCAGGGCTATCATAGGTGTGTACGCGTTTCTTCGCCCTTGCTTGATCAAATCGCTGGCTTCAAGCCCATCCATCTCGGGCATGGAAATATCCATCAGGATACAGTCGTAATCCCGCTTTTGCGCCGCCTGGACCGCTTCCTTGCCGTTGTTTGCAATGTCGATGTCGCAGCCCGCATTCTCCAGCGTGTGACTGACAACGATCTGGTTGGTAGCGTTGTCTTCAGCCAACAAGATGACGAGGCCCGTTGGAAATTCCTCGTCGCCGCCGTCGTGTTCGGGATCGTCACCCAAAGTCTGATGAGCGGCCGTTTCAATCGGGATCGTAAAGTGAAATGTGCTTCCCGCACCTGGCATGCTTTCAACGGACAGTTCGCCGTCCATCAGCTGGGCAATCTGATTGCAGATCGCCAGGCCAAGTCCGGTGCCACCCTGTTTCTTCGTATAGCTGCTGTCGACCGTCACGAATTCGGCAAACAATGCCTCGTGCTTATCCTTCGGGATGCCAATACCCGTGTCCTTCACCGAAAACCGTACTGTTGGACGCGTCGGATCCTGTTTGACGATGGAAACCGAAACCTCGATTGATCCGAGTTCCGTGAACTTGATTGCATTGGACACAAGGTTCAACACAACCTGACGAAGGCGACCTGCATCACCAACGACGGCCACTGGCAAATCGGCAGGGTAGTTGAGAAAGAGGTCGAGTCCCTTTTCCTCGGCGGTTGGCTTGAACAGATCCAGCACACTCTTGACCAGGCTCTTCAAACGGAAAGGCGCATGTTCAAGTTCCATGCGTCCCGCCTCCAGTTTGGAAAAATCGAGAATGTCGTTGATGAGTTCAAGCAAGGAGCGCCCGGATTCCCTTGCGGTTTTCACATATGATTTTTGAGACGAATCCAGATCCGTGTCGCGCAGCAGGCTCAATATGCCAAGCACGCCATTCATCGGAGTGCGGATTTCGTGGCTCATCATGGCCAGGAATTTGGCCTTGGCCTCGTTCGCAGCCTCAGCTCTTTCCTTCGCTTCGTTGAGCGCTGCTTCAGCCGCCTTGCGCTCGGTTATGTCACGGACGTATCCGAGGAAGAGAGGTCCAGTTGAACCCTTGGTGTGCCTGATCGCCAGTTCAACAATGATCTCGTGACCGTCCTTGTGGAGCCCTTCGATCTCAATTCTCTTCCCAAGGACAGGACCTTCACCTGTCTTGAGAAACTTGGCCAATCCAACGTCATGAGCATTTCTGTATTTTTCGGGAATGATGTATTCGGACATCTTTTCACCGACGATTTCCTGTGCCGACCAGCCAAAGACTTCTTCGGCAGCCGGGCTGTAATCCAGGACAATGCCATTTCCGTTCATGACGATGACGCCATCGAAGGAAGCGTCGACGACATTGCGAAGCAGATCTTCGCTTCGCTTCAGCTCCTGTTCCCGCTTTTTCAGTTCGGTTATGTCAACCCGAAAACCAACCATTCCACCTTCACTGGTCCGGCTTTCGATGACGCGAAGCCAACGCCCGTCATCCAGATGTTGCTCCATGGGCGCGCCGGGATTCCGGTGATGTTCCATACGCATCGCGACCCAATCCTCAAGAACCCGATCTGAGAACTGATACTGCCCTCGCTTTGCTCCCCCCCTGATGATTTCCTCGAACTTCTTGCCGGGCTCGATCAGATCGGCGCTGCTGCTGTAGAACTCCTTGTACTTGCTGTTGCAAAGGACGAGCCTGTCCTCTGCGTCGTAAAGGACAAATCCGTCAGGCAACGACTCAATGGCATCCACGAGACGTGTTTCAGCCTGTTGGAGCTTTTGAGCTGCAGCTTTCTGTTCCGTAAGATCTCTGAGAATAACCGTGTAGATTTTCTCACCATCGCTCTCGATCTCGGAGATCGACAATTCTACCGGAAACTCTGTTTCGGTGAGGCGCTTTCCGATCGTTTCGAAGCGTCGAGGAGTGATACTCTCGGCCTTCTTTTCCCCAGCACAACACGCAAATGGAAGGTCAAATTCCGCAGCTTTCGGAAGAATGTCCGTCACAAACAAACCGAAGAACTGAGACTGATCCGAGGTGTCAAACATGGACAGTCCAGCACGATTGACCCTTAGGATCTCACCTGAAGGCAGGATCGTCAGGACCCCATCGAGCATTGTATCGAGAATTGCCCCGACTTGGGCCTCTCCTTCAACGACCCGTTGAATGGCTGCCTGTAGCGCCTCGTTTTTTGCGCGTTCTGCATTGGCAAGATCCTCGACCTTGTCGATCGCTTTCCGCCTTTGCCGAGAGAGCACCACCGAGAGAGCCGCCGCAGCAACAAAGGCAGCTGCCAGCAACAGGATCAGGTTGTTGAACGACGAGATGCCGTAACCAGCAGATTCAGTCGCTGGTATCGTAACCGATTGGATTCCGCGCAGTTCTCCAACTTCCCAATCAGTTTTGGGAGAATCCGAGTGCCCGTTATGGCAGGAAACGCAGCTCTCTTCCATGAATACAGGAACAGCACTGCGGTAGACCAATATACCGTCCTGCTTCTCTAGCCTTTGAAAGGGGGCTTCTGGAGCCGCCTCAAGGGCCGCCAGAGCCTGGGTCTCGAACTGGTCGAGTATTCGATCCCGGCGCCAGGGCCAGGGGAAACTCGAAAGAACCCGGATACTGCTTTCCGCTCCATTCTTCTCAAGTTCCTTTTCCATCGCAATCGAAAGGGAAACGGGTGCAGGGATGGTTTCATCCTTGCCGAGATAGTCGTGACTGACGTCCACGCTACCGGTTGAAAGCAACTTGTCGACGACTTCTCGCGAATAGAAGGAACGTGCCGCAGTCAACAGCTCGGACTGCGCCGTCGCCGCAGCCGAAAGGTCCGCCGAACGCACATTCTCCCTGTAGTCAACCGCGATGAGATATGCCGAAATTGCCGATGTCGTCAGAAAGACAAGCACGAGCCAGAAGGTCGCGTCTGATGCCAAGTCCCGAATCCATTTGCCCATGGTATTTCCTTCCCCGGCGCGGACGGACGGCCGATTTTCAACGGTTGCGTCGCCTCGTCCATGGTTGCTCATTGGTGTTGATTCTTCAATTGTGTCGTCCGGGGCAGTAGCTGGTGCTGCGTCTGGTCTGTCTTTTGACTTGGTTCAATCCGGAAAAAGGGGTTGTTTTCAAGGAACGCATCCGGAGAAGAAAAACTGTATTCCTCGCCAACAACGCACGCTTCGGTGCAGACATGAGATGTCAGTGTGAGATGAAATTTCGCTTCAGGATCAAATAAGCGCGCATAGGCAAATATCGCGTCTGAAGATGTTCTGGAAGGAACCACGCTCTCATATACGTCTTGAAATGCGCTTGATGGGAATTCAGCCCAACCGCCGGCAGGAAACCAGCGTCCGGCCCGTGGCCCCTTGCCATCCAGGTCCCGCGGAGAATTGCTGCCGAAAGAGAGGACGTAACTTGCCCGCGCGCGCATGCCATCGACGAACTCCCGGACAAGCAAGCCGTCAAAAACTGCTAGCGCAAGCATGCTGATGCCGGCATGCCCCGTGTCCTCAAAACGTTCTTCGGCAATCTTCTGCTCAGAGTGACCTCTTTCAAGGTAGCTGGCTCTCGGCCAATATCGCCACAGGGCGCCGTCTTCGCCGCTCGTCGCTTCACTTTGGAATTTCCCGACGATGTCAACAGAACGCGCGCGAAGGTTGGGATCTGAAAGTTGGTCAAGCAGGGCCGCAAAGGACAACTGCCAATTCCAGGGTGCGACAGCGCCGGCAAAGCGAAAGGCTTCGTCGGGACCTATGCGATACAATCCAAGGTCGGGATCAAACTGCGGTTCAAACTTTTCGACAAGACATTGCCGGGTTTCATCTATTCCGGACCGGAGCGCCACAGAACAGTTGTCACCCAGGCTTGTACAGGCGTTCGCAAGTGAGTTGGCGATCACAGCCTGGTTGATCATCAGTTTCAAACCTTCCGGCTTGTCCGGTGCGTAGATCTTCGAACTCCAGCCACAGGTTTGATTGCTTCCTTGAGCCCTGTCTTGTGAGGCGAGGGTGAGGCGCATGGATTTTCGGGCCAGGTCGGCGAATACGGAAGCCCCGGTTTTCTCGAACAGAAGCGCCTGAGAACGAAGGCGATAACTCTGGTTCCAGCTTTGAAGTCCTTCAGCGTCTGACATGCAGGCGCGAACCTCGCCTGTCTGGTTCATCAGCAGACCGGTTACGGCATAATAAAAATGCAATGCGGCAGGTGAACCGGATGCAATCAAGACCGTCGTGCCCTTCGGTGAGCCGGCTTTTTTCTGAAGAGACACGAATTCTGCGTCTTCGTACCCCAAAAGCAGGCGTGGCTCTTTGCCGTCATCCAAGCTGAACGCAAAGATCCCTTTGTCCGGGCCGCAAGTCATCTGGCCGAGTGCGGTCGTGCCTGCAAGGCGCAGCCGTTCGACAGTGCAGGTGTTGAAATCCCTTAGCGTATGTCCCGTTCCTGAGACTGAACCATCAGGATGAAAGTCGTGACGGACCAGACGTGTACCTCCCTTGCGCCCCGTCACGAGCAACAAGATCGATTGCCGACCAACCTTGAGCAGACGGACATGCGATCCGCGCTTCCATGTCAGATGTACTTCTCCATCGATCAACAGTTCGGTCTGCTTGTCGCCTGTTTTCCAGCTTCTCAGGGAAACCAGTGATCCATCTGGTGACAGACGGAGGGCGCCCAATCGCGCCTTGGATGACTGGTCACCACCAGGGTAACGCTGTTTGCCGTTCACAAATACTTTCGGTCTGTCGCTGCCCGGTGAGCGCGTGACCACAAGCGTGTTGCCGGATGATCTGGAAACCATCTCAAGGCACTGGTCGGAATACCCGTTTCGGGTCACGACGCCAGTCCCGAGGTTTACGCCGAGGCCCTGGGACGGCAGAACCAGGTGTTCTGCCGGGTTCCCCGGCTGCCCCGCCTGCACGCAAGCACCAAAGGCCGCGTACAGGACAAGTGAAGTGAGGGTAAGCGTGCGCATTCCAGGTCCTCAGAAGTTGAAGTAGATGAACTCGGTCATCTCTGCCAACCGGTAGGTCTGGATCAGCGCAACCGCAAAGATCACGGAGACGGCCGCGGCCCACCCGGCATTCGGTTGCCAGCGCACCGGCAGGAAGCCTTCGCTGCGCCTTTGGGCAACGAACTTCTTCAGACCAAGGATCGGGTTGTAGTTCTCCGTGAACTCGATCGCGTTTGGAAGCAGGAACACAATCGCGGCAAGTCCGATCAGTGCGGCCCAAACCGGTGCCGTTCCAGTGACCATGGTCTCCCACAGGGCAGGTTCGTAAACCGTCGAGAAACCGGTCATTCCAACGAGAATATTGGTAGCGCCGGAGAACGTTTCAGCGCGGAAGAAGACCCAGGCAACTACAACGGCCAGCAGTGTCAGCCCCCTGGCAAGGATCTGGGCAACCGGGCGCGGCACCAGGTTCGGCACATAGCCTTTCTCGGACAACGCGGACCAGCCATGATTAATGGCCAGATACGCGCCATGAAGGCCACCCCAGAACACGAAGGTCCAGCTGGCACCGTGCCACAGGCCGCCGAGCAACATCGTGACCATCAGGTTGGCGTAGCGGCGCACGGGGCCAGACCGGTTGCCACCGAGCGGAATGTAAAGGTAGTCCCGCAGGAAGTGTGACAGGGTGATGTGCCAGCGACGCCAGAAATCCGAAATGCTGGTTGCCTTGTAGGGTGAGTTGAAGTTGACCGGCAGACGGATCCCGAAAAGTCGGGCCAGCCCCAGCGCCATGTCGCAATACCCGGAAAAGTCGAAGTAGAGCTGGAACGTATAGGCAAGAGCGCCGATCCAGGCAGCTTCGAAGGGGACACCGCCTGTTGTCTCGGCCAGGTTGAAAACACCGTTTGCGTAGGGTGCAATGCCATCAGCCAGGACAATCTTCTTGAACAGACCGATCGCAAACAGGGTTCCGCCAACCGCCAGATTCAGCATCAGCTTGTTCCGGAAGACAGGCAGCCTGAATTGCGGAATGGTTTCCTTCTGCATGACGATCGGACCCGCGATGAGTTGCGGAAAGAAAACGACAAACAGCATGTAGCGCGGGAAATCGCATTCCGTGATTTCACCCTTGTAGGTGTCGATCAGAAAGGAGATCTGCTGGAACGTGAAGAAGGATATCGCCAGCGGCAACACCAGATGCAACAGCGGAATGTCCATCCCGGCAATCAGGTTGGCGTTGCCGATAAAGAAATCCGCATATTTGAACACCGCGATCAGGGACAGGTTGAAGGTGATGCCCGCGATCAGGATGAAACGATCCCTGATTTGCCTCAGCACCCGGTGAAAGCCGTAATTGATGACGACGGACCCGAGCAGGAGCGGCAGATAGACTGGCGTCCACCAGGCGTAGAACACAAGTGACGCAATGGTGAGCCACCAGATGATGCCGTTTTCCCAACCCCAGTGACGCAGCAGGAGGTAACCGATCAGCACCGGCGGCATGAACAGATACATGAATTCAAGTGAACTGAAGACCATGGTTCAGCCCTCCTTCTTGCTGGAGACGGGTTTCACCGACCGTTCGATGATCGAAAGATTTGCCGCGTCCATTTCCTGGAGTTTCTTCAGGAGGCGGGCGCTGCCCTGATGACCGCGATCGGCTCCCTTGCCGGCGAGGTCAAGTGCCTTGGTGCGATCCTGGGGCACGAGGCGGCCGGTTGCGTAAAGCCGCGCTAGCTCTTCCATCGCACCCGGGTGTCCGACTTCGACCCCGCGTTTCAGGAAGTCGAGGGCCTTGTCTTCACTCAGATCATGGGCCTGCTTGAGATGCAGCCGCCCCAGAGCTGTCAAGGCACCGCCATGTTCAGCCTCGGCTGCCAATCGCAGCCATTTCAATGAATCCTGAATGTCGGCCTCACTCGGTGTTCCACTCAGGATCATGAGACCCAGGTCATGCATGGCCCCTGCATCGCCCAGTTCGGCGGAGCGCAGAAACCACTCGCGCGCCCGATCACGGTCAACGGCCATGAATTCGCCATCGCGATAGATACGGCCCAATGTCTTGGCAGAACTCGCGGATCCGTCGCGCGCCTTTTTCTCAAGGCCTTCGATCGCACGACTTGCCCAGAATGCAGCGCGCTCCGGATTTGCCACCGTGCCATAGCGGCCGGTTTGCAGGATCCTGGCATAGTTGATGGTTGAAGAAGGGTAGCCTGCGATGGCTGCCTTCTCGTAATGATGAAAGGCCTTCGCCAGATCTCTTTCGGCCCCGATGCCACGTTCATAGTGTTTGGCGAGCTGGACATGCGCCTTGGGATAGTCCCAGGCAAGCGCCTTGTGAAACCACTGAAGGGCGATTTCAGCGCAGCGCTCTCCGGAAGAACGTTGAAATAGGCGGCCGAGCTCGTAAGCCGTTTCTCCCCGGAAGGCGAATGAATAGCGAGCTGCCTCCATGAAGATGAGGCGGGACTGCGCGTGATCGGCCTCCACACCCCAACCGTTCTTGAAGGCGCGGCCCAGATGATAGAGCGCAACAGGGTGGCCATCATTGGCCAGTTGCGTGAGCAGGTCGGCCGCAGCTTCCCAGCGACCCACCTTCTGCAGCCCCCGGGCCTGCTTGATCATCTCTTCGATGGTCGGATCAATTCGTTCAGACCTGGACTTTTCTGGCATCGTGTTGCCTGAAAGGGCCACCGCACCGACCAAACCAAAGACAGAGCCGAGAAGCATGAGCTTCCACAAAGGCTGTTTTTTCGAAATTTTGCTCATTTCTGTCGCTCCACTTCGCAGTCTTTTGCCGCTGGTCCTGCCGGAATGTGGCGGCTCATGGATTTGGAATTGTCGAAAAGCCAATCGATCTTTTCTGGTGATGCAGCCCCGCCAATTCGCTCTTCAACAAACGAGGAGGCCGCCGTTGCGCCTATGATGAAGCCAAGCACGCAAAGCATGGCGTCAGCCGGTTTTTCGGATCTGTCAGCCATTGGCTTGCCGCCAGATCCGGCAGGACTTGCCTTCAAGAAGTGACAAGGTCCCTGCGCTGTGAGAGGTTTTTGTGTCATCAGGCGTCACCGGGCAAACCAGACCTTCACGACGCTTGATCGTCGTGGCGATCCGGTCTTCGTCCCTGTCTGTCAGGAGCAGCAGTTCACCTACGATTCTGCGCGCCGGATCAGAACCAAAGTGATAGGCGTCGGTGAAATTGGCCAGGTCACGCGTGAACGGTGTATCGAAATCGAAGTCGACAACAGGTGCCAAACCGGACAGTCGTTCGCGGAACTTGTGGTTTGCCGATGCAAGTCCGAAATCGGAGATACGTCGCTGCATTTCCGAAATAGTCGGAGGGATGATGAAGATCAGCTCGACATCGTTTTCCCGGCTCCAGCGCGCAATCTCCTCAACCATCTGCCAGAGTTCGTCGGATTGCTTGAAGCGGCGCCAGTCTGCCGCTCCGTTCGTACCAACCTGCTTGGCAAAGAGTTGCGGCAGATCGCGTTCAATGGTGATCTCGGGCCAGAAATTCGCCCAACGCCCGTAGCCAGTGCCCCTGTAACCGTGCAGGACCGGCAAAACCAATGTGCCGTTTGGGGTCGTCAGAGCACACTCGTCGCACAGGGCCGGGTCCAGAAGAGCTTCCACACTCAATGTCTCGATCGCGCCGAAATCAGCTGCTTTTGCCTCGGTGACCGGTGACAATGAGAGCGAAGAAATCGCTTTGAAGGTTTCCGGATACCGGTCCTTCATCAAGCTCCATCCAGTCCTGGCGACAAACCAGTTGGTGTAATAGGCAAACGGATCGTTCGCGAGCGCGATTGCTTCAGGAACCCTGTTCATGCCCCCTTTGAAACGTGCGTCCATGCTACGAAGGGGCAGGCTGACGATCAGCGTCTCCAGCTCCGCATTGTCACGCAAGTATTCAAACGTGTCATAGATCTCGTAGACCGTGGCACCGCCATAGGCGAAATTGTAGACGTCGTCTCGACCCAGTTCTTGCCAGTAGCGGTCCTGCAGGGCGCGCGCACGGCTGTCGCCAAGGATGACGGTTGAAGCCTTGACCCGCGGATACTCGATCATCTTGTAAAGCGGATAGTGCGCCTTGACGCTGATTTCTTTCTTGTCGAGACCCAGGTCGACCAGCTGGTTGTGATCATAGGCATCAACCACCGCATTGAATGCGACAGGTGCGAGCGCCAGCAGTCCGGTTACTGCAATTGCAGCTGTGTATAGTGTTGGTTTCAGTCTCATCTGAAAGCCCCTGGTTGAGTTGCTGCAAATACACAAACAAGTCCCGGGCCAACTCGTTACGGAGCCAAATTACTTATTTAAAACAGCATCTTGGGGAATTCGTTGCAAATTGGGGAACGGGGCCTCTTCCGAAAACGGAAAATGCGTGTTCGCATTTTGGGAACAGAGCTACATTGCTCCCGCAGAAGCGCTGATACCCAGAACATGAGAAATCATGCGGCCGCTCGGAGGGTCGATCAGGCCGGCCATTAAACAGACGCCGACAAACAGGATCGTCACGTAGAGCGCTGTCAGATAGCTCGCCATCCAGTTCTGGAGCGTCGCAATCAGTCCGTCACCTTCACCAGCCCTCTGGTCGCCGCGATTTGACCAGCGCTGTTTTGACAGCCGAAAGATGCAATAGACCTTCACGGACGCATTGATGAGCTGGTTGAAGTAGAGAATGAACGGATAGCTGAGGTCCACTTTCCGGGCGTAGCCATAAAGGAACAGCGACAGCAGCATGCGGGTTATGCAAATGAACACAACGTAACCAAAGATATAGGCTGGGTCGTGCAGAACCGACGTACAGACTGCCAATACCGGGCTGACCAGCATGGTCCACATGGAAACCCGCTGATCAAGCAGGCACCACCAGATGAAAAAAGGCATTCTGTGCGGTCCAAGCGCCAGGGCGCGGGAGCCATTGCGCAGCATGTTGCCCGACCATCTGCGGAAGTTCTGCACCATGCGATCCATGCCGGAGCCTTCGATGACTTCGACCGTGTATCCCATGGCGTCCGGAACATAGAGCATGCGGCAGCCTGACTGGAGCATGTAGTACCAGGTGCTCTTGTCGTCCCCCGACAGAAACCGGAACTTGCCCCAGAGCCAGTGTTCCAGGTGATCAGCCTCCAGCAGCCTAATGAACTTGAGCTTCAAGAGATGATTGGCCCGGAACACGGACATCCGCCCTGTAAGTGTCAGTACACGACCCGATAGGGAGTGGGACTGCATCGCCAGGCGACGTTGGGCAAACCTCATGGTCAGCCAATTCGCCACCCATTTGGGTCCAATACACAGCACTTCTTCATCCGTCGTGCAAGCCTGCAGATCCGGATAGAGTTTGAAAAGCGGCAAGCAGGCGCCAACCGCGTTCTTGGCCAGGATGAAGTCGCCATCCATGAAGATGATCAGGTCGTCATCCTCGACTTCTCCCCGGCTCATGGCCCTCAAAACCAGGCCAATTGCCAGCCGTTTGCCGGGTTGGTTTTGCCGGACGACGTGTAGCGTGACATTCAGGTCCGACCACTCGCGTTGAAGCAGTTCGGAGATCAGGTCTTCATCGAACTTGTCCCCCGAACCGAGCCATATCGTACCGGGAACATCTGCCTCTCGGATTTCCCGACAGATGGAGCGTATGACCTTCTCCGTGATGTCACGATGTTCCTTGTAGGTCGTCATCATGAAGTGGAGGTGGCGAGGGCGCCAGCCGCCCTCCCACACCTTGCGTCCGGCATCGCGCATGGAGGGATAGACAAAACGGCCATAAATCCAGGCCCTGACTGCGTGGGTGAACCACCAGCCATACCGCCAGAGTCCCAGCAAGCCGATAACAAGGGTGATTTCCTTCGTTGCGGGATTAAAGAAAACATTCTCGAAAGTGGTCAGGCCAATGAAACAGAGACCGAAATAAAGCGTGATCTGAAACAGGGCAAAGGGCGTCCATTTTGCCCAACCTCTGGGTTGGTGCGTGATTTCATCAACAGTGTAGGGACCCGGTGCGATCTCTTGCGGCATCAAAACGCCTCCAGCATCTGCTGAGCGGTTCGAAGAACCAGATTGCTTCTGAAACGCTTGAAATAGACCGTGACGGGTGCACCGCTTGCCGGCAGCCGGTCGCTTGTGGCAACCAGAGTCACTTTGGCGGACCTCGCATCAGGTGCCCTGAAACGGTGTGTTTCGGTAACCTCGTCAACGAAACCTGCCGTCCTGTCAATGACGGTGACTTTAGCTTCAATCCAACGAGCTTCAGCGGGAAGATAGAGCTGCGCCAGGCTCCCGATACGGACCTGTGCTGCTTCTTCCTGTGTCAGGAAAGCTGTTACCTTTTCAGCGCCCGTTTCCTCAAAGACCATCAAGGCATCACCCTGTTTGAGCGAGTTGCCGGGGGCCGCTTCTGTTTCGACCACGCGACCATCAAAAGGCGCGAAGACCAGTTGGCGTGTGTCCCTGTTCGCGAGTTCTTCAACCTGGATCTCGTAGTGCGACTTTAGGGCAGTCAGGCGCGCGACCCTGGCGTCCATTTCAGCCAGTCGACCGGCAAAAGCATTACCGGTAAACAGTCGAATGCTGTCGCCACCTTGAATAAGTTCCTTCAATTCCTTGATGTGGATTTTTTTGCGTTCGAGATCGGAGACAACGGATTTTACATCCAGTTCGGCGGCTTCAACATCGTCCGCACGCACCAAACCCTTCTCGGCCAGTCCCTTGACTCGCTCCAGTTTCAAAAGTGCGTTGTCCCTTGCTAGCTCAAGTCCTTCCAGTTGAGATTCCGCCTGTCTCACATTGTTGCGCGCGACCAGTTCGTAACCTTTTGCGCGCTTCTGTTCTTCGTGGAACAAGACACTTGTCTCGGCCAGCTGGGCTGTGGTTTCCGCAAGATCGGAACGGGCACGCATCAATGATGTGTCGTGTCCGGTATCTGTCATGACAGCCAGAATGCCACCGGCAGACAATGTCATCCCGGCACGTTTCGGCAGGTCCACAAGAGTACCTGTCACGGGCGCTGAAATCTCAACCCTTTGTGCACTGATGACAGCAGATTGAACTTCCAGCCGGAACAGCGTTGCGAAGGCATAGACCCCGACATAACTAAAGACGAGGGCGCCAAGCGCAAAATAGAAGCACGTCATCAGGATCTGTTTTATCGGCCAGCGACGCACCGGAATGTCCGTCACCGGATTGGGGTCAGGCTTGACCGGCACCGGCGTCACGGGCGTGTCGATCCGGACGATGGTGTCGGCAACGTCTGTCATCTTGCCGCGGACCAGGTCCTCGACGAAATGCTGCATGAGTGAGGTTTCACGCTCACCCAGTTCCGTGAACCGGAAGGCGAGTTCGTTCGTGTCTTCATTCTGGCGCACGACTTCAGCTTCAGCTTTCAGCGTGATGTTGAAGCCCTGGAAGGGGAGCGTGCAAAAGAGCGTGTGGCTTGAACCGACCGTAGGATGGGCACCGGAAAGACCCGAGACACGGCATCCACCAAGCCCCCAATCAACAGCGTCAACGGTCTGCTCACCGAGCGTAACGCGCATCGGCGCCCTAACCCGGTAGTGCAGCCTTTGGCTGGGTCTTTCGTGAATGATGTCCAAAGAGACGAGTCCTCGTTGTGTGTCGACAAGAGGACCTACGCAAAGGAGATGCCAAGCATTGGCACCTTTAATGTTTGCCATAGTAGGAGAGGGAGATATTTATTAAGTTATTGAAAGGAATATCTTTTTTTACGAAATGGAATTTGGGGGGGCGGGACAGTTTTGCAAAATCGAAAGTTGATCGGGCCATCACAGCTTTTGGTTTCTTCCGATTTTGCAAAGTTTCGAGAATTGAAAGAAGCCCTGGAACCGGACTGCGTTTTGCAAAACGCAATCCGGTTCTGGCAGGTCAAAAGATGAAACAGTTGCTGTCGAACAACGACGTAACTGTCTGGTTCTCGACATTGTTCAACGTGCAGACATCCTGGTAGGAGCCGTTGCCATTCCAGTCGACTGAGAGAGTGGTGTCCCCATCTGCAGACAGGGATTGCAGACGCGATAGGATTGTCTGGTCGTCATTCGAGCCAGCAAGGTGACTGAAATCGAGGAAATCGGTTCCGACGTCGAAATCGGTGATTTCATCTATCCCGACGAGATCATAGGTTCTGAAGACGAAGGTATCCGCTCCATCACCACCCGTGAGTGTGTCATTTCCTCGTAAAGACCGGATTTCATCATTGCCGGCTCCGCCGTCAATGACATTGTCACCGGATGTACCTTTGAGGAAATCGTTGCCGCCACCGGAAACAATGTTGTCGATGAACTTCAACGTGTCGGTGCCGATTTCCTGCCCGTGGGCCCGTTTGTTGTGAAGCATGATGGACAGATCAACATCAAAGTCGGAATAGTCGACTGTGTCGTTGCCGCGCCCGCCATGGATGAGATCATTTCCTGCGTCGCCGTAGAAAATGTCATCGTCGTGACCACCGTAGAGCTTGTCATTGTTGTGACCGCCGCGCAGCTGGTCATTGCCGGCACCTCCCTTCAAGGTGTCTTCGCCGTATCCACCGGTCAGGATGTCGTCGCCGGAGCCACCGATAATAGTGTCGTTGCCATTACCACCATCTACAGTGTCATTGCCGGTCCCGCCGTTCAGCGTATCGTTACCGGCCTCACCGTACAGACTATCGTCGCCATTATTGCCGTTGAGATCATCATTTGAACTGCCGCCATAGAGGGTGTCGTTCCCGGAGTTTCCGTAAAGCGAGTCACTACCGGAACCGCCATATAGGGTATCATTGCCACTTCCACCATGCAGGGAGTCATGACCATTGTTGCCGTAAAGCTGGTCATCTCCAGAACGGCCATGAAGCTCGTCTGCGCCATTCCCGCCATAGAGAATGTCGTTGTCGGTGCGTTCGATAACAACGGGTTGCCCACCGTTACCAGGATCCGGATCCGTGCCACCCTGCTGCTGCTGATAATGCGCATTCAAGAGCAACGCGTTGGTGAGGCCTAAGTCGACCGTGAAGACGCTGTCGTCAAAGTCCCTGTCCCCCCCGTTGAACAGGTCTTCAAAGCCGAGCGTGATCGTGCCGGCATCGGTTTTCAGAACACCTGTCGTGTGGAGGATGTTGTCCGGATTCAAACCAACGGTCTCGCCGTGGGCGGAGGTGTGATAGGGATCGTACTTGATGAGCGTCTGTGTCCCGTCCGGGGCGATGTGATAAAGACGCGGACTGTCGCTGTTCAATGTGGCGTCAGACCCATCGGAGTTCAGGAACTTCAGGGTGCCATTGTCCAGGTCGAGGCCGCTGTAGCCATTATTCCGACTGTAGCCGTTGGACACGATAAAGAAGGCGATCTTGTCGCCTGACTGCACATCCAGAAACTCCCGGGACTGCCCCTGGATCAGGTTGCCGCCACTACCCTGCAGGGACGCGTTCGGCCAGATGAATTCCACATTGTAAATCGTGCCATCTTCGGCCACCTTGTAGTATCCGAATGTGTTCCGGTACCCGGCTGTCTCGCCTTCGAAGACAACGGAAACGGGATAGTCTCCCGTAATTTCCATTGCGGTCATCTGCACCAGGTTCGGACCGCCTGAACCGTAGAGCTTGTCATTGCCGTTGTTGCCGTAGAGCGTGTCGTCTCCGGTACCGCCCCAGACTTCATCGTTGCCGTTGTGACCCTGCATGAAGTCATCACCGAACCGTCCCGACATGACATCGGAATGAACCGTTCCGTTTAGAACATCATCGTCATTGGTCCCGATCATGGGACGTGTTGCGGGCAAACTTGCCATCTGAACTCTCCCTTTGTTGTCGCGCCAAAGCGCAGATCAGGGGAGGCGTTGCAGGTGGAGGGCCAATTTACACAAAATTGAGGAGGTTAATATCTTCTACAAATCAACCGCTTAGGAAGGGCGGGAACATCCGCCTTTTTTTTTGATTGCATTTTGGCAGACGCGTTTCCGGAATTGGGAAGCTGAGTTTCGAAATTTAAACAACGAACAAAATGGCAGTTGGACTTAGCGCGGCGAACGATTTCAACATTACCAGTACAGCGCAGAAACCGGAGAAACGGCAGACATCGACAAGCAATTGCCATTCCTGGCGGATTCAATTCTGTTCCGGTTTTACCTTGAAACCGGTTGGGCGCGGGCCTGACCCGGAGTATCCTTTCCCGAGGAGGATCTTTGAGTGGTCTGCAAATCGGGTGGCCGAAACGCATCTGCCAGACTGTTTTCCGGTTTGACCGGCAGGTTGAAGGTCGGATCAATGGCCCTGTTGGTTGCCGCCGGGCTTCTGCCGCTTGAAGCGAAGGCGTGTTCATTTCACAACCACAAGCCCAGCAAAACTCTCGTCGACTGGATGCTGCATGGTGACACCGTAGTCGTCGCCAGGCCTGACCCTGACAATCCATTCAGCTACAAGACCACCGAGGTGATCCGGGGAGACCCTGGTGCAAACACCATCCCCTTTCTGGTCGACAGCGTCTCGCGACGCACTCTTGCAAGAAACCAGGAAGATGGTGTTGTGTTTGCGCTCACACGGGTCGGCAACTGGCAACGTATCGCCTATGTCGGCGCGACCAACCGGCAGGTAATAAAAACCATACGCAACCGTGCTTCGAGCTGGGCAACCACGGCGTTTCATCCGGACAGGTTCGCCTTTTTTGCACTGCTTCAAGACCATTCGAATGCTACGATCCGAAGACTGGCCCTGCAGGAAATCGACCGGGTTCCCTATGGATTGCTGCGCGACATTAACGTGCGCCTGTCGGAAGAGGTGCTGATAGGAAGCCTGAACAACGTTCGGGAGTTCAACTATCGACCAATTAACCTGCTGCTGCTGGGGTTGAAAGGAACAGACGAAGCCCGTTCCTATATCCGGAAACAGGTCACGATCCAAAAGACCATGGACGGATCACCAAACCTCGGGGCACTTGCGACCGCGCTCGTGGAACTCGAGGGCGTTGCAGGTGTCAAACTGCTTGATCATCACTTTCTGTCAGATACAGCGCTTTCAATCACCAAGGCCGAAAGCATCGTTGAAGCCATGGCCATACACAACGGTGTCGGTCGCACGCAGGTTCGCAACGCCATTGCCCGGTCTTTGGGCGATCTCCTGCCCCGTAACCCAGCGCTTGCCCCGCTCATCGCGCGCCAGTTTTCGGCGCGCCAGGACTGGTCCTTGCTAACGCCGATGGAAGCCCTTCTCAAGAGCGCCAAAACCCTGAACGGGGCAACCCGACTGTCGGCTTCGATCTATGTGACCCAAGCCAAGGCACAACAAACAAAGACGCATTGAGCTGAGGTGTTTTCGGGAACAACCCTTTGCGGCAGGGACAGCATTCTTTCCATTCATGTTTTCGAGTTGAGGGCTACGGCCAACTGGTTTGCGAAACGGGCGGATGCGACGGAGAGCGTTCTTCCCTTCATCTGCATCAGCGTGAGATTACCATAAGCGACGTCGCTCTTGGGCAGAGCTCGAAAAACCAGTCGATCGTCCCCAGTCAGGTTAAGACCGATTGGAAACTGGAATCCGACCGCATGTTCCTGCTGCACATAGTGGCGCATGAATTCAAACGAGTCGGCTTCCGCGATCGGCTCAAGTTTTTGCGACATGTGGCTGACTGCCATGTCGAGCAGATAACGGATCCCGATCCTCTTCGGCGGCACGACATGCGGAAAACCGAGGCAATCGCGAAGCCGCAGTGTTTCCTTCCCGACGAGAGGATGATCTTTCGCCATCACGGCGAAAACCGGTTGTTCCACGGAAAGCAGGACATCAAAGTCGCCCAGATGAACCGGTTCGAAGACAAGCGCCAGGTCGCTCTGATAGGCACGCAGATCTTCTTCGGCCGCCTCGCGATCGCGCACCTGAACGGAAAAGGACACACCTGGATGTTCAGCTCGATAGTCAGCGATCTGTGCCGGCATGAAATAGGGCTGCAGTGCCTGCGAGCAGGCAATACTGACATGACCGCGCCTCAGTCCGGACAGATCGGCAACCTGGCTGCGCACGCGATCAAGGTCCGCGACCAACCCTCGAATGTGTTGAACCAACAATTCTCCTGCCGGATTAAGTCTCACACCACGTGGCAGGCGTTCGAAGATGGGAGCGCCAAATTCCTCTTCGAAACTCTGTATGCGCCGGTTTAGCGCAGAAGATGTGATGTTCATGTCCTCCGCGGCCTTCCGGATGGAGCCAATTTTCGAAACGGCTTCGATCAATTTGAGGGTCTGAAGGTGTTTCATTTACAGTGCCTTATGATTAGTGCTGCAAAAAATTCAGCACAAGGATGCAAAAATAGCAATAGAAGTACTCACTAAAGCCGATCATCGTGAAGTCATCGGGAAGGGCAGATCTCCTTCCGGCATAAAGGGGATAATGATGACTTTCGAGACTTCGAGACGAAGCTTTTTGACCGGCGTCGGGGCAACTGCCCTCGGGGCGTCGGCTCTTCCATTCCTGAAAGTTTTGCCGGCTTCGGCCGCCGGCAGTGACGTGGTAGTTGCCGTGACCGGTCAGACCATCAACAGTCTCGACATTCACCGCACCGGTACCAATCGTCCGAGCTACCAGGTCGCGGTCAATGTCTACGACAGACTGGTCAGTTTCGGGACCAAAACACTCGAAGACGGCAGCCTGTCCTATGACTATTCCGTCATTGAGCCCGAGGCGGCGGAAAGTTGGGAATTTACCGATGATGGCATGGCCATTGTCTTCAAGCTGCGTCCCGAAGGAAAGTTTCAGGATGGCTCCCCGATCACCGCCGCGGACGTCAAGTGGTCGTTTGACCGGGCCGTCAGCGTGGGTGGTTTCCCGACAGTCCAGATGAAGGCCGGCTCACTTGAAAAGCCTGAACAGTTCGAAGTCGTCGACGACTTCACTTTCAAGATCAATCTCCTTCGCAAATCCAAACTGACCTTGCCGCCCTGCACCTGGCTTCCATGCCTCAGTGGAACGCGGCCCGAACGGTCAAATGCAATCCTGACCCACCGCAAATCCCGGTTCGACTTAGGGCCCTTTATGACGGAAAGATCGTTTATGCGCCCGTTCCGGAACTGCTGAAGCCGTTTCCATTTGTAAGGCTTGATCCGGACAAGCTTGAAGCGCGTGGCATCCAGTTCGAGCTTGCCGCGACATCCCAAGGTTTCGTTGAACACGGTGACCCGGTTGAGTTCGAAGAGATGGAGTTGCTGGACTTCGTGGTTGTCGGTTGCGTCGCAGTCAGCCGAGACGGTGGCCGAACGGGGAAGGGCGGCGGCTTTGCGGATCTTGAACTGGGAATCTTTCGAGAGCTCGGCAAATTGCGCCCGGATACGCCCATAACCACAACCGTTCATTCGTCACAGGTCGTTGCGCAAGATGAACTCGTCATGATGGATCACGACAGCGCCCTGCATGCGATTGCAACCGAGCGGGAACTCATTGAGACAAACACAAGTCGTCCGCAGCCTGACGGCGTTGCCTGGGACAAGGTGCAGCCGGATCAGTATCGCGACATTCCGTTTCTGGAAGAATTGCGGACGCGCGTTCTGGCCAAGAGGAAAACTGCCTGATGGAAATAAACATTCCAGCCGTGCAACTCGAAGTGGAAAATGTGTTTCGGGAATACGAAACCGCTCTCGTAAACAACGATGTCGAAACGCTCGATCGTCTCTTCATGGATGCCCCGACAACCATCCGATATGGTGGCGGTGAGAACCTTTACGGCTATGCGGAAATATCAAGCTTCAGATCGTCACGCTCTGACACGAACCTGGAAAGAAAACTCGAAAGAACTGTTGTCACGGCCTACGGCACAGATTTCGCAACTGCCTCAACCTTGTTCTACCGCAACACGGCACCTGGCAAGATTGGGCGGCAAATGCAGACCTGGGTGAGAATGGAGGACGGATGGAAAGTCGTTGCCGCGCATGTCAGCGTGATAGGGGACATGTCGTAAGTTTCAGCTATCCCCGTCCGCTATTGCCCTTAACAGATCATAGTTCTCGATAATCATGCGGCCGCGTTTTGCGGTTATGAGACCCTTTTTCTGGAACTTGTCCAACGTGATCGTGACCCATTGTCTGGTTGAACCGACAATCGCCGCAAGGTTTTCGTGAGTCACGACCTTTTCGATGATCAGCTGGTTGCCAACAGGCTTGCCGTGTGTGTCCCCGAGGATGATGAGCAATTGCGCCAAGCGTTCAGTGACCGAGCGCGTGCCCAGCATCTGAACCAGGGCCGAGTAACACTTTCCCTTCGCGACCAGGCCATTGATCAGGCAGACAGCAAAGCTTGGCATTGTGTCGACGAGCTGCCGTATGCGGGGACCGGTCAGATAGAGAAGCTTAGTGTCTTCCTGTGCATCGGCCGACCACATATGGGTGCCGCCGCCAAAAATTTCTGGTCCTCCTATGAAATGACCGCGCGTCCAGAAGGCTAGCGTTATCTCCCGTCCCGAGGGACCGGCATAAAAGGTTCGAACGCTGCCGCCTTCGATCAGCCAGATGCCGCTGTGCCGATCACCCTGAAAGAAAATTCCTTCGCCTTTCTCAAACCGGCATACAGATCCGGAAGACCGCACGATGTCCATGTCTTCGGCAGACAATCGGCTCAGAAAGTCAGCACCCTCATCGAGGTCGGACAATATCTCGCTGAGATAAACTGCTGACGCGCGCGGTTGCGCCTGCACCGATTGATCCTTGAGCGTCTGCGGATTGACGAGCATCTTGTTCACGGTGTCCTCTCCGGTCGTTCCTGCGCGGCAATGAAAACCGCCAAATCTTGAATGTCTTCATCCGTCAGTTGTCGTGCGATCGATTGCATCAAGCCGTCCGGATCGTTAGTGCGTTTGCCGTCCCTGAAGTCGTATAGCTGCTTGGCGATGTAGTCGGCGTGCTGGGCTTCCAGCCACGGAGCAAGTGGCAACGCCGGGTCACTCTGGCCATGGCACGAAAGACAGGCTGGCAGGTCGTCGCGACCGTCGTTGAAAAGCCGCGCCGCAGCTTCAGAACTGCCGCCTGACAAAATTGCTGCAGGGGCTGTCAGACCTGAAAAATAGGTCGCGATGTCTGAGAGATCGGTTTGCGCGACTTCCGTGGAGATCGCCTGCATCTGACCGCCATCGTTCGACCTGTTGCCGTCGTGAAAGTCCCGGACCTGCTTTTCGATATAGTCAGGCCGCTGTCCGGCAAGCTTTGGAAACTTTGCCATCCGGCTGTTGCCGTCGAGCGAATGACAAAGCGCGCAGACCTCCCAGGGTTCCATGCCCGATGTGTCGATCATGTCAGCAGAGGCCGGCGCAAGGGCTGCAGCCAGGAAGAATGCCGCTGCGGTGATGGATTGCAGGCGCCTGTGTAACACTGCCTTTGTTGACCCGGTCTGCACGAAAATCTGTTCCTAGTTCATTTTCATGGATCCGTGGTCATGAACCATGACCTCGCCGGGCTTCACGACGCTTACATGCGTATCGACCTGTTTGCCGGTGTCCAGAATGAGCGTGAGCGGAAACCTGTCACCTGCCGTGAAGCTTTGCTTGGGGCCCATCAACATGATGTGCAATCCATTTGGTTCAAACATGACAGAACCACCGACGGGAACGGTGATCTGTGCGACAGGCTCCATGGTCATGATGCCGTCGGTCATGACAGTCTTGTGCATGTGCCCCATCGCAAATGCCGGGCTTTCAGCAGCAACCAATTGAACGTCGCGATCCGACTTGTTGGAAAAAGTGAGGTAGACTGCGACACTGCCGACACCGGGCGCGGGTGCAGGAGACATCGCCGCCATTATCGACAGATCACCAGACAGAGCCTTGCCATGCGCCGAGTGATTGTCACCTGCACTGGCTGGGGCCATCGAGAAAGCAAAAACCAGCATTGTGGCGGCCCAGACCAGTGCGGCCATCCAATGTTTGAAAAACTGTTGCATATTCAGGGACCTTTCAGTTCATGACATCCAGGCCACGCATATGGCGCGCCAGGTAGTTCGCGGTGTTGAACGGGTGAAATGGCGGGCTGATCTTGGCGGTAATCTCGCCAGCCGGATTGATCACGGTGACTGCAGCGCTGTGCGTCACGTCATAGGCCTCATCATCAGCTGACGACTTCTCCAGGCGATAAAACCCGTCAATGCTCTCAACCAGTTTATCGATCTCCGGACGCTCGCCGGTGATCCCGGTGAAGGAGATTCCGAAATGCTTGACGTAATCCTCAAGAACCGCTGTGTCCCTGTCCGGGTCGACGGCAAGGAATACGACCTCTGGAAGTTTCTCCGGCGACACGAGCTGGGACAGCTCAGTCCGCACGGCTTCAAGATTTGCAAGCGTGAACGGGCAAACATCAGGACAATGGGTGAAGCCCAGGAAAAGCAGCGTCCATTGCTCCTTCAACGTCTCACTTGTGAACGGGGATCCATCCTGGGCGCTCAGAGTGAAGTTTGTGACCGGAACGGCTTCGTCAAGAATTACACCGTTCACCGATTGCGCCTTGGCACCGAACGAAAGGGCAAACAGGGCAACAAATAAAACCAGACGCTTCATGCCATCACCTGTTTTGCTGTTCGAAAGCACGCAAGCTTTCAGACCGGATCTGATCGAGGCAAATCTTCTTGTAGGCCATGAAATCCGCACTGGTCGCCATGGCAGGGTCACGTGGGCGCGGAAGGGAAATATGCAGGTCGTCTATGATGGACCCCGGGCTGGCGCTCATGATGAGGACCCTGTCTGCCAGGAAAATCGCTTCGTCGACATCATGGGTGACAAAGACAACCGTGATCCCGAATTCACTCCAGAGCGACAGCAGGTTTTCCTGCATCATCAGGCGTGTCTGTGCGTCCAGCGCACCAAAGGGTTCGTCCATCAGCAGGACTGACGGATAATTGGCCAGTGCCCTCGCAATGCCGACCCTCTGTTGCATGCCGCCTGAGAGTTCGGCCGGATATTTGTCGGCGAACTTCGACAGGCCAACCATTTCGAGAAACGTGTTGGCGATCGAACTGCATTCGACATTGGTTCGTCCGGCAACCTTGGGACCAAACGCAATGTTGTCGCGAATGTTCTTCCAGGGAAATAGAGAATACTGCTGAAACACCATGCCACGGTCAGGGCCGGGACCCGTCACCGGGGTTCCGTCGACAGCGACGGAGCCGCTGGACGGTGTCACGTAGCCCGCGATGGAATTGAGCAGCGTTGACTTGCCACAACCGGAAGGGCCCAGGATACAGACGAATTCTCCCGGTGTGATGTCCAGGGAGGTTTTCTTGACCGCCTGATTGGCCTCGGCCCCTTTGCCGAAAATGATTTCGACATCTTCGATGACAATGTGACCGATCTCTTTTTGAGAGGCTATAGCTCGGTGAGGAATGTGTTCCTTTAGGGAAACCACCTGGGTGCTCATGCATGTGCTCCTTTGCGGGTGGAAATTTGGGGGGAGGGAGCAGGTTCAACAATCTGCCCGTCTCCGGTATCTGACGGCTTCGACAAGGCAATCAGGCTGAAACACAGCAACAGGTAGCCCGCCGCCGTCAGCCATGGCCCGATCGGCTCGATCCAGAACGCAGTCGAGACACCCAGCCCGAGCATGGACAGGCCGACAATCCACGTCGGCGTCGCGCAACACACCACCCAACTCATCGTCGCCGAGGTCACGGCAACAAACCCGGCGCCAAGCCCTGTTGCTGCACCGGCTTTCAGGCGCGATCCGGTAGAACAGCTGGTCTTGGTCCGCAAAAGCAGGAGATTGGCTGCCAGCAATCCCGAAAGGACCAGCATCAGGACCACCTTGTAGGGAATGATGTTGAGCGCCCACTCGGAAATTCCGAGCCCGTAGTCGTAATTCATGTAGCCGAACTCGAGCAGGTACTCCTCGGCGATGATTGGGGGCATGTCTCGGATGGACGGGGTCGAGCGGACGATCGTCCATACGCTTTCCGGCCAGTTGTAGACCCTTGCGTAATTCGGAAGGTTTCCGAAGCGCAGGATCAAGGAAGCCATCAAAAGCAGGTAGTAGCCGACCGTGAAAGAGAGGGTCAGGATCAGCCAGAGACTGAAACGTCGATGAAGAACATCTCCGATCGTTGTCAGCCTGGACCGCAGCGCCACAGCCATCACCTTGCCCTTTTCTGCCAGGCCAGAAGGGGCTGCATGCCGAGCTTCACAGCGTAGGTGGATAACGTTCCGAGACCGCCGATCACCAGCATGCCGACCACGATGTCGGGATAGTTGATGAGGGAATAGGCATCCCAGGTGAAGTAACCGATACCGTACTGGCCGGATATGATTTCGCCGGCAAGCAGAGAGAACCAGCTCACACCCATACCGATCGCAAGACCTGCAGCAATGCTTGGCAAAGCGGCCGGCAGAATGACATGCCAGAAGATCTGCAACCGTGAGGCACCGAGCGATTTCGCGGCGCGAACAAGAACCTCCGGCGTCTGTTCAACACCGTGGAGCGTATTCAGAACGATTGGAAAAAGCGCGCCCAGCAAGGTGATGTAGATGATGGAAGCCTCTTCCGTTGGCCACATCAGGATTGCGAGCGGGATCCAGGCAACGGCCGGGATGGGGCGCAGAACCTCGATATAGGGATAAATCAGGGATCGGGCGATCCTGGATCGTCCCATCAGAACGCCTGCCGCTATCCCGATGACAGCTGCGGTGATGTATCCCGTCAGGATCCTTTGCATCGATACACCGATATGGATGTAGAACTCCGGATCACCGAGATGGGTCCAGAAGGCAGTGAAGACCTTTGAAGGAGAGGGGACGTTCTGGAAATTGATGTAGAAGTCCAGTTTGTAGGCCGTGGCCAGATGCCATAGGAACAGACCAAGTGACAGGGAAATGAGACTGAGGCTGATTGTGGAAGCATTCCGCTTGAGTTGCTCACCCAGATGCAGCGCAAGCCGTGCGATTGCGTTGAAGACGTCTTGCCCCGACAATCCCTGGATTTTGAGGTCATCTTTTTGAGAAACTGTTGCCTCATGACCCTTCGTTGCGTTGAATTCCTTTGGATCTTCCTTGTCTTCCATGGTGTCAACGACCTGACCCAACTTGCTCATCAAACTCTCCCTCGGTGTGGTCGGCGTAAGCCTCGTTCCGTGACAATCGAAACGATGAAAGCGCGCTGTTTCATTGAAGCAGCGCGCATTCGTGTTTGATCATTCGGTCGGAATGAATGCTGCCACCGCTGTGGGCAGGTCGATGAGTTCACCCTTGACTTCGGCGGCGTAGGCCTCAGCGTCAGGTTTCCGCAGGAAGGTCTCGTAAGAACCGTCCTCGGCCAGAACGAAGTAAGCCGTCTTGCCGAAGAGTTTCAGCCCGGTTGCCTTGTCGTAGACATAGGTTGCGTTGAGCTTGGCACCCGTCCCCTGGAAGTCGGCAACAGCCTTCAGAAACTCCGGATAGGACTCGTATTTCAGGATGCCGTCACGCGAGTGCCAGATCTCGGCCGGAAGGCCCGCATTGGCGACTTCTGGATCAACCACGCTGGTCTTGTCGGCGTCGTAGTCCATGCCAAGGTCTGCATAGGCAGCCTTGATGTAGTCTTCGGTGATCCAGGCGTCGAAATCGAGCGGCGGAATCGCCTTTTCCTTCACAAGAACCGTGTGGTCGAACTTGAGCGCCTCGACCCATTTGTCCTTGATAGTCGGATCAAGCGTGAGGTGCCCACCGTTGGAGAAATAGATGTAGAGAACTTCCTTCTCGACACCGGTCCATTTCTCCATGAGGTCCACGGCTTCGCTCGGATTTTCCTCGATCCACTTACCGGCTTCGATAACCGCTTTCAGGAATGCCGTGATAACTTCCGGATACTCTTCAGCAAAATCCTGGCGTACGACGACACCGTGCAGGTAAGGAACGCCCGCTTCACTGCCGTCATAGATCTTCCGGCCTGTTCCTCGGAATTCCATGATCTCCGACCAGGGACAGAAGTCTGAATGTGCGTCGATCTTGCCGGCCGCGATATTGGCGGCACCCACTGCGGGGCTCTGGTTCTTCAGGGAAACCTCTTCCGTGATGCCAGCGTCCTGCATCGCCTTCAAAAGCATACCCCATGCCGCGGATCCTACCGGCGTGGAAACGGATTTTCCTTTCAGCTGGTCAAGTGAGTAGATATCTGAATCAACCGGAACAACCACGGCGTTGCCACTGCCTTTCAGGTTGTAACCCGTTCCGGCAATGTAAAGCGTGCGCAAGGAGTCTGTTGCCTGGAACTTTGCGCCGTTCACGATCAGCGGATAGTCACCCATCACGCCAATATTCAGCTTGTTGGCCAGCATCTGGTTCGTGATCGGACCGCCGGACGAATAGTCTGCCCAGGTTATGTTGTAATCGACGTCCGCATAAGCGCCGTCCTTGGGCAGATTTTTTTCAAGCAAGCCGAGTTCCTTGACAACGATACCTGCTGTGTAGGTGTCGGTGCACATGCTCTGGTGGCCAATCGCAATGTCGATTGTCTTGGCCAGAGCCGGCAAGCTGGGGAGAGAGACTGCAAGCGCGAGACCCAATCCAATTCCAAATGTTGTGTGCTTCATAACCTTCCCTCAAGTAGTGCCGCCTATCTCAGGACGGTTCTAAAACCGCAAAAGGTGTGCCAGTTCCGGCAACTGTATTTGGTAATTTTACGTAGGCCACTGAAAACACGACAGAATTTGGAACCGATTTAAATCGGTTTGGAGAAGGTGATGTATTGGCACACTGGGTGGGAGCTCAGGACACGCGCAGTTTGCGCGTAAAATGTGCAGTGCAGCAAGCAACGTTTTAATACAAGTGGCAAAAACCTGTATTAGGCCTTCCGGGAATACCGGATGTGAAGGTTGGTTGCTAAATTCTGAATGAGATTACGAAAGCGCTGCTGCTGTCGGGTTGCTTTTGACATGGCAAGCAAAATTCCACCGCTCACGATTGTGGCGGTAGTTCTACTTCAATTTACAAAAGAAGAACTGACAGGGATCAGAAAGCTAGCTGACTGCCCTGAGAGCATCAATCATTTCAATCGAGTCCCATTCTCGCTCCCCGATTGCTCCGTAGACAACAGATCCGGAACCATTCAGGACATAGCTCATCGGCAATCCTCGAACATACCATTTGCTTGGCAATTCGCTGCCGCTGTCCAGAAGAACCGGCAGGCCATCGTGATCGATCGTGTCGAGGAAGATTCTTACTCTGGCCTCCCGGTCACCGACATTGATGGCCAGAACGGCGAACCTGTCGGATCCCAAAGCTCTGTTCAACCGTGCAAGGCTTGGCATTTCCTTTCTGCAAGGTGGGCACCAGCTAGCCCAGAAGGACACCAGCACGGTCTTGCCACGATAGTCTTCAAGTTGATGCGTGGTTCCGCTCAAGTCGGGAACGCCGAGTTCCGGGGCCTCGATTGCCAGCGGTGGTGAAATCAGCCCGAGATGCTTCAGATCCGGCGCGGAGGCGAAGGCCGGAATTTGGGAGCTCGCCAGAATCGCGCAGCCACCAAGAATTTCGCGTCTGCTGAATTTCACCATCTTGGTACCCTGATCTTGAACTGGTTGTTGTCCGGTCGGACGTAGAGATATTCGAAGTCGATCGGTGTGCCGGAAATGTCGTGTGTCAGGCGCTCTGTTCGAATGACCATCTCGTGGGGTTCAAGATTGAGAAGACGGCCAACGTCACCTTCAACCGGAGCCACTGACATGGTGATATCGGCAAATGCAATTTCGATATCGAGGTCATTTTCGATTAGCGCGAACACGTCGGCGTGGGTAAGGTCCAGGCTGAGCAGACGGGTGCCGATTTCCATTGGAAAGAAGCTCACATCGATGCTCATTGTCTCTCCCGCTGCGATGCGCACGCGTCTGATCTTCACCGCAGTTTCGCCTCGCTTGAGTTTCAGCGCAGCTGCTGCGGATGCAGGGGGCGTAACAATTTCAGCAGAGAGAACTTCTGACCGGGTTTCAACGCCCAATGGCGCCATGAGCTCGCCAAATCCCTGCAGGCGGCCAAGATCCTGCACCGCCTGGAGGGTGCAGACAAAATATCCCTTGCCCTGATGCCCGACGATCAGGTTGGCTTCCCTTAAAATGTTAAGGGCCAACCGGACGGTAACCCGGCTGACCCCAAAACGTTTCATCAAGGCACTTTCGCTTGGCAGGTAGCCACCCGGCGGGTATTCCCCGGTAGCGATGGCTTCCATCAGACAGCTGCCGATTTCCTGGTATTTTGGCAGGCGGGACGAGGCTGTAGGCGGCTTATCGGTTCCACTCATGTGACGTGCCTCATGCGCCAGGCTCGGTTGCGTCACACTTTCTGCCGTTTCGGCCACGATCAGCCTCTCCCATTGCGAAATGTTGCGTCGCAACACTATTACCCAATCCTTCCCAAAGCCCAACGCACATTTTTACGAACGTCCGGATCCGGGTCATCAACCAGCTTTTCCAGGTAAGGCAAGGCCGATTTTTCCGCGATCTCACCGAGCGCAGCAGCCGCTTCCTTGCGCAAATTGGATGTCACCTCGTCCAGTTGCGAACCGATCTTGTCGACCGCTTCAACGACACGCAGTTTACCCAGACTTCTGACTGCCTTGACCCGAACCTGCCAGTAGGGATCATCAAGCAGGGGCATCAGCTTTTGGCCATCAAGCCCTTCGCTGTGTTTGCCGAGTACCTCGGCGGCGATCTCCCGCACGGCCCAGTGCTCATCCGCAAGGGCAACAAGCAAGGCGTCCTTTGCATGAGAAGATCTGGAGAAGGCGAGGGCTCCTACCGCAGTGCGGCGCACCTCCGGATCGGCATCCTTGCAGGAAGCGATCAGGGCAGGCAGCGCTTCCTCAGCTTTCAGGTAGCCGACAACACCGACCGCCTGGATCCTCACGGCCGGGACTGGATCCTTCATGGCCTCAATCCCGTTTGCCATGGCATCCGGACGGCGCAGTTGTTTCAATCCCAGAAGGGCACCTTCCCGAACCTTGGCATTGTCGTGCGACGTCAGGTCCAGCATGGGTTCAGCCGACGCGGGATCTTTCAACTCCGACAGGCTGTCGGTTGCCGCCTGGATCACTCGATTATCGGTATCCTGCAACAACAGGCACAGTGCAGTAGCCGTTGCAAGACCATCAAATTCGCCGAGCGCGATCGCTGCCTGCAGGCGGACTTCCGGACTTTCATCCTTAACCGTTGAGGCGATCAGCGGAATGGCTTCGGGATCTGCCGTATCTGCCAGGTCCATCACGGCCACACGGCGAACAGCCGGATCGTCTTCACCGAGCTTGTCAGCCAGCAGTTCAAAATCGCTTTCGTCTTCGAAGGGCTCGAATACCATGGCTCGCTCCTATCGCAGCAAATAGGGAATGTTCACTGTGACGGCATCGGTCGGGCAGTCCGCTTCGCAGGGCATGCAATACCAGCATTCGTCATATTTCATGTAGGCCTTGCCGGTCAGGTCGCTGATCCTCAGGACATCCAGCGGGCAAACATCGACACAGACGGTGCATCCCTTGTCGGCAATGCATTTTTCATCGTCGACCACCACGGGCACGGAAGTCGGTGTATTCGCTAAAGGCATATCTGTCTCCGTTCCTCGTGCGCTCAGGCCTGGGCGGTGATGCGTTGCTTGTAGTAGGCGTCCTTCTCATCCTCGGCGATCGGGATGATGTAAGGGGCAACGGGATGTTTTTCGCAGGTCATCGCGTCGTCCTGTTTCGACAGGAGGACGTGACATTTCCAGTCCTCGTCGTTTGAATCCGGGTAGTCGGAGCGCCAGTGGTAGAGACCCCAGCGGCTTTCTGTCCGGTAGAGCGAGGCAAATGCCGCCATGTCAGCGCAGTCCAGGATGCTCGCCACCTCCATGCACCGCATCAGTTCGTGCGCATCGCGCGCCATCATCTGGGTGTTCATGTCTTCGCGAACCTCGGCAAGGCGCTCCTGGCAGAGTTCGTATTTTGCCGTCACCTTTGGTGGCTGCAGGTAGTCGTTCACCAGACGCCTTATCTTGTATTCGATCTGGTTCGGCGGCAGGCCGTCATCGCGCTGCGTCGGCGCGAGCACCCGTTCCTGTTCGAGAGAAATGGCAGTTTCGTCGAATTCCTCGAAGTCGACTTCATCCGCGAAATCAATGGCGTGTTCGCCCGCAATCGCACCGTTTGTAAAGGCGCCCAGCATGTAGTTATGAGGAACGCTTGCCATGTCTCCGGCGGCATAAAGACCGGGCACGGTGGTGCGGGCGAACTCGTCGACGTAAACCCCTGAAGCGGAATGGCCGGAACAGAAGCCGATCTCCGAGATATGCATCTCGATCATCTTGTCGGCGTATTTCGTTCCGCGCTGCTCGTGGAAGCGGCCGCGAGTCGGCCTTTCAACCGTGTGCAGGATATGCTCGATATGATCGGCCGTATCCTTGTGCAAATGGTTGAGCTTCAGGAACACCGGTCCCTTGCCGGATTGCAGTTCATTGTAGAATTCCTGCATCATCTGGCCGGACCAGTAGTCACATTCGATAAATCTCTCGTTCTTCGAATTGGCGGTGTAGCCACCGAAGGGACCTGCCACGTAGGCACAGGCTGGCCCGTTGTAATCTTTGATCAACGGATTGATCTGAAAACACTCCAGATTGGCGAGCTTGGCACCGGCGTGGTAGGCCATTGCATAGCCTTCACCGGAGTTTGTCGGGTTCTCGTAGGTGCCGTACAGATATCCGGAAGTCGGCAGACCGAGACGGCCGGCTGCCCCCATGCACATGATGACCGCCTTTGCCCGGATCACCAGGAATTCCCCGGTACGGGTGTTGACCGCAATCGTCCCGGCGACGCGTCCGCTTTGTCCGGTCAGAAGCCTCGTTGCCATGTAACGGTTGGAGATCAGAACGCGTGCGCGCCGCAACTGACGGTAAAGCGCCTTCTTGACGGTGTCGCCGTTTGGCATCGGCAGAACGTAGGTTCCGATGTGATGGACCTTCTTGACGTCGTATTCGCCGTTTTCGTCCTTCTGGAAACGGATTCCGAACTGGTCGAGTTCCTCGATGATCGAATAACAGTTCTGGGCATATTTGTAGACGGCTGCCTGATCGCAAATGCCGTCATTGGCAATGGTGATTTCCTTTGTGTACTGCTCCGGTGTTGAATGTCCCGGAATGACGGCGTTGTTCAGACCGTCCATGCCCATGGAAATGGCGCCCGAGCGCTTCACATTGGCTTTTTCGAGCAAGATGACCTTGGCATTCGGATTCTTCTTGCGTGCGCGGTAAGCGGCCATCGGGCCGGCGGTTCCGCCGCCAATCACCAGCACGTCGCAATCTACTTCATTCAAACCTGCACGAAGATCATCCATGCCTCTCTCCAATCTCTAATGCGATTGCCTGTCAGCGTAGGAGCTGCCGGCAACCGGGTCGGTCAACTAATTGCTCTTCAAGAAATCCGCGGCGCTAAGGCGTGGTGTCGGGGAAGACGGTGCCGCCGCGTCCTCGAGTTCCCGCAGGTAAATCCAGGGATAGATTCCCCTGTCATATCCGTCTGAAAAGACGATATTTATCGCGTAGGAGCCGATAGGCTTGATGTTCGTGATCGCGATGTTTTCAGGGGCAGGGGTCGCTAGCCCCATCAGGCGCAATTTCTTGCTGCCCGCCGATTGACTGTTTTCGCGCAGAAACGGTGCTGAAAAGTCTGAACTGGTTCCATCGGCCCAATTGAGGCGCAGCGAACCGCCTTCGTTCAAAACGCGAATCTCCAGCGGTTGCTCTGCGGAAAGGACGTCGGCCCTGCCAGGCAGGGAAGCGGCATCTGTTTGTTTCAAGGCAGTCAGGATTTCAGCTCCGGTTTCGGGTCTGAAATCACCTCAACACGGCCTTGTCCTGGCCAATAGCAACTAATTGACCGACAGGCTCACTCGATACGGCAATAACGGCAAAACACCTGAAAAGCTGGAGATGCCCATGACCTTCGTTGTCACCGACAATTGCATCAAGTGCAAATACACCGACTGTGTCGAAGTCTGCCCGGTTGATTGCTTTTACGAAGGCGAGAACATGCTGGTCATTCATCCCGACGAATGCATCGACTGCGGTGTGTGCGAGCCGGAATGTCCGGCGGAAGCCATTTTGCCGGACACCGAACCCGAAGCTCAGAAGTGGCTGGACCTGAATGCCAAATACGCAAGCCAGTGGCCCGTCATTACCGAAAAGATCGATCCGCTGCCAGAAGCCGAAGAGTGGAATGGCGTCGGCGGCAAGCTGGAACATCTCAGCGAAAAAGCGGCCTGAGCAATCACGCCATCGCGCGCAGCAAATCTACGAGGCTCCAATGAATGTCATGACCAGCCCGGCCGAACTTGAGGCCTGTGCACCCGCCGGTACCTTTGTCGAGACCGTCACCTCGGTTACCCACTACACCGACCGGCTTTTCCACTTTCACATGACCAGGCCATCCGGATTTAGGTTCCGGTCCGGAGAATTTGTCATGATTGGCCTGATGGTCGGCGACAAGCCCGTGTTCCGCGCCTATTCGATCGCAAGCCCGTCCTGGGCCGAGGACCTTGAGTTCTTTTCCATCAAGGTGCCGGACGGCCCCCTGACATCTCATCTACAACAGATCAAACCCGGCGACGCTGTCCTGATGCGCAAGAAGCCGACCGGGACGCTGGTCAACGACGCGCTGGTCAAGGGCAGGCGCCTCTACATGTTCTCCACGGGTACGGGCATCGCTCCCTTTGCCAGCGTCATCCGCGATCCG
Organism: Roseibium sp.; assembly: GCA_017643925.1. Lineage (GTDB taxonomy): Bacteria > Pseudomonadota > Alphaproteobacteria > Rhizobiales > Stappiaceae > Roseibium. The sequence continues at coordinate 143,649 of JAEPML010000008.1, read as the reverse complement.
GAGACTTACGAGAAATTCGACGAACTCATCCTGACCCATTCCTGCAGGGAGGTCGCGGAGCTGAAATATGGTCAGGACCTCGTCGCATCAGTGAAGGAAGACGAGATGCTGAACGAGCTGTTCGATACCTCCAGGTTACGCCTTTACAACTCCGTCACGCGGGACCCTTTTCCGTTTCAGGGCCGGATTACGGACCTGATCGAAAGCGGAAAACTGTTCACGGATCTCGACGTTCCGCCCTTGGACCCGGCTTGCGACCGGGCCATGATTTGCGGTTCCGCCGAAATGCTGAAAGACACGAAATCACTCCTGGAACAGGCAGGCCTCACAGAGGGAGCGAACAACCGACCCGCTGAATTCGTGATCGAACGGGCCTTTGCTGGATGACTTTCCGCACCCCATAAGGTCGGAACGAAAGCCCGCGTTCAACGAACGGCGCATTGGATCTTCAAGAGAAAGAATGTGAGAAAAAGTGGCGGTGAGGGTGGGATTCGAACCCACGGTACGCTCTCACGCACGGCGGTTTTCAAGACCGCTGCCTTAAACCACTCGGCCACCTCACCAACGCATCCGTCTCGCTGGAAAGCGTGGCTGCGTGACCTCCGTTTCCTTTGTCTGAAGAAGAATGTCAAGAGCCTGAATAACTTGCTGCCGAGAAAGTTGCGAAAATCGTGTGGACGGCAGGAGAGGCACCTTCGGCATGTTCCGGGCTGTGTGCAACAGGGGTAGGGGCAGGACGTGCACAAAAGGCACCGGAACATTGCCAAAGGGCGGGGCCGCCGGTCCGGTGTCGTGGGCAGGGTTTTGAACCGGCGGCCTGAGCTGGAGGTGGGGTCCAGCATTGCCGTGACAGGGCGGTCATCAGCAATGAGGTCACCCTAGGCGCTGCTGGTTCGAGTCGATGTGACCTACGTCACACACTGTCAGATTACAGAATTTTCCGAAGTGTGCCCTATACACCACACAACAGTTGGATCTGAATTTGACAATGTTTACAGACACTTAAAGTCACGCCCGCATTGAAATCCGCAAAATGGCCGCGAACCTTTTCCCTTAACGTAAAATTAACCACGGCTCACACCTCGACGCACACTTTACTTTGAAGTAAGAAACGACCGCTTAAAACAGGCAGGAAGCTGGATACACTGCGGGGGCTGTGTGTCCGTCGGGGACTGGTAAATCACCAGATTTTTGCCTGGTATTCGATGCCAATCGTCAATGGCGTCGAAAAAATCGCGCAAGTTGCGGGGCTGCCAGCGCGTCAAGAAGTAGGACGGCAGTATGCTAGGGACAGGCGGTCAGGTTTGCCGGAAGGCAAACACGTCTATTGGGGAAACCACCGAAAAACGCGGCAAGGCGTCAGCTCGGAAGGGATCAGTCTGGTCGCAGATCAGAAATGGATTCATCGTTCTGGCCGCTGTGTCAGCTGTCGCAGCCTGCAGTTCTGCGCCCCCACCGGAAAAAGCAAAATTCAGCCCCAAGAAATACGGCGTCAAGGGCAGCCCGCGCATGGTCGCAGCCGGAAAACCGGTTCCCAAGGGCGGCGGGCGCTACGTCGTCGGTAAGAAATACAAGATTGCCGGCAAGTGGTACTACCCGAAGCATGAGCCCAACTACAAAAAGACGGGACTAGCCTCCTGGTACGGACCGACCTTCCATGGCCGGAAAACCGCAAACGGCGAAATCTTCGACCGGAATGCCTTGACAGCCGCGCATACCACGATGCCTCTGCCTTCCTATGCACGCGTCACCAACGTGTCCAATGGCCGTTCCATGATCGTGCGCGTCAATGACCGTGGCCCGTTCCACGGCAACCGCATCATCGACCTGTCCGAACGCGTCGCCACGATGCTGGACACCAAGTCGGCGGGCGTCGGCAAGGTGAAGGTCGAATACATGGGCAAGGCACCGCTTCACGGCCAGGACGAAGCCTATCTCATGGCGTCCTATCGCGGCCCTGGCGCCGTCGAACCGGGCGCAACCCGTCCGGGCACCATGCTTGCCCTGGCAAATCCGCAGGCTGTCCAGCCAACCCCGCAAATCGTGTTCGGCAAGGTGCCGGCCCCCAGCACGCGTCCCTACCTGACGGCTCCGGCCCGGGTGACCGCATTCCGCGCACCGGCAACGTCGCAGGTGGCATCCGCCTTTGATCCTGCAATCGCGTTTGAAGCAGGCGCGCCAAGCGTCAGGCTAGCCTCGAACAATGCATTCCAGCCAGTAACACCTGCAGCTGCACCTGGACCGGCCCCAGCTGACGGAACACTCGGTTACCTGAGGGTTCCCGCACAGGCAACGCCGACAGGCATTCAGCCCGGTAGTGCCATCTCGTCCTACACGGCCAACCAACGTGTTTCCGATGCACACGCGCTCCTGGCCGAATTCGATGGCAACAGTGTCTCCCTGCGCCAATTGGCAAGCGCTGCACAATCGGTAAAATAGCGTAAGGGAATCCCGAACGCCTTGCTTTACTACAGTCTGGTCGCTCCGTTCCCTGATGATTGAAGGGGACGGCACAGACATGCATCTGGCAATTTCGAAACGGTTTGCGTCGATTGCGGCCTTGTTCGCCGGTATCATCCTTTTCGCGGCCGCTCCCACATCCGGTTCTCATGCTGCTGAAACCATCGTCACAAAGGCGCCGATGGCGTTCCTCTATGAACCGGCAACGGAAACCATTCTGTTTGCAAAGGAACCGGACAAGGCCTTCGCCCCAGGTTCTCTTGCCAAGGTCATGACCGCGGCGACCGTTTTTCAACTTTTGAAAGACGGTGAGTTGACGCGCGAACAGCTTTGCAAGGTCAGCGAACACGCATGGCGGACGGGGGGCGCACCGTCACGACGCTCCACCATGTTTGCCGCCATCAAGTCCGAGATTGCCGTCGAAGACCTCTTGAAGGGGTTGCTGGTTCACAATGCCAATGATGCAGCGATCGTGCTGGCAGAATGCGTTGACGGGTCGGAGGAAGCCTTCGCTGTCCGCATGAGCGAACTCGCACAGAGCATCGGCATGACAAACAGCGTCTTTGCCAATCCGACCGGTTACGAAGACAAACCAAGCAAAACAACCGTCCATGACCAGGCAAAGCTGGCGGAATTCGTGATCGAAAATCACCCGGAACTTTATGAGCTGTTCTCCATTCCGGAATTTACCTGGAACAAGATATTCCAGCGCAACAAGAACCCGCTTCTGGGCGAAATTCGCAATCTCGACGGACTTGGCGGCGGCAACACCAGCGAGGACGGCTATTCCGGGCTTGGATCCGTTGATCGCAACGGACGCAGGGTTATTGCCGCTGTTGCCGGCCTAACCTCCGACAAACACCGGCTTCAGACCCTGAAGGAAGTTTTCTCAGGTGCCTGGGAATATTTCACGGTCCAGACGATCTATTCCGCCGGAGACGTGATTGCCGACGGGCGCGTCTATGGTGGCGCCGAAAGCACCGTGCCACTGGTCTCCAACAAGGATGTCGACGTGCTTCTTGCACGCGGTGACACCCTGGAATACCGGATCCGTGTAGTCTATCAGGGTCCCCTGAAAGCGCCGGTTGCGGAAGGAACGGTCGCGGGCGAAATACGTGTCATCGGCAAGACGGGCATCGTCTACCGGGCACCTCTGGTGACCGGCGGATCTGTGCCGGAGGGTGACCTGATCGACCGGGCGGTCGACGGTGTCCAGGAACTGTTGTTCGGCTGGATCGGTTAGGAAAAACCGCGTGGCAATAAACATCCGTCCGGATACCTGCTAGAACCACTCCAACAAGAACAGAATCTCAATTACGCGTGGAGCCTTTATCAGCGTGGCGGGACACTTCATTACATTCGAAGGCGGCGAGGGCGCCGGCAAGTCGACACAGATCGCGCGGCTGAAGGCATTTCTCGAAAGTCAGGGGCAGACCGTCATCGTGACCCGTGAACCGGGCGGCTCTCCGGGCGCTGAAAAGATACGTGCCATGTTGTTGTCCGGTGGCGCAAAAGATCTCGGCCCAAGCGGTGAAGCCATGTTGTTCGCGGCTGCCCGCGCAGATCATGTCGACAAGACCATCAAGCCGGCGCTTGATCGTGGCGACTGGGTCCTGTGTGATCGATATGCCGATTCCACACGGGTCTATCAGGGCGAAGCCGGTGTTGATCCGGATTATCTTGATCTTCTGGAAACGGCCGCCGTCGCCGGTATCCGGCCCGAACTGACCCTCCTGATCGATGTGCCGGTGGAAATAGGCCTCGGCAGGGTCGCGGTGCGCTCAAAAACCGACGATAGCGGCGGACCCGACCGGTTCGAAGGCGAGGCCCTTGCGGTTCATGAGCGGCGGCGGCAGCTGTTTCTGTCACTTGCCCGAAAGGAAGCTTACAGGTTCTCGGTGATTGACGGTGCCGGAACACTTGATCAGGTCACGGAAGACATCCTTAAGGCCGTTCAAAGGGCCTTTCCGGAGGAGCTGGGCTCCCAATCCAACCTGGCCGAAGCTTCGGAAGGAAACTCCTGATGGCGCGCAGGTCCGAGCCCCTCGAAATACCTGAAGTCGACGCTCTGCCGGGCTATCCCTTGCCGCATGAACGCAACGGTCTGATCGGACATCAAGCGACTGAAAAAGCATTGCTGAACGCGTATCGCTCGGAGCGTCTTCACCATGCCTGGATCCTGGGTGGACCAAAGGGCATCGGCAAGGCCACCCTTGCTTTCAGGTTTGCACAATTCGTCATCGCCAACCCTGATCGCTTCGGCAATGACGTAGCCAATGCATCGGATCTTGCTGTTCCATCCAATCATCCGGTTGCGCTCCAGATGAGGGCAGGCGGGCATCCGAACATCCTGCATCTACGCCGCCCATGGGATGAAAAATCGAAGCGTTTCAAGTCGGATCTGCCAGTCGACGAGGTCCGCCGGACGGTATCCTTTTTCGGCACCACGGCATCAGCAAAGGCCTGGCGTATCTGCATCGTCGATGCTGCAGACGACATGAACGCAAACTCTGCCAACGCGCTGCTCAAGATACTTGAAGAGCCCCCGGAAAGATGCCTCTTCCTGGTTCTCAGCCACACGCCGGGACGGCTTTTGCCGACCATCCGCTCCAGATGCCGTCGCCTCGACATGACCCCATTGAGCGAAGACGATATCCGCGCTGGACTGAAAGACCTGGCAAGCGACGATATCCCGGGCGAAGAGGATTTGCGCGAGATCGCCCGCACGGCGGACGGCAGTCTTCGATCGGCAATTACGTTGCTTTCAGGTGATGGTCTTGCGATCGCAAAGGGACTCCGCAAACTTGCAGAAGACGCGGCAAATGCAGACTTTTCAGCCGTCCACACGCTTGGCGATCTGGTGGCGGCACGTGGGCAGACGGACAATTGGGAAAGCTTTCAACACATCACTCAGATCTGGCTGCATGAGAAAATGCGCCAGCAGCTTGGCAAGGGTGTCGATCAGGCAAATGAACTCGTGCAGCTCTGGGAGCGGACCAACACCGAAATCAGGGATTCCGACGCTCTCAATCTCGATCGCAAGCAGGTTGTTCTGGACTTCTTCCTGCGCCTGCGCGATCTGAAGCTTTCCTGACAAGGCAGGAAATCCACAAACTGTTGCCCACCGTACCAATCAGCGAAAAGCACATTCACTTTTGCGATCTTATACCAACGAGCGGTCTTGGGATTTTCAGCAAATCCCTGTATCAGGGGCAAAAACATGGACGCTACGTCGCGCTCTGAAATCACTGTGGAACCCCTATGATAGTTGACAGTCACTGCCATCTCGATTTTCCCGACTTTGATGGCGAACGCCCGGAATTGATTGCCCGTGCAAAGGCGGCGGGTGTGGAGTTGATGGTGACCATCTGCACCCACATCCGGAAATTCGATCAGGTGCGTGCGATCGCCGAGGAGTATCCGGAAGTCTATTGCTCGGTCGGCACCCATCCTCACAATGCAGGCGCTGAGCGCGGCATACCTGTGGACGAGATCGTCATGCGCGCAGCGCATCCCAAGGTGGTCGCAATCGGCGAGGCAGGTCTGGACTACTTCTACGACAAGTCACCGCGTGACGCGCAGCAGGAAGGCTTCCGCACGCACATTGAAGCTGCGCGCCAGACCGGCCTGCCACTTGTCATTCATTCACGCGATGCAGACGACGACATGGCTGCAATCCTGCGCGAAGAAATGGGGAAGGGGGAATTCAAGGCCCTCCTGCACTGCTTTTCCTCCGGCCGTGAACTTGCAATGACCGGCATTGAACTGGGTCTCTACGTATCCTTTTCTGGCATCTTGACTTTCAAACGCTCCGAGGAACTCCGGGACATCGCACGGGACCTGCCGGCAGATCGGTTGCTTGTCGAAACCGATGCCCCTTATCTGGCACCTCAGCCAAGGCGGGGAAAACGCAACGAACCCGCCTACACAGCCATGACAGCTGCCGTACTGGCGGAAACGCGCGGCGTGTCGGAAGAAGAAATCGCCCGGCAAACCACCGAGAACTTCTTCCGACTGTTCTCAAAGGTTCCAAAACCGGGAACGCTTGCCGAAAGAGCACGCCTTTGACCATCAAACTGACCATATTGGGATGCGGCTCGTCCTCCGGCGTACCGAAGATCGGCAACAATTGGGGCAATTGCGACCCGAATGAGCCGAAGAACCGGCGCTCCAGATGTGCACTTCTTGTGGAGAAGTCTGGGGAAAACGGGTGCACAACGGTGTTGATTGATACCGGGCCTGATCTTCGCACGCAGATGCTCGATGCCAATGTCAGCCATCTTGATGCAGTGCTTTATACCCATGCCCACGCAGATCATCTGCACGGAATCGACGACCTGCGTGCGTTCATGTTGCGTACAAAGAAGAAAATGCCTGTCTACATGGACGGCGAAACTTACCAGCGCGCAGAAGCTGCCTTCGGCTATTGTTTCAAAACGCCGGCAGGGTCGAATTATCCCCCGATCCTTGAACACCATCTGATCGAACCCGGGGAAGCATTCGCCATCGATGGAGCAGGTGGACCGATCACCTTCGATCCGATTACCGTGGCCCATGGAAACATAGATGCACTTGGCTATCGCATTGAAAACGCTGCATATATTCCCGACGTTTCCGATTTTTCGGACCAGAATCTCGAGCAACTTTCAGGTCTTGATCTCCTGATCCTGGACTGCCTGCGCAGACCGCCGCATCCAAGCCATTTCTGCCTGGAAGACAGTTTGAAATGGACTGGAATACTTGCACCGGACCGCGCGGTCTTTACCAATCTCAACGACAATCTGGACTATGGCGAGCTGCTGCACGAACTGCCGGAAAACATCGTTCCGGCGTATGATGGAATGACGCTGCAAGTCGCTGAAAAACAAATCTTTTCGCCACAAACTGCCTATGCGGACTAGCCGGAAACCCAGATTGCCAACCGAAGAGCGGCTCACACGAGCTGCGCTTCATTATCTGGAACGGTATCCTTCTTCTTCTGCCAACCTGCGCAAGGTGCTTGAACGCAGGGTCATGAAAGCCTGCCGGTTTCACGAACGAGACCCTGAGGAATTCAGTGAGTTCATTGACGCCACTTTGGACAAGTGCATTCGCGCCGGTCTGGTCAACGATGCAACATACGCCGAAACAAAAGCGTTCGCCATGAAACGCCGCGGAGCATCTAGTCGCAAAATCCAAGCTTACCTCACGGCCAAAGGCGTCGATCGTGGCACAATCGAGACCGTGTTGCAGTCAGAAGACCAGGACGAACTCTCTAGCGCATTCATCTATGCCAGGCGCAGAAGACTCGGACCGTTTCGAAAATCAGCTGACCGTACAGAAAGACGAGACAAGGACATGGCTGCCTTGTGCCGCGCCGGGTTTTCATTCGAGCTTGCACGACAGGTCGTCGACAGCTCACAAGAGACACTCGAAGAACGCGGGCTGATTTTCAACGACACCTCGTGAGCGAAAACCGGAGCAGCAACGACAACAGACAACACGGCATTCAAGTCGTCAGTCATCGGGATATGCGACGCATCAGAACGCAGGTAGTTTGGCGATCAGTTCAAAGCAGATCCACCTAAGGCGTCCTAAGCGATTGTTTCTTTGCCTGTTTTCAGCAAGTCAAAATGTTCCATAATATTGATTATGCGAATTACGGATGGTGACCGCGGAGCTAACCCGTTACTCTACCCTCGAGCAAGTCACGAATGACTCTCACTCCTCAAGACAAGATGGATTTTTCTAGTCGCGGATTTCAATCCGAATCTTGCCGTCACATTCTGGCAAAGATCGCGCAAGTTCTGCGTGGAATTGGTGAAGTTCCCAAGCTGGTATTGCAGCAAGGGAAACTCCATTTGCAGCTTCTTCCGTGCAAAACGGAGGGTAAGCATGAACAAGATGTCCATCGGGCAAATCGCCTTGGTCTTGTCGGAACTGCAACAGCGGTTCCATCGCCAGAAATCCAATAGGATCAGTATTTGCCCTTCGCAGGAATTCGCCCAACGTTAAACCCAGCTCTTCGAGCTCACCTGTTTCAGCAGATAAACGGACTACACCAGTCGACTTCAGAAGGAACTGATCTCCAACGCAATCTTCTGCAAACGGTACCCAATTATGATTGACCGCTGGAAAAAGGTCGCTGATCGAACCCGGACCAAACCACGCACGGCGCAGGGAATGCCAATCGGGTTCAAAACAAGCACCCCGCAGGTGTAAGCCGCCGCCGAATTGAACAAAACCGTTCACTGAAAATAACAAGGATACGAGACTGTCCGGCAAACGTTTCAATAGCTCTTGGTCGTCCAAAAGCGGACACTGAAATGTGATATGACTTAATTCCATAACCGAAACTTTATCTGAAGCAGCAATGGTTTACACAAGAATGGATGCATGTTTACCTTGCGAATTATCGGGGTTCAGTGCTGCCAACTCTTGGTGCCATGCCTGCTTCATAGGATTGACGTTTATCCTGTCTGCTACATGGATCAATGATTTAGTGTTGTGTTGTCTGGTCGAACCTACGCCAAACGGGTGCGGTGAAACCATCACCTCAGCGCCCTCACAAAAACTCAACTCCTGACAGATGAGCGGCTACGACCGCGTTCAAATTTGATCGATGACACTGACGATAAAATGCCTTGGTCTCCAGCGGCATCTCCGGATCAATTTCTACGAAATCCTCCAGCTCGAAACCTCGTTTCTCGTCCAGTCCTTCCTGTATCACCGTGGCGTATTCAACAGCTGCGACCGCATCCCGGAGCTCGGTGAAATAGTCCAGGTTTCGGTCGACCACTTGAGGATCTGAAGTTTGCCCATGTGCGAGAACAACGTGTCGCGGATACAGGTCACGAATTTGCTTTATGGACGCACAGAGCTCGCGCAAATCATCCGGTGATCGGCTCCAGACTTCCGGTATTGGATGTTCAACCGTATCCACCGCCAGGCAGGTCCTGATTTCCGGTATCCAGACGGCAACATGGTCTGGCGTGTGACCGGGCGTATGTAGCAATTCAAGCGTCAGATCGCCGCCGTGGAGTGACAGTCCCTGCCCTTTGAATGTGATCGTCGGCCGGACGATTTTGACGTCCTCGAAGCGCGATTCCCGGGATCTTTTTTCTGCCAATTCCCTTTCAGAACCCGGGTCATCCAGTCGTCTGATCGCTTCGTCATGCGCGATGATTTGCGTGTTATCATCGAGCGCCGAATTGCCCCAGAAATGGTCCCAATCCATGTGGGAATTGATGACGACAAGCGGTTTGTCCCGGAGCCTGTCAGATAGAATGTCAAGCGCTCGGGCACACAAGGCCGGTGTCGCCAGAGTGTCTACAAGAACATTGAAGCGCTCAGCACACACAAGAACGCTGTCGACCTCATCGCCTGCCCGGATGATGACAAGGCGCTTGTCGAGACCCACATATGTCGTCAACTCGAGCTCTTCTTCAGTCACCGAACCTTGACTTTCCATGGTGTTTTTACTCATTTTTTCAATGGCTTGAACAATCTGAATGGTCTTGCAGCATGTCGGCAAGCGCTTCCAGAAAGAGGTCACACTCTGCATCGCCGAACTGTGCCGGCGGTTTGATCTTGAGCACGTTGTTGTGCGGCCCTTCGCTCGACAGCAGGATACCGTGGCGCTGTTTCATGCCGCGGATGACAAATTCCAGTTCTGTGTCGGCTGGCTCAAGCGTCGCCCTGTCACGCACAAGTTCGATGCCGATAAAAAGACCCTGTCCGCGGACGTCTCCGATGATCGGAAATCTGTTCGCCAGTGCTCTTGCACCGCTCATCAACCGAGTGCCCACTTCATGGCAGTGATGCATCAGTCGCTCGTCGCGGATGACGTCGAGCACGGCAAGCCCGATTGACGCCGAAACGGGATTGCCGCCAAACGTGTTGAAATACTCCATGCCATTGGCAAAAGATGCTGCCACAGCCTCCGTGGTGACGACGGCTGCCATCGGATGGCCGTTTCCGATCGGTTTGCCGAGAGATACGATGTCCGGGACGACATTCTGCGTTTCAAAGGCCCACATGTGGCTGCCCACCCGGCCGAAACCGACCTGGACTTCGTCCGCCAAGCAAAGACCACCGGCAGCCCTGACATGCGCATATGCCTCTTGCAGATAGGCCGCGGGCAGTGTCAGTTGCCCGCCTGTCCCGAGAATGCCTTCGCTGAAAAACAGGGCAGGCTTGCGCCCCTGCTCGCCGAGTTCCGCGATCTTTTGACTGACCTTCCGGGCATAACGTTGCCCTGCGTCGTCATCACCATACCGCCAACGCCCCCGGTAAAGGTCGGGCATCTCAACGACATGCACATGGTCAGGGGCTCCCTCGCCGCCCTTGCCGGCAAACTTGTAGGGACTGACATCAATCAGGCTGGACAGATGGCCGTGATAGGCATGATCGACCGTCAGGATATCCCTTTGGCCGGTGTGAGCACGCGCCAGTCGAAGGGCAAGATCATTGGCCTCGCTCCCGGAGTTGACGAAAAAACAAACATTTAGCGGATCGGGAAAGAGATCGGTCAGCCGTCTTGAATACTCAACCAGCGTGTCATGCAGATAACGCGAATTGGTGTTCAGTTGCGCCATCTGTTTTTGGGCAGAAGCGACCACTCGCGGATGGCAATGGCCGACATGACAAACATTGTTGACCATGTCGAGCCACCGCTTGCCGGTCTCGTCAATGAGCCAGGTCCCCTCGCCGCCCACGATCTTGAGCGGCGCGTCGGAATAGGCAATGCTCAGCGACCGGCCTATCCTGTGGTGGCGTTCCTCGACAAGTTGTTCATTGTCCATGGCAACAGGAACCGCCGCGGGAACCGGTAATCCCAGAACAACGCTCGGATCCGGACTGATATCACGCCACACCGGCCATTGGGCACGAACGCCGACACCATGCATGCGGGCTTCCAACCCAAGATGATCAGTCACAATCTGGAAATGCAAATGCGGTGGCCAGGCCCCGTTTTCAGACCGCTGGCCAAATTCGGCAAAAGCTTCGCCGGCTTCAACTGTCTGACCGATCTCCAGTTTGGCGCAGCTTCGCCGCGACAGATGGCCATAGAGCGTCCAGAACACGACGCCATCGTCAGTCTCGTGCTCCAGAAGCACCGTTGGACCAAACCCGTTGTCGACATTGTCATCATGAAAGAAGGCGACCCTGCCAGAGATAGGTGCATGTACCGGTTCAAAATCTGGATTAAAGATATCAATACCAAGATGCACCGACCGGCGGATGCTTGCCGACCCCATCTCGAACGCATCGCTTTTATAGACCGTTCGGTCTTCGCCATAGACACCGAGGCCAAAGTCGGCACCGGCCTCCTGGATTGCGCGCTCGCAATAAGCGTCGAACTCGAGCCCGTCAAAGGTGGCAAGTTCCGCAGCATCCGGAGACCGGCTGGAAAAGTCGTAGGTCACAGTTCTTGGGCTCGAAACGTCGGGTTTTACCACCGGAGAAAATGTATGCGCATTCATGTCGAGCCAATTCTTGACCTTGCGCGCAGTTGGAACGGCGTCAAAACCACATGCTGTACGAAGACGCAGTTTCGCAAGCTGCGGATTCTCGTTGTTCAGGCGCCGAAGTTCGCGCCAGACATCCTCCTGACTAACGAGAAGGTAGGTGTTGTCCGGGTTCTCGCGGATCTGTTTCGCTGCCATGCAGATGGATACGGCATAGCGTGTTTTGACCAGATCAAGAACGAGTTCGGCTTCCTGTTCGGTGACCGGATTGATCTTGTGATAGCCCTCCAGGAGAGCAGCGATTGTGCCGACCGGGTCTTCCTCGCCGATAAGTGCATAGGCACTTGCTACTGCGATCTCGACAATGCGCTGGCTTTCCACCATGTCGCCAAAATCAAGCAAGCCGCATACCTTGCCGGCATCATCCAGCAACACATTGTAATCATTGGCATCATTGTGAATGACCTGGCGCGGCAGCGTTTCAAGAACAGGCGCAACGACTTGAGAAAAACGATCCAGAATGGCACCGACTGCATGTCGCTTCTCCGCGTCACCGATCAGGTCCACATGCTCTTGATGCATCTGGGCGCACGCAATGTCCCACTCGTAAACCCGCGATGCGCCTGGATGCTCGAATGTTGCGAGCGCCTTGTCCAGTCTGCCCAGAAGAGCACCAAGGCTCTTTGCGGTTTCCCTGCTTCTGTTATCCGCCTTTGCCCAGACCTTCCCCTCAAGCCAGGTCAGCAGTCTTACTGTGCGTGGCCCACGAAAGACGACATCCGTTGCCAAGTCCCCTGCCTTGTCCGCAATGCTGCGCGAGATGGGCAGATCAGGCGCGACACCAGCCAGATGTTCAAGCACGGCCATTTGCATGTCCAAAACCGCCTCGTCGCCAGGCACGTGCAGTTTCAGCAGACATGCGCCCTGCAATTCGGTTTCCACGCGGTAATTCAGATCGTGTTCACCCGGCAACTCGATCAGGCTGCCTTGCAGTCCGAAGCAATCTGAAAGTATTTGCTCGAGTTCCCTGACGCTCGAATCCCCGGTTTCAACTTGAGATGTCATGCAGTTTGTCTCTCTTTCGACCGAAGACGGTCATCAGGTGGCAAGGAAACTCGGGAAGTGTCGCCTGAACAGGCTTGTTCCATAACAGGTTTTTGATCACTCAAGTCAACCGCGTGCTGTCGCAAAGACCCTGATCGCTCCTGTGGCGGTGATATCTACGCCGGCTTTCCGCCGGCACCACGCCGCAGCCAGCATATGCTCGATCAGGACAAATCCCGTCATCGTGAGCGCAACCCCCATGAGCCCACCGATCCAGCCGAACAAGACAAGGGATACAGCGTAAATTGCGTAAAGAACAGAACGGCATAGGAGGAAGTATCGTTCTCCGCCGCTGATCATCAGGGTGCTCGTCCCCAGACCGAAAAACGCCATCACGACGGTCTGGCTTGCAATTGCCAGCATGAGCAGTCCCGACACCTCGAATTCAGGATTGAACAGCTTGACGACGTAGGGCGACAACGGGACCAGGACGGCCGCTCCGGCAAGCGAAAGAAGAAAGGTTACCGCAGCGAAGGCACTCAGGAGCTTCTGAGCCTCTTTCCGGTCCCCTTCCCTCATGCGTTCTGCAATCATGGGCATGGCAAAGGTTTCCATGCTGATTTGCGGCAGGTTCAAGAGCATCGCCAGCCGAAACAGGACAAAAAAGAGCGCGACTTCTTCAAGACCCAGGACAAAGCCGACGATGACAACTTCGATATGCAACGCAACGGCTGTCATGAACCCGTTCAGTCCGAAATAGATGGATTCCTTGTCCCAGTAGCTCAATGACGCCGTTTCATCTCGAGAAGCAGCGCCAGTTTCGGAGCGCCGCCTGGCATCACGTACAAAAAAGAAGGACTGATAGAAAACAGCCAGCGCAAGACACCCTGCCACAAGCAACAAGGCGGTTGCTCCACCGAGCGAAACGCCCAGGAATACGGAAAACCATACAAGGACCGTCGCGAACGGGCGCCAGAAGTTTTCCCTTGGAACAAGCGCCAGTTTCAGTTGATTGCGCGCGCGAAAATAGCTCTGGAAATATTCACTCAGGAGAAACACGGAGGAAAAAATCAACACCGCCAGGATGGCAATCGGGGACAATTGGCCAACCCCGGTCGCCCAGACGAGCCACCCTGCGCCCCAGACCAGTGCGAGCGCAACGGCCTGCCAGACAAGGTTGTGTGCAATCAGTTGCCTATTGATATTGTCACCGGGCGGATCCTCACGATTGAAGTGTTTGACAATCAACGTCGCCTGTCCACTGGTGAGCACAAGCCCAAGCGCACTGCCAATTGAAAAGAGCATTGCATAGAGGCCGTATTCTTCCGCCGAGAGAACACGCGCCAGGGAAAAGATCAGCGCAAAACTGAAGATTGTACTCAGACCGCGACTAACAAGCGTGAGAATGAGGCGACGGACATCTATGCGACCGGCTATCCGTTTGAAAACTGACATTATTGATCCACGATTGTCGTTCGAGCGCGGGCAAAATTCATGTCTAACGTCATGTAAATACTTCTTTAACCGAAAACGCGAACTTCTCGATTCTTACAACCGGAATAGGGAATTCTAAACACATCAAACCTAAGTATCTATGCGTAACGACGCGTGCTGGAGGTTTGCTGTTGTTAACGGATCTGAAAAACATATCGCAACAATGGGCGAAGGAGATTTCGCCGGTTCGACACGGCCTGAACGAGAGCGAATTGTTCTCGCTGGAGGCCTTGGCTGACCTCATTCGCGAAAATCCGGATTGCGTCAGTGAAGCTGCCACCATGAACAACAGCCAGGAAGATGCAAGTTCCTGGCGTGACGCAGGTATTGCCAATGCACCGTCAGAGGAACTGATCAACGCGATCAAGAACGGCAGCATCTGGGCAAACCTGGGCAGGATTGGCGAACGCGACAGTCGATACCAGGCAATCGTCGATCAGGTCATGGACCAGATCGAGGATGCAGTTCCGGGTCTTGAAACTTTCAACCGACACATCGGGATCCTGATTTCTTCTCCAAATGCACGTGTCTTCTACCATGCAGACGTCCCCGGACAGGCACTTATGCATATCAGCGGAGAAAAGCGGATCTGGCTCTATCCGGGTCACGAACCCTATCTCAGCCAGCGGGACTTCGAGAAAGTCGTCACAAACAGTACGGCTGAGGAAATCAGCTATGACCCTTCGTTCGAGAATGTTGCGACCCTCTACGACCTGAAGCCTGGTGACGGATTGTTCTGGCCGCTGAACTGGCCGCACCGGGTGGTCAATGGCAACACGGTCAACATATCCGCGACAATTGAATACAGCACCAAGGCGACGCGTCGTCATTTCAACGTGAATTATGCAAACGGGATGTTGAGCCACGCGTTCGGTTTCAAACCCCGGTCTCAGGCCATCGAAGGCGCTGGTTTCTGGGCAAAGGCCATCATGAGCTATGCCCTGCGCCAGACGGGATTGGGGCCTCGCCTTGTGGAGGCTATGGCCAAACCGAAAACACCCGGACACAGGGATGTTTCGGAAAACCCGACCTAACGAAATACAGCCCCATGGTGGGGTGATGGTCTGGCAGGTTTGTACGTTGGGACCGGCGCTTCAGCCGGGTACAAATCGACCTGGACAAGAATGAAGGACATTTTGATTTCATGAAGAGGCGGTCATGAAGCAAAACAGATTTTCGGTAGAGTGCTACTCGTCGATTGACGATCCGCAACTCACAACGGCCTGGGCTGCCCTCGAGCAGACCGGTACAGGCACTGCTTTTCAAAGTCTTGATTATGTAACAG
Source organism: Roseibium sp. (assembly GCA_017643925.1). Lineage (GTDB taxonomy): Bacteria > Pseudomonadota > Alphaproteobacteria > Rhizobiales > Stappiaceae > Roseibium. Next base: position 127,917 of record JAEPML010000008.1, on the reverse strand, counting down.
CGGTACATCGCTCTTTTCTGGAGCAAGGGACAGATGTTCCACGGTACGTGCTTATTCGAGATCGTTCAGATGGGCGGGCCGTTCTGGTCATGCCGATGGTCGAAAAACATGTTCTGAACGTTCGTATCCTGGAAACCCTTGACTACGACGTCATGGACTACGCCCTGCCCCTCTATTGCCCCGACGTCTTCTCGCGGCACGCCGCTGCAAGACAGGCGACGACTGCGTTTTTGGCGTTTGCCTCCGAATTTGATGTCCTGCAGTCCAAGAACTGGTGCAATGGGATCAATGGTTCCGATGCCATGCACTCGCTTCTTAAATGGAAGGCACAGGGCACAGAGACGACCTACGTTGTTCCTCTGACAGCCGACCGGTTTGAAACCTACCGAAAGCGCAACAGCGCCTATAAGCAGGTGATGAAGAAGATGCGCCGGCTGAAAAAAGACTTCGGTGCCGAGGTGGTCCACATTACGCGCCATGACGAAATCGATGCGGCATTTGATGCCATGCTCGAACAGCGGCGCGAACGGTTCCGGACCATCGGAAAAAAGGACGGTATTGCCGATCCACGCCGCCAGGAACTCTTTCGCGCAGTTGCACACAAGAAGTGCGCGCGCGGCGACGCCCTTTTTCTCGGTTTGAGAATCCAGAACAGATGGATCGCCACGAGTTTTGCCATGAACCAGAACGGCGTGATGAACGCACAACTGGCTTCTTTCGAGGAAGGCCCCTGGACGCGCCATTCACCCGGCATAGTGACCATGGCGCTTGAAATGGAGTGGGCGCATCGAAGGGGACTGAAGAAATATGTGCTTGGTCCCGGGACGTCCAGCTACAAGGAACGTTTTGGCGTCGATGAACTCTCGAGGCTTACGATCAAGGAACCGATGTCCCTGACCGGAAAATTGTATCTGGTGGCGCTTCAAACCAAAACGGCGGCAAAGAACATTGTAAAGCAATCTCTTGTTGACGTCCCGGTTGCCCAAGGCCCTCGGCCGGATCCGAGATATCCCCTCTTGAACAAGATACAACAGCTTGGCTACCGCAAGCTCGCCGGACTTTAGGCAAGCCGGTTCACTCTCAAGGGCAATTACCGGGCAATCGGAAAGCCGGTCACCGGCAGACTAATCGTCGAATCCTCGGGACTTACCGCGCATTTTCTTGATTTGGCCACGTTGTTTCTTGGCGTCGAGCCGACGCTTCTTTGACCCGAGCGTTGGCTTTGTTGCCTTGCGCGGTTTGGGTTTCTCCGTAGCCCGCCGCAGAAGATCGAGAAGCCTTTGAAGGGCGTCGTCCCTGTTTCGTTCGCGGGTCCTGTGCCGGTCTGCCTGGAGAATGATTTCACCGTGCTGTGTCAACCGGCTGCCCGCAAGCCTGGCTGCACGGGATTTCACGTCCTGCGGAAGTGTCTGATTTGCCTCGAGATTGAAACGAAGCTGGACGGCGGTGGACACCTTGTTGACGTTCTGCCCACCGGGGCCCGAGGCGCGAATGAAATCTTCGCTCAGGTCTTCCTTCAGAATGAAGAGCCTGTCGGTGACCGCAATTCGCGATTTCTCATAGGGATCGCCCTGCTCATCCATCATTCCTGCTCTGTCTCTTCGGGTGGCCACGCAAGGCCAACGCCATTCAGGATGAGCGACGTGACGGCTTCTTCGGTCTGTTGCAGGAACGCCGCATCACTCAGGTCGCGACCGGTCAGGGCACGGATCTGCACCGAGAAATCAGCGTAGTGCTGGGTCGTGGCCCAGATTGTGAAAATCAGGTGCAACGGATCGACCCTGCGGAGCTTGCCCGCGTCGATCCAGTCTTCTATGACGCCACATTTTTCCTGGACAAGACGTTTCAGATCCGTCTCCAGGATTGGCAGGATCTGAGGCGCACCCTGCATCACTTCATTGGCAAAGAGCCTTGAAGCTTCAGGGAAATTCGCTGACATTTCGATCTTCTGGCAGATATATCCCGCCAGTTCCCGTGCTGGATCCCCTGCAGGATCAAGCGTTTTCAGGGGCGCCAGCCAAACCTCGAGGATATGGGCCAGGGTCGCGTTATAAATCGCTTCCTTGGAGGAAAAATAATAAAGCAGGTTCGACTTCGACATGCCTGCTTCGGCTGCGATCCGTTCGACCGTTGCTCCGGAAAATCCCTTCTTTGAAAATTCACCAAGGGCGGCATCGAGAATCAGGTTTCTGTTCTTTTCCTGAATTCGGCTCATTCCACCCGTCTTTGAAGAAGACTGCGTCTGCCCGCCAACACCTGCCATCAACCAATTTCCGCAACCCGTTCAGGCTGCCCTTCTATCCAACATTGCCATTGCGCTGAAATATCAGACACTTCAGCGCCAACTGAGCGATCAAGTCCCCTTCAAACCCGAATGACTGGAAATTAGTCACAAAGACCGGAATTGTATCTTGACCATTTGGTCAAATCCCTCCTAGGGTAAATTGACCAGATGGTCAGAAGGCTAGTCGATCACAAGAGTCGCTGCAATGGGCAACTCTTGATGGATTTAAGCGAAGTGATCATCATAATTACAACCGGAAAAATCCGGATCCGGCCAGTGGGCCAACCAGAGATTTACGGCACCAGAACAGAGGATAAAGTCCCAACTGCGTGCCAGGGAACATTGTGGGGAGAGGACCCTGCCGCTGCGACCGATTCAAACACGGATAGCACGGCACTGCGCTCCTCTTCGCGCGGAACCAGCAAACGGTCCACCCGGGACCGGAGGAGGACGCATGTCAGCACCGAGCCAGGCTGTCACAAACAACCTTGAAGCGTTCTGGATGCCGTTTACGGCAAACAGGCAATTCAAGCAGACCCCCCGCATGTTCGTTTCGGCGAAGGACATGCATTACACAACGTCCGACGGTCGTCAGGTTCTCGACGGAACCGCCGGCTTGTGGTGCTGCAACGCGGGACATTCCCGTCCGAAGATCGTGGAAGCCGTCCAGAACCAGGTCGCCGAACTCGATTACGCGCCAGCGTTCCAGATGGGGCACCCCAAGGCATTTGAACTGGCCGCCCGTCTCGCTGCCCTGATGCCCTCACCGCTCGACCATGTGTTCTTCACGAACTCCGGTTCGGAAAGTGTCGACACGGCCCTCAAGATCGCCCTGGCCTATCAGCGTGCAATCGGGGAAGGCACCCGCACACGGCTCATCGGACGTGAACGCGGCTATCACGGTGTTGGCTTTGGTGGTATTTCGGTCGGTGGCATCGTTGCAAACCGCAAGCATTTCGGGTCTCTGCTGACCGGTGTCGACCACATGCGTCACACCCATGATCCGGACCGCAACGCCTTTTCACGGGCCATGCCTGAAAGTGGCGCCGAATATGCCGAAGACCTGATCCGTATCATCCAGCTACATGACCCGTCGACGATTGCAGCGGTGATTGTCGAGCCGGTCGCCGGTTCGACAGGGGTTCTGATCCCGCCGAAAGGTTATCTGGAGCGGCTGCGTGAAATCTGTACCCAGCACGGTATCCTGCTTATTTTCGATGAGGTCATAACCGGCTTCGGGCGTCTCGGTTCGCCTTTTGCGACCGACTTCTTCGGCGTGACACCGGATCTCGTCACCACGGCAAAGGGTCTGACGTCGGGCGTAATCCCGATGGGGGCCGTTTTCTGCTCGTCAGACATCTACAATGCATTCATGACCGGCCCGGCTCACATGATCGAGCTGTTTCACGGTTACACATATTCCGCACATCCGGTTGCCTGTGCCGCAGCATTGGCAACACTCGACACCTATGACGAGGAAGGCTTGCTGACACGGGCCGCGGATCTGGCTCAGCATTGGGAAGACGGGCTGCATTCCCTGAAGGATTGTCCGCATGTCATCGACATTCGCAATCTCGGCCTGATCGGCGCCATTGAACTTGAACCGATTGCCGGAGAACCGACAAAACGGGCATTCTCGGCCTTCCTGAAGGCCTATGATGACGGCATTCTGATCCGGACGACCGGAGATATCATTGCGCTGTCGCCGCCACTCATCATCACCAGGGAACAGATCGATGAGTTGTTCGGCAAGCTGCGCAGTGTGTTGAACGCAATCGACTGACCCCATCGTCTGCCGCCGACTTGCGGCGGCAGTCAGATCCGGGTTCAAGCGGGATTTGCATGCGATGACCAGACAAAAGGCAACAGCCAGCCAGCTGATCGACGATGACAGGGTTCGCGTGACCCGGTTCGACTTCGCACCGGGCGCGGAGACAGGCTGGCACCGCCACGAACTGGACTATGTCATCACCGCGCTGACAGAGTGCAGCATGCTGCTCGAAGAACCGAATGGTGAAACACGGTCTGTACTTGTTCCGGCGGGAACGGTCTATCGGCGCGACGAAGGCGTGGAGCACAATGTTATCAATGGCGGAGACAGTCCGATGTCTTTCGTCGAAACGGAACTGAAATAGGAGACAAGCTCATGGCAGCTCCCGGCGAAAACCTGAGGATCAACGCAGACCGGTTGTGGGACAGCCTGATGGAAATGGCCAAGATCGGCCCGGGCGTTGCCGGAGGCAACAACCGCCAGACCGTCACGGATGAAGACGGCGAAGGCCGCAAGCTTTTCCAGAAATGGTGCGAAGAAGCCGGAATGACCATGGGCGTCGACACCATGGGCAACATGTTCATGACGCGACCAGGTACCGACCCGGACGCCCTCCCTGTTTATGTCGGATCCCATCTCGACACCCAGCCGACCGGTGGCAAGTATGACGGCGTCCTGGGGGTTCTGGGCGGCCTTGAAGTCGTGCGCACCATGAACGATCTCGGGATCAAGACGAAGCATCCGATCGTCGTGACCAACTGGACCAACGAGGAAGGCACCCGGTTTGCCCCGGCCATGCTGGCATCAGGTGTCTTTGCCGGCGTTCATACGCAGGACTGGGCCTATGAGCGCGAAGACGCGGAAGGCAAGTCATTCGGCGACGAATTGAAACGCATCGGCTGGGTGGGTGACGAGGAAGTCGGTGCTCGCAAGGACAAGATGCATGCCATGTTCGAGCTTCACATCGAACAGGGCCCGATCCTGGAAGCGGAAAACAAGGATATCGGCGTTGTCACGCATGGCCAGGGCCTTTCCTGGACGCAGGTGACGGTGACCGGCAAGGACAGCCATACCGGCTCCACACCAATGCCGATGCGCAAGAATGCAGGTCTCGGCATGGCGCGTATTCTTGAGCTGGTCGACGAGATCGCCTGGTCCCATGCACCGCACGCGGTCGGCGCGGCCGGTCATATTGACGTTTATCCCAACTCGCGCAACGTGATCCCGGGCAAGGCGGTTTTCACCATCGACTTCCGCTCACCGGATATCGCGGTGATCAAGGATATGGAAGACCGGCTGAAAGTTGGCGCCAAAAAGATCTGCGACGACATGGGTCTCGAAGTTGAGTTTGAAAAAGTCGGCGGCTTCGACCCGGTCGAGTTCGACAAGACCTGTGTCGAGGCCGTCCGCAATGCCGCAGAACGCCTTGGTTATTCGCACCAGAACATCATTTCCGGTGCCGGTCATGATGCATGCTGGATCAACAAGGTCGCTCCGACGGCCATGATCATGTGCCCCTGCGTCGACGGCCTGTCGCACAACGAGGCAGAGGAAATCTCCAAGGACTGGGCCAAGGCCGGAACAGATGTCCTGTTCCATGCAGTGGTCGAGACGGCCGAGATTGTGGAGTAAGCAGGATTGAGTGATCCCGGATCAGGTCCGGGACGGCACCTGAGACAAGAACTAGCGCCGTCCCAGTTCTAGTACGGGACAGCATCAGTTAGCTGATTTTAAAATCTGCCGTCCCGGCCTTGAGCCGGGACCCTGTGAAAAGGAACCTTGACGAGTATGGGCTTGAACGGAAAAGCGATGGCACTTGCTGGCAGTCTTGTTGCACTGCCTGGCACTGCCCTCGCCTTTTCCGTTGGTGACAGCTGGGACTGGCAATTGACCGGACCGGCCGATCTGGACCGGTCTGTGAAAGTGATGGCGCTGCATCCGGATCTCGTCTCGGACAACGATCTCGCCAAACTGCGTGAAAAGGGCGTTAGGACCATCTGCTACGTCAGCGTCGGCACATTGGAACGAACAGCGCCGGATAGAGCTGCGTTTCCGAGGGAAGTCATCGGCAACACCTATGAGGACTGGTCAGACGAACGCTTTCTGGACATTCGCCGACTGACGATCCTGCAGCCGCTGATGGCCGCGCGGTTTGAAACTTGCAAGAACATGGGTTTCGATGCGATCGAGGCGGACAATATGGACGTCCACGACAATGACAGCGGCTTTCCGATTACGGCACGGCACACGATCGCCTATGTCCGTTTGCTTGCGGCAACGGCCGAGGGCATGGGACTGAAGATTGCCCAGAAAAACGTGCCTGACTTGACCGAAGACCTGGTCGACACGTTCGATTTCGCGATTTCCGAAAGCTGTTTCCAGGACAGAAGCTGCAAGGCGTACACCGCTTATAGCGATGCCGGAAAACCCATCTTCAACGCGGAATACACGGATAGGCCGATCCATTTCAGCCGGGCCTGCGAAATTGCAAAGAAATACGGAATTTCCATGATCCTGAAGGATCGCGCTCTGACCGCACCGGCTCTTTGGTGTCCGGAGCGGAACTAGGAAAACACTTGTCGGTCTGAACGACCGAAACGAAACACAAGCAAAGGGGAACGACAATGGCAAGCAAAGTGATCAAGGGTGGAACCGTCGTCACCGCCGATCTGTCCTATGAAGCCGACGTGAAGATCGAAGGCGGCAAGATCGTCGAGATCGGGCCGAACCTCAGCGGCGACGAGACCCTGGACGCAACCGGCTGTTACATCATGCCTGGCGGCATCGATCCGCACACCCATCTTGAAATGCCGTTCATGGGGACGTTCTCGTCGGACAATTTCGACAGCGGCACTCGCGCTGCCCTCGCGGGCGGCACGACAATGGTGGTGGACTTCGCCCTGCCCTCCCCGGGACAGTCCCTGCTGGAAGCGCTGCAAATGTGGGACAACAAGTCGACAATGGCCCATTGCGACTATTCCTTCCACATGGCGATCACCTGGTGGGGTGAGCAGGTCTTTGACGACATGCAGAAGGTGGTCCAGGAAAAGGGCATCAACACTTTCAAGCATTTCATGGCCTACAAGGGCGCGCTGATGGTGAATGATGACGAGATGTTTGCCTCCTTCCAACGCTGCGCGGAATTGGGGGCCCTGCCCCTGGTGCATGCCGAAAACGGTGACGTGGTCGCAACGCTTCAGCAGAAGCTGCTCGCCGAAGGCAACAACGGCCCCGAGGCACATGCCTATTCCCGCCCACCCGAGGTGGAAGGCGAAGCCACCAACCGGGCCATCATGATTGCAGATATGGCCGGCGTGCCGGTCTATATCGTGCACACGTCCTCCGAACAGGCCCATGAAGCCATTCGCCGGGCACGCCAGAACGGCATTCGTGCCTATGGTGAGCCGCTGATCCAGCACCTGACGCTCGATGACAGCGAATACAAGCACGAGGACTGGGACCATGCGGCCCGCCGCGTCATGTCACCGCCTTTCCGCGACAAGAAACACCAGGATTCGCTCTGGGCCGGCCTGGCATCCGGCTCCCTGCAGGTGGTCGCCACCGACCATTGCGCCTTCACGACCGAGCAGAAACGCACAGGCATCGGCAACTTCACACAGATCCCCAACGGAACCGGTGGCCTGGAAGACCGCATGCCGATGCTCTGGACCTACGGGGTCAATACCGGTCGCCTGACGCCAAACGAATTCGTCGCGGTGACTTCAACCAACATTGCAAAGATCCTGAATATCTATCCGAAAAAAGGAGCAATTTTGGTTGGAGCAGACGCCGATCTTGTTGTTTGGGATCCTGAAAAGGAAAAGACGATTTCCGCCTCCAACCAGCAGTCCGCCATCGACTACAACGTCTTCGAAGGCAAGGCCGTCAAGGGGTTGCCCCGCTATACGCTCACCCGCGGTCGTGTCGCCGTCGAGGACGGCACGGTCAATCACCAGCAGGGTCACGGCGAGTTTGTTGCCCGCGAGCCCTACCAGGCTGTGAACAAGGCCCTCAGCACATGGAAGGAGCTGACAGCTCCGCGCAAAGTGGAACGAACCGGCATCCCGGCCAGCGGTGTTTGACGCCCGCCCTGCGACCAGGAACCTGAAGCGAGCCCCGGCGCAAGGCCGGGGACGCCCGACGAACAGCGCTTGACCACAGATGGCTTAGGTCCGTCGGGCAATCGGAAATAGCGTGGCGACCCTGTTGCCACCGCTTGATTTCGTGTAGCGAGGAATGAATGACTGCTCTTGCCAGCGCAAAGGACACCGAGATGGTGGTAAACAAAAACAGCGCCAGCCCGAACCGGGTAATCGATATCGACAATCTCTCGCTCACTTTCGAGACAAATGACGGACCGGTGCACGCGCTGTCCGATATCGATCTGAAGATTGACGAAGGCGATTTCGTGTCTTTCATCGGACCATCCGGCTGCGGCAAGACCACACTTTTGAGAGTGATCGCCGACCTTGAACGCCCGACGGCGGGCTCGATCACAGTCAACGGCGTTTCGCCGGAAGAAGCCCGCCTCAACCGGGCTTATGGCTATGTTTTCCAGGCAGCAGCGCTCTATCCCTGGCGCACGATTGCCCGGAACATTGCCCTGCCCCTGGAAATCATGGGGCTCGGCAAGGATGTTCAGCAGCACCGCATCAAGAAAAACATGGAGCTGGTGAACCTTTCGGGCTTTGAAAAGAAATACCCGTGGCAGCTTTCCGGCGGCATGCAGCAACGCGCCTCGATCGCCCGCGCGCTTGCCGTGGAACCGGACCTTCTCCTGATGGACGAGCCCTTCGGCGCCCTCGACGAGATTGTCCGCGATCACCTCAACGAGCAGCTGTTGCAGCTCTGGGCCAAGACCAACAAGACCGTTGTGTTCGTGACCCACTCCATTCCCGAGGCCGTGTTCCTGTCCACCAAGATCGTGGTCCTGTGTCCACGCCCGGGCCGGATCTACGACATCATCGACAGCGACCTGCCTCGTGACCGCAATCTCGACATCCGCGAGACCCCGGAATTCCTGAAAATTGCGCATCGGGTCCGGGATGGCTTGAGAGCGGGACACTCCTATGAGGACTGATGCCTTGACGCCAAGCTGTGTTCCTCTTGAAAGGGACTGTCCTGCGACCCTTTCCTTTGGGGTTCCGGAAATTCCTGCGTTGATCCATTGGTCAATGCATGGACCTGACTGCAGGCAACATTCCCGGGAAGGCTTGAGGAGCGGATACAGATGACAGACGCCACCCTCACCCAAGGACGCAGCACCAGCCCGTTTGCCGGTCTCATGTCCGGAACGGTCGGACCGGTGATCGTCGTGGTTTCGGCGATCATGGCCATCTGGTACATCGCCGCCGTTGCCCTGAACACGCCGTTCCAATACGACCTTTATGAAAGGGCGGGACAGACGGATGTCAGCACATCACAGCTGATCACCGACACGCTGGCGCAAAAGAAACCGGTCCTGCCGGCCCCTCACCAGGTGGTGATCGAGATCTACAAGACTACGGTGGAAAAGAAGATCACCTCCAAGCGGTCGTTGATCTACCACAGCGGCATCACGCTTTCTTCGACGCTGCTGGGTTTCCTGATCGGGACATCGCTCGGCATCCTGCTCGCCATTGGCATCGTGCATTCGCGGGTTCTGGACAAATCCCTGATGCCCTGGGTCATTTCCTCGCAGACCATTCCCATCCTCGCCATCGCACCGATGATCATCGTCGTTCTGAACGCCGTCGGCATCTCGGGGCTTTTGCCCAAGGCGATGATTTCCACCTATCTGTCCTTCTTCCCTGTCACCGTGGGCATGGTGAAGGGCCTCAGATCGCCTGAAGTCATCCACATGGACCTCATGCACACCTATTCGGCAACCCGGCTGCAGGCCTTCTGGAAACTGCGCCTGCCCTATGCCGTTCCCTATCTTTTCACCTCCATGAAAATCGGTATGGCCGCATCTCTCGTTGGGGCCATTGTCGGTGAATTGCCGACAGGTGCGGTCGCCGGACTGGGGGCCCGCCTGCTGGCCGGCTCGTATTATGGCCAGACCATCCAGATATGGTCAGCGCTGCTGATGGCCGCCTTCCTGGCCGGATCGCTTGTGGCACTCATCGGGGTCATTGAAAAACTCACCTTGAAACGCATGGGGATGAACCGATGAGCACCACAATCGTTTCCCGACGCCGTTTCGACATGCCTGCCCTGTTGGCGTGGTTCGTGGTCACCATGGTCGTTGTCGGCCTGTTCATGCCGATCTTCAAACCGGATATCGGTGTCATGGAGGTGCCCAAACTCGCCGTCTGCCTCGTTATCCTGGCAATAGCGGGCGTGCGTTATGAACTTGGTTTCATGCGAAACTGGATTGGCGATGTTGCCCTGGGACTTGTCACGGCCGTCGCGGCCTGGCTGCTGATCGACACAGCTTCGGACTATGCCGGTGAGGCTACCATCGGTTTCTGGGCCCTGACGGCCGCGGCCTGGGCCGCGTCCTGGCTGTTTGTCGAACGCCTTGCCATCTGGAAATCCAGATCGCAGGCAGCGACACGTATCATCAACCTCGTAATTCCGGCGCTCTTTGGGATTACCATCCTCGTCATATGGCAGCTGGTCGTGACCGGTGCCGGTGTACCCAAGGTGCTGCTTCCAGCTCCATCCGAAATCTGGGTGCGGTTGACGGGGTCGGTGCCGATCCTTTGGGCCGACTTCCAGCAGACCTTCCTGAAGGCTGTGCTGGCAGGCTATTTCATAGGATGCGGTTCGGCATTCCTGACGGCGATCCTCGTCGACCGGGTGCCTTTCCTGCGCCGTGGATTGTTGCCGATCGGCAATCTGGTCTCCGCGTTGCCCATCATCGGCGTGGCACCGATCATGGTCATGTGGTTCGGGTTCGACTGGCCGTCCAAGGCAGCTGTTGTCATCATCATGACCTTCTTCCCCATGTTGGTGAACACGGTGTCCGGTCTTGCGGCCTCTGATGCAATGCAACGGGACCTGATGCGCACCTATGCGTCCAGCTACTGGCAGACATTGTTCAAGCTGCGCCTGCCCATGGCCATGCCCTTTATCTTCAACGCGCTGAAGATCAATTCCACGCTTGCCCTGATCGGGGCAATCGTTGCCGAATTCTTCGGAACACCAATTGTCGGCATGGGCTTCAGGATCTCGACAGAAGTCGGACGCATGAATGTGGACATGGTCTGGGCTGAAATCGCCATCGCGGCTTTGGCAGGCTCCCTCTTCTACGGCATCGTTGCGCTTCTGGAACGGGCGGTCACGTTCTGGCATCCATCGATGAGGCGTTGATTTGCTCAACACGTTTTTCTCTGAAAACGTGTTGGCGGGTTTTGCGATCGTGTCGGGACTTGCGCTCATGATCGCAATTCCGCTTTTGCGCTATTCCGAATATCGTGACAGGCGTGCACGTTACGACGGTTTCAAAGGACATTCCTTGCCGATGAAGATCTTGATGATCTTCATCGGCATTTTGGCGATTCCAGCCTTGCTCTTTTACATGTATCTAAGGATCACGCCCGGTTAGACGCCGTCCCACCTCGCAGACATTTTCTGGATCCGCAATGACACCCAGCCGCGATATCACCCGCCTCATCGAAATCATGGCCGCCCTCAGAACACCGGTCACCGGCTGTCCCTGGGACCTGGAACAGAGTTTCGAGACCATCGCACCCTACACGCTGGAAGAAGCCTACGAAGTCGCCGACGCCATCGCGCAGAAGGACTACCTGAACCTGCGGGAGGAACTGGGTGATCTGCTGCTGCAGGTGGTCTATCACGCCCGCATGGCCGAGGAAGACGATCACTTCGACTTCGCCGACGTGGTCGAGGGTGTCACCAGGAAGATGATCCGCCGCCATCCCCATGTGTTCGGGGACGAAGACGGTAAAAAGGCCGAACACGTCAAGGGAATCTGGGAGCGGATCAAGGCCGAGGAGAAAGCGGAAAAACGGGCTGAACGCGAAGCGCTTGGACTGGCCGAGCGCGAAGCCGGATTTCTGGACGAGGTGCCGACCGCCTTCCCGTCCCTGCAGGAAGCCGACAAGCTACAAAGACGTGCCTCGAAAGTCGGTTTTGACTGGAACAATGCCCATCTGGTTCTGGACAAGATCCGGGAAGAAACCCTTGAACTGGATGAAGAACTCCAGAAGGACGCACCCGACAAGGCCCGGATCACGGACGAGCTTGGCGACACGCTTTTTGCGCTGGCCAATCTGGCGCGACACCTGGACATAGACCCCGAGGAGGCCCTCCGCCGCACCAATCGGAAATTCAGGAAACGTTTTTCAGAAATTGAAAAACACGCCAAGGCGACCGCGACCACGCTGGACGCCATGACGTTGGATGAAATGGAAGCGGCCTGGCAGGCCGCGAAGAAACTCTAGTCAGCGGGGCAACCCGGTTCGGTTTCCTCAAATCGATGCGGACATTCCGCCATCGACATAGAGCACGTGCCCATTCACGTAGGTTGAAGCATCGGACGCGAGGAAGACACAAGCCCCTACAAGTTCTTCCAGGCGCCCCCAACGCCCGGCCGGCGTCCTGTTCTGTACCCAGTCGGAAAAGACAGGGTCATTCACCAGGGCAGCGTTCAGAGGCGTATCGAAATATCCCGGAGCAATCGCGTTGCATTGCAGACCATACCGGGCCCAATCAGTGGCCATGCCTTTTGTCAGATTGGCCACGGCTCCCTTGGTTGCGGTGTAGGGTGCAATTCCGGGACGCGCCAAGGCCGTATTCACGCTGGCGATATTGATGATCTTGCCTGCACCCCGGTCGATCATGTGCCGCGCAACCGCCTGACCCACATTGAAAACAGAGGAAATGTTGGTGGCCAGCATGCGTTCAAACGCTTCTGGCGGAAAGTTCTCAAGCGGCCCACGATGCTGCATGCCTGCATTGTTCACCAGAATGTCGATAGGACCGGTCCGGTCTTCAAATGCATCGATTTCCGACCGGACAGCCTTGTGATCGGTCACATCGAGGCAAAGGCACTGTCGCGCGCCGATGGCCTCTGAGGCCTTGGCTAGTTTGGCTTCATCTCTCCCATTCAGGATGAGTTCCGCTCCTGCATCGACCAGCCCCTTCGCCAAGGCAAATCCGATTCCCTGTGATGACCCTGTAACAAGCGCCCGCTTGCCTGCAAGATTGAAAAGACTGGTGCTCATGGTCCCTCTGTAATTCCGGCCGCAAGAATTCGAAACCGTCCACTCAATAGTTTAGACGGCTTATTTCTTCTCGCTTAAATTGAAACGGCGAGCGTACTACAAGCTATTGAAAGCAGTGAAAAATTCCAAGATTTACTTTGCGTAATTTTTGCCGTTTAGTGAAGAAACCAAACAATTCCAACGGTCACACATGATGATGTGGTTGCGACTGATAACGAGCTGGATGTTCTTGGTTGGGCATGGGGGACTACAGGCCTGGGCAGAGACCTGGAGAATTGCGTCCCTTGAATGGCCACCTTACGCCGGATCCAGCCTGACAGATGGAGGAACTGCAATATCGGCCCTTCGCAAGGCGCTTGAGAATGCGGATATTCGCCTTGAAGTCGATTACATGCCCTGGACACGGGCCCAGGCTGTCGCCCAGACCGCGAACTATGTAGGATATTTTCCCGCCTGGCCCGAAGAAGTGTTGGACGGTTTCGTGGCATCAGCGCCAGTCAGTCTGTCGCTTGTCGGGGTGATGCAGAGAGAAGACACAACGGCAAGCTGGACCACGATCGAGGAAATGTTCCAGAACTACCGCGTTGGATTCGTCAGATCTTACGTCTACCCCGCTGCGCTTCAAAGGCAGATCTATCACTATTACGACCCTGAAGACGGGGCGGAGAACGAGCACGATTTAGCCAGGGTCCTGGCTGCGGGCCGCGTCGATTTTGCACTGACCGACCCGGCGGTCATGTTGCATGTCGCGGAGGAACTCTCCCTGCGCGGAATAGACAAGAACGCGAAGATCCTGCAAAAACACCCCCTTGTTATGGCAATCTCCATGAAATCGGGGCATGAAGCCAAGCTTGAACTGATCAACAAGCTGCTGGCGATCCAAAGCGACGCTTCGTCGCCAACGCTTCTTTGCTGTGTTCTCGACACACCGCAGCAACCGCGTGGGGCAGCTTCACGACAGGACGGTGTGCGTCCTTCTCACTCCGGTGATTGAATGAAGGGACCAAAGGTCTCCCTGAAGGGCCCGCGCTGCTTGTCGGAGACCCTGACTTCGGCTGTCACGAAATCCTCTGCATCGCTTCGTTCGAGGACTTCCGCCATCTGGTAGAGTTTGGCCAGCAAGGCGCCTTCGGCAACCGGCACCTGAACTTCCAGAATGTCGTCATGCTGCGCCATGAACGCATCAATGCGCGCGGACAGCTGGTCAAGCCCCTCTCCCGTCAAGGCCGAGAGAGAAATCGGCCCTTCTTCCGACGCATCTGAAAGGAGCTTTTCACGATAGGCAGGATCCAGACAGTCGATCTTGTTCCAGACTTCGATAATAGGTGCTCCTGTCTGGGCATCCACACCCAGATCGGTCAGCGTCTTCATGACGTCTTCTGACTGCGCTTCGGTGTCCGGATGCGAGATATCCCGAACGTGAAGGATGAGATCTGCCTCCAGGACCTCCTCGAGCGTCGCCCGGAAGGCGGCGACAAGATGGGTCGGCAGATCGGAAATGAAACCAACGGTGTCGGAAAGGATCACCTCGCGCCCATGTGGCAACCTGATCTTGCGCAAGGTCGGGTCCAGCGTGGCAAACAGCAGATCCTTTGCAAAGACATCGGATTCCGTCAGTCTGTTGAACAAGGTGGACTTGCCGGCATTGGTATAGCCAACAAGCGCAACAACGGGCTGCGGGATCTTTTTCCGCTTCTTCCTGTGAAGGTTTCGCGTACGGCGTACGCTTTCCAGCTGTTTCTGGAGCGCAATGATGCGGTCCTGGATCTGGCGACGGTCTGCCTCGATCTGGGTTTCACCCGGTCCACCCATGAACCCGGCTCCGCCTCGCTGCCGCTCAAGGTGGGTCCAGGATCGGACCAGCCGGCTCTTTTGCCAGCTCAGATGTGCAAGGTCGACCTGAAGACGGCCTTCCTTGGTCCGCGCTCGGTCACCGAAAATTTCCAGGATCAGGCCGGTCCGGTCGATTACCTTCACCTTGAGCCGCCGTTCCAGGTTTCGCTGCTGGACAGGCGTGAGAGGATGGTCGATCACCACGAGATCAATGTCTTCACTGGCGGCAATACCAGCAAGTTCGGCAACCTTGCCCTCGCCAAACAAGGTGGCCGGCTTCGGATTGTTGACCCGTACGATTCCGGACTGGACGATGGTCAGGTTGATGGCGGCACTCAAGCCAAGCGCTTCTTCAAGGCGCGCTTCCGGGCTGCGGTTTGATCTGAGATCCTGTTGCCCGGTTTCCCCACGCAACTGCAGCACCGGCTCGAGTATCATCGCACGAAAGGGCTGAGGCAGACGGTCTACCCCAGTGTCCTTAAGTCTAAGCGATTTCTGACCGGGCTCTTCAGCTCCGTTTGATTTTGAAAAATCGTCTGCGCGAGACTTCGGTTTCAATCAGTTTGCCTTTTCCGCGTTTTCCTCAGCCTGATCGAACAGTTGAACAGGTCCGTTTGGCATAATTGTGGAAATAGCATGCTTGTAGACAAGCTGGGAATGCCCGTCACGACGCAGCAGGACACAGAAATTGTCGAACCAGGTCACAACGCCCTGCAATTTCACACCATTGATGAGGAAAATCGTCAGAGGAGTTTTTTGTTTGCGAACGTGATTAAGGAAAGTGTCTTGAAGATTTTGTGCGCGCTCAGCCATCAGTCTTTTTATCCTGTTTTTTTCCGGATGCGGCCGAGCATCCGGCGTTTCAGCAGCTTACCGTCAAAAGCCGTTCAAAATCAAACGTTAAGGATGACGTTCTGCCCGCTTCTTTGCATTGCCCACCTTGTAGAGCTGTCTGCCCCAGCTCTGTTTTCTATCATTCATTCAGCCGATACAAGGCCAATCGAATCATACCGTCTGCAAATCAGTAGCAGTATGGAACAATTCGCGCAATCGGGTTGCAACCGATCCAGGATGCCCATTTCCGATAATACGTCCATCAACCCGTGTCACTGGCATGACAACGCTCGTCGCCGCTGTCACAAATGCTTCCTTGGCTTCAAAGGCTTCTTCAAGACTGAAAGGCCGTTCTTCGAATGAAAGACCTTCGCGGTCGATCAGTTCCAGAACAGCGGCGCGGGTAATACCGCGCAAGATACCACTTTCAGCCGGCCGGGTAACAAGAACGCCATCCTTGGTAACAATCCAGGCGTTTGTGGACCCACCTTCGGTGACGTTGCCGTCACCGTCGATGTACCAGGCTTCCTTCCCGCCATGTTCCTTTGCATTCTGCTTCGCCAGCACGTTCGGCAACAATGCAACGGTCTTGATATCGACGCGCGGCCACCGGTTTTCTGGATAGCTGACCACCGCAATGCCCTGGTCCGCCTGCGCCTTCGCAGCTTCCGGGCTTGAGGAACGAGCCGTTACGACAATGGATGGCGCGACATCTTCTGGCGGGAAGAAATGGTCGCGCTTCGAGACACCTCGCGTTACCTGGATATAAACAAGCCCATTTCGCACACGGTTGCGCGTAACAACCTGCCTGAGCACAAACTCGACGGCAGCCCTCGACATCGGCCAGTCGATGCGCAATTCACCCAGGGATCGCCCGAGCCGATCCAGATGCCTTGGCATGTCGACGATCTTGTTCTGCCAGACCTCGCAAACCTCGTAGACGCCGTCGGCAAACTGGTAGCCACGGTCTTCAACATGAACCGCTGCATCTGCATGGCGCACATATTGGCCGTTTACATAGGCTATCCGGCTCATGAATCCTCCTAAACAGCGAACCAATCCCAACCGATTGGTATTTATCGCAGTTTTGACCATTTGGTCGATCAAATGCAAGCGTTGAAATTGGGCAGTGCAATCAAAAGAAGTCGAGGCTGACCCGGAACATCTGCTCAACCTGACGGACCCTGTTGGCAACCGCAAAGATCACGATGCGATCCTGGGCCTGGATCTGCAGGTCCCCATTGGGCGTGAGCACTTCGCCACCGCGAAACACTGCACCGACCCGGATGCCGGACGGCAGATCGATGACCCGCAGAGGCTTGCCGACAAGCGGTGACGTATCCAGTGCTTCCGCTTCGACAATTTCCGCTGCACCGTTCTGCAGAGAATGCACGCCCCTGATCCGTCCCCGGCGTACATGCTGCAGGATCCTGGAAATGGTGACAGCTCTTGGATTGATAAAGGCATCGATCCCGAGAGCGCTGGCAAAAGCGGGATAACTTGGATTGTTTAGTAGAGACAGGGACCGTTTGCAGCCCAGTTTCTTTGCCATGACCGAAGACAGGATGTTGACCTCGTCCTCGTTGGTCAGCGCGACCATCGTATCGGCATCACCAGCTCCGGCCTCGTTCAGGATCCCCTGGTCAAGCGCGCTGCCATGAAGGATGACCGAACGCTTCAGTTTGTCGGCAACAGACATTGCGCGATCCCTGGAGGCCTCGATCAACTTGATCTTGGTGCCGGTTTGCCGCTGCTCGAGGGCTTCGGCGACATAAAGACCAATATTGCCGCCCCCGGCAATGATGACGCGCCCGGCTTCCGGTTCTTCATGACCAAAAATGCTGAGCGTCCTGCGCACCTGGTCCCGTCTGGCAACCACATAGGCCAGGTCACCGGTCAAAATGGAGTCGCTGCTCTTGGGAACAAAAAGTCGGTTGTTTCGATAAATCCCGACGACAACGGCTCCGAGGTCCGGAAACAGCTCCGTCAACTGCCGCAAGGGCGTGTCGACGACCGGGCAATCTTCTTCACACTGGATCCCGACCACAACAACCTGATCGTCGGCAAACCGGACGGTTTCCACAGCGCCGGGAAGAGCCAGCCGGCGCAAGACCATCTCGCCCACCTCGATCTCGGGTGAAATGATGACGTCGATCGGCATGTTGTCGCGTGAAAACAGATTCCGCCACCGGCCTTGCAGATAGGATTGTGCGCGGATACGGGCAACCTTGGTCGGAACATTGAACAGGGAATGCGCAACCTGGCAGGCCACCATGTTGACTTCATCATAAAGGGTCACCGCGACAATCATGTCGGCTTCTTCGGCACCCGCCTGTGCAAGTATGTCCGGATGTGCGCCATGCCCCACAAAACCGCGCACGTCGAGCTGATCGCCGATGGCATTGATCAGCTGCGGTGAAGAATCAATGACCGAAACATCGTTCTGTTCGGCGGCAAGGCGCTCCGCAATGCCGTAACCCACCTGCCCGGCGCCGCAAATGACGATTTTCATGGGATGCCCTACCCGCCTTGATGCTCAATCGAATGTCGCAGACCTATCAGGTCATGCCCAGGGTTTTCAACTTGCGATGAAGCGCAGACCGTTCCATTCCAACGAATTCCGCTGTCCTGGAAATGTTGCCGTCAAACCGTTTGATCTGAGCCTGAAGATACTCCCGCTCGAAAATCTCCCTTGCCTCCCTCAGGGGGACCGACATGAGGTGTTCTCCGGTTCCCGAAGAAGGCAGGTTCGGCAGGGTTTCTCCGATTTCCGCCGGCAGCAAGTCAGCCGTAATCGTGCTGTCCGGATCACCGCGGCTCAAGATGAGCAGGCGCTCAACGTTGTTGCGCAACTGACGCACGTTGCCGGGCCAGTCATGGGTCTGGAGTACGGCCATCGCGTCGTCTCCGATCGGCCGTTGCGGAATGCCGGAAGCCGTCGAGATCTGTTCGAGGAAGTGATGGACCAGGACCGGAATGTCTTCACGCCGTTCGGCCAGTCCGGGAACCCGCAGTGGCACAACGGACAGCCGGTGATAGAGATCCTGCCGGAACAATCCGGACGCGATGTGCTCTTCGAGGTTCTTGGACGTCGAGGACAGGATACGGATATCGACCTGGACCTTCTGGGTACCACCAACACGAGAGAAGCTCTGTTCGACCAGAACACGCAGGATCTTGCCCTGGGTCTCCGCCGGCATGTCGGCCACTTCGTCAAGATAGAGCGTCCCGCCATGGGCTTCTTCAAGGGCCCCGATCTTGCGCAGGTTGCCGGATTCGTCCTCGATCCCGAAGAGCTCCTCTTCCATCCGCGATGGCGTGATGGTCGCCGCGTTCAAGACCACGAACGGGCTTTTGTTCCGCGGTGACAGGTCGTGGATCATGCGTGCGGCACGCTCCTTGCCGGCCCCGGAAGGACCGACGATCAGAATACGGCTGTTCGTTCCCGCGATTTTCTGAATGGTTTGACGCAGATTATGGGCGGCAGACGAATCCCCGACGATTTCACTGGTTTCGCCACTTCGTTGCTTGAGATCCCGGATCTCGCGCTTGAGGCTCGATGCTTCAAGCGCACGTTCAACGATGTGGATCAGCCGATCGGCCTTGAAAGGTTTCTCGATGTAATCATACGCACCGCGCTTGATTGCAGAGACCGCAGTCTCGATATTGCCATGACCTGAAATGATCACAACCGGCAAATCGGGATCCGTTTCCTTCAAGACATCAAGCAATGCCAGTCCGTCAAGGCGGCTGCCCTGCAGCCAAATGTCGAGGATCACCAGGGAGGGTTTGCGTTCCTTCACCGATGCCAGCGCGCTGTCGGAATCGTGCGCGGTCCGGGTGCCATACCCGTCATCATCGAGGATACCGGCGATCATTTCGCGGATATCGGTTTCGTCGTCTACGACAAGAATATCATGTGCCATGTGCTGTCACTGTCTGGTCTTGCTGTTCGGTTTCCTGATCGACAACGGCCTCGGCTTCCACCGAAAGCGTCAGACGCACAAGCGTGCCCGTGTCGTCAGGGTTGGTTTTTGGGGCATCGAGCAATTCGATGCCTCCACCGTGGTCTTCCAAAATCTTGCGAACGATCGCGAGGCCGAGACCGGTCCCCTTCTCGCGCGTCGTCATATATGGTTCGAGCAGTCTGCTCCGGTTCTCTTCCGGCAGGCCGATGCCGTTGTCGATGACATCCACCACAACGCGTCCGGTTTGCTCAGCCGCCTCTTCGTTGAGCCGCACAATGACCTTGCCCTTTGGCAGATCTTCACCAGTGCGGGCACCAACGGCTTCGGTGGCGTTCTTCACCACATTGGTGAAAGCCTGTCCAACCAGCCTTGCATCGAACACCACGTTTACCGGGTCCTCCGGAAGTTCCGCGGTCACGCTGATCTCGGGATTGGCAACAGACTGCATGAAGGCAGCATCACGCACCGCTTCGCGTAAATCTCCCATAGACTTGTTCGGTTTGCGCATGCGCGCGAAGGACGAGAATTCATCCACCATCTGCCCGATATCACCGACCTGTCTCACGATGGTATCGATACACTGGTCGAAGACCTCCCGATCCTCTTCAATCCGCTTGCCATAACGTCGGCGAATACGTTCGGCCGACAACTGGATTGGTGTGAGCGGGTTCTTGATTTCATGTGCAATCCGGCGCGCGACATCTGCCCAGGCAGAGTTCCGCTGCGCCGATACAAGGTCGGTGATGTCATCCAGCGTCACGACGAAACCATGCTCCCGGCGTGTCGACTGCTCGCTCGTAATGCGGACATTGATTGTTCTGAGACGACCCGCGCGATTGATTTCGACCTGTGTTTCCGGCAACCGCTCGCCGGAGGAATTGAGAACTTCCTCTATGCACTCCGCGAGTTCCGGAACGACCTCGACAAGCGGTCGGTTGAGAATCTGGACCTCGTCCAGCTGAAGCAGTTCCAGTGCGGACCGGTTGATCAACATGATGGATGCTTCATCGTCGACGCCGATCACACCTGTCGAGACCCCCGAAAGCACCGCCTCGTTGAACCGTCTGCGGCGATCGATCTGTTCGTTCGCAGCCAGGAGCGCATCGCGTTGACCAAGCAACTGGCCGGTCATCTTGTTGAAGGTGGTGCCGAGATTGGCCAGGTCGCCACCGGCTTTCTCGGTTTTGACCTTCACTTCCAGATTGCCCTTGGCCACCTCGTCGGCGGCCGAGATCAACGTTCGGATCGGCGAGACCAGCCTGTTGGCAAAGCCGAATCCTATCCAGATCGCCGACAGGAGCAGCACGAGAGCAACACCGAGATAGACGAGCGCAAAGGCAACCTGCACGCCAAATCTGCTGTTCTCCATCTGCTGGTATTGCGAAGCGCCGGTTTCCGCCAACCTGAGATATTCCACCACCCTCGGATCGATTGCGCGCACCGCATAGAGATAAAAATTGTCATAGGCGGACAATTTCATGACACCGCCGACAAGGTTTGAAGCACCCGGGGCAATTAGAATGGGATCGCCTGATTTTGCCTTGAAGAAACTGTCCGCCGGCGGCATCGGCACATCTGCATTCGGGTCGATGACGACGCGTGTTACGACATCCCCGTTTTCGTTCAGGATGAAGGCTGCGAGAATCCCGCGCAAAGACACCTGTGTGGCAAAGAACTGGTCAAATCTGGACGGTTCGAAATCATAGACGGCCTTGGCGCGGTCGATATCGTTCGTCATCGCAATGAGGTCACCGCGCAAAACCCTAGCATGTTCCTGCAAATAGGCCTGCGCGACCGTCAATGCGTTGTCGATGATCTGTCTCGTGCGGTCCTCGAACCAGCGGTCCAGTCCCCTGTCGAGCGTAACTGCTGCCAGAATAGCCATCAAAACCGCAGGGACCGCGGCGACCAGGCTGAACAGGGCCACGACCCTGACATGAAGTCGCGCCGCTGCACGACCACGTCGGCGCGCCTGCCATAACTTCAGGATTTCAAACGAGATAACGCCCAGCAGGATGGCTGCGAGCACCCCGTTGATTGTCATGGCAGTCATGATGACGTCGCGAGTCGGGTCGATCGATGTCAAACCCATCAGGATCGCAAAGGTGACCCCGATCGAAATCAGGGCGATGACCATGATCGCGAGGCCGACCCGTCGCCAAAGTTTTCCAGCCGCGCTCGATTGCGCAGCCGTTTTATCTACCGCTTCCAGTATCATGCAGCCTCTAGGCGCCCGTCATTAAAATAGACAGGTCCGACTCCCGTTATTTTGAGGCAAACTTACCACACAATGTTGCGAAATTGCGACAGACTTAAATCAGTCACAGAAAAAGGTGCAACGCGACCTCAGAATGCAAGCTAACCAGTTGAATTAACGAATAAATGCACCCCTCGTCGCATTAACGAAACGGAGAAGCAAAATCCTGTTTCATCCCGAATTCGAGATGAGCTCATGCGGGACTCGCCACAAGGCAGCAGAAAAAGTCATAGGAGCGTAGGCAATGGCAGCGTGAGTGCCAGAATGCCTAGCGTGTGGACCGCATGACCTGTATGTCCAGATCCCTGATCTTCTTGCGCAGTGTGTTTCGATTCACGCCAAGCAACTCTGCAGCCTTGATCTGGTTACCGCGTGTGGCAGCGAGGGCAGCACTGATCAGCGGGTACTCGACTTCGCGGAGAATGCGGTGGTAGAGCCCTGGTGGCGGCAAAGCTTCCCCGAATGTATCGAAGTAACCAGACAGATACCTCTCCACCGATCCACCAAGATTGATGTTTTCGGCAGTCTCTTCCTCGATGACGGACGCAGCAGGCTGACTGAGTTCTTCTTCAAGCAACGCTTCTGAAATGACATCTTGCGGATAAAGCGCAGCAAGACGCCTTACGAGATTTTCCAGCTCACGCACGTTACCCGGCCAGCGATATCGCCGCAGAAGGTTGAGAGCCCCCTGGTCGATCTGTTTTGCAGGAAGCCCTTCCTTTTCCACGAGCGAAAAGAAGTGCCGAACCAGATCCGGAATGTCCTCAATGCGCTCGCGCAGCGGTGGCAATCTGATGGGAACGACATTGAGACGGAAATAGAGATCTTCGCGGAAGAGCCCCTGATTGATCAGATGGCGCAGGTCCTTGTTGGTCGCCGCGATGATCCTGACATCGGTCTTGATCGGCGTGCGCCCGCCCACGGTCGTGTACTCCCCCTGCTGGAGAACACGCAGCAGGCGCGTCTGGGCCTCCATCGGCATGTCGCCGATTTCATCCAGAAACAATGTACCGCCATCGGCCTGTTCAAAGCGCCCGGACGACCTGTTCTGGGCACCTGTGAAGGCGCCCTTTTCGTGACCGAACAACTCGGCCTCGATCAGGTCCCGTGGAATTGCGGCCATGTTGATCGCAACAAAAGGGCCGTTGCGGCGCTTGCCGTAGTCGTGCAAAGCACGTGCAACCAGTTCCTTGCCGGTGCCCGATTCACCGTTGATCATCACGGTGAGGTCGGTCTGCATGAGACGAGCCAGAACCCGGTAGATTTCCTGCATTGCAGGCGAGCGACCGACCAGGGGCATCCCCTCGCCCGCGTCGTCCAGATCAAGCGCGGGTTTCTTCTTCGGTTCTTCAAGCGCCCGTTGAACGATCCCGGTCAGTTCCTTCAGGTCGAACGGCTTGGGAAGATATTCATATGCGCCTTTTTCAGAGGCCTTGATCGCAGTCATGAACGTGTTTTGTGCGCTCATGACCAGCACCGGCAGATCTGGCCGCATCTTCTTCATGCGCGGCAAAACATCGAAAATGTTCTCGTCGGGCATCACCACGTCGGTGATCACGAGATCTCCATCACCTGAAGAGACCCAACGCCACAAGGTCGACGCATTGGACGTCAGACGGACCGTATATCCTGCACGGGACAAGGCTTGATTGAGGACGGTACGGATCGCCGCATCATCGTCAGCAACTAGGATTGTGCCAGTCGGCATGATCACTTGTTTCCTTTGTTGTTCTGCGCAGAAGCAGAGTCGTCTCCGCCCTGAAAGGCGGGCAACAGGATCCTGAAAACGGTCTTCCTCGGCTGGCTGTCACATTCGATGACGCCGCCATGGTCCCCGATGATCTTGGCGACAAGCGCCAGCCCCAATCCGGATCCGTTGGTTTTTGTCGTGATGAACGGTTCAAAGAGATGCGGGAGAAGATCGTCCGGAACGCCCGGACCATTGTCCTGCACGCAGAATTCGAGCGGCAGGCTGACCCTCTCGACCGTGCCTGGAACAGACAGCCTCACCCCGGGACGAAAAGCCGTTGATACCTTGATTTCCCCGTCCGGATCATCCCCGATCGCTTCGCTTGCGTTCTTGATCAGATTGAGGAAGACTTGGATCAACTGGTCCTTGTTGGCATAGACCGGTGGCAGCGAGGGATCATAGACCTCGACAATCTTCTTGCCCCGCGCAAAGCCGCTGTCGGACAAGCGTTTCACGTGGTCCAGAACGATGTGAATGTTGACAGGCTCGCGCTCGATCGGCCGCTCGTCGGAAAACACTTCCATCTTGTCGACGAGTTTCACGATGCGATCGGTCTCGTCCATGATCAGACGGGTGAGCGCGCGGTCCTCATTGGGTACGGATTGTTCAATCAACTGCGCGGCACCGCGTATCCCGGACAAGGGATTCTTGATCTCATGTGCCAGCATGGCAGCAAGACCGGTCACGGTACGCGCAGCCCCGCGCGATGTGAGCTGACGGTCGATCTTTTCCGCCATGGTGCGTTCCTGGAACATCAGCACAACAGCGCCGGGCCGGTGTGCAACAGGAGCAGCATTGATATCGACCACTTTCGGTGCGCCGATGCGGGGGGAACCGATATCGACCTTGTATTCGTTTACGGGCGCGCTGCGCTCCCGCACCTGCTGGATAAGCGTCAGAAGCGGACTTCCAAAGGGGACGAACTCGCTGATCGGATGGCGCTGCAGAACCGAGACACTCGATCTCATGAAGATCTCGGCTGCCGTGTTTGCCGTTTCGATGACACCATCCGGCGCCACCAGCAAAACCGGGTGGGGCAACGCGTCAAGTATGGTCGGCCCGTCGCTCGCGAGAAGGGCTTCGCGCCCTGATGGGGACAAGGTATCCGTCACGCAGCAGTCCGTTCGTTCGAGGAAGAAAACCAGTCATTTGCCAGTCGCAGGACTTCATCCGGCTTACGGGACGTCATCATCGTCGACCTGATCGCCGCCGGCATCGCCGGAGCCCCTCGCGCCAGAGCGGCATCCACGTACCAACCAATATGCTTGCGCGCGATGCGGACACCGCCAGGGACGCCGTAGAGATCCAGGATCGCTTCATAATGTTCACAAACCAGGTCAGCGAGATCGCTTCCTTCTGGCTCTGCGAGCGCTTCCCCCGTCTCGAGGAAGTGCCCGATATGCCCGGGAAGCCAGGGCCGGCCATATGCTCCCCGGCCAATCATGACCCCATCCGCGCCTGACTTTTCCATCATGGACAAGGCGTCCGCCGCCGACTTGCAATCACCATTCGCAATCAAGGGCACGGAAATCTCCGACTTTACATTGGCGATCGCCGACCAGTCGGCTGTACCCTTATAGAATTGGCAGCGCGTCCGGCCGTGAACCGTGATGAGCTGGATTCCGGCAGCCTCCGCCCTGCGGGCAAGCTCCGGCGCATTGATCGACTTTTCATCCCAACCAAGGCGCATCTTGAGAGTGACCGGAATATCCACCGCATCAACCGTCGCCTCGATCAGCGTAAGCGCGTGGTCTAGGTCCTTCATCAGCGCTGAACCGGAATACCCGGAAGTCACCTTCTTGGCCGGACAGCCCATGTTGATATCGATTACATCGGCGCCGAGGTCTGCGATAACCTTGGCCGCTTCCCCCATCCAATGGGCTTCACGACCGGCGAGCTGCACAACGTGCAAACCATCTGACTGACTTTCAGCACGCATCTGCGTTTCCGCATCGCCCTTGACGAAGGACTCGCTGGCGACCATTTCGCTGACCACCATGCCGGCACCAAAGCGCGCAGCCAGTCGGCGAAATGGCAAATCGCTGACACCAGACATGGGAGCAAGGACGGCTCTCCGGCTGAGCTCATGAGTGCCCACAGTGATTTTTTTCTTTTCCGGCAGCACGTTTGCCTCTTATTTGCACATTGTGTGTGCATTTCTGAATTTGCACATATTGTAGACAAATAATGCAATGCAACAAGTCAAAATTTGCGGATTGAACAAGTTCTTCGTTAAAGACGACCAGACGGACTCATCTCGCCCCTGATACAGGAGCCTGTTCATGGCAAAAACCGCGGCAGTCATTGTCGTCGCTGCCGGTCGCGGAACACGACTGGCGGATCCGCTGGATACAAAACCAAAACAATATCGGCGCCTCTCGGGCAAGACGGTGCTGACCCATACACTCAATGCGCTGGGGAATCATCCCCGGATTTCTGACATGGTAACCGTGATACATGCGGACGACGGCGCTCTTTATGAACAGGCAATCGAACAGGTTAAGCAATCGGGCCGGACCAAACTTCTTGAACCTGTTCATGGTGGAACAACACGGCAAGATTCAGTCCTTGCCGGCCTGAGGGCATTATCTCGATCCGAGTGTGACTATGTTCTCATCCACGACGCCGCACGCCCGTTCGTTTCACATGAAATTGTCGACAGGGTTCTTGGAGATCTCGACCAGGGGGCAGACGGCGCCCTCGCGGCTGTTCCTATCGCTGACACAATCAAGAAAGAGACAACCCGGTCAGAAACGCTGAAGACGATTGACCGGACTGGCCTCTGGGCAGCACAGACACCGCAGGGTTTTCCGCTTAGCCGTATCCTGGAAGCTCATGAAGCAGCAGCTCTTTCACCCAATCTGGACTTTACCGACGACACAGGCCTTGCAGAATGGCACGGAATGACCGTGGTTCTGAGCGAGGGTGACCCGTCAAATTTCAAGATTACGACCGCTTCGGACATGAAGCGCGCAGAAACGCAGTTGAAACAAAGCACCATGACAGATGCCACCGACCACCCCGTTCGCCTGTCCGAACTTGCTGATATTCGAACTGGCATCGGATACGACGTTCACGCCTTTGAAGAAGGCGACGCCGTCGTCTTGGGTGGCTGCTCCATCCCGCACACCCACAAGCTGAAAGGTCATTCGGACGCCGATGTCGTTCTGCACGCGATTACAGACGCGACTTTAGGAGCCATTGGAGATGGTGATATCGGTCAGCATTTCCCGCCAAGTGATCCAAGGTGGAAAGGGGCTTCTTCCGATCAGTTCCAGCGCTATGCAATTCAGAGACTGGCCGATCGAAACGGTCGGATCTCACATATCGATGTCACGATCGTGTGTGAGGCTCCCAAGATCGGTCCTCACAGGGAAAACATCCGCGACGCGATCGCCTCCATTTGCGAACTGCCGACGTCCCGCGTTTCGGTCAAAGCGACAACGTCCGAAAAACTCGGCTTTACCGGGCGCAAGGAAGGCATTGCGGCGCTTGCCAATGTTACCGTTCGTCTGCCCTTTGACGACAACGAATAAGGCCTGAGTGATGACGACGACCAAAGTGGAAAGATTTGAAGACCTGGCCCCGCTTGCAGAAAAGGTTCTTGCCAAACTTCAGTCCGAAGGGAAGAAACTGGCCACCGCTGAATCGTGCACCGGTGGTCTCATCAGCGCGGCATTGACAGAGATCGCAGGTTCTTCAGCAGTTGTCGACAGAGCCTTTGTGACCTATTCCAACGAGGCCAAGACTGAGCTTCTTGGTGTTTCCGAGACACTGATCCAGTCGGTCGGCGCCGTCAGCAAGGAGGTCGCCATTGCGATGGCTGAGGGCGCGCTCTCACGCTCCAACGCCGATGTGGCCGTTTCGGTCACCGGAATTGCGGGTCCCGGCGGCGGCAGTGCAGCCAAACCGGTCGGCACGGTTCATCTTGCCGTAGCGCAATCAGGCAAGCCGACAACACACACTCCTTGCGCCTTCGAAGATCGCGGCAGAACAGCAATCAGGCTGGATACCGTCGTGGTCGCGTTGAATTCGATTCTAAACACTGCAGCGTAAGTAAACCTCTGTTAGCTCTACTTTCGGTACACACTACAATTTGCAGCACGCCTCGATATAGTCGCGCCAAACGAACCCGAACTGGCGTGACCGGAAATGATCCGAACACTTCTTGCAATTGCCGTCCTGTTTCTAACCACTTCTTCCGTTCTGGCTGCGACCATTCCGCAACCGGGTGACTTCTATCTGATATCGCGGGACCTGCAGGGGACCTTTGTCGGCAGTCACAAGATCTATGGGGAGAATTCAGCCGGGCTGAAGCAAGCGACCTATTGCAGCCGGTCTTATTTCGTGCGCGCCAAAACGGTGGCCTGGACGCAGCTTGAAACAGAACGCGGCAACACGGTTCAGATCGAGTTCAACTTCGGCAAGGGTTGGCGACCGATCTGTTCCCATCCTGAGGACCAGGTCACGCTGAAAGATATCGGGATACTGCGTTCTGCCCAGGAGGTCATGGCGGGTATCGAGGAAGATGAGAAGTCGGCAAAAGGCCGTCTGTCTGCCATTCGGCAGGTATTCAACAGCTCCAAAGGCGACAGCGCACGCGGGAGTTATCACAGCAGATAGCCAAACGACCCGTCCTATTGAGGCTTTGTTCAGACCGGTTTTGCCTGCTTTGCAAAGGGCAAGAAGAAAATAGGTAGTATTTTAGTAAAAACCCGTGCCCGAACAAAACGAGTTTTACAAACAATACCCTTATGGTCACACTCGAAGGAAAAGTTTCGAAAAGACTTGAACCACGCAGGGTAACGGAAATGTTCAAAAAGACAGTTGGCATTGCCCTCTTCTTTCTGCTGCTTGCCAGTACGCAGGCTGCCGGAGCAGGAGATTTGCAGGCAAGTGGCGACACCTTCATCATTTCCAGGGATGACAACAGGACATTCCGAGGCTCCCACCGGATCTACAACCGGCAGTCCGACGGACTTGTCGAGGTTGAGTATTGCGGTCGATCCTATTGGGTTCGCTATGCAACCGTCGCCTGGACACAGCTCGAAGTTCAGCAACAGTTCAAGGTTCGCGTCGAATACAATCGCGGCCGTGGCTGGCGCCCGATTTGCGATCATCCCGAAGAACAGGTCACCTTGGCCGGACTGGGCGTATCGGAAGACCCCAGAATCGTCATGCAGAATGACGGCGTGGTCAAAGACCAGGTGAGCCGCTTTGCGGCCATCAGGGATGCCTTCAGTCCACGCAAGGGTGACGAAGCAGCAAAATCATTCCATGGCAACTGAGTTGCCGTGTGGATAATTGGTAAGGCTCAGGTAATCAGATCCGTTTATTCTCTGGGCTACTTGAAAACGACTGGGCAAGGATTCAGAAATGACACGCTCGAAGGCGTTATTATCTGTATCGGCAATCTGCAGTCTATTACTGACCGGGAATGCACTCGGCCAGAGTGATTTCTATATCCGCTCAATGTATGCCGACGGGAGCTTTGTCGGCTCGCACGAAGTCCTGGCAAAGCCCAAGGAAGGCTATTACGAAGCCCGCTACTGCGACCGTACTTTCTGGGTTCCGTCAAGCACGGTCATCTGGACGGAAGAACAGACAGCGGCAGGCATGGCTCTCGTTCTTGAAGAGAACATCAATTCCGAAACGCACGTGGTCTGCTCGGACAATCAGGCATTCGCCACACTGGACGACCTTGGCTTGAAGAAAAAAGAAGTTGAGCAGATCCGTAACGAACGTGACAGGTCGGGTATCAGGACAAACCGTCTGAGAACCATTCGAGATGCATTCAAGCAGTTCAAATGACCTGAGTTGAGTGTGTCACGTTCCGTAGACCTGATCGGCCCGAGCCTCGAAAGCGCTTGAAAATTTCCGGAAAGCCTTGTCGAACATCGCTCCCATGAGCGACCCGAGTGTCCGGCTGCGAAATTCATAGGCGATAAAGAAGCCGATTTCGCAACTCCCCTCGCCTGTCTCTTCAAAGGTCCACTTGTTTTCAAGATGCTTGAACGGACCGTCGAGATACTCGACGAGGATGGTCTTCTTTTCCGGGATCAGCTCCACACGGCTGGTGAACGTTTCCTTGAACAACTTGTAGGCGACCGTCATGTCAGCCACCAGAACGCTGCGACCGTCGGAAAGCTCCTTGCGTCCGCGCACATGAAGGTCCTGGCACAGGGGAACGAATTTCGGATACTCCTCCACATCGGCAACGAGACGGAACATGTCCTCCGCTGTGTGCTTGACCTCATGCGTGGAAGAAAAACTCGGCATACGGCTTTATGTATCCTGTTTTGACCTGATGCCTAGTGGCCGAGCTTCGCAATTCTGGCCGCACGCAGCTCTGCGAAATCCTCACCGGCGTGATGGGACGACCGTGTCAGCGGGCTTGCCGATACTTTCAGGAATCCTTTGGCGTAGGCGATACGCTCGTACCCGGTAAACTCTTCCGGCGTGACGAAGGACATGACCGGATGATGCTTCCTGGACGGTTGCAGATACTGACCGATGGTCAGGAAATCGACATCGGCAACCCGCAGGTCATCCATGAGCTGCAGGACTTCGTTCCGTTCCTCGCCCAGGCCAACCATGATGCCTGACTTGGTGAACATTTCCGGATCGAGTTCCTTCACCTGCTGCAACAGGCGAATGGAATGGAAGTAACGTGCACCCGGGCGAACCTTCAGATAGTTCGACGGCACGGTCTCGAGATTGTGGTTGAACACATCCGGTTTCGCCGCGACAACGATCTCAAGCGCGCCGTCCTTGCGCAGGAAGTCCGGTGTCAGAACTTCGACGGTCGTCGACGGCGATGTTGCCCGGATCGCGCTGATAACGTCTGCAAAATGCCCGGCGCCACCATCGTCCAGATCATCCCTGTCGACGGAGGTGATCACGACATGTTCCAGCCCCATTGTGGCAACGGCATCGGCCACGCCCTGAGGCTCCTTGGGATCGATCGGGCCCGGCATGCCCGTGCGGACATTGCAAAAGGCACAGGCGCGCGTGCAGGTGTCTCCAAGGATCATGAAGCTTGCATGCTTCTTCGACCAGCACTCGCCGATATTCGGGCATCCCGCCTCTTCGCAAACCGTGACCAGGTTGTTCTGTTTCACCACATCCTGGGTCTCGCGATAGACCGGGGACGTTGGCGCCTTGACGCGGATCCATTTTGGCTTCCGCTGGATCGGGTTGTCTGGGCGGTGTGCCTTCTCCGGATGGCGCGGTCGCGCATCGGATTGAGCCTGCGGGCGATTGAGCGTGTCGACGATGGTAACCATGGGCCCTAAGTGTCGTTATTCTCAGGAAAGGTCAAGCCACAAAAGAGCTAAGACTGCTATGTGCTTAGTGCAGGTCTTACCAGTTCTTCAAGCCGCTTTCGCGCTTTATCCGACAAAGGATGGGATTTGCGCGTTTCCTCGTTCATCTGAACGATGACAGTCGTTGCCTTTGCAACTTGTTTGCCGTCTTGAAAGACCGTCTGCAACAGCTGGAACGAACTGCGTCCGACTTGCTTGACTGCCGTGCCGATTTCGACGCTACCGGGCCAGTTGACTTCAGAAAGAAAATCGAGCTCCAGACGCGCAATAACAAAAGCTGCTCCCTGCTCCATCAGCGCGCCACCGTAAAGCAACTCCACGCGGCCGGTTTCCAGGAACGTTGCGAACACCGCGTTGTTGACATGGCCCTGCCGGTCCGTGTCCGCATAGCGCAGCTTGTCAGTCGTGCGGAGAGGGAAGTCTTCTATTCGGATCGCAGCAGGATCGGTCATGTTTCTTTTTCTTCTTCAACCACATAGATGAAAGCCGCGACATGCCCGGCCGTTGTTTCGACGAGAATGGTCTCGCGCCGGTACTCGACCCCTTCGAAGGCGTCCAGGCGGTCCCAGTGATGTTCCAACTCCACCGACGTCAGAACATGCACCTCGAGTGCGTCTCCGTCCGGGTCGGGCACAAATCCGGGAAAGCCGAGCGCGGTGCCCCAGCCTACCTTGGTCAGGTGCCCGCGGATCGTCCCCGTGGACCAGACGCCCTTGATATCGGCGACCTGATGATGGTTGGGACGACCGGGTGCGAGCGTGCCGTAGGTTGCCAGCCGGATCAGCGGATTGCCATGAGATGACGCCATGCGTTCCCTCGTGTACCTATTTGAAGACTTTTTTCCAGACCCAGAGGAACAGGATGGCGCCGATGACCGAAATGATCAGGCGGTCGAGAATCCCACCGGTCACATTCAAGTTCAGAAGCGACGCCAACTCACCACCAATCAGCGCCCCGACGAGACCGACAATCAGACTGCCCAGAAAGCCGCCTCGGCTGTTCAACACTCGATGTGCCACGGCGCCGGCAATCAGACCGATGATGACAGTGATGATCAAACCCATAGCTTCAAGCTCTCTTTTTTCAAACGCTGACCAGGACCGGTCCGACACTCAATTTAGGAATTCAATCACCAAAGTAAATCGCGCTCGCGACAATCGCCACGAGCGCGCTTGTTTTCAACAATGACGTTCTTGCAGGCGTCAGGCCAGCAGTCTGGCGATGAGAACGACGACGATCGCGCCGATTGCTGCAACAACGATTTCATTCACATAGGAATTGCCGAGATTGATGTTGATTCCCGCTACCTTGAAAATGAATCCACCGACAAACGCACCGATGAGACCGGTGATCAGGTAACGGATCAGGCCACCACCACCAACGATGACACTCGCCAGCCAGCCGGCAATGATGCCGATTGCAATCCAGATGAGTATTGATTTTGCATCCATAATGTCAGGCTCCCCTAGGCCACAAAACAAGGGCGACATCACGTTACCGCAAATGCCGCCCGGGTCCAGTCATTCCTGACAAAATTGCCTACATGTTCAGCGCACGACCATATGCGTCCAGAACGGATTCCTTCATCATTTCCGAAAGGGTCGGATGCGGGAACACCGTGTGCATCAGGTCTTCTTCAGTCGTTTCCAGGTTCATGGCGACCACGTAGCCCTGAATAAGTTCCGTTACCTCGGCACCCACCATATGGGCCCCGAGGAGCTGACCGGTCTTGGCGTCGAAGATGGTTTTCACCAGGCCATCCGGTTCACCAAGCGCAATCGCCTTGCCGTTGCCGATGAAGGGGAAACGGCCGACCTTGACGTCGTAGCCGGCTTCCTTCGCCTTGGGTTCGGTCAGGCCGACGGAGGCAACCTGCGGATGACAGTAGGTGCAGCCCGGGATCATGGACTTGTCCATCGGGTGAACATCCTTGCCTGCGATTTTCTCGACACAGATGACACCTTCGTGCTCGGCCTTGTGGGCCAGCATCGGAGGACCGGCAACGTCGCCGATTGCGTAAACACCCGGTACGTTTGTACGGCCATAACCGTCAATCACGACACAGCCCCGGTCCGTCTTGACGCCGAGCTCTTCCAGGCCGAGATTTTCGATATTGCCGACAACACCCACGGCCGAAATCAGTTTCTCGGCGGTAAGGTCCTGTTTCTTGCCGTCCTTGGTCTCGACGGTCGCGGTTACACCACCCGCCCCCTTCTTGACCTGGGACACCTTGGCTTCCAGCAGGAACTTGATGCCCTGTTTTTCCATCTGCTTCTTGGCAATGGCGGACACCTCGGGATCCTCGACCGGCATGATCGTCGGCATCATCTCGATGACCGTCACGTCGGCACCCATTGTCTTGTAGAAAGACGCGAACTCGATACCGATCGCACCGGACCCCATCACGATCAGGGATTTCGGCATGGACGGCGGGACCATGGCTTCGAAATAGGTCCAGATATCCTTGCCATCCGGCTCGATGCCCGGGATGACGCGCGGACGCGCACCGGTGGCAACGATGATGTGCTTGGCCTTGTAGACGCCCTCGCCCTTGGTGCCCTTGGGCGCCGGGTGCTGAGGTTCCATGGCCTTCTTGGAGCTCTTGGAAACGGTGACTTCACCGACCTTCGAGACCTTGCCTTCACCCCAGATGATGTCGACCTTGTTCTTCTTCATCAGGAAGCCGATGCCGCCATTCAGCTGGCCCGAGACGCCACGAGAGCGCTTGACCACAGCGGCAGGATCGAAAGTGATGTTGTCGGCAGACAGGCCATAGTCCTTGGCATGCTGCATGTAGTGATAGATTTCAGCGGACCGCAGGAGCGCCTTGGTCGGGATACAACCCCAGTTAAGGCAGATGCCGCCCATATGCTCGCGCTCGACGATAGCTGTCTTGAGACCGAGCTGCGCGGCGCGGATAGCGGTCACGTAACCACCCGGCCCGGAGCCGATAATGATCACGTCGTAGTTGGTGTCAGCCATGGTATTTTCCCCGGCGAAAGAAGTCATCGTTCAAAAACGGCGCGGCGTTGCCGCCGCGCCTCGGAGCAGGCCTAGACCAGCATGCTCATCGGATTTTCGATGTAGCCCTTGAAAGCGGCGAGCAGTTCCGCGCCGAGCGCCCCGTCCACGCAGCGGTGGTCGGTGGAGAGCGTCACGCTCATGACCGTCGCAACGGCCAGTTCGCCGTCTTTCACGACCGGGCGTTTTTCACCAGCGCCCACGGCCAAAATGGTCGCATGCGGAGGATTGACGACGGCTGAGAAGTTCTTCACGCCCATCATGCCCATGTTGGAAACCGCAGTCGTTCCACCCTGGTACTCTTCCGGCTTCAGCTTCCGCTCTTTCGCACGCTTGCCGTAGTCCTTCATCTCGTTGGAGATGACCGACAGCGGCTTTTCTTCCGCGCGGCGAATGATCGGCGTGATCAGGCCGCCCGGGATGGAAACCGCGACACCGACATCGGCATGTTTGTGCATGACCATGTTGTCGTCCGTCCACGAGACGTTTGCATCCGGCACGTCGCGCAATGCCAGGGCAAGCGCCTTGATGGTCATGTCGTTGACCGACAGCTTGTAGGCCGTCTTGCCATCCTTGTCGGTGGCCGCAGCACCGTTGAGCTGTGCACGCAGTGCAAGCAGTGCATCCAGTTCGCAGTCAACCGACACGTAGAAATGCGGAATGGTCTGCTTGGATTCGGTCAGGCGCTTGGCGATGGTCTTGCGCATGCCGTCATGCGGAACCAGCTCGTAGCTGTCTTCGTCGAAGAGTTTCAGAACCTGATCCGCGGACTGGCTCGGTGCCGGTGCAGCGGCAGCAGCCGGAGCTTCGGCGGCGGCCGGCGCGGCCTTGCCCGTGCCCGCAGCGAGTGCTGCCTCGATGTCGCGCTTGACGATACGGCCATGCGGCCCTGTGCCTGCAAGAGCCTTGAGGTCGAGACCGTTCAGCGACGCCAGTCGGCGCGCCAGGGGTGATGCAAAGATGCGTGACCCGTCGGTCGCAACCGGTGCCGGACCGGCAGGAGCCGGTGCGGCCGGTGCAGCAGCCGGTGCCGATGCTGCAGCAGGTGCCTCCGCCGCTGCAGGTGCCGCCGGAGCCGCTCCTGCAGTGTCGATTGCGCTGGCATCTTCGCCGTCTTCCAGGAGCACGGCGATCAGTTCGTTGACCTTGACACCTTCGGTGCCTGCAGCAACGACGATCTTGCCGACAGTTCCCTCGTCGACGGCTTCGACTTCCATCGTCGCCTTGTCGGTTTCGATCTCGGCGATGACATCACCGGCAGAAACCGTGTCGCCTTCCTTGACCAGCCATTTGGCCAGGTTGCCCTCTTCCATGGTCGGAGAAAGAGCCGGCATGGTGATATTGATTGGCATATCCGTCTCCTTCGCCTCAGGCCGTGTAGGTTACGGCTTTGACCGCATCGATGACTTCCGAAACATTCGGCAACGCGAGCTTTTCCAGATTGGCCGCATACGGCATCGGAACGTCCTTGCCCGTGACGCGGGTAACCGGTGCGTCGAGATAGTCGAAGGCTTTTTCCTGTACCTGATAGGCAATTTCCGAAGAGACCGAGCACATCGGGAACGCTTCCTCGACTGTCACAATGCGGCCCGTCTTGCGGACGGAAGCAAGGATCGTGTCGATATCCAGCGGACGAATGGTGCGCAGGTTGATGACCTCTGCGGAGATGCCCATTTCGGCAAGTTCTTCTGCCGCCTTGAGCGCATAGGTCATGCCAATGCTCCAGGACACGATGGTAACATCGGTTCCGCCGCGCTCGATTTTCGCTTTGCCGATCGGCAGAACGAAATCGTCCATGTCCGGGATCTCGAAGGAGTGACCGTAAAGGATCTCGTTTTCCAGGAAGATGACCGGGTTCGGATCGCGGATGGCGGCCTTGAGCAGCCCCTTCGCATCAGCAGCCGAATACGGCTGAATGACTTTTAGGCCCGGAACATGGGCATACCATGCCGCATAGTCCTGGGAGTGCTGCGCGCCGACGCGGGCTGCTGCCCCGTTCGGACCACGGAACACGATCGGCGCACCCATCTGGCCGCCGGACATGTAAAGCGTCTTGGCGGCGGAGTTGATGATGTGGTCAATCGCCTGCATGGCGAAGTTGAAGGTCATGAACTCGACGATCGGCTTCAAACCCGTCATTGCCGCGCCAACGCCGAGACCGGCAAAACCGTGCTCGGTAATCGGCGTATCGATGACGCGCCTTGCGGAGAACTCGTCCAGAAGACCCTGGGTAATCTTGTAGGCACCCTGGTATTCGGCAACTTCCTCACCCATGACGAAGACCTCTTCGTCGCGGCGCATTTCCTCAGCCATGGCGTCGCGCAGGGCTTCACGCACGGTCGAGGATTTCATGGCGGTGCCGGCCGGGATTTCCGGATCTTCCACCGGTTCGGCGACAACAGGTGCAGCCGGCGCGGCAGGTGCAGCAGGTGCGGCCGGTGCTTCAGCAGCTGCCGGCGCAGGAGCGGCAGCGGCCGGAGCAGCGGCGGCTGCATCAATTGCGCTGGCATCTTCGCCGTCAGCCAGAAGCACGGCGATCTTTTCGTTGACCTTGACGTTGTCGGTTCCCTCGGCAATCAGGATCTTGCCAAGCGTTCCTTCGTCTACGGCTTCCACTTCCATGGTGGCCTTGTCGGTCTCGATTTCGGCGATCACGTCGCCTGCGGAAACGGTATCGCCCTCGGCCTTGAGCCACTTGGCGAGCTTACCTTCTTCCATTGTCGGCGACAGAGCCGGCATCAAAATGTCAATCGGCATGTGAATCCCCGGCGTTAGAGCAAAATGTCGGTGTAGAGTTCAGACACGTCCGGCTCCGGATCGGTCTGCGCAAATTCTGCGGCTTCGGCGACCTTCGCGCGGACTTCCTTGTCGATGGCCTTGAGGTCGTCTTCCGTTGCCCACTTGCTGTCGAGAAGACGCTTGCGGACCTGTTCGATCGGGTCGTGCTCGGTCCGCATCTTCTGGACTTCATCCTTGGAGCGGTATTTCGCCGGATCGGACATGGAGTGGCCGCGGTAGCGGTAGGTGATCATCTCGAGGATGTAGGGGCCCTTGCCGTCCCGGCACCACTTGAGCGCCTTTTCCGAGGCAGCCATGACAGCGCGGACATCCATGCCGTCAACCTGTTCGCCCGGAATGCCGAAGGAAGCACCGCGCTGGGAGAGATCCGTCGTCGCGGAAGCACGCGCGACGGATGTGCCCATGCCGTATTTGTTGTTCTCGATCACGTAGACAACAGGGAGCTTCCAAAGCTCGGCCATGTTGAAGCTTTCGTAGACCTGGCCCTGGTTGGAGGCGCCATCGCCGAAGAAGGCCATCGCGACGTTGCCGTTCTCGCGATACTTGTTGGCAAAACCCAGTCCGGTACCGAGTGAGACCTGCGCCCCGACGATGCCGTGACCGCCGTAGAAATGCTTCTCCTTGGAGAACATGTGCATGGAGCCGCCCTTGCCTTTCGACAAGCCGCCCCTGCGACCGGTCAGTTCGGCCATGACGCCTTTCGGGTCGAGATCCATCGCCAGCATGTGGCCATGGTCACGATAGCCGGTGATCATCTGATCGCCGTCCTTCTTGGCCATCTGCATGCCGACAACGACAGCCTCCTGACCGATATAAAGGTGACAGAAACCACCGATGAGGCCCATGCCGTACAATTGTCCGGCTTTTTCCTCGAAGCGTCGAATGAGGAGCATTTCACGGTAGGCGTGAAGCTCCTGATCCTTGTCGAACTTGACGATCGCAGGCCCGGCCTTCTTGGCGGAGCTGCGGGTCCGGCTGGTACCGGAACTAGATTTTCTTGCTGCGGCCATAACCCTCTTCTCGGCGTGAGTTTCCCTTAAGACAGTTAGTGGCAACTTATCCTGTTGCTCCTGTCAATCCAATCCGTGTTTTTTGGGTATTTGAAACGCTTTAAAACGTTGCGTTTACAAGTGAAAATAGATTTTAACTAGAATTATGTTAATTCGAAAAAATGAACCGCTTTTCAGTTCACGTTGTAACTGTGCCCGGGGCGAAGCACCACGAGCTCATTCTGATGCACCAGATTGAGATTGAGCCTGGCACGTTCATCCAGCATATCCGGGTCGAGACTCGCCGGGCGCAACTGGCTGACGCGGGCATAAAGACCTTGCCGCTCTGCAGTGAGAAGTTCAAGCTCTGATTCGAGCTCTGAAACCTGCCGTTCGATCATGGCGCGACCGACCAGGCCCAATTCACCGTTCATGGCGTGAAAGCCGAAATACCCCAAAGCCGCGATCGCAATCGCAGGGGTGATCAAACGACGAAGAAAGGATTGCTTTCGCTGACGGGTCGCTGCTCGTGGCACTCTCGGGACCTTAACTCTAAACAACTGGTCTCTTTGTCGTGATACTATGCGGCCTTAGGTTTAATAGAGTCTTGAGACGACCGACGATTTGCCCGACAAATTTTCAACCGGCCTGCTCTCTTCCACGGATGAAGACGCATCCGAGCGGTCAAGCATGGTCGAATCCCAATTGCGGGCACGCGGCATCCGGGACGAACGCGTTCTAGCGGCAATGACCAAGGTCCCGAGGCACCTCTTTGTCCCCGATGACGAAAAGCCGCGCGCCTACCGGGATGGTCCGCTCGGGATTGGCTGCGACCAGACCATTTCCCAACCCTATATCGTTGCCCGGATGTGCGAAGCCTTGAACCTGAAACCGGAGAGCCGGATTCTCGATGTCGGCACGGGCTCGGGCTATGCAGCAGCCGTTGAGGCCTGCCTCAGCAAGCACGTTACCGGCGTGGAACGCATACCTGAACTTGCCGAACGTGCGCGGCACGCCCTTGCGAAGGCCGGCTGCACCAATGTTGAGGTCGTTTGCACAGACGGCAGCCTGGGTTACGAGGCAAACGCCCCTTTTGACGCCATCATGGTCGCCGCTGGCGCCCCCCGCGTCCCGGAAGAACTCAAACGGCAGCTCGCCGTCGGTGGCAGGCTGATCATCCCCATCGGCGCAACCCAGACGCTGCAGGATCTCATCCTCATCGAACGCGTGTCGGAAACGGATTACGAGACGACGAACCTGGGGTCTGTCGTCTTTGTGCCATTGTTCGGGAAGGACGGCTGGTTCTAGAGCTCGGCCACCGACCTGCTCCTGACACTTTCAAAGAGCGTATCACCCGGCAAAATATCCGGCGCCAGGACGCCAGGGAATGTCCGTGTTGCCGTAATCGATACCCATGGCATGCAGCGCACTCGTGACCTGGCTCCGGTGATGTGTCTGATGGTTGAAAAGCTGCACTACCATCACCCATCGGGGAAAGACGGGCGGATCATCGAAACGCGGGTTTTGTATGGCGACATCCTCGGCCAACCATCCTTCGGTCCAATCGCGCCCACCTGCAGCCAACTGGTCGTCTTGCATCAGCCGTGTGCGCTTCAGATCCTCCCAGTCAGGCCAGACCACTTGACCCGGCGGCGTCCGCTCCGGCATGGTGCCGTCGATATAGGTCAGTATGGCCCGATTGACCACGCAGATATGGTCCAGCGTGTTGTGAATCGCCCCGAAGAAAAGACCCCGGTCACGCACCCTTTCCTCTTCGCCGATCTCGTCGCAAATCCGGTAGATATTGTCATTCTGCCAACGCGAATAGGCTGCCATTTCAACAACGTAGCTGGGCGCGATCACGGATGGTATCCTTCTGAATGAGATGTTTTCGCCGGTGCCATTCGGTTCTTCAACAACGAATGAGTGACGCTTGCCATCGTATTGGAAACTGTATTGCTTGCGTAGCCAACAAGGATGAATTCAGACTTCAATTGTACGAGAAGGAAGTCCCTGACAACTAATCGAAAAAGACGTTGGAGCAACAGACACAATCCTGTGGGCTGGAACCCTCCTCAAGGCAATTTCCAGCACCTAGCCTGTCACTTCCAGTCTCCAGACGAGCTGCGATCGGCATTTGACCTTGCCCGCCTCGCAAGTTCAATCATGGCAGGAACAGCAAACGAGATAGCCATCAAGCTCCAAAACCAGAACAACGGTCTTCCAAAAATATCTGGATCATCGCGGAGTTCAATCAGGATTGAAACAACAAAGGCTGCAGCTATGGACAGTCTGATATATGGGTCCAAGCTTTCCAGCGCTGTCTTGATCTTGCTTCTCAACATTTCCTAGGCCGCCGCCAGTCTTGCCAGTTTCGTCAGGATCGTGGCAGTGCCCTTGAGGCGGGCGTCCGTCTTTTCCCAGTCACGGGAAAGCACCACCCTTTGGTCGGGACGGATCTTGGCGAGGACGCCCTGCTCGGCGATATAGGAGACAAGACCGCCCGGATTGGCAAATTCGCTGTTGCGGAAGCTGATCACCATACCTTTCGGACCGGCATCGACCTTCTCGACATTCGCCTTGCGGCATAGGCCCTTGATGTAGACGATCTTTAAAAGATGCTGGACCTCGTCCGGCAACGGGCCGAAACGGTCGATCAGTTCCGCACCGAAGGCATCGATTTCCTCGGCCTCTGTCACGTCCCCCAAACGGCGGTAAAGCTGCAGGCGCAACTGAAGATCGGCGACGTAGTCGTCCGGGATCAGGACCGGCGTGCCGATATTGATCTGCGGCGACCATTGTTCCTCGCCGAAGTCGGCGCCACCATCCTTGAGCTGGGCCACCGCTTCTTCCAGCATCTGCTGGTAAAGCTCGAAGCCAACCTCCTTGATGTGGCCCGACTGTTCCTCGCCCAAAAGGTTCCCTGCCCCGCGGATATCAAGATCGTGGCTTGCGAGCTGGAACCCGGCACCGAGCGTTTCAAGGGATTGCAGCACCTTCAGGCGACGCTCCGCTGTTGCCGTAAGCGTCTTGTTGGCCGGGACGGTAAAGAGCGCATAGGCACGTGTCTTCGAGCGGCCAACGCGTCCGCGCAGCTGGTAAAGCTGGGCCAGACCGAACATGTCCGCCCTGTGCACGATCAGCGTGTTGGCTGTTGGAATGTCGAGCCCCGATTCCACGATGGTCGTGGATAGGAGGACGTTGTACTTGCCCTCGTAGAAGGCATTCATGACGTCTTCCAGCTCGCCCGGCGGCATCTGGCCATGGGCAACGGCCACTTTCAGCTCAGGCACGCTTTCTTCCAGGAACTCCCGTCGTTCGGCCAGGTCAGACAGGCGCGGACAGACATAAAAGCTCTGGCCGCCGCGATAGTGCTCGCGCAGCAGCGCTTCGCGCACCACCAGCGGGTCAAAGGGCGAGACAAAGGTTCTGACGGCCAGACGGTCCACCGGCGGCGTCGCGATCAGGGACAATTCGCGCACGCCGGTCAAGGCCAGCTGCAGCGTGCGCGGGATCGGTGTGGCCGACAGGGTCATCACATGAACGTCGGATTTCAGTTCCTTGAGCCGCTCCTTGTGCTTGACGCCGAAATGCTGCTCTTCGTCGATCACGAGCAGCCCCAGGTCCCGGAACTGGATGGACTTGCCAAGAAGTGCATGTGTCCCGACGACGATATCGACGGAACCGTCGGCAATGCCCTTCTTGGTCAGGGTCAGTTGCCGGGCCGGCACCAGCCGCGAAGCGTGTGCCACATTGATCGGAAGACCGTGGAAACGCTCGGAGAATGTCTTGAAGTGCTGGCGGGCCAGAAGCGTGGTCGGCACCACGACGGCCACCTGTCTGCCTGACATGGCCGCCACGAAGGCCGCCCGAAGGGCCACCTCGGTCTTGCCGAAACCGACATCCCCACAGACCAGCCGGTCCATCGGCCGGCCGGACGCCAGATCGTCAAAGACGGAATCGATCGCGGTCATCTGGTCTTCGGTTTCCTCGTAGGGGAAACGCGAGGCAAATTCGTCATAGACACCTTCCGGTGTCTCGACCACCGGGGCGGTCTTGAGCGCGCGTTCCGCAGCGGTCTTGATGAGCCCATCGGCAATTTCAAGAATGCGCTTCTTGAGCTTGGCCTTTCTGGCCTGCCAGGCACCGCCCCCCAGCTTGTCGAGCTGGGCTTCCTGGTCTTCCGAGCCATAACGCGACAGAAGTTCGATGTTTTCAACCGGCAGGTAGAGCTTGTCGCCGCCCGCATATTGCAGTTCCAGGCAGTCATGGGGGGCACCTACCGCCTCGATGGTCTTCAGGCCGATGAAACGTCCGATGCCATGTTCGACATGAACGACCAGATCGCCCTCGGCCAGCCCGGTCGCCTCGGTGATGACATTGGCACCCTTGGCCTTGCGCCGGGACTTGCGGACCAGGCGATCGCCAAGAATGTCCTGTTCACCAATAAAGGCGATGTCCTGGAGCTCGAAACCGTGCTCGATACCCAGGACACACAGGGCAGATGTTTTCTGCGGCAGGGCGAGCGCTTCGACGAGCGTGTCAACTTCCTGCACCGAACCAAGGCCGTGATCCCCGAGGATCTGCCCGAGCCGGTCCCGCGATCCGTCCGACCAGCAGGCAATGACCGTGCGTTTGCCGGATTTCTGCAGGTCCTTCACATGGGTTGTCAGCGCATCGAAGATGTTGACGTCACCGGCGGCCCGTTCCGCTGCAAAGCTGCGTCCTTGCCGGCCTCCAATCTCGACCACGGTCTTGCCCGTGCCCGGTGGAGGTGTGAATGGATCGAGGACAGCGCTTGCCGTGTCTGCAACGGCAGCCGCCCATTCGTTTTCCGTGAAATAGAGACTGTCGGGCTCGATCGGCATGTAGGGAACCGTGCCCGAGCCACCGCCCATCTCGCGCGCTTCCTGGCGCGCCCTGTAATGTTCCGCAATCTGCTCGACCCGCTCGTGAACCGCATCCGCCGCGCTGGTGTCCAGCACTACAGGGGTGTCGCCGATATAGTCGAACAGGGTTTCCAGCCGATCGTGGAACATCGGCAGCCAGTGTTCCATGCCCGCATATCGGCGTCCGTCACTGATCGACTGGTAAAGCACGTCTTCGCGGCTGGCGG
The DNA here is from genome assembly GCA_017643925.1 of Roseibium sp. Classification (GTDB taxonomy): domain Bacteria; phylum Pseudomonadota; class Alphaproteobacteria; order Rhizobiales; family Stappiaceae; genus Roseibium. The sequence goes on along the minus strand of JAEPML010000008.1, from coordinate 84,797 downwards.
CACCGAAATTGGCGAGGTAGGAGCGCCGGAAGCGGGAGATCGCCTCGTCGGAGAGAACGACCTCGCTCATCGGCACCAGGTCGAGCCGTTTCAGCTGTTTCGAGGTTCTCTGGGTTTCGGAGTTGAAGGACCGGATGGATTCCAGCGTGTCGCCGAAGAAATCGAGACGGACAGGTTCTTCGGATCCCGGCGCATAGAGGTCGACAATACCGCCCCGGACGGCATATTCACCGGTCTCGCGCACCGTTGGTGTTCTGGAAAACCCGTTCATTTCCAGCCAGTTGGAGATCGCGCCCATGTCGATCTGGTTACCTGGTGCCATGGACAGGGTCTGTTCGGCCATGAACGAACGTTCCGGAACGCGTTGCACCGCTGCATTCAACGTGGTTAGCAGGATGGTCTTCCGGCCATCCGGAATGCCGCGTGCCAACTGGCCGAGCGCCAGGAGACGCCGCGCCGTGATTGCCGGATTGGGAGACACCCGGTCATAGGGCAGACAGTCCCATGCCGGCAGCTGCAGGATATCGACATCGGCCTCGAAGAAGGCCAGAGACTCGGCGATCATGGCCATGCGGGTCGCGTCACGCGCCACGAAGACAAGCGCAAGCCCGCGCGCCTCGCTCTCATCCAGGAGCCTGGCGAGCGCATAGCTTTCCGCACCGTCCGGCACACCGGCCAAGGTCACGTTGGCGCGGTCTTTGAGAAGGCTGTCAAACACAGCAATCGTCCTTGTTTTCTTCTTAGCTGACGAAACCAGCCGGTCCGGATGCTTCGTGGTATGCGATAATACGTCGGTAAAGCGGGCCGTCCCATTCCGCCGGCAAGGGCTTGCGACCCGTCATCCAGGCATAGAGGTCCTGGTCATGCGCGGTTAAAAGGTGCTCCAACTCCTGGAGTTCCGCTTCGGAGAGATTGTCGATCTCCTTGTTGGCGAAACCGCCGAGCAGGAGATCCATTTCTTTCATGCCGCGATGCCAGCACCTGAACAGGATTCGCTTCAGGCGCGGGTCTCTCGTGTCCTCGGTGTTGTCGTTGTGGGCATCGGAGTGTTCGGACATGAAAGGCCTATCTGGGACTGCGTTTCAGCACGTGCAGGCGGGAATCCCTCCTGTTTCATTGTACCGAACCGGTTGAAAGCGTCCCGGTTATATATCGCCAGTTAGCGGGCTTGTCAGCGCCTTAGTTCACAGAATGTTCTATTTGTTGCGAAGCAGGTCTTCTTCATGGCAGAACTGACAATCAAGTCACAGTCCGCAGCTCTTCAACGCACAGGTTCTGCCCGCACTCATGCGCCCGCCGGTTCTCGATCCCCTGTTTGCTCCCGTCTCGACGCTGCCTGGTATTGGGCCGAAGATTGCGAAGCTCGTCTCCGGCCTGGTTGGTGGGCAGCCCGAAAAGGAAGCCACGGTCGCGGACCTCCTGTTTCACATTCCGCACAACCTGATCGACCGGCGTCATCGGCCGGGAATCGCCTATTCGGAAAATGGTGACATCGTTACGCTCGATGTGACCATTGGCCGGCATGCCGTACCGCCAAGACATTCCAAGGCGCCCTACAAGATCACCGCTCATGATGAGACCGGGCAGATCACGTTCGTCTTCTTTCACCCGAGACACGACTGGCTCCAGAAAACCTTTCCGGAGGGTGAGCGCCGGATCGTCTCGGGCAAGGTCGAATGGTTCAATGACCGCCCGCAGATGGTCCATCCGGACTATTCGCTGAGCCCGGAAGAAGCCGAACAGATGCCGGCAGTCGAGCCGGTTTATCCGCTCACGGCAGGTCTCGCCTCCAAGACGCTGCAAAAGGCCATGCGCGCGGCGCTCGACAGGCTGCCGCATCTGCCCGAGTGGCTCAACGATGCGCATCTTCACCAGACCGGGTGGCCCGATTTCACCGAGGCTCTGCAGACATTGCACGCGCCGAAAGAACAGCAGGACACCGAACCGCAGTCCCCTTATGTGCAGCGCCTGGCCTATGACGAATTGCTCGCAAGCCAGCTGGCGCTCGCCATGGTTCGCGCAAACATGCGGACCCTTGGCGGCATTGCGCGCAAACCGGACGGGAAACTGCAACAAGCGGTCATCAATGCCTTGCCCTTTCAGCTGACGGACAGCCAGTCCAACGCGATCCGGGAAATCAACGAGGATCTTGCCGAGCCGACCCGCATGCTGCGGCTGTTGCAGGGCGATGTCGGTTCCGGCAAGACCGTTGTGGCCCTTGCCGCACTCGCCCAGGTGATCGAAACCGGTGCTCAAGGTGCACTGATGGCACCCACTGAAATTCTGGCCCGGCAACATTTTGCATCGATGGCCCCCCTTTGCGAAAAGGCAGGCATCAGGCTGGCCCTGATGACCGGCAAGGATACGCAGAAGGAACGCCGCATCCGCCAGGAGCAGCTGGATGCCGGTGAGATCGATCTGGTTGTCGGCACCCATGCCCTCTTTCAGGGGACAGTCACCTTCCAGAACCTTGGTCTCGTCGTGGTCGACGAGCAGCACCGCTTCGGTGTGCACCAGCGCCTTGCGCTTTCCGGCAAGGGTCAGGGTGTCGATGTTCTGGTGATGACGGCAACTCCGATCCCGCGGACACTCGTGCTTACATGCTTCGGGGACATGGATGTCTCTCGCCTTACAGACAAGCCGGCGGGGCGAAAGCCCATCAAGACGGTATCAGTGTCGCTTGATCGCCTCGACGAGATCATCAATCGGGTTGGGGCCGCCATCGCCGATGGTCAGAAGGTTTACTGGGTCTGCCCCCTGGTGGAAGAATCCGAAAAGATTGACCTGGCAGCGGTCGAAGACCGCCACCGCGTTCTAGAACACGCGCTGGGCCAGAAGGTGTCCCTTGTCCATGGTCGAATGACCGCAGACGAAAAAGATGCTGCCATGGCGGATTTCAAGTCAGGCAACACCCGGGTTCTCGTGGCCACAACCGTGATTGAGGTTGGTGTTGATGTTCCCGACGCGACGATCATCGTCATCGAGCATGCGGAACGATTTGGACTGGCCCAGCTTCACCAGCTTCGTGGCCGTGTCGGGCGCGGTGACAAGCCTTCGTCCTGCGTCCTTCTCTACAAGGGACCCCTGGGAGAAACAGCCGGTGCACGTCTCAATATCATGCGCGAGACCAATGACGGGTTCCTGATCGCGGAAGAAGATTTGAAGCTGCGCGGCGGCGGTGAAATTTTGGGCACCCGTCAGTCGGGCACACCCGGATTTCGCATTGCGCGAGCAGACGAGCATGCCGATTTGATGGAAGTTGCCCGCGACGATGCGCGGCTGATCCTCGAAACCGACCCAGAATTGATTTCAAAACGGGGCGTGGCACTGCGCTGCCTGCTCTACCTGTTCGGTCGCGATGCTGCGATCAGATTGCTGCGCGCAGGCTGATCAGGCGTCTTCGCGTTTCCTGATCCGCTCGAGTTTTTCCGGTTCCGCAATCACATCATCAAGGATATCCGGCAGGTCAGGACTGACCAGACCGGCCGAGATCACCAGTTTCGCAGCGTCCTCGACACCCATCTTCAGTTCCACGATGTCTTCCTTCGGCACGAACAGGAGGAAGCCGGACGTGGGGTTTGGCGTCGTCGGCAGGAAAACGGAGACCGTATCAGCCTTGTTCTTGAGGCGCTTTGCAACTTCACCCTTGGTTTCGGTGGAGATGAAGACGATCGCCCAGAGGCCGCGCCTCGGATATTCGATCAGGGCCGCCTTTGAAAAACTGTTGCTCCGTTCATCAAGTACCGTCTCAAAAATTTGCTTCAAACCACTGTAAACATTACGAACAAGCGGCATTCGACCAACAAGGTTTTCCCCGAAGGAGATCAAGCTTCGTCCGAGGAAGTTCGCCGCGAAGAAGCCGACGATGGTCAGCACGAATATGGCAACGATCAGACCGAAGCCTGGGATGGAAAACGGCAGGTAGGTTTCCGGGTTATAGACCTTGGGAACGAAGGGTTTCACCCAGCCATCGACCCATTTGATAAAGGTCCATGTCAGCCACAGCGTGATGCCGATCGGTCCGGTGATCACCAGGCCGGTCAGGAAGTAGTTCCTCACGCGGGTCGCGGCGCCCGGTCGATGATGCGCTTTCTTCGATGCGTGTTCTGTCTTATCTTTGTTGCGGCTCATGAATTAAACCAGACTAAATTCCCCGTTGGTGCTCGTTTTTCACCAGATCGCACTCAGATAATCATCTTTATCGCGGTGCGGTATCCCTCGGCTGAATTATTTTTCAGCGTTAACCCCGAAAATTGCGATATTCGGAGGCATTCTTGCGGCGAACCACATTCAAGATCCTGGGAGCGGGATGTGCCGGGCTCGGTATCGTCGGCGCTTTCCTGCCGGTTCTCCCCAGCACGATCTTCTTCATCCTGGCCGCCGCATGCTTTGCCCGTTCGTCCCCTGCCCTTGAGGCCAAGATCCTGAACCATCCCGTTTTCGGACCACCGGTCATCGCATGGCGCGAACATGGAGCGATCGGTCGAAGGGCAAAAACGGTTGCCGTCGCCGGCATGGCGTTCGGCTTTGGAGTTTTCTTTTATACGGTTCAGCCGGCGCTTTGGTTTGCAATCCTGGTCGGGCTCTTCATCGCCGCCTGCGCGGCGTTTGTCCTGACCCGACCCTCGCCCCCTCATGAAAGCGGAGTGTCGAAAGGCTGATCAGTCGTCCGGAATCAGCCGTTTTCCAAGCGGAACCGCAGCATCTTCGGCATACCCGAGTTTCTCGTAGAATTTCATGACCGGTTCATTTCCGCGACGCACGAACAGATTGATTTTCGGGCACCCGAGATCGAGGAGGAATGCCTCGCAGTGGTCCATCATCAACTTGCCAAGCCCCTTTGACTGGGCTTTCGGGTCAATGGCCAGATAGTAGATGGAGCCGCGGTGCCCGTCGTAACTGACCATCACGGCGCCAATCACGGCTTTCTCCTTCACGAGGAGAAAAAAGGCCCCGTTCTTGTCGGTCAGCTTGCGGTCAATGTCCTTGTCCGGATCATTCCATGGGCGAAGAAGGCCGCACGCATCCCACAGCGCTATGACGTCCTTCCGATAAATCTCTTCAAATTCGATCACTTCGAGATCTGGCATTCAGCCTCCAATATGCCTGTCACGCAACATGCTTTCACATGATGGAAAAGACGACAGTTGATTGAGAAATGGCGCCGAAACCGTTGAAAGCGTCCGGCAACAACAGGCACCTTACCTTACTTTTGGAAATAGCCGGAAGCTGACAGATCATCCTCAACGGCATGTACCAGTGGAACAAATCGCTGAAAGCCTTCCAGCAATCCTTGTTCACTATTGGAACTGACATCCTGCGTGTATCTGAACTTGTGAAAGCAGCCATTGACCACGCCAAGCGTGGCAATTGTTATTTTGTGCGTTTCACCGAGGCTGACGAACAGGAACGCTCCTTCATTCGCAAAGGTCAGTTCCGACAGTATTTCCTGCGGTATCTTGTAAGGATCTGAGACCACAATCTGCTGATCCAATGTGTCGTAGATACGATAGATATCGGAAATTGCCTGGTTCAACTGTGCGCGCCAATCCCGCGGTTCTTCCGAACTCAGGCCCATATCGTAAACATAAAGCGTTCCGGCTGCGCCTGGTGAGTTAAAGGCGTAGGAAAACCCAAGGCCTGCTTGAGGATAATATTGTGGCGGCTCAACCTGCCATCCCTCTGCGCCGAATGCGTCGAATTGCGGTTCTTCACAGGCCGCCTGCGCCGAAACAGAGGCGCAAACCGAAAGCCCCAACGAAAACAATAGAGATTTCAGGCAATTCCGCATGCGCTTTTCCCTGTAGTCTCGGGTCAGGATACAGGTCATTCGATCACAAGCCGAACGGGCCCTCAAGATCACTCGACCGTCACCGACTTGGCCAGGTTTCTCGGCTGATCAACATCGGTGCCCATGAAGACGGCCGTATGATAGGCAATCAATTGAACCGGCAAGGCATAAATGATCGGTGCCACGATGTCGGACATGTCCGGCAGGATGACCGTGTTTTCTGCCGCGCCGCCGCTTTCCGAAGCGCCCCGCTCATCCGTGATCAGAACGATGCGTCCCCCGCGAGCCGCCACTTCCTGCATGTTGGAAACGGTCTTTTCGTAGATGGCGTCATAGGGCGCAATGACGAAGACCGGCATATTCTCATCGATCAGCGCAATCGGACCGTGTTTCAGTTCACCGGCGGCATAGCCTTCGGCATGAATATAGGAAAGCTCCTTGAGCTTGAGAGCACCTTCCAGCGCGAGCGGAAAACTCGTGGAACGGCCAAGATAAAGCGCGTTGTTTGCTTTCGACAACGGCTGGGACAGTTTCTCGATGTCGCTTTCGGCGGCAAGTGCCTTGAGCGCCAGGCTCGGAACTTCGGTCAGCTCGGCCATAAGCGCGCGCTCCCGGTCAGCGCTCAGAACGCCACGTTCCCGGCCGGCCTGCAAAGCCAGCGCTGCAAGCACGGCCAGCTGACAGGTGAAAGCCTTGGTGGATGCAACGCCAATTTCCGGTCCGGCGATTGTCGGGAAAACCATGTCCGACTCTCTGGCAATCGTGCTTTCCGGAACATTCACCACTGCACCGATCGCCGCTCCGCGCTCCTTGCAATAGCGAAGCGAAGCCAACGTGTCCGCCGTCTCTCCGGACTGTGAAATGAAAAGCGCAGCATCGCGCGCACTCACGGGCGCTTCGCGATAACGAAATTCGCTGGCGATGTCGATTTCGACAGGCAGCTGAGCGTATTTTTCGAACCAGTATTTTGAAACCAGCCCGGCGAGATAAGCTGTGCCGCAGGCGGAAATGATCAGGCGGGACAGGCCTGCGAAATTCATCCGAGCGGCTCCTTCGACTTTCGCGGTTTGCGCCCCGTAGTCGAAATAGCGTGACAAGGTGTGTCCCAGCACTTCCGGCTGTTCGTGGATTTCCTTGGCCATGAAATGCTTGTAGTTGCCCTTGTCCATCAGGCTGGACGTGACAGAAGAACGGGCTTCCGGGCGATCCACCGCCTGGTTGTTCTTGTCGAACACCTGAACGCTGCCGCGCGTCAGGACAGCCCAGTCACCTTCTTCCAGATACGTGATCCGGTCGGTGAAAGGCGACAATGCAATCGCATCGGAACCGAAGAACATTTCGCCTTCGCCGTGACCGATCGCCAACGGCGATCCCTTCCTCGCCCCGATCAGCAGATCCTCTTCACCGGCAAAGAGTATGGCCAGCGCGAACGCGCCCTTCAGCCTCGGCAGGACCTCGGCAACGGCTTCCCTGGGCGGTGAGCCTTTGCCAATCGCGATGTTGAGAAGATGAGCAACAACCTCGGTATCCGTCTCCGTATCGAGCACAGCGCCTGCAGCGACGATTTCTTCGCGCAGATCAAGATAGTTCTCGATAATGCCGTTATGCACGACCGCAACAGAACCGGCCTGGTGGGGATGCGCATTGGAAACAGTCGGCGCACCGTGGGTTGCCCATCTTGTATGACCGATCCCAGATGTTCCGGAGAGCGGTGTCTTTTCCAGGACCGCTTCGAGATTGCGCAGTTTTCCCTCGGCCCGCTTGCGAACGATCTGTCCGTCGATCAGCGTTGCGACGCCGGCAGAATCGTAGCCGCGGTATTCCAGCCGCTTGAGCGAATCCACGATCCGCGGTGCCGCCTCAATGTTGCCAAGCACACCAACGATTCCGCACATGAAGAATGTTCCTTAAACAAATGGGTCAAACTGCAGGCTCTGCTTTAGCCCACAGCGAAGACAGAGCTGAAATCAAACCCTGTTTCAGAAAATGACAAGGTTACTATTCACAAAGTCCTGGTCAGGACTTTGCATCCTTTTTGGCCTGAAGCCTTGCACGCAACTGTTTTGCCTTGCCGTCCTTGACCACCTGACGGGAGCGACCAAGCGCCAGAGAATCGCGCTGCACATCATCCGTGATGACACTGCCTGCCGCAACAAAGGTGCCATTGCCCAGTTTCACGGGCGCAACGAGCGTCGAGTTGGATCCGACAAAACTCGCGGCACCAATTTCCGTACGGTGCTTGAGGTAACCGTCGTAGTTACAGGTAATTGTTCCTGCGCCGATATTCGATTTGGACCCAACACTTGCATCGCCGATGTAACTGAGATGGTTCGCCTTGGCCCCGGAACCGAAAGTGGCATTCTTGACTTCGACGAAATTGCCGACGCGCGTATCCGGTCCCAGAACTGTTCCAGGCCTCAAGCGCGCATAGGGACCTACCACGCTGTCGGAACCGACCTGCGCGCCTTCAAGATGGCTGAACGCGCGCACTTTCGCCCCCTTCGCCACCCGCACGCCCGGGCCAAACACCACGTTCTGTTCGACGACGACGTCGGCTTCCAGTACCGTGTCATGCGAAAAGAAAACAGTGTGCGGTGCCAGAAGCGAGACGCCGCTTTCAAGGGCCTCGACCCGTCGGCGGCGCTGAAAGTCCGCTTCGCATGATGCAAGCTGGGCCCGAGTGTTGATCCCCTGGGTCTCAACTTCGGTCCCTCTGACCGCGACCACTTTCAGGCCTCGTTCATTGGCGATTTCAACGGCATCGGTGAGATAGTATTCCCCCTTTGCATTATCGTTGCCAATGGCGGTCAGCAGGGACAAGGCATGTTCGCCTGAAAATCCCATTATGCCGGAATTGCAGAAGGTGATTTGCCGCTCTGCGTCCGTCGCATCCTTCTCTTCACGGATGGCGACCAACTGGCCATCTCTGGCCAGAAGACGGCCATATCCAAAGGGATTTTTGGTCTCGAACCCGAGAACGACCAGGTCTGCACCGTTCTTCAGCGCCTGACGCACCATTGTGATGGTCTCAGAGGTTACCAGGGGTGTATCCCCGAACAGGACCAGGACATCGTCTGACGGAAATTCCAGGGACGCCTTTGCCGCGAGTGCGGCATGTGCGGTACCGAGTCGTTCGGTCTGTTCATAGCATCGCGCCGTGGGAACCATGTCATAGACGAGTTTCTCCAAGGCCGGCATGTCCGGTCCTGTAACCGTCGAGATACGATCCGAACCGGCGGCCTGAAGCGCCTTCAACACGTGCCCGACCAAAGGCAGTCCGCCAATCTCGTGCATGACCTTTGGGAGGTCGGATTTCATCCGTGTTCCGAGCCCGGCGGCAAGGATGATCGAAAGGCAAGAACGGTCGGTCATGTAGATCCCACAGCAAAAATTACGGGCCATGCCCGTGGTAAGAGGCGTCTATATGCCCCGATCCACAGAACATTGAAAGATCTGGTCCTCGAGACATTTTAGTTTGCGTTTCATTAACCATAATTAACCACTGATACGATATCGTGAAACAGATTCGCCAGCTGGACTAGGAATTCGGCCCCCTTGATAGAGCAGAAAGCTAAAAAGTCAGTACAGGAAATCGTGCGGGAAACATTTACGCCCACGCGAGTCGGCATGCTGTCCTGGGCCTTCGCTGCGGTCTTCATGGGCACTGTCGGACTGGCCTCATACCAGTTTGGCGGAAGCAATGCGCCGGTACACGGGTCACTCGAATTCAGAGATGTGGCCGCGGGTATCCCGCTTCCTGATGCCGGAAATGTCGAAACAACTGCATCCATCAACGGACGACGGCTGCCCATTGAAATCATCGGACAGCCGAATACGACGGCCTATACGGGCACCGGGGAACAGACCCAAAGCCAACTTGAGGTGATGCAGCGTGAGATCGTCGGCCTTCGCCGCCGTCTTATGGATCTCACTGAACAGAACAGACTGTATTCAAAGAGAATAGCGACGCTTGAAAAGCAGGCAGCAGTTTCGAAACTGGCCGGATTGCAACCGACTGCTCCAATGGGCTCAATCGCTCCCGACACGAACTCGGAACCAGAGCCTGGTGTTGTGCGCACAACCACCACACAGCCGCCAAATCCCGAAGCCATGCTTCCGGTAGCGCCCGCTCCGGTGAGCGAGGACCCTCCTTTTGTCGTGTCAACCAAACCGGATAGTTCGGGCACGGAAGTGCCGCTTGAAGAGCGTTCCGCGGCACCTCCGCGTCTGATCAGCATCTACCGCGACAACCGAACGACCAAACCGGATCCACAAGCCGCACCGGATTTGGAGGAACCCGTCCGGATCGTGACGCTTCCCCAACCCGATCTTCCCCAAACGGATCTTCCTCAGACCGATATTGTGACCTTGCCGCAGCCTGAACCGGCTGACCAGCCTGTTGTGACCGGGTCCATACCGACCGCCGCATCGGATACGCTTCCGGAAACGTTCGACGCGACGCCGACAAGAAACAGGTCTGAACCGTCCGTCATCACGCCGTCGGACCCGGTGGGCCGGTTGCGCGGCGGTTCGGAGAGCCAGATCAAGCGGAGCGACTTCGGCGCCGTCATCGGGCATTACACGAATACTGCCGCTGCGGCCAAGGCCTGGGCGGATTTCAAGGAACAGAATGAAGAGCGCATGAAAGATCTGCGTCCGTTGCTGTTCGAACGGCAAGTGCCCGAGGGAGGCATTTCCCTGATTATCGGTCCATTCGGCAACGCGGCAGATGCCGCCGTTGCGTGTCTTCACTTGCTAGATGTCACCGAACTCTGCCACCCTGCCCTGTTTGCTGGCGATCCATTGATAACTGCCGCACAATTCAGGGATTCCGCGTTTCAATAAAGACCGGACACTTCTGGCCCTATTCAGTTATCGGGCCTGACCACAGGATGACACCGGCTCCTGCCAGTTTATCTTAGCCGATGTTCTGGAACACCGGGAATGTGTCCAGAAGCCAATAGGAAAACACTGCCATTTGCCCGGTCAGAAACAGGACGCCGGTGACAACCAGCATTCCGCCCATCGTCTTTTCAACGGCCCCCATGTGTTTGCGAAACCGTTTCATGAAGTTCAGGAACGGACCGGCAAACAGCGAGGCAATCAGGAACGGAATACCCAGGCCGAGCGCGTAGGCGCTGAGAAGCACCACGCCCTGGCTAACCGTGTCCTTGGCGGCTGCAAATGTCAGAATGCCCGCAAGGACAGGGCCGATACACGGCGTCCATCCGAATCCGAAGGCAAGCCCCATGACATAGGCCCCCAAAGGCCCAGCCGGCTTGCGGGAGACCTCGAACCGGGCTTCCCTGTAAAGCAAGCCGATCCGGAATACGCCCAGGAAATGCAGGCCCATCACGATGATGACAGCGCCGGCGATATAGCCCAGGAAGTCCAGATACTGGCGGATGAACTGACCCAGCAGGCTGGCTGTCGCCCCAAGCAGCACAAAAACGGTCGAGAAACCAACCACGAACACGAGCGAGGTCAGAAAGACCCGCCGTGCGGCGGTGCTATTGTCTTCTTCACCATCTGCGAGTTCTTCCAGAGAAACGCCGGCCATATAGCCGAGGTAAGGCGGCACGAGTGGCAGCACGCAAGGAGAAAGGAACGAGACCACTCCCGCAAACACCACGATCAAAATCGACGTTTCTTCCAGTATCATTCGTATTTCCGCTCTGACAAATCCCGGTCCACTCCACCGGTCGGTTGCGGTTTATCTGTTTAGCCTCACCAAGGGCTTTCAAAAAGACACAAGCCTCTCACCTTTTGGAGAGCGTCACCTGTAGCCTTTTGTCTCTTTGGGTCCGGCACCTTCAGTCGTGGACCACCAGACCCTGTTCCTGAAAGAACTTCAATGCGCCAGGATGTAGCGGTACGTCCTTATCGAGGCTGACAAGGTCGTCTGCCTTGAGATTGCTCAAGGCCGGATGCAACTCGCTGAGGCGTTCGAGATTGGCATAAACGGTCCGGACGACGGTCTCGACGACGTCTTCGGGCATGTCCGATGTGGTCACGAGCGAGGCCGTCACGCCGAGCGACGGCGTATCGCTGGAAAGTCCATAAAGGGACGACGGAATGGTTTGTGGCGTATAACTCGGCCCATCACCGTTCAAGTTTTCAGAGATACTCTGATCCAGACCAAGCAGACGGATATTGCATTGGTCTGCGGTTTCCTCGATCAGGCGGGCAGGATGACCGATCAATACGAAATAGGCGTCGATCCTGCCGGAGCAAAGGGCTTCGGCAAGTTCGCTCTGGTGCAGGTCAGCAAGGCCGTTCAAGTCGGTCTCCGTCCAACCAAGAGCACTACTGAGCGCATCCCAGGATGCCGCTGACCCCGACCCCTTCCGACCGACACTTACCCGACTGCCCTTGAGATCATTGAAGGTTTCGAAAGAGCTTTCGTCCCGAACCACGATTGTCGCGATTTCCGAATGTAGGGACAACACCCTGCGCAATTGTTGGAACGGACCGGATGCCTCGAATGCGGATGTTCCCCTGTAAGCGTGCTTCTGCCAGTCGGATTGCATGAAACCGAATTCAAAAACACCGGCCCTGATCTGATTGAGGTTTGCAATCGACCCGAGCGTGCTTTCAGCGGAACACCGAAGACCGTGTTCGGCCCGCCCGGTATTTACCAGTCGACATGTCGCGGTGCCGATGGGGTAGTAGACACCCGTCACACCGCCCGTGCCGATCGTGACAAACCTCTGTTCGGTGGCGAAGGCTGGCTGCATCCAGAGGACCTGGAACAGGAAAACCAGCACCAGCCCGAGGCTATTACCCGAAAGACCCAGGCAACGTCTTGCTTGCAGACGAGCCGACTGTCCTTGTTTCGACTTGTCACTAACGCCAGATCGCGACTGCACGGCAGGCTCCTGCAAAAGAAGATGGTCTTGTGCACATGCGATAGCAAAGCGCGGCATAAAACACCAGTTTGCGATCATTGCTGCGGCATTCGCTTCAGTCACCTGCTTTAATACATTCGATCAGGCAAAAGAAAAAGGCGCTGACGCGCCTCCAGCTTTCGGTTGGGATTCACCCCCTGCTCTGGCGCCGCGCGACCTAGTCGCTTCGGCCCCCGCTTATGACCTCGAACAGTTTGCCGCGCAGCTCTTCTTCCTCAGCCCCCTCACGCAGACCTTCGCGCCATTGATCCAGGATCAAGCGCAGCCCGAGTGTTTCGCGGTTATGAGGCAGATCGCCGAGAAAAGATGCAAAAAAAGCATCCAGGTGATTCCGGTCGATCAGTCCCTGGGCGATCAAGCCATGAATCAACGTCATGGTCGCCGCAATATGGCCCTTGACGAAGTCGAACTCCACAGAGCTCGCAGGCGTATCTATGGTTGTCGTTTGCATGTAACCTCACTTTGACCCGAGCAACGTTACCTCACTAAAAAATATTATGCTACCTGACAGTTTTTGCAGGAGAATGATCGTTATTTTCCCAAAATTGAAATATTTCTAATATTACCTATGATTTTTTGAAACTAATTACTAAAAACCATTGATGATTTTCTACAAGGCACACACTTTTTCATTAACCATTACTGATTTTTTCTAATTTCTTGGTAGAATTCGCGATTGTAAAATCGCGGATGAGACAGATTTTTTCGAAGCTGTTGAAAAAAATAAATTTGCCTCTTGCAATGTCCTCTATGTCGGCATAAACACACGCCACCGACGCGGTCGCGCCGACAAACAGCGCCCCAAACCGCCTCCGGAAATTGGTGAGAGCCGATAGCTCAGCTGGTAGAGCAACTGACTTTTAATCAGTAGGTCCAGGGTTCGAACCCCTGTCGGCTCACCAAATATCCGGAACATTCTAGTCTGTGAAATTGTTGGTTCGTGTCGAACAGCTGTGAATGCCACGGCTCGGTGTTTCGCCCGCTTGAATCTCAATCGGTCAAGAAGAAAACACGTCCTTCCTTTTTTCGTCTTCAAGTCGTGCGATCCCTGCAACGTCGACCATGTGAAATTGGACCACCACCAGCAAGTGGGGTGGCTCAAGCCTCCATTCACGACCATCTCTTCTCAATTTGACCGTCAATCAAGCGAACCAGAAGTAAATACAAAAGAACGGCAACACCATAAGCCGCCAACGCAGGCAAGCCAGCGACGTGAAGGAAATAGGCAACGCTGACGGGTTTAGAGCACATCGTTAGATCGGCCATGATTACAAGACAGCTGACGACAACCAAAGCAATCTTCAGTTTCGGCTTCCGTTTCTCGACGATGCTCTGGAAATAGGTGATAAGGGCTGCATAGAAGAGACCCGCCGCCGCCATAGCCGCCAACGGATTAAGGCCTGTCGCAATCAACAAGTAGGTTATACTGAAGGGACGAAAGTATTGAGAGATATCAATCAGGCTCAATGCAGATCCGACGACAAAAAGAAAAAGCTTAAATATCATTCTGATTTTATTGTTCTTAATTAAAAAAGCTCTGACTTTTTGGCAGTTTCATCCAAAACCCAATCTATGCACAACTCTAATGTAGCCGGGCCTTAGCATTGTCCCGTACATAACAAAATTCTGCCGACCTAACCGGGAGCAGTTGGTTTTCCTTCACAGTCAACAGCGCTCTCAGGCGCCACCGAACTACGTCAAGTGGTCAATCTCGCTTGGGAAGCCATTCGCAAGCAGCGTATTGAAACAACGCTCGATGCACTGTCAGTGCGTGAAAAAACGGCCAGTACATCTGCACCGGCCGTTTGATTGTTGGTTCTTATGCCGCTGTCCTCAAGCTGGCGCTGTCGGCTCTGCCGGCTGATCGGGTTCCGGATCCGGCTTGTCGCCCATCATGCCCTTCACCTTCTCACGCAGCGACTGCAGGCTGACATAGAGAATCGGGATCAGCAGAACACCGATTGACGAGGCAAACAGCATGCCGCCGAAGACGGCAAAGCCGATAGCCTTCTGACTGGCCGCGCCGGCACTGGACGCCGTCATCAGCGGTACCACGCCCAAAAGGAACGACAAGGCTGTCATCATAACCGCCCGGAAACGCAGGTGAGCGGCCTCGACAGCAGCTTCCTTGATGGTCTTGCCGCTTGCCCTTTGCTCCATCGCGAATTCGACAATCAGAATGGCGTTTTTCGCCCCCATGCCCACAAGCATGATCATGCCGATCTGGGTATAGAGATTGACGTCTCCCCCTGTGAGGAACACGGCAACCAGGGCCCCTAATATGGCGAATGACACGGACATCAGGATGGCAACCGGCATGGTCCAGCTTTCATACTGGGCCACCAGGAACAGATAGGTGAATACGATCGACAGCATCAGGATGAACATGACGATGTTGCCCGAATCCAGCTGCTGCTGCGCCGTACCGGTCCACTCGTACTGGTAACCGGGTGGCATGGCTTCAACAGCCGCATTTTCGACCTCGTTGATGACGACCCCCGTCGAGGCCCCTGGCGCAGGGTCGGCCATGATAGCCGCTGCCCGGAACATGTTATAGCGGGTCAGGATCTGCGGTCCGAGCACGTTCTCGGTGGTCAAAAGGCTGGTCAAGGGCACCATGGTTCCGTCAGGCGAGCGCACATAGAGCCGCCCGATGTCGTCAACCTTGTCGCGATATTGGCCTTCAGCCTGGATCATGACCTTGTAGACACGACCAAAAATGTTGAAGTCGTTGATATAATACGAACCAAGATAGGCCTGGAGTGTGGTGAAGACATCAGACACACCCACACCGAGCGACTTGGCCTTCTGCCGGTCCAGGTCAACAAACACCTGCGGGACGTTGGCACGGAAGGTCGAATAGGCACGCGCGATATCAGGGCTCTGGTTGGCAGAATAGACCATCGATCCGACCGCCGACGCGAGGTCTTGCGGTGTGCCGCCCCCGGTCTGCTGCAACATGGCCTGCACGCCGCCGGTCGTACCGAGACCTGGAATCGGCGGCGGATTGAAGGCGATGATGTTTGCACCGGGGATGGTCGAGAACTGCGCCCAGAACTTGCCCAGGATCGCGTCAATCTTGAGATCCGGGGTCTGGCGTTCATCCCAACCGCTCATGGTCGCAATGATCAAGGCGGCGTTGGAGGAGGTCGCCCCGTTCAGGATGGAATAGCCGTTCACGATAACGACGTTTTCCACGCCAGCCGTGCTGGAGGCCAATTCGATCACGCGCTCGGTGACGCCTTCCGTACGTTCCAGCGCCGCACCATCGGGCAACTGCACATCGACCATGAGATAACCCTGGTCTTCCGATGGCAGGAAGCCCTGCGGCAGTGTTCCGCCCAATGTCACGATCGTCACGACCGCGCCGATCACGACAAGAATGCCGACAAAGGCAACCCGGACCAGGCGGCGAATGATGGCGGTATAACCGTCACGCACCGACATGATGCCGCGGTCGAACAGACCCATGATGCCACGCGGCGGGCCCGACCGTGCTTTCAGAATCAAGCCGCAAAGCGCAGGTGAAAGCGTCAGGGCGTTGATGGAGGAAATGACCACGGATACGGAAATGGTGACGGCAAACTGCGAATAGAGCCGCCCGGTAATGCCCGGCATGAAAATTGTCGGCACGAACACGGCGAGGAGCACGAGCGTGGTCGCGATCACCGGACTGGTGATCTGTTCCATGGCCTTTGCCGTCGCGTCCTTCGGCGAAAGCCCTTCCTCCGCGATGATGCGCTCCACGTTTTCAACGACCACGATCGCATCATCCACCACGATGCCGATCGCCAGCACGAGCGCGAACAGCGAAATCGTGTTCAGGGACATTCCGAGCGCAAGCAGGACAGCGAAGGTACCGATCAGCGACACGGGAATGGCAACGGTTGGAATGATCGTCGCCCGCCAGTTGCCCAGGAAGATAAACACCACCGAAACCACGAGCAGGAAGGTCAGGAACAGCGTGGCGATCACGTCGTCCAGGGACGCCTGCACGAAATCCGTCGTGTTGAACGGAACATCGTATTTCATGTCATCCGGGAAATTCTGCGACAGGCTCTCCAGGCGGGCCAGAACGTTTTCCGAAACCTGCAGCGCATTCGCGCCCGGAGCCTGGTAGATCGCCAGGACGGTGGAAGGTTGGCCGTTGAACTCACCGGACGCGTTGTAGAACTGCGCGCCGAGTTCAACGCGGGCGACATCGCCAATGGTGACGATTGCACCGTCATCCCCGGTCCTGAGGACGATTTCCTCGAACTCTTCAGCGGTTGTCAGTCGGCCCTTGGCCTTGATGGTGTACTGGAACTGCTGACCGTCCGGTACCGGTGGTGCACCGATCTGACCGGCGGCGACCTGGATGTTCTGATCGCGCACGGCGTTGATGAAGTCCGTCGGCGTCATGCCAAGGCTGGTGAGCTTGTCCGGATCCAGCCAGATGCGCATGCCATAGGCGAAGTCGGTCATCACGTCCGCACGGCCAACACCTTGAACACGCGCCAGCGAATCCTTCAGGTTGATCGACGCATAGTTGGACAGGAACACCTCGTCATAGGTGCCATTTGGCGAATAGAGCGTCACGACCAGCAGCATGTTGGTACTGGCCTTTTGAACCGTCACACCATTTGCCGTCACTTCGCTTGGAAGCTGACTAGTCGCCTGGCTCACCCGGTTCTGTGTGTTCACCGTCGCGATATCGGGATCCGTCCCAACCGCAAAGGTCACGTTGAGCGAATAGTTGCCGCTGTCGTTACTTGTCGACTGCATGTAGATCATGTCGTCGACGCCGTTAACCTGCCCCTCGATCGGGGCTGCCACCGTTTCTTCCAGAACTTCGGCGTTGGCGCCGGTATAGGTCGCAGAAACATTCACGACCGGTGGTGTGATGTCCGGGAACTGCTCAACCGGCAGCGTGACATATCCAAGGATCCCGGCAATCGTGATCACAATGGAAATCACCAGCGCGAATTTCGGCCGGTAGATAAAAAAGCGTGAAAACATTTAGCTTTGCTCCGCCGGCTTCGACGCCAGGACAGGTTCGACGACTACTCCGGGGCGCACTTTCTGCAGGCCTTCGACAATGACCTCCTGCCCCTCGTCCAGCCCCTTGGTAACGACAAAATTCGTTCCGACCTGCTGGCCGAGTTCGACATATTTCTGTTCGACCTTCTTGTCCGAGGTAATGGCAAGGGCAAACGACCCTTGCTGGTCCCGCTGGATCGCGGCCTGTGGCACGACAAGCGCCGTTTCAGACTTTGGCGCCTCGAGAATGACGGAAACATACGTGCCCGCCAGGAGACGCACGTCCTTGTTGTCGAACTGGCCACGGAAGGAGATCGTGCCGGTCGTCGCGTCAACCTTGTTGTCGATATAGACGATCTTGCCGGTCTCGCCGTATTTCTCGCCGTTTGGCAGGATCAGGCTGATGGCGGGTGCGTCTTCCGGTGCAATGTCCGTGGGACTGATGCCGTGGGTCTGAACAGCGTTCAGATACTGCGATTCACTGACGGAGAAATTCACATAGACCGGCGCAAGACGTATGAGCCGGGCCAGAGACCCCTTGCTTGGTCCGACCACTTCACCAACCGAATAGGTCGTCTTGCCGATCTGGCCGGGGAAAGGTGCGGAGATTTCGGTGTAGCTCAGGTTCAACTCGGCTTGCTGAAGGCTGGATTCCGCGGCCTCGACGGAGGCATCCGCCTGTTCCTTCTGAGCCAGGGTTGCGTCATAGGCTGCCTGGGAAACGTGCCCCTTCTGAAGAAGGTCCTTGTCGCGCATCTCGTCGGCGGCCTTCAGGGCTGCATCGGCCTTGGCGCTTGCCAGATCGGCCTTGGCCCTAGCGAGGGAAGCTTCGTATTGCGCCTTTTCAATTGTGAAGAGCAGTTCGTTTTCCTTCACGACCGATCCGTCCGGCACCGCCTTCTTCTCCAGGAACCCATCGACACGCGCAATCAGGTCGACCTGATCAACCGCAGCGATCTGGCCGACAAAGGTGATGCTGTTGCGCACGTCTTCAGAAGCGACCTTGGCAACCGTCACCGAAGGGGGTGGCGCGGTTGGCGCGGCGGCATCCTGGCTGTCATCCGAGCAACCGGCGATCAGAACCGATGTAACCGCAAGCAGGGCGAAGGAACGGGGAAGAGAAGGAAAACGCAAAAAAGTCATTCGTGAAGCTCCGCTGGCTGGCCACGCGGCCAAGGCGCATAATCGGACTTCACTATAAAAGGACTGCTTGATTCAACAAGTGAAACTTGTCGTCAGGCACGTCTTAGTTTGTATGAGGAAATTTGGCTCCGAACGACCGTTTCACAGCGTGTCGGCCGCTTGGCTACCGTTCGTTAGAAAAATGCCTAGTCTTTGGGCGACAGGATCAGGGTCAATCCATACAAATCGTCGGCGGTGACGATCCGCGTTTCGTCCAGACCGGTACAGGCGATTTCAAGGGCGGCGATTTGAGGCAGCGTGCCTTGAACGGCATCAGCTGCCGCATCGCCGACAAGCGACCGATAGGCAGCCGGGTTGAGCACCGAAATCTTGCCCCTCGGCGTATCAAGCTCCAGCCCGAGGCTTGTTGCACGCATTTCGCGCAGACCCGTGAACCCACCCAGAAATTCATGGTGATCCGAAGGATCCTTGGCGATCATGTAGACGCCGGCGACGTCCTGTGCGCCATTTGCGTGCTTTTGAAAGTCCGGTTTCCAGAAGTTCTCCGGGAACTTGTTATGGCAGGTGAAATAGCCGAGCCCGGGGCTGAGCGGATCCCGCAGGATCGTCAGGTCGAAGGCAACGGTTGCCGTTGAACCATCGGCAAGGTTTGCCACCCTTTCGAACGAAAAGAGGTCATAGACATCCAACCCGACCTTTTCGAAATCGGCCCGGTCCCTGTCAGGATCTCCGCTCTCCAGAACCAGCATGCTGGCGCCTTCCTGCTCTTTCAGGAAATCGCGGTTGAAGGCTCCAAAGGAGAACAGTTTTCCTTCCGTTTCCGTGATCAGTTCTTCGTTGCCGATGCTGAGCAACTCGATGAAAAATCCATTGAGCTGCACGAGGCGATTGGCGGTACCCCACGGGTGATGGTTTTCCGGCGTAACCGTGAAACCAAGCGCTTCATAGGCGCGGCCAGCGGCCGTCAGGTCCTTTACCGCCACAACAAGATGATCGAGGCCACGCGCCATGAGAACTCCTGAGACCAACAGCCTCGACTAGACCAACCGGCTCTGCTGGACTGCTGCACCGATGAAGGATGCGAACAGCGGATGCGGTTCGAACGGCCGGGATTTCAGTTCCGGGTGATACTGGACACCGATGAACCAGGGATGATTCTCGATTTCCACCGTTTCGGGCAACACGCCATCCGGAGAGGTTCCGGCAAAAATCAGGCCGCAATCTTCCAGCTGTTCGCGATAGCCGATATTCACCTCATAGCGGTGACGGTGGCGTTCCGAAATACTTGTCGAGTTGTAGATGTCCGCGATCTTGGACCCGGACTTGAGCGCTGCAGGATAGGCGCCAAGGCGCATCGTGCCGCCAAGATCGCCGTCTGCAACGCGCGTTTCCTTCTCGTTGCCCTTGGTCCACTCTGTCATGAGACCGACGACCGGTTCCTTTGCCGGACCGAATTCGGTGGAATTGGCGTCGGTTATTCCGGCCAGGTTCCGGGCTGCTTCCAGCACCGCCATCTGCATGCCGAAACAGATCCCGAAATAGGGAATATTCCGCGTACGGGCATAGTGGGCGGCCGCGATCTTGCCCTCTGCACCTCGCTCACCGAAACCACCCGGCACAAGGATGCCGTGAACCCCTTCCAGGTAAGGACTCGGATCTTCCTTCTCGAAGGTCTCCGATTCGATCCATTCGAGATTCACCTTGACCCGATTGGCGATGCCCCCGTGAACAAGCGCCTCGATCAGTGACTTGTAGGCGTCTTTCAGGACCGTGTACTTGCCGACAATGGCGATCTTGACCTCGCCTTCCGGGTTGGCAACAGCCTCCGAGATGCCTTCCCAGCGATCGAGTACCGGTGTCGGTGCGCCTTTCAGGCCGAAAGCGGCCAGAACTTCGTCATCCAGCCCTTCCTTGTGATAGGCGATCGGCACATCGTAGATGGACTTGACGTCATAGGCCGGGATCACCGCGCTTTCGCGCACGTTACAGAAGAGGGAAAGCTTGCGCTTTTCCGTTTCGGGAATGGGCCTGTCGCACCGGATCATCAGGATATCCGGCTGGATACCGATCGAACGCAGTTCCTTGACCGAGTGCTGCGTCGGCTTGGTCTTCATCTCGCCCGCGCTCGGGATATACGGCATCAGGGTAAGATGCACATAGACGACGTCGCCCCTGGGCAGGTCGTTGCCGAGCTGACGGATGGCCTCGAAGAATGGCAAGCCTTCAATGTCGCCGACCGTACCGCCGATTTCGACGAGGACAAAATCGTAGTCCTCGTTTCCGGTCACGACAAAATGCTTGATGGCATCCGTTACGTGGGGAATCACCTGAACGGTACCGCCGAGGTAATCACCGCGTCGCTCCTTCGCGATGATGTCCTGGTAGATACGGCCGGTGGTTATGTTGTCCTGCTGGTTTGCCGGACGACCCGTGAACCGTTCATAGTGCCCTAGATCAAGATCCGTCTCTGCCCCGTCATCTGTGACAAAGCATTCGCCGTGTTGATACGGGCTCATGGTGCCCGGATCCACGTTCAGGTAGGGATCGAGTTTACGAAGACGGACCTTATAGCCCCTGGCCTGGAGCAATGCGCCCAGTGCCGCTGAAGCCAGTCCTTTTCCAAGCGAGGAAACCACGCCGCCAGTGATGAAGATATATCGCGCCATGGAGCAATACCATATCCTTGCCGAGGGTTGTTTGGCCACTCGGGAGTTGCGTTCTTAACACATAAAAATGCCCTGCGAGATCAAACGCAGGGCACTTGTCTGAAGATCGGGCCGGAAAGACGGCCTTATTGGGCAGCAGGCACCTGCGGTCCGGTCGGTTCCTGAGGCTTGAGCTGATCCAGGATGCCACCTGATCCGCCTTCGGTTCCCTCTTCCGTGGTTGCCGGTGCACCGTCTGTTGCTGCCGGGACCGCGTCCAGAATGGAAGCCGGGCTGTCCGTGTTCTTTGCAATAAGGCTCAGTGTCAGCGAGGTCGCAAAAAACGCAACGGCGAGAACTGCAGTTGCCCGCGTCAGGATGTTTGCAGTACCGCGGCTGGACATGAGGCCGCCGCCACCGCCGCCGCCACCGCCCATACCGAGCGCACCGCCTTCGGAACGCTGAAGGAGGACAACAAGCACCAGGGCCAAAACGACCATGAGGTGGATTACGATGACTACCGTTTCCATCGAATGCCAATCTGTATTGAATTCAAGTTTGGCGGCCTTCTACACCAGACGCCGCCAGCTTTCTACCCTACAATTGAGGCTTTACCAAAGAAGGTTCAAGCCCCGGGCTGCTTTGTGACTCAGGAATAGGCTGCCAGAATGCCCAGAAAGTCTGTCGCCTTCAGGCTGGCACCGCCTACAAGAGCCCCGTTTACATTGGAAACCGCCATGAGTTCACTGGCATTGGCAGGCTTTACCGATCCACCGTAAAGAAGCCGCATCCCCTCACCTTCAGCTCCCAGGCGCTTGGAGAGGTTGTCCCGCATCGCGTTGTGCATTTCTTCCACATCGGCCGCGGTGGGCGTCAGGCCGGTGCCAATTGCCCAAACCGGCTCGTAGGCGATGACGGTGTTTTCAGCCGTTGCCCCGTCCGGAACCGATGCACCGAGCTGGCGTTCGACCACTTCAAGTGCCTGGCCTGCCTTGCGTTCTGCCTCGGTTTCTCCAACACAAATGATTGCAACCAGACCTGCGCGCCAGGCTGCCTGAGCCTTTGCATTGACATCCGCATCGCTCTCACCGTGATCCGTCCGGCGCTCAGAATGACCAACAATCACAGCGCTGGCGCCGGCATCCTTCAGCATTTCCGCCGAGATATCTCCGGTATGCGCACCTGATTCCTTTGCATGACAATCTTGGCCGCCAACCGCCATCGCACCGTTTCCGGCCTTGTCGGCAAGCGCGGCGACGAGCGTGGCCGGTGCACAGATCATTGCATCTACAGAAGCCGCGAGGTCATCGGAAATACCAGCCAGCATTCCATAAAACTCCGCCTGGTTCGATTTCAGGCCGTTCATCTTCCAGTTTCCGGCAACCAGCGGCTTGATAGATGCGCTCATAATTCAGTGTTCTCCCACGCAGAAAGCTAGTGTTGCGGCCTATAGAGCAGAAGCTTTCATTGGTTGCAATCTACCTTTGACGATAAAACTGATAATCCTCTCTGAAGTTTGTATCTCGCTGGCTTGCAGCGCGGTCGACACCTCATTATGATCCGCCCGCTCCGGCTAAGGCCGACCAACTCTCACCGGTTCAACCGGCTGAACGAAAATAAAGAACACTGGAGACGTCATGCTTGACGCGCTGCGCAAGGGCGCCGGCACCTGGATTGCCAAAGTATTTATCGCGCTGTTGATTTTCAGCTTCGCCATCTGGGGCGTTGCCGACTTCCTTCAGGGCTTTAACCAGAGCACTGCGGCGAAGGTCGGTGAAACGGAAGTTTCCCTTCTCGATTTCGAACGCACCTATCGTTCAGACCTGAATCGCCTGTCGCAGCAGATCGGTCGTCCCCTTACGCCGGATGAGGGATCCTCCCTTGGCATTCCACAACAGGCACTCGGCCGTCTCGTGGCCGAAGCCGCGATGAACAACGCCGCCAAGAACCTGCAGCTCGGTGTCTCGGACGAGCGCCTGGCCTCCATCATCCAGTCCGACCCCGCGTTTCGCGGTTTCGACGGACGGTACGACAGAGGCCGGCTTCAACAGCTCCTGCAGGCAAATGGCTATCGCGAAGACGAGTATGTCATTCAACGCCGGAACATTGCGGAGCGCGGTCAGCTTGCTGAAGGCGTCGCCGGTGGCATGAAAGCGCCCATCAGCTATCTCGCGGTCCTGGATGCCTATCAGCGGGAAAGCCGGAACGCAGACTATCTTCTGATCACTGCCGAGCAGATCGGAGAAATTGAAGATCCGTCGACAGACGCCCTGAATGCCTATTTCGAAGAGAACAAGGCTGACTTCAGGGCTCCCGAATATCGCGAAATCAAATACATCGCGCTTACTCCGGAAACGCTCGCCCGCGCCGAGGACGTCAACGAAGACGACGCGCTTGCTGAATATGAGCGCCGCAAGGACGATTTCTTCCAGCCCGAGCGCCGCAAGGTGCGCCAGATGTCTTTCCCTTCGCAGGATGAAGCAGAAGCTGCTGCCGAGGAACTGAAAAACGGCAAGACCTTCGACGACCTCATGAGCGAACGCAACCTGGCCAACAATGACGTTGCCCTCGGCCTGATGGCGAAATCCGATTTCCTAGATGAAGCACTTGGCGACGCGGCCTTTTCGCTTGCCGAAGGTGAAACAAGCGGCGCTGTCGAAGGGCGTTTTTCAACGGTCATCTTGAATCTCGAGGAAATCCGCCCCGAAGCAACGCAACCATTCGAGGAAGTAAGGGAAGGCATTGTTCGCGATCTTGCGCAGGAACAGGCCGAGCGTGAAATCCTGGATCTGCTGGACGAGATCGAGGACGCCCGCGCAGGTGGCGCGCTTCTGGATGAAGTCGGCAACCGGTTCTCGTTGACTGTTGAAACGCCCGCGGCTTTCGATGCCTCCGGCAACACCACTGCGGAAACGGAGGTTGATCTTCCTGCCGCTGACGGTCTGGTTTCCGGCACGTTTGACAGTGACGTCGCGGTTGAAAACGATGTCCTCCAGCTCGGCGATCAGGGATTTCTCTGGTACGAGGTGACCAAGGTCACGCCGTCTCGTGATCGCACGATCGACGAAGTCGAAGATCGGGTTATCGCGGCGTGGAAACGGGATGAGTTGACCAAAAGGCTCGACGAAAAGGCAGAGGAACTCCTGACCCGTGCCCAGAACGGCACCCCGCTGCTGGCGCTGGCAACCGGTGAAGGACTTGAAGTGAAAACTGCCGAAGGTCTTACGCGCAACGCCACGTCCGGCGATTTTGGCCGGGAAGCAACCACGTCCCTCTTCAGTGGTCCTGTGGGCACGGTCGCGTCGACCAATGGTGAAGCTGCAAACAGCCGGCTGATCTTGCGTGTTTCCGGCACGGAGACGCCTTCGTTTGATGCATCCGCAACGGAAGTGGCCACGTTGGGCGATCAGCTTTCGCAGCAACTGCAGGACTCGCTGCTTGGCCAGTTCGTCACCGAACAGGAAAACCAGGCAGGCGTCGAGATAAACCAAGCCGGAATTGCCCGGGTCATCGGCCTCGACAACAATTCACATTACTGAGCGGATTTTGGCATGAGTACATTCAAGGACATTATTTCCAAGGTCGCCGACGGCAACACATTGTCTCCGTCAGAGGCCCGGGAAGCCTTTGAAGTAATCCTGTCCGGATCCGCGACGCCCTCGCAACTTGGTGGCTTTCTGATGGCCCTTCGGGTGCGCGGCGAAAGCATTGCAGAAGTGACAGGTGCAGTCGCAACAATGCGCGCAAAGATGCTTCCCGTCGAAGCACCCGACGATGCCATCGACATTGTTGGTACGGGCGGCGACGCATCGGGAAGCTACAACATCTCAACTTGCACCGCGATTGTTGTTGCCGGGTGCGGTGTGCCTGTCGCCAAACACGGCAACAGGTCCCTGTCTTCCAAGTCGGGCGCGGCCGAAGCGCTCTCCGAGTTGGGCGTGAACATTGATATCGGTCCGGACAAGATTTCCGATTGTCTGGACAAGGCCGGTATCGGTTTCATGTTCGCTCCACTGCATCATGCTGCGATGAAACATGTCGGGCCCACTCGGATGGAGCTCGGTACCCGGACAATCTTCAACCTGCTCGGCCCCCTGTCGAACCCTGCAGGCGTCAAGCGCCAGATGGTCGGCGTCTTTGCCCACAAGTGGATCGAACCTGTCGCCCAGTCGCTGAAGGAGCTCGGATCCGAGAAGGTCTGGGTCGTGCACGGTTCCGACGGCATGGACGAAATCACCACAACAGGTCCGACCTATGTCTGCGAGCTGGAAAATGGTGCAGTTCGCTCCTTCGAGATCACCCCAGCCGACGCCGGATTGGACATCGCGGATGCCAAAGACCTCAAGGGCGGCCTTCCCGCTGAAAATGCGAAGGCCCTGCGCGAAGTCCTGGCCGGGGCCAAGAACGCTTACAGGGATATCGTCCTTTTCAACTCCGCTGCCTCGCTGCTTGTCGCCGACAAGGTAGGAAACCTCAAGGATGGGGTTGCCATGGCCGCAGAGACAATTGACAACGGTTCGGCAGCTGACACGCTCGAAAAGCTTGTCGCCGCCTCAAACGGATAACCAGATGGCTGATATCCTCCAGAAAATCGAATCCTACAAGCGTGAGGAAATTGACGCCGCAAAGGCAAGCACCTCGCTGGACGACCTGAAAGCCCGGATCACGGATGTCGAAGCTCCGCGGGGATTTCAGAAGGCAATCGAAGCCAAACATGCCGCAGGCGAGTATGCGCTGATCGCGGAAATCAAGAAAGCGAGCCCGTCGAAGGGTCTGATCCGCGCGGATTTCGACCCTCCAAGCCTGGCTCAGGCCTACGAGGCAGGAGGGGCTGCCTGTCTTTCTGTTCTGACGGATACGCCCTCGTTTCAGGGCAAACCGGAATTTCTGACCGCGGCACGCGACCGAGTCTCCCTGCCCGCTCTCAGGAAGGATTTTCTATACGACAACTATCAGGTGTATGAAGCCCGCGCCTGGGGTGGGGATTGCATTCTCATCATTCTTGCAGCCGTCGATGATGCAACGGCCCAGGAACTTGAAGACACCGCTTTTGATCTTGGCATGGATGTCCTTCTGGAAGTCCACAACGGCGAAGAACTTGAACGCGCGCTGAAACTGAAATCGCCGCTTCTGGGCATCAACAACCGAAATCTGAAGACGTTTGAAACGAAGCTGGAAACCAGCGAAGAACTCGCACCGCAGATACCGTCCGAACGGATCATTGTCGGTGAATCGGGTCTCTTCACTCCGCAGGACCTTGATCGCATGAACAAGGTCGGCATTTCCACGTTCCTGATTGGTGAAAGCCTGATGCGCCAGGAGGACGTCGCGACAGCCACAAAAACGCTTCTGGAACGTCCTTCACTCTCGAAAGCTGTGTAAACAGAAATGCCGGACAAGAACGCAGGCCTTACACATATCGACAGTTCTGGCGCCGCCAACATGGTGGATGTGTCGGAGAAAGCCGTCACCCACAGGCTCGCATCCGCACGCGGCTCCGTAACGATGAAGCGCGAGACACTGGACCTGATACGGTCCGGCAACGCCAAGAAGGGGGATGTCCTCGGTACGGCGCGTCTCGCCGGCATCATGGCGGCCAAGAAAACCCACGAACTGATCCCCTTGTGTCACCCGCTCATGCTGTCCAAGGTAACCGTCGACGTAGAAATCGACGAGGATCTGCCCGGCCTTCAAGTCACCGCAACGACAAAGGTGAGTGGACAAACGGGCGTGGAGATGGAAGCCCTCACCGCCTGTTCGCTTGCCTGCTTGACGATTTATGACATGGCAAAGGCCGTCGATCGGGGCATGGTGATCGGTGACATCCGCCTTCTTGAAAAGGCAGGTGGCAAATCCGGTCACTGGACCATTGAAAAAGACGGAGCTGAGGGCGGTACCTGATGAGCCTCATGCCTGTTGCGGAAGCGCTTGAGAAACTTCTGGACGACGTCTCCCCCCTGGAGAGTGAGATGCTTCCGCTCGAGGCAGCCAACGGTCGCTATCTCGCAGCCCCCCTCGCGTCCACCCGTACACAGCCCCCCTTTGCAGCCTCTGCAATGGACGGCTACGCCGTGCGGCACGCAGACCTGACCGGCAACCACCCAACCTTGTCCGTGATTGGGGAGGCCCCTGCCGGCCATGGTTATTCCGGCAATGTTAACGCTGGCGAATGCGTCCGGATTTTCACCGGCGCACCCGTACCCGAAGGTGCTGACACAATCGTCATTCAGGAGGACGTGAAACGCGAAGGTGGCACCATAACCGTCATTGATGTGCCTGCAAAAGGGGCCTTCGTGCGTCCAGCCGGACTGGACTTTGAAAAAAGTGAAGTCCTTCTGAAACCACCCCTCAAATTCGGATTTCGCCACCTGGCACTGGCTGCCGCCATGAACCACGCAGTGCTCCCGGTCAGGAGACAGCCAAAGGTCGCCATCCTGGCAACAGGCGACGAACTTGTTCGGCCCGGTGTCGAACCCGGACCCGACCAGATCATCGCTTCCAACCACGCCGGTATTGCAGCCCTTGTGGAAGATTGCGGCGGCCTTCCGCTTGATCTTGGAATATCATCGGACGACCCGGTTGAACTCGCCCGTCACGTGCGCAAGGGCCTTGAAGCAAACGCGGACATCCTGGTGACCCTGGGCGGCGCCTCGGTCGGAGACCACGATCTTGTGCAGGAAGTCCTGGGCAACGAAGGTATGGACCTTGCGTTCTGGCGCATTGCCATGCGTCCGGGCAAACCGTTGATGGCAGGCCGTCTTGGCAAGACAAAGGTTCTTGGTCTGCCGGGCAACCCCGTTTCAAGTCTCGTTTGCGGCCTCCTTTTTCTGAAGCCGCTTATCCAGACGATGCTGGGATCAGCGCCCCAGGAGATCGGCATGAAGTCGGCCATCCTGGTTTCGGGCCTTCCGGAAAATGACCGCAGGCAGGACTATGTCAGGGCGACACTGGAAGAAGACAGCGACGGCCGCCTGGCGGTCGCCCCTTTCCAGAAGCAGGACAGCTCGATGCTGGCACTGCTCGCCAAATCCGGCGCATTGATTGTCCGACCACCCCATGCACCGGCGCTTGAAGCAGGGGCCAGTGTTCCGGTCCTGGTTCTTTGATCTGCGCTTAACGTTCGCGCAGAGCGTGAGCGATCTGATCCGTTACCGGTTTCACAAGATAGCTCAGCACCGTCCGGTCTCCCGTCTTCAGGAAGGTTTCGACCGGCATTCCCGGAACCAGGGCCTGCTCTCCGAGCTTGTCCAGTTCCTCGTCGTCGATGCTGAGGCGGGCGACGTAATAGGTCATGCCAGTCCGTTCATCCTCAGACAAATCCGGTGACACCGTCAAAAGCGTTGCATTGAGCTCCGGCGTTGTCCGCTGATCAAAGCTCGGGAACCGAACCCTTGCGTTCTGGCCCGGCGCCATCTGATCAATATCAACAGGACGTACCTGCGCCTCCACGATCAGCTGGTCTTCGCGCGGCACGATCTGCATCACGGTCTCGCCCGGTGAAATGACACCGCCAATCGTGTGAACCGAAAGCTGATGCACATATCCGTTTCTCGGCGCAAGAATCTCCACGCGGGTCAACTCGTCTTCGGCAGCAATCTTCTGTTCTTCAAGTTGGGCGATCCGGGAACGCGCCTCCTGGAGCTGTTCCAGGACTTCGGCTCTGTAAGATTCATCGATCTGCAGTATCTGGATCCTGCGCTCACTGATGGATTCCTTGGTTCGAGCGATCTGTGCAATCAGATCCCCCTGCTCTCCTTCGAGACGGGCCTTTTCACGCCGCAGTGCCGTTACGCGGCTCTTGGGAACGAGCTGCTTGCTGAAAAGGCTTTCAAGATCTTCCATCTCTTCCTGGATCAGCTCAATTTCCGAGACCTTGGCGGTAACCTGCGCCTCTAGCCCGATAGTCTGCTGATTGAACTGGCGGATCTGTTCTTCCAGCTGATTTTTGCGCCCTTCCTTCGAATTCTGACGCGCTTCAAGAAGCATTTGCTGACCGCGTTCAATGTCGTTGAGATCACCCAGTCTGTCCTCTGGCCAGTCAATGGTGGTCAGGTCGTCGCGTTCAGCCTCCAACCGCAACTCCTGGGCGGTCAGTTCCTGCAGCTGCTTGGTGATGACCGCGAGGTTGGCGCGGGTAACCGTATCGTCCAGTCTCAGAAGCAGATCACCGGCTTCAACGGAATCGCCGTCCTTGACACGGATATCGCTGACAATCCCGCCTTCGCGGTGCTGCACCTGCTTGATATTGCTCTCAACAACTATCGTGCCGGAGGAAACAACCGCTCCGGAGATTTCGGTGAAGACAGACCAGCTTCCGATCCCGCCGACAACCACAATTGCGACCGCAAGTGCGAACAACAGGTGGTTCCGAACCGTCTTGCGAAGCATGTCGTCGGCATTGCCCGGCTCCTTGGGCGCCTTGGCTTTTTCGGTATTCTGCTTGCTCATGATTATCGTCCCGGTGCTCCAGCCACGCGTTGAACCGGCTGAACAACCTGTTTCAGCACTTCCTCCTTCGGACCAAATCCGGCCATTTTGCCATCCTTGAGGCACAGAACCTTGTCGACGGTGGCGATTGCACTCGGCCGGTGTGCGATGACCACGACAATGGATCCCTTCTCCCGCATTGCCTTGATCGCATTTGCGAGTGCTCCCTCACCGACCGCATCAAGGTTCGAATTGGGTTCATCGAGGACCACCAGAAACGGGTTCCCGTAAAGCGCCCTGGCAAGCGCGATCCTTTGACGTTGCCCTGCGGAAAGAAGGCGACCGCTTCGACCAATGACCGTATTGTAGCCTTCCGGCAACGCAACGATCATGTCATGAACATCGGCAAGTTTGGCGGCCTCGATAATCTTGTCGGGCGAGGCATCCGCCCGAAATCTTGCTATGTTTTCCGAAATGGTTCCGTCAAACAGCTGCAGGTCCTGCGGAAGGTAGCCGACGAATTCGCCGCGCTTCGACGCCGGCCATTGTCCGAGCTCTGCACCATCATACCGGATAACCCCTTTCAGCGCCGGAATTGCACCGACAAGCGCGCGTGCAAAGGTCGACTTGCCGGATCCCGACGGCCCGATGACCCCCAACCCGTCGCCTGCATCCAGGGCCAGCGACACATTCTGCACGTAGGGGAATTTCTCTCCGAAGGGGCCGCAAAACAGGTTTTCGACCGAAAGCTTCTTCGCAGGCAGCGGAAGGTCCATCTTTTCGGGGTCGGAATCTGCGATGGACAGGACATTATGCAGGCGCTTGATCGCCTGCCGGCTGGCAACGAAGCCGCGCCACTGGGCGACTGCCTGTTCAATGGGTGCCAGCGCTCGCGAAACCATGATGGAGGCGGCAATCATCACGCCAGGGGTGATTTCCTGCTGGATCGCCAACCAGGCTCCGACCCCAAGAATGGCGGATTGAAGGATAAAACGGATGGTCTTGATAGCCGTGCCGAAGCCCCCTGTCCGGTCGGACGCGCGCCGCTGCGTTTCAAGATAGTCGCTGTTTTGCGCTTCCCATCTGGACGTTAACGCATCCTGCATCCCCATGGCTGTCAGGACTTCCGAATTCCGCTGCCCGATTTCCACCGTGGCCGACCGCTTGCCGGCCTGTCCGGTGGCCTGTTCGGAGGGTCCGCGGGACATGGCTTCGTTCAGCCCGATCAGGATGATGATGACGAAGGCCCCCCCCAGCCCCAGTACTCCGAGCATGGGATGGAACAGGAAAACGATGCCGAGGTAAAACGGCAACCAGGGCATATCGAAAATCGCTGCGGGTCCCGGACCCGACAGAAACTGGCGCACGGTGTCAAGATCCTGAACGGGTCTCAATCGTGCCGCCTCTTTGCCCATGCGGACCGGCAGGCTGTTGGAAACGGAGTAGACGATGCTCGACAGCCGCGCATCAATCCGCTGCCCAAGGCGTGCCAGGATCCGGGAACGCAAGCCTTCCAGAATGCCGTAAAAGAAATAGAGAACCATCGCCAGGATGCCGATAACCACGAGCGTGGGAACAGA
This sequence comes from Roseibium sp., assembly GCA_017643925.1. GTDB lineage: Bacteria > Pseudomonadota > Alphaproteobacteria > Rhizobiales > Stappiaceae > Roseibium. The sequence goes on along the minus strand of JAEPML010000008.1, from coordinate 53,284 downwards.
TCCGCTCGCCAACACCCGGTCATAGACCTGAAGCATGAAGACAGGTCCGGTCAGCATTAAAATGTTGATTACAAAGCTGACAGCGGCAACGCCCCAGAAAGCGGTGCGGATTGGTCGGAAGGCGAGTGAGACCGGATTGTCACGGCTATTTTGGGGACTTGTATTTCCTTGCCGATTTCCAGCCATCTAATCCTCGAATTCGCTTCAATTCATCTACGCGTTCTGGTGAACGGCAAGCACGCAACACAACACACAGACACTACAGTGATCTGACATATGTATTCAACCGAACTTGGCAGCGATGAATAATTCTTAATTTGGACCGTAATTGGTCAACAGCCCTCACTGGCAAAGGCCGTTGAATACCTTGCAACCAACCGCACCTGATTGCAGTAAAACTCATGAAAATCGTGTGTTTTCAATGACTAAAGTTTAAAACAAAAACCCGGCTGCGGAACAGCCGGGTCTGGATCTTGCTGTCTATGCCTGTCAGGCAGCGGCAACTGCCCGCTTCGCCATGACGGTGACGAGGTTTGCCCGATAGGCGGCAGTACCGTGAAGATCGGACAAAAGTCCGCTTTCGTCCGGAGAAATACCGGACACGGCATCCGGCGACCAGTTGCTACCCAGGGCGGTTTCCATTTCACTCATCCGGAAGACACCATTTTGCCCTGCACCCGTCACCGCGACCTTGACTGAACCGTCGCTTCCCTTCGCAACAAAGACGCCTGCCATGGCATATCTTGAAGCGGGATTCGGATATTTCGAATAGGCACTTGCGCTTGCACCTGGAAACTTCACGGACATGACGATCTCGTCTTCATCCAGAGCCGTTTCGAACAGACCGGTAAAGAAGTCTTCCGCACCGAGTTCACGCTTGTTGGTCACAACCGTCGCCCCGAGAGCAACAAGTGCAGCCGGATAGTCTGCCGCAGGATCGTTATTCGCGATTGATCCTCCAATTGTGCCCATGTGCCGCACGGCCGGGTCGCCGATTCCGCCGGCCAATGCTGCTAATCCCGGCACTTTTGACTTCACGATGTCAGAAGACGCGACTTCGGCATGGGTCGTCGCCGCACCGATGGCAACACCATCCCCATCGGCACAAATGCCGTTCAGTTCTGATATTCCGGTGACGTCGACAAGATCACTGGGTGCCGCAAGCCTTTGTTTCATGGTCGGCAGCAACGTCTGTCCGCCCCCGAGGATCTTGGCATCGTCCGCCTTTGCAATCAGATCGCTGGCTTCCGCTGTCGATCCGGCCTTGTGATAATTCGTTTCATACATTTCGGGTCTCCCAAATGCTGGGTTCAAGTTCTTTCAATGCGTGTTCAGGTCGCAAGCAGCCCTGAACGGTATGGCTTTGACATCACCTTCGAAAATTTCGCGGTCCTTGTCCCCTTTGATCCGCGACCCGAGATCGAGAGCTTTCTCCCACATTCTGGATGCTTCCGGGTCGTTGTTAAGGTCAAGTGCCCGCGCCAACAATTCGAACGCGTAGGCATGGTCGAAATCCTGCAGGTCAGCACTGTGGCGCTTGGTCAGATCGAAGGTTCTTCGGGCATGAAAGAGAGCTGATTCTCCATGTCCCAGAACCACATAAGTCCGCCCGACGAGCCATTCACCGCGCTGTTGCTGAACAGGTCCTCCTGCCTGTAACCAGTGCCACAAACTGGCGTGAGCAACGTGGATCAGCTCGTCGCTTTCCTGCTCCGTGCGCTCTTCCTTTTCAAGAAGAGCCCAGGTCCGCTGGTTCAGCGAAATGGCAAGCGCCTTGTGATCCACGCCCTCGGTCATGTTTATTCGGCAGCCTCCTTGGAAGCCGACTGGCACAGGGCCCAGACCTTTGCCGGCGCTGCCGGCATGGACAGGGAATTGTCACCAATCGCGTCCGTGATCGCGTTGATCACCGCAGGCGGCGAACCGATTGCACCGGCTTCACCACACCCTTTCATGCCGAGCGGGTTGCCCGGGCAAAGCGTTTCATGCGTGGAAAGGCTAAAGGACGGCACGTCGTCTGCGCGCGGCATGGTGTAATCCATGTAGGACGCCGTCAGCAGCTGACCGTTCTCATCATAGGCGGCATTTTCCAGCAATGCCTGACCAATGCCCTGCACCAGGCCGCCATGCACCTGCCCCTCGACAATCATCGGGTTGATCACCTTGCCGAAGTCATCAGCCGCAACGAAGTTGATGATTTCAGTCGAACCTGTTTCAGGATCGACTTCAACCTCACAAATGTAGGTTCCCGACGGGAAGGTGAAGTTTGTCGGATCATAGAAGGCACCTTCCTTCAGACCCGGCTCCATGCCTTCGGGCAGATTGTGAGCCGTGTAGGCAGCAAGCGCGACTTCGGTGAAGGTCAGCTTCTTGTCCGTACCCGCAACCTTGAGCTCTCCGCCTTCGATCTGGATGTCGCCCTCAGACGCTTCCATAAGGTGCGCGGCAATCTTCTTCGCCTTGGCCTCAACCTTGTCGAGGGCCTTGACGATTGCGGACATGCCGACCGCGCCGGACCGGGATCCGTAGGTTCCCATGCCGAACTGGACCTTGTCCGTGTCACCATGAACAATCGATACGGAATCGGAATCGAGACCAAATCTTTCGCTGATCAGCTGGGCGAAAGTGGTCTCGTGTCCCTGGCCGTGGCTATGGGAACCGGTAAGAACCTCGACGGTTCCGACAGGGTTCACGCGCACCTCAGCGGATTCCCAGAGACCGACACCGGCACCAAGAGATCCGACCGCGGCTGAAGGCGCGATGCCGCAGGCCTCGATGTAACAGGACATGCCAATGCCGCGCAGCTTGCCGCGAGACGCCGCCTCGGCCTTGCGGGCCGCAAAGCCGTCGTAGTCGATGGCCTGCATGGCCGCGTCGAGTGTCGCGTCATAATCACCGGCGTCATAACACATGATGACCGGGGTCTGGTGCGGGAAGGACCGGACGAAGTTCTTGCGCCGGAGTTCCGCCGGTGAAAGGCCGACCTCGCGTGCCGCGGTCTCCATGATACGTTCCAGAAGATAGGTCGCTTCCGGGCGTCCAGCGCCGCGATAGGCGTCAACCGGGGTCGTGTTGGTGTAGACCGTTCTCACATTCGCGTGGATTGCCGGAATGTCATATTGTCCGGACAGTAGCGTCGCATAGAGATAGGTCGGGACCGCAGAGGAAAACAGCGACATGTAGGCGCCGAGATTGGCGATCGTGTCGACCTTGAGGCCAATGATCTTGTTGTCTGCGTCAAGCGCCAGTTCGGCCACCGACTTGTGATCTCTTCCGTGGGCATCAGTCAGGAAGGCTTCGGTTCTGTCGGAAACCCACTTGACCGGTCGGCCAACACGTTTGGACGCCCAGAGACAGACGATTTCTTCCGGGTAGATATAGATCTTGGATCCGAACCCGCCGCCGACATCCGGAGCGATGACCCGCAGCTTGTGCTCAGGTGCCACCGCGTAGAAGGCCGACAGAACGAGACGGGCAACATGCGGGTTCTGCGACGTGGTGTAGAGCGTATGGTGCTCTTCAGCCTCGTTGTAGCTTGCAAGCGCAGCCCTTGGCTCCATCGGATTCGGAACGAGCCGGTTGTTGGTAATTTCCATGCGGGTGATGTGGGCAGCCTTGGAGAAGGCATCGTTGACCGCTGCCTCGTCGCCGATTTCCCAGTCATAGATGAGGTTTCCGGCAGCTTCAGGATGGATCTGGGGAGCTCCAGCTTCAAGCGCGGCCGCTGCATCAACAACGGCTGGAAGTTCCTCGTAATCGACGACCACCGCATCGGCTGCGTCCCGAGCCTCTGCCTGCGTATCTGCCACGACAACAGCCACTGCCTGACCGACGTGACGCACGATTTCAGGTTCCAGCGCGCGCCAGCCGCCCATGTTCATCGGAGACCCATCCTTGGAATGAATCATCCAGCCGCAGATCAGGTTTCCAATTCCGTCCCCAATCAGTTGATCGCCGGTTAGAACCGCGTCAACTCCGGGCATTTCCAGCGCGGCGCTGGCATCAACATTGACGACTTTTGCATGCGCGTGCGGCGAACGCACAAAGGCCGCGAAGCCCATGCCGGGCATGACCATGTCGTCCGTGTACTGGCCCTTGCCAGTGATAAAGCGTTTGTCTTCCTTACGCAGGGCGCGGGCACCAATCCCCTCAACTGCCATCTTCTCTCTCCCAAAGACTGGTCTGTCCGGAACCGCCGTTTCCGGTCTTACTCCGATCACGTTCACGCCTGAACCGATTCAGTCGCGACGATTGTTCATCCGAGACCTGGCGGGCGGTTCACATTCCCTTTGTCCTCCCGGGAAAAAGAACCAACTGGTCTCATCAAGTCACTGCGCAGGAAAAACCGCGCCTTGCAGTCTGGAGTGTGCCGACTATTCGGCAGCCTGGGCCATTCCGGCCATTTGGTCTGAGGCCGCTTTGATCGCCTTGACAATATTGTGGTAGCCGGTGCAGCGGCAGATATTGCCTTCAAGCTCATGCCTGATGGTCTTCTCATCGAGATTGCCGGCACCATGACGATTGATCATGTCAACGGCGCTCATGATCATGCCCGGCGTGCAGAAACCGCATTGCAGACCATGGTGCTCGCGAAATGCGGCCTGAACAGGATGAAGTTCACCACCGGAAGCCAGCCCCTCGACAGTCACTACATCGGCGCCTTCAGCCTGAGCTGCCAGCAGGGTACAGGACTTAACGGCCTTGCCGTTCACCTGCACGACACAGGCGCCGCACTGTGAGGTATCACAGCCCACATGCGTTCCCGTTAAACCCCGGGTTTCCCTGATATACGATACGAGCAGCGTCCGGTCTTCGACATCTGCCGAGACCTTCTTGCCATTCAATACCATTGATACCTTCGACATCAATTTCTCTCCCTCTGAAATTTCTCTGACTGGAACAGGCGCGTCCCTGCCGCCAGTCATCATGTTTGTCGCCGGCTACCGGTAACGTTCCAAAACGCTTCGGGTACCGATCTTCCAAAATTCTTTACCGTTACGTCAACTCGCAATAGCAAGAATGACGATCAAGGCACCGAGAGCAATCAGTCCCCAGACCATGGGGCCGCCAAAGGCGTTGCGTCCTGCAGCAGCTTCAATGTTCTGTTCGGCCTTGTGAATGCTCTCTTCAACCGCTTGCTCTGCATCTTCCAGGGCATGCAGAACCTCTCCCGGCGCGTCTTCGATCGCTATTCTTTTGGCTTCTTCGGCCACGCCCGGGTCGAGCTCATCATCGGTTACAATGTTTTCGGCGCCGGCCTTTTCAGGTTCGCCGACCATGTCCGAGAATTTCGTGAAAAAATCATCCGCCATTTTCTTCGCTGTGGAATCAATCAGACGGCTGCCCAGTTGCGCGAGTTTGCCTCCGACCTGGGCTTTTGCTTCATAGGTCAGGATGGTGATGCCATCTTCTTCGGCCAACCGGACATCGGCAGATCCCTTTGCGAACCCTGCGACACCGCCCTTGCCCTCTCCGACGATGGTGTAGCTTTCGGGAGGGTTCATGTTTTCAAGCGTAACCGCCCCTTTGAACTTCGCCTTGACCGGTCCGATCTTGGAGGTCACTGCGGCAGCCATTTCCGTTTCGGAGGTCTTTTCGAGGCTTTCGCAGCCGGGGATGCAGGCTTTCAGGATTTCCGGATCATTCAATGCCTTCCAGACAGCTTCCCGACTGGCCGGAATGCTGTGAGAGCCGTTCATATCCATGTGTCTTCTCTCCCCAAACGCGCAATTGCGAATAATGACAAGGACATAGGCGACGCTCGACGATTTGCAAGATGATTGACGCGAGCGTATTCTCACCATGAGAGCGTGTCTCGTACAAATTTTCAATTGTTTAAATCGGACCCGCGACAATTTCATTTCGCAACGTGTCTCACCAATGAGACATATCAATCGCCCAATCAAGGAAAGCCACAACACCAATCTCGGGCGTAGCGGCTCCTAGTTGATTTCTCCAGTCCAGGAGATCGATCGGCTCCAGGCAGAACGCCTAGCCGAATACCCTGCCCGGTTCTTCAACTTTCTGAATGAAAGCAGCCAGATCTTCCCGGCTTTGCGGTTTGGAATACAAAAAACCTTGCAAGAGGTCACATCCCAGTTCCTGCATGATTTTTCGCTGGGCAACCGTTTCGACACCTTCGGCCGTGACACTCAAATCAAGAGCCTGCGCAACGGCAATGATGGACTTCACAACGGCAAGCGCATCCGGGTCCTGATCCATGTTCATGATGAAACTGCGATCGATCTTGATCCCGTCAACGGGCAGTTTTCTCAGGTAGCTGAACGAGGAATATCCGGTTCCAAAGTCGTCAATTACGATTTTTGCACCCTTGTTGCGCAACCAGGTCAGGAGCGACAATGTGATCTGGTCATTGCTGATGTACAGGCCTTCGGTCACTTCGAATACCAGCCTGCTCAAAGGCAGATCGGCTGCGGACGCCGCATCCTCGATATCCTTGTAAATCCGGTTCGTCTGAACCTGCCTTGGCGAAAGATTCACATTGAGACCGACGTCACTGGAAATGCCCTCAAGTTCCGAAAACTCGACAAACGCTGTCTTGAACATCCAGGCGCCGATTTCCGTGATGAGACCGCTTGCCTCCGCGGCCTCGATCATTCGTGCAGTATTGAGAAAGTTCCCTGAGGAGGTCTTGAACCGCATCAGTGCCTCGAAGGATGCGATGCTCTCGTCTTCCGCCCGCATGATCGGCTGGTAATGTGCGGACATTTCCGTCTGGTTTGCACCACCTGTCAGGAGCGATGCAAGGCGCAGTCTTTCAAATGCTGCTTCCTGCATCAGCGGGTGGAAAATCGCGTGATTTGTGAGGCCCTTTTGCCGAACATCATTCAAGGCAATAGACGCATGTCGCACGAGTTGTTCCGCGCTCAAATTCTCATTGTCTGCTGCGGCCGCAAAGCCCAGGCGCAACCTCAAGTTTATCTGGTTTTCGTCTAGCGCAATCGGTTCCTGGAAGGCATCTTCCACACGAGCAACAACATCCTGGATCTTGTTGTCCTCACCGCCTCTGAGAAGAAGCAGGAACTCGTCCCGTTCCTTGCGTGCGATTGTCAATGCGTCCGGAAAGGTCTGTGAAATTCTGTGGCCGGCCTTCTTCAGGACTGCCCCGGCTTTCTCATCGCCGATCCCGTCGACAATGACCCTGAACCTCTGCAGATCAAGATGCACCACAAGCAGCGGCGACCTGCCCCCCGCATGTCTTTGAAATGCTTCAAGAAAGCCCGAAAACGTCGACAAACCGGTGACCCGGTCAACATAGGCCAGGTTCCGGATATGCTCCATGAGCCCGGTCTTGGCATAACCAAGGGCGACATTTGAAACAAACAGCTGCACCACTTCGGTGCCAACAAGGTTCTCAAGCCGTTCTTCCGAGATCCCGAGATAAAGCGCCCCTGCCATTTCGTTGCGCGTTACCAGGGGCAAGGCGACACCCTGGTCCCAAACGCATTGGGACTGCGTTTCGATGCAAGAGGCGATGGAGGTCCTGATCCCCTCATCGCCTATTACATCAACCGGCAGATCAACCTTGTCTTCGAGGTTCCCGGTCGCTGCCAGTACCCGCATGCTGGACTTGTCGAACGTTCCGTATTCGGGAACAACCTCCAACCCACACAGCAGCGCATCGACCGGTTGGCCAACGAGTTCGGAGAAGTTTCTCAAAGCCGTCGAGGCAAATTCCTGAATGGCATTTTGTTCAACGATCTCGGAAAAATGTGCGTTGAGCTGTTTCAGTTTTTTGCGGTTGCTCTCCAGCGACGTAACAAGCTTGTAGCCGCGCAGGGCCGTCACGATGGCGGTGATGAGTTTGGTTCGTGAGAGCTCGGCCTTTTCGGTGTAGCCGTCAATATCGAATTTCATGATCACGTCGGTCTGCGGCGCGTAACCTGGCTGACCGGTGCGCAAGATCAGGCGCGTGAAATGATTTCCGAGTTCGGAGCGGATCCAGCCAACCAAACCAAGACCTGCCGTATCGCTTTCCATGACCACGTCGACCAACGCGACCGCGACATCTTCGTGCTCCACCAAAATCTGACGCGCTTCATGCGCCGAAAGAGCATGGAGAAGCTCAAACGGCCGGTCCTCGAATTCGTAACCACCAACCGCGATTTTCGTGACTTCATGCACGTCCGGATCATCATCGACAATCAGGATCTTCCAGGGCGCACTCGCATTCTTCTTCGGATTTGGTTCAGAAGGCGCAAGAAAGTCCATCACCATGTCAATGCACCTTCCTTCTGATTTGGGTCTTCTGCGCCACCGGAGCCTTGGCCGGAAACTCTATTGTAAATTCCGTCCCGGAACCAACAGTCGATGAAACCGAGATTGTCCCGTTCAGGGCCTCGGTCACCAGCTGGTAGCAGATTGCCATTCCCAAACCTGAGCCTCCCTTACCGAACTTGGTCGTGAAGAAGGGTTCAAACACCTTCTTCAGGTTCTTGTCCGGTATGCCGACGCCGTCATCCTTGCATTTGAAAACGATCAGTTTGCCCTTTGCGCTGCCCAGGCTCCTGTCGGTGCTCGTCACCACATTGGAAGACAGCCGGATGGTGCCGCTGCTGCGTCCCTCAAACCCGTGTTTCAACGCGTTTTCAACAAAGTTAGAAACCAACTGGCTCACCGCCCCGGGATAGCTGTCAATGATCTCGTCTGCATTCAAATCGAGTTCGATCTTAAAAGACGTTTTCTTAAGCGTGGGTTGAAGCGTGGCGAGTGTTTCCCGAATGATGTGATCGAAGTTGAAGGCGCGTTTCTTTTCGCTCTGCCGATCAACGGCCACCTGCCTGAAGTTCCCGACCAGGTCCCGCGCGCGCCCAAGGGTTTTCTCGATGATATTGGCGGTATCGGAGATGCGCTCCACCTCGTTCTCAAGAACTTCCTTGCTGAGGCTTTGCCGCTCAAGTTCGGTGTTCAGGTAGCTCGCGGAATCCTTGATTGTTGTCGCTGCCATCAAGGCATTGCCAAGTGGCGTGTTCAACTCATGAGAAACTCCGGCAACCAGCGCTCCCAACGCCGCGAGGTTATCCGCCTGGATCAGTTCCTCCTGAACCAGCTTCAGCTGCTCGGTTCTATGGGCAACAAGATCTTCCAGATTGGTCTGGTACTCCTGGATTTTCTGCAAATCCAGATGCCGCCGCTGGACCATCGACTGAAGGCTCGCGGCCAGGATCCCGATCTCGTCGACGCGCCCCGGCATCAGTTCTGCCTTTGGCGGATCCTCGATGAGGCGGGGTGTGGCCAGATAGTCCACGATATTTGACAACGGGATGCCAATCAGCCGCCGGAAGACGGCGCGAATTACGATCGCCAGAAGCAACAGGTACACAATGATGGCCGTGACGATGAAACCGACTGTCGAGACGATTTCATAGGAGATGGTGTTTCGGTCAATGAGGATAAAGACCTGCCCAATCGCATCCTTGTGCAGGATCGTGCTCGGCGAATTCAGGGTGTAGTTCAGCGCTTCTGCTCTTCGTGAGCTTGTCACGGGCTCTCCGAAATTGCCCGTGTCGGGTGTCTCCACCCAGACCTTCTCGACAACTTCCAGGCTTTCCAGGCCCCGGATCAGTTGAAGGGTCGCATCGGCATTCACCGTCCAGATTGCCCGTTCAAATGGTCTTTTGGTTGCCTGGAAGAACGCCTCGGTTACCCGGATTGCGCGCGCATGGGAGGCATCCCAGGTGATCTTTGTCAGAATTCCGATGAATATGATGCCGAGGACAGCGAACAGACCGAGCGTATAAAGAATGAAGGTCCGGGACAGGCTGGCGCGACCCATCTCCTTTGAAGTATATGGCAACGACGTACTGCCGCTCAAACTCAAGACGCCCACCTCAATTTATGGAGCAGTATTTCGCGAACCAAATGCTTTGAATAATCTAGTTTCGGCCTGATTCTTCAAAGGCGAATTCCAATTACAGCCCCAATACCACCCAATCGGCCCCCAGATCAGGAAAGTCGAACCATGAACTGGGCAGATTGATTATACAATCCGCTCTAGTAACATGATCAAACTTACCAATTTGATCATTGCACGCTTCGTAGATTTTCCAAATTTTCCATAAAAATCAATTGTATTTTCCATAAAAATCAATTGTAATTTAAACCAGCGGGGACGCCTGGAGCACCGGCAACTCGGCGCATGCCGCAAATTCAGGGCTAATCAGCCACCACTGATTGAATTAAGGCCGTTTTGACATGTCGGAATGCGCCAAATCCTGCAATTGTTTCCAAATGCACCTCAAATGGGTCATTTCTCCAAATTTGAGCGACAAGCTCGACTATTTGTGGATATTGACCGTGTTACGCGCCAGTACATGCGCAGACCAACGTTTTCGACCTGAAAGGTGACACTGTGCGGCATCCTTGTTGATACAGACAGCAGAATCGCGCACGTCTCGACGCGCTTTTGTTACTTACATGCCCAAGAAGGTCCTACTTGCAACCATTTCGAGCCGCCGTCGTTGCGGCGCGAGAACGCAGGTCATAAGGCACAAGACTGGTGAAACTTGGTGTTATTCCTAGTTTTGCCCCCAAATTACCTATACAACGAAAGTATGAGATCGCCCCGACCCGGAACACTCTGCTCTGGCCCTCTGGTCGATAAACCTGAGCAACGGAATGCAAATAGATTTGGACAGATCATTCATATTGCCGGACAAGGTCCTGACTTCCCTTCCGACTGGAGCGGTGAAAGACACAGTCGAACTTCTGGGAAAGAGGATCGCTCGCGGCGAATTCGAAACCGGAAGCACCTTCCCAAAGGAAGACGATCTCGTAGACGAACTCGGCGTATCGCGGACGGTTGTCAGGGAAGCCATCAAGGTCCTGTGCGGTAAGGGGCTTGTGCGGACGGCGCGCCGCTACGGGTCTCGGGTGTGCCCGTTTGATGACTGGAACCTGCTCGATCCAGATGTCATCCGGTGGCACGACCCGAACAGTCCCCTTGCCTCTCGACTTTATTCGGAAGCGACCGATCTGCGTCTGATTTTCGAGCCGGAGGCAGCCGCCCTCGCCGCCCTCAACGCCGATGAGGAGCAGCGCGCAACCATCATGGCTGCAGCTCACAGCTTGCGGCCCGAAGAAAATGATCCGGAACTGATTGGCGCCGACTACGCCTTTCACGCAACGATCCTGCAGGCCAGTGGAAGCCTGATGCTCTCACAGCTCGAAAACCTGATTTATGCCGTGCTCATCTTTTCCTATTCCGCAGGCAGAAAGAGCGCTCCGGAGGAACTGGTTTCGCGCCGGAATCACATCGGCGTCGCTGAAGCGATTATCGGTGGAGACGCGGACCAGGCGAGAATTCGCATGCGCAACATGTTGCAACAAAACAAGATGGTTGCCGAGAAGATCGACGCATCGCACGGCGCCATGTAATCGGGTTCAGGTGGACATCCAGTTGTGTCCACCTGAACGTCATGCTCACAGAAGGTCGGACGGCAACACGCTTTCCGGAATGTTCTGGTAGGAAACCGGCCGCAGGAAACGCCGTATGGCCATGGTTCCAACTGAAGTTGCACCAAAATTCGTTGATGCGGGATAGGGTCCGCCATGAACCATGGCGTCCGAAACCTCGACACCCGTCGGGAAACCATTTGCCAACACACGCCCCGCCTTGCGTTCAAGAACTGGGAGCAAGGCTTTTGCTTGGTCTCCGTCAGCGTCATCCATGTGCAGTGTTGCCGTCAGCTGACCCTCGAAAGACTTCGCAACGGCTTCCATTTCGGCAAAGTCCTTAACGGTCACCAGCATACCCAGGGGTCCAAAAACCTCTTCGCCGAGGACTTCGTTGGCCAACCAGTTTTCACCGCTCGTCGCATAGAGATAGGGAGACGCGCCACGCGTTGAACAACTCGTCTTCAGAATCTCTCGAACACCGCTTGTGGCTGCGACCCGCTCCTGCCCGGCAGAAAAGGCACTTGCAATGCCCGGCGTCAGCATGACCTGCTCACCGACCTCTGCCAGAGCCGCCGTTGCGGCTTCAAGATAGGCATCTGCGTCAGGCCCCTCAATTGCGACCGAAATACCTGGATTTGTGCAGAACTGACCCGTCCCCATCGTGAGAGAGGCAGCCCAACCCTTTCCTATTTCCACCCCTCTGTTCTTCAGGGCGTTCGGCAGGAGGAACATCGGATTGACACTGCCAAGTTCACCAAAGAACGGGATCGGCTCGGGGCGGGCTGCACAGAGGTCAAACAACGCACGGCCGGCTCCCAGAGAGCCCGTGAAACCGACGGCCTTGATCAGCGGATGCTGAACGAGCGCGGCACCGACTTCCTTGGTCGATCCTTGTACCAGGCTAAAGACGCCGCTCGGCATGCCGCAGCTTTCGATCGCGGCCTGTATGGCTTCAGCGATGATTTCTGCTGTTCCGGGATGTGCAGGATGCCCCTTGACGACAACCGGGCAGCCAGCCGCCAGCGCGGAGGCGGTATCTCCTCCGGCCGTTGAAAACGCGAGCGGGAAGTTCGAGGCGCCAAAGACCCCAACAGGTCCGACCGGGCGCTGCATCAGCCGAATATCCGGGCGCGGCAATGGCGCGCGGTCCGGCAGAGCCTCGTCATGACGCCGATCCAGGTAGCTGCCGTCCTCGATGACCTTGGCAAAGAGACGGATCTGGCCCGTGGTCCGTCCCCGCTCGCCTTGCAGGCGCGCTGCCGGAAGGCCCGTTTCGAGTACACCTATGGATGTGATGTCATCCGCACGGGCTTCGATTTCATCTGCAATCCGGTTCAGGAAAGCAGCACGCTCTGCGCGTGTCGTTGCAGAATACTGCCAGAACGCCTGTTCCGCTGCCTGGACCGCCAGGTCAATGTCTTGCGATGTTCCTTCGGCGAAGTGCGAGCCTTCCCCTTCGATCGGAAGATTGGCAAAGGTTTGTTCTGACGCAACCCAGTCACCCGCGATGAGATGACGTCCCCTCGGCGTAAAACTCATATAAACAACCTTTTAATTCTACCAGTTGGTGAAGCTGCCGTCCTCACGTCTGAGAATCGGCAAATGTTCGTGACGGAAGTCGTAATGGCTCAGGGCTTGAATGTCGATTTCTATCCCGAGCCCAGGTTTATCCAAGCAGCGCAGGAAGCCTTCTTCCCAGACCTGGTCAGTGGCAAACAGGTCATCAAGGGCTTCACCTGGCCGTTTTGGCAACTCCTGAATGCCGACATTCGGACAACTCAGGTTGAGGTGCAGACATGCTGCCGTCGACACCGGGCCGATTGGATTGTGAACCGCCAAATCGATCATGTGTGTCTCAGCAAGGGCCGCGATCTTCTTGGCTTCGGTGAGGCCACCCGCAATACAGACGTCCACCCTTATATAATCGACCAGATCCTCCTCGATCAGTGGACGCATCATCCACTTGGATGCGAGTTGCTCTCCGGCAGCCAACGGTGCAATGGTTTGCTTTCGCAAGCGACGGTAGCCCTCGAGATATTCAGACCGCAGGGCATCTTCAAGAAAGAAAGGCCTGCACCCCTCTACCGACCTGCAAAAACGAACAGTCTCGGGCGGTGTCAGTTTTGTATGAATGTCGAACAGAAGCTCGATTTCAGGGCCCAACTCGCGTCGAAGAAGCTCGAACTCGGCAATCGCCTTGTCCACCGCCTCCCTTCCCCGCATGACCATGTCTTCCCGGTAGGAAGGCTCCCAACGCAAAGCCCGCCAGCCCTCGCGGACCTTTTGCCTGGCTGCTTCCAGCGTCTCTTCAACGGACTGCCCGCCGATATGGCAATAGGTCAGGACTTTTTCGCGTGTCTTGCCTCCAAGCAATTCGTAGAGCGGAACACCGAGTTTCTTCCCCTTGATGTCCCAGAGCGCAATGTCGATCGCTGCAATTGCCGACGACAGCACCTGACCTGACGGATGAAACCCAGATCGCCACATGACCTGCCAGTGATGCTCGGTGCGAAACGGGTCCTGTCCGATCAGGAGCGACTTGAGATCTCGAACCATGCCTTCCACGGCATATTCGCGGCTGGTGAGACCCGACTCGCCCACACCAATGATCCCCTCGTCCGTCTCGACAACAACGAACAGCATTGTGCGCCATTCCTTCAAAAGGAAGGTCTTGATATCGGTGATAATCATGACGTTGTCTTGCCCTCGCCCCCGAGGACATCCTGCCAGGTCACGTCTGGCTGCCACCCAAGCAGGCGCCTGGCCTTGTAACAGCACAGCATGGCACCGTGACTCGCCAATCCGGCACGAACAGGCACTCCCGGAAATACGGCCTGGATGAGGTCCCGGCTGGGCTGCTTCATCAGCGTGTTGCTTGCGGCAATGTTGAAGACCTCTGCGCCTTCAAGGTCTGCCTCCAGGGCCAGGCGCACCGCGCGCGCTGCATCCCGGGCATCGATATAGCCCCAGAGGTTGAACTTTCGATGCTCCAGGTCTTTCCAGTATCCGGGAATTTTCTGGAAGCTGGGTACGGCTTCCACGTCGTCATAGAGGACATTGGAAAGCCTCAGACCGATGATCGTCATGTCGTAGAGTTTCGACATCTCGACGGCAAGATCTTCCGAAATTGTCTTCGAAAGAGCATAACCATTCTGAGGTTGCCTCGGCGCGGTTTCGGTGAGAGGCACTTCCGAAGGCCTGCAGTTTTCAAATGGAAACCCAAAGATGGTTTCCGAACTCGCCCAGACGATCCGCTTGATGCCGTTCTCACGTGCCGCATTAAATGCATTGAACAAAGAATTGGTATTATTGGAAAAACGATCTGACGCACCAAAGTGTTCATCATCGGGATGTGGATTGCCGGCGAAGTGCACCAACCCGTCTGCCCCGGAAAGGGCCCGATGCACAGCCCGATAGTCGTTCATGTCGAGTTCGACAAAGGGACACAGGGCTTCAACCGGCGTCTTCACATCGAGATTGACGCATTCGTACCCTTGGGAAAGCAGATCCTTGATTACATAGTGGCCGGCGCCGCCACTCCCTCCCGTGACAACAATCTTCTTCATCAATCAAACCCTTTCGACGGACCCGTCCGCCCTGAACAAATGTACGTTTCCGCTTTCCGGTGTCATCCAGACCGGAGACCCTGCTCGCAGTGGCACTTCGCCCGTCAATCGGACGGTGAGCGCTCCTACTTTTTCTGCATCCACATAGACGACGGTATCGGAGCCGAGATGCTCCGCATGACGAACCACACCTCGCCATTCCCCGCCTTCGTCCGAAACCTTGATATGTTCCGGGCGCACTCCGAAAACGATCGCTTCACGATCCTTGGCCACGCGCCCTTCGAGCAGGTTCATTTTCGGCGAACCGATGAAACCGGCGACAAAGGGATTTCCAGGCCGCTTGTAGAGGTCCATAGGCTGACCCGATTGCTGAATGACACCCGACTTCATGATCACGATCTGGTCCGCCATGGTCATGGCTTCAACCTGATCATGGGTCACGTAGATCATGGTGGCTCCAAGCTTTGCATGCAGTTCGGCCAATTCGACACGCATCTGCGTTCTAAGCGCTGCATCCAGATTGGAAAGCGGCTCGTCGAACAGGAAGACCTTGGGATTTCGGACAATCGCGCGACCGATCGCAACCCGCTGCCTTTGTCCGCCAGACAGCTGTCTCGGCTTTCGGTCCAGAAGAGGTCCGAGCTTCAAAATCTCCGCCGCTTCCTCCACCCGCTCCTTGATTTCCTGCTTTGGCCGCTTGGCAAGCCTGAGCGCGAACCCGATATTCTGGCGCACGGTCATATGCGGATAAAGCGCATAGGACTGAAACACCATGGCTATTCCGCGCTTGTCCGGTTCAGCCCCGGTCACGTCTTCCCCGCCGATGGTGACCTGCCCGCCCGACACATCTTCCAACCCCGCGATCATGCGTAGCAAGGTGGATTTGCCGCAGCCGGAGGGGCCGACAAGAACGGTGAACGAGCCATCGGCAATCCGGAGGGACAGATCTGGAATGACTTCGACCGAGCCGAAACGTTTTTGCACATTGTTCAAGATGACTTCCGCCATGACTTATCCTTTCACGGCACCGCCGGTCAGGCCGGCCACGATGTATTTTTGAGCTGCAAGGAAGAACACGACTGCCGGGGCCAGAGTTGCCGAGACGAATGCCAGCGTGCGGTTCCACGCCCAGGAATATTCGCCGCGATAATCCATGGCTCCGAGCGTCCAGGTGTAGCCGTCCCGATCATTCAGCATGATCAGTGGCAGCAGGTAGTTGTTCCAACTCTGCACGAAGACGAAGGTGGCAATGGTCGCCAGGATCGGCGTCGACAGGGGCAACGTGAACAGGAAAAAGAAACGGATGTATCCGCATCCGTCCACGCGCGCGGCCTCAAACAGCTCATCCGGCATCTGCTTGAAAAACGTCCGGAAAAACATGATCGAGAACGCAAGGCCAAAGGCAACCTGCGGCAGGATCACTCCCCAGGGCGTGTCCAGAATGCCCATGTCCCGAACCGTCAGGAACAGCGGCAGGATGGCAGCCGCGAACGGAAACATCAGCCCGAGAAGCAAATAGGAGTAGAGGAAGTTCGCGCCGAAGAACTTCGCCTGTGCGAAGGCATAGGCTGCCATTGATCCCAGGATGAGCGTCAGGAAAACGGTCAGAAGGGAAATGACCAGCGAGTTCCACAAATAGGTCCAGAATTGCGGGTCCCTGAGGATCTCGACATAGACCTCGGTTATCCACTCCCGTGGCCAGCCGAAAGGGGAAACGCGCATCTCACCAGTGGTCTTGAACCCTCCAAGCACGGTGGCCGACAGCGGGATCAGGATGAGAGACGAGACAAACAGAAGTGTCGCAATGCGGCCGACTTCTTTCCAGGAGATCATGGTCACTGCCCCCTTTGAACCGTGTTGCGGTAGAGAAACGCGAAGGCGACACCGACCACGAAGAGAAAGACACCGACAGCCGATCCGAAACCGATGTTCAGCCGGATGAAGCCGAAATTGTAGAGATAGCTGACAAGCGTGTGCGAGGAGTTGGAGGGTCCACCGGCGGTCATCGGCATGACCAGGTCGAAGACCTGCAGACCGCCGAGAACTGCATAGAAGACCGAGATGGTGATCGACGGCCACAGCAATGGCAGTTTGATCAGGAAGACGGACTGGAGCGTTTTCGCTCCATCAATTTTGGCCGCCTCCAGAACCTCCGAACTGATGCTTTGGAGACCCGCAATGAAGATCATCATGTGAAAGCCAAAATACTTCCAGACGATCACACCCAGGATGCAGTAGAACGCCCAGGGCTTCTCCGCCAGCGGGAAAAATGCCTTTTCCCATCCCATCAGGTCGGCAAATGACCGGGACAATCCATAATTGCCGTCCAGGACAAAGGAGAAAATCAACCCGGTCGCCACTTCCGCCATGACGTATGGCAGGAAGAAGATCAGGCGAAAAACCGTGTTGATACGGCTGCTTCGATAGATCATCAGCGCCAACGTCATGGCGAGCGGCAACTGGATCGCAATCGAAACACCGATGACGAGCAGCGTGTTGACCAGAGACTGCTTGAACGCGGAATGCGACATCATGCGTTCAAAATTGGTGGTTCCGATCCATCTGCCGAACGTCCTGCCCGTATCTTCGTTCAATGCCCAGGGAACAGGGCCGTAGCCTGACCACTTGTAGGGCGAAAACAGGCCCGCCTGGATCATCGGCAGGATGACAAAAACCGTGAAGATCAGAATTGCGGGCGGCACGAAAATGAGAACCATTTTCAGTTGCCCGTTCGCCATCATCCGCTGAAACGCGCTCTCGCGCGGCGGAGCAGCGGCAACGCCCTCGGAGACAAGCATCTTGATTGACCGTTTCGTTGATAGGTCCGGTTCCCCGCAAGGTGCAGGGAACCGGTGGTTTGCCGATGGGGCTTATTGAAACGCGCGCGTTTCTTCCAGAAGCTCTGCGGCTTCCTGAGGTGTGACATCACCCGTTGCCAGCTGGGCAGAGACATCGTTGATGACACCCCCCAGTTCAGAACCGAAATACTGATCAAGAAACAGCTGATGATAGGTCGATGCTCCGCCGATATTGGCGAACTGCTTCAGGACGACATCTTCAACCAATCCGCTGGCGGACGGAACCGTCGGAATGTAGATGCCCTCGGAGGCGGCGCGCTTCTGCGCTTTCTCACCCATGAAGAACTTCAGAAAGTCGATCGCCTCGTCCGGCGCGTTCTTGGTCAGAACGAAACCGGAAGCACCCCCAAGCGTATCGGTGATCTTGCCCTTGCCACCCTCGATGGCCGGGAACGGGATTACACCCAATTGCTCATCCTTCAGACCGCCGTCAGATGCGGCTGCCCGGCTGGCCCCGAGGTCCCAGTCCCCCATCAGGTGGAACAGGCTGCCGCCATCCCCCCAGATACCGGTCGCCTGATCGTATTTGACACCCATGAACCCGTCCTGGAACGGCTCAAGTTCGACGAGCTTCACGAATTCCTCGCCCGCACGGACCCAGTCCTCATTGGCAAAGCCGCCATTTTCACCGGCGGCTGACGCTGCCATCCCTTCCTGTCCCATGATACGCATGGCCAGCATGGAGTAGAAGAAATGAAGCGGCCACTTGTCCTGCCCGCCAACGGTAAACGGTGTGACATTCGCGGCCTTGGCGACTTTCACCATCTCCAGCAGATCGTCATAGGTCTTGATCGCGGATGGGTCGACACCGAGTTCTGCCGCAATGTCCTTGTTGTACCAGATGGCGACGTTCTGCGACGCTTCCGGGGCACCGTAATATTTCCCATTATAGGATAGCGCTGCCATGCCACCGGGTGACAGTTCTTCTTTCCATGCAGCCACTGTGGCGTCGTCAAGCGCGCGCAGGAAGCCCTGATCCGCCTGTTCATAAAAGACGCCGCCGGACCAGCTGAAAAACAGGTCGGGGGCCGCATCGGACTGCAACAGTGTCGGAAGTTTCTGCTTGAAGGATTCGTCCTCCATGAATTCGACATTGACGGTCACACCGTCATGCGCAGCATTGTATTCAGCGACGATATCTTCATAGAGCTGCTTCCAGGTTGCGCTGTCGCGATTGATCGACAGTACGTCAACGGTAACGTCAGCATGGGCGATGCCCGCTGCGAGTACGAATACACTGGTGAGTGCAAGCGATTTGAGCTTCATGGGGGCTTCCTCCGATTAACTGAGCGCGTTTCAGCGCGCCTCCTCCATTCGACGCCAGGGCGCCGTTTCCCAGGGACAAGTCACAATCTTGAGGTACGCACCTCATTCTTCATCCAAAGTCCCCGGCACTCCGGCAACCGCACGAAGATCAAAGCGGCAACACCTTTTCTCTAGGTATGATGTAGAGTACATCAGTTGACATGATCGGTCAAAGAAAAGTTTGGAGGGGCATCTAGAATGATCGGAAAACCTCCCTCACCCGAACCACTCAATCCATGGATTTTCAGTCGGGCAACTATCTGAAATGCAGACAAAAAACGGCATGCGAGTAACCGGAATGGAGAACGTATCCACAAGACCCGCACATCTGCTGGTCGAGTGCCAAAACCTGCTCGGAGAAGGCGTTCAATGGAACGACGCCGAAAATCGACTTTACTGGACAGACATTTTCGGGACGGCGCTTTGGTCCTGCGACGAAGAGGGACAAAGGGTCAAACGCTGGCCGTTGGCAAAGAAGCTTTGCGCCTTCGCCTTTCGAGAACAGGGTCCGATGCTTGGTGCCTTCGCAGACGGGCTCTATAACTTCGATCCGAAAGTCGGAACGATGCGATTGATCAAGTCCTATCAGGAAGAGTTCGGCGGTCGTACACGCATGAATGACGGTCACCTTGATCGTGCAGGACGTTTCCTGGTCGGTGGCATCGATGAAAAGGGCATGCAGCCAATAACGCCTGTCTGGTCCGTTTCCCGGGACAAGATCACAACCGTGCTCGAAGACGTCGGCTGCGCCAATTCGATCAGCTTTTCGCCCGATGGAAGGACACTCTATTTCGCCGACAGCCGGTCCAGCGAGATCCGGGCTCACGACTATGATCCAGAAAACGGCAGCGTTGGAAGATCAAGATCGTTTGCGCGCTTGAGCGACAAGGAAGGCAAGCCAGACGGATCCTGCGTCGATGCCAGCGCGGGTGTCTGGAACGCTCAATTTGGCGGCGGTGCCGTGCAACGGTTCAATTCGGACGGTGCTAGATCACTCCGCATTGAAGTCGCTGTGCCGAATGTGACCTGTTGCGCGATTGGCGGAAAGAATCTCGACAGGTTGTTTATCACGACCGCGCGACTGGGTATGAGCACGCAGGAACAGTCCCGATTTCCGTTGGCCGGCGGCCTCTTTGCGTGCGACATCGACTGGAAGGGACTGAAGCACGGCACCTACACGGGATAATTTGTTAGGTTGTAGGACAAATTTAAATGGAATAAGAGAAGGCACAAAGGCTGGGGGCACACGACATGCAAATTTTCAATCAAGCTGAGCTGGATGGCATATTTCTGGGTCGCGTCTGGCTGCCGGACGCGTCAGGTCCTGCAGTCGTGACCATTCGGCAGGGGCGCCTTCTCGACATAACCTCCAAAACGTCACCAACGGTTCGCGACATTTGCGAGATGGCGGATCCGGCCAGTTTCGTGAGAACCGCAAATGGTGTTGATCTCGGCCCCTGGCAGGAATTCGGCGAAAACTCACCCGGCGATTTGTCCAGTCCCCATTTCCTGGCCCCGTGTGACCTTCAATCCGTCAAGGCCTGTGGTGTGACCTTCGCGAAATCCATGGTCGAACGGGTCATTGAGGAACAGGCCGCAGGTGATCCGCAAAAAGCGGACGAGATTCGCAAACGTGTCGGCGCAGCAATCGGCGACAGTCTGAAAGAAATAAAGGCCGGGTCCGCAGAAGCTGCAAAGGTCAAGGAAGCCCTGATTGCTGAAGGTCTCTGGAGCCAGTACCTGGAAGTCGGCATCGGGCCGGACGCAGAGGTCTTCTCCAAGGCGCAGGTGCTGTCATCGGTGGGCACAGGCGCCGACATCGGCCTTCACCCGGTTTCCAGCTGGAACAACCCGGAGCCCGAAATCGTGCTGTGCGTTTCCTCAAGGGGAACGATCGTTGGTGCGACACTCGGCAACGACGTCAACCTTCGCGACGTTGAGGGCCGCTCTGCCCTGCTCCTGTCCAAGGCCAAGGACAACAATGCCTCATGCGCGATCGGTCCGATGATCCGCTTGTTTGACGACACCTACACGCTGGACGATGTGCGTGCGGCAGAACTGGACCTGAAGGTCGAAGGTCAGGACGGCTTTGTCTTGAACGGGCACTCTTCCATGAAAGAAATCAGCCGGGACCCGGAGGATCTTGTGCGCCAGACGATTGGTCGCCACCACCAGTATCCCGACGGTCTCATGCTGTTCCTCGGCACACTTTTTGCGCCGACACAGGACAGGGACGTTCCAGGCGAAGGCTTCACGCACAAGCTCGGGGACGTTGTAACCATCTCCACTGATGGACTTGGCAGTCTGCAGAACACGGTTCGACTTTCCACCGAGTGTCCCGAATGGACATTCGGCATAAGTCAGCTGATGCGCAATCTCGCGGCACGTAACCTGATCTGACGCGCAGCGGGGCTCTCGAAAGGAATGCGGCCCAGCGCTCGTGTGTCTTATCCGAGCAATGCCTGTCCGAGACCGGACCGAGGGTCCTGAAGGTCATCAATCACATCGAAATGATGCTTGCCTGGTGCGGCTTCAAAACGCGTATTGGGCCAAGCCTCGGCGAGCAATCGGGACTGCCTGATAAATTCGGGCCGCTCCGCTTCCCCGACCCAGGCCACCACCTCGAAGCCGCCGAGACGTTTTTTCAGCGCTGGACTTTCCGCCGCAGCACTTTCTTCGGTGAGTTGGAAACTCTCGTTCATCTGGGTGTTGCGAAGTGGGTTGAGATCGTGAAGTCCGCTGATGGAAACAACCCGATCAACTCTCGCCGCAACAGGTCCTGCCAGCGGAGTATCTTCACAAACCATGCGGGACACCAGGTGGCCGCCTGCGGAATGCCCTGTGAGACGGATCGGGCCGGACACGCGCTGGGCGGCGGCTGTTATCGCGGCACCAACCTGTTGCGTGATTTCGGAGATGGGCACGTCGCTTGCGTGCTCATAGCTCGGAAGACATACGGTCCATCCGTTAGAGAGAGCTCCGGCAGCAAAGTGCGACCACGCGCTCTTGTCGAATTTCAGCCAGTAGCCACCATGTACAAAAACAACTAGACCGGCTGATTGTCCACTTGGTGAAAACAGGTCGAACCTGTTACGCGCCTTGTCACCATAAGGCACGTCCAGCTCCTTGTTTTGCCAGGTTGTTCTGAAAGCCTCGGCATCCGCAGCCCAGCGTGGCGGGAATGTCTCGGCACCGGCTATGTGGGCTGCATTCGCGTAGGCATCATCCCAATCGGTGATCTGTGTTTCTGACATGACGACATCCGGGCAAACGTGATTCTCGAAACGGATCATACATGTCTGGAACAGCATTTCTACGGAATGCTTGGGCGCGTGCACCACGTCTTGTCAAATCGCCGCTGGCCGTCCTAACGTCGCTCAAAACGAACCTATCCGGGAGGTGGACAGCCGATGATGGAACGCTGTTCCAATCGTATCGCCAATCTGGCGCACTATCTGACCAAAAATGAAGCCCGCTGGCCGAAGCGTCCTGCAATCATCTGGGAGGATCGTGTCTGGAGCTGGTCCGAACTGGACCGGCGGGTTTCGGCGCTCTGTCATGCTCTTCAAACCGACTACGGGATTTCCAAGGGCGACAGCCTTCTTGTACAGGCGCAGAACTCCAACCAGATGGTCGAGATCATGCTTGCCGCTTTCCGCCTGGGAGCTGTCTGGGTACCCTGCAATTTCCGGCAGGCTCCGGGAGAAACAGCCTACGCTGCGCAAAAGTCCAGGGCCAGGCTCCTGCTGTGTGACGCAGACTATTCGGCGCAAGCGCATGCTGTTCAGGAAGCGGTGCCTGACCTTGTCGGCGTTATCAGCATAGGTGAGTCAGATATCGGCGCATCATACGAAGACCTGGTGAGCCGACATGACGGCAAGGCCCTTGCCAACCAACCCGTCGACTATAACGACCCATGTTGGTTGTTCTTCACGTCAGGCTCCACCGGCAGGCCGAAAGCCGTTGTTCTGACCCACGGCCAGATCGGCTTTGTCACCGTGAACTACATGGCTGATCTTCTACCGGGCACCACCGAGCAAGATGCCTCCCTGGTCATAGCCCCCCTCTCCCATGGCGCCGGGCTTCAATTGATCGCCCAGCTGAACACAGGCGCCGCCCATGTCCTGGTGCCACAAGGCGGGTTCAGTCCTGCCAAGGCCTTTGAGCTGATCGAGAAACATCGGGTGAGCAACATGTTCACCGTTCCGACCATCGTAAAGCGCCTTGTCGAAGACCCTTCCGTCGAAAGATATGACCATTCCAGCCTGCGGCATGTCATCTATGCGGGCGCCCCCATGTACAGGGAAGATCAAAAGCGCGCCCTGGAAAAACTGGGGCACGTTCTGGTTCAGTATTACGGCCTGGGTGAAGTCACCGGCAACATCACCGTCCTGCGGCCACAAGATCATCACCTGGAAGACGGGCCAAACACGCGGCCTGGAACATGCGGCACGGAGCGTATGGGCATAGAGGTCAGCATTCAGGACGATGAAGGCAATGTCCTGCCACCCATGAACACCGGCGAGGTCTGCGTGACAGGACCTGCCGTCTGTGCCGGCTACCTGGAGGACGACGCTGCCAACGCCAAATCGTTCCGGAATGGCTGGTTCCGCACCGGGGATATCGGCCATATGGACGAAGAACGGTATCTCTATCTCACCGGCCGCGCTTCGGACATGTATATCTCCGGCGGCTCGAACGTCTATCCGCGCGAAGTCGAGGAAGTCCTGCTTTCGCACGATGCCATTTCGGAAGTTGCCATTCTGGGCATCCCTGATCCGCAATGGGGCGAAGTCGGGCTCGCGGTCTGCGTTCTGGAATCCGGACAACACGCGGACGAGCACGTCCTTTCAGAGTTTCTGACCGACAAGGTGACCCGCTACAAGATGCCTGCGCGCTATCTCTTCATTGATGAAATGCCAAAAAGTGCCTATGGCAAGATCACGAAGAAACTTGTGAGGGAACATCTCGCGGAACAGGGTCTTCTATGAGACGTCCCGCCCCTCTTTCCCTTTCCGATATTCGCCACCCGGGCCCGCGGGCAATCGAGCGGCGCCCTTTTGAACAGTGCCATGCGTCCCCTGCAACAATCGAGCTGGATGCAGGTCAGCCGCTGTTGGATGCGCTGGGCGGATGGGCGGACGAACATGGCTACTGCTCGGCCGTTGTCGATCTCAGCGACGTGAGCCTTTCCGGTTTCGATTATGTGATGCCGGACCGCGCGATCGATGACAGGCATGCCGCCTGGTACAGCGACACGCATTCCAGCACGGGCGCCAGGCTCGAAGAGGCCGTCGCAATTCTCGGGTGGCGGGACGACGCCTGGTTTGCCCATATCCACGCCTACTGGCACGAGGCCGGAGCGAACCATCTGGGTCATCTCCTGCCGCATACGTTGAGCACAAGCAATCCAACCATCACTAAGGGCTTCGGCCTGAAAGGGGCGCGTTTCGAGGCCGAACTCGATCCGGAAACCGAATTCACGTTGTTCCGCGTAAAGAAGGACACGACCAGCGGCGTTGAACCCCCCAACGCCCTGATCACGACACTGGCACCGTTCGAGGACCTTTACGAAAGTGTTCTGGACCTCTCGCAACACTTGCCAGGTGACAATTGCGAAGTCTTTGGCCTGGGCAGCCTTGCAGGAACCGTCTTTGAAAACGCCCCACCGATGACCGGCCTGATCTCGGAGATCCTGCTGCAGAAAGTCAACAATTCACCAGGCTCTGCATCCCTGAAATTACCGGTCAGAACCGTAGACCTGAACGGCCATCTTCATCAGGGCAACATTGCCCGCGGACAAGCGCCAACGCTGGTGACATGTGAATTGTTGCTGATGGATCGGTCAGCCTGAGCATCGATGCCCATCAACAGGAACTGTTCAGTTGAAGTCTCGAACTGTGCGGCGCACTTCCACTCAAGTGAGGTAGCCAATCACATTCTGTCGATATATTGCCAACACTCGAAGTGAAACTCACCAAAGACCGAATAACAAACAGGCGCTATCAGACGGAGATAGGCACTGAAGTCGGTCACAGATCCACCATCTATTGTCTTGGCATGGTCGTGCAAAAAGAAGGAAATGGACGTACTTCCCTCTTCGCTTTTCTGACTGCAGACGTGGATCTCCGCGTTGGGCTCTGCCGGAGGATACAACGCAAATCCAACTTGTCGCTCTGTGAGAACTTGCGCTGCAACGACCTTGAAAAGCCCTTCCTTATCGATCGGTTCATATTGCCAGTCGTAGTCGCCAAAGTTTGATCTCAAAGGCAAATACTGAATGCTGGCACCCGCGGATTGCTTCAAACGAAAGCCAGCATCCTCAAACGCATTGATCAACGAAATCCAGTGTTCCTGCGTAAATCTGGAAGAAAACGTTATTGTTATACCACCGGTATCTCTGGACAACCTTCAGGTCCTTTGCAGAAAAATGCGCTGTTTGTGAGGGTGTAAAGCATACGATTCCGAACATGAAACTTAATCCCACATCGCGCAAAGAGTTCCTCAACGCCACACGCATCACTTCAAATAGGTGTCAAACACTCCCTAAAGTTCACCACTAAAGGCAGGAACCTGCCCACCACTTGGTTGAATGAGCTTGACGATTTTCAATCCCTACCGAACAGGCCCTTTGCCTGCGGACGTTGAATATCCCACGACCTTAAGGCATGCGTAACAAGACAATTGCAGCACAGTAATCCTGCCCCGACTCAGATTTGCCTTTTCCGGCAACGTTTGAACCGGAACAACAGGAGAACAATCTCTCTTGCGGAACACAATAGGAACATGTAGAGTGTTCCTGATTTGTACCAAACGATTCTCGTGGTCAAGGGAAGCAAATAATGTTGACGCGCAAGCAGTATGAACTGCTCATGTTCATTCATGAAAGATTGAAGGAGACGGGTGTTCCGCCGTCTTTCGATGAAATGAAAGACGCTCTCGATCTGCGCTCCAAATCCGGTATTCACCGGTTGATCACGGCGCTTGAGGAGCGTGGCTTCATCCGTAGGCTTCCGAACCGGGCCAGAGCCATGGAAGTTGTCCGGCTGCCGGACTCCATTGCCCCTGGTCTCGGGGCAGCCCGGCCGCGAGGCAGTTTTTCGCCGGAAGTCATCGAAGGCGACCTCGGCAGGAACGAACCCAGCAAGCCGATTGCCGAACCGGAAGTATCCGGCACCGAAATCCCGGTCATGGGCCGTATCGCCGCCGGTGTCCCGATCGAGGCCATTCAGACCCACAGCCATTCCATCTCCGTGCCCCAGGAACTGCTCGGCAAGGGCGAACACTACGCACTGGAAGTGCGCGGCGATTCAATGATCGAAGCCGGCATCCTGGATGGTGACACGGTGCTGATCCGGCGCACCGACAGTGCCGACAGCGGTGACATCGTGGTGGCACTTGTCGATGACGAGGAAGCAACCCTGAAGCGTCTGCGCAAGAAAGGGGCGTCGATTGCCCTGGAAGCTGCGAACCCGGCTTATGAAACCCGCATCTTCGGCCCTGGCCGCGTGCGCGTGCAAGGTCGTCTTGTGGCTCTTTTCCGCCAGTACTGATTTGGCAATTTACGCCGGCGTCTCCTGATTGTTTCGACGCGCCAGTTTGCGGCTGAACCCGGGAGTGATCTTCGGCAGCAAGTGAATGCAAGGGCGTCGCGGCACGAAAGAGCACGCGGCGCCCTTCATTTATTGTTGTGGTCCTTGTCTGCAGCCCTTTGGTCTTTGGCGGCGCGCCTCAGTGAGGCGCGTGTCACGGTGCCTGGCGCGTGCCAGGGGCGCGGAGGATCGGGAATTGCGAAGACAATCCTTTCAATCCTGGCGTTCCCTGTTGCCGCTGGCGTTGAGCCCGGCACAAGATTGACGCCGGCAAGTTCCTTTGCTTCGGATGCTTCCGTTTCCGCGCCGGGTCCATGCAGTTGCCTGGACGAGGAAGCCGTCGACCCTGAAGAAACCGTATGATCCATTTCCAGCCAGATGGATACGGCACCACGGCTCACCCTCACCTCTTTGTCCAGAACAAGCGCCGCGTCACAATCAGTTGGCGCGATTAGATCGGACACGATCAAATCGGCATATTGGCAATCCTGATAGAACGCTCCCGGCGAGCGCGGCAGCGCTACCCTATAGGATGTGTCAAAATCGTCATTTGTCCCTCTTGATGGCGCGTGGGCGTGGATCACACATCCTGCCTCGTCACAGCGCCGCTGACCCGATTTCATCTTGCGCGATTTAATCGCTGAACCAGAGACGCCTTCGCGCTGTAACCAGATCTCTGACACGAAGGACTTTCTGGCCGAGGACAAGCGCAACGTTCCCAAGTCGTCTCGTGCCGCTACACGATATCCCGCATCTGCGATCTGTATGTCCGGAGGTCTTTCAAGCATGGCCAAGGTTGCACCGGCCAGAAACGGCAGGCCTGCAAAAATGCGAAAACGACCGGGCAGAAGCAATGACGCAAACAAGGCTGCCATCAGGAGAAACGTCGCGAGGGAGCCGACATTGCCGATCGTCCCTGTGCCGTCGCCAATCGTCGCCGTAAAGGTGGCGATTTTCATGAGAAGCCAAAGACCGAAAGACATGATGGTTAGCGGTAGAAAGGATAGACCAAGCGGCATCAGCACCAGGGCCAGGACACCCATCGGCATGACCAGCAAGGAAAAGACAGGCATTCCCAATGCGTTGCCCAGAAGTCCAAGCGGCGCAACCCGGCCAAAATGATGCGCACCGATGATGCCCGTGGCCAGACCCGCGACAAAAGCCGTCACCAGAAGTCCACCAACCCAGCGGCCCGTTCCAGCCATGATCCTTTGCATCCAGGTCCTGTTGAGATCTCGGCTCAGCCACACCTGCCCCAGGCTTTCCTCTTTCCACCTGCGCCAAGTCTCGTAAACCGCAACGAGACAAATGACGGCAGCAAAGGACATCTGGAAACCGGGATGAAACAGCCTCTCGGGCGCCAGCAACAGAAGAACGAAACCGGCGAGCGCAACGCTGCGCAGTGTAAGGGCCCGGCGTCCGACAAAGACGCCCAGGAACACCAGGGCAATCATGAAGAAGGATCTTTGCGTTGCCACCGAAGCCCCTGAAAGCAGCAAATAGGCTACTGCCGCCAGGAAAGCGATTGCGGCCGCCCATTTGTGAATAGGCGAGCGCAACGTCAGGCCCGGAACCAGCGCGAGCACAAGAAGTGTGGCCCAATAGGCGCCTCCGGCGAACAGCGCCATATGCAGCCCGGATATCGCAAGGATATGTGCAAGACCGGCCGCCCGCAGATGCTCCTCCTGTGTTTCACTGATACCGCTGCGGTCCCCGACAAGAAGAGCGACCGCCAGACCCGCTTCGGGCCGGCTCTGAAGCGTCGCCCTGATCTGGTCCGCCAGATCGGCGCGCACCGTGTCCACCCATGCGCCGAAGTCTGCTGGCCATCCGGCTTCAGGGCCATCAACGGTGACAGGTGATCCAAAGCTGAAGCCGGTTGCGCCAATGCGCGCGTAATAGGCCCGATAGGAAAAATCATAGCCACCGGGTGAGACCGGACCTGCCGGCGGGAACAGCCTCGCCCGCACCTTGATGTGATCCCCAACCTTTATGGTGCTGTCCGCTGGTAGTCTCACCCTTATGATCTGGGGGAAGTTGAGGCCATCAACTGGAAGCGTGTCAACGCTCGTGACTGCCAGCAGAACCCGCCTGGAGGAACGAATTTCCTGCTCCAGCACATGGCCTGTAACGGTCACGTTCATGGCCTCGCCCAGCCGGGGCGCCTCGACAGTCGCCGTCCGAAGGGCTGCCGATGTCATTCCCCCAAGTAGGAGCAAAGCCAAAGTGAGGGATCTGACGGGTATTCCCTGTCGCCAGATCCGCAAGGCAATGAGGCAACCGGCAATCAGCACCGCGAGCAGGACCCGCCAATCCGGTTCTTCAGGTATCAGCCGATAAAGCGCGATGCCAATCGCAAAGGAGAAGGCGCACCAAAGCAGCCCGTGATTGTCCCAGTAGCGTTCATCCAGGTCGGCAGAGCCATGACGCCGGGAGGACTTCCATGTCCACGCAGTGTCTTCCGCTTGAAATGCGCTAGCAGCCCCTGTGCGACGTCGTTGTTTGAATGGAGACAGTATTCCGGCTCGGGAATCGGAATCTCCGACGATACGATCATCGCCGTCATCCTCGACCAGGCCGCCTTCCTCCTGTCGCAACGTCCCTTGTTTCCCCCTTTCGGATCAAAGAAACACCGTCGCCCTATTTAGCCGCGTGAAAGCCTGTGCTAAGACCCGCCCAACCCAGTTGGGCACGCAGCTGCCCTTATTCTTACAGAGACTTTCAAAAAGCACCATGGCTCAAGACATCGTCACGCGCTTTGCGCCCTCCCCGACCGGTTTCCTTCATATTGGCGGAGCTCGAACTGCCCTGTTCAACTGGCTGTTCGCAAAGCATGCCGGCGGCAAGATGCTGCTCAGGATCGAGGATACGGATCGGGCGAGATCAACACAGGAAGCGGTCGACGCCCTGATGGATGGCCTTGGCTGGCTCGGGCTTGATTGGGACGGCGAACCGATTTCCCAGTTTTCGCGCGTTGACCGCCACAGACAAGTCGTTGACCAGATGTTGGCCGATGGCACGGCCTATCGCTGCTACTGCTCGCCTGAAGAAGTGGATGCCATGCGCGAGAAGGCACGGGCCGAAGGGCGTCCACCGCGCTACGACGGCACCTGGCGCGATCGGGATGCTTCCGAGGCACCCGAGGGTGTGGATCCGGTAATACGCCTGAAAGCACCAAAGGAAGGTGAAACCGTCGTAGACGACATGGTTCAGGGCCGTGTCGTGATCCCCAACAAGGATCTCGACGATTTCGTACTGATGCGCTCCGACGGAAACCCGACCTATATGCTCGCTGTTGTTGTCGATGATCATGACATGGGCATCACGCACATCATTCGCGGCGTCGACCACCTGACCAATGCAGCGCGCCAGACGTTGATCTTCAACGCGCTTGGCTGGACGGTTCCGGCAATGGCGCACATACCGCTGATCCATGGTCCTGACGGCGCCAAGCTCTCCAAGCGCCACGGTGCAACGGGTGCCGAGGCCTACAGGGCAATGGGCTACCTCCCCCAGGCCATGAGAAACTATCTGGCGCGTCTGGGGTGGAGCCACGGCGATGAAGAGATCATGTCCCTCGACGACATGATCAAATGGTTCGGCATGGATGCGGTCGGGCAGTCTGCTGCGCGATTCGATTTCAAGAAACTTGAAAACCTCAACGGCCACTACATGCGCGCCACTGACGACGCGGAACTGCTCGGACACTGGAAGGTCTACCTGGCACATGCGGAAAATGGTGCCTCCGTGCTCGACTGGTTGGCGGGCAGTGAAAACGAAACCGTCGCGCTAGCCGCGCTCCCCGGTCTGAAGGAGCGCGCCAAGACACTCGTGGAGTTGACAGAGAGTGCATCTTACCTGTGGCGGCAACGTCCCCTCGACACGGATGAAAAAGCCCAGAAGATCCTGAATGACGACGCGCGCGTGATCCTTGGGGAGCTCCATAATGTCTTGACCGATGTCATGGATTGGACTGCGGAAAGCCTTGAATCATCGGTCAAGGCTTATGCGGAAGAGAAGGAGCTGAAACTGGGCAAGGTTGCGCAGCCGCTTCGCGCTGCACTCACGGGTCGCGGAACGTCCCCGGGAATCTATGATGTCCTTGTCGCGCTTGGACGGGAGGAGTCTCTCGGGCGCATAAAGGACCAATCTTCCTGAGAAATTCGGCGACTTTTTTGTCAGGCAAAAATGCCGTTTCCGGAGCCGGCGCCGATGGAATTGCCGGGTCTTTGACCAAAGCGTTAGACCGGCCAGCTTGCGGCACTGCGGTAAATGGGCTAGGCAAGACGCGAAAATTACTCCAGTGCCGTATCGGCCAGACGACATGGGGTCCCAACCGGGGCCGTCATCGGGCTGGTACGCCTGTATAAACGCAAAGGGGTTTCTGAATGGCCGAAAACAACGCCAAGCTCAACGTCGGAGGCAACGAGCACGACTTCGACGTTCTTGACGGGTCCATCGGACCGTCCGTGGTGAACATCTCGTCCTTGTACAAGGACAGCGGAATGTTCACTTACGACCCGGGTTTTACTTCAACCGCGTCCTGCGAATCCAAGATCACATACATCGATGGCGATGAAGGCACTCTGCTCTACAGGGGTTACCCGATTGAGCAGCTGGCCGATCACGGCGACTTCCTGGAGTCCTGCTACCTGCTGCTTTACGGCGAACTGCCGACAACCGCGCAAAAAGACGATTTCGTGCAGCGCGTGACCTACCACACCATGATCCACGAGCAGATGAACCGCTTCTATGCCGGTTTCCGTCGTGACGCCCACCCGATGGCAATCATGTGTGGTACCGTTGGTGCTCTTTCCGCCTTCTATCACGACTCCACGGACATCACCGATCCGCACCAGCGCATGGTCGCCTCCCTGCGCATGATCGCGAAGATGCCGACGATCGCGGCGATGGCCTACAAGTACCATGTTGGCCAGCCCTTCGTTTATCCGCGCAACGATCTGGGTTATGCAGCAAACTTCCTGCATATGTGCTTCGCAGTCCCCTGTGAGGAATACAAGGTGAACCCGGTTCTGGCACGCGCCATGGACCGAATTTTCATCCTTCACGCCGACCACGAGCAGAATGCATCCACATCGACTGTCCGCCTTGCCGGCTCATCGGGCGCAAACCCGTTTGCCTGTATTGCCGCAGGCATCGCCTGTCTTTGGGGTCCGGCACATGGCGGTGCAAACGAAGCCGCACTCAACATGCTGTCTGAAATCGGCAGCGTCGACAACATCCCCGAATATGTCGCTCGTGCGAAAGACAAGAACGATCCTTTCCGTCTGATGGGCTTTGGCCACCGGGTCTACAAGAACTATGACCCTCGCGCGCGCATCATGCAGAAGACCACCCATGAAGTGCTCGGCGAACTGGGTATCAAGGACGATCCGCTTCTTGATGTTGCGATGGAGCTCGAGAAGATCGCTCTCAACGACGAATACTTCGTGGAAAAGAAACTCTATCCGAACATCGACTTCTACTCCGGCATCACCTTGCGTGCCCTCGGTTTCCCGACCACGATGTTCACCGTGCTCTTCGCACTGGCCCGTACGGTCGGCTGGATCGCGCAGTGGAAGGAAATGGTGGAAGATCCGTCCCAGCGTATCGGCCGCCCGCGTCAGCTTTACACCGGTGCCACACAGCGCGATTACGTGCCGATTGATCAGCGCCGATAACAGGCTACAGGCCTGAACGACTCGAAAAGCAGCGAATTGCTGAAAATGCCCCCGGTTCTGCCGGGGGCATTTATTTTTTGATGACCCAACGTAATAAAATAAAATAAGAAAATAATTTCCCCTGAGAGGATCGCTGGCAAACACGTCTTTCTCATTGATGATGAAATTCATTTATTACTTCTCTGATTTATCACAACAACAGCGCAAGAACATTTCAGATCACACATAGAAAGACAAACGAATCTACTAAAAGATTCATAGACCAATATCTATACAGATAAAATGATATTTTTTACTTCATATTTATTAAACCAAATGGAAAGATGCTAATTTTTTACAATTGATAAGGATTCTTTTCTTACCATCCCTAGAAATAAGCAAATGCTGGAATCACTGGGGACATCGTGAGGGTGAAATGCAATTCCTGAAATTCGCTTCGGATCTGAAGTTTGGCAAGAAGGTCGGCGGCAGCTTTGCCGCAGTCGTCGCCCTCACCGGTATCGTGGGTTCAGTCGGCGCGTATAGCGTCATGACGCTTTCGGAACGCATGGAGGTTGCAAAGCAATCCACGTCGGCGATTGCCCAGTTGCAGAACCTGGCAAGTCAGCGAGAAGCGTTCCTGTCGTCTCAGGACATTCAGGCAGCGGAAGCTGCAATGCTGGACATCGACGCCCTCACCCAGGAACTGGCAACACTCGAAACCCAGCTCATGGGGGAGCCACAGGCGCAGGTTTCGGTCGCAGAGGCCGGGGCTGCTGTTTCCCAGTTTCGTGAATCCTTCGAGCAGGTCGTCAGCCTCACGCAGACCCAGGCAACGAAGCGAGCCGAACTCGAAGGCGCCGTGGGAGAACTTGAAAAAGTCGCATCCGAAATCCTCGGCAAGACCTTTTTTGCAAGAGACGGTGTCAGCGCCGACGATGCACACGCGCGAAAAACCCTCGTTCAGGCCAACAAGGTCGGACAAGCAGCGGCCAGCTTTCAGGAAGAAACCCTGACCCTGCAAAACATCTTCAACGGCATCGCCAACAACGCCAAACAGTTGGCAGCGGTGAAGGAACGTGTCAACGCGCTGATCCCTACAGCGAAGAAGCTGGCAGCAAGCAATGTCGACGGTGTCGATCCCGCAGCTTTCCGGGCCCTGGCAACCAAGACCACTGAACTGTCGCAAACTCTTGAAAAACTGTCCGAAACCAAGGACTACATCGCGATCTTCGACCTCACGGACGCTGCCAAGGCAGGTTTCGTGGAGCTTGTCGAGAACGCGAAGAAGATCCGCGCCGAGGCAACCGTGGCGATTGACAAGGTCTATGCCCAGGCTGACGAGATCAAAAAACGGTTCTATACGGTCGACAATGTCTCCGGGACGGTGATGCAGCTGGAAGCAGACGCAATGGCTGTGAAGGCCTCAGCCTTCTATTTCATGCTCACACCGAATGACGAGACGAAACAGGCCGTGCTTGAAGGCATCGGCAACCTGAACAAGTTGTCGTCGCGACTTGAGAAGAGCGCCAAGGATTTCCCCTCGATCGCAGACAAGGTGCCTGCTGTCCAGGGGTCCATTTCGACATTCGGGACGACCTTTGAGGAGATGGCTGCAAACCAGTTCACCCTCGCTGGTCAGATTGGCACGATGAAGGAACTGTCCAAGACCGTTCAGTCACAAATCTCGATGATCTCTTCCGATCAGAGCGCTGCAGCCCAGGCTTCCAGCACCAGCGCCCTCAGCGTCATCAGCCTTGCGCTTCTGGCCGCCGTCCTGGCAGGAACCGGCCTGGCGATCGCGCTCAATTACGCCGTGACCCGCCCGTTGCGCCGGACGACCGAAACCATGTCGCAGCTTGCCGAGGGTGACACGGATGTCGATATCGCCGGGATTGAACGCGGTGATGAAATTGGCGACATGAGCCGGACCATGCAGGTGTTCCGCGACAACGCCGTTGAAAGACTGCGTCTGCAATCGGAAACCGAACAGGACCAGGAGCGGCGCGCCGAAAGGCAAGCCAGGATCGAGGACCTCATTTCCGGTTTCAGGAACAAGGCGGAAGAGGTCCTGGGGTCCGTCGGCGAGACCGCCCACACGCTCGATGGCACCGCCCAGAGCCTGAGCTCGATCGCAAACCAGAACTCAAGTCTTGCCGACAGCACCTATGGCGTGACCGACGAAGCCACCCAGAACGTGCAGACGGTCGCAAGTGCCGCAGAAGAACTGGCAGCTTCCATCGCTGAGATTTCCCGGCAGGTCAATCAGACCACCCAGGTTGTCGACAAGGCGACAGAAGGAACCCAGATCACCAATGAGAAAGTTCAAAGCCTGTCGACCGCAGCAACGAAAATCGGTGAAGTTGTCAGTCTGATCCAGGCAATCGCAGAACAGACAAATCTCCTGGCATTGAATGCGACCATTGAGGCTGCACGTGCAGGAGAAGCGGGCAAAGGCTTTGCAGTTGTCGCGGCCGAGGTGAAGGAACTGGCCACGCAGACTTCCAAGGCAACTGATGAAATCGGTGGCCAGATCTCCGAAATCCAGGACGCAACCAGGGACGCGGTCTCCGCTATCGAGGCGATCACCGAAACCATGGAAGAGGTCAACGAATACACGTCGACCATTGCGGCGGCCGTCGAGCAGCAGGGCGCTGCGACAAACGAGATCTCGGTCAACGTACAAAAAGCCGCGGAAGGAACGGGATCGGTCAAGACAAACATGTCGGACCTGTCGCAGGCGGTCGCACAGACCAGTCAGTCCGCAAATATGGTGCTGGGTGCCTCCAGTGAACTGTCCCAGAAAACGGACATGCTGCAGCAGGAGGTCGGTCACTTCCTCGACAATGTTGCAAACGCTTAAGTCTCCGAGGCTTTTCGAGCCACGCCGACCGCATTTCTAAGGTCAAACGGCACCTTGCACTGTTACGCAAGGTGCCGTTTTCCTTTGTGGACCTGGAAAGTCTATGTCCGGTTTGTTTTGATAACCGAAAGCACAACATCGGCGGCCGCTCCGCTCTGGCTGTGCCCGCTCGGCAGGCGCATGACTTCGTCGAGCCGCTGAAGTTCCTTCACTTGCTGTTCCCTTTCAGGGCTGTCGGATAGCAGCTTGACGAGTTGCGGAGCCAGGATCTCCGGACGAACTTCCTCATCGAGATATTCCGGAATGGATTTTGACCCCAGAATGATATTGGGCAACACGAAGGAATCAACGCCGGCGAACTTGAATATCCTGTTGAGGTCCTTGAGCCGGCGAAAGAACCAGTCAACCTTGTAGGCAACCACCATCGGCACACCTGAGAGTGCGAGCTCAAGGGATACGGTACCGGATGCAGCCAGCGCCGCATGGGCACGCCGGAACACCTTCTTCTTGCCCTCCAAACCGGTGACAACATCGGGTGAAACGGCCCAGTTCGACACCCGGTTACGGATGGTGTCTTCGAGATGAGCTACCGCAGGAAGCACCACTTCCAGGTCCGGAATGTCTCGTTTTACGAGTTCGACCGTATCGCCAAAGACATCAAGGAGCCGGTCTACCTCGCTTCCGCGGCTGCCAGGCAGGACCACCAGGACCTTTCCTGCTGCAGTCAAAGGAGACCGTTCCCCGGCAGAGGGGCGCAGCTCCATCGCGTTTTCACTGAGCGGATGCCCGACATAATGGGTTGGAGGGCCACCCAGCCTCTTGTGAGCATCCGGCTCAAAGGGAAGAAGCGCCAGAAGTTCATCCACATAGACGCTAATCTTGCGTGCCCGGCCCGGCCGCCATGCCCAGACTGAAGGAGAAACATAGCCGACAATTGGAATATGCGGAGCTTTCTTGCGCACCCGCTTGGCCACATTGTGTGTGAAATCCGGACTGTCGATGATCACAAGCACGTCGGGGTTAGCCGCGACGACGTCGTCGACCGTCTGGTAGATCCTCTTGATGATCAGAGGAAGACGGGCGAGAACCGCACTCAGGCCCATGACCGAGACATCGGACATCGGGAAAAAACTTGTCAGTCCGAGCGCTTCCATGCGCTCGCCGCCAACACCGCAATATCTGACATCGGAAGACAATGCCGCGTTGAGCGCTTTCATCAGTTCCGAGCCCAACTGATCACCGGATTCCTCGCCTGCAACCAGGCAAACGGTCAGCGGACCTTCGTTCATTCCAGATCGCCCGGACTTGTCTCTGATTGATCGATGCCGATCACGAACAAACCGACTTCGTTCGCCCTGGCAAGGGTGGCATCTTTCTCGGCAATCAGCGCCCCCTGCGCTTCAATCGCAATACCGGCAAGTCCGGCTTCAACAGCCAGGTCAATTGTCCTTGGCCCGACGGTGGGAAGGTCCACGCGAAGATCCTGGTTCGGTTTTGCCGTCTTGACCAACACGCCTGTACGCCCCTTCACGCGGATCCTGCCGGATTGCCTGAGGCTTGCACACCGTTCCAGCATGGCATCGGTGCCTTCGGCGCCTTCCAGGGCAACAACCCGACCGCCGACTGCAACTGCAGCCTGTCCGATATCCAGCTCGCCCAGCTTCTTCGTGGCAGTCAGTGCAAGTTCCAGATCCTGCCAATCACTATCCTTTGGCCCGACGGAACCCAGGACACCGCTGGAGGCCAGAAGTTCCGGCGCTACATCCTTGATCCCCACGACGCGATACCCTTCATCCTCAAACAGGCGAATTACCTTGGTCAACAGGCTGTCATCGCCACCTGCCAAGGCTCGAAAAATGGTTGGCAATCGTTTCAGCGTTCCGAAGTCACCCAGAATGGATGTGAAATCGGGACGTTTGGACACGCCCCCGATCAGCAGCACTTCCTTGCAATCCGTTCGCTTCAGAAAACTGTAAAGCCTGCCGATTTCCCCCCAGCCGAGCTCGGTATCGGCCAGGTGCCTGGTCCGTTCGTCCGCCTCGCCCCGTATGGCAACGAGTTGGAAGTCCCGCCCGGACTGGCTGAGTGCGTCGACAATCTGGCCCGGCAGACTGCCGTTTCCGGCAATCAGCGCAATCCGTTCCTTTTGCTGGTCGACAGCATTCAGCATCTGCTCAGTCTTCGCTGCGCGGTGTGCAGAACCGGCGGTCTTCCTTCTCGAGGATAAAGTCGGTCACGGACTTTACCAGCGGTTGATCCTGGGCGCCTTCGGCAATGTCTTCGGCCCGGCTCCGCAAAGTGCCTTCATCGCTCTCAAACAGGGCCCTGTAGGCTGCACGAAGCGCGTGGATCTGGTCACGCGGAACGCCTTTTCGCTTCAGGCCAACGAGGTTGAGACCCGCCAGACGCGCACGATCGCCAATGACGGAGCCGTATGGAATGACGTCGAACTCGACCCCTGTCATTCCGCCGACAATTGCACCCGTTCCGATCCGGGACCATTGGCGAACTGCGCTCAATCCGCCGAGGATCACGAAATCGTCGAGTTCGACATGCCCGGCCAAAGTGGCATTGTTCGCAAGGATTGCGTGGTTGCCGACCTGACAGTCGTGACCCACATGCGACCCCATCATGAACAGGCAATTGTCACCAACCTTGGTCAGGCGTCCACCACCTTCGGTGCCCGGGTTCATTGTGACATGTTCACGAATCTGGTTGTTCGCGCCAATCTCGAGATAGGTCTCTTCACCTGCGAATTTCAGGTCCTGCGGCTTGTGGCCGATACTTGCGAATGGAAAGATATGCGTACCGGAACCGACTTTCGTGTGTCCGGCAACAGCTACATGAGTTTCCAGTATGACACCATCGGCAAGTTCAACGTTGCTTCCGACAATGGAATATGGCCCGATGCGAACGCCTTCGCCGATCGAGGCTCCGTCTTCAATGATTGCCGTTGGATGAATTTCTGACATTTGTCCTCACGCATCTACCAGCATTGCGCTGACTTCCGCTTCTGCAACTTTCTGGTCATTCACTTTCGCAACCGCATCAAATTTCCAGATATTTGAGCGCTGCTTGATCTTCTTGACGTGGAAATGAACCTGATCGCCCGGTTCCACGGGCTTACGGAACTTCGCCTTGTCGATTGTCATGAAATAGACGAGCTGTGGTGGCCCATCGCTGCCACGGGCATGCACACACAAGGCGCCTGCGGTTTGCGCCATGGCTTCGATCAGCAACACACCCGGAAACACCGGCCGTTCCGGAAAATGGCCGGTAAAATGCGGCTCATTGATCGTTACGTTCTTGATACCAATACAACTGTTGTCGCCATCCATCTCAATAATCTTGTCGATCATCAGAAACGGATACCGGTGCGGCAGAAGCTTCATGATTTCCATGATGTCTGCGCTTGCAAGTGTTTTGTTTTCTGCGTCTTCCATGAAATGCCCCTCTTGGCGATCGAGCGCCGCAAGATCATTAGTCGATTAATCGCCTATCCGTTTACGATCCGCCGCCGCGCTCTGCAAGTTTTCTCACGGCAGCAACTTCCCGGAACCACTGTTTTACGGGTTTCGCGGGTGTGCCTCCATAGCGTCCGCCGGCTGCCAGGTCATCATTGACAACACTGACGGCTGCAACCTGTGCACCCATGCCAATGGTGACGTGCCCGCGTACGCCGGTTTGCCCGCCTATGGCGACAAAGTCTTCAAGCGTGCAGCTGCCCGACAGCCCGACCTGGGAAACCAGTACGCAATGCCGGCCAACGACAACGTTGTGGCCTATCTGAACCTGATTATCGATCTTTGTGCCTTCGCCAATGACCGTGTCCCGGTTTGCGCCGCGATCGATTGTTGTGTTGGCACCGATTTCCACGTCGTCCTGGATGATCACCCGCCCCACCTGGGGAACCTTCAGATGACCCTGCGGCCCCATCGCATAGCCAAAGCCGTCCTGACCGCAGCAAACACCTGGATGCAGATACACCCGGTTGCCCAGCACGGTATGTTGAACAGTGGCATTGGGGCCGATCACACAGTCGCGCCCAATCTTGACGCCCTTGCCGATAACGGCATTGGCGCGAACAACGGACCCCTCACCGATCTCAACCTCCGCCGCAATCACGGCACCAGGCTCGACAGTCACATTGGGTTCCAGGGATGCTGACGGATCGACAGCCGCTCGATCCGAGACAGTTGCCTCGCCAGGGTCGCGCGGGATCATCGCTGCAGGGTAAAGCTGAGCCAGAACCTTGGCCCAGGACCGGTAAGCATCCGCACACACAAGAACGGCAACCCCGTCCGGCACCTTGTCCTTGTGACGTCCACTGACCAGGCAAGCAGCTGCAGTGGTTTCCCGCAGCTGATCGAGATAGGCGGTGTTGTCGAAAAAGACCAGCGTCCCGGGACCGGCACTTTCGAGAGGGGCTACCCCGGAGATTTCCAGCGTGCCTTCGCCCTTGTAAAGTTCCGCTTCAGCCCAGGTCACAATGTCCTGCAGCTTTACGTTATCCGGGAACTCAAAAAACCTTGGCTCGGACATGATCTTATCCTTGTTGCCAGCCAACAAAAACGGCCGCCGAATGATCGGCGGCCGATTTCTACCCTATTACGGGGCGTATTAGAAGCGCGTACCACCGGTCAGGCGGAATACCTGCGTCTTGTCCGCGTCGTCTTTGACCAACGGATAGGCGAAGTCTGCGCGCAGCGGACCGAACGGTGAATTCCAGCGAATACCAGCACCCACCGAGGCGCGGACGTTGAAGTTGTTCGACTCGATCCGGCCGCCGCCATTGTTCACGAGGCTGACGAGATCGCTGTCAGCATCCCAAAGCGAACCTGCATCGGCAAACACCGCACCACTCAGGCCGAATTCCTTCGGAATGATCGGGAACGGGAACCGTGTTTCGGCAGTGGCTGCAAAGTAGAACTGACCACCGATCGCGTCACCAGTTGTGGCATCGCGCGGGCCAATACCCTGGTTCTCGAAGCCGCGAACCAGATCACCGCCGAGCATGTACTGCTCCGACACCCGCAGACGCTCGTCGCCAATTGCGAAGATGTGACCACCGCGGAACGCCAGGCTTCCGATCAGACCATAGTCAGCAACGATTTCCTGGTAGGTACGCGCCTGAACCTCTGTCTTGACGTAGAAGCTGTCGCCGCCAAGGCCGGCAAACTGCTGACCGAAGGAAGCATAGTGCCCGTCGGTCGGATCGAGGTTGCGGTTCAGCGTGTTGTACCGGAACTCGTAGCCAACCAGGGACGTCAGGTATGTACCAAGCGAGTCACAGACCGCCAGTGACAACTGCGCAGTGTTACAGTTGTTGATGTTGGTCGAGTTGTTGTTGGGATCGGAGTTCTTCTCCTGGAAGATATTGTAGAACAGACGAACGGTCAGTTCTTCTTCCCGAAGCGGAAGCGTGAAGCCAAATCCACCACCGGTCTTTTCCTGGTCGAACGAACGATAGTCGTTTGCATCGTCGACTGTCCGGTAAAGGTCCAGGTCGAGCGCAACACGACGCCCCATGAAGAATGGTTCGATGAAGCGGAACTCGAAGGACCGTGTGTCCGTACCACCGCCAACGGCGATTTTCACGAATTGACCACGTCCGAGGAAGTTTCTCTCGGTCAGCGAAATATCACCGACAATGCCGTCCACAGTTGAGAAACCAACACCGAAGGAGATTTCACCAGTCGGTTTTTCTTCGACACGGACATTCACGATGACACGGTCAGGCGCACTGCCCTGCTGCGTTGTGATCGAAACGTTTTCGAAGAACCCAAGGTTACGCAGACGGCGCTCAGCCTTGTCGACGAGAGCCCGGTTATAGGCATCCCCTTCCGCGACATCGAACTCACGACGAATGACGAACTCACGTGTCCGATCGTTGCCGATGATGTTGATCCGTTCGATATAGGCCCGCTGGCCTTCCTCGATGTAGTAGATCAGGGAAATGGTGTTGTTCTCGTAGTCACGAGCACCGCGGGGCCGAACCCTTGCGAACGCATAGCCCTCTTCGGAGACACGTACCGTGATGTCCTCAACGGACTGCTCGATCCGAAGCGAATTGAAGGTCTGGCCACTGCGTGTCCGCACGAGCTTGCGCAGCTCTTCCGGATCCACATCCGGGATCGTGGAGACGATCTCAACGTCGCCGATCTCGTATTTTTCACCTTCTTCAACCGTGAACGTCACGTAGAAGATGTTGTTTTCACGGTCGAGGTCAGCGCTCGTGGAGACGATACGGAAATCCGCATAGCCCTTCTTGTTGTAATACTGACGAAGCAGTTCTTCGTCTGCCGCCAGACGATCCGGATCGTAGGTGTCCGTGCTGCGGATGAAGGCCAGCAGCCCACTTTCGCGCGTCCGGATCACGTCACGAAGACGACCGTCACTGAATGCCTTGTTGCCGATAAAGCTGATGCGCTCGACACCGGTCTTCTTGCCTTCGTTGATCTCAAAGACAAGATCGACACGATTTTGTCCGCGGTCGATGATCTGCGGATCAACGGATGCGCCGTAACGGCCGGACCGGCGGTAAGCCTCTAGAATGTTCTGGACATCGGCCTGAACCTTGGCGCGAGACAGCATGGAACGCGGCTGAGAGCGAACAGCTGTTCCCAGCGCATCATCCTTGATCTTGCGGTTACCTTCGAAAGAAACGCGATTAATGATCGGGTTCTCGGTAACCGTCACAACGACGGTGTTGCCACGTGGGGTGATTTCGACGGTGGCAAACAGTCCGGTTGCATAGAGGGCCTTCAGCGACTCATCGACATCGAACGCGCTGTAGGAGCGTCCGGGAACGATTGTCATGTAGCTGATGACGGTTTCATCTTCGATGCGGGTGTTGCCGCGAACCTGGATGCTCCGGGCAACGGCGGCTTCCGCTTCTGTCACAATAGACAGTGGACCGAAGGGCTGCGGCAGCGCCGACCCGATGGAAAAGACGGCTGCCGCGAGAAGCACGGCCCGTGTAAACTTCTGCAATCGCTGCATTATTGCGCTATGCCTTTATTTTTAATACCCCACTCGGGAATCCACAATCACCCCAGTAGATTCTCGAGACCGACGAACGTTTTATAGGTTTTTGCCGATAACGCAACCGCCCTTGCGCGCTGAAAGCGATTTAGTCTGAAGACGTTGCGTCAATGTCACGGCTCTTACGAATTGTTGCTCACTAGTCTGACGATATCCTTCCACGTCACGAAAACCATTAGCATTAATACCAAGCCCAAACCAATACGAAATCCGACATCCTGGACACGTTCGCTCAACGGCTTTCCGCGCAAGGCTTCTGCGGCGTAAAAAACGAGATGGCCGCCGTCCAGAATTGGCACCGGAGCAAGGTTGATCAGGCCGATACTGACCGACAGAACCGCAGTCAACGAGATCAACGGCATGATCCCAAGCTCGGCAACCTGCCCCGAAATCTGCGCCACCCGGATGGGACCGCCCAACTGATCGGCCGATTGCCTCTGAGTGATGACACCCCAGATGTAACTCACGGTCCCGTCCATGATCCGGTAGGTTTCGCGCGCGCCTTCTTCCAGAGCGCCGAAGAGACCATACTTGATGCGCACCACATATTGAGGATCGGTGGACCCGCGCAGCCCGATGTCTCCAGCCATCTGCCGTTCACCGAGAAAAACTTCCTTTTCACGCGCGTCCGGAGTGACCGTCAGGGTGACCGGAGTTCCCTCCCGGTCCACGTCAAACACCAGCGGCGTATTGGCGTTCATCAGAACGACCTGTCGCAACTCGTTGAATGTGTGGATTTCGCGCCCGTCGATTTCCTTGATGATATCGCCTGCCTGCAGACCGCCCCGTTCTGCTGCCCTGCCCGCAAAGACTTCCTCGACAACAGGTTGAATGCCCTGCTTTCCGTAGGACATGAAGAGCGTTGCAAAGATGACGATTGCCAGAAGGAAGTTTGCAAGTGGACCGGCTGCGACAACCGCCGCACGCTGCCAGACCGGCTTGGCAATGAAAGCGGTCTTCCGATCTTCCTCACTCATTTGTGCGATCAGTTCACGGTTCGGAACACTGGCTGCATTTTCGTCTCCGGCAAATTTGACATAGCCGCCAAGCGGGATCAGGCACAGCTTCCAGCGCGTGCCTTTCTTGTCTGTTCTGCCGAAAATCTCCCGGCCGAATCCAACCGAGAAAGCGTCCACCTTGATGTTGCACCAACGGGCAACCGCGAAGTGTCCAAGCTCATGAAAAAACACAACTATCGTCAAAACAAACAGGAACGGGATTATGGTTCCGACAATCAAGGAGTAGGCGGAAAGAAGAAGGTCCATTTAGGGTGTCCGATGCTGCGCAGCTTGGATTGATTTCGCTGACCGTACTAAAAGGAAAATTACGGCGTGTTAATGGTCAGGGTTAATTTTTCTGCCGCATTCAACACAAGTTCCTGCCGGAATTGATCCAGTCTGCGGTTTTCGCTCTTGCCTCGAGATCAAGCGCAAGGACATCGTCAATACTCTCCGAAACGGCGAGTTGACCTCCCGCGGACAGGTTCTCAAGAACGGCCTCCACGGCAGCAGGAATGTCCAAGAACCCGATCTTGCGCGACAGGAACGCCTCGACAGCGACCTCGTCCGCCGCGTTGAGTGCCGCAGGCGCAGCATTCGCTGACTTCAGGGCTTCCAGGGCCAGGCGCAGTGCTGGAAAGCGATCGAGATCCGGCGCTTCGAAGGTCAGCGTTCCGAGCTCGGCCAGATCCAGCCTCTTTACCGGAACCTCCATCCTGCGCGGAAATGCAAGGCAATGGGAGATGGGAGTTCGCATATCCGGACTGCCGAGCTGTGCCAGCAGTGATCCATCCTTGTATTGGACGAGACCATGCACCGCGGACTGGGGATGTACGAGAACACCCAGTTGCTCATGCGCGATCGGAAACAGGTGAAACGCCTCGATAACCTCGAAGCCCTTGTTCATCATCGTTGCACTGTCGATGGTGATGCGGGCTCCCATATCCCAGTTGGGATGTTTGAGCGCCTGTTCCGGGGTCACACCGGCCATGTCTGCCTTTGAGAAAGTCCTGAACGGACCACCCGAGGCCGTGAGAATGACCTTTTCGATCTGATCGGCCTGGTCATTCTCAAAAACCTGGAAAATGGCATTGTGTTCGCTGTCGACCGGCAGAAGCTCGGCGCCGCTTTGGCGGATCCCGGCCATGAAAAGATCGCCGGCACAGACGAGGCA
Source organism: Roseibium sp. (assembly GCA_017643925.1). Taxonomy (GTDB): domain Bacteria; phylum Pseudomonadota; class Alphaproteobacteria; order Rhizobiales; family Stappiaceae; genus Roseibium. Next base: position 8,806 of record JAEPML010000008.1, on the reverse strand, counting down.
TTCCTTGTTCGCGAGCGCTATCCTCCGCCCGGGTTTGATGGCCGTCATCGTCGGTTTCAGCCCCGCCGATCCAACAATGGCGCCGACGATCAGGTCAGCGTCCCGGTCGACGGCCTCCAGAATAGCCCCCTCACCGGCTCCAGCTTCCACTGACGTGCCGTTCAGCGCCTCCCGAAGGTCGTTCAGTCTGCTCGCATCTGCAAGTATGGCTGCCGAAGCGTTCAGGCGCCTGGCCATCTGAGCCAGTTCGGACGCATTTGTGTTGGCAATCAGCGCCACGACATCGAATTGTTCGGGATTTCGTTCAATCAGGTCGGCCAGGCTCTTTCCGATCGAGCCGGTCGCTCCAAGAACGGTAATACGGATCGGTGCACTGCCGTTGATCGCGGTTTCAGGCGCCATGAAAAATCAGCTCCAAACTAACCCAGTCCAAGCCCGGCAACCGGATCGGACAGGGCTCCACCCGCAACGAGGCCAATCAGCACCGCAAAGATCGCGGCGGCAACCAGACCGTCGATCCTGTCCATGATCCCGCCGTGCCCAGGGATCAGCCCGCTTGAATCCTTGACGTCAAACCGTCGCTTGATGGCTGATTCAAGAAGATCACCCGCCTGGGAAACGACAGAAAGAACAGCAGCCAGAAGCCCCCAGAGAATGATGTCCTGTCCGCCAAACGCAATCACGACGCCAACTCCGAAGAAGGTTGCGAGCACCAGGCCACCAATCGCACCCGACCAGGTCTTTTTGGGCGACACCCGAGGCCAGAGTTTCGGGCCGCCAATCGCACGCCCTGTAAAATAGGCAAAGATATCGGTTGCCCAGACCACGAACAGCAAAAAGAACGAAAACAGTTGCCCTTCGGTTCCACTGCGAATGACAAGCAGTGAAACGAGCGAAAGACCGCTGTAGAGGACGCCTTCGGCGGCCCACCGTCCCGTGCGTGTGAATTTGCCGCTCGCATAGGCGGCACATGCCCCCAACAGAACAACCGCGAAACCCGCCTCGGCATGCCCCATGTAATGAAGAACGGTCGCGGCCAGGAGAGCGGCCAGTCCCAAAAGGGCGCCCGGTGAAGTCCGGCGCGTTCCCGTAATCGTGAGCCATTCATCAAGAAACAAGGCGCAGGCCAGAAGCAAGAGCAGCGAGAACGCGACGCCCCCGAAATAGGTGATCGCCAGAACCAATGGGCCCAAAACAACGGCCGAGACCAGCCTCAGCCCAAGGTCGGAACGCTTCTTCGTGGAACTGCTCTCTTGCACCATCACACGGCCCGGACGTCACAACGCCGTGGCATCAAGACCACCATAACGACGTTGACGGTTGCTGAAACAGGCCAATGCCTCGTCAAACGCGGCTTCATCAAAATCGGGCCAGTGCTGATCGCAGAAATAGAACTCGGAATAGGCAGCCTGCCAGAGCAGAAAGTTCGACAGGCGCATCTCCCCGCTTGTGCGCACGATCAGGTCCGGGTCCGGAATACCCCTGGTATCCAGGGCATTGCCGATGCTTTCCTCGGATATCTCGTCAGGGTGGATATCTCCGCGAACAGCGTCTTCGGCAAGTCTTTTGGCTGCGCGTGCGATTTCCGCGCGCGCGCCATAATTAAAGGCGACCACAAGATTCAGACCGGTATTGTTGCGCGTAAGCTGTTCAGCTTCCTCAAGAAGGGCAAGAATTCCCTTTTCAAGGTCATCCCGGCCACCGATCACGCTGATTTTGACATTCGCTTCGTGAAGTTCGCTGAGGTCCCGCTGCACGAAACGGCGCAGCAATCCCATGAGAAAGGAGACCTCGGTTTCCGGTCTGCTCCAGTTTTCAGACGAAAAACTGTAGATCGTCACGACCTCTATGCCGCGTTTTCCGGCATGCCGGATGGTTTTGCGCAGCGCTTCGAGACCGTGTCGATGACCTTCGGTCCGCGGCAGACCGCGCGCAGTCGCCCAACGTCCGTTGCCATCCATTATGAATGCAACGTGACGCGGCATCTTTCCACTGGAACTGTCTGCCGCGTGCGCTTGCTGGTTCCGGTCCGGACTGACGTTCATTCGCCCCCCAAATCACAGGCCCCCGTCAGGTCAGACCTGGGAAATTTCCTGTTCCTTTTTGTCCAGCATGCTGTCGACTTCCGCAATCATCTGGTCGGTCAGTTTCTGGACTTCGTCGGACGCGGCGCGGCTGTCATCCTGGGAGATTTCGCCGTCCTTTTCAGCCTTCTTGGCATCGTCCATGCCGTCACGGCGCACGTGCCGGATGGCGACCTTGGCCTGTTCGGCGTATTTGTGGGCAACCTTGATCAGTTCCTGGCGACGTTCCTGATTGAGTTCGGGAATCGGCAAGCGCAGAAGCTGACCGTCGACAACCGGATTCAAACCCAGATTCGATTCGCGAATGGCTTTCTCGACGGCGGCGACCATGCTCTTGTCCCAGACCTGAACGGCGACCATGCGCGGTTCCGGCACTGACACGGTTGCAACCTGGTTGATTGGCATGGCCTGGCCATAGGCATCAACAGAGACCGGATCGAGCATTGAAGCCGAGGCACGGCCGGTTCGAAGGCCTGCAAAATCGGTCTTCAGTACTGAAAGAGCACCCTGCATGCGGCGCTTCAAATCATCAAGATCGACACCTTCTACCGACATTTTATCCTCACTGCTGTCTTTTGCTTGGCTGAAGAGAGTCTCAGCGCGCGCCAACATCGCATAAACGTGCCGAAAAACAAGAGCATGTCCCGAGTTCCGGCTTAAAACTTTCAGTCACCCACGACTGTGTAAGTGCCGCTCTCCTGCAAAACGCTGACAAGGGCTCCCGGAGAGTGAATGGAAAATACGATAACCGGAATCGAATTGTCACGCGCCAGCGCGATCGCCGTCGTGTCCATGACCTTGAGGTTGCGGGTAATCACTTCCTCGTAGCCGAGGGTCTCGTATCGCTCTGCTTCCGGGTAGACCTTCGGGTCCTCCGAATAGACACCATCAACCTGCGTCCCTTTCAGGAATGCATCGCATTTCATTTCCGCCGCGCGCAACGCGGCCCCGCTGTCGGTTGTGAAGAACGGGTTGCCTGTGCCGCCAGCAAACACGATCACGTCGCCGTCTTCCATGTAACGGTCAGCAACACGCTGGGAGAACGTCTCGCAGATCGACGGGACAGCAACTGCCGAAAGCACGCGCGCATTGACCTTCAGGCGCCGAAGGGCATCAGCAAGCGTCAGGCTGTTCATGATGGTTGCCAGCATGCCCATGTGGTCGCCGGTCACCCGGTTCCCACCCTTGGCCGCCACGGCCACGCCGCGAAAGATGTTACCACCCCCAACGACGACACCAACCTGTGCACCCAGCGCGACGGCGTCAGCGATTTCCTTGGCGATCCTCTGCACAATGGCCGGGTCAATTCCGAAGGGTTGAGACCCCATCAGGGCCTCGCCGGAGAGCTTCAGAAGGATCCGTTTCCAACGCAGAGAATTCGTCATGGGAGCACCCTTTTATAAAATTGTCTTTCTAAAAAAAAAGCGCCGGACTTGCCGGCGCTTTTCCTGAGCTTACTGCCCGGTGGCTGCCGCCACCTCTGCGGCGAAGTCTTGCTCCTCCTTCTCGATCCCCTCGCCAAGTGCGAAGCGGACGAAGCCGGAAAGCTTGACCTCGGTTCCGAGTTCTTTTGCAAGCGCCTCTACAGCCTGTTCAACCGTCTGATCCGGGTTGATAACGAAGGCTTGTTTCACGAGGGTAACTTCCTCGTAGAATTTGCGCAAACGACCTTCCACCATTTTCTCAATGATGTTTTCCGGTTTGCCGGATTCGCGTGCCTGCTCGGAGAAAACAGTTCTTTCACGCTCGACAACAGCCGGATCAAGGTCGTCGGTGTTCAGAGCCAGCGGGCTGGTCGCAGCGATATGCATCGCGATCTGACGGCCAAGCGCGTTCAGCTTGTCTGCATCACCGGAAGATTCCAGGGCGACCAGAACGCCGATCTTGCCAAGGCCTTCAACAACCTTGCCGTGGATGTAGGTCGAAACGACACCTTCACTCGCGGACAGCACAGCGGAACGACGCAGGGTCATGTTTTCGCCGATCGTCGCAACCGCGTCGGTGATTGTTTCGGAAACCGGCTTGCCGTCAACATCAGCAGCGGCAACTGCCTCAACAGAGCCGTCGGTGCCAAGCGCAACCTTGGCGACCTTGGAGACCAGCTCCTGGAAGCCTTCGTTACGTGCAACAAAGTCGGTTTCGGAATTCAGCTCGATCACGGCAGCCTTGTTGCCTTCAGCTGCAACGCCAACCAGGCCTTCTGCGGCAACGCGGCCAGCCTTTTTGGCTGCCTTTGCCAGGCCCTTCGTGCGCAGCCAGTCAACAGCCGCTTCCATGTCACCACCTGACTCGGTCAGTGCGGTTTTACAGTCCATCATGCCAGCGCCGGATTTCTCACGGAGCTCTTTTACCATCGCAGCGGTAATGCTCATCGATTGCCTCGTGGATGGGGGTTTCAGATAAGACACGGTTTAGCCAAGGCTTTGCGCGTCTTTATGACGGGACTGCAAAAATTTGCAGCCCGCCTTGCGAATTCAACTTGAAATCTGCCGCGCCTGGCGCGGCAGATTAGAACTTAGGCCTGTGCCGGCGCAGCTTCTTCAGCTGCCGGAGCTTCCTCAGCGGCCGGAGCCTCTTCAGCCGGAGCTTCTTCAGCAGCTTCGGCCAGAGCTTCTTCGACCGGAGCTTCTTCTGCTTCGCCGATATCGATACCAGCAGCACCCTGTGCACGGGAAATGCCGTCGATGGCAGACCGTGCGATCAGGTCGCAGTAAAGAGAAATGGCGCGACCAGCGTCGTCATTACCCGGAACCGGATAAGTGATGCCATCAGGGTTCGAGTTGGAATCGAGGATTGCAGCGACCGGAATACCGAGACGACGTGCTTCCTGGATGGCGATGGCTTCCCGGTTGGTATCGATCACGAAGATCAGGTCCGGGATACCGCCCATGTCCTTGATACCGCCAAGGTTACGCTCGAGCTTCTCGCGCTCGCGATCCATGAACAGGCGCTCTTTCTTGGTCAGAGCGTTGGCTGCATCGGAAGAAAGCGTTTCTTCCAGTTTGCGCAGGCGCTGGATCGACTGGGAGATGGTCTTCCAGTTCGTCAGCATGCCACCGAGCCAACGTGCATTGACGAAGTACTGAGCGGAGTTGCGTGCGGAAGACGCGACAGCTTCCTGGGCCTGACGCTTGGTGCCGACGATCAGCACGCGACCACCGCCAGCAACCGTGTCGGACACGGCCTTGAGCGCCTGGTGCAGAAGCGGAACAGTCTGGGACAGGTCCATGATGTGAACATCGTTGCGTACACCAAAGATGTACTGACCCATGCGCGGGTTCCAACGGTGTTTCTGGTGACCAAAGTGAACGCCGGCTTCGAGCAGCTGACGCATGGTGAAATCGGGCAATGCCATACCCTTAATCTCCTGAGTTTTCCGGTTTAACCTCCGCAAGAAGATGTGGGCCGGAGGAGAACTCCTGTCGGCCACCGGATGGACCCCGATAAGCTCAGGTTCCTCTCCTTGCGTGTGGAATGGGCGCCTTATAGTTGGGAAGAAATTTTATTTCAAGGCCCTAGAGACCGATTTCTGCAAGGAAATCGCTTAATCAGCTGCCTTTGACGATGATGTTTGTCGCCCCGAACGAACCGTTCAGTGCATTGCAGGTGTCATAAACAGAGGTAGAGCGGGAAAGAGACAACAAGACAATGTATTTTTCACAGTGGGAAGCAATCACAAAATCAAACGCCGGGTGAGGTACCCGGCGCCGACACTCCAATCAGTGTTCCTGATCCTGAACCTGGAAATCTCCAACTGACCAGCGCCCGGCTGCAACCCTGACAAACTTGGCCTTGTTCCGGTAGGTCAGTTCGGGAGCAGCGTCATCCGCGGAGTCCTCGGCGCTGCGCAGAGCCAACGAGATCGTGCCGACCTGTTGTGACTTTGCGACCACTTCCGATTGAGCCAAGGTCACTTCGAGTGTCGCCGTGCGTCGCGGTGACAGGTTCTTGGTATCCTGCTCCCCTGCCGTGGTGCTGTCGATGGCAAGAACCCGGATGTTTTCGAGAATAGTCTCGCTGGTGACCGCCCTGTTCCGGTATTTCCGTGTCAGAATCACGTCCACCTTGTCGCCCGGGAGAATGAAACCGCCTGCCGAGGTTTCTTCTTCGACCTTCACGGCCATTGCCCGTTTACCCTTGGGAAGAATGGCAGCCATGTATCCCTTGTCGGTGCTGATCAGACGTTCGGACCGAATGGGTTCACCGGAGAATATCGCCGTTCTTGCAATTCGGCCGGTCAGATCATCAAAGGACGAAGATCCCGAAGCCTTCATCACCACACCTGAAGGGACGGAATCTTCCGGCCATTCGATCCACTCGAAGTCATTGTCGAGCAACTTGCCGCCCAAGGGTATGTTCTTGCTTGCGACCAGAACCTGAACGCTTGCCGTATGCACAGGCGACTCGGGAATGGCTTCGTCAGATGTTGCCGTGTCGACATCCATCACAAGATGAAATGCCAAGAAGCCCGAAGAGCCGGCGATCGCCAGAACAAATAGCCGAAGGAAGTTCATGACCTGCACTCAATGTTTCGAGATGTGTTTAGGTATCTTGTTCAAGTTGTCTCGAGTGTAGGGCAAAACAGGTAGGAGTTTCTTCACCCAAGTTGAAAGGTTATTAACGCAAACACAAAAATCTCAGGCTTTTTGAAAATCATTTTAAACAAATAAGCGTCGAAACGCGGACGTATACTATGAAAAATGGCGGAATCGAGCCATTCTTCAACGTTTCAACATTCACAACACTTAAGCAGTCCTCAGGAAAATTGACGAGAACTGGGCGATTGAAGTTTTTTCGCTCCGAACACCAATTCAGGCCATCTGAACGTCCGTGACGCCAGGCACAGCCTTCAAAGCGCCGGCAATCTCCGGTGACAGGCGGAACCGCCCCGGAAGTTTGACCTCGACTTCCCGCGCACCGTTTTCCAGGAGCACAATAACGGTGACATCGCCCTCACCTCGCACCTGCAGGTGTTTGGCCAGGCTTTGGATGGGACGCTCGTCGCGCACGAAAACGCGCATGCTTTTCTGAAGTCGCGCTGCAACCCGATCGATCGGATCCACTTGTTCGATCCTGAGCGAGGGTTCTTCATCTCTCATGTCCGCACCGACGAGCACGACCACGGAGCGGCCGGTCTGAAGCACATCCCGGAACTGCTCAAGCTTTTCCCTGAAAAGGAGCGCTTCGTACTGACCAGTCGAGTCGGACAGACGGGCAATGCCCATTCGGGTTCCCGACTTGGTCTTGCGCTCCTGCATGGACACCACGGTACCCGCGAGCCGGCCGGCAGAAGCCCCTTTCTTGACCGCCTCGGCGAATTGGGTCCAGGGCTGCGCCCGCATCTTCTCCAGGACGCTTGCGTATTCATCAATGGGGTGAGCCGAGAGGTAAAATCCGATCGCGGAGTGTTCCCGCTGCAGCTTTTCCTCATTTGTCCAGCCATGAACATCATCAAGCTGGAGCGGCTCCTCGCTGTCGCTGCCACCGAACAGCTCGTCCTGGCCAAGCGTCCTGTTTTCTTCGGTTCGTTGCGCCAGGCCCATGATCCGGTCCAGCCCCTCGTACACCTTCGCCCTGTTCGGTTCCAATTCGTCAAATGCACCGGCGGCCACGAGATTTTCGAGCGTCCGCTTGTTCAATGCCTTTGGGGAAATCCTGCGCGCGAAATCTCCGAGGCTCTTGAACGGGTTGTCTCCCCGCACCTCAACGATGTGTTCGACCGCCTGTTCACCAACACCCTTGATGGCTCCCATGGCATAAAGGATTTTCCCGTCCGCCACGTCAAAATAGACTTGCGACCGGTTGATCGACGGCTGAACCACTTCAATCCCCATCCGCCGCGCTTCCTGACGGAAGTCACCCAGCTTTTCCGTGTTGCCGAGATCCAGCGTCATGGAGGCCGCCATGAACTCAACCGGGTGGTTCGCCTTCAACCAGGCCGTATGATAGGAGACCAGCGCATAGGCTGCCGCGTGCGACTTGTTGAAGCCGTAGTTAGCGAACTTGGCCACGAGGTCGAAGATCGTGCCCGCCTGGTTCTTGTTGATCCCGCGCTCGACCGCACCATCGACAAAGCGTGCCCGCTGGACCTCCATTTCGGCGGCAATCTTCTTACCCATTGCGCGCCGAAGAAGATCAGCTTCACCGAGAGAATATCCGGACAGGACCTGGGCGATCTGCATCACCTGCTCCTGATAGACGATGATACCGTTCGTCTCCATCAGGATGGGTTCCAGAAGCGGGTGTAGACAGTCCGGGTCCTGTTCACCGTGTTTCACGGCGTTATAGACCGGAATGTTTTCCATCGGCCCCGGCCGGTAGAGCGCCACGAGTGCAATGATGTCTTCAAACCGGTCCGGTTTCATGCCGGCGATCGCACGACGCATGCCCTGACTTTCAAGCTGGAACACGCCGAACGTCTCGCCGCGCGCCAGAAGTTCGTATGTCAGCTTGTCATCAATCGGAAGGTCTGCCACGTCGACCTCGACACCACGCCGCTCGATCAGCTTGACGGCCGTATCGATGACCGTAAGTGTCTTCAGACCGAGAAAGTCGAACTTAACCAGTCCGGCGTCTTCGACCATCTTCATGTTGAACTGCGCAACCGGCATGTCGGAACGCGGATCACGATAAAGCGGAACCAGCTGCCCAAGCGGGCGGTCACCAATGACAACACCCGCCGCATGCGTGGACGCGTGCCGGTAAAGCCCTTCAAGCTTCTG
>JAEPML010000089.1 GCA_017643925.1 Roseibium sp. | reverse complement strand
ATATAATTGTCAATACCGATGCATTGGTAGAAAATGTACATTTCAGTGACAACACAATATCCCCTCTAGACCTAGGATGGAAAGCAGTAGCAAGTAATATATCAGACTTATTATCAAGTGGCAGCAAAAAAACTATTGGGATTACTATTAGTCTTATAATGCCAGCCAAAACACAATTGGCTTGGATTGAAGAATTATATACAGGGGTAAATCAAGCATTAAATCACTACGGTGGTGTAATTATTGGAGAAGACTGTTCATTAGGCAAAGAAAAAGTGATCTCGATTGCCGCTTTAGGCGTGCAAGGGGAACTAAAATCAAGAAGGAATGCATGTAAACCAGGAGAGATCATTTTGACAACTGGGATTCATGGCCTTAGCAAATTAGGATTGATGATAAAAAGTGAAAATAATTTTGATAGTGATGTTTATCTCACAGAGAAACTGATCAGTGAATCACTTCAACAATTTTGTAGACCAAAACTTAAACCTAATTTCAACAAAAAACTTCTTAAATCGCGTACTAATAAAAAAATAACAAAAATTGGATGCAC
>JAEPML010000088.1 GCA_017643925.1 Roseibium sp. | reverse complement strand
AGATCCGCAAAGCGCTGCAATTCATGTTCGCTTGACGTGTGAAAGGGGCACAGTGCGATCCCGATCGATACACCGCAATCGACCTTTCGATGGTCGACGACGACCGGTTCCCTGAACGCTTCCAGGATGCGTTGAGCCAGGGTTTCAAGCACCTTCTGTTCCGTTTCCCCCCGGGCGATGATGGCGAATTCGTCCCCGCCGAGCCTGGCGACGTGGTCGGACTCGCGTGTGAGCGCCTTCAGCCGTCTGGAAACCTGCTGCAACACGACATCCCCCCCGCCGTGGCCGTAGGTGTCGTTGAGCGTCTTGAAATTGTCGAGGTCGATGAACAGGAGCGCAAATTGCCCGCCAGTGTGCTCCGCTTCCGTGAGCGCCAGTTCGAGCGCCCGCTTGTAGCTGTGACGGTTTTTCAGCCCGGTGAGCTGATCGATTTCTGCCAGTTCAAGGGCCAGCCGGCGTTCGGCCTCAAGCGCCTCGGTTCTTTCCGCGACCTGCCGTTCCAGCTGCTCGTTCAAGCCCGCAAGTGTCTGGTTGAGCTCATAGAGTTCCAGGC
>JAEPML010000087.1 GCA_017643925.1 Roseibium sp. | reverse complement strand
AGCACTGTTTTCATCGACAGCAATCGCGCAGGAAAACTTGGCTGAAGCGCCATGTGAAGGCTGTGCGGAAGAGATGACACTTGTCTCTTGGGGCGGTGCTTACCAGCAATCACAGCTTAAAGCTTATGTTGAGCCTTATGTTGCTGCGACAGGCGTCAAAGTTTCTTTTGACGAGTCTTCTGCTGAAGCGACAGCGAAGCTTCGTGCGATGAATGAAGCTGGTAACGTGACTTGGGATGTTGTTGATGTTGTTGCATCTGACGCTATCCGTCTTTGCGACGAAGGTCTTGCGGCTGAGCTTGACCCGGCAACTGACCTTGCAGAGGCACCAGACGGCACATCAGCTGAAGACGATTTTGGCAACCTACGCGTGAACGAATGCTTTATCCCGCAGATCGTTTACTCAACAACAATCGGTTACCGTACAGACATGGTTGGTGACAATCCGCCAACAGAAATCTGCGATATCTTCGATACAGAAGCATATCCTGGCAAACGTGCTCTTCAAAAGCGCCCAATCGACAACCTTGAGTGGGCAACATATTGTAACGGTACG
>JAEPML010000086.1 GCA_017643925.1 Roseibium sp. | reverse complement strand
ATGAAGAATATAAAGACAGGGTTGGCGAAGTTGCTTCTGGCATCGTGAAGCGCGTTGAATATGGTAATGTCGTTGTTGATCTTGGGCGCGCGGAAGCCATGCTAAGGCGTGATAATCTTATCCCTCGTGAAGTATTTAATCCCAATGATCGTATTCGTGCTTACATTCAGGACGTCAAGCGCGAGCAACGTGGCCCGCAAATTCTTCTATCCCGGACGGACCCAGCTTTTATGGCAAAGCTTTTTGCCCAAGAAGTGCCGGAGGTCTATGATGGGGTGATTGAAATTAGAGCCGTCGCCCGTGACCCGGGTAGTCGTGCGAAAATTGCTGTAATTTCAAATGATAATTCCATTGATCCTGTTGGGGCTTGTGTGGGTATGCGCGGTAGCCGTGTTCAGGCTGTTGTTAACGAACTTCAAGGCGAGAAAGTAGATATTGTTCCATGGTCCGAAGACGCTGCAGCTTTTATTGTAAACGGTCTTGGCCCTGCCGAGGTCGCGAAGGTTGTGCTTGATGAGGACACTCAACGTATTGAGGTTGTGGTGCCGGATGACCAGCT
>JAEPML010000085.1 GCA_017643925.1 Roseibium sp. | reverse complement strand
CGATTTTTTCAGGGCCTCCTTGGTGGTTGCCAGAAAAGCGGTTTTCCACTCAGCCCAAGCCGCGATGACATCGCTAACCTGAGTTCCTGAGTTTGCTGTCATATGCTGTTTCAATGATGCCATATCGGCTTCGACCTTAGCCAGCTCCTTATCGATTTTATCCTTGTGCTCCGCGAGCGTTGCTAGATCGTTTTCGGCAAGAATGGCCGCCTGTTCGTCATAGAGCGCCTGAAGATCGTGACCAAGTGTTTCAATTGATGTCAGGGCGCGCGCCTGCTTCAGGTCGCCGGTTGCGCGTTTGATTTCAGCGCTCAGGGATCGAACCGCGCTTCGCAAAGCCACATAGGCAGGAATGCTTTGGGTTTTGTAAATTGTGTAAGCTTGTGCCTCGGAGTTGACGGAAGAGGCGATCCTCAGCTCCGCTTCTTTTTTCTTAAATGATTGCCATGCTTCATCAAAGGTTTCAACGTAGCCGCGGGCGCGGTCGCTCTGGGCAAGTTCCAAAATCGAAGCTTCATATTCCGCAACAGAAGAAATGCGCTCGTCAACCTTGGATGCC
>JAEPML010000084.1 GCA_017643925.1 Roseibium sp. | reverse complement strand
CCTAGGTTCGCGCCCTGATGCCCCCTCTGTCCTTTTGCCTGAGATCGCTATCCCTTCGGCGGATGCAGTGCATCTCTCTCCAGAGTACGTTATTGGATCGGTCCTTTTGCCTGAGAGTTTCCGAGGCGGTTGCTCCTTCGGCACTGGCTTATCCAGTTCTCCCGTTCCAACGTCGAATACCATAGTATACCGCGATGCAGTCCACAAGAAAAATTTCAGCGCGCTTGCGAATTGACAAGCCCGTCTTGACCTCTCAAACATTGCCTGATGAGCGATCCTTATTTTTTCGGTTACGGCAGTCTGGTCCACCTAGCCACCCATAACTACGGTGATCCGCGCCCCGCAACGTTGCGGGGCTGGCGCCGGCTTTGGTGTGAAACATCTTACCGCAAAGCCGCGTTTCTCAGCATTGCTCCGGCCCCAGGCGCCCAAATTCAGGGCCTTATGGCGCAGGTGAAAGGCGGCGACTGGCAGGCGCTGGATGCGCGTGAAGCCGGGTATGAGCGGCAAGAGGCGGCGCATCAGATCACCCATGATCTGGCGCAGCAGGTGCCCTGTGC
>JAEPML010000083.1 GCA_017643925.1 Roseibium sp. | reverse complement strand
TCGCCAGCGCGGACCCAGTCTTCGTTGTTGAAGCCGCCGTTATCACCAGCAGCAGAAGCCGCCATACCTTCTTGGCCCATGATGCGCATTGCGATCAGAGAGTAGAAGAAGTGCAGTGGCCATTTGTCCTGACCGCCAACAACAAACGGTGTCACGCCGCCTGCTTTTGCAGTCTCAACCGCGCCGAGCAGATCGTCATAGGTTTTGATCGCAGTCGGGTCGATGCCCAGAGCCGCCGCGTGATCTTTGTTGTACCAGATCGCAACGTTTTGGGATGCTTCTGGCGCACCGTAGTACTTACCGTTGTATGACAGAGCTGCCATGCCGCCTGCGGAAAGGTCTGTTTGCCAGTCAGCTACGGTCGCATCGTCAAGCGCGCGCAGGAAACCTTGGTCTGCTTGCTCATAGAAAACACCACCGGACCAACTGAAGAACATGTCTGGTGCAGCATCAGATTGCAGCAGAGTTGGAAGCTTTTGCTTGAATGCTTCGTCTTCCATGAATTCGAGGTTGATTTTCACGCCTGGGTTTGCGGCTTCATAGCTGGTGACCGCATCCAG
>JAEPML010000082.1 GCA_017643925.1 Roseibium sp. | reverse complement strand
CTGCGCATTGCTCGCCCGCTCCTCCGTGCACATCACCGAGCATATTCACGCCGGTCGCAAGTACATTGTTCAGGCCCACGCCGCAGGTTGCAGCCATGCGTGCCGCGGCTATAGACGGTGCCTGGGGACCATGATCAACACCGGCGACCAAAGCCGCTTCAAAAAGCGCAGCTTTTTCGGCTGACGGCATGTCGCCACGCGTCATAAGCCAGATCATTTGTGGAAAACTCACATTGCCAACAAGGTCTTGGATCGGGTGATCCCTAAAGGCGATCTTGCCGGGCTCCATGTCTATTATTGACGTGCGCCACCACGTCTTGATGGCTTGAGCATCTTGGCTCATGCAGCTTGTCCTTCTTGTAGAAAACGAAGTTGTGCGGCCAGGCGAATGGGCGCATTTCGAGCGCCATAGCCTTGGTAATTCCCGCGTCTTTCAACGATCTCAAAGAAGAAGCCGTTGAAGATGGGGGTGCCATAAATCTGAAAGTACTCGCCGGACTCGTCTCTATCATAGAGCATGTGCCCCCTTCGGAGCGCGTGCGTCACGTCGTCAGATAACGCAAAC
>JAEPML010000081.1 GCA_017643925.1 Roseibium sp. | reverse complement strand
CTAGAGCTTTATCAGAATCCAGCCAACAAATTCGTTGCAGGTTTCATTGGTTCGCCGAAAATGAATTTCGTTCCCAAAGAAGCTGACCGTTTCTTTACGTCTAATGACATCAGTGACGCAAATATCTCTTGTGTCGGGATTAGGCCAGAACATGTTGCCTTAGCCTCAAATAACAATGAACGACATTTAGAGGGAGTGGTTGAGGTTGTTGAACAGCTTGGGTCCGATACTATCGTCTACCTCAACTATGGGCATAACGAGTTGTTTGTCGTTCGTCTTGCAGGCATTCAATCCGTGAATGTCGGCGAGAAAATCAAATGCACATTCGCCCCGGAACACGTGCATGGGTTCGACCGAAACGGCGTCACCATCCCAGCTTAACTGGCAATATTTCACCATGTGGCGCAAACCAAGCGGCCAATGATAAAAAGAACAATATGTACGATCAAAAACGCACACAAAAACTACGCCATCAGCTTGACCTGCTCAAAAAACTCGCGTGGCAAAAGACCCCAAATTCGATCCAATTGCATCACCGGAAAACGGAAGATGCCGCACATCATGT
>JAEPML010000080.1 GCA_017643925.1 Roseibium sp. | reverse complement strand
CTTTAGAGTTTCAGTCTCAGGGCTAAGGCATTCTACCAAAGTCGGCGCCATGTAATTTCCCGGCCTGTCCACAGGCGTACCGCCAAATCTGATCTCTGCACCCTGAGACACCGCTTTGGCCAATGTATCTTGGATTATTTCGATCTGCGCACGCGTACAAAGAGGCCCTATATGCGTTGACGCCTCGAGCGGATCACCAATCCGAACGTCTTTCATCTTTTCTTGAATGGTGCGGACCAACTGTTTCAAAATCGAGCGGTGCACGATCCCACGTGATCCAGCGACACAGCTCTGCCCAGAAGCGCCAAAGTTGCCTGCAATCAGGCCATTCGCTGCACCATCAATATCTGCATCTTCGAAAACAAGGATGGGTGATTTTCCACCAAGTTCCAGCGTTGTGACAGCAAAGTTTTCAGCCGAATTTCGCACGACATGACGTGCTGTCGCCGGGCCACCCGTAAAAGCAATACGATCTATACCGGGATGACGCGTAAGCGGAACAGCACAGTTTTCGGCATCCCCCGTTATGACAGAGACGACACCAGGCGGAAATCCAGCTTGTTCG
>JAEPML010000007.1 GCA_017643925.1 Roseibium sp. | reverse complement strand
CAATCAGGNGCGACACTGCAATCAGTGGCAGAATTGTGATGAGGAGCAACTTTGTCTTAAACGTCACGAAATTTGCCCTGTTGTTGCGTTTGCGGCCGTCATTTATCGGTTCTCTTGCGAGCGGCTCGGTAGAACTACTGAGAAGATGCGCAGTACCACGAATAGCGCTCGTGCCCTCCAGTCAACTAGACATACGTCGAGATCGGTGCAAGGGTGTACGCCGGTCCGACTATCAGGTCCGATTAGGGAGGAAACTAATGGATCGTCGTTCATTTATCAAAAAAGCTGGTCTTGGTGCTGGTGGTATTGCCGCTGGTTCCGCTCTCGCTGCTCCGGCAATTGCTCAGGGCACCACCGACATGGTGATCGTGTCCACATGGCCGCGGGATTTCCCGGGTCTGGGTATTCCGGCACAGCGTCTGGCAGCTCGTATTGCTGAGCTGACCGAAGGCCGTATCAACGTCCAGTACTTCGCTGCTGGCGAGCGCGTTGGCGCATTTGACTCCTTCGACGAAGTTGCCTCCGGCAACGCTCAGGCTTACATCGCCGCTGACTACTACTGGAAAGGTAAGCACCCGGGTTGGGCTGCATTTACCGCTGTTCCGTTCGGTCTGACCGTGACCGAGATGGATGCGTGGATCAAGTTCGGTGGTGGCCAGGAACTCTGGGACGAACTCGCAGCCGGGTTCGGTCTGAAGAACTTTGCCTGCGGCAACACCGGCGTTCAGATGGGTGGCTGGTTCAACAAGGAAATCGAAACAGCTGACGACCTGAAGGGTCTGAAGATGCGTATTCCGGGTCAGGGCGGTGACGTCTTGGCGAAACTGGGTGCATCTCCGGTCGCTCTGCCGGGTGGCCAGATCTACGAAAACCTTGTTTCCGGTGCCATTGACGCAACCGAGTGGGTTGGTCCGTTCAACGACTACTTCATGAAGTTCTACGAAGCGGCCAAGTACTACTACTATCCGGGCATGCATGAGCCGGGCGCAATGCTGGCCATGGGCTGCAACAAGGCATGGTTCGATGGTCTGTCCAAGACCGACCAGGCAATCATCGCAGCAGCGTGTGCGGAAGAAAACGCCAACACCATGGCGGAAACCAACGCCAACAACGGTGTTTACCTGAAGCGTCTCATTGATGAGCACGGCGTGGAACTGAAAGAGTTCAACGACGAAATCTACGACGCCTTCGGTGAAGCTGCTCAGGAAGTTCTCGAAGAGGCCATGGATCATTCTCCGGAAGCCAAGAAAATCTTCGAAAGCTTCATCAACGCTCGCCAGGAAATTGGCAGCTGGATGGCAATCTCCGACGTTGCCTATTCCAACAAGCGGAACCGCGTGCTGGGCATTCCGTCCTAAGCGAGGTTTGGGGGTTAGGGACGGGAGCAATCCCGTCCCTCTTCGCATTGACAAGTTAAAAAAGGCTCAGCCACGATGACTGCCTTGGACCCGGTTCAAGACGGCTCGACTGCTATGAACTCCGGTGATGATCATTCTCCCGGTGGTGCCCGCATCTTCCGCCTGTTCGGCTGGATAGTACTTGCGATCATGGCAGCGTTTCTGCTCAACAACTACCTGACATATTGGCAAAACCTCCCCGGTATCGCCCCGATCTTCGGCGGCGTGGCAAACGGGTCAATGCCGATCCTTTGGTCCTGGCTGCAGCTGGCGCTCTACGCGGCATTTGCCCTGTGGGGCATCGCCTATGTGCTGCGCTCGGGTAATACGCTGCGCGAAGACAGTGTTAGGATCAGCAACATCAATGCCTTTCTGATACGGGCGGCGTTTTTCGCGGTTCTGATCGTCGGGCTGGTTGATGCCGCCATCTCCTTCCTGAGGGTTGAAGGCCTGCTGGTGGGTGTTGTCGGAGAAGGGCTGGCTGAGGACCTCGGCAAGTCGCGGTTCCGGGGCGCTTATGTCCACATGCCGCTGATTGCCCTGTCGGTGATCATTGCCGCATTCACACGCACGCTCGGCTTCACATGGCTTGCGCTTCTGGTTGTCGTCGCTGAATTGATCATCGTTATCGGCCGGTTTGTCTTCTCGTACGAACAAGCCTTCCTGTCCGACCTGGTCCGTTTCTGGTATGCCGCGCTGTTCCTGTTCGCCAGTGCCTATACGCTCCTTGAAGAGGGGCATGTTCGGGTCGACGTGTTCTATGCAGGCATGGCGGCCAAGACCAAGGGCTACGTGAACGCGATCGGCTCCGTGGTGCTTGGCATGAGCCTTTGTGCCGTGATCCTGATCATCGGCATGGGTGGCAAGCAGAACATCATCAACAGCCCGATCCTGAGCTACGAGGTGACGCAGGCCGGTTTCGGTCTTTACGTCAAATATCTCATGGCCGGATTCCTGGGCGTATTTGCAGTGACCATGATGGTCCAGTTCGTGGCCTATTTCCTGGATGCCATCGCCGATATTCGCGGTGAGCCGGGAGGGCGGGATCATGACAGTGCCCACTCCATATCATAGAGCCTGACGAGATCATCTGACATGGAACTCTTCTTCCTTTTCCTTCTTGTCGTCCTGATGGCGTTTGCGCTGGGGTCCGGTTTTCCGGTGGCGTTTGCCTTGCCGGGATCTGCCATCCTGACCATCGGTATCGCCGCGGGCTCGGGCTATCTTTTCGCCGGTGATCCGGCGGCCTACTTCGCCCATGGTGGTGCCGGGCAGTGGCTCAGTGCCGGTGTGACGAACTTCCGGGGCATCTACTGGGAGGCTGAGCGAGATACGCTGATTGCGATTCCGCTGTTCGTCTTCATGGGCATCATGCTGCAGCGGTCCAAGATCGCCGAAGACCTTCTGGTCACGATGGCGCGGCTCTTCGGTCCGGTACCGGGCGGCCTCGGTATTTCGGTGGTTTTCGTGGGCGCGCTTCTGGCCGCAACCACGGGCATCGTCGGTGCAACCGTGGTGGCCATGGGCCTGATCTCGCTGCCGGCCATGCTGCGCAACAACTACTCGGTTCCGCTGGCGACCGGTACGATTGCCGCGTCCGGTACGCTCGGGCAGATCATTCCGCCCTCCATCGTTCTCATTATTCTCGCTGACCAGTTGGCAAGCGCAGTCGACCAGGCCGGTTCGCTGCGCCAGACCCTTTACAAGTCCAGCACGGGTGAGATCTCGATGCCGTCCGATTTCTCGGTGGTGTCGACCAGTGCCGGCGAAATGTTCCTCGGTGCGTTCCTGCCAGGTCTCGTGCTTGTCGGCCTCTACATGCTCTTCATTCTCGGGTTTGCACTGCTGAATCCGAAAGCGGCTCCGGCCGTGCACGAAGAAGGCACGTTTACCCGCAAGTTTGCCGTCAAGGTTGTCATCACCCTGGTGCCGCCGCTGGCGCTGATCTTCCTGGTTCTGGGTTCGATCATCGCCGGTATCGCCACGGTTAACCAGGCAGGTGCGATCGGTGCCGTCGGCGCCATGATCATGGCCGGTTACCGGCTGCGGGAAGGGGAGAAGGGGGCTTATTCACCCGCCATTATCGCTGTCCTTTCGCTGCTCGGTATCGCGATGGTCATCAGCTTTATCGGTGCGGTCAATATCAAGCTGATCACAAACAGCCAGGATGTGCTTGGCCTGGTGCTGGCGCTGATTGCCGTGTCGATGTTGCTGATGGCGATTTTCTGGTCCGGTTGGCGCACGCTCAAGCTGGAAGACACGCTGCGCGGGGTGATGGTGGAAACAGCCAAGACCACGTCTCTCGTCTTCATCATCCTGCTCGGTGCAGCGATGTTGACCTCGGCCTTCCGTGCCTTTGGCGGGGAAGAACTGGTCAAGGAATTCCTTCAAGGTCTGCCGGGTGGTTTCTGGGCCCAGTTCCTGATCGTCATGCTGGTGATCTTCATCCTGGGTTTCTTCCTGGACTTCATCGAGATTGCCGTGGTTGTCGTGCCGATCGTGGCACCGATCCTGCTCGCGGATCCGTCCGCGAACGTGACGGCGGTCTGGCTCGGCGTGATGATCGGTCTGAACATCCAGACGTCGTTCCTGACGCCGCCATTCGGGTTTGCGCTGTTCTACCTGCGCGGGGTCGCGCCTGCGGTGGTCAAGACCATCGACATGTACAAGGGTGTGATCGCCTTCATCTGCCTGCAGCTGTTTGCTCTCGGAATTGTCGGGTTCTACCCGCAGCTGGTGAACTACCTGCCGAACCGCTCCACGCTCTTGTCGGAAACGGCACCGCCGCCGAAGAACCCGCGTCTGCAATACTGCATGGAAACGCTCATCCACCAGGACTTCCAGCAGAACGGTTCCAGCATCCTGGCTGCAATCCAGTCGGCTGAAGGTATCGACATGAGCTACCTGCCCGAGGACCTGCAAAAGGACATGGCCGAAGGGTTTGAAAAGGCCCGCGAGGCACTGCCGCTGATGCAGTCCATCAAGGATGCAGAAACCGAAGTGGCTGCCGTTTCGGGCGATTTCAGACCGGTTCATCGGGAAGTCCGTGCGCTTGAGCGCGATGCTCGCCGCATCGATGCCCATATCAAGGAACTCCAGGTGATCGTCGATCGTTCGGGACCCAATGGCATCTATACCGAGGCTCAGGGTGAACGCGCTCAGGCGTCCATCGATGAGCTTCAGAAGGAGCATGCCGCGCTGCTTGCCGAAATTCCGGAGAGCTGGGAGGAAACCTATGATGCCTTCTCGACGATCCAGAAGGCAGAAACCAAGGCGCGGCAGACCTATCGCAGGACCGTCGATCAGGCTTACGAACCGGTTCTCGAGCTGAAGGCAATCCTCGCGGATGCCGACAAGGTCGCGGCCATGAAGCCGGAGATCGAGGCGCTCAAGACGCAGATCCCGCAGCTTGAACCCAAGGCCGCCGTCGACGCGATTGCGGCAATGCGGTCCAAGGTCGGCGAAGCGGAAGGCACCAGCGATATTCGCAAGGGCCTGACCGAGGCTCGCAAGATCATGCGCAGCCGTGAGCCGAATGCCGAAGAGGCGCTTGCGGAAATCGACAAGTCGCTTGCGGCACTCGATGCGGATCTCGCCTGGCGTCAGAAAGCAGCGGCGGAAATTCTGCCGAAGCTCGAGGCCTATGATGCAGCCGTCATCAACAATATCGGTCTGAGGGCGCAAAGCCGCCTGCCTAACGATATGGCCCTCGAAGTCGCGGCCTGCCTGTCCGATCACAGGGATATTTCCCTGAGTTTCTAAGGCTCAAGGTTCATGATGAAACGAAGGCGGGGAGAGCAATCTCCCCGCTTTTTTGTTCCTGGTTGGGAAACGTGATCCTGGACAGGACGTGACGCGCAAACCGGACACCACCAGGAGCCGTTTTCATGTAACCCTGGCGGTCTGAATGCGCAGCGCACGCAGCCGGTCAGCTTCCCCAGTTCACTTCCGCGGAAAACATGTATCCGGAGCCATAGATGGTCCGGATGACATCCGGTTCACCCTTCCGGCTGAGCTTCTTGCGGATGCGTGAGATCCGCACGTCGATGGCCCTGTCGAGGCTTTCGTCGCGGCCGCCATGTTCCAGGAGATAGTCCCGGGTCAAAACGCGTTTAGGAGCTCGCAACAGGGCTTCCAGCAAGGTTGCTTCACCCGTCGACAGGAACGTCTCCTCGCCTTCGGGGGACGTCAGGCAATGGGACGACGGTTGGTAGATCCAGCCGTCAAATCGGGCAACCTCAGCTTTCTTGACAGGTTCGCTCTGGTCCGACGACCGGCGCAGGATCGAGCGAATGCGCGCGACGACTTCCCGCGGATCGAAGGGCTTTACGACATAGTCGTCAGCGCCAAGTTCCAGCCCCATGACCCGGTCGGTGGAGTGTCCGCGCGCGGACAACACGATGATCGGCACGGAAGACTGCCGCCGGATTTCGTTGATCAGGGCCATGCCCTCCATGTCGGGCAGGCCGAGATCCACGATGCAGGCGTCCGGTGTCTGATCCCTGAGCGCTGCCAGCATCGAGTAGGCGGTTGAAAACACCTGACCTTCCATGCCGAACTGCGTCATAGCCTCCAGAAGGAGCTGGCCGATTTCGGGTTCGTCATCGACGATATAGACCCGTGTTTTCACAGCCTGTGCCGAATGTGTCTGCAAGGTCTTTCCTACGTCTTGATGGAGAGAATCTGTTCAAGGGTCTCGGCGAGTTGATCATCTGCAAAGGGTTTCGCCAAGACCGGAAATTCGCAATTCGCATCCTGACCGGCCAGTTCCGACCAGTCGGCGTATCCGGACATCAGTGCAATGCCGAGATCGGCCCGCTGGCGACGGATTTCACGTGCGAGCAACAGGCCATTGGTCTGACCGGGCATCACAATGTCGCTGAGCACGGCCTTCAGTTCCGGAAGATCCTGTGCAAGTTGCCGCGCATCCTCCGCACTTTCGGCCCTGAGGACCGCATAGCCGAGATCCTTGAGTTGGTCCGTCACTGTGGTTGCCACGTCCGGATCGTCTTCGACCAGCAGCAGGAGTTCACCCTGACCGCGTCTAAACCGGGTGGTTTCGCCGTTTGATCCCACCGCGCCGGCTGATGCCGCGAGGGACCTGAAGGGGAGGTAGAGTGTGAGGCGTGTGCCCTGGCCGGGCTTGCTGTCGACCTGGATCGCCCCGCCGGACTGACGAATGAACCCATAGACCATGGACAGCCCGAGGCCGCTGCCTGTCCCGAAATTCTTGGTGGTGAAGAACGGCTCGAAGATCTTGAGCCGGGTATCCTCGTCCATGCCGCTGCCGGTGTCCGTGACCGAGATGCAGGCGTAACGGCCCGCAGGAATGCCAAGGTCCTCGGCCTCGCGTTTGTCCATCGCTCTGTCGGACAGCTCGATCTGCAGGGATCCCCCGTCCGGCATGGCATCGCGGGCATTGAAGGCCAGATTGATCAGCGCGGTTTCCATCTGGGTCGGGTCGATGCGAGCACCAATGGTCGGATCGCTGATGCCGGTTTCAAAGACGATTTTGGACGGAAGGGATCCATCCAGAAGTTTTCCGGCATTGGCGATCACCTGCGCAAGGGGAACGACCTGCGGGTCGATGGCCTTGCCCCGGCTGAAAGCAAGCAGGCGCTGGATCAGTTCGGAGCCACGTTTGGTGGCTTCGAGCATCGGCGAGACCTTGACGTCCAGGTCCTGTTTTGCGAGCGGTGTCTCTATTCTGCTGAGACTGAGCAGGTTGCCCATCATGATCGTCAACAGGTTGTTGAAGTCGTGGGCGAGGCCCCCGGTCAATTTGCCAACGGCATCCATGCGCTGGGACTGGACCAGGGCCGCTTCCGCTTGTTTCTGGTCGGTCGCATCGAGTGACAGGACGAAAATGCCGAGCGTGCGTCCGTCCTGGGTCATGTCGGGAATGAGCGTTGAGCGCATATAGGCGGTGGTGCCGTCCGGTCGCTTGCGCTGGTATTCGTAACTGACTGCATTGCCCTCGAAAGCGCGGGCGATGTGAGGCTCGAGATCGGAAAAGAGCTCTTTCCCGACGACGTCGACCGCCCGGCGTCCGGCGATGGATGCAACCGACTGATTGAACCAGTCGGCGTATCGCCTGTTGGCAAAACGGAAGATCGGACCCGGTGACAAATAGGCGATCAGGGCCGGAATATTGTCGGTCACGAGGCGGAGCCAATCCTCGGATTGCTGGAGGGCGCGTGTGCGCTCCTCCACGGTTCTTTCGAGCTTTTCCTGGCGGCGGCGTTCTTCGGTGACGTCGGAATAGATCGTAACGAAACCGCCCTGCGGCAGGGGTGTGCCGGACACCGCAATGATCTGACCGTTTGGCCGGACGCGTTCGAAATAATGCGGCTCGAACAGTTTGGCGCGCTCGATCCTGCGCGCGATCTTGCCTTCGATGTCGCCCGGCCCGTATTCACCGCGCTCCGCATTCACACGGATGAAGGCTTCCAGATGGGAGCCGCGCTGGACGATTTCGGCAGGCATATCGAGCATGTCATAGAGCCCACGGTTCCAGGCAACCAGCCTCAGGTCGCTGTCGAACACGGTAAAGCCCTGATTGATGTGGTCGAGCGCGGCCTGCATCAGGTCGAGCTGCGCCTTCAGGTGTTTGGTCTCCTCCATGGCGGGGAGAGTAAATCAAAATGCGGGTGGACTGAACCTGCGAATAGCTAGTCCGAATGGGGAAGGCCCTCCCTATGGACGAGCGCCCGGCTTGACTCTCGTTCTGTTTTATCACATTTTTCTGTCATGACAGAAACTAAAGATATCTCCGATCCTTCTGCAAAGGAACAGTTCATTCTCTATTGGGGAGACATGGGCAGCCAGTGGGGTGTGAACCGTTCGGTTGCCCAAATCCACGCTTTGCTTTTCCTGAGTGCCGCGCCGCTGAACGCCGAACAGATCTCCGAGGAGCTGGGCATCGCGCGATCGAATGTGTCCAATTCGCTGAAGGAACTTGTCGGCTGGAAGTTGATCCAACGCGTGCCTGTTGCAGGAGATCGCAGGGAGCATTTCGTTGCCGAGACGGATGTCTGGGAAATGGCCCTGCTGATTGCCAAGGGGCGAAAGGAACGGGAAATCGATCCGGCGATCCGGGCAATCGACATCTGTGTCGACCAGGCAACGGATGATGCTTCGCTTGACCCGGTTGCCCTGAAGCGCATGCATGACATGCAAGAGTTCCTGACCACGGCAGATCGATGGTCGGCACAGATGCTGAGTGTCCAGAAATCAAAACTCGCCCTGTTGATGAAGATGGGCGACAAGGTGCTCTCGATCCTGAAACTCGGGGGCAAGGACACAGCCTAGGATCGAATTTTTTTTGGCTAGCTATTTCTCTTTATACAGAAATAACCGATAAAACTGGAAGGAGTGCAGAATGGGAACCGCAGGCGTCGCACTATGCCAACGTGCTCTAGAGAACGTTTCGGGTCTGGCAGACAGTCGCTTTCGCGCCCTTTTGGGTGACGATGCCTGGAAGACGTTGCCCGCTTCCGTTCGGCGCCGTTTCGGCAAGCGCCTGGCGGGCGGGGCAAGCGTTGTCTATCAGGGCACGGTCGTGTCCATGCGGATGAGTTTTGCCGGATACGTCCTCGCGCAACTGGCAAGGCTCATCGGAGGGCCGCTGCCCTTCGACACGACTTCCATAGATCAGTCTGCAGTTGTTTCCGTCACCGAGGATTGCGCAGGCGAGGGGCAGTTCTGGACCCGTCAATATGGGCGTGCTTCCGGTTTTCCGCAGATCGTTCACAGTTCCAAACGCTTTGCCGGACCGACAGGCATTGAAGAATACATCGGCTTCGGCATCGGGATTGCACTTCGCGTTCGCGGTGACGCAGAAGCGCTTTATTTTGAGAGCGATCACTATTTCCTGCAGCTCGCCGGACGGAAGCTCAGTCTCCCTGCCTGGATGCAACCCGGTGCGCTGACCATTACACACCGGGATCTCGGCAAGGCCGGGTTTCTGTTTTCACTCTCCCTGCATAGCAACCTTCTTGGTGAACTGGTTCACCAGGACGCGCATTTCCAGGACAGCGAGGACTGATCATGGACAACAATGTCTTATGGGTTTTGATAGCCATCCAGATTTTCATGGGTGCCTTCGATACGGTGGTACACCACGAAGGCAGTGAACGTCTCGCGTGGCGCCCGTCCCAGAAAACCGAGTTGCGGCTTCATGGGGTGCGGAACTTTTTCTACTCGGTGATCTTCCTGTGTTTTGCCTGGAGCGAGCCGCACGGTCTTTTTGCGGTCGTGCTTGCCGCAATCCTGATCGCCGAAGTGCTCATCACGCTTTGGGATTTCGTCGAGGAAGATCTGACACGCAGGCTGCCCTGCACAGAGCGCATCAACCACACGCTTCTTGCCCTGAACTATGGTGCGATCCTTGCTCTGCTGGTGCCCTTCTTGTGGGAATGGGCGTTCCTGCCGACCAAGATCGTGCCGACAAGTTACGGGTGGTGGAGTGCAATGGCGACGTTGGCAGCAATGGGTGTGGGCCTGTTCAGCGTCCGCGATCTAATGGCTGCCTCGAGGAGTGATCGCCTCGACCGGGGCGACCCCGCCAAGTTGGTAGAGGGCCTCCCGCCGCGCCAGCATGTTCTTGTGACCGGAGGTACGGGCTTCGTCGGAAAGCGGCTCGTAGAGGCACTGGTCGCAGCTGGCCATTTCGTGACCGTTTTGACGCGTGACCCGCGCAAAGCCGAAGATCTCGCACATCCGGTGCGCATGATCACCGACTTGGAACAGGTTCACAACGCGGACCGGGTCGATGTGATCGTGAACCTCGCCGGCGATCCAATCGCCAACTGGCTTTGGACGGCAACCAAACGTGCACGGATCATCAGCTCCCGGGTGGAAATGACAAAGGCATTGGAGCGACTGGTCAAGCGCCTGGACGATCAACCGAAATGCCTGATCAATGGCTCCGCGATTGGCTGGTACGGTTTTCAGGGCGACGCGATCCTGTCCGAAGAAGCAACCTCTGCTCCGGCCTTTGTTCATGACGTCTGCGACAGCTGGGAAAAGGCGGCACTCGACGTGGAAAAGGAAGGGGTGCGGGTTGTGCGCCTTCGCACGGGGCTCGTGCTTGGTGTCGAAGGAGGCATGTTGGCCCGGTTGCTGACACCAACCGAATTTGGCGGGGGTGTCATCATGGGGTCCGGCGAACAATGGATGTCCTGGATCGAACAGGACGACCTGATCCGGGTGATCGCACACGCAATCGCCGATGAAACCCTCCGGGGCGCCGTCAATGCAACGGCGCCGGAACCGGTGCGCAATCGCGACTTTACCCGTGCGCTTGCGCGTGCCCTGCACCGTCCGGTGAGTTTCAGTGCGCCTGCATGGGTTCTTGAAAAACTTCTTGGCGAAATGGGACGCGAGACGATGCTCGGCGGGCAGCGTGTCGTGCCAACCAAACTGTTGCGGACGGGCTTCCCCTTTCGGCATCCGGAGATCGAGCCGATGTTGCACCGGATAACCGGCGCCAAGGTGGTGCCAAGCCTGTCCAACGAAACCTGGGCCCGATCGGCAACGCCGCTGTGAAGTGAAAGAGCGCCTGTCGCGGAAAGACACCGGATCGAGGCACAAACAAAATCACCGCCAACCTGAGAGGCTGGCGGTGTTTCTGAGCGTCTTTGTTCCACGCTATTCAGCGGGTGCCTGTACCGGCGCCGGGACAGCAAGCCCAGCTTCTTGAAGCGGCAGCTTGCGCGGATAGGGATCACCCTGCTTGTAGGATCCGGCAGCGGTGAAGAGGACGTCAGAAGAGGAGTTCAGTCCGGTCTCCGCCGAGTCCTGAAGGACGCCGACAATGAAACCGATGCCGACCACCTGCATGGCCGTCGCATTGTCGATGCCGAACAGGCTGGCAGCCATCGGGATCAACAACAGCGAGCCGCCGGCAACTCCTGACGCCCCACAGGCGGCGATCGCGGAAAGGACACTGAGGAACAGGGCGGACAGGAAGTCGACTTCGATCCCCATCGTGTGGACTGCTGCCAGCGTCATCACCGTGATCGTAATGGCCGCGCCGGCCATGTTGATCGTCGCCCCGATCGGGATCGTGACGGAATAGGTCTCCTCGTCCAGGTTCATGCGTCTGCACAATTCCATGTTGACGGGAATGTTGGCGGCCGAACTGCGCATGAAAAACGCGGTGAGGCCGGATTCCCGAAGGCAGGTGAACACCAGCGGATATGGGTTCTGCCGGATGCGCAGGAAGACAATCAGCGGATTGACCACAAGGGCCATGACAGCCATGCAGCCGATGAGCAGGGCCAGCAGATTTGCGTATCCCAACAGGGCGTCAAAGCCGGTTTCGGATATGGTCGAGGCCACAATTCCGAAAATACCGATTGGCGCCAGGCGGATGACGTAGGCGACGATCTTCGTGATCGCCTTGTCGAGATCGAACATCAGCGCCTTTGTCGTGTCATTGGCATGGCGCAGGACGAGACCAAACCCGATAGCCCATGCGAGGATACCGATATAGTTTGCCTGGGCGATGGCATTCACGGGATTGTCGACCATGTTCAGCAGGATGTTTCGCAGCACCTCGGCCAAACCGCCGGGTGCGCTCATGACTTCGGGTGTCCCGCTCAGTTGAAGCGTCACCGGAAACATGAAACTTGCCGCAACGGCCAGAAGTGCGGCCGAAAAGGTGGCGATCATGTAGAGCGAGACAACCGGCCCCATTCGCGCCTGGCTGCCCTTCTTGTGGTTGGTAATGGCGGCGCAGACCAGGATCAGCACAAGAACCGGTGCGATTGCTTTCAGCGCGTCTACAAAGAAATCACCGAGCAAACCAACCGCCTGGCCTGCTTCGGGCCATAAGGTGGCGAGAAGTATACCGGCGACCAGCCCAACGATGATCTGTGATACCAGACTGCCTGGTAGGAAGGACTTCATCGTATTCATCCAATCTGATTGTGTTACGTTGTGAAAACGCGACCGCCTCATCCCGCAAGGGAGTGCGGCGCGCCCGCTTACCGGAGCATCTGGCCGATGCCCCGCAGGAGCCTCACGAAGGAACGCAACACGCCAGCCTTCAGGCCGATTGCACGCATTGACGGTTTCGACACGATTGCGGGATCAAATACATTTTCAGACTTGCACCCTCTGCAGGTCCCCGTGCTTGTCGCCTTCCCGAGACCACGTACATGGGAACCTCAAATGACCGGCGCGTGTCCGCGGGATTACGTTTTTGCAATCAACTCTTCGCAGTGGCGAAAGGTTGGAGCCTGTTGATAAGAGGCGCAGAAATCTCCTGTTTTCTGAAGGTTCAGTTCTTGTAAGTGCGATCTGTCAGGCTGGCAGAACCAGGTTCTGATCGACGCCCTTTCGCACGTGCAGCGCAAACGACACATTTTGAAATATTTGAATCATATTGCGGAAAATAGCCGCCGCTAGCGTGTCTGTAACGGATTTGAGGACTTGTTCGAACGTGCCGGCTGCAAATTTGCGGTTGAAGGTTCCCTCGACAGATAGTTTCATATTCGATGAGAAAACGACCCCGGAAAATCGGGGCGCCTTCTATAGGGAAGAAACGATACATGGTAGGGTCGGCCAGCGCTTCGCCGCGTGGGGATGACACCTTTCCGAAAATCCTTCTGCGCAATGCGAAGGTGTTCGGAGCCCGGACTGCGTTCCGGGAAAAGGACTTCGGGATCTGGCAAAGCTGGACCTGGTCCGAGGTGTGTGAAGAAATCCGCGCTTTCTCAATCGGACTGAAATCTCTGGGTCTCGGGGCCGGGGACAAGATCGCCATTGTCGGCGCCAACCGTCCGCGGCTCTACTGGGCCATGGTGGCGGCGCAGGCGCTTGGTGCCGTGCCGGTTCCGGTCTACGCAGATTCCGTGGCCGAGGAAATGGCCTATGTCCTGGGGCATGCCGAGGTCAGGTTCGCGGTCGTGGAAGATCAGGAACAGGTCGACAAGCTCCTCGGTGTTGCCGAGGAAGTCTCAAGCCTGACCAACATCATCTATGATGAAGAGCGCGGACTTCGCGACTATGATCATACCCATCTGCACAGCTATTCGGGCGTTCAGGAAAAGGGACGCGCGCTTCTGAACGAGAACGCGTCGCTGACGGGCGAGTGGGAACAGGGCTTTGCCGGCGGCAAGGGCGAAGATATCGCCGTGATGCTCTACACGTCCGGTACGACCGGGCGGCCGAAAGGCGTCATGCTCTCCTTCGACAATCTCGTGATTTCCGCCCGCAACGGCAACACGTTCGACAAGCTCGACGAAACCGAGGAAGTGCTTGCCTACCTGCCAATGGCCTGGATCGGCGATCACGTCTTTTCGCTCGCGCAGGCCTTCACGGCCGGTTACTGCGTCAATTGTCCGGAAGGGATGGACACGATTGACGTTGACCGCCTCGAAATCGCTCCAACCTATTTCTTCGCGCCGCCGCGCGTCTTTGAGAACATGCTCACGCAGATCATGGTGCGCATGGAGGATGCCGGCAAACTGAAGCGCCGCATGTTCGACTATTTCATGGGTGTTGCGCGCAAGGTCGGTGAGAAAATCCTGAACGGTGAGCAGGTAGGTGCCAAGGATCGGCTGCTCTACGGACTGGGTGAGCTTCTTGTCTACGGTCCGCTCAAGAACCGCATGGGCCTGACCCGGATGAAGGTGGGTTACACGGCGGGTGAGGCGATCGGACCGGAGATTTTCCAGTTCTACCGCGCACTCGGCCTGAACCTGAAACAGCTTTACGGTCAGACCGAAGCCAGCGTTTACATAACGCTGCAGCCGGATGGGGAAATCTTCGGCGATACGGTCGGCAAGCCCGCACCGGATGTCGAGCTCAAGATCGCCGACAATGGCGAGGTCATGTACCGCTCGCCGGGCGTTTTTGTCGGTTACTTCAAGAACGAAGAAGCGACCGAAAAGACCAAGACAGCCGATGGCTGGGTCCACACCGGTGACGCAGGTATCATCGCCGAAAACGGCCACCTGAAGATCATCGATCGGGCCAAGGATGTCGGCAAGCTGAACAGCGGGTCGCTTTTCGCCCCGAAATACATCGAAAACAAGCTCAAGTTCTTTCCGAACATCAAGGAAGCCGTTGCTTTCGGGCATGAGCGCGACATGGTCGGTGTCTTCATCAACATCGATCTGACAGCGGTCGGTTCCTGGGCGGAACGCAACAATGTCAACTACGCCTCCTACCAGGAACTGGCAGCCAACCCCGACGTCTACGCCATGATCGAAAGCCATGTGGACCAGGTCAATCGTGACCTTTCGCAGGAGCCGATGATGGCGGGCGCCCAGATCAAGCGCTTCCTGATCCTGCACAAGGAGCTGGATGCCGATGACGGGGAACTGACCCGTACGCAGAAGGTGCGCCGGACCTTTATCGCCGAACGTTATGAGCCGCTCATTGAAGCGCTCTATGACGGCTCGACAGAAAAACACATCCGCACGGAAGTCACCTTCGAGGATGGCCGCAAGGGTGCCATCGAGGCGACGGTCGAGCTGCGCGACATGGACCTGCACGATGCGGGCAAGGGCTTTCAGGAGGCAGCCGAATGAATGCTCTTGTAACCGACAGTTCCATGACGTCGGCCGAAGCGGAGACGCAGGTGGAGCGCGAGCTGCTCCTGCGCGTGGACAACGTGTCCCTGTCCTTCGGCGGCGTGAAGGCGATCACGGACATTTCCTTCGACATTCAAAAGGGCGAGATCCGCGCGATCATCGGCCCGAACGGTGCGGGCAAGACCTCGATGCTGAATGTCATCAACGGTTTCTACCATCCTCAGGAAGGCACGATCACCTGGCAGGGCAAGGTCCGCCGGAAGATGAAGCCCTATGAAGCCGCGAGCCAGGGCATTGCCCGCACCTTTCAGAACGTTGCCCTCTTCAAGGGCATGACGACGCTGGACAACATCATGTCCGGCAGGTCCCTGAAGATGCACAAGAATTTCTTCTGGCAGCTGCTGTGGCGCGGCCCGGCCGAACAGGAAGAGATCGAGCATCGCCGGAAGGTCGAGGACATCATCGACTTTCTGGAAATCCAGGCGATCCGGAAGACGCCTGTCGGGCGTCTGCCCTACGGTCTGCAGAAGCGGGTCGAGCTTGGCCGGGCCCTGGCGATGGAACCCGAGCTTCTGCTGCTCGACGAGCCCATGGCCGGGATGAACCTGGAAGAAAAAGAAGACATGAGCCGGTTCATTCTCGATGTGAACCAGGAATTCGGCACGACGATCGCCCTGATCGAACACGACATGGGTGTCGTGATGGATCTTTCCGACCGTGTGGTCGTGCTCGACTACGGCAAGAAGATCGCAGACGGACCTCCTGAGGAAGTGCAGGCCAACCAGGCCGTTATCGACGCTTATCTCGGTGTGAGCCACTAGGAGGGACCTGACAATGCTCTACGACATCTTTATCGATCCCTTCGTGCAAATGTACGAAATGCCGGACTTTTTCCTGCAGGTTCTGTGGGAAGGCTTCGTCGCGGGAATCCTCTATGCCCTGATCGCGCTCGGTTTCGTGCTGATCTTCAAGGCTTCGGGCGTCTTCAACTTCGCGCAGGGCATCATGGTGGTGTTTGCCGGTCTGACGCTGGTCGGTCTGCATGAGAACGGCGTACCGGCCTATCTTGCGCTCATCCTGACGATCGGGGTGATGGGGGTTCTGGCCTATGGCGTCGAACGCGTCGTCATGCGGCCGCTCGTCAACCAGCCGGACATTATCCTGCTGATGGCCACCATCGGCCTGACCTATTTCCTGATCGGTTTCGGCGAATTTGTCTTCGGCGGCGAGCCGAAGCAGATGATCACCGAAGAACTCGGCCTGCCAACGGGTTCGACCGCGTTCGAATTCGGTGAGCGAGGGCTGGTCATCCTGCAACATATCGACATCGCGGCAGCCGTGATCGCCGTGATCATGGTGGCGGCCCTGGGCATCTTCTTCAACAAGACGCGCATCGGGCGTGCTCTGCGTGCCGTGGCCGACGATCACCAGGCGGCGTTGTCCGTGGGGATCTCGCTCAACCAGATCTGGGCAATCGTCTGGTTCGCCGCCGGTCTGGTGGCTCTGGCGACAGGCATCATGTGGGGCGCGCGGTCCGACGTGTCCTTCGCACTGGAAATCGTGGCCTTCAAGGCGCTGCCGGTGCTGATCCTCGGTGGCTTCACTTCGATCCCGGGGGCCATTGTCGGTGGCCTGATCATCGGCTTTGGCGAGAAGATCGGCGAGCTCTACTGGGGTGGTCTAGTCGGCGGCGGCATCGAATCCTGGCTCGCCTACATCATCGCCCTGATCTTCCTTCTGTTCCGCCCGCAAGGTCTCTTCGGCGAACGCATCATCGAGCGGGTTTAAGCACATGTTCTATCGCGAAGCTGGCCAATTCAAGACGAGCTACAAGGCGGATCAGGCGCTCATGCCGATCCTGCAGGATCGGGTAGGACTAATCGCCATTCTCGGTGTCGCCTTCATCGTCATCCCGGCCTTTGCCAATGACTTCTTCCTGACGTCGATCATGATCCCGTTCCTGGTGTTTTCCCTGGCGGCGATCGGGCTGAACGTTCTGACCGGATTCTGTGGTCAGTTGTCCCTCGGAACCGGTGCCTTCATGGGCGTTGGCGCCTATGCGGCCTACAAGCTGACAACCATCTTCCCTGACGCCAATGTCATCGTGATGGTGCTGTTGTCGGGCGTGTTTTCCGCGGCCATAGGCGCGGTGTTCGGTCTGCCGAGCCTGCGCATCAAAGGCCTGTATCTGGCGGTGACGACACTGGCGGCACAGTTCTTCCTCGAGTGGTGTTTCATCCGAATTCCGTGGCTCTACAACAACAACGCTTCGGGTGCGATCGAGGTCCCGCACAGGGAGATGTTCGGCATCGTAGTGTCCGGCGCCGAAGCCACACCGATCGTGCGTTACTTCATCGTCCTGTGCATCACGGCCGGCATTGCCTTCCTGATGGCCAACGTCCTGCGTGGCCGTATCGGCCGCTCCTGGATGATGATCCGCGACATGGACATCGCGGCAGAGCTGATGGGCATCCGTCCCCTGCAGACCAAGCTGATGGCCTTTGCCGTATCGTCCTATATCTGCGGTGTCGCCGGAGCGATGATGGTGTTCTTCTGGCTGAATGCGGCGGAGCCCTCGTCCTACTCGATCGCGCTGTCCTTCCAGATCCTGTTCATGGTCATCCTGGGCGGTCTGGGCAGCCTTGGCGGCAGTTTCATGGGCGCGGCCTTCATCTGGATCCTGCCGGTATTCCTGAAATTCATCCCCG
The DNA here is from genome assembly GCA_017643925.1 of Roseibium sp. Taxonomy (GTDB): domain Bacteria; phylum Pseudomonadota; class Alphaproteobacteria; order Rhizobiales; family Stappiaceae; genus Roseibium. Next base: position 225,465 of record JAEPML010000007.1, on the reverse strand, counting down.
GTACGCTCGGTTTCGACGTGGCCGCGGAAACGGTTGAACATGTCACCTTCATGATTGTCGGTGCCCTGATCATTTTCTTCCTGATTGTGGAGCCGCACGGGTTCGCCCGTCTTTGGCAGATCGGGAAGCAAAAGCTGAGGGTCTGGCCATTCCCGTACTAGGAATGCCAGCCTTTTCGCCCGCCATCCGGATTTGGACCGATCCGGTGAGGAATGGCGCAACCGGTCTGGCGGTGTCGGATGGTCCGGCATCGCATGGGAGGAAAATATGAAGAACATCAAGCAACTTGCGCTGGGAACCGCTGTTGCCATTGGAGTCGGGCTTTCCGGCGCCATGACAACAGTGGCTCAAGCAGAAGAAAACTATGTTCCGCTGCTGACCTACCGCACCGGTCCGTTCGCAGCTTCCGGTATTCACATTGCCAACGGCATGCATGACTACCTGAAGATGCTGAACGAACGTGATGGCGGTATCGGCGGCGTGAAGCTGGTCACCGAAGAATGTGAAACCGGCTATAACGCCCAGAAAGGCGTCGAGTGCTACGAAGCCACCAAGGGCAAGGGCGCGCTTGTCTACAACCCGTATTCCACAGGCATCACGCTTCAGCTGATCCCGAAAGCCGGCGTTGACAAGATCCCGGTCCTGTCCATGGGCTACGGCCTCTCCGCTGCGGCGGTCGGTTCGACCTTCCCGTGGGTGTTCAACGTGCCGGACACGTACTGGGACGGCGCATCTGTCGTCATCAAGTATATCGGCGAGCAGGAAGGCGGTCTTGAGAACCTCAAGGGCAAGAAGATCGGTTACATCTTCCTCGACGCCGGTTACGGCCGTGAGCCGATCCCGCTCCTGGAGCAGCTGGCCGAGAAATACGGCTATGAACTGCTGCAGTACCCGGTCGGTATCAAGGAAATGCAGAACCAGTCCTCGCAGTGGCTGAACGTGCGCCGCGACCGTCCGGACTACATGGTCATGTGGGGCTGGGGTGCCATGAACCCGACAGCCATCAAGGAAGCCGTCAAGATCCGGTTCCCGATGGACAAGTTCATCGGTGTCTGGTGGTCTGCAGGTGACGATGATGCGGCTGCAGGCGGTGAAGGTGCCAAGGGCTACAAGGCGATGAACTTCTCGGGTGTCGGTCGCGACTTCCCGGCTCTGGACGATATCCAGAAATATGTCGTCGACGCGGGCCTGTCCTCCACCGACGCGGAAACGATGGGCGGAACGCTCTACAATCGCGGCGTCCTGAACTCGGTCATCATCGCGGAAGGCATCCGGACCGCTCAGGAGCTGACCGGCAAGAAGGTCATCACCGGTGAAGACATGCGCATGGGCCTGGAAGCCCTCGACCTCACGGAAGAGCGCCTGAAAGAGCTGGGACTGTCCGGGTTCGCACATCCGATGAAGGTCACCTGTGAAGATCATGCGGGTAGCCATCCGGTGTTCATCCAGGAGTGGGACGGCAAGGAATGGCGTCAGGCGTCCGGCTGGATCGAGCCGATGACCGATATCGTGCGTCCGTTGCTTGAAAAGGCAGCAGCCGAATACGCCGAGAAGAATGCGCCGTGGCCGGCGCGTACGGAACCCTGCCCGAACTAACAGGCAGCCAGCTTCGCCGCATCTGATTGATTTCCAAACCGGGGTATGCAGCCGGCGCGGAAATGACCCAACACCGGATGCGGCGGAGCCTCCCAGGAGAGAGCGGAATGGCATTGCTGGATATGGAAGAAAACGCAGTTGAAGCGGCAGAAACGATCCTGTCGGTCAACAATATCGAGGTCATCTACGACCACGTGATCCTGGTGCTGAAGGGCGTCTCGCTGACAGTGCCCAAGGGTGGCATCGTGGCCCTGCTCGGCGCCAATGGCGCGGGCAAGACGACGACGCTGAAAGCGGTGTCGAACCTGCTCGGCGCGGAGCGCGGCGAGGTCACCAAGGGACAGATCCTGTTTGATAATGACGAGGTCCAGGCCCTGTCACCAAACGACCTGGTCCGGCGTGGCTGTATCCAGGTGATGGAGGGCCGGCATTGTTTCGGTCACCTGTCGATTGAAGAGAATTTGCTGACCGGTGCTTACACCCGCAAGGACGGGCACGGTGCAGTCAAGGCCGACCTTGAGATGGTCTATAACTACTTCCCGCGCCTGCGCGAGCGGCGTCACAGCCAGGCGGGCTATACATCTGGCGGTGAACAGCAGATGTGCGCGATCGGACGCGCCCTGATGAGCCGGCCGAAGATGATCCTGTTGGACGAACCCAGCATGGGACTGGCGCCGCAGCTCGTGGAAGAGATTTTCGAGATCGTGCGCCAGCTCAATCAGAAGGAGGGGGTTTCCTTCCTGCTGGCAGAGCAGAACACCAACGTGGCGCTCAAATACGCGACCTACGGCTACATCCTAGAATCCGGCCGCATCGTTCTCGACGGCGATGCAAAGGCTCTGCGGGAAAACGAGGATGTGAAGGAATTCTATCTGGGCGTAGGCGGCGAAGGCCGCCGGTCGTTCCGGAACGTGAAACACTACAAGCGAAGGAAACGCTGGCTGGCCTGATTTCAGGCCATAACAGGCGGAGACGACCATGAGCGACAACCAGTTTGATGCGCGCGAGCGGCAGGATCCCGCTCAGCGTGAACGGGATCTCTTTGCTCGGCTGCCAGAATTGCTGGCGCATGCCACGGCAAAATCCGGCGCCTGGGCCGAGCACCTGGCAGGGCATGATCTGGCGGCTGTCACGGACCGCGACAGTCTTGCTGCCTTGCCAGTTCTGCGCAAATCCGACCTGCTTCATCGTCAGAAAGCCAACCCTCCCTTTGGCGGATTTCTGGCTGGTGAACTGTCGGGTGCAGCACGCGTGTTCATGTCTCCCGGGCCAATCTGGGAACCCCAGGCGCCGGGACTGGATCCCTGGAACGGGGCGCGCAGCCTTCACGCCGCAGGCTTTCGCAAGGGCGATGTCGTACTGAATGCCTTTTCCTATCATCTGACGCCAGGTGGCTTCATTCTCGACCAGGGTGCCATAGCGCTTGGTTGCACCGTGTTCCCGGCCGGCGTCGGCAATACGGACATGCAGGTCGAGGCGATCGAGGTCCTGAGGCCCACGGGCTTCGTCGGAACGCCAGACTACCTCAAGGTGCTGCTGGATCGTGGACGTGAACAGGACCGGGACGTCTCGTCGATCAAGAAGGCGCTCGTCTCCGGCGGGGCGCTTTTCCCGTCCCTGCGCCAGGAATATGCGGACCAGGGCATCTCGGTCGGGCAGTGTTATGCCACCGCCGATCTCGGCGTCATCGCCTACGAATCGGAAGCACGCGAGGGAATGCTCGTCAACGAGGACTATATTGTCGAGATCGTGCGTCCCGGCACAGGTGAACCGGTCGCCGACGGTGAAGTGGGCGAACTCGTTGTCACGAATTTCAACAGTCTCTACCCGCTGATCCGCTTTGCGACGGGAGATCTCTCGAAGATATTGCCCGGGCAATCTCCATGTGGCCGTACCAACATGCGTCTTGCAGGCTGGATGGGGCGTGCCGATCAACGCACCAAGATCAAGGGTATGTTTGTCGACCCGGCCCAGATCGCGCAGATCGTTTCTGCACACCCGGAAGTCAGCAAGGCGAGGCTTGCCGTCGGTCGCGATGGAGAAAGCGACACGATGACGCTTTCCGTCGAGACGGAGGTGATGGAAAACGGTCTTTCGGAACGGGTTGCCGTGACTTTGAGAGACGTCACGCGTTTGAAAGGCGCGGTGGAACTGGTTTCTCCCGGCAATCTGCCCAACGACGGCAAGGTGATTGCCGATGAGCGCGAATACGGCTGATTTTCCAAGGTGGTGATCCGAAAGAAATTATGAGCGTAGGTTCTATGCCGCATTGGCCTTGCCGTCCGCTTGGCTTATGTAATGCGGAAGCAAGACACATCGCCAGGGAAACCCACGCTCATGACCGTCCAACCGACCGCCGATCAGGCCGCAGAATTCAGAAAAGCGCATCTGCCGGCTGATCACCCTTCCGTCAAAAGCGGAAAGGTCGGCGTGCTTCTGGTCAATCTGGGCACGCCGGATGCGACCGACTACTGGCCGATGAGGCGCTATCTGCAGGAATTCCTCACCGACAAGCGGGTGATCGAATGGCCAAAGGCAATCTGGTACCCGATCCTCTACGGCATCGTGCTGATGACCCGCCCCGGCAAGTCCGGCAAGGCCTATGACGAGATCTGGAATCACGAGAAGAATGAGTCACCGCTCAGGACCATAACGCGCAGCCAGTCCGACAAGCTGACAGAGATGCTGGGCGTGGATGGTGGTCGGGTGATGATCGACTGGGCCATGCGCTATGGCCAACCGTCCATTCCGGACAAGCTCAAGGCCCTCAAGGACGCCGGCTGCGACCGCATTCTCGTGTTCCCGCTCTACCCGCAGTATTCGGCCACGACGACGGCTACCGTCAATGACGTCGTGTGCAAGACGCTGCTCAAGATGCGCTGGCAACCGGCAATCCGGACCGTGCCGCCCTATCACGATGATCCGGTCTATGTGAATGCGCTGGCCAAGTCGGTCGAGCAGCATATCGAAAGCCTCGATTTCACTCCGGACGTTGTGCTGACCTCCTATCACGGCATCCCGCAATCCTATTTCAAACGCGGCGACCCCTATCACTGCCACTGCATGAAAACGACGCGCCTGATGCGCGAGGTGCTTGGCTGGGACAAGGACAAGCTCAAGGTGACGTTCCAGTCGCGGTTCGGGCCGGAGGAGTGGCTGCAGCCCTACACCGACAAGACGGTCGAGCAATATGCCAAGGATGGTACGAAGAACATTGCCGTCATGAATCCGGGGTTCGTGTCGGATTGCCTGGAAACACTCGAAGAGATTGCCGGCGAGGTCGGAGAGATCTTTGAGGAGAACGGCGGCGAGAACTTCAGCCACATCCCTTGCCTGAATGACAGCGATCTGGGCATGGATGTGATCGCCCATATCGTGCGCAGGGAGCTCGGTGGCTGGATCTAGACCGGTCGCCTACTCCGACACCTCGTAATTATTTACAAGTCACCTTACATTCAGGGAGCCTGCGAACCCGCCTGACGAGTTCGGGGAGCAGGCTGGACTTTGTTTACCATGCGGCGCTCGTACTGTGGTTGTTGGCGGGAAACGCGCTGGATCAGCCTCCCAAAAAAGAGCATAGTGAGCCCGCTATTCTAAGGTTTTAGGGGGAGACACCCATGCCACCTCTTGCTGGACTTGATATTTTTCTGATCGGCCTGCTTGTGCTGGTCATTCTTGTTTTCTTTGCCGGGGTCAAAACCGTACCCCAAGGTTACAATTACACGATCGAGCGTTTTGGAAGATACAGGAAGACCCTGGCACCGGGGCTGAATTTCATCATTCCCTTCATCGACCGGGTAGGCCACAAGCTGAACATGATGGAACAGGTTCTGGACGTTCCTTCGCAGGAAGTCATCACCCGGGACAATGCGACGGTGACCGCGGACGGCGTCACCTTCTACCAGGTTCTCGATGCTGCAAGAGCCGCCTATGAAGTTCTCGGACTGCAGAACGCGATCCTGAACCTCACCATGACCAACATCCGTTCCGTTATGGGGTCCATGGACCTGGATGCACTCTTGTCGAACCGCGATGAAATCAATGCAAGGATCCTAAAGGTTGTTGATGCTGCGGCAGAGCCGTGGGGCATCAAGATCACGCGTATCGAGATCAAGGACATCAACCCGCCGCGCGATCTGGTGGATGCGATGGCGCGCCAGATGAAAGCAGAGCGTGAGAAACGTGCCTCGATCCTCGAAGCCGAAGGCATGCGCCAGTCGGAGATTCTCAAGGCCGAGGGTGAAAAACAGTCCCTGATTCTTGAAGCTGAAGGCCGACGTGAGTCAGCTTTCCGCGACGCGGAGGCGCGGGAACGACAGGCGGAAGCGGAAGCCAAGGCCACCGAAATGGTCAGCGCCGCGATTGCGGCCGGGGATGTTCAGGCGATCAACTACTTCGTGGCCAACAAATATGTCGAAGCCTTCAAGGAACTTGCCACGTCGCGCAATCAGAAGACACTCATTCTGCCAATGGAAGCCTCGTCCCTTCTCGGGTCGCTGAGTGGGATCGGCGAGATCGCCAAGGAAGCCTTTGGCAAGAACGACGGTGACAACCGCGCAGGGTCCAGGATCCCGGACACGGGGCCGTCGACGGGAGGTCAACAGTGAGCCTGATTGAAAGCGCCATCACATCGCTCGGCCCCTGGAGCTGGTTTATCCTGGGGCTCATTCTGCTGGGGCTGGAAATCCTGGCGCCAGGTACGATCTTCCTCTGGTTCGGCCTGTCGGCGCTCGTCGTTGGCGTGGTTGCGCTCACCTTCGATTTCGCATGGCAGGTTCATGTCGTCCTGTTTCTTGTGCTCTCGCTCATCAGCCTTCTGGTGGGAAGACGCATGATGATGAAAATGGCTTCGGAGAAGGGTGACCCCGGGCTGAATCAGCGCGGTAGCCGGTATGTCGGCAGGGAATTCACGCTTGCTGCCCCCTTGAGCGAAGGCGCCGGAAACCTGTCGATCGATGACACGATCTGGCGGATAACCGGCCCGGACCTGCCGGCCGGCACCAAGGTGAAAGTTGATTCGGTCGACGGTGCGCGACTGGTTGTCTCGCGGGTCGAGTAGATCGATCTGGCCGACACGTTTGCCGGACTGACGTGATCAGGGATTGTGGCCGGGCGGTATCGGCGGTTCTTCTGCCTTGAGCAGAATACCGATCCTGCGGTTCGCGGCCAGATATGGGTCGTTGGGGAACAGCGGCTCCGTGTCCGATTTTCCGACGACCGAGTGGAACTGGTCGTTGGGCACCCCGTACTCTGCAAGGATTTGCCGAGCGACGTTCGAGCGTTCGCTGGAAAGGTCCCAACCCGTATAGCTCGGGTCCGTGGTGACCTGACCTGCCGTCGTGTGACCGGTGATTTCGATCCGGTTCGGCATCTTGGCAAGGACTGGTGCCATTTTCGCGATCAGGCGGCGCGTGGTCTCATAAGGATACTTGGACCCCTCGCGGAACATGGAACGGCCATCCTGGTCCACAAGCATGATATTGAGGCCTTCCTCGGTTTCTTCGAGGATGATATTGTTTGAAATCTCGGTGATTTCCGGCATTTCCTGCCAGGCCTGGCGCAGGGAAGCGGCAGCCGTTGCGAACTGGCGCGGCTTTTCGATGTCGGCTTCCATCGTGTCGTGGGTGTTGGCTTCCGGCCCCTGCTTGCGGCGCTTTTCGTGGCGCACATGAGAAAAGTCCGAATCCATCTCCTGTTCGACCTGGCTGATATCCTTCATGTAATCGCGAATCGGGATGCCTTCGACTTCGATGATACCGGTCTTGCGTGAGGTGTCCTTGACGCCGAATGCCTCGCGCATGGAACCGGCGACGACCTGCAGTTTTTCCTTGTCCTGAATGGAAAAGGAAATGATCAGAACGAAGAAGCAAACGAGCAGGGACATCAGGTCGGCGAAGGTAACCAGCCAATCGGGAGCCCCGCCTGCTTGTATCTTTTTCTTTCTTGCCATTGCTTTGCCGTCCGCCGATCCGTTGTTGCCTTAAGCGGCTTCCGCCAAGTCTGCGCGGACCTTTTCCGGGAGGTATGCCACAAGCATTTCCTTGATTAGTGCAGGGCTCTTTGATTCGCGGATCTGGCAGACACCGTCGATGATCAGGGTCTGGTTAAGTTCGTCCACGTCGAATTTTGCATCCAGCTTGTCCACCAGCGGCAGACAGATGATGTTTGAGACCAGTGCACCGTAAAGCGTCGTCAACAGAGCAACAGCCATGGAAGGACCGATTGCAGCCGGGTCATCCATGTTGGCCAGCATCTGAACCAGACCGACCAGAGTACCGATCATGCCGAAGGCCGGGGCGGAATCACCGAGGGCCTTGAACACACGCCTGCCCTCCGAGAGACGTGACAATTGCAGGTCACGTTCGCGCTCCATCGCTTCCTTGATGAATTCCAGCTCGTAACCGTCCGCGATATACTGAACACCCTTGGCCAGAACAGGATCCGAAACGTCAACATTCTCAAGGCCAAGCGGACCGGACTTGCGAACGATTTCACCCAGGTTGGTGATTTCGGAGATCAGGTCGCGTGGGCTGGCGTTGCCGCCGGCAAGTGCGACCTTGAAGCCGGTCACGAACGCGGCAGCGATGTCCGAGAGCTGAAAACGGATCAGCGTCGCCGCCAGGCCGCCGCCCAACACGATCAGCATCGACGGGACGTCAATGAATTGGCCGAAGCTGCCACCGAGAAAGACCGCGGTCGTGACAATGCCAAACGCGCCAAGAATACCGATTAGGGTCGCCAGATCCATTCTGTACACACACCAAGGTTAGTGGCTTTGAGCCAATGAAACTTGGGTGCATTTTAAGAGCGTTAAGGTTATTCAATTCCTAATGACACGCATCTTCGCGGTCATGCGAAGCCATTTTTCGGCGCTCTGGACAGGATGAATTGTCTGTTTTGTCAGGCTACACCGACGCGCAGCAGGTCGTGCAGATGAACGATTCCCACTGGGCGACCATCTTCAATCACGAACACGGACGTGATTGAAAGGCTGTTCACCAGTTCCAGAATGGACGCAGACAATGTGTCGGGTGCAACAGACTTCGGCGACCGGGTCATGATCTCGCCTGCTGTCTTTTCCAAAAGGTTTGAAGACACGTGACGACGCAAGTCACCGTCGGTAATGATGCCGATCAGCTGGTTGAGCTCGTCCGTGACCCCCAGAACACCGAATCCCCTTTGGGTCATCAGAACGAGGCCATCGCTCATCGGTGTCGATTCGGCGACAAGCGGCAGGCGCTCTCCCGAATGCATGATATCTTTCGCGGTTTTCAGGCTCGCACCAAGCCGTCCGCCCGGGTGGAAAACACGGAAGTCCTGAGCGGTGAAGCCGCGGCCTTCCAGAAGGGCGACGGCCAGGGCATCTCCGATTGCCAGCTGAATCAGCGCAGATGTGGTCGGCGCCAGGCCATGCGGGCAGGCTTCTGCCACGCTTGGAAGTTTCAGCACGATGTCGGCCGCATTGCCGAGTGTGCTGTCCTGACGGGACGTGATGGCGACAAGGGGTACCTTGAACCGGCGGGTGTAACTCACGATGCCGGCCAGCTCCTGGGTCTCACCCGACCAGGACAGTGCCAGAACAACGTCGTGTTCGGTGATCATGCCAAGATCACCGTGACTGGCTTCGCTGGCATGAACGAAAAAGGAAGGTGTTCCCGTGGAGGCGAGACTTGCGGCGATCTTGGTGCCGATATGCCCGCTTTTGCCGATGCCGGTTACGATGACACGGCCCATGCTCTTTTGAATGAGATCGAATGTCTGCTGGAAGGGACCAGCCAGGCCGTCTTTCAAGGCGGCTCTGACGGCGCTCAGGCCGGAAATTTCCGTTTCCAGCGTCCGTTCGGCAGAGACAAGGCAATTCGAAGCCGCACCGACTTCTTCTTCTGCTTGATGATCGAGCAACGGGGTCACCATAATTTCTTTTCTTGTTTATGTCCGCCTAGCACTAGGCCCTTCGGAGCCCGGGATCAAGAGCCTGTGATCCGTTAAATTGATTTAAATGCGCCTGAAGTCCCGGCCTGTCAATTTGCAAAAAAGAAACCAAGCATTAACCATCCTTCGTCAGTTTGGGCAGGAACAGGAATTCCACCGGTTTTGGACTCAATGCGCCGTCTGCTGCATCTTACACTTTGTCTTGCCTTTCTGCAGGCCACCCCTGCGGCTGCGCAAACGGCATTGACTGACCTGCGCGGGACCGGCGATCCGGATGAATCGCAAGATACGTCTGCCAACTCCGATCAGACTGGATCAAACTCGCAAACCAACCCGACACAATCGAACGTCTTTTCGCTGCGTGATACCCTGAACGCCGCCGAAGCTGAAACGGGCTCGAGCGGTCTGGGCGCAAACGGACGGGTCCTGCCCATTCGACCCTTCTCGGACAGGATCGCGGCTGTGAGCCGGGCCGTACCGGTTGGCGGCGGCGGCAACGAGGATGGTGTCTTTGACGGTGACACGACCTTTGATGCACCTGAAGGGATCCGGCTCGGGTCCTTCACGCTGACGCCGCAGCTCACCATGACGACGGGCTGGACTGACAACACGGCGCGGGCGGCCGGTGGAACCGGTGGCTGGCTCTACCGTATTTCTCCTGACATTGCGTTGACGTCAGACTGGTCCCGGCACCAGTTCGATGCTTCGCTGAGAGGAACCTACACGGGCTACCCCGACAATTCGGACGACAATGACGCCTCGGTTTCGGCGGCCGCCAACCTGCGGCTGGATGTCAGCGCCGCGACGCAGGTAACCGCAGGCCTTGCCTATACATATTCGCGAGAAGAAGACGGCAGCGCTGAATCCACGTCGGGTACGGATCATGTCCAGACACTTTCCGGAAGCCTGAACGCCAGCCGCAGCGTCGGCATCATTGCAGCGACCGCATCGCTCGGGGCCGACAAGAATATCTACACATCCGATGGCGGGACTTCCGAAAGCGGTCGTGACAATACCGTCTACTCACTTGGGCTTCGACTCGACGGCAATACGGGCAGCATGTTCGCGCCCTTTGTCGACGGTGCGTTGCTGTTGCGGCGTTTCGACGAAAGCTGCACCGATGCCCTGTGCGAGAAGCGCGACGCCAACGGGTACCAGCTGCGTGGCGGTGTGACGATCGCGTCCGGTCCGAAACTGACCGGTGAAGTCGGGGCCGGCTGGCGGATCGAGGATATTGACGACGACCGGCTGGACAACCTGTCCGGTCTCATCGTGGACGCTTCTCTTGTCTGGTCACCCACCCGCCTGACCACAGTCACCGCCGGTCTCGGCACCAGTTTCGAAGCAACAGACATTGACGGTGCTAGCGGCTCGATTATCTATTCGGGAGACCTGAGGCTCGCGCATGCGTTTAGTGACCGTTTCGTCGGTGAAACCGGACTTGGTTACAGCTACCGGACTTACGAGGGTGTTTCGATCGAGGAGAGCACGCTTACCGGCTTCGGCGGGCTGACATTTGCGCTTACTCAAAACGTGGCGTTGACCACAACTTATACACATCGGCGCTTTGACAGCTCACAAGATGGTGCCGATTACAACGAAAACTCAATTGAAGCGGGACTTCGATTCCGGCATTAACGTTACAGTAACCAATACAAGATCATTGATGGGGTGGGGGCAGTAACGAAACGGACCTGGGCATTAAGGAGGCCCCGATGCGGACCTGTGCACGGCGAACTGCGGTCGCAAAGAGAGTTTTGCCCTTTGTAACTTTCCTGAAGTCGAAATCCATCTATCTGTGGTGCGCCCTGGCGCTTGCCGTCAGCATGATGTTTTCCTCGACTGTGGCTTATGCCGATCCGGGCTTTTCAAAGTTTATCCGGGATTTCTGGCCAACCGCGAAAGCCGCGGGGATTTCCGCCAATACCTACAATTCCGTTTTCACCGGCATGGAGCCGGATGACGACACGCTGCGCCTGATGAACAAGCAGTCCGAGTTCGTGAAGCCGATCTGGGACTATCTGGACAGCGCGGTCTCGGATACACGCGTCGAAAAAGGGCGTGAACTGCTCCAGGAATACGGCCCGGTTCTACAGAAAATCGAGGCGCGCTACGGTGTCGACCGGCACGCGGTCCTGGCAATCTGGGGCATGGAAACCAATTACGGCGGCTATATGGGCCGTCACAACGTAATCCAGGCCCTGACGACGCTGGCCTATGCGGCCCCCCGCAGAAAGAAGTTCTGGAAGAAGGAACTGGTAACCGCGCTTGCCATCGTACAGGCCGGCCATGTGCAGTTTCAGGACATGGAAGGCTCCTGGGCCGGTGCAATGGGCCACACACAGTTCATGCCTTCAAGCTGGAAGGCCTATTCAGCGGATTATAACGGCGACGGCCGCCGGGATATCTGGACGTCCATTCCCGATGCGCTTGCCTCGACCGCGAACTACCTGAAGAAACACGGCTGGCAAACCGGCAAGACCTGGGGCTACGAGATAAAGCTCCCGGCCGGATTCGATTATCAGCTGGCAGATGGTGATACGACAAAGACCCTCGGACAGTGGCGGAAATACGGGATTACAAGGTCCAACGGGCGAGATTTCCCGCGCCCCGGTGACCGGGCTGTCCTTGTCCTTCCTGCGGGCGCAAGCGGTCCCGCGTTCCTGATGCTGCGCAACTTCTATGTCATCAAGCGCTACAACAACGCCACCGCCTATGCTCTGGCTGTGGGCCATCTGTCTGACCGCATTATCGGCGGCGGCAAGCTGGCTGGCGACTGGTCCCGGGAACACCTCCCGCTCAGCCGCTCGGAGACCGCCGAGCTGCAGTCGTTGCTCAATCGGCGTGGCTTTTCCGTCGGGGCAGCCGACGGCAAGATCGGACCGGCGACACGCCGCGGCATCAGGGCCTATCAACGCTCCCGGGGAATGATCCCGGACGGGTACGCCTCCGTGGTTTTGCTGGCACGACTGAAGATGGACAGCTAAACTGATCCTTGCAAAAGGATGATTCAGGAGCCGGTTGTGAATTTCCGCCTGGGAAACAACCCGACAATCAGGAAAAGCAGATGCAAGGCGGCCGCAGTGCCGTCCTGGTTGGCGATTTTTCTCGCGCTGGTGCTTTTTCTTGACGATGTCCCGTTGGCGATCGCGCAAGACACCGAACCGAGGGAAATCATCGTCGCCCAGAACCCGTTTCGAGGCTTCAATCCGTTTGCACCCTTGCAGAAGCTTTTTGGCGGGCAAAACAGAAAGCAAAAGAAGCAGACCACGCAACAGCGGCCAAGAAACACGAGACCTGCCGGCGCACCCCCGAAATTTGAATCCCTGCCGAAGGATCCGGACGCGGGGTTGATCCTCGTGGTCGGCGACCGGATGGCAAGGGGTGTTGCCGACGGCCTGAAGTTTACGCTCGCAGAAAAACCGCAGATCCGCGTAGAGCCGATTACGGTCGACAAGGCCGGGTTCACCGGTGAGGATCCCCCTGACTGGGGCACGCAGGTTCTTTCAAAAATCCGTGGCGCCGACGTCAAGGCGGTGGTTGTCATGATAGGGCGCCAGGACCTTGGAAAGACCTTTCCGGGAGAGCCACCGATCGAATTCATGACCGCGGAATGGCTTGAGGCCTACAAGCGCAAAATCGCGGCGCTGGTTCGTGTGGTCCGCCAGGAAAAGAAACCTATTGTCTGGGCCGGTCTACCGCCCACCAATGACGACCTGGTCAATGCGGACTTCACGCAGTTGAACTCCCTGTTCCAGAGCGCTTCGGAGGACAGGCGGGTCCGGTATGTCGATATATGGGACATCTTCCTGGCGGCGGACGGCAGCTATTCCTCGTTCGGTCCCGATGTGGATGGCAAGAACGCGCGGTTGAGGACAAACAATCGCATCGGTTTCACCTGGGCGGGTTACCGCAAGGTGGCCTTCTTCGTGGAGCGCGAGTTGTCACGTCTCCTGGGTGGCTATGGCGGACTTGCCTTTGAAGGTGTCGAGGACGATCCCAATTTCATCGTTTTGACCGGCCGGACCACCTCGCCCGAGGCCTTGCTGCTTGGCGGTGAAGAGGATGAGGAAATCGACCCTGCTAGCACGGCCTATCGCTTCTTCGTAAAAGGGGAACCCTTGTCACCCATGCGCTGGCGCGTGGATGATCCCCGGCTAGAAGTGGCGGATGCGCCTCCGGGGGAAGATATCCAGCAAACGATCGAACCTCCGACCCTCAGCCCGCACGCGGCCTTGCCTGGACTTCCCGACGATTTGGCAGAGCCGGGGACGCGTATCTCCGTAACCATACGCCCGACCGGGTTATGACTTCGGACTGGCCAACAGCTCTTTGAAGCTCACGCTCTGAAGGCGCAGATACCAAAAACCCCGAAGCGCGATTGGGCTCCGGGGTTTGATTTTTTTTGGTGCGGGCGAACCTGACAATCACCGTGATGCGGTCACGCCGTGGCCTTTTGAACGCAGTGTCTTAACGTGGCAGATCCGTGCTGCCGGTCAGGAATTCGTCAACGGCACGTGCTGCCTGACGGCCTTCGCGGATCGCCCAGACAACGAGCGACTGCCCCTTGCGAACGTCGCCAGCGGCAAAGACCTTGTTGATGCTGGTCTTGTAATCGTCCGTGTTGGCTTTCACGTTTGTCCGGCCGTCCAGTTCCAGAGCATCGCCGGCCTGCGCAAGATACGTGTCGAGCAGCGGGCCGGAGAAGCCGATTGCGGCAAGCACCAGATCGGCGCGCAGAATGAACTCGGTCCCGGCGATCGGCTGACGCTTTTCGTCAACGCGAGCGCATTTCACGCCTTCCACCTTGCCGTCTTCTCCGACAAGGCCAAGGGTCGCTGCAGAGAATTCACGCTCGGCACCTTCGGCCTGAGAGGATGACGTGCGGAACTTGGTTGGCCAGTAGGGCCAGATCGCCATCTTATCTTCCTTGAGCGGAGGGATCGGGCGAATGTCGAGCTGGGTTACGGACAGGGCGCCCTGGCGGAATGCCGTGCCGACACAGTCCGATGCGGTGTCACCACCGCCAATGACAACAACATGCTTGCCGCCGGCCCAGATCGGCGCCTCATCGCCTTCCGGCTCGCCGCCAACGCGGCGGTTCTGCTGAACGAGGTAAGGCATTGCCCAATGGCAGCCTTCCATCTCCATGCCTTCAACGCCCGGGTCACGCGGACGCTCGGCGCCCGCACACAGGATAACGGCGTCGTGACGCTCGGCCAGCTCTTCCAGGCTGACGGTCACACCGACATTCACACCGTAGTGGAAGGTCACGCCTTCGGCTTCCATCTGGCTGACGCGGCGGTCGATGTAGTGTTTTTCCATCTTGAAGTCGGGAATGCCGTAGCGCAGCAGGCCGCCGGCCTTCGGCTCGCGCTCATAGACATGCACCGTGTGACCGGCGCGGGCCAGCTGCTGTGCGGCGGCCATGCCAGCCGGACCCGAGCCGACAATCGCGACCGCCTTGCCGGTCTTGGTGGCGGACGGTTCGGGAACGATCCATCCGTTTTCCCAACCCTTGTCGGCAATGGCCTGCTCTACCGTCTTGATGTTGACCGGAATGTCTTCCAGGTTGAGTGTGCAGGCTTCCTCGCACGGGGCCGGACAGATACGACCCGTGAATTCAGGGAAGTTGTTGGTGGAATGCAGATTCCGCAGCGCCAGGTCCCAGTCGCCCTGGTAGACCAGGTCATTCCAGTCCGGGATTTGGTTGTTGACCGGGCAGCCGGTCGGACCGTGACAGAAGGGAATGCCGCAATCCATGCAGCGGGCTGCCTGGTTGGCGACTTCCTGGTCATTCAGCGGAATCGTGAATTCCTTAAAATGCCGGATACGGTCTGAGGCAGGCTGATACTTCTGTTCCTGCCGATCGATTTCCAAAAAACCGGTTACCTTGCCCAAGGCGACCTCCTCAAACTTTCTGCGTCCTCAAGGTGGCTGCGATCGGCGGCGGAACCGCCGAGAGCCATTTCGTTCAGTTGGCCGGTTATTCGGCGGCGACCATGCCGAGACGTTGCTCTTCCATTTCGCGCAGGGCACGGCGGTACTCGACCGGCATCACCTTGACGAATTTCGGACGATAGGTAGCCCAGTCATCCAGAATGGTCTGTGCCTTCGTGGAGCCGGTGTATTCCACGTGCTTCGTCAGCATCTGGCGAAGGCGTTCGTCATCGTGACGGGTCATGTCGCACGACAGGTCCACGCGGCCCTTGTGCTCGATGTCACCGCCATGGTGATGGAGCTTCTCGAGCAGGTCGTCTTCTTCCGTTACCGGCTCGAGATCGACCATTGCCAGGTTGCAGCGCGTACCGAAGGAACCGTCCTCGTCGAGGACATAGGCGATACCGCCGGACATGCCAGCTGCGAAGTTGCGGCCTGTCTGGCCGATGACAACGACGACACCGCCGGTCATGTATTCGCAGCCGTGATCACCGACACCTTCGACAACTGCAAGCGCACCGGAGTTGCGGACTGCGAAACGCTCACCCGCAACACCGCGGAAATAGCATTCGCCTTCCGTTGCTCCGTAAAGCACGGTATTGCCGACGATGATCGAGTTCTCCGCAACGATCCGTGTGTTTTCCGGCGGCCGAACGATCAGCTTGCCACCCGCAAGACCCTTGCCGACATAGTCGTTGGCGTCGCCGACCAGGTCGAATGTGACACCCCGGGCGACGAAGGCGCCGAATGCCTGACCGGCGGTGCCTTTCAGGTTGATCTTCAGCGTGTCCGGTTTCTTCAGACCCTTGTTGCCATAGCGTTTGGCAACTTCACCGGAGAGCATTGCACCTACCGACCGGTCGACCGAACAGATGGTCTCCTCGATGATCGTCGGTTCCTTGCTTTCCAGCGCAGGCTGAGCAGCAGCGATCAGGCGACGGTCGAGGATATCGACGATCGGGTGTTCCTGCCGTTCGGTCCAGCGGGTTTCTTCCGGCTTGGCTTCCGGCTGGAAGAAGATGCGGGAGAAGTCGAGGCCCTTGGCTTTCCAATGGTCCAGCGCAGCTTCCTTGTCGAGGAAGTCGGAGCGGCCGATCAGGTCGTCCAGTTTCTCGATGCCAAGGTTCGCCATCAGCTCGCGGACTTCTTCGGCTACGTAGAAGAAGTAGTTGATTACATGTTCCGGGGCGCCCTTGAACCGCTTGCGCAGAACGGGGTCCTGCGTGGCGATGCCGACAGGACAGGTGTTGAGGTGACATTTGCGCATCATCAGGCAACCTGCCGCAATCAGCGGAGCTGTCGAGAAGCCGAATTCATCTGCGCCAAGCAAGGCACCGACAATGACGTCGCGACCGGTGCGCAGGCCGCCATCGACCTGGAGGGCGATGCGCGAGCGCAGTCCGTTCAGAACCAGGGTCTGCTGTGTTTCGGCAAGGCCGATTTCCCAGGGAGAGCCGGCATGCTTGATGGAGGTAAGCGGTGATGCGCCTGTGCCGCCATCATAACCGGAGATCGTGATGTGGTCTGCGCGTGCCTTGGCAACGCCGGCTGCAACCGTGCCCACACCAACCTCGGAGACCAGCTTGACGGAGATGTCGGCTTCCGGATTGACGTTCTTCAGATCGTAGATGAGCTGCGCCAGATCCTCGATCGAATAGATGTCGTGGTGCGGCGGCGGTGAAATGAGGCCAACGCCCTGCGTGGAGTGACGCACCTTGGCGATGACCGCATCAACCTTGTGACCCGGCAGCTGGCCGCCTTCACCGGGCTTGGCGCCCTGAGCGACCTTGATCTGGATCATGTCGGAGTTGACCAGGTATTCCGTGGTCACGCCAAAACGCCCGGACGCGACCTGTTTGATCGCGGAGCGCTGCGGGTTCATTGACCCATCGGGCAGCGGATTGAAGCGCTCGGGCTCCTCGCCGCCTTCGCCGGTGTTCGACTTGCCGCCGATCTCGTTCATGGCGATGGCGAGCGTCGTATGTGCCTCGCGGGAAATCGAACCGAAGGACATGGCCCCGGTCACGAACCGCTTGACGATGTTTTCAGCCGGCTCCACCTGGTCCAGCTCGATCGCCTTGCGGCCGATTTCCTCGGCGCCCTTGATGCGGAAGAGGCCACGGATCGCGTAACGGCCGCTGTCCTCGTTCACTTCCTTGGCAAAGGCCCGGTACATGTCCGGCAGGTTGGACCGCACCGCATGCTGAAGCGTCGCGATGGAATCGGGCGTCCACATGTGGTTTTCGCCACGCGTGCGGTAGGCATAGTCGCCGCCGACATCCAGGGACTTCTTCAGGATTGCGACATTGCCGAACGCTTCGGCATGACGCTGTACGGTTTCTTCGGAGACTTCGTCCAGACCGATGCCCTCGATCATGGTGGCGGTGCCGAAGAAGAACTTCTCGACAAATTCGGTCGAGAGACCGACCGCGTCGAAAATCTGTGCGCCACAATAGGACTGGTAGGTCGAAATGCCCATTTTGGACATGACCTTCAGGATCCCCTTGTCGATCGACTTGATGTAGCGCTCGACAACCTCGTCTTGGTCAACCTCTTCCGGGAAATCCATTTCCATATGCATGGAAAGCAGGGTTTCGAAGGCGAGATACGGGTTGATGGCTTCAGCGCCGTAGCCTGCCAGAACACAGAAGTGGTGCACTTCGCGGGCTTCACCGGTCTCGACCACCAGGCCAACGGACGTGCGCAGGCCCTTGCGGATCAGGTGATGGTGAACGGCTGCCGTTGCCAGCAGGGCCGGAATGGCGATCCGTGACCGGCTGATCAGGCGGTCCGACAGGATGATGATGTTGTAACCGTCGAGGACGGCTTTTTCGGCCCGTTCACACAGTTTTTCCAGAGCGCCGTCCATGCCGTCGGCGCCTTTTTCGGAATTGTAGGTGATGTCCAGCGTCTTGGCCGAGAACTGGTTGTCGGCAATGTCGCCAATGGCCCGGATCTTTTCCAGATCCTCGTTGGTCAGGATCGGCTGACGGACCTCCAGACGTTTCGACGTCGACAATCCTTCCAGGTCGAAGATGTTCGGACGCGGCCCGATGAAGGAAACCAGGCTCATGACCAGTTCTTCGCGAATCGGATCGATCGGCGGGTTGGTGACCTGCGCGAAGTTCTGCTTGAAGTAAGTGTAAAGCGGTTTCGACTTGTCGGACAGTGCGGAAATCGGTGTGTCCGTGCCCATGGAGCCGATGGCTTCCTGACCGACGGTGGCCATCGGCGTCATCAGGAGCTTGATGTCTTCCTGGGTGTAGCCGAAGGCCTGCTGACGGTCGAGGAGGCTTTCACCGGCAACCGGTGCGCGCTGGCGCACGCCCGGCAGGTCTTCCAGAACGATCTGGGAGCGGTGCAGCCAGTCCTTATACGGGTTGGCTGTCGACAGCTGGCGCTTGATCTCGTCGTCGGAAACGATACGGCCTTCTTCGAGGTCGATCAGAAGCATGCGCCCCGGCTGCAGACGCCATTTCTGGACGATGCGCTCTTCTTCGACCGGCAGGACGCCGACTTCCGAGGACATGATCACGAAATCGTCGTCGGTCACGATATAGCGCGCCGGACGCAGGCCGTTCCGGTCGAGCGTTGCGCCGATCTGGCGTCCGTCTGTGAAGGCAACGGCCGCGGGGCCGTCCCACGGCTCCATGAGAGCCGCGTGGTATTCGTAAAATGCGCGGCGATTGTCGTCCATCAGCGGGTTGCCGGCCCAGGCTTCCGGGATCAGCATCATGGCCGCGTGCGCCAGCGAGTAACCGCCCATGGTCAGGAATTCGAGCGCATTGTCAAAACAGGCGGTATCGGACTGGCCTTCATAGGAAATCGGCCAGAGCTTGGATATGTCATCGCCGAGAAGCGCAGAAGAGACCGACGCCTGGCGCGCCGCCATCCAGTTGACGTTGCCGCGCAGCGTGTTGATTTCACCGTTATGGGCAACCATCCGGTAGGGATGGGACAGGTCCCAGGACGGGAATGTGTTTGTCGAGAAGCGCTGGTGCACCAGGGCAAGCGCGGAGGTGAAGCGCTCGTCTTTCAGGTCGGCATAGTAGGCGCCGAGCTGGTAGGCGAGGAACATGCCCTTGTAGACGATCGTCCGGCTGGAAAGCGAAACGATATAAAAGCCTTTTTCAACCGCATCGGTTTCGGCGCGCACCGTGTTGGAGATCACCTTGCGCAAAACATAAAGACGACGCTCGAAGGCATCCTGGTCTTCGCTGCTGGAGCGCTTGATGAAGACCTGACGGGACACCGGCTCGGTGGCAGCAATGTCGGGAGCCTTGGACAGTGAGGAATTGTCGACGGGAACATCACGCCAGCCGATCAGTTCCTGGCCTTCCTTTTCAATGACGCGTTCGACAATTTCCACACACTTGGCGCGCAGCTCGTCGTCCTGCGGCAGGAAGATGAAGCCGACACCGTAATGGCCGAACTCCGGCAGGGCCTTGCCGGACTGTTCCATTTCTTCGGCAAAGAAGCGATGCGGGATCTGCACCAGCATGCCGGCGCCGTCACCCATCAGGGGGTCGGCACCCACGGCACCACGGTGAGTCAGGTTCTCGAGAACCTGCAGACCATCGGCAACAATCTTGTGGGATTTCTCACCTTTCATATGGGCGACAAAACCCACACCACAGGCATCGTGTTCGCGCGACGGATCGTAGAGCCCTTTGTCGGCGGCCGTGCCCAGTCTTTCGGCAAGTGTGGCGGTGGCGGTGGTTTTTGCGTCCACGCCTCCGGCTTGCATGGCTGTGCTGGTCGTCAGCTCTGTTCTCGTCATGTGCGCCCTCACTGTTAACCCCAGTGTTGCCGTGGTTCGAAGCGTCCGGTTTCGTTCGGGTCGCATTCCATCAAGAATGCGGCTCGGCGAACCCTGGCTTCGCGCCCCGGCTCTGTCGATGTACTTACTGCGTCGGTCTACCAAAACAAACCGTCGCAATGACGCAGCGGCTTCTCCGCTGCCGAAACATTTCGTCCCGCTTCGTCGCAAGTCCCTGTCAGGATTGCGAGTGGTCAGCCTGATTGCTGCTCATGGTGCACGTCGTGACCGTGCGTCTTGGCACCGCAGTAATTGGGACAGTATCCCTGTCCTATTCCAGGCGGCGCGAACATGACAGATTTCTCTGCCTGGGGCAAGAGCGTATCTGCACGTGCGACATTATAATTGTTTCGCGCAAAAAGTTCCATTCGTCCGGAAAGGACAAATCCGACGGAATTTGGGTAATAATATTGCGCGTTGCGGTTGTTGAGGGCGTGTGCTCGCAAAATAGTCACAGGCGTTTGATTTCCTATTTATCGCCAATATGCTCATGTACGGGCTGTGCCGAATGCCACGCTAGAGTGCACGCTTGATTTTGAAACCAAGGAATGACCAGAGGAGTTCCAGATGAAGCACAAGGCTATGTCCGCAGCAATCGTTGCTGGTGCCGTTGCAACTGCCGTTGCAGGATTGTCGACAACCGTTCCCGCGCATGCGCAGGCCAAGGAAAAGTGCTACGGCGTTTCCCTGAAAGGTCAGAACGACTGCAAGGCCGGTGCTGGAACCACATGTGCCGGTACATCCACCGTTGATTACCAGGGCAATGCCTGGACGCTCGTCCCGAAAGGCACCTGCGTGACCATGGACGTCCCGGGCGACCGCAAGGGTTCTCTGACCGAACTCGACCGCGACCTGCCGAAGGCCTGACGGTCTTTTGAATACATGTCGCGTGAGCGACACATCTTTCGGGCAGGCGGATATTCCGCCTGCCGGACTTTGCCTCTCCCCATTTGGAGTGCACCATGCTTTCAGATCCTGCCCAGAACAAGTCCTCCCGCGTTGAAGCCGCTATCCTGGCCCGGGCTGGAGCGGGGCTGAAGCCGGAGCACATTGCCGAGATACTCGAAACACGCGCCGATATCGGGTTCTTCGAGGTTCACGCCGAGAACTACATGGGAGCGGGTGGGATGCCCCATCGCCAGCTTGAGGATATCCGCAAGGACTATCCTGTCTCGCTTCACGGTGTCGGATTGTCCATTGGCGGCGAAACGGCCCTGGACAAGGCGCATCTTCAACGCCTGGCGGAGCTCAACAAGCGCTATGAACCAGGCCTCTTTTCCGAACATCTTGCCTGGTCAACCCACGACACGACCTATTTCAACGACCTGCTTCCCGTTCCATACGACCAGGCAACCCTCGACCGGGTCTGTGATCATATCGATGAAGTGCAGGATGTTGTCGGCCGGCGGATGCTGCTTGAAAACCCGTCGACCTACATTGCCTTTGAACGAAGCACGATGAGCGAGCTCGACTTCCTCAAGGCGATCGCCCGCCGCACCGGATGCGGCCTGCTGCTGGACGTCAACAACGTGCATGTCTCATGCACCAATCACGAACGATCGGCCGAAGACTATCTTTCGGAGTTTCCGATGGCCGAGGTCGGAGAAATTCATCTGGGCGGACATGCACCGGACATGGACGACGCAGGACGGCCTCTCCTGATTGATGCACATGACCGGGAAGTCGACGAGGCGGTCTGGGCGCTTTATGAGCAGGTCATTGCCCATGTCGGGCCGGTTCCGACACTGGTTGAGTGGGACAATGACATTCCGGCCTGGCCGGTTCTCTTGAAGGAAGCGCAGGCTGCCGACCAAATTCTGGCGCGGCATCGTTCGGCCAACTATCGGCAAGCGGTCTGACATGACCATGCCCAGCATTCCTCCTAGCAATGGCGCTGCCGAGTTCGGTTCTGCGCTGCTTGATCCGGAAGCCGGAACACCGGACGGCCTGATCGGTCCGGACGGCTTGCATGCGCCAAAGCGCTTCAATGTCTACCGGAACAACGTCATCGTCAGCTTATGTGAGGCCCTGGGAGAAACCTTTCCTGCGATCAAGTCGCTGCTGGGCGATGACTATTTCAACGCGCTCGCACGCGCTTTCGTCGCCAGACATCCGCCGCAGTCGCCGGTCCTGATGTGGTACGGGGCAGAGTTCGCCGGCTTCGTCGACGCTTTTCCACCGCTGGAAAGCTATCCCTATCTTGCAGATGTGGCACGGCTGGAATGGCATTGGCTGCAGGCCTATCACGCTGCCGACAAGACCCCGATGGATCCCGGTGTGCTTGGCGGTATTGCACCGGAAGAGGTCGGCGCCGTTCGCTTTGAAGCGCACCCGGCGACAGCACTCGTCATCAGCCGCTGGCCTGTACTGGACCTTGTGCGCGTCAACCGTTTCGAACCGGAAGCAAATCTGGAGATCTCCCTCCAGGAACCGCAATCGGTTCTGATGACACGGCCGGAGCTGGATGTGGATCTATACCTGCTCAGGCCTGGTGGCGACATTTTCCTAAAGGCTTTGTCGAGTGGGGAAACACTTGGCGAAGCCGCCGCGAGGGCTCAAGCGGAGTTTGCGGAGTTTTCATTGTCCGACTGTCTGTCGGATTGTCTTTCAAGCGGTGCTTTCACGGGGGTCGAAATTGACCGATAAAGCAAAACCCGGAAAAACCGGCATTCGATAAGGGGGTATTTATGGGTGCACTGATCAGATTCTTCGTCAGTCTCTACACGATGGTGTTCGGGGCGATTGAACGTCTCACCAATGGCTGGTTCCTGGGGCTGGCGTCCCGATTCATCTTTGCGGCGGTCCTTTTGCAGTTCTTCTGGAATTCCGCGATGACGAAAATCGGCGGAAGTATCATGAATATCTTCACGCCGACGGCCGGTGCCTATGCCCAGATGCTTCCGCAGATGATGGAACAGGTGAGCTACGACACCAGTCAGATTGCGTTCTTTCCCTATGGTTTGATCGTGTTGCTGGGAACGTGGGGAGAGTTCATTCTCCCGGCCATGGTTGTCCTTGGCCTGTTCACGCGTTTCGCCAGCCTCGGAATGATCGTTTTCATCATCGTGATGTCCTATGTCGACATCACCGGACATGGGGCCGATGCCAAGACAATCGGGGCCCTGTTTGACGGGGAACCTTATGCGATCATCGCCGATGACCGGCTTCTGTGGATCTTCCTGTTGTTGGTGCCGACCCTGAAGGGCCCGGGCGTTGTTTCGCTGGATTGGCTGCTTGGCCGCTATTACCGGCGGCAGGAAATGTACTACTAGAGATTTCAGTTGCCGGTTCTTCGCACGGGTGCTTAAACCGGCACATGAATTTTGCGAGTGACAATTGGGCGGGTGCAGCTCCGGCGGTGATGTCGGCGCTGGCCCGCCATAATACCGGGTTCGCGCCGGCTTATGGCACCGATCCCCTGACCGACAATATCGGTGAAAAATTCAACGAGATCTTCGAGCGTGAGGTCGCCGTCTTCTTCGTGGCAACGGGAACAGCAGCCAATTCGCTTGCCCTGGCAGCCTATGGCAAGCCGGGTGGCGCGATTTTCTCTCATCGCGACAGCCACATTCAGGTTGATGAGTGCAATTGCCCTGAATTCATGACCGGTGGTGGGAAGCTGGTCAGTGTTTCTGGCGGTGACGGCAAGTTTACGCCCGACGCGCTGAAAGACGCCATGGCGGCGTTTCCGGACGGGGTGGTCCATCATGGTCAGGTTGCTTCCGTCTCCATCAGCCAGGCCACCGAGAGCGGTACCGTCTACACACTGGACGAGATCGCGGCGATCAAGGACGTTGCCGCAGGCAGATCCGTCCCGCTGCACATGGATGGTGCGCGCTTTGCCAACGCCTTGGTGACGCTCGATTGCAGCCCTGCAGAAATGACCTGGAAAGCCGGCGTTGACGTTCTTTCCTTCGGCGCGACAAAAAACGGATGCTGGTGCGCCGAGGCCGCGGTCTTCTTTGATCTGGAAGCGGCCAAGGGGTTTGAGTATTTCCGCAAGCGCGGTGGGCACCTGTTTTCCAAAAGCCGGTTCGTGGCAGCCCAGTTTGACGGCTATTTCGAGGAAGGGTCCTGGCTCAGTACGGCCAGTCATGCCAATGCAATGGCGACGAGGCTCGCCGATGGCATCCGCGACCTGGGGGGGCGGACGGCCTGGAATGTTGAAGCCAACGAACTGTTTCCGATCCTCAAGCGGCACCAGTTTGAAAAACTCGAGACAGCGGGCGCCAGGCTTTATGAATGGCCTGCCAAGGATCTGACGGAAAGTGTTGCACCGGCCCAGGACGAGGTCTGCCTGCGCATGGTGACCAGCTTCGCGACGTCAGATGAAGACGTCGATGCATTCCTGAAGGTTCTCGCTGAAACGGTTTGATGCCGGGTGCCGGAGCATTCGGGTTCATCTGACGAGCGGCTTGCATCCGATCAAAAAAGCGAAAAGGCCGGGACCCAGTTTTCGGGGCGGCGCTGGGAGGAGTACGCTCGCCTGGACTGGATCCCCGCCTTCGCTTGGGATGGCAGAGTGGGGGGCGCCACTTTCGAACTGCCATCCATTGCGGACCAACAGAGGTCTCGACCTCAGGCGCCTGGAGTTAAGTGCGCCTTGAGTTTGCTCGGGTGATGGGAGGGTTCACCTTAGTGAGCGGTCGATTCGATCTGCTTGGTCGCGCCGTTCGTGATTTCGATCTTGCGCGGTTTCATGGCTTCCGGGATTTCCCGGACAAGGTCCACATGGAGCAGGCCGTTTTCAAGGCTCGCGCCTTCCACGCGGACGTGCTCGGCAATCTGGAACCGACGCTCGAACGTGCGTGAGGCAATGCCGCGATGAAGAATTTCGCGGTCGGAATCCTCTTCGCCCTTCTCACCCTTGATGGTGAGAACGTGTTCCTTGGCCTCTACGGACAGTTCGTCCTCGGTGAAGCCTGCAACCGCCATGGTGATGCGGTAGGCGTTTTCACCGGTACGCTCGATGTTGTAGGGCGGATAGCTCGGTGTGTCGTTGCCGGCGGTGTCCAGCATCGAGAAAAGACGGTCGAAACCAACGGTGGACCGGTAAAGCGGAGAAAAGTCGAAGTGACGCATGATTATGTCCTCTCTTTGAGCAACTGATACTTCACTGTTTGTGTTCATCCCGATCCCCCGTATTGGCGAGACAGGATGGCGATGCAGACCCGTTCGTGGCGCCTGCATGACATGAGGTGGGAACTCCCATTTCCCTTTTCAAGAGGTGGTCCCCGCGCCGCATTTCGGAAAGATGAACGCAGGCTGAACAGGACCTTCCGGTTGGGTTCAAGTGCCCTGATGCATCTTGTGACCAACACCAGCGCCGTGCTGGTGGCGACATCGGGAGAACTGAACATGTTTGCCAAGATATCCAAACTTTCCGCCCCCATCGCCGGCGCTGTCTTTCTTGCATCGGCAGGGTTTGTCTCGGGCGCAGCGGCGGGACCTTTGACCGTAGAGCGCGGTCTGGAGACACAAACCCGTGCCCCGGTGATCCAGATCGACCATCGCAAGGGGCATGGCCGCGGCGGTGGCCAGCACTGGGATCGCGGTTATGGCTGGGGATACTACGAGCTGAAACCCCGTCAGATCCGGCGCAGTCTGCGTCACCAGGGTTTCTACAAGGTCAGGATCATCGATCGCCGAGGACCGGTCTATATCGTCAAGGCCCGTGGCTGGCAGGGACGTCCCTTGCGCCTGGTGGTCGACGCCCGTACGGCGCAGGTCATCCGCATTCGTCCGTTCCATCGCAGACAGCACTGGCGCAACTTCCATTGAATACTGCGTGCAGGATGGAGTCGCCGAGATTTCGGGCCGGTTTCCTCAGGAACCGGCCCGAAGCGTGTTGTGAGGTCGCGGGAAGCCAGCTATCACTTGTGTTCAAGCTGGAGCTTGAGTGACTGCAAGGCGTTCGATTCGCTCTGTAGTGTTGAACATTGTTTCTGCACGTCTTCGCTGGCGGCCCTGTCGCCCGAAACGCCACATAGTCGGACTGCCATGAGCCTGATCGAAATTCCCGAAAACCCGATTCCGGATGGCGCGCGAGACGGTTTCGTGGTGACGCCGGACAAGACCAAGATCCGTTATGCGCACTGGCCGGCCACAGGCCCGAAACGCCAGGGCACCGTGACCCTGCTTCAGGGGCGAGCGGAGTTCATCGAAAAGTACTTCGAAGTCATTTCAGACTTGCGCAAGCGTGGCTTCGACGTGGTGACATTTGATTGGCGCGGGCAGGGAGGCTCGCAAAGGGTCACCCGCAATCCCGCTCGGGGCCATGTCTCCAATTTCAGCAAGTTCCGGCTGGATCTCAGAACCGTCCTGAAAGAGGTTTCACTGGCATATTACCCGGGTCCGCATTTCGCGCTTGCGCATTCCACCGGGGCGCTCGTGCTGCTGTCGGATACTGACCGGCTGCGCACGATGCTGGATCGTGTTGTCCTGACCGCGCCGCTGCTTGGCTTGCCATCAGGTGCGTGGGCGCCCGACCTGACAGCGGCCAGGCGATGGCTCCTGCGCAAGCTGAGCTTCGGACTGCTGGGACGCCCTCGTCTGAAGGCCGAACTGCCGAAGACTTCCGCGCTAATCGAAAAGGTCGGGTTTCCCATGGCGCGTGTCTTGTCCATACTCGGCCTTGGCCGCTTGTTTGTGCCCGGAGGCAACAGCGAGATCCTTGTCGATTTCGAAACCAACCGCCAGACTTCGGACAAGACGCGCTTCGATCGTTTCAATGCTGTCCTCAAGGCCGCACCAGAGCTTGGTGCCGGAGCGCCGACACTGGGCTGGCTCAGCGCGGCTGCCCGCACAATGTTGCCATTTCGCCGCCGAGATGCCGGTCCGAAGATAAAGTTGCCCTGTCTTGTGCTGGCGGCCGGCGAAGACAAGGTCGTTTCGACACCGCAGATCGAGGACTTTGTGTCCCGCACCAAGGCGGCGGCCTATGTGGAAATTCCCGGTGCCGCTCACGAGCTCATGATGGAAAAGGACGTTTTCCGCGATCAGTTCTGGGCGGCCTTCGATGCCTTTGTTCCGGGATATGAGGTCGAGATCGAACAGGAACGCGCCAGAGGCTGACGGCTCTGCTTCCGTGCACCCGATCAGGCAGGCATGGAAAGTTCTTTCAAGAGAAGATCGTGCAGACGAGGATCGCCCGAGGCCAGAATCTGGCCACCATCGGCCGGCGATCCCCCGGTCCAGGTGGTCACAACACCGCCGGCCCCTTCGATAATCGGAACGAGCGCGACGATGTCATAGGCCTGCAGGCCGGATTCGATCACCGCGTCCCCGTGTCCTGCAGCCACCATGCAATAGGCATAGCAATCGGTCCCGTATCTCGACAATTGCACCATGCTTTCGATGCGATCGAAAGCCGCGCGTTCCTGGCTGGTGAAAATGGCGGGCGTCGTGGTGAAAATGGTCGCGTCTTCCAGACGTTCGCAGGAGCGTGTCTTGAGTGTTCGTTCGCCGAGCGGCCCCCGATACCATGCGGTGTTGCAATCGCCGCCATAGCGTTCGCCGACATAGGGTTGCACCATCATGCCGAGCCTGGGTGTCCCTGCGGACTTCAGACCGATGAGGGTGCCCCAGGTCGGCAGTCCGGTGATGAAGGCCCTTGTGCCGTCGATCGGGTCCAGTACCCAGACATGCTCTGCGTCCAGGTTTTCCGGACCATGTTCTTCGCCCAAAATGCCGTGTTCTGGATGGAATTCGTTGATCAGTTCACGAATAGCCGTCTCGCCGTTCTTGTCGGCAATCGTCACTGGATCGAAACCGTCTTCCCACTTGTTGTCTATTTCGAAGCCCTGCCGAAAATGGGGCATAATGGCTGCACTTGCAGCATCGGCCAGTTTGTCCAGAAAAGGGGCAAAACTGTTTGAGCTGGTGGTTGATTCCAAAGTCATGAAGTTTTCCCTTTGACGTGGTCCGAAAACTCGGCGCGGTGCAATTTGCCGAATGTATAGCCGGTTCTGGCGAAAAATGAATCAGCAAAACCTGACCATTTGCTCAAAATTTGATCGATTTAAGAGGTGCGTCGGGTTGATAATTGTGCGCCGCAATGCAATATTATTGCAGTGCGGCATTGATTGTCGCATATCGCCCTTCTTGGGCGTTTCCTCCCTAGACTCGGGCCGCCTCATTTGAGTGCGGCCTTTTTTTTATTCGGCTGCGATTGAATCGGCGGGGAGGGCGGCATCCGGCATGGATGTCAATTCACGCGCAAATTCCCGGAGGGAGTGGAAGAGATCCGCGAAACCGGCAGAGGGCTCCTGCGTCGTTTCATCCAGGTAAAGCCCGCGATTGATTTCGATCTGGAGCGCATGCAGACCGCTGGCGGGCCTGCCGT
This sequence comes from Roseibium sp., assembly GCA_017643925.1. Taxonomy (GTDB): domain Bacteria; phylum Pseudomonadota; class Alphaproteobacteria; order Rhizobiales; family Stappiaceae; genus Roseibium. The sequence goes on along the minus strand of JAEPML010000007.1, from coordinate 196,834 downwards.
AGTGTTCCGTGATGAAGCCGCCTGCATAGGGTTTGTTGCGATTGACGCTGTATCCCATGTTTTTCAGGATTGAACAGGCATATTCGCTGAGGTCGCTGCTGCAGCTGGTGCCGTAGCGGTCACCCAGGATGAAATCCGGCCTTGTATCGGTTGTCTGGCATTTGACGCTTGACGGCATGGAGTGGCAATCGATCAGCACTGCGTAGCCAAAGGTCACATGGGTCTGTGCCAACAGACGGCGCAGGGTGCTGTGATAGGGCTTGTAGATCTCCTCTACCCTGTTGAGCGCTTCCTCGACGGGCAGTTTGTGTTTGTAGATCTCGTGGTTTTCGCTGACGATCCGCGCAACTGTGCCCAGTCCGCCGGCAACGCGGATCGAACGGCTGTTGGCATAGGTCGGCAGACGGCCGTCGAACATCTTCGGGTCAAGCTCATAAGGCTCGCGGTTCACATCGAGATATGCCCGCGGAAAATGGGCGCGCAGGAGCGGGGCCCCCAGGGGGACAACATGAGCGAACAAGTCGTCGACATAGGCATCCTCGGACCGCCGGATCGATTTTTCGTCGAGGCGGGAAGAGGCGAGGAAACTCTTTGAATATTGCCGGCCTGAATGCGGCGAATTGAAAACGAACGGCAGGCGCTGGTCGGCGGGGCTCAGAACATCAAATGCGGGCAGGCCGTTAAAATCGGCTTGCAGTCCCGTTTTTGAAGATGGCTGTTGGTTGTCCGTCAAATGGCGTATCCTGTTTTCGGTTCCTTATGGTGCCAAGGAATCAACATACAGTCCACAGTGCATGTATCAAAAGCTCAGGAGAATCAATTCTCCCTACCAATCTGTGGAATTCGGGCTATAACCGGCAGAACAAGAAAACTACCAGAAACGTTTAAAAGGTTGATCGATCACGATGTCGCGTATCCTGCTTGCTGAAGATGACAATGATATGCGCCGCTTCCTGGCTAAAGCGCTGGAGAATGCAGGCTACGATGTCGTCTCTTTCGATAATGGAAAAAGCGCCTACGAGCGGTTGCGCGAGGAGCCGTTTTCACTCCTGCTCACCGATATCGTGATGCCGGAGATGGACGGTATAGAGCTGGCACGGCGGGCGACGGAGCTCGACCCGGACCTGAAAGTCATGTTCATCACCGGATTTGCGGCGGTCGCGCTCAATCCGGAATCGGACGCCCCCAAGGATGCCAAGGTTCTCTCTAAGCCCTTTCATTTGAAGGATTTGGTGCAAGAAGTGGAGCGTATGCTGGCGGCCTGAGGACGGGCCGTAATCAGTCTAGCTTTACGACTGTGAAATTTTGAGTGTAGGGGGAAAAGAGGGGTTGCGCTGACAGGCGTTCCCCGTTATATCGCTCTCCACCACGGCGTTGGGGCGCCGTACTACCGAGAAATTCGGGCGTGTAGCTCAGCGGGAGAGCACTTCGTTGACATCGAAGGGGTCACAGGTTCAATCCCTGTCACGCCCACCATTATTGCGCTGCTTGATGCTTCAGGAAGCGCGGATTGAATAGAAGTCTGGCGCACAGGTTTGCTGCTGATCCATATTCAATCAAACGGAATGTGAGCGCCTCAGGCGCTCATTTGGTTTAAAGTAACGGGACCCTTGCGGGGGACAGTGACATGAAGATCAAGAATTCGCTTAAAGCGCTCATGAACCGCCACCGGGACAACCGTATGGTTCGCCGGAAAGGCCGCGTCTACATCATCAACAAGAAAAACCCGCGTTTCAAAGCACGCCAGGGCTAATCTTGCTGTCGCGCAGAGTGCGGTAGGGATAGCGATTTTTCTTTCGGTTTGAAGCAGTTAGACTGCTTTTTTCCGGAGAAACGCATCGAAATCCGCACCGGCGCACGAAGAAGTGTCAAATTCCCGGATTGACCGCCGCATCCAACGATCCATAATCGTGGGATGCGGATTTTTTTGTTTGCCCTTGTCTATTCCCTGAGCATCGTTGCGTCCGGAGCGCAGCCGGTTCCCGACCTCGGTCCGGAAGTGGCGCCCCCGTCTGCGGAAGATTTCAATCCGATGCCCGATGCGCCTGCGGAGGAAGGCGGCAAGGTTGTGGTCGAGGAAACCGACCCGGAAGATGAGCAAAGCCGCCTCGACAAGCTCTATGCGGATCTGGCGCAATCCGACGATCCTGCACTTGCTGAAAAGGCTGCCCGGGAAATTCAGATGAGCTGGATGGATTCAGGCAGCGATACCGTTGACATTCTCATGTCGCGCGCCGGGAAGGCCATCCAGTCGGAAGACCAGGCCCTGGCGCTGGATCTACTTGACGTGATCGTCGTGCTGCGTCCGTCCTATGCCGAAGGCTGGAACCGCCGGGCAACGGTTCACTACATGCGTGAAGACTTCGGCAAGTCCCTTGTCGATATCGAACGCACGCTCGCACTGGAACCCCGACACTGGGGCGCGCTTTCCGGTCTGGCCATCATCCAGCGCCGCCTTGGCTTCAAGGATGATGCACTCGCGACCTTCAAGCGTGCACTGGAAATAAACCCCGGGCTTGAAAATGCCACCAAGGCCATCGAGGACCTTGAAAAGGAAGCCGAGGGTTCGCCTGCCTGACGCGGCCACGTTCCAAAAAACACGGAACCTTTCCTGCCTGCCCTTGAACAGCTGAACGGGACTGCTATGTCCGGTTTATGTTTTGGTTCGTGTTCCCTCTTTTGATCCTTCTTGCATTTCTGGTCTGTTGCTGGCTCTACCGGAGCACCGTCGTGGACCGACGGTACAGGCCGGACGGCCGGTTGATGGATGTCGACGGAGCGCGACTGCACTACCACCATTTTGAAGCGCTTCAGGATGCCGCCGGAAAGCCTGCATTGCTGTTCCTTCACGGTGCCAGCGGTAATGCCTATGATTCGATGATGGCATTTCGTGACAGTTTCGAGGGCCAGTACGAACTCATCTTCCTGGATCGGCCAGGACTTGGTTTTTCGGAGAGAGACGAAGCGAAGCACGGCAGCCTGCCGGCTCAGGCAGAGCTGATTGATGCTTTTCTGGCTAAATTAGGGGTCGATGAGGTTGTTGTCGTCGGACACTCCCTTGGAGGCGCCGTAACCGCGGCATTGGGCCTCGCCGCACCCGACAGGGTCAAGGGCATGGCTTTTCTCGCACCTGTCAGTCATGTCTGGCCAGGGGGGGTGAACTGGTATTACACCCTTGCATCCCTGCCGGTGATCGGAACCCTGTTTTGCCAGTTTCTTGTCTGGCCGGCAGCGAAGTTTCTGGCCCCTGCCGCGATTGCAAACGTCTTTTATCCGGATCCTGTTGTTGATGGTTACGGGGAAAAAATCCAACTGGAACGGTTGTTCCATCCCAAAGTGTTCCGGGCCAATGCGCGCGACATAACGGGTTTGAAGAAATCCATCATGGAGCAATCCAGGGTCTATTCGACATTGCGTCAGCCTTCCCTGGCTGTTTCGGGAACCGAGGACACGGTGGTGTGGCCTTCCATCCATTGCGAGGGCTTGCTGCAGGATCTGCCGCACATGGAATTGCTCATGCTTGACGGTGTCGGGCACATGCCGCACCTGACCCATACGGGCCAGATCGTTCGCGCATTGGAGCGCCTGATCCAGAGGGTGAAGGTGTCCGATGATGTGGGCGCTACCCCGGGACTTGAAAAAGCGGTGTAGAGACAAAAAAGGCGGCCAGAGGCCGCCTTTTTCAAATCTAACCGATTAGACCGTTAAATGCCGCCCTGGCCATCGTTGCCGACAAAGGCAATCCGCAACATGTTGGTGGAACCGGGCGTTCCGAACGGGACACCGGCGGTCACGATGATGCGCTGGCCCGGCTTGGCGAATTCTTCCGAATAGGAAATCCGGCAGGCACGGTCGATCATGTCTTCCTCGTTGGCAGCATCCTCACTGACGACGCAGTGCAGACCCCAGCCAAGTGACAGGCGACGGGCTGTCGCAAGCACCGGTGACAGAACGATCACGGGGCAGGAAGGCCGCTCACGCGAGGCGCGAAGACCGGTGGCCCCTGACGTCGTGTAACACACGACAGCTGCAAGATTGAGCGTTTCGGCAATCTGACGTGCAGCCGCGGAGATCGCGTCGGCACCGGTGGCTTCCGGCTCAGCCCGCTGGGCGTAAATGATGTTCTGGTAGTTGTTGTCCTGCTCGACCTGATGGGCAATCTTGTCCATTGTCGAGACCGCTTCGACCGGGAAGTCACCGGCTGCGGATTCCGCGGACAACATCACCGCATCGGCACCTTCGAAGACGGCCGTTGCCACATCGGACACCTCGGCGCGGGTCGGTACCGGCGAGTTGATCATGGATTCCAGCATCTGCGTCGCGATGACGACAGGCTTGCCGGCACGGCGGCAGGCGCGGGTGATCCGTTTCTGAAGACCAGGAACCTGTTCCAGCGGCATTTCGACGCCAAGATCGCCGCGGGCGACCATGATCGCGTCGGACAATTCGATGATCTCGTCCAGACGGCCGATGGCCTGTGGCTTTTCGATCTTTGCAAGAACACCTGCGCGGCCGCGCGTGATCTTGCGCACCTCGGCAAGGTCGTCCGGGCGCTGCACAAAGGACAGGGCAACCCAGTCCACCTTCTGGTCCAGCGCAGCGATGAGATCCTTGTGGTCCTTTTCGGTCATCGCACTGGTGGCGATTTCCGAGTCCGGGACGCTGACACCCTTGCGGTCCGACATTTTGCCGCCGACCACAACTTCGGTAACAGCCTTGGTGGCGCTGGCTTCCTTCACAAGGAGCTGTACCTTGCCGTCGTCCAGAAGAAGCCTGTGCCCAGGCTCCAGGGCCTGGAGAATTTCAGGATGCGGCAGGTGCACGCGATTGACATCGCCACCCGACGTATCCGCGTCCAACGTGAAGCTGGCGCCGTTCTTGAGCATCACGGGTCCATCAGCGAATGTTCCCAGACGCAGTTTCGGTCCCTGGAGATCCGCCAAAATTCCGATTGGTCGTCCTACATTTTCCTCGACAGAACGGATGCGCTCGACGAGCATCTTCAGACGATCATGATCCGTATGGCTCATGTTGATGCGGAATACGTCCGCACCTGAGCGATACAGGGTTTCAATGATGTCTTGTTCTGAGGAGGAGGGTCCGAGAGTTGCTAAGATTTTGACTCGTCGGTTTCGCCTCATCGCCCACCTGTCCCTTGTTGCACGGGTTCGGTCAGCTGGACCGTCCAGCTGCTCTGTTCGCCCGTGTCGATTTCGAAAAAGCCTGTCCGCTCATAGCCCCGAGCCACACAGTCTTCAATTCCGCGGATGGTGAATTCCTTTTCGCGCGTGCACATGAATGCACGGCCACCCCATTCGCCGAACTGGTCATAATCAACTGCGTAGATGTAATAGTATCGTGACAGCAGAGAGCCAGGAACAAGTGTCTCGCACGAGTTCGAGGCAAGGTTCCACCATCCCTCAGTGACCCATTCGGTCTGGTCCTTGTAGCCGATGGCTACACCAACCTGACTGTCTGTCTTGTTGCAGAGCCGGAGGTCAGCCCTGGCATCGCCACTGATCGCGGGGAGAAACAGCAGTGTCAGAACAACGGCAAAGAGAGCTTTCATCGGCACGCTGACGCGAACCCGAGACCCACCCTGGTACCGTTCCCCAACTTCAGACATATGCAGTCGTTCACTTTGCTGCTTTTCAGACATTCGCTTTTTGCGTGGACAAGAGGGTCTTGTCAACGTCGTTAACCCAATAACTAGGTGCTTTCGCCCAACCTTATTGCTTGAAACCGTTCCGTATTTCCGCCCGAAGAACGATTTCACCTCCCTATGTGGTCAAAAATGGGGCGGGAAAAAGGCCAAAGCCGACCTCGTCCACAATCCCCCCCGAATTGGGTATACAATATCCTCGCCAATCCGCAAAACCAACAATGCTGTAAACCCCTGCTCAGCCTGGAGCCCGCCTGCTTCAAAAAACGGGAAGATGCAATTCGTGATGGGAATATGCCGATTCCGACTTGGTTCGAAGCGCCGTTTGACGTAAATCTGTCCGCCTGCGCAATCGCGAACATCTAGACCTTCCATGAAGCAAGAAATGATTGAGACAGCAGTCGGAGCCGGTGCGGCCTTTCAGCCGACAGAATATGTGAGCGGTGATTTCAGCAGCGGATTGCTGCTCATTTGCGATCACGCGCGCAACACCGTTCCACCCGGCTACGGCGACCTGGGGGTTCCGGCAGAACAGTTCGAACGCCACATCGGTTACGACATCGGCGCGCGTGCCGTGACGCTCGAACTGGCTGAGCGGCTCAGGGCGCCTGCCTGTCTGACGACGTTTTCCCGTCTTCTGATTGATCCGAACAGGGGCGAAGATGATCCGACCCTGATCATGCGCCTGTCTGACGGCGCGGTCGTGCCTGGCAATGCCAAGGTCGACGCCGCCGAGCGCGCATACCGTATTGCCCAGTTCCACAAGCCCTATCACGACCTGATCGACGATACGTTGTCGGCGATGATCGAGGTGGCCGCTCCGCCGGTCATCGTCTCGCTTCACAGTTTCACACCCGTCTGGCGCGGCGTGCCGCGCCCGTGGCATGTCACCGTCCTGTGGGACACGGACAACAGGGCAGTCAAACCGATGCTTGGCGGCCTGAGGAGCCAGGATGACCTGATCGTAGGTGACAACGAGCCCTATGATGGCGCCTTGAAGAACGACACCATGTATCGGCATGGAACGGGTCGCGGAATTGCGCATGTGCTTCTGGAGTTGCGGCAGGACCTGATTGCGGACGAAGCGGGCGCACTCGAGTGGGCCGATCGTCTGGAGCCTGTCTTGCGGCAGATCGCGCAGGACCCGGAATGCCGACAAGTCAGACAGTATAAGTCCCGCACCGACAAACGCTAAGTGACCGAAATCCAGGAAGAGGAGTTGGCAAACATGGACGACCAGACCAGGACCGAGCTGGAAGCTGCGGTTTTCAGACGCATTGTGGAACATCTGCGCGGCCGCACGGACGTTCAGAACATCGACATGATGAACCTTGCCGGTTTCTGCCGCAATTGCCTGTCCAACTGGTACAAGGATGCGGCGAATGAGAAAGGCCTGGATCTGGAGAAGGCCGATGCCAGGGAAATCGTCTATGGCATGCCTTATGACGACTGGAAATCAAAATACCAGACTGAAGCGACAGCCGAACAGAAGGCATCTTTCGAGAAGAACAAGCCGCAACACTAGGTGCGGAGCCATCGTCATGATTTAGGCCAAAGCCGCTTGACCGACGGTCGATAGTCTGGCACGGCACGGGCCAATGATTGCAGGTGGCGGGCGTTCCGTTTGCCAGGCCTGGGAAAACCGACTGTTAAGAACAATGAAGAAGGAGCAACAAGACTTATGTCCGATCCCGGTGGAGTAGCAGCCGATCAGCTGCGTGCGTTTGTGGAACGTATCGAGCGTTTGGAAGAAGAAAAGAAAGTGATCGCTGACGATATCAAGGACGTCTATGCCGAAGCCAAGGGCAACGGCTACGATGTCAAGATCATGCGCAAGATTGTTTCTCTGCGGAAAAAGCAGCCTCATGAGCGGGAAGAGGAAGAGGCTGTTCTTGACCTCTACATGCACGCGCTTGGCATGGCAGGCCCGGCGGAAGGCTGACCGGCATTTTCCCCGTCAGAACTGAAAAGAGCGGCCTGGGGCCGCTCTTTTTTGATCTATCCGAAGGCGCCTAGCGGGCAAAGGTGACGGGAAGAACCACGATCGCAGGGCCGTCGAAACGGTCGGTGCGAAGTCCGCCATAAGCATTCTGCTCGAAGCTCGCCGATACGAACCTGTTGCCGGGCATCATCACGTTTTTCAGCTGGCGCTGGTTCGGATGGCTCAGCCAGGCAAATGTCTGGTGCCGTGTTGTGCCAACACCTGAAAGAAGTGTCGGTTCGGACTTGTCCGGCAGGCTTGCAAATCCGGCCAGCGGGTCAACGATCTGGTCACGCGGTATGCGGCCCGAAACGGTGGGTTGGCGATTGGCCTGGCTTGCCGGCGGCGTGGCGCTCCGGTTCGCCGTGGTGGCAGGCGGTGCTGCAACAGACGGGCGAAGCGAGCGGTTGAGGCTCGGCGGCGTCGCTGATGCGGACGCATAGGAAAGCGTGGTCTCAGGCCGCGGAGCCGGGGTCGGAGAAGGTACGGCCGTTCCCGTGGCCGCAGCGATTGCCGCGACAGGGTCGTTTGCAGGCGGTGCTTGCGGAGCGGGCAGGCTGCCCGTCACGCCAAGCTGTGCTGCTGCGACACGTGCCGCCTCGCTCAGATCCGCTCCCGGTTTTTGAGAGGGGGCGCGGGCGACCTGGAAACGGGAATTGATGTCTTCGCTGGTCGGGGCAGGGAGACCGGCTTCAAGTCTCGCGCGCTGGGCGTCCAGAGTGTTCGGCGTGGGAGCGCTGGCAATCGACGGCACGGGTTCGTCGATTCTCGGCTTGAAGGTCGGTGCGGCGCTTGCAACGACAAGTGGCGCGTCAACCGGCGGCTGCGTCTCCTGGATCTTCGGAGCCGGAACAGGCGGATTTTTAACCACGGGAGAAACGCTGGCGGTTTGCGTGCGGGTGTTGCCAACCGCGCCGGGCCGCGAACCGGTTTCGCCGTTCTTCGTGTTTCCGCCACCGAACAGGCTGGCAAGCAGGTTGCCATTGTTGGACGGTCTTGTCGGCTCCGCACCGGTGGCGATCGGCTGTCCCGGATTGGTCAGGCTCTGATCGCGGGTGGTCGACGTGCGGTTGCCGGAGTTGGATCTTTGACTGGAAGCAACGATTGTCGGACGGGTCGAGCGCTTGGTGCCGGACTTGGATTGTGCAAGCGCCAGCTTGTAGCCCTTGAGCGGCTTTCCGTCAGAAGGAATGTGCAAGGTCTTGCCGTTCGGGAAAACCTTTACAAGCTGGGAGCGGCTCATGCGCGGCCAGTGACGGACCCTGCCAGTATCCATGTGAACGAATGGTGAGCCGGAACGGGGGTAATACCCGACACCACCGACTTCCTTGCGCAGGCCCGCAGCACGCAACTTGGCGAGATTGACGCCGGGGATGTAGAAATCCATGGCCTTGCCGAGCGTGTGCTGACTGTTTCTGGCAACGCCGGAAGACCGCTTGCGCAACATGTTGTTGGTGGCAGGTGACCGGTAGCTCGACACGACGTGGATATGTTCGCGGGCGCCGACCTTCTTGTAGACTTCCCAGATCAGGTCGAGAAGTTCCGGATCCATCTTGATGCTCTCGTTCCGGCGCCAGTCGCGCAGGAAGCGGTTGGCTTCGCGCAGACCACCCGGAAGGTAGCGGCCATTCTTCTTGAATGTGATGGATACGCGCTCTTTGGTGTGCGTGTTGTACAGCTTGAGCGTGCGCGTTTCGGCCTGGGCAGCAGTGACCAGGAGCGCAGACGCGGCCGCGATCGCGCCGACAAACTTTGCCGCGCGTTTCAGCCTACCGACGGCGTCGAAATCAACAAACCGTTTACGCAATCTCTATCTCGCCGTTATTTGATGGCTTTACCCATCCCGTGCTCCCCAGCAGGAGATATACACTAGCCGCATCAGGTTAAGAAGTTTTTACCCTAAAATCGCATGCGTGATAATCGTGGCAGAAATGCAACGGCGCAACCGCATTGCGGAAAAAAATGAGGCGAAAGCTTAACAAAGCCGGAATACGCAAGTTTTCCGGCGATTTGTCGCAGTATTTTTACGGAAGGGACTCACGCGGCGGCGTCGGTATTACCGTCTTCCAGACCGTATTCCTTAAGTTTCCGATAAAGTGTGGAACGCCCGATGCCCAGACGTCGCGCAACTTCGGTCATTCTGCCCGAGTAGTGATTGATTGCGGTCCGGATCAATTCTTCCTCAATGTCTGAAAGATTGCGCACGTGACCTTCCGCATCCAGGTTGCGCATGAAGCCGAACGGGGCGGATTGCTCAAATCCGGCCTGCGGGGCGTGTGTGGCGACAGCCGGTGCCGGTGCTGTTGCCGGTGCCACATGCGGGGTTTCCTGCTGCGGGGATGGTGCCACAGTCGGTTGCGCAGGTTCTTCCCGCAGGGGCGATGCAGCCGGTACGCTGACCGGGTGGTCGATTACGCTGGTTACCTGCGGAAAATCGTTGGGTGTCAGTTCGGCCCCATCGCACAGGACAACAGCGCGGAATACGGCGTTTTCCAGCTGCCTGATGTTGCCAGGCCAGTTGTACTGCTGCAGAAGATCAAGCGTTTCAGCCGAAACGCCCGCGACCTGGGGCTTGCCTTCCTCAGCTGCAAATCTCGCCAGGAAGTGCCGCGTCAGGGCAGGGATGTCTTCACGGCGGTCGCGTAACGGCGGGATCCAGATCGGAAAGACATTGAGCCGATAATAAAGGTCCTCGCGGAAGACCCCTTCCTTCACCTGGTCAATCAGGCGCCGGTTGGTCGCGGATATCAGCCTGAAATCGACCTTGACCGGGCGGCGCCCGCCAATGGGATCGATTTCGTTTTCCTGTATAGCCCGAAGCAGTTTGACCTGGACATCCTGGGGGAGTTCACCGACCTCATCGAGGAACAGCGTGCCGCCATGTGCCTCCTGGAATTTGCCCACATGTTTGTCCACAGCGCCGGTAAACGCGCCCTTTTCGTGTCCGAACAGGATGGATTCGACGAGGTTTTCCGGAATGGCGCCGCAATTTACCGTGACAAGCGGCTTGGACTTGCGATCACTCGAGCCCTGGATGGCGCTGGCGATCATTTCCTTGCCGACACCGCTCTCGCCCTCGATCAGGATCGGGATGTTGGATGCCGCAGCCCGTTTGCCCAGATTGATCACCCGTTCCATTGCCGCCGAGTGGGTGATGATGTCGGCAAATGTCAGGGTTCCGGACGCCTGTTTGCGGAACCGGGTGATCTCGTCCTCCAGCGCGGAGGTTTTCAGAAGGTTGCGGATCGATACGTTCAGGCGCTCCGGTGCAACCGGTTTGACGGCAAAATCCTGCGCGCCGGCATTCATGACATTGACTACGGTGTCGATGCCGCCATGAGCTGTCTGGACGATGACGGGTGTCGCGTTCTTGTCGGCGCGCAGCCGTTCCAGAACACCGAGACCATCGAGTTCCGGCATGACCATGTCCAGAATGATCAGATCGATCTCGCCGGCTTCCGGGCCCGTCATGATTCGAACGGCTTCGGCGCCGTTTTCGGCGGTTTTGGATCGATATCCGAATTTCTTGACAGCTTCCTGCAGAAGACGCCGCTGAATGGGATCGTCGTCAACAATGAGGATTTTTCCGCTGATAGCTTGCATGGGCAGCCTTGATCCGTTCAGAAATTGTCTCGTTTCGAACCATTCTGGTCGCAATTGGGTAAATAAATCGTCCAAGGACGAACAAAAAATTCCGGCTTTTCGATTGCGGCACCGCCGCCGGCCAGCCTACAAAATCACAAGCGGACTTAGAGCGAGTCCCTGACGACACAATTGACGCCCCTGTTCAGGGGCGATGATCCACCGGAGTAAACCATGTCGATGCCGCACGCCGTTTTTGCGCCCCAGTCAGCTGCTTCTGCGGATCTTGGAGATCTGCCGCAATGGGATCTGACGGATCTTTATGCATCGATGGAGGCACCGGAAGTCACCGAGGACCTCAAGGCCGCTCTGGACAGGTCGAAGACCTTTGAGGCGTCCTACAAGGGACGGTTGGCGGATCTTGCAAAGGACAATGTGGCCGCTCTGGTCACCGCGATCCGCGCCTATGAGGACCTCGAAGATCTCATGGGACGCCTGATCTCCTTTGCGGGCCTGGTCTATGCCGGCAACACGATCGATCCTGTCGCGCAGAAATTTTATGGCGACGTCCAGGAGCAGATCACCACGGCCAGTTCTCATCTTCTGTTCTTCACGCTGGAAATGAACGGCGTGGATGACGGGGTCATGGATGCGGCGCTCGAAGATGAGCATCTTGCGCATTACCGCCCCTGGATAGAGGATCTGCGCAAGGACAAGCCTTTCCAGCTGGAAGACAGGGTCGAGCAGCTGTTTCACGAAAAGTCCGTGACCGGCAGTGGCGCCTTGAACCGGTTGTTCGATGAAACCATGGCGTCTCTGAAGTTTGGTGTGGATGGTGAGGAGCTTGCCATCGAGCCTACGCTCAATCTGCTTGTCGATCCGGATGCTGAAAAACGGAAGAAGGCGTCGGCGGCTCTGACGAAGACCTTTTCAGACAACCTTCGCACATTCACGTTGATCACCAACACCTTGGCGAAAGACAAGGAAATCTCCGACCGTTGGCGGAGCTTTTCCGATATTGCCGACAGCCGTCATCTGGCGAACCGGGTGGAGCGCGAGGTTGTCGATGCGATGGTCGCGGCCGTGCGCGAAGCCTATCCACGCCTGTCCCACCGTTATTACAAGCTCAAGGCCGGTTGGCTCGGCATGGAGCAGCTGAACACCTGGGATCGAAATGCACCGCTGCCGGACGCGGATACGCGTGTAATTCCCTGGAACGAAGCCAAGGATACCGTGCTGTCCGCCTATAGCGACTTTTCGCCCAATATGGCGGAAATCGCCGGTCGTTTCTTCGACAATGGCTGGATTGATGCGCCCGCGCGTTCCGGGAAGGCACCTGGTGCATTCGCGCATCCCACCGTCCCCAGTGCCCATCCTTATGTGCTGGTGAATTACCAGGGCAAGATCCGTGACGTGATGACGCTGGCCCATGAGCTCGGCCATGGCGTTCATCAGGTGCTGGCCGGGGCGAACGGTCCGTTGATGGCACCGACACCGCTGACACTTGCGGAAACCGCCAGCGTGTTCGGCGAGATGCTGACTTTCAAGTCTCTTCTTGCCAAGGCCGAGAAACCAGAGACCCGCAAGGTGATGCTGGCGTCGAAGGCAGAGGACATGATCAACACGGTGGTCCGCCAGATCGCCTTCTACACGTTCGAGCGCAAGATCCACACGGAGCGGCGCAACGGTGAGCTAACCGCTGACAAGATCGGAGAACTCTGGTTGTCGGTACAGGGTGAGAGCCTGGGACCGGCTATCAAGCTGAATGAGGGATACGAGACCTTCTGGACCTATATCCCGCACTTCATCCATTCACCGTTCTATGTCTATGCCTACGCCTTTGGTGATTGCCTGGTGAATTCGCTTTATGCGGTTTACGAGGAGGCCGAGTCCGGCTTCCAGCAAAAGTACTTCGATCTTCTGAAGGCCGGCGGGACCAAGCATCATTCGGAATTGCTCGCACCTTTCGGTCTGAGTGCATCCGACCCGACATTCTGGAAGAAGGGCCTTTCCGTCATCGAGCGCATCATCGACGAGCTGGAAGAGCTGGACAGGGCCTGAGCACGCCCAGTCACGGCACCCGGTTCGAAAGACGATGACCAGCGGTCTCACGCCCCCGTTCCTGCACACGCCCTATGATGGCTCCAGCCTGCCTTTCACGGTCGGGCTGAAGCCGATCGGCGAGGACGTTTGGCTGGAACTGGATGCACATCTGGCGATGCATCTTGCCGAAAAGGAACGATTGTTCGCTGCCGATCCCGGCGCGGTTTTCAGGGCCGAAGCCGGGACGGAAGAGGCACAGGCTGAAGTGTTGGCACTGGTTCTGGATAATCTCCGGGACTTCCACTCTGAAGCTTACGAGATCAGGTCCGAAGAAGTCCGGATTGTCCCGGCAAGCCGAACCATCTCGCACAACAACGCCACACCGCTTCTGACGGCTGCCCGCCTGGTGCAGGAAGACCTGGTGATCATGCGCGAGGGACCTGACGGGTACCGTCTGGTGGCCGCGGCTCTCTGCTTCCCCTCGTCCTGGTCCCTGACCGAGAAATTCGGAAAGTCGATGGCCGGCATTCATGCTCCGGTTCCCGGGTTCAACGAGGGGCGCATGGGACAGGTCGTTGCGCGGCTGTTTGATAACCTGAAAACGGATCAGCTCCTGTGCCGGTTCAACTGGTCGATCTATCCGGATGCCCAGCTACACCAGCCCTTGCCGGAGCGCGTGGAGCTCAGCGACCCGGACCACGCTCTTGCGCAGCTGTTCTTGCGCGTGGAACGACAGACATTGCGACGTCTGGCCGGGTCGGGTGATATCCTTTTCACGATCAAGATCCATCACGACCCGCTCAAGGCACTTGTCGAAGCAGAAGACAGGGAGCGTTTGTCCCGCTCCCTGCAGGAGCAACTGGTGTCGTTGAGTGATGATCAGCTAAGCTACAAGGGCATGACGCGTTCGCGGGATGTTTTGGTCCAGGCGCTTGAGCGCCTGGCCGCCGAAGGATGAGGCAGCTGCCTTTATCGGCTGGTCCGACTGGATATCGCCTGCGTAATTAATATGTAGTGCTGTGAGTAACCGCCTGACCGTCAGGAGTTGAGGGACACGATGCCATCGTCCAAAGACCGCGAGAGCAACCGGCTCAGCGCCCGCATGGGCCGCTATGCCAAGGTTGGCACAAATATGGGCGGAATTGCTGCCAAGGTTGCCGGTGCAAGATTGTTCGGCATGGAGTTGGACAACAGCAAAAACGCAGCGGAACTGGCCGCGGCGCTCGGAGGTCTCAAGGGACCGTTGATGAAGGTGGCTCAGCTCCTGTCGACCATTCCCGACGCGCTGCCGCCGGAATACACGACGGAACTTGCCAAGCTTCAAGCCAGCGCACCACCCATGGGCTGGGCCTTTGTCAAGCGCAGGATGAGGGCAGAGCTTGGCCCGGACTGGCAGAACAGGTTCGAGGAATTCGGACGCGAACCTGCCGCAGCCGCATCCCTGGGACAAGTTCACCGGGCAACGGCGCATGACGGACGCGTTCTGGCCTGCAAGCTGCAATATCCCGATATGGCCTCGGCGGTCGAAGCGGACCTGAAACAGTTGCAGATGCTGTTCAGTCTGCACAGGCGCATGAGCCCGGCGATTGATACCCGGGAAATCGCCAAGGAAATCAGCGCACGCGTGCGCGAAGAACTCGACTATGCGCGCGAGGCCGCGCATATCGCGATGTACACGCAGATCCTTTCTGATTCCGAGCAAATCCGCGTGCCAGAGGTTGTTGATGACCTGTCGACCGGTCGCCTTCTGACCATGGGCTGGCTGACCGGCAGGCCGCTCCTGGAGTTCAAGGAGCACAGTCAGGAAGACCGCAACCTGCTCGCCCGCACCATGTTTCATGCCTGGTGGCATCCGTTCAGCCACTATGGCGTCATCCACGGTGACCCGCATCTGGGCAATTATACGGTCTTCGAACAGGAAAGTTCGCCCGCCGGGATCAACCTGCTTGACTATGGCTGCATTCGGGTCTTCCCGGAAGGATTTGTCGAGGGCGTGGTCGACCTCTATCGCGGTCTTCTGGAAGAGGACAACGAACGGGTTGTTGCAGCTTACGAACGCTGGGGGTTCAGCAACCTGAAAAAGGAAGTCATCGAGGTCCTGAATATCTGGGCCAGGTTCATTTACGGACCTTTGCTCAGTGACCGCGTGCGTTCAATCGCCGATGGGGTTTCGGCCGCCGAATATGGACGCAAGGAAGCCTTCCGGGTGCATTCCGCCCTCAAGGAACTTGGTCCGGTGACGGTGCCTCAGGAATTCGTCTTCATGGATCGTGCCGCCATCGGCCTCGGCGGCGTGTTCCTGCACCTGAGAGCCGAGTTGAATTTCTTCCAGCTGTTCAACGAGCAAATCGAAGGATTTGAAGCAGCGGTCGTGCGCCGGCGGCAGGATGATATCCTGCGTTCTGCCGGACTGGCTGGGGCCTCACACGCTGCCTGACGCGTCTACGTCGACGGGTTTTGGCACTACGCCGGAGCGGGCCAGAGCGGTCAGGTTTTCAGTGACCTGAAGACCCTGCCAAAAAGTCGCGTCTGTTTCGTCCGATTATGCAAATCGGATGATTGCCGAAAGGGTGGCCTTTGTTGTATGTAGGCTGCCGACTTACGAATTTTTCTGGGGGACTTCATGTCTGACGAAAACGCGCCGGCAATGGATTACGAGGCTCATGAAGCCACTTACGAAGGTTTCATCAACTTCTCCAAGGTCGGAACCGTTGCTGTACTGAACATCGTTCTGTGCCTGATCCTGTTTGGTTTCGGTGGCACGACGGCTGTTGTGTTCGGCTGGTTGATGCTGATTGCAACAATGTTCGCTGCGGCAATCGGTCTGGCGCTGGGCGCGAACGGCTGGATTCCTTCCGCCGCTGTTTTTGTGCTGACCGGCCTTCTGGCAATTCTGACGGTCTGACACCAGATTCGGCTGTCCTTGAGGGCAGCCAGCCTTTTCAAGGGATAGAATTGGCGCGGCATCGTCCGCGCCTTTTTATGTTGATTGGCTGCTTTCGGTTTGAATGATGAATACCTCGGCGCCGGAAATCTTCCACTATGATCCTCCGCAGGACCCTTTCTTGAAGGTTCTTCATGCGGACGAGGAATTGCTGGTTGTCGACAAGCCGAGCGGCCTGTTGAGTGTGCCTGGCAAGGCCGCAGAGCATTCGGACTGTATCGAGGCCCGGGCGCAGGCACAGTTCCCGGAGGCGCGAATCGTGCACCGGCTGGACATGGATACGTCTGGCGTGATGGTTCTTGCGATGAACCCCGCTGCCCATCGGCATCTAGGTCTCCAGTTCGAGCGACGCAAGACGAGCAAGATTTACGTGGCCGATATCTGGGGCTCTCCCGTCGAGGACGAAGGTGAGATCGATCTGCCCTTGATTTGCGATTGGCCCAACCGACCCAAGCAGATGGTGTGCTTTGAAAATGGCAAGGCTGCACTCACACGGTGGCAGGTGATCGATCGCAAGGAGAGGACGGCGCGTGTTCGCCTGTTTCCGCATACAGGACGATCCCACCAATTGCGTGTCCACATGCTGGCGCTGGGTTACCCGATCATCGGTGATCGCTTTTACGCGGAAGGCGAGGCGCTGGCCGCCTCAAGCAGGCTGGCCCTGCATGCAGAAACGCTCACGCTGCATCACCCGTCAAACGGCGAGAGGGTCACGTTTCAGGCAGTTTGCCCCTTCTAAAATCTGTTGTTTCCGGGACGGCTGACAGATGGCGGCAGAACGCCCGCTAGGCTGCGTCCCGTCCAAGCCTTTCCAATTTGCCGAGCCACTTGCCGATGCGGGCCTCGTCGACATTTTCAACCATGCCGAAGATCGTCGACCTGATCGGCTTGAAGCCGATAAAACCAAGAATGTTCCGCTTGAGGCTTTTCAGGCTGTGCGCACGATACCAGAGCGTGTAGGCGATTGAAGGCATGCCCATCGTCACAACCACGCGTGCGGATTTGCCACGCATCTTTCCTTTCGGCCATTTGTCGCCTTCAGAGCGTTCGAAGGCTGTGTCGTAATGCAGGAGTTGCTCCAGAAACGCCTTGGTATAGGCCGGCAGGGTGCCCAGCCAGAGGGGATAGACCAAAACCAGATGATCGGCCGCCAAAAGGGCGTCCCGGGCCGGACGAAGTGCTTCCGGTGTCGGTTCCTTCTCGAACTCCGCCGGCTTGCGCAGAACCGGAAAATCCAGATCGGCAATGCGAACAAGCGTCGCCTGATGGCCGGCTGCTTCCGCGCCTTTCTGATAGGCCTTGGCCAGCGCGTGGCACAAATGCCTGTCAACAGGGTCAGGATGGCCGTCCAGCACGAGAATCGATTTCATGGCACACTCCCTCTGTTCAACCGTTGAGAGAACGACCGACACATTAAAGGGTGCCGGGAAAACAGGTGCCTTGACCTGAGTCACCAGACATCGATGCAGAGAAGATTGTTTTGAGTGGCCGTTCAGCCCTGGCCGACGCGGCTCAGGCCTTCGCGGGCGATCTTGTTGGAGTTGTCCAAAGACATGGCGCGGGTGAAGTTCCTGCGTGCGTCCTTGGGCTTGCCGAGCATTTCCAGGGCAAGGCCACGATTGGCCCAGGCAACGGACGATTCCCGGTCGAGATTGACGGCCATGGACAGATCCGAGAAAGCAGCGTTCGGGTCATTGATCGCCAGATAGGAAATGCCGCGGGCAATGTAAGGCGCGCTTGCTTTCGGATTGAGCCCGATCGCTGTCGCAAAGTCCTCGATCGCCTGATTGTCCTGACGCTGCGCCTGGTAAATGAGGCCGCGATTGTAGAATGCCCGGGCGTCCGAGCTGTCGCGGGTGATCACCGAATTGAAATCGGCAAGAGCAGCGTTGTAATTGCCCTGCTGGCGATAGATGTTGCCGCGACCGACATAGGCCGGGTCGTAGTCGGGCTTGATGTTGATCGCGCGGGTATAGTCGGCGACCGCCAGGTCATTCTGACCAAGGCGCCTGTAGACCAGCGCCCGGTTGGCGTAGGTCTGGTAGGAGTTCGGGTTGAGCTGCAGCGCCTGGTTGAAGTCGGCCACCGCAAGATCCAGTTTCCCGGCCTGTCCATAGGCGATGCCGCGCGTGCTGTAGGCCGTGGCATCGGACGGGTTCGATTCGATGACGGCTGTCAGCGAGGCGATGTTGGTCGAGGACCCAACCGACTTGTTGATCGGCACGTCATTGTAAACGCTGCCACCGGTGTTGCAGCCAGCCAGAAGCGTCGCCAGGCAGAGCAGCGTTGCATGGGGCAGGAATTTGCGCATGCGGCACATACGATCTCTTGCACTCAAGTGATTAGACATGCCGTTCATCTGCCTCCAATAGGGCGGGAATGTGGCTGCGCCCTATTCAATGGCACATGTCCAAAGCAATATACAATAAACGCCAAAAAGCCGACCGTGGAATCGGTCGGCCTCACGGCAGTCATGCTAAAAACAGGCGATCTTCATCGCCAGGCACACTCGAGCCGAAATTAACGGCGAGCGGACTTGCCCGGGAGCAGACCTTCGCGCTGTGCCCGCTTGCGAGCCAGCTTGCGCGCACGGCGAATGGCTTCGGCCTTTTCGCGTGCTTTCTTTTCAGACGGCTTTTCGAAGTGACCGCGAAGTTTCATTTCACGGAAGATGCCTTCGCGCTGCATCTTTTTCTTGAGCGCCTTCAGCGCTTGATCGACATTATTGTCGCGAACCAGAACCTGCACGCGTTTTTTCCCGTTTGCAATGCGCCGCGGCCGATCCGCAGCATAAAGTGGACTTTGATAGAAGTGAGGTCTCGCCAATGGTCATCGCGACTGCCTGAAAACACGCAGTCAACGCTGATACAGTCAAAAAGGACCGTGCATTCACTTGTGTACAGAAACCTGATCGCCGCTGACGCGTCGCTCACTTTGGACGGGTACATACCAGAGCAATCTGGCCGTGTCCACCAAGTTCGCGAATAAACTTGCCGGATTGGTGCGCGAATTTTGGCGTTTGGGGTGCAGAGCAGCACAGAACAAGTGTGGACTCTGCCCGTTATCAAGATTAGAGGTGAAGGTCTCACCCGCCGAAGCGAACAACAACAAGATTGCGCGGGTTCGCCCACATTTTGGAGGTTACGATGGCGCAGCCTGCGTCAAGGCGCCCTGATTCGGAGTCGCGCGCATCACTTTGGCAGAGCGATATCCTGCCGACATTGTCGCTCGGCCTGCCGCTTGCCGGCGCGCAGCTTGCCCAGATGGCGATCAACACGACCGATGTGTGGATGATCTCGCATCTGGGGGCGGAAGAACTCGCCGCGTCCACGCTTGCCTTCAATTTCTACATGCTGTTGTGGTTTTTCGGCATGGGTGTCCTCCAGGCCGTCATTCCCCTGGCAGCACGTGCGCGTTCGCAGCGCAATCCGCGCGAATTGCGGCGGTCCGTCCGCATGGGATTCTGGATTTCGTTTGTTTTCTGCTTCCCGGTCTGGGTCGTCCTGTTTTTTGTGGAACCCATTCTGCTTGCCCTGGGGCAGGAACCCGAACTGGCCCGGCTGGCTTCGATCTATATGCGGGTGCTGCAGTGGACCATGCTGCCAGCGCTTTTCATCATGGCCGTCCGTGGCTTCCTGACGGTCATGGAACGCACGCAGATCGTTCTCTGGGCAACGATCGGGGGTGCGATCGTCAATGCCATTCTCGATTACGTGCTGATCTTCGGGCATTTCGGATTTCCGCGCCTGGAACTCGTGGGAGCAGGGATCGCGTCGGTCTTCAGTGCCACAGCCACGTTCGTGTTCCTGCTGATCTACGCCCTTCGGCATCCCAAGTTGCGGCGCTATCACATCCTTGGCCGCATCTGGCGTTCGGATTGGCCGGTCTTTTTCCAGATCGTGCGCCTGGGAACGCCGATCGGGCTGACGATCGTGGCGGAGGGCTCCCTGTTCGGTGCGTCGGCCATCATGATCGGATGGCTCGGTACGTTGCCGCTTGCCGGGCACGCGATCGCTCTCCAGATCGCGTCCATCACCTTCATGGTGCCTGTCGGGCTCTCCATGGCGGCGATGACAAGGGTCAGTCTGGCAGCCGGACGCGACGACCGCGTGGGGATCGGCAGGGCCGGCTGGACTTCGCTCGCCGTGACCATGGCGTTCATGGGCTGCTTCGCAATCCTGTTCTGGAGCATCCCGGAAACACTTGTCGGCTTCTATCTCGACTTCGACGATCCTGAAGCAATGGAAGTGCTCGCCTACGGTGTGTCATTCCTGTTCGTCGCGGCCCTGTTCCAGATTGCCGATGGTGGCCAGATCATCGGCGTCAACAATCTTCGTGGACTGGGCGACACCACTATCCCGCTCTTCTATGCCCTGTTCGGGTATTGGGTCGTGGGGTTCAGCCTGTCCTACGGTCTCGGTTTCCTTGCCGGGTGGGGCGGTGTCGGCGTCTGGTGCGGGCTGGCGGCCGGGCTCGCATCCGTCGCCATCCTGGCAAACCTGCGCTTTGCGCGACGCGAGAAGCTGGGACTTGTCACGACCGCCTGATCAGGCTCAGCTGGTCCTGTCGCTCAGGCGATTGACATGGCCCATCTTGCGCCCTTCACGGATCTCGGCCTTACCGTAGAGATGAAGTCTGGCACTCGGTTCGCCAAGGACAGATTGCCAGGCTTCGGCATCGGAGCCGATCAGGTTTTCCATGACGACGTCGGAATGACGCGTGGCTGCTCCAAGCGGCCAACCCGCGACCGCGCGCATGTGCTGGTCGAATTGGGAGGTCAGGCAGGCATCCTGTGTCCAGTGCCCGGAATTATGCACCCGTGGTGCGATCTCGTTGACGAGAAGTCTTTCGCCACCGGCATCCCGAACGAGAAACATCTCGACGCCCATCACGCCGACATAGTCGAGGCCTGTCACGATCTGTTCAGCCATCTTGCGCGCCGTGTCCAACGTGTCTTCGGAAACACCGGCGGGTACTGTCGAGGTCTTGAGAATATGGTTTTCGTGATGGTTGCGGGCAATGTCGTAGGCCGCGCAGTTCCCGTCGAGATCCCGGGCGACAATCACCGATACCTCGCATTCGAAAGGAATGAGATCTTCCAGGACAGCGGGGACCGCTCCGATCTTGTCGTAGGCTCCAGCGACATCGCCAGCGGCACGGATCATCAGCTGCCCCTTGCCGTCATAGCCGAAGCGCCGGGTCTTCAGTACGCCTTGTCCCTTGAAGGAGGAGAGGGCGCTTTCCAGGTCGTCCTGCGAATTGATTTCGGCAAAGTCCGCAATCGCGACACCCGCGCCGGACAGAAACCGTTTTTCGAACAGGCGGTCTTGAGACACTTCCAGTGCTTTGACACCGGGGCGCACCGGAACCTTGGCATCCAGATGGGCTGCTGTCGGGCCGGGCACGTTCTCGAATTCATAGGTGACGACGGAGACCGAAGACGCAAACCGGTCAAGCGCCTCGATGTCTTCATAAGGGGCAACCGTGTAGGTCGCGCTGACATCGAAGGCCGGGCTGCTCGGATCCGGGCAAAAGATGTGGGACTTGAGGCCCATGCTTGCAGCGGATTGCGCCAGCATCCGGCCGAGCTGGCCGCCGCCGAGGATGCCGATCGTGTCGCCGGGTTCAAGTCGAATGGCGTTGCCCATTGCGAAAATCCTGCTGTGAAGTGTGGTCCGTCAGATGTCGTTGCTGGGTGTGTCGGCGACTGCAGCCGTGCGTTCCGCGCGATAGGTATCCAGGGCCTCCGCGATCGCTGTGTCGTTCAGCGCCAGGACAGCACCAGCCAGCAGGGCCGCGTTGGTCGCGCCGGCCTTGCCGATTGCCAGGGTGCCCACGGGAATGCCCGCAGGCATCTGCACGATGGACAAAAGACTGTCTTCACCCGACAGCGCGCGGCTCTCAACCGGGACGCCGAACACCGGAAGGGGCGTCAGGGAGGCTGTCATGCCGGGCAGATGCGCGGCGCCGCCAGCGCCAGCGATAATGACCTTGAAGCCTTCTGCCTTGGCAACTTTCGCAAACTCATACATGCGGTCCGGTGTCCGATGGGCGGAGACGATACGGGCTTCGTAGCTGACCCCGAGCTGCTCGAGCGTATCGGCCGCGTGTTTCATGGTTGGCCAGTCCGATTGACTGCCCATGATGATTGCGACGTCGGCTTGTGCCATTTTCTGCTCCAGGTTCCTGCCCGTTCGAAAGAGCCGCGGAGTATATGCAGCAGTCCGCGCATCGCAAGCCTGAATTGCTCGCAACTCCGCCATTCATCCCGAACGGTATTGTTCCGGGAAGGAAAGCGATCCGTAGCGGCTCAGGCGATGATGTCGGGGAACAGCTGATCCTCAAGGGCGGATATCCGGTCCTTGATCATCAGTTTTTTCTTTTTCAGCCGTTGAAGCTGAAGGACGTCATGGTTTGATGTCGCTGCAAGCGCCTGTACTGCAACGTCCAGATCCCTGTGTTCCTGGCGTAGCCGTGCCAGCTCCATTCGCAGAGCATCACTGTCCATTTGCGCCATGTATGTCCCCCAAAAAGCAGGACACAAGTCCTAGTCCATTTTACCGCCCGCGGGCAAGATATCATCTTTGACGCATCAATGGCCGGATTTCTCAACAGGTTTGGAAAACAAAATGCAGCGTATCGACGCGTCTTCGCAGCCTGTTATTTTCTGTACTGGCAAAACTTCCATTGGAATTATTTGAGGGTTTTGAAGCGCTTATTCATGCCGTTTTTTTCAGGGTTTCCTAAGGATAACGCCAACAATGCATAATTTGACGGCGAAACGGTCCAGATATGCAGAATCTGCAATCGACATTGCCAAATTTTCTGTGCACGATGGCAAGGTTGAGCCAACAGACAGGAGGTTTTATCCATGTCAATGCAGTCGCATCTCGCAGAACTTGAGCGCCGTCACGCGGAAATGGAACGCAAAATCGAGGACGCTCTGTTGCATCCGAGTACTGACTCCCTGGAATTGGCTGACATGAAACGACAAAAGCTCAAGATCAAGGACGAGATCGAGCGAATACGACAGGACGTGACGATACACTGACTGTTCGAAAATCAAGCCTATTTCAAAACGCCACGGCCTCTGCCGTGGCGTTTTTGTTTTGCCTGATGAAAACGGCTAGTGCGTCCTCAGGAAGCGGGTGATGGCGGCAATGGGCTTCTGATCCTTCCTGAAGAAGCCATGCGCACCATTCGGACCACATGGATTGTCGTTGCCGCCACCGGACATGGACATCCAGGCGACCCGGACACGGCCACGGGACCAGTTGACAAAGGCTGAGACGTGTCCCGGTGCGGACATCCTGCATCTGTCCTGCCGGTGGTGCACAACAAGCGTTGACGGCAGCTGTGCCGCAGAGCCCATGGTTGCCATCACTCTTTGATAGTTGCCTGAAACGAACACTGCGGCGGCAGGCCGAACGCCGCGCGACAGAATGCGGGCCGACATCATGGCGCCCTTGCTCATGCCGACGAGATAGACCTTTCGCCGTGCGGATTGTTGCCGAATGGTTTTCGCCGCTTCGCGGGGCGAGGTCGTGATCTTCACGGCAAAGCCTGCGCGCTGAAATCCCGACTTGTTGCGCACGAGAAAGTCGTTTGGAACGGCGCCACCGGCACCCGGAATAAGAATGACAAGGGGCTTTTGCCCCGCGTGGACAGGCAGCGCCTGCATCCCGGCGAGACAAATCGTGACCAGAAGACATCGAACGAAATACATGACAGGCTCCTCCAGCAAAGCTGGTTGATACCCGGTCGGGCAATCGTTGTCTGTGATGGCGGTCACAGGCCGGTTCGACCGATTTGGCGCTGCTCAGCAGCCGTCCTAAAGTGCCTTGGCGCGGTCTCGCAGGGCAAATTTCTGGATTTTGCCGGTCGAGGTTTTCGGCAGATCGCAGAAGACGACCGTCTTGGGCGCCTTGAACCCCGCAAGGTGCTCCTTGCAAAAAGCCATGAGATCCGCTTCGGAAATATCCGACCCACTTCTGAGTTCGACGAAGGCGCAGGGTGTTTCGCCCCATTTCTCGTCCGGGCGGGCGACGACAGCGGCGGACTGAACGTCGGGGTGTTTGTACAGCACCTCCTCAACCTCGATGGAGGAGATGTTCTCGCCACCGGAGATGATGATGTCCTTGGAGCGGTCTTTCAGCTGGATATAGCCGTCAGGATGCAACACGCCCAGGTCACCTGAATGAAACCAGCCGCCCTTGAAGGCATCTTCGGTTGCCTCAGGGTTCTTCAGATAGCCTTTCATGACCACATTTCCCCGGAACATGACCTCGCCGATGGTTTCACCATCGGCAGGAACGGGAGCAAGGGTCTCCGGGTCGAGAACCGTCAGGTCCTCCAGCGCAACATAGCGAACGCCCTGACGTGCCTTCTTCTGGGCTTGCTGGTCAAGAGGCAGCGCGTCCCATTCGACTTTCCAGTCGTTGACGACGGCAGGTCCGTAAACCTCCGTCAGTCCATATAGGTGGGTCACGTTGAAGCCTGCGGTCTTCATGGCGGCCAGAACGCTTTCGGGAGGCGGTGCGGCGGCCGTGAAGAACTCGACCTCCCTTTCAAGCGTGCGTTTCTGGTCGGGTGCAGCGTTCAGCAGGGTCGACATGATGATTGGGGCACCGCACAGATGGGTTACGTCTTCGTCGGCAATCAGGTCCCACATTGTCTTGGGACGAACCCAGCGCAGGCAGACATGTGTGCCGGCCACGATGGAGAGCGACCAGGGAAAACACCAGCCGTTGCAATGAAACATCGGCAGGGTCCAAAGATAGACCGGGTGTTTGGCCATGGAAGCCGTGATCACGTTCGCTTGCGCCAGCAGGTAAGCACCGCGGTGATGATAGACGACACCCTTGGGATTGCCGGTCGTTCCCGAAGTGTAGTTCAGCGTGATCGCATCCCACTCGTCGTTGGGCAGCTCCCAGCTGTATTCGGGGTCTCCTGACTGGACGAAGTCTTCATAGTCGAGCGTGCCAAGCCGCTCCCCATCCTGGGGAAACTCGGGGTCCGAATAGTCGATGACCGTCGGGGAAACCTTTGCGATCGAGAGTGCTTCCTTGATGACAGGAGCATATTCCCGGTCCGTGACCAGGACCTTGCAATTGGCATGATCCAGCTGAAAGGCAATGATTGCCGCATCCAGTCTGGTGTTCATGGAATGCAGGACAGCCCCTGTCATCGGTACGCCGTAGTGGGCTTCGAGCATGGGAGGGACATTGGAGAGCATTACGCTCACGGTATCGTTCTTGCCAATGCCAAGCCGGGCCAGCGCGGAAGCCAGTTGCCGCGAACGGTGATAGAAGGTCCGATAGTCCGTGCGCTGGTTTCCATGAACGATGGCGGTCACATCCGGAAACACATCAGCTGCCCGTGCCAGAAAGCTGAGCGGGCTGAGGGACGCGTAATTGGCCGGGTTCTTGTCGAGCCCCTGCGTGAACGGACTTGAGTTGGTGTCCATGAATTTCCTCCCTAGACCCTTGTTCCCGCTATCAAAGCCAAATCCTGCCGATTGAGCAACGTGCTAATCAAGGAGACCCGGTCCGGGTCAGGCAAACAGGCTGCTGATGCCGTCATAAACGAGCTTGATGCCGATCAGGCCCATGAAGACGTAAATGATGTTGTAGAAGGTATCGACCTTGATGATCCGCACGAGACGAACACCGGCGAGTGTTGCAATCAGGGCGACCGGAAACAGCGAGAAGGATGTCGTCAGGTTGGTCGTATCGAACTGACCCAGCATGAAATAGGGGATCAGTTTCAGTGCGTTGACAACGGCAAAGAAAATCACGCCGGTGCCGACGAAGAGCGCAGGCTCCATGCGCAGAGGTAGCGTGTACATCTGGTAGGGTGGGCCACCGGTATGGCTGATGAAGCTCGTGAAGCCGGTGACCGTGCCCCAGAAAACGCCCTTCGGAACATTGTGGCTCGCACCTTGCGCCTGCTTTCGGCGCTTGAAGACATAGTCGAAGACAAAAGCGATGGAGATCACACCAACGAGCAGGATGACGAAGTTGTCATTGACATAGGCGGCGGTGGCCCAGCCGATCCCGATACCGGCAACCGCCGCCGGCAACAATATGGCGATTGTTGTCCAGTCGGCACGGCCCTTGTAGGCAATGAGTGCAATGATATCCATGATCACCAGGATCGGCAGCATGATGCCTGCAGCCTGAACCGGAGAAATGACGAGCGTCATGATCGGCACGCCGAGCATGGCCATCGTTCCGCCAAAGCCTCCCTTGGAGAGACCAACGAGAAAGACCGCGGGAATGGCGGCGGCGTAGAACCAGGGATCGGTAATTGGAAGCATGAAGGGGAAGATCGAGCCGATTGAATCAAGAGGTCCGGCAAACAATCACGCCAGAGGGATTACGTAAAGTCCCGCTCTCCAAATTGCCTAGGCGAGGAGGCTTGCATTTCGGCCTTCCCTTACAGCACTCTTAGGGCAAATGCCGAGACGGCGGTTTGGGAGGATATTTCATGGCAAGCCGGTATCACGAGGTCTATCAAAGCTGGCAGGACAACCCGGAAGGTTTCTGGAAGGACGCGGCTTCCGAGATCGACTGGGTTTCAAAGACGGACACAGTATTCGATCCGGACCAGGGCCAATATGGCCGTTGGTTCCCCGATTGGGAGTGCAACACCTGCTATAACTGTCTCGACAGGCATGTCGAACGTGGCCGTCCGGGTCAGCCTGCGCTGATCTATGACAGTCCGATCACGGGCAAGTCCAAGACCTATACCTATGCAGAACTGCTCGAAGAAGTCGAAGCCTTTGCCTGCGTTCTGGCGGACCAGGGACTGACAAAGGGCGACCGCGCAATCATCTACATGCCGATGATCCCGCAGGCCGTCATGGCCATGCTGGCCTGTGCGCGGCTCGGGATCATCCACTCCGTTGTCTTTGGCGGATTTGCGGCCAATGAGCTCGCGACTCGTATCGACGACGCGACGCCCAAGGCGATCATCGCAGCATCCTGCGGTATCGAGCCGGGTCGCGTGATTGCCTATAAACCGCTTCTGGACGAGGCGATCGAGCTGTCGAAGCATAAGCCGGAGACCTGCCTCGTCTACCAGCGCGAAGAGCGCAAATGCGATCTTGTTGCAGGCAGGGACCATGATCTCGGACAATTGGTCGAGAGCGCGGTGAACGAGGGCCGCCGGATCGCGCCGGTTCCCGTCAAGGCAACCGATCCGCTTTATATTCTCTACACGTCCGGTACGACAGGACAGCCGAAAGGTGTTGTTCGGGACAATGGCGGTCACATGGTGGCGCTGAAATGGTCGATGTCCAACCTCTATGACATTCAGCCCGGAGAGGTTTTCTGGGCGGCCTCCGATGTCGGCTGGGTCGTTGGCCATTCCTATATCTGCTACGCGCCGCTGCTGCACGGTTGCACCACGATCGTGTTTGAAGGCAAGCCGGTCGGGACGCCGGATGCCGGCGTGTTCTGGCGTGTCATCTCCGAGCACAAGGTTGTCTCGCTGTTCACGGCGCCGACGGCATTCCGGGCGATCCGCAAGGAAGACCCGGAAGGTGAACTGATCAAGAAATACGATCTCGCCCAGTACCGGTCACTGTTCCTGGCAGGCGAGCGTGCAGACCCCGACACGGTCAACTGGGCGATCGACCAGTTGCAGGTTCCGGTGATCGATCACTGGTGGCAGACGGAAACCGGCTGGTGCATGGTCGGCAATCCGCTCGGCCTCGGGCAGTTGCCGGTCAAGCCGGGATCTCCCACCGTTCCGATGCCTGGTTACGATGTGCAGATCCTGGATGATGCCGGTCATCCGCTCGGCCCGAACACGCTTGGGAACATCGTGGTCAAACTGCCGCTGCCGCCCAGCTGTCTGCCGACGCTGTGGAATGCCGACCAGCGGTTCCACGACTCCTATCTGGCGGAGTTCCCGGGTTACTACAAGACAGCGGATGCGGGTGTCATCGACGATGACGGCTACCTGTCGATCATGGCGCGGACCGACGACATCATCAATGTTGCCGGACACCGGCTCTCGACCGGTGGTATGGAAGAGGTGCTGGCCACCCATTCAGACGTTGCAGAATGTGCCGTGATCGGCATTGCAGACAAGCTGAAGGGGCAGCTGCCTTGCGGGTTCGTCGTCCTTAAGTCCGGTGTCGAGCGTTCGCATGACGAGATCGAAAAGGAGCTTGTCAGGCTGGTGCGCGAGAAGATCGGACCGGTTGCGGCGTTCAAGATCGCGATCACGGTCGAACGTCTGCCGAAAACCCGTTCAGGCAAGATCCTTCGGGGGACAATGCGACAGATCGCGGATGGCGAAAGCTACAAGATGCCAGCCACGATCGACGATCCAGCGATTTTGGATGAGATCAGCGACGCATTGAAATCACACGGGATTTCGGCCTGATCGCAACAGGTGACGTTGGTGGAGCTCAACAACAGCCATCGACACCGGCTCATTTGCACCATAAGGTCGGGCCGCCGCGAAGCGGCCCGCGTTGGGTACGCGGCTTGAAATCTTGCTAACGAGTCGTGGGGTTTTCCGTGTCTTTGGAGAATAAGGTCGCCATCATAACCGGGGCAGCGCGCGGTATTGGGTTTGCCGTTGCCAAACGCTTTGTCATGGACGGTGCCAAGGTTGTCATTGCCGATATCGACGACGAAGCCGGTGAAGCCGCCGTCGATGATTTGTCGGGTGTCGGCGAAGCCATTTACATTCACTGCAATGTTGCCGAAAGGCTTGACGTTCGCAACATGGTTGCCGAAACGCTGAACGCACTCGGTGATATCGACATTCTGGTGAACAATGCGGGCGTCGTGGCGGGTTCCGACTTTCTCGAGCTCGAAGAAGAAGATTTCGACAGGGTTCTCGGGATCAACCTGAAGGGGGCGTTCCTGTGCTCGCAGGCCGTCGCCCGGCACATGGTCGAAAAGGTTGAAAATGGTGGTGAGCCGGGCTGCATCATCAACATGTCGTCGATCAATGCTGTCGTCGGAATTCCGAACCAGATTCCCTATTGCGTTTCCAAGGGGGGCGTCAGCCAGCTGACCAGCACGACGGCCATTGCGCTCGCGCAATATGGCATTCGCGTCAACGCCATCGGGCCGGGATCGATCATGACGGATATGCTGGCTGCGGTGAACAGCGACAAGGCGGCCAAGACCCGCCTCCTCTCGCGCACCCCGATGTTGCGGATCGGCGAGCCGTCCGAAATTGCCGGGGTCGCGGCTTTTCTTGCATCATCCGATGCCGGCTATGTCACCGGGCAGACGATCTATGCAGACGGTGGACGCCTGCCGCTCAACTACACCGTGGAAGTGCCTGATACCGACTGATCGGTTCACATCAGACCTGTTGCCTTGATCCGACTGACAGCCGCCATCCGGCGCGTCAGGCCGGCTGCTTCAGCTTGTCGGCGCCAAATTGCAGGCGTGCCAGTTTGGCGTAGATGCCCTCGGCCTTGCTGAGTTCTTCATGGGTACCGGTCTCGACGATCCGGCCGTCATCCATGACCACGATCCGGTCTGCTTTCAGGACTGTTGCCAACCGGTGGGCGATGACCAGGGTCGTGCGTCCTTCCATCAAGCGGTCCAGCGCCTGCTGGACAAGGTTCTCGCTTTCGGCGTCGAGCGCGCTTGTGGCTTCGTCGAGCAGCAGGACAGGTGCATGTTTCAGAACGGCCCTTGCAATTGAAATACGCTGCCGCTGGCCACCCGACAGGGTAATCCCGCGTTCGCCGACCATTGTGTCGTATCCGTCCGGCATGGCGTCAATAAAGGGTGCGGCGAGTGCGGCAACCGCAGCTGCCTCGATTTCCTCGCGCGTCGCGTCCGGGCGTCCATAAGCGATGTTCTCGGCGATTGTCGCACCGAAAATCGTCGTGTCCTGGGGAACCAGCGCAATGTGCCTGCGCAGATCTTCCGGATCCAGTTCGGGCAGCTCAACTCCGTTGAGGCGGATTGCGCCTCCGGTTGGATCATAATAGCGCATCAGCAGGCTGAAGAGCGTCGATTTGCCGGCACCAGACGGGCCGACAACGGCGACGGTTTCGCCGGGTGAAACATTCAGGCTCAGGTCTCTTACGACCGGCATGTCCTCGCTGTTGCGATAGGAGAAAGAGACATTGTCGAATGCTATATCCCCGCGAGGTGTATCCGGCAGCTTGACCGGGTTGGACGGGGCACTGATCTCGGGCTCGATCTCCAGCAGTTCGGACAGGCGCTCAGCTGCACCGGCCGCCTGCGAAAGTTCCCCCCAGACTTCGGAGAGCGCGGCCAGGGATCCGGCTGCGAGAATGGAATAGAGCAGGAACTGGCTGAGTTCGCCGCCTGTTATCCTGCCGGCGAAGACATCACTCGCACCGATCCACAAAACAGCGACAATACTGGAGCCGATGACGAAAAGTGCGAAGCCGGTCAACATGGACCGTGCGATGATCGCCTTGCGCGCGGCCTGAAAGGCCTTTTCCACTTCCGACCCGAACCGGTCAGCGCTCCGGCCTTCATGGGTGAATGACTGCAGGGTTCGGATGGAGCTCAGCATCTCGCTGGCATAGGCCGACGCATTGGCAAGGGTGTCCTGCGCGTAGCGGGAGCGTTTTCGTACCTTGCGGCCGAACCCGAGTATGGGAACCAAGATGACCGGAATGGCGGCCAGAACGATCACGGACAGACGCGGGCTAGTGACCACCATCATCACAGCGCCGCCCAGGAACATGATGAGGTTGCGCATTGCAAGCGAGGCGCTGGCACCGAACGCCGCCTTGATCTGCGTGGTATCCGCCGTCAGTCGCGACAGGATTTCGCCTGATTTGGCCGTGTCGTAGAACGAGGGGCTAAGCCGGGTCATATGCGCAAAAACGTCCGAACGCACTTCCGCGACGACCCTCTCGCCGATCCACATGACCAGGAAATAACGTGCCGAACTGGCAAAGGCCAAGGCACACACGACACCTATGAGGACCGCGAAATAGCTGTTGACCAGCGCGGGATCGTCGGCGCCAAAGCCATAGTCGATCATTCTGCGCACAGCGTTGGGCAGGACCAGGGTGATTACGGCGGCAGAGAACAGGGCGACAATCGCTGCGGCGACCATGCCCTTGTGCTTCAGCAGATAGGGCAGCAACCGGGTCAGCGGCCGGAAGGAGGGCCTCGAGGGCTTTTGGTCAGTCTGTGGATTGGTAGATGAGGCGTCGGCCAACGGACTCTCCGTGTTCTTTTGCATTCGTCTTTATCATGTTCCGGCAAACGCTCAATTGATTTGCGTCCATTAGATAGGTGTTTCTTCCAAAGATGGAAAATGGCATCAAGACATTCGGCAGAAGTTTGCTTCACATTGCCGGAATTAGCCTCTTGTCTTGCCTGTCACGTTGAGGTATATCCCCGCCTCATGTTTCAAAGGGCGGCGTCCGAAACGGATTGGCGGCCCTTCAACTCGTTTTGCGCACGCTCCCGGTTCTTTTTGAAAAGACCACGAAGCAGCGTATGAAAGGACCGGCCATGAAAGCGGATATTCATCCCGACTACCACACCATCAAGGTCGTCATGACCGATGGCACCGAATTCACCACCCGCTCCACCTACGGCGCGGAAGGCGACACCCTGCAGCTCGACATCGACCCGACGTCCCATCCGGCATGGACCGGTGGCGACCGTCAGCTGATGGACCGCGGCGGCCGCGTGTCCCGCTTCAAGAACAAGTTTGCTGGTTTCCTCGGTTCCTAAGCAACCGGTTGGAAAACCTGAGTTTGAAAAACCCGGCTTCGAGCCGGGTTTTTTTTGTATGCAAGAGCTGATGACAAGTGAAACTCGGAATTCTGCGCAAAAAAGAAGCCGCCTTGCGGCGGCTTCTCCCGGCCAGATCGGCGTAGATGATCAGCCGAGATTTCCAAAGGCAGCGTGAAGCTGACTGATTTGCGAGGCAACCGGATTGTCGTTGTTGGCTTCCTCGACCTGTTCCTCGATATCCTTGCGATAGAGCATCTGGTCGAGATGAACGACGCGTTCCTGCAGGCGGGTGGACCGCTCGATCAGGTCGCGAAGGGTTGCCGGCAGGTCGTCCCAGGCGGGGCCGCCGGTTGAACTGCTCAGCTTGTCGAGACGAACCTTGTTCTTCTCGCTGCCGGCCTGTTCGCGAGACATTTCGCCCTCATTGACCGCGCGCTGAAGCAAGAGCCAGGAGGCGAGTTGCATCAGCCGGGTCGTGAGACGCATGGATTCTGTGGCATAGGCGAGAGAGGCGGGGCGCGCCAGCTCCTTGGCTTCGTCGCGTCCGTGGCCATCGAGATACATCGCGGTTTCTTCTACCAGCGACATGCCTTCCTGAAACAATGCCTGGAAGTTGTCGGAGCTGGCAAGGTGATGAGCGATGTGCACAGCGCCAATTTTAGCATCGGCTTTCTTGATGTCTTCCGTCATGGATCTTCTACGCCTCAGTTACTCGTCCGGTTTGTCCCGCATCTCTTCTTAATCTGTCCCGGGATAGTACATCCCGTGTCAGGTGTTCCTTTTTGGAACAATGCGAAACGTCTTGCCAACTACTCAGCAATCCGCGTGCCAATTGCGGATGCAGACAGCCGTTAACCGGAATGGAAATACGATACTATGAGGGGCGGCCAAAAAAAAGAGCCGCAAGGCTGCGGCTCTGAGTCTTTAACAGGGAGGCGTCAAACAGAGTGGACAGGAGCCACTCAAATCCAGATGACTGGATGACTAAATTTATAAATTGGAAAGATTAATGAGAGGTAAACAAGGAAAGTTTTACCTAACCAATTTACCTAGTTTTCCGCCCGATACGGTGCCTATTCGTCAAAAATGCAATAAATGACAAGCTATTTGGAGAAAATCGAGTTGGCAGCATCGCGAATAGTGCTGCGTTGTTCGAGCTCCTTCTGGGTACGGTTAATTTCCGCGTGCAGGGCCTCTATACGTTCTGCCAGATCCGCCTCGGAATGGCTGGAAATATCTTCCCCTACGGTAATTGTGCCCATATTCGATTTTTTGGGGACATCCTCATCAAATAGGCCCATTGCTTCCCTCCCTGCAGTGTGAAACCCATCTGTCCGTCAGACGGCTTGTCTCTTTTGATTTCCTTCAAATACTGTTCTGATGAATTTACCATAAGTCAGGTGTGGAACACCGATCCAGTCCCAAAATGAACCAAAGAGGAACGATCCCGATGCAGAATTTGCCGGATGAGATGACTGCCATTGCGATTTCGGAACCGGGAGGCCCGGATGTTCTGAAAATGGAAAGGCGGCCATTGCCGGACCTGGAAGAGGGTGAAATTCTCATCAAGGTCGCCGCTGCCGGGGTGAACCGACCGGATGTGCTTCAGCGCAAGGGCGCTTATCCGCCGCCAAAGGGTGCTTCCGATTTGCCCGGGCTGGAGGTGGCCGGTGAAGTGGTCGCCTGTGGACGCGGTATCGAGCGTCATGCTGTCGGGGACACGGTCACGGCGCTGGCACCGGGAGGTGGCTATGCAACCTATTGCAAGGTGCCGGCCGGCCACGCTCTGCCAATTCCGGCAGGATTGAACCTGGTGGAGGCGGCCGCGCTGCCGGAAACCTTTTTCACGGTGTGGACCAACGTGTTTGATCGCTGTGGCCTCGCGAACGGCGAACGGTTCCTGGTTCATGGCGGCACATCCGGCATCGGGACAACAGCCATCCAGCTGGCAAAAGCCTTCGGCGCCGAGGTGTTCACGACCGTCGGATCGAGGGAGAAGGCCGAAGCGGTGCGCAATCTCGGGGCCGACCATGTGATCAATTATCGGGAAGCAGCCTTTGAAAAGGCGGTCCTGGAAATCACCGAAGGCCAGGGCGTAAACGTGATACTGGACATGGTTGGCGGAGACTATGTCGAGCGGAACTGGAAAGCGGCCGCCGTTGAAGGGCGAATCTGCCAGATCGCGACGCTCAACGGGATCTCCGAAACTGTCAATTTCTCCCGGTTGATGGTCAAGCGTCTGACGCATACAGGATCAACCCTGCGACCACGCAGCAATGAATTCAAGACGGCCATTGCCGAGAGTCTCGAGGCAAGGGTCTGGCCTTTGATCGCTGCTGGCGACGTGAAACCGGTGATGGATTCGACATTTCCCTTTACCGAGGCGGTCAAGGCGCATCAGAGGATGGAAAGCTCCGGTCATATCGGGAAAATCGTTCTGACAATGGAGGCCTGAACGGCAGGCTGGGCCATGATGGTGCCGGTTCGAAATCTTCGTACTATTCGCGATTTGCCTTTCCGATGCGTTGCGACTATATTCGCGGCACTTCCCATGAAATAGAAATGGAACACCGCTTTTTCGCCCCGCCGGGCGGGGGAGCAGACAAGAGGAATTTATCCGATGGCGAACACGCCCCTCATGCCGAAGGCAACCGCTGTCTGGCTCGTGGACAACACGGCGCTGAGCTTCACTCAGATCGCCTCTTTCTGCAAACTTCACCCTCTTGAAGTGAAGGCGATTGCAGACGGTGAAGCCGCACAGGGCATCAAGGGCCTGGACCCGATCCTGACAGGTCAGCTGTCGCGCGAAGAAGTTGAAAAAGCCCAGAACGATCCGAACTACGTTCTGAAACTTCAGGGGTCAAAGGTTGTTGTACCGGAAACCAAACGCAAGGGCCCGCGTTATACGCCGGTGTCGCGCCGTCAGGACCGCCCGAACGCCATTTTGTGGCTGGTGCGCAACCATCCGGAGCTGAAAGACGCCCAGATCATGCGCCTGGTTGGCACGACCAAGCCGACCATTGCCGCGATCCGCGACCGGACTCACTGGAACTCCGCCAACCTGACGCCTTCCGATCCGGTGACACTCGGTCTTTGCAGCCAGCTTGAGCTGGACATGGAAGTCGAGAAAGCGGCCAAGAACGCTCCGCAGCCGATGGCAGGTGAACCCACCGAGACGCTCATGCCGGTGGAAGACACGACCAGCGAAGACGCGATCGCCGCGGCCTTCTCTCTCGATCCGAGCACGCCCGTCAAGCGTGAGGAAGATGAAGAGATCGATGCGGATGCAGTCTTTGCCAAGCTGAACTCCCTGAAGACGGATGAGGAAGGTGGCGACGAAGCCACAAGCGACGAAGACGAAACCAAGTAATCGTCCGAAACGGAACAAAAGGAAGCCGCCCGCTTGTCGAAAGCGGGCGGCTTCTTCTGTTTTCGGGGGTCTTAAATGTGAAGGGCGTGGCCCAGGGCCCTGAGGCAGGCTTCCTGCAGGCCTTCCGACTGGGTCGGGTGGGCATGAATTGTAGCGCCGATGTCTTCAAGACAGGCACCCATTTCAATGGCCAGCGAGAAGGCTGCTGACATCTCCGAAATTCCGGCGCCAACGGCCTGAATGCCGAGGACCGCGTGATCGCTCTCACGCCAGACGACACGAATGAAACCGTCTTCGCGTTCGGTCGTCATGGCGCGGCCGTTGGCCTGGAACGGGAATTCACTGGATTTCGTACCGTCAATTTCGCCAGGAAGCGCGCCGCACGTCACGACTTCCGGGTCGGTGAAACAGACGGCTGGAATGGCCTGCTTGTCCCATTCAACTGGGTGCCCGGCAACATGTTCGGCTACCATTTCCCCCTGGGCCATCGCACGATGAGCCAGCATGGGTTCACCGGTTACGTCTCCAATGGCATAGATGCCCCGCATGGATGTCTGGCAGGTCTTGTCGATCCTGATGAACGGGCCATCCAGCGTGAGTGCCAGTTCATCAATCCCGATGCCGATGGTGCGCGGCCGCCGACCGACGGTTACCAGTACCTTCTGTGCAGCGACATCGCCCTTGTCGGTTTTCAACGTGCCTTCTTCATACCCTGCGGCCTTCGTGCCGGTCATGACGGTGACATCCAGCTCTTCCAGGCGTTGTGCCACCGGCCGTGTCAGGGCCTTGTCGTAGAGAGGCAGAATACGGTCTTCCGCTTCGACGATGGTCACCTTGCTGCCCAGCTTGGCAAAAACGGTTCCAAGTTCCAGGCCAATGTAACCGCCGCCGACAACGGCAAGTGTTTTTGGAACCTCGGCAAGGGCCAGTGCCTCGGTGGAGGAAAGGATCGGACCACCAAACGGCAGGAAGGGAAGCTCGACCGGTGCGGAACCCGTTGCCACGACGACGTGTTCGGCGTGCACCTTGAAACTTGAGTCTCCGTCGGTCACCTGGACCGTCTTGCCGTCCAGGAACCGGGCCCGGCCGCTGACGAACCGCGCTTTCGCCTTCTTCATCAGTGCGGCGACCCCGGTGTTGAGGCGTGTAACGATGTCGTCTTTCCAGGCGATCGTCCTGGCA
This sequence comes from Roseibium sp., assembly GCA_017643925.1. Taxonomy (GTDB): domain Bacteria; phylum Pseudomonadota; class Alphaproteobacteria; order Rhizobiales; family Stappiaceae; genus Roseibium. Next base: position 160,354 of record JAEPML010000007.1, on the reverse strand, counting down.
AGGTCAATCGATGGGCTTTCGACCGAAATTCCAAGCGGACCCTGCGAAGCATGACTGATCTTGTGAAACTCGTCGGCAGCATGGATCAGCGCCTTTGACGGAATGCAGCCGACATTCAGGCAGGTGCCGCCGGGTTTGGCTTCGTCGATCACCACCGTGTCGATACCCAGTTGTCCGGCCCTGATTGCGCAGACATAACCGCCGGGGCCAGCGCCGATGATCAGGAGTTTGCATTTGATGTCACTCATCCCGCTTACCCTTCAACAAACAACATTGCCGGGGTTTCCAGCAGGGTTTTGAGTTTCTGCACGAAGACGGCCGCGTCCCAGCCGTCAATCACACGGTGATCGAAAGAGCAGGAGATGTTCATCATTTTCTTCGGTTGGAATTGCTGGCCATCCCAGACAGGCCGGATCTGCATCTTGTTGACGCCGACGATCGCAACTTCCGGATAATTGATGATCGGGGTTGTCGCGATCGCTCCGAGTGGGCCGAGCGAAGTGATTGTGATCGTGCCCCCACCCAATTCGTCACGCTTGATCGTTCCATCGCGTGCGGCCTCGGCCAATCGTGACACTTCGGATGCATTGTCCCAAAGATTTCCGGCCTCGGCGTGATGGACGACGGGCACGTTCAGGCCCGACGGCGTCTGTGTGGCGATGCCGATATGAACGCCGCCATGGCGGTAGATCACACCGGCTTCATCGTCATAGCGTGCGTTCAGGTCCGGCTGTTCCCGCACCGCCTCGACAATCGCCCGCATGAGAAATGGCAACAGCGTGAGTTTGGTCCGCTCTCCCTTGTGCTTGGCGTTGAGCGCTGCACGCAAGTCCTCGAGGGCCGACATCTCGACTTCCTCGACAATCGTGATGTGCGGGATGTTGCGCTTCGAGAGTGCCATCTTCTCGGCAATCTTGCGGCGCATTCCTATGACGCGGATCTCTTCAACGCCCGTGTTTTGTCCACGGGTGACGGCACCTTGCTGAATGCCGCCCGAGGCAATCCAGTTGTCGAGATCGGCATGGCTGATCCGGCCGGCCGGTCCTGTGCCCGGCACCTGGCGCAGATCGACGCCTTCTTCCCTGGCGCGGGCGCGCACCGAGGGAGCCGCCAGTGGCTTAGTTCCGCTGGCACGTGCCACCGGTTTTGCCGCGAAGTCTGGCCGCCTGGCAGGCTCGGCAGGTGTTTCGCGCTGAGGCGTTTCTGTGGCGGGTGGTGCAACCGGTTCGGCTTCCTTGTGCACGACCTGGGCCGGGTCTTCAGCCTTTGCCGGCTCCGCGGTGCCTGTTTCGTTGCCTTCCCCGTCAACTTCGATGCGCACCAGAACTGCGCCGACCGGGATCGATTCTCCGATGTCACCGCCGAGTTCCAGAACCTTGCCTTCTGCGGAGGAAGGCACTTCGACGGCGGCCTTGTCGGTCATGACGGCTGCAAGGATATCATCCTCGCGCACGAGATCACCGGGTTTGACATGCCATTCGATCAGCTCGGCTTCGGCTATGCCCTCGCCGACATCCGGCAGGTGGATTGCAAAAACACCCATGGATCAGTCCTCCATGACTTTCTTGAGGGCTTCGCCGACACGGCCCGGACCCGGGAAATACTCCCACTCCTGCGCATGCGGATACGGCGTGTCCCAACCCGTGACCCGGATCATGGGCGCCTCGAGGTGATAGAAACAGGCTTCCTGAACCAGTGACATGAGTTCGGCGCCGAAGCCGGATGTGCGGGTGGCTTCATGAACGATGACGCAGCGGCCGGTTTTCCGGACCGAGTCGACAATGGCGTCCAGATCCAGCGGCAAGAGTGTGCGCAGGTCGAGGATTTCCGCATCGACACCGGTCGCCTCCGCCGCAGCCTCGGCGACATAGACCATCGTGCCATAAGCCAGCACCGTTACGTCGTTGCCCTCCCGGCGGAGGGCAGCCTTGCCGAGCGGGACAATATCGTCGCCATCCGGGACCTCGCCGAGAGGGTGTTTTTTCCAGGAGACGATCGGCCTGTCATGATGTCCGTCAAAGGGGCCGTTGTAGAGGCGTTTCGGTTCGAAAAAGATCACCGGGTCGGGGTCGGCGATCGACGCCAGAAGCAGCCCCTTGGCATCCCGCGGATTGGACGGCATGACAACTTTCAGACCGGAGACATGAGTGAACAGGGCTTCCGGGCTTTGGCTGTGGGTCTGACCGCCGAAGATGCCACCGCCTGTCGGCATGCGGATCACGATGGGGCAGGTGAAATCCGCATTCGAGCGGTGTCGCAGTCTCGCCGCTTCGGAAACGATCTGGTCGTAGGCGGGATAAACATAGTCTGCAAACTGGATTTCTATCACCGGCTTCAGACCGTAAGCCGCCATGCCGATGGCGGTGCCGACGATGCCGGCCTCGTTGATCGGCGCATCGAAACAGCGGGACTTGCCGTATTTCTCCTGCAGTCCGGCAGTGCACCGGAACACGCCGCCGAAATAACCGACATCCTCGCCATAGACAACGACGCGTTCGTCAGCGGCCATGGCAACGTCGTGGGCCTCGCGAATGGCTTCGATCATGGTCATCTGTGCCATATCAGAACCCCGCTTCCTGGCGCTGCCGGATCAGATGAGACGGCATGGTTTCATAGACGCCTTCGAACATGTCGCGCGGGCTGGGCGTCTTGCCCGCGGCCAGTGTGCCAACGGCTTCGGCCTCTTTCTGCACTGTGACGACCTGGTCGAGAATTTCCGCTTCGGCCTGCTTGTGCCGTTCCTCGCTCCATTCTCCAATGGTGATCAGATGCTGTTTCAGCCGTTCGATCGGATCACCCAGGGGCCAGGCCGCCGCCTCGCTTTTGGAGCGGTAGGCGGATGGATCGTCGGATGTGGAGTGTCCGCCTGCGCGATAAGTGACATGCTCAATCAGTGTTGGTCCGAGGCCTCTGCGCGCGCGCTCGCAGGCCCATTTGGCGACAGAGTGCACTGCCAGGTAATCGTTGCCATCGACCCGGATGGAGGCGATGCCGAAGCCATGGCCCCGGGCAGCAAAGGTGCCGACACCACCACGGGCGATGCCCTGGAATGTCGAGATGGCCCACTGGTTGTTGACGATGTTCAGAACCACGGGAGCCTTGTAGGTGGACGCAAAGACCATGGCCGCGTGGAAGTCGCTTTCAGCCGTGGAGCCGTCGCCGATCCAGCCGGCAGCTATTCTGGTATCGCCGGATATGGCAGATGCCATGGCCCAACCCACCGATTGAACGAACTGGGTGCCCAGGTTCCCGGAGATGGAAAAGAAACCGTGTTCCTTCGACGAGTACATGATCGGCAACTGGCGCCCGTGCAGCGGGTCCTCGGCGTTGGAATAGATCTGGTTCATCATCGTGAGCATCGGGTAGTCACGCGCGATGAGAAGGCCTGCCTGCCGATAGGTGGGAAAGTTCATGTCACCCGGTTGCATGGCGCGACTGAAGGCGCAACTGACGGCTTCCTCACCCAGATGCTGCATATAGAAACTGGTCTTGCCCTGCCGTTGAGCATTCATCATGCGGGCATCGAAGGTGCGCAGGGTCATCATGTGGCGCAGGCCTTCACGCAGCTCTTCCGTGCTCAGGGCTCCGGCCCAGTCGCCGACCGCTTCTCCGTTCTTGTTCAGAACGCGGACGATGGAAAACGCCATGTCGCGGATTTCGTCCGGGTCGACATCCACGGCGGGTCGCGGAACCGACCCGGCACGCGGGATCTCGAAGTCGGAGAAGTCGGGGCTGTCGCCCGGGCGGCACCCGGGTTCCGGCACATTCAGGGAGAGGGGGCTGACATCATCGCTCATGCTGCACCTTTCTGTGTCGCAAGCGCTCTTGAAAGGATACTCTCAACCATCTCGTCGGCAACCTGGATGGTGGTCTTGCCGGTCTGGATGCTGTGGGCGAGCACCTCGCGGATGCGCAGCGCCACACCGGCGAGGCGTTCTTCGCGGAAACCCGGGCCTGCCTTGTGGATCTCGCCCGCGACGGAAATGATCCCACCTGCATTGACCACATAGTCCGGAAGATACTGGATGTTGCGTGCACGCAGGACTTCGGCGACATCCGGGGTCGCAAGCTGATTGTTTGCCGCACCGCAAACCAGACTGGCGGTCAGTCTGGTTGCCGTGTCACCGGTCAGGATGCCGCCAAGCGCGCAAGGCGCAAAGATGTCCATGTCAGCCTCGAACACCGCATCTGTCGGGCAGATGTCCGCTCCAAGGTCAGCGCGTGCAATCTCGAGCGCCGCAGTGTTGATATCCGAGACAATCAGCTGAGCACCGGCTGCATGAAGTTTTTCTGCGAGCGACATGCCGACATGGCCGAGCCCCTGGACCAGCACACGCTGCCCGGTGAGGTCGCTGCTGCCGGTCAGGGCTTCACGACCGGCCTTCATGCACTGAAAGACACCTTCGGCCGTGAAGGGAGAGGGATCGCCGCTGCCATGTTCGCCGCCGTCCAGGCCGACGGCGTAGGGCGTTTCCCGTGCGACTATGGCCATGTCCTTCGGAGATATGCCGACGTCCTCGGCCGTGTAGTAGGTGCCGCCAAGGCTGTGTACCGCTTCTCCGAATGACTTGAACAGGTCTTCCGACTTGTCTGTTTTGGCATCGCCGATGATGACCGACTTGCCGCCGCCAAGTTCCAGACCGGCCATTGCATTCTTGCTGGTCATGCCGTTTGCCAGGCGCAGGACATCTTGGCGGGCGTCGGCCTTGCTGTCGTAATTCCACATCCTGCAGCCGCCAGCTGCCGGTCCGTAAACGGTGGAGTGAATGCAGATATAGGCGCGCAGCCCGCTGGTCTCGTCTTCCGCGTAAACGAGCCGTTCATGACCTTCAGGGGCGAGTTCATCAGTGAGTTTGAGCGCCATGGTTCCTAGTCCTCCTCCGGAAACGCGATCATGGCCGGAGTTTACCCTCTGACACTGGTTGAAAAATCGCGTCCTGAGGCGTATTCAAGGCGATTAGAGCGATAATCACTCGCAGACGGAGGATTGAGAGTGACAATCACTACGGATGACGTGGACCGCAAGATACTTCGCGCTCTATGTGAGGACGGGCGCATGTCCGTGGTGCAGCTTGCAGAACAGGTCGGCCTGTCGCCCACACCCTGCAAACGCCGGCTCCAGCGGCTTGAGGAAAGCGGCCTGATTTCAGGTTACAGCGCGTCCATCGACCGCAAGACAGCAGGTTTCGGCATCACCGCCTTCGTTTCCGTGGAGCTGGAACGGCAGGACACGGAAGAGATCCAGAAATTCCAGAACCAGGTCGCGCTCTTCGAGGAAGTCGTCACCGGTTCGCTGATGACCGGGGCACAGGACTTTCTGCTGGAAGTGGCGGTGGAGAGCCTGGAGGAATTCGAGACCTTCCTGCAGGCCAAGCTGATGAAGGTGGCCGGTGTACGCGTGGTGCGCTCCCGGTTCGCATTGCGCAAGTTCATCGACCGGGCGCGACTGCCCTAAGCGGCTTTCGAGTCAGTCGCGCGCTGCCTTGCGGAATTTGAGATTGCTCGATTCCCCGATGCCGTAGCGCAGGCAGAGATAGAGGACACCCAGGCTGATGACCAGCCAGAGACCGCCCCAGAAAATTGTCGGTCCGCCGAACTCTTCGGCCAGCATGTAGGCGTCGGATCGCAGTCCGGACCGCGCAATCGTGTCGTCGAAAATGTCGTATGGGACATAGATCAGGCTTGTCAGGCCGATGACCCTCAGTGCCATGTCGTTGATCTCGCGACTCAGGAAACGGGCAGCCGCCAGCATGGCCAGGCCCGTCACCGAGCAGAAGACAAGCGGAAACAGTTCCCTGACGTAGAAGACGGTCACCAGCAACATGATGATGCCGAAAAGACCCATGACAAGGCGGTCGGCGCTTGTCCGCAAAGCGATCAGCAACAGCGCAGCACCGATCAACATGGAACCGAGATAGCCTGCCGTCAGGATCAGAAACCGGCTTCCTCCCCGGGTGATGGCAAATCCGCCTTGCTGTGGTGACAGGGAAATCTCCACGATCGATCCACCGGTGAGCACGGCAGCAAGCCCGTGGGCCAGTTCATGCATGTAGACAACAAGGAATTTCAGCGGCAGGACGACCGGCGTGTTCCAGGCGACAAAGATCAAAAGGGTGATCGCCATCAACTGCCAGTGGTTTTTCAGGATGTGCATGTCGGCTTGGAAATCCGATCGTTCCGTCGGTTCTGAGTATATGGCAGGAGAGCGTTTTACCGCTCTGTCAGTTTCAGCTCGATCCGGCGGTTCTTGGCGAGTGCTTCCGGAGTCTCACCCTCTTCCAGCGGCTGGAACTCGCCGAACCCGGCAGCCACAAGTCTCTTGGGGTCGACGCCGCGTTCGATCAGATAGCGCACAACTGAAATCGCGCGCGCAGCCGACAGTTCCCAGTTGTTGCGCAGACGGCCCGTGCCGGAAAGCGGGCGGGCATCGGTATGGCCATCCACCCTCAGAACCCAGTTGATCTCGTCGGGAATTTGCGCGCTGAGTTCGATGATGGCTTCAGCCAGTTTGTCGAGTTCCTGCTGACCGGCCGGGTTGATGTCTTCCTTGCCGGAGTCGAACAGGACCTCGGACTGGAACACGAAGCGGTCGCCGACAACTGAAATATCCGAGCGTTGCGACAGGATCTCCCGGAGACGCCCGAAGAAGTCCGAGCGGTAGCGGGAGAGTTCCTGCACGCGTTGCACAAGGGCGGCGTTCAGGCGGCGCCCGAGGCTCGCGATCTTGGCCTGGCTGTCGGCCTCCTTGGCCTCGGAGGCTTCCAGCGCAGCATTGGCTGCCGCAATCTGGCGCCGCAGCGCGGCGATCTGCTGGTTCAGAAGTTCCACCTGGGCAAGGGCCTGCTGGCTGACCTGCCGTTCGTCATCAAGCAGGTTTTCAAGACGCGCTGCCCGGCCACCGGCCGCGTCGGCATCGCCGGAGCTGCTTTCAAGAAGACCCAGTAGACGAGTCTGTTCAGCCTCGGCATCGCTCAGGCTGGCCTGAAGGCCGAGGATGGTGTCTTCCAGCTCGCCGGAGGTTGCCCGTTCGAGAGCAAGCAGTTCCGTCAACTCGCTGATCTGGGCGTTCAGGCGGTTCAGTACCGTGTCCCGTCCGGACAATTGTTGCGACAGGAAGAACTGCGCGATCATGAAGATCGACAGCAGAAAGATGATGACGAGCAGGAGGGTTGCCATGGCATCGACGAAGCCCGGCCAGTAATCCGTCGATTGGGCCCGACGGCGGGCGCGCAGTCCTGCCAGTCCCGCAGCCATTCGGCTATTCCTTCGCGCGGTCGAAGGCGGAGGCGATCGAGGTCAAAAGGGACTCGATCCGCTTTTGCTGTTCGCCCTGAGATTCTGCCCAGTCACGCATCATCTGCTGCTCGGAGCGGACGTGCTTGACCAGGCCCTGAATGCCCTCGGCCAGATTGGCCATCGCCTGGGAAGCGTTTTTGCTTCCGCCTTCTTCAATGCTTTTCTGGAGTGACTGAATTGAGGCCTGGATCTGTTCGACACCCGGTGCGTCGGACGTGGCGAATGCACCGTCTTCCGGATCGATATCCGTGACCGTGGAGAGCCAGTCCTCGAGTTCATTGTAGAACCGGTTCTGCGCCTGGCCCGCCTGAAGGTCCAGGAAGCCAAGAACCAGAGAACCCGTCAGGCCGAACAGGGAGGAAGAAAACGCCGTGCCCATGCCTGAGAGAGGGGCCTCGAGACCTGCCTTCAGGTCTTCGAAAATGACATTGGCATCGCCTGAACCGACATCCAGTGACTGGATGGTCGCGCCGACGGAGCTGACGGTCTGGAGCAACCCCCAAAAGGTGCCCAGAAGCCCGAGAAAGACCAGCAGGCCCGTCAGGTATCGCGACATTTCGCGGGATTCTTCTAGTCGCATGCCGATGGAATCGAGAATGGAGCGCGCCGTTGTCGGCGTCAGCGCCATGTCACCGGCCTTGTTTCCCAGCAGCGCCGCCATCGGGGCAAGAAGCACGGGCGACCTTGTATCGAGCGCGGGATCGCCGATGCGGAAACTGTTGACCCAGGATATTTCGGGAAACAATCGGATGACACGTCCGAACAGAAGCAGGATGCCGAAAACGCCAACCAGAACGATCAGCCCGTTCAGGCCCGGATTGCTCATGAAGGCGGTTGAAATCTGCGGAAACAGGATGAAGGCGATAAACGCGACGATCACCAGGAAGATGATCATGAAAGTCAGATAGGCCCGTGGACTGGACAGGCTGTAGGGGTCAAATTCGCGGGCCATATTGCGCTATCAATCACCTGTTGCCGACAAATGAGCGTGTCTTATTGAATTGATAGCGTGATTTTTAACAGGTTGAAAACCTAGAATCGTGACATGGCACCCAATTAGGTTTGGATAGCGTCGAAAAACGCGCGTGGAAAAACCACGCACGCCAAGAATATTGATCCTGGGGATTTGGGATCAGGCCTGGGACGGGGCCTCTGCGTTTTTCAAAAGCTTCAGCAAATGCTTGTGGGCGTCCTCGTTGCCAGCAACGACATCGCCGCTGTCGAGCATCTTGTTCTTGCCGGAAAGATCGGAGACGAAGCCACCGGCTTCCTTGACCATGAGCAGGCCGGCCGCGATGTCCCAGGAATTCAGGTCGCGTTCCCAATAGCCGTCGAGGCGGCCGGAGGCAGTCCAGGCAAGATCCAGTGCCGCAGCCCCGGCGCGGCGAATGCCGGCAACCTCGGGCATGATGTAACGCAGCTCGCGCAAGGTGCGGCCGTGATCGCCCTTGCCGATGAAGGGAAGCCCGGTCGCAAACACCATGTCGGGCAGGTCGGTTCGCCCAGCAACGCGGAGGCGGCGATCGTTAAGGAATGCTCCCCTGCCACGTTCGGCCGTGTAGAGCTCGTCCATAACCGGGTTGTAAATTACACCGGCGACGATTTCACCGGCGCGCTCCAATGCAATCGATGTTGCAAAAATCGGGATGCCGTGCAGGAAGTTCGTCGTCCCGTCGAGAGGATCAATGTGCCAGCGATGCTGGCCGTCCGTGCCTTCGACTTCGCCGCTTTCTTCCATGACCAGCCCGAAGGTCGGGCGGGCTTTCATCAGGTCGCCCCGCACGATTTCCTCTGCCCGGCGGTCGGCGGCTGACACGAAGTCTCCGGGACCCTTGCGGGAGACCTGGAGATTTTCCACTTCGCCGAAATCACGGACCAGGCTGCGACCGGCCTTGATCGCGGCTTGAACCATCACGTTGAGGAGTGCTGTGCGGGCCATTGTCTGTCACTTGTTGTTGGGTGTGCCCGTGTTGCAAGGCACACCAAAAGAAGTCTCGTAAAAAAGGTGGGTCAGTCCGCGCGGCGGACATATTCCAGGGTGCCGGTGTCGACGATGATCCGTTCGCCTGCGGTGATGAAGGGAGGTACCATGACACGAACGCCGTTTTCCATCAGAGCAGGCTTGTAGGATGACGACTGCGTCTGGCCCTTGACCACAGCATCGGCTTCCGTGATTTCCAGCGTCACGTGCTGGGGCAGGGTAATGCCGATCGGACGTTCCTCGTGCAGTTCCACGGTGACCATCATGCCATCCTGGAGAAAGGCAGCGCGGTCGCCGACGAATTCGGACTGCAGTTCCAGCTGCTCATAGGTCTCGGTGTCCATGAAGATCAGCATGTCGTCCTGGGTGTAGAGGTACTGGAAGTCCTTCTGTTCCAGGCGTACGCGCTCGACCTTGTCTTCGGAGCGGAAACGCTCGTTGAGTTTGCGGCCGTCGAGCAGGTTTTTCATCTCGACCTGCGCAAAAGCACCGCCCTTGCCCGGCTTGACGTGCTGAACCTTTACGACCGCCCAAAGGGTGTCCTGATGCTGGAGGACATTACCGGGCTTGATTTCGTTTCCGTTGATTTTCATGGAACGACTGACTTCTCGACTTGTATGGATCTGATGCAGCGCGACATCCGGCGGACGCCGGTTCGCGAGAAATTGCTGGCGCCTGTCCACCACAAAAGCAGCGCGGATTCAAGGAAAAAAGGCAAGAACCCTTACGAAAGCGGCTTGTATCGGAAGGTTTACGGAGATTCCTGTTCCGGATTTTCAGTCGGCGCCATCAGCGTTGCCGAATATTGTTCGGCAAGTTTTCTGGCTTCTTCCATTGTCAGGTCGTCGAGAGTCTCAACCATTCTGTCCAGCGCAAAGTCAGGAACGCCGAATGTTCTGGCAATGAGGTGCCAACCGGCAGCTGCCGCAAAATTCTGTTCGCGCCCCCGGCCATGGGCGTAGATGCGGGCGAGCCGGTTCATGGCCACCGGGTTGCCTGCCGTTGCGGCCCGTTCGAACCAGTCGGCGGCTTCTGACTCGTTGGGTTCAACACCTTTTCCCTGAAAACGCAGGATCCCGTAATAGATCTGCGCGGATGTGTGGCCGCGCCGTGCCGCGCGCCCAAGCCAGAAGGCGCCTTGACCCGGGTCGTTCAACCCGGTCTGGGATTCAATATAGCTGAGGCCGAGCGCATATTGCGCCTCGGGATCGTTAAGCGAGGCCGCCTGCTCCAGAAGCTCACGCGCCTTCTGCTCGTTGAAGGGCCGGCCTTCGCCCTCCTGATAAAGAAGCGCCAGGTTGTAAAGTGCAGATGGATTTCCGGCATTCGCAGCCTGTTCGAACAGGTCAGCGGCCTTTTTCTTGTCCGCCTCGACACCCGATCCAAGCAGGTAAAGCTGTGCCAGTTGCAGCGCGGAGCCGATGTCTCCCTTGCCGGCCGCCAGGCCGTACCAGTCCGCTGCCTTCGTCTTGTCCTGACGGATGCCAAGTCCGGCTTCATGAAGGACGCCGAGCAATGCCTGAGCGGCTGTGTCACCCTGCTCGGCCAGCGGCGTTGCCAGCCCGAGTGCCGTCAGAAACCAGCCGCGCTGAAACGCGCTGTAGGCGGTCGCAGCTGTTGCGGTCTCAACTTCGTCCAGTTTCGGCGGGCCGCTGTCCACAATGCTGTAGACGGTTTTGTCAGCTGTCGTGACATCGATCAGGACGGGAGGTTTTTCCTCCTGCGAGGGCTTTTCAGCAAGGGCGCCATCAGGATTTTTGTCCTGAGACCATGCCGGTGTCGTCGCCTGGGCAGACGCGATCACGGTGGCCAGAACAATCGCTGCGCGAAGACAGGAACTCACTTTTGCCATCGGGTTCGGTTCAGCCATCGTTGCCTATTCGACTTCAGGAAAGGGATGCGCTTCCAGGATACGATTCGCTTGTTCAACCACTGTTGCAGGCGCGTCGGCCGACTTCCAGACAGCGTCCTTGAGGGCGACGAAGTCGGCACCGGTTGACGCGACGTCGTTCAGGGTTGCCAGGGCATTGCCGGCCAATGCGACACAGGGTGTCTCGAACAGTTCTGCCCACCACGCGGCCCCGGTCAGCGTCTTGTCGTGTGCGTTTTCCTTCTCGACAAGATCCAGCTTGCCGAAGAAAAGATAATCGACACCTGTTTCCGCCCATTCCATGGCGTCGTGTTTGAGCTTCGTGCCCCCGGTTCCGACAATTCGTTCCGGCTGGAAACTCTCTACGGCCAGCTTGACGTCCTCCAGGGAGGTGTCGACGTGAACACCGTCAGCGCCCGAGCGTCCTGCTGCCTGCGTGTCCCGGTATACGATTGCGGCTGCGCCACCTTCCTGGATGACCGGAACAAGAATTTCCGCTGCCGCCTGCACTTCTTTGGTGCCCGCATCCGGCATGTAGATCAGGACGCAAGCGATATCGCCACCCGAAAAGGCCTGCTTGAGTTTCGGAGCCAGGTCGGACGGGTCGAATTCCGGTGGCGTAACGAGAAAGAGGCGAGGGCGGTTCAAGGCAAAGTCCTGGTTGATGGTTTTCTAGGCGTTTCTTGTCCCTAAAGACGGCGAAAGAGGGACGCAAGGCCCCTCTTTCAATAAAGTGAATGAAATTCGTGCTGCCGGTCGCAGCCGTTCAGCCGAGTTTCGGGTCCAGGCTGCCGTCCTGATAACGGGCTGCCATGTCCGCAAGCGTGACGATCTTTGTCAGTTTGGAGGCCTGGCCCGCGGTGTTGAAGGCTTCCAGACGTTCGACACACAGCTTCTGCATGGCTTCGCGCGCAGGCTTCAGGTATTTGCGCGGGTCGAATTCACCCGGGTTCTCGGTCAGCACCTTGCGGATCTGGCCGGTGATGGCCATGCGGTTGTCCGTATCGATGTTGATCTTGCGGACACCGTTCTTGATACCGCGCTGGATTTCCTCGACCGGCACACCCCAGGTCTGCGGCATTTCCCCGCCATACTGGTTGATGATGTCCTGCAGGTCCTGCGGAACGGAAGAAGAGCCATGCATGACAAGGTGGGTGTTTGGCAGGCGGCGGTGAATTTCCTCAATGACGTGCATGGCGAGGATTTCGCCGTCCGGCTTGCGCGTAAACTTGTAGGCGCCATGGCTGGTGCCCATGGCGATCGCGAGCGCGTCGACCTTGGTTTCCTGAACGAACTTAACCGCTTCTTCGGGGTCAGTGAGCAGCTGGTCCTGGCTGAGCTTGCCTTCGGCGCCGTGGCCGTCTTCCTTGTCGCCCATGCCGGTTTCCAGGGAACCGAGCACACCCAGTTCGCCTTCAACGGAGATGCCGCCGAGATGGGCCATGTCAGTCACGGTCTTGGTGACGCCGACATTGTAGTCCCAGTTCGCAGGAGTCTTGCCGTCCGCTTCCAGGGAACCGTCCATCATGACAGAAGTGAAGCCGGCCTGAATGGCGGTCATGCAGGTCTGAGGAGCGTTGCCATGGTCCAGATGCACGCAGACAGGAATATGCGGATAGATCTCCACAACGGCATCCATCATGTGTTTCAACATGACGTCGTGGGCATAGGAGCGGGCACCGCGGGATGCCTGGATGATAACAGGGGAGTCGGTCTGGTCAGCCGCGGCCATGATGGCCAGTGCCTGTTCCATGTTGTTGATGTTGAACGCCGGAACGCCGTAGTCGTTTTCAGCGGCATGATCCAGAAGCTGGCGAAGGGTAATACGTGCCATCAAGTGTCTCCCCAAAGGTCCGGTTAAGATCGGGCTGGCAAGATGTTAGCCCAAAACGCAGGACGGGTATTGCGGTGCGTCAATCTTAGGTGGTTCTAACAAGATTTTCCTGCATGGAAAGAGGCAGACGCTGTCTAAATCAATTTAATTACAACGACATGCATGAAAACTTCTCAGTGATATTAATTTGGTCTTCGAATTAATTTGCCTGTCCAGGCCGGTGCATATCGATGTGATCAGATCAACGAGCTGACGTCAATGAACGTTCCAGCCGGATCTCTCAGAATCATGCGACGCTGGCCATAGGGCATTTCCCGCGGCGCTTCGACAATGTTGGCATTCATCTCTTGCGCACGCTGGTAAACCGCATCGCAATCGTCGACGACGAATGTCAGGATGATGCCCGCAGTGGCCTTCTGGGCTCGCGCGGGCACGATTTCGTGGGTCTGTTTCAGGATGCCAAGTTCCAGGGCCGGGTTGTCCGGGTCAGCGAGATTGACAAACCAGTCGGAGGAGAACTTGGCGGTCAGTCCAAGAAGCGTTTCGTAAAACGCGGCCGTGGTGGCGACCTCTTCTGTGAGAATATTCGTGAAACTGCGCTGCATTCCGATCCCTCCAGGATAGCCATTCAAGGGTCTGCCGCGCGAACGCGGCAGTCCGGATTGTTCGTTTGCAGCGAGCCGGGTACAGCCCGCTTCTGGCAGATCAGGCTTCGAGGGCCTTCACGCCAGGAAGTTCCTTGCCTTCGAGCCATTCCAGGAAAGCGCCACCCGCTGTGGAGACGTAGGAGAAACTCTCGGCAGCATCCGCATGGTTCAGAGCCGCAACCGTGTCGCCGCCACCTGCGACGGAGTTCAGCTTGCCGGCCCTGGTGTTGTTTGCCGCGTGTTTCGCTGCCGCGACCGTTGCCTTGTCAAAGGGGGCAATCTCGAAGGCGCCGAGCGGACCGTTCCAGACCAGGGTCTTTGCGGCATCGATCCTGGACGTGACCGTTGCGATGGAGGCGGCGCCGACATCGAGGATCATGCCGTCTGACGGGATCGCATCGAGCGCGACGGTTTCGTTGTCCGCCCCGGCCTTGAATTCCCTGGCGACGACCGCATCGTCCGGCAACACGATTTCACAATTGGCAGCGTCCGCCGCGGCCATGATCCTGTTGGCGGTGTCCGCCAGATCATGCTCGCACAGGGATTTGCCGACATCGATGCCCTTGGCAGCCAGGAAGGTATTGGCCATGCCACCGCCGATGACCAGCATGTCGACCTTGGAAACGAGGTTCTCCAGGAGGTCGATTTTCGAAGATACCTTTGCACCGCCGACGACTGCCAGAACCGGGCGCACCGGCTCGCCGAGGGCTGAGCCGAGGGCTTCGAGCTCCGCCTGCATCGTCCGGCCCGCATAGGCCGGCAGCAGCTTCGCGATGCCTTCCGTGGAACCGTGGGCACGGTGCGCTGCAGAAAAGGCGTCGTTCACGTAAATGTCGCCATTTGCAGCGAGTGCCTTGGCGAAGTCCGGGTCGTTCTTTTCCTCGCCCTTGTGGTAGCGCGTGTTTTCCAGGAGCACGACATCGCCATTGGCCATGGCCTCAACAGCGTCTTCCGCGTCCTGACCGATGCAGTCATTGGCGAAGGCGACGGGCTTGCCGAGAAGCTTTGCAACTGCCGGGGCGACCGGAGCAAGGGACATGGACGCAACACGTTCGCCCTTCGGGCGGCCAAAATGCGCAAGCAGGATTACTTTTGCGCCTTTCTCGGACAGTTCGCGGATGGTTGGCAGAACCCGTTCGATACGGGTCGTGTCGGTGACCTTGTCACCGTCCATCGGCACGTTCAGGTCAACGCGGACAAGCGCTCGCTTGCCGGCAATGTCTGTGAGATCGTCAAGAGTTTTGAAAGCCATGGAAACACCAGTTGGTCAGGGACGGGTGGAATTGGTTGTGACAGCGATACCGATGCCGAACAAGGTCAAAAGAACGCCAAATGAACGCTCCAGCCAGAGTTTGGCCCGTGTGAACTGCAGTCGGACAGCGGGCAGCGTGAAGAAGAAGGTCACAAGGACGAACCAAAGGAAGACACCGCTTGCCATTATCACGCCATAGCCGATCTGGGTCCAGAGCGGGGTCGTCGGGGACGTGACCTGCAAAAAGACACTCAGGGCAAACATGGTGGCCTTGGGATTTGTCACATTTGTGAAGAAGCCCCAGCGCAGCGCTTTCAGCGGCGGCATTCCGTTCAAGGTTCCGTTGGCAGGCATATCCTTCGAGGCTGTCCGATACATCGTCACGCCGAGAAAGATCAGATAGGCAGCGCCGATCAGCTTCAATGCGTTGAACAGGAAGATCGACTGCGAGACGATCAGGCCGATGCCGGCAAGCGCGTAGGTGACATGAACGCCAAGCGCCAGTGCGATGCCGAGCGCTGTCATGATGCCGGCGAGGCGACCGCCGACCAGGGCGTTGCGCAAAACAACGGCAAAATCGGGTCCAGGTACGATTGCAACCACAATGGTCAGCGAAATGACGGTAAGAAGTTCGAGCACGTGTTCTCCGGCCGACTGGAGGAAAGCTTGGCGGTCGGGCGGAGTTTCCGGGATTTTCACTGTGTTCGATCTTGAACCATCCACAACGGGCCGTCAGCGACTGCACTCTCTGTGGCGTCCAGGATCTCGACCTGTCAATGAAACAGAATCCGACACCAAACGCTGCGAGAAATCCAACACTCCAAAAACAGTCATGCTGCAAGGTACTTTCGATGCACTCATCAAAAGTTTTGCGTGTGAGATTCCCGCGTGAAGGGGGAGAGACTCAAGGTGACCCGGCTTGGTGGTGCTGGTTTTGTTTCACGAGCAAAAAAAGAGCCAGGAGCAATCCCGGCTCTTTTGCATTGCTAATCGATTAAATGAGTTTGGCCATTGCGATGGCGGTATCGGCCATACGGTTGGAGAAGCCCCACTCGTTGTCATACCAGGACAGGATGCGCACGAAAGTGCCGTCCATGACCTTGGTCTGGTCCATGTGGAAGACCGAGGAGTGGCTGTCATGGTTGAAGTCTGTGGAGACCAGTTTCTCTTCGGTGTAGCCGAGAATACCCTTCAGCTTGCCGTCGGCTGCTTCCTTGATCGCGGCGTTGATCTCTTCGACAGAGGTTTCGCGCTTGGCGATGAAGTTGAGGTCGACAACAGACACGTTCGGGGTCGGGACGCGGATCGCCACGCCGTCCATCTTGCCGTTCAGGTCCGGCAGTACCAGGCCAACGGCCTTGGCGGCACCGGTGGAGGTCGGGATCATGGACATGGCGGCCGCACGGGCGCGGTAGAGATCCTTGTGCATGGTGTCCAGGGTCGGCTGGTCACCGGTGTAGGAGTGGATCGTTGTCATGAAGCCTTTTTCGATCCCGACGGTTTCGTTCAGGACGTAGGCGACCGGAGACAGGCAGTTGGTGGTGCAGGACGCATTGGAGACGACCAGATCGTCCGCTGTCAGCGCATCGTCGTTGACACCATAGACGATGGTCTTGTCAGCGCCGGCGGCCGGTGCGGAGACCAGAACGCGCTTGGCGCCGGCTTCCAGGTGAAAGGAGGCCTTTTCCTTGGCGGTGAAGATGCCGGTGCATTCCATGGCGACTTCAACGCCGAGTTCGGCCCAGGGCAGTTCTTTCGGATCGCGGATCGCGGTTACCTTGATCGGCTTGCCACCGCCGACGGAGATGGTATCGCCCTCGACTTTCACGTCAACCGGGAAACGGCCATGAACGGAATCATAGCGCAGCAGGTGAGCATTGGTCTCGACCGGGCCGAGATCGTTGATGGCAACGACCTCGATATCGGTGCGACCGGATTCCACGATGGCGCGCAGGACGTTTCGGCCAATGCGGCCAAAACCGTTGATTGCTACTTTGGTAACCATATTCCACTCCCACAATCGTCAGCGTTTCTTGGTGTTCAAACGCTGATCGGGTGTCCACTAAAGGCAGTCCCGGAGGAGAGACCGCCCGTGCTGTAGGCCCGGCAACAGGAGGAGGAGTTTCCGGTTGCCGGGGATTTGAGGCGCTTACGCGCCAATCTTTTCCTTCGCCGCGGCAACAACGGCATCCTTGGTGATGCCGAAATGCTCGTAAAGGGCCTTGTAGGGGGCACTCGCCCCAAACCCGGTCATGCCGACGAAGGTGCCGTCATTGCCGATGAACCGGTCCCAGCCCATGCGAATGCCGGCTTCAACGGCAATCTTGACAGAGGCGGTTCCGATTACGGCTTCCTTGTAGTCGTCGGACTGGGCCTCGAACAGCTCGAAGGATGGGACAGATACCACCCGCGCCGCAATACCGGCTTCGCTCAGTTCCGCGTGAGCATCAACCGCGATTTCGACTTCCGAGCCGGAGGCGAAGATCGTCACGGCAGCCTCGTCCTCACTCTCGATCAGGACGTAGGCGCCCTTGGCGCACAGGTTCTCTTCCTCGTAGGACTTGCGCTGAGTGGGCAAGTTCTGGCGGGTCAGCGCGAGGATCGACGGCGCATCACCGCTTTCCAGTGCCAGCTGCCAGCATTCCAGCGTCTCCGTGACGTCGGCCGGGCGGAAGAAGGTGAGGTTCGGAATCGCACGCAGAGCAGCGAAATGTTCGACTGGCTGGTGGGTCGGTCCGTCTTCGCCGAGGCCGATGCTGTCGTGGGTCATCACGTGAATGACCCGCTGGTTCATCAGTGCTGCCAGTCGAATGGACGGGCGGCAATAGTCGGAGAAGATCAGGAAGCCGCCGGAATAGGGCACCAGGCCGCCATGCAGCGCGATGCCGTTCATGGCTGCCGCCATGCCGTGTTCACGGATGCCGTAATGGATGTAACGGCCGGAGAAATCGTCCGGCGTGACAGGCTCGGTTTGCGCCGTCTTGGTGTTGTTCGACCCGGTCAGGTCGGCGGAGCCGCCAATCGTCTCGGGCACAACCTCGTTGATGACACCCAGGCAAGCCTCGGAGGCCTTGCGCGTTGCCATGGTTGGCTGGTCTTCCGCCAGCTGTTTCTTGTATTCCAGAACAGCTTTGGTGAAGCCGGCCGGAAGGTCGCCCCGGTTGCGGCGGTCGAATTCGGCCCGCAATTCCGCGTCGGCCTCTGCAAAACGCTTCTGCCAGTCCTTGTGGGCCTGGGCGGAGCGAAGACCGGCGATGCGCCATGCATCCAGAATGTCACTCGGGACCTCGAAGGGTTCATGCGGCCAGCTGAGCGCTTCACGCGTCCCGGCGATTTCTTCCGCACCCAACGGAGAACCGTGAACCTTGGCGGTGCCGGCCTTGTTCGGAGCGCCGAAGCCGATGGTGGTCTTGGCCGCGATGAGGGTTGGCTTGTCGCTGGCTTGCGCCTGGCGGATGGCGTCGGCGATTGCGGCCGGGTCATGACCGTCGACATCGATCGTGTTCCACCCGGACGCGGCAAAGCGTGCCTGCTGGTTGGTGCTGTCGGTGATCTCGACCTTGCCATCGATGGAAATGCCGTTGTCGTCCCAGATCACGATCAGCTTGTTCAGCTTCAGATGTCCTGCGAGCGTCAGGGCTTCCTGGCTGATGCCCTCCATCAGGCAGCCGTCACCGGCAAGAACGTAAGTGTAGTGATCGACAAGGTCCTTGCCGAAGCGATCTGCCTGCAGCCGCTCGGCAATTGCCATGCCGACGGCGTTGCCCAGGCCCTGACCGAGCGGGCCCGTCGTGGTTTCGATGCCGGCGCCATGGCCATATTCAGGGTGACCTGCCGTGCGTGAGCCAAGCTGGCGGAAATTCTTGAGCTCGTCCAGGCTGAAGTCTTCGTAGCCGAGCAGGTACAGCAGGCTGTAAAGGAGCATGGAGCCATGACCGGCTGACAGAACGAAGCGGTCGCGGTCGGTCCAGTTCGGCGCAGTCGGATCGAATTTCAAAAACTCGGTGAAGAGTACAGTTGCAATGTCGGCTGCCCCCATTGGCAGACCGGGGTGACCGGATTTGGCCTTTTCCACGGCATCGATGGCAAGAAAGCGGATCGCATTTGCCATGCGCTGGTGTTTATCAAGATCGGTCATATTTTTCCCGTTGCTTGCTTTGGAGCCCCCTGAACCAGAGCAGACCGCCCGGTGAGGAATTTTTTTGAGGTGCGTAACTCAAGTCTAGACTGTCGTCAATTTCGATCAGGCGCCAGACAAATATCAGGAACCGCCACCGAGTCAATAAAGGTGCAATACAGATATCGGGAAAGGAATTTCCATCTTGCGGGTTATAGAGTTGAGGATTCTGCCAATGGTGGCATTGACTGAGAGAAGATGCGGTGCCTAAGCTCGACGCCTTAAAAGGAATTGCTTTTTTGCTGAAAAACACACGTTTGGGTGCCGGGAGGGAAGCGCACTCAATCCAGGCGTTAAGGTTCGGCAACTAATCCAGACACCAGTCTGATGGTCGGGGAAGTCAAGAGCGGGCCGCCGCAAAAAAGGACAATTGGGACGACGTAATAGATGGCGGATATCGACTGCATGGAAAAAACCAGCCTTTCTGATGCGGTAAAGCGCCTGGAAACGGCGGTCGGTCAACTGGAAACGGCGGTTCAAAGGCGTCTGGACGCAGACAGGTCCCTGAATTCCCTGCAGGACGATTTGCAAAGATTGGGTGAAGACAGGTCCCAGCTCGCCGCCTCGCTGGACGAAAGCGAAGCCCGGGCCTCGCGGCTCGAGGAAGCCAACAAGGATGTTTCACGCAGGCTCGTCACCGCGATGGAGACCATCCGAACCGTTCTCGATACGCACGGAGGCTGACGATCCATGGCGCAGATTACCGTCACGATTAACGGCAAATCCTTTCGCATGGCTTGCGATGACGGTGAAGAAGACCGTCTGATGGGGCTTGCCGGCCGGTTTGACGGCTGGATCAACGAACTTAAAGGTGCCTTCGGCGAGATCGGCGATCAGCGTCTGACCGTGATGGCCGGCATTATGGCGACCGACCGTGTGTCCGAACTGGAACGCAAGATATCCGCTCTGGAAGAGGAACTTGCTGCTGCTAAGCAGCAGCAGGTGGCCGCGCTCGACAACATGAGCCAGAACGAGCAGGAACTGTCGAAGGCCGTGAACCTGGCGGCTGCGCGCATCGAAAGCCTCGCGGACGGTCTTACAAAGAGTTTGCGAACGGGTGAACCGTCCTGATCACCGGCATCAAGGCCGTGCAATCCTGAAAATTCGCTTGTGATATGATTTTTGCCGCACTGGTATTTGCGCGGCAGCGGGTCTATATGCGTTAACTGCAGCTGCCCGACACGTCAGGAACTTTATCCCCGGGGCCTTACGCATTCCCTAGGGAGCTGTCCCTGCTCTGGGCCGTGGTCCGTTGCATACGGCGCCCACCTACTTTGTAGGTTTCCCGGGATCGCAATTCCAACGGTCGGACGGCTGCGCGATGGCTTGCAGGCATATTCTATTGCCTGACGCCTGAGGTCCGCGGCCAGTTTGTAACGCAGAGGCCAAATGACCACCTTCCCCTCCCTTGCTGCTGAAAAAGACACGCTTCGCAAAGAGGCGCTCGCCCGCAGAGGCGCGTTGCCCGAAGTCGACAGGATAGAAAAAAGCCTGTCGTTGTGTGACTTCATCGATGAACTGCCCATACCCGAGGGCGCAATTGTCGCCGGGTTCTGGCCGATCCGCGACGAGGTCGACCCAAGGCCGCTCTTGGACCAACTGCGGCAAAGGGGGCATGCGCTCTGTTTGCCAGTTGTTGCCAAGCCGCATCTTTTGTTCCGGAGCCTTGTTCGCGGGGCCGAGATGGAGCCGGCCGGGTTCGGGACAATGGCTCCAGGGCGGGATGCGGCGGTCCTGCGGCCCGACGTCCTGCTGATGCCGCTTGCCGGTTTTGATGCCGCCGGCAACCGGATCGGCTATGGCAAGGGCCACTATGATACGGCAATTGCGGCACTCGAGGCCGACGGGCCACTGGCATGCATCGGTGTCGCCTTTGCCACTCAAGAGGTTGACCGCGTGCCCGCAGAAGCGCATGACAAGCCCTTGGACGGAATTTTGACCGAACAGGGATACCGGGCCTTCGGCTGATCGGCTACCTTTCGGCCAGCGCCTTCGTGAGGATGTATGCGTATTTTGTTTCTTGGGGATCTGGTCGGAAGGGTCGGCCGGACAGCGGTAATTGAGCAGTTGCCCGGTTTGGTGGAAGCAAACCAGCTCGATTTTGTAATTGTAAACGGTGAAAACTCCGCCTCCGGTTTCGGGATTACCGAAGCCATCTTGCAGGATGTGCTGGACGCCGGAGCCGATGTGGTGACCACGGGCAACCATGTCTGGGACCAGCGTGACACGCTTGTCTATATCGAGCGGCAGGACCGGTTGCTGCGCCCAGTCAATTATCCTGCCGGGACCCCGGGACGCGGCGCGCATCTTTATACAGCCCGCAACGGGGCTCAGGTCATGGTGGCCAATGTCATGGGCCGGATTTACATGGACGCACTCGATGATCCCTTTGCCGTCATCGACAGGGTTGTCACACAGTGTCCGCTTGGCGAGGTTGCCGATGCCATCATCGTCGACATGCATGCGGAGGCGACCAGCGAAAAGCAGGCCATGGGACATTTTCTCGATGGCCGTGTCAGTCTCGTTGTCGGAACGCACACGCATGTGCCGACTGCCGACCACCAGATCCTCGAACACGGAACAGCCTACATGTCGGATGCCGGCATGTGCGGTGCCTATGACAGCGTGCTCGGCATGGACAAGGAAGAGCCTGTAAACCGGTTCCAGCGCAAAATCCCAGGGTCGAGGTTCACGCCGGCGACGGGTGAAGCCACGATCAGTGGCGTCGCCATCGAGACCGATGACAGGACAGGACTGGCCGAGCGGGTTGCACCGGTTCGGATCGGGGGGCGGCTTGAACCTGTTGTCCCGTCATTCTGGTTGTCCGCAGACTGACACTGTTCTCATGCCGATTCTCCGAACTGGATTTTCGGCGGCAACTTGCCTATAAGCGGCGCAGTTTTCATCGATGTAATCCGTAAAGAGCCGAGAAGAGCCATGGCAGGCCATTCAAAATTCAAGAACATCATGCACCGCAAGGGACGCCAGGACGCGGCCCGTTCCAAGATGTTCTCCAAACTGTCCAAGGAAATCACCGTCGCCGCCAAGATGGGCGACCCGGACCCGGATTCCAATCCGCGCCTCAGACTGGCCGTCCAGAACGCCAAGGCCCAGTCCATGCCGAAGGACAACATCCAGCGTGCGATCAACAAGTCGCAGGCCGGTGATGCCGAAAGCTACGAGGAAATCCGTTACGAAGGTTACGGGCCGGCTGGTGTTGCGGTCGTCGTCGAAGCCTTGACGGACAACAGGAACCGTTCCGCATCGAATATCCGTTCCTATTTCACCAAATGCGGCGGATCTCTTGGTGAAACCGGCTCGGTGTCCTTCATGTTCGACCGTGTTGGCGAGATCATCTACAAGCCCGAAGCGGGCGAAGCGGATGCCGTTCTGGAAGCAGCGATTGAAGCCGGCGCGGAAGATGTTGTTTCCGACGAGAGCGGCCACACGATCTATGCCGCCTTTGAAGATCTGAACGAAGTGGCCAAGGCGCTGGAAGAAGCGCTCGGTGAAGCGGATTCCACGAAGATCATCTGGAAGCCGCAGAACCTTACGCCGGTCGATGCCGACAAGGCGCAGACGCTGATGAAGCTGATCGACATGCTTGAGGATGATGACGACGTCCAGAACGTTTTCTCGAACTTTGATGTCGACGAAGAAACAATGGCAGCGCTGGCGAGCTGATCAGCCACCAGAACCGATTTACGAACCCCGGCCCTGCCGGGGTTTTGTTTTTCAACAATCCGCGACTTTGTCCTCCCGCACGACGCAAAGCGGAGTTCCAGGATCTGGGAATCGGGTCTGTCTGGTTTGATCTCTGTTTTTCCAGAGCTGTTCGGCTCTCCCATCCCGGCGCGCGCTTTGCCTGGCCGGGATGACGATCAAAGAGCCGCTTTGGGGCTATCGTTTCCGGAAAACAAAAACTAGTGGAGACAGGAACCCGATGT
The DNA here is from genome assembly GCA_017643925.1 of Roseibium sp. Taxonomy (GTDB): domain Bacteria; phylum Pseudomonadota; class Alphaproteobacteria; order Rhizobiales; family Stappiaceae; genus Roseibium. Next base: position 137,350 of record JAEPML010000007.1, on the reverse strand, counting down.
TCAACATCTATGAACTGACCCAGGCTGACCCGAAGACCCTGCAGGAACGGGCCCTGAAACTTGCGGAGGAGGCAGGGGAACTGGCGCAGGCTGTTCTGTCGGCAACCGGTGCTCCGGGCAGTGCCTACAAGAACCACACGCTGGAAGATGTGCGCGAGGAAGCTGCGGACGCGGCGATCGTTGCCTTGAGCGTGCTGGCCCAGGCAAGCGCGGATGCTGACGAGTTCGAAAGGGAAGTGAAACGACTGATGGCGGAAAAGTGCGCCAAGTGGCAGGAAAAGTTAGCGCAGTAACGGATCCAGCAATGGCATGCCCATCACGGCCGCCAAGGCCACCAGCAGGTACGCAACCTTTCGATAGAGCACCGGATCGGCCTTTCCGAAACTTCTGGCGCCGATGAAGATTGCCAGCGCATAGACAGGCACCGCCACGAAAAGCAGGTGAAACACGTCCAATGTGAAAAAGCCGTTCCAGATATAGGCGAAAAACGTTCCGATGCTCGCCAGCGCGAAGAAAACGATCAGGTTTGCCCGCACCACATCGGGTTGCTTCGAGCTGGACAGCCAGAACGCGACGACCGGAGGGGCAGACACCTGCGAGATGCCCCCCAGCACACCTGAAACACCACCGACAGCAAACGAAATAGCAGGAGCCGGTTTCCGCTTGTAGCGCCATCCGGAAACCAGCAGCAATAGCAGCCCGGCTACGATCCCGAAAATCGTCCAACGCAGAAAGAGCACATCGGTATTCGCCAGTAGCCAGGCACCGAGATGCACGAAGATCACCGAGCCGACCACCGCAGGCAGAACCGTTGACCAGTCGCAGCGGGAGATCGCCCTGAACACCAGAGGCAGGGCAACCAGGCTGTCGATGAAGAGAAACGTGGCGGCAGCGGTCGCTGGCGCCATGACACTGGTTGCGACTGGGATGAAAATCATGCCGGCGCCAAAACCTGCAAATCCGCGCACGCAGCCCGCGACAAGAACCACAAGCGCCAGAATGGCCAGCAGACCTGGTGAGAAAGAACTGAAAATATCGAACATGCGTGCTCACTGCCGGTGCAATTGCGGCAATAGAAGCACGTGGCCGGTCCGAAAACACCATGGCTTTGCAAATCCAAGGTTGCTCGAGCTAATTTCCCACCGCGTTTTGGCCGGTATTGGATCCTTGGTCGTGCTTTGGCTGGCGTCGGCGATGAAGTTTTGTTACCGATTTGTTCCATGACACATGCGATTCGTTTGCTGGGCATCGACCCGGGTCTGCGACGTACCGGCTGGGGCATGATCGAGGCGGCTGGAAACCGGCTGTCCTTTATTGCATCGGGCACGGTCACTTCCGACAACAAGAAGAGCCTGGCCGAAAGGCTGGTCCAGTTACATGACGGGTTGCACGAAGTGGTGCGCCGGCACGAGCCGATGGAAGCTGCAGTCGAGCATACCTTCGTCAACAAGGATGCTGGCGCGACGCTCAAGCTGGGACAGGCACGCGGTGTCGCCCTGCTGGTACCTTCGCTTGCTGGGCTTTCCGTTGCCGAATATGCGCCAAACCTTGTGAAGAAAACGGTGGTCGGTACCGGCCATGCCGAAAAGGAACAGATCCGGGCCATGGTGAAAGTCCTGATGCCGCGGGCGACCTTCAATTCCGATGACGCCGCCGACGCCCTGGCAATCGCGATCTGCCACGCCCAGCATCGCGCCAGCACGTCAGCGCAACTGGCTGCAATGGGGGCCGCATGATCGGGAAACTGAAGGGAACCGTCGACAGTTATGGCGAGGATCACGTGATCCTTGATGTGCATGGTGTCGGCTACCAGGTTCATTGCCCCTCGCGGGTCCTGCAGGCGCTGCCCAGGGCCGGTGAGGCTGCTGTGCTCTTCATCGAAACGATTGTTCGCGAAGACATGATCCGGCTCTACGGGTTTGCTGTCGAAGCCGAACGCGAATGGTTCCGCATTCTGATGACCGTTCAGGGGGTTGGTGCGAAGGTCGCGCTTGCCATCCTTGGGATCCTGAAGGCAAGTGAAGTTGCGAATGCAATTGCGCTTGGAGACAAGGCAACGATTTCACGAGCGCAAGGGGTCGGCAAACGCGTCGCAGAGCGGATCCTGACCGAACTGAAGGACAAGGCTCCGGCCCTGGCAACCGTGGATCAGGCAACCATATCCGTATCACAGACCGTTTCCGACAATGTGGCCGCGCGTCCCGTGGCAGAAGCTGTTTCGGCGCTGACCAATCTGGGCTATGCACAGGCGCAGGCGAGCGCGGCAGTGGCCAAGGCGATGCAGTCTGCCGGAGAAGACGCCTCCACTGAAACGCTCATTCGAATGGGCCTGAAGGAACTGGCAGGATGATTGTCTTCACCTACGCCGTTATCGCGATCGCGTTTGTTGTGCTGGGTATTGGCGGGATCATGTATCTCGACCACAGGTTTTCCCAGTCCGTCGGTGACAGGCCCTTTGCCATGAAGGGACGCCGGATCGAAACGGATGATCCGTTTGTTCGCCGCCAGTTCAAGAAATTCTACGCACTGCGCGTGGCCTGGTCGCTGGGATTGCTGGTCCTTCTGTTCGTGGTGGTCAGCCATGTCGGATGAGTCTCGCCTGGTTACGCCTGAAATCCGCGGCGATGAAATTGACAGCACGATGCGCCCCCAGGCGCTCGATGATTTTGTCGGACAGGCGCAGGCCCGCGCCAATCTGAAAGTCTTCATTGGCGCGGCGAAAGCCCGAAACGAGGCGCTGGATCATGTGCTCTTCGTCGGCCCTCCCGGTCTTGGCAAGACGACGCTTGCGCAAATCATGGCGCGCGAACTCGGTGTGAATTTCCGGGCCACATCGGGACCGGTGATCGCAAAGGCCGGGGACCTTGCGGCTCTCCTGACCAATCTGGAAGAGCGGGACGTTCTGTTCATCGACGAGATCCACCGACTCAACCCGGCGGTCGAGGAAGTGCTCTATCCGGCCATGGAAGACTATCAGCTGGATCTGATCATCGGAGAAGGGCCCGCAGCCCGCTCGGTAAAGATCGACCTGGCCAAGTTCACGCTGGTGGCGGCCACGACCCGGCTGGGGTTGTTGACCACCCCGCTGCGGGATCGTTTCGGGATCCCGGTCCGGCTTCAGTTCTACACGGTCGAGGAACTGGAGCATATCGTCAAGCGCGGAGCGTCGATCCTGGGAATCGGTATCGCGGAAGACGGGGCACACGAGATCGCCAAGCGCTCGCGCGGCACGCCGAGAATTGCCGGTCGTCTCTTGAGAAGGGTCCGGGATTTTGCCGTCTTCGAAGGGGTTGAACGTGTTGATCGGGTGCTTGCAGACAAGGCGTTGCTGCAGCTTGAGGTCGACGGGGCCGGGCTGGACAGCCTTGATCGGCGCTACCTGACGCAGATCGCGGTCAATTTCGGCGGCGGTCCCGTCGGAATTGAGACGATTGCAGCAGCCCTCTCGGAACCAAGGGACGCGATCGAGGAAATTGTCGAGCCCTACCTGATCCAGAACGGCTTTCTGCAACGGACGCCCCGTGGCCGGATCCTTACGCCGATGGCGTTCTATCATCTCGGCCTTGCCGTGCCGGAGCAGGCGGGGCCCCAAATGGGTCTCTTTACCGACCCTGAGTAGAAATTACATATGACTTAGAGGATAAAGTGCTCAGCTATTGTCAAATTTGTTGGGCATAGTAGTTAAGGCTTTATTGGCGATTTATCTCGTATTGTCCCTTTAACTTTATTGGGGGACATCATGCGTAAGCGGCTTTCATCGAAACTGGCTCTTATGTTTTTGGCAGGCGCACTCACAATGTGCGTCGCAATTGTTACGGTAACTTCACTGGTTTCTCGCGACGTCGCGAATGGCCAGGCGGATAACGGTTTGCAGAGTGCAACAAAGGCCAAGCAGAAAGTGCTTGAGCTGGCGTTGGACCAGGTTCTTTACAGTGCTAAATTCTTTGTGTCTCTGGAAGAGGCCAAGGACAGCCTCATGAAGACCATGGTCGGCTGGAAGAACCTGAAAGAGGGTCAGAAGGAAACGCTGCGCAAGATTTTCGTCACGGACAATCCGCATGAACCGCATGAGCGTCACCTGCTGGTAGAGCCGGCCGAGTCGAATTACTACGTCAACAACCACAAGGTCGTGCATCCGATTTATCAGGATGTCATTGGCCAGGGTCTGTTTTCAGACGTGGCACTTGCCAATCCGGAAGGGTTCATCACCTACACCTATCACAAGGGTCCGGAATTCGGGTTTCATGTTGACGAGGCCGACATCAAGGGCAATCCGGTGCAGATTGCCATGGGCAACCTGTTTGCAGCCGGCAATGACGGCAGCCTTGCAGCTGGCCAGATCTATTCCTCCGGTTTCGTGACCGAATCCGACGGCAAGGTCTCTCTTGTTCTTGCCGCACCGGTCTTCTACCTGGATCGCTTCTTTGGCGCCGTTGCCTTCTCGGCAAACATGGAAAACCTCGCCACATTGCTCAACGATCCGTCGGGCATTGGCGAAAGCGAAAAGATTTTCCTGGTTGATACCGCAAGCCAGCTGGTTCAGCTCGATGAAACAGGCAAAGCCAGCGCCGTCCACACACTGGCCGACATCGCGGCGGGCGATCGCATGATCGAACTGGGTGGCAGCGACTATCGTTTCGCGGAAGCGACCAATTCATTCGAAGGCACGCCCTATGGTGTGGTTGAGGCCGTTCAGCAGACTGAACTGTCCGCTGCAGCCGACCGCATCACGCTTGGCGGTGTCATCTCCGGGTTCGTGTGTCTTATCCCGATCGTGGGCCTTATCTGGTGGATCACACGACGCATGTTCGCGCCGATGGAGCGGCTGTCGGCGGCCGCGCGCAAGATTGCCGACGGTGATCTGGAAGTCCAGGTTGAGGCAACCGAGCGCCAGGACGAGATCGGCCGCATGGCGCGCTGCATCGAGGTGTTCAAGGACAATTCCATTGAACGCGAGCGACTTGCTTCCGAGCGCAAGGTCGGACATATCGCCCGCGAGAAACGCGAGCAACTGATCGATTCGCTGATCAACGACTTCCGCGCGGAATCGCAAACGGCACTGGAGCTGGTGGAAACCAACATCGCACGTGTCGAAGACGTGTCTTCCGCGTTGAATGACCGGTCCGCAGCGGCGTCTGCCCAGGGGCAGACCGCGGTGAGTACATCTGAAAATGCGTCTTCCAACGTGCAGGCCGTTGCCTCTGCGACAGAAGAGCTTAATGCGTCCATCTCTGAAATCTCCCGCCAGGTCGAAACCACGGCGACGATTGCCGAGCAGACGACGGCAGCAGCACAGAGCTCCAACACCAAAATCTCCGGTCTGGCGGAAGCGGCCAACAAGATCGGTGATGTTGTCTCGCTGATTTCCGAAATCGCAGAACAGACCAACCTGCTGGCGCTGAACGCCACGATCGAGGCCGCACGGGCCGGTGATGCCGGCAAGGGCTTTGCGGTTGTTGCCTCCGAGGTCAAGTCGCTGGCCGGTCAGACGGCCAAGGCAACCGAAGAGATCTCTACACAGATCGCCTCGATTCAGGCATCGACCACTGAAGCAGTGGATGAGATTGGCCGCGTGTCGGAATCGGTCGAGGAGGTCAACTCCTACACCACGACGATTGCCGACGCGGTTCAGCAGCAGGGCGCGGCAACCAACGAAATCTCGCGCAATGTTGCGGAAGCGGCCGACGGAACACGCAGCGTTGCCGACACGGTTGTGTCGCTGAACGAAGGTGTGGAGCAGAACTCGGCAGCTGTTGGCGACATGCTGACGGCAACAATCGAGATGAAGCAGCAGGCCGAGCACCTGCGGGCATCGGTCGAGAAATTCCTCGCGGATGTTGCCGCAGCCTAAGGTCACGCCTACCTAGATGGACAGGCCTTCCGGTCAGGAGACCGGGAGGCCTTTTCGCATTTTTGCAGAAGGATTGAGCCGTGAGTGATTGGCCGGATCTTGCCGGGCGCCTTGAAGATGGCGGACATGTCTTGCCCGTGCGGGTTTATTATGAAGACACCGATTTCACGGGCATCGTGTATCACGGGGCCTATGTCCGATTTTTTGAACGGGCCCGGTCCGACTTTTTGCGCCTGATGGGTATTCATCACACGGAGCTGGCTTCCGGTCGGCATGGCCCGTCCCTGGCATTTGCCGTCCGGGGCATGACACTGGACTTCCAGAGACCTGCCCGGATCGACGATATCCTGGAAGTCAGGACCAGTCTGGCAGAGTACAAAGGTGCGCGGATCAAGCTGGATCAGTTGATTTATCGGGGGGAGGAGTTGCTGGTTTCGGCGGCTGTGACCGTCGCCGTGATCACGGCAGAAGGCAGACCGACCCGCTTGCCGCAGCATCTGGCCGAAAATCTCTCGCGCCACTCGGCGCGCGAAACATCCGCGTAATGAAGCGCTTGTATGAAAGTTATCCTGGTATTGTGCCTGATTTGATCAAAATAGCTTGAAATAGATTTCCGCGTTAAGCTTGCAGTAACCTTAATTGATTCCTTTAGATAACGACTTGGTTTGTTCGGCAAAGTCCCAGTTTTGACAAATTCAAACGTCAGAGAGACGGCAGGCCAAAGGGGCCGGGATCGAATTTCCGGCTCATTGCTGTCGTTGCCGAAGGCTTGAACACGTAACAGCACCACGCGGCCCAGAGGTCTTGGAGTTTATGGAAACACTTGTCCAATCTACATTGGCAGCGCCTGAAGGCGACATCTCGTTCTTCTCGTTGTTCTGGCAAGCACATATCGTCGTCAAAATCGTCATGATCGGTCTGCTGGGCGCTTCCGTCTGGTGCTGGGCCATCATTGTCGACAAGTTCTTCCTGATCGGGCGCACGCGCAGACAGATGAACCGGTTTGAAACCGTGTTCTGGTCCGGGCAGTCGCTCGAGGAGCTGTATGGAACGCTTCACAATCGCGTCAACCATTCCATGTCGGCGCTCTTCGTCGCCGCCATGCGCGAATGGAAACGCAGTCATGAAGGGTCCCGTCCGGCAATCGGCAGCCTGCAGCAACGTATCGACCGGGTAATGGATGTGACCATTCAGCGTGAGGCCGAACGGCTGGAGAGCCGCCTGCTCATTCTCGCAACGGTCGGCTCGTCCGCGCCGTTTATCGGTCTGTTCGGGACTGTGTGGGGGATCATGACCGCTTTCCAGGCGATCGCGGCTTCCGAGAGCACCAACCTGGCCGTCGTCGCACCCGGGATTGCAGAGGCTCTGTTCGCGACCGCGCTTGGCCTGCTGGCGGCCATTCCGGCGGTTATTGCCTACAACAAGTTTTCTTCTGACGTCGGCAAGGCCGTTTCCCGGATGGAAGGATTTGCGGACGAGTTCTCCGCCATCCTGTCCCGTCAGATTGACGAAAGGGGATAGGCATGGCCATGCAGGTCAGTTCCTCGCAAGGCTCTGGTCGCCGCGGTCGGCGTCACAGGAAGCGCCACGCTCCCATGAGCGAAATCAACGTGACGCCATTTGTGGATGTCATGCTGGTTCTCCTGATCATTTTCATGGTCGCCGCACCGCTCTTGACAGTGGGCGTGCCGATCGACCTTCCCGAAACCCGGGCCAAGGCCCTGGAGGGCGACACGGAACCGATAACGATCTCAGTCAATTCCTCGGGAGAGATTTTCATTCAGGACACGCCGATCCTGATTGAAGAAGTCGTGCCGAAACTCGAAGCCATCGCAGCCAATGGATACGATGAACGTATCTATGTGCGCGGCGATCAGGATGCGGACTACGGTACGATGATGAAATTGATGGGGCGGATCAACGCGGCCGGGTTTAAACGCCTCGGCCTTGTCACTCTGGAAGAACGGGACTCGTAACGCGTCATGCGCGCAGGTCTCATCGCGTCTTTGATTGGTCATTCGACCATCCTGGTCTGGGGCTTGATCGCCTTTCCGGACGCGGAGAGCTTTTCCGTTCCGCAGGTTGAGTCCCTGCCGGTCGATCTCGTGCCCGTTGAGGAGTTCACGCAGCTCCGGTTGGGTGAACGAACAGCCGAGGTGCGCGAAGTTGCAGCACTTCAACCGGCCGAGGTGGAAACGGAAGAACCGCCCCAACCCGCCGACAAGCCGGGGGAAAGTGAAGTTCAGCAGCCCTCGCCGCCCACGCCTTCACCGACCACGGCACCGGCCCCCGAACCGGAAGTCGCCGCCGAGCCGGAGCCTGCACCGGCGCCCGAACCCGAGCCTGAGCCGGCACCAGCTGCCGAGCCTGAGCCAGCGCCGGAACCAGAACCGGCACCGGAACCGGAGCCCCAGCAGCAAGCCGCCCCTGCGCCACAGCCGATCGTGACCAGCGTCGCGCCGAGATCCAAGCCGACGCCGCCGCGGCGCTCGGCGGAAGCCCCGCGAGATGACTTCAGTGCGAACCAGATCGCGGCTCTCCTGAACAAGGTCGAGCCGGCACAGCAGACCGGAAACGCGTCACAGCAACCCGCGTCGCTCGGCTCCCGGCAGGGGGCGCAGAACATCCGGATGTCGCAATCGGAACTCGATGCCTTGCGCGGACAGGTTGCCCAGTGCTGGAACCCGCCGGTCGGAGCGGTTGGTGCAGAAGAGCTCAAGGTTCGTGTAAGGTTCAACCTGTCGCGGTCCGGTGAAGTCTCCAGCAGTCCGGAAGTCCTGAATTCCAACGGGAACCCGGCCTTCCGCGCAGCCGCGAGCAGTGCCGTTCGTGCGATTATGCGCTGTCAGCCTTATTCTCTTCCAATTGCCAAGTATGAAGCATGGCAGGAAGTGATTGTGAATTTTGACCCGAGAGAGATGCTTGGGGGATAGTCCGGCCTGGTCGGACGGATTTCGATGAGGGAGCGAAAGTGCTCATGCGTGGAATTTTGAAAGCATTTATTGGACTGCGGGGCCTGGCTGCCAGTACCCGCCTGGTTCTTTTTTCAATCGCCATGGTGTTTGCACAGAGCTCGGCGCAGGCGCTGGTCGAAATTGATATCACCCAGGGCAATATCGAACCCTTGCCAATCGCGCTTCCCTCCTTTTCCTCCGAAGGTGGCGGGAGCAAGCTGGCGGCGGACATGACCTCGGTCATCGCGGCCGACCTGAAACGGTCTGGTCTGTTCAATCCCCTCGATCCGGCCAGTTTCATCCAGAAGAACATGAGCGTGAATTCCACGCCGCGCTTCGGCGACTGGCGTCAGATCAGTGCCCAGGCTCTCGTGACCGGAACGGTCATCAAGCAGCCTGACGGGCGGCTGCGCGCGGAATTCCGGCTCTGGGATGTGTTCGCGGCCGAGCAGATGCTCGGACAGCAGTTTTACACGACACCGGAAAACTGGCGCCGGCTTGCGCATATCATTGCCGATGCGATCTATGAGCGGCTGACCGGTGAAAAAGGCTATTTCGATACGCGCATCGTCTTCGTTGACGAGACGGGTCCCAAGGACAAGCGCGTGAAGCGCCTTGCCATCATGGACCAGGACGGGGCCAATGTGCGCTACCTGACCCGGGGCGACGATCTGGTTCTGACGCCACGTTTCTCGCCGAGCCGCCAGGAAATCACGTATATGTCCTACGGTGGGGCCGATCCGAGTGTTTACCTGCTCAACATCGAAACCGGACAGCGCGAGATCGTCGGCAATTTTCCCGGCATGACCTTTGCGCCGCGGTTTTCCCCGGACGGACAGAGTGTTGTCATGAGCCTGCAGCAGGGCGGCAACGCCAATATCTTCAAGATGGACCTGCGTTCGCGACGGACGACGCGGCTGACCAACACGGCGGCGATCGATACAAGCCCGTCCTACTCTCCCGACGGCCGTCAGATCGTGTTCGAATCCGACCGCGGGGGCACGCAGCAGCTTTACGTCATGAATGCGAATGGCGGGAGCGCTCAGCGCATTTCATTCGGCCCGGGACGGTATTCGACCCCGGTCTGGTCACCTCGCGGTGATTTGATTGCCTTCACCAAACAGCATCAGGGCCGATTCATGATCGGTGTCATGCGTCCGGACGGCAAGGGCGAGCGCATCCTGACCGAGGGCTATCACAACGAAGGACCGGCCTGGTCACCAAATGGCCGTGTTCTGGTGTTTTTCCGGGACACACCGGGGGCCACCGGCGGACCGCAGGTCTGGACAGTGGATCTGACGGGTTACAACGAACAGCGAGTGGATACGCCCGCCTTCGCGTCGGACCCGTCCTGGTCGCCTCTGATCAACTAGCAGCCGATGATCAGGAACGACCGGCAATCGTGTTAAGCTTTCGCTTACCAAGTTTAAAAAGACGCTTTTAACCAGCTTTGGCTAGAAAGCGTTTACCTAAAGCCGGATGGACGGACGTCAGGTGAGCGGGCTGGGGATTAGGAGACAGGAATGTTGAAACGAGTAAATGCGGCAATGGGTGCCCGATGGATTGCGGTGTGTTTTGCCGCTCTGTTGGCAGCTGCATGCGCCCAGACCAAACCGGATGGGCTTACGGGGAATGTGAAACCGGGGACCGGTCAGGACTTTGTCGTGAATGTCGGTGATCGCGTCTTTTTCGAGGAAGACAAGTCGACCTTGAACGCGCAGGGCCAGACAACGCTGGCCAACCAGGCCAAGTGGCTCAGCCGGTATTCGCAGTACACGATCACCGTTGAAGGACATGCGGACGAACGCGGTACGCGTCAGTACAATATCGCGCTGGGCGCGAGGCGTGCACAGGCTGCACGGGACTACCTTGTCTCGCAGGGTGTGAGCGCTTCACGCATCAAGACGATTTCCTACGGCAAGGAAAGACCGGTCGCCGTTTGTAACGACAACAGCTGCTGGTCGCAGAACCGTCGCGCCGTGACGGTGCTGAACAACGCGACCAACTGATCTGAAGTCTATAAATTGTGAAAGGACCGGGTTGATCAACCCGGTCTTTTTTCGTTTGACCGAATGCATATGACCGATTTCTTTGGCTGCGACGTTGAAATCGTCAAAATTTGGCCGAAGTCGGAGCGCTCTGTGCACTTGAGTAGAATACCGGGCATGATAAGACTTCATGCGTGAGGGCCTGACGGGCGATCCATTTCGATTCAGACATTTCTGAAGCCTGAAGGCCTGGAACCGGAGGAGTGAATGCAAAATATCAAGGGACTGGTCAGTCTCGCCATGGCGCTGGTGTTCATTGCCGCGGCCACACCGTCCGAGGCGCAGCTGTTCGGGCGCAAGAAAGATGACTCGTCAGTACGTATTGGCCAGCTGGAAGAGCGTATCCGCGTTCTGACCGGCCAGATCGAGCAAATGTCTTACCAGATGCGGGAATTGCAGGACCAGATCCGCCGCATGCAGGAAGACAATGAATACCGTTTCCAGCAGCTCGAAGGCGGGACGCCACGCAAACGCTCTGATGTGGCACCAGGCCTGGCACCGGATGGAACACCGCAGACGGGGACCCTTGCGGCCCCCGGCGGAGGATTGGCGACGCTTCCTGCAAGTGGCTCGGGTGACGGCGATTGGAGCCAGTCCGGCGGGTACCAGGAGGGAAGTGGTCTTCCTTCGAATGGACCGATCGACCTGTCGGCCCTTGCCAACGGGATCGAAAACCTTCCGGGCACAGGGCAAGACCTTGCGCCCGACCCCAGTTTCGCCACTGACGATGATCTGATCGCAAACGTGATCGGCAGCGGGGACCCGAGAACCGACTACGATCAGGCCTATTCGCTTGCCGTCAATGGCGACTATGCCGGCGCCGAACGTGGGTTCAGAACCTTCATCGAAAACTATCCGGACAGTGATCTGGCCGCCAACGCACAATACTGGCTTGGCGAAAGCCTGCTGGCGCAGCAGAATTACCGCGAGGCGGCGGATGCCTTCCTGAAAACCTACACCGACCATCCACGGAGTTCGAAGAGCCCCGACAGCCTGCTGAAGCTCGGTGTGTCCCTGAGAGGCCTCGGGGAGGCCGATGCGGCCTGCGCAACTTTCTCGGAGCTTTTGAACAAGTACCCGAATGCAGCGCCCGCCGTTCTCTCGCAGGCCCGGGACGAACGCCGTCGTGCGCAATGTTCCTGATGATCCGGTCGAGCCGATTGGGCTCCCGGATGAAGACGTCGATGCCCTCTTTTCCAGGCTGACACCTTTTTCAGATATCATGCTCGCCGTTTCTGGCGGTGCCGACAGTCTCTGTCTCCTCGTCTTGTTTTGCGAATGGAAAGCCCGGAGCCATTGGTCCGGAACAGCTGCCGTCGTCGTCGTTGATCACCAATTGCGGGCCGAAAGTGCTGCCGAAGCCGAGTTTGTCAGGTCTGCCGCCCGGCAAAGAGGTCTTCAGTGTGACATCCTGCGCTGGACAGGGCAAAAGCCGTCCGGAAATCTGCAGGAAGAGGCGCGCAGCGCGCGCTACCGACTGATTTCAGAACACATGAAGGCATCCGGTGCGCAGGTTCTGCTGCTCGCACACCATCTTGATGACCAGGCCGAAACCTTTCTGGACCGGCTGACACGGGGCAGCGGGCTCTTTGGCCTGAGCGCAATGTCCGCGGACCAACCAGACGGGCTTGAAGGCTTGCATCTTTTGAGGCCCTTCCTCGGGGTTCCAAAGAAGGAACTCGTTGTCAGCCTTGAACATCGGGGTCTTTCCTGGTGCGAAGATCCTTCCAATCAGAGTGAAAAATACAAGAGGAGCCGTTTGAGGCGCCTGACCGCGCTTCTCGCAGAAGAGGGACTGACCGTAGATCGCATGGCGCAAACGGCCTTGCAGCTTCGACGAGCCCGGGAAGCCCTGGAAGGTGTTCTGCTTCGGCTCTACGAAGACAGTGTGGTTGAGCATCCAGCCGGACCGCTCAAGCTGGATATGGCCGTTTTCAGGAAAGCACCGGAGGAACTCAGGTTGAGGCTGCTGAGCCTTCTGGTCGCGCGGGTGACCGGTCGTCCGAAACATCTGCGTCTGAGCAAACTTCAGAAGCTCGACAACGAGATCCTTGCAGGGGAAGTTCTGGCCCGGCCGTTGTCAGGAGCGATGTTCAGCCTGAGCAGAGACTGGCTTGTCTGTTGGAGAGAAGCCGGAAGAACCCCGCCAGAAACGGTTGAGGTCGCAAAGGTTTCTGGGCCCTGGGACGCGCGTTTCTCCGTTGAGTGCCTGGAAAACCACGCCTCAAGGAAAGTTGAAGCCGGATTGTTTCTGGGTGCTCTTTGCAATGCCCCGGTGCGGAGCCGTGAAGTCATCTGGCCGGAGGGGTGGCCGAAACAAGCCTTTGCCTGTTCACCGGTGGTGTGGTCGGAATCCGGCATGGTCCATTGGATGCCTGAAACTCTGGGGGTTTTTGAAGAAAAGGCCGATTTAATCCCGGGTCTGGATTTGGCGCGCCTGCCGTTCCAAGGTAAATTGGTGGCTAACCATATGCAAATTGAGGATACAGGCGCGGAAATATGAGGTTTTCCTCATATCAAACATCTGATAATTGTCCGGCCTTAACAAAATAGTCAGTGCACGTGCGCAACTATGGCGCACCGCCTTGGCAGCGGGCTTTGGGCGACCTATGTACGCTTGGAGAAAAGCGACCGCGCAAAATCTCGCGCAGGGCGGTTAAGGGAACAAAATGAACGCACACTTTCGCAACTTTGCTCTTTGGGTGATCATCGCTCTCCTGCTGATCGCATTGTTCCAGCTGTTTCAGGGCCCGTCTCACAACGGTGCGACCAATGACATTGCCTATTCCGATTTCATGAAGGAAGTCGACAACGGCTCTGTCAAGAACGTGACGATACAGGAACAGAAGATCACCGGTAACTACAACACCGGCGGGAGCTTCCAGACCTATGCGCCAGACGGTGCGCAATATGTCAACGAGCTGAGAGAGAAGGGCGTTCTCGTTACCGCGCGTCCTCCGGCTGAAAATTCCCCGCTTCTGTCTGCACTGTTTTCCTGGCTGCCGATGCTGATTATTCTCGGCATCTGGATCTTCGTGATGCGCCAGATGCAGGGCTCAGGCGGCAAGGCGATGGGTTTTGGCAAATCCAAGGCCAAGCTTCTGACCGAAGCGCATGGCCGCGTGACCTTCGAAGACGTTGCCGGCATTGACGAAGCCAAGGAAGACCTCCAGGAGATCGTTGAATTTCTGCGGGACCCGCAAAAGTTCCAGCGCTTGGGTGGTCGTATTCCGCGCGGTGTTCTCCTCGTCGGCCCTCCGGGCACCGGTAAGACCCTGACCGCTCGTGCGGTTGCCGGCGAAGCGAATGTGCCATTCTTCACCATTTCCGGTTCTGACTTCGTGGAAATGTTCGTCGGTGTGGGTGCATCCCGTGTCCGTGACATGTTCGAGCAGGCCAAGAAGAACGCGCCGTGCATCATCTTTATCGACGAGATCGACGCTGTCGGTCGCCATCGCGGCGCCGGCCTCGGCGGCGGCAATGACGAGCGCGAGCAGACCCTCAACCAGCTGCTTGTCGAAATGGACGGTTTCGAGCCGAACGAAGGTGTCATCATCATCGCGGCTACCAACCGTCCGGATGTTCTGGACCCGGCCCTGCTGCGTCCCGGCCGTTTCGACCGTCAGATTGTCGTTCCGAACCCGGATATCACCGGCCGCGAGAAAATCCTGAAGGTGCATATGCGCAAGGTTCCGCTCGCACCTGACGTCGATGTGAAGACACTGGCACGCGGAACACCGGGTTTCTCGGGTGCAGACCTGATGAACCTGGTCAACGAAGCCGCATTGCTGGCTGCGCGCCGCTCGAAGCGCCTGGTCACGATGGCCGAGTTCGAAGATGCCAAGGACAAGGTCATGATGGGTGCTGAACGCCGCACTCTGGTGATGACCGAGGAAGAAAAGAAACTGACCGCATACCACGAAGCAGGCCACGCGCTGGTGGCACTGCATCAGGAAGCGTCCGATCCGATCCACAAGGCAACGATTATCCCGCGCGGGCGTGCGCTGGGCATGGTCATGCGCCTGCCGGAGAAGGATCAGGTGTCCCTGACCCGTGCCAAGTGCAAGGCAGACCTCGCCGTGGCCATGGGTGGGCGTGTCGCAGAAGAGATGATTTTCGGATACGAGAAGGTCACTTCTGGTGCGTCGGGTGACATTCAGATGGCAACCAAGCTCGCGCGTGCAATGGCGACGCAGTTCGGCATGTCCGACAAGCTGGGCCCGCTGCTCTACGGTGAGAACCAGGAAGAAGTGTTCCTGGGTCATTCGGTCGCCAAGAACCAGCATGTCTCCGACGAGACCCAGAAGATCGTTGACGCGGAGATCAAGTCCTTCGTCAACCAGGGCTATGAAACCGCGAACAAGATCCTGGGAGATCACGAGGACCAGCTGCATATCATCGCCAAGGGGCTGCTTGAGTACGAGACCCTGTCCGGCGACGAGATCAAGGACCTGCTCGATGGCAAGCCACCGGTGCGCGACACCGATGACGACCAGCCGGTCGGACGTTCCTCGGCGGTTCCGACAGCCGGAGCCAAACGTGGTGGCGACGAGGCAAGCGGTGGCATGGAGCCTCAGCCGCAGTCCTGATTGCCGGATTTCCGAATAAGCTGAAGATGCCCGGTCTTGCGCCGGGCATTTTTCGTTTCGAGCCCGGCCGGATCGTTAGTGAATAGTAACAATTGCTCACATATTTTGAAGCGCAACATGGCATAACTGCGTTAAACAGGGCGCAAGACAAAACAGACAGGCACGACAGATGCGCAAGTTTTTCGGGACCGATGGTATCCGCGGTCAGGCGAACACCTATCCAATGACCGCAGAAATGGCTCTCAAGGTTGGCATGGCGACCGGGTTGGTGTTCAAGAATGGTGGCCATCGTCATCGTGTCGTTATCGGAAAAGACACCAGATTGTCCGGGTACATGCTGGAAACGGCACTGGTTGCCGGTTTCACGTCTGTCGGGATGGATGTCTTCCTACTGGGGCCAATGCCGACTCCGGCGGTCGCCATGCTGACGCGATCGCTCCGGACAGACCTTGGTGTGATGATTTCAGCGTCGCACAATCCGTTCCAGGACAACGGCATCAAGTTCTTTGGCCCGGACGGGTTCAAGCTGAGCGATGAAATCGAGAAAACAATCGAGGATCTGGTTGAAACCGACCTCACACCGCGTCTCGCAGGCACACGCGACCTGGGCCGTGCCAAGCGGATCGACGGGGCGCAACAGCGCTATATCGAATTCGCCAAACGGACCCTGCCGCGCGAAATGAGTCTTGAAGGTCTCCGGGTCGTCATCGACTGTGCCAACGGGGCTGCCTACAAGGTTGCACCGGAAGCCCTTTGGGAGCTCGGTGCCGACGTGATTTCGATGGGTGTCAGCCCGGATGGCTTCAACATCAATGAAGAGTGTGGCTCCACGTCTACAGGTGCCCTGTCCCGCAAGGTGCACGAGGTTCGGGCAGATATCGGAATTGCCCTGGATGGTGATGCCGACCGCGTGATCATCGTGGACGAGACCGGAGCAGTGGTTGACGGCGACCAGCTGATGGCTGTCGTTGCCCAGTCCTGGCAGGCGAACGACCGGCTTTCAGGCAATGGCATCGTGGCAACCGTGATGTCGAACCTGGGACTGGAACGCTATCTCGAAGACCTTGGACTGACACTGGCCAGAACAAAGGTTGGAGACCGCTACGTGGTCGAACACATGCGCGCCAACGGTTTCAACGTTGGTGGGGAGCAATCCGGCCATATCGTTCTTTCCGACTTTGCCACAACCGGCGACGGTTTGATCGCGGCCCTGCAGGTGCTTGCTTGCGTCAAGGATCAGGGCAAGCCTGTCTCTGAAGTGTGCCGGCGATTTGAGCCCGTGCCGCAGATCCTCAAGAACGTCCGGTACAGCGGAGGTGCGCCGCTCGAGCAGGACCAGGTCCGTTCTGCAATCGAAGACGGAGAAGCGCGGCTTGGCAAAGCCGGACGACTGGTTATTCGTGCCTCGGGCACGGAACCGCTCATTCGGGTCATGGCGGAGGGCGACGACGCCACCCTCGTCCATCAGGTTGTGGACGACATTGCCAATGTCGTTGCCTCTGCGGCAGCATGAAGTAATTCTCCTGCAATAATGGTCGCCCAATTGGGGTGGTTGTTAATTTATTGTAAATACTCTGCTCTGTTAAGTTTTTGTTAAGGTAAAAAAACGCGGTTAAAGAACAGAGTTAAGTCAGCATTAATGAATTGCCTTCAGTATCCTCTCAAGTTTGATGTGTCCGAGCAATAGGTAAGGCGGACGCTCACTGGAAGAGGACGAGGACATGAGCAAATTTTTTAAGTGTTTGTCTTTGACCGGCTTTGCTGTTGTGCTTTCCACTGCGGGCTATGCTGCGGATTTGCCAACTCCGGTTATTGAACACATCCCGGAAGCGCCAAGAGTTGGCGGCTTCTACCTGCGTGGCGATATCGGCTACAAGATTTACGGTGACCCGAGCGGCAGTTTCAGCGATCCGGTCATTGGCGACCTTCGTTTCGAACGCGAATCGCTCGACGATGCCTGGATGATCGGCGTTGGTGTCGGTTACAAGTTCAATCGCTGGTTCCGTACGGATTTGACCGTCGACTATGAAACCCCGGCCCAGGCCAAGGGCTACGCAGTCTGCGGCACGTGTACCGGTGGCTACTCCGAGGAATTTGCGGACATTGATGTCTGGACCGTTATGCTCAACGGTTACGTCGATCTCGGAACCTGGAACCGTATCACGCCATATGTCGGTGCCGGTATCGGTGCGGCCTATGTGCGTACAAGCGGCACCTACTCGGTCAACCCGGGTGGTTCGGGACGCTCGAACTATGATGGCGATCACAGCGAATGGAACTTTGCATGGGCCCTGATGGCCGGTGCGTCCTACGCGGTAACGAACAACTGGTCGATCGATGCCGGTTACCGCTACAAGGACCTTGGTGAAGCCAAGACCGTCAAATTCAACAATGTCGGCTCTGGAGAGTCGCGCGTCAAATGGGACGACCTGACGGCTCACGAGTTCCGCCTCGGTGCGCGCTACACCTTCAATACCACACCGGCTGCTCCGGTTTATTACGAGCCGGCAGGCCCGATCACGAGCAACTTCTGATCCGCTCGGACAATTGGAACAAGGCCGGTCATCGACCGGCCTTTTTTCGTTTCGGCCGGATTTGAATTGACCAATCGCCGGTGAAGCCTTATCCCGATAGGTGGGCCACCCCTCCCAACGAGGGTATGTATTCTGCATTGTTTTCTCCTTTAAAATCAATTCTTTGTACGCTTTTTGGTTTTGCGCTGTGTCACTGGTGTGCCAAAAAGCGCGTTTGTGACGGTCTTATCTTCAATTGCGTGGGCATAGGTGCGAAGAACCGTTGTCGCGTCTCTCCAACCTCCTCTTTCGGCCACCGTCTTTACATCGAACCCCTTGCGCAGCATTTCGGTCGCGAAGCCGTGACGGCAGCAGTGCGGGGTAAGCGGTTCAATGTTCGCGCGCAGGGCGACATTGTTCCAGGCGCAGCGGAGGCTGCCGCGTACTGCGTACCCGAAGACAAGCTCGTCCTTTTTCCTGTTCGAAGGTATGTTTGCGAGCGCCGCGACGACTTCTGGTGGAAGATGTGCCACGCGGCTCCATGGTTTCGGTTTGAAAAGGTAAATTGTTGCCATCGCGGAATGCAGATCAACGTCCGCCCAAGTCACTCGGCAAGCTTCGCCGACACGCGCTGCGGTCGCAAACATGAACAGACAAATTGCACCAAGATGAGGGAGATCATCCTTGGTTGCTTGGGCGTGAAAGGCACGCACCCATTTCGTTGTGACCGGGGTTTTTACTTCAGGATTTTCCGGGAAACGTTTGACTGAAATACGCGGGCACCATCCAAGGTCAGCAGCGTGGTTGATTGCGGCCTGCGTCGGCTTAATCACCTGGCGATTCCATGTCGGTTCATTGGCCGACGGATAGAGTTTCTTGGCTGCACGGCGGATCATTTCAGCCTGGATATCTTCTACGGGAGTATCTTTCCAATGCGCTGCCAGTTTCAACAAGAAGCGATCCGATTTCCCAGCGTCGAGATACGCAGTAAAGACCTGCGCCATAGTTAGTCCTGCCCCGGGTCCATCGAAATGACGTTGCCACGCCCGCGCCTCGACTTCCGCTTTGACCCGTTCCGCGATTTTTCGGTCAGCCGTTTTAGTAGAGCCTCGGAGCCGCCGTCCGTTAATGGTACCTCGATAGTGCCAGACCTTTCCACGGCGGAAGATTTCGAGGGGCATGGTCGCGTTTCCTCCATTATCCGACGGACATCGTCTTCACGCAAAATGATAGCATTGCCAATTTGCGAACATGCTCCCAAACGGCGCGCGATCTCACGAACTGTCCGGACTGGAACGCGGAAGTGTTCGGCAAATTCTTCGGGCGTAATGTATTTGGGCAGCAATTCAGATGTCATTGTTGCTGCCCCCGTCATCCGAATCCCGATCCCCCAGTTGTGTCATGTTGAGGGGAGACAGAAACTCATTGCCGCCTTCGATTTGCGGCATGTTCTCAAGGGTTCGGATTTCATTTACCGACAACCAGCCGCCATTCCGGCCGACGCTGTATGCGTCGTAACGAGCCTTCATGTCACCGCGCAGCAACCCGGCAAGATCATGTTCGATGAACAGGGACTTTCGAGCTGTGTCTGTCAAAAGTGTTGCGTTCATGGCCTGCTCGACACGTCGCGCCATTGGGGCCAGGCAACGCACTACCAGTGCCCGGCTTTCCTGATCGCTGTTCGAATAGGTGGCGTTGTCCGTAATCCCTGCGACGGTCGGCGGAACGCCCCAGATACGGCAGATATCGAGGTTGGTAAGCTTTCGGCTATCCAGGAACTCGGCATCCTTGGAAGAGAAGGAAAACGACTTCCAATCCGTTCCACCATCGAGGACAAGAATACCACGCGTCGACAGATCCGAATTGACTTTGGTTTCGAGTTTATCCAGCACGCTTTGCCGTTGCTCGGTTCCAATGGTGTTTGGAAAAACCAGTGCCCCTTCGGGCTTGAAGCTCTTGGAAGCTTGGTCGCATGCAGTGTCCTGCTGCGTCAGGGCGAGATTGAAGGTCTCGCGGGCGATTTGGATTGGAGAAAGGCCCATGACACCATCACGGCCAAGGCGAAACCGCAAGTGGAGCATCTCTTCTTGCAGGTAAAATCGCGTGCCGCCAGAGGAATACGAAACTCGATATCTCAGGCGGCCATTCTGCAATTTCTCGACGGCCACAGTACCCGGATCGATAGGGTTCAGTGCAGTCACCTGTCCTCGCTGATTGCGCTCTAGAACTGCAAATGCATTGCCTGTCACCATAAGGGACGCAATGAGCGTTTCTCGCGCTTCAAAAGCGGTCAGTGTCGCATTCGACATGTCATGAAGCACAGAATAGAGCGGGTGGTCTGCGGCGCGCTCCCGTCCACCGTATTCAATCCTGCGGTAAAGGTTCAACGGCATGGCCGCCAAGTTCTGGCTGACGATTGATATACAGGCGTGAGCAACAGCAATACCGCTCGCTCGCGCCGGATCCGTATAACCGCCGATTCCACTTCTCAGGCCAAACCATTCAGCTAGGTAAGGATCATCGGATTTGATGGTCGAGCGCCTCTCGCGCCCCAAAAGACGGTCGAAGAAACTCATCGGGAAACCTCCAAAAGGCGCATAGCCCGGTTTGCGTACGCGTGAAAGTCAGACGGCTGCTTCAATCGATTGCGAGCCTGAACCACAGTCCCGTCGTAGGCTGGCCATGCCAAGACCACGCTGATTTCATGCAACTCGACAGCACGCAATTCTCGGCGGTCACCTTGCCGATTTTCTTCCATCATTGTGAAGCCGAAGGACATTCCGCCCAGGTCGCCACGTTCCGCCAACGCCAGAACATCACGCCCAGCCGTGGTGTCGGGGATATCGAGATCGAAGGCCAACCCCCGACTGTCTTCTGCGAGCCGGAGTGTTCCCGAGCGCGTACGCGCGAGCACCCGACCCGGATCGTGATCAACAAGGGCGAGCACGTCTACCCCAGAGCGCAGTGAGTTAGCGAATGCACCTGGCGCGATGGTCTCAATGAAGCGGCCGCCGATATCAGCGGCCTCGTTGAAGGTCGCTGCGTAACCTTCCAGGCGACGACCCCTGGCGCGAAGTTCAGTGGCGTAGCCACGTTTTTCAATTTGGGTCATACGCCCTGCTCCTGATAAGGGGCGATCAGACGATCGACACCAATCGCAATTTCCCTGCGGGTGACTTTGGCAGTCGCTTCCCGGTTTTCGTAAAAATGACTGATGAGCAGGTATTGAGCCTGCTCAACGGAATCAGGA
Source organism: Roseibium sp. (assembly GCA_017643925.1). Lineage (GTDB taxonomy): Bacteria > Pseudomonadota > Alphaproteobacteria > Rhizobiales > Stappiaceae > Roseibium. Next base: position 116,145 of record JAEPML010000007.1, on the reverse strand, counting down.
AGGGGATCGGCCAACATGTCGACACCGATCGCGGACAAGTGGTCGCTCGCCGCGGAAATAAGGCGCTGAATCACAGCATCCTCGTCGTCGAAATCAACCCGAAGATATGCTTTTGCGTCAGCGAGCGAAATCATCCTAGATCTCCGCGTAAGCAAAGGCTTCAGGATGGCGCACCGTTACGTCCGCATCCAGGAATGCATGGAGGAGTGCACCGCCATTGGAGGCGACATCCGGGTGATATGGGTTGATCAGGATATCCACCGCACTCCAATAGCCAAGGTACAGTTCACCCCACTGGCCATAAATCAAGGCAGATTTATCGCTTCCAGCACCAATGTCAGTTGGCACCTGAGACGAAACTTCAACACGCCCATTGTGAAATACCTCAGCAAGCGAATAGGTGTGTCCGTCACCGTCTTTGAGCTTGCGGACATCTTTCATCACGGTTGGGTTCGTCAGGAACGCGCCTGTGCCCGTGATATCGTCCAATTCCAACTCCGCAATCAGGTTTGCCGTAGTATCCGAAAAGTTGGATTCTGTGGTGACAGTCGTGACGCCTGTGGTGTTAAGAACACCGAGCGGTTCCGGCGCGACACCGCTGCCATTGATTGCAGCCAGGTCGAGTGCCTGTGCGAGAAGGAAACCCAGATCACGGCGAAGAACGGCTTCAATCGCTTCGTTGGACTGAAGCATCAGGCGCCGGGAAAGCTGGTATTCGCCTGCAACGGTCTGCGGGGCCATGGAGACCTTTTCGAATGTGGCTGCGGATCGCGACGCATCCCCATTTTCGGCGACCCATCCAGCAGTACCGCTCGAAGCAAGGTTCGGAAGATCAAGGAACCCCGTCAGGCCCCGGAGAATTGTTGCGCCAAGTTTTTCGACCTTGAGCGCGGGCCGGAAGCGGTCAGCCATCGAAGCCAGATTGGTGGCCACCGTGTAACCGCCGGCACCGTCTGTCCCGACAGTCTGATTGCGTTGCTCCATACCCAGAAGGATTTCGGAGGGAACGGCGATATGAATGCCAGAAGCGCCAGAACGGCTCTCGCGTCCGCGCTTGAGCTCTTGATCAATCTCAGCCTCGCGGCCCGTCAATTGTCCCGAAAGGGCTCCGCTGATCGCGGAGGAAAGGGAGTAATTTCGCATCTCACGATCAAACTCACCACCGCTAACGGCTTCACCGTGCTGTTCTTCACGCTCAAACGCCACCATGCGCTCTTCTCGCGCGATCTGGCGGTCGATGTCGGAAACCTCGTTTTCAAGCGCAGTGAAGCGCTCTTCTTCCTTGGTTTCCAAATTGTCTTTGGCGTGCAGGTTACGCATTTCATCCACTCTCGCGGCGCGCTTTTCGCGCAATTCAATCAGTTTCTTCATCGTAATTCTCCATCTAGGGGACATGCCGCCTCACGGCGGGGTTCGGGTCCATCGGGCCGGATCTACGGCTCTGGGAATTGCCGTCTCACGACGGGAAATTTGGGTCTGCTTGGGGCTCTTGAACGCACATGAAACATTAAACCGCGCAACGCAGAGCCCTTTCTCGTTATTGGCTGGCAGACACAGCCTCAAAGGAACCGCGCGGTTCGGTCATGTTTCGTTTCCTGCAATGAGATCCGCCACCGCTTTCAGGAGTTCCATTTCAAACTCTGCGGTCAGATTTTTCCCGGAACGGAATCGATGTGTTTCGCGTTCAAAGGCTTTAAGAAAGGGTTTCTGTGCCGGATAACCGCCCTCATCTCCCGCTTTCATCACGTCAATGAGTGCCGGATGGTAGAAAAACAACTGGCTACCCAGGACCCGCATTTGTGCGCCTACATGGCTTCGATGGATAACTATGAAAGCGTGGAAATTGACTGGTCCACCCGAGAGGGTTTCCAACTTTTCTTTCCAGTCAGCTTTTGCTCTTTCAAGAATTTTTCCGTTTGCAATGAGTTCAAGCGTAGCAGAGAGGCAGGCATCTAGGGTTTCAGCTCCCTCAATCTTGGGGTCGATTTCGGCATTTACTGAACCGCTCGAAGACAGCACAAGGTTGCTGAAAACAAACTCACTGTCGGCTGCTTTCTCAGGGTGATCCGTTGCCGCGCATGCAATCAGAAACCGGGCAGCATCCAAAAATGTCATATGTGCAGCGCCACGACCGCGACCTGCCTTGGACACTCGCCCTGCCTCACGCAATCTTCGAGCGAACACGCTCAACGTTGAAGCTTTGTCGACATTATGCCTCTCGCATAATTCAACCAGTTCGCTCATCAGAGCCATAATCAGCACCTCGCTTTTATCGGTATAATATGCCGATAAAAGCGGGTGTCAAGTTTATCGGTATAATATGCCGATAAAAGCGGGTGTCAAGTTTATCGGAGTGATATGCCGATAAAAAGTGTGGTTACTATTTTTCGTTGATCAACTTGAGGCCTGGGTTGTCCAATTTAGTTACCAGTTTTCCAACCTGAAGCGACAAGTCAGAAACTGCTTGGTGAATCCCATCGATTAACATTGACGATTTTTCCCGATCTTCGTCGTAAACATTTTCCTGCAAGAGATACACTCCGGACTCGCAAGGCTGAAGCGACGCACGAACTCGATAGAGTTCGTTCATAATGTCGTTGACCTCTGCAATCTGACCTATGTTTTCCATTTCTTGCACCTCTCAAGTCCTGTGTTACATTGTTAGTAAATGTTAAACAGAAGATGTTAGCAGTCAACTATCAATTGCTAACAATTTTAAATGGAGCTAAAATGGCACGTACAGCGAGCCTTGGATTGAGGATAGAACCAACAGTAAAGGCTGCTTTGGAAATTGCCGCCAAAGAGGATCGACGCACCGTTGCGTCTTATGTTGAGTTGGTGTTGATCGAGCACCTGAAAGCCAAAGGTTACCTAGATGCTGAGTCCGGCAACTAGTCATTCTGATGTCCGATAACCTATAGCTTATCGGACTTCAGAACCAATAAGGATCAATTTTCAACAGTTGCTGTCAATGCTGGTTGTATCTTGTAAAATTGCAAGCGAATGATTCGATTGGAGGTCTGATGACTGGAATTTACGAGGCTACGTATCGATTGGAGCGTGTTAACGCTGATTTGAATTTTGGATTGGTCGTGTTCGGTGACCGACTAGCTCAGCGCGAAGGGTACAAAGAACACAAAGGCGTTGAAGCAATACAGTTTTACCTTGTTCAAAAACACAATTGGCTCCCGTCCCAGGTCAAAGCTATGTCTCCTGAAGATCTTCGGTTTTGTGTCGCAGAAGAAATGTCTGGATGGACCCTGCCAGCGGAAGCAATCAATGCAATGGACAATCAAGATAGGTAAATCACATGGACAATGCGACTTTGGAAGCGGTCAAAGTATGCGTGTATTTGGGTGGTCTTGACGCAAGAGGGATGCTCAGTCGTGAAGAATTGCACGACGAGTTGGTTCAAAAAATGAGTGAGCTGGACATCTCAGATGAATACTTTTCGGGGATGCAAGATCTGATCCAGATGTTTAGTAAATTTGGTGATGATATTCGCGCGGCAGAAAGAAAGAAGCGACCCTTGGTTCGCATGCTTGGCGAAGAAATTCCCGGCGACAGTTCGGAGTGACCTCAAGATGGAACTAAAAGAATTTGTTGCTGAAACACTAACTCAGATAATTGACGGCGTTAAAGAGGCCCAGGCACGCGAAGATGGACCCAACGTTAACGCCGCCATGTCTGGGGCAGAGTTCGGCGGAAACTTGGTAAATGTTGGAACTTACGGAGTAGCTACTCGCGTTGATTTTGATGTCGCTGTAACAGCAGAAAGCAAGGGCGGTGCTGGAGCAAAACTAAGTGTCTTCGGCGTTGGAGTTGAAGGTGGTGCAGGACATACCGCAGGTACTGCGAATCGAATTAGTTTCAGTGTTCCAGTGCGTCTTCCTGATGGCGATAGCCAAAGACAAAACCGTATTGATGCGGAGGAAGCGGAGGAAATTCGCCGTAGGAATGAGCGATTTAACCGCCCACTTGAAGATTTCTAATCCAAAAATTCTGCGAGGCACCCAGGCATCGTTTCAGGCTCAAACCGACCTGAGATTTGAAGTGCCATTGCCAATGCAACAAGGCCGTCAATTCGTCCCGTGGCCTTGCTCTTATCGAGTTTCCGCGATCCAGCTGGATCGCGAGTGACAACCGCATTCGCTGCACACATGTTCAAAACCGGATTCCCTGCGTGCCTCAGAAGTTTTTCTGCCACGCAGCGCTCAAGCATATCGACCGCAGGCGACATGTCTTTATAGCCCTGACCAAACGGCTCCAACGGCACGTTTCCTCCAAACAGTCCAAGTTCACGCTTTAAGTCCTCAATCCGCCATCGGTCATAGGCAACGGTCTGCAAATTGAAAATCTGTGATGCCTGTATGATTTCATGAGCGACAAAGCTGGGATCAATCGTTGCACCAGGAATCAGAGTAATGAAGCCTTGGCGTGCCCAAAGATCGTAAGGAACACGATCTTCGTTCGATCGCTCGGCAATGTTCGCTTCCGGCATGAAAAACTGGCACTTGATGTCGAAGCTGCGATCTTTGTTAGGAAACGCCAGTACAAAGGCTGTTAGGTCGCGTGAACCGGACAGATCTAGCCCCCCGAAACATTCACGACCGGAGAGCTTCGCCAGGTCAGGATTGGCGTTGCATCGATCCCATTCAGCCTTGTGTATGAAACGGGCGACAGCTGACACGCGTTGATTAAGGATCAGGTTCCTGAAGGCACTTTCTTTGGATGGGACCAGTTGAGCCTGTGCCGCCTGACGTTCGACATCTTCCAGAGACCGGAAGTCGTCAAGTGCTGGATTAGCAGTCAACCAGGCATCCCGGCTCCAAGGGTCAGCATCCTGTGGCGCAGCATAGAGAGTGAGGTGGAATGTCGGGTCCTGAACGTCACCCGCTTGAACCTGCAAACCGTAATCAATCAACTCGGAAAAGACGTGATGATCGGCAGCCGCTTGCGTCGAAATGCAAACCATCAGCGGGTTGTCGCGCGCTCCTGTTGCGGTGTCCAAGGCATCGAACAGATCTCGGTTGGGGGCGCTGCCTAATTCGTCATAAACAACGAAAGAAGGGGAGAGGCCCATTTTCGAGCCTGCATCGGCCGAGAGGGCGGCATAGATAGATCCTTCTCCGTCACCAAACAGGATCTCGATCTGTTTGTTGAAACGGATGATGTTTGCCCTATCGTCAAGTTCAGGATGGGCGGCGAGGATTGCGCACATTTCCTGAAAAAGCTTGGCGGCCTGATCTCGGGTCAGGGCAGCCGAATAAACCTCACCACGTTGTTCCGCTTCCGGTCCCATCAGGTGGCAAAGTGCCAATCCGGCAGCGATCTGCGTCTTCCCGTTCTTGCGTGCCATCGAGAGCACAGCGGTTCGCACAGGCCGCCGGCCTTTTTCGTCCTCGGCGTAGACCTCTTCGATGAACTCGCGTTGCCAGGAACGCATTTCCATCTTTTTTCCTGCCAATTTTCCGGCAGTGATCGGCAGATCTTCAAGAAACGCGATCACTTTGCCAGCACGGCTCAATCCGGGTACTTCCCACGGCTTCACGGGCCGAACTTCAATCTTGCCACGCTCAGAAAGCGCCTTGGCTCCTATGCCCCTGGTCGCCATTATTTGGCCTCCGGCTCATCAGGATGATCGGTCTTCGAAGTGCCTGAAACTAAGTATTTTTCTAACGCTGCCGCCGGTCCTGTTTCAGGCCCGTTTTCGTGATCTGACCCGCCCCCGGCCTGATGCCAATCGTCGGAAGGGTCGACAGGATCACCGTTGGCATCGAAGCCTTTGACCTTGCGGGCGAACGGTTTTGCTCCGGCTCTGTCATTGGCCGCTGTCTTCTCGTTGTGACACCGCTCGCACATCGACATCAGTCCATCGAGTGGAGGAAACGGATTGCCGCCGTCACTGATCGGGACGATATGGTCGACAGCCTTCGCCAAGGTGACCTCACCTCGAAGCCAGCACGGATGGCACACCGGGGCGGCAGCCAACTTGCGGCGGCGAAGCTTTTGCCAGAGCGCGGTATTGTAGGGCCACTTAGCCATGCGCAAATCTCCGCTCGCTGTGCATGGACGCAGCGATGAAGTCGAACCCGCCGCCCTTGCGCTTCAGTTCCGCTTCTGTCGCTGCATGCTGGCGCTCCGGAGTGATCCATTCAGCAACCGCTGCATAGACATGTTCGCCTTGGGATTTGGCATCGAGCTCCCATCGCCTCTGTGCTGCGTCTCGCGCCACTTCACCACGGCTATTCTGCTTGCCACCTTCCATTGGCAATAGAAAGTTCGTCTGACTTCGCCACACACCGTTCTTCAAAGCCTTTTGAGCGCGTCCCCGATCGGGCGGTCGCTGCGGTTTTTCGACTGGCGTTTCCACTTGCTCCGTTTCGAAGGGTTTATTCGATTGGTTACTTCGAAGGGTTTGGGTCGCAGAATTGAGACCTTTAACGTCGCATTTCTGCGACCTTGAATGTTTCTGTTTTGAGACCTTTGTTGTTGTTTTTTCCTCGTCCTTGGTCACCTCTTCGGGGCCTGATTTCGACTTCATTTGAGTGTCCCAATCGTCCACAATTTGCCGGAACAATTGCCAGTTCGGGATATAGGCCGCGCGATGCGATTTGCCGCCGTGGCTTTGCTTCTCGATGAACCCAAGCTCGTTGAGTGTTTCGGTCGCACGAATGACCGTCGCCCTGCTCATTCCGAGCAGTTTGACCAAGCGATTGATGCCGGGGTCGCATTGCCCAGTTTTCTTGTTGAAGTGGTCGATGATCGCAGCTGCAACACGTCTGGCTGCGGCGGAGAGGTCCGGGGTCAGCAAAATTGCTTTCTGTGCAAAGAGGATGTCGTTCGGTTCCAAGAGGGCCATATCAGTCCCCCCCTTCGACGAGCTGTGTCGGTTCTACCCAGATCTCAAGTCCCCAGCGAGCAAGGACAGACGAGTAAACAGGGCGCAATTTTCCAGCTTCTGTGAGACGGCGAATTGCGGCGTTCAGGACATCCCGGCGTATACCGATCTCGCGAGCGATTCTTGAACGGCGCGTAAAGCAGTACCGACCATTGCGACGATGTCCGTCCGGATTGGTGAGCACTGCCAGAACAGCACGGTCAAGGCATTCTACTCTGTCCAAAATATGCAGCTGTGTGGAGCTTTCAGCTTCCAAATTGGGGGCAGTCGTGCTAACACTTGGGGCGGAAAACGCGCTTTTCTTTTTTGATGCGATGCCGTTCCGGGGACCAGCCGGAGCGGCATTTTCTTTTTCAGACTGACCGCGAACAGATGCGGAACCGTGTGTGTCAGTTTTGTGCCACTTTTCCTCGCACGATCCTGTTTCGTTCTTCGCGATGCGAACAGAACCTGCATGATAAACACAGTCGTTACTTGTAGTTTTTCCGGGTTTGGCGTATGTCCCGTGGCGGGCCACCCCTCCCCAACGAGGGGCTACTATCTGTGAGGGTAGACTACATGACAGATTTTACCGCCAAGCCGGACGTGCGTCCGGCCAATCCCAATTTTTCTTCTGGTCCCTGCTCCAAACGTCCCGGCTGGTCGCTAGACGGCTTGTCCGACGCGCCGTTGGGACGGTCTCACCGTGCGAAGCCGGGCAAGGCGAAGCTTGCCGAGGCCATCGAGTTGACCCGCAAGGTTCTTCAGGTGCCGGAGGACTACCGAATCGGTATTGTGCCGGCTTCCGATACCGGCGCTGTTGAAATGGCACTGTGGTCGATGCTCGGTGCTCGTGGTGTCGACATGCTCGCGTGGGAGAGTTTCGGTGCCGGCTGGGTGACGGACGTCGTCAAGCAGCTGAAGCTCGACAATGCGCGTGTCCTACAGGCTCCCTACGGGGAACTGCCCGATCTCGCCGAAGTCAACTTCTCCAACGACGTTGTCTTCACATGGAACGGAACCACCTCCGGCGTGCGTGTTCCGAATGGCGACTGGATCCCGGCGGACCGGGAAGGTCTGACCATTTGTGACGCGACGTCCGCAGCCTTTGCGCAGGATCTTGCCTTCGACAAGCTCGATGTGGTGACGTTCTCCTGGCAGAAGGTTCTGGGCGGCGAAGCTGCGCATGGCGTGCTGATCCTAAGCCCGCGTGCGGTCGAACGTCTCGAATCCTATACACCTGCCTGGCCGCTGCCGAAGATCTTCCGTCTCACAAAAGGCGGGAAGCTGATCGAAGGAATTTTCCGGGGCGAGACCATCAACACCCCGTCGATGCTTTGTGTCGAGGATTACCTCGATGCCCTGAAATGGTCCGATGATATCGGAGGGCTGGACGGTTTGCGCGCGCGTGCGGACGCCAATCTTGCCGTCCTCGCCGACTGGGTTGCCCAGACAGGCTGGGTCGATTTTCTGGCCAGCGATCCCGCAACACGCTCCAACACGTCTATCTGCCTGAAAGTGGTGGATGCGGAGATCCAGTCTCTTGCCACTGACCAGCAGGCTGCATTTGCGAAGGCGATCGTTGGTGCCCTGGATGCTGAAGGTGTCGCCTATGATATCGGCGCCTACCGGGACGCACCTTCCGGGTTGCGGATCTGGGCAGGTGCGACGGTCGAAACGTCAGACCTGAAGGCACTGACCACCTGGCTTGACTGGGCGTTTGCCGCCGAAAAATCCAAGCTGGCTCAGGCTGCCTGAGCGTTTTCCTTAACCAGCGATCTTCCCGGGCGGCCTCCGCCCGGCCTGTTTCCGTATTCAGGGAGATGCTTCCATGGCACCCAAGGTACTCATTTCAGACAAATTGTCTCCGGCCGCCGTTCAGATTTTCAAGGACAGGGGGGTGGATGTCGATTTCCTGCCCGACGTCGGCAAGGACAAGGAAAAACTGCGCGAGATCATCGGCCAGTATGATGGCCTGGCGATTCGCTCGGCAACGAAGGTCACCGAGAAAATCATCGCGGCGGCCGACAATCTCAAGGTGATCGGCAGGGCCGGCATCGGCGTCGACAATGTCGATATCCCGAAGGCCACGGCTCGCGGCATCATCGTGATGAACACACCCTTCGGCAATGCGATAACCACCGCCGAACATGCCATCTCCCTGATGATGTCGGTGGCACGGCAAATTCCCGCTGCCGATGCCTCGACGCAGTCCGGCAAGTGGGAAAAATCCCGCTTCATGGGCCGGGAGTTGACCGGCAAGACCCTGGGGCTGATCGGCTGCGGCAATATCGGCTCGATTGTTGCCGACAGGGCCATTGGCCTGAAGATGAAAGTGATTGCTTTCGACCCGTTCCTCACGCCTGAGCGGGCCGTAACGCTCGGCGTCGAGAAGGTGGAGCTGGACGATCTGTTCGGTCGGTCCGATTTCATCACGCTTCATACGCCGCTGACGGACAAGACGCGCAACATCGTCAACGCGGACACCATCGCGAAGATGAGAAAAGGTTCCTACCTGATCAATTGCGCCCGTGGCGGTCTGGCCGACGAGGCGGCGGTGCGTGCTGCGCTGGACGAGGGCAAACTGGCTGGCGCCGCGTTCGACGTTTTTGTCGAGGAGCCGGCAAAGGAAAATGTTCTGTTCGGTGCGCCGAACTTCGTGTCGACTCCGCATCTGGGGGCTTCGACTTCAGAGGCGCAGGAGAATGTTGCCCTGCAGGTCGCGGAGCAGATGTGTGACTATCTGCTGACAGGCGCTGTGCGCAATGCCCTGAACATGCCGTCCATCACGGCGGAAGAGGCTCCCAAGCTGGCGCCGTTTGTGCGTTTGGCAGAACAACTGGGTTCGTTCGCCGGGCAGCTGACCGAAACAGGCATAGAAGGCATACGCCTTGAATATGCAGGCGCTGTCGCGGAAATGAATGTCCAGGCGCTTACGGCGGCGGCCATCACCGGTCTGCTGACACCGCTCCTGCAGACGGTCAATATGGTTTCCGCACCGATCCTCGCCAAGGAGCGGGGCATCAAGGTGGAAGAAATCCGCCGGGAAAAGCAGGGTGCCTATGAAACCTATATTCGCCTGACGGTGATGACAGAGCGGCAGCAGCGGTCGGTTGCCGGTACGGTCTTTGGCGACGGAAAACCCAGGATCATTCAGGTGAAGGGCATCAACATGGAGGCCGAACTCGGCTCCCACATGCTCTATATCACCAACGAAGACAAACCGGGTTTCATCGGCCAGCTCGGGATGGAGCTCGGCGGCAGCAATGTGAATATCGCAACCTTCAATCTCGGCCGGACAGCGCCTGGTGAAGACGCGATCTGTCTCGTCGAAGTTGACGGTATCGTACCGGACGAGGTGATGGCGCGCCTTGAGGCCGTGTCTCACGTCAAGCAGGTCAAGTCCCTGACATTCTGACAAAGGAAGGCGCCCCTCGGGCGCCTTTTTTGTTTGGGCGAGAGTTGTCTCTACGTGTTCCCTGCCGTCTGAAACCGCCGCAGGATGCGTCCATCCAGAACGACCAGTCCCATCAGCAGGATCGCAAATCCGGCGAGCTGCGTTGCCGTCAGGTTTTCGTCCAGGATCAGCCAGCCGAAGAACAAAGCACTCGCGGGAACCAGCAGGGTTACCAGAGACGCGTTGGTGGCACCCGCGTCGGCCAGCAGCTTGAAATAGATGAGATAGGCGAGGGCGGTTGCAAGCACTCCAAGCGCCAGCACGTTCAACCAGGCGACAATCGATGGGTCGGACACGGACCAGCCTGTAGAGGTGAAAAGGGCGACCGGAAGCATGATCAGGCTGGAACCGAGCAATTGCCCGGTCGCCGAGACCTGCGGCGGCAGGGATTTGAACCGATGGGCGAAGGTGGCGGCACAGGCATAGGAGACCGCAGCTCCAAGACAGCACAATTGGGCCCAAAGGGGATCTGTCGCCAGACCGGACAGGCTGCTGGACAGCATGACCGCGACACCGACAACACCTAACAGCACACCGGCAATGCGATGCGTCTGCAAGGTTTCCTGTTTCACCAGGAGGCTTGCGACGATCACCGTGAAAATCGGTGTCGTCGCATTGAGGATCGATGCCAGGCCGGCACCGATGACGGTTTGCCCCAGGAACAGAAGCGAAAACGGAATGGCATTGTTCAGCAGGCCCATGGCGAGGAACGAAAGCGCAAACCGTTTCTCCAGCCTGCCCAGCAGGTTCTGTTGCCAGAGAATTGCAATCAGAACAGCGCATGCACTGGAGACCCGAAGGAAAACCAGGGCGAAGGGGGGAATTTCAGCCACGGCAACCTTGGCGAAGAGAAACGACCCGCCCCATATGGCACCCAGCACGATCAGCATGATCCAGTTGCGTAAAGACATTGGATTATATCGTTTCTCCGATTGATCCCCTTGCCCCTAGCATGCACGCAGGGTAACGGACACCCGAAAACAGATTGGTGTGGTTGGCCGATTGTGTGGTTTGATGAAGAAAACCGCATGATGGCGACCTTTCGCCCGCCAATCCAGAACCCACGAAGACGATTTCGTTCATGCCGCAACCAGAACAAGCTTTCGCGCGCAAATCCCTGGCTGGCCGGATAACGCCGTTGCTGATATCGGCGGCCTGCCTGCTGGGGGCCAACGGCCTGTCGATGACGATGATCTCGGTTCGGGCCCGTGCCGAAGGCCTGCCCGATGTTGGCATCGGTCTTCTGGGCTCCCTCTATTTTGCCGGGCTGATCGTCGGGGTTCTGATCACTCCGTTCTTGATTGCGCGTGCCGGGCACATTCGCGTTTTTGCGGCGCTTGCGGCAATCAGTGCGATCGCGGTTCTCGCCATTGCCTTCGCACCGGCCGGCTGGCCCTGGATGCTGGCGCGGTTCGTCAGCGGTGCTGCCTTCTGCGGAACGGCCATGGTTCTGGAAAGCTGGCTGAATTCGATCGCCTCGAACGCGTCGCGCGGACGCATTCTTTCAGTTTACAGGATTGTTGACCTCGCCGCTGTCATGGGTGGCCAATTCATCTTGCCGGTGTTTGGTGCATCCGGACCGGAAATCCTGATGGTTGTCGCTGTCCTGTTTTCCTTTGCCCTCGTACCGATTTCGCTGGCAAGTGAACGCAATCCGGAGGTTCCACGCGCCCGGCTGGTCAACCCCCTGATGCTTTGGCGGGTTTCTCCGGTCGCAATTGTCGGCATATTCACAATCGGCCTGACCAATGGCGCGTTCCGCATGGTGGGGCCCATTTATGCCGAAACACTCGGGCTCGGCCTGGAAACGGTTGCTGCCTTCATTGCGATCTGGGTTCTGGCCGGTGCCCTGTTTCAGTATCCCGCGGGCTGGTTGTCCGACCGGGTCGATCGACGCCTGATCCTGATTGCCTTCACCATTGCCGCTGGCCTGTCCTGTCTGTTCATCGCGCAGTCCGCCGGGGATGCTGAGCTGTTTCTGGGTGTGTTTCTTTTCGGGGGCTTCGCGCTTCCGCTTTATTCGCTGTCAGCCGCGCATGCAAATGACCATGCCCAACCGGACCAGTTTGTCGACATCGCGGCCGGATTGATGCTTGCATTCGGGACGGGTGCCATGATCGGTCCCTTTGTGGCATCGGTGCTCATGGAAGCCTTCGGCCCAGCTGCCTTCTTCATCTACACGGCAAGCCTGCACCTGGCGCTGGTCCTGTTTATCATCGTGCGCATGTCTCGCCGCGGGGCTGTTCCGGCAGACAAGCGCCGCAGGTTCGTCTGGCTCTTGCGGACGTCACCCATGATGTACCGACTGGCAAGCGGCGAGAAAGACGAGACGGACGCGAAGAAGCGCTGAAAACCGCTTTTTGGTGCCGAGCGAAAAAGTGACGCAACAGGGCGATAAAGTTACGCCGGAGACTCGCCAGTCGGTACAAACCTGTCTATAGTCCGCGCCGTTTGCCCCGGCCCGGTCGCCGGGGCTTGTCGTGTTGGCACACATGTGTGCAAAAGCTGCTTTCAGGAGAGCAAGGTCTAGATGGCGAATGTGGTTGTTGTCGGTTCGCAGTGGGGGGACGAAGGCAAAGGCAAGATAGTCGACTGGCTGTCGGAACAGGCCGATGTCATCGTGAGATTCCAGGGCGGTCACAACGCCGGTCATACGCTCGTCATTGACGGGGTCAGCTACAAACTCTCCCTGCTGCCGTCGGGCGTTGCGCGCCAGAACAAGTTGTCCGTCATTGGCAACGGCGTCGTGCTGGATCCGCATGCGCTGGCGGAAGAGGTGGAACGCCTGGGTGAACAGGGCGTCGTTGTGACACCGGAGAATCTTCGAGTCGCGGAGAACGCGACCCTGATCCTGTCCCTGCACCGCGAACTCGATGCTCTGCGCGAGAATTCAAACACCGGTACGCGCATCGGCACGACCAAGCGTGGCATTGGCCCTGCCTATGAAGACAAGGTTGGCCGCCGGGCCGTGCGCCTGATGGACCTGAAGAACCTGTCGACACTGCCTGCCAAGATTGACCGGCTGCTGACGCACCACAATGCCTTGCGGCGCGGCCTTGGTCAGGAAGAGATTTCGGCGCAGGCAATCTATGACGAACTGGCAAGCGTTGCCGACAAGGTCCTGCCTTACATGGACAAGGTCTGGTACCTGCTCGACGAGCAGCGCCGTCAGGGCAAACGAATCCTCTTCGAAGGCGCTCAAGGGGCCCTGCTGGATATCGACCACGGCACCTACCCCTTCGTGACCTCATCCAACACCGTTGCCGGTCAGGCCGCGACGGGCTGTGGTCTTGGACCGGGATCCGTCGACTATGTTCTCGGCATCACCAAGGCCTACACCACCCGGGTCGGCGAGGGTCCTTTCCCGACTGAACAGGAAAACGAGGTCGGCGAATTTCTCGGAACCCGTGGCCACGAATTCGGCACAGTCACCGGTCGCCGTCGTCGCTGTGGCTGGTTCGATGCCGTGCTGGTCCGACAGACCGTATGTACATCGGGCATCAACGGCATCGCCTTGACGAAACTTGACGTTCTTGACGGTCTTGACGAGATCAAGATCTGCATCGGTTATGAGCTTGACGGTGAACGGATCGACTACCTGCCGGCATCCCAGGGGGCTCAGGAACGCGTTGTTCCGATTTACGAAAGCCTGCCTGGCTGGAAGGAATCTACCGAGGGAGCGCGGACCTGGGCAGACCTGCCCGCACAGGCAATCAAATACGTTCGTCACGTCGAGGAACTGATCGGTGCCCCGGTCGCGCTGTTGTCCACCAGCCCAGAACGTGACGACACAATTCTTGTGCAGAATCCCTTCCAGGACTGACAAGTCTGACGATTAAGGCGCAATAATGTATTCAATGGCGGCGGCGCGTTGCGAATCACAATGGGCTCCGCCAAATTCCGTTGAACGCATTCGAGCGTTGATAGAGCTATTCATAGGTGGAAAAAGAGTGCTGTGAGGATTGCCGCCGAGGCGGAGTTTTGAAGAATTGGCAACTGTCTTCAAAAAATTGCTATAAGCCTGAGAATGACACATTTCGAGGGCACGCAGTCCAGATCTTTGCAGGTGGCCCGTAGGCAGGAAGATGGCTGATTATTATTCCATATTGAAGAAAACAATCGCGTCCTTGCCGGAAAGCAACGGGGCAGCGCGGCGCAGCGTCTACAGCCGCGCGCGCAACGCTATTGTCAACCAGTTGAAAGCCTACGAACCTCCACTTTCTCCCTCCGAAATCACCTCCGAGCAGTTGCGCCTCGAAGAAGCAATTCGCAAGGTGGAAGCGGAGGCAGCACGGGAAAGCCTTGGCCTTGGTACTCCCAAGGCGAAGGAAGAGGAAGCGTCGGCCCCCGAAACGGCTCCGGCGCAACCCGCTGAAGCGCAGGGACCTGTCGAGACTGCGACCCCTGCTGCGGATCAGGTGCAGGAACCTGCCCCAGTTGAGGAAGAGCCGGCGGCAGCTGCCCCGGAGCAAACGGTCCCGTCCCCTCTGAAGGAAACACTCTCGGAAGCCAGTTCTCTTGGAACCGCGGCCAACAAGGCGGTTCAGAGCGCAAAGGATGCGGTCGAGCCGACCCCGGAAACGTCGCCTGTTGATGCATCGGCACCTCGTCAGGAGCCGGGTTTTGAAGATGCTGGTCAACCCGTGGAAGGGGGAAGCGAAGCAGCCGCGTCGCAGGCCCAGTCCGCCGATCCGGCCCTCTTTGCCGACGAACCTGCGACCGCTGAGCCGGAAACGGACAAGCGAAAATTCGGCACAGGCAAACGGTCCAGGCCGAGCGCGGCTGACGCGCTTCGAGGTTCCTCGTCCGGTGTCAAGATCCTGCCGATCGCGATCGCTGCTGCACTCGTTTTTGTCATTGTCGGTGTCGCGGCCTATTTCCTGCTGCCGTCTGGAGAGGACGTTGCCGACAATCAGACCGGTGCACCTGCAGGCCAGCAATCGGCCTCAACGGTGCAACCCACCGGCACGGCACCGGAGGCGCCGACAGAGCAGGCAACTGCTGGCTCTGAGTCTTCCAAGAACACGGATCGCCTGCTTGACGATGGCTCGGAGGATGTTGTTGCGCCCGATGCCAGAACCGTTGAAACCACGACCATCACGCCCCCGGCTTCGGCGCCGGAACCGTCACAACCCTCCATCGTGACCAATGTGGAGAGCCAGCCGGCTCCTGCAGCGCCGGAAGCGGTCAGCCCGGACATTACCCAGCCGGTGACAGGTGCAGATGCACCGCCACCTTTGCCAGGGGACACGCTGGCGGCGGTCTCGCCTGAGGAAACCACACCCGCACAGCCGTCGACCTCGTCTGAGTCGGGCACGCAAAGGTCCATCCTCTACGAGGAGGGTGAAGATGCAGCGGGTGCAGGCACTGCCGCGCAGGGCGCGGTTGTCTGGAACGTTGAAGACGAGACAAATCTGGATGGTCAGTCCCAGAAGGTCCTGAGTGCCCAGGTCGATATTCCCGAGCGGGACATCAAGGTCGACATCCGGATCAAGCCGAATGATGACACCTCGCTTCCGGCCAGCCATCTTGTCGAGATCAAGTACGAGTTTCCGGAAAACTTTGCGTCCGGAGATGTGGTCAACGTTCCGGGCCTTGTCATGAAACCGACCGAGGAAGCCAGGGGCGATGCCCTGATTGGAGCGTCGGTGAAGGTTTCTCCGGGCTTCTTCTGGATTGCCCTGTCCAGTCTCCCCAATGAGCAGCAGAGGAACATGAACCTGCTGCGCGAAAGAGGCTGGATCGATATCCCGATGCTGTATGAAAACGGCAAGCGGGGCATCCTGACGCTCGAAAAAGGGTCGGCCGGTGCCAGTGCCGTGGAGAGTG
The DNA here is from genome assembly GCA_017643925.1 of Roseibium sp. Lineage (GTDB taxonomy): Bacteria > Pseudomonadota > Alphaproteobacteria > Rhizobiales > Stappiaceae > Roseibium. Next base: position 99,979 of record JAEPML010000007.1, on the reverse strand, counting down.
CTGTGACTGCGTGGCAGCCAGGCTAACTTTCTGACTTCACAGAGAAATTTTGCCGTCAAAATCGCTGGCTTGCGTTTTTGACAAAAGCAGGGCATGTTCCTGCTCGGTCCGAGGGGTGTTCCGGTTTCCGGAACTGAGATGGCGCTTTGCCGAACCCTTAGAACCTGATCCGGGTCATGCCGGCGAAGGGACGGAAACCTTAGCCTTATCCCGGATCTCCAGTGTCAACTTCGGCGTGTCCGAAGACGGGAGATCCTATGCGTTCGATACAGCCAGTGCGGCGATCCGCTTTGATGCGGCGCCGGAGCACACGAAAGAAACCCCTCTTCACGCACCTTCCTGGCGGAGGGTCGGTATGACCGGGTTCCTGTCCAGTTCCCTCAAGACCCTCGTCGGGCTGAGCGTCTGCGTGATCCTTTGGGCCTTGCTGGTGCATGTCCTGAAAATCGAACCCTATATGCTGCCCGGACCCGGAAAAGTCTGGGGTGCTTTCGTTGAAAAGCCCGAGTTTTTCCTCCACCACGCCGGCATCACCGCCTACGAGACCGTGCTGGGCCTCGTCTTCGGGGTCTTGGCCGGGGCGTTGAGCGCGATCCTGCTCTGGACGTTCCCGATTACCAGACCGGCAATGCTGCCGATTATCCTGGTAACCCAGTCTCTTCCTGTCTTCGCGATTGCTCCAATCCTTGTGCTGTGGCTCGGCTGGGGCATTGCGTCCAAGATCGTCATGGCCGTTCTGGTCATTTTCTTCGCAGTTACATCGACCATGTATGACGGCTTGCGGCGGCAGGAGCCCGGTCTGGCAGATCTTGCCCGTCTCTACAGGCTCTCCCGCGTGCGGGAACTCATGGTCTTTCGTCTCCCCGGAGCACTGCCTGCCCTGGCCTCCGGGATTCGCATTGCTGCCGTCTTTGCACCGATCGGGGCCATTGTCGGCGAATGGGTAGGTGCCAAGGGCGGGCTGGCCTTCATCATGTTGCACAGCAACGCAAGAGTAAAAACCGATGAAACCTTCGCGGCGTTGATCCTGCTCGCCGTCATGGTTCTGATCCTGCGCTATGCGGCGGATGCCTTTGCGCGCTTTATTGTCCCCTGGCAAGTCGAAGACTGACTGCCGTTTCCTGGAGGAATGTATGAAAAAGAAACTCCTGTCACTGGCCCTGACCGCCGGCATCCTGGCAAGCGCTCCTGTGCAGGCTGCCGACAAACTGACAGTGCTGCTCGACTGGTTTACGAACCCGGATCATGCGCCGGTCATCACGGCTCAAACCAAAGGTTTCTTTGAAGCCGAAGGGCTGGAAGTGGAGCTGATCGAGCCGGCCGATCCGTCCATGCCGCCGAAACTGGTCGCCGCAGGCCAGGGCGACATCGCCATCTCCTATCAGCCGACGCTGCACGCACAGATCGAGGAAGGTCTGCCCGTCAAATGGATTGGCACCCTGGTGGAGACGCCGCTCAATTCGCTGATCGTGTTGAAGGACGGACCGATCAAGGAATTGAAGGATCTCAAGGGCAAGACGATCGGTTTTTCGGTTTCCGGTTTCGAAGATGCCATGCTGGGGCAGATGCTGAAGTCGGTCGACCTGACGGTGGACGATGTCGAACTGATCAACGTCAATTTCTCGCTCTCACCGGCGCTTATGTCCGGCCAGGTTGACGCGGTGATTGGCGCCTATCGCAATTTCGAGCTCACGCAGCTTGAGATCGAGGGCAAGGAAGGCATGGCGTTCTTTCCGGAGGAAAACGGCGTACCGATTTTCGACGAGCTGATCTATGTGGTGAACAAGGACAAGACGGACGATCCGCGCTTTGAACGCTTCATGGCCGCGATCGAAGCCGCGACCATCTATCTGACCAATCACCCCGATGAAGCCTGGAATGCTTTCATCGAGGCCTACCCGCATCTGAATGACGAACTGAACAAACGTGCCTGGGCCGACACGCTGCCGCGGTTTGCAAAACGTCCGTCGACCCTGGACGAGGGGCGCTACCAGCGCTTTGCCGAGTTCATGGCCGAAGCGGGCCTTATCAGCAAGGTTGTCCCGGTGGAAACCTACGCAGTTGAAATTCGTTAAAAAACAGAAGCTTAAACTGTCCGGGGTCAGTCCTGACCCCGGACAGTGCGTTCCGGAGTTCGGACGGCCTGCAGGTTTTCGAGCCGATCCTGGAAACGTCCGTAGAAATCTGCAAGCGAGGGAGCGATTGACCAGGCATGGGTCAATTCCCTTGAGGCTTCTTCGTAGTCAGCCTTCTCCACCGCCTGCACCAGTTTGGTATGGGCACCTTCAAGTTCCCTGAATTCCCCGGAGGCCTTTACGGCTTCGTCACCCAGAAGCGCAAACAGCTTGACCGGCTCGCTTTTACCTTTCAGCGGGATTTCACCGGCTTCCAGAAAAGCAAAATTTCCGGCCTGGTCGCGAGTCTCCGCCGACACGAGCAATTCTGCGCCCACGGCCTTGCAACTCGATTCAATCCGGGAGGCGATGTTCACGGCATCACCAATCACGGAGTAATTGAACCTGCGTGCGGAACCCATGTTACCGACACAGGCATCGCCGCTGTTGAGGCCGATCCCGATCTGGACGTTCTGTGTCTTGAGATTACGTGCCTTGAAGCCGAAGGCATCCCGTGCGTTCAGTTCGTCGACCACCTTTAGCATAGCCAATCCGGCCCGGCAGGCCTTTTCGGCATGGTCGGGTATGGAAAGTGGCGCGTTCCAGAAGGCCATGATGCTGTCACCGATATACTTGTCGATGGTTCCTCCTTCTGCCTGAATGGCGTCCGAGAGCGGTGACAGCAGCGTGTTGAGAAAGCTGACCAGTTCCTCTGGTGTCAGCTGCTCGGATATTGGAGTGAAGCCGCGAATATCCATGAACAGGATCGTCATTGGCCGGATTTCACCACCCAGCTTGAGCTGTTCGGGTGTTTCCTCGAGCTGTGAAACAAGATCGGGCGACAAGTATTGGCCGAAAGCCTGACGGACAAATTTCTTTTCGCGCTCGGTCAGAAAGAAAAGAAGTGCGGTTGACGCGGAAAGTACAAGAACGGATGTGAGGCTCGGATAGACCGGGTCGATGAGAAAGCCGTAGTCCCAGAACAGGTAGATCGATCCTCCAATCAGTCCGGCAATGATGAATAACCCGAGGATTGCAGTGCCAAGGCTGCCAATGGCCGGCAGGGCAATGATGACAATCGCCCCAACCACGAAGGTGACAAGCACTTCCAGTCCGTCTGCCCAGTCAGGGCGCGACAGGAACTGATCGAAAATGACTTGTTCGAGCGCCTGGGCGTGTATGGAGACACCTGGTACCTGGTCGCCAAGGGATGTGGTTCTGATGTCGCGCAGCCCGGCAGCAGACGTGCCGATGAACACGATCTGCCCTTCTATGAACGGCAGGATATCTTCCAGTTTTTCACGATTGAAAAGGTCTCTTGCAGACACGTATCGATCCGGCTGGTCAGCGCTGTAATAAAGCCAGAGTTCCCCGGCCCCGGTTGTTGCGGGTTCAAAGTCGCCGATCTTGATCGTGGTGACAGCCGCGTGTCCTGTCGCCTGTTCTCCGCTTGCGCTTGTCGTGCGAATGATGATGCCTTGTGCACCCTGGGCAACGCGCAATGCTTCTGCGGACAGGCCCGGATAAACCTGTCCCGCCACACTGACAATGAGCGGAACACGCCTGACAACTCCCTCAAGGTCCTTAGCGGAGATTGAAATGGATCCTATTCCCGATGCATTGCGTTCCAGCAATTCCAGGCTTGCGACCGCCGATGAATGCGGTTCTAGGAAATCGGCGGGGTTGTCGCCGCCATAAGCAATCCCGCCCGGCTTTGCCGGTGTTCTTTCGGAGACCCCTTCTGACGGCGCAAAGCCGAGCACAACCGGTGCTTCCGCGATTGCTCTTGAGAAGGTTTCATCATGATCCGGAAGCGACTTCAGTCCTTGCAAGACAGCGTCCGATACGTCCTCACCGAGTGATTTTTGCAGCTGTCGTGGCGACGTTCGATCGGGCTCGGAGAACATCATGTCGAACACGATCGCGGCAGCGCCCAGATCGGTCAGGGTTGTGACAAGCTCGGCAAGTTTTGTGCGCGGCCAGGGCCATTGGCCAATTTCGGCGATCGAAGCCTCGTCAATGTCGACGATCCGAACTGGCGCAGGCTGGTACTCTCTCGGTTTGATCCGCTGGTAATAGTCAAACGTGAGTTCCCGCAGGGCGACTAGGAAGTCGGGATTTGCCGCGCGCAGGCCGGTCATGAAGGCCAGAATGAAGCAAGCGACGACGGCCACCAAAATTCGCTTTGAAAACAATATTTTAAACAAGTATCGACGGGCCCCCTCGCTTGAGCCGACTTCATCAGCGTAGTTTTTGCCAATTAAGAGCGCAAGCGGGGGACGCAAAAGAAAACGCCGGGGCGTTGACCCCGGCGTTTTGTCAAAACTCGGTTTTTTCAGCCGTCAGGCAACAGGCAGTTGTTCCTGGTTGCGGGCGCTGTTGCGAACAGCCTTCTGAACCTTTTCAAACGCCCGTACTTCGATCTGGCGGACGCGTTCTCGGCTAACGCCGAACTCGCCTGACAGATCTTCAAGCGTCATCGGGTCTTCAGACAGTCGGCGTGCCTCGAAGATACGGCGTTCGCGGTCATTCAGGACGTCCATGGCGTCGCTCAGCAATTTGCGGCGCATGTCCAGTTCTTCCTGGTTGGCCAGAAGCGTCTCCTGGCTGTCGCTTTCATCGACAAGCCAGTCCTGCCATTCGCCGGCATCCGCTTCGGCGCGAACCGGCGCGTTCAGGCTGGCATCGCCGCCAAGGCGGCGGTTCATGGAAACGACTTCCTCTTCCGAAACACCAAGACGTGTCGCGATCTCCTTGACCTGATGCGGCTTCAGATCACCTTCGTCGAGGGCCTGGATCTTGCCTTTCAGGCGGCGCAGGTTGAAGAAAAGACGTTTCTGGTTCGCGGTGGTTCCCATTTTCACCAGCGACCAGGATCTCAAAATATATTCCTGGATGGCGGCCTTGATCCACCACATGGCGTAAGTCGCGAGCCTGAAACCCTTGTCCGGCTCAAAGCGCTTGACTGCCTGCATCAGACCGACATTGCCTTCCGAGACAACTTCACCGATCGGCAGGCCATAGCCACGGTAGCCCATGGCGATCTTGGCCACGAGGCGCAGGTGGGAATTGACCAGGCGTTCCGCTGCTTCCGGGTCCTCATGCTCCTTGTACCGCTTGGCGAGCATGTACTCTTCCTGCGGCTGCAGCATGGGAAACTTGCGGATCTCATCCAGATAGCGGCTTAAGCCACCTTCTCCGGCAGTGAGCGTCGGTACGTTCTGGGCCATATAATGCACCCCCCTTTCAGTAATCTTGCGTTTCCTCTCCCCGGTTGCTCCGCACACTCACGCAAGCAAACCCCTTCAGAAGAAGGCAGACGCAGAATCGTGTCCTAACCGGCACACAAGAGCTTCTAATATAGGTTGGAAATTGCCGATTACATGGCAGATAAGCCGAAATGCGGCCTAAAATTTTTGTAATGCAGACAAAAGTGAAGCAAAATCAGATGGATAGCTGCATTCGAACCGCATGGTGTCACCGGTCACAGGATGTTCAAAGGCCAGCAAACCGGCATGCAAGGCCTGTCTGTCGAACCCGTCAATGATGCTTTTCAGCGGGTCTTCAAGACGATTGGTCTTGGTTTTGAACCCGGACCCGTAGTCGTTGTCTCCGATCAGGGGATGGCCGATATGTGCCATGTGAACACGGATCTGGTGGGTACGGCCGGTCTCCAGCCGGCACTCCATGAGGGACGCGAGGGCCGGTTGATCTGCAGAGCCGAAACGTTCCTTGACCTGCCAGTGGGTGATTGCATGGCGCCCGCTTGTTTTCACCACTGCAATTTTCTGGCGGTTGGCCTGAGAGCGCGCCAGATTGGCATCGATCGTTCCCTTGAGGCTTGATGGAGCGCCCCAGACAAGAGCCGAATAAGCGCGTTCCAGAGGGCCCGTGCGTCCATGGTCCGCAAACTGGGCGGCAAGGCCCTTATGTGCCTCGTCGGTCTTTGCAACAACAAGCAGGCCGGACGTGTCCTTGTCGATCCGATGGACGATGCCCGGACGTTTGACGCCGCCGATGCCTGACAGGCTGGCACCGCAATGGTGTATAAGTGCGTTGACCAGGGTGCCGGTCCAGTTTCCTGCGCCCGGATGCACAACGAGTCCTGCCGGTTTATCGACGACGATCAGGTGTTCGTCTTCAAACACTACGGAAATCGGAATGTCTTCGCCCTTGGGTTCGGGGTCTTCAGGTTCGGGCAAAGTGAGGATCAATGCATCCCCCTCATTGACCCGGAATTTGGGCTCCACTATTTTCGCGCCGCCGACGGTGACGTCCCCGGACTTGATCAGGGACTGGATCCTGTTGCGGCTAAGAGCTTCGAGATGCGCCGCCAACACGGCATCAAGCCGTTTTCCGGCGTCGGCCGCATCAACTGTCAACTGGAAATCCGGGCCTGGACTGGCCAGGTCTTCGTGGGAATTTTCTGTCATGTCACAACCTGATTTTCGGGACGAGGGTTCGGAAGAAACTCCGCTCGATCCTGCTGCACAACGCATTCAGGCAAAGCTGAAGCGATTGCTGCTCGGTTCGTCCCTGGTCATGTTTGCCGGTTTCTTCGCTGTCTTTGCAGCAATTTTCTACAAGATCAACACCAATCAGGAAGATCCTGCAGATGCAGCCTTTGCAGCAACCGTGTCCGTGGGGCAGGGGGCAGAGGTGCTTCAGGCCACGCTTTCGGAGGGCCTGATGCTTGTTCTGGTGCGTCAGGACGGGGAAACAGCCCTTTTGCGCATTGACCCCAAGACTGGTGAATTGCTCGGCCGCACGGAATTCGTTGCCCGATAAGGGGTTATGAACAGGCACGTGTCAAAAAAATGAACAAAGGGGGTTGCGTCTTTAGCCGCGCAGCCTTATACGCACGGTCCTTGGCTTTGAGCTGTTGCTTCAAAGCCCCGCGCGCCCATCGTCTAGCGGTCTAGGACGCCGCCCTTTCACGGCGGAAACACGGGTTCGAGTCCCGTTGGGCGTGCCAATTTTCTCTAGGAAATCGGCCGGTCTTTTGCGGGTGGTGACGTCGTCGCCAGACGTGTTCTGCCGAACGCCAGTCGTGCTATCCGGCTGGTGCCTGCCCGGTCTCGATCAGCTTGACTTCCGCTTCTTCGGCGATCTTGGGAAAGTCCGGGTTCGGACACTGATCGGTGACGAAGGTGCTGACCTGGGAAAGATGGCCGACGCGAACCGGGGCCGTTCTTTCAAATTTTGTGCTGTCGGCAGCCAGGATAACGTGCCGGGCATTATCCATGATGGTCTTGGTGACTTTCACTTCCCGGTAGTCATAGTCGAGAAGAGACCCGTCGGCATCGATCGCGGATGCGCCGATGACCGCAAAATCGACCTTGAACTGGCGCATGAAATCGACGGCGGCCTCGCCGACAATACCACCGTCTGAATGGCGTAGTACACCGCCGGCAATCACCACTTCGATCTGCGAATATCCGCGCATCAGGCTGGCGACGTTGATGTTGTTGGTGATCACCATCAGCCCCCTGTGTTGCAACAGGGCCTGGGCGACCGCCTCGGTCGTGGTGCCGATATTTATGAAAATGGAAGCATTGTCCGGGATAAGGGCTGCAACGCTTTCGCCGATATCGGCCTTTTCCTTGCTGGAAATGATCCTGCGGGCTTCATAGCCGACATTCTCGATGCCTGATGAAAGCAAAGCGCCCCCGTGCGTTCGGGCGAGAAGCCGCCTGTCGCACAGTTCGTTCAAATCCTTGCGGATGGTTTGGGGACTGACATCAAAGCGCTTGGCAAGATCATCGACACTGACTCGGCCCATCTGGCGTGCCAGTTCAAGGATGGAATTATGACGTTCAATCAGCATATGCCGCAAACTCTCCCTCAGTCTGCATCAGTCATCCCGCAACGGAACTGGTGACGAAGACCCTTTGCGTCACCGGTTGAAGCTTCGAAAACCGGTCAGGCCACATCCTTGTTCTTGGACTTGGGAGGCTGACGTTTTTCTGTCGCCGCTGCTTCCCTGGCGGGTTCGATTTTCGGTTTCACGGTTGCTACGGATAGGTCTTTTCGTTTGGGTTTTTCCTGGCCTCGGTTGGAGGCTACGATGCGGCTGACAAGCGCTTCTGCAGCTGAGGCAATATCCGACGATTTGGAGTTGGCCGTGTCGACCGGCGCCTTCTTGGGGAGCGGCTTTTGTACCGCTTCTGCAGCGGGCTGGACATCTGCGCTAGCGGCGGGTTTGCGAACGCGCTTCACTTTGCCCTTGGAAGCCGTGCCCTTGCCCGCCACGGCCACCGGCGTTTTCTTTGCCTGCCTGACGATCCTGGCAGGCTCTTCGGGCGCCGACAGCCTGGTCGTCAAATCCAGAAGATCTCGCCGCACCTGTTCCAGCTGTGGAGCTTCCGCCAGGTCTCTCTGCAGCTTCTTGATCTGTCCCTTGAGCCGTACAACGGCACGTTCCTTGTTTTCCAGATCATCCACAAATTGCGCGTTGGCGTTGGTCAGTTTTTCGATCTGGCTTCCGAGCAGATCTTCCCGGCCTTCTTCTTCGACGTTTGCCGAGTCCAGCATCAGCGACAGCCGTGTGACTTCTGCCTGTGCGGCGACATATTTCGATTCTATGTCGACCAGCTGGGCTTCCATTTCGGCAAATTGCGCTCTTGCGCTTTCCTCGCGGGTGGCCTCTATTTCAGTCGCAACAACGGGTTCATATTTTGTCAGCTTCGCTTTCAGCGTTGCGACCTCGGCTTCCAGACCCGTGATTGTGGCAAGTGCCATTGCGTCGGTTGCCGGTGCAAAGTCTGCCTCGTCGAGCGAGGAGATCGAGGACTTGCCAGTTGCGTTTTCCGGCTTGGCGGTCGCCCAGCTTTCAGCCAGCGCCTTTTCCGAGTCGGCAAGTTTGCCTTTCAGGGTCTTGATTTCAGCTGTCAGAAGATCGACTGCCTTCTGCTCGTTGTCCTGCAAGGACATCTTGGACTTCAATTCGTCCAGCTGAGACTCGTGCGCCTTGATCAGCTCAGAGATTTCCTGCCTGGCGCTTGAGGCTTCAAGGTGAAACCGGGTGCCTTTTTCCCGCTCGCTCTCCAGAAGGCGTTCAACGCGGCGCAGTTCAACAGCGTGTCGTGCCCTTTCCTGGTCCTGAGCCGCCCTGACTTCCGCATAGCTGGATGGATTGACGGCGCGCAGAGCTTCTTCGGTCAGGCGGGCCGCGCGGCGATAGAATGCGGGGAGGATCGCCAAGCCTATCAGGCCTGCCGTGCAGAATCCCAGTGCCACATACATCACTGCTTCAATCACACTTTGCTCCCGCTCAAGTCTGAAAGCGTCACTATCATCATTAGACGAGCTAAAGGCTCACGCCAAGACTAGTCAAATCAACGTATAAATCCCTTTAACGCCGGAAATCAGTGCCGTTTATCACTAAAATGGGTTCCAGGTCGGTTTTTCCGTGAACTTCAGATAGCCCATGTTCAAACCGAGTCGGGCGCCGACCCCGGCTCTGACCGGCACAAGAACGATCTCGTTCTTGAGCAATACCGTCATGCCGACACCACCCACCAGATAGGCCGAACCATTGACCCCGGCAAACCGGGAATAGACCGAATTGATGGTTGGCAGGTTGTAGACCAGCATCATCACCCTGGCGCCGTCCGCGCCAAAATCCCAGCCTACGGAGGGGCCTTGCCAGAAAATCTTGTGATTTCCGGCATTTCGCGTGAAGAGATGGCCTTCACCGTACCGGGCACCCGCGACGATCGCGCCGGAGCCTTCCTCGCCAAGAATATAGCCGTTGGGTTCGCCGTATCGCGAGAACGCTCGCTCGACAACGGACGCGAGCCCGCCCGAGACAGAGCCGAAAAACTGGTGACCGGTCTTGACGATTTCATCCTCGCCATACGTGTCGCTGGGCGGAATGGGTTCGTTACCGGTTGACTGGGCGAGGGCGTTTGACGAAACGGCGGTCAGAAAAACGAACAAAAATGCGGCTTGTATCTGGGACAGGACCCGCCAGGTTTCTTGTGTCATTCAAAAAACTCCTCGTAACTGTTTCTCAGCGGCGTATTGTTGCTGTCCGGTCAGACCGCGATGCTAAACTCTCTGTCCATCGTGCTGATTCGCATGAGACATGCATCTTACATAAGCCGAATTGATGGAAAGCTGGCCTGAAAAAAAGACATGGATGTGTCTTTCCCTTGTATTGACCTTTCTCCTGTGTGTTTTCGCTGGAGTTGGGGTTGCTCGTCCCAAGTTGTTCGTGCCGGACCCGATCACGGGCTACGCGATTGGCGGCCACGATCCGGTGAGCTTCTTTGTTGATGGTTATCCGCGCAAGGGAAGCCGCGATCACGAATACAGGTGGGGTGGCTCCGAGTGGATTTTCGTCAATGAGGGCAATCTGGCTGCATTCAAGCGGGATCCTGAAGCCTATGCGCCAATGTTTGCCGGTTGCGGCGGTTATGCCCTGTCGGAAGGGTTTGCGACCGCAGGCAGCCCGTTCATCTACGCGGTGGTCGAAGGGCGGCTCGTCTTTTTTCATTCCGTGGTCAACCGTTTCCTCTTTGTGGTGAACGCATCGCATCTTTTGCAGGACGCGCAGGAAAACGCAGCGTCGGTCGGCTGCGTTCCGGAAAGCTGAGAAGCAAATTTCCAGTTTTTGGGACTTGAAACCTTCAGTCACAAGCGGATTGTGAAACTTTCACTTGGATGACCCGAATTGCAGCGCTGCGCGATCTTGGCAGCAGCTTTCCGTATGTGTAACCCTTGGCCGGAATAGCGCGAATCAGTTCGTCGAGACCTTAAAACAGAGCCAAATTTCGTCATGTCCGCACTCAAAGAGCTTTCCTCACTGGATCTTGCTGCCCTGGTGGCCAGCCGCGTTTGTCACGACATCATCAGTCCGGTTGGTGCCATTACCAACGGATTGGAGGTTCTGGACGAAGAAGGTTCAGAAGACATGCGCGATTTCGCGATGGACCTCATTCGAAAGAGTGCCCGTCAGGCGTCCGCCAAATTGCAGTTTGCGCGCCTGGCTTTCGGTGCAGCGGGATCCGCCGGTGCGGAGATCGATCTGGGCGACGCCCAGGTGGTTGCCACAGGGTTTATGGAAAACGAAAAATCCGATTTAAATTGGCAACTCGACCGGCATCTAATGCCAAAAAATTTCGTGAAACTTTTACTCAACTTGATTCTTATCGCTAACCAATGCGTTCCGCGCGGCGGTGAAATAAAAGTCGAAATGACAGGTGATCCGCAGTCGCCGTCCTTTACGCTCCACGCCAGTGGTCTCAACCCGAGAATTCCGCTCGGAATGAAGGAAACCCTTGGTGGAGAAGAGCCTGAACGCGTTGATGCCCATTCCGTGCAACCGATCTACACGCTCTTGTTGGCCCGTGAATCAAACATGACCCTGGCCATAGATAAACAAGAAGAATTGGTAAAAATTACAGCGCTCCCAACAGTCTAAAAAGCTTAACTAAAAGTCTCCAACGGTTTCAGCGTATCTTAACTGTTTGGGGGCAACCTACTCTCATGGACTTTCCGGTCCAGACATCCTGAACGGGATGCGGAACCAGTAACAAGTCGGGTGAGAGCAGGCCATGGACGACCTCCTCAGGGAATTTATTACCGAGACGAACGAGAGTCTCGATGTTGTTGACGTAGAACTCGTGAAATTCGAGCAGGAACCCAACAACGCTACAATATTAGATAACATCTTCCGCCTGGTGCATACGATCAAGGGCACCTGTGGCTTCTTGGGCCTGCCCCGGCTTGAAGGAATTGCGCATGCGGCCGAAACCCTCATGGGCAAATTCCGTGACGGTGCGCCGGTCACGCAGGAAGCTGTTTCACTGATCCTGATTTCGATCGATCAGATCAAGGATATTCTGGGCGAGCTTGAAGCAGCCGAAGGCGAAGAGCCGCAAGGCGACGACAGTGAGCTTATCGGCAAGCTGGAAGCCATGTCCGCCAAGGCTGACGAGGCCATGGCTGGCGGTGGTTCCGCTGAAGAAGAAGCGGCTGCACCGGTCGAAGAGCCTGTTGCTGAAGCGGTTGCCGAAGCCGAGGATTCTGCGGAACAGACACTTGAACGTCCGCTGCGCCCGGGTGAAGTCTCCCTTGATGAACTGGAGCGTGCGTTCCAGGAAACCGAAATCGAGGTTGAGATTGCTGAATCGGTCGTGGAAGAGATCGAGGAAGCCGCTGACGAGATTGAAGAGCCTGCACCGGCACCGGTGGAGCCGAAGGTAGAGGCAAAGGCCAAGGCACCTGAGGCGATGAAAGCTGGTGAAGCTGGCGAGAAGAAGGCTGCCGGCGGCGGCGTCTCCAATCAGAGTATTCGTGTTGCCGTTGATACGCTTGAGCACCTGATGACCATGGTGTCCGAGCTGGTGCTGACACGTAACCAGCTTCTGGAAATCGTGCGTCGTCACGAGGACAGCGAATTCAAGGTTCCCCTTCAGCGCCTGTCGAACGTCACAGCCGAACTGCAGGAAGGTGTCATGGCGACACGCATGCAGCCGATCGGCAACGCCTGGCAGAAGCTGCCGCGTATCGTTCGCGACCTGAGCCAGGAACTGGCAAAACCGATCGAACTCGAAATGATCGGTGCGGATACCGAACTGGACCGCCAGGTTCTGGAGATGATCAAGGATCCGCTCACCCACATGGTCCGCAACTCGGCAGACCACGGGCTGGAGCGTCCTGAAGATCGTCGCGCGGTTGGCAAGCCTGAAAAGGGTGTCATTACCCTGGCGGCGTATCACGAAGGTGGCCACATCATCATCGAAGTGCGCGATGATGGCGCAGGTATCAATGTCGACAAGGTGAAGGCAAAGGTCGTTGAACGCGGTCTTGCAACGGAAGCCGAAGTCGAAAAGATGACGGATTCCCAGATCCACAAGTTCATCTTTGCAGCCGGTTTCTCGACCGCTGCAGAAGTGACCAGTGTGTCGGGCCGCGGTGTTGGCATGGACGTTGTCCGCAACAACATCGAGTTGATCGGTGGCACGGTTGACCTGCGCTCCGTTCATGGCAAGGGGTCGAGCTTCATCATCAAGATCCCGCTGACCCTGGCGATCGTATCCACATTGATCGTTGAGGCCGGTGGCGACCGTTTCGCCATACCGCAGCTCTCCGTTGTCGAGCTTGTCCGGGTTCAGACGAATTCCGAGCATCGTATCGAACGGATCAAGGACACGCCCGTGCTGCGCTTGCGCAACAAGCTGCTGCCGTTGGTGCATCTGTCCCAGCTCCTCGGGATATACGAGGGTGAGGATGTCGAGAAGGCTATCGACGCGGACAATGGCTTCATTGTTGTCATGCAGGTCGGAAGCCAGACGTTCGGTGTCGTCGTTGACGGTGTCTTCCACACGGAGGAAATCGTCGTCAAGCCGATGTCGACCATGCTGCGCAATCTCGACATGTTCTCCGGAAACACCATTCTCGGCGATGGGTCCGTTATCATGATCATCGATCCGAACGGTATTGCAGGTGCCATGGCAAGCCACGCTTCCAGCTCCGTTGCAGAATCCCAGGAGGACGAGCACGAAGATCTTCAGAGCAAGGCCATCACGGGTCAGACCTCGATCTCGCTGCTGCTCTTCCGTGCGGGCGATCCCGAACCGAAAGCCGTGCCGCTTTCACTGGTCACACGTCTCGAAGAGTTCGAGGTGTCGAAGATCGAACGGTCGAATGGACGCGATCTGGTCCAGTACCGCGGAGCGCTCATGCCGCTGGTCTATGTCAATGACGGCGACAGCCACAAGAGCGAAGGCACGCAGCCGATGCTGGTCTTCTCGGACTCCGGCCGTTCCATGGGTCTCGTGGTCGACGAAATCGTCGACATTGTCGAGGATCGCATGAATATCGAAGTCGGGTCCGAACGTCCGGGTGTCCTCGGGTCTGCGATCGTCAAAGAGCGCGCGACCGAGATCATCGATCTGGGCTACTACCTGCCACAGGCATTCGAAGACTGGTTCATGCGCAAGGAGATGGACATTCAGGCGCTGACGAAGAAGGTTCTCTTTGTCGACGACAGCTCCTTCTTCCGCAACATGCTGACGCCGGTACTCAAGGCCGCAGGCTACGACGTGACCACTTGCGTCGGTCCCGCCCAGGCATTTGAGCTGCTGGAAAACGGCGACCAGTTCCACGCGATTGTCAGTGACATCGAGATGCCGGAAATCAACGGCTTCGAGTTCTGTGAATCGCTGCGACGTGATCCGCGCTTCCGCAACATTCCGGTGCTTGCGTTGTCCTCGATGGTCACGCCGGCCTCGATCGAACGCGGTCGCCAGGCAGGCTTCGATGACTATGTCGCGAAGTTTGACCGACCTGGCCTGATCGCGGCACTGAAAGATGTCTTCTCTGGTGAAATGGGAGCAGCAGCATGAGTGTGCTGGATCAAAAACTCGACACGGACGAGAACGCCGGCAGTGACATGATCCAATATGTGACTGTGGTGATTGGAGGCCAGCTGTTTGGCCTCCCGATTTCCCAGGTTCACGACGTGTTTGTGCCCGAAAGCGTGACGCGTGTGCCGATGTCGGCCCCGGAAGTTGCAGGTGTTCTCAATCTGCGCGGGCGGATCGTCACCGCAATCAACATGCGTCGCCGCCTGCACCTGCCACCGCTTGAGGACGAGCAGATGATGGCAGTCGGGATCGAGTACAAGCAGGAAAGCTATGGACTGGTTATCGACACGGTAGGCGAAGTTCTGACGCTGCCGGCCGCGTCGGCGGAAACCAATCCGTCGAACCTGGACCGCCGCTGGGCCGAAATCTCCGGTGGTGTGCACCGGCTGGATGGCCAGCTGATGGTCATTCTCGATGTAGATCGCCTTCTGGGCGCTATGTTCACCGAACCTATGGCAGCATAATAAGGCCCAAGGGCCTACGAGTGGAGTTATGCCTTATGAAACAGTGCCTCGTAGTTGATGACTCAAGCGTCATCCGTAAGGTGGCCCGGAGAATTCTCGAAGACATGAACTTCGAGATCACCGAAGCAGAAGACGGCCAGCAGGCGCTCGACGAATGCCGGAAGACAATGCCGGACGCGATCCTGCTGGACTGGAACATGCCCGTCATGGACGGGTTGGAGTTCCTGACCAGCCTTCGTGTCGAAGAAGGCGGCGAGAATCCGATCGTTGTGTTCTGCACGACTGAGAACGACGTTGCGCATATTGCCCGCGCTATCCGGGCCGGTGCCAACGAATACATCATGAAGCCATTTGACCGTGAGATCGTAGAAGCAAAATTTCAGGAAGTCGGTCTTATCTGAAGTATCGGTCCTATTTAGTATTGAGTTAGGCGTCTCTAATGGCATTTGCGCAGAGAAACATAGCGGCTGGCGCTAACACAGCTGCAGACCCGATCAAGGTAATGGTCGTGGATGACGCGGTGGTAATCCGCGGACTGCTGACCCGCTGGCTCGGGGAAGACAAGGCGCTGAAAGTTGTCAGCTCCCAAAGGAATGGCAAGCTTGCCGTCGAGGATATCGAGAAAAGCAATCCCGATGTAGTGGTGCTCGACATCGAGATGCCCGAAATGGACGGCATGACGGCCTTGCCGCTGATGCTGGCCAAGAAGCGCGATCTCGTGGTGATCATGGCATCGACGCTGACACGGCGAAACGCCGAAATCAGCTTGAAGGCACTGTCCCTGGGGGCCGCGGACTATGTGCCGAAACCCGAATCCACATCCGAAGTAACCACCTCCATCGATTTCCGTCGCGAGCTCGTCGAGAAGGTCAAGGCGCTTGGAGCGCGGGCCATCAAGATGCGCGGACCTGCGCGCACGATGCGTGCGGAAACACGGGCAGGGCGGACTTCGCAGCCGGCCAAACCGGTCTCGGCCCGTCCGACGACGGACACGCGTGCGAGTTTCCGTGGCGCTGCCCAGGCCGCTGCGACTTCACCTGCAGGCAGGTTCAAGACCAAACCGTATTCATCCGCTCGTCCGCGCATTCTGGCGATCGGGTCTTCGACAGGCGGACCGCAGGCGCTGCAGGACGTCATGAAGGATGTTGGCACGGCAATGAACGATGTGCCTGTCGTGATTACACAGCATATGCCGCCAACCTTCACGTCGATCCTGGCTGAGCATATGGGCAAGGCAGCCCTGCGTCCCGCGAAAGAAGGCGAGGACGGCGAGGTCCTGAAGCCGGGCAACATCTATGTTGCACCTGGTGGCAAGCACATGATCCTGGAAAAGGATGCCGGCGCAGTCAAAATCCGGCTTACGGACGGTCCACCCGTCAATTTCTGCAAGCCGGCAGTCGATCCTTTGTTCGATAGTGTTGCCAAGTGCTACGGCTCTGCAAGTCTGGCGGTCATTCTCACAGGAATGGGCCATGACGGCGCAGACGGGGTCAAGACGATCTCCGCAGGTGGCGGCAGCGTGATTACCCAGGACGAAGCCACCAGTGTGGTCTGGGGCATGCCGGGTGCAGCCGCAGCAACGGGTGTTTGCAGTGAAATTCTTCCACTTCCGCAGATCGGTCCGAAGATCTCGCGCGTTTTGAAGGGGAACACACGATGACCCCGAGCGAGTTCGAATTCCTGAAGAATTTCCTGAAGACCAAGTCCGGTCTGGTCCTGTCGAATGACAAGCAGTACCTGGTGGAAAGCCGCTTGCAGCCGATTGCACGCAGCTCGAAGCTGGAAACACTGAGTGCTGTCATTCAAACCCTTCAGCGGGGCGGAAACCGGGCTCTCGAAACGGATGTCATCGAGGCGATGACGACAAACGAGTCGTTCTTCTTCCGCGACAAGACACCGTTCGACCACTTCAAGGATACCATGTTGCCGTCGTTGCTCGAAAGCCGGGCAACACGGCGCCAGATCAAGATCTGGTGCGCGGCCGCATCAACCGGCCAGGAACCCTATTCCCTGGGCATCTGCCTGAAGGAGCAGGCATCCAAGATGGCCGGGTGGCGGACACGTATTCTGGGGACTGACCTTTCTCAGGAAGTGCTTGAGAAGGCGAAAGCCGGGCTTTACAGCCAGTTCGAAGTTCAGCGTGGTCTGCCGATCCAGATGCTGCTGAAGTATTTCGAGCAGCAAGGCGAGATGTGGCAGATCAACCCGGACATGCGGGCAATGGTCGAATGGCGGAAGTTCAATCTTCTCGACAGCTTCACATCGCTTGGTGAGTTCGACATCATCTTCTGCCGCAATGTTCTGATCTATTTCGATCAGGCCACCAAGTCAGAAATCCTCGGCCGCCTGGCCAAGTCCGTTCCGGACGACGGGTTCTTGGTTCTTGGCGCGGCCGAGACGGTGGTCGGGCTTACGGATGCCTTCAAACCGGTTCCCGGCAAGCGGGGCCTGTTCCAGAAAAAGCAGGCCGCGCAGGCCTCTGCCGGTTCGGGAACAAGTCCAAGGCTGGCTGCTGTTGCAGGTATGCGGCGATAGCACTGCCCTACACGAACAAGACAATTCAGGCGGTCAGGAGACCGCCTTTTTTGTTGGTTCCGGCTGCGGCGCGAAGCGATGCTTCGCTTCGTCGGCATATTTCCGGCTGACGGGAATCCTGGAGCCGTCCTGAAGCAGAAGCCAGAGCCTGCTGTCTTCACGCGCGAGCCGCTCCACCGCGTTAAACGCAACCCAGTGACTTCTGTGGACCTGCATGCCCAGTGCCGGCGCGAGTTCAGCGACTATGTCGTTGAACCTGTACAGCAACATCCGGTTTTCCGAACGCGTGACCAGACGGACATAGTGTTCCTGGGCCTCGATTCGCAGCAGATCACCTTGCAGAGGGCGATCCAGGTGGCGCTGATAGCCCAAAGCCCAGTCATGCTCCGCCTTTGGCTCGGCGCTTCCGGGACGGGGGGCGGGTGTGTCTGCCGGTGGTGAATTGTCTCCGGACACAAACGCTTCGGCAGTCCCCGGCATGGGCATTGCGGGACGAAAGACATTTGAAGTGCGAAAAATCTCCGGGGCAGTCAGCAACAGGCAAAGTGCCAGGTGGTTGTCGCTCAGAAAGAAGACTTCCCTGAAGAAAGACCCGATCTGCGTGTTGCCTGTCTGATCCGCGGAAGCCAGGCCTTCAACCGGTAGCATTCCGATCGAGCCGTCCAGTTCCGGCAATCCCAGGATCAGATCCATCGCCGTGATCGAGAGCACGAAAGGGAAAAGACTGACGACCGCCGCAAGCGCGAAGCAAATCATGCGTCGGGTTCTCAGGACGGGCAGCCTTCCGATGAGTTCAGCGAATGCAAGAAAAAGTCCCGCTTCGATTAATATGCGGACGATCCAATAGCCATACAATCCCGCAAGCGGCCAACCTTCCGGTCTGGAAATTTGTGACGAGGCAAGCAACAGCGCGGCTGTGAGCGCCAGGAAAACCACTTGCAAGGCATGGGTTCGGATCATCGAAAACATTCCAATTTTCAGCGTGCGAATTATCGCATTTACACCGCGTCATTCAAGAAGCATGAAATGCATGTAGTTAAGTATTTGAAAAATATAACAAAAATAGAAAACTGCCGAATTTGAGAAGTCGCGAAATATTTGGCCGTTGGCGAAGCCGGGTCTTTCCTTTCGATGCGTTTGCGCCAGTTTAATCCTGTGAATTGTGACAATTCCAAACCTGACGAGGCGTCGGGTTTCGCCGGGAGAGAGATCAATCTCGCCACTAAACTGGTCATGGAGAACCCTAAATGACGATTGAAGTGCAACTGACACGCCGCGCAGCCTTGCTGGGAGCGGGGGGAGCATTGGCCGGTGCCAGCCTTGCCGGAACACTTCCGGCGCATGCGGCGGCCGACAAGCAGGGGCCATTGAACGCGCCCGTTGCTCGCTACTCTGTCGGCGAATTTGAGGTGAACACGCTGCTGGATGGCGCCGTCAATCTCAAGGAACCGCAAAAGACATTCGGTATGAACGTTGACGCGGATACATTTGCTTCCGCATCTGCTGACAATTTCATTCCCGCTGATGCCTTCAGGGCCTTTTTCACGCCAACCCTGGTAAACACCGGCAACGAGCTGATCCTCTTCGACACCGGCGTTGGGGAAGGTGGGCGTCCTGCGCGCGGCAACATGCGGGCAGCGCTCGAAAGTGCCGGCTACACGCCCGAGCAGGTCGACGTCGTGGTGTTGACGCACATGCACCCGGATCACATCGGGGGACTGATGGAAGGTGGCGCACCCGCATTCGCCAACGCGCGCTATGTCACGGGACAGAAGGAATTTGATTTCTGGGCGGCCATGGACTCCGAGGCCAACGGTGTTACCAAGCTCATGGCGAAAAACGTCAAGCCGCTCGCGGAGAAGATGACCTTCCTCGGAGATGGCGGGAGCGTTGCGACCGGGGTTACTGCAATGGCAGCACATGGCCACACGCCGGGCCACATGGTTTACATGCTGGAGAACGGCGGACAGCAACTCGTGCTCGCCGCAGATACGGCCAATCACTATGTCTGGTCACTGGCCTATCCGGAGTGGGAGGTGCGCTTTGACATGGACAAGGAAGCCGCAGCTGCGACCCGTAAATCCCTGATGGGCATGCTTGCCGGCGACAAGGTCCCCTTCGTCGGCTACCACATGCCGTTCCCGGCGGTTGGTTATGTTGAAACTGCGGCAAACGGGTTCCGCTTTGTACCTGCCAGCTACCAGATGCACCTATAACTGTGCCCCCCATCGGCAACCAGGGGCCGGTCGCAAGACCGGCCCCTTTTTTGTCAGCGGAACGAAACTGAGGTACCCGGTCAAACCGCATCGATTGCATAACTGAAACCGGTCCGCGCGGGACGTATTCAACAGCAGAAGATCGATCAGTCCGACCGTTGGGTGGGAAACAGGGCGCAAACAAAAAAGGCCCCGGTTCAACCGGGGCCTCAATCCTTGATACCGTTTGGTCTTAAGCAGCAGCTTCGACTTCAGGTTCCCGCAGCACATACCCGCGGCCCCAAACGGTTTCGATGTAGTTCTTTCCGGCGGTTGCCGATGCAAGCTTCTTGCGCAGTTTGCAGATGAAGACGTCGATGATCTTCAGCTCCGGCTCATCCATGCCACCGTAAAGATGATTGAGGAACATCTCCTTGGTGAGCGTGGTGCCCTTGCGCAACGAAAGAAGCTCCAGCATCTGGTACTCTTTGCCGGTCAGGTGGACGCGCTGGCCGCCGACTTCGACGGTCTTGGTATCCAGGTTTACCTTGAGATCGCCGGTAACGATGACCGATTGTGCATGACCCTTGGAGCGGCGGACGATCGCGTGAATACGCGCAACCAGCTCGTCCTTGTGGAACGGCTTGGTCATGTAATCGTCGGCTCCGAAACCGAGGCCACGAACCTTGTCTTCAATGCCAGCGTTGCCGGACAGGATCAAGATCGGTGTCTTGACCTTGGACACACGCAAAGTGCGAAGAACCTCGTATCCGGACATGTCCGGCAGGTTCAAATCCAGCATAATGATGTCGTAATCGTACAGTTTGCCGAGGTCGATTCCTTCCTCGCCAAGATCTGTCGTGTAGACGTTGAAGTTCTCGGACTTCAGCATCAACTCGATGCTCTGCGCTGTGGCGCTATCATCCTCAATCAACAATACACGCATGCCAATCCCCTTATTCTGCCTTTCCTGGGCAAGTCGTAACGGCTATGTCGGTGCCGGCTACGAAGGACTGTGTTAACCCCGACATGAAAGCTATCGGTTAATGGTTAACAAAATATGATTCGTAGCGGCAAGCTCCGAAGAAATTCATCTGTGAACAACGCTCAACTTGTTGAATCCGTGAAAAAATCGTGGATTCACAAATCTTAATGTCGAACTTTAAGAATCGCTTCTAACCGATTCCAACCAGATTCCTTTCAACAAAGCCGTTTTGACTTCGAAATGGCTCTCGCTTGTCAGCCTTCCAAAGGTTAAGATTAACCAGAGTCGTAAACGATCGGTTACCAAAACCGTTAACAGTGGAAGGAATCTTTGGTGAAGGCGCTTTTTGCCGACATTGATTCGGTGATGCCCACAGAGATTTATGGCCGCGTGACTGCGGTTCAGGGACTTCTTGTTGAAATCGCCGGGCCGATTCACGAGATGAGCGTCGGCTCGCGTCTTCTGATCGACAGCGGCGAGGACAATCCAAGGGTTCCGGCCGAAGTCGTGGGTTTCCGTGAAGGCCACGCATTGTGCATGCCGTTTTCGGGACTCGAAGGCGTGAGGATGGGCTGCAAGGCCGTGATCACCTCGCGCGAAAGTGTCGTTCATCCCGGAGAGGCCTGGCTTGGCAGGGTGGTGAACGCACTTGGTGAACCGATTGATGGTAAAGGAGTTATTGCCAGTGGCGGAGTGCCTCGCAAATTGCGAAGCGCGCCACCACCTGCGTCTGAACGTAAACGTGTCGGCCCGCCAGTCGACCTTGGCGTGAGAGCTCTTAATACCTTCGTGACCTGTTGCGAAGGTCAGCGCATGGGCATCTTTGCAGGCTCGGGCGTGGGTAAATCCGTCCTCATGTCCATGCTGGCCCGAAACACCGATTGCGACGTGGCCGTGATCGGCCTGATCGGTGAGCGCGGGCGCGAGGTTCAGGAGTTCATCGAAGACGATCTGGGCGAAGAAGGTCTTGCCCGTTCGGTCGTCGTGGTCGCAACTTCCGACGAGAGTGTTTTAATGCGCCGGCAGGCCGCTTTTTTGTCCATGACGGTCGCCGAACACTTCCGGGACGAGGGTAAAAACGTTCTTTGCATGATGGATTCGATCACCCGATTCGCGATGGCGCAGCGTGAAATCGGACTTTCGATCGGTGAACCGCCGACTTCCAAAGGATACACCCCGACTGTTTTCACTGAGTTGCCGCGCCTGCTGGAACGTGCGGGACCCGGCAAGACGGGAGCGGGATCGATAACCGGACTGTTTACGGTTCTCGTTGAAGGAGACAATCACAACGAGCCCGTAGCGGATGCGGTTCGCGGGATCCTGGACGGGCACATCGTCATGGAACGGGCAATCGCGGAGCGTGGGCGTTATCCGGCCATTAATGTGTTAAAATCTGTTTCAAGGACGATGCCACGCTGTGTGCCCCCGGAGCATTTGCCCGTATTGAGAAAGGCGAGGCAACTTCTGTCTACCTACACGGATATGGAAGAACTGATCCGTCTGGGGGCCTACAGGAAGGGATCAGATCCGACGGTTGACGAGGCAATTCACCGGTTTGAGTTGATCGACGATTTCCTGAATCAGGGAAAAGACGATGCAACGTCACTTTCTGACGGTTATTTGCATCTTGCCAACCTTTTGGAAATGACTCCGGGATAGACTGCCCGTGTTAGGGGAGTATTGAGTAATGAAAACCCGAGACAGTTTGATCCGCTTGAAGCGGTTTCAGGTTGACGAAAAACGGCGCCAGCTCGCGCAGATTGAGAGCATGGTCGCCGAATTTAATCGCATGGCTGACGAGCTGGATGACCAGATTCGCTCCGAACAGGAGCGGGTGGGTATCACCGATGTGACTCATTTTGCATATCCAACCTTTGCCAAGGCCGCCGCGGATCGTCGCGACAATCTGCGCAATTCCGCGCATGAGATGGACGATCAGCTTCAGCGTGCTCAGGACGAGCTCAGCGAAGCAATTGAAGAGTTGAAGAAGTTCGAGCAACTTGAAGAACGTGATCAGATGCGAGAGCGTTCGGCCCAGGAGCTCGCCGAACAGGATCAGCTCGACGAGATCGCCGCGCGCGCAAGAGCCCGCTAACAAAGGTTTCAAACCAGACTGCCCGGAAACTCCGGTTCCGGCAGCAATACTCCATCTTACCTGATCGTCCATATCGGCGATCAGGTTTTGTGGTTTGTGGCCGCGGTGTTATAGCGGGGCGGCAGCTGACATTCGGCTCATTCGCACCTATGTCCTTGAACGTGGACACTTCATTGACCGAGGCCCAGCTTCCTTCATGCGCTATTTCCTTGCGATACTCCTTCCGATTTCCACTTTCTCCTTTGCGCTTGGTCTGACCCAGCCCCTGATGCGGTTCGAAAGACTCTATTTTCTGGAAGACCGGCCGACCCTGATCGAAATGATCTCCAGCCTCTGGCAGGAGGGCGATGCGGCGCTGGCAGCTATTGTTGCCCTGTTCTCGATCGGATTTCCCGCGGTGAAGATCATGTTGATCCACGTGGCCGTGATGACAGGTGGCAAGACCCGATCGCTCGCCTTGCTGTCCATGGTGAGCAAGTGGTCCATGCTTGACGTGATGTTGGTCGCGCTGGTCCTGTTTGCTGCAAAAACAAGCGGTCTTGCCGCTGCCGCGATATTGCCTGGCCTGTGGTTCTATGCAGCGGCAACGCTGACAACGGCCATGGCTGCGAGCCTTTGCAGGCGCGCCTAAGCCTGGCGCATCGAAAAAGTCCGTGTTCGAAATTCGGGATTTAGCTGCCGGACGCCTTGGCGGCGGTCGCACCTGTCGGAAGGATCTCGGTCCTTTCCTTCCGTTTTGCCTGGAAGTCGCCGCATCTTGATTTCTTCGCCGACATCGTCGTTTCCAGATGCTTTAAATAGGAAGAGGTCCAATCGGAACCCTGTGCCGACGGGATCTTGAGATGCTCACTGCGCGTCTTCACGAAGAGGGCAAATGTTGACGAAGTAAGGCCAGCTTTGGCAGCGGTCTTCAGAACCAGGTCCTTCTTGCCGCTGAATACGGCGTCCTTGAGCGGTTTCATTGCGATCCGGCCGCGGGCGCTCAACAGCTCGATGGCGTGGTTGAACCGGCCATCCTGCAGCAGAAGGATCATCAGCTCATCGACCGTGATCTTCGCGCGCTCGGCCTCCCGCCAAAGCTGCGCCATGTCGGTGAGTTCCAGTTTTGACCCGAACTCTCTTCGGATCTCCTTCAGTCGGGCAAACTGGTTCAGTTGCTCCTGGGAAAGAGATCCTTCAATGACACCGCGCAGGCGCTTTCTGGCCTCTTCATTGACCAATGGCATCAGGGACTGGCAGATCGTGGGCGTGAGGTCGGGGCGAAGCGACAAGTCTTCAAGCAACACACCGTCCTCTGCAGCAAACTTTACAAGCTGAAGCATGGTTTCGCGCGAAAGCTTGATTTCCCGGTTTCCTGCCAGGATGCGATGAACCGGGCGATCGCCTTTTTTGGCGATCTGGTCGGACACTTCGGGGGACAGATCCGGTCGTCGTGCCAAGACCTGCAGATGGGCGTTGCTGATGCGTTCAATCAGGTCCAGCAGGTCCCCTTGTGTGAGGACAGGACAGGTGGCAAGTACCGGACTTGCGACCCTGACGTCGTCCTCTGCGATCCGGCGAGCGAGCTGATTGGGGGTGTTTGCCTGTGGGGCAAGTTTCTGCGCGAGCCTTACCCGGTCCTTCGGTGTGCTCAATCCGTACAGCTTGAGCATGACCTCCGCAAAAAGCGCGAGTTCATTGTCCGTGCGCTGATCCAGATCGATAGCCACAAGGTCGCTGATTTGCGCAAACAACTGCTTGTGCGCCTCATCAGTGCCCTCTTGGGCCAACTGGATCAGTTTGCTGGACATCGATCCTCCTCTTCAGAGAACAGTGTCGTGAATTTTCTTAGTATTGAGTTACCTAATTTGTTGTTTTCAAACGATTACGCGACGTCATTTCTCGAGAAAGCCGTTTTTTTGGGTCCATGTCGGGTTTCATAAAGTTGAAAAATCAAAAACTGCAAACTGAGGTAGAAAAGTGCCGCAACGCAAAAAACCTTGGGATAGAACTTCCGGTCTTTCCTTTGGTGCGCGTTCTTTCATATTGTCTGAAAAGGCATATTGGCGCTCATGCGCATAAAGGAAACGAGACCGGTATGAAGACATTGTGGCGTTGGCTGTTGGTCATTTGCGGGTGCGCGCTCCTGATTGCCGGACCTGCCGGCGCTCAGGAGACGACTGAATCGGCCGATACCAAGGCCGAGGTGCAACAGGCAAGCGACGCTCTCATCAAGGTTCTGAACGACCCAGAGGCTCGTGCGGCGTTGATTGAGCTGCTGAAGGAAAGCGGCACATCGGATCAAGGCGGTTCCGCAGGTCAGGGTCAGACTGATCAAAACCAGGCTGCGCAATCCTCAAGCCCAGCTGAAACAAGCGAAAAGAGCGGTTTCGTACTTCGCGTTGGTGAATACACCCGTCAGGCGGCGGATGAAGTCGGCGCTGTGCTGGATCGCGCCGGGCATTCGTTGCGGGGCGTGGTGCTGATCCTGAGAGGAGACATTCCGATCAAATGGGACCGCGCGGGCGACGTCCTTTCCCAGGTGCTTGTCGTGCTTCTGTTTGCCTATGCCGCGTTCCTGGCCAGCCAGTTCGTGCTTCGAAAGGTCTATCCAAAGCTCGGCCTGCGGGCACGCTACGGCGGCGGTCTCACCCGCACCTTCATTCTGGTACTGACCTCGCTGCTGGATGCCGCAACCGTTTTTATCGGGATCGGGGTCGGGTACCTGGTTGCGCTGGCCGGTTACGGCGGGCTCGAAACAGGTGTCACGCTGCAGGAAAGCCTTGCGCTGAATGCTTTATTCATCACCGGCATGGCAAATGTTGCCTTGCGCTTCGTGTTTGCGCCCCGGCGCCCGGAGCTCCGACTGCTACCCTTCAACAACGAGAGTTCGGACTATTGGTACGAACGGCTGCGACTTTACATGTTCTGGCTGAACTACGGGGTCTTCCTCGCCGTGCCGATTGCAAATATCGCGGTCTCGTTCGTGCTCGGAAATGCGCTGCGCTTACTGATCGTCCTGATCGGCATGCTGTATCTCATGGTGTTGATTGCCAGGAACCGGGTCAAGGTGCGCGACGGAGCCAGAACCTATTCGCAAAGCCTGCAAACGGTGCTGGCGCAGCACGCCGTGTCCAACCTCGGCAATCTCTGGCACATCGGCGCCTACGGTTACATCATCGCAGTCTTCCTTGTCTGGGTTACACGCCCCTTTGATGCGACAACGATCATATTGCGTGCCACCGGTCTTTCGATCGTCACAATCATGGCCGGTATCGCGCTCTCGCTGGTCATGACCCGGGCGATCAAGGGCGGGATCAGGTTGCCCAGCAATCTCCGGGAAAAGCTGCCCGCACTGCAGAACAGGCTGAATGCCTTTGTTCCCCGGCTTCTGAAAATCATTCGTTTTGTGGTGTTCTGCGGGACATTCCTGTTGCTGCTGGAAATCTGGGGCGTCCTGAGTGTGTTGGACTGGCTCTATAGCGAAACGGGTGTCCGGCTCGTCAGCAGTTATGGATCTGCATTCCTGGTTCTGCTTGTCGCCTTCCTTGTCTGGTTGGCCGTGATGTCCTGGGTCGACCTACGCCTGCAGTCGCGCGGGGGATATATCGTGACCGCACGCGAGCGGACGCTTTTTCAGCTGTTTCGAAATGCATCGTCCGTCGTGATAATCGTGATGGCGATTCTTCTGGCCTTGTCAGAGATCGGGATCGATATCGGCCCGTTGATCGCGGGTGCCGGGGTTGTAGGTCTGGCAATTTCCTTTGGGGCGCAAACCCTGGTGAAGGATATTATCACCGGCGCCTTCATCCAGATCGAAAATGCCATCAACGAGGGCGACGTGGTCACCGTCGCGGGCACGACGGGAACTGTCGAGGGGATCACGATCCGGTCTCTGCGCATGCGTGATATCAATGGCACGACGCATATCATTCCCTTTTCGTCCGTGGACATGGTGTCCAACTTCATGCGCGGTTTCTCCTACCATGTCGCGTTGATCGGCGTGTCCTATGACACCGATATCGCTT
Source organism: Roseibium sp. (assembly GCA_017643925.1). Classification (GTDB taxonomy): domain Bacteria; phylum Pseudomonadota; class Alphaproteobacteria; order Rhizobiales; family Stappiaceae; genus Roseibium. The sequence goes on along the minus strand of JAEPML010000007.1, from coordinate 73,207 downwards.
ATGCGAAGGACGCGATGGTGGAGGCGTTCCAGCGTCTGCAGGAAACGGACTTCAAATCGAAGATCTTCGGCGACCTGGAAATGCATGGCGTTACCAATTTCGGTGCAAGTTCCGTCGATATTCGAGCGCGGATCAAGACGACCCCGGGAGACCAATGGTCGGTGGGGCGTGCCTATAACGAACTTATCAAGCAGGTTTTTGATGAGCGCGACATCGAAATTCCCTTCCCGCAAGTCACCTATCACGCCGCGACACCGCCTTTTGTTGAGGGTGGAAAGAAAACGAAACAATCCGCGTCATCGCCTTCCAGTGCGAAGGAGCTTGCCGATGATGCCCCGCTCGATGAACCTGATCACTAATTAAGTCGCTGTATTTGAAAGATTAAATTTGTGATTGAAAACGGGCTGCACTTCTGTGCAGCCCGTTTTCTTTTTAAGATCAGCCATGCGAAATTGTTAATTGCATTTCGAAATCTTTCGTTTTAATTTCATTTCAACGCGAGAATGCGATGATGTAACGATATGCCGGAGAGTGGTTATGGCGGCGGATTACGACCTTCTGGTCATTGGCGGAGGGATCAACGGAACCGGGATCGCGCGGGACGCTGTCGGCCGCGGCGCAACTGTCATGGTCGTCGAGATGGGCGACCTCGCGGGTGCGACGTCGTCGGCGTCAACGAAACTCATTCACGGTGGTCTGCGTTACCTGGAATATTACGAGTTCAATCTTGTGCGCAAAGCGCTGAAGGAACGGGAAGTTCTCTGGCGCGCGGCGCCTCACATTGCCTGGCCGCTGCGTTTCATTCTGCCTCATCACAAAGAACTCCGTCCGGCCTGGTTCCTGCGCCTGGGTCTCTTCATGTATGACCATCTCGGCGGACGCAAGCTTCTGCCGGCGACAAAGACCGTTCGACTTGACCAGGCTCCGTTTTCCCAAGGGCTCAAGAAACTGTTCAAGAAGGGGTTCGAGTATTCGGACTGCTGGGTGGACGACGCACGCCTTGTCGCGCTGAATGCTCGTGACGCGGCGGATCGCGGCGCCGAAATCGTGACCCGTACCAAATGTGTGAGCGCACGCCGGGACGGCGACGTGTGGAAGGTCCTGCTGAAGGACATGGTGACAGGCGAAGAAAAAACGGTAACGTCGAGTGTGCTCGTCAATGCGGCCGGCCCATGGGTTGCGGAGACATTGAGCGGGGTTGCGGGCGCCAACAAGAGTTCACGAATACGACTGGTCAAGGGAAGCCACATTATCGTGCCGCGCCAGTTTGATCACGATCGTTGCTTCATATTCCAGAACGGCGATGGACGCATTGTCTTCGCTATCCCTTATGAAAATGACTTCACGCTGATTGGAACCACCGATGTCGATTTCCAGGAAGATCTCGGAAAGGTCGAGATTTCCCAGGACGAAGTCGACTATCTTTGCCAGGCGGCCAGTGAATATCTTGAAACACCGATTTTATCTTCGGACGTGGTCCATACCTATTCGGGTGTGCGGCCGCTCTACGATGACGGTGCAAAAGACGCCAAGGCGGCGACGCGCGATTATGTGCTGGAGCTGGATGCGGGCGAGGGCAAGCCGGCTGTACTTTCAGTCTTTGGCGGCAAGATCACCACTTACCGAAAGCTGGCCGAGGAAGTCCTGAGCAAGCTAGAGCCTCACCTGCCATTCAAGCGCGGTGTCTGGACGGCATTGGCTCCGCTGCCTGGCGGCGACTTCAGGGTCGACGAGTTTGACGCCCAGGTCAGCGCGCTTGAAAAGGACTACCCGTTCCTGGACAAGGTCTTCGCCACGCGGCTGATCCGTCTCTACGGAACAGATTCGCGCAAGATTCTCGCAGGCGCCAAGGAAGCCTCGGATCTGGGGCGCTGCTTTGGCTACAATCTTTATGAAGCGGAAGTGAAGTGGTTGATCCACCGGGAGTGGGCACGGACCGCGGAAGACGTGTTGTGGCGGCGAAGCAAACTCGGCCTGCGTCTGAACAAGAGAGAGGCCGGCGAACTGGACGCCTTCATGACAGGTTATCTTGCAGACCAGACCGGCGCTGCTGCATAGTTTCAACTGAAAGACATGAGCTGCCGGCCTGGCCGGCAGTTTTATTTTGACAAGCAAAATGGGAGGTGCGCCATGGCCGGATGTGTTTTGGCGATAGACCAGGGCACAACGTCAAGCCGTGCGATCGTTTTCGGTGATGACTTTCACCCCGTCAGCGTTGGTCAGCAGGAATTCACACAACATTTTCCAAACTCCGGTTGGGTCGAGCACTCGCCTTCGGACATCTGGGAAAGCACGCTGAACGTTTGCCGGGAAGCGATGGAAAAGGCCCCCGGTGCCGGTGCGGATGTTGTCGCGATCGGCATTACCAACCAGCGCGAGACCACACTTATCTGGGACCGGGCAACCGGTGAGCCGGTGTACAATGCCATTGTCTGGCAGGACCGGCGAACGGCGGACTTCTGCGCCGGATTGCGCGCTGAGGGTCTGGAGGAAACGTTCACCGACAAGACAGGGCTGCTGCTCGATCCCTATTTTTCGGCCACCAAGATCGCCTGGATCCTGAACAATGTCGAGGGCGTCAGGGCGCGGGCCGAGCGAGGCGAACTCGCATTCGGAACAGTTGATACCTGGCTGATCTGGCATTTGACCGGTGGTGCGGTGCATGCGACCGATGCAACCAATGCCGCGCGTACGCTTATCTACAACATCCATGAAAATGCCTGGGACGCAGAACTGTGCAAGGTTCTCAACATCCCGATGAACCTGCTTCCGGAGGTCAAGGACAGTGCCGATGATTTCGGCACGGCAAAAGCTGAACATCTCGGTCGTGAGTTGCCGATCCTCGGAGTTGCCGGGGATCAGCAGGCAGCAACCGTCGGTCAGGCCTGTTTCGAGCCCGGCATGGTGAAATCCACCTATGGCACCGGGTGTTTCGCGCTGATGAATACCGGCGACAAGCCGGTGCGCTCGCGCAACAGGATGCTGACAACGATTGCCTATCGGCTTGACGGCAAGACCACCTACGCGCTGGAAGGATCGATCTTCATCGCCGGCGCCGCCGTACAGTGGCTGCGGGATGGCATGGGCTTGATCGAGAATGCGGCCGACACGCAGGGACTGGCCGAAAAGGCGGATCCGAATCAGGATGTTTACCTCGTGCCGGCCTTTGTCGGTCTTGGTGCTCCCTATTGGGATGCAGATGCACGGGGTGCAATGTTCGGCCTGACACGCAGTACGGGACCAAAGGAAATTGCCCGTGCAGTTCTGCAAAGTGTCGGCTATCAGACAAGCGATCTCGTCGAGGCAATGCGCGCTGACTGGTCGGGGGCGGAACAGCCTGTTCTGCGGGTCGACGGTGGCATGACCGCCTCTGACTGGACCATGCAATTTCTCTCCGACATTCTTGGCGCGCCGGTCGACCGACCGACGATTCCCGAAACCACGGCACTTGGTGCCGCCTGGCTGGCGGGGTCCAGAGCCGGGATCTGGCCGGGCGCGGATGTTTTTGCAGCTCAATGGAAACTGGAAAAGCGGTTTGAGCCAGCGCTGCCGGACAGCGAAAGGCAGAAACTTCTTGCCGGGTGGCAGGATGCGGTGCAGCGAACGCGCACCACGCAGGACTGATTGTTATCGGAGCTCTCGCAAACGCGAGAGCTTCTTTTTTATCATATAGTTATCGCGGTTAATCACTTTACTGCCGTTGCGGAAATTGTTCCGTCCATGTAGGTAGTTTTTGTTATTTTTTTACGGCAACAACGCTTACCTAGTAAAAAAATTTCTCAAAATACCGTAAATTAGAAATATTCTGGCAGTTGATTTTCGGCGGAAAAAGCGCCTTAGTTTGCGCGGGCTCGGGACCTACTCCTTTGCACGAATAACGATGCAAGGCCCCGGCTTCTTCATCAAAGGGGAGAACAGTTTGATGAATTTCCAAAAAACCTTGAAGGCAACCCTTCTTGGCGCCAGCCTTGCCGTGATCGCGGCAACCGGCGCATCTGCAAAAACACTTGTCTATTGCTCCGAAGGATCGCCTGAAGGCTTCGATACCGCTCTTTACACCGCTGGTACCACGTTCGATGCGTCTTCCAAGCCGCTTTACAACAGGCTTGTCGAATTCAAGCGTGGCACGACGGAAGTGCTGCCTGGTCTGGCCGAAAGCTGGGAAGTGTCCGAGGATGGCCTGGAATACACCTTCAACCTTCGCAAGGGTGTCAAGTTCCATACCACCAGCTTCTTCACACCGACCCGTGACTTCAACGCCGACGACGTCGTCTTCTCCTTCGAACGCCAGCTGAAGAAAGACCATCCGTGGCACGAGTACACGCCGGGCACCGCGTGGGAATATTTCAACGGCATGTCCATGCCGGATCTCATCAAGGAGATCGTGAAAGTCGACGACCACACGGTCAAGTTCGTCCTGAACCGTCCTGAAGCACCGATGATCGCGAACCTTGCAATGGATTTCGCTTCCGTCGTGTCTGCTGAATATGCCGCTCAGCTGGAAGCTGCCGGCACCAAGGAACAGCTGAATCAGCAGCCGGTCGGTACCGGTCCGTTTGCTTTCGTCGGCTACCAGAAAGACGCCGTGATCCGCTATGGCGCCCATGCCGACTACTGGAATGGCAAGGAAAAGATCGACAACCTGATCTTCGCCATCACGCCGGACGCTGCGGTTCGTCTGCAGAAGCTGAAGGCCGGTGAATGTCACGTGATGCCTTACCCGGCTCCCGCCGACATTGCCGACATCCGCGAAGACAGCAACCTGACGCTGATGGAACAGCAGGGTCTGAACGTCGGTTACCTCGCCTACAACACCAAGGTGGCTCCTTTCGACAAGAAGGAAGTCCGCAAGGCGCTGAACCACGCGATCAACAAGCAGGCGATCCTCGACGCGGTCTTCCAGGGCTCCGGCCAGGCTGCGAAGAACCCGATCCCGCCGACCATGTGGTCCTACAACGATGCAATCGAGGACGACGGCTACAATCCTGAACTGGCGAAGGAAATGCTTGCGGCTGCAGGTGTCTCCGACCTGTCCATGAAAATCTGGGCAATGCCGGTTCAGCGTCCGTACAACCCGAATGCCCGCCGTATGGCCGAGGTCATTCAGGCCGACTTTGCAAATGTCGGCGTGAATGTGGAAATCGTTTCTTACGAATGGGGTGAATACCTGTCCCGTTCCAAGGACGAGAACCGTGACGGTGCCGTATTGCTCGGCTGGACGGGTGACAATGGTGACCCGGACAACTTCCTCGCCGTCCTCCTTGGCTGTGACGGTGTCGGAGGTTCCAACCGTGCTCAGTGGTGCAACGACGATTTCGAGGCTCTCATCCAGAAGGCCAAGACCGTGACCGACAAGGCAGAGCGTACCAAGCTCTACGAAGAGGCACAGGTCGTCTTCAAGGAAGAAGCTCCCTGGGCAACCATTGCACACTCCGTGGTCTTCATGCCGATGTCCTCCAAGGTCACCGGTTACGTGATGGACCCGCTGGGTGGTCACTGGTTCGACGGCGTGGATATCGCGAACTAAAACCACTTGATTTAGGGAGGCGCTGGCAGTACTGCCGGCGCCTTCAAACATTATGACCGGCGGGTAACGTCTTCTTGCAAGGTGGTATCCGCTGGTTCTTCGTATCTGGAACCTGACATGCTCCGTTTTCTTCTAGGCCGCCTCGGCCTGTTGATACCGACGTTTATCGGCGTCACCCTGGTCTCCTTCGCATTCATCCGACTGCTCCCCGGGGACCCGGCAGAGCTTCTGGCCGGCGAGCGCGGTATCACGCCTGAGCGCCGGGCCGAGGTCTTGAGCCAGCTGGGCTTCGACAAACCCTATTGGCAGCAGTATCTCGACTACATTTTCGGTATCTTTCAGGGTGACCTTGGAATCTCGTTCGTTTCCAAGAAACCTGTGCTCGACGAGTTCATGACCCTCTTTCCTGCGACCGCGGAGCTGGCCATCTGCGCCATCATCATTGCAGTCAGCATCGGCATTCCCGCAGGTATCTTTGCGGCGGTAAAACGCGGTTCCATCGCCGACCAGGCCATCATGGGCACCGCGCTCGTGGGCTACTCCATGCCGATCTTCTGGTGGGGCCTTCTGCTGATCATCTTCTTCTCAGGCATTCTGGGCTGGACGCCGGTTTCGGGGCGGATATCGCTCATGTTCTTTTTCCCGCAGGTAACAGGGTTCATGCTGATCGACAGTCTTCTGTCGGGCGAAAAGGGCGCTTTTCTGTCTGCGGTCCGGCATCTGATTTTGCCCTCGATCGTTCTGGCAACCATTCCGCTCGCAGTGATTGCCCGACAGACCCGTTCTGCCATGCTTGAAGTCCTGGGTGAAGATTACGTGCGCACAGCGCGTGCCAAAGGACTGCCGCCACGCGCGGTGATCGGTCTTCATGCCCTGCGTAACGCGTTGATCCCGGTTGTGACCACAATCGGCCTTCAGGTCGGCGTGTTGCTGGCCGGCGCGATCCTCACGGAAACGATCTTTTCCTGGCCGGGGATCGGCAAGTGGCTGGTCGACAGTATTTCCCGCCGGGATTACCTGGTGGTTCAGGGCGGTCTGCTTTTGATCGCCGGTATCATCATGCTGGTCAATCTTGTCGTGGACGTTCTCTACGGCCTGATCAATCCGCGTATCCGCCATAACTGAGCCGAGGGTTAGAACATGACAAATACGTCCCCGGCCACGAAGGCCGATACTTCAAAACTGGAAACGGAAAGCCGCAATGCCACCAAGGCGCAGCTGGCCGAGTTCTGGTACTATTTTTCGCAGAACAAAGGTGCTGTCGTCGGCCTGGTTGTCTTTGCCCTTCTGGTCCTGACGGCAATATTCGCGCCGCTTCTGGCGCCGCATGATCCCGACTTCCAGTACCGGGACAGTTTCCTGGTTCCTCCCTTCTGGGAAGAAGGCGGCAAGGCTGCCTTCCTTCTCGGGACCGACGCTGTCGGACGGGACATTCTTTCCCGCCTGATCTTCGGTGCCCGTCTTTCCCTGCTGGTCGGCGTGATGGTCGTGACCATTGCGCTGACAGGGGGCATCGTCGTCGGCGTCGTCGCCGGTTACATGAGAGGTGCGGTTGATACCTTCATCATGCGCATCATGGACATCATCCTTGCCTTCCCGTCGCTGCTGCTCGCCCTTGTGCTTGTCGCAATCCTGGGGCCGGGCCTGATCAACGCGATGATTGCGATTGCCATTGTCCTGCAGCCGCACTTCGTGCGACTGACCCGCGCGGCCGTTCTGACAGAACGGTCAAGGGACTATGTTGTGGCGGCGAAGGTTGCCGGTGCCGGTCATATGCGGTTGATGTTCAAGACAATTCTGCCAAATTGCCTGGCTCCGCTCATCGTTCAGGCAACGCTGTCCTTCTCCAACGCGATCCTCGATGCAGCGGCGCTCGGCTTTCTTGGCATGGGGGCGCAACCGCCTACTCCCGAATGGGGCACCATGCTTGCCGAAGCGCGTGAATTCATACTGCGTGCCTGGTGGGTTGTGACTTTCCCGGGCCTTGCCATCCTGATCACCGTGCTTGCGATCAACCTGGTAGGCGACGGACTGCGCGATGCACTCGATCCGAAACTGAAGAGGAGCTGAGCCCATGTCTCTTCTTGAAATCAGAAACCTTCGGGTCGAGTTCGACACGGCCAAGGGGCCGTTCCGGGCGCTGGATGGTGTCGACTATGCCGTTGATGCCGGTGAAGTCCTGGCGATTGTTGGCGAATCGGGCTCCGGCAAGTCAGTGGCCATGCTGGCAACCATGGGACTGCTGCCGGACAGCGCAACCATCACGGCCGACAAGATGGAATTCGAAGGTCTCGATCTGCGCACCTTGACCACGAAGGAAAGGCGCAAGGTCATCGGCCGGGATATTTCCATGATATTCCAGGAGCCGATTGCCAGCCTCAACCCGTGTTTCACGGTGGGGTTCCAGCTCGGTGAGACGTTGAAGACCCACACGGAGCTCAAGGGCCGCCAGATCAAGGATCGTGTCGTGGAACTGCTGACCTCCGTCGGCATTCCGGACCCGTCCGGGCGCCTCAACGCGTTCCCGCACCAGATGTCGGGTGGCCAATGCCAGCGCGTCATGATCGCCATGGCAATTGCCTGTTCCCCCAAGCTGCTGATCGCCGACGAGCCGACGACCGCTCTTGACGTGACGATCCAGAAACAGATCCTGGATCTGCTGGTCCGGTTGCAGCAGGACAGCGGCATGGGATTGATCATGATCACCCACGACATGGGCGTTGTTGCGGAAACGGCCGATCGCGTGATCGTTCAATACAAGGGCCGCAAGATGGAGGAAGCGGACGTGCTTTCCCTGTTTGAAAACCCCCAGAACCCGTACACGAAGGCCTTGCTCTCGGCCCTGCCTGAAAACGCCACGGGAGATCGTTTGCCCACGGTCAGCGATTTTGCCGAAGCGGGAGGATTTTAAGATGTCGGATGATGTAATCCTCAAGGTTCGCGACGTTTACCGGACCTATGACATCAAGGGCGGGATGTTCAAGAAAGCCTCGCGGCTGACCGCCGTCAAAGGCGTCAGCCTGGATGTCGAACGCGGTTCGACACTGGCCGTTGTTGGTGAAAGCGGCTGCGGCAAGTCCACCCTTGCGCGCATGCTGACCATGATCGATGCGCAGACCTCCGGGACCATCGAGATTGACGGCCTGCCGATCGACATTTCCAAGACCGGGATCTCGAAGGAGATGCGCCAGAAGGTGCAGATCGTCTTTCAGAATCCTTATGGGTCGCTGAACCCGCGCCAGAAAATCGGTCATGTTCTGGAAGAGCCGCTGCTTCTGAACACGGATATGCCCGCCGCGGAGCGCCGGGATCTTGCATTGCAGATGCTGGAAAAGGTCGGACTCCAGCCGGAGCATTACGGGCGTTACCCGCACATGTTCTCCGGGGGTCAGCGTCAGCGCATCGCGATCGCGCGGGCGATCATGATGAAGCCGAAACTTCTGGTGCTGGATGAGCCGGTTTCCGCGCTCGACCTGTCCGTTCAGGCCCAGATCCTGAACCTGCTGGCCGATCTTCAGGAAGAAATGAACCTCACTTACGTGTTCATTTCACATGACCTGTCGGTGGTGCGCTACATCGCGGACAAGGTCATGGTGATGTATTTCGGTGAAGTGGTGGAATATGGCACGCGGGATGAAGTCTTCGACAATCCCCAGCATGACTACACCAAGACCCTGTTTGCCGCGACACCGCGCGCAGACGTCGACAGCATCCGCAAACGGCTGGCAGCAAGGGCTGCCTGAGCCGCACCGGCAACCATCGGGCATTCAAAGCCCGGTTGGTATCAGATAGGCTCCCGGGGCACGCACCCGGGAGCCTTCATGCATCTGATCAGTGAAACGAACCGCAAATGGTGGCTGTTGGGGGCCGTCAGCTGTGTGCTCGGTCTGGTGCTCCTGGACGAGACCGTTGTCGGTATCGCATTGCCGACCATCCAGAAGGAGCTTGGCCTGTCGGTCAATACGGCCCACTGGGTCGTCAATTCCTACCTGCTTTCCTTCGCCTGCTTTGTTGCCGTCGGTGGCAAGCTTGCCGACCTTTTCGGCGTATTGCGCGTGTTTCTGATCGGGCTGGTTCTGTTCGGCCTGTGTTCCGTCGCCTGCGGGTTCGCGGAGAATGGTGCCGTTCTGATCACGGCCCGGGCATTGCAAGGGCTGGGTGCGGCGATCATCTTCCCGCTCTTCATGGCCATGATCACCATGACCTTCAAGAAGGAAGCCCGCGGTCAGGCTCTTGCGATTGGCGGGGCGATCGGGACGACGTTCCTGGCACTTGGACCCCTGGTTGGAGCGCTTCTGACCGAACTGATTTCCTGGCGCTGGATCTTCTGGATCAATCCGGTTCTGGCGCTCGGCATCGGGCTCATAGTCTCCCTGACCTGGCGGGACGTTGCCCGTCCCAAGGGTCAACGGATCGATTGGTGGGGCCTCGTTCTCATTGCATCGGGTATGGTTTGCCTGGTCTTTGCCCTGATGGAGGCTGACAGACGGGGGTGGGACGATCCACTCATCCTGGGTGCACTTGCCACCGGCGCATTGCTGCTGGTCCTGTTCGTGAAAGTCGAAACCAGACTTGATGCGCCGCTGGTCGAAGTCGAGTTGTTCATCAGCCCGATCTTCACCGGAAGCAATCTGACAATCTTCATGGCTCAGTTCGCCAAGATGCCGCTGTTCGTCTTTGTTGCTCTTTACGCGCAGAGCGAGCTGAAGCTCAGCGTCATTGCCTCCGGCGCCCTCGTCATGCTGTCTCCGTTGCTTCAACCGATGACGGCAGCGGTCTGTTCGCGCATCGCCGACAAGGTTCCGAGACGAAAACTCATATTGTTCGGACTTGGTTCCCTGACGATCTGCCTGTTGTGGATCTGCCTCGCGGCCCCCCTCAACAATGTCTATGTGTTTGCGCCCGGCCTGCTCTTTGCCGGCATCGCCTTTCCGTTTCTCTTTGTTCCCAGTCGGGCGGCGATCATGGCGAACCTGCCGGAACACAAGCACGGGCAAGGCGGTGGCATAGCCATGACATCGCAGATGATCGGCGGCACGGTCGGGCTGGCCGTCTCGAGCGCTGCCTTTGCAGTGGGTGGCTATCAGTTGGTCTTCGCCGTGACGGCGCTTCTGCTGATCCTGACCATTCTTTTCGCAGCCGTGGCCTTTCGCGAAGTTTGACAGGTCATCCGCAATTTTGGCTGGTAATATTCCATATTTCGAGTATTCTCGAAATATGGAAAAGAATGATGCTCTTTATGCCCTGGCGGCGCTTGGACAGGAAACCCGTCTCGATGTCTTTCGCCTTCTGGTGAAGGCCGGAAACGAGGGCATGACAGCAGGTGCCATAGCCGAAGCACTCGAGGTGCTGCCCAACACGCTGTCCACGCATCTTGCCGGACTTTCAAGATCCGGCCTGGTCAAGGCGGAACGGGAAGGCCGTTCGATCCATTACCGATCCAATCTCGACACCATGCAGCAGCTTGTCACATATCTGCTGCAGGATTGCTGTGGAGGCAATCCGGAACTGTGCGCTCCCATTTTGAAAATCGTGGGAACCGATGCCTCTCAAGAAGACGGTTCCTGTTAACACACTCACTTCACTGGAATTTTTCGATGCGTCACGTCTTGTTCGTTTGCACGGCCAACTCGGCCCGCTCTGTTCTGGGGGAAGCGCTGTTGCGTCATCTCGGCAAGGGCAATTTCACAACCTATTCGGCCGGTTCAACACCGCGCGGCACAGTCAATCCGGATGCCTTGACCTGCCTGGAGCGTCACGGTCTTCCCACCGACGGCTTTCGTTCAAAAAGCTGGGAAGAGTTTTCCGGCCCCGAAGCACCCGGCATGGACCTGATCGTGACGGTCTGCGACAGCGCGGCCGGTGAATCCTGCCCGATCTGGCCAGGCCATCCGCTCGTTGTCCACTGGGGCATTCCCGATCCGGCGTCCGTTGAAGGGAGCGATGATGTCCGAGGTGAAGCCTTCGATCTCGCCTATGAGCGCCTGGAGCGTCGCATCAACGCGATGCTGCAGCTCGGCGACGAGGTCTTCACCTCCGCTGACGGCAAAACCCGACTGGCAGCGATCGGCGCTGCCGCAGACGCTTGAGGAACATTTCAGGGGGCTGATTTCATGTCTGAGTTTTCTTTGTCACGGCGGCTCGTCGCCGAGGCGCTCGGAACAGCGATGCTTGTCGGAACCGTTGTCGGCTCCGGCATCATGGCAGACCGGTTGTCCGACGATGTCGCGGTCTCGCTTCTGGGCAACACCATTCCGACCGGTGCGATCCTGGTGGTGCTGATCACCATCCTTGGCCCGATTTCCGGGGCGCATTTCAATCCGGCGGTGACCTTCGTCTTCTGGCTGCGCGAGGAATTGGGCCTGGCTCTGGCGGGCGCCTATATGGCTTCCCAGATACTTGGCGGGATCTGCGGCTCGCTCATTGCCCACGTGATGTTCGAGTTGCCTGTCTGGCAGGCCTCGACCACCGTGCGGACCGGTTCGGCCCAGTGGGTGGCCGAAGTGGTGGCAACCTTCGGGCTGCTGGCCAGTATCCTTGCGGGCATCCGCTTTCGTGAAGCGGCCGTACCCTGGCTTGTCGGGCTCTACATCACGGCGGCATACTGGTTCACCGCCTCGACATCCTTCGCCAATCCGGCCGTTGCGATCTCCCGTGCCTTTACGGACACGTTTGCGGGCATCCGTCCGATCGACCTTCCAGGGTTCATCCTTGCGGAATTCATCGGTGCCGCGCTCGCCCTTGCACTCTTCAGCTGGCTGCTCAAGTCGAACACCGAAAGGGCCTGACGGCAATCTCTGCTTGCCGGGACAGCATGCTGTTCCGGCAGGTGGCGAGTGGGCAAATCATTGGGCAGCTTCAGAGTGCCTTCTTCATGAACCAGCGGCAGTGACCGGCCGGGAGTTCGTCCGGCCCGTTCTCCAAATTGCCAAAATCCTGATAGCCGAGCCTCCGGTAAAAGCTCCGGGCATCGATATTTGACGTATCGAGCCAGGCTCCGTGACAGCCCAGCCTTCTGCCTTCCTCTTCCGCTGCTTCCATCAGTTCGCGACCAAGGCCCGACCCGCGGTGTGCATCCGAGACCCACAGGGTCTTTATCAGCAGCCAGCCGTAGGACGTGGAGGCCGTCAGTCCACCAGCAAGACTGCCGTCCTCGGCGCTGGCCTTGAGGACAAGGCTTTCGTTTGCGGACTGGGTGTTCGCCTCCGCCAATGCACGCAACAAGTTGCGCTCGATCTCCAGGGCCAGATCAGCCTGCTGAGGACCGGTTTCCCTGCTAATCCGGGTCATGACAATTCACCTGCGATTCCGTCTCGAGAGGAGCTTCCTTCGAAAGCGTTTCGCCGGTCAAACGGAAATCGGCGACAGATTATGCAGCGCTGCTGGTGAGGGCGGCTGCCTGGCGGCGGAGATAGAAAAGCAGGTTCTCTGCCTTCTCCATCGCTTCCTGTTCGTCCCCGGCTGCGATTGCCTGCATGACTTCGAGATGGTTCCAGGCAGCCGGGTTGAGATCGGACTGACCGAAATGGCGAAACCAGAAACGCCGGCTATGCCCCTGCAAGGGCGCAAGGGCCTTCTCGGCAAAGGGATTGCAGGCCGCCTGGCCGACGATCTCATCGAATATCTTGTCCAGCCTCAGAAACTCTTCGACATCGGGAACGGAGGCGGCCTCCCGCATCTGCTCGGCAACGTTTTCAAGGTCTGTGCGTTCCGCCTGGCTGGCAAGGCGTGCGGCGGAACCTGCCACCAGCCTCTCAAGCGCGTGCCGTGCCTCGATCACTTTCATGAAGTCGGACGGGTTCATGTCGGCGACCATTACACCCAGGCGCGGCCGAACCGTGAGCAATCCTTCCCAGCTCAGACGCTGGATGGCTTCGCGGATGGGCGTGCGTCCGAGGCCGAGGCGCTGTGCGACGGCCGCTTCGGTGATGGCTTCGCCGGGTTTGAGCTTGAGCGTGACAATCTCTTCTTCCAGTTGACGGTAGGCTTGCGCCGACTGGCTTGGTTCATCCTTCATCAGGAAGGTATCCTTAATCTACAAAAATTGTGTTGCTGATATATCAGATGTTGATCAACTTTAAAATCTCCTGTCATTCTTGTCAGTGAGCGAGGGGTCGCCTACTGAGGAAGTGACGCAAACAAATCAGGAAAACGGTCTGGAGAATTCCGTGAGCAAGGGTCACGTTCATATTCTGGGTGCCGGTATTGTCGGTCTTGCAACGGCGGCCAATCTTGTTCAACGCGGACACACGGTAACGCTTGTTGACAGGGAAGGCCCTGCTGCCGGGACGAGCCGGGGAAACGCAGCCGCCATAGCCTGGACCGATGTGGCGCCGCTGGCTTCGCCCGGTCTTTGGAAGCAGGCCATCAAGTGGCTGGTCGATCCGCTCGGACCGCTGTCGGTGCGCCCGACCTATGCATTGAAGATCCTTCCCTGGATGCTGCGGTTTCTGGCTGCTTCCTCTGCGGTGCGGGTCAAGCAGAGCACGCTCGCGCTGGCAGACCTCAATGGCCAGGCGCTGCCGGCCTGGGAGCGGCTCTGGCGTGTGTCCGGGACGCATAACCAGGTGCGCCGCGACGGGTGCCTGGAACTCTTCGATACGGACGCCTCATTGACAAAAGCGCGTTCCGGATGGGCGGAGCAGCGCACCTTCGGAATGGAGATCAACGAACTGCAGGTCCAGGATCTCAGGGATCTCGAACCTGCCTTGTCGGAGCGGGTCATCGGCGGGGCGATGGTGCCCGGCTGGATCCAGATGGATGACCCGCTGACCCTGTGCCTGTCACTCGCGGACTGGCTCTGGAATCAGGGTGTCCGTTTTGAGGTGACGGAGATTGCAAATCTCGAGCCCCGCGAGACGGGTTGCGATCTCTTGACAAAAACCGGCGAGCGGATCGAGGCGGACCATCTTGTTGTGGCCTGCGGCGCCTGGTCGAAGCATCTGGCGGCGCAGTTGGGGGATGCCATCCCGCTGGATACGGAACGCGGCTACAACATCACGGTTCCTGAACCCGGGATCAAGGTCAATCGCATGATCATGCTTCCGGGGCATGGTTTCGTTCTCTCGCCCCTGTCCATCGGCTTGCGGGTCGGGGGGGCGGTTGAGTTTGGTGGCCTGAAACTGCCGCCGAACTGGCAGCGTGTCGACGCCATGGTGGCCAAGGCGCGAATGTTCTTTCCCGGTCTCCAGACGGCAGGTGGCGAACGCTGGATGGGCTACCGGCCCTCGATACCGGACAGCCTTCCGGTGATCGCACCGGCAACCCGGCACCGGAACATTTTCTACGCCTTCGGCCATGCCCATCATGGTCTGACGGAATCGGCGGTTACGGGGGAAATGATTGCCGACATGATCGAGGGCAACAAGCCCTCTGTTGACCCAGCGCCCTTTGCTGCGGACCGGTTCTAAGCCTGCAGTTCGTCAAGCACGCCCCTGTTGCTGGCTTCGGGCCGTTGTTGGGGAAGGTCAATGCTGTGTGCAGAGAGAAGAGCCGTTTTGTCCTCGAGTGTTTCCGCGAGGGCTTCCTTCAGCTCGGCGATGCGGGCGAGCACCGCATCGCGGCGCGCGTCGAGGTCTGCCTGCAGCCGGTCGATATGCTCCAGTTTTTCCATCATCTTTTCAATGCCGCCCTCGCATGGACCAGCGCCTTCGTCGGACAGACAGGCCGCCATGGCCCTGATCTCACGCGTAGAAAACCCGGTCGCGATGAAATCGCGAATGCGTCCGGCGCGGCGGATGTCGGTTTCGCTATAGATGCGGTAGCCATTTTCCGAGCGATGAACGTCCATCAGGCCGGCATTTTCGTAGTGGCGCAACATGCGTTGCGTGATCCCGAGTCTCTTCGCTGCGTCCTTGGCCTGCATAACGTTTCCTCATCTGCCTCTTGGAACCTGTTTCATGTGTTGGTGCCCGGCTGGAAATTCAAGCAATTCCGGGCGGCCACCTGCAGCCGCCCGGTCTGCTTTCCTTCTAGGCGCGCTGCGACCAGCCCCCATCGACCGTCAACACCTGGCCGGTCAACCAGTCCATCGCAGGGCTGCCCAGCCGGAGAACCCAGGGAACGATGTCACCCGGGAGGCCGCGTCGTCCCAAAGGAACCTGGGCTTCTTCCTGCGCCTCGATGGCTTGGGCGACATCGGCGGGCAATCCCATCATGCCGGTCAGGGCACCGCTCTTGACCGGTCCGGGTGAAACCGCATTCACCCTGATGCCGTCGCCGGCTAGTTCGATGGCCCAGGAGCGCGTGAGATGCTCCAGAGCTGCCTTGGTGGCAGCATAATGCGCGACAGGTGGGGCGGCATTGCGCGAGATGGCTGTTCCGATGTTCACGATTGCACCTCCGGTTTCGCGCAGAGCCTCGCGCGCGGCCTGAACCAGGAGAGACGGGCTGGTGATGTTCACCGCGCACATCGTGGCGATTGTTCCGGCATCATAGGCTTCGATCGGCATCGGTTGTCCGGCACCGGCATTGTTCACAACCAGATCCAGTCGTTGCCATCGGCCGAAGGCCGCGTCGACGATACGGGCGGCACTGCCAGGGTCTGCACTATCGGCCTGCATGGCCTCGATTGCATCACTCGCCGCCGCAATTCCGGCGAGCCGCTCCGGATCACGTCCGGTGACGAGCACCTTCGCCCCCTGTTCTGCCAAAGCCAGCGCGGTGGCCTTCCCGATGCCGGAGCTGCCTCCGGTTACGATCGCTACCCGGTCCTGCCAAACGTTCTCATGTGTCATTGCGTGTTTTCCTAGCCTCGAACACTGCGCTCAATGGCGCGTGAGAACGGGTCTAGGGCCTTGACACTAGTGTCAGGGTCAAGGGGGTTCGCTCAGATCTGCTGCATGGGGGAGACGCGGCGCTGCCGGTACTGCCGGTCCAGCCGAAGCGTGATCAGGGCGAAGATGATCCAGCCGAGATGAAAGGCAACGCCGGCCAGCATGACCCAGCCACCCGAGATGGGCCCGATGGCAGCGCGTTCGAACGCTTCTGAAAACGTCGTGAGTGGAACGGGGTGAATGGCGAGTTTGCCGTAATAGGCAATCGCCTGCACCGCCAGGATCCAGGAATAGTTGCTTCGCAGGCGGCGGCCTGCGGCCCGGGCAAGGGTGATGTGGTAATGCGGGGTCTCGTAATCCTCCGCAAGCATGTTGCTCCAGCGGCCCTTCGTCGGAACCTTGCGTCCATAAAGAATGGGGGCATAGAAATCCGATTCCATCAGCCGGGCCCGGGCGCGGAACAGATTGTAGTAGCGATAACGCCGCGCTTCGAAGATCAGGAACACGGTCACGAGCAGGCCGACAAGGACCATCGGCAGGGGCGAGGCTTCCTTGTTGGAAAAGGTCGCCGACAGGGCAATCCCGGTGGTCACCACCGCCCAGTTGGTGGTGTTGTCCAGCCGTGTGCGCCAATGGGTGCTTCTGAAGACTTCCGCGCGGTAGAGATGGGCAAGTGCACCAAGCGTGCCGGTGTCAATATCCTGCTTGGGCCATTCCCTGTCAGCATTCTCCTCGGACATGCCGCATGCCTCGCTTTTCTACGGGCAAGAAAGTTTAGACCCAAAGGGCAGGCAGGTCGAGTTTGTCGCGGGATCAAAATGCAAACTGGGATGCGTAACATCTTGCAATAACAGGGTGAGCACGAGAGATTGGCAAAAGTAACAATCTGTCAGGCGTGGGTCGTGCATCAAAATTTCAACTTGTTTTCTCAGACTTTTAGGACGCTCAATGCACTACGATCATTGGCGATAGCGTATTTCGCAGTCACGCTAGGTCTCTCATTGATAGAGCGGTTGTCTGCTGAAAGTTTACTGTTCACTTTGTTGCACGCACCCTTCGGGGTGGTGTTCGGTTACTATTTCATATGCCAGCATCTGGGCATTACCAAAAGACAAAGAAGGCTGAGTTCATTTACCCGCTTCGCCTTCTGGAACGTCTTGTTGATGTATGTCGTCAGTGTTGCCGGTATCCATTTTCTGGATTCCCAATTCTACGCGCTGCCTACGGACGCCAGAGGCCAAGTCGCAATATCATTGGCCTTCGTCCTGGCCTTGATGTTTGTGTTCATTGCACCGGGCTACCTTTTTGGCACTGCCTTGCCGGCACAGATCTTTGGAAAACAGAAGCCGGTCGGTAAGGCCGTTGGACGGGCAATTCGACAGTCCGGATACTTGCTGCCACGAACACTCGGAATTCTCTTGCCATTTCTGTTCCTGATTGGATCGTTGTCTGCAGCCGTGGATTTGGCTGGTCCCGAGGGTTTGCCAATCACCCATTCGGGAGAGGTGAATGGCTTCAGCTTCCTGCTGCAGGCACTTTCAAGTTTGCTAGGGATTGTTTGGGACGCCATCTGGATGGTCGTTATCACGAACGCTTATCTCAAGGACCTTAGAGAAAGCGGTGAAATCCCGGCCGTCGACGCGGAAGTGTTCGCTTAAGGTCACTTCCGCTTCTTGTTCATCGCCGCTGCCAACGCCGCCGCCATGGCGTTGTTGCCGCCGTCTCCGCCTGTAGACCTCGGCTGGCCTCCCTTGCCGCCGCGCGGACCCTGACCGCCCGGCCCATGTCCGCCCGGTCCCTTGCCACCTGGACCTCTGCCACCTGGACCTCTGCCACCTGGACCCTTGCCACCGGGGCCACGGCCCTGACCACCGCGCGTGTCCTGCTGGTTGCGTTCGCGTTGGCCCTGGTAATCGGCCTGGGACTTCATGGTCATGGAAATGCGCTTGCGCGGCACGTCGACATCCAGGATCGTCACCTTGACGATGTCGCCGGCCTTGACCACCTGGTGCGGGTCGTCGACGAAGCGGTCGGCGAGCTGCGAAACATGCACCAGACCGTCCTGGTGAACGCCGACATCGACGAAGGCACCGAAATTGGTGACGTTGGTGACCGTGCCTTCCAGCTTCATGCCGGGTTTCAGGTCGGAGATTTCCTCAACACCGTCCTGCAGGGCGGCGGTCTTGAATTCCGGGCGCGGGTCACGGCCCGGTTTTTCCAGTTCTGAAAAAATGTCCTTCACCGTCGGCAGGCCGAATTTCTCGTCCGTGTATTCTTTCGGATCGAGGCCCTGCAGCAGCGAACTGTCCCCCATGATCTGGCGCACGTCACGGCCACAGGCCTTCACGATGCGCTTGGCAAGCGGGTAGGCCTCCGGGTGCACGGACGATGCGTCCAGCGGTTCCTTACCGTCATTGATGCGCAGGAAGCCGGCGCAGAGTTCAAAGGCCTTGGCCCCAAGACGCGGTACCTCCTTCAGCTGGGTGCGCTTGTCGAAGCGGCCGATGGTGTCCCTGTGGTCCACCACCGCGCGGGCGAGACTTTCCGACAGGCCGGAAATCCGCGACAGCAGGGCAGGCGAGGCCGTGTTGAGATCGACGCCAACCGCGTTCACCGCATCTTCGACCACCGCGTCGAGCGCGCGGGCAAGCCTGGTCTGGTTGACGTCGTGCTGGTATTGGCCAACACCGATCGACTTCGGCTCGATCTTGACCAGCTCGGCCAGCGGGTCCTGCAGGCGGCGGGCAATTGAGGCTGCCCCGCGCAGGGAAACATCGATGTCAGGCATTTCTTTTGCCGCCAGTTCGGAGGCCGAGTAGACCGATGCACCGGCCTCGTTGACGATCACCTTGACCGGGCGTTGTCCGGCAGGAATGTCTGTGAGAACGTCGCCGGTCAGCTTGTCGGTCTCGCGGCTGGCAGTGCCGTTGCCGATGGCAATCAGTCCGACCTTTTGCTTGGCGATCAGGGCGAGCAAAGTGGCGCGTGATCCCGATACGTCATTGCGGGGCTGGAACGGGTAAATCGTTGCCGTGTCAACCAGTTTGCCGGTTTCATCAACAACCGCCACCTTGACGCCCGTGCGGATGCCGGGATCGAGGCCGAGCGTTGCCCGGGCACCGGCCGGGGCCGCAAGCAGCAGATCCTTCAGGTTCTTGGCGAACACCTGGATCGCTTCTTCCTCTGCCTTGTCCCTGAGGACACCCATCAGGTCCAGCTCCAGGTGAAGGGCAAGTTTCACCTTCCATGCGAAGCGCGCCACATCCATCAGCCACTTGTCGGCGGGGCGTCCATGGTCCGCGATACCATAGGTGTCGGCGACCATCCTGACGGCTGGAAGCACAGGCGAAACGTCGTCGGCGTCAACGGTCAGATCGACCGACAATATGCCCTCGTTGCGTCCGCGAAACAGGGCAAGAGCCCTGTGGCTCGGGATCTTCGACCACTTCTCCGAATAGTCGAAATAGTCCGCGAATTTGGCACCCTTGTCGGCCATGCCGTCGATCAGTTTCGACTGAACTTCGCCGCGCTCTTCCAGATAGCGGCGCAGCCGTCCGACCAGTTCGGCGTTTTCCGCAAACCGTTCCATGAGGATCTGGCGCGCGCCATCAAGTGCGGCCTTGGTATCGGCAACGCCATTGCTGTCGTCCAGGAACCGGGTTGCTTCGGTCTCGGGGGTCTTGTTCGGATCGTCCAGAAGAAGGTCCGCCAGCGGTTCAAGGCCGGCCTCGCGGGCAATCTGAGCCTTGGTCCGCCGTTTCTTCTTGAAGGGCAGATAGATGTCTTCGAGCTGGGACTTTGTTTCCGCCGCCTGGATGCTGGCCGTCAGGTCCCCTGTCAGCTTGCCCTGTTCCTCGATGGATTTGGTAATGGCAATGCGGCGGTCTTCAAGTTCACGCAGGTAGATAAGGCGTTCTTCCAGCTTGCGAAGTTGGCTGTCGTCGAGGCCGCCGGTCGCTTCCTTCCGGTAACGCGCGATGAAGGGCACGGTTGACCCTTCGTCCAGCATTTGCACGGTCGCAGTGACCTGGCCTGCCTTGCAGCCAATCTCGTCTGCGATCCGGTGCGCGATGCGAAGAGCCGTATCGGCACCTGCGGGAGCTTTGGCGGAGGACTGGGAAGTTTCGAAAGACGCGGCACCGGTCATTGAAGGGTACTTTCAAGCAAGAAAAACTGAGCTGGAGAAGATACTGTTCCTGAAAGAGGCGGGAAAGTGACACAGTCGCTCCGTCCACTGTCATTTTCAGGATGCGCAGGTGAAACCTGGTTGGTTTCGGAAAAGTTTCGGTTCCAGGCGACATCCGCCAGTTAAACGGCAAAAATGCATATCTTTTAATCAGTTACGGTGTTTGTTTGAACTCTGGGCAAAGAATTGCGTATTCTGCATACGGGAATTCGCGTTATTCTTGAAACTGCAAGCCCTGCTTGAACAAGCTAGCCGATTTATTTGTTTCAAGGTGCCGCACGACAAAGATGAGCAGAGCATTGAGATGCTCCTGACCGGTGCAGCGCAAGACAAGAGGTTCACGTCGATGGCCCGAGGACGACCTAGAAAGGTTTCAGCCAAAGAGGCATTGCATTCGGTGATGATGGCCTTCTGGCAGAACGGCTACTCGGCGACGTCCATGAACGAGCTTGTCGAGGTTTCGGGCATGGCCAAGCCGGGTCTTTATGCGGCATTCGGTGACAAGGAAGCCCTCTTCGAGAAGGCGTTGATGTATTATTTCGAAAACATCGGCGGCCCGGTCTTTGAACGCCTCAACCGGGCGGAAAAACACGTTATTCAGGACTTCCGCGATTTTCTCGGTGCAATTGCCGACCTGTCCATCGACCCTGAAACGCCGGCTGGCTGTTTTCTTGTGAATGCGCTGGTCGATTGCACCTATGGCACGGAACGGCATCAGGAACTGGTCAACGGCCTGCGCGATGCGCGTTACACGGCTATCAGAACCCGGCTGCTCAAGGCCGTTGCTGCCGGTGAGATATCCGAAGATGCGGATATTGACCGAGCCGCCACCTTTGTTGATGGCCAGTTCTCGGCGGTTGCGCTACTGGGGCGCAGCGGCAGTACTGAAGCTGACCTGAAGACCTTTGTCGAAACCGGGTTGCAGGCGCTTCCTGTCAAGGATGCGCAGGACCTGTTTGACGATATAGCGGTTCAGCCGCCTATCTTACGACAGTAATCCGTTCCGCGGCGCGGGTGACGGCCGTATAGAGCCAGCGGCTCTTGTGTTCGCGAAACGCCCAGCTTTCATCAAAGAGAACAACGTCGTCCCACTGAGACCCTTGGGCCTTGTGCACGGTGAGCGCATAGCCGTAGTCGAATTCATCCGCCTTGCGGCGGATGGCGTAGGGTATGCTCTCGGCGCCGTCTTCGAACATGGCCGGAAGCACTTTCACCTTCACCGTTGTTTTCGCGATTTCGTCCTCCGATACAACATCGAACCGGAGCGTGTTGCCCCGTGGCTGGCGCAGGCGCTTCACGTTCCACAGGCCGCCATTCAGGAGCCCCTTGGTCTTGTCATTGCGCAGGCAGACCAGCTTGTCGCCTACGGCCGGCATGGGGGTATCGAAATTCTTCAGTTCGCGGATGCGACCATTATAGAGGCGGCGCGTCTTGTTGGTGCCCACCAGCACCTGGTCGGCGGCAAGGATCTGCTCCTTGTCGATCTGCCGGCGGCGGATCACCCGGCTTTCGCCGAATTCCCCGTATTCCAACTCGCCGCCGTCGCGAATCGTCATGGACATGCGCACAATCGGATTGTCCTGCGCCTGGCGATGAACTTCCGTCAGCATCACATCCGGTTCGGCTTCGGTAAAGTAACCGCCGCCCTTGACCGGAGGCAGCTGTGCGGGATCACCCAGAACCAGAACAGGTGTGCCGAAAGACAGGAGATCCTTGCCAAGTTCCTCGTCCACCATGGAACATTCGTCGATGACGATCAGCTTTGCCGTCGCTGCCGCACTGTCGCGCTTGATGGCGAATTGCGGACCGGCATCTTCCTCGTCATCGTCCAGTTCCTCTTCCTCCTTAGCCGAGCGCGGACGATAGATCAGGGAATGGATCGTGCCAGCGTCCTCGCACCCCTTCTGCCTGAGAACATGAGCAGCCTTTCCGGTGAAGGCGCCAAAACAGACATCGCCGTCAATGCCCTCGGCCAGGTGGCGCGCAAGGGTGGTCTTGCCGGTGCCGGCAAAGCCGAAAAGGCGAAAGACCTGACGATCGCCCCGCTTCAGCCAGGCTGCTGTTTCGTTCAAGGCTTCATCTTGTTGAGGGGACCAGGCCAACGAGTCGTTCCTTACGAGTGGGGACCCGGTTGCTTAACCTGATTTGCCCGTTCACGCCAAGGCCGAATGCCAGGCGTGCGGCGACAGCAGCCTTCCTGGTGGAGACACCGTTTCGGATTGTCGGGCGTCGGTCTAACCCAGGACGGAGAAGGAACTTTCCCGGGTGAGTTCGCGTTTCCTTGAAAAGGTGGCCGTGTTCAATGTGTGGTCCACATGTTGCAAAGGAAACTGGAACGGCGTGCTGTCGTGATCGTTGCCTGCGGCGCAATAGTCGATCAGTTCACTCATCAATCGCCCGGCAACCATGGCATTCTTGAATTGGTTGCCGCTGGTGCCAATGGCCAGAAAATAGCCGTCGACATCGGTGCGGTCATAGATCGGGAGCCAGTCATCGCTGGCATCATAAATGTCCGCGACACCCACCGGGTGTTGGGAGACGCCGAGCTCCGGCAACCGTTGTGAATATCGGTAGGCGTAGGTGAGGGCCCGGTCGCTCAGGTCCCGGGAAAAGTCGTCCGGGTCGACCTCCTCGGGCGCGTCGCAGGGCGGGTTTTCGCTGCCGATCATCAGATGGCCGCCACTGCCGGGCTTGATATAGGCCGCAATGTCATTGTCTGAAACGATCAGTCCCTCACGGGAGTAGCCCAGGGATTGCGGCGGCTTGATCTGCACGACCTCCTGCCTGAGAGGCCTGTGCCGGATCCGGATGCCGGGGTCGCCTTCCAGCAATGCATTCACCTTGCCCGAATGCGGGCCGGCCACATTGATGACGGCCCTGGCCTGCAGCCTGTTGCCGTTCTCACAGGTCACGCCTGTGACCTGGTTGTCCGTGACATGGATCCTGGTGACACGCGTCCTGAACCTGAATTCGGCCCCTTGCCTGACGGCGGCGTCCTTCAGATTGCGTGCCGCGATTTGCGGGTCATCGACATATCCCCCTGCAGGGAAGAAAACGCCGCCTTCGATATGCCCTCCGGTCGGTGTGCCAAAGGCGTCATTTTCCATCGTCTTGGCGGGGGCGAAGCGTTCGAGATTGTAGCCGGGCATGTGTGCCCTGATCTGCTCCGGTGACCAGTGCTCATAAGCGATGCCGAGCGTGTCGGCATGGCTCAGGACACGCTCAAGATTGCCGTTGCCCTGCGTCTTCATGACGAGTGTTCCGGTCTCGATGAACCGGGCCAGTTCATTGCTGTCCTCGGCGTCCAGAAATCTTTGCCAGTTTTTCCAGGTGTGATAGCCCTCAAGGGCCATCGCGGTGCCGTCCAGAGTGGAATAGTAGGTCCTGATCACCGCGGCGGAGGATGATGTGGAGCCGTAGCCGGCTGCTGGCAACATGTCGATGTTGAGCGTCTTCTGTCCCTTTCGGGCAAGGTTCAGCGCAAGAGCGCAGCCGATGATACCGGCGCCAATGATGATTGCGTCATATTCTGGTTCGGGATGGTCCGTGAACGCACTCGCGGAGGGCATTTGGCAATTCCTTTGAAATCCTGGTTCCAGAACAGGCGAGCCGCCCGGACTTGTCCAGAAATTTTTCCGCCATTCCGTGTTCTGAAACAGTCATTCACGCGAAGGAAAAACTCCAATTTGGATGCCAAAATCAAGAGTTGACTAAAAAAGTAAACAAATATTGTGTTTTGTAAATCGACGTTGACTTTGTTCAATAGTCTCCAGTTGAAATTCTTAAGAGCTCCAGACATCCTGAAAACAGGTCTTTCGGATTATTCCGACAAATCAATTATTTGGAGAGAAAATTGCCACGCGCAGGGTATTGCGAATGGCCAACGTTGGCGCTGATATTGGCCACATTGGCATCCTGGATGTTGCTGATCGGGTTTTACAGCACGCTTGGTGCCTGGATCGTTTGCCCGCTCGCTGCCGTTTTGGTCACGATGCAAGCATCCCTGCAGCATGAAGTGCTTCACGGACATCCAACACGCAATCCGGCGATCAACGAGGCCCTTGTCTATTGTTCTCTGGGGCTGTTCATACCGTACCGCCGGTTCAAGTCCCTCCACCTCCGGCACCACAACAATGACCGTTTGACTGACCCTTACGACGATCCGGAAAGTTTCTACCTTGCCTGGGGGGACTGGGAGAAACTCCCCGTGTCAGTCCGAGTACTTTTGAGGATCAACAATACCCTGCTGGGCCGACTGATCATTGGTCCCGCCGTGTCCCTGATCGGGTTCTGGGGTGCGGAGTTGCGCATGGTTCGAGACGGCGACATGGTGGTCATGCGCGCCTGGCTGCACCATGCACTCGGCCTTGTGCCTGTCTGCTGGTTCATCTCGCAGATTGGCGGCATGCCCTTGTGGTTCTATGCTCTTTGCATTGCCTACCCGGGAATGAGCCTTCTCATGCTGCGTACCTACGCCGAACATCGTGCACATGAACACGCCGAAGCACGATCGGTCATCGTCGAATTCTGTCCGATTTTCTCTCTACTGTTTCTGAACAACAATCTTCATGTGGTCCACCACGCCAATCCACGTGCGCCCTGGTATCAATTGCCGGCGATTTACAGGTCCGCGAAAGAGGACTGGAAACGTCGCAACGAGGGGTACGTCTTTTCAAGCTATTTTGCGCTTGCGCGGCAGTTTCTCTTCAAGGTCAAGGAACCGGTCGCTCATCCCCTGAGGCGCCGTGGGTCCGATGAGGCAGTGTCTTGAGCGACAAGCGGTACCTGGCCGTTCGCCTGCCCATGTATGACTGGTCGGAAGTCCGCTTTGAAACCCGGCAACTGGAAGCCGCCCTGCAAGCCGAAATTATTGATGCGCTTGCGTTGGACCCCCAGGCGGTCGTTCCGTGGCCGGAGGCGAAAGATCTCGTCGAAGGCTGGACCAGCCCCGATCTCCTTCTTGCGCAGACCTGCGGCTACCCACTGACACATGCGCTGCAGGGAAAGGTTCGGCTGGTGGGGGCGCCACACTATGCAGCCAAGGGGTGCGACGGCCCCCGCTACTGCAGTCAGATCGTGGTCCGAAGGGACAGTGACTTCCGGCAGCTTGAAGATCTTCGAGGTGCTGTTGCCACCTATAATGGCGACGACAGCCAGTCGGGCATGAATGCCTTTCGCCGGTCCCTGGCCACTGTCGCCAAGCACAATTCCTTCTTTTCAAAGGTCGTTGTCAGCGGTGGGCATCTGAAGTCGATGCAGGCGGTCGCGGAGGGCACGGCGGATGTTGCCAGTATCGACGCAGTTTGCTGGCACCTTGCCTGCAATGAACTGCCGGACCTGAGCTCGAAACTGCGGGTCATCGAGGAAACGATGTCGGCTCCGGGTCTTCCCTTCATCACATCAACACGCATGACCAAAGAGGAAGCAAACCTGATCGCCAGGGCCGTCGACCGGGTGTTGGGTATGCCGGAGACGCAAAAAAGCCGCGAACGCCTGGGCATTCGCGGCTTTTCCAAACTGTCTGACCAGGCTTACAAGGAGATCCTGCTGATGGAGCAGGAGGCTTTCGACCTGGGCTACCCGACCCTGACATAGGATCGGACAAACGCCCTCTCGGGCCTTGAGGTCCTAGCGGCCGGACTTACGAGTGACTGCAGCTTCACGCAGGCGCAGTGCCTGGTTCATGCGGGCCAGTTCAGCAGCGGAATGGCCGGATACAACACCCATGAGGTTCGTGCCGAGGGCTTGCGCAAGATAGGTCATGGCTTTCCCAATCCATATATGTTCGATGTTCAGAAAATGCGGTCCACTGCTTTAAAAACGGGCCGCTTGATCGCTATATGGGCATAATTTGCGTTTCAATCAATCGAATTGTATTCATCTATTCGTTCAAAAAAATTGAACTCAAAAACCTGCAGGCACCGACAATGGAAAAACTACCGGGCTCTGGCACGCTCCTGATTGATCTCGAGCTTTATCGAACCTTCCTGGTGATCGCCGAAACATCAAGTTTTTCAAAGTCATCCGACCTGATCGGGCGGACGCCGTCGGCGGTTTCAATGCAGATCAAGAAACTGGAAACCATGTTGGGGGTTGCCGTTTTTGCAAGGGAGGGTCGCAGCGTGCGCTTGACGCCCGAAGGGGAAGCCTTGCTGGGATATGCAAGGCGAATCCTGATGTTGAACGAAGAGGCCGTGTCTCTTTTTGTTGCACCGGAGGTCGAGGGACAGGTTCGATTTGGGGCGCCGTCGGATTTCGGTACACGGTTCTTGCCCAATATTCTCTCCAGATTTGCAAGGTCGCACCCGGGCGTGAACGTGGATGTGCATCTGGATGGCAGTCCGATGCTGGACGAGAAGGTCAAGAGCGCGGAACTGGACCTGGCGCTCTACACAGCGCGTCCCGGAACGGGTCTTGCACGCGGCGGAGAAGTGGTTTTCACCGAGCCGCTCGTCTGGGTCGGGCTGGAAGGTGGCATTGCCTATGAACGCGATCCCTTGCCCCTCGCGGTCTCGACACCCGGTTGCCCCTGGCGGCGGGCGGCCCGGGTCGCCCTGGACGGCGCCCAGAAGCCTTACCGGATTTCCTATACGAGTTTTCACAGCGCGGGCCAGGAAGCGGCTTTGCTGGCGGATCTTGCCATTGCACCTTTCCCGGCGAGTGTCGTCGAGCCACCTCTGCAGGTGCTCGATGATCGTCATGGGCTGCCCGAGATCGGCGACTACCACATCATCATGACCGAGCGCCCGCGCGCGGGGAAGGCTACCCATGCCTTTGCCGAGCATGTTGAAGAATGCTTCCGGGAACTCAGCCTCGGATTGTCGACCTGATCACCCCCTCCGAAGCGTGTTGTACAGGCCGGCATTCTGTTCGATTTCACGAACCACGAAGTCAATCAGGAGCCGGATGCGTGCCGTGTGCCGAAGGTCGTGATGGTAGAGCAACCAAAGCGAGCGATCGACCACCGGCTGCTGAAACGGCGCCCTGACCAGGCCCTCCATGGAGTCACCGAAGAAACAGGGGACCTGGATGAGACCCAGACCCTTGCGGGCGAAGGCGAGTTGGAGGGCGCCTTCGGTGGCGCGGTGTCTGAGCTTGGCTTTCGGATAGGGGCTCTCCCTGACCCAGTCGGCCGTGTCTTCCCGGATCGGTTCGAACCAGCCGATATATTGCAGGCCTTCGCCGCCATCATCCTTCATGGACGCGGCGTAGTCCGGCGAGCAGAAGACGGATTTGGTGCAGTCGATGAGCTTTCGTCCGACGACATCGCCGTCGACCGTGCGGGCATATCGAAGCGACATGTCGACTTCGTGCCGTTCGATGCTGGCAAGTTGATTGGTCATCTGGATGATCAGCTCGATCTCCGGGTGGGCCTTGCAGAATTTCGCCAGGATGTCGGTGACGGGCGTTTCGGTCAGAAAGTTTGGAATGCTGATCCTGATTTCACCGACCGGGCGCGAATCCTGCCCGGTGATCTTGCGGGCCGCCGCGGCCATTTCGACCTCTACGGATTCGGCGAAGGGAAGAAGCGTTTCGCCGAGTTGCGTCAGAACGAGCCCCTGCTGGCTTCGGTCGAAGAGCCGCGCGTCTATGGCTGTCTCCAGCGCCGACAACCGGCGAGACACGGTTGCATGATTTGTGTTGAGCGAGGAGGCCGCGCGCCGGGACGATCCCGTGCGAACAACCGCAAGAAAATATTTCAGGTCGTCCCAGTTAACTTCCGATAGACGGGAAGGAAGGTCGGGCATCATGGTGCAGATCTGTTCCGCGATTTGATCGTCCCGCCAAGGGTGTTGCGAGACTGTTCCAGAAAGTCGGTTTCATTGCTGCAGGCAGGCGCAAGGCCGGAGGACCGGCGTCTGTCGCTTTCGTCAGGATCCAGGCTAAAGACCGGGTTCTATTTGGGAATTTGAAAGCCGTCTTAAAAGGCCTGACGATGCACGTCACAAAATGGTGATGATTTGACGCGGCTTTCAAAAGGGATGCAGCGACCGGCAAAACACCCCGCTTGCCCATGTTTTAACGGGTGAAAAGTTCCCGGTTGCTGGCGAAATATTCGAAGGCAAAATCGACGAATGCGCGCACCCTGGAAACCCGGCGCAGGTCTCCGTGATAGAGCAGCCAGATATTGTAGCCGGGCTGAACGGGGACACCTGGCACACGGACAAGGCGCGGGTCTGCATCGCCGTTGAAAGCCGGTACCTTGATCAGGCCGAGCCCTTGTGCTGCAGCCTCGATCTGCATGGAGACCTCGGGCAGGACATGGCGAACCCTTGCCTTGGGAAAGGGGCTGTTGGCAACCCAGTCATGTTGATCGTTCCAGGCGATCCAATGGGCGCCTTCACCGCCATTCTCAGACAGGCCGGGATTGGCTTCGAGATAGCTCGGTGCGGCGTAGACCGCCTGCACGAACTTGACCAGTTTTCGTCCCAGCACGTCTTCGTCGACATTCATTGCCACACGCAGGGAAATATCCGTTTCAAGACGTTTCAGATCGGAGACCCTGTTGGTTGAAATGGCGCGCACGGAGATCTCCGGGTAGGCCTTTGAAAAACCGATCAGCATATCGGTGAGCAGTCCGTGCGACAGCGCCGGCGGCAGGCTCAGCCGAATGGTGCCAGACGGCACCAGATCCAGCCCCGAGATCTTTCTGGAAATGTTGTTGGCCTGCGCCTCCATTTCTTCGGCCGGTTCGATCAGGGTCTCGCCGGATTGGGTCAGCTGGAGGCCGCTGGTTGTCCTGTCGAAAATCCGGGTACCAAGATCGGTTTCAAGAGCCGATATCGCCCGGTGGACGGTCCCGTGATTTACGCCAAGTTTTTCGGCAGCCTTGCGAAAGCTGCCGGTCCGCATTGTCGTCAGGAAGATGCGAAGATGATCCCAGTCCAAGTCCTTTGCCATGCGCAATTCAGTCATCCGGAGAGAGTGTTGGGTGGATAGTTTTTGATCCGCTGCGGTTCAATGGACAGTATTCTCATCTAAAAATCAATCCGCCATGATGTCAGGCTCTGGCAGGACGGCTCCTGCCTTGTGGTGCAGAGGCAACCGTGCGCGAGCTTCATCTTTGTCGAAATGTCGAAGCGCCGCTGCCCATGTTGTGGCGCAGCTGGGACCGGTTTGGCGACATCGACAGGTTCCACCCCAAGGTAATGGCCTCACGATTGACCCGGGGCAGCGCCCGGACCGGCCTCGGCGCGGAACGGTGGTGTCTTTTCGGCGCAGGTGGCCCCTGCCTGAAAGAGCGGATCATTGCCTACCAGTACGAAGAGTACATGGTCATTCACGTTGTTGATGGCCGCGGCCTTCTTGAGGATGCCCGGATCACCCTGGATTTCGTGGCGCTTTCAACCGGCCAAAGCCGGCTTGCCTTTCGTTTCGAGTTGTCCGGGCGAAAGGGGATGCTTTTCAGGGTCTTGTCTTCATATGCGCTCAAAAGACTTCGCATGGAGTTTGATGGCCTGCTGAATGCCAATGCCGGCTATGTGGAGCGTTGCGCATGCGGCGCTGCGCAAGGTGTTCCAGGGACAGCTTGAAAACGGTGTCGAGGGAACGTCACAGGATACGTTTTCCACTTGATTGGAGTGCCTTTCGGCCGCGTTAACCATGATGCGTGGACACGCTGGTGGAGAGGTTAACAAAAGGTTAAGCTGGGCGTTAACGAATGCTTAACTGTGAGAGACGTCATGAAAACGTTCGGCAAATCACTTGTGGCTGCAGCAGGGCTGTTCGCTATCGTCGGCTCTACCGCCTCTGCGGAGGACGGAACCACACGCATCATTCACGATGAGCCCTACGGTGCCATCGTCACCAAGGAAGCAGGTGTGCTGGTGTTCCGTGGCCTGCCGCCGACGCGCAAGGTGATCGTCAATCCGGGCGGCAAGACACCGCTCAATCTGAACCAGACCGAGGTCACTGAAAACAAGCTGGTCGTCGTCACGCAGGACGACTATCTGCGCCAGCTGGGGCTGCGGGTTCTGCGGCTCAAGTGATTTCAGGCGTTTCGCGCTTTCAAATTGAACGGCCCAGCAATCTGGCGTCGTAGGGATACGTGCTCAGGCGCTCGTAACCGGTTTCGGTTATGAGCAGCTGTTCTTCCAGCTTCACACCCTCATGCCCGCCATGTCGTCCGACATAGCTCTCCACACAGACCACCATTCCAGGCTCCAGAACACCGTCATATCCACCGGCGGCCCAGTCGGCCGGATAGGGCACAGCCGGGTATTCGTCGCAGAGACCGACACCGTGAAAGAGCACGGAGTATCGGTTGGCGAGATAGTCCTCGGGAAGACTTGTTGCGGTGTGCGACAGGTCGCGAAAACTTCGTCCGGGTGCCAGCATCTCTATATTCGCCTCGATCTGCTCGACCGCCATCTGATAGAGCGCGCGCTGTTCGTTGGTGGGGTTGCCATCACCACACAGCCAGGTGCGAGAGATGTCGCAGCACATGCCATAAGGACCGACCAGATCGGTGTCGAAGGCGACCAGTTCACCAGCCCCAATGACTCGCGCTGAGGCTTCCTGGAACCATGGATTGGTGCGGGGCCCAGAGGCCAAAAGGTGGGTTTCGATCCATTCCCCTCCGCGGCGGATATTGCCTGCATGCAGCAGGGACCAGAGGTCCCATTCGGTCATGCCGGGCTGGAGCGCGGCTTCCATCTCATACATGGTCGCCTCGCAGGCTGCGATCGACCGTCGCATTGCTTTGATCTCGTCTGGACACTTGATCGCCCTGGCGAGCTCCATCACTTCTTCGCCGTCATGAATGGTTATGCCGTGGCCTTCAAGGGCGGCAACGCCTTCGCGTCTTGCCTTGTCCAGTGCGATCCGGTGATTACCCCCGCCGTGGGCTCTCACGAGTTCCGCCAACTCGTCCGCCCATCTGTTCGCCAACTCTTTGGAGCGAGGACCTGACTCAAAGTAGAACCAGGGCACGCCGTGCCGGGTTTCTGTAACAAGGTGGTTGTGAGCGGACAGGTGTTCGCAATTGTGAAAGTCGAAGGCGACGACAGGACCGTCGAGTGCGACGAAGGCGTAGCGCACGGCATTGTGGGTAGACCAGACCTGCATGTTGGTGGCGTCAGTCGCGTAGCGGACATTCAGGGGATCGCAAAGAATGGCGGCGGACAGGCCAAACCTTGCCAGCTGACCACGAATTCGGGCAAGGCGGTAAGCACGGATCACTTCGAGATCCGGCGCACTCAGGTCAAGAGCAGCCCATTCGCTTTCGGCCAACGCTCCGTATCCCAGAACATGCCGGTTCAGCGTTGTCGCCTTTTCCGTAGCATAGGCTGCCAGGGCTTCGTAGCCAGCAGCATCGCCTGGATGGAGTGGTAGATTCGCCGGCATGATCTTGCGCCGATGACGACCGAAATGCTCCGTGTTCATGACAACTCAACTCCCCCTTTCGTGACATCTGACTGGCTTCGGAAGAGCTGCTACATGCGCATGCGTTCAGCCTTGGGATCGAAGAGCGGTTCCGGATTGATGGTGGCCTTGCGGCGTTCTCCGAGGATCTCGATCTCGAAGGCCCCCTCGCCGACGTCCCGGGCGAGTTCCGTGGGAATATATCCCTGGGCCAGTGATGTTTCGACATAGTGGGCGTAGCCGCCGGAGGTGATCCAGCCGATCACCTTGTTATCGTGCCAGATCGGCTCATCGCCCATGACGTCGGCATCACCAGCGTCGACCATGAAACTGACGCGCATCCGTTTCGGGCCTTCATCAAACTCTTTCTGGGCAGCTTCGCGACCGATGAAGCGGTTCTTGCCAAGTTTCACGAAACGGCCAAGATCTGCTTCATAGGGACCGTAGATCGGGCGGAATTCGCGGAACCAGGTGCCGAAATTCTTCTCCAGCCGCAAAGCGAGCAGGGCGCGCATTCCGAAATTCTGGATGCCGAACTCCGCGCCGGCCTCCATCAAGGCTTCATAGACCTGCCGTTCATATTCCGGTGTCATCCAGATCTCGTATCCAAGGTCGCCGGTGTAGGAAATCCTGTTGACCTTGCAAGGAGCGTTGGCGACATCCATCTCCCGGAAGTCCATGAATCGGAAGGCGTCTCCGGAGACGTCCGAACCGGTGACCTTTTCCAGGACCTTGCGCGCATTCGGCCCCGCAATTGAAAGTCCGACCCAACCCAGATTGATGGCGTGCAACGCGACCGAACCGTCCTGCGGCAGATGCTTTTCGAACCAGCGCATGTGGTAGATTTCAGCCTGGGACGAGCCGAACATGAAGAATGTTTCTTCAGAGGCCCGCGCGATGGTGAAGTCGCCGATGATCTTGCCGTTTTCATTGAGCATCGGTGTCAGCACGATGCGTCCGATCTTCGGCATGGTGTTGGTCATCAGGTTGGACAGATAGTCTTCCGCGCCTGGACCCGTGATCTCGTACTTGGCGAAGTTGGCGATCTCCGTAATGCCGACGCTTTCGCGCACGGCACGGCATTCGGCGCTGATCGGATCAAAGTCGTTGGAGCGATGGAAGGAGATGACGTCCTTCGCCTCGGCGCCTTCCGGTGCGAACCACAAGGGTGTTTCCAGGCCCCAGCTGTCGCCCATGACCGCGCCTTGCGCGAGCATCCGGTCATAGAGCGGGGTGGTCTGGTGCGGGCGTCCTGCCGGGAGTTCTTCATTCGGAAAGCGGATCCGGAAGCGCCGGCGATAATTCTCCTGCACCTTGGCATTGGTATAGGCGAGTGTCGCCCAGTCCCCGTAGCGGGCGACATCCATTCCCCAGATGTCGTACCCCGGATCACCGTCGATCATCCAGTTGGCCAGCGTCAGGCCGACACCGCCTCCCTGGCTGAAACCGGCCATGACGCCACAGGCAACCCAGTAGTTCTGAAGGCCCCGTACTGGACCCACGAGCGGATTGCCGTCCGGCGCGAAGGTGAAGGGGCCGTTGATGATCTGCTTGATGCCGGCATTCTGCAGGGCCGGGAAATGCTCGAAACCAACTTCGAGCTCGGGGGCGATCCGGTCGAGGTCAGGCCCCAGCAATTCGTGGCCGAAGTCCCATGGCGTTTCGCGAGGGCTCCAGGGGCGACAGTTCTGCTCGTAGGTGCCGAGCAGCATGCCCTTGCCCTCCTGACGGGTGTAGATCTCGCCGCCAAAATCGAGCACACCGATGAGCTCCTTCCCGGTTGCCTCGTTATGGGCAACGACTTCGGGCATTTCGTCGGTCAGCAGATACATGTGCTCCATGGCAAGGACAGGCAGTTCGAGACCGACCATGCGTCCACATTCCCGTGCCCAAAGGCCGCCGGCATTGACCACGTGTTCGGCGCGGATCGTGCCCTTGTTGGTGATGACGTCCCAGGTGCCCTCCGGGGTCTGGACGAGTTCCTCCACCTTGGTGTGTCGATAGACCGTCGCCCCGTTCACGCGCGCCGCCTTGGCATAGGCATGCGTGGTTCCGGACGGATCCAGATGGCCTTCGATCGGGTCCCAGAGCGCTCCGATGAAGTGCTTTTCATCCAGCATCGGGAACATGGTCTTGGCTTCAGCCACGGAAATCAGTTCCAGGTCCATGCCGAGATAGCGTCCCTTGGCCTGCGCCAGGCGCAGGAAATCCATGCGCTCGGGCGTGTCGGCCAGCATGACGCCACCGGTCAGGTGAAGGCTGCAGGACTGACCTGAGATTTCCTCAAGCTCCTTGTAGAGATCGACCGTGTAGCTTTGCAGCTGCGCGACATTCGGGTCGCCATTCAGGGTGTGGAAGCCACCGGCCGCGTGCCAGGACGATCCGGAGGTCAATTCGTCCCGCTCAACGAGGACAACGTCCTTCCAGCCGCCTTTTGTCAGATGGTACAGGACGCTGCACCCGACCACGCCGCCGCCGATGACAACTACCTGGGTGTGGGTTTTCATGAAGTTTGCTCCAAATCGTGATTTCGGCCGGACGGTTCTGGCTGTGTTTAGGGAGAACTAGAAATCGGTCGGTGCGCCGCCTTCGGATTTCCGGCGCTCGACAAAGGCCGTGATCTCTTCGTTTATGGCGGGGTCGATGGCGGGTTGCTCATAGGCTTCCAGAGCCTTCTTGTAGAGCATGTTCGCCTTGTCATAGGCGATCGGTGCTCCGGCTTCGGCCCAGGTCTCGTAATTGCGCCAGTCCGAGACGATGGGTGGATAGAAGGCGTCCTTGTAGCGGGCCTGCGTATGCTCGGTGCCGAAGAAATGCCCTGCCGGTCCGACATCCCGGATTGCGTCGAGCGCGAGCGAGTCCCCGGATACATCCAGCGGTGTCAGGTATTCCGCGATTTTCTGGAGCAGGTCGATATCGGCAATGAATTTTTCAAATCCCGCGCTCAAGCCACCTTCCAGCCAGCCAGCCGCATGCTTGATGATGTTGCCTCCGCCGTTGATCGCGCCCCATTCGGACAGGGTTGTTTCGAGCGCGGCCTGGTAGTCGACCGTGTTGGCGGCACATACGCCCGATGAGCGAAACGGTAGCCTGTAACGGCGGGCCAATTGTCCGCTGACAAGCGCTGCCTTCATGTATTCAGGGGTGCCGAAGGCCGGTGCACCGGACTTCATGTCGACATTGGAAGTGAAGCCGCCATAGACGACCGGTGCACCGGGACGCACAAGCTGGGCAAAGGCGATCCCGGCAAGCGCTTCGGCATTTTGAAGGGTCAGCGCTCCGGCCACGGTCACGGGGGCCATGGCCCCGGCAAGCGTGAACGGTGTGACCACGGAAACCTGTCCTGCCCGCGCCATTTCAATCAGACCCTGCAGCATGGGGGTGTCGAGGCGCAGGGGTGAGGACGTGTTGATCACGGTCAGGATGCAGGGCGTGTCGACAAGTTCCGATGGCGTCAGGCCATTGGCAATGCGGGCCAGCTCGATACCGTCCAGATTGCGTTCCCGGCCAAGGGAATAGAGGTGCAGGGCCTTGTCGGTGAGACGGATTGCATCGGCAATGCAATCGAGATGGCGCACAGAGGCATGAATGTCGACCGGTTCCACCGGATAGCCAAGCGGCGCATGAATGATGTTGAAGAACTGCGCGAGTCTCAGGAGATTGCCGAAGTCCTGCCTGTTGCCCGGACGACGTCCACCGTCACGATCCACCACATTGGGAGCGCTGGCGACGCAGGAAAAGACAATCGCGTCGCCACCGATCTGCAGGTTGTGGTTTCTGTTCCGTGCGTGGAGGGTGAATTCGGACGGCGCCTTGGCGATCAGCTCTTCCACCAGGCCGCGATCCATTCTTACACGGTCATCCCCCGGTTTGATATCGGCGCCCGCTTCCTTCAGAAGCGCCTTGGCTTCTTCGTGCAGGAAATCCATGCCGATTTCTTCCAGTACCCGCATGGAAGCATCGTCGATGGATTCCAGTTCGTCTGCCGAGATCGCCTCGATCGGCCTGAAGATGTGACGCGGCTGCCTGAAAGGCTTTTGCGGAAACAGGTTCGGTGTCGCCTTCTCGCCGCCTCTGCGCCGCCGTCCCCGCCGGGAAGAGGGCGCTTCGTTGGAAATGGATGTGTCCAGGGTGCCGGTCATCAGATCTGCCGTGTTCGGGTTTTCGGACCTCCGCTTGGAAATTGCATTGGCCAACAGGTGAGGCGCATGTGTCCTGTGCGCTCAAAAGAACTGTAACGGAGCCGAGTCATATTCCGGGCAGTCTGAGAGCGACGGCCAGTGCCCCAACTCCGACATTGTCGGTCCTCACCGCAGGGATGATCCTGTCTTGTCAAAGTTCGACTTGACGACAGCCGAGCCGGCGGCCATCAGAGATGGGAAATTGCAACGAGGACTGGGTTTGAGCACGCAACTTTCGGACACCCAACTGCTGGGCTATCTGCGGACCTTGCTGCCGGTCAAGGATTGGTCGTCCGCCCGGTTGCGACCGTTGCCGGTCAACTACACCAGCCGTTTCTGGCGGATGGATGTTCCGGGCAGGGTCTATGTGATCAAGGAATTCTTCCCCGGCAACGAAGACAATCCTCTTTATCCGACGCTGCCACACCAGGAAGCCGATGCGCTCACTGTTCTGGCGCGTCACGACCTTGCACCGGAACTTGAAGCCTTCTCGAAAAGCCCGACCGGTACGCCGCTCCTGATTTACGGCTACAGCCCGCCGAAATCTGTCGAGATCGATGTTCGCGAAGCCGCCGGTCTCATAGGGCGTTTTGCGGCCATGCGGGAACCCGTGCCGGGCCACCAGACGGTGCCTGCCGGGTTTCACGAGGTGCTGGAACGTGGCGATGCCATGCTTGCGGCCATTCCCGACAGCCGCAAGGCAGTCAATCTCAACCGGCTGCGACCCGAGGATGGGTCTGTTCCTCGCAGGGAACTGACTCGGTCACTCGTTCATCGCAGCTTCTGCCTTGGTACCATTCAGGCCACTGGCGACGGCGCGCGGCTGATCGACTGGCAATATGCCGGTCTGGGTGATCCGGTCGAGGATATTGCCGGGTTTGTCTCCCCGGGCCTGGCAACGCTTTACGGCCTGCATCCCCTGGTCGCGGAACTTGAAGAAAAGTTCCTTCAGAGCTATCCGGACCAGGAAATTGTCGAACGTTTCCTGGAAGAACGTACAGCCTATCACTGGCGACTGGCGGCCTATTGCCTCATGCGCCACGAAACCTTGATGCAATCCAACGCTCCGGCCGCGCGCGCCTATGGCCGGGCGCTTGAGGCGGAAGTCGATCTGCTTTTGAAGCTGCGTCATTTGTGAGTGCGCGTTAACTGCCCCTGTAATGCGGTTGTCACATGACGTGGCTAACGGGAGGCATGTCCATTCAGCTTGCTTCCGTCACGAAATCCTTTGGATCCCACAAGGCCTTGAACGATGTTTCCCTGTCGATCGAACCGGGCACGTTCTTTGTTGTGCTAGGTCCGTCTGGATGCGGAAAGTCAACGCTTCTGAGGGCCATTGCCGGTCTTGAGCCGATCGATATGGGCACGATAAGCCTCAGCGGTAAGGAGGTCGCCGCAGAGGGGCAGCATCTGCCTCCGGAGAAGCGCCGCGTCGGCGTGGTGTTTCAGTCCTATGCGTTATGGCCGCATATGAGTGTTTCTGGAAATGTCGCTTTTCCGCTGGAAACGGCAGGTGAGACACGTGCAAAGGTCCAGACACGGGTCGCGGAGTGTCTTGAGGCCGTCTCCCTGACTGCCTTCCAGAAACGCAAACCGGCCGAACTTTCCGGTGGGCAAAGGCAACGTGTTGCGCTGGCCCGGTGCCTGGCACAGGGGGCTGACATCGTTCTGATGGACGAGCCGCTGGCAAACCTGGATCCCCACTTGCGCAGCGCAATGGAAGAAGAGCTTGCTTCGTTTCACAAGGCCAGCGGGGCCACCACGGTGTTCATTACACATGATCAGCACGAGGCCATGGCGCTCGCCGACAGGATCGCTGTGATGTGGGACGGCAAAATCCTGCAGATTGACGATCCCGACTTGCTTTACCGAAGGCCAAATTCCCGCCAGGTGGCAAGCTTCATTGGACGGGGAACACTGTTGCCCGTCACAGTCAGAGGGGTCGAGGCAGGGATTGCCAAGGTGGATCTGGGAGTGATGACCCTGGAGGTTGACTGTGCACCCGATACGAAAACCGGTTCGGCGTATCTCCTTCTAAGGCCAGAACAGCTGGTGACTGGGACCACGGGTATTGGTGCCGTCGTACAGCGCAGGATCTACCGGGGCGGCTCCTGGGATGTCCACGTTCATGTTCAGGGAATCAATCAGCCATTGCTCATGCAATTGCACGAAAAAGTCGAACCGGGTGACGCACTGCGAATTGAGGTTCGCGGCGGCTGGGTGGTTCCCGACTAGGCTTCATTGTTTACCGTGCCACGCCCAACGAAGCTTTGAGGTGCAGCGCCAGGCGTCATCCAATCTGCTGTATTGTGACGGCAGGCACAGCGCACGCTTGTTGATGGGTTATCTTGTATTTTTTTCAACCGTCTGTCCCGGCGGTGCCCGTGCTTTAATGTTTGGGTGGTGGAGGATGAGCTTCATGAGAACGAGATTCAGCAGGTTTGCAATGGTCGGTCTGCTCTGCGGCTTCGCCGGCATGGCGTTTCCCGGTTACACCGCGCATGCGTCCGAGTTGAATGTGGTCGCGCTGCAAAATGGCGCTGTCCTAATATCCCAAACTTCCGAATTTGGGGATCGCGCCAGTGCGGAATGGATTGCCCTTGCGCTCATCGATGGCAATTCAAAGATCGGTTGGTCGAGCGCCAAGAACCGGAGTGCACCAAACGAGTTTGTGTTCGAACTGGCGAGCGATCATGAATTGCGCTCCTTTTCCTTCGATAACACGCATACGGACGAGCCGACCCACCCAGGCATTTCTGCAAGATCCTTCACTGTCCTCGTGTCGGATCAGGCGAAAGGCGGCCCCTACTGGAAGGTGGCGGAAGGCAACCTTGTCGCCGGTGATGTGACACAGATATCCCTTGATCAACCGGTTCGGGCGCGTCGTGTCAAACTCGTGCTTTCGTCCAATGGGGGGCACCCAGAATATACAGAACTCATGGAGTTCTCCGCCTTTGGCGCCCCGCTGGCGGAGCGTCAGAAGATCGAGAGTTTTTCAGGTGTCTACCAGACAAACTGGGGCCCCTTCTTCCTGACATACAACAACCGCGAACTCAGTGGCTGTTATGACCACGACAATGGCAATTTCACCGGCAAGGAAGTCGGCGGTGTCATGAACATCGAGTGGCGGGAAGACAATGACGATACCGGCAGTGCGGTCCTTGCGATTACCAGTGACGGCGCGCAGTTCAACGGGCTTTGGTACCGGGACGCAAAGCTACAGGGCACTTGGACCGGAACAAGATCTGGCGATCAGTCGCAGCGCCCCAAATGTGCCGCGGCTCTGGTTCAGTCGCAAAAATCACAGGTTGCTCAATCGCTCGACAGCTATGGGACAACGCGGCTCTACGGCATTTATTTTGACTTTGATTCCGATGTCATCAAGCCGCAGTCTGCTGAAACCCTGGAACAGGTGGCAGCCTGGCTTCGGGATAATCCGGGCAAGTCGGTGATATTTGAAGGCCACACGGATTCCAAGGGCAGCGATGCCTATAACCAGACGCTTTCGGCCAAACGTGCGGCCGCCGTGGTGCGCTGGCTCACCGGACAGGGGCTCGAAGGTGCACGGCTCGCCCATAATGGCTTCGGGGAACAGCAGCCTGTTGCTGACAATGCGACGGAAAACGGCAGAAGCCTGAACCGGCGGGTTGAAATGAAGGTGCTGAACTAGACGTCTCATGACTGTCAGTCCTTCCAGGGAATTGTTCCGGAAGGAACCCGTCTTGCCAGTGCATTCATTGCGAGCATGATGAAGATGGTCGCGAACACGACCACGGCCGACATGGCGGCGGCGAGCGTGGTATAGCCACCGTCTTCGTAGTTGAAGATGGTCGTGCCGATCGTTTCGTTGCCGGTCGACCAGAGCAGGGCCGAAACTGTCACCTCGTTGTAGGCGGTCAGGAAAACAAGGATCGCACCGGAAGCTGCCGATGGTGCGGCGAGCGGTGCGAAAACCCGGCTCATCCGGCGAACAAAACCTGCGCCGGAAACTTTTGCCGCATCTTCCAGCGAAGGATCCATCTGCAGAAAGGTTGCCGCAACGGGCTTCAGGCCAATGGCGAGGAAGACCGAAACATAGGCAATCAGAATGATCCACAATGTGCCGTAAAGTGACACGTTGATCATCGGCAAAGGCCGGATGAATGCCAGAATGAAAGCAATCGACATCACGAGGCCGGGGACTGCAAAGGCAACTTCCGACTGGGTGAGTGCCAGACCTGACCAGCGCCTGGGGCCGGGACTTCGATGTGACAGAAAATAGCCGAGAAACAGGCTGG
Organism: Roseibium sp.; assembly: GCA_017643925.1. Classification (GTDB taxonomy): domain Bacteria; phylum Pseudomonadota; class Alphaproteobacteria; order Rhizobiales; family Stappiaceae; genus Roseibium. The sequence goes on along the minus strand of JAEPML010000007.1, from coordinate 32,897 downwards.
CGGTGGCAATCACTGCTGCCGCGAGGCTAGCAATCATTGTGGAGTTGGCAAAGGCTCTCAAGGTGACGGACTGGCGCCAAAGAACTTCGTTGAAATTGTCCAGCGTGAGGGTGTCGGACGACAGGGGGAGACCGTAGGTCCTGACGAGAGACGTGGCCAGCAGAGATGCGGCAGGCAACAGTAACACGCAGGCAACAAAGAGCCAGAGAAGGATTTCCACCACGGCACGCTTGTTGCCAAGGGAAATGGCAAGTGGGTCCTGTGGCAGCCCGATCAGGCTGTTGCGCATGCGCCGTTGCAACAGGTTCTGGATGAGGATCGCAGCAAGGGCGACCATTGCGAGGACCACCGAGATGACCGCGACGTTGGGCAGCACGTCGGGGCCGAAACTCGCCAGTCTCCGCCAGACCAGAACGGGCAACGTGGTATAGCGCGCAGGAATGCCGATCAGGGCGTTGATGCCGAAATTCCCGAGTGCAGCCACGAAGGCCAGGGCGAACCCCGCCAGCAGGGATGGGCCGAGGAGTGGCAGGGTAATCCGCCTGAGCAGGATCATCGCACCGGCGCCCGACACGCGGGCAGCGTCCGAAAGTTCGCGTGGGAATGATCTGAGGGATGCCCGAACCAGCAGAAAGACGAGTGGGCTGTGCTGAAGTGTCAGCAGCAGCACAAGACCTTCGCGGGAATAAAGCGGATGTGTTGATCCGAGTTCCGGAGCGATGCCCAGCCATTGCAGGACCGGGCTTGCCGGGCCGAGCGCCTGGATCCACGCGATCGCCGTCACATGAGGCGGGATCATCATCGGCAGCAGGATCAGGAATACCAGCAGTCCCTTGGCCCGGATGTCCGTCAGGCCAACCAGAAGCGCCAGCAGGGATCCGAGAATAGTGGCGGCCAGGGCAGACCAAAGACTGCTTTCGATGGAATGCCAGAGCGCACGTCGGACCGATCGGCTCTGCAACGCCTCGATTAGTGGCGCAAGATTGAGCCCCGCCTCATTCGTCAGACCTGTTTTGAAGAGAAGCAGCAAGGGCAGGCCGCAGATGAGCGTGGCGCCAAGCACCAGGAGCAGCAATATGGTTTTTTCCGCAGAAAGAGCTGTCCGCATCCCCGACGCAACTTCCTTTCTCGGTCTACCCATATCTTGTTGCAACGCTGTGCTCTGATCCGGTGTGACGACCCAAACATATTTCGAGCAGCGCGGCCGGGGCTGCGCTGCCCGTCGTCATGTTGGAGCTGTTAACCTCAGCCGCCGAAGATTTCGGAGAACTTGATCTTGTTGGCCTGGTCTTGTTCCAGAGCCTTTGCCGGGTCGAAATCCATCAACTTGATCTTCTCGCGTGCCGGAAAGCCTTCAGGGGCTGTGACACCCGGGTGGGCCGGAAGATAACCCTGGGAAGAAGCGAGTTTCTGGCCGTCTTCGGACAACAGAAAACCGACAAATGCCTTGGCGGCATCAGGATTTTGCGCGGTGGACAGGATCGCTACAGGTTCGGTGACAGCGGAAACGCCTTCTTCCGGAAAGACAAACTCAACCGGCGCACCCTTCAACTTCTCACGGATCGGCAGGAAGTCGACAACAAAACCGTATAGTTTTTCGCCACCGGCAATGGCCTTGTAGGTGCCACCATTGCCGCCCTTCGGGTTCGCACCCTGATCGGCAAGGCCCTCGTAATATGCCCAGCCGAGATCGGGATTGGACGTGAGCGCAGCCATGTGAATGGTTGCAGCGCCTGATGTCAGCGGTGACGGCATAGCGAGCTTGTCTTTCGCGTCCGCTTTCAGCAGGTCCTTGTAGGAGGTCGGTTTCATCGGGGCGTTTGTGTTGTAGACGATGCCGGACGTGATCAGCTTGGTTGAGAAGTAGGTCTTGTCCGTGTCCATGATCGCCGGATCATAAGCGGAAACGTCGGCGTCTTTATGGGCCATCAACCGCCCTTCTCTCTTCAGGCCTTCCATGGTGACCATGTCGGCAATCAGAAGAACGTCGGGCTTGGGAGCGCCTGCTTCGAATTCGGCGCGCAACTTCGCCATCATCTTGGTGGTGCCGTCGCGGACCCATTCGACTTCAACACCGGGATGCTTTGCGATGAAAGCATCAACGGTTGCCTGGGCGTCCTTGTTCGGCTGAGAGGTGTACAGAACGAGCTTGCCTGTGACGTCTGCAGAAAATGCCGACGTGGTCGCTGCGGCGAGAATTCCGGCAGCAATCAGAAATTTTTTCATGGGACAAATCCTTTAGGCGAAACCGCAGGAGGGTTGCGGGTTTCCATCGCGTAGCAGTCTTCTGTGACAGATTTTTTTGACTGCTCAGCAAAATTGCGAATTGGGCGGGATTTGTGATGCCCGGCTTCCCAAACTGCTGTGAGGTGCGTTCCTCAAATTGTGTTCCCTTGTATGCAAGCATTGCGGGACACGGAACTGTCGGCTATCACGCCCGCACCAAACACTAAATCGATTAAGGAAAGGCATTGTTTATGAGCTCTCAGGACGCTGTTGCGGAAGTCGGTCTCATTGGCCTGGGCACCATGGGTGGTAATCTTGCGCTCAACATTGCCGAAAACGGGTTCCAGATTGCGGTCTACAACCGGACGACCGAGAAGACCGACCAGTTCATGAACAAGGCCGGAGACCTGGCGTCGAAGCTCGTGCCGACAAAGTCACTTGAAGACTTTGTTGCGGCGATCAAGACACCGCGTGCCGTGATCCTGATGGTGCCGGCGGGTGAAGCCGTTGATGCCCAGATCGAGGCGCTGCGTCCGTTGCTGGACAAGGATGACCTGATCATCGACGCGGGCAATGCCAACTATCACGATACCAACCGCCGCGCTGACGAAGCCCTGGAAAAGGGACCGCGCTTCATGGGTATCGGAGTTTCCGGTGGCGAGGAAGGCGCACGTTTCGGTCCCTCCATCATGGGCGGAGGCGCCAAGGATGCCTGGGACCAGGTAGGCCATATCCTGGAAGCGATTTCAGCAAAGCATGAAGGTGAACCCTGCGCGGCCTTCCTCGGGGAAGCCGGTGCCGGGCACCTGGTCAAAACCGTCCACAACGGCATTGAATATGCCGACATGCAGATGATTGCCGAAGTCTATGGCGTCATGCGCGACGGGTTTGGCCTCACGTCCCGGGAAATCGGTGATGTCTTCGAAAAATGGAACGGCGGCATCCTGCAGTCCTACCTGATCGAGATCTCCTACAAGGTGGCCAAGACCGCTGACCCGGAAACCGGCGAGCCGATGCTCGACATCATTCTGGATCGCGCCGGGCAGAAGGGGACAGGGCGCTGGACCGCGATCGAGGCGCTGATGCTGGGAACGCCTGCGAGCGCAATCGAGGCAGCCGTTGCCGTGCGCAACATGTCCGCACGTCTCGACGAGCGCAAGAAGGGTGAGGCCGAGTTCGGCGCTGCTCCGAACGCGGTCGACCGTGAAGCGATCAGCGTTGACGCACTTGAGGCGGCGCTCGTGGCCGGCAAGATCATCTGTTACGCACAGGGCTTCGGCCTGATCCTGGAAGCGGCGAAGCAGTATGGCTGGGCCATGCCGCTGCCGGAGATCGCCAAGATCTGGCGGAACGGCTGCATTATCCGATCCTCAATGCTCAACGACATGTCAGCGGCCCTTGCCGACGATGCCGAGCGCAACCTGATGCTTGCGCCGTTCTTCTCGGAGAAACTGAAGGAAACCGAGGCCAGCCTGCGGCAGGTCGTGGCCCAGGCGGCCCTTCATGGTCTGCCGGTTCCAGCCCTGTCGGCGGCGCTTTCCTATTTCGACATCATGCGCACTGGCCGCTCCACAGCCAACATGCTGCAAGGGCAGCGCGACTTTTTCGGCGCTCATGGTTTTGAACGTACCGACAAGGATGGTGGCGGTTACCACGGTCCCTGGGCGATGGGCTAATCATTGACGCCCGCTAGGTTGCGATAGCGAGCGACCTTGGATCGTTGAACAACTGAATGAGGTCATCCCCGACTTGATCGGGGATCCAAAAGCGCTCGCGCAGAACAGGAGGATCCCGGGTCAGGCCCGGGATGCCCGGAAACGGATGTTCAGCAACCTGTTCGGCGCGACGTGAATCCTGCAATCAGCTGCCGGCCTGAAGACCCTGGTCCATCAGTGCCTTGATCTGCGCTTCGCTGGTACCGGCAACGATGCGGCCCAGTTCCTTGTCTCCCTTCAGGACGAGCAATGTGGAACGGCGTGGGATCTTGCGCGAGGTCGTGACCTCGTGTCCGCTGTAGTCATCCCAGTCCACCCGGATGAAGACCATGTTTTGATCGTATCCGGGATTGGCCTGGCGCAGGGCGCTGATGACGCGCTCCTGCCGTGCGCAGGTTCCACACCAACTGGCCGCATAGTCGACAAAGACGGTCTTGCCGGCTGCCAGATGTTCGGCGATCAGGCCGGGCTTGTAGGCCACCATGCCGTTGGCGAAGGCACTGGTCGTGAGGAGGCCAAGGCTCAGCAATGTGCCTGCGCTTGCTCCCAGAAACGTCCGTCTGTTCATTGTCGTCCCTTTCATTTCATTCAGAACCGGACCGAAAGGTCCTGCAACCAGATGGGCATGATGCGCATGGCCCATTCATCGATCACGTGGTTGACGTTGAAAAACAACAGAACGCCAACCGCGAGGAATACGCCCCCCATCAGGGGTTTGGATCTCTGCGCAATCCCGCGCAGGCTATCGGTGCGTGCACGCAGCGTCTCGCGCGCGCCAAAGCCGAGCCCGACGATCAGGGTCGAAACACCCAGGGCAAAGAAGCACATGATGAGTGCGGCCCAGAGCAGGCTTTCTCCTTGCGAGGCAAGTGCGATTGCGCCGCCGAGGGTCGGGCCGATGCAGGGTGACCAGACAGCCCCGAGCAACAGGCCGCCAAGAAACTGACCCTTGAGACCGGTTGTTCCTGTTTCGCTCATCTTCTGCCCGGCTGATCCCGATACCCCTGCCAGAGCAACTTCAAACCGCTGGCTGAAGGCCGGTACCAGGAGAACGGTGCCGAAGGCGATCATGAGACCGGCTCCGATCCTGGACATCAGTTCGGCGGTGAGACCGATGGAATATCCGACTGTCGTGACCAGCATGCCGACGGCGACGAAGGAAACACCCATGCCGGCGGCGAGCGCCAGTGGCGCGCGTTTATCCTCATTCAGGGCAGAGGCAAGAACGATCGGCAAAACCGGCAAGACACAGGGATTGATGAGCGTCAGAAGTCCGGCGAGATAGGCGAGCGGCAATTCAAGCATGTCGACAGAGCGGCCTTGTGTCCTTGGGACCGGCAAACAACCGGTCGGTCAGGCGAGTAGATAGGCTGTTCAGGCAGGGCTGTCCGCTAACGTTCGATCACAAATCTGTTGACCGTCCTATTGCGCCAGACCGAGGGCATTCATGTTGGCAATGGATGCCGGGAGATCGTCGTGATTGCGCAATTCGACGATCAGGCGCGGGTCACTTTCAAGTTTGCCCAGGGCGCGGAAGACGGACGGCCAGTTGATGGTTCCCTCACCGAGCGCCCAGTGGCGATCGACATACCCGTCGGCGTCCTGTAGATGTATGTGACGCAGGCGGTTGCCGGCTGCCTTGACGAAGTAGTCAACGGGTGGTGCTCCGGTAGAGCCATGGGCATAGTGCGCGTGGCCTGTATCGATGGAAATCTTCACGGCGTCGGACCCGAAACTCTCGGCGAGCGTGTTGCGGAGGAAAGGATCCTTGTCCTCGATATTCTCGATCACCAGTTCGCAGCCGATGTCCTCGGCGCGTTTCACGGCGTCTTTCATGGTCAGATTACAGATCTCGATCATGTCCTGACGCCCGGTTTCATGATTGTCGAGATTGTTGAAATCCCAGGTGGAATAGGGGCTGTGCACCACCATGTGGGTGCCGCCAAGCGCCTCGCACACCGTCAGTCCCTGCAGGAGGCGCTTCTTGACAATCTCGCGCACTTCAACGTCCCGCGTGTCGATCGTGAACCCCCAGAAGGGACCATGGATACCAACCCGGCCCGTATGACTTTTCAAGAGCGAGCGTGCACGTTCCACCAGGGTCATCCAGTCGCCGTTCAGAACGTCCGCAAGGCAGAAATCCTGAAACTCGAGATCCCGCTGCTTGTCCATCACAAGTGCATGATGGGTTTCGAGGGACTTGATGGTCAGCGCGGCGCCAAGGATCGGAAGGTCGGACATGCAACACCTGTGTTCAGAGCGGACGATAGGCCTGCCTGATACGGTGCGATCGCTGACAGTTTTAAGACATTCCGGGGAGGAAAATCAGTACCCCCTCTGCCGGTCGACACTTTGCGGCACGGTACCGGTTTCGAAGTAACCACCAATGTTGTCGGCAACGATCCTCACCGCTGTGCTGGTTATTGTCGGCGCGGAAATATGCGGCAACACGGTTACCTTGTCATGTGTCCAGAAGGGATGGTCCTCCGGCAATGGTTCCTCATCGAAAACGTCCAGGACTGCGTGGGACAGGGGGCCATGGTCGAGCGCATCAAGCAAGGCCTCAGATTGCAGGATCGGCCCGCGTGCGAAGTTGATGAGCGCTGCGTCCTTCTTGCAGGCGCGCAATTCTGCCGGGCCAAGTCGCCCGGTTGTTTCCTGTGTCAGGGGCATCAGCACGACCACGATGTCTGACCGGTTCAGTACGGCGAAGAGACCGTCCTCTCCATGAAAACACGAAATGCCCTGAAGCTCCTTGGGGTTGCGGCTCCAGCCAAGCACGTTGAACCCGTTGTCTTTCAGCCGGGCGGCCGAAGCAGCGCCGAGCTTGCCGATGCCCAGAACTCCGATGGTTCGTTCTTCGGGTGTCCTGAGTTCATGCCCCAACCAGACTTTCTCGCGTTGCTGTTGTATGTAACGAGGCATGTCCCGGTGCAGGTAAAGCGTCCAGGCAAGCACTGCTTCGGACATGGTGTCCGCCATCTGCGGGTCGGTAAGCCGCACGATCGCCGGACCGTCATCGGGGAGCTCGGCGGTGAGACGCTCCACGCCCGCCCAAAGGCTCTGAACCCAGACCAGACCGGGCAGGGCTGCGACTTCCGACGGATCCGGATTTGCCACGATCGCCACAGTGGCTTGCTGACGCTCTGCCTGTGAGAGTTCGTCGAACGGCTTGACCACGGCTATGTCTGCAAGGGCTTCTGGGAGCGCGCTGCGCCAGAGCTGACGTTCGTCCGGGCTAGCAGCTGAGATGAATGGAACGACGGGCTTCATGAGGCGAAGACACCGGCGGCGTCTGCGAAACCCTTGATCTCGATCGGGTTTCCGGATGGATCCCTGAAAAACATCGTGCTTTGTTCCCCTGGTTCGCCTTCGAAGCGGATTGTTGGTGCAATGACGAAGGCAAGGTTAGCCTCGGTCAGTTTTTCCGCAAGAGCCTTCCAGGTGTCCATGTCGAGCACAACGCCCAGATGCGGCATCGGAACCATGTGTTGTCCGACCTTGCCGGTATCCGTTGTCTCGAAGGGTTTTCCGAGATGAAGGGAAACCTGATGGCCGAAGAAGTTGAAATCGACCCAGGTGTCTGTGCTGCGTCCCTCCTTGCAGCCGAGGGTGCCGCCGTAAAATGCACGGGCTTCTTCCAGGTCGGTGACATGGTAGGCAAGATGGAAACAGGGCTGCATCGGCTTCTCCATTGAACGGTGTTGCCCGCTTGGTAGCAGATTGAGTTCAAAACATTTAGGATGTTTTTATGCCGCTTAGCATAGGAAAATGTTTTGGATACGAAATTTCTCGAAAGCCTGATCGCCGTCGTTGAAGCCGGTTCGATTGCGAATGCGGCGAGATCGCAGGGTCTGACCGCGGCTGCCGTCAGCCAGCGCATTCGAGTGCTGGAAACGGAGCTCGATTGTGATTTGCTCAGCAGGTCTGCCCATGCCGCCGCGCCGACCGCCGCGTGTTTGCGCATCTTGCCGGCCGCACGAGCCCTGGTCCGGGATGCGGCCAACCTCGGCGCCAACTTGGATGCAAGTGGCCTGAGTGGTCCCTATCGTCTTGGCGCCGTGTCATCGGCCTTGCTCGACCATATTCCCAGAATCGTACGCATTTTTCGGGACAAGGCGCCAAAAGCCGAGCTCAGTGTTCGGCCGGGTACGTCCGCGGCTCTTTATGAGGATCTCCTTGACGGCACACTGGACGCGGTGATTGCGGTCAAGCCACCTTTCGATCTGCCCAAGAAACTGAGCTTTCGCCTGGTTGAGGAGCAGCCGCTGGTGCACATCTCACCCCGGTCAGGGGATATCAGTCACGAAAACGAAAAGAGCCTGCCCTGGATTGTCTATGACCGGCAGTCCTGGGGTGGACGACTGATCTGGGAGGAGTGCGGTGACCGGCTGAGCTCCGGACACGTGCTTTGCGAGCTGGACGCATTGGAAACAATCTTGATGATGGTGGTCCAGGGAACCGGGCAGGCAATCGTGCCGCTCTGGCGAGGTGTTTCGGAGCAGGAACACCTGCTGCATGTCGTGCCGGTATCGGGACAGGGATCCGTCTCAAGGAAAATGATCTTTCTACAGAAGGTTTCGTCAGAAAAGTCAGCCTTGGGTGATTTGGTCACGTCGGCCTTGCAACCGGTTGCCTGAAACGTCGACTTGAGGGGCAAAACCGTCGGAATTGCTGGTTTTGCAAGCGCTTTGGAGGAGCGCCGACGCTTGAATTTCGGCAAGAAAATTAGGAAAAATGACGAAATCCGGCATGAAAATGTCGCATGTGCGCGTGATGCAAAAATTAGCTACGAGTTCGCCGCAAGAATTGCGTCTAGGCTGTTGTGCTTGCGCGAGCATAATGCAATGGTATTGACCGTCAGGCGTTGTGCCGGAGCAAAATACCGGCGGCGATCAGCTTCGTATTGAAGTGATCGTAATAAAGGTTCCAGAGCAAGAATAGCGTTAATGCGTCAAACGAAGGCTAAATTAAATAACGTTAATCTGACAGCCTTCGCGGTTGCTTTGGTTTCTTTGCCTGTTTTACTTTTTCATTGGATGCGTCGGGAGGTGAATACTTTGAGTGAAGTATTTGCGCGTTGCGCCCAATTTCAACTCAAGCAAAAAGACTGCACAGGAGTACCCTCATGAAGAAGTTGTTTGTCACGGTCGCTGCGACTGCGTTCATGGGCATGGCGTCCAGCGCCATGGCCGAGGATTGCGATACGGTAACAGTCGCGGAAATGAACTGGGCGTCGGCAGGTGCAATCGCACATATCGACAAGATCATCCTTGAGAACGGCTATGGGTGCAACGTCGAGCTCGTCACCGGCGATACCATGCCGACCTTCACGTCCATGAACGAAAAGGGTGATCCGGACATGGCGCCGGAGCTCTGGATCAACGCCGTGCGTGAGCCGCTCGACAAGGCTGTTGCCGAAGGGTCCCTGATCATCGGCGGTGAAGTGCTCAACGAAGGTGGCGTCGAAGGTTTCTGGATCCCGACCGCCATCGCCGACAAGCATGGTATCACCACGGTAAAGCAAGCTCTGGAGCATCCCGAGTTGTTCCCGGGTGCGGAAGACGACAGCAAGGGCGCCTTCTTTACCTGTCCGACAGGCTGGAACTGCCGCATCACCACCGGCAACCTGTTCCGTGCGTTTGGCTTCGACAACGGCAAGTTCGAACTGGTTGATCCGGGCTCGGCAGCTGGTCTTGACGGTTCACTCGCAAAGGCGAACGAGCGCGGCGAAGGCTGGCTCGGCTACTACTGGGCGCCGACCGCAATTCTCGGCAAGTACGACATGACCCTTCTGGACTTCGAAGTCGAGCATGACAAGGCCGAATGGGACAAGTGCACGGTTGTCGAGGACTGCCCGGATCCGAAGCCGAATTCCTGGGTCAAGTCCGAGGTCTTCACGGTTGTAACCGACGACTTCGCCAAGAAGGCCGGTCCTGCGATGGATTACGTCAAGGGTCGTACCTGGGACAACCGCACAGCCGGTAAGGTTCTTGCGTGGATGAGCGAAAACCAGGCCACCAACGAAGATGGTGCCTACTACTTCCTCGAGAACTTCGAAGATGTCTGGTCCAACTGGGTGAGCCCGGAAGCAAAAGAGAAAATCAAGAAGGCTCTCTGAGTTTCTTGAAAAAGTCAGGAGCCCGCGCAAAAGCGCGGGCTCTTCAATAAGGGGCTAACCAACGGGACGAGAATGATGGAGTGGTTACAAGAATTCCCCAAAATGAGCAGGGGCGATTTGCGCGAGATGCGCCAATCATTGGACGGGGCATTCAAGGAGTTTACCGGAAAATACGGGGAGTCGATCGAGGCCGCATTTGACCCGATCAAGGAATTCCTCATTTTCCTTGAGCATATTCTGATCAACTCGCCCTGGCCGATCATTCTGGCTGTCCTTGTTGGCATCGTCTTCGCGATGAGCCGGAACGTCAAAATCACGATAGGTTCTCTGGTAGCGCTTTGCGTGATCGGATACCTGGGCATGTGGGAAGACACCATGCGCACGATTGCGATGGTGACGGTGTGTACGATGCTTGCCATCGTGCTCGGAATTCCGCTTGGCATCCTGATGGCGCGGTCGGACCGGATTCAGAGCATCATCAACCCGGTGCTCGACCTGATGCAGACCATGCCGAGCTTCGTTTACCTGATTCCGGTCGTGATGATCTTCGGTATCGGCAAGGTACCGGGCATGATCGCGGTTGTGATCTATGCGATCCCGCCGATGATCCGTCTGACCAATCTCGGTATCCGACTGGTTGACCAGGACGTTCTGGAAGCCGCGGATGCATTTGGATCGAATTCCTGGCAGAAGCTGACCAATGTTCAGTTGCCCCTGGCGCTACCGACCATCATGGCCGGTGTGAACCAGACCATCATGATGGCCCTCGCCATGGTTGTTGTCGCGGCGCTGATCGGCGTGAAAGGCCTTGGCCAGCCGGTTCTGAACGCCATTGCCAACCAGTATCTCACCATGGGCGTGATGAACGGTCTCGCGATCGTTGCCATCGCCATCATCTTTGACCGCGCGACCCAGGCTTATGGCAAGCGCCTTCAGAAACACTCGGAGGTGATCCATGGCTGAGGCAACAGGCATTGAGATCAAGAGTCTCTACAAGATCTTTGGTCCAAACGGCAAAGACATGGTCAAGCTGGTCCAGGACGGCATGTCCAAGGCCGAGCTGAACGAAAAGCACAACCATGTCCTGGGTCTCAACGACATCAATATCTCGATGCCGGGAGGCAAGATCGAGGTGGTGATGGGACTGTCCGGGTCCGGAAAGTCGACGCTCATCCGCCACATCAACCGTCTGATCGATCCGACGGCCGGCGAGGTGCTTTACGGCAATGATGACGTCTGCAAGATGTCTCAAACGGAGCTGCGGGAATTCCGCCGCCACAAGACGGCGATGGTGTTCCAGAAATTTGCGCTCCTGCCGCACCGGACGGTGATGAAAAACACCGTTTACGGCCTGGAGATCCAGGGCGTGCCGATGAAGGAAGCGGAGGAACGGGCCGCCCGCTGGATTGCCCGTGTGGGTCTGGAAGGCTTCGAGGATCACTATCCCAACCAGCTTTCCGGTGGCATGCAACAGCGTGTCGGCCTGGCGCGTGCGCTGACCAACGATGCGGACATTCTGCTGATGGATGAAGCGTTTTCGGCGCTCGATCCCCTGATCCGCATGGACATGCAGACCGTGCTGCTCGACCTTCAGGAAGAGCTGCACAAGACCATCGTTTTCATCACGCACGACCTGGACGAAGCCCTTCGTCTTGGTGACAAGATCGCAATCCTTCGCGATGGAGCTGTCATCCAGCAGGGGACGGGGCAGGAAATTGTGCTGAACCCGGCCGATGAATATATCGCCGACTTCGTCAAGGAAGTGAACCGTGGCCGGGTGATCCTGGTCGATACCGTGATGGACAAGAGCAAGACGCTGGAAGGTGGCCTGACAGTCTCAAGCGGCATCATGCTTGAAGAGGCCGCCAAGACCTTTGCCGAAACCGGCCAGGGAGAAATCTCTGTCGTCAACGGTGAGGGCAAGCCGCTTGGTGTGCTGAATGTTCAGGACACGATCAGCGCGATGGTTACCCCGGCATCTCACTGACGGCAGTCAACCGACAAAGAAAGGCCCCGGATGTTTCCGGGGCCTTTTTGTTTTTCACCTTGTCAGCCGCCGTTCCGGTAGGGCCAATTGCCCCAGTCGATGGCAGCCGGATCTCCCGTGGCTTCCGAGGGGGAGTGGGTGGCGGTTGCCTCGGCAACGTCCATCTGGATCGTGTCGTTTTCCGTCGGCCCAAGGCGGAGGTCCCAGGAATTGAATTCCGGGACAATCCTGGCAACCGGAGCCGGCCGCTCCTCGACAATGGAAAAATGCTGGGGGGCCAGACGGCCGATATTTGCCAGGAGGAAAAAGTCCGCAATCCGCGCGTCATAGCGTGCGCGGACGTAGTCGACCTGGCTCAGAAGCAGTTCCCGCTCGCCATCCAGGACGTCCAGTAGGGATCTTTGACCGCTGTCGAACTCGATCTGCAGACCCTTGACCGCTCTCCTGTTGGCCTCGATGGCCCGCTGGCCGGCCTTGGCGCGCAATCTCGAGGCAGTGCGCTGCTTCATGGCCCGGATAACGTTTTCCCGAATGATCTGCTGGGTGTCGTCCAGCTCGAACTCCTCCTGGGCGGCGGTGAACTTGGCGCGCTTGACCGCGGCGATGTTCCGGCCACCGGTGAAGAAGGGGGCCGTTACGCGGACACCCACCCGGAAATCTTCCTCGTCGCGATTGCCCAGATTGCCGCGATAGCCGTTCTCCCAGCCACTTTCCAGGCTCACGCGTGGCAGCATGTCGCCGACGGATGCGCGGGCGGCATAGCGGGCGGCGCGCGCATCGGCGGTGGCGGCGCGAATGGACGGGTTGTTCTGGAGTGCAACCGTGATGGCGTCATCGAGACCGGTCGGCTCGAGAGATTTCGGAATGCCCGGCCAACCCAGCTTGCCGGGCTTCTGGCCTGTCAGACGCTCATAGAGGGCTTCGGAGGCTTCAAGATCGCCAACAGCCTGATCGCTGTTGCCCTGAGCCTCGGCCAGGCGCGCAAGCGCCTGTTCGATATCCGTGCGGGTCGCGTCGCCTGACTTGTAGCGTGCGCGGGCGGCGTTTGCTTCGCGTTGCACGACGCCTGTATAGGCCTTCAGCTTGGCCAGAATTTCACGATCGCGGACCACTCTGAGATAGGCGTCAGCCGTGTTGAACAGGAGGGTTTGTTCGGCGCCTATCAGCTGGTTGCGCCCTGAAATGGCTTCCTCGTGGGCCTGGTTCAATCGGTTGACGCCGGCAAAACCCTGAAACAGGGTCTGCGACATGGAGAGGCCAAGCTCGTGAAAATGGGACCGGTCGCTGCTTCCGCTGCGATCCCGGTCATAGGTATTATGTTCGCCGAGATAAGTGCCGGTAACTGTTGGCAGAAACTCCGAGCGCGCCGTCCAGATGCCCTGGTTTGTCGCCTCGTATCGCGACCGTTCAGCCTTGAGCCCCGGGTTGATTGCGTAGGCGGAAGCCATGGCTTCCTCAAGCGATTGAGCGGTTGCAACAGCCGTTGAAAACCCGAGGCAGACCGCAGAAACTCCCAGCAAAAGACCAGCGAAACGGGTCTTTCGTCCGTCTGTCTTTCTTGTTGGAAGGAAAGGGAGAATCATTGCGGCGCCACTGTTGTTGTCTGCCGTCAACGTAAGGGATTTATGGTTAACCAAAGGTAAGCTAAGTCTTGGAATTCCTGCATTTATTGGCGTCTGTCAGCTCTGGCTGCTTCTGACTGTGGCAGCCCTTGATGTTTTTGCCGAGCAGCTTGGCTCTTTCGGCGGTGCGGCAGAGGAACCATGGAGGGACTTGCTGCCTGGGTTTGAAGCATTCCCGACGCCGTTTTCCGGAAAGCTTCAAGGTCATATCTAGGACAAGATTGTCGCTATGATCACAACAAATGCGATGATTTATACATTCATTTTCCTGGGCGTCCTTGAAATCTGTATTGATTTCAAATGGTTGTCTGACACTGATTTCTCGCCGTCGTAATTAGATAAAATTGTATTGATAAAATTATCAATGCTGAATTTATTTAGGTTCAGAACAGTGAGGCCTCGCCGCAGGCGGACCTGTTCCGGGGCTGAAGAGACTTTGTCGCCAACACAAACCAGGAACCGGGTACTCGCCGTAATGCCATCGAAAGCCAAGACAACGCGCGTAGACAACGCCTATGAGCGGCTGAAAGCGGATATCTTGAATGGCGATTTACCACCAGGGTTTCAGGCGCCTGAACCTGACATTGCGGCAAGGCTCGGCATGAGCCGGACGCCGGTGCGCGAAGCGTTGATCCGGTTGGAGGCGGATGGCCTGGTTGGACTCATTCCGCGTCACGGCGCGCGCGTCCTGCCGGTATCTCAGAAAGATCTTTGCGAAGTCTTCCAGATGCTTGCAGTTCTGGAAGGCTTGGCGGCCGAAACCGCAGCGAGGCTCGGGGCGAACGAAGAGATAGTGCTTGAAATGCACATAGTTCTGGACCGGGCCGACGATGCCCTGTTGCAAAAGGACATCCAGAGCTGGGCCAAATACGACGATCGGTTTCATCGTTTGCTCGCCGAATGCGGTGGCAATGTCCGTCTCGGTGAAGAAATCGCTTGCCTGCTGGATCAGGTCTATCGATCCAACAAGGTTCTGTTGCTCATGAACAATGCACCGGCCGCCAGTGCTGACGATCACCGCCAGTTGCTGAAGGCAATTCTGGCAGGTGAGCGGGAGGAGGCCGGTGAAGTGGCGCGACGGCATCGGTTGCGCGGGCTGGAGACCATGAAGCATCTCCTGCAGAGCTGCGGGCTCAGCCAGGTGTAAATCGGCGGGTTACGGGTCCCTCAGCGCGAGGGGGCCGGACCGGTCGACTGACCTACAATCAGCTCTGCATCAAGGTGCAGTGAAGTCGGCTTGCCGCCAGGATTGGCGATCATGTTCAGCAACAATTCCGCTGCTTTCTGACCCGCGAACCGAACGGATGACCGCGTACAGGTGAAAATCGGGATTTCGCCACTGTTCGGCAGGAAGGACAGGGCGTCGTCATGGGTGATGATCGAAACATCCTTGCCGGTCTGCAAGCCGCATTGACCGACTGCGCGCGCGACACCGATTGCCGTGATCATGGAAGAGACAAGGAAGGCGGTCGGAGGATTGTCGCTCTTCAGCATTTCCATCGCGTTTTCACAGCCAAAAGGCTCCGTCATGTCTGAACTGCGCATCAGGTCGGGATCGGCCACGTGCCCCCGTGCCTCGAGCGCGCTTTCGAAACCCCGTCTGCGCCTTTTGGCAAAGTCCATCTGCTCCAGTCCGTTGAGCAGAGCGATGCGTGTGTGCCCAAGATCCAGCAGCAGGTTGGTTGCCCGTTCGAACGCCCGCCGGTTGTTCATGTCGATCCAGCTGGTTTCCTCTTCAGCTCCGGGAATGCGTCCGTGGACGACAAAGGGAAGGTTGAGCTCCTTCAGGAGTTCGTGGCGATGCTCGTCGCTGGCCGGGCCATGCACGATGACGCCGTCAGCCTTTTTCCTGGAAGCTATCTGGCGGTAGGCGTCTTCCTCGTGATCGTCTTCCACGACGGAAATGATCATGTCGTAGCCGTGTTTCGAGTAGGTTTCACCGGCTCCGGCGATAAACTCGAGAAAGATCGGGTTCATCATTTCATGGATGGATCTGGGAATGACGTGGCCTATGGCCATGGACCGCCCCGTGGCCAGGCGGCGAGCCTGGCTGTTGGGAGCATAGCCAAGGGCCTCCGCCATCTCGGCAACGCGTTTGCGGGTGTCGGCGCTGACCTCGGGGTAGCCATTCAGGGCACGACTGACCGTTGTCTGCGACAGATTCAGTTTTTTCGATAATTCCTTGAGATTTACACCCTTGCTCATTTCCGTCCAAAACGCTTTGAAAGCGACCCTCCCAGCGGACTGTTATTGAAATGCAACATTAATTCGTCAGTTGTTCGCTTGACAAGTGCGAATTGTGGCGACATGTTTAGATCGAAATCCAAAGCGGTTTGGATGTCCGGTTCTTCTCATGTTATCCGTAGTACGGAGCTGGAGGGAGTTGATGCCGGGCACCGGAGTGTGCCACTTTAAATTGAATGTCCAAAGATAGGGACAATCTGGGAGGAATGTCATGAAATCTCGTTTGTTGACCTGCACTGCAGCTGTCGCCCTCAGCGTTGTAGTCGGCGTGGGAAGCGCTTCTGCCGAACTGAAGTTCAAACCGGGTGAAGGCGCGTTCAACTGGGACAGCTACACCGAGTGGGCGAGCAGCGCACCGGATCTCAAAGGCCAGACCGTGACCATCGCAGGTCCGTGGCTGCAGCCGGAAGATGGCTATTTCAGAAATGTTCTGGAATATTTTTCTGACGCGACGGGTGCGGAAGTCATCTACACCGGTTCCGACTCCTTCGAGCAGCAGATCGTGATTGATGCCGAGGCCGGCGCGGCTCCGAACATTGCGGTCTTTCCGCAGCCGGGTCTTGCCTCAGACATGGCCGCGCGCGGTCTTCTGACGCCGCTTCCGTCCAGCATGGGCGGTTGGGTTGCCGACAATTACGGTGCGGGCGACAGCTGGGTCAATCTCGGCACCTACAAGGACAAGGACGGCGCGGACCAGCTTTACGGCTTCTTCTACAACGTCAACGTCAAGTCACTGGTGTGGTTCGTCCCGGAAAACTTCGAGGATGCCGGCTACGAAGTGCCGACAACCATGGAAGAACTGAAGGCGCTGACCGAGCAGATCGTTGCCGATGGTGAAGTGCCGTGGTGCATCGGTCTGGGCTCAGGCGCAGCAACGGGCTGGCCGGCGACCGACTGGGTCGAGGACATGATGCTGCGTACCCAGCCGGCGGACGTCTATGACCAGTGGGTGACCAACGAAATCTCCTTCGACGATCCGCGCGTCATCGCTGCGATCGAGGAATTCGGCTGGTTCGCCCGTGACGACGCCAAGGTCGCAGGGGGCGCTGGTGCAGTTGCCTCCACCGACTTCCGCGACAGCCCGAAGGGTCTCTTCTCTTCCCCGCCGCAGTGCTACATGCACCGCCAGGCATCCTTTGTCCCCGCCTTCTTCCCGGACGGTGTTGAATTCGGCACCGATGTCGACTTCTTCTACATGCCTGCCTATGCGGGCAAGGATCTCGGCAACCCGGTTCTGGGTGGCGGCACGCTGATGGCCATCACCAACCCGTCCGACGCAACGACAGCCCTGATGGAGTTCTTCAAGCTGCCGATCGCCCACGAAGTAATGATGGCACAGACCGGCTTCCTGACACCGCACAAGGGCGTCAATCCGGAAGCCTACCTGAACGACACGCTGCGCGGTCAGGGTGAAATCCTTGTCAACGCCACGACCTTCCGTTTCGACGGGTCCGACCTGATGCCGGGTGGTGTCGGTGCCGGTACCTTCTGGACCGGCATGGTTGACTATACCGGTGGCAAGGACGCCAAGGCGGTCGCCGAAGAAATCCAGAAAAGCTGGGATGCTTTGAAGTAATTCCTCCCTTGGCCGGTCTTGTTCGCGAGACCGGCCATTCTTTTTTGGACGAACAAAACGTCACTTCGACAATTTCGTTCCCTGCGATCGGATGTCACCGGAACGCTTTCCGGGGCTTCCAACGATTCATAACAAGGGGAGGGCGCGGTCATGCTGGAGAATCCGGCAGTCCTGGGTCTTGCAACCATCATCCTCGGGGTAGGTGGGTGCCTGGGATACTTCTTCTTGTCCAACGTGATCCTGGACAAGCTTTTCTTTCCGCCACGTGGTGAGGATGCCGGCAAGAACATCAACCGGGCCAACATGGTGCGCCCCTGGCTGTTCCTGTTTCCCGCGCTTTTTGCCCTGACACTCTATCTGGCCTATCCGGTTTTCGAGACGTTGAGGCTGTCCCTGACCGACCGTGACCTCGGTGGCGCGTTTGTCGGTCTGGAAAACTACCGCAAGATGACGGCCGAGCCGAAATTCTGGGAAGCGGTGCGCAACAACATGCTCTGGCTGATCGTCGTGCCGGCCGCATCAACGGCCTTCGGCCTGCTGGTGGCCCAGCTGACCGACCGTATCAGCTGGGGCAATCTCGCAAAATCCCTGATCTTCATGCCGATGGCGATCTCCTTTGTCGGTGCATCTGTCATCTTCAAGCTCATCTATGACACGCGGCCTGTCGACCAGAACCAGATCGGCGTCCTGAATGCCATCTGGCTCAAGTTCGACGGTGGGCTCGGGTCGGTTCTCTGGCTGCAAGTGCTGCCGACGGTCCTGTTGCTCGCCTTTGCGGCCATTGTTGGCTACGTCGCCTGGATCTTCGTGCGCGACATCGTCGCCAAGGGCAGCGACAAGTCGGTTTGGCTGCTGCCGTTGAGGCTGCTGCTCGCCGTTGGTGGTCTCTGGCTGATCTGGCTGTCGCTGAGTTCGGTGGTGAGCATCTGGTTCGAGGAACTGCCCTTTGGTGAACCGCAGACCTGGCTCACGATTCCGCTCTGGAACAATTTCTTCCTGATGGTGGTTCTGATCTGGATCCAGACCGGTTTTGCCATGGTCATCCTGTCTGCAGCGCTTCGGGGTATCCCCGAAGAGACCGTGGAAGCCGCCATCGTCGACGGCGCCAACCCGTTCCAGATCTTCTTCAAGATCAAGGTTCCGCAAATCATGGGAACCATCGTGGTGGTCTGGACGACGATCACGCTCACGGTTCTGAAGGTTTTCGACATCGTGTTTGCCATGACCAATGGTCAGTGGGAAACACAGGTTCTTGCGAACTACATGTATGACAAGCTGTTCCGTGCCAATGACTGGGGTGTTGGCTCGGCGAGCGCGATCGTCATCATGTTGCTCGTCACGCCGATCCTGGTCTGGAACGTCTACAACGCCCGGAAGGAGATGCGCTGATGGCTGGCATGGCCCGAAAAAAATCCGCTCTCACCTGGGCAGTGCACCTGTCGGTCGCGTTCCTGGTGATCATGTGGCTGTTCCCCACGGTGGGGCTGTTCGTTTCCTCCTTCCGCACGGCGGACCAGATTTCGAGCTCTGGATGGTGGGCGTCGCTCCTTCCGTCCGAGCAGAATGAAGTCTACCGCGCCAAGGACCCGGATGATCATCGCGTCGCAGATGGCGACCGCTTCGTGGTCACGGGCAACATCTTTGAAGGTGCACCCCGCGAGATACGGTCCTGGGGCGTGTCCTCCCGGAACGTTTCCGCCTACCAGCCGGGTGAAACGGCTGAAATGAAGGACGGTGAGACCGTTACCCTGCAGCCGGATGGCAGTTACACCTGGAGTGGCAACGACAAGCAACTGTCCGGGCGCGGTCAGCGCATCTTCATAACCGCGACGGTGCCTCCGGAATTCACGCTTGGAAACTACGCGACCATCCTGTTTTCCGGCACCGGTCAGGACAACATGGCCAAGGCGTTCTTCAACACGCTGACCGTCACGATCCCGGCGACGATCATTCCGATCGTGGTTGCGGCCTTCGCGGCCTATGCACTGGCCTGGATGGAGTTCCCCGGACGCGCCCTTCTGATCGCGGCCGTGGTCGGCTTCCTGGTCGTTCCGCTGCAGCTTGCGCTTATTCCGCTTTTGAAGCTGCATCTCGATATCGGTATCGGAAAGGGGTATGTCGGCGTCTGGCTGGCGCATACGGCCTTCGGCATGCCGCTCGCGGTGTATCTGCTTCGCAATTACATGGTCGGCCTGCCGCGGGACATCATTGAAAACGCCAAGGTCGATGGTGCAACGGATTTCCAGATCTTCACCCGGATCATCGTGCCGTTGAGTTTCCCGGCGCTGGCCTCCTTTGCCATCTTCCAGTTCCTGTGGACCTGGAATGACCTGCTGGTCGCCAAGGTGTTCCTGATCGATTCAACAGGATCGACAACGGTGATGACCAACCAGATCGTCGAATTGCTTGGAACGCGGGGCGGTAACTGGGAAATCCTGGCCACGGCCGCCTTTGTCTCGATCGCGGTGCCGCTTGCGGTGTTCTTCGCCATGCAACGGTATCTCGTGCGCGGCCTGCTCGCAGGGTCGGTGAAATAACATGAAAACAGTCAAGAATTGGGAGCAGCCGGCATGACCTCTTTGTCCCTGAAAGATGTCAGCAAGTCTTATGGCACTGTCGAAGTTCTCCGGAACATCGATCTTGAAATCCAGCAAGGCGAACTGATTGTGTTTGTCGGCCCGTCAGGCTGTGGCAAGTCAACGCTTCTTCGCATGATTGCCGGGCTTGAGCATATCACCGGTGGCACGCTGGAAATCGATGACGAGATCGTCAACGATGTTCCGCCCGCACAGCGTGGCATCGCCATGGTGTTCCAGTCCTATGCGCTTTATCCGCACATGACGGTCTATGACAACATGGCTTTCGCACTGAAGCTGGCGCACAAGTCGAGCGATGAGATCGACAAGGCAGTACGTGCGGCGGCCGATACGTTGCAGCTGACGCATTTGCTCGATCGATTGCCGAAGGCCTTGTCGGGCGGTCAGCGTCAGCGTGTTGCCATCGGGCGGGCGATCGTGCGGGATCCGAAAGTGTTCCTGTTCGATGAGCCGCTCTCCAACCTGGATGCGGCCCTCAGGGTTGCCACCAGGATCGAGATCGCCCAGCTGAAGGAAAGCATGCCGGAAAGCACGATGATCTACGTCACCCACGATCAGGTGGAGGCGATGACGCTTGCCAGCCGTATCGTGGTGCTGCATGGAGGCAATATCGAGCAGTTCGGCGCGCCTCTGGAACTCTACGAACGACCGGCCAACACCTTTGTTGCCCAGTTCATCGGGTCACCGGCCATGAACCTGATCAACGCCGAAGTGACGGGAACAGGTGACACGACGTCCGTGCGGATGAGCGACGGCGGCCACGCGGATGCGCCTATCGCTTCACTGGATGCAGACAAGGGCAAGACGGTCAAGCTCGGTGTTCGTCCGGAAGACCTGACAGTGACAGAAAGCGACGACTACCTGGTCTCTGCCGAGGTGGAAATCGTCGAGGCGCTCGGCGAAACGACCGTGCTTTACTTCAAGGCGCGGGAAGGGGAAGACGGGTTGATCGCCAAACTGCCGGGCATCCACAAGATCGCCAAGGGCACGACCATCCGTCTCACGGCTGCAGCTGAAAAACTTCACCTTTTCGACGGTGACGGCAAGTCGTTCCTCTACCGGTAGAAGAACAGACATCGCATTGCGGTATGAAAAATTGATCGGCTCATATGGCCGGTCAATTTTTTGCCGGCATGACCGACTTTCCGCATTCCCTTGCGCGTATTCCGAAGAACTGTCCAACTTCAACCACTTGCTGCAACAAACGCGTCGGATGCCTTGCAGGTGAAACACTATCTGCAACGTGAGTGCGAACGGAGTCCCGCGTGCCTGCTGTTGCACTGCGTCATGTTTTCCCCCAAAAGGCGCTTCCATATTCGAAAAACTGTCATATCATTTTCATATGAGCGTCGAATAAGGTTCATATGAACATGTTCTATGGGGCTTCGAAGTTGAGCTTTTTCAGGTTGGTGCGAAGTTCCGCAAAGCGGTGCGCCTTTGGCCGCTGCCTGGGTAGCAGTTGATGTCGGGTCAGTAACACATGCTTGGACAAATAGATATTTCAAAGCGGCAGGCCGAAATTGCCGACCTTGTGCAAAAGGCGGGCTTCGCGTCCGTCGAAGAGCTTGCTGATCGTTTCGAAGTGACCACCCAGACCATCCGCCGCGATGTCAACGGCTTGTGCGAACTCGGGATCCTGCGCAGAACCCATGGCGGTGTCGAACCACCTGCACCAGCGTCAAATATTCATTACTCAACGCGCCAGATCCTCAACCTGGCCGGCAAACAGGTGATCGCGAAACAGGTGGCCGACGTGATCGAGAACAATCAGTCGATTGCGTTTTCCATTGGGACAACGCCTGAAATCGTGATGCAGGCCCTGGTGGCACATGACAAGCTTGCGATCTTCACGAACAACCTGAATGTGGCCTTTACCGCATCCATCAATCCGTCGTTCCAGGTGACGATAGCCGGTGGTCGGCTGCGACATGGCGACCGTGATATTCTCGGCTCCTCCGCCCGGGCGTTCTTCTCCAACTACAAGGTCGATATCGGCGTCTTCGGTGTTGCCGGTGTCGACGAGGATGGCACGCTTCTGGATTTCCACGAAGATGAAGTGTCGGCCCGTCAGTCGATCCTGGCCAACTCCCGCAAGTCCTATCTGGTGCTTGATCACAGCAAGTTCGGCCGAAGCGCCCATGTCCGTGGCGGCAAGCTGAGCGATGTTGATGCGATCTTTACAGACCGTCCAGTTCCCAAGGCCTTCCTGGCGAGCCTTGATGGCACGAAAACCAGGGTTTTCGTTGCTGGCCAAGGAAAACAAGCCTGACCGCATTGCGGTTGCTGTTGCTTTCTTTCCTGTTGTTTCAGTGCAAATTTGTGCGAGATTTCGTTGCATCGGAATCAAGCGATTTCCGGTCTTTGGTGAGTGCCGGGCACCAGAAGATTATTCCTTTTGCGCATTTGATTCTGCGGTGGAGTTGAGTATGTAGTCGAAACTAGCTGTGAAATATGCTAGTTTTAAATCAATTTAAAAGATGGTTATGGAGGAAAAGAAGGCCTCCGCTCAATGCCATCGCGAAGGAGGAAGTCTGTGTCAAACACGTTTCTGGCAATTGGCGAATGCATGGTCGAAATGGCCCCGACCGGCGAAGGCACTTATGCCATGGGTTTCGCCGGAGACACGCTGAACACGGCCTGGTATGCACGCAAGTGCCTCCCGGAGAGCTGGACCGTGAGCTATTTTACGGCTGTCGGACAGGACCAGATCTCCGATCAGATGCTTCAGTTTCTGGGCGACTCGGAGATCGACACGGCAGAGATCCGCAGACTGGAAGACCGGACGGTTGGTCTTTACATGATCCAGCTGAAGGATGGGGAGCGGAGCTTCGCATATTGGCGGTCGCATGCTGCAGCACGCCGCCTTGCTGCTGATGCAGATCACCTGAAGGCTGCGCTGGACAAGGCCGGTCTGATCTATTTCAGCGGGATCACGCTGGCGATCCTGCCACCTGAAGAGAGAAAGGTCTTTCTGAGCGGGCTGCGGGAAGCGCGGCAGAGGGGCGCGCAAGTGGCCTTTGATCCCAATCTGCGCCCGCGCCTGTGGGAGAGCACCGAAATCATGCGTGCCTGTGTCACCGAGGCTGCAGGTGTCTGCACATTGGTCATGCCGTCATTTGAGGATGAGCTGGCGCATTTCGGCGATCCGACACCAAAGATCAGCGCGGAAAGATACCTTGCCGCCGGTGCCGACATGGTCGTCGTCAAGAACGGACCCGAGGACGTCATTTGCGCAACGAAAGATGCACAGACAACGTTCCAGCCAGACCCGGTGCGCAACATCGTCGACACAACGGCGGCTGGTGACAGTTTCAATGCCGCGTTTCTGGCAGAGTTTCTGATCAGCGACGACATCAATGCCAGCGTTGATGCGGGCGCGCGTCTTGCCGGGAACGTCATTCAACATCGCGGCGCCCTGGTGGACAGTCTGGTACCTGCGTGATTCGATGACCTGAATATCCGACAAATGCCGAAAACGCGAGGCTGCGTTCATTACTTAGCCTCGTAAGTTTTTGCAGCACTTTTTCTTCATCAGAGAAAAAGACAATGTAATCTTGCCAAAATCGTTAGAATTTCGAGTCGTTGTTAAGAAATGGTTCGGGAGCTCACCCAACGGTAATTGACAAGTGGCCAAATTGGCCGGCTGTCGGTTTTTGGGGGATCGGATGTTCTCGAAGTTGAGCTTGTCGAAAAAAATTCCAGCCATGGTGGTTGGTGCTGCTGCAGTGGTCGGTGTCGGGATCGGGGTTGCCAGTTACCTCACCTCGAGCGCCAGTGTTCACGAGCTGACCAAGGAACGTCTGCTTGCAGCGGCCAATACCGGCGCAGACGAGATTCATGCCTATCTTGAAAACATCGAGCACCAGCTTGTTCTGATTGCCGAACATCCCGGCACGGTTGCCGCGGTAAACGAGTTCTCGGATATCTGGGACACCTGGATGCAGTCCGGTGGCGATCCCGTCGCGTCGCTGCAGGCCGCCTATATTATGGATAACCCCCATCCGACAGGCGAGAAGGACAAGCTCTACAAGGCAGACACCGGTTCAGCTTATGACGCGGCCCACGAGAATTACCACAAGTGGTTTCACAAGCTTCAGAAAGACGAAGGCTATTACGACGTCTTCCTGTTCGATACCAAGGGGAACCTCGTTTATTCGGTCTTCAAGGAACTCGACTACGCGACCAATTTCAATGAAGGTGGCGGCAAATGGGCCGATTCCGATCTGGGCGTCGTCTATCGCGAGGCAACGAAGATCACCGAGCACAGCGATGTGGCCTTCACCGACTTTGCTCCCTATGGCCCGAGTTATGACGCGCCCGCGAGTTTCATGGCGCATCCGGTCGTGGACGGAGATGGCAAAACGGTCGGCGTGCTGGCCTTCCAGATGCCAGTCGACCGGTTCAATGAATTGATGCGGCACAATCTGGGTCTCGGCGAGACCGGTGAACTGGCCCTGATCGGCGAAGACGGCTATATGCGCAACGATTCCAAGTCGACCGCAGACGTAAACGATATCCTGACCACCAAGCTGGAAAGCCCGATTATCGAACAGGCGCGTTCAGATGGAGCAGCCTTCGGTTACGATGAATTGCATCGTAGCGAATTGCTTGATGTCGAAGCGATCAAGTTCAATTACCAGGGTTACAACTACATCCTCCTCGCGACGCAGACCTATGCCGAGGCAACGGCACCGGTCATTGCAATGCGCAACAGGATGTTGCTCGCTGGCGGCGTCTTGCTCGCGCTTATGGCCGTCGTGGGCTTCTTTGCTGCGCGCTCGGTCACACACCCGATCAATCAGGTCGTCCAGGCAATGAACCGCCTGGCTACAGGCGATACCAAGGTTGACATCAATGATGCCGACCGGACGGATGAGATCGGCGACTTGTGCAAGGCCGTGACCGTCTTCAAGGACAACGCGATCCTGCGCAAGCAGCTGGAAGACCACGCGCGCGGCGAACGTGACAGGGAACGCCAGCGCCAGGCCTTGCTTGAAAATCTGATCAGGGACTTCAAGTCGGTCATGACGGAAAGGCTTGAAACCGTCGGTGAACAGATGTCCCGCATGAGAGATGCTGCGACCACGCTGGATGGCCTGGCCTCGAACGCCAAGTCTGAATCCGATCATGCGGGTGGTGCGTCGAACAATGCATCCGAAAATGTTGCAGCCGTTGCCGCCGCCACGGAAGAGATGACCGCGACGGTTCAGGAGATTGCCAACCAGACCGAAGCGACAACGCGCATCGTGACGGAAACTGTTGAGGCAGCCGAAGCGACCAACCAGAACGTGGCGACACTTTCCGAAGCAGCCGAACATATTGGCAGTGTCGTCAACCTCATTCGCGATATTGCCGAACAGACCAATCTGCTTGCCCTGAACGCGACCATCGAAGCAGCCAGAGCCGGCGAGGCAGGGCGTGGATTTGCGGTTGTTGCCTCCGAGGTCAAGGAACTGGCCGAGCAAACTTCCAAGGCGACGGACGAGATCTCTGGTCGGATCACCGGTATTCAGAACTCGGTCCGCGATGCGGCGAATGCGATCGAAAACATCACGGAGAAAGTGTCCGACATCAAGGGTCTGACAAGTTCCGTGGCCGGTGCGATCGAAGAACAGCGTGCGGCGAACCAGGAGATCGCACGTTCGGCAAGGGCCGCCAGCGACAGCACCGGAACGGCCGCTTCCAGCATGGACACTGTTTCCGGAGCCGTTCTGCAGACCTCTGAAGAAGCCAGCGCAGTGAATGCGGCGTCAGACCTCGTTTCCGAGGCCAGCTCGTCGCTGGCCCAGGAGGTTGAGCAGTTCCTTGATAACGTGACCAAGGATGTTGAGGACCGGCGGCGTGCTGCTCGCAAGGCCATGTCGGATGACGTTACGATCACATTCCGAAACGGCAGCAAGCGTACGGTTCAGCTGATCGATGTGAGTGTAAGCGGAGCTCAGATCCTGGATGTGCATGACATCGAAATTGGCGAGGAAATGATGCTCGACTTCATCGACGGCACCCACCTGCAGGGGACGGTGGTGCGTGAAACAGGCTCGGGAAGCGGGATCGCATTTTCCGAAGAACTGCCGGAAGGCCATGAATTGCTGGTGGCGGCCTAGTCCCCGGATTGCCTTCGAAGGAAATTGGAAGGGCGCCGTCAGGCGCCCTTTTGAGTTTTTGCGAAAGTCCGAAGCAATTGCTGTCCCGGCCCTGCGCCGGGATCTTGCTTAGTTGGCTAAGTTATGCGGGTCATGCGACGATGTTTTCAGCGCCTCCAGGTTTCGCATCTGCGTTTCACCTTGCCCGGGCGACGTGGTGAATTTTTGAGTGGTCACAGGCGGCTATCCTGCGCTGACCTGCAATCAATCTTCTATTTCTGAAGAACTTCTGTCACGCATCCCTTTGCGCGATCCAGTCATGGTCGGGATGGTTCTGGAAGCGCCACTTGCGCATCGGTCCGGCCATGACATTGAGATAGTACATCTCGTAGCCATAGGGTGCGCCGCAGGGGTGATGGCCTTTAGGCACCAGCACCACATCGTGGCTGTTCATTGAGACCGTTTCATCCAGGCTGCCGTCTTCGGTGAATACCCTTTGATGCCCGTATCCCTGGTCCGGATTGAGGCGGTGGTAATAGGTCTCTTCCAGATAGGTCATGTCGGGGAAATTGTCCTCGTCATGCCGGTGCGGCGGATAGGAGGACCAGTTGCCCTGCGGCGTGAACACTTCCGTCACCAGCAGACTGTCGGCAACGTCGGATTCTTCCATGGCAATCGGGAAGATGTATCGGGTGTTCGACCCTTTGCCGCGCGTGACTTTTTCCGGCACCGGCAGGACCCTTGCCTTGTGGCCGCCCTTGCCGGGAGCTGCACAGACGCCGATGGTGCAGTCGGTGGCCGCCGTCGCGCGCCAGTTGGAACTGTTCGGGACATAGATACTGTGCGGTGGCAATTGTTCGAAGACGTTCATGCGCTCGCCCTGTACACCGAAGTCTTCTCCGTCGGCCGAGATGTCTGCCTTGCCTTCAACCATGACCAGGATCACCTCGCGGTCACCGGTCTGTTCGGCAACGCTTTCGCCGGCCTTCAGACGGTACAGGCCGAAGCCGACATAACCCCAGTCCGGGGATTTCGGTCCTCGGGCGCTGTCGACGGTGATGTCGTGAACCTTGCCGTTCGTTCCAGACGGCTTGCGCAGAAGATCACTCATGTCAACTCCAACTCGCTTGCAATGGTCTTGAGCGTCATCAGTCCGAGGCTCTGATACTTGAACGGATTGTGCACCTCCGGATCCTGCTCGGCTTCGATGACAATCCAGCCCTTGTAACCCTCCTGCTTCAGAACCTGAAGCAGGGGACGGAAGTCGATACCGCCTTCAGGATCGCCAGGGACCGTGAAGACGCCTGCCCGCACACCATCCATGAAGGACTTGCCGTTGTCCCTGACGTCTTTCATGACAGCTGGGCGCACGTTCTTGGCGTGGAAGTGGTGCATGCGGGAGATGTATTTTCTCAGGACCGGCGTCGGGTCTTCGCCCCTGGAGCCGAAATAGCAATGGCCGGCATCAAACAGCAGTTTGGTTGCCGGTCCGGTGGCTGCCATGAAGGCATCGATTTCGTCCAGCGTCTCGACAACCGTACCCATGTGGTGGTGATAGACAAGATCGATGCCCTGCTCTGCGCAAAAACCCGGGGCCTCCACCTTTGCACCGAAGGCATTCATCTCTTCCGCGCTCAGAACCGGGCTCGTGGAAATGTCGACGTCAGACCCCTGGATGGTGTTGGATGTTTCGCAGGCGATGCAGACCTTGCAGCCATTGTGTTTGAGCTTGTCCAGATGCGGCTGGATTGCCTTCTTCTCGTCCTCGACAGACTGGGTCAGCAGGTTGAGGGAATACCAGCCCGAGATGAACTTGAGGCCATGGCTGCCGAGCAGCTGCTTCAGCTCCTCAGGATCTTCTGGCCAGCGGTGACCGTTCTCGATGCCGTCGAAGCCGATCTCGGAGGCTTCGCGCAGGATCTGCTCGGTGGGGATATGGGCTCCCAGTGTCTGGTCGTCGTCATTGGCCCAGGCAATCGGATTGGCGCCGTAAAGGATCATGTCTTTTCTATTCCCGAAGACGGTTAGTCGGCTGCGCGCTGGTCCTTGAGCGCGGCAAGATAGGTTTCGCGAGCAGTATTGACCTGCGGGCGGGGAGAGACTTCTGGGACGGCGACATCCCACCAGTGTCCACCACCAGCTTCACCGGGCCCATGCATCGGATCGGTGTCGATGACAATCACGGTCGGAATGCTTCGGTCTAGCGAAGCCAGGATCTGGTTTTCCAGATCACCTATGTCCCTTGCCTTGACCGCATGAGCACCCATGGAAGCTGCGTGGGCAACGAAGTCGATGTCCGGCTGTTGCTCGACGTTGCAGTCCTTGTAGAGATTGTTGAACTGCTCTCCACCGGTGCCCATCTGCAACCGGTTGATACAGCCATAACCACGGTTGTCGGTCAGAACGACCGTGAACGGCACCTGGCGCATGACAGCTGTTGCAAGCTCGGAATTGGCCATCATGTAGGACCCGTCGCCGACAAAGCAGACCACGTCCCGGTCGGGCTGGGCGAGCTTCACACCCATGGCGCCGGCGATCTCGTAGCCCATGCAGGAATAGCCGTATTCCATGTGATAGCCACCCTGGGGCGCTTGCCACAACAGTTTCAACGCTCCCGGCATGGTTCCGGCGGCACACATGGCAATGGTCTTGTCACTGGCGGTGCGCTGCACGGCGCCGATGACTTCCGCATCCAGCGGCAGGTAGCCCTCGGGCACGTCCGTCCGGGCGCCGCAATGTGTGTCGACCTTGGCCAGCCAGTCCACGCGGGCCTGCGGATCGAACGCACCGCTGCGATGATCGCCCAGGTCTTTCGACAGACGATCCAGTGTCACCCTGGCATCGCCGACCACGCCGACCGCGCCATGCTTGTCCGCGTCATAGGCTTGCACGTTGATGGAGACAAGCTTGCGGTTGGGTTCCTTGAAAAGCGCCCAGGACCCTGTGGTGAAATCCTGGAACCGAGTGCCGACGCCGATCACCAGATCAGCAGCTTCCGCAAGTTTGTTGGCGCTCTCGGCTCCGTCGACACCGGCCGCACCGAAGTTCATCGGATGCGCCTGGGCGAGGGCAGACTTGCCGGCCTGGGTTTCGATCACCGGGATGCCATGGCGGGTAGCGAAGTCGGCCAAGGTTTCTTCGGCCCGGGAATAGACAACACCGCCACCACAAACCAGGACGGGTGCCGTCGCTGACCTGATCAGGTCGGCAACATCGCTCACATCCCGGCTGTCCGGTTCCGGCCGGCGGATACGCCAGGTGCGAGGTTCAAAGAAGCTCTCCGGATAGTCAAAGGCCTCGGCCTGGGTGTCCTGGCAGAAGGACAGCGTCACCGGGCCGCAGGTTGCCGGGTCGGTCATCACGCGGAATGCCCGGGGCAGGGCAGTCAGCAAATGTTCCGGCCGGGTGATGCGGTCAAAATACCGGGATACCGGGCGGAAACAGTCATTGGCGGACACCGTCCCGTCGTCGAAATCCTCGACCTGCTGCAGGACAGGGTCGGGTGCTCGGTTGGCAAAGACGTCGCCGGGGATCAGCAACAGGGGCAGCCGGTTGACATGGGCAAGCGCCGCGGCTGTCACCATGTTGGTTGCACCCGGGCCGATGGACGAAGTGACGGCCATCGCACGGGTGCGCTTTTGGGCCTTGGCATAGGCAATGGCGGTGTGCGCCATGGTCTGCTCATTCTGGCCGCGCCAGGTTGGCAACGCATTGCCGGCCTGTTCCAGCGCTTCGCCCAGACCGGCGACATTGCCATGTCCGAAAATGGCCCAGACACCGTCAATGAAGCGCTCGCCATCTTCGGTCATTTGTGCCGAAAGATAGCGGACCATGGCCTGCGCCGCCGTGAGGCGAAGGGTGCTCATGCAGGAATTCCTTGAATGCGTGAACCTTGAGCAGTTGCCCGGGCATCATCCCAGATCCGGCACAGACGATCGAACCGGTTGGTCATGTCGATGACAGCTTCTTCATTCGTGATCTCGCCCGCAAGCCATTTGCGTGCCGCGTCTGAGAAAATCGTGCGGCCGATGGCGAATCCCTTCACGAGGTCGAACTGGGCGGCTTCCGCAAAACTTGCTGCCAGCTGGTCTTCCGGAGCGTCAAGCCCCAGAACCACGATGCCACGCGTGTTCGGATCGTTTCTGGTGATTGCATCACATGCCCGGGACCACGCCGCCTTCGAGGTCATCGGTTCCAGTTTCCACCAGTCCGGATAGATGCCGATGTCGTACATGCGTTGAATGATGGCCGCAGTGGTGTCGTCGTCCACGGCAGCGACCTTCGAGGGGATCACCTCCAGCAGCATTTCAAGGCGGTTCCGACGGCAGGCGGCAAAGAGACGCTTCAGGACATCCTCCTGCTCGGCTTTCATGTCAGGTTCGTCGTCAGGGTGGTAGAAGCACAGCACCTTGACCACGTGCTCCGTTGGCCATTCGGCCAGGCCGCCGAAATCCGGTCCGATTTCAGGTTCCAGGGTCAATGGCCGGGAGGCAGGCCATTCAACCGGGTGGCCAATCCAGAGCCCGGATCCGGCGGCCCGATAAAGCGCCTCGCGTCCGAGCCGGCTGTCGCACAGGATGCCGTAGCCGGCCTGGCCATCTGCGACTTTCAGGGCTGCGTCGAGGCAAAGGTTCTTGAAAAAACCGATATGCTCATGCGTGACACCGGCTTTGTCGGCCATCTGCTCCATCTGGATGCGATGGTCGAAGGCAAAGACCCGCATTGTGGACCAGTCGCCGCCATTGGACCGGTGCCGGTTCGTGGACCAGTGGATCTGCTCCAGGTCAGGATCCTTGCGCAGGGCCTTGTCCCTGACGCCTCGTTTCAGAAAGAACTGCAGCTCTTCCCAGCTTGGATAGGCCGGTGTGCAACCGTGCCGGGAGACTGCGAATGCGCCGCAGGCATTGGCATAGGTCAGGCTCGTGACCCAGTCCTCGCCGGTGATCCAGCCCTTCAGCAATCCGGACATGAAACCGTCTCCAGCGCCGAGCACGTTGAAGACCTCGATGGGAAAACCGGGACCCGAGATCCCCTCGTCGAGGCTTTCCGGAATGTCGCCCACAAAGGCGGAGGCTCCCATCGGACCGCGTTTGCAGACAAGGGTCGCACCTGACACCTTGCGGACATTCCTGAGCGCCTGAACGGTATCCGTCGTGCCGCCGGCGATATGAAACTCTTCCTCGGTGCCGACGATCAGGTCGAACAGGTGCAGGGTCGATTGCAGTTTTGCAGTGACGTCTTCAGACGCGATGAAGCGGTTTTCACCATCACCATGCCCGGACAGGCCCCAGAGGTTGGGCCTGTAGTCGATGTCGAGGGCTGTCCGGCCGCCGCCGTCGCGTGCAAGCTTCAGGGCTTTCAGGACCGCAGCTTCCGTCTGCGGATGGCTCAGATGGGTGCCCGTCGCCACCACCGCCTTTGCCGAGGCTATGAAGGACGGGTCGATATCGTCTTCGCACAGGGCCATGTCGGCACAGTTCTCGCGATAGAAGATCAGCGGAAACTGCTCCTGGTCGCGAATGCCGAGCAACACAAGGGCCGTCAGTCTTTTCGTATCCGTCACGACACCGGTTGTGTCCACGCCATGCCGTTCAAGCTCCTCGCGGATGAACCGGCCCATGTGCTCGTCACCCACGCGGGTGATCAGTCCGGACCTGAGCCCGAGGCGGGCCGTGCCGGTCGCCATGTTGGTGGGCGAACCGCCGATATACTTGTTGAAGGACGCCATGTCCTCCAGCCGGCCACCCACCTGGGCCCCGTAAAGGTCAACCGACGACCGTCCAATGGTGATGACATCAAGCTCTTTCACGCTTTTCTTCCATTTCTGTCCGGCGTCAGATAGTCCCGCCGAGGGATCCTTCGAGTTCGGCGAGTTCCTGTCCGCCTGCCATGAGGTCCTGGAGTTCTTCGGCCTTTATGTCTCCCTTGAGGGCAGTGCCGAGAGTTTTTCCGCGATTGAGGACTGTGAAGCGGTCGCCGACGGCCATGGCATGTCGGACATTGTGTGTGATGAAGACGACGCCGATGCCGTTCTTGCGCACCTTGTCGATGGTGGCAAGGACGTTTGAGGTCTGGCGCACGCCGAGGGCTGATGTCGGCTCGTCGAGGATGAGGACCTTGGCCCCGAAATAGACTGCGCGGGAGATGGCGACCGTCTGGCGTTCCCCGCCCGAGAGCGTGCCGACCGCCTGGTCGGGGGAGCGCAGGTGAATGCCCATCTTGGCCATCTCGGTCATGGTGACCTCGTTGGCCTCGGCAAAGTCGAAGAACTTGAACGGGCCGACGCGCTTTTGCGGCTCGCGTCCCATCCAGAAGTTCCGGGTGACCGACATCAGCGGGATCATGGCCAGGTCCTGGTAGACGGTGGCAATACCGGCAGTCATCGCATCGCGCGGGCTGTCGAAGTTGACCTCCTTGCCCTCGATCAGGATCTTGCCCCTTGTGGGCTTGTGCACCCCGGACATGGTCTTGATGAAGGTGGACTTGCCGGCGCCGTTGTCGCCCAGAAGGCAGTGGCATTCGCCGGGCTGGACGGAGACGGAAACCCCGTTCAGCGCAATCACCGGCCCGAAATGCTTCTCGATATCGACGAGTTCTATGAGTGCGGGAGTGTTGGTGTCTGGCATCTTAGCGTTCTCCCGTGATCATGCGGCGGATATAGGTGTTGAGGATCACGGCGAGCAGCAGGATCACCCCGAGGAAGACGCGGAAGAGCGAGCTTTCCAC
>JAEPML010000079.1 GCA_017643925.1 Roseibium sp. | reverse complement strand
AAGATGAACAGAACCCAGGCTATGTCCTCACGCAAAGTGTAAAAGATGTTATGGCGACGGCGGAAGATCAGTCTCCGGATCCCGCGCGGGGCATGCCAAACATGGCCAATCTCGGGATTCCCGCTGATGGTATCACGGATGAAGTGATCGATGTCGCGCTGGAACTCTTCCGCGACGTCTTCGGAATACAGTCTGTCCCTGTCCCAGATCATCCAAAGGCAGTCGTCGGCTGTTTCCGTTAGACTGACCTTCATGCTTAGGAGTTGCGTGACCGGAAGCGTGCAAGACGCTGCTCAAGCGCAGCATTGGTCATTTCCGTCGCACGGCCAGCGGTGACATCTGCCAGACCGGATGCAACGCCCCGCTCGACCCGCAGAGCGACCAGCTCCTCCCAGTCGGCGACAGACACCGTCACGGCAACCGGCCGGTCCTTGCGTGTCAGCAACACCGGCTCCCGCTGCGCCGTGTCAATAAATCGGCCAAACTCTTTGCTGGCTGTGGTGGCGGATATGGTTTTCATGAGCGCCTCCTGAGTACGGATTATACGGATGTTCCGGATTAAAGAAAA
>JAEPML010000078.1 GCA_017643925.1 Roseibium sp. | reverse complement strand
CGAGCAATCCGGGCAGATTCATGATCTGACAGCCCATATCCTTCAACGGGTGGCCAGCGATGCGCGGCAATGGCATAACCAGGGTGTTGACGCGGGTGTGGCCATCAACCTGTCCGCCATGGACCTGACCTGGCCTGCCCTGATCCAATACATCCGCGATACCTTCAAGGACTGGCACCACGATCTGGCGCGGATCACCCTGGAAGTCACCGAGAGCGCCCTGATGGAAGATCCGGAAGAGGCCATGGCGACCCTGAACCGGCTCCGTGAGCTGGGCGTGACCTTGTCGGTAGATGACTTCGGCACCGGCTATTCCTCGCTGTCCCAACTGCGCAAACTGCCTGTACAGGAGCTGAAAATCGACAAGTCCTTCGTCTTGAAACTCGATTCCGAGCCCCAGGACCAACTCATCGTGCGCTCCACCATCGATATGGCCCACGGCCTTGGGCTAAAGGTCGTCGCCGAGGGCATCGAGAATCTGGAGGCCTGGCGGCTATTGCAACACTGGGGCTGCAATCTGGGCCAGGGCTTCTACCTGAGCCGGCCGGTAGCCCCCGAGGATTTGCCAGAGAC
>JAEPML010000077.1 GCA_017643925.1 Roseibium sp. | reverse complement strand
AACTCGAAGGTCTGGATGTGCCACTTGTTGCAATGTCCGCTGACAAAGCGCAAGCTGCCGTAGAGGCTGCGCGACCAATGGTTGAGGAAATTTTCCGAGCGCGGTTTAACTCAGAAGTTTTGGCAATTGCACCTTATCCACCGCAGGTCGTATTTTGTAACACCGAGATAACAGAATTGGACGACCTAGAGGGCAAAAAAGTGCGTGCGTCAGGTCGTATGACCGCAAAGTTCTTGGAAGCGTTAGGAGCCGAAGGGGTAAACGTTGCTTTTTCTGAAGTGCCAGGCGCGTTGCAAAAAGGTGTGGTGGATTGCGCTGTAACAGGCGCTGGGTCAGGTTATAGTGCCGGCTGGTGGGAAGTCTCCACGCATTTGCTTACAATACCGCTCGGCGGCTGGGATCCTGTTGTGACAGCTATGAATGCTGACAAATGGAACTCTTACGATGCAGAAACTCAAGGCTTGATAAAGCAGCAAATCGCAGAGCATTTTGAAGCGCCTGCATGGGACGCAGCGCAAGGCGCGCTCGAAAACGACATCGCATGTCTCACAGGTGAAGGCGAGTGCAAATCGGG
>JAEPML010000076.1 GCA_017643925.1 Roseibium sp. | reverse complement strand
TTGAAAATTGACCAAATGTGTGGCTTAATTGAGTCAATAAATGGTCACCAGGCAGCTTGGTCATGATCAATAACACTCTCGCAGTTGGAATTCAGGGCATTCAGGATGGCATGGTCGGCATGGAAAATGCCGCCCGTAAGATTGCCCGTGCCGGTGCTGATGGTCCCCAAGGAACCGCGGAAGGTGCGGGTAGCCTCGTCGAGCCCATTGTTGATCTCAAGATTTATGAGCGCAGTGTTGAAGCGTCCGCGCAGGTGGTTAAAACAGCAGACGAAACGCTGGGAACGCTTCTGGATATCATGGCCTGATTAACCAAAGAGCGCAGAGTTCGTGCTTTCCTCTCTCCCTCCTGTTCCTTCGCCTATACCGGCGGCTTCGTTTCAGGGCCCGGTTTCTCCGCGAGTCCAGGCCACGGGCCCAG
Organism: Roseibium sp.; assembly: GCA_017643925.1. Classification (GTDB taxonomy): domain Bacteria; phylum Pseudomonadota; class Alphaproteobacteria; order Rhizobiales; family Stappiaceae; genus Roseibium. The sequence goes on along the minus strand of JAEPML010000076.1, from coordinate 154 downwards.
TATCGGCAAAGCCGGAGGCGCCGACCTCTGGAGCCAGATCTGTTGAGGCTGCGGGCAAAGCCGAGTCCGCGCGGGAAAATCCGGACCCCGGGCCCCGCAGCGGGGAAGCCGACAATCCTCAGGGGCTCACAGACCAAGAGCTGAAACAACTGAC
>JAEPML010000075.1 GCA_017643925.1 Roseibium sp. | reverse complement strand
ACGATGATCTTATGGGCAAAGGTCATGGCCTCATTTTGATCATGGGTGACATAGATCAGGGTTGATTTATACTTTTCATTGATTTCCTTGAGCTTGCGGCGCAGGCGGAATTTCAAATCGGGATCAATCACCGTGAGCGGCTCATCCATCAGCACGGCGGCCACATCATCGCGCACCAGACCGCGGCCCAGAGAGATCAGCTGTTTTTGATCAACGGTCAGCCGGCTGGCGCGACGATCCAGAAAGTCGCCAAGGTTTAGGATATCGGCCACTTCCTGCACTTTTTGCGTGATCTTTTCTTTGTCCACATCACGGCAGACCAACGGAAAGGCAAGGTTATCGCGCACGGTCATGGTGTTATAGATCACCGGAAACTGGAACACCTGCGCAATATTGCGCTCGGCTGTTGTTTGCGCGGTGACATCCAGACCGTCAAATTTAATTTTGCCCTGCGAGGGGGTGACCAGGCCGGACATGATATTGAGCATTGTGGTTTTGCCGCAACCCGATGGGCCCAGGATGGCATAGCGCCCCCCATTGTCCCATGTGAGGTTGAATTTTTCCAAAGCATAGACCGG
>JAEPML010000074.1 GCA_017643925.1 Roseibium sp. | reverse complement strand
AATGCCAGTCCGGTGCCAAGCGACACCTGCGCGCCGACAATACCGTGACCGCCGTAAAAGTTCTTCTCACGGCTGAACATGTGCATGGAGCCGCCCTTGCCGCGCGAATAACCGTCAATTCGACCGGTCAACTCTGCCATAACGCCGCGGCTTTCCATACCCATTGCAAGCATATGTCCATGGTCACGATAGGCAGTAATCATCTGATCACCGTCTTCCATATTCATCTGGATGCCGGTAACAACCGCTTCCTGACCGATATAAAGGTGACAAAAACCACCGATTTGACCCATGCCATAAAGCTGTCCGGCTTTTTCTTCAAAACGCCGGATCAACAGCATATCGCGATATGCTTTTAATTCATCATCTTTGGAAAACTTTGCCGGCGCCGGAGCCGGAATGGAACCGAGCAAAGCATGCTCGTCCGCTTTTTTTGGTGCAGATTTACGCGTGCGCGCCGCCATGAAAGGCCTCCCTTACATTGAATAATCCCTAATTACACTAACGTAGACAAAGGGAGTTGCAAGAGGCATTTTTGCATAAGTCGCACACGATAAGTGACTATTATTGCTACAAAAT
>JAEPML010000073.1 GCA_017643925.1 Roseibium sp. | reverse complement strand
CAATCCAGAGCTCCAGCCACAGTCCACTCACAATCCAACTGAAAATATCCATATTTTAGATACTGGATTTCATCCGCTAGCGACGTCCCGAAAGGTGTGCGGCGCGTGGCGAAGACGATCCGAAGCAAAGGGCAGATGGCACTCTGCAAGGCATTGGTCGACGCTCGAGATCGAGCCGGCCTTAGCCAGGAAGACGTGGCTGCACGGCTCAAGTGCCATCAATCGCTTGTTGCACGGATCGAAAGTGGGCAACGCAGGATTGATGTGGTTGAAGTCATTGTGCTCGCACGGGCCATTGGGTTCGATACGACAGAGATATTGGCAATTGTTGAAGCCGCCACGGAGCTCGACCACCGTATATAAGCCAAAGAAATTAACCGACGTTCGAAGCGTTTTGGCTCCAACATTCGGAGCAAGACGGCCAGGGCCAGGCCTACATTTCCCAGCGGCAGCAAAGGAGTTATGGCTGAATCTGGTGTCTGGGCGGTTTGAATGACGGCGGTGCATCTGGTTGGTTTGTTGTTGCGACACAAGCCACCATCCAAAGGAGCACCACCATCATGGACGACGCTACCATCATCG
>JAEPML010000072.1 GCA_017643925.1 Roseibium sp. | reverse complement strand
ATAGGATTTGGAGACACCGGATATTTCCACAAAGGACATGTCCTGCTCCTTACCGGTTTGCCGAGAATGTGAAGGCGCGCTGGAGCGCATACATCAGGCGGTCGAGCAGGAAGCCGATGATCCCGATACTCCGCGGGTCCAGCCTCTTCGATGCGACCATTTCGGAGGACAACCACGTCATCAGACATTTGTCTTACAACGGCGAGGTTGTGGCTGATGAACAATATCGACAACCCAAATTTGGATTGCAGATCTTTCAAAAGATTAAGTATTTCCGCCTGAATTGACACATCGAGTGCCGAGGTTGGCTCGTCACAGATCAAAAACCTCGGGCGCGCAAGCAGCGCTCTTGCAACAGCGATGCGTTGTCTCTGTCCACCCGAGAACTGATGCGGATACTTATCAATCGCATCCGGTGACATTCCGACAAGATCGAGCATCGCCGCCGCAATTTCGCGCCGTTCTTCTGCTTCGGGAACAAGTCCATAAAGCCAAAGGGGTTCTGCAAGAATTGATCCAATGCGGTGTCGAGAGTTCAGGCTTGAATAGGGGTCCTGAAAAATCATTTGAACGATCTGGCGAG
>JAEPML010000071.1 GCA_017643925.1 Roseibium sp. | reverse complement strand
ATCTCAGAAACTCCGTGTCCAGGTGTTTAACGCCGCATCCATGGCGCGACGTTTGCGTTCCCACACCTGTTGCAAATGGATAAATGCGCGTGGGGTGTCGCCTGAAATCGGCGCCCAGGCTTCCGCATAAACCAGTAACCTGCCCTGAGCGCGCGCGCGCGCAGGATCACGTTGGGTTTCATGGCGAAGTTCGATATTTTTTCGCTCGATGATGTCTGGGTTTTCACCGCGCTCACGCGCTGGAAGTATTTGGCTGAGCGGCCTTAGAGGCGCACGCAAAGGCATATCACTCATTGACCAATCCTCCGACTTGCCGCATCCAGCGGTGTTAAATCTTCTTCATTAAAGAGGGGAAGTTCGGGGTATCCCACTTGTTCAACACGGCCAAAGTGATCTGCGCTCAGCGGCAAAAGCTTTAAACCGTTGTAATTTAAATCCGCCAGATCCTGGAGCCGTTCAGGGCGGTTTTGATAGGCCCATTCCGCGCGCAGTATTTTAAGCCGGGCCCGCGCTTGTCCAATATCATCTTGCAACTCTTCAACATGCGTCAGAACAGCCTGTGTTTTGATGTTTTCTTGATAGGCCC
>JAEPML010000070.1 GCA_017643925.1 Roseibium sp. | reverse complement strand
GGTTTTGCGGCTTTCCTGTTCCACGGATTCGCGGATACGACGGGCGATACGGCCCAGGGTCTCCGGGTCGCAGGGTGAGAGCAGAACCACGAATTCGTCGCCGCCCCAGCGTCCGGGATGATCGTAGGGGCGAACGCCGGCTTTCAGCCAGAGGGCAACGCGGCACAGGATCTGATCACCGGCCTGGTGGCCAAGGTTGTCGTTGATGCTCTTGAAATGGTCGATGTCCAGCCAGATCACGCCAAAGCCGGACTCCTGGCGGCGGGCCCGCTGGATTTCCTCATCCAGAACCTCGTCCAGGCCCCGACGGTTTTTCAGACCGGTGAGGGGGTCAACCCGGGCCAGTCGATTCAACTCGTCGGTTCGCTGTGCGACTTTTTCCTCAAGTTCCCGGGTGGAGTGACCCAGGCTCTGGGTCATTTTCTCGAAGTGATCGGCCAGCCAGCCGATCTCATTATCCGGCTTATCCAGCCGTGGCAGATCAAAGCTGCCTTCCCGGACTTTTTCCACGGCGTGCTCCAGACTCATGATGGGCTTGAGAATCCGGGTCTGGATAATCAGGTGGAACAGTACCAGGGTGATCAGCAAGG
>JAEPML010000006.1 GCA_017643925.1 Roseibium sp. | reverse complement strand
GGAACGCCGTCGGCGCCATCAGACCGGCCATCCACAACATGCAGAACCGAGCCGCCTCATCCGGCCAGGGCAGCGCATTGTTGAAAACATAGCGAAAAACGACCTGGATCAGGATCGCAACCACCATCAGACCAACAGCAACAACACCAATCGCCCGTCCAACACGCAACAAATGCATGTTCAAAAACGAAAGCGGCTTCAGGATTATGAGCAGGCTTCCCATTGCCGGTTGCATGAGCTCCTCCCAAAGCGCATATCGGCCCTAATATCTGGCGCGTATTTTTTTTCGTTGTTTTCGTTTTACAGAATGAAACGAAAATTTTGTCAAGTCAATTCGGTCTCCGGCGCGCCATTTTGGTTCGCGATCACCACTTCGACCCCGTTTTTGGCGCAGGCCTCGAGAAAGGCCTTGCCGGCAGCGGCATCGGTTATCAGCGTGTCGATTTGCTCAAGATGTCCAAAGCAGACCGGTGCACCGTGTCCATACTTTCGAGAATCGGCGGCCAGAAACACATGCCGAGCTGCAGCGATAATTGCGCGCGTGACGGAAGCTTCGCGCAGATCGTAATCCAGCAAAGCGCCATCCGTCGCGATGGCGGCTGTCCCCACGATTGCGAAATCCGCCCGGAACTGACGAATGAATTCCACGGCACTGTCGCCCAGGACAACACCGTCCGCGCCCCGGATCACACCGGCCGGGATCATGACCTCAATCCCGGAATAATGCCGCAACTTGTCCGCCAGATGCACCGAATCCGTGACGATCTTCAGACCGAGATGATGTTCCAGGTGCGGGATCGCCGCTTCCGTCGTTGTCCCGGCATTCAGGATTATCGAACTGTTGTTCGGAATGCGCGCCGCCAGGCTTCTTCCGATCATATCCTTCTGTTCGCGGGCAATCTCGCGCCGTGCCTCGAACCCCGTGTAGACAGTGCCTGCAAGCAGCGCCGCGCCACCATGGAACCTTGAAATCTGGTTGGCTTCCGAGAGCGTCGTCAGATCCTTGCGGATTGTTTGCCGCGTTGCCCGAAAACGCTCAGCAAGCTCCTCCACCGTCGCGCTGCCGACATGCTTGAGATGCTGCAGGATCTCCGATTGGCGTGACTGCGAATTGCTCGTCTTCTTCATTCCGTCCCCGTGTATTGTCGTTATGAGGAAGAATACGAAAAAAACGAAAAGAAGTACGAAAAACTTTTGAGAGCGCCCTAGTCCATCCGAACCGCGTATCGGGCGTCACCGGTCAGATAGATGCTGTGCCGCAGTTCAACAACGCGCTCGAGAAGATCATAGCTGCGCCGCGTTCCAACCAGCACCGGCGTTTCCGGCGGCAGATCGAAAACGCCGCTGAGCTTTTCCCCGAGCAGTCCGGCCTGCAGATCGTCCTCGGCCGCAATGACCGCACAGGCATAGGCCTGCTGAAACAGGACATAAAGCGTGTTGGGTAACGGCGCCCGGTCCGCAAGTCCCGGGAAAAGCTCAGTCGGGACGACACTCACTTCCTGGCAGAGCGGTTTACCGCGCCAGGTTCTGGTGCGCTCTATCTCGAACACATGCGCCGGACTTCCGAAGAGCTGTCGGCGTTCATTTGCATTCGACTTGCGACGTCGCACTGTTTCCCCTGACAGTTCGGGAACAACCTGTTGCCCTTCCGAATCGCGCAGCCTGAAGAAATGAAACAGGGAGCTCTCGGGCGTGCGCTGCGTGACGAAGGATCCCTTGCCCTGGCGTCGTTCAATGACCTTCTTGCGCTCCAGTTCCATCAACGCCTTGCGCGCTGTTCCCTGGCTCACCCCAAGCTCTCCGCCCAGATCAAACTCGCTCGGCAGCATGGAACCCGGACCGTATTCGCCGGAAACAATGCGTTCGATGACCGTGTCGAAGACTTTTCTGTAGAGTTTCTGCGCTTCACGCTTTTCTGTCATGCGCGCAACCTAGCACGGGCAACCGCCTGATCAAACATTTATATTGATTCTTATATAAGAGTTATTATAGAAGCCTACTCAAAAACGGTTTCGCACTCAAATAGGGAGAAGGGAATGGCTATCCCGCAACTGCTTGTGCATGACAAGGAAGACAACGTGGGTGTTGTCGTGGTCGAGGGACTGACAGCAGGCACTGACATGCTGTGCGTCGTTACTGCCGACAACACGGATTTCAGACTGACCGCGAACACCGACATTCCGATCGGTCACAAGGTGGCTCTGCGCGCGCTGTCGGAAGGCGACACCGTGATCAAGTACGGCGAAGACATCGGCAAGATGGTCGCTGGCGCCGGCGTTGGCGATCACGTTCACACTCACAATCTCAAAACGAAGCGGTGGTGACCATGGCTCTTGATTATGCAAACCAGACAGTCACGGCCTGGCGCCGAGAAAACGGCCGCGTCGGCGTCCGCAACCACGTCCTGATCCTGCCCGTAGACGACATTTCAAATGCAGCCTGTGAAGCGGTTGCAAACAACGTCAAGGGCACGATGGCGATCCCGCATGCCTATGGGCGCCTGCAATTCGGCCAAGATCTCGACCTGCATTTCCGCACCATTATCGGCACCGGCGCCAACCCGAATGTTGCCGCCGTCGTGGTTATCGGCATCGAACCGGAATGGACCAAGGTGATCGTCGACGGCATTGCCGAAACTGGCAAGCCTGTCACCGGCTTCTCGATCGAACAGAAGGGTGATTTCGAAACCATCCGGCAGGCGAGCTGGAAGGCCAAGGAATATGTTCACTGGGCAACGGAACTCCAGAAGGAAGAATGTCCGATCGGCGATCTCTGGATCTCCACCAAGTGCGGCGAAAGTGACACCACCACCGGCCTGAGCTCCTGCCCCACTGTCGGCAACATGTATGACAAGCTCATCCCGGAAGGCATTTACGGCTGCTTTGGTGAAACATCCGAAATCACCGGTGCGGAACATATCTGCGAAAAACGCGCGGCAACCCCGGAAGCAGCAGCAGCTTTCAAGGAAATCTGGCAGTCCTACCAGGACGACGTGATCTTCGCGCACCAGACCGACGATCTCAGTGACAGCCAGCCGACCAAGGGCAACATTCTTGGCGGTCTGACCACCATCGAGGAAAAGGCACTCGGCAACCTGGAAAAAATCGGACGGACCTCACGCTACATCGATGCGATGGGACCTGCCGTTGCGCCTGAAAAGGGACCGGGCCTCTACTTCATGGACACGTCATCTGCTGCCGCCGAATGTGTGGTGCTGATGGCCGCCGCCGGTTACGTGATCCACACGTTCCCGACCGGTCAGGGCAACGTGGTTGGCAACCCGATTGTTCCCGTCATCAAGATCTCGGGCAATCCGCGCACGTTGCGCACCATGTCCGAACATATCGATGTTGATGTCACCGGCGTGCTGACCCGCGACAAGACCATCGATCAGGCGGGTGACGCCTTGATCGAGATGATCGTACGGACAGCCAACGGCCGTTACACGGCAGCTGAAGCCCTGGGCCATCGCGAGTTCTCGATGACCAAGCTCTATCGGTCCGCATAGCCATGAAAATCGTCGTTTCCGAATTCATGGACGAGGCGGCGCTGGCCGGTTTTCCGGAAACCGACCGGGTGCTCTATGCACCCGGTCTGGTGGACGACCGCGCGGCCCTGCTGGCGGAACTCTCCGACGCCGATGCAATCATCGTGCGCAATCGCACGCAGGTGAACACCAAACTTCTGACAGCTGCCCCCGGATTGAAGGTTGTTGGACGGCTCGGCGTCGGTCTAGACAATATCGACCTAGCCGCGTGCAAGGACCGCGGTATCGAAGTCTGCCCGGCCACGGGTGCCAACACGCTCTCCGTTGCTGAATACGTGATTTCGGCCGCCCTGATGCTGGTGCGTGGTGCATATGGTTCGGCTGACGACATGTGCGCCGGCAAATGGCCGAGAAATGCATTGATCGGCGGCGAAGTCTCCGGCCGCTGCCTCGGCCTTTGGGGATATGGCGAGATCGCCCGCGCCGTTGCAAAACGTGCTCAGGCCCTCGGCATGGACATCGCGGCTCACGATCCCTTCGTTCCTGCCGAGGACCCAGCCTGGTCGGGCATCCGCCGGTGCGAGACAGGCGACGAATTGCTCGCCTGTTCTGACGTCCTGTCACTGCATGTTCCTTTGACAGACGGAACGAGGAACCTGATCGATGCGGCAGCAATTGTGAAAATGCCGAAAGGCGCGGTTCTGATCAACACGGCCCGCGGCGGTGTCGTGGTCGAAACCGATGTCGCGGACGCGTTGCGCACCGGTCAGCTCGGGGGCGCTGCATTGGATGTTTTCGAAACAGAGCCCTTGACCGAAGACGCAGCACAAAAATTCAAGGACGTCCCCAACCTGGTTCTTACCCCGCACATTGCGGGCGTTACCCAGGAAGGCAATATCCGGGTATCCTCCGTGACAGTCGAAAACGTCAAACGGGTCCTGCAAAATGGCTGAAGAGTCCATCCACATGCCGCGCGCGGCCGCCGAAGAACTGGTACGCACCGCCCTGCAGAACAGCAGCACCAGCGCTGAAAACGCTGCTTCGGTTGCCCGTGCGCTTGTTGCGGCGGAAGTCGACGGCCAGGCTGGCCACGGGTTTTCCCGGGTTGCCAGCTATGCCGCCCAAGCCCGCTCCGGCAAGGTCGACGGGAACGCAAAACCGGAAATCGTTCAGCAAACGGCTTCCTTTGCCGGGATAGATGCAGTCAACGGATTTGCCTTCCCTGCCATCGATCTTGCAATTGAAACCCTCACCGAGATAACGCCGAAAACCGGGCTTGCAGGTGTTGGCATCAGGCGGTCACATCACTGCGGGCAGCTCGGCGCGCATGTGGAGCGACTTGCCGATCAGGGCCTGGTGGCACTCATGGTGACAAATGCACCCAAGGCAATTGCACCCTGGGGCGGTCATGCACCGCTCTTTGGAACCAACCCGATTGCCTTTGCAGCGCCCCGCAAGGACGAAGCACCGCTGGTGATCGATCTCTCCCTTTCCAAGGTGGCCAGGGGCAAGATCATGGCAGCCTCGAAAGCCGGCAAGCAGATCCCGGAAGGCTGGGCCCTGTCTCCTGACGGACAACCGACCACGGACCCGAAGGAAGCCCTTGCCGGCACCATGATACCTGCCGGAGACGCGAAGGGGGCCGCACTTGCGCTCATCGTCGAAATCCTTGCAGCGACGTTGATTGGGGCCAATCACTCCTACGAAGCAACGTCTTTCTTCGACGCTGAAGGTGGGCCTCCGGGAGTTGGTCAAACCCTGATCGCATTTGCACCCGACGTGCTTTCCGGCGGAGGATTTTCCGACCGCCTGGAAGGTTTGCTCAACGCCCTGCTGGCTCAGGAAGGCACACGCCTTCCAGGCACCAGGCGCCTCGATGGCAGATCCCGGGCCGAGCGCGATGGCGTTGCCGTGCCAGCCCATCTTCATGCGGAAATATCCGCGATGACCTGAAGCAGATCGAAGATCTGAAACAGAGCACCCGCCGCGCGATGATCCCGCGCTTGGCGGGTGTTTGCGTTTCAGATGAAACGTAAGTCAGCAAATTCGGGGCAACTGTTCACCCGACAGCCAATCGACGACGCGTGAGCCGCCGAATTCGGTTTCCATGATTACCATGCAATCGGGATCGTCCACCACTTCACCGATCCTGCAGGCACCGCGCCCGTTGGGATGGGCCCGCATGACAGCCAGGAGCTCGTCCGCCCTTTCGGCTGCACAGATGCACACGAGCTTGCCTTCATTGGCCACGTAAAGCGGATCGAGGCCCAGCAGCTCGCAAGCAGCCTGGACGTCGGGACTGACCGGAATGCTCTCTTCCTGCAAGACGAACCCGATGCGCGAAGCGTTTGCAATCTCGTTCAATGCAGTCGCCAGTCCGCCGCGCGTCGGGTCCCGCAATACCGAAATCCCGGGATCAACATTGATCATTTCCGCCACAAGGTCGTGTAAGGCGGCACTGTCCGAACGGATCTCCGTTTCGAATTCAAGGTTCTCGCGCTTGGACAGGATCGCCACGCCATGATCGCCAATCGGACCGGAAATCAGGACCACCTGCCCTGGCCTGGCAGCCTCCGGCGAAATGGCAACACCCTCAGGCAAGACGCCGAGCCCGGTTGTCGAGATGAAGACGCCGTCTCCCTTGCCCTTCTCAACCACCTTGGTGTCTCCGGAGACGACCGGCACACCTGCTTCACGGGAGGCCTGCGCCATCGACTTCACGATCAGCTCAAGCTCCTCAAGGGGAAAGCCTTCTTCCAGGATGAAACTTGCCGTCAGCGACAACGGCCTTGCCCCTGCCATGGCTACGTCGTTCAGTGTGCCATGGACAGCGAGTGACCCGATATCTCCACCGGGGAAAAACAACGGTGAAACCACATGGGCATCGGTCGACAGGACAAGGCGTCCGGCCGGTCGGTCAAGGACGGCCGCATCATGCCCCTGGTCAAGCGCAGGATTGCTCAGATGGCGCCGAAAAAGCTTCTCGATCAAATCGCTCATGGCGCGGCCGCCACCACCGTGGGTCATGTCCACCACACCGGCAAGCTTCTTCTTCGGATTATCCGCAGCGGTCATGCGACGGCGTCCCTGACGGCACGCGACGCCTCTCGCTTGCGGCCATAGGTCCAGTAAGCCGCGCAGGCTCCTTCGGAAGACACCATGCAGGCACCCATCGGGTTTTCAGGCGTGCAGACCGTGCCGAACAGCTTGCAATCCGTCGGTTTCTTCACGCCCCGCAAAACCGAAGGACACTCGCACGACTTTACCTCGCGTGACTGTTTCGGACTGACCGCAAAACGCCGTTCGGCATCGAACTCCGCAAAGATATCCCTGATCCGAAGCGCACTGTGTGGCACCGACCCGAGCCCACGCCATTCAAACGTTTCCCTGAGTTCCAGAACCTCATCAACCAGGGACTGGGCCTTGCGATTGCCCTCTCTGGTCACGACACGGGTGTATTGGTTTTCCACCTCGTGTCGGCCGTCATTGATCTGCCGGACGAGCATCAGGGTCGATTGCATCACGTCAAGCGGTTCGAACCCGGCGATCACCACCGGCTTTCCGAAATCGCGTGCAGCAGGTTCATAAGGCGCCCAACCGATTACCGAACTGACATGGGATGGTCCGAGAAACCCATCGATCCTTACCGGATCCTCACCGGGTTGCGCAGGTGCATTGACGATATGGGCGATCGCAGGCGGCGTCAGGACGTGGTTGCAAAAGACCGAGAAATTCCGGAGGCCCGCAGCATGAGCCTGCTTGATCGCAACGGCCGTCGGCGGGGTCGTGGTTTCAAAGCCGATCGCAAAGAAAACCACCTGACGCTCAGGATGATCACGCGCGATTTTCAAGGCATCCTGTGTGGAATAGATCATGCGGATATCCGCACCGCCGGCCTTTGCCTTGATCAGGCTTTGCTGCTTCGTACCGGGAACGCGCATCATGTCACCATAGGTGCACAGGATCACGTTTTCCGTCAGCGCCAGTTCGATGGCATCATCCAGACGCCGGACAGGCAGAACGCAGACCGGGCACCCGGGACCGTGGACATATTCGACATTGTCCGGCACCAGATCCTGGACGCCATAGCGGAATATCGCGTGGGTATGCCCGCCGCAGAATTCCATGAAGTGATAGCGCCGTGCCGGATCGGCTTCCCGGGCAATCGCACCAGCAAGCTTTCGGGCGAGTTTACCATCGCGAAACTCCCGAATGTACTTCATGACCCGGTCTCCGCGGCTGTCATCTCCTCCAGCTCCTCTGCCAGGACACCGGCCTCTGCCATCAGTTGCAGGGTTCGTTCGGCTTCCTCCTCGCTCAGCTTGTGCAACGCATAGCCGACATGGACCAGGACGTAGTCACCAACGGCAACCTCTTCCAGCAGCGCGGTGGACACAGGCTTGCGGATCCCTTCCAGGGCCACGGTTGCCATGTCGTTCTCGTCAACGGAAACAACTTGCGCGGGGATGGCCAGACACATGCGGTTATCTCCTATTCGGCAGCCTGGCCGGAAGGCGCGGATTGTTGTCTTTTCAGGTAGCTGTCGAGCCATGCCAGCCAGCCCTCCAGCCCCTCACCTGTGCGCGCCGACACCTGCAGCACCTGGATATCGGGATTGATCCTGCGCGCGTGGCGAACCGCCGACCCGACACAGAAGTCGACATGAGGCAACAGGTCCGACTTGTTCAGAATCATCAGATCCGAATGGGCAAAGATATCCGGATATTTCAACGGCTTGTCTTCGCCTTCGGTCACCGACAGGATCACGACCCGGCTGGTCTCACCCAGGTCAAAACCTGCCGGACAAACCAGATTGCCGACATTCTCGATGAAGACAATACCCTCCTTCAGGGGAGGCAGTTTCTCCAGCGCATGCCCGACCATATGCGCATCCAGATGACATCCCTTGCCGGTGTTGATCTGGACGGCCGGGGCACCGGTCTCCCGAATACGATCGGCGTCGTTGGAGGTCTGCTGGTCTCCTTCGATCACCGCCGCCGGAACACTGCCGGCAAGCTTCTTCAGGGTCTCCACGAGCAGCGTCGTCTTGCCCGATCCGGGACTGGAAACCAGATTGAGCGCAAGCGTGCGTGTCGCCTGGAACCTGGACCGGTTCCTTTCTGCATAGGTCTTGTTTTTGCCGAGAATGTCCGTCTCCAGCTGGATCAGTCTGCTTTGGCTCATCCCGGGCACGGACACGCCAGCCTCGCCGTCTCCAAAGTGAACATGTTCCCCATGCGCGTGAGGATGTTTCTGGTCTTTACAGCCGCATATCGTGCACATCATACCACCTCAAGTTCACGCAGTTTGAGTTCTTCACCGCTTGTTACCTGCAATGCGTCGGAACCGCACTCGGGACAGCTGTCGAAACGTTCGCGGACAGGCACGGTCTTGAAACAGGACAGACACAGGGCTTCGGCGGGAGGGCGCGAGATCTCGAGCGCGGCACCTTCGGCAAGCGACCCCTTCATGACGACGTCAAAACCGAATTGAAGGGCCTCGGGATCGACACAGGAAAGAGGCCCGATATCGACACGAACCCGCTTGACGCGACTGAACTGGTCGCGTTCGGCCTGCTCCTTCAAGATGTCGAGAATGCTCTCGCACAGAGACATCTCATGCATGCGCAGCCTCCTTGCCGATCTGACACTTATTTAGCCAGCTCATAAAAAAGGTTTCCGCTTCTGCAAGGTTCGCGGTTGCCCGGTCCGACAACCCTTCTCTCACTTCCCCGAATTCGTAACCGGCAATCCCAAGCAAGAAGGCGCGTGGCCTGGCTCCATAAAGCGTGTTGCACAATGCAAGCACGGCTTCCGGCCCAAGGCTGTGACTCCCGAGAACCTCCGGTTCTCCCGCCTGAATTTCGCGAAAGGAATAGGCGCCGGACGCGTTCATTTCCGCATCGGCAAAGACCACCATGTCATGGTCGCTGATGGCCAGTGCGTGCTCGGCAACGAGCTGGTAATCCGTATCGACTGCAAGGCCGGCAATCCCGCGGCCAGCCATGGCTTCGGAAAAGGCTGGACCCAAACCGTCATCCCCGCGACCCGGATTGCCATAACCGATCAACAACATGTCCAGCTCCCCCGCGTCTCAGACACACTGGGTCCTTGCATCGACAAGCGCCCCGTCTGCGCTGAAGAGCTCGACTTGTAGCGGCATCTGCCCCAGGGCGTGCGTTGCACAGGAAAGACATGGATCGTAGGCGCGGATTGCCACCTCGACATGGTTCAGCATGCCTTCCGTAATCTGATCCTGGCCCGACAGGTGCTTGACCGCAACATCCTTCACCGCCCGGTTCATGCCTTCATTGTTATGCGTTGTCGATACGATCAGGTTGCAATAGGTAACCTGATCATGCTCATCCACCTTGTAGTGATGAATCAGGTTGCCTCGTGGTGCCTCAATGACACCGATCCCCTCTTCCCGGCGCTCGCCTGACAGGATCAGGTCGGAGCCCTGCAGGTCGGGATCGTTCAACAGCTCCCGGATCTTTTCGACACAGTGCAGCACCTCGATCATCCGGGCCCAGTGGTTCGCAAGCGTCGAGTTGTTCGGCGTCCCGCTTGTCACCGCCTTCAGCTCCTTGTGTGCTGCATCGGCAAGCGGCGTATCGATGAAACTCGCCGTGTTCATCCGGGCCAGCGGGCCAACCCTGTACCAGCCGACTTCGGGACCGAGCGTGTCGATGAACGGGAACTTCATGTAGGACCAGGACCGGACATCCTCGACGATCAGCTCGTGATATCGCGTATAGGGGACCTGGTCGAAAATCTGGTCGCCCGTCGAGCTCAAGGCACGAAGATTGCCGTGGTAGAGGTCCAGGGCACCGTCACTCTCCCGCACGAGCGACATGTAGTTGGACGGGAAGGACCCGAACTCGGCGACGAGTTCCTCGTGTTCGATCGTGTAGTCCTTGGCCAGCTTGACCGCATCCCCGGCCCACTCGATCATTTCGTCGATGCTGGCCAGAAAATGATCCCGGCGCTCGATGGGAAGATTGCGGTTGATCCCGCCCGGCACGGCTCCGGTGCCGTGAATTTTCTTGCCGGCTGTCGCCTCGATGATCTCCTGACCATACTTGCGCATCAGAACCGCACGCTTGCCGAGCTCCGGCTGTTCCTTGATCACCTCGAAGATATTGCGCTTTTCGGCCGGTGCACCGAAACCGAAGAGAAGATCGGGCGCGGCAAGATGGAAGAAATGCAAAACGTGGCTCTGCATCACCTGGCCGTAATGCATCAGGCGACGCATCTTTTCTGCCGTCGGTGTCAACTGGTCGACCCCGGCGATCATGTCCATGGCCTTTGCGGCTGCCAGGTGGTGACTGACCGGACAGATCCCGCATAGCCGTTGCACGATCACCGGCACTTCCCACATCAACCGGCCCCGGATGAACCGCTCGAAACCGCGAAACTCGACAATGTGAAGCCGCGCTTCCTCGACACGGTTTTCCGCATCGAGATGGATCGTCACCTTGCCATGTCCCTCGACCCGGGTCACCGGGGAGATTTCTACCATTCTGGGTTCGGTCATGTTCGCGTCCCCTGGACAAACAGTTTTCTTCGATCAGGCACTGGCACTAGTCGAACTTGATAATCTCGCGCTCGAAACCGCGAAACTTGCCGGTCAGCAGCTTCGACAGGGTATCGAAAATTATGTCTCCGCTCGGCGCACATCCCGGGATCTGGTAATCGATCTCGACCACCTGGCTGCATGGATAAACCTCGTCCAGCAGAAGGGGGAGCGCCGGGTCATTGGGGACATTATGGGTCGTGTTGCGGATGTACTTGCCGGTGATATAGGCCTCGTCGAGGCATTCCCTCAAAGGCGCATCGGAATGCATGATGGCGTTGCGCATGGCCGGCAGACCACCCATGATCGCGCATTGACCGAGCGCGATAAGCACATCGCAATTGCGCCGGAAGTCGTGCAACACATGCACATTTTCCTCGTTGCAGCAGCCGCCTTCGATGATACCGATATCGCACCGTTGCGTGAAACGCTTCTTGTCGGTCAGCGGTGACCGGTCGACATCCACCAGCTTCATCAGTTCGATCAGCCGTTCGTCAATATCGAGGATTGCCATGTGGCAACCGAAACAGCCGGCCAGCGATGCGGTCGCGATCCGGGCCTTGGGCAAAGCGTCGCTCATTTGCGCTTCTCCTCGATTTCATGTCCGATCAGGCCCTTGTCGAATTCCCGTTCCCCGATCGGGGTCGCGAAGCCGACACGCTTACGAATGATACAGCCGACCGGGCAGACTTCCGACGACATTGCATGGTCGCCTGAATCTGCATTCGTGTCTGCCAGGTTTTCGCCGTTGACGGCAACACGCCGGTGAATGCCACGACCGACATAACCGAAGATGCCCTTGCCATCGACGTCCTGCGAGGCACGGATACACCGGCCACAGCTGATACAGCGGTTGGTATCAAGGGCGATGTCCGGGTGCGAGGCATCCAGTGCACGGCACGGCTCGAGATACGGAAACTTCGTCGCCTCCGTCATGTCGAGGCGGTAGGCCATCGCCTGCAATTCGCAATTGCCGCTCGCCTCGCAGATCGGGCACAGGTGATTGCCCTCGTGGAACAGCATCTCCACAAGGTCCCGCCGCATCTTGTTGAGATGAGCCGTTTCGTTTTCGACCGCCTGACCGGGCGCAGCCGGCTGCGTGCAGGCAGCAACGCTGCGGCCGCCGGCCTTGACGGTGCAGACGCGGCAACTGCCCTGGTGTCGCAATCCCTCATGGTCGCAAAGGCGCGGGATATAGACCCCGGCTTCGTCCGCCGCTTCCATGATCGTCTGGCCTGCATAGGCTGTCACCTCCACCCCGTCGATGGTGAAACTGAAGCCTGTTTCCTTCTTCGTTCCGCTCATTGGGTGAAGTCCTTGTCAAAGATGTAGGAGCGCCGCTTGGCGATCTTCCGGGCACCGTCAATGGCCGACTGGATGTCGAACGTGTCGCGAATACCGTCCTTGCTCGGCTTGCTGACCGCCGAATAGACCAGCGGGAAATTCTGCAAGGTGCTCAGGATCGGGTTGGGAGATGTCATTCCCAGACCACAGCGGCTCGTCTCGATAATCGTTCCGGAGAGTTCCTTGAGGTAGTCGATGTCCTCCGGGTTGGCGAGCCCCTTGCGGAACTTCTGGATCGCCTTTTGCAGGAAGACGTTTCCGAGACGGCACGGCGTGCAGTACCCGCAACTCTCGTGGACGAAGAAGGACATGTAGTATTCGACGATTTCCAGAATGTTGCGGTCGCCATTGAAGATGATGATGGCGCCACCCGTGGCCAGATCGTCAAAGGTGAGCTTGCGATGGAAACTGTCGCGCGCAATCATCATGCCGCTCGGTCCACCCACCTGAACAGCCGCTGCATCCTGACCACCGACCATTTCCAGGACTTCCCAGACCGAGTGGCCATAGGGAAGTTCGTAAATGCCGGGATTGAGGCAATCACCACAGATCGAGAAGAGTTTCGTGCCATGAGACCCTTCCGTTCCCATGTCGTGGAACCAGCTTGCGCCCTTGTCGAGGATGCGCGCCGCATGACAGAAGGTCTCGACGTTGTTGACCACGGTGGGATAACCGAGATAGCCGCGATTGACCGGGAAAGGGGGCCGGGTCTTCGGTTCGCCCGGCAGGCCCTCGCAGGAGCTGATCAGGGCACCTTCCTCACCGCAGATATAGGCGCCTGCCCCCATCTGCACGCGGATGTCGAAATCGAATCCCCTGACGCCAAGAATGGCTTCACCAAGCAATCCCCGGCGCCGCCTTTCCTCCAGCACCTGCAGGAGAAGCGGTCGCAGATAGACGTATTCCCCGCGCAGATAAATGATGCCCTGTTGCGCGCCGACGGCCCGGGCGGCAATGGTCATGCCTTCGACGAGTAGGTGCGGCCGCTCTGTCAGAAGCACGCGGTCCTTGAATGTTCCGGGTTCGCCTTCATCCGCATTGCAGATCACAAAGTGTTTTTCCGCTCGCTCGCTGGCGGCGAAACGCCATTTACGACCTGTCGTGAACCCGGCGCCACCACAACCGCGTAATCCACTTTCCTCAACGGCGGTGATAATCTGTGACGACGTCATGCCAACCGCATTGTTCAGGCCCGCATCCTCCGGCACGGGACCGAGAAGCACCTCACCGGCATGACGCACATTGTTGTCCACCATGCGGAGCGCCTGCTCATGCGGGGTCAGGTCATCGAAACGGTCACTGACGAGGGTCTCCGGCGATTGACCTTCCTTCAAGGCTTCAGCGGCACGGCGCGCAGTTTCCGGCGTCAGGGATGTCAGAAGGACATCGTTCACCATCGCCGCAGGCGCCTGATCGCACATGCCGATACAGGGCGTGTATTCAAGGGAGAAGGCGCCGTCAGCCGTGGTCTGGCCGATTGAAATGCCAAGGACTTCTTCAAAAACGGCGGTCACCTCCTCAAGGTTGCAGAACCGGTCGACAATGTCGTCGCAAAGCCGGATCGTCACCTTGCCCTTGGGCACCAGGGACAGGAAGGAATAGAAACTTGCGACACCTTCCACTTCGATACGCGTAAGGTCCGTATGCGACGCCACCCGATCAAGCGTTGACGGGGAGATGCAGTGATACCGGTCCTGCACTTCGCGCAGAATATCCAGCATCCGGTGTTTGTCGTTGCCGAAAGTGGCACAGATCGCGGCGATATCACCCTCTGGTATCGGAGTGAATTCGCAGGTCGGTGCTGCGGCATCGTGGTTTATCGCGTGACCATTACCCATGGCGGACACCCTCGAGCTAAACATCCGGCACACTGAATTAAATCGATTTGAGTAGATCAGACCCCCAATTGCGTGTCTATGAGCGGGAGCCTGATTTCTTGTAAAAAGTGCCAGCGGCGTCACGTTCCCAAAGATGACGCAACCCGTCTTTGACCCACATCAACGGTCATGAAATCGTCATGAAAGAAGCCCGCTACCGAGACGGCTTGTTCCGCTGTGCTTTGGCGAGCGCCACAAGCGCCTGCCCGAGCGCCAGCCCGCCGTCATTGGGCGGCACTTTGCTCTGGGTCAGGACATGCAGACCGCGTTCAGAACAACGGCTGCTCAAACCGTCCAGCAACAGGGCGTTCTGAAAGACACCACCGGAAAGGACCACTGTCCGGTCTTTTTCTCCGCCCAGATTTTCGAGAACTCTTGCAAGGCCGTCAATAAATCCGAGATGGACCCGGGCCGCGATTCGTCCCGGCGACTGCTGCTTTTCCAGATCTGACAACAGGGATCGCCACAACGTCCCGAAGGACAGCCAGGTGCCATTCTCAATTTCGATTTCGTAACCCTCCTCCTCGGCGAGGAAGGGCGTGGCAAGGCATTCGAGTTGCATGGCCGCCTGGCCTTCAAAACTCTGACTGTCAAAGCAGATCCGAAGCGCTGCCGCGACTGCGTCGAAGAACCTGCCGGCAGAGGAGGTCAAGGGCGAATTGACGCCATCCGTCAGCATCTTCTCCAGGACAGCGGACTGTTTGCCCTCAAGCAACGTCCTGAGTTCGCCGGGTTTGACCTCTTTCATCATCTCCACGCCAAAACTGGCATGAAGCTGGGCCATCAGGTTCCGCCAGGGCTCGCGCGCGGCTGCATCGCCACCGGGCAGCCGGACAGGTATCAGCCCCCCGATCCGCTCGTACCTACTGAAATTGCCTTTCAGGATTTCGCCGCCCCAGACGGTTTTATCAGGCCCCCACCCCGTGCCGTCCAGAACGATTGCAAGAACTTCGTCTCCTGGTTCGCCGGCCCCGGCATGCTCCCCGAGGCACGATGCAAGGTGGGCGTGGTGATGTTGGACCTCGACAAGGTCTGCACCGAACTCATCTGCAAGTCTGCGCCCATAACCGGAGGACAAATACTGCGGATGCCGGTCGACCGCGACGATGTCCGGCCTGAAGTCGTAAAGCGAAAGAAACTGGCGCAGGGTCGCCTTGTAGTCGGCAAAGACAGTTGCATTCTTGAGATCACCGATATGCTGCGAGACGATGGCGTCCGGTCCGTTCAGCAGGCAGAATGTATTCTTAAGCTCGCCGCCCATGGCCAGCACCTTGGGTGCCGTTTCTGAAACAAAAGCGCAGTGCACAGATGCCGGGGCAAGGCCGCGTGCACGTCGCAGCACGGTCGGTCCGGGCCGGTCGAGCCTCAGGACACTGTCATCGACCCTGTTCTCGATCGTCCGGTCATGCGTGAGGAAACCGTCCACCAGTTCCTGTAGCCGCGTCACCGCCCTTGTGTTGTCTATCTCCTGCGGGTCATCGGAAATATTGCCCGAGGTGAGAACGACGGGATGCTCGAGCCTCGCCATCAGCAGGTGATGGAGCGGCGAGTTCGGCAACATGAAGCCCAGCCGGTCCTGATGGGGAGCGATGTTGGCAGCAAGACCGCCCGGCTTTGCCTCTAGCAGCAGGATGGGCGCCGCCGGCATCTCAATCAACGCTGCTTCCTCCTTGCTGATTGTGCAATATTCCTGCAATTGCGCGAGGTCGCGTGCCATCAGCGCAAAGGGTTTGTCCGGTCGTCTCTTTTTGCGCCTGAGTTCGGCAATTGCGCTTTCGTTGCAGGCATCAACCGCGATCTGAAATCCACCGAGCCCCTTGATTGCCAGAATTTGACCGGCCTTCAGGCATTCGGCGGCATGGACTATGGGATCGACACCATCAAGTCGTTGTCCCAGTGCCTCAAACCAGAGCTGGGGACCACACGCAGGACAGGCAATCGGCTGAGCGTGAAAGCGACGATCACCGGGGTTCTCATACTCTTCTCGGCAGGCATCGCACATGTCAAAATCCGACATTGTGGTTGCATCCCGGTCATAGGGAACATGCCTTATGATCGAAAACCTTGGACCGCATTGGGTGCAGTTTGCAAAGGCGTACCCGAAACGCCGGTCAGTCGGATCTGCAATCTCGCAAAGACAGTCTGAGCACGTGGCCGCATCGGGCTGGATGCCGGTTCCCGATCCCATGCCATCGCTTTGAAGAATGCGAAAGTCGGTCGGGAGCGTTTCGCTGGCGATGTCCTCAATCTCAATCATGTCGATGCGCGCCAGGCGCGGTGCGCCGTCCTTCAGCCCGCGAACAAAGGCGTCAAGAGCCGGTGCCTGGCCAAACGCGCTGATCGTGACGCCATTGAGGTCATTGCGCACGGATCCGGCAACAGCCGTCCTTTGGGCCAGTTGCCAGACATGGGGCCGGAAACCGACACCTTGCACATTGCCCCTGATCCGAATTGACTTGCCTGGATACGACACGAAGAAGAACGCTCACTGAAAACAAACTGCATTTGGAAACGGACCGAAACGGCTCCCGGATGCGTTGCCAACTTACAGTCAAGGATTTGGCCCGTCACCGGTCTTTTGGTTCGTCCCACCGAACGTGCCAGGTGACCCAGGCCGGCAAACGATGGCACGCTGCCATCATGTTCTTATCAGTGTCCGGTCAGTATTTGCGTTTGAGCTGACAAGCATGCCAGCAACTCATCAGATAAATATTACGGCGCCTCACGCGAGATGACTGTTTTAACGCCATTCATGCCCGTTTTTTAAACACAAGAACTTCCTCGAACGAGCGCACATTTTTCGCTCAAAGAAAACAAACGGAATAAATATATGAATTAACTTGATAATTTCGATCAAACGCAAACTGGCACCTCGTTTGCAAATAAGAAACCGTGCAGCGCACCTAGGGATCCGGTCGACCTTGACGCAGGACCGAGAGGTGCAAGCCGGTCAGTTTCAGGCAGAGCCCTGACCATATGGCCGGTGACACGGCGGGACAAAAACCCGGGAGACAACTGATCGAGGCTCGCGCGCGCGAACCTGCTCCCGGCCGTGCGCAAGATCCTCAACAGGATGCCCAGAAGGACCGCTCCCGTTTGCGCTCCGGGCTCAAGACAGGAGACGCGCACAGATGCTGAAATCGTTTGCCAAAGCTTCCCTTCTCGCTGCAGCCCTTTCGCTGCCACTGTCCGTTGGCGCCGTACAGGCCGAAGAAAAGAAAGACTTCAAGGTGTGCTGGTCGATCTATGTCGGCTGGATGCCCTGGGGCTATCTCCAGGACAGCGGCATCATGAAAAAATGGGCCGACAAATACGATATTAATGTCGAGATCGTTCAGATCAACGACTACGTGGAATCCATCAACCAGTATACGGCTGGTGAATATGATGGCTGCTCCATGACCAACATGGATGCCCTGTCCATTCCCGCCGGCGGCGGCGTTGACACAACAGCCCTGATCGTCGGCGACTATTCGAACGGCAATGACGGCATCATCCTGAAAGACAAGACGGAACTGGCCGACATCAAGGGACAAAGCGTCAACCTCGTCGAGTTGTCGGTCTCCCACTACCTGCTGGCGCGCGCGCTCGATACCGTTGGTCTCAGCGAAAAGGACCTGACCGTCATCAACACGTCCGACGCCGACATGATCGCGGCCTACGCGACGGCTGATGTCACCTCTGTCGTGACCTGGAACCCGTTGCTCTCCGAAATCGAGGCACAGCCGAACGCCACCAAGGTTTTCGACAGCGCAGGCATTCCGGGTGAGATCATCGACATCATGATGGTCAACACCGAAACGCTTGCGGACAATCCTGCCTTCGGAAAGGCGCTTGTCGGCGCCTGGTACGAACTGATGGCCATCATGTCCTCCGACGGGGATGAAGGTGCGTCCGCTCGCACTGCGATGGCGGAAGCCTCCGGCACCGATCTGCCGGGCTACGACGCCCAGCTCGCGACCACCAAGATGTTCTACACCCCGGCTGAAGCCGTCGCGTTTACAAAGGCTCCCGAGTTGCCGTCGACGATGAAGTTCGTTGCCGAGTTCCTGTTCGACAAGGGCATCCTTGGCGAAGGAGCCCCCAGCCCGGAATTCGTCGGTGTCTCCTTCCCGGACGGTTCGGTCTACGGCGACACGAACAACGTGAAATTGCGCTTCGATCCGAGCTTCATGCAGATGGCCGCTGACGGCGCCCTCTAAATCCTGACGACACCTCCGCGGATCCGGCCGGAACGCCGGATCCGCCCAGGAGACCGAAGGGATCCTGCATGCGCATCATCAATCGGAAACCGTCCCGGCTCACGGCTCTCGCGCTCGGTTTGCTGCCCTTCGTGGCGACAATCGTCGGATACGCCATTGCCAGCCACTACAGGCGCCTCGACAATCCGGCCGACAAGCTTTTGCCGTCTCTGGAAAGCATGGGCCAGGCGTTCTGGCGCATGGCGGCCATCCCGGACCGGCGGTCCGGAGACCTGCTCCTTTGGGTGGACACGTTTGACAGTCTCTGGCGGCTCGGCACGGGCATGGCGGTGTCGACCCTGCTTGCACTGACCTTCGGCATCGCCATCGGCTTCATTCCACATGTCAGAAGCGCGCTGGCCCCTTATCTCGCAACTTTCTCGCTGATCCCGCCAATCACCATCCTGCCGATCCTGTTCATTACATTCGGCCTGGGTGAACTGGCCAAGATCGCCCTCATTGTGATCGGGACGGCACCGGTCATGATCCGTTCCACGGCCCAGGCAGTTCTCGATATCCCGCGCGAGATGATCATCAAGGCCGAAACCCTCGGAGCATCTGTGTGGCAGATGACCGTCCGGCTTGTGATCCCGCAGGTCCTGCCCAAACTGATCACCGCGCTCAGAATGGGTCTCGTTCCAGCCTGGATCTTCCTGATCTCGGCGGAAGCCATCGCTTCCACCACCGGACTTGGCTACCGGATCTTCCTGGTCCGTCGTTATCTCGCGATGGATGTGATCCTGCCCTATGTCGTCTGGATCACGCTGCTCGCCTTCCTGCTCGACCGCGCGCTTTTGCTGATCTCCCGGCGCAGCTTCCGCTGGCATCACCTGGGAGGTGACGCGCTATGACCGGATCCACCGATATCAAGTTGTCCGTCAGAGGTCTGGAAAAATCCTATGACCGGACCCCGATCCTGGAACGCGTGGAGCTGGATGTCGAAAGCGGCAGCTTCTGCACCATCGTGGGTGCGTCCGGCTGCGGCAAGTCCACGTTTCTGCGCATGCTGCTCTCACAGGAGCTGCCGACTCGCGGCGAGATCCTTCTGGACGGCCACGCATTGCCGGACGAACCGACACCGGACCGGGGCATCGTCTTCCAGAAATACTCGGTCTTCTCGCACCTGACAGTTGCCGAGAACCTGATCCTGGCATCCGAATTCGAAAGAGCGCCCCTTGCCGGAAGACTGTTTGGAATGAAACGCCGGCAAGCGCGCGAGGAGATCGATGACCTGCTGGAGCGGATCGGTCTGTCGGCGGCCGCCGACCGGTATCCCGCGCAGCTCTCGGGCGGCATGCAGCAGCGTCTGGCGATCGCGCAGGCGCTTGCCAAAAAACCATCCATCCTGCTTCTGGACGAACCTTTCGGCGCCCTTGATCCGGGCATTCGTGTCGACATGCACGAGCTTCTGCTCGGCCTCTGGAATGAACTCGGCATGACGATCTTCATGGTCACCCATGACATCCACGAGGCCTTCAAACTGGGTACGCGCCTGCTTGTTTTCGACAAGATCCGCCACGACCCGCAAGCACCGGAGGCCTATGGGGCAACGATCACCTATGACCTGCCTTTGAGCAGCCCGTCGACAGAACTTCAACAAGGCCCTGAACAGATTGCCGAGGCGATCGGTCTACCGGGCCAATCCGACACCCCCATCCAGATTGAAACCAAAACACCTTGAGGAACGCCCCATGAGTCTTTTCGAACACGCCGGACCATCGACACGGCACAGGGTTGCCGGCTCGATCAGCCGAGGCCAGCGCGAACGACAGCACCACCCAGATTTCGACAAGCTCCAGCTGCGTGGCTGGAAAGCTGCCGAAAAGGAGGGACTGTTGCCGTCCGCAGCCTGGGAGAAGGAAAAGGCCTGGGCTCTTCGCATGGGCCTTACGGGCTCGGACAGCCTGACGGACAAGTCCATCCCGACCTTTGCGCGTGGCGAGCTTCCACACTACGCAGGCATCAATACCTTCTTGAAGGCGCCCTATATTGAAGACGTCACGCAGGTCGGCGCCTATGACGCGGCGGTGATCGGCATTCCCTTTGACGGTGGCACAACCTACCGGCCAGGCACGCGTTTCGGACCGCAGGGCGTGCGCAAGATTTCGGCGCTTTACACACCTTACAACTACGAGATGGGTGTGGATCTGCGCGAGCAGATGACCTTGTGCGATGTCGGTGACATTTTCACCATCCCTGCCAACATCGAAAAGACCTTTGACCAGATCACGCGGGCCGTGTCCCACGTGGCCTCGTCCGGGGCTCTGCCAATCATGATAGGTGGCGATCACTCGATCGGGTTTCCCTGTGTCCGCGGTATTGCGCAATGCACATCCAAGCGCATCGGCATCGTTCATTTCGACCGGCATATCGACATCCAGGAAAAGGACCTGGACGAGCGCATGCACACGACGCCATGGTTCCACGCGACCGACCTTGTCAACGTGCCCGCCGTCAACCTGGTCCAGATCGGCATCGGTGGCTGGCAGGTGCCGCGCGAAGGTGTGGAAGTTGCCAGGGAACGCAACACCAACATCTTCACCATGCGCGACGTCGAGGAACTGGGTCTCGCCGAAACGGCCGCCCGCGCGCTGGAGCTTGCCTGGAAGGACGCGGACGCCGTTTACATCTCCTTCGACATCGACAGCGTCGATTGCGGCTTCGTTCCGGGAACAGGCTGGCCGGAGCCGGGCGGCTTCCTGCCGCGCGAAGCGCTGGAGCTGGTCTCCCTCGTCGCTAAGGAGGGCATTTGCGGCCTGGAAGTCGTGGAAGTGTCACCGCCCTACGACTGTTCCGACATCACGGCACTGCTGGCGACGCGCGTCATCGTGGATGTTCTGGGAACACTCGTCTCTCACGGCAAGATGGGCGCCCACAAATCCATAATCGACAAGCCGGTCTCCATTCCCGCCGGGCCGGACGTGGAGTGACCCGATGAGACATCACCATCATCACCACGATCATCATCATGACCATGCAGGTGACCACCATCACCCGCATGACCACAATCATCCGGGTCACGATCACCTTCATTCCCATATCCATGGCACATCCGACGCGGAAAAGGCAGAAGAGCTTCAGGCGCTGGCGACAAGTTTCATCGAAGGCTTTCGATCCGCGGAAGACAAGACGAGCTACCTGCGCCTCGCCGGTGTTCCCTTCCACCGCACCGGCAGCGATGACCTCGTGCAACACCTTGTCGATGCAAAGATCGTCAGCAACTGGCAGATCGGAACCGCCTCACCCGCCTTCGCGTCCCGCGAACTGGTCTACATGCCCTTCCCCGGAAACATGGTGGAAGGCCGCGAAACCATGACTTTCACCTATGTGTCGCTCACTGAACGAACGGACAACGATCTTCTCGAGATCCTGTCCAACCGTCTTGAAAAAGGAGACCTCGAGAAATGAGACTTGCAACAACCCTGGCCCTCCTCGCTGCAATGAGTGCGCCCGCACTGGCCCATCCAGGTTCACACAGTGATGTCACCGGGCTGAGTGCCGCCGTGCAGCACTTTCTCTCTTCGCCCTTCCATATTGGCATTGTTGCCTTCCTGATCCTCGCTCTCTGCGCACTTGTCGGGGAACTCGGGATGCGCAAGATCAGGCAGGACCGAAACAATAAGTAGGCGTTTTCGATCGATCTGGCGAACAAACCCGGTCTGCACATGGACCGGGTTTGGAAGGTCACCCGGGGACCTCCCTATGAAGCCTTCACTGCTTCTGCTGAAAATGAGCTGGGTCGGGATCCGTTGATATCCGGCCCCGCTTCTCCTCCAGGATCAAGCCCAACAGGTGCCATGCGCGAGTGCTGAATTGGAGCACAGAGCCGTCGGCACGCGCCCTCTCCACACCTCAACAACACATCACGATCGTTCCCCGGCCGTGACCGCGATACCAGTTTGCCAAGCTTCGAGCAGAAGGTACTCTCCGAGGCCCTTTTAATTGACCGACCGGACGGTTTATGTATAGACTTTCCTCGGACCATTCGATTTGGATCCGGACTGGAGGAAAAGAGTGTCAGAGAATCCGACTGTTGTTTCCGATTGCAATGACGGTGTCCTGAGCCTCACCCTCAATCGTCCGGACAAGCTCAACGCCTTCAACGAGGAAATGCATCTCGCACTGCGCGCGCAGATCGAGCGCGCCTATGACGACGTGTCCGTACGGTCTGTCCTTTTGACCGGGTCTGGCAGGGCCTTTTGCGCTGGTCAGGACCTGGGGGACCGGGATCCGCGCAAGGGTGGTGAAAGGCCAGATCTCGGCCATACACTGGAAACCTACTACAATCCGACTCTTCGGCTGATCCGGGCTCTCGAAAAACCGGTGGTCTGTGCGGTGAACGGTGTGGCGGCCGGTGCTGGTGCAAACATTGCCCTTGCCTGCGACATCGTTCTTGCAGGTCGTTCCGCGAAGTTCATCCAGGCCTTTTCCAAGATCGGCCTGATACCCGATGCCGGTGGCAGCTGGTCCCTGCCACGGATCATCGGCGAACCGCGCGCCAAGGCATTGGCGCTGCTTGCAGAACCTTTGATGGCAGACCAGGCAGCCGACTGGGGGCTGATCTGGAAATCTGTTGAAGATGACGTGCTTGTCGCAGAAGCAACGGAAATAGCCAAACGGCTCGCTGCCGGCCCGACTGTCGGGCTGGGCATGACCAAGCGACTTATTCAAGCAGCCTCAACCCAGGACCTGGACAGCCAGCTGGACATGGAACGTGATTGCCAGCGGATAGCGGGCCGAACGGACGATTATGCGGAAGGCGTTACCGCGTTTCTTGAAAAACGCCCGGCGCAGTTCAAGGGCAAGTGACATGGCTTCCATTTCGGATATGAACCCGCAGGAGCTTGCAGAAGCCTGTGCCAGGATCATGTGGGACGATGATGAGGCGTCGCAGGCACTCGGCATGGAACTGCTTCATGTCGGGCCGGGAAGCGCCTCGATCCGGATGGCCGTGACCAAGCAGATGACAAATGGACATGGCAACATGCATGGCGGTTATCTGTTCACGCTGGCCGACAGCGCGTTTGCCTTCGCCTGCAACACCTACAATCAGGTGACAGTCGCCCAGCACTGTTCAATCACCTATATCGCCCCCGGCAAACTGGGGGATGTCCTGACTGCCGAAGCGCGAGAGATCTCGCGCAAGGGCCGCTCCGGGATTTACGACGTTCAGCTCAAGCGCGAGGACGGAACCGTCATCACCGAGTTTCGTGGCCATTCGCGCACCCTCAACCAGACCTTTTTACCGTCTGAAGACGATCCGGCTTAACGCCCATTCAGGGAGGAATGAATATGATCGATCTTGCGCCAGACCGCGACATGCTCGACCCGATCGAAACGGCAAGCCGGGATGAGATCGAAGCACTGCAGCAAAAACGGCTGTCCTGGACACTTACGCATGCCTACGAGAACTCGACCTTCTTCAAGAAGCGTTTTGACGAACAAGGCGTGCATCCTTCGGATTTCAAGTCGCTTGCCGATATTGCCCGGTTTCCGTTCACGGTGAAAAAGGACCTGAGGGACAGCTATCCCTTTGGCATGTTCGCAACGGCGCGCGAAAACATCACGCGCCTGCACGGGTCTTCCGGCACCACCGGGAAACCAACCGTTGTCGGCTACACGGCAAATGACATTTCGAATTGGGCCGACCTGGTCGCCCGTTCCATTCGCGCGGCCGGTGGCCGCAAGGGCGACATGATCCACAACGCCTATGGCTACGGCCTGTTCACCGGCGGCCTTGGAGCTCACTATGGTGCGGAACGGCTGGGCTGCACAGTTGTGCCGATCTCGGGCGGCATGACGGAACGCCAGGTCACCTTGATTGACGACTTTCGTCCTGACGTCATCATGGTGACGCCGTCTTACATGTTGTCGATCCTTGACGAATTTAACCGCCGCGGTCTCAACCCGCGTGAGTGCTCCCTCAAGGTCGGCATCTTTGGCGCGGAACCCTGGACCAACGCGATGAGGGCAGAGATCGAGGAAGCCTTCGACATGCATGCCGTCGACATTTACGGCCTGTCAGAAATCATGGGTCCCGGGGTTGCGCAGGAATGCGTGGAAACCAAGGATGGCCTGCATGTCTGGGAGGACCACTTCTATCCGGAAATCATCGATCCGGTAACGGAAGAAGTCCTTCCCGACGGCGACATGGGCGAACTGGTCTTTACCACCCTGACGAAGGAAGGCCTGCCCATGGTCCGGTACCGGACCAGGGACCTTACACGCATTCTCCCGGGCACGGCGCGCAGCATGCGCCGGATCGAAAAGATCACGGGCCGCAGCGACGACATGATCATCCTGCGCGGCGTCAACGTCTTTCCGACACAGATCGAGGAGCAGATCCTCAAATGCGACGGGCTGGCGGCGCATTTCCAGATCGAACTGGTTCGGTCCGGGCGCATGGACGCAATGATCGTTCACGCCGAGGCAACAGCCAGCCAAAGCAGCAGCGAGGCACGGGCAGCATCCGCCAGGGAGCTTGCGCACCACATCAAGTCGACCATCGGCATTTCAACAAGTATCGAAGTCCACGAACCGGAAAAGGTGGCGCGGTCGGAGGGAAAGGCCAAGCGGGTCGTCGACAATCGGCCGAAGGAATAGTGGCAGCGACCGCAAATTCATGACCTGGACGAAGCAACGCGCACCTGGTGCCGCATTGCTCCGTCGCAGACACCTCTTCCGGGGAATTGGAGTACCGCTTTCGGGAAACTCGCCCTGGGTCAAAGAACGGAGAAATGTTCCCCATGGCGAGAACCCGCGCCAGCGACTTTGAAGAAAAACAACACGGCCTTCTGCTGACCGCCGCCAGTGTCTTCGCCTCGCAAGGCATGGAGAAGGCATCCATGTCGCAAATCGCCCAAGAAGCCGGTGTCTCCAAATCCAATCTCTATCACTACTACCCGTCCAAGGGTGAGTTGATCTTCGCGATTATCCATTCGCATCTGAAGGAACTGGACGAAGCTCTGGACAAGGCCAATGACCCGGACCTGCCACCGAGGGAGCGGCTGGAACACCTCGTCATGACGGTTCTGGACTCCTACCGGGGTGCTGATGACCAGCACAAGGTGCAGCTCAATGCCGGGCCCGCCCTCACGGATGAACAGAAGGCCGAAATCGTCGCGATCGAGCGCCGGATCGTTCGATATTTTTCGGGCGCGCTCAAGGACATACGCCCACAGCTGGACACACCGGAGCGTCCGTTGCTCATGCCCGTCACCATGTCCCTCTTCGGCATGATGAACTGGGTCTACATGTGGTTCAAGGAAGGCGGACCGATCTCCCGGCAGGATTACGCGAAGGTTGCAACAACGTTGATCCTTGAAGGTGTTAAGTCAGTCAAGTAATCGCGCCCGGTCGGTATCACCACAACAACCGGGCAGGCTTTCACCAGTACCCTCATGCGGCCAGGGGCCAGGTCTTTGCAACCATGGTCAGGACGTCATACTGCGCGACCACTTCATCCTTCTGATTGGTCACCTGACAGTCCCAACGCACCTCACCGTGGTCGGCATTCTCGCGCGGATTGATTTCCTTGCAGGTCAGACGAACCTTCAGACTGTCACCGAAATAGACCGGCGTCAGAAAACGAAGATTGTCGACACCGTAATTGGCGAGCACCGGACCTGGTGCGGGATCAACGAACAGGCCTGCGGCAAAGGATGCAATCAGGTAGCCATGCGCAACACGATCATCGAAGAAGGGGTTCGCCTTCGCAGCATCGCTATCCATGTGAGCGTAGAACGTGTCGCCGGTAAACTCGGCGAAATGCTCGACATCTTCTCGCGTGACCTCGCGAGCCTCCGTTACGATCTGGTCGCCAACCTTCAACTCAGCCAGAGATTTGCGGAAGGGATGAAGGTCAGAGCGCGCCGGCGCCCCTTCCAGCCACTGACCGGTGACGGCGGACAAAAGCTCCGGCGTCCCCTGGACAGCTGTCCGCTGCATGAAGTGCTTCACGCCGCGCATGCCGCCCATTTCCTCGCCGCCCCCGGCCCGTCCGGGACCGCCATGGACCAGCGGAGCAAGGGGTGAACCATGTCCCGTCGAGCTTTTAGCGGAACGCCGATTACCAATGAGAACCCGGCCATGATAGGCCGCAAGACCGATGACGATCTCGCGTGCAACGGTCCCGTCATTTGTGAAGAGCGAAGACACCAGCGAGCCCCGGCCCTTTTGTGCCAGCGCAACCGCTTCCTCTCCGTCCCTGTAGGCCATTACGGTTGCCACGGGTCCGAATGCCTCGACCGCGTGAACGGCTTCGGCGGACATTGGTTTTTCGCAGCGCAGGAGCACTGGCGGCATGAACGCACCCTTCTCCGCTTCACCCGAAACAAGGTCGACACTGTCCAGTGAACCGGACACGATTTCAGATTCATTAGCCAGCAAAGTAACCTTGGACCTGACATCGTCCCGGTCCTTGAGCGAGACCAGTGCGCCCATGCGGGCGTTGTCGTCATCCGGCAACCCGACCGTCGTTGACGCAAGACGCTTCGACAACGCCTCGAGCAAAGCGTTTTCATGGGCCTCGGGCACGATCACACGACGGATGGCAGTACATTTCTGTCCGGCCTTGACCGTCATCTCGCGTTGAACCTCGCGCACGAAGAGATCGAACTCTTCGGTTCCAGGTGCAGCATCTTCGCCAAGGATCGAGGCATTGAGACTGTCGGCTTCCATCGTGAAGCGAACGGAGTGTTGCAGGATCGCAGGCGATGACTTCAGCTTCTGCCCCGTGGAGGCGGAGCCGGTAAACGTGACGACATCCTGCTCGATCACGTGATCCAGAAGGTCACCCGCCGAGCCTGTCACGATCTGCAAGGCACCGTCAGGAAGAATGCCGAGGTCCAGGATTCTCCGGACCACCAGTTCTGTCAGGTAGGCGGTCTGTGACGCGGGCTTGACGACACAAGGCATGCCCGCGATCAGGGTCGGGGCGATCTTTTCAAGCATCCCCCAGACGGGAAAATTGAAGGCGTTGATGTGGACGGCGACACCTCTGAGCGGTGTCAGGATATGCTGCGCGGAAAAACTGTTGTCGCGGGACAGGGGCTCAACGGCGCCTTCGCTCAGGACTTTGGTATTGGGGAGTTCGCGCCGCGCTTTCGACGCGAAGGTCAGCAACGTACCGATACCGCCCTCGATGTCGATCCAGCCGTCCTTGCGGGTTGCACCGGTCGCGAAATTCTCCCGGTAGAAGTCTTCCTTCTGCTCCATGAGCTGAAGGCCGATCGCCTTAAGCATCAACGCACGTTCGTGGATCGTCATGGAACGAAGCGCAGGCCCGCCGGTTGCCCGTCCCCATTCAAGCGCCGCCTTGAAATCAAGGCCCTCTGTACCGATCAGCGCATGAATGTCGCCCGTCGCCGCATTGAGCACCGGTTTGCCGTCGCCCTCTCCCTGGCGCCAGGCCCCCTCGACATAGCTTTCCAGGCGGCGCGCCGCCGTTCCCGTCCCCTTCATCGATCGTCCTTTCTGGTTGGTCAGGCGAGTTTCAGCTCAGCAAGCCTTGCCTCGGTCTCGGTGCGCCATGCAATCCGCAGCGCCTCATTGTCTGTGTGGCGCAGCCCCAGTTTCTGCAAACGCTCAAAGCGGTCGGATTGTGCCGGGCCGAATGTTTCCGCGACCTTCGGCATCCAGTAGCGGACCGAAGCCTGGACTTCGGCACGACCCGTTTCGTCTTCCACGAGGTTCTGCAAACCTTCCAGGCCGAGTTCCATGTGGCGTTTCTCGCGCGGCAGGATCTCCCGCAACACCTCGCCGAACGGCTGGTAGGAGGTCTTGCTCAGCTCCTGGAGCTGGTGGACCGTTGCAAGTCCCATGAGTGTGTTCATGACAACGGCGTCAGCCCAGTTCTCAAGCGGATAATGAAAGACCGACAGGCGCATGTCTCCGCCCTGCCGCTTTGGGTCAACCTGCGCATCGCGCGCCTGACGCGCGGACCAGGCATGGGCCTTGTTGTAAAGGGTCTTGTCCGTGCCGAAGTCACTCATCAGGTCGAGGACGCGTTCCGCGTGATCGACCTTCTCCATCGTGATGCGGCTGGCCGCAATGCGTTCCGTGAGACCAGGCGCCCAGTTGATGGCATCCGCAAAGCCGGCGGACCCGGCCAGCTCGCTGTCCACAAAGGACGACATCAGCCGCAGCAGTTCCGCACGGTATCGGGGCGGGACATTGCCCGGAGACGTCAGCTTGCCACCTCGTTCAAGATAGTTCGAGAGAGACATTGCCTCGTCTTCAACGAAACTTGCTTCATTCGTCATAGCTGATCACCACCTTGTCCGAAACGGGAATACACTGACAGGAAAGGACGTAGCCGGCGCGGACCTCGTAATCTTCCAGCGCGTGGTTCACCTCCATCTCCACCTCCCCTTCAATGACCTTGGCGCGGCAGGTTGAACAGACCCCGGCCTTGCAGGAAAAGGGTGCGTCCATGGCGTTGGACACGGCGGCCTCCAGGACGGAAGTGCCATCCTTTTCCATCTGAAAACTCCGGGTCGTCCCGTCGAGGGTGACCGAGACTTCGCACGTGCCGGCTCCGGCCGTGATCGACGAGGACTTCGCCTTTGCCTTGGCTCGGCCCCGTTGCGAAGAGGCGAAGAGTTCGAACCGGATCTGGTCGTCATTCAGGCCGTGTTTGCGCAGGCTGTCGGCAATCGTCAGCATCATCGGCTCGGGTCCGCAGATGAAGGCGGTGTCGATTTCTTCTGCATCGATCCAGAGACGGAACAGCGTTTCCATTTTCTCCGCGTCGATCCGGCCCGTGAAAAGGTCGATGTCCTGGGACTCGGTCTCCAGGATATGGATCAGCGAAAACCGACCGAGAAACCGGTTCTTCAAGTCCTCGAGTTCCTCCCGGAACATGATCGAGCTTGTCTGCCGGTTGGCATAGATCAGGGTAAAGGTACTTTGCGGCTCCCGCGCCAGCACGGTCTTGATAATCGAAAGAACCGGGGTGATGCCGGAGCCTCCGGCAAAGCCGAGATAACCCTTGGCGCGATCAGGCTCCAGGCTGGTGAAAAACCGGCCCATGGGCGTCATCGCTTCGAGCCTGTCGCCCACCTTGAGCTCCTCGTTTGCCCATGTGGAGAAGGCACCGCCTTCAACGCGCTTGATGCCGACCTTCAAACACCCTTCGTCGAGGCCGGTGCAGATCGAATAGGAGCGGCGCAGTTCCTCCCCGTCAAAGTCACGGCGGAAGGTCAGGTACTGACCCTGAACAAATGCGAATTCATCTGCCTCGGTTTCCTCTGGCCGAAGCGTGACCACGACGGCATCGCGCGTGTCCCTGCGAATGTCGGTCACTTCGAGCGAATGGAAACGTGCCATGGAATGTGCCCTCCTCCTGGGCGGCTGGAGAGTGCCGTGGCCGCACGGCCCCTGGCATTCTCCGGATTTTCACTCAGTCCCGGACGCCACTCCCGGCGCCACACGTGTCGGATGTGCTAGATGCACTTGAAGTAGTCGAATGGTTCGAGACAGTCCCTGCAGCGCCAGGCGGCCTTGCAGGGCGTTGACCCGAATTGGCTGATCCGCTCGGTGTTGGCAGAACCACAACGCGGACAGGCAACGGTAAGGGCGTTTTGACCGGAGAGCCGGGCTGCCTTGGCGCTCATGCCGTCGGACGCCGTACCGTCCACCGGTGGAGCGATACCGAAGGCTCTCAACTTCTCCCGGGCATTTGCCGTGACCCAGTCTGTCGTCCAGGGCGGTGACAGGCGGCGCTCCAGCCGCAAATCCTCGACACCCTTTTCCCGAAGCTTTTCTTCGATCATCAGGTCGATCACCGCTGTCGCCGGACACCCCGAATAGGTTGGGGTCACGGCCACGACGAGCGTGTCGCCCTCGTATCTGACCTCGCGAACGATCCCCAACTCGGTCACTGAAACAACCGGGATCTCCGGGTCTGGAACTTCGGCCAGCCAGGTCCAGATTTCTTCGGCTTCGGGTTGCAGCGCGGAGGACATCATACCGCTCCCCTACCAGCTTGCACCGGGATAGGCGCGCTGCAGAAACTGCATTTCAGCAAGAATGTACCCAAGGTGTTCGGTGTGCCGGCCCTGCTTGCCGCCAAGATGCGCATAACCCCCGGGGTCCGGGGCCTTCAGCGTGGCTTCTTCCAGGATGTCACGAACAGATGCTTCCCATTTGCTCCGCAACATCTCGAGATCCGGTGCAATCCCGGCAGTGACCATCGCCCTGTCGACTTCGTCACTGGTGAACATTTCACCCGTGTAAGGCCACAACAGGTCGAGTGCATCCTGCATCCGGCGATGGCTTTCGGCCGTGCCGTCGCCAAGCCGAACGACAATGTCCGACGCCCGATCAAGATGATAGCTGACTTCTTTCAGCGCCTTGGCAGCAATTTCCGAAACCCGTGGGCTGGATGAGTTTTCCGACAGCCAGGCAAGCAGGAGATGATGGTAGGCGTCGAACAGGAATTCGCGCATCATCGTCACGGCCATGTCGCCCCTGGGCAATTCGACCAGCAGAAAATTGCGGAACTTCATTGCGTCCCGCAGGTAGGCGAGAGCGTCTGCATCCCGCCCCTTGCCTTCCACTTCACCCGCAAGACCCAGCCACATCTGCGTGTGACCGATCAGATCCAGAGCCGTGTTGGCAAGCGCAATGTCTTCCTCAAGGACAGGACCGTGGCCACACCATTCGGACGTTCTGTGACCCAGCACGAGGGCGTTGTCACCCATGCGGCACAGCCAGTCGAAGAATGCAGGCTGCAATGCCTGATCTGTCACGGCCGCATCTGCAGTTGCGTTTGTTGGCATCTCCGACATCACATCTTCCCCACTTCGTCGGGAATGTCGAAGAAGGTTGGATGACGATAGGTCTTGCTTTCCGCTGGATCGAAAAGAGGTCCCTTTTCAGATGGGCTCGAAGCCGTGATGTCCTTGGACGGGACAACCCAGATCGAAACCCCTTCGCGCCGCCTGGTATAGACATCGCGCGCATGGTTGATCGCCATTTCGGCATCCGGCGCGTGCAGGCTGCCAACGTGCCGGTGGTTCAAACCGTGCTGTCCGCGGATGAAGACTTCCCAGAGCGGCCATTCTTTCTTCGACATGGCTGATCCTCCCTCGTTTACCTGTATCCCGGTTTTTCTGCCGCGGTGGCAGCGGCCTTCCGCCTGTCGGCTGCCTTTTCGGCATAGGCATTCAGACCGTCACGGAACCATTCACCCTCGTCCCAGGCCTTGACCCGGGCCTCCATGCGTTCGCGATTGCAGGGCCCGTTGCCCTTGATCACTTCAAAGAACTCAGCCCAGTCAGGTTCGGAGAAGTCATAGCCCTGCTTGTCTTCGTTCCACGCCAGCTTTTCATCCGGAATAGTCAGTCCGAGATATTCCGCCTGCGGCACCGTCTCGTTGACGAATTTCTGGCGCAACTCGTCATTGGTGTTGATCTTGATCTTCCAGGCCATGGATTGTGCGGAATGGACCGAATCCTTGTCCGATGGACCGAACATCATCAGCGACGGAAACCAGAAGCGGTTCAACGCGTCCTGGGCCATTTCCTTCTGTTCCAGCGTTCCGAAGGCCATCTTCATCATGATTGAATAGCCCTGGCGCTGATGGAAGCTCTCTTCCTTGCAGATGCGGATCATGGCGCGGCTGTAGGGACCGTAGGAGGTACGTTGCAGCGGCACCTGGTTCATGATCGCGGCGCCGTCAACGAGCCAGCCGACCGCGCCGATATCCGCCCAGTTCAAGGTCGGGTAGTTGAAGATGGAACTGTATTTCATCTTGCCGCTGTGGAGCTTCTCGAGCAGTTCGTCACGGGAAACACCCAGCGTCTCGGCAGCCGAATAGAGATAGAGACCGTGACCGGCCTCGTCCTGGACCTTGGCCAGCAGGATGGCCTTGCGTTCCAGCGACGGTGCACGGGTGATCCAGTTTCCTTCCGGCAACTGACCGACGATTTCGGAATGGGCATGTTGTCCGATCTGGCGGATCAGGGTCTTGCGGTACCCCTCCGGCATCCAGTCCTTCGGCTCGATCTTTTCGCCATTGTCGACACGGTCCTGAAAGGCTCTTTCTTCCGCAGACATGTCCTCGCGTGCCTTGAGACCGTCAGATTTCACCAGTTGTGCATACATGACCTTTTCTCCCTCGCGCCGTGATCGACAATCTCGCCCGCGTCTTCAATCCTGTCCATTCAAACACGCTCCAGTATGAGCGCAATGCCCTGACCTACACCAACACACATGGTGCAAAGCGCGTAACGGCCTTGGGTTCGCTGCAACTGATAAGCCGCATGCAGCACCAGTCTGGCCCCGGACATGCCAAGCGGATGGCCCATGGCAATGGCGCCGCCATTTGCATTGACATGCGAAGCATCGTCGGGAAGCCCGAGGTCCCGAAGCACCGCGAGCGCCTGGGATGCAAAAGCTTCGTTGAGCTCAATGACGTCCATCTGGTCGAGACTCAGACCAGCCGCCTTCAGAACTTTTCTCGACGCCGGCCCGGGACCGATCCCCATGATGCGCGGAGCCACACCGGCTGCCGCCATCCCGACAACACGTGCCATGGGCTTCAGGCCATTGGCGGCGGCTGCGTCTTCCGAAGCAACGACCAGGGCGGCCGCCCCGTCATTCACACCGGAGGCGTTGCCTGCTGTCACAGTCAGCGCCGGTCCGTTGACACCGCGCAGCCTGGCGAGATTTTCCGCACGTGTTCCCGGACGTGGATGCTCGTCCGTGTCGACCACGACCGCGTCCCCCTTGCGGCGCGGAACCTCAACCGGGACGATCTCTTCGTTGAAAATCCCTTCGGCCTGGGCAATTTCCCAGCGTCGCTGGCTCTCGGCTGCAAACCGGTCCTGGTCCTCGCGGGAAATCCTGAACTCCTCGGCAACATTGTCAGCCGTTTCCGGCATGGAGTGCGCACCGAATGCGCTCTCGAGCCTGCTGTTCTTGAAACGCCAGCCGATGGTGGTGTCATACATCTCCGCGTTACGGGAAAAGGGACTTGTGGCCTTGGCAATCACAAAGGGAGCGCGGCTCATGCTTTCAACGCCGCCCGCCAGCATCAGCCCTGCATCACCGGATCGAATTGTCCGTGCAGCCAGACCCACCGCATCCATACCCGACCCACATAGTCGATTGACGGTTGTTCCCGGAACGCATTCGGGCAGCCCGGACAACAGCACGGCCATGCGCGCGACATTCCGATTGTCTTCACCAGCCTGATTGGCGCATCCGAGAAGGACATCGTCGACGGATTCCCAATCCACCTGCGGATTTCTGTCTCGCAGGGCCGCAAGCGGAATGGCTGCCAGATCGTCAGCACGAACCTCCGACAACGCACCGGCATAACGGCCGATCGGCGTTCTGACTGCATCACAGATGAAGGCTTCCGGCATTGCGCTCCCTCAGAACCAGAAGAGATCGATAAATAAATCGACCGATCGGTCTATTTATAACGTCATAACATCACACTTCAAACCTATTTTTCGACTTTTTTGTGACCCTTTGAGGAAACAGGCCTCTTTTTCCGATATTTCTCAATTACCTAACTAGAGAAGATGCATGTCTACTCAGGTCCTCCCGTGCTTGCCCGCCTAACGATCAGACAAGCATGGCCAACGGTGTCGTCCAGTTTGCCCGGCGAACCGGTCGCGATTGCAGTCACCGGAAACGATTGACACTCGGCACAATCGAAACGATAAATTGGTTTCATCTGAAACTAAATACCACACATCAACGGATATCTTGTTGAATCTGGAATGCGTCGAGTGTGGTACGCGGCGTGCAATCGGCAAATCCGGTTGAGCGCGCGGGGTACGTGTTTCAGGGAGCAAGGGTGAAGGAAGTTGGGATGAATGACCTGGAAAACATGAAACTGTTCACCTACTGGCGGTCAACAACCTCCTACCGGATCCGGATTGCCCTGAACCTGAAGGAGCTTTCGGTAGAATCGATCCCTGTGAACCTTGTTGCGGGAGAGCAGAACAGTCCCGACTATGCCGGTCTCAATCCGGGCCGCGGAGTTCCCACGCTGGTTCTGAAAGACGGCAGCGCCCTCACCCAATCGATGGCGATCCTGGAATGGTTGGAGGAAACCCGACCGGAACCACCGCTCTTGCCGACAGATCCCTTACTGCGAGCTCAGGTCCGGGCGGCAGCGCTGGTGATCGCGGCTGATATCCATCCGGTCAACAATCTTCGCGTCATTAACAAGCTGAAGACCATGGGACACGACCAGGACACCGTCGTTGACTGGATGAACGACTGGATGACCCAGGGCTTCACCGCGTTCCAGCAAATGCTGGACCCGGATGCGCCTTACTGTTTCGGCAACGCGCCTGGCCTTGCCGACCTTTGTCTCGTCCCCCAGCTTTACAATGCGCACCGTTGGGGCTGCGACCTCACCCGGTTCAAACGGCTGACAGAAATCGAAGCACGGTGCCTGCAGATTCCGGCTTTTGATGCGGCACGGCCGGAGCTCCAGCCCGACGCCAACTGAAGGTTGAACAGGTCGAAATTTCAGCGCCGTAGCCGACCTCCATTGCCGCTTTTCGCGCACCGGCTGAACGAGAGTTTCACGTCGTGTTTGGAAACAAAACACAGGCGCAAATACTCAATTTCAGCGCCCACGCTCCCAACTGAGCATACGCCGAAGGGTCATCAGTATTTTCCCTAAGCTCTTGTTATACCTTGGTATTGATAGACCTAAGTAGTCCATACCTAAGTAGTCTTGAACGGAAAAACAGCGCTGTTACTAAACGTCACTGCAGTGCAAAAACCGCGATACGCAGGAACGATTTTCCGACGCCCGGCATCCCCGGATCGGGAAATGTGACCTGCAATCCTGTGGTTGTGATCGAGGGGGCGGGGCTTCGAACATCGCATGATGTGCAAAGGTTTCCCTTCCAGGTCTGTCGTCCGTTCCGCGCGAAAGTCAACACTTTCCAAGCGGCATCGGGTCGAGATCCAGATCACCTCCCCGTCTCGTTTTGCGCTGTCCCGGTGATGATCCTGACTTGTGCTGGATCCGGGGTTTCGGTCGCGACAGGACTTGATGCCTGACGCGAAAGGAGGAAGTCGGGATGCGCGTGTGAGGCGTGTTCTGGAAACAACCGGACTGAAGTGGAGGAGACTAAATGTCTGATAACTCGTCCAACAACGCCTATTGGTCCGCCAATATGCGCCTTATCGTGGTCAGCCTCGTGATCTGGGCGCTGGTCTCTTTCGGGTTTGGCATTCTGCTGCGCCCCATGCTGAGCGGTATATCCGTCGGCGGCACCGACCTCGGCTTCTGGTTCGCCCAGCAGGGTTCGATCCTCGTCTTCCTGGCGATCATTTTCTTCTACGCTTTCAGGATGAACAAACTCGACCGTGAACACGGCGTGGACGAAGAATAAGGGGCCTGGGAACAGATGGATCAGTTTACTATCAATCTGCTGTTTGTGGGTGGCTCCTTCGCGCTCTACATCGGCATCGCAATCTGGGCCCGTGCCGGGTCCACCTCCGAATTTTACGCCGCTGGACGTGGCGTGCATCCGGTCACGAACGGCATGGCAACGGCGGCAGACTGGATGTCGGCAGCCTCCTTCATTTCCATGGCCGGCCTGATCGCGTTCACCGGCTACGACAACAGCTCGTTCCTGATGGGCTGGACCGGCGGTTACGTGCTGCTGGCCTTGCTGCTTGCCCCGTATCTGCGCAAGTTCGGCAAGTTCACCGTCTCCGAGTTCATCGGTGACCGCTTCTACAGCCAGACGGCCCGTATCGTCGCGGTGATCTGTCTGATCGTCGCCTCCACCACTTACGTTATCGGCCAGATGACCGGTGTTGGTGTTGCGTTCGGTCGGTTCCTTGAAGTCAGCAATACCGCCGGCCTCCTGATCGGTGCCTGTGTCGTCTTCGCCTACGCGGTTTTCGGTGGCATGAAAGGCGTGACCTACACGCAGGTTGCACAGTATGTCGTTCTGATCACGGCCTACACCATCCCGGCAATCTTCATCTCGCTTCAGCTGACCGGCAACCCGATCCCGGCCCTTGGACTGTTCGGCGACGATGTCAACAGTGGCGTGCCGCTTCTTGCCAAGCTGGACCAGGTGGTGACGGAACTCGGATTCAATTCCTATACCGCCCACCATGCTGACACGTTCAACATGGTGCTCTTCACCCTGTCCCTGATGATCGGTACAGCCGGTCTTCCGCACGTGATCATGCGCTTCTTCACCGTGCCGAAGGTTTCTGACGCACGCTGGTCTGCCGGCTGGGCACTGGTCTTCATTGCCATGCTCTACCTGACCGCACCGGCAGTCGGCGCGATGGCCCGCCTGAACATCACAGAAATGATGTGGCCGAATGGCGGCATCAACGGCGGCGCCGTCACCCTGGAACAGATCCAGGACGACAAGCGCTACGACTGGATGGACACGTGGCAGAAAACTGGTCTTCTCAACTGGGAAGACAAGAATGGCGACGGCAAGATCCAGTACTACAACGACAAGAATGCCGACATGCAGACCATGGCCGAGGAAAAGGGCTGGAAGGGTAACGAGCTGACAAAGTTCAACCGTGACATCCTCGTTCTCGCCAACCCGGAAATCGCGAACCTGCCAAGCTGGGTGATCGGTCTGGTGGCTGCCGGTGGTCTTGCCGCCGCATTGTCGACGGCTGCAGGTCTGTTACTGGCGATTTCGTCGGCGGTCAGTCATGACCTCATCAAGGGGGCGATAAATCCGGCGATCTCAGAACGAGGAGAGCTGTTGTCAGCACGTATCGCGATGGCCGTGGCCATTGCAGTGGCAACCTATCTCGGATTGAACCCACCAGGATTTGCCGCGCAAACGGTGGCACTCGCCTTCGGCCTTGCAGCTGCGTCGATCTTTCCGGCGCTGATGATGGGGATCTTCTCGACCCGCATCAACAACACCGGTGCTGTCGCCGGGATGCTGGCCGGCCTGGTCGTGACACTGGTCTATATCTTCCTGCACAAGGGCTGGTTCTTCATTCCGGGCACCAACAGCTTCACGGATGCGGACCCGCTTCTTGGAACCGTCAAGTCGACCTCGTTCGGCGCAATCGGTGCCATGGTCAACTTCGCTGTGGCCTACGTTGTTGCAGGCATGACCAAGGAAACACCGCAAGCGATCAAGGATCTGGTACACAGTGTCCGTATTCCCCGCGGCGCTGGTGCAGCACAGGATCACTGATCCCCAAGCGGGCAGTTGAGCTAATCAAGCTGCCCCTTTCCTCCCGATCCTGTCCTGCCCGGCGACCGTTGGGCAGGACCTTTTTCTTTTGTGGTTCCGGACAGAAGGCTATTCGATGTCACTGACGCCAGAACAGATCCTGCGCTTTTTGCACACCGTTCACCCCTATGATTCCCTGGCCGAAAGCAGGCTGGAAACACTCGCGGGTGAAGTGGAAGCAAAAACCGTCGAGAAGGGCACGCAGGTCTACGGGCTTGGCGACGGGCTTCCAGGCCTTTTTCTGATCTATGATGGAACCATCGTGGTCAGGGACGAGAATGACGTCGTCATCAGCCATCTCGGACAACGCAATTCATTCGGCGAACGTGGCCTCATGCGTGACGGGATCGCCGTCACCTCCTCGCGTGCCGATGAAAACACAATTCTGCTCGTGCTTCCGGCCGCCGTTTTCAACGAGCTGATCTCCGAAAACAAGGCCTTCGCGCGTTTCTTCGACCGGGCCCGGCGCAGTGAAAACCGTGGTCAGGGACTTGCAACCAGTCTTGCCGAAACCCTGATGGCGCGTACACCGATCACGTGTTCGCTCGAGACAACGGCACAGGACGCTGCCCGAACGATGCGCGACAGGCACGTTTCCTCGCTTTGCATCACCGGGCCCGACGCTACGCTGACCGGTATCGTGACCATCCGGGATCTGACCAGCAAGGTGCTGGCCGAAGGCATGCCAATCGACACGCCGGTGTCGAAGGTCATGACGGCCAACCCTCTCGCCCTTTCGCCCTCATCGATCGGCTCCGACATCCTGCACCTGATGATGGAACGCAGGATCGGGCATGTCCCGATCGTGGAAAATGGCAAACTGGTCGGCATCGTGACGCAAACGGACCTCACCCGGTTCCAGGCAGTCAGCTCCGGTGAACTTGTGGGCGAAATCAGCAAGGCCGGTTCTGCGGAAGAGATCGCTGCTGTCACCGCGCGCATACCGAACCTGCTGGTCCAGCTCGTCGCCGGTGGAAGCCGGCACGAAGTCGTGACACGGTTGATCACGGATATCGCCGACACGGCAACGCGTCGGTTGCTTGCGCTTGCAGAGGACAAACTGGGCCCGCCCCCCGTACCCTATCTCTGGCTGGCCTGCGGCTCGCAAGGGCGGCAGGAACAGACGGGTGTCAGCGACCAGGACAATTGCCTGTTCCTGGATGACACTGTTTCGGATGAAGACAGGGACGGCTACTTCGCGGATCTGGCAAGTTTTGTCTGCGACGGGCTCAACACGAGCGGGTACGTCTATTGCCCCGGTGACATGATGGCAATCAATCCGCGCTGGCGCCAGCCGATCAGCGTCTGGAAGGGTTATTTTGCCGGCTGGATCGCCAAGCCCGATCCGGAAGCGCAGATGCTGAGTTCCGTCATGTTCGACCTGCGCCCCATCGGCGGGCAAACCGAATTGTTCGACCGCTTGCAGGAGGAAACGCTCAAGGAAGCGAGCGCAAACTCCATCTTCGTGGCCCACATGATCAGCAATTCCCTGAAGCACATGCCACCCTTGAGTCTGTTGCGCGGCCTGGCCACCATTCGCTCGGGCGAACACAAGAATGCCCTGGACATGAAACTGAACGGCGTGGTGCCCATCGTTGATCTGGCCCGTATCTATGCGCTCCGGGGACAGATCGGCGCCGTCAACACCAGGGCCCGCCTGGTCGAGGCGCGCGCCAAGGGCGAACTCAGCGCCTCCGGTGCCGGCGATCTGCTCGACGCCTATGACCTGATCGCCGAAACCCGGCTGTCACACCAGGCGGATCTCGTCAAACAGGGGCATGCACCGGACAATTTCCTGATGCCGGCCATGTTGTCGGACTTTGAACGCAGTCATCTGCGCGATGCGTTCGTTGTCGTCAAAACCATGCAGTCGGCAGTGGGCCATGGGCGCGGTATGCTGAGCTGATGAACGTTTCCGGTCACCGGGCAATCTTGCGGATTGCAGCCGGAACCGCTTTGGAGAATTGCCATGTTTGTGGAACTGATCGCGACCTTTGTGGCTGGTATCGCAGCAGCGGGTGCCGTCATGCTGGTGAACAGGGTCCTGAAAGGACGGCTGCCCCGCTGGTTCACGCCCGTTGCGGCCGGCGTCGCCATGATCCTGGCCACGATCTCCAACGAGTATGGTTGGTACTCCCGCACAACGGAAGCCCTGCCGGACGGTGTCGTCGTGGCGCAGACCGTTGAAAACAAGGCCTTCTACCGTCCCTGGACTTTTGTCTGGCCCTTCGTGGAGAGGTTTGTTGCCGTTGATACGGCAACGGCGCAGACCCACTCCGATCAGCCCGGAATGAAGTTGGCGGACGTCTATTTCTTTGGCCGGTGGGCACCGGTGAACAAACTGCCGGTTCTCGCCGATTGCCCCGGTTTCCGGCGCGCGGCGCTCACGGACGCGATCACGTTTCAGGATGACGGCCTCGTCTCCGGCGCCAATTGGGTCACCGTTGGAGAGGATGACCCGATCGTCACCACAATCTGCGGAGAAAGCTGATGCTGACTTCCCTGGGACTGAGGCTTCGGATTTTCCTGCTTTTCCTGGGGATCGCGGTTGCTTGCACCGCAGCTGTGGGAGCGTCCCTCTACGCGGGATACAGCCGATCCTTTGAAAGCGGAACGGAATCGGGCTTCCTCTTCGCCGGGGCACTGTCGCTCTTTGGTATCCTGGCAGTCTCAACCTGGGTCTGGTTTCTCTTTGACGAGAATGTCGCCAAGCCGATCGAACGGCTCTCCGCAACCATCCGCACACGCACCCATGCCGATGTCGACACGTCGG
Organism: Roseibium sp.; assembly: GCA_017643925.1. Lineage (GTDB taxonomy): Bacteria > Pseudomonadota > Alphaproteobacteria > Rhizobiales > Stappiaceae > Roseibium. The sequence continues at coordinate 205,710 of JAEPML010000006.1, read as the reverse complement.
TGGATCTGCATCAGGCGCGCTATCTCGGGGATCTTGCCCCAGCAGTCGAGGCTGTCGCGGAGAAGCTTTCGAAGGTATCGGCAGATGCAGACGAGATCGTCGCCAGCGAAACGGCAAGACTGATTGCGGAGCGCACCAATCTTTCCGCGCTGCTGACGGAGATCCCCGTCGCGATCATTCTCGTCAGCCCGCGCCACCAGATCACCCTCTATGACGGCCAGGCACATGATGTGCTGAGCCTTGTCCAGGTGCCGCGCCTCAACGCCTCCATCTTTGACTATTTTGTCGAAGAGGATCTGCGCACCGCGCATGACGAGCTGACAGGATCACGAACGGATGCTTTCGCCGAAGTTCGCGGCACCGGAGGCAAGCTCAGCTTCAAACTGCACCTGAAAAAACTCGATCAGACCCCGGGCTACATGGTCCTTGTCGACAGCACGCAGGCGCAAATCTCTCCGGAGGCGGCGCGGCCGCTGATCTACGATTTCGATCTGAGTGAACAGGAGAGCGAACTGGCGATCGAGGATTGCCCGCTTCAGTCGCTGACCTTCGTCGTGTTTGACACGGAGACCACCGGCCTGATGCCGAACAAGGACGAGATCGTCCAGATCGGTGCGGTGCGCGTGGTCAACGGGCGCATCGTGCCAGGGGAAAAGGTCGACCAGCTTGTCAATCCGGGGCGCAGCATTCCCCTGCCCTCGACACGCGTGCACGGCATTTCCGACGACATGGTGATAGACGCCCCGGATGCGCCTACTGCAGTCGGTCAGTTTCATGGCTTTGCCCGTGGTGCCGTAATTGTTGCGCACAATGCGCCCTTCGACATGGCATTCCTGCACCGTCATGAGAAAGCGTCCGGGCTGGTCTGGGATCATCCCTTGCTCGACACCGTTCTGCTTTCCGCCGTGTTGTACGGCGAAACGGAAAAACACACCCTGGACGCTGTCTGCGAAAGACTGGGCATCACGATCCCTCCCGAACTGCGCCACACCGCTCTGGGCGATGCGCAGGCGACAGCCGAAGCGCTCTGCAAGATGCTGCCGATCCTCGCCTCGCGCGGGTACCAGACATTCGGAGAAGTGATCGAGCAGACCCGCAAGCACGGTCGGCTGCTGAAGGACCTGAATTGAAGACGCCAACGCCGTGAAGCCGGCGCAGCCAAAGCTGTTTGGTGATCGGGACCGAAGGCGCGGAAATTCACTCACGACGCTTTGTACGGACTTACCCGAAAGGAGCGATTTTCACCTTTGACCTCATGGCGCCGAGGTGCTAGTGCAGCTCCATTCTCAGGGCGGGGTGAAATTCCCCACCGGCGGTGACAGCCCGCGAGCGCCGACCTTCGGGTCGGGTCAGCAGATCCCGGTGAAATTCCGGAGCCGACGGTCAAAGTCCGGACGGGAGAGAAAGAGTGACCGGGTCTTGGCCCGGGCGCTTTTTGGCGCTCTGGGATCTTGTCATTTGGAAAGGATCTCGGCAGTGACAAAATCCCCCGCATTCGCATTCATCAAGGCTCAGTGGCACGCGGACATCGTTGACCAGACCCTGAAGGGGTTCAGGGAACGGCTCTCCGAACTCGGCGTAGATGCGCAAGTCGACGTGTTTGACGTCCCTGGCGCTTTCGAGATGCCGCTTCTGGCTCAAAAACTTGCTGAAACCGGCAAATACGATGCCGTCGCAGCGGCAGCTCTTGTGGTCGATGGCGGCATCTACCGACACGACTTCGTCGCCCAGGCTGTCGTCTCCGGATTGATGGAAGCCGGCCTGAAAACCGGTGTTCCGGTCCTGTCGGTCTCCCTGACACCGCACAACTTCCAACCGTCTGACGAACACCAGGGTTTCTACTACGATCACTTCGTCAAGAAAGGCAGGGAAGCTGCAAACGCAGCCGTCCAGATGTCCAAACTCTACCAGGAAATGTCCTGAGACCGGACGCAGTTCAACACACCACCGGGGCAGGCAGGCTCAACGCAAGCCTGTCCCGCGCGTGCCGCTCTGAGCTACCGACTTGACCTGAACAGGCAGGGGACTGTCACTAGACGTTGGATTTCTTGAATTGCGCCGGGGTTGTTCCGGTCCATCTCTTGAAGGCAACTGAAAAGGCCGCCTGGTCGGCAAAATCCAGCAGGAAGGCAACTTGTGCGATGCTGCCTTCTCCCACGAGGAGCCGTTTGGCCAATTCGCAGCGGCCCCCCTCCGCCAAGGCCTTGTAGGTCGTGCCTTCGGCGGCAAGGTGCCGTGTCAGTGTCCGGCGCGTCATGAACAGTTTCTCGGCCACTTCGTCACCGCTGGGCAGATGACCTGGCAGCTGACTGCGAACAAGAGCGATGACCTTGCTGGACAGGCTCTCGACCTCCCGCGGCATGCTTTCCAGCCGCGCATCTCCATGAGCTGTCAGGTGGTCGACCAACGCGGCATCTGACGTTGGTATCGGAAAGTCCAGACCGCCAACCGGCAATCGAACGCCGCACATCTGCTGACCGCTCGCAACCTCGCAGCCCGCAATCTCTGAAAGCTGCCGGCAATGGTCGGCATCCGTTGTTTCCAGGATGACCCCAAGCGCGCCAAGCTCCGGTCCGGCAATTTGCCGGATCCGCATGAACATGCCGAAAGCAAGCAACTCCCAGTATCTTGGTGACTGGTTGCCGGCGAGAACCTCGCTCTTCAAGGCAACAACCGGGCCATTGTCGGTCTCAAAGGCATGGAACTGCAGATGCGGGTCCTCCAGCGTATAGTATCGTCTGGCAAACTCGAGAACCTGACCAACAGTTTCGCTCGCGCGTGCCAGGTAAGCCAGAAGCGTCTTTGCGCCGGGCGTGGACAGACCCGTACGCGCCGCAAATGTCGGGTCGTCAAGCACATCGCAGGCCCGTTCCACCGCAGCGGCCTCTGCGATCAGTTCGACCCTGGCATTCTGGTCCGTCAGAACATCAGCACCGATGCCGGCGTGCGACAGGATCTCCTCGAAGGAAACCGCAGCGTTCTCTTCCTTGGCGTAGACACGCGCCACATGCTTCAAGCGGTATGCGCTGACGCGCGGCATCCGGAAACTCCCCTCGCAATTGGTGGCCTGCTGACGCAGCGTTCAAAAAACCACCCTGATTGTCCAGAACTAAAAAACCGTTGACCAGAAGTCGAAAGATGGGACGGCTCGCGGCTCCCATGTGTCCGGCGTGAACACTCGATGCTGCCCTCGGGGGGCGGCTTTCCGACAAGCAAAGGACATCCATCGTGAGAAAACTTCTAGTGCCGGCCCTACTGGTCGCCGGATGCATGACAACACCAGCCGCCGCAGGTGACGATCCGAGATGGTGGGTCGCCCCGTCCCAGTCAGACTGGTACTCGTGGGTTGGCCTGATCGTCTTCTTCCTGGCGATCTTTCTGGTCGTCCATCTCTATTCCCAGTTCGACCACTACGCGGAACATCGCGCCAAGGGCACCCCCTTGCGTACCACGATCCCGATGATGCTGACCGTGGCGCTGGCTTACGAGATCATGCCGGCCTTGAGTCATTTCAGCATCCTGCTGCCGGCGGCCCTGATCCTGACGGCCATCGCCCGGGACTTCATGCTCTGGTGGCGGCCCGAAGACGAGGAGATCGCAAAATGATCGAGATCATCGTCACATCCTTCCCCTTCGTCTTGCGGGTCATGTATCTTCGCTGGCGCGGCCTGCCGATCACGCTCTACAACGTTCACCGGGCGCTTTTCCTGTGGTTCGTTCTGGCACTGGTCGTCTTTTTCGCAGTCTTCTACTACTACCCGAAATCCTTCACCGGCCTTGTCCCTTTCCGAACTGTTCCTGTTGTCGCGGATACCGGCGGCACCGTGACCGAGGTCTTCGTGAACGGGGGCGACCATGTCCGCATCGGCGATCCGCTTTTCGCAATTGAAAGCGCGTCCGAGGTCGCCAAGGTCGAATATTCCCAGCGTCAAATCGACGAGATCAAGGCTGCGTTCGAAGCCGCCCACCTCGACGTGGAAACGGCGACGGCAACGCGTGACGCAGCGCTTGCCGGATTGAAGCAGGCGGAAATGACACTCGCCGATCACAGGGAACTTCAGGCACGTGGGTCCGCGGCCTATCAGCCAAGCCAGCTGGAACGGGCGCAGTCACAGCGGGACACACGCATTGCGGAAGTCGAAGCCGCGGAAAGCAAGCTGGCCGCTGCCAAGGTTCAGGCAAACTCCATTCTTCCAGCCCAGCTGGAAAGTGCGAAGGCCTCTCTCAAGCAGGCACAAGTGGAGCTCGACAAGACACGTGTACACAGTCTCGTGGACGGCACAGTCGAGCAATTGACACTCAACGTTGGCGCGCGTGCAACACCGGCAGCAATGAGCCCGGCAATGGTCATTGTCCCGGATCGCGGGCCGGTTGCTCGCGGCCGCATCGTGGCCGGTTTTTCTCAAGTCTCTCGAACCGAACTCTATGAGGGCATGGCCGCCGAAATCGCGTGCGAAAGCAACTTCAATATCGCCATGACCAACACGGTCCTGCCTGCCCGTATCACACGCATCCAGGAACCGATCTCCTCCGGTCAGATGGCCCCGAGCGGCAAGCTCATGGAACCCGCAGAACGGGCAAGACGCGGACAGATCGTGGCACATCTCGACCTTGTTCATGCGGAGCATCGCGATCTGCTTGTTCCTGGCAGTGGCTGCATCGTTCAGACCTACACGACCCATTTGAAAGGTTCTCTTGAAGGCAGTTTCACGGCGCATGTGATTGAAGCACTTGGCATCATCAAGGCTGTTGGATTGCGCATCAAGGCTTGGCTTGGCCTGGCCTCCGGCATCGGCCTTGCCGGTTCTGGCCACTGACCACACGACATCACGGGCCTCGGCCCGGTTCTCAAAGCGAGCGCTCGGATCAGTCATCCCGGCGCTCGCTTTGTTTTGACTGCCTTTTTACGGAAACGCGGAGGGCCGGACCAGACATGCGCGACCGCCCGGAAGAATGACCAGAACGCAAAAGCACTTGGCCAGATCGAAAAAGAAGACGGCTTCGCTCTCATCCATATTCCGCTTGTCAACAAGCAACACTGCCCTTTGGGGGGCAGTCTCAAACCAAGGAGCAGTAAAATGACAGCAAAAGCCCTCACCCTTGCAGCCGTCGCATTTTCCATTGCCTATGTCGGAGAAGTCGACATGTCCGCCCTGCAATCCGGCAGTTCCGTGCCGTTCCAAGTTAGCGAAGCCAACGCCCAGACTGCATCTCAGAACGCAGCCCGCCGGACCTCCCGCCGGACATCACGCCGTGTCAACCGGCGTCACAACGCTGCTGAAGACGCTGCTCAAAGCAACTGATCATCAGCGCAATCATCCACCACACACACGAAGAACAAGCCTGGTCTCGCGAGATCTCGGATCCGGACCAGAAAACTGAAAGGTAATCAAATGAACATGAAAGCACTCACCCTCGCAGCGGCAGCCTTTTCCATCGGTTATGTCGGCGAAATCAACATGTCCCAATTGCAAACCGGCAATCCGGTTTCATTTTCGGTCAGCGAAGCCAAGGCACAGACCGCTTCCCAGAATACCGCACGGCGCACGGCACGAAGAACCTCGCGTCGCGTGAACCGTCGCCACTCGATTTCTGGCTGCACACCCTATAATGGCTACTACAATTGCGGCGGTGTCTATTACCAGGCTGTGACCGAAAACGGCACCACCGTCTACGTCGTGGTCAAGAACTGACACGAACCCAAATCAACCGTTTCAACTGATCTGCGGGAATGGCACAGCCATTTCCGCAGCAGTTGTTTGGAGCATGCGCTCTGTCGCGCTCTTGAATTGTCGGAAATGTATCGATCACGTAGCACCCAGCCTCACTTTTCGGGCGGCGGCGCAAGCGTTCCCCGGAAACAGATATTTGTCGGCAATTCATGGCTCTCGCCGGTTTGACCTGAGTCCAGCGTTTCAATCAGCGCCTGGGCTGCGAACTGGCCCATGCGCCGGTGCGGAACATGCACCGTTGTCAGCGGAACCGGGGCGACACTCGCCAGCTCGATGTCATCAAATCCGGTGATCGAAACGTCATCCGGTATTTTCAGTCCCATCTCGGTCGCCGCCTTCAGTGCACCAACGGCAAGCACGTCATTGCCGCACATGACCGCAGTCGGGCGTTCATCCAAAGTCATCAGCTCCTGGAAGGCCTGGGCGCCGTTTTCAATGGAATAGTTGGTTTCGATGATCGTCAGGCCATCGGGATCAAGACCGGCATCTCGCAACCCCTCCTTGACGCCGAGCACACGGTCCCGCGCGCGATCGTTGGAACCGGTTGGTGCCGTGATACAGGCGATTTTCCGATGCCCGCGCTCCAGCACTTCCCGCGCAAGGGACTTCATTGCCGCATGGTTGTTGAAGCCGACCGCCAGTTGGGGCTGATCCGGATTATAGGCCCAGGCGACAAGCGCCGGAATGCGCCGCTTCTTCAAGAACTCGTAGACGCGCGGTTGCCGATGATAGCCGATCAGAAGCAATGCATCCGCGCCACGCGCCGTCAGTGTTCTGATCTGTTCCTCTTCCAGGTCTTCCTCATAGGACGAACTGGCCACCAGCAACGTGCAGCCGCTCTTGTGAAGCTCCTCCTGGAATGCCTGTATGCCCCGCGCAAAGATCGCGTTGTCCATGGTTGGAATGATGGCACCGACCGTGTTGGTGCGATTTGCGGCCAGCGCCCGCGCGCTGTAATTCGGTGAATAGCCAAGGCTGTCGATGGCGTCCATCACCTTGCGCATGGTCTTTTCCTTGACCTGGTCAGGCAGGTTCAGGCAACGCGAAACCGTCGCGGTTGAAACGCCCGCGACCCGGGCCACATCCGCCAGTTTTGGGACCGTGCCAACAGGCACTTTATTGGTTTCATCCATTGCGAGAATCCGGACTGCAGCCTCGGAACCAACGCCAAAGGCTGGATTTTGCTTACAATTTTTCCTCTCTCAAGAAAATATCTTTTTCGCTTGCAAACAAAAATGTAAGCGCTTACATTTTTCATGTCGCGTGAATTGATCAGTGGGAGGTGATCATGTTGCTGGCAATTGCATCGGTGTTGTTTGCGATCTTCGTAACCAACGTGGCGATTGGCTCTTTCGGCGGGTCCCCCTTCCTGGGAAATGTTGGCGAGATGCTGCTTCTGTTCGCTGTTTCGATAGCGTTTGTCGCGGCTGTGCTTCGCGGTGAAGCAGACGAAAAAATCCGCCAAGAACAACGCTGAATTCGGAATTCTGGGAGGAATTTTATGAAAAAGTACGACGATCTCAAATCGGCGGAGCGCCGTAATTTCCTGAAACTTGCCGGCCGTGGCAGCCTGACGGCAGCACTGGTGGCAGGTGCGGCTGGAGTGCTCTGGTCAGAGGAAGCTTCCGCACAAATCGCAGCAGAAGAAAAGCAGCGTGAAGCTGCTGCCGACCACATCATGACCCTCGCGACCGCCTACATCCTGGGCGCGTCTCGCAGCTACCCGATCATGCAGCTGGACCTGAAGGAAAACATCCAGAACTCCACGAATGGCAAGGTCTACGTCAAGCTTGCCCCGGGCGGTCAGCTCGGAGCCGGTGGCGCCCTGGCGCAGGCGGTTCAGGGTGGAACCATCCAGGCTGCACAGCACTCACTGTCCAACTTCGCTCCGTTTGCCTCTGCTGTTGACCTGATCAACATGCCGTATTTCTGCGGTTCCAATCAGCGTTTCACCAATCTGGTCACATCTGATGCCTGGAAGAAGGAAGTGCACCCGAAGGTCGAGGCCTCCGGCTTCAAGGCGCTCTTCTACGTGGTGATCGACCCGCGTGTCGTTGCAGTTCGCAAGGGCGGTGCAGGTGCGGTCATCACGCCAGGCGACCTGAAGGGCGTCAAGTTCAGGGTGCCCGGATCCGCAATGCTGCAGCAATACTACCGCATGGTCGGTGCCAACCCGACACCTGTTGCGTGGGGTGAGACACCGTCTGCGATCAAGCAGGGCGTGGCCGATGCACTCGATCCGTCCGTCGGTGCGCTTTACGTCTTCGGCTTCAAGGACATCCTGAGCCATGTGACCTTCACCCAGGCGGTGCCGGACAGTCAGGTCTATTCCATGAACCTGGAGTGGTTCAACTCCCTGCCTTCAGACGTTCAGGAAGGCATCGAGTTTGCCGGTGAGATCACCTCCGCCCAGAACCTTGCGAAGGTCCCGGCTGCGCGCTCCTACGCCATGTCCGAACTCACCAAGTCAGGTGTGGAGTTCCACTCGCTGAACGAAGACCAGCTTGCCGAATGGCAGGAAGCCGGCGGCTATCAGCGGTCGGAATGGGACAAGTTCAAGGTCGAACTGGCCGGTTCGATGGAAGCCTTCGGCAAGCTCGAAGACGCCGCCAACACCCGCGGCCGTTACTACGTGCACGACGCCTAAGGACCAAAAGTCCGGCGCTCAATCGAGCGCCGGACAACTCTTTCCTGAAAACGCGAAAACCTAAGTGTTGTGCGCGCATGGCTCCGGCCGCTGCGAGCCCGGCAAGCGAGTGCCTATGTCCAAAATTCTAAGCAACATAAATCGGAATGGTGAGCGATGGCTGCTTCTCGTGTTTTACGTGATGCTTGTGCTGACCATGTTCGTGGAAGTCGTGCGACGCGAGGTTTTTGCCTACTCCTCCATCTGGGGTGAGGAAATTGTTCGCTATTCCTTCATCTATCTCGCGTGGATTGGAGCTGCTGCAGCCGTCAAGGAACGAGGCCACATTCGCATCGATGTCCTGATGCAATATGTCGGCCCGCGCGTGAAGGCATTCCTCTATGTTTTCGGCGACATCGTGATGTTTGCCGTCTCCGTGGTCGCGTTCTACTGGTCGCTTGAAACCGTCCTCGTGTCGGCGAAGTTCGGATCGGTAACCCACGGGCTTCGAATCTCCCAGGTCTGGTTCCTGATGGCCGTCCCCTTCGGATTTGGTCTCGTCCTGCTCCGCCTGGCTCAATCTTTCATCCGCGATTTGCGCGACCTTCGTGACGGACGTCCCGTCTACGAAGGCGACAAGCTGTTCGACTGAGGGGAACCCACATGCTCTGGCAACACCTTCAGCAACAAACCGTCGAACTGGGATGGGAATTCTATGGCCCGGTTCTGATCTTCGTCGCACTGGTCGCCCTTGCCGTCCCTGTCTGGGCCGCCATCGGCGCCGCCGCAATCGCGATGCTGATGATCTCGGGCGCCTTGCCGCTGTCACTTGTCGGCGAAAGCCTGTTTCATGGCATCGACCACTTTGCCCTGACTGCGGTTCCGCTCTTCATCCTCACCGGCGACGTGCTCGTACGCACGGGCCTCAGCCGCAAGTTTCTTGATGTCGCCGAAGCCCTGACCTGCTGGGCCAAGGGGGGCTTCGGCTCCGCAACCGTTCTGGTCTGTGGCATGTTCTCCGCCATCTCGGGTTCCGACGCTGCCGGCGCAGCCGCAGTGGGCCGGATGACGATCGAACGCCTGGTGGAAAGCGGGTATCCGCGGCCCTATGCCTGTGCGCTCGTCGCCGCAGGGGCCTGTACCGGCATCCTGATCCCGCCGTCGATCGCCTATATCATCATCGGCCTTGTTCTGGGCATTTCCGCCTCGACCCTGTTTCTTGCCGCCGTGATACCCGGTATCGCCATCCTCGTTTCGATCCTAGTCACAAACATCGTCATGAACCGCATCTACGCCTATGAAGGCGGCGGGCTCATGACCTTTTCCGAGTGGCTGGCCAATATCGGCAATGCCCTGAAATCGGGCTGGTACGCCTTCATTGTCCCGGGCATCATTTTCTATGGCATCTTTTCCGGTCGCCTGACACCGACGGAAGCCGGTGCAGTCGCGGTAGTCGTGACCATTGCCATGGGTTTCATTCTCGGCACGCTGAAACTGTCCGATTTCCCGGCCATGCTCGTCAGCTCGGCCAAGGTCAACGGGGTGATCGTGCCGATCATCGCCTTCTCCCTGCCGCTGGCGCAGGCGCTTGCCATCCTGGGTGTACCGCAGGGGTTCGTCTACGCGGTCACGTCTTTGACCAATGAACCCGCGCTCCTCATCCTGCTGATGGTTGGCATCCTGATTGCGGCGGGCTGCGTCATGGAAACCACGCCGAACATCGTGATCCTGGCTCCCATTCTCAAGCCGCTTGCCGACAATATCGGCATGAATGAGATCCAGTTCTGCATCATGATGATCACGGCTCTGGGTGTCGGTTTCATCACGCCCCCGCTCGGCCTCAACCTCTTTGTGGTGTCCGGCCTGACCGGCGAGTCGATCCTGAAGATCGCGGCCCGGGCGGTTCCATTCGTCTTCTTCATGCTCTGCGTGACGCTGCTGATTGCCTATGTCCCGGCAATCTCCACCACGCTGCTTCCAGAAATCTACAAGTAGGACTGAAAATGCCTGTCGAGTACCTCAAGAAAGCGTCCATGACTTCGCGTAGCGACGCGTCCGATACGACGAAGATCGTGCAGGACATTCTCAACACGATCGAGGCTGGCGGCGACGCCGCCGCCCTCGAATACGCAGCCAAGTTTGACAAATATGACGGCACCATCGTCCTGACCGACGAGGAAATCGAGGCAGCTGCCGCGCAAGTGCCTGAAAAGCTGAAGCGTGACATTGAATTCGCACATGCCAATGTGAAGCGCTTCGCCGAAACGCAGAAACAAACCTGTACGGATGTCCAGATCGAGATCGTTCCAGGTCTCATCGCGGGACAGAAAAGCATCCCTGTCAAAACGGCCGGGTGTTACATCCCGGGTGGCAGATACGCCCATATTGCCAGCGCGATCATGACCGTTACGACTGCAAAGGTCGCCGGTTGCGAGAACATCGTCGCGTGTTCACCGCCCCGCCCCGGTGTCGGCATCAACCCGGCGATCGTCTATGCCGCCAAGGTCTGCGGTGCGGACAAGATCCTGGCCATGGGCGGTGTACAGGGCGTCGCCGCCATGACGTTCGGTCTGTTCGGTCTTCCCAAGGCCAACATCCTCGTTGGGCCCGGCAACCAGTTTGTTGCCGAAGCCAAACGCATTCTGTTTGGCCGCGTCGGCATCGACATGATTGCCGGCCCCACCGACAGTCTCATTCTGGCGGATGCAACAGCGGACCCGGAGGTGGTTGCAGCAGACCTCGTTGGCCAAGCGGAACACGGCTACAATTCCCCGGTCTGGCTGGTAACGGACACCCGCTCGCTCGCCGAAGAAGTCATGCAGCTGGTGCCCAAACTCATCGACGACCTGCCTGAGGTCAATCGGGAGAACGCCACCGCTGCCTGGCGCGACTATGCCGAGGTCATTCTGTGTGACAACCGCGAGGAGATGGCAACTGTCTCCGACAACTACGCGCCGGAACACCTGACGGTTCAGGCTGCGAATCTCGACTGGTGGCTGGGACGGCTGGCCTGTTACGGGTCATTGTTCCTGGGAGAGGAAACAACGGTCGCCTTTGGCGACAAGGCCTCTGGGACCAACCATGTGCTGCCAACCTCCGGCGCGGCGACCTATACAGGCGGACTATCGGTTCACAAGTTCATGAAAATCGTCACCTGGCAGCGTGCCACGCGCGAGGGGGCCCGGCCAGTTGCCGAAGCGACCGAACGCATCTCGCGCCTGGAAGGCATGGAGGGTCATGCCCGCACCGCCGATATCAGGCTCCGGAAGTACTTCCCCGAAGAGACTTTCGACCTGAGCAGCGATGCCTGACATGACCCACATGACGGGACTGTTCGATGTCTCGGGAAAAGTTGCCTGCGTGACAGGTGCAAGCTCGGGACTGGGCCGACGCGCGGCAACCGTGCTGGCAAATGCCGGTGCCTCGGTTGTCGGCGTCGCGCGACGGAAAGACGAGCTCGAAACCTGGCACAACGAAACGGAGGGCCAGACGGCGCCCGTGGTGGCGGACCTCGGGGACCGCGCTCGCCTCGACTCGATCGTGGATAACATCTGCCAACCCTTCGGGGCTCCGCAGATTATCGTCCACGCAGCCGGCATCAACACCCGGCAAGCGGCCCACGAGGTGACAGACGGCGGTTGGGACATCACGATGATGCTGAACCTGACCATACCCTTCTTCCTGAGCCAGGCTCTCGTTCCGGAGATGGCAAAGGCTGGATGGGGGCGCATCATCAACTTTGCTTCCCTGCAATCCACCCGCGCATTTCCCGGGGGGATTGCCTACGGGGCCTCGAAAGGTGGAGTATCACAACTGACACGTGCCATGGCGGAAGCCTGGTCGAAGGACGGCATAAATGCCAACGCCATCGGCCCGGGTTTCTTTCCGACTGAATTGACGGCAGCCGTGTTTGGTGACGAAGACCGTGCAGCCCGCAACGCGGCGCAAACCTGCGTCGGCCGCAACGGGCGGCTCGAAGACATCGACGGACCGCTCCTGTTTCTGTCTTCATCGGCCTCGGACTATGTCACCGGCCAGGTCCTGATGGTCGACGGAGGGTTCACCGCAAAATGAAAGCGCTGGTTTATACGGGCCCTGAAAAACTGGTCTATCGGGGTGTTCCGGATCCGGAACCCAAGGCGGACGAAGTGCTCATACGGGTTGCCTGCACAGGCATCTGCGGTTCTGACATGCACGCCTATCTCGGCCATGACGAACGGCGTCCTGCACCGCTCATTCTCGGCCACGAGGTTGCCGGGACCGTTGCAAGCGGACCGACGTCGGGTCGGCGTGTAACCGTTAACCCGCTGGTCACCTGCGGCACTTGCCCCGCATGCAAATCCGGCCGGGACAATCTCTGTCCGGACCGTCAGATCATATCCATGCAACCACGTGAAGGCGGGTTCGCCGATTTCCTGGCCATGCCGGAACAGAACCTGGTTTCCGTACCCGGTCACATCACCGACCAGCAGGCTGCGCTTGCCGAGCCGATCGCCTGTGGCTGGCATGCGACCCGATTGGCGAAACGTGTCCTGGGCGAGGGAAACGACAATCCGGCTGCACTTGTCATCGGCGGCGGCGCGATCGGTGTCGGCGCCGCGCTCAGCCTGAAGGCCCAGGGCATTTCCGATATTCGTGTCATCGAACTCAATACGGAACGCGCTGCTCTGCTGCGAAGCCGATGCGGTTTCGATGTTCTTCAGGTCACGGACCCCGAGGACGCCGGCCAGTTCGATATCGTGATTGACGCGGTTGGCTTTGCGGCAACAAGAACCATGGCATCCAGGGTCGCGCGCCCGGGTGGCGTCATCGCTCATATCGGGCTGGGATCGGCCGAGGGCGGCCTGGACATACGTCGCTTGACGCTGCAGGAAATCACCTTTCTCGGCACCTACACCTACACGGCCCAGGACTTCAGGGACACGGCCGAGGCCATGTTTGATGGCAGGCTCGGACCGCTCGACTGGACCGAAGTCCGCACCCTTTCCGAGGGCGCCGAAGCCTTTGCCGGTCTTCGTTCGGGAAGCATCGCGGCACCCAAGATTTTGCTAAAGCCAGACACTACAGGAGACGTTCATGTCTGAAATTCCCCATCTGCTCGTACACGAGCATGCCGACAATGTCGGTGTGGTCGTCGTGGAGGGGCTCACCGCCGGCACCGATATGCTGTGCTGCGTCACCCACGACAATTCCACCTTTCGTCTGACCGCAGGTGCCGACGTTCCGATCGGACACAAGATCGCATTGAAGGACCTGAAGGAAGGCGACACCGCAACGAAATACGGCGAGGACATCGGCAAGATCATTGCCGATATTGCAAAGGGCGGCCACGTCCACACGCACAACTGCAAAACCAAGCGCTGGTAAGGAGCCGTGTCCATGTCAAAATATTCCAACATCACGGTACAGGGCTACAGACGCGAAAACGGTCGTGTCGGTGTGCGCAATCACGTCCTCATTCTGCCGGTGGACGACATCTCGAACGCGGCCTGTGAAGCCGTTGCCAACAACGTCAAGGGCACGCTCGCGATTCCGCATGCCTATGGCCGCCTGCAGTTCGGCGAAGACCTCGAACTCCATTTCCGTACGATGATCGGTACCGGAGCAAACCCGAATGTTGCGGCCGTTGTGGTGATCGGCATCGAACCGGGCTGGACCAAGCGCATTGCCGACGGCATCCGCGAGACCGGCAAGCCGGTGGCAGAATTCTCGATCGAGCAGAAAGGCGACTTCGAAACCATTCGCTCAGCTTCCTGGAAGGCCAAGGAATTCGTCCACTGGTCGACCGAGCTGCAGCGCGAGGAATGTGCCCTCAACGAACTCTGGATCTCGACCAAATGCGGTGAAAGCGACACGACCACCGGTCTTGGCTCCTGCCCAACCGTCGGAAACATGTATGACAAGCTGCTTCCGGAAGGCATTACCGGGTTCTTCGGTGAAACCTCGGAGATCACGGGTGCCGAACACATTTGCCAGAAACGCGCAATCAACGAGGAAGTCGGCGAACGCTGGTACAAGATGTGGAAGGCCTACCAGGACGAGGTGATCTTCGCACACCAGACCGACGATCTTTCCGACAGTCAACCGACCAAGGGCAACATTGAGGGCGGTCTGACTACCATCGAGGAAAAAGCCCTTGGCAACCTCGAGAAAATTGGCCGCACGTCCCAATACATCGACATCCTCGAACCCGCCGAAGCGCCGAACTCGGGCAAGGGACTTTACTTCATGGATTCGTCTTCGGCTGCCGCCGAATGCGTGACCCTGATGGCCGCTGGTGGTGCCGTGATCCACACCTTCCCGACCGGGCAGGGCAACGTGGTTGGCAACCCGATCGTGCCGGTCATCAAGATCACGGCCAATCCGCGCACCGTCCGCACCATGAGCGAACACGTGGATGTCGACGTTTCGGGCATTCTGAGGCGTGAGAAGACAATCGACGAGGCCGGCGACGACCTTATCGAAATGATCCGGCGCACGGCCAATGGTCGGCACACTGCAGCCGAAGCCCTTGGTCACAGGGAATTCTCGATGACCAAGCTTTATCGCAGTGCCTGAACCATTCGCAGGCGGAGGCCCTAGCCCCCGCCTGCATTTTTCCGTGTTTCGTGCCCTCAGGAACCAAGGGTGGATTCGGTGTTTGGTGCACCGGTGCAAGCAGACAATGATCGATGGATAAATCCAGTTCCACCGCCCCGGCGGAACCACCCGGCAGCGCTTCTGCCTGGTCTCCGACCAATCTTGGACCACGAGCCAGGGCCCTGATGCCCGGGATCCTCGTCGCCGGTGTCATTGCGCTTGCAAGCCAGTTTATCGCTGAGCACTACGGTGCACCTGCCATGTTGCTGGCCCTGTTGCTGGGCATCTCGCTGAACTTCCTGTCTGAAGACCAACGATGCGAACCGGGCATTGCCTTTGGCGCGCGGCAGTTGCTCAGGCTCGGCGTTGCACTGCTTGGTCTCAGGATCAGTTTCGATGTCGTGGGCGCCCTTGGACTTCCCGTGGTCGCGCTGGTCGTGGGCGCCGTGCTTGCTACGATCGGCTTCGGCCTGGCATCCGCACGCGTCTTCGGATTCAGATACCGGTTCGGGGTGCTGTCGGCGGGATCCGTCGCCATTTGCGGAGCGTCCGCGGCAATGGCAATTGCCGCAATTCTGCCGCGTGACGAGCGCTCGGAAGAGCGGTTGGTCTTCACGGTGGTCGGTGTCACGATCCTTTCGACCGTGGCCATGATCCTTTATCCGGTTCTGGGTCAGGCCCTTGCCTTTGACGACTGGACGGCCGGTATCTACCTTGGGGCGACCATTCACGACGTTGCCCAGGTCGTCGGCGCGGGGTTTTCAATTTCCGACACGGCCGGTGAAACCGCAACGCTGGTCAAGCTGATCCGCGTGGCCATGCTGGCCCCGATCGTCGTGCTGGTGGTGCTGGTGGTCAGGATGACCGGCAACAGGGAAGAAACAGGCGGAAACCGCCCTCCCCTGGTCCCGCTCTTTGTTGCCGGTTTCATCGCGCTGGCCGCCGTGAACTCATTTCTCCCGATGCCGGGATTTGTGACTGACACGGCAGCATCCGCATCACGCTGGCTGTTGTTGCTGGCAATTGCAGCCGTCGGATTGAAGACGGTTCCGAAGGATCTTCTGAAAGTCGGCCGGGCTTCCGTTGCCCTGCTTGTTGCCGAAACGGTCTTTCTGGCGCTTCTCGTCGGGGCGGGGCTGATCCTGCTTCGACCACAGCCCCTTGGCTGATCATGACGTTCGACAAACGAGGAGAACTCGAGATGTACAAGAATATCCTCATTCCCGTGGCGCTGGATCACGAAAACATCGTGGCCCGCAAACTCGATACAGCCCGGCATCTTCTTGCTGAAGGCGGGCAAATTACCTTGCTGACCGTGCTTGAGAATGTTCCCGGCTTCGTGTCGGAATTCGTGGATCTGAAAATCGACAACCATCTCACCCAGAAGGTCACCGACCGACTCAAGACCGTTGCGGGAGGCGACAGCACAATCATTTGCAAGGTCGTGACCGGCAAGCCCGGGGTTCAAATCGCGCAATATGCCGACGACAACCAGATTGACCTGATCCTGGTGGGCTCACATCACCCGTCGGCAACGGACTATTTCCTCGGCTCGACGGCGTCCCGGGTTGTCCGCCGAGCCAAGTGTTCGGTGTTTGTTGTCAGGGATTGAGATCCGGGTTCACTGACGTCTGGTGAACTCCGTGGCCAATCATGCCAATGGACACTGCGTTTTGCGCGCCGACACTACTAGATGTCGGCGACCATGGTGCGAAACGCCTGTTGATGCAGCAAACGCGCGGCACGTGCCTGCGAGACCCACTTGCGCGTCCTGTGCCGCTCTTCCCAGTCGTCGCCCTCCAGAACCGTTGTCACCTCCATGGCGTAGACCGCAACCTCGCAGGTTGCACCCCATTTTTCGTACCGGAAGGTTCCAAGACGCCTGTCACCAATAACGCCCTTTATGCCGGCCTCCTCGCGCGCTTCCACCGCTGCCGAAGCTCCCGGATCCAGACCCGGTTCAACAATGCCCTTCGGGACAACCCAATGGCGCCCGCTGCTGGAGTGGACGATCAGAACCTCCTTTCCTGCGTCGGTCTGCCGATAGGGAATGACTGCCGATTGCTTATAGTAATAAGCCGGGCGGTCGCGCCGTTCGGGTCCATCCGGCGCAGGATAGGGAAAGGTGTCCGGGAGGTCACGCGGGTCAACACATTTCACGAGAACAGGTGTTTCGTTCTTGTGCTCGAGCACAAGCAGCACCCCTGCTGTTGGCTTGAAGGAATGACAAAGTTCGTTCAGGAGCAACTGAACGGTCTTACGCGGCGCGACCAGCAGCATCCGCTGATCGGCCCTGAGTGCAGGCAATTGGCCTTCACTCAGGAGCCCGCAAACTTCGATGTCATGGGCAGTCCATCCGCCTGCCTTGAGTGCCTTCTGCGCGCTGACTTGAGCTCGTTTCGCTGAGCCCGTCAGTACGCAGTCCGGCTGTAACCGCATGCCACCCAACCAGGCGCCGATCTTTTGGGCCTGCCTCTTTCCCCTGGTACGCAAAGGGCGTTCAATGGCTTCCCCGGTCCAGCCCTTCTGACCTGCTCCGGCGCACAGGATCATCAATTCCATTGCGGCCTCCCGCCACGATCTGAAGGCAATCACCTTCAAATCAAACTGCCTGACCATATTCCAGCAGAAGATACGCCGACAGGCAAATGCACGACCGCAACGCTCTCCTTGCACGCTTGGCGTCTGCCAAGTTTATCCTTGGATTGGGTGTTCACGGACTGAATGTGTTAGGAATGTCAACGCGCTGGACGTACTGTCACTCATTCTTGTCAAAGCCGATGTACACCCCGATGGACTCGACGCAGAAAAACTATCTGTCACCGATCCGCCCGACAGTGCGGGCGGTGATCTTTCGCAACGGAGAACTGCTTGTGCAGGTAAAGCAGAAAGCTGGTGAATCGCCTCACCTCACGCTGCCGGGAGGCAAGCAGGAACCGGGCGAAAGCGCGCACGAGGCGTTGAAACGGGAATGTGCGGAGGAAATCGGGACAAGCGTGACGGTCGGAGAACTCATTCACGTCGCGGAAGTTTTCAAGAACAGGCAAGAAGGAACCAGGCATCAACTCGAACTGCTGTTTGCCTGCACGATCCCCGAAGACTACACACCTGTTGTCGGGCCCCATCCCGACCCTTCCCAGACCGGAACAATCTGGGCTTCGCCCAGGGAACGTAGGCGGGAGTTTCAACCGGACTATGCCGAGGCACTTACGAACAAGGCGCCACTCTATCTGGGACTTTTGAATGGCTAAACTGCCGCGATCGATCGACGAGAACCTGCATTTCCTGTGCGCGGAAATAGACGGGCAACTCTCGGGCCTGCAGGGCTATTTCAGGGAACCCGGGCAGGCGGCGGCACAAAAAGTGCTGCTCCGAGCGGGATATTCCTACAATCTGGCTGCAAAGGTGAACAATGCCAGCACCCAGGGACTGTCGCGCAAGAAAGTCAGCCATGAGGATCAGAACCTCCTGCGCAACGTTGAGCTGATCGCGAGAAATCTCGACCTGATCAGTCGTCTGGCGCGCAGAAGCCTGACCCATGCGGAAAATGTGACCCGGAAGGAATACCTGCGGCCGGAAGCCTACGCCAAGATCACCACGCAGGTTCGCAACAGCCTGAAACTGATCCAGCCGGCACTCGCGCGTTCCGACAGCAAGTCGGCTGTCCGCATTGGCCAGACACGCGAAAAGCTGGACGACCTCTATGACCGCGTGTTCCGGACCCTGACCGCCGATATGCGCAAGTCGAAACATTCTGCGGATCTTGCAAACAGCCTGCTGGTTGCCAACGAAATGCGCCGTCTCGGGGATGCGATGCAATCGATTTCCGAGGCAATCCTGTCGGTCAATATTGGCCAGTCCGTGCAGTTCGAGCGCTATTTCACACTCAAGAGCCTGTTGCCGGATGCAAAGGAAGACGATGCTCCCGAACTGGAGCCCTTGGCGGAAACCCGCTCCGGAAGCGCCATATCTTCCGTCCGCTCACGCGACGCCTCCGGTGAACCGGTCAGTGCTGTTTTCAAGGGTGGTGAGCTGCAGAAGGTGCGCGAAGAGCGCGCCGGGGTCAAAAGCTGGCACTCCATCTATCCAGGCCTTGCACCCAAGATCCTGTCTTATCGAAAGCGCGGCCAGTCTGCGGCACTGCTGATCGAGCACCTGCCCGGGTACACCTTCGAGCAGCTGGTCCTCAACGAAAAGAACGGCCTTCTGGCCGAAGCCCAGAAGTCATTGGCAAAGACACTCCGCGACGTGTGGGGCAGCACACGCATGGAGGAAGCGGCAGAAATGTCATCCATGCGTCAGCTCGCGCGACGACTGCCCGAAGTCTACCGGGTTCACCCCGAATTCAAGTCCGAGCCGCAGCAACTTGGGTCTTTGACGCTTCCCGGATTTGACGAACTGGTTCACGCCGCCGCCGAGCGCGAGGAACAGCTGAAGGCAGCTTTCTCGGTCTATATCCATGGCGACTTCAATCTCGACAACGTCATTTATGATCCGGCGGAAAAGAAGATCCACTTCATTGATCTGCACAGATCCCGGTACATGGATTATGTCCAGGACGTCTCGGTGTTCATGGTCTCAAATTACAGATTGCAGATCCAGGACACGCCCGTTCGCCGGCGGCTCGCCCGGGTCGCCTGTGACCTTCAGGACGTCGCCGCCAAATTTGCGAAGTCCCAGAAGGACCGGACCTACGAATACCGGCTGGCGCTCGGACTGGCCCGAAGCTTCGCAACGTCCACGCGCTTCGTTTTTGACAAGTCACACGCTCGGCGCATGTTCATCCGCGCCAGGTTCCTGCTGGAGCTTGCGCTGAAATGTCCCGAGGGCCGCGAAGCCCGCTTCAAATTGCCCAGCAGGGAGCTGTTCATTGACTGAGCTCAGGATCGGGGTCGTAGGTATCCCCGGCAAATGGTCAACCGAGGCCCTGGCAGACGCGGTACATGCGCGCACAGGCTTTCGACTTGTCGTGGACATGGCGAAGGTCGTGCTTGATCTGGAAACCGGCGCGCTTCTTTACAAGGGTGAGGACTTGAGCGCCCTTGACGGGCTGATCGTCAAGAAGGTCAGCGAGGTCTACAGCCCCCACGCCCTGGACAGGCTGGAACTGCTGCGCATGGTTGAAGCCCGCGGGGTCAGGATATTTTCGAAACCGGAGGCAATCCTGCGTCTGATCGACCGCCTTGCCTGTACGGTCAGCCTGCGCGTTGCAGGGGCTCCAATGCCCGCAACCGTCATTACCGAGGATATCGAAGCCGCGCTTGATACCGTTGAACGATTTGGTGCTGCCGTGTTCAAACCGCTCTACTCGACCAAGGCCCGTGGCATGTGCGTGATTGACGCAAATGCGGATGCACGGTCTGCCATTGCAGCCTTCGCTGACGCCAATCCCGTTATGTATATCCAGGAAAAACTGGAGCTGTCCGGACAGGACCTCGGCATGGTGTTCCTCGACGGGACCTACATGTGCACCTACGCCCGGGTCAGCCAGTCGGACAGTTGGAACACGACGATCCATAGTGGCGGCAAATACGCTCCCTTCGAGCCCGATGCCGAACTGATCGAATTGGCCCGCAAGGCGCAGGCCCCGTTTGGTCTTGATTTCACGACCGTCGATGTCGCCTTGACGGACAATGGCCCAATTGTTTTTGAAGTCTCGGCATTTGGCGGCTTTCGAGGCGTCAAGGAAGGATGCGGGCTGGATGCTGCCGGTGCACTCGCAGATCATGTTCTTGCTCAGGTGACCGCATGACCACGGTTGCCAGTGTTCTTGCAGGTCTCGACCGGACCGACTTGCCCGAAACGCTCTTTCTGGAGGCGGGGCCGGTGCGACTTGCCGTGAGATGCAACACGCCCATGGCCATCGAATTGCGCCGCCACTTTGCAGACGCACTCAGCAAGGAAGGCCCTGTTGACACAACCGTTGATGTCCTGCAGGAGCAGCATCTGAGCGGCGAGCCGGTCTGGACCGACTGGGCGCGCGAACC
Organism: Roseibium sp.; assembly: GCA_017643925.1. Taxonomy (GTDB): domain Bacteria; phylum Pseudomonadota; class Alphaproteobacteria; order Rhizobiales; family Stappiaceae; genus Roseibium. The sequence goes on along the minus strand of JAEPML010000006.1, from coordinate 184,786 downwards.
CGGCAAGACCGGCCGCAAGGACGCCTATCACGACATTGAAGACGGCCGCCTTGTTCACAAGATCCGAACCGGAATGACGTTCGTTCAATCGCCACAGGTGATGGTCGCAATGGGGCCGTGCCTCAAACACCCCAACCAGGTCATCAACTTCGTCAACACGCAGATCCTCAACATCTGCAAGCGGGACGGCTGGGAGATCTGCCATGCTGCGGCAGTGACGGACGGCGTGAACGGCCTGGCGATTGCCGGATTGTCCGGCGGTGGCAAATCGACCGCGATCCTGCGCATGATGGATCTGGAAACCACGAGGTTCGTCACCAATGACCGGCTGATGGTACGCAGCTCAGGAGACGGACCAACCGGGCTGGGCATTCCAAAGAACCCGCGCATCAACCCCGGCACGATCCTTCACAACGAGCGGCTTGCGCCGATGCTGTCTGCGGCGCGGCGACAGCAACTGGCACAAATGCCTTCTGAAGACCTGTGGCAGCTGGAAGAAAAGCACGACCTGTTCATATCCGACATTTACGGTGCCAACCGGGTGCAATTCACGATGCCACTGACCGAATTCTGGGTCCTGAACTGGAGCCGGGACACTGGGGAGCCCACCACACTGCGCGATGCAGTCCTGCGGGAGCGACCCGACTTGCTCAGTGCCATCATGAAGAGCCCAGGCCCTTTCTACCAGGACCGACGCGGCGTGTTTCTTCGCGATACCGATCCACTGGTGCCCGAAGGATATCTGCGTCAGCTTGAAAATGTGCGCATACGCGAAGTCACCGGCAAGATTGACTTTGACGTTTTGGCACAAGCCGGCGGGGAGTTGTTTTCATGACAGGTCCGCGTGCCGCCCTCATTCGCCACGGCGCCTATCACCAGCGGGTGGATACGCCGAGCGCCCTGCAACCCTATCCCCTGACCGAGGAGGGCGAAGCTCAGGCACGGCGCTGCGGGGAAGAACTTGCAAAAGTGATTGAAAGGGACGGTTTGGTCCTTCATGGCGTGGTCTTTTGTTCGAGGCAACTCCGCGCCTGGCAAACAGCGCAAATTGCCTGTGAAGTTCTGATCGACCACGGACACAAGGTGGAAGTGGTTCAAACGCCGGCTCTTGCCGAACGCTCGGTTGGCAGCGCCGCCAACCTGACGCTGGACGAGATAGAGCGCATCCTGGAAGCAGATCCGCGCTTCGAAATGCCCCCGCCCGGCTGGAAATCGGACAGTGATTACTGCCTGCCCTTGCAGGGAGCCGAATCTCTCATGATGGCCGGCGTGCGTGTGGCCAGCCTTTTAAAGGAGACCCTGAAGGACAGGCCAGCCGGCAGCTTGACCCTGTTTTTCGGACATGGCGCATCGTTTCGTCATGCCGCGCATTTGCTTGGCGTCCTGACCCGCGACGAAATTAGCCGGTTCAGCATGTATCACGCGAAACCGTTACAGCTCTGTCACAATCCGGATGGTACATGGGCCCATTCTGGCGGCAAGTGGAAGATTCGCCAGGCTAAGGAAAATGCTCTGGATTGAAGGAATAGCCCATGGGCGAGCTGGCAGACAATTCATCGGGAATTGCGCCTCTGTTGCCCCCGATGTTCGATGACGCATGCGAACTGACCGGTTTTCCGCGAGACCTGGAAATCTGGCCCCTGGCTGAGGATCATTCCGGAGGCAATCTGGAAGCCGTTCGGGCCAGCCTGCGCGCGGCCGCCTCACACGGAAACTGGCTCTGGCCGGATCAACCGGTCGTTTTCGTATCCGACCCACATGCAGACGCCGACGGTTTCCTCCGGTCGCTTGTCGCCTCGGGCGCAGTTAGAAGACGCGGTGACGATTTCTCCCTGACTGCCTTCGGCAACACCGCCAAGATCGTTGTGGGTGGCGATTGCCTGGACAAGGGCCCGTCAAATCTGGATATGCTTGATGCGCTGCGCGAGCTGATCGACCAGGGTGCGGACCTCCATCTTCTGGCAGGCAATCACGACTTGCGGCTTCGGCTTGCGATCAGGGGATTGACCATGCCTCGAACACCCCTGACCGAACACCTGTTCGTGCGCATGGGGCGCAAGATCCTGCCGCTCCTGCGCGAGATCAGAACACGTTATGTCACCTCTGCCGATCTGGCCCGCGTGCCGGACGAAAAGGCCTGCAGGAAAAAGATCTTTCCATCCAGGGACTGGGTCGAAACCTTCCCTGTAGCAGCCGCCCCGTACCTGACGCCTGCCGGTATCGACAAGGAGATGCGCAAGCTGAAGAAGAAGTCGAAGCAGTTCGCCAAACAGGCGAAGGCGGAAGGGCTGACAATGCGTGAGCTCTATGCGGCAGCGCTGTGCTGCCACGACCTCTTTCTGACACCTGGAGGTGCTTACAGCTGGTTCTTTACGGCCATGGACGTGATCGAGCGGATCGGGTCGCTGCTCTTTGTGCATGCCGGAATTGACGATGCCATGTGCGATCTTCTTGCACACCAGGGCAGCAAGGCCGTGAATGCCCGGTACCGTCTCGAGGCCGAAAAGGATCCGTTTTCCTTCTACTCCGGCTCCGTCGCAAATCTCGTGCGCACCAAATATCGTCCCGTTGACGGATTGCTGACAGAGGAAGGCGTGAACGCATTGCATGAATGCGGGATCAAGATGATCGTCCAGGGTCATGTGAACAACCACAGGGGTCAACGTATCCTCTCAAAGCGCGGTTTGCTGCACCTGGAAGGCGACGTCACGCTCGACCGATCCTCCCGGCACCTGGAAGGTCTGCCCGGGATTGGTGCCGGAGCGACATTGATTTTTCCGACCGGAGATGTTGTGGGCTTGAGTTCTGACTATCCAAGGGTCAAACATTTCAAGCCGGAACATCATCTCGTGGAGATCCATCATGCATAACGGCGACGGCACTTTCCGTCACGAGTCGATCCAGAGCCGCAAGTCGATCAAGGCCCTGCTGGAGGCGGTCACTAAGGGGATCGGCAAGGGTGAGCTGACATTGGGCGACGGCGAAGACGAGCTTGTTCTGGCACCCGATGGATTGATCACTCTTCGCGTGCGGGCAGAACGGTCGAACGGATCCAACCGGATCGACCTTCGAATGACTTGGACCGAAGCTGCGGAAGCGCCCCGCCAGAAGGCAGACCTCAAGGTCCGCTAGAGACAGACCAGGTTCAGATCGCGGAGCATTCACAATGCCGCGCATCCGGTTGTCGCTTAAAGACGCATCGCGGCCGGGTGACAAGATCTGATCCATCCGACAACTCACCCGAACCAAAAGAATCGCGTCAGCACTTCCTTGTGACCAGCAACCTTGTTAGTATTTCCAAGGATGAGGGAGGGATTAGTTTTGTTGACCAGCCCCTTCTTCGGGAAGGGATTGTTCATGACGACAAATTCTTTTCACCTAATACTTATACGGCCGACAAAATATGACGATGACGGCTATCCAATTCATTGGCTGAAGACATCCATCCCGGCAAATTCACTCTCCTGCCTTTACGGCATCGCATTGGATTGCGTTGAACGCCAAGTGCTTGGTTCCGATGCGTCTATTCAGATCCACACAATCGACGAAGGTAACACACGTATCCGGCCTGAAAGGCTGATCGAGACCGTTCGATCAGATGGCGCACGGGCATTTGTCTGTTTCGTCGGCGTGCAGAGCAACCAGTTTCCCAGAGCTGTTGATCTGGCAAAACCGTTCCTGGATGCCTCCATTCCCGTTGCGATCGGCGGGTTTCATGTCACCGGCTGCATGGCGATGCTTGCCGAAATGCCGGACGATATGAAGGAGGCAGCGGATCTGGGTATCAGTTTCTTTTTGGGCGAAGCCGAGGGCGGCCGCTTCGACGATGTCTTGAAGGATGCCTATTCAGGCGACCTGAAACCGGTCTATGACCACACGAAGAACCTCCCCTCCCTCCCCGGTGAACCGGTCCCGATCGTCAAGAAGGAGCAGGTCGATCGATCAACACTCGGGTATGGCAGTTTCGACCTTGGCCGAGGCTGCCCGTTTGAATGCAGTTTCTGCTGCATCATCAACGTGCAGGGGCGTGGCAGCCGTTTCAGATCAACCGAGGACCTCGAAGGCATCATTCGCGATCACGCGCGGATTGGCATGACAAAATTCTTCGTCACCGACGACAATTTCGCACGCAACCGGAACTGGGAGGCATTTCTCGACACGCTCATCCGGCTTCGGGAGCAGGAAGGTCTGGATTTTACCCTGATCATCCAGGTCGATACGCTCTGCCACAAGATTCCGAACTTCATAGACAAATGTGTCCGTGCGGGCGTCGACCAGGTGTTTATCGGACTTGAGAACATCAACCCCGACAATCTCGCGGGTTCCAAGAAACGTCAGAACAAGATCACCGATTACAGGGAAATGTTTCTTGCCTGGAAACAGCATCCGGTGGTTCTGACAGCCGGTTACATCATCGGTTTTCCAAATGACACGGAAGAATCCGTCCTGAGGGACATCGAGGTTATCAAGCGCGAACTGGCCGTCGACATTCTTTCGCTCTCCGTCCTGACACCTCTGCCGGGTTCGGAAGACCACAAGAATGCAGTTGCGGCCGGGCAGTGGATCGATCCCGATCTCAACAAGTATGACCTCACGCACGCGGTAATCCGGCATCCAAATTTTCCGGGCAACGACCTGGACAAAACTTATCTGAAGGCATGGGCAAGCTTCTATTCACCGGAACACTGCCGGACGATCCTGAAGCGCGCGGCGGCCCTTGGCAGCAACAAGAAGATTTCCACGATGAACCGGTTACTCGTCTACGGAACCGGGTCGAGGCTGCACAACGTCTTCTCGCTCGATGGCGGTTATCTGAGATTGAAATATCGGCGTGACAGACGGCCGGGACTTCCCAGGGAAAACCCCATCACATTCTATCCAAGGCACTATTACGAGACCGTTCGGAATATCTCGATCCTGCTCTTCAAACGCTGGCGCTATCTGAACTTCATCAAGAAACTGTGGTCGGACCCGAAGCGCTTCGACTACACAGACGAGGCCATTGCCCCGGTCGGTCAGGGCGACTTCGAGAAACTGGGTCTTTACACCGCCACCCGTGGCGGTCAGCAGGCGGTCGCAACGCACCGCAAGATGGAAATCATCAAGCAGAGAGCGCGCGCAAAAACAGCCTTAAAGGCCTAATATGGCATGCGTTTCCTGAGCTTGTAGTGGATTTCGCTTGGTAAGCTTACGAACTACCCTTCGCGTCTCCGCTCCGTTAGTCTTTCCTTGTCCAGATACCAATCGCAACGATTCCGCCGGGCCCACAGACAAACAGAACCAGCCAGATTCGCAGGAGCGGCCTACTCGTGAAATTCAGATCGTTCCTCATCGTGACCGCGGTAATCGCTCTGTGCGCAACCGTGTCGAGGGAAGCCACCGCCGATGCGAACTGCAATTCACTAAACGTCGCGGCTGCTGAAATTCCTCATTTCATCGAAAGCGATGAAAAAGGAGTGTTTGTCGAGCTGCTCAGGACCGCCGCGACGCGCGCCAATCTTGATGTGAACATCAGGGTCTTTCCCAAGCGCAGGGCATTGAACCTGTTCCAGTCGGGAAGTGTGAATACGCTTCTTCCACACTCAAGCGCCGGGGTTGTAGTGCCCTCCGTCAAGTCGGACCCCATTCTGATCAAACGAGACTTCGTTTTCGTTCGGGCCGGCACACCGGTTCCCAGATCCGCATCGGAACTTGAAGGTCTCCGGATCGGGCTCACCAAGCAATATGCCTATTCGAAGGACCTGACATCGAACAAGAACATCGAGTTCAGTGACGAACCGAACTCGGACCTGGATAACATCAAGATGCTGTCCATCGGCCGTTTCGATGGGTCCATTATCGAGGAACGATCCGGCCAGAAGGCCATCGTCGATGCAGCTGTCGATAACATCATCTACGACCGGAACCATCCGATCAGCGAATTTCAGGTCTGGATCCTGTTCAGCGACAATGACTGTGGCCGCAGCCTGTCAGAGCGGGTCAATGCCGCGTTTGGAGTGATGAAGTCAGATGGAACCTGGGACACCATTCTCCCGCCGCCAGGTTCAAACTCGGGCAGCTGACCCAAGCGGCCTGTTCCGAAGGGCACTTTCGGCGTGAGTGAAGGGCCGTGCAGGACGCCCCTTCAACTCTTGTCCCGGTGACGCTATTGCGCGGTCCAGCCACCATCAACAGGTATTGTTGCGCCCGTCACATTGTGGGCATGGCGATGACAGAGCCAGAGAGCGAGCTCTCCGATTTCCTCCGGGGCAGACGTCCGGCGCGACGGTTGCTTCTCGGCCAGGAGATCGGCAATGCCCTTTTCCGTATCTCCTCCAAATTGTTCCGCACGCGCCTGCACCTGTGCCTCGATGATCGCCGTCTCGGTCCAGCCCGGTGCAATACAATTGACCGTCACTCCGCCGGTCTCCCTTGTCCCGGCAGACGCATATTCAAGCGCCGCCACCTTGCTCATCCCGACGAGGCCGAATTTCGACGCTACATAGGGCGCCTTGTTGATCGAGCCGACGAGACCATGAACAGAAGCGATGTTGATCACGCGCCCAAAGCCACGCTCCGCCATAGCCGGAAGTCCCAAGCGCATCGTGTGGAAGGCTGCCGAGAGATTGACCGCCAGGATGGCATCCCATGTTGCAGCGTCGGCGTCAGCCAGGCTGGCCGTTTTCTGTATCCCGGCATTGTTCACGAGGATATCGGCTCCGCCCCACTCAGCCACTTCTGCCATCATGGCCTCGATTTTTGCAACGTCGCGCACATCTGCATCGAAGAACCGCGCATCGGGCGCACCGCCGAAACGGCGGCTTCTGCCTGCTGAGCATCCGCCAACCCGTGAACCGCAATGCGCGCGCCCGCGCCCGCCAGAACCTCTGCGACTGCCAGGCCGATCCCCTGGACCGAGCCGGTGATCAACGCGGTTTTGCCGGACAATGTACTCATTTCGATTTCTCCTTCGACAGCATGTTTCTCAGGTCCGTCTTGAGAACCTTGCCGTAATTGTTCTTCGGCAACGCTTCAACAAAACGGTAGATTTTCGGACGTTTGAACCGTGCAATCTGGTCAAGGCAGAGCGCGTCGAGCGTTTCTTCTGCCATCTCGGACCCAGGGCGTTGCACCACAAAGGCAACCACCACTTCTCCCCATTCGTCATCGACTTGTCCGACCACGGCAACTTCGTGGACATCCGGATGGCAAAGCAGCACTTCCTCGACCTCTCGCGGGTAAATGTTGCTGCCACCGGAAATGATCACGTCCTTCGACCTGTCCTGAAGTGTCAGGTAACCCTCGGCATCCAGACGCCCAAGATCACCCGTCCAGAGCCAGCCGTAGCGGATTGTCTTTCCGGTCTCGTCCGGGTTTTGCCAATACCCCTTCATGACAGTTGCCCCCTGAACCACGATTTCGCCGACCTCACCCCTGGGAACATCTCTTCCCTCTTCGTCAACGACCGAAACCCGAACGGCGGACTGAGCGGTGCCAACCGAATTCAGGCGCTCGCGCCATCGTGGATGAGTGCGATCGGCGACGTCGCAACGCGGCAGGGCCGTGATGCCCATAGGGCATTCCCCCTGACCGTAGATCTGCACGAACCTGGGTCCCATAACCTCGACAGCTTCAAGGATGTCGGCCTCGTACATGGGACCGCCGGCGTAAACGATGGTCTTCAGACCTTCGCCCTGTAGTCCTTGCTTCCTGGCTTCATCGACCAGGCGCCTGACCATGGTTGGCGCGGCGAACATGGAGACATTCTTGACCTGTGGTGCCAGCCCCAGGATTTCAGAAGCATTGAAACCGCCGATTTCCGGCACAACATGGCGGGCGCCCTTGAGGACGTGCATGAAATTGTAAAGGCCCGCACCGTGGCTCATTGGGGCAGCGTAGAGGATGGCGTCCTCTTGTTCGACCTGATCCACATCCGAAAAATAGGTCAGCATCATCGACTGGATATTGCCGCAGGTCATCATGACCCCTTTGGGCCGCCCCGTTGTCCCCGAGGTATAAAAAAGCCAGGCGAGTTCATCCGTGTTCAAAGCCACAGGATCATGCGCCGACGCCCCTTCCCGCATTGAGTCAAAGTCTTCCCCTTGCAGGGAAACAACAGGAAAGCCCTCCTCCAACTCTCCGGCAAGCTGCCTTGCCGTGCGGTCGTCACAGAAGATCAGCGACGACATCGAGTTCCCGATCATCCAGGCAACTTCCTTCGCGTGCAGCTTGGCATTGATGGGAACCGCCGCCGCTCCGAGCCACCAGATGCCATAAAGAGCTTCCAGATATTCCGTCCTATTGGACGAAAACAGCGCAACGCGATCTCCCTTTTGAACACCTCTGTGCTGAAGCGCTCCTGCAACGGCTGCAGCCCGTCGGCTGAACTCCTGGTAGGTCGCAACACACGTGTCTCCGACGAGCAGTGCCGGTGCCTCCGGCAGACGTTTTGCAATGCGCGACAGCCACTCAGCTGGATTCATGTATTCCTCCCTCAACTACCTCTTTGATACAGTCAGTCTCAGCGAGAGGATATTCCGTCTATTTACCTAACGGAGACAGCATGGAAGACTGGGCAACCTTTGCCTTTGAGCATGCCCCGATCGGGCTGGTTTATACGGAGAACCGCGAAATCCGACGGTGCAACGCGCGCTTTGCGGAAATGTTCTGCTACCCACCGGAATAGCTCACGGGCCAGTCCCTTTCCATCCTCTACCCGTCTTCGGAAGAGTTCCACCGGATCGGCCAGCTCGGTGCAGAGAAGATGAAGATCACGGGGGATTACCGGGACGAACGGATCATGCGCCGCCAACCAGGCGATCTCTTCTGGTGCCGGGTGCGCGGCAAGTCCATCGACCCTCGTGTCCCCTTCGCCCGCGCCATCTGGTCGTTTGCAGACATTTCCGAAGACAGGCCACTGACGGATATGAGCCTGCGCGAGAGACAGGTCGCAACGATGATGGCCGAAGGAAAGACCACCAAGGAAATCGCTCGCGCATTGGAGCTCTCACCACGCACTGTTGACGTCCATCGCGCCCGCCTGATGAAGAAATTCCGCGTCAAGAACAGTCTTGAGCTTGTGGCCCATATTGCAGGTGTCCCCCTCTAGAGATACGCGCCTGGGACGCAAGCCGGAAAAACCGCAACTCTGAACCTTGTCTGTTGGCCGTGGACCTGTCGACAAAACGCAAGTCTCGCAATGATTTAGTGCATTTGCAGGTGGCATCTTGCCGGTTTTGAGTTAGGTTCGATTCCATTGATGCGGATCCGGGGGGTTAATCCGTGAAGTTTGTTTTTTCTCGGCTGTTGCTGGCCGCAACACTGATTGCCACTTCGGCCTTCATGACGCAGTCGGTCTCCGTGGCGCAGACGATCGAAGTGCCGAGATTGCAGGAACGCCCGTCTGGCATTCGCGATATTCTGAAAAGACTGGAGCTGGATGGCTTCCTGGTGGCGCGCGAAAGAACAACGCAGGCGCAGGCCGAAGCCCCCGAACCGGAAACCCTCAACGAATTCGCGGAACCGTCCGAGCCCGCAATGCAACTGGCGGAGACGGAAGGACCTGGCGAATTTCAGGCCGAAGACGTCACGGCAGAACTTTACAACGAACGCGGCGACGGAGAGCCGACCCAGTCGGCTCAGACAGTCGATTCCCTGCTTGCGGAACTTCAGGCTCCTGCCGGGCTCCTGGCGCGCAGCAAGTCCGGTCTGCCGGTCGTCCCTGCCTCGGATGGCGGTTTTCATGATGATTGCCCACCAGGATACGGCTATTGCCCCAATGGACGGTGCTGCCCCTATGGCACGCTTTGCACACGTGACGGCTATTGTGCCCCCAAGGGACGCGACTATTGCGGCGGCGGTCGTTCCTGCAATCCTGGCTACTACTGCACGCGGGATGGCTATTGTGGCCGGCGCGGTATGGTCTATTGCGGACGCGGTGTCAGCTGTCCGTCCGGTACCTATTGCCTGACGGGCAATCGATGCTCCGCGCCAGGCTCGACAAAATGCAGAAGCGGCAACATCTGTGGCCCAGGTTCGAAATGCGCGTCCGGTGGCGGCTGCATTCCGAAGTCGAGCGTGGATTGCGGCAACGGGCGCAGCTGCAGTGCCGGTCTCAAATGTGCAATTGGTGGCGGTTGCCTGCCCAAGGCAAACCAGGACTGCGGCAACGGGAAAAACTGCAACCCCGGGACTTACTGCCTGAAAGGTGGCGGCTGCTCGGCTCCCGGCTCGAAAAAGTGCAGCAATGGCACCATCTGCTCGCCCGGCACCTACTGCCTGGCAAGCGGCGGCTGCTCGGCACCCGGCTCGACGAAATGCAAGGACAACAAGATCTGCGGACCGGACAGCAAGTGTTTCAGTGGTGGCGGATGCATCGGCAAGGAACGGGTTGATTGCGGCAACGGACTGCATTGTTCGGAAGGCACCTTGTGTCTTGCCGGCGGCAAATGTTCAAAGCCGGGTGCAAAGAGGTGCAACAGCGGAGACGTCTGCGCCAAGGGCACCTATTGCCTGAAAGGTGGCGGCTGCTCTGCGCCCGGGTCGACCAGGTGCAAAAGCGGCAAGATCTGCGGACCGGACAGCAAATGTTCCAGCGGCGGAGGCTGCATCAAGAAGGATCGCGTGGATTGCGGCGACGGGTTGAATTGCCCGGCCAACACGCTTTGCCTGCCAGGCGGCAAGTGCTCACAACCGGGGGCGAAAAAGTGCCAAGGTGGACATGTCTGTCCGAAGGACACGTTCTGCCTCAAGGGCGGCACCTGTTCCGAGCCGGGGTCGGTCCGGTGCGACAACGGCAAGATCTGCGGGCCGGATCGCAAATGTGCCAGCGGTGGGGGCTGTATTGCGAAAGACAGGGTTGACTGCGGTGACGGCAAGAACTGCCCTGCGAACACCTTGTGCCTGCCGGGCGGCAAATGCTCCGACCCGGGCGCCATCAAGTGTGCTTCGGGTCACGTCTGTCCCAAGGACAGTTTCTGCCTGTCCGGCGGTCGCTGTTCTGAAGTCGGGGCCGTCGATTGTGGCGACGGCATCTGCCCACCGGCTACGCTCTGCCTGCCGGGCGGCAAGTGTTCAAAGCCGGGAGCCATCAAGTGCAAGGGGGGCCAGGTCTGTCCGAAGGGAAGTTTCTGTCTCTCGGGCGGCAGGTGTTCCGAAGTCGGAGCCGTGGATTGTGGCGACGGTATCTGTCCCCCGAACACACTCTGCCTCCCGGACGGCAAATGCTCCAAACCGGGTGCCATCAAGTGCAAGGGCGGTCAGATTTGTCCTGAAGGCAGCTTCTGCCTGTCAGGCGGCAGGTGTTCCGAAGTCGGGGCCGTGGACTGTGGCGACGGTGTCTGTCCGCCGGGCACCCAGTGCCTGCCGGGAGGCAAATGCAGCAAGCCGAAGAGCGACACGGAATAACACCAGCTCCGTCGCGACTTCTCGCCGGTCGGCGCTCCAACTGTCTCAGTCGGCGCCGACGACACCGTGTTTTGGGCGCGCCGCGTTGAAAAGCACGAGACAGATGATGCTCGCGACGGACATCATGGCACCGAAGATGATCGCCCAGCCCGTTTGCCCCGTCCAGTCGACCAGCGAACCGGCAATGCGCGGTGCCACCATCATCACGACGTAATAAATCGTGAAGAAAACCCCCATTCCGAAAGTGCGTGCTTCCGGCGTCAAGACCTCTGACGGCAGGGACATGATCGGTCCGGCTGCCAGGGCAAAGAGCGCGCCAACAAGAATGAAAATCACTGTGACTCCAACTGCCGAGACCTGGGACAAAACCGGCATGAGCACCGCAAAACTGATCAGGCCAATTAATATGATTGCACCGGTGCGTCCGGTCCTGTCAGCCAGCATGCCTCCGAAGGGAACTGCAATGGAAAAGACGATCATGAATGTGCTTGTGATCGATCCGGCGCCTTCAAGCGTCCAGCCCATTTCGTTGAGCAAAGCTGGCGAAAAACTGAAAACCATTGCGAGCGCGGTGTTGTAAAACGCCCAGATAAGACCGGCCAGAACCAGCGGGTAGACCGGGAGTTTACCGAACTGGATCCGACCCGAGGCTGTCGCCTGCACACTGGGAGCCCGGTACAAAAAGACAAATGCCAACAACCCGATGACTATTATCAGGTTGACAGCCCACCAGGCGGCCGGCAGTCCACCCGACACGGCCAGCGCTGGCAACAGAAGCAGAGCCAGCGCGATACCAACCGGCCAGGAATTGATGAAAATCGCCATTGCCGTGGCGATTTCCCGACCTGCAAACCAGTCGACAACCATCTTGGTCATGACGACGTTCAGGATGACGCCGCCCACGCCGGCAAGCAGACGCCCGGCGACCATCGCCTCCCAGTTCGGCACCAACGCAGTGAGAACACCACCCGTCAGCATCAGGACAATACCAAGCGCCACAATGCGCTTCTCGCCAAACCGCAACGCAATTGCGCCACCTGGAATGGCAACCAGCACACCCGGAGCCAGATAGAGACCTATCAGAAAACCGATATCACCGAAGCTGACGTCATAGCCGGAAACGATCAGAGGAGAAATGGAAGCGATCGACTGAAACTGAAACGCCATGGTCATTCTGGCCAGAAAGAGCACGGCAAGGATCAGCCAGCGGTGGGACATGCAAAGCGCTCCAGACGACTATTGGGCTATTCACACGCAGCCGAGCGCGAATACTGCTGCAGCGGTTGCGCGTTCGAGTGCAATTTCGTTCCAGGGTTCAGGGTGTTCGACGGTCCGGCTACCTGTCGGCGGTATTTCCTGCAACGCAATCGAACGCGAATTCAGCTCGGCATCCAGCCTCACCGCGTCCAGGAGATTTATTTGCGGGTGATCGTTTCTTTCAGATTATCGCAGCCCTTCGTTGATGCTGTTCAGCACCTTGCTGCCCGGGCACAATTCGTCCTTGCCAAGCTCGTTCAAGGGTCTGGAGGCAATGTCCAGATTGTGGTTGAGATCCTGCGTATCCGGATCCAGGTAAAGAAGCCCGGTCAGAATGCGTCCTTCCTCCTTGGCCTTCTGGATCGCATTGAGAGAACCGGTCCGGTCATCGGTCGCAAAGCCTGTCTCGGCCTTGTGCAGGTAGATGACCGAACCATCATGCAGCGTAACGCTCTTGCTCGTGCCTTCGGAATACTGGGTGCGGATTTCCTCGCGCATCGGCACAAAATCCAGTGGCATCACGTCCAGATGGTCACGCGTTGCCGCGTAGCTCTTGGTCGACCCCACGTGATTGTTGAAGGTCACGCAAGGCGAAATCACGTCGATGAAGGCAAAGCCGTTATGTCCCATCGCTGCCCGGATCAGCGGTTCAAGCTGTTCCTTGTCACCGGAGAAACTGCGGGCAACGAAACTGGCCCCCTGCAAGAGGGCAAGGCTGGCAAGATCAATCCCCTCGAACGCGTTGACGTCGCCATATTTGCTGATCGACCCCTCATCAGCTGTGGCGCTGTCCTGCCCCTTGGTCAGGCCATAGCAGCCATTGTTGGCGACGATGTAGGTCATGTTGACGTTGCGCCGGACCAGATGAATGAACTGTCCCATGCCAATGGAGGCCGTGTCGCCATCGCCCGAGACACCGATATAGGTAAGGCTTCGATTGGCGAGGCTGGCGCCTGTGGCAACGGAGGGCATGCGTCCGTGAACCGAGTTGAAGCCGTGCGACTTGCCCAGGAAATAGGTCGGCATTTTCGACGAGCAGCCAATTCCTGAAACCTTTGCAATCCGGTGTGGCGGGATCGAGGACAGGAAACAGGCATTGCGGATGGCGGCGGAAATGCTGTCGTGACCACACCCTGCGCAAAGCGTGGAAATGGAACCGTCATAATCGGCGACGGTGTAGCCCAGCGCATTGGTCGGCAGGCGGGGGTGACGAAAATTCGGTTTGATATAGGACATCAGGCATCCTCCGGATGCAGTTGCACCACGTCGGCGCTTTTGGTGTTCAGGGCCTGCCGGATCTGGTCGGCAATGGTGCGGGCGGTAATCGGTGTACCGGAGTAGTTCAGCACCGAAATCAGCTTGTTACGCGGGATCTCGCACTCGTTCATGATCAGCTGACGCATCTGGCCATCCCGGTTCTGCTCGATCACGAAGGACAGGTCATGCGCGTCGATGAATTCATCGAGGCTTTCGTGAAAGGGAAACGCCCGGATGCGCATGGTGTTGATCGGATACCCCTCCTCGGCCAGCATTTCGACCGCCTCATAGCTCGGCGACGCGCTGGTGCCGAAGAAGAGAGCCCCCAGTTTCAATTTCGTCTTCGGCTTCTTGACCTCTATCGGTGGATGGGTCTTGGGCCTGGGAACCATGGTCTTGGCCGTCTCGAACTTGCGCAACAGCCGGTCCACGTTCTTGACGTAGTCCTCGCCGCTTTCCGAGTAGATCGCGCTCTCGTTCTTTGAGGACCCTCTCGTAAAGAACGCCCCCTTGTCCGGATGCGTTCCGGGCAGCGTGCGATAACAGATGCCATCACCATCGACATCCTTGTACCGGCCCCATTTCTCGGCCTTGTCGAGCGCTTCCTTATCCAGGACCTTGCCCCGGTCCATCTGGTAATTGTCGTCCCATTCCAGAGGCGGCGACATCCAGTCGTTCATGCCGAGATCGAGATCAGACATCATGATGACCGGGGTCTGGAGTTTCTCCGCCAGGTCGAAGGCTTCCACGGTCATGTCGAAACATTCGCGCGGTGTCGCCGGGAAGAGCAGAACCTGCTTGGTATCGCCATGGCTGGCATAGGCGGCGGCCAGAACGTCCGATTGCTGGCTGCGTGTCGGCATGCCGGTGGACGGACCGGACCGCTGCACATCGATCAGCACGGCAGGAAGTTCCGCAAAATAGGCGAGCCCCAGGAATTCGCTCATGAGCGACAGGCCGGGCCCGGAGGTGGCCGTGAACGCGCGAGCTCCGTTCCAGCCTGCACCAATCACCATTCCCATGGCTGCAAGTTCATCCTCGGCCTGGACAATGGCGTAATTCTTCTTGCCGCTGCCCGGATCGATCCGCATGCGCTTGGCGTATTTGGCAAAGGCATCAACGACGGAGGTCGACGGCGTGATCGGATACCAGGCCGCAACGGTCGCCCCGCCATAGATGGCGCCGAGTGCTGTCGCGGTGTTGCCGTTCATCAGGATATGCGGCGCTTCCAGAATATGCGGTGCGATGTTGTAGTCCCGCTCCAGCCGGATCGGCAGCGGACATTTGAAATTGTCCATCGCAAACTGGTAGCCCATCTCAAGCGCATGCACGTTTGAGGAAATCAGCTTTTCCTTGCCCTTGAACTGGTCGTTCAGGAGCCCCTTGAGCACCGGAAAATCGATATCGAGCAAGGCCGCGAGCGTGCCCACGTAGACCACGTTCTTGAGCAGCTGCTGAAGGCGGGGCGGTGAAAACTCCTTCATGCACATTTCGGTAAAGGGAACACCGAAATAGTGGATGTCGTCCCGTTTCAGGTGCTGGGCAAGCGGCTTGGTGTTGTCGTAGACAAAATATCCACCCGGCTCGATGCTCTGGATATCCTTTTCCATGCTTTGCGGATTGACGCAGACCATCAGGTCAACACCGCCACGGCGACCGAGATACCCTTTTGCACTGACCCGGACTTCGTACCAGGTGGGCAAGCCCTGGATGTTCGAGGGAAAGATGTTGCGCGGGCTCACCGGAATGCCCATCCGGAAGATGGCCTTGGCGAAAAGGTGATTGGCCGACGCCGAACCGGTACCGTTCACATTGGCGAACTTGACGACAAAGTCATTGACGCCCTTGATCTTCTTCATGTCGCCTCTCCCAGGATGGGTGCCGCCTTGGCCGTATTGTAGAAGAACATCTGCATGTCCCAAGCCGCGGTCGGGCAGCGTTCTGCGCACAGCCCGCAATGCAGACAGACGTCCTCGTCCTTCACCAGCACCTTGCCCGTCGGCAGTTTTTCCGAAACGTAGATCGGTTGTTCCTCATTGGTGGCTGGCACCAGCAGCTTCTGCCGGAGTTCCGGTTCGGGTGCGTTCTCGACAAAGCTGATACAGGTGGTCGGGCAGATGTCGGTGCAGGCGTCACACTCAATGCAATTGCCCGGCATGAAAACCGTCTGCGCGTCGCAATTGAGGCAACGCTCGGCCTGCTGAAACGCCGTTTCGAGATCGAACCCGAGCTCCACTTCCAGCGACCTGTCCTTCAGGGCCTTTTCCAGTGCGACCAGCGGCACCGCTTCGCGTTTGTCATCGACCGGTTCGCTGTCGTAGCTCCATTCGTGGATCCCCATCTTCTGACTGATCAGCGTCACATGTGGCGCCGGCCGCATTTTCAGGTCCACATCCGAGCAGAAAAGGTCGATGGAGACAGCCGCCTTGTGACCATGCGCCACCGCCGTGATGATGTTCTCCGGACCGAAAGCCGCATCACCGCCGAAGAAGACATTCGGGCACGTCGACTGCAGCGTCAACGGATCGAGGACGGGCAGACCCTTGCTGGAAAAATTGACGCCAGTGGTCGGCTCGATCCACGGAAACGCATTTTCCTGGCCAATTGCAATCAAGACATCGTCACACGGCACGAAGACAAGGTCTTCACCCGTTGGCACAAGTTCCCTGCGTCCATCTTCGTGGTAGATCGCCTCAACCTTCTCGAACCGCATGCCGGCAAGCTTGCCGTCCTCGACCACGAACTCCTTGGGGACATGATTGTCGAGGATCGGAATGCCTTCATGAATGGCATCTTCCTTTTCCCAATCGGAGGCCTTCATGTCGGCAAAGGGCGAACGAACGATCACCTTGACATCTTCACCACCCAGGCGGCGGGAAGTGCGGCAGCAATCCATGGCGGTGTTGCCACCACCAAGGACAATGACCCGTTTGCCGATTTTCTTCACATGTTCAAAGGCAACATTCGCGAGCCAGTCCAATCCGATATGGATATTGGCATCGGCATCCGCACGTCCTGGAAGGTTGGGCAGATCACGCCCGCGCGGCGCACCGGTCCCGACGAAAACCGCATCATAGTCCTGATCCAGAATGCTCTGGAGACTGTCGACATAGGTATCGAACGTGGCCTTGATCCCCAGATCCAGCACGTAGCCGACTTCCTCGTCGAGGACCGTTTCCGGCAATCGAAAGGACGGGATTTCGGAGCGCATGAACCCCCCACCCTTCGCCTGAGCATCAAAGAGATGCATCTCATAGCCCAGGGGTGCCAGGTCACGTGCCACGGTCAGGGAGGCGGGTCCGCCTCCGATCAACGCTATCTTTCGGCCATTTGGCTTTCCAGCCTTGGGCAGCCTGTCCCGGACGTCATCCTTGTGGTCGGCAGCAACACGCTTCAAGCGGCAGATCGCCACCGGTTCCTCCTCAACGCGGCCACGCCGGCAAGCCGGTTCACAGGGCCGGTCACATGTCCGCCCAAGCACGCCGGGAAAGACATTGCTTTCCCAGTTGATCAGGTAGGCATCGGTGTAACGTTGCTGGGCAATCAGTCGGATGTATTCCGGAACCGGGGTATGTGCCGGACAGGCGTACTGACAGTCGACAACCCTGTGAAAGTATTCAGGGTCGCTGGTATCGGTCGGTTTCAAACCAGCCTCCTCTCAAGCCGGTAGATCAGTGTACGACTGTATACATAGAATTTTAAGTTACACCGGGTTGTAAAGTCTTCAGCTCAAAAAAAGTGCCTTTTTTCCGACGGACTTGCCGTAGAGAAACACAAAAACCCGAGTGTTCGGCTGCCTCGAGAGGCAATCCGCGACAGGAGAGCCTTCAGCTCCCGGAAACCGTATTGGCAGGCTGTTTAACCGCGCGACAGCGATCTGTAGTGGAGCGAGGCTGCGTCCACGAGCTTGCGGGACTGGACCATCACCTGGTTCAGGAAACTCCATTGCGCTTCTTCTACCGAAGCCAACATCAACTGGAACCGGGTCATCTGACGCTCGGTCTCTTTCATGTGATCGATCACCTGGTCCCGGGTCCGAAGCATCGGGTCGCTGACCGAGATCCGATACTCATCAAGAAGCTGATCCCAGTCGGTGGTGAGCGAATTCAACTGGGCTTCGGCCAGTTCTTCCTGGGTGGAACAGATGTCGGACCACTCGTTGACCGACTTTTCAATTTCGGACCACATTGGCTCAAGTGTTTCGCCGAGCCCGGGAAAGGCCATCCGGTTTCGGTCGAAGGTTTTCTGAAGCGCCTTGCCCAACTCCACCCGAACAGCTGCTGCTTCTTCGAAGCACTCCCGCGCACCGCTGCGCAAGGCAGTGTCAAACGTTGAGCTATTGGCTTCAACGGTGGCCAGAACCGTGTCCGTTTCGTCAATCCTGGCGCGGAGCCAGTCCACTGCCGGTGTCTCAACAACCGTGTCCGTCATATCTCCCCCATTTGACATTTCTCCCTGCGGCCATGTCGTCGAGGCGATCGCGTCGAAAGCACCGCTCGGTATTCACCAAAGACCCGTGGGCACTGGCTCCGTCTCTTGTTGAACGGCTTCTTGCAGCGGTGCGGACCATCGTCGGTTGCCAGATCCTAGGAACAGGAAAAATCGATCGTCAATTGCATTGCAGCAAATGCGCTCGCAATCGCAGCATTTTACTCTTCCGAGGTTGAGACACCGGTCCAGCATCTTGCATTCCAGACCAGGCCTGGAAGAAAAACATGATACATTTCAGGCAATTGAAGAAAGTCCAGAATTCTGGACTGTAATCCAGCTTGCGGTGTCAGATATCTTCTACACCAAGCGACTTGAGCTTGTTGTAGAGGCTGGATCGGGAAATACCGAGAAGGAGCGCTGCCTCGTCGCGGTTACCCTTGCATCGCAGAAGAGCATCTACCAATGCCATCTTTTCAGCACGACGCAACGTATCTGCGAGCGGTAAAGCCAACGGGTCGGCCCCCGAGACAGCACCTGTTACCGGGCTTTGCAGGGCAAGCGCGATTTCGCGCGCGCCGATTACTTCGCCGTCGGTCTCAAGACATGCGCGCTCAAGAACGTTCTTGAGTTCACGGACATTACCGGGCCAGGTGTGGGATCTCAGCATCTGCATGGCTTCTTCGGAAACCGAAGGAGAGCCGCTGTCGTCGGCAAGCGAATCCAGCACCATGTCGACCAGGCTTTCAAGATCTTCCACGCGGGTCCGCAGAGGTGGGACGACGATGGGAAGCACGGCAAGACGGTAATATAGATCTTCGCGGAACCGCCCGTCGGCAACCATCTTTTCCAGGTTCATGCTCGTCGTCGCAATGATGCGGACGCTGGCTGATCCGACCTCTCTTGAGCCGACCGGTTCAATCACTCCGTCTTCCAATGAACGCAGAAGTTTGGCCTGGATGGCCAGTGGCATGTTTCCAATCTCATCCAGCAAAAGCGTTCCGCCGTCGGTCATCGCGAATTTTCCGGGCTGGACCGTTTCCCGTCCGGAGCTGTCCGTCTCCACCTGGCCGAAGAACTCCACTTCCATGCGCTCTTCAGGGATCGACGCGACATTGATCGCAACGAAGGGACCGGCGGCTCGGTTCGAGGCCAGGTGGATCCCATGCGCCAGCAATTCCTTGCCGACACCGGTTTCACCGCTGATCAGAACCGGACTTTCCCGCTTGGCAATCAGTCGCGCCCGCTGCCGAAGGGTTTGAACAGATTTGCTCGTCCCGACATAGCTCGACAGATAGAACCTTGCGCGGCGCATCCTCGCCAATTCCCTGCGCCCGGCTTCCACTTCGGATTCCAGCTCGCTCAACTTCTTTACCAGGGGCGCCAATTCTCCGACATCACCAAAGAACACAAAGCCGACGGCCCCGATCAGGTTGCCCGCGTCATCGTCCAGGGGAAGTCGGCAAACGACAAAACGCCGGGAGCCCAGTTTCATGATGTCCAGGAGGATGGCTTCACCGGTCTGAGCGACTTCGGGAAGTTTGGAATTGGGAATATGGGTCTCGATCTGGCTGCCGATCTTCGGCTCCTCACCTTCGGACCTCAGCAGATCGACATACTTGTCGTTGATCCAGGTAATCCGCCCGTCCCGATCGACAGCGATTGCGCCTTCACTGACTTCCTGGAAATGCCCGAGTGCCTTGAGCAAGGGCGTGATATTGACCTGCGAATCCACAGATGCCGAAGTCATTGATCGTCCTCATGGGTCACGGGCGCCGGCAAGCGCGCCCGGACTTTAGAACAAACGTCGGCAATCTTGTCAAAACTGCGCAGCTGATCGAGGCGTCAGGCGGCGGCCCTGCGGCACGCCAACCCGGCAATGACACCTCGCAGTTCGGCCAGGCCGCGCATTCTGCCAACCAGCGGGTAGCCGGGATGGGTTCCCTTGTTTCTGTCGTCAAGCAACTCATGACCATGATCGGGTCTGAACACGATTTCATGGTGAACCCGACCACTTGCCCTGCGGCGCTGTTCTTCGCGCAGAAGAATATCGACCACGCGTGCAAGATCCGTATCCCCCTCAAGATGCGCCGCCTCTTCGAAGGACCCGTCGGGATCCTTTCGAACATTTCTGAGATGTGCGAACGGGATCTTGTCCGCAAATGCCTGCGCAATCTCTAGCAGATCGTTCCCGGGGTTAGCGCCCAGGGACCCGGTGCACAGGGTCAGACCATTTGCAGGGCTCTCAAGTGCCGACAGGATCCACTCGATATCCGCTTTGTCGGTCACGATGCGCGGCAGACCAAGCAGGTCTCGCGGCGGGTCGTCGGGATGAACCGCCAACTGCAGACCGAGTTCCTCTGCCGTCGGCACGACCTCTTCCAGAAACCGTTTGTAGTTCTGCCGAAGGGTTGCGCGATCAAGATGCTGGTAGGGTCTGAGGGCTCCTTTGAGCCCGTCGACGTCGTATCGCGGGAACGCACCCGGCAAACCCGCCATGATTGCCGTGACCAGAGCCTGGCGGTCGTCGGAAGTCGCAGTATCAAACCAGTCCTTTGCAGCAGCAGCAACCTCCGCGCAATAGTCGCTTGCTGCACCGGGACGCTCGAGCATGAACAGTTCCAGCGCGGCCATCTTGTCGATCGAAAACCGCAGACACGTGCCACCGTTGCGGACCGGAGCCGTGAGGTCTGTCCGTGTCCAGTCGAGCAATGGCATGAAATTGTAGCAGATGGTCTTGATGCCCTCGGCCGCCAGGTTGGCCATCGATTGCCGATAGTTGGCAAAAAGCCGCTGAAGGTTGCCGTCACCGCGTTTGATCGCGTCATCGACCGGCAGGCTTTCAACAACGGCCCAGTCAAAGCCGTGGCCAGCGATCTCTTTCCGTCTGGCTGCAATAACCTCGCGCGGCCATACCTCGCCATAGGGAATACTGTGCAGGGCCGTCACGATTGAGCGCGCACCCGTTTGTGCAATTTCCGGCAAGGTGATCCGATCCAGGTCTCCGTACCAGCGCCATCCTTCGATCATCCGATTTCCCCGAGCGTTTGTCTGACACCTTGGGCAACCAGGCTGTCATAGGCCCCGACCAGTTGTGTCTGGAGTTGCGCGGCAAGCTCAGCGTCGAACACGTCTGCAACACCAAGCAGGGCAGTTACCTTTTCTGTGCAGGTGCCCGCATGCGATGAAAGCGACTTCAAACGTTCTGCGAGCGGGTCCCGTACATCGATGTCTTTGCCGTTCAGATCAGTGCCGCCGACATAGATCATCCACGCGGCCACAGCGGTTACCAGACGCGGACAACTCCGACCGGAGGCAACATTGTCACGCAGTGTTCCAAGTAGTCGCTGAGGCAGTTTTTGGCTGCCATCCATGGCAATCTGCCAGGTTCTGTGGCGGATTGCCGGGTTCGCAAATCGCCAGAAGAGCGCATCCGCATAGGCTTCCATATCAACCCCGTCCGGCGCCTTGAAGGAAGGCAGGATCTCGTTGCGCCAGAGCCCTTTCACATATGTTGCGAAAACCGGGTCCGCGACGGTATCGGCGATGGTCTCGTGGCCGGCGAGATATCCCAGATAGGCGAGCGAGGAATGCGCGCCGTTGAGCATCCTGAGTTTCATGTGCTCGTGGGCCGTGACATTCTCGACAAGTTCGACACCAACCGCACCGAAATCCGGTCGCGCAGCTGCTCCATAGGCTGGTACGAAGTCGTCTTCGACCACCCACTGTCGAAACGGCTCATGCAATACGGGGCCAAGATCAAGCTGGCCGGTCGAACTCGCGAGCGCGTCAATATCCTCCGGCTTCGTTGCCGGCACGATGCGATCGACCATGGTGGCTGGAAATCGGCCTTCGTCTTCGATCCAGGCAGCGAGCTCAGCATCGAGCAACTTCGCGAAGGCAAGCACAATGCCTTTCACGAGACGTCCATTGTCCGGGAGATTGTCGCAGGTCAGCACGGTGAAGGGAGGCACCCCAGCCGCCTTGCGCCGCTGCAGGGCCCGGATAAGATATCCAGGGGCCGAAACCGGCAGTTCGTTTTCAAGGTCGAACCGAATGTCCGGATGCGAGGTATTCAGAGCGCCCGTCGCCGGATCATGGCAATAGCCCTTTTCGGTAACGGTCAGCGTGACAATGCGGACATCCGGATTGGCCAATGCCTGCAAAACTGCGTCCGGGTCCTCGCGGGCCACCAGGACATCCTGAATGATTTCAATTTTCTTGAGCGTTTCCCCCTCAGGACCGAGCTCCTGGGCCGTATAGACAAACGCCTGCGGTGCAAGCTGATCGCGCATGCGCGGGCTTTGAAGGCTTATGCCGATGATACCCCAGTCGCCACCCGATGCCTTCATGGCTTCTTCGATGTAGACCGCGCCGTGCGCCCTGAAGAAGGCGGCCAGGCCCAGATGGACAATGCCCGCCTTCGGCATGGTGGGAGCTTCTCGGCTCAGTCGCGGGAGTTCAGCGTGCAAGCCAGCCTCCATCGACGTTGAGCACGGCACCGTGGATGTACCTGGCGGCCGGCGAGGACAGGAACACGGTCGCCTCGCCGATATCGCTTGCCTCACCCCAGCGCCCGGCCGGGATCCGTTCCAGGATCTGCCGGTTGCGCTCCGGATCGTTGCGCAGGGCCTCTGTGTTGTTGGTCGCGATATAGCCAGGTGCGATCGCGTTGACATTTATGCCTTTCGCCGCCCATTCATTCGCCAACAACTTGGTAATGCCGGCGACACCGTGTTTGGACGCAGTGTAGGACGGCACGCGAATGCCCCCCTGGAAGGACAAAAGCGACGCAATATTGACGATTGCCCCTGTTCGACCGGCTTCAAGCACTGCCTTGCCGAAAGCCTGACAGGTGAAGAACACGGCCTTGAGGTTGACATCCATGACGTCATCCCAATCGGCCTCGGAAAAATCGACCGCATCGTTGCGGCGGATGATCCCGGCATTGTTGACGAGAACATCGATCTGCTCATCCTGGAACAGCGGCACGGCGGCCATGGGATCGGAAAAGTCCAACTGCACATGGCGCCCGTTTTCGAGCAGGGACAGTGTCTCGTCACAGTCCCGGCGCGCGGCACACAGCACTTCTGCGCCGGCGGAACCCATCGCGACCGCAACCGCCTGGCCAATACCCGTATTGGCACCGGTCACCAGGGCCCGTTTTCCTGCAAGAGAAAAGGAATTCATCGAAGATCTCCCATGTCGACCATGTCCATGTCGGTAAAGTCGACATTGTCTCCTGCCATTGCCCAACAGAAGGTGTAGGCGCCAGTGCCTGCACCACAATGAATGGACCAGGGCGGTGAAATCACCGCGTCTTCATTTGCCATGACCAGATGGCGGGTTTCCTGCGGCTGCCCCATGAAGTGGAAAACACGCTGATCGTCGGCAAGGTCGAAATAGAGATAAGCCTCCATCCGGCGGTCATGCACGTGAGCGGGCATGGTGTTCCAGACCGAACCGGGCGCAAACTGGGTGTAGCCCATCAGCAACTGGCAGCTCTCGGCAACCTCTGGATGGAGGAATTGCAAGATGACGCGTTCGTTCGACGTTTCCGCAGAACCAAGCTCCACACGCCGCGCGTCTTCGACCTTGATGAGCCTGGTCGGACAGGATCGATGCGCCGGCGCAGACAGGACATAGAAACGCCCGGCTCCCTCGAAGGTCACCGGTCCGGCTCCCATGCCGATGTAGAGAACATCACCCCGCGCGACTTCAAAAGTCTCGCCGCCGACGGAAACGGAACCCGTATCACCGATGTTGAGAATGCCGAGTTCGCGGCGGTCCAGAAGGGAAGGTGTGCCTGCTTCCTTGACCGCATCAAGGGTCAGCTTGCGGGAAGCAGGCACCGCCCCCCCGAGGATCAAGCGGTCATAATGTGTATAGACCAGCTTGATTTCGCCGTCGGCAAAGAGGTTTGACGCGTGGAAATGGTCACGCAGGCCATCTGTATCCAGGGCCTTGGCGGTTGCCGGGTCGACGGCATAGCGGGTTTCGACAGTGAGCATGGAATTATCCTTGGAATTTTCGTTCAAAGAAAGTCGTCGCGACGCGGCGAGAACGTGTCGATCAGGGTGCCCGGTTCCAGACAGACACAGCCATGGGTCGCGCCGGAGGGAATGACAAAGCTGTCGCCGGTGCCAACCTCGAATGCCTCACCGCCAACGGAAAAACGGAACCGGCCGCTCTCCACATAGGTCGACTGAACATGGAGATGACTGTGAAGCTTGCCTTCGGCACCCGCCTCCTGAAACCGGAACGCAACCACCATCAGCGCTTCGTTTTGAGACAGGACCTGTCTGCGGATGCCGGGATCGGCATCCACTTCGGGATAGGACTTCAGGAACATGACAACGACCTCAGTGGAACAGGGATGGGAGCCAGAGGGAAAGCGCAGGGATGTAGGTCACCAGCAGCAGCGTGAAGATGGCCGCTCCGTAAAAGGGCCAGACCGTCCGGATCGCGTCCCAAACCGAAATCTTGCCAACGGCGCAGCCGACAAAGAGCACCGTGCCAACCGGTGGCGTACACAGACCGATCCCCAGATTGAGAACAAGGATGACGCCGAAATGCACCGGGTCGACACCAAAGGCGGTGGCAACAGGAAGAAAGATCGGTGTCGTGATGACGATCAGCGGAGACATGTCCATGAAGGTGCCGAGGAACAGGAGCAGGATGTTGATCATCAAGAGGATGATCAGCGGGTTCTCCGACACCGATTTCATGAAGGTAACCAGCTCTGCCGGAATGCGCAGGAAAGCCAGCAACCAGCCGAACGAGGCCGCACAGCCGATCACAAGCAGGACCATGGCGGTCGTGCGCACCGCAGCCTTGGTCGCAGCGACAAATTCCGGCCAATGCATCGTGCGATAGGCAAGGGTCGTGACCAGCAGGGCATAGACCGCGGCGATACAGGAGCTTTCCGAAGCCGTGAAAACGCCTGAGCGCACGCCGCCAAAGATGATGGCGATCAGGAGCAGCCCCGGTATGGCGTTGACAAAGAGGACGCCAAGTGCCGACCAGCCCGGAAAGCTTTCGGTTGGAAATCCCTTTTTCCTGGCAACGAACCAGGCGGTGATCATCAGCGCCGTCGCCAGCAGGAAGCCGGGAATGATACCCGCCGTGAACAGATCCGCGATGGACAGTCTGCCGCCGGCGGAGATCGAGTAAATGATCATGTTGTGCGACGGCGGCAGCATCAGCGCGATGATCGAGGACATGACCGTGACGTTGACGCCGTACTCGACCGAGTAACCCTTTTCCTTCATCTGCGGGATCATCAGTCCGCCAATCGCGGTCGCATCGGCAGCGGCCGATCCGGAAATACCGCCGAACAGGACGGACGCGGTGATATTCACCTGCCCGAGACCACCCCTCATGTGGCCGACGACTGCACCGGCAAGCGCGACCAGGCGCCGGGCTATGTCGCCTCGTACCATCAGTTCACCGGCGAAGATGAAAAAGGGAATGGCCATCAGGGCGAAGACCGACACACCCGAATTCAGGCGCTGGAAAACAATGACCGGCGGCATGCCCATGTAGAGGACGGTGGCCAGGGATGCGACACCCAGGCAGAAGGCGACGGGCGTGCCGATCAGCAGCAGGATTACAAAGGTGCCGAAGAGGATGAACGGTTCCATATCAAGCTTCCTCCGGCGCGGCATCACCGAAACGCGCAGTTGGCTGACCAGCGGCTCTGAGCACCAGGCGTTCCAGGGAAAAGATGAACATCAGGCAGCCTCCGACCACCAGAGGCAGAAAGTCGACGGCACCGGAAACGCCAAGGGAAGGCAGTTTCACATTCCAGGCGGAAAGAGCGAGCTCGGCACCGAACCAGGTCATGCCGGCACCAAACAGCGCCACAACCGCGTCGGAAATGCTGAACAGGATCAGCTTGACACTGTTGGGCAGGAAATAGAGCAGAACATCAAACGAAAGGTGGTAGCCCTCACGGATACCGACTGCTGCGCCCAGAAAAATGAACCATCCCATCAGGATGACGGAAAGCGGTTCGCTCCACACAATGCTGTCATTCATGATGTAACGCATGAACACCTGGGCAGAGATGATGACGGTCATCAGGATGAGACCTGTACCGGCAAGCCAGAGGGCTCCGGTCGAAACCCAGCGCATGATCCGCGCCGCTAAAGTCAGTTGAGTTTGCACGTTCGTGTCCTGGAAAAGCCTGCGGCCGGTGGGCCGCAGGCATGGGTTGCTGTTAGTCGGTTGCGCGGATACGGGCGACCAGGTCTTTCAGCTTGTCAGACGTCACGTGTTTCTCATAGACGCTGTCCATTGCGGCCATGAAAGGCTCCTTGTCGATTTCGGTAATGACCTCGACACCGGCAGCACGGACCTTCTCCTCGGAAGCCTTTTCGCGGGCTTGCCACAGATCACGCATGACCGGCACGGAATCCTTGGCTGCCTGGCGCACAGCCTTCTGGTCTTCCGGAGACAGCTTGTCCCAGGTAACCTTTGACATCACGAGGACTTCCGGAACGATCAGGTGCTCATCCAGCGTGTAGTAGCCGGCCACCTCGTAGTGACCGGAAGACTCGTAGGACGGCCAGTTGTTTTCGGCACCGTCGATAACGCCGGTCTGGATGGACGAGTAGACCTCGCCGTAAGGAAGCGGGGTCGCATTGGCCCCGAGCGCAGACATCATGTCCACGAAGATGTCGGACTGCATCACGCGAACCTTCATGCCGGCCAGGTCTTCAATCGATTGAATGGGTTTGACCGAGTTATAGAAACTGCGCGAACCGCCGTCGTAATAGGCCAGGCCGACATATCCATGCGGCTCGAAGGCCTTCAGGATGTCTTCGCCGATCGGACCGTCCATCACACGGTGCATGTGATCGACACCCTTGAAGACATAAGGCAGGGAAACGACCTTTGTTTCTTCGACCAGATTGTTGAACGGCCCCATGGAAACGCGGTTCAGGTCAATCACACCGAATTTGGTCTGCTCGATGGTGTCCTTTTCTTCGCCCAACTGCTTTGAATGATAGACTTCGACGCAGATCTTGCCGTTCGTCCGCTCTTCCAGAAGCTTGCCCATGTGCTTCACGGCTTCCACGGTCGGGTAGCCGTCCGGATGTGTGTCGGAAGATTTCAAGGTGATTTCACAGGCAGCAGCCGCGGTTGTGAAGGCGGCGGTCGCCAAAAGGGCTGCCGCAAGTGGCTTGAGTACTTTCATGGTATTCCTCCCGTAAATTGGCTCGTCAGAGCCGATAGGCTTCCAGCGAAAGCCGGTAAGTAAGGTCAAAGGCGACCTCATATGCCTCGTCCTCGGCCAAGCGTCCCGAGGTAACGAGCAAAGCGAGATAGGCGCAGTCGACCCTGCGGGCGACGTCGTGTCGTGCCGGGATCGAACAGAATGCGCGGGTGTCGTCATTGAAGCCGACGGTGTTGTAAAAGCCCGCCGTTTCCGTGGTCATTTCGCGGTACCGACGCATGCCCTCCGGACTGTCATGGAACCACCACGCCGGCCCGAGTTTGAGCGACGGATAGACACCTGCAAGGGGTGCCAGTTCCCGCGAATATGACGTCTCGTCCAGGGTGAAGAGAATAATGCTGAGCCGTTTCTCCAGTCCGACCGTATCGAGCAACGGTTTGAGCGCGTCGACATAGTTGGTTCGAGTGGGAATATCGAACCCCTTGTCGCGGCCGAAGGCCTTCATGATGGCACCAGAGTGATTGCGGCAGCTGCCGGGGTGGATCTGCAACACCAGATCATCTTCCAGGCTCATACGGGCCATTTCGGTCAGCATGTGCCCCCGGAAGGCGTCGGCCTCCTCCGGAGTGCAGATGCCCTTCAGCGCCTTTTGAAACAGACGGTCCGCGTCGACGGAAGACAGGTTCTCCGTTCTGGCCGTCGGATGGCCATGATCCGTCGAGGTTGCACCGAAGGACTTGAAAAACGCCCTGCGCGTTCGATGCGCTTTCAGATAGCCTTGCCAGGTGGTGGCCACTTCGCCGGTCAGGACACCAAGGGTCTCGACATTCTCCGAAAAGCCGTCAAATTCGGGATCGACGACGGGATCGGGCCGATAGGCCGTGACCACCCTGCCCGTCCATGCGCAGTCCTTGATCTGCCTGTGCCATGTCAGGTCATCCAGCGGGGACTCGGTTGTCGAAATCACCTCGATGTTGAAACGCTCAAAAAGGGCTCTCGGTCGAAACTCCGGACGGGTCAGGCAATCGGCAATATGGTCATAGACCTCGTCCGCGTTGTCCTCGCTGAGCCGGCTTTTCCAGTCGAATACCGTGGCAAGCGAATGCTCGAACCACATGCGCGACGGTGTTCCCCTGAACAGATGATAGTTGTCTGCAAAGGTCCGCCAGATTTTTCGGCTGTCTGTTTCCGTCCAGGCGCCATCCCGGCGCGGTACGCCGAGCGCAGTCAGATCAATCCCCTGGGAGAACAGCATCCGGAACACGTAGTGATCCGGAACGATGAACAGCTGCGCGGGATCGGGAAAGGCCTGGTCTTCGGCAAACCAGCGCGGATCTGTATGGCCATGCGGGCTGATGATCGGCAGGTTCTTGATCGCGAGATAAAGCTCTCGTGCAAGTTTTCGAGCGCCTGTTTCCTGGGGAAACAGACGATCCTCGTAATACGGATCAGGCTCGGTTTTTGGGGCTACCGTTATTTGAAGCGTCATCGTACTCTCCCAATAGGTAGCAGTATTTCTAACTAGCAATGTTTGCTACTAGTAAACTGATATGCTAGTTTGATTTGAGAGTCAAGGAGGCCCCATGATGGCAGACAACAGTGCGTTGAAAGCGCTGGAACCGCTGAAGATCCCTTCAGTTGCAGACACGATATTTGAAGAACTCCACCAGCAGATCCTGTCGTTGGAGCTTCCGCCTGGTACGAAAATTTCCGAAGCGGACGTAGCCAAGGCACTTGGTGTCTCCAGACAACCGGTGCGGGACGCGTTCTTCAGACTGTCCCAGCTCGGATTTCTCCTGATCCGGCCGCAACGCGCCACGGTGATTTCAAAGATTTCAAAGGCAGCCGTGCTGCGTGCACGCTTCGTCCGCATCGCACTCGAAGTCGCCTGCTGGACGGCGGCCATGAAGGTGATAGTGGAAGACCAGTTCGACGAACTGGATGACCTGTTGAAAGAACAGAAGGCTGCCATAGCCCAGAATGACCAGAAGCTTTTTCATGCCCTTGATGACGATCTGCATCGCCGGATCTGCAAGATTGCCGGCCACGAATATGTCTGGGCCCTGATCAAGGAACAAAAAGCCCATATGGACCGGGTCAGGTTCATTTCGCTGACAATTGGCGCTGCGCAACGCGCCTATGACGACCATGTGGAATTGCTCGCCGCATTGCGAAGTGGCAACAGGGCGAAGCTTGAAGAAACCCTCAATGAGCACCTTGGCCGCATCGAAAGAATCCTTGTGCAGATCAGTGCAGAAAAGCCGGAATATTTTCAGGATTAACCCCGGCATGACAGTGTCAGCAAGGTCAACCGGCCTTTCTGGCCATAGTGACTACCGGACACGTGAAACCTGTCGGAGCAGGCCGGGTGAAACCCTGCAATGCGCCTGGCAAATCCTGCCTTGAGCTGTTGTAAACTTTACGTCACTTATTCCAATGGATAATTGCAACCGAGCACCAACAAGAACAAACTTAAAGTTGAAGTGTTCATTTACGGAAACAACACGATATTTAAACGAAAGCCGGACAAAGCCCAATCACCTCCCAAGACAGCGGTAGTCGAACCGCTGTTGCGGCGTGTGTTCTGAGCCCGTCCGGCAGATTTGGATTTTGCAGCTTTTCGAGGTTGCAAATGTGCAATCGATCTTTGATACAATTGATACATGCGCCAAGTCCAAATTGAAAAACTGAGCGCCTAGGCTGCAGCGACGAAAGCATCCTTCGCCGCACCTGGCAGGACAGAGTGGGATCTGATGGCGCAAGACAGCAGCACAGTTGACGCTGACCTTTTCTCGGAATTCTACGAAAAGGTTCACGCGGTCGAGTCCGCGCATGAACTGTTTTCGCTGATCAAGAGAATTGCAACGACATTTGGCTTTGCCCACTACTCGATCCTCTACATCCCCGAAACCGTTGAAACCGAACTTCGGCCGCACCTTGTTTCGACCGATTGGCCGGAACAGCTCCTTGTCGCCTATGACGAACACGGGTTGCTCGAGAACAGTCCGATTATCAAGAAACTCAGGTCCGGCAGATCACCTGTTCCGTATGACCTGGACGCTGCGAACCTCGACCGACCAAGCCAGGAACAGCTCGTCACCGTCAACCTGTTTCGAAACCATCGGATGTCCCGAGGTGTCTATTTCCCGTGTTTTGACTCGCGCGGACGCAAGGGAGCGATCAGTTTTTTCGGCGACCGTGAACTGCCGAGTCTCGAAGAAACCTCCAAGCTGCACATCCTGAGCAACTATTGTTTCAACCGGCTATACACGTTGCTGAAGACAGATACCGCGGTTGCAAACCTGACACCGCGCGAACTGGAGTGTCTGAACCTCGCGGCAAAGGGCAAAACAAACGCCGAATGTTCCGAAGTCCTTGGAATTTCTGAAAACACGGTCGCAGGTTACCTTGCCTCGACCGCGAAGAAACTCTCCGCACGCAACAAGGCGCACCTGATTGCGCTCGCATTTGAATTCGGCATCCTCAATCGACATGAAGGCGAATAGCAACGAGCCATTCGTCGAACAGGATGCCCTTTGAACCGCCGGGACGAAACCCAACCACTCCGCATGAGGTCAACCACGAAACAACCATGAACACCCATTGACAAAAACCACTATACAACCAGCAAATTTCGTCTGAAACGCTCAGTCAACTGTGCAAAACGCTTGAAATACTCAACCTGCGCGATAGCGCAAGTTGAGGAAACAAACGAAACTTTGCAACATCGAATTCAGCAAATTCAGGAGGCGTTTATGTCGCCGGAATTACAGGATACGGACACGCTCATCGACTTCTACGGGAAGATACAGAAAGCTTCCTCAGCCGAAGATCTGGCAAACCAACTTGAGAAGGCTGCCAGATCCTACAGGTTCGATAATTGCTCGATTATCTATCTTCCTTTGCGCGACGATATTCGCCATCGCCCCCATTTCGTAACTCCCGACTGGCCCAGAGAGCTTCTTGATGCCTACGAGAGGGGAGGGTTCTTCAGAGACAGCCGCCTTTTTTCCAGGCTACGGACCCAGACCAGTCCACTCAAAATTGACATCGAAGCGATGACCCAGAACTCCGGGACAGCCGATCCCATCGGAGAAGACAGCCTTGAAATCGTGACCCTTTTCCGAAAGCACAACAGGCTTCGGGAGATCTTCTTTCCCTGCACGGACTCGCGCGGACGCAAGGGGGCAATCTCCGTATCCGGAAATTGCCCCCTACCCTCGAATGAGGAACTGGCGACGCTTCATCTCTTCAGCCAATTCGCTTTCAGCCAGCTGCACTTCGTTCTGATTGAAACAAGTCGGAGGACTGAACTGACCAAGCGGGAAGAAGACTGCCTGAACTGGTCCGCCAGAGGAAAAACGATAGCAGAATGCTCGATTATTCTCGGCATTTCTGAAAACACTGTCGCCAGCTATCTTGCCTCGACCTCCCGCAAACTGTCTGCTCGCAACAAGGCGCACATGATCGCAATTGCCTACGAAAAGGGCCTGCTGAACCGGCACTTCGACATACGCCCGGTTTAGTATTTCGTTCAGCAGGGGGGGACCCCGCTCACGTAAGGTCCTGCATTTGTGAACACCCTTTGGCGTTTCAGGTCAGCAAGAAAAACGGTGCGGCTCCCGGGTTTCATGGCCCGGCGCAGGACAAGTCGCGAGACACTTGCGTCGACCACGGCGAGCGGCTTTGCCCTCGCGCTTTGCTTTGCAATCAGAAGTTAAGCCAACTCATTATGCATTATTACTTAGAAACATTTGACAACCAAAATCTGTGGGAGAATTTTTATCTATAGATTAACGACTTAGATCCAATATCCCGCTCGGTATCTGTCCAACTTGTGCCGTACGATCAAGCAGTTGCTAAACTCTGCTGCCGTACAGCAAAGTAGGCGTTCTCTTGTTGAAAAGGAGGGATCTGTCATGAAGAACTCCGTGTCCCTGACGGGAATAGAACGCACGTTCGATGAAGACGACATCATCGTCAGCAAGACCGATCTGAAGGGTCGGATCACCTATGCAAACCAGACTTTTTTGAAGATTGCCGATTACACCGAGCGCGAAGTCATGGGCCAACCGCACAGCATCATTCGCCATCCCGCGATGCCGCGCTGTGTGTTCAAGTTGCTGTGGCAGACGATTGCCTCGGGAAACGAAATTTTCGCCTATGTCATCAACCGAACGAAACACGGTGATCATTACTGGGTCTATGCCCATGTCACCCCAAGCTTCAACTCTGACGGGGAAATTATTGGATACCACTCCAATCGGCGTGTTCCGGACAAGGTGATCGTAAACGAGTTTTTCGCACCGCTTTACAAGGACCTGCGCGCGGAAGAGCTGCGGCACGACAACCGAAAGGATGGCATGGCCTCATCCGAGCGCATGATTCTCGACGTCCTTACAAAACATGGGGTCGCTTATGACGAATTCGTCGCGACCATCGGCCAGCAGAACCGTCGTGGATATCGCTGATTGCGGCCGGACCTGCATTCTTACCAGCTGGATTGATCGACATGATTTCCAACTTGAGCAAAAAATCGCTGAACAAGGCCATCACGGTTTGCGAAGCTGTTGCAAACGGTGATTTTGAAGCCCGCATCACAAACATTTCTGAAAAAGGCGACGCAGCAAGACTGATGCACGCCATCAACATGCTGATCGACCGGACGGACGCCTACCTGCGGGAATCCAAGGCATGCCTGGAATATGTGAGCCGCAACCAGCATTTCAGGCTGATTGCGGAAAAAGGCATGTTAGGCAGTTTCAGAGACTCCGCGATCAGCATCAACAAGGCCACCTGGGCAATCAAGAACAAGCATGACGGTTTCTGCAGCCTGGCGTCTGATTTTGAAAGCAAACTGAAGGACGTGGTCGAGACGGTCACCGAATCCGTCAATGATCTCAATGTCGTGTCGTCGAATGTTGCCGATGCCTGCACCAAAACAAGCGAACAATCGCTCGTCGTGGCCTCCGGCGCGGAAGAAGCTGCAACCAACATGCAAAGCGTCGCAGCTTCGACGGAAGAACTGACAAGCTCGATCTCCGAAATCAACCGGCAGGTGGTTTCCGCGGCGGAAACCGCAAATCATGCCGTGGAAAAATCTCGCACCATGAGCATCGAGATCAACAGCCTGTCCCAGACATCCTCCAAGATCGGGGAAGTGGTTCAACTCATCAATGACATTGCCTCGCAAACAAATCTGCTTGCACTCAACGCGACAATCGAAGCAGCACGCGCCGGTGAAATGGGACGCGGATTTGCAATTGTCGCGCAGGAAGTGAAAGCGCTTGCCGGCCAGACCGCAACGGCAACCGAAGAGATCAACAATCAGATCACCGGATTGCAGGACGTAACCACTCGAGCGGTAGATGCCTGCGCAAAAATCAGCCAGTCGATAGAAACGGTCAGCGAGGTCTCGACTGCGATTGCATCAGCCGTGGAGCAACAAACCGCGGCAACTGGTGAGATTTCGCATAATGTCGACGAGGCAGCGGCCGGAGCTGCTGATGTGACCAAGGGGATCGCCAGCGTGCAACAGGCGACGGTGGATACCCAGCAGACCAGCGCCAGGGTACTCGACGCCGCAAAGACCCTGCAGGTTCAGGAGGAGAGCTTGCAAGATCTTCGCAAGGAGATGAACAGTTTCCTCGCCTCGGCTACCAAGGTCGGTTAGGCAAGGCTCAATCGGCTGTTGCCCTGCCTTCCAGGTAGAATTCCTGACAAAATCGCCTGCACCCTGAAGAGCCTGTCAAATATGACTAATTAGAAGTCAGGAATTGCGCAAACAGGCCAATCAGCACAATGTCTCCGACCGTAACGAACGATTGGCGACGCTTTTCCCTTGCTGCCCAATCAATGCGTTCGCGTCGAGTTGCCTGGCTCAATTTGGCACCCAATCAGTGGGCGGAGGTTTGTGTGCACCAACAAGATGCAACTGCGAAGCTGAACCGAAAAAACGTCATTGCGAGTTCACTGGAAGGTGCCCTCAGCCGTGACGACTTTTCGTTCGTATTGCAGCCCCAGATCGATCTGCAGACTCGCGAGTTTTCAGGCACGGAAGTTTTACTGCGATGGTCAGATTCGCCTTTCGGGATGACAAGCCCTGGAGAATTTATCCCGGTTGCCGAGGAATTCGGTCTGATGCCGAGGCTTGGCGAATGGGTCTTTGCCAATATTTGCAAGATGCTTCAACGCTGGCAGGAAACCGGCTGGCGCCTTCCGGATCGGCTGGCCGTGAATGTGTCGACCAACCAGTTGGCAACTCCCGGGTTTCGTGACTTTCTTCTTCGGACCGCAGGTCAGCACAATCTTTTTCCATGCAGCTTCGAACTGGAAGTCAGCGAGAGTGCCTTGATGACCGAAGAGCATGTCGAAACCCTCAAACTGCTGCGTGAGGATGGGTTCACCATCACGGTCGATGACTTCGGAACCGGCTTCACTTCGCTTGCCCAATTCAGGAACTTCACAGCTGACAAGCTTAAGATAGACATCTCCTTTGTTCATGACATGCATCGCGATGATGCCAGCTACGCAATCGTTTCGACAATTGTTGCTATGGCTGAAAGGCTGGCAATGACTGTTGTGGCAGAAGGTGTCGAGACAGAGAAGCAGGCCAGCACGCTGCGCAAACTTGGATGCGATCAGGCACAGGGGTTCCTTTTCAGCAGGCCGCTTAACGCGGAAGTTTATCGAAGCGACTGGTTGACCCGGGCGGTATTGCAGTTTCCCGGTGACACGGACCGTGGTTCAAACCCGGATTTCAAACGCCTCCAGCCCGTTCGCCGCCAACTGTGATCGGCATTCGGCTTCTCACCGGTGCCAGATACTCACACATTGTTGAAGTCGCCTGATCACGATCTGGGAGCCGATCTGTTCTCACAACAATTGATGTTTCAGCGCGGAACCGGACACAACAAATTCCGATCGACAAGAAAAAAAGAGCAGTTACACCAATTTTTCGGACCTTGCCTTTGCCAAAGACGCCAGAAAAACCGCTTTTCGAACCGGAAGGTACCTAAATCTCAAATGTATAAAAAGACATAATCAAAATATACAATCGCCTTTAAACCTACGCAAATTCTAATTCTTCGTAAGATATACTTTATATGTAAAATATACCAAGTATAATTTCGGGGGTTGCCCTTGAGGAATATCAACCACAAGCTGAAAAAATAGCTTGCTGAACAATGTGGATTCCGATGTCAGCCCCCGCTGAAGTTTTTACAAGATTCTGTTCCAAAAGCCCTGCTGATCTAGAGCAACTTCTCGCGCAATTCAGGGACGCTGCCCCCCATGCAAGCGGGGCCGCCGCCGCGCTTGATCGGCTGCTGGAAGAAGCCCTGGGCCCGGATAAAAGACCGTTTCATATCAAGTGCGCCCTGTTCTTGCTGGATCCCGCCGTCGGTCGGTTGAGATTTGCGGTTTCTTTTCCCGACAAAATGAACCCGCAATCCGAAGCTCTGCTCTTGCCGATGGATCAGAGGCTTCTGCTTTCGGTCAGTCAACAGAAAGAAAAACATGATCGCGAGGGCTATCACCTTGGATGGATTTCCCCGAGCCTCGCAGCCTTTGGGAGAATGTCACTCCCCATATTTGCGGACAACGAATTCCTGGGCGCATTGCTTTTCGAACCTCAACGCGAGACAGGCCTCAATCGCGAGGAAGCCGAAACCCTGGACCGGTTTGGGCGAAAGCTTGGAGCACTGCTCGACAACAGGTCTCTCTTCAGACGCGTTTCGGAACACACGACCCACATTCATGCGAAACACAACGAAGCCCTGAACCTGATTTACAGTCAGACAATCTTCAGCCGGACAGACATTCGCGGCCGAATTGTCGATGTGAACGACGCCTTCTGCCGGATCAGCGGATATCAAAGATCAGAATTGATCGGCTCCACACACCGAATCATCAATTCAGGTCATCACGATCCCGGGTTCTGGTCGGGTTTCTGGTCCACCGTCAGGTCTGGAAAAATCTGGCGGGGAGAGGTGTGCAATCGAAACAAGAACGGAGAACTGTACTGGGTCGACAGCATTGTCGCTCCCATGCGCGATGCCAAGGGGCATATCAGCAATTTCATTTCAGTGCGCTTCGACATCACGGAACGAAAAAAGGGAGAAGACGTCATAGCGCGTTTCGGGCGCATCCTGGACGGCTCCTCGGACGAGATCTACATCATTGACGCGCAGTCTCACAACTACATCCAGGCAAATGCCGTTGCCTGCAAGAATTTGGGATATGCATCTGACGAACTGACACGCATGACCTCAGACAGCGTTGTGGAACTGCCGGAAAACGTGGGGTTCAACCGGGCACTGGAAAAACTTGCGCGTGGCGACGAGGAAAAAGTCGAACTGGAAGCCAACCACATTCGACGTGATGGCAGCGCCTACCCGGTCTGGATCAGGCTGACCTATGTTTCCGAAGAAACGCCGCCTGTCTATGTCGCAACCGTATTTGACCTTTCAGAGCAGAAGAGAGCCCAGGCAGAAATAGAAAGACTCGCTTACACCGACTGTCTGACCGGCCTGCCAAATCGGGCCGCGACATTGAACAAGCTCGAAGAGCTCGTTTGGGCAAGCGCCAGTGACGATGACACACTCTCGGTGCTTTATCTTGATCTGGACCGGTTCAAGGAAGTGAACGACACCCGCGGTCATCAGATCGGCGATGCGGTTCTGAAAACCGTTTCCGCTCGCATCAGCAAGTTGCTCGGTGACATTCCGTTTTTTGGGAGAGTTGGTGGCGATGAATTCGTCGTCGTGTTGCCCGGCATGGATGAATTGCACGCGCTCGGCATAGCCCACAAAATCCACAAGATGCTGCAGGAACCGGTCACCGTTGACAACGAACAGTTCTTTCTCAGTGCAAGCCTGGGAGTCACATCGACACGCTCAGGCAGAAACAGGCCCGAAGTCCTGTTACGCCATGCAGATATTGCCATGTATCACGCAAAGGACACGATGAATGGCGTCTCGCTTTTCCGGCCGGACATGACACGCGAGCTCAAGCGGAAACGAGACGTCGCGATCTGGTTGCGGAAGACGCTCAAGGACAATGACCTCGAATTTGCGTTCCAGCCTCAGGTGGATCTGAGTTCGGGCGCACTGGTTGGAGCCGAAGTGCTCTTGCGATGGCCCAGATCACCCGTGGGCAGGATAAATCCCGGAGAGTTTATTCCCATAGCCGAAGAGCGAGGCATGATGCCAAAGCTCGGCGAATGGGCCTTTACCCGCATATGCAGGCAGGTTTCCGACTGGAAAGACGCAGGCCTTCACCTGCCGGGGCGACTCGCATTCAACATCTCGGCAAGTCAGCTCACAGCTGTCAATTTGCCGGACAGGCTCTTGCGGGCACTAAAGGCCCATAACCTGAATCCCGAGATGTTTGAGCTCGAGATAACAGAACACGCTTTGATGAAGGATGTCGGCATCGGGCTGGAAACGCTCAAGAGATTGAGAACGGATGGTTTCACCATTGCCATTGACGATTTCGGGACCGGCTATTCCTCGCTTTCGCATTTGAAGAACTTTGCCCCGGACAAGCTCAAGATCGATTTATCATTCGTTCGGGACATGCACAGTGACGACGCCAGCTACGCGATTGTCTCGGCCATTATCGCAATGGCTGACAGGCTGGGCATGAGGGTTGTCGCAGAAGGTGTCGAGCACGAGCGCCAGGCGAGAGAGTTGCGTTCACTCGGATGCAGGCACGCTCAAGGTTTTCTGTACGGCAAACCGATATCTGCGCGGCGCTTCCTGAAAACCTGGTTGCTGCGATCCGCTCGCGGCACCGAAATAAAGCAACCCGCAAGGACAGTGGGCACTGAAACCCGGACCACGTGAACGGGCAAAAAGCAAAGGTCGGCGGGAGATGCGCTTGTTGAACCCGGGTTCGTCTCTACTCTGCAAGATCTGAGGGGTTGTTGAGACGGCTCACAAGACAATTGTCAGACACGTCAGGCGTCTTCACTCACCCAAAATACAGCCTTCAACGACATTGCCCTTCCCCAGATATTCGAGCCTGTCGAAGCCGAACTGTTGTGCCAGTTTTATGCCGCGGCCATTGGGTCGGTCCAGCGTCATTTCCCTGTTCAGAATATCCTCGAAGTCAAAGCCCTCACCTTCGTCTGAGACCTTGAGGAGTGTCCTGTCCGGTTCGGAACGAAACTCGGCAGTCACGGTCCTGTTCCGGTATTCCGGCAACGCATGACGACGGGCCACCTCCTCTTCGAATTTGCCCTCGTTGAGTAGCCTGGTCTTGAGATCAAGATCGATACCAAGATTTCCGTGCTCGATCGCATTGGACAAGAGCTCCCAAAAGCCCACTGAAGCCCGTTCGGGAGACGTCGAGTTCAAGGCAAGCATCGCTGACAGGCGCTCAGCTTCCGCATGCGTTTGGAACTCGAACGTGCCCTGCACCAGGCGACCAAAGGACGAAGAGGATTGCGCGACAAAACTCTTGATCCCTTCCGCATTGGGAAGGGGCGCCTGTTT
This sequence comes from Roseibium sp., assembly GCA_017643925.1. Taxonomy (GTDB): domain Bacteria; phylum Pseudomonadota; class Alphaproteobacteria; order Rhizobiales; family Stappiaceae; genus Roseibium. The sequence continues at coordinate 145,780 of JAEPML010000006.1, read as the reverse complement.
TGGCTCCATCTCCTCTTCCTCAACAATTGGTTCTTCAGAACAAACAGAGCTGTTCATCGCTGGTCACTCCTAAAATGCGTGTCCAAATGAGCGAGGCAGAAAATTGTCACGTCATCGTTGAAAGCCGCGTCGCCGCCTTCCGTGACTTTGCTCAAAACGCCCACGACACGGTCAACACAGGATTGCGGGGTATCGAATTCACCGAGAAACTGCGCCAGGTCGGAATAATCAAAGACAGAATGCGGTGGCTCCGGTGTTTCCACCAGCGCGTCGCTGTAAAGAAAAAGCGTGCTGCCAGGCAGAAACGGAACCGTGGCATTCTGATAGTCGCCCCTGGCCCTCAGGCCGAGCGGAAATCCGGAACCGTCGAGAGAAGCAAAAACTCCCCCGGTTTCGTCGGAGCGAACCAGCGTGGGCGGTGCCCCAGCCGACGAATAGGTCATTTCATTGCGCTCGAAATCGACGATTGCGCAGAACATTGTCGCGAATTGACCGATCGGAAGAATTCCCTTGAGGAAGCCATTCAGCTTCTCCATCAACTGGGCCGGACTCTCAATGCCGGCGACGCCCTTGTAAAACGTTTGGAAGCGAAACGTGTTGATCGCCGCTCCAACACCGTGTCCCGAGAAATCCAGAATATAGAAGAACAGACGGTTTGGGCTTAATGGGCGGATACCCCACAGGTCGCCGCCCAGCCCGATGGAGGGCTGGTAGTGCGACGCGACATCGACCGGATAGGTTTCCAGAACTTCGTTGATCAGAGCCCTGTCGGGGAGCATGCCGACCTGCATCGTCTTGGCGTAATCCAATTCGAGCGCCACCCACTCCTTGTACTCCGTCAGTCGCTTGATCAGCTGGCTGCGCTCCAGATGGACCTGTAAACGCCCAACCAGTTCCATGTGATAGACAGGTTTCCTGATCAGGTCGGTCGCTCCCGCCTCGAATACCGTCGCATGTTCCTCGTGTTTCTCTGTGCCTGTGAGCACGAGGATGGGCACGTCGTCAAAGGCCGGGTCTGCACGCAAGTTTCGGCACAATTCAAAGCCGTCCATGACCGGCATGTGAAGGTCCGTCAAAATCAGATCGGGATACCATTGCGTCGCAACCTCAAGCGCCTCTCCGCCATGCTTTGCAAACCTGATTTGCAGCAACCCGTAATGCGTCAGATATTGTGCAATCTGCCGACGAACCGTTGAGCTGTCTTCCGCGATAAGAACCTTGCTTGTCGAATACTCGAACAACCGGTTCTCGACCAACTTGGATTGCTGCTCCTGCACATCGGCACAGGCTGCGACTGCCTTGTTCATCTAAGCCTCTTGCAGGGTCAGGATCTTGTCGAACTTGCCAAGCTTCAGCAGGGCATCGACATGACCGTTTGCACCCTTCAGAACCAGATCCCAGCCATTGGCAGCCCCCTCTTCATGCGCAACCATGAACATGCCAAGGCCGGATGAATCGATGGACTGGAGCCGGGAAAGGTCAAACACGCAAGTCTTGGCACCGGATTCGGTGACAGCAAACAACAATTCCCTGAAGGCTTTGTGGTCCGAGAACGCCAGCCGGTCCGCGATCACGGCGTTGTAAGTGGTTCCGATGTGTGATGTCGTAAGTTTCATGTCGCAAGCCTCTTCTAGAAGAGCTCGATTTCATCATCGTCGGCGAAATCATTGTCAGAAGTGGAGTTATCCGGTGCCGCCATTTGAGACACCGTCGCCGGAGGCGTGACGGTTTCGAAGACTTCATCAAGGTCCCGGTCGATGTCCGTTTCGTCAGCTGCTGCATCAGCGGCCTCATTGAACAAATGCGCTGCATCATCTTCCGCCGCAGGGATCGCGTGCACGCCGGCAACGAGCGCAGCATTGGGGTAAAACTCTGCTTCAAACCGCCTGGACATTTCGTTCAGGGTGAAACCTCCGACAATCTGTTCGCGAAAAGTCTCGGCCGAAGCGGTCTCCTCATCCATCTCAGCAGCTGCATCTTCACTTCGAGAGCTCAGTGCATCCATGGAGTCCGCGCAGATCCCGAGTGCCACATTGACGTTCTGGAAGATCTGCTTTGTCCTGTCGTGGAACTGCAGGCTTACCACGGCCATGGAAATGTCCCGGCTGATCTCCTGCGTTGCAGTCGCCGAGTGTTGAAGCACATCGGCAACTTGTTCGTTCTGGGACGTCAGGCGATCAACCATCTTGCTGAAACCGGCATTGATTTCCAGGTTTTGCTCTGACAGGTCCATGGTGGCAATTTCCTCCACCAGTTGATAAGCCCCCTGAAGACCGCAGGAAATCGAGCTGATCTGCCCCTTGAGACTGGTGGAAAGCGTGTCGACGGTCTTCGCGAGTTCCCTGACTTCGTTGGCGACAACCGCAAATCCTCGGCCGGCCTCCCCTGCCCGGGCAGCTTCGATTTTAGCGTTCAGGGCAAGCAGATTGGTCTGGCTGTTGATCCGTTCGATCTGGCCGATGCTCTCGTCGACATGCGCCAGTTCATCGTTGATGTCGTTGAGCTTGTAGACCATGGACATGCCGCGCGAAGACAGCTGCACGATCTTCTCGATCAGCTCCGCGAGAATGTCCTTCAGACCGGAAGAAAGATCGGCAACACTGCGTTTTTCGCCGTCGATCTCGATTTCCTGCGAGAGGACGGCAAGGTTTCGGATCTGATCAGCCTGCTCCTGCGACCGACTGGAAATGTTTTGAAAGCTGGAAATAACACCTTCAACATTGGTGTCTATCAGGTCGCAAGCCTGGTCTATTTCCCAGATCAGGGCCTTGAGTGCGACGCGTTGATCGGCGGAGAGATCGATCCACTCTCTTAAGAGGTGGGCTCCCAACCGGTCGGCAGAGCTTTCCAGCTCCGCCACCTCTGACGCAGAGTTATCCTCCAATTCTTCTTCAGGAGAAAAGTCGATTTTTAGATTTCTCTTGAACATAACCTTAACTATGGCATCCCTTTATTGATAAGCTGTATATTTCCGCACCACAACTTATGGCTTGTCAAAAATAACTACACCCGAATGACCTTGCCCTTTTCAGACAAACAGATTTCAAGAATTCTCTGGGGGATCAGCGCCAAAGACAGTTGCTGTTCGACGGCACCAATTTCCTTGGCCACGCGTGGCATGCCATAGATCACCGAGGTCGCTTCATTTTGCCCAAGGGTCCGGGCGCCCGCCTCTCGCATTTCCAGGAGCCCTCTGGCACCGTCCTTGCCCATGCCGGTCAGGATGACCCCGATGGCATTTTTCCCGGCACACTCGGCAACCGACCGGTAGAGCACATCAACGGAGGGACAATGTCCGGAAACCCTGTCCTGACCTGCAATCCGGCAGACATAGTTTGCCCCGCTGCGCGTCAATCGCAGATGCGCATCCCCGGGAGCCAGATAGGCATGCCCCGGAAGGACCCGAACTCCGTCACGCGCCTCCATCACATGAATGGCACACATGGCGTTGAGCCGTTGCGCGAAACTGGTGGTGAAGGAGGCGGGCATGTGTTGCGTAACCAGGATCGCCGGACTGTCGGGCGGCAAAACGGTCAACACGCTGGTCAGCGCCTCCACGCCTCCCGTCGATGCTCCGATGGCGACAACAGTTTCCGTTGAAGAGTATCCCGGTGCCGAGCGCAAACGTTGAGGCCGCGCTGTCCCCCGTTCGCTCCCACCCCGAACCTTGGCCCCAGCAGCCGCCTTCACCTTTGCGACGATCTCCTCGCATTTCTCGGCAAGTCCGCTTTGAAGATCCTGCGTCGGCTTGGCAACATAGTCGACAGCCCCCAGCTCCAATGCCTGCAGTGTCGCGTCCGCCCCCTGTTGCGTGAGCGACGACACCATGAGAACCGGCATCGGACGCAACTTCATGATTTTCTGCAGAAATTCGATGCCATCCATTTTCGGCATTTCGATATCTAGCGTTATCACGTCGGGATTGAGCGCCTTGATCTTTTCTCTCGCGACGTATGGATCCTGGGCCGTACCCAGAACCTCGATCCCGGAATCCTTGGAGAGGATTTCCGTCATCATCTTTCGGATGAGTGCGGAATCATCAACGATCAGAACACGTACCCGTTTCGTCGCCATGGGTCTTCTCCTAGTCGAACAACTCAATGCCACCATCGATGTTTGCCCGGTGCAGATCCGTTTCGTACTTGCGCTCCGCCCTGACGACCGTCGCATCAAGCTTGTGTTTCAGAAGGAGACGCTGGACACGTCCGGTAGCCGGCTCATAGTGAATTCGGCGCCCCCAGGGCCCGCCAAGATCTTCGGCTTCGACAACCAGCATTTCCTTTTTCAGGTAGTTTCGCGTGAATTCCGCGTTTTTCTCTCCAACAAGCGTTACGCCCTGATAGAGGTTGGCACCGCCAAACAGCTTGATTTCCAGATCTTCCCGCGCACAACCAGACTTCAACACGCTGTTGATCAAGGATTCCATGGCGTGATTTCCGTAGCGGAGTGAAGCGCTGATCCCGTTCCAGTCACCGGTCTCGTTTTCCGGCAACATGAAATGATTCATGCCGCCAAACCCGGACCTCGGATCGCGGACACAGGCGGCAACACATGAGCCGAGCACTGTCACAATAACTTCGTCCCGCGCCGCCGTGACATATGATCCACCAGGAAGCAGGCGAACCTGATAATCACGTCGTTTGCGATTGTAGGTCCGGACGACCTGCCGGCCATTGTTCACGGTTTCCTGCCCCGAGAGGACGGTAGGGACTTCGGAACGATCGAATACTGCCCGGGCCGCCATCATGTCCCCCTCCTGCAATAGGTGGTGCGACCGATCAGCTTGAACTGGGCGTCGGCATCGAGAATGCTTTCTGAATGCCCGATGTAGAGCCAACCGCCCGGCTTCAACATTTGAGCAAAGCGGTGAATCAGCTTCGACTTGGTTTGTTCGTCGAAGTAGATCATCACGTTCCGGCAAAAAATGACGTCAAACGGCCCCTTCAACGGCCAGTATTTCAGAAGGTTCAACTGCTTGAAGGTAATGAGCTTTTGCAGGCTGTCGCTTGCGATCATCTCCTGCCCGCACGGCGAGGGAGAAAAGTACCTTTTCCGGTAGGATGCCGGAACATTTTCCAGATCCTCCGGTCTGTAGCGACCCTCTTTTCCTCGCGCGACCATGGACGTATCCAGATCGGTCGCCAGGATCTTTGCATCCCACGCCGACAGCCTTGTGAAATTGGCCGAAAGTGTCATGGCTATGGAATAGGGTTCTTCGCCTGAGGAACACCCTGCCGACCAAATCCTCAGCCGATTGCGACCCGTCTTTGCCGATTGACCGACGACATCCTTGAGGGCGACCTGCGCAAGATGTTCGAAATGGTGATTTTCACGAAAAAACTTGGTCAGGTTTGTGGTGATCGCGTTGATCAGAAACCCGGTTTCCTCATACCCGCGGTCACTTTCAAGAAGCTGGCAATATTCCTGGAAAGACTTTAGGTCGAGTTCGCGCAACCGCCGGACCAGCCTGGAGTACACCATGTTTTTCTTCTGATCCTTCAGGACAATGCCTGCCTGATCGTAAACGATGGCTGACAGATACCTGAACTCCTTCATCGTGAAGCGGAATTCTTTCTGGTCTGTCGGTTGGGCCGCAATTGCCTGCATGGGAGAATTGTTTCCTTAAAAGGGAGGGAAACGCCCGGCTTATGGCCGGGCGCCGGATGAACCTTGAAAACTGATCAGTTGATCAGAATTCCTTCCAGTCATCGTCCCCCTCAAATGCATCCTGAATTTCAGCCTGCATGCTGGCCACCGGTGCACCACCTGCGACCTTGCGCATTTCCTGCGCGGGCGCCATGCTGACAGACCGCTGCCTTGGTTTGGAAACCGCTGCAGTCGCCGACACCGACGCCGCATCGACCTTGAAGTAGGCCATGCGCTCATGCATGTTCCCGGCCTGATCCTGGAGCATCCGGCAAGCCGCTGCATTTTCCTGAACCAGTGCGGAATTCTGCTGGGTCATTTCGTCCATCTGACTGATGGCCTTGTTGATTTCCTCAACTCCAGTCGATTGTTCGGTACTGGCGGCAGCGATTTCAGACACGATATCGGTGACACGTTTGACCGAGTCGACGATTTCAGTCAGCGACTTGCCGGCATTGTTGACCAGCTCCACACCATCTTTCACCTGGGCGCCACTCTCGACAATCAACGACTTGATGTCCTTGGCAGCTTCCGATGACCGCTGGGCGAGAGAGCGAACCTCGGACGCGACGACCGCAAACCCCTTGCCGGCATCACCGGCGCGAGCTGCTTCCACCGCCGCATTCAAGGCAAGCAGGTTGGTCTGGAATGCAATCTCGTCGATCACACCGGTAATGTCCGAGATCTTTTGAGACGATGCCTCGATTTCAGACATTGCCGTCACCGCCTTGCCGACGACTTCTCCACCATCAGAAGCAACTGTGCGTGCACTGACAGCAAGCTGATTGGCCTGTTGCGCATTGTCCGCATTCTGCTTGATGGTTGAAGCGATCTCTTCCATGGAGGCCGCCGTTTCTTCGAGGTTGGACGCCTGCTGTTCGGTTCGTTGCGACAAGTCGTTCGTACCGGTGGTGATTTCTGCAGAAGCGCTGCGAACCTCATTGGCACTGACAACAACTTCCGTGACAATTTCGCCAAGACGCCCGGCGGTGTCATTGAGCTTGTTTTTCAGATCATCAAAACTGCCGGCATAGGAGTTCGTGATCCTCGTGTTCAGATCTCCATCCGCAAGTGAACCAAGATTGTCACCAACATCGTCGAGAGCCTTACCTGTTGTTTCGCACAGGCGGTTCATGGCCTCAGCCAGGTTGCGCATGAAGCCTTCCTTGCCGTCCAGGGAAATGCGCTCGGCAAAATTGCCGTTAACCGCCGCATTGACCATGGTGTCGATTTCTTCCTCGACAGCACGTTCCTGCGTCGCGTCATTCCATTCAACGACAGAACCCAGTCGGTTGCCTTCTTCGTCCAGCACCGGGTTTGCGATCAGCTCGAAAGTTCGTCCGGCAATCTTGATGCTGGTTTCGTAGGTTGAAGACAGTCGCTCAAGCATGCTTCGCTGATGAGCCGGGTTCTTGTGGAACACATCGATGTTCTCACCCATGAGTTTCTTGGTGTCGAATGCCGAAAGTTCCTTGCGTAGATCGGCTTCCGCGTCCTGCAGCATGTCCATGACACTGTCGTTCATGTAGACAATGTTGAAGTCGTTGTCGGCGACCATCACGTTTGTCGTACAGCCGTCGAGTGCCACACGAATACGCCTGTTTTCCCGGGCGCTCTGGTCTGCTTTCTCAAGCTCGTTACGGAGCCTTTCCAGGCTGTTGGCCATTTCTCCGATTTCTCCACCGTTATCGGTGTCCGTGACCGTCACATCGAGAGAACCATCCGCGATTTTGCTGATTTGATCGCTCAAACGCATGAGTGGTGAGGAAATGCCGCGGGCAATCAGGAAAGAGAGACCGGCGCCGATAGCCAAACCCGCAATCAGTATGCCGATCATCAGAAAGATCATGGTCTCCAGAGCGGAATAGGCATGGTTCGCTTCATAAATCAGCTTTTCGGCCTGAACGTATTTGAAGCCGCCGGTGCGTTCACCATCTGCACCAACCTTGCCGTCAATGAAGTCAAGTAGCTGGTTTTGGAGTGGAACAACTTCGCTGTCCACGCGATACACGGCAAGGTTCCAGGTCTGATCTTCACGCAGCGCGAAGAGTTCTGCTGGCATCGGCTTGAAATCGGCATATGCCTGCTCAAACTTCGAGAAAGCTGCAGCCTGGGCTGCGTTGAACAATCCGGCACGCATCTTCAAGGACCCGAAGCGGTCTGCCAGGATAGTCCAATGCTTGTCAAAGGCATCCTTGACCGTGTCGTCAGCCGTATTCAGGTAGAGCCGCAGATTGGCAACGGACATGGCAAGGTTGCCGCGCACGTCGGCCATGATCTTGAGCAGCGCTTTGCGTTCCGGAGTTGCGGCGAGTTTTTGCTCCTCATCGATCATCACGGTGATCTGCGATACCAGCTCGTCGGAACGGGGTGTCGCGTGTTCATTCAGGAACTTCAGCGCAGGATAGGCGCTTGGAGTTCCAATCACTTCAGTGACATGATTTTGAGCGGTCACGAACTCTTCAAACGTGACTTCGAGTTTTTCCCATTGCTTCTGGTTTTCAGCTGACAACAACCCCGCGATCTTGTGAAATTTTTCCACATGATGCTCAAGGCTTTTCAGGGCAACTTCGTGTTCATGCTTGTGCTCTTCGTCAGGGTTCAGGATATATCCGCGAAGTGCCGCAACAGATCCGTGGACATCCTCGGACAATTGCGCGCTTGAAAGAGTTACAGGCGCCCTGACATCGGCGATATCGCCTACATCATGCTCAATGTTTTTGCTTTGTACGATTGAAAACACGACAGCGACGGGCAGCAACATCCCGACAGCTCCAAAGCCTAACGCAAGTCGCTTGTTAATGTTCAGTTTTGAAAGTTTGATGGACATTGTCCAATCCCCCAATCTGTTCGCCAGCCCACGCTGACAGGTCGCCTCAAGCGGCAATTTGAGTGGCGCTCGTTACGTCCCCACGATTGAAAAGTTTTTCGAGGGACAGCAGGACAACCATGCTTTCCTCGACCGTAATGATGCCGGACAGGAATTCCGCTGCCGTCATCCGCTCCATGTCCGGCACTGGCCGGATCTGGTCGTCACTAACGGTGAGAATGTCCGAGACTGCATCGACGAGCAGACCGATCGTCCGCTCCTGCACAGTTGCGATGATGACAACGTGATACGGCGTTGTCTTGGTGCTCCCCATGCCGAACCGGCATCCAAGGTCAAATGTCGGCACAATCGTGCCGCGCAAGTTGAGAACACCGAGATTGTAATCAGGCTGATTTGGCAAAGGCGCCGTTTCCGTCCAGCCTTTGATCTCCCGAACCGCCATGATGTCTATCGCAAATTCCTCATTTCCCACCTTGAAACTGATGAATTGGTGGAAGTTGCCATTTTGCACAGACGACGGTTCACCCGAGATCTCTTCCTGTTCGGGACTTTCTACATGATCGTTCATTGTGTTTCCCCAAGGTGAGATGTCATACGGTTGCCGGCACTTGCATGCCCTCCGTATCCGTCATTGCTTCCGGAGCAATTGTTCTTTGTTCTTCGCCGTTTGCAGGCGATGCCTCCTGTTGTTCCAAAGGTTCAGAAGAAGAAGACTTCCAGTTGTCGGCACTGACAGGCATCGACTTGAGCTGTTCAATATCCAGGATCAGGGCCACGCGACCGTTCCCCAGAATGGTCGCCCCGGAGACGCCAGGCACCGGATCGAAATTCTCCTGGATGCTCTTGATGACAACCTGTTGCTGACCGATCAGCTCGTCGACCAGCAACCCGACCTTGCCGCCGTTGGCTGTCTCTGTGACCACGACCAGCCCCTGACAGGGGTCGGTTACGGCACCGGGCACGTTGAAAAGGTGATGAGCGCGGATCAGGCGAATATATTCGCCGCGCATGGAGACAACCTCACCGCCTCCGGCGAGCGCGCGAAGCTGCTCTTCAAGAGGCCTGAAGCTTTCAACGATACTGGCGAGGGGCAAAATGTATTTTTCCGCTCCGATCGCGACCAGCATGCCGTCGAGGACCGCAAGGGACAGCGGGATAGTCAAGGTGAAGCAGGTCCCCTTGCCTTCAACCGACTGAACGGAAATTCTGCCGCCAAGCTTGTTGATGTTCCTTCGAACCACATCCATTCCGACACCACGGCCGGAAACATCCGTGACCGCTTGCGCGGTTGAAAAGCCAGGTGCGAAGATCAGCTCTTCGATCTCTTCATCTGTAAGCTTGGCGTCTTCTGAGACAATGCCCTTGCTGATGGCTTTCTTCAGCAGAGCTTCCTTGTTGATGCCTGAACCGTTGTCGATGACCTGGATGATGATGTTGCCGCCGGCATGACGGGCCAGTAGCTTGATCGCCCCGGTGCCTTTCTTGCCTGCCGCTTCGCGTTCTTCAGGGCTTTCGATGCCGTGATCGATGGCGTTGCGGATCATGTGCGTGAGCGGGTCTGCAAGCTCCTCGATGACCGTCTTGTCCACTTCGGTCTGCTCACCCTCGGTGAGAAGACGAACTTGCTTGTTCAACTTTGAAGACACTTCCCGGACAAGCCGAGGCATGCGGGAAAAGACCGATTTGACCGGCTGCATGCGGATTGCCATCACACATTCCTGAAGCTCCCGGACGATCCGGGACATGTCCTCATTCGCCTGGTTCATGAGAAACTCGTGACCGTTCTGGCGGTCTTCAGCTTCCTGTGCCTGCATTGATTGAGCGATCACCAGCTCACCAACGACATTGACCAACCTGTCGACGCGATCGAGATCAACACGTATGGAACTGACGCCCGAGCTTTGCGCAGGCGTGGATGCTGTCTTGGCCTTCGGCGCGGCCACGTTCGCCTTTTTCGGGGCATCGGACGGATTTGTCTCTGGTACGCTTGTTTCTGCCGCTTTCGATTGTGCCCCGGGCTTTTCGGATTTTAGCGTCCCTGTCGCCTGGTCTTCCTCACTCTCTTCAGTCACCTCTTCAATGATCTGGAAAGAAAGAGACCCGTCTCCTGAATCTTTTGCCGCAATAGCCGAAACCTTCAGCTCGCAATCGTCCTCGACAAACTCAAATACTTCCCTGATATCCTCTTCCGACTTGTCTGTCTTGAGCGTCAGCATCCAGCTCAAATATGCATCTTCCGGCTCCATGGCTCCCAAGGTTGGGAGCCGCTCAAGGGAACACTCGGTTTGAAGATCCCCGAGAGTTTGCAACTCGCGGATCAAAAGCAGAGGCTCATTCGCATGACGCAAGAGCTCAGCCTTCGGGACAAATTCGATGAGATAAGTGCAACTGGATTTATTCTGGTCTTCTTGCACCCCTTCAGAGTCCGAATTCTCGTCCGATTGTTCTTCTTCCGACGTCAAAACCGACTCAAGCCCATCAATCTCTGCGAGAAGCAGATCAATTTCGTCGCCGACTTCCGAGCCGAAGTCCTCGCCTAGTTCCTGTTCGGACTGGGCGGCTTCCACAAAACTGGCAAGAATGTCACCTGCCCGGACAAGAACATCCGCAACCCGCTCGTTCTGTTCCACCAACCCGTCCCGCATTCGGTCAAGCAGTGCCTCATAACGATGTGCAAACTGAACAAGCTGCGAAAAGCCGAACGCACCAGCACCTGCCTTTATCGAGTGGACAGCGCGAAAGATTGCGTTGAGGGCCTCCGAATCCGCTGCTTCTTCCTGCAGGGAAGAAAGCCGTTCTTCGAGGTCGGCAAGCAATTCCGCACATTCATCAAAGAACGTCTGCTTGAATTGCGCCAAATCATCGGCGTTGAAAGAGGACCCGGTCATTGAAATTTTCTCCTGCCCGGACTACGGGCAAACTTTGTTGACGACCTGGACAAGTTTGTCCGGCGTGAAAGGTTTGACGATCCAGCCTGTGGCGCCGGCCGCCTTGCCGTCAGCCTTCTTTGCATCGCCGCCTTCGGTGGTGAGGACCAGGATCGGAACACCGCGGTGGCTGCTACCGCCACGCACTTCCTTGACCAGGGTCACACCGTCCATGTTCGGCATGTTGATGTCTGTGATGATCAAGTCGACTTTTGTAGATCCGAGGACCGAAAGTGCCTGCACACCGTCCTCTGCCTCAACGACGTCAAAACCGGCCCCGCTCAGTGTGAAACGCACCATGTCGCGCATCGTCTTGGAATCATCCACAGTCAGGACTTTTCTAGCCATTACTCTTCACTCCATTCCGAAAACTGCTGATCCAACCCCAGGTCCCGGAAGGCCGCTCGGAAAACGTCAGACGCTTTTGTGATGACCACCTTCCGGTTGTCGGCCGAAAGGTCCCTGCCCGCCGCCAATACAACCTGAATGGCGGGCGTTCCGGCTCGCTCGACCTTGCTGGCATCGATGTGAATTATGTTGTGTTCCGCGATCGCAGCCGCGAGGTCTTCCCGCAGTTGCTGAACGGTGGTTAGGTCCAGCACCTCCGCCAACTCAACCTGTCCTAGTAAGCTCGGCAATTAGACCCCCTCCATTCAGCTGCAGACGAGGGCGAAAATCCGCAATAATTGGCGAAATTTCCCCTACGATAACCTAATGTATTAGCGAGCCATAATGGTTTACAGATGGTTAATTTGATGCCGGCTGAAAATAATTTGAAAGCTTTACGAGTGTCAAAAATAGCATAAATTTTTTATCAGAACTGAAATTTATATTTGTAATTTTTGCAGGGGTAAATTTTCTTTTCCTGCGTGGAGATTTGGCGATTTATAACCTCTGAAGTGTCAAGAAACGTACCAAAGACCCACAAACAAATCCGTGTCTGGATTCACTGCGAAATCAACAACTTACAGGCGAGCAATTTTACCCGCAAAAGAAGCCGCTACTAGCAAGTTTACAATCCAATAACAGTCCGCTTCGAACAGCAAATTTGCGGACATTCGTCTGAGAAAATTGACGAGAAAAGAAAAACCAGATTTGTCTGTTCGACAGCTCATCTTCAGTTCCAAAAAAGGGGTTGGACCACGGCCTCAAAACGAATCAGCTTAGGAAAATCTGATCTTGCGCACACTGCTTCCCAAGTCGCCCAGACGCCTTGAATAAACCGTTTTGGAGAGCCGTTATGCATCGTTTCGGAAATGGAGGGTTCGGACAACAAAGCGGCTCAGTATCGCCTCTGAAGAGATCTTGTTGGTCCATGATCAGCTAACTGACCGAGGAGCTGGATCGAGCGCATGTCCAGCACAGTCAGATAGCTCTGTGGGACAGCTGTCGCACCAAGAACCACAAAGCGTTTCTCTGTACCCAAAATTTGTTCGCCGTACTTTCGCCATGGAGAACCATGTCAACTAACCCGTTCTCGTCTACGGCGTGGCACCCACGAACGCCAAACTCGACGCGGCAGCGTCTTTGCGTTCTGTGACCCAATACAATTCCTGTAAACGTTGCCCCCCTAGCATTGGACACGCCAGCTTGCGGAGCCGCTGCAGCGCGCTCAACAGGCCTGCCAATTAGTTAGCCGGCTACGCATCGCCTCGTCTTTCAAACCTTCCGAGCGCCTTGACAACGTTGTGCAACCATGAATTCGAAGGCGTGGGCTTGCTGCGAGAGGAACCAGTGGCTTCAACAGCTTTGACCACGGACGATATTCCGCAATATCCAGGAACTTGTGAGCCCTGCAGGCGTTCGACTAAGGCGCAAGCCAGGCAACAGATATCAGGCGCAACTTGAGGCGACGGCCTTGAGGAAAGCTCGCGCACCATCGCCCGCCATCTGATAGGGCTGGAAACGACGGGAGTTTGAAAACCTGAGCACCTCATTTTCAAATCGGACGCTCTCGCCGATATACCCCATGCTCCATTGACTGTAATCACGTTCCGAAATGGAACGGTAATCCAGGATCAGCGGCGCAGAATGACGGTCATCATTCAGGATCTTCTGGTACAGCTCGTTGACCGATTCTCGAGACCCTTCGAGACACTGCAAAAAATAGGCGCTGTTGAACAACAACACGCCGGACACGTCCAGTTTTGCGTTGTTGGCCCGAGCTTTTTCCAAAATGTCACTGATTTTCCGCTCGTCGATATTGTTGGCGTGACTGGCGTAAACAAGACTTGTCATAAACAAGGGATCCACTCCATTTTTTCAGGGAACTGGTCAACCGCCCCAGGCAGGCCATGCACCTGCCGGAACAAGCTCAGGCAGCAAGCAACCGATCATCGTCTTCAAGCAGAACGGCGAAAGCTATACCGAAACCCTCGTCGCTATCTCGGACAACTTTTCCGCTGAGATGACGACCATCAGCGAAAACCAGGGTTAAATCGTCATTCACGGCCACCTGTTCTATTTGCGCGATTTGCGCGCCCGAAACACTGATGTCGATGGGAGCAACCTCCTGTTCAACTCCGTTGTCGGTCAACACCTGAACGGACTGCGCCCCGGGAACACGCAACGAACGGCGGCGATCATCCACATCCTCGGTAACGGCATTCAGGAAATTTTCGACATCGCTGACAAGGCCCTTGCTCGTGTCGGCAACCATGAAGGTCGCGGTATTCTCGGTGCCGGCCTCGCCGCGTGTCTGTTGTATCGCCTCAGCAACGTCGCCCATGTTGTGTGCGGCGGCATTTGTGCCGGACGCAGCGTTTTGAGCGGACATTGCGATTTCCTGTGTGGACGCATGCTGCTCCTCGACGGCGCTGGCAACAACCGGTGTCAGGGTTCGAACTTCCTCGACCTTCTTGCCAATGTTTTCAATGGAGGTTACGGCCTTGCGAACCGACCCCTGAACCTCACCGATCTGGCCGGAAATTTCATCCGTCGCGCGAGCAGTCTGCTCCGCCATTTCCTTCACTTCAGAAGCAACCACCGCAACCCCGCGTCCCATTTCTCCGGCGCGCGCTGCCTCAATCGGCGCGTTGAGAGCGAGCAAATTGGTCTGCTCGGCGATTTCCCTGATCAGGCTCACGACGCTGCCTATCCGCTCAGCAGCCTCTGACAGGGCCGTGATGTTCCGGCTGGTATCTTCCGTTTCATCGACAGTCTGGTTTACCAACGAATTGGTTTGCTCGGTCTGCGTTGCGATTTCCTGAACGGTCGCTGTCAACTCTTCCGTCGCCGCTGCAACCGAGGTTACGCTCTCAGAAGCTGTCTCGGAAGAAGCGCTGGCATCTGAGGATTGCTTGAAAGACTTGTCAGCCAGTTCGTCGAGCGCAGAGGAGCTTTGACGCATGAGATCCATTTGAGAAGAAACCGTGCCACGGAGATCCGACATGCAGACCTTGAACTCGGCGATAACACTTTCCAGGTGTGCCTGCCGTCGGCGTTCCCTGTCCCGTTCTGCCTGGCTGATCCGCTCAAGTTTGGCCCTTGCCGCTGCGTTCTCCTTGAAAGCAGATACGGTCCGCAGCATCTCACCAATGATGTCCTGCCTTTCCAGACCGGCAAGTTCAATGTCAGATCGCCCGGCTGCCATGGCTTTTATGGCAACGGCGACACCATACACCGGCCTCAGAATGCGGTGAGCTACGGTCAGGCTGGCGATAGTGGCAACGACCAGTAAGCCCAGGACAGTGAAGAGTACCTGTTCAGCAGTCGAGAAATGCTGGCCCGACGCCGCCAGCCCCTCCCGGAGATCAATAGCAAGGTAGGTTGCAAGACAGGCCCCGATACCCACCAGGGCATTCATACCGACAATGACAAAAGCGACCTTTGCCGACAAACCAGTTTTCTTTTCCAAAATTGTCACCATGCGTGTACTCGACTAACTCCTGGCAGCCGGAGGATTGTTCGCACCAGTGTTATGAGAAAAGCCTATTTTTTCGTGAACTTAACGCATAGTCAATTTTACATATTATAAGTAATATTTCTGATACGCAATCAAACACAAAATAAACTCGTTTTCGAACAAAAAACTTTCAGTAAAAAATAATTTTATTCGAATAAATCAATGAAAAAGTGTTCAGCTATTAATGTAATTTCGAAGACAAGCGCACCGGGAATGATAACTTGGCATGCACCACACCTCAAAAACCGCAACAGACTTACTGCAACAAATGACACGAAGGCACGATACAAACCGAAACCTATCGGCATGCAGAATCGCTATTTGAAGTCACGGCTTTCAACAACCGCGCAAGCCTTCGTGCTGCCCAGATCTGCGGTTCGCACTTCGTCCGTCGTGGACGATGGAACAACAGCTCAACAACCAGCCACGCAAGCGAAAGAGAGTTCGCAAATGAGTCGTGTTGAATTTTCTAAAAGACACCGGGAAATGTTTAACCAATAATTTTCTTTGTTTGCCTAAATTCAATTTGAAGCGGTTGAGTAACCCCCAGAGCAATTGTAAAAAATACTATGACTTCGAGATAGTTACTATCAAATGCTCCGGAAAAGTACGGTGGTTTAGATTAGAGACAATGTGGCTCGTTCGGAAAATCTCTGTTTTTACGATCGCACTATTGATTTTGGCCGGTTGCCAATCTGGTAATATTGCGAACCTCTCCACATTTGGAGAAAGCCCTGAATCCGTTGACGACGTCTCCGATGTCGCCTTCTACAAGGACGACGAGCTGCTTGCGCGCGCAAAACTTCAGTTTCAGGAAAAGAACTTCGGCAAGGCCTATGCGATCTACAAACGCGCCGCCGAAGTTTTTCCGAAGGATCCGGTTGCCTGGCTCGGCTACTCCGCATCGGCAGACATGATCGGCCGTTTCGACAACGCGGATCGCGGTTACAGCGTGCTCGCCAAAATGATCCCGAACCGCGCCGAATATCTGAACAATGTCGGATACTCCTACCTCCTGCGCGGCAACCTGGTCACCGCGCGACGATATTTCCTGAAGGCCTACGACATTGATCCTGCCAACGTTACCACGGCCAACAATCTGGAACTGCTCCGCAACAGCGTAAGCTTCGCCAAGCGCGGATAACCGGAGGCACTCAACTTCAAATGACCACTGACAAGACCACATCGCAGTCAAATCCAGCCGACGGAGCAGGCCCGGACAACGGCCTTCCGTCTCCTGCTGATCAGGGGGCAACCATGGTGATCTGGCAACAGAACATCCGCACGCTGGTGGCGCTCAACGTGGTGTCGGTTTCCGTTGCGGTGTTGCTGCTGGTCGGTTTGCTGTTTTCCTGGGCGACGATTGCTGACCTGAACGGGGTCCGTCAGGAAATAGACGCTCTCAAGCAGTTCGAAAAACGCATCGCCGGAAACGTCAATCTCATGAACGAGGGTATCCAGAACCGGCTCTCCAAGATCGACAGGCGCATCAGTTCGATCCAGACCGGCATCGGTGCTGCAGACCCGTCCAACGGGAAGAGGCGGGATTCGATCAGGCGACTGAACACCGTCATCGACGATGGCAACGAGTTGTTTGTTACGGAAACAGCGGATCTGATGCTGATCCCCGCCCTGACCTCAAACGCTCCCAGTCGATTTGTGCCACGACAGACCGGCGTTCAGGTTTCGGTTTCGCAAACGCCGGACAAACCGGAAGGCTCGTCAATGTTCCGGCGTGTTGTTACCGCTGACGGCAAGGTTCGATACGAAAAGAAGTAATGGAAACGGAAAGTAGGCTCCCTTCAATCGGCAGTGATGCGACACAGTCTCGGAAGGGTTTTTGCACACAGATCTTGTCAGGCTGGACAATCCGGCTGGCTGAAACACGGGAACACTTCAAGATGCTTTGCACAAACCGGTTGCCTGCTTGGCGAGCTGGAGATTGGTGTTTCACCCGGTGTTAATCGTCAAGAGTATAGAATCGCACCGTAACAGGAAGTGGGGGCCTTCTTGGGAATTGGCAGCTCGGCTGTTGAGCCGGCCAGATTTGGGGCACACCGTGACCGGAAATGCGAACGCGACAAAGGTTGGAATTCAGGGCGGCTTTTTGCTCAGCCTGATGGCAATTCTGCTTGCTGCGGCACTCACCTTTGCAAATGTCCAGACAGCCCGCGCTCAACTTGACGATCATGTCCTGGTGATCAACGGCGGCAGCGTTTCCAAGGTCACGATGCAGCCAGGGACCACCCGTACGGTACGAACCAACCGAAACTTTTCGGATCTTGTCGTTGGTGATCCCGACATCGCTGACATCGTACCGCTGTCGGAACAGTCCCTTTACATCCAGGGTAAAGCGCCTGGCCTTACGAATATCTCGATCTACAACGCGAACAAGAACCTCCTCGGGGTTATCGAAGTTCGCGTGCAGTTGAATTTTGACGATGTTGCCCGTGCCATACGGGCGACATCGCCATCCGCCCAGGTGTCCGTGTCGAATGTCAGCAACCGGATCCGGCTCAGTGGCTCTGTCAGCAGCGGCCCAGAGCTTACCCGTGTACTCGAAGTGGCCCAGCAATTCTCGGAAGCTCCGGTCATCAATGCCCTGAGTGTGCGCAGTCCACAGCAAGTGGCGCTGGAAGTCCGTGTCCTCGAAGCCAGCCGCTCCATTGGCCGGGACCTCGGGATCAACTGGGTCGGCCGTTCGAGCAACGGCAATGTCAGTACCAGTGGTTCCAGGGTACAGGTTGGCGTGGACGAACAAACCGGCGGTCTTATCTCGGTTCTCGGGTCCGGTGCCAGTGCCACCCAACAAGGTGCCCTTCCTTTCGGAACCTTCATCGCCAAGATCCTGGAAACGGCCGGCATTCGAATTGACACGATCATCGATGCACTCGAAGGCAAAGGACTGGTCCGCCGTCTTGCACAGCCCAACCTGACAACGATCAGCGGCGAAACCGCCCGGTTTCATGTCGGCGGCGAGGTTCCGATCCAGACCGCAATATCCAACGCCGGCGGTGTCGCCACTTCGACCGACTATCGCCCCTTCGGTGTCCGGTTGGAATTCGTGCCGACCGTTCTTGATGACAGCCGGGTCAACCTGCGCGTCATGACCGAGGTCAGTGATATCGACAACGCCATCAGCGTCAACGGAAACCCGGGTTTCACGTCCCGCCGGGCTGAAGCCGTGATCGAGCTTCGCGACGGTCAGAGTTTTTCAATGGCCGGCCTTCTGGAGAATGTTGATACACGTGACATCAGCCAGTTGCCCTGGTTGGGACAGGTGCCGGTCCTGGGTACGTTGTTCCGTTCCACGAGTTTTCAAAAGCGCGAAACCGACCTGGTTATCGTCGTAACTCCCCGGCTGGTGCGTCCGACGCGCCCGGGCGAAGAACTTGCTTCCCCCCTCGACCAGACACGTCCGACCAATGACGTCGAAATGTTTGCTCTGGGGCTGTTGGAGGTGAACAAGAAGATGCTGCGCAAGTTCAAGGAAGGCAAAGGCGTTGTCGGTCCTTACGGGCACAGAATCGATCTGGAATTCGAGGACGGCTATGTTTACTCAAAGAACTGACTGGATTGTTCTGGCAGCGGTGTCCTTGATGTTGGCCGGCTGCGCCGACTACATGAGCCAACGGGATTCCGTCACGCTTGGCGCCGGAAATGCCCTGGAGGCCAACATCGGCCTCCATACGGTCAATCCTTTTCCGAGGCGAGCGAACAACACCCGGATCGACGTGGATGGACGTTCTGCGGTTCTTGCGCAGGAGCGCTATCTGACACCCGGTGATCCAGACGTCGTTTCCAATGCGGTATCCCCGACGGCGGGTGGCATCGGGTCCGCCGAATAGGCCATTATCGACTTCATGTCCCCGGCGTGTGACACTCCGGTTTTCCATCACCCGACCTCAGCTAGCTGTGCACATGGTGTAACCGCTTTCCTTGCACGTGGCCTTCTGCAGTGCAAAGCGCTACAGATCGATTTCGATCACGCCACCCGGCTTCGCAGCCCGGGACTGGCACAGAACGATCGCGTTCTCGCGCTGCTTCGCCGACAGGACGAAATCGCGATGCTCGACATCCCCTGAAACCAGGTCGCATTTGCAGACGCCGCAAATACCGTCGGAGCATTTCACATCAACCTTGAACCCTTCCTCGTTGAGCACATCTGCCGCTGTTTTGTCGGCCGGCACCTCGATCTGCCTTCCTGACCGGGCAAGCTTGAGAAAGAAGGGATGGTTCTCGTAGTCGGGAAGTTCGGGCACATTGAAATATTCAATGTGGCATGCGTCTTCGTCGAAACCGTTGCGGCCCGCCGCTTCGGTGACGGCAGTCATGAACCGGTCCGGGCCACATGTATAGACGTGATCCCCTGGCCGGTAAGGGCGCAGGATTTCGTCGAGATCCGCCCGTGTCCCTTCGCTGCTGACATGGAGATGTACCCTGTCGGCCCAGGCCACCTTTTCGAGATCCTTCAGGAACCCAGCCTGCGACCTGTCGCTGCAGGAATAGTGAACCTCGAATTCCGCACCAATTCGATGCAGTCGATGCGCCATTGCAATCATTGGCGTGATGCCGATCCCGCCTCCCATCAGATAGGACCGGTTGGCCTGCTCATTGAGCGGAAAATGATTGATCGGTTTGGAGATGAACAGCTTGCGCCCTTTGGTGAATATGCGATGCAGCAGAAGCGAACCGCCCCGTCCGTTCTCTTCCCGAAGAACCCCGATCTGGTACCGGCTCCGGTCTGCCGGGTCCCCCGAGAGGGAGTATTGGCGTAAAAACTCCGGCGCAATCACGATATCGACATGCGCACCGGCTTCCCAGGCGGGCAGTTCGTCACCATTCAGCGGCACGAACTCGTATTTGGTCACACCATCGGCCATGTGCTCGACCTTGGCGATCTCCACCTGGATGACCGGCGCGTCGCCGCTGATCCGGTAGGAATGGGCAAGACCGTCCGTGTCCCCCTTTTCAAGCCGTGCCTTGTATTGTTCGGCGGTGATCATGGCCTGATAGGCTTCGATGCCCTTTTCCCGGTCCATGGGGAACGGAAACGGCCAGGGGTGCGGCGCAAGATTGGCAGGATAGACCGCCAGCGTCTGGTCCTCGTACTTTAGATCCAGATCCTTGTCGAGATCCCGTTGGTTGACCGTGTGGCTGGCCGGACGATAGGCCCCGTCGTCGGCGAGCTCGATGTCCCACCACCATTTCTTGGTCGGGTTGCGCTCCCCGTTGCCGATCATGTCATCCAGCTTGGCCAACGCGGGAGCTGCACTGGGCACATTCATGGCAACCCAGCGGAATGGGGCTTCCGCGAAAATTCCCTCAAGGTTCCAGGGACAGGTCTTCATGCACCTGCCGCACATCGCCCCGCCCTGGTTGGTGATCCTATAGGTCGTGCATTTCTGACTGTCCGACTTCCAGATCTCATAACCGTTGAACATCAGCTTTGGCCCTGCGGTGATGGCACCTGAGGGACATTCGCGTGCGCACTTGTTGCAGTTCTCACAGAAAGTCTGCAATCCGAACGAAATTGGCTTGTCATGGGCAAGCGGCATGTCAGTCGTGACAACGCCGGACTTCAGTCTCGGCCCAAGAAACGGATTGAGAATGACCTCACCGATACGGCTGACTTCTCCGAGACCGGAGAGCAACAGCAAAGGTGGTTGAAGAACCTCGCCATCGATCACCGTGTGGGCCTTCGCCTTGAAACCCAGATTGCGTATCTGCTTGGCTACGATGCTGCCCAGAATGGAGAACCGGAGATAGGCCCGCATGGACTGCGACACTGCAATCCAGTCGTCTCCTGAAGCGCCTTCCATGGTTTCGTAGCCCTGATCGATGATCATCGAGATCGCCTGATCGTGCGGAGGGTCGACGGGCGCACCGGTGGCATCATGGGAGTACCAGGACCACTCGGGGCACCGCGACACACCGACCGCATCCACGCCCAGGAAGTAGGACATGGCCTTCAGATTGTCGGCATTGACCTTCGGATCGGATGTCAGCTCGAGTTTTGCTTCCATCGGATTGCCATCCTGAAGCAGAACAAAGGCACCGAGCGCACGCCTCTGAGCCATGGACGGTGCAGATTTGCGCACGTATTGCCCATTGGTGGACGCCTGCTGGTTCTTGCGCCCCATATCCCCGAAGAGCGAGCGGGCGAACATGTCGGTGCGTTTGGGAACGCGCGGAATGCGCGCCTCGTCCATATAGGTCGTTGGCTGGTCAACCCGTTTCAGGGTTTCAAAGGGATGCGCCCCATCGACGTATTGGCGCTCCGCAAAAGGGTCGAGCGTTCTGGCACTCTTGGCCGTTCTGTAGCCAAGCTTCCAGGCAAGCCCATGGGTGTGATGGGTCGGTTGCTCCCTCATCGGAACCAGGGGCTGATCGTGTGCCAATTCTAGCTCGGTCGTGATCGCCGCAATCGAAAACCCGCCCCCGAGATAGGGATTGTGAAGCTGTCCGTCTTCGACGGTTGCCAGGCCCGAAGCGACGGCCAGGCGGTTCAGATCAACGTCCGATGAAGACGCACTGTGAGCACAGGCGTCATGGCCCAGAAGCCGTATATATTGTGCAAGAACCACGGCAATTTCCGAGGCACGCAGCGCGGAACGATGCGCTCCTGCGCCTTCAAGCCAGCTTGCGCCTGGTTCGTCCTGACGCACTTCGCGCGGATGCTGCGAAAGGAAGACCAGGGCATGTTTGTGCCCCGTCACATCCTTCGGCGGTGCGTTCATGGCATCGCGCAGATCCGCCATGATCAGATCCACGCCCGATGTAATCGACTTGGGCTGGGTCGTCCGCAGCTTCTGCGCCAATCGGTCGACATCAGGGTTGCGGAAAGGCTCCGCCAACATCATTCCCCGATCGAAAGCGCAGGTCGCGACCATCGATGCGTCAGTGAAATATCCGAATGCCTTCAGATGGTTCTGCCGCTCGACCGGGTCCGATGGAATGTCGGCTTTTGCCCTGTTGACGAGGCCATCACGGATGGCATCCAGCATCGCCTGGGCTTCGCTCATTGCGTTGATGATGTTTTCTGGCCGATCCGGCTGCGCAAATTTCAGCTGTTCCGGGACAGGGACATGGCCAAGGTCCGGCGCCCCATCGATCCGCGCAAGTCGTTCGAGTGGGAAAGGTCCCAGGTGCACAGGGCGTGTTTTGTCGGAAAAGACTTTCAACGTCTTTTCTCCGATATTTTTTCGGCTGTTGTTTCAAACACCAGCCCTTCCGTTACAAGCACGCTTTCCCCCCGGACAGTTTCATTTCTCGTGTTAAAGACGCATCAGCTGCACCTGTTCGCCTTCGGTCATGACGTCGATCAGGTCCATGAATGTCTCGTAGGTTTCCGGATCAAGTTTGCCGGCAAAGTGATCGTTCAACTCGCGCACCAGAACATGGCAGGCCTTCATTTTTTCAACGCCGAGCTCAGTCAGGGCGATATCTCTGTAGCGCTTGTCGTCATGAATGCCGCTGCGTTCCAGGAGGCCCCGCTCCTCCATCGTTCGCAGCAGCCTGGAAATTGCCGGACGGGCTATGCAGATGTAATCGGCCAGTTCGGACGGTGTCTTGACGTTCTCCATGCCGACACCGCGCAAAACACACCACATCAACCGCGTTATCCCGTGCTCCGACAACTGCTTCTCCAGACGGGCTTCCATAATTCGCGCCAAGCGGGTCACCTTGAAGCCAATCCGATTATGCAGCGTGAATTCTTCTGACATTCCACACCTCTCTGATAATTCGGGTTGACTCGTAAATTCTCATACTCTCATATGCAATTAACATTGATAATTATTCAAGTTAATTATCTCAATGACGATCACGGGAGGGAGAGTCAATGTTGATTAACGCGAGGAATGTCAGGTCAATGGCGATAGCGGTGCTCACCGTAGCCACGGCCGCAATCAGCGTTCAGCCAGCCGTTTCAGCCGAATTGAAAGTCGCACATTTCATGCCGGCCATGCATCCCATGGACCAGGGCGTGATGTCACCGCTTGCAGAAGACATCAGCACAGCCACCGGCGGTGCGCTCACCATGCGGATCTACCCTTCAGGTGAACTCGGCAAGGGCCCGGTCCAGCAATACAAGCGGGTCGTGACAGGCGTTGCCGACATTGTCTTCGGCATCCCGGAATATACGCCCAAGCAGTTTGCAAAGACCGGGGTAGTCCATATCCCGGGCCTGTTTGCAAACGGGACGGAAGCGACCAATGCATTGTGGGACAACATCGAGCTCTTCGAGGACGAATATGCGGGCGCAAAGCTGCTGGGTCTGTGGGCCAACAACCCGTCTGTCCTGATCACCCGCGAAAAACCCGTACGCACGCTGGCCGACATGCAGGGCATGAAGATCCGCACACCCAATCCCGTAATGGCGGCACTCGTCGAAGCCTGGGGTGGCATTCCGGTCTCCATGCCGACGACTGACACCTACAACGCCATGAACACCGGGGTCATCGATGCGGTCATGATCGGCCCGTCCGGTATTCGCTCCTACAAGCTCAACGAAACCGCCAAATACGTGACCACGAACATTCCGTCAGCGCTGGACAGTTTCTATTTGCTTATGAACAATTCCAGCTGGGATCAGCTGAGCGACGAACAGAAGACACAGCTCGACGCGCTGACCGGCCGCAAGATCAGTCTGCAGGGTGCGAAGTCCTTTTTCGAAGCCGGTCAGGCTGGCCTCGACCTGGCAAGGGAAAGCGGCGTCGAACTGATTGAGATCAGCCCCGAGGCGGACGCCGAATTCCGGGCAGGCATGAAAGACACGCTCACCGCTTTCCTCGATGAGAAAAGCGACCAGACCGGTGCCGACGCCCATGCAATCGCGGCTGCCCTGGGCAGCAAGTAGAAATGAACCTGAACGACCCTGACACAGCCGGCCTGCATCCTGCAGGCTGGCGCAAATGGATCGAAATTCCGCTTGTCTTTGCAGGCGGCATTCTGATCTTCACGCTCATGGGTCTGTCGGTCATGGATGCGCTGCTGCGGTCCTTTCTCAATCAGCCGATTTTTGGCGCCAACGACTACGCCCAGATCCTGCTCTCATTCGTCGTCGCGATCAGCTTCCCCCTCTGCGTCCTTGCCGGAAGGCTGATCGCGATCGACACCATCGTCCTGATGTTTCCCGTTGCCCTTCAAGCCATTCTGGATTGGCTGGTTACGGTTCTGGGCACTTCCATTCTTGCCTATCTCGCATGGCGCGCGTTTCTGAACGCTCGCGATGCCGCATTGTTCGATGAATCCACGATGCTTCTGCAGCTTCCCTTTGGCCCGTCCTACTATGCCGTTGCTGCCGGGTGCGGCTTCGCCGCCGTGGTCCTGGTGTTGGAGAAACTCACCAGATGAGCCCGGAAATCTATGGCGTTCTGGGATTTCTGGCACTGTTTGTCCTGTTGGGTTTTGGAACGCCGGTCGCCATTGCTCTTCTGGTCGTAGGCTTTTTCGGCACCGTGCTGTTGAACGGCTTCACGGCAGCGGCCTACTCCCTGAGCGGCCAGGTCTTTGCAACGGTCACCGTTTATGAGCTGACGATCATTCCGCTGTTTATCCTGATGGGGAACCTCGCATCTTCCGCCGGGCTGAGCCGCGATCTCTTTGATGCTGCCCACAAGATCGTCGGGCATCTGCGTGGTGGTCTGGCGGCGGCAACCATCATGGGCTGTGCCGGTTTCGCTGCCCTGTCCGGATCCTCGATCGCCTCGGCCATCACCATGGGCAAGGTCGCCTATCCGGAGATGCGACGCTTCAACTATGGTGCCAGGCTCGCAACCGGATCGATCGCTGCCGGTGGTACGCTCGGGATCCTGATCCCCCCTTCGACCGGTTTTGTTGTCTATGCCGTCCTGACCGAGGAATCCATTGGCCGGTTGTTCATGGCCGGAGTCCTCCCGGGGATTCTCCTGACCACAATGTTCCTGATGGCAATTGCGATTGTCACTGCGTTCAGGCCCGAGGAAGGCCCGCGCGGGCCAAGCTTCACCAGCGGACAAAAACTGAAAAGCCTCTTCCGTGCAACCGGGATCGGCATCATCATCCTGATCACGATCGGCGGCATCTATACAGGGTTTTTCACCCCGGTAGAGGCTGCCGGTGTCGGTGCTTTCTTCGCGTTTGCCATGCTCGTCCTGCGCCGGAAATGCTCCCTTGGAACGCTCTACAACGTCAGTGCCGAAACACTGAGGACAACCGGCATGGCCTTCTTCATCCTGATCGGTGCAAACGTTTTTTCGCCCTTCGTCGCACTCTCTCATCTGCCCACGACCATTGCCGATGGCATGACCGGCCTGGCTCTCGGCACCTATGGCACGCTCGCATTGATCCTGCTGGGATACGTGATCCTGGGCATGTTCATCGAAGGTCTGTCGTTGCTCGTGATCACCCTGCCCATCGTCTTTCCACTGGTCACGGGCATGGGCTTCGATCCGATCTGGCTTGGCGTGGTGATGGTCATAGTGCTCGAAATGGGACTGATTTCACCACCGGTCGGTGTCAATGTCTTCATTGTCAAGAGCGTCGTTCCGGACGTCAGGATCGAAACGATCTTCGCTGGCATCATGCCCTTCTGGCTGGCAATGATCGCAACGCTGGCTCTCATCGTCGCTTTCCCGGAAATCGCGCTTCTCATCCCCAACGCAATGTTCAACTAACGATCCGAACGGCGGCACGCCTCTGGCAACGATGCGGGACTAGGGTCGCTCCAGGATGAAATCCGGTTTGATGCCCGATTGCGAAATCGGCGCCTCCACTGCCTGACCACCAAAGAAACCGAACCCGGAAATCAGGGCGGACGAAATGCCCGCGGCCTGGGCACCCAGAACATCGGTGTGAAGGCTGTCGCCCACCATCACGATCCTGTTCCGGTCGATTGCCGGACCCAGCTTTTCAAACGCGATATCGTAGATATTGGCGAAGGGTTTGCCATAGAAGACGGGTGAAATGCCGGTCCTGTCCGCCAGCCGGTGTGCATAACGGCCCGGTTCGCTTGAAAAACCGTCTTCTCTGGGCGCCACAATATCGGGATTGGCGACCCAGACCGGCCTAGGCCGGTGAAGCAGAGCTTCTTCCAGAAGAGCCTGTCGGGTTTCCGTCCATTCGGCGGCTCCGAGGAGCAGGAAAGCATCGACATCCCCATAAACCGCGGTCTCGTCTTCCAGGCGCGTCAGTTTGAGATGCTCGACATCGTCAAAACCGGCCGCGCGCGAGAGCATCGCTCCCCAGTGATGTTGCTGGGCATCTTCCAGGGCGCGCAGGATGGTCTTCCGACTGGAAATGATGTGTTCAGGCGCAATGTCGTATCCGAGCTTCGCGTATTTCACCTCGAGCGACGCATTGGGTTTTCCCGCGGCGTTGGTAACAACAAACACCTTCTTGCCTTGCGACTGCAGCCAGGCCACGCGCTCGGGGACACCCGGGATCGGCTCTTCGCCTATGTTGAGAACGCCAAACGCATCGAGAAGAAAAACGTCGAAATCGTCTGCAATGTCTTCCAGCGAATGGCGCCGGATGCAGGCACCGGGCTTGTCCGCCGATGGCAAGCGACCGCGCGCAGCTTCGTAAGCTGCAAACGCGGTCTCCAAAGTCAGTTCCGTCAAATGATCGCTTCCCGTACCTTTGCCGAGACCCATTCACTCAAGACAACAGCCGCCAGGATCACGAGGAGGATCAGGCTGACCTGGGGCCAGGCCAGAATGTTCAGGGACGAGGAAAGCTGCAATCCGATGCCACCTGCACCGACAAGGCCCAGGACGGTTGATTCACGGATATTGATATCCCATCGGAAAACGGCAACGCCAGCAAAAGCAGGTGCAATTTGCGGAACAATTCCATAGGCCATGACCTGCCAACGCGAAGCCCCGGTGGCGGTGATCGCCTCGACCTGCGTGTGATCGATCTCCTCAATCGCCTCATAGATCAGCTTGGCGCAAAATCCGATGGACCGGATCGCGATGGCCACCACACCTGCGAGCACGCCCGGACCAATCACCGCGATCAGAAGCAGCGCCCAGATCAGGGAATTGATCGAGCGCGTCGACACGATGATCAGAAGTGCAATCGGCCGCACGAAGGTGGCCGAAGGCGTCGTGTTGCGGGCCGCCATGAATGCGACCGGCACGGCGAAGCAAAGCGCGATCAGCGTACCCAGTGTCGCGATGTTCAACGTGTCCCAGATCGGACGCCCCAGCTGGGTGATGTATTCCCAGCGCGGCGGTGTTGCCCGTGTCCAGATGTCCTCGGCAATCCTTGGTGCATCCCAGACGAAGAACCAGGTGGTCGCCTCGGAAATCTGCTGCCAGCAATAGACAAACACGGCTGTTGCCGTCAGCCACGCTGCCCAGCGCATCAGGGATTCAGCCTGCGTCCGGCGTTGCCAGACCTTGGTTCCTTCTTTCTCGTAGACCGGCATTACTGAACCCTCGCCCGAATGATGCCGGAGAGGTATTCCAGCGACATGACAATCAGGATAATCAGGATCAGGATGGCCGCAGCCGTGTCATATTCATACCGGTCGAACGCCGTGTTGAGGGTCGCACCGATCCCACCGGCGCCAACCAGGCCGAGGATGGCGCTTTCACGGAAGTTGATGTCCACACGGTACATGCTCAATCCGACAAGACGCGGCATGACCTGCGGCTGGACACCGTAGTTGATCCATTGCAGCCAACGGGCCCCCGACGCCTTGATCGCCTCGGCCTGAACCTTGTCCATACTCTCGATGTCTTCTGCCAGCAGTTTCGACAGGAAACCGATAGTCGCGAAGCTCAGCGTCAGGAATCCGGCAAGCGGGCCGAAGCCAAAGATTGCCACGAGAAGGATGGCTACGATGATCTCCTGCAATGCCCTGCTGATCGCGACAATACCGCGGCAGATCAGATAAATCGGCAGTGGAGCAATGTTGCGGGCCGCCCCCAGACCGATGGGAATGGAGATTGCAATCCCAACGACGGAGGCCGCCACGGTCATGATGATGCTCTCCAGCAGACCTTCCCAGATATCCGATGCGCGGGAGACGAAATCAGGGGACGTGAACGCCAGGATAAAGGCTGCACCGCGATCCAGTCCCTCGTAGACACGGGCCCAGTTGACGTCGATGGTCATGAAGGCGGCGACCAGGTAAGCGAGCGACCCGATGCCGATTGTCCAGCGCAACCAGCGCCGCTTGATCAGGGGCGGTTTCTTCCAGCGCTGCCCCAGAACCGCATCCAGTTCCGTGCTCATAGGGCGGCGACCTCCGGATGGGTGGGCGCGTCGTCGTCCTCGTCATCAACTTTCTCGATGGTCGCTTCCCAGTCTTCCTCGCCGTAGATTGTCGTGAGGACATCCGGTGTCAGCGCTTCAGGACGTCCATCGAACTCGATGGCACCAAAACGCAGGCCGACCACGCGCTGCACGAACATCTTGGCCAGCGCGACGTCGTGAATGTTGATGATGGCGGCGAGACCGCGTTCCTCGCACAATTCGCAGATCAACCGCATGATCTGGCGAGAGGTCTTCGGATCGAGCGATGCGGTCGGTTCATCCACCAGCAAAAGCTTTGGATTCTGGATCAGGGCGCGGCAGATACCGACGCGCTGACGCTGACCTCCGGAGAGTTCGTCCGCACGCTTGTCGGCCATGGCAAGCAAACCAACCCGGTCCAGAAGGCGGAAAGCTTCGTCGACACTTTCCTGCGGGTAGCGGCGCGTGAAACTGCGCCAGAAGCCGACATATCCCAAACGGCCGGACAGAACGTTTTCCATCACGGTCAGGCGTTCAACCAGGGCATATTCCTGGAAGATCATTCCCATCTCGCGCCGTTTCCGGCGCAGACCACCGGATGACAGGCTGGTAAGCTCGGTATCCTCAAGCCAGATCTGACCACTGGTGGGGTCCACCAGCCGGTTGATGCAGCGGATCATGGTGGACTTGCCGGCACCGCTTGGTCCGATCAATGCCAGGACCTGGCCTTGCGGGATCTCCAGATCGACGGACTTGAGCGCCTGATCCCCGGTCTTGTATGTCTTTACAAGCTTCTCTAGCCGCAGCATGAAGCCCCTACCCCTCGAATTCTAAAAGTGCGGGCGGCCCGGAAGGGCCACCCGAAAAGGCTCATTTACAAGCGTAGCTGACACCGTTCGCAGCGTCGATCTTGCGAATGACGTCCCAGAATTCCTTGTAGGTCATTTCAAGGAACTGGCCTTCGTTCGACTTCTCGAATTCCTTTTGAAGGGATGTGCCATCCCACTCGAAATTGAAGAACGCGTTGCGGATCTTGTCCTGTAATTCAGGTGTCAGGTTATACGCCACACCAAAGCCCGTGGTCGGGAATGTCTGGGACTTGTAGATCGACACGACCTGGTCCGGCTTGACCACGTCACGCTGGATCATGCGCGCGAGGACGGAGTTCGCGATGGACGCGGCCGGGTAATCCTTGTTGGCAACGCCGAGAATGGAATTGTCGTGCTTGCCCGAGAAAACCGGCTCGAAATCACGCTCCGCCTGCATGTCAAAGTCGGCCTTGAGAATTGCCGAAGGGGCCTTGAACCCGGAGTTGGACGTCGGCGATGTGAAGGCAAGCTGCTTGCCCTTGATGTCCTCGACCTTCTCGATGCCGGAACCGGGGTAGGTCAGGATTTCCATCTCGTAGCCGAAGTTGCCGTCTTTCGACGCCATGATCGTGAACGGACGGAAGCCTGCGCAGTTGACGGCCAGGGGATTCGACCCGGTATTGAAGCCGGCGATATGCAGGCGTCCCGAACGCATTGCCTCGATCTGGGCCGCGTTTGACTGCACCGGGAAGAAAACGACCTTCTTGCCGGTTTCCGCTTCAAGATGCGTCAGGAAATCGGACCAGGCAGTCTTGTAAACGGCTGGGTCCTCGACCGGCGTATATGCAAAAATCAGTGTATCGGGATCAACAAGTTGGCTTGCATCTGTCGGAATATCGGCAAGCAGGTCCCCGTCGACGTCGCAAAAACGCTTGTCGAGGTCACCACGCGGGCATTCCTGTGCACTGGCAGGGGCCGTAAATGCAAACGCCGCCACGGCGGCAACCGATGCAAGAAGTGTTGCAATTCGTGTCATTTCTATTCCTCCCTGAAGTCAATTCCTTGGCTCTGTGACCGCAATATCAATTTCGTTTTTCTCTTCCCAACGGCTTATTGAGCCGCCTAATTTTTGAGATTAGACAGCTCAAAGCCCATGTTTCAAGCGGCGTTGCACGGATCTTTTTGCTGAAAGGTCAAAAATCAAAGACAACGCCGCAGAGTTGTGCGGATTTCACGATCGAAAATTTTTCGAAATCGTTCGAAAGGAATTCGATAATCGCCTGGTCCGTATCAATTTCGAACATGGCTGGTGGGACTGGAGGATCGCAGAACCCGGGTCGCGGGCTGATCTGTCGCGGAAAGCGGAGGCGGCAACACCCTGTTCCAGACGTCTGGTTCTCCTCTCAGAACGCACAAAATACGGATTTCATCTAATTGTCTGATCCAGAACAGATACCAGATGTGTTGCGGACACTCATGGAGGTGATCTCGACATGTCAGAACAAAACACGGGCGGAATTGAATATCTGGATCTGGCACCGGGCAGACCCGATGTCATAGCCATTCGGGCAAGCGGTGAAACAACCGGCGAAGCCATGCACGAATTCATCAAACGCATCAAGGCGGCACAGGCCAAACAGGGCAAGATCCGCCTCTATGTCGACCTGACGGGATACGAAGGCTTCGAATGGTCTGTGGTCGGCGAGAAACTGGCCAATTTCCGAACATTGATGACCAGCTTCGACCGGTTGGCCTACGTCGTCGACAAGCAATGGATGGCGTCGTGGATTTCACTTGTTGACGCAGTCACGCCCATGCAGTTTCGTGCCTTCAAATCCGATCAAGCGGATGCGGCAATCGAGTGGATCACGGCTGACTAGTCGCGGAAGACTGCCCCTAGATACAGCGCCCGCCATCGACTTCCATGGCAACGCCGGTCACCATGCTCGCCTCGTCCGAGCACAGGAAACAGGCGGCGTTGCCCATGTCTTCCGGAGTGGAGAAGCGACCAATCGGGATGGTCGAAAGGAATTTCTGGCGGATCTCCGGTGTGTCCTCTCCCATGAAACTCGTGAGCAGCGGGGTCTCCCCGGCCACCGGGCAGATCGCGTTGACGCGCACGCCTGATGGTGCAAGCTCCACAGCCATGGTCTTGGTTGCCGTGATCATCCAGCCCTTGGAAGCATTGTACCAGTTCAGTCTGGGTCGTGGGCTCAGCCCGGCGGTCGACGCGACATTGAGGATCGCCCCCTTGCCTGCTTCGCACATTGCCGGCACGAAGTGGCGCGCGGTCAGGTAGACCGACTTGCAGTTCACGGCCAGAACCTTGTCGAATTCCTCTTCGGTGACCTCCTGCATGGGCTTGGGCAAATGCGTGATCCCAGCATTGTTGACGAGGATGTCGATCGATCCGAGGACAGAGGCCGCAGTCTCGGCGAGAGCTACCACACTGTCATTGCTCGCGACATCGGTCTTCACAGCGACCCCGTCCACCTCACCAGCGATTTCTTCTGCAAGCGCCATGTTGAGATCGGCGACCAGAACCTTCGCACCCTCGGCTGCGAACTTGCGCACGATTCCTGCCCCGAAACCGGACGCGCCACCTGTCACGATCGCCGTTTTACCCTGAAGTCTCATTCCCTACTCCCAGCTGTATTCGCTCCCACCTCCGCATATCTTGCGTCATCCCGGCCAAACGCAGTGCGAGCCGGGTTGGGGGTGGCGATAAACTTTTCTCACCCGTGATACGCGGCAACTGTCTTCAGCGTGGTGAAGCCGTAAAGCGCTTCGAAGCCCTTTTCGCGGCCATGGCCGGATTTCCCCATGCCACCAAAGGGGAGTTCAACGCCCCCTCCGGCACCGTAATTGTTGATGAAGACTTGACCGGTCCGGATCTTTTTTGCGAGCCGCATCTGGCGGGCACCATCCCGGCTCCAGACACTTGCCACCAGGCCATAATCTGTCCCGTTGGCAATGGCGATGGCCTCATCCTCATCGTCGAACGGAATGATGACCTGAACAGGTCCGAAAATTTCGTCCCGCGCCAGAACGTGGTCCGCGCCAACACCGGCGAACAGGGTCGGCTTGACGTAGTTGCCTCCATCGGAAGCGTTCTGCAGCACACCCTCAGCGGCAACAGCCAGGTCACGCCCCTTTTCCAGAAAGCCACCAACAATCGTTTTCTGCTTTTCCGAAATCAGGGGACCCACATCGAGATCCTCGAGTGCCGGACCAACCCTGAGAGACGCATAACGCGCCGCCATGCGTTCAATCACCTGATCCTGAACGGACCGATGAACGAGGATACGGGAAGAAGCCGAACAGGTCTGACCGGCATTCTGGATGCCCGCATTCACCAGGAAGGGCAAGGCCGCTTCCAGATCCGCATCATCAAAGACCAGTTGCGGCGACTTTCCACCGAGTTCCAGGGTTACGGGCACAACATTGCGGGCGGCCGCCACCTGCACCTGCGAGCCCGTCGCAACCGACCCCGTGAAACTGACATGGTGCACCCCCGGATGCGCTGACAGAGCGGCCCCGGCCTCTGACCCGAGACCGGGCACGACATTGAGCGCGCCATCCGGAAGACCGGCCTGTTTGGCAAGATCCGCGAAGGCCAGCGCCGTCAGACAGGCGTCCTCGGCAGGTTTCAACACGCATGCATTTCCCGTCGCAAGTGCCGCCCCGACCGATCTCCCGATGATCTGCATGGGGTAGTTCCAGGGCACGATGTGACCCGTGACACCGTGTGGTTCCCGCAAGGTGTAAACCGTGTAGCCATCGAGATAGGGAATGGTCTCGCCATGGAGCTTGTCGGCAGCACCGCCATAGAATTCCAGATACCTTGCAAGTGCCACCGCATCAGCGCGCGCCTGTTTCAGCGGCTTGCCGACATCAATTGCCTCGATCCGGGCCAGGTGCTCTACACGCTCCAGGACCAGTTGCCCGAGCCGGGTGAGGATACGGCCGCGCTCAACTGCCGTGACCTTGCCCCACTCCCCTTGTCGCGCTGTTTCTGCTGCCGCAACAGCTGCATCAATATCGGCGGATGTACCGCGCGCAATCGACCCGATCCGGTCTCCGGTCGACGGATTGAGAAGTGGAAGCTCTTCTCCACTAGCCGGTTCGACCCAATGCCCTCCGATCAGGCATTTTGCCGGGTCAAACCAGAGATCAGGCTCCTGGCTCATGATACCTCCCTCAGGCGACGGCCACGTCGGCCGGCAAGGCCGGTGCCGCAGCAACCAGTTTTTTTGTGTACGGGTGTTGCGGAGCGTCGAAGACGGTTGCTGTCGCACCTTCTTCAACGATTTCACCGGCCTTCATGACCAGCACCCGCTCCGTAATGGAACGCACCACGCCCAGGTCGTGGCTGATGAACAGATAGGTCAGCCCAAACCGATCACTGAGATCGGCCAGGAGATCCAGAACCTGCGCGCGCACGGACACATCAAGCGCGGAGACAGCCTCGTCCAGGATGATCAGATCCGGTTTGATGATCAGCGCCCGCGCGACCGCGATACGCTGACGCTGACCGCCACTGAACTCATGGATGTATTTGTGCTGGTCTTCGGCCTTCAATCCGACGCTCTCCAGCGCGTCTGCGATGGCACGGTTCCTCTCTTCACCGCGGGGCGGCGTGTCGAGAAGATGAAAGGGTTCGGTGATCAAACGACCGACCTTCCAGCGCGGATTGAAACTGCCGTAGGGATCCTGAAAGACCACCTGCATCCGGCGGCGAACGGCCTTGTTGGCTCTGTGGTGGGTAAAGACCGGCAGACCGTCAAACAGGATCTCCCCACCCTGCACCTCCTCGAGCCCCAGGATGGCCCGGGTCAGTGTGGACTTGCCACATCCGGATTCCCCGACCAGGCCCAGGCTTTCACCGCGCCTGATTTCGAGACTGACATTGTTGACGGCGCGATGGTGGGTCACTTTCCCCCACAGACCATGCGCGTGGCTGACATAGTCCCGCACCACGTTTTTCACCTGAAGCAGCGGTGTCTCCTGGGCTCTTGAATGCCTGTCCGGCACGTGCCCGGATGCTTCCAGCAAGGCTCGCGAATAGGGATGCTGCATGTTGCGGAAAAGGTCATCGGAGCGTCCTGCCTCGACGACCTCTCCCTGGCGCATGATGACAAGATCGTCGGCAAGGTCGGCCACCACGGCAAGATCGTGACTGATCAGCATCAAGCCGATGCCGTCCTCGATGACCAGCCTTTTGAGCAGCTTGAGTATCTGCGCCTGCGTTGTCACATCCAGAGCTGTTGTCGGTTCGTCCGCGATCAGCAACCTGGGTTGAAGGGCAATCGCCATGGCAATCACCA
Source organism: Roseibium sp. (assembly GCA_017643925.1). Classification (GTDB taxonomy): domain Bacteria; phylum Pseudomonadota; class Alphaproteobacteria; order Rhizobiales; family Stappiaceae; genus Roseibium. The sequence goes on along the minus strand of JAEPML010000006.1, from coordinate 111,110 downwards.
CCCGCTGACGCTGTCCGCCGGAAAGCTCGTGCGGATAACGCGACAGGGGAAACCGGTCCTGCGGCAATTCGGCCTTCTCGAGCGCCTCGGCTGCGCGCAGCATGGCGTCGGCTCGTGAAACCTTTTCATGAATGAGAATGGTTTCGGCAACCTGTGCCCCGATGGTCTTGAGCGGATTGAGCGCTGTCATCGGCTCCTGGAAAACCATGCCGACATCCCGGCCGCGCAGGCCACAGAGTTCTACTTCGCTCAGGGTCAGGATATCCCGACCCAGGAGCGAAACCCGGCCGGAACATGCGGTCCCGTTCGGCAGCAGCTGCAGGACGCTGAATGCGGTCATCGACTTGCCGGAGCCGCTTTCTCCGATAACCCCGAGCACCCGTCCGGGTTCAAGCGCCATCGAAACATCTTTGAGAACAGGCGTGCCATGGATCGACAGGGACAGGTTCTCGATCGACAGAAGGCTCATGTCCGTGCCCTCCTGAGTTTCGGATCAAGAATGTCCCGAAGCCCGTCGCCGAGCAGGTTGAGACCGAGTACGGTCAGGAGGATGGCAAGGCCCGGGAAGAGAGCCAGATGGGGCGCAAACGAAATCATGGTCTGGCTGTCTGCCAGCATGCGGCCCCAGCTGGCGACCGGAGGCTGTGCCCCCAGTCCGACATAGCTGAGCCCGGCTTCGGCCAGAATACCGAGCGAAAACTGGATCGTACCCTGAACAATCAGCAGATTGGCGACGTTGGGCAGGATGTGTTCCAGAGAAATCCGCGCCGCGCCCTTACCGGCGACGCGCGCCGCCATGATGTATTCCCGGCTCCAGAGTGACAGTGCGGCACCACGGGTCAGACGGGCGAAAACGGGTATGTTGAAGATCCCGATGGCGATGATCGCATTGAGCGCCGACGCGCCGAACACCGCCGTGATCATGACCGCGATCAGCAGGCTCGGGAACGCGAAGACAAGATCGTTCATGCGCATGATGAACTCGTCCAGCATACCGCCCCGGCGCGCGGCGGCAGCAAGCCCGAGAGGAACGCCGGCGACCATGCCGATGCCGACAGCGACCAGTGCAACGGCGATCGAGGTTCTCGCCCCGACCATGATCATGCTGAGAATGTCCCGACCGAACTGATCTGTCCCGAAGGGATGCGCCCAGCTTGGGGACTTGATCTTGTTGGCAATGTCCAGAACCGTGGTGTCATACGGTACCCAGACAAGGCTGATCAGGGCAGCGCCTGCAAAAAGAACGGTCAGGACCATCCCGGGGATCAGTGTCCGGCTGTGCAGGAACATCGTCATCCGGCACGCCTCCGGAGGCGTGGATCCACCAGCGCATAGGCGAGATCGACGGCAAAGTTGACCATGATCACCGCAAAGACCAGAAGCATCACGACGCTCTCCACCACGATGAGGTCACGTGCGCTGATGGCCTGGAAAACGAGGCGGCCAAGGCCCGGAAGATAGAAGACATTCTCGATGATGATCGCACCGGCGAGCAGGAACGAAAACTGCAGGCCCAGGATCGTCAGAACCGGGATCAGCGCATTGCGCAAGGCGTGCCGCCACATGGCCTGTGCCTTTGTCAGCCCCTTGGCTCGCGCCGTTCTGATGAAGTCCTCGCTCAGCGTATCGAGCAGGCTGGAGCGCATGACCCTTGTCAGGATACTCGCCTGCGGCAAGGCAAGAGCGATGGCAGGCAGCGTCAGCGACTTCATGCCGGCCCAGAACCCTGCATCCCACCCGGCAAAGCCACCGGCGGAGAACCAGCGCAGGTTGATTGCAAAGACAAGCACCATCAGCATGGCGAACCAGAAATTCGGAATGGCCACGCCAAGCTGGGTCACTCCCATGACGCCCGCATCCACATAGGTTCCGCGCCGTGAGGCTGCCCAGATCCCGGCCGGAAAGGCAATCAGGGTACTGAGGGTGAGCGCGTAAAGCGCCAGTGGCAGCGACACCCAAAGACGATCTCCGATCATGTCGGCAACAGGTGTCCTGTAGGTATAGGAAATGCCGAAGTCACCCGTGAGCAGTCCGCCAACCCAGGAAAGATAACGCTCCAGCAGCGTTCCATTGAGCCCAAGCTGTTCGCGCAGGGCATTGAGGGTATCTTCCTGGGCATTGAGACCGAGCATGTAGGCCGCCGGATCCCCCGGGACCACTTCGAGCGCCAGGAAGATCACGACGGACGCCGCCAGCAGGCTCAGCACCAGAGAAAGCAGTCGTTTCAGAAAATACCGCAGCATGACCCGATCACGTGCCCGCGAAAATGCAAATCACGAAGGCAGCCAATTGAAATGAAGTGTCAGGTGCCTGTGAAGTTCACAGGCACCCCGGTTCAAGACCTCAGTCTTCCCAGTAGACCGCCGTCAGGTCTGTTGCCTGTGTCGGGGCATCCTTCCAGAGGCCCTTGATCTTGGCGTTGGCGACAGTCGGGAACGCCAACTGGAACAGGTAGCCATTGACGTAATCCTCGGAGATCATCGTCTGTGCCTGCTTCAGGAGATCAGAGCGTTTCTCAGGATCGCTTTCCGCTGTCAGATCCTCGAACAGTTTCTGGAAGGCCGGATTGTCATACTGGAAATAGTAGTCCGGACGCGCGTAGATGCCGATATCCATGGGCTCGGTATGGCTGACGATCGTCAGGCCGTAGTCCTTGCCCTTGAACACCTGCTCCAGCCACTGTGCCCATTCCAGATTGGAGATCTCGGTCTCGATACCGACAGCGCGCAGCTGCGCCGCAATGATCTCACCACCGCGACGGGCGTAGGAAGGCGGCGGCAGTTTCAGGGTCGTTGTGAAACCGTCCGCATAGCCGGCCTCCGCCAGCAGCTTTTTCGACAGTTCCGGATCGTAGGCGCTGTTGCCGGTCAGGTCGACATAGTCCGGATTGTGCGGAGCAAAGTGTGAGCCGATCGGCGTGCCGTAGCCGAACATGGCACCGTCAATAATGGCCTGCCGGTCAATCGCATGGGCAATCGCCTTGCGCACATTCAGGTTGTCGAGCGGCGGCTGCTTGTTGTTGGTTGACAGGATCGTCTCGCCTTCCGTATTGCCCACCAGAACCTGGAAACGCGGATCAGCCTCGAATTGCGGAAGGTTCTCAGGCGCCGGAAAACCGACAAAGGCATTCACGTCTTCCGCCATGACCGCGGCAAAGGCTGCCGTCGGGTCGGAGATGAACTTGAAAGTCGCCTTGTCGAGCTTGGCGGGCGTTCCCCAATAGTCGGCATTCCTTTCAAGATCGATGCGGTCGCCCTGGACCCAGTTCGAAAACTTGAAAGCACCAGTTCCCACCGGATTGGTCTTGATGTCGGCAATGGTCTCAGGCGCGACGATCACGGCGTCGCCCCAGGCCATGTTGAACAGGAAACTTCCATTTGGCGCCGACAAGGTCACCTTCACGGTCAGCGGGTCGACCACCTCGACACTATCAATGCCGGCGAACAGGGCCTTTTGCGCGTTGGCGCTGTCGTCGGCCCGGGCACGATCCAGGCTGAACTTGACGTCATCGGCCGTCATGTCTGTTCCGTCGTGGAACTTCACACCCGAATGAAGCTTGAAGGTGTAGGTCTTGCCATCAGGCGAAATCTCCCAGCTTTCGGCAAGGCCCGGATTGACCGAACCGTCGGGGCCGAAGCGCGTCAGTCCCTCGAACACGTTGGAATAGAGCACGCTGTCGATGGCGCCGGCGGCGGCGCTTGTCGGATCAAGATGCGGCGGTTCCAGCTGCATCGCGACCACGATGTCGCTCTTGGCATGAGCCATTCCGATGCTCGCGGCCAGTGCCAGAACGCTGATGAGTCCACTTCCAATTTTTCCCAATCGCATGGCTCTCCCCTTCTTTCTTGCCGCTTCGGTTACGGCTTTACCGGTGACTTGATAAAGGAACTGCCCATCACTTTAGCTGAAACGAGCATCCCCTCCACCCCGATATATTTCTCCGGTTTCTATGCCAGCTCCGCAATCCCGGGCCAACAGACGATAAGTCATTCCAGTTCGGCAATACGTTCGACATGTTTCGGGTCGTGGGCAGGAGCGTTAGTGGCGTATTTTCATCAATCCACCTGCAGCTCTGGCCCGTCGAATCGAGAAGATCGCATCATTCCCGGATGGAACTCACGACATCCAACGCCGTCATGAACAGTCCTGTCTGGCAAAACACCGGATCACTATGCTACCGTGCATCTACGGTTCCAATACCGTAGGAACACGGTGATCCATGAATGCTTTCGATCAACTTGCCTTTGACCATGCTCCGATGGGTCTTGCCCTAACGGAAAACAGGGTCATCCGGACCTGCAACTACACGTTCGCAAGGATGTTCGGGTATGAAAAGGACGCCCTGATCGGCGAGAGTTTCCGCCAGCTCTATGGCTCGGATCAGGAATTCCACCAGATCCGCGACATCGGTCTGGAACCCCTGCGCCAATCACTTCCCTATACGGACGAGCGGCTCATGCGGCGGTCGGACGGATCCATGATCTGGTGCCGGTTCCGCGCCAGAACACTGACGCCGGAGAAACCGCTTGAGCGCATCGTCCTCAGCTTTGCCCTGATCGAGAACACCTCGCAGGGGCCGAAACTGACACCGCGCGAACGCGAAGTCCTTTTGTTGCTGTCCAAGGGTCTGACGAGCAAGGAGATCGGCCGCTCGCTGAAGCTATCGCCGAGAACCATTGAAGACGTGCGCGCACGCCTCCTGAAGAAGTTCCAGGTAAAGAATGTCGCTGTCCTTCTGGCGCGGCTGTCTGGGCGTGGCGTTGTCAGATCACAGGAATAGCGACACTATCCGGATGAACCGATCCCAAGTTCCAGTTCCTTTAGAACAGTCTCCGCAGACCGTTTCAAAACTGTACGGCAAGTCCGTCTCAGGGCTTCCCCTGCAGGGGACAGGCTGCGTCCGCGATACGTGATGATGCCGAGGCTTCGGCTCACATCCGGGTCTCCGATGGGCCGGACCACAAGATCCAGGTCGGTTCGCTTGAGCCGCACAAGCATAGGCACCGCTGAAACTCCCAAATTCTGCCCGACCATGGCAAGCAGCGCATTGAAATGACCGACCTCCAGGTCCCCGGAGAGATACTGAATTTGATCACCGAGCGATCGTTCGAGCAGGTTCGTCGTACCGCTTCCCATCCGCATTCTGATGAAGTTGTGATCGGCAAGATCACGCCAGACAAGATTGTCAGCCCGGGCCAGCGGGTGCTGACGATGACAGATCAACACGAACCTGTCTTCGAACAGCGGTTCGAATGCGAGCTCGGGATGGCCTTCACCGAACTGGGCCAATGCCAGCTCTGACTGTCTCTGCAGAACGCGGTCCAGTGCCGACGGGCTTGAGCTTTCCGTAAGGCGTACGCGAACCCGCGGGTTTTCCCTTTTGAAGCTCGCCAGGATTTCAGGAAGCAGTGTATCGGCCACGGTCATGTTGCTCGACATCGCAACAGTACCGGTTCGGATCTGGACAAGGTCCCGCATGTCGCTCAGCGACTGGTTGAATTCTTCCACCATTCTGACGGCTTCGGGTAGGAATTCCTGTCCGACAAGAGAGACGGAGACCCGGCGCGTCGTGCGATCCAGAAGACGCGCACCCAATTCCTCCTCCAGCTTCTTGATCCGGCGAGACAAGGCAGACTGGGTGATGTTCAGCTCTTCGGCCGCACGGGCAAAACCGCCAAGTTCCGCGACCATGACGAAGGCTTCAATGTCATCCAGCTTCACTCTCATGAAAATACATTAATTCAAAAATCTCATTAATCAATGATTTCTTTGAGTTTGTCTCAGTTATCGATTGGTGTCAGCTTAATCACCGGAGGAAATTCCCAATTCCGGGTACAGTTCATCAGTGCCCACACCCGCTCAGGAGGAGAAGCAAAAATGATGAAATTCACCAAGCGCATGGTACTGGGCATGATGGCAGCCACAATGCTGTCTCCAGCAGTCGCAGCAGCGGAAGATTTCAGCCTGGAAGGCGAAACCGTCACCTGGATCGTTGGCTTCAAGGAAGGTGGCGGCACAGATCGTTTGACGCGCCTCCTTCAGTCCAAGCTCAGTGAACACTTGCCTGGCAACCCGAAGGTCATCGTTCTGAACAAGCCCGGTGGCGGCTCCGTTACGGCGGCCAACGCCTTTGAAAAAGTCGCTCCGACCGACGGCACCATGCTGATCATGGCATCGACCTCGACCTTCCTGCCGGTACTGCTCGGCGCATCCGTTGCAGAGTACAATCCGAACGGTTGGGAAGCTGTTGCCGGTTTTGCGCGCGGTGCCACCATGTTCGGCATCACTGACCAGATCGGTGCAAAAGGCAACGGAGCAGATCCCAAGGCCGACTACGCCGGACTGAAGGATTCAAGCATCCGCTTCGGCCTTGAAACACCCATTTCCGCCGAGATGCTTGATCTTGTCGCAATGAACCTTCTGGACGTCGATGCGCGGGTCCTTTTCGGACTGAGCTCCAAGGAAGCCGAAGGGGCGTTCCAGCGCGGTGAAACCAACATGAACACCGACAATACGCGGTCCTACCTGAAGGATTTCGGCGAAGACCCGAAGGTCGTTCCGGTCTGGACCTACGGCGTGATCGACGAAGCCGGCAACCTGCAGCGCGACCCGGATCTTCCTGACGTCCCAACTTTCCCGGAATTCTATGAAGCCGCGACAGGCAAGACCCCGGAAGGCCTGGGATACAAGCTTCAGCAGAACCTCATGAACGCCAAGGTAATGATCTCAAAGGCGGTGATGCTGCCCAAGGGCACGCCGGAGCATATCCAGGCAGCCTATGTAGACGCGCTGAAGGCCGTTGTGGCCGACCCGGATGTTGCAGCAAAACTGCCGCGTGAAGTCGGATCCATGCCGGTGAATTTCGGCGAAGCCACGCAGCGCGCAATCGAGCTTGGTACAGCCATGGAGCCGGAAGTTCGCCAGTGGGCCAACGAATTCCTTCAGGCCAACTACGATTCCTCGCTCGACTAAGCTGAAAAGCCTCTCGCGCCGGGACGAAAAGAGCCCGGCGCGATGTGCACGTGCCCCGCGACCCGTGGCAAATAGAACAACAACAACAATTTTGCCCGTGAATTCGGTCTAACCCCCGGTGTTCAAATGCTAGAAGCTGCACTTTCCGCCCTCTCCCAATTGTCCGCGCCAGAAACCCTCCTGGCCCTCGTCGCGGGTGTCGTGACAGGTCTTGTCGTCGGCGTGCTGCCCGGACTTGGAGGAACAGCCGGCCTGGCATTGCTTCTGCCATTTGTCTTCGGCATGGAACCGAATACTGCACTTGCAATGATGATCGGCCTGACAGCCGTCACGACAACATCCGATACCTTTCCCTCCGTCCTGATGGGTATTCCCGGCACCTCCGGGTCTCAGGCCACGGTTCTGGACGGGTTCCCCATGTCGAAACGCGGCGAAGGCACGCGGGCCCTGTCGGCCGCGTTCATCTCTTCGCTATTCGGCGGTATTTTCGGCGCCTTCGTGCTCTCCTTCGCGGTCTTTTTTGCCAAGCCGATCATCCTGAAGATCGGCTTTGGAGAACAGTTCATGCTGGTGGTTCTTGCCTTGTCCATGGTGGGAATCCTGACCGGCTCCAACATCTGGAAGGGCCTTGGTGCCTGTTCACTCGGACTGATGCTCGGAGCCCTGGGAGCTGCACCTCTTTCCGGTGTCGAACGCGCCACGCTTGGCACCGAATATCTTCTGGATCCACTCCCGCTCGTGATTGTCGGCCTTGCGATGTTCGCAACGCCGGAAATCATTGACCTGCTGCGCCGTCAATCCACGATCTCTGAAACCGGCAAGCTCGGCGCCGGCTGGTTGCAGGGCTTCAAGGACTGGCTCGCAAACTGGTGGCTGTCCCTGCGCTGCTCCTTCATCGGCTGCATCATCGGCGCCCTGCCAGGACTCGGTGGTAGTGTCGTCGACTGGATCGCCTATGGACATGCCCTGCAGACCACCAAGAACCGCGAAAGCTACGGCACCGGTGATGTACGCGGTGTCATCGCCCCGGAATCGGCCAACAACGCCAAGGAAGGTGGCGCTCTCATCCCGACCATCCTGCTCGGCATTCCAGGATCCGGAAGCATGGCGATCCTGCTGGGTGGCCTGATCTTGATCGGTGTCGAACCCGGTACCGAGCTGGTGACCGATCAGCTGGACCAGGTCTACCTGATCATCTGGTCGATTGCCGCGGCAAACATTGTCGGCGCAGGGATCTGCTTCGCGCTTTCGCCGCAGATCGCAAAGCTGACCACGATCCGCTACGTGCTGCTCGCGCCCTTCATGTTCGGCATAATCTTCTTTGCAGCGTTCCAGGCAACACGCAGCTGGGGAGACCTGGTCGCGCTGTTCCTCTTGAGCACGCTTGGCGTCTACATGAAACGCTTCGGCTGGTCGCGGCCGGCTCTTCTGATCGGCTTTGTCCTCTCGGCGCGCGTCGAAAAGTCTGTCTACCAGACGGTTGCCCTTTATGGCGCATCCTTCCTGGAACGACCGATCGTAATGGTTCTTCTGGTGCTCACGGTCCTGTCGATCGCTGCTGCCGTCTTCTTCAAGCAAAAACCTCCCGGACCGATGTCCAAGGAAGGTCCTTTCAGCAATCAAGGCACCAAGCCGCAATGGATCTTCCTGGCGCTTCTGGTTGGCGGTGCGCTCTTCATCCTGCAGGACGGAATGAACTTCAACCAGCTGACTGGGCTGTTCCCAATGGTCGCTTCGATCAGTGCGCTGTTGTTCTTCGCACCGCTCGCAGCTGCGATGCTGCTCAAGAAGGCTCCCTCCGGCGTGTTCTTCGATGCTGAACGCGTCGCGGACAAGAGCAAACCTTCGGCCGAATTCTTCCTTGGACTGCTTGCAGGCATGCTGCTGCTCGCTGCGCTCGTGGGCTTTGTGCTGGGCATTGCCACTTTCATCTTCCTGTTCCTGTGGCTGCGCGCAAACGTGGCCTGGTGGAAAGCGCTCCTCGGCGCAGGCGGCTTTGTCCTTTTCCTCGGCGTCCTGTCCAACCAGCTCACCCTGCAATACCCGACCGGGCTTTTGCAGAGCTGGATCACCCTTCCATGGCCATTGCAGTGAAAGGCGCTGTTTCCATGACCCTCGAAAACGGCCCCATCGAAACACAGGTCGCCGCCTATATCGCCAGCTCGCTGCAACAGGATGTTCCAGACGTCGTACTGGAGCGGGCCCGGTGTCACCTGCTCGACACCCTTACCGCGATCCTGTCAGGTCGCTTCCTGCCAGCCGGTGAATTCGGTTACGCTTTTGCTGCCGCTGCGAATTCGGGCAACGAGGCAACGTTCCTGGGGTCGACATGGCGCGGAAGCCTCGAATATGCGGCGTTCGCAAATGCGATGGCAGCCCACGCCGATGAAACCGACGACAGTCACATCAGGGGCCGGCTGCACCCTGGCTGCGCCATGGTGCCGGCGGCCATCGCAGTTGCCGAACGTGAGAATGCGGGCAGCGAAGCGCTGCTGAAGGCCATTGCTCTTGGCTATGACATCGGTGCGCGTGCGAATATCGCCCTTGGCTACTCAAGTCCCAGAACGACGATCTTCTCGACCCATTCCATCGGAGCACTCTTCGGAGCCTCGGCCGCCGCAGCGGCGCTGATGGGTCTCACGACGAAGCAGGCCGAAGCGCTGCTGTCCTTCACCGTGCAGCAGACCTCCAGGCTGTCATATTGGAACCGCGATCCGGACCATGTCGAGAAATCCTTCGACTTCGGGGCGAAGGCCGCCCGCAACGGTGTCTTTGCAGCCCTTCTTGCCAAGGCCGGCATGACGGCCCCCGACCGACCGCTGACCGGCGAACGGGCTTACCTGGCAGCCTATGCGGAAAACCCAAAACCCGATGAACTATGCGCGGGATTGGGTGACCGTTTTGAAATTCTTGCGGCCAGCATCAAGAAATGGTCCGTGGGCTCCCCCATCCAGTCCGTGCTTGATGCTATCGAGGTGCTTTTCGGCGGCGAACCGGTTGATCCCGCAACGATCGACTCCATTGAAGTCCGACTGCCGTCAAATCGTATCCACGTTGTCGACGACCGGCACATGCCGGCAATTTGCACGCAGCACCTTGTCGCCATCGCCCTGATAGATGGGCGGGTAACCTTCGCCAGTTCCCATGACGAGGCCCGTATGCAGGCCAATGACGTTCTGGCACTGCGACAGAAAGTCAGACTTGTGCCCGATGACGGGCTCACGGATGCGCGTCCGGAGCGACAGTCGATTGTCACCATCCAGATGAGTAACGGCGACGTCAAACGTCATCACACCAGGGTCGTGCGCGGAACCCCCGACGATCCGATGCCTGCAAGTGAAGTCGCGGGCAAGGCGGAAGACATTCTCGGACCGATTCAGGCAGACCGAGGCCAGGGTCTGATCGACCTTTGCCTGTACTCCGACTTTGAAATCGCCGATCTGGTCGATGCGTGCCGGATCGATATCGAAGCAAGAAGATCATACGGGTAAGGCGATGTCGCTCCATCAGGAAATCAGTATTGAAGATCAAGGCCAGCTGAGCGCAACGCAGCGGATCGCCAGGTTCGTGACATCGACATACTACGAAGACATTCCCCAGGAGGCGATCGAAGTTGCAAGACGCTGCGTTGTCGATGGCATCGCCGTGATGATTGCCGGCTCACTTGAACCCTGTGCGCAGATCGCCCGCGCTTATGTTCAGGATGTCGGCAGTATCGGAAAGTCGCGGACCTTCGGACGAGGAACCGTCTCGGCACCTGCCCATCTCGCGGCACTGGCCAACGGCGTTGCCGGACACGCACTCGACTGGGACGACACCGCCCTTTCGCTGGAAAAGGACAGGTCAGTCCTAATTCATCCGACCATGCAGCCATTGTGCGCCTGTCTTGCACTCGGTGAAAAACGGAAAGTCAGCGGCAAGGACTTCCTGACTGCTTTCGTCCTCGGTTTCGAAATTCAGGTCAAGATTGCAGAGGCCATACATCCGGACCACTTCGCGGGCGGGCGGGGGTTCCATTCCAGCGGAACCATCGGCGTGTTCGGGTCTGTCGTGGCGGCCTCCAAGCTGATGGAACTCACGGAGGAGCAAACGCGCAACGCACTGGCGATTGCCGCCACGATGGCTGCGGGCCTGGGCGTCAATCACGGCACGATGTCGAAGCCCTTGAACATGGGGCGCGCAGCCGAGACCGGTGTCACTGCCGCGCATCTGGCAAGTCTTGGGTTCGACGGCCCCGCATACGCCCTTGAGGGCGGGCGCGGTTACTTTGAAGCCTTCGGCGGAGGCTTCAGCGAAAGTCGCCTCTGTGATCGTTTGGGAGCTCCCTTCGCAATTCTCAGTCCGGGAACATCTATCAAGCCCTACCCTTCAGGTGTTGTTGGCCATCCGGGCATGGATGCGTTGAAAAAGCTTGTCACGGAACATGACATCGACGCGTCGGACATCGAGCGCATCGAGGTCAAGACCGGCCCCAACGTGATCGCGCCGGGTCCGCTTCGGATCCTGCATGCAACAACGGCCCTGGAAGGCAAATTCTGCGTGCCTTTCCAGATGGCCGCGATCGCGTTGAGACGCAAAGCGGGTCTGGACGAATTTTCTGATACCTTTGCCCAGTCCGATGCCTGCCAGCAGCTGCAACGAAAGGTGTCCGCGATAATCGATCCGGAGATTGCTGCTCTCGGCAAGGACAAGGTCGTATTCGACATCACTGTCACGCTTCGAAGCGGCAAAAGCTATTCACAGCGTTCGGCAGAACACTACCGTGGGGGTCCGCGTAACCCGCTGACATGGGACGAGCTGTGCGACAAGTTCCATGATTGCGCCAAAGCGGTTCTTTCGGCGCATGCGCGTGCCGGCTTCATCGCAGCCGTTCTGGAGCTGGAAACGCAATCCGATGTCTCGACACTGTTGAACGGCATCACAACCTGACACGGTGTCCTGATCTTCGGACCGCTATGAAATCGTTCGCCCGACCGTCAAGCCATTGACCTTCTCGATGATCGACGCCGCGTCGATGCCGAAATGGCTGTAGAGGTCCCCGATGGTCCCGGTCTGGCCGAAATGCTCAACACCCAGTGACACGGTCTGATGGCCGGCGACGCCGCCAAGCCAGGCGAGCGTTGCCGGATGACCGTCAATGACCGTGATCAGCTTGCAATGCGTGGGCAGGTCGCTCATCAGTCGTTCGATGTGCGAGACCGCTGCATGGTTGCCCCGCGAGCGGGCGCGCTGTGCGGCCGTCCAGCCGGCATTGAGCCGGTCAGCCGACGTCACGGCCAAAACACCAACGTCCCGGCGGTTGCCCGCAAGCTGACCAGCGGCCTTGATCGCTTCGGGCGCAACGACGCCCTGATAGGCAATGACAACCTCGCAGTTGGGGCCGGGTGGGCGCAGCCAATAGGCTCCGTCGATCGCTCCCTGGCGAAACGCGTCATCTGCTCGTTTCACCGGCTGCTCGATCGGGTTGGTGGACAGGCGCAGGTAGACGGAACCGCCGGTCTCGTCGCGCAACCACGTGCGCTCGTCAGGGTCCCCCTCGCCATCCCGCTGAAGATAGTCGAATGCCCATTCCATGATCACCGCAAGCTCGTCTGCAAATGCAGGTTCGAAGGCGGCAAGCCCATCCTGGCTCATGCCGATAAGTGGCGTGCCGATGGACTGGTGTGCCCCCCCTTCCGGGGCAAGCGTCACCCCCGAGGGTGTGCCGACGATCATGAAGCGCGCATCCTGGTAGCAGGCATAGTTGAGTGCATCGAGACCGCGGCAGACAAAGGGATCGTAAACAGTCCCGATCGGGATCAGTCGTTCGCCGAAAATCGAATGTGAAAGCCCCGCCGCACCTAGCAGCAGGAACAGGTTCATTTCCGCAATACCGAGTTCGATATGCTGGCCGGAGGGTGTGAATTCCCACTTGGCCGTTGACGGAATGCGATGTTCGATAAAGGCGTCGGCCATGGCTTCGCGTGCAAACAGCTTTCTGCGATTGACCCAGGGACCGAGATTGGTGGTTCCGGTGACATCCGGCGACGCCGTGACGATCCGCTCAGCGAGCTTGCTGTCACCCTTGGAGAGATCGTCGAGAACCTTGCCGAAGGCCATCTGGGTCGACAGGTCCCGGTCGCTCTGCAGCTCAATCGCCGGAACATCGATCTTGTCATCGGCGTAGCGACGCGCCCCTTTCGCAAAGAACGGAACCGCATCAAGAAACGCCTTCAATGCATCAATGTCGTCCACCGTCGCGAACGGCTCCCATTCAGCGCCTTCCGGGACACCCATGTGGTGTTGCCACTCGGCCATCTGGGCCTTGTTCATCAGGCCACCGTGATTGTCCTTGTGGCCCGCGATCGGCGTTCCCCAGCCCTTGATGGTATAGGCCAGAAAACAGGTCGGGCGGTCGTGATCAATGGCCTCAAAGGCCTCCGCCATTGTCGCGGTGCAGTTGCCGCCGAGATTCTCCATCAGCGCTGCCAGTTCGTCATCGCTGCGTCCGTCGATCAGGGCCGTGACATCACCCTGGTCTCCAAGATCATCCATCAGGCGCTGCCGCCAAACCGCACCGCCCATGAAGGTCAGCGCGGAATAGTCCTGGTTTGAGCAATCATCGATCCACTGCCGCAGGCGGTCACCGCCGGGCTCCTTGAATGCCGTACGTTGCAACGCGCCGTATTTGACGCGAACGACCTCCCAACCGAAGGCATCGAAGATCTTCTCCACCCGGTCGAACAGGCCTTCACGCACGATGCCGTCGAGCGATTGCCTGTTGTAGTCGATGATCCACCAGCAGTTCCGAAGGTCATTTTTCCAGCCCTCCTGCAGCGCCTCGTAGACATTGCCCTCGTCGAGCTCGGCATCGCCGACCAGGGCGACCATTCTACCGAGCGGCCTGTCACGCGCCCATTTCTTGGCCGTGATGTAATCCTGAACAAGCGATGCAAAGGACGTTATCGCGACGCCCAGCCCGACCGAGCCGGTCGAGAAGTCGACATCGTCAATGTCCTTGGTGCGGCTCGGATAAGACTGAACACCGCCGAGCCCTCGAAAGTTCTCCATCTTCTCACGGGTCTGGTTGCCCATCAGATACTGGATCGCGTGAAACACCGGAGAGGCATGTGGCTTTACCGCGACACGGTCTTCAGGGCGCAGCGCCGAGAAATAGAGTGCCGTCATGATCGACACCATGGACGCCGAACTCGCCTGGTGCCCGCCGATCTTGATACCGTCTACCTTCGGGCGAACGTGATTGGCGTGATGGATCATCCAGTGAGACAGCCACAACAGCCTTTGTTCAATCGTCTTCAGATGCTCGGTATTCATTCCGCAAAACCCTGTTGGTGCCGATCCTGCCGAAAGGTTAGCAAGCCCTTCCGGTAGATATCTTGCTAATTCCTACTCACTTCGGCTAGAAATTGGAGGCATCAGCTACAGATGGATAGTTTCTTGGCGCCTTCGACCAATCTTGACACATTTGATATTCAGATCCTGCGTGAACTCAGAACGAATGGACGGATTTCCATTCAGGAACTGTCGGAACGCATCGGTCTCAGTCCAACCCCCGCCGCCCGTCGCCTGAGGCATCTGGAAGACGCCGGGATCATTACCGGCTATTGCGCCCTGATCGATGAAGTCGCGCTCGGCTATGAAGTCTCGGTCTTCGTCTCCGTGCAGCTCGACAAGCAGGTCGATGTCAGCCTGGATCAATTTGAAAAAGCGATCCAGGCCTTTCCCGAAGTCGTCGATTGCTGGCTGATGACCGGCAATCGGGACTACCTGTTAAGGGTCGCCACGACGGGTCTGACGGCCTTCGAAGTCTTCCTCACCGGAAAGCTTACCAAGGTGCCCGGCGTCGCGAACATTGAAAGCTCGATTCCGCTTCGGCGAGTGAAGTCGGGTGTTTCGAGAACGCCTTAAGCAGCCTCAGCAACCGCTTCACCCGGCAAGGCCTGCGCCAGGTCTTCCAGAATATCGTCAAGATCTTCCAGTCCGACGGAAAGACGCACAAGCCCGTCACTGATGCCGTGGGCTGCACGTTCCTCCGGCGTATAGGTGGAGTGGGTCATGGAAGCCGGATGCTGGATCAGGGTCTCGGCGTCGCCGAGTGAAACCGCGCGCTGGATCATCTGGAGCGCGTTCATCATGTCAACGCCCGCTTCCAGTCCACCGTCAAGCTCGAATGCGATCATGCCGCCTGGCTGAGCCATCTGCTTCCTTGACAATTCGTGCTGTTCAAAGCTTTCCAGTCCCGGAAAGAAGACCTTTGAGACGGCGGGATGCGCCTCCAGCCACTCGGCAACCTTCTGTGCCGAAGCGCAGTGGCGATCCATGCGCAGGGCAAGTGTTTTCAGACCGCGCAGGATCAACAGCGCACTGAACGGAGCCATCACGGCGCCGGTCATGTCCTTCATGCCGACAAGGCGGATTTCTGAGATCTGTTCAGCGCTGCCGACGACCAACCCGGCAACAACATCACCGTGCCCGCCGAGATACTTGGTAGCCGAATGAAGCACGATATCGGCACCCAGATCGATCGGGCGTGTCAGATACGGTGTGGCATAGGTGTTGTCCACGACAACCGTCGCGCCAGCCTCATGCGCGATGTCAGAGATGCGTGCGATATCAACGAGACGCATGTTCGGATTGGCCGGAGTTTCGAAATAGACCACGCGGGTCTTGTCCGAGATCACCGTGCGCAGGTTTTCTGGATCCGTCATGTCCACATGGGAAATCTTGACCCCGAATTTCGTCAGCCCGTGACGCATATAGGCAAAGGTGCAGCCGTAGAGCGTTTCGTCGACAATGATCTCGTCCCCCGGGCTCACAAGGGTCCAGAGCGTGGAAGTAATCGCCCCCATCCCGGAGGAAAGCGCCAATCCGGCTTCGGCACCTTCCAGGTCTGCAATCCGGCGCTCCAGCAGATCCAGCGTCGGGTTGGAGATACGGCTGTAGATGTGCCCTTCGCGCTCGCCGGCAAACATTTCGCCGCCCGCTTCAGCCGTTTCGAAAACAAATGTCGAGGTCAGGTGCAACGGAGGTGTCAGAGCGCCTTCGTTTTCCTGGGGCTGATAGGCGTGATGAATGGCGCGGCTCGCAAAACCCTTGGCGGTGCTCATGGCGGTCTCCCTTATGTCTGTTGAGCAATAATAAGGGAGATTACAGAGCAGTAGATTTCAAATTATGTCACTGTTAAATATAAAATTAGCAGAATCTGCCAAGGATTATCCAAGTGGACGCCAAGGATCGTCAAATCATCCGCGCCCTTCAGGAAGACGGACGCATGACAAACCAGGATCTCGCCGACAGGGTGAACCTGTCCCCGTCGCCCTGCCTGAGACGCTTGCGAAACCTGGAGGCTTCAGGTGCGATCCGAGGCTTTGCTGTCGATGTTGACCCGCAAGCCTATGGACTGCCCATCACCGTTTTCGTGCGCATTCGCCTGGAACGGCACAACGAGGAAGATGTCCGGAACTTCGAAAACCGTGTGCTTCACATAGACGAAGTGCTGGAATGCCATGTACTGACCGGAGCAATGGATTATCAACTGCGCGTGGTGGTCGCCAGCCTCGATGCCTATGAAGAATTCATCCGAAACCGCATCCACCCGATCGGCGGCATCGCGTCGATCGACACCAGCTTCGTCTATGGTCACGTCAAGAAAACGGCCGTGTTTCCCGAGATTGACTGACCCCGAGAAGTCAGATTCCAAGACTGGATTCAATCGCGCTGATTTCCAGCCAACCGGGTCCAACTTGCGAACAAACACTCAGCCGTCCCGGACGAAGTGCAACGCAGATCCGGGACCTGACACCACCGCCTGCCAACTTTTGACATCAAGAAGATGGGCCCCGGCTCGGAGGCCGGGACAGCGGCATGGTTCCGGAATTCTTCAGTCGACCTAGGCGGCCAGACGGCGCCCGTCGGCATCGAACAGATGGGCCTTTTCCAGGTCCAGTGCGATGTCGACCGGTTCCCCTGCCTTGAGAGGGAAGTGACCGTGCTGGCGCACCAGAACCTGGCCGACACCGGGCACCTTGGCGTGGATATTCGTGTCGGAGCCCAGATGTTCGACCAGTTCGGCAACGCCCGAAAGATGAGCCTTTTCCGGTGTCACGACATTGAGATGCTCGGGGCGTACGCCCAACTCGCGAGCCGACGACTTGTCTGATCCGTTGGTTAGCTGAAGTACCGTTCCATCCTTCAGCTGAACGCCCCTGCCACTCTGCTCAACGCTCAGGATGTTCATGGTGGGTGATCCTATGAACTGCGCGACAAACTTGTTGGCAGGACGTTCATAGAGTTCGAGCGGTGTTCCGACCTGCTGGATGTCGCCCGCGTTCAGGACGACAATCCGGTCCGCCAGTGTAAGGGCTTCGACCTGGTCATGCGTCACGTAGATCATTGTCGCTGCCAGCCTCTGATGCAGCCGCGCAATCTCCAGGCGCATTTCAACCCGAAGCGCCGCGTCCAGGTTGGACAAGGGTTCGTCGAACAGGAAGGCGCTGGGGTCGCGAACAATTGCCCGGCCCATGGCAACGCGCTGCCGCTGCCCTCCGGAAAGCGCTTTCGGAAGACGCTTGGTCAGGTCCGTGAGCCCAAGCGTTTTCGCCGCCGCCTCGACCTTGCTGACACGTTCCTCGGTCGCCGACTTCCTGATCTCCAGTGAAAATCCCATGTTCCGCGCGACATCCATGTGCGGATAAAGCGCATAGGACTGGAACACCATGGCCATGTCGCGGTCTCGCGGTGGCACTTCGTTCATGCGTTTTCCGTCTATCCGGAATTCGCCCCCGGTAATCGGCTCCAGACCCGCAATCATGCGCAGCAGCGTGGATTTTCCGCATCCGGAGGGACCGACAAGGACGATGAACTCACCGTCCTCGATGGTCAGATTGATATCGCGCATGACTTCGACGGAGCCATAGGCCTTGCTGATAGTCTGCAGCTCAATGCGTGCCATTGTCGAAGCTCCTAACCCTTGACGGCGCCAGAGGTCAGCCCCTGGACCAGATAGCGCTGGATGAAGATGAAGAAGAGGCAGGAAGGCACGAGCGCCAGCACACCGGCCGCCATCATCTGCCCCCAGTCGACGGAGAATTTCGACACGAAGGTCAGAAGTCCGACCGGGAAAGTCATCGTGTCGTTCGAGTTGATCAGCATCAGCGCGAACAGGAGTTCACTCCAGGCTGCGGTAAAGATGAACCCGAGTGTTGCCGCCAGCCCCGGAAGCGTCAGGGGCAGAATGATCTTGCGCAGCGCGGTAAAGCGCGTGCAGCCGTCAATCATGCCCGCCTCTTCCAGATCCTTCGGAATGCCGTCGAAGAAGGACTGCATCAGGAAGGTGGCAAATGGAATGTTGAAGGCGGTGTAGACAATGATCAGGCTGGTCAGCGAATTGAGCAGTCCGACATAGGCCACGATCTTGTAGATCGGGGCGATGATCATCAGCAGCGGAAACATCTGCGTGATCAGCATGACGGCGATCACGAGGCGCTTGCCCCGGAAGTCAAACCTGGAGAAAGCGTATCCGGCAGCAGCTGCAATGCAGGTCGTGATGGCCGCCGTCCCGAGCGAAACGACCAGGCTGTTTCTGAAATAGGCAAGAAAGTCGGTCTGCACGAGCACGGTGCTGAAATTCTCGAAGGTGAACCCGCTCGGGACAAGCGAGGTACCGTCCGTGAAGATCAGCTTGTCGGGCGTAACCGCGATCTTGAGCAGCCAGTAAAGCGGAAACAGCGCAAAGGCGACATAGAAGCCGAGCGCGATGTATTTGCCGGCAACCACAACGGACGAAGATGAACGATAAGCTCTCATAATAGCCTCAGATCTTCACCATCTTGCGGCGCAGCATCAGAAGCACCGCCGCATAGAGCAGCAACAGACCCAGCAGCGCAACCGCAATCGCGGACGCATAGCCGAAGTCGAGTTTCCGGAAGGCCGTGGTGAAAATGTAGGTTGACAGGATCTGGGTCGAGTTGGCAGGTCCACCGCCTGTCATGACGAAAATCAAGTCCGCGAAGTTGGCAATCCAGATCGTGCGCAGCATGACGGTGATGGCGATCATGGGCGCCAGGAACGGCAGCGTGATCTTGGTGAAACACTGCCAGGTCGTTGCACCGTCAATCTCCGCAGCTTCATAGAGCTCGCCCGGGATCGACTGAAGCGCCGCAAGGAGCGTTATTGCAAAGAACGGAATGCCGAACCAGACGTTCGCCGTGATCGGACCCCACATGGCCAGGTCCGGATCGCCCAGAATGTTGAAGGGTTCCGACAGGATCCCGAGCGCAGCGAGCCAGTGCGGCAACGGCCCGATGGTTGGATTGAAGAGCCAGGCCCAGGTCAGGGCCGAAAGAAATGTCGGCACGGCCCATGGCAGAAACACCAGCGCCTGTACAAGTCGCTTGCCGTGAAACTGCGTATTCAAAAGAAGCGCGAGACCGAGACCGAGGAAAAACTGGAGCGTGATTGACCCGAGGGTCCACCAGAAAGTGTTCGTCAGGGCGAGCCAGAACTTGCGGTCGCTCCATAGGGACTGAAAATTCTCGAAACCGACCCAGCCTGTCTGGAACGGACGCAGGAGATTGACCGACTGGAAGGCATAGGAAATGCCGATCACCAGCGGCACCATCATCACCAGCGCAATAAGGATGATGGCGGGCGACAGGTAGAGATAAGGCTCCACCATGTAGCGGAAGTAAAAGGACGGGCGCGCCCGGGTTTCCCCGGGCGCGGTGTCAGCAAGCGCTGTCATTGAGCTTCTTTCCACCGGGAGTACTCTTCAGTCAGGAAATCGGCCCATTTGTCAGCAACTTCCTGCGCACTGATCTGGCCCAAAAGTGCCTCCTGGCTGCTTTCAAGCGCGATTGAGTCCGCGAAGTAACCGAATTGCTCCAGATAAGTCGGCATGACGGTCGGGATATACTGGTCACCATTGAGCGTATCGAACCAACCGGCGAATTGCTCAGTCTTGAAATGCGGATCCTGTTCGGCACCTTCATGGATCGGAATGACACCGACACGCTTCGCCCAGGCCGCATTTGCATCAGGGCTGGACAGATGCGCGATCAGCTTCCAGGAAAGATCCTCATCGCTGGTCGTGTCGAACATTGCCCATCCCGCAAAGCCGATCGTCGGAAACGCCTTGCCGGACGGTCCTACCGGCATCGGGATGACGGCAAAGTCATCCGCTTCCATGCGTTCGGAAACCGCGATCAGAGCGTCCGGGTCCTGATCCAGGAACGCGCAGGTACCGGAATAGAAACCGGCAACAATTTCGTTGAAGCCCCAGCTGACGGAATCCTTCGGCGCATACCCGTTCTGGTACATGTCGATCAGGAACTGGATACCTTCCACGGATCCCGGCTGGTTGAGCGTGCTCTTGCCGTTTTCATCGAAGAACGTGTTGTCACCGTTCATCGTGGCGGCCATCATGATCCAGCCGTTCAGGCCACCCGGTCCGCCACGCAGGCAGTAACCGTATTTGCCGTCCAGTTCAGAGATTGCGCGGGACGCATCCATGAACTCGGCCATGGTCCGCGGCGGCTGTTCCACGCCCGCTTCCTGGAGCAGTTTCTTGTTGTAGAACATGGCCCTGAGATAAAAGCCGTAAGGGATCATGCGGGCGCTTTCGCCATCCGTCTGACGGCCCATGTCGAGCGTCTTCTGGGTCAGCGTCTTGCCGTGTTCCCAGGCCGCGATCTTGTCATTCAGATTGACAAGCTTGTCCTTGTAGATCCCGGCCCAGCGATCCGGCATCTCGACCACATCGGGAATGTCCCCGCCGGCCACCATGGTTGCGAATTTTTCAAAGGCCTGGCCCCAGGGCAGTGAAATGATCTCGACTTCCGTACCCGGATTGGCAGCTTCGAACGCATCGACCTGTTCCTGCAGAACCTTGGTGCGTTCCGGGCTGGTAATCACCTCGACAAGTTTCAGGGTTTCTGCCTGGGCGGACGCCGTTGCCAGAACTGCGAGCGCACTGATGGCTCCTAATATCTTTCTCATAATCTCCTCCATTTTCCCAAAGGGGTTCTCACGCCTTATTTTCAGGTGGCGCTTGCTTTGAGAGCCGCATCGAAATCGGCCCAAAGGTCGTTGGGGTCTTCCAACCCTAAGCTCAGGCGCACGATCCGGCCGGACACACCGAACCGCTGCATGGAATTCTGTTCGCCGGCCTGATTGAGCGCGATCTGCGCCGGCAGGATCAGGCTCTCAAACCCGCCCCAGCTGACCCCCAGCCGGAACAGCTTGAGCGCGTCGGCAAAGCGTGGAATGTCGATTGTCTTGTCGAGTTCAACAGACATCAGCCCCGAACGTCCTTCCAGGCCGGGAGCTGAACCGGGACCGGGAGAAAAGATGCCGGTAACAAGAGGATGAACGGACAGGCGCTCGACAAAGACATCGGCCGTTGACTGGTGCTGGCGCATGCGTGCCCCCAGCGTACGAAGCCCACGCGTCAGCAAAAACGCCTCGAAGGGAGCCAGCTTCCCACCGAGCAGGGTCAGCGAGAGATCCCGGATCCGGGTGATCTTCTCTTCGCTTCCGGCAACCACGCCGGCGACGGTGTCCGAATGACCGGACAGGTATTTGGAGGCGGAGTGAAGGACAATGTCGATCCCGAGTGTCAGCGGGCGCTGGAAGACGGGTGTTGCCCAGGAATTGTCCACCACGGTGAGGGCCCCGTGTCGCTTGGCATTGACCGCGACCCGCTCAAGATCCAGGGTCTGGAACACGGCGGAAGTGGGACTTTCCAGGTAAGCGAGTTTCACGCCCTGAAAAATCTCGGCATCAGACTGGAATGCCTCGACCGGGTGATAGCTCACCTCCACGCCGAAAGGCCGCATTAGCCGTTCGAAAAGCCTGTAGGCATCCGGATAGACATGCTCGACACAGGCGATCCGGTCGCCTGGCCGGACAAAGGCAAAGACAACCGAGGAGATGGCCGCCATGCCGGATGCAAACCCGACCGCTGCCTCCCCGTGCTCGGCAGCTGCAATCAACCGTTCAAATGCGGCAACCGTCGGATTTTGCACACGCGTGTAGAGCGGATCGTCGCTCCTGCCAGACATCCGGTCTTCAAAGGCCTGGTAGCTGTCGAAGGTGAACAGAGAGGTCTGCACGATCGGCGGGGTCACCGCGCCCTCGAATTCGGACGCCAATGTCGCCAGCAGTGTCTCGATGGAAGGAGCGCCGGGCTGATGATCACTCATCGCACTCCTCCATGATTTTCTGTGTCTCCTCACAGACCATGTCGATGATGCGTGCGGAGAGCACCGCTGCGCGGTCTTCTTCACCCGCAATGATGGCATCGGCGAGCGGCTGGTGAAGGGGAATGGTGTCCTGACCAAGGTGAGGTTTGCCGAATGGCGTCTCGTAGATATCGTGAAAACACTTCATGATCTGTTCGATGATCTGGTCGAACAGGGAATTGCCGGTCGCCTCATGGATAGCCTTGTGAAAACGATGGTCGGCCGGGCGCCAGTCTTCACCTGCTTCATAAACCGCCATCAGCTCCGCAGCACGCGCCTTGATCAGCCGCCGCTGCTCTGGCGTTGCCAGCCTGGTTGCAAAACGGACGGCTTCGACTTCAAGCGGACGCCGCACCTGCTGCATGCGCAGGAGGCTTTCTGCTTCGTGTTTGATTGTCAGCGCAACCCGCAACGTGTTGCGCCCGATCTCTGCCGTCAGCCTTGTGCCTGCACCCTTGTTGCGGCTGACCACGCCCATGCTTTCCCAGGTCTTGAGCGTTTCGCGGATGGTCGATCTGCCGAAACCAAGACGACGAACAAGCTCCAGCTCCGGCGGCAGGCGATCGCCCACTTGGAGCCCCTCGTCCTCGATCAGCTTGATGAGCGCATGCGGAACATCCCTGGGCTCATCGCCCTGTTCCTGAACGTCCTTGGATCGTTTCTGTTGTGCGTTTTCCGACATGTGTCGTCACAAGTCCTTCTTTCGTTGGAACAGACGATAAAACTTTGTCAGACAATGTCAACATTATGTCTGACAAAGTTTGTGACTTTTTCAACTCTCATAAGTATATGTTTTCATTATAATTTATATACAAAATGAAAATATGAGTGGAAAACGGCCGATGTTTTTCAAGTTTGTTTTTGGTCACACAGCCCGATCAGCCGTGCCGCTTCAAAACATCTGGGCAGGTGAAATCGGAGGCAGGTTCTCGAAGGAATCTGACCTGGAAGGAACTGGTTTTCGATGCTGTCAAACGGAGCGGCCTTCCGCCTATGTGGCGGCACGGCCCTCAACCGGCAAACAAACCGGCCTCAAAACACCCATCGGGCCTTTCAGCTCCGCTATCCGCTTATTGACGGGCGATCAGCCTGTAGCTGCTGAGTGATCCATCCAGCATATCGATGATTTCCTTGCCCTTGGCCCCCGACAGGCAAAAATGGAGCGTTGGCCGGGCCAGTTCCCGGTATTGGAACTTCAGTCTGAAGATGGCCTTTTTCGAGTGACGGCGAACCGAAGCGCCAAGCACGGCCAGCTTGTCGATCCGGCCCAACTCGAGCATTCGATATCCCTGCTCGTGGCTCTCCAGCAACGTGAATTCAGTGATGCCTTCACCGTTCATGAAACTCTTGAGACCGTCGCTGGAAACCGCACCCCAGCGCACCGGCCGACGATGCCGCTTGCGCGGATGCTTCACAACCAGTCGCTGCTCGCTTCCCCGGTTGGAGATGACGCCGATGGAAATATAGCCAAGCGGCTGTGAGTGATGGAACGTCTCTTCCAGCTTCTCGTTTGAAAGACACGAACACAGGCCGTCATACTTGCCGTTCCTGGCATCCACGATACCGCGCGTTCTTGGAACGCGGGCAATGTCGATTTCAATGTCGTGTCGAGACAGGAGAGAGACAAGAAAGAACAGGTCGTTGCCGAAGACGCTGCCCCTCCAGTCTTCAACTTCCAGGGTCGCCGTGGTGCTGCAGGCCAGCTTCAGGGTCGCCTTTGCAGAGGGATGACTGACCTTTTGAAGCACAGGTCCCGCGGCTGCATTGAAGCTTGTCGCAATCATCAGGGTGGCAACTGCGGCCAAAGTTGTGCGAAGCGATCCGTTTCTCATGGGTCCATCCCCCTGGCGGGATGCGAACGGCTCGATCAACCTGGCGTAATCAGGGATCGTCCGGCGAGCGGCACGGAATGCCACCCGCCGGACGAGGACCGGTCTACGCGGTCTGGGAGGTCAAAGCCGGAGCATCCGACAAGTTCTCAAAGAGGCGCGCAACCGCTTCCGCACCCGGGTCATTGTGTCCCGACAGGCTTGCTTCCGAGACGTAGGAAGCCCGACCTGCCCGGGCACGGGTAATGCGCGCTGTGGCATCCGCACCCTGGCGTGCTTCCAGGGCCGCGGCCTCGATACCGTTTTCGAGCGCGTTCAGCGCCGGCATCAGCGCGTCGATCATGGTGCGATCACCGGGTTTTGCACCGCCGACCTGCATGATCCGGTCAAGCCCCGCCTTCAGGGCACCAATGGCATCCCTGCCGCTGGAAGATGCATCCCCTGCCGCAGCAAAGAAGATCGCAAGCAGGACGCCCGACGAGCCACCCATGGTCTGGCTGAGCTCCAGTCCGATCGCCCGGTAGAGCTGTGTCAGATCAGCCAGCGGCAGCCGGTCAAACGCCTTGATCAGTGCACGCGCCGCTGTCGCCAGCGTGCTGCCGGTGTCGCCATCGCCCGACTTGGCATCGAGTGCGTTCAGGTCGTCCTCGGCAGCGATCAGGATGTTGCAGCATCGTTCGATAAATTGCCGGGTTGCCTCGTTCTTCGAAGGCAGAGGCTGGATCGGTGACAGACCGTCCGGCAAGGGCAGAACCGACACCGCGCCCAGCGGCAGACACCCGGGCCAGACCCACGGTGCGACCGGTGCCTGCAAGGCCGCCTCGTCTGCCGCGCTCACCGGCAACAGCGACACGGAAAACCCATGCATGTCCAGCGACGTCATCATTGCGGCCGGACCAACCAGCCAGCGGATCTGACCACCAATCCTGGACAGGGTCAGCTCTTCAGCGAGAACCGCCATTTCCAAAGGTGTCGTGCTGCCCAGGTTGTTGAGGATGGCCACATGCGGTCCGGGAGCCAGATTGGGTGCAAGCCGGTCGACCACCATTGCCATGGCTGCCTTGGCGTTGGAGTAGTCGACCTGCTCTATGCCGGCCTCGCCATGAATGCCGAGACCCAACTCGGCCATACCCACCTGGATCCGGTCTTCCTTCGGAGAGCCCGGGATCGTGCATGTGTCGAGCGACATGCCGATGGAAATCGCACCGTCGATCACCCGGTTGGCGGCCTCGGTGACCGTATCGAGATCAGCGCCCTGATCCGCCAGCGCTCCTGCGATCTTGTGAACGAAAAGGGTTCCGGCAACACCGCGCGCCTGGGGAAGATCCGGAAGCGCGACATCGTCATCGACAATGACCATGTTCACTTTCAAGCCGAATGCCCGCGCGCGTTCCGCCGCGAGACCAAAATTCAGGCGGTCACCGGTATAGTTCTTCACGATCAGCAGGCAGCCTGCCTTGCCGGTGACCGCCAGTATACCCGCCAGGACGGCATCGACGGAAGGCGATGCGAACACCTCGCCGCAAACGGCCGCAGTCAGCATGCCCTGCCCGACAAACCCGGCATGGCTGGGCTCATGCCCCGACCCGCCGCCGGAAACAAGCGCCACCTTGGATTTGTCCCAGTCCGTGCGCACGACCACCTTGATATGCGGATAGCCGTCCAGACGGGCCAGACGACCACCGGCCGTCCTAAGGGTTCCGTCAATGGCTTCGGTGACGAGAGACTCTTTTGTATTGATGAACTGCTTCATGTCCCGTTCCCTTAAGCAATACGTGCGCCGCTGGCGTCGAAGAAAAGCGGATTACGCGGTTGAATGGCGACGGTGTCGCCAGGCTCGACCGTCTGGTAGTTTTCCGAAAGCGTGACGATGTCGTGCCCGTCGAGACGCAGGTGCAGCCGGATCTGGTCACCCAGATGCTCAACGCGTTTCACCTCCGAAGACTTGCCTTCGCCCTGTGCGATGTGCTCAGGCCGCAGGCCAATGGTCTTGGCACCCGTCGGCGCTCCACCAAACATGTCGGCGGGCAGGACGTTGATCCTGGGTTGCCCCAAGCGTCCGGCCACATAGAGGTTGACCGGGTTCTCGTAGATCTCGCGCGGAGAGCCGAACTGGACGAGGCGGCCATGATCCAGAACACCCACATGGGTTGCCATGGTCATGGCCTCGATCTGGTCATGGGTCACGTAAAGCAGCGTCGCACCGAGATTGGCCTGAATGCGCTTCAGCTCGATCCTAAGATCTGAACGCAGTTTCGCATCGAGCGAGCTGAGCGGCTCGTCCATCAGGTAGATCGACGGTTCACGCACCAGGGCCCGGCCAATGGAGACGCGCTGCATCTCGCCGCCGGACAAGGCAGTCGCCTTGTTGTTCAGCTTGTGGGAAATCCGGAGCACTTCGGCCACCTCCGCAACCTTGCGCTCGATTTCGGCCTCCGGTGTCTTCAGCAACGGTGAGCGCAGTGGAAAGGCCAGGTTCTCCCGGACGCTCAGATGCGGGTAGAGCGAATATTGCTGGAACACCATGGCGACGTTGCGCTGCGCGGGGGTGTCCGCAACGACCGACCTGCCGCCAATCTGGACGTCACCCTGGTCCGGTGTCTCCAGGCCGGCGATCAGTCTCAGGATCGTCGTCTTGCCCGCACCTGTGGGTCCGAGCAGGGTCACGAACGCCCCGTTCGGTATGTTCATGGTGACGTCATCGACGGCATCAGTGTCACCGAAGGACTTGGACAGGTTCGAAAGTCTGACTTCAGCCATGAGACAACACTCCCTCGTTCAGCTCGGAGCGAAGCGCCCGTCCTGACTGGTTGTCGAACAGGGTGACCGTTTCGCCATCGAACTGGAGCCCGACATGTTCTCCAACACGGACCGGCTGGTCTGAAGGAACACGCGCCTTCAATTCACCGCTGCTGGTTTTCAGGGTCACGATCTGCGTGGTTCCCAGATATTCGGCGGCCATCACTTCACCGCGAAATGTCCCGCTGTCGTTCAGCGAGATATGTTCCGGGCGGATGCCGTAGACGAGATCGCCTTCGAAGGGCTCCTGGAGCTTCGGCACGTCGAGTTCCTCGTGATGCATCATCACGGAGTTGGACCCGGCATGAACCTGGCCATGGAACCTGAGGAAATTCATCGAGGGCGAGCCGATGAACTCGGCGACGAACATCGTCGCCGGCTTGTCGTAGATGTCCTGCGGTGTACCGAACTGCTCGATCACCCCGTGGTTCATCACGACAATCTTGTCGCCCATCTGCATGGCTTCCAGCTGGTCGTGGGTCACGTAGACCGTTGTCGCGCCCATCCGGTCGTGCAGGGCACGAAGCTCCTCCGACATGTGCTCGCGGAACTCCGCATCGAGCGCGCCCAGGGGCTCATCCATCATGAAGGCCTTCGGGTCGCGGACGATGGCCCGGCCAAGTGCCACGCGCTGACGGTCACCACCGGACAGCCCCCCGACCGGACGGTCGAGAATGTCGCCGATGCCGAGAATACGGGTAACCTCGTCCACCTTGGCCGCGACTTCCCTTTTCGACATGCCCTGGCTCACCAGCGGATAGCTGATGTTCTTGCGCACATTCATATGCGGATAGAGCGCGAACATCTGGAACACGAAGGCGATGTCGCGTTTGCTCGCCGGGCGCTGCCCGACCTCCTCGCCGTCGATATAGATTTCGCCGGATGTCGGCAGTTCCAGGCCTGCGATCATGCGTAGGGTCGTGGTCTTGCCGCAGCCCGAAGGCCCGAGCAACATGAAGAACTCACCGTCTTCAATCTTGAAGGAAGAGGACTGCACGGCCGTGAAGTCGCCGAATTCCTTCCTGAGGTTTTTGATAACAATCTCAGCCATGTCGATTATTCCGGAAAGTGGCTGACAACGATGAACATCACCGTTCCGGTCAGCGTGACAATGAAGGAATAGGTGTATGCCCACAGGGCCAGCGGCTGCATCAGCATGATCACGCCAATCGCGATCAGAATGGATGCAAGCATTTCCCAGGCCCCTCGGCGGAAGCGGATCAGACCGCTGACAAACTCGCTCATTTGCGTACCGCTCCGAAGGTTATGCCGCGCAGAAGGTGCTTGCGTAGCAGGATGGTGAAGACCATGACGGGGACGAGGAACAGGGTCGCGCCCGCGGCAACCGCCGGCCAGTCCTGGCCACCGACACCGATGATGGTCGGGATGAAGGGAGGTGCCGTTTGCGCGGTGCCCGAAGTCAACAGCACGGCAAAGGCATATTCGTTCCAGGAAAAGATCAGGCAGAAGATCGCCGTTGATGCAATCCCGGTCGCCGCCTGCGGCAGGACCACCTTGTAGAAGGCCTGGAACCTTGTGTAGCCGTCAATCAGGGCCGCTTCTTCATATTCCCTCGGGATCTCGTCGATGAACCCCTTCAGGAGCCAGACCGCCAGTGAAATGTTCACGGCCGTATAAAGCAGGATCATGCCCAGATGCGTGTCCGACAGGCCAAGCGTGCGGAACATCAGGAAGATCGGAATGGCAACCGCGATCGGCGGCATCATCCTGGTCGACAGGATGAAGAACAGGAGATCGTCCTTCAGCGGCACCTTGAACCTGGAAAAGGCATAGGCGGCCAGCGTTCCCAGGAAAACCGACAGGAAGGTCGATCCGAAACCGATGATCACTGAATTGAGGAACCGTTCGCCGTAGCGCGACGGACCGGCGATGACCATGTCACGATCCCGCACGATTTCCTCGTACCAGGTTGCAGGTGGCGGCAGCGCCTCCAACTGTTCCTGGGTGACACGGGTCCTCGTCGTGAACAGGTTGACATAGCCTTCCAGCGAAGGCTCGAAAACGACCTTGGGCGGATACGCAATGGCGTCCGTTGGCGACTTGAAGCCGGTGGTCAGGATCCAGACCAGGGGCAGAAGCGTGATGATTGCGTAGGCAATGACCAGCGAGCCTGCCACCCATTTCTGCCGCGAAGACGGTTCTGTGATGGAGTAGCTGCTCATCTTTCTTTCACCTTGTTGAGGGCTTTCACGTAGATCGAGGCCAGGCCGAACACGGTCACGAACAGGATGATCGCGTAAGCGGAGGCATAGCCCGTACGCCACTTTTCAAAGGCTTCGCGTTTGAGATTGATGGACGTCAGTTCGGTAACCGAGCCCGGCCCGCCACCGGTGAGCTGAACCACCAGGTCGAACATCTTGAAGTTTTCGATACCGCGGAACAGGACTGCCAGCATGAGGAAGGGAAGCACCATGGGAACTGTGATTGTCCAGAACTGGCGCCACTTACTGGCCCGATCGATTTCCGCGGCCTCGTAAATATAGTCCGGTATCGATCGGAGTCCGGCCAGACATATCAGCATCACGAAGGGGGTCCACATCCAGGTGTCGACGATCACGATCGACCAGGGGGCCAGTGCAACATCACCGATCATCTGGAAGGAGGACGGGTCAATTCCGGTAAAGAAGGAAACGCCGTAGTTGAACAACCCGATCTGGGGTTGGTACAGGAAGGTCCAGAAGTTGCCGACAACGGCGGGCGACAACATCATCGGCAGCACGATCAGCGTCGTCCAGAGATCGTTGCCCTTGAATTTCCGGTTGATGAGCCAGGCCAGCGTGAAACCGATCAACACCTGCAGAAAGATCGTCCAGAACAGGAAATGCGCTGTTGCCTGCATCGACAGCCAGATGTCGCCGTCAGTCAGGATCCGCTCGTAGTTGCGCAGGCCGATATAGTCGACTTCACGGTTCGGCCGGTTGGCCTTGAAGTTCGTGAAGCTCAGATTGATCGTCCAGATCAGCGGGAAAATATTCACCGCGAGCAGAAGAAAGATGGTTGGTGCAACAAACAGCCAGGCAATCGTTCGGTCTGAAAGCCCTCTGATCTTCGAAGCGACCGACGGTGGGGTCGCCTTTGCTACACGGTCGATGGGTGTGTCGGACATTTTCCGCCCTTCCAGGGATACTTAAAGGGAAAATCAGGCCCGGTCAGCCCGGGCCCAAGTTCCTGAGAATGGTGGTCCGCCTGCGGTGCGAACCACCTGCTTGTATTTTCTTAGATTTTTCCTTCGTCTTCGAAGGTCTCAGTCCAGTCCTCGATCAGCTTGTCGAGTGCTTCCTGAGCGGTGCCCTGATCGGCAACCACGTAGTCGTGAAGGCGTTTTTGCATCGCCAGCAGCAGCTCCGCGTAAGCCGGCTCCTGCCAGAAATCCATGACACCATCCATCGCGAGCAGGAAGTCGCTCGCAAACGGTGCGCTGTCGGGGAAGCTTGGATCGTTCAGGACACTGACGTGACAGGAATAGCCACCGAGATCCCACCACTTCTTCTGAACATCAGGCTGAGCAAACCACTTGACGTATTCAAGCGCGGCATCCTGGTTTTCCGAATAGGCAACAACCGAGATGCCCTGCCCGCCAAGCGTCGAGGCTTCCTTGTTCTGGCCCGGGTTGACGAAGAAACCGATCTTGTCCCCACCGACATCCGGATCAGCATAAAGACCCGGGAAGAAGGCAAACCAGTTCATGGCCATGGCCACCTGACCGGACTTGAACGCATCAAGCGACTGTTCCATGTAGCTGTCGGTATAGCCCGGGGGCGTACCGGTCTTGTAAAGCTCCTTGTAGAACTCCAGTCCGGCGACGGCTTCCGCCGAATTGACGGCGCCTTCCATGTCGTATTTGCCCGGCGTCATTTCATATTTGAAGCCGAAGGGATACATGGCGCTGGTCGCGCCCATGGTGATGCCTTCAGAGCCACGCTCGGTAAAGATGGCAGCGCCGTAACGCGTCTGACCGTCGATTTCCCGTCCCTGGAAGAACTGAGCGAGCTGCAGCAGTTCTGCCTGGGTTTTCGGCGGCGCAAGATCACGGCCGTGCTCGGACTTGAACGCTTCCTGGATTTCCGGACGCTCGAACCAGTCCTTGCGGTAGAACCAGCCATTGGCATCGCCCATTGCCGGAAGCGCGTAATAGTTCGGGGTACCCTTCGGCCAGGTCGAATAGGCATAGACGGTCGCTGGAGCGAAGTCGTCCATGCTGATGCCTTCCTTGTCGAAGAAGTCGTTCAGCTTGACGTAGTGGCCGTTTTCGGCACCACCACCGATCCACTGGCTGTCGCCAATCAGAAGATCGCAGAGCTTGCCGCCCGAGTTCAGCTCGTTGAGCATGCGGTCGGCGAAGTTCGGCCAGGGCACGAATTCGAAGTTCATGTTGTGGCCGGACTGGGCCTCGAATTCCTTCGAGAGCTCGACAAGCGCGTTTGCCGGATCCCAGGCTGCCCAGCACAATGTCAGGTCAGCGGCTTGTGCGTTGGTGGTCGTCAGTCCGCTCGCTGCTACGAGCGCGGTTGCCGCGAGAAGTTTCGCAGATTTCATGGGTGTAATCCTCCCAAAAAAGGTAGCACGCCGGCAAATGCCGGACGGGCACTCCTCCAAGTGCAGAAGAAAGATAACTGACATACGTATGTCTCGTCAATCAAAAAACTGACATACGTCTTTCTTTTTGGCGTCAAAAAATATGTCCATTGACTGGCTAACCCACCCAACAGTCTGAAAATAATCGTGTTTTTAGGGAAATGCGCAGGGCAGAAAAACCGACGAAAAAGTCAGTACAGGTTCTCTCGCATGATGATTTCGATGCGAATCTGCTCCTGTGCCTCGAAGATATTGGTGCCGTCACACTTGGCGCGCAGCACGCGCAGGGCACTTCGGACCAGATGACCGACATTTTGCACGATCACGGCATCCAGATCACCATCCTGAAGCGCCTGGCGCGTGACCGAGGTCAGGTCATGCGCCAGAACGACCAGTTGGCCAGGTGCAATATTTTCCCGCAAGGCGTCCAGCATGGCCGCGTTGCCGGAGCCCATGGAATAGACAGCCTTCAAATCCGAATGCGCTGAAATCGCGTGGCTCAGCGTCTCATGGATTCGGTCGGGATCATCGTAAAACTCGATTGTCGGCAGGGTTTTCAGACTGGGAAAGTCCCGGGCCAGCACTTCGTCCAACCCAAATCGGCGCTCGATACTGTCTCGAGCGACCATCGAATTGGTAACAACAAGAATGCTGCCGGTCTCATTCCGCAGAAACTTTCCCAGAAGCGCGCCCGCCGTCTTGCCGGCAGAGAAATTGTCGATCCCGACAAAGTGGTCGCATTTGGAATTCGGCAAATCTGAAACAAGGGCAACGACGTAGATGCCCGCGCTCTTGATATGCGCGATCGCATCGCGCACCTGCGGTGTTTCCGGCACCATGATCGCGACGCCGTCAAGCGCAGAAAGATCAAGCATTTTCAGCCGATCGACCACCGCGTGCGGGTCGGCCGCGTTGACCAGGAGAACATCGACATCCGCCCGGTCGACAATCTGGGTTCCGGACGCTTCCTCGACGGACGAAACGATTGTTTCGACGAAATGGTTCGATCCTACCGGCAACACGAACAGGAATTTGTAGCGCCGCTGTTTGGCAAGGTTCGCCGCGTTCGTATCCCGCACATAGCCGAGCTTCTTGACCGCGGCCTTGACCCGTTCGGCATTTTTCGGACGAACATCCTTGCGGCCGTTCAGCACCCGGTCGACAGTCGACAGACTGACGCCGGCCTCGCGCGCAATGTCATGTACGGTTGGCTTGACCATTTCACCTCCCTGAGGAGGCTAATCTCGCGCAGCTTGCTGACATACGTCAATCTAAATGCGGCCACTCCGCCCGATTTCCAACGGTTTCATCAAGGATTTCAGTATTTTGCTTCGCAACAGGACAAGGCCCGAAGTTTCCGGGCCTTGTCAGGATCAATTGGCAGCCTCAGGCAGCGGCAACGTCGCTCAGGAACCGATCGACCACCGCGTTGAAGGATTCGATTTCCTCCGCGACCTGATTTGACGCCTCCGCGACCCTGGCCGCGCCATCCGATGCATCCGAAGCCTGGAAGGTCACTTCCTCCATGCCCGAGGCAACATTATGCGTTCCCTCGGCTGCCCGCTGAGCACTGCCGCTGATTTCCATGGTCGCCGAGCTTTGTTGCTCCACGGCAGCAGCGATCGCTTCCGTTCCGGCCTTCACATCCTCCATCGTGTTGGAAATCTCTTCGATCGCATCTGCGGACGCCATGGACGACTCGCGGATCGCATTGATCTGGTCCGAGATCTCCACGGTCGCCCGCGACGTTTGCTCGGCCAGCGACTTCACTTCGGAGGCCACAACGGCAAATCCCTTGCCGGCCTCCCCGGCCCTGGCCGCCTCGATGGTCGCGTTGAGAGCCAGGAGGTTGGTTTTCTCTGCAATCCCGGTGATCAGGCTCAGGATCTCACCAATTGTCTGCGCAGAATCCACGAGGCTGGAAACCTGCTGGTTTGTGTTGGAGGCCTTTGACGCCGCTTCCACGGCAACTTCCGTCGCCCGCTGCACGTGGTGACTGATCTCGCCGATCGAAGAAGACAACTCTTCCGCGGCTGCGGCCACGCTTCTGACTTCCCCGGAAGCCTGATCGACGCTGGAGCGTGCATTCGTCGCCTGGTCGCGGGTCGCCACGGAGGATTGCGTCAGGTTTCCTGCCGTCTGCCGCATGACATCCATGTTTTCGCTGACACGAGCCAGCTGCTCCGTTGCCGACATGCGGAACGCGTTGATCAGGTCATCGACCCGCTCCTGCCGTGCCCGCTGCGCTTCTTCTTCCGATTTCAGCTCAGACTCCAGCTTCTGACGCTCCAGACCGTTCCGTCTGAAGATTTCGATCGCCTCGAACAGGCCATGCACTTCCCGGATCTTCGAGGATCGGCTGGTTCCGGCCTCGAAGTCACCGAGGGCAAGCGCATCCAGCTTTTCGGTCGCCTTGCGAACCGGCAGGCTGAAGATCCTGTTGGCGGCGACCGACAGACCGACCGCAATCAGCAGGCTCAGCAGTACGACTGAAACGACAGAAATATTTGCGGTTTGGGAGTTTGTGAGCGCACTGGCAATTGCCTGTGTCTGGTTGTCTGCAGCGCTTACCCGCATCGCACTGGTGATTTCCGAAATGTCTGCATAGGCCCTGTCGATGGACTGCTGGTTGGCGGCCACATTCAGAACAGAAGCTGAATATTTTTCAATGGATTGGCGCAGATAGTCGATTTCCTCAAGGGCGTTCTTCACCCGGCGCTTCTCGCTCTTGCTGCCGTTGGCATAAACTTCCCTGGCACGCTCCACCTGCCTTGTACCGGCGTCCAGGCTTTGAATGGCCAGGTCCTGGGTAAAGGGCCTTGGGTCTACCAGGAACTTGATGATTTTCGGGTTCGCTTCGGAAAAGATAAGCACCAATCCGTTCGAGATCGCCTTTGCGTTGGAGTCGTCCGATTTCTCCAGGCGATTGGTGAGTTTGGTGAACGCCCTTTGCATTGAGTCAATACCCGAGCTCACCTGGCTGCCGTTGGTCTTCCGTTCGTTGAGCGCAGCGACCGCCTGATTATACGCGGCAATCAGACTGTCGGTTGCCACCAGTATCTGGGACGCCTTCTCAGGATCCTGCACGGCTTCACGGACAACCATCGGCTCGGCCGGCTGCTGGTCTTCAAGCTCGCCTTCCACCAGTTCGGCACCCTCTGACGGCCACAGCAAACTGGCATCTATCGCCGCGACGGCGCCGATCACCTCTTCATGCGCCGTCTTGATGAGCGATGGCGCGTCCGGGTTTTCCGTTAAAAGCGCCTCTTTTATCTGGGCGTAGAGCGCCGCAACGGCGTTGTCGATATCCGATGAGGTTTCAGCCACCTCCGCTTTTTCGGAGACCGTGCCGAGATAGCCGGAATTGACGAAGTTGAAGAAGGTGGCGACCCCGCCATTTACCAGCGCCAGCATAACCAGTCCGGCAATCATGCCGTTCATGGCCAGCGCAAAGCCCAATTTTCTTGCTTGCATCGTTTTTACCCATCCAAACTGACATACGTATGTCTGTTTAAGTCCTAGATTCAAGGCTCACTGAGATTTCTGAACAAAGGGTTATTGAGCGTCTCAAACTGGCGCTCTGACAACCGTCCTGCGAATGACGCGTTCGGGCTAAGACTCTGAATGGAATGCCCAATTTTTAATCACCAAATCGGACAAAATTTTTTGAGAATTGTTCTTTGAACCGACTCAGGTTTCACCTGCGCTACACAGCAAAACGAACCGGAAAACCTTAGTTGTGATGTAAAAGAGAAGCAGATTTTCAAACTGTTTGCGACACTTGCTTGCAATACACTTGGCAAATCGCTGCATTCCGAAAAACCGGTTTCAGGGAGGTCAATACCGGTGAAGCCACACTGCATTGGCCAGGGAGATCCGGCACGACCTGAACTGGCAATACGACGACAAGACGAGATGGCGGTGAACAGTTGAACGTTACAATTTTTTCGTTTCAGGCAACCGGTTTGTTAGGCTTACCCTATTCAGCGCTCCGCTGAACTGACCGCGTATGCAGATTTCGCCAGCCACTCGGGATTGATTTCCACACCCCATCCGGGCGCATCCGTCACAATTGCATGTCCATCAACAATGTCAAAGGGCGAGGAAACAAAGAGGTCATATTGCCAGGGATAATAATCCTCCTGTTCGATGGAGAATTCGAGATACTTCCCGGCATTCGGGATCGCGCGCAGCAAATGCATGGTGAACAGAGTGACCAGCGACAGGTTGGCCGCGTGCGGCGTACAGGGCAGGCCCGCCTCGTGAGCCATCTGCGCCACTTTCATCGTGCGCACCATGCCACCCAGGTAACAGATATCGGGCTGGATGACGTTGACGACCCGTTGATCGATCATGCGCTTCCAGTCAACCAACGAGCAATCTTGCTCGCCTCCGGTCACATCGATTTCAAGAGCATCCGTAACCTCCTTGGTCTGGTCGTAATGCCAGTAGGGGCAAGGTTCCTCGTAGTGTGAAATGCCGTTGTCCTGGAGAAACTTTCCAACCTCAATAGCCTTGCCGGGTGAGTAGCAGGAGTTTGCATCAACCAGCAAAGCGGTGTCGTCATCAAACGCCTTGCGCATTGTCGGCACGATTTCTTCCGTCCGGCCAGGCCACTCATCCTTGTCACGCCCGCATTCGGACCCGATCCGGAACTTGAAGGCGGTAAATCCGAATTCGTCCTGTTGTTTCTTGAGTCGGTCCGCTTCCTGCACCGGTGTTATGTCCCGCTTCATGGAAGAGCCATAGGCCCGCACTTTGCCTGGCGTCCCTCCGAGCAACTCGCAAACCGGCTTGCCCTCGACCTTTCCACGAAGGTCAAACAGGGCGGTATCGAGCCCGGCCAGGGCCCGGCGCAGGTAGGAGCCGGGAAACTTGTGCTCACGATCCGGAATGATGTCCATCAGATGTGCGATGCCGAACGCATCGGCGCCCAGCGCATAGGGGGCGACCTGCCGGTGCACGACCTGCGCCGTGATGTCCGCATGATAGGTCGCGACCTGCCCCCAGCCCGTTGCGCCATTGTCGGTCGTCACCCGGACAAAGCAGACAAATTCGTTGGCAAAGGTTTCTATGGATTGAATTTTCATCGCTTTTTCAAACTCTTGGGCGGGGAGGTGCACACCGGCAAAACCTCGGGCTATTTGCAAACAGCCTACCCGGATTCCGCATCAATTGAAGCGCCAATTGCCCAATCACTTACAACAATTTGGAACAAGAGCTTTTCGGGTTTCAGCGCTAGTGTCGAAGTAAAACAGGTCCGAGTTCTATTCCAGGCTGTCAATTTGAGAGGATAGACCCCGTCAGACTTCCGTCAGCTTTCCGCCGCGCTCCCACGTACGGTGTTCAGCTTGCGCGGTTTTTTACCTGGTGCGGCCAGAACTGCATCTTCAACGGCATTGTCCTGGTTCAGGATCCAGTCACGCACCCTCTGGCAGTTCTGCGCCAGCTGCTTGTTTTTGGGGTGCACAACATAGTAGCGGTTGCCGGTTCTGAAGGTGTGATCCGTCACCTTGCAGAGCCTCCCATTCCGGATGAATTCCTCCACAAGGTGCCGCCAGCCCAGTGCCACTGCATCGCCATCCAATGCCATTTGCAGAACCGCCACATATTCGTTGGCGCGGGTTCCGCGTACATGATTCGTCCCGCTCACACCCGCCGACCGCAGCCAGTCCTTCCATGTTGCCGCGTAGCGATAGGGTTCATCCAGATGGGCCAGGTGATGATGCAGAAGATCACGGGGATGATCGGGTCGTCCGTGCTTTTCCAGGTAGGCCGGAGAGGCAACCGCCACAAGTTCTTCCACCTCGAATGCATCACAGGCATAGTTTGGCCAGTTCCTGGGACGCCCGCCCCGAATGCCCAGCGGGATGTCCTCAGCGACCAGGTCCAGATCTCGGTCGGCCGTATGGAGACGCAGTTCCACGTCCGGCAGGTCGGTACGCATCATCTGCAGTCTTGGCGCGATCCAGAGAGTGGCGAAGGCTGTTGAGACAGAGAGTGTCACCACGTCGTCCGAGGGCCTCGTCCGCACAGCGCTGATCCCGTCTGCGAGTTGGCCAAGACTTCTTGAGACCTCCGCATGAAGTCGTTCACCGGCGATTGTCAACGAGACTTCACGGTGACCGCGCTCAAACAGCGGCTGACCGATTTCCTCCTCCAACCCCTTGATTGCATAGGACACCGCCGACTGGGTCATGGCCAGTTCCTGGCCCGCCCTGGTGAAGGACCCAAGACGGCCTGCTGCTTCAAACGCAACAAGGCCCCGAAAGCTCGGCAGGAGGCGGCGCAGATTTGTCATGAAAAAATCTTATGCGAAACATGACATTTTTCAAGCATCACAAGCATTCATTGACGGCTTAGCATCAACCCAATCGATGTGACGGTGTCTTGGAGGAGGACGTCATGACGCTTGCAGAAGATGGGACCAACGCCGTAGGTGGAACGGGACAAAGACCGGCAGGTCGTGGAGGCGGGCGCGCTGGCAGGCGCGCCAAGCGAAGCCAGACCGTAAGAGCGATTGGGCGTCCCTTTATCACCAGGAACCTCCCGCCCCATGACGTCCTGGATGAGGAAAACCTCCAGCGCATTGAGATCGCCGCAGAGACCATTCTGGCCGAAATCGGCATTGAGTTTCGAGATGACCCGGACACGCTGGAGCTTTGGCGCAAGGCCGGCGCGGAGCTGGATGGCGTTCTTGTGCGTTTTCCGAAGGGGATGATCCGGGAGCTTCTGAAGACAGCACCGGCCGAGTTCACCCAACATGCGCGCAACCCGGAAAACAACGTCCGGATTGGCGGGTCCAACGTTGTCTTTGCACCAGCCTATGGCAGCCCCTTCGTGATGGATCTCGACGAGGGTCGACGATACGGAACCATCGAGGACTTCCGGAATTTCATCAAGCTCGCGCAGTCCTCGCCGTGGCTTCACCATTCCGGTGGCACGATCTGTGAGCCGGTCGATGTCCCGGTCAACAAGCGACATCTCGACATGGTCCACGCACATGTCACTTTGTCGGATCGTCCTTTCCTCGGATCGGTCACGGCGGAGGAGCGCGCGGAAGAATCCATCGACATGGCTCGGATCGTTTTCGGCGAAGACTTCGTCGAGCAAAATTGCGTCATCATGGGCAATGTCAATGTGAATTCACCCCTGGTCTGGGACGGAACCATGACAAAGGTCTTCAGGGCCTATGCTCGCGCCAACCAGGGCTCGGTCCTAGTACCCTTCATCCTAGGAGGTGCCATGGGTCCTGTGACGATGGCAGGCGCCATTGCGCAGGCGCACGCGGAAACCCTGGCAGGATGTGCGCTCGCGCAGCTTGAACGCCCGGGAGCCCCTGTCGTCTATGGCAATTTCCTTTCCTCGATGAGCCTGCGATCCGGCTCGCCAACTTTCGGTACGCCAGAGCCCGCCACAGGTTCCCTGGTCGTGGGGCAACTGGCGCGCCGCACAAACTTGCCTTTGCGCTGCTCGGGCAATTTCACCACGTCCAAACTGCCGGACGCCCACGCCATGAACGAGGGCACCATGTCCATGATTGCAGCGGTCAATTGCGGTGCAAATTTCGTGCTGCACTCCGCCGGTTTCCTCGACGGGCTCCTCTCCATGTCCTACGAGAAATTCATGATGGATGCCGATTTCTGCGGCGCCCTGCATACCTATCTCGACGGGCTGAAAGTTGATGACAACGCACTTGCACTGGACGCCTTCCGGGAAGTCGGTCCGGGCAATCATTTCTTTGGTTGCGATCACACGATGCGTAATTACGAGACCGCCTTTTTCGACTCTGCATTGGCCGACAATGACCCGTTTGAAAAGTGGGAAGAAAGCGGTTCGGTCGACGCAGCGACCCGCGCCAATCGTGCCTGGAAGGAGACGCTTGCAAGCTACGAGGCACCACCACTCGATGCCGGCATCAACGAGGCCCTGGAGGACTACATTGCTCGCAAGAAGTCCTCTCGCGATGACCAGTGGTACTGAGGCCCGCCATGAAGATTACCAATATCCGCGTTACCCATGTCAACGTTCCCTTTGACGCGCCGTTCTGGTGGACGGGTGGCCTTTATCCCGGAGCTTCGAAATCGATCATCGAGGTCGAGACGGACCAGGGGATCGTCGGCCTCGGCGAAGCTCCCTGGTACCATTTCGGCGAGATCATCAAGGCCGAGATTGCGCCGGCCCTGATCGGGGCCGATCCGCTCGACATTGCTGATTGTGAGGCAAGGTGCGTTCCTCCCTGGCAGATCACGGCGAACACGGGTGAAGGCGCAGCTGCCATTGCCTTCGGCGCCGTCGAGGTGGCCCTGTGGGACATACGGGGCAAGATGTTCGATATGCCGCTCTACAAGCTGCTTGGCGGCGCCGTGCGCAAGAAGATCAAGTTTTCCGAGTATTTCTCCTTCCGTCCCGAGCACAATGGCGCAGGCGGTGAGATGAGTGCGGAAGCGATCCGGGACTATTGCCTGAAAATGCGCGAGGAGCACGGCTCCACCATCTTTGAAGGCAAGCTGATCCTGGGCGATCCCGAACTGGAAATCCGGACAGTGAAACTGCTGCGTGAAGCGCTCGGCGAAACGGCCCAGATCAAGCTTGATTCCAATATGCAGTATTCACTCACGACTGCGCGCTGGCTGCTGCGGGAGCTGGAACCGTTCAACATTCGCAACTATGAAGACCCGGTCGCGACCTTTGAAGACATGGCCGCGCTCCGCCAGCACAGCATCATTCCGTTTTCCACCCATGTGCCGGACCTGAAGCGGGCTGTGGCGCTTGGAGCGCCGGACAATTTCGTCTGCAACTTCGCGGCCCTTGGCGGCATTTCCAAGTCGCTGAAATTCATCGCGGCCTGCGAAGCGATGGACAAGGGATTCTGGTGCTATTCAAACGATCTCGGCATCATGACCGCTGCCTATCTCCACGTCTCGGCGGCGACGCCCCTCATCCACGAGGCGTCGCAATCCCTGTTCCGTTGGCAGGTCGGCGACGTGATCGAGGACGGCCCATTCCGCCAGACCAACGACGTTGTGCCCGTTCCCGAAGGCCCTGGCCTTGGCGTCAGGCTTGATCCGAAGGCAATGATCCGCTGGGCGGCCGATTTCGAGGAAAATGGCCCGATGAGCCACTTCCACGATCCCGTTCGACCAACACATTACCGTACGCTTCCGCTTCACTGACCGCGGACAGCAGGATGCCAGGCACCGAACCGTCAACCCGGTAGAAGACCGGTGCCCGATGACCTTGATCCGAAAACCAGACGGCGGACGTCCTGCGAAATCGCCAGCAGTACCGGGATCAGGATCAGGGTAATCAGCGTCGCAAAGATTTCGCCGAAGGCCAGCGAAACCGCCGCGGGAATGAGATAGCGGGCTTGCTCGGACGTTTCGCTCATCAGGGGCATCAGTCCGACCACGGTCGTCGCAGTCGTCAGAAAGATCGCCTGGAACCTGTCGACACCGCAGCGATGCATCGCCTCTTCATGGGATATACCCTCGTCGAGGCTCTGCAGATAGAACGTCATCATCACCAGGCTGTCGTTGACGACCACGCCCGTCAGCGCAAGAACCCCGAAGAACGACAGCAACGAGAACGGGAGATCCATCACACCGTGGCCAATGATGGCGCCGACGAAGCCAAAGGGCACGACAGCCATGATGATCAAGGGCTTGAAATAGGACTTCAGAGGCACCGCCATCAGAATGTAAATGAGCAGACAGGCAATGATGAGTGCGCGAATGACCCCGCCCCGCATCTCGACTATCTCCTCCAGTTCACCTCCCTCGTCGATAGATAGTCCAGGAAACCTTGCTTCCAGTTCTGCGGAAAAACCGCTGAAGATCGCCTGCCCGATTTCTTCAGGCGCGACGACAGCGCGATTGATGTCCGCACCGACAACCGCGATCAGTTCACCGTTTCGGCGCTGAATGTTTCGCGAAACATAGCTGGCCTCGATTTCCGCCAGTGCCGATAGGGAAATCCAGTCTCCTTTTTCGCTTTTCAATCTGAGCGTCATGAGGTCCTCGACCCGGTCACGTGCTGAGGCCGCATTGCGGACGACGACGCGGATTTCCGATGAACCGCGCTGGATGCGCTGTGCCTCGCCACCAGCAAAGGCATGGCCGATCTGGGTGGCAAATCGTTCCGGCGTAAAACCGAGATCCCGCGCTTCGGGCCGCAACTTCAGGCGCAGTTCGGGCTGCCCCGTGGAGAGCGTATCCCGGACGTTTGAGACCCCTTCGATCGCCTCAAGAAAGGATCGCATTTCCCGGGAAGCCTCGGCGAGAACCTCCCGGTCCTTGCCGACGAGACGTATCTGAAAGCCTCCGGTAAATTCCTCCGAGCCGGTGAATTCAAACTCCGAAACGCCTTCCAGATGTCCGACCCGTTCGCGCCAATTTTCCAACACCTCATTTGTGGTCAGCTCCGGCCGTTCTGCAGACGGTGTCAGTTCGAGATAGATCTCTGCGGTTGTCACGTCGCTAATAAACGAAAACAGATGTGCCATCGGGCCAATCCCGTCAGCATTCTGCATCTTCGGATCTGCCGCCAGCTCACGGGCTGCGTCTTCGATGAATTCGACATTCCTGCGTGTGAGTTGAGCCGGTGCTCGCTCATCCATTGTCAGCGACACTGAGATCACCTGGCCCGGCACATCGGGAAAGAACGAGGATCTGATCTGCCCTTTTGCGACCAGTCCGAGAACAAGAATTGACGTGGCAACAAATAGCACCAGCACGCTGTAACGATGCGACAGGGACCAGCGCAGAACCGGTGCATAGACCCGATCCCGGAACCCGATGAGCCCCCCTCGGGCCACCCCTTGAACCTTGCGCCAGAACCGGGTCAACGGATTTGCCTTTGCAGACGTCTCCAGGGAGATATGGGCCAGATGTGCGGGCAGGATCAGTTTGCTTTCCAGAAGGGAGAACAGCAGGCAGAAGATCACGACACCTGCAAAGCCTGACAGGGCCTTGCCCAGCGGACTGTCGATCAGGAGCATCGGGAAGAAGGCAGCAGTGGTCGTCAGAACCCCGAACACCGTGGCCATCGAAACCCGTTCGACACCCACTTCAGTCCCCCGGATCGGATCCTCGTAACGTTTGCGTTGACCATGGACGCTTTCACCGACGACAACGGCATCGTCAACCAGAATGCCGAGAACGATAATGAAGCCGAAGGTCGTGACATCGTTCAACGAGTAGTCAACCCATCCGGTCGTCGAAACAGCGAGCGCGCCCGCCATGGAAACGGGAATGCCCATGGCCACCCAGAAAGCGAGCTTAAGGTTGAGGAAGAGCGCGAGCAGGATCACGACCAGGAACAATCCCTGGATTGCGCTGTTGCTCAGGAGCTCAAGGCGGTCGGAGATATAGTCCCGGGAGCTGCCCCAGATGGCAATCTCGACTCCGGTCGGCAGCGATTTCTCTGCCTCGGCGACAATTTCCGCGGCGCTGTCTGATACGTCCAGGAGATTGTCTTTGCGACCGATCAGGACCTCCATGCCGACCGAAGCAGTTCCGTTGAAACGGGTCTGGATGTCGACTTCCTCGAAGCCATCCGCAATGACAGCGATTTCACCAAGGCGTGTCGTTGTTCCGTCTGCCCATTGAACAATCGGTATTTCCTGATAGTCGCGCAGCGTATAGGCCTGGTTGTCGGCGCGCAGGGAGATATAGCCGCCATCCGTCTTCAGGGAACCACCCTGAAAATAGAGGGAAGACTCCCGGATACGAGCCATCACGTCCTCGATGGTCAGGTTCAGGCGTTCGAGGGTGCCTGGCTTGAACTCGATCGAAATTTCCTGATCCTGGAGACCCCAATTCTTGACCCGTGAAATCTCCGGACTTCCAAGCAGGTCGGCGCGGAGCCGCCGGGCGATCTTCTGCAGCGTCTTCAGGTCGCTGTCACCAAACACCTGGATGTAGAGCGCCGGTACATCGAAATTGTTTGTTTCGATGACGGGACGGCGCACGTCTTTCGGAAAGTCGTAGACACCGTCGATCTTCAGGCGCACATCGTCCAGAAGTTTCTGCAACTTGTGGCCGTTCGTCTTCTGGATCGAGACGAAGGACAGTCCGGGTGTTGAAGTGGAATGAACGGCCTTGACCCCTTCCAGTCCCTCGACCGCCTTCTCGATCTTCCGTGTGATCTGCTCATCCACCTGAGCCGTGTAGGCATTCGGGAACGCTGTCACCACCGTGATCG
Organism: Roseibium sp.; assembly: GCA_017643925.1. Taxonomy (GTDB): domain Bacteria; phylum Pseudomonadota; class Alphaproteobacteria; order Rhizobiales; family Stappiaceae; genus Roseibium. The sequence goes on along the minus strand of JAEPML010000006.1, from coordinate 67,471 downwards.
TGTCCGCAGGCACTTTCGGGAAACCTTCAATCCGCACCGTCATCAGGGATGTCACGCCTGCGACCAGGATGAAGACCATCAGCAGGTTTGCCGCAACGGGATTGCGGATAATCCAGTTGGTCAGCCAGGTCATTTGCGTTCTCCGGTCTCGATGACGGAAACCATCTGGCCCGGCAGATACGAATTCATTGGCAGGGTTACAATGTCGAGATGCGTTGCCTCCCGGAGCCCGTCAGGTGGGAAGACAACGACCTCGCCGTTGCTTCTGAACAGAGCACTGGCCTCAAAGCGCTGCAACCGGTCATCCGTATCGACAAACCAGACATAGCCGTTTTGCGTGAGCGCGCTTTCCGGAATTCTCAATGTACCGGCCAGCGACTTTCCGGGCAGCTCGACCCGCACGAACTGTCCTGGCAGAACCGTGTCGGCTTCTGCAGCCTCCACTTCCAGGAATACCTGGTATCTTCGAGACTCCGGATCGAGGAACCCGCCACCACGTCTCAAATGTGCAGACCCGATCGCACCGCCTGCTTCGCTGAAGAGACGGGCAGTGCCGGAGCGCCAGTCCGGGGCCAGGAGCGCCCATTCGCGCGGCGAGAGCGACACCCGAATATCAAGCTTCCTTGCATCAATCAGCGAAAAGAGCACATCGCCTTCGTTGACAGATTGACCCGGGCTGACGGAACGGTTGGTAATGATGGCATCGAACGGTGCCCGTATGACGGCCGAGTTCACGTCATAGTCCGCAGCTCTTACGCGCGCGAAGGCGGCGGCAACGGATTGTTCGGCGACCCGGACATCGGGCAAATGAATGGCAAGATCAGGTGGTTCGACATTCGGCCTTACGGCGCGCCAGTCCTTGAGTGCAATATCCCGTTTCTTCTGCTTCTTGAGCAGTTCGAACTCAGCGTTCTTGAGAGCGAATTTTGCCTCTTCCAGACCCGCATCATAGTGTGCGGCTTCCAGCTCCAGAAGCACTGCACCCCTATTGACCCGAGCCCCGGCCAGCGCCTGGGGATCCATTGAGCCAACGATACCGGCAACGCGCGACCGCAAATCAATCTGCCAACGCGGTTTGACTTCTGCAAATACGGAAACGGTACCCGCGTGAGAGCCAATGAGTGCCGAAGTTACGGAAACCGGCCGCAAGGGAGGTGAGCCAGGCAGCTGGCTGACATCTGCCTTGTCTTCAAGGTCACTTATGTAAATCGCGGCTCCTGCGAGCACTATCAGCGACAGGAACAGAAAAATTACCCGCTTCATTTCAAGATAGTCCAACTTGCCCGCAGAAATTTGGGCTGCCCAGGCCGTACATGGTTTTGATTGAGATCGATCAGCGTTCCGAACAGATGCCGTCAACGACATCGGTTCGGATCCAGGTGAGCGCCGCTCCAAGGGTCTCCACCCGCTCATAGGCACGCAACAGCAACTTACCGGTCTTGGCACGGAGAAAGAGGTTGTGAACCTTGCCCGTTTCCGGATCGAGGATCTTGCCCTCCTGCCACCGCTTTTTCTGTTCCGACCACTTAAGGTCCCAGATAACCGGAAGACCACAGAGTTCCTTCCTGTAACGTGCGAGCGCCGGGTTCTTCCTGGCGCCGGGCAGGCCAACGATCACGCCGCACAATGTCGGGGAGTTTTTGTCGCAAGGACCGGTCGCAATGGTGGCCTGTCCGTCTTCGGTCAACCAGAGCCCCTCCGGAGGTTCGTCGGCGAGAAGTGCGGTTACCCAGACCGCGAGTACCAGCCCGGACAGGACCAGAACCGATACCAGTTTGAATTGTTTGCGAACGAGCCTGGCCAAATTAGCCTCCAATCGTTTTGGTCTGTTGATCGAGGATGTTGAGCCGCCGGATGATCTCGCTCAGGCGCGACCAGTTCTGCAGCGCGAGCGGCAGGAGAAGAGCGGCTTCGACAAATTCCCAGGAATAGGTGGCAATCGAGAAGATCTGCCCGGCGGTCACATTGGGGATCGCGGCCCCGAACAGCAAATTGCTGGCAATGAAGGCCACCTGCAGCAGGAAAATGCCCCCATAGACAATGGCTTCCGTGTCCGAGATCCGGACTTCGTGATGCCGCAATGCGCGCAGATGCCGGAAAACACCGAGATGCTTGCCTGCAGCCAGTGCATCCACCTGTTTTTCCCGCTGTGCATTCAGCTCCGCATTGCCATGGTAGAAACGACCGTGGAAACAGCCGTAAAAGAGGATCATTGCGGATACCACCGCGAGCGACGCGGCGCCGAGTTTCCAGTCAAAGCTACTTAGAATGGCCAGGCTTACCAGGATCTGGATAACGGCGGTAATGAGGGCCGGAGCCCCCTCCTCCAGAAAATCCACGATCTCGCGCGACATGTCGAGGCGTGCGCTTCGGGCCGAGACATCCAGCGCCGGCAAGCGTTTTTGGAGCTCTGTTCCCAGGTGAAGCCGGATGGTTCCGTAGACGCGAGTGTCGTAGATCCTGCGCGCAACGGCGATCCCGCACAGGGCGGTCAAGATGAAGACGGTCAAGCCAAGTTCCTCAAGACGACCGGCCAGAAGTCCGTCAATGGTCAGACCGATAAGCAGCGGAACCAATGCGATCAGGATATTCTCGATGAGGACGATGCCCCAGGTCACGGCAATTCGTCCCGGGAAGCTCCTCATGATCGTGAAGAGGTCTATCCTGCCTTGCATTTCAATTTGTCTCTTCATTGCCTTGCCAGCTGCGGCCAAACGGTTCAGCGCGCATTTGCACCGCGCGGATATCGGTCGCAACCAGTCAACTTGGCTAGTAATTTGAACGAACGATCGTTCGCTATATAATCATTGAAATAGCCGGTGCCAATGTGCGAAGTGAAAAAAATGAGCGAGAAACAATCCCGTGCCGAGGCCGCTGATGCCCGCAGGCAGCACATTGTACAGACAGCTGTGATCTGCTTTATCGAGCAGGGCTTTCACCAGACCAGCATCCGCGACATCGCCAAGCGGGCTGGTGTATCGCTGGGCAATATCTACAATCACTTCGACAGCAAGAGCGCCCTTATCGCCGAGATTGCCACGATTGAGGCTTCGGATCTTGAGAAAATGCAGGATGCGCTCAGCGCGGCATCACCCCCCCGGACCGCACTGGACAGCTTTGTTACACGCTACCTGGATTACTGCAGCAAACCGGCGCATACGGCACTTACGGTCGAAATCCTCGCCGAGGCCGTGCGCGACCCGAAAATTGCCGATGGATTTGGGCAGAACAGGGACCACCTTCTGGCCGCGCTCGAAGGGCAGATCGCGAAAGTTCAACAAGATCTGAAGGCCGAAAATGCGCTGGCACCACAGGACTGCGCGGAATTTATTCTTGACTTGATTGAAGGTCTCGCGATGAGAGCCGTCTTTTCCGGCCGAAAAGCAACCGACGCCGAAATCAAAGCGCTGAGAACAGCAATTGACCGGATCCTTTGACACCGCAGACTGGTGTCTCTATCGAAGCCTGACATCCCGCAATTCGAATATCGGGAATGACTCAAATCGCCTAGCCTGTGATCTGTAGTCCTTTTCCCGCGTTTAACCTTTAAAATAGAAAATTTTAGCAGCAGCACATTGGTGATTAATTTCCAGACAGAGGCAGTCAATTTTTGTTTTAGGAGACGTAAACTCTCCCCTCTATTGATTTCCAATGCGGCAAACCATGGAATTTACTTTTTTACCGCCTGGTTTTTTCCTAGGCTGACCGAGCTGCGTGTTTTGGAGGGACTCGTGCCATGTCTCGATTTGGCAAATCTGTTCTGGTTTATTTGCTTTCTACAAGCCTGATTCTTCCAGGCTTTGCTCCGGTGCAGCACTCCTACGCCCAATCAACGGTCTCAAAACCGTCCAAACCGGCGGCTTCTCCGAAAGCTTCCGGGCTCAACGTGGAATTTTCCGATCTACTCGAGGGCGGACTGGAAGACGCGCGCAAAGACGCGAAACAGATCCTCAAAAAGCTGAAAGATCAGCTGGAACGCGGCATCACCGAGCTCGCAAAGACAAACAAGGATGCCAAGGCGCTTGTCGGCAGCGGACAAACGATCAGGATCATCTGCTTTGGCTCCAATGAGGCGAAAAAACTCGGCCTGAGCCAGGGAGGGTTACTCTCTCCCGGTGAAACCAGTGGCAAGTTCGACGACAACGGCCGCCCCATTAAAGGCGCCACAGCCGTTATTGCCATCGATTGTGAGAAGCTGGCCCTGAAAGGTCTCAAGAAGCGTTTCTATGAAGAAGACAAGAGATCTACAATTGTTCGAATTCTGGCGCATGAACTCCTCCACGCGTCCGGCGAAGATCATACACACGACAAAGACGGACTGACCGTCTACAAGAAATTTGTCGACGCCTTCGACAAGGCTCTCAGGAAATCCAACAGGGACTTGAGAAAAAAACTTAAGGCAGCCCGCAAGGCCGCAGCCAGGAAAAAACAGGCTAAAAGTCAAAGTAATACCAAACCTGCCAAAGGCGATAGCGTCGGCTTTAAGACTTTGGTTCCGGCCGAGTTCAAAATCGCAGCGCGACAGAAGGACGTTTGCGTCGGCGAGACGTTTAGCGTTTCGATCGCAGAGGGTTGGGAAGAAGTCGTGGTTGGCCAGATCCTCGCCCAGGAAGGCCTCGTCATCCAACGAGGTGTTACGGAAGTCGAGAACCCGGACCCTACACTCCTTGAAACGGTTACAGAGGCGTCAGACTTAGAGACGGCGCAAAGCGGCGAACGGCAAGGCACTGCGGTCATCGCGACAACCACAGAGGGCGCAACCGACACCGAAGAAGAAGAGACTGACAATCAGACCGTTGCGGCTCTGGTCGTAACCGAAACGGAGAACGACACCGGTATCAGAGGCACATTGGTGACCGGTGAGAACGAGAACAAAGTCCCGGTCCCCTCTCCCAAAAAAGACACTGAAACGACAGAAAACCCAGTCGAAACCTCTAATGAAACCACAACAGCTTCCAACTCCCCGCCAACCGTCGAAATTCCCGAACCGGATCTCGGCCTGGTAAAGGCCAGCATAAATGTTGACTACAACGCCGGTTCGGCCACGGAAGGCACGGTCATAAAACTTGTTTCCGACGCACCGCCTTTCCCGTTTGACGAGGACATCGCCGCACTTGAAGAAGATGAGTTGATTGCGCTGGAAGACATCGCAGAGCTCGAAGACGGCGAACTCATCCTGGAAGACGGCGAACTTGGCGATTTCGCCGAACTTGAAGCCGACCCGATCGGCAATGATGAATTTCCCCCGCGCGGAACGGATCCTTTCAAGGAAGATGTATCGGGCACGGTCGCCACTGGAAAAGAAAGCGCGACGCTGGTCGCGACAAGTGAGGTTACCAACCTTCTCGACGAAAGCGTGATCCTGGAAATCGCAAAACGCACCGCCTCAGGTGAGATCCCGGTTGATGCGGTAGAACTCCAGAAACTCAAGGACCGGCTCTACAAGGACATGATGCGAAACAGCAGGTTCGCCAAGGATATACTTGAAGAAGAAGAAAAACGGCGCAAGGCATTCGACAAGGAATTCGAGGAGATTGGAAAACTCGGTCTCGATTTCAAAGTCAAACCGGATCTTTCTTTGAGACTTGGATACTTGGGAAAACCGGGCCAGAACTCGAAACCTGGTGATACAGCCCGGCTAGGCGAAAACGAACCGCTTTATCCAGGTGCAAAAGAACAGCCGAAAAAGGACGACACAAAACTCACTGACAAGGAAGAGCTGAAGCGCACTCAAAAGAAAGCTGTCAACGAGCTCGAAAAGTGGGGCGTCATTCGCAAGAAGCCGCAGCAGACTGATGACAAGTCTGAAAAAACCGAAAAACCTGCGACTGGAAAAAGCGAAACCAGCAGCAAACCAGCTCCGAAAAAAGCGGAAACCGGGAAAACTGGGGATCAGGACAAAACCCAATCTTCAACCGGCAAGAAGAAGGACCCGAACCTTGCGGATCTGGAACGGATCTTGAGGCGAGATGGCGCGGTAAATACCTACTTCTACCTGGCGCGCTACTACAATCAGAACAGCGACGACCTGTTGGATTTTCTGGAACGGCTTTTGAAGAATAAAAAGGTGATGGCAAAGCTCAAGCCCCAGGAGCGCACCGCAATAGAGAAGCTGGTTCAGCAATCCAAGAAGGCAATTGAAGATGCCAAAAAGTACCGCGAAGACGCAAAGAAGGTAAAAAAGGTCGCGAAAACCGATCCCTCGAAACAGGAGGGCATGGGTGGCACCACCGATATTCAGGCACCGACCGAAGAGCAGCTCAAAAAGCTAAAAAAGGAACAAGAGGAAGAAGAACGGCGCAAGCTTCTTGAGGGGGAAGATAATGAGGAGCTTGGCGAAGGCGACGAGATTCTCATGGCGGCACCCGTCCCTGACGACATGATTTTTGAAAGAGAAACCAGGAGCACCATTGCCGCTATTTCTTTGAATGAGGCCGGCGAAGCCGTTGTTGAGGTCAGTCTCACAGGTGATGAGACACCGCGCACGAAACAGATGATCGTGTCACTTGACCCCCTGCTTGGCAGAGACTTCGACCGCAGTCAGCTCGGCGAAATCGGACTTGCGATTGCCTCGTATATCGGCGATGCGACTCCGGTACGCAGTTTCATGGTCGGCCCGGCCCCGGTATTCGTGCTCGACGTTTCCGTTGAGACCTACGAGGAGACCCGCCAATTCCTGAACACTGAACTTGCGACGTTGTTTGTGGAAGGAGATCCGTGCCGTATCAAGGAAAACGACCCTTACTACGAAGGCAGCGGACTGTGGGGTCAGGACTTTGAAAATCAGTGGGCCATAAAACGCGTCGGCTTTTCTGCCGAAAACAACGACAACTTTGCACCAATCGAGCCTGCGGACCCGGTTGTCGTCGCGGTCATAGATAGTGGCATAGACTGGTTCCACCCCGACTTGCCAGCCTCAAGCCTCTGGCGAAACCCGGACGAAATTCCGGACAATGGCATCGACGATGACGGCAATGGCTATATCGACGATACTCTTGGCTGGAACTTTGTCGCCAATGACAACAAGCCATGGGATCAGGATGGCCACGGCACGTTTGTGTCCGGAGTGATCGCAGCTGGACAAAACAATGAAATCGGCATCAAGGGCATCAGTTCCAACGTCAGGATCATGCCCTTGAAGGCGCTAGATGCCTTTGGCCAGGGCCATGCGTCGATGGTGGCAGAAGCGATCACCTATGCCGCCAACAATGGCGCACGCGTGATCAATCTCAGCCTGGGTGGACGTAACCCGACCGATCTGGAACGCATCGCAATTACACATGCTGCGGCCCAGGGGGCGCTTGTTGTCGCAGCTGCGGGCAATCAAGGTGCTCCTGTTGCAGACTATGCCCCGGCCGGACTGAACGGTGTCCTGACCGTCTCTGCAACCGACCGGAACGACAACAGGGCGGGTTTCTCAAACTTCGGTCCGGCGGTCGATATTGCGGCTCCAGGTGTCGACGTTCTGAGCCTGCGGGCCAGAAACACCGATCTGCTCTCCCTGATACCGGACGTCTCTTATCAGCTGGGCGAAGGCATTGTAGGTGAAGACCGCGCCTATTACAGAGCAAGCGGAACATCTTTCGCCGCCCCAATCGCTGCAGGCGCAGCCGCGGTCCTATTCGCACGCAATCCAGAGCTCGCGCCAAGCGATATCAAGCGTATGCTGATCAACTCCGCAAGGGACATCGAAACGGAAGGTATCGACAACTTCACCGGCTATGGTCTGCTAGATGTCGCCGCGGCTGCCAAGGCAGATCCTGCCTATTTTGTCTCCGCGCAGATCGACGGAGTCCGGGTCGTCAAAGTGAAAGACAAGCAGGCTCTGCTTTTGACCGGAACCGCCGATGCGGATCGTTTCGCAGGGGCGTCTCTCTTCATCGGACAGGGAGAAGAACCGACAAAATGGTTCAAAGTAAAGACCCGGATCGAAGACCCCAAGACAGGTGAGCGGCTTTTGGTTCTGCCGGCCAAGGTTTTTGCCAAAGCCCCGAAATGGACTTTGAAACTCGTCGTCGACCATGAAGATGGTTCGCAACGGCAAGCAACATTTGCTTTGTCGTTAGGGTAGCAATAAATTAACACCTGTTAACTTTTTCATTGGGCATTTTCGCCAATGAAAAAGAGACAGGTGTGGGGGAATTTATGAAGTTCGTGCGCGTAATTGCAGCGTTCCTGTTGGCTTTATCAACGGGATTGCCCGCCCACGCGGTCGTCGTGGATATCAACCAGGTTTCGGAAGGCGAACCAACCCCCGGCACGACATTGTCTCTGGAAACGCTCGACGGTGAAGAGATCGAGCTCGAAATCGATCTGGCCGACCTGGACGATGTGCTGGAAACGGATTTGCCGGACATCGCGGAAGGACCAGCGCAACCGGCGAGCACCGGACAACCAGCCGAGGCACCAGCGACTGTAACTTCAGAGACGACACCAGCACCTGGAGAACGCCCGAAGAGACGCGTTGCAGCAGTTCCGGTACCCAAGGATGGAAACATCCGTTTTGAGGTTGATGACAAATATCGCGACAAGCCGGTCATTCTCGTCCTGAAGGACAGGAACGGGCGCGTGATCGAACGGCGCTCACTCACCCTGACCGGTGCCCTTGTTTCAGTGACAGCCTCTTCCCTGCCCGCCATCGGAACACCCGGAGCACCGGCGCCAGTGACCTTTGCTCAGACAGGTGCTCAACCTCAAAATATTCGTCCGGTTTCAACGGATACCGGGCAAAGCCCGAACGACGTTGTCAAAGAGCGCTTTCAACTGAGTGTCGAATTTGAAGCAGGCTGGATGGAACGCGATAGTTTCAACGCCCTGCGCCTGCAGAATGGCGGGAATGTGGTCCAGGACAGGTTTGCTTCGGTTGACAGGGATGGACAGTTTACATCAGTCATGATCCAGGGCCAGGCGGACCTTGGTACAAGCGCTCCGCTTTTTGGTACTAACCTTTATGCGCTTGGCAGTTTTCGCTACGGCTATAGCGGCGCCGATAGTTACAAGACAAATGTGTCCAGCGGCGGTGAAGACCTTGCCATTCTCGCGCTTGAAGGCCCGGGCGGTGTGCTTGGAGGAGGTGCTGTGGTCGCAGCGCCAAACTCCGATCTGGATTATGTGGCCTACAATGACAACTATCACGGATACATGGCCCAGCTTGGCCTCATGACGATGGTCACAAGTGGGCCGGTCACATTTTCTCCAAGAGCGCTGTTTTTTTACGGTCAAACCAACGAAAGCCTCAATTATCGCGGCCGCACCAACGGCAATACGCTGTTTTTCGGCTATGAAATTGACACAAACTCTCATCGTGTCGGCGTTCAACTGGGGTCCGAGCTAGCCTATCAGTTGGCTGACGGATTTTCCGTCTTCGCAGGCGCTGATGCGCGCCTGGTACAGAATTTTTCAGAAACGGACGGAAGCCTGACCTTCAGCGGCGAGTTTGCACATAACGAAACTGTCAAAACGGACAAGAACCTCTTCGATGTTGGCGGCATTCTTGAAGGTGGCGTCCGGTTTCAGCGTGGCCGGTTCAGCGCGAATGTCGGTGGACGCTTCGAAACCTGGCGAATTCCGGTGACCCAGGTCACTGGCGAGCGTCCGCTCTACATCGACTATCAAAGCCGAAACAGCTACTCAGCCTTCGCGCGTTTCAACATCGCACTTGGCGGACCAGCAAACTAAGAGCTCTTGGCTAGGCTCCAAGGGAGCCCAAACTCACCCGATCTGGGCAGTTGCTTCGATTTCGATCAGGGCCTCGTCTTCAATCAGATCAGCCACCACGACCACCGACATTGCCGGAAAATGGCGACCGAGGACGCTCCTGTAAGCCGCACCGACTTCCTTCTGCTTCGCCAGATACTCGGTCTTGTCCTTGATGAACCAGGTCAGTCGGGCAATATCCGTGACCTGGCCTCCGGCTTCCTCAACAATGGCGACAATGTTGCGAAGGGTCTGTTCCATCTGGCCAATGAAATCGTGATGCTCGAACACCTGGTTCTTGTTCCAGCCGATCTGGCCGCCAACATGCAGCGTCCTGCCCTCCGTGAGCATTCCGTTCGCATACCCCTTTGCGGGCGCCCAGCCCTCGGGTTGAATTGTTGTGAGGGTCATTGCTCCTGACATTCCTTTAGTTGCTGCAGCCTAGCCTTGATGGTGTCTGGCCATTGCGACGGCTTGCCGTCCTTGTTCACATGCACCAGTGTCAGATCCGAGGCGAACCGTTCCTGGCCCGCACAGCGCGCCTCCAATGCAAATCCGCAGCTGGTTCGACCGACCTTGGAGATACCGAGTGCCAGGTCGAGCTTGTCTCCATGCCGGCTCGGCGCCTTGAACCGGGTCGTGATTTCGACTGTCGGCACGGCTGCAGAGGCGTGAATCTCGTGAAACGGCCACTTGAGCCTTTCGTCAAAGAACTGCTCCATGCAGTCGTTGATCATCTCGAAATACCGCGGATAGAAAACTATACCGGCAGGGTCGCAATGTTTGAACAACACGGGCTGCACGTACCGAAACATCACTCACACCCCGACATAGGCGGACGTGACTTCATCCGTGAGCGCATCGATCGCGCCATGCCAGACAGACGTTCCGCGTTCAAGGATCGTTGCGCTGTCGCTGACATCCTTCAATTCCCTGACCGACTTGTCGATTACCAGGATCGAAAGACCGGTCTCCGCCTTCAACTGTTTGATTGCCGCCCAGATCTCCTGACGGATGATGGGTGCAAGCCCTTCTGTTGCTTCATCCAGGATCAGCAGCCGCGGATTGGTCATCAGCGCCCGCCCGATGGCCAGCATCTGCTGCTCCCCGCCTGAAAGCGAATAGGCATGTTGCGCGCGCCGCTCCCCAAGCCGGGGAAACAGCTGGATGACTTTCTCAAACGTCCAGGACCCACGCCTCGCGGCAGCGATCAGGTTCTCGTGTACTGTGAGATCACCGAAACACCGCCTCCCCTCGGGCACAAGACCGAGACCAAGTCGCGCAGCCTTGTGGCTGGGAAGACGGATCAGGTCCTGGCCATCGAATTCCAGTTTTCCGGCCGCCGGCAGCATTCGGCAGATGCACTTCACCGTCGTGCTCTTGCCCATGCCATTGCGGCCCATGAGGGCCATGACCTCGCCTTCTTCGATGCTCAGATCGACCCCGAACAGGGCCTGGCTCGGCCCGTAGGAGGCGGTCACATTTTCAAGCGTCAGCAGGCTCATGCATCCTCTCCCAGATAGGCTTCGCGAACGGCCTTGTCAGACCTGATCTCGTCGACCGTACCGGTGGCAATGACCTCGCCATAAACGAGGACACTGATCCGGTCGGCAAGGGCAAAGACGGCATCCATGTCATGTTCGACCAGAAGGATCGGTGCTTCCTGGCGCAGGTTGTCCAGAAATCCGGTCAGACGCTTTGATCCTTCCGAGCCCATGCCAGCCATGGGTTCGTCCATGACCAACGCTTTTGGCTTCAGGGTCAGCGCAACGGCAACCTCCAGCTGGCGCCGTTGCCCGTGACTGAGTTCCGCCGTGCGACTGCGGGCCTGATCTTCAAGCCCCACCCGGTTGAGTGCTTCTTCTGCGGCTGCCCGCAGATCCCTGTCGCGTACCGCATCGGAAAAGAAGCGCCAGGGACGCCCGCTTGCCCCCAATGCACCAAGAATGGCGTTCTGCAGAACCGTGTCTTCCATGGCAAGCGAAGAGATCTGGAAGGTTCTGCCCAACCCGGCCTGTGCACGCACCCGCGCCGGGTCGTGGGTCACGTCGCGGCCGAGCAGCTTCACCGTTCCGGCATCCGGTTTCAACGTTCCGCAGATCTGGGCGATCAGCGTCGACTTGCCGGCGCCGTTCGGTCCGATGATTGCATGGATTTCACCCGGTTTCAGATCCAGTGAAATGTTCCGGCTGGCCCGCAACGCTCCGAAGCTTTTGCTGATGCCCTGGGTTTCAAGAACAGCCTCAGTCATGAACCGCCCTCCTTCCGGAGACCATGCCGATCAGGCCGCCGCGACCGAACAGAACGATCAGCAACAGCAACAGGCCCAGATAGATGTGCCAGTAATCGCTCAGGCCTCCGAGCCAATGCTCAAGCGCCACAAAGACAAGTGCACCAACCACCGGACCGAACAGTCTGCCGACACCCCCAAGGATGATGAAAATCATGATTTCACCACTTGTTTGCCAGCTAAACATCGTCGGACTGACGAAGCGATTGAGGTCCGCGAACATGGCTCCCGCCAGACCCGTGATCGCACCGGAGATCACGAAGGCAACCAGTTTCAGGCGTACCGGGTCGAGGCCGACCGTTTCAACCCGCACCGGCGCTTGCCGGGCTGCATTCAAGGCCAGGCCGAACGGGGACTTCGATAGCCGCCAGGCGAAGACCAGCACAAGCAGCAGGACCCCCAGGCACAGACCGTAGAACTCGATTGGCACCAGCGTGTTCAGACCGGGAAAGCCGTTGCGGACATAAATGGACAAGCCGTCTTCACCACCATATTCCGCCCAGGAAATGGCAAAGAAGAAGAACATCTGTCCAAATGCCAGGGTGATCATGATGAAATAGACACCGGTCGTCCTGAGCGACAGGATGCCGATAACCAGCGCCGCCAGAGAGGACAGCACGACGGCCACCAGCCAGATCACCGGCATCGACTTGGTCCCCTCGATCAGGAGCGGCCACTCGAACACGGCCGTATAAGTCTGCGCGTGATGTGCCAGGATCCCCATGGCATAACCGCCGATCCCGAAGAATACGGCATGCCCGAGGCTGACCAGGCCGCCAATCCCGAGCGCAATATTGAGACCGATCGCAGCGATTGCGAAGATCGCGGCGCGGGTCATCAGCGTAATTGTGAAGGGTTCATCCGCGACCACGGCCCAGAGCGGCACCGCAAGAAGGACCAGGACGGTCAGTGCGTTCAGATAGCTTTCCCGGATCATGCGCGCGCTCCAAAAAGGCCAGAGGGTCGCAGGATCAGGACAGCTGCCATCAGGACATAGATCGCCATTGAAGCCAGGGATGATCCGATGGAAGTTGCCGTTGACGGGTCGAAGAAGAGTTTCATCACTTCGGGAAGGAAGATGCCGCCAAGCGTGTCCGTCAGGCCGACCAGAATGGCCCCGATCAAGGCCCCCTTGATCGAACCGATCCCTCCGATGACGATCACCACGAAGGCCAGGATCAGGACGGGCTCACCCATGCCGACCTGCACGGACTGGATCGCGCCGACCAATGCGCCCGCAAGACCGGCAAGAGCGGCCCCCAGCGCAAACACGATCGTGTAGAGCTTGGCGATATCGATCCCGAGCGCAGCGATCATTTCGCGGTCATTTTCCCCCGCACGGATCTGAACGCCGAGCCGGGTTCGCGAAATCAGGAGATAGAGTCCAAGCGCTACCAGGAGACCCACAACAATCAGCGTCAGCCGGTAAAGCGGATATTCGATACCACCGGGCAAGGTGATTGGGCCGGACAGGAAATCCGGAACATCCAGGAACAGCGGGAACGACCCGAAGACCCAGCGTGTCCCTTCCGAGAAAATCAGGATCAGCGCGAAGGTCGCCAGCACCTGGTCCAGATGATCCTTGTCGTAGAGGCGGCGAATGACAACAAGCTCCACCAGGGCCCCGGCGATGGCTGCCCCGGCAAGCGACGCAATCAGCGCAAGCAGGAAGGAACCGGTAGCGCCCGCGACCGCGGCCGCACAGAAGGCACCGATCATGTAGAGCGAGCCATGGGCGAGGTTGATCAGCCCCATGACGCCGAAGATCAGCGTCAATCCGGCTGCCATCAGAAACAGCATGATGCCGAATTGCAGGCCGTTAAGAACCTGCTCTATGAGCAATATCAGTGACATGAAAATCCCGTTTTGAAGACCGGCGCGAGGCCGCGCCGGTCATGTGCCCCCGAAAGACGGAACCGTCTTACATATTACAGTCAGCCCAATAGGCATCCGCATGGCTGGAAAGCGCCGTGCCGATGATCTTGTTGGTGTAGACGTCACCTTCCTTTACCACCTCACGGACATAGATGTCCTGTATCGGATGATGATTGGGACCGAATTTGAAATTGCCGCGTGTTGACGCAAACTCGCCCGCTTCGAGCGCTTCACGGAACGCATCTGCATCATTCACATCCGCCTTGGCCATGGCCGACAACAGAAGATTGGCCGTGTCGAAGCCCTGGGACGCGTAAAGCGACGGCAGACGGCCATATTCGGCCTGGAAGCTCTCAACGAAGGCCTTGTTGGTCGGGTTGTCGAGATCCTTGTTCCACTGGCTGGTGTTCTTCACGCCAAGCGCTGCATCACCAACGGCCTGCAGAATGCCCTGATCGAAGGAAAAGGCAGGGCCGACGACCGGAAGGTCGATACCGCTGTCCTTGTATTGTTTCAGGAAGGAAATCCCCATGCCGCCCGGCAGGAAGAAGAAGACGCTGTCCGCGTCGGAGGCCCGGATCTGCGCGAGCTCTGCTGCATAGTCGGTCTGACCGAGCTTGGTGTAGATCTCGCCTGCCAGACCGCCTTCGTAGAAGCGCTTGTAGCCGGTCAGTGCATCCTTGCCCGCCGGATAGTTCGGCGCGAGGATGAAGCTCTTCTTGTGGCCGGCGAAATTGGCATAGGCGCCAGCTGCTTCATGCAGGTTGTCGTTCTGCCAGGCAACGTTGAAATAGTTCGGATGGCAGCCCTTGCCGGCGAGCGCAGACGGGCCTGCATTCGGCGAAAGGTAGAATTTCCCCTGGGCCGTCACGGAGGGCACCACGGCCATCGCCAGGTTGGACCAGATGATGCCGGTCAGGACATCAACCTTTTCCGACTGCACCATCTTGTCGGCCAGCTGGACTGCAATGTCGGGCTTGCGCTGGTCGTCCTCTATGACAACTTCGAGGTCTTCGTTGCCTGCCTGTTTGACCGCCAGCATGAAGCCGTCACGCACATCGATACCCAGCCCGGCACCGCCGCCGGACAGTGTTGTAATGAGGCCTACCTTGACCGGTTCGGCTTGTGCACCTGTCAGGCCAAGCGCCAGCGCGGCAGTTACCGCCATCGTCACCAATTTCATTGAACCCTCCTCTTGGATCCGTTGTCTGTTCCCACTCTTCATGCATCCGGACTTTTTCGTCCGTTGTTTTCGGGCGCATTATTTGTTTCACCTTCGCTTGCCCGGAGCGAAGGGTGTTGTTCCGCTCAGGCGTCGGGGCGCAACCTGAACCGCTGGATCTTTCCGGTTTCGGTTTTCGGCAACGTCTGGGTAAAGACGACTGAACGGGGATACTTGAACGGCGCGATTGTCGCCTTCACGTGATCCTGCAGCGCTTTGATCACTTCATCTGACGGCTCTTCGCCTTCTGCCAGAACCACGTGAGCCTCGACGATTGACCCGCGGCTTTCATCCGGAACGCCGATCACGGCGCATTCGGACACGGCCGGATGCGACAGCAGAGCCGCCTCCACTTCGGGGCCGGCAATGTTGTAACCGGACGAAATGATCATGTCGTCGTTGCGGGCAGCAAAATGAAGGTGGCCATCGGCGCTCATGGAAAAACTGTCGCCGGTGATGTTCCACCCGTTAATCACATATTGGCGCTGGCGATCATCCGCCAGGTAGCGGCACCCTGTCGGACCGCGGACTGCCAGGCGACCGACTTCACCCGGAGCGACCGGATTGCCGTCCTGATCGATGATCTTGACCTCATAGCCATCGACCGGCTTGCCGGTACAGGCGGGTTTGTGATCGCCAAACCTGTTGGAGACAAAAATATGAAGCATCTCGGTTGCACCGATACCGTCCAGCATGGGCTTTCCGGTCTTGTCCATCCAGGCGTCATAGACAGGGGCCGGGAGAGTCTCTCCCGCAGACACCGCTGCACGGAGCGAAGACAGGTCGGCCCCCTCTTCCATTGCCTGCAACATCACCCGGTAGGCGGTCGGGGCCGTGAAGCAGACCGTTGCCTTATATTTCTGGATGATCTCGATCATGTTGGGCGGGCTGGCATTTTCAAGCAGCGTCGCGGCGGCCCCGAAGCGCAGCGGGAAAATTGCGAGCCCTCCGAGACCGAAGGTAAAGGCCAGGGGTGGAGACCCGACAAAGACATCGTCTGGAGTCACGCCGAGCACTTCGCGGGCATAGCCATCGGCGATGATCAGCAGATCCCGGTGGAAATGCATCGTCGCCTTCGGCGTTCCTGTTGAACCGGAGGTGAAACCGAGCAGGGCAACGTCATCGCGCCCTGTCTCAACCGCGTCGTAAAGCACCGGCTTTTCAAGCGCCAGACGATCGAGTTCGGCATCATGGTTCGAGGTGCCGTCAAAGCCGACAACCTTCTTGAGGAACGACGAGGTCTTCGCACAGGCGACAAGCTCGTCCATCAAGCGCGTGTCGCAAAGCGCAAATTCGATTTCCGCCTTGTCGACGATCTTGGAAAGTTCCCCCGCGCGCAGCATCGGCATGGTGTTGACCACAACCGCTCCGGCCTTTGTTGCCGCAAGCCAGCAGGCAACCATCGCCGGGTTGTTGGCGGAGCGGATCAGGACACGGTTGCCGGGTTTGACACCAAGATCCTCGCTCAACGCATGCGCAAGCCGGTTGGTCCAGTCGGCCAGTTCCTTGTAGGTGCGGCGGCGTCCATTCCCGATAAGGGCGGTGTGATCGCCAAAGCCCCTCTCGACCATCTTGTCCGTCAGTTCGACAGCTGCATTGAGCTGTTCGGGATAGTCGAAACCATCGAGCAGAAAGTCGGGCCAGCAGTCCTCCGGTGGGAGATTGTCGCGGGCGAATGTATCAACATGGGCCGAAGGACCAAGCATGGCTCACACTCCCTGATAGGCGCCGAGCGTCTGGCGCGCGATGATGGTTTTCTGGACGTCCGACGCGCCTTCATAAATGCGCAGCGCACGGATTTCCCGGTAAAGCTTCTCGACGGCTGTTCCGGAACGCACACCGTCGCCGCCATGGAGTTGGACGGCCTTGTCGATGACCTGTTGGGCCTGGTCGGTCGCAAAGAGCTTCGCCATCGCGGCTTCCCGTGTGACGCGCGGCGCACCGCTGTCCTTGGTCCAGGCCGCGCGATAGACCAGCAGGGCAGCTGCATCGACATCAAGCGCCATATCCGCAATATGTCCCTGAACGAGTTGCAGGTCTGCGAGCGGCGACCCCTGGATTTCCCGGGTCGAGACCCGTTCCAGCGCTTCGTCGAGTGCCCGTCGCGCGAATCCGAGTGCAGCTGCGGCCACGGTCGAGCGAAAGATGTCGAGCACCGACATGGCAATCTTGAATCCGCTCCCGGGCGCGCCGATCAGGTTTGACTTCGGCACACGGCAATCGGTGAAACGCAACGTGGCGAGCGGGTGGGGAGCAATCGTCTCCAGCCGCTCGACTACTTCGAAGCCCTCGAGGTCAGGTGTCACGATGAAGGTGGACAGGCCCTTGGCTCCCGGGGCTTCACCGGTGCGTGCGAACAGCGTGTAGAGATCCGCTATTCCTCCGTTGGAGATCCAGGTCTTTTCACCGTTGAGAACATAGGCATCACCGTCGTCCGTCGCCGTCATCGTGGAATTGGCAACATCCGAGCCCGATTGCGGCTCCGTCAGTGCAAAGGCAGAGATGGCCTTGCCACTTCGGGTCAGGGGCAACCAGGCCTGCTTCTGCGCTGCTGACCCGAAGAGACTTAACGCCCCGGTCCCCAATCCCTGCATCGCGAAGGCAAAATCTGCCAATCCGTCGTGACGCGCCAGTGTCTCGCGCATCAGGCACAGCGTTCGCACATCAAGGCTACCGTCTTCGGATCCGGTGTGGCTCAGGAACCCGGCATCACCGAGGTCCTTCACAAGACGGCGGCAGGTCTCGTCAGTGTCTTCGTGATCGAGCGATGCAAGAGCGTCTTTCGCCCAGCGATCTATGTCCGCGGCGAGCGCCCGGTGTCGGTCTTCGAAAAACGGCCAGTAAAAAAAGCTCTTGTCTGCCATCAGTCGCCCTCGAACACAGGTTTTTCCCTGGCCACAAAGGCATTGTAGGCCCGGTGAAAATCATTGCCCTGCATGCAGATTGCCTGCGCCTGTGCCTCGGCTTCGATCGCCTGCTCCAGGCTCATCGACCATTCCTGCGCCAGCATTGTCTTGGTCATGGAATTGGCGAAGGTCGGCCCGGCAACGATGCGCTCGGCCATGGTCATGGCCGCCGTGTCCAGCTCGTCTGCACTGGTGATCTGGTTGAAGAAGCCCCAGGCGTGGCCTTCTTCCGCTTTCATCGAGCGACCGAGATACAGCAGTTCAGCCGCCCGCCCCTGTCCGATGATGCGCGGCAGGATCGCACAGGCGCCCATGTCGCACCCGGCAAGTCCGACCCGGTTGAACAGGAACGCCACCTTGGCCTCCGGCGTCGCGATGCGAAGATCGGATGCCATTGCCATGATTGCGCCGGCCCCGGCACAGACCCCGTCAACAGCAGCGATGATCGGCTTGCCACACCCGAGCATCGCCTTGACCAGATCCCCGGTCATGCGGGTGAATGCCAGCAGTTCCTTCATGCTCATCCGGGTCAGGGGCCCGATGATGTCATGGACATCACCACCGGAGCTGAAGTTTCCGCCATTCGGCAGGATCACGACCGCGTGGACATCATCCGCATAGTGCAGATCGCGAAACCAGTCGCGCAGCTCCGCATAGCTCTCGAACGTAAGCGGGTTCTTGCGCTCCGGCCGATCGAGCGCGATCCGGGCAATGCCGCCGGCAATGTCACATTTGAAATGACTGACGTTGCTTCTCATGGCTTCACTCCTCAGCGCTCTGATGGCTCAGAACCACGTCCAGCGTGGATGACAGGGTTTCGATATCCGTTTCGGAAAGGTCGTCCAGCAGGCCGTCGATCCAGGCCTCGTGGTGGCCGGCCAATACCTGAAAGGCCTCCCGCCCCTTTGCGGTCAGGCGCGCCACCTGGGCACGCCGGTCCCCGGGAACGGCAACGCGCAGGGCCAGACCTTCCTCGGTCAACTTGTCGACGATGCCGGTGACATTGCCGTTTGAAACCTTCAGGAATTTCGACAATTCGCTCATCTTCAGGCCATCCGGAAACCGCGCCAGCGCGGACATGACGTCGAAGCGTGGCAAGGTCGTCTGGTGGTTCTCCCTGAGATTGCGGCGGATCTCGGCCTCTACGCCGTTGACCGTTTTCAGGAGTTTCAGCCAGACCCTGAGCCGGGCCTTGGAAAGCGGTTCACCTTCAGTCCGGGTTTCTGGTGTCATAGCTCCCCTCCGTTCAGGCTGAGGGCCTGCCCGTTCACGGACGCAGCACCTTCGGAACAGAGCCAGAGCGCGGCTTCGGCAACTTCGAGGGGCTGGATGAAGCGGCCTTGCGGATTATCCGCCTTCAGAGCGGTCGCTGCTGCCTCGCGATCAAGACCAGTCGTCTCGACGATCCTCTCAATGGACCTTTCAAGCATTGGCGTTTCCACAAACCCAGGACAAATGGCGTTCACCGTGATTCCGGTTCTGGCAAGCTCCTTTGCCAAGGAGCGCGTCAGACCGACAACGGCGTGCTTGGCTGCGCAATATCCGCTGACATAGGGATAACCGCGCAGTCCCGCAGTGGAGGCAATCGCGATCATACGCCCGTCTCCCGCCGCCTTCATGTCGGGCAAAACTGCCTGCCAGACATTGAAGACCCCGGCCACATTGACCGCGAACATCGCCTGAAGGTCGGCCGCACTCATCTTCGCAAAGGGCTTGCTCTCAACAGCACCGGCATTGGCAACGACCGCGGTGACCGGCCCCTGTTGCTCTCGTGCTGCCTGGAAGGCAGAAGCGACCGCATCCGGGTCGGACACATCACAGGTCTGGAAGGGCAATTCCTGCGCCTTCAGCTTGTCCTTGTCGCGCCCCATGATCGTGACGTTCCAGCCGCGAGCGGCAAAGGCCTTTGCGCAGGCGGCTCCAACTCCGGAACCACCGCCGGTCACGACGACATGTTTTCCTGACACGCTCATGCCCGCAACATCTCCGCTTCCCGGTCTGCCAAACGCCACAGCTGGTCCCGGCCGGCAAGATAAGGCTTCGGCCAATCACTCGACGCCCGGTCACCGATCCGGGCAGCTTCGTGAAGCGTCCAGTATGGATCGGCAAGATGCGGACGTCCCACGGCAACCAGGTCCGCGCGCCCCGCCATCAGGATCGAGTTGGCATGATCGGCTTCATAGATGTTTCCGACCGCCATGGTCCTGAGCCCCGCCTCGTTGCGGATCCGGTCGGAAAATGGCGTCTGGAACATGCGGCCATAAACGGGCCTTGCGTCCGGTGTTGTCTGCCCGGCCGAAACGTCAATCAGGTCGACACCCGCAGCATCGAACATGCGCGCGATCTCGACAGCATCGTCCGGCGTGATGCCCGTCTCGCCAACCCAGTCATTGGCTGAAATGCGCACCGACATCGGTTTGTCCTCCGGCCAGATCGCCCGCATTGCCCGGAACACTTCCAGGGGGTAGCGCACCCGGTTTTCAAGCGATCCCCCATAGTCGTCGGAGCGCATATTGGTGGTCGGGGAAATGAAGGAGGACAGCAGGTAGCCGTGGGCGGCATGGAGTTCGATCATGTCAAACCCGGCCCGCTCCGCCATCTCGGCAGCGGCCACGAATTGCGCCTTGATCACGTCCATTTCGGCAGACGTGATTTCACGCGGAACCGCATTGTTCTCAGACCAGGCAATCGCCGAAGCAGAGACCAGATCCCAGTTCCCGTCCGGTAGCGGCTTGTCCATGCCTTCCCAACCGATCCGGGTAGACCCCTTGCGGCCCGAATGGCCAATCTGGCAGCAGATCCTTGCGTCCGTTTCAGCGTGCACGAATTCCGTCAGACGCCTCCAGGCCTGCTCATGTTCAGCTGCATAGAGCCCCGGACAGCCCGGCGTGATCCGTCCTTCCGCACTGACGCAGGTCATCTCTGCAAAGACCAATCCGGCCCCACCCTTGGCGCGTTCGGCATAATGCACCATGTGCCAGTCGGTCGGCGTGCCGTCGACGGCCTTGTATTGTGCCATCGGAGAAACCACGATCCGGTTTTTCAACTCCATGCCGCGCAGCTTGAACGGTGCGAACATGGGTGGGCGAACAGGTTCGCTCGAAGGCACTCCGGACTGGTCCATGAACCAGCGCTCCGCCGTTTCCAGCCACTTCGGATCGCGCAGGCGCAGGTTCTCGTGACTGATGCGCTGGGACCGGGTCAGCATGGAGTAATTCAGCTGTACCGGATCGAGATGAAGGTAACGCTCGACATGCTCGAACCACTCCAGCGAATTCCGGGCGGCTGACTGAAGCCTCAGAACTTCCAGCCTTCGATCCTGCTCGTAGCGGTCAAAAGCCGATTGCATGTCCGGTTCATTGTGCAGGAGGTCAGCCAGGGAAATGGCGGATTCAAAAGCCAGCTTCGTGCCGGAACCAATGGAAAAATGTGCCGTTGCTGCAGCATCCCCCAGCAGCACCACGTTTTCGTGGCTCCACTTTTCGCACAGCACGCGTGGAAACCGGATCCAGGCGGACCCCCGGATGTGTTTGGCATTGGTCATCAAGGCATGGCCGCCCAAGTGATCCTTGAAGATTTCCTCGCAGGTCCGGATGCTGTCTTCCTGGCTCATCTCGCCGAAGCCGAAGGCATCAAATGTGTCCTGCGCGCATTCGACGATGAACGTCGCCGTCTCGTCGTCGAACTGGTAGGCATGAGCCCAGACCCAGCCGTGTTCCGTTTCCTCGAATATGAAAGTGAAAGCGTCGGAAAACTTCTGATGCGTGCCCAGCCAGACAAATTGGCAGAGGCGCCGATCAATGTCCGGCTTGAACGTATCTTCATAAAGCGTGCGGGTTTTCGAGTTCAGCCCGTCGCTCGCGACGACCAGGTCGTATTCCTTGCGATAATCCTCGGCGCTGTCGACCTCGGTCTCGAATTTCAGGTTGATGCCGAGCTCCCTGGCGCGCTCCTGAAGCAGCAGTAACAGTTTCATCCGCCCGACACCACAGAAGCCATGTCCGGTCGAGACCAGACGCTCCCCCTTGAAGTGAAGCGCGATGTCGTCCCAATAGGCGAAGTTGTCTCCGATCGCCTTGGCACTGACCGGATCATTGGCCGCAAGGTTCTGCAGGGTCTCTTCGGAAAGCACCACGCCCCAGCCGAACGTGTCGTCGGCGCGGTTGCGCTCGATCACGTCAATCTCGTGTGACGGATCGCGGAGTTTCATCGAAATTGCGAAGTAAAGCCCGGCAGGGCCTCCACCCAAGCACGCAATGCGCATATCTTTCTCCCGACGCTGCAAGCCTCATCAGCGAACCACGTTTTCCCATTTACTTCAAGCCTAAAATTTCAAACTTAAAATATATACATTTGAGCCTGGAAACCGCGTCTTGAGGGCCTACTTAAACTTCCCGTGAAAACTTCAATCAAAAACTGGAATATTCCTCAGAAAATCGATATTATCCGGCATGGCTATTCAAATGCACACCGATCCGTCCCAGGAACCCTCTGCCACACAGCGGGCCTATCTCGCGATAAGACGCATGATTCTTGTCGGCGAGCTGGTACCTGGAGAGAAGCTGAAAATCGAGAAACTGCGCCAGATTCTCGACATGGGAGGCTCCCCGATCCGTGAGGCTCTCACCTTGCTGGTCTCCGACCTTCTTGTCGAAAGACTGGACCAACGCGGCTTCCGGACGGCCGAAATCAGTCCGGCCAATTTCACGGAAATCCTGAAGCTGCGCTGTCAGCTCGAAGAAATGGCGCTGCGTGAGAGCCTGACCCACGCCGATCATGCCTGGGAAGACAAGCTTGTCATCAGCCATCACCGGATGATGCGTGAACCCAGGGCCAACGTCGAACGGTTCGAGGAGCTGCACAAGGCCTTCCACATGAACCTTCTGAGTGCGTGCCACTCACCGGTTCTGCTCAAGTTCTGCAACCAGCTCTACGACCTCAACATCCGCTACCGCTATCTGGCCGGCAAGGCGCTGAATTATTCCAAGCGCGACATCGGCAAGGAACACACGGACATCATGAACGCGGCCGTTGACCGGGATGCGGACACGGCGTGCCACCTCCTGCTGGACCATTACCGCAACACCGGCGCCTTCCTTGAAAAGCACTTCGTTGCGGAAGCGGCTGAATAGGCAAGCGAACTTCCAAGACTTTTGGACGTCTATGCCTGGTCCCTTGCAGGATGAACTCGCCTTGTCCGCCCCTTCGCGCAATCCGACCCTACCCTGACCGACCGGCCAAACCGCGGAGACGCCCCCTTCTGCGCGGTTCAAACGCCCAAATTTTGCGGTTGACGCGGAACCTGCAAGTCGTCTCAACTTGTTCGATCTTCAGAGGCAAGACAGACAGCGATTGCAGCTGCAAACGAATGGGGAACTGGGGCGCGCTGATGCCTGGAAAATGCGTAAGACTTTGGCCACGCATAGCGGCCTCCGGCATCATCATCATTGCCTTGCTTGTGACCGATGTGGTGTCTGCCACTCGGGATGCCCATGCCCAAAGCAATGAAGACGTGTTCCGGTCTTCGCGAACAACAAGCCCAAGAGCAACGCTGTTTTCGTTTGTCAGCACGTTGAACCGTGCTTACCGGATCGGGCAAAGCGAGAGTCCGGAGGAGTCCACAAGGCTGATCAACAGCGCGATAAGACATCTCGACCTATCCCAGATGTCGAAAAGATCGCAGGACTACCTCGCTCCTGAAGCAGCGCTTTATCTGAAGGAAGTTCTCGACCGCATTGATCTGCCTCCCCGTGAAGATGTGCCTGGCCGCGCCCTGGCCACCGGCCAGTCTAGCGATACAGGGATCATACAAGGCGGCGACGCGGAAACGGCAAGTCCCATCACGGTCTGGCAGGTTCCGGGCACAAACGTCCGGATTCACAGGGTTTCCGAGGGTCCCCGCAAGGGGGAATATCTGTTCACCCCGCAAACGGTTTCACGCGCAGCGATTTGGTATGGGCGCGTTCGGCACCTGCCCTACAGGGAGGGGGCGACCCCGGGCATATTCGATGCCTATGCCTTGACCCCCGGGCGGGGCATAAACGTTTCCCGAAGCGAATCCATGCCGGGTTGGCTCCGAACCCCGGTTGGGGGACAGACGCTTTGGCAATGGGGCGCAACTCTGATCACCTTTGTCCTGTTTGCAATTGCTGTCCGTCTGGCGCTGGGGATCGGTCATCGACTGGACAATCGCCTCAAGACACGACAACAGGTAGACGCCCGCAGACCCTGGCGGCCGGGCCTTTTGGCCGCGCTGCTGTTCTCGATCCTGCTTTCCGGTTTTGCGGAAACGCTTGTCGAAGACCGTTTCAACCTGACGGGAACCGTCCTCCTTTGGTCGGCCGGTCTGTTCTCCATTATCAGCCATGTTCTGGCGGCCTGTTTCGGATTTGTACTGGTGTCCCAGATCGCTGAAGTGATCGCGATGCGAAACGGTTACGCGGCACGGTCCGCACCAACCCAGCTGTTCCGGTTGATCGGCTACTTTGTCGGGGCCTTTGTCGTCGTCGTTGTCATCGTGCATGTGGCAGAGGACTTCGGACTGCCTGCGCTGTCGATCGTGACAGGGTTGGGAGTTGGCGGTCTGGCCGTCTCTCTGGCGGCGCGAGAAACGCTTTCGGACATTCTGGGATCATTTGTTGTCCTGATTGAACGCCCCTATCGCATCGGCGATTTCATCGAAGTTGGCAGCGACACCGGAACCGTCGAAGAAATCGGCATTCGTAGCACGAAAATCCGCACGACTTCGGAGTTGGTCATTTCAATACCGAACTCGAGTCTCTCGTCCGGCAGGATCGTGAATTACGGCTTCAGACGTTTCCGGCTTTCCAACAGCACAATCAAGATCAGTGACCAGACGCCTCCGGCGAAGGTTTCCGAATTCGTGAACAGGATAAGAAAGGTTCTGACCGAGAGCCCGGAAGTCAGGTCGGACAACTGGCACGTTTACCTGCAACGCATTGATGCGGGCAGCCTGGAGATATTCGTATATTACTATCTTGACGCAACCGGCTGGGCCGAGTTCCTGAAAGAACAGGAAAAAATCCTTCTTGAAATCATGAGCATAGCAGATGAACTGGGGGTCGAAATCGCCCCCACCCAGACGGTTGAAGCGACAATCAGCAAATAGAATTCAGCGAATGAACCCGTTTGCCCTGTCACTATCAATCCGTGTTCACGCACGCCCGGTATTCAAGAATAGCTGGCAGCGGAATTGCCGATTTCTAGGAACCTTGTCCTTCCAAAATGCACAACGAAACCGTAGACAGGGGCTTCCAGAAGCAACCCTTCCGGGTCCGAGGATTTTCAGAAAGTGTGTTCAATCGTATCAATTTCCGCAGATGAAACCCTGCCACTTCGCAAGAAGGTTCTGTGGCCCGATCTTGAACTCGCGGACCTTGCCCTGCCAGAAGATGCCACCGCACTGCATCTCGGTCTCTTCCTTGGAGACACGCTGATTGGTGTTGGCAGTTTCTTCCCCGATGGCAAGCGCTACCGACTGCGCAAACTCGCAGTGGATCAGGCCAGTCAGGGAAAGGGATATGGAGCCCGACTTGTAAAGGAAGGGATGAAGCGGCTTGGGGCGCAAGGCATAAACGAACTCTACTGCGACGTCAGGGTGACGGCGACGTCCTTTTACCAGCGCCTCGGGTTCGAAGTTTTCGGCGAAGAATTTGACAAGAACGGCGTCATGTCTCGCAAGGCGACAAGACAACTTGTGCCTTAGGGCTTCAACAAGTCAGTTTGTATTTTTGGAAAGCAAGAGGCAGCAGGAATCCGGCTGCCTCTCCTGTCCGAAGTCTATTCCCTGACGAGCACCAGATCGAAAGACGCCTTCAGGTAGGGACCTTCAACCTTGCCGGAAAGCTCAAAGCCGTCTTCAGGGAATGAACCTGCCGGCTCTTCAACATAAGTCATAACGAGATCTTCGCGCACGCCGAAGACGGTATCCTGATCGAGGTAAGGATCATCGTCCGGGAAGATCTCGGTCACCAGCGGGCGGAATCCCGGCGCTTTGACAATGTAGTGGAGATGGGAGGGCCGCCAGGGATGACGGCCGCTGGCATTGAGAATGTCTCCGACCGGCCCGTCGCTCGGCACGGTGTAACAGACCGGTTTGACCGAGGTGAACGCGTAACGCCCGTCTTTTCCGGTCGTCTGGATGCCATGGAAGGAATAGGTATCCTGGTCCGGATCCTGACTGGAATACATGCCATTGGGGGCCGTCTGCCAGATATCCAGCTCGGCACCCTCGATGGGGTTGCCCTCGGGATCGCGGATGGTGCCTTCGGCCAGAAGGACCTGTTCCTTGAAATCCTTGCGCAGGTCGCCGCCAATCGGCAGGGGCGGCGCTCCGGTAATGTGGAACGGGCCGAGCACGCTCGATGACGTACCTTCCGGTTTGGAATGCAGCATGTCGACAAGCGAGGAGAGACCCAGCACATCCGACAGGAGCACGAATTCGTGCCTTTCCTCATCCGATATGTTGCCGGCCCACTCCAGGAACTCGATGCCCTTGCGCCACTCTTCGTGGGTCAGGTTGGTTTCCCGGGCAAAGTTGTGCAGATGGGTAACGAGGCTCTTCAGGATTTCCTTCACGCGGGGATCGGTGTTCTCACCGAAATACCCCATGAAGACGTCGGTTATGTTGTCTTTGGTAACGTCGCGCATAAATGCCTCTTAGTTCAGGATGGCCAGGCTGAGGGACGGCCAGCGGATCAGCGCCACAAGGACGACCAGCATCACCAGCGCGAATGGAAACGCACCGATGAAGACATCCTTCAGCGAGATCCGGGGATCGTTCAGCGTGGCCTTGATGACGAAACAGGAAATACCAAGCGGTGGTGTCAACAATCCGATCTCGGCGCCGACAACGGTGACGATGCCGAACCAGATGAGCGACAGGCCCATGGGCTCCACCAGCGGCAGGAACAGGGGCACGACAATCAGGATGATCGAGGCCGTGTCGAGCAGGGTTCCGAGGAAGATCATCAGCAGCACGTAGATGACCATGATCCAGAAGAAGCTCATCTGGGTCTGGGTCAGGATATCGCCCAGTTCATTGGGCAGACCAGCCAGGCCAAGCATGCGGCTGTAGATCGAGGCAGCCGTGATCAGGAACAGGATCGACGCGGTGATGTGACCGGTTTCCAGAAGCGCATGCCACGCGGTCTGCAAGGTGAGTTTCTTGCGGAACGCTGCGATCAGGAGACCCAGCAGGGAGCCGGTTGCACCGGCCTCGACCGGCGTCAGCCAGCCGGTATAGATGCCGCCAAGCACCGCCGTGATCAGAAGCAGCGTCGGAACCGTCTTGTCGGCGATTTCGAGCGGCGTCATCCATTCGGTTTCGTCCGGCTTCCGGCCACCGACATATTTCGGGGTGAAACGACCCATCAGGAAGATGGCGATGACGTAGGCGATCGCGAGAAGAATCCCCGGAACAACGCCCGCGAGGAACATGTCTCCAACGCTCTGCTCTGCAACGAAGGAATAGATGATCAGCATTGCCGACGGCGGGATGATCATGCCAAGGACAGAGGAGCCGGCGACGACACCAACAGCAAAACGCGGGTTGTAGTCAAAGGCCAGCATCTGCGGCACGGAGACCTTTGAGAAAACGGACGCGGACGCAATGGACGAACCCGTGACCGCTGCAAAGACGGCGTTTGCGCCGACGGTCGCCATGCCGATCCCGCCCTTGACCTTCCGGAAGCCGGAATTCATGACCGTGTAGATGTCGGCGCCCAATCCCGCCTTTGAGACGATCAGTCCCATGAAGGTAAAGAGTGGCACGGTGGCAAACGTGTATTCCATCACGCTGTCGCCGATGGCGATTTTCAGCAGATTGATAGCGAGATCGAAATTGTCCCGCATCAGGATGATGGAAACAAAGGAGACCAGTCCGAGTGCGATCGGAATGTAAACGCCGAGATAGACCAGAACGACAATCGCGACGACCGACAGCATTCCAATTTCAATAGGTGTCACGAGTTTTCCTCTGGGTGTTCGTTCATACGGACTGGATCGACTTTCCCGTCAGGGTTCAAAACCTTCAGGAGGAAGAGGACCGTGCAGAGAGTGGCGCTCAGGAAAATCACCAGCTTGATCGGCCACCAGGGCGCGGTGAAGATTCCCGGAATTCCGAAATAGTCCCTTGTTTCAAGCATTTCGAGGAACTCGGGCCAGATCGCATAAGCCACAAGGGCCATGAAGATGCACGAGGCAAAATTGATCGTTCGCCCGATAGTCTCGGCCAGTTTCGGCCGCGTGCTGCGAAGAATTGTCAGAAAACCGTCTGATCTCGTCAGTCGGTTGGTGCGCACGACATCCGGCAACTGAAGAAACACGATCAGCACCATGGTGAACTGGACGACTTCAACAGCCCCGGGGAATGGTGCGTTGAACAGGCCGCGTGCAACCACGTCGTAGTTCACGACAAGCACGAGACACAGGACAATGAGGGTGCCAACTGCGTTGGCGAGAATCGCTACCCAGTTGGCCAGTTTTGAGAAGGCGCGAACGCCGTTTGTTAGTTGAACCAATTTACGGCGCTCCCGCTCAGATCAGGACCTTGCTTGCAGCAACTACTGCGTCAGTTCCGCGGACCAGTCACGGACCGGAGTGAAACCGGCGTCCTGAAGCTTGGTCATGTAGGCCTTGAGCATTTCACTGCCCGGCTCGCCCTTGGAATCGAGGTTTGCGGCCCATTCGACAGCAATGTTCGGCATGGCTTCCGCCCATTGCGCACGCTCTTCAGGCTTCATGTCAACCACCGTGCCACCGGATTCCTGGTAGGCGGTCCGGCTGGCACCTGCGCGGTCCATGGCAATGCCTGCAACATGGTCACGATACAGGACGGCAACTTCCTGCAGGACGTCTTTGACTTCGTCAGGCAGCTTGTCCCAGTAGTCCTTGTTGACGGTGATCGTCTTGGAGTTCACCGCACCAAGATCCGCTTTCAGCATGTAAGGCGCCACTTCGGCGATCTTGAAGGTCTTCGCTGCTTCCGGCCACAACATGGCATTGTCGACCAGACCGGTCTGCAACATGTTGTAGAAGTCCGTCAGGCCACCACGCACACCAGCTGCACCATCAATCCCTTCAAGGTAACGCAGGTTCATGCCGGCACCGGCCACCTTGCTGCCTTCGAGATCGGATAGGGAGTTGACAGGCTCCTTGGAAAACACTTGATAGGTGTCCAGAACGACGCCTGTTGCCAGGTAAACCTGGTTCTGCGCTTCGAATTCCTTCTGCATGGTCGGGAATTCCTTGGCGATCTCATCCACCGCCTTCGCCACGGCACGAGAATCTGCAGCAATGAACGGCGTCACTGCCGAGAGCGCCTGGCTCGGAAGCTTGGACGAGTGGAAGATCGTGGTAACGATACCAATATCACCAAGACCAAGCTTCACGCCCTCCAGCACACCTTTTGGCTTGACGATGGAGCCGCCATAGCTCTCTTGCCAGTCCATCTGGTAGTTGCCGGTCTTGGCGAGACGCTTGTCGACTTCAGGAATGAAGAAGTTGGAGAACTCCTTCACCCAGAGAGCGCGTGCCGGGTAACCGTCAATAACCACCGCCTTGATGGTTTCAGTCGCGAACCCGGGCATTGTGGTGGCGCTCAAAAGAGCCAGAGCAAGAGCGCTCCGCCGTGTCATTTTTCCAATCATGGCATTCTCCTCCCAAAGAAAACGGAACCGCTCAGGCTTTTTGCCAGATCGTCTCCAGTTCGGTCCCTGACTGCTCGAAGAGCTTCGACAGGGCGCAGTATTTGGCAACTTCTGCTGCAACATTCTGGAGGTCTGCATCTGTTGCAGCTCCGTTGCAGGTCACCACCTGCCGTATCGAGACGAAGGGAACGTCCACCTCCTCCTGAAGGGTGACGCCCCTGCGGTCGAACTCGCAGGTAAGCTGAATGTCCAGGTGTCCGATATCGACACCCAGCTTGTCGGCACACTTGTTGCCGATGACGTGTGTGCATCCGATCAGCGCACCGAGGGCTGTCTCGGTCGGAGCGGGACCCAGATTGGTACCGCCGCGCACTTCCGGCTCATCGATGGTCTGGGTCAGGTCCCGGATCGCAACATCTATCCGTGAGTGACTCACGGCCGTTCCGTTGGCCCTTAACCTGACAACCATCTTTTCTCTCAGTGCCGGCATTGACCCTCACAAGAACTTGCAGGCGGTGTCGAACGGCAGGCGCGGCAGTTTCTGGAACAGCGCCGTTTCGTCGGCATAGCCGAGGTTGCAAAGAAAGTTTGATTTGAGCGTGGTGCCGGCGAAAAATTCCTCGTCGACAATCTTGTTCGAAAAGCCCGACATCGCTCCGACATCAAGCCCGAGTGCCCGCGCGGCAATCATGAAATAGGCCCCTTGCAGGGTACCGTTCCTGAACGCCGTCGTTTCCGAGTGTTCCGGTTTGCCTTCGAAATGCGGCCTGCGGTCCTCGTGCGGGAACAGGTATGGCAACTCTTTCCAGAACTCCAGGTCATGCGCGATGATCACCGTGGCCGGAGCCGACATCATCTTGTCGATGTTCTTGTCCTTCAGCGATTTAGCCAGACGCTTCTTGGCCTCCGGTGTTTCAATGAAGAAAAACCGTGCCGGACAGGTATTCATGCTGGTGGGGCCAGCCGCCGTGATCTCGTAGATTGTTTCCAGCGTCTCGCGCGAGACCGGCTTGTCCTGCCAGGCATAATGGGAGCGCGCCGTTCTCAGGATCAGGTCGATGGCATCGTCGTCCAGCTGCCCGATCTTCTCCCTGAGGTCACGGATATTTGCCTGCGCCTCCGCACGAAGTTTGGCCAGGGCCTCTCCGGTCGGGGCCTTGGAGGCAGCCATCGTCATTCTGCAGCCTCCGTGGACACAACGTCTTCTTCCGCGACAATCGGATTTGCGCAGATCCCGATGCCTTCAATCTCGACTTCGACAACTTCGCCCGGGCGGAGCCAGCGTTGCGGCGTCTTGGCATGGCCGACACCCGGAGGCGTGCCCATTGCAAGGAGGTCGCCGGATTCCAGCGTGGTGAATTCCGAAACGGCCGCGATCGTGCGAGCGACACTCCACAGCATGTCCGAAGTCGTCGCGCTTTGCAGGATTTCCGCTCCGACGCGCGATTCAATTTTCAGGCCTTCAGCACCTTTGGGGAGCTCGTCCGGTGTGACCACGATGGGGCCGATGGGGCCGGTGGCATCGAAGTTCTTGCCCGGCGTCCACTGATGGGTCTTGCGCTGATATTCACGCACGGACCCGTCATTGAACAGCGTGTAGCCGAACACATGATCAAGTGCATTGTCTTCGCTTATATGTTTGCCGCCCTTGCCGATGATCACCATCAGCTCGGCTTCATAATCCAGCTGCTCCGAGCAGGAGGGGCGCACCATGGGTGCACCGGCAGGGATCATGGAAGTGGTGCACCGCATGAACAGGGCCGGATAGGTCGGCACGTCATAGCCACCTTCCTTGATGTGATCGACATAGTTCAGACCAAGGCAGATGATCTTGCGCGGCGCCTCGACCGGCAGCGCCGGTGTGACCGACGCCAGCGGCTCTGCTGTTGCGCGGCCCTTCAAGGCCTGGAGCGAATCGAGATCAACCCCTCCCTCGGCCAGCACTTGCAGATCTGTTCCAATGCGCTTGTCGACCGCAGTCAGATTCCAAGCCTCATCCCCTTCGACAAGGAAGACACCCTGCCCCGTCGCACCAATTCCTACTAACAGTCGCATACTAGCCTCGGCGTTTGTCCGTTTTTTGTTACTTTGACGACTATTTTTAAGATTGTCAAATAATATCGATTTTTTTATGATGGAAAAAATTGGAGACCAATGATGCCCAAGTGGACTGAGTACAAACAGATTGCCAAGGAACGTGGCGCACTCGCGCTGGAACTCTATGTAGTGAATACAAGACCTGTCGGTCCGGACGCCGATATCCCGGGTTCGCTGCCCGATCACCTGGCATATCAGGCCAGGCTGGAAGCTGAGGGAAAGCTGGTGTTTGCCGGGCCGGTGTCCGATTCCTCGGGCGAGGAAATGACCGGCGAAGGCATGATCATCTACCGCGCGGCGAGCCTTGAGGACGCAAGGGCCCTGGCGGCGGCCGACCCCATGCACAAGAACGGCGTACGGACTTTCACGATCCGCCGTTGGCTGGTCAATGAAGGCAGCTTCACCCTGTCCATCGGACTTTCGGGCAAGACCATAGACTTTGCCTAGAGCGCCGGACCGGCAGATCACCCATTCGCCTTTTAGAGGAATAGGGAGCCGGACACCGGCTTTCTATTCTGGGGTGAAACACGCTGCCACTCAACAGACGCTCCGGAGACCAAAATGACGATACTCGGCGATTTGCTGTCGACCATATTCGAGCGCCGTTACCTTTCAAGCGCTCCCGACCGGCATGATTCCCGGTCCATGGAAGAACTGATCACTGCCCTTGTCGGTGCGACCGGGGAAGTGTCGGGCCTGTCTGCTGCCAAACACATTCTCAGGCGTTACCAGGATATGGATGATCCGGCCAAGCTGGACTTCTTCCATCATCTGGCGCGGGACATGAACATTGATCCCGAAACCGTGCGCACCACGCTGGACGCCTATGAAGCTGCCCCGGGCAGGAAGACCTACAGGGACTTCATGGCGGCGGTGGAACCGGACCGCCAGGAACTGATTCGACGCCTCAACCAGATACCGGGAGCAACGGAAACCCTGGTCAGGATGCGCGCCGACCTCTTGCGGCTGGGGCGCAAGGATCAGGAACTGCAGGCCCTAGACCAGGACTTCAGGCACCTCTTTGCCTCCTGGTTCAACCGAGGCTTTCTGGTTCTTCGTCCCGTGAGCTGGGAAAGCCCGGCACATATCCTTGAAAAGATCATCGCATATGAGGCGGTGCACGAGATCGCCAGCTGGGATGACCTGCGCAGACGCCTGGTGCCCGGCGACCGCAGATGTTTTGCGTTTTTCCACCCTGCCATGCCCGACGAACCGCTGATCTTCGTCGAAGTCGCCCTGACGCGCGACATTCCCGGTTCCATCCAGGGCCTGTTGACAGAGGAAAGAGAGCCGCTCACGGCAGACGAGGCAAAAACCGCGGTCTTCTATTCGATCTCCAATTGCCAGGACGGCCTTGCCAGCATTTCCTTCGGCAATTCGCTCATCAAGCAGGTCGCTGCCGATCTGGCCGCCGAATTGCCGAACCTCAAGACCTTCGTGACCCTGTCACCGATACCTGGTCTTGCAAGCTGGCTGGAAAGCGAAGAGATCAACGCTGCCGACGCTGATCCGAAGCAAATTCGGACGCTCGCAGCGCATTATCTTTTATCCGCCAAACGCGGAGACGGACTGCCGCTGGATCCCGTTGCACGCTTTCACCTGGGCAATGGAGCCCAGGTTCACGCTGTTCACGCAGATGCGGATGTGTCGCCCAAGGGTCAGGCGCAATCCGCAGGCGCAATGGTCAACTATCTCTACGACCTCAACAAGGTGGCTCAGAATCACGAACGCTTCGCCACCAGCAAGGAAATCGCTGCCTCCTCCGAAATACGATCACTGGACGCAGCCGCCAGGAAACAGGACCTAAGGAAACAGGTGAATGAACAACCTGCTGTATGACACGCTCTTCGACCGCC
Source organism: Roseibium sp. (assembly GCA_017643925.1). GTDB lineage: Bacteria > Pseudomonadota > Alphaproteobacteria > Rhizobiales > Stappiaceae > Roseibium. Next base: position 33,860 of record JAEPML010000006.1, on the reverse strand, counting down.
ATGCCGACAGCAAGGCCACCTTTCTGCATCTGCAGGACGGCAGCCAGGTCAGCTACCGGGACTTTCTCAAAACGGCGACCCGGTTCGCAAACGCGCTGGTCGAACAGGGTGTCAAACCCGGTGATCGCGTGGCTGTCCAGGTGGCCAAGTCACTCGAGGCACTGGCGCTCTATGCGGCCTGTGCACGCGCGGGGATCGTCTTCCTGCCGCTCAATACCGCCTATACGGTCGAGGAACTCAGCTACTTCATCGAAAACAGCGGCGCTGCCCTCGTCGTCTGCGACGAGCGAATGAAAGACGCGCTGGCAGCGGTCTGCGCGAATTTGGGCGCAAAGCTCGCCACGCTCAACGCAGATGGCACCGGATCTCTCGCGGAGCTGGCTCAAACCGCATCAACCAGCTTCCGGACAGTGCAAAGATCCGGCGACGACCTTGCCGCCTTTCTCTATACGTCCGGCACGACCGGCCGCTCCAAGGGTGCGATGCTGACACAGGAAAACCTGGTCTCCAACGCAAGGACACTTGCCAACAGCTGGCGCTTTACGGACAAGGACGTGTTGCTGCACGCGCTTCCGATCTTTCACACGCACGGGCTCTTTGTGGCAAGCAACGTGACCCTGATGGCCGGCAGTTCAATGATCTTCCTGCCGAAGTTCGATCTCGACGAGATGCTTGGCAGGATGCCCGAGGCGACGACCATGATGGGCGTGCCCACATTTTACACGCGCCTGCTGGACGATGACCGGTTTACAAGGGATCTGGCAAACCACATGCGGCTGTTTGTTTCGGGCAGCGCGCCGCTGCTCGCCGAAACGCACAGGGATTTCGAAGCCAGGACAGGTCATCGCATTCTTGAGCGCTACGGAATGACCGAAACCAACATGAACACGTCCAATCCCTATGACGGGGAGCGCAAGGCCGGAACCGTGGGTCAACCGCTTCCCGGCGTTGAACTCAAGATTACCGATCCGGAAACCGGCGACACACTTGCCGATGGCGAAATCGGCCAGATCGAGGTCCGCGGCCCCAATGTCTTCAAGGGTTATTGGCAGATGCCGGAAAAAACGGCCGAGGAACTGCGCGCCGACGGCTTTTTCATCACCGGGGACCTTGGCAGGATCGATGCCGATGGCTACGTCCAGATCGTTGGCCGAAACAAGGACCTCATCATATCGGGTGGCTACAATATCTATCCAAAGGAAATCGAACTGTTGCTTGACGACCAGCCGGGCGTGCTGGAAAGCGCGGTGGTCGGGGTGCCGCACCCGGATTTCGGGGAAACGGTTCTCGGCCTGATCGTTCCCGAAAAGGACACTCAGCCGAACCTCGACGAGATCGCGCGATCGGTGAATCAGTCTCTCGCCCGGTTCAAGCAGCCGCGCAAGCTGATCCTGGTTGATGAATTACCGCGCAACACCATGGGCAAGGTTCAAAAGAATATCCTGCGGGACGCCTACCAGGATCTGTTTGTTCCGGCCTGACACAACAAACTTCGGGTCAATTCATCGACGTAATATTGCATCCTCCAATAAAATCGATATTATGAACGTATAAAATCATATATCGATGGGAGGTTGCAAATGTCTCGGAACGTGGTTGGAGCCATTCTGGTCGGAGCAGGCATCCTCGCCGCGCCCGGCGCACAGGCTGACACCTGCCTGAAGGTCACGCTGACCGGCACCCAGGGCGGACCGCCTGTCTTTCAGGGACAGGCGGGTGCCGGAACGCTCGTGCAGTTCGGAACGGTTGAAAACAAATGCAATGACATGCGTCTTCAGTTTGACACAGGCCGTGGCACGACTCAGCGCCTCAGCCAGGCAGGCGTACCGGTGGGAAGACTGGACGCGGTCTTCCTGACCCACCTCCATTCCGACCACACCGAAGGTCTTGCCGACATGATGCAGCTGCGTTGGCATTTCAATTCCGGTGGCCCAAAGGTCGATCTGGTCTGCAGCGAAGAAACCAGGTCGCCGCTCGGATTTGCCTTGAGTTGTGAACGGTTCGCCAAGCACATTGGCGATGCGCTCATTCAGTCTGGTGAAATCGCCCAGCGCCTTGCCGAGAACAAGAAGCGCCTTCCCGGCGGTCCGGCCGACCTGATTGAGGTGAAAGACTTCAAACCCGAGGACGAAGTCAAGCAAGTCTGGGCAAAAGGCGATGTAACCGTCAGCGCCATTCGCTCAACCCATATTGCCGGTCATGCGTCCTACCGGGTCGACACGCCGGCTGGCAGCGTGGTTATCGGCGGAGATGCCGGCAACGATGCGCGCAAGCCGCCACGTGATACATCGACGTCTACCCAGGTTGAAAAACTGGCCGAAGGGGCCGACATCGTCGTGCATTCGACGATCCATCCGGTCATGGGCCCGGACGGCGGCACGGGCTTTCCTCCGCCGATCTTCTTCCGGCAAAGCAATGCGACCGATCTCGGGCATCTGGCGAAACGCGCCGGCGTGAAGCACCTGATGCTGACCCATCTCATTCCGCCGGTCGGAGCACCACGCCAGGGCCCGTACAAGCTGCCCAATGGAGCGTTGACGGAAGACGATTACCGCGCAGCTGTAGGCAATAGCGGATTTGACGGTGAAACCATCGTCGGGTCCGACCTGGCCTCCATCACACTGAACGAAGGCAGCTAGACTTCGTTCTAAACGGCAAAAGGCCCGCCCGTCTCCTCCGGCGGGCCTTTTGTCCGGTTTTCCCGTTCAGGACGGGTTGGTCTGCCTGCCGATCTGAGACAGCACCAGCAGGGACAGCTGGCGCTGAACACCGCCCGTACGACAGGCCTTTGCAAGCTTCTTGAAAAGCGTTGCCTTGAGCTCCCCAGCCCCGGATTTCACCAGTTCGCTCGCAAGTACACCCCCAAGCGCGCCGCTTTCCGAAAAGGCTGCGTTCAGGACTTCATCCGCGAACGCTTGCTGGTCGCAAGTAAACGCAAGACCAATTGCAGCCTTCCGGATCGATCGATCTTCACTGGATAAAAACGATCCGAACCCCTCCGGAGCCTGGCCCAGCTGACCACAAACAGTCAGAGCTGCAGCAACGTCCATTGCCTCGCCACTTTGAAGCGCCTGCTTCAGACGCGCTTCCGTGACTTCTGCTGGCATCGAAGAAAGGATGGCAAGAAAGGCGCTTCTCGCCTGCGGATAATTGTCCGGCGGCAGGGCATTCAAAATCTCCCAACCCCGGTCGGTCAGTCGAACGCCCCTGCTTGCGCGCCTGGCAACAGCATCGAAAGCGGCAGTGCGCAAGTCGTCGTCGGAAGATTGCGCACAGCGCAACAGGGCAACGGTAAAGGCCTGACCATCCAGTTCACCGATCAATCGAACCGCAATTCGGCGGATATCGATTGCCACCTCGGGCGTAACAATCGAAAGCGTTCCTTCCTTGCGAAGTGTCGACTGTACCAGTTCGAGAAAGTTCAGATCCTCTTCTGAAAAATCAAACTTTTCTTCCTGGAATGCGACCTGATCCATCTCAGGGATCGCGTGATCAGCAAGGAGCTGTCCGTTGGCGGCGAGAAACAATAGCGCGGCGGCGTTGTCTGCGACCGCCCCTTCTCCGGAGGAAAGCCTTGCAAGGCTTGTAAGCGCGGAATGGCGAACCATCTGGTTTTCGTGGGCAAGGAGCAGCTCAAGAATGTCCAGACTCTCGGGACTATCGAACGCAACAAGTGCCTCGGCGACAGCGCGTTGAACAGCCGGTTTGGGGTCGTGTTCAAGTATGTCCTGCAGAAGTTCGAGCCGACCATTGCCCCGCGCCCTTTCCAGAACCCGAACAAGGGCCAGAATATAGTCTTCCGGTTCGGATCGCAGCCTGGTGCGGGCATGCACAAGCAGATCAGCGATCTGGTCAGGAGAAGGACGCCGCTCCGTCAACCGCCGGACCGCAGCCAGTCTGACTTCAGCGGATTCATCGTTCGTCGCCAGCCTGACGAGATCGACATTGCCAACCGTTGGGGATTTTTCGGCCACGAACTTGCGTATGACCGGAGACGGCTCCTTGATCAGACGCCAATCAGCGATCGGCAATTTTCGCCCGACCGTCGCCTCGAGCGCGGCAGCGCGCACTTCTGCACTTCTGTCCAGGCAGAGCGCTTCGATTGCCTTGACAGCCAACGGGTCCCCGGAGGCTTCCAGTGCACGCGCCGCCCGCTCGCGCTGGAGTTCAGACGGGCTCTGCCCAACATCGATCAGGGCCATCAGGCCTGGCCGACCGAGCGCGGCAAGTGCCGCAAGACACTCGTTCCAGAGATCCTGGCCAAACTCGCCATTTGCGGCTGACAATATGTCTGGCACCGCGCTTTCCAATCCCAGTCTGCCAGTTGCACGAATGGCTTCCTTTTGAACGTCAAGCCAAACATCGCAGTCCGATGTTTCTTCCTTCCGGGCGGCCTGCTCTTCGCTCCGGCCCAGGAGGTGCTTTTTGACGAGGGCCACCGCGGCATCCCCATCCTGAGGACCAAGGCCGCGCAAGGCGGCAACCTTGGCAGCGCCGGTCGGATCGTTTTCAAGGCTCCACAGAAAGACATCACCAACGCCTGTCGCCTCGATTGACACCAGCGCTTCGAGAGCAACGACCCGCACGCCGGGGTCTTCGCTCCGGGTTGCCTTCACAAGCAGGTCCCGCGCACCCGAAACCTGCCAGGCCTGAAGGGTCTTGATCGCAAGACACTGTTCGTCCGGCTCACCGTGCTCAAGAATTTCGGACAGAATATCGAGCGTATCAGCCTCAAGGACCGGACGTTCCCCGATTTCACGCGGCTGTGCGCTTTCTGTTGGCATTACCGATCCCTTTTTCGGCTTGCAATTGTTCAAAAACAACAAGGCGGGGGCCAGAACCCCCACCTTGATCTCGATCAGAGTATCGCAGCTCCCCTGGCAATGTCACGGCGCTTGAAACTCATCAACAGATAGCCGGCACACAGGGCGAAATGCTGATCCTGCTTTTTTGACCCACACGCAACTCGGCGATTGGCGCTCCGCCGGCAACCGCGTTGATCGCCTCATTGGCGAGTTGAGGGAAGTCAATCACAGCAGTGCCGCCCGTTCTTATACTTCCGCCACCAAGGAGAGGTTCCATGCGATCCACGAACAAAACGGCAGTGCCGACCCTCGCTGCACCACAAGGTTCGACAGACGCATTCAGCAGCCTGCAGCACAATTGCGGCTTCCATATCCGAAACAGCATTTGCCCCGAGGCCCTCTTCGTATTTGAACACTGCAACCAGCACGCCATCATGTGCATCGCCTGAATGCCAATGGCGGACGCCCGCGCAAACGCGCACCCTGAAGGAACAAATCCATGCATGACCTGAAACCTATCGCTGCCATCAAGCACAAGCACGGCCCGGACGTCGATCCTGCACTGGAAGCGCTGGTCGCCAAATGCCGCCGTCTCGGGATCTCGATGGTTGGTTGCCTGCAGGTCCAGTTGCCCGACCCCGGCAGTTGCTGCCCGATCTCTCATCTGGAGGATCTGGCCAGTGGCACCCAGACAAGGATTACACAACCCCTTGGGTCCGGTTCAACGGGTTGCCGACTGGATCCGGGTGCCCTGGCCAATGCGGCGGAGGCACTGATGCGGCAGATGAACGGCGGCGCAGAAGTCCTCATCCTGAACCGGTTCGGACGGGGTGAATCGGAAGGACGCGGCTTCCGGCCCGTTATCGAGCGTGCACTGGAACTTGGCATCCCCGTCTTGACCGCAGTCAAGGAACGCTACACGCCGGAATGGGAAACGTTCAGTGACGATCTCGCGACGTATCTGCCTGCCGAGCCGGAAGCATTGCTCGCCTGGCTCCTGCCTCAGATACGGTCGCGATCACTGCCGCCTACACCCGAACTGGTCGCCAAATGACACGAACCACATTTCGTCTTTTCTGCCTCATAGCCCTTGTGCTCGCCGCGATCATCCAGGTCTGGAGCACCGCATCTGCCGGAGAGACCAAAACCGCCGAGGTGATCGACCTGATCAGCGATCCAGCGTCCACGCGCAATTGAACAGGTCCCGTTTCGAACCGACCCGGTCACAAAGGGCAGGTCAGGGGACGGATGAGGCTGATTGTTGCTGGGGAATCCGATCGCTGAACGAACCCGATCGTGAGCTGGACACACACGTTCACGGCCCGCACCGGTGAGATGCTTGACCCGTTGCACAGGGGACTGACTGCCGGGCCCTGAAACAAGTGATCTGATAGCCCCATAAAACTGCCTCTGGTCGTTTTACAGCCGAGCTCTATCTAAGATTAGTTGGACCCGATTTTTCCGGATATTTATTGCTTGCGGCAGATTTCACGTAAGTGCTTTAAAAATAGAAACCTTTCGTTATCCAAGCGTTGTATTGGCGCAATGCAAACATTTGTATTTCTACGAAGACTTGCTAAATAATAGGCATAATATTGCAAATATTTCAGGAAGGGGCCCATGGCAGATTTCAACGCGCAAATTGAACAGTCCAAGAAGGATGTTGCGGCGGCGAGGCAGAAAATTGACGAGTTGACGTCAAAGATCGAAACAGCCCGTACAAAGATGGATTCCGGTCAGGATATTTCCATCGACATCGAGAATGCGACGCTGGACGACGTTCACGCCCATACGGAACTGATGGGCGCTAACATCGCCGAACTGATCATGGGTCTGGACGACGTCACCGCCACCTTCTCCAAAGACTTCGATGCCATGCGTTCCAAGACCGGATGGGAAACCTTCATTGGCTTCTTTTCCAAGACAAGGTCCGACAGCATTCGCCAGGAACGGATGCGAACCGCCAGCATTGACGACAAGCTGCAGGACCTGATCGCGAAATCCAACGTGATCGGCCAGCTGCTACAGGACCAGCTCAACACGCTGAACGAGCACAGCAAGCGCGTGGAAGGCAACCTTGGCGAAACCCTTGCTCAACGGGAGCAGACGGTGGGTGTTCTTGAGGAGATCAAGAAACAGATCCTCGACATGGATCCGGAAATCATTGCGCTTGAAAACAAGATCGCCGTTGAGACCGATGCCGCCGCCCGCACGAAACTGGAAAGCGACCTGGCTGAGATGAACGCCAAGTACAATCAGCTGGCCCAGGACGAACAGGTGAAACTCGCCGAGAGCCAGACCCTTGAGCGCTACATCGAGAAAGGCAAGACCTGGGTCGACAGTCTTCAGAACCAGGCCGCCACCCAGATGGTCTTGATCAACAAGCTGCAGACAGACACGAAGCAGCGTGTCGTACTTTACGATGCCCTGGTCAAGTCGTTGAAGACCGCGCAACAGCAGGACGTTGCGCACAAGATCAACGAGATCGGCGTTGCAACCGACAAGGAAGCGCAATCTGCCATGGCGGCCATCGGCTCGGCGACCAACCAGCGCATGGCCGACATGATGGAGCAGCACGAAGACCACATGGTCTTTGCGCGCAAGGTCCTTGAAGAAAAGGCGAAATCAGACGAACGCTTCGCAAGGCGCTTCGAGAAGATCGTCGAAAAGCACGACAAGAACGCCTACGGCGCCTGAGTGTTTTACCGCCGGTTCACCTGATCCGGCGGGTGCAACCCTTTCGGCAGTCATGCCCGGGTCCGGCAATTTGTGTCGATCACCCGGAACATTGACTGCCAATTGGGCGGGACGCACGATGATGCCCGCACCGTATCGATCAAGACCAGAGTTGGCGCGGCCGAAACACCGAACCCGGCTGCAGCACAATCAAGGGGCCGAGCGTTGGATCTGACACTGGATCACAAGAAACTGGAAGAAGCGCACGAGACGCGCCGCTATTTCGCGAAATTCGAGAAGATCATAAGTCATCTTCAGGGTGTCGCCGAAAGCGTCGTGTCGGAGAACACGGCGCTTGCCACCGAGATACCGATTTTGCGGGAATATCTGGAGGCGCTTGCCGGCACCTTTACGGCGCTGTCCTACAAGTATTTGCTCACCGGTCGCGTTTCGGACCGGCTTCCGGCCTGTTTGAGCATCGACCGGCAGGAAAGCGGGTTTCCGATCTATCAGGAGCTGCTCCAGATGGCGAGCGATGCCATGCAGGTGGAAAACCACTTGCGTTCGCTGCCCACCATGCGCGACCTCAAGCTCGGAATGATCAACCATATTCTCAGGGAGCAGTCGGCTCCGCTGGACCTGCAGTTTGCGGCCTCACAAAGGGAATATTACGAGGAACTTTCCGGCAAACCACTGTTCTGGGCACGCAACGACCCCCGCCTAGCCTGGACCGGCAATGTTGACCAGAGCAGACGTAAATACCGGTTGCACTGGGCGATGTATGACAGTCAGCAGAACATTCCGGTCATTTACATCATGGACCTGGAAGACAGCGGAAAGCGCCCTCTCGCCAAGGACGAGCGCAGATGGCCGCGTGTCCAGAGCCATTTGACTGCCCAATCAGCCGCTGCGCTCAAACTGGTCACGATCGCGCAGGGCTTCGACCGCGATTTCGACGACCTTCATCCGAAGCGGCTCCGCAGGTTCTTCATCGGACCGATGTATTCACACACCTTTACCCAGCAAAGCGGGCCGCTGCGCCAGGTGCTGAGCGAGGCTTCCAGCCAGCCGGGTGAAGACTGGGCTCTGGCCTGGACGACGGAGACCCTGGAATCGGGCAGCACCAAGAAAGAGCCTTCGGGATTTTTCGGCTCCGTCGAGATGCAGGTCTTCAAGCTGGATCCGTTCGCTGTCACCGGAGAGAACGGTGAGGATATCGCCGGACACACGCACCAGCAGCGCTCACTCATCCTGCCGCAGAGGCCCTACCAGATTCTGGAAGAGCTGAACCCTCCCGGGTTCAGCAAGATCCGCAGATATGTCGTCAGCCCGTCGGGCAAAATTCTCAGCTACAAGTAGGTTTCAAACGTGACTGTTTCCAACGATCTCATGGAATTGAAAGAAGAGAAAATTCTCGAGAAATACCCGCTCGCGGAAGCAATGCTGGAGGGGTTCGATCATACCCCGCGCATCGCTGCCAAACGGGAACCGGACCGGGTCCTGGAACGCTCCCCCGGCATTGGAAGCAGGCGGCGGTTCCGTTCGACCACGCCGGGTCTTGTAACGCGAACCACTGCCAGGCCCGAAGGCGTACAACTGGCCAATCGCGTCCTAGAAAGCGACGACGATGCCCTGACGACCCCGCTGCAGGCCAGCGTGTTGCGGGCGTTGCGCCGCGCCCTCTCCGTGGCCCAGGTCACCTCAGACCAGTTTGCCGAACAGTCCGGACTGAGCGACCTGAAGCGCAGCAACCTGGCTGGAACGCTTGACGCGTCGCGCAAGAAGAACTTCCAGGACCTGTTGTCGGCTTCCGCGCTGATCTCTCTTCATGTCTTCGCCAACATGACCGACTTCCTGCTGGCCGGCCTCGCGACCGACGCCGGAGAAACCGAAGTTCAGAGCGGCGAAGTCGAGGAAATCCTGCTCGACAACGACCAGCTTGCCCTTCACGGCGCCCTTTGGGAACTGGATCAGGAAATCGCTGCCGCCGGTGTCTCAACTGATCACGATCTCATTGGTGTCGTCACGTCCTTCTGCGAACAGCTCATGGAGAAGGTGACGCTCAGGGCCGAAGGATCGGTTCATCTCAAGCCCTTTACCGACGCAAATTACCGTGTTGAAGCCGATGATTTCGAGATCACGGGCTTCACCCCGGCGGCCAGGGCCCGCTCAACCACCTTGACCATGGCCTTCAAGAAACCGGAAGAGGTTGTTGGCAATCACATTGCCAAGTATCAGGCGATGAAGCTTTCCAAGATGCTGATGGCCTACGATTTCGAACGCAAGCTGAACCCGTTTGCCGAACTTGGTGGCTTCATTTTCACCTTCATGGGCGATGGCAAACCAGGCACCGGCAAGACAACGCTTATCCAGATGATGGCGGGCATGATCAATGACTATTGTTCAAATGCCGGCTATGCCTTTCGCTACCAGAACCTTTCCACCGAAAGCATCGACAGCTACCAGGGCAAGTCTGCACAGAACGCCAAGGCCTTCATCAGGACCGTCACCGATCCGAATGTCATCGGCTTCGGCACGATCGATGACATTGACCAGCTCGCGGGCAAACGCGGCGACCGTCAATCCTCGGCCGGGCAGCTGGAAATCACTGCCGTGCTGATGGAAAGCTTCGCGGGCGCCAACACGGTGGTGCGCGGCAACTGCACCTTCGGCATGTTTTCCAACTATCCTGAGAATGTCGACGATGCCTTGCGCCAGCGCGCCGGCGCCCGTTTCCTGGTCGACGGTCCCCAGACCCGCGAAGACTATATCGACATCCTGCATCTCCTGATGGGCAAGAACCACTCCATTCCGGTCGGGGATCACGAGCTGTTCGAGGCCCAGGCGATCAAGAAAGCGGTCGCGGCCTCCTATGAACAGCATTCCCGCCCGAAGGAGGATGCCCTTATCAAGGTGTTCGACAGGATCCACGCGCAGATCGGCGACATGGACACCATCGCCAAACTGGGCACCTATCTGAAAGCCATTCAGGAAGCCGATGAACGGTTTACCGGACGGGCCATCAAGAACATCACTGACGCCGTCAAGGTCCGCGCGATGGACTTCGAGTTGCCGGACGAATGGATGGAAGAACCGGATCTCTTCCTGTTCAAGAATTATGACACCAAGAAGTCGATGATTGCAGAGCTGGCGAAACCGATCACCATCGAGATGGTCATCCAGGAAATCAACCGCTACGCCGACAGCGAGTTCCGCTACGCTGACAAGTCCGACGAGGTCGCGATCGAGAACGCGGTCCGCGAGATGCAGCGGATGGAGGAAGCCAAGCGCCGCTACGTGGAAGCATCCCGCCCATGATGAGACTGGTGAAACATGGGCTGATGTACGGAAACCTCATCGAGGTCTCTTCACCGGCAATGGTTGCGCGCTACAATCGCGCGCTGGAACACATGACGGGCAGAACGACATCCCTTCAGGAGTTTCACATCGACATCTCCGGTTTCTCACCGGAAATAGGAGACGAGCTGGGCGATCCCCAGTATCTCAATCCCAACGGCTGCAACCGCCAGTTCATCCTGTTGTCGGTAACCCAAAAGACCGCTCCACTGCTGAATGCGAGCTTTTCCACGTCACGCTCCATCCTCAGACGCTATATCGACGAAAACGAAGAGCAGCTCTTCGCGCTGACCATTCGTGACGCCGTCGTCGGCGAGCTGGTCAACACGATCTTCGCGGTGACGAGCCCGGCGGATCTCGTCAACTACAGAAACATACAGGTGGAAGCAGACACGGTCGGCGGTCATGTGGAGGCAGGTGACGAGCTCGGTGACCGGATCGAGCAGTTCATGTCCGACCCGGACGCCTGGTGGGATGACGTCCTGATTGCCGAGATGATCGAGCTGGCGAAACACACGGGCGACATCATTCGCACGCCGATTTCCCTGAAATCCCAGAGATTCGAACCGGGCAACTTCTACACGGCGCATTTCGGTGGTTTCTATGTGTTTCGGGATGTGAGGGAAACCGCCTGCATCGCCTCCAGGAAACTGGACGTGGTCGTCGATCTGCCGGTGAAACATGTCATGACGACCTCGGACCGTCACGACGTTGCCGCGTTCCTGACCCGCAACGGATTGATCGAACCGATCATCGATGCAAAGGGCGCGCAGGCCAAGAGCATCCTGAAACAGAAACTCGATTTCATTGTCATCGACACCGCCGCGGACAATGAAGAGAATCTCAGCAATGTCTCCCGCCGGAACCTGAGATCCCTGAAGCGAAAATACCATCGCAAGCTGCCACCCGAATACCACGCGATCAACGACGTGCTTCAACGCCTCGACACGCGTGGTGGCCTGGAATGGCCGACACCCGACAACCCGGCCTATTTCTACCTGATGCGCTCGCGCGACCATCGCGACAAGCACCTGGTCAACATGCTCCTGGCGGAATTGACGCCGCTCGATTTCAGGCAATTGTTCATCTGCCACAAGGACGAGTTTTACGGCCACTACCAAAGCTGGAGCGAAGCGAAGAAATCCTACGCGGCCCAGTTCCTGGCAGACGAATACATGGTCGACAAGGTCGGTACCCGTGAAGAGCTGTTCGGCCCGGAACCGAACATGAGCGAAGACCATGTTGATTTCGGCTTCGGAAGAAACATGGGGCCTTGGGGCGCCATTCCCCGACACGACGATGATGATGATGACGACGACGAGGACGACGACGATTGACCAAATACATCAAATGGATTGTGGGCATCCCGATCTTCCTGGTCATCGTGCTGTTTGCGCATTACACCCTGCCCGGTCGTGACGTCGTCCGCATTGTCGGCACCGATGTCAAACGCATGGATATCGGCTCCTCCTCCTGGTTCTGGGCAGCCCCGGATGCCGGCACAAACCCGAACTGGACGCGGGACGTCCGCTTCGTCAACGCGGTCTGGCCAAACGGCGAACCAAGGGTTTACCGCAACGAGGACACGGAATGGAGCTGGCCGCCCTATTTCAAGTTTGACAGCGGCAGCGTCACCGCCAGAGCACAGGACCTTGCCCAGAAGGACGATGTCTGGGTTGCCGTGACACACTACGGCTGGCGCATCAAACTTTTCACGATCTTTCCGAATGTCATCGACATCAAGGAAGTCGAAGGCCCGAATGTCGTTCTGATCCCCTGGTTCAATCTCCTGTTCTTCCTAGTGCTGGGTGTCCTCGGCTTCCTGGCCCTGCGTGTCGTGCAGGCATTCAAGAAACGGCGTATTGATCCGGTTGTTGAAAGCGTCGATGAATTCATGGGGGACGTTGGCGACAACGCTGAGGAAGCGCGGGCAAAAGCGGAAAAACACGCTTCAGCCGCCACCAGCGGGTTCCGGCGCTGGCTCAAACGCTGGTTCGGGTAGCAGCTTCCTCCATAGCGATCGAATTTACAACGCCGGGCTCGAGGCGACTTGACCGGCATGAGTGAAAATTTCTATTGTTAAGATAATATTTTACACGCGGAAAGTTTTAATCTGCCAAACAGGCGGACTGGATGAAAACTTACATCCGCGTCATACAGCGCAATGCACCGGGGCATTCAGATGACGGATCGAAAAATCAAGAATATGGAAGAGTTTGCCTCCGTCAGCGGCATTTCCAGACCCACGGTTTCCAAGTATTTCAATGACCCTGACAGCGTTCGCCAATCGACAAGAGAGCGCATTGAGCAAGCACTGGAACGGTATGATTTTCGCCCGAACATTTTCGCCATCAATCAGAATAGACGACTGACAAAGAATATCGGCGTCGTGGTTCCCTACTTGGCGGATCCGTTTTTTGCGGAGATCGCCCGAAATATCGAGCATCGCTGTCTCGACGCCGGATTTTGGCCGATCCTGTTCAGCTCGCACGGCCAGCAGGATCTTGAAAACGACATCCTCGGCAGCCTGCGATCCCTGAAACCGGCAGGTGTGCTGCTTGCGCCGCTCGGACGTGCCTCTGACCGAGACTACATCGAGAAGTTCTGCAAGGACGTCCCGACCGTTCTCTTCGACAGTAACATCGAGGGCATTGGCGAAGCCTTTGTTGGATCTGACAATTTCAGCTTCGTATCCCAAACCGTCGAATATCTCACCCGGTCCGGAGAACCACCGTGTTTCTTCGAGATGAGCACACCGGCCAACCCGAACGCCAACAAGCGCCGGATCGCCTATGTCGAGATGATGGAGCGACTGGGGCTCGAACCTCATGTCCTGAAAGTTGAGGGCGAAGGCTGGGCCTTTGAGGAAATCGGCCGTCAGGGTGCGTTGCGGATCCTGGAAGTGCACGGTTTTCCGACCGACACGATCCTGTGCAGCAACGACCGCCTGGCGATCGGGCTTCTGTCTGCCTGTTACGAGAAAGGCTTCAGGGTCGGCCGGGGAGAAGGCTGCGCCCTAAGGGTCGCCTCTCACGACGACCATCCTTTTTCCAAGTTCACCTGCCCGTCGCTGACCACGGCAGCACACGACTACGATTCCGTTGCGAACCATGCATTCAGCACTTTGATGGACTTGATCGAGGCTGGCGGCTCATTCGGAAATCGGCAGGAAACCCTTTTCGCAGCACGACTTATCCTGAGAGCATCCGCCTGAAATTTTGCGCGCGTAAAATTTTACTTGACGCCAGATAACAATTGCCTCAAGGTTTGGGCAACATCCAAGCCAGGGAGGACATAGGATGTATTTGAAGAACGCATTGTGTGCGGCAACCGCACTCACCTTGATCTCAACCACCGGCGCGTTTGCCGAAACGCTTACGATCGCGACCGTGAACAACGGCGACATGATCCGTATGCAGGGTCTGACGGACGACTTCACTGCGAAGACCGGACATACGGTCGAGTGGGTCACGCTCGAAGAGAACGTCCTGCGTCAGCGCGTTACCCAGGACATTGCCGCCAAGGGCGGTCAGTTCGACATCATGACAATCGGCATGTATGAAACGCCGATCTGGGCTGCCAACGAATGGCTCGTCTCGCTCGAGGACCTGCCGGCAAGCTACGACAAGGACGACATTCTTCCTGCCATGCGCGCAGGTCTCAGCCACAGCGGCAATCTCTACGCAGCTCCCTTCTACGGCGAGTCCTCGATGATCATGTATCGCACGGACCTCATGGAAAAGGCCGGCGTTTCGATGCCTGATGCTCCGACCTGGAGTGATGTCGAAGCCGCTGCCAAGGCAATGACCGACAAGGACAACGAAATTTACGGTGTCTGCCTGCGCGGCAAGGCCGGTTGGGGTGAGAACATGGCGTTCATCACCACGGTCGCCAACTCGTTCGGTGCACGCTGGTTCGATGAAAACTGGAAGCCGCAGCTCGACACGCCGGAATGGAAGGAAGCCGTCAGCTTCTATAACAACCTGCTGACTAGCTACGGACCTCCGGGAGCCTCCACAAACGGGTTCAATGAAAACCTCGCCCTCTTCCAGCAAGGCAAGTGCGGCATGTGGATTGATGCGACCGTGGCAGCATCTTTCGTGACCAACCCGAACGACTCCACAGTGGCTGACAAGGTAGGCTTCGCCCTCGCGCCGAACAAGGAAGGCGTGGACAAGCGCGCCAACTGGCTCTGGGCCTGGGCACTTGCCATTCCGGCAGGCACTCAGAAAGAGGCGGCTGCAAAGCAGTTCATCGAGTGGGCGACCTCCAAGGACTACATCGAACTGGTGGCTTCCAAGGAAGGCTGGGCCAACGTGCCTCCAGGAGCCCGGACGTCTCTCTACGAGAACCCGGAATACCAGAAAGTCCCGTTTGCCAAGATGACGCTTGAAAGCATCAACGCGGCAAATCCCGATAGCCCGACCGTTCAACCGGTTCCATATGTCGGCATCCAGTATGTCGCGATCCCGGAATGGGCTGGCATCGGCACGGCAGCTGGACAGGAATTCTCGGCAATGGTTGCAGGCCAGCAATCTGTCGATGAAGCCTTGGCTAAAGCCCAGGCGAACACGGCTGAAGAAATGGAAGCAGCCGGCTACTAAGGGTTTCCTCCCCTGACTGGGAGGGCGGATACTTGCCCTGTTCCGCCCTCCCATTTTCTATTTGCACACGCCCCGTCAACCACCCAAAACGGTAGTTGCCGTTAACAGAGAAGGTGTGTCCATGGCTACCCAGCACTCCCGCTCCGCCGCCCGTTTCATGATGGCGCCCGCCGTCATCCTGCTCCTCGGCTGGATGCTTATCCCCCTCACGATGACCCTGGTTTTCTCGTTCAAGAAATACCTGCCGCTCCGTGGTGGAGATCTTGGCTGGGTCGGGTTCGACAACTATGTCCGCTTTGTCTCATCCAGCGCATTCTGGCCAAGCGTCCAGACCACGCTGATCATCGTTGGCGGTGTTCTGCTCATCACGGTCATTTTCGGAATTCTGCTTTCCATTCTCCTGGACCAGCCCATGTGGGGCCAGGGCATGGTGCGCATTCTGGTGATTGCCCCCTTCTTCGTCATGCCAACCGTTTCGGCACTGGTGTGGAAGAACATGTTCATGGATCCCGTGAACGGGCTGTTCGCGCATCTTTGGAAAGCTTTCGGCGCCCAGCCGATCGAATGGCTCAGCGACGCATCCCTTTTTTCAATCATCCTGATCGTTTCCTGGCAATGGCTGCCCTTTGCCACCCTGATCCTGCTGACGGCCATCCAGTCGCTCGACAGCGAACAGCTTGAGGCCGCGGAGATGGACGGCGCCCCGCCACTTGCCCGGTTCGGCTTCATTATCCTGCCGCACCTTTCACGCGCCATCACCATCGTGATCCTGATCCAGACGATCTTCCTGCTGGCGATCTTTGCGGAAATCTTCGTCACGACCAGCGGCGCCTTCGGCACCCGCACACTCACCTACCTGATCTACCAGCGCGTGCTGGAAAGCCAGAATGTCGGCCTCGGATCCGCAGGTGGTGTCTACGCAATCATACTCGCCAACATCGTTGCCATCTTCCTGATGCGCATTGTCGGCAAGAACCTGGACGCTTGAGGAGGGACCGAAATGGCACGTGCAGTCACAACCCGCCGCAAGACGATCAACACCATTGCCGCTTGGGCAATCGGTCTCCTGATCTTCTTCCCGATTCTCTGGACCATCCTGACCAGCTTCAAGACCGAAGCCCAGGCGATCAACGATCCGCCCTTGTTCTTCTTCTTTGACTGGACACTAGAAAACTACGCGATCGTTCAGGAACGCTCGGACTATATGCGCTATCTCTGGAACTCGGTGATCATTGCGGGCGGTTCAACCCTGCTCGGGATCGTCATCGGTGTCCCTGCCGCCTGGTCCATGGCCTTCGTGCCGTCCAAGCGCACCAAGGACATCCTGATGTGGATGCTGTCCACCAAGATGCTTCCGGCGGTTGGCGTGCTCTATCCGATCTATCTCCTGTTCATCAAGCTGGGGCTGTTGGACACGCGCTTCGGCCTGACCATCGTCCTCATGCTGATCAATCTGCCGATCATCATCTGGATGCTCTACACCTACTTCAAGGAAATACCGGGAGAAATCCTGGAGGCAGCCCGCATGGACGGCGCCACTCTCAAGGAAGAGATCCTCTACATCCTGACACCGATGGCCATTCCGGGGATCGCCTCGACCGTGCTGCTCAACATCATCCTGGCCTGGAACGAAGCGTTCTGGACCTTGAACCTGACCGCAGCCAAGGCGGCTCCCCTCACCGCCTTCATCGCCAGCTATTCCAGCCCGGAAGGCTTGTTCTACGCAAAGCTGAGTGCCGCCTCGACGATGGCAATCGCACCGATCCTGATCCTTGGCTGGTTCAGTCAGAAACAGCTTGTACGTGGCCTGACCTTCGGCGCGGTTAAATAGGAGTTGCCTTCATGGGCCAGATTACCCTCAAACAGATCACCAAGAGCTTTGGCGACGTCCAGGTCATTCCCCCGCTGGATCTCCAGATCAATGATGGCGAGTTTGTCGTCTTCGTCGGCCCGTCCGGCTGCGGCAAGTCCACATTGCTGCGCCTGATCGCCGGTCTGGAAGACACGACCTCGGGCGAAATCGACATTGACGGCCGGGACGCAACAGAAGTTCCGCCCGCCAAGCGTGGCCTTGCCATGGTGTTCCAGTCCTATGCGCTCTACCCGCATATGTCCGTGCGCAAGAACATCGCGTTTCCGCTGCGCATGGCAGGTCTCGACAAGAACGCGCAGAATGCCAAGGTAGAAGCCGCAGCCAAGGTTCTCAACCTGACGGATTATCTGGACCGGCGTCCGGGACAGCTTTCGGGTGGCCAGCGCCAACGCGTAGCCATCGGACGCGCGATTGTTCGTGAACCGGCCGCATTCCTGTTTGACGAGCCGCTGTCCAATCTGGACGCCGCCCTACGCGTCAACATGCGCCTGGAAATTTCCGAACTTCACCAGACCCTGAAAACAACCATGATTTACGTCACCCATGACCAGGTTGAAGCCATGACCATGGCGGACAAGATCGTGGTCCTGCAGGCAGGCATCATTGAACAGGTCGGGACGCCTCTGGAGCTCTATCACACGCCGCGGAACAAGTTTGTGGCCGGCTTCATCGGCTCCCCCAAGATGAACTTCCTGCATGGATCCTATTCCTCGTCCCATGGTGCGGAATCCATCGGGGTCAGACCGGAACACATTTCCGTCTCGAAAACGGAAGGGATCTGGAAAGGTGTCGTTGGCGTGTCGGAACATCTGGGATCGGACACGTTCCTTTACGTCGACATTGAAGGAGTGAATACACCGATCACCGTGCGGTCTACGGGCGAAGTCGGCTTCAGGCACGGTGACGAGATCTTTCTCACGCCCGACCCGGAAAAGATCCATCGCTTCGACAATCAGGGCCTCAGAATCTCATGAAACGCCTTGATGGAAAATCTGCCCTCATCACCGGAGCCGCACGCGGCATTGGCAAGTCCTTTGCCGAACGATATGTCGCCGAAGGCGCAACGGTAGCCATCGCGGACATCAATCTGGAAGGGGCAGAAGCTGCCGCCGCCGGTCTTGGATCAAACGCCTATGCGGTGCATCTGGATGTCACCAGTCAGGGCTCCATTGACAAGGCGGTGACCTCCGTTGAAGAGAAAACCGGCGGCCTCGATATCCTGATCAACAATGCCGCACTGTTCGACCTGGCGCCCATCACCGAGATCACCCGGGAAAGCTACCAGCGCCTGTTTGAGATCAACGTGGCCGGCACGCTTTTCATGATGCAGGCGGCCGCCAGGTCCATGATCCGACGTGGTCAGGGCGGCAAAATCATCAACATGGCCAGCCAGGCAGGGCGCCGTGGTGAAGCACTCGTTGGCGTCTATTGCGCCACGAAGGCCGCTGTCATCAGCCTCACCCAGTCTGCAGGTCTCAATCTCATCCAGCACGGCATCAATGTGAACGCCATTGCACCGGGAGTGGTCGACGGCGAGCACTGGGACGGTGTCGATGCGCTTTTTGCAAAATATGAGGGCCTGGAACCCGGTGAAAAGAAATCCTCTGTCGGCGCAGCCGTGCCCTTTGGGCGGATGGGCACGGCGGATGACCTGACCGGCATGGCCGTATTCCTGGCATCGAGCGATGCCGACTACATCGTTTCACAAACCTACAACGTCGATGGCGGCAACTGGATGAGCTGACCATGACCCAGAAACTCGGTAATACTGTGCTCCATTCCCTACCAGACAACATTGCCGCGCCACGGTTTGACCGGGCCAACCTTTCTGCGGGCATCCTTCACATCGGTGTTGGAAACTTTCATCGCGCGCACCAGGCCATGTATCTGAACCGCCTGTTTGAACTGGGCGAAGGGCAGGACTGGGCCATCGTCGGCGCCGGTCTCATGCCTTATGACAGGGCCATGCGCGACCGCTTGAAGGATCAGGACTGGTTGACCACCGTTGTAGAGCTTGCACCGGAAGGCCTGAGTGCCCGGGTCTGCGCTTCGATGATCGATTTTGTCGACATCGATCCGGCACAGCTCGTTGCCCGCCTGGGCGACCCCGCCATCAGGATCGTCTCGCTCACCATCACCGAAGGCGGTTACTTCGTCGATCCGAACACCGGCGGCTTCGACGCAACACACCCTGACATTCTGGCCGATCTTCATGATGCGGCAAATCCGAGAACGGTTTTCGGGGCTCTGGTGGTTGCGCTCCTGAAACGCAAGGCCGAGGGCATTCCCCCCTTCACGATCATGAGCTGTGACAATCTCCCGGAGAACGGTCACATCGCGCGGCAGGCTGTCGTTGGCTACGCCCGGGCATTTTCTCCCGAGGCAGCCGACTGGATCGCCGAGGAAGTGGCCTTTCCAAGCGGCATGGTTGATTGCATCACGCCGGCAACAGGCGACCGCGAACGCAGTCTCGTGGCTGAAACCTTCGACCTGGAGGACGCTGCACCGGTGGTCTGCGAACCGTTCCGGCAATGGGTGCTTGAAGACAACTTTCCGACCGGTCGCCCGGCACTGGAGAAGGTTGGCGTCGAATTTGTCGACGATGTCGCTCCATATGAACTGATGAAGCTTCGGATCCTCAATGGCGGTCATGCCGCGATCGCCTACCCCGCTGCGCTGCTGGGTCATCACTTCGTGCATGACGCCATGGCGGATCCGCTGATCCGGGCCTACCTGAGAAAGCTCGAGCTCGACGAGATTCTGCCCACCGTGCCCGAGATTCCCGGGGTCGATTTCGAGACCTACCTCGCGACCGTTCTCCAGAGGTTTTCAAATGCCGCCGTGGGTGACACCATCCCACGCCTGTGTCTCGACGGGTCCAACCGGCAACCGAAATTCATCCTGCCTGCCATTAAGGACCGACTGGACAAGGACCAGTCGATTGATGGCCTGGCACTGGAGACAGCGCTTTGGTGCCGCTATTGCCTTGGCCGCGACGAGGCAGGCAACTCAATAGAGATCGAAGACGAGAATTCGGCTCTGTTGCGCGACTGGGCAAGCCGTATCTTTTCAGATAGTGGCCACGAAAGCCCGCAGATGCCCGAGATCTTCGGCTCTCTCGCTTCTGACCGAAGGTTTCTTGAATCATTCTCCAGTGCAGCCGGCATGATCAGTTCAGAGGGGGTCGCAGGCGCCCTGTCAAAATACCTCGCAACCGGAAAACCCGTTGAGGAAAACCGGAATGAGATCTTCCAGCAGGCAAATAATTAGCCGACTAAATTTTTACCGGAGCTGGATGCAAAAACAGTTTCCGACCGCTCCGGACTTCGACAAGGTCGAGCTGAAAATCATAGGCCGTTGTAAGAGTTCCGGAACACATGACGCTTTCATTTGATCCGTAGGCCAACTGTTTTCCGCACTTCATCACCAGTACCTTGTTGGCGAATTCTGCTGTCAGATTGAGGTCATGCATCACGGCGACAACGCCACCGCCACGTGCCGCGTAGTCCGCTGCCAGATGCATGATCTGGTACTGGTGCTTGATGTCGAGACTTGAGACGGGTTCATCCAGAAACAGCCAGCGCGGCTGTCCATCTGCCGGAACCGGGTCCCACACCTGGCACAACACTCTTGCAAGCTGGGTGCGTTGCTGTTCGCCTCCGGACAGGTCCTGATAGGTTCGACCTTCAAAACCGGCCAATCCCACTTTCGCGAGCGCTTCCGAAATTCTTGTCTCCCTCTGGAGGCGACCGGCCCTGCGATCAAGGAGACCGAGCGCAACAACTTCCGAGACCGTCAGAGGAAACGAGATCTGGCTGATTTGAGGAAGAACACCCCGCAGAACAGCCTGGTCTTCGGCAGACATGCCTCCAAGTTCCCGTCCCGACAAAAATGCATGTCCTTCGTATGACAATTCACCGGTCAATGCCCTCAGCAATGTCGTCTTGCCCGAACCGCTCGGTCCGATGATTGCCAGCAACTCTCCCGACGCAGCCTCGAACGAAACATCTCTTACGATCGGTGTCTTCCCGATTGAAATGCTGACATTCTCCGCGCACAGGTTTCTGTCCACGTTCGTCGACGGATCAATTTTCTGATGCAGCATTGGGTTTCCTCAAAGTCCGGTCAGACCGCGTTTACGCAACAGGATCCAAAGGAAGAACGGCGCACCGGCAAAGGCGGTAATGATCCCGATCGGCATTTCGGCCGGCGCAACAATGGTCCGGCTCAACGTATCTGCAGCGATCAACAAACAGGCCCCCAGCAACGCGGATGCCGGCAGCAGGTAGCGATGATCCGGCCCGATCGTCAGACGCAGGAGATGCGGAACGACGATACCGACAAAGCCAATCCCACCGCTGACGGCAACAGAAGCACCCGTGGCAGCCGCGACGAGAAGAATGGCAATGTTCTTGAGCCGTTGAACGCGAATGCCGATATGGGAGGCTGCAGCCTCACCAAGTGTCAGACCGTTGAGCCCACGCGACAGGAACGGGACGCAAAACAGCATGACCAGAATGATCGGGGCTGCAGACGCCACCTTTTCCCAATTGGCACCGGCAAGCGAGCCGAGTCCCCAGAACTGCAGGTCACGCAGCTCCTGATCATCTGCCACATAGACGAGCAGACCTGTCATGGCGCCCGTGAGCGCTCCAAGGGCAATCCCGGCCAGCAGAAGCGTCGCGACAGAAGTGATCCCGCCACGCGTGCCGATCCGGTAAAGCAGCAAGGTTGTGATCAGTCCACCTACGAAGGCCGCGAGCGGCACGGCGTAAATACCCAACAAGGACATCACCGATGCCAGCGCAGTGTTCCCCAATACAATAAAGAGCGCAGCCCCAAGTCCGGCTCCCGCGGAGACGCCAACAATCCCTGGATCAGCCAGTGGATTGCGAAAGAGGCCTTGCATGACGGCGCCGGACACAGCCAGCGCAGCGCCGACAAGCGCTCCGAGAACGACACGCGGCAGGCGGATGTCCTTCACCACGATCCAGTCCCGAAGCAGAACCCCGTCCGGCGCCCCTTCAACCGGGGAGGCAATATGTCTTGCCAGATGGGGAACCAGCTCAAGAACCGGAACGGAAATCGGCCCGATTGCCAAACCGGCGAGCATGGTCGCGACCAACAGGACACCGAGCAAGAGCATGACGGCCCTGGCCAGCGCCTCCCGGTTTCCGAGTTTCACCTGGGAAAATCCGGACCAACTCGCAATACGCGGGACCGAGGCGGTTGCTTCGCTCATGAGCGATCAGCCCCTTGAATGCTGGACAGTTCGGCAGAGAGATCCCTGATCGCGTCCGCGGTCCTGGGACCAAAGCCCAGCAGGTACTGCCCTCCCATCCTGATGAGATTTCCACTTTTGCCTGCAGGCGTTTGCCCAAGTGCCGGATGTGCAAAGAGTTCATCGGCACCCGCGCCATGGTTCCCACCCCGGTCCATCATCAACACGACATCCGGCGCCGCGCTCAATATGGCTTCATCGCTCAGCTGTTTGTAACCACTGAAGTCCGAGATCGCGTTGGTGCCGCCCGCGAGTTCTATGATCCCGTCTGCGGCCGTGTCAGCGCCCGACGCAAGGATACGGCCACCGCGGTTGGACAGGATGAAAAGCACCCGAAGATCCGATGCACGGCTGGCCGCGTCGACCTGGGCCGCTTCAAGATCCCTTTCAAGCTGCACGGAGAGCTTTTCAGCTTTGTCAGGCACACCGAGTGCTGCACCAATCGCGCGGACCTTGGCCACGATGCTCTCGGCCGTGAACCCTTCAGGCACATCGGCAATCGCGATCCCTGATGATTTCAGGACGTCCACAGCTTCCTGCGGTCCGCTGCCTTCCAGCATCAGGATCAGGTCGGGATCGACCGACATCACCCCTTCAGGAGACAAGGCGCGGATGTAACCGACATCAGGCAGATCAATCGCCTCTTGAGGATAGGTGCTCGTGCTGTCCCGCGCGACCAGCCTGTCTTCTTCGCCCAGGGCAAAGACCACTTCGGTCACCGACCCGCCCACGGCAACGATCCTGCTCGACCGTTCCGGGTCGGTATCTTCTGCAAGAAGCGGCTGGCTGGGCACGACGAATGCGGCAACCGTGAGTGCCGTTGCCGTCAGAACCCCGAGCGCGCGGGAGGCAAACAGATGTCTCATTCTGCAGCTCCCAGAGTTACGCCACGATCAATTTTTGGCAGATTTTCAGCTAGGTCCCGCCAGTCGGACCGTTCGGCATTGCCTTCACCGCGCACGCCGTAGAACTGTATTATCTGTTGCCCATCGCTATCGTAGGCTTCCACGGACGTGACATGACCCGTGTCCGATGGCTTGCGGACCAACCAGACGTCATGAATGCGATCGGTCCGCAGATGCAGATGGAAGGTCGGGTCCATCACATTGATCCACGGCCCCTTTTCGAGAATCGTCGCAATCGGTCCGGAATGGATCTGGATACAGCCACGATTGCCGACAAAGCACATGATCGGGATGTCTTCCGATGCGGCAAGGCGCAACATCGCCGTTACCGAACTGCGATCCAGAGGCCAAGCCCAGGCGTCACCAGCCAGCTCAAAAGCACTCAGCCGATCCAGATCGAGTTCCTTGAGGATACCATGGAACTGGTGCACATCGGTCATGCCTTGCCAACGAGATCTGAGCGTATCGACGACGTCTGCCGACGGCATTTTTCTGCTAAAGGGCGACGCCGGTGTCACCTCGGGCAACCGGTCCAACGATCCATCGTCGATCAGAAGCGTCTCGACCAGCCGGTCCCAGGCTATCTTGTCGGTACCCGGACGGGCATGGATCTTCTGGACCGCATCGCCATGCGCATCGAAGAACTGAAGGGACCGGCGAACGTCCTTGCCATCGGTCTTTTCAACAGCAACTCCGTGAACCCAGTTCGCCGGAAACATGCGCGTGTCGATTTGCTCGCCAAGCATGAGCGCGGCGCGCCTGCCATTCACGAATTTCTCAAACAGACCTACTTTCTCATGAACAGCGCTTTCGTTTCGGGTCAGCGCCATGACCTCACCGACATCATGCAACCCCGGAAACAGGTCGTCGAACCGCGGTTCGATGCGCCGCACACCATGACCGCAAAAACTGGAGACCAATTCCAGTTCCGAGATACCGAGACTGCGCGCCAGGTCCCGCTCGCGCATCTTTGGATTGTCGGCGCACGCCTTGCGAACTGCTGCTGGGCTCAGCTTGGTTTCGGGGGAAATCTGTTCAGCGCTCATGGCAATTGCCTCACTCAATTTGTCTGCTCCATCACGCCCGCTTCTAGGAAGCGATTGTTCAGCACTTGCCATAACCTCTTGAGAAAAAACGATTGTTTTGAACTTTTCTAAAGAGATCAGATTTGGCCAAAGGCGCGATCTAATACTTGACTCCTATACTCATGTTTCATATTGACTTCAATACCTGAGTCACTGACTCATGTTTAAATTGCTGTTTGAGAGGCAGCAAAAAAGGACGCGACAACGCGCACTCTTGGAGAATTTTAATGGGGCTCAAGAATACCGGTCGCACCTACCTGCTAGGTGGTGTTGCACTCTGGGTTTTTGCATTTACTGGTGCCGCTGCCGCACAGGACGGGGTGGCTGAAACACCGGAAACGATTGTCGGGGACGACACCTCGGGCACAATCGTCACACGACTTCAGCGGATCGTCCTCGGATCAGGCGTGGACAAGGTTGCCATCGACACGCCACAGGCCGTAACCGTTATCGATCAGGAAGCCATCGACGACGAGCAGGCCATGACGATCGGCGACCTGTTTCGCGATGTTCCTGGCGTCACGGTCATCGGCAGTGATCGCATCGGCGGACAATCTTTCAACATTCGCGGCATTGGCGGCCTCGCGGCCTCCGATGAATCCAAGATCATCGTAACGGTGGATGGTGCGAACAAGTTCTACGAACAATATCGCGTCGGCTCGTTCTTCTCAGATCCGGAACTCTACAAGCAGGTTGAGATCCTGCGCGGCCCGGCCTCCTCGACGCTTTACGGATCAGGTGCCATTGGTGGTGTCATCAATTTCACGACCAAGGACGCAGGCGACTTTCTGGCATCGGGTGAAACCGTCGCGGTCCGCGCCAAGGGCATGTACGATTCCAATGGCGATGGCTACATGGTTTCCGGCATCTTCGCCGGGCGGTTTGCCGAAAACACCGAGGTGCTCCTGAACGGTAATTTCCGGCGTTCGGACGACTACCAGACGGGCGACGGCACCATCATCGATGGTTCCGCATTCGATTCCTTCTCCGGACTGGCCAAGGTCACCCACTATTTCGGTGACGCGAACGAACAGTCTGTCCGTCTGTCCTACCAGCGTTGGCAAAGCGATGCCGATGACACGCAATATTCGCAAACCGGGACATTGGGTTTCGGGACCATTGACCGGGACATCACTGACCAGACAATAGTGTTCCAGTATCAGAATCCGGCCTCGGACAATGCGCTGCTGGATCTGGACGTGAACATTTCCTATTCGGACACCACGGTCGAACAGGACGATTCATCCTTCCCCTCCACTTCCTCTCAGCTTTTCGAGGACAGCACCTACGCCTACCGCACCCTTCAGGGAAAACTGGAAAATACCTTTGAGCATTCGGGCAACGGTTTCGAAAACTTCCTGACCATTGGCACGCAGGCGTCCTACCAGAAACGCATTGGTGATTCCGAAAGTGGAGCGATCGGCTTCCATCCGGAAGGAACGGATACAAAAGTCGGTTTCTATGTTCAGGACGAGTTCATCTGGAACGAGCGCCTGACGATCATTCCGGGCGCGCGCGTCGACTTTGTCAGCCTGTCTCCCGACAGTTCGATCACGGGTGCCTCGGACCAGAATGAAGTCGCGTTTTCACCCAAACTGGCAGCGCTCTACAAGTTCAACGACACGTTCTCGATCTTCGGTTCGGTTGCACATACCGAACGCGTGCCAACACTTGACGAAATGTTCTCGACCTCCGGTGCGACACGCACCTATCCGGGCGGCAGAACAGCGAGTGGCAACCTCGACAAGGAACAGTCCAATGCGGTGGAGGCCGGCTTCTCCCTGTCCTTCTTCGACATGCTCCAGGAGCGGGACGGGCTGCAGATCAAGTCGACTGCCTTTTACAACGACCTCAAGGACCTGATCACGACCAACCCCGATACCGGCCAGTCAACGGCTGTCCCCTACTACGTCAATGTGGTTGAAGCCGAGATCTGGGGGCTGGAAGTCGAGGCGGCCTACAATTCCAAATACGTCTTCAGCACCCTCGCCTACAGCCTGGTAAGAGGTGTCGACAAGGAGACCGGGACCGACCTCAACACCATTCCGGCCGACACCCTGGCGATGACCATCGGTGGTCGTGTTCCGGACCACAATGTTGAATTCGGATGGCGCGGCCTGTTCGCCGCAGGCATCGACAGCGGTGCAACGACGGGACCTTTCCCGGGATATGGCGTGCACGACGTCTTTGCCAGTTGGCGACCACAGGAGGGCCATCTGGCCGGATTTGAAGTCCGCGCCTCCGTCGAGAACATTTTCGACAAGGACTACCAGAACAACCTCGCTGGCGACCCCGCGCGCGGGCGAACGTTCAAACTGACGATGAACAAACAGTTCAGCTGGTAGCGCCTGTCGCCGGGGCGTTTGGCTGGACTTTCAGCCCATGCCCCGGCGCACGGAACCTTCCCGCTGACCGGAGAGATCTAAATGCCAGGATATTCCGAGCTCACAATCGAGAAACGAACGGCACGCACCCTTTGCGCCTCCCTGTTCCTGCTTTTGGCTGCAGCGCCCGTGAAGGCCGAAGGCACCAGCGAGGGAGCGGCGATTTCGCTGGAACTCAACAAGGTCGAAGACACCGGCGCAGCATGCCGGTTCTCCTTTGTCTTGAGCAACCAGACTGGTGAACCTACCGATACGACCTCCTACGAACTGGTCCTGTTCTCGACGGACGGGGTCATCAGTCAGATGTCGGTCTTCGACTTCGGTTCCTTGCCGGTCGGAAAGACCGTTGTCCGCCAATTCGAACTCCCCGGCAGCTGTCAGACTGCGGGCCGCCTTCTCGTCAATGGCCCGGCCAGCTGCCAGTCGGACAGGCCCTCAGTTCATTGTTCGGCTCCGCTTAGTCTCTCCAGCAGAACGTCCCTGGACCTCACTCAATAGGAGTATCTCATGATCACTTCCATAATCGAACAGGTTGTCTCGTTTCTTCAGCTGGGTGGCCCGGTCGTTGCCTGCATTGCCGGCCTGTCGGTCGTGGCACTTGCCCTTGTCCTTCTGAAAACAACGGAGTTCCTGGTCTGCGGTGTGGGTGCACAGAAGAGAGCGGCCGTGGCGACCCGGTGTTGGCAGCAAGGGCGGTTTGGCGACGCGAAGGACGCGCTCACCAACCCGAAAAGCGCGGCTGAGAAGGCGGTGGTGACTGCATTCCGGCTTCTGGAAACCCGAACGCCGAAGCTGGCGATCGAGGAGCGGGTCAGTGTCGACGCCTCCGCGAACATTCACCAGTTCTCGAAGGGTGTCCGCGCGCTGGAGGCAATCGCCCAGGTCGCGCCGCTGATCGGCCTGTTTGGAACGGTTCTCGGGATGATCGAGGCCTTCCAGGCACTTCAATCCGCAGGAAGCAATGTCGATCCGTCTGCTCTGGCCGGCGGCATCTGGGTGGCGTTGATGACGACTGCTGCCGGTCTCGGTGTCGCCATGCCCGTTTCGCTTGTCGTGACCTGGCTGGAAAGTCGCCTCGAATCTGAACGCGTCGCAATCGAAACCCTGACGTCGTCGCTGCTTTTGCAGTTGAAACCGCAAGTGGACGAGCGTGACCAGCCAATGACGGAACCCCAGTTGTCCTATGGTACTTGACCGTCCAGCCAGGAAACAGAAACCCATTTCCCTGACGCCGCTGGTCGACGTCATCTTTCTGCTGCTGCTCTTTTTCATGTTGTCCTCGACCTTCACAACGTTTGGCCAGGTCGAGATTGGCGCGCCGGCAGGCAGCGGTGGCTCGGTTGCCGTTCCGCAGGCGCTTCTGGTTTTGAGCAGTGACGGCCTCAAATTGAACGGCAGGGAAGTGAAGCAAGACGATCTGCACCGGGCAGCGCGCGAACTCGTCGAACATGGCAACAAGCATCTGCTTCTGCTGGTGCGGGGCGATACGACCACACAACATCTGGTAACCGTCATGACCGAGCTGAAGACCTTGCCGGATCTCAAGCTGACGGTAGCGCGCAACTGATGATCAAGGTTCGGAAAAAACCCGCAAGGAAGCAGCTCGAGACAATGATCTCGTTGATCAACATTGTTTTCCTGATGTTGATTTTCTTTCTTGTTGCCGGTCAGCTCGCGCCACCCCAGGATCCGGAAGTCACCCTGTCTGAAGCTGCGGAAGCGGACAGTTTGCCTCCCCCCGATGCACTTTACGTCCGCGCGGACGGAACCCTGGTCTACCGGGAACAGCCGGTAACCGCCGAGGTCTATTTGCGAGACCACATTCAATCATCCGGCACCGAGGAGATGGAAGTGCGGCTGGGTGCCGACGAGACACTGAAGGCATCTGATCTTCTGACGCATGTGTCGTCTCTTTATGAAGCTGGCGCAAAACGTGTCTTCATCGTCACGCGACGGGGACAGGAATGACGTTTCTCCGACGCCCCCTCCTCTGGGCACTGGCAACCTCGATCATCATTCATCTCACGGTCGTCGCAATGACCGTCTCCAGCAAGCCCGAGATCGAAATCGAAGGCGGAGGAGACATCCAGCATGCTGTACTTGGAGAATCACCATTCAACGCTGTTGTTGCCGGTAGGACCCACCAGGTCGAAAACGCCGAAGCCGTTCAGACAGAACGAATTGAAGCCGAACAGGTCAGCCAGGCCGAAGCAATTGCTCCACCCGATGCGGCGGCGAAGGTGGCAACCCCTGCAATCAGCACGGTTGAACCAGTGCCCGTGACGCAAACGGTCACAACACCAGTCAAACCGGTTTCGACACCACCGCTTTCCCTGGCCAAGGCATCTCAAGATGCCTTGGCTCTGAGACTCGTGACAAACACAGAAACTGAAACCGTCGAGGCGTCGGTCGAGGCTGCCAAAACGGAAGCAGCATCAAAACTTCAACCCGCAGTGACAACGGGCACAACGGAACCCCGCGCATCTTCACAAACGGAGCCGGTGAAAAACGAAGAGGTTGCAAAAGCCAAACAGGTCAAAACGGATCAACTTGAAGAAACCCTTGTCGAGACCACGAAACCCATAAAACCTGACCAGGTCATTCAGGCGCTCGCGGAGGCGGTTCCATCACCGCCGGTGAAGCCGAAGCAGTCTTCGAAAAAATCAGGCCAAACAACAGCCGATGAAAAAACCAGGACCAAAACCGCAAAACGAACCGAAAAACCAGAAAAGGAGAACCCGGCAAGCGCAAGCAAGAGCGGGGCTGGTGGCAAGTCCGCGCGCACCGCGCAAAAGGGAGGCTCACAACGCGCGGGCAAGGACAGGAATTCCGGGAACTCCGACACAACCAATTACCCGGCTAAGGTTTATCGAAAACTCCTGAGATCCGTGCGCTCGCCGCGCAATGCCGGCAGGGTTCAACGGGACGCGATTGTCCGCTTTACGGTCAACAGGAACGGTTCTGTGAGCGGTGTCCGGCTTGCGCGGTCTTCAGGATCGAAGGCGTTTGACCAGGCCGTCCTGAAAGCGGTTCAAAAAGCCGCCCCTTTTCCGCCGATCCCGTCAGCCTCTGGTCGCAACAACTGGACCTTCAGCCTGCCGGTCAACCGGCGTTGACAAGCCGGCGCCTAATCACCCCGT
The DNA here is from genome assembly GCA_017643925.1 of Roseibium sp. Lineage (GTDB taxonomy): Bacteria > Pseudomonadota > Alphaproteobacteria > Rhizobiales > Stappiaceae > Roseibium. Next base: position 3,750 of record JAEPML010000006.1, on the reverse strand, counting down.
TGTCCGGGAAAGGTCGCGCGCCACCGCCTTAGGAACGTCTCGCGGGTCAGGGTATCGAGCGCGACCATGAGGGCCGGAGACAGTCCGATCGGCCTCATTGCAGTTGGGCTCAGGGCGTCGCGCCTGTTTTCCTCCGCCGCTTCCAGCAACGGACTGATCAGCAACGCATCCTTGAGCGCCAGTGTTCCTTGCGGAGACAGAAGGAAGTCGAGAAACTCGGCCGCGCGATCCTTGTGCTCAGCCTGTTTCGGGATCAGCAAGGCGCGCGACAGGACCAGCGTATAATCCGAGGGCAGGATGATGCCGACCCGGTCGTCTTCCTGCTGATATCCCTGCGCATAACTGCCCAGAACGTTATAGGCGATCAGATAGGTTCCCTCTGCCACACCGCGAATAATGTCCGCGGAACAACAAGTAGATACGGCATTGCCCCTGCCAAGGGATTCCTGAAGAGCGCCGAAGGTTGAAGCTTCCTGTGAATCCGCGAACGCGAACAGGTAGCCAAGACCCGAGACCTCGATGTCATAGGTTGCCACACGGCCTTCGTAGGGCGTATCGGCGGGCCGCAGCAGATCCAGCAGGTCGAAGCGTGTCTTTGGAACCTCATCGACCGGTACAAGATCTCGGTTATAGACCATGACAGCCGGCTCACGGGTGATGCCCCACAATTCGTCGCGCCAGCGCAGCGCATCGGGCACCTGTTCGGTCAGACGTGACACGTAACGCCAGGCACAGGCCTCGTTGACGAGTTGCACCATTTGATGGACACCTGAACTGATAACAAGATCGGCCCCGGGTGTGCCTTCATGACACTCTTGTTTTGTCAGATGATAGAGCCCGTTGGAGCCCCACTGCTCATATCGCACGGCAAGTCCGGGCCGCGTCTCGACAAAATCCTCGACCACTGGACCGAAAACCGAAATATCCGTCGTGGAGCGCAGCAAAATGGTCTGGGTCGCGTTTTCCGGACCAAAGATTTCAACCATTTCCTGAGCCTGGATGCTGCCCGACAGGACGGAAAGCAGCATCGCCGACAGCAGGGTTCTGAAAACGGGCCGCGTCTTCATGACGCTCTCTCCGGTGTCACGGCGAAGACAAGCCCCGCCCGGAAGGTTTCCATGGAGGTTCTTTCCAGGGAAAGACGACCACCAAAAGAGACTGCAACGGAATGGGCAATCGCCAGACCGAGACCTGCACCGCTTTTGCGGGAGGGGGTTGTCTGGCTGAAACGATCACCCAATTCCGCCAGGACTGTGTCTGCGGGCCCCGGTCCCGCGTCCTCGACCCAGATTGAAGCGGTCCAGTTTTCCAGCGTCGCTCCGATGCGGACCGGTGATCGGCCATAGCTGAGAGCATTGTTGAGAAGGTTCTTCAGGGCTTCCTTGAGCGAAGGAGCGTCGGCCATGACCTCAACCGGCGTTTCGCCAATGTCGAGAATAACATCCATCTCAGGAAACAGAACCTTGTGTGCACCGTCTTCAAAAACGTCCAGAGCGATGTCACGCAGATCAACGCACTCGCGGCGGACACTGTCCCCGCGGTGAATGACCAGCGCCTGGCTCAGCATCTGGTCCAGCAAACGGCCAAGGCTGGCCGTGCGCGTCTGGAGACGTTCGACAATCCTTTCCTTTCTCGACGCATCCGTTTCATCCGTAAACAGATCCGCCTGTGCCCGCAGGGCCGCCACCGGCGTTCGCAGCTGATGGGCTGTATCCGATATCAGGTGCCGCATGGAATTCATCTGGCGGTCAAGCCGCGCCATGAAACCGTTCAGCGCGCTGATCATCACCTCCGTTTCGCGGGGCACTTCCGTGTCCAGGGGCGTCAGGTCGTGAGGATCACGTGCAGACAGGCCACCGGCAATGTCTTCCAGCGGCCTGAGAACGGATCGAACCACCAGAGCCGCCAGCAAGGCCATGGCAAAGCCCGACGCTGCAAGGACGTAGAGCGCTTTTCGCGTGATGTCGTAAGCCATGGCGTCACGGGCATTCAATGTCTGACCGACCACGACCCGGATCGTTCCATTCAAAGTCCGCTCCGCAAACCGGCGGGAGACGACAACATATCTGGCAGGTTCGTGAAAGAACGCACCATCGAAGAAACCTTCGCTGATCTCCTGCCGATTGACCGGCAGAGAAATCTCGTCGTAGCCGCTGAGCGTTTGCCCTTCCGTCCCGATAATCCTGTAACCAATGCGGTCATCCGGTGCCAGCGCCAGCAACTCAAAAGCAGAGACCGGCAATTCGATGGTCGGCTTGCCGTCCTGCACCGTGAGTGCGGAGGCAATGTCGTTGGCGGCACCGAGCAACAAGCGGTCGTAGGCAGTGCGTGCCGCTTCGCGGCCATAGGCAAATGCCGCAATGGCAACAAAGACGCCGCCAATCATCAGAAGCAGGGTGATACCAAGCGCAACACGCGCCGTCAGCGAAGAAGGGGCCATTCTGTGAATGAATTCAGACATCGACTTCCAGCTTGTACCCAAGGCCACGTTGCGTCTCGATGCGGATGGAGCTGCCCGAAAGTTTCTTCCTGAGCCGGGCAACATAAAGCTCGACCGCGTTCATGCTGACTTCCGTATCCTGAAAACTGAAGACCCCTTCATACAGGCGCTCCTTGCTGATGGTCCCGCCCCTGTTCCTGACAAGAAGTTCCAGCAAGGCGAATTCCCGGCGCGTGAGATTGATCGGATTGTCACCCATGCGCACGAGCTTGGCCGACGGATTGAATGTCAGGTTCCCGAGCGCGATCTCCTCGACCTTGTCTCCCTGTTCCCGTCTGAACAATGCCCGGATACGCGCTTCAAGCTCTCGATGATCGAAAGGTTTGACCAGATAGTCATCGGCTCCTGAATCAAGCGATGACACTCTCTCGTCAACGGCAAACTCGGCAGTCAGCATCAAAACAGGTGTCCGGTCCCCCCGTGCACGCATCTCCTTCAAGAGATCGGTACCCAGTCCGTCCGGCAGATTGATGTCCAGGATGATCACGTCATACCGCTGAACATCAACACAGGCCCTGGCCTGTTCCAGTGTCTTGGCAAGGTCGCAGGCTATGCCTGTGCGCTCCAACCGGATCATGATCGCTTCGGCCATGTCAAAGGTGTCTTCAACGAGCAATAAGCGCACGATTTCACTCCTCCCGACAACCTTCTTGCCTCGCCTGCTGGCGGCATGCAAGCACGTTGAACCTCCGTGACAGGTTGGTGACAGGGTTTAACGCTACGCTCTTTCCATATCCGCTGGACCGAGCCATCGAGCCGCGTCCGCGGGTTGACCGGTCAAACGAGCCGGATCAAGTGGAGGAAAAAAATATCATGGCATTTAATCTAACCCGTCGGGCGTTTTCCGCTGCAATGGCGGCAGCCCTAGTCGTCGGCGCACCTGTGGCAGCTGCTGCAGAGCAGGTCGTTGACAGCATTCACTTCCTGATCCCGGGCGGTGCAGGTGGCGGCTGGGACGGCACGGCACGCGGTACGGGCGAAGCCCTGACCAAGGCCGGTCTTGTTGGAACCGCCTCTTACGAGAACATGTCCGGCGGTGGTGGTGGCAAGGCCATCGGCTACCTGATCGAGAACGCCGACAGCAACCATGGCACGCTCATGGTCAACTCGACGCCGATCGTGATCCGCTCGCTCACGGGCGTGTTCCCGCAGAGCTTCCGGGACCTGACCCTCGTGGCCGGTACGATCGGTGACTATGCGGCTCTGGTGGTGCCTGCCAACAGCGACATCAAGGACCTCAAGGGCCTGAT
>JAEPML010000069.1 GCA_017643925.1 Roseibium sp. | reverse complement strand
CAGACCGTTTTCCCGGCCGCGCTCCAGATCCCTGGCATTGGCCCGGGCGAGCTCTTCACGCGCGGCATCGAGGGCTTCTGCCGTTGCCAGCAGGGCCTGGTTACGCGTGGCAGTGGTTGAGCGGGCAACTCGCGCGGCGGCAGTGCGCGCCTGCTGCCCCACCTCGGCCATGTAGGCTGCAATATCCATGGTTGTACCTTTCAATGTTCGAGCGGAATCGGGAATCAGGGCCTAACTTTACCTTCCCCGTTTCAAGTACGCATCCCAAACAGATATTATACCGCTGCGATATGCCATACTCGGAACCTGAAGGAGCTTTTGATCAACTCCCCGGGGACGTTTTTTTTCAGGGAGCTCAGGAAAAGGAAGGACACCATGGCCCAGATGGCCGAAAAATTCCTGTTAAGCAAATTGTCACGGGCAGGTTTCGCGGCCCTGATCGCCATTGCGACGCTTTGTGCCTTGCTGGGAGAGCCCATGGTTGCAGCAGCCGCAGCTGCGGCCTCAGGCATTGTAATCTCTGGCAAAACCTTCCACCCCAGCCGGGTGAATCAGCCCTGGCCCCGAGTCCAGCAGGTCTTTTTTGCCATTCTTCTGCTGAT
>JAEPML010000068.1 GCA_017643925.1 Roseibium sp. | reverse complement strand
ATGCTGATATTTTATTGTTGCATTTAAGTTGAAAATGGGTAAGTTCTGTCGCCAATTCATTAACAATAAAGTTAAGTGTGGTTGGCGTTGTCGGGATCAGTTAAGCCAAGTATCAGTGAACTCAGCGTCTTGATCGTTGACGATAACCAATATGCTTGCGCGCTTGCTTCGGCGCAACTCAAATCACTCGGGATTACACAAACAAAGTATGTCGCCTCTGGCGCGGAAGCGCTTTTGTGCATGCAAACAGAGCGATATGATGTGCTTCTGATGGATTGGTACATGCCTGACGTTTCAGGTGCTGGTCTTTTGTCCGTCGTTCGCGATCAACGCTTTGCCGGCAACTCGAACATTGCCGTTGTTGTTATGACCGCCTACGCCAGCTCCGAGAATATTGAGCGCGCATTAAGCCTTGGCGCAAATGAGGTTGTCATCAAGCCAATTGATCCCAAAAGCGTTGGAAAAGCGATCGCTAAAGCGCTGGCGGAAACCCAAAAACAGCTTGCGACGCCGGCAAATGACGAGTTTGAGCTCGATGCACTCCCTGATGACGATGAAGAAGGTGTCGCGCTTCTTTAGGTTCGTTTAACCACTCTAAGACACCACTTGCTTA
>JAEPML010000067.1 GCA_017643925.1 Roseibium sp. | reverse complement strand
GTCGGTCATGGTCTCGAAGGCGATTTCAATCGCAAGGGGGCGTCCAACTTCTCGGGCCGCGTGGGAGAGCAAGTTGCGTCAAAAGGGGTCACCGTAATCGATGATGGTACGATTCCAAATCGTCGCGGGTCGCTGACGATCGACGATGAAGGAACGCCTTCTGGCAAAAACATACTGATCGAAGACGGAATTCTTCGCGGCTACATGCAGGATCGCCAGAACGCACGGCTAATGGGGGTCGAACCAACAGGCAATGGCCGACGCCAAAGCTATGCCCATGTGCCTATGCCGCGGATGACAAACACCTATATGGAAGGCGGCGAGTCTGATCCAGACGATCTCTTGGCCGACCTTAAGGATGGCATATACGCAGTTGGATTCGGCGGCGGGCAGGTCGATATCACGAATGGCAAGTTCGTTTTCTCCTGTACTGAGGCCTATCAAGTGAAAAACGGCAAAGTCGGTGCTCCGGTGAAGGGCGCGACACTCATTGGCGATGGTGCTTCTGCGATGATGCAAATCAGAGCTTTGGGCAATGACATGAAGCTTGATCCAGGCATGGGCACCTGTGGTAAATCTGGACAAGGCGTCCCTGTTGGTGTGGGGCAACCTACTGTTTTG
>JAEPML010000066.1 GCA_017643925.1 Roseibium sp. | reverse complement strand
CTGGCGGCGGACTGTCTGACACGCGCCGTTGCGCGCGGTGTTTTCGAGGCCAGCAAGGCCTGAACGCGCCGGGTGAGAGGCGGGCTGCACTTGGACTGTTTTTTGCGCGAAAGCCCCCTTGCCAAGTCCAGGGCTCGAAGCTAGGTTCCGCGCCTCTTCGGGGGCTCGCCCTGAAGACACGGCCTGCACCGGTAGCTCAGCTGGATAGAGCACCAGACTACGAATCTGGGGGTCGGGGGTTCGAATCCTCCCCGGTGCGCCACTTTTTTCAATGACATAGACCGGTTATGACAGGGCGCGATTTTGCAATCGGACGCACCGCGGACGCACCCAATTCGGCTTCGTTCTGCATCGACTCGCAGTATGCTTTGAGGATGACCAAAGATCACTTGGGGCTTGAGAGCCTAATGGCGCCAGAAGAAGCTAACTCAGCTTCTAATGCAGCACAGTTAGTGTACGGGGCCCTGCATGCCGGGCTTGCGTGTGAGTCCGATAGTGCATCAGAGGTTCGCCAGGCGGTGAAGGCTGCGCGATTACAGCGAGATCTCGACTATCGAATGAGCGTCTACCGGGGTGAGATAGCTGAATGGCAATCTGAGCTTGAGAGCGATCTGCTCGAGATC
>JAEPML010000065.1 GCA_017643925.1 Roseibium sp. | reverse complement strand
CAGTGGGGCGCCCGACTGCCGAAATTCTCAAATACTAGCGTTGACTGTTTTCCCAGTCAGGATGGATCCAGGGATCCAGATTGGAGGCGGGAAGCGGGTCCCTGCCCAGAATGTGGTCCGAGGCCTTATTCCGACCAACTCTCGAGGGGGTTTGGCGCAAACCAGATGCCGAGCGCAAATCGCGCGCCGGGCGCAAGCCGATCGACGCCATCGTGATGTTCAAGGCGCTGGTTCTGAGCGCGCTCTACAACCTGGCCGACGACCAGATTGAATATCAGGTACGCGACCGGCTGTCGTTCATGAGGTTCCTGGGGCTTGGCTTTGAGGACCGCGTGCCGGATGCCAAAACGGTCTGGCTCTACCGCGAGGCGCTGGCGCAGGCGGGCAAGGTGGATGCGCTGTTCAGGCAGTTCGACGGGTATCTGGCGCGGCAGGGCTACATCGCGCGGGGCGGGCAGATCCTCGACGCCTCCATCGTGGCGGTGCCGAAGAACCATAACACACGCGAGGAAAACAAGGCGATCAAGGCGGGGGAGTTGCCCGACGGCTGGGCGGACAAGCCCGCCAAGCGCAGCCAGAAGGACGTAGATGCGCGCTGGACGAAGAAACACGGAAAGTCGCACTAC
>JAEPML010000064.1 GCA_017643925.1 Roseibium sp. | reverse complement strand
ATGCCATCAGAATGTCTTCGTGGCCAATCGTGGGCATGCCACCCGCGCGACCCTTGCGGGTGTAGAGGTTGAAGCTATCAAAAGTTCCCATACCCCAGATCGAAATCTCACCCCCCTTAGGGGCATCTGGATTTACGTAATTGAGACGTTCAAAATCCGCAGGGTACTTGAGCTCTCCGAAGAAGTTGTACCCGTGAGAAACGGTAATGTTTTCATCACCAAATGCAGAGGTTCCAGCCATCAGCACAGCGATTAAACTCGCACCGGCGCTCCAGAGTTTCCAGTTTGAAGATGTCTTTTGCGCGATCGCTACAGCTTTACTCATCAAGGGGTCCTCCGCGTGGATCGGTATTATTGTTCCTTGAAATGTAACGTAATGTGATCGCTTGGCCAGTGACAAATCGCATTTGGTAAACTTGCGTTGAATTCTATGACATCTGCTTGATCAATTCGTGTTCGTCTACTGCATTGACGCTTGCCTTCAAACAAACCCCACACAAACAAAAAAAGGCCGGGGCAGCGCCCCGACCTTTCAAAACTCTATTTTTTCAGGCTTAGCTGCCCTGAGCTTGCTCCTTTATGTCTCCCTTGAGGGCAGTGCCGAGAGTTTTTCCGCGATTGAGGAC
>JAEPML010000063.1 GCA_017643925.1 Roseibium sp. | reverse complement strand
AAGAAGGAAAACGTGCTGGCCGTGGCCTTTGAACTGACTCCAAGAGAAGCCGAAGTGCTTTATTGGCTGACTTTGGGCAAAACCAACCGAGACATCAGCGCAATTCTTGGCCTGAGCGCTCGCACCGTAAACAAGCACCTTGAACAGATTTTCCAGAAAATGGGCATCGACAACCGAACCTCTGCCGCTGTGATGGCCGACCGGGTATTGAACTCACTATGAGGCAGGTCTTCCTGCAGACTGGGCACCGTGATTTCCGGTGTTCTAGGCGAGTTGCCGTGTGACTGTTTTTGCGTGCAGCGCGCGCCCGAACAGAACCTGAAAACCCGTGCGAAGGGTTTGGCACGCGTTTGGGCACAGGTTCCCTACGCACACACCACGACGGGCGGCCTTCCGCCCTTGACTGGACGAACTGTGGTCAGTCTCTGGACGGCGCACAGTGATGTCCTGACATGTCGATCATGTTGCGGACTTTTCCAGCCATCGCTGTCCACCCGATTGCAAAGCGGAAATCGGATTGTGCCCTTATTCGCAGGGCTTTTCGACACTATCAACGACTTGGAATGGTGGGTGATGAGAGACTCGAACTCCCGACATCTTCGGTGTAAACGAAGCGCTCTACCAACT
>JAEPML010000062.1 GCA_017643925.1 Roseibium sp. | reverse complement strand
ATGGCGGCGCGTAACGCGATGGCGTTCGCGGTTGATCCCACAGATCGCCATGCGGCCCTCGCGCTCCTGACGCTCGGGCCATCGTCCATGCCTCTTCAGCAGGCGATGAGCCTGCTTGCCGATGGTGAACTGGAAACCTGTGCTGAGCTTGCTGATCTTTTTGCCTTGGCCGAGAGCGCACCGGCCATGCCGTTGGAAACTCTTCTCCCGCTGGTGATCCGCGCTGCGGGTATCCTCGACTGGGCTGCGCGCATGCCAGAGGCGGCGCAAGCACATGCAGACCTGATGCGGCTCTATGCAGAGGTCAGCGAGTTCGTCTCGGCTCATCGTGATTTCAAGGCCGCAGCTGGCTTCCATGGCGCGAGCGCGCAGGTTTTTCTGGGCTGGCTGGAGGCGCGCCGCGAGGAACGCGACTTCGACCGGCACCCCGACCCCGGCCAGAGCGCCGGGCAGGGGGTTGAGATTGTCACCTGGCATGCCTCAAAAGGGCGGGAATGGCCGATCACCGTGGTTGTTGGTCTCGACAAGAAGATCGGTGAAAAGCCCGGCACCTTGCGCGCAGAATTCACAGACTTCAGCGATCTCAGTGCCATCCTTGAACGGGCCCTTCTGATCTGGACACCCGATCTAC
>JAEPML010000061.1 GCA_017643925.1 Roseibium sp. | reverse complement strand
CCACAGACGGCGGCTCGCCTCGCCTCCCTGTTGGGGCAAACAACGAAGTACCAGAGGAACTGCCAGTTCAAACAGGCATTAAGGGCCTACAAGAAAAGGTCAAAAATGTTGCGCAGTCATTCGTTTCTAACGGCAATGCGGCCGTGGCGAGTGAACCAAGCGATGATGAATGGAAAGAGTTCTAAGGAACACGACACAGCTCATACAAATCAAAAGGCGCCAAACATGGCGCCTTTTTTCGTTGCAGGCGGATCAATATCGCCGAACGAAAATTTTATTCGAATTTTTTGTGAATTTTTGGTGGAGCCAGACGGGATCGAACCGACGACCTCTTCGCTGCCAGCGAAGCGCTCTCCCAGCTGAGCTATGGCCCCACAATTCGGGTAAAGCGAGGTTGTTTACCCGACAAAAGATGAGGCGCAAATTAGTCTGTCACCTGCGCGCTTGCAAGTGCGAATTTGCGCCTGATCGAAAATTTATTCGTCGTCTTTTTCCAACGGAACATCGATGCCGATTTCGTCGTCGTCATCATCCGTTTCAAGGAACGTATTGTCGTCTTCAGTTGAGATCGGCTCATCATCATCTTCCAGATCAACATCTGGCAGATTTTCGATTACTGAATCCTCGTCATCATCGTC
>JAEPML010000060.1 GCA_017643925.1 Roseibium sp. | reverse complement strand
CGATGATGGTAGCGTCGTCCATGATGGTGGTGCTCCTTTGGATGGTGGCTTGTGTCGCAACAACAAACCAACCAGATGCACCGCCGTCATTCAAACCGCCCAGACACCAGATTCAGCCATAACTCTTCCGACAGGCGCCCTCCGCGAAACGGTCCTCGACACTCTGGTGCTGGTCTCGCGTTTATTGCACCAGGCCCCCAGAGGCAGCGGTAAAATCTATGCCCTGCATGAACCGGACGTCGACTGCATCTCCAAAGGCAAGGCCCGGGTCCGCTACGAATTTGGCACCAAGGTCAGCATCGCCACGACAATCGACGAAGGCTTCGTCGTCGGCATGCGTGCGTTGCCCGGAAATCCATATGATGGCCACACTCTGGCCGAGGCGTTGGAGCAGGTGGAAATCCTAACCGACCAACGGCCTGAACTGGCTGTAGTCGACCGCGGTTATCGCGGCCATGGCGTGGAAACGACCCGGGTTCTGATCAGCGGATCAAGACGAGGGCTCACCCCGCCCCTGAAGGCGCTCCTCCGACGGCGCAGCGCCATCGAGCCCGACATCGGACACATGAAAACCGACGGACGACTTGCCAGATGTCCCCTCAAAGGAACTCGCGGCGATGCGATCTTCGCCGTCCTCTGCGGCTGTGGTCAT
>JAEPML010000005.1 GCA_017643925.1 Roseibium sp. | reverse complement strand
TGTTGAGGTTGGCAAGGGCGCCTTCATTTGCCCAGTCGAGAATGTCGAAGCCGAGCATCTGGACGGCGGTCGGCGGGTTGCCGGAGGTGACGCGTGCCCGCAGCACGGTCATCGCCTGGGAACCACCACCACCGGCAACCGGCATGTCCTGCCAGCCGATGCCCTGGCCTTCCAGGTCTTCCTTCAGAACGTTGAGCGCCGCAGCTTCACCGCCCGACGTCCACCAGTGCAGAACCTCCACGTCTTCTGCGTAAGTGGCGCCTGAGGATGCGAGCAGGGCAACAGCTGCCGCCATCGTGGCCAGCTTGAATTTCATCATGTGATTTCCTCCCGATACCGAACTCCTAGCATCCACGCCTGAGTTCGTGATCATTTTATAACGTTATAAATGGATTGCTTGTCAATCGAAAAAATAAAACGATAAAAAACAATAAATTAATGCTGCAATGCGTATCTGTTGACGAAAATTTATAACGTTATAAACTCTGTTTCCGAGTTTGTATCGGGAATTTCACCAGTATATTCTACGTGTGATTTGGAGGGGCGATTTGGTCAGAAAGAAACCGACACTGAAGACAGTTGCGGAGAAAACTGGCCTCGCCGTGACCACGGTCTCCCGTGCACTTCTCGATTCACCGCAAATCGCCCTGGAGACCCGCAAGCGGGTCGCCGAGGCCGCGCGCGAGCTTGGATATATACCGGACCGCGCCGCGCAAAGGTTGCGGACCGGGCGAACGAAAGTGATCAGCCTTATCCTGGATCCACACAACGAGATCCCGGATTTCGGCCGCTCCATGGTTGCAGGCCTCAGCTATGCGCTGAAAGGCACTGGTTATCACCTGACCATCACCCCGGATTTTGAAGGCGAGCCGACCATCGATCCGGTGAATTACATCACGCGCAACCACTTGGCCGACGGTCTGATCTTTACAAGGACCGAATATTTCGATGAACGGGTCAAGCTCCTGCAGGAGCTTGGATTTCCGTTTGTCACCCATGGCCGGACCGAACTGGCAACCCCGCATGCCTATTGGGATTATGACAACGAGGAATTTGCCTATCGGGCGGCGCGTCATCTGATCGATCGCGGCTGTCAGGAGATCGGCATTGTCCTGCCTCCGGACCGTTTCACGTTCTACCAGCATTTGCGCTACGGCTTCATGAGAGCCGTGCGGGAAAGCGGTGTCGCCTCGGTGATCCCCGTCGACATTGATCTCGATAGTCCTCCGGAAGTGTTGCGGGAACATTTCGCCGACTGGCAGCTCAAGCCCGGCACTCCGACAGGAATTGTCTGTCCGGGTGAAACGTCAGCGCTCGCGATTTCGTCCAGTCTTACCGACAGGAGACTGACACCAGGCACGGACTTTCATCTGGCGGTGAAGCGGACATCAAGTCTCTTCGAACTGCACCGCCCCAGCTATTTCAGCATCTACGAGAACATCTTTGAATCGGGCAGGGGGCTGGGACACAGCATCCTGAATCTGCTGGAAGGCGGAGAGGTTTCAAACAACCAGACCATTCAGGCACCGGTGATGTGAGAATTTCGGATGGTCTCCGGCGTTGGCTCGGCTTCCCGCGGGATTCCTGGTCGTTGTGCTGATTGTGTGACCACCGGCGAAACAAAAAGGGCCGGAACCATGGAGGTTCCGGCCCTTTTCTCACTTTCAGCCAAGGTTTCTCAGCCGTCTAGTTTCACCCAGGCAGCGTTTCTTGCAGAGGAACGCACGCAGGCGTCGACGAACCGCACGCCGGCAAGCCCGTCGCCGATTCCAGGAACCAGATTGGCGAGATCTTCACCCTGCTGATGCGCTCTGATGACGTCGGCTGCATCCTTATAAAGATTGGCAAAGCCTTCCAAGTAGCCTTCCGGGTGTCCCGGAGGAATGCGGGTGGACGGTCCGATGTTTTCTGACATGCCCGCACCACCGCGGGTGAGGACGCGCAGAGCTTCCCCAAACGGCGTGTAGTAAAGGTAATTCGGGTTTTCCTGATGCCACTCAAGACCGCCCTTTTCCCCGTAGACGCGGATCTTCAGATTGTTTTCATTGCCCGGCGCGACCTGTGAACACCAGAGCATGCCGCGTGCTCCGCTTTCGAAACGCAGCAGCACATGTCCATTGTCGTCAACCTGGCGGCCTGGAACAAAGGACTGTAGGTCGGCGGCGAGGCTATCAGCTGTCATACCCGTGATAAAGCAGGCAAGGTTATATGCGTGTGTACCGATGTCACCTGTCGATCCGCCGGCTCCCGAGCGCGCCGGGTCCGTGCGCCAATCGGCCTGCTTGTTGTTCTGTTCCACGGTCAGCCAATCCTGCGGATATTCCACCTGAATAACCCGGACCTTGCCAAGGTCTCCGTTGGCGACCATCTCCTTTGCCTGACGCACCATCGGGTAACCGGTGTAATTGTGTGTCAGGAAGAAGAGGCTGTCGGAGGCTTCTGCCGCTTTCGCAAGCTTTTTGGCATCAGGGAGCGTTGACGTCAGAGGCTTGTCGCAGATGACGTGAATTCCACGTTTCAGGAAAGCCTTTGCAGCAGGGTAGTGAACGTGGTTCGGTGTCACGATCGCCACCGCTTCTATGCCGTCTTTCAAACGCGCCTCGCGTTTCGCCATGTCTTCAAAGGACGAATAGATACGGTCTTCCTTGAGGCCAAGCGCCCGGCCGGATTCCTGTGCCTTTTCCGGTGTGGAAGACAGGGCGCCTGCGACCAGGTCATAACGACCATCAATCCTGGAAGCTAACCGGTGAACGGCACCGATGAAGGCATCCTTGCCGCCACCGACCATTCCGAGGCGAATGGGGCGGGATTCAGGATTGTCTTCTTTTCCTTCAATTGCCATCTGGTTCCTCCTGCAATTATCCGTTCCGCAATGTGCGGAGCATTTGATCGTTTTGACGCTGTGCCGACTTCATTCCGTGACTATCTGCCTGATCCGTGTCCACGCGGAAACAGGACATCGAGCCAGGCACGTCTGCAAAAGCTCGACGTCTGATAGACCCACGGAATGTGGTCGTGTAATCGATTACAGAACCGTATTTCTGTCCTCGTGGCAACCCGCATTCGGGTGGTGTTCAGCTGATTCCCAACATCTTTCTGTTGGCGACGTCATCTGTTCCACCATCTGCAAAATCATCAAAGGCCTTTTCAGTCACCCGGATGATGTGATCCTTGACGAATTGAGCTCCTTCCCGGGCGCCGTCCTCAGGGTGTTTCAGGCAGCACTCCCATTCCACAACAGCCCAACCATCAAAATCATTGGCTGCCATTTTTGAAAAAACGGCCCCGAAGTCGACCTGGCCATCACCGAGCGAGCGGAACCGGCCGGCACGATCGACCCAGGATTGGTATCCGCCGTAAACGCCCTGGCGACCTGTCGGATTGAACTCGGCATCCTTGACGTGGAACATGCCGATCCGGTCCTTGTAAATGTCGATATTGTCCAGATAGTCCAGGCATTGCAGGACGTAGTGGGACGGGTCATAAAGCATCTTGCAACGGCTGTGGTCGTTGAGGCGCTCCAGGAACATTTCAAATGTAACGCCGTCGTGGAGGTCTTCTCCCGGATGGATTTCGTAGCAGACATCCACGCCCATATCGTCAGCGTAATCCAGGATCGGGCGCCAGCGCTTGGCCAACTCGTCAAACGCAGTTTCAACCAGACCTGCCGGACGCTGTGGCCAAGGGTAAAGATAGGGCCATGCAAGGGCGCCCGAAAATGTTGCGTGCGCGGAAATTCCAAGATTGCGGCTGGCGGTCAGGGCCTGTTTCAACTGTTCAACGGCCCAGGCCTGCCGGGCGGCTGGATTACCACGAACCTCAGGGGCCGCAAAGCCATCGAAAGCCGTGTCATAGGCAGGATGAACCGCCACGAGCTGGCCTTGCAGATGAGTGGACAATTCAGTGATTTCGACACCGTTTTCTTTTGCCGTGCCGGCAAGCTCTTCACAATAGGTCATGGAGCTGGCTGCTTTTTCAAGGTCGATCAGTCGGCCATCCCAGCTCGGGATCTGCACACCGAGATAACCGCAGTCGGCTGCCCATTTGGTGATTGCGTCCCAGGAATTGAAAGGCGCCTCATCTCCGGCAAACTGAGCAAGAAAAAGCGCGGGTCCCTTGATGGTTTTCATGGTTTCCTCCAGATGAGAGCGTAAAGCGATAAATGCGGTCTGAGTTCAAACCTCAGACGTCCACATGCATTGCTTGGCGCTCGTTTGGTTGAAAAGGGGGCCGGGACCCCATCGCGTGAAAGTCCCGGCCCCAGGTGCACGGGCTCTTAGAAGGGAGAGTCCGGGAAGTAGTAGCTCTCGGCGTTTTCACGCGTGATCAGGGTCGCGCCAAGAATGTAGCGGCCTGCAACCGGTCCATTGGACTTGAACGCGTTGACGGTCGCGTCCATGGCAGTTGCAATCATTGCCGGCGGATAGAGAACGTCGACCGGGATCAACTCGTCCCCATCCATGATGCCCTTGATGATTTCCTTCATGCCGGCACCACCGACCACGAACATGCCGTTGCCGTCACGGCCAGCCTGTTTCAGAGCAGCAACCACGCCAATGGCAATGTCATCGTCCTGGGCCCAGACGGCGTCGATGTCGGGGAAACGGGACAGGAAGTCCTGCATCACCTCAAAGCCGTCGTCGCGGTTCCAGTTGGCGTGCTTGTGATCCAGAACGTTGATGCCGGAACCTTCGATCTCGGCCATGAACGCGTCGAAACGCTCATTGTCGATGACGGTCGGGATACCGCGCAGAACCACGATGTTGTCGCCGTCCTTCAGGCGGCCCTTCATGTACTGGGCGGAAACCCGGCCAAGCTCCGGGTTGTTGCCGGCAACATAAAGGTCTTCGATGCCCGGCTGGCTCAGGCCGCGGTCGACGACCGTGATCCATGCACCGGATTTCTTGACGTTCAGAACCGGGTCGGTGAGCGGCTCGGATTCAAACGGCAGAACGACGAGTGCATCGATCTGGTGAACGGAGACAAGGTCTTCCAGGGCACTTGCCTGTGCGCCCGGATCCGGCGAGTTGACCAGGATGAGGTCGACATCCGGATAGAGTTTCTCCAGACGTTTCTCGGCCTGTTCAGCGTGCCAGTTCATGCCGGCTGCCCAGGCATGGGTCGGTGTCGGATAGCTGACGCCGATCTTGATTTTTTCATCTGCAACCGCACTGCCTGCAAAGACAAGAGCGCTGGTTACGGCCATGACTCCCAATGCTTTCTTCAACAACATTTCTTCCTCCCAATGCTGTCAGTAAGGCGCACCTCTCCCGTCTGGTGCGAACCAGTTCAAAAATGGGGGACGGGTCCCGGTTCAGTTGAGTAGCGTTACGACCTCAGTTCTTGCCGAGCTTCCAGTCGCTGCGCTGCAGGAGAACTGCAACGATGATGATCAGGCCCTGCATGGTTCCATTCAGGTAGTTCGAGATCATGTCGGTGAAGTTCAAGATGTTGCCGATCGTGGTCAGGATCAGGGCGCCCAGGATCGTGCCACCGATCCGGCCGTAGCCGCCCTTCAGCACCGTGCCGCCGATAATCACCGCCGCGATGGCTTCCAGCTCCCAGAGGACACCGGTCGATGCCGAAGCAGAGCCAAGACGGGGCACGTAGATGATTGTCGCGAATGACACGCACAGCCCCTGAATGATGTAGGTTAGCGTTTTGACCCGATCGACATTGATGGCAGAGTATTTGGCGACTGCTTCATTGGACCCGATCGCCGTGCAATAGCGCCCGAAAGCCGTCCTGTTCAGAAGCAGCCAGCCACAGATGGCGACACCGATGAACACCCAGACGGGGAAGGGCAGGCCAAGGAAACTGTCGTAGTAGACGGGGCGATAGGTGCCTCGAATGTCGAAGTTCAGGGACAAGGTGCCACCGTCGGCGAAATACGTCACCAGTGACCGGTAAATACCCATGGTCCCGAGCGTCACGATAAAGGCCTCAATCTTGCCCTTTGTGGTCAGTGCGCCATTGATCCATCCGGCGCCGATCCCCAGGAGGACGGCGATGCCGCAACCCAGCAGCACCGTTGGAACACCCGTTCCCAGCGTTTCGACGGCGTTGTTCATCACGATGATCATGACCCCGGCGATGGCAGCCGCCATGGAGCCGACCGACAGATCGATGCCGCCTGCGGTAATGACGAAGGTGGCGCCGACCGCGATGATGCCGATGAAGGCGGAACGTGTCAGAAGGTTGGTGAGATTGCCCTCGCTGATGAATGCCGGATTCAGCAGGAAGCCAATGATGCAGAGTATTAGCAGCGCTATGGCCGGCCCAAGCGTCTTGAAGTCGATGGACTGCCGTTTGGCGGTTTTGCCCTCGCCGTCATCTGATGTGGTTGACATGGTCAATGGAGTTCCTCCCGTTTCAGCCCGGCGGCGTAGCGCATGATTTCGTTTTCGTTGATGTGGTCACCGGTCAGTATGCCGGTGATATGACCTTCCCGCATGACGACGACGCGATGGCAGGTTCCGATGATCTCCGGCATTTCGGATGAGATCACGACAACCGAAACGCCTTCGGCGGCGAGCGCTGCGATGAAATGGTAGATCTGCTGCTTGGTTCCGACGTCGATGCCCCGTGTCGGTTCGTCGATGATGACGATCTTGGGGTCGCATTCCATGACCTTGGCAAGCAACAGTTTCTGCTGGTTGCCACCGGACAGCTTGCCGACCGTGATGTCTGCATCCCTCGATCGGACGTCGAACCGTCGGATGGCGCGTTTGAGCGCATCTTCTTCGGCATTGCGGTCGATTGTCAGATTTCGAACGAACTTGGGAAGCGCAAACAGGGTCAGGTTGGGGCGCATCCGCTTGTCCAGTAGCAGGCCCTTTTCCTTTCTGTCCTTGGTAAGATAGGCCAGCCCGGCATCCCGTGCCTCGGCAACGCTCATGTTCGAGACGTCTTTGCCAAACAGAAGAACCTCGCCGCTTTCCATGGGGGACAGGCCACAAATGGCTTCGAACACTGCGGTTCGGCCCGACCCGACCAGTCCGGAAAATCCGAGAATTTCGCCCTTGCGCAGGTCAAAGCTGACATTGTCGACGCCGGGTGCGGTCAGGTTCCTGACCTCAAGCACTTTTTGGGCGTCAACGTCGGCCTCGTGCATGGGCGGATAGAGATCGGACAGTTCACGCCCGACCATCATCTGGGCCATGGTGTCCGGTGTCAGGTCTCTGGAGGGCCTCGTGTCGATCCATTGGCCGTCGCGCAAAATGGTCACCCGGTCGGCGATTGCCTTGACCTCGTTGAGTTTGTGCGACACGAACACGATGCCGACACCGCTTTCCTTCAGCTTCCGGACTTGTCGGAAGAACACCTCGGTCTCTTCTTCGGTCAGAACCGCGGTTGGTTCGTCCATGATCAGGATGCGTGCCTTGCGGCTGACGGCCTTGACGATTTCAACCATCTGTTTCTGGGCAATCGTCAGTTTGGAAATGCGGTCGGTCGGCAGAATGTCGAGACCGATCTCATCCAGGTACTTCTGAACTTCGGCACGCATGGCGGCACGGTCCAGGAACCCGTTGGTCCGGATCTCGCGGCCAAGGAAAACATTTTCTTCAACCGTCATCTGTTCGGCGAGATTGAGCTCCTGGTGGATGAGCACAATACCGAGCTGCTCAGCTGCGCCGTTCGGGGGGAGGGGAGTCTGCTTGCCGTCGAGGCGGATCTGGCCCGATGTCGGGTCATGGAAGCCTGACAGGATTTTCATCAGCGTGGATTTGCCAGCACCGTTTTCGCCGATGAGTGCATGAACCTCACCAGGACGTACATCCATGCTGACGCTGAATAGGACCGGAACCGGCCCAAAGGACTTGCTGATATTGACAGCCTCGATAATCGCTACCGAAGCGGACACATCCATCGACATTTTCTGTTCCTCCCAGCGCCAAATGCCTCTTCCCCATTGGCGCCATGATTTTTTATGTAAACGTTTTCACGGGTAATGTAAACCTTTACATTTGGGTTTGTAAACCTTTTCATGAATCGCAAGAGGCTCTATACAGCTTAGATGCCAAGAGATTCCATGCACTTAATTCGGGCTTGCAGTGCAACATGATCGGAATTGAAAAATGAGCGAACCGGTAGACCGACCGGCAACAATTGAAGACGTTGCAAAGCTTGCGGGTGTTTCGATCGCCACCGTGAGTCGGGCCCTGCGGTCTCCGGAGAAGGTTGCCGAGAGCACGCGCAAGAAAGTCACGGCGGCTATTGCGCGGACCGGCTACACCGCCAATGCCATGGCTCAGAACCTGCGCATGCAGCGCTCCCAGATGGTCCTGGTCCTGGCGTCAGCGATCGCTGACCCGAATTTTGCAGGTATCCTGACAGGCCTGGAAAAGGCCGCCAACGATCGCGGCTATGGCGTTCTGATTGGAAACACGGAAGGCACGACCGGACTGGAACAGAACTACCTGCGCTTCCTGTCGACAGGGATGGCTGACGGACTGGTGCTGCTCACAGGGCACATTCCGGTTGCCGGAGAACCGCAGGCGCCTCTGACAACACTGCCTCCGATCGTTGCAACGGAGCGACCGGTTGCCAATCCCGAGATTTCCTATGTGGGCGTGGATGATGTCGCGGCCTCAAAGATGGCGACGGAGTATCTGATCTCCCTCGGTCATCGCAGGATCACCTTCATTTCCGGTGGACTTGCCGACATCAGGAGCGATCTTCGGCACTCGGGCTATCAGCAGGGGCTGAAGGAGTCGCCCGAGAATTTGCGGGACTGGCGCGTTGAGGGCGACGGTTCAAGCGAGAGCGGGCGCGCGGCTGTGGAGCGACTCTTCATCAAGGATGATCTGCCGACGGCCTTTTTCTGTTTCAACGACAACACGGCGATCGGCGTGATTTCGGCCTTGCAGCTGAGGGGCTATCGTGTGCCGGAGGATTTCTCGGTGCTCGGGTTTGACGACATTCCGTTTGCCAACAATTTCACGCCGGGCCTGACGACAATTCGCCAGCCCCGGCATCATATCGGCGAACTTGCGATGAACATCCTTCTCGACCGGCTTGCCAACAAGTCGCTCGATACCCAGGCGCACCTCCTGCATGGCGACCTCGTTGTCAGGGAAAGCTGCGCAGGGGTTTCCAAGTCCAGGAAGTGAGGTTGAGGGGACGCGTCCGCTGAAACGCATCCCCTCACGCGCTGACGGATGTTTTGGCCGGCATGCGGTTGGAAATCCGCGACAACAATTGGTTTGTCACGGCTTTCGTTCCCATGTCCCCCCCAAATTCCATCGGCCTCAGCGCGTTTTCTTCAAACCCGTGTTCGACGGCACCGTTGATCAGATCCGCAGCATCTGCGAGCACCGGGCGCTCGAGTTTCTCGGCGAGGTAGTCGAGCATCAGGGCACCGCTCAGGATGGCAGCCAGCGGATTGGCCTTGTCCTGCCCCATGATATCCGGCGCGCTGCCATGCGCCGGCTGGAATAAGCCGTTGGCATCCCCGATTTCTGCACAGGCCGCCATGCCCATGCCGCCGACCAGGCCGCCGGCAAGGTCCGACAGGATGTCACCGAACATGTTTTCGGTGACCATCACGTCGAATTCCCAGGGTTTGCGAACAAGATCGAGCGCCTGTGCGTCGACGTAATTGTATCCGACCGGAACGTCCGGATGCCGTTCCTTGACTTCGTCGAACAGCTTTCGGAAGAAGGCCAGGGACGTAAACACATTGGCCTTGTCGACACAGGTCAGGTGTCCGGGTTTGCCGCGTTCCCTGCGTTTGCGTGCAAGATTGAAGGCGAAGTCATGCAGCTTGGTCGTGGTCTTGCGCGTGATGCGCAGGATGTCCTGTACTTCATCATCATTCACCACCAGGCTGCGGTTATGGGCAGCGGCCGAGTAAAACAAGCCTTCGGTGGATTCGCGCAGGATTATGAGGTCGATACCTGCTGCTCGCGGATCGGCCAGACGCTGCGGGGCGTTCGGATAGGCCTTGACCGGACGGACACCGGCATAAAGTCCGAAACGGTCGCGAAGACGCAGGTGAGGCGAAATTTCCGTGCCGTCCTTGTGCCGGATCGAGGGCAGGCCGATGGCGCCCAGAAAGATGGCGTCTGCCGCTTCTGCACGTTCTTCGCCGCCCGGTTCGATGTCGACACCGGTTTCCTTGTAATAGCCTGCTCCCGACAAGATTTCGTCATAGACGGGGGCTTGCTCACCAACCTTCGCAAGGGCGGCTTCCACGATGGCCATTGTTGCCTCGGCGACATCGACGCCAATACCGTCACCTTTGATCAGGGCAATTCTCATTTGTGCCATCCTACTCAGTCCATTCAACGTCAATACGTTTTACCACCCGGGAGATCTGCTCCGGGTTCAGTGAAGTTGCTGCCACGCCGCGCAGGAGCAGAGCCAGACGCGCCGTTGCTTCGAGTTCTTCCATCGCATAAACGGCTGCTTCAAGGTCCTTGCCCGCGACAACCGGGCCGTGATTTGCAAGAAGCACGGCGGTGCGTTTGCCGGCCAATCCCCGAACCGCATCGCCCATGGCCGGGTCGCCAGGAACGAAGAAGGGGAGAAGCTTGACCTTTCCCAGCTGCATGATGCCGTATGCCGTCAAGGGCGGGAGCACGTTATCCGGATCGATGTCCGGACACAGCGACAGGGCGACGGAATGGCAGGAGTGTAGGTGCACGACGGCACCTGTCTTCTGCCGGGTTTCGTAAAATGCCGTGTGAAGCGGAATTTCCTTGGTCGGGTTGTCACCCGAAAGAAGGTCCCCGGCTTCCGAGATGTGACTGATCCGCGCCGGATCGAGCGTTCCCATTGAAGACCCGGTCGGGGTCACCAAAAGCGTTCCGTCGGACAGCCGCAGCGAGATGTTACCCGAGGATCCATGCGTCAGGCCACGGTCGAACATCGACTTTGCCAAAAGGGCGATTTGCTCGCGTGCGGCCGAAATCTCGCTCATGCCGCTTTCTCCAGAACCGACAGGGCTTCAGAGAAGAAGTTCGGTCCGCCAAAGTTGCCTGACTTCAATGCCAGCGCCAATGGGCGGCCGGTTACCTTCAGGGCCGGAACGCCCGCTGCGATTTTGGGGCCGATTTCGAGAGAATTGGCCTCAAGCCCGGAGACGACAGCTCCGGAGGTTTCTCCGCCAGCGACGACAATGCGTTTGACCCCTGCATGGGACAGGGCAGCCGCCAGATTGGCGAACAGGGTTTCTATCGCGTCCGCACTTGCCTCACGGCCATATCTGGATTGTGCCTCGACAACGACGGCCGGATCAGCAGAGGAATAGAGCAGGGGCGTTGTGTCCTGTTGCAGCACCCATTCGACAATTTCCTGCAGCGAGATCTTCTTGCCCATGATGTCGTCTGCGGTCAACTCTCGCGACGGTGCCAGCGACCGGTAGGTCTCGACTTGCCCGCGCGTTGCCCTCGAGCAGGAACCCGACAGGACAACGGCGTTGCCCGACACCCCGGACCAGGAGAGGGACTTGCCAGAGAAGCCGAAATTTTCCGGTAGGCCAAGCGCAATGCCCGATCCGCCCGTCAGCAGTTTCCGGCCCTTCGCAGCACGACCGATTGCCTTTAGATCGTCGTTGCGAATGGCATCGACGATCACCATGGCACGCCCGAAAGTGGTCACACTGGTTTCGATGGCAGCGGGACCGGCCCAGACTTCCGAAATTGGGACATGGGCGATTGTCCAGGATGTTTGCCGGGCCAGGACGCGCCGGATGTCCGGATCGGTCATGGGCGTCAGCGGATGGTTTTGCATCCCGCTTTCGCTGAGGAGCGTGTCATTTACAAACAGATGCCCCTGATAGACAGAGCGGCCATTTTCCGGGAAAGCAGGGCAGACATAGACGGTGGTTTCGCCAAGCCTCTCGGCGAGCGCCTGCGTGACGGGGCCGACATTGCCTTCATCCGTGGAATCGAAAGTGGAACAGACCTTGAAAATGATCTGTTCACAGCCCTGCGCCAGCAACCAGTCACATGCGTCAAGCGAAGCCGCGATGGCCTCCTGCGCGGGCACCGTCCGTGATTTCAGACTGATGACCCCGGCTTCAACAGTATCGCCCGCGGGGCCATCCGGAATGCCGACATATTGCGCGGTCGGCATGCCGCCGTCCGACAGCATGAGCGCGATATCCGATGCGCCAGTAAAATCGTCTGCAATGACGCCGAGTTTCATGACGGAAACACCTTTACCGGTCCGCGGTCGAGGCGGAAAACATGATCCGGCCCTGTTGATGGAAAGAGCTCACGCACCAGCGGGTCGTGGCCCGGGATGACGAGATCGTCGGAGCTTGCAAGGCTACGAATGGTTTTGAACCCTTCAAACATGTCCGCAAGATTAACGACGATTGGGAAGGGTTTGCCCGAGAGGAAGTTCTCGTAATAGTGCGAGGCGTCCGATGCCAGGCACATCCAGCCGGCCTCGGTGAGAACGCGGACCACCTGAAGGCCCTGGCTGTGACCACCGGTCCTGTGAACGGTAAGACCTTCCCGGACCTCTCCGTCGCCGTCGTGAAAAATCACCCGTCCGGAATAAAGCCTTTGAACGGCTTCACAAATATGGTCGGCCGTGAAGGGAGCCTGCATGGTGCCGTGGCACATGCAGGGTCCGGTGGCAAAGGCCATCTCACTCGCTTGCAGGTGGATCGTGGCATTTGGAAAGTGCCGCAACCCGCCAGCATGGTCATAGTGAAGATGTGTCACGATAATGGTCGACACGTTTTCCGGAACGATGCCGAGTGGGGCCAGGGCTTCGACGGGGTTGAGACGGATCGGTCGACCCCGACGATCACCCTCTTCCTGGTCATAGCCGGTGTCGACAAGAATGATCTCGTCCCGCTGGCGCAACACCCATATAAAATAGTCCATGTCATGAGGCTGATCGTGATTGTCGTCGAACAGGAAGCTGTCCTTCCGTGTCCGCGAATTCCGATCGGCGTATTTGACTGCGTAGACTTCCCACGGCGTCATGCGGCCACCTCGGAATAGGTCCACACGGTCTTGTCTGCGATCATTGCGGCAACCTGTTTGTCGAAGCTCAGGAAATGCGGCGTTTTCAGATGCACCTGAAAGGCCGCCGCATCATCATAGATTTCATACAGGAATACTTCGCCGGGCCGGGCCGGATCGGTGCAAACGTCGAAACGGGTGCAACCGGGCTCGTCTTTCAGCGAAAGTCTGGCGTTTTCGATCATGAGCGGCAGGAATTCATCCTGCCGCCCTTCCTTGATTTTGAACAGCACGGTGACTGCGTACATGTCATCCGCCTCCTTAGCGGAACAGGTGAACCATGCCCATCGATACGACGGGGAAGTATGTTACGGCCAGGAGCGCGGCAATTGCAGCAAGATAGAGCGGAGCCATCTTGCGGGCGATTGAAAGTACGCCGACACCGGAGATACGCGAGGCAACATAAAGTGTTGCACCCACCGGTGGGGTAAACAGGCCCACTGCAACGTTACAGGTCATGATCACGCCCAGATGGACCGGATCGACACCGAAGGCCTGTGCTGTTGGCAGGAACAGGGGAGCCGTCAGGAGGATCGCCGGTACCGGGTCAAGCACGAGCCCCAGGACAAGGAGCACGATGTTGACCAGCAACAGGAACATCCAGGGGCCGGTGGAGAAGTCCTGAACGAAACCGACCAGGATCTGTGGCATCTGTTCCAGCGTGATCAGCCAGCCAAGCACCGTCGTGGCGCCGATAACAACCATCACGACCGAACTGGTCACGAAGGAGTCGATCAGGAGGCGCGGAAGGTCTCTGAGCTTGAAATCGCGGTAGACGACTGTGGTGACGAAAAGACCATAGACCACGGCAAGCGCTGCTGCCTCCGTCGGAGTGACCCAGCCGGTGAAGATACCGCCGAGGATCAACACGGGCATGAAGAGTGCCGGTGCGGTTCCGATGAAGGACGAAGTCAGTTCCTTGAGGGTGGTCGTGCGGCCCCCGGGATCGCACCCGGTCGACTTGCCGACATAGTAACAGACAGCCATGAACAGGGCGCCGAACAGGACACCCGGGATCATGCCGCCCAGGAACAGATCCGCGACAGAGACGTTTCCTACAAAGCCGTAGATCAGCATCGGTATTGAGGGTGGGATGATGATGCCGATCGTACCGGCCGCAGCAACAAGCCCTGCCGCGAAAGCGGTGTTGTAACCTTCCTTCGACATGTTCTTGATCATCACGGAGCCGATGGCTGCCGAGTCGGCAATGGCCGATCCGGAAATGCCGCCGAAGATCATCGAAGCGCCGACGACAACCATGCCGAGCCCGCCCGCCATGAAGCCGAACGCGGCCCTGGCGAAGCCGATAATCCTGAGACCGACACCACCCCGGCTCATCATTTCACCGGCCACGATGAAGAGCGGAATTGCCAGGAAGTGGTTTGGCTCAACACCGCCGATGAAGTTCAGGAACAGGGCCTGGAGCGGGTAGCCAAGGTCAAAGACGAAAATCGGCAGGACAGCGGTCAGCAGGATTGCCCAGACAAGCGGAATGCCCATGAAGACGGTGGTCAGAAACACCGCGACTACGAATAAGAGGATCATAGCAGGGACTCTCCGCCGTCAGAATGGGTTGCGTGGGGAACCACCGGGTTGCGGATGTCGAACACCATGTTCCACAGGTGGAAGATCAGGCTCACGGCCATGCCGACCGGCATGGAGGCATAAAGCA
This sequence comes from Roseibium sp., assembly GCA_017643925.1. Classification (GTDB taxonomy): domain Bacteria; phylum Pseudomonadota; class Alphaproteobacteria; order Rhizobiales; family Stappiaceae; genus Roseibium. Next base: position 259,646 of record JAEPML010000005.1, on the reverse strand, counting down.
GACCGACCGGCCAATAGAGAACGGTGGTCTTCTGCGCCCAGGTGTGAACAGAAATGTTGTAGCCGGTGTAGATCAGGCTGATCAGCAGGACGGCGATGATCGCATCGATACCGATGGAAAGACCGCGCTGGCCCTTGATGGGCAACAGGCGTTCCACGATCTCGGTGACGCGCATATGCGCGCCCCGCGCAATGGCAGCTGCACACCCGATGAAGGTGCTCCACAGCAGCAGGAAACTGGTGACTTCAAGCGACCAGGCCAGATCGAAACCTGCGAACCCCCTGAGAAAGGCGTTACAGAACACCAGGGTGACGATCGCAAAGCCGCCTAGCGCCAGGCAAATGTCGACCAGATGGCTGAGCCAGCGAAGCGCAGCCGGATAGTGATCTCGGTAATCCAAGGGTCTTCTCTTTTTTAAGAAAGGGCCGGAACCACCAGGCTGCGGGCCTGGGGTTCCGGCGAGTTGCCCAAATGCTCGATCAGTTCTGGGCTGGGAGCTTCTCGCGGATCGCAGCAGCGTCAGCAAGGATGTTGTTAACGGCTTCATCGCCGTAAACGTCTTTTGCTTTTGCGTAGACAGACTGGACTGCATCACGGAAAGGACCGATTTCCGGCACGCTCACAGTCGCACCTGCTTCGGACATTTCCTGAAGCTGGCTGTCAACGGAGTCCTTGACCAGCTTCCGGCTGAATGCGGCGGATTCAGTTGCAGCTTTGAGGACGGCTTCCTTGTCTTCGTCGGAGAAGGACTGCCAGGTCTTTTCGGCAATCGTCAGCGGAAGCGGGCTGTACACGTGGCGGGTCAGGGTGATGTTCGGAGCAACTTCGTAGAAGCGCAGCGACTTGATGGTGTCGACCGGGTTTTCCTGACCATTCACGATGCCCTGCTGGATGGACAGGTATACGTCGGTGATCGGCATGACGACAGTCTGGAACCCGATGGCTTCCATGGACCAGCGGATCATGTCGTTCGGGAAGACGCGCATTTTCATGCTTTCAGCGTCTGTCGGAGACGCAAGCGGCTCGTTGGTGGTGAAGCTGCGGAAACCGGCTTCCCAGGTTGACAGAACGCGGAAACCCTTTTCCGGAAGCTTGGCGAATTCGCCCTGGAGCCAGTCGGAATTGTCATAGAGTTCCCAGCCCTGCTCGTAGGTGTCCACGAGGAACGGCATCGCGGTCAGGTTCAGGGAAGGCAGGTGAGTAGCATAGCTGCCAGTTGCAGAGACAGTGAAGTCCACACCACCCAGCTGAAGCAGTTCGATGGCTTTGGGATCGTTAGCGAGCTGTCCTGACGGGAAAATCTGAACTTCATAGCGGCCATCCGTGTATTCGCCGACTTTTTCAGCAAACAGTTCTGCTGCTGCCTGGCGGGACCCGCCCGGGTTGTCCGTGTGGCTAAAGCGCAGGGTTTCAACAGCAGATGCACCGCCCATACCGGCGGCGAGAATAGCCGCGCTCAGAAAAAGGCGGCTCAGGGATTTCTTATCAAGCATTTCGGTCTCCTCCCACGGCGCAGGATGCGTCCGTATCGATTTACACATTGAATTGCGTATACGTAATTAAATCCCTTGTCAACGTCGGTAATGTCGACTATCAAATTTGTAACGACGTAATTTTTGCTCCCGACACGGGAGCGCGGGAGGATCGAAAGCATGAAGGAAGGCGAGGAAGCCTTACGTGTTGCGTGCCTTGGAGCTGGCTATTTCGCGCAATTTCACTATGAAGCCTGGCGCAAGATGCAGCGCGTGCGCCTTGTCGGTGCCTGTGACCAGGACCGCGAAAAAGCCAAGGCAACCGGCTTGACGGCTTTTGTGGATTTCGAGTGCATGTTGAAGATGGCGCGTCCAGATCTGGTCGACATCATCACGCCACCAGCGACTCACCTAGCGGCCCTGAAGCTGGCGATCGAGAAAGGCGTAAAGACCGTCATCTGTCAGAAACCGTTTTGCGAGTCGCTTGAGCAGGCGCGGGAAGCAACCGCGCTCGCGGAAGCTGCCGGGGTCACGGTCGTGATTCACGAAAATTTCCGTTTCCAGCCCTGGTATCGAACAATCAGGCAGGCGCTCGACAACCGTCTGGTTGGCGACATGCTTCAACTCACATTCCGCCTGAGAACGGGAGACGGGCAGGGTCCCGAAGCCTATCTGGACCGGCAACCCTATTTCCAGACAATGCCGAAGCTTCTGGTCCACGAGACCGGTGTGCACTGGATTGACACATTCCGGTACCTGCTCGGAGAGCCGGAGGCGGTCTATGCGGACCTGCGCAGGCTGAATCCGGTCATCAAGGGAGAAGATGCGGGCTATTTCATCCTGGATTACAAAAACGGTGTCCGCGCCATGTTTGACGGCAACAGGTTGCTGGATCATGCGGCAGAAAATTGCCGGACCACGCTGGGTGAAGCACTTGTGGAGGGAACACTGGGTACGCTGAGCCTGTTTGGCGACGGATCGGTCAAGCTTCGCCATTTTGGCGAGCAGACCGAAAAGGTGCTCCTGGCGGCCCAGAAGTGGGACGGTTTCGGCGGCGACTGCGTGAAAAACCTGATAAATCACGTCGTCGAAGGTGTTTTGGATGGAAAACCCTTGGAAAACGAAGCGCGAGACTATTTGAGGGTCATCGAAATTGAGCGGGCGATTTATGAATCGGATCGCTTGGGACAGAAAATCCGGGAGTTTGCCAGTGCTTGAAGCGCCAAAACCCAAAACAATCACCACGCAGGCGATGGAAAAGATCCGCCAGCTCATCTTTGACGGCGAACTGGCAGCCGGGTCGGATCACCTGGAGAGCGAACTGGCGGACAGGCTCGGCATGTCCCGGACCCCGGTCCGTGAAGCAACCCTGATGCTCGCCCAGCAGGGACTTCTCGAGGTCAGGCCCAGAAAAGGGGTGCGCATTTCCACCCTGTCACTCAAGGACATGGGTGAAATCTATTCCGTGCTTACCGAACTGGAAAGCCTTGCGGCCGAGGAGGCGGCAAGCTCGGGCTATTCGGACGAAGACCTTAAGGCGCTCAAACAGTCCATTGAAGCGATGGAAACGGCTCTGGAGCGCGAGGACCGTGAAGCCTGGGCGCATGCGGATGATGCCTTCCATGATGAACTGGTCCGGTTGGGGGGGAATTCCAGGGTAGAATCCATCGTCTCCATGATGGCCAACCAGGTCCGGCGCGCGCGTGCGATGACCCTCTATATCCGCCCCTTGCCGTTGAAGTCCAACGAGGACCACCGGGCCGTTTATGACGCGATCAAGGAGGGGGACTCCGACAAGGCGCGCGATCGTCACAGGAGCCACCGACAGCATGCGCGCGAAGTCCTGATTGATCTTTTGAAGAAACATAAACTGTTTCACATTTAAGAATAATTACGGTTGAAGCGCCGAGAAAAATAGCAAAGCACAAGTCTGCAGAAATTGAACTTATATAAAAGATCAATCGGCAGGCGCATGAATGGCTTTTGTTCTACAACACCTGAATTATTTATTTATTCCTGAAAAAAACAAAAAAAGTAAAACGGAAAAATTACCCAGATTTTGCCTTGATTTCACGGGAACGTGATTGCTACCAACACCAAGGGAGGCAGGAATCATGAGCACGCACACCTTTCGCCGGTTTCGTCTTTTTACAGCTGTTTGCTGGACCGTGTTGCCATTGCCGGTGTCTGCGGAAGTTCCGGCACCTGTCGATCAGAGAGCCCTGAACGAGCTGACGCGTGAAGATCCGAAGGCGGCCTTTATCGAAGCCTTCGAAGCCGGGGATGAACTGACCGAAGCGAGCTTCACCATTGACCGGGGTGTGGGCGCCAAGGTCAGCCAGGACGGAAGACGGTTTACGCGAATGCCGCGTGCGGACCTGAAGGCGTTCGGGGAGTGGACAACACACCTGCCCGCGCGGGAAACCGGGCCGGTTGCCCAATCCTGCATTGCCTGCCATTCCGCACCCCACGCCAATGGCGCCGGTCCGAATCCGCTGAACGGCATCGTTGATCCGTTGCACACGGGAAATCCGGCACTTTATCTCCACCGCAATACGCCGCATCTCTTTGCCCTTGGCGCGAAACAACGCATAGCGGAAGAAATGACGGCCGATCTTCAGGCACAGGCAGCAAAACTGGAAGAAGAGGTGTGCACGCTGAACGAGACTGCAACCGTCGACCTGGCTTCGAAGTCCGTCAGTTTCGGTCAATTGGCGGCAAAACCGATGCGGGACCCGCAGTCGGGCATCTGTGTTGCCGACTACGATCACAGCGGTGTTGAAGGTGTGGATGAGGATCTCGTGATCCGGGTCTTTGGCTGGAAGGGGGTACACGCCTCCATCCGCGCCTTCACCCGGCACGCTGCGCACAATGAATTGGGAATGCAGGCCGATGAACTGGTCGGTAATCACGACGGCGACCATGACGGCGTAACCGGTGAGCTTTCCGTCGGAGACCTGACGGCGCTGACCGTCTACATGGCCGGACTGGAACGGCCGATTTCGAGGCTCGAACTGGACGAGAAGGGCGTCATTGAACTCGCTCCGGAGGAAAAGAGCCTGATCCTGCGCGGCCAGGATGTCTTGAGCGAGATCGGTTGTGCGAATTGCCATGTCCCGGTCATGAAAGTCTCGACCCCTGTCTTCAGTGAACCGAGCCTGCAGAAGGGGTTTTACGAGGACATCTTCCCAAGTGGCGAGAAAGCAGCGGATGCCGGTCTGACACGGGACACGGCCATCTGGTTCGACCTGACGAAGGACTCTCCCAACAATCATGTTAATGCCCGGGGCGGGGAAACGTTGAACCTGGGTGCCTTCCCGGCCGACGAGGACGGTTCGGCCCTGATTGCCTGGTATTCCGATTTCAAGCGGCATGACATGGGAGATGGCCTGAGCGACGCCGTCGATGTGCATGGTACAGGTGCCTCTGTCTGGCCGACTGCTTCGCTGGCCGGGGTTGGTTCGACCGGTCCATGGCTTCATGACGGCAATGCGACCACGCTGGAGGAGGCTATCCTTGCCCATGGCGGTGAGGCCAAAGTCAGCCGTGAAGCCTTTGCTGCGCTTGCCGATCAGGACCGCGGCGCGCTGATTGCCTTCCTGGAAAACCTGATCATTATCGATCTGGATCCGGAAGAAGAGGAAGAGGATCATGCAGGCAGCACGAAGCTTAATCCCACACCCACTCACATGCGAAAGGCATCCCTGACCGTGAACGTCGTTCCTCCGGTCAAGCCGTGAAGCTGAAGATACATGAGTGTGCGGTAGGTCGTTGGCCTCGTTGTCCAGGCCAAAGGCCAACCGCGCACCGGTCATCCCCGGCAAGCGCAGCGCGACAAGGGATCCATTGGCTTCCAGAGCTTTGCCGGTCGATATCGACGCCTTTTCGATGCTGTGCCTTTTCCTGGATGCAACGGCTTTGCAGGCGTGGACTGGATCCCCGATCAAGTCGGGGATGACCATTGAGAACGGCAAATGTTTGAAGAGAGACCATTGGGCTCTGAAACGGCTTGGCTGATCAGCCTCCTTGCCAGGTCCTGATCGCTTCAACAGGGTAGAGCAACATCAATACGTTCAGGGTCAGATTGTCCCGGATCACCCAGAGCGCCAGCAGCTCGAACGCGATTGCCGTCAGCACGGTGACCCAGACGGGCATGCGTGCGGCGAAGAAGAAACCGAGCAACATCCAGAGGATATCGAATACGGAATTGAGAACACTGTCGCCGGTATAGCCGACTGCAATGGTAGCCTCGCGATAACGGTCGATGATCCACGGGCTGTTCTCGGCGACTTCCCACGCAGCTTCCAGAAAGATTGCGCCAAGGGCGCGCTCGCCAACCGAGTGACGGCGGAAAAGCAGCCATAGGAACCAGTAGAACAGGAAGCCGTGGATGATGTGCGAAAGCGTATACCAGTCGGCAATATGTTGGGACGATCCGGCAAAGTCGTCCGCAGGCGTCCACAACAGCACATAACCACAGTCGCAGATCGGAATTCGGCCCATGGCAAGAAGAATGACCGCCGTGGCGAGGATCATCACCACTCCAACGACGAAACATTTGCTGCGGCTCATGGACATTCTCCTTGGATCGAACGCGCGAATCGCAATTCTTTTCTGGAAATTTGCGTGAATCCTTTCTATGACCTGCGCCAACGAAACATCAATCCGTCCAGCTCCAATTGAGTTGTTGCGCCCCGGGTTTTCCCTGTGTGATTGCGCGACCTGCGGGATACAAGACGGATCAGGAGATCCAAATGACCAGCCACAACGGTGTTGCGCCCTACCAGGCCCGGCGCACATTCGCGATCATTTCCCACCCGGATGCCGGTAAAACCACGCTGACGGAAAAGCTGCTGCTGTCGGGTGGTGCGATCCGGGCGGCCGGTCAGGTGCGTGCACGCGGTGAGCGCCGGCGCGCGCGCTCGGACTGGATGAAGATCGAACAGGAACGCGGCATATCCGTTTCGTCCTCGGTCATGACCTTTGAACGCAAGGGCATTGTCTACAACCTCCTGGACACGCCAGGCCACGAAGACTTTTCCGAAGACACCTACCGGACCCTGACGGCCGTCGACGCGGCAATTATGGTGATCGACGCTGCAAAGGGCATCGAGACCCAGACCCGGAAACTGTTCGAGGTCTGCCGCCTGCGCGACATTCCGATCATCACCTTCGTCAACAAGATCGACCGTGAAGGCCGTCATGCCCTGGAAATCCTGGACGAGGTTCAGGAAGCCCTGGCGCTGGATGTCTCTCCCCAGACCTGGCCCGTTGGCATGGGATCCGACTTCTTCGGCGTCTATGACTGGCAGAAGAAGCAGTTCCATACGTCCGATGGCGAGCGCGGGGGTCCCTTTGCCGAAACCAGGAATGTCTCCGGGCTGGAGGATGAGGTTCTGACGGGTACGGTGTTTGACCGGATCATGGAAGAATTGACTGAAAACGTGGAGCTTGGAGCGGAAGGCTATGAGGCCTTCGACAAGGAAAGCTTCCTGGAAGGGCATCTGACGCCGGTCTTCTTCGGCTCCGCGCTTCGGGACTACGGCATCGAGGAAGTGCTCGACTTCATCGCTGACTTTGCCCCCCCGCCACATTCGCAGCCTGCGACCGGTGGCCGGACCATCATGCCGGAAGAGGACAAGGTCACCGGTTTCGTTTTCAAGGTTCAGGCCAATATGGACCCGAAACACCGTGACCGGATCGCTTTCCTGCGTCTCTGCTCCGGCACTTTCAAGCGGGGCATGAAGCTGAAGCATGTCAGGGCCGGCAAGCAGATCGCTGTCTCGGCACCGATCTTCTTTTTTGCCGAAGAACGTGAGATCGCAGATCTTGCCTACCCGGGCGACGTGATCGGTGTGCCAAACCACGGTCAGCTCCGGGTTGGCGATACCCTGACAGAGGGTGAGAACATTCACGTTACCGGCCTTCCGGCCTTCGCGCCGGAAATCCTGCGCCGCGTTCGCCTGTCCGACACCATGCGGGTGAAGCAGATGCGCCAGGGCCTGCAAGACCTGGCCGAAGAGGGGCTTGTCCAGATCTTCAAGCCTGATCTCGGTTCCAACTGGATCGTCGGTGTCGTCGGTGCGCTGCAGCTTGATGTGGTGGTCGATCGGCTGAAGGCCGAGTACGGAACAGAGATCGGTTTTGAGGCCGTTCCCTACACCACCGCCCGCTGGATCGAGACCGACAGCCAGACCCTTCAGAAGATGCTGGAAGGTCATCGCATGTCCATCGCCAACGACCGCGACGACAAGCCGGTGTTCCTGTTCAAGAACGCCTGGGAAATCGGTCATGTCACCGAGAAGTTTCCGGATGTGACGTTCCGCGAGACGCGCGAGATTGTCTACGAGGCTTAGGGGGCCTTTTTGCCGTGTCCTGCACGCTTCGTCCGCTTGAGCTGGGCGACCTTGACCTGGTTTGCCGACACCGGCGCGAAATGTTCACCTCCATGGAACTCTCGGCAGACGTGATTGACGAGATGGAGCAACCTTTTCGTTCCTGGCTGCAGGCGCAACTGAGTTCGGGTGGTTACTTCGGTTTCGTTGCCTGTCAGAACAATGAAGCTGTTGGTGGTATTGGCCTAATGGAACTGGAGTTTCCGCCTCATCCTCTGCACCCGACAACGACAAAACGCGGCCGTATTCTGAACCTCTTTGTCGAAACGCACCTTCGGGGGCAGGGTATCGCTGGCCAGCTGATCAGGGCTGCCGAAGACGCGTTCCGCGAGCGTGGCATAAATTACGTGGTTCTTCACTCCTCGGATATGTCCCGGCCCATCTATGAAAAAGAGGGTTGGAAAGGCACAGCTGAAATGGAAAAGGTTCTCCAAGCGGACTGAGACCAATACCGAAAGCCATCCCGTACGTCTGGTTTTCCATGCTTCTCTCAAAATTGAATCCAGCGGTTGTTTCTTGCTCGACATTGGTCCCTACTGGCATGACCCGATCTCGAAGCAAGGTGAGACATGGCGGACTATGACCGAAATCCTTCCCCTTATTTGCAACAGGCGTTTTCCGACAATCCCTATCGACTGCTGGAATGGACCGTCTTCATGGAGGAGCTTGGGTCTGTCGCCGACAAGCGTGTTCTTGATCTTGCCTGTGGTGATGGAAGGCTGACACGAATTTTAGCCCATGGCCGAGCGCGCAACGTCCTGGGTCTTGATGTCTCTACTGAAATGCTCGAGCGGGCGACACAGCAAAACGCCTCCGGTCAGCAGGAGTCGTTTCCGGATGTGATTTCCTACGACCGAATGAGCGCTGCTGACGAGGCATTTACCTGGAAGCCACCCGCAGATTTGATCACCGCCATGTATCTGTTTCACTACGCGAGCAGCACCGATGAATTGAACCGTATGGGGCGGTTCATCGGACGTAACTTGCTGCCAGGTGGTCGGTTTGTCACATATACGATCAATCCGGACTATGACTTCACCAACGCCCCAGAGGACATGGAAGATCGGATTGGTTTTCGATATGGCGTCGTGGATCCGCCTGCCTATACGCTTCAAATCAAGGATTTCGAGGTGCCAATCTGGCAATGGAGCAGGCAGGAACACGAGAAAGCACTTGAAGGGGCCGGGCTGAAGAACATCAAATGGCACAGTCTGGCGTTCCCCAAGGAACATCAGAACCTGAACCGGGATTGGCAATGGTATCTGGATAATCCCAGCTGCATCGTGTTGTCGGCTGAAAAGGTCGGCTAACTGCGCTCAACAGTCCCCGCCACCCAGAATTCGTTCCGCCGCGCCCTGATCTGGTCAGCCAGAAAGTCCACGAAGAGGCGGACACGGGCTGTGTTCTTCAGATCCTTGTGCAAGAGCAGCCAGATCGAGCGGTAGGGCAGGGGCCTTTGAAACGGCGCCCGGATCAGGTCCGGATGCCGGTCACCCAGATTGCAGGCAAGATACGCCATGCCAAGTCCTGACGCGGCAAGCGCGATCAACGGAACAATGTCGGAGACGCGGTGACGAAGCGTCGCCTTGGGATAGCAACTGGCCTTTACCCAGGGCGCGGTGGTGACGTTGTCCGGATCCAGGAAGCCAATCAGCGACAGGCCCTTTCCGCCATTGTTCTTCACTCTGCGCGCATAGTCCCTGGTGCAATAGGCTGCTTGTGACATTTGAACCAGTTTGCGGCCGACGACATCATCCGTGACCTCATGTGCGATCCTGAGGCTGACATCTGCCTCCCGCCGTGTCAGGTCAACGACGGCGTTGGTGAAGGTCAGGTTCAAGTCGATGTCGGGATACCGGTCAGAGAACAGCGCAAGGTCGTCCATGATGGATGTCATCGCCAGTCCGTGCGGCATGCTCAGATAGATCGTGCCCTTGGGCACCGCGTCCTGCCCGACGATAATGCGGGATGCGGCCGTCATCTCGTCTTCGACACGTTCGGCATAGGGCATCAGGTCTTCGCCCAGCTGCGTGAGAACCAAGCCGGCCTTTGATCGATCAAACAGCCTGCTGCCGATCCGTTCCTCCATGATGTCGAGGCGTCTGGCAAGTGTCGTGTGATTGGCCTGGATGCTGTCTGCACCGCCACGCAAGGTGCCTTGGCGGGCAACCGCGAGGAAGTACTTCAGATCATCCCAGTTGAGTGAATAGGTTTCCGGCTGTGCCATGACGAAAATGGTGGTTCATTTTTGAGACATCGCGTTTAGCTTTGCCCGTCTACAGATCAAAAATCAACCATCATATCTTTCTGACCAGAGGCAATCAGGTCAAAAGGAAATCGGATATGAACCCCATCCACTCGGTACTGATCACCGGAGCAAACGCCGGTCTGGGATATGAATGTGCCCGTCAACTTGCACAAAGCAGTTCGATTGAGAAGATCGTGCTTGCTTGCCGGAACGAACAAAAGGCCCTCAGGGCCAGGGCCTCGCTCGAGGCCTCCACGGGCCGAAAGATCTTCGACATCATCTTGATGGATGTCGCGTCTCCCGAGTCAGTCCGAAAGGCGGTTGCCAAATTCAGCAGCCCATCGATGCGGTGGTACTGAATGCAGGTGGCATGGGCGGGCGTGATCCCGCTGCGATGACCAGGGATGGCGTCACCAGCATCTTCGCCGTGAATGTGCTGGGACATGCCGTTCTCGTGGATGAACTGCTCGAGCGCCAACTGCTGACGTCGACTGTTCTTTATGCCGGCTCGGAAGCTGCGCGTGGCATTCCCAAGATGGGAATTGCACCCCCGGTGCTGCACACATCTTCGGTCGAGGAATTTGCATCCATCGCCGATGGAAGCAAGTTCACTCCCAAAAGTGATCCATTGATCATCTATGCCAACGTCAAGTTGACAGCTGTCCTCTGGATGGCGTCGATGGCCCGGCAGCACCCGCATATCCGTTTTGTGACCATGAGCCCCGGTGGAACAACCGGTACCAATGGCATGGACGACCTGCCGTTCCTCAAGAAGCTTTTCTTCAAACATGTTGGCGGTGTGCTGATGCCCTTGTTCGGTATGATGCACGGTCTGGAAACCGGCGCGAAACGGTATGTGGATGGTCTGACCAACCCGAAATACGAGAGCGGTCGTTTCTATGCCAGCAACGTCGGTTCCCCCACGGGTCCGGTCGTGGATCAGACAACCATCGCCAACGATTTGGACAACGCGACCTTCCAGGACAATGCCCGCCAGGCGGTGCTCAAGTTCGCCTGATGTTCCGGCGCAACAACAAATGGAGATTGATATGGAATTGACCCTGCAAGTACTTGTTTCGTTGGCAACACTGATGCTTTTCGGACTGGGCGTGATGTCCATGTTTGCACCCGCACGCATGGTCACGAACTTTTCGCTTGAACCTCACGGTGTTGCGGGCTTGAGCTCTATTCGCTCAGTCTATGGCGGGCTGTTTCTGGCCAGTGTCGCCTTGCTGGTCTTTGGTCTGGCCGCAGGACAAACACAGTCCTTTCTTGCAGTCGCGCTTCTGATGAGCGTGGTCGCCTTTGGTCGCGTGGTAAGCCTGATTGCGGACGGGTTCGACAAGACCGTTGTTCCACCGCTGATCGTGGAACTCGCTATTGCCGGAATTCTGGTCACAGCGCATTTGCAGCAGAACTCAAACTGATCAAAATCTTGATTGGCTAATCAGGGAGCGGCGCGACATTGGCGTCGCTCCCTGATTTTGAAAAAGCAAACCTGCAACCAAAAATTTGCCTTGTTCCCGTGGCTATGCAACCAGTGTCAGACAGTCAGCCAAGTCTTTGAAGTGGGAATTTATAGTGACGCGTACCGGATCGAACCTCACGCCACGAACCATCGTGGCAGCTGCCAGTGGCAATGTTCTGGAATGGTATGACTTCACGGTTTACGGTTTTCTGGCCCCGACAATAGCTCTTCATTTCTTTCCGTCCGAGAACAAGCTCGCGGCAATTCTGTCGGCATTTGCCGTTCTTGCAGTCGGTTACGCGGCGCGGCCGGTCGGCAGCGTGATCTTCGGCCACATCGGGGACCGGATTGGCCGAAAACCCGCTCTCATCCTCTCGGTGTTGCTGATGGGAGCAGGTTCATTGGCAATCGCGATGCTGCCGACATACGAGCAGATCGGCATCACGGCCGCGATCCTGCTGGTGACTATTCGTGTGGTCCAGGGCATCTCGGTTGCGGGTGAATACACCGCCTCCGGTGTCCTGCTGGTCGAACAGGCGGGTCTCGGCCACAAGGCACGGGCCGGAGCCTGGATTGCCTTTGCGATGATGTGGGGCTGTGTGCTCGGTTCGGCGGTTCCGGCGGGTCTCAGCTCGATCTTGACCGAGCAGCAGATGTCTGACTGGGGCTGGCGCATCCCGTTTGCGCTTGGCGCTGCCGTCGCGATTTTCAGTGCCGTCTTGCGCCGACATCTGAAAGAGACCTTGTCCGACAGTGCGCGCGATTTTGCCGGGTCTCCCGTCTGGCAGAGCTTGAAAAACCATTTCGGACTGATCTTCCAGATGGTGCTCCTGCTGATCCCAACAGCCGTGATCTATTTTGTCATCTACGTTTATGCCGTGTCGTTTCTCAGTGCCGAGCCCGGTTTCTCTTCGGCCAGGGCCCTGGATATCACCACCGCAAACCTGATCGTCATGGCACTGTTCGTTCCGATTTGCGGTTGGGCAGCAGACCGCTTCGGGTTGAGACCGGTTTTTCTCGTCAGTGCAATCGGCACTTTCCTGCTTGTTTGGCCCTGCTGGTGGCTGATGCACCGGGAAGAGATCCTGCCGGTGTTCGTCGGTCAGTTCGGGCTGACATTGACGAGTACCGCCGGCTGGGCGCTCTCAATCACGGCATTGACCTTGATGGCACCAGCGCATCTGCGCTGCAGTGTCGTTGCGCTCGGATACAATTTTTGTCTCGCGATCTTCGGAGGCACCACGCCCATGGTCGCGACCTACCTGGTTCATCGCACGGGGGATGATTATGCGCCGGTCTATTACGTTGTTCTGGCCACGGCCCTGTCCGTGCTCGTTATCTGGCGCTTGCCGGCCTTGATCCGGCAGGCTGGGGCGGCTGACGTTTCCCGCCGGCACGACAAGACCGAGCCAGCCTGAACGGCTGGCTCAACGATGGACCTCAGGAGGCCTTGGCCTGGGGCAGCTCGATATCGATCCCGAGCGTCGTGACTTCGCCGGACCGATCCATTTCCAGACGGACGGAGTCCGGATCGATATCGACCCGTTTCGCGACGACGGCGAGAATGTCCTCACGAAGGTTGGAGATCAGAACCGCGTCCGAACCGTCGTCCGCGCGTTCATGGGCCAGAAGTATTTGCAGCCGGTTCTTGGCAACGGAGGCGCTTTCGCCTCTTTTGCCAAAGAGGCTCAGGATGTTCATGCGGCCCTCCCTTTGAAGAACTTGCCGAACAGACCCTTCTTCTCTTCCGGGATGGTGACCGGGATGTTTTCCCCCAGAAGCCGTCGTGTGGCCTCCGNATAGGCCTTGGACGCAGGCGAGTTTTCGTCCGAAAGCGTGACCGGCAAGCCGACATTGGAGGCCTTCAAAACGTCCTTGCTTTCGGGCACCACACCAATGAGAGGGACGGAGAGGATATCGACAACATCGTCGGTCGCAAGCATGTCACCCGTTTTTGCCCGCTCGGTGTCGTAGCGGGTGATCATCAGGTGTTTTGGCATACGGCCACCGTCTTCGGCGGTCTTGGTCTTGGCGTCGAGCAGGCCGATGATCCGGTCGCAGTCACGCACCGAGGAGACTTCGGGGTTGGAGACGATGATTGCCTCGTCCGCAAATCGCATCGCCAGGGTCGCGCCGCGCTCGATCCCGGCCGGGCTGTCGCAGATGACCCAGTCGAAATACATGCGCAGCTCGCTGATGACGCTGGCGACACCTTCCTCGGTCAGGGCGTCCTTGTCCCGGGTCTGGGACGCCGGCAGCAGGAACAGGTTGTCGAGTTTCTTGTCGCGCACGAGCGCCTGTTTGATCGAGGCTTCACCGCGAACAACATTGACCAGATCAAAGACGACGCGGCGTTCCGCACCCATGATCAGGTCAAGGTTGCGCAGGCCGACGTCGAAATCGACCGCGCAGACCTGGTAGCCTTCCTTGGCAAGCGCCGACGCAATGGCAGCGGTCGTGGTTGTCTTGCCCACTCCGCCCTTGCCCGACGTGACCACAACGACAGTTGCGTTGCTCATGGTGTTCGTCCTGTTGTTATCCGCACCGGTCCCCCGCGAAGGCCGGCGCCGTGGTTAATTCAGTTCTTCAAAGACCAGGGTCTCGTTTTCAAACCGGATTTGCGCTGGTGCGTTGCGCAAAGTGCCGTCGAAATCGTCGGCGACCTTGTAGAGCCCGTTGATCGACACCAGTTCCGCGTCCAGCTTCGTGCAGAAGATCCTGGCAGTTTCTTTCCCGGCAACGCCCGCCAGAGCCCGGCCACGCAAGGCGCCGTAGATATGGATGGAGCCGCCTGCAATGATTTCCGCACCGGAGCTCACCGAGCCAATGACAGTGACGTCCCCATCCGGGTGCAAGATGCTCTGGCCCGATCGAACCGGCTCGGAGATCACAATCGACTTGCTTTCGTCCGAAGGCGGTCCGACCTGTTCCGGCTTTGCCGCCTCTGCATGGGTCTTGCCGTTCGCACCGGAGGCGGCGCCGGAAGCCTTTGCCTTTGCAGGCGCGTCCGTCTTTTGCGCGACCGCAGTATCCCGGTTGTCTTTGGCAGGTGTCTTTTCAGGGGGCTTGGTCGACCCGCCCTTCGCTGGTTCCGGTACGTCCACGTCGGAGGTCAGCCGTCCGCCGGAAAAACTGGGCGGCATGCCGTCTTTCAGCCGTGTACCGGCGACACCGTCAATGCCCATGACCCGGATCGACCGGTTCTTGAGTTCGCGCAGGACGTGTTCCAGGTCTTCGATCGGGATCTTGCTGCCGCGCACATCCAGTATGATCGGGCGGTCAATAAAAAAGCCGGGAGAGCGCGCAATGATGCGGTCGATCTCTTCGAACCAGCCGGAATATGGTGCTTCCGGCGTGAGAACGATGGCAATGAAGGATTTACCCTTGAACTTCATCTAATGAGGCCCGGCGACGTCTTTTGGTCCGTTGATTTGACCAGATAAACGTACCATTAACGGTTCCTCACAATCGGGCAGCCGTTCGTTTTCCACCGATATCGATTTTCTTTTGATTTTTCAGCTAATTGACGGTTCAACCGAGGCGAATTGCGCCATTCCGGCCTGCAGACTAGGGAGAATTGCCGAGACGGGCGTCCAGAATCAAACTGGAAGTCTGGAACCTGGGACGGGTTCACGCAGGTGTTAACCAGGCGACCTGAAATAGCTCGACTTTTAATTTATTGCAGTGCAATATGTACGGGTTAGCACATAGTTTGCTTGGCCATCTCGGGGAATTTAATGAGTAACTTCAGCGATGTGATGGACTATATCGGTCTCACATCAGGTGAGGCGGCAACGGCGTTAAAGGTCTCGGAAGAAGAGATTTTTCGCTGGTGCAATACTGATGAGGCGCCACCGCTGCATATCTGGCAGAATCTGGTCCGCATGCTCGACGAAATTCGCCTTTCTGCAGAGCAGGCGGCGAAATCCGCCGACCTCGACCATCTCGACGCCTCTGATCTGAACCGGGTCAGCCTGACAGTGCCGGGAGCGGCTGCTTCCGAGTTCGAAGGTCCGAAACGCGCGGCGACCGCGATGGCTGTTGCGACCCTTGCAAGGGTATTTGTTTCCCATTAGCGGGTGATCCTCAATTCGCGTGGCGTCATAGGTGCCAGGATGACGACTGCGAGGGCAGGAACTATGCGCTTTTGAGTCCCGGCACTTTCTGCTAACAGTTTTGTTCTGTCCCCGGAAAAGTCCGGCTGCACAGCCTGCGCGCATGACACCGAATATCGTTGGCTGGCTTTTGCATCATTTGTCTGCCTGAGGGCAGGCGCTACCACACAATTGAAGAACACGCTCATGACTGCATCGTTCAAGGGTCTTGTGACCGCGCTTCTGGCATTCGGGTTTTTCTCAACGCATGATGCGGTCATCAAGGCGCTGGGCGGTTCTTACCCGGTGTTTCAGATCATCTTCTTTTCGATGCTCTTTGCCTTTGTCCCCATGTCCATCATCATGCTGGCGGACAAGGCGGTCGACAATTTCAGGCCGCATCATCCCTGGTTGATCTTGTTGCGCTCGCTGCTGGCGATCCTCGCAATGTCCTGCGGGTTCTATGCCTTCACCGTGTTGCCGCTTGCCGAAGTCTATGCGTTGCTTTTCGCAATGCCGCTGCTTGTCACGGTTCTGTCGGTTCCGCTCCTGGGTGAAACGGTTCGCCTGCAACGCTGGGCGGCCGTCGTCATCGGTTTGGCAGGGGTTCTTGTCGTGCTGCGTCCCGGGGTGGGCGAGTTGACGCTTGGCCACGCGGCCGGGCTGACGGCGGCCTTCGCCAGTGCGCTGTCCTCGATCCTTGTACGCAAGATCGGCGGCGAAGAGCGCTCTGCCGTGCTGATCCTGTATCCGATGCTCGTGTCGATGCTGGCCATGTCCCTGACCCTTCCGGCGGTTTATGTGCCGGTCGAACTCGGTGATCTCGGGCTGATGGCAATGATCGGTTTTCTCTCGGTGATCGCGCAGCTTTGCACGATCTTCGCCTATCGGGCTGCACCGGCTGCCTTTGTCGCGCCGATCCAGTACAGCCAGATCTTGTGGGCGACGCTCTATGGGGCCGTGTTTTTTGCCGAAACTCCGGACATCTACGTGGCCATCGGCTCGTCGATCATCATCATGTCAGGCATCTTCGTCGTCTGGCGCGAGAGCCAGGAAAATGTCTCGAAACGGACCCCGGTCCTCAAGACCGCGAACCCGCGTTTTGACACCGGTCCGCAGCCGAAGTGACCTTTTGGCCGCCGTGAGTGTCAGTCCAGACGTTTCTTGAACCGTAGGGCCGCGACGAGAAGACCAAGGACAAAAAAGCCGCACATCCACAAGACATCGTAGTGCAGGTCTGCCAGCGTTGCGTCCCGCAGCACGAAGCCCCGAACCATGCGCATGTAATGCGTCGCGGGGAACACTTCGGCGATGTATTGCGCTATGACAGGCATGCCTTCATACGGGAACATGAAACCCGACAACAGGATCGACGGCAGCAGAACGAACACGGTCATCTGCATGGATTGCAGCTGGTTCTTGGCAATGGTCGACAGGACCAGTCCCAGGGAGAGGCTTGCGCCGATGAACAGCAGCGTGCCGATGAAGAGATCGAATAGCCTGTCGCCGAAGGGCACGTTGAAGAGCACATGTCCAAGTCCCAGGATGATCGCCATCTGGAGCAGCCCGATGAAGATGTAGGGGATGATCTTGCCGATCATCAGCTCCATCGACCGGACCGGTGTGTTGATCAGCATCTCCATGTTGCCGCGTTCGCTTTCGCGCACGATCGCCGACGAGGTGAACATGATCATGGTCATGGTGAGGATGATGCCGACAAGCCCCGGCACGATGTTTATGGCGGTGCGTTGTTCTGGGTTGAAGAACAGCGCGACCTCGAAGGTCGGTGTCGACCGGTTCGGCGGTTGTCTGAAAAGCTCTGACAACGGCATGCTGCGCAGGGCCTTTATGGCACCGGCTATCATCGTGTCTGACCCATCAACGACCCATTGCGCCACGGGGCGACTGGTCTCTTCATCAGTTGACGCAGGCGTGCCCAGCCCCACCGCAGGCGAGCGAGCGATCCGCTGGGCCAGGTCGTCAGGCAGGATAAATGCGGCGCGCACCCGTGCAGACTTGATGGCGTCTTCAGCTTCCTGAACGGATGAAAGTCGCTCGGTGACTTTCACCACACGTGTCGCTTCCACCATCTGGATCAACGTCCGGCTGAGACCCGTCTGGCTGTGATCGACAACTGCCACCGGAATATCGCGGATATTGGTGTTGATGGCATAGCCGAACAGGATCAGCTGGATCAAAGGGATCATGATGACCATGCCGAAGGTCATCCTGTCCCGGCGCAATTGTGCCAGTTCCTTGGAAAAGATGGCGGCGATACGGGAAAGCGATCTCATTGGCGTCCTTCCCCCGTCGCCGTGACAAACACATCCTCAAGGTTCGGACGAACCTGTTCGATCAGCGTTGCGCCATTGGTTTCAGGTTTTTCTTTCAGGAAACCGACCGGGTCCGGCACCTCATCCTTGACCAGAACCCTCAAGCGGGCGCCAAGTTGGGCAGCAGCCATGATCCCGTCCATACCCAGAAGATGCCGGCGAATGTCCCGCAGGGTTGGACCTTCAATCTCGACAACATGGGCGCCCATTGCCTTCATCAGATCCTTCGGAGATCCGTCGGCGCGCTTCTTTCCCGCTTCCAGGATCGCGATCTTGTGGCAACGCTCGGCCTCGTCCATGAAATGGGTCGTGACCACGATAGAGGTCCCACCGTCGACAAGGTCGAACAGCTGTTCCCAGAAGTGCCGGCGCGATTCCGGATCAACAGCCGATGTCGGCTCGTCCAGGAAGAGCAGGTCCGGTTCGTGAAGCACCGCGGTTGCCAGGGCCAGCCTTTGCCGCTGGCCGCCGCTCATCTTGCCGGCAAATCGATCTTTCAGATCGGTCAGGGAATAGCGATCCATGACTTCCGCGACGCGCTGTTTCCGTTTCGCTCCCGGCAGGCCGTAGATCTTGGACATGAAATTGAGATTTTCCAGAACAGTCAGGTCGCCGTAGAGCGAGAAGGTCTGGGTCATGTAGCCGATCTTGTACTTGAGCGTTTCGGCGTCCTTCGGAACGGAAAGGCCAAGCACCTCGACCGAGCCTTCCGTTGGTGTCAGAAGTCCGGTGAGCATGCGCATGGCTGTGGTCTTGCCGCATCCATTCGGACCCAGAAATCCGTAGATCATGCCACGTTCGATCGTCAGATCCAGTCCGTCGACAGCCCTGAAATCCTTGAATTTCTTGACCAGACCCTCGGCACGGATGACGATTTCGGGCGTCTTTGCACTCACGGCAGAACCACCTGGGCCGGAACGCCGTTCGGCAGGTTGTTTGCACTGTCGGGAAGCTGGACTTCCGCAACATACATCAGCCGCGCCCGTTCCGACTGGTTGAGGGCGTAGTAGGGTGTGAAAGACGGTTCGGAGCTGATCCAGCGCACGGATCCCTCAATGGAATTGTCCAACCCGTCGATCCGGACTTCCAGCTTGTCGCCTTCATTGATCTTTACCCGGTGCGGTTCGGGGACATAGACCCGCGCAAAGGGCGCATCGCCCGCCAGAAGCACGGCGACCGGACTTCCGACCGTGACCCTTTCGCCGAGGTTCCAGGGCAGATTGTCGAGCGTTCCGTCGCGGGACGCCGTGATGGTCAGGTCGGAGAGGATCTTTTCCTGCGTGGCAAGGCTCGCTTCCGACGCGGCCAGCTCGGCCCTTGCAATCTCGAGATCTTCCGGCCTTGTGCCCGTCACAAGTTCCTTGAGTGCCTGTTCCGAACTCTTCAGCGTTGCGTCGGCCGCATCGCGGCTGGCCCTGGCACTGTCGAGCTGGGCCTGGCTGGTGGTGCCGCGCCCGGTCAGATCCTTATAGCGTTTGAAGGTGGCTTCGGCATCGACAAGCTCCGCCTTCGCCCCGGCGACATCCGCCCGCGCCTTGGCGATGTCTTCCTCGCGTGCGCCGTTTTGAAGCTTCAGAAGATTGGCCTTGGCCTTTTGCACTTCGGCACGGGCCTGGTTGACCACGGCTTGCTGTTCGGCTGGATCGAGTTGCGCCAGGACCGTTCCCTTCTGGACGAATGTACCCTGTGCTACCGGCAAATCGATGAGGACCTCATTGGCCGTTGCCGTCAGGGCCACCCGGTCGCGTTCAAGCGTGCCGAGTGCAACATTTCCTTCCTCGCCCGAGCAGGCGGCAAGCATGGAACAGATCGAGATGATGAGGGCAGGGCGCAACAGCGACGCAGACATGAAATCCTCCCGCAGGATCAAAGGCATGATGCAACAGGTCTAAAAAGTCGACTGTCAGCTTAGCGCGGTGAGGAGCTTGTGAGAAAGACAAAAAAGGCCGGGCGTTTCGCCCGGCCAATTTTGCACAGTAACTTGGGTTTAATCAGCTGGCCCGCTTGAAGACGTTGTACCAGCGTTTCTTTGGTATCCGGATGGCGCGCTCAAGAAGCTCCGCGGCATAGAGCGAAGCGTTTTCCTTGGCTTTGGGGACGCCTGTCACGACCTTGGGGTTGAGGTCGTCCAGGCCACCACCGAATTCGAAAAGATCACGGAACGCGGCGCGTTCCACGATCGGGGTCATCAACACGTCGATGTTCTGTGCGGACAGGAAGTCCTGCACGGCCTTCATGGCCCGTGTCGTGACTGCGGCATTTGTGCGGGTGAGGACCACACAATGCTTGATGTCGTGCCGGACGATCTTTTCCAGCTTCTTGATCAGGGAGAGGATCTTGGCGCCGCCGCGCGCATCCATCGAGGAGCCCTGGATCGGCACCACCACCAGGTCGGACACCGAAACCGCGTTGGCAACGATCAGGTTTTCCGTGCCTTCCAGATCGACAATCACGTAGTCGGAATGTTCGGCGGCCAGAGTAATCTGCTCGGTGATGGAAGCGGGAGAGATCTGGCTGACCACCGAGATGCCCTCGCACTGGTTCGGCAGTTCCGCCCATTTGGAGATCCACTTTTGCGGGTCAGCGTCGAAGATCGTGACACGCTTTCCCCGTGCCGCGACTTCTGTCGCCAGCAGCAGTGCGGCCGTGGTTTTTCCGGCGCCGCCTTTTGCGTTTGCGAAGGAAATGACTGGCATGTGGGTTCTCCTGAACTTGCCGTGCATCGTCTGATAAGAGGCCTCTTCTGGGCCTGTCTGATGTTCAGTCTTGGAAATTTATGGTTACCAATTCCTTAAATTTGCAATTTGGGAGAGAGTTATTCAGAAAGTCTTAGGGTTTGTGGATAAACTCGTTGAAAACTCTTGGCAGAAGTTCCTAGGGTTTTTCCCGAATAGTTGCGAATGACTGATTTTGCAGGACAATTTTCTTTGTAATCTCTCCCGGAATTCGAGTGGGAGCAGCGGTCTTTCGAAGCGTTTTGCGCATCTGCGGACAAAATCGAAATTCATTGTCACCCGATTGCATGCGGTTCGGTCGCCGCGTAGGCTGTCGGCACTTTGCTTCTTGTGATTTGTCGTAATGAGGACAGCTGATGTTGCGCCGGTCCCCGATTGTCCAGTTTCTCCGGAACCTCCAGACCACATTGCTCGCCGGGCTTCTTGTGCTTGTCGGCTTTGCGGCTGGCGCGCAGGCCGAAGCGCTGAAGCCGTACAAGGACAGGCTGTTTCGATACAAGAAGGCTACAGAGACCCTCTATGACGGTGATTTCATCGTTGTCGAATACTCCAAGCAGCGGGACCTCAGGGATCGGGACGAGGTCGATGAACGCCGCGTATTCGGCAACTACGTTTCCTACAAGCCCAAGCGCGGGCGGGGCAGCGCAGAGCTGAAGGCCAACGGCCGGGTCATCAACTACATGGGTACCGGCAAGTGGAAAGGCGGCGCCAAGGCCATCGTGATCTATATTCACGGCCAGGGCGGCAACCGCTTCCAGGGCATGAATGACGTTTCATTTGGCGGCAACTTCAACCGGGTGCAGAACCTGATGGTGCGCAACGGCGGTGCCTATCTGACCGTCGACATCAAGAATTTCGGCAAGAGCGGAACAGCCGATGTCGCGGCGCTGATCCAGTACCAGAAGCAATTGTCGCCCGGCGCAAAGGTCGTGGTGGCCTGCGGTTCCATGGGAGGGATCATCTGCTGGAACCTGGTCAAGAGCAGCAGTTATTCGCGCCTGATAAACGGCATCGTCCTCCTGGGCTCGCCAAAGGACCCCAACTTTCTGGGGTCCGGCGCACTGTCCCGCAACGTTCCGATCTACATGGGGCAGGGGACACTGGACCGGGTCTATAACTGGGAAACCCAGGCCAATTTCTTCAAGCAGATCAAGCAGCGCGCACCCCGCTATCCGATCAGGTTCACGCTATTCGACACCGGCACCCACGGCACCCCCATCCGCATGACCGACTGGCGCCTTGTGCTCAACTGGATGTTGGGTTGAGTAGACAACTGGACCTGGGAAGAGTTGGTCAGGCCTGCGGGTAATCAAAGGGTGGCAAGTCGCAGGTTTCAGGAGGGAAGCGATGCGCGTTTTGGAAAAATCACTCGTCACGTGCCTGACGGTTTCGTTGTTTTTCGTGATTGGTGAAGGCCGGGCTGACGATGCCGGGCTGATACTCGACACCGCGAGGGGCGACCCGTCTCATGTAACGATCACGAACAAGATCCTGACGAATACGTCTGCCAACTGCGCTGACTATGCCGATGCCTACACTTCGGAAGTGACTGACCTGCAGCAGTACCGATCCTTGGACGGTGCGGTCGTGATTACGGTGAGTGGCGACGATTGTCTGCTGCAATCGAACGGCATTCCCAACCATGATGTGGGCGGCGGGTCGCGACGTGACTTTGCGTCCGAAGTTGCCGCCATCGGTCACACGTTCAGGATTGCGCGCAAGCCCGAATTCACGGGCAAGACGACGGAGCTGGAGCAGACGAGCTTCGATGCGGTCATGCTGAATGGAGCAGTGGTGGATATTCAGTCGGCCGGCTGCTATCGGCCCAGCAGTCCACAAGCCGACGACAAGGGCAACGTGCTTGCCGGATGCCGTGCCAGCGATCCCTGGCTGCTCGATCCGATGTCTCCGCTTGCCACCTTCGCGGAAGATGATCATCACGCTCACACCCAGCCGGACGGCCGATACCATTACCACGGAAACCCCGAAGCCATGTTCGATGACAATCCGGGGCCGGATGGATCCCCGGTCATCGGCTTTGCCTCGGATGGCTTCCCGGTTTTCGGGTCCTATTTCAAGGATGAAAGCGGTACCGTCAGAAAGGCTGTTCCCGGTTATACCTTGAAAAAAGGTGACAGACCGTCGGGGGACGGCAATCCCGGCGGCACCTACGATGGTCTCTATCGTTCCGACTACGAGTTTACCAATGCCGGTGACCTGGATGCTTGTAATGGTATGACGGTGAGGGGTGTCAACGGTTATTATGTTACGGACAGCTATCCTTGGATTGTTGCCTGTTTGCGCGGAACTCCCGATCCGTCCTTCAACAAGCCGCGGTAATCAGCAGCGCTCATCTGGCTGAGCACCTCATCATTTTCTAGCAGCTGCGGACAGTTGCAAGACGGATCAGCAAAAGGGAGACAATCGCCGGCCAAACGGCGTGTCAAACTCTATCCACCGCCGATCGCGAGGCCCGTCCCTTTTTCGACACGTTCTCCTGTTTGCCTTGGCCTGACGTGATCGAACCCAGGTTTTCTGGAATATGAATTTTCTGAAGCTGTCCGCGCTTATCCTGATCCTGTTTTGCGCGGGGCTGGCCACGGCCTATGGCACCGGGCTGTTCAATGCTTTCTCGGGCGGGTACCCGCCGGTCATGTGGCCGGCAAGCGGAGACTATGAGACCGTGCCTGGGGCCCCGGAACCGATCCCGCGGCACCCGGACTTTCGCGAACTCGATCTGCGCGGTGTGGACCTCTTCGAAAACTCCGAGAGCCGCGCGCTTCTGGTGATGCGGGACGGCAAGTTGCTCCTTGAAACCTATGCGGAACGGATCGGGCGCAGCACGCGCCTCAATTCCTATTCCCTGGTGAAAAGCCTTGTCGGAGCGCTCGTGCTCAAGGCGCAGTCAGAAGGCAGGATCGTGAGCCTGGACGATCCGATCGGCACTTATCTGCCCGGGTTCGGGTCTCAGGACTTTCAGAAACGACCGGTTCGCAGTTTCCTGGAAATGAGAAGCGGTCTCGATTTCGAACGGGACGGTGCGGACAAACCCGATCGCCTGATTTCCTATAATCCCTTCGGCGCGCTCGCCCGTTTGCATGTCGGCGGCATCAGCTCTGTCGAGCACGAGTTGGAAATCACCCGGAAGAACCCCACACAATTCTCCTATCAGAATGTGAATACCGCCGTGCTCGGCAAGCTCCTGTCCAGGCTTTATGGACAACCGCTGCCCCGGCTACTGGCGGACAAGATCTGGCAACCGGCTGGTGCCGGAGACGCCTATTGGCTTCAGCATGCCGAGGCAGGCGACGTCACGGCCTATTGCTGTCTCTATGCCTCGCCCAGGGACTGGATGCTGATTGGCCGCTACCTGATGCGCAATGGCACTCCGGCAGACCCCTTTCTGCCAAGGGAGATCTGGCGCGAGTTCTTTGGAAAGCATCACCGTCCTGCGGATCTCGTTGACGGCGTCTACGGTCTCCACGTGCGCCACAACATTCTCGACCGGCAGGGCGAAGACCTTCAGGGAGCCTTCACCTACATGATGGGGCAGGGCGGACAGATCGTTTACATGATGCCCGAAAAGGACCTCGTGGTGGTCCGCTTCGGCGAAAGGCACTCGCTGCTGCACTCGACGCTCTACTCCGCCTGGAACAGCGTTTCGAACTAGGCTGCGGACCGACCGTTGCCCCTAGTCGTCGATCACCGTCAGATCAACCGCGAGCAGACCTTCCACGAGGTGATCGAAGACCGTGCGAACACGGCGGCTCGTGTGCAATTCGCGGTGGGTAACCAGCCAGATCGGAAACGTGACCGGATCCGCGTCCTTGAATGCAGGGATAATCTCGGGGCAGCGATTGGCGACCTCGTCAGCCATGATGCAGAGCCCCATGCCGTTTCGTACGAACTGCCAGGCGACGACCCCGCTGGGCGACCCAAGCTTGACATGACGTTCGGTGACATCGAGGCCGAAGGCCTTCAGGTAGCCGACCAGCTCCTCGTTGTTGCCGAAGCCGATATAGTCCAGTTGATGGGCATCCTTCCGCAGCTGTTTGCCGCCAAACTTTTCAAGGTAGGACCGCGCGGCGTAGATCCGCGCCGGCGCTTCGCGCAGCTTGCGCGCATAAAGGTCGGGGTGGTCGGGTTCCACATGACGAATGGCGATGTCGGCCTCTCGGCGCCGAAGGTCGCTGAGGCTGTTGGTGCACAGGATCTTTATCTCGATGCCCGGAGCCTTTTCCCTGAGCTCAGCTAATATGTCCGGAAGCACATGGGTTGCAAGAAGATCGGTTGTCGAGATGGTCACCAGGCCCTCGACCTGTTGCGACTGACCGGAGGCGGCGAGCGAGACACGGCTCGCCGCGTCGCCCATGGCGCGCACATGTTCGGCAAGCTCCACGCCAGCCTCCGTCAGGACCAGCGATTTCGAAACCCGTTCGAACAGCGTGACACCAAGCGTTTCCTCCAGCGCCGCCACTTGCCGGCTCAGCGTCGGTTGGGTCAGGCCAAGTGCCCGTGCTGCTGCCGACAGGGAGCCTTCTTCCGCGGTTACGAGAAAGGCGCGGGCCTGGTTCCAGTCGAATGTGATGTTCTGCCAGTTCATGCAAATATGTATATCATCCAACCGAATTTCGGCAATTTATATTCGTTTATTTAGGGGTTATCTGAGAGACGAAAGGATCGCATCATGAGCCTGCAGTCGCTGACAGTCCAACTCCTCAAAATCGGTTTCTCCGTCCTGTGTTTTCTGGCGTCCCCGAGCGGTGGACGGGACGTAGGTCGGGAATTTCTCGAGCTGATTGGCCTTCGCAATCGGGGTTCCGGCAATAAATGACGTTGGAAACTCAAAAGCCGAAGATACCCGTCTATGAGCGCTGGTTCGGCACCTGGCAGATCTCCGTCAACCGGCGCGGGTTTTCGGCGGACGATCTTCGTCAGGCCTATGATGATCAGGCCCCCATGTGGACCGGCAAGCTGATGAAACTCGGCTTTCTGGACGCTTATCGTGAGGTCATGGCCGATTTCACGGAAGGGGATGACGACGCTGGCGACGCGCCGCTTCGGGTTCTGGATTGCGGGGTCGGAACCGGGGCCTTGTCTGTTGCCTTTGCACATGAAGTGGCTCAACCGTTTGATCTGTCAGCCGTGGATATATCGCCCAGCATGCTGTCGGAGGCGCGCACGAACCTGTCGGGCCTCGATCTGCGTTTTGACGGGCAGATTGCCGACATGCACAGCCTGCCTTTCGAGACAGGCTGTTTCGACCGGGTGATTTGCGCCCACACGATCGAACATCTTGCTTCTCCGAATGCGGCGATCAGCGAGATGTGCCGCGTGCTCAAGCCGGGCGGCAAGCTGCTTTTGGTGGTGACACGCAAATCGGCGCTCGGTGCCTACATCCACCTCAAATGGCGCACCCAGCGTCTGGACACGGACGTGGTCAAGACATGGCTGGAACAGTGCGGCCTAGAGGACCTTGAAGAATTGCCGGTCGGGACCGGAGCCTGGACACGGCTCTGGAGCACGGCGATCGCCGGGAGGAAAAACGAAGCAGCCTCATTCGCGCTGCAAGACAACACAGCTGCTTCGTTTCGACGAACAGCATGATATGGAAAGAAACACCATGGCCATCACATGGACGAATGACATGACACCTTCGACAAGGTTCTGGGACAAGGCAGCCCGCAAATATGCGGCCTCGAAGATCAAGGATCAGGCCGCTTACGAGAAAACGCTCGAGCGGACCACGGAACATCTGGGCCCGGAAGACCACGTCCTGGAACTTGGAGCCGGCACCGGATCGACCGCTCTTCTTCTGGCAAAGAACGTGAAGTCCTTCCTCTCCACCGATTTTGCACCGGGCATGATCGAGATTGCGAACGAGAAACTGGCGGCCGACAGAAACAGTGGCGTTGCCCATGAGGGGCTCAGTTTCCTGACGGCGGACGCATTCGATGAACGGGTTCAACTGTCCGACGAGCAGGGCGCTGGCTACGATGCGATCCTGGCCTTCAACTTCTTCCACCTGGTGGAGAACCCGGACGACCTGCTGGCGCGCGTGCGTGACCTCTTGAAACCGGGCGGCCTTTACATTTCCAAGACGGTTTGCCTGAAGGACCGTGCCTGGCTGTTCGGTCCGATGATCAAGGTGATGCAGCTCTTCGGCAAGGCGCCCTATGTGAGCATGTTCTCCTTTGAGGACGTTGAAGACAAGATCCGCAGTGCCGGGTTCGAGATCATAGAAACGGGAACCTACCCGGAACCCCGCAGCCGCTTCGTGGTCGCGCGCAAGGTCTAGGTTCCCGACGGAGCCGCGTGTCAGGCACGGTGGAGAGACTGGACTCAAATCCTCCTAGGAGCAGTCCGGAAGCCCAAAACCTCCAAAGCAAGGTTCGCAGTCCCGGCCTCGAGCCGGGACCTCCTCGGGCTTGCGTATCCACTGTCTTGTGCCCTGAAAAATGGGGCCCAAAGGTCCCGGATCTGCATTTCATTTCGTCCGGGACAGCCGTGCAAAATTGCAAATAGCAGTGAGGCGGTTTGTGCCGCCTTGCTGCGGGTGAAGGGGAATGGTACGACTGAAGTCCCACCGGTCGCCGTTCCCCGAAAGCCCTCATGCTCTTGCGAGATCGCGCCTTTTTCGCGTCCATGTTTCTGACGGTTCTGGCCGATCAGATCCTGTTGTTCCTCGTCCCCCTGGTGATCTTCCAGATCACAGGTGATGTGGCCTGGACCGGGCTTGCCTTCTTCTTCGAGACATTGCCGCGCTATCTGACCTTTCCGGTCGCCGGGATCCTGTGTGACCGGTTCTCGCCGATCCTGCTATTGCGTATCAGCCGTATCCTGAGAGCCGTTGTCTGTGCTTTGGGTATTGCCGGCCAGGTCGCCTTTGGCGGTGTCTGGTGGTTGATTGCCCTGTCGGCTCTGGTCGGCATTCCGACGACCCAGGGCATGATCGCGCTCGAGATGCTGCTCGTTCGGGCTTTTTCTGATCAGCGTTTCGAAAAAGTCGCGAGTTATGGACAGCTGGCATCCCAGATGGGCGTGATGCTCGGCCCGCTGATTGCAGCCTACCTGATGACGGTCTGGCCCTGGGAGCTGGTTGTTGTTCTAGCGACCGTCCTGTTCCTTCTTGCCGACGCCGCGTTCTGGATGTGGCCCGGGCACAAGCGCATGGAAGCAGCGCCGGAACGGCACGACCGGCACCCGGTGGCTGACCTTGCTCATGCGCTGCGGCTTGTCTGGAGCCTTCCCGGCCTGATGCGTGCGATCCTGCAGGCCGCCGGCGTCAACCTGATCATCGGGGCAACGCTGGCAACGATGGCCGCCATGATGACCGGATATTTCCATCAGAGTGAACAGGCCTATGCCTGGCTTCAGGTCGGGGGCGCTCTTGCCACGCTGGCCGTTCTGTCACTCACCGCCCATGTGCATCTGAGCCTCCAGGTGATGGGCGTAACGGCCTACACAATGATCTGTCTTGGCGCATTGCTCACGGGGGTCGGGCTGCATCCGCTGCTATACGTGGCCGGTTTTCTTCTGATCGCGGGCTTCGACAAGATGTTCAACATCTATGTCCGCACGCTGCGCAAGGAGATCATCCCACCCGCTGAATTCGGCAAGACGACCGGTGTCATCATCTGCCTCAACAACCTGTCGCAACCCCTGGCGGGGATCCTCGTTGCAGTGTTTGCATCTGGAGACGATGCAAGAATGGTCCTCTTGAGCCTCGCAGGCGTGATGGCGGTTTTGGGCGTTGTGACCTTCCGGATACGTTCGGTCTGAACGACTAGTTGTTGCGGTAACATACCCTGGCGCCCTCAGGCGCACATCTTCACGACCTCGGCAATCTCTTTCAACTGGCCCGCCAGCGGGCTGGTCTGGCGCCAGACCATGCCGACTGTGCGGATCGGCTCCGGTGACTGGAAACGTGAAATGGAGACCGAGGCCGAACGGGTTTCAACCGGAACCGCCATTTCCGGTATCAGCGTGACCCCCATGCCGGCACTGACCATCTGCACCAGGGTGGAGAGCGAGCTCGCATCCAGGACTTCACGCGGCGGCGCGGATTGCAAATTACAGAAGGAGAGGGCCTGATCCCGGAAACAGTGGCCTTCCTCGAGCAGGAGAAGGCGCATTTCTCTCAGGCTGTCGGCGCTCGGCAGCGGCAGGTTGGATTCACCTGCCGATCTGACAAGAACAAAATTCTCGTCGAAAAGGGGCGTTTCGGACAACCAGGTCTCCGAGATCGGCAAAGCCACGATGGCCGTGTCCAGTTTCCCGTCCCTCAGCTCCTGGATCAGTTTCGGCGTGACCGTCTCGCGCACATGGATTTCAAGCTCCGGGTAGCGGCCTGACAGATCCCCCATGACCTTGGGAAGAAGGTAGGGCGCAATGGTCGGTATGACGCCGATGCGTAGACGACCAACCAGACGCTCACGCGAGGCACGCGCCAAATCGCCCAGCTCGTCCGCCGCCCGCAAGATATCCCGGGCGCGTTCCACGGCAACCTCACCGAAATGGGTCAATCGAACCTGCCGGGCCCCGCGTTCAAACAGCGTTGCGCCAAGCACATCCTCCATTTCCTTGATCTGCATGGAGAGCGCGGGTTGAGAAATCGCGCAGGCATCTGCTGCGCGTCCGAAGTGCCCGTGCCGCGCGAGAGCTTCAAAATAGCGGAGCTGTTTCAGAGTGATATTTATCATAAGAAAAAACTATCAAAGCGATCAGAAAATTCAACTTCTTCTGATTGAATTACCTTGCTAGTTTAGAACTTGTAAAGAGTGGAACGGCAGCTGCTGGTAGTTCAGAGGCGGCCGATTTGCCGCGCTTTCGTAAAGGATTTGAACCGCCGTGTGCCGTTACCCTGCCTGGTTTCGCGGCGTTTCCGTCAAATGCCCGATCTGCCTGTCAAATTGCTGACACGGGATCGGAGTTGTCTGAACCGGTGCAAAGGCACTAACACTCGAATTGGAGAGGAAAATGGACGCTAAGGTTGACAAGTCAGGCGGTTGCCCTGTCATGCATGGCGGCAACACCGCAATGGACAAGCCCGTCACCAAATGGTGGCCGAATGCCCTGAACCTCGACATCTTGCATCAACATGGTGCCCGCACCAATCCCATGGATGCGGACTTTGATTTTCGCGAGGCCGTCAAGGGGCTGGACCACGAAGCCGTCAAGGCTGATGTCCGTGCCCTGATGACAGACAGCCAGGACTGGTGGCCCGCCGACTGGGGTCACTATGGCGGCCTGATGATCCGCCTGGCATGGCACTCGGCCGGTTCCTACCGCATGCAGGACGGACGCGGCGGTGCCGGCTCCGGTAACATCCGCTTCGCACCGCTCAATTCCTGGCCGGACAATGCCAGCCTCGACAAGGCCCGCCGACTGCTGTGGCCGGTCAAAAAGAAATACGGCAACGCGCTGTCCTGGGCCGACCTGATCATTCTCGCGGGCAACATGGCCTACGAGACAATGGGGTTCAAAACCTTCGGCTTCGGCTTTGGCCGCGAGGACATCTGGGGTCCGGAAACAGACGTTTACTGGGGTTCTGAAAAAGAATGGCTGGCGCCTGCCGAAAACCGCTATGAAAGCACCGACGACGCGTCGACGCTGGAGAACCCGCTGGCTGCGGTTCACATGGGACTGATTTACGTCAACCCGGAAGGTGTCGATGGCCAGCCCGACCCGGTCAAGACCGGTCAGCATGTCCGCGAAACCTTCAAGCGCATGGCCATGAACGATGAGGAAACCGCGGCACTGACGTGCGGTGGCCATACTGTCGGCAAGGCCCATGGTGGCGGTGCCGGTGATCATATTGGAGCCGAGCCGGAAGGAGCCGGCCTGGAAGAACAGGGTCTTGGCTGGGCCAACCCGGATCAGGATGGCAAGGCCTCCAAGGCGTTCACGTCGGGCATTGAAGGTGCCTGGACGAAAGAGCCGACCAAGTTCGACATGGGCTATTTCGACTACCTCTTCAACTATGAGTGGGAACTGACCAAGTCGCCGGCTGGTGCCTGGCAGTGGAAGCCGGTCGATATGCCGGAAGATCACAAGCCCGTTGATGCCACGGACCCTTCCATCCGTCATGACCCGTTGATGACCGACGCGGACATGGCCATGAAAATGGACCCGGTCTACAACGAGATCTGCCGGAAGTTCATGGCCGATGAAGCCTATTTCAGGGATTGCTTCGCGCGCGCCTGGTTCAAGCTGACCCACCGTGATATGGGCCCGCGTGCCAATTATCTTGGCCCGGACGTTCCGGCCGAAGACCTGATCTGGCAGGATCCGATCCCGGCAGGGTCGACCGCTTACGACGTGGATGCCGTCAAGGCGAAGATCGCAGCAAGCGGCCTGAGTGCTGCCGAGTTGATCGCAACGGCCTGGGACAGCGCTCGCACCTTCCGCGGCTCCGACAAGCGCGGCGGTGCCAATGGCGCCCGTATCCGCCTGGTACCTCAAAAGGACTGGGCCGGGAACGAGCCGGATCGTCTCGCTAAGGTCCTGGCGGCACTCGAGCCGATCGCGGCTGAAACCGGTGCATCGCTCGCCGATGTCATCGTCCTGGCCGGCAATGTCGGCGTGGAGCAGGGCATCAAGGCTGCCGGTTTTGACACCGCAGTTCCCTTCACGCCGGGTCGCGGTGACGCTTCCGATGAGCAGACGGACGCCGAATCCTTCGAGGTTCTGGAGCCGCTCGCTGA
Organism: Roseibium sp.; assembly: GCA_017643925.1. Classification (GTDB taxonomy): domain Bacteria; phylum Pseudomonadota; class Alphaproteobacteria; order Rhizobiales; family Stappiaceae; genus Roseibium. The sequence goes on along the minus strand of JAEPML010000005.1, from coordinate 228,195 downwards.
TGGTTTCCGCAACTGGGAAAAGGAAGACTACGCCGTCAGCCCCGAAGAAATGATGCTCGATCGGGCGCAGCTTCTGGGCCTCACCGCACAGGAAATGACGGTTTTGGTCGGCGGTCTGCGTGTGCTCGGTGCCAATCATGGTGGCAGCAAGTACGGCGTCTTCACGGATCGTGAAGGTGCCCTGACCACGGACTTCTTCGTGAACCTGACGGACATGGCCAACAGCTGGCTGCCGGCATCCGACGGGACCTACGAGATCCGTGACCGCAAGCTCGGAACCCTCAAATGGACCGCGACGAGTGCGGACCTGGTCTTCGGGTCCAACTCGATCCTCCGCGCCTATGCCGAGGTCTACGCCCAGGACGACAACAACGCGAAGTTCGTAAAGGACTTCGTTGCAGCCTGGACCAAGGTCATGAATGCGGATCGTTTCGATCTGGCCTGATCAGTCTCTTCCTTGAAGAGATGAAAAACGAGCGGCGCTTCGGTTGATTCCGAAGCGCCGTTTTTTTGTGCTGCGAGGATTTGCAGTCAGGTTTTTTCATCCAGAGCTTGAAATGACATTGTTTCGTCACAACGTTCATGTTGCACTGCAATGTAGATATCAGCTGAAGGTCTGCAGACAGATTATCGCTGGCCATTGCCGTTTTTCGGAAAATACCCGCAGGGACACGAAGAGCCCATGTTTGATTTGACGGGACAAAAGGCGCTTGTCGTGGGTGTCGCAAATGATCAGTCCATAGCCTATGGCTGCGCAAAAGCGCTCCGGGCGCAAGGTGCTGATCTTGCGGTCACTTACCTGAATGATAGGGCAGAGCCTTTCGTTCGACCGCTTGCAGAAGCGCTGGGGGCAACGATCATCGCGCCGCTCGATGTATGCAACGCGGAACAGATCGACACGCTTTTCCTCGAAATCACGGAGAGGTGGGGCAAGCTGGACACGCTGCTGCACTCGATTGCCTTTTCCAGGAAAGATGATCTCCACGGAAGGGTCATCGATTGCTCGGCCGACGGGTTTGGCCTTGCCATGGACATTTCGGTTCATTCCTTCCTGCGCCTGATCAAAAAGGCGGAGCCACTGATGCCCGAGGGCGGGACCTGCATGACGGTTTCGTTCATGGGCGCTGAGCGCGTTGTTGAAAACTATGGTGTTATGGGGCCGGTCAAGGCAGCATTGGAGGCGGCCACACGCTACGCGGCGGCAGAGCTCGGCCCGAAGGGCATTTCGGTTCATGCCCTGTCACCCGGACCGTTGAAAACACGCGCGGCATCCGGAATTGCCGAGTTTGACGAATTGCTGAACGACGCGGCGCTGCGCGCGCCGACACATCAATTGGCCACCATAGAGGACGTCGGTGCCTACGCAGCCTTCCTGGCAAGCAGAGAGGCGTTCAACGTCACGGGAAGCGTCCACATGATCGACGGCGGCTACAGCATTGTTGGATAGGAGGTCCTTATGAAGGACATTTTTGATGCATTTGAAAAGGGTCACAACTCGTTCCTCGATGCGCTGAGCGATGCAACGGCGTGGTCTCCATCGGAGCGTTTTACTGCTCTGGAGGCACAGGCCGAGGAAATTTCCAAGACTGCCGGCATACTCGGAAAGGGGGTTGGTCAGCACATGATCGACATGAGCCAGACCTACGGGAAACGGTGGCAAAAGAACCTTGCAGACTACAGCACAGCCCTTACCGACTTTGGACGCGGCTGGAACGCCGAGACCCTGACACGGGATTGGGAAGACTATTGGAAGGATGCCAGCCAGCGTCTTGTGTTGACGATGGACACGTTGCGGCAGCGCGGCGACAACTTCATCGAACATGAGGAAGCCGGTTGCCCGCCGGTCCTGATCTACGACTACGATGTTGTTCTGGACGGAGCTGATCTCCCTCGTCCTTGCTGCTACATGCTGCTGAAGATCAAACCGCCGAAAGACGAGGCGTTTCGGGAGCATCAACCCTGGAAACGTCCTTATATCATCATCGATCCGCGCGCCGGACACGGCGCAGGCATTGGCGGGTTCAAACCGGACAGCCAGGTCGGTGTCGCGCTCCGCGATGGTCATCCGGTCTATTTCGTTGCCTTCAGGCGCATGCCGGAAAAGGGCCAGACGCTGGCCGATGTGACCGATGCCGAGGCGGCATTCGTGCGCAAGGTCATGGAACTTCATCCCGACGCACCGAAGCCTATCGTCACCGGCAATTGCCAGGGCGGCTGGGCGACACTGCTTCTGGCCGCAACAAATCCGGATCTGACCGGCCCCATTGTCCTGAACGGCGCGCCCGTTGCCACCTGGTCCGGCACGGTCGGCAGCAACCCTATGCGCTATAACGCGGGTATCCTGGGTGGAACCTGGAATGCAATGTATTATTCGGACCTGGGTCACGGAGTGTTTGACGGCGCGGACATCGTTCAGAATTTCGAACTGCTCAACCCCAGCCGCAACTATTTCGGCAAGTATTACGATCTCTATGCCAAGGTCGACACGGAACCGTCCAGATTCCTCGATTTTGAACGCTGGTGGGGCGGGTATTTCCTCCTCAACGAGGCGGAAATGAAATGGATTGTCGAGGAGCTCTTCGTCGGCAACAAACTGTCCAAGAACGAAGCCCAGCTGGAGCCGGGCCGCAACGTTGACATCAAGCAGGTCAAGGCCCCGGTCATTGTCTTCGCCAGCCGCGGAGACAACATCACGCCACCACAACAGGCCCTGAACTGGATCGTCGACAACTACACGGATGAGCGTGAAATCGCCATTCGCGGGCAACGCATTATCTACATGGTTCATGATCAGGTCGGGCACCTGGGGATTTTTGTGTCGTCCAAGATTGCGAAGAAGGAACATACCGAGGTGACGTCTACCCTCAAGACGATCGAGGCGTTGCCACCAGGTCTCTACGAAATGAGCATCGATGACTATGAAGGCGAACTGCTTGACCGTTCCTTCACCGTGAGTTTCCACGAACGCACCATGGAGGACCTGAAGCAGATCGACGATGGCCGTGACGACGAAGTCCCGTTCGCAGCCGTCGCACGCGCTTCGGAGCAACAGGCAGAATTCTATGATGTCTGCGTTCGCCCCTTCGTCCAGGCCGCGGTCACGGATGAAACGGCTGAACTGCGGCGGAAGACCCATCCGCTCAGGCTGCAGCACAGTCTCATTTCAAGCATGAATCCCTTCCTTGCAGCTCTTCCCGCCTTGGCTGAACGATCCCGGAAGGAACGAACACCGGCTCGCGAGGACAATCCCTTCCTCGAATTGCAAAATGCCAACGCCGAACTCCTGGAACAGTCCATGGACCTGTTCCGCGATCTGCGGGACACGATGTACGAGAGTTTCTTCTTTTCGGTTTGGGGAACACCGGCGATGCGTTGGTTCGGCCGCAGTCGCCAGCCCGGACGTCCTTTGCAGGGCAAGGAAGATCTCAAGAGCTTGCCACCGGTACAGTCGGCGCTGATGCATGTTGACAAGGGCGGGTTCCGCGAGGCCGTGATCAGGATGCTGATCCTGCTGGCGGAAAGCCGCGGCAATGTGCGCCGCGATCGACTGGAACGGTCGGCGCGGGTCATGACGCAGGATGAGCCTTTCAAGTCGCTCAGCCAGGACGAGCGCAGTTTCATTCTGCAGGAACAAACCCTCATTGTTGAATTCGCGCCCAAACAGGCAATCAGCACGTTGCCCCTGTTGCTGAAAACACGGAAAGAACGGGAACTGGCTTCGAAGGTCGTGCGGTATATTCCGGGCGCAATTGCGGAAATGGCACCGCAGACATTCAAGATGCTCGAGAAGTTTCACGAGGTTCTGGATCTGCCAGGCCAGTTCGAGGACGTCACAGAGGATCCGCTCGCGAACAACGCAGTCGCGATTGGCACTGAGGACCTCGACCATGCGGTGGCCCAGCCTGAACCGCGCGTGACCTCGCGGCGGCCTGTGAAAAGGGAAGAGAAGAAGGCCACAACAGCCAAAACAGCGCCCGGGAAACCTGCAGCGCGCAGGAAAGCACCTGTCCGCAAGCCAAGGTCTGCAGGCCGGAAATCCGAAAAGCAGTCGGACTGAAAAAAAAGGGGCGTCCCGGCCTCTTGGACGCCCCTTCAGAGCCCCCCTGGATTATTGTTGGAGTTCGGCTCTGATCTGAATTTCGTGTCGATCCGCCGCGATCAGAAACCTTTTGAGACGTATTAACGCCTGTTCAAAAGCTTGGCACGGCACGGAAATGCGGGCGCCAGAATAGCAAACGCGGCGGTTACGACAAGGTTTGTTGGTCTGCTGCGTGCCTAAAAAATAGGCGTTTTGGATAAGTGTGTGAATCCAGATCGAAAATACTTTTCCTGTGTCATTTCAACAGTGGATCAGCCTTTGGATAAGTTCGGCGTCTAAGTATAAATTACAGTACTGCGGCTGTAGCTCTCAAACTGGCATTTTTCTAAGCTGCAATACCGACAGGTGGACAAATCCGCTAAAAGGATTGATGAATCGAGTGCAGCCACCGGTGCAGCTGCGGGCGGAGTTGAATGTTCGACTGGATCTACAAGAAACGCTTGAAAGACGACCTTGAACACTGGGTCGACAAGGGGTGGGTCACTGCCGATGCGGCTGTCACCATCCTGAACGACCAGGAACAGGATGACGGTCGATCCAGGCTGCCGCTTGCCCTGGCGGGAATTGGTATGGTTTGCGTCGCCCTCGCAATTTTTGCGTTCATTGCGGCCAATTGGAGTGCCATTCCCAAACCGGTCAAACTCGGCGGCATCGCCCTTTTGGTGCTTGGCAGCCATGGTCTTGCAGCGCTCGCCTGGGCGCGCGGCAGGACAGGGATTGCCGATCTGGCAACCGGCTTTGCAACCCTTGTTTTTGTGGGCGGAATGGCCCTTGTTGGGCAGATTTTCCATCTGCCTTCAGATTGGGCAGGAGGGGCCTTTCTGGTCTGTCTGGGGGGCTTGGCAGCCGCCTGGTTGTCCGGCTCGAAGACGTCACTCATCGTTGCGGCGGTTGCAGCCATTTCCTGGCATGTGTCCGGGTTCGATCTTGAGCACAGGGTTACTGCAGAAAGCCTGCTGGGCCTGTTCTTTCTGGTCGCGGTGTTTTTGCACGCAATCGTTTTTCCCGCGAGAACCTCTCGTTGGGCGGCCATGTGCCTCTTGTGGGTGACCTATGGTCGATGGTTTGCCGAGACAGCGGATTTCCTTAACACCAATGATGAAGTAATCCTGACCATGATGCTCGCCGGTGTCGGCGGACTTGCCGCTGTTCTTGTTCTCATGGATCCGATTGCCGATCTTTTTGTGAAATGGTCGAGCCAGCTTCCGCAGCGCAGTCACGGGCGATGGCTCATGTCCCGATCCATGCAGGACGCCGGGTTCTTCGTTCTTTGTGTCATGCTGGTCTTTTCGCTGTTCATGGTTCCGGAAATCGATACCCGCGCCGCCGCGGCAGGGCTGCTTCATCCGCCCGCCCTGGTGCCCCTTGCGCTCAGCATTCTCCTCATCGCGGCAGGGCTGGTGCTTTCTTTCAAGACCGCCAAGTCGCGCGCGCTTTTTGGTGCCGTTGCCCTGGCCCTGGTCGCCATTATTTTCCCCGTGGTCACCCAGAATGTGCTGATCGTTGCGGCTTTCATACTGGCAGCCCTGATTGCCTTGTGCGCGCTGGCCACCTGGTTCAACAACCGCTTCTGGCTGCTGTGCGCCTACTTCGGCCTGACGGCGGTTGCCCTTTGGTTGTTGCAGGTGACCATCGGATCCCTGTTGGGGCAGTCGCTGTTCTTCCTGGTTGCTGGCCATGTGTTGCTTGGCATGGCGCTTTGGTTGGCACGTCTGTTCAAGTCGGGGGGCAAGGCAGGTGATGGCACTGGCAAACTGGTGGAGGGCAAGACATGACCATGGCTGCCGATTCTGCTGGCCAGCGCTCGCTCTTGCAGAAAATTCCGCCCGCAGTGAAGTGGGGATTGATTGCGCTTATCCAGCTCGGCCTGATTTCAGTGCCGCTGATTGACCGCCTTCAGGTCCAGACAAGTGGCATCGTGGTGCCGCTGGCCCTGGTCCCGGTCGACCCAAGAGATCTCCTGCGTGGAGACTACGTGATCATCAACCTGGAGATCGCGCGGATCTCGCCGGATCTTCCCGGGGGGAGCGGTATCGAGTCGGGTGACGAGGTCTTCGTATCCCTGAAGACAAATGGCAAGGCCGCAGCGTCGCCGGAGGCCATCTCCCGGAGCAGGGACAAGGCCGGTGCGCTCGCAATCAGGGGCAGGGTCGATTATGTCAATTCCGAAGAGATCCGTGTCAATTACGGTATCGACGCCTTCTTTCTTCCCGAAGGCGAGGGCCTGATCGTGGAGAAACTCGATCTGGACCGCGTGTTGCTGGATGTTGCCATCGCGCAAGACGGGCGTTCCTTGCCGATGACCTTGCTTGTGGATGGAAAGGCATTCAAGTCGGACACCCGCTTTTGACGGATGGCCTTCCCGGGTTTAAGAGCGACTGTCAGTTTTTATCCGAAGGCGTTGAATGTCCGACCCCGTCCTTGAAACCCTGTTGCTGCCCATTGAGACCGATGCCGTCGAACTGGGGGACAACGCAAAGGTACTTTTCCTGCGTGCCCGCGCCGGAAAGCCACTTCGTTTGTTCAAGACCACCGATCTCGTGTGCGAGCAGAGCTTTGCACCGGACCGGGACGCTCTGATTTCCCAGGGGCTCCAGGTCGAGGCAGAAACAGAAGCGGCCGGATTCGACGCCGTTCTGCTCTTGCCCGGCCGTCAGCGCCAGGAGGCGCGTGCTCAGATTGCCCGCGCCGTCTCCAAGGTGCGCGAGGGCGGGCTTGTTCTGGCATGTGCCCCAAACACCGAAGGTGCAAAGACACTGGAGAAGGATCTCGCCGCGCTTCTGGGCCGGGTCGACAAGATCTCCAAGAACAAGTGTCGCGTGATCTGGGAAACGGTGAACGCAGAGACCCTGGACAAATCGCTTCTGGAGACCTGGCTTGAACTGGATGAGCCCAGGCCGATACTTGGCGGGGACTATGTCAGCCGCCCTGGTGTTTTCGCATGGGACCGGATCGACCCGGCCTCCAGACTGCTCGCCGGGCTCTTGCCCGAAACACTCAAGGGCAAAGGCGCAGATCTTGGAGCCGGAATTGGCTACCTGGCGCGCACCGTTTTCGAGATAGCGCCCAAGGTCACAGGAATTGACCTTTACGAGGCAGAAAAACGTGCGATCGATCTGGCGCGGGAAAACCTGTCGGCCTTCAAGGGCAAAAGGGCCATGAACGGGATCTGGTCCGACGTCACCAAGGGGATCGAAGGGCCTTACGATTTCATCGTTTCCAACCCGCCGTTTCACCAGGCCGGCAAGGCGGATCGCGCCGATGTCGGCCAGGGCTTCATTCGGGCCGCAAGCGCCGGGCTGAAACCCGGAGGTGATTTTTACATGGTGGCCAATAGACACCTGCCTTACGAACGGACGCTTGCGGAGTGTTTTGCCGTTGTGGAGCAATTGGCCGATGAAGGCGGGTACAAGGTGATCAAGGCCATCAAACGCAAGGGCGGGCGATGACATGCGGCTGGTAAAACTCATTGCAAATCTGGGATATGGCAGCCGCAAGGAAATCCAGATGGCAATCCGCAATGGCTGGGTCACCGATCGGCAGGGCAATCGCCTCAAAGCCGACAGCAAAACACCACATGAGGACATCCTCTTCGATGATGAGCCTCTCGATCCGGCACCCGGTGTTGTGCTCCTGATGAACAAGCCCGAAGGCTACACATGTTCGAACAAGGACCAGGGGCGCCTTGTTTACGATTTGCTGCCCGATCGCTTTCGCATGCGCAAGCCGGCGCTATCCACCATCGGACGCCTGGACAAGGAGACATCCGGCGCTTTGCTTTTCACCGATGACGGCACGTTTCTGCACAGGGTCATCTCCCCCAAGTCGGAAGTGCCGAAGGTCTACGAAGCAAGGCTCGACCGGCCCTTGAACGGGGACGAGGGCGCGCTCTTTGCCTCCGGTGAGATGATGCTTGAAAGCGAGGAAAAGCCTCTGAAGCCGGCCGAACTCGAGGTTCTCGACGAGACCCATGCCCGGCTGACCTTGCATGAAGGCCGCTATCATCAGGTCCGGCGGATGTTTGCCGCGACAGGCAACCACGTGACCGAGCTTTCGCGCAGCCGCGTCGGCTCCCTTGGCCTTGAAGGTCTCGCTCCAGGGGAATGGAAAATTCTTGACGACGACGAAAAAGCGCTGATTTTCAGGTAATTGAAGCAATGAGGCAACGTTCGACGTCGCCCAGGTCTCAAACCGGATCCTTTTGAGAACTGGTCCCGAAGCGCGTCCGGGACCAGTTGCTGCATTCGCGCCGTTACTTCGGTCTGCTCAGAACACGAATGCGGCTGTCGAATTCACCCCGGTCGACGTAACACCCGCGCAGGTGCCGAAAGCCGGTGTTCGGGTCGAAGGCCGCCCGTCCGTGCAGAACCCGCCTGTTGTCGAAGATCACCATCTCGCCGCCTTCCAGCCTTGTCGTGATGACGTAGTCGTCTGAACGGGTCATCTGCATGATCGTCCGGTAAGCGCGGTAATAGGCCTCCATCCTGTCTGCCGGCAGGTCGAAAATGCCGGCCAGATGGGCGTTGAAATGCAGTTCGTGCAACTCTCCGAAGGCATCAAGGTCGATCACCGTGTGATGCCGGCGAATGTCATAATCCGCGTCCTGGAACCGGAACGGCACCGGTGTATTGGCCAGAAGATCAAAAGCCTCCGGATCCCTTTCACGCAGGTCGGTTGCGATTGCGAAACCATCGCAGAAAGTCGAGCCGCCCCCTTCGGCTTCGTTGGCAAGACAGTGCAGGAACTGGAACCCGGGCGGGAGTTCCTGATTGGCAAGATCCGTGTGCAAGGGCAGTGCGTGTGACGTGTAGGCCAGGTTGTTCGGGTTGGGCTTCGACATCACCTCGAAGGTCGTGCCGAAATTGGTCTCCCGCAGGAAGCCGATGCGCCGGGCGATGGTCATGCCGGCATCCTTGTCGTCTTCCATACCGTCGACAATCGCAAGGCCTGTCTTTTTTGCGGTCAGGAGGAAAGCGAGCAGCGCGTCGTCTCTGGCCATGAGGTCGGCCGCATTTGCCCGTGGAATGTCGCCTTTGTGAAGATCGCCTCTCCAGAGTGTTGGCGCTATTTTCGCCGGATCCGCGAGACCGAGACCAGGCCTGTGATTGTAGAGCCAATCGGGTGTGTACCGGCTCTCGTGATCAATCGCATCCCAGGTCAGCACAATTTCAGTGTCTGTCACTGTCGCCTCGGCAACAGACAGGTCCGCCGGAATGGCGGTCAGGTCAAACAGGCGCTCCTGTGTCTGGGGATGGAAGCCGCTGGGGCAATTGTCCCGCAGCCACAGGAAGGGAAAGTCGGCACTGGTTCCGTCCGGCCAGGCGACATGGAGCACGCGGTCGTTGCCGCGCAATGTTGCAGTCGTCATTCGAAGTGTTTCCGTCAATGTAAGGAATGGTCAGATCCGCACCAAGAGGTGCAAACATCAACGGAGGCCTGGAGGCGGCCACCACCAGTAGGCTTTGTTATGAGGATTGCCGGGATTGCGCCCGAGAATTGCAAACATCCATCTATAAGCCTTTTGGAAGGCGAGCGCCTTCGGTTGAAACCAGATTTGGAAGGTACACAAAAAAACCCACCCGGCAACATCGAACTGCCGAGTGGGGATAAATTGTGACCAGTAGGGGTCGTCAGCTCTTGGAGGCCCTGGCGGCGAGGGCAATTGCTATGTAGCTCCAGCCGTTTACCAGCACCGACACACCTGCGATGAGACCGAGTGCCCAAGCGGCGGACCCCGGAAGATCCATCCAGATCATGATACCTGCAGCAAGGGAAACGACGCCTGCTATCAGGACCCAGACCCAGCCTTCATGTGGCCGCAGCTTGAACGCCAGCAGGATCTGACTGACGCCTTGGGCGGCGAAGATCGCAGCAATCACCAGGGTCAGCGCAAATGTGCCGGCCAGGGGGTTCACATAGATGACGATACCGCCAATGACCGCGATCACACCGGTGATCAGGTTCCAGAGAAAACTGGACGTGCCTGTGGTCTTGAACGAGTTGTAGATCTGGACAAGTCCGCCGAAAAACAGGACCGCGGCAATCAGGATCGTGACCGCGATGGATGTCGCCAAAGGCGCGGCAATCAGGATGATTCCGCCAATTACCAATGCGATACCAAGCGCCAGGAACCAGCCCCAGTTTTCCTGGATTTTCGCTCTCATGTCTTCCAAAGCCTGACCTGCATCTGCCATCTTGACCCTCCTCACGTTCAGGTTGCTAGCGCCACGGTAACTGCTTCGCAGTAAAACGCAAACTGCCGATGACAGTTCTGCCAGTGGATTTCGCTGACCGTCCAATTCCCGGGAGACCTTGACTTTTGGTGTGTATATGCACACAAGGAGGCATGGAGCAGGATGATTTCACCCTCTGTGTGTTGAACAATGCGCGCAAGGCCGCACGCGCCGTCAGCCGGCACTATGACCGGCTTGCCCGTCAGGTCGGCATGACAGCCGGTCAGTTTTCGGTGCTTGTTGCAATTCGCCAGACCAACCGGGAAATGACCGGTGAACTTGCCGAGCGATTGTCGATGGACCGGACAACACTGGTTCGGAACATTGCATTGCTGGAGCGCGACGGACTGGTCAGTTCGGTGATGTCCGAAGATGGCAGGGGCAAGTGCTACCAGCTGACGGACAAGGGCACACAGCTGCTCGAGGACGCCCTGCCGCTCTGGCGGCAGGCGCAGGGAGATGTGATGGAGCATCTCGGAGAAGAGAATTTTCTGAAGACAATCAGCGCGTTGAAGAAATTGTCCAGCCTTTGAAAGTTTGTACGGACCCGCCCGAATTATCAGCGGGCTCCACACCGATACGGGGTCGCTGGGGGCACGCGATCTAAGCCAAGTGAAGTGAGGAAAGAAGATGCGGCGAGTTGTAGTGACCGGTCTTGGAGTTGTTTCACCCGTGGGGACGGGTGTCGAGGCTTTCTGGAACCGGCTGACCGCAGGAGCCAATGGTATCCGCAAAATCAGTTACTTCGATGCGAGCGACCTGGCCTGTCAGGTCGCAGGAGAGGTGCCTACCCGCGAAGAGGATGAACACGGGTTCGATGTGAACGCGGTCATGGAGCCGCGTGAACAGCGCCGGTCCGACAGGTTTATCCATTTCGCAATCGGTGCCGCGCAGGAAGCCTTGGAGAGTGCCGGGTGGTCGCCGGTATCGGAAACGGACAAGCAGCGCACGGGAACAATTATCGGGACCGGTGTCGGAGGTTTCCCGGCCATGACTGCCGGCACCCGGCTTGTTGACGAGAAGGGGCCCCGCAGGGCGTCTCCGTTCCTTGTGCCTTCCTTCCTGGCCAACCTGGCGGCCGGTCAGGTCTCAATCCGTCACGGGTTGAAAGGACCACTCGGAGCGCCCGTCACGGCCTGTGCAGCCAGCCTTCAGGCGCTGGGAGACGCTGCAAGACTGATCCGCTCCGGAGAAGCCGATGTCATGGTTGCCGGAGGGGCGGAAGCCTGCATCGACAAGGTGTCCTATGCGGGGTTTTGTGCCGCCAAGGCCATGTCCTCCAAGCGCAATGACGATCCCGCCCACGCATCGCGCCCGTTCGATCAGGACCGCGATGGCTTCATCATGGGTGAAGGTGCGGGCATTCTGGTTCTGGAAGAGCTGGAACACGCCAGGGCCCGGGGGGCAAATATCCTTGTCGAGCTGAAGGGTTATGGCACCAGCGCGGACGCCTACCACGTAACAGCTTCGTCGCCGGACGGAGAGGGGGGATTGCGGGCGATGCGGCAGGCCCTCGCGACAGCAGGTCTTAGTCCGGCGGATATCGGCTACGTCAATGCCCACTCGACGTCCACACCCGTCGGCGATGCCGCCGAGATTGCCGCATTGACGACGCTGTTCGAGGGCAGGGGTAAGGATCTCGGGGTCTCTTCTTCCAAGTCCATGTTCGGTCATCTTCTGGGCGCAGCCGGGGCCGTTGAGGCAATTGCCTGCGTCAAGGCGCTGGTCACCGGCATGTTGCCTCCGTCCCGCAATCTTGATGCTCCCGATGAAGCCATGACCCGGTTCGAGATGATCCCGGGCAAGGCAATCGAACGGCAGGTCGATCATGTGCTGACCAACGGTTTCGGCTTTGGCGGCGTCAATGCCAGTGCGGTGTTTTCGAAAGTCTGAGGACTTTCAAGACCGCACAGCAACGCGCAAATTCGCAGCCCCGGACACGGTCCGGGGCTGTTTTCGTTTTGCACCCGGCATCGTTGGTTGGCGCGGCCCGGGGGACATGGCCGCGCAGGATCCCGAAATTTGGATAACCCGTCGGGAGTAGAGAAGGTTTACTCTTGGCATTTTCATATTTCTCATATATGAGAAAAATCTCAAATATGGAAAAATGTATGTCAAACATGGACGAAGATCTTGCCAGACGGCTGACCGATCTACGCCGCGCCCGCAATTGGTCCCTGGACGAGCTTTCAGAGCGCACCGGGATCAGCCGGGCAACCCTGTCACGCATAGAACGCGGCGATACGAGTCCAACCGCGGTCGTTCTGGGGCAACTGGCGCAGGCCTTTGGTCTCTCGATGGCAGAACTGTTCGGTTTCGGTGCACCCACCCTTGATGTCAGGGTCGCACGCGCGGACCAGCCCGTTTGGAAAGACCCTGCCACGGGCTTCATGCGTCGAAGCGTTTCACCCGTGACCAACGGCTTTCGGGGCAGCGTCATTGAAGGCGAATTACCGGCGGGCGAAACGATTTCCTATTCCGTACCGCCACTGCCGGACCTCGAACATCATCTTGTGCTTCTGGAAGGTGCCTTGGTGATGACGATCGGTGACGAAAGGCACGAACTTGAGCCTGGCGACTGCCTGCGTTTTCGTCTCAACGCTGCCAATGCGTACCATGCTCCGGGACCGGACACTGCGCGCTATCTTCTGACGGTAATAACCCCATGACCCCAAAAACGATCGAACCCTCCGATGCGGCCCTTTCATTTCAGCCGGAGGCACCCGTATCCCTTCTGTCGCCTACGGACGCTCAGGATGTCTTGCCGGGACTAGGAGGCCTTTTGAAAGCCTGTGTCGAGGATGGCGCCGGGATTGGTTTCATATTGCCCTTGTCACAAGGGCAAGCCGAGGATTTCTGGCAATCACGGCTGCCTGCCTTGCAGAGCGGAGAGGCCTTCATGATGGTCAGCCGCGACGGCGATGAGATCACCGGCGTTGTGATGTTGGTCCTGGCGCCGCAGGCGAATGGTCAGCATCGGGCGGAGGTGGCCAAACTGATGGTGCACCCTGATCATCGCCGAAAGGGACTTGCGCGGCATCTGATGACCGCCATCGATGGATTGGCGCGGTCACTGGATCGCTGGCTCCTGGTTCTGGACACCGTGACCGGTGACCGCGCTGAAAAGCTCTATCCCACCTGCGGCTACCGGAAGGTCGGCACCATCCCCGACTATGCCTATGGCAGCCACGGCAACCTCGACGCGACGACGGTGTTTTACAAGGATCTGCGGGAACAGCGCTGAGCATTCCTCTGCGGGCAAAAGGTTCCCTGGCCTCCGAGCCGCGGTTCCTGGTCATTTCTGCCCGCACATTGCACGGTCTGTTGAGGCAACAGAACCGTTGCTCGAATGGGTTCAACTCTCCTCGGCGAGCATTTCAAGCTCCAGCCACTCTTCTTCGGCAGAGTCTTTTTCTGCCGCAAGATCAGTAATTTGCTGCGATAACTTGGCAAATTTATCAGGATTCTTAACGTAAAGCTCCGGGTCATTCATGTCGGCCTGAAGTCGTTCAAGCTTTGCTTCAAGTTCCTCGATTTTCCCCGGCAGGGATTTCAGCAGATGCTGCTGTGTAAAGGTCAGTTTCGATTTTGATTGAGGCTTTGCGGCAGAGGTCGTTGAGGACGCTGACTTATCCTTCTTTGCAGGTGCCGTTTTCTCTGTTTTTCTTGCTTTTACGCCTTCGCCTCTCTGGGCGAGCATATCAGTGTACCCGCCGGCATATTCCCGCCAGACACCCTTGTCTTCCGCGACGATCACGGACGTTGCGACACGGTCGAGAAAGTCGCGGTCATGGGAAACGATCAGCGCAGTCCCCGGATAGTCGGCGAGAAGTTCCTGAAGCAGGTCCAGCGTTTCCAGGTCGAGGTCGTTGGTGGGCTCGTCGAGCACCATCATGTTGGACTTGTTGGCGAGTGCACGGGCGAGCATTGCGCGGGCACGCTCACCGCCCGAAAGCGCATGGACCGGCGTTTTGGCCTGTTCCGGTGAAAACAGAAAGTCCTTCATGTAGGACATGACATGCTTGGTCTGGTCTCCGATGACGACCATGTCACCGCGTCCGCCGGTCAGCACGGATGACAGACTGTCATTGAGATCAAGTTTTTCGCGCTTCTGGTCGAGCGTGACCATCTCCAGGTTCGTGCCAAGCCGCGTTGATCCCGTGTCCGGTGCGAGCTCACCGGTGAGCATCTTGAGAAGCGTGGTCTTGCCGGCGCCATTCGGGCCAACAAAGCCGACCCGGTCACCGCGTTGAATGCGGGTGGAAAAATCTCGAACGATGGTTCGCTCGCCATATGTTTTCGAGATGCCCTTGGCTTCAATGACCAGCTTTCCCGACACCTCCGCCTCGGTCGCATTGAGCTTTGCGGTTCCCTGCGGTCCCCGATGCTCGCGTATCTGCTTCCGCAGATCGGCAAGTTCGCGCACGCGGCGCATGTTGCGCTTGCGCCTGGCCGTGACGCCGTAGGTCATCCAGTGCTCTTCGCGCTTGATCTTCTGCGCGAGTTTCTGCTGATCGATTTCTTCCTGCTCGAACACCTCGTCGCGCCAGATCTCGAAATGGGCAAAGCCCTTTTCCATGCGCCGGGAGGTGCCTCGGTCGATCCACACGGTGGCGCGCGACAGGTTTTCCAGGAAACGGCGGTCGTGCGAGATCAGCACAAGGGCAGACTTGAGGCTCTTGAGTTCCTCTTCAAGCCACTCGATCGCCGGAAGGTCCAGGTGGTTGGTCGGCTCATCCAGAAGCAGGATATCCGGTTCCGGGGCAAGCGTGCGGGCAAGCGCTGCCCTGCGGGCTTCGCCGCCGGAAAGCGAATTCGGGTCTTCCGTGCCGGTCAGGCCCAGAACTTCCAGCAGATAGGCTCCCCGATACGGGTCGTCGCCTTCGGTCAGGCCTTCGTTGACATAGTCAAGTGTCGAGGCATAGGCGGACAGATCCGGATCCTGGGGCAGGTAGCGCACCGTCCGTCCCGGCTGGAAGAAGCGTTCGCCGCTGTCCATTTCCACCAGGCCGGCCGCAATCTTGAGCAGCGTGGATTTTCCGGATCCGTTCCGCCCGACCAGGCACATGCGTTCGCCTTCGGAAACGGAGAATTCCGCGCCGGTCAGCAGCGGTGTTCCGCCGAAAGTCAGGTGAATGTCGCGAAGCGTGAGGAGTGGCGGGGCCATGGTTGCCTTTGAAAACCAAATCAGTGTGTCGGATCGGCGCCCGGTTTACTGGTCGAAAAGAGGAGGCGCAAGCGGGTCGGACCAAGTGGTGAGGCATTTTTGATCGGCCAATTCGAGATTTTCCAGCAGAATTGAGCTATAGTTTGTCGTTGTGGACAGGGGCCGATTGCGAGAAGACAGCCTTTCAAAGGCTGGCAGGAGTTTGAAACCATGCCTTATCTGATCAAGCGTCCCGAAAATTCCGGACCCATGCGCAGGGCCGTTCTGGCCTGTTTGTCCGCTGCCGTTTTGGCAGTGTCTGTTCTTGTTGTTTCCACATTGTCCGGCACCAAGGATGCGCAGGCCAACGGTGTCTGGTTTGGCGGCAGCGGTGTCGGCATAGCGTTTGGCACAGGTGGGTATCGCGGCGGTTTCTTCTACGGTGGCTTTGCAGGGCCTCCATACCGGCCTTATGGCCCCCCTTACTACTATCACCCCTATGACATGCGCGCCTATCCTTACAGGTCACGGGTCTATCCGCGCCGCTCACGTGTCTATATCGCGCCGCGCACGCATGTCGGACAACCACAGCGTGTACCGGTTACCAAGAATGGTCTGGCACCTTTCACGCCTCAGTGGGTGGCATATTGCTCCAGGAAATTTAAATCCTTTAATCCCAACACCGGCACATACCTCGCCTATAGCGGAAAGTATCGCTTTTGCCGTTGATTTTGAAACAAAATTTCGCGAAACATCGCGGGTTTATTTGACTGAATAGTAAAACTCAGGAAAAATATTTCCAATATCCGCATCAAGGCGCAAAAACATCGCCTTTTTGCGGCTGTTCTCGAAATGTGCCGTTGGGAGATGCTTGATTGCGCGCAAAGAAGGTGGAATCTTGTCTCGCATCGTTCCATTTGCATCTACAAAAACTCTACAGGGGAGAACGATATGTTCAAGTCCATGCGCGTGACAGCGCTTGCGGCTGCTTTGATGGCAGCTACGTCTCTAACGGCGGTTGCAGAGGTGGTTTATCACCGCGGCAACACCGCTGACCCGGAAACACTGGATCAGCACAAGACATCAACGACATATGAAGCGCATATTCTGCGCGATCTCTATGAAGGCCTGGTTGCCTACAGCGCGGCCGGCAAGGTTATTCCGGGCGTCGCGGAAGAGTGGTCTGTATCCGACGACGGTACGGTCTACACTTTCAAACTGCGCGACAACGCGAAGTGGTCCAATGGTGATCCGGTTGTCGCCGGCGATTTTGTTTATTCCATTCGCCGCATCATGACCCCGGAAACGGGCGCCAAATACGCTAATATTCTTTATCCGATCAAGAATGCCGAGAAGGTCAACAAGGGCGATCTCGCTCCTGAAGAAGTTGGCGTACAGGCTATTGATGATCAAACGCTGGAGATCACACTTGAGTCTCCAACTCCCTATTTCATCGAGCAGCTGACCCACCAGACCGGCCTTCCGGTTCACCCGGCAAGTGTCGAAGCGCATGGCAGCGACTTCGTGAAGCCGGAAAACATGGTCACCAACGGGGCCTATACGCTGGCTGAGTTCATCCCAAACGCCCACGTGAAAGCCACGAAAAACCCGAACTTCCACGACGCGGACAACGTCAAGATCGACACAGTCTTCTTCTATCCGACGGAAGATCGTGGTGCGGCACTCCGCCGGTTCCAGGCTGGTGAACTCCACACCAACAATGATGCGCCGACCGAGCAGGTTGCCTTCATGCAGGAGAATCTCGGCGATCAGTTCCGCGTGGCGCCTTATCTCGGCACCTATTATTACGCGTTGAACCACGAAGACGAGACGCTGAAGAACCCGGACGTTCGCCAGGCGCTGTCCATGGCGATCGACCGTGAATTCCTCGCGGACGAAATCTGGGGCTCCACGATGGTTGCCGCGTACTCCTTCGTGCCGCCAGGCATCGGCAACTATGGTGATCCGGCTTTCGCCGATTACAAGGACATGTCCCAGATCGATCGTGAAGAAAAAGCGATCGAGTTGCTGAAAAACGCAGGTTTCGGCCCGGACAATCCTGTCACGCTGACCATCAACTACAACACCTCCGAGAACCACAAGAACACCGCAGTCGCGATTGCGGACATGTGGAAGCCGCTTGGTGTTGAAGTGAACATGGTCAACACGGACACCAAGACCCACTACGCCATGCTGCGTGATCGTCAGGACTTTGACATCGCCCGTGCTGGCTGGATCGGTGACTATTCGGATCCGCAGAACTTCCTGTTCATGGTTGAAAGCGACAATACCGGTTTCAACTACGCCCGTTACGAAAATCCGGAATATGACGCGCTGATGGATGAAGCCGCAGCAACCGTCGATCTGGAAAAGCGTGCCGGCATCCTGAAGCAGGCCGAAGAGCTGTTCATGCGCGACTTGCCGTTCATTCCGATGATGTACTACGGCTCGATGAACCTGGTATCCGACAAGGTTTCCGGATTTGAGAACAACCTCCTCAATGTTCATCCGACCCGCTTCATGAGCATCTCCGAATAAACCCAAATCACGAGACCGGCAGGGATTTCCCTGCCGGTTCTTGCAAGGCGGTAACAAAACCGCTGTGAACGACAGGGGCAAAGCCTATGCACCGCTACGTGCTCAGTCGATTGCTTGGCGCAATCCCGACCCTTTTTCTGATCGTGACAATTTCGTTCTTCCTGATCCGGATCGCGCCTGGCGGTCCGTTTGATCTTGAACGGCCGCTGGAAGCCAAGGTGATGGAGAATCTGAACAAGATCTATCATCTGGATGAACCGCTCTGGAACCAGTACCTGCTTTACCTGAAAAGCATCGCGCAGCTGGATTTCGGTCCAAGCTTCTATTTCCGCGATTTCACCATCAATGAGCTCTTTGCACAGAGCTTGCCGATCTCGATGCAGCTTGGTCTGTCGGCCTTGTGCCTGGCACTGGTTGTCGGCGGGACGCTCGGTGTATTCGCCGCCCTTCGGCAGAACCGCCCGACCGACTACACCGTTATGGCGGCGGCAACGCTCGGCGTGACGATACCGAACTTCGTGGTCGCACCTATTCTGACCCTGATCCTTGGGGTCTGGCTCGGCTGGTTGCCGGTTGGTGGTTGGAACGGCGGAGCCTTCGTCAACGTGATCCTGCCCGTCGTTACATTGGCCCTTCCACAGGTCGCCGTGGTTGCCCGCCTGACCCGTGGCTCGATGATCGAGGCGCTGCGGTCCAACCATGTGCGAACAGCCAGGGCCTATGGTCTCACCAACTACATGGTGATCGTGGTTCACGCGCTGAGGGGAGCGATCCTTCCTGTCGTGTCCTACCTCGGCCCCGCAGCCGCTGCCCTTTTGACCGGCTCGGTCGTCATCGAGACCATTTTCGGTATTCCGGGCATTGGCCGCTACTTCGTTCAGGGCGCGCTGAACCGCGACTATACGCTCGTTATGGGTACAGTCGTCGTCGTCGCCTGCTTTGTAATTCTGTTCAACCTCGTCGTGGATCTGCTTTACGCGCTTCTCGATCCGCGTGTGCGCTACGACTGAGGAGGATCTGACCTGTGACCATGACTGCAACAAATCCCGAGACACCCGCCAAGGGGCGCTCGCTCTGGGATGATGCGCGCGACCGCCTGCTGGCCAACCGCGCAGCCGTCGCCTCCATGATCGTGCTGGCTGCGATCACGCTGATTTCGATCCTGGGACCGATCCTGTCACCGCATGAGTTCGACACGGTCTACCGCGACTACGTCAAGGTGCCCGCAAGTCTCGAGGCCTACCCGCGTGCCGAACAGGTGGAGCCGACTTTCCTGTCCGTGATGAAACGGGCCCGGCTGACAGTCGAGAGCTACGAACGCGATGGAGACGAGGTGGTGGCAAAAGTCACCTCCCGCCGGGAAATCGACCCTCGGACAACACGGTATATCGACCGGAGCGATCTCTTCAAAAACGCGGCGTTGACGGACATGTCGGAAGACAAGAAATCCGCCACGATGCGCGCCGACATCAACTACATGCATTTCTACTTCGGAACGGATGCAAATGGCCGGGACATGATGACCCGGACATTCATTGCGGGCCGCGTGTCGTTGACCATCGGTCTTTTGGCCACGATCGTCGCGATCTCGATCGGCGTGCTTTACGGGGCAACATCGGGTTATCTCGGTGGCCGAGTTGATCAGATGATGATGCGGGTAGTCGACATTCTCTATTCGCTTCCCTTCATCTTCTTCGTGATCATGCTTGTCGTGTTCTTCGGGCGGAACTTCATATTGATGTTCATAGCTGTTGGCGCGGTGGAATGGCTGGACATGGCCCGTATCGTGCGGGGTCAGACGCTGACCATCAAACGTCAGGAATATGTGCAGGCGGCCGAAGCCATGGGCGTTGCCGATGGCGGCATTGTTCGGCGGCACATCATTCCGAACACGCTTGGTCCGGTTGTCGTCTACATGACGTTGCTGGTTCCGAAGGTCATCCTTCTGGAAAGTTTCCTGTCCTTCCTGGGTCTTGGCATCCAGGAACCGATGACAAGCTGGGGTGTTCTGATTTCAGAAGGTGCACGTAACCTTCAAGGTGCCGCCTGGATGCTCATCTTCCCGTCCATTTTCCTGACATCGACGCTGTTTGCGCTGAACTTTATCGGCGACGGATTGCGCGATGCGCTGGACCCGAAAGACCGGTAAGGAGATGACCATGCCAACGGAAAAAACGGTCCTCTCCATCAAGGATCTGGTAGTCGATTTCGAGACCGCAACCGGCACGGTGAACGCCGTACGCGGTGTCGACATTCATGTGGAAGCGGGCGAAACGGTCGCCATCGTCGGGGAAAGTGGTTCCGGAAAGAGCCAGACCATGATGGCCGCGATGGGACTGCTGGCGTCCAATGGCCGCACGAGTGGTGAAGTCACCTACGAGAACCGCAACATCCTCGGCTTGCCGATCAGGCAGCTGAACGGGATTCGCGGTGCAAAGGTCACCATGATCTTTCAGGAGCCGATGACATCGCTGGATCCGCTCTACACCATTGGCAGGCAGCTTGCCGAACCGATGGTCGTTCATGGCGGCCTGTCCTGGAAACAGGCAAAGGCGAAGGCTCTTGATTTGCTGAAGCTCGTGAACATTCCCGAGCCGGAGCGCAAGATCAAGGCGTTTCCCTATGAAATGTCCGGCGGGCAACGCCAACGTGTCATGATCGCTATGGCGCTGGCCAACGATCCTGATGTCCTGATTGCGGATGAACCGACAACCGCTCTGGATGTGACCACGCAGGCACAGATCCTGGACCTCCTGGCGGATCTGCAGAAGCGGCTCGGCATGGCGGTGATCTTCATCACCCACGATCTTGGCATCGTTCGGCGCATTGCCGACAGGGTCTACGTCATGAAGACAGGTGAGGTCGTTGAAAGCGGCGAAACGAAGAAAATCTTCACCCAGCCCGCGCACCCCTATACAAAAATGCTGCTCGACGCGGAACCGACCGGCCACAAGCCACCGGTGCCGGACAGCGCACAGATCCTGCTGGAAGCGCAGAAGGTCGAAGTGGAATTCGAGCTGGATTCAGGCTTCCTGAAACCACGGCACGTGCTGCGCGCCGTTGATGACATCAGCTTCTCGCTCCGCAAGGGCCAGACGCTTGGCATCGTGGGGGAAAGCGGGTCCGGAAAGTCGACGCTTGGCCGCGCCATTTTGAACCTGCTGCCGGCTGGGGGCCGTGTCGTCTTTCAGGGGCAGCAGATCTCGGGCAAGGACCGGGCTTCCATGCGGGCGCTTCGCAAGGACATGCAGCTCATCTTCCAGGATCCGTTCGGGTCCCTGAGCCCGCGCATGACGGTCGGCCAGATCATCTCGGAGGGGCTGCTCGTTCACGAACCGTCGCTCTCGGCCAAGGACAGGGACGAGCGCGCCTGCCAGGCGCTCGAGGAAGTCTCTCTCGATCCGGTGATGCGCAACCGCTACCCGCACGAGTTCTCAGGTGGCCAGCGTCAGCGCATCGCGATTGCACGCACCATGGTGCTGAAGCCCGAGCTGGTCGTTCTGGACGAACCGACATCCGCGTTGGACAGGACAATCCAGAAACAGGTGGTGGAGCTCCTGCGCGATCTGCAGAAAGCCCATGATCTGACCTACCTGTTCATCAGTCATGACCTTGCCGTCGTGCGGGCGCTGTCCGACACGGTCATGGTCATGCAGCGGGGCAAGGTGGTCGAGGCAGGCGCCACGGATGCCATCTTCGAGGCGCCCAAATGCGACTACACCAAGGAGCTCATCGGCGCCGCGATGCTGACTCAGGAACAGATGATGGAGACGGCCTGACCGTCTCCTTGAGCTACCTGAAGCTGAATTGTCAAAGCCCGGCCAGAGCAGGTCTCAGGACGGGTTTTTTTTCGAACTCTTCCTGCAATTCGTCCACGTCATGACCATAAAAATGCGGTGCCAGCAGGATGGCACTGGACAGGATATGGGCTTTCAGCGCATCGGCGGCACCCTGTCGGGCGCCGGATTCCAGGGCGTCCAGGATGGCGCGATGCGGTGTGACATTCGGTCTGGCCCAGGCAGAATCGGGTCTTGGCGTGGAGAGCATGACGCGTTGAAGCCCCAGGATACTTCGGACCAACATCGGTTCGAGTGCCGGCATGTTGGCCACCCCAAACAGTTTCCTGTGAAAGGCCTGGTCCGATTCCGCGCAACCGAACACATCACGGCGAGATCGGCACGCTTCAAAGAGGTCGTCGATTTCACGAAGCTGCTGAAGTTCCCTGGACGTGATTTTTTCTGCTGCTTCGCTCACGCCCGTCAATTCAATGTCCAGGCGAAGCTTCAGCATGAGCCGCGCTTCGAGCAAACTTGGGTCCGTCACATAGGTGCCCTTGTAACCCCGGCGGATGACCAGGCCGTGTTCTTGAAGTTGCATCAGCGCTTCACGGATGGTGCTTTGCGAACACTCATAATCCTTGGCAAGCGATTGCTCGGTGATCGGGCTGTCCGAGGTGAGGTGGCCGATCAGGATCTTTTGCTTCAAGTCCTGAAATACAGCGGCTGATTTGCGCGGGCGTTTTCCGTTGGGTGCTGAGGTGCCCCCCGACGCCTTTCCCTTGTCAAGCTGTACTCTCACGCTGGCCCCTCCAATGACAGCACAACCCGAATGCGGACCTTTAACAGGACAACAGCCGGAGCATCAGGCTCCGACTGTGGTCGCGTTTCACTTGTCCAGCCTATCCTCAACCGGGCGAAGGAGCAGGCGATGGGGCGTACCATTCAATCAAGCTGCCAGTCCGATCTCTTCGATCCGGTCCATGGAGTGTCCAGACTATGGGTCGTCCGGTCCGGATTCCACGGCAGGATGCTATGCCGGATGATGGAAACAGCTTAAAAAAACAATCAATGAATTTATTGTTCAGGCTGGCCCATGTAATTGCAATCGCAAATTCGTAAGGTTTAGTAACAAAGCTGCGATCTTATGAGGAAATAGGTCAGGTATTCTATAAAAGATATATATAATTCAGATATTTAAATCTATTTCGAAGCATCTTCCAACGCTGCCAGCCAGTTCAGATAAGAAACTTTTTCCAGCGTTTGAGTACTGAAGCCGCGTGCGTCGAGAGCTTCCATCAGACGGCCGAGACCTGTTACATCTCCCAGATCCTTTGGAAGCAGGCAACCATCGAAATCCGATCCGAGAGCCACGCAATCCTCTCCAAGCCGGTCGACGAGGTAAGCAGCATGATCGGCAATACAGTCCAGGGAGGTGTCACTGGAAAACGCACCGTCCGGTCTGAGAAATCCGACATGGAAATTGATGCCGACCAGGCCGTTGCTCTCCTTGATGGCGTCCAGCTGCTTGTCGGTCAGGTTGCGGCTGCTGGGACAGATCGCATGGGCGTTGGAATGACTGGCAACAATCGGTCTGTCCGTGATCCGCGCCAGGTCCCAGAACCCCTTTTCGTTCAGATGCGACACATCAAGCAGGATGCCAAGCTGGTTGCAGCCACGTACAAGGTCACGGCCAGCCTCTGTCAGACCTGGTCCAATATCGGGGGAGGCCGGATGGGCCATAGGAACGCCGTAGCCGAAAGCGTTTTCCCGGCTCCACACAAGACCGAGTGAGCGTAAACCGCGCTTGTAAAGCTCTTCCAGCGCATAAAGCTCCGTATCGATCGCCTCGGCGCCTTCTATGTGAAGACTGATGGCCATCCTGTCCGCCTCGATGGCAGCCCTGTTAGCCTCTGGCGAAAGGCAGATTTCAGCAGCGCCATCGGACTTTGTAGCGATGGTTTCGGCGCGCTCAAGAAGCCGATAGGTGAAATCCAGAGCCTGTTTCTGAGGGACTTGCTGGTAGTTGGCCGGATCTTTCGGATTGAAGGACTTCGTGAAGTCCTGCTCAAGATTGGACGGGACGAACATCGCGAACAAGCCACCCGCAAAACCGACCTCCCTGGCGCGTTCAAGGTCCAGGTGCCCCTTGCTGGAACGCTCGAAGAAGCTGCGGTCCTGTCCTTTCATGCTGTCAATTTCAAGTTTGAGCAGCGTGTCGTTGTGGCCGTCAAAAACGGGGAAGGGAGACTTTACGGGGAGATCTGACACGAAAATACCTTGGATGACAGGTGGCGGAGCCACGCGGGAGGGGACCATTGCAGGCCCTTCAATTTAGTCACAGTTTTGCAGAATGTAAGGCAAAACAGCTCAATGTGACTTGCAACTGTTGAAAAGCTGCCGCAAGAAGGGGCCTTGAATTTTGGAGGTCTCATGAAGCGCCTGAAACTGACGAATGAGCTTTTGAGCGCACCGCAAGATCAAGCACCGAACCGTCGGGCTTTCCTGATCGGTGGTCTGTCGCTTTCGGCAGTTGTCCTTGCCGGCTGTCAAACTGCCGAACTGGTGGGACTGCCAGATCAGGCCGAGCTGCCTGACGAGGAGTTTGACTATGCGTCCGCCTATGCGGCGCTTCCCGATGGCGACTTCACCTGGCCGGCCATTCCATACAAGAATTTCGACAAGAAATACTGGCGCCAGGTGGTCGAATACAAGACCAGGGAACGCCCGGGCACCGTCGTTGTCGATCCCTATAACAACTATCTGTACTGGACCCTCGGCAACAAGAAGGCGCTGCGCTACGGCATCGGTGTCGGCCGGGCCGGTTTTGCATGGAATGGAGAGGCGCTGATCCGTGTGAAGCGGCCGCATCCGATCTGGCGCCCTCCACGCGAGATGATTGCGCGCAAGCCGTCACTCGAACGCTATTGGGAAAAAGGCTATCCGCCGGGGCTCAAGAATCCTCTCGGCGCCCGCGCCATGGATCTTTGGCAAGGCGCGACGGATACGCTGTATCGGATCCACGGCACCAACCAGCCGAATTCGATCGGAAAAAGCGTTTCTTCCGGCTGCATCCGCATGTGGCAACAGGACGTGATCGATCTGTACAACCGGGTTCCTCTGAGAACCAAGGTTGTCGTGCTGGACAAGAAGCCGGAGACGGAGACCGAAAGCGCGGCTTGATCGGAGGTTGCAATTTGAGATCCCGCCAGCTCACAATCGGTGAGCTGCAAAACGCGCATGAGCCGTGTGGAGGGATCTCAGATGACCAGAATTCCGGTACCAGAAGACGGGGAGCTTGATGAACGTACCCGTGACTTCATCAGCAAGCTTCCCGATCTGAACATGGTGCGCATGTTGGCGCGCACCGGGATCGCTCCAGAGATCTATCAGAGCGTTTCCGCGATCTTCAACGACGACTGGTTTCCTGCGCTTGATCGGGAGATCATGCTGTTCAGGACCGCGCATGCCAACAATTCCCCCTACGAAATCGGGTTCCACCGGGCCGTCTACACTTTTCCGGAAGGGCTCGTCGATGCGATCTTGTCCGACCGGCTGGAGCAGCTGGATCCCTGGCACCGCAGGCTTTGCGAAATGTGCGATGAGATGGCCCAAAAAACCGAGCTGTCACCGGCTTCGGTGAAAGAGCTGGTCGATCACTATGGCGGTTACAATCAGGCGACGCGCGCCATATTCGTCATG
Source organism: Roseibium sp. (assembly GCA_017643925.1). Taxonomy (GTDB): domain Bacteria; phylum Pseudomonadota; class Alphaproteobacteria; order Rhizobiales; family Stappiaceae; genus Roseibium. Next base: position 202,701 of record JAEPML010000005.1, on the reverse strand, counting down.
TCCTGGTTCAACTGGCTGTCCCGTTTTGCCGACAGTACGGGCGTGCCACTGGAGACGGCGGAGCAACTGGCGGGCGTTCAAAGCCCGACCGACTGATGCCGCCGATGCAGCAGGCAAAGGTCAGATAAAACCGGGCAGGGCAACATCGTGCAGGACCGCCCCGAAGTGGCAGACGGCTGCTGCCAACACAAAAGCGTGCCAGATCGCGTTCTGGAACGGAAACCGTTTCCAGGCAAAAAACACCGTTCCGACCGTATAGAGCAGTCCGCCCGCAAGGATCATGTAAAAACCGAAAACCGATGCATTATCGACGAGGGGCTTGGCGGCGAAGACCACGACCCAGCCAAGCGCGAGATAGATGGAAACGCTCAATCGCTCCAAACCGGTTGAGCCGGACAGCTTGATCAGGGCGCCGGCAACCGCGCCGGTCCAGACCACGGCGAGAAGGACACCACCTGTCCAGCCACCAATGATGACAGACGCAAGTGGCGTATAGGTTCCTGCAATCATGAGAAAAATGGCGGCATGATCCAATCGGCGCAGGACGTCAGACTTCTTTTCCCTCGTGATCATGTTGTAGAGCGCCGAACACGTCAGCATCACCATCAGGCAAGCCGCATAAATTGTGGTTGTGACCTGACGGATGGTGTCGCCCTGTTCCCAGAGTGTCATGGCAAGGACCGCGCAAGCCACCAGTCCGAGGCCCAGGCCCAGGACATGGATGGTGCTGTCGGCCACGTATTCTGCGAGGGTCTGCGGTTTCTCGTGCGACATTCTCGGTTCCTTGATTTTAAGCAACACGCCGATTTGCCCGGTCAGCTATGGTCCCGGCCCATGTCTCCGACAGTCGACCACGTCCCTGGGCCCGGCGCAAATCTTTCAACCCGATCGGGCACCGCAACGCGGAAGGGCCAAGGAAGACGATGGAGGACATTGAGCATGGTTCGACCGACGGGTAGTGCCCTTGCTCGACTGAAATAGAGTTGCTTTAAAATAGGCCCCTTGGGCTTCCGAATAGCGACACGATTTGACCACCCTTCATTCAGGGACTGTTAAATGAGCAACTACCTTTTTGATGCACTGACCGCCTATATCCAGGATCAGGACAAAACCTTCCTTGAAACACCGGAGGGTGCTTGTCTGACCTATCGCGACATGTTCGCCCGTTCAGCCCAATATGCCGGCGCGTTGCAAAAGCTGGGTGTGAAAGCTGGAGACAGGGTTGCCGTTCAGGTGGCCAAGACACCAGACGCCCTGATGCTTTATCTCGGGACCATCCGGGCCGGGGCCGTGTTTCTGCCGCTGAACACCGCATATACTCCAGCTGAAATCGCTTATTTTGTCGGCGACGCGGAACCGGCCGTCTTTGTCTGTGATCCGCTCAATGCCGATGCTCTGGCGGGAATTGCTCAAAAAACCGGAGCAAGGCTGCAGACCTTGAGCGCGGATGGTGAAGGCAGTCTGCGCGAGCTTGCCGATGGCATGCCAACAGAGTTTGAAACCGTTGCCCGGGATGACGAGGACCTGGCGGCGATCCTGTACACGTCGGGAACAACCGGCCGCTCCAAGGGGGCGATGCTCAGCCACGAAAACCTGGCCTCCAATTCGAGGACAATGGTGCGCTACTGGCAGTTCAGAGATGACGATGTCCTGCTGCACGCCTTGCCAATCTATCATACCCACGGCCTGTTCGTTGCCACCAACTGCCTGATGATGGCAGGCGGGACCATGCTCTTCTTGCCGAAATTCGATGTCGAAGAGGTCATCAGGCTTCTACCCAAGGCAACCTCGATGATGGGAGTGCCGACTTTCTATTCCCGCTTGCTCGGTTCGGACGCCTTTACAGGCGACCTCGTCAAGCACGTGCGCGTCTTCATTTCCGGTTCTGCTCCCCTGTCAGCCGAAGTCCATCGCGAGTTCTCGATCCGCACCGGTCACGCCATCCTGGAACGCTATGGCATGACCGAAACCAATATGAATACCTCGAACCCCTATGACGGTGACCGGCGTCCCGGCACGGTCGGTTTTGCGCTGCCGGGTGTTGGGCTGCGTATTGTCGATGCAAAGACCGGCCGCGAAGTCCCGGTCGGGGAAGTTGGCATTATCGAGGTGAAGGGCCCGAATGTCTTTCAGGGATACTGGCGCATGCCGGAAAAGACTGCACAGGAGTTCCGGGCGGACGGGTATTTCATCACCGGAGACATGGGACGCGTCGATGAGGATGGATATATCTCGATTGTCGGCCGTTCCAAGGACCTGATCATTTCGGGCGGCTTCAATGTCTATCCGGCCGAGGTCGAAACCGTTCTGGACGAAATTGAGGGTGTCGCGGAAAGTGCTATCATCGGTGTTCCGCATCCCGATTTCGGAGAAGCTGTTGTGGCCGTCATTGCGCCGCGTGAAGGTGTACAGCTCGAACTGGAGGCGATCACCGCGTCGGTGTCCGGCCGTCTTGCCAAGTTCAAGCAGCCCAAGAAGGTGCACCTGGAGGAGGCGCTGCCCAGAAACGCGATGGGCAAGATCCAGAAAAACGTCTTGCGTGACAGGTACAAGAACGATTTCGGCTGAGCCGGTCGCCGTTTCCTATTTGAGTTTCAAGATGCAATAGACGGTGCAGAGGCCGGGCAGGGCTCCGGTCGCCCAGAAGATGCTGTCGAAACCCGCGCCCATGGCCAGGAGCACGCTGCCCATCGTGACACCGAGCGTCCCGCCGACCAGTCTTGCCGTGATGATCATGCCGCTGACTTCGCCCTGCTTTTCCTTGGGCACGGCATTCACCGTCAGTCGCCCCGTCGGGATCATGGCGTAGGGCAGGGCGATCCCCCAGATGAGCAGAGCCGGTGCAAGCCACAGATAGTTCTTGAAGGGAATGACGGCCCCCATGAGCACGCTCGCGACGGCGATCGTGGCCATCGATACGAGCACAAGAAACCGCGATCCATACTTATCGGCTGCATTGCCCGCATGAGCTGACAGGAACGGGAAGGGAAAGACGGCGACAATGGTGGCCAGACCCGCCCAGAGCGCGGTGTATTTCATGTCCAGCTGCAGGAAATGCGGAATGAAGATCGCCACCGTGATCTTGCTCATCTGAGACAGCAGGATCACCAGCGCGCTGGCGTGGAATTCGGTCAGTTTGAAAAGGCGAACGTCGATCAGGGGCGTCTTCTGACGGGCTTCAAATGTGACAAACGCAATGAGGCCGATAACCCCTGCGATCAGGCTCCCGATGATGGCAGGTTTCGTCCAGCCGAAGTCGGGACCCTCCATCAATCCGAAGATAAGGCCGGTGAGACCGATCAGAAGCAGCACAAGGCCAACCTTGTCGACAACGGTCTTGGCCGGCTTTTGCTCCGGTTCCCGCCACAGCAGGAGCGTCATCGTGCAACCGGCGACAACTATCGGAATGCTGATCCAGAACACCCAGCGCCAGGACAGGAAGTCGGTCACAACGCCACCGATAAGGGGGCCGGAGGCCAGAAAAATGGAAGCCATTCCTGCAAGGGTTCCGATGGCCTTGCCACGCTCGTTCTCATCAAAGGTCAGGGTTGCGGCCGCGAGCGACATCGGCAACATGACGGCGGCACACAGTCCCTGTATGACGCGCATTGTCAGAAGCATGGCCGCCCCGTCAGCAAAACCGGCAAGGAGGCTCGCAACGGTGAAGACCGCACAACTGACAAGCAGTGCCGGTCTCAAGCCAAACAGGTCGATCGCTTTTCCACCAATGGCAGCAAAGCAGGTGAAGGCCAGCATGTAGGCATTGATGATCCAGTGTGCCGTTGTTGCCGAAAGTCCCATTTCCGTTCGAATGGCGGGCAACGAGACACCAAGGATGGTTTCGTCCAACATGACAAGGCCGCCGAGCGCGCCAACGGCCAATACCAATCCGCGTTTGCGCCCCTTTTCCGAAAGTGCTGTCATCATCCACCCGTTTCGACATTCAACCGGTTTCAACCTTAGGTCATAAGTCCAGGACGGTCACAGAGTATTTGTTCAGGCTCCTGGACGTGTCGACCGATTGCCGAAGGCGAGGGTCGAGAGTGCCTGTTCGCTCTGTGCGCTCCAGGCAGACAGCGCTGTGGCCAGGCGAGCCGAGGGACCATCCTCGGCATCCGAGGCACGTCGGACGCACCACCAATCCAGCGAAACACCTTCGTCACTGATGGGACGGGCTATCAGCGTGCCGTCTGCAAGTTCGGGTTCGACGGCCCATCGGCTGAAAATTGCGACACCGAAATTCGCCCTGACCAGGTCGATAACCGCCTCCGGTGTCGGCATTGGCGTCATACGCCGGAAGGGAACCGTCGGCTCGCCCAGCAGTGTTGTCCAGTCGAAACCGGGCTCGGCCGTCATCGGATAGACGAAAAAACGTTCGTCACCCATGTTCAGGCTGTTGACCACGGGCTCGCTCGCAAGAGGGTGATGCCGCGACAGGACGGCAACTATCTCATTCGAACCGAGCTTGATGGACTTGAACTTTGACAAGGCGGGTTCGCGGCCAAACACGAGCGAAACATCCACCGAGCCGTCTAGGAGCGCTGCAAGCGGGTGCGCCGTCGCACGTCCGGACAGGTCAACGGAAAGTCTCGGGTCGCTGATCTCCAGGTAGTCAAGGAAAGCGGGAAACCAGTGATAACGGCTGTAGGTTGCCTGGCCGAGGCGGACCAGCAGTTTTTCATCACGCGCGGAAGCTTCAAGCTCTTGCTCAAGCCGAAACAGTTCCGACAGGAACGTTTCGCCCAGATGACGTAATCGTTCACCTTCGGACGTCAGTTCCAGCCGGTTGTCGACCTTCCGTGTCAACGGGACACCCAGTCGTCGTTCGGCCTCCCTTAGCCGATGCGAGGCAGCTGACTGGGTTACACCGAGGCGCAACGCAGACGCTGTCATGCTGCCGGTTTCGCTGAGCGCCGACAGCAGGGAGAGGTGATGGATTGCAAGTCTCGGAATCATGGCGTCATGAAATCATTTCATGGGAGAGATGAAAACTAAGAATTTTCTTTGTGAAGTTTCGTGCGGTATCGACACTGCATGTTACGCTTCAATTCCCGTTCATTTCAGCTCACTCCTTCCTCCGCGACGCTTGTTATCGTTGCCTGTGCGATCTGCTTCGGTTCGGTACCGGTCTTCGTGCGTGAGTTACAGGGAATGGGCAACGGACCGGCCACCATAGCGCTCTACCGGTATGGGTTTTCTGCGATGGCCCTTCTGCCGTTTTTCCCCACTGAAAAGCACAAGATCTCCAGCGCAGTTCTTGTTTCGGGCGCCGGTGCGGTTCTGGGGCTCAGCCTGATCGGTTACCTTGACGCGCTCACGCGGGCACCGGTTGCCGCCGCCGGCGTGGTCTATATGTCCTATCCGGTATTTGCAGCGCTCTTTGCCTGGGTGTTGTTGCGTCAAAAGCTTACCTGGCGCTCATTTGCTGCAGCTTCGCTGATCCTGACGGCAGCGGCGCTTCTGCTCGATCCTTCTGCTCTCTCGCCTGATGTTCTGTCAGCTCTTGTCTGGGCAATTCCAGCCCCGATCGCCTTCGGGTTTCTGGTCGTGGTCCTGAGCGGGTTGGCGGATGACCTCACTGCTCTGGAAAGAACCGTTTGTGGCCTGACGGGGTCGATTGTCGGCCTGTTGCCGCTGGCCTTGCACGAGGCGCAAGGCTCAGTTCTACCGTCGAGTGCCACCGAGTGGAGCCTGATAATCGTGATGGGATTGGCGACAGCCCTGATCCCGCAGGTCCTGTTTACCGTGGCCTGCCAGAAGGTCGGAGCGGTTCGCACGGCCGCTGCCGGAAGCTTTGAATTGCCAATGATGTTCATGGTGGGCTGGTTGGTCTTCGGAGAAGCAATCGGCCAGCGCGAGATGGTCTGCGCCGTTCTTGTTCTCTCCGCCATTTTGATCGCACCCACGATTGCCGGGGCCCGGTCTGCCAATGAACTTGAAGCAAATGCAGTCTGAATTATCTTTTTAAAAAGTATCTTGATATCAAGATAAAAGTTTCCTATCTCCTGACTGCCGGGGCGGATACAAGCCCTGAACAAATTTGGAGATGACTTTCATGACTGTCCGTAGACCCGATCACCCGGTACAGGATCTGTTTGTAAATCGCTGGTCGCCCCGCGCGTTCGACCGTTCGGACATGCCGGAGGCGGATTTGAAAACCATATTGGAAGCTGCGAGATGGGCTCCCTCTGCGTTCAACATACAGCCCTGGCGCTTCGTTTATGCCCGCCGTGGCGATGCGAACTGGCTGACGCTGGTGGATCTGCTCAATCCGTTCAATCGAGACTGGGCGCAGCATGCCTCCGCGCTTGTCTACCTGTTCTCGGATACTGAAGTCGATGGAAAGGACGGCAAACCCAACAGGGCCAACGGAGCACACACATTCGATGCGGGGTCGGCCTGGGCACACGCAGCCCTGCAAGCAACGGCGCTGGGCTACCACACCCACGGCATGGCCGGCATCCTGAAAGACGAGATCCATGAGAAATTGGGTGTACCTTCGCGCTACACGCCTCATATCGCGTTCGCGATTGGAACCCGCGGTGACGCCGCCCAATTGTCGGAAAGCCTGCAGGAGCGTGAAACGCCAAGTGCACGCAAACCATTGGACGAAATCGCTTTTGCGGGCGCCTGGAACTAGCCAGCACGCGATCGCCCCCAAGGGCCTGCGGGATGTTTGAGCACATTCACGCCTGCGACTGGCAAACCTCGACACTTTGTCGCCCCGGGGCGACACAACGCGAAGCCCCGGGATCAGTGGACCTTGGCCCTTGGCAGTCTGGCGAATTGAGAACAGCACCACATGCCCCGGTCAAGGCGCGCGTTTCGCTTGTCCTGGCGGACGAATTTGGTCGTGGATTGGAATATGAGCGGCGCCTGAGGCCAGGCGCCGTTCTTTTTACGCTTGAGACTGAGACGCTTCCTGAGACACGACCGTTGCAGGTTTGCGCGTGAATTTTTCCCGAATACGCTGGACCGCAACGTAAAGCACCGGGATCATCAGGAGACCGATCGTGCTGTCGAGGATCATGCCGGTGAAGACAGGCAGACCAATGGACACGCGGCTGGAAGAACCGGCTCCACTTGCAAATACCAGTGGCAGAACACCAACGATGAAACAGAGCCCCGTCATCGTCACAGGCCGGAAGCGCGTATGGGCTGCACTGATGGCCGCATCAACGATGCTCATGCCTTCGTCCCGGCAATTGCGCGAGAACTCAACCAGCATGATTGCTTTCTTGGCGGCAAGGCCGATCAGGAGAACGATGCCGATCTGGGCGTAGATGTTGTTGTTCAGAACGTCGATCAGATAGAGCGGTATCAAGGCACCGCAAACAGCGAAGACGGCTGACAGCATGACCGCAATGGGAAGCAGCCAACTCTCGTACTGTGCCACCAGACACAGATAGGCAAACAGGAAGGCCAGCAGGAAGATGTAGAGCACATAAGAACCTGCCTTGATTTCCTGAAGGGACATGCCGGTCCATTCCACCGAGTAGCCGTCCGGCAAGGTTTTGGCGGCAATGTCCTCAAAGGCAGTGATGCCCTGTCCTGTACTGTGACCTGTCGCGGTAAGCGCCTGGACGGCGGCGGAGCGCTCGAGATTGTAGCGGGTGACGCTTTGAGGTCCGACCACCGGCTCAAGGCTGACCAACGTGCTGAGCGGGATCATGTCGCCGGAGGAGCCCTTGACGTAGATCGTGTTGATGTCGTCCAGCGACTGTCGGTATTCCGCTTCGGAGGAAATGATCACCCAGAAGATCTTGCCGTCGAGCAGGAAGTTGTTGACGTAGTAGGAACCCAGATTGGCCTGAAGCGCCGTGAAGATATCGCTGATATCGACCCCGAGTGCCTCGGCCTTGTCGCGATTGAGTTCGACATTGTATTGCGGCGTGTTGGCCGAGAGCGAGCTGAAGGCCCGCATGAAGATGGGATCGGCATTGGCAGCCGCCAGGACGGAATTCGTCACGGCGGCAAGGTCGACAACGCTTGCCCCGGCATCATCCTGAATCTGGGCCGAAATGCCGCCTGAAATCCCCAAGCCATCAATTGGCGGAAGCGGGAACACAAAGGCCGTCGCCCCATCGACAGTGGACAGTTTCTCATCAAGTGCCGCCAGGATATTGAACCACTTGGTTTCCTTGGTCGTCCGTTCGTCCCAGGGCGCAAGGATCGCGATCAGGGTCAGGTAATTGGAGCCATTGCCCGCAATGATGCTGAAGCCCGACACCGAAATCACATCGTCTACCCCGTCGACCTCCCGCATCAGGTTGGTCATCTCCTTGGCAACGACGTCGGTTCGTTGCAGCGAAGCACCATCCGGCAGCTGGACATTGGCAAACAGAACGCCCTTGTCTTCAAGCGGTATGAAGCCGGTCGGCGTTTCGCGGAACATGAAAACCGTTGCCACGATCGCCGCGACCAGAATGAGCATCGACACTGCGACGTTGCGCACCATCACCCGAACCAGGGCGACATAGCCATTTCGGACCTTGTCGACCAGGGCGCCGAACATCCGCATCGGCTTGAGAGGAGGTTTCTTGTCCCGCTTCAGCAAAATGGAGCACAGGACCGGTGCCAATGTCAGCGCATTCACGGCTGACAGGCAGAAAGCGACGGTGATCGTCAGCGCGAATTGCAGGTAGATCTGCCCGGTGATGCCGGGGAAGAAACAAACCGGGACGAAAACCGCCAGGAGCACGAAGGTCGTGGCGATGATCGGCCCGGTTACCTGGCTCATGGCCTTCAAAGTGGCCTCGCGCGGTTCCAGCCCTTCTTCTTCCATCAGGCGCTCGGTGTTCTCGATGATGACAATGGCATCATCAACCACAAGCGTGATCGCAAGGATGATCCCGAAGAGGGTGATCAGGTTGGCGGTGAAACCGAGCAGGAACAGGACTGCAAAAGTGCCCAGCAGCGACACCGGGATCGCGATTGCCGGAATGAGAACAGCGCGCCCGCTCATCAGGAACAGGAAGACCACGAGAACGACAAGACCGGTGGTCATTGCGAGGGTTGTCAGGATCTCCTCGATTGATGCCTTGACCGCTTTGGTGATGTCGTAAAGTAGCGAGTATTCGACACCGGACGGGAAGCTGGCTTTCATCTTGTCCAGTTCCGCATAGACGCTGGTTGCGACCTCAAGCGCATTTGCCCCGGGCGACTGATAGACCGCGATCGCAGCTGAAGGTTTGTTGTTCAGCGCCGAGAAGGCCGAATAGGAGCTGGACCCCAGCTCCACCCGGGCAACGTCCCGCAGCCGCACGAGCTGGCCGGAGGCCTGGCCGGTCACGATGATGTCGCCGAATTGCTCGGGCGTTTCCAGCAGTCCCTGTGCTTTCAGCGGGAACTGGAAATCCGTCGGGCCGGCAAAGGGCGCGCCTCCGATCTGACCGGCGGTTGCACGCGCATTCTGGGCCTGGATGGCGTTGGAGAGGTCCGTGGCCGTCAGGTTGAGCGCGGTCATCTGGTCAGGGCGCATCCACACGCGCATGCTGTAATCCAGCGGACCGAACTGGGAGACGCTGCCGACGCCGGGGAGGCGGGAAAGGCGATCCTGAATGTGGATGGTCGAATAGTTGGACAGGTAGATAGCGTCCCGGCTTTCGTCCGGAGACACGAGATTGATCACAAGAAGCATGTTGGAAGACTGCTTCTTGGTCGAAACCCCGAGTGTTCTCACCGATTGCGGCAACAGCGGTTCCGCAAGCGACACCCGGTTCTGAACGTTAACGGCCGCGATATCGGGATCGGTGCCGACCTCGAACGTGATCGTCAGCTGATAGGTCCCGGCATTTGAACTGGTCGAGGACATGTAGAGCATGTCCTCAACGCCGTTCACCTGATCCTCGATCGGGATCGCGATCGACTTTTCAATCAGTTCCGAATCGGCTCCGGGGAACTGGGCGGAAACGACAACCTGGGGAGGGGTGACATTCGGATATTCCGCCACGGGGATAAGAATGATCGCGATGATGCCGACAAGCGACGCGATCAGCGACAGGACGAGCGCAAAATTCGGACGGTCGATGAAGAACCTGGAGAGCATGATCCTGCGCCTCGCCTAGTTCGTTGCTTCGACCGGGGTGACGGTCATTCCGGGTTGAACTTTCTGCAAGCCCTGGACGATCACCTTCTCGCCTTTCTTCAGGCCGGATTTAACCTCCCAAAGGGCACCCGATTGTTTGCCGAGCGTGATATCCGTCCGTTGCGCCTTGTTGTCGGAACCAACCACGTAGACATAATGCCCCTTGGCGTCGAGCTGGATGGCAGATTGCGGGATGGCGGTAACCTCACCTGGATTGGCGTCCTGAACGTTCACATTCACGAACTGCCCCGGCAACAGCAGGTTTTTGGGGTTGTCAAAAGTCGCGCGCATCTCGACGGTATCGCTGCCTTCATCGATGGAAGTGCCGACGTAGGAGATCTTGCCGGTGGAAGGGTATTTCGATCCGTCAGCGAGTACCAGCTCGATGGCAAGTGAAGCGGTGTCGTTGCGCACCAGTCCTGCCTCCCGATCCTCGATCAGGTCCTTCTCACCCATGTAGAAGGAAACATAGATCGGATCGACGCTGGTGACGGTTGCGAGCGTGCCGGTGTTGGTGTCCACCAGGTTGCCGACATTCACGTTGGTCTTGCTGATCCGCCCGTCAATCGGGCTGTAGATATCCGTGTAACCGAGATTGATGGTTGCCGTATCCAGATTGGCCTTGGCCGCATCGACATTCGCCTGGTCGCCGCCGGTTGTTGCCTTTGCACTGTCATAGGCGGCTTGCGAGATGTCGCCCTTGGCCAGAAGCTGTCTCTGGCGTTCCAGCTCGATCTGGGAATTGGTCAGAGCGGCATTGGCTCCGTCGAGCGAGGCCTTGGCCTGGTTGACACTCGCCTCGTAAAGCTCCTTTTCAATCACGTAGAGCAGGTCGCCTTTCTTGACGAAACTGCCTTCCGTGAATTTGCGCTCGGCAAGGTAGCCCTCGACCCTTGCGACAATGTCGACGGTGCTGGTTGCCTCGATACGTCCGACATAGCGCGCCTTGTTGGCGGACTGGATCACCTGGACGGGCGCGACGGTCACCTGCTGAGCCTTGGACGCCGTGTCCTGCGCATTTGCGGGGAATGTGGTAGCGACAACGACGGCAAGAGGAAAAAGGAACCTTGGGGCCAACATAAAACGCTCCAACCAATGTAATTATCGACAATTCTGAATTGCATCTTAATCAGAAATCCGGCCGGGTCGACAGGTTCGCTGTAAATTAAGGCTGCATGTTCAATGAGAAACGAAAGCATGGGCCATCGCAGTCCCGTGTGGCGCAAATGTGATGAGGAAGACAGCCTTCGCAAAAAAGTCGAGCCCGGTCGAAGGGAGAAACCTTCTTCATGATCTGCGCTGATCGGTCGCTGTGGCTGCGGCAAAAGGCAAGGTGGTGCCGGGTGAGGCAGCACTTACCCTTGATGTCGGACGGATATCAAAGGAGTTTCTCATGAGCAGGGTCGACACGCTGCTGCAAGACAGCATTCTTGCAGACTATTTCGCGCCCGGCGATTTCATGGACACGTTCTCTGCCTCATTGAAGGGCCGGGACGATCTCCTCAACGCGGACATCAGGGTGCTTGCAGACCACATTTTGAACGGCGATGTCGCCTGGATGAACGCATTGCTCAGCGCAAGGGACAGGGTTGTCAGACCGCTGGGCCTGAAGACCACGGATGATCTGCTGCTTGAGCAGTCGGGACCGCCGCTGGAAGACCGTCAGCCCGGTGACAGGGTTGTCTTTTTCAAGATCTATCAGGTGTCGGAAAACGAAATCCTGCTTGGCGAGGACGATTGGCACCAGGACTTTCGCCTCTCGATCTATCGAAAACAAGGTGAGAACCCGCGCGTCTATGCCTCGACCTGCTGCAAGCGCCACAATATTTTCGGACATGTCTATCTGGCGCTGATCATGCCGTTTCACAAGAAGATCGCGTCCTCGGTTTTGGACAACGCTGTCGAAACGAAACTTCATTGACGACGAAACAGCCTTGGACTTGTCCAAAGTCTCGATATCTAATGGTGGCGAGATTTGTACAGATGTCTCTGAGGGCGTGCACTGTTTTGCGAAGCGTGTTTCTGTTTTGGATCGCCTGCCTTTTGACCTTTTCCCAGCTGGGTGGAAACAGGTCATTTGCAGACGAGTTGCCTGAATACTGGCAATCACAGCGAGATTTCATCAATCAGCTTGGAAACCAGGCATGCAGGGGGTCTAAGTCCGACTATGAAAGGATCATGGGTCTCGCGGTCGTTGAAGACGACCCGGTTGCGAAGAACCAGCTTGGATGGATCCAGGTGACGCCTGCCTGCACAGACTATGGTCTTTCGGACGCCAGAATGCGTGAACTCGTGAGGGAGGCTGCCACGCAGTCCTACCCTATCGCCCAGTTCAATCTTGGCAGATACCTCTTGAGACGCCACGGCGGCAACGACGTGCGCCGCCAGGAAGCTTTGTGCTGGATCTACCGGAGCATCGAGGGCGGCTAGGGTGTCGGCGCGGAGTACCTGTCCCGCCACTATCTGTTGGGCGGAGAGGGCGTGCACAATCTTGTGCTGTCCCGTGGGTTCTATCGGATTGCCAGGGCGGAGAACGTTCAAAGGGAGGGCATGGCACGCCTGGCGCAGGCTCATCCCTCAACCCAGGTCAGCATCGAAGAAAATTCCCGTTTCCTTGCCGAGCGACTGGAGGAGTGCGCGGATTTGTTGTCCTGAGCCTCAACGCCCCCAAATGATGCGGAGAACTCTAGACCTAAATGTGTCCCGTCTTTCGCCAGACCCGCGTTCCCTGAGACGTCCGGACGGTTTGTCGGCTCCCTGCCGGAAGCCGTAACCAGGTTCCCTGGTCGTACTGGCCGCTTTCATCTTCGAAACTGCCCTCGATGACGAAATATTCTGCGCCTCCGGGAAAGTCCTGGGGCGAAAAGCTTGCACCGCGCTCCCAGTCCAGCATGACAACCTCTTCATCAGGGCGAATGAAAAGCGGGAGGATGGTCTCTCCTTTGCGTCCAGCCTGCCAGCCGGCGGGATCCAGCGTGTTGATCCGGACAAAGGCTTCATCATCGGCTTGCATCTGGCGTAATTTCACCAGGATGACTGCGCCGGGTTCGCTCGAAGGCACATGGCTGGAGCCGGGAGGATTGCGGACATACATGCCCTTTGGATAATCTCCACTTTCATCGGAGAAAACCCCGTCCAGGACCAGAAACTCCTCGCCCATGTCATGGGTATGGGCCGAAAAGGACGATCCCGGAGCATAGCGGACCAGGGAGGTTGCACGTGCGACTTCCTCGCCATCACGTTCAAGCATGCGCCGTTCGACGCCGGCCATCGGGGAGGGCACCCAATCAAGCGTCGCGCTGTCGACGACGGCGCGTTCTGTCAGGTCTGCATGAATTTTCATCAGGTCTGTCTCCCGTGGCGGATTGCATCCTCCAAAGATGGATCATAAAAGCCTGATTTGAACAGGCTGCCCCTGAATTTGATGTGATCGAGGCATTCGAACCGGCACAGGGCAGTGGAATTCTGGGAAAACTCCCGTTTCCAAGAAGGTCTTCTTTGCAACGGCTCAGGAATCGTGCTGACTCCGGCTCTGGGGACAATGAACCAACGGAGAAACCGCAGCGTGGCTGAGGTTGCGCTAAAAGTGGTCGCATGACGGTAGAAATCGATATCGGAGAAATGACGGGCGGCAAACGCGCCGGCCTTGATCTGGAAGAGTTGCTTGCAACCAGGCTGCTGGTTCAGGGCAATTCCGGGTCCGGAAAGTCTCACCTCCTGCGCCGTCTCCTTGAACAATCCGCCACCTGGGTTCAACAGGCCATCATCGACCCCGAAGGTGATTTCGTTTCACTTGCCGACAAGTTCGGTCATGTGGTCGTCGACGCGGTCGGGACCGAAAAGGACCTGCAGATGATTGCGGCCCGCGTCCGCGAGCATCGTGTGTCCGTGGTCCTGAACCTCGAGGGGCTGGACGCGGACCGCCAGATGAAGGCTGCAGCGACGTTCCTTGACGGTCTTTTCGATGCCGACCGAGATCTCTGGTACCCGATGATTGTGGTTGTCGACGAGGCGCAGCTATTTGCGCCGGCTGCCGCCGGTGAGGTGACTGAAGAAGCCCGTCGGCGCTCTCTGGGAGCCATGACCAACCTGATGTGTCGTGGTCGCAAGCGTGGACTGGCAGGTGTGATTGCCACGCAGCGTCTTGCCAAGCTCGCCAAGAATGTTGCCGCCGAAGCCTCGAATTTCCTGATGGGACGCACGTTCCTGGATATCGACATGGCGCGTGCGGCCGACCTACTTGGCATGGAGCGCAGACAGGCCGAAAGCTTTCGGAACCTGGACCGGGGGCATTTCATTGCACTTGGACCTGCCATGTCGCGCCGCCCGGTGCCGGTGAAGATCGGGCCCGTGGAAACCATGGGTCGGGGCGGCAGTCCGAAACTGATGCCATTGCCCGAGCAGCCGAAGGAAGACGCAAAGGATCTTATCTTCACGCCCTCGGCAAACGAGGCCCAGCCGGTTCGTCAACGCTTTGTCGAACCTGTGCAGTCGACCGGAGACGTGCTCGATCAGCTGTCCAGTGCTGAACAGGGCAACCAGGAGGAAGTTCCGTCAGCCGAAAGCCTTCTGGATTTTGGAGAGCGCGAAGAAAAAATCGCGGAGATCATCAGCGAGATCCTCAGCGAGGACGAAGCCGCATTCCAGCCGATTGCAACGCTCTACCAGGATTTCCAGGTCCGGTGCCGGATTGCCAAACTTGCAGGCGGTGCTCCCGATCTGCAGACATTCCGGGAGAAGCTGTCAGTCGCGCGGGCAGGTGTCGAGAAGGGCGAACTGGACGACAATGCCTGGCAACAGGCCGAACTGATCGCAGCCGAATTGCCGGAGGATATGCGCGGGGTCTATCTGCTTCTGGCCAGGGCGGCTCTCGCCAAGGCGCCGTGCCCTGGAAACATTGAAATTGCCACCGCCTATGGAACCCGTTCACCCGGTCGAGCGCGCTGGCTGCTCAGTCACATGGAAGAACGGGGTTTTCTCGTCTGTGCGACGGACCTGCGCGGCAATCGAATCGTCACGCTGACAGATCTCGGATGGCGGACCGAACCGGGCGATGAAGCTGCCGCCTGATCCAATGTCCGCGTAATTTCCGATCTTCTAGATTGCAGGACGCATCCGGCGTTGCTGATTTGGGAGCGCGTCCGCGTCCACCGGTTTGCGCGCCAGCAGGTAGTCCAGCTGGGAGAGTTCGAGCGTGATACTGTCAATCGTGCGGGCGAGAACGCTTTCCATGTAACTGCCAGCCGGCGAACGATCCCGGATTTCAACCGCGCGGGCTTTCGCCTTGCGCAGATACTGTATCATCGTGCGCACATCATCTGCCGTTACATCCAGGGTCTGTTGGGCGCTCATTTGCGGCGCTGCAGACGTGCGCGTGACGGAAGATTGCTCAAAGGCAGAATTGGTCAACAGCATCTCTCACCTCAAATGTTCACGTTATGTTCTATTTGTAGCAGCTGTTGGATTTTCTGGCAAGATCGAATCCCGCTCGCGCGCAGGCGAGAACACGTTGGAGGGTTGGATCGACGTCGGGAAACCATTTTCCTGAGGTCTCTATGCCCCGTCTTTCAAAGTGTTAGTACCGAATTCCGGACTTTGGGACGAAAGGATCAAATCAGCGTCTTGACGCTCCAGAGGCAAAAAGTTACATATGCAACTAATTTCATCTCCGAAGCGAGAGGACTGTTATGGACCAGATGACCGATACCGATCAGGACCTGGCGGGTGGCGGCCGGAATTCCTCCGAGCTTGAATACATGCCGGGCTTCGGCAACGACTTTGAAACCGAGGCGTTGCCCGGATCGTTGCCGCAGGGAATGAACAGCCCTCAAAAATGTGCCTATGGCCTTTATGGGGAGCAGTTGTCGGGAACGGCCTTCACGGCCCCGAGCCATCAGAACGAGCGCACGTGGTGTTATCGCATTCGTCCGTCGGTCAAGCACACGAGCCGCTTCAACAAGATTGAACTGCCGCACTGGAAAAGCGCGCCGAATGTGTGCGACGACGTCGTCTCCCTCGGCCAGTATCGCTGGGACCCGGTGCCTCATTCCGATGAAGACCTGACATGGCTGACGGGCATGCGCACCATGACGACCGCGGGCGACGTCAACACGCAGGTCGGCATGGCCAGTCACATCTACCTGGTCACGCAGTCGATGGAAGACGCCTATTTCTTCTCGGCTGACAGCGAGTTGCTTGTTGTGCCCCAGGAAGGTGTCCTGCGTTTTTGCACGGAACTGGGTGTGATCGAACTTGAGCCCAAGGAAATCGCGATTCTTCCGCGTGGTCTGGTTTACCGTGTCGAGGTGATCGAGGGCCCGGCGCGCGGTTTTGTCTGCGAAAACTATGGCCAGAAATTCGAATTGCCGGGCAGGGGACCGATCGGGGCGAACTGCATGGCCAACCGCCGCGACTTCAAGACCCCGGTCGCGCATTTCGAGGACCGTGAAACGCCTTCGACCGTAACCGTGAAATGGTGTGGCCAGTTTCACGAGACCAGGATCGGTCATTCCCCGCTGGATGTGGTCGCCTGGCACGGGAACTACGCTCCGTGCAAATACGACCTGCGCACCTATTGCCCGGTTGGCGCAATCCTGTTCGACCATCCCGATCCGTCAATCTTCACGGTTCTGACGGCACCCTCGGGTGTTCCGGGCACGGCCAATATCGATTTCGTCCTGTTCCGTGAACGCTGGATGGTGGCTGAAAACACCTTCAGGCCGCCCTGGTACCACAAGAACATCATGTCGGAACTGATGGGCAACATTTACGGTCAGTATGACGCCAAGCCCCAAGGCTTCGTGCCTGGCGGCATGAGCCTCCACAACATGATGCTGCCGCATGGGCCGGACAACAACGCTTTCGAAGGTGCGTCCAACGCCGACCTGAAGGCTGAAAAACTCGACCGGACCATGTCCTTCATGTTCGAAACCCGCTTCCCGCAACATCTGACGGAATTTGCGGCCAAAGAAGCTCCTTTGCAGGACGATTATATTGACTGCTGGGACTCCCTTGAGAAAAAGTTCGACGGTACCCCTGAAGGAACGTGGAACAAGAAATGAGTGCAAGCAACGTCCCGGTGACCAAAGAACGGCTTGTGATCCTGGGTTCGAAGGGAGGTCCGGCCATTCGTCCCGGCGGCCCTTCGCCCACCAGTTCGCTGATCGAGATCGGCGGCCGGCGTTGCGTCGTCGATTGCGGTCTTGGCGTGACCCGAGGTCTCGTTGAAGCGGGTGTGGTTCTGAAGGACCTCGACCTGATTTTCATCACGCACATGCATTCCGATCATGTGCTGGAACTGGGGCCACTGCTGCACACGGCCTGGACCACCGGCCTTGCAACACCGGTTCGTGTTTACGGACCTGCGGACCTGATCGAATACTGGGACGGTTTCCTGGGCTCCATGCGCTACGACATCGATCTGAGGATTGAGGACGAGGGACGACCGGACCTGCGCGAGCTGGTGGAAATTCACCTTCTCCAGGAAGGTGATGTACCGCTCGAGGACGACGTGTTGTCGATCAGCGCTTTGCGCGTTGACCATCCTCCGGTCGTTGACTGTTTTGCGCTGCGTTTTGAGGCCAACGGCTGGTCGGTCGTCTTCTCGGCTGACACGGCCTACTTCCCGCCGCTCGCGGATTTTGCCAGGGGATGTGACCTGCTGGTGCATGAGGCCATGCTGGCTCGTGGTGTCGACAGGATCGTTGAAATCACGGGCAATGGCGAGCGCCTGCGCGAACACCTTCTCGCCAGCCATACGATGGCGCCGGATGCGGCCCGGATTGCCGAGGCGGCCGGTGCAAGACATCTTGTGCTTCATCATCTGATCCCTGCGGATCTGCCGGGCTTCAAGGAAGCCGAATGGCACGACGCGACAAAAGACTATTCCGGCAAAACCACCGTCAGCCATGACGGGCTGGAAATCAAAAGGAGCTAGACCTCTATGAAACTGGCAACGCTGAAGGACGGCAGCCGCGACGGAAAACTGGTGGTCGTCAACGACCAGCTGACCTATTGCACCGAGGCAACCCACATCGCGCCGACATTGCAGGCCGCGCTTGATGACTGGGATCAAGTCGCACCGAAACTGGAGCTGCTGGCCGAGAGCCTGCTGCACCAGGCCGTGCCGACCATCCGCTTTCACGAGCACGATGCCCTGTCGCCGCTGCCCAGGGCCTACCAGTGGGCCGACGGATCGGCCTATGTCAATCACGTCGAACTGGTGCGCAAGGCACGCGGTGCCAAGATGCCGGAGAGCTTCTGGACCGATCCGCTTATGTATCAGGGTGGCTCCGACACCTTCCTGGCCCCGCGTGATCCAATCCGCATGCGCGACGAAGCCTATGGCATCGATATGGAAGGCGAGGTGGCCGTTGTCACCGGCGATGTTCCTATGGGCATCAGCGCCGAAGCTGCGCGCGATACCATTCGTCTTGTCATGCTGGTCAATGACGTTTCCCTGCGTGGTCTGATCCCGGGAGAGCTTGGCAAGGGGTTCGGCTTCTTCCAGTCCAAGCCGTCGAGTGCGTTCTCGCCGGTTGCCGTGACACCGGCTGTCCTGGGCGATACCTGGAAGGACGGCAAGCTGCACCTGCCGCTGAGCGTTGACCTGAACGGCGAACCGTTCGGGCGGGCCAATGCGGGTATCGACATGACGTTCGATTTTGGTCAGCTGATCGCCCATGCGGCCAAGACCAGAAACCTGGCGGCAGGCACGATCGTCGGTTCGGGCACGGTTTCCAACAAGCTTGAGGGCGGGCCCGGCAAGGCGCTGACGGATGGGGGCGCAGGCTATTCCTGCATTGCCGAAATCCGGATGATCGAGACGATCAACGACGGAGAGGCCAGGACCCCGTTCCTGAAATTCGGCGACACGGTTCGCATCGAGATGCTGGATGGCGACGGTCATTCGATCTTTGGTGCGATCGAGCAGACCGTCGAAAAGGCCTGAGGAAACTGCACTAGCCGCCCCGACGAACCGAATGAGCCATGCCAAGGCCTGACCATGGCATCCAGGCCATTTGAGACGCGCTTGCCGGGGCAATTGTCACGGAATGGATTGCCGGATCAGGTTCGGCAATGATCTGGAAGGTTAGATACCTTTGGAGGAAAAATGACCAAACAATTCGCGTCCGCCGGCGACATGACGGAAAAGGAAATCTCCTTCACCGAGATCGGCCGGGACTTGTGGGCCTTTACCGCAGAAGGCGATCCGAATTCCGGTGTCATCATTGGCGATGACAGCGTCATGATCATAGAGGCACAGGCAACACCGCGTCTGGCTCAGAAAGTCATCGAGAAAGTGCGGTCGGTTACGGACAAGCCGATCTCGCATCTCGTGCTGACCCATTATCATGCCGTGCGAGTGCTCGGCGCATCAGCCTATAACGCCCAGAACATCATCATGAGCGAAAAGGCGCGCTCCATGGTTGCCGAGCGCGGCGCCGAGGACTGGGCGAGTGAATTCGAGCGCTTTCCCCGCCTTTTCCAGGGGCATGAGAGCATTCCGGGGCTGACCTGGCCGACCACCACCTTCAACGACCGCATGACCGTCTATCTCGGCAAGCGCCGCGTTGATCTGATGTTCCTTGGCCGCGCGCACACCGCCGGTGACATCGTGGCCTACGTGCCGGATGAGAACGTCATGTTCACCGGTGACATCGTCGAATACCATTCTGCCTGTTATTGCGGCGACGGCCATTTCAATGACTGGCCGGGCACGCTCGAAGCCATCCGCAGCTTCAATCTGGATGCGATTGCTCCGGGACGTGGTGATGCCCTGGTCGGGTCCGAGATGGTCAATGCCGCGCTCGATTCGACCGCCGACTTCGTTCGCTCCACCTATGAGCCGGTGGCCAAGGTCGCCAAGCGCGGTGGTTCGCTGAAGGAAGCCTGGGACGCCTGCCGGGCCGCCTGCGATGCGAAGTTCAAGGACTATGCCATCTACGAGCATTGCCTGCCCTTCAATGTCGCCCGCGCCTATGACGAAGCCCAGGACATCGATACGCCGCGCATCTGGACGGCGGAGCGTGATGCAAGAATGTGGGCGGACCTGCAGGGCTAAGCTGTCTTGAGTGCACGCATGGAGACCCACCGTGACCAAACTGTTTGAAGCACCGCTTTATCCCTACCGGCGCTCGCCTGACCAGGACGCAGCGGCGCCGGTGCGTCATCCGGTGGTGATCATCGGGGCCGGGCCGGTCGGTCTGGCCATGGCGATCGATCTTGCCCAGGCCGACGTTCCGGTCGTCGTTCTGGATGACAATGACAAGGTGAGTGTCGGATCCCGGGCAATCTGTTTTTCGAAGCGGTCGCTGGAAATTCTGGACCGTCTCGGCTGCGGCGAGGAGATGGTCCACAAGGGTGTCGTCTGGAATGTCGGCAAGGTCTTCTTCGGCGACCGTCAGGTCTACGATTTCAACCTGTTGCCGGAGGAGGGTCACAAGTGCCCCGCCTTCATCAATCTCCAGCAATATTATTGCGAACTCTATCTCGTCGAACGCATCCGTGTGCTGCAGGCGGAAGGCAAGCCGGTGGAGATCCGTGGCGGCAACCGGGTGTCGAATGTCGCGCATCTGGACGATGGCGCGTTGCTGACGGTCGAAACCGAAGATGGCAGTTACACTCTTGAGGCCGACTGGCTGATCGCCTGCGATGGGGCTGGTTCGCCCACACGCAGCATGCTGGGGCTCGACTTTGTCGGTCGCGTCTTTGAAGACAATTTCCTGATCGCGGACGTGATCATGAAGGCGGACTTTCCGACCGAACGCTGGTTCTGGTTCGATCCGCCTTTCAACAAGGACCAGTCGGCCCTTCTGCACAAGCAGCCTGACGGTGTCTGGCGGATCGACCTGCAGCTCGGCTGGGACATCGACAAGGAAGAAGAAAAGAAACCTGAAAACGTCATTCCGAGGCTCAAGCAAATGCTCGGCGATGACGTCGAGTTCGACCTGGAATGGGTTTCGATCTACACCTTCCAGTGCCGCAGGATGGAACAGTTCCGCCACCGCCACGTGATCTTTGCCGGCGACAGCGCACACCAGGTCTCGCCATTCGGGGCAAGGGGCGCGAATTCCGGGTTCCAGGATATCGACAATCTCGGCTGGAAGCTGAAACTTGTCATTGACGGAAAGGCACCAGCGGCACTCTTGGACACTTACGCCCTCGAACGGGAACACGGCGCTGACGAAAACATCCTGCAAAGTTCTCGTTCGACGGATTTCATCACACCGAAATCGGAGATGAGCCGGATTTTCCGGGACGCGGTTCTGGACCTTTCCGAGCATCACGCCTTCGCGCGGCCTCTTGTCAACTCGGGGCGGCTGTCCGTGCCTTGCGTTTATGACGACTCGCCTCTGAATGGCGATGATGCGGACGGTTTGCCCGCTCGTACCCGCCCGGGCAGTCCTGTGGTTGATGCACCTCTTGGACATTCCTGGCTGCTGGACCAGCTCGGTGAAGAATTCGTTTTGCTTGCCTTGGGCACGAAAGCACCCGACTTCATTGAAGCTGCCGGCATCTCGATCCGGGGTTTGAGCATTCCCAAACCGGAAATTGAGGATGCATTGCGCAAGCGTTACCTCGGTGATGCCGAACAGGCGTTTTACCTCATTCGCCCGGATCAGCACGTGACGGCCCGCTGGACGTCTTTTGATGAAAGCCGGATCGAAAAAGCACTACTAACCGCGCTGGCGAAGGGAGACACCATCTGATGTCGACTGTTGAGACCAAGCCAAATCTGGATCAGCCGGATGCCTTTTATGCAGATCTCCTGGCTGCCCATGAGGGCCTGAGCAAGGCGGAGAGCGACGCATTCAATGCTCGTCTCATCCTGCTGATGGCAAATCAGATCGGAGATCACGGCAAACTGTGCGACCTTCTGGAAGCAGCCAGGGCGCGATAGATGCTGCGCGGTGTTCGGTGCGGGCAAGCACGACTCGCTACCAGTCCTGCGCGTATTAACGGCCATTGCGGAAACTGCTGAAGGCCGTGAAGGACCGTATTTTCAGCCATAGGTAGTATTTATAGGTCTGCTCTACCGCTGTTTGGCGGCAATGAATTAATTTGGTCAAAAAAAATTGGGTTAAATTCTAGGTATATGTCTTTGCGCTTAAAGCAAAAACAAGTTTCGATTTAATTCGCCCTTGCAAAGGCAAATGCACCAGGAAAAGCATTCACCAATTGTTTAACCGGTTTCCTCTTCAATTGAAGAAAGTGTTGGGGGAACATGTCCAAGTTACTTACACCATTGAAGAATGCACGCTTCTCGGCGAAAGTCGGGGGTGGCTTTGTTACGATGATCCTGGTGGCGGCCGCCGTTGGCGCCGTGGGCACTGTTGCGATCCTCGGTCTTCGTGCTCAATCCGATGTCAGCGCCAAGGCAACGACCTCGATGGCGAACCTGCAACAGGTCGCCCAGGCCCAGGAGGCCTACCTGTCGGGACGAAGTCCGGAACTTGCCGAAGCTGCCAGCACACAGATCAGTCAGCTTGAAACGTCGCTAATCTCTTTGGACGGCGTTTCGGGAGAAGGTGCCGGCCACGAGGCAACCGCAGAAGCGATTGCGCTTGTCGGTCAGCTGAACAGCGAATTCGGCGGTGTCGTGGCTGCTGTTGAAAACAGACAGGCGCAGGTCGACAAGCTGCTCCGCTCCGCGGTCGGTCTGGAAACACTGGCAACCGGCATTACCGACAAGATGACCAAGATCCAGCGTGATGCCGGCGGCGCCGCCAAGAAGGCGTCCGGAACCCGGAACCGCGCGGACAAGGTCGGACGCATGCTGTCGGACATGGAAGATGCTTCCGCCGACCTCAATGTCATGATCGTGGACACAGGCGAGGGGGTCGACCTTTCACCTGAGGCATCACAGGCCTTGCTGGACGGAACGTCGTCGATTGCAAAGGCTGCCAAGAAGGCGGCCAAGCTCAAGGTCGACGGTGTCGACCCGGCCAAGATGAAAGAGCTTGCTGCACTGACCAAGGCGCTTTCAGACAAATTGCCGAAACCGGCCGAAAAGGACGCCAAAAGCGGCCCGATTCCCGCTGCTGTCGCAGCTGAGGCCGCAACTGAACTGATGAAGGTTCATGACCAGGCGTCGGCGTTGCGCAAAGTGGTCTACAAGGCGACAGACGAAGCCAAGAAAGTTGCCAAAACGGCGCAATCCAAGCTCGGCATTGTCGACCTGGTCAATGTCAACGCAACCAAGTTCCTGCGCGCCTCCCTTGAAATCCGGTCCGTTACGATGGAGTTCTTTGCCGGATTTGAATCCGTCGGCGCAGATGAGGTCACCACGCGTCTCGGGATCCTGCAAAATCTTGCAAACACCCTGAAAGCCGACAGTGCGGCGTTTCCGGAGATTACCGATACTGTCGCTGCGATCGAGGCCGAGGTTGCGACCTACGAAGCCGAGTTCTCTGAAATGGTTCTGGCCAAGGAGGTTTTTGTCGCCAAGCGGGCGTCCCTGATCGCGATCTCCGACAAGGTTCGCAGCGTGATCACGGCGCTCACCGAAGAGCAATCCGCCAGTGCCTATTCCAGGGCCGATACCGCCCTGGTTCTGATCGCGGCTGCGCTTGTGACGGCGGTTGTTGTCGGAGGGCTGCTGGCCTTCGTGGTGTCGCTGGTCATCACCAGACCGACCCGCGCATTGACCGAGGCCATGGGACGCCTGGCAGAGGGCGACACTGATGTTGTCATCCCCTCCACCGAACAGCGGGACGAGATCGGCGACATGAGCCGAACCGTGCAGGTGTTCCAGGAAAATGCCCGGGAACGCGTGCGCCTTGAAGGCGAGGCGCGCCAGTCCCAGGAAGCCCAGAATGCCCGTCAGGAAGAGGTCGAACACCTGATCCATGGTTTCCGCGAGGAAATCCAGGGCCTGCTGAGCGCACTGGACGAAACCGCGGCTGGCATGACCGGCACCGCCAAGTCGCTTGGCAGCATTGCTGAAAACAGTGCCGAACAGGCCGGCGACACGTCCCGCGTCAGTGAAGATGCCAGCATGAGCGTTGAAAACGTGGCCGGCGCTGCCGAGGAATTGTCGGCTTCCATCGCCGAGATCGGTGAGCAGGTGCGTCGCTCCTCGGACATCGTCACCACGGCAACCGGGGCTGTTCACGAAACCAACGGCAAGGTCCAGGGTCTCGCGGAAGCGGCCACGAAAATCGGGGAGGTGGTAAGCCTGATCCAGGCCATTGCCGAACAGACCAACCTTCTTGCCCTGAACGCCACCATCGAGGCGGCCCGTGCCGGAGAGGCCGGAAAGGGCTTCGCGGTTGTCGCTGCCGAGGTCAAGGAACTGGCCAACCAGACGTCCAAGGCGACGGAAGAGATCTCGTCCCAGATCCACACCATCCAGGAATCCACCACCGATGCGGTCTCCGCCATCGGCGCGATTTCAGATACGATGGAAGAGGTCAACGGCTATACGCAGGGCATCTCGGCAGCCGTGACCCAGCAGGGCGCAGCCACCAACGAGATCTCGGGCAACGTCCAGCGGGCAGCTCAAAGCACCATGGCCGTGAAGTCCAACATGTCGGAGCTTGCCCAGGCTGTCGACGAGACCAAGGACGCGTCGGGCAATGTTCTGGCTGCCTCGGACGACCTCAGCAACCGCAGCGCGGCGCTGAAGCAGGGGATTGAAACCTTCCTCAGCCGGGTGTCTGCAGCCTAGGAAAATCTGCGACCGAAAGAATACCGCCGGGGAGAAGTCTCCGGCGGCTTTTTTGTGCGCCGACGCTCTCTGGCCAGGAAAGACTATTCGTTCGTTGTCGCCAAAACCCTGTCTGGCACCTCGTTGTCGCCAATGGTTGCGGCACGGATTTTTTCAACTAGTGTGAGGGTCGACCCCGCCCCAGTTGTTTTTGTTTCAAGAGATTTCCAGATGAGACTATTGATCAGCGTGACGCTTGCATTGTTCCCTGTCCTAGCAGCGGCAAAGGAGCCTGCCAGCGTGGAAACAGCACGGAAGGAGGCGCTGGTGCTTGCCGAAGCCATTGCGAAAGCCCATGCCGGCTTCAGGGTACAAGTGGACAACGGAGCGGAATTCGGGTCGGAAGCCTTCAAGTCCCTGCTGGGACCGCTCGAAACGGCCGTTGCGCGTTACGACGAACTGAAAAAGCAGGACGAACAGGTTTCTGCCGTGAACGGGCTCGGTTTCAGCACCAAATACAACAGGTTCGGGTCTTGCGGCACCGGTGGGCAAATGCTCAGTCACGTGATTGAGGGCCATTCGACTGAAATTCCCGATGCAGCAGAGTTGCCAGCAGAATTGCGGTACCTCGGCTTTACGTATCGCAATTACCTGATGAACGACATCGAGTGTGGGCTTGAAACTGGAGAGAGCCCGGTGCCGGAGAACCTGCAGTCGCTGACCGGTCTCTATTATGAAGTTGTCGAGCAGCTGGAAATCGCAGAGGGAAAACTGACGAGACTGTTCGATCTGGAGACCCTGCCGGCCATTGAAGCCGATCTAGCGGAACGTGTGGCAATTGACTGGCACTTGAATGCCGAGATCGCCGGTGGGCCGCAGTCGATGATCGCCTATGTTGGCAAGGCAAACATGGAAAGGCCGGAAGCGAACTATCCCTATTCGTCGTGTTCCTCCTCCTTGTCGTCTTTCCTGGAGATAATCTTCACCCTGGATAAACAGATACAGGAAGGTCAGCAGCCGAATGTTCCAGCGCGAATGGAAACGGCCTATTTTCAGGACAAGGCCGTCTGCAAGGCCCTGCTTCTTGTGATGGTTTCGGAAAAAGCGCTGCTGCCGCCCTTTCTGCGATCGAACTGAGGCACCTTGTCGAGGCGGGTTTAGCGCCATCTTATACCTGGCGTCCTGATACACCACCTCATCAACAAGAATGTAACCTTGTCGCTCATTGTGAACGTTTGTGCTGAGTGAACACGGTCAGCGCATCAGGGGACTCGGCAGGCCGCTAAATCGGCGCAAAGCTCTGCTTGACCACTGTAAATGGTGGAAGCCTTTTCCACCCCGGCTTTACACGTGAACAAAAACATCTCACGCCATCGCGGCAAGCGTGTGTTCGACGCCGTTGTTGATGTGGCTTTCGAGCATTTTACAGGCGGCCTTGGTGTCGCGGGCCAGGGCAGCTTCGAACATGTCCTGGTGTTCCTTGACCGCAACTTCTCCCCGGTAGGTCAGGACGAGCATCTGATAGCGCAGATATTTGTCGTACATGATGGCGTGCAGCGAGAGCAGGTTGGTATTGTTGCAGGCCTGGATCATGGCGAGGTGAAACTCCCAGTCGTAGCGTTTCCAGGTTTCCTTTTCGCTCTCGTCACCGGTCAGCATCTTCTGCTCCATGAGATGCAGCTTGTGATGTGCGGCAACGAGGTTGCCTTCCCAGTCCGTGTCCCCGTTCTCGACAGACAGTTTCAGGGCGTGACATTCCAGCAGAACCCGAAGGCCGCCAATTTCGATCAGATCTTCCTTCGAGACAGGAGTGACCCGAAAGCCGCGTTGCTCCGGTGCTTCCACGAAACCTTCGCTTGCCAGACGACTGAGGGTTTCGCGCAAGGTGGACGGGCTCGTGGAATAACGCTGCTTGAGCCCTTCCAGCTTCAGCTTCGAACCGGGTTCCAGCTCGCCGAAAATGATATCGCGCTTGATCTTCTGGTACGTGCTGGATCCGATTGTCGCTGGTGTCTGCTGCATCACTTTTGGCCGATGAAATGGAAATTATCATGCATTTATCACATTTGAATTTGTAGGGCAATTTTCCATAATTTATGTCAAAAATAAAAATATCAGATATTATTGCAAATCTTGTGGATTGCTCCTAACATCGCCGAAAGCACCAATCGACGGCTGGTAACGGGCCGCAGTGAAGTGTCCAGTTGCATAGGAGCCTTTTGTGCATTCAAAACTACGACTCGCCATTGTCGGTCTTGGACTGGTGGGGAAACGACATGCGGAAGCGGTCGCTCTTGTTCCCGATGTGGAGCTGGTTGCGGTCGTTGATCCCAACGAAAGCGGCCAGGACGCCGCAATCGGCATGGGCGTGCCGTGCTTCGAGACAATTGGCGCCATGTTGGAAAGCGTCGGCCCTGACGGTGTGATCCTGGCAACTCCGACCCTGTTGCATGTCGAGCAGGCCATGACCTGCATCGAGCACAAATGCCCCGTTCTCGTCGAAAAGCCCATTGGCGTTTCCGCACTCGAAGCCCACGCCCTTGTCCAGATGGCGAACAACCGGGACATCCCTCTGCTCGTGGGTCACCATCGTCGTCACAATCCCCTGATCCGCAAGGCAAGGCAGGCGATAGATGACGGCCTGATCGGAGACGTTCGTGCGGTTCAGGGAACGTGCTGGTTTTACAAGCCGGACCACTACTTTGACGCAGCTTCCTGGCGCAAACGTGAAGGCGCCGGGCCAGTCTCCGTGAACCTGGTCCATGACATAGACCTGATCCGGTACTTATGCGGAGAGGTTTCAGCCGTTCAGGCAGTCGCAGCGCCCTCGGCCAGGGGGTTCGAGAACGAGGACGTCGCCAGTGCACTCCTCGAGTTCAAGAATGGAGCGATCGGTACCATTTCGGTTTCGGACAGTGTGGTTGCGCCTTGGAGTTGGGAATTCACGTCCCGTGAAAACCCGAATTATCCCCCGATACCGGAGAGTTGCTACCTGATTGGAGGATCGGAAGGCTCACTTTCTGTGCCTGATCTTCGCGTCTGGACCCATCAGGACAGGCAGCAGGACTGGTGGACGCCACTGTCAGCGACGACCCTGACGCGCGACGCCTCGGACCCACTTGTCAATCAGGTTGCCCACTTCAGGGACGTGATCCTTCGTAAGGCACCGCCGCTTGTTTCGGGATCGGAAGGCCTGAGAACACTGCAGGTGATCGAGGCCATACAGGTTTCCGCGCAACAGCGTGTACGTCTGGAGATCCAGGACATCACGGCTTCGGCTCTTGGGACCTACAGGACCGTGGTCTAGAAAAATATCAGATATTTTTAAAAAAATCTTGCAAAACAAAAATAATCGGTCATGCTTAAAAATCGAACAGATAAGATGAAAGTCTCAAGGAGGAAGAGATGATGACTAAATTCACACGCCGTGCAGCGCTTTCGGCATTTGTCGCCGCCGGTGTTCTGGCAGGAAGTTCGGTCGCAGGTCTGGCAGACGACAAGGTGCAGCTGCGCCTGGCCACGTCCGGCTCGGAAACGGACCAGCGTTCCGTCGCCATGCGCGATGTCTTTGCACCCATGGTGGCCGAATTCGCCGACTATGTTCCGAGCTATAACGGCACCATATTCGCGCAGGGCACGGAGCTGGACGCGATCAGCCGTGGCAACTTGGAAATGTCCATTGCCTCCGCACAGGAACTCGCACAGTTCTTCCCCGAATTCTCCATCTTCACGGCCGGCTACGTCCACCAGGACGCCGATCATCAGGTGGCCGTCTTCAACGACTCGCTGATGGACCCGTTCAAGCAAAAGGCTGAGGAAGAGCTGGGCGTCAAGCTCCTGTCGGTCATGTATCTCGGCCGCCGTCAGGTCAATTTGCGCCAGTCAAAGGACGAACTGACCGTGAAAACACCGGCTGACCTTGCCGGCGTGAACCTGCGCATGCCCGGCACAGACGCCTGGCAGTTCCTTGGCAAGGCGCTGGGCGCATCCCCCACGCCAATGGCGTTCGCTGAAGTTTACACCGCTCTTTCAGCAGGGGCTGTAGATGGCCAGGACAACCCGCTGCCGACCGTGGTCGACGCGAAATTCTACGAGGTCACCAACCAGATCGTCCTGACATCTCACCTCGTTGACCTGAATTACATCGCCATGAATGCCGAGGTCTTCAACAACCTGACACCGGAACAACAGGCGACTGTTCAAAAGGCGGCAGACGCGGCTGCAGAGGCCGGCCGCAAGGCGCAATTGCAAAAAGAACAGGAGCTCGTCGCCTTCCTCGAAGAGCAGGGCATGTCGATCTACGAGCCGGACCTGGACGCATTCCGCAATCAGGTTCAGTCCATGTATCTTGAAAGCGAATTCGCAGCGACATGGCCGGAGGGTGTTCTGGATAAGATCAACGCGCTCGGCAAATAATCCGGCAAGCACCCCCGCAGGAGAGCTGATATGAAACGCATTTCTACCTGGTTCGCCTGCGGGGCCGAAGGCATCGCCGCCGCCATGTTGGCGGCGATGTTCTTCACCTTCCTGCTTCAGATATTCTCCAGATATGTCCTGGTGACACCTTTTGGTTGGACGCTGGAGCTCTGCCTCATCCTGTGGGTCTGGATCGTGTTTTTCGGCAACGCCTTCATCGTGCATGAGAAGGACCACGTCACCTTCGATATTCTCTACCTGTCGGTTCCACGTCGAGGCCAGAAAGTTCTGGCTCTGATCGCTGCGGCGTCCATCGTCGCCGGAATGATCTGGTCCTTCCTGCCGACATGGGACTACATCGACTGGATGAAAATCCGGAAGACCACCACGGTGGAAAACCCGCTGACCGGCAAGAAGATCCCATTGCGCACGATTTTCTCGATCTACCTCATCTTCATGATCGCAATCATCATTCGGTATTCCTGGCGCTTCATCGACATTCTGCGCCATGGCCCCCCAAGTGGCGAACACGACATTCCCGGGCACGAGCACGAACCGCCCTCCATTCAGCAGGGAGATGAAGCGGTATGAGCATGGAATTTGCCCTTTGCCTGATCACCCTTTTCGGACTGGCCGGGATCGGAACGCCGATCGGATACTCCATCATCCTGGCATCGCTGGTGTATCTGGGGGCTGCCGGTCTTGATCTCGCCCTGACAGGCGAGAAGATCCTGCAGGGTCTTTACAAGAGTTTTGTCCTGCTTGCAGTGCCGCTGTTCATTGCAGCCGCCAACATCATGAACGCAGGCACCATCTCCGAGCGTCTGCTCAGTTTCTGCGTTGCCGCAGTTGGCCGGTTCAAGGGCGGTCTCGGTCATGTGAACGTGGTTGCCTCTCTCATTTTCTCCGGCATGTCCGGATCTGCGGTCGCCGATGCGGCCGGGATCGGCAAGATCATCATTGGAATGATGACAAAGGATGGCCGGTACTCGAGAGGGTATGCGGCAGCCATCACGGCGGCTTCAGCCACGATCGGCCCCATCATTCCGCCCTCCATTCCGATGGTCCTTTACGCGCTCGTGTCCAATGCCTCGATCGGGGCGTTGTTCCTGGCAGGCATCCTGCCCGGGCTGGTTATGGGCGCCGTGCTCATGGCGATGAATTATTATCTGGCGACCAAACGCGGCTTTGCACTTGAAGAACCTGTGCCGCTGCGTGAATTGCCCCGTTACACTGCCAATGCGTTTCCGGCGCTTCTGATGCCCGTGATCCTGCTCTTCGGCATTTACGGCGGTGTTACGACCCCGACAGAAGCCGCCGCGGTTGCCGCGCTTTACGCCCTGTTGCTAGCCGGACTCTTCTATAGAGCCCTGTCCCTGCACGGCCTTTACCGGATCTTTGTTGAAAGCGCGCGCTCGTCGGCAGCTGTCGGTGTCGTCATCGGGGGTGCATTGATCCTCAACTTCGTGGTCATTTCGGAAAACATCCCGGGCCTGATGTCGGAGTTCCTTCAAGGTATCGACGTTCATCCGCTGGTGTTTCTG
Organism: Roseibium sp.; assembly: GCA_017643925.1. Classification (GTDB taxonomy): domain Bacteria; phylum Pseudomonadota; class Alphaproteobacteria; order Rhizobiales; family Stappiaceae; genus Roseibium. Next base: position 172,004 of record JAEPML010000005.1, on the reverse strand, counting down.
ATCGGTGTGAACATTCTTGTTCTGCTGCTGGGATGCGTGCTCGACGCGACCACGATCATTCTGGTCATCGTTCCACTGTTCATCCCGACCTGTAAGGATCTTGGCATCGACCTGGTTCACTTCGGCGTGCTTGTTGTTGTCAATTCGATGATCGGTCTGATCACGCCGCCCTATGGCATCCTGCTCTTCGTCATCAATGCTGTTACCGGCATTCCGCTGCGCGAGATCATCTCGGAGGTCTGGGCATTCCTGGCGGTACTCATCGGAGCCTTGATCCTGATGATCCTTTTCCCGGAAATCGTGCTCTTTCTGCCCAGGCTGCTTGGATATGTAGGCTGATGTCCCTTTGCATCTCGACAACATCCATTCCGGGCGATTTGCCGGCCAAACTGAAGGCGATCGCGGCGGCCGGTTTCGAAAGTGTGGAACTCCATGATCCGGATTTCACCGGCTTTCACGGAACTGCCAGGGAAATCCGGGATATTGTTTCCGGGCTCGGCTTGAAGGTTGCGTTGCTCAAACCGTTCCATGACCTGGAGGGCCAGCTTGACCAGCAAGTCGCCTTCGACCGGCTGGAAGCCAAGTTCGATCTCATGGAAGCCCTGGGAACGAAAATGCTTCTGGTCGGTTCCGCCAGAACCATGCAGACAGGGATCGAGCAGGACAGGATCGTTGAAGACCTCAGCAACGCGGCCGACCGGGCACAAAGGCGTGGATTGAAGATTGCCTATCTCGCGCTTCCCTGGGCGCAGGCTACGACACATGACCTTCAGGCCAGTGCTCTGGTCGAGGCGGTCGGGTGCGACAGTTTCGGCCTCGCGCTCAACAGTTTCTTTTCGCTTGCCGGCGGTCGTCGACCTGCGGATTTGCGTGATCTGGACCTGTCCGCACTCTTTCATGTGCAGCTGTCCGACGCCCCCCGGCTGGACACCGATATCCGGATGCTGAAACGTCATTTCGGACTTCTTCCGGGACTCGGTCGGTTGAACCTTTCCGGCTTCGTGAAAGTTCTCGCGCGCAGCGGGTACCGCGGCCCCTGGTCCATCGCGCGTTTGAACGAACAGGATCTGGAGGTCAGGGCAGGGCAGATCACACGCGACGGCTATCGCGCGCTGGCTTCGCTGCTGGACGATGTTTCGGGCACCGAACCCGGCCTTGGCCTTGGGTCTCCGGCCTTGCCTGATCGCGGGCATGTTCGAGGCTTTGAATTCATCGAATTTGCCACGGATGAAAGGACCCATCGGCAACTTGCTGACATCCTGCAATCGCTATGCTTCAGGATGGAGCGGCGACATGTTTCCAAGTCTGTGGAACTGTGGCGCCAGGGGGCGATCAACATCGTCATCAATTCCGACCAGACGGGCTTTGCTCATTCCGCTTTTCTCAGTCATGGCCCCTGCGTCTGCGACATGGGCATGCGCGTTGACGATGCCAGTCAGACCGTCGCGAGAGCGACCGAACTCGGCACCGAACCCTTCTCGCAGGCGGTAGGGTCTGGTGAACTCGAAATTCCCGCCATTCGTGGCGTGGGGGGATCCGTGGTTCATTTCATTGACGAGAAATCCGATCTTCACCGGGTCTGGGACATCGAGTTCGAACCCGTGAAGAAAACAGCTGCAACTCGCCCGGCCGGACTGCGCCGGGTCGACCATGTTGCCCAGACCATGGCGAGCAACGAAATGCGCAGCTGGGCGCTTTACTACATGACGACTTTCGACATGCGGAAAAGCGAGATCGTCGATGTCGCCGACCCGGCCGGCGTCGTTCGCTCGCAAGCGCTGGAAACCCCGGAAGGGGAAATGCGTCTGAACCTGAACGGAGCGGCGGGGCACAGGACTTTTGCCGGCTCGTTTCTTGCTGATCAGTTCGGCGCCGGGGTTCAGCATATTGCTTTTCTAACTGACGATATTTTCGAAACGTCGAACATCCTGGATGCAGCCGGGTTCCCAAGGTTGGAAATGCCCGCAAACTACTATGACGACCTCAGGGTTCGTTTTGGTCTGGACATGGAACTTGTCGAGACCATGCGTTCGGCCAATATCCTCTACGACCGCGAAGGCGGTACGGAGTATTTCCAGATTTACAGCCAACCGATCTTCAACGGCTTCTTCTTTGAGATCGTTGAAAGACGCTCCGGGTATCAGGGATATGGCGCGTCGAACGCGCCGATCCGCCTGGCTGCCCAGATGCGCCTTCAACGTGCCGAAGGGATGCCACTGCGATGAAAGCTGCTCTTGTTGGAGATCATATAGGTCCCTCCCTGACACCGGCGCAGCACGAACTCGAAGGAGCAGCGCTCGGGCTTGACTACCGGTACGGGCGGATCGACACCGGAGGAAGGAAACTGTCACGGGCTGATCTCGCACAGATCCTTTCCGATGCTGAAGCGGATGGTCTTGTGGGCTTGAATGTAACGCATCCTCACAAGTCCACTGTTGTCGAACTTCTTCATCGGCTTGAGGGACCTGCCAATGAGCTCCTGACGGCAAATACCGTGGTTTTGCAGGCCGGTGAGCGTATTGGCTTCAACACGGATTACGGTGGTTTTCGCAGAGCAATACAAAGTGAAATTGCCTCGATTGCAGGGAACACGGTCGTTTTGTGTGGTGCAGGCGGCGCAGGTGCTTCCGTTGCGCTCGCACTCGCAGACCTGGGAGTCGACACACTGTTCATCATCGATCCTGTCTTGGAGCGTGCCAAGGGTCTGAAAACAAGATTGAACATGCTGCGTCCCTGGCTTCAAACCCTTGCAGCCGAAAGCATTGACGGTGTTCCCTTCGACCAGGTCTCCGGGGCGGTAAATTGCACGCCGCTTGGTATGGCATCGCATCCGGGCATGGCCTTCGACCCCTGGCTTTTGAGCCGCGCGACCTGGGTCGCCGATATTGTCTATTTCCCGCGCAAAACGGCTTTTTTGAAGCTTGCAGAAGCCCATGGCTGCCGTGTCATGGACGGCACGAAAATGGCACTTTGGCAGGCGGTGGAAGCCTTTCGGCTCCTGACCGGTCATGAACCGGACGTGGACCGCATGAAGGCCACTCTCGAAGGTCTCTTGCAGCAGGATCGCAACGAGAACAAGGAGACAGCTGCATGAGCACGGACGGCGAGGCAATCCGGCACTGGTGGCGAACCTCCATCATCGATATGGAGCCCGGGAAGATCGTTTTCCGCGGAACACCGATCGAGGAGCTGATCGGGACAGTCAGCTTTCCGCAGATGATCTGGCTCATGGTTCGTGGAGGCACGCCCAGCGAAGAGGAAGCGAGGCTCTTCGAAGCGGCCCTAGTGGCGGGCGTCGATCATGGACCCCAGGCCCCCTCGATTGCTGCCGGCAGAATGGCGGCTACCTGTGGGCTTGGCCTCAACAATGTAATGGCGACAGGTATCAACATGCTTGGCGACGTTCACGGGGGAGCCGGCGAACAATGCGCCGAGCTCTACTACGATATCGCAGATCGGATGGACGCCGGTGCGCCGCTTGAGGAGGCAGTTGTTGACGGCCTGGTTCAGTGGCGCTCTGAATACGGCAAGATCGTCTCCGGTTTTGGTCATCGGTTTCACAAGCCGACCGATCCTCGTGCCCCCCGGTTGATGAAACTCGTCCGCGACGCGGCAATTGAAGGAACCGTCTCTGGACGCTTCGCCGACATAGGAGTAGCGGTACAGGCTGAACTGGGACGGTCGCGCGGCGTACCGATTGCAATGAACATTGACGGTGCAACGGCTGTAATCTTCTGCGAACTGGGATTTCCCGCCCCGCTTTCCAGAGGATTGTTCTGCCTGTCGCGCTCTGTCGGGATTCTCGCCCATGCCTGGGAACAAATGGGCCAGGGCGGGCGCAACAAGGGGCCTATGCCGCCTCGTTTCCTCCCCCAATATGAACCTGAAGACAATGCTGGATGAAAGAGCGAAATCCTTCCGGGTCGGCCTGATCGGATGTGGCCGAATAAGTGACATCTATCTGAAAACGCTTGCAAAATTTCATGAAATTGATGTGGTTGCCTGTGCGAGTCTCGATATTGAGGAAAGCCGCGCAAAGGCGGCGCAGCACGGGATCCCACAGGCCTGCCTGCCGCAGGACATCCTTGCAGACCCGGAGATCGATTGCGTGTTGAATCTGACGATTCCAGCTGCGCACGCGGACGTTTCCTTGCGCGCGCTGGAGGCGGGCAAACATGTCTATTCCGAAAAGCCCTTTGTGACGGATTTCGCGGACGGAACCCGAATTCTGGACGTGGCGGCTTCGAAGGGACTGCTTGTGGGGAACGCACCCGACACATTCCTCGGTGGCCGTTGGCAGACTGTCCGGTCGCTCATCGATGAGGGTGTGATCGGAAAACCGACCGGTGTCTTTGCGCATGTCGGAACGCACGGGACCGAGCGGCATCATCCCAATCCTGACTTCTACTATGCAAGAGGCGGGGGGCCGCTCCTGGATCTGGGGCCATATTATCTGACAGCCATGATCTTCTGCCTCGGACCGATCACGCGTGTCGCCGGAATGTCTCGCCGAACATTTGACAGGCGCATGATCGAAAACGGACCGCGCAACGGGCAATGGATGCCCGTCGAGGTGGATACGCATTCGCTCAGCCTGCTGGAGTTCGAAAGCGGCGCTGTCGGCGACATGACCATGAGCTTCGACATCTGGGACAGTGAGACGCCGCGTTTCGAGATCTATGGCGAGGACGGGACCATCTGCATTTCGGATCCCGACCCGGTTCATGGCGCGAACATCTTTCAAGGGGACGTTCTCTTCAGGACCAGGGAAACAGCCCGCTGGTCACACCAGCCCCGGCCGGCCGGACGCGACGCCTGGCAGGTGGCGGTCAATCGGCACGGCTTTAACGAGGACAGCCGGGGGCTGGGCTTGCTTGATCTGGCTCTTGCCGTTTCCGAGGGGCGTGAGCCGCGGGCCAGTGGAGCGCTCGCCTATCACGTCTTCGAGGTGATGGCCGCAATCGAAAGGGCGCCGAGGGAAGGCGTTTATCAATCGATCACGAGCCGCTGTGAACGCCCGGAGCCCTTGCCCCTGAATTTCAAGACAGATCTGACCGAGGCCTCCCATGCCTGTTGAATACCTTGAAATTGGCGAACCGTTTTTTGGTCTACGCCACGTGACCGACGAGGCGGCCTTTCAGCTTGAAGGGCGCGCAATTGTTCTCAATCTCGGTACCGACTGCGTATTTGTCGAGGACCAGAGGCTTGCGCCCCTGCAGTCGACCATTCTCGAGAGTTGCATGATTTCGGAGATCGAGAAGCTGATCATTATCGACCGGTTCGATGCTCACGATGACGATGTGGAACTCATGACACGCATCCGGGACAAATGGCCCTCAGCCTTCGAAGTGCGCGGTGAAGAGCGATTGCGCGGTGTCGAACATTACATGTCGCCAAAGACCTGGGTGGATAGGATCGGCTTCACCATTTACCACTCTGCCTCCATTCCACTCAATGTCGGTTTGCACAAGGAGCATCCGTTTTGTCCCGTTCCAGGCTTCCGGGAAGTGCACACTCAGATCGTCGGTTTCGGCAAGATGCAACAGTGCCGGGAGAAAGACCTCTCCACCCTTTACCTGGAAGAGGTGATGGCCCCAGGTCACACGCACCGGCCCATGTTTGATGCGGACGGCAACTACCCCTGGCACCAGTTTGAAACAATCACGCCGAGTGTGTTCATGGCAGTGGAAATGCTGCCGGAAGGCGCGCAGGTGCCAGTTTGAGGTGTGGCCATGAGCAAAATTTTACCCAAGAGTTTGGACTTCGACGGACCGTTCCCCCGTCAGAGCCGTCGGCTGAGGTTGGGGGTTGTCGGGGGAGGGCGCATCTCTGTTACGCAGGCAACCGCCGCCCGATTGACCGACCGCTGGGAGGTCGTTGCCGGAGCGCTCAGCTCAGACCCGACAAAGGCACGTCAGCGAGCCGAAGAGTGGTTCATACAGCCGGATCGAAGCTACGCATCCTTCAACGAGATGGCATCTGTCGAAGCCGGTCGACCGGATGGTGTCGATGCAGTCATGATCACGACGCCCAATCACGTTCATTTCGATGCTGCCAAGGCCTTTCTGGACAAGGGCATTGACGTGTTGTGTGACAAGCCGCTGACCAATGATCCCGGTGAGGCGGACGAACTCGTCTCGATTGCCAGGGAAACGGGCCTCGTCTTCGCGGTCGGGTACACCATGTCCTGTTTTCCCATGATCCGTCAGGCTCGGGAAATTGTAAAACAGGGCGGCATTGGAAGGATCAATCAGATCCATGTCGAGTTCATGCAGGACTGGATGACACCAGAGGCCGTTGCCGAAGCCGATCATGTCAAATGGCGTCTGGACCCGGCCAAGTCCGGAAGAACCAGCTGTACAGGTGACATCGGTACGCATGCGGCGCACCTCGCCAGTTTCGTTTCAGGGTTGGAGATGACCCATCTGCGTGCGGAAATGCATGTTTGCGGTGCTCCAAAACCTCTTGAAGATACGGTCTTCATGTTTACCCGGTTCGAAAACGATGTGCCCGGGACATTGATGGCAACGCGGCTCGCGCCCGGAAATCGAGGCGGCCTGCGTCTGCGTGTCTTTGGCAGCGAAGGGGGGCTGGAGTGGGATCTGGAAAAGTCGGAGCAGCTGAAGTTCAATTGCTTTGGCGAGCCGGATCGTGTCATCAGCCGCGGGCATGGCCACGGTGTCAGTGCCAGAACGGAACGTTTCGTACGTGCGGCACGGGGCTTCCCGGAAGGGATCATCGAAGCCTGGGCGAACCTCTATACGGAATTTGCCATGGCGGTCGCGGCACGCAGAGACGGCGTGATGCCTCCCGAGGACTGGCTTGATTACCCGACCGTCGCTCAGGGGGCTAAGGGCGTTCACTTCGTGGAGGCCTCCGCAAACTCGGCGGAAACAGAATCCAGCTGGCAAAAAATCTGACAAAAAACTCGACCCCTCAGTTGGCAGATACCGCTAGCTGAGCGGTAATTGCATGAAAAGGATAGGTTTTCTTCGTTTTTCAAGTCTTCGGAAGAGCAGGTATAAAATATTTGATAAATACAAAAATATCAGATATTTTTAAAAACACAGGATAAATTGTGTCACGCCTTACGGAGCCCGCGCATGCCCGCGAAAAATCAGGCAGACCCGGAACAGCCACTCTATTCCCTCGCTCATCTGACGCTGATCAACGCGACGGTGCCGGAGTTGATCTACGTTGCTGCGCGCGCAGGTTATGATGCGGTTTCACCGCGCTTTCTTCCCATGCATATTCCGGGCGAGTTTACCCAGTCGCCGATCAGCAAGACCCAGGTCCAGGCGACGAAAACGGCGCTCGCCACGACAGGACTGAAAGTCCTTGATATTGAGCTTGCAAGGATCACGGAAGATTGCGATCCACGCGGTTTCGAACGCGCGTTGGAGCTTGGCGGCGAACTGGGCGCCAAGCGCATGATCATGAGTGCCTGGACGCAGACGCGCGACGACCGGAATTTCCTGATCGATACCTATGGCGAAACCTGCGACCTTGCAGAGCCCTACGGATTGACCGTCGACCTCGAGTTTCCTTCGTTTTCCAGGCTGCGCTCGCTGGACGAGGCTCTCGATATCGTGCGCGCCGCGGACAGGACAAATGGCGGCATCCTCGTCGATACCCTTTATTTGCATCTGAGCCGGGTGGACATAGGCGAGTTGCTCCACGTCCCATCCGATCTTCTGCACTTCCTTCACATTTCAGACTGCCTGCCGGGGATCGCGGACACGCGCGAAGGCATGATCCAGTTGGCCCGCGATGCACGGCTTTATCCGGGCGAAGGCTGGATTGACTTTGCCGGCATTATCGAGCGCATGCCACCGGTCGACTACTCCATTGAACTTCCCAACACCGCACGTATCGCCGAGCTTGGATATGAAGAACATGCTCGCCGCTGCCTGCACCACGCCAAACAGAAATTCGGGGCCGCCCGGTCACAGCGCCGCGCGATCGACCTCGTTCCCCTTCAGACCAAAGAGGACAGTTATGGGCAAAGAGCTCACTGAAGAAGACCGCGTATTGGCAAATGAAATGCTGGCGCGTGCACGCGCCGCCATGGCCGAGATCGAAGACTGGAGTCAGGAGGACCTGGACCGCCTTGCGCAGGCCATCGGCTGGTATGCGGGCAATGAAAAGACCTTCACGCGGCTGGCGCAGCAGGGCGTCGACGAAAGCGGCATTGGCGACAGGGAAGGGCGTCCCGGCAAGCGTTTCAAGATCTATGGCGTTTTGCGCGATGCATTGCGCCAGAAATCGACCGGGATCGTTGAAGTGGACGAGGCCAGGGGCCTGGTAAAATACGCCAAGCCCGCCGGTGTGATCGCCTCGCTCATTCCGATGACCAATCCGGCGCTGACACCTCCGGTGACCGGCATCTACGCTGCCAAGGCGCGGAACGCGGTGATCTTCTCCCCGCATCCGCGAACCCGGATAACGACCTCCCAGATGACCGATGTGCTGAGACAGGCCTGTCGGGATGTCGGCGCGCCGGAAGACCTCTTCCAGTGCGTAACCCATCCTTCGATCCCGCTGACCCAGCATCTGATGGAAATTTGCGATCTCACGCTGGCGACAGGCGGCAAGCCAATGGTCAAGGCAGCTTATTCCAGTGGCAAACCGGCCTTCGGCGTGGGGGCGGGCAACTCCTCCATCGTGATCGACGAGACCGCCGATATCGAGATCGCTGCAAGAAACACGCGCATGTCCAAGACCAGTGATTTCGGGTCCGGGTGTTCGGCAGACGGCAACATAATCATCCAGGATTCGATCTACCGGGAGATGGTGAAAGCGCTCGAAGCCGAAGGTGGATACCTTTGCAACGAGGAGGAAAAGGCACTGCTGGAAAAGGCAATGTGGGACGAGAAGGGCAACCGGACGTTCCCGACAATTGCCTGCAAGCCGCAACAGACGGCAGAGGTCGCCGGGTTTGCAATTCCGGAAGATCGCAAGTTCCTGATGGTTGAAAACCAGGGGTGCATCGGACCGGAGCACAAATTCTCCAAGGAGAAGCTCACCACCTTGATGGCGCTGTATCACTTCGAGGATTTCGATGATGCGCTGAACACCGTGGGCAAGATCTACGAGGTTGGGGGCAAGGGGCATTCCTGTGGCATCTATAGCCACAATGATGATCATATCGATCGACTTGCGCGTCTTGCGCCGGTTAGCCGCATGATGGTTCGCCAGCCCCAGTCGAAGGCCAATGCGGGCAGCTTCACCAACGGTATGCCGATGACCAGTTCATTGGGTTGCGGTATCTGGGGCGGCAACATCACGAATGAGAATGTCACTCTCAAACACATGATGAACTACACCTGGGTCAGCCGTCCGATCCCGGAGGACAAGCCGTCTGACGAGGAGCTGTTCGGTGAGTTTTTCGGTCGGGAGGTTGCGTGATGGACGCCATCCTGAAGAAGCCCAAAACCGTTGCAGAGCACATCGTCGACTACCTTGAAAGGCGCGACGTAAAGCATGTCTTCGGTCTTTGCGGTCACACCAACATTGCCGTGCTGGCAGCGCTGGCGGACAGCCCGATCGACTTTGTCACCGTGCGCCACGAGCAGATAGCCAGCCATGCGGCCGATGCCTATGCGCGTGTGACAGGGAAGGCATCCGTTGTCCTGTCGCACCTGTCACCGGGGCTCACCAATTGTGCCACGGGCGTCGCCAATGCCGCGCTCGACTGCATCCCGATGGTGGTCATCGCCGGTGATATTCCAACCCATTATTACGGCAAGCATCCGCATCAGGAAGTGAACCTTCACGCTGACGCTGCGCAGTGGGAAATCTATCGTCCCTTCGTCAAGAGAGCCTGGCGGGTCGATCGCGCCGACCTGATGGCCGAGATCCTTGAAAAGGCCTTTCATCTGGCTGAAAGCGGTCAGCCCGGTCCTGTGCTGGTCAACGTTCCCATGGACATATTCAGCGAGCGCATCACCTCCGATGGTTTCGATCGGATCGCGTCGAACACGCGTGCGCTGGTCAAACCTTCCCTGGATGATGAAACGGCCCGGCAGATCGTTACCAGGCTGGCGGAGGCCGACAAGCCGGTCGCCTATGTCGGGGGCGGTATCCTGCTTGCCAAGGCGAGTGAGGAACTGCGCGAATTTGTCGAACACATGGGTTTGCCTGTTGCCCATTCTCTCATGGGCAAGGGCGCCTTGCGCGACGATCATCCGCAAGTGCTTGGCATGACCGGGTTCTGGGGAACCAGTCTGGTCAACCAGACGTGTCTCGATGCAGACTATGTCTTCGCCGTGGGGACCAGGTTCAAGGAAGCCGATTGCTCCAGCTGGTATCCGGGATACACGTTCAATATTCCCGGCTCCAAGGTCATACACATAGACATTGAACCCTCTGAAATCGGTCGTAACTACCCGACCGAAATCGGTGTCGTTGCCGATGCAAAGGCTTCTCTGCGCGTCCTGACACGCGTTGCGAGGGAATTGTATCCCGATGGCGTAAGGCGTCCGGGTCTCGTTTCGAAGATCTCCGACTTCCGGAAGAATTTCAAAGCGTCCAATACTGAAATGGCAACATCGTCTGCCTTTCCGATGATGCCGGAGCGCATTCTTGCCGATACCCGCAAGGCGCTGCCTGAAGATGCGATCATCACTACGGATGTGGGTTGGAACAAGAACGGGGTCGGGCAGCAATTCGACATCCTGACGCCGGGTTCGATCTTGACACCGGGTGGATTTGCGACGATGGGGTTCGGCCCTCCGGGTGCGATTGGTGCCAAGCTGGCGGCTCCGGACCGCGTGGTCCTCAGTCTTGTCGGCGACGGTGGCTTCGGGCAGAACCCGGCAATGTTGGCAACGGCCGTTGAACTCGAACTCGGCATCATCTGGCTTGTGATGAACAACAATGCTTTCGGAACGATTGCCGGACTTCAGAAAGCCCATTACGGACTGACCTACGGCACGACGTTCCCGGGCACTGCTGCAGCGCCCGAAAATGGTCCGGACTATGCGCAGATCGCGCGCGCTTACGGTGCAGTTGGAATAAAGGTTGGCAGTGCCGACGACCTGCTTCCGGCACTCCATGCCGCCATTGAAAGTGGAAAGCCGACGGTGCTGGACGTGCCCATGATCAATAATCCAACCCCCACCACGGGCCATTGGAACATCCTGGACATCTACTCACCGGACAGGGAAGTCAGCCACGTTGCCACGTGATCCGTGTCCTGCCTGGAGAGAGACGAACTTGAAAACTGGTTCGGCTCTCTCTGGATCTGTCACACAAACCACGTCTCGCATTCTCACCCAGTCACGCCCCGATCGAGTTGAGCTCGTTCACGTATTCTGCGCTGATCAAAGTGGCAGCTGCACCAAGTGTTCGAGCACGGTGCCCCAGAGTGCCGGCTTCGATTTCCGGCATGTGAACCCCTTGCAGATCCGTTTCTTCCAGCTGTTCTCGCACCTCTGCCACCAGGCGGTCTTTCACCTGAGCAGGCAGAGCGCCGTCGATGACAACGGATTCAAAATCCAGAACCGAAAGCGCTGAAACGGTCGCATGTGCCAGATTGCGTCCGGCGTCCGAAATCCAGGGTCCGACGAGGGTTTCGTAGGGCTGCCAGTCCTGGGTCTCGTCATAAATATCAAAGGGTTGGCCGCCCTGAGCTGAGATCATGCGCTCAAGTACGACGAGGGATGCGTGGTCCACAAGACGGTTGCCGCCGGCCTGGTCCGGAACACGCATTGGTCCGAAACCGCCAGCGTTACCCCGGCTGCCGGTATAAATGTTGCCGTTCAGGACAACGCCGCCGCCGATAAACGTTCCGACGTAGAAATAGATCCAATTCTGCTTGTCCGCGTGCGTGCCAAAGAGAAGCTCTGCGCGGCAGGCAGCGGTCGCGTCGTTTTCGACAAGGACCTCCCACGGAACGATATCTTCCAGCGCCCGGACCAGATCAAAGGTGCGCCAGGCTTCCATTTCTTCCCTGGGGGCACCAAATTCCTCTGTCCAACTCCACAGTTCGTTCGGACTTGCAATCGCCATTGCCGAAATCGACTTGCGGCTCTTTCGAGCGGCCCGCAGAACGTTGCTCAATTCGTTTCTCACAAACGCCAGCGTCTTGTCCGGGGTGGGGAAGGGCTGGGGCTGGTGAGCAAGCGAGACGATCTCGCCGGCAAAGTTCACCACGGCGAGTTCGAGACTGCGGCGACCGATTTTCAACGTTGCATAATGGCGGGCTTCTGGATTGATGCGGAGCGGTGTTGAAGGCTGGCCGATCTTTCCCCGGATCGGCTTGTCGCGCAGAAGGAGGCCGTCTTCCTCCAGCGCACGAAAAAGCACGGAAATCGCATTCGCGGACAATCCGGTTGCCCGTGTGGCATCGGCTTTCGTAAGCGCGCCTTGCTCCCGAACCAGTTGCAAAACAAGCCGCTCATTGTGGCTTCGGACGGCAACCAGATTGGTTCCCTTCTTGAGATTATTCTTCAACAGCAGGTCTTTGTCTCGCTTGGTCATCCCATAGTGTGTGCATCTGGTCACGACGACAATGCAAGCTTTTTGTTGGCACAGGAACTGGTTGCCACGACAGCACAATACCGTATCCCTGATACCTATTCTTAATTCATAACGAATTAATTATTGACTCCAGATCGCGATTGAAGTTATTCAATTGTCAGACGGCTTCGTGGTCGTCGAAAGGAAAAGCAGGAGAACAACGCTGTCCGCGCAATGCGCCGACAGCCGAAACTCAAATCCTTTTCACAAGTGTCCCGACGGTGTGCAGGTCCTGCACAGCGAACGGATAACCCTTGCTTTTTGCAATTGGGAGGAACCCATGAACTATCTGAAAACCAGCCTCGCGGCGATCGTGGCCTCGATCTGCCTTGGAGGCACAGCCGCAGCGGATACGACCGTCTGTCTCATCACCAAGACCGATACCAACCCTTTCTTTGTAAAGATGAGGGAAGGGGCAACAGCGAAGGCTGAAGAGATGGGGCTGACCCTGAAAGCCTTTGCCGGCAAATTTGACGGCGATCATGAATCGCAGGTGCAGGCGATCGAGACCTGCATTCTTGACGGTGCCAAAGGCATCTTGCTGACGGCCTCCGACACGTCTTCCATCGGAGGTGCTGTCAAACAGGCACGCGATGCCGGACTTCTGGTAATCGCGCTCGACACTCCGCTCGATCCTGCCGAAACGGCAGACGCAACATTTGCAACGGACAACTACCTTGCAGGCAAACTCATCGGCCAATGGGCAAAGGGCAAGATGGGTGACGCCGCAGCAGACGCCAAAATCGGTCTGCTGAACATCAATATCTCCCAGCCGACAGTCGGCGTCCTTCGCAACCAGGGTTTCCTGGACGGCTTTGGCATCGATCTGGGAGACCCGGGCAAATGGGGAGACGAGACCGACCCGCGCATCGTTGGGCATGACGTGTCGGACGGTTCCGAAGAAGGTGGCCGCAAGGGCATGGAAAACCTTCTGGCCACGGACGCAGACATCAATGTCGTCTACACGATCAATGAACCCGCGGCTGCAGGTGCGTATGAAGCCCTGAAGGCCATTGGCCGCGAGAACGATGTTCTCGTGGTTTCCGTCGATGGCGGTTGCCCGGGCGTTCAGAACGTCAAGTCCGGTGTCATTGGTGCCACCAGTCAGCAATATCCCTTGCTCATGGCATCCTTGGGTGTTGAAGCCGTCAAGAAATGGGCGGATGCGGGCGTGAAGCCGGAGACAACACCAGGGAAGGACTTCTTCGACACAGGTGTTGGCCTCATCACCGACAAGCCGGTCGACGGCGTTGAGTCGATCTCGGTGGAAAAAGGGCTGGAGCTCTGCTGGGGCTGACCTCATGCGCTTTCCCGGGGAGGCGTGCCAAACGCCTCCCCACCCCATTCCCAATTCCAGATCAACATCAGAGAGACGCACGGTGCCAGGTCAATTTGACCGGCGGCCGGAGGGGGAGACATGTCAGAAGCTAACCAGGGGGCAGACAATTTCGAGGCCGCGGCAAGTCGTTCGGAGGAGGTTGCTGAGTTCGTGGATCATCGGCGCGGAGGCCTTGGCAAGGTGCAGCATCTTCTGCACGCCAATCCATCACTTGTGCCGCTGATTGTCCTGGTCCTCGCGATCGGAATATTCGGTGTGCTGCTCGGTTCCAAATTCTTCTCGCCATTCGCCATGACGCTGATCCTGCAGCAGGTTCAGATCGTGGGCATCGTTGCGGCAGCCCAGAGCCTGATCATCCTGACCGCCGGGATTGATCTCAGCGTCGGCGCCATCATGGTGTTTTCCTCCGTGATCATGGGGCAGTTCACGTTTCGATACGGCATACCGGCACCTGTGTCAGTCGCCTGTGGTCTGGTCTGTGGCACCCTGATCGGTGCATTGAACGGATGGTTGGTCAGCAGGGTGAAACTGCCGCCCTTTATCGTGACGCTCGGCATGTGGCAGATCGTTCTGGCGACGAACTTTCTCTATTCCGCGAACGAGACCATCCGGTCTCAGGACATCGAGGCCAACGCACCTTTCCTACAGTTTTTCGGATCCAAGTTTGTCGTCGGAGGTGCAGTCTTCACGGTCGGCGTTGTGTTCATGCTGGCCCTGATCCTTGTGCTTGCCTATGCCCTTCGGCACACGGCATGGGGGCGGCATGTCTACGCGGTTGGCGACGACCCGGAAGCCGCGGACCTGTCGGGAGTCGATGTCCACAAGACCCTGATGTCCGTCTACATGCTGTCTGGACTCATCTGCGCCTTTGCCGGCTGGGCTCTGATCGGACGCATCGGCTCCGTGTCGCCGACGTCCGGCCAGCTTGCCAACATAGAAAGCATCACCGCCGTGGTGATTGGCGGCATCTCGCTCTTTGGTGGGCGCGGGTCGATCCTCGGATCGCTCTTCGGTGCGCTCATTGTCGGGGTCTTTACCCTGGGACTCAGGCTCATGGGCGCCGACGCGCAATGGACGTTTCTTCTCATCGGACTTCTCATCATCGCCGCTGTGGCGGCCGACCAGTGGATCAGAAAGGTATCGGCATGATGTCCAGCAATGTTCCAGTCGTGCAAGGTCGCGGCATTGTCAAACGCTATGGCCACGTCACGGCGATTGATCACTCGGATTTCGAACTTCGACAGGGGGAGATCCTGGCTGTAATCGGGGACAATGGCGCCGGAAAGTCGTCAATCGTGAAAGCGATTTGCGGTGCCACGGTCCCGGATGAGGGCGAGATTCTGATCGACGGCAAACCGGTCAGGTTCACGTCGCCGATACAGGCACGTGGCATGGGCATCGAAATCGTCTATCAGACGTTGGCCATGTCTCCCGCCTTGTCGATCACCGACAACATGTTCATGGGCCGGGAAATCAGAAAGCCCGGTTTCATGGGCAGGTTTCTTCGTCAACTCGATCGACCCGCGATGGAAAAGTTTGCGCGAGACAAGCTCACCGAACTCGGGCTGATGACCGTGCAGTCGATCAACCAGACGGTCGAAACTCTCTCGGGCGGTCAAAGACAGGGGGTGGCTGTTGCCAGAGCGGCGGCCTTCGCGTCGAAATTCATCATCATGGACGAACCGACCGCCGCGCTTGGCGTCAAGGAAAGTCGCCGGGTTCTGGAACTCATTCAGGATGTGAAAGCGCGTGGCATCCCGATCATCCTGATCAGTCACAACATGCCGCATGTTTTCGAGGTCGCCGACCGCATCCATATTCATCGTCTGGGGAAACGGCTCTGCACGGTCAAGCCGGATGACTGTTCAATGTCTGATGCCGTTGCACTCATGACGGGGGCGATGAAACCGGCTGACCTGGGTGTTGCCGCATGATCACGTCTTCCATGGAGCGGGATGTCGACCTTGTGAGTGACCTGGTTGAAAGCCGGATGCGTGATGGCGCACGCACGATCGTCGGCGTCGCAGGACCACCGGCT
Organism: Roseibium sp.; assembly: GCA_017643925.1. Classification (GTDB taxonomy): domain Bacteria; phylum Pseudomonadota; class Alphaproteobacteria; order Rhizobiales; family Stappiaceae; genus Roseibium. The sequence goes on along the minus strand of JAEPML010000005.1, from coordinate 156,105 downwards.
TCGGGCAAGTCGACCCTCGCGGAAGCCGTGGTTCAAAACCTCAACCGCGGCTCTCGCCACACTGTTGCCAGAGCCGCCCTGCTTCCCATGGATGGATACCACCTCGACAACCGTATTCTGGAATCGCGTGGCCTGCTTGCCCGAAAGGGAGCGCCGGAAAGCTTCAATGCTGCGGGTTTCTGCGATGCTGTCAGACGACTTGCGACGGCAACGCGGGAAACGTTCCACCCCAGTTTCGACCGTCACCTGGACCTGGCGATTGCCAATGCAATTGCCATTCATCCGGAGACGTCAGTCATTGTCGTTGAAGGCAACTATCTTCTTCTCGACCGGAATCCGTGGACGTCGCTGCGCGAACTTTTTGCCGTGACCGTTTTTGTATGCCCGTCCATGAGCGCGCTTCGAAGCAGGTTGCTGCAGCGCTGGAGCAAGCATGGGCTGGAGCCGGATACCGCCTTGCGCAAGGTAACAGAGAATGATCTGCCAAACGCAGTCTTGGTCGCGCGGGAAAGCCACAAGGCCGATTTGCTGCTGACCCAGAACTACACGGAGTTCGGGGTTCGCTACGCCTTCTGAATACACCTTTAACTGAACTGGAAACCGGTCCGCGGGCTTAGGTGTCCGTTGGGCCAGATAACTGCTGACAACAGGGAAGCAACATGAAATTTTTTGTAGATACGGCCGACGTTGGTGACATCAAAGACCTGCTCGATACCGGTTTTCTGGACGGCGTCACCACCAACCCGAGCCTTGTTGCAAAATCCGGACGGGATTTTCTTGAAGTGATTACCGAGATTTGTGGCCTGACCGATATGCCTGTATCGGCGGAGGTCTCTGCTGTCGACACTGAAGGGATGATCTTGGAAGGTGAGCGCCTTGCCGGCATTGCGGAAAACGTGGTGGTAAAGCTGCCGCTGACCCTTGATGGACTTCGGGCCTGCAGGCACTTCAGGCAAAAGGGCATCAGGACGAACGTTACCCTCTGCTTTTCAGCCAACCAGGCCTTGTTGGCGGCAAAGGCTGGGGCAACCTATGTCTCCCCCTTCATCGGTCGGCTCGACGATATCAATCTGGAAGGGTCCCATCTTCTGGGTGATATTCGAACGATCTACAACAACTACGACTTTGAAACCAGGATACTCGCCGCCTCCATACGCAGCGCAAACCACGTGACCCAGGCCGCCCTGGCAGGTGCGGATGTGGCGACGGTTCCGCCCGGCGTGATCCGAAAGCTTGCCGAGCACCCACTGACGCAGAACGGGCTCGCACAGTTCCTGTCCGACTGGCAGGACACAGGGCAGTCGATTGTGTAGCCCCGGCTCAAGCAGGGAGTGCACGAACTCGGGACCAATCACGAAGGTCAACCACTGGATCCCATCTCCGACCAGTCGCGCATCGGAAAGGGAGGCGCAATGCTGTCAAGAGACTGGAAGTTTTGAGTTCGGGACGTGCAGTGGCCAATGCAATGGAGCTCAAACATTGGCCAATCACTGGTCTCGCAATAAAGACTCGACGCGAAACTGTGCGGCGCGAAAACCGTTTTTAATCAATGCTGAGGCAAAAGAAGAAAATGGTCGGAGTGAGAGGATTCGAACCTCCGACCCCCTCGTCCCGAACGAGGTGCGCTACCAGGCTGCGCTACACTCCGACACTTGTTGGGTTCAAGCTAAACCCATCGGGAACAGCGTGGCAAGGCCGCGCTGTGTGGAGGGTCATTTAGCAAAGCAGGCCTGATCCCGCAAGCAATTTGCTCGGCGACCGTATGTTTTTTTGAAACTGTGAACAACATCAGGAAGATAAGGCCCGCACACCCACGGCGATGCGTGGAAATCTCACGTCCGGACAGCCGGCGATTTCACGAAATCGGAGCCCAGCCACGGCAGATAAAACGCTTCTGGGGAAAACCGCCCGAGATGACAAAAACTTTGGGGGGTGGGAGGCTTGCGCTTCTGAAACGACATCGCTATACAGCGTTCCCACGGCCTTGGGGTGTAGCCAAGCGGTAAGGCAGCGGTTTTTGGTACCGCCATGCGCAGGTTCGAATCCTGCCACCCCAGCCAGTTTCTTCCCAAAAATGATGGTCTTCGCAGCAGCGGATTTTTGATCCGGCGAAGTGATATGCGTGCGTTGTTGCGTAGCGCGCAACTTCACTGGGCGTCCTGGCAGACATTCTCGCGTGATGCCTCCTCCAAGACGCTCGAGGCGCGATTTCACGATCATATCCCTACCGCTTTGTAGCTTCCGTTTGCGGGCGGAAGGGCGTCTGGCCAAGGAGACGAACAAGTGATCAATACGACGTATCTGGAGTGGCTGCGCGACGAGATCCGGGATGTGAATTCCTCTTCAGGGAGACAGTTGGCAAGGAACGCCAGAACACACATTCAAAATACCCATCGCTGGATAAATGTTGATGGTGCCTATCTGACTATGTCCAAGAAGCTGCTTGCCGACTGCGAACAGCTGGCTGCACTTACGGACGAGATTTCTGTATCCGGATATGGCCTAAAGGAGGCCGAAAAGCTCAGGCAGGCTGCGCTGTCAAACCTGAACGCACTCATAAAGGAAGGTGAGCGCTGCGGACCTTCCAGCCTTGCCCGTTCACTCGCGTCCTAGCTGGCGCGTACTTGGACAGGTCTGGCACTTGCGGCAGAGCCGCAGCCGGTCTCGATCATCGTGTTTTATTGTCTCGGGGTGGCCAGGTTCCGAAATTCGGGCATCGCAATATACAGCGCGCGAGACGATCACCCCTTCCTGCCGAGATAGACGGCCTGCGTGACCTCGCGCCCGTCCTGCAGGGGATTGGGGAAGACGACCGGTTCAGCCCAGGCCTCCTTGAAGGCCGTCGCGAGCCGTGCGGTGATCGCCGCATCCGGCGCTTCATCGGACCACAGGCCCATGACACCGCCCGGTTTCAGGAAGCGTTGCAATTTGTGGAAGCCTTCCGTTGTGTAAAACCCTTTCGAACCACCATGCAGCAGGCGGTCCGGCGTATGGTCAATGTCGATCAGGATGGCGTCATACTGCCGGGCCGGGTGAGTTGAATCAAAGCCGTCTTCGGACGCGGCCAGGCCAAAGAAATCACCCTGAACGAGTTGGCAGCGCGGATCGTCGGCGAGCTCGGTTTTCATCGGCACCAGGCCTTCCCGGTGCCAGCGGATGACAGGTTCCAGGAGGTCCACGACCGTAAGCCTTGAGACGGCTTCATGGGCCAAGGCGGCCTGTGCGGTGTAGCCAAGGCCGAGGCCTCCGATCAGGATCTCGAGGTTTTCGCCTTCCAGGGCACGAAGACCTGCATCTGCAAGCGCAACTTCAGATGCGGTGAACAGGCTCGACATCAGGTGTTCTTCACCAAGCAGGATTTCGATCACATCGGTCTTCAGCGCAAGAATGTGTCGCCGGCGCAGGGAAATCGCACCGATCGGTGTCGGGGCGTAGTCCAATTCTTCAAACATGGCACTCATGGCGACACCTTGACGGCAAAAGTGGTCTCTGGAAAGGCCTTTTGCGAAAACACCTTCAGCCGTCAAAGGACCGGGCGCGTCAGGCGCGCGCTTTCATGGATTGTCCGGAGACTGGCGGAGAGTTGCGATGTCGGCGAGGGGGCAAGGCGGGCATTGACGGCTGATGATCCTGCCAGCCAGACCTCACATCAAATCGTCAAGTTCGCCCCGCAGCTTCATTTCCCTCAGGACCGCCTCGATTTCGGGGGCAAGGTCCCTGTTCTTCTCATGAAGGTAATGATAGAGGGGCTCGGCCCGAAACGCGTCGCCGAGTGTCCTTATATTGTCGAGCGCCAGTTTCCTGGTTGTTCTTTCACCCGCAAAGACACTGGCGACGACGGCATCAAGCTTGCCCTGTGCCAGGAGACTGAACAATTCCTCGTGGTTGTCAGCGACCCAGACATTGTCGAAATCCCGGGTGAATTTTTCCGTGAAAACAACACCGGTCATACGTCCGACCTGCCGGGTGGAGAGTGTTTCCGGTGTCATCTCCGGATCCGCGTCCGACCTTACGAAGATGGCCGCATTCAGATAGGCAATCGGAACATCGATCCGGATGAGCGAGGGGTAGCGCGCTTCCAATCCTTGAATTCTGACCAGTTCGCCATCGGTCACGCCACTCGATGACAGGATCAGCGATCTCTTGCTGTTGTTGAATTCGACGTTGAACTGCATTCCAAGTGTTTCATAGGCGCGTGTCAGCGGGGCAATGCCCAGCTGTGAACTCTCGATCGCCTCAAGGGTTGAAAAAGTCAGGCCCCGCGTTGACTGTGCGGAGGCCGTTGAAAACTGCAGCAGCACGAACGCAGCGATCCAGCCCCTGACAAAACCGGGCGCGAGGCGTTGGTAAAAGGCCACGGAAGCTGGACTATTTCGCATTGCTCATGCCTGCGGTTGACCGGGAACCTCCCGATTAATACGTCTGGTTGCAGATGTCAGAAACACGTCTTGGCAGTTCGGCGATCCTGGAATGGTTCACCATTGATATACAGTACTTGAGACAGCCGGATTGGTAAATTGGCAGATTGGGTATTTGGCTCAAGGACTGAAAATCAGCTGTTTCGAATTGCTATTCTTCACTTGATGGTTGCGTTTTCTTGACAGCTCCCCAACTAAGCACCGCAATGCTTGGAACTTAACAGCCCCTTCAGGAACGCACGAGACCCAATGACCAGCGAATTTGACAAACAGCTCTCCCAGTCCAACCTGTTTCGCCAACTGCAGGCGCAGTCGCATGCAACAGATGTCATTCTGGGGCGCGTGGTGCTGCTCGCGGCACAATCAACACCAGATCCTCAAGGTTTCCTTGCAGAAGGGTTGAATGCCTGCGAGGCGGATGTGGAACTGATTTTTGCGTCCAATCCGGACATGAGCGCAGAGGCCCGCGACGCGATCCTGGCACGGGTGCGTGAGCTCTTTGCGGCTGTGACGACAGCGTCATTGCCGGCTGGGATGAATTGAGGTCCGTTTTCCGGCGGATTGCGCATTACTCCATTTTCTTTCGAGAGTCATGTAAATTAAGTATTGCAATGCAATAAATCGATGCGGTTGAAGGGATGAAATCTCTAAAATCAGATACTTAGCTGTTTATTCACAGCTTTTCAACATAGATTCCGCAGATGTTGAAAAGTAAAATGCCCAGTAGACGGCAAGTAAATATCCAGGGAATATCATATCAACTACTGAGCCAGACAGGTTCCGCCCTGGTAAGCGGGTTGCTAAACTGGAGTTCTCGGTAGTCCATGCCCCGGTTGGAGCCGGTTCTTGTTTACAGGAGCAGGTCTTGGATTGGGGGGGACCACATGGAATGCGCTTTCAGCGGCCACGTGACACTGATGGCGCTCCGGTGAACCGATATACGGCGGGTTATCCGTGTGATCGGCGTGTGTGGAAGATCTTCACGGTCTGACGCCACGGCCAAAGGTTCCAGAAATGGGGCTGGCGGTCACGGAGATCAAGATCGATTTTGCAGTCCGGCTCTTGGGCAGTTCCGCAAAAACAAGTGTCTTAACTCTGTAACAGGGGGGTGCTGGTGAAAACCGGCACCCTTTTTGTTTGTGCCGGGGCCGCATGACGCCGCGCCGTGATCGTCGGCCATAGTCCCTTTTGACGATCCTGTTCGCAGGACCTCCCCTAGACGTTTCAACCCAATCCGTTCCAAGATGTGAAAAAACATCGGGAGGAGTGGTCTACATGCGGCGCAAAGTGGTCTCGGCGGCAGATGCGGCGGCTTTGATCAAGGATGGTGATACTGTCACCACATCCGGTTTTGTCGGTATCGGGGTGCCGGATGAATTGCTGGCGGCCGTCGAAGCGCGCTTCCTGGCACATGGCACACCCAGGGATCTTTCTCTTGTCTTTGCAGCCGGGCAGGGGGACGGCAAGGACCGGGGCCTCAACCGCCTGGGACACAAGGGATTGCTGAAACAGGTGGTCGGTGGACATTGGGGGCTGATCCCGCAGGTCGCGAAACTTGCTGTGGACGGTCATATCAAGGGCTGGAACCTGCCGCAGGGCTGCATCAGCCAGCTTTACCGGGACGCCGCAGCCGGCAAGCCGGGGATGCTGTCGAAGGTCGGCCTGGAGACATTTGTCGACCCGCGCCAGGGCGGCGGTGCCGTCAACGACATCTCGACAGAGGCGCAGGTTGAACTGAAGGAGCTGAATGGCGAGGAGGTGCTGTTTTACCCCGCGCCCAAACTGACGGTTGCCCTGCTGCGCGGGACGACGGCCGACGAAGCCGGCAACATCACCATGGAACGCGAAGCCCTCGTGATCGACAATCTTGCCCAGGCAATGGCCGTGAAAAATGCCGGCGGGGTCGTGATTGTCCAGGTGGAACGCCTCGCCCGCGGCCGCAGCCTGGCAGCACGTGACGTCCATATCCCGGGCATCCTGGTGGATGCAGTGGTCGTGGCCCGGCCCGAAAACCACATGCAGACTTACAAGACCGCCTTTTCGCATGCCTTCACCAACCGCATTCGTCCGCCATCCGGCGAAATCCCGGCCATGACGCTTGGGCCGCGCAAGGTGATTGCCCGGCGCTGCGCGTTCGAATTGCCGGTAAACGGTGTCATCAATCTGGGCATCGGCATGCCGGAAGGGGTGGCGGCGGTTGCGGCCGAGGAAGGCATTCTCGATCATGTCACCCTGACGGCGGAACCCGGCGTGATCGGCGGCCAGCCCGCGTCCGGCCTCGACTTTGGTGCTGCAGTTGATGTCGACGCGGTCATTCCCCAGAATTCCCAGTTCGATTTCTATGACGGGGGCGGGCTCGACATGGCGTGCCTGGGGCTGGCGCAGGCCGATGCGCACGGGAACGTCAATGTCTCACGCTTCGGCCCAAGGCTCGCCGGGGCCGGCGGTTTCATCAACATCAGCCAGAATGCCAAGTCATTGGTCTTTGCCGGCACATTCACCGCCAAGGGGCTGCATGTCAGTTTCGAGGGCGGGAAACTCGAGATCAAGCAGGAGGGCGAAGCGCACAAGTTCCTGTCCAACGTTGAACAGATCACTTTCGCCGGCAAGCGGGCAGCCCGTCTTGGACAACCGGTGCTTTACGTCACCGAGCGTTGCGTATTCCGTCTGGAAAAGGATGGGCTGGTGCTGACCGAAGTGGCTCCGGGGGTCGATCTGGAGCGGGACATCCTGGCTCATATGGGCTTCACGCCGGTCATGGGTGAAATCCAGGAGATGGATGCCCGTTTGTTTGCCGATGGTTCGATGGATCTTCGGCGTGAGCTCCTGCATTTGGATATGCCCGAGCGGATCGCGCTGGACGAGCCGACCGGGCGGTTGTTCATCAACTTCGAGAAGATGCGCATCCGGTCCGAGGAAGAGGTCATCCAGGTCCGGGACCAGGTCGAAAAGGTATGCGGTCCGCTGGCGAACCGTGTGGATGTCATCGTCAACTATGACGGTTTTCACCTGGATGACGATGTTGCAAACGCCTATGCCGAGATGGTTGCAGGTCTGCAGGAGCGCTTCTATGGAACGGTGACCCGGTATTCGGGGTCGGCATTCATGAGGCTGAAACTTGGCGAGACCCTGAGGGGACCGGCGCATATCTACGAAACCAGGGCGGCTGCGCAGTCCTATCTGGACGATCGGGGATAACACGGGCTTCTTGCCGGTCCTGCCATCCTCCGTTGCCAGGGCTTTAGCCTGCGGCTTCGCTTGTGTTGGAGAGCTCTGCCCGGCGCATCGCGACATAGTCCCTCAACAGTCCCACGCGCTTCGGTCGGAAGTTTTCCGAATGACGATGCATGGTTTCGATGCGGCTCACGTGAAAGTGCCGGAAATCTCCGCGTAACCGGCAATGCGCCAGCAGCAAAATTGTCTCTTCTCCATAGGACATGCCAAGCGGCCAGATAACGCGGCTGGTCAGATTGCCGTGCAGGTCCCGATAGGTGATGAGAAGGCTGAATTCTTCCCACATGGCTTCCCTGAGCAGGTCCATGTCAATGCGGACGGGTGGTCGCTCGTCCTTTCGTCGCCAGGTCCGCATGACGGTATGCATGGCCTGTCGCGCCTGTCGATCGGGCAGGGTCGCGATGATCCGGGCCATCGCATTGGCGGCAGCGTCGGCCAGAACCTCATCCGAGATCTGCTCCAGGCTGCTGACGGCCAGGGCGAGGGCTTCGATCTCCAGGCGCGTGAAGCTGTGAGGCGGTAGGGCGGGGTCTTCCGTCAGCGTGTATCCGACGCCTGCAGCCCCGTCGATGAGCGCGCCTCCGGCACGCAGCGTTGCAATGTCCCGATAGAGCTGTCGCCGAGAAACACCGGATTCCGAGGCTAGGCGCTCTGCGGTCACGGGTTGGGGAAGGCGTCTGATCGTGTCCATCAGGCGCATCAGTCGGTCGGTACGAGCCATGGATCCTGCCGTAAATTGTCAGTAGGGGCAGGCTATACCCATCGAGGACAGACCGAAAGGAGAATTGCCATGATAACTTTGTACCATTCCCCGAACAGCCGTTCCTCTTCCATCACAACGCTGGTCGACGAACTCGGTGCCGACGTTGAAATCCGGGAAGTCTCGATCCCGCGCCACGACGGCACAGGCGGCCCGGACCCGGACAATCCACATCCGGAAAAGAAGGTGCCTTATCTCGTTGACGGGGATGAAAAGGTCCGCGAGCGCGGTGCCATTGCGCTCTATCTCACCGACAAGTTCCCTGAAGCCGGACTTGGTCCGATCGAGGGAGAACCGGGGCGGGGTGACTATCTGTCTTGGCTCTTCTACTATCAGGGTGTGATGGAGCCCGTGCTCGTGCTGCACTGGACGAAACTGTCCCACCCTGCCTTCGAGGCGACTTTTCGCGACTACGATGCCATGGTTGCACGCTTGGCGGAATGCCTTGAGAAACAGCCCTACCTTCTGGGGGACCGTTACTCAGCCGCAGATCTGCTCTGCAGCAGTCCTTTCATGTGGATGCCAGAATTCATACCGGACAATCAGGCCATCCGGGATTGGGTCATGCGGTGCAAGGATCGTCCTGCGGCTACGCGAACGGCTGAACGGGAGAATGTCGCGGCCTGAGGTGTGTCGGATCGCCTGACAGCGCGAAAGTAACCGAAAAAATGAACGGCAACGTATAGTCCCGGCTCTAGGCCGGGACGGGACTGTTTGCTTCTGGAGAAGTCGGAAGTCTTGAGCGCTGGACTAGCGGCGCTTGCCAAAACCGGGTTTGCCACCGGACGGGCGCGCCGGGCGGGCCGGCTGCGGATACTCCACGGTCCGCCGCGTGTCACCGGAGCGCCGGCGCGAGAAGAAGCCGTCGACCGTTTCCTGGCGATCGTCAACTTCCTGTTTGAGCGCCTCTTCCGAGGTTTTCAGAACCTGCGCCCTCTGGGCACTGCTATAGCGCTTTTCGCCGATAAACATAACGCCGCAGCGCAGGCCTTTTTCCCAGCGCCGCTCGCAGGTCACCTCAAAATCTTCAAGATCGATGTGGAGGTCGAATTCCTTGGGCAGAATAAAGGCGGTTTCAAACTCCAGCATCGCTCCGCCGTCGGAGATATTGCGCACCATGCAGGGAATGGATCTCAGGCCATTCTGAAAAACCATTTTGCCTTTCTTGAACACGCGGGCGCGTTTCTGACGATCCGGAAACTCCGTCACATCAGCTGATGCAGGGTTCTGCGGCTCTGGGAGTGCCTCAGACATTTTCAGTCTCACATCTACTCATTTGTTCGCGGGCAAGGGTGCCCTTCACCTGCAAATTAGCAGCAAAGACGTTGCCAATCCGTGAATCTGTACGCAGACTCGCGTAGTTTTACGGAGTCTGCCTCGCTTGTGATGCGAAACAAAACCCCTTATGCGGGGGCATATGAAATTGACCGTTTTCTTTTCGCGAGTTTTCGTGGAACGCCATTCCTTGAATTGATACACATTCTTTCGTTTATTTACGGGCAAGCCAGACACGAAAATCACGCATGGTTTCCCATGGAAGCGTGCAAATCGAGGCGTTGATGACGGAAGAACAGATATCCTTTTTGACCCGGCTTGCGATCCGCGCTGGCGAGGAGATCTTGAAAATCTATTCTGAACCTTTCGAGGTTGAGAACAAGGCAGACGGCTCGCCGGTGACCAAGGCCGATGCCGCCGCCGAAAAGGTTATCCTGGCGGGGCTTCGCGAACGGTTTCCGGATGTGCCCGTTGTTGCGGAGGAGTCTGTCGAGGCCGGAGACCTGCCTGAAGCAGGCCCAAAATATTTCCTGGTCGATCCGCTCGACGGAACAAAGGAATTTCTGAAGAAAAACGGGGAGTTCACGGTCAATATTGCCCTTGTGGAAGACGGCAATCCGACTTTCGGTGTCGTGGCCGCACCCGCGCTGGGCGAGATTTACTGGGGTGGCATTTCGTCGACTGGTTCAAAGGCCTTTCGGGGCAGCATTTCCGAAGGCGCGGTGAAAGATGTTCAGCCCATAGCTGTCCGCGCGGTTCCCGCCAATGGCTTGAGTGTGCTGGCCAGCCGCTCCCATCTTTCGGAAGAAACTGCTGCGCTGATTGCGCGGCTGAATGTGACTGAGCAGCTGTCGGTCGGCTCGTCGCTTAAACTGTGCTGGGTGGCCTCCGGCAAGGCCGATCTCTACCCGAGACTGGCGCCGACCATGCAGTGGGATATTGCTGCAGGAGATGCTGTCGTGCGCGCGGCAGGGGGCAGTGTGGTCCTGGCAGAAAGCGGCGAGGACTTTGTCTACCGCGTGCCGGAAAACGCCACCAAGGACGATCTGAGAAATCCTCACTTTATCGCGGTCAGTTGCCGGTCTCTTCTCCCGGACCTGGCACCTGCCGCCTGAAACTGCGGCTCCCAAATACGAGCTGATGAAATCGAAAATGGCCGGTTGCCGGTCTAACGGAAAAGCGAAATGAACATGCAATCTCACGGGATCACGCCCGAGCGCCTCAGCAATCTGAAGCGTCTTGAAGCGGAAAGCATCCATATCATCCGCGAAGTGGCGGCTGAGTTCTCCAATCCGGTGATGCTCTATTCCATCGGCAAGGATTCCGGCGTCATGCTGCATCTGGCGATGAAGGCGTTCTACCCGTCCAAGCCGCCATTCCCGCTGTTGCACGTGGATACCACGTGGAAGTTCCGGGACATGATCCAGTTCCGCGACGAAACGGCCAAGCGCCTTGGTCTTGATCTGCTGGTCTATACCAACCCGGAAGGCCTGCAGAAAAACGTCAATCCGTTCGATCACGGCTCATCTGTTCATACCCATGTGATGAAGACCGAGGCACTGAAGCAGGCGCTCGACAAATACGGTTTTGACGCCGCATTCGGTGGCGCGCGCCGGGACGAGGAAAAGTCCCGCGCCAAGGAACGTGTTTTCTCGTTCCGTAACGCCAATCATGGCTGGGACCCGAAGAACCAGCGTCCGGAACTGTGGAACCTTTACAACGCCCGCGTGGCAAAGGGCGAGAGCATCCGCGCGTTTCCGCTGTCCAACTGGACCGAGCTGGACATCTGGCAATACATTCTGACGGAAAACATCCCGATGGTGCCGCTCTATTTCGCCGCCAAGCGCCCCGTGGTTCAGCGCGACGGCATGCTCATCATGGTCGACGACGACCGCATGAAACTCCAACCCGGCGAAGTCATCGAAGAAAAGACTGTCCGGTTCCGGACGCTCGGCTGCTATCCGCTGACCGGAGCGATTGAATCGGACGCAGACACACTGCCCGCCATTGTCCGCGAAATGCTGATTGCCCGCACATCCGAGCGTCAGGGCCGCCTGATCGACAAGGACGAGAGCGCGTCAATGGAGAAGAAAAAGCGGGAAGGGTACTTCTAAAATGACGATCACCAACGTCCAGGAAGCGGCCGAAACCGCTGTTACCGACTATATTCTCGCCCAGGAAAGCAAGGACCAGCTGCGCTTCCTGACCTGCGGCTCCGTTGACGACGGCAAGTCGACCCTGATCGGGCGCCTGCTCTACGACACCAAGCTGATCTTCGAGGACCAGCTGGCCGCGCTGGAACGCGACTCCAAGAAGCATGGCACTGTGGGTGAAGAGATCGACCTCGCCCTGCTGGTGGACGGGCTTGAGGCCGAGCGCGAACAGGGCATCACCATCGATGTGGCCTACCGCTTCTTCGCGACCGAAAAGCGCAAATTCATCGTGGCCGACACGCCGGGCCACGAACAATATACCCGTAACATGGCAACCGGCGCCTCGACGGCGGACCTTGCCGTGCTGCTTGTCGACGCTCGCAACGGCCTGATGGTCCAGACCCGCAGGCATGCGTTCATCGCTTCTCTCCTGGGCATCCGCCACGTGGTGCTGGCCATCAACAAGATTGATCTGGTCGGCTATTCGCAGGAACGGTTCGAGGAAATCCGCAAGGAGTTCGAAACCTTTGCCAACGGCTTTGATTTCGAAACCCTTCAGGCCATTCCGATGTCCGCCCGCTATGGGGACAATGTCACCTCCAGCGGTGACAAGATGGACTGGTATTCAGGCCCGACACTGCTGGAACACCTTGAGACGGTGGAAGTCGGCGAGCATGCCCTCGAGGCACCGTTCCGCTTCCCGGTCCAGTGGGTCAATCGTCCAAACCTCGACTTCCGGGGGTATTCCGGCACGATCGCCAGTGGCCGCGTGGCAGTCGGAGAAGAGCTCGTGGTTGCCGGCCCGGCAAAGCAGTCGAAGGTAGAAAAGATCATCGGCGCCGGCGGTGAAGTGCAGTCCGCAAGCGCAGGCGAGGCAGTCACCATCACGCTGGAAGATGAAATCGACATTTCCCGCGGGGATCTGCTGTCTTCCACCGCACACCGGCCGGATGTCGCCGACCAGTTCGCGGCCCATGTCATCTGGATGTCGGACGAGCCGCTTCTGCCTGGACGCCCGTATCTTCTGAAGATCGGAACGCGCACCGTGACCGCGACCGTTTCGGAGATCAAGCACAAGATCAACGTCAACACGTTTGAGCACGTGGCCGGCAAGACGCTGGAACTCAACGAAATTGCCTTTTGCAATTTCGCCTTGTCGTCTTCCGTTCCCTTTGATCCGTATGAAGCCAATCGCACCACCGGTTCCTTCATCCTGATCGACCGCATGTCCAACGCGACCGTTGGCGCGGGCATGATCTGGTTTGCCCTGCGCCGCGCAAGCAACATTCACTGGCAGGCGCTCGACGTCGATCGTCAGGCACGTTCGGAAAAACTCGGCCAGAAACCGGCGGTGCTCTGGTTCACCGGCCTGTCCGGATCGGGCAAGTCGACCATTGCCTCGATCGTGGAGAAGAAACTCCATATCGACGGGCGTCACACCTACACGCTCGACGGCGACAATGTCCGTCACGGTCTCAACAAGGACCTTGGCTTTACGGATGCCGACCGGGTGGAGAACATCCGCCGCGTCGGTGAGGTTGCCAAGCTGTTCACCGATGCCGGCATGATCACGCTGGTGTCCTTCATCTCGCCCTTCCAGTCCGAGCGTCAATTGGCGCGCGACCTGATGGGTGAAGGGGAGTTCATCGAGGTCTTTGTCGACACGCCGATCGAGGAATGCCGCAAACGCGATCCGAAAGGACTTTACGCCAAGGCGGATCGCGGTGAGATCAAGAATTTCACCGGAATCGACAGCCCCTACGAGGCACCGGAGAATCCGGAGATCCATATTCGCAACGTCGACCGGGATCCGGAGGACGTCGCAGAAGACATCATTCGTTACCTGCGAGACCGGGGCTTCCTGAGCAGCTATGCCTCGGACGGCGAGGGCATCTAGGGCTCTCGACTTGAAGAATTGGAGCGGCGGTTTTGCCTGGTCGCCGCACCGATGCTCCCGGCGGCAATTTCCATTGTCTGCAAGGGGACTTTGTGATTGCCCGTCGAAGCGAACCCTTCTATGACCGGTCGGAGTTTCGTTTGAGGGTTTGAGAGGCTTCGCCACCATCATGAAAACCGTCTTGGTGACCGGCTCTGCCGGATTTATCGGCTATTTTCTTTGCACACGCCTTCTTGCGGACGGCTTTCGTGTCATCGGCCTGGACGCCATGACCGACTATTATGACGTCAAGCTGAAGGAAAGACGGCAGCAGATGCTGCTGCAGCATGAGCATTTCCGGGCCATCAATGACCGGGTTGAAGCCCCGGACCTGCTGATGTCCCTGTTCAAATCTGAAAAGCCGGATTACGTCATTCATCTCGCCGCTCAGGCGGGTGTCCGGTATTCGATTGAAGCACCCCGGTCTTATCTGGAAAGCAATATTTGCGGCACGTTTGAGCTGCTGGAGGCGGCCCGCGCCCATCCTCCTCAACACATGCTGCTTGCCTCGACGTCTTCGGCCTACGGTGCCAACACCGAAATGCCCTACACGGAGACGGACAAGGCCGATCACCAGATGTCCTTCTACGCGGCGACCAAGAAGGCGACTGAATCGATGGCGCATTCTTATGCCCATCTCTATCACCTGCCGGTCACCATGTTCCGCTTCTTCACGGTCTACGGACCGTGGGGACGGCCAGACATGGCGCTCTTCAAATTCACCAAGGCGATCCTCGAAGGCAAGCCGATCGACGTTTACAATTTCGGCAACATGAAGCGCGATTTCACCTATGTTGAAGATCTCGTGGAAGGCATTCGCTTGCTTCTCGATGCGGTGCCTGTGCGGCCCGAGGAAGCCGAGGATGTGCCGGACGGGGACAGTCTCTCACCGGTTGCACCCTGGCGCGTCGTCAATATCGGCAACTCGACCTGCGTTCAGCTGACGGAATTCATTGAAGCCATCGAAGCGGCGACAGGCCGGACTGCAGAGCGCAACCTGATGCCGATCCAGCCCGGCGATGTGCCGGCGACCTGGGCGAACGCTGATCTCCTGCAGACCCTGACGGGCTATCGTCCGAAGACGACCGTTCAGGAAGGCGTCGCCAATTTTGTCGACTGGTATCGCGACTATTACCGCGTCTGACTGAAGCACGGCCGGTCAGTATTAGTCAGACGCTGAAGGCTCTGAATCCTAGGCGCTTTCCGGTGGGGCCTGGCATACATCCACCCATTCGGCACCGGTGATATCCGCCATCAGGTCAGGCGAGACCTTCACTGCGGCGTTTGTTGCGCCTGCTGCCGGAATGACGATGTCGAAATCCTTCAGGGAGATATCGCAGTAAACGGACAGGGGTTGGGCGAGGCCGAAGGGGCAGACGCCACCTACGGGATGCCCCGTCAATTCCTCAACCACGTCGAGCCCCAGCATCTTCACCTTGCCGCCAAAAGCGGCCTTGGCTTTCTTGTTGTCCATGCGTGCGTCACCCCGGGTGACGACGAGGAAGATCCGGTCCTTCACCTGGAAGGACAATGTCTTGG
Source organism: Roseibium sp. (assembly GCA_017643925.1). Lineage (GTDB taxonomy): Bacteria > Pseudomonadota > Alphaproteobacteria > Rhizobiales > Stappiaceae > Roseibium. The sequence goes on along the minus strand of JAEPML010000005.1, from coordinate 140,790 downwards.
CGATCTGGCCCGGTGCAACACCATGTGCCTTTGCTGCCAGATCGACAGTCGCGCTGCTGTCTTCAGTGACAATGACTTCAAGGTCAGGCGCGGCTGCGGCCAGATGATCTCGAACACTTTCCAGGCTCATGTGATTTCCATTTTGCAGTGGGTCGGTGGCGCGAATGTCAGTCGGATGCTCAAGGAGAGCGAACATCCGGTATCAAATTGTGCATATAGCCAGAATGGCCATGGTGTAAATTAAGAATGTATTCATAGTAATATTAATCAGGTTTTAACCAGGGATCTCCTACGAGTTACACTTGGCGAAAGGGCATGGTGCCCTTCTTGTTCCGCTGAAGGTACCTTTGAGGACAACCGAAATGGCCAAAGCCATGACAGCTGCTCGCGAATTGCGCGACCCCCGGGTGGAGGGGCATGATCGGGCTGTTCTGGCGACGCGCCGGGGTGGGACAATGAACATGCCGTTCTTGCTTGCAAAGAACCTTCTGTTCTGGGGCTCTGTCTCACTGAGCCTCTATGTCCTTTATACGCTCGTGGCAGCGCTTTAGGAACGGCGACCGGAAGGCCGCCCGAAGCCTAAGGCTGGTCGGTGTCACCAATCAACACTCAAGATCAACACTCGGCACCAGGATCATCTGGAGCGGACTCAGATCATCAATCCGCGTCGAGGCGGTTTTTGCCAAAGTGGTGGTCCGGTCGGAAAGTGTCCGGCAGGGGATGGCGCGGCTCTCGTTGCAGGATTTCAGAGATCAGGCAATCCGCCACCAGGTGGGCTATGCCGAAAGAGATCTTGAAACCACCGGTGGCCGCGTAAACGTGGTTATGACCCGGTAGCTTCCCAATCAGCGGATCACGCTTGTTGCAACGCGGGCGAATGCCTGCCCATTCCGTCAGGACCTCCCGGTCCTTGAGCCCCGGGCAGAAGGCCGTCGCCCGGTTCAACAACTCCAGTGTCCGCTCCGGGTTGGGCAGGTTGTCGTCGAACTCCCGGTCCGAGGTGCTGCCGATGGCCACGGTCCCGTCTTCGTGGGGCACGACATAGAGGCCGTCGCAATAAATCGCTGGCCTGTCTTCCAGTCCGGTACCGTCAAGAAGGAGTGCCTGGCCCTTTTCACCGCGCCCGATCCGTTCGCCTGTGAACTCTGAAATCAGGTCGAAAGCCGAAAAGCCGCCGGACAATACCAGCTGCCTTGCCGCAACCGGCTCCAATTCGTCTTCGATCTGAACCAGACCTGCGTGCTCGTCGAAACCGACAACCTGTGCGTTTTCTCTCAGTGCGCCATTTGCCTGAACGAAGCTCCTCAGGGCTCCAACATAGCGGCGCGGAGCCGCGCGGGCCGCAAGCGTTTCATAGACGATACCGAAGGGAGCTGATCTGGCGTCCAGCCAGTCAGAGCGACTGCCAGCCGGTTCGACGGTATACGAGAACCCGGTAGCCTCGGGATGCCATCGCAGCTTGCTTTCCTCGGCGCGCTCAAGGTGGTGTTCCAGCTTGTCCGTGGTTGTCAGCGGCAGGATGCGGCCGCAACGGGCATAACCGCAAGTCTGCCCCGTTTCTTTTTCAAGCTGCCTGATGTGATCTGCCAAACCGGCAAGCGCCTGATACTGGAATTCCTTTTTGGGGTTCCAGCGGGCCGGCATGTGGGGCATCAACGCTCCCAGCAAGCCTCCGCTTGAACCAGCACCCACATGGCGTGCTTCCAGGACCACGACCCGCATGCCCGCCTTGATGGCGGCATGAGCGATCGACAGGCCGAAGATACCGGCGCCGGCAATTGCAAGGTCGTAAGGTTGGTCTTTAGGGTTTGCCATGTGTCGGGTGGCCGTGTGTTGATTGCGCTTCAGGGCTCTCTTATGAGATTGCAGATGTGAAGGCAAAGAAATTGGAGACGCAGGGCATGGCCATGGAGCAGGGGCGAAGCGGCGATGATACGACGGACACAGCGGCGGCTCCGGACCTGGAGTGGCTGGAAGGCGATGTGCCGCGTGCCCAGGCGTTCAGTGATACCTACTTTTCAAAAGCCGGCGGACTGGAAGAAACGCGTCATGTCTTCTTGAAGGGAAACGGTCTGCCCGAAGGATTCTCGAACCGCCAGACCTTCACAATCGCGGAATTCGGGTTCGGAACAGGTCTCAACTTCCTGGCCACCCTGGCGTCTCTGAAAACCGTTCCTGTTCCGCCCGCACTGACCTTTCTTTCTTTCGAACTCTACCCGATGTCCCGGGACCAGCTGGAACGCGCCTTGCGTGCCTTTCCCGAGCTTGCAGACCTTGCTGCATCCCTTGTTGAATCCTGGGCTCCAGAACCCGGTTGGAACCGGTTTGAGATAGAAGGCGCGATCCTGATGCTCGGTGTCGGTGACGCGCGACAGCTGATCCGTCAATTGTCGCTGGAAGAAGACACTGCCAAGGCCGAAAGGCTTCGAATTTCGTCGATTGACGCCTGGTTTCTTGACGGTTTCAGCCCGGCCAGAAATCCCGAACTCTGGGATGAAAATCTCCTCAAATCAGCCGCAGAATTAACAAGATCCGGCGGCACGTTGGCGACCTACACGGCGGCTGGCTGGGTGAGACGAAACCTCCAGAGCGCCGGATTCACGATCGAGAAGGTGGCCGGTTTTGCAGGAAAAAGAGAGATGGTTGTCGGGCGCAAAAACTAAGCGCGAAGCGAAGTCGGCACCGGGCAAATTGAAGGGTCGGCCATTTCGATGGGTGCAGGGATTGCTGGTCGCGTGCCTGATTATCGTTGGTTCACCCGCACTCGCTGACAGCCTGGACTTTGACCCGGCCCCGCTCGAACGGATTGCCCTTCAGGAAGAAGCACGGCTGTCCGCACGTGTCGGGATCGCGGTCATGGACACGCAGTCGGGAACAGTCTGGCAGCATCGCGGAAACGAACGGTTTCCGCTGAACAGCACCTTCAAGGCGTTTCTCTGTGCGGCTCTGCTCGATGCCGGAGACAAAGGCGAACTCGAGCCTTCCAGCACCGTTGTCATTCGCGGAAGGGACCTTGTCAGCTATTCCCCGGTGACGGAAAAGCAGGTCGGGGCGCCTGGCTTGTCGCTGACGAATTTGTGCGAAGCGACGGCGACAACGAGTGACAACACTGCGGCGAACCTCGTCATGAAGGCATTGGGCGGACCGGCGTCGGTTACGGGTTTCCTGCGAGAGAACGGCGATGAAACAACGCGGCTGGACCGTTGGGAGCCTGAAATGAACAGTGCTGTGCCAGGAGATGAACGGGACACGACAACACCGCTGGCAGCGGCGAAGTCCTTGCAGAATTTTGTCCTTGGGGACGTGCTTGCCGACGAGAGCAGGAACCAGCTGACCGAATGGCTGATCGGCAACCAGGTGGGGCAGGCGACGCTCAGGGCCGGGTTGCCGGATGGTTGGGCGATTGCCGACAAGACCGGTGCCGGCGGGTTCGGGTCCCGGTCGAATATTGCCGTTGTGTGGCCCGCCGGTCGCGAGCCGGTTGTCATTGCGGTTTACGTGACACAAACGACCGCGCCCTTTGCCGAACGCAACCGCGCAATTGCGAATATTGGCCGTGCGCTTGCCGAGAGCCTGCAGCCATGAAGCGCATTGGGGGGCTCTTCGGGACATCGCAACAATCACATGAAAAGAACGCAGCCGCCGCCATTCCTGTCTGAGGAACCTGTGCCCCAGGTTCCCTTGATGTAGCACTCGCGCGTTGAATCGATCGACAGCCGGCCGGTCTCGCCCTTGTAGGACCAGGATCCTTTCAGAGTGATGCCCTCGATCAGCCCCTGTTTGGTTTTGCGAAACGTGGGCGAGAGGGACAGGGTTCCCTCCGGCGGTTTCCCCAGCCTGCTCAAGGCTACGTCAAAGGTGCCGGATTTCTTGGTCATCTTGCAATCGGCAAAGATCTTCTTGTCATGGGAGTTTGTGTGCATTTGAAGCACCCAGTTCCGGTGCAGGAGAAGGTTTTCCCATACCTGGGTGCCCACCGGTGCTGAATACTTGTTGCAGTTGACCGATTCATTCCAGCTTCGATCGATGTAGCTTGCCAGCGAAATCTTGCCCGACTTGAGTTTGGCAAGCGCGGCGTAGAATTTGGCGCCCGCATTGTTGGCCGCAATGTCGGCTGGCGAATAGACCCCGGTGACCCTGATCCCGAAAGACCCCATTTCCTTCTGGTGGTTCCAGTCCTTCTGGACGAAATTGGGCGGAGAGGTGAGGCCCAGTTTCCGGTTGATGATACGGTTGGTGCCGAGATTGACTATGAGCGGAATGTGGTGGAGGTCGTAATTCTTGTAGGCACGCCATGCTGCGATGCTGTGGTCCTCGATGACCTCTCGCGTAAATGTAGGGTTCCGGCCATTGAGGCGGTGGTAGATCCTGTAGCCGAGCTGAAAGAAATGTCCAACCTTGTCCCCTCCCATCAACACGCGATTGCACCTGATGATAGAGGCGAAATTGCTTGACCTCGCGTTTTGCGTTTTCCGGTACTTTGTCTTTCGCGGATCTATCTGAAACTGTTTGCCCGGTATGCCAACCGACGCCTTGGGCAACTGTTTCTTGATCCAGGTCTCGATGGGGGCATCGATATCTGGCGCATTGCCGAACCGCTCGAAGATGTACTCGACCATGTCGTCACCCGAGTATCCATCCCATCTTGCGCGAGAAATGTGCGAGTTCAGCAGATTGTCCAGTTCCGGGAGGCAATCCAGCAACGTGACATTGTCCGGCAGGGCATCGTCGTCAACTTCAGCCATCTGATCATCCAACCCAAACCTTTCCGGCAGGAACCGGAGAGGTTTGATTTCGAATTTTCCTGGAGGCTCATATTACCATAGGGAAGGACCAACGTCTGCCGAGCCGGCGAACTGCACGAAGGCGGACCCGATCTGCCGAATCGGAGGTCACCCCATTTCCGGCACAGGAGACACGGCTTTTCCGGTCTCGAACCAGCTTGTCAGATTGTCGACGACGCGTTGTCCCATCGCGTTGCGGGTGGCCTGGGATGCCGAGCCCACATGCGGCAGAACCGTCACCCGTTCCAGCTTGAGCAGCGCCTCGGGCACACGCGGTTCATGCTCAAAGACGTCGAGGCCAGCGCCATAAATCGTGCCCTGCTCAAGAGCCTCGATCAGAGCCGCTTCGTCGATGACCGATCCGCGCCCGATATTGATGACGATGCCGTTGGGGCCAAGGGCCTCCAGCACCTCGGTGTTCACGCTGTGCTCCGTTTCCACTCCGCCCGGAGCCACGATCATCAGGGTGTCGCAGGCATGCGCCAGGTCTTTCAGGGAGGCGTGATAGGGGTAATCGACACCGTCCTGCCTGCTGCGCCCATGGTAGTGGATGTCCAGACCGAAGGCTTCTGCACGTCTTGCAATCGCCTTGCCGATGCGCCCCAATCCGAAAATGCCCATCGTGCGACCCTGCAGCGTTGCGCCCGTGAGCGGGAAGGGACCCTTGTTTTCCCAATTGCCGCTCCGCAGCCAGGTTTCGGCCTGGCCGAGCTCGCGAACGGTCATGAGCAACAGCCCGAAGGCGGTGTCGGCGACTTCCTCGGTCAGCACATCCGGCGTGTGGGTCACCATGACGTTGGCCGCAATGCAATCATCGACATTGACGTGGTCGTACCCGACACCGAAACTCGACACGATTTCGGCGTTCGGGATCTTGTCGAGAAGGGCCTTGTTCACGGGGGCAAAGGACATCGCGACACCGCGGATCCTGTCGCCGACTTCCTGCAAGAGCGTTTCCGGGTTCTCCGCTTCATACAGTCTGTGAACGGTGAACTTGGCGTCGAGCTGTTCCTGGACAATGGGCAGCATCGGGCGTGGCATCAGAATATCGATGGATGACATGGGAATCCGGGAGAAACGAGAGTGTACGGTAGGTTTGACGGCTGCACCCTACAGGAATTCGGGAGCTCTCGTCAGCAACCAATTTTCACCAACGATCAATCGCTGCCGGCGGTGCAGTAGCGAGCACCTGGAGGCCTTTCTGGACGTCGCCTGTTTCCTTCAGCACAGGAAGAGCACCTTGCCACCATCCTTGTCCGATTGACCATTGCCCCAGCTTCCTTCGAATTCACACTCACGCTTGGATGTTGTGTTGAGCTGGCCAGCTTTTTCTCCGTTTTTCCAGGAGCCGGAAAGGACCGCGCCAACCGTCAGCCCGCTTTCCTCGCGGGTCTTCATTGTGAGCGTCATCTGTCCGATTTCCTGACCACCTCGTTTCACCGTTGCGGTAAAGGCGTTACCGGCTTTCTGAAAACTGCAGTCTCCGATGAGTTCTGTTTTGCCTGAAATTCCGGTGAGCTTTACGGACCAATTGCGGACTGTCAGGATATTTTCCCAGACCTACGTGCCGATTTCAGGTTTGTATTTGCTAAGCGTAGCGGACTCGTTCCACGACTTCTTTATGTATTTACCAAGGTCTGGGGTGCCGATTTTGCTACTAGCAAGTTCGGCATAGAAAAGAGCACCGGCATCATTGGCGAGAATATCGGCAGGCGAGTAGACCCCGGACGAATCGATGCCGAAAGTGTTCATCTCCTTTTGGTGGTTCCAGTCTGCCTGGGAGAATTTCGGTGGTGCGGACAGCCCAGCCTTGCGTTCGAGCAAACGGTATGCCCCCTGTTCGGCAATATCGGGGATCGAGAAAAAGCTGTTTTCATTGTAGGCCTTGCGTGCGGCCACTCCGTGGTCTTCCAACACCTCACGGCCGAAAAGCGGGTTCATACCCATCTTGCGATAGTAGATACGATAGCCAAGCTGAAAGAAGTGGCCGATCTTGTCTCCGCCCATTTTGACGCCACCGCACAGGATAATGGGCGCGAGCCTGCCACTCTTGACCTTGTGGTACTTGGTAAAGGCTTGCGGCGCGAGATAACTTTTGCCCGGTTTGATTTTGTTTGCCCGAGGCAGCTTATCCCTGATCCAGGTTTCAACCGGGGCATCGATTTTCTGTGCGGCTCCGAAATTTTCATAGATGTAATCCACCAGGCCGTTCCCGGCATGGCCGTCGTTTCGTCCCCGCTGGACATAGTGATCGAGCAGGTTTTGCAGATCTGGCAGGCAGTCGATCAGTTTTACATCTTCTGGAAGCGCGTCTTCATCAACCTCTGCCATGTCAGAGATGCTCCAATACAAATTTGGTCTGATCGATGCTTTGGTCTTCCGTAGGTGTCGTCAATTATTCGGAGTATGTTTTTTACCGATCAATTGGCGGAGGATTGCACAATACTTTTCTAGGGATCAAATGAATTTTGAAGCAGGTTGGTTTGGGTCTTCCAAACATGGAATTTCTAGAGGACTAGAGACGCACAAAGGCAAATGCTGTTTAGGACACCTGGGGGCGGCAGCGTTGGGCGTTGGATTGGGCGCGCGCTCGCGTCGATTTGCCGACGCGATACTTCAGAACCTAAATTTGTTTGCCGAGTTGCCGGGCCCCATTGCCCCCGGCGTCACTTTCCCCTAAAAGACGCCGCAGAATTCCTGAGAATCCCATCAGCTTTCAAGTGGAGAAGCGGAGCCCCATGGCGCGCCAGTTCATTTATCACATGCACGGCCTCTCCAAGGCCTATAACGACAAGAAAGTCCTCGACAACATCCACCTGTCCTTCTACCCGGACGCCAAGATCGGCATCCTGGGTCCGAACGGGGCCGGTAAGTCGACGCTTCTCAAGATCATGGCCGGCCTCGACAAGGAATATTCCGGGGAAGCCTGGGCGGCCGAGGGCGCCAAGGTTGGCTACCTGCCGCAGGAGCCGCAGCTGGACAACTCCAAGACGGTCATGGAAAACGTCATGGAAGGCGTTGCCCACAAGCAGGCCAAGATCGACCGTTACAACGAACTGATGATGAACTACTCGGACGAAACCGCCGAGGAGGCCGCACAGCTTCAGGACGAGATCGACGCTCAGGACCTTTGGAACCTGGAAAGCCAGGTGGAGATGGCGATGGAAGCCCTGCGCTGCCCGCCTTCCGACAGCGGCGTGGAAAACCTTTCCGGTGGTGAGCGCCGCCGTGTGGCGCTCTGCAAGCTGCTCCTGTCCGAACCGGACCTGTTGCTGCTCGACGAACCGACCAACCACCTGGACGCCGAAACCGTCCACTGGCTCGAGCGTCACCTGCGCGAATTCAAGGGCTCCGTCCTGATCATCACCCACGACCGCTACTTCCTGGACAATGTCACCGGCTGGATCCTGGAACTCGACCGCGGGCAGGGCATTCCCTACGAAGGCAACTACTCGGTCTATTTGGAGAAGAAGACCAAGCGCATGGAGCAGGAAGGCCGCGAGAACATGGCCCGCTCCAAGGCAATTGCCCGTGAGCGCGAGTGGATGGGCATGAGCCCGAAAGGCCGTCAGACGAAGTCCAAGGCTCGTATCAAGGCCTATGGCGACCTTCTGGCGATGCAGGAAGAGCGTCAGCCGTCCATCGAACAGATCCTTATTCCGGTCGGCGAGCGCCTTGGTGCCAACGTCATCGATCTGGAAGGCGTTTCCAAGGGCTTCGAAGACCGGCTCCTGATTGACGACCTGTCCTTCAAGCTGCCGCGCGGTGGCATTGTCGGCGTCATCGGCCCGAACGGCGCCGGTAAATCGACGCTGTTCAAGATGCTCACCGGCCAGGAAAAGCCGGACAACGGTTCGATCACCATTGGTGACAGTGTCCAGCTTGGCTATGTCGACCAGTCCCGTGATGCGCTCGACCCGAACAAGACGGTCTGGGAAGAGATTTCCGGCGGCGCCGAGGTGATCTACCTCGACGACAAGGAAATCAACTCGCGCGCCTATTGTTCGTCCTTCAACTTCAAGGGCCCGGCTCAGCAGGCAAAGGTTGGCGACCTCTCCGGTGGTCAGCGCAACCGCGTGCATCTTGCGAAGGTTCTGAAGAAGGGCGCCAACGTGCTCCTGCTCGATGAACCGACCAACGACCTCGACACCGAGACGCTGGCCGCGCTTGAAGATGCACTGGAAAACTACGCCGGTTGCGCCGTGGTCATCTCGCACGATCGTATGTTCCTCGACCGCCTTGCCACGCATATGCTGGCCTTCGAAGGCGACAGCCATGTCGAATGGTTCGAAGGCAACTTCGAAGACTACGAAAAGGACAAGGTCCGCCGCCTCGGTGCCCATGCTGCCGACCCGCGCCGGATCAAGTACAAGCCGTTGACCCGGTAAAGGCTTCATTTGCACAGGAATTCCTGAAAGGCGGTCCATGAGACCGCCTTTTTTGTTGCTATTGTCTGAGCATGATCTACCGGATTCTTGTCTTCTTGCTTGTGTGCCTGATCATTGCGACGGCACTTTCCTTTGCAGCCTCAGCCGGCTGGCCGCTGGACCTGTTGGGGCAGTTCCAGGCACAGTTTGTGCTGGCGGGCCTTTGTCTCGTGGTGTTCTTCGATTTTTTCAAAAGATATGGTGCAGCCCTGCTTGCGCTTGTTTGTATGTCGGTCGCCCTGTGGCAGATGGACATCTTGAACGGGACCCGTTTTGCGCAATCCGCCGAAATGCCGGGCACATCGTTACGTGTCGCGACCGCAAATGTGTTTGGCAACAAAAACGCACTGGATCGACTGGCCGACATCCATCAGGAAAACCCCTTTGACCTGATCGTATTGACCGAGCTGCCCTCTTCGGCACTTGAAACGCTGGCATCCCGCTTCACCGGTCTGAGCCAGATTGCGGGCCGGCCGGAACATGCCGTCGTTGGTCAACCAAGCGCAGTCATCCTGTCGCGCGTACCACCGCAAGCTCTGCAAATAATTGCCGTCAATCGCAATCCGGCAGCCATAATACAGGTGCGATACTGTCTTCAGGGGCAGTTCAATTGCCTGACGGCATTTGCGTTGCACACGCCACCCCCGATCACGCATGACTACTATCTCAGGCAGATGGCAATATTGAACACCCTGGCCGACCGTGTTGCATCAACCTCAGGGCCCGTGCTGGTCGCGGGGGATATGAACGCGGTCTCCTGGGCGCCGCAAATGCGAAACTTTCAGGAGAAGACCCAGGTGAAAAAGGTTGTCTGCGGTACCAGATGGACGCCCACCTGGTTGATACCGGTCCCCGGCCTTGGGCTGGAGCTGGATCACATGTTCATCAAAGGGGCGCTGACAGCCAGCCAGTGTGAACGAGGCGCAGACCTGGGGTCGGATCACTGGCCACTTTACGCCGATTTTCAGTTTGAGACTGCAAACGCACGTGCCTCGAATTTCTGACTGAAGGCGCGCTATCAAGCGACCGATTTGGGAATTGTATCCGTTCCAGCGCAAAGAGGTGGCGATCGCGCATGGCAGGTCTCTTGGACCGATTATCGGCGCGAAACGAGACTGGGGCGACAGGCACGCTCTGAAACTTCGCAATGATTGTGTGGCAAAACCCCCGGGGGAACCCGGACCGTTACCCTGCTTCGTGATGAATTGCGTGGAACTCATCGGGTTTTGCGACAAGGGACTTGCGCGGGACTGAAAGACCGTTTGATGTAGCTGGTGAGCAAGAACCCTGCCGAGGGAGTGGAGATGTTCGCCCGATGCTTCGATTGATGTCCGCGTGGTTTGAACACCTTTCGCGTTTTGACCCCGGCGCGTTGCGTCTCGTGCGCGGCATTCACCTGATGCTGACGGTAGTGGTTGCCGCCTACCTTGCCAGCCTGCTGGCCCAGTCGCAGTCCAGCATCTCGGCTTTCTCAATGTCCGTGCTCGCGGCTGCATCCGGTGCACATTGTCTACTCTTCACGCCCATTGCGACTCGGCGGCAGGAGGCGCACGACATCCTGCGGCTTGGATGCCTCATGACAGGGTTGTTTGGCATCGGGGCTCTGGTTGGTTCGATCGCCGCTGATCAGGCGCCTGAGGTCCTTAAGATCACATGGATCATGATTATCGCGTTCGGTTTCTCCCTGGATGGTCTGGGGCCCTTTGGGGCACGGGCCGGACGGATGATCGCGATCGGATGGTTGTTCGTGATCATGTCAAGCCAGCCGCATTCACCCGGGATTTGGCTGCCTCTCATGGCTATCCTGGGTGTTGCTGTCGCCCTGCTAGTCAGGATCGGCCTGTGGCGCCCCGATCCGGTGACAACATACGGCCGGATAGAGACAAGACTTCGAAATCTGACGGCCGATGACATTGAGGCGTGCCAAGGATCGCTATCGGGCAACACCACACCTCCGCTCTCACCCGCACGCATGACCGAGCTTCGCAAGGAACTGCGCCTTTGCTCCGATCTCATGACAGGAGATGGAACGGTCAAAGGGATGTCCCCGGAGACCGCTGCGATGACCCAGTTGGCCCTGGAAGTGGTGCATGATGCCATGTCCGGATTGTCGGTCGAGGCACGGCGCTCTCTTGATGGCAGCAAGGGGTTTGCAGAGGCAACGCGGCACCTGGTGCGCAACATCAGGGGGGAGAAGACAGCTGATACTGTCGGGATTGACCTTGCCTGGGCGCACCCGGACCGGGAAGGCTCACGAAAGGACGCGTTTCATACCCTCAGGATTGCGCAAGCCTACAAGCGGTTGCTCGTTGCAGTGAGAACCAGGGATCCGCTGGCGGTGAAGCCGGACACTGCTGCCGGCGGCGCGGGATTGCCCTGGTGGCAGCGATTGTCCTGGTGGCTCGCGCTTCAGGCGGGAGCGGCAGCCGCGCTGGCCTATGCCATAGGCACGATGTTTGAGCTAAGCCACGCCTACTGGATCACCTTGACTGTCATCGTGATCCTGTGCAGCAACCTGGGCCCGACCGCGCAAAAGACCTTCCAGCGCACGGCGGGTACGGCGATAGGGGTGCTGGTTGCAATGTCCTTGTCCCCGCTTCTGGCAAAACTGCCGGAAATGCGCACCGGGCTCGTTCTCATCGCAATCCCGGTGATCCTTGTTTTCATCGAGCGCAGCTATACCGTCGCTGCCGGGATCATCAGCTTCGTTGTCGTCGTCGGTCTCCAGGCGCTTGAAGGTGTGTCCATCCTGGAGCTTTGGTCAAGGATCTACGACACGGTGATCGGCGCGTGTCTCGGTCTGGGGGCCGCGTGGGTACTCTTTCCGAAGCGCAGCGGCGCCGGGCTCCAGGAATTGTCCGGGAAGTTTCTCCGCACGTGTGCCGAATATCTTCAGGTCGCGAGCACGGATGGCGAGGAAAACAGGTCGTCCTATCTCGACTTGCGGCGGGACGCGGCCAACTTGAAGGCAACCGTAAAGACCTATCGCATTGAACAGGCACCCTGGTCTTCCGTATCCTCCAGCGCCAACGGCCTGGATGTGCTGGTGATCGTGCTTGCGGATTATGTCGTTCTCTATCGTCAGGTTCATGCCTCCGTGCTTGCCGAAGCGTCCGCGGACGAGGCGGCTGCGGAGATTGCCAAACTGATCGTCAGGCTGGATGCCCGTATCCAGGAAGAATTCAGGTCCGTGCTGGCGGGGGAAGAGGCCAGGAAAACAGACGGCTTGAGCGACGAGTGGATGGCTGCCCTTCCTGTGTCTGCTTTCGACAATCCCGACCTGCTGGCCGACTGGGTAGCCATGCTCTACTACGCAAGAAAGATCATTCGCTGCATTGAGCGTCTGAGGCAGGACGCAATCTGGTCCGAAGCCTTCAGGGGCGTTTCGGTAAAGGCCTGAAGCTATTCAGGGCACAGGTGTCGGACCTTCCTCGGGAGCACCTTACAGAAGTTTCATCGCAATGCCTTGTTCCCGCTGCAATTGAAGCGCCACATTTCAGGCGATGTTGACCATGTGCAACCGCAGGAATGTGTTGTGCATCACAATTGCAAACGGAAGCCTATGCAAGTTTGGGGCATCAATACCCGGGCACCCCGCTTGGCCCGGTAGGAGGTACTCAAGAATGACCTGTTTAAGATTGACCCGAGGAATGTTGGTCAGCGCCGGATTGATTGCCGGGCTGACAGCCGTTGGAGCTCAGGCCCAGGAAGCTCAGCCCGTGAACGCGGATCCGACCCCGCCGCCCACCTACGACTTTGTCCAACAGGCCGGTGAAATGTCCTTCGACGGCACGTCACTGACGCTGACCGACGCCAATACGGGCGTTCTTTATTTCAGTGACCGGCCTTACCGCGTTGGTGGACAGATATCGAACGCTGATTTCTCGAGCTTCTGGGATACGGATGACGGTTTCAAGGGCAATCCGCCCAATGCGGTGGTCAGTATACTCAGTCAGACTGACAAGGCACCTGCTTTGGTGGAATTGACCTCCGCGAAAACCGATGGATCGTCGGTTGTTTACGGTGTGAAGGTGTTGCGCGGCGAGCTGCCTGACAGCGCCAAGGGAGTTGCCCTGTTCATTGACCGAAGCGCCCGTCCGCATAACCGTCATCATGGAAAAACGGCAACAGCGCCTGGATCCGTCGGCTTTGAGCCTTACGGCCCCTATTGCTACCACTCGCCACAGGATCCGCGCTGCCGGGCATGGCATCACCCGTACCACCCCTACTATCCGCCTTATCGTCCGTATCCGCCTTACCCGCCCTATGGACCTTATTACCACCCGGGAGCGGCCTATGCGGCAGGTGTCGCAACAGGTGCGGCAATTGCAAATGCCAACCAGCAACCGGTCTATTACTACTACCCAATCCCGACCGGCCCGTTGCCGCCCAATTGCTGGATCAACTCGCAACATACCCAGATGGTGTGCACGGTGAAACTTCAGTAACCCGGATGATCAACGTCAAAGCCCCGCAGTCGCTGCGGGGCTTTTTTGTTTGGCTGGTTGATACAAGAAATCAGAGGAAAAGCCCCTGCATGGGCATCGCTTGCTAAATCTCGCAATTGGAAAAACCGTCTATCTCTGCTTCTCTCTTAGTACCAATCGACAATTGGTATTGCTCCCAAGTGCGCATTACCGGGTAATAGAGAGGCTGCAATGCGCGGCGCGTTCGTCTGGTTGTTCTTGCTTGTTCATCTTCTTGCCCACGGAGCCGTGCGTGCGGAAGAAACGGTGAAAGTGAAGTTGGGCCTTTTGGGAGCTGGACCCGAGGTGTTTGCCTACGAAATATCGGTATTGAGATTGGCCCTGGCTCATAGCGGGCAGAAGGTTGCCCTCGAGATCGTTCCGCTGACCATGCCCCAGGAGAGGGCCTTTCTCGAACTGGAGGCAGGACGCGCTGAGTTCAATGTCTTTTTCAGTGGCTTTTCGGCTGAGCGCGAGGCCCGTTTCCGGCAGATCGATATCCCGTTGTCCCGCGGGTTGCTCGGGCACCGGATATTCATCACCAACAACGACTTTGCCGAAAATCTTGCGAGCATAACGTCGCTCAAGGCTCTTCAGGACCAGGCTATCGTTGGGTCGGGGATCGGCTGGCCGGACACCGATATTTTCGAGGCAGCCGGCTTCAATGTTCAACAGGAAGTCTACGAAAACCTTTGGCGCATGTTGTCAAAGGGGCGCATCAATACGTTCAATCGTGGCATTCATGAAGCCTATGTCGAAATCGGCATTCGAAAACCGCAATACGAGAACCTGGAGGTCGACCCACATGTGATGGTTCGCTACCGGTTTGATTACCTGTTCTACGTCCGCAAGCAGGACAAGAAACTCGGGGATCTGTTGGAGACAGGGCTGAGAGAAGCTTATGACAGCGGCGCTTTCATGGCCAATTTCAATGCCCACCCGGCCATCCGCGCGGTCATTGAGGACGCCAACCCCAGAGACAGAATGACATTCGAAATAGACAACCTACTCATGACAGAGCGACAGCGCGCCATACCGGACAGTTTCTGGCATATGTTCTGACCGATCGAGAGTGTCAGCTTCCGGTAAAGGAGGCGACGATGCGGTCGATTGTTCCATCTGCTTTCATGGTCTTCAGGGTCCGGTCAAAGTCACGAATGAACGCGTCTGCATCTGGTCCCGTCCACTTGTCTGAAAAGCCGACATAGGCTGGTTCGATCGAGGCGGTGCCCACGATATCGACATTGTCATAGCCTTTCTCACGGATCAGCATTTCTGTTGCAAGCCTTTCCACCACGTAGCAGTCGATACGCCCGAGCACGAGCTTGCTCAGGTTCTGTTCCGTGGTTTGCGCCTCTTCGAGCTTGATTTCTCCCTTCTCGACCATCTCGAAAAAACGGGGGCCGGGAGCCCGGTACCCGGCAACATTGCCAAACAGCAAACCCTTGTAGTCTTCCGGATATTTCCAGTCGCGTCTGGCAACTCCTTGCCTGCAGAACACGCTGACTTCCTCGTCGTACAAAGGGACCGACCAGTGCCGAATCCAGGGCCTGTCCTGCGGCTTGTAGTAACTTCCGATCAACCCCATGGCACGGCCGTTTTCAACGAGCACCGTGGCCCGGGTCCAGGGAGCCGCCTGGAGCACGAGATTGGAATTGGCGAGGCGCTTCCGGGCCTCGTTGATGATGACCGCATAAATCCCGTCTGGTCGCCCATCGGTTTGGGACATGTAGGGCGGGTAGGCATTGTCCTGAACGAGGATGATGTCCGAGGCTTCGGCTGGCGAACCGGACGCCAGGTGCCACGCCGAGACAATCGAGAAAACCGCGACCCAAATCCTGATCGTGACCCGCTTGTACAAGTTTTGCCCCTTCAGCAGTTCCGAGCATCATTGATGTCCGGGTTGAATTCACCGCGATTCAAACCTGCCCGGTCTTTGAACCGCAAGTGGGTAAAACTGTCAGGCGTTTTCTTGACGTGGTTGTTTTTGCCCCTTCACATCCTCAGGGCTTGCCAGAAGCATGTGGCTCAAATCCGCTCCAGATGTTTCAGGATGTTTTCGGAACTGTCGGTAATGGCGGCTGATATCTGCTTGAGTTCTTCGGTCAGTGCACCGAATTCCTTGCCGAACGGCCCGGCGCGATCCGCGGAGATCTTGGCATTGAGCGCGATCATGCGCGAAAACTTGGATGCCTTCTGGATCTCCTGGATTGCGTCCATGACACGTCGCGTTTCCTCGTTGCGCCTGTCCCTTCGCCGCTGCATTTCTTCAGCGAAATCCTCTTCCAGCGCGGAAACGACGGCCTGGAGTGTCTGCAGCAAATCGACAAGCACAAGATCGCTGAATGCCGCCAGTTCCTTAGGCTCAGGAAGATCGCCTTTCTCGATATTCAGAATGAACGCGCGTGCTTCATGGACAAACCGCTCGATCAGGTGTTGGCCACACTCCGTGTCGGCGGTCTTCAACACAGCGTCGATGCGCTGATAGGCGAGTTTGGGCAGTCCCGCGTCCTCGTCCCCGTTGAGCAAAAGCCCGTGCCCGGTGCAGAAGTCCTCAAGGGCTCGGTCCAGCATCGGCAGAAGCGCAGGCGACATGGGACCACCTGTTGATTGCGATGAGGCTGACAAAAGCAAAAAACCGATGCGTTGGGAGAGCATCCGCTGGCGTCCGGCAATGTTGATGAGTTTGCCGTAGATGTCTTCGCTGAGTTCCATTTCGTCACACTGTGGAGCATTTGGACAATCATCTGTGGTTGCAATTATGCGTTATTGGTGCGCTGCAGCAAAGTTGAAATCCTGTGCAAGTTGCACAAATAAAAGCTTTGAAATCCAGGGCTGCATAGCCTGGTTCATCTATTTCTGTGATCAATAACATCAAACAGATTGGCTGGTTCCAATGCGCCCAACCGCATATCGTCGTTCTACCTACCGACATGGAGTTGAACGATGAGCCAGGCCGAACTCTTTCCCGATGACCTCTCCATTGCCCCGAAGTTCAAAATCTCGGGAAGAGTTGAAGGTGTCTACAAGACCAGTTCTCGTGCAGATTTCCGAACGGAACCGGTCGATGCTCTGGACCTCACTTTTGAGGGCATTGCTGGGGATCGTCATGCGGGGTTCACGCGCAGCTCCGGTGGCCGCGAACCCTGGTACCCTCGTGGAACACAGATGTGCAACGAGCGGCAAATCTCCATTCTCTCACGTGAGGAATTGGAGAAGATTGCCACGAGGATGGAGATCCCGGACCTCAAACCGGAATGGATTGGCGGCAACATCAGCCTGTCCGGAATACCGGATTTCTCTCTCGTCCCTCCACGTACACGCCTGGTGTTCGAAGGCGGCGCCGTCATTCGGGTAGACGGCGACAATGCGCCCTGTCGAGTGGCTGGACAGGCCATCGCCGATCACAATCCGGGACGGGAAGGGCTGGATCTGCTGTTTCCCAGGAAGGCGCGACACCTGCGTGGCCTCGTTGGTTTTGTGGAAATACCTGGAACCATTCGTGCTGGGGAAGACGTGACGGCCCATATTCCCGATCAATGGATTTACCGGCGCCGTTGAACCGCTACTCTGGCAGTTGAAGACAGCAATGCCAGAGGAGATTTCCATGCTGCCCATACACCACATGGTCGACCAGGCCCCGCAACCTGTCGCTCCGTTTTCTCATGCCGTTGAAGCCGATGGCTGGGTGTTCGTAACGGGGCAAATGCCGACGGATCCCGATCAACCGGATGCACCCTTGCCGGACGGTGTCGAAGCGCAGACCATTCGGGTGATGGAAAATCTGAAGCTGGTTCTGGAGGGCGTCGGGTTGGCGCTCGAAAACGTAACATTCATGAGGGTTTACCTGACCGAATTCAAGCGAGACTATCAGGCCATGAACGAGACCTATCGGTCGTTTTTTCCTGAAGGGAAACTGCCTGGCCGCACCTGCGTTGGTGTAACGGGACTGGCCGTGGACGCGCTTGTCGAGATCGACCTTGTTGCCAGGCGGCCCTGAGATCCGATCGGACACAATCAGGGATGGGGCAACGCCTCAGGCTTCAGCGTCTTCCTCTTCCGAGATGGATTTGTTGCAGCCCCATCCCCGCAAGACTTCGTTCATGTCGTCGATCACGAAATGTCGCGCTGCATCCCGATCGTAGCCCTCTTCCAGGAGCGTGTCATACTCGGTGAGTTCGTGCCGGACGTAGCTGGTGGTCGCCTGCCAAAGCGAAATGGAGGGAGGCAGATGCCGCAGATGTCCGGCAACTGCCTTTTCCAGAATGGGTTCCGCATCTCGCATGGGGATCCGCGGCAACAATGCCCTGAGAGCTTTGCGCAAATCTTTCTGGCGCTTTGTACCACCTGCCATGGGGGAGTTTTTTTCCTGTCGATCCGCTTGGATTCTGATAGTTCGTCATCAGCGCTTGGGACGCAAGCCATCCATTAGGGATCTCTTCTTTGAAGGGCCTCGGCGACTTCCAGGTTACTTCAGCCCATGGAAGACCTGTGGATCTCCGATGCGGACAGGCTTGAAAGCTCAAGACCGGCAACCTTGCCACCGGTGTCCGCCGCTTGTTTGATCTCGTCATAGGGCAGGGCCGGCGCAAAGTAGTATCCCTGAACCAGTCGGCATTCCAGTGCCTCAAGCGTGCTGAGCTGGTCTGCTGCCTCGACCCCCTCGATCACACACAGGATCTGCATGGATCGGCAAAGATTGACGATGGAAGTCACCACTCCGCAGGCAACGGGGCTCTCGATATCGGCAACAAAACTCTGATCGATCTTGACGCAATCGATCGGCAGCCTGTGCAGATAGCCCAGGCTTGAAAATCCCGTGCCGAAATCATCAAGGGCAAGCTTGACGCCGGCGTTCTTCAGCATCTGCAGGCAGGTCTCCGCGGCGTCGTAGCTGCTGATCACCGAGGTCTCGGTCACCTCGAACGTGATCAGGCGAGGGTCGGCGTTTCGCTGCCTGATGACCTCGAGCAGTCCCTCTATTGTCTCCAGGGAGGTAATGTCGACGGCAGACAGGTTGAAGGACAGGCATAGGTCACCCGGTAGCGACGTTATCTGCGCAAGCGCCTTGTCGAACAACAAAAGCGTGAGACGGTGGATAAGGCCGGTTTTTTCGGCGATCGGGATGAAATTGTTGGGGCCAACCTGCTGCAGCACCGGACTGTTCCAGCGAGCGAGCGCCTCGAACCCGATGATCTTGCGTTCCGGCAGCCAGACCATTGGCTGGAAGTGAACCTGAAATTCTCTTGCGAAATCCGCGTTCTGCAGGGCGGCTTCAATCGCACGATCCGACTTGATACGAGCTTCGTGTTCAGAAGAATAGACCGTCGTTCTTCCGCGGCTTGTGGTCTTGGAATTGTACAATGCGTAGTCTGAGCGATCGAACAGGACATGCGACGTCCGACCGGCTTCCGGGTAAAGGGCAATCCCGCAGGACGCGCCGACAGCCAGCTGCAATTCGCCGATCCTGTAGGGTTCAGTGATACGTTCGCACAGGTTTTGCCCGGTCCGTTCCGCATCTTTTGCATCGCCGCGGAACAGGAAGCCGAATTCGTCTCCTCCCAGGCGGCAGATTTCAAGATCTGGCCGGGCGAGTGCGCCCAGACGTTTGCCGACCTCCGTCAGGAGCTGATCCCCGAGCTGGTGGCCGTAGGTGTCGTTGATGGGTTTGAACCGGTCGAGATCCACCACTCCAACAGCGAAGGGGGTGTTGTCTGTGCCGATTTTTTCAATCAGATCATCGAGCCTGCTGAAGAAATAGCGCCGGTTGGGAAGGTCGGTCAGTGCATCGGTTTGCGCAAGCCGTTCGTTTTCGGCATTCAGCCGCTCCGTTTCCTTCTGTTTTGCGGCCAGTGCGGACTGTGAATCGATAAGTTTGCAAAAGCCACGGTAGCTGTTGAAAAGCACCTGCAGCACGACCAGGCAAACCAGGAAGATGTTCATCGCAATTGCGACGTAAACATCCTCTCCCTGCCGCATGTAATGGGCAAGATAGGGAACGGTCACGATAAACATGACCATGAGCGCCGCCTGTGGCAGATGCATCAGGCAGAAGATGCAGCCGATGACCGTGATTGCAATGAACAGGGCGACATGCCCACGCTCGGAGGGGCCTCCATACTGGTCGAGGCTGAGGGACCAGCTGATGTAGACGACGGCGACAAGACTGCCCAGAATGACGGTCTGGCGCATCTTCCGGATCGCAGCTTCCGGTCCGAGGACAATTTTCCTGGACTTGATCCAGCTCATCAGGCGAACAGTCGTGAACACGAGCATCGGGCCCAGAATGCCGACGGTCATGTAAAACGGTGCAGCATCATAATGCGTATAGGAAACAGCGATGGCATTGACCATCAGCAGCGCATAGAGCAGCGGAATCTGCGTTTTCAGCTCGTTGTATTGAGCCTGCGCGATTTCCGGATGACGGGGATCAATCATCATCCATTGAACAAACGACCGAAGTTTTTCCATACGCTCCTCCGTCGCTATTTTTATACAATGAAAGATAAAAGAACAGTTTTGAAAACCGATCAGAACTCTAGGTAAAAATTACGGTGTGGAGCAACCAATGCTGAAGGTCTTTTGGGGATAAACCTAAATTGACTGTAAAATTCGGAAAACAATAGTGTTTTCGCCTTCAGTCTTCTGAGGAAGACCCTGTTCTTGTTATCCAGGCGCAGGATTGCTGATTATTCTTGAGCTTTGGACGGTCAATTTGAGAGAAGAATTGCGTGCCGAAAGGCCCCGGTATCCGGAGGCATGATCAAGTTCGGCTGATAATAAGAAAAGATAACTATTTTTTTATGAGCTTCCTGGTCTATATAGGGATCATGGCTGATCGAACGCGCACACGTCTGCTCAACGCCCTTAAATCGTCAGGCCCGCAAACAGCGGCGGACCTGGCGAAAGTGCTGAGCGTTACCACGGTCGCCGTTCGCCAGCATCTTGACGGACTGCTTCACGATGAACTGGTTGCCTTTGAGGACCTGAAGGGATCAGTGGGCAGACCGAAGCGTGTCTGGACGCTCACCGAAACGGGACACCAGCAATTTCCGGACAATCACTCCAATCTTATTCTTGGACTGCTTGGCGGTTTGAGTGACCTTTATGGTCAGGAAGGAATTGACCGCCTTATAGCGCACCGCGAGGCGCAGAGCCGGTCGGCCTACCTGGACGCCATGAAGGAGGTGAAAGATCTGGATGCCAGGGTCAACCAGCTTGCGGAGCTTCGCAGCAGGGAAGGCTATATGGCCGAGGTGAAGCAGGAGGACGGTTCCTACCTCCTGATTGAAAACCATTGTTCAATTTGCGCAGCGGCGACCGCTTGCCAGGGGTTTTGCCGATCCGAGTTGAAACTGTTCAAGGATGTTCTTGGACCGGATGTCAGCGTTGAACGTACCGAACACCAGCTGTCGGGCGATCGGCGATGCGTCTACCGGATCGAAGCTCGGAACTGAGCCAAATCACAAATCCGTGCCGGGGTAATGTCGACAGCCTCAGGCTATCGTCGCTTCAGAACAATCGTCGTGAACCATTGCTCGAAGGCAAAGTCGGACGTCTTCTCTCTGTAAAGACGTTCCAGTCGGCCGAAGAACTCCGTTTCCAGTGCATCGATGTCAGCTTCGGAACCGGCTGACGGGGCAAACAGCTGGCTTCGCAGCGTCGAACAGGCAAATGCACGGACATATCCAGCATATTTGCGGGCATATTCGTCCGGACTGTCGATAAAGGTGGAAAAGAGGTCGCCGCTTTCGTCGACATTGGCCGCTTCGAGCGTGTCTATCTCGTAGGCCTTGGACAGGAACGGATCGGTCTCAATCGGACGCCGCGCCTCGTCGCTAGTCATGAACCAAAGGCCGAAAACAAAGTGGTCTGCGGTCTCCCGTTTCAGCAGTCCCTCTGTTGCCATTTCCTCGGTGACATGTTGTAGCGCACGGTAGATGCCACGACCGGATGCGGCAACTTCGTTGATCTCTCCAGGCTCTGGCACGGCACCGAGTGTAGAGACCAGCAGGTAGCCTCCGGGCTGCAGTTCCTCGGCCCGCAGCCTGAGGAAACGTTTCCAGTCTGCTTCCGCCTGGGCCCACATTGCGCTTCGGTTTTCCCCGGTCAGATCGGCAAACCAGACGGTCTCGGGGGCGTTCAGCCTGAGTGTTGCGCTGAGCCAGTGGCTGGCGGTGAAGCAGGTGGCCAGTGTAACGGACTGATCCGGCATCATCCGCTCGTAAAACGAACCGACCGAAGTCCGGACCTGCACCGCGGCATCACCTTTCAGGTAACCTTCCGGGCCGTGGATCAGCTTCATCAGCGCGTTCCAATCGTTGCCGGGTTGGTCCGCGTGACAGACGGAGAGCTGCTTGTCAGGACGGGTTTCAAACCAGTGTTCCACCGCGGGGCTCACTGTGTCGACGGCGCTCTGGCCGGGCCCGCAGCCATAGTCGGTGATGTTCAACTGATCCGAGAGACCGGATACACGCGCAGCAAGGTCGCGGATCAGGCCGGCATGCCGGTTTGCGTTTTGCCGCTGAGCCTGGGAGTTTTCGTTGTAGTCCACCATGCCCTCGGTGGAGCCTTTTTCAGTCAGGGTGTCGGACATTGGCAACTCCGTACTCTCGTCAAACGAACAGGAAATCATCAAGCGTGTAGATTTCGTTGTCCATTATTTCTGCGACCTGATTCCCGTTGATGTAAAGGTAGGAATTGGTGGATTCGAAGGTGTCTATGAAGACATTGCTGAGATCGGTGATGCCGTAGTCCTCCATGGAAATCACGATCTTGTCGCCTTCCGACGCCCTGTAATCCTGAATGACGTGGCCATGCGAACCCGAGAAGACAAACGCGTCGGCACCGGCTCCCCCCCACAGGAAGGTCTGTCCGTCTGAAACGTCGAGAATATTGTCCTTGGCGTCACCTTTCAGCTGATTGCTTTCCGGGTCACCGCTTAGTTTTGAATCCTGGCCAAAATCAATGTCCCCGAAAAGCGTCAGCGACTGGTTGTTCATGTTCTCCAGGATGGCAATCGTTTCGCCTGAACTGATGACTTTCAGGTGATACTTGCCGTTGGCGTCAGGGCCGGTCATGCGCAGATCGGTCCAACCGGACATGTTGTAGGCCGACATGTCAATTTCGATCCAATCCTGCCCGGAACTGAAATCTTCTACAGTGTTTGTGCCACCGTTGAGAATGAACGTATCGGCGCCGCCGCGACCGGCAAGAGTGTCGTTGCCATCGCCGCTGACGATGATGTTGTCGCCGTCGTCGCCGCGAATGATGTCGTCATGCGCGGAGCCAACGATGTTTTCGATGCTGTAGTTCTTGTCGTAGCCAATCACCTCCACCATCTCGCCGTTCTTGTTGAGCCGGTACATATGGCCGTTCAGGACCTCGTAATAGGTGCCGTTGGCGTCCGTGAAGGTCTTGGACATGTCCACGACAATGCCGCGGTTGGCATACTGGTAAGAAGCTGTGTCGTCGCCTTCACCGCCATAAAGCGTATTGTTGCCGGCGCCACCGAAAAACAGGTCGTTGCCGTCAAAGCCAAACAGAACATCATTTGCGGGATTGAAGTGCTCGACGCTGCCTCCGCCTCGCGGGTCGATCTGGTAGCCGCTGATGATGTCGTCGTAGTTGGTTCCGAAAACCGTGTCAGCACCTGCACTTCCGGCGAACTCCTGATTGCCGTAGGCGCCGAGCAAGAGGAAGTTGTTTGCACCCAGTTCCTTCAGGTCTTCGTGGCTCAGGTTCAGTGGGTGACGGTTGTCCAGTCCGTAAAAAGCGCCGTCCCGCCCGATCAGCATGGCCGAAGCCTTGAGTTGTTCGACGAAAATATTGAGCACGTCTGAATTCAGATACGTGGTTCCGGGTCCAAAGATGTCCTCCGCCCGTGCAAAGGAGATTTCAGCAATGACCTGACCGGAGGCGTTCTTGATGGTCATGACGACGTTGGGGTTTCCGTCGTCGGACAAATAGACGTTGATGTTGTTGATGTCGCTTACCGGGATCAGGATCTTGTCCTCGAGCGGGTTAAAGTCCTTGATCTTCGTGATGGAATGCCCCGGAGTGCCAAGCGATTCGCTGCCTTCGGATGTCGAAAAGGCATCCGAGATTGTCTTGATCAGATTGACAGCAGTCATGGCCACCTTGAGCTTTGGCACAAACAGCGAGCCGAGGCCAAACAGGAATTCGAGGCCGGTATCCCATGTCGGTTTGCTGTCTTCCGTGTATTGGGTCTCGGGTGCCCAGCCTACAATGAAGGTGTCATTGCCGCTGCCGCCATACATTTCGGCGCCTTGGCCGGCGCCAGATGGTCCGGAGTACAGCCAGTCATTGCCTTCGCCGCCGTAGAGCATGTCGTATCCGGAGCCGCCGAACAACATGTCGTCGCCTGTCCCGCCAATCAGGTAGTCGTTGCCGTCACCGCCAAACAGAATGTCGTTGCCTTCATCTCCGTACAGCTTGTCGTTGCCGTCCAGGCCGTAGATGATGTCGTTGCCACCACCACCAGAGATTATGTCGTCATGGGCGTAGGGGTCACCGCGCATCCCGATGATGTTGCCGCCGTAGATGATGTTGTCCTGATCGTTGCCGTTTATGCGGGTGTAAAGACCGCGGTCCGGTCCGCTCGGGTGCCAGGACGTGCCGCGATTGTCGAACAGCGTTTCGCCGTCGCCCATCGTGTAAGTGCCCTTTGAGTAGACGTCCCAGGCTTCGTGTTTCTTGTTGTCATGAAGTTGATGGCCGTATCCATGGACATGCCAATGGCTGATGTCGACCCACGGGTTCGGTGCCGGATCTTCGCTGCTGTCCCCAAGTCCCTCACCGGGCGCAAACGCGAAATCTTCGGTGGCGGTGTCCGGATCACCGGCGAGGTTTTCGCTCAAGCGCTGTATGCTGGTGGACAGGCCCTCCTGATCTTCGAAGAAATTCCAGATATCATCTTCAACAAATATGTAATCTTGAAGTTCACGCTTCAGGTTCTGTGAAGTCACAATTGTTGAAGACATCATAAAATTCCTCCGCTCTCTGCAATAATTCTCGCGTCAAGTTGAGGTTTTAAGTTGGTATTGAATTGGGAAATACAAACAATTATCTGGAATATTACGCAAGTTTAATTTTAGATCAAATTTGGTAGTCGAAATAAACGCAGTATTTCTTTTTTGTAATATTAGTGCCGCTTTTTGGCCATCTTGATATTTGTTTCCCGTGAGAATCCGGCTGAGAAAACTGGGGTGTTGTTTTTCCAAAACTCAGCTGACATTACTCAATTATGGATAAAAGAGACCGCGCCGAGCTTTTCAGGGAACGATTGTCGGATGCCTTGCGCAGCCGGGACATGAACCGCAGTGACCTGGCGCGGGGTGCCGGTCTCGACCGGTCGACCGTTTCCCAGCTTTTGTCTGATGATGCGCCGCGCTTGCCGAATGGTCAGGCACTGGCCGCAATCTCCTCGGCGCTCGGCGTATCGTCGGACTGGTTGCTGGGCCTGTCGACACACAGGGGGGCTGCGGCGGAAATTCTGGACCAGGCCGTTCAGGTGGCGGAAACCGAACGTCACCCGGTTGATGAGCATTTGCTCGCCTGGTACCGGGACGCGGTCGGGGCAAAGGTTCGCCATGTGCCTGCCAATCTGCCGGATGTTCTCAAGACCGAGGCGGTTCTTGCCTACGAATATGCCGGCGAAACCCTGCGGACGGCCGACCAGGCGATCACCGGCACACGCGACCAGCGCGCCCTGCTCGGGCGGGCCGAAACGGATATGGAAATCGCTCTGTCCAAGGAGGCGCTGGAAGGCTTCGCGCGGGGGGAGGGGTTGTGGACTGACCTGCCGGCGGAAATGCGCCGCGAGCAGCTTGAAGCCATGGGCCGCAGCCTGTCCGATCTTTATCCGTCGCTCAGGCTGCACTTGTTCGCGGCCAATGATCGTTACTCGGCTCCCTTTACGGTTTTTGGCCAGAAATGGGCTGCGCTGTATCTGGGCCAGAGGTACCTTGCCTTTTCCAACACGCGCCATGTCCAGCTGTTTTCCAGTCACTTTGACGATCTCGTTCGTCACGCGGTCGTAAGATCTCATGAGGCAGGCGAGTTTGCAGCGACTTTGGCGCGGAGCGTCTGAAGCGTTTCTATTGCTCACCACAGGATTTTCGACGGGACTTGCGCCGAATATCTCGCTTTGCGCGTAGTGATACAGGGTGCACTCCGTTTCGCCGAAGCGACCAAAACACGCGATTCTCCCATCTAGCGAACGGAAAACTGCGGCGCCTTTGATGAATAGGCCCGTCTGTGCCATCTGCATATACCTGTAAAAAATGCGGATTAAGCTCTCGTTCGGAAAAAGAACGACTCCGGAGCAGGTAAATCAGTTATATATATAATTTTCAATTAGTTATTCATGAATTTAAGACTCATCGATCTCAGCTATTAAGGGTTGCAAGAGCGAAAGTTTGCTGGCTTTGAGCGAAAAACCTTGACAAAATGTAACAATTGCATACATATGTAAACGTATCGATACGAACGATGACAGTTGGTAGGGCCAATGCCTAAAAGCATTCCAATCAGTGTCAGGCTGAGCGACGACGATGTTGCCTTCCTGGCGAGTTACGAAGTTCAGGGGGCGCGCACGCCAAGTGACAAGCTCCGGGAAATTCTGAAGGCGGCCCGCGAAAGGCAGGAGGGCATTCAGGACGTCTCGTCCTGCGAGGACCTGCTGAGGTCAATGGTGCGGCCCGCCGAGAAGGGGTTGCGCCAATTGCAGAGGGCGGAAGGTGTCAGGTCCGACCTTGTCATCAAGCTGTACGAGCGTCTGCCCGAGATGTTCGCCGAGCTGATTGCGTCGGCGC
The DNA here is from genome assembly GCA_017643925.1 of Roseibium sp. GTDB lineage: Bacteria > Pseudomonadota > Alphaproteobacteria > Rhizobiales > Stappiaceae > Roseibium. The sequence continues at coordinate 114,277 of JAEPML010000005.1, read as the reverse complement.
CCGGGCCGGGCCAGGAGGGAAAGGACTTGAGGCAGTTCGAGGCAAACCTGTCTGCGGAGCTGTTCTCGCTGATTGAAGAGATTTTTGACCTTGGACTGACGTCGCCAAGCCGGACATACGACCCGGAACTGATGGACAGAAGGCTCACGCCAATTCTGGAAATCGCCCGGATCTTGGACCAACGGCGCCAGTCCGGGACCTGAGTGTAAGGGCGGGTATTTCACCACCCGTCGCACTGACGGTGAGGACCGCTGCCTCGCCTGACGGAACGCTCAGGTCCCTTTTAAGGAGCTTGTCCTCATCCGCAACAAACGGCGGGTTTGTGCTGGACAGGAATGAAATTGAACACGAAACGGGAAGGGAGAAAAAAATGGCTGAAGGTCTGGTAGCACGGGTGACACGTCTGGTTTCAGGAGGTGTCAACCAATTGGTGGATTCCATCGAAAATGCGTCTCCCGAAACCGCGATGTCCGAAGCAATCCGGGAAGTTGACCGGGCCGTTGATCAGGTGCGCGACGAACTCGCCGGGGTTCTGGCGAACAAGCATCTGGCCAACACCCGCCTCGGTGACACAACCACGCGTCACGAGGAATTGCAGGGTCAGGTCGCCCTCGCAGTCCAGGAAGGACGGGACGACCTGGCGGAAGCGGCCATCGCGCGTCAGCTTGATCTGGAAGTCCAGATCCCGGTTCTCGAGGCTGCTGTTTCTGACGCGAGCCGCGAAGAAAAGGAACTGGAAGGCTATATCGGCGCTTTGCAGGCCCGCAAGCGTGAGATGGAAACCGAGCTGGACAATTTCCACAAGGCCCAGCAGCAGAGCTCGGCTGACGGTGCTGCCAGCGGCATTGCGCCGCCCAGGAACAGTGTCGAGAGCAAGACGCGAAAGGCTGAAGAGACATTCGACCGGATCATGAAGAATGCAACCGGATTGCCGGGCAACCAGGCAGCCGGCATGGAGGATGCCAGCAAACTGGCCGAACTGGACGAACTCTCGCGCAAGAACCGGGTGTCTGAACGCCTCGCTGCCCTGAAGGCTTCAGCGAGTGACGGCTAAGCATGATTGAGTTCATCTTAGCGGATCAGAACACGCCCTTCGCGGTCGCGCTCGGTCTGATGATCGCGATCGCACTGGCGGAGGGTGTCGGAACACTGATGGGGCTTGGTCTGTCGAGTATGATTGACAGCCTGCTGCCCGAAGTCGACCTGCCGGATGTGGATGTACCGGATATCGATGCACCGGACTTCGATGCAGATGTGCCCGGTGGTTCACTGCCATCCGACCTGGAAGTGGTGGGTGCAAATGCCGACGCCACGGCAGCGGGACAGGGGGTATTCAGTCGTATCCTCGGCTGGCTGTGCTTTGGCCGCGTACCGGCTCTGGTCATTTTCGTGATCTTTCTGACGGGCTTCGGTGTCCTTGGCTACCTGCTTCAGGGTTTTGTCCAGTCTCTCACCGGCTGGATGTTGCCGGGCGTGGTTGCCTCTGGTGCGGCCTTCGCAGGAGCGCTGCCGTTCACGCGGACAACGGCGCTTGGATTGTCCAAGGTGATGCCCAAGGACGAAAGCGATGCGGTCTCACGCACGAGTTTTGTCGGGCGTCCTGCACTGATCGTTCAGGGCAACGCTCAAAAGGGACTGCCGGCCCAGGCGCGTCTGCGTGATCCGACAGGCCAGAGTCACTACCTCCAGGTGGAGCCCGATATAGACGATGAAGTGCTCGAACAGGGCGCGGAAGTCATCATCGTTCGCCAACTCGGCGCAGGCTTCACTGCGATCAGAAACACAAATTCAAGCGTTTCCGGCGCGCACTGACGCGCCGGATCATCAGAAATTTTTCAAAGTAAAGGAGTACCGATTATGGACCAGATCGTAGGCATAGTCATGCTCGTCGGTATCGCGTTCGTTGCGTTGCTTGCCATAGGATTGATCGTTTCAAGGCTTTATCGCCGGTCTTCGAAGGAAGTCTCGTTTGTGCGAACCGGCTTTGGCGGACAGCGCGTCGTCATGAACGGCGGAACGCTCGTATTGCCGGTTCTGCACGATATTATTCCGGTCAACATGAACACCCTGCGCCTCGAAGTGCGCCGCGCCAATGAACAGGCGTTGATCACCAAGGACCGCATGCGCGTGGACGTCCTGGCCGAATTTTATGTTCGTGTCCAACCGACCATCGAATCCATTGCCAACGCGGCCCAGACACTGGGTCAGCGCACCATGAAGCCGGAAGCCTTGCGTGAGCTGGTGGAAGGCAAGTTCGTTGACGCCCTCCGTGCGGTTGCCGCAGAGATGGCCATGGAAGAGCTGCACGAGCAGCGGGTGAATTTCGTCCAGAAGGTGCAGGCGGCCGTTTCGGAAGACATTCTGAAGAACGGCCTTGAGCTGGAGTCTGTCTCGCTGACTGGTCTCGACCAGACAAATCGCGAATATTTCAATCCCGAGAATGCCTTTGATGCGGAAGGTCTGACCAAGTTGACCCAGGCCATCGAGGAGCGCCGCAAGAAGCGCAATGACATCGAGCAGGAAACGGAAGTCCTTATTCGCCGGAAGAACCTGGAAGCTGAACAGGAAAGCCTCCAGATCAGCCGGGACGAGGAATTCGCCAAGCTCGAGCAGCAGCGCGAGGTTGAGATCCGCCGTGCCGAGCAGGCTGCGCTGATCGCCAAACAGCAGGCAGAGCGCGAGCGGGAAGCGGAAGAAGCCAAGATCATGGCGCATCAGAAAGTGCGTCATGCCGGGATTGAGTCCGATCAGGCTGTTACCGAACGGCAGATCGCGATGGACCAGGAGGTCCGCGAGCGCGAAATTGCCAAGGAACGGACCGTCGAGGCGGCCAATGTCGAAAAGCAGAAGCTGGTCGAGCTGGCTGAACAGGATCGGGACATCGCCGTTGCTGCAAAATCCCGTGAGAAGTCCGAAGCAGAAGCGCAGGCAGACGAAGCCCGTGCGATTGCCGCCCGTGCCGCCGAGCAGGTTGTCACGGCTCGTGATACCGAAGTTGCCGAGCGTGACAAGCAGATCGAACTGATCGAAGCGCGCAAGGCCGCTGAAATGGACGCCGTTGCAATTACGGTTGGTGCTGAAGCCCAGAAAAAGGCTGCTGTCGATCATGCAGAGGCAGTCCGCACCGCGGCCGAAGCCGAGGCGTCCAAGCTTCGTATCGAAGCTGAAGGCGCGTCCGAAGCCGAGAAGCTGCGCGCAGCTGCCCAGCAGGCCGTCTATGAAGTCGAGGCTGCCGGCAAGCGGGCCATCAACGAAGCCGCAAACCTGCTGTCGCCGCAGCAGATCGCGATGCAGGTTCGCGTCAAGCTCCTGGAACAGCTGCCTGGGATCATTGCCGAAAGCGTGAAACCCATGGAGCAGATCGATGGCATCAAGATCATCCAGGTGGATGGCATGACCGGCGGCGCCGGTGGAACGTCCAACGGAGCGTCACCCAACGGGTCCGGTGGCAATCTTGCCGACCAGATGGTCTCTTCGGCCCTGAAATATCGCTCACAGGCACCTCTGCTTGACGCGATGATGAAGGAAGTCGGCCTCGACGGTTCCGGACTGAGTGGTCTCACGGCAAACCTTGGCAATTCTCCGGCGTCAACGATCGATGAGCCGGTGGTTGTCGAAAGCGACCGGGATGAAGGCGACACATCAATCGTCGGCCCGATAAAGCCTGAAGTGGCTGCAGCCAAATCAGCACCAAAGGATAGCGGAAAGGGCTCCTTGCCAGCATAACGCAATCCCAAGACGAAAACCCGGCAGCCTCTGCCGGGTGTTCTTGAATGCGAAAAGGATTAATCCGGTTTTTCAGAAAGTGGATCAGAAATGAACCAGGAAGAAAAATGGACAGGGGACAGGGGACGTGACAGGGGCTTAACAGAAATTGCCCTCTTGTTGACGTTGCTAATCTTTGTGGCATTCGGTTTCGTATTTTACTTTTTCTATCAGAAGGTTGATGGGCTTAGTAAGCAGGCCAGCGAACTTTCATCCCGCTTAAGCGAGCTCGAGAGATCAGCTTTGGGAGCCACAGAAAACGGAAGCGGTTTGTCCCGCTTGCGTGAAGAAATTGAGGCGCTTCGCGAGCAGATGGTCGAAGCTGGACAGGTTGCCTCGAAGACCAATGTGGCCGGAATTCAACTCGATCAAGAAAATCAGCAGAATTCGGCTCTTACCAAAGTAATTGGAAACATTGAAGTCAATCTGGTCAAGTGCGCTGACAAGATGATGTTTTTATATTGTGACTTTCAATTGAATAACTTGGGTCTATCCGGTCAGGCGTTGCGAATATCCAATGGATTGGCGCTCGCAGCGGATAATTCTGGAAGAATTTTCAATGTTTCTTCCTTTTCTTTCGGAACGCGCATGCCCGAAGAGTTGGTTTATGTGGCCGACGTTTTTGTCAGTAAGTCACACCCAATTCCTTTGCGCTTCCGGTTCTTCGACGCTCCGCTAGGTATCACCGAATACTCAAATGTGCAGTTCGAAATCGATGGGGTGGCGATAGCTTTTGAAAGTGTAGCGGTTACCGATTAGAACGCCTTTTTAAGGAATAGTTCTGTTTTGAAGCACGGTTTTGTGGAAGAGTTTTTCCCCACGGAAGAGGTTGGTTACGGTGCCTAATGCCATTTTGTCTCAGTCAATATTGTCTGCGTTGGTTGTGTTTATTCCTCTACAAATGGCCGTTGCAGAACCAATAGTTGATACAAAAAACTCTTATCTTGATATTCGTGGAACAACTGTTGAAGAGATCAAAAACTCAGTCGGGCGGCATGCAGCAATGCAAAAACCGTTCAAGAAAATAGCTTGGGTGAAGAGTACCTGGGGTGTGGACTGGACTTTCTGGTGGAGAGAAGGACCCGAAGGCTGTTATGCAACAGCTGTTGAGGCAAAAGTCACGTTTGAGAATATTACTCCGAATTGGATAGACCAAGCTCAGGCCACACCCGAAATGCGTGCTAGATGGCGTCGCACGAAGGCTGCCTTGGATCTCTATCTGCAACAGATAGTATCAGGCGGCGAAAAGGCCGTTAAGGAAATAGAGCAGTTGCATAGGCGGGTTGAGCCGCAGAAGACTTGTAACGAGCTCGAGTTGAACTTTAACCGAGCGGCAAATCGCACAATAAACCTCTATCGCAAAAGAGAACGTGAAATTGCGAATAGAGTTGGCCATGGAAGCAACCAAATACCGGATTTGGCAGATCCTATCAGTATCCAAACGCCTGTTGCTGCAAGCCCCACTGTTGAAGTTGGTGGGTGGTGCGAACTGTCATCCGACCTGGAAAACGTAAGGCAAGAGATTTGTGGGATGAAGCGGACCTGTGTTGAGGGTACTGCGAATTGCACTATCCAATTTGAAGTGGGTGATGATCGAATTTTGGTCGAATACGAGGATGGCGAACCCTTGAGTTGGAATGAAGAACCAGCTGGCTACGCCTTTATCAATCGCTCTTCTTGCGTGCAAAACAGCTTAGACAAGACTATTTTGTGTTTTTGGGAGCAAAAACCTGAGGGGAACTGGCTCTTTCATCTGCCCTGATTAAGCCTTTCCAGCTTAATACTGCGAAATGCCCCTCAATGATGCCCCTGATGGTGGTGCAAGGCCTTTGCAGCCGCGAGAGAATGAACCGGCTCGAAACTCTCGGCTTCCGCCATGGTCCAGTAGGTTGAATAGCCCGGAATATCGTGGGCCTCGTCCAGCAGCGCACCTTTCTTGAGCCAGGTGAGGGCAGCGCTTGCCGGGAGGATCTGGCGCTCGCCTTCGCGGACAAAGAAGTGTTCCGGGCGGAACTCGCTCGGGTGCTTCAGGCCGGACGCCGCTGTAAAGGCCCTGAGGGCCTTCAGCGTGTTGTCGTGGAAATTGGTGACCCGAACGGACTTGTCCGGCACGTCCAGCGCCTGCTGGCGTTTCGAGTCCTGCGTGGCAACGCCGGTCGGGCACTTGTTGGTATGGCAGCTCTGCGACTGGATGCAGCCGACCGCGAACATGAAGCCGCGGGCGGAATTGACCCAGTCGGCGCCGAGGCACATGGTGCCGGCAATGTCGAAAGCGCTGATCAGCTTGCCGCTGGCTCCGATCTTGATGTCATCGCGCAGTCCCGAGGCAACGAGACTGTTATGCACGAAGGAAAGGCCCTGGCGCAGCGGTGTGCCAAGCCTGTTGGCAAATTCCACGGGTGCCGCACCTGTGCCGCCTTCAGCCCCGTCCACAACGATGAAATCGGGTTTGATCCCGGTCTTCAGCATTGCCTTGACGATCGCCATGAACTCCCAGCGATGGCCGATACAAAGCTTGAAGCCGACAGGTTTTCCGTCCGAAAGCTCCCGCAATGTCTTGATGAAGTCGAGGAGTTCCAGTGGCGTGGAATAGGCGGAATGCGATGCCGGTGAAATGCAATCTTTCCCCATGGGTATGCCGCGCGCCTCGGCGATCTCCTCGGTCACTTTCGGGCCCGGGAGGACACCGCCATGTCCGGGTTTGGCTCCCTGGCTCATCTTGATCTCAATCATCTTGATCTGCGGATCTGCTGCCTGTTTCTTGAATTTCTCCGCATCGAAGGTGCCATCAGTTGCGCGGCAGCCGAAATAGCCGCTGCCAAGTTCCCAGACTAGGTCACCGCCGCCTTCGCGGTGGTAGCGCGAGACACTGCCTTCCCCCGTGTCGTGATAGAAATTTCCGGCCTTCGCGCCCTTGTTCAAGGCCAGGATGGCATTGGCGGACAGCGAACCGAAGCTCATGGCGGAAATATTGAACAGGGAGGCGGAATAGGGCTGCTTGCAGTCCGGCCCGCCGATGGTCACCCGCAGGTCGTCGTGGTTTTCCTCAACCGGGCAGATCGAGTGGTTCACCCAGCCATAGGCGCTGTCATAGACATCGAGCTCCGTACCGAAGGGGAGCACATCCTCGATCCCCTTGGCCCGGTCATAGACCATGGAGCGCCGTTCCCGCGAAAACGGTCTTCCGTCCTGGTTGCTTTCAAAGAAATACTGCCTGATTTCGGGACGAATTGCTTCGAACAGGAAGCGGAAATGGCCGGACACAGGATAGTTGCGCAGCACGGAATGCCTGGTTTGCTGCGTGTCGATGAAGCCGATGATGGACAGCGTTCCGAACACGAGAAACGGCCAGATGAAATGGCCCGACCAGGAAAACATGAGGATGAAACTGACAAATGTCAGAAGCAGGCAAAGGACAAAAACAATATAGCGGGCGGGAAACACGGGACGGTGACTCCTAGAAAGGCTTGCTCCCGCATTCTTGTCAGGCATCCGGTGAAAAGGAAAGGGGGCAGGCTGGGCCAGCCCCCCTGTCGATCAGTGGCCAGGCTCACGCCGGCATGTGATGAATGTTCAACTTATTGCCATCCGGGTCCCGGAAATAGGCAGCGTAAAACCCGTTCTCGGCCCTTTGCCCCGGTTTGCCTTCATCTGCTGCTCCCAATGAAATTGCGGTTGCGTAGGTTTTGTCGACCTGCTCCCGGTTTGCAGCTGAAAGCGCAATCATGACGCCATTGCCAACGCTCGCCTGCATCCCGTCAAAGGGCAGATGTATCGAAAAGGCGGGGGACCCACCCTCTGTCGCCCAGACAATGAAATCGTCGAATTCCATCACGCGACGGGCGTTCAGTTGGTCAAGCAGCGCATCGTAGAACCTGGCGGACCGCTTAAGGTCGTTTGTGCCGAGGGAAGTGTATCCGATCATTTCAAGTCTCCTTGTTGCTGGGAACTGCCGTCAGGAGCTGATTTAGATGCTTGCAAAAATTTTCAGAATAGGCAGATTTGAGATAGTTTCTTGCAAAAATGAAAATGATATGGACTGGAACTATCTGCGCACTTTTCACGCCGTCGCCGAAACCGGCAGTCTCACGAAAGCAGCTGATCAGCTTTCAATCAGTCACGCCACTGCATTCCGTCATATCCGTGCGTTTGAAAACCAGTTGGGATCCCGTGTTTTCGACAAGGTCAAAGGGCACTACGTTCTGACCGATGCCGGCGAGGAAATCCTCTCACTGGCAAGGACAGTCGCCGTTTCGATTGAAGATATCGAAAGGCGGGGCACCGGCAGCGATGTGCAGCTGAAGGGACGGGTTCGTCTGACGGCTCCGGCAAGCTTCTCATACTACTTCCTGCCGGCGTATCTTTCAGAGCTTCGGGTTGAATATCCCGAGATAGCGGTGGAACTTCTGACTTCCAATGATGAAGTGAACATGTCGACCCGCGCTGCCGAAATAGCGTTGCGCGTGACATCGGCACCCCCCGAACACCTGGTTGGACGCAAACTGATCGACATTGGCTGGGGCATTTACGCCAGCGATGTCTATCTGGCCCGTCGCGGGATGCCAAAGACTGTCATGGATCTCAAGACACACACGCTGATTGGAGCCGTCGGTTCCCTGGCTCGACGGGATGGTTTTGTGGCTCTGGACGCGGACTTCAGAAGCCAGACCAAGGTCCGCTGTGATGATCTGATGGCCATGGCATCGCTTGCGCGACAAGGCGAAGGCCTGGCCCTGCTTCCGGCGGACATGGCAGTCGACGCCCTGACAAGATGCCTGAACTTTCCTGCGGCCTCTGACAATCAGCTTTGGCTTCTGACACATCCTGATCTTCGAAACGTGGAACGTGTCAGGCGGGTCATGGCGTTCCTGGCAGCGGCGTTCAGGCGCGAGCCAGCATTCAGGGCCGTCCATTGACACCCGGTATCGGGAACGGCCCTAGCCGCACTGGTCACCGAGGTATCGGAGCAACTTTTCAGCCGTGCCTCGAGCGCCAGGTTCGCTTGCAATGAGATCAGCTGCTTTCTTTGCCCCGGCCTTGTAATCCGGCCGTTCCAGGTCCCTGAGCGCACTGGCAAGTGTATCCGGTGTCAGTTTCTTCTGGCGGATGGGAGCCGGACCGGCTCCAATGGCGTGGATGCGAGCGCCCCAGAAAGGCTGGTCGCCGAAGACCGGGGTCACGAGCGAGGGAACACCCCATCTGACCGCCTCATGCGTTGTTCCCGCGCCTCCGTGATGCACGACCGCTGCGCATTTCGGAAACAGCCAGCTGTGGGGTGCCCTTTCAAGGAGGTGGACCTGGTTGGTCAGCTTGCCCGTCAGGGGCTGCTTGCTCAGACCACCCCAGCCGGTCGCAAGGATGGCGCGTTGCCCCGTGGTTTCCAGAGCGGCGAGCACTGTTCGCGAAAGGCCTTCCGGATCCTGGCTGGTCATGGAGCCGAAGCCCAGATAGACGGGTGGTGATCCGGCATCCAGAAACGCAAGGAGATCGAAAGGCGCCTCGAAGTCTGTCTCCGGATCGGTAAGCCAGTAACCACAGGACCAGTTTTGCTCCGGCCAGTCTGCCGGTGTCGGCACGAGCGCTTGCGAAAAGGCCTGCAGGATCGGAGTCTTGCCGCCATCCGGCAGGAAGCCGAACATCTGGTCGCCCGGCTGACTGATTTCAGCACCGGCAACATCCTTCAACGGCTTTGCAAGTTTGCCGGTGCCGAACCGCATCAGGGCATGCCCGATCGTGTAGCTCCAGCGGTTCATCCGGGGTCCGAGATCCGGCAGTCCGAAGAGAGGCAGCGGGAACTCGGTGGTGGGCGCCATGACCGGTTGAAGCGAGGTCGGTATCGCTGGAATGTTCAGCCGTCTGCCCACGAAGGTCATCACTGTGGCTTTCAGGTTGAACAGGATCAGATCCGGTTTCTCCTCCAGCCCGATCTCCCACAAGGCCCTGGCAATATCCTTTTGCAGGGCCATGTTCTTGCGCGCAGCCTTGATCATGCCGCGCAGGGAGTGAAGCGCGTTTTGCACGTCTTCGCTCTGAAGAAGGTTCTTGAAATCGATCGGAACCGGCCGGGCCCTGGCGCCGGCCTTCTCGATCATTGTCTCGAAACCTTCCCCGGTGCTGACGGTGACCGTTGCACCGCGTTCGCAAAGTGCTTTGGCAAGCGCAACATAAGGCTGGACGTCGCCACGCGTGCCCAGGGTGGCAATTAGGATTTTGGGGGCTTTGTCGGACATGAAGTCTCGGCGTCTTGTTGGAAGCTACATGTAAATGGCGGTGCCATTCGCTCATTGCAACCACCGGGCGTTGCTTGCCACAAAGAACATGCCGGATAACCGATCAAATGTCTTTCCGCCCAATTGATTGGCCATTTTGGCACGCGCTAGACTCGCGCGAGATTCGGGCCGCCCCCGAATTGGCAAACTGGATTGGGTCGACTTGTCTTTTCGAGCTGCAATTGAAAGAACGCGACGGGTTTTGATCTGGGCCCTTTGCCTGTTGCTCGGGGTCCCGGCCGCGATGGCGAGTGCTGAAGAACAGCTTGTTGTCGTCACGGAAAACTACCCTCCCTACGAGATGAACCCGCCGGTGAACGACCTGCGCGGCTTCGACTATGAAGTTGTTGTCGAAGCCTTTTCCAGAATGGGTTTTCAAGCCGATATCAGGTTTTTGCCGTGGAAAAGGGCACTGAACGAAGCCAGGCAAGGGCGTGCGGCCGGCATCCTGACCTGCGCTTATGACGATGAGCGGGCCAAGTACATTCTCTTTTCCGAGCCCATCAGCTCCTTCACCGAGGGTCTTTATGTTCGGCGTGACCATGCCGGGCCTGATATCCAGGCGCTGAAGGACGTGGTTGGTCAACCGGTTGCGTCAATGGCGGGATATGAAAGCCTGAAGAACCTGAAGGATATCGGGGCGGATCCGGTCGAGGTGCGAACAACCGACGCCGGGCTCCTGATGCTGCGCGCCGGGCGGTTCGATTATCTCATGGCCGGAAAGGAAACCACCGATTTCCTGATCCGGGAGAAAGCCTTGCAGGACGAGTTTCGCTTTCTGCCATTGCAGACAGAGAACTTCTATTTCTGCTTCTCCCGCGCCTATCCTGGCGTTGAAGACCTGGTGACGAAATTCAACCGGTCCTTGGCGGAAATGCGCTCTGATGGCACATATGATGCCATTCACGCCAAATACCGCTAGAGCCCGGTTCCTGGAGCCTTGAACGGGACAGATCGACGAATGCAGACAACCTTTGCCCTCCAGACACAGGGCGCTGGCCTCTACGAGTTCACGCGCTCTGTTGCAGCCTGGCTCGAAACAGAAAGTGCCGGGGATGGTTTGCTCACCCTGTTCGTGCGTCACACCTCCTGTTCACTCTTGATCCAGGAAAACGCCGATCCGGAGGTGCAGGTCGACCTCAAGGCCTTTTTTGAAAGGCTCGTTCCGCCTTCGAACCATCCTTCGATGAGCTACCTGCGGCATACTTATGAAGGCCCGGACGACATGCCGGCGCATATCAAGTCCGCATTGATGCCCGTGTCCCTGTCCATTCCTGTCGCTTCGGGACGCATGGCGCTTGGCACCTGGCAGGGCATCTATCTTTTTGAGCACCGCTCAAGCCCTCACCACCGGCAGGTTGTTGCTCACTTCAGCGCAGACCGCTGAAAACTCCCGGCAATTGTTCGGCGTCACAATCACCTTTTTTGACGGCATGTGCTTGCGCTCGATTGTGATACAGGTCACGTCGTGTGGATCCGGCTCCGTTAAGATGCAGTTCTCAGGCGGCGCACCTTAACGTGTTGGAGTGTTTCATGAAAAAGCTGTTTTTTGCTGTCGCGTTTCTGTTCGCGTCCCCTGTGCTGGCCGACAATGACCCGAACAGACCGACCGACAGGATTGCCGCTGATCTTGGCATTGAAGAGGTGGTCTTCATCGAGTGTTTCAAACCGGTGAATCCGGAGCCCGGCAAGTACCCCACGGGCACGCAGCAACGCGCCAACAAGGCGATCTTGCTGCCGTGCCTGCAGAAGGCCAATCCGGCGATCAGCAATGACAGGCTCGATGCCGTCATGGACAAGTACCGTCCGGAAGGAGCTTTCCGCAAATAGGCCTGTTCGAAAAACCTATTCTCGCAGGGCAGGCAGGCCGACACCGGTGCTTTCAAAACCGCCGTCAGACGCAATGACCTGCCCTGTGACATAACTCGCCTTGTCAGAACACAGGAACGCAATGACCTCGGCAATCTCCGCTTCGCTCCCGTATCTGTTGAGCGGAATGGCGTCGTGGTAGGCGTCGATGATTTCCTGGGAGTGAACCGCCATGGCAAGTTTGGTTCGCACAGGCCCCGGACAGACACAATTCGACCGGATACCGTATTCACCGAGTTCAGCGGCCTGCTGTTTCGTCAGCTGAATGACAGCGGCCTTGGACGTGCCATAGGCAACCCGAAGCGTTGATGCCCGAAGCCCGGAAATCGAAGCGATGTTGACCAGAGCGCCGCGTGTTTCCCGCAAGGCGGGTATCGATGCCTGGGAAACCAGGAACACGCCGTCCAGATTGGTTTCCATCACGCGCCGCCACATGGCAAAATCCGTTGCTTCGATCGGCCCGAATTCGGCGACACCCGCATTGTTGACCACGGCATCGAGACGGCCGAACGTTTCGAGGATCGAGGGGATCGTTTCTGCAACATGTTCCGCAATCGAGACATCGCAGAAGAACGGCGTTGCCCCGTCAAGACCGGTGGATGCCTTGCTGAGTTCGTCACGGTCCCGGTCAAGCATGGCAATGCGCCAGCCTTCAGCCAGCATCAGTTTGGTTGTGGCCAGTCCGATGCCGCGCGCAGCGCCGGTGATCAAAGCAACTTTTTCAGCCATGGGTCCTCAGGATTTCGCGGGTTGGAGAAGGGAAATGGGTTCGCGAACGCTACCAGCCTCTCGCAGCAGGCTCAATCTTCATCGGGGCGGCGGCAGGAGGCATTCCTTCCCGAGCCTTTCAAATCACATGGTGATGCAGACACGGATCGCGCCCGCATTGTCCCACAAGGCAATATCCTTGTCATTGATCCGGAACGCGTAGACACCGGCGGGATCCCGGGTATTGACCGCGAGCGCCGCAAATTCCGCAAAGGGCACTATTCGACCGGCCTGGTCGCGCACCAGCATCTCTCCGAAGGCATAGGACTGGTTGAACTTGTAGCCGTAAAGCGGGCCCAGCTTCTTGGCGTCCTGTCCCGTATATCCACGGGGTCCGACGGGCTTGTAGAGGGCGGCAATCACGCTCCATTTGCCCGAATAGGCCACCCGCCTGATCTTGCCGTCCGGCAGCGACAACCGCTGCCAACCCTTTTTCGACTGGACATCCAGACAATGGTCAGCTGCCAGGGCGGGAGCGGGGAGTGTGATTAGCAGGCCGAGTGCCAGGCGACTTAAGAGCATTGCCGGTGTCCTTAACTGAGTAACCTGAAGGAAATCCCAGCGACGGTGACGCGTCAAGCGACTTTGGGCGGCTCATTTCAAAAGGGGCGGGGGAACGAGGTCCATAAAAGACAAAGCGAAAGACAACAACCCGGGAGGAGGAGTTCACGGGCAGCTCACGGAGTGTTGGCTTGCAGTTTGAAAGCTGAATTCCCACATCTCTATTGAACGATGAGGGTCGTTCCTCCCCAGACTGGCGCCGGACTTCATGGAAGTTGCGGCGCCTTCTTTTTGTTGCTCCGGGCAACGTTTCGAATCGCGGTGTGCTGGAAAAAAGCGACCCGCGCCGTCGGACGGGGACGACGCGGGCCCTAACACCGGCCTGAAAAGGAGGGGCTCAGGACACGGTGTTTGCCGCGGCCGCCAGAAGGGCGGCGATCTGGTCTTTCAGATGGAGACGCTTTTTCTTCAGGTCTTCCAGGACTTCGTCAGCTGCGGGTGTCACATTGGTTTCAATGCGGTGAACCTCCCTGTTGACGGTGTGATACTCATCCGCCAGGCGGGCGAAATGGGTATCGCTGGTCTTCAGCTGATGCAGTGTCTCGACGGCTTCGGGGAATTCTTCGTGCAGTTCGTGGGGAACGTGGCTCATTCTTGCCTCCTTACATTGAGGCACAAAGTGAGCCTTGATTTCTCCAATTACCTTGAGCCAGATCAATCGCGGTGGCATTTGGACCTGTTTCTGGAGGCTGACAGGAGCGCTCCTGCCAACCGGCTGGAAAATTTTGCAGAGAAAAATTCGATTCTCCTGCACTTACACGAACTTATTTCTTCCCGATTTGTGTATCCTCCTGACAGGAGGCTGTCAGGAGAGGTCTGCTAGGTTGCCCTCGAAATCAGCAGCCAAGGAGACATTTCATGACTTTCATGCCCGACAATTTCACTGTCTGGATGGAGATCCCCGTATCGGATCTGGACAAGGCAGTCAGTTTTTACAACGGCGTGTTCAAGACGGAGTTGAAGGTCGTCACAGATATGGGCCCCAATCACATTGCCATGTTCCCGACCAAGGACCCGAACGGCATTGCCGGGCATCTCTATCCGGGCAAACCACCCGCGAAGGGGACCGGCCCGACGATTCATATTGCCTGCCCTGACGGTCTGGAAGACACAATGGAACGTTTCACCAAGCTGGGAGGAGAAGTTGTCTCTGATCCGATCGCGATTCCTGCAGGCCGGTTCGCCTATGGCATCGACCCGGATGGCAATTCCATCGGCATGTTCGCGCCCTGAGGACCAGGTCGCATGAGACGAGCTGACCGCCTGTTCCAGATCGTGCAGTATCTGCGCGGCGGCCGGCTCGTTCGCGCTCGGCAACTTTCAGAATGGCTGGAAGTGTCCGAGCGGACCATCTATCGCGATGTTGCCGACCTCCAATCAACGGGTGTCCCGATCGAGGGGGCGGCCGGGGTCGGTTACATCATGCGAGATGGCTACGAAATGCCTCCGCTCATGTTTACGCGCGATGAAATAGTAGCTCTGCTGGCCGGCGCCCGGTTGACCCGTGCCTGGGGTGGCGCCTCCATGGCCCGCGCGGCGGAAGAAGCGATGATCAAGATCGATGCTGTCCTGCCCGAGAAAATGCGGGTCCGGCAGAACGAGATCGAGATTCACGCCTTTGCGCCCGAAATGACACCTCAGGTCAGGTCTCATATCGACTTTCTGGAGGCGGCCGCGGATGCCCGCAAGAGGCTGTCGATCAAGTACCGGGATGGCAAAGGCGAGGCGTCTGATCGCGTGGTCAGACCACTGGGCCTCTGGTTCTGGGGCAAGGTCTGGACCTTGGTCGCATGGTGCGAACTGAGAAATGACTTTCGCATGTTCAGGCTCGACAGGATGGCCGAGGTCACTGAGACGGGCGACACGTTCAAGGTCGAGCCCGGCAAGATGCTCAAGGACTTCTACCGGGCCATGGAAAATGAGGGGCAGCGACCACCTGACTAGTCACTTCACGGCTTTGTCTCTGCGGTCACCACTTTGAGCCAGTCCGTCATGGCGTTCAGGGCCGTTGGATCAATCGTTGTCCTGATTTTGAGATATTCCGATACCCGCCCTGTCGAGGTGGGTTGGAACAGGTGATTGAGACCCTCAAGAACCTGCGTCCTGGAAGCAGGATGCTTCAGCGCGGCCTCCATGACCGGCGCGTTCTCTTTTGCTGAAACCTGCAGGTCGTATTCTCCAAAGAGGGCAAGAACCGGAATATCCAACGCTTCCAGAAGGGGGCGGGGCTTGTGATGAACATAGGCACGTGCCCAGGGTGTTGCCCAGATCGCGACGTTGTCCTTGATCTGCGAAGCGGTTGCACCGGACCTTTCCAGGATTGCCGGGATGCTGGTCTTAAGCTCTTCGACATTTTCAGTCTTTGCAAGCGCGTCTGTTATGTCGGCGACAAGCCGTGTTTCCTGCGCGATTGTCTTCTCGCTGGAGCCTTCCGCGCGGGCGATATCCTCCACCTGGACGGCCATGACATCCGGGATGAGAGGCAAGGCGGGGCCGGCCAGATAGACATGGAAATCTGCTGCCGACATGGTCTGGGCGATCGGCGCGATATAGCCTCCCTCCGAATGTCCCAAATAGCCCGTTTTTCCGGGCAGAATCCCTGGATGTGCCTTGAGGTAGGAGAGGGCGGCTGCGGCGTCGGAAGCCAGATCCCGGGCCGTCGCTGTTGTAAAGTCACCGGTGCTGTCGCCGACGCCGCGATCATCAAAACGCAGCACGCCGAAACCGGATCGGGTCAGGTGGTCCGACAGCACGAGGAAGGGCTTGTGGCCAACCAGCTCCTCGTTCTTGTTCTGAGGTCCGGAACCCGTGATCAGCACGATGCCGGGAACGGGCGCGTTGCCGGCCGGCAGCGTGAGTTCGGCATCAAGCGTGACACCGCTTGCGCCGCCGGGAATACGAACATGTTCAATGACATAGTCGCGTATCTTCGGGGTTTGCGGCCGGTCGACGACACCGAACGCGGCGAGGTAACCGGAAACGGTGGCAAGGAGGATATCCAGTTTCATGACGCAGCCACTTTCCAGGGAAGAACAAACGAAGGGAACAGTTTTGGGGAATGCTCAGTTTTGAAAGTTTATGAGTGAACGTTCGTTCGTTGATTTGGGTATTCTTTGCGAAGGTTCAAGATGCGCGCCTCACTTAGGTGGAAGGCGATGGAGAATGCGGATGCTTTTCAGCTCCGATATCCAGTGCCCGGATACCGGATTGCTAATCACGAGACGACTTCATGGGACCGGAGATTGCAGCAGGAATATTCATGGGTGTGATGATACTGATGTCACTGGTTGGAAACCTGGGTGACGATCCCAGTCCGTGATAGGCCAGGATCAGTCGATACGCGGACAGCATGTCGGCTTTCAGGTCATGATGCAGGACAAGACTGAGGCGGTTTGCCTTCAGGAGCTCCAGATTGTCCTCATCAAGGTCGTGTGCAATGAAAGCCGAGGGCCGAACCGCCGCAGCGTCGAGAGCGTTCAGGATGGCGACATTGCCGCCGCCCATGGAATAGACCCCGGCGATCTCCTGCTTGTGTCTGACCCTGTCTGCGACCTCACGGCCCGTCGCAAGATTGAGGCCGCCACCGCCACTTGCATCGAGCACGTCGATATCGGGTCGCAGCCGTGACAACTCTTTGCGAAAGCCACGATACCGGTCTTCCTCTCCCTGGAATGCGTGCTGGCTCAGGGTGGTCAGAACCGTGCTTGCTTGCGAACCGATCAGATTGAGCATCAGGTAGGCGGCAGTCCGTCCGGCATTGAAATTGTCCAAACCCGCATAGGCGATCCGTTCCGAAGCCGGAATGTCCGTGAATATCGTAACCACGGGGATATGTTTTCGGTTCAAGTCTGCGATGGCGTTTCGGATTTCGGGCGTATCTCGGGCCTTGAGGCACACGCCCTGGCTGCCGCGTTTCCTGATCCTGTTCAGAAGGGCAACGCAGGTCTCCGGGGTCATGGTCTCGAAAGTCTGGAAGCGGGAGCGAACCGCGATCGGTTTCAGGTCCGCCAGGACTGCTTCACCAGCTTCGCGGACCTCCCTTGAGAACCGTCGAGGTGCCTCGATCACGACATCGATGAAAACGCGCCGCCCCTTGGCCGCAAGCTGGCTCTCCTGGCGTTCCAGTTCCGCTATCGCATCGGCAACTCGAAGCCGGGTCTGGGGGCTGACATGCGCACGATCGTTGAGCACACGATCCACCGTCGCCGTGCTCAATCCGGATTGAACCGCAATTTCCTTGATCGGGAACCTGTGTGTCATTTGATGGATTCTTGATGTATTTTTGCGCGTTTGACAACCGGCCTTTCGCTTAGTCTGAAACGACATCTTCAAAGGGAGGGAACGATGGACCAGCCGGTACAGCGTGATGGCTATTTCGATGCGCAGCATTGCGACATCGCCGAATTCAGGGAGTTGATCGACCGGGAACTGGATCCGGGTGTCGTGCCAGGTGCACACAGGATCGCCTCAAACATTCCCGTCTACCGGGTTACGGAACTCAAGAACGCACTCCTCGAACAACAGGGACGCCGGCGCCTGATGGCGGAATGGGCAAATGTCCTGATGAACCATGCAGGCGTTCTGGTTCTGGAGGGCGCTTATGAAGACACCGCGCCGATTGATCTTGCCACAGAGATCTACAATCGGGTCATGCAACGCGAAAAGGCCGCTGCGGGCGGTGGGGCGGATCACTTCGCCACGGCAGGCGCCAATCAACGGATCTGGAATTCGCTGCAGAAACTCTGTCTCGAGGATCCGGGTGTCTTTCTCGACTATTTCGCCAACCCGGCGATTGATACGGTCTGCGAAGCCTGGCTCGGCCCGAACTACCAGATGACGGCACAGGTCAATCTGGTTCATCCCGGTGGTGCTACACAACAGGCGCACCGGGACTACCATCTCGGGTTTCAGACAGCGGAAATCAGCGCTTCCTACCCTGCCCATGTCCACGACCTTTCGCCCGTAATGACCCTTCAGGGGGCAATTGCGCACACGGACATGCCGGTGGAAAGCGGGCCGACCAAGCTCTTGCCATTCTCGCAGGCCTATCGTCCCGGTTATGCCGCCTACCGGCTGGACGCGTTCAAGGAACTGTTTGAAGAACGCTATGTGCAATTGCCTCTGAAAAAGGGAGACGCGGTGTTCTTCAACCCGGCGCTCTTTCACGCAGCCGGAGCCAACACCAGCCCGGACATTGAACGCCTGGCGAACCTGTTGCAGATCTCCTCCGCTTTCGGCAGGGCGATGGAAAGCGTCGACCGACTAGCCATGTGCAAGGCGGTCTATCCGGTCCTGCTTGAACGAAGCAAGGTTGCTCAGATGCCGGACGCCAGCTTGCAAGCGGCAATATCCGCCTGCGCGGAAGGCTACTCGTTTCCGACCAATCTGGACCGGGACCCTCCCGTCGGTGGCCTGGCTCCGGAAACGCAGAAACAACTGACGCTCAGGGCGCTCGCAGAAGGGATGTCACCGGAAGCGTTCGAGGAAGCGCTGCTGGCACAGTCCAACCGGCGCGGCGCATAAGGCGTTGCTCAACGCCTCGGACGCAGGTCTTCCTGCAGCGAAGCATAGGCGTTGCCGAGAATTTCGCGCAGGAGCTTGCGTTTCATGGCGCGCGCGTAGTCCTCGTAGCTCGTGGCGACTTCGACGAAGGATCCGGGGCCGCGAATGACCTGTGCATTGTAATAGTCAAAGGGTGCGGGGTCTTCCGAGGCAATCACGAGGCCGTTCACGGTGACGCCCTGAAAGTTGAAGGCCCGGTAGGCACTGGCGGGCCCGAAACCGTCATTGTTGATCCCGTCTCCCGCAATGTCGATCACCTTGCGGGCGCAGGGCTCTGGAGCTTTCTGGAGTTGGACTGCAGCGTAACCGAGCGCGTAACCGATCGCAGTCGGAAACTCGTCATACCCTCTCGGTGCGCGCCGAAGCGTCTCTGCCGCCCGGGTCGCGCTTTCCTCGTCGGTCAGGTGTCGCCATCCGAGTTGCTGGCGCTGCTGGTGTTTGCCGCTCCATTCAAAGCTGGTCAGCCAGATGCCGCCAACGGCATCGATTGCCTGTATGACGTCGGGATCCTTGATGGCATCGGCGAGCCCGTTCAGCTGCAATTGATGCTCGCGATCATCGACACTTGCCGACCCGTCCATGGCCAGAACCAGTGAGAGGGAACAGGCATGTGCACTGGTTCTCAAGGGAAGCACCGAGGTGACGCAGACAAGAACTCCCAACCCGACGAACCGCGTCACCGCTTTCAGCACGCGGCGCTGCGGGCAAGTTACGAGCAAGGGGTCGAGTGAAGGCCTCATGGGTGAAGTCTAGCAGTGTTTTTCTCCGGATCGATAGCGATCTCACTGGAAAAGTGGACGTGGATTAAGTTTCCGAACAACCGGTTCAGCTTGCGTTCAGGTGAAATTGATTACACCTTGCTTACAAACCCGTGAGGCAGTACCGGAACGAAACTCGTGAAACAGATTTTTGCCCTTATTTTCCTTATGTTAGCCGCAGTTGTTCCTGCGCAGGCTGCTTGTCTGTCCCAAGCCGAAGCCCGTCAGGCGGTGGCAAGTGGCCAGGCCAGGTCACTTGGATCGGTCGCGGGCGGCGTTGGTGGGGAAATCGTCAAGGCGCAGCTCTGCAGGCAGGGCGGCGGCTATGTTTACCGTCTCCAGGTTCTAAAGAACGGCAAGGTGACGCCGGTCACAGTCAATGCCAGCCGATGACCGCTAGGACGGCCCTGTGCGTTTCTCCCCGGCTGGCACAATCGACCATTCATCGAATTCAAGAAGATTTTTCCCATGCGCATTCTAGTAGTTGAAGACGACGCCGATCTGAACCGCCAGCTGGTGACCGCTCTCGAAGAAGCCGGTTACGTGGTCGACAGTGCGACCGATGGCGAAGAGGGCCATTTCCTGGGTGATACCGAACCTTACGATGCGGTTGTTCTGGACCTTGGCCTGCCAACGCTGGATGGTCTCTCGGTGCTGGAAAACTGGCGCCGGGACGGGAGGACCATGCCGGTTCTCATCCTGACGGCACGGGACCGCTGGTCCGACAAGGTTGCCGGGATTGACGCTGGCGCCGATGACTACGTTGCCAAGCCGTTTCACATGGAAGAAGTGCTTGCCCGCGTACGGGCTCTCGTGCGCCGCGCGGCCGGACATGCGTCCAACGAACTCACCTGTGGCCCCATTCGCCTCGATCTGCGTGCAGGCAAGGTCACCGTTGATGGCCGGGCCATCAAGCTGACCTCGCACGAGTACCGTTTGCTGTCCTACCTGCTGCATCATCAGGGCAAGGTGATTTCCCGCACCGAGTTGACCGAGCATCTCTACGATCAGGATTTCGACAGGGATTCCAACACGGTCGAAGTCTTTGTTGGGCGCCTGCGCAAGAAGATTGGCTCGGACATGATCGAAACCATCCGCGGCCTCGGCTACCGGCTTGGAGAGGCAGATGAAGCCTGAGGCCTCCGCGGACAGGGAGGACCAACCGCCGTTGAAACCACAACGGTCGCTGGCGGGTCGCCTGGTCCTTGTTGCGGCTGTCTGGTCCACAATCGCGCTGGCGCTGGCTGGCGTGTTCCTCGTCAGTCTCTATCAGCGCGCCAGTGAGCGTGCCTTCGACGCCCAGCTCGAAATCCATATCAAGGCGCTGATCTCCGAAATGCTGGAAACCGATGGGGATCAGGCCGAAACATCGGTCATTGCGCCAAGCTACCGCGGTGACCCCAGGTTTTCGCTGCCCCTTTCAGGGTGGTACTGGACTGTCAGAAAGGCTGCAGACAACGAGGTTCTCTATGCGTCTGAGTCGCTGGTCGGAGATCCCCTGAACACACCCGCGCTTGGGCAGAAGGAGGAAGATGCCGGGTTCGTGACCGGGCCGAAGGGAGATGAGGTCCGGGTTTTGCAGCAGAAAGTCGAGATTGGCGATACGGCCTATACGCTCGCAGTTGCAGCCACGACGACCGATTACTGGGCAGACATTTACGGGTTCGCAAGGCTGGTAACGCTGACGCTTTGTATCGTCGGCCTGGGGCTCATTCTCGCAATTTTCCTGCAGGTTCGCGTCGGATTGAAGCCGCTTGCGCATCTCAAGTCTTCGCTGAGCGCCGTGCGGCAAGGAGAGGCTGACCGGATCGATGAAAACCTGCCGCGGGAAATCGCGCCCCTGGCTGTGGAACTCAACGCACTGATCGTATCAAACAAGGAAATTGTCGAACGGGCGCGAACCCATGTCGGTAATCTGGCGCATGGTTTGAAGACACCCCTGTCGGTCATTTCAAACGAGGCGCGTTCCACGGGTGGTCCCCTCGCGGACAAGGTGTCGGAACAGGCCTCGATCATGTCGACACAGATCCAGCATCACCTCGAGCGTGCTCGCATGGCCGCTCAACGCCGTGTGATCGGTGTCGCTTGCGAAACGGAACCGGTTCTCTCCCGCTTGATCAGGGCGATGGCAAAGATTTACCAGGACAAGGGCGTTCTTGTGGATCTCGACCAGCAGGGCGACATACGCTTCCGCGGCGAAAGCCAGGACCTAGAGGAAATGAGCGGCAATCTGATCGACAATGCCTGCAAATGGGCCACGTCCAGAGTGTCGGTGACCGTTGCGCCTCTGGTCGATCCCAAGACCAGTCGGGACATGTTTTCCATAATTGTCGAAGATGACGGTCCCGGTCTGACGCCGACAGAACGCGCCGAAGCGATCAAGCGCGGCCGGCGCCTGGACGAAACCGTTCCGGGAACCGGGCTTGGCCTGTCGATTGTTGCTGATCTTGCAGCACTTTACGGCGGAACGCTTGAGCTGGACGAATCGGAATTTGGAGGCCTGATGGCCACATTGAAATTGCCTTCGCTCGACCGGCAATAACATTTTCTACCGCCCGGTAGCATTCCTGTCCGAATGCTGTGATAGTGCGCAAAGGCACTCTTGGACTCGATTGGCCAAGTTCGGCCACAAATTGAAATTAGAAATGATTCACCTGCCGGTTCAGCGGCATTCCAGCCTTTGGGAGCTTCCAAGCATGCGTTTGCGCAGCGCCACCTGTATTGCTCTTATGACCGTCCTGGCCGGCTGTTCCATGACATCCGGAACCAGAACCAACACGGGTTGGGGATCCTTTTTTGGCGACCCCAGCAGCAATGTAACTGGTTCGGAAGCCAATGCTGCGATTTCGGTTCTCGTCAACAACGAGTTTGGTGATGCGCTTGAGCCTTCTGATCGCAGAGAGGCCGAGAACGCCCAGAACCGCGCGCTCAGGGCCAGAGGCGTCGGTGTTGCGGTTGCCTGGCAGAATGAGAAGACCGGTCGCAGTGGCCAGGTCCGTCCCGGACCTGTCTATTACGTGAACGAGACCAGCTGTCGTGAGTTCACCCACCAGATGGTCCTGCAGGGCAGAACGCTGCAGGCGCGTGGCACCGCGTGTGAAACGGACCGGGGTAACTGGCAAGTTATTGGCTGAAGACTTCAGCTCTTCTTCGGCAGTTTCCGAGGTGTTTCAAATACCTACAAGGTCTCTCAATATTTGCTTAAGCCTTTTCAAGTTATTATCCAAAAAAATTGGATGTCTATGTTGACGTTGTGAATGGCATATTCGGATCAGCTCGAGAGCAAAATAAAGACTTATTTGCAAAGTCTCAGCCCCAAGGCTGTTGAGGCTCTCGTCCGGAATCTGGAACAGGCAAAGCTCAAAAAGGGCGAAGATCCGCAAATCCAGTTTGTGCTCGCCGCAGCTATTGGCCTTCTCAGAAAGCCTCAGGTCGTCTCCCCTGACATGCCGGGTGGCGAGCAGCGCCGCAGCCAGATTCAGCGCATGTTTTTCGCGCCGCTAGAAGACTTTCTCATCAACGAAACCCTGCCGAACCGCCAGGAAGGCCGCATTGAACGTGCCGTTCTGGAAAGGGTCTGGAAGTGGCTCAGCCGCGACGTGATTGCAACGGACGTTCAGACCGTTCTTGAACAGGCCGGCAATGCAAAGGTCAGCGGCGAACGCGTTGATGCATTGGTTCAGGCCCTGCGCACTCGGGCCGCGGACGCGATTGCCGAAGCCTTGCACAACGCGGAAGTGTCCGAAAAGGAACGCCGCCGCATGGGGATCGAGCTCGGTGGTGAGCGCGGCATTGCAGAATTGCGGGACATCCAGAAGGTATTTGCCGCCGAACGTTGGCTGCTTCCGTTTCTGCAAAATCTGCCCGAACACATCAACGAGCACAGGCTGAAACAGGACTATGACGTCTTGCGCCTGGTAGAGAAGTGCAGCGCACGTTTCCCGGACCACGTCCCGGTCATCGCTGCCGCGCTCGTTGAAAGAGCAGACACACCGTCTGCGCTATGCTCCTTCGCGGGGCGGCTCAACGGAGATGATGATCCCAAGGCGATCGCGAACTCCCAATTCGCGCCCTTCGTCGATGTCGTGATGAGCGAGGCCGAGCGGCTACAGATCCTTGCCCTGAAGCATCGGAACCACAATCCGGATCCGGTCGCTTTTTCCCAGGCCCTGTCCGAGTACCATTCGCTTGTGCGCGGTGTGGAACGAGACATGGACCTGTCGCTGTCGGGGAAGTGGCACAAACAGCTTTCCGAAACGAAGAAGACCCTTTCGGGCGAGATCACGCGTGAGCTCAACAATGCCCATGGGGCCATCCGCAGGGCGCTTCAGGTCCCCAAACGGGATCGGGAGGGCAAACTTCTGTTGGATCAGGCAAGTGTCGACGAGGCGGTTCGGACACTCAAGGTGGTCACGATGGTGCGCAACGCATCGGAGACATTTGCAGTCAACGATGTTGGCAAGCGAACGCGCCAGGCGGTCGAGCAAACACTGGAAATCGTGACGCGATCCCTCATCTCCGATCTTGGCAAGGCCAAGGGACAGCAGCTTGAAGCGCAGCTGATCGCTGCCGACAATGCCATCATGCTGTCGGAAGTCTATTTTGGCGCAGATTATGCTGCCCAGTTGCGCCGCAGCCGCCAATCGGCAATCACGAAGACCAAGAACGGCGCATCCGGCCCGAGCCCGGAACGCAAGCTCGTTGCCAGCGCACTCGGAAAACGCTGAAATCGAACGCGTTTGGCGCCTTGGAATTGATCCAGATCAAGCCAGAATACACTTTTGAACACCGCGACCGCCGGTCACAGTGAGAACGTCTTGCAATTGTCTTCATTGAGCGTTCTATAGTGCGCCCATGATGTTTTGGATCCTGATAGCATTGACGACCGGTGTTGCGGCACTGGCGGTCCTTGTCCCGCTCGCACGCGGTGCTAAGGTGCAGACGGGCGCTGAGGGCAGCGCCGACGAAGCGGTATATCGCGAACAACTTGAAGCAATTGACGGCGAACTCAAGCGCGGACTGATCGATGAAGAGGCGGCTGAAGCCGCGAGAACCGAAGTCGCCCGCCGGCTCCTTGCCGCACATGACAAGAACCAGGCACAGTCCGGTAAACAGCTGAATGGCAGACGGCTCAAGCTGGCGCAGCTGACCGGGCTTTTGCTTTTGCCGGCCGCAGCGCTCGGCGGTTATCTTCTTCTTGGCTCGCCGGGCCAGCCTGACCTGCCGCTGGAAGCACGCCTCAGTGCGCCTGCCGATCAGCAAAGCGTGGATGTTCTCATCGCGCGCGTCGAGCGGCATCTGTCCCAGAATCCGGAAGACGGTGAAGGTTGGGCAGTGATCGCGCCCGTTTATCTTTCACAAGGTCAACCGCAGGCGTCTGCGCGCGCCTATGCCAATGCAATCCGGATACTTGGCCCGCGGCCAGACTGGCTGACAGATTTTGGTGAGGCGCTGACCATGGCCAATGAAGGCCTCGTGACGGCCGACGCGCATCGCGCCTTCGAGCAGGCTGTTTCAATGGACGCGACCGCGGTCAAACCGCGCTTCTTCCTGGCGATCTCGCTTGGACAGGAAGGAAAGAAGGCTGAAGCCGTGCAAGCCTGGAACAATCTCCTGGAAGGCGCGGACGAGAATGCGGCTTGGGTACACGCGGCCAGGCAACAGCTTGCCGCCCTTGAAGAAAACGGGGACGCACCATCACAATTGCGTGGCCCCTCGCAGGAAGACATTGCCGCGTCGCAGGAAATGGGGGCAGATGACAGGCAGGCCATGATCCGTGGAATGGTCAGCGGTTTGGCAGACAGGCTCGAAAAGGAGGGCGGGTCGGTCGAGGAGTGGAACCGCTTGATGCAGGCCTACACGGTGCTTGGCGAAAAACAGAATGCAGAAGATGCTTTCGCCAGTGCGGCGTCGGCATTTGCGGACAAGCCCGACGAGTTGTCCGAGATCAAGGACGCAGCGCGTAAGCTCGGTCTATCTGGGTCTTGATACCAAATGGCGAGGCCCGATTGTTAAGGGTGCTTGCATCTTCAGACTTTGGACGGAATAGAAATGACACGCAAACAGAGAAGATTGACCCTGATCGGTTCGGCGGGTGTTGTCCTGGCTGTCGCACTTGGCTTGATTTTGTTTGCCCTGAATGACCAGATTGTCTTCTTTCAGAGCCCCACCGATATAACGCAGAAGTCTATCCCCCAGGGACAGCGTATTCGGCTGGGCGGCCTGGTCGAGGAAGACTCTGTTGTGCGTTCTGACAACGCCCAGGTGAGTTTCCGCGTCACGGACACCGCAAATGTGATTGACGTGACCTACAAGGGTATCTTGCCGGACCTGTTCCGCGAGGGGCAGGGGGTTGTGACGGAAGGCGTTATCGGACCGGACGGCGTGTTCGTTGCCGACAGTGTCCTTGCCAAACACGATGAAAACTATATGCCCAAGGAAGTGGCCGAAGCGCTCAAGGACCAGGGACACTGGCAGGGCGGAGAGGAACCGGAAAGCCAGTAACGCTGGCTCGCTTTAACAGGACGCGGGACGATCATGGTCGTTGAATTCGGACATTATGCGCTGGTTTTGGCCTTTGCCTTGACCCTTGTTCAATCGGTTGTTCCTCTCTGGGGAGCCCTCACCAAGGACGAACGACTGATGGCGGTGGCAACACCTGTATCGGTTGTGATGTTCCTCCTGGTGCTTGCGTCCTTCGGCGCGCTGACGATCGCCTATCTGAACTCGGATTTCTCGGTTCTGAACGTCGTTCAGAACTCCCATTCGGCAAAGCCGCTGCTTTACAAGTTCACCGGTGTTTGGGGGAACCATGAAGGGTCCATGCTTCTCTGGGTCCTGATCCTTGTCTTCTTTGGCGCGCTGGTTGGCGTTTTTGGCGGCAACCTGCCTTCCGACCTCAAGGCGGCCACCTTGACAGTGCAGGGCTGGGTGACCGCCGGTTTTGTCCTGTTCCTTCTGGCAACATCCAACCCGTTTGCGCGTGTCGCGCACCCACCGATCGAGGGGGCCGATCTCAATCCGATCCTGCAGGACATCGGTCTGGCGATCCACCCACCGCTTCTCTACATCGGTTACGTGGGCTTTTCGATCACGTTCTCCTTCGCCGTCGCAGCGCTCATTCTGGGTCGTATCGATGCGGCCTGGGCGCGTTGGGTCCGGCCCTGGACGCTGCTGGCCTGGTGTTTTCTGACACTTGGCATCGCAATGGGGTCCTACTGGGCCTATTACGAACTGGGCTGGGGTGGCTGGTGGTTCTGGGACCCGGTCGAAAACGCAAGTTTCATGCCCTGGCTGGCCGGGACCGCGCTGCTGCATTCGGCAATCGTGATGGAAAAACGCGAGGCGCTGAAGGTCTGGACGGTGCTCCTCGCCATCTTCACCTTCTCCTTGTCGCTTCTGGGAACTTTCCTGGTTCGGTCCGGGGTCCTGACATCCGTGCATGCCTTTGCCACAGACCCGGCACGTGGCGTGTTCATCCTGACGCTTCTTTGCATTTTCATCGGCGGGTCCCTTGCTCTTTACGCCTGGCGTGCACCCATGTTGAAGCAGGGCGGCATCTTTGCGCCGATCAGCCGGGAAGGCGGGCTTGTTCTGAACAACCTGTTCCTGACCGCAGCAACGGCCGCCGTTTTTGTCGGCACGCTTTACCCGCTGGTTCTGGATGCAATTACAGGTGAGAAGATTTCCGTTGGCGCGCCTTTCTTCAATCTGACCTTCGGTCCGTTGATGATACCGCTGTTGATTGCAGTGCCTTATGGTCCGGTCCTGTCCTGGAAGCGGGGCGATCTGCTTGCGGCGACACAGAGGCTTTATGCGGCCATGGGGCTTGCGCTGGTCATGACGCTCTTCACGTTCTGGCTCTGGGGCATGGAAAAGGTGCTCGCACCGCTCGGTGTCGGACTTGCGGTCTGGGTGATGGCGGGCGCCATTTCCGAGATCGTCACACGTGTGAAGTTTTTCGAGATCGGCCCCAAACGTGGCTTCGCGCGTCTCTGGGGACTGCCCGGATCGGCCTGGGGAACAGCCGTCGCGCATTTCGGTGTTGGTGTCACCGTGCTCGGGATTGTGACGGCATCGGCGTTCCAGGTCGAACACATTGTCACGATGCGCCCGGGAGATAAGGTCGAAGTCTCCGGGTATGAAGTGACCTTTGACGGCGCTGCTCCGCGGCGCGGTCCGAACTACACGGAAGAAGTGGGCCATTTCACCGTTCGCAGGGATGGTGCCTATGTGACCGAGCTTGACCCGTCGAAACGCGTTTATACCGCCCGGCAGATGCCGACCACGGAAGCAGGCATTCACACAATCGGATTTTCCCAGCTTTATCTGTCGCTGGGGGAAGGCCGGGGAGACGGTGCCGTCGATGTCCGGGTCTATTTCAAGCCCCTGATCACCCTGATCTGGATCGGGTCGGTGATCATGTCGCTCGGCGCGCTCTTCTCCATGGCGGATCGACGTCTCAGGATTGGTGCACCGAAACCAGCCGCAAGACGCAAAACAGCTTCACTGGCACCTGCGGAGTAACCCGATGGTTCGTTCATTTCTGGCACTCGTGGTGCTACTCGTCGGTGTTTTCGCAACTCCGGTTCTTGCGGTCACACCCGACGAGGTACTCGCAGATCCTGCACTGGAAGCCAGGGCGCGGGCCCTGTCTGCAGAATTGCGCTGCATGGTCTGCCAGAACCAGTCCATCGACGACAGCGATGCTCCGCTGGCGAAGGATCTGAGGGTGCTTGTGCGTGAGCGCCTCGTGGCAGGGGACAGCGACGGGGAAGTGATCGATTACCTGGTGTCGCGTTATGGCGAGTTCGTCTTGCTGAAACCGAGATTTGCGTGGCACACGCTCATTCTGTGGGCCGCCGGGCCGCTGGCGCTTGTGGCCGGTCTGATTGCCATCTTCACGATGTTGCGCCGCAGAGCCGCTGCCGGAGACCGAGCCTTTCAGATACCGCAGGCCAAGCTCTCGCATGACGAGGAACAACGCCTGAAAGCCTTGCTCGACAAGGAGCGGGACTAGTCCGGAACCTTCACACAAATCACACCAAGCCGTGATTTGCATGCCCTGCTACCATGCTTACCTCTCGCGGAGGCAAAGCTGGAGGGCCAAAGGATGGCAACGCGTCCACTGAAAATCGAATTTGACGGTGCGCTGGGAGCAAAGCTCGCCGCGCGTCTTGATCTGCCTGCGGGAGAAATCCGCGCCTTCGCGCTGTTTGCGCATTGTTTCACCTGTTCAAAGGATATTCTGGCAGCGCGGCACATTGCCGGTGCATTGAGCCGGGAGGGCATTGCCGTGCTCCGGTTTGATTTCACCGGGCTCGGCGCAAGCGGTGGCGACTTTTCGCATACAGGGTTTTCCTCGAACGTGGAGGATCTCAAGCGCGCTGCGGATTTCCTGAGACAGAACTACCAGGCACCGCAATTGCTGATCGGGCATTCGCTTGGGGGTGCCGCCATCCTCTCGGTTGCCGCCGACATTCCGGAGGCCCGGGCCGTTGTCACGATCGGCGCGCCTTCGGACGCTGATCATGTGGTCCACAATTTCCACGGTGCAGTCGACCAGATCCAGGAACACGGATCAGGGGAGGTCGAGCTCGCTGGCCGGACATTCACAATCCGCAAGGAATTCCTCGAAGATCTTGAGGCCCAGTCCGTCCGCGACAGGGTGTCGAAACTCGGCAAGGCGTTGCTGGTAATGCACGCACCGCTGGATGATACGGTTGGTATCGACAATGCGACGAATATCTTCGTCGCCGCCAAGCACCCCAAGAGCTTCTTATCACTGGACAAGGCCGATCATCTTCTGACGCGCAGCCAGGATGCTGCCTACGCCGCAAGGGTGATTGCCGGGTGGGTCACAGGCTATCTCGACCCGATGCCCGCGGTGGCCGACGAAGCGGAGCAACAAGGTGTGGACGTTGTTGAAACGCGACAAGGCAAATTCCAGGCGATGGTCTCAAGCGGGCAGCACCGACTGATCGCCGACGAACCGGCCAGTTACGGTGGTTTCGACAGTGGACCGTCACCCTATGATTACCTGTCGGTCGCTCTCGGCGCCTGCACGGTCATGACCCTTCGCATGTATGCGGACAGGAAGGAGCTTTCGGTCGACAGGATCGGGACGCAAGTTCTCCATGACAAGGTTCATGCCGCCGATTGTGTGGAATGCTCGCAGGAGCAGCGGCAAAAAGGTGGCAGGATCGATCGCTTCGAGCGCGTGATCACGCTGGAAGGTGATCTGGATGCTTCGGTCCGGGCACGGATGCTGGAAATAGCGGACAAGTGCCCGGTTCACAGGACACTGGAAAGCGGTGCCGCGGTTGTCACGCGAGAGGCAGACGGTCAGAACCTGTAGATTGGATAGCCGGACCGCGTCGGTCAGGCTGCCTGATCTTCGAGCGTATTGAGCCGGATCTTCATGAAGGAAAGCAGGCGGCGGGCATCCTTGTCGGACACGGACTGGTAATCGTTCGCCCATTTTTCGGCAATGGACGAAGGCTGCTTGTTGTGCATGGCACGCGCGCGTGACAACGCCTGGTAGTCGGCGTTTTCAACTCCAAGCGCACGGCACAGAACAGCGATGCCGGTGGCATCGTACCGCACCATGACGTTGGTCACGTATTTCTGCTCGAGTTCCGACATTTCGGCCAGCAGGTAGCAGATATCGAAGAGATTGTTGGACAGGGCGAACTTGGTAATCGATTTGCCAAGCGACCTCTGGCCGGCACGAATTTCCTTCAGCGTCGCCTTGGCATCAATCCTGGTTGCCTTGCGTTCCAGCTTGGAACTTGCAACGACCTTGCTGGCCTCGTGGAAAAGGTCCTGAACCAGCGTTTCGTTCTCTGCCCGCATCTGGCGAATTTTCGTTTGCTGGTGATCAGGCATCTGGCTGATCAGCTTCTCGTATTCCGCTTCCGAGATGTCAGACCGCTCGATCATGGCGTCGCGAATTTTCTCGTCGCGTTCGGCGAGCTTGATCAGGAGGCGCGAGCCCCAGTCCGAGATTTCGGCGCCGGAGTTGGAGGCAACCGACTGTTTGACCGGGCTTTCGCCGCGTTCGAGCAGGACGTCGGTGACCTTGCTTTCCAGGTGATCGCGCTTCGAGATAGCGAGAAGGTGCCCCTGACCCATGGTTTTCGCCAGGCGCAGGATGTCTTCTGGCTGGAGTGCCTTGGATTGCGTCAGCATCGGGCGGGCAATATCGATTTCTTCGCGTGCCAATGCATTGGCAATCTTCTGTGAGGTGCCATCGATGGGTGCCAACTGCTCGGAAACAGCCTGTTTCTGCTCATCGCCCATGGTCGGCAACATGCTTTCCAGGACTGTGTTGAACAGCGTGATTTCTTCGGTCTGGTAGCGATCCGCACCGCTTACAAAAAGCTCGGTGACATGTTCAACAAGCTGGTGCCGTTTTTCAGGAGTGCTGTCCCGCGCGAGACTAATGAGGTCGTCGATCATGTCATCTTAATCCATACTCAGTCCCGCGAGTGTAGATGATGACGGGTTTACAAGTAGATAAGAACGACTGCTAAATTTGGACAATTGAAAGAAGACACCAGGAATGTTCCGTTAATTTGTTCTCTAGAAACGGACAGTTTTATTGTAAATTTTTACAATGAAGTCTTGAGAGCCGCGCTTCGGCAATTGTGCGAAGGAAGTCGGAACCCGGACGTTGTTCAAGTTTTGCGGTGCTTCGGCTGGCGGTCAGGCCGCCTTTTCCTCGGCTGAGGTCTTGAGCTTGATTTTCATCAGCGAGAGCAAACGGCGGGCATCGGTCTCGTCCAGCATGTGGTAGTTGGTGAGCCACTTGCTGCCGGTGCTTTCGGGAAATTTCAGATGCTTGCAGCGTTCCTTGCAGATTGCCTGGAATTCCTTCGCGCCAATCCCGGTCGCACGGCAGACCGTCGCAATACCCGTGGAATCAAAGCGGACCATGAGATTGTGGACATATTTGCTCTGCAGACCTGAGAAAAACGAAAGCAGGGTCACCGCATCGAGCAGATTATGTTCCTGAGCCAGCTGGTAGACGGCCTTGTTGAGGGTCGTCTTTTTCAGGCGAATTCCAATCAGCCAGGCTTTCGGACTGATTTTGGAAGGTTTCTTGGGAAGCTCCGAGCCGGACGCGATTTCACCATCGTCCTTGAACAGGTCCTCGATCAGCTCCTCGTTGGACTTGCGCAGATGGCGAATGCGTTCACCAAGCTGCTTGGGCATTTCCTTGACGAGTTCCTCGAATTCCGGTTCATCAATGTCTGCACCAAGGTTGGCCGCAATGGTTTGCTTGACGTCCTTGTTGCCACGCTTGATCAGCAGCTTGGACAGGTCGTTGCTGACATGATCCCGGTTCGCGATGGCGAGCAGGTGGCCCTGTTCCTTGATTTCGGCGATTCTCTGGAGATCCTTGTCCTCCAGCGACTCCGAGCGTTCCAGAACTGCCTTGGCCACAGGAAGTTCGTCATTGGCCATGGCGGCCGCAAGTTTGGATGAGGTCGACTTCACATCTGCCAGACGCTCCGACATCTTCTGCCTGGTGTCGAGCGCAAGGGAATCGTAGACCCCTTCCAGCATGTTGTTCAGGAGATGCGTTTCTTCAGAACCGGAATCGTCCGATCGGGCCGCGAGCAGGTCCGTTACGTGCTCGGCGAGCTCGTGCTTTTTCTCGGAAGTGCTGTCCTTGGCCAGTTGAAGAAGGTTGTTCGTCATGGTTGTACCTATGGCCCGAATTCTCACCGAAAATCCTTTACAACGGGTGAAAATGCGGGATTTTTCGAAGTTGTGCGAACTCTCGGTGAACAGTTGACGCAGCGGCCCCAATGCGCCAAATGACGGGCATGACCGATCTTCCGATCCTCTACTCCTTTCGCCGATGTCCTTATGCCATGCGTGCCAGGCTGGCGATTCTTGCAAGCGGGCAGTCTGTTGAACTGAGGGAAATTGTTCTCCGCGACAAAGCACCGGAATTTCTGGAAGCTTCACCGTCGGCAACCGTTCCCTGTTTGAAGCACGGGGCGAGTGTTCTCGATGAGAGTCTGGACATCATGCTCTGGGCATTGGAGCGATCCGACCCCGAGGTATGGTTGCAGCCGGAAGAAGGGGATCGGGAAACGATGTTTTCCCTGATCGAGGAGTGCGACGGACCGTTCAAACGGCATCTCGACCGTTATAAATACGATACGCGCTATCAGGATGCGAACAAGCAGGAAGAACGGGCGTCTGCATCTGTCTTCCTCCGGAAACTGAATGATCGGTTGCAGGGGCGCGCCTGGCTGTTCGGATCCCGCCCGAGCCTGGCTGATTATGCCATTCTTCCCTTCGTCAGACAGTTTGCCAACGCGGATCGTGCCTGGTTTGACGCCGAGGACTGGACTGCGCTCATTGAATGGCTCAAGGCGTTCGAGGCTTCAGAACGCTTCCAGACCATCATGCCAAAGTGGGAAAAGTGGCATTCAGGCGATGCGCCGGTCGTGTTTCCGGTTGTCCTGGAAAAAAAGACTGCCACCACCCGTTGAAGGCGGTTGAGTTTTCCTTCAAGCAATTTCAAGGGTTTACGTCGCTTCTTGCGAGCGCTTAACGGGCGCGGAGTGCCTGTTTTCCAAACCTTACAAAACCGTAATGCCGCCGTCAGGCGCCTGTAAGGCGGCGTTTCCTATTTTCTTTTTCGAACCTGGAACGCGAGTCCCCGTGTGCGTTCAAGAAACTGACCTTCAATAAGAAAGTCTACAGAGGAAGAAAATATGCAAAACCGTCGGTCAATCTCTCCTTTGCGGTCCCGCCGTGCCAAATTGCTGGCAGGAGTTGTCGCACTCGGCACAGCCGGTCTCTTGACCGCCCAGACGATCGTTCCCAGCCAGATGGCGCAGGCCGATCCGGTCCGTGTCGACAATGTCGTTGCCCCGGTCGACTTTTCTGAAGTTGTGCGCACTGTCAGCCCGGCCGTCGTTAGCGTACAGGTCAAGCAGGCAGCCGAACCGCGCATGATGAACTTCGGCGGCGGCGACGGCTTCCAGGATTTCTTCAAGGGGCTCCCCGAAGGTCATCCGTTTGAGCGCTTCTTCCGCGACTTCGGTGGCCAGGGTGGCCAGGAAGGACAGAAGCCACGCCGTACCCCGCGCCAGTTCGGCATGTCCCAGGGCTCTGGTTTCTTCATCTCGAAGGACGGCTTTGTAGTCACCAATCACCATGTGATTGATCGCGGTACCGAATTTACCGTCATCGACCACAATGGCGACACTTATGATGCGACCCTGATCGGTGCTGACAAGCGGACGGACCTGGCGCTGCTGAAAATCGAAGCAGACAAGGACTTCACTTATGTCGACTTCGCTGATGATGCGCCGTCTGTCGGTGAGTGGACAGTTGCGATCGGCAATCCTTTCGGACTTGGCGGCTCGGTGACTGCCGGTATCGTCTCGGCCCGTGGCCGTGACATTGGCGCAGGTCCCTACGACGATTTCATCCAGATCGACGCCCCCGTCAACCGCGGTAACTCCGGCGGTCCTGCCTTCAACATGAAGGGTGAGGTGATCGGTGTGAATGCGGCGATCTTCTCGCCGTCCGGTGGCAATGTCGGCATTGCTTTCGCAATCCCGGCCTCGACCGCGCAAGATGTCATCATGGAGCTGAAAAACGACGGCAAGGTCGTTCGAGGCTGGCTTGGCGTTCAGATACAGAACGTCACGGATGACATCGCGGAAAGCCTTGGCCTTGAAGAGGCCCGCGGCGCCATCGTCGCGGAAGCGCAGGAAAACAGCCCGGCTGAGAAGGCTGGCCTGCGCTCAGGCGACACCATCCTGGCGGTTGAAGGCACTCAGGTTGAAGGGCCGCGTGAGCTGTCCAAGATCATCGCTGCCTTCGAACCCGACACGGACGTTGATGTAACCATCTGGCGTGACGGCAAGGAACAGGACGTAACTGTAAAACTGGGACGTCTCCAGGAAACGGAACAGGCAGCAGCCACCGCAGTGCAGCCGAGTGTTGAGGACACCTCGACAAGTCTGGACGACCTTGGACTGACCGTTACCAGCAAGGCCGATGCCGGCCTCGACGGCAATGGTGTGGTCATCGCGGAGATTGACCCGGATGGACCGGCTGCTGAAAAGCGCCTGAACACCGGTGATGTCATCCTGGAAATCGCCGGCATGGAGGTCAACAGCCCTGCCGACGTCCTGGAAGCCCTGGAGAAGGCGGAAAAGGATGGTCGCAAGGCCGTGCTCTTCCGGATTGAAACCAACGACACAACCCGGTTCGTGGCCCTGCCAATGAACCTGGCCTGATCAGGGACCGGTTCCAGCCCGAACCGGACCCTGGCAGCAAGACCGGCTTGCCCTCTGCCCCCCGAAACCCCGACAAGTCGGTCTTGTCTCCTGTCTGGCGGCGGCGTCTCACATCCATCGCCGCCGCCAGCCCCCCGTTTTCTTTCTGGTCAAGTCACGATACAAAGGATGTCATGTTGCGGATTCTTGTAATTGAAGACGACCCCGAGGCAGCGAGCTACCTGGTGAAGGGGTTGAGTGAACTGGGCCACACGGCCGATCAGGCCGCTGACGGTCAGACCGGCCTTCAGATGGCTCTCGACAGCAGTTACGACATCATGATCGTCGACCGCATGCTGCCCAAGCTTGATGGCCTGTCTGTCATTCAGGAACTGCGACGGGAGAAGAATCACACGCCGGTTCTGATCCTCTCCGCCCTCGGACAGGTCGATGACCGGGTCAAGGGATTGAAGGCAGGGGGTGACGACTATCTTCCCAAGCCTTATGCCTTCACGGAATTGCAGGCCCGCGTCGAAGCGCTCGCCCGGCGTCCCAAATCCGCCAGCCAGGTCGAAACCACCTACACGGTGGGTGACCTGACTTTGGACCGGATGGCACATTCCTGCCGCCGCGGCGATGTAGAGATCCCGCTGCAACCTCGTGAATTCCGCCTCTTGGAATACCTCATGCAGCACGCTGGTCAGGTTGTGACCCGCACCATGCTTCTGGAGAATGTCTGGGAGTATCATTTTGATCCGCAGACCAATGTGATCGATGTTCACATTTCCAGGCTGCGGGGCAAGATCGACAAGGGTTTCGACACGCCGCTCCTGCACACGATCAGAGGCGCTGGATACACGATCCGTGACGCGGTTCACTAGATTTACCCGCACGACAGCTTTCAAGCTGTCGTTGCTGTATATCACTGTCTTTACGGTGATCTCGGGAATCCTGCTGGTTTACATCGCGGAGAATACCGATCATTTGATGTCCGAGCAGGTGGTTCAGACCATCGATGCGGAGCTCAATGGTCTCTCCGAGGTTTACGTGCGGGGCGGGGTTCGCAATCTGGTCGAGACAATCGACCGCAGAACCCGCCATCCCGACGCAAGCCTCTATCTTCTGGTCGACTTCTCCGGAAATGCCCTGGTTGGCAACATTGCCAGATTGCCGACCATGGTGCTCGAAGAAGCAGACGGCGGACTGCGCCGGGTCCGCTACACCCGTCTCGGTGTGGACACGGAGGACGTCGAGCGCCAGGCCATGGTGCGCACCTTTGAATTGCGGGGTGGTTTCCGCTTGCTTGTCGGCCGCGATCTCGGCGACCAGCTGCGTTTCTCCAATCTTCTTGGAAATGCCCTGCGTTTGTGGCTGGCCGTTGTGGTCGTCATGGGCGCGATCACCTGGCTGTTTGTAAGCCGGCGCGTGATGAAGCGGATCGATGACATCTCCGCGTCCAGCCGCGCCATCATGAATGGCGACCTCTCCGAACGCCTGTCCATTGCCGGAAACGACGATGAATTCGACCGGTTGGCGATCAATCTCAACGTGATGCTGGAGCGCATCGAAATCCTGATGCAGTCCATGAAGGACGTCACGGACAATATCGCTCACGACCTCAAGACACCGCTCACGCGTCTGCAGACGCGTATTGAAACAGCCCTGCGTGATGCGAAGAACGAGCAGGGCTATCGGGAAGCGCTGGAAGCGACGTTGGAAGAGACCGACCATCTTCTTCGCATCTTCAATTCGCTTCTGAGAATTGCCCGTATCGAATCGATGGCACCGGGTACAGTTCTCGAACCGGTGGATCTGAACAAGCTCGTCGCGGAAATTGCCGACCTTTACGAGCCCCTTGTGGAAGATGAGGGCGGGCGTCTTGATATCAATCTGCCCGATGGCCTGATGGCCGACTGCAACAGGGACATGATCAATCAGGTCCTGGTCAACCTGATTGAAAACGCGTTGAAATACGGCCGCCCGGAAGCCGGAGACCTGGTCATTTCCCTGTCTGGCCGGATTGAGGGCGAACGTGTGATACTGTCGGTTTCAGACAACGGGCCGGGCATACCGCACAAAGACCTCGATCGAGTACAGGATCGGTTCGTGCGCCTGGAAGAAAGCAGATCGGAACCTGGAACAGGTTTGGGATTGAGCCTCGTCAAGGCGGTTGCACGCTTGCATGGTGGAGACTTGCGCTTCAAAAATGAGGCGCCGGGACTCACTGCCCGGATTGATCTGAAACCGGTCACACCGGTCAGCAGCGGGAGCAATGATGGGCAAGGCAACGCCGCCGGAACAAGAAGCTGATCAATCGAGTGGAGGGAACGGTCCGGGCGCACTTCACACGCGCATATCGGTCGTGCCGTCGCCTCCGGATCAGGATCGGGCAGCTCTCTTTCTGAAAGACCTTCTGGAAGACGACGAGGCCGGAAATGCGCTTGGGAAACTGTTTCACAATGACCCGAGGCTCAAGGACTTTCTGAGCGGAATTATCGGGAATTCTCCGTATCTGAGAGAACTGATGCTCAAGGATGCGGGGCGTCTGCTCGCCATATTGCATGACATTCCGGAATTGCGCTTGGAGCGCCTGTTGAACGAAGCCAGGTCTGCCCATGCCGAGGACGAAGCCGGTGTCATGCGGGCGCTTCGCCTTCTCAAACAGGATCTGGCGCTCACCCTTGGGCTGGCCGATATTGCCGGCGCGATTGATCTGGACAATGTCACTTCAGCGCTGGCCGGTTTTGCTGACGCCTCCCTTACCGCGGCTATCCGTTTCTGCCTGAGGGATCTGGCGCGCCGGAACAAGTTCGTTCCCGTTGACCCCGATGAGCCTGAAAGGGACAGCGGTCTGATTGTGCTGGCCATGGGCAAGCATGGCGCGAACGAACTCAACTATTCGTCCGACATCGACCTGATCATCCTTTATGACCCGCACAAGGCCCCAATGGCCGGTGGTGCCGAGGCGCCGGTCGAGTTTGTCCGTCTGACGCGGCGGTTGGTCAAGATCATGCAGGACCGAACCGAAGACGGCTATGTGTTTCGCACGGATCTGCGTCTGCGACCCGACCCGGGCGCCACACCGCTGGCCATGTCGGTGCCAGCAGCACTGGTTTATTACGAGTCCCTGGGCCAGAACTGGGAACGCGCCGCCCTTATAAAGGCACGCCCCTGTGCCGGAGACATCCAGGCAGGTGATTCGTTCCTGGAAGAAATTGTGCCGTTCATTTGGCGCAAGTATCTTGATTTTGCGGCAATTGCGGATGTCCAGTCGATCAAGCGACAGATCCACATGCACAAGGGGCATAGTGTCATTGCTGTCGCTGGTCACAACGTGAAACTCGGCCGTGGTGGCATCCGCGAAGTCGAGTTCTTCGTGCAAACGCAACAGCTGATTGCCGGTGGGCGAAACACGGCTCTGCGTGGCCGGCGCACGCTCGACATGCTCAATGCGCTCTATGAGGCGGACTGGATTCGGGCAAAGCCAAAGAACGACCTTACCTGCGCTTATCGTTTCCTGCGTGATGTCGAGCACCGGATCCAGATGCTCAACGACGAACAGACCCAGCTTCTGCCCAAGGACGAAGACGGTCTGTGGCGTATTTCCCAGTTGATGGGCTTCGGTGATCTGAAGGACTTCGAGGCCGCGTTTCTGCAGCACCTGCAACGGGTACAGCACCATTATTCGGAACTGTTCGAAGACGAGCCTGGCTTGTCTTCAGACGTTGGAAACCTGGTCTTCACAGGTGATGATCACGATCCGGGAACGCTGGAAACACTCGAAAGGCTCGGCTTCAGCCAACCGGCAGAGGCCGCGAGTATCGTGAAGTCCTGGCACTTCGGCCGTTATCCCTGTACCCGGTCGACAAAGGCCCGGGAACGGCTGACCGAAATGCATCCGACCCTGCTCGGCGCGCTGGCTGCAACAGACAATGCCGATACGGCCTTGCGTGCCTTTGACAGTTTTCTGGCCAAACTGCCGGCCGGCGTCCAGCTGTTTTCGCTGTTGCGATCCAATCCCCAGCTCCTAACATTGCTCGCGACAACCATGGGTGCTGCCCCAAGAATGGCGGACACAGTTTCCAAGCGGGTGCATGTTCTGGATGCCGTTCTCGATCCGGCTTTCTTCGGCGCCATGCCAAGTGTGAGCGAGTTTCGCGTCGGACTGGATCGGACGCTGGAACAATCGCGTTTCTACGAAGAGGCGCTGGACAGGGCCCGGATCTTTGCACAGGAGCAGCAGTTTCTGATCGGTTTGCGCCTGATATCGGACACGTTGACTGCCGACCGCGTCGGCTTCGCGCTGGCAAGACTGGCCGAAGTCATCGTCGGTCGCCTGCTGACCCAGGTCATCGCGCATGTCGGTGAAACGCACGGAGTTGTGCCCGGTGGAAACGTGGCCGTCCTTGCGATGGGCAAGCTCGGCGGCCGCGAGATGACCGCTTCCTCGGACCTGGACCTCATTCTGCTCTACGAGGCGCCGGAAGACGTCAAACAGTCGGACGGTGCTCGGCCCCTGGCAGTCTCCCAGTATTACATCCGTTTGACGCAACGGCTGGTAACGGCGCTTTCAGCGCCGACTGCCGAGGGGTCACTCTACGAGGTCGATTTCAGGCTGCGGCCATCCGGCAATGCCGGTCCGCTGGCGACAAACCTCGACGGATTCATTTCCTACCAGCAAAAGGATGCGTGGACCTGGGAGCACATGGCCTTGACCCGGGGCCGCGTGATTGCGTCGACTACGCCTGAATTTGCCGAGAAGATTTCAAACAGCATTCGCCAGACACTGGTTCAACCGCGAGACCGGTCCAAACTTGCAGATGACGTGCGTTCCATGCGGGCACGCATCGAAAAAGAGAAGGGCACCAAAGACATTTGGGACTTGAAGCAAGTTGCCGGTGGCCTTGTTGATATCGAGTTCATCGCCCAATTTCTTCAACTGGTCTACGCGGATGAAAATCCGGAAGTTCTGGCACAGGGCACCGAACAGGCACTTGAGAACCTGAGGGATGCAGGAGCCCTCGATCAGGGCAATGCGGAACTGTTGCTGGAGGCATTGCGTCTCTATCAGCGGCTCACACAGGTTCTGAGGCTTGCGCTTGAGGGCAAGTTCGTGCCCGAGGACGCGCCACGCGGCGTGCTGGATCTTTTGGTCCAGGCATCAGGCAGCCCGACTTTCGAACGCTTGCAGACGGAACTGGCAGACTTGCAGGAAAAGGTGCGCGCAGTCTTCGTTCAGTTGGTGGGGGAAGTCTCGGCTGAAGAAAGCTGAACAGCGTCAGGTTCCCTGGCAGGCCTTTTCTGGGCTGGTTATCGTGACTGCAGTCGTCAGGCGGCGTTTTGTTCCGCCAGCGGAAGGGTGAAGCTCACCGTCGTACCCTTTTTGACCTCGGACTGAATGGTCAGTTTGCCGCCATGAAGTTCGACCAGGGACCGAGCAATTGCCAGTCCGAGCCCGGATCCCTGATGGGTCTTCGTGAACTGGTTTTCCACCTGGACGAAGGGTTTGGCGAGGCGCTCGATGTCTCGTTCGGAAATGCCGATCCCGGTGTCGGTGACTTCGAAAAACAGTTTGTCTCCGCGCGGACGGGCTTTCAGGGTGACCGTGCCGTTGTCCGGTGTGAACTTGACGGCATTGGCAAGAAGATTGAGCAGAATCTGCTTGAGCGCCCGGCGGTCGGCACTTACCAGGGCGTGTTCGGACACGTCGCTCTGAACGGCGATGTTCTTTTCGGTTGCGGCACCGGTGACGATCCGGCTGGCATCGGCGGCCGCATCAGAGACGCTGACTGTTTCCGCTTCGATCGTCATCCTGCCAGCCTCGATCTTGGACATTTCGAGAATGTCGTTGATCACGTTGAGCAGATAGGTGCCGGAGGAGTAGATGTCCTTGCAGTAATCGGTGTACCGCTCCGTGCCGATCGGTCCGAACATTTCCTGCGTCATGATGTCGGAAAAGCCGATAATCGCATTCAGCGGCGTTCTGAGTTCGTGCGAAATATTGGCAAGGAATTCGGACTTGGCCTTGTTGGCGTCCTCGGCCCGGGTCTTTTCTTCCTGGTACTTGTCGGCCATCTCGACCAGCTGGCGTGCCTGGATCTCGAGTGTCTGGCGCGATTTCTGGAGGTCGGAGACACTGGCCTTCAGGCGCTTCTCCTTGTCCATCAGCTTTTCTTCGTGCTTCTTCAGAGCGGTGATGTCGGTGCCGACGGAGACGAAGCCGCCGTCCTTGGTGCGGCGCTCGGATATTTGCAGCCAGCGGCCGTCTTCGAGCTGCGCCTCGTAGTCCCCTTCAGGAGCATCGCCGCGCTGCCGGACCGATACGGTCTTGGGCGCGACTTCCGCGTTGGAGGCCGCGGCCATAACTTCGTTGTACGGCGTTCCCGCCTTGACGACGGTGGACGGAAGGCTGTGCAGCGACTGGTAGTTCGAGTTGCAGATGACGAGTTCGTTCTTGGCGTTCCAGAGAACGAAGGCTTCCGAGATGGTTTCGATGGCGTCTCGAAGGCGCAGGTCCGCCATGCGGCTTTGCTCTGCAAGCTGGTGCTGCTCGGTGATGTCGATGCAGATGCCGATCAGATGGGGCTCGGCCCGTCCCGGCTCGGACTGGATCTCGCCGCGTGCCCTCAGCCAGATCCAGCTGCCATCGGAATGGCGCATGCGGAAGGTTTCGTCGACCAGCGTTTCGCCGCTTTCCAGGAGATGCTCAGCAAGGCCCAGGAGGTCTATGTCGTCCGGATGTGTCAGGTCCGCAACGTCAGCAAAGCTCAGGATGTCGTCTTTGGGTTCACGTCCAAGCAATTCATAGAGCGATGACGACCAGAACATGCGGCCACGCGACAGGTCCCAGTCGAAAAGGCCGCAGAGACCGTGGGTGAGGGCCGTGTCGATGCGAGCGCGTGTGGCGGCGTACATGTCATCGGCATGCTCAGCCCTGGAGGCCTGGCTGAAGAAACCGTAGATGACGGCCAGAAGAACCAGGGATGTACCGACAAAGAGCGTCACATTGGCGGACAGGTCGTCGCGCCAGTTGGCATAAATCGCGCTTTCCGGCTGCAGGGCGGCGACCATGCCAAGGCCGCCGTTGAGGTGATGAACTGTCGCCAGTACCTGCTCTGCGCCATCGCTGGCACCAAGATCAGCCGGAACGGACAGGACACCGGCACGCGCACCGAAAACTGTCAGTGGCTGTGATGGGCCGATGATGTCGGTGATCGGACGGCCTTCCAGATCGGGGAGGATGGGCGCTGAGGCGACAACCGTTCCGGACTGGTCCGTGATCAGGAACACCCGGCTCGTGCTGGTCGCGCCTGCTGGCAGGCTGTCCGCAAGGATACGCTTCAGCGTCGTGCGGTAGCCGATTTCGGGAAGGGCTTCCTGGGAGGCATTGAGATTGGCGGACACGACCGTGGCCATCAGACTCAATGTCGTTTGTGCGGTTCTTTCTGTTTCTGCAAACTCGTCGGCGAGCTCTCCGGCACGAAACAGCGCAAGAACGACAATGAAGACGATGGCAAGCCCGGGAATGACTTTGCGCATGGCGCTGTCGGAGCGGACGATGTTGACGCCGAGCGAGGCGAGCAGACCTTGCAGCGACAAGCTTTGGCTGCTTGCGCCGTTCTCAAGTTCAGACTCCTTCTCGCCGCGCCGCGATGATGCGTCGCCAGCTAGTGCTCGCGCCATGGGAAGTGTGCCTCAGTATCCGCCGTCCCGGAGAGTGCTCCGAATCACTTCCATTTGAATCAAAACGACGGGTGTTGTCTAGTCCCAGTGAAGAAGAAAATGGTTAATGGGACGTTTGTTTTGAGGCACTCTTTTAGTGGCTGCTTAGTAGTAGGTACTATTGCAGAGTTCTGTCGACGATGTCGCGGCTGTCTCTTGATAGATTTTCATATGAAGAGATCCTGATCAGGGCAGCTTCCGCTAGAGCAGATCGCTTTGGTTCCAGCGCACGCCAGGAGCGAAAACTGGTCAGGAGGCGCGAGGCAACCTGAGGATTGCGCTGGTCGATCGACAGGACGGCATCCGCGATCAGGTCGAAGCCTGCACCGTCCAGGCGCGCGAACTGGGTTGGATTGCCCGTTGCAAAGGATTGCAGCAGGGAGCGGACCCTGTTCGGATTGGACGGATCGTAGAGTTCGTGGGACTGGAGCGACATCACGTTCGCAAGCGCGTCGTCACCAGGAGCGGTCGCCTGCGTCATGAACCACTTGTCGAGTGCCAGCGAACTGTCACTGTGGCGCTGGCGAAACGCATCGAGTGCGTCTTGCCGTCTTGGCAGATCGTCGTGAACCAGAAGCGTCAGTGCTGCCAGCCGATCCGTCATGTTGTCGGATGCCTGGAATCGGTCCCAGACGATCGCCGGGGCATCTTCATTACCCGAAACGCAATAATAGTGCAGGGCCCGGCTTGCAAAGGCCCTCAGTCCGGCGGACGCCGCATCGGGTGAATAGGGCGCATTTGAACTTCTTTCCCCGGCGAGTTCCATGAGAGCGGCGCCATGCCGGCGGGCAATTTCGCTCCTCAAAAGGACTCGAGCGGCGTGGATGGCGTCCGGATCGACGTCCTTGCCGAATTCCTGGGCGATATCGGCCTCGCTGGGAAGCGTGAGGGCTTGAGCCTGCAGGGCAGGATCCAGCGATGCATCTTTTGCAACCGCCCCGAATATGCCGATGACATCGGGGTCGGGGCTGCAGTCCTGACCTTCGCGGATCATTTTCGTGAGACGAACCAGGTCCAGCATGGCAAGTGTCTGGACGGCTTGCCATCTGTTGAACGGGTCAGAATCCATCTCGGCTAGAAAGCGCAATTCGCGCGCCTCAAGTTTCTGGTTGAGCCGCACCGGCGCGGAAAAGTCGCGCAGAAGCGACAATACCGGTTCGCTGGCAACCTTCTCAAAGGTCACGTCCTGGCGGGCTTTGCTCAAAACAAGGACATCTTCGCTGGTTTCGGCACCGAGCGGCTGCTCGAGTGCCATGTCTTCACCATTGGGGCCGATCAATCCGAAACGCAACGGAATGACGGCAGGTTTGCTGGTCTTCTGTCCGGGGACGGGCGGGATTTCCTGCGACAGGGAGATCGCAAATGTCTTTCTGTCGGGATCGTATTCCGTGTCGACGGTGACTAGCGGTGTCCCAGCCTGCTCGTACCACAGGGAAAACTGACTGAGATCTGTTGAGGCTGCGTCTTCGAAACAGGTCAGAAACGCTTCGATGGTCGTTGCTTCCCCGTCATGGCG
This sequence comes from Roseibium sp., assembly GCA_017643925.1. Lineage (GTDB taxonomy): Bacteria > Pseudomonadota > Alphaproteobacteria > Rhizobiales > Stappiaceae > Roseibium. Next base: position 70,233 of record JAEPML010000005.1, on the reverse strand, counting down.
TTCGAAATAGAGGTCCAGACCGGCCCGGAATTTCTCCGCTCCCAGAAGCGTCTTGAGCATCCGGACCACCTCTGCGCCTTTTTCGTAGACAGTGGCTGTATAGAAGTTGTTGATTTCATGATAAATTTTTGGCCTGACCGGATGGGCGAGCGGACCGGCATCCTCCGGAAACTGGTGGGATTTCAACAGCCGGACGTCCGCAATGCGCTTGACCGCGCGGGACCGCATGTCAGCAGAGAACTCCTGGTCGCGAAAGACCGTCAGCCCTTCCTTCAGACAGAGTTGAAACCAGTCGCGGCAGGTAATGCGGTTGCCGGTCCAATTGTGAAAATATTCATGCGCGATCACGGCCTCGATATTGGCGTAGTCCTGGTCGCTTGCCGTCTCCGGGTCGGCAAGCACATATTTGTCATTGAAGATGTTGAGGCCCTTGTTCTCCATGGCCCCCATGTTGAAGTCCGAGACGGCGACGATGTTGAACACGTCCAGGTCATATTCCCGGCCGTAAGCCTCCTCGTCCCAGGCCATGGACCGTTTGAGGGAATCCATCGCCCAGTCACACAGGGTTTCCTTCCCGTGTTCGACATAGATATTGAGGTCGACCTCCTTGCCGGATGCCGTAGTGAACCTGTCGCTGACTTCCGCAAGGTCGCCGGCAACCATCGCAAAGAGGTAGGCAGGCTTGGGATGTGGGTCATGCCAGATGGCATAATGGCGGTCCGTACCGGCGACATTTCCTGCGTCAACAAGGTTTCCGTTCGCAAGCAGAACCGGACAGGTCGAAATCGGTGCTTCAAGCCGTGTCGTATAGACCGAGAGAACGTCGGGACGGTCGAGGAAATATGTGATCCGCCTGAAACCTTCTGCTTCACACTGTGTGCAGAAGGTCCCGGATGACCGATACAATCCCATGAGCTTTGTATTTGCGTCGGGGTTGAGCTCCGTCCGGATGGTCAGCTCGAAGTGGTTGGGAGCTGGTCCGGATATCTCAAGTCTTTGGGGCGTTGCCTGAAACGCGTCTTGAGGCAGGGGTTCACCATCCAGATCAATACCCGAAAGAACGAGCTCATCGCCATCAAGCACCAGTGGTGTCCCGGCCTCGGTCTCTTCCGGTCTGACGACGCTCAAAGTGGCTGTCACCTGGGTCGCGGTCGGATCGAGCATTACATCCAGCCGGACCTCTTCGATGCGGTAGGCCGGGGCTTTGTAGTCTTCCAGCCGGATGGCCGGTGCCGTTTCGGATTGCATCGAAATCTCCAGTAATTTCCGCGGGTAAGCATGTGCGGGCTTCGGATGAATCCTAGCCGTTACCATGAACCTCGTATACGGCAAAGTTCCGAATATCGGGAACCGAACAACTTCAGTCACCGAACCAAAATAGTAGCGGATCGGGCATTCTTGGTTTTGACCTGAGACAAGGCATTGTCTATGTGATGTCCATTAAGGGTTACAGGGATCTGATTAATGAGCCGTTTGGACAGCTTTATCCGCCGTATGACTTCGCAGAAGATTTTGCTTGAGTATCTTGTCGACAAGGTCAACGAGGTTGAGGGGCCGGTTCTGGAGCTTGGTCTTGGCAATGGCAGGACCTACGACCACTTGCGGGAAATTTACCCCGACAAGGAGATTTTCGTCTTTGATTTCGCCATGAACTGCCATCCGAGCTGTGCGCCGGATGCCGAGCACATGATTCTCGGCGACATTCGCGACACGCTGGCATTTTGCGGTCCCCGCGTCGGGGCCAGGGCGTCCTTTGCCCATATCGATATCGGTTCGGCAGACCCGACCAACGATCTCGCAATCGTCAACTGGCTCGCGCCGCTGATCAACGAACGCATGGCTGTTGGCGGGTTTGTCCTGACTGCGCTGGAGCTGGATCTCCCGAATTTCGAAAGACTTGAAAAGCCTGAGGGAATCCATCCCGGCCGGTACCATATCTATCGAAAAGCGTCCGAAGTCTGAGGGCTTCCGTCACCACTAAGGAAAAGACAATGACCGCGCCGCTGAAGGGCATAAAGGTTATCGAACTCGCTCGCATTCTTGCGGGGCCATGGACGGGACAGACACTGGCGGACCTTGGCGCAGATGTGATCAAGGTCGAAAGCCCTCAAGGGGACGATACCAGGGGATGGGGGCCGCCTTTCGTGCGCGACGAGGCCGGTAAGGACCGTGATGCGGCCTATTTTCATGCCTGCAACCGGGGCAAGCGTTCGATCACTGTCGATTTCCGTACGGATGAGGGACAGGATATCGTGCGTCGCCTGGTCAGCGAAGCCGATGTTGTCATCGAAAACTTCAAGGTCGGCGGCCTGGCCAAATACGGGCTGGACTACGAAAGCCTGAAGAAGGTCAATCCGAAGCTTGTCTATTGCTCCATTACAGGTTTTGGCCAGGAAGGGCCTTATGCCCACCGCGCCGGGTACGACTTCATGATCCAGGGCATGGGCGGCATCATGGACCTGACCGGCGATCCGGACGGAGATCCGCAGAAGATCGGTGTCGCCTTTGCCGATGTCTTCACCGGCCTCTACGGCGTCATCGGTGTTCTTGCCGCATTGCGTCGGCGGGACGAAACGGGTGAAGGCGAGTGGGTCGACATGGCGCTTCTCGACGCGCAGGTCGGTGTGTTGGCCAATCAGGCGCTCAATTATTTCGTGTCGGGCAAGGCCCCCAAGCGACTGGGCAATGCCCATCCTAACATTGTGCCCTACCAGGTGTTCCCGGCCAGTGACGGCCATCTGATCATCGCGGTCGGCAATGACGGGCAGTTCAGGAGATTGTGTGGCGTGCTCGGCCTGCCGGAACTGGCCGACAAGCCGAAATTCGCAACCAACGCCGCCCGGGTGTCCGCCCGAAGCGAATTGGTTCCCATCCTGACAGCTGAAACCTCCACCAGAACGCGGGACGATTTGCTGGCTGCGCTGGAGCTGGAGGGTGTACCGGCGGGGCCCATCAACTCGGTCGAGGATGTGTTCAACGACGCGCAGGTGCAACACCGGGGCCTGAAGGTCGCATTGCCCGCAAGCGGTGTCGAAGGCGGTCATGTCGAATCGGTGCGCACACCGATCAGTTTTCAGAACGCCGAACTTGTTCTTGATCGCGCTGCGCCCGCGTTGGGTGAACACACGCAGGAAATACTTGCCGAGCTGGGTCTGAGCTCAAAAAACTAGGAACAATGGCCGCATGGAAAACACCGACTATCTGAAGGTGCTCGACAGCGAGGTGCTCTCGGATAACTGGGCCACCTTGACCAAGTACCGGGTCAGCTATCGTCGGCGCGACGGCGAATGGCAGGAACAGGTTCGTGAGGTTTATGACCGTGGCCACGGAGCCGTGTGTCTTCTCCACAATCCGGAGACCGATTGTGTCCTTCTCACCCGGCAGTTCCGGTTGCCGGTCTGGCTGACCGGGCGTGACCCGTTCGTGATCGAGGCGCCGGCAGGTTTGCTGGAAGGCATGGACCCGGCGGAAAGGATCCGCGAAGAACTCATCGAGGAAACCGGTTTTCAGGTCTCTGCGCTGCAGCACCTTTACGATGTTCACATGAGCCCGGGGTCCGTCACGGAGTATCTGGCGTTTTTCACCGGCACGTACCATATGAAGGATCAGGTTACTTCCGGCGGCGGCAAGGAGGACGAAGGGGAGGATATCGAGGTTCTTCACGTTCCGCTTGAAAAGGCGCTCGACATGATTCGAAACGGCGAAATCCGGGACTCAAAGACCATCATTCTTTTGCAGGAACTCGCCCTGCGGAAATTCTCGGCAAAAGCCGACTGAAATATACTCCATGTTCTGGGGAAACATTGGCCCTGCCTTAATTTGACGCCAAGTTCTTGGCAGGTAAGCTGAATGAGTTGAAACAAGGACCACGCCCGATGAAGAAACGGAACCGCTCAGGTCGCCGTATCATTCTACCGCTCACGACCGTCGTTGGCTTGGGTTTTGGTGCTTTCGTGGCAATCGCGATCGGCGCGGTCCTGGCATTGTCCGTTTCGGCAAATTTTCAGAACACGTTTTCGCTGCTGAATGACAAGACGGTCCTGAGCACCCAGGCGCTGGAACAGCAATTGACGACCCATTTCGGTTCGGTCCAGAACTCGGTGGTCGGGCTGAAACCCTATTTCGACGATGGCACGCTGGGCTTCGAAAACCGCAAGAGGACCTTGCAGGATCTGTCGATTGCTCTTGAAGCGAACCGCGATCTGACCATCCTGTCACTGACGGACGTGGATGGACGGCGTATCGGCGTCTATCGCGCGCCCTCCGGCAAGATCTGGCACATAGACAGCGCCAAGCCACCACCTGGGCTCGATTCACCGGACCTGCCCGTGATCACGAAGACAAGCCCGCCCACCTGGGGACCGATCGTCGTGCACGAAGTCGGCCTCTTTGCAAATGTTTCCGTTCCGGTCGTCCAGAACGACGAAATGATCGGTGTGCTCACGGCAGCAAGTTCCATGGAGGACCTGACGGAGATCGTTTCCTCGCTGGACGAGGGACCGGACAACTCGATCTTCATCATTTCCGATGACGGCAATCTCATCATGCATTCGGACGCGCAGCGTCTGCAGATCGGCGGGCAGCTGAATGGCAAACTGCCGATTTCCTGGCAACGCGCCGGCGATCCCGTTCTGGCTGCGATGGTCGATGAAACGCCCCTGGAAGAATTTGAAAAGGCCGCCGACCTGGGTGTGAGCGTGTCTATCGTGGAAGCCGGGGAAGAAGAATTCATCCTGATGAAAGCCGAAATCGGCGGCTTCAGCGACCGACCCTGGACGATTGGCCAGTATTACCGCGGGGCGACCGTGTCACGTGAGGTCCAGCGTCTGGCGGGGTCCATGTTTGTCGGGTTTGGTGCCCTGGTGGTGTCGGTTCTGGTCGCGTTCTGGATCGGTCGACGTGTCGCAAGGCCGCTCAGAAATCTTGCCGTTCAGTCCCGCAGGATCGGCGAGCTTTCGCTGAATGAGGTCGAACCGCTGCCGCGCAGCAGGGTCGCCGAGCTTGACCAGGTGGCGCTGGCCTTCAACTCCATGGTTGAGGGTCTCAAGGCCATGAACACCTATGTGCCGCGTTCCCTGTTTATCAAGCTGATGCGGCTTGGAGGCAGCAAGGCTGCAGAAGCCCGCGAGATGGACCTGACAGTCTTCTTCACCGACATTGTCGGCTTCACCGCAATTTCGGAAAACCTGAGCGCGGAAGAAACGGCAGGGTTGCTGAATGACCATTTCGCCATCCTGGTCGAAGCGGTTGAAAGCGATGGCGGCACCGTCGACAAGTTCCTCGGCGACGGCATGCTGGCCTTCTGGGGTGCGCCTGACGAAAGAGCCGATCACGCGGAAGCAGCGGTCAGAACCGCGCGCAGAATTGCGGTTGCCCAGCACGAGGCCAACGAAAAGGCGCGTTCGGAAGGCCGGCCCGTGATCCAGCTTCGCATCGGAATCCATTCTGGCCCGGCCGTCGTCGGCAATGTCGGTGCCTTTGACCGGTGGAACTATACCGTTGTTGGAGACACGGTGAACGCGGCGGAGCGACTGCAGACGCTTGGACGCGAGGCCGAGGACAGACCTGAAATAGTGATTCTGGCGAGTTCCGACACAATCGCCCGGTTGCCTGCGGAGACCCACTACCAGCCTGTCGGCAAACACAACCTGCGCGGCCGCAGCGGCACCATGGAAGTCTACCGGCTGGACCCGTTCTATGCCCCCGATACTTCAATCGATTCCGCAGAAAACGTGCCAGTCAGTGCGGCTGAATAGGCAGCGGCCAGTTCTTCGTCAGATCAAGATTCTAATCAATTGAAGCAATTTCCGAACCTGTGATCTATGTCACAGATGCCGTGCCCATAATTCTGCATTGCTATCGCTTGGCGAATTTGGTTGTCTTACTGCAATATTGAGGGCTTATTAGGCCTCTTGCAGACAATCCTTGCCGGGGAGGAAACGCACGGTGAATGTTCTCTCGATTGAGGGACTGACTGTCGATTTTAATACAGCGGAAGGCCAGGTCCGGGCTGTCGACGATGTCTCTTTCGTCGTGCCAGAAAACCGGACGGTTGCGCTTGTTGGTGAATCCGGGTCGGGCAAGACGGTAATTTCTCAGACAATCATGGGGCTTTTGCCCCAGATGGCTTCCGTGACCTCCGGAAAGGTCATCCTTGCAGACCCGAGCGGTGCCGAGCCTCCCGTCGATATTGCATCGCTTGAACGCAAGGGCCCGAAGATGCGCCACCTGCGCGGAAACCGGGTCGCGATCATCTTCCAGGAGCCGATGACCTCGCTGTCGCCGTTGCACACGATCGGGGACCAGATTGGCGAAGCGGCGTTGCTTCATAGAAATGTTTCGGGTGCCGAAGCCCGCGAACTGACGCGGGAAATGCTGCAACTGGTTCAGTTCCCGGATCCCGTGCGCGGACTGGACACCTATCCTTTCGAACTCTCCGGCGGTCTCCGCCAGAGGGCCATGATTGCCATGGCCATGATCTGTCACCCGGCATTGTTGATCGCCGATGAGCCGACAACGGCCCTTGATGTCACCATTCAGGCGGAGATCCTGAAACTTATCAAGGAAGTGCAGTCCGAACTGCGCATGTCCGTCCTGATGATCACCCATGATTTTGGCGTCGTGGCAAACATGGCCGACGAAATTGCGGTGATCTATCACGGCAAGATCCTGGAAAAGGGCACCGCCGAGCAGCTGTTTTCCAATCCGCAGCACGATTACCTGAAAGCGCTGCTGCATGCCGTGCCCAGTTTCCACATGGACAAGGACGAGCGGCTGGTGCCGATCCGTCCGATCGAGCTGAAATCCGAAGATCTGACCAGCAATCGGCCGCATTGCGATGTCGCGCCCGGCGAACCGCTCGTCGAAATGCGCAACGTCACCAAGAAATTCACCTTGCGCAAGGGCTCTTTCCTGGGCGGCAAGACAAAGACCATGACGGCGCTCGATCAGATCAACCTGACCATCCGGCGAGGGGAATGTCTCGGGCTGGTCGGAGAATCCGGATCCGGAAAGACCACTGCGGCAAAGGCGATCCTGCGGGCGCTCGAAGTCGAAGGCGGAGACATCCTCTACAATCGCGGACAAGGCCTTGAGGACATTGCCAATCTCAAGGGGCAGGAACTCATGGATTATCGGCGACGGGTCCAGCTGATCTTCCAGGATCCCTTCTCGTCGCTCAATCCCCGCATGACGATCAACGACACCTTGACGGAACCGCTCGAGGTTCACGGGGTCGGCACACCTGAAGAACGCGCCGAGCGGGTTCGCAACCTGATGAGCCTTGTTGGCCTGGATCCGAGGTTCCTGCGCCGCTATCCGCATTCCTTCTCCGGTGGACAGCGCCAGCGTATCGGCATTGCCCGCGCCCTCGCGCTCAATCCCGAATTCATCTTGTGCGACGAGCCGACTTCCGCTCTGGACGTCTCCGTGCAGGCGCAGATCCTGAACCTGCTTCAGGACCTGAAACGGGATCTCAATCTGACGTACCTGTTTGTCAGCCATAACCTGGCTGTGGTCGATTACGTGGCTGACAGGATCGCAGTCATGTGCCGCGGACGCCTTGTCGAACTGGGCGAAACGCGCACCGTCGTCGGCAATCCGCTTCATCCATATACCAAGGCGCTCTTGTCAGCGGTTCCGGAACCGGACCTGTCAGCGCCGCTTGATTTTGCCGCTCTCGATGCCAATCGGGCGTCAGAGCCGCATTTATGGCCGGAACCTTTCCAGCTCCTGGAAGGCATGGAACCTTCTCTTGTTGAAATGGAACCGGATCATTTTGTCTGTGCACCTGGACTGAAGAACACCGGGGCACTCGAGGGGACAGCAGCATGAAGCTTATGAAAACCATCGGTGCGGGACTCTTCCTGACCGCAACCATGATAGCGGGGCCGTCGGTCGCGCTCGATCTCAAGGAAACGCCCGGGCTGGACGCCTCGTTGCCGCCGGTGGCGGAGCGTGTTCCAAGTGAACCCCTGGTCGTTGATCTGGAAGCCAAGGGCCGGAAGGTCGGCAAGCAGGGCGGTTCGCTCGATACGCTGATCGGTCGCTCCAAGGACGTTCGCCTGATCAACGTTTGGGGCTACGCCCGTCTGGTCGGCTACAACGACAAGCTGGAACTCGTTCCGGACATCCTGGAAGATGTCGAGGTCGAGGACGGCCGGATCTTCACCCTTCACACACGCGAAGGGCACAAGTGGTCCGATGGGCATCCGTTCGGCGCCGAGGATATCCGGTACTATTTCGAGGACGTGGTCAGCAACGAAGACCTGACCCCTTCGGGATTGCCGCCTTTCCTCGAAGTCAATGGTAAGGGGCCGAAATTCGAGGTTCTCGACGAAACGACCGTGCGCTTTACCTGGGATGAGCCGAACCCGCTGTTCCTGCCGGAACTGGCCAAATCCCGGCCGCCCTTCATCTATCGGCCGGCGCATTACCTGAAGCAGTTCCACGGAAAATACGGCGACCCGGATTTCATCGCCAAGGAAGCCGCGAAGGTCAAGAAGCGCAGCTGGGCACCTTTGCACGGCAAGAAGGACGACATGTACAACGCGCGCAATGTCGACCTGCCGACCCTGCAGCCGTGGGTGCGCCAGCGTCAGGACAGCGATCTGAGGTTCATCCTGGAGCGCAACCCGTACTACCACCGCGTCGACAGCGCTGGACAGCAGCTGCCCTATATTGATCAGATCGTCATGACCGTTGCCGAAGGCAAGCTGGTCCCTGCCAAGGCACAGGCCGGCGAAAGCAATCTGCAGGCACGCAACCTGAGCTTCTCCGACATCACGGTGTTGAAGAAAGGCGAGAAGCAGAACAACTACGTGACGGCCCTCTGGTCGAACACGAAGGGGTCCGAAATCTCGATCCTGCCGAACATGACTGTGAAGGATCCCGTGTGGCGCGAACTGCTGCGGGACACGCGCTTCCGTCATGCCCTGTCGCTGGGCATCGACCGGAACCTCATCAACCGTGTCCTGTTTTTTGGCCTGGGAACACCCGGCAACGATACGGTTCTGGCCGCCAGCCCTCTCTACAAGGCTGAATACACCACCAAGTGGGCCGAATACGATCCTGCAAAGGCCAACGCCCTTCTTGACGAGATCGGCCTGACCGAGCGCAACAAGGACGGCATCCGCCTGATGCCGGACGGACGTCCGCTCGAAATCATCGTCGAGACGGCGGGCGAGTCCCAGACCCAGATCGATGCACTGGAGCTTGTTGGCGAGAACTGGCGCGAAATTGGCGTCAAACTGTTCGCCAAGCCCAGCCAGCGCGACAACCTGCGCGAACGCGCGATCACGGGTCAGCTGGTAATGTCGGTCTGGACCGGCATGGAAAACGGCATCCCGACGTCGGAAATGCCGCCGGAAGACCTAGCGCCCGTGCGAGGTGACTTCCTTGGATGGCATGCCTGGGGTGACTACTACGAAACCGATGGCGAAGGCGGTGAGAAGCCGGACTGGGCACCCGCTCAGCGCCTGATGGAGCTCTATGACGCCTGGCTGGTGTCCAAGACCCCTGACGAGCGCAACAAGATCTGGGAAGAAATGCTGCAGATCAACGCCGAGGAAACACTGAGGATCGGTCTTGTGTCCGGCGTCCGTCAGCCCGTTGTCATCAAGGGCGTTGAAAATGTCCCGCTTGAAGGCATTTATGGCTGGGATCCCGGCGCGCATTTTGGCATTCATCGCATGGATGAATTTTTCATGTCGAATTAGGTTTCGGCTGAGTTGAAGACGATTTCCGGGAAACGTGCGGAGGAAAAATGGCCGACCGGTTAGAGATGACGACAGACCTGATCGACTATGTTTGCCAGACCGGCACCCGGGAATCGACTTCGCTGGAAAAACTTCGCAGGCACACGCAAAATCTGCCCGAAGCGGACATGCGTGTGCCTCAGGAGCAGGGACAGCTTCTCCACTTTCTGATCAAGACGCTGAACGCCAGGAAGGTCATGGAGCTTGGCGTCTTTACGGGCTACAGCACGTTGTGGATGGCGTCGGCAATGCCACCGGATGGCAGAGTGATTGCCATCGACAAACGCAAGGACTGGCAGGACATTGCCGAAACCCATTGGGAAGAAGCGGGCGTCAGGAGCAAGATCGATTTTCGCGTCGGGCGTGCCGAGCGCACCATGCAGGAACTGATCGACGATGGCGAGGCAGGTACTTTTGACCTGATTTTCATCGACGCCGACAAGAAGAGTTATACAACATACTATGAATTGGCGCTGCGCCTGCTGCGGACCGGTGGGATCATGGTATTCGACAACATGCTGCGTTTGGGAGACGTTATCGATCCGGAAGTGCATGATCCGGCCGTTGACGACATTCGCGCCTTGAACGCGCGCCTGCGCGAAGACGATCGTGTTGTCATCTCCATGTTGCCGTTTTCGGACGGACTGACACTCGTTTTGAAAACGCAATAAGACTGGGAACGAAGGTCGGATCGACCGGGGCAGAGTTGAGCGCGTCTCGGCAAGTTTGGGGCAAGGGGGATTTAGGTGCTCTATTACATTATTCGCCGGATATTGATGATGATCCCGACGTTGCTGGTGATCAGCCTGCTGACGTTTTTCATCATCGAACTACCGACCGGCGATTACATTTCCAACCAGATCGCGGCCCTGAAGGCCGCTGGTGAGCAATCCTCCATTGCCAAGCTTGAGTTTCAGCTCAAGGAGTTCTCGCTGGATCGTCCGTTCTTCGAGCGATACCTGATCTGGGTCGGGTTGTGGCCGGGTCCGCACGGGCTGGACGGCCTTCTCCAGGGGAACTGGGGCTGGTCTTTCGAGTTCGACAAGCCCGTCGCCGAAGTCATCGGGCCCACCTTGCCACTGACGGTCGTCCTGAACTTCGCAACCATCCTGTTTGTTTACGTGGTGTCCTTTCCGATCGGGATCTATTCCGCGACACGGCAGTATTCCTGGGGAGACTACGGGTTCACCTTCCTGGGTTATTTCGGCCTTGCAACGCCGAACTTCCTGCTGGCGCTGATCTTGCTTTATCTGTTCAATCGCTGGTTTGGCCTGTCCGTCGGCGGCCTGATGGCGCCGGAATATATCGACCAGCCCTGGAGTTTCGCCAAGGCCATGTCGGTGATTGCGCACCTCATCGTTCCGACCATTGTCATCGGGACATCCGGTACCGCCGCAATGATCCGGCGCTTGCGCGCCAACCTGCTGGACGAGTTGCACAAGCAATATGTCACGACGGGACGGGCGAAAGGCCTGAAAGAAGGCCAGCTCCTGGTCAAGTATCCGCTTCGGATGGCGATCAACCCCTTCATTGCCGACATCGGCAACCTCATTCCGTCGATGGTGTCCGGTTCGGTGATCGTGTCCGTCGTGATGAGCCTGCCGACCGTCGGTCCGGTTCTTCTCTCGGCGCTGCAATCGCAGGATCAGTTCCTGTCCGGCTTCATCCTGCTCTTTGTGGCGGTGCTCACGCTGATCGGTATGCTGATCTCGGATCTGCTGCTGGCCGTTCTTGATCCTCGGATCCGGCTTGGCGGGAGGGCGTCGTCATGACGATGGATGTCGAGGGCACCAAGACACCCCGCAAGGTGGAGCATTACGTCGACCCGACGCCTTTCAATCCGGCTGTCACCGAGGAGATGACGCCAGAGCAGGAGCGGTTTTACCAAGCCTCCCAGTGGCAGATCATGTGGTGGAAATTCAAGCGCCACAAGCTTGCCGTCTGGTCCGGTGTCATCCTGATCCTGTTTTATCTCTGCGTGCCGTTTGCCGAGGTGATCGCGCCTTATACGGCCAATTCCAGGGACAGCCTGCACCTGTTTGCTCCGCCCCAATCCGTGCATTTCATTCATGACGGTTCATTTGTCGGTCCGTTCGTCTACGGCATGACATCCGAGATCGACATGGAGACCCTGCAATGGGTGTTCAAGGAAGACACCGACCAGGTACACAGGATCCGGTTCTTCTGCCAGGGAACGGAGTACAAGTTCTGGGGCCTGTTTGACGCGGACTTCCACCTCTTCTGCCCGGCTGACGGGGGAACGCTGTTTCTGTTGGGGACAGACCGGTTGGGGAGGGACCAGTTCTCCGGACTTGTTTACGGGGCCAGGCTGTCGCTCACGGTCGGTCTGGTTGGCGTGACCATCTCCATCGTGCTCGGCCTCTTCTTCGGCGGCATTGCCGGCTATTTCGGCGGCATTCTCGACAGCGCGATCCAGCGCATGATCGAGATCATTCGTTCGCTGCCCGAGTTGCCGCTCTGGATGGCGCTTTCGGCTGCATTGCCGGTCACGTGGGCGCCTGTGTGGATCTATTTCGGGCTGACGATCATTCTCGGCCTGCTGGACTGGCCCGGGCTGGCGCGTGCAGTCCGATCAAAACTTCTGTCCCTGCGTGAAGAGGAGTATGCCAAGGCGGCCGTTCTGATGGGGGCCAAACCGAAGCGTGTTATCACGAGGCACCTTCTGCCGGGCTTCACCAGCCACATCATTGCATCGGCCACCTTGTCGATCCCGTCGATGATTCTCGGCGAGACCGCGCTCTCCTATCTCAATCTCGGACTGCGGCGGCCATCCGTTTCCTGGGGGGTTCTGCTGAACGAAGCGCAGAACATTTCGGTGGTGACGGTCTACCCGTGGCTGATGGCGCCGGTTATCCCGATCATTATCGTGGTTCTCGCGTTCAATTTCCTCGGGGATGGTTTGCGCGACGCGGCTGATCCCTATAAGTGATAGACCGAAATTCAGATCTCTCCGGCGGGCCGTCTGGCCCGCCTTTGCTGTCAGGAAGTAATCATGTCGAAAAATGCCACCACCGCCGCCGGCTGGGACGAAGAATATGAAGCCGGGCGCTGGGCGTTCCTGCGCTCGTTGCCTGAGAGCGGACGTTACGGGATCATCGGCATGTGGTTGTCGCTGACCGATGCGATGGACGAGGTTCTGGACATTGGCTGCGGCGAAGGCCTTCTTTACGAGCGTCTGCAGCCCATGGGCGTGAAGCGCTATGTTGGCATGGATCTGTCGCCCGCGTCGCTCGAGATCGCGAATGTCGATCCTGCGATTGCCTCGCTCAGGGCAGGGGACATGCACACGTTCGAGCCGAAAGACGGTGAAACCTTTTCGGCCATCGTTTTCAATGAAGTCCTGCATTTTGCCGACGATCCGGCCGCCGTTGTCAGCCGCTATGTCCCCTTCCTGAAGGAAGACGGCGTCATCGCGCTGTCCATGTATTCTCCGAAAAAGCCTGAATCGGGTGCCAACAAGTTGATTGCCAGCCTTTGGGAAGCGACAGACGACGAGAGCAAGTGGGAAGTCCTCGATGACTACCGTCTGGTTTCCGACAAAAAGGGCGTGACCTGGCGCATGCGGCTGGTGAAGCCGAAAGTCTGAATGGCAAGACAAAAACGCCCGGGTTGATCCCGGGCGTTTGTTTTTAGGTCCGATGACCTAGTTTGAAGCATCCCGTTCGGTGATGATGATATTTGCTTCCTTCAGGTTGAAGATACGGTCCCTGTTGGGGATGTTGGACCGGTATTCCTCATCCCCGAAAACCCCCTGAAACGACGCTTCCGGGTTTTCTGAATTCCAGAGATTGATGACCTGCGCCTTGGCAGAGCCACGCAGGAACTTCACGACATCCAGAGGCTGATCGTTCCGGGTCATGCCATGCCGGGCCAGGATCGGCTCGATCTTGTCGAAATAGGCCTTCGCGTCCTCGACCGAGGCACCTTCTTTCAGGGGCAGGATGTCGAGGATCACAAATTTCGTTTCTGCCAGTGCCGAGCCGATGCCTAAGGTCGTGACGAGGGCTGCTGCGGCAAGAGATTTGCTCAGGAATTTCAAACGCATTTTGTGCTCCAGATGTTGAACATGTTCACCAGAGTTTGTCTGGCCCCTGGAAAGTGGTTGTTCTAATTTTGCGAACAATTGGCCTCGGGAAGACTAGCTGGTGCAGAAATGAGACAAGTGGAATGGTCCGATCTGAAGCTGCTTCTGGCCTTCGAAAGGGGCGGGACTGCTCGGCGTGCAGGTGAGCTCGCGGGTGTAAGTCATTCCACGGTGTCGCGGCGGCTCGATCAGCTTGAAAAGACTGTTGGCGTTTCGCTGTTTGAGCGTAGCGGTCGCGGGTTTCGGCTGACGGAAGCCGGCCAGGAGATGTAAGCCTCCGCTGAACGCATTGAAGACGAGGTCCTGCGCCTGGAGCGCAAATCCTTCGGACAGGACCAGGTGCTGTCGGGTCCCGTGACGCTCACCTGTCCGGATTCGCTCGCATCAGAGCCGTTCCTTCGGCTCCTGTCGGAGTTTTGTGATGCCTATCCGACCATCGACCTCAAACTGGACACGGGGCATCCGGTCGTCAATCTCGACAGGCGTGAGGCGGACCTTGCCTTGCGGCTTGGGGCGGAACCTGAAGATCATCTCGTCGGCCGTCGGCTGCTGAAGGCCGCGAGAGCAGTCTATGCATCAAGACCCTATTTGCAGCGGCTCAATTGGGATCCAAACCTTTATCAGGGACGCTGGATCAGCTTTTCTTCCCCGGAACAGGACGAGAACTGGAAAAAGACAACGCCTTTCCCCGATCTTCCAACACGGCTGAGATGCTTCGACATACGTTCCCAGGTGACCGCTTGCCGCGCGGGCCATGGTCTTGTGCTGCTGCCATGTTTTCTCGGGGATGCCGAGCCTGATCTTGTCCGGGTGAGCACACCACAGGTGACGCCGAGGTTGACGCTATGGCTCCTGCGGCACGCCGATTCTCGCGGCAATGCCCGCGTAAGGGCGCTGTCGGAGTTCCTCACATCGAAAATAGGGTCCCTGGAGCCGCTGGTCGAAGGCAAAACGGCCCGAACCTGGGAAGGCGGGCCGCTCGAATAATGGGAAAGGATCGGGGTCTTACGCCGGAAGAACCACGATCGTTGACTTGCCGCCCTTGTTGCGCAGGGCATGGATGTCTGCAAGCGCCGGGTCCTCCCGCCAGGCCTTTGCGGCGTCTGCGTTCGGGAACGACAAAAGCGCGGCCATGTCCGGCTTGTCGACCGCAGCTTCCAGAATGAGCGGAGCAGGGTCGGCGGCCACCACGCTGCCGCCGTGCTTGGCCAGCGCTTCAGCGGCTTTTTCACGATAGGCACCAAGGCTCTCCCGGTCCGTCACGGTGATCATGGCTAGGGCTTGTACAGTCATGCGGTAACTCCTTCGATTGAATGAAAAGACGCTACCCAAGTTTGGCATTGCGAAAAATTCATCAAATTTTCAACCCATCTGTGCAAAAATGCACAGAATGAGCAATTGGGATGACTTGAAATTTGTCTTGGCCGTTGCCAAGGCCGGGGGTCTTGCCAAGGCAGCGCGCAGCCTTGATGTCACGCACTCGACCGTATCGCGGCGCCTGTCCGCATTGGAAGAGCGGATGGGAACCCGTCTCTTTGAGCGCTTGCCGGAAGGTCTGACGCCGACAGCGGCAGGCGAAGAAGCGGTCACGGCGGCCAAGCGCATGGAGGCGGAAGTCCTTGCGCTGGATATACGGATCGCCGGACAGGATGCAGAGCTGGAAGGGCCGCTGCGCGTGACTGCCGCGCAACTGCTCTTCGAGGTTCAACTGGCCGAGATCATGCAGAAATTTGCCATGCGTCATCCCCGTATCGAGTTGGAGATGATCGCTGCAAACGAGCATCTGAGCCTTCATCGTCGCGAGGCCGACGTGGCGATCCGGGTCACGGACAACCCGGATGAAAGCCTGTTCGGACGCCAGGCATGCGGACAGCGGCGCGCCTTTTACATGTCCCGGGACTTCGGCCGCACATTCCGGGAAACCATGTCGGTCAGCCATGACGCAGGACCTCTTGCCTGCGTCACGTTCAAGTGGTGGGGGAAGGGAGTACCCAAAGAACTGCGCGCCCGATACCCCGGTGCCTTTGTCAGTCTTGTCAGCGACGACATGATTGCCAAGCGGGCGGCGGTGAGAGCCGGCATGGGAATAGGCCGGCTACCCTGTTTCCTCGGGGATCCCGATCCGGACCTGATACGGGTGCCCGGGCTGGAGCCGACACGCTATCTGGATATCTGGGCCCTGACCCTGCCGGAGTTGAAGAATGTCGCGCGTATTCGCACATTTCTGCGGTTTGCGGCAGATGCCTACAAGGCCAATAGCGGTCTCTACATGGGTGACTAGTGCGCTACTCAGATCCAGCGCCGAACCTGCTCTAGATATTCGGAATAGGAAGGGCCGAAAACCTTCTTCAAACGGTCCTCCTCCGGCTTGATCTGAAACTCGGTCAGATACCAGACGAAGACCGGAACGACGACCAGAGCTGACAGGGTTCCCCAGTACATGCCAAGGGCGAGCAACAAGGACAACAGACCCAGATACATCGGGTTTCTGCTCAGGCGGAAGACGCCCGATGTTACCAGCGACGTTGCCGCTTCCGGTGCCCTCGGATCGATGGTTGTCTTGTCTTTCCAGAATGCTCCGACGGCCAGTCCACCCAGCAGGCACCCGGCAAGCGCGAGAATAACGGCAATTGATGCCTGACCGGGGAAGGCCAAGGTCAATGACGGAACGAGCCGCACCCCGGCATACATGATCAGGACTGCGGCCAGAAACACGGCGGGAGGCGGCACCTTCAGTTGCATCTCAGGTGTTGCCACGCTTCAGTTCGATCGGCTGACCATGTGGTGTCGCATGTGCGGCTTCGTCCCAGGCCTGTTTCAACTCGGCTAGCTGATCTGCGCCTGTGACCTTTTTCCGCGTCAGCAGTTTTTCAAAGGCATTGAGCCAGGGGTCGTAATAGCCTTGAGGCTGCTGATCGTGAATGTCGTCCCCGGCAAGTTCGGCGCCCAGGCTTTCCGCCCATTCGCTCCAGGTGAAGACACCGGCTTCATGCGCCTGGAGCGTCATGGCAAAGACCCTTGCTTCCCATGGGGTGCTGAAAACCGGACCGCCGTCCTGGTCCAGGGGGAGGCGAGGCGTGGATTTGACGGCGTCAGGCAAGGTCAAGATAGGGCTCCCACAGGTCGATGCGTAGGGACAGTTTCGGATCGCTGTCCGGGCCCCAGATATCGGTTCCCTTGAAGGCGACACCATAGAGCCAGGTCGGCTGTTCCCCCTTGCCATGGGCGTTCGCGTCCGGAAAGACATGAACCCCGTGGACCGTTTCGATGGTTCCAACCGTGTCCCTGGCATATCGGGGCAGGCGGGTGTGATGTTCCGGGTTCATGCGGCGGGTCCGAACACGGTCGCCGACCTTGAATCGCGCAGGTTGTTTGACGTCCCGGTCTGCCGGACCGCCCTTGGCAAGGGTGGAGGCAACATCTTCGGCTTTTAAAACCCGATTTACCGGTTTGGGATCGCTCAGCTTTGTTCCGGCCGCCAGTTCCTCCGATGTGATCAGCCCATTTTCCACGACCAGTTTTTCAAGGCCGCGCGCCCAGATCTCATAGTAGCTTGAGGAGAGATAAATGGCGGGCGGGAGAGATTCCCGGGCAAAACGGGACGCATCAATCGTCCAGCTGCCGGTCGCCCCCATGGCCAGTGTTACGGCGAAGGCGCGTTCTTCCCACCCGGCGTGGAAATTCGGTTCGTTTTCCTCGAGCTCGATCGGCCCGAAACCCATCTGCCCGCCCAGGTCCTGCGCTCCGTTCATGCCGTGCTTCCCTGATGAAACGGTGAATTGGCAAGTCCGGTCCCGATCATGCTGTCCCGCGTGACAAGTTCGGCAAGCTTTTCCTCGCTCCAGCGTTCGGTACCGGCGGGACGCAGCGGAAGGACCAGGTAGCGGACTTCAGCTGTTGAATCCCAGACCTTGACCTCTGTTTCGTCCGGCAGGGTCACGCCAAATTCGGCGAGAACACCTCGCGGGTCCCGGACCGCGCGGGAGCGGTAGGGTGCTGATTTGTACCAGACCGGCGGCAGGCCGAGCACCGTCCACGGGTAGCAGGAACACAAGGTACAAACGACCATGTTGTGAACGGCCGCGGAGTTTTCGACGGCAACCATGTGTTCGCCCTGACGGCCGGTAAATCCAAGTTCGGCGATTGCGGATGTCGCGTCTTCCATCAGGCGGGCATGGTAGTCCGGGTCGGACCACGCCCTGGCAACCACCTTGGCCCCGTTCTTTGGACCGACCTTCGTTTCGTAGGTTTCGATCAGTTCATCCAGCGCCGGAGGGTCGATATAGCCCTTGTCCGTCAGCAGCGTTTCGAGTGCCCGCACGCGCAATTCAATGTCGGACAGCTCGGAGTGGTCGTGATCATGGTCGTGGGACATGCATGCTCCTGATGACGTGTGAGCAAACATATGACGTGGCGGTTTTAGAGCTGTCAATTCCGGCAAGGCATCACGAAAGAGTGCTTGTGTGAAAGCGTGGCTGACTGCCGTGGGGTCGCAGGGAAAACTTAGATAGTTACAAACGTAACCAATTGACCTGTATCAAGGCGCGTTGTATGAAATGCGTGTATAGTTACAAACGTAACTAATTTTGGGAGGAGCACACACATGAAAATCGAACAGATGCATCACGTCGCCTATCGCTGCAAGGACGCCAAGGAAACGGTCGAGTGGTATGGCAAGATGCTGAAGATGGATTTCATTCTGGCGATTGCCGAAAATCACGTGCCCTCGACCCATGAACCGGATCCCTACATGCACATCTTCCTGGATGCGGGAAACGGCAATGTTCTGGCCTTTTTCGAGCTGCCGACCAAGCCCGAAATGGGGTTCGATCCGAACACGCCGCGCTGGGTTCAGCACATCGCCTTCAAGGTGAAGGACAGAGATGAGCTGCTCGCCTTCAAGGAGCATCTTGAGGACAGTGGCGTCGACGTCCTGGGTGTCACCGACCACTCGATCTTTCATTCCATCTACTTCTTCGATCCGAACGGACACCGCATCGAGCTGGCCTGCCCGGATCCGAAAGAAGACGAGCTGCTCAACCGGCTGAATGACGTCAAGTGGCAGATGCTTGAGGAGTGGTCGAAGACCAAGAAAGCGCCGAAACACGCCGAATGGCTCCACGAGAAGGAATTGGCAGATGTGTAACCGGGAAGAATGCATCCAGTGTGGAAAATGCAGCGCGTTTGAAGAGTTTTCAGAGGTCCCGGGAGAAAAAGCCGATGTTTCAGACCTACCAGTATCCGGAATTCGACTATCAGCAATCGGAAGAGCAAAGCGCAGGACAAGTCGCCCGGCATCCCGTGGTGGTGATCGGCGCGGGGCCGATTGGGCTGACAGCCGCGCTTGATTTCGCGCAGCGCGGCATTCCGACGGTCGTGCTCGACGACAACAACACCGTCTCGATTGGGTCGCGCGCAGTTTGTTACGCCAAGCGGCCGCTTGAAATCTGGGACCGTCTCGGTTGCGCTGATCGCATGATCGAGAAGGGCGTTGAATGGCAGATCGGAAAGGTCTTCTTTAAGGATGATCTCGCCTACACATTCGACTTGCTCCCTGAAGATGGCCACAAGGTCCCGGCCTTCATCAACCTCCAGCAATACTATCTGGAGGAATACATGATCGACGCCTGCAAGACGTCGAACCTGATTGACCTGCGCTGGAAGCACAAACTCATCAATCTCACCCAGGAAGGTGATGTCGTCACGCTGACCGTGGAAACGCCTGATGGCGTCTTCCAGATGGAGGCCGACTGGGTTCTTGCCTGTGACGGAGCCAACTCGGACACGCGCAAGATGGTTGGAGCCGGCTTTTCCGGCCAGTTCTTCCAGGACCGTTTCCTGATTGCCGACATCATCATGAAGGCGAATTTCCCGACCGAGCGCTGGTTCTGGTTCGACCCGCCGTTTCACCGCGGACAATCGGCGCTCTTGCACAAGCAATGCGATGACGTCTGGCGCCTGGACTTCCAGCTTGGGTGGGAATCTGATCCTGAAGAAGAGAAAAAGCCCGAGAAGATCATTCCGCGCGTCAAGGCCATGCTGGGCGACGATGTTGAATTCGAGCTGGAATGGGCGTCAGTTTACCAGTTTGCCTGCCGGCGCATCGACAAGTTCCGCTATGGACGGGTCCTGTTTGCCGGGGATGCGGCCCACCAGGTGTCTCCGTTCGGTGCCCGTGGTGCCAATACCGGTGTTCAGGATATCGACAACCTCGCCTGGAAGCTGAAACTGGTGATGGATGGCGATGCGCCTGAAAGCCTCATCGACAGCTATCATGAGGAACGGGCCTTCGCCGCGGATGACAACCTTCTGAATTCGACCCGTTCGACCGATTTCATCACTCCCAAGAACGAGGCCTCGCGGCGTTTCCGCGATGCCGTTCTCGATCTGGCGGAAGTCACTGAATTTGCCAAGCCACTGGTCAATTCCGGTCGCCTGTCGGCACCGACGCCCTATCAGGACAGTTCCCTGAATACGGCAGACGAGTCGAGCTTTGGCTGCAAGGTTGCACCCGGCACCTGTTGCACGGATGCCCCCGTCGAAGTCAAAGGCAAGGACGGTTGGTTCCTGAACCAGATCGGAGAGGGCTTCACGCTGCTTGTCTTCGGTGACGAAGATGCCAGCGACATTTCGGTCGGCAATGTCAGCGCCAGGGTCCTGCGTGTTGGCGACGATATCGAGGACGCCTCCGGCACGCTTGCTGAACGTTACGATGGTCAGCCGGGGACGGTTTACCTGATCCGTCCCGACCAGCATGTCGCTGCCCGTTGGCGTTATTTCAACGACAACAAGGTGGAAGCCGCCCTGAAAACCGCGATTGGAGGCGCGTGATCCATGTATCTCAACCTGAACCGCAATCTTGCGGACCCGGATGGCTTCTACGAGTATCTCGTAAACAGCCAGCGGCACATGAATAACGAGGAAGCCAACCGCATGAATGCGCGGTTGGTTCTGATCCTGTGCAATCAGGTCGGCGACATGGACACGCTCAAGGCTGCGATCGACATGGCTTCCGATCCGAAAAAGGCGATGTGAACGGGCCCTCTGTGGTCCTTTCGGTCCTGCACATGCTGCCCCGGCCTTTGTGCCGGGGTTTGTTTTTAGGTGTTGCCGTGCCGCGAGCTTGTCGAGACACCTCCTGTTTGCGCAACAAAATCGGCGTTTGCCACAGGAAGGCTTTTGACAGAGCTTGCCTTTCAGAAGGCTTGGTCCGACCATCACCTTCAGGAACCGGATTTCCAAACAGGCGTCGGGCAAACTAGATGAAACTCGGATTGGGCGGCGGGTGCCACTGGTGCACCGAAGCCGTCTTTCAGGCTATTGCAGGCATATCGAGAGTGGATCAGGGCTTCGTGCGCTCGGACCCGCCCGATGACAGCTGGTCAGAAGCCGTTGTCGTGACCTTTGATCCGGTTGCTCTGCCACTGGAAGTTCTCGTCGAAATCCACCTGCGCACCCATTCCAGCACGTCGCATCACAAGATGCGCGGCAAATACCGCAGTGCCGTCTATGTCTATGATGCAGGGTCGGCCCTGAAAGTCGGCCGTATCCTGAGAAAGCTGCAACACGGATTTGACGAAAAGCTGGTCACGAAGGTCCTGCGCCTGGCAGACTTCAAGGGTTCGGACGAACAGTTCCAGAACTACTATGCCAAGGACCCCGAGCGCCCCTTCTGCAAGACCTATATCGATCCGAAACTGTCCCTGCTTCGCAAGCAGTATGGTGCGGTCTTGCGAAACAGTGTTGCCGCGGCGGAGTAGACTTCATCGCTGCTGGGGGGCTGAAAAACACCAGACCCGGAGTTGAGCATGAGCCGCCCCGGATGTGATCCGGCGCCTCTTCACCTGATGACGTTTGGTCCCGGATCAAGTCTGGGACGGCATTTTTCGTGATGCTTTGCGAAGCAGATGCAGGTCTTTTTTTCCGGGTCGCGTTGCACTTGACTGGATCGTAATCCGGACAGTCGCCAAGGACTTTGGCCTGCTTTACTGGGTTCCAAACAACCCCTTCACCTCAGGCCACTCCGCCCCATCGTGATGGGCGGCGATGGCCAGGAATTCGTCAAGGAATTCGAAGCAGCCCTCGTCATGTGCCAGGTGATGGGTCAGGATCCCGACCGGTTCATGTGTTCCGTTTCGCCGTCTTGTAAGCTGCAGGTCAAAACGCAGCCGGGCGCTTTCCCAGCCGATGAAGCGGACCTGCTTTTTCCATTTCAGGATGTCGATATGTGATTGAACCTGGTGCGTTCGCGGGAAGTTGTGCCAGGTGAAGGACGACAGGCCGGGTATGCCGATACCTGGAAGCCGCCTCGATATTTCTGGTGCGATGCGGTTCCAGGGCGGAACCATCGCATGAATGAATTTGGTCCCGAACAGACTTTCCAGCCGGGCCTTGCCCTCAACCAGTTGCGCCATCAGCTCGTCCGGATCACGACGCGTGCCAAGTTCGGCGGCCTTTTCGCGCAAATCCTTGCGTTGGAAATTCTTGTGCTGCCAGCCATGCTGGAGCACCCAGGCATGGCGCTCAGTTGCCAGCCGTTCGGCCAATGCCTCTGTCGCATTTTTCGGGATCACTGCGAGCGCAACATCCACGTTGTGCTGGTTGGCATGGGCAAGCAGACGATCCAGCAGCGGTGTCGGTTCGATGGCATCATCGTCGCGCCACCAGAACCGGACCTTGCGCCCGCGCTCTGCGAACCAGTCTAGATGGGCAGTCAGTTCACTCTTGAAACGTTGGAGGTCTGCCGTCATGGGCTGCGGTCTTTCAAATCCTGAAGGAGAATGTCAGCGCTTTTTTCCGCGCCGCCCAGTAAAACCTGGTTGTTCTTGCGCGGCAGGGCCAATGCATCGTCCACGGCAGCAGCCAGTCGCTCGGGCGTCAGGCCCGCTTCCGGAGTGACAACGGCGCGCCCATGGGCGGCAAGGGCTTCTGCGCGCTGAGTCTGCTCGGTTTCATTTGCCTGGGCAAACGGCACGAACACAGCCGGCACGCCGGCTGTCAGAATATCAAGGACCGTGTTGTATCCGGCCTGGCTGACGGAAAGTCGCGCTCGCTGCAAGAGTTGCGGAAAGTCCCTGCGCGCGCGTTGGACCGTTACACCTTCACCGGCACTCATCTTGTAGATCGCAAAGGCATCCTCTGAGACATCGTGACCAATGAGCACACGCCAGGTAGCATCTTCCGCGCGCCGTGACAGGGGACGGGCTTCGAGTGCGGCTGACAGAAGGTTCTCCGCGACCGCTCCGCCGCCGCAGGAAATGATGACCTCGTCCTCGCCGTCGCGTCCTTCAGCGTCGGAATGCGGAGCGCCGCCGACATAGCCGGTGTAGCGCACCAGATGGGCGACCCGGTCTGCGAATGGAAAGCTGTTGCCGAGTTCGATGAAATCCGGATCTGAATGGATCAGGATGCGGTCGTAATACCTCAGGGCCTGGTCGGCCATCCACTCCTCTTTCCAGAGCTCTTTCTTGCGCACGAGAATATCCCGGATGGATGTCGCGATCAGGGGAGGTCTGGATTTGGCCTTCGCAGCTTCAAGGAGAGGGGTCAGCTCGAAATCGAGCTGGCGTCTGCCAAACGGATAGGTCTCCGTCAGCAGCAGATCGTAATCCTTTGCTTCAAGTGATTGAATCGATGCTTTAACGCGGGCATTTTTCCAAGCATCGTCAATATCTTCATTGTCTAAAGTGACAAGACGCTTGAAGTTCGCATCCGGGCTTTTGCAGGCCGGAAGCGCGACGATTCGAAGGGCGCCTGTGTCGAGCGTCGGCGGTATCTTGTTGCCACTCGCCAACGTGACCTCAAATCCCCTGGCCACGAGTGCCTTGCCGATACTGGCGGCGCGCACAACATGACCGGTGCCCAGGAGATGCTGCACATGGATGAGGGCTTTGAAGGTCAAGAACTGGGTGCCTTTTGTGTCTGGCTGTAATTCCGGAAGGCCATTTCCGAAAAATCGGTCAGGCGCGCCGCACCTGCTTCTAGCGTGTGGTTGGTCGCGATATGTGACCGCGCCGCGGCACCAAACTGATCCGCAAGGGCAGGGGTGTGTAACACCTTGCGCAGGTTGTTTGCAAAGGCCTCGGCATCTCCTTCCGCGGAGAGCAGGCCGGTTACACCGTTGCGGACAATGTCCGGGACACCGAACGTGTCGCCTGCAATCACACCGGTGCCGGACGCCTGGGCTTCCAGAAGCGCCAGACCAAAGGCCTCCCGAATAGCGGGCCAGACGAACATGTCGTGATTGGCGTAGTGGTCCGGCAATGCCTCGGGTGGCAGCGCACCCAGCCAATTGAGCCTCTCTTTGGGGAAGAGCCGCAGAACATTCTGCCTGTTCGGACCGTCTCCGATGATGGTCAGCGACCAGGGCAGATCCGAGACACGTTCAAGAGCGTTCGCCAAGACCTCGAAGGATCTGGTCTTGTCCCCGTCACGCATCATGCCGACAGCAAGCAGTTTCAGTGGCGCCTTGGCGTTCGTTTTTTCAGCATCGCCTGCCTTTTGAAAGGGGCCCGCTTCGAGAAACGGCAGCAGGACGCAGAGCTTGTCGTTTGGAACAACCGCTTCCAGGCAGGCAACATCTGCATTGTGAATGGCTGCGACCGCATCGGCTCTTTGAAGGGCCGCGTCGGCGGCAGCAAAGCCGAAAGCCCAGTCTCCCTCCTGGCGCTTCGGAGCCCGGCTGGCCTCGACAACGGCGTAAGGAAGGCCAAAACGGTCAGCCAGAGCAGGGCCGATCCAGTCAGGAGCCTTGTGATAAAGGTGATAAGTCAGGAACAGGTCGGGCCTGTAGCCCGAGCGGGTCCACTGGTCTGCAACGTGATCGGCCTCCTTCAGGGCTTCATCACGGACTTCGCCCTGGATCGCGTCGCTTCCATTCTTGCGCCAGGCCCGGAAAGTGCTGGCAACTTCGACCTCGTGCCCGGCGCTGCGCAACGCTTTCACGATCAGGCGTCCCATCGTCCGGTCACCCGAGGGCACCGGATGATCCAGAGGTTTCATGGGAGCGGTGAAGGCGATTTTCATCGAGCGTCAGGACTCACTTAATTTGTTGAAACGGCGCAACAATCGGCAATGAGCGAACCCTTTTTGCGTCCCGCAGACGGCATGGATTTGCCCGGCAACGTCATTACAAGCCCTTGAAGAGATGACGTTTTTTCACAGATCTGCACCTTGTGTCCGAACAGGTTCATTCCGGCCATTTCATCCCGATTAACGGCTTCTGAACCCCAGGATCCGGGGTCTTCCTCAAAGTACCTTACGAAATTTCTCTGCCAGCCGGTCAAGACCCGGATCGGTGGAAAAGGTGCTGCGAACCCGTTTGGATGCTGCCAGACCAAGCGTGTCGCGGCGTTTTGGGTCCTGGATGAGGCCCGAAAGAGCGGTTTCAAGCTCGTCCGGTGCACCCGGCTCGACCAGGACGCCTGTCTCACCGTCAATGATAAGTTCGGGGATCGCGGAGACCTTGGTTGAAAGGCAGCACAGCCCCATCGACTGAGCTTCCATCAAAACATTCGGGAGGCCGTCCCGGTCCCCCGTCCTGGCAAGTTTGGACGGCAGAACGAAGAGGTCCGACTGTTGGCAGGTTGCAATCACCTCTTCCCGCGGCTGCGCGCCGCGCCAGGTGATCTTGTCGGACAGTCCGCGCTTGTCGGCCTCTGTTTTCAATGCGTCTGACAATTCACCACCCCCAATATGGGTGAAGTGCCAGTTGAGATCGTTCGGCAAGGCGGACAGGGCAGCAAGCAGGTCGTCATAACCCTTTTTCTCGACGGCACGCCCGACCGATACCAGTCTGACGGGGTCCCCGGCACCATCTCGTACCGAAGGTGTCTGGTCGGGTTCCGGAAATCCGGAAAAATCGAGACCGTGATAGAGAAGCTCGACCTTGTCAGGGTCCTTGGCCAACCCTTTCAGATGCTTCACGTTAACTGCTGTGCAGGTAACACCCCAGGCAGCGTCGTCAATCTTTGTCCGCAGGTCCCAGTCCGGACTGGTCCAGATGTCCTTTGCGTGAGCGGAGAAAGACCAGTTCCGGCCGGAAAGGTGTGCGGCGTAACGGGCGGCAGAACAGGGAGTGTGCAGATAGTGCGTATAGATCCACTTGATGTCGTCGGGCAATTCATGCGCAAAGACACAGCCTTGTGCCCATCTGCGTTGGCGACCGCGGTTCGGTTGCTGCGCGAAATCCGCGTCAAACAGCGCCTTTGCCTCCGCATAAGTTGGCTGCTGTTCTGCCCATTTCTTCGCCCTCGCAACCCTTGCTGGATCGTCCTTCACGTATTCGGGCAGGTACATCACTTCGGCTTTGATCTGCCGGTGCAGTTCATGAATATACGGGTCATAAGGTTTGCGCAGCGCGACGATCAGGATATCGATCCCGCGGCGTTCCAACCCGAGCATCTCCTGTGCAATGAACGTTTCGGAAAGGCGCGGATAGCCTTTGACCACGACGGCGATACGGGACATTGCAAAGCTCTCGGTATTGTAATCTGGATAGGTGCTGTCGGCAGTCTAGAAATTGACCAGTTTCAGACCGTCCTGGTCCTTTTGATCGTCAAAGATCTGGCCAACCCGGGTCGAAATCGCGTCCAGCCCACCAAGCAGGTTGTCGACGCCGGCGGCCGACGGCGCAGGCATCTGGGGCAATTCCGACAAGGCGTCTGCCATCAGGTCCGGGTCCGGGTAACGATCAATCGGCAAGACCTTCAAGAGCCCGCTTTTTTCCGCGCGCTCCGCACGAATGGCCTGTTCACGCCTGGGAACGACGCGCGGCACCATCAGGGTCGGTTTGTCGAATGAGAGAATTTCACAGAACGTGTTGTAACCGCCCATGCCGACGATGGCAGTTGCGGCCGCAAGGTAGGGCTCGATCTGTGGCGTGAAGCGGATGATCTCCACATCACGCAGATGCTCGGCCCGCTCGCTGAACTGGGCCGCAGCGGCAGCTGGCATGAAGGGGCCCAGCACGATGAGCGCCGGAAACAGGGGTTTTTTGCGGGCCTCGTAGGCACGCATCACCCAATCGACCATCTCGACACCGTCGCCGCCACCACCCGGTGTCACGAGAATATAGGGTTCTTCTCCAAAGGGCGTCGGTGGTGGCTGGTCCTGGACAGATCCGGGCAATTCGCGCCGGAGGTAGCCCGTGTAGGATAGCTTTTCGGCAACCCCTTCCGGAAGGTCGATCCCTTCCAGCGGGTCGCAGATGTCTTCGGGCCCATAGACCCAGATTTCATCATAGAGATCCTTGAGCGCCGGGTAGACGTTCTTGCGATCCCATTCCTCGCTCAAGAGGTCGGGGTCATCCATCACGTCCCGCAAGCCCAGGACAAGGCGCGTGTCCGTCGCTTTCAGGGCCTCGAGCGTGCCGAGCACTTCCCCGCGCAATCCCAGGGGTTCCTTGTCGACGATAAAGATGTCGGGCTCGAAGACCTTGGCGGTATGTTCGATGATGGAAGAGCGGATCGCGAGCGTATGGTCGATATTGATATGAAGCGAAAGCGGTGTGTATTCACCGTTGCGCAGTTTGATGACGCCTGGAATGCGGACAAAATCCACGCGGGCACGGAATTCGAAACTGCCGATGATCGGCGAACCGGACAGGATGAGAACGGAAAGTTCCGAGAAGTCGCCCACGAGCGATTGCGCGATGGCACGGCACCGCCTGAGATGCCCCAGTCCGAAGGAATCATGACTGTAAACAAGGATCTTCGGCGTTCTGGAACTCATACTGCCCCTAAATTCGTAAATCTGCCCCGCAGGGCTTATGTCTCAAGTCAACGGTACTTGTCACGCACTGATATGCCTTGACACGTGACTTTCTACAATGAAGGGTCTGCAGACCCTTTTAAAGTGGTTGTATCAAATGCTAATCCTGTGTGGCGCATCGATTTTGGACGTTAATATACCAAATATGATCTGCTTGAACATGATTGATCCATGTCTATTTGGATGAGCTGATGGAAAAAAGCCTTTTTCGCTTTATCTGGAAATACAGTGCGCGACAGCAGATTTTCATCCTCATGGTCACCGTGTTGTCCTATCCGGTGGTCTATTTTCTGCTCGAACTGCCAAAGCTCATCGTCAATGACGCTGTCCAGGGCGATAATTTTCCCAAGAACATCCTTGGTTTCGATTTCGACCAGATTCCCTATCTGGTGCTGCTCTGTTTCACGTTTCTCGGACTGGTGGTCGTCTCAAACGGCCTGAAATTCTACCTGAACGTTTACAAGGGCCGTCTGGGCGAGCGCATGCTGCGCCGTCTTCGATTTGAACTGTTTCAGCGTGTTCTGAGGTTCCGCCTGCCGCATTTCCGGAAAGTCAGCTCCGGTGAAATCATCCCGATGATCACCTCGGAAGTCGAGGATGTCGGCGGTTACATCGGCGAAGCCTTTGCGCTGCCGGCCTATCAGGGTGGCATGCTGCTGGTTCAGCTTGGTTTCATTTTCATGCAGGACCCGCTTCTGGGTCTGGCCGCGGTCGCCTCTTACCCGATCCAGGGTTATGTCATTCCGCTCCTGCAGAAGAAGGTCATCATTCTCTCCAGAAAGCGGGTCAAGAATGTACGCCTGATCGCCGACAAGGTCGGAGAAAGCATAACGGGCGTTGCCGAGATCCACGCCAACGATGCGGCCGCTTATCACTCGGCCGACATATCAGACCGGCTCTATGAGAACTTCAAGATCCGCTACGAGATCTTCAATCGGAAGTTCCTCATCAAGTTCCTGAACAACTTCATGAACCAGCTGACGCCGTTCTTCTTCTACCTGATCGGCGGCTACCTGGTCATCGAAGGCAACCTGAGCATCGGCGCTCTGCTGGCCGTTATCGCGGCCTACAAGGACCTGGCCGGCCCCTGGAAACTGCTGCTGTCATTCTACCAGATGACCGCCGATGTCAGCGTCAAGTACCAGACCGTTGTCGAAAACTTCGACCCGAAAGACATCTACGACACCGATCGCCTGACATCCGACGACACCGTCGAGCTGGAGGGCGACGTGAAGTTCGATCGCGTAAGCTTCTCTGGTGGGGCCGCGGGTCAGGAAGTCATGGATATTTCGCTGACCGTACCGAGTGGAACTGCCTGCGCCATTGTGGGACCCGATGGATCCGGGCGCTCCGAAGTGCTGCAACTGGCTGCCGGTCTGGTGTCGGCATCGTCAGGCAAGGTTTCCATCGGTACGCATGATCTTGACAAGCTGACGGACGCAACCCTTGGCCGCCAGATCGCCTATGTCGGCGGTGCCGTCCATGTCTGGACCGGGACAATCCGCGACAATCTCTATTACGGACTCAGGCACAGACCTCTGGTTCCGCCCGAGCGCGACAGCGAAGCGCAAAAGCTCTACAAGCGTCGGGTCAACGAGGCCAATCAGACCATGAACCCGGTCTATGACCTTGCCGCTGACTGGGACGACCTGGAAGCTGCGGGTGTCGACAACGAGACCCAGCTCGACGAAAAGGCCCTGGAACTTCTTGAAGCGGTAAAACTCGACAAGGACATCTACAGGCTCGGACTGCAATCCCGGTTCGACCCGTCCATGAACGACGCTTTCGCGGAAAAGATCCTCAGCGTTCGCAAGAACCTGGCCGAACGTATTGCGAATGAGCCGGCGCTTGGTGGTCTGGTCGAACTTTGGGACCGGGATCTCTTCAACGCCAGCGCGAGCCTTGCCGACAATCTGTTCTTTGCCGTGCCCTCCGATCCAGAGATCACCATGGACCAGGTTCCAGATCTCGAAGAGGTCAGGAGTTTCCTGTCAGAGACCGGGTTCGACAAGAAACTTCAGGAAATCGGTCTCAAGATCGCCGAAACCATGTTGGAACTCTTCTCCAACGTATCCGGAGACAGCGGACTGCTCGGCTCCTATTCCTTCATCAATCAGGACGAATTGCCCGAGTTCGAGCGGATCGTCCGCGTGGCCCGGTCGGGTCAGCAGCGTCCCGGTCTGAGCGACGCGGACCGCTCGCGCCTGACAGGGCTGGCCTTCAAGCTGGTTCCGGCACGTCACCGCCTCGGCGTCATGACCGATGAATTGCGAGACGAGGTGATCGCCGCTCGAAAGCGGTTCCTCGACGGTGTCGTCAAGAACAGCGACAACTTCGTTGCCTTCGATCCGGATGTCTATCTGCCGCCACTGACGATCGAGGACAATCTCATTTTTGGTCGCGCACGTGTCGACCGGCGTGATGCAAGACGCAGGATTGATGACGTCATACGGGCGATCGTCGAAGAGACCGGGCTGCGCCGCCCGATCATCTATGCCGGGTTCGGGTATCATGTCGGTGTGTCCGGATCTCGCCTGTCTGCCGGTCAGCGGCGCCGGATCGCTCTGGTCAGAGGTCTTCTGAAAAACGCAAAAATCACCATATTGGATGATATCGCGACCGGAATGACTGAAGACGACAAAGCATTGCGTAATGGTTTGAGAGATATCCTGAGTGGAAAGACTTTCCTGTTTGGGACATTCAATGCGGATATTGCCGCTGAATTCGATCAACAATTTGTTCTGGATCAGGGGCGAATATCTGAGAAAGGGTAACAATGGCTGTGATTTTGGGGACGCGGCCTTTGAGAACACAAGGCCTCGGGATACTGATCAAACAAACAAAAGAACAATGTGCGGGAGGAAATGATGTCACTGGAAACTGAGGTTGAAGCCCTCCGCAAGGTTCCCTTGTTCCACGGTATCGACGAGACGAAGCTGCGGCTTCTTGCGTTTATCAGCGACCGAACGGAATATCCGGCAGGTGAGCGGTTGTGTTCCCAGGGTGAGGAAGGCGACTGTGCCTTCATCATTCTGTCCGGGAGTGCAGATGTCCTGGTGGAGACGCCCGAGGGGGAGAAGAAGGTCGCCGAAGCTTCGGAGAATTCGATCGTGGGTGAGATCGCGATTCTGTGCGACGTGCCGCGTACTGCCTCTCTGGTGGCGGCGAACAACATGGATGTTCTGACTGTTTCGAAAGATGATTTCTTGAAACTCTTGAAAGAATTTCCGGATATCTCGCTTGAAGTCATGCGAACATTGGCTTTGCGGCTGGAACGGACAACCCGGGATTTGGCTGCCGCACGCCGAGGTGCGACGGGCAGCTAGGGAGTTACTTGTGGCTGAAGAATTTTCGCTTCGTTGCTGGGGCGCCAGGGGATCCACTCCGACACCGGGCGCAAGTACCCTTCGATATGGTGGTGAAACATCGTGCTTTGAAATCAGGGCCGGTGATGCGCTCGTCCTTGTGGATTGTGGATCGGGTGCCAGAAACCTGGGCATGGAGCTCATCAGCCGGGGCGCGCGCTCCTTCGATATGCTGTTCACGCACACGCATCTTGATCACATCTGCGGTCTTCCGTTCTTCAAACCGGCTTACGATCCCAACTTTGCGGTGACCGCTTGGGCGGGCCATTTTCAGGATGACACCGATCTCGTCGAGATCGTCAGCCGGATAATGTCCCCTCCGATTTTTCCCGTTGCGGCCAAAACCCTCAAGGCCGTTGAATTCAAGACATTCACTGCAGGAAAACCGATCCCGCGAGACGATGATCTGGTTATCAGGACAACGCGCCTGAACCATCCGGGTGGGGCTTGCGGCTTCCGTTTCGAGTTCCAGGGAAAATCCATTTGCATCATCACGGATCACGAGCACGGGGATCCGGAAATTGATGCCGCCCTGCCGGCATTCGTGAAAGACACGGACATCATGATCTATGATGCGATGTTCACCGATGACGAATATGAGACCTACAAGGGCTGGGGACACTCGACCTGGCAGAAGGCCGTTCAACTGGCGAAGGACGGCAACGTGAAGACGCCGGTTCTGTTTCACCACGATCCGCGGCGCACCGATGACGAGCTTGACGAGATTGGAATGGCGGCACAGAACGCCTATCCGGGAACGCTTGTCGCCAGTGAAGGCATGAAACTGTCACTCTGAGACAGCGCGCCTGGCAAAAAAAAGGCGGCCCAAAGGCCGCCAAAAAAAACGAAGTTAAAAAATTGATCGTCCGCCGGATACAGGAATGCGGGTATTCCTTGAACGCATCCGAAACGGGACCGGCTGCACATTGAAAAAAGCGTTGAAACCGACCCCCAATACGATCATTAGTTGTTTACAGGGTGTATACATTAAATGCATGGTCCATTTGGACTATGCAGTATCGAAAATGTTTCAATTGAGACTACATTCTACGACCGGGTTGTAAATCTGTAGACGCCACAGGGGGTTAGTGTGGTCATTGCTGCAGAGAAGCAGATCAAGCTGTCGAATTTGGCGGTTGCCGCGGCTTTGGATCCGACGCAATGGCAGCCATTTCTGGACGAGATGGGGCAAGTTCTGGGAACACGCGTGTGTACCCAGCTGATTGGCTATGACCAACGGACAAACGCGGCACCCTTGGCCTATTCCTCAGGATATGATCCCGAGATCCTGCAATTGTACGAAACGCATTATCTGGACGCCAATCCGTTTGCTGCGAATTTTCCGAACTGCCGCATTGGCGACTCGATTTCAGCACATGAGCTGTGTCCACCCGAGCGCCTTCAAAGGACAGGGTTTTATGCGGATCTTCTGCTTCCGATGGAAGACATCTCCGGCGGCGGGGGGGCGATGCTTGCCCATGATACCAGCCGGATGTTCCTTATCGGTGGGAACCTGCGTGCGAAAGACCGCGACAAATACGAGGACGACTGGCTGAGACTGTGCGTCAGTCTTGCGCCGGTCATTCGTCAGTCTCTGGAGATCAACCGGACCATTGCCGGATTGAAATTCGAGAAATGGGCCACCGAGCAGCACATGCTTGGCGGTGGGACCGCACTGTTTCTGGTCGATCCTTCCCTGGGAATCCAATATGCCTGCGCGAACGCGGAAAGCCTTCTGGAGACCGGGACGGTTCTCGGCTGCGGAAACAACCGCCGGATAGGCTTCAAGTCTGCAAGCGCCCAACATCGCTTTCAGGCCGTTATGCGTTCCCAGGCAGGGGGCGAAGGCAACGCACTCAACACGTGGCGCCTGTCCGACGATAACGGTCAAGACTGGACCTGCAGAGCCATGGGGGTCCGTCTCGGAGATCTGGACGTCGCACCGTTCGGGGCTCTTTTCGCGCATTCGATTTCAGCGGTGCTTCTGGCACTCAGACCTGATGTCGCGACACCTTCCTTGAGCCTGGAACTGCAGCATGCCCTGGGTTTGAGCAAAGCGGAGGCGACGTCTGCAATCATGCTGTCGGATGGCCAGTCGCCTGCAGAAATCGCGGAGACACGCCGTGTGAGCATCTACACGGTCCGAAACCAGATCAAGGCGGCGATGTCGAAGACCGGGAGCCGCCGGCAAAGCGATCTGGTTCGAAAAGTCGAGCGTCATCGGGTGCAAGGTGGATGGTAGCACCCATCACCGAAATTCACGTGCGGACACTTTCCCTTGCAAGCCGTTGCGCATTTCCATCCGGCGGTGGAAACTCGCGTTCCAACACTTAAGTGGAACAGCATGAGCTCATATCAGGACAAGTTTCGCTATATCATTCGCGGAGGCCCGCCCGAAGCCGGCATACCGGACAGGGTACGTTCCGAGATCCGGGCCAGGGAAGCTTCATCCGAACGCCTGATCAGCTGGGTTCAGCTCGGATTGGTCCTGTTCTTTTCCACTCTCTATGCAATCGCACCTCGCGCAGAGGGCTCTGCGGGCTTCAATTTCGTGCCGATTGCGCTCGGTGCCTACTTTGTTTTCACGGTCTTGCGGCTGGTCCTGTCCTACAGGTTCGAATTGCCTCAGTGGTATCTGCTCATCTCCATCGGCGTGGACATGGCGCTTTTGGTCGGGCTGATCTTTTCGTTTCACATTCAATACGATCAGCATCCGGCCTTTTATCTCAAGACGCCGACACTCATGTACGTGTTCATATTCATCGGGCTGCGCGCCTTGCGTTTCGATCCACGTTTTGTTCTGACCACGGGGCTGGTCGCAACGGTCGGATGGCTGGGCCTGGTGTTCTATGCAGCTTTTGCTGACATGGACAGCATGCGGGTGACCCGCAACTACGTGGAATATCTGACCGGAAACTCGATCCTGATCGGCGCGGAACTGGACAAGACAATGGTGATCCTCGCCGTGACGATCATCCTGTCCGTTGCCCTTTACCGCGGGCGCTCGATGTTGTTTGAAGCCACGCGCGATCACGCTGCGGCAATGGATCTGAGGAGGTTCTTCACCCCTGAAGTTGCTGCGTCGATCACCGATGCGGAGTCCGAGCTGCAGGCGGGAGAGGGAAGTCTGCGGGACGCTGCAATCCTTTATGTCGACATCCGGTCCTTCACGTCGACTTCGGCGACCCTGCCACCCGAGGAGGTTCTCAAGGTCCTTGCCGAATACCAGAACATTGCCGTGGACGTGATCAATCAGGCTGGCGGGCGGATCGACAAGTTCCTGGGCGACGGGATCCTGGCCACATTTGGTGCCGTCCATGAAACCGAAACCTATGCAAGAGACGCGTTGCAGGCGGCTGTCAATCTGGTCAAGCAGGTCGAAGGGGTCCAGGAGCGCTTTCATGTCGCCGGCTGGCCCAAGGAACTGAAAATTGGCGTTGCGGTTGCGGCCGGGCCTGTGACGGTGGGGGTGATCGGATCCTCAAATCGACTCGAATTCACCGTCATCGGTGATGCGGTCAACAGGGCTGCCAAGCTCGAAGACGCCAACAAGGTCCAGCACAGCAAGGCCCTGACAGACCAGAGAACCTGGGATCTCGCGCAGGCACAGGGCACCCGGTTTGAACCATCGGAGGCAAGGCCGGCCATGGAAGTGACCGGCATTGGACACCCTGTCGATCTTGTCGTTCTGGTGCAATAGGTCGGCAGGGCTCTGAAACCATCCCTCGTCAAATGGGCCAGTGGCTCAGCCATTTCGCTTGACCTCGGGTGTAATCTCGTTCAATTTGCCTTTCAAATTGACCTTTAAGTCAATCAAGGTATGAAAATCTATTGTTTACAATAGGATGAAAAGAGCGAGAAGCATCATGAAGCTGGATTCTACACTGTCAGCCGTTGTTACGGGCGGCGCGTCGGGGCTTGGAGCGGCAACAGCGCGGATGCTGGCAGCGCAGGGTGTCAAGGTGGCCCTGTTCGACCGAAACGCGGACCTGGGCGAAGAAATTGCCGAAGACACCAAGGGCATCTTCGTCGAGGTCGATGTCACCGATCAGGCAAGTGTCGCGGCCGGGTTTGAAAAGGCACGCGCCGCGCACGGTCAGGAACGCATTTTAGTGAATTGCGCAGGGATCGCTCCCGTTGCGAAAACCACATCCCGGGGGGAACCGCACCCCATGGACATGTTCGAGAAGGTTATTTCCGTCAACCTGATCGGTTCCTTCCGCTGCATCTCCATTGCGGCGACGGGCATGGCGGAGCTCGACCCCGTCACCGCAGATGGCGGCAGGGGCGTGATCGTGTCAACGGCTTCGGTTGCCGCGTTTGATGGCCAGATCGGCCAGGTTGCCTATGCAGCGTCCAAGGCCGGTGTTGCCGGCATGACATTGCCCGTTGCACGGGACCTGTCCAGATCCGGAATTCGCGTGATGACAATTGCGCCTGGAATCTTCGAGACGCCGATGCTTCTCGGTCTCTCCCAGGAGGTTCAGGACTCCCTGGGACAGCAGGTTCCGTTCCCCTCGCGTC
The DNA here is from genome assembly GCA_017643925.1 of Roseibium sp. Lineage (GTDB taxonomy): Bacteria > Pseudomonadota > Alphaproteobacteria > Rhizobiales > Stappiaceae > Roseibium. Next base: position 34,714 of record JAEPML010000005.1, on the reverse strand, counting down.
TTGGAAAGGCAACGGAATATGCCCAGCTGGTAAAGTCGATCTGCGAGAATGACATGCTCAATGGTGAGACGATCCGGTTGGACGGCGCCATTCGCATGGCGCCACGCTGATCGATTGCAGGCGGCGATGTGCTGTGCAAGCGCATCGTCCACCAAACAATTGCTTTATTGAGTCATTTTTTTTCCCGGCCATCCGTAAACCTGACTAAGGTAACGTCACGTCGCCTCCTTGGCGCAAACGTGACGGCAACCGATTGAGGGGAGAGGGATGGCCGAGAACTTACACGAGCTTGCACCGCACCATTTGCCAATTTTCATTCCGGCGGCAGATGGCAGTGATCCCCTGATGACGGTCATGCTGGTTTCGCTGATCATTGGCGTCATTTTGCTTGGCACCTTCTATCTGCACCTGCATTCTCTTCCCGAGAGACTGGCTCACAAGCACGGCCGAATGCAGTTTGAGCTCGTGGCAATCCTCGGTCTGCTGGCGCTATTCACCCACAACAACATTTTCTGGGTCGCAGCGCTCCTGCTGGCCTTCGTTCAGCTGCCGGACTTCACGACGCCGCTGGAAACAATGGCTTCGTCCCTTGGAAAGATTGCAAATCGGTTGGAGCCCGACGGCGGGACCGACACCCGGGAGACCGGTGATCCGGGCGACGCGCCAGTGGACGTGGACCCTGCAATCCAGGCTGAGGCGAAGCAGGCTGTGGCGCCCGATGCCGAAGCGTCCATGGACCAATCGCAAAACGCGCAGAAGGAGGTCTAGATGTTTGAACTGATCTTCTGCTCGCTGCTCACCATTCTGCCTGACTTCCTGATCCGCAGATTTGTCCAGGGCAAGCGCATTGGCCGGGAAATCACCCTTTATTCGGTCTGGTACGAGTTGCGGTATGGCATCGTCACATGCGCGATGCTGACCGTTTCGCTGATCACGCTCATCTTCTACTTCCATCCAACGGCGACCAGTGCGGTATCGACCTTCCGGACGATTCCAATCTTGCCGGAGGGGTCCGGCCGCGTCGAAGAGGTGTTTGTACCCCGGGGGCTGGAAGTCGAGATCAGGGAAGGCGACCCGATCTTCCGGCTGGACAGCAATCGTCAGGAGGCCGATGTCGTCACTGCCAAGCAGCGTATTGCCGAAGTAGAGGGCGAGATTGCCCTGGCAAAAGGCGAGCTGGAAGTGGCCGATGCCCAGGTCGACCAGGCCGAGGCGTCCCTGAAGCAGGCGCAGGACGAACTCGATACCAAGCAGGAACTTTTCAACCGCAACGCCAATGTTGTGAGTGAACGCGATCTGGAAAAGCTGCAGAACACGGTTGCTGCGCGGCAAGGTGCACTCGAAGCGGCACAGGCCAACAAGGATCTGGTCGACACCAAGATCAACGTCTCGCTGCCCGCCAGGCTTGCAAGCGCAGAAGCGCAGTTGGATGAAGCCGAAATCGAATTGTCGAAGATGACCGTCTATGCCGGTGTCGATGGCACCGTGAGCCAGTTTGTTCTCAGAACGGGCGACATCGTGAATCCCCTGATGAGGCCTGCCGGTATTCTGATCCCCAAGGATGCGCAAAGGGACAAGATCATCGCCGGATTCGGCCAGATCGAGGCCCAGGTCCTGAAGGAGGGCATGGTTGCCGAAGCGTTTTGCCCGGCGCTTCCCTTCAAGGTGATACCGCTCGTGGTTACCGAAGTGCAGACACAGATCGCGGCCGGCCAGGTGAATGCCTCAAGTCAGCTGTTCGATGCCACCCAGGCAGCAAAGCAATCTACCATCACGACGGTTCTTGAACCGCTTTACAAGGATGGACTGACAGCATTGCCGCCCGGTGCGAATTGCGTGGTAAACGCCTACACCAGCAATCATGAGCGACTGACGTCCGGTGAACCACTGAGCACAGGGCAGTTCATATACTTGCATGCCATTGACACGGTCGGTCTGGTACACGCCATGCTCTTGAGGATACAGGCTCTGTTGTTCCCGATTCAAACACTGGTCCTGACCGGACACTAGGGTACAAAAGTCTCTCTACTCCAGGATCATTGAACGAACCGCCACTTTTGGCGGTTGGTTCAAGATGAACAGGATTGCGTCGACAACTTCCCGGTTGCTGAGAAGGTGTTCCGGCACATCTCCAACAAGCCAGCTGTCATCGAGCGGCGAAACATCATCAAAGTTGCCGGGGTAGACCGCAGTTACCCTGACACCGGTTCCGGACAGCTCCATTGCAAGTCCGTTCACGAAGCCGGCTTGAGCCGATTTTGCGGCCTGAAAGGCGACTGAACCACCGCCTGGCCGCCGTGTCTGCAGGCCGCTGGTCGAAACAACCGTATGTATGTCGGCTTCTCCTCTTTGTGTCAGCTTTGGAAGGAGATGCCGGGTGAGGATCAGCGCTCCGACCGCGGCAGAACCGACACAGTTCTGTATTTCCACATCGGTCAGGTCATTCATGGTTCCGGGCAGCCACATGGCGCCATTGTGGATCACACCATCCAGATCCGGGTGCTCCGTTGCCAACCTGTGTCCCGCCTTCGTGCAGCTTTCTGCATCTGCAAGATCGCAGGCAATTGCATTCGGTCTTTCACCTGTTCTCTTGTGAATAGCTGAGAGTGTGCCGCCTAGGGCCTCCTCAGTACGGGCAAGCAACACAAGCTTTGCTCCCGCGTCGGCCATGACAATGGCAAGAGCCGCGCCCAGGCCGCGGCCGGCACCGGTTATTGCGTATTTTCGGTCTGAAATTCTCATGACTTCTTGCTTTTTTGGGGATCAGAAGGAACGCTATGCGCAAGCGCGCATGGACATGGAAACGGGCTGAGTCTCTGCCGACAAAATGTGGGTCTTGTCGGGGAGAATGGGCGGCCTGCCGCCGCCCGTTATTACTCAGTCCTGGTAGCTGACGATTTCAAACTCGATCCCGTCGTCATCGTCGAAATAGAAACGCCGGCCCGGTTCGTAGTCGCCGTGATTGTGTGTTCTGTACCCGTCAGCCTTGATCAGCTCTTCAGTCGCGTCCAGATCGTCGACCACGACGGCGATGTGGTTGAGACCACCGTGGTGGCTGTAGCTCTCGTCGCGAACAGGGGTAGTCTGTTTGGGCGGGGAATAGGCGGCGACGTAACTGGTCTCGTTGCCGATGTGATAAGTGGTTCCGCCCCCTTTGGCATCGCCTTTCCAGCGAACCTTCCAACCAAACCAGTTTTCCAGCCGCTTGGCGGTCGCGGCCGGGTCGCTGACCGTTACATTCACATGCTCCAGAAATGCAGTGCTCATCTGTCGTCCTCTCAAGTTTGACATCAAGTGGACACTGGAGATAATTCCTCAAGTAAACTTGAGGTCAAGAGCGAAAAGAAAATAAACTGGAGGCGGTTATGAAGGCGAACGATCTCCTGACAATCGGGGAGCTGGCAGATCGGACCGGACTTTCAGTATCCGCAATCCGGTTCTACGAGGAAAAGGGGCTGGTGCATCCAAGCCGCAATCCGGGAGGACAAAGACGTTTCTTGCGCGCGGATATCCGACGATTGTCCTTTGTCCTGGTCGCACAGGAATTTGGCTTTTCCATTTCAGAAATTGCAACACAACTCGAGAGGCTCCCGGAGGGACGCGCCCCGACCAAGGCGGACTGGACCAGGATCAGCCGGGATTTCAGATCCCATCTGGATAAGCGGATCGAGCGCATGACTGCGCTCAGGGACAAGCTGGATGCATGTATTGGTTGTGGTTGTCTGTCGATGCAGGTGTGTCAGCTCTACAACGCCGGGGACGCTGCTTCACGGCACGGTCGGGGGCCGCGATACCTGCTGGGCAACAGCCCTGATGACGTTGAAGCGGTATAAATCTATTGGGTAAAAATCTGGACGCGCACCAAAGAGGCGCGTGGTCCCAATGATTTAGTTTTTGTAATTTGTATAATTAAATCAATTTCTTAGATGAGGGGGTGTGAGGTTGTCGAAGCGTGCCAAATTCTCGCCACGCAACAATCATGCCCTTGTCACCGAAGTGAGATGAGACTGTCATGATGCGTCTCTAACGCAAGGGCGGGTGCCATTGAGTAGCCATCCTAGTGGAGAGCAAGATGACAGAAATCAATAAAGACGAATTGTCCTGGGACGAGTGGGACGAGCTGATGCGGCCCACGGAAGAAACCACAGGTTTCGACCGTGTCGTCGAGGCCGGCCTTTCAAGGCGCGGCTTTCTGAATGGCCTTGTGGCCTTCGGTTCGGGTGCTGCCGTGATGGGCCTTGGAACAGGCGTCAATCTTCTGAACACCGCTTCCGCTCAGGCACAGGACGCAGGCCGTTTCGCGTTCACGCCAGTGACGACCGCGACCGATGCCACGGTTCACGTTCCGGAAGGTTACACCTGGGACCTGCTGGTAAAATGGGGCGACAAGCTCTTCTCCGATGCCGCGGAATTCGATCACGCAACAGGTGGCGATGCGGAGAGCTCCGACCGGGTCTTCGGTGAAAACACCGACGGCATGGAACTGTTTGTCTTCGGTGACAAACAGGTCATTGCAGTCAACCACGAATATGTGAACCCGAAAATCAACCTGCCACACACCGAAGACGGCAAGCCGCAAGCGGCTGCGGACGTCAGGAAACTGCAGAACCTGCAGGGCGTTGCCGTCATCGAGGTCGCAGAAGGCGAGAATGGTTGGAGCGTTGTCGTCGACAGCCCGTATAACCGTCGCATTACCCACAACACGCCGATGCGGATCTCCGGTCCTGCCGCTGGTCACGACCTCCTGAAAACCGAAGCCGATCCGACCGGAACGCAGTCGCTTGGCACATTCAACAACTGCGGTGCGGGCAAGACGCCTTGGGGGACCTACCTGACCTGCGAGGAAAACTTCAACGGTTATTTCGGCTCGACCGACGAGAACTACGAGCGTCCCGAAGACTTCAAGCGTTACGGCATCAACAACGAGAGCCGTTACAACTACGAGAAATTCGACGACCGGTTCGACATTTCCAAGAATTTCAATGAACCGCGCCGCGCCGGATATATTGTCGAAATCGATCCGGGCGATCCGACGTCGACACCGGTCAAGCGCACCGCACTCGGCCGTTTCAAGCATGAAAACGCGGCCTGTGCCGTGGCGCGCGACGGGCGTGTGGTTGTCTACATGGGCGACGACGAACGCGGTGAATTTCTCTACAAGTTCGTGTCTGACGGTGTTTATACGCCGGGCGCATCCACCGACAACTTGCTCGACGAAGGCACGCTGTACGTCGCCAGGTTCAATGACGATGGTTCAGGTGAGTGGCTTGCCCTGACCGAAGAAACGACCGGGATGAGCACTGCCGAAATCAGCATCTACAGCCGAATGGCGGCTTCCAAGGTCGGCGCCACAACCATGGATCGCCCGGAATGGGTCGCCGTGAACCCGGTCGCGGTTGAAGCCTATTGCGCCCTGACCAACAACAAGAACCGTGCAGTCAAGCCGAATGCCGGTGGTGATCCGACACCGGTCAACGGTCCGAATCCCCGCGCCGAAAACCACTATGGGCAGATTGTTCGCTGGTACCCCGCGAATGATGACCATGTCGATCCGGGCTTCAAGTGGGACCTGTTTGTCATGGCTGGCAACCCGCTTGTTCATGAAGACGCCTATGCCGGGTCTGCAAACATCAACGATGGTAACCTGTTCAACTCGCCCGACGGCATGATGTTCGACACATCCGGCCTGCTGTGGATCCAGACCGACGGCAACTACAAGAACGAGGGTGATTTTGCCGGAATGGGCAACAACCAGATGCTGGTTGGTGACCCGGTTACCGGCCGGATCGAACGGTTCATGACCGTTCCCTACGGTTCGGAAGTTACTGGCATCACCTGGTCGGCCGACAAGCGTACGCTTTTTGTCGGCATTCAACATCCGGCAGCGCCGTTCCCGGACGGTGAAGGCAAGCTGGCCCGTTCCTCGGTCATCGCTGTCAAGCGCGCCGACAACGGCCGCATAGGCTAATTCTGCCGACAGGTTTGGATGAAGAAGCGCGCCGGGAAACCGGCGCGCTTTTTTGGGTGGCGTAATGCCGGGTCACCTGCTGTCGAGCTGGGAGCGAACCCGGCGCAAGCCCAGCTGCGTGATCCGGTAGGGGCCACTGTTTTTCGACGAGATCAGGCGCTTGTACTTGAGCTTTTGGAAAAGCTGTTGAGAACAGCCTGCCCAGTACCAGCCGTCTCTCGTGACCGTTTCCTGGTTGATAATGCGGCCCGTCTCGTCCTTTTCCACGAGGATGTAGCCGCCCTGAGCCAGCAGGTGCAGGACCCGCTGCTCGGCCTTTGATATGTCCATTGATTTCGAGAAGCCTGAATTTGAATGCAAAAACTCAATCGTTGCAGCCATTCGCATGCAACGTTGCTGTGCATCGCCCCAGCCAAGAACAGCCGGGGATTACCGGGACTCGCGTGATCCGCGCATAAAACCTCTCAATAAGACACTTGGCGATTATCACGCAGCAGATACGGCATCAACTCACATGAGCACCTTCTGACCAACGACCACCGCGATCCGCCGGCAGGTGTTGTATTTATGCGATAGATGAGGCTTGCAGCGGTTCGGCGTGCTACGCTTTTGCCCTTGATCGTGGGTTACCAGGGCCGTGGGTTAACTGTGCTCGGCTGGCCAGTAGCCGTTGGAAGGGTCGCGCGAAACTGCGACGGCATCGACATCGGTTGAACCGCAGGTGCCGCACCTGAGTTCCTTGCTGACAGCTGAAACGGTTTTTCCGCTGTCAAAACGGGCGGCGTTCAAATAGCGAAATCGCCCACAGGACGCACACTGTATTGCCAGCCGTCTGCCTGACTTGCTCAACGCGTCGAGTGTCGGATCGTCTGCATTTTTGGCGTTTAATACAGTCATGGGACTTTGTTCAGCGTCAAAAATATTGAAAAGGAACAATTGTGGCGCAATTACACGCTGCAATAATAAATCATAACACAAAGCAAGCACGTTACAAATAATCAATACTATTATGACTGATCGTTCATGTTGCTTTAGGCGCCTGTTCACTCGCTCCTGGAAATAATGAATTTAATATTGCGCGGTAGACTTGCGACTGTTTTCGTCAGGGTTTGGAACTTGTATCTTTCGACGTTGAAAAACGAATGTGAAATGCACTCGCTTTTTGCGCGGCCGGAAGGTAAGAGAGGGCCATGACAATGCTCTCTGACACATGGCACGACCTGCTCGGACTTTCAGGTCTGTTGAACCCGTTTGCGCTGGTTATTGGCGGATATCTGGGCTGGCGCGCCGATCAACCCAAAAAGCTCTGGATTGCCGGCTTCGCTGCTGCGGCGTTTTCGTTGATGCTGGAGGCGGCTGTCGGGATACTTCAATTGCCACAGCCGATTTCCCAGGACGCCGGCGCGCTGGCCATGTTCCCCTTCAGGTTCATTGGCGGGACACTGGTAGGTTTTCTGGCCTACAGGCTGAACAGAAGTCGCAAGACAAACTAGAACGCACGAGCGCCACAACGACGGTGCCGCTTGCCCGGTCTCAAATCAGTCTGCAAGCCAGCTGTTGAACAGCGTCGAATTTGCACAATGCTTCGGTGCGTGATGTGCTCCGTCAGCATGGTCTTTGAGCCAGACCTTGCATGCTTCGGTTTCCCGGCAGTTGATGCAGCGGATCACGGCTGAGCGAAGATCGGCATCTGTCTGCACAACGGCGGGCACTTCCTTCATCGCGCCAATGGTGTCCAGCATCTGCCCCATGAGCTCGGCGCGTTCATTCAATCGGTCCATCCAGTTCACGCGAATTCTCCTTCTTGCTGGGACAGTGGCGTGTGGGCTCTGGTACGGTCCCGTTCGAAGCTCTCCTCCGTCGAGTGTCGACGAAGCAGGTGACTATCATTGACGATGACAGACGGTCCGCAACGGGGCATTGATCCGTGTCAACTCTGTGCAAGCGGTGACAAAGCGTCCATACTTTCGCATCGTGATTCTGAGATATCCGCAGCTCCGGAGCAGGAGAGATGGTCGAAACGGTGAACGCACAGGCGCTTTTGCAGGGCGCAAGCGGCAGTTCTTCCGTGAAAGTGCTGGAGCCTGGAACCGAAATTCGGGCCAGGGTCGAAGCGAATATGCCTGGCGGGGTCGTTCGGCTTGCAACTGACGGCGGCAAGCTGGATCTGCGCGTGGGCACGCCCTTGCCTCCGGGGTCGGAAGTGTCGGTCGCGGTCGGGGGAACCCGCCGGCAGCCGGTCATTCAGATCAAAAGCCTCGCTCCCAACGGTTCACCGGCCCAGCCGGCGCAGCAAAATCCGTCGCAGGGCAACTCTGCCGGCGTTCTGCCTGCACCCGGTCAAGGCGGGCCGGTATCCCAGGGGCGCGCAAATCTGCCCGGGCCAACCCCGGGCCAGTTGCTGCCAACAGGCACTGTCTTGCCGGCTGCCACCTATCCGGGATCGCAGGCGGCCGGATCATCGGGGGGCGGTCCCTTGCCGGGCCCGACATCGGGCGCATCCACCCCGTCACAATCACCATCGCTGCCCGCAGGCAATCCTGCGGCTGCAAACCCATCCGGGGCCGGACAACCTGCCGCGACAACCGGCTCTGCCCCAACGCCATCTGTGAGCAGTGCGCCTTCACAAGGCCAGCCAACGCAAACGGCAACGAGCCAGCCAACACCTGGTCAGACAGCCCCGCCTCAAACGACGCTCTCCGGGTCTCCCACAAATGTCACAAGACCTGTCCAGGCGCCGACCGTCCCGCAAAACGTGACGACAACTGCCACGGCTGTCTCTCCGCAGAGCGGAAGCCCTTCCGCAGCGGCCCAAGCTGCAAGCCCGGTGAGCGGGCAAGGCCAGGGAACAAGCCTTTCAGGGCCATTGTCACCACCGACGGGCAATGCACCACAACCCAGCGGCCAGCCTCCGGCCGGTCAGCAAACAAGTCCGGCAGCCAGCGCGCCTTTGTCTTCTTCAGCCGGACCCGCCGCACCCGTTGCTGCTCCTTCCGGGAATTCAACCACCGGAACTCCGCTGCAGGCTTCGGTGTCGGCGCCGCAACAAAATCCGGCGGGACCGGTAGCCCAGAGTGTTCGTCCCGGCCCGCCGCCACCGGTTGCGGACCCAGCGATTCCCGCGCGTGCTGGCAACACCGGCGCCGCGACGGCCAGGGGCAGCCTTGTTCAACAGCAACCGGCACCTGGTTCTGCAACACAATCTGCCCCGGCAGCACAGACATCTTCGGCTCCACAACCCGGCCCTATCGCCACGACCCTGCCAAACCAGAGCGGTGTAACCCAGCCGCAGCCTTCGGGACTCCCGGGAACGCAAGCCGCTCAGGCGAACACGAGCGTCCATTCAAGTCCTGGAACGCCTGCGCCAACGCCTTCTGGGGGGCAGGCAAGTGCCATGTCTGCAAGTGACGCCGGAAGAGGGGGCATGCCGCCACAAACAGTCTCCCAAAGCCCTGTTCCATCCCGTGCAGTTCCCGCACAGCCGTACCCGAACAGTTCCGGCCTCATGAGGAGCGCGGGTTCGGCACCTGTCCAGGCGGACACACAACAACCTGCGTCTCCCGTCAGGCAAATGGCGGACCTGCTGAAGCCTGCCCTGGGAGAGCAGCAGGCCGGGCTTGGCAACCTGTTTGCACAGGTCGGAACGCTGGCGGCGGCACAATCCGCAGGCAAGGTCTCTCTGCCGGACCCGGTTGTAAGGGCGATGCAGCAGATCCTCGGACTGCGCCTCAACACGGCCCAGGTGCCGACGGGCAAGGATCTGCAACAGGCGGTGCGCATGTCCGGACAGTTTCGGGAGGCTCAACTCACATTGCCGACCGGTGGCTCGGGGCAACCCCTTCCGGATCTGAAGTCCATGTTGATTTCCTTCAGGTCGTTGTTGCAGCAATTCGGTGCGAATTCCCAGGTCTCCAGACCGGCCAACCAGCCTGTTGTGCCGTCCCGCCAGGGGAGCCCGGCACAACAGGCACCACAACTCACCGGCGGATATCTCAGCAGTGTCGCGCAGCAGAACCTTCAAGCCTTGCTGAAAGACACGGATTCAGCACTTGCCCGCATCCGATTGACGCAACTGGTCAACACCGGCGCGTCGTCGGATGATGCATCCAGGGTGTCTTCCCGTCCGATGGATCTGGTTTTGGAGCTTCCCCTGTCGCTTGGCCAGGAAACGGCGGTCATGCAGATGCAGATCGGTCGTGACGGGGGCGGAGCCGGCGACGAGGACGAAAGTGAAGAGGCCTGGCGGCTCCGGTTCGCGCTCGATCTGACCGCGACGGGACCGCTGGAAGCGGCAGTCAGTCTGCGAGGGGGAGGGACCTATGTCAGCCTCTGGGTGGACCGGAAGGAGACCTTTGACGATTTGAACGCTGTGCGGGAGACGATGGAAGCGGCCTTTGCTGATGCAGGTCTGGATCTCCAGGAGCTGCGTCTTGTACGCGGACTGCCACCAAAAACGGCAGCTAAATACGGAACCATGGTCAATCGCCAGTCATGAGGAAGAGGGTGTCGTGAGCGAGAAGGACAAGCCCGCCAAGAAGATTGCCGTCGCACTTCAATATGACGACGACAGCGCTCCGGTGGTGACTGCCAAGGGGGCAGGGACTGTCGCCGAGCAGATCGAAGCGCTTGCGCGTGAAGCTGGTGTGCCGATCGAGGAAAACCCGATGATGGCGGAGGCGCTCTCACAGATCGAGCTGGACCAGGAAATACCGGTGGAGCTCTACCAGGCCGTGGCTGTTCTGATCGGCTTCATCATGCGGACCGGACGGGCGCAAAACGAACCGGCGCCACAGCAGTAGGTTTGGGCGTCTGAAACCATCGGAAAGGCCGACAATCCGACCGGTGTTGGACGCTTCTGGCAGTTTGCCGGCATATGGGCCCGCAATTGTGCGAAAGAGTACACATGCGGCAAGGAAAACCTTGCAGGCCGGGCAATTCCCGACTAGGTCATGAACCAACAATCGCGCCGCAGCAATTCTTGCAGGCTGCCAGCAGGGCGTGACATCGAAACAGACAGGATTTTTGACGAAAATGACGATTGTCGACGTACGCACACCCGACCCGAAGAAATTCATCAAGGGCGCGACCGGAGACTGGGAGATCGTGATTGGCATGGAGGTTCATGCCCAGGTCACGTCCGAAGCCAAGCTCTTCTCCGGTGCCTCGACTGAATTCGGCAAGGACCCGAACGACAATGTCAGCCTTGTCGATGCAGCGATGCCGGGCATGCTGCCGGTCATCAACGAGGAATGCGTCCGTCAGGCAATCCGCACCGGATTGGGCATGAAGGCCGAAATCAATCTGAAATCGGTTTTCGATCGCAAGAACTACTTCTATCCAGATCTGCCGCAAGGCTACCAGATCTCGCAGTTCAAACAGCCCATTGTCGGCGAAGGCAAGATCCTGCTCGACATGCCTGATGAACAGGTCGAGATCGGTGTTGAACGTCTGCACCTTGAACAGGATGCCGGAAAGTCACTGCACGATCAGCATCCGACCATGTCCTTCGTCGACCTGAACAGGTCGGGCGTGGCGCTGATGGAAATTGTTTCCAAGCCGGATCTTCGGTCCGCCGACGAGGCCAAGGCCTACCTGACCAAGTTGCGCACAATCCTGCGCTACCTCGGAACCTGTGACGGCAACATGGACCAGGGCTCCATGCGCGCCGACGTCAACGTTTCGGTCCGCAGCCCCGGTGGCGAATTCGGCACCCGCTGCGAGATCAAGAACGTCAACTCGATCCGCTTCGTCGGTCAGGCGATCGAATATGAAGCCCGCCGCCAGGTCGCAATCCTTGAGGATGGCGGGAAGATCGACCAGGAAACGCGCCTGTTCGATGCTGTCAAGGGTGAGACCCGTTCCATGCGCTCCAAGGAAGAAGCGCATGACTACCGTTATTTCCCGGATCCGGATCTCCTGCCGCTGGAATTCAGCCAGGCCTTTGTCGATGAGCTGGCGGAACACTTGCCGGAACTGCCGGACGACAAGAAGGCGCGCTTCGTCAATGATTACGGTCTGACGGCCTATGATGCCGACATCCTCGTTGTCGAGCGGGCTTCCGCAGACTTCTTTGAAGAAGTCGCCAAGGGGCGCGATGCCAAGTTGGCCGCCAACTGGGTGATCAACGAATTGTTCGGCCGCCTGAACAAGGAAGGCAAGGACCTCGCCGAAAGCCCCGTTTCTGCAGCTCAACTCGGCTCCATCATCGACCTGATCAAGGCGGGAACCATTTCCGGCAAGATTGCCAAGGATCTGTTTGAAATCGTCTGGACCGAGGGCGGTGACCCGGCGGCGATCGTTGAAGACCGCGGCATGAAACAGGTCACGGATCTGGGTGCCATCGAGGCCATCGTCGATGAAATCCTCGGCGCCAACCCGGACAAGGTTGAGCAGGCGAAGGAAAAGCCGAACCTGGTCGGCTGGTTTGTCGGGCAGGTGATGAAAGCCTCCAAGGGCAAGGCCAATCCGCAAGCCGTAAATGAGCTTCTGAAAAAGAAGATCGGACTGGACTAGGAAGATGGCAGGAGAGGAGACATCTGCGTCCGTCGAGCTCCCGATCCACGGAGCATGCCATTGCGGCGCAGTGTCCTTCGAAATGAAAGTCCAGCCGCGGGCGGCAGTGGAGTGCAACTGCACCATCTGCCGCAGCCTCGGCACGGTCTGGGGACATGGTGAAGCGGGCGATATCAGTGTTTCCGCTGCCCCGGGCGCGACACTGAGCTATTCGCGCGGCGACAAGGAACTTGCTTTCCACACCTGCAGAACGTGCGGGTCAACCACCCACTGGGAAGCCGTGCGGGGCGATTCCAAGGGACGCATGGCCGTCAACCTGCGCCTGGCTGCGCCGGGAACCATCGAAGCCATCGGGCACCGGCATTTCGACGGCGCGGAAACGTGGACGTTTCTGGATTGAAAACCTTCGCCTGATTGCCGGTAAAAACACCGGAGACGGACGTATTTGACGTTCCGCTCTCGCTCATCACGGTTCTAGCGCTGGGCTTTCCCTCCGAGATGGGCTAAATCGCTGGAAGACGTTTCCCAATGCTCAGAGCCGCATGACAGTCTCCCGGAACCCCTCCGCTGCAAGCACGCCCTTCTACGCCACGCCGCTCGGTGTCTGGACCATCGTCGCCCTGTGGGGTCTGTCGCACATGTTGCTGCGGGCCCTGTCGACACCGGTGCTTGGCACCGACGACATGTTCGAAAACGTGCTCGTGCAGACCCTGGAAGCCGGCTACATGCTGCGTCAGCCACCACTTTACGAGTGGCTCTTGTGGTCGGCGCAACAGGTTTTTGGCCCGACGATTGCCGCGGCGCTGTTTGTCAAATACGGACTGATTTCCTGTGCTGCCCTGTTCCTGTTCCTGATCGCCCGCAAGGCGATTGCAAACCCGCGACTGGCGGCTCTGTGTGCCTTCTCCTATTCGCTCTACTACCAGTTCGGCTGGAACCTGCACGAAGGGGTCACTCACACGGTTGTCCTCACCACGGCCTGTGCGGCGAGCGCGTTCTTCTTCATCAAGGCCCTGGAGACCGGCAAGCTCGGGTTCTACCTGGCATTTGGTGCGGTGGCAGGCGCTGGTCTCCTCGGCAAGCATTCCTATCCGATATTCGTGGTTGCCCTTCTGATCGCGGCTGCAAGTGACACAATCTGGCGTCAACGCCTGCGGATCACGGGGCTATTGCTCGTGCCGCTCGCAGCAGCAGTGGTCTATAGCCCCTATGCCTACTGGATCCTGAGCGAAGGCCTGAAGCTGCTGTCTTCCGTGTCTCAGACCATGGGTGTGACAGCGGAAACGTCTCATCTGCTCAGAGCAGGTGAGGGCCTTGGAAAGCTTGGCTTTGGTCTGATCGGTTTTTCCGTGCCGCTTCTTCCGATCCTGTTGCTGCTTTTCTGGCCACGTTATCTCGGTCGGAAGGAAGCCTCCAAGGCAGCGGTCAACAATGTTGCGCGCCTGTGCGGGCGCACGGTGGTGGTGATGATTGTCCTGACGGCGATCATGATCGCCGTGACCGGCGCCACCTATGTCAAGGAGCGGCACATGCACCCCCTGATGCTGCTGCTGCCGATATACCTGTTTGCCGATCTTGAACGGTTCGATTTCCGGAAACAGTGGCGCTGGCTGGGCGCAATCCTGGTCGCCTTCGTGGCCGTGGCCTTTCTTGCCCGTGTGCCCGGGATCGTTGCTCCCGACAGGTTCTGGTGCGGCGGCAAATGCCGGCACATGAAGCCCTATTCAGATTTGAAATCCCCGCTTTCAGAGCTGGGGGCTGCGACTGCGACGCTCATCGCCGATAGTGGATATACCGGCGGCAACCTGAGGGTCCTTTTTCCGAAGGCCCGTGTCGTCACGAGTGCAATTCCTGCGCGCACGGCGCCGCGCGAGAAGTGTTTTTTCATTTGGGAAGACGGTGAAAGGGAACCCGTGGAAGAGGCTGCAGAACGATTTCCCCGCGTCGCATTCTGGGATGCCGAGCCCGCGGTTTCGGCCACCTACTTTACCGGTTCCTGGCCACATGCCTTCAAGCAACCGGGATGGCGGACGACCTGGTGGGGCGTTGCGGAATTGAACTCGAATGATATTGCTTGCCAGTGATGGAATGGCCCGATTTTGGATTGAAAATGAAACACACATTTGAGTTTGAACTCACAGACGAGGACTATAGAGCCTTTAAGATGGGCAGCTGTAAGTATCTGGAGTTTATGGGCAGTCAAAAAAATGAAGCCAAGTTGGTAAGATCGGGTTTCAAGTCAAATCTGCTTATCTTCGTGGTCGCCGGATTGTGTGGTGTCACGGTCATTAATCTCTATTTTTATGTGGCTGATTTTCTGATGGGCCCCGAGCCTATTGGTAAAATGTTGGCGTTGAGTGTTGCCGCATCCTTTATTTGCGGTGCGGTCCTTACCTTCATTTTGATGCGGTTTGTCGAAGAGCGCGCCTATAAGAAGCTTTTTGGGGCCTTGATCGGGTCGCGTGTGTATTTAAGCCTCGATGAAAGTGGTTGGGACGTGAACGGTGTGGCCTCTCGAGGGCGGACCAATTGGAGCGAGAACCGTCATTTCGTGTCCGTCTGGGAAGATTATCTGCTCCTCATTTCACCGCGCATGATCTGCTTTGTCCCTCAAAGAGCTACCGAGATGCCGGTTGCGGAACTCAATGCTCGGATAACTCAAAACGCGCAGAGGTATGTATGAGCGGCATGGATCGACAAGTGCGGTTGGAAAAAGCGAACCCGTCGCACCTTGCGGAAATTGTCGCGGTCGTCAACGCTGGTGCGACCTCCGTGCGAAAGGATCGGGAGTTTGAAAGCTGGGAAGATTATCAACCGGCATTTGAAGCCCTTTGTGCGGCACCTGAGGTCGATATCTACGTCGCCCTGAACAGTGATGACGAAGTGATTGGCACCTACCAGATCCACTACCTGCGCGGTCTGACATTCAAGGGACGGCCGCGGGTGGAACTGGAAAGTGTTCACGTACGTTTCGATCAGCGCGGCAAGGGCATTGGCAGGTTGCTGATGGATCATGCCGAAGGTTTGGCACGTCAGGCCGATGCCTGCATGATCCAGTTGACGTCGAACAGGGAGCGCGAAGGCTCTCATCACTTCTATCAACGGCTTGGCTTCGACCAGAGCCACTTCGGCTACAAGAAAATGCTGACCTGAGCAGGCCGGCAGCTAAGGAGACAGAATGACGGTATCGCAGACCAAGCCGATCGAACTCTACTATTGGCCGACACCGAATGGCTGGAAGATCTCCATAATGTTGGAAGAGCTGGGCGTTCCCTATGACCTGAAACTGGTCAATATCGGCAAGGGCGACCAATTCGATCCGGCGTTCCTCGCGTTTTCACCCAACAACCGCATGCCGGCCATCATTGACCCGGAAGGCCCGGGTGGTGACCCGATCACGGTGTTTGAATCAGGCGCGATCCTGCAATACCTCGGTCGTAAGTTCGGGAAGTTCTACCCCTTGGAAGAACGTCAGCGTGTCGAAACCGAAGAGTGGCTGATGTGGCAGATGGGCGGGTTCGGCCCGATGCTGGGTCAGAATCATCACTTCCGGCACTATGCGCCCGAGCGGGTCCCCTATGCGCTGGAACGGTATTTCAACGAAACGCACCGCCTTTACGGGGTCCTGAACCGCAGGCTCGAGGGACGTGAATTCGTTGCTGCCGGACAATACACGATCGCGGACATGGCCATTTTTGGTTGGGCGCAACGGTGGCAGCGGCAGGCAATCGATCTGGACGAGTTTCCGAATGTCAAAGCCTGGCGCGAACGCATGGAAGCACGCCCGGCTGTCCAACGCGGTCTTTCTGTCGGTGCCGAGCAGCAGAAGCAGCTTGTCATCGAAAAGGATGAGGATGCGAAGGCCGTGCTCTTCGGCCAAAAAGCACGTTAGCCCCGGCTGCGGTTGTAGATTTTGCGGCGTCCGGGAACAGGGCCGTCGGGGGAGCAAAAGCGGGCTACCTGGCCTTTTGCCACACTTCCTTTTCACACACATTGAAAACGACCCGGACGCATCCCTGGATTTCCAACGTGGACGAGCTCTTCTTCCGCACGGTGGCATTGGCACTGAAGCCACGCCTTGGGTCATAGACACGGCCCTTCCAGCTGTTGCCGTTCGGTTTCAGCCGCCAGAGGACGGTCAGTCCCAGGACCTTGCGTGATTGCTTGGCGGCGTCCCTGTTGTTGGCATCCGGCGTGTTCTGCATCGTGTAACCCTTGGGGGGCTTGAAACTCACGATCTTGCCGCAGGGCGCGTTTCCGCATGTGTTGATCTGGATTACGGCGCCTGCGGGTGTGCGCCATTTGCCATTGATGTCGGGTGCAGCCCGGGTTTCGGATATGCCGGACAGGCTGATGGCAGCAAACAGAGCGGCCAGGGCACTGGTCTTCAGGCCTGATGAAGTGTGAAACAAGCTATTCAAAAGAACCCCCGTCGCAATTCCGGACGCCGATGCGCCACACACTGGCCGGAAAATGCGACGGGGCGATGGCCAAATCAAGCCGATTTGGCAAAGTCAGCTGCCTATTTGGAGCGGGTCCAGGTTTCACCCTTGCAGATGAGGCCGCCCATTACGCAGCCCTCCAGTTTCAGCTTGTTCGCAGAAGTCAGTTGAATGAACCCGGTGTAGGTCTTGCCGTCTTCAGCGTTATAGACCTTGCCCTTCCACTGGTTTGTCTTGGAAGTCGGCTTCATAGACTGGACGATCTCAACGCCGACCAGCGGGCGGCTGCGTTTTCCGGCATCCGGATTTTGCGTGTCATTGCGCGGTTCGCGGAGCCAGATCAGCTTGCCGCAAAGCGATCCGCCGCAGGAACTGATCCGGATCTTCGACGCACCGTTCGGTCGAACCCAGTCTCCCCTGGCATCTGCGGCCTGCGCGAAAGTGGATGACGCGGCAAACAGGCCCGCTGCAACAAGTGCAGAAGACGCGATTGATTTTAGCATATTCTCTTCCTCCCGAACGGATAAGCTTCCGTTTACGGAAAGGGAATGTATATGCCGCTCTGTTGAATGAAAACCCGTGTCCTTACGGAACGCTGGCAACTTTTTTGATCGGGTGAGGGCGGATGCCTTTTGAGAGCCGCCAGGGGTGCATCACAAGTGTTCGATCCAGGTCAGGCTTTGCTGCGCCAGCTGTTCCCATCCCGTTTCCAGCTGCATGTAGTGGCAACGTCCCTCAATCTCGACAAAGGTTGCCAGGTCACCATAGCGCTCCGCCATGGTTCTGGAGGTGGAAGGAGGCACCACCTTGTCCTCCGTTCCGGACAGGAACAGAAGCGGAGCCTTTGCCTTTTCAAAATCAACCTTCGTTGTCTGATTGACGTCGTACATCCAGAAAAACAGCTCATAGAGCACATTGCCGGACTCGGTGCTTAACCGGTCGCAGATTTCGTGCTGCTGACCTTCCGGCATGGTATTGAGGCCGTAGGCGGCCAGCAGCTCGAAATCCTGGCCGGGAGCTTCCTCCCAGAAACGTCCGGCCGACATGAAGCCCTTGCCAAGGGCGCGCTCCATGTCGGTTGTCGGAAGGGTGCCGTTGATGATGCTGCTATTGATCAGAACGCCGGCTTCAATGAGACCGCGTGCAGACAGGAGCTGGGCGATCAGTCCGCCAAGCGAATGACCGATAACGACAGGTTTCGCGTCGAGCGTTTCGATGAAGGCTGAACAGTCGTCGACATAGTCCGAGATGCTGAGCCCCTTGAGCGCGTTGCTCCGGGCCTCGGAATCCGGTAGTTCGTGGAAGCGATAGGTTGGCGAATGGCACTCGTAGCCGCGTTCTTCAAAAACTGTCCGAAAGGGCGCCATCGTCCAGGGTTCGGCATTCGTACCATGGAGGAAAACAAGCGGCGCATTGTTCATGGTTCAATCCTTCCGGAAATGAGCTGCAAGAGGCAAATCGTGTCGGCAAGATTATTCTGATTTTTCCGTCTTAGTGAACAGAGTGTTTAAGGCCCTCGTCAAATTTTCCGAGAATGTCTTTGATTTTTATGAGGAATTCGAAAGCCTATGATTACTGACAGGTAAATTTCAGAGATCTTTAAATTTTTGTTCGGATTACGTTAAACCTAGTTCTTAACCGGCCATTTAACCCCACCTGATGAAGTGAAAATCAAGAAACGACGGGGAAAGCTTGAGAAAAGCTTGCGTTTCCAGATCGGTGTATTTCGGGACTGTGTCCAAGACATCTTCACTGGTCGAATTCAGGGTAAAAGAGCGGTTTTCTGCTTTTCAGAAGCGGCAGACTGTTTTGGAGAAGTCTTACAGAGGATTGAAAGGGGACTTGAAATGGCTCGTTTTGAAATTCATTCGGCAGACATGGCTGCCATCGGCGAGAAGCCGGCAACTGCAGACATCCTGTTCCAGATGGGAATGGACAGCGCATGTGGCCGTCACGGTGATGCGGACCTGGTTACCGCACACAAGTGGTTCAACATTGCAGCTCTGAAGGGCAATGCGGAAGCTGTCCGCTATCGCAAGGAAATCTCCTGCGAGATGAGCTCGACCCAGATTGCAGAAGCGCAGCGCTCTGCCCGTGAATGGCTGTCGATGCATTGATGGTGTTCAGGGCTGCCGGCCTTACGGCACCTGAACCTTTGTTTTTCATCTGACGCGGCGGCACTCTTTGCTTCTGCCGCGTCCAGATCCGGCCGTCAAAACCCGTGTCCGAGAGTGGACCACCGTCCTTTTGACGCCCGACCCGCACCACCCGGTTCCGCGTGCTTCGAAGGCGAGATTTCGCAAGACCTTCGCGTTCTCCCTCTCTGCCAGGTGAACCAAAACGTTTCCCACGACACGACAATACCGGCATTGATCTCATCTGGTCTGTCGATCCTTGTGGCAGTGCTCTCGGCCATATGGCTGCGTTCAGCTTTCTTTCCTGTTTTCAACTGCGCGGGACAAAACGGCTTCTGCAAGCTCTCTCCACTCAGGCCCCCGCGAAATCTTGCGGCGAAGGTCTTGCTGCCAGTTTTTTCCAAGGAGAAACAATGATCTTCATCGCTCGGTTCAATACACGGATCTGAAGCTTCATTTGAGAGCATATGACGAGATTTCACAACGGGTCGAGTAACCCGAGCGCAAACCGTGTTGCACGCTCAGGGACGGCCAGCACAGGTTTCGCAATCACGACCCATTGAAGGCCGACCGGAAATTCTTTGCCAATACCAGGCAGGTCAGTCGGTGGGCCCTGAAATTATTCAGTCATTTTACCTGCCAGAAGTTCCCGACTGTACTGCAGTGGAAAAATCAAAACGGGGCAAAAAACGCCTTGAACTCAGAATGTTTTACCCGTACATCGATCCAGCCGGAGAGGTGGCCGAGTGGTCGAAGGCGCTCCCCTGCTAAGGCTGCCGGCGAATTAGAAATTCCCCAAATAAACCAAACTGTTTGCTTACTTCACGCTTTTTAGCTGTCGGGGTTTTGCAGACGCCGGATTTCTGTTGCGAGTGAACGCATCCCGAACATTTGCAGAACTTTCTTCCGAATGAGCATACGTGTCGAGCAAGATACGGGGGCTTGACCATCGGCCGGCCTTAGCGGCGTCGACCGGGTTCACACCCTGGCGCACCACGGTCTCTGTCCCAAACCCGTGTCGACCTGCAGCGTGGGGTGCGAGATACTCAATACCAGCTCGGTTGCAGGCGTTTCGCCAAGGTCCATAAGCGCTACTGCGAGACGTATAGCCAAACACTCGACCTTTACGCGGCTTCAGGTTGGCCAATGCCACAATCACTTCTGGGATCAGATCAACCCATTGTCCGGGGTGTCCCTTCGAAGGTGGTAGCCATAACCGCCCGTTCTGCAGGTCTAAATCGCTGGGTTTGATCAGTACAGATTGACCAATGCGGGCGCCGGTTGTGAACATGAAGAGAGCAAGCGCGCCCATATACACATTCGCTTCGTCCCGGAATTTGTCGAGCCACTCCCAAGAGCCAGGCGTTTTGGGAACGCGGCTTTGTTTTCCGCGCTTATCGTCCTGTGCCTGACGCTCAGCAGGGGTGTACCCCTTCACCTTGATAGGAGGAGTACCTTTCTCCTGGTGCGCGTTGTTGATGACTGCGCAGATAGGTGTCACAACCTGCCGGCGCCACGTGTCGCATGCTGCGTTCGGGTAGAGTTTCTTGCCCAGATTACGCACAAATTTTGGCGTAATCTCCTTCACGCGCTTTGTGCCAATCTCCGGCATGACCTTCAGCAGGTAACCAGCATCTGCAGGCTTTGCGTTGTATAGAACCACCGCGGCCGCAAACGTTAGCTCGTCTGCTTCTGTCGGCGCGTCTTGTCCAAGCACAGCACGTTGCCGTGCCTTCCTCTCGATTTCACCGACTTTGGCCGCCGCAACTTGTCCATCAGATGTTTTGAGGCTTCGTTCAATGTAACCGTCGATTCCGTCAGTTCGGCCACGGACCCAGAACCGGTTTCCTCGTTTGTAGATTTCGAGTGGCATGACATTTCCTCAAAAATTCGATCAATGTGCTCCGTTTTGATCAGCATTGCCTTTCCCAAGGCGCAATAGGCGTTTAGTGAGCGTGCTTTCTCCCTCAAGGTGCGCTCGGATATGTCAACGCCCTGATCGGCGAAAATCTCAACCCACTGTGCAGGCGTCTTGCCCTTCTCAAGGATTTTCGGCAAGTCCATCAATTAGCCTCCTTCGACCAAGTGGGCGAATACTTGAACTTGTCGTCCGCAAAATATTGTTTGGTGGAGGGGGCTATTTCACCTTTCTGACTCAAATGCTGGATTCTTTGACGGACCGCGTGGGCCATCAGTTGAATCTGTTCAACATGGACTGAATGGCTGAAACCATTGGTGGTCAATTCGGCCCGCAGACGGTTGATGGCGGCTTGCCAGCGTCTTTCGGCGATAGCTTCGGACTCGGCGTGAATAATCTGCCGTGCGATACTTTCAATCCGTCCTATCCTGCGATCGGCGGGAAACGCTATGATTTCGGCGTTCTGTTGACGCCAATCAAATAAGTCAAGCTGCATTGGTCTTCACCTCGTTCCCGGGGGAATAGGGGCTTCGCCCGTCCTTCGGACCTGCTGCGCTACGCTTGCAGTTTCCCCTATGATCCTGCCTGTTCCCAATCGTAGTTTTCTTTTTATTTTCTGTTTCGCCTTCGGCGATGACAGTTGAATGAGACTGGTGCGTCGCAACCGAGGTTTTATTACATACTGGCGACACACCTGTCTCAGCACCTCGTTCTCGCAATGATCCGATTTGTTCCCGTTTGATTTTGGCAAGGTCTCGATAGTATTTGGAACGCGATATGCCGCATTTTACCCATGGCTTTTCGCGCTCAACAGATTCCGCCTCGTATTGTTCACGCGGGATAGAGCCGGCTTTTCGACGTTTAGCCTGTTTTGCAAGTCGGTCATTCGTTCTCTTAGTTTCGCGTGTGATCGCCAACCTTTCCTTTCTTGCAATATCACAGGCTCCTATTTGAGTAAGCTTGAGCAAAGTTCTTTCGTGCATCGTTACGGCAAGCTCGATAGCCAGAGTGTCTGCTTTCGGACGTCTGTTGCGCCAGTTGATTTCTGACCAAACACTGAAAACCAACTCTTCTTGCACCCACGGCATCCAGCGTGTTGTCCAATGCCTGAAAGCAATCAGTGCCTCTTCCTCTGTGTTGAAAATTCCATCTGAGATCATAGCTTCCACCCGAAAAAGGGCTGCGATCGGTGGCAATATCCACTCAACATCGTTGGTTTCGGGTAGAAATTGACCATGACGATGTTCTAGCAGCCGATCGATCTCCTGAAGACGATACAACGTTCGATGAAAAACTGAATTTTGAAGCCGCCTTATGTGCGAAAAGTAGCCCAATACAGCATTGCCAACTCGAACTTCCTCAAGACGAGATGTAACACCTTCGCAACCAGGTAATCCCGGAGTTGGTTTTGGGAAGCTCATACTGCATCCCTCCAGGTGTTGTGAAATAGGATCGCAGAGTTGGCGGTCTCTCCAGAACTATATTCTGCGAGGTATCCATGCCGGTGGTGATAGGCTTCATAGCCGCGCTCAGTTCGAATAACGACGCCGATTTCCTCGGCGCCGTCATTGGTGAGAACACTCCAAAAGATATTGAGGGGATCACATTTCTTCTGCTTTGGCATCAGATTAGTAGCTCCCGTTCTGCATCATGACCGTCTTCAAGATCGCAGTCGCCATCCCTGGCTTCAGTGAGCTCGATCAACGCCTCAATCATGTGGTCAACGTCTGCCCAAGTTGAGCAGAGGCCTACCTTGTTCAGGCTTTCTATCAGCTGGATGCCACTACCCTGGGCTGGTGGGGCCATTGGAAACATGCTATTCATCTGTGTGTTCCTCGATGTTTCTTTCGATGGGGTGTTGAGAACCATGGCTCGGAGAGGTTGCCGCCTCTGCCGAGCCTTCTTCTTGCGTAAAATCCGCCTCCTGGACGCGGTTTTTAGCTTTGCGCTGGTGTATGGGTGTAGCCCTGCCCGAAAGGGCCAAAGCGGACAATTTACAGCCTCACAGAGACGAACTTCACTAGGTTGCTCAACCGAGCAATCAATGCATTTAGCCCTAATCGCCTGAATGGGCGATGTGCGCTTGTGTCCGGCCACTTCGGCGACTTCAGCTGTTGGCGGCCAGACCGCAGTGAGTGAGGTGCGGGTATGGCTCACATTGTCTCCCCTCCATTTACGTCTGTCGCATTGGGTGAGCAAAAGAAGCGTAGCAGTTCACCCCGCTCTGCAACCCAACGCCCTCCGACCTTTTTGGCTGGGAGTTCTCCTTTCTTTAGCATGTGGAAAGTTTGCCGGGGGGTGCGGCCGATGACTTTAGCAATCTCATCGACCTCCCACAGCAGATCTATGCCGGTGTCTTCCGAGGCTTCCATAATAACTTCTCCTTCGGTGGTTCTTAATTAAACCACGGTGGTCACCTTAGCAAAATTTTAATTGCAGTCAACACCACAGAGGTGCATAGATGAACCACAAATACGAAAAGGCTATCCAATGGCGCGCGAAGACCCTCAACTGAAGCTTCGGCTTCCAGAAGAATTAAAAAATAGAATTGCAAGTGCCGCCAAGAAGAGCGGCCGCTCAATGAATGCAGAAATCGTAAGCAGACTCGAAACATCAATTGGCTTTGAGGATGAGTACGGTACACTTGAAGAAGTAATGCAAGAAACTTGGAAAGATATTGAAGAACTGAAGGCGAAGGTTTCTGAACACGACCAGCATTTATTTCCTAATCGGTATGACTGGGACTAATGTCCGTCCGCAGACGCTCATGGACCGACGCCAAGGGTGAAGAACGTTCTGCCAGGGTAATTGGCGGTGACACCTTCCGATTGAGCCGGTCGCTCGTCAAAATTTGCCTGTGTGGGGTCGTTTCCCCGAAACGGGGGACGGTCGGGCACTATGAGGTGGCCCTGTGTCTGCCAGACGGTGCACTGCGCTGAACTTAAACTTCGGGCGGGTAACGGTCTTTCGCTGCGTTTGCGCGGTTTCGAGGTCGGTCTCGCGGCAGCTGCCGTTCGTATTAGAACTAATTCCCCCGCAGAGTTACTTACACCCACTTCGGTTGCGTAAGATTTCTACATTGCCTGGACACGTTTCGGTTGAAGAGGCATTCTCAATGCAAAACGAAGAAATGTGAGCGGTGCTTTGTCAAAAGATGATTTTCCAACACCTTCTGAGTTTATGCGTGGACGACGTCCGGAACAGTTTTCAGACTCGCATATCGATGAGAATTTTGAATTGGATGCAGGCTTTCTCGAGTACAAGCTAGAGAGCATAACAAGCCGCAGCGAAGAAAAACAATTCGAACATCTTGCAAGGCGTCTCGCAGAACGACTGATTTGTCCTAACCTCATACCTCAGACAGGGCCAACTGGCGGTGGTGACAGCAAAGTTGATACCGAGACGTACCCTGTACACGAGGATATTTCGTCCCGTTGGTATGAGGGAAACGTCGAAGCAGCGAACGAGCGTTGGGGTTTTGCCGTTAGCGCAATGAAGCAGTGGCAGGGCAAGCTTCGTTCGGACATGGCTTCCATCGCATCCACCGGTCGCGGCTATAGGGTAGCGTATTTTGTTTCCAATCAATTCATTAGTGACAAAACCAAGTCGAAGTTTCAGGACGAGCTTTCAAAGGAGTACGGATTTGAGGTCCGAATTCTTGACCGTACTTGGCTGATGGAAGCGATCATTGAAAAGGGCAACGAAGACATTGCTGCTCGGGCACTGAATCTATCAAACTTCACGACTTCTAAGAGAATTGGTCCAAATGATCTTTCCAAACAAGAAGCCTTGGACGAGCTCGAAAAAGAAATCTCTGACACGGGTAGATATCAGGGAGTTGAATATCAACTTGTTGAGGATTGCATCTCAGCAGCGATAATCTCAAGGGAACTCGAGCTTGACCGGTACACTACGGAAGGTCGGCATGAACGTGCCATACGGCTTGCTAGGGAGCATGGAACCGAACGTCAAATCGCCAGCGCATTGTATCAAAAGGCGTGGACTGCGGTGTACTGGCACGATGATTTTGGAGTCTTGCTTGGTGTCTATGATGAAATCGAGGCCTTCTCCCTTTGTAGCAGAAATTCGTCTGACATCGAGAAGGCAATCAACCTTTGGCAGACTCTGCACACTGTGGTCATTTCTGAAGCGCATTCGTTGGAAGAAACCAAACTGGTAGATCGAGCAAATCGCCTGATACATCATTTGGAAGAGCTTTCCGGCGAGGCGGATAGGCCAAACAACGCTGCAAACTCAAAATGGCTTAAGTTGGGGATGCAGATTGTCCAACACGCAGCCGATGAAAGCCAACGCGACAAGTTACTGCGAGAGTTTGGCGACTTGTTAGTCGGTTCACAGCATCTCGGAGGTTTCGAATTCAATAGGGCATATGAGCTGTTTGAGGTACTTGGCGCACCCTTTGGCGAGTTGGAGGTTTACGATGAGGTATTCGAGCAAGTTCTCCCCGTCTACCAAGAACGGCATAGTGATGTGGCCGTTGCAGATAAGCTCTTCAATCGCGGCATAGACAAACTTCGCACAGACAAGGTCATCTCTGGCATCGACCTGCTGGGGAGAGCGCTACCGAAGCTAATTAAGGCTGAGAAAAAGGAGCGCATGGTTCGCTGCCTCGCAGCGTTGGCTTCAGCTTACAGTTCAATGGATTTGTTTTGGGCTGCATATGCAAACCATATGTCAGCTCTTTCGATACTGATCCAAGACTTCGGCGATACCAGAGAGATAGATCCTTTGTTGCCTATGTTGCTGGAAAAAATGTTCTGGGGGGAAATCTCAACAGGACGAATTCCACATGCACTGTGGTGTCTGGAATTGCAAATCTCGACCTTAAGGCAAACAGGCCTTGATGAAGAAGATGAAGGTTTTCAGGAAGACTACCGGTTGAAGGGCGGGGTGTTGGCAATGCTCCTGCTGAAGGCGGATGCTAGCCAGTTGAACGAGTTCACAGGTCTAGTGGATTTCTTTGAGCAAAGTGGTCTGATTGCTTGTTCGCTAGCTCTATTGTTCGCTTTTGGAGGCCCCGATTACCTTCGAAAGCACGAATACGTCCCAGAATCTGAAAGTGACACAGAGATTTGGGAGACGATGAAGAGGCTGTGGGATCAGCCTGCGCAAGATAATTTGCCTGAACGTATTGACACGTTTGGCGGCAAGAGCGTGAGCCTAATATCTAGGTTGTTGGGAACACGATGGGAAATTGTGTGCCAGCACAATCCTTGGTGCGTGAGAATTGGGGAAAGCTATATTGGCTTCCTCGAAGCCTTTCTCGCGACCAGCCTTTCTCATCAGGCGGTCGGCACGATGGAACGAGCAAAAATGCGTTTCGAATTGGCATCTGAGGGCGAGGCTTGCCCAAATGAACTGGGATTGGAACTTCGCCCTAGGTCGGGGAGCGAGTTAGCCACAGTGGTGATATGGCCGGAGAAATTTCCGTTAGGCAGCCTTAGAACAGACAAGCTACGCGATTTCTTCGTATATTCACTGGTGAACATACTTCCCAAAATTCTGTTTCCTAAAGACACAAAAGCGTTTTTGGACGTGGTTGCCGGTTCGGAGGAAGGTTTGCCTCGCTCACTCATGTTTGCCGATGTCTTGGCAAGTTCATCAAATATCTTCGATGACTGTCGTTCCCCATCATTGAGTGACTGGGCTGGCGAGGGAGAAAGTTACGAAATCGTTGTAGACCCACCCTCCAACCTAGCCTTGCAATCAATAATGTCTCTTAGGCAGCAGAAGAAAAAGGAGGAGATGAAGTTCGGTGAAGATGAGCCACCCGATGATTTCCTTGAAGACACACCTCTCAAGCACGGCGCTTACCAGACTTTGTCAGTGGTGGACATCGAACTGTGGCAAGAGGCTGGTTGGGAGGGTGTAGGAGTCGCCCTTCAGCCTGACCTGCCGAATGCACCACCTTTCTTGGGCCTTCTATTTAGAAATGGTGAAGCTGGGCGACGCATCTTTGAGAACTGGATTTCCGACATCGGGCGGGTGGATTCAAATGAGAAAATTCGCATTGTGATATTGACAGGAGTCGAAAAGTCGAACCCCAACGCCTACACGTTGGCAGTGAGTTCAAATATCGACAAAGCGCAATTCAATGAGCTTGATCGCATCTTTGTGACTTCAAAAATGAAGACCATGGATAACCCTGACCCACGAAACCTAGAGAATTTTGGCAGAGCATTCGCGGCATCTCGGAGATATGCCTTGGTGCCGGTGACCCTATCCGACGATGGAAGGCCACCAGACTTCCACTTTGATCTTTCGGTTCTGAAACGCGAAGTTGCTATCAGGGAAGCTTGGACCGTCGGACTCAATGATCCTGATGGCATGGCTGTTTCCCCAAGCATAGATCCAATCATCCCAAAAGGTCAGGATAACGCTCCAATACTCGAGTCAATTGAGTGGCAAAAGAATCGCGGCAGGTGAGAAGGTCGAAGCTTGCTACCAAGTTCCGCTTTGGAAATGCTGCAACGCGATATTCATTTGGAATGCAAATGGCAGCAATGGGCCGAAACTTCCAATTCTTCCCATGTCCGAAAAGTCAGTAGCTGGGAAATGACCAGCAGTCGGCTGACGGCGGACATCGCCAATTGTGAGTGCAGGCCAAGCACGGTAGGATTCGCGCATAGGCGTGCCTATCAATTGATGGATCCAGCATAGTGCCCATGATCCGAGGAAGCCGGGTTGATGTCTTCAGGTGGAAAAATTGATCAGATCGCCGCGGAATTTGGCGTGCACTTTGTCGACTACAAGACGAAACCTCGGGGTCGGCATGAAAGCCGTGCTCGTCGTGTCTGTCAAAATCTCCTGAAAAGGGAAGGTCCGGAGCATCTGCGCCAGATCTTCGGACTGATTAACACCGCAAAGAACCGGGGCAATTGGACTGGGCCTTGTTTTACGGCTGTATCACGTCTGCTGTTGAACAAGGAAGACCTGATAAGGCGGATTGATTTCGTCGACCTTTTCGACAGTTTGGACCTGGGTGAACTGCTTGATCGCGCCAAGCGGGTCAACCCGTCGGCGCCAACCGTTACTATGTCCGTGCTGCTCGCCTACGAGATTGATCGGCGCGTTGAGAAGCAAGAAAGGGTAGAAGCGGCGTGATGAAGATTGCATTTGCTGCCGCCCTGGCTGTCGTGGCGTTCGCCTCCTGAGTGAAAACCAACGATGGACCTGCAAAGTTTCCAAGTTGGTTGATGGTGACACTTTCAAATTGAGCTGACCGTTCACCAACCAAAAGTCAGCAATTTGGATTTACGCGCATGAACGCGCTCAGCGCTTTCTGGGATAAGGGTGACCAGAGATAGACCGATATGGGAACGGTTACTGACGTGTTGATGTCTCTCGGGCTTTGTTAGGGATTGAATGCGGGGTCCTCTGAATTCAACACCGAGTACAAGACCTGAGATGGATAACGCGTCTCGCAAACACCTGGTTCTTTCGCGAGCGAAACACACGCCGTTTCAATACCGTCTGCGCCATCAAGTTCAGAGAAGGGATCAGGCAGGTTCGCTCTGGTTTCGAACGTCTCACACTGACGTTTTATTTTTTGGCGATCAAGCGACACGAAATGCTTCTTAAGAGCTTCAGATTCAACGCCGACGGGAGGGTTGTCTGAGAAATACCAAGCACCCTCGAATTTCTCCCACTCTTGCTTAGGGACATCAGCGACTAGTGTTTCCGGTTCCTCTGGAAAGGCATAGGGGTTTCCAATATATGCGCCGCTGAGATATGCGCCGCTGAGATTCGATGCCGAGAAGCGATAATTTACAGCGTGTTCAATTGGTAAGAAGGCGCAACGGAGCGAAACGTTCGAAAATCTGATCACTTCCCCGGCAGCTTGGAGTTCTTTCTTTTCAGTTTCCTCTGTATCCAGCAAGACGCGCCCGTCCTCCTTAACCTGTAAGTCTGTTGAGGACGCTACACCGTTGAGTTCCTGCCCAGCAAAAACGAAAAAACTTGAGTTGTCGAAAACCGAAGTGTCAATGAGAATGTCGGAATCTGAGCTAACTCTGAGAAACGAATTGTTCGCGTCGCTCCAAAAAATCTCAACGTTGTCAAAGGTACCCGATAGGAACGAATTCGCCAGATACATTCGACCGAAAAGCACATCTCGAAGTTGCATGGCTTCGAAAGAAGTGTTGCGCCAGTCACTATCTTGGAACCTTGCGCTCTCTAGACTCAAATTTGGAATTTCGGAACTGCTTAGTCTGGAGTCCCCCCCGATGTTTATTCCTGAAAGTGGTTCGCCTCTCTCGTGAATTAACTGAAGAGCTGCCGACTTTCCTGCATTACCCAAACCTACCATGGCCAACGATTGCCAAGCCCGTGAAAGCTTGTCTTCTTCCATTGACTGATATTGGAGCCTTATTCCCCATGCTGTTGCCGCAATCCCAGCAAAGGAAAAGATCGCAAGAGCGGCTCCAAGTGAAACCAAGATGCGGGTAAATCCGCTAGCTTCCAGTCCATCTGCAACACGCTCGAAACCTGAACGATTAGGGTCATTTTTCCTTATCGCTGGTTCCGCAATTAGAGAAACATAATGCTCTAATCGGTCTAACCGCTTTTCAAGGTCTTGATCTTTTGAGGCCCTGCTTTCGTTCGCGATCGAATTGTCTTCGCCATCCGTATTTTCAAATTCGCTCATATAAAAAAATCCAATGGCCAGGCCGTTGAGGCAACTATTTTGCTAAAATGCATTGCGGTCGACGGCGCATTTCACGTTTCAAAATTTCAGCGCTAAAGCTAAGGTGCAGTCAAAACCAATGCAA
Source organism: Roseibium sp. (assembly GCA_017643925.1). Taxonomy (GTDB): domain Bacteria; phylum Pseudomonadota; class Alphaproteobacteria; order Rhizobiales; family Stappiaceae; genus Roseibium. Next base: position 4,946 of record JAEPML010000005.1, on the reverse strand, counting down.
TCCAAAGCCGTAGTTCGAAACCTTGCTTAGACTCCTCTCCATCATAATTCTTGCATCGACATTCGGTGTACTTGCAGCTATCGCTGCCGACTTCGAAAAAATTGATATCCCCGATGACAGCTATCCCGACTTCATTCACATCAAGGGCGGCATCGAACTGGGTGACGGAGATAGATTTCTTGATCTCATCGGTGGCAGCAAGAAGGTTACGGTCGTCCTTGAAAGCCCAGGTGGCAATGTGAAAGACGCCCTTATGATAGGGGCAGAAATCCGGTTGAGAAATTTTGCTACGATGGTCGCGGCGGACAAGGGATGTTACTCCGCGTGTGCGCTGATATGGGTTGCGGGCAATAGGCGATATATGTCCCCCACATCTGAAATTGGCTTCCATGCAGCTTTCAGAGATGTTGGTGGCGAAAGTGTTGTCAGCGGTATGGCAAATGCAGAGATCGGTTCATACCTGACCCATCTAGGACTCAGAGTGGAAGCTATCAGGTATTTCACCTTTGCAGGGCCCAATGAATTCTTGTTGTTGTCACCGCCCGATGCTCGGGCTCTCGGTATCGATATCTATGAGCTCGACGGCGAACGAACAGTGTCGCCCAGGGAAGCGCCGACGGTCGACGAATACGCTAGGCGTTTTGTGGCATATTCTTCGATGGCGTCCCGTTGCCAAAACTATTTTGGAGTTTCAAAAGACGACATGATCGCTAAAGCAACTGTGGTTGCTGAGGCCGGCCAGAAAATGGTTGGAGAGGAAATGTGGATTGAGCTGTGGATGCGGGAGTTGGAGCCGCAGAAACAACGATTTATCAGCGGTGGGTCAATTTCAGAATGCCTGTTTCTTGAACGCGCCTTACGTTTGAGCGGAGCCGATACAACTATTTCTGGTCCAAGTTTCGACTGTCTGAAAGCGCGAACCAAAACTGAACTAACCATGTGTCGAGAGCCGGATCTCTGGGGACCCGACCGTGTGAATAGTGCAGTATACAATTGGGTAATGAGCGGGATTAATAGCGAACAACGAAATAGTCTTCGGAAGCGGCAAAGAGAGTGGTTGAGGTACCGGGACCAATGCGGCGCGGACACCGCTTGCCTTGTCGCCGTTTACGACGACAGAACGCATCAGTTTAAGGACATTGAACTTCCAAACTGAGAAGAAAAGCCACCCGAGTTGTGGAGCGACTATTTCATCCAAGCGTGACCGTCAAAACGGACCTTGAATTCCTTTGCCTACGCATTGCTGATTTCGTTTCGTGTCTGTCTGGCTGCCCGCCAAGGCTGAAAGTTGGATATGCGTTGACCATAGGCTCAGCGATGGGCAAGAAGCTAGTTGTCTTCTGTAGTCGAAAAGCGTGTGTAGAAAGAGCCAACGCGCCACAAGGTGTACGTGGTTTTGTGCCGATTTCAGGCGGAAAACAGCGATCCTCCCACCCGTTGGCAATCCAAAACATAGCAGAAGTTGCGGAAGTGACCAATCTCCCTCGCACTAGCTATCCTACGCGCTTGCGGCTTCGAAAGACCAAGCATGGACGAGCAGATAACTTGCGCCCGACACATGCGTCGGGCTGTTTGACACATAACCAAGCGTCATATTGGTGGGGACCAATACCCGGCATGATATACATGAATTGCAAGGTTCGCGTAAGCGGGCCTGTTTTGTGGCCAGGAGTAAGCCAGATGCGCGCCGAGGATCCCCGGATTGAGAAGCTGATAAAAACTAATCGGTTTCGCCGCTTTCCACGAACGAAGATAACAGTGTGTGCACCCGTCACAACGACAGGTCAACAGATGGTCGGCTACTCGATTGGCGCGGACGGCACAGAGTTTGACATGAAAGAAGGCCTGGAGCGATCGCGGTTCATTATCCACAAGCGTACAGCGGCCCTTGAGAGCTACCAGGACAGAGCGAACCAGGCTGAATAACGAAATACCAGAGCGCGCCCGTCGACAGGCGCGACAGAGAACAAGAGGGTTGCAGCTGCGGGGCGGCTTCTTATGGCGCTGCACGTGACCTTGGCGACTGTTTAGCGCCAGTTGCTATCGTCGGTCTGGATCTACTCAAGTGGAGAATACGGCTTCATTTGGATGAACGTGTTCATGTATGTGGCCTACACCTTTTTCCACATTCGGTGGGAAAGGGAACGGCGTGAGCAGCTCGCATAAACAAAAGGGTGCCAGCTTTCGCCAACACCCTCCCTGTTTTAGATCAGTACCTGCAAGATGGCTGCTACTCCGAAGAGGCAGGCCGCCAAGTTGATATTGACCTTCACGGTGATCGAAGTGTTTTGCATAAAAATGCCCTCCGAGCCGTGCCGGCACAGCCCATAAGGGTTGTGACTTCCGGACGATCAAACAGATAACCCGCTGTTCATCGCAGCATCGGGGCGCCCTCTGCTTCAGCTGATCGCTTCGGGCGCATCCCATGTGGCATCCCAGGTTGCTATGCGGCTCGTCCCACCATCGGGTGGGTGGCGGCACAGTCCTTTAGGGCATGGGCTGCTGGTAAGCCAAGCTAGGGGTAGCCACCTGCCGAGGTGGGGCCCAGCTTGGGGCAGCAGATGACTAAAAGATAAGTGTTTCCGGCCTTAATTCCAGACCAGTTTCTTAAGTGACTATAAAAGACACTGCAAATAGCGGTGTTTTCCCCACTGATCCACTGAAATTCCCTGCCGACCTGGGCGGGGGCCACGGTGTTGCATCACCGGGAACCGTGAGACTTGACCTCACAAAACCGCCATTGGCCCACAACGGCATTCCGCCATACTGCTTTTTGCAACCGGTAATACGTCTATTCGGCGATACGAACCTGCCGAATGGCATAAATACGCGGCATGCCTTGGCCGACAAGGACTTCAACCTGCCGCAACTTCGAGACAATTTCTTCTGGCTTGGACGTTCCGTAGCCATCTTGATCCGCTGTTTACCTAAACATAACGGCGGACCACTGCTGCGCGTTGCGGGAACCTGATTTCCGATGGTCAATGCGGGTAGAAATCTCTCCGCCCCCAATCCAACGGCTTTGGTGTTTCCATAAGTGTCCGTGCATCTCCATGCGTCTCCGTGCAACGCAGTGTATTCTCGAGGATTTGCCGTAGACAAGAGTTTAGAGGCCTAACAATGGGCGTTGTTGAAGACCTGAAGACAAATTGCAGGCGGCAAGGTCTGAACGTCTATTCTATGAAAACGGTTGGTGAGAATGTCTCGTGTGTTCTAAAACAGTGGGGTATTCGAGTGAAAGGTCCTGCGGGTCGAGTTTTCTCGTAATGCGACCACGTTTGAGGTCATAGGAGCTTCTTTCCAGATATCAGAGAAAAGGCCGTCCAGGAGGGCTCTTTTCCGCTCGTTGCAGAAAGGGAACATTGACTTGATGCCGCGCCTTGAGAACGCTTGTAATTGTGCGTTCAATTCACCAAAGTCAACTTGTAGCACCGTGCAAAAACACCTAGAATCATAGGGTTAGGGCGGTTTTGAAGAGGGCAGTAGCGCATGAATCAGGTGGAGGCTCAAACTGGTCCAAATCTGTTCTCTATTCAGTCAAATTGTCAGAAAAATGCGCTCTATTCACCTTGGCCAATTCTGATGCGCAAAGCCGAAGTGATTGGCATGAAGCAAGCTGAGGATATGACTGACCTGAGCGCGAAAACCATCAAACGCTGGTGCAAGGAATTTGGGATAGGAGCTCACAGTTGTTCAAGTGCACCCTGGCGAATATCGGCGCCGGCTTTAATGATGGTTCTACACGGCGATATTTGTGCTCTTGAGCTTCTTAGGCAGGGCAATAGAACTCACGCGCGGGTGGCGCGCTATTACGATGAATTGGGCATTCAGCCTGGTTCTCAATGAGTTCAAAGAGAGGTCGTGCCCCTCTGTCATCAAACTGATATATCGTGAATTCCGATTAATTGAATTCCCGTCCGAAAAGAGCCTGGGACCGTAGGCCAACGGGTTCTTAGTTTTCGCCTCTGAATGCGGATTGTTACCTAAGACCAGGTGCCTAAAACTGGGCGAATGTGACCAAACAAGCCTAGTCCCTAGGCCACCCTTCGCATGGTTTACTCACTTCCGAAAAGAGGTGAGGGACTGGCAGTATCCAAAAGCACAACGGTGATTTTCAAAAGGTTGATTTGGTTCCCGTTTCGAGGGGCGCCACTCAGTTGGGGCCTCACGCGGCCAATGCTTGTACGTCCCGATTTCTGAATTCATTGAGCAAGTGACGGTGACTAATGGCGAGATTCCAAAACTTCCGCGGCGCAAATCAACTTCCTGGCATTCGCAAACCACACGTTATTGCTGATACTGCAGTTGGTCGGGCAACGGCCAGCCTGGGACGCCAAATTCAGCAGTCCGCCACTCAAGCTGGCCGTTTGGGTGAAAAGCTGCAGGAGCGTCAAAACAAGATTGCTTTCATGGAAGGCAAGAAGCAGGCAATTCAGTTTCGGGGCGACCTAGACGAGTACTTTCTCAATGCAACTCACAAAATGAAACCCGGAGGGGTTGGATTTTCCGAGAGAGTTTATGCTGAGATTGACCAGAGGGCGAAGAGATTTCTCGAGGAACAACCAGCGAGCGTTCGCTCTCACGCTGAACTTGAAGTGTCTCAAATCAGTGAGACCTATCGTTTGAAGGCAAACCGGCTTGAGCTTGAAGCCGGCTATGCTCATTCTCGCGAAACGCTTCAAGAAGGTGAGCGTCCGTTGAACCCGACCTAACGTGTTTCCGTTTGGTGCTTTAAGTGTCCACTTATTTAAATGGACACTTAAGGGCCCCTAATGAGTAAGCGAAGAAAGCGGCGGAGCTGGTCTGATGAGGAGAAGCGGGAGATCTGCGCGCAAGCTGTTCTTCCCGGTGCATCGGTTGCGCAGGTGGCGCGCCGGTATTCTGCGAATGCCAATATGATCCACAATTGGCTGAAGGATAGACGGTTTGCCCAAGCTGCAACAGCG
>JAEPML010000059.1 GCA_017643925.1 Roseibium sp. | reverse complement strand
TGACACCGCTCTATCAGGACAAACACCAAACCCACGGAGCCGTTGCCTGAAAACGAAAGTGCGAAAGATCTTTGACACTACCAGCCATGTGCCGTCCACCAAGGTGCGGGAGGTCACGCACATGCTGAAGGCAATCCATGCCCAGGAGAACCGGAAAGCTGCACAGGAAAAGGCTGATGCCGTCATCGCGGATCTGCATGCCAAACGCCTCACACGGGCTGCTGAACTCATTGAAGAGAGCATCGGAGAGACGCTGACCTATTACAGCTTTCCCGACAGCCATTGGCGCAAGATCAGGACCAACAATCCTCTGGAGCGGATCATGAAGGAGATCCGGCGGCGAACGCGGGTCGTCGGGGCATTCCCGGACGGTCAATCATGCCTGAACCTGGCCGCGGCCAGGCTCAGGCATATCGCAGCCGGCAAATGGTCTGCCCGAAAATACATGAGCATGACACCGCTCTATCAGGACAAACACCAAACCCACGGAGCCGTTGCCTGAAAACGAAAGTGCGAAAGATCTTTGACACTACCCGGCCAGCGCCGCAAAGCCGGTCTGCTTCCGCGTCCAGCATGGCATTCAACGCCTCTTCAACGGTGCCGCGCACCATCTCGCCAAGATGATCCTTGATCCGAGCCTCGTCGATCCGGATCACATTGC
>JAEPML010000058.1 GCA_017643925.1 Roseibium sp. | reverse complement strand
AACGACCCGTCCCTTCAATCCCGGTTTTAGGGTTTCACAACTCAATGCAATGCTTGGAACAAAGGCCATGGCACCTACCAAAAGCGACGATACGAACTTGGTGAAAAATTTGAACAAGATACAGCACGCCCCAAAATAACAAATCAATTTAGCGCTGATGTTGCATGAAAATGCGGCAAAAATCATCCTTATTCGAGACTTTTCTCGATCAACAACGCGTACTATGTTGCCGCTTGAAGTGGTCCCGTAGCTCAGCAGGATAGAGCATCAGATTCCTAATCTGAGGGTCGCGCGTTCGAATCGCGCCGGGATCACCAACCTATCAAATTGATGGTCTCGGCAACGCCGCCTAGCGCGCGCCTATACCCCCTGTCAGAAATGCAAGGTAAGCTTGCGCCACTTCTTTTGGTTCAAGCTTACCGCCTTCCTGATACCAGCGAGGAAGCCAGTTCACACCACCCATGATAAATCTCGTCATCACTGGGGCAAGGTCTGGCCGGATCGAACCGTCGGCAGCGCCCATTAGCGCGATGCTCTCCAACCCCTCAGTTAGCACGCGAGAACGCGCGCGGACGTCAGCTTGGGCGTGTTCGGGCAAAGCATCTACATCACTTACGACGGCATAAGCTCCGTTTGAGCAGTGAAGAACGATCAAATTTTCAATAAA
>JAEPML010000057.1 GCA_017643925.1 Roseibium sp. | reverse complement strand
GGCTCGGTCTCGATCACATCATCAAAACCGTTTGGCGAAAAACCTGAACGTGTTTGCCTATTCGAGTATGTCTACTTTGCACGCCCAGACTCAATCGTTGCGGGGCGTTCGGTCTACAATGCGCGTAAGGACATGGGCCGTAACTTGGCGCGAGAAGCCCCCATCGAAGCGGACTTGGTTGTGCCAGTGCCCGATGGCGGCACCCCTGCAGCAATCGGCTATGCTCAAGAAAGCGGTATCCCGTTTGAGCTCGGCATCATTCGCAACCACTATGTTGGCCGCACGTTTATTGAACCTAGCCAGCAAATCCGTGCATTTGGCGTGAAGTTGAAGCACAGTGCTAACCGCGGTCAGCTTGATGGCAAGCGAGTTGTTCTGGTCGATGACTCTGTTGTTCGTGGCACCACATCAACAAAGATTGTTGAATTGGTGCGCGAAGCCGGCGCAAAAGAAGTTCACCTAGTCGTCGCTAGCCCAAAGATTACGCATTCCGACTATTACGGGATCGACACGCCGGACCCCGAGAAGCTGTTGGCGAACCAGTACACGGACCACGAAGAGATGTGTAAATTTATCGGCTGCGATAGCTTACATTTCCTATCTGTGGACGGTCTTTACGATGCGGTCGGCGGTGAGCCGCGCGATCCAAAGAACCCACAATTTACTGACCACTACTTCACC
>JAEPML010000056.1 GCA_017643925.1 Roseibium sp. | reverse complement strand
AATATTGGCCATGCTTGCCGCCTATTCCGCTGCAACGGACGGCACAGCACCGTCCTCTTTGGCATTGTGAGTGTATTGATCGATCCGCTCTTCAATCACAGGGCGGAAGTTCTTGATTAGACCTTGGATTGGCCATGCGGCCGCGTCGCCGAGCGCACAAATCGTGTGACCTTCAACTTGTTTGGTCACTTCGAACAACATGTCGATTTCACGCTTTTGCGCTTCGCCGCGAACCATGCGCTCCATCACGCGGTACATCCAACCAGTGCCCTCACGGCAAGGTGTGCACTGCCCGCAACTTTCGTGCTTGTAGAAGTAAGACAAGCGAGCGATCGCTGCGATAATGTCAGTGGACTTGTCCATCACGATAACAGCAGCTGTACCAAGCGAAGATCCAACTTCGCGCAGACCATCAAAGTCCATCACAGCGTCGCGCATTTTCTCGGCCGGCACACACGGTACCGAAGAGCCACCCGGAATAACTGCTAGAAGATTGTCCCAGCCACCGCGAATACCACCGCAATGCTTGTCGATAAGCTCGCCAAATGTCAGGCCCATCTCTTCTTCAAACGTCGCTGGCTGATTAACGTGACCAGACACACAGAAAAGCTTGGTGCCCGTGTTGTTTTCGCGCCCAAGTCCGGCAAACCAAGAACCACCACGACGCAGGATTTCTGGCACAACGGCAATCG
>JAEPML010000055.1 GCA_017643925.1 Roseibium sp. | reverse complement strand
GCCGAAGCCCGCGATAAACTCCGGGCAAAAGAAGTCACCTCAGTCGAGCTGACCCAGGCCTGCTTGAATGTGATCGAAGGCTCGCGCGCATTGAACGCGTTTGTTCACAACACGCCTGAGCTCGCACTCGAGCAAGCAACAGCAGCGGACGCGCGCCTTGGGGCAGGGGATGCACCTGCCATGTGCGGTCTGCCGATTGGTATCAAAGACCTCTTCTGCACCAAAGGCGTTCCGTCCCAAGCTGCAAGCCGCATTCTCGAAGGGTTCAAGCCTGAATATGAAAGCACCGTCAGTCAGAATCTCTTTGATGATGGTGCGGTCATGCTCGGCAAGCTGAACATGGACGAATTCGCCATGGGCAGCTCGAACGAAACTTCGGTCTATGGAAATGCTGTGAACCCATGGCGTCGTGGAAATGACGACGCAGAGCTCACGCCTGGCGGTTCCTCCGGTGGGTCTGCATCAGCAGTTGCTGCGGATCTCTGCCTCGCGGCGACGGGTACCGATACCGGCGGGTCTATCCGTCAACCTGCGGCCTTCACGGGCATCACTGGCATCAAGCCGACCTATGGCCGCTGCTCGCGCTGGGGCATCGTCGCTTTTGCTTCGTCTCTCGATCAGGCAGGCCCGATGACCAAGTCGGTACGTGACGCTGCGATCATGCTGGAATCCATGTGTGGGCACGACCCAAAAGAC
>JAEPML010000054.1 GCA_017643925.1 Roseibium sp. | reverse complement strand
CTCAGCCGAGGCCACCCCCATACTCAGAAAGATAGCGATGGGGGATAGAAGAAGCTTCTTCATAAGGTATTCCTTTGTTCGATAGGTGGAAGGTAAAGTAATCGGTATCGCTCGGCGCAAGCCGTTCGCGGCGTGCACCGACATCAAAAGCGTGGGCCAACGCCTGCTCGGACAGCACCTTAGACGGCGGGCCAAAGCCTAGAGATCGACCAGCTTTCAAAAGAAGAACATCGTCGCAAACCCCAGCTGCCAAATTAAGATCGTGCAGAGAGGTTACAATCGTTAGCGGCAGGTCTCGGATGAGCTCAATCACCTCAAGCTGGTGGCGAATGTCGAGATGATTGGTCGGCTCGTCAAGGATCAGCACACGGGGCTCCTGTGCGAGGGCGCGGGCGACCATCACACGCTGACGTTCGCCGCCAGACAAAGTGCCCAATTGCCGGTCAGCAAATTCAAGAAGGCAGAGGCGCTCCAATGCAAACCGCACAATTTGCGCATCATGTGCTCCATTTGAGCCACCGAACCCTTTGCGATGCGGGATGCGCCCAAGCGCAATGATCTCGCGCACGGTCAGTGCAAAATCAGTTGGCTGCTCTTGCAGAACTGCTGCAATGGTGCAAGCAACCTCGCGGGCAGATATCGACCAAATATCCTTGCCATCAACTTGCACAGTGCCGGTGGTGGGAGGGTGATAGCGGTAGAGCAA
>JAEPML010000053.1 GCA_017643925.1 Roseibium sp. | reverse complement strand
CAAGCACAATTACCACAATAATACCAAACCAGATCAAGTCCCAATTCAGACCCACGGCAATTGGAATGACAACAGGAATTGTCAAAACAAGCATCGCGATGCTTTCCAAGAACATGCCCAAGAATATGTATGCCAAGATGATCAGGAACAATATACCAACATCTCCGATTGGCAATGAGGTGAGAATGGAAACCAACTGGGCAGGTAATTCGGTCATGGACATAAATGGGATAAAAACAAATGCGCCAATTATGATTAAAAAGACGGTTGCTGTCGCACTCATGGTTTGCAGGATCACTTCACGAGAGGCCTGCACCGTCAGTGATCGCCGCCAAGCGGCCACAACGAAGGTCAGGAAAGCGCCAACGGATGACGCTTCCACCGGAGTGAAAAAGCCGGTGTACATACCGCCGATTGTCAAAAGTACAACGCCTAGGATTGGCGCGGCGCGCGACAATGACTCTCTGCGATCTGCACGGCTCGCCCGTTCACCAGGTGGACCTGCCTCTGGGTTTCGCGCAACCACAAGATAGATGGCACCGATGAACAGCAGGGTCAGAATGATCCCGGGGATAACACCGGCCATAAAAAGCCGTCCGACACTTTGCTCTGTAAGAACAGCATAGATGATCATGCCACCCGACGGAGGGATAAGAAAGCCAAGCGTACCACCGGCTGCCACGGACCCAGTGGATAAGCTGTCGGCATATTTATATCGTTTCATCTCGGGC
>JAEPML010000052.1 GCA_017643925.1 Roseibium sp. | reverse complement strand
TTCGGGATAAGTTGCCCATCCGTGAGATTTCGCGACGGACTGGTCTGTCGCGAAATACTATCAGGCGTTACCTGCGTGCCGGGATCGTCGAGCCCAAGTTCAAGGCGCCATCGAGGCCGAGCAAGCTCGACCCGTACGCGGAGAAGCTGTCGGGCTGGTTGCTGGCCGAACAGCGCAAATCGCGCAAAGAGCGGCGGACGGCGAAACAGATGCACGCGGATCTGGTTCAGCTGGGGTTCGATGGGTCCTACGAGCGGGTCTCAGCCTTTGTCCGAGCCTGGAAATCGGACCGGCAGCGCGCGCAGAACACGACGGATCGCGGGACATTCGTGCCTCTGGTGTTCAAGCCGGGCGAGGCCTTCCAATTCGATTGGAGCGAAGACTACGCGATCGTCGGGGGTGAACGGACCAAGCTGCAGGTCGCACACATCAAGCTGTCGCACAGCCGCGCGTTCCTGGTCAGGGCTTATTTGCTGCAGACACACGAGATGCTGTTCGACGCGCATTGGCATGCGTTCAGAATCTTCGAAGGCGTGCCGGGCCGCGGGATCTACGACAATATGCGCACGGCGGTGGACCGCGTGGGCGTCGGCAAAAAGCGCGACGTAAATGCGCGCTTCATGGCGATGACCAGCCACTACGTGTTCGAACCCGACTTCTGCAATCCGGCGGCGGGATGGGAGAAGGGCCAGGTCGAGAAGAACGTCGCGATGCGCGCAGCAGGATGTGGC
>JAEPML010000051.1 GCA_017643925.1 Roseibium sp. | reverse complement strand
GGCCGACGCACCAGGTCCGCCAGGTTGAGCATGTCCGAGTCCTTGAAGGTCTCATCCAGCTTGGCCCCGGTGACCACATCGTACAGGCGCATGCGGTAGAGACTGCCGCCGGCACGGCCCTGGGGCACCGACCGTTCGATGTCCTTCACAAAATAGGCCCGGCCTTCATACTCGACCGCGGAGTTTTTCTTGATTTCACTGGCTTTCGGCATGTCTGAAGCTTCCAAACAAAAAATGGGACAATAGGTGTGCTGATATATCATGAAGCGGTGCGAGAATCGAGAGACACAGAGAGGACACCATGAAAAGGTTACTGCTGAACGCCGACATGGGGGAGAGTTTTGGGCCCTGGGTCATGGGGCTGGACCACGACGTGATGCCGGAAGTCGACCTGGCGAGCATTGCCTGTGGCTTTCACGCCTCCGACCCGGACGTGATGCGGCGCACCGTGCGCCTGGCCGCCGAACATGCCGTTGGCATCGGCGCCCACCCGGCCTACCCGGATCTGGTGGGCTTCGGCCGGCGGGCCATGGTCTGTTCGCCGGCGGAAATCGAGAACCTGGTGCTCTATCAGGTGGGCGCGCTGGCCGCCATGTGCCGCGCCGAGGGCACCGAGGTGCGCTACGTGAAGCCCCACGGTGCACTTTACAACGACATGGCCCGCATACCGGAGATCTTCAGCGCGGTGGCCCGGGCCATCACGGCCTACGACCCGACGCTGCCGCTGATGACACTGGCCACCC
>JAEPML010000050.1 GCA_017643925.1 Roseibium sp. | reverse complement strand
CGATTTCACGCTGCTGGGAGCCCACGTGGAAAGACACACCGTAAGGCACCAGACCCAGATCACGGGCCAGAATCAGCAGGTCCATAGCCATGTCGGTCTGACAGCCAAACTTGCGAGACAAAGGCCAATCGGCGGTCAAGGTGCCCTCGGTGAGAATGCGCACGTAAATCTTCGAGCCCGGGGCCGCCTTGGCAATGTTACGCAGGTCGGCTTCGGAATCGGTGGCGAACATGCGCACACCCTTCTCGTAGAAGGTGCGAACGTCCCGCGCCTTCTTGATCGTGTTGCCGTAGCTGATGCGGTCGGCGGAAACACCCAGGCCCATGACCTTGTCCAACTCATACACGGATGCGATGTCGAAACTGGCGCCCTTGTCACGGAGCATGGTCAACACCTGCGGCGCAGGGTTGGCTTTCACCGCGTAGTAAACGTTGGCGTACGGGAAACCTTCCACCAACTGGTCGTACTGGCGGTCAATGGTGGCCGTATCGATCACCACGAACGGAGTTTCTTTGGTGTCCGCAAAAGCCTTGATACGGGCAAAGGTATCGGCATCGTAATAATCAGCGAGATGAACGTTGGCAGACTCGATCATGGATGGTGTTTCCCTCCAGAGGGCAAACCGGCATAAAAAAAGGGGCGCCTCAGCCTGACTGAAGTACCCCGGATTGGCGCGATCATCAGGCTTTTTTATACGCCCCGATATGCGCATAACTACCCATGACGGACCAGCGAACTGCATGCTGCCGCGAGGCC
>JAEPML010000004.1 GCA_017643925.1 Roseibium sp. | reverse complement strand
GAGGATAACCGGCTTGATGTTGTGAACCCGGAAACCGGCCGCCACATAAGTATGCAGGCCCTCGACCGTGAAGTTGTAGACCGTCTGGACACCTTCAACTTCTTCAATGCTTTCAATCGTATGCAGTGAACCGTCCGCGCGAACGATCTGATCGCCCACAGCAAGCTTGCAAATCGACTGGTAGCGGCCATCAGGCAAAAGAAACGGATGTTCCGGCGTTGTCAAAATGCCATCGACATTCAGCACACCACGTTTGCCGTGCACGAAAAGATCCGTAACTTCCCGGGGCTCCAACGCCCCAAGACCGTCAAAGGCCATCACCCGGTCTTCAAGCTTGATCTCATCAATCGGCCGCTCAGAGCCGTCAGCCATCAAAATCAGTGTGCCAGCTGCAAAACACGCCGCATAACCGTCCTCGTTGACTTCGTTGATGCCGCCACCAGGCGTGTCATAACGTTCGTAATAAGACTCGCTGTCCGAAATACCGCCACTCAGACCACTCGGATTATCACGGCCGCCGTAAGTGTTGTTGCCCGGGTTGTCGCTGTCGCTGTCGTTGTCGTTGCGCTCGGAGACGCTTGGGTGTGATGCAGCTCCGCCAGATCCTGCGGCAACTGAACCATCGCCCGGGCCAGTCCCGCCGAACCAGCCAAACGCTCCATCAGATTGGGTTTGGGCAGCCGTGGTGGTGCGGGATGAGGAAGAGGCGGCTTGGCTGGCAAGCGTTTCGACGCCGACAGGATAGTCAGGTCTATTGCTATCTGAAGACGGCCACAATTCAGATATAAGGTCCGAAAATCCTTCGAGCCCGTCCTTGATCTTATCCGTTACTTCGTCATAAGTATCCGAAATATAGTTCGAAACACTTTCTTCGATCTCATTTATACCCCTTCTCAACGAATTCCCATAGTAATCCACAATAAGGTTATCTAACTGGGAGAGTTGTTCTTCTGAGAATTCACTAACGAAAGTCTTACTATTACCAGTCGCATTTTCGTACATCTCTTGAACGAATGAATAGCAAGAATGCTGATCTTCAGCGAAAGGAGAAACACTTGCAAAAACGTTGTAATTTATAGGTGTTATTCCGTCATAGTTAGGCCCTGCAACCTTTTCCATATCTGCCAAAAGTTCATTATATTTTTTTCTTTGGAAATTGGAACACTAGCAGAGATGCCGCGCCCGTCGTCTGGGTCCCATCCGCCATCGTATCCAACCCCCCCGTCTTGTAATTCTGAGTCTGCGTCAGTCCATGTTTTGAAATCACCTGCGTAGACATTTACACCAAAAGTATATTTTGACGTTACTGATGATCCAGCCTTTGTAACTAAAGTGATATTTGAGTGCCCTGTAGGAAGAGATTTATCTCTACCTTGAAAAGTGTAAGGTTCGCTTGCATCGTATAAATTTAACTGCAAAAAATACTGATCGGTCATCTACCCACCCCAAACAAGAGAATTTTATTTTTTGGTAAAAAAGTTCTCTGGCACTCTGACTTTGTAAGTCACAATTCCATCTTTACTATCGAATCTGTCCTCGGACATTTTTAGTTTAAGCAATCTGCTCTTTTCGTATTTTGCAAATTCGTCTTCAAAGTTGGATGTTTCTTCATCGGAATCCAACCAAGCTTTACTCTCTACTGATTTCTTGTTACTTAGAGCAGTGGGCCAATTTACTAATCTTGCATGGTCGGAAATTACTCCATATTTTTCTTTATCTATTTTGTAACTTCCTAGGCGATTACTTTCTACGAGGCTATAAACTCGAGGCAAAACCATATCAACGCTTTCAAATTCCAACATCTCAACAAAAATATCGGTCTCACCAGCAGTGTTCTTTGAAACATGATCAAGTTGGATCCGAACAGGTCTACATTTATAAGGCCACGCAACTAATGCTCTTGGTCTGTGTTCTCTTAGAACTGAATATTCTGGCGTACCTTCAATAGGACTCTTTATGTCTTCACCGCAAAATTCTTGTTTTAGAGTATCGTAGAACGTTAAAGCAACTCCACCGTTAAACTCCGACAACCAAACTCTATTTGCTAGGTCTTCCAGGAGATTTATTCCAATTGTATTTGGGGAAGGCACCTTAAAATTCATTTGGTTCTCGCTTTCGCCTAACAAAAACGCGGATTCACCGGCAACTACACTACTCCCAAAAATAAATATTGTTACCATCGCAGTAAAAAAACCAACCGCAACGCGATGCATCTTAAGCAACACCACCCTAGTAAAAGGGCCATTATTCTCAGGAACTGCGCCAGTTTTCACATCAAATTTGGGGTCACACATATTATGTCCAATTTCGTTCACACCGTGGTTGGCGGCTCAATACTCCACATAGCTACAAGAATTGACCTGACCAGGATGTAAGAACCATCGAAACCTCCGACAATTTCAACAACGCTTAACTCCATCTATTCTGTAGCTTTGCCAAACATATTCAGTTTTGTTGGATTTGCGCGCGTTAACAGCAGGCTCCAGACAGTTCATATCTTCACTCACATCCGTATTTTTCGCAGCGGTGTGAAATTACCCGGCGCATCTAAAAGTTCAGGCACTTTTTACGCGTTGGTGCGGAATTGCTGACTTTCTGCGTGTAATCTGCACGAGGAGAATGCCGACAAGAGCGTTTGCAGAAGTCATGACTTATGGAACACCCTCCCCTTCCTTAATTTCCAGACGTTTGGCGTTTGCAGAAGACCGTTGCAAAATAGAGCCATGAATATCGGATATGCACGGGTCATCACAAAAAACCAAAACCTTCACCGTCAGATAGTCGCCCTGAAGGCTGCGAACTGATCTATTCAGGGAAAGCCAGCGGCAAGGACATTCATCGGTGGCTGGAACTGAAAAAGGCCCGCGAGGTAAAGCGCTATTAGGGCAGCAATCTACAATTTCCGGGGATGAGCGCAAGCGCCAATTGGCACAGGGTGTATACGACCGGTGGCGTACTCGCTGGACATTCTTAATGGATCTAAACCAAGCGCCGAAAGATCAATAAATCTCGCCTGGACCAATCTCGTCACTTATCGACAAGTCCCGTAAAGGCTTCCGCCCATACCAAAATAGAACTGGAAACTCGGATGCCATTGCTCGTCTCTCTCGGTTTTTAGCATCACCACGTTACTTGCCGTGCGATATAGATACATTAGGGACCGTATTAGTTCGTTTTTAATACGGGGCCACTAAGCGTTTGTGCTTCTTAGTCTGAGCCGCAATTGCAAGCCTAAAGAACTAAAGTTGACCTAAAATCCGGATGAATTTGCGTTGCTCAACGATCACATGGGTCCTTCTAAGGTTTATCAAGATGCGGGTGTACTAAGCGCAGGTATTGGCAAGATAACAAGAAATGTCGCAGGGTTGACCAAGTTGACGATTGATCACACTGGGTTGACGATCCCAATTTGAGCAAGCGCGCTACTATGATGGCATATCTTGAAGAGCTATTTTCAAATCAGGTGCTTCGGGTGGTTTTCATGCGGCGGCCAGGTCCCGGGTTGAATGCTTGATGCGGTTGACGAAATCGACGCCTTGGATGACGTCGGCAAGGTGAGCAAAGTCGCGCAGTTTACGCCAGCTTTTCTCGGCGGATTGTCCGAGTTTGAACATCATATGAAGCAGGCCCTGTCGGCTGAGACGTCCCTTGGCGAGCTTTGTGCGGTAGCGGATTATTGCGGAGGCGCTTTCTGTCGGATTGCGCGCGCGGATGCTCTGCCCGTGGAGCGCTGGGAAGTCGTAGAAGGTGAGCAACTCCCCTCGATCCTTGATCAGACGCTCGACGGCTTTCGGGTATTTTGCTTCGAACGTGGCAATGAACAGATCAAAGCCAAGATGCGCCTCCTCACGGGTCTCGGCCTGCCAGATGTCGTGCAGCATTTTCCTGGCCTTGGGCTGAGTTCGTTTGGGAAGATAATTCAAGATATTGCCGGTCTTGTGCATCCAGCAGTGCTGCTGGCGGGCGGAGTGAAAAATCTCCTCCAGAGCAGCCCAGAACCCCATGGCCCCGTCACCTGTGGCCAGTTTTTAGTTGGTAATACCAAGCGCAATTGATCAGAACCGATGAGCTCATTGCCGCCTGCCGATTGACATTATGGTCCATGGTTGCTCAACGAGCTTGTTCCAAGCCCGGCAGCACAGGTCGAGGATCTCCTTGTAGGATTTGAAGACGCGATTTGAGAGCCCGTTGTCTCGCATGAACTGCCAGATGTTGTCGACCGGATTGAGTTCCGGCGCTTTGGGCGGCAAAGGCAGGATCGTGATGTTGTCCGGCACTTTAAGCTTTCCGGTCATGTGCCATCCAGCCCGGTCCATCATCAGGACCGCATGCGCACCGGGAGCAACATGAGCGGAGATTTCATCGAGGTGAAGCTGCATCATGGCCGTGTTGCAGCGGGGGGCAACAAGACCTGCTCCCGTGCCCCTGGCCGGACATATGGCGCCGAAGATCCATGCTGATTTCGTCCGCTGATCCTTTGGGGCAACGGGCCGGGTACCCTTGCGCGCCCACCGCCTTGTGATCTTTGTCTTCTGACCAACCCGGGCCTCGTCTTGCCACCAGATCTCTACCGGTGTCTGCGGACCCAAACGGGCTCTGAGGGCCTCGAGTTCTGCGGGGAAACTTTTTTAAAAGCCTCCAGCGCATGTTCGTTCTGGCCATGGTGGCGCGGACGGGCAGTCAGTTTGACAAAGCCCATATCCTTCAAGGCGCCACGCACCGTGCTTTCGGCGACGCTCAAGCCGAACTCCTCATAAGAGCCAGGCGACCAGATCCTTGATCCGCCAACGGACCACACCATGGACTGCCGGGATTGGTCCGGCTTCAACAATCCACGCCAAGGCCGCGCGGTGGTCTGCCGTCAGTTTGCGCGCCGCACCGGGAGACTTGCGATCAATCAGACCCTCCGGCCCTTCGGCGTTGAAACGCAATACCCAATCCCGGATCACCTGAAGAGTGCCCCCGCCGATCCGGGCCGCCTCAAGGCGCTTGCACCCGTCGCAAATTGACGCCAGCGCCAATAAACGCCGCGTTTGATTGGCATCGCTTGACTGTTTTGCCAGACGCGCGAAGCGTCCAAGCATCAAAATCATCGCGGAGTAAAATACGGCTACCCATGGCAAACTCCCTGTTCGCCATCGTGAAACATGATTTGCCTGAAGACCGCAAGCCTAATATGAGTCAGCCTACTTTGCGCTTGGTATAAGGCCAAGGACCTTCAGATCGAGAAGAACCACTCGCCAGCTTCGGGTGCTTTTCCGCACACCATCCTCAATGGCTGGGAGATGCTTTTCTCCTCGTGCGTTTACGTCGAAGAGGATCAACACACAGAGCCTGTCATTGGACTCACGCAGGCCGCTATAAATGCCGTCCACCCAGACTTAGACATATTCATCCTTGCCAAGGTCGGCCTGGCGCCAGGTGTCATATTCGGCTGCCCATTGACCCTTCAGTCGCGAAAGGGTTTTGTTGAAGAACCGGCGACGCCCGGTCCGAGCAGCGCCCTCAGCACCGCCCCCGTTTCCCCGGCGGAAATGCCCTCCAGGTAGAGACAGGGGAACGTCGCTTCGATGGATCTCGCCTTGCGGACATAGGGCGGGACAAGTGCGGAGCGGAACGTGATCGGTTTGCCCGTTTTTGAACGCACCTTGGGAATCCGCACGTTCACTGGCCCAATCCCGGTCTGAACAGCGCGAGAAAAGCATGCCTCTCGGCTACAGCAGGGGCCTGAAGCAATTCCCGGGCCCCCTTGCGCAAACGATCGGCCAGGGGATCGGTGATCGCGTCTCGACCGGAGAAATCAATGATGGTAGCCTCGTCCATGGTGGTGCGTCCTCAATGCTTGGTTGTTTGGCAACGCTATTACAGATAGATGCGCTGCCGCCATTCAAATCCCCAAAACATCAGATTCGCTCATAACTCTATCTTGAAGGATGTGGGCTTAAGATCCGGTCTGACTTTGCTGGATTTGACAGCTTCTGACGGCTGCTTACGGCATTGTGACTGTCAACAAGATGCTGAGAACATCCCATTTTGACGACTTCTGACGGACCTGACGACCCATTCTTTTTTCTGTAAAAGTAGAGACTGAGAATCAGGCCCTGCGAAGGGAGAGACGGAAAAGTGGATGTTGCGAAATCAGGACGCGTGCTTACAATATGCTTACAAATAGATGGTTTGTGAACAAGTGATTATTGGTAAGTAATTGAAAAATATGGTGACCCCGACAGGATTCGAACCTGTGACCCTCAGATTAGGAATCTGATGCTCTATCCTGCTGAGCTACGGGGCCTGATTTGGGTCGATTAACATGAAACTTTGATCTTTGCGAGCCCCCTTTCATGCAAGCGCCGAGGTTACGGCGACGCCCGTTGGGGGACCGTCCAGGCGGCCCGGGCCGGTTTTTTGGCTATTGTCTTGGACTTGCCTTATTCCGTGCTTAGCAAAAGTGATCATCCGAAGTGAATCCTTCTTGATGTCAGGCGCGTGAAAGCAATGCCCGGTTGCGTGAGGCGAGGCCGGCTGGCGGGGCAAGCACAAGGTGTCTGCAGGAAGGGTTAAGGGGCGGCAGTTGGTCAGCGAGCGCGGGACATTCTCAAGAGCGGTGAAACGCACTGGTCACACCGGCGCGAAGGCCCGGTCCGGCGTTCTTGTAACACTTGGCCTGGCCATTGGTGTGTTTGCGAGTCCCGGCCAGCCGGTTTTCGCGAATGAATTGGCTGTCGACCTTCCTGTGTCGGCGCTAGAGGCCTGTGTGTCCCCGGCCGAAGAGCGGACGAGGGTCTATCCAACCGTAGAACAGGATATCTTCCAGTCGGAGAGCGGAGACAGGTTTTTCGCCGCGGATATCAGACGCCCCGAAGGTACCGGTTCTGAAGGCTTGGTGATTGCTGCAGGTGCGTTCGAGACCGGGTCTCTGCAGGCCGTGCGCGCAGGGCCTGCCAACAGGTGGGGGCTCTATCCGGCCTGGCTCATCACGGTCGATGAAGGAAACGAGCAACTGGTTCAGGCGCGCACGCTCGAGCAAGGTGATGTTCTTTATGCGCCAGAACGCTCATCAGGCATTTGCGCAGCCTTTTTGGGTCACGCGGAAGACCTTGCGCGTGCGCGTGAGAGCGGGCTCTGGCACAGGGTGGAAACATACCCGGTTCTCGACGGGTCGGACCCGGTGAAGCTCCAGTCGGTCGTCGGGCACTATGTAATTGCGCGCGGACGCATAGTTTCCCTTGGAAAAACCCGCAGTACCCGCTATCTCAACTTCGGAAAATACTGGAAAACCGATTTCACCGTCACATTGAAAGCCTCGGACGAGGAATCCTTTGATCAGGCTCTTGTCCTGTCCGGGACAAGAGTTGAAGACCTCGCGGGGCGTATGGTGGAATTACGCGGTGTGGTGCAGTTGAAGGACGGACCTTTGATTGCGCTTGGTCATCCCGGGCAACTGAAGGTACTGGACAACAATAGGGCAAGACGTGGCAGTCAGAATGTCAATTGAGCTCTTGGGCTCTTTCAGGAAATTCAGACCGGTCTCACCATCGGGGTGGAGCCAGCTGCGCGCATTTGCAGCCGCGGGTCTCGCTCTTGTCCTGGTCTCCTGCCAGCTTCTCGGCGACGGACCGACGGCAGGGAATGTCGTTCCGGGGTCGCTGCGTCCCAATCTTGCCTCGGACATCGGCGCACGTGAACATCCGCGCGTGGTGGCAACCTACGGCGGTGTCTACAAGGACCAGGGTGCTGAACGGGCTGTCGCGAGCGTTGTCGGACGCCTTGTCGCGGCGTCCGACGATCCGTCACAAAGCTACAAGATCACCATCCTGAACTCGCCGGCGATCAATGCCTTTGCGTTGCCGGGCGGCTATCTCTATGTCACGCGTGGCTTGCTTGCCCTGGCCAATGACACGTCGGAAGTAGCGGCGGTGATTGCCCATGAAATGGCCCATGTCACGGCCAATCACGCCATCAAGCGGCAGGAGCGTGCCGAAGCCAAGCAACTGGCCAACAAGATCCTGACCGACGTGGTTCAGGACTCAGAAGAAGCACGCAAGGCGCTGATTTCCTCTCAACTGTCCTTTGCCCGCTTCAGCCAGGTGCAGGAACTCGAGGCGGATGCGATTGGCGTGAAGACGTTGGCCCGGGCCGGTTTCGATCCCTATGCCGCGTCCCGGTTCTTGAAATCGATGGCGGCCTATGCGCGGTACCAGTCGGCCGACAAGGGCTCCTCTTCCGCACCGGATTTCCTGTCCTCTCATCCGTCTACACCGGAACGCCTTCAGATCGCGGTCCGTTCTGCGCGCCAGATCGGGGCGCCCGGGATCGGTGAACGCGACCGGGACCGTTACCTGAGCCAGATTGACGGGATGCTATTTGGTGACGATCCGCTCGAGGGTTTTGTTCGCGGACGTTCCTTCCTGCACAAGGCGCTCGGGATCGGCTTCACCGTTCCGCAGGGCTACATTCTGGAAAACACGCCCGAGGCCGTTCTGGCGAGCAACGGGTCAGGAACGGCCATCCGGTTCGATGGGGCTGACGTGAGCGGCTATTCCAACCTTGTCGACTACATGAATTCCGGTTGGATCAACGGTCTGCTTCCCGAAAGCGTGCGCGAGACGACGATCAATGGCCTGCCCGGTGTTACCGGGGCCGCCATTACCCAGGGCTGGTCGTTCCGCATTGCCGTGCTCAGGATCGGCAAGACCGGCTATCGCTTCATCTTCGCCAGTCGCTCGCCGAACGATGCGTTCGGCCGTGACTTCCGGCAGACGATCGACAGTTTCAAGCAGTTGACGCCGACGGAGCGCGCGCGGTTGAGGTCGTTGCGCATCAAGGTGATCAAGACCCAGGCGGGTGATACGCCGCGCAAGCTTGCCATCGGAATGTCCGGGGTCGAACCGTCCCGACGGCTGGAATTCTTCTCGATCCTGAACGATCTCAGCCCGAACAAACCGATACCGCCGGGAACAGCGGTGAAGCTCGTTGTCGACTAGGGTTCTGTATCGAAAGTGAGTTTCCGGAATCAAAAAAGGGTCAGCTCCTTTCGAAGCTGGCCCTTCTTCGGTTTGTTGGTCAGGCGCTGTAGACAGCCCTGTCCGGTTGTTCGGCCAGGAGAGCAGACTTCAATTTCTCCATGGCCCGGCTTTCGATCTGCCGGACACGTTCCTTGGAGATGCCGAGCTTGGCGCCAAGTGATTCTAGAGTCGCACCATCTTCTGACAGGCGGCGCTCACGTACGATCTTCAGTTCCCGCTCGCTCAATACCTTGAGCGCCGAGGTCAGCCACTTGCGGCGACGCTCGGTGTCAATGTTTCCGGTGACGATCTCGTCGGGCAATGGCGCGTCAGACACCAGGAAATCCTGCCGGTCGGCATTGGAACCCTCGCTGTCGATTACAGGTGCATTCAAAGATGTGTCCGGGCCGGACAGTCGGGCATTCATCAGGGCCACGTCCGATTGCTTTACGCCGATCGCGTCGGCGATCTGCTGATGAAGCTCGCTGTCGGTCAGGGGCGTCTGGTTGCTTGAGAGCTTCGCCCTCAAGCGACGCAGATTGAAAAACAGCGCTTTTTGCGAGGAAGACGTTCCGCCGCGGACAATGGACCAGTTACGCAGGATATAGTCCTGGATGGAGGCGCGGATCCACCACGTGGCATAGGTGGAGAAGCGCACCTGGCGCTCGGGCTCGAACCTTGCCGCGGCTTCCAGCAGCCCTACATGACCTTCCTGTATGAGATCGCCCAAGGACAGGCCGAAGTTGCGGAAGCGGGACGCGACCGCGATCACGAGCCGGGTATGGGAAAGGGAAAGCTTCTCGAGCGCCTTTTCGTCACGATTGTCACGCCATCGGATGGCAAGGTCCATTTCTTCCTCACGCGTGAGGTAAGGGGCTTTCATTGCAGCTCGAACCAGTTGCCTTTTCTCACCAATGGTCATGATCAACGCTCCGATGTGTTATCGGGGGAAATACGTACCGAAAGGTAGATTAGATCACTTCCGACTGCCGTTGGGTCAGATTCTGTGCACATCTACGTGATAGGAGCAAGATTCCGTCCGATTTTGCAGGTGATTGCACAGGGTGCCTCGGCAATATTGGCGATGGTTCGCGGGCTTGCCGCGTTGGCGAAGGTTCCGGCTGCAAGTCTCGTTTGGATAAAAAGCAACAAAAACAAAAAAAAGGGCCCGGAATGTCCGGGCCCTTTTCTCGGCAGTTTCGAAGCTGCCAGATCAGTTTCAGGCAGCGACTTCGCTGTCTTCGTCGTCGTCGGAATCGGCAGCGGCTGCTTCGGCAGCTTTTACACGGCTCGGCGACTTGGCAAGGTTCTGCTCGATCTGCTTGATTGCTTCCGTTTCAGAGCACTTGTTCACGGCAGCGATTTCGCGAGCCATGCGATCCAGCGCCGCTTCGTAGAGCTGGCGCTCGGAATAGGATTGCTCAGGCTGGCTTTCCGAGCGGTACAGATCACGAACCACTTCCGAGATCGAATTCAGATCGCCGGAATTGATTTTCGCTTCATATTCCTGCGCGCGACGGCTCCACATGGTGCGCTTGACGCGCGGACGTCCACGGACTGTTTCCAATGCCTTCTTGACGGCTGTCGGGTCACCAAGCTTGCGCATGCCAACAGAAGCGATCTTTGCGACGGGCACCCGAAGGGTCATCTTGTCCTGTTCGAAAACGATTACGAGCAACTCCAAAGAGTGACCTGCAACGTTCTGCTCTTCAATGGCAGTGATCTGGCCGACGCCATGCGCCGGATAAACGATGTACTCGCCAGTCTTAAAACCTTGACGCTGCGCGGTCTTTTTGGTGTTTGTTGCCATACTTGTATTCTCTCCTGCGCAGTTGTCGGTCCAGCCGGACCGTTGGTAGGCCGCATTTGCGGGCCTTCTTATGTGCGACACGCGCCCCTGGGGCGATCCAATTCTGGAACGCCTGTTGATATTCGGCGTGTCAGGGCTAGTCAGTCGTCAAAAACCACTTTAGAACCTTGATCAGTCAATTGAGCTGCCGGGACCTTACGCTGTCCGGTGCAAGCAAACCGGGACGCGTTTTTAAAGACTCCGTTTCGGGGGTTGTTCTCGTGGTTGGCGACTATCCCTTAGATAAATAACACACTTTTGTGGAAAATTAAAGGGTTGCGCTTCCCTGCTGCGCAGACGCAACATTGGCCCGGCACCCGGGATTCTGGGCGCAGGCTGTAGTTCGACAAATATTTCAATGACTTAAATAAATAATTTGGTGTGCGTCAGTCTGACGCAACTCAGGATCTATCACTTACGAAGGCGGATTTGGCGAGAAGAATTTTTCGAACTTGTTTTCTTTGCCGTCAAATTCCGCAGCGTCCGGCATCGGATCTTTCTTCTCAGTGATGTTGGGCCACTTCTCGGAATATTCGGCGTTGATTTCAATCCACTTTTCAAGGCCGGGTTCCGTATCCGGAAGAATGGCTTCTGCCGGGCATTCGGGTTCGCACACGCCGCAATCGATACATTCGTCCGGATTGATAACAAGAAAGTTCTCACCCTCATAGAAACAATCCACCGGGCAGACTTCAACACAATCGGTGTATTTGCACTTGATGCAATTGTCTGTGACGACGTAGGTCATCGGTATCCTCGCTCGGTGCCGGGAAACCAGCGCGTTATCCAAATGCGCTCTGTTTCATGGCGATCATTGCGTGACACTCGCTCGGACGCGAGCACACGAGAAATTCTTCGTTGCAGTTGGGTATCGTTTTTGGAAGGCGCGTGCAAGCGTTCAGGATGACGCATTTCAGTGACGAAAGAGAAAGTTATTCTGTTTTAGCGGCCGAACCCGGATTTTAAATCAGTCGTCGAGGCGAAAGGCATCAATTTTCCGGCGATCCCGTTTTGTGGGCCGCCCGCTTCCAGCTTCCCGCTGACCAGGCGGCGGCGGTGGCGAGTCCTTCTTTGGAGGGGGCGGCGGGGACATGTCCTCGTAGAGCTTGCGCGCCTCTTCATAGGGACCGCGCCGGGTTCCAAGTTCGAGAACTTTGAGCACCAGGATACGCCGCTCAAGCGTAATCGTCAGAACATCGCCAACCTTGAGAGCCTTGCTGGCCGATGAGATCTTTTCCTTGTTAACGCGCACATGACCGGAAGTGGCCAGTTTCTGCGCCAGGGACCGTGACTTGGTGGCCCTGGCGTACCAGAGCCACTTGTCGACACGCAGGCTTGCGCCCGAGATCTGGGATTCGGATGCCGAGATTACTTCTTGTCCTTGTTGTCCATTTCAGCCTTGAGGGCCATCAGAGCTGCAAACGGTGAATTCGGATCAATCGGCTTGTCTTTCTGGGGCCGGTCGCGACGTCCGCCGTCGTACCCCTTCTGGCCGCCCTGGTGTCCGCCGCGATTGCGCCCGGGTCCACCTTTTCCGCCACCCTTGCCATGGCGCTTGTCACCGTGGCCGCCCTTGGGGCCCTGGTGACGGCGGTTCTCACCGCCGCGGCGTTGATCCTGACGGCCACGCGGACGGCGGTCATGCCGGCCCGGACGCCAGATTTCAATCGTCACTGTCTCCATCTCGGGCGCGTCGGAGGCGGCGCTTTCTGTTTCGCCAGCATTTTCGCCAGCGTTATCGGCAGGTGCTTCGTCTCCTGCTTCAGCGGCGGCTTCCGTCGATGCAGTCTCTTCGGTTGTTTCCGCAGGTGCAGCTTCGGTCTCGGGCGCCGTGGTGACTTCTTCGGAGGATGGTTTTGCCTCTTCAGCTTCCGGTGCAGCGGATATTTCTTCCGTTTGGCTTTCTCCGGGTGCGTCGGTGGTGCTTTCGCTCTCAGCTCCGGTTTCGGCAGTCGTTGAACCGGATTCGCCCGCGCTTTCTGCTTCATTCTCTTCTGAAGAGGTGGCGTCGGCGCTGTTTGCCTCCGGCTTTTGAACTACGGGGCGCTGTACTTCCTTGGTCTCAAGCCGGTAGCCGAGCGATTTCAGCACGGCTGAGAAGTCTTCACCGGCACAGCCAAGAAGCGAGGTCATGGCCACGGTGACCGTGAAACCTCCTCCCTGCTCGATCGCGCCTTCGGGGGGAGCAACCTCTGCATCGAGTGGTTTCCAGGCGATCAGCGGCCGGATCAGGTCAGCCAGGCGCTCAAGGATATCAACCCGAACGGCGCGCGGTCCGCAAACACGGAACCCGACGACCTTGTAGAGAGCCTTGTCGATCGTTTCGTCAACCGGAATGGACGTCCGGCCGGAAGCTGACAGCTGAGGCAGCTCGGCCATGCCGTTCATGTCCAGCGTGCCGTGCTTGAGAGCCCAAAGCTGCGCAAGAAGCTGGCTTGGGGCCGGTTTCAGCAGAGCCGGAACGAACACGGTGTAGGCGCCGAATCGAACGCCGTGCTTCCGGAGCGAAGCACGCATGTCCTGATCGAGCTGACGGATCTCGTCCGCGGCCTCGTTCCGTTCAAGAATGCCGAGTCCTTCGACGATCCGGAACGCGATGCCTCTGGCAAGTCCTTCGAGGCCTTCACCGGATTTCAGGTCAACCAAAGGTTTCAACAACGTGTCGAGCTGTGCCTTGATCCAAAGGTCCAGTCGATTCTGGACGGTGTCCCGCGCCGGGCCGGTCAGATGCTCGTCGGCCAGAAGCAGCACAGTCGGTGCCAGAACGTCGTCGCTGGCCGCCAGTTTGGCAACGGGTTCGCCGCGCCAGCGGATCGCGCCTTCCGAGGTCAGGACAAAATCGGCGTTTTCCGACTTGCCGAGCTTTTCGGCCCGCGCCTCGATTTCAGTCGTCAGGGCTTTCTGGGCAGCCGCCCGAACGGTCTTGCCGTCCTCGCCTTCGGCCGCCGCGTCAGGGGCAAAGCGGAAGCCAAGCAAATTTCCGATGTGCTGACCTTCCACGAGCACATCGCCGCTCGATGTAATTTCTGCTTCCAGCATTGCGTTCTCTCTCAAACGTCGCATCAATACACTTGTCCGCCTGTCCACGAAGCGCTGTGTCAGTCGCTCGTGGAGGGCGTCAGATAGTTTATCTTCAATGCCGCGTGTCACGCCTTGCCAGTGGGCCGGATCGGCCAGCCAGTCAGGGCGATTGGCAACATAAGTCCAGGTCCGGATATGGGCAATCCGGTTCGCGAGTGTGTCGATATCACCATCTGCGCGGTCTGCGAAGGCCAATTGACGCTGGAACCAGTCATCTGCGATCGCATTATCCTGTATCAGATGCGTGTAGATGGTGTTGAGCAGGTCCGCATGATTGGCCGGTGCTATTTTGCGGTAATCCGGGATTTGACACACATCCCATAACAATTCGATCGCTTTTTCGCCCCTTGCCATTCCGGATATTGCGCTGTCGCGTAATAATAGTTCAAGAGCCGTGATGTCGTCGCCGATGGGTGCCCTTGCCAGACCCGCCTCTTTTGGAGCCATATCCAGACTGCGGCGCAGGGCATTGGCAGATGAAAAATCCAGCGCACTGTTGCGCCATTGCAGCACTTTCAGGCTGTCAAACTGATGACTTTCAATCTGCTCGATCAAATCGTCGTCGAGCGGGTCCACCCGTCCGGTGACGCCAAAAGTGCCGTCTTTCGTGTGCCGGCCTGCCCGACCCGCGATCTGTGCCATCTCGGACGGCGTCAACTGGCGGTACTGGTAGCCGTCATATTTCCGGTTTCCGGCAAAGGCGATGTGGTGGACATCCAGGTTCAGCCCCATGCCAATTGCATCTGTCGCAACGAGATGATCAACATCGCCGTTTTGAAAGAGTTCGACCTGGGCGTTCCGGGTCCGCGGACTGAGCGAGCCGAGCACAACCGCGGCCCCGCCACGTTGCCGGCGGATCAATTCCGCAATCGAGTAGACTTCATCTGAGGAGAAGGCAACGATTGCAGAGCGCGCAGGGAGCCTGGAGACCTTCTTCGAACCCGCATATTCTAAAATGGACATTCTGGGTCGGGTGACAACATTCAGCCCCGGCAGCAGTTTTTCAAGAAGAGGGCGTGCCGTGGCCGACCCGAGCAGAAGCGTCTCGGACTGGCCGCGCAGATTGAGAATGCGATCGGTAAAGACGTGCCCCCGGTCGAGATTGCCGGCCAGCTGGACTTCGTCGATGGCGACGAACTCGGTCTCGAGGTCCAGCGGCATGGCCTCGACTGTCGACACCCAGAAACGGGGTGACTTTGGAATGATTTTCTCTTCACCGGTTATCAGTGCGACTGCTTCTTCTCCTGCACGCTCCACGACACGGCCGTAGACCTCCCTTGCAAGCAGCCGAAGGGGCAGTCCGATGAGGCCGGAGGACTGTGCGAGCATGCGTTCGATCGCAAGATGTGTTTTGCCGGTGTTTGTCGGACCCAGAACAGCCGTCACGGTGCGGGACCGTGCTGACGGGGGCAGCGGCAGATTTTGAGGGCGGGGCATGGGAGTGGTTGTGATCGAGCTTTCTTTTGGCGCGGCGCCGAATATCGAATTCTTGGTACTAGACCTAGTGTCGCGTGTCTAGCACAGCAAGACACGGCGTGTCGCCCTTCTTTTGGCTAAAGGCGGTTGATTGTATTGCGAAAAATAAACTGTGGAGAACGACTCTGGAACAAACCGAAACCGAATCGCTGACTCTCGTGGATTCAGGATTTGTTCTCTACCAGATGTGGTTTGTTCACCCTGTACGGGTACAAAATCATGAATCTAGTCAAGGGTTTGAGTCAAATCACCTGGCGCAGGCCTGATCGCTTCGATTTAGTGTCAATACTTAATTTATGAAAAATGGCGCCGACGACGTCGGTCCCCTGCCCTGTTTACCATGGGACACAGGGTGAACGAATCTCGGACGAATCGCTGATTCCAGAGTGTTTTTGTTTTGTTCTTACAAGATATAGTAGGTCTAGGTCGATTGAGCCTCTAGTCGGCGGGCCCGTGCCGCGAGCGATTTGGCGTCTCTGGTGCAGGCGTTAATCATGCTGTGTCAAAATGAACCCAGACGCGGCTTGATACCTGAATATTGATCCCGGTGGATTGGATCGGGTTTGCCGGATTGCGCTTTTCAGAGCGTTAATGTGTCATTTTTTGTGCGATGCGGCGCCGGAATGGGATGAAAAATGCTGCGGTGCAAATTTTTCTGGCTTCCAAGTTCTGGTATGATTTCACAGGAATAAACGTTCTTTTTCTAAGAGTTACCCGTGTAGACGCAAAAATATTCTCCGGGCGAAAAAAAGGACATCACTTCTGCCCCTTTTCTTCTGCGTCCGACCAAAGTAGAAAACTTTCGAAATCGGGCTCCACTTTTGTGAAAAATTAGGGGGAAGGGCGTTTGGCGATAACAAAAATTCTCGTTGCAAACAGATCCGAAATTGCGATCCGGGTTTTCCGGGCGGCGAACGAGCTTGGTCTGAAGACCGTCGCGATCTATGCGGAACAGGACAAACTGGCACTGCACCGCTTCAAGGCGGACGAAGCCTATCAGGTCGGCAAGGGGCTCGGACCCATCGAGGCTTACCTGTCCATCGACGAGATCATTCGTGTCGCCAAACACTCCGGAGCCGATGCAATCCACCCGGGCTACGGCTTGTTGTCGGAAAGCCCGGAATTCGTCGACGCCTGCGAGGCGGCCGGGATTACGTTCATTGGTCCGAAGTCGGAAACCATGCGCCGTCTCGGCAACAAGGTGGCAGCGCGCAACCTTGCCATCGAAGCCGGCGTTCCGGTCATGCCGGCAACCGATCCGCTCCCGGACGATCTTGAAGACATCAAGAAACTCGCCCTGGAAATCGGTTACCCGGTGATGCTGAAGGCCTCCTGGGGTGGCGGTGGCCGCGGCATGCGCGTCATTCCGGACGAAGCGACGCTGTCCAAGGAAGTGCTTGCGGCAAAGCGCGAAGCCAAGGCTGCTTTCGGCAAGGACGAGATCTATCTCGAAAAGCTGGTCCAGCGGGCACGGCATGTGGAAGTCCAGATCCTCGGTGACGGACAAGGTGGTCTGGTTCACCTTTACGAGCGTGACTGTTCGATCCAGCGGCGGCACCAGAAAGTGGTCGAGCGGGCACCCGCTCCCTATCTGGACGAAGCCAAGCGGGCCGAGCTTTGTGACTACGGCCTGAAAATCGGCCAGGCCGTGAACTATCGCGGTGCGGGGACCGTCGAGTTCCTGATGGATGCAGACACGGGTTCCATCTATTTCATCGAGGTGAACCCGCGCGTTCAGGTCGAGCATACGGTCACGGAAGAAGTGACCGGGATCGACATTGTCCAGGCGCAGATCAAGATCTGCGAAGGTGCCAGGATCGGAACGCCGGCAAGCGGTGTCCCGGCGCAGGAAAACATTCGCCTGAACGGTCATGCCCTTCAGTGCCGCATCACCACGGAAGATCCCGAGCAGAACTTCATTCCCGATTACGGCCGCATCACCGCCTATCGCGGCGCGACCGGCTTCGGTATCCGTCTCGATGGCGGCACCGCCTATTCCGGCGCCGTGATCACACGGTTCTATGACCCGCTTCTGGAAAAGGTCACCGCTTGGGCACCAACGGCGGAAGATGCCCGCAAGCGCATGGACCGCGCTCTGCGTGAATTCCGTATCCGTGGTGTCGCGACCAACCTTGTGTTCCTGGAAAACATCATCGATCACGAGGATTTCCGGGCGAACAATTACACCACCCGTTTCATCGACGACACACCGGCGTTGTTTGAGCAGACGAAGCGCCAGGACAGGGCGACCAAGCTCCTCACCTACATTGCCGACGTCTCGGTCAACGGGCACCCGGAAACCAAGAACCGGGCGCGTCCGCCTGAGGATGTTGCGGCTCCGATCGTACCCGATTTCGGCGACGACAAGCCGGCGGGTACGCGCCAGTTGCTGGATCAGTTGGGTGCAAAAGGCTTTGCCGACTGGATGAAGGCCGAGAAGCGCGCTCTGATCACCGACACGACGATGCGCGACGGACACCAGTCGCTGTTGGCAACACGCATGCGCAGCCACGACATCGTCAACATCGCGGAGGCCTATGCCGCCGGATTGCCGTCGCTGTTTTCGCTGGAGTGCTGGGGCGGCGCGACCTTCGATGTTGCCATGCGCTTCCTGACCGAAAGTCCGTGGGAGCGGCTTCACCAGATCCGCGAAAGAGCGCCGAACATCCTGCTTCAGATGCTGCTGCGCGGTTCCAACGGTGTGGGTTACACCAACTATCCGGACAATGTCGTCAAGTTCTTCGTCAAGCAGGCCGCCGAAAACGGTGTCGATCTCTTCCGCGTCTTCGATTGCCTGAACTGGGTGGAGAACATGCGCGTCTCCATGGATGCCGTTCAGGAATCCGGCAAGCTTTGCGAAGGTGTGCTTTGCTATACCGGGGACATGCTGGACAGCGCCCGGCCGAAATATGACCTCAAATACTATGTCGGTCTGGCCAAGGAACTTGAAGCGGCAGGTGCACATATCCTCGGCATCAAGGACATGGCGGGCCTGCTGAAGCCGGAAGCCGCCAAGGTTCTCATCAAAACCCTGAAGGAAGAAGTCGATCTGCCGATCCACTTCCATACCCATGACACATCCGGCATTGCAGCTGCGACGGTTCTTGCGGCTGTCGAGGCGGGAGCGGATGCCGTCGACGCGGCGATGGATGCATTGTCCGGCCTGACATCGCAGCCATGTCTCGGATCCATTGTCGAGGCACTGCGCGGAAGCGAGCGTGACACGGGTCTGGATGCCAGGACGATCCGCCAGATTTCCTTCTACTGGGAGGCGGTGCGAACCCAATACCGGGCTTTCGAGAGCGATCTGCGCTTCGGGGCCTCGGAAGTCTATCTGCACGAAATGCCGGGCGGTCAGTTCACCAACCTGAAGGAGCAGGCGCGTTCGCTTGGTCTGGAAACACGCTGGCACGAGGTTGCCCAGGCCTATGCCGACGTCAACATGATGTTCGGTGACATCGTGAAGGTGACCCCGTCTTCCAAGGTGGTTGGTGACATGGCGCTGATGATGGTCAGCCAGGGCCTTTCAGTGGACGAAGTTGAAGACCCCACCAAGGATGTCGCCTTCCCGGACAGTGTCGTGAAAATGCTTCACGGTGATCTCGGACAGTCTCCCGGTGGGTGGCCCGAAGCCCTGCAGAAAAAGGTGCTCAAGGGCGAGAACCCGATCGTGGTTCGTCCAGGTTCCCTGCTTGACGAAGCGGATCTGGATGCGGAGCGGGAAACAGCCGCGGCTGCCGTTGGCCACGATGTCGACGACACGGAACTGGCTTCCTACCTGATGTACCCGAAGGTCTTCACGGACTTCGACAAGGCACAGCAGCAATACGGCCCGGCTTCGGTTCTTCCGACACCGGTCTATTTCTATGGCCTTGAAGCTGGCGACGAGGTTTTTGTAGATCTCGAGCCCGGAAAAACCCTTGTGGTGCGCTGCCAGGCTATCGGTGAGACCGACGAGAAGGGCGAGAAGAAGGTCTTCTTCGAGCTCAACGGGCAACCGCGCAACGTCAAGGTGCCGGATCGTGCCCATGGCGCCACCGGTGCGGCCGCAATGCGCAAGGCCGAAGACGGCAATGCTGCCCAGGTCGGGGCGCCGATGCCGGGTGTCATCTCCACGGTTGCGGTCAAGGCGGGGCAGGACGTCAAGGCTGGCGACGTCCTGGTGTCCATCGAGGCCATGAAAATGGAAACCGCCCTGCACGCGGAGCGGGATGGCAAGGTGGCCGAAGTGCTTGTGACGCCGGGTTCCCAGATCGACGCAAAAGACCTTCTGTTGGTCTTCGAAAGCTGATCGAGCAAAGGTGAGCGGACCGCACGTTCGTGCGATCCGCTCGATAAGTCATTGCTGCACTGGCGATATTTTCCTTACATCACGGGAATTCACGGGCCATCACCGGCTTAGTGAATTGATTGCACTCAGTCCTTGGTCGGAAGCTTCTGATGCTAGGTCTTGCAAAAGACGCTAGCTGAGGGAGACGATGATGAGGAAGCTATCTGTTTGGCTGGGTGGTGCAGTTGCATCTCTCGCCCTGACCGCGACCGCACATGCGGCCTGTGATGTTCAAAAGCCCGGTTACGAGCTGACCGGCGACGAAGCCGAAGAAATCTATGACTGCCTGAAGGCAGACCTGCAGGCCGGGTACCAGAAAGGGCCGAAGCGCTGGATCTCTGAAGACTTCGTCAAGGACTATCCGGATTGGACGAAGGCGAGTGCCTTCCCGGCTGCGCCCGGTTTTCACGGCGGCCGGTTCCTCGTGACCTATGTGAATGCGATCGGGGCGGATGAATATCTCAAGTACAAGCCTGAGAATGTGACCATTCCCGCCGGAACCAGGATTGCAAAGGAATCCTTCGCCGTGAATGACGACGGCAAGGTGAGCCGTGGGCCACTGTTTCTCATGGAAAAGGTGGCAGCGGGGAAATCACCTGAAACCGACGACTGGTACTACATGATGGTCGTACCTAACGGTGCGCCCCAGGCCGTCAATGTCATGACAGCCTGCAGTGAATGCCACATGGAGAATTTCGGTGAGCAGGGTGGGCTGGGTTATCCCGTCGAGGACGCGCGGATCAGGTAATCCCAACCCAAATTGACTTTGTCTGGTGACATGGAACACTGCTTCAACACCGAAAGACGCATGGCTGAAAGGCGACAGGTGGCTTGAACTTGATCAACTGTCCGCCAGATACTTCCCGGGGAGTTTGAATTCACGAATTTGATCCCCGGGAGGATAACATAATGCGGTTTTTTCTATCTCTTGCGGTTTCTCTTGTTCTTCAGAGCCAGGTCGCACTGGCGTCCGACAAGCTAGTTGACTTGCTTGGTTACAACACCCCGATACCAGAGGATATTCTGACCCCCGAGGAGGTTGAAACACGCTTCGGAACACTCAAATTCGTCGATGGGCGGCCAACTCCTGAGACCAGTGCATTGATGTATGACACTCTCGATTTCATGCGCGGGGTCGAGGTGTTCCTGAATTTCATTCCGGCAACGTCCATCGAAGGCATTCGGCGCGGCATGGACAAAATAGGCGTAGACGCGGCTCACAAGGTTGCGGTGTTCGAGGAACTGATGGACTCCAATCCTCTGTTTCTTACAGGGAATACGGACACGGTCTATGCCTCTTCTATTCTGGATCTTGGGCGGGATGGGCCTATCGTGATCGAAGTGCCTAAGGGCCAAGGTCCCACCACGGTGAACGATGCCTATTTTCGCTTTGTTACCGATATGGGCGTTCCCGGCCCGGACAAGGGAGAAGGCGGCAAGTACCTGATCTTGCCACCGGATTACGAGGGCGACCTTGATCCTCCTGTTGGGGGGTATGCGGCGGAAGTTGAGGGTGAAACCTACTTTGTCTCCAAATCGGCCAGTTACATAAACTGGTTCATCGCCCGCGGTTTTCTGGTTGACGGGAAAACGGATGCCGCTGTTGCGGCTTATCGGAACGGGTTGAAGATCTATCCGCTAAAGGACAAATCGTCACCGCCGCAGATGAAATTCATGAACGCGTCGAAAAAAGTGTTCAATACGATTCATGCCAATACGTTCGAGTTCTACAATGAATTGGACACGGTGCTTCAGAAAGAGCCGGTTTCGACTTTCGATCCGGAACTTCGTGGTCTGGCGGCCGCTATTGGAATCGAGAAAGGCAAGTCCTTTGCACCCGATGACCGAATGACCAAGATCCTGACGGAGGCTGTGGCGGTTGGCAACGCAACGGCGCGGACGATCTGGCTCAAGCCTCGCGACAAGGCCGCTTATCTCTATGAAAACAGTGGTTGGTATACCGCATTTATCGGTGGCAACTGGCAATGGCTGCGCGACGAAGGCAACGGTGGGCGTTATCTGGACGCCAGGACCATGTTTTTTTACATGGCCACAGTGAATACGCCTGCCATGGTGCTCAAGCTGCCGGGTAAGGGGTCACAATATGCGCTCAGCGTCACGGATTCCTCCGGCACGTTTCTCGATGGATCCAAGAGTTACACCTTGACCATCCCGGCGGATGTCCCCGCCAGGGATTTCTGGTCGGTTGTCGTTTACGACCCCCAAACACGTTCTGAGCTTCAAACGAGCCAACCATTTCCAAGTAAAAACAACAAGCGCGACAAGCTCCAGGAGAATGGAGACGGATCAATAACGCTCCATTTCGGACCTGAAGCGCCCCCGGGAAAGGAACAAAACTGGATCCAGACTGTTGCGGGCAAGGGCTGGTTTACGATTCTCCGGCTTTATGGACCAGAAGAAGCCTGGTTTGAAAAAACGTGGCGGCCTGGAGAGATCGAACTGGTGGAGTAGTAGATCCAGCTGCCGGGCCTGAAAGACCTACTGGATGCACCAATAGCGCATAGATTTGTCGGAAAGGCCCATGGCCGGGCTTCAACAGCAATTTGCTTTGTTGAGCTTATTCGGCCGCTTTGAGGCGGCCGAATTCCGTCGTGGCTTCCGCAGTCCCGATCCAGAGATCGAGGAACCGGTCGAGCCACCTTTTTACGGCAGGGTCGTAGACAAACCGTCCTGCGAAATGGTCCCGGCGCTGTTGCGCGCCGGGCAGTTCCATGCGCGGGGCGCCCTTTGTCGTCCAGCGAACCATCATCTGGTGAGTCAGTTCGGGGTGAAACTGGATGCCATAGGCAGCGGGACCCACCCGGATGGCCTGATTGGGATAAGTCGGTCCACCGGCAAGCAGGTCTGCGCCGTTGGGGAGGTCAAAGCCCTCCCGGTGCCATTGATAGACCTTTTGTGGCCAGTCCATCAGCGCCTTGCCGGCTTCCGTCGGCACGAGGGGGTAGTAGCCGATCTCCACCAGTTCATCGCGATGGCCGGAGACGGTGCCGCCCAGATGCTTGACCATCATCTGCGCTCCGAGGCAGATGCCCAAAAACGGTTTTTCCTCGGCAAGGGGAACCTTGATCCAGTCGATCTCCTTATGGACAAAACCGTCCGGATCGTTGGCGCTCATGGGACCGCCGAAAATAACCGCACCGGCGTGGTGCTCCATCGTGTCGGGCAGGGAGTCGCCAAAGCGCGGTTTGCGGATGTCGAGCATGAAGCCGCGCTTCACCAGTTCAAGGCCCACACGGCCGGGCGACGAGTTCTCCTGGTGAAGAATGATCAGTATTTTCGGGCGGTTGCTGCCGGGATCAAAATGAAATCTCATGGAAACAATATGAGGGACGTGCCGGAAAAAATCGACCCTTGCAAACCGTCTTTGTCCCAAAGTTTGTCGGGTTAATCGGAACTGAAGCGTGAAGAAACTCAGCTTTGCTCCAGATCGCCTTCTTCCGGTGCCGTTTGCGCGACCTTGTGGCGGAGCGTCATCCGGTCCCTCGTGGAAACACCGAGCAGTTCGGCGACACGCCAGATCGTGTTGTCTTCAAATTCGTGGACGTGACCATCCGCATAGACGATCTCCCACATCATTTCCACGATCGCAAGCCGTTCTTCTTCGTCGGTCGTGCGCTTGAGCACCGATGTGAAGCCGTACAGATCGACTGCCTCTTCGTCCCGTTGCCGGGCTGCATCGATCAGCTCTGTGGTCTCGGCGTCGCTGAGTTCATAGTGCTTCTGCAGGATCTGACGCAGTTTGCTGCTTTCGCTTTCCTCGATCACGCCGTCAATGTCGATCAGGTGGAACAACAGGGCCGCTGCCGCCAGTCGCTTGTCGTCTTCGGCGAAGGTTTTCTTGCCGCTGTCACCGAAGGTGATTTCGCGAACAAAGCTTTTCAGCGCATTGAGCATATGTCTCGTTCCTGTTTTCGGACGCAGCATCCCGTACGTTACGTATAGCTATATCAAACTTTCTTTAGCATCAAAGGGTTGATGTCGGCACTAGAACTTTCAGGTGGGAATTAAATCTGGCATTTTTAAGTCAACAATTTTGAATCGTTCTAAACTATTGATTTTTTTGAATTTATTACTTGACTTTTATACTCAGGAAATGATTTGTGCGTCTCCTGCGTGACGTGAACAACGCTGCTAGTTCTTTCGATATCCGTCTGTTCCGGCTCCTTTCGTGAACAGGCAAACCATTTTCGGGGTGGACCTATGAATTCCTTGAAGCTCGGCCTCCTGGCCGCTACCGCAATTATTGCTGGCCCGGCATTTGCTGCGGCACCGGCCGATGTTTTGTCGACCTATGGTGACGTGGCACAAGCGAAATACGCCGACAGCCTTGCAACGGCAAAGAGCCTGAAAACCGCAATCGACAAACTGGTTGCCGAGCCCACAGAGGCAAATCTTGAAGCTGCACGGGCTGCCTGGATTGCAGCGCGCGACCCTTATCAACAGACCGAGGCCTACCGCTTCGGCAATGCCATTGTCGACGATTGGGAAGGCAAGGTGAATGCCTGGCCGCTCGATGAGGGTCTGATTGACTACGTCGACCCGTCTTACGGAGATGAATCCGAAGAGAATGACTTCTACGCGGCAAACGTCATTGCCAATCCGGTCCTGAACGTCGGGGGCGAGGCGATTGATGCAACTGAAATCACCGCCAGTCTTCTGGCAGACCAGCTGCAGGAAGCCGGTGAAGTCGAGGCAAATGTTGCAACGGGTTATCACGCCATCGAATTCCTGCTTTGGGGTCAGGATCTCAATGGAACCGACGCCGGCGCTGGCAGCCGTCCTGCGAGCGATTTTGATCCGGCAAATTGCACGGGTGGCAATTGTGAGCGTCGCGTTCAGTACCTGAAAACCGTCACCGACCTGCTGATTTCCGATCTGGAAGAAATGGCCACGGCGTGGGCACCGGGTGGTGCAGCG
Source organism: Roseibium sp. (assembly GCA_017643925.1). GTDB lineage: Bacteria > Pseudomonadota > Alphaproteobacteria > Rhizobiales > Stappiaceae > Roseibium. The sequence goes on along the minus strand of JAEPML010000004.1, from coordinate 283,850 downwards.
CGCGAAGAACTGGCGGGCAAGGGTGAAGCCGGCGGTCTGGCGACGATCCTGACTGGTATGGGCTCCCTGTCTTACGGAGAACTAGCAGGTGAGCGCATCAAGCTTGGTCTCATGCTGCACGATCCGGAAGAAGAGCATGACTGCTTCTCTGACAACACGCACATGTCGCACTACAACGATGTGGTCGGCATCCGGAACGTTTATTTCGGCGAATACAAAAGCCCGCTCGGCAACAATGTCTCCGGGGCTTCTCTTGCCGACATGGTTGCTGCCAAGGACCCGGCACTGGCGGAAGAAATGAAGACGAAACTCGATGCCACCCTGGCGGCATTCGAGGCAATGAAAGCGCGTGCCGAGGGCGGCGAAGCCTATGACCAGATGATCGGCGAAGGCAATGAAGAGGGCAATGCCGTGATCCAGGCTGCCGTCGACGCGCTGGTAGACCAGACAAAGTCTATCGAACGGGTTGTGAAGGTTCTCGAACTCGATGAAATCGCGTTCGAAGGCTCCGACAGCCTCGACGATCCGGGCGCGGTTTTCGAATAAGACAAGACCCGTCAGGCGGCTAAAAGGCCGCCTGACTTTTGCTGCGTTTTGGAGGGGCGCAGGTTTCAAATCAGGATGCGATTGATGGGACTGGTCCAGAGCGTCAGCACTGCAGGCGGTGCTGCATTTTTGTGTTTGATTGCCTGTTTCCCCGCCTGGGCAAATGGCGATTTGCCCCACCGCGACGACTTGTCGGCCGAGGACAAGGCAAGGGTTTCGCGCGTATTGGAATTTCCGGAAAGCTTCGACGCGGCCGAAGGGTACGAAGCAATGCAGGGCGGGGCGGGGACGTCGACACGAAACCCCAGCCGGGACAGCTTCTCTCAATCCAATGCCAATCTGACGTTTGAAGAAGAATTGTCGTTCAAGGTCGGCAACGGGCTCTTCAAGAAACTCTGGACATCGTCTCCGTCCTCCACCCAGGCGTCCGACGGACTCGGGCCGCTTTACAACGCGCGTTCCTGCCAGGGGTGCCACCTGAAGGACGGTCGCGGAAGGCCACCGCGCCCTGGCGACGAGGCGGTTTCCCTGTTTTTGCGCCTGTCCATACCACCGCAGACTGACGCCCAGAGGCAGGCGCTCGATGCGAAGGAAATCCTGTCCGTACCCGAACCAACCTATGGCGGGCAGTTGCAGGCATTTGCCGTGACCGGGCTTCAGGGGGAGGGGCGATTTGATATCGAACTGAAAGAGATCGAGGTGCGGCTCAATGGCGGCGAAACCGCGATCTTGCAGAAGCCGGTCTACAGGCTGAGAGATCTCGGATTTGGGGACATGCACCCCCAAACGCTTTTTTCTCCGCGTGTAGCGCCGCCCATGATCGGCCTTGGCCTTTTGCAGGCAATCCATCCGGGAGATCTGGAAGCGATTGCCGATCCGGACGATCTGGATGGAAATGGAATTTCCGGGAAGGTCAGCCGGGTTAGGGATCCGGCGACCGGCGAAATCACGATTGGTCGGTTCGGCTGGAAAGCATCCAATGCGACCTTGCGTGCGCAAACCGCCGGTGCCTTTTCCGGTGACATCGGCATCAGTACACCGGAGAAACCGGATAACTATGGCGACTGCACAGTGGCACAACTCGACTGCCGGGCATTGCCTCATGGAGAACAGGATCATCTGGGCGCGTCGGAAGCCCCCGATCCGGTCATGGACCTGGTGACGTTCTATTCCGAAAATCTCGCGGTTCCCATGCGCCGCGGTGTGGATGACCCGGAGGTCTTGAGAGGAAAGGAACTCTTTTACCGGCTGGGGTGTGTTTCCTGTCACCAGCCCAAATTTGTTACCCGGCGTGACACCGACAATGCCGCGCACCGGTTTCAACTGATCTGGCCCTACACGGACTTGCTTCTTCACGACATGGGTGAAGGCCTTGCTGACGACAGACCTGTAGGCGATGCGACCGGTTCGGAATGGCGCACACCACCGCTTTGGGGTATTGGACTGACCGAAACAGTCAACAACCACACCCGCTTCCTGCATGACGGACGAGCGCGGAACCTGCTCGAAGCGGTCCTTTGGCACGGTGGTGAGGCGCAGGCTTCGCGAGACGGCGTGGTGGACCTCGAGCCCCAGGACCGCCGGGCGCTCATTCGATTTTTGGAGTCTCTTTGATGCGCACGCTGATCCTGGCCGTCCTGGCACTTCTTGTTTCGTTTCCTGCGACCGCCCAGGACTTCAAGGTGCCGATACAGGGTTTCATGACGGGTTTGTGCGGCCCGAAACCGTTCAGTTTGCCGCTGTGGCAGCCAGGCTGCCTGCCGCCACCAGGGCCGTGTGTCAGGACACCAGCGAAACGACACAGACGGAGTTCCGCTCGGCTTTCAGCGAAACCGTGCAGGCCTACGCGCGGGTTCATTTCCTCAGGATCGGTCCATTGATTGAGGACGATCGCTCCAGCCGTCTGTCATTTTTGCCTGACCCGCGCGGGATCGCTCAACGTCAGATTCGCAAGATCTACGCGGCGGTGGACAGCGCAGTGCTTTCGCCGGATTCGCTTGCCGGCAAAAGCGTGGCGGTTCAGGGCCTGTCTGCCCTGGAGTTGATCGCCTTTGACAAGACAGGTGCAGTCCGGCTGGGGGACATGGGCGACAATCGCGACTTTACCTGCAGCTATGCACTCGCGATTACCGAAAACGTGGCCTCGATAGCGGACCGTGTCGCTGCGGACTGGCAGATCCCGGACGGCTACGCCGGGCTCCTGCTTTCTGCCGGGCCGGACAACGATACCTTCCGCGCATCCAAGGAAGCTCTCGAAACGGTTTTCAACACGCTTGTAACCGGGATCATCATCACCAGGGATCAGGATGTGTTGCCGGTTCTCGGGTCATCGGAGGCCAAGGCCAAGCCTAGGCGTTTTCCCTTCTCGCGTTCCGGCAATGCCGCGCTCTACCTGTCAGGAGAAATTGGGGGCATTCGCGACGCCCTCTTTGCAATGAACCTGAAGGTACTCACGCCTGAAGAATTTGTCTGGCTGCTGGATACGCTCGATTTCGAATTCGGGAATTCACAGGTCTACGTGAAGAAACTTGTTCCGCCGGTGCGGCAGACCTTCAAGCAGAACAACAATTACGGTGATATGAAAGCGCTGGCAATCGCGCTGGATTCCGTTCGGGAGCTGATGGCCCAGGAACTTGCAGGTGCCCTTGAACTGGCCGGGGGTTTCAACGCGCTCGATGGAGACTGATGCGTATGCGTGTGGCCTCTTCAACCTCCATCAAGCTTCTGTCCCGCAGGAGTTTTCTGGCGGCGCTCGGCGGATTGACGGCCAATTCAGCTCTCGCCGGATCCACGCTTGCTGAAAGTCTCCAGACACAAGATGGCTCTGCCCCCCTTTTTGCCAGCGCCTACCGCCAGGCAAATGGCGACTTCGGGATTGGTCTCGTGGACGAGCTGGGTCAGGTTCTGGCAAGGATCACGTTGCCAGGCCGTGGTCACGGTTTTGCGGTCGCGCCGGACCGAAGCCGCCTAGTGGCCTTTGCCAGACGACCAGGTAATTTCGCGGTTATCGTCAGGCCCCTTGCAGGAATATCGACCGAAATTCTTGTTGCAGAACCCGGGCGACACTTCTTCGGCCATGGCTGTTTTTCAAGGGATGGCCGTCTGCTTTATGCGGTTGAAAACGACTTTGACACCGCGCGCGGCGTGATCGGCATCTACGATCTGAGCGGTCCGGCAAGCCGCCGTATCGGCGAGTTTGCAACTCACGGGATCGGACCTCACGAAGCGCTACTGTCGCAGGACGGACGTGTTCTGATTGTCGCCAATGGCGGCATCGAAACCCATCCGGCAAGTGGCCGTGAGAAACTCAACCTCGACACCATGGCCCCGTCAATTGCCTTTTTGGAGGCTGAAACGGGAGATCTGCTGTCCAGGCAGGAGCTGGGTCCCGCGCTGCATCAGTTGTCGCTGCGCCACATGGCGCTGGATGCCAATGGACGTGCCTGGGTTGGTGGCCAGTTCGAAGGTCCGGCAGACGGGAAACCGCCGCTTGTGGCTGTCTTCTCACGCGACGAAACGCCAAAACTGCTGGAGCTTCCGGACAAGGTTTCTTCAGGCCTAGAGAACTATATCGGCTCAGTTGCCACAAACAGGTCGGGAGAGGTGGTTGCCACTTCGGCACCGAGGGGCGGCAAAACGCTTTTCTGGAAGGCGGATACCGGATCGTATCTCGGAAGCCAGACAATCGTTGATGGTTGCGGCGTCGCTCCGATTGACCAGGGCAGCTTTCTGGTTTCCGACGGCAATGGGGCGCTTTCCTATGTCCTTGAACCGGACAGTCCTGCCGAAGTCATCGCCCGGACAGCGGGGCTCTCCTGGGACAATCACATGGTCGCCCTGACCTGAGATTGAGCGATTTGAGCGACCCTTTGTCGTAAAACCGCCTTTTTTCGCGCTTTTGTCAAAATCTGCGGACATGTTTCTATTCGGATTGGTCTACATTGGGGCCGATTCGCGAAAGGAGACGCCGGGAATGCGACGGCTTTTGATTGGACTGGGCAGCCTTGTGATCATGTTGATCACGGCCATACTTGTGGTGCCGCTGTTTCTGCCCAAAGACGAAATCAAACGTCAGGTGGTCGAGCAGGTGGACCAGCGCCTTGGCTGGCGCGTTCGCCTGGATGGCCCTGTCTCGCTGTCCCTTTTTCCCGGTTTCAAACTTGTCGCCGACGATATCGGTGTTTCCGGTGAGGCCGGTGCCGACGGTATTGAATTTGCCAGCGCAGAGCGGATCGAATTCGGTCTGGCCTGGGCCGGGCTCATCTCCGGAAACATCCAGGTAACTGGCGTGACGCTGGAAAACCCGGACATCTATCTGGAAGTCGGTCCGGACGGCGCGACAAGTTGGGAACCCCGCAGAGCGCTTGGGTCCCAGGATCCCGTGGCCGCTGCTTCGCCTGAAAACCGGCCCGCGGCAACCAACCCGGACCTAGCCCAGGGAAATGATGCCGGAGCGACGGCCGGCACCTCGGCCGGATATCTGAAAAGCATCGGTGTTGACCAGCTGGAAATCGTTGGCGGGACGCTGACCTACAAGGATGCAGCTTCCGAGGAGCCGATCAGGATCAGTGATCTCAATCTGACCGTTCAGGCGCCGGATCTGTCCGGTTCCGTCGATCTTGCATCCGACTTCACGATCCAGGACATCCCCCTGACCGTGTCCGGCTCCCTGACGAATCCCCTGGGTTTCGCTTCGGGAGATCAGGTGCCGGTCGATCTCAGTGTCTCTTCCGGAGAAAACACGCTGTCGGTTTCCGGGGAAACCGGTCTGGAACCGACACGGGCGGATTTGACGCTGGCAGCGTCCGGTCCGTCCCTGGCAGCCCTGGCAACCCTGGCGGGGCAGACCCTCAATACCGATCCGGGGGCCTTTGGCCTCGATGCGAAGATATCCGGAACGGAAGCAGCGATATCGGTCGCAGACCTGCATCTGACCCTTGGAGAATTGTCGCTTGGCGGTGCGGCTGACGCTGATCTTTCCGGCTTGATCCCGGAGATTTCCGGTCGGCTTGTTCTGAAGGACGGTTCGATTGCAAACCTTCTGCAACTTGCCGGGCAACCATTGCCGGCGAGTGGAAAGCTGGGGCTCGATCTGGCTTTTGAAACCGTTGGCCTGACCGGGGATGAACTGGTTGCCGGGCTTGACCTGAACGGCTCGATCTCGATTTCCGATGGTGAGATCGGCGGGCTAAATCTGGCATCTGCGGTTGGCGGTGACCCGGATGCGGACCGGTTGACCAACCTGTCCATGGATATTGACCTTCAGGGGCTGGAAAACCCGATCGCTCTCAGCGGTGCACTTACCTGGCGCGGTGAAGGCTTCAGCCTCACCGGGCAGGCGGATACGGGCAAGCTGTTGGCAGGCGCCGCGGCACCAGTCTCCGTGACAGTCAAGGGCAACAGGTTAAGCGCAGGCTTCGACGGAAGGGCTTCGAGATCCGGGGCCGTGGACGGTGCCGTTCGGGTCGAAACCGCTGACCTGCGCGGCCTCATGGCCTGGATGGGGCAATCCATCGGGGCGGGCGATGGCCTCAAGACCTTCAAGGCCTCCGGCATTTTCGGAGTAACCGGCGATTCGATTTCATTCGAGGAGACCCGATTCACACTCGACAGCACTTCGGGTGAGGCCAACGGCAAGATTGATCTTGCCGGCAAGCCCAAGGTCACGGCACGGCTGGCGCTCAGGGAACTGGTGCTTGACCCTTACCTTGGCGGTTCCGCCTCTGGCGGTGGCAACCGGGCCTCCGGATCGGGTGGCAACGGTTCCGCGAATGGGGCTGCCAAACCGGCTGGCGCTTCCACATCTGGCTGGAGCACGACCCCGATCGATTTTTCCGGGCTCAAGGCCGTTGATGTCGACTTCAAGGTCACAACCAACGAGATTCGCTGGGACAAGATCAAGATCGACCAGAGTGCCCTTTCGACGACCATCAAGAATGGTGTGCTGACGGCCAATCTCGAAAAACTGGCGCTTTACAACGGAGCCGGGTCCGGCACCGTTACGTTGAACGGTGCATCGGCGACACCGGAGCTGTCCGCAAGATTTTCCCTTGCCGGTCTCGACTCCTATCCGTTGCTGCGTGACGCGGCCGATTTTGGCTGGATCGAAGGCAAGGCAGCCATCAATCTCGATGTGAAGTCGAAGGGCGGCAGTGAGCAGCTTCTCGTAAAGGGGCTGAACGGAACAGCGGATTACGAATTTGTCGATGGCGCCATCCGGGGTCTCAATATCCCGAAGATGTTGCGGGGCCTGTCCGTTGAAACGCTGCTCGGCTGGCAGGAAAACCCGTCCGAAAAGACGGATTTCAGCTCCCTTTCAGCAACGTTCCAGATCGACAACGGCATTGCGCGAACGGATGACCTTTCGCTGACAGGACCATTGATCCGGATGACGGGCAAAGGCACGACAGACATGCCGCAACAATCGCTGGCCTGGAGGGTCGAGCCAAGGATCGTTGCTTCGCTCGAAGGCCAGGCACCTCAGCCGCGCCGCAAGGGTGAAGGCAAGAAGATGGCCGGGCTCGGCGTGCCAATTGTCGTTGATGGCTCCTGGAACGACCCGCGGATCTATCCTGACATTGCAGGCATCCTTCAAAATCCGGAAGCAGCCTACAAGCAATTGCAACAGACCGGCGGCGAATTGATTTCGATCCTGCAGGGCAACAAGGAGCCGTCGCAGGAATTGGTTGATCAGGCCAACAAGGTCATTGAGCGGGCAACCGGTGGTCAAACCCAGATCGACGTTCAGAAAGTCATTGACGGCGAGGTTGATGACGAAGAGGTGCTGAAGGCGGTGGAAGAAGGCTTCGGCCTTCCGTCCGGGCTGCTTGGCAATGTCTTCGGCAACAAGAAGAAGAACTGATCGGCAGACCGATATCCGGTCAGCTGTCGGAGAACCCGAGCGCTGCCATCATTCTGGTGACGCCGTCCTCGATCGTTCCAGTGTTTTCAACGCGCACAAGGTTGGGGACATTCTCCGGTTCCAGGTCAGCCCTTTTCAGACGTGCCGCGATGTCTTCGCGGCTCTCCCGGCCACGGCTGGCGAGGCGGTCCGCCAGGACGTCGATCGGCGCGGTAATGAGCAACACGATTGCGGTTTCGTATTTCTCATGGGCCCGTTTCAGGACCCTGCGAGACCCGTTGGCGATTACGGTGCCCCCTGATTGAACCATCCGGTCGTAGGATTTGGGTATGACATAACCAAGTCCGTGCGCCTCCCAGGCAAGGGCAACGTCGTCCGCTTCAACCAGCGCTTCGAATTCCGGTCTTGTAAGCGTGTCGTGATCTTCTGCAGCCGCGTCTGCTTCCCTTGTGATGGCCCGGCGCGCAAATGAAATGTCCTGCCGGGCTTCAAGCCTTTCCTTCAAGGCCAGCATGAGCGTGTCCTTGCCGGCCCCGCTTGGTCCGACGACAAGCACCATGCGGCCCGGACCAAGTTTTCCGTTTGTCTGCAGCGCAGCGTCAGGCAACGCGACGGCCCTCGCGCCAGACACCGCGCACAATCGGAACATTGCCGACCAGCTTGACCTGGATCAGGTCAGCGCGCAGTCCGCTTTCAAGCGACCCGCGATCGGTAAGACCGATTGCGTTGGCAGGGGTCGAGGTCACGGTCGCAATCGCCTTCGGCAGTGAGATCGTGTCTATCTCGTCGGCAAGCTGGAAAGCTGCCTGGATCAGGGACGCCGGGATATAATCGGAAGACAACACGTCCAGATGTCCGGCCTCTGCCAGCTCCCGCGCCGAGACGTTTCCGGAATGCGAGCCGCCGCGCACGACATTTGGTGCGCCCATCAGAACAGCCATGCCGGCATCGTGAGAAGCCTTGGCGGCTTCCTTCGTCGTCGGGAACTCGGCAATCCGGGTTTTCAGTTCAATCGCTTCCTCAACATGTTCCGCAGTGGCGTCGTCGTGACTGGCGATGGAAATGCCGCGTTCCTGTGCGATGGCCGAGAGCCGTTTGCGGTTTTCGGGGGCGTGCTCGCTGGCGCTTTCCTGGCGGCGCTTGATGAAAGCTTCCATCTCCTGGTCGGAAAAGCCCTTCTTGCCCTGGAAATAGATCTTGTAGGCATCCAGCGACACGAACTGTCGCTGTCCCGGTGTGTGGTCCATCAGGGAAATCAGGCGGATGGCGTCGTCTTCTTCAAAAACCTTGAAAGCTTCCAGAACATCGACGGCCGAAACTTCGCATCGCAGGTGAATGAAGTGATCGGCGCGCAGCCGGTTTTCTTCTTTGCCAGTCTCGATCGCGTCCGCGAGGATGCGCATGTCCGGGTACCGCAGATCCGCATCTTCATCCATGCCCACCCTGAGTGCATCAAACACCGTTGTGATGCCGGCGCAGGCAATCTGGGCATCATGCGCCTGAACGGCGGCGACTGGGTTCCAGCGCACTTTCGGACGCGGGGCGTAGTGGGTCTCCAGATGATCAGTGTGGAGTTCGACGAGACCCGGTAAAAGGAAGTCACCGTCGCAATCATGCCCATCAACGTCAGTCGGGGCTCCGATGCTGTCGATCATGCCGTTGGTATCGACCGACAGGGAACCGTCTTTGACTTCGTCTGCCAGAACGAGCCTGGCGTTCTTGAAGACTTTGGGATGCGAGCTCATGCGTTCTCCTTGCGGGTCTTGCGGTCGGTTTTTTCCTGAGCTTCCAGCGGAGAAAGCGTTCCGGAAAGCTCGAACAGTTTCTCGATCTGGAACGGAGCGCCCCGGTGGGACTCCGAGTAGACCGCAAAATGTCGGCACAACCGCGGCCGACCGGTCACTTCCTTGAAGTGGTCCTCGGCAGCCTGTTTCAAAATGCTGGCTTCCGCTTCGTCTTCCAGCTTGTTGGACAGCGTCATGTGGAAGCGAAAGTCTTCGAAAATGTAGGGGTAACCCCAATCGACCAGATGGGCGTCCTGTCGGGATGTCAGGCCGCTTTGGCGCCGGCGGTAGAGATCGCCTTGAGCAAGGGGTGCACGGAACGGCTCAAAAAATCTGACACATTCACCGGCAAAGGCCGACAGGCCAGGTTCCTCGACCTCTGGTGTAAGGGCCAGGAACCGTCCCAGGCGATTGACACCCAGCCCCTTGATCTCAAAGGGGGCCATGGTCCTTGCAAACGCGTCGCAGGCCTTGAGCAATTCGGCTTCGGTCTTGCCTTCCGCCAAGTTGAAAGGTGCTTTCAGCGTGCCGTGAAATCCGTAGCGCCGTGGGCTCGAGGTGAGGTCGCCGAGCCGCTCCCGGTCGAAGCCGTCGATCTGAACTGTCTCAAGGTCCAGGCCTTTGAACGGATCGCGTCCGAGCCAGGAGTTCCCCAGGCGTGTCAACGGATCTTCGGCGTCGGCGGCAAAATAGATGGCGTAGCGCATGAGACAATTCGCTGTTTCAAAGGTGGGCCAGGTCGAGGGCCTAACGGAGGGCGATGACTGTTCTGTGACAGTTCTCGCCCTTCCGCAACCAATTCCTGTCTATCGGGTCAGGCGGCAACATCCGCGCTGAAGGATGTGACATCAATGATGCGGTCCGCAATCTCTTCCCGCACATCCTGATCGTGCAGAATCCCGACCATGGCAACACCCTGTTCTTTTTTCTCCTGCACCAGGCGGACGACGACCGCGCGGTTCGCCGCGTCGAGAGACGCAGTCGGTTCATCCAGAAGCAGGATCGGGTAGTGAGCGATGAACCCGCGGGCAATGTTGACGCGCTGCTGCTCGCCGCCCGAGAAGGTCGCGGGCGGCAAGGTCCATAGCCTTTCAGGCACGTTTAGACGCGCAAGGAGGCTGCGTGCCGTCTCAAGGCCTTCTTCCTCGCCGGCGCCTTGTGCAATCAGAGGTTCAGCCACCACATCCTCTGCCGAAACGCGTGGGATCGTGCGCAGGAACTGGCTGACGTAACCGATGGTGTTGTCGCGCAACCTGAGGACATCGCGTGGTTCGGCGCTGGCAACATTGACGATTTCCTCGTCAACGGTCACCAGGATCTGACCATCGTCGCAACGGTAGTTGCCGTAGATCATTTTGAGGATCGAGCTCTTGCCGGCACCCGAGGGTCCACCGAGCACGACGCATTCTCCGGCGTTGACGGAGAATTCGACCTTCTCGACAACGGGAATGACGGCCCCACCCTGCAGATGCATGGTGAAGGACTTGCCGACATTGTTCAGATAAAGACGAACAGCCATGATTGCTTACACCTGTAGAATGGAAGAAACGAGCAACTGCGTATAGGGCTCGCGTGGGTCGTCGAGTACCTGGTCCGTCAGGCCACTCTCGATTACGTTGCCGTGACGCATGACCATGATCCGGTGCGACAGGAGGCGGGCAACTGCAAGGTCATGCGTGACGATCACGACGGAAAGTCCGAGATCGGCGACAAGGCGCCGCAAGAGATCCAGAAGTCGTGCCTGGACCGAGACATCCAGACCACCGGTCGGCTCGTCCATGAAGACAAGGCGCGGACGTGTCACCAGGTTTCGGGCGATCTGCAGCCGCTGGCGCATGCCTCCCGAGAAGGAACGCGGATCATCGTCAATCCGGTCGCTCTCGATTTCAACCCGGCCAAGCCAGTCGTCCGCGGTCGAACGGATCTTGCCGTAGTGACGGTCACCGATGGCCATGAGCCGTTCACCGACATTTGCACCGGCTGAGACGGTCATGCGCAGACCCTCGGCCGCGTTCTGGTGAACAAAGCCCCAGTCGGTGCGCATCAGCAGGCGGCGTTCCGCCTCGGTCAGCTGATAGAGGTTGCGCATGGATCCGTCACGCATCCGGTATTCAATGGCTCCTGCGGTTGGCGCCAGCCGTGTCGAAAGGCAATTGAGCAGGGTGGTTTTGCCCGAGCCACTCTCGCCGACGATTGCGAGGACCTCGCCCGGCCAGAGGTCGAATGACACTTCCGAACAACCTATCCGGTCGCCGTAATAACGCGTGACATTGCGGACCTGAAGCAGCGGATCATCTGACTGAAAGACGCTCATTGGGTGAGTTCCTCTGCCTGGGCACCGCTGATCTGGGCGGCTGCCGGGTTGCCTGCCATCGGGCCGACATGACCCGCCGCGCGGCGTTCTTCACAAAAGTCACTGTCCGAACAAACGAACATGCGGCCGCCCTTGTCATCCAGAATGACTTCGTCGAGATAGACATTCTGCGCGCCGCACAGGCCGCAGGGTTTGTCGAATTTCTGCACTTCAAAGGGGTAGTCCTCGAAATCGAGGCTTTTCACCTTGGTGTAGGGCGGGATGGCGTAGATACGCTTTTCCCGGCCAGCGCCATAGAGTTGAAGGGCGGCCATTTCGTCGATCTTCGGATTGTCGAATTTCGGGGTCGGAGACGGGTCCATGACATAACGGTCGTTGACCTTGACCGGATAGGCGTAGGTCGTCGCGATGTGCCCGTTCTTGGCGATGTCTTCGTAGAGCTTCACATGCATGAGGCCGTAATCCTCAAGCGCGTGCATCTTGCGGGTCTCTGTCTCGCGCGGCTCCAGGAACCGGAGTGGTTCCGGGATCGGAACCTGGAACACAAGAATCTGATCCTCGCGCAGATCCTTTTCCGGAATGCGGTGGCGAGTCTGGATGACGGACGCTTCTGCCGTCTCGTGGGTTGTCCGGACGCCTGCAGTCTTTTCAAAGAAACCACGCAGGGAAACAGCGTTGGTCGTGTCGTCGGAGCCCTGGTCAATCATCTTCAGGCAGTCATCCTCACCGAGGATCGAAGCGGTCACCTGGACACCCCCGGTGCCCCAGCCATAGGGCATCGGCATTTCGCGGGAGGCGAATGGAACCTGGTAGCCCGGAATGGCGATGCCTTTCAGGATCGCGCGCCGGATCATGCGTTTGGTCTGTTCGTCCAGATAGGCGAAATTGTATTCGCCCTGTTCGTAGATTTTTGCCGTGTCGTTCATTCCGCGGCCTCCTGGGCGATCTCGCCACTTTCTTCCTGTTGCCGTTTTTCAAACCATTCGGCTCGCATCCGGCGCACCAGATCGAGCTCTGCCTGAAAGTCGACGTAGTGGGGGAGTTTCAGATGTTCCACAAAGCCGGTGGCCTGGATGTTGTCCGAGTGGGACAGCACAAATTCCGTGTCCTGTGCCGGGGCAACCTGCTCTTCTCCGAGTTCATGAATGCGCAGGGAGCGGTCGACCATCGCCATGGACATGGCCTTGCGCTCGACCTGGCCAAAGACCAGGCCGTAGCCGCGGGTGAAGGTCGGGGCTGCCTTTGCAGACCCCTTGAACTGGTTGATCATCTGGCATTCAGTGACCTTGATCTTGCCCAGTGTGATTTCAAAGCCGAGTTCCTCGGCAAAGAATTCGACCTCAACCTCGCCATAGCGGATTTCACCGGCAAAGGGGTGCGTACGTCCATAGCCGCGCTGGGTGGAGTAGGCGAGCGCCAGCAGAAAACCTTCGTCGCCGCGCGCCAGGTTCTGGAGACGCAAATCGCGATCGGCCGGGAAGGAAAGCGGTTCCCGGGTCAGGTCGCCGACCGGTGTATCTTCCGGCGTGACCGGGTCCGGTTCCATAAGCCCCTCGTCGCCCAGAAGGTCGGTCACCCGTGGCATCGTCTCCGTGTCTGCCGGTGCCGTTTCGACCGGGTAGTCGACTTCGCCGTTTTCCGCTTCCGCAGCCAGTGCAAAATCGAGCAGCCTGTGGCTGTAATCAAAGGTTGGGCCAAGCACCTGTCCACCCGGCAGATCCTTGTAGGTGGCCGAGATGCGTCGCTCGACCAGCATCTTTGCGGTATCGATCGGCTGGCTGTATCCGAAGCGCGGTAGCGTCGTGCGGTAGGCGCGGATCAGAAACGCGGCTTCGATGAGGTCGCCACGCGCCTGCTTGATCGCAAGTGCAGCCAGGGTTTCGTCATAAAGCGATCCCTCGCCCATGACGCGAGCCACCGAATGTGCGAGCTGCTGTGCGATCTGATCAAGCGTCAGAGCCGGAACGGACGTGTCTCCCCGGCGGCGTTTGGCCAGGAGCTTGTGAGCGTTGCGAATGGCTTTTTCGCCACCCTTTACGGCAACATACATGTCTTAAGCCTCCTGAATGCTGATGCGAGAGGAGCGGGGAAGAGCTGCGATTTCTCCGTCGCCGGCGAAGATCAGGTCGACACCGCGCGGAAACTGTTTTGCATTGGAGATCACCTGATCCCAGAAGACGGGCGGCAATGGAGAGGTTTCGAAGCGTTCGGTGTCCTTAACGCCAGGCCCGGTCAGGGTCACCGATTGCTTTGCCTTGAAGTTCTGACCGGTGAGGATCACCGTGGTCGAACGGTCCGGATACTCCGCTGAACCCTGATTGAAACTGGCAATCGGCACCAGATGAGTTGCGTCCGCGACCAGTGCGAAGGCGGCTTCAACCGGCTCCGACACGATCGGTGCTCCTGTATGAAACCTCAAGAACGCCTTGACAGCTTCGGAGGCCATCAGCGTCTTGTCGAGCCAGATCGGCGTGTCGTAGTCGAACAGCGTGAGCGCGATGGCAGCTCCCGTCGGTGTGAGCGGTGCCGGTGGCGCAAGATCCGATATCGAGATCTTTTGCCGGATCCCGGGCCGGGCCGTGGCATTCATGATTGCCCTGAAACAGGCCTGCGCCTCATGCACCGGATCCTGAAATCCAGGCGTGATCTGAACGGGTTCCTGATTAACTGCGGTGAGCGTGTCCATCAGTTGTCTCCTCGCACCATGGTGAAGAAGTTGACCTTGGTGGCCTCTGTTTCGTCCTTGACGGCTGCGTCGGACTGTTCCTGTGCTGCCGCCAGGGGGGCAATCACCTCGGTTTCGATCCGCGCACGCGTTTCGTCTCGCTGCCACAGGGCGTCGATCACGGCCGACTGCAGGGCTTTCTGCTTGTCCCGTCCGAGGCTGTAGGCGTTGCCCGTCTCGCCGGTCTCCAACCGAACCACGCAGCGGGTCACGGTGACTTCACCCAGATTGAAGGGACTGCCGGTGCCGCCCATGCGACCGCGCACCATGACGAGGCCGGTTTCCGGCTTCCGGACGAGGTCATAAGCGGGTGTTGGCAGTGCGCCGAATTTTTCCGCGACAGCCTCGGCAGGCGCGGCGGCAAGGACTGCCATCGTCTTCTGCCGGGCCACTTGTGCGGAGTTGGCGGTTTGCGAGTAATCGGTCATGAAGCGCGCCTTTCGGTTCTGCGTTCACAGGAAGGAATTTCGATTGCGGTTAGGATCTAAACTTGATTTGTCTATTTGTCTAGACAAATAATCCGATTGACTCTTTGGTACCGAAATTTGATGACGGACACATGACGAAAAACCAAGTTCTCGACCGCAGTGCCGGCATTGCCGTCTGGCGCCAGATTATGGAAACGCTGAAAGCTGAAATCGTCAGCGGGGCTTTCAAGGAAGGCAGCCGGTTGCCTCCGGAGGCTGAATTTGCTGCGCGCTTTGGTGTGAACCGCCATACAGTGCGCCGGGCGATTGCCGCCTTGACGGCAGAAGGTATTCTTCGGGCCGACCAGGGCCGGGGAACCTTCGTGGCGTCCGCCCCGCTCAGCTATCCGATCGGACCGAGGACCCGTTTTTCCGAAATCATGTCCGGCCAGGACCGTGCTCCAAGCGGCCGTCTGATCGGTTCGGCACTGGAGGAGGCGGACGCGCTGCTTGCCAACCAGCTCGAGGTGCCGCTCGGCACGGCTTTGATCCGTGTCGAAACACTGAGAGTGGCTGACAGTGTGCCGATGATTGTCGGCACAAGCTGGTTCGAACAGGCGCGCGTTCCCAACTTTGTCGCCGATTATGCAGAAAGCGGATCGATTACCGACGCATTGCGCCGCGCCGGGATCGAGGACTACAAGCGCCGGGAGAGCCGGATTACCGCGGAACTGGTTGAGGCTCGGGATGCTCAGCAGCTGGGGCTTGCGCTTGGGCAACCTGTTCTTGTGGTCGAGAGTCTCAATCTCGACATGAACGAACGCCCAATTCAATACACGCGGGCGCGCGTTGCTGCGGACCGCATGCAGCTTGTGGTGAACGGGGAGGCCCTATGATTTTCACGGAAGCGACAGGGGTGAAGCTTGATCGAACGGATTGATGCTGCGGACGCCCTGAATCGCGAACTGGACCTGCTTGAAGATGTCAGCCATCACCCGGACAGGCAGCATCTGCACTTCTGGGAGAGCCTCGGCTGTCTTGTCGCGCCGATGAGTTTCAAGGGAAAACCGAATTTTCAGGAGGCCGTCGAGCGGCTCGGAACGGCCGGATGGCCCGTGCATAGCCGCAGCACAGGAGGCGACGCGACCCCCCAGGGCCCGGGGATCTTCAACCTGACACATGTCTATGCCAACCCGTCAGGCATGCAGATCGACCTGGCCAGGGAGTATGACAGGCTTTGCACGTCGATTGAGAGAGCCCTGGGACCTGGTGCCAGCAGAGGCTGGCAACCGGGCGCCTTCTGCGATGGAGCCTATAACGTCCAGCTGAACGGGCTGAAATTTGCCGGAACAGCGCTGCGTATCCGCAGGTGCAAGGCCGACAGAAACCGACACGCCGTGCTTGCTCATGCAATCATGCTTGCCGAGCCGGTTGCCGCCGAGGCGATCCGGGCGATCAACACCTTTCTCACCCTGCTCGGAGAAGATCGCGAAATCGAGATCGCTGCGCACACGCATCTGCCAGCCGGTCTGTCAGCCGATGTATTCGTTGGGAAGCTGACTGCCGAGATAGTTGCGGTGGGCACGAGATGTGATTGATGCGTTCCGGATTGCTTGTCGGATCTCCGGGTCGCAACTTGAGGGTTTGAGCGCAGGTAATCGGTGTTATGATGGTGGCCTCTGGGGGGTTGCGAGGAATTTGATTGTGAGAAGAGGCAAACCATCCCCTGGCTGATTGGGAGGTGACCCTTGCGTTTTTTCCTGTTTCTTGCCGTTTCGATAGCACTTCTTCCCCAGATCGCTAGCGGCGCTCAAAATCGTGTTGCGCTGGTTATCGGAAATTCGGCCTATGTGCACGCGGCGGCTCTTCCCAATCCGCAGAATGACGCAAACGATGTTGCGGCCAAGCTAGAGGCGCTTGATTTTGAGGTCATCAAGGGGATTGACCTGGACTTCTCGCAAATGCGGCGCACGATCCGGCAGTATATCAAGCAGCTCGATGGAACTGAGATCGCGCTCTTCTACTACGCCGGGCACGGTTTTCAAGTAAATGGCGAAAACTACATGGCGCCGATCGATGCGCGCCTGGAAAGTGAGAACGATCTTGAGTTTGAAGCCGTTCCCATGACGCTGGTGCTTTCTGCGATGGAACGAAATGCCAAGACCAACCTCGTTTTTCTGGATGCTTGCCGAAACAATCCTCTGGCACGAAATCTGGCGCGATCCATGGGCACCCGCTCCGCGGAGGTTGGTCGTGGCCTTGCAAGGATTGGCGTCGGCGTGGGGTCCTTTATCTCGTTCGCGACACAGCCGGGGAACGTCGCCTACGATGGGGAGGGTCGCAACAGTCCGTTTACCGCGGCACTCGTCAAGCATCTCGGCAACCCCGGTGAAGGTATTGCGCGCAGCATGGTGCGCGTGCGCAACGAGGTCCTACTGGTGACAAACGGCCAGCAGGTTCCGTGGGACAATTCATCCCTGACGGGTGAAGTTGTACTCAAGCTTAAGGTGGAGGTTGATGACAGCGAGGCCCGTAAGCAGGCTGAAAAGCAAAAGCAAGAAGCCCTTGTCGAACTCGCGTACTGGGATTCTATCAAGGATACGAGTGAAGTTGCCTATTTCAACGCCTATCTGAAGAAGTATCCAGAAGGTCAATTCGTGGATCTGGCCAAGATCAAGCTGGACCGTCTGGAAGAGCAACTTCAGGCGAATGCCGCCGGGACAACCAAGGGACTGCGACAGAGCGGTTCGTCAGCGGACGGAGCGGCATACGATCGGACGAACCTGGCAAAGCTCAACCTGTCTTCAGCGGGAACTGCTCTCGACAAGACTGCTGCACCACTGTCACCGGAAGATGAAGAGGCTCAGTTGCGGCTGAAGCCGGAAGACTTTCAACAAGTCCAGGAGACGCTTAACGCCCTGGGATACGATGTCGGGGCCGCAGACGGGGCTTTCGGCCCGAAGTCCCGTGCCGGGCTTCGAAAGTTTCAGATCCGCAACCGTATTGAAGAGAACGGTTACCTGTCGGAAAAGACGCTGGCAACCCTTGTCGACAAGATCGAGAAAACCCCTTCCACCTATGATGGCGTATGGCTCCTGGAATTTCATCGCTTCAATTACAGCGCCAGCGATCCGAGTGGGACCAATCAGCGCACTCTCCTGGCAAAGGCCGAGGTAAGGCTCCGCAATGGCGAACTCTATGTAGTTTCCGAAGAAGTATATACCTCTACCCGATCATTCTTTGACACGTTTCGAGGCCGTCTTTCGGACGATGGTAAGATAACGGTCAGCATGAGTCTCGACACCTTGTTCGGCAAGGCCCAAGTGAGAGAAGTGCGGGCGTCCGGTCAGCTTCCGAAGCTGTTCCCGTTCGGACGCGTGGTTTCCATCAGAGGTTCGAGACTGTGGGTCAATCCGAAGAAAAGCGAGAATGTTTGGCTACGCCTCGATGTGGTTCGTATGGCCCCCGGCTAAATCGGCGCTAACCTGAGACAGGGTGTGCGTCAAACTGCTCGGCCCCATCGCAGATTTCGTACCAGGACGGTTTTTCGGCGACAAATTCGTGAAACCGGTTCTTTGCATCGAGCTCACCGTCAATGATATTGGCCGCGACGGGAAAGCCGTCTTCGTTCGAGAGGATTTCCCCAAGCGAACTGCCGCAGGTCTTGCAGAAGCAACGGCTGTATTTGTAGGGACCCGTGGGTTCGAAGACCTGAATATTGTCCTTGCCTTGCACCCATCGCAAGTCGTCTTTCTTGACGAACACAAACGTGCTGGCACCCAGCTTTCGGCATCTGGAGCAGTGACAGGTGCCCATCATTGTAGGTTGGGCCCGAAGTTCGAACCTGACCGTTCCGCAGCAGCAACTCCCCGTCAGCATTGATTGCACTCCCGCATCAAATGGTTTCTCGTAAATAGAACATAAAAAGAACATGTCTGATCGACAATAACCGTCAGTGGTCCGATTTGAATTGCTTCGGTCACTTAAGTGCGAATTGTTGAGCCTGATCCGGAGGAAGTCTCAGGCCCAGAATTTCGGGGTCGCGCGCGTGTCTTCCCAGTACCCTTTCGCATGTTGCCAGCTGGCCTGGCATTGTGCTTCGTGCCAGCCGATCACAAACCCGATCGCCTGGGCGATTTCCGGGTCGGCGCGTGCAGAAGCACTGCATTTGGTCGGCAGTTCTTCGGCCATGGCAACATCGTTCAGGTATCCGAAGATGTCCTGCAGCTTTTTCATGCGCTTGAGCAGGGGTTTCACACGTTCCCTGGGATAAAGGCTCCCGAAGAACTCGACGCCATAACGCAGCTTCTTCATAGCCTTGCGCATTTCGTGCCGCTCCAGGATGCTCAGGTCCTCAATGCGTTTGCCGTAGCGAAGAACTTTCTTCCATTGCTTTGCAAGTGCGCGGCTGGCGAGGCTTTCGATCGGTTGCGCCAGGAGCCCTGTTTGATCGAAATTTTCCGGATCCAGCCATCCCCGGCATTCGGTATACGCGGCAAGGTTCAAAATGAACTCGTTGACCTCTGCGGACTTCAGATGGTACGCCAAGGTGCTGCGTGTTCTGTCCGCACGGGCGGCGTTGAGGTCTTGCAGCAACTTGTCGAAGGCGACGCTCTCCGGGGCAGCGTCAATCGGGTCCATCACGATTTCATCGATCAGTACGTCGAGATCCCGCAGGGCGCCGGCCTCCGCCGCAATCAGGCGTGCCATCGCGTCCAGAGGGGCCGTGGTTGCCGGGTTCAATACGGGTTTGAACAAGCGAAAGGCGCTGCGCAATCTCCGCAGCCCAACGCGAAGCTGGTGGGGCCCTTCCGGGTTGTCCGACGCCAGCACGGCAAGCCGGTTTTCCGCAATCTGGGTCAGGCAAGACCGCAGAACATCCCGCAATGCAAGTTCGACGGTGCTTCCAGAGACCAGTGACGTCGCCTCTGCAAAGTAGGGTTTTAGTTCTTGCTGGACCTGGCCCTCAGCAAACCGGTATCCGCGTTCCGCCTTGCTGTAGGGCGAAAACCGGAAGGGAACCGATTTCAACAACGCTCTGGCGGCGTCAAACACGGCGAGGCTTGGCCCCTCCTTGAGCTCCAGCTCGAGTTCGACAAGTGGCTGCGACCCGCTTCCGGCAAGGATGTTGCCGGTATCGAAGGCCAGTTCAATGCGCGCACCGTCGTGTTCGCGGGTCAGTTCCCGTGTCGTCCGTTTCATAACGGTTTCAAAACACTCGCTCAGTGGCGCGTCACCGATGAGTTCCAGGAGTCTTTCCCGTACCGCGTCGTCCTCAATCGCCGAAAGGTCGAGGGCCCGGCCGGTGACCTGATGCTCGGCCTCTACAGCAGTGGAGAGGCCTCCCATGACACCGGTGCCGAGTTTTGCGGTCTGGATCCAGCTTCTGCCTGACTTTCTGACCCTGAGTGAAATCTTGGCCTTTCGAAGAGCCTGGTCAGGCGTGTCGAAATAGATCGATTGGAGGGTCTTGGTGACGGCTTTGCTGGCCGCAAATCCATCCGCGGTGCCAATTCGTTTGATGGCGTCCTGCGCCCCGGGATCAAGCTCAAGTTTGAGCTCGATTTCTCTTGCTGACTTGCTCATCAGAAATTTCTAGCCAAGCAAAATAGGCTTGTCTAGAAAATGCGCACAATTTGCGCTTTTGTTTGCGGGCTAACTGTCCGGGTCAGGCGCGATGCCCCGGCGGTTTTCCTTCGATCTCAGCGAAAGACCATTCTGTGTATCTTGTTCACGGCGCGGCAGAATTTGTGAAGATATGTCGGGACGGATCTCTGGTTGAAGGCGATCTTTCGGACATAGTTTGGCACGGTCCAGACGGCTTTCGTGCCGTCGGTGAAGGACAAGGTCCGACCGGGCAGGACGTGATATTCGACACCATTGTCATCGGTGATGAAGGCTTCGCCCTCCAGAATGAGAATGGTTTCGTCCAGATTGTAAAACCAGCGGAACTTGCCTGCGGTGCAGGACCAGTGGTCGACAGCGGTCCAGTAATCGCCAATCTCGGAGATTTTCTGACATTTTGCTTCCGGGTCGCCATCCAGAACCCAACTCGGATCAATCGGGGCGGGCTGAAGGGCATCCTTGTCCAGCGTCATGAGGGAAAAGATGCTGTCTGCCGTCTGCGTTTGGTCGGTCATACTGACTTTTCCGGAATTCAGAACTGCTCCGGTTTCAACAATGCTCATGGATCGCCCCTCGATGATTGAGCGGGCAGACTGCTGCGCCAGGATTGATGTGCGGTTAAGAACACGATTGTGGAACGGGTTTTCCCTTGTCCTGCGGCCGTTTCGTGATGACAGGGCAAATGGACCGTTAAGGTAACCTCTAAAATTGCCGGTACGCTCTGCATGTGCGGTCAAAACAGGGTGGATGTCTTTTCATTGGCAGAACGCATTTCACCGTCGCCAACGCGCTTGCATCCTGTCATGGCCCGTGATACCCACCCTCTCCGGTGTCAGTTGCCCCTCTGGCGGAACTGGTAGACGCGCGGGATTCAAAATCCCGTTCCTTCGGGAGTGCCGGTTCGATTCCGGCGGGGGGCACCAATCGTTGCGCTGTCGAAAGCTTGCGCGCACGCTTTTTCATGACCGCCAAATTCACATCATCAAGAAATCGCTAGGTGACTTTTAACGTCTCTCCGGCTATGGGATGCGCCATGATCAGACGCCTTTATGACTGGACCCTGTCCCTTGCCGCCGGACCGCGCGCGCCTGCCGCGCTCGGGTCTGTTTCCTTCGTTGAAAGCTCGGTCTTTCCTATCCCGCCGGACATTCTGCTCATCCCGATGGTGATCGCGCGCAAGGAAAGGGCCTGGTGGTACGCCCTCCTGTGTACTCTGACGTCGGTTGCCGGGGGCGTGCTTGGCTATTTCATCGGCATGCTGTTGTTTGAACAGGTGGCTGTTCCTGTTCTGACCTTCTATGGAAAAATGGGCTGGATGGATGAATTCAGTACCTATTTCAATGAATATGGCTGGTGGTTTGTCTTCATCGCCGGATTGACGCCCTTTCCCTACAAGGTCATCACGATCGCTTCCGGTGTTGCCGGGCTGAGTCTGCCTATTTTCATCGTCGCAAGTCTTGTTTCGCGGGGACTTCGTTTCTTTGTGGTTGCGGGCCTTCTTTACTTCTTCGGGCCACCCATCAAGCACTTTATCGAGCAACGTCTTGGCCTCATGTTCACCATATTTGTGGTGCTGCTGGTCGGTGGTTTTGTTGTTCTGCGTTATATTTAGGGCATTGGCGGCATGATGGATCGAGACCGGATGGCATTGAACTTGACAGCGCTGGCCTTGCTGGGCGGGCTCGTTGTCATCGCAACCGCATGGGGCTTCCAGCTGATCGGCGGATACGTGCCTTGCAAGCTCTGCCTGGAACAGCGCATTCCCTATTATGCCGGCTTGCCGCTGACGGCCGTGGCTCTCTTGCTGTTGTCCAGGCGCTCCAACGGCCTGGCGCTGCTGGTGCTGCTGGCGGTCGCAGCCGTGTTTGCCTATGGCGCGGGCCTCGGGATTTATCAGGCCGGTGCCGAATGGCAGTTCTGGGACGGTCCGAATGACTGCGGTGGCGGCAGCGCCGCGCCGGCCTCTGCCGCCAACATGCTGCAGGCGCTTCAGACCACGCGCGTGGTCAGCTGTACAGAAGCCAGCTGGCGCATGTTCGGCCTGTCCTTTGCCGGCTGGAACGCGGTTGCCTCTGCCGGACTTGCGGGACTGGCGCTCCTGTCTGCGCTGCTGTTGAAGAAGAAACCTGTCGCAGAAGGCGTAAGCGCATGAGCCGCAAATCCGATCCGCATGATGCAAAACGTGATGAAGCGCTGAAAGCGATCAAGCGTGTCGAGGCCGAAAGTGAAACCGTTGCCGGTTCAACCTTCGTCCGCATGGCGGACCGCGCCAAGAGCCACATGAGTGCCGCCGACAAGGACGAAGACGACAGGATCGAGGTCTGGGGCACCCGGATCGGGCGGGGCCTTGGTCTGATTTTCTTCGTGGGACTGGTGATTTACCTCTTGGTCACCTACGTACTGGTCAAATAGTGACGAAACCGAAGGATCAGGGGACCCGAGATGGCGTCGATCCATCCGATCAGCCGCAGTGACTGGTCAGAGAAAAAAGCGCCCGACCTGAAGGCGTTCGAGGCGATGGCCAGCGAAACGCTTGCCACGCTTCCGGATGATCTGCTGTTGCGCTGCGGTCACCTGCAGATCAGCCTGGCGGACTATGCGCCGGATGATGTGCTTGATGCCCTGTCCATCGAAGATCCGCATGACCTGCTTGGCCTGTTCGAAGGTCAGGGTTTGACGGAAGGGAGTGATGCGGACAGGACCGGCCAGATGCCCAACCGGATCTGGCTGTTCCGCCGGCCGATCCTGGACTACTGGGCGGCCATGGACGAAACGCTCGGCGATGTCGTGTCACATGTCCTGATCCACGAGATCGGTCATCATTTCGGTCTGTCCGACCAGGACATGGAACGCATTGAGGCCGCCGCCGAGAGATAGGATCGGCAACGGCCTCAACAAAAACGTCCCGAAAAGGCGTTTACTCAGCGGCGATCTTCTGAGCCCGCTCAATCGACTCAATGATCAGCTTCTTGGCAGCTTCTGCGCCTTCGATACCGGTGACCTTGACCCATTTGCCGGGTTCCAGATCCTTGTAGTGTTCGAAGAAATGCTTGACCTGCGCCACGGTGATTTCCGGCAGGTCGGCAATGTCGGAGACGCTGTCGTAGCGCTTGGTGATCTTGTGGCTGGGAACGGCGATGATTTTTTCGTCCTGACCGGACTCGTCTTCCATCAGCAGAACACCGATCGGGCGGCAATTCATGATCGCGCCCGGAACAACAGGCCGCTGGTTGACCACGACAACGTCGATCGGGTCGCCGTCACCACACAATGTGTGCGGGACGAAACCATAGTTTCCCGGGTAACGCATGGGGGTGTAAAGGAAGCGGTCGACATACATTGCGCCGGCGTCCTTATCCATCTCGTACTTGATGGGCTCACCGCCCACGGAGACTTCGACGATGACATTGATGTCTTCTGGCGGGTTCTTGCCGATCGGCACAGCGTCGATACGCATTGCAAACTCCTGTTGATCGTTGCAGGGTCTATCGCAATCCAGCTTCGTGAGTGCAAGCCCTTATTTTTTGCATTGCACCTAATTGATGATGATGTCGCCCAATTTGGGTGGTCGCATATTGGGAGATACAACAATGTTTGCGTTTTTGGCCGGTCGTTCCGGTGTCCTGGGTTCCATTTCGGCCTGCCTGTTGGTCCTGGGCCTGTTGCCCGCTGCCAATGCGGCGTCCTTCGACAGCGCCTACACGAAGATCAAGCTCGAAAACTGCACTCTCATCCGGCCACCTGCTGACGAATCCACCGACGGAGGCCGGTTCCAGTGTGCGGGTTACAAGGGCATACCTGTCTATGTCGCGGAAGGTGACCTGAGAATGTTTGTTTCATTCGGGCCTGATGCGGAGCACGAGCCGGCAGCGCATTCCACCTTGCCGAATTTCAACACGGTGAACGAAACGCTGGAATGGCGGTTGCGCAATGGCGCGCCGATTGCAACCATCCTCAGATGGTTTCCAAGCCTCGATGAAAGCGGAAAGACGGGAAGCATCCTGATCGTGACGCAACTCATGCCTGGCGGGCGTACGTGCTGGATTGCACAGGTGGATGCGCAGGCAAACAAGAATGCCAACGTTCTGGCGCGTCAGGCCGCTGATACCATGGCGGGAACGTCCAATTGCACGCAGCAGCCTGCCATCATCGGCAATCCGGGCATTTTCAGATAGGCGTGACCATCGCCGCTCCTAGCTCCGCCTTTGCGGCCAGGAATAAACCGACAGTTCCAGTCTCCTGCCGCCGAGGCGATACCAGGACTTGGCCGCGAGCTTTCCACCAACGGCCTTGTAGAAGGCCCTGGCGGGTTCGTTTGCGGTGAGGACCTGCACTGCCATGCTGGGCATGTTCCGGGCGTTCAGGGTCTCCCGCACGTTCTCAAACAGCGTGCGCCCGAACCCCAGGCCCTGATACTCAGGTTTCAGATAGAGTTCGTATATTTCACCCGCCATACCGGTATTTCGCAGGCGGCATGGGCCATAGGTGGCATAGCCGGCGGGGATGTCCGCGATGCTGAGTATCTTGATGTCGACGCCACGGGCAAGCGCGCCACGCCACCAGCCGGTTCCGCGTCGCGTGACGAGCTTTTGCAGGTCGACACCGTGCAAAACACCACGGTAGGCGCCGAGCCAGGCCTCACTATGTATGCCGGCCAACGCATCACAATCCGCGGTTCGGGCCGCGCGAAGATCGATCAGGTCCGTAGTCATCCTGCAAAAAGGATACAACAAGGATGTGGGTGGAAAAGAGGCAATCTTGCCGGCGCAGGGTAAAAATGAAAAATCCCATTTGGACCCCTGCAAGAAATGACAAGGTCTCGATGACTTGCCAGCTTTGCTCGTTGTCCAAATGAAAAGGGCCGGCATTTTGCCGGCCCTTCAGTTGCCCTGATGTTTGACTCATTATATCTGGCCGTCCAACAAAAAACCCGGGGGGCTGGGGGGCTAATGCATTCCGCGCTTCTTGTTGGTCGTACCCATCAGGGTATGATTGTAATATGGGAAGTCAAAATGGCTGGCCAAGGGCTGGAATGCGGCAAAATCATGGAATTTTGCACATTCTTTATGGGCAAACTGCCCTTACGTCCGTTTTTTTGCCGCCTGGGGAATTGTTACTCGGTAATAATGCCAAGAAATGCCTTGCGAAGCTTGCTTTGTAAGGCTGGGGCTTGCCAATACCCCCCAACGCGACGCATCATGACAGACGAATAACAGGGTCTTTCCCAGTCTGTCGGGTAACCGGGAACAACTTGGAGGCGGAATGAGCGAAGTCGATGACAGTGCGTCTCAGCGCGGTGCGGGTGTGAGGCCGCTGCCGTACAGCCAACCGTCTCCCCCGCCAAAACCCGTTGTTGCCTTCAACCGGCGTGAACTCGATACAATTTTGCGGCTCTATGGCCGGATGGTCGCCGACGGCGAATGGCGGGACTATGCCATCGATCTCTTGAAGGATAAGGCTGTCTTTTCAGTCTTTCGCCGTTCTTCGGAAATGCCGCTCTACCGGATTGAAAAGGATCCCAAGCTTGCGCGCCGGCAAGGCGCTTTCTCTGTCGTGGGAACAGGCGGCATGATCCTGAAACGCGGCCATGACCTGGCCCAGGTCATCCGGGTTCTTGAAAAGAAAAAGCACCTGCGCGTGGTCGACGCCTGAGCGGCACCCGGCTTCTCAATTTCTGGAAAACAAAAAAGCCCGGCAGGAGCCGGGCTTTCTCGTTACATCTGCGTGATGCTTATTCGCGGTTACCGAACAGAGACAACAGCATCAGGAAGAGGTTGATGAAGTCGAGGTAGAGACGCAGGGCGCCCATGACCGACTTCTTGGTGGCGACTTCGCTGCTGTCGCCCTCATAGTACATTTCCTTGATCTGCTGGGTGTCGTAGGCGGTGAGGCCGGCAAACACCAGAACACCGATCACGGAGATCGCGAACTGCAGCGCGGAAGATCCGACGAAGATGTTCACGATCGAAGCGATGATGATGCCGATCAGGCCCATGAACAGGAACGAACCCCAGCCGGAGATGTCCTTCTTGGTGGTGTAGCCGAAGAGGCTGAGCGCACCGAAGGAAGCTGCCGTGATGAAGAACACGCGTGCGATCGATCCGCCCGTGTAGACAAGGAAGATCGAGGACAGCGAAATGCCCATGATCGCCGAATAGACCAGGAACATCGTCCGGGCAGATCCTGCGCTCATCGACTGGATACGAACGGAAAGCCAGAGCACCATGCCAAGTGGTGCGAGCATGACAACCCATTTCAGCGGGCTACCGTAGAGTGTGACACCAAGCTGGGTCAGCATCTGGCCATTGCCAAGGCTGGCGACAGCGGCGCTCGGGTCCGTAGTGGTTGCCATCATGGCTGTGGCGAGTGCAAAGAACCCGGTCAGAGCCAGGCCAATGGTCATGTAATTGTACACGCCCAGCATGTAGCTGCGCAGGCCTTGATCGATGCCGGCCTCAGCGCGAGTGCCGGCGACCGTGTAGGCACTTTGAGGTTGACGGTCAAAGGTCGACATTGTGGTGTGTATCCCCTTCTAGAATGAAACTTGCGCGCCTTATTGCACGCAACACAACTCCCTCAAAATATGGGAAATTACGGACTTAAGAACAAGAC
This sequence comes from Roseibium sp., assembly GCA_017643925.1. Classification (GTDB taxonomy): domain Bacteria; phylum Pseudomonadota; class Alphaproteobacteria; order Rhizobiales; family Stappiaceae; genus Roseibium. Next base: position 256,975 of record JAEPML010000004.1, on the reverse strand, counting down.
GCTAATCCTGAAAAATCCGTAATCTTTCTTGCTTTGAAGGCATAATTGCGAATTATGCTTAAATTTCCAAGCCTATTTCATCGCTTTCAGACGTGACGCGATCTGCCGGTCACAGGTTCCACCCGGCCAGCGAACGATTTCTTCAGCCTGAAAATCCATGATTTCCTTCTGTTTGTCACGCATCAGCTCGGGCGAAACGCCGGGCTTGAACCACTGCAGGACCGCATAGTCGCCACCTGCGTCGGTCAGGAAGGCAATCGGCTTGCCGTCTTCCGTGATGCCAAGACGGCCAACCCGGACCGGCTCTACCGAAACATTGCGGGACTTGCCGTCAACGGTGAGTTTCGACTTGGAAAGGCGCAGCTTCTTCAATGTCGAACCGCTGGTGCCCGTCCAGGTGCCGAACAGGCGCTCTCCCTTGTTCTCGACGGACAGGCAGGAATTCTTGAAATTCGGGATCGAAAGGCGCGTTGCAGAAACCTCGATCGGATCCTTGCCCTTTTCGGAGATCGTATACTTCATCGCGTTATCGCCGGTGCGATAGACACGAATGCCGACCGGCGTATAGCCGCTGTCCCCCAGCGTGCGTGTGAAGAAATCGAACTGGTTCTGATCGTTTGTACCGGCCCGGCGGTAGAGCCAGCGCTTGGGCAATCCGTCCTCGAACACCAGCCAGTCGCTGACGACCAGGCCGCGCGGGCCACCTTCTTCGTTCAACTGCCATACACCGGTGTGAAAGGGGCTTTCCGCCTGTGCAAGCGTGCCGCCAGTCAGGGTCGCGGTTGCGGCAATTGCCGCCATTTTGGCCAGATTTTTCAAGCCGGTTCTTATTGTGAATTTTGACATGGACTACGCCCCCTTTTTTCGACATTTGCGCCGACTTTAGCCACAAACCCAGGATCAGAACAGCAAGGATCTTTCGAGAGCTGGGGAATGTGGGGAAAGTGCCTGAAATACATGACACTTTCCTGACGAAAAAACGGGAAGGGGACGAATGAAATCAGAGGTTTCGCAGCACCGGTGCGGGTTTTTCTCCCAAAACGCGCCACGTTCCGATCAGGCCGAACCCGACGGTCAGTATCAGCGCAACCACTGCGGCCCCGACGGCCGTGACCGGCATGAGCACAAAGGTTCCATCCATGATCTGGGTGATCACGTACCAGGCTGCAACACCGCCGGCGACCAGGGCGAAGATGGCGGTGGCCAGTCCCAGAATGGCGTATTCCAGACCGTAGGCGATGATCAGCTTGGTGCGTGTGGCACCGAGCGTCTTCAGGATAACCGCGTCGTAGATGCGGTTGCGGTGTCCGGCCGCCAGTGCACCGGCCAGCACCAGCACGCTCGCAATCAGTGTAATGGAACTTGCCCCGCGGATCGCCCAGGCCAGCTGTGCCACAAGCTCGTTGACCTGCGTAATTGCGTCCTTGACCCTGACAGCAGTCACAGTGGGAAACGTGTTGGAGACCGTCTTCAGCAACGCTAATTCCTGTTCAGTGGGGACTTCCTCATCCCAGCCCAGTGTCATCAGATGCGAATGTGGCGCACCGGCGAAGGTGTTGGGTGAGAAGACCATGACGAAATTGATCGAGAAGGATTGCCACTCCACATCGCGGAAACTTGCGATCTCAGCGGTGATCTCGCGACCCAGCACATTGACCGTGACCGTGTCGCCAATCTTCAGGCCGAGATCCGTCGCTGCTTCGGCATCGAATGAGACGAGCGGTTTTCCGGCGTATTGTTCGGGCCACCAGCTTCCTTCAACGAGTTTGGAGTTGGCCGGAAGCGTGCTCTCGTAGGTGATACCCCTGTCGCCGCGCAGCACCCAGTCTGAGCCTTCCTGCACCGGCTTGAACTCGTCTGACGGAATGCCGTTCAGGGTGACAATGCGCCCGCGCAGCATGGGCACACCCTGTTGGTTCGACCCCGGCGCTTCCTTGTTCAGGAGCGCTTCGAAGGCGTCTTTTTCGTGGCTTTGAATGTCCACGAAGAAGAAACTCGGTGCCTTGTCGGCAATGGTTGCGGTGAGTTCGCGGCGCAGGTTCCCGTCAATCAGGGCAAGGGCAACCAGGAGCGACAGGCCCAGTCCCAAAGACAGCACGACGGAAGGTGTCAACGCGCCGGGACGATGAATGTTGGCGATTGCCAGTCGAAGTTCCGTCGAGCGCACGCTTGGAAGACGTTTGGCGACGAACATGATCAATCTGGCGACGACAACAAGAAGCACAAAGGCTCCGGCGGATGCGGCGATATAGATCCCGGCTATGGTCTGGTCATGCGAGAGCAGGATGGCAATGCCGGCCAGCAGCAGCACGGTCACGGCGGTTGCGGACAGGTACCGCTTGCGCGGCAATTTCGATCCGCCGGTGACGATATCGCGGAAGAGTGCTGTCGGGGGCACGTCATGGGCGCGGCCGAGAGGCCAGAGCGCAAAGGCGAGTGCAGTCAGAAGGCCGTATATGAGGCCAAGTCCGAGCTCCTCGGGATAGATGCTTGCGGCAAGCTGAACGGGCAGCACTCCTGACAGGGCCGCCGCGGCCGCGAAGGGCAGGAGCGCACCGATCACAAGGCCGATGCCAATACCGATCAGGGCCAGCAGGAGCATCTGAACCAGGTAGACCTGGAATACGAAGCCGCCGGTCGACCCAAGACACTTGAAGCTCGCGATCACCTCGCGCTTGGTTTCCAGATAGGCTCGAATGGCATTGGCGACGCCGACACCACCGACCACCAGGGCGGTCAGACCCACCAGCGTCAGAAACTGCGCGAACCTGTCAATGCTGCGCTGAAGGCCCGGAGACGCATTCGCGCGGGAACGTATGCGCCAGCCGGCATCGGGTTGATCAACCTTGGCCGCTTCGACAACAGCTGACAGATCCTCGATATCCGGTGCTGGGTTCATTTTCACCCGGTAGCGCCAGCGCACGAGGCTGCCGGGCTGGACCAGATCCGTTTCGCCGATTGCCGCGTCTGAAATCATCAGCCGCGGGCCGAGCTCCATACCGCCGGCAAGCTTGTCCGGTTCCGCCTCAATGACATCCGTTACACGGACAGTCGCCCGGCCGAGCGCCAGCGTGTCACCGACCGAAACATTCAGTCGAGCCAGGAGGGACAAATCGGCCACGGCGCCCCACATGCCGTCCTTCGAAGCCAGGGCATCTTCCAGTGATTGTCCGGATTGCAGGTCAATCGATCCGTAAAGCGGATAGGCTCCGTCGACCACCTTCAATTCGACAAGCGCCTGATCGCCCGTGTCGGCGCGGCGTGTCATGGCGCGCAAGGTGGCCACGCGCGAGGTGTCGCCCAGCCCGTTCAGGTAGTCCAGCTGTTCGGCGTCCGCTTGCCGATGGATCAGTGAAAAGGACAGGTCGCCACCAAGGATCGCCTGTCCTTCCTGCGATATGCCTTCTGTCAAGGCGCGTGAAACCGAGGTCACGCCGGCGATGGCGGCAACGCCGAGCGCAATACAGGCGATGAAGATGTAAAAACCCTTCAGACCCCCACGCAACTCGCGTAGCGCGAAACGGGCCGCCAGCCTGAAGCTCTGATTGCCGGACTGAACAGTGCCGGGGACAAAGCCGCTCATGCAGACAATCCTTCGGCAAGTTCGGCGCTATCGGCATGGGCTTCTTCAATCTCGCCGGAGCGGACACGGATCATGCGGTCACACTTCATGGCGAGGTTCGGGTCGTGGGTGACCAGCACCAAGGTCGTGTTGCGTTGCTGTTGTGCGGAGAACATGAGGTCGACGATCTGTGCGCCCGTTGTCTCGTCGAGATTGCCTGTCGGTTCATCTGCAATGAGTATCTGTGGCTCCACGACCAGTGCCCTGGCAACCGCGACGCGTTGTTGTTCGCCGCCTGACATCTGGGCCGGGTAATGATGCATCCTGTGGCCGAGGCCGACCGCGTCCAGTTCCGCTTTCGCCTTGTCGAAGGCCGAGGGATCTCCGGCAAGCTCCAGCGGCACGGCGACATTTTCAAGGGCTGTCATGTTGGGGACAAGGTGGAAGGACTGGAAGATGATGCCGACATTCTTGCCGCGAAACTGTGCCAGCCTGTCTTCCGAAAGCGGTCCGAGTTCCGAGCCTGCGACCGTTACCGACCCTTCGTCGGCGCGCTCAAGTCCGGCCATGACCATCAAGAGGGTCGATTTGCCCGACCCGGATGGGCCGACCAGTCCGACTGAGGTGCCCTTTTCGATGTCGAGGTCGATGCCCTTGAGAATGTGGACCCGACCGGCCCCTTCGCCGAGGGTAAGATGAACATCTTTCAGGGCGATCGCAGGTGTTTTTGTCATTCTCAGGCCTTTACAACAGGCAAGCGATCGTCTTCCTGACTGCCGCAAGCCCTCGACAATTGGATGCTTTGCGACCATATGGGCCTGATGTGGCGGATCTTCCAGCCCCTGGGGAGTGATAGAGTGAACCGTTTTTTGTTTGTTCTCGGCGTTTTTCTGCTTGCAGCCTTTCCGGGCGCGGCGCAGGCGGCCGATCTGAAGCTCGTTGTGCTCGGCGACAGCCTGTCTGCCGGATACCAGTTGGCGCCGGAAGACGCTTTCCCCGAACAGCTTCAAAAGGCGCTTGATGAGAAGGGCCATTCCGTCGAAGTGGTCAATGCGGGCGTATCCGGTGACACGACATCCGGTGGGCTGTCGAGGCTTGACTGGTCCGTCGGGGCGGATACCGACGCCGTGATCGTTGAACTCGGGGCCAATGATGCTCTTCGAGGGATTTCACCGGAGATCACGCGCAAGAATATCGAGGAGATTACACGTCGTCTGCGTGAACGGGGGGTGGAAGTCCTGCTTGCCGGCATGCTGGCACCGCGCAATCTGGGGCCGGAATATGCGGATGCCTTCGATCCCATCTATGCCGATGTGGCCAACGCACATGATGCTCTGCTATATCCCTTTTTCCTGGAGGGCGTCGCGCTGGACCAGGATCTCAATCTTTCCGACGGGATGCACCCGAATGCGGCAGGCGTTGCCGTCATCGTTGAAAACATTTTGCCGAAAGTGACGGAACTTCTGGCGAAGACCAAATCATCGAAAGGCTAGAAACCAACCGGTTTCGCCAAGGCCTTACACTAAAAATCAAAGGAATGCCTGATGGAACAGCGTCGGCTTGGCCGCACGGATGTGCACGTAAGCGCTCTATGCCTTGGAACCATGACTTTCGGTGAGCAAAACTCCGAAGCCGAAGCGCATGCGCAGATGGACCATTCTTTCGAGCATGGCATCAATTTTTTCGACGCTGCAGAACTTTACCCCATCCCGGCGAAGAAGGAGACGCAGGGGCGGACCGAACGGATAATCGGCAACTGGCTCAAGTCGACCGGCAATCGCGACAAGGTCGTCATGGCCACGAAGGTTGTCGGTCGAACGGTCATGGACTGGTTCCGGGAAAATGGCGAAACCGGGCGGCTGGAACGCAGCCAGATCGAATTCGCCGTCGAGCGCAGCCTGCGGAATCTTCAAACCGACTATATCGACCTCTACCAGATCCATTGGCCGGACCGGAACGTGACCGGTTTCGGCTCCAATCCGACCCGCTGGAAGGAAGCGGAACCGGCCGAAGATGAAAACGCGATCGAATCGACTCTCGAAGTGCTCGCCGACCTGGTGAAGTCCGGCAAGGTGCGCCATGTCGGCCTGTCCAATGAAAGCGCCTGGGGCACCATGCGCTACATCAACGCCGCGGAGCGGTTCGATGTGCCCAGGGTGGCGTCGATCCAGAACGCCTATTCTCTCGTCAACCGCACCTTTGAAACCAACCTGGCGGAAGTGGCGACGCGGGAAGGGGTTGGCCTGCTGGCCTATTCCTCGCTGGCGCAGGGCTACCTGACCGGCAAATACAGGGATGGCGCATTGCCCGCAGGAGCACGCAAGACCCTTTTCAACAAAATGCAACGCTATGAGCATCCAAGAGCGCTTCAGGCATTCGATGCCTATGTCGATCTTGCCAGGGATGCGGGCCTCGACCCGGCGCAAATGGCCATTGCATTCGCCAAGTCTCGCGGATTCATGACATCCGTGATCATCGGTTCGACAAACCTGGAGCAGCTCAAGACGGATGTCGAAGCTGCGGATCTTGTGCTGAGCGAAGATGTCCTGGCCAGAATTGACGAGCTTCATCAGGAGTTTGGCAATCCAGCGCCTTAAGCCATTCGGGTGCCGGTGCTGGTTTGATCCGCCTGGCACCCGTTTTCCACGTGCAATTTGGTCAGCAGGCGCCTGGATCGCTTTTTTGTCTTGCGAATTTCATGAAGTTGATTCCTGATGGTCAGTATCAGTGACAGCGGAGGGACAACCCATGCCGCGCCTTTTTACAGGCCTTGAGATACCGTCAGAGACGGCGCTCATGCTTTCGATGCTCCGGGGAGGCCTCCGGGGCGCCCGCTGGATCGACCCGGAAAACTATCACATCACCTTGCGTTTCATTGGCGACATTGATGACCGCACTGCGGATGAAGTCGTCGCGGCGCTCGATCGGGTGCACCGAGAGCCGATCGAGATCAGCTTGAACGGCCTGGGGTCCTTCGGCAACGGCAAGCCGCATGCAGTCTGGGCACGTGTCGAGCTGACAGATGCGCTCAGCGAGTTGCAAGCCGAGCAGGAGCGTATACTCCAGCGCCTCCTGCTTCCGCCCGAGCGGCGAAAATATACGCCGCATGTCACCGTTGCCCGCTGCAAGACGTCGACGAACGAGGACGTTGCGAAATGGCTCTCGGAACGGGGCAACTTCAGGGCACCTTCCTTCGTGGCTGGCCGGTTCGTTCTGTTCTCGGCAAAAGCCAGCGTTGGCGGTGGACCCTATCTTGTGGAAGAGGCCTATCCGCTTGCCGCTTGAGTGTCCGCGGAAACACTTTTGATCTCTGCATTGGGAGCCTGTGGTGTCAGATTTCTGCCAATGCAAAGAGAAATAGAGGTTTTTTGAATTAGCCGGCGAAGTTATCCTTGCGTAGTATTATTGCGCTCAAAGGTCGAAAAATTCGATTCAAGGTTGTGTTTTTAAAGAAAATCGGCCCATGATTGCAAGAATTCATTTCGATAATTCGCGAATTATTGCGTAACGCATTGGTGACTTGGCAATAGTTACAGGCCAGATTTTGAGGTTGGTCGAAAGTATTGTGACGCAAGGGCCGTTTTTCTAAAATTTTAGGTGTTTTGGCAGTCTTGCGTAAAGTTTTGTTAAGCCGAATTGCCTCTCCTGATCTCGAAAAATAATCGCGTCCAGCGAATGGCCCCATAAAGCAAAAACAGAGATCACAATGAAGTTTTTTACCGACCTTCCGATTGCCGCACGAGTGGGCGGTTTATCCGGTATTGCGATTGCCGCCATCGGTGTCCTGTTGGGCACCGCGCTTTACAACCAAAGATACATGTCTGCGGAAATCGAGAATCTGGACCAGTATTCCAGCCTTGATTATCATGTTTCCCAGGTTCAGGCGCACAGTCAGAGCCTGCAGCGCATTCAGAAAGATTTCATGCTGACAAAGGATCCGGCTCAGGCCGAGACCTATGCAGCAGAATATTCCGCAGCGCTTGAAAGCCTGGACGCCGTCATGGCGATCCCGCAGGCGGCAGCGCTCGCGAGTGGTGTCGAAACCCTGGAAAACGCCGTCAATTCCCACAAGAACACCTTCGACAGGCTTGCGGGCAACATGACAACCATGGGCCTTGATGAAAAACAGGGTCTTCAGGGCGCGTTGCGCAAAGCGGTTCACAACGTTGAAGAAAAGCTCAAGGCTGCCAATCTCGACGCAATGACCGTCAAGATGCTGATGATGCGCCGGCACGAAAAGGACTTCATGCTGCGCGGCCAGGACAAATATATCGGCCGGATCGACAAGCGCCGCGAGGAGTTTGCCAAGCTGCTGGCCGACAGCGACCTGAGCAAGGGCGAGCAATCGGACATCAGCAAGTTGCTCGACACCTATCAGGCCGCATTCAAGCAATATGCGGACAGCGCGCTGCTGATCAAACAGGATCAGGCCCAGCTCGATGAGATTTACGCGCAGATCCAGCCGCAGCTGGCTTCAATGTCGGAAACGGCACATTCTGGCAAGGACGCGGCGAGTGAAGCGCTTCATGTCGCGGAGCAGAATGCCAGCAATGTCTACCTGATCGTTTCCTTCGTCGCCCTTGTTCTGGCTGTCGGGCTTGGCTGGGTCATCGGACGCAGTATTACGGGGCCGATCCGCGATCTGACCGCCACCATGGGTGAGTTGGCCGACGGGAACATCGATATCGATGTACGTTACACCGATCGCAAGAATGAAATCGGTCGCATGGCTGGAAACGTCGAAGTGTTCCGCAACAATGCCGTCCGGACGCGTCAGCTCGAAGACGAGCAGAAGGATCAGGCAGCGCGTGCGGAAGAAGAAAAACGGTCGATGATGCAAGACCTGGCGAACCAGTTTGATGCCTCGGTCGGGGCTATCGTCGAACGTGTTGCCGAGACCGCATCAAGCCTCGACCAGAGTGCCGCAACGATGTCTCGCGTTTCCCAGAACACGAGTGCGCGTGCCGAAACCGCCGCGGAAGCGTCGGCCCAGACCACCGAGAATGTCAGTGTCGTGGCCTCTGCGGCCGAGGAGATGACCGCATCGATCAGCGAAATCAACGAGCAGGTCATTCGGGCATCCGAAGCCTCACGCAGCGCTGCTGAAGACGTGTCCCAGACCGCAGGCCAGATGGACACGCTTGCCAACATGGCGGACAAGATCGGCGAGGTGGTCTCCATGATCTCCGATATCGCCGAACAGACCAATCTCCTGGCGCTGAACGCAACGATCGAGTCGGCCCGCGCCGGGGAAGCCGGCAAGGGTTTTGCCGTCGTTGCCAGCGAAGTGAAGGCCCTGGCAAGTGAAACGGCCAAGGCAACGGAAAGCATTTCCGAGCTGGTGACGGGCATTCAGGCGGAGACCAAGACTGCCGTCGGCTCCATCGGCAAGATCGGAGACGTGATCCGCGATCTCGAGCATTCCTCGACCGCCATTGCATCAGCCATGGAGGAACAGGGTGCGACGACACAGAGCGTTGCGGAAAACGTTTCCCAGGCGGCTGACGGCACCCGTGACGTGTCGGAGAGCATCAAGGTCGTCAAGGACGCGTCGGTCGACGCCAGTGACGCGACCCGCCAGGTCCAGTCCAGCATTGACGAGCTCACACAGCAGTCCGGCCTCTTGCGTGACGAAGTCGGCCGCTTCCTGGAGCAGATCCGCGCTGCCTAGGCAGCGTTCTGCTCGGGGACGCCTTTGCTCAACAAGCGGTCATAGACCTCAAGCGTCTTGTTGCACATTGTTTCGACGCTGAAATTCTGACGGACATGGTCTCGCGCCCTGTCCGTCAGTTGCTTTCTGGCCTCGGGCTCCTGTTGCAGGGCACTTTCGATCGCGCTTGCCAGCGCCTGAGCGTCGCCGGGAGGCACACGCCAACCGGTGCGCTCGACATCTTTGACTTCCGGTGGCGCCAGGACGGTTTCCGGGACGGCGCCGAGATCCGAAACGATCACCGGGACGCTCGCTGCCTGGGCCTCGACAGCGGCGCGGCCAAAGGCTTCCGGTTCGATCGACGCAACAACGGCGATTTCCGACAGGGCGAGGGCTGCGGGCACGTCGGAACAGTGTCCGACCAGCCGGACGTGGCCTTGCAGGCCATGATCGGCGATGAGCTTTTTCAGCTCGGCCGTGTATCCGTCACGCCCCTGGGCATCTCCCGCCAGAATGGCTATCGGTTCCTGCCGGCCCTTTTCCTTGAGCAGCGCCATGGCTTCAATCACGACCTTCTGGCCTTTCCAGGCTGTCAGGCGCGCCATGTTCAACACGATCGGATGCCCGTTCGGGACGCCCCAACTGTCCTTGAGGGCCTGTTGTCGCAAGGCGCTGACATTGTCCGGATCAAGGCCCTTCAGGTCAGAGCCACGCTGAATCACTGTGATCCGGTCTGCGGCAAAGCCGTGGCGTTCCTTGATGAGGCCGGCGATGAACCTGGAATTGGCGATCACGGCGTCGCCGCGTGCCATGACGGAATTATAAAATGATTTCAGCGCATTGGCTTGGTTGTAGGTGCCGTGATAGGTGGTGACGAAGGGGATATGGCTCCGCCGTGATGCCCAAAGGGACGACCAGGCAGGTGCGCGGCTGCGTGCATGGATAAGGCTGACATCGTGCTCTTCGATGAGGTCTGCCAACCGGCCGGTGTTCTTCCAGATTGTCAGGGGGTTCTTGGATTTCACCGGCAGGGTGATGTGCTGTGCGCCGAGTTCCTGAAGTTCCCTGACCATCTGGCCACCCTGACTGACGACAAGCGCTTTCCCTCCGGACTCGACAACCGCACGCGCGACGTCAAGTGTCGTGCGTTCCGCCCCACCCGAATTCAGGTCAGGAATGACTTGAAGGATGGTTGTTTGAGGTGGCAGTTGAACCAAGGGGATCCTCCGGGATCTTTTCAACGCGAGACAGCTGTGCCAAATGGCTGGTTTGGAAAAAGTATCAGAACGAGAGCCATAATATGGGTGATCCGGAACCGCAATTCATCCCGGTGGGAAAAAACGGCAAAATCCGTCAGATCGCGATCCTGGAAGATCCCGGCCGGCAACCGACATTGCTTTGGTTGTCGGGTTTCAAGTCCGACATGGCTGGCAGCAAGGCGGAGGCGCTTTCAAATTTCGGAAGGACAAGCGGACAGCACGTCGTTCGCTTCGACTATTCCGGACATGGCCGGTCGGGCGGTGCTTTCGAGGAAGGTTGTGTCTCCGACTGGCTGGAAGATGCCGAGGCCGTCTTTGATCGTTTTTGCACCGAAGACACGATACTTGTCGGGTCATCCATGGGAGGGTGGATTTCCCTGCTTCTCGCCCTTGCCCGCAAGGAAACCGGCAAGATCAAGGGTCTCGTGCTGATTGCGCCTGCGGTCGACTTTACCGAAGAACTCATGTGGAAGCAGCGGTTCACGGACGAGATCCGTGAGACCATCATGACACATGGCCGTTGGTCGCAGCCTTCGGACTATGATGATGAGCCCTATGTCATCACACGCGAACTGATTGAAGACGGACGCAATCATTTGTTGTTCGGCGATCCCCTCCACGTCGGCGCGCCAGTGGCGATCCTGCAGGGCGCTGAGGATCCTGACGTTCCGGCGAGCCACGCGCAAAGGCTGGTTGAGGCGCTCCCGCAGGACGATGTCACCTATTCGCTTGTACCGGACGGGGATCACAGATTGTCGAGACCCCAGGATATCGATCTGCTGCTCAGAACGGTCGCGAACATGTCCGGCCGCTAGCGGGCATCAGACCGGCAGTGTTTCCTTGCCCTGCTTTTGCACCCGGTACCAGGCCCAGAACAGCCTTGCGGCAACCGCCCGATGTGGTGCCCAGCCTTCCACGATATTGTCGAGTTCCTTTTGGGAGGGTCTTTCATCCAGCCCAAGCGCATTTGCTACGGCGACTTGCAGTGCGAGATCTCCGCTTGGGAAAATGTCTGGATGGCCTGCGCAAAAGAGAAGGAAAATATCCGATGTCCAGCGGCCGATTCCCTTGATTTCGCACAGTCGGGCATTGGCTTCCTCGGCGGGGGCCTCGGCGAGCCGCGCGAGATCGAGCCCACCGTGACAAGCCTCGCAGACCGCCCGCAGGGTTCGTATCTTGGGACGCGAAAGACCGGCCCCGGCGAGATCCTCGTCTGTGAAACGCCTGATATTGTCCGATGTCAGGGGGGAAGCAAGGCTTTGGAGGCGTGCAAAAATCGCCGCCGCGCTGGCAACGGAAACCTGTTGGCCGGTGATGATCTGGGCAAGGCCTTCGAAATCGGCGTTTCGCCGTCGCAGGGGGATCGGTCCGGCAACTCTTGCAATGTCGGCCAGGCGCGGATCGGATGAAATCAGTTTCCTCAGACCGGCTTGGATGTCTTCATCAGTGGCAATGGGTTTCATGGAACCTGTGTGTGAGCTGGCAGCTTGCATGGTGGGCACGAGATGATAGGTAGGTCTTGAATGAATGTTTGCCGCTTCGTCAACCCGGTATCGGTAGCCTGATGACCAGCCCCCTGTTCCGATTTGCGCCTTCTCCCAACGGACACCTGCATTTGGGACATGCCCTGTCGGCGCTTTTGAATGCCCGGGCGGCGGTTGCACTGAAAGGCCGGTTCCTGGTGCGCGTTGAAGACATCGACCAGGCGCGTTGCACGCCCGATCTCGAACGGGAGATGTTTGAAGATCTCGACTGGCTGGGTTTGCCCCTGGAGCCACCCTATCTGCGCCAGTCCGAAGCATTTCCGCAGTACCGTGCCGCGCTTGAGAAGCTCCAGGATCTTGGGCTGGTCTATCCCGCCTATCTGACACGGGCCGAGATCAAGGCGTATGTTGCGGACCAAGAGGCCGATGGAAAGAGCTGGCCGCGGGATCCGGATGGCGCACCGGTCTATCCTGGCGACCAGGCTGTCCTGGACGAGGCGGAACTCAGGGCCAGGGCGCAGAGCGATGCCCCTTTCGCCCTGCGTCTCGACATGGCAAAGGCTCTTGCACAACTGGACGCGCCACTTTCCTGGCAGGAAGCCGGCGCGGAAGGGGCGTCGCTCTTCAATCCGCCACATGAGGTCACTGCGGACGCTGCTGCGTGGGGGGATGTCGTGCTGGCGCGCAAGGATACGCCGACGAGCTACCACCTGTCCGTTGTGGTCGACGACGCACGGCAGGGGATCACTGATGTGCTGCGTGGAAAGGATCTCTATCACGCGACCAGCGTGCATCGTTTGCTGCAGGAGGTGCTGGACTTGCCCGCGCCGGTTTACAGGCATCATCGGCTCATTCTCGGTGAAGACGGCCGCAAATTGTCCAAATCCAGCCAGGACACGAGCCTGAGATCCTTGCGGGAAACAGGCATCACGCACGCGGAATTGCGGCGCCTCATCGAGCTCTAGAGCGCCTGAAACCAGACGTCGAGAAACCAGATCCAGAGACTGGTTGAAACGATCGCGACGAGTGTCGTCATGGTGATTGCGTTTGCCGACATCGCGTGACCGGTGCCGTAGCGATTGGCGAAAATGTAGGCGTTGATCCCCGTCGGACAAGCGGCGGTTATGGTGGCTGCAGTCGCCCAAAGCGGGGGCAGCTGGAACAGGTAAACGCTTGCCGTGAACACGACGGCGGGCATGATCAGGATCTTGATCACGCTCAGCAGGAACCCGGGGACTATGTTTCCGCGAACGCCATAAAGGACCAGGCTCATCCCGAGAGAAAGAAGTGCGAGCGGAAGCGCCGTGGACGCAATGCGGCTCAGAACATCCGCGGCAATGCCGGGCAGGTCCAATCCTGTCTGGCGCCAGGCAAAGGCGATGACAATGGTGACAATGATCGGGTTCTTGAACAGGCTTTTGACAGCGCCTGTAACCATCTGCTTGAGCGGTGGCGTTGGATCACCTCGGTCGATGGCTGCGGCCCGTTCCATGGCAATGGCCATCAGAACGGTCATGACGGCGAGGTGGATCGAAACGATCAGGAGAACGGGGACGAGACCCTCGTCTCCATAAACGGCGAAGCTCAGCGGCATGCCAACCAGTACCGTGTTGGCAAAGGCGGCCGAAATGCCGCCGATCGCTCCCGCCCTTGCATCGCGTCCGAACCCTTTGCGGATGACCAGGGCACCCAGCGTCCATGCCACCGCAACGCCGAGGAAGTAACTTGCCCAAAGAGACAGCGGCAGCCCCCCCGAGAGGTCGGCATTGATGAGTGTTCTGAAAATCAGAACGGGAATGGCGACGACATAGACGAAATGCCCAAGTGCTTCGCTGACCGCCAGGTTCAGTATGTTGAGCCTTGCCAGCGCGTAGCCGATCCCGATCAGAACGAAAACGGGTGCGACAACCGAGAGTGTTTGAGCAAGCATCTGTGAGTTCAGCCGAATTTCGGAGCTTCAGGGAAAGACGCAATGAAGAAACAGGTTTTCTTCAGGCAGGAACGGGGTTGGATGGACAGCGGCAAGCCGCCGGGTTAATCACGGAAGGGAGCAAGGTGACTTGTCGGCAAGCGTATGGCAAGCCCTGCAGGCCTGGGTGATGAGGAAGGGACCGGACTGAATGGCAGATCCCGTGGATGACGGTGTCAAGCTGGCGCTTCTGGCCCATGACCTGAGAACGCCACTATCCGCCATGCGCCTGACAGCCGAACTCATCGGCAATGGACCGTTGGATGTTGCTCAGGCCGAGCAGCTCTCGACGCTGATACGTTCCATCGATGCCTTGACGGAGATGACCACTGAACTGCTGTCTGCCGCCGAACCCGGTACGCCTTCCGGACCGGCTTACAGCCGTATTGCCGATATTGTCGACGAGAGCGCCGACCTTTTCAAAGTGGCGGCTGAGACCAAGGGCTTGTCACTGGAAGTCTCGATAGATGAGGCAACTCGCAGCCACGTCACGCATAAAGGAGGCGCATTGCGCCGCGTGATCGCCTCCCTGCTGGACAACGCGGTCAAATACACCGCAACTGGTGGCATTGAAGTTGCCCTGCAGCTGGTTCAGCCGGAGGCCGCAGAGGCGAAAACAGACCAGCAGACCAACTGGATTTGCGTTTCCGTGACCGACACTGGCCCGGGGGTCGAGCCCGACGAGCAATCCAGATTGTTCAGACCCTTCGTACGGGGACGGCACGGTCGCAACACCGCAGAGGGCGCAGGCCTCGGCCTTTGGGGGACAGCACAACTCGTCAATGAACTGGGAGGCCGTCTCCTGCTTGCACAACCAGCATCAGGCGGCAGCCGGTTTGACGTGCACATACCTGCAGCACCGGAAGGCATGGAAACAGCGCTTCCCGAGAAAACCTCGACGGATGCAAGCATTTCCAATCTTGCCGGCCGGTTGCCGGAGCTTGTCCTGATCGTCGACGACAACGATACGAATTGCCGTTTGCTCGCGGCTCTTCTGGAATCTTTCGGCGTCGAGTCGGAAATCGCAAAATCCGGCGAACAGGCGATCGGATTGGTGCAAAAATCCACTTTCGATGCCGTTTTGCTGGATCTCAACATGCCTGGCATGAGCGGTCTTGAAACGGCAGCTGAACTCAGAAAACTGTTTGCACCCGACGATCTGCCGCTGATTGCGGTTACGGCTGCGCTGGAATCGGTCAGCGAAAAGCAACTCACACAGGCCGGATTTCTGGAGACCCTGACAAAACCCTTGTCACCGGCAGCGCTTTTCGAGGCACTGGAACTCGCGCGCAAGGCGATCGATGCGAAGACCTGACCAGTCTATCGGGTTGCTCTGACAGCCCAGTCAATAGCCGGTTCCAGCCTGTCGTTTCCCCAGAACAGTTCTCCGTCGGGCGTCACGAAACTCGGTGCGCCGAATATGCCTCTTTCTCCAGCCTGCCCGACCGTTTCCCGCAGCGCGGCCTTGTTTTCCGGTGACGCTGCCTGCTCCAGAATGTCACGTGCGGGGGCGCCGACTTCCAGAAGCAGGTCGGCCATCAGAGCTTCGTCCGAAATGTCTTTGCCCTGCCCGAATTGTGCCATGTAGACCGCCCTGACGAAGTCTCCGATCCAGTCCTGCCCGCGTCCAGCGTGTGCAACTCGAACGGAAAGCAGGCTGTTCTGGGGAAAAGGGATAGGTTGGGAAAACGGGAGCCCCAATTGTTCGCATTGCCGCTCCATGTCGCGCCACATGTAGATGCCTTTTGCGGGCTGCAGGTTAAAGGGCGACGTGTTCCAGCCGAGATTCTTGAAGATCGGACCCAACAGGAAAGGGCGCCAGAGCAGCTGGACATTTGCTTCCTGCGCAAGCGTCTCGATGCGCATCGCAGACAGATAGCTGTAGGTCGACGCAAACTCGAACCAGAACTCCAGCACAGGTCCCCGGTGCTTGCCGGATTTGGCGTCCGGAAGATTGCCATTTGATGGTGTGTTGCCAGCGTCTGTCATCTCGTGCGTCTCGTTGGAACTTTTGCCGGCTGGACCGGATTGAGGGATTGGACAGGGCTTATGTATGCGGTAAAGAGCGTCCATGAAGAGATCAATGGACAAAGAGAATAGTCGGCTTTCCGGCCTGCACAAGGCGAGTGATTGGTGTTTTGCGCACCCAATGACCGCGGTCAGCATTTATATTGTCGTGGTTTCCCTGTTCTTTTTGATGTTCCCCAGGATCGACCTGTGGGCAAGTAGCTTCTTTTTCTACGGTGCTTCCGGGTTCGCGGCACAGGATGTCCCGTTTTTGCGCGAGGTCAGGCATCTTGGGCCGTTCCTCGTCCGGATCATCGCCATTGTCAGCGTTGCGGTGCTGCTTCTGAAATTGCTGGTTCCGAGCCGGCCGCCGATCATGCCTCTGCGCCAGCCTGTCTTTCTGCTCAGCACGCTCATCCTGGGACCGGGTGTTCTTGTAAATCTTGTGCTCAAGGACAACTGGGGGCGGCCGAGACCGCGTTCAGTCGAAGAATTCGGTGGGGAGCTGCCGTTCCAGCCTGTCTGGAAGATAACGGATCATTGCGACGGCAATTGCTCATTTACCTCTGGTGAAGCTTCCGCGGCGATGTGGCTGGTCTCCGTGGCGTTTCTCGTGCCGGCAAGCTGGCGCAAGCCCGTTCTGGCCTTTATTCTTCCGCTCGGTTTGATCCTGTCGGTCAACCGTGTCGCTTTCGGGGGACATTTCCTGTCGGATACCTTGCTGTCCTGGGGCCTGACACTCCTGCTCATTCTGGCGATCTACCGTCTGCTCTATCAAAAAACGCCGCCGCTCGTGAGCGACCAAAAACTGGACGAGTGGTTCACCATCAAGGGACGAAAGCTGCAAAGGCTCGTTCGTCGCCTCGTGATCCGGTTCCGGAAAAAGCTTCAAACCACATTCGGCTGAGCCGGGCAGCTTCTGGCGCTATTCTCGCGGGCGCGTGCGTTTCAGGATACGGGCAACCCGAAGCGGCGACCGGTTTTCCACCCACGTAATCGCCCTGTTCAAAGGCGGCCGGTTCTTGCGTTTGCGGCGAAGCAGGCGTGCGGCGCTTCGACTGGTGCCGACAATCACGATCAGCCCCAACGCCAGCAGCGGAACACCGGTCGGGATCGGCAGCCAGACCGTGGCCAGGCCGGCCAGGATCAGGACAACTGCAAGGGACCACCAGAGAAGCTTCATGTAGATGCCAGGGATTCTTTCCGAGGCTGCATAGATAGCGCATGCTGGAAGACGAATTTATGAAACCCGCCGGCCGAATGTTTCGATCAGAGGATGGAATTCAAATAGGTTTCGCTGCCGGACCTGACGAGACGATAGACATTCTCAAATCCGTCGGGTCCCCCGTAATAAGGGTCGGGAACACTCATGGGTGGCATGTTCAGGAACAGGCGAATTTCGGCCGATCCCTGGCCGCCTTTTCGACGCAAGGTGGTCAGGTTATCATTGTCCATGGCAAGGATCGTGTCGAAGTTTCCAAAGTCTTCGCTGCGAACCTGGCGCGCCCGCTGACCCGAAATGTCGATGCCGAATTTCGCTGCAATCTCGATTGAGCGCGGATCTGGTGGATCTCCTTCGTGCCATGCTCCGGTGCCGGCGCTGTCAATCAGGAACCTGTCCGAAACGCCTTTTTCCTCCACGAGTGCGCGAAAGACGCCTTCAGCAAGCGGCGAGCGGCAGATGTTGCCAAGACAGACGAACAAGACCGAATGTGTCACGACAGGTCTCCTGGTTGAAATCGCAGGCGCAAATGGCAACACGCGATGTTGCTAAGTGCTGCCAATGCGCTAAATCGCAATGAGGGAAAAAACAAGTGCACAGTGGCCTGTTGTTGTGCCTTGATGTTTCCGGGACACTGTACCTGAAGAAAAAGCTTGGAGGATCAGATGGCGGAGCGACTGAAACCCGAAGATCGTGCTGCCGGTCTGAAGACGTTGCCCGACTGGCACCTGTGTGAAGGGCGGGAAGCGATTACAAAACCGTTTCGCTTCAAGGATTTCACCCAGGCATTCGGCTTCATGACACAGGTTGCATTGGTGGCGGAGAAGATGAACCACCATCCCGAATGGTCAAATGTCTATCGAAGTGTCGATATCACCTTGTCGACCCATGATGTCGGTGGATTGAGCGTGCTTGACCTCAAGCTGGCAGCGGCCATCAACCGGATTGCCGACGGCACCTGACCAGGTGACGGCGGCTCCGCGATCTTGAGGGTGCCGTCGAAACACGGCAAGACTCTTGCGAGTTCCCATTCGCTAGAACAACGAATTCAGGCACCCTTGCGAAGCAGAAACCGGTGCCCCTTGTCGGTCCGTTCCGCTTCCAGCAGCGTGTGGCCGTTTTCCTTGCAGAAATGGGGTATGTCAATTTCGGCCATGGGGTCGGTTGTCAACACGGTCAGGCTGTCTCCGGCGTCCAGCCGGCTGAGTGCCTTGCGTGTCTTGAGCACCGGCAACGGACATTTCAGACCCTTCAAATCCAAAACAGTATCAGGCACGAAAACCTCGGCTCGATCGAAATACGCAGTGCGATGCCCTAGCACTTTTGCGCCAGAAGCGAAACACCGATCAAAGCCCATTCATCCTCGGTTAGCAGTTCAACTGCTAGACTGGCCTTGGGGGAAATACGCTTTTCGGTCCGGGCGGGGCCGGAAGCGGAACGCTGCACAGTGCAGTCGTTTTTTGCTGTTTAGGGGGTGAACAGATGAAAACCGGATTCCGCGCGCTGCTTGTGTCGGCCTTCCTGGTCGCTACGGGACCTGGTGCCGACGCGCATGCCGAAGACACGAAGATAAGGATCGTGACCCAGAGTTTTGCCCCGCTTCAGTGGCAGAATGAGGGAGCCCCGGACGGGTTTGTCACCGACTACATGCTGGCGGTGATCGAGCGTGTTCAGGAGAAGTCATCCGTTTCGCTCGAGAGCTACGATTTTCTGCCCTGGAAGCAGGCGATGAAGGCTGCAAGAACCGATCCCAATGTGTTGTTCTTCTCTCTTTCCCGCACAAGGGACCGTGAAGACAAGTTTCAGTGGCTTGGGGAAGTTTCGCCTTATGGGCAATATTTCTTTCAGCTGCAAAGCCGGGAACGGATTGAAGCCGACAGCATAGAGGCGCTCAGGGATCTCGACATTCGCATCGGTGTGCAGGACGGTAGCAATTTGCACACCTACCTCAAAGGGTTCGGCTTCAGCAGCCAAGGCAATCTCGTTTTGCTCGATGATTATCGCAAGGGCACCGATCTCTTGTTCCAGGGCGAGATCGATCTGCTGCCGCTGACCGGGTTCCTGGCACAGGCCTCCGTCTGCAAGCAGGGCTATGACGGGGGTCAGCTTGCAAAGGTCCTCTTTGTCGAGGACCTGGCCCGGCCGCTTTGGGCGGTCTTCAGCCAGAAGACAGATCCGATGCTTGTCGAGGCTTTCAAGAAGGAGATGGTGGCGCTCAAGCAGAATGGCTTTTGGGAAACCAAGATCAACGAACACCTCAAGAACTGGGAAAAGCTGACCTGCGGAAAGTGAAGTGGCACACACCGGCATCTCTCCTTTTGCCGCCTTATGTGATATTGCAGCGCCACCTATTCACTAACTGGACGAACAGATGACAGATCAGGCGATTACACCGCTGGACGTGCTCGATTTCTGGTGGGAGGCCGGCCCCGCCAAATGGTTTGCCAAGGACGACAAATTCGACAAGCGCTGCCAGGACATGTTCCTGCCCTCCATCCAGGCTGCGAAAGCCGGTGATCTTGATCAATGGCAGCAAACAGCAGATGGAGCCCTGGCACTGTTGATCCTGCTCGATCAGATGTCCCGGAATGTCTATCGGGGGTCTCCAGAAGCATTCGCGGCGGACTCCAAGGCGGTGGCCATCGCGGAAGAGGCCCTGGAAAGGGGATTTGACCGCGCGTTTCCCAAGGAAGCCCGGGGGTTCTTCTATCTGCCGTTCGAACACTCCGAGAATATGGACCATCAGGAACGGGCCGTGGATCTCAGCAAGGCGACGGGTGACAAGGAGCTGTATCACTACGCCCTGATCCACATGGACGTGATCCGGCGCTTCGGACGGTTCCCGCACCGGAACAAGGTGCTGGGACGTCAATCGACCCCGGATGAAATCGCGTTTCTGGAAGCTGGCGGCTTTTCTGCCTGACAATGCGCTCGGCGCTCAAGCGGACCCTGAAACGCGGATACTGAATTCGCGTATCGGGGCCGCCTGCTGCAATTTTAGGCGTGTTCGCAGCTGCAGCATTTTTTGCACAATTTTTAATCCGTAATCATGCGTCCGATTAAAAAATAGGCATTTTTTCTGCCTCAATTCCCATCAGATTTGTGGCGCAATTTCCGCCATTTTCAGATCATGCGCGCCCCTGAACGGCAGATTTCAGCCGTTTTTCTTCCCTGATTCAAAAACTGGCACGCTCCTTGAAAAGGAAGGGGCGACACCGGCCCGTGGCCACGCATTGTGGCGACAAGGCAAGACCTGAGTTGATCCTTCCAGAGGGGATGAAAATCAGGCGCAAACACAAGGGGCGGTCGGCTGAGCTTCTTCGACGGGAAGAAGCGCAAAATGGGGAATGGAACGAGCAATGAAAATAGTGATGGCCATCATCAAGCCGTTCAAGCTCGACGAAGTGCGCGATGCTTTGACCGGTATCGGCATCCAGGGGCTCACGGTTACCGAAGTAAAGGGCTATGGCCGCCAAAAAGGCCACACCGAGATTTATCGCGGCACCGAATATGCGGTCAGCTTTCTGCCAAAGCTGAAAATCGAAGTTGCCGTTGATTCCGGGTCCGTTGACCAGGTTGTCGAAGTGATCTCCGGAGCAGCCAAAACCGGTCAGATCGGTGACGGCAAAATCTTCGTCTACTCGATCGACCAGGTCGTTCGCATCCGCACCGGCGAAACCGACGCCGAAGCTCTCTGATTTAGGTAAGGAAACGTATCATGAAAAATCTTGTCGCTAAGGGCGCGACGACGCTGGCACTCCTGAGCCTCTCGGCTCTGCCGGTGCTCGCGCAGGACACCGAGGCCGCTCCGGCCGTGTCCCCCGAAGTCGCCTACATCTTCAACACACTCCTGTTCCTGATCGGTGGTTTCCTGGTCATGTGGATGGCAGCAGGCTTTGCCATGCTGGAAGCAGGCCTCGTTCGTTCCAAGAACGTTTCCATGCAGTGTCTGAAGAACATCTCGCTCTACTCGATCGCAGGCATCATGTTCTGGATCACGGGCTACAACCTCATGTACACCGGCGTTGACGGTGGCTTCATGGGCTCTTTCGGTCCTTATTCCTTTGACGCTGTTGGCGGCGATGCCCTCGACACCGGTTACTCCACGGCCTCCGACTGGTTCTTCCAGATGGTGTTCTGTGCGACCACCGCGTCAATTGTCTCCGGTACACTGGCCGAGCGCATCAAGCTGTGGCCGTTCCTGATCTTCACCGTTGTCCTGACCGGCTTCATCTACCCGATCGCCGGTTCCTGGCAGTGGGGTGCAGGCTGGCTCTCCGAAATGGGCTTCTCTGACTTTGCCGGTTCTACCCTGGTTCACTCCGTAGGCGGCTGGGCTGCTCTCGCAGGTGCGATCATTCTTGGTGCTCGTAAGGGCAAATATGGTGCCGACGGTTCCGTGCATCCGTTCCCGGGTTCCTCCATGCCGCTGGCAACGCTCGGTACGTTCATCCTGTGGCTCGGCTGGTTCGGCTTCAACGGTGCATCCCAGCTCGCAATGGGCACCATCGGTGACGTCTCCGACATCTCCCGCATCTTCGCCAACACCAACATGGCTGCTGCTGCCGGTGTCGTCGTCGCTGTCCTGCTGACCCAGGTTCTCTACAAGAAGGTCGATGTGACCATGGCTCTGAACGGCGCTCTCGCCGGCCTGGTCTCCATCACCGCCGAGCCGCTGGCTCCGAGCGTCTGGCAGGCCGTCTTCATCGGTGCTGTTGGTGGTGCGATCGTGGTCTTCACTGTTCCGCTGCTCGACAAGCTGAAAATCGATGACGTCGTCGGCGCAATCCCGGTCCACCTGATTGCAGGTATCTGGGGCACGCTGATCGTACCGCTGTCCAACAGCGATGCATCCTGGGGCATCCAAATCACGGGTATCGCTGCTTACGGCGCCTTCACGCTGGTCGCATCCGCTGTCTTCTGGTTCATCCTGAAAGCAGCCATGGGCATCCGGGTTTCCGAAGAAGAAGAAGCGCTTGGTCTCGACAAGGTCGAAGTCGGCGTGGAAGCCTATCCGGAATTCGGCACCGGTTCGCAGCGCATCTAAGGGACGCGCTGCCCACATAATCTCCCTGCGGTCTATTGGCTCTGACCGCAAACTTGAGAAGCCCGGGGGCAACCCCGGGCTCTTTTTTTATATGCCGTGCGTCGGTGAAGTGACTCTTCAATTGGACTTGGAGAGCGTCAACTTAAACAGCCGCACCAGGAATTGTGTCCGTGTTTCACCCGCAGCAAGATCAGTTTTGAATTGCGCTACAAACAGAATGATTAAAAAATCATCATTTGCCGGTTCTTTATGCGCCTCGTGATGTCCTGGAACAGATGCCACGACGGCTTTGGTTTAAAAAATCGGCAGATTTCTGCTCTTCTTTTCAGCTTATGCCTTTTTGGCATGCAAATTGAATGCTCCATTCGGCAAAACGCTTAAACAAACGGCAAATTGCCTAAATGGGGGTCATTCATGAGCCAGGGTTCAGTTGGCGGAGACGTCTTTTTTGTCCTGATTGGGGCTATTCTCGTATTCGCCATGCATGGTGGGTTCGCCTTTCTGGAAGTCGGCACGGTTCGTCAGAAGAACCAGGTCAATGCGCTCGTCAAAATCCTTGTCGATTTTGCGCTTTCCACGGTCACATACTTTTTCGTCGGCTATGCATTTGCCTATGGCACGACGTTCCTGGTCGATGCGGCGACACTTTCCGGTGGCGGTGAAGGGTTCGAGCTCCAGGGTCTGACCCTGGTGAAGTTCTTCTTCCTGACGACATTCGCAGCCGCCATTCCGGCGATCATCTCCGGTGGCATTGCCGAACGGATGAAGTTCTGGCCGCAATGCCTGGCAACCGTTGCGCTGGTCGGGATCATCTATCCCTTCTTCGAAGGCATGATCTGGAACGGCAATTATGGTTTCCAGGCTTGGCTCGAAGCCCAGTTTGGTGCCGGCTTCCACGATTTCGCCGGTTCCGTCGTGGTGCATGCAGTCGGTGGCTGGATCGCGCTGGCAGCCGTGCTGTTGCTGGGCGCCCGCATGGGCCGCTATGACAGCAAGGGCCGTCCGGTTGGTATCCCGCCCTCGTCCCTGCCATGGCTGGCGATGGGATCGTGGATGCTGTGTGTGGGCTGGTTCGGCTTCAACGTCATGACGGCCGCCTCGCTTGAAGGCGCGTCCGGCCTGGTGGCGATCAACTCCCTCATGGCGATGGTTGGCGGGATCCTGGTGGCCCTCGTCGTCGGCAAGAATGACCCGGGCTTTGTCCATAACGGTGCGCTTGCCGGTCTGGTTGCGGTTTGTGCAGGCTCAGATGTGATGCATCCGGTTGGAAGCCTCGTCGTGGGCGGTGTTGCAGGCGCGATTTTCGTGATCGGCTTCGAGATCTGCCAGAACAAGCTGAAGATCGATGATGTTCTCGGTGTCTGGCCGTTGCACGGCATCTGCGGCGCCTGGGGGGCGATTGCCGCGGGTGTCTTCGGTCTGGAAGCGTTTGGTGGCATGGGCGGTGTTGCGCTGATGTCCCAGATCATCGGTACGCTTGTTGGCGTCACCTACGCGCTTGCCGGAGGTTTCGTGGTCTACGGGGTCCTCAAGGCGGTCATGGGTCTGCGGTTGTCGGCGGAAGATGAGCATCGCGGTGCCGACCTGTCGATCCACAAGATCAGCGCAAACCCTGAACACGATCTGGGCCGATAAGGTCAGCAGCTGCTTTTGCCCGGATTTTTACCCCGGCCGTGCCTAGCACGCGCCGGGGTCTTTTTTCTGTGACCCCGCGTGGTGGCAGGACGACGTCAGGTCGTCGCAACATCTCCGACGAGGAGTTTCGCCAGGTCGTCGTGACTGTCGATCACCCGGTGTGCGCCCGCTGCAGCCAGTTGTTCCCTGTGGCCATCGTGGCTGTGGCCGCCGCCAACAAAACCCCAGACCGTCATGCCGGCCGCCAGCCCCGCTTTCACCCCATTGGCGCTGTCTTCGATGACCAGGCATTTTGCCGGCGCTACGCCGAGCCGAGCGGCCGCAAACAGGAAAAGGTCTGGCGCCGGTTTTCCATTTTCAACCTGCTCGCCCGAATAGATATGCGGTTCAAAGAAGTCACAAAGGCCGGTGTGCTGCAACTTGTGGATCAGGCGACGCAACCTTGACGAAGAGGCTACGGCGCGGGGCCCGTCATGCACTTCCAGGAGCTGCTTGATGCCGGAAATCTCGGTCAGTTCCCTGTTGATCCGGTCCATCGTATCCGCGTCTAGATCGTCGGCGAAGGTTTCGGGCAAAGGTCCTTTGCCGATCGCCCTGTGGTCCCTGTCGAGCGCTGCCCAGAAGTCGGTGGCCCCCAGTCCCTGAAAGCGGTCCATGTATTCGTCAAGGTCGTAATGCAGGCCGATCCTGGCCAGGTGTTCCCGTTCCACATCGACATAGATCTTTTCGGAATCCACCAGCACGCCGTCGCAATCGAACAGGATCGCCTCAAATGACATGGAACATTTGCCTTTCAATGTGAACCATCGAACAGACCTTTTACGACCTGTCTTTGAAAAAGGATGACAAGCACGGCCGGTGGCAATATCGCGATCACCGTCAGCATCATGCCGGAGAGGCTGGCGAAGCCGAAGAATTGCAGGCCCCGGACAACCGTGTAACTGCTTTCTTCTGACGTTACGATGACTGGCCACAGATATTGGTTCCAGCCGTTGACGAATGTCACCAGAAAGAGGGCCGCCGCCGTCGGCAGGGACAGGGGCAACAGAATGTCCTTCAGGAATTTCCAGGGTCCTGCACCGTCGAGCCTGGACGATTCCAGAAGCGTGTCGGGAATGGTCAGCAGGAACTGACGAAAGAACAGTGTCCCCAGCCCCGAGGCGACAAGCGGCAGAATGAGACCGGAACGCGTGTTGACGAGCCCGAGATTGGCCACGACTTCGTAGGTCGGCAGGAAGCGGGACTCCAGCGGCAGCATCAAGGTCAGCAGCAGGACGGCAAAAATGGCCGTTGCAAAACGGACCCGGAAGTAGATAAGCGCATAGGCTGCCAACAGCGACAAAAGCACTTTCAGACCGGCAAACCCCGCACCAAGGACAAAGGAGTTCCAGAGCATCGCCAGCGCCGTGACGTCGCCGGTGAAGCCGGAACTTGCGGACAAGAAGGTGCTGTAATTCTCAAGCGTGTTGCTGCCCAGATCCAGGCGCGGGCGCATGCGGGTGCCCGGCGCGTGGGTGGTGGACGCGAAATGGGCATAGACCGGCAGCATCATCACCAGAGCCCCGGTGATCAGAATGACATGATCGAAAAACTGCTCGCGCCATTTGCGCCAATTGGTTATCGGCAAATCTGCTCCTTTGACTTCATGTCCGGTCCCTCAAGCTAGAGCACAACAATTCCGGAATGCTTTGCCTTGTGTTCCGGTTCGACATGCATGGTGATGTGGGCACCTGGAACATCCTCGCGGATTGCTTCTTCAATGCGGTCACAAATGTCATGCGCCTGGACGACGGACATTGTACCGGGCACCACCAGGTGGAAATCAATGAAAGTGGACCGACCCGCAATCCGGGTCCTGAGGTCATGCGCCTCGAGCGCGCCTTCGCCGTGTTCGGAAATGAGCACACGGATCTTTTTCAGGACGTCGCTTGATGCGGATTCATCCATCAGGCCACCGACGGATTCCTTGACCAGCTCCCATCCCGACCAAAGCACGGCCAGTCCGACCAGGACCGCCAGCGCGGGATCCAGGATTTTCCAGCCAGTGACCAGCACCAGAATAACGCCAACCAGAACGCCAACCGATGTGAGCACGTCTGCCTGAAGGTGCTTGCCGTCAGCCACGAGAGCCGGAGACCTCTCCCGTTTGCCGTAGCGCATCAGGAACCGCGCCCAGGCACCATTTATGAGCGCCGCGACGACGTTCATCGCAATCCCCGCCGGCGAATAAGTCACGCTGTCCCCGGCCGTAAAGCCGATCCAGGCGGCATGAAAAATGGAAACCGCTGCCAACACGATCATGACGCCGACAAGCACGGCTGCAAAATACTCGGCCTTGTCATGACCGTACGGGTGGTTGCTGTCAGCCGGTTTGGCGGCAAACCAGACAGCTGCCAGCGTCGCCAGCGATGATGCGATGTTGACGGTGGTCTCAAGCGCGTCTGAATAAAGCGCCACGGAACCGGTAAGCAGGTAGGCACCGACCTTGAGGGCGAGCACCGCGAGTCCGACAGCGATGCTCAAAATGGCAATGCGGAGCCTGATTTTAAGGTCCATGCCCGTCCCCTGTTGCACTCGTCCTGCTGGCGTTGGGGAAGGGGTAGCAGTTTTTCGCGGGGTTACAAGTCGTCAGGACTGAATAATCCCGCGAATTCAAACAGCCGTATCAGACTGTTGTTTATATGCCAGCCGTTCAAGAGCCGGCGCGAGTGTCACAGGCCGCTTCGCCAATCCATGACCGCAGCGCCGATGATTATGCCGGGGCCATCCTCGTCCTCGACCTGAATCAGGATGGCGCATCTTGCATCGCCCTTCAGCATCAGTTTCGATTTCGGCATGCGGAAGGTCTCCGAACCACCTGACCACATGCCCATCGGCTGCAGGTTGCGCACCACGTTGACATATTTGATCTGCCGGCCCGCATTCTCGCCCTTGCCGATGTCGACGGTGGCCTCATCCTCAATCCTGAGGAAGTAGACGGTTGCCATTTTTGCGCCGCGCGGAAGGGCTCCGTCCACCTTGGCCTGCACCACCATGTCGGAGATTTTCAGATCGACAGTGGCAGTAAACGGTTCCGAGCGTGCCAGTGCGGAACGGACTTCACCTTCCCGGCTGCCAACAACATGTTCCTCGCCGTTGATGACCATTTGCGGCGTATAGACCGAGCGGTCACCGCGGCGGGCTGCGTAGGCGCGTTGCCGCTGGGAATAGACCGGGCTTGCCAGCGTGTCTTTCCAGCCGAGATAGTCCCAGTAGTCGACCGGCATAAGCACCGTCAGCACATCGGGGTCTTCTTCAACAAGGCGCTCGGCAAGGCGGTCGGCGGGAGGGCAGGAGGAACAGCCCTGGCTGGTGAACAGTTCCACAACCTTCTTGGGCTGCGTATTGGCTTCAGTTACGCCTGTTGGCGCAACAAGCAAAATCGCGGCTGCAAACATGCTCGACCAGAAGGCACTGCGGGCCTTCCGGGAAAAAATACCGACCATTTGGCTTTAATCCTCGTTTCCGACTGCCTCTAAACTATGCAATCGGACCTTCAATCGCGAGTCACGAGCCGGTGACAATGGCCGCTATCCAGCGATTTCGCGGGAATGTGAATAACCGGGAACGCGCGGTGAACTACTGATCGTTCAGGATCGTGTTCAATTCCGGCAGGAAAACATCCTTGTAGGATGCCGGGCTGAGCGGTCCAATGAACTTGTAGCGAATGACACCCTTTTCATCGACGATGAAGGTTTCGGGCACGCCGTAGACACCCCAATCGATTGCCGCGCGGCCCGTGTCATCGGCGCCGATCAGGTCATAAGGGTTGCCAAGGCTTCCGAGGAAACGGCGCGCGTTTTCCGGCTTGTCCTTGTAGTTGATGCCCAGCAGCTGAAAACCGTCGATCTTGGCAAGGTCTTCCAGGAGCGGGTGTTCCTGGCGGCAAGGGCCGCACCAGGACGCAAAGATATTGACCACCGAAACCTTGCCGATCAGGTCCTCGCGCGAGAAGCCTGCGACCGGGCTACCGTCCCGGGCGATGCCGTCCACTGCAGGAAGGCTGAATTCGGGAGCGGGCTTGTTGATCAGAGCGGACGGGATCGTCTGCGGGTTGCCGCCCAGCATCAACTGGAACAGAAACAGGCCCGCAAGTGCCGTGAACAGGATCAGCGGCAGCAGAACGAGTATCGGAAAACGTCGTTTACCCGCACCCTGGTTGGCACTGCCGGGTGTTTCCGCATGCGTGTCCGGCGTCGTCATTGTGCGCCCTTGCTCTCGGTTTCGGGTCTGGCGCGGCTGATGCCTTGATCCGCGAGTTCTTTCAGCGAGCGCTCCTGGTAGGCCTTGTCGACACGGACCCAGGCGATCAGGGCCAGAACGGTCAACAGGCAGAGCCCGTAGGACGCGATGATGAAACTCGCGTGGGTTCCAAGATCCATGAGGTTACTCCGCAGGCTGCGCCGTTGCGGCGGCTGTTCCCGGATGGCTGGCGGCAGCCGCCCGCATGCGCAGGTTCCGAACCCGCCGGCGCAGGATTTCGTTGCGCATGGCCATCAGGTGGATAACAAAAAAGAAGAGCGTGAAAGCGATTGCCATGATCACCAGTGGCCAAAGCAGATCGGGGTGGATCGTCGGTCCGTCCATGCGAATGACGCTGGCCGGTTGATGAAGCGTATTCCACCAATCCACGGAGAATTTGATGATCGGCAGGTTGAGTGCACCGACGAGTGTCAGGACTGCGGCCGCCTTGCCGGCCTTGATCTGGTCTTCCATGGTGCGCCAGAGCGTCATCAGGCCCAGATACATGATCAGAAGGACCAGCACCGAAGTCAGCCTGGCGTCCCAGACCCAGTAGGTGCCCCACATGGGTTTGCCCCAGAGCGAACCGGTAACCAGCGCCATGAACGTGAAGGCGGCGCCGATCGGTGCCGCGCTCTTGGCCGACACATCCGCAAGCGGATGTTTCCAGACAAGTGTGCCGATGGAAGACAGGGTCATCACGGAGTAGCACATCATGCAGAGCCAGGCGGCCGGCACGTGCAGATACATGATCCGGACAGTCGCGCCTTGCTGGTAGTCTTCAGGTGCGATGAACAGGCTCATGTAGAGCCCAACTGCAAAGAACAGCAGGCACAGGCCGATCAGCCACGGCAGAAGCACCTGCACGAGCCTCAGAAAACGCGTCGGATTTGCATAGTCCCAAAATGCCATTGGAGCCTTCTACTTCAATCTCTCCCACCCTTCAATGCACCGAAGGGTCGCAACTTGCATTGCCTTTTATCAAGTCAATGTAGCGTGAGTGCGGCCAACAGCAATCCGGATTGTTTGGCGGCAAGCGTATCCGTTGCTCCCGACCTTATTCCGCGGAAAAGCGCAAGGCAGCGGCCGATGCGACGGGGCCGATAACCGCGGCGATCAGGGACAGGGCGCACAGGATCAGGAACGGCGTCATGAAGGGCACCGGATCGTGAATGGCGGCATCGGCGGCACTGACACCGAAAATCAGGACCGGGATCGCCAGCGGGACCACCAGAACGGCAAGCAGAAGACCGCCACGTCGCAGGGCGACGGTGAGCGAGGCGCCGATTGCGCCGATCAGCGTAAGCGCCGGTGTGCCGACCAGAAGTGTCAGCGTCACGGCGCCCATGGCAACAAGGTCGACATTCAGAAAGATCGACAGCAGAGGCGCGGCGACGACCAGCGGCAGACCGGTTGCGGCCCAGTGCGCCAGGCATTTGATCAGAACCACCAGTTCCAGCGGCCGTCCGGCCATCAGCATCAGGTCCAGCGTGCCGTCGTCGCGGTCGGCCTGGAACAGCCTGTCCAGTCCGAGGAGCGTTGCCAGCAGCGCACCGATCCAGAGGATGGCAGGTCCAATGCGCGAAAGCAGGTTGAGATCCGGGCCGACGCCAAACGGAATGACGGTAACGACTGCCAGGAAGAACAACACACCGACCAGGGCACTGCCCCCGACACGGATGGACAGGCGCAGGTCGCGCTGGAAAAGTGCCATGGCCCAACCGGTCATCAAATCATCTCCTCGGGCGCAACCGCGTCCGGTGCAGCCGCTTCAAGATGCAGGTTTTTCGGGTTGTTCAGGGCAAGTTCGGTATGTGTCGCGGTGATGATCATGCCGCCGTCCGACAAGTGGGTGTTCATCAGATCCAGCAGTTGCTTTTCGGACGCCTTGTCGAGCGCCGAGGTCGGTTCGTCCATCAGCCAGATCGGGCGCGGCGTCACCAACAGGCGGGACAGTGAAAGCCGGCGCTTTTGACCGGCAGACAGATAGGCCGCTGGCAGGTGGGCCGTGTGGCCGATGCCAAGCGTCTCCAAAGCGTCCATGGGGGATCGCCCTGTCTCGCCAAAACCGGACACCTTGGCCGGCGATGCGAAGCTCTGCCAGAATTTGAGGTTCTCAAGAACGGACAAGGCGGGTTTGACGGCGTCCTGGTGACCGAAATAGTGAGCGTGTTCCTGCGGCAAACGATCGGGTTCTCCGCCCTCCAGGCGGATCTCGCCCTTGGCAAGCGTCACCAGGCCGGCGAGCGTGCGCAGCAGTGATGACTTGCCAATGCCGTTTGCCCCGGTCACCACAAGGGCGGCTGCGCTGTCGAGCGAAAACGAAAGACCCTGAAACACGCGGCGTCCGCCGCGGTCGATGGTCAGGTTGTCAGCAATCAGTTTCAGGGCGAGGCTCCAGAAGGAAATTCGGCGATGCACTTGTCAGGGTTCGGACCCTAGTTGGAGCTGCTGTTACCACGCAAGGCAAAATCTCGGCCTTAATATTTGTCAAGGGACGGTTTTTTGAAGAACCGGTCCAGGGAGCCATGCCTTTCAAAGCGAAAGGGCTCCGGCATTCCGCCGGAGCCCCCCAAGAATTGACGATCCGTTTCGGTCAGGCGGCGCGGATCGTGGTCAGGAACTTGTTCAACTCGCTCCTGAGGTGGTCGGACTGTTTGGCCAGGTCGCCGGAGGCCTGCAGGACCTGGTTCGCGGTCAGGCTGGATTTTTCGGCGGCTTCGGTCACGGTCGTGATCGAGTGGCAGACCTCTCCCGTGCCCGCTGCGGCCTGCTGAATGTTCATCGCGATCTCATGGGTCGCAGCCGCCTGTTGCTCGACCGACGCAGCCACCGCGGTGCTGATTTCCTTCACCTTGCCGATGGTTTCGGCAACGCCGTTGATGGCCGTTGCGGAGTCCTTGGTGGAGGTCTGGATCTCGGCAATCTGATCGGCGATTTCCGTGGTTGCCCGCGACGTCTGATCTGCCAGTGCCTTCACTTCGGACGCTACAACGGCAAATCCCTTGCCGGCATCTCCGGCCCTGGCAGCCTCGATGGTCGCGTTGAGGGCCAGGAGGTTTGTCTGTGCCGCAATTCCGGAAATGAGTTCGACGATGTCACCGATTTTCTGGGCAGCACTCGAAAGGCCGTGGACCTTTCCGGCCGCGGCATCTGCGTCCTTGGCCGCTTCCTCGGAAATCTGGTTGGACGTGTCGACCTGACCGGAAATCTCCTGGACCGAGGCGGTCAGTTCTTCGGTTGCCGATGCGACGGTTTCAACATTGTGTGTTGCCTCGCCGGAGGTGTTGGCAACGGCAGCGGTCCGTTCCGAGGTGACGCTAGCGGTGTCGTACATCTCGCGTGCGAAAGTCTCCAGCTGGCTGGCTGCCGCGGAGACCGATTGCACGATACCGCCGACCGCGTGTTCGAACTGTTCAGCCATCAGGTTCAACTCGTTGGCGCGTTCGGTTTCCGAGCGGGACTTCTGCTCTTGCGCTTCGCGGGTCAATTTAGCACTCGATACCGACTGTTCCTTGAAATACTGGGCCGTTCTTGCGAGATCGCCGATTTCATCACCGCGTTCCGTGCCGTCGATCTCCACCTCGAGATTGCCCTGTGCCAGAGACTTGAAGGTGGCGACGGTCCGGCCGATGGGTTTTGAAATGCCAAAACGTGCAATCGTCAAGCCCAGGCTGAAACAGATCACGATGGCCAATCCTGCAATGAGGACCAGTTGCTGGGCCGCAGAAAGTGCATTCTGGCTGGCGAGCGTCCGCTCGTCTGCCATCTTTTCGGACGAGTACAGGCTGTATGCCTTGACCGTCATCGTGACCCTTTTCTGTCCCGCCAGAGCCGTGTCGAGTGCCTGGTTGATCGCTGTCGCATTTGCAGGATCGCTTTCGGCGACATTGATCATGTTCTCGATGCTGGCGAAGTAGGAAACCAGCGACGCGCGAATGGCTTCCAGCTGCTGCTTTTGCTTGGCGTCGGCCGTGGCATCAAGTTTCGGAAGGCGGGACAGCATTTCTTCGCTGCGACGCCTGTTCTGCCCGTGATAGGTGGCAGCGTTTTCCGTGTCGAGCGCGAGCTGATATGTCATCCGGCTGATGGCAACGATGTCGATCCTGAGATCCATCGCTTCACGTGCGGCTTCCTCCGACATTCCGACTTCGTTGAAGGCGGTTGTGATCGCGCCAAGCTGGTTATGTGCCAGCCAGGTTGTGCCAGCGGCGGCAATGCTCAAAAGGGTAATGACGCCAAGCATCTTCTTGACGATGGATATGTTCTTCAGCACTGCTGTCAGCCCCCAACATTCGCAGATATGGATTGGTGTTCCGTAGAGATTCGGAATGATTTTCCGAGCTGTGTAGAGAGAAAGAGTTGCCGAAAGGTTAGGGGATCTCGATCTGATGTCCCAAACAACAGATCATTGAATCAAAAGCGAAATTCTAGTCTTGGTAGCTGCTTAGGTCATACAAATAATTCCCTGCGCGTCAGGCATCCGTAACAGAAAAAGCGCAGCCACTTCGCTGAAATGGCCGCGCTTTTAAATGTGTGAACGTTGTTTCAATTAAAGGCGGTTTTCGATCACCTTCAAAACGTCACTCAGTCGAATACGGATGCGATCTGATCGACGCTGACGCCTTCCTTTATCTCGCGCAGGCGAGCATAGATGAGGGACACCAGAATACTGAGATACCCGGCCCCCAGCGTGGATATTGCGACCAGCAAGATCAAGGCCAGTACCATTCCAAGGGTTCCGAAGGCAGCGATGCCCGCGACCAGGAGCATCGCGACGATCTGAAGCCCGATGGCAACGAGCAAACCAAGGATCAGGCCACCAACAATCGGCCAGCGATATTCCTTGGTGAGCGCCCTGCTGCGTCCCATGCCGCCGAAACCGGCCCGTTCGATGACGATTGCCGGTGCGAGCACGCAGAAGACCGCATAAACCCAGAGGCCCGGTACGATAAACAGCATCATGCCGAGCATGACGAGGATCGTGGTGACGATTGAAAGGATCGCGAGTGGAACGACCGCGCTCATCGCGGGCCCGACATACCGGCCAAGCTGGATCGGCCGCCCGAGTTTGGCGTCATAGGCGAGCTGCACCAGCAGCGCGGTGGTTATGGCATAGACCACCATGTTGATGAGAAATGCCAGGATATTGTTGATCACGTCACCGGGGCCGGTGAACTCGGCTTCTGCCTGTCCGAGCGTGACGTCGAACCCGTTCAGGACTCCCGAAATCAGGAACCCGATCAATGTGGGTACAAAGGCGATGATGATGACCTGGATGAACTTCCCGAAAAGGATGGAAAAACTCTCGGATATGATCGACCCGACCCCCAATGGGACTTTCGGCTGCGCCATGCTTGCATCGGTCATGTTTTTACTCCGCTAAATCAAAAAATTTTCAAAGATGGGTTTGTCGTAATTGTTGTTGGTGTGCAGCAGTGAATAAGACTTTAGTCGTTGTGCCGGGCAGAATAGGTCTTTTCCCGATAGGGCTCAAGCAACCGGGCCGTTCAAGGCGTTTCGAAGAGCCCGGGTTTCATTCAAAAACGGCCGCGATCTGGTCGACGCTTATGCCTTCCTTGATTTCCCGAAGACGGGCGTAGATCAGGGCGATGACGATGCACACAAGGCCGGTGCCGATTGTAAAGACTGTTGAATAGAGCAAGAGGGGAAGAATACTGCCAGTCAATGCCCCAAGGTAGGCTCCATCTTGCGTTGTACTTACCAAAGCAACAAAAAAGAGTGTTGCAACACCACCGATGACGGTGTTGATGAGGCCGAAGCAAATCGCGGCTAAAGCAAGTGTCCCGACAATAGGCCACCTGTATTCCTTGGTGAGTTCAGCGCTACGTTTTAGCCCTCTGAGGCCGACGCGCTCAATGACGATTGCGGGTGCGGTGACAACGAAAACCGCAACGATCCAACCGTAAAACAAGGATGCTACTGGGAACAGGATCAATATGGCCGGTCCTAGCAAGGACCCGACCAAGAAAAACGCTGACATTGCGATAACCAACAGAAAGCTTACTGCTATACCCAAAACAATAATTGGCAGAACAGCCGAGATTGCGGGTTTCACGTAGCGCAGCAATCGCACTGGCCGGCTGAGTTTTGCATCATATGCTAGCTGGACCAGAAGAGCAGCGGTAATTGCATAGACAGCGATCTGTAGGAACGTCCAAACGGTGCCCAATATGGCGACCCTTGTGAATGCTTCCTCCGGCTGAAGCTGCAATTGCTGAAAAGTCGAAAGCGAGCCAATACTGGCTACAAGTGCAAGCGGGATAATGTAACCCAATACGCTGGGAACGACCCCCGCGAGAAAGACGCGAAAGAAATTACGAAACAGGATTGAAAAGCTCTGTGCGATGATCGTTCCAACCCCAAGAGGCAATTTGGGTTGGGTCTGCTGAGGCCGCCAGTCCTGGCCGGGCTGCGAAGAGGATTGGTTCTGGTCTGTCACTGAGTGTCTTCCTTTTCGTCATCCGAAGATTTCGGCAATTTCCCGCAGGCTCAACCCGTCCTTGATCGCCCGCAGCCGAGCATAGATCAGGGTGAAAAGTATGCTGAACAACCCGGTTGCCAGGGTCGAGGCGGCGACCGACGCCACGAATGCCAGGATGAAGCCCACGATCCCGCTGGCACCGCCGATCGCAGCGAAGAAGCTGATCAGAACCAGCGCCATGATGACGAGAGTACTGATCACGATCGTTGCCAGAACGATGGTTCCGACAATCGGCCACCGATAGCCTTTGGTGAGAGACAGGCTGCGTGCCAGTCCCCGAAACCCGACCCGTTCAATCACGACGGCCGGTGCCGTGACACAAACAGCCGCGCACAGCCACAAAAGGGGCAGGATCAGGAGCGGCGCTGTGAGCAACGGAGTAATGCCGATACTACCGGCCGCCACGATCAGCAGAACGCTTCCTGCAAAGAACAAGGTGATAATGGCAAGACTCAACAGGGTAAGCGGCAGAATGGAATTCATCGAGGATTCCAGGTAACGCCTGATCCTGATGGGCCGGAACACTTGCGCATCATAGGCCAATTGGACCAGAAGGGCAGTGGAGACGGCGTATGCAATCATGTCGACCACACCGCTGGCGGACAGGCTGAAAGTCATGTTGATCCCAAACCCCCACCTGGCTTCGAGGCCTTGTAGCGGTCCGATCGCGAACACCACGTATTTGACAAGTTCCCCGAGAAGAACGGGGACGAAGCCGACAAGAACGACCAGAACCGCGTTGCTGATCAGGATGTGAAAGCTGTCCCCAATGATCGGACCGACACCAAGCGGCAATTTCTCGATCTCAAGTTCGGGCCTCACCACGCGGTCTTCCGGACCAGGCTGGATGTCTTTGGCTGTCTGGTCACTTTGGTTGGACAAGTTGTCGGCATCCATTGGGTCTTCTCAAGTCCATTTCTTGCAGGATTGGTCAGTATGCTCTTCCAAGGAGGCGGGGGCACTGCTCAGTCAAAGACGGCCGCGATCTCGTCGATCCCGACGCCTTCCTTGATTTCTCGCAGTCGCGCATAAATCAGGGCTGTCAGGATCGACAGGAAACCTGTGCCGATGCTGCTGAGTATCGTGAACAGGACAATTGCAAGGGTAAGGTGCGATTGAGCCATCGCGAGTTCGGCAGCAAAGAAGCCGGCGAAGAGCGGAATTGCATAGCACAGGAAGCCCAGGATGAACGCTCCGAGGACTGCCCAGCGGTATTCTCTTGTCAGCTGCGCGCTTCGCGCCATGCCGCGAAAACCGGCCCGTTCGATTACCGTGGCCGGTTCCATAACTGCAAACATGGCGTAGACATAAAGCCCGGGGATGATGAATGCCAGTGTTGCGAGACCGCTCGCCAGACTTACCACAATTCCCATGATGGTAATGGGAACCAAGGCCCTCAAGGCGGGGCCGATATAGGCAAGAACATGCACCGGTCGTTGACTTTTGGCGTCATAGGCGAGCTGCACAAGGAAGGCGGTTGTGATGGAGTAGACCACAAGATCAACCAGGCTTGTGACGGCGTCCCCGCCTGGAAGGTCGGAAACTTCACCGCCGATTGCAACTTCGAAACCGACAATGTTGCCTGACACAAGCACGCCGAGCAGGCTGGGCACGAAGCCAATCAGGAGGACTTGAACAAAGTGTCTTGCAAGGATTGAGAAACTGTCCCGGAGCAGAAGGCCTGTGCCGAGAGGTGTCTTTGGTGGTTTTTCTTTCTCAGCATCATCTCGGTTATCTTGGTGCGGATAAACTTCGTCCTTGGCCCTGTTTTCCTGTTCTTGCAATTTCCGGCGCTCTCGAAACGTTTGCTGTCTCAAATCAAAGTCAAACCCTATGGGCCTCGCTCCCTTTTCTCAAGCTGGACGGCCTTTGTACCAAGCGAAGAGTTCAGCACTCGGTCAATCGGTTTGTCCCTTCAGTCGAAAATGGAGGCGATATCGTCGACGGATATTCCATCCTTCAGTTCCCGCAGGCGGGCGTAGATCAGGGCGGTCAGGATGCCGAAAAGCGCCGTGCCGATGCCAGATATTGCAACATAGACGACGGACTCAAGCAGGCCGAAGGATGAAGCCTGGGCCACAAATCCGGAGAGTTTTTCGGCAATGTTGTCCAGAATGTTGGAAACGAACCCCACCATGAGAAATGCGCCGACGATCGGCCAACGGTAATTCCGAGTGAGCTCGATGCTTCTGCCAAGTGCCCGGAAACCGGATCGTTCTATGACCACAGCCGGGACGACGGCAGCGAAAACCGCATTCACCCAGAAGCCCGGAATGATCAGAGCCATGAAGGCCGGAACAATCATCAGGAGAACCATGAGGCTGAGCAGTAAAACCGGCACGAGGTTCTTGATCAGTGTCAGGACGTATCGGCCGTATTGCAGAGGGCGCCCCAGCTTGGCGTCATAGGCGAGTTGTACCAGCAGAGAGGTCTGCAGAAAGTAGAGACTGTACCCGATCAGGAAGGAGAGGCCCAAAAAGGTTTCTTCCTCATAACCTTCCAGAATTGAGAAGGGCACGCCGTGAAGGCTGATTGCATCGGCAAGAAGGAAGGTTGCCTGGTAAGCCAGCATGTCCGGGACAAACACAAGCGCGATCACCGGCAGGAAACACTGCACGAGCAAGGAAAAGCTGTCACCGACGACCGTACTGACCCCAAACGGCGTTACGCTCGGTGCCTGGTTTTCCTTCTGCGGCGGCTGGGTTCCAATCACGGGAGCGCTTGTGGGGAGGTCATGGTTGGTCATCGATTAAGCGGGTGTTCCTTGTTCCGCAGGCTCGCTGGTTGATTTGGATCTGGCAGGAAAGGCCCTTCCACATCTCCGGGAGCCAACTGCACTCGGCGGTCGATCAGTCGAATACCGAAGCGATCTGGTCGACGCTGATGCCTTCCTTGATTTCCCGCAGGCGTGCGTAGATGAGGGCGAGGGGCAGACTCGCCAGACCAGTAGCGATTGTTGTGACAAGCAAATAAAAGACAATGGCCCCGGCAAGCCCCCCTGCATCATAGGCAATGCTGCTGAAGAATTGCGCTGCAAAGCTCATTCCGCTTGTGAAGAGCAACACCAGAAGCAGCAGCCCGGCAATCGGCCAGCGGTACTCCTTGGTGAGTGAAGCGCTCCTGGCCATGCCCCTGAATCCGATCCGTTCAATCACAATCGCAGGTACTGTCACTGAAAAGACGGCATAGACCCACAAGCCTGGAACGAGTAATGCGAGCGAGGCAAAAACAACCAGTAGAGTGACGGCAATGCCGGTCAAAACGATTGGTACGATTGCGGTGAGGGTGGGCAGAATGTATCTGCCAAAGCGGACGGGACGCTGCAGCTTTGCGTCGTAAGCGAGCTGTACCAGCAAGGCAATGGTGATGTAGTAGACGACGAGGCTTCCAAGAACAGCGAGCGCATAAGCAACACCTGCGGCGGTGTCGTTAAACTGGGGCTGTGCGAGACCGAGTATCGCTTCGACACCAATCACTTGGCTGTAGAGGAACAGGCCGATGGCGCTCGGCAAAAGACTGATAACGAAAACAGCAGCGAAGCGTTTCAAGCAAATTCCAAGTGAATCAGCGATGATGTTGCCGACGCCAAGTGAGGGTTTTGCCGGGATTTGTGCGGGCGCACCGCCCATCGTGCTTGCCGAGTCAGTCATTCAAATACTCCAAAAAAGACTTCAATGAATGGTGTTGAAGAAAATTGTTTGCAATTAATAATTGCAAATAAAGACATTGTAAATTCAGACAATAAAACCCCGCATGTCTTTTGGTCGAAACACCGCGGCCTTGATCAGGTTTCTTCGCCGGACTGGGCGTAATGCTTGTTCTCGCGCCGGTCGCCGAACAATTGGCGCTGTTCCAGGTGCTCGCGCTGGGCGTTATAGAAAGCCTTCAGAAACCGGACCCGGTCGGCATGGGGTACAGGGTCCGCATACCCGATTTTCTTGCGGATGCGTTCCACAATGGCCTCGATTGTCGCGTCGCGCTGTTTTGCGGCGCTCGATGATTGCGGGTTGCTCTGGCTGCGCAGGAGCGTCTCCAGCGTCTGCAATTCAAACGCGCCGTAATGGTCCAGCTGGTGGGTCAGGAATTTGAACTTCTGCTTCTTCTCACCATATGCGGGTGCTTCGCTGGCCAGGTCCTTCAACAGCAGGGGCACCGGCAGGTGGATGACATGGGTGCCCGCCATCATGTCGCCCAACCGGCGGCGGTAACGGTCCATGATCGGGACCAGAAGGCCAACCGTGATCCAGCCAAGAGACAGGATGGAGGCGATCGGCGACGCGGAGTCGAGCGTCAGGAGCAGGGTTGCCGGAAGAAAAACTTCCGCCTCTTTCATGAGGTTTCTCAAGACGATGGCATGGGCTGAAAGGGAGCCGCCGTCATGGGAAACGACCTTGATCTTCATCAGCCGTTTGCCAAGCGTCTGGCCATTCCAGGCGAGTTCCGCCAGAACGTAATAGGGGGTTCGGATCAAAAAGAAGATCAAAGTGCCGATTACGAAGATCGTTTGCGGTCCGGTTATGTCGAGTGCAAGCAGCAGGACGACCACGCAGATCGCAGCGACGAGCGTGATGATGATGTCGGTGATCTGGGCGCCCAGCCGGACACCGACACCGGCAATCGGCAGCGTCAGGGCAACGCCCTCGGGTGGCAGTAATTCATCGGGGGAGGGCAGGTTCCGCCGCCGCTCTCTCCAGCGTCGAAAGATCATCGCCGGCTCCTCCCGCCGAGGAGGAACCAGGCAAGCCACAAACCGCCAACACCCCAACCGATGAGATAGCGCGTGGTCATGTCCTGGACCAGTTGCCGGCCAAAGCCCTCCAGCAGGGCCGCGGCAATGAGCATGATTGCCGCGACCAGGGCGAGCTTGACTGCGTCGCGCCCGGCAAGACGCAGGGACTCCGCCCGCGAAAGATCACCGGGAAACAGCATGGCAACGCCCAGTTTCAGCCCGCCGCCGCAGGCAATACAGATGGCGGACAGTTCCGTAACGCCATGGATCGACAGCCAACCGCCGAGATCGAACCCGAGGCCCCGCTCGACATGGAGTGCGTAGAAGGCGCCAAGACCAAGGCCGTTGTAGAATGTCAGCAGGGCTGCGGGAAAACAGGCAAACACCCCCAGGCCGAACACGAAAATCGCAATCCGGGTGTTGTGCGAAAACAGGTATGTCGCAAAGGCCCCGAGCCCGGACGATTCAGGGTCCTGATCATAGATTACGGAGCGCAGGTAATCGTTGGTGGCGTCGGGTCCGCGTCCGCCCGCCAGTTCCTCGGGCATGAAAACGTAGAACCAGTCCGTGTTCTCGAAATAGAGAAGATAGCCGGCCAGAACGCCGAGCCCCATGCACAGGAAGCCAAGCAACACGTAGAACCAGCATCGGCGCATTGCCTGGGGCGCACCGTGGCTGAGAAACCGGGAAACCAGTCCGCCAAGGCGCTCCTGGGGCGCGTAGACACACAGATACGCGCGTGCCGTCAAGGCCTCGAGATAGGCCAGCAGCGCCTTGTCGAGAGAGATTTCCCTTGCGATGGCAAGAGAGGTCGTTGCCTGGCGATAGAGTGACGCCAGATCGCGCGCGTCGGCAAATCCCATGCGCTGAAGACCCTTGCGTTCCGCTTCCAGCACCAGCCATTCCAGCCGGCGCCAATCCGCTTCGCGTTCCTGGCGAAACCGGGCTGACCGCATCAGCTCCTGGCCGTTGCCATTCTGGCCGCCATTTCCTGAACTGCCGGGCTGCGGTGAGAGTGTCCCGCTCGCGGTTCCCGAGAGGTCCTGTCGGTCGAGACTCATGTCAGATGAGCTCCCGTGCCTTGATATCCAGATAGGTCGAAATCAGCCGCGCCGTGACCGTGTTGGGTTTGGCGTCAACGATCGTGACACCTTTCCGGGCCAGCCGTTCAAGAACCAGACGCCTTTCGTGGATCGACTGGTTGGCCGCAACCAGTGTCGCAGCCCCGTCTAGGTCACCTGCAGCCTCTTCAACCAGCTTTTCCATATCGGGATCGCGGATGGCAACGAAGATCAGAAGATGCCGCTTTGCGAGGATGCCTATGTTTTCGATCAGAAGCTCGGCCGAGGTCGTGTCGATGAAATCGGTGAAAATGATGATCAGGCTGCGTTTTGGCGTGCGGGCGTTCAGCTCCGTCATCGCCAGCGTGTGATTGGTTTCGCGGCTGACATAGTCGAGTTCTGCCGTCCAGTTGCGAAGCCTGGCGAAGGCGTTCCGGCCCGGCGCCGGGGCGGAAAAGGTGCGCGGACGCACATCGTAGGAATAGTAGCCGACGAGGTCACCACCGACCGTGGCGGCCCAGGCCGTTGCCAGAGCTGCAGTGACCGCGTGGTCGATCTTCGGCAGTCCGGCGATCTCTTCACGCATCAGGTAGCCATTGTCGAGCGCCACGATCACGTGGTGATTGCGTTCGGATCTGAGTTCCTTGGCAACGAGGGAGCGCCGCTTGGCAGAGCGCTTCCAGTCGATGGTCTTGATATCCATGCCCTGGACGAAATCGCGCAGCTGTTCAAATTCCGAGCCCTCGCCGATCGCACGGTTCTCCTTCACGCCATAGAGTGCGGACTTGACCGTTGTGGTGATCTGACCGGACTGGACAAGACGGATGTTCGGTACGATGCGCAGTTCGGCGCCCAGCTTCAGGCGGGGAACAAATTCAAGCAATTGCAGGCGCGAGGTCCACATGAGCCAGAGATGTTCGAGGCGCCACAGACCCCGGCACACCGCGCGGCAGGAAATCTTCACCGAGGCGGAGCCGTCTGGCTGACGCCGGAAGAAGATCTCCCGGTCACCGCTCAGGCCGGCAGGCCAGTCGATCCTAGCGCCAAGACCTGCCGGAGCGTTGCGGAGCTCCAAAACGAGGTAAGCCGTATCGCCGACAAAAACCTCGGTGGGTGCCTCGAAGGACAGGTCCCTTGGACGCCGAAGTGAAAGCGCAAGGTCCAGGATGACCAGAGCTGCGAGAATGGCCCAGGGCAGAAAAGCGATTTCGCGCAAGGCTCCGCCGCTCACCACCAGAACCAGCGACAGGAACAGGGCGGCGACGCTTGCAAACAGCAGTCTTTTCGATGGCCTGATCAGCGTGGTGCCTCGACTTGATTGAGAATGTTTTCGAGAACCTGTGCCGGACTGCGCCCTTCGATTTCGGCCGCCGGGCCCAGCACGATCCGGTGGCGCAAAGTTGGAATGAACAGTTTCTTGACGTCATCGGGGATCGCGAAATCCCGGCCGTTCAGGGCGGCTGTTGCCCTGGCAGCGCTGGCGAGCGCGTCGGCTGCGCGTGTCGAGGCACCAAAGGCGATCTCGGAACTTTCACGTGTCGCCCGGATCAGCCGCAGAACATAGGCAAGGATGTCGTCCTTGAGGATGATGCTGTCCACCAGTGCGCGTGTTTCGGCGAGCGCGGCCGAATCCAGCACCTTCGCGAGGCCGGCCGTTTCCAGACCTGCTTCAAGGGGCTCTGCGGCATGCTGGCGAAGGATCGCCATCTCCACGTCTTCCGGCGGGAAATCGATGACAAGCTTGAATAGGAAGCGGTCAAGCTGTGCTTCCGGCAGCGGGTAGGTTCCCTGTTGCTCGATCGGGTTTTGTGTCGCGACGACGATGAACTCGCTGCCGAGCGAATGGTCGGTGCCGTCAATGCTGACGGTTCGCTCGCTCATCGCCTGCAACAGGGCGGCCTGCGTCTTCGGTGGCGCCCGGTTGATTTCGTCGGCAAGCAGCACCTGAGAAAAGACCGGTCCCTTTGTCAGAACGAAATTGTTGGTGCGGAAGTCGAAGATGGATGTGCCCAGAACATCGCCGGGCATCAGGTCGGGCGTGAACTGGATCCGGCCAAATTCAAGGTCGAGGGCAGCAGAAAAGCTGCGCGCCAGCAGCGTCTTCGCCGTGCCGGGAGGACCCTCGAGCAATACGTGGCCGCGCGCGAACAGCGCAACAAGCAACAGTTCAATTGTTTCGTCCTGACCCAGGACGGTGCGTCCGATTTCTGCCCTGAGGGCTTCGGTGCGGTCGCGCAGGGCTTCAAGCGTCATGAGTGATTTGCTCCAAAACCTGTTCCAGTTCGTCAATTTGGTGGATCGCTTCGCTTGCCGGCAGATAGACGGGAAGCATGCGGATTTCATTCAGGATGGCCCTCAGGCGTTCTGCCTCATCGGGATGACGCCGGTCCGCATATTTGAGGAATTCGTCCTCGCTGGAGTAATAGCGGGCGTGGGCTGCGCCAAAAAGCGCCTCTGCCTTGGCGGCGATGCGTGCCGAGGCATATTCGCTGGCAAGAGCCCCGTCCTGACCGCTCAGACGCATGAGACGGGCCCGTGCCCGTATGGCCAGCGACTTGCTGGCGCCGGGACCTGAAAGGCCGCTCCGGATCGGACCGTAGCGCAGTGCGGCACGCCAAAGGGCGAGCGCAAGAATGAGACCGGCGCTGATCCACAGCGTCAGGAAGGGCTGTTCGAAAAAGCGTAGAAGATCGGACCAGGTGCGTTCCCGTTTCGGCTGGTTTGCCGGGTCGCGCAACCAGACGGACTGGGTGTAATCGATCACCAGGTTGTGGTCACCGGCCCTGGTGCGAAGAACATCCAGCGCGACTGTGGCATTGTCGCCGAGCCGCAGTCCGTGATTGTTCAGAAGGTCCGGATCGGCGAGGACAAGAACGGTCGGGTCGCCGTCAGCTTGCGACCGGTCCATGTGGCACTCTGCAAGAAGCATGTCGTCCTGAGTTCCGATAATCGGTGTGCAGTTGCCGCCTTTGAAGGTCTGCGCCGAATAGATCTCCATCCACCGGGTGTCGCCATCCGATGAGGTGTAGGAAAACTCGGTGAAAGGTTCGCTGTCGCGAGAGACCTCGTAGTCGCCCCCTTCCAGCAGCTTCCCGAGTATTGCACTCAACCTGTCCTGTTCCACGAGAAGAACCGAGTGTACCCTTGAGGTCAGCCGCATGCCGGTGCGCCATTTCGGCAGAACCAGCATTGTCGGGACCTTGCTGGCCTTCTCGAAGATCTGGGCGCTTTCCAGATCGAACTCGTCCTGCTGTTGCAGCAACTCTTCCTTGTTTGCAGGTGCAATGCGGTCTTCATCGAGCCGGGTGTCGTAGAGCGGCAGCACCAGCAGGCCGACGGAGTTCTGATCCATCAGCCAGCCGCCGGAAAAATTCTGGGCGCTGACCCCGTTCGAGGACAACCAGACCTGCAATCCGTCAAGGCCGGCAGGGGATGCGCGCAGGGACTGTTGCCGCCCGGACAACAGCCACCAGGCGGCCAGAACGGCGAGGAAGCAGATGGCTGCGATGATCAAGGTCTCGATCCTCGGTCCCTGGCGCTCTTCGCTGGTGCTTGTCGTGTCACTCATGACGCACCTGCCAGCAACGGCTTGCAGCTGTCGACATGTGCTCGAAACTCGTCTTCAGACACGTCTCGTCCACCGAACTGAACCCGTTCGCTCGAGAGGACCAGGGCACGCAGGCTATCCAGATGGCCCTGTTTTTCAGGAATGTGGCGAAGCGCGTCACGGGCGGTCCAGCTGCGCTGCATCAGGACGCCATTTGCTGCGACGGTACTGGTGAGCGCCTTGCGGGCCAGGAGCACAAGCGCCTGCCGACGGTCGCGCATGCGCAGGATCTCGTCGAGCGAGCCAAGTCTTTCGGCCCAGACCGGAGCTTCACCCAGACCCTTTGGCGACTTCCTCTGGCTGTCCGGGTTCTTGGCATCCCCCTTGAAGGTGATGGACATCCCGGCGCCGAAGCGGATGAAGAGAAAAAGGATCAGCGCGAGCAGTGTCACTGCGATCAGTCCGAAGATCCACCTTGCTTCGAGGGACGTTTCCCCGCTGCTTGTGGATGTCTGATCGGCGGGTTTTTCGGGTTGCTGCCGGGTG
Source organism: Roseibium sp. (assembly GCA_017643925.1). Lineage (GTDB taxonomy): Bacteria > Pseudomonadota > Alphaproteobacteria > Rhizobiales > Stappiaceae > Roseibium. The sequence goes on along the minus strand of JAEPML010000004.1, from coordinate 212,471 downwards.
TCGAGTTCAGGTGCGGGACCGGAGGGGGAATAGAATGTGACCTCGGGGTTGATTCCACGCAGGCGGATCGCGCGCAAATAGTCCTCGCCGGTTTCGCTCGGCGTCACGGGCAGGATTTCTGCAGATCCCTCCGATTCCTGGGCGCTTGTTCCGGCAAGTGGTACAAATAGGCTACTGAAAAATATCAATAGAAAAAAACGGCACATAGCCGATTTCTTAACGGCAAGGCCTGCCCGGCGCAATAGACAGCGGCCGACAATGTCCTGCGTCGTCGAAGGTAAGCGTCTGAGAATTTTTCCGGAACAGTGGGTGTCGAAGGCGGGGTCGGCGGTCCGGCTAGCCGCTTATGCGGAGACAGGCAAAGGTACGGCAGCGGCGGTAACCGCCGCTGCCGATGCTCTTAGTAGTGAGCGGACAGGGTATCGAGCGGCTTTTGCAGCGGCGGGGCAAACTTGGTCAGGTCGATGCCATCGACAGCCGAGCGGTATTCCTCGATGTCAGGTGTCCGGCCCAGGATTGCGGAGAGCACGACAACCGGTGTCGATGCGAGCAGGCTTTCGCCCTTCTTGTCCGCGGAGTCTTCCACGACGCGTCCCTTGAAGAGGCGCGTGGACGTGGCCAGAACCGTGTCGCCCTTGGCGGCTTTTTCCTGGTTGCCCATGCACAGGTTACAGCCCGGACGTTCGAGATACAGGATGTTCTCGTATTCGACGCGAGCGTCCTTTTTCGGTGCAGCATCATCGAACTCGAACCCGGAATATTTCTGAAGGACAGCCCAGTCCCCCTCTTCCTTGAGTTCATCGATGATGTTGTAGGTCGGTGCCGCAACGACGAGCGGTGCCTTGAACTCGACCTTGCCGTGTTCCTTCTCAAGGTTACGCAGCATCTGTGCGACGATTTTCACATCGCCCTTGTGCACCATGCAGGACCCGACGAAGCCCAGGTCGACCTTCTTTTCCGCACCGTAGTAGGAAATCGGACGAATGGTGTCGTGGGTGTAACGCTTGGACACATCGGCGTTGTTCACGTCCGGGTCGGCGATCATCGGCTCGTTGATCTCTTCGAGATCGACAACAACTTCGGCGAAATACTCGGCGTTGTCGTCCGGAGCCAGTGCCGGCTTTTCACCGGACTTGATTTCCGCGATGCGCTTCTCGGCAATGTCGATCAGGCCCTGGAGCATCTGGGCGTCGTTGTCCATGCCCTTGTCGATCATCACCTGGATGCGGTTCTTGGCGATTTCGAGCGACTCGATCAGTGTTGCATCTTCAGAGATACAGATCGATGCCTTGGCCTTCATCTCGGCTGTCCAGTCGGTGAAGGTGAAGGCCTGGTCGGCCAGCAGGGTGCCGATGTGAACCTCGATGATCCGGCCCTGGAAGACGTTGTCACCGAACTGCTTGAGCATCTGTGCCTGGGTGGCGTGGACCACGTCACGGAAATCCATGTGGTCTGCCATCTGGCCCTTGAAGGTGACCTTGACCGATTCCGGGATTGGCATGCTGGCTTCACCGGTCGCAAGCGCGAGTGCAACGGTGCCGGAGTCGGCACCGAAGGCGACGCCCTTGGACATACGCGTGTGGGAGTCGCCACCGATGATGATCGCCCAGTCGTCCACGGTGATGTCGTTCAGCACCTTGTGAATGACGTCCGTCATCGAATGGTAGACACCTTTCGGATCACGCGCCGTGATCAGTCCGAACTTGTGCATGAACGCCATCAGGCGCGGCGTGTTGGCCTGTGCCTTCAGGTCCCAGACAGATGCCGTGTGGCAGCCGGACTGGTAAGCGCCATCGACCTTCGGCGACAGAACCGTTGCGGCCATGGCTTCCAGTTCCTGGGACGTCATCAGGCCGGTCGTGTCCTGGGACCCGACGATGTTCACCTTGACCCGGACGTCGGAGCCGGCATGGAGAACCTTGCCCGGTGTCACGCCGAGTGCGTTGGCGTTGAAGATCTTTTCAACGGCAGTCAGGCCCTGGCCTTCGTGGGAGATTTCCTTGGACGGAGCAAAGGCGGACTTCATTTCAATGCCGAGCGCCTCGCAGGCGAAGCTCTGCAGTTTCTTGCCGAAGACGATGGCGTAGGAGCCACCTGCCTTCATGAACTCGACCTTTTGCGGCGTGAAGGACGCATCCAGGTCGACGAGTTCTTCGCTGCCGTCGTCGTTGTAGAGTTTCTTCTTGCTGGTGTTGATCGTCAGGACCGTGCCGGTCTCGACGGAGTATTTTTCCTCAAGAACCGGGTTGCCGTCATTGTTCAGGATCGGCTTGCCGTCCGGGCCCAGCTTCTTGACCCAGTTCTTCAGGTCAATGCCGATGCCGCCGGTCACGCCGACTGTCGTCAGGAAGATCGGGGAGATGCCGTTGGTGCCGGCAACCACAGGGGCGATGTTGACGAACGGGACATAGGGGCTGGCCTGCTTGCCGGTCCACAGGGCCACGTTGTTGACACCGGACATGCGGGATGAGCCCACGCCCATCGTGCCCTTTTCCGCAATCAGCATGACGCGCTTGTCCGGATGCTGGAGCTTCAGGGCCTCGATTTCCTTCTGTGCACGCTCGGAAATCATGCATTTGCCGTGCAGCTCGCGGTCGGACCGGGAGTGGGCCTGGTTGCCCGGAGACAGCAGGTCGGTTGAAATGTCGCCTTCTGCGGCGACATAGGTCACAACCTTGATTTCCTCGTCTACAGCCGGAAGCTTGGTGAAGAACTCTGCATTGGAATAGCTTTCCAGAATGTCCTTCGCGATGGCGTTGCCTGCATCAAGGGCTGCCTTGAGGCGGTCCGTGTCGGCGTCATACAGGAAAACCTGCGTTTTCAGCACTTCTGCTGCCTGACGGGCGGTGGCTTCGTCCTCTCCGAGGGCCAGGTCCAGAAGAACCTCGACGGAAGGGCCGCCTTTCATGTGGGACAGGAGTTCGAACGCAAACGAAGCGGAAATCTCCGGAACGATTGCGTCGCCGAGGATGATCTCTTTCAGGAACTTCGCCTTGACGCCCGCAGCGCTCGTCGTGCCGGGCAGCGTGTTGTAGATGAAGTACTTGAGGGAATCTTCGCGATGCTCGTTCGAAGCGTCCTTGATTTGTGCGATGAGTTCGCCCACAAGTGCGCCGTCGTCGATGGGCTTTGGATGCAGGCCCTGGCCTTTGCGTGTTTCGATCTCGTTCAGATAATCAGTATACAAGGTCATGATGATCCCGGCGTCCTTGAGTTCGATGGAGCTTTATCCCCGGAATACCGTTTATCTGGCGCGCCGTGACAAGCTTGCTGAGGGCGGTCTTAATTCAGTATACAATAGTATGCAATCTTTTTCCTGACTTTGTGTGAAGGAAATTTGCTCCTTGCGGCGCCTGAACGCGGCGGGATGACAAAATTGGCAAGCCGCCACTTTTCAAAGCGCCGGGAGTACTCACATAATACCACAATGCCCGCAGCGTCATCTCTGGTGGATTCTGCCCAGGACTGCCATGGCGGCGGCGTGTTGGAATGCGGCATCGAACGAGGGAGAGGCTCTCAATCGAAGTCTGCGTTAGATGGACCGGCCTGGAAGCGGATTTGCGTTTCGTCCGGGACATCGGGAGATTTTATCAGGTGCCGGGTCGGGTATGGGCCGGTGCCAAGGACAATTGAGGAGATCGCACGACGTGACCCAGTCCCTAGACAGTTTCAAGTGTAAGAAAACGCTGACTGCCGGCGGCAAGACCTACACCTATTTTTCCATTCCGGAAGCAGAGAAGAACGGCCTTGAGGGTGTTTCCAGGCTGCCGTTTTCCTTGAAAGTGGTTCTTGAAAATCTTTTGCGCTTCGAAGACGGCCGGTCCGTCACCAAGGACGATATCGTTGCCTGCGCCGAATGGCTGAAAACCCGCACGTCGACCCACGAAATCGCCTATCGGCCTGCGCGCGTCCTGATGCAGGACTTCACCGGTGTTCCGGCGGTCGTTGATCTGGCCGCCATGCGCGATGCCGCCGTGAAGCTTGGTGGTGATCCGGTCAAGGTCAATCCGCAGGTGCCCGTCGATCTCGTGATCGACCATTCGGTCATGATCGACTTCTTCGGAACGCAGGATGCGTTCAAGAAAAACGTCGAGCTGGAATATGAACGCAACCAGGAACGTTACGAGTTCCTGCGCTGGGGCCAGTCGGCCTTCGACAATTTCCGCGCCGTGCCTCCGGGAACGGGTATCTGTCACCAGGTGAACCTGGAATATCTCGCCCAGACGGTCTGGACGAAAGAGGATAACGGCGAAACGATTGCCTATCCCGACACGCTGGTCGGTACGGATTCCCACACCACCATGGTCAACGGCCTGGCCGTCCTTGGCTGGGGCGTCGGCGGCATCGAGGCTGAAGCCGCCATGCTTGGCCAGCCGATCTCCATGCTGATCCCGGATGTCATCGGTTTCAAACTGACCGGCGAGCTGAATGACGGCATCACCGCGACCGACCTTGTTCTGCGCGTTGTTGAAATGCTCCGCCAGAAGGGCGTCGTCGGCAAGTTCGTTGAATTCTATGGTCCGGGTCTCGACAACCTGTCACTGGAAGATGCAGCCACGATTGCCAACATGGCGCCGGAATATGGTGCGACCTGCGGCTTCTTCCCGGTCGACAACGAGACCCTGAAATATCTGGAGGCCACGGGCCGCGACAAGGATCGCGTTGCGCTTGTCGAAGAATATTCCAGGGCCCAGGGCATGTTCCGGTCCGGCGGCGAGGAGCCCGAGTTCACCGACACGCTGGAACTCGACATCTCCACCGTCGTTCCGGCAATCTCCGGCCCTAAACGTCCGCAGGACCGGATCAACCTGTCGGATGCAGCGTCCGGCTTTGCCAGAACAATGGCGGATGAGTTCAAGAAGGCGGACGAGCTGTCCAAGCGCGTTGCAGTGGACGGCAAGGAACATGATCTGGGCAACGGTGACGTCGTCATCGCGGCAATCACGTCCTGCACGAACACGTCCAACCCGTCGGTGCTGATTGGTGCCGGCCTTGTGGCCCGCAACGCCCTGAAGCGCGGTCTCACTGTCAAGCCATGGGTGAAAACCTCGCTCGCTCCCGGTTCCCAGGTTGTGACCGACTATCTGGAAAAGGCGGGTGTGCAGGACGATCTCGACGCGCTCGGCTTTACGCTGGCCGGCTACGGCTGCACCACCTGTATCGGCAACTCCGGTCCGCTCGATCCGGCAATCTCCGCCGCGATCAACGACAACGACCTGATTGCCTGTTCGGTGCTTTCCGGCAACCGTAACTTCGAAGGTCGCGTGAACCCGGATGTACGCGCCAACTATCTGGCGTCGCCCCCGCTCGTCGTTGCCTATGCAATTGCCGGAAACCTGAATGTCAACATCACCGAGGACTCTCTCGGCGATGACCAAGACGGCAACCCCGTCTACCTGAAGGATATCTGGCCGACCACGGAAGAGATCACGGATCTGATCCGCTCGTCGATCAACGAGGAGATGTTCCGCGAGCGCTATGGCGACGTCTTCAAGGGGGATGCGCACTGGCAGTCGATCAAGGTGGAAGGCGGCATGACCTACGGCTGGCCGGTCTCCTCGACCTATGTCCAGAACCCGCCCTACTTCGAAGGCATGACGATGGAGCCGAAGCCGCTTGAGGACATCAATGATGCGGCGGTCATGGGGCTCTTCCTGGATTCCATCACCACCGACCACATCTCCCCTGCCGGCAACATCAAGGCCGACAGCCCGGCGGGTCAGTATCTGAGCTCGCACCAGGTCGCTCGCAAGGACTTCAATTCCTACGGGGCACGCCGGGGCAATCATGAAGTCATGATGCGCGGCACATTCGCCAATATCCGGATCAAGAACCAGATGGTCCCGGGTGTTGAAGGCGGCTACACCATGAAGAACGGCAAGCAGGAGTGGATCTACGACGCCTGCATGGAATACAAGGAGGCCGGTACGCCCCTGGTCGTCTTTGCCGGCAAGGAATACGGCACCGGGTCATCGCGTGACTGGGCTGCGAAAGGCACCAAGCTTCTTGGCGTGCGTGCCGTGATTGCGCAGTCCTTCGAACGTATCCACCGGTCCAACCTCGTGGGCATGGGTGTCATTCCGCTCACCTTCAAGGAAGGCGAAAGCTGGCAGTCCCATGGCATCCAGGGCACGGAACGCGTGACCATCAAGGGCATTGCGGATATCAAGCCGCGCCAGATGATGAACGTGGATGTGACCTATGCCGATGGCACGACCAAGACCATCGAGTGCCTCTGCCGTGTCGATACCGAAGACGAGCTGGAATACATCAAGGCCGGCGGCATTCTGCAATATGTGCTCCGGAACCTTGTGACGAGCTGATCTGCAGGTCTGTATCAGACGAGACTTGAAGCGGGCCCTTCGGGGCCCGTTTTGTTATTTGCTTCCGGGGCGAAAGTTCGGCAGGCTCAACTCGAGGTCTACCCGGAGGATTGCTGATGTCCGACACGAAGTCACCACATCTTTCCCATATCGCACCCGTCTTCAGGGTAACGGACCTTGCTGCCGCGCATGCCTATTATCGTGACAGGCTGCGGTTCGAAACGCAGTTTGAATGGAAGGACAGCGATGCCGAGCCGGTGCGCTATGCCATTCTCGGGCGGGACGGGATCGTGGTGCACCTGACGGCCAGTCCCGAAAAGCACGCTTCTGTGGCCTATGGCTTTGTCGCAGATGTTGCTGCCTACTACGAGGAAGTGAAGGCGGCCGGGGCCAACATTACCGAGGCGATCACCGACCAGCCCTGGGACATGCGGGAGTTCGAGACGAAGGACCCCGATGGCAATGTGCTGATCTTCGGGGAGCATCTGAGCCGGATGGAGGGCGACTGACAGAAGTCCTACCCGGTTGGTGGCGCAAAAGACCATGCGGCACAAGGCCGGTGAAAGCCCAATTGCCTCGATCCGGAAAACAGTGTTCCATGAGTGCATTCCGACAAATGCAATTGCGAGGCTGGGGTTTGATGAAATCGATTGTGATGGCACTTGGTATGGTTGCGGCCACCGTTCAAGCCGCCCATGCCGACGCATGCCAGGAACGCTTTACCGCTCTTTATCTCCAGCTCGACCAGGGTGTACCTACAAAGTCGCTTTCCACGGTCGCGTTCAAGGGCGCCCCGGCCAGTACGAACGAGTTTCTTTACCTGAGCCAGGATCACTACATGACTGTGCCGACATCGCCCGCCGGTCCTTGGGTACTGGGTTACAACAACGCCCTTTACCAGTCTGCCGACGAGGGCAAGACCTGGGAGAAGATCCGGGACATGGAGACCGCTCAGAACGCGGACAAGGCTCGCGCTGACAAGGAGGCAAATGCGGCAACGGTGCGCAACACCGCCTGCAGCGAAGAAGAACTTGATGGCGAGACGGTCGATGTCGTGGCAGCGGATATCACCGTGAGCCAGGGCATGGTGACCGAAAACCGGTACACCTACTGGGTCCGGCGCAGCGATGGTTTCATCGTCAAGGCCGTTTACGACACCAAGGCACCGAACTTCGAAATGGTGACCACCCAGGACATCGAACAGGCCCCCGGTCTGACCTTGCCGATGCCGGAATAGCTGGTCCAGACTGGCTTCAAAGACTTGACCGCCCGAAGTGGCGATATGCCCTGTGCGTCATCCCCGACGTGATCGGGGATCCACTCGCTTCCAGAACGCTTGAGGTTCCTGCGCGCCGGTCCGCCAGGGACGCTTCGACAGCGGGAATTTGCGGAGATGTGGAACGGATCCCGGGTCAAGCCCGGGATGACCGCCCGAAGTGGCGATATGCCCTGTGCGTCATCCCCGACTTGATCGGGGATCCACTTGTTTCCAGAGCGCTTGCGGTTTCTGCGTGCCGGTCCACCAGGGACGCTTCGATAGCAGGAGTTTGCGGAGATGTGGAACGGATCCCGGGTCAAGCCCGGGATGACCTTGGTGGAGGACGAGGCCTCGGGTTCAAGTCCGACGCGGTTGACTACGCGGACTTTGCCTGTTCCCGAAGTGCACGTTCCTCGTCAATGACTTCCTGCGGGAACTGGCTCATGAAGCAGCAGCAGACGCCCTGATCGATCATGGTGCGCGGGCCGTTCGGATGGCCGATGTGCTTGTAGACGCCGTGGCTGTGACCATGGTGGTGATCGTGCCCATGAGAGTGTCCATGATGATGGTGGTGCCCATGGCCGTGACCGTGCGAATGGTCATGATCGTGATCTTCACCGGCTTCGTCGTCTTCCGGGTCACGGAACTCGGCGTGATGGTGGTGCACTTCCACTTCACCTTTCGCCAGACGCTCCTTGAAGGACGCCATCAGGTCCTGGGTCTCGACGATGGTTCCGGCGCCGGCTTCCTCGATGCGCTCGATGAACGTGTCGATGACGTGATCCTGGTCGGCGAGGTAGTGGGCCTTGTAGAAGGTAACGTCCGGTGCCGTCTTGGCGACAAAGTCGACATAGTTGTAGATCCGGTCGATCAGCTTGCCGGAGAAGAGGAAATAGGGGGCTACAACGATCTTCTTGTAGCCGAGTTTCAGCGCCATCTCGAGGCCGCGGCCAACCGAGGGATAGGTGACACCCGAGTAGACGGTCTCCGACCAGCCAAAGCCGAGATTCTCGGCGACAATGCGGGTCAGTCGAGCGGCTTCCGCGTTGGCGAGCGTGTCCGACGTGCCGCGACCGACGACGACCAGCATCGTGTCGTAAAGGTCGCCGTCATGGACGTGGTCGACGCCAAGTGCTTCCAGGATACGGGCCTCGAAGGCCGCAATCATCTTCGGATGCAGGCCGAGTTCACGGCCGTAGTGAACCGTCAGGCCGTCATTCTTTTCCTGATAGGTGGTCAAGACCGAGGGAATGTCGTTCTTGGCGTGGGTTGCCGCGAACAGCATGCCTGGAACGGCGACGATCTCGGTGACACCAGCGTCCCTGAGTGCATTGAGCCCCATGTGAATATTCGGAGCTGAATATTCCAGAAAGCCGTATTCGACGGGAACGCCGGGATAACGCTGACGCACGCCCTTCGCCAGCAGTGCAAATTCTTCTTCGGCTGACTTTGCGCGGCTGCCGTGACCGCAGATCATGATGCCCTTTTTGGACATGGTCTTCTTCCTGTTCCTCTGTCCCTGTCCTCCGGTACAGAACGCCCGATTGCCGGACCATGGGGGTTCAGCTGAAGGTGAATTCTTGCACCCGGGAAGGTAAGGGACCGGTCCGATGCGACGGGATGTGTTGCAGGACCGATTCCGTCTCACTGTTGTGCCCTAGATATCGCGTCGAAGGGGCGAGAGGAAAGAGGAAATTATCCTTTTTGACGATCTGCGTCGCGGCTTATCCGCGCCCGCGGTATGGAGCGACACCCTGCTCGGGGATCCAGACACCCTCCGGGGCCGGTCCCGTCTGGTAGAAGACGTCGATTGGAATGCCGCCGCGCGGATACCAGTAGCCGCCAATGCGCAGCCATTCCGGATCGAGAAGGTCGACAAGGCGCTTGCCGATGGAGACCGTGCAGTCCTCGTGAAAGGCGCCATGGTTGCGGAAAGAGCCGAGGAACAGCTTCAGCGACTTGCTCTCCACGAGGAATTTCCGCGGCACATAGTCGATGACCAGATGTGCAAAATCGGGTGCACCGGTGATCGGGCAAAGTGATGTGAATTCCGGGGCCACGAAGCGGACCATGTATTTGGTGCCAGCCTGCGGGTTTGGAACCTTTTCCAGAACCGCCTTGTCGGGATCGTCCGGAAGCTCCGTGGATGCACCGAGCTGGGTCAGGTTTTCATAGATGGATTTATCGGACATCGAATTTCTAGACGCCTCTCAGATTGCCCCAGATCAGGGTGTGCAATTGCGGAAGAACGGTTGCCGAGTAGAGCCGGTCGGCCGTGACCCGATCGACGAGCCAGCGCATCCTGTGCATGATCCCGGTCATGTCGATGGCGCCGTTTTCGTGACCCGGGGCCGGCGGGGTGTGATTGCCCGGCTGCAAAAAGAGCGGCAGGTCCGGATAGCGGGATGCCACGTCGCGGGCATAGGCATAATCCTGTTCGTCGAAGATGACGACTTTCATGACCGTTCGGGTCCGGGGGGCAGCTGCCTCAACGCATTCGGCGAGTTTCTGCCAGTCCGTTTCCATGCCGCTGGATGGAGCCTTCGGGCTCAATGTCAGCACGTCCAGTTTTGAAAACCAGTCGCGGGCGATGCTGCCCTGGGTCTCCAGCGCGAAGCGATAACCGTCCCTTTTACCGAGTTCGATAAGGTAGCCGAGCGGCTGGATAGCCGGATTGCCGCCCGAAAGCGATATCATGAGCGGTTGCGCGCCCGACAGGATCTCGACCTGCATCATGATCGACTCGGCCGTCATCGGCTGCCATTCGTCGCGGTAGTCGCTATCGACGGCATGAAGCGTATCGCACCAGCTGCAACGGTAGTCGCAGCCGCCGGTGCGAACAAAGACCGTCGGCTGCCCGATGAGAGCACCTTCGCCCTGGATGGTCGGTCCGAAAATCTCGTTCACGCGGATCGTGTTCTGGCTCATGAGGCAACTTCTCCGGCCGGACCGGGAGCCGGGCGATATTCCGCGCAGGTCTTTGGCGTCTCCTTCACCCGGACAGCCGCCGTTTCGGGCCATTCCGCCCAGCACCAGTCGAAAAGGTGCTTGGCGAGCCTTTCTGCGGTCACGCAGTCGTCGCCCAGGACATCGTTCAGATGCCTGTGATCCAGGGTTTCGTCGATATAGGTCTTCAGGGTCTTCAGCTCGTTGTAGTCCCGAACGAAGCCAATGCTGTCGAGTTTCTCCGAAGCCAGTTCGACCTCGACAACATAGTTGTGACCGTGGAACCGGGCACAGGGATGATCGTCTCCGAGACCCTTCAGCTGGTGAGAGGCCGAGAAGTGGAATTCCTTGGTGATCCTATACATTGCAGGCCACCTTCCAGAATTCGGGGTCGGCATAGTCAGTCGGATCGATCCCCTGCGCGAGGTAGAAGGCCTCACGCCGCTCGACACAGGTGCCGCAGCGACCACAATGCCTCTCCCCGCCCTTGTAGCAGGACCAGGTCTTGCGATAGTCGATGCCGAGCCGCAGACCTTCAACCGCGATCTCTGCCTTGCTGATATTCACGTAAGGTGTGTAAAGGCGGATGTCCGCGACACCCTCCAACGCGTGACGCTGCATGGTCTCGAAGCTTTCGGTGAAGGCCGGCCGACAGTCGGGATAGATAAAATGATCGCCACCATGGACCGCGGTTGCAACGGTGTCCGCTCCGCGTGAGGCGGCGATCCCGTAGGCGATTGTCAGCATGATGGCGTTGCGGTTCGGCACCACGGTGATCTTCATGGTGTCTTCGGCATAGTGCCCGTCGGGCACATCGACATCGTCGGTCAGTGCCGACCCGGTCAGCTGGTGACCAATGTTCGAAATATCCATGAGGATGAATTCGGTATTCAGCTCCTCGGCACAGGCCCTGGCGAAGTCCAGTTCCTTTTTGTGTCGCTGTCCGTAGTCAAACGAGATCAGACCGACAAGCTGATGCTCTTGCGCAATCTTGTGCGCAAGGGTGACGGAATCCATTCCGCCGGAACAGATAACAAGTGCTTTCAACGATTTGGACCCTTGTTTTCGCTGGCACCGGGTAGGCTGCGACCGGTGGCCCGCCTTAGGCGAGCGGCGCGCCTTTTATCAGGTTCTGGAGAAAAGAAAAGGGGGAGGCACCCGAACCGGCTCTAGTCTTCCGCTTGACATTTCCATTCAAGTGTATTGGAATAATTTCCATACGATTGAATGGAAATGGAGATCTCCTTGGCGCGCCCCAAGAGTTACACAGTCGAAGACGTTACCGAAAAGGTCGTTTTTGCCTTCTGGCAACACGGCTACCAGGCGCTGGGCGTTCGTGAGCTCGAGCAGATAACCGGCCTCAACCAGTATGCAATCCGAACGGAATTCGGGGGCAAGGAGGGTCTCTACCTGGCCGCCCTGGAAATGTACTGCGAACGGGCAGTGTCCGAGGCCATGGCGCCGATGAAGGAGGGCGGCGTGCCCGAAATCGCGGCTTTCCTCAGGTCGCTCGTCCGCGATGGCTCGATGACCTCGAGCAAATTCGGGTGCCTGGTGGTCAATACAGGCATAGAGAATGCCCGCATCAACAGCCCGCGGCTGGACGCCGTTGTCACGGATTACTGGAACACGCTTGCCACTCACTTTGCGTCGAGTTTGCGCAACGCGCAGAGAAAGGGGTCGATTGCCGCTTCGGTTGAAACTGACATCGTTGCCGGGGGGCTGGTATCGGGCGTCATGGGCATTCATACGCGCAACCGGATCGAGGGACGTCATGACGCGGGAGCGGAACTGGTCGACCTGCTTTGCAGTCAGCTGGAGGTTCTGGAGCAGACATGACCGGGGTTTTGCAGAAAGTTGAGGACATAGACGGCCTGTGGGTGGCGCGTCGCGGAAGCCTGAGCTGCTTTGCCCTTGAGCTGCGCGAGGGTGGCCTCTGTCTCTACAGTCCCGTTGAAAAGCTGAGTGGCGTATTTTCAGATCTTGAACCGGTCAGGTTCCTCTTTGCGCCAAACCACTATCACAACAAGGCCGTTCAGGAATTTTCCCGTGCGTTTTGTCAGGCACGGCGCGTTTGTTCCGAGGCAGCGAGACCAAGACTGGAAAAGGTGACATCGCAGGACTTTGAAAACCTGCAGGCACTGAATGATCAGCTTCCGCGAAACGTGGCGCTCGTCGAACCGGAGGGATTGAAGACCGGCGAGGTCTGGCTGCGCGTAGAATGTGGCGATAACCTTGCCTGGATCGTGACGGATGCCTTTTGCGGTGAGGGGGCTTCAAATACCAAAGCGGCCTCCCTGGGTTTTCTTAAAACTTTCCCCAGATATGGTGTCCAGGACGCGGACCGGTTCGCTTTCTGGGTTCAGGAGCGGTTGCGCCAAGAAGTCCCAACGCATGTGTTGCCTTGTCATGGGCCGGCGGTTTCCGGACCTGATCTGGGAGCAGACATCCTGAGATTGCTTGAGCGGCTTTGAGCGAACTTGTCCGGGCTAGGCCCAGATTGCCATGCGCAGGCCCTTGCCGTCCCTTTGATAGTCTGACGGGAACGGTTCTGCCTTTCCGTCAAGAATTCGCTCCGCAATCAGGCTGTTCGCCGCTGCGTCCAGCAGGTCGTCCCGGCCGCAACCGCGGGGTGGTTTCTGATCGAGGAAGTCGCCGTCAAGACCATGCGTCACCAGAAGGTCCCGCCGTTGATCAAGTCCTTCCGGATTGGCGCGGCTCTTGACCTTTTTCGGCAGGCTCATTTCACGTTCGCCGTTCAGGCGCCAGAACGCAAGCTCAGGATGCACCTCGTAGACAAGGGTCTCCAGACCCGGTGACATCACCGTGTCAATCTCCCTGATCTTCGGGAAGAGATAAAAGCACTGCTTGGAGACCTTCTTCGGCGGCTCGGATGTTCGAAGCGCCGTCGTGCAGGCCGCCCGGTAATCATCTTCAAAGACGGCAGCACGGGAAGGCACCGTGAAGACGGAGGATTGCCGCATGCCGAGGTGCCGGCGGGCGGCCTTTTCCGGTCCGCGTCCGCCTGATGTGAGGCGATCCGGAAGACCAATCGGCATGTCTACGGCGATGACCTTCAGGTTCGGCCTGTCATTCAGCAATGCAGCGAAACTGGCAAAGACTTGCAGTTCCAGCTGGTCCGGGTCAGCCGGATTGCGCAGCACAGCCACCCAGCCGGCCTTGCAGCCGTCAACTCCGGCAACCCAGTTGTCGTTGTTCTCAGGCACGGGCCTTGGTCTCGAGAACCCGCCGCGAACTGACCAGCGCCATGGCCTTGACAACAGACTGCTGTTCTTCGGCGAACAGCAACTCGTCGGCTCCCTTTTTCACGCTCCTCGCGACCAGTTCAAAAACGGAGGCCGAGGCGCGCTTCAGGGCGTCCTCGTCATCCCGTCCTTCCAGAAGGTTGGAGAGAAACAGCCCGGCAATGAGATCGCCTGTTCCGTGAGGCGGGTTCGGTATGGCGGCATGTTCGGCAGCGACGGCACCGCGCGGTCCGGCCAGAAGATTGGCAATCGCGTTCCGGCGCAGTGCAGGAGACGTCGTGATGAGAACCCGCTTGTTGCCGAGGGCCCGGGCCGCGGAAAGGGCCTGCAATTCGCTTTCTACCTCCCGCTGTGTCAACCAGCCCAGTTCGAAGCAATTGGGGGTCAGGATGTCGGCGAGGGGGACGAGTTCATCGCGAATGGCTTCTGCGGTTGCCTTGGGAACATAAAGCCCACCCCCCGTCGAACCAGTATGGTCTCCGAGGACGGGATCGCACAGATAGGGCGCGTCGGGATTGGCTGCCTTGACCGCCTTCACGAGTGTCGCGACCGAAGCGGCCTGGTCGGGGTCGCCTAGGTAACCGGACATGACACCACCCAGTTCGCCAAGTTTTGGCGACGCTGCCAGATCGGCCGCAATGGCGGCAAATTCCGCGTTGGGTGCGACGATCCGGGTTCCCTTGCCATGGCCGGGATGCCACGGCAGCAGGATTGTCGGCAGGAACCAGACGGGATGCCCGATGCGTTCGAGCGCAAAGGTCAGTCCGCGACCGCTGATGCCGCCGCGAACCACCTGGGACGTGATCACGAGGATCGGCTTTTTCTGGGGCTCGGCGGCGCCCGGCATCTGCATCATGTTCTTCTAAGATCCGTCGGTTTGCTCAGGCAGCGTCTGATGAGGACTTGTTCCCTGTGCCATAGCGTTTCTCGATATAGTCAAGCACCATCTGCTTGAAGTCGTCGGCAATGGCGGGACCACGCAGCGTGGTTGCCTTTTCGCCATCGATGAAGACAGGAGCCGAAGGTGTTTCCCCGGTGCCTGGCAGCGAGATGCCTATGTCGGCGTGTTTGGATTCGCCGGGCCCGTTGACGATGCACCCCATCACGGCAACGTTGAGGCCTTCAACGCCCGGATACTGTTCCTTCCAGACCGGCATGGACTCCCGGATATGGTCCTGAATTTCGCTGGCGAGCTCCTGGAACACTGTCGAGGTGGTTCTGCCGCAACCCGGACAGGCAGCCACGACCGGTACAAAGGCCCGGAATCCCATGACCTGCAGCAGTTCCTGGGCCACCTGGACTTCGCGGGTGCGGTCACCACCGGGCTCTGGTGTGAGGGAAACGCGGACCGTATCACCGATGCCCTGCTGAAGCAGGATACCCATGGATGCGGACGACGACACAATTCCCTTTGTGCCCATGCCGGCTTCGGTCAGACCAAGATGCAGGGCATAGTCGCAGCGACGCGCGAGATCGGCGTAAACGGCGATCAGGTCCTGAACCTGGCTGACCTTGGCGGACAGGATGATCTTGTCGCGGCCCATGCCCAGGTTCTCGGCACGTTCGGCGGACAGAAGGCCCGACTGGATGATGGCCTCGCGCATGACGGCAGACGCGGACACGGGCGTGTCGCTGGCCGAGTTTTCATCCATCAGTCTTGTCAGGAGTTCCTGATCGAGCGATCCCCAGTTCACGCCAATTCGCACGGGCTTGTCGTGCTTGAGCGCAATATCGATGATTTGCGAGAACTGGGTGTCACGCTTCGCCTTGAACCCGACATTGCCCGGGTTGATCCGGTACTTGTCGAGGGCGGCAGCGCAATCCGGATAGTCGGTCAGCAGCTTGTGACCGATATAGTGGAAGTCGCCGACCAACGGGACGTTCACGCCGATCCGGTCGAGCCGTTCCTTGATATGGGGCACCTGGGCGGCCGCTTCCGGCCGGTCGACCGTGATGCGGACGATCTCGGAGCCGGCACGCGCCAGGGCCGAGACCTGTGCCACGGTCGCATCCGCATCCGCTGTGTCCGTGTTGGTCATCGACTGGACGACAATCGGTGCGTCACCGCCAACGGTGACATTGCCGACTGCAACACCAACGGACTTGCGGCGGGGAAGGGGCTTGGCGAAATCATCAATCATGACAGGAACCAACGGGTCTCTTTGTCGTGCATCAGGAATTTGCCCTTCATATGAGGGATTTTGCGACGACTTTCCAGCGCATGTTATGGCGCTGCGTCGAAAAACGGCAAGGAAGGTTACTCTTCCCGGTGGCATGAGGGCGAAAGCCGCATGGATTGCAATCGGAAATTCCAGCAATTACAAGCTCAACGGACACATTGACACCACAAGCAGCGCGAGACCATCGAGCATGAACAAGCTGAAGCAGCTTCTGACGGATTCACTCTCGCTTGTATTCGGAAATCTCGACATCGTCTTTCGGGCCGCCGGGTCGTGGTTCGCGCTTCAGTTCCTGTTGATGCTGATCCTGCAATCTGCCATCGGCGGCACGGACCCACAGGCTGCAAATCCGGGTGCGGTCGCGACGTTTGCCCTGCTGGCGCTTGTCTTCTCGCTGGTGGCTTCCGCAAGTATCAGCGTGGCCTGGCACCGGTTCGGGCTGCTGGAAGAGCGCCCGGGAGCCATTCAGCTGAAGTTTGGCGGGCTGGAGTTCGCCTTTGTCATGAGGATGCTGCTTCTGGCGCTCATCATGGTCGGCATCTGGCTGGTCGTCGCCCTGATCCACGGGCTGCTTGGGGCGCCCGCACTGACGGGTGTCGCGGCGATTGTCGTTTTCATATTTGCGATCCCCGTCTTTTTTCGGTTGTCCCTGATCCTGCCGGCGACCGCCGTCGAACGCCCGATCAGCCTTGGCGAAGCCTATTCAATGGGCGAAGGCCTCGGCTGGTACATGTTCCTGGCAACCTTCCTGCTGTCGCTTCCCTTCGTGCTGGGTGGACTGGCGCTGGAATATCTCGTCGGACTGGCCGCCTCGGGTCTGCCCCTGCTGATCCTGCAGATCAAGGTCATGATCCTGAATCTTCTGGTGCAGATCATCGTCACCGTCCTGGGCATATCGGTGTTGACGGCGGGTTACAGGATGGCGACGGGACAGGCCGAGGGCGCCAACCCGGACCCTGGCGTTTTTCAATAAAGTCCCTACCTTCGGTGCTGAAACCGACTACGGGAGACATGGCATGTTCATTACAGTTCTGGAACGGTCGCTGTCCCTGGCGCAGCACAATGTCGGCACGCTGCTGAAGGCGGGATGGGCCTATATTCTCGTCCTGGTCGCCATCAATTTTGCGATCGGTTCAACATTGATGCCTGCCGGCGGTTTCACGACCGTCTCGTATATGACCGAACCCGTCGCTGCCCCCGACGAGGGTGCCTTGAGAGCTTTGGCCGGGATTGCCAACCTGGTCGTCGGCTTCGGCATTGCAATTGCCTATGTTCGCCGGATCCTGATCGATGCCCGCGACTTTCCCATTGTATTCGGCGCGCGCACGGTCCGGGTGCTCGTCAACCAGATCGTTCTCGGTCTGATAGGTGCATTGTCGCTGATCCCGCTGGTGATCGTTTCCCTGCTGCTCGCGTCTTTCACTGCAGGGGTTGGCCTGGTGCTTCTGTTCCTGGCGCCGTTTATTGCGCTGATGGTGGTTCAGAAATTCTCGGTTGTTCTGCCGGCGGCCGCCGTTGATGATCCGCTCACTTTCAAGGAAAGCTGGAAGGCGACCTCCGGCCTTGGCTGGCCGATGTCCTTTTCGGCCCTGGTCATGAGCCTCTTGGCTGGCGCCCTGATCGGGATCTGGGCTGTCTTGCTGAGTGTCAGCGACGGCCTGTTTCCGGCAAATGATCTGTGGCAGCAGATCCGCTCCGCGATTTTCCCGATGGGAACCATGCTGATCCTCGTGTGGGTTTTTGCCAGTCTGCACGCGACCTTTTATGGCCTGATCCGCGAACGCTTTGCCGCGAAACTCGGGCTGCGCGAAGAGGACTATCTGCAGGCTGAAGAAAAGAGAGCCCTTTCCAGGGACCGCGCCCGCAAGGCGCTTGCGGGTGTGGAGCGCATGAAACGGCGCTGAGGCGCAAAAACATGACTGTTCGGTCACTTTATTTGATTCTTATGTTGCGGTGCGGCGAAAACTGTTCGAAAGTTGCGCCCGAAAACTGACCAGTCTCCAGGAGCTACGTATGCTTGCCAAGAAAACCGCCGTTATCACGGGTTCAACCTCCGGCATCGGCCTGGGCTGTGCCCGGGCATTTGCCGAACAGGGTGCCAATGTCGTCATCAACGGTCTTGGCGACGCTGATGAAATCGAAAAGACCCGTGCTGCAATCGAGGCCGACTTCGGCGTCAAATGCACCTACTCCCCGGCCAACATGCTCAACGGTGACGAAATCGCCGGCATGATCGCGGATGCGGAAAAGGAATTCGGTTCGGTCGACATTCTGGTGAACAATGCCGGTATTCAGTATGTGTCTCCGGTCGACGAGTTTCCGATCGAAAAATGGGATGCGATCATTGCCATCAACCTGACATCGGCCTTTCATGCGATCAGGGCCGCATTGCCGGGCATGAAGGAACGCGGCTGGGGCCGGGTCATCAACACGGCATCTGCGCATGCGCTCGTCGCCTCTCCCTACAAGTCTGCCTATGTCGCTGCCAAGCATGGCATCGCCGGTCTGACCAAGACCGTTGCGCTGGAAGTTGCCGAACAGGGGATCACCGTCAACGCGATCTGTCCGGGTTATGTCTGGACACCGCTGGTGCAGGCTCAAATTCCGGACACGATGAAAGCGCGCAACATGACCGAGGAAGAGGTCAAGAAGGACGTGATGCTGAAGGCCCAGCCGACCAAGCAGTTCGTCACGATTGAGCAGGTGGCCGGTTATGCCGTGTTCCTGTGCTCCGACACGGCTTCGTCGATCACCGGATCGGTTCTGCCGATCGACGGTGGCTGGACGGCTCAATAACCGCTCGGGCAATTCAAAGAAGACCTGAAAGGCTGGTCTCGTGGCGATACCCAAGAAAATCAACCTGGCCCTTCAGGGCGGTGGGGCGCACGGCGCCTTCACCTGGGGCGTCCTGGACTGGTTCCTGGAGGACAACAGGTTTTCCATCGACGCGATCACGGGGACTTCTGCTGGGGCGATGAACGCCGTTGTCCTGGCGAGCGGCATGGAATCGGGGGGCGAGACGGGGGCAAGGGATGCTCTTGAGGCGTTCTGGCAGGCTGTCAGCGAAGAGGCGCGATTCAGCCCGATCCAGCGCTCGCCGCTGGATGTCCTGCTCGGGAACTGGAGCCTCGACCATTCCCCAAGCTATCTTTACTTCGACGTGCTGTCCCGCTTCGCTTCGCCCTATGAATTCAATCCCCTCAACGTCAATCCGTTGCGGGACGTCGTTGAAAGCATGGTGGATTTCGATCGGGTCCATGCCTGTTCCGGCGTGAAGCTGTTCATTGCCGCCACCAATGTCTTCACCGGCAAGATCCGGGTCTTCAGCCGGGAAGAAGTGACCCTCGACGCGGTCATGGCCTCGGCCTGTTTGCCGCAGCTCTACCAGGCCGTCGAGATCGACGGTGAGCCCTACTGGGACGGTGGATACATGGGTAACCCGCCGCTCTATCCCCTGTTCTACCAGACGGAAACACCCGACGTGGTGCTCATTCAGATCAACCCGGTCGAACGGCGCGAAGTGCCGCGCAGCGCGCGGGAGATCGTCAACCGGTTGAATGAAATCACCTTCAACTCGACCCTCTTGCGGGAACTGCGCGCAATCGACTTCGTGACGCGCCTGATCGAGGACGGCAAGCTGTCGGACGAGGAATACACGAAGGTGCACATGCACCGGATCTTTGCGTCGGAACTCAAACCCCTGCAGGCCTCGTCGAAACTGAACGCCGAATGGGCATTTCTGACCGAGTTGCGCGATCTGGGACGGCAAACCGCAAAAGACTGGCTGGATCAAAATTTTGACGCCATCGGCAAGCGGTCGACCATCGACCTCCGGGACGAATTTTCCTGAAGGCCGGGGAAGCATGCTCCGGACCGGCGCGTTAACGGTCTCTTAGCCATGTTTGCAAGTGGCTTTGCACTTTGCAATGCAGGAGTGGTGAAAAGTTCTTTAACAAAATCAGCATCTTGTGCCGCCAACATTCAGGTGGTCTAGATCTTGAGAATTTTCCGCGAAAACAAACTGGCAAGGCTTTTGCGATTGAATTGGCACGCTGATTGTCAGGTAGTGCGTCGTCAGCGCTTATGTGGAAGAAAGAGGCAGGCACTTGCGACCCCGCCTGCTTCTTTCCTCCCAGTTTCTCGCAAAATTTGTCAATCCCGGCCGAAAATACGCTTTTGACCGTATTCAGGCTTGAGTTCCCGCAATCTTTCGGCGTTATTTGGAAGATTGACTTGCTATGGTCCTTAAACTGCCGTTTTGGATGCCTATTTTTAAGTGAGTTGGAAAAAGGGATACGCGATGAGCAAGAGGGTTACCGGTCTTTTGGCAGGCTGTTTGGGTGTAATGACACTTGTGGCCGTTTCGGGCACTGTCCAGGCCGGCAGCGATGAAGAGCGCATGGCGGAGATCAAGGACAAGGGCGGCTGCCCACGGTGCGATCTGCGGCTGGCGGAGCTGCGAGCGTTGACCCTGGAGAACGGCAACTTCGAGCGGACCAACCTTCGGGAAGTCGACCTGAAAGAAGCCGTTCTGCCGAATGCCAATTTCCGCCGAGCCGATTTTCGTCGGGCCGAGGCGGAGCGCGCGGACTTTTCCGGAAGCGATTTCACGGACGCAACCATGCGTTCGGTGGACCTGGAAAAGGCAAATCTGAGTAACGCGATCCTTGCAGGTGCGGACCTTCGGGACGCAGACCTGAATGCAAGTGATGTTTCCGGCGCCACCTTCGACGAGGCGGATCTGAGAAACGTGACCCTGATCCGCTCCGAAGCGGAAGGTGCCTCTTTCAAGGATGCAAAAATGGATGCGGTCAATCTGGAACGGGTTGACCTCACCAATGCCAATTTTCAGAACGCGCGTATCCGGCAGGGCAAGCTGGACCGGATCAAGGCCCACGGGGCCGATTTTTCCGGTGCCGATTTTACCGGTGTCAGGCTCGTCAGTTCGGATCTGTCCGGAGCCAACCTCACCGGTGTGAACTTCGAGGGGGCGCTCCTGCGCCGGACGCGATTGGCGGGCGCGGATCTTTCCGCTTCCTATAATCTTGATCCTAGCCGGGTCCTGGGTGCCTGCGGCGACGAGAACACCAAGCTCCCCGCGGGAATCGAGCTGGTCAAGTGTTCCTACTGAGGCCGCTTGTTGCCTCGATTATTTGCTGAAACAAATTAAGGGAGGCAATTGGCCTCCCTTTTTTCATCCGATAGTGCTTTGATCAGTCGAACAGATCAAATGCAAACCGGTAGCTGAGGCCGACGCCGACGCTGAACTGGTCCTTGCTGCCGCCGCGTGCAATCGGGCTGTCAGCGGCGTCGCCGATCAGGCGGTCATAACCACCCTGGAAGTGTACGCGTACGTCATCTGTCCAGTCGTAACTGGCTCGGGCAGACAGGCCGACGCTCTTGAAGCCGGCGCTGGGGTTATAAGCCGTGAGGCGGCCACCGCTGTTGGCGGCTTCAGATGATGTCACGCCGAAATAGGTGTCCATGTAGTCTTCGGAAGCGAAATCCGCGCGAGGGCCAAAACTGACTTCCCATTTTTGGCTTGGGTAGATGATCCCGTCAAAGCCCAGCTGGCCAACCTGGCCGGTGTGGCCATTGATGCCCTGGCGCAACTCGGCAAAAGCGCGCCAGTGTTCACCGCGAAGTCCACCACCGAGGCCGAGTTCGACTGCCCAGTCGACTGTTGTGGTTCCGGTAAGATCCGTGCTGTCGCTGGCCTTGCGCTCGCCAATGAAATTGAAAGACGGGTAGAAGAACACGCCGCTCTTGCGGCGCCCGTCAACCACCTGCCCCAGACCCGGAAGATAGAACCGGCCGACCGAGACGATCGGGAAGGGGTAGATAAGGTAGGAATCGGCGGCTTCGTATTTGGGTTTCGCGATCGCACCGACACCAAGATCGATGACGAACTGACGATTGGCGTCCGCGGCTGAGATGTCACCGCTCTGCGCAAGGGCGGCTCCAGACATGGCGCTCAGCGACAGGGCGAGCGCGGCACGTGACAGCAATTTGTTCATAAATTTCACATCCATGAGGAATCTGTTGCCGCAAGATAGCACGAAGCAGGCTTACACAAAGCCTAACAATTCCGGGTTTTTTCGAACTGTTGCATTTGCGCATCGCCTGCCCGCAAGCGCTGCTGTTTCCCGGAGAATTTTGCGATTAGCACCACGTTGTCTTGCAGCCGGAGGGCCGGGGAGCTACATGATGGGAAAGACAGATCAAGATTGGCAACGGACCAGACCATGACCGCACTTTTCACAGTCATCCTCCTTGCGCTGGAGATCTACACTTATGTGATCATCGCCAGTGCGATTTTTTCCTGGCTCTATGCCTTCAATATCGTGAATTCGAACAACCAGATCATCAATCAGATCGGCAGGGTTCTGTACAATCTGACCGAGCCCGCCCTTCGGCCTATCAGGCGCTTCATGCCGGATCTCGGCGGGATCGACATTTCCCCGGTAATCCTGTTGCTCGGCATTATCTTTGTTCGGCAGATCATCATCATCAATATCTTGCCGCTGTTCCGAGGCTTCTAGCGCTTCAACATCATGCAGACCAAAAAAACCCGGGCGAATGACCCGGGTTTTTTATTTGGCGTGCGCGGTTCCGGCTCAGTCTTCCAGTTGCCGGGCTTCGTCCGGCAACATGATCGGGATGCCGTTCCGGATCGGGTAAGCGAGCTTGGCCGGTCTGGATATCAGTTCCTGCGCGTCAGCGTCATATTCCAGCGTTGCCTTCGTGACCGGGCAGACGATGAGTTCAAGGAGCTTGCGGTCAACCGGGCGCTCGGCGGCGTCGTTCATTGAAGTCACTTTCAGTTGGTGTGGCGATTGACGCTTATTGCAGCGTCGATCCGCCTTCATTTTGCGTGTTTGCCAGGTCCATTTCCGTGATGGCGATCAAGGTCTCTGCGCGTGTCCTTAGATCCCTTGCCTCGAGCAGGGCCTGTTTTTCCTGCGGTCCGTAGGGGCACATCATGCACAATGCGTTCACGAGAACCTCTGTTTCGGCTTCCGAAACGCTTTGCCAGTCGGCCTCCAGGTTGTTTGCGTCCAGATAGTTCCTGAGCGTTTTCAGAAGACCGTGGCGATCCACATCCTCTTCGCCCTGGCCACAGGTCAGGTCATGGGCGAATGCGGCGAAATCGCATTCGACCTGCCGGAACTTGGTGTAGGCCTCCAGTTCATCACCGACGGCAAAGCGCGTGATCCCCTGAAGCGTGATCAGGTAACGCCCGTCTCCGGTTTCCTGCAGGCTGGTCAGGCGTCCTACGCAGCCGACACTGGCCAGGACAGGCCTGTTGGGATTGCCGGCATTGCGATCGGGGGACGGCTGAACCATGCCGATCAACCGGTTTCCGGCCAGCGCGGCATCGATCATGTCGATGTAGCGCTGTTCGAAAACATTCAACGGCAATTGTGTCCTGGGCAGGAGCAACGCGCCGGAAAGCGGAAAGACAGGCAAGACCGGCGGCAGATCCGCGATCGTTTCGTAAATGGCATTTCCCGCCTGCATTTCCGCGTCTTCTTAGGTTGTTCCAGTCATGCGCCCTCGGCGCGGCTCTTTTCGGTAATGTGTGTCAGTTTCGAGCGCCGTCAAGCGAACAGCACTGCCGAAAGTTTGCGCCGGCCATAGGCACTTGCGGGATCCTTGAAACCCCAGGCTTCAAAGAACTGGAGCAGTTGCTTGCGCGCACCATCCTCGTTCCAGTCGCGATCCTGCCGGACGATCTCGATCAGCTGATCCACGGCACCGTTCTTGTCGCCCTTGCCGTTAAGGCCGAGCGCAAGGTCAAAACGCGCCTGAAGATCGGCGGGGTCGCGTTCGATCCGTTCCATGAACTCTGCCAGGTCTCCAAGCGATGCAGCCTGTTCGGCAAGATCAAGCGCGGCCTTGGCAGCAGTGAAGGCCTCGTCTTCACGCTTGTCTTCCGGTACGAGGTCAAGCGCCTGCTTGGCCCGCTCCATGTCATCGGCCCCGAGGTAACACTGGGCCAGACCGGAAATGGCTTTCACGTTGTCCGGTTCCATCTGCATGACGGCGCCGAAGAGCTGAGCGGCCTGGGCGTAATCCTTGGCAACCAGAAGTTCCTCGGCCTGCTCGAGATAGGCATCAGCCTGGTTGGTCGGCGCCGGGCCGCCAACCTTTTCGATGAAGGCCTTCACCTGGCTTTCCTGCTGTGCCCCCATGAAGCCGTCGACCGGCTGACCGTCCTTGAAAGCAACGACCGCAGGAATGGACTGAATGCCCATCTGGCCAGCAATTTCCGGGTGATCCTCGATGTTCATCTTGGCCAGCTTGACGGTGCCACCGGCAGCCTTCACGGCTTCCTCGATGATCGGGGTCAGCTGCTTGCACGGGCCGCACCAGGGCGCCCAGAAGTCGACCAGAACGGGTTGCTGGCGCGAGGCTTCCATGACGTCGGCCATGAAGGTCTGCGTGGTGACGTCATATATCAGGTCCGAATCCACCGGGCCGGAACCGCCATTGCCGTCACCGCCACCGGCGCCGCCAAATCCGCCGCCCTGGCCGCCGTAGCCGCCACCCATGCTGGCGCCGAATCCGCCACCAACCTGGCCGCCGATGCTGTAGTCGCCGTTGCTCATGTTCAATCCTTATGGTGTTTGGCCGCAGCGCTTGCCGCCAGACCTTTATGAAGTCCAAGAATGGGTCGATTTGGTTCATAACATGGCGCCAGCCGCTTCGAAATTCAAACGGCTGCCTTGCGCAAGTTACAATCCGGCTGCCTTCGCCTGTTCGCTGACAGCAAGCACCTGGTGTGCATGTCCGCAAGCGCTTGCGAATTTCAGCAGGTTCTGCGAGGAGATCGATGTCGTGGCATCGTTCTTGAGCGGGTGATAATTCAGGGTCTCGTGTTGCATCATCGCCGCGTCGAAGATCGGTGTAACCCGATTGTCCTGCCTGTCATTGATCAGTGAAAACGGTGTTACCGAACCCGGTTCGACACCAAGCACTTCCATGAGAAGGTCCGCGTTGCCGAAGGATACGCGGCCCTGCGCGCCTATGATCTGGTGGACCTTCTTCAGGTCGATCTCCGCGTCATGCAAGGCGACAATCAGGAACAGGCGTCCCTTCTTGTCTTTCACGAAGAGATTTTTTGTGTGTCCACCCGGGATCCGTTCATGCAGATCGCCGGATTCGGCAACCGTGAAAACCGGTTCGTGATCGATTGTGGAAACCTCGATACCGAGATCGTCAAAAAAGCCCATGAGATCGTTGCGGGTAGCCGGCATTTTTTTTCCTGATATTCGTAACTCATGAGCTGTCTAGCCCGAATTGGCTCTTCCCGACAAGGCAAATCTCGCTCAAAAAGCCGCTGTTTTCTGCGATTTTTCGAAAATCTTACGAGGAAAAGTCCACAGAAAGCCTGCTAAAAAAAATTCTGCAATTTCCTTGTTGCAATCCGTCTCGGCTTAGTCCATATACTGCGCCACCGACGCAGAGGCGGTTTCGACCGCGCGCCGGACATATGCGGGTGTAGCTCAGGGGTAGAGCACAACCTTGCCAAGGTTGGGGTCGTGGGTTCGAATCCCATCGCCCGCTCCAATTCAGCCGAACGGCTCAAAAACCAGCGTCCATTGGATGCTGGTTTTTTCGTTTGTGATCCGCAAGATGGCGGGCCTTCGAAGGATTTGGGGCGTATTTAGTCTAAAATTGAAACAAATTCACCGACCAGTGTGAACCCTATTTCAGGAGCTCGGGTTGTAACCTTTGCGTGCATGAAAGAGAGGGGCGACCAGGTCGGGTGGTCATCTTTGCCGTGCATAGCCTCCAATGCCCACACTTTTGCAGCGGACCTGTTTCATAGGTCCGCTGCAATTCGTTTTAGCGGCTTTTCAGCTGGCCAGTGTCAGGAAGCGGCCGTTCTGAAGATGGGATTCCTCAGAGGCGTCAAGGGCGACCTGCAGGCGCAGACCCTGGTCGAAGTCCGGCTCCGGTGTCGTGTTGCCCTGAATTGCTTCCACAAAGCGCTCATAGACGGTCTGAACGGGAGGTGCCTTGAGTTCCGACCACCTGGCCTCCTTCAGGTCCGGGTCCCGGCAGATCCTCAGGGTTTCGACCTGCTTTTCAAACAGCACCTCGAGCCCGCCCTTGTCGCCATAGAGCCTGAGGCGAAGATCGTTCAAGTGGCCGGAGGCAAAGCGGGTCGCGCTGATGGTGCCCAGGGCGCCGTTTTCCAGTTCGGCCTGCAGTGTGAAACTGTCATTGGCGTCCAATGGATACTCGCCGATCCGGTCACCTTCCGCCTTGTGAAAGGTTTTCAGGCGGCACGACAGATCCCGGATCGGGCTGCCTGCGGCATAGGTGGCGAAGTCGAAGATGTGGATGCCGACATCCCCGAGCACTCCCTTGGAGCCGTGTTCGGTCGACAGGCGCCACAGCCACTGGCTTTCGGTGCGCCAGTCCCCCCAGGCCGGCTGAGTCAACCAGCTTTGCAAATAGGAGGCTTCAAAGTGCCGGAGAGCGCCAATCTCACCCGCCGCGACCAGGCGTGCGGCCTCCTGCAGAACCGCGACATTCCGGTAGCTCAGGTTGACCATGCCAACGAGGCCCATTGACCGCGCCATTTCGGCCATTTCCGTTGCATCCCCGGCATTGGTGGCCAGGGGTTTTTCACACAGTACATGCTTGCCTGCTTTCAGCAGGGGCAGGGTCGTCGGGTGATGGGCCGCGTCCGGTGTGACATTGGCAACGGCATCAAATTCACCCCAGGCGATTGCCGCTTCCAGGGTCGCGAACCCGTTGGGAATGTCATATTCGCGGCAAAAGTCGGCCAGAACGTCTCCGCGCTGATCGACCCCGGCTACGACGCTGACCCCGGGGATCGACTGGAAGGCAGTCACATGCGTGCGCGCCATGTTGCCGGTGCCGAGGATCAGGATCCGGACCGGGGTTGCTTCATTGGCCATTTCGGTACTCCAGCAACTGTCTGGCGAAGGGTGTATGGCACCCTTCGCTGAAGTGTGTGCGAATGTTCTAGCGGAACCCTTCTTCGCCCTCGGCATGAAGCTTCGGTCCGCGTTCCTCGATTTTCTCCGGCGCGGCATCGACCGGAACATTGGGTGCCGCGTTGGGATCTGAAACCCGGGCCATGGGATTGAATGCCCATTTGACGCCGTTTTTCAGAACGGTCTGGACGTTGCCATCGTGGTAGGTCGGGTAGGTTTCGTGCCCGGGCCGGAAATAGAAGATGTTGCCGGCGCCGCGTTTGTAGGTCAGCCCGGAACGAAAGACCTCACCGCCCTGGAACCAGCTGATAAAGACGGTTTCAAGTGGCTCCGGCACACCGAAGGGCTCACCGTACATTTCTTCCATTTCCAGCTCGAAACTGTCAGGCAGCCCGCTGGTGATGGGGTGATTGCGGCTCGTGACCCAAAGCCTTTCGCGTTCACCTGCCTCGCGCCAGGTCAGGTTGCAGGGGCTTCCCATCAGGCGCTTGAAGGGCTTGGCGAAGTGAGCGGAGTGCAGAAACATCATGCCCATGCCGGACCAGACGGCATCACAGACGCGCTCCACCACTTCGTCTGCCACGTCGCCATGGGCGGCGTGACCCCACCAGACCAGAACATCGGTCTCGGCAAGCCGGGCCTCCGTCAGGCCGTGTTCCGGTTCCTGAAGAGTGGCGGTCGTCGCTTCGATCTCCGGATCGGTGCTCAACGTGTCAGCGATGCACTGATGCATGCCGTTCGGATAGGTGTCAGCGACAATTTTGTTGTGCTGTTCGTGGACATTCTCGCCCCAGACAACTGTTCTGATCGGCATAGAGCCTCTCCCGGCTGATAATTTGTGACAGAGATCGCGCTTTCCAGATGTTTCTTCAAAGCGCTTTGGATAGCGCTATCACTGGCTTTCCAACCTGTCAATTGCGATAATTCGGCAACAGCTGACATCGCCCCGTGATGGATTACGCGTGCCGTGACGGCCCGCCGCATTGCTTCAGCAAAGCGCACATATTACAAACCATACAGTATGTTATGGAGGTAAAAAATGAATTTTTATCTGGCGGGCGCTGCCGTGCTGTCGATTCTTGTCTGTCTTCTGCACACATTTGCCGGTGGACGGGTTATCGCTGTGCCCTTGCTGAAGGCCAAGGATCTCAGGCCGGTGCCCAAATATGTCGCTTACTATTGCTGGCACATTGTCACGATCGTGCTGGCGGTGAATGCGGTTCTCTTTGCCATTGCGGCCTTGCGCACCGAGAGCCTGGACCTTGCCTGGGTTGCGACCTTCTTTGCCGCGTCCTTCTGCCTGCTTGGGCTGGCGGTTCCGCCATTGAAAAAACAGCGTTACAAGGACATGCCGCAAGGCTGGTTATTCCTGCCGATCTTCCTGCTCGGCATCGTGGGTGGAGTTGCATGACAAAACGGAAGCGTTTCGACAAGACAGACTGGATTTCTCTCGGGCTGGCGCAGCTCGCCCGGGAAGGGGGCTCGGGTCTGACAGTCGAAGCGTTGTGCCGGCAGGCTGACCGGACCCGAGGATCGTTCTACCATCACTTCGCCGATCACTCCGCCTTCATCGAGGCAATCATGGCAGCGTGGAAACAGCGCAACACGATTGACGTGGCCGAAGAAACACTGAAAGCCGATCAAGGGTCGCGAGCGCAGCAATTGTCGGCCCTCGCCAACAATCTGGATCTCGACCTTGAACGTGCCGTCCGGCAATTTGCGCAAGCGAACGTGATTGCGCATCAGACACTTCGCGAAGTTGACGAGCTCCGGACCGAATTCGTTGCTGGCCTCTATCGTCAGGATGGGTTATCGGCAGATAAAGCCCGCGAGATCGCGATGATCGAATATGCGGCCTATGTCGGCTCGCAGATTGTCTGGCCGGAAATGGCGGCCTCCGAGCGCATGAAACTGGACCGGCAATTTGCCAGCCTGGTCAGGTTGCTGAAGGACAGCAATGCCTGATCACGAGACTGGTTTCCTCGCACCTTCTTGATCTCGCCGCTTAGCGATTGTTTAACCAAGGTTGCAAAGAGCGGGCTCGGAAACCGGTCGCGTAACCAAGTTTCAATTTGTTGTGATTACGGTTTTCGGACGTTCAACGGTTCGAAAACGGTAGTAATTCGTCATGGCCGCGCTTCGCCAACCCATCACTGCAGTTGTCATCGCCTTCTGGTTCTTCTTCTGGCTTCTCAATGGCCTGGACAAATTCTTTGCCCGCCAGGACATCGGCTTCGTCCGCTGGTGGGGCAATCACAGGGTCGAAAAATTCTCGATGTATTTCGAGAAACTGCAGATCGACGCGGCCTATGTCCAGATGACGCTGATCTTTGCAGGCTTGGTTGAGTTCATCGCTGCGGGCTTCTTCGTCTGGGCGGCCGTGCGCCTGTTCCAGGGACGACCGGGCGTGGCCTATCGCACCGATCTTGCCATCACCGTTTCAGTGATTGTTTTCCTTGGTTTCACCGTTTTCGACGTGATCGTCGGCGACCGGGCAGAGCTGCTGGAACACTCAACCTATATCGGCGTGCTGTTGATTTCTTTCCTGGCTGTTGCTGCCGAGAGCTTCTTCCAGCATCTGAAGGATCTCGACAGCCCAAGCACGATCAACCGGCACTACCCGCCGAAGGCTCAGTAACCTTCGGTCAGGGCGCCGGGCCGCCGCGGATCCGAGGCACCCGCCAGAATGCCGTCAATGCTCATGATCGACTGGGTGGAACCCATGGCATTCTTGACGACCAGCGTGTGGCCACGTTGCTCCAGAAGTGCAATCGTGTCCGGGGACAGGCCTTCCTCGATCCGGATTTCATCCGGCAGCCACTGATTGTGAATGCGGGTCGCCGCCGTCGCCTCGGCGATGTTCATGCCGTGGTCAACCACATTCAGAATGATCTGAAGAGTGGTTGTGATGATGCGGCTGCCACCCGGTGAACCGGTCGCCATGTAAAACGCACCATCCTTGAAAACCAGTGTCGGGCTCATCGAAGACAGCGGCCGTTTGCCACCTTCGACCGCATTTGCCGTGCCGCCGATCAGACCATAGGCGTTGGGAACACCCGGTTTTGCGGAAAAATCGTCAAGTTCATTGTTCAGGAGCACTCCGGTGCCGTCGGCTGTCAGGCCCACGCCATAGGAAAAGTTGAGCGTATAGGTGTTCGAGACAGCGTTGCCGTCCTTGTCGACGACGGAATAATGCGTGGTCTCGTTGCTTTCATAGGGCTGCGGTGCGCCGGGTCTGATTTCTTCGGAAGCCGTGGCCCGCTCCACCGAAATCGTCTCGACAAGTTCAGCCGCATAGTCTTCGGACGTCAGGCCTTTTGCCGGAATCTCGACAAAGTCGGGATCTCCGAGAAACTTGGACCGGTCCGCATAGGCACGACGCATGGCTTCGGCCATGACATGGATCGTGTCCGCGGAGTTCGGACCAAATTCGTCCAGTGGATAGGTTTCGAGCATGTTCAGGATCTGAACGATATGGATGCCTCCGGAAGAAGGTGGGGGCATCGACGCGATTTCATATCCGCGATAGTCGCCTGTGACCGCTGTGCGCCAGACGGGTTTGTAGTTTGCCAGGTCTTCCGTCGTCATGCCGCCACCGGCAGCCTGGACCTTGGCTGAAATTTTCTGTGCGACCGGACCCTGGTAAAATCCTTTTGCACCCTGTTCGGCGATCAATCGCAGCGTGGACGCGAGGTCTTGCTGTTTCAATATTTCGCCCGGGGCCGGTGGAACGATCCCCTGCCTGTAGAAGATGGCGGCCGTGGCCGGGTCCCTGGTCAGTCGGGGCGCAGCACTTGTAAGTGCGGCCGACAGGCTGGGCGTGACGGTAATGCCATTTTCTGCAAGATCGATTGCAGGGGCCACGAGATCCGGCCAGGTCAGGTTTCCGCTGGCATATTTTTCAAAGGCTGCCTCAAATCCGGCGACAGTGCCGGGGACACCGATCGCAAGACCGGAATAGCGTGACTTTTGCTTGTCCGGATTGCCTTCATCATCCAGGAACATGTCCTTGAAAGCGGCCGCCGGTGCCATCTCACGATAGTCGAGGGCTTCGGTTTCACCGCTGTCGGCCATGTGGATCATCATGAATCCGCCGCCACCCAGGTTGCCGGCACGCGGGAGCGTGACAGCCAGCGCAAAGCCGGTGGCAATCGCTGCCTCCACGGCGTTGCCGCCCTTTTTCAGGATCTCGACACCAACCTTCGTGGCAACGGCTTCCTGGCTGGCAACCATTCCATTTGGGGCCGTAACAGGATGGAACCGGTCTTTCAGAGAGTAGATCGGTGTGTCTTGCGCCCAAAGCGGTGACACGAACAGCGTCATGACAAAAGCAGCAGCCGAGACTGTTTTTGACAGGGGTCTCATGGTGTGGTCCTTTTCAACTAGAGGGCGCTGGTATCGAGATTGATCGACAATAGCGTGCAAATCAAGGCGAGGCGCGTCATGGTTGTGCTGGGTCTGGCTTATTGATTCAGCGCAAGGTGCAGGCGGACAAGTTCCTCCACACTCTCCGCTGACATTAAAGTTTGGAGGGACGCTTAAATGTTCAAGATGCGGACGGGAACGAAATCAATCCCGGCGTTCGAATTGCTTAAAGTGCAGATCTCAATCGCGGTTTTTTTCTCCGCACTGTTTCTTGCCACCAGTCTGGCACAGGCGGCCGACCCGGCGACCGGAAAGGCCCTTGCGCTTCAGTGGTGTTCCTCCTGCCACCTGGTTTCCTCGGACCAGCCGACGGCGTCGAGCGTTTCCCTGCCGAGCTTTTATGACATCGCAGCCGATCCGGACTGGAACCAGGACAATCTGGCGACGTTCCTGGCCAATCCGCATCCTCGCATGCCGGACATGTCACTGGGAACGGTCGAGATCTCCAATCTGGCTGCCTATATCAATTCCCTCGCGCCCTAGGCGTCAGACCTCAAGGTCAAACTCGGCAAGCATGGCAGCGTGAAACGAGCCGGCATAATCGGTGTCCTCGGCATCGTAGACCTCGTCCGGCAGGTCATGATTGAAAACCTTCATGGCGATGGTCCTGTCCGTCATCGTGGCACTGGCCAAAATATGATCCAGTGCCTGGCCTCGGCCGCGATGGATGACGGTCTGCCGCTCTTCCTGCGGCAAGGAGCGGTCCAGCTGAAACAGGCGTCTCGACATGAAGGCGGGTGATCCTGTGTCATCCGGGTCGGCGCGCAGCAGCCGCAAAGTTCCGGTTTCACCCGTGGCATTGAAATCGCCGGTCAGGATGATCTGGGCCTTTTCGTCGGCATCGAACAGCGTCTCTACCGCGAGACGCAGTTCCAGCGCCTGTGCCGTCTGCTTCAGCACCGACAGTTGATAGCCCTCCGCCCAGGCAGAGATGCTTTTCCAGGAGCGGTCCGGCAACTTGGCACCACGGATCATCGCCGCGATCGGGGCGCGCAGGTGGACCGTGAAAAGGTGAAGCGGCTTTGGGGTGCCGATGTCGATCTCCGCCATCAGGATCGGCCGTTCGAAGACGATATCCTGAGGTTCATCGTAAGTTGGTTCAGCGGTTCGCGGGCGCCAGTAGGGCGGGTCCGCGTGATGCTGAAAGAGGCAGCCTGATTTGCTGATCGGATAGCGCGACAGGATGACCAGGTTGTGTTTGTTGCCGGGGCCCAGACCTGGTTCGCGCTCGCTTGTCGCCCGGTAGAAGTCTTGATAGGGCGTGTCCTTCAACAGGTGATCGAGTGCCGGAAACTGTCTCTTGCGTTGCCCCCGGATCTTCTGCGCATTGACTTCCTGCAGGCACAGGATATCCGCCTTGAGCTCGAGGATTTTCGGGCGCAGGGCTTCCAGCCTGTGTTCCAGCGCCTCCGGTTCGAACCGGTCGAAGCCGTAGGATTCCATATTGAATGTGGCAAGTCTCATCGGCCGGTCCAAATCAGCAAAAGTATATGAAGAACCATAGCGATATGCCGCGCCGAGTGGTAGACAGCGAGACACCGAAACGAAACGGGAATTGCGATGTCCGAGGATCCTTGTCCCTGTGGCAGCGGGAAGTCGGTCTCAAATTGCTGCGGTCCTGCCCTGGACCGGCGCGCCGTGCCGGAGACCGCAGAGGGACTCATGCGCTCTCGTTATTCCGCCTATGTGCGGCAGGACATTGCGTATCTGAAAGAAACACTCTGGCCAAAATTTCAGGGGCGCTTCGATGAAGCCGGCACAGCCGCGTGGGCCGCAGAGAATCACTGGGCCGGGTTGAGCGTGCTTGCAACGGACAAGGGCGGCGTCGGCGATCGCGACGGAACGGTCCTCTTCGAAGCGAAGTTCCTGTCGGGCGGGAAGCTGCAGACTCACCGCGAACTCAGCCGGTTTCGCAAGAAGGCGGGACGCTGGTTCTATGTCGAGGCCGTGCCGGAGCGTTGACAACTCCGGGAGAAGGACGCCGGTCGAAACCGGACGTCCCTGCCCGTCTTTGACGCGTCAGTTGCGGCCTGCCATGACGCCTCCATCGACATCCCAGATAGCGCCTGTGACCCAGTCCGCTTCCGAGGACAGGAGAAAGTCGACAGCGGCAGCCACATCGTCGGGCTTTCCGATGCGCCCGATCGGGTGGAAGGCATCAAATCCCTCTTTCAGGGTTATGGAAATCTCGTTTTCCGGAATGAAGGCGCTGTAAATCGGGGTTTCGACGACTGCAGGTGCCACCGCATTGACACGAATACCGGCATCACCAAGCTCCATCGCGAGATGCTGAGTCATGGCGTGCAGGCCGGCCTTGGCCATGGAATAGGCAGAAGAGGGGGTCGCCTTGACCGCCTGATGAGCCCACATGGAACCGAGATTGACGATGGATCCTTCACCCGCTGCACGCATCTTGCGGGCGACGGCCTGGGTCAGAAGGAACGTGCCACGATTGAAGGCGTGATAGAGGTCATAGTCTTCCCCGGTGTGATCAAGGAATGGCTTCGGGCTGAAGTACCCGGCGGCGTTTACCAGGTAACCGATCGGTTGATCGAATTCCTCGATGCGCGTGATCAGGGTCGTAACATCGTCCTGGCGGGTGATATCGGCCTGCCAGGTATCCACGGTGACGGTGTGTCCGGTTTCCAGTTCGCGCCCGGCATCGGACAGCTTGTCCTCGTTTCGCCCGACGAGAATGAGTGGTACGCCACGCTTTGCCAGCCGATGTGCGGTGGCCAATCCCATTCCCGATGTGCCGCCCAGAATGATTGCAGTCTTGTCTGTCATCTCTTTTTCTCCAGTTATCTATCTACTGATAGGTAGATAAGTGGATTGCATATCGGTGTTGAGTTGTTCGGTGTCAAGATCTATCTATCAATCGGTAGGTAAATTGGATGAGAGATGACGAAAGACAGCGTAGATACAGAGACCCGGATCCTCGATCTTGCCGAACATCTGATCCGCAAAAACGGCTATAACGGGTTCAGTTTCCGGGACATTGCCACTGGCGTTGGCGTGAAAAGCTCTTCGGTGCACTACTACTTTCCCACCAAGGCGGAGCTCGGCGCAAAGGTTGCGCGGCGCTATACCGACCGGTTTCTGGAAAGCCTGGACGTTCCCGATCCAAATTCGGGTTCAGCCGAAGATGCCGTGGCAATCATGCATGGTGCTTTCTTCAATTCCCTGAAGCGGGACGGCCAGATGTGCCTTTGTGGCGTGTTGGCCGCAGAATCCGCAGGATTGCCGGAGGAAGTGATCGCGGAAGCCAAGTCTTTTTTTCAGCGAACAACCGACTGGTTGACCGCAAACCTGCAAAAGAGCAGTTGGGGAAAAAACCGCACCAAGGACAAGATCGAGCAGCAGAGCATGGCAATCCTGGCACAGCTGGAAGGGGGACTGTTGATTGCCCGCGTCAGGAAGGAGCCCGAACTTTTCCAGATCCTGATGCCTGCATTGACCGCAGAACAGAACTGAAAAAAACGTCCGATCCCTGCAAAGGCGGCGGGCGCAGGGATCGGACCAAACTGCGGCTCGAAGGGGAGGCAACCCTCTGATTCCGCACAAGAAACAATGTGGATGCTCAAGATCAGTTCGGGGACTAGCAAAGAGCAAATGGATATTTGTTCCTCTTTTGTTCTTATGACAAGCGAACGCGTGATCTGTCAAGTGCCTTTCTGCTCTCCCGCAAAGAATTCTCGCGGAGAAAGTCCTCGTGCCGGAGAATTCAATCAGCCCTGGAGCCGCTGAGATCAAGCTGCAGAAAAAGCTGATGAATTGAACGTTCACGCAGCTGTGATTGCGGTTTTGATGCGCCGCTTTCTCGGCGACGGAATATTAAGGCCCTCATGTCACAAATACGGAATAGTGATTACAAGGGCCCCGTACGTGCGTTTTTTTGCGAGTTCATGGACCAAGCATCTGCAAAGCACAGCCTTGCCCCAGTTTCTGGGCAGGGGCGGTGAACAGATTGCCGGCATGACGCAAGGTACAGGGTCGGACAGGAATGCTGCCGGGCGCATGGCAGTCGCGACATTTGCCGTGCGGGTCGCGGGAGCCGCCCTTGCCTATCTATCCCAGATTATCCTGGCGCGTCTCATGGGGGCGCATGACTACGGGATCTATTCTGTCGCCTGGACGGTGATCATCGTTTTGGGTGTCATGGCGTGCGGCGGTTTCTCCAGTTCGGCAAGCCGGTTCATTCCACAATATCGCCAGACAGGTGATCTGGACGGATTGCGGGGCTTCCTGAGGTCGAGCCGGCAGGCAGCCTTCCTGATGGGAACGGCGATCGCCGTTCTGGGCATGGCGCTTGTCCTGCTGCTGAGGCCGATTATTGACGACCATTATGTCCAGCCCCTTGTCCTGGTCATGATGGCATTGCCGTTCTTTGCCTTCGGCCTCGTTCAGGACGGTATTGCGCGCAGCTACGACTGGCCTTCGCTGGCGATGCTGCCGACCTACATCTGGCGGCCACTGGCGATCCTTTCCCTGCTTGTTCTGGTGGTTCTGGCTGGCCAGAAAGCCACTGCGTCAACCACGACACTGGTTGCGGTGGCGGCGACCTTTCTGATTGCGACCTACCAGTATTTTCATCTGAGACATCGGCTCGGACCCGAGGTTCCGCAAGGACCGCGCAGGGTTGAACTGAAGACATGGTTGATCATCTCCATGCCCATGCTGATGGTCGACGGCTTTCTGCAGCTGATCACCAGTGCCGACGTCATCATGGTCAGTTTTTTCCGTGACCCGGATGAAGTCGCGGTCTATTTCGCCGCTTCAAAAACACTTGCCTTGGTTCATTTTGTCTATTTCGCGGTGCGTGCGGCTTCTGCCCACAGGTTCTCCGGGTTCACGCATAACCAGGACCACCACGGCCTCGCCGCATATGTGCGCCAGGCAACACACTGGACCTTCTGGCCGTCGCTGCTCGCAGGTGCCGTGCTGCTCCTGATTGCGCCTTTGCTGCTTCAATTGTTCGGAAGCGGTTTTGAGGCCGGGTACGAGCTGATCGCGCTGCTGATGGTGGGCGTGCTCGCACGGGCCTCAGTCGGACCGGCCGATGCATTGCTGACCATGACCGGTCATCAGAAGACATGCGCCGGCATTTATGGCGCAACCTTTGTTTTGAATGTACTGCTTAATCTGGTTCTGATTCCGCAATTCGGTCTCGCTGGTGCCGCAATTGCCACAAGTTGTGCAATCCTTATTGAGGCGACGGTTCTTGCTATTGCGGTAAAACGCAAGCTCAATATCACGACATTTGTTCTTCCATTGCTTTTCAACGCCAGGGGCCGGACGTTTGACAATTGAAACGAAAAGTCTCTCAGCACTCGAGGTCTTTCGTCTCGATCCGTTGACGGAAAACGTGCCCTTGGAGGCGTGGCAAGCGCTTTGCGACAGCGCAATTGATCCCAATCCGTTTTTCGGGCCTGGTTTTTTGCTTCCGTTTCTGGAACGCATGGCCCGGCGGTCCGTTCACCTGATGGTCGTGAGTGAAAAGGACACGGGCAAGTGGCTGATTGCTGCGCCCGTTGGCCGCCGCCGCCTGGGCCTGGCACTTCCGGTCAATACGACCTGGGCAACCGAATATGCTCCGCTCGGAACGCCGTTGATGCATCCGGCATCCGGCGAGAAAGCTGTGCAGGCCTTTCTGGTTGCCGCCGCCGAACCCGCCGGCACGCTGGCCATCCCCTACCTGCCCCTTGAAAGCGAAACGGCCAGGCGGCTCATGGGGACGACGTCCGACCAGATTACAGTGGCTGCAGAATCCGAGAGGGCATCTCACGCGGCCGGTCCGGCAGGAGATGCCCAGTTGGCAGAGGCATTCACGGGCAAGAGACGCAAGGAAATGCGCCGGTTGCTGCGACGGCTGGCGGACCACGGTGAGGTGCGCTTCGTAACGCTTGAGGGCGACGACGTTCCTGCCGGGTTCGAGGCTTTTTTGGAACTCGAAAAGGGTGGTTGGAAGGGGCGCTCCGGAACGGCTTTGTTAAGCCAGTCCCAGACCGCGACCTTTGCCCGGGAGGCCATCCGGAACAGGTCGGAGGCGAAAGGGGTGCGCATAGACCAGCTTTGGGCTGGTAGCACGCTGGTGGCTGCACTCGTGCTTTTCCGGGAGCAAGGGCGTGTCTTTTCCTGGAAAATTGCCTTTGACGAGCAGTTCGCGCGATTTTCTCCCGGCGCCCAGATCGCGCTTCAGGCCTTACGGCAAAATCTGGCGCAATCCGGATTCGAGGAGGCCGACTCGCTGGCAATTCCAGGCCATTCCATGATCGAACCGCTCTGGCGCGGGCGCTTGCGCACCGGAACCGTGCTGTTTGGAAACGGAAGCCTGAGCGGGCTTCGCCAGGCGCTTTGCGCAGCGGACCTGACGATGGAACAAACTCTCCGGCAGATTGGCCGTGCCGCGAAAAAGCAGCTTGGAGCCTATACCTCCGCGAGGGCCTGATCCCTAAGCTTCCGGCGAATGACCTTGCCGGTGGTGGTCATGGGCAAGGCGTCCACGAATTCGATCTCGCGGGGATATTCATGAGCCGACAGGCGCTCGCGCACGAAGTTGCGAATATCCTTTTCCAGCGTATCGTCACCTTCCTCATCCGTTTTCAGAACGACATAGGCCTTCACGATTTCGGTGCGCAGCGGATCCGGCTTGCCGATGGCGGCGGCCAGCGCAATCGACGGGTGCTTGATCAGGCAGTCCTCGATTTCGCCCGGGCCGATGCGGTAGCCTGCGGAGGTGATGATGTCGTCGTCCCGACCGATGAAGTGAACGTAACCGTCCTCGTCGACGATCCCCTGATCGCCGGTGATCATCCAGTCTCCAATGAACTTGTCCCGGGTCGCTTCCGGCTTCTTCCAGTACTCTAGGAACATGACCGGGTCCGGTCGTTTGATAGCAATCTGACCGAGCGTTTCGGGAGCCAGAACCTGGCCGTCCTCGTCGATCACGGCGACCTCATGTCCCGGTGTCGGCTTGCCGATGGCGCCCGATCTCGTGACACCAAGTGCTGCAGCAGACCCGAGGACCGCGTTACATTCCGTCTGCCCGTAGAACTCATTGACGGGGAACCCGAATTCTTTGGCAAACCAGTCATAGGTTTCCTGGCCGAGAGACTCACCGGCCGACCCGACACTACGCCAGTCAAGTTTGAAGCGGCTGGCGGGAGAATTGACCGCGCGCAGCATCTTGAGCGCCGTTGGCGGTATGAAGGCGTTTTGGACCTTGTGCTTTTCAAGCAGGTGAAAGGCGAATTCCGGGTCAAATTTCCGCGTTGCGTGCGAGATGACGGGCACGCCGAGAGAAAGGGCGGGGAACAGCGCGTTCAGGAGGCCGCCTGCCCAGGCCCAGTCGGCCGGTGTCCAGAGCAGGTCGCCGGGCTGTCCCAGGAAATCCTGCGACAACTCGATGCCGGGCATGTGCCCGGCAAGCACCCGGTGTCCATGCAATACGCCTTTGGGCTGCCCGGTCGTGCCGGAGGTATAGATCATCAGGGCCGGATCGTCGGGGCTGGTTCGCAGCGTTTCAAAGCGGTCGGAGGCAGCTTCCAGCAGAACGTCATAGCCGAAAACACCGGTCTCCGGCCCATCAATCGAAATGACCAGCTCCAGGTTTGGCAGTTGGTCACGGATCGCCGACAGTTTTTCCAGGCCGGCTGTATCGGTTACAAGCGCGCAGGCGCCTGAATCCGTCAGCCGGTAGCTCAGTGCCTCGACGCCGAACAGGGCAGCCATCGGCACTGCGATTGCTCCCAGCTTGTAGGCAGCTATATGAGCGACAGCTGTCTGCGGGATTTGGGGAAGCAGGAGTGCGATCCTGTCGCCGGCCTTGACGCCCTTTGCCTTGAATACATTTGCCAAACGGTTGGCGGCGAGATTGAGATCGCGGTGGCTCCAGTCGTTGAACGAACCATCCTGCAGGACCTGCCGGATTGCCAGCCGTGTCGGGTCACTCTCTGCCCAAGTGTCACTGACCGCATCTGCAATGTTGTAGACCGATGGCAGCGACCAGCGAAATCGGGATTTCAGCGTGTCAAAGTCACTGGCAGGTTGCAGCATTGTCGTCCGGTCCGGTGCAAATAATTTGGGCAGCGGAGTTTAGGGTGGTCGATGCTGCAGCGCAATAGAGGCTGTGTGGCCTATTTTTTTGCCAGGGGATGAGCCCCTTCCACGAGTTCCCGCAG
This sequence comes from Roseibium sp., assembly GCA_017643925.1. Lineage (GTDB taxonomy): Bacteria > Pseudomonadota > Alphaproteobacteria > Rhizobiales > Stappiaceae > Roseibium. Next base: position 172,917 of record JAEPML010000004.1, on the reverse strand, counting down.
GCGTTCATCCAGGACATGTGTGTAGATCTGGGTGGTCGAAATATCCGAATGTCCGAGCAATTGTTGCACCACCCGCAGGTCCGCTCCGTTCTGGAGCAGATGGGACGCAAAGGCATGGCGCAGGACATGCGGGGACACTTTCGAGGCACTCAGTCCCGCTGCAACGGCAAGGTCTTTCAGCTCCCTGGCAAAATGCTGCCGGGTCAGATGACCGCTGTCGCCATGTGACGGGAAGAGCCAGGGGCTGTTCTTGTAAACCCCTTCGGCACTTCGCATTTCAACATATGTCTTCATCGCGGTTTGTGCCGTGTGGGACAGTGGGACGAGACGTTCCTTGCCGCCCTTGCCCTTGACCTCGATCAGCCGCGCGTCCCGAAGCGCCGCCTGCACGGGCAGGGAAACCAGTTCAGACACACGAAGGCCGGTGGCGTAGAGCACCTCGATGAGCGTGTGGAGGCGATGTGCCCGCAACCGGGCAGGTGCGCTCTCGCGCGGCCGTTCCGCTTCCGCCTGCGCGGTTTCCAGCAGCCTGTCGACATCTTCCATCGACAGAACCTTGGGCAGTGCGCCCCGCTTCTTGGGGGCAGACACTGTGCGTGTTGGATCGTCTTCGCGAAGACCTTCGGAGTAGAGGAACTTGAAAAACTGTTTCAGAGCAGACAATCGTCGGGCCTGCGAGCTTTCCGCAAAACCGCGCTTGGTGAGGTTGGTCATGTATCTTGCGATGTCGTTCTGATCCGCTTCGGCGATCCGGCGGCGTCCCAGAAAACCTGAAAAGTCCTCGAGGTCGCGCCGATAACCGGCGAGCGTGTTGTCCGCTGCGCCGCGTTCTGCTGCAAGCATCTCAAGAAAGCTCTCAAGGTCGAAGCCGGTGGCCATGAGCGTCTCTAACGGCCGAAGCCGTCCTTTTTCACGCGAACCGTGATTTCCCGCTCGCGCGGGTCGACGAAGTTGGCGAGCGCATAGATCGCCCCGTAGCCGAGCGCACCCAGCAAGAGCAGCACGAGTAGCAGTCGTGTCAGCGTCGGCACCGTTGGTCTCCCCGGGGCGAATCGAATACGCGATTGTTTCAACAATCCGGGCGCAATCGCAAGTCAGGGAAAGCTTGTTTGACTGTGCGTTCCCCCCGTGTCTTTTCTGTCGAATATGCTACAACGCAGCCATGACAGATAAGGAAACGTCCCGGGACCTCGATGAGAGCGAACTCGGGCTCAAAGCAAAATCGATTGACCTGACGGATCTCGTGCAAAGGCTCGGGGGGCGCTCGATCGTTTTGGTGGGAATCATGGGCTGTGGCAAGTCGACCGTTGGAAAGCGGCTGGCGCAGCGGCTCGGCCTTGAATTCATTGACGCGGATAGCGAAATAGAACGGGCTGCCAATATGACCGTCTCGGAGATTTTTGCCGAGCACGGTGAGCCCTATTTTCGCAGCGGAGAGGAACGGGTGATCGCACGGCTCCTGGGTGAAGGACCCCAGGTTCTGGCAACAGGAGGCGGCGCTTTCATGAGCGAGGCCACCCGAGCGGAAATCGCGCAGAACGGATTGTCGATCTGGCTGAAAGTCGATTTCGATACCGTCATGGCCCGGGTCAGGCGGCGTTCGACACGGCCTCTTCTGCAAAATCCTGATCCCGAGGGGACAATGAAGCGGCTGATGGCCGATCGGGAGCCGATCTACGCCAAGGCGGCGTTGACGGTGAGATCAAAGGACGTGCCGCACGAATCCGTCGTGGACCAGATTGTGGTGTCCCTGGACAATTATCTTCATCAGAGGGCTGGCGACTAAGCTGCGCAACGCCTCGAACTGACGAGTGGAAACAGAATTAGAATGGCTGAAACGGCTTTGGTTGCGAATAGCTCGGATGCAGACACCATGAACGTCCGGGTTGAGCTCGGAAATCGCTCATATGACATCAAGATCGGACGCGGTGTTCTGGGCAGCGCAGGTGCCGAAATCGCACAACTTCTGCCCGATGCGCGCCTGGCCGTCATAACGGACGAGACCGTTGCCGGGATCCATCTGAAACCTTTTTCCGAAAGCCTTTCGGCCGCCGGACTTGACCACACGGTGATCACCGTCCCTGCCGGGGAAAGCACCAAGTGCTTCAGGGAGTTTGAAAGACTTTGCGACGAAGTCCTTGCCGCGCGGCTTGAGCGCGGGGATGCAGTTGTTGCCCTCGGTGGAGGTGTGGTCGGCGATCTGACGGGGTTCGTTTCTGCTGCGGTTCGCCGTGGCATGGCCTTCATCCAGGTGCCGACCACCCTGTTGGCACAGGTCGACAGTTCCGTTGGCGGCAAGACGGGCATCAATTCCCGGCACGGCAAGAATCTGATCGGCGCCTTTCATCAGCCCGCAATTGTTCTGGCCGACACGGCTATCCTGGACACGCTCCCGATCCGTGACTTTCGGGCGGGGTATGCGGAGGTCGCCAAATATGGCCTGCTGGGCGATGCGGCGTTCTTTGCCTGGCTTGAAGACAACTGGCAAGCCGTCTTTGCCGGCGGCCCGGAGCGGGACGAAGCCGTGGCGCGCTCCTGTCAGGCCAAGGCGGATGTTGTGGCGGCGGATGAACTTGAGTCCGGACGTCGCGCATTGCTGAACCTGGGGCACACTTTCGGTCACGCGCTGGAGGCAGCCGTTTCCTACGAAACCGAGCGCCTCGTGCATGGTGAAGGCGTTTCGATCGGCATGATGCTGGCTCACGAGTTCTCGGAGCGGCTCGGGCTGATCGGTCCGGAAACGGTTGATCGCGTTCGCAAGCACCTGACGGATGTCGGCTTGCCCGATCGCATTCAGGACATTCCCGGTCAGTTGCCACCTGCGGAGACCTTCCTGGACATTATTGCGCAGGACAAGAAGGTTAGCCGCGGTGCGCTGACTTTCATTCTCACCCGCGGGATTGGCGAGGCCTTTGTCGAAAAAGGTGTCGATCCTGCCCTGGTATCGGACTTTCTCAAGGAGAAACTCGAGATATGACGGAATTGGCTCTCTGGCTGGCGGTTGGCGCCATCTTCGTGCTTCTGTTCCTGTCAGGCTTCTTTTCAGGCTCCGAGACGGCGCTGACGGCAGCCTCTCGTGCCCGCATGCACCAACTGGAAAAGAAAGGTGACTGGCGCGCAAAGATTGCCAGCCGTCTGATCTCTTCCCGGGAACGGCTGATCGGCGCCCTGCTTCTGGGCAACAACCTGGTCAATATCCTGGCCTCGGCACTGGCAACCAGTGTCTTTCTGTCCCTGTTTGGCGAAGCGGGCGTGGCACTGGCGACGCTCGTCATGACCGCACTTGTTCTGATCTTCGCAGAAGTGTTGCCGAAGACCTGGGCGATATCCAATCCCGAACGGTTTGCCGTCATGGTCTCTCCGATTGTTCGGGTCGTGGTGGCGGTTTTCGGCCCGATCGTTGCCGGGGTCGAATGGATCGTTCGGCACATCCTGAAACTGCTCGGTGTGACGGTCGGAGACGACGCGTCCATCTTGTCGGCGCACGACGAATTGCGCGGGGCTGTCGATCTACAGCACATTGAAGGTGGCCTGGAGAAGGGTGAGCGCGATCGCCTCGGCGGGTTGCTGGACCTTGCCGAGCTGGAAGTGTCCGACGTGATGGTGCACCGGACCAACATGCTTGCGCTCAATGCCGACGAAGAGCCGAAGAAACTGGTGGAGGCCGCCCTGGCCTCGCCGTATACGCGCCTGCCCCTGTGGCGTGGGGAGAGCGACAACTTCGTCGGTGTCCTGCATGCCAAGGACCTGTTGCGTGCGCTCAACGCGGCAGGAGGCGATTCCGAGAAGATTGATATTCTGGATATTGCTGCGCCTGCATGGTTCGTGCCCGATACCACAAGCCTTCAGGATCAGTTGAACGCCTTTCTTCGGCACAAGTCCCACTTCGCGCTTGTGGTCGACGAATACGGGGAAGTGATGGGTCTTGTGACCCTGGAAGACATTCTGGAAGAAATTGTCGGCGAGATCGCGGACGAACACGATGTCGAGCTCGAGGGACTGAGGCCACAGGCTGACGGGTCGGTGATTGTGGACGGCTCCGTGCCGATCCGCGACCTCAATCGCGCAGCCGACTGGAACCTGCCGGATGACGAGGCGACCACGATTGCCGGACTGGTCATTCACGAGGCACGCATGATCCCGGAAGAGCGTCAGATCTTCACGTTTCATGGGTTCCGTTTCACGGTCCTGCGCCGTGAGAAAAACCGGATCACGCGCCTGCGCATCGTGCCGCTCGGGCAACTCGCGGGTAGCAAGCTGCAGCCAAGCGCACCGCCGCCTGTTGCCAGCCGCGTCGGGGGGTGACCCGCTGGCAAGTGCCTCTTAGCGAAGAGTGTCGGGGAACCGCTGAGCCTGGTGTCAGCTTTCGGAGATACGCGCCGCCCTGGGATCAGGTTCGCTGTCTGAGCGGATTTCCAATGCCAGGGCGTGGACGCCACCTGCCAGTTCGTCTGCCAACAGGTCATTGATGGCCCGGTGACGGGCAACCCGGTTCATGCCCTCGAAACTTGAGGAGACGATCTGTACCCTGAAATGGGTCTCGCCGCCTTCCCGCCAGCCACCGTGCCCACGATGCTTCTCCGACTCGTCAATCACATTGAGGGACCGGGGTGAAAAGGCCGTCGTCAGCTTGTCGACAATTGATTGTTTTATGCTCATCTTGTTAACGTGGAGGCCCCGTTTTCAAAGTTCAAGTCTATTCTGGTTCAGGCAAGACTGATAAAGTCTCTGGCCGTTCTGCTCCCGGATCCGGAGCGACGAAATTAACTTTGGACACCGGGGAAATGCAATGCCCGGTGACTTGCCTGCAGCCTGACGGACCACGATATTCGGCCTCATGAAACTGGACTCAAAAATCTTCGATAGCATTCGGGTCAAACCGGACAAGGAGCGGGTTGAACAGGACCGGCATCCGGTCTGTGATCATCCGGGCTGCAATCGTCCCGGCATGCACAAGGCGCCGAAGGGGCGAAATCGCGAAGGACAGTTTTTCAATTTCTGTGTCGACCACGTCCGTGAGTACAACAAGTCCTACAACTACTTCACTGGCATGGGCGATGAAGATGTGCGCTCCTATCAGAAGGACAGCCTGACCGGTCATCGGCCGACGTGGAAAATGGGTGTGAACCGCCAGGCCGCGGATGGCCCGGACGGCTTCGATCCGCGCTCAAGCATGCGCGGGAATGCGCAACGCAAAGCCGAGCAGGCGCGTCGCCCGCGTCAGCGCAAGCTGTTGACCCTCGAAAAACGCTCCCTGGATGTCTTGAACCTTTCCCACAGGGCCACGAGCACGGAGATCAAGGCGCGCTACAAGGAGCTGGTCAAGCTGAACCACCCGGACGCGAATGGCGGTGACAGGTCTTCAGAGGACCGTCTGCGCGAGATCATCCAGGCCTACAACGTTCTGAAAAAGGCCGGTTTCCTGTCCAAATAGGCTCGGGTAACAGGAATTGATGAGTGTTATCTACGATTCTTGTTTGTCCTCGGACGCGAAAGCGCGATATGTCTCGTTTATCCATTGGCGCCATGCCTGCACCATTGCCCGGTCCCAGGACCTGGAGCGCGTGAGAGCGATCAGCTGATCTGCAAGCTCGAATTGGCCGATGCGCGCAGAAGCGCGTCGCTATGCGGCTTGACGAGTGAACTGCTTTCCGCCATCAAACGTTGCTTGCATGTATTGCCCGCTTCCGGCCTGCAGGGCCCTGCCGGCTATCCCCAATCGACCCTTCCCGATCAAGTGCGGGACTGCGGAGGACTGATGACTGAGACGACACCTGTGGCTATGGCCACGCCGGACACTGAAGTTTCTGTAGAAGAGGTTTTTGGTTTCAAATCCAGCCTCAAGGTACCGGCATTTTCGACCGCCTCCGAACATGTGCCCGAACGCGACGAAGACTACCTCTTCGACAAGGCGACCACCCTGGCCATTCTCGCCGGGTTTGCCCACAACCGGCGCGTCATGGTGACCGGGTACCACGGCACCGGCAAGTCGACCCATATCGAGCAGGTGGCGGCGCGTCTGAACTGGCCCTGTATCCGTGTGAACCTGGACAGCCACATCTCGCGTATCGACCTTGTCGGCAAGGACGCAATCGTCATCAAGGACGGTCAGCAGGTCACCGAATTCAAGGACGGCATTCTGCCCTGGGCCTATCAGCACAATGTTGCGTTGGTTTTCGACGAATATGATGCCGGTCGACCCGACGTGATGTTCGTGATTCAGCGTATTCTGGAATCGTCCGGCCGACTGACACTTCTCGATCAGAGCCGGGTGATCCGTCCGCATGCGGCCTTCCGCCTGTTCGCGACGGCCAACACTGTCGGTCTCGGCGACACGTCCGGCCTTTATCACGGCACGCAGCAGATCAACCAGGCGCAGATGGACCGTTGGTCGATCGTCACCACGCTGAACTACCTGCCGCACGACAACGAAGTTGACATCGTCCTGTCCAAGGCAAAGCATTTCCAGACTGATGAGGGTCGCAACACGGTTTCCAAGATGGTGCGTCTGGCGGACATGACCCGTAACGCCTTCATCAATGGCGACCTGTCGACCGTCATGAGTCCGCGTACGGTGATCACCTGGGCGGAAAATGCCGAAATCTTCGGCGAAGTCGGATTTGCGTTCCGCCTGACATTCCTCAACAAGTGTGACGATATGGAACAGTCGCTCGTGGCAGAGTTCTATCAGCGTTGCTTCGGTGAAGAACTGCCGGAATCGTCCGTCAATGTTGTAATGAGCTGAGGTCCCCATGGCGCCGAGGCCGGGTAGCAATTCCCTTCCGGGCAACAAGCCCGCTCCAACCACCGAACCCTTCAAGCAGTCGGTGACGGGCTGCATGCGGGCAATCGCAGGTGAGCCGGAGCTTGAAGTGACGTTCTCGGGCGACCGTCCGGGCCTGTCTGGCCAGTCGGCACGCCTGCCGGAGCCTTCCCGCAAGGTCAGCGCGCGGGAAGTTGCCGTCACGCGCGGCATGTCCGATTCCATGGCCCTGCGCATTGCCTGTCACGACAAGGCAGTTCACACCAAGAACATGCCGCAAGGGTCGGAAGCGCGTGCCATCTTCGAGGCCGTTGAACAGGCGCGATGCGAGGCCGTCGGGGCACGCCGCATGCAGGGCGTCGCCGACAATCTCTCGGTGATGCTGGATGACCGCTTCCGGAAAACCGGAGCGCCGGATATTTCCAGCCGCGAGGAAGCACCGCTGCAGGATGCGATTTCCCTGATGGTGCGTGAGCGTCTGACAGGGGCAAAGCCGCCGGAAAGCGCTTCGAAACTCGTTGACATGTGGCGGGGCTGGATCGAGGAAAAGGCAGGGTCGGATCTCGACAAGCTGGAAGCGGAGGTTGAGGACCAGGACCTGTTCGCAGCCCGCTTTCGCGATGTTCTGAAGTCTCTGGACATGGGTGACGAACTCGGCGACCAGGATGAGGACACCGATCCGGATCAGTCCGAGGACAGCGGCAACAACGACGAAGCCGAGACCAGCGGCGAGGAAGACGACGACGGCGGCGAGCAGGAAGCCGCACCTCAGGAAATGGAACTCTCCGGCGAGGAGCAGGACAGCGGCGATACGGAAGCCGCCGAAGCCGACATGGAGGATTTCGCCGAGCAGGACATGATGGAGGACGCCGAGGAGCCGGGTGAGAGCGACCGGAAGGATTCCCCCTTCAGCAACCGGCCGGAAAGCGATTACAAGGTATACACGCACCAGTTTGACGAAACGATTACGGCGGAAGAACTGTGTGACACCGCGGAACTGGATCGTCTGCGCGGCTTCCTGGACAAGCAGTTGACCCATCTGCAGGGCGCTGTCGCCCGTCTTGCCAACCGCCTGCAGCGCAAGCTGATGGCGCAGCAAAACCGGGCCTGGGACTTCGATCTCGAGGAAGGCCTGCTGGACACGGCCCGCCTGACGCGTGCTGTGACCGATCCGATGTCTCCGCTCGCCTTCAAGCAGGAACGGGATACGACGTTCCGCGACACCGTGGTGACACTGCTTCTGGACAATTCCGGCTCGATGCGCGGGCGCCCGATTACCGTGGCCGCAACCTGCGCCGATATTCTGGCCAGGACACTGGAGCGCTGCGGTGTGAAAGTGGAGATCCTCGGGTTTACGACCAAGGCCTGGAAAGGCGGCCAATCCCGGGAAGCCTGGATTGGCGCCGGAAAGCCGCCATCCCCCGGACGTCTGAATGATCTCAGGCATATCATCTACAAGTCCGCAGATGCGCCCTGGCGGCGGGCCCGCCGCAATCTCGGGCTGATGATGCGCGAGGGCCTGCTTAAGGAAAACATCGACGGTGAAGCGCTGATCTGGGCCCATGAGCGCCTGCTGGCGCGCCAGGAACAGCGCAAGATCCTGATGATGATCTCGGACGGTGCTCCGGTCGACGACACCACGCTGTCGGTCAATATCGGCAACTATCTGGAGCGGCACCTGCGCTACGTGATCGAGGATATCGAGACACGGTCACCGGTCGAGCTGATTGCCATCGGCATTGGCCATGACGTCACGCGCTACTATCGCCGTGCCGTGACGATCGTCGATGCAGAAGAGCTTGCAGGTGCCATGACGGACCAGCTTGCCGATCTGTTCGACGACGAGGTCGACGCATCGGCTCAGGGCCGCGGCCGACGGCGCGCCGGTCGACGGTAGATCAGGGTCGGAGCGGCAATGCAGGGCATGATCATTCGACCCGGCTTGAAGCTTGCCATCCTCGTTCTTGCGTCCGCGTTTTGTGTACTGGCCGGTGTCGCGGCCACCGCCGCGCGAGACCTGCTGGCGGATGGCCAGGCGGTGAAGGTCCGTACCCGGCCCATCGACACGTTCCACATCGGTCACGACGAGACCCGGTTCGGCAAGCTGACCTTCCTGGGCGGCCTGGAAGTGATCGCATCGGACAGGAAAGTCGGCGGCCTGTCGGGTGTCGTCAGCCTGGATGGTGGCAACGGGTTTCTGGCGGTCACCGATAACGGGCACTGGGTCACGGGACGGGTGGACCAGACCGATCAGGGCAAGCCGACCGGCATCAGCGATGTCCGTTTTGCGCTGTTGCGCGGCAGTGATGGCAAGTCCCTGCGCGCGCGCTGGGGGCATGATACCGAGGCCCTGGCCCTGGCTCCGTCCGGTCTTTACGTGACCGCGGAAACCCGAAATGCGATCTATCGATATCCCTGGCCGCTTTCCAAAGGCAACGAACGCATGGTCGGTGAGCTGGCGCTTCCCGAGGAGATCCGGGATCTTCCCCGCAATGCCGGCCTGGAATCGCTCGCCGTTGCGCCGGGTGAAGGCCCGCTCGCCGGGCAACTGATCGCCATTGCCGAATCCGCGCCAAGCGATGCGCACGGCCTTGCCGGTTACATCATCGGTCCCGAAGGGTCCAAGGCCTTCAAGATCAAACGGCGCGACCGGTTCGATGCGACGGATGCGGTTTTCCTGGCCAATGGCGATCTGGTGCTGATGGAGCGTCGCTTCAACCTGCGTGACCTGATCGGTCTGCGCCTGCGCCGCTTTAAGGGAGCCGACATCACGCCCGGGGCGGTTCTGGATGGTGAAGTGCTGCTGGAAGCCGATTTCGATTTCCAGATCGACAATATGGAAGCTATTTCAGCGCACCAGAACGAGGCCGGCGATACGATCCTGACATTGCTGTCGGACAACAACCGGTCGATCCTGCAACGGACGGTTTTCCTGCGGTTTCGGCTGGAGGAGTAAAGCCGCGATCTCCGAAATGCAAAAAGGCGCCGAAAGGCGCCTTTCTCGTGTCTTGCCTGAACTGAGCAAAGGGGTCAGGCAGCTGACCCGTTCGGCGTCGGCTGGAAAATGCCCAAAATGATCCGGTAGGGTGCCAGGAGAGCGACGGCAACGAGCATCTTTACAAGGAAGTCGCCCACGGCGAGGGAGATCCACAGCTGTGTCTGCATTTCGCCGCCGATCCCCAGGAACGGAACCGGGAATGCCAGCGAGCCGTCTTTCATGCCGAAAAAGGCATCGATGAAGGCGAAGCTTGCGGCAAAGGCGATGCCGAAGAACAGGATCGTATCGATCATGGAGCCGATCAGCGACGACGCGATCGGGGCCTTCCACCAGGTCTGACGGCGCAGGCGGTCGAAGATCGTCACGTCGAGCAGCTGCGCAACCAGAAACGCGGTGCCGGATGCGATCAGGATACGCGGGGTCGTGAAGGCCTCGTCGGCCATCCAGAACAGCATCGGAACGATGATCGCCAGGGTGAAGCCGGAAACGACCACCTTGCGGGCGGCCGCCGGGCCGAAACGCCGGTTGGTCAGGTCCGTCACCAGAAAGGCGATCGGATAGGTGAACGCACCCCAGGTCAGGGTGTCGGCAAGGTTCACGTTGCCGATGAAATGCTCGACCGGAAACTGGACCAGGTAGTTGGAGGCCACAACGACAAGCGCCATCGCGAGGATCGCGATGGCGTGATGGCCCACGGAGAAACTCCGGGTATCTGTCATCTTTTTACCCTTGAGGGTTAGGCAGCAGCTGCTTCAGCCTGCTTGCGCTTGATGCTGACCTTGATCTTGCGTGCAGATGTGGACAGCTGGTCGTCAGAAGCTTTCAGAAGGTAGGCGTCCAGGCCACCACGGTGCTCAACGGAGCGCAGGGCGTGCGCGCTGACTTTCAGCTTGAAGGTTTCACCCAGCGTGTCGCTCAGCAGCGAAACGTTGCACAGGTTCGGCAGGAACCGGCGACGGGATTTGTTGTTTGCGTGCGAGACATTGTTGCCAGTCATCACATCTTTGCCGGAAAGTTCGCAACGGCGTGCCATGATATCACCTTTTAGTTTCGTGGCTGGGCCGTTACATGGAACCCAGCAAGTCCAACCGGAAGCGGCGCGGACCTTAGGTCCGGCGACATCGTCTCCGGCATTTCTCGGAAAAAGTTGCCCCGCTATAATGGCAGCGTGCGCCAACGTCAAGACATCTCGACCGCTTTGGGAAGATTCTGTGCTTTTATTCGCAGATGTGCCAATCGTTAACCAGTGGGTTACCATAATTTAGAATTATTGATTGCGTTCATCGGGCGATTTTCATGCTAGTGTTGTCGCTGCGGAACACTTTTCGGCGCGGGGGCGCAATTTCGCTGCGAATATTGGCGGCGCGGAGGTTTTGAAGTGTTTGGTTTGACGTCACTTGGGCGATTGATAGCCCTGCCGATGCTGGCCGGAGCGCTGCTGGTTACCCCAGCGGCTGCAAAAAAGAGCAGTGTGGGCGGCCAATATTCCATTTCGATTGCCGGTTTCAAGATCGGCAAGGGGACCCTGTCGCTCGTCATGCAGGGCAATGCCTACTCGGCGAAGGTCAGTCTGGCACCTGCGGGTATCGGAACCCTGTTCTCCACCGGCAAGGGCGGAGCGGAAGCGTCCGGCTGGCTGGTTGGATCGAAAGTGGTGCCGTCCCGGTACCGCATGGCCTCGCGTGCATCGAATCTCGATTTCTACGTCAATCTGAAGCAGGGATCCCGCAACATCCGGTCCGCGGAAGTGGCGCCGAATTTCAAGCCCAATCCGGAACGTATCAAGGTCACCAATCGCCACAAGCGCAATGCGATCGATCCGCTGAGCGCGGCACTCATGCCCGTACGCAGCTCAAAGGACAGTCTCGGTCCCAAGGCCTGCTCGCGCAAACTGCCGATCTTCGACGGCTGGACCCGTTTCGACATCAAGCTGAGCTACCAGGGCACCAAGGAAGTTTCCGGTCGCGGCTATGACGGACCGGTCGTGGTCTGCAAGGCCCGGTGGGTCCCGGTTGCCGGCCACCGGCCTTCAAAGGCATCCGTGAAATACATGGCGCGGGCCAATATGGAAGTCTGGATCGCACCCATGGGCCGCGACAACGTCCTGATCCCGTATCGTATCTCGATCGATACCAAGAACGGGCGTCTTCTGGTCGAAGCGTCGAAGCTCAACATCGACGGCGCAGGCAGTGACCGGGCGTCCCGCTGACGGGTCTTTTGCCAGACAACGACTTCAATTCACGAACCGAGCCCCCATATTCCACCCAATTTGGTGGGCCGAAGCCCAAGCGGAGGCTTGCGCCCTCTCGCGTGACTTGATACAGCCCTCCACACGATGCCATCCGGGCGTGTTTCGCGCCCATTTGACTGTTTATCCGGATCGGCCGCTTTTCGCGGGGCGGGGCCGACTTGTTTCAGGTAACCGAATACATGCACAGCTATTTGGAATTCGAGAAGCCCGTTGCTGACATCGAAGGCAGGATCCAGGAATTGCTGGCGCTGGTCGAGGAAGACGGCGAGGCCATCAATGTCGACAGTGAAATCGACAGGCTGAAGACCAAATCCGCGCAGACCCTGAAAGACCTCTACGGCAAGCTGACCCCCTGGCAGAAGACCCTGGTTGCCCGGCATCCCGACCGCCCGCATGCGGTCGACTATATTGCCGGCCTGATCGAAGACTTCACGCCGCTTGCAGGGGACCGCAAGTTTTCCGAAGACCATGCCCTGATCGCCGGCATCGGCCGCTTCAGAGGTCAGTCCGTGGCCATCCTCGCGCAGGAAAAAGGTCACGATACGGAGTCCCGCCTGAAGCACAATTTTGGCATGGTGCGGCCGGAAGGCTATCGCAAGGCTGTCCGTATCATGGAAATGGCCGAGCGTTTCGACATGCCCCTGGTCAGTTTCGTTGATACGTCCGGTGCATATCCGGGGCGCGGCGCCGAAGAGCGCGGCCAGTCGGAAGCAATCGCCAGGTCAACGGATGCGGGCCTGGGTCTCGGTACCCCGTCCGTTGCCGTCGTTATCGGTGAAGGCGGATCCGGTGGTGCGATTGCGATCGCGACGGCGAACAAGGTCCTGATGCTGGAACACGCAATCTATTCCGTGATTTCGCCGGAAGGTGCCGCCTCCATCCTGTGGCGCGACAGCACCAAGGCACAGGACGCCGCAACAGCCCTCAAGATCACGGCGCAGGACCTCAAGCAACTTGGCGTCATTGACGGCATCATCGACGAACCTGTCGGTGGTGCGCATCGCGCTCGCGAGATTGTGATTGATGCGGCCGGAACTGCAATCGAGTCTGCGCTGACCCAAATGTCCGGTTTCAGCCCTGATGAAATCCGCAAACAGCGCCGCGAAAAATTCATCTCGATCGGCCGTCAGCTGGGCTGATTGCGCCAATTTCGCGATAAAAACAGCAAACTACCCGTGAGGTCGCAGGATTTGCGGCCTCTTTTGCCATTGTGTGGCCAGAATTGGTCGTCATTCAGGCATTAGATTGGTCGGATGGTGGGCTGACCACGATGAAATTGTGCTTATCACTCAAATTTGGTTCGCGGGGGCTGACCTGTTTCAGTAACTTATCGTCAACCAACATTCCCTAGCCTTGGCGCGGGGGCGATACGCAGGATATGCGAGCAGACCGCGTCGGCAAGAGCCAGGGTACTGTGTCGTGTTCCACTTAGTTCGGGATGGTACCATGGTCTTTGGGCGTACAAAGCAGTTGCCGCTCGGTCCTCAGGAAGGGCCGAAGCGCCGGAACAGCCGGAAGGTTCTGAAGATCGGTGCCGTGCTCCTGGGAGCGACGATCCTGGCATCGTGCCAGGGCGATGAATTCGTTTCCGGACCGGACAAGGCCAAGAAACCGGTAAGCGCCTCCGTCAAGCGCAAGATGTCCGACCTCAATATGGGCACGACGTCGCCGATCATGATCCGGATCTTCAAGGAGGAATCCCAGCTCGAGGTCTGGAAGCAGGATCGAACCGGCAAGTACAAGCTTCTGGAAGATTTCGAGATCTGCAAGTGGTCCGGCAAGCTCGGCCCCAAGTTCAAGGAAGGCGACCGTCAGGCCCCCGAAGGCTTCTATGAAATCACGCCGGCCCTGATGAACCCGCACTCAAGCTACCATCTTGCCTTCAACCTCGGTTATCCCAACAAGTATGACAGGGCTCACGGCCGGACGGGTTCGCACCTGATGGTGCATGGCGCCTGTTCCTCACGCGGTTGCTACGCGATGACGGATGAGCAGGTGCAGGACATCTACGCGCTCGCGCGCGACAGCTTCAAGGGCGGGCAGCGGTCGTTCCAGGTCCAGGCCTTTCCGTTCCGCATGACGGCCGAGAACATGGCGCGCCATCGCAAGAGCCCGCATCTCGACTATTGGAAGATGCTGAAAACCGGCTACGACCATTTCGAGATCACAAAGAAGCCGCCGAAGGTTTCGGTCTGCGAAAAGAAATACGTCTTCGATGCCACGACACTGGTGGAAGGGGTTCCGTTCCGCGCCAGCGCGAAGTGCCCGGAATACCAGGTCCATCCGAGTATTGCCACTGCCGTCAACTCGAAGCAGCGCAAGGACAACGAGAAATTCCAGCAGCTCGCGGCGCGCTACGACGCACGTGAAGAACGCCAGAAGCGCTGGGACGAACGGTCTACCAAGCTGGCCGAAGTGCTGGGCGGTGGCGAAGACGATTCAGCGCCTGAAGCAACGGCAACGGCGACTGCCAATCAGGCTCCGTCTACCCAGACCGCAGCTGCTCCGGGGGCGATCCCGCGGGCGTCCGACAAGTCGGACACATCCGCAGTCGAGACGGCGTTTGCCGCCCAGGACAAGTCCCGAGGCGGTGCCGTCGGCGGGTTCTTCAAGCGCTGGGTGCCCTTTGGCAAGAAAACGTCAGATGAAGGTGCTGGTATCGGCCCGATCTCGACGGACGTCGTGCCGGCCGCGAAACCCAATTGATCGGGTCCGCCTCGACGAGGCGGGCTGTCGGGCGACCAAATCCATCCTCCACCACGTCATGCCGAGCAGGGCTGCCGGACCTTTCCCGAAAACGGGCGACTGGGCCGGGACACTTAGCCCATCCTTCGAGACAGCGCTTGCGCTTCCTCAGGATGAGGAAGGAGTGAGCGTTTCGAGGGCACTTTGTCCTGAAGTCCGGGGATTTGCAGTTATGCGGTTGCCGAACATTACTGATGTTCTGCAGGACCTCATCCTCAGGTGCGCCGGGGCCCGTCTCGAAGGATGCGTGCCCGGATCCGGATAGCAAACGCATCCTCGTGGCACCGGGCCGCGTTTCCGTGAGGTGCGGTAAGCAGCTGGGTGAGCACCGAGAAATCTAAAGCGCCGGAAGCCCGTTTGAGACACCTTCACGAATGACATCCGGGTCATAGGCCTTGCGGGCAAACACTTCCCTTACCAGAGGTTCGAAATTTTCGAGATCGTCGGTCGGATAGTCGGGATCGAAAGAGCTCTGGTCCCAGCGTTCGCAAAAGTCGGCACAGGTCTGGAAATGGATGTGATCCTTGAATTCGTCGCGGGCGTTCGCGTCCCAGCCGTAGTGACGCCCGTAATAGAATGACTGGAAAATTCCGTGATGCTCCACGACCCAGGCCACCTCGTCACGCACAAACGGTCGGATCACTTCGGCGGAAAACCTGTCGTGGTTTTGCGGCGCCAGGCCATCGCCGATATCGTGGAGCAGCGCTCCGACGATCCAGTCGATATCAGCGCCTTCGCGTCGTGCGCGCGTCGCTGCCTGAAGACCATGCGCCATGCGCGTGATCTTGTAGCCGGAGAGCGTGTCTTCGTCCTGTTTGCGCAGCTCGGCGAGAATCCGGTCGGCTGTCAGGGCGTGATAGGGCTTTTCGGCCTCGGCCAGCAGGTCATAGTCGGCCTTGGTGCCGTCTTTCATCTGGGTGAAGGATACGGTTTTCATGGCTCACACTCCCTTTTCCGGGAGAGTGAGCCTCGTGCAGCCTGTTGTCCAGACGATTTGCGACATCGCATGTCGATGGCGCGAAGCCTGCCCTATTTCGGCATCATGGCCCAGTAATCGAAGTCGAGCAGGACGTCCGGCAGGTATTTGCCATCCGCGTCCTTGTCCGGGAAGTCACTGCAGGGACGGTTCTTGGTGGCGACAAGGCGCAGACGCAGGGCGCCAACATCGGTTCGGCCGTCGATCTCGGCCTTGTCCAGAACTTCCGACCAGGCGTAAATCGTGTCGCCCGCACCGAGCGGTCCAACATGGCGGCCGCCATTAATTCCTGCAATATGAAAGGCATTGGCCAGGCCGTTGAAGGATAGGGCGCGCGCAATCGAGATCACATGTCCGCCATAGACCAGGCGATGGCCAAAGCGGCTGTTGGCTTCGGTATGCTGGTTGAAATGCACCTTGGCGGTGTTCTGGTAGAGGCGCGTTGCCATCTGGTGCTCGGCTTCTTCAACGGTCATGCCATCGACATGGTCGATCTTTTCGCCGATTTCGTAGTCGTCAAAGCGAAACGGGGAACCGGAAAGCTCGGTGTCCCAGTTGGCAATATCGAGCAAGGGGACAGCCGTGCCGAGCGCCTGCGGATCGATTGCGGCCGGCAGGTCCGGAACAACGGGTTCCGGCGCGGGGCTCGACGGGTCGCGCTTGTTGACCATTACCCAGCGGACATAGTCGAGCACTTCTGTGCCGGTTTCCGTGTAGCCGGTGGAGCGGACATAGACGACGCCGGTCTTGCCGTTGGAATTTTCCTTCTTGCCGATCACTTCGGAAACGGTCGAGATCGTGTCGCCCGGGAAAACGGGTGCCAGGAACCGGCCGCCAGCATAGCCGAGATTTGCAACAGCATTGAGGGAGATATCCGGTACCGTCTTGCCGAAGACAATGTGGAAGGTCAGCAGGTCGTCAGTCGGAGCCTGGGCATATCCGAGTTCCCGGGCAAAGGCGTCTGAGGACTGGACGACGAAACGGGAGCCATAAAGCGAGGTGTAGAGCGCCTGGTCGCCGCTCGTGACCGTGCGCGGCGTCGCGTGGCGGATCACTTGCCCGACTTCAAAATCCTCGAAAAAGTTGCCGCGATTGGTCTTGCTCAACATTGCCTCCCAGTTTTGTTGTTGCCGGGATTAAAGCCTATTGCAGCGCACACAAGCAAGTTCGACGTTTTGAGGATGACCGCGCAGTAAAAAGCCCGGGCAGTTGCCCGGGCTTTTTCAGATCTCAATCAGCAGAGCTCAGCCTTACGCCGATGCCTTGTTGGCTGCGCGTTCGGCGCGTTTGCGCTCATGCGGGTCAAGGATTGCCTTGCGCAGGCGGATGCTTTCCGGGGTCACTTCCACCAACTCGTCGTCGGAGATGTAGGAAAGGGCGGCTTCCAGCGTCAGCTTGATCGGCGTGGTCAGCTTGACGGCGTCGTCCTTGCCGGCAGAGCGGATGTTGGTCAGCTGCTTGCCCTTCAGAACGTTGACTTCCAGGTCGTTGCCGCGCGTGTGTTCCCCGACGATCATGCCCGGGTACACCTTTGTGCCCGGATCGATCATCATCGGACCGCGGTCTTCCAGGTTGAAGAGCGCGTAAGCAACGGCTTCACCGGTGCCGTTGGACAGGAGCACGCCGGTGTGACGGCCCTGGATCGGTCCCTTGTGGGGCTCGTAGCCGTGGAACAGGCGGTTGAAGATCGCTGTGCCGCGCGTGTCAGACAGGAGTTCCGACTGGTAGCCGATCAGGCCACGGGTCGGTGCGTGGAAAACAAGACGCGTGCGGCCACCGCCGGACGGTTTCATTTCCAGGAGGTCGGCCTTGCGTTCCTGCAGCTTCTGAACAACGACGCCGGAGTGCTCGTCATCCACATCGATGATGACTTCCTCGATCGGCTCCATCCGGTTGCCGGCATCGTCATACTGATAGACGACGCGCGGACGACCGACGCCGAGCTCGAAACCTTCGCGGCGCATGTTCTCGATCAGGATCGCCAGCAGAAGTTCACCGCGGCCGGACACGATGAAGGCATCCGGTTCGTTGGTGTCTTCCACCTTCAGCGCGACATTGCCCTCGGCTTCCTTCATCAGGCGCTCACGAATGACGCGTGACTGGACCTTGGACCCTTCGGTGCCGGCGAGCGGGCTGTCATTGACGCGGAATGTCATGGAAAGCGTTGGCGGATCGATCGGCTGGGCCTGGATCGGCTCGTTGACGGCCGTTGCGCAGAGCGTATCGGCAACGGTTGCCTTGGTCATGCCCGCGATGGCGACGATGTCACCGGCTTCACCCTGTTCGATCGGCTGACGCTCCAGGCCGCGGAAGGCGAGGATCTTCGAGACCCGGCCGCTTTCAACAACATTGCCGTCACGGGACAGTGCCTTGATCGGCATGTTCGGGATGGCGGTGCCGGACACGACGCGACCGGTCAGGATCCGGCCCAGGAACGGGTCGGATTCGATCGTGGTCGCCAGCATGCGGAACTCGCCCGGATCGGATTTCGGAGCTTCGACACGGTCGAGAACCATGTCGAACAACGGGTCCATGTTGTCCTGCGGTCCGTCGGTTTCCAGGGCCATCCATTCCTGTTTGGCGGATCCGTAAAGAACCGGGAAGTCGAGCTGTTCTTCATTGGCGTCGAGTGCGGCGAACAGATCGAAGACCTCGTCGAGCACTTCGTCGGCGCGCTGCTCCGGCTTGTCGATCTTGTTGATGGCAACAATCGGCTTGAGGCCAAGCTTGAGGGCCTTGCCGAGCACGAACTTGGTCTGCGGCATCGGGCCTTCAGCCGCATCGACGAGCAGAATCACACCATCGACCATGTGCAGGATACGCTCGACCTCACCGCCGAAGTCGGCGTGGCCCGGGGTGTCCACAATATTGATGCGGGTGTCTTTCCAGACGAGGGACGTGACCTTGGCGAGGATGGTAATGCCGCGTTCGCGCTCGATGTCGTTGGAATCCATCATGCGCTCTTCGGTGCGCTGATTGTCCCGGAACGCACCGGACTGCTTCAAAAGGACGTCGATGAGGGTGGTTTTGCCATGGTCAACGTGTGCGATAATGGCAATATTACGCAGGTTCATGAGTGGGCTCCAAAAGACAGAACGGGCCCTCGGCGGACCCGCAACATGTCTGGATATGTGATTTCGGTGATCGGCAGCCTTTGCCGAATTTGGCGCCTTTATACGTGGCAAGCCTTGATTGTGCAATGCAGTGCCAAAACTGCGCATTGACAGTTTTCGTCGCGAGACCTATTTCGTAAGGTATCCTTACTAATTGGAGTGCCGATGGGACTTCCCTATCCGAATGTGGCCGTGACCATGCTGGTCGTGGATCTGGCGCGTTTGCTCCGTCGACGTTTCGAGGCCGCGCTGGCGGATCTCGACACCGGTCTGACGGCAGGAGAAGCGCGCACGCTGTTCTATGTCTGGCGCCATCCCGGACAAAGACAGGCCGCGCTGGCGGAGATCATGTTCGTGGAACCCATGACACTTGTCGGCTACCTGGATTCGCTTGGAAAGGCCGGCCTTATCAAGCGCTGTCCCGATCCCAGGGACAAGCGGGCCAACCTGATCGAACTGACACCGGAGGCCGATCCGCTTCTGGAACGCATTGGTGGCGCCTTGCAGTCTGTCAGGGCGAAGGCACTGGAAGAGGTGCCGGACGAGGAAAAGCAGGTTCTTGAGAGCCTGTTGCAGACGATGAAGGACAGTCTGCTTTCCGACGCATTCCCCGGAAAACAGAAATGAGCAATGCCGGCCCCATCATGAGTGCGCGGCGCACATCGTATCTTGGAGCCGCGCTCGTCGCGATCGGCCCGATTTCGATGGCGCTCTATACACCGGCCATGCCGGCACTCGTGGAGGCATACGGGACGAGCGAAGCGGCCGTCAAAATGACGCTGACGTCGTATTTTGCCGGGTTTGCGCTCGCACAGCTGGTCTGTGGTCCCCTGGCCGATGCCTTCGGGCGCAAGCCCGTCGCGCTGATGTTCCTGCTGCTCTACCTGGTCTCGAGCATCCTGGCGACCTTCGCGCCGACAGTGGAATTCATGCTCGTGGCACGGGCGCTTCAGGGTGTCGGTGCCGCCGTCGGGATCGCGGTCTCGCGTGCCATCGTTCGCGACCAGTTTACTGGCGAAGCTTCCGCCAAGATCATGAACACGATCGCCATGATGCTGGCGGTCGGTCCGGCGATTTCGCCGACGATCGGCGGCTTCGTGCTGGAATTCTCCGGGTGGCGGGAAATCTTCTGGTGCATGGTCGTCTACGGGCTTGGCCTAATGATCGCGGTTGCCGTGTTCCAGGTGGAAACCAACCCCAATCCGGGCAGGCATCATCTCGATCCGGCGCGGCTTTCAACAAATTATCTGACGCTCCTGTCCGATCCGCGCTTCATGGCGCCGGCCTTGCTGATCGGCTGCGGTCTCGGCAATCTCTATACATTCGCCACCATTTTGCCCTTCGTTCTGATCCACAAGGTGGGACTGACACCGTCCGAATTCGGCATGACCATGATCCTGCAATCGGGCTCCTTCATTGTCGGAACAATCCTGACGGGCCGGTTGTTGAAATTTGTCGAGGCGCGGAAGCTTGTTCCGTTCGGGTTGGGCCTGTGGGTCGTTGCCGCATCCTTGATGAGCTTCCTGACGCTGACGCAGGAACCGTCCATTGCAACTGTCATGGGGCCCGTGGCGCTGTTCGTGTTTGCACTGGCGCTCGTCCTGCCTGCAAGCTTCACGGAATCGCTCGCGCCGTTCCCGCGCATGGCCGGAGCCGCATCGTCGATGGTTGGTTTTCTGCAATGCGGTGTCGCGATTGTCGCCAGCATCCTGATCGCGCTTCTGGGCGACCAGCTGCTCGGCTTCGGTGTCGTTCTGCCTTTCGTTCCAATCATCGGCATCGTCAGCTATCTCCTGCTCAAGAAGCGGACAAGGCAACCGGCTGCAGCCGAGTGATTGTCTGGAAATTCGGCCACGGAACGCGCCGACCGCTTGACCGGACATTGCGGACAAGGCATCAGTCGAACGAGACGATTGAAGGACCTGACCATGGCGAAAGCCACCGGATACCAACTCCCGACAAGCCGACCACATGTCATGGGCATCTTGAATGTCACGCCTGACTCCTTTTCGGACGGTGGACGCCACAATGCGATTGATGCTGCGCTGACCCATGCGCAGGCGATGATCGACGAGGGCGCGGATATTCTGGATATCGGTGCGGAAAGCACACGGCCCGGGGCAGAAGCCGTGTCTCTGGACGATGAATGGGCCAGGCTTGATCCCATTCTTGCACCTATTGCCGAAATGGGTGTGCCGGTTTCCATAGATACCTACAAGGCGGAAATCGCCAGGCGGGCCTGCGCAGCAGGCGCAGTGATCGTCAATGATGTCTGGGGGCTGCAGAAAGATCCCGCCATGGCTGAAACGGTCGCGGAGGCAGGTGTTCACGTCGTGATGATGCACAACCGGCTGGCGGCGGATCCCGACATCGACATCCTGAGCGATATCGACCGTTTTTTTGAAAAGTCGCTCGGCCTGGCTGACAAGGCGGGCATAGCCAGGGAGAAGCAGATCCTCGATCCCGGCTTCGGGTTCGGCAAAACCGTCGACCAGAATTTCGTTATCCTCAACCGCTTCGAGACATTGAAGAAACACGGATTGCCGATCCTGGCCGGCGCCTCCCGCAAGCGCATGATCGGCGCTGTGCTCAACGTGGAAACCGATGACCGTTTGAATGGCTCGCTGGCAGTTCACATGACATCGCTCCTGAAGGGGGCGGCAATCGTTCGTGCACATGATGTCGGTCCACATGTCGATTGCGTGCGTATGCTGGAGGCAACGTTTCTTGAACGGACCCCGAGCTGACATGACCACACAAGACCTGTCCCCCGACGCTCCCACCCGATGCGCTCTTGGCCTCGGTTCCAATCTTGGTGACACCGGGGCCATGCTGGCCGAAGCCGTGAGGCGTCTGGATCTGACGGATGGCATCACGCTTGTCTCGAGATCTTCCGACTACCGCACGCCGCCCTGGGGACCGGTTCCGCAAGATGACTATCGCAATATCTGCGTGCTGGTCGATACGACACTGACACCGGCGGCTCTTTTGAAGCGATGCCTTGAAATCGAGGGCGAACTGGGCCGGGTGCGCGAAGTCAGATGGGGCCCAAGGACCATCGATATCGATGTTCTCATCTTTGGACTTCAGAAGGTTGCGGAAACCGATCTGGAAATTCCGCATCCGCGAATGGCCGACAGGGCGTTTGTGTTGATTCCGCTCGCGGAAATCTGGCCTGATGCGCCATTGGGGGATGGGCGCACTGCGGTGGAGGCCCTCAAGACCTGTCCTGACCAGGACGGTGTCGTAAAGTTGTAGACAGAAAGAGTTCTGTAAGGCTTCTGCCTCAAAAACCTTAAGGGAGTTTTTTGGGCAGGTGGCAATCCGATGAGACAGGCCAGAGACGCATATTTGCGGATCCTGAAATCCGACGAACTGAACAACCGGTTCGGCGGACCGGTCTTTGTGTTCATCCTGCTTGCGGCCTCGCTGTTCCTGTTGGCGTCCTGGTATGCCGATGACGGAGGTCTTTTCGACTTTGCCGAAACCGTCAAACTTGCGCAAAACGAAGATTTTGCAGCCTTTTACCGGGCAGGTGAGCTTGCCAGGCAGGGAATGGCCGTCGAGGCATATGATTATGAAACCTTCATCAAGGGGCTTTCGGAAAGCAACAGGTTCCTGCTGTTCCTGAACCCGCCGCATTCCCTCCTGTTTTACGAACCGCTGACGCTGATGAGCTATCCACTCGCCAAGGCGGTTTTCCTGGCCATTTGCGGGGCCTGTCTTTTTATGACCGTTGCCATGGCGCGGGCCAATCTCGGGTTCTGGCCGTATTTTTTCGTCATTGCCTCGTCAGGTGTCTTCTATTCGTTCCAACTTGCGCAGCTCGCACCCGTAACAACCTTTCTGCTGGTGTTTGCGCTGCTTTACAGCCGGACGCGCCCGATCCTGAGTGGTCTTGCCCTGTCCCTTCTGACCATAAAACCTCAATACGGGCTGCTTGTGCCGGTGTTCCTCATCGCGTGCAGGGACTGGCGTGCCTTTGCAGTTGCCGCTGCCGGCAGCACCGCGCTCGGCCTGGCATCTATCGGTGTTTATGGCTGGTCAGTCTGGGAAACGTTCCTGTCCTCCCTCACCGGAGGGGTGCATTCGACGCAATATCAGGAAGCGCACAACATCATGATCACGGTCGGCAATTCCCTGGCAAAACTGGGCGCGGCGACGGAGGTCAGGGTCGTAGCCCAATTGTGCGCGCTTCCACTTCTGGCGGCTGTCGTCTGGATTGCGGCGCGTCATTGGCAGCGGGAAGGTGCGGTCGCCCTGTCGCTGCTCGCGATGAGCCTCGCGGCTCCGTCTTTCATGTTCTATGACTGGCTGATCTATTCGGCGGCGTTGCTGCTCTTGCTCAAGATCTGTCCAACCTGGCCGGTTTCCTTGCAAATTGTCGCCGGATTGCTCTGGATCGCGCCGGTCACACATGATGCGATCTATCGTTACGATCAGACGGTTGCCTTCTACTTTTCGAGCTTCATCCCTCTCCTGACGCTGGCCGTGCTGGCTCTGTCGTTCCACTTCTTCTGGAATGACGGCACGATTGAAAAGGCGCAGGATGCGGGAGACGAGCCCCTCAAAGCGCGATGAAACTGGTCATGTGAAACCGGCCGTTTTCGGGTGTCTGGGCGTGGCTCTGTCCAACCGGGCAGGCATGTCTTGCGCGACATCCGGACCAGCACCCGGCGGTGCGATCTGCATCCAGGTGCGATCGGCATCTGGGAACGTCGTAGCCCGTTTCTTCAGACAATGCATTTGCAGGACAGGCCGAAATGCAGGGTTTGTCCGTGCAGGTCTCACAAGGGCCCGGCGTGGTTGCTGCGGTGTCGTAGTCCCGGGTCCGCCCGGTGACAAAGGCTGCGCGGAAGCCAGCCCAGGGGCCATAGGTTGCATGCGTGAGAACACCCATCGGGCTTTGGGAAAACCCTCCGCATCTTGTGGCCCAACGCTGGAACGGGTGATAGGGCGGGCCCTCGAACGGGAACACCGCGATTGCCCCGATCGTTGTGGCGATCTGTGTCAGAACCCGTTTGGTGTAACGGTCGAGAGGATGGGGCGCGCCATCGCAAAACTCTGGACTTCGGCTGAAAACAGGCCAAAGGGATGGTCCGGTGCTACCGATCAGCACAAGTTGGCGGGCGTCCTGGCCGGATGGGTTGGGCAGCCCATCTGCCGGGTGAACCGCACAGTCTCCCAGACACAAAAAACCGGCGGCCGCGAGAAGATCATTCAACCCATCGGGCGCCGGTGTGTTCATGTGGTCCGGCCTCAGCCGATCCGGTCGCGCTTGGTGAGCGTGCGCAGACGCAGGGCGTTCAGCTTGATGAAGCCGGCGGCATCCTTCTGGTCGTAAGCGCCCTGGTCGTCCTCGAAGGTGACCAACTCTTCGGAATAGAGCGAATAGGGCGAGGAACGGCCAGTGAGAATGACATTGCCCTTGTAGAGCTTCAGCGTCACGGAGCCCGTGACATGCTCCTGGCTCTTGTCGATCAGGGCCTGCAGCATCTCGCGCTCGGGCGAGAACCAGAAGCCGTTATAGATCAGTTCCGAGTAACGCGGCATCAGCTCGTCTTTCAGGTGCGCGGCACCGCGATCAAGCGTGATGGATTCCATGGCCCTGTGGGCCGTCAGAAGAATGGTGCCACCCGGGGTCTCGTAAATGCCGCGGCTTTTCATGCCGACGAAACGGTTCTCGACCATGTCGAGGCGGCCGATGCCATTGTCGCGGCCATAGTCGTTGAGCTTGGCGAACAGGGTCGCCGGAGACATTTTTTCACCGTTGAGGGAGACCGCGTCGCCCTTTTCAAAGCCGATCTCGATTTCGGTGACGACGTCGGGCGCTTCGGTCGGATCAACCGTGCGCTGGAACACGTAGTTCGGGGCTTCTTCTGCCGGGTCTTCCAGGACCTTGCCTTCCGAGGAGGAGTGCAGCATGTTCGCGTCAACGGAGAACGGGGCTTCGCCGCGCTTGTCCTTCGGCACCGGGATCTGGTGCTTTTCAGCAAAGTCGAGCAGATCGGTTCGCGACTTGAACTCCCAGTCGCGCCAGGGTGCAATCACCTTGATGTCCGGGTTGAGCGCATAGGCGGACAGTTCGAAACGAACCTGGTCGTTGCCCTTGCCGGTTGCGCCATGTGCGATGGCATCTGCACCGGTTTCCTCGGCGATTTCGATCAGGCGCTTGGAAATCAGCGGGCGCGCGATGGATGTGCCGAGCAGGTAGACGCCTTCATAGACTGCGTTGGCGCGGAACATCGGGAAGACGAAGTCGCGAATGAATTCTTCGCGCAGATCGTCGATATAGATTTCCTTGATGCCGAGCATCTCGGCCTTCCTGCGGGCCGGCTCGAGTTCCTCGCCCTGGCCAAGGTCGGCTGTAAAGGTGACAACTTCGCACCCGAATTCGGTCTGCAACCATTTCAGAATGATCGACGTGTCCAGGCCGCCGGAATAGGCCAGAACGACTTTTTTGATGTCACCTTGCGCCATCGAAAGAAGGTCCAATTCGCTGTTTTGCGCGGTCAGACCGCACGGTTGAAAATTTGCGGCAATTTAGCCGGTTCTAGGGACGGCGCAAGCCCCCCAAATGCGGCTATTTCTCCCGGTCTCTTTCTGTTCCGGCAAGCTGCTTCGGACCATCGGCTTCACAAGCGAAATCTAGCGCTTGAAACAGAGGTCCTGCCCGGGTCCCGCGCCGAAGCCCTCTTCCATCTTTATCAAGGGGGTTCCTATGGAAGCCAGTTCGATATTCATCGCGAAATCACGCCACCTGTTCACGGTGTCGGCGAAATCTTCCGGCGATCTGCAGGCAGATTGCTGTTCTTCGGTCCGGTTCGTGAACCTGTGATGTGCAATGAACTTGTCGATGGGAATGCGCAGGTCCGCGTCCCCCGGTTCAACCGGCTGCTCTGGGTCAAAGTCGAGGGCGCCGGGATCAATGACACGGGCCAGCAGTTGGTGTGAAACGCCAAATTCGCTGTCCGCGCCATCATCGGTCAATTCCAGCAGTGTGAACCTGGAAACCTGTTGCCAATGAAGGTGTGTCCTGCGTTTGCCGTCCACGAATCTCAATCCGGTGCGATGAAGTTCCAGATGCGTCTGTGGCGGATCTGCCCCGAGGAACCAGAAAATGACCAGGCTTGCGCACAGGACGAGGACGAGGAAAAACCCGAGCGGGATCTGACTGCCCTGAAACACGTAAAAGGGGATGAAGGCGAAGATGAAGCCGCCAATGAGCGAATAGCCGAATACGGTCATCCGGTGTTTCATCATGTCGGGCCTGAGAACGAGGACTTCGCTGGCCATCACGGTATCCGGACTGAACGCCGGCAGATATCGGGCATGCCGGAAAGTTGGGAACTCATTGAATGCTCACGTTCCGTATTTGGCCAGAAACAGATCGACGCTTTCCTCGATGATCTTTTCCATCTCGTCCCGTTCCGGCACGCGGCTCGCGTAGATATTCGGATAGAAGGCGCGGGATTTGATCAGCCCAAGAAACTGTTCAGCCGCGACGCCGGGGTCATCGGCCGAGAGCTTGCCTTCCCCGGTTGCCCTTTGGATATATTCGGCAAAGACGGACAGCTTGGTCATCCGGGCGTTCATGTCGGCGGCGAGCTCCGGATCGCGGATCGTCTCGCTCATGATCATACGGGCAAGGCTCATGAAGCAGGGGCTGATCATCAGTTCACCCTCGGCCCATCCCAGCCGCACCAGCGTGTCGCGGATCGGCAGATCAGGGTCATAGGGAAATTCAAGCGCAGTGTTGATCTGGTCTGCCAGACACTGGTTGATACCCTTGAACAGGACTTCCTTGCTCTCGAAATGGTTATAGACCGTTCGCTTGGAGACCTGTGCGCGTTCTGAAATGCGGTCCATGCTCGCACCGGCGAATCCCTTTTCCTGGAATTCCGCGATTGCGGCTTCGATGATCTGCTTCTTCTTCTGGTCAGATACCGACATCTTCAGCTCGAATTCGCCCCGTTTGCATTTTCGTCAATGATCAGCTCCCCCGCCCCTTTCATCCCAAAAAAAGCACCCTATGTAAACTGGGGCGTTTACAGATGGGAATTCTGACATTACACTGCACGGTGTAGTTTACTTCCTTTAGCCAGTCTTGGCCAGCCAAAGGGGACGCCTCCTGATGTCTGTCACACTCAAAATCAACGGGGAAACGCGCACGCTGAACGCGGATCCCGAGAGCCCGCTCCTGTGGGCCCTGCGCGACGAGCTCGGTATGACCGGTACCAAGTTCGGCTGTGGAATTGCGTCTTGCGGCGCCTGCACCGTCCATTGGGATGGCGTGCCGATCCGGTCCTGCCAGACCCTTGTTGGTGATCTGGACGGCGCTGAAATCACAACGATCGAAGGCATCAACAGCAAGGCCGCCGAGGCGGTCCAGGCTGCCTGGAACGAACTGGATGTTCCGCAATGCGGCTACTGCCAGTCCGGTCAGATCATGGCCGCGACCGCGCTTCTTGCAGAAACGCCAAAGCCGACCGACGAAGATATCGACGCTGCCATGGACGGCAATGTCTGCCGCTGCGCCACCTACGCCCGGATCCGCAAGGCGATCCATGTGGCTGCCGACAAGATGGAGGGTTGATCCATGTTGCATCTGTTGCAAAGACCGCTTGAAGCGGCAAAACCGACCCGCCGCACATTCCTGAAGATGTCAGCCGGTACTGTCGGTGGCCTGGTTATCGCCATGAAACTGCCTGGTGTTGCCGAGGCGGCGAGCGATTCGGGTGAATTCATCCAGCCATTCGTGCATATTCGCCCAGACAACACCGTCATCGTCCTGTCCAAGCACCTGGACAAGGGGCAGGGAACGGCCACCGGCCTGACGACGCTCGTTGCGGATGAACTGGACGCATCCTGGGACCAGGTGCAGGTCGAGTTCGCACCTTCCAATCCGGCTGTCTATGCAAACACCATGTTCGGTGTGCAGGGAACCGGTGGATCCACGGCGATGCCGAATTCCTTCATACAATATCGTCAGGCAGGAGCGGCCGCCAAGGCCATGGTCGTCGCCGCAGCCGCCAAGGACTGGGGAGTGCCTGCAGGTGAAATCACCGTCTCTGGCGGTGTGGTTTCGCACGCGTCCGGAAAGTCGGCAACGCTTGGGGAACTCGCCGGCCTCGCCGCGAAGGAAGAGGTGCCGAGTGAACCGGCTCTTAAGTCTCCCGACCAGTGGGTCTATATCGGCAAGTCGTTCCCCCGCCTCGATGTGAAAAACAAGACGATTGGTGCGCCGAATACCTACACGATGGATTTCCAGCGAGACGATCTGCTGGTGGCAACCGTTGCCCGGTCGCCGCGTTTCGGCGGCACGGTGAAGTCGTTTGATGCGGCGGAAGCCAGGAAGGTTCCCGGTGTCGTCAATGTGCTGCAGATCCCGAATGGTGTTGCCGTTATCGCCGAGTCCACATGGCCGGCCATCAAGGGTCGCGAGCTTCTGGAGATCGAGTGGGATGACAGCGCGGCCGAGACACGGTCGAGCGATGCCATGTTTGCCGAGCTCAAGGACATGACCACAAAGCCGGGTGTGAAGGTTCGCGAAGATGGCGATGTCGATGCGGCACTTGCTGCCGCCGAGAAGGTCGTTGAACTGGACTTTGACTTCCCGTTCCTGGCCCATGGGGCCATGGAGCCGCTGGATGTCGCGCTTCACTACGATGGTGAAAGCGCCGAGCTCTGGCTCGGATCGCAGATCCCGACCATCGACCACAATGTCGCCTCAACCATCCTGGGCGTTCCGTTCGAGAAGGTGACGATCAACACGCGGTGGGCAGGTGGCTCGTTCGGCCGGCGTGCGCAGGCCGATGCGCATCCGGTTGCTGAAGTCTGCCTGCTGGTCAAGGCCATGCAGACAGCTGGCATGGAGCTCAATCCCGTAAAGATCGTCTGGACCCGCGAGGACGATATGGCAGGTGGCTACTACCGGCCAATGTCGGCGCACAAGATCAAGGTCGGGATCGACGCGGACAACAACGTGACGGCCTTCAAGTACAACATCGCTGCCAAGTCGATCATCAAGGGGACGCCTTTCGAGGCAATGCTCATGAAAGACGGTGTTGATCACAACATGACCGAAGGGGCCCATGACACCACCTACGACCTGGGTGTCTTCTCCATGGACCAGAGCTACCAGGAGACCCAGGTTCCGGTCCTCTGGTGGCGTTCCGTTGGGCACACCCACACGGCCTATGTCATGGAAACCGTGATAGACAGGGTCGCGAAGGAAGTCGGCAAGGATCCGGTTGCTTTCCGCCTTGAGTTGATGAAGGACGATCCGCGCAAGGCCAATGTGCTGAAACTGGCGGCCGAGAAGGCTGGCTGGGACAAGCCGGCTGCGGACGGGCGTCATCGTGGCGTCGCCGTTCACATGTCGTTCGGTTCCTATGTCGCGGAAGTCGCCGAGATCTCCATCCGCGAGGACGGCACGGTCAAGGTCGAGAAAGTGACCGCCGCAGTTGATTGCGGCACGCCGATCAACCCGGACAACATCCGGGCACAGGTCGAGGGCGGTATCGGCTATGGCCTTGGTGCGATCCTGCGCAATCAGGTGACGCTCACTGACGGCTATGTCGAGGAGACAAACTTCGATACCTACGAGTCGCTCCGGATGTCCGATATGCCGGAAATCGAGGTGCATATCGTTGCGTCGAACGAGGCTCCGACCGGCATCGGCGAGCCGGGCACCCCGCCAATCGGCCCTGCTGTGGCAAATGCCATCGCGGCGGCCAAGGGCGAATGGGTGACGAGCTTGCCGCTGACCAAGGCCGGTCTGGTCTGACCGGGAACGGACCCAATCTGAAAAGCCGCCTCAGGGCGGCTTTTTTTTTAGAGAATCACGTTGCCTGTCTATCACTGCGTGTAAATGAATTTGATGCTTACCGGTTTCGAAAAGGGACAAATACATACAAATGGCGAGGCTTGGTTGTTTTGGATTGCGTGCCGATTCAATTAAAAGTTTATAGTAGGTACTACTTAAAAATTTGTTTTTATTTTCTATGCCCAAAATATATCTGATTAACTTGTAGTAAATCGGCCTCAAGAGACCCTCTTCTCAGTGAAATTACTTGGAGAGTGATATGAGGCCCCGCATATCAAAACTCAGTTTTCGACTTCCGGCTATCATTTCCGGTTGTTCGGTCGTCGCAGCGCTCATGGTTGGTGCGCTTGGATACTGGGTGAGTTCGACGAACATGGAAGAACAGGCAAGCCAACGCCTGTCGGCGCTTGCAAAGGCGACGAGCAACGATCTCAAGCACTACCTGGACTCCATTGTCCAGGATCTGACCGTCACGGCAGAAAGTCCGTTCGTGAAGAGTGCATTGGTGGATTTTGAAACGGCTTGGGCTGACACCGGTGGTGACGCACAGACGGTTCTTCAAAACGCCTATATTCATGACAATCCCCATCCATTGGGTGAAAAAGATGCGCTTATGAGCGCCGGCAAAACCTCCTATGACCAGGTTCATGCCCAATACCATCCGTGGTTCCGCACCATGCTGAAGACCCGCGGCTACTACGACATCTTTCTGTTCTCCGAAGACGGATCGTTGATCTATACGGTGTTCAAGGAACTGGACTACGCGACCAACCTGGTGTCGGGAAAATACAAGGACACGGATCTCGGCAACGCGTTCCGGGCAGCCCGGAAAGGTGGTAAATCGGATATCCACTTCTTCGATTTCAAACCCTACGCGCCGAGCGCCGATGCACCGGCCAGCTTCATCTCGACACCGGTTTACAGTGACGGCAAACGGCTGGGCGTGCTGGTGTTTCAGATGCCGATAGACAGCATCAACAATGTCATGTCCGACGTATCCGGTCTGGGAAAGACAGGCGAAGCCATCCTGGTCGGCGCCGACAAGCTGTTCCGCAACGATTCAGCCAAGACGCCGGATCAGAATGACATCCTCCAGGCCAGTCTCGACTGGCCTCTGGTCGAGGCTGCGCTGAGCGGCAAGGCCACAAGTGGACATATGGACGGGTTCAGAGGCGAAGACTTTCTGGCTGCCGCGGAACCCTTGCAATTCCACGGTGCGCCGCTTGCCGTCGTTGCCGTTCAAGGAGATGCGGAGATTCTTGCGCCTGTGACAGAGCTTCGCAATCAGGTCGTAATGATTTGCATCGTGATTTTCGGTGTCATGACGCTTATCGGCTGGTACTCCGCCCGCTCGGTCGTCCTGCCGATCCGGCATCTCGTCGACAGCGCCGTCAGGCTGGCGAGTGGCGACACCAGCGTCCGGTTCGCCGAGGCCGAACGCAAAGACGAAATCGGTGAGATTGCGTCCGCCATTGCCGGCTTCCGGGACGGGGTTGCCGAACAGGCCCGTCTTGAGGCGGAAAGACAGGAAGAGGAAGCTCTGCGCGCGCAACGCCAGGAAAGGGTTGAAAGCCTCCTGGAAACCTTCCGCAAGCAGTCTTCCGAAATGCTGGAAGCCGTCGAGGTCTCGATGGGAGAAATGCAGACCAACGCAACGTCGATGACGGTTACCGCTGGAAATGCGGCGGAAGAAGTCGGAAATGCGGCCACCGCGACGTCGCAGGCGTCCGGGAATGTCCAGCTGGTTGCGGCGGCGACGGAAGAACTGTCGTCATCTATCTCGGAGATCGGAGAGCGTGTGGCAGAAACAACCCGCGTGATCACCGAAGCGACAAACCAGACACAGGCCGGAACGGAAAAGATGGAAGTGCTTTCCACCGGGTCGGCACGCATCGGTGAGGTCATCGGCCTGATCCAGGCGATCGCTGAACAGACCAACCTTCTGGCCCTCAATGCAACGATTGAAGCCGCCCGTGCCGGTGAAGCCGGCAAGGGGTTTGCGGTTGTTGCCGCGGAAGTGAAGGAACTGGCAACGCAGACCTCCAAGGCCACGGAAGACATTTCCAATCAGATCTCGGAGATCCAGGTGGCGACGGAACAGGCTGTGCAGGCGATTGAAGGCGTCGCAGCGATCATGGTGAAAGCCAATGAGAACACCGCTTCCATTGCTGCTGCTGTCCAGCAACAGGATGGCGCGACCGGCGAGATCAGCCGCAGCGCCTCCGAGGCGTCAGCTGGAACGACCTCGGCCAGCGACAACATGTCGAATGTCAGCGCAGCGGTCGAGTCCACGTCGGCGTCTGCTCAAACGGTCGACCAGGCAACCCAAAACGCGACGGAGAGCCTGAGAAGTCTCAATGTAGCGGTGAATGACTTCCTGCGGGATGTTGCTGCAGCCTGAGCGAAGCGGGCTCAACTTGATAAACCCAGGGGTGGCGGAGCAATCCGCCGCCCTTTGTTCTGCCGGAAACGCACGGTCCAGAAGCGTGAAGTGCTAGTCGGTCGCCCGAAAGTCCTCGGGAATGTAGAACGTGAAATCACGGTCGGCGACGGCTTCGTGACACTCATGACAATAGGTCATCAAATGGGCGTTGGCCCCGGTGGTGTCACCGAAGAGCGAACCGTCCGGGATCACCATGAAATAACGCCAGTCAGCCGTGTCGGGATTGGTGCCTTCGGCAAGTTTTTCCATGCCGAACAGGGCGCCGGGATAGGTGCGGCCCTCATTTGTGACCGTGAAGCTGTCCTTCAGCAGCATGGCGCCGGCCGGCAGCTTTTCGCCTGGCTGCAGCGACGCATAGGTCGCTCCTTCAGAATTGATGTAGTTGTTGACGTATCTGTTGCCATGCGTTGCCGAGATGTAGGGGCTGTTGTTGACCCGGGGCCAGGATTGGTAGTCGCTGATTTCCTCGAGTTGCGACAAGGCGTAGCTGTCCGCCATCCTGGACTTCAATTCGCCATAGACCGCTTGCGCTTGCTGTTTCGACAAGAGCGCCGGATCGTTGATCATGATGTGAGCGTCTGGACTGCGATCCTGTGAAAATGAAGACGTGGCGAACAACACCACACAGATCGCGGCACCAATAAATAAACGAAACCAATTCATTTCTGTTGCCTCCCAACCCGTTGCCCAAATGCCCAGCCCGGTGGAGTGCTCCTTAGAAATGTAATGTCCCTGGCCGTGATATCCATGCGCGCGGGCGACAAGTTCACCAGAATGTGCACGCGGCCGGCACACTCTGCATGCGTGGCAGAGCGTGGGTGCCCTATTGGGAGATAGTTTGCGTTACATGCGGGACAGGGGCTCAGGACGCCGCGAGTGCTTCCCGATCCTTCTTGCGCATGCGTTCGGACGCCGACTTCAGCTGGCCACAGGCAGCGAAGATGTCACGGCCGCGGGGCGTTCGGATTGGCGAGGCATAGCCGGCCCGGTTGACGATGTCGGCAAATTCCTCGATCCGCTCCCAGTCGGAACACTCGTATTCCGACCCCGGCCACGGGTTGAAGGGGATCAGGTTGATTTTTGCTGGAATACCCTTCAGCAGACGAACCAGCTCAAGGGCGTCCTTGTTGCTGTCGTTCACATCCTTGAGCATCACATATTCAAAGGTGATCCGTTTGGCGTTGGAAACGCCCGGATAGTTCCTGCAGGCATCCAGCAGGGTCTCGATGTTCCATTTCTTGTTGATCGGAACAAGCACGTCCCGCAAGTCGTCACGGACCGCATGGAGCGAAATCGCCAGCATGCAGCCAATTTCGTCGCCGGTCCGTAAAATTTCCGGCACGACACCTGACGTCGACAACGTGATACGGCGCTTGGAAAGCGACAGTCCGTCGCCATCGGAAGCAATCAGCAGCGCCTTCTTCACATTGTCGAAATTGTAGAGCGGTTCTCCCATGCCCATCATGACAATGTTGGACACCAGGCGACCTTCGGACGGCACGATGGCGCCCTGAGGGGTGTGCGCCTCCGGAAAGTCTCCGAGACGGTCCCGTGCCATCAGGATCTGGGACAGAATTTCCTCGGAAGTCAGGTTGCGCACCAGCTTCTGCGTTCCCGTGTGACAGAAGGTACAGGTGAGCGTGCAGCCGACCTGCGAGGACACACAAAGTGTGCCGCGGCCTTCTTCGGGAATATAGACGGTTTCAACTTCCACCGGACGGCCCGCTCCACGCGGCGGGAAGCGGAACAGCCACTTGCGGGTACCGTCGACCGAAATCTGTTCGGAGACGATCTCCGGGCGGGCAATGGAAAATGCCTCGTCCAGCCTGCTCCGCAGATCCTTGGCAATGTTGGTCATCTGGGTAAAGTCGGACACGCCGCGGACATAAAGCCAGTGCCAGAGCTGGGATACGCGCATGCGCCACTGCTTCTGCGGGATGCCGATCGTTCCGAGCGCTTCACCCAGTTCTTCCCGGGACAGTCCGATCAATGTCGGTTTGGTCTCGTCCGGCATCTGGACCGCAGACGCGGAAGAAATGGTTTGCGCATTCGGATTGTCCCGCGCGATATCGAGCGTTGTCGCCATGTCATGATCCGTTTTCAACCCGGTGCAAATCAGACCGCTCCGACATCGGGAGCGCGGCATCCGGCATACCTGTCAGTACAGGATAAATCTCAAGCGCTCCCAAAACCACAAACGGTCCGGAAAATCAAGTTTTCAGGGTATTTCGGCGACTTGCAGGCACCATCGGATGGGAAAATGACCTTGTGCCCAGAAAACAAAACCCGGCGGGCTGTTTCGGCCCGACCGGGTTCTGCAATGATCAAGAACCGTTTTCCGCTTAGCGGCAGGCCTGCGACGCCGTGTCGATTGCTGCCGTCACGCCTGAAAGCGAGAACTTGTAACTGGTCCGTGTGCCGCGTGCAGATTCGCCGTTCACGGTCATCTCGCGACCGGCTTTCATGGCTGCAACAAGCTGTGCTTCGGTGGCCGCGTTTTCGACCCAAGCCCCATCATTGTTGGTGAACGCGTTGAAATTCTTGCCATCGACATCAATCGATACCGAGGACTTGTCCTTGAAAGGGTATCCGACCAGCAGGCTGGGTTCGGAGCTGACGCCTTCCGCGGGACGTGAGGTCACGAAGAAGAAGACATCTCCGTGATTGCGGTCTCCGGGCAGTGAAACAGTCGGTTTCGTCAGGGCATAACAGACTTTACCGCTTCCGCTGGTCAGCGCGTAGGCTGCCCAATCCTTGTGCTGCTTCAGGAGCGTCGGGGTTTGTGCGAAAGCCGCTGCACTCGAAACGGCTAGACCTGCTAGGGCCAGAACCAGCGATTTTGCTTTCATCTTCTCCACACCGTTTGGCTTTGAGTTTCAGTCGAATTAAATTCAATTGCCGAATGACATATAAACCTTGCTTTAATGATAACTTAAAGCGGGTTACGAAAGGGTTGAAGCCCCGGAATCGGTATTTTCGGTTTTTCAGCTCATTCGGTTTCGTATTGGCTCTTGCGTGAAAACGCGGCGACAGTGTGACGCTCACGTGTGCGAACGCGAGGCGCCGATGGCTAAGGTCATAAAATTAAAAGATTTTTCGCAGAATTTCGGCTGTCACAAATACGGAGTGTCGTTGCTCCCTTGCCAATAATGGGCCATGCTTCGGGCCCGTGTCCGCTTGTTGGATAACGAGAACACGAGGGAGGAACATTCTGGCAAAACGATTTTTTCCAGTTTTTTTTGTTCTGCTGGGTTTCGCGGAAACCTGCCTTGCCGGTGATTTGCCCAACGGATTTGTCTATCTGCGCGACGTGGCCCCCGAGATCCGGCAGGACATTCGGTATGCCGGGTCGAACAACTTCATGCGCAAGCGCCTGGCGGGATATCGAGCGCCAGAATGCGTGTTGACCCAAAGGGCGGCCGCTGCGCTGTCGGGCGTGCAGGAAGACGCTCTGCGGTCCGGCTATTCGCTCGTGGTGTTTGATTGCTATCGCCCCCAACGTGCCGTTGATGCAATGGTGGCCTGGGTCAGGGCAGGAGGGGCTGCCGATCCGGAATATTATCCGCGCGTTTCCCGAAGTCGCCTTGTCCGGGAAGGCTATATTGGTGCCAAGAGCAGTCATGCGCGGGGATCAACGGTCGACCTTGCCCTTGAAAAGATAAGCGGCGACGAGCCGGGCGACCTTCAGTCGGCGGCCTGTGAGCGGCAGGACTGGGGCACCTCAAATTTCGGCACCGCCTTCGATTGTTTCGATCCGGCGAGCCGGACGAATTCAAAGTCCGTTTCGAGAGACGCCCGGGCATTGCGCCGGCTGCTGGTCGATCTGATGGACCGCGGTGGCTTCAAGAACTATTCGGGAGAATGGTGGCATTTCACCCTGAGAAACGAACCGTTTCCCGGGAAGTCGTTTGATTTTGCCATTCAGGCTCGCCGGCCATAGTGTTGCGCGAGACGTTTTTCAGTCAGCAAAAATCGGTAAAAACTCCGACAGGGCCGTGTCTGCGTATTTCTTGCCCTTGAAGACCGTTGCGATCTCGATTTCTATCCAGCTCGTTTCAACGGGTTGGCTGAAATCGAACCGGCTGGTGCGCATGTTGTCCGGAAGGCTGATCGTCTCGCTGCTGCCATCGGACAGCCTGAGAATTGCCGTGTTCACGCGAGCGTTCTTGAAGAAGATGTCCTTGTTCTTGGCGTAACCGTTGACGATTTCGAAGCCGGACAAGAGGCGTGGCCGATCAAAATTGATCAGGATGCGCTCACCGTTGCCGTTGCCCGACACGCCTTCAACCCATGCAGTGGTCAGTTTGCCGTCGACGAGATTACCCGGGCCATACCGGTTGCCGTATTGGGGATCGAGAACCGAACTGGCGCAAAATTCGAATGTGCCGCCAGCGGTCGCTGATCGTGTGCACAAGTCACGCGCGTAAGCGGGGGCTGATTGATGGCGTGTTTTTGTCAGTGCCGCGGCAGGCGGGGTGTATTCGCCCTCGTCGACAGCAGCGACCTTTTCATCCGGTTCTGTCGAAGATTCCGTGGACGCGCTGGAATCCGACGAGTCGCCCCAATCCGCTGAATCCTGGAGTTTGCCACCGAAGTAGAACTCGCCGATCAGGGCTTCGTTGAGCCAGGGCAATTGCCGCTCGCCGGTGGATTTGTAGACGCTTTCCCGCACCTTGCCCATCAGGTGACGAACCTCGAGATCCGGCGTGTCGATCAGTCTCGCAAGAGCCTCTGTGAAGGGACTGTTGTTGCCGGTACCATCCAGCGCAACATCGCCCGGCGAGGTTGCGAAGGCGATCATCATGCCGGCGGCATTTGCTTCCAGGCGTGCCAGCCCGTTGCTGGTGCCTCGCGACATTGATCTGGGAAGAGGATTGTTGCGGCAGGCATCGAAGAACACCAGTTTCAAACGGGCACCGGAGGCTTCCATGATGTCGAGCAGGTCGTTGGCCTTGAGGGCCTGCGCGGGCAAGTCGGTCGCCGCCTCGATCTCGGCGTCAACCGGCAGCAGCCAGTTGCGTCCGTTCACCTGGACGCCGTGACCGGCATAAAACACCAGGGCAACGTCTGCACCCAGGGCCATTCGACCGAAGCGGGTGAGGCCGTCGTAAAAGGCTCTGCGATCTCCATCAATGATGCGGACGACGTCAAAACCCAGGCTGCCCAGCTTGTTCGCCATCAGGTTGGCGTCATTGGGTGGGTTCTTCAGGGATGACATGGCCTTGTAGCCGCCATTTCCGATCACCAGGGCGACCTTGCCTGCGGCGAAGGCCGATGTCGGAGCCGCCAGGATTACAAGCAGAAACAGTAGCTTCACGATCACCTTAGCCGTACCAGTCACACTCAGCCCTCCCATTCCCGGTCAAGGAAACCGCTCCGGGTGAGGTATGGCAAGATGTTTTCGCGCCCGTTTGCTGAAAAAATCCAGAGCGATTGCCGGTCTGTCAGCTCGCTCAGGTCGGAACCTCAGGTGCCGGGAACCTTTCGACCCGAGCGCATGACCGGGCCGCCGCTGACATGTTTGGGGCGTTCGATCTTTGGGCCGCCGGCAGTCAGCGACCGCTCGGCATAGCGTCCCATCGCCCGATGCCGGTCATACATGACAATTGCTCCGGCCATGGCAACATTGATGCAAAACTTGGTCGGTATCTTCACGATATGATCGCACCGGGCCAGCATCTCAGGTGAAAGGGAACCGCGTTCCGGACCCAGAACGTAGGCTGCTTGCAAGGGATGGCCGAAACTCGGCAGATCAATGGAATCGTCCGTCAACTCGATCCCGACAAGCTGACACCCCTTCGGCAAGTCCATGGTGTCGACACTGTCCCAGCTGAAGACCGGCAGGTGTCCAGGGCTCTTTGACGTGTCGGAAGGTGGTGCCTTGCGCAACCGCTTGTCCGCATCGACCGTGAAAAAGAAATTTGCGCCAAAGGCGTGGGCGGAGCGCATCAGGGTGCCGAGGTTCATCTTCTTGGACAGGCCTTCGGCTCCGATGGCAAAATATCCGCGCATTCTTCTTCCGTTTCCGATTTGCTAGCGTCAAAGTCAGCTCTCTTACCCGAAACATGGCCGGCTTTGAACCTCTTATCCGGAAAGCCAATTCCTGCGGTTGGTTCGGGTTGCTAGGTTTGTGATTGCCGCCAGGACGGTGTTTCGGGTTTCAGGTGTGTTTGGAGACTTTCGTGAAAGCGTGTTTGTGCAAATCCTTCGGTCCGCCCTCCAATCTTGTGATCGAGGAGATGCCCGACCCCGTTGCGGGGGCCGGTGAGGTGGTGGTCAGCGTTCAAGCCTGCGCCCTGAACTTCTTCGACACGCTGATCATTCAGGGCCGTTACCAGTACAAGCCCGACATGCCCTTTTCACCCAGTGCGGAGTTTGCCGGGGTCGTGGAAGCGACCGGCGAAGGCGTGGGGAAAGTCTCTGTCGGTGACCGGGTCATGGGCTACATGCGCTGGGGGGCTGCGCGCGAAATGGTGTCGGTTTGCGAAGCTGACCTCGTGCATCTGCCGGACGCCGTTTCGTTCGAAGTTGCCGCCGGATTGGCCGTGACTTATGGAACCACGCTGCACGCCTTTCGTGACCGGGCGAAGCTCCAGGCAGGGGAGACCGTCGCTGTGCTTGGCGCATCGGGTGGGGTCGGCCAGGCCGCGGTTGAAATTGCAACCGTCATGGGTGCCAAGGTCATTGCCTGTGCCTCGTCGGAGGAAAAACTCGGCTTTGCCCGGGAATTGGGCGCCGAGCTGACGATCGACTATTCCACGCAACCCTTAAAGGAGACGCTGAAGGAGCTGACGGGCGGTGACGGCGTGAATGTCGTCTATGATCCAGTGGGGGGCGATCTGTCTGAGCAGGCGCTCAGGGCCACGGCCTGGGAAGGTCGGTTCCTTGTCATCGGTTTTGCTGCCGGCGACATCCCGAAAATCCCGCTCAACATCGTCATGCTGAAGGGATGCGATGTACAAGGTGTGTTCTGGGGCGCGTCCGTTGATCGTGACCCGGACGCGCATCGAAGCAACATGGAACAGGTTCTGAAGTGGGTTGGCGAAGGCAAGCTCAAGCCCCATGTCCATGCCGTCTACCCGATGGAGGAGATTTCGGCCGCGCTTGAGGAAATCGCAGCTCGGCGGGTCAGAGGGAAAGTGATTGTCAAACCCTGACGGAGCAAGCCTCGGGCACGTAATGTCCGATGGAACGCTTCACCGCAGAACAGAAAGGTATGGTCATGTCTCGGGAACTTGCGACAGGCGCCGCCTGGATGAATGGCAGTATCATGCCGATTTCCGAGGCAAGCATACCGGTCAATGACTGGGGCCTGATCCACTCCGATATCACCTATGACGTCGTCCCGGTCTGGCGCGGGGCGTTTTTCAGGCTTGATCATTATCTCGAGCGCTTCTTCCGCTCGATGGAGACCCTGAAGCTCGATCCTGGCCTGGGTCCTGAAGAGATTGCCGGAGTGCTGGGCGAGCTGGTCGCGGCAACAGGTTTGCGGGACGCCTATGTCGCCATGGTCACGTCGCGCGGTGTGAACATGGTGCCGGGATCACGAGATCCACGCGATTGCCGGAACCACTTCTTTGCCTGGTGCGTGCCGTATATTCATGTCATCCGGCCCGAGATTGCCGAACATGGCGCCCATGTGCGTGTCGCGAAATCTGTCCGGCGCATTCCGCCCGCGAGTGTCGATCCCAGAGTGAAGAACTATCAATGGGGAGATTTCACCCAGGGACTTTTCGAGGCGAAGTCTGTGGGGGCCGAGACGACCCTGCTGCTTGACACCGAGGGCAATCTCACCGAGGGGCCGGGGTTCAACGTGTTCCTTGTCAAGGATGGGGCCCTGGTGACACCCGACCTGGGCATTCTGGAAGGCATCAGCCGGCAGACGGTTCTGGATATCGCGGCGGAACTGGGATTGGCGGTCGACATTCGACCGGTCCCACTCGACGAACTGATGCTGGCCGACGAGGTGTTCATCACGACATCCGGGGGCGGTGTCGCGCCGATTACCCGGGTTGATGACCGGGTGTTTTCAAACGGTGCACCGGGAGAAGTGACGATGCGGCTGAAAGATGCCTATTTCAGCTGGGCCGAGAGACCGGAGCACAGGACCGAAATCAGATATCTGAACATCTGAGCACCAACGCTCAGGCGGCAAATTCGGCTATGACAGGCGCGTGGTCCGAAGGTTTTTCCCAGCCGCGCGCGTCGCGCAGCACGGATGTGCCCTTTATGTGTGGAGCGAGGGGCTCGGACACCCACACATGGTCAAGACGGCGGCCCTTGTCGGCCTTTGACCAGTCCTTCGCACGATAACTCCACCACGTATAGAGTTTGTCATCCATGGGTGTGAACTGGCGCATGGCATCCAGCCAACCTCCGGTTTCCCGCACATCCTCGAACAATTCCGTTTCAACCGGCGTGTGGGACACGACCCTCAGAAGCTGCTTGTGAGACCAGACGTCATGCTCGTATGGTGCCACGTTGAGGTCACCGACCAGCACGGCCGGGCGGTTGGTTTCAGAACCCTGCAGCCAGGACTTCATTTCCGCCATGAAATCGAGCTTGTGGGCGAATTTCGGATTGATCTCCCGGTTTGGTTCGTCACCACCTGCCGGGACATAAAAGTTGTGCAGACGGAGGCTGGTACCGTTGAAGGGGACATCAACCGCAACATGCCGGCTGTCGCCCATGTCGCAGAAGTCTCGCTTTTCGATGTTTTCCAGTGGCAAACGGGAGACCGTTGCCACACCGTGATAGCCTTTCTGACCGTTTATGGCGATGTACTCATAGCCGGCCTTGCGGAACGCGTTCTCCGGGAAGTTCGCGTCCGGGCACTTGGTCTCCTGAAGACAGATCACGTCTGGCGCGATTTCCTCGATCAGCTTCTCAACAATCGGCATGCGCAGGCGCACGGAATTGATGTTCCAGGTGACGAGTTTAAGCCGATCGGTCATGAGTGCCCTGCCAGAAATTTGCGGTTCGACAAGACATAAGGATTCGCCGGGTGAGTGCAAATGATTTCATGCACACGTGAAGCGCATCGTCAGGTGGTGGCCGGCATTTCGATCTCTTCAAGAAACTGGTCCACTTCCTTCATGGCATCCCGAGTTTCAGGCAACTCGGGCCACATGGGCCAAACATGCCACATCTCCGGGTAAACGCTTAATCGAGTCGGGCTGCCGTGTGATCCAAGCGCTTCGTGCATGCGAATGGAATCGCTGAGCCAAAGCTCATGGTCGCCAGCAAGAAGCAAGGTTGGTGGCAGTCCGTGAAGGTCTGCAAACAGGGGCGAAATGAGCGGATCGGTTAGTTCAATCCTGTCCCTGAAATGCTTTTGCCAGTCCATCAGCACCTCCGGAGACAAGAGTGGATCTAGATCTGCCCTGTTCTGCAGGCTCTCGCCCGACAGAGAAGTGTCAAAAGCACCGGAGAAACAGACCGTAGCAGAGGGAAGGGGGCGCATCTGTTGGCGTAACCGCACGAGAGCGGAAAAGGTCACTGTTCCACCGCTGCTGTCTCCGGCAAAGACCACATCGTCCGGCGTGCAGAAGTCGGTATCGATCAGGTGGTAATAGACCGAAAGAAAGTCATCTCTCGGAGCATTGAAGGCATGCTCCGGCAAACGGCGGTATCCGACCAGAAGAACGCGACGGCCCAGAGCTACAGCCAGTTGTGCGCAAAAGGGCCGGTGGGTCGAGATTGCGCCGGTGACAAGTCCCCCGCCATGCGCATAGATCACCAGTTCTTCGCTTTTGAACTCGTCCGGCAGCAACCAGAGGCACTTAACGCCTGCGAGATAGTCCTCACGCTCTGCGCAGCCTTCTGGAAGGGCAGCGTCGCGCATGGCGTTTTCCCATTCGCTTCGTTCTGCATACAATGATCGATCCGGCCGGATTTCTTCACGCACGATTTCCTTTCTGATCGTGCGGCTGATCGAACTGGCCAAGGCTACTTCCTCCAGCATCAAGGTTTTTGTGAAACAGCGAATTGTCCACCGCAATTGCCCCGTCGCGGTCTTCGATCCGCCGCATTCCTGCCGTAGTCGGTGGCTGCGTTGAAAGTTTATACGTGTTTTTGCGCAGAAATCGCGAATTCGTCTACGTTCCGTTAGGAAATTCTGCGCATTTTTGGCAAGGACTGAAAGCCATTTTTAACCTTGCCGAGGATGCTGTGCTGGCCCTTCTGAAGTCTTTTTGCTCAATGCTCGGGTTTGTCTTTCTAAGCTCCTGCGCAGCTTATGATTTTCCGGACCCGACACCCGAAGACTATGCCATTCACGGTATCGACATCTCACGCTGGCAGGGGGACATCGACTGGCATGAGGTGAAGCGGTCCGGTAAGGCCAATTTTGCCTGGATCAAGGCCACTGAAGGTGGTGACCATGTCGACCCACGCTTTGTCGACAACTGGATCGGTGCACGAAAGGCAGGTGTTCCGCGCGGCGCCTATCACTTCTATTACTTCTGCCGGCCCGTGGAAGAGCAGATCGCCTGGGTGAAGGAAATTGTTCCGATCGATCCGCAGGCGAT
Organism: Roseibium sp.; assembly: GCA_017643925.1. Lineage (GTDB taxonomy): Bacteria > Pseudomonadota > Alphaproteobacteria > Rhizobiales > Stappiaceae > Roseibium. The sequence continues at coordinate 130,271 of JAEPML010000004.1, read as the reverse complement.
TCCGCTTGTGCTCGACATGGAATGGAACGCCCATTCAAAAACCTGCCAGCTGAGGCCCGAGCGGTCGCAGATCCTGCGTGACATGAAGATTTTCCTGGACGAGATGGAAAAGCACTACGGCAAGCGCCCGGTGATCTATTCGTCCGTCGACTTTCACCGGGACCGGCTGGTCGGTGCCCTGAAAGGCGAACAGTTCTGGCTGCGTTCCGTCGCCAACCACCCGGACAACATCTATGACCAGCGTGAAGACTGGGTGTTCTGGCAATATACCGCCGAAGGGCGTGTCCCGGGCATCAGGGGCGATGTTGATCGCAATGTTTTCTTCGGGACCCGGTCGCAGTATCGCGATTGGCTTGACGGCAAACTGAGACGTTAAGCGGAAAGACTTGCGCAGCGGCGTGGCCGCCGCTGCTGCGATTGAACCGCAAAGGCCGATCTACTGGACCTTGATCTGGTGGGCGATATCCTTGCCATTGCTCACGGTGACCTGCTTGAATCCGATCAGCTTGCAGAAATCCAGAAAATTCAGTTCCTGCGGATTGTTGGTCCGTGCAAAGAGTTCCGTTGCGCGGGCCATGGATGTCAGGGATGCCAGCAGCGCGCGCATCCTGTAGAGCGTGTCGTATTGACCGTCTCCGGTCGCAACGATGATCAGTTTTTCAAGCTCTCCGCCCTTTGCGAAGAGATGATAGCCTGCCGCATGGTTTTGCTTGCTGTGCTGTGCCGCCAGGCCAATCACGAAGGCAGCGCGAGAGCGCTTGTTCGCATCGGGCGCGAGGGTTATCTCGGTGATGTAGGTCTCGCGTGTCTGCGGCTCCGGATAGTAGTAGCCGGCATGTGCATCAAATGCGTTTGCGGGCGCGTGGAGCCCGGCCAGAAGGAGGCTTGTAACTGCGAGCTGCGCGGCTGTTTTGCAAAGTTTTTTCATGAATTAAGTTCCCCCCGGAGTGTCTGACCTATCAAGCCGGGGAGACGGCCAGGAATCAAGTGGCAATTGCAAAGCCCGGTCACATGACGAAGATGAAACCAAACGGCTATATTTTCGCCATTATGTAGACCCACATCTGCGACGTGTCGGGGTTCTGTTATTCGGAGAATATGAAATGCTCATCCGCCTGCCTTTGGCGCTGATGGCCGTCGCGATGATGGCGGTGCCCGCGCTGGCACAGTCCCGCCCGGCAATCGCCTATACAACCGCCAACCTGAACATGAGGACCGGACCGGGGACGAACTACCCGGTGATAACGACCGTCCCACGTGGCGGTGGCGTGACCGTTTTCGGCTGTACGTCGGATTTCAGATGGTGTGATGCGGCTTTTGCAAATGCCAAGGGCTGGGTGTCAGGCAAATATCTGAGTTATGGCGGCAACGGCGCCTATTACGGTCGCCCGATCCCGAATGCGGGCGTCTATATCGGTGTGCCGCGCTACTACAACAATTACCCGATCTATCGCCGTCCGCCGGTTGCCGTGCAGCCGATCCGGCCCTATCCGCGTTACCCGCGCCGCTACTACTGACGCATCCCTGACTATTGTCCGGGGCGCGGGGCGGCCAGGACGAGCGACCAGAACACCTTGTGCTTGGCATTCGGCGAATAGGCGGTCGCAATGCCGAGCCGTGTCGCGTCCTTTGTCAGCAGGACTTCGTTGTGTTTGGGCGATTCCCGCCAACCTGAAAAGGCTTCCGCAAAGGTGCGGTAGCCCGCGCTGACATTTTCCGAGGCCGCTGTCTTGGGCTCGCCGAGCGAAGCCATGCGCGTTGCAAGCTGCAGGTTTGGTGCCAGTGACGCCTTGACGGATCCTGCAGCCGCCATCGCATCGGCCTGGGTCTTGGCGATCGAGGTCAGCTGAGTGTCGGGCGTGACCGCGGACAGCCCGTTGTTGATGCGGTATTGAGAGATCATCTGGGCTGCCGTTGCTGCGTCAACCTGACCGTCGACCCGTGCCAGGTCCTGGTAAAAGGGTGGTGGGTTCAGCCGGTCACTCATGCAGGCGGTGAGCGAGAGTGCCAAGGCAAGGACAAGGCCGGTTTGCAGCGTCAGGCGGCGGGCCGGGCGGTTAAAAACAGGCAAATGGCTCTCCCAAACAATCCAGATGATTCGTCCCTGTGTGACAGGTGATGACCGCACAACCAAGCAGAAATACGGCAAGTGGTTCAGGAAGGTGTGGTCAACAAAAAAACCAGCCCGTGGGGGCACGGGCTGGCAAGGCTGCATGAGGCTTGTCTGGGCAGGTTCACCAAAGCCTTCGGGGAGGTCGTTTTTACCGTGTGCAGGCTTCCTGCACGTCTTCGAAAGTCCGCAGACCGGTTGTCGGCGCGCAGACGAGAACGGACATGTTGCCCGGCGCATGCTGGTTGTTCCACATCTTGGTATGCGCCTGCGGGATCTGGTCCCACGGGAACACTTCTGACATGTAGGGATCAATGCGCCGCTCGATCATGAGCTTGTTGGCGGCTGACGCCTGCTTCAGGTGCGCAAAGTGCGATCCCTGAAGACGCTTCTGGTGCATCCACATGTAGCGAACGTCGAAGGTGCAATTGAAACCGGATGTTCCCGCGCAGATCACGACCATGCCGCCCTTCTTGCAGACGAAGGTCGAAATCGGGAACGTGGCTTCACCCGGATGTTCGAACACGATGTCGACATTGTTGCCCTTGCCGGTGAATTCCCAGATGGCCTTGCCGAACTTGCGCGCTTCGGCAAACCACTCGCCATATTCCGGCGAACCGACCGTTGGCAGCTGGCCCCAGCACTTGAAATCCTTGCGGTTGATGACACCCTTGGCACCGAGGTCCATGACGAACTGGCGCTTGTCCTCGTCCGAAATGACGCCGATGGCGTTCGCACCGGCTGCGGTGATCAGCTGGATGGCATAGGAACCGAGACCGCCTGAAGCGCCCCAGACAAGGACGTTCTGGCCAGGCTTGAGTTCATGGGGGTGGTGGCCGAACAGCATGCGATAGGCAGTGGCCAGCGTCAGCGTGTAACAGGCGCTTTCTTCCCAGGTCAGGTGTTTCGGGCGCGGCATCAGCTGCTGTGCCTGAGCACGGGTAAACTGGGCAAAGGAGCCGTCCGGTGTCTCGTAACCCCAGATCCGCTGGGATGTGGAATACATCGGATCACCGCCGTTGCATTCCTCGTCGTCACCATCGTCCTGGTTACAGTGGATGACGACTTCGTCACCAACCTTCCAGCGCTTGACCTTGTCACCAACGGCCCAGACGATGCCGGACGCATCGGAGCCGGCGATGTGATACGCGGCACCATGGCCGTCAAAGGGGCTGATCGGCTCGCCGAGTCCTGCCCAGATGCCGTTGTAATTGACACCAGCGGCCATAACGAGCACCAGAACCTCGTGGCTGTCGAGTTCCCAGGTCGGAACCACTTCAAGCTGCATGGCGTCTTCCGGGGCGCCATGGCGTTCGCGCCGGATCGCCCAGGCATACATGTTCTTCGGAACATGACCGAGCGGCGGGATCTCACCGATTTCATAAAGATCCTTCAACGGGGCATCTCCACGTGTTCTGTTGTCATTGGCTTCGGCTGCTGCTGTCATTCATCCCTCCCGCGGCTTTTCTCGCCTTTGAATTTCGCACTTGCACAATTCAAATTGGACCAAATTCCAATTTTGCGCAACTATTGTTCAAAAAATAACGCTCATCTATACGACTATTGCTTAACTTGCGTTTTCGTGCCAAGCATATTTTGCATTGCAAGAGAGGGGTTTCGCGTATGCGCAATCTCCTGCACACTCGGATCAGGCAAGGAGAGCCGGCCGATTGTGCGCCAAGAAGAATGAGAGACGGGCGTGTCCAGGCCTTAGGAGGAGAAGCAACATGGGTTCAGCAGGCGAGACCGGAGCAGAGCGCGACCGTCCCTGGATTTTCCGGACTTATGCCGGACATTCCACTGCCGCCGAATCAAACAAGCTTTATCGCGGAAACCTTGCGAAAGGTCAGACCGGTCTCTCCGTCGCGTTCGATCTTCCAACGCAGACGGGCTACGATCCGGATGATCTGCTGGCGCGCGGTGAAGTGGGCAAGGTCGGTGTGCCCGTGGCGCATCTCGGCGACATGCGAGCGCTTTTCGACCAGATCCCTCTGGAACGCATGAACACGTCGATGACAATCAACGCGACGGCTCCGTGGTTGCTGTCGCTTTATATCGCCGCGGCCGACGAGCAGGGTGCAGACCGCTCCCTGCTGTCGGGAACCACGCAGAACGATATCATCAAGGAATACCTGTCGCGCGGAACCTATGTGTTTCCGCCGGCACCGTCGCTCAAGCTGACCACGGACGTGATTGCCTGGACCTATTCCAACATGCCCAAATGGAACCCGATGAACGTGTGTTCCTATCACCTGCAGGAAGCAGGGGCGACGCCGGTCCAGGAGCTCTCCTTTGCGCTTGCAACGGCGGTGGCGATCCTTGATTCCATGGAGGCCAGCGGCGCCATTCCAGAGGAAGATTTTCCCAAGGCGGTTGGCCGAATCTCCTTTTTCGTCAATGCCGGCATGCGTTTCGTTACCGAAATGTGCAAGATGCGCGCCTTTACCGAGCTCTGGGACGAGATTTGCCGGGAGCGTTATGGCGTTGAGGAAGAGCGCTACCGCCGCTTCCGCTATGGCGTCCAGGTCAACTCGCTCGGTCTGACCGAGCAGCAACCGGAGAACAATGTCTACCGGATCCTGATCGAGATGCTTGCCGTTGTCCTGTCCAAGAACGCCAGAGCGCGTGCGGTGCAGCTGCCGGCCTGGAACGAAGCGCTGGGCCTTCCCAGGCCGTTCGATCAGCAATGGTCCCTGCGAATGCAGCAGATCGTGGCTTACGAGACCGACCTTCTCGAATATGCGGATATTTTCGAGGGCTCGTCGGAAATCACCGCCAAGGTCGAAGCACTGAAGGCGGAAGCGCGCGAGGAGCTGGCCCGGATCGAAGCCATGGGCGGCGCGGTTGCTGCCGTGGATTCAAGCTACATGAAGCGCAAGCTCGTCGAATCGAACTCCGCCCGTCTGGCCGGGATCGAGGCAGGCGACCAGGTGGTCGTCGGCGTCAACAAGTGGATCGAGAGCGAGCCGTCACCCCTGGCATCGGGAGAAGATGGAGGAATTCTTACCGTTCCGGAGCATGTCGAGGAAGAGGCCATTGCGAAAGTTGCCGCCTGGCGTTCAGAGCGGGATGCGGCTCAGGTCGAGACAGCGCTCGCGGAGCTCAAATCCGCGGCCCAGGAAGGTCGCAACATCATGGAGCCTTCCATCGCGGCAGCAAAGGCGGGGGTAACGACCGGTGAATGGGGTCGAACCCTTCGTGAGGTCTTTGGGGAATACCGGGCACCGACGGGTGTCGGCCAGGCGGTCCGGGACGACGCCGGCGACCTGGAAAATGTGCGCAAGGATGTTGAGGCGGTATCCGACAAGCTCGGCAGGCGCCTGAAATTCCTGGTCGGCAAGCCCGGTCTCGACGGCCACTCAAACGGTGCTGAACAGATCGCGGTGCGCGCGCGGGACTGCGGCATGGAAGTGGTCTATGAAGGCATCCGGCTGACACCGGCCCAGATCGTCAATGCAGCTGTTGAAGAGGACGTGCATGTTATTGGCCTGTCGATTCTTTCCGGATCGCATCTTGCCCTTGTGCGTGACGTCCTGGAAAGACTCCGTGAAGCCGGTGCAAGTGATATTCCCGTGGTCGTGGGTGGAATCATCCCTGAGGAAGACGAATCCCAGTTAAAGGCAATGGGTGTTGCTGCCGTCTACACCCCGAAAGACTTCCAGTTGACAGACATCATGGCGGATGTTGTGAAAATTGTCGCTAAAACCGATATGCAGGCTGCTTAGAAGCAGCGTTGTATTTGGTGGATCAATAGGTTAACGTCCCGTAAATCTTTGTTAACCCTTTGTTGAGAGAATCAGAGGGTTCCGCCAGAAAGGCGGTTTCTCTCTGAATGGCCAGGAGGCCTGAATGGCGACGACGATCGAAAGGCCGCAATCGGCCCAGGTCGTGGCGCATGCGACAGAGTATCCTGCGGATCGGGACGGTGACGGCACCGGCTATGATCGCAGAAAAAAACGTAACAGCGCGCAGCGCCATGATACGACACCCGGATCATCCAAGGAGGATCCGGCAGTCCTTATTGATGCGCACCATCTCGTAAATCATGCATTGGACGGCGTGGCCGCCTACAGGGCGGCGGCTCAGCAGGCGCTGGAACCGGGTATCGACCATGGACCGGTTCATCCGCTTCCCGGTCCGATAGACAAGTTACCTGCAGACAATGTCCGACACGCCTACGAGGATCACGGCGAAAACGAGGACAAACATGCCGTGAATGTTGCGACCTGACCCCTGAAGGCCCGCTTTTTCGCGGATTTTGTGGTCACAGGCTCTTGAAGTTCTCACCCGTTTGTCCCATATCGGCGCGGATACGTATTTTCCCGTATTTTGCATTCGGGCGCGAAAACAGGAAACGAGTGGGACTTTAGCAAGGGCAGACAAACGTCTTGGTGGAAACGATTTTTTCATTGGCGGCAGAGAACCTGCTGTCGCCGATCATCCTCTTCTTTGTGCTCGGTCTCGGGGCGGCATTCGTCCGATCCGACCTTTCAGTGCCGGAAGCGGCTGCCAAGACCCTGTCGATCTACCTCCTGTTCGCGATCGGCTTCAAAGGCGGTGTAAGCGTCAGCAATCACGGCGTCGATTCAACACTGCTGCTGTCGGTCCTCGCCGGGTTGATCCTCTCGTTTGCCATCCCCTTCGTGGCTTTTGGCCTGCTCAGGACAATGACCCGGCTCGGGACCATTGATGCGGCAGCTGTTGCAGGGCACTACGGGTCGATCTCCATCGTGACCTTCGTTGCGGCGACATCCGTGTTGCAGAGCCAGGGGCTGGACAGTGAAGGCTATCTGGTGGCTGTCGCTGCTGTCATGGAAGCTCCCGCGATCCTTTCCGCGCTCTGGCTGGTTGCAAAATTTTCCGGCTCGAAGAATGCCGCGGAAAATGCGCAAGGGACCAAGGGTCTGGTGCGAGAAATCCTGCTGAACGGCTCGATCGTGCTGCTGGTCGGTTCCTTCGTGATCGGTTTCCTGTCCGGTCCGAAAGGCCTGGCGGATATCGAAAGTTTCATCGTGGCGCCGTTCAAGGGCGTGCTCTGCCTGTTCCTCCTGGATATGGGGCTTGTTGCCGGCCGCGGGCTGCGCAGCAGTGCGCACCATATGCGGCCTGGTCTGATCCTGTTCGGGGTCCTGATGCCGCTTATCGGCGCCGTCGCTGGGTTTGTCGCCGCGAGCTTGATCGGCCTGTCGGTAGGCGGGACCGTGCTCCTGATGACGCTGAGCGCATCGGCTTCCTATATCGCCGTTCCAGCGGCGATGCGCGTGGCCTTGCCGGAAGCCAATCCCTCGATCTATCTGACAATGTCGCTCGGGATTACGTTCCCGTTCAACCTGACACTCGGTATTCCACTTTACCTGAGTATCGCCCAGGCCTTTGGAGGATGACGCCATGGAGATGAAGGACGCCAAGCGGGTCGAGATCATTATCGAAGCCCCCATGGAAAACCGGCTGACAGATGTGCTCGACGAAGCCGGGGTGACCGGGTACACGATCCTGCCCGTCATGGGTGGCAGCGGCCGGTCAGGCCGGTGGAGCCGCGAAGGTCAGGTGTCGATCGCCGGCGGTATGGTGGCCATTATCTGCATCATTCGCCCGGACAGGCTCGAAGGCCTGCTGGAGGCGGCATTTTCCGTAGTGGAGCGGCATATCGGCGTTGTGACCGTGACGGATTGTTCCGTGCTCAGGGCCGAGCGATTCTGACCCTCCCATCGGCTTAGGCGCGCCGGCTAATTTGCATTCCGGACAGCAGGTGATAAGTAGTGCTGCGAAAAGGGGCACGGCTTACTGCTGTTTTGGAGGCATTGATCTTGACATTTCCGGCGGAGCTCATCGAGGGGTATGGGCGTTATCTCAACAAGGGTTTCGTTCGCTACAAGGAGACCCACGAGCGTCTGGCCGTCTATGGTCAAAAGCCGGATGTTCTGGTGATTTCGTGCTGCGACAGCCGGGTGACGCCGGAAGGCATCTTCAATGTCGGCCCGGGTGAACTCTTTGTCGTGCGCAATGTCGCCAACCTCGTGCCGCCCTATGAAGAGACGGAAGGCCAGCACGGGACCAGCGCGGCTATTGAATTTGCCGTCAACGGATTGCAGGTCAAACACATCGTCGTGCTTGGCCACGGGCAGTGTGGTGGCGTCAAGGCCTTTCGGGAAAACGCCAACAACCCGATGGCCACCGGTGAATTCATCGGCCGCTGGATCAAGTTGCTCGAGCCGGCGGCAATTGCCATGGCGTGCATGCCGGTCGACAAGGCCGACGACCCGCAATTGGCCATGGAATATGCCGGCATCCGCCAATCCCTGAAGAACCTGCTGACCTTCCCGTTCATCAAGCACAGCGTTCAGTCTGGTGTCTTGAACCTGCACGGTGCCTGGTTCGACATCGGTTCGGGGGAACTGCGGGTCATGGATCCGGAAAACCAGCGGTTCGATACCGCGGCCCCGGACCCTGTTTCGAACTGATCCTTTTCAAGGAGCGACTGGGAATGTCTATTGATCCGGTGCTTTACCAGCGGATGGCCAAGTACAATGCCTGGATGACCGGCAAGGCCTATGCGACCGCGGACAAGATGAGCGATGCGGACCGAAAGGAAGATCGCGGCGCGTTTTTCAAGTCGGTCCATTCCACTCTCAATCACCTCCTGTTCGGCGACCGGGCCTGGATGAACCAGTTCACTGCAGGTGGCTACAAGGTCGGCGCCATGGGTGAAGATCTTTACGCGGACTATGCCGAGCTGAAGTCGCAACACCTGGCGATTTGTCAGGACATCGAAGACTTTGCTGCGACGCTCACACCGGACTGGCTCGACGGAACGCTGGAATGGACCAGCCGTGGCGACGGCAAGTTCCGGAAGCGTCCCCGCTGGATCTGCGTGACGCACATGTTCAATCACCAGACCCACCATCGTGGCCAGCTGTCGACCCTGTTCAGCCAGGCCGGCCTGGACATCGGGCGAACGGATCTGCCGATGATGCCGGACCTGGAAGGCCTATAGGCCGTCTGCTCAGTTCGCGGTTCGACGCAGACGGCCGAGATCTGTTGTCAGAATCTTGTTTCGGAAGCTCTTGAGCAGCTCCCGGTCGAGCTTCGGGCCCATTTCGAACATGGTCGCAAACGCCTGCCTTGGACTAAAACTGTCCTTGTAGGCGCGTTTTTCGGTAAGCGCCGAATAGATATCGCAGATCGTCAGGATCCTCACTGTCTGCGAAATCTGATCTCCCTTCAGCCCGTCGGGATAGCCGGAGCCATCCAGCATTTCGTGATGCCAGACGGCCATGTCGGTGACCTCTTTCGGCACCTCCTTGCGTCCTTTCAGGATCTCCCTGCTGAAAATCGGGTGTTTGTTGATGAGCAGGCGTTCCCTGTCGGTCAGCTTGCCCGGCTTGTCGAGGATCGACAGCGGTATCTTGACCTTGCCGAGATCGTGCACGAGTGCACCAAGCCCCATCAGAAGCTGTGTCTCTTCCGGGAGACCGAGGTCCTTGGAAAAAGACACGGTGTGACCGGCGACCATCATCGTGTGGCAGAAGGTGTGGCTGTGGTGGTTCTGGACTGCAGAAATCCAGTTGTCCAGGCCGTCGGATTTTATGGTTTTGGCCAGATCATTTGCCGTGCGCGCAAGCGTTGGCATGGGAAGCGGACCGTCGGTCAGCGCTGCAATCGACACTTGATCCAGAACCTGGCATGTGGCGCCAATTGTTTTTGCCACAAGTTCCGGACAATCCGCGTCGAGATCGGGTTGCGTGTAGTTCCCCAGCATTTCGCGAATTCTCGTCATCAGGGCAGATACGTTGTCTTCGCGATCAAAATGGTTGTTGAGCCCGATGTCCTGGGCCTGCAACACTTCACGCCGGTTTTTCGTGTCGACAATGCAGAGCCAGGAAAGGTCCGGCACCGATTGCAGAAACCTGCGCAAAAACGCAACCTGTTCGGGGCTGAAGGTCTCAAAGTCGATCACCATCAAGGAGCTTTTGGCGACCCGCGCTGCAGACAGATCCGAAACCTGGATTGGGGCTGATGGACACAGGGATGCGATTGCAGAAAATTGCCTGGAAAATTTCTTATTGTCCGCGCAAACAATCAATACATGAGACATTCAAAACCTGACGTCCAGTAAGGCACACTGGTTGTAGTATTGGTTGTGAACGTAAAAATTACATTAGTAAAACCTGCTCGCAAAAGATACCGAGCGGTTTTAAAGGGTCGTCGCACCGTGCTCCTGTTCCCAGGTCGATTTGTGTTCAGAACGCATGGGGTGCTGGCATCTCGCTCGATATCACCGTGACAGCCCGGTCCACGAATGTCCTGATTTTCGGGTCGACAAACTCCCGGTCGGCGTAAACCAGGTTCACCGGTATTTCCGCACCGACTTCATCTGGCAGAACTGCGACCAGTGTCCCCTTCCGGAGGTGACTGGAGACGATTGCCGAGGGAAGCAAGGCAATGCCAATTCCCTTGAGGGTCGCATTCAGAACAAGTTCGACTTCGTTGGCGGACAAACGGCCGGATATCGGAATGTCTCCGCCGTTCAGCAATGGCCATGTCCTGCTGGGAGTCCATTCTCCCGCAAAGCCAACAATGCAATTATGCGCTGCAAGTTCGTCCGGAGAAGATGGCGTGCCACAGGCGCTCAGGTAACCCGGACTGGCCACGGCGACCAGCCGGTCGGTGTGTATTCTGCGGGCGATCAGGTTCTGATCCTTCACCGGTCCAATCCTGATCGCGACATTCACCCCCTCGGCAATCAGATCGACGTGCCGGGTTGTTGACTGCACTTCCAGCCTGACATCTGGAAACTCGCACAGAAAGTCGGAAAAAAGCTCCGCAAAATGCGGACCGGTCACGGAAACGCGCAACAGGCCCCTTGGTGTGTTGTCCAATCGACGCACGGCATTCCAGGCGGAGTCAACGTCCGACAAGATCCGCATCGCCCTGCGCCGGAGTTCCTCGCCAGCTTCGGTGAGGATCAGACGGTTGGTTCGTCTGTGCAACAGGCGCACGCCGAGATCTGCCTCCAGGGTGGAGAGGCGACGGCTCAGTGTTGCGCGCGGGAGGTTGAGCGCCCGGGCTGCTGCCGAAATGCTGCCGGCTTCAATAACGGCGAGAAATTCGCGCATCCGCACCGAATTCAGACTGTGATCTGAATGGACAGGTGATGTTATTTTTTCCTGACTAGTGACCATAATCGTTCAAGCTTATCTCAGGTGCACCTTAACTGAAAAGGCTTGAAACCGTGCTGGACATAGAAAGTTTTGATCACATCGGTATTCGCATTAGCGACCGGAAGACGTCAGTTGCGTTCTACGAGTTGCTCGGGTTCGAGCTGGTCGTTGACGGCGGTTATGAAAACGGACATCCACTCGTGATGCTGCATCCCAGCGGGATCAACATCAATCTGCTGGGCCCTGCCACGGTCAATCAGGGGAAAAACATCCTTATGGACGATCCGGTCAAGTCACCGGGCATCACGCATCTGGCCCTGAAGGTACGGGACGCCGAGGCAACGGAGCAGTTCGCCGTCGATAGCGGTTTCGAGATCACCGGCCGAAGAACGTTCCGGGGCACCAAGACAATCTTCATACGCGACCCGGACCGCAATGTGCTCGAGCTGGTTGGACCAGGTCCATCAGTGGCGGAGCTCATTGCCGATCATCTCCATGGGGACAGTTGAACGTCCTGAAGACACCTCAATTTCTCAAACACGAACCAGGTGAAGTCATGAAAAAGAAGCTGATGAGCGCGGCAGGGATCCTACTGGCCGCATTTTTGACCGGACCCGCTCTTTCCGCATCGGATTCCATTGAACAGATCAAGGCAGAGCGGATCGAACGCTTTTCCGCACAGCCGAAAATCAAGACGATAGACGGGGTTGCATCCTATCCGGAAGGCTACCAGGGCACACCGGCCCGGGCCGCAGATGAAGATCCGTTTCTCTCGCCGGAAAATGCCGCCCTGATCCTCATAGATTATCAACCTCCAATCCTGCAGGGCGTCCGCAACATCGAGCACGAAGAGCTGATCAACAATGTGACCGGCCTGATCAAAACGGCGGTGATCTATGACATTCCGATTATCTTTAGCCATGTCGCGGTTGGGTTGAATGACTATGCACCGATGATCGAGGAACTTCAGGAGCTTGCACCAAATGCCGTCTTTGTGGACCGCACGAGCGTCAATGCCTGGGAGGAGCCCGAATTTGTCGCCGCAGTCGAAGCCACCGGGCGCAAGAAGCTCATCATGGGAGGGCTCTGGACAGACGTCTGCCTGGCCTATCCGGCCATTGAAGCAGAGCGTGAAGGATATGATGTCTATGTCCCGGAAGATGCAGTCGGCAGCATCACGCAGTTGAGCCATGAAAACGGCATGTCCCGGATGATTGCTGCTGGTGTCGAACCGATCACCTGGAACGTGGTTCCGGCTGAGCTACAGCGCGACCATGCGCGGCAGGACAAGCTTGCGGATGTGACCCGCGTCTTCATGGAACATCTGTTCAAGGTAGACCCGGATACCAAATGGTGACCTGATTTGCCTCTTCGATGAATTGCCCACTCGTGTCCTTTCGCGGCGGGAGTGGGCTTCGAAGCCGCAAATCAGCAATCCGCAATTTCAATCGTAGAGCACGGTCCGAGCCACCATGGTGGCGTCAGCCAGAGAATTCGCCACAGTGGGACGTGTTCAGATAGGCAAATTGCTCGGAAAAGCTCGAATACAGGGACAGGCAATATTGCAGCTTTGCGAAGGCCATTTCGACGGTCATGTCGCGGCCGTCAACAACACCATTATCCCGCATGACTTTTCCTGCTGCATAAGTGCCGAGCCGCATCCCGCCTTCCGGACACTGACTGATGGCAACGACCGGAACCTGCCTGTCATGAGCCTTGGCAAGGGCAGCGTGCATCTCCGCCGTGTCGGGTGCCGTGCCCGATCCAAAGCAGCGGAGCACCAGCCCGTCACACCGGCTAGCTGCATAGTCGATCAGTTCCGTTGCCGTGCCCGGTGTGACCGAAACAACGCCAACCTTGTGCTCGGTGACATTGTTCAAACCAGGGTGCTGCGCTTCAACAAGCGGCGGGGTCTCCCATTCTTCGGCCTCGAAGGCATCGAAGGCGCGCGAGTGGGATTTCCGAACGCGTGCGCCGTGAAGGCAATGACCGGCGAACTGGACCCAAGTGCCGGGCCTTGTTTTCGAGGCGATGTTCAGTGCGTCCTTGAGGTTTCTTGCCCCATCGCTGCCCTCCACGGTAAGTGGCAACATCGCGCCCGTGACAACAACGGGTTTTACGAGGCCGGGAAGCGCCAGGCACAGGGCGCCTGATGTGTAGGCGAGTGTGTCAGTACCGTGCGTGACAACAAACCCGTCGAACCTGTCTGCGTGGGCATGAACCGTTTCGGCAATGCGTTGCCAGTCACCTGGTCTTGCCTGGGCGCTGTCAATCAGGGGTGTGAGCTTGTGAAGGGACACTTCGCCACCAACCTGGCCGGAACTCCGGAGTTCCTCCACCGCACCTTCAACCACACCGTCCCGGGGAGCGAAGCCTTGATCGGTCTGGTCCATTCCGATTGTACCGCCAGTGTGGATGACTAGGACAGACATGCGACTTCCTTGTTCCTGGGCATGAAATACGCGCATTTGCGGTTCGAAACGGTCGGGCTGCACTCAGCACCGGTACGCGGTCGCGGACGGTGACCCGGTTTGTCGGTGCTAAATGCGCCCAATTGCCGATTTCATCAAGCGTGAAAAGTCGAATGCTTCCCAGACGAGGCCCTTGATCAGGGATTTTGTTGCTGGAAACGATCCCGAAATTGAGCGGGCGATGATCTCGTCTTGCACGTTTTCAAGGGTTGTTTCTGGGTGGGGCTGCAAAAAAATCTTGCTCTAAACCGTTCTGAAACAACTCATTTATGAATGCATTCAAAAAAATGAAACGTTTCATATTGACGAAGTGAACACGCCGTGATTTCAATATGCGGGCCGGTTTACCTCAGCAGTCGAGGTCAATCCGCACTTCGTTTTTGGGAGGAAAATCATGAAGTTATTCAAAATCGCTGCCGCGGCAGCGACCGGTCTCGCTTTGCTTGCTGGCAGTGCTCAAGCCGATGACAAACCGGTTGTCGGTCTGATCATGAAGTCACTGGCCAACGAGTTCTTTCAAAACATGCTGGTGGGTGCACAGGCCCACGAAGAAAAGCGGGGCGACTACAAACTGCTGGCAGTCGGGATGCAGAACGAGACCGACTTCGAGTCACAGATCAATGCCGTGGAGAACTTTATCACCCAGGGCGTGGACGCCATCGTTGTAGCGCCGGCAGATTCCCGGGCGATGGTACGCCCGTTGAAAAAGGCGATGGCCGCCGGAATCGTGGTTGTGAATTTCGACGTGGCTCTCGATGCAGATGCCAAGAAACAGCAAAATGTTGATCTGGCCTTCGTCGGTCCGGACAACCGGGGCGGCGCGAAACTCGCGGGCGATGCACTGGGCAAGAAACTTGGTGCAGGTGGCAAGGTCGTCATAATCGAGGGCAATCCGGGCGCAGACAATGCCAACGAGCGTCGCCTTGGCTTTGAAGACTCGGTCGCGGAATACAAGCTCGACCTGCTCGACAGCCGAACAGCTCACTGGGAAACGGAAGAAGCCAACACGGTTTTCTCCAACATGTTGACGGCACATCCCGACATTCAGGGTGTAATGGCTGCCAACGATTCCATGGCAATCGGTGTGGTCAAGGCGCTTGAGAGCGCCGGTCGGGATGACATTGTCGTCGTCGGTTTCGACAATATTCCGGCTGTTGGACCCATGATCGAGGATGGCCGCATGCTGGCAACTGTTGACCAGTTCGGCACGGATATGGCGGCGAACTCCATCGATCTGGCCCTGGAAGTGGTCAAGGGTGGTGCTCCGCTGGAAGGCTGGGTCAAGACGCCGATCGAACTGGTGACCGCTAACTAATCCGGCTCCGCAGCCTCCGCCCATTATGTCCCAGGGCGGAGGCAGCTTTCCCTTCATGTTCAATTGCGGGTCGCATCATGTCAGCTGCAACACTTCCTGCTGCATCCCAAGCTGCTCACAGCATGTCGTTTCTCTCTGTCGAGGGGCTGAAGAAACACTTTGGGGGCGTCAAGGCGCTCGACGGCGTCAGTTTTTCACTCGACAAGGGTGAAGTTCATGCACTCGTTGGCGAGAATGGTGCAGGCAAATCGACGCTCATAAAAATCCTCTCCGGTGTGTTTCCCCATGACGAGGGGAGCATCTCCTTCGGGGGCGAGGCCTATCAGCCGGCAAACCCGCATGAAGCCAAGGAACTTGGCGTGCAGGTGGTGCATCAGGAATTCAACCTCCTCGACCATCTCACGATTGCCGAAAATGTATCCATTGAAAGGATGCCACGTTCGCGCTTCGGAGTGTTGGATCGCAGGGAAATGAACCGAAGGGCACGCATGGCACTCGACGCCATTGGCCTGACGGATATTGACGTGAGGGCGCCGGTCAGCTCTCTCGGTATTGCCCACCGGCAACTTGTCGAAATTTCCAGAGCTCTCCAGTTCCGGAGCAAAATCCTGATCCTCGACGAGCCGACGGCAACTTTGACCGAGCGTGAAACCAGCCGTCTCTTTGACATCGTGGCCGGGATCAAGGCCGATGGGGTCACGGTCGTTTTCGTTTCTCACCATCTGGAAGAAGTCTTCACCATTTGTGACAGGGTCACCGTGTTTCGCAATGGCAAGACCATCTCCACCGACAAGATCGAAGACACGACGCCCGAGGGCGTGGTGCAGAAGATGGTTGGTCGGGAATTGTTGGCCAATGATCGAGTCGACGCGCAACAGCTGCCGAAAGGCGAGGTTGCTTTGAGCGTGAAAGACCTTGTCACGACCGCGAACCCTTCAGGGAAGGGTGTTTCCCTAGAACTGCACTATGGCGAAATCGTCGGCCTTGCCGGCCTGGTCGGATCGGGCAGAACCGAAATCCTGCGAGGGATCTTCGGCATCGATCCGATCGTGTCGGGAAAGATTTTTCGAGATGAAAAACCCGTCCGTTTTTCCGGTCCGCGCGATGCGATAGCTGCCGGCGTCGGCTTCGTGACGGAAGACCGCAAGGACGAGGGGCTGATCCTCGACATGCCGATATCGGCCAATATTTCGCTTGCGAATATGGGGGCGGTTTCAAGCTCCGGATTGCTGCAGTTTGCGTCTGAACAGCGTCGCGCCCGCGAGAGCGGACAGAAGTTGAAACTCAAATACGGAAAGCTTTCCGATCCGGTCTCGAGCCTCTCGGGCGGAAACCAGCAGAAAGTCGTGCTTGCAAAGTGGCTTTCCAGAAATCCGAAGGTTTTGCTGCTGGATGAGCCGACCCGCGGTGTCGACGTCGGAGCAAAGGCGGAAATCTACGCAATCCTCAAGGATCTCGCGCGCGATGGCGTCTCGTTGCTTGTGGTGTCCTCCGAAATACCGGAGTTGATGACACTGGCGGACCGGATCCTCGTTCTTGCCGAACACCAAATTCAGGGCGTTCTGACGCCTGCCGAGTTTTCGGAAGAGAACATCCTGAAACTGGCCTACGGGCAATCGCAGACGGGTGGAGACAAACTTCAATGACGAGCCAGACCATGACAGAACCGGTTCCGGCACAGGCCCGCCTTTCCGTGCGGTCCGTATTGCAGAACGCAGGCATTGGCCTTGCCCTGCTGGCCCTGATCCTCTTCTTTTCGGTGTTCACGGAACACTTCCTGACACCCAACAACATCACCAACATTCTCACGCAGATCACCATCAATCTGGTGCTCGCGGTGGGAATGACATTCGTGATCCTCATCGGCGGCATTGATCTGTCGGTCGGGTCGGTTATGGCCTTTGCCGCTGTGGTCGCGGGCAAGGCCATAACCCTGCCTGGTTTCGGGCCTGCGGAAGCGATCGCTCTTGCAATCGTCGCGGCAACGGTGACGGGTGTCGCGTGCGGTATCTTCAACGGTGTCGTCAGCGCCTATTGGGCACTGCCGTCCTTCATCATCACGCTTGGTATGCTCAACATTGCCCGAGGCGCCGCGTTGCAGGTCTCGGATGCCCAGACGATCTATTCCTTCCCGTTCGCCTTTGAGGAGTTCGGATCTTCGATGGTCTATGGCGTGCCAGTGGTGTTCCTGGTGGCATTGCTGCTGGTGCTGGTCGCCTGGTTCATCCTGAACTTTACCGTTTTCGGGCGATTGCTTTACGGGATTGGCAACAACGAAGAAGCGGTTCGTCTCGCTGGTCACCCCGTGTTCTGGTACAAGGTCGCGGCTTTCACGATCTGCGGCTTCACGGCCGGCATTGCAGCGATCGTTTACATGGCGCGCCTGAACATCTCCAGTCCGATCGCAGGCATTGGCTTCGAACTGAATGCCATCGCCGCCGTTATCATCGGGGGAACCAGCCTGAGCGGTGGGCGAGGGTCCGTGATCGGAACGTTGCTCGGCGCTTTCATCATCGGCGTGTTGGCCAACGGGTTGATCCTCATTGGTCTCAGCGACTTCATGCGGCAAATGATTACCGGCGTCGTCATCATCATCGCCGTCGTTCTCGACTACTACCGAGCAAAGTACACTTCGAAATGAAACGCACAGTTCTTCTCAATCGCCACCTGAGCGAGCTGGTTGCTTCGCTCGGGCACATGGACGAGATCGTCGTTGCGGATGCCGGTCTGCCGGTGCCGCCCGGCGTCAAGGTAATTGATCTCGCTGTCTCACCCGGGGTTCCGCGTCTTGCCGATGTTCTCAAGGCCCTGCGTTCGGAACTCGTCATTGAAACCGCCATTTGGGCGGAAGAAGCCAACCCGCAGGTCGCGTCGATGATGCAGGAAGAGGTTCAAGCCTGGAACGATGTAACCGGAAAGCCGGTCGCGGTCCGAAACCTGAGCCACGCCTCCTTCAAGGAGAGGTCAGCAAGGTCAAAGGCGGTTGTCCGGACGGGCGAAGTCACACCATATGCCAACATCATCCTGGTAAGCGGAGTGCCGTTTTGAAATCCGTGACCGTTGTTGGCAGTATCAACATAGACCTGACAAGTTATCTGGACCGGTGGCCGGAAATCGGGGAAACGGTTGCCGTTCGGGAAACCGCTCGAGCACTTGGAGGAAAAGGCGCGAACCAGGCCGTTGCTGCAACGCGTCTTGGCGCCGACGTCACCTTGGTGGGTGCGCTCGGACAGGATGCGTTTGGCCAGGAGGCGGATGCCCTCCTGCGCGAAGAAGGTATTCAACTGGAGCTGACGCAGCTGTCCGGCTGCGCAACAGGTCTGGCCTTTATCGATGTCGGTCCGGATGGGGGCAACCTGATCCGGCTTGCAGGCGGCGCCAATGCAAAACTGTCACCGGCGCAGGTCGCGTTGCATGAGGACGCAATCGGCCAGAGTGACGTGGTTCTGCTTCAAAACGAGATCGACCTTGCCGCGTCGCTGGAAGCAGCCAGGCTTGCCAGGAAGGCCGGAGCGCTTGTCATCATGGATCCGGCCCCCGCACCCCAGCCAGGATGGGGCAGAGCAACATTTTCCAGTTTTGACATCCTGACACCAAATGCTGCCGAAGCCGGTAAAATACTGGGTTGGCAGCCAGCATCGCTGTCAGAGGCCAGGGATGCGGCCTGCGAACTGCGAAGCTATGGCCTGCGCGGCGCGATCGTCACCATGGGTGACATCGGTGTTGCCTGGTCGTTCGAAGGGGCTTCGGGAACGCTTGTTGCGGAAGAAGTCCAGACAATCGATACGGTCGCAGCTGGGGACTGTTTCAACGGCGCGCTGGCAACGCGCCTTGCGTTCGGGGAAAGCATTGAAGATGCCATTTTCTTTGCAACTCGGGCCGCGGCCCTTGCAACGACCCGAAAGGGGGCGTCCGAAGCGCTGCCAACACAGAGTGAGGTCGAAACCTTTCGAGCCCTGGCCACCGCGTAGAAACTGCGTTCCCGGCAAGGTGATACTTGATCGATTTGCGCAGCAATGGTTCAAGTGGAGGAGCACTGAAAGGGAGACTTCCGCGAAATGCCAACCATTAAAGACGTCGCCAAACGAGCAGGTGTGTCTGTTGGTACAGTTTCGCGTGTCCTGGCCAAGAACGAGACCGTCAAGCAGCCGCTCAAACTGCGTGTACAGGCGGCGATGGAAGAGCTGGACTACAAACCCAATCTTGCTGCCCGTGCGCTGAGAACCAATTCCATCGACGTGATCGGGCTTGTGGTGCCAGACATCACCAACCCGTTCTTTGCGCAACTGGCAAAAAACATAGAAATGGAAGCGGCCAAGCGCAGTCATTCTGTCATGCTCGCCAACTCCCACGATGATGCTGAAACGGAAAAGACCCAGATCTCAGCGTTGCTGGACCGTTCCGTGTGTGGCGTTATCGTTGTCGCGACGTCTGACGGCAAAATCGAACGCGGCACTGATGTGCCGATCGTGTCACTTGACCGGAGGTTCGGGGAATATCCGCTGGTGGCGACCGACCACTTCAACGGCTCCCAGACAATCGCTGAACATTTGTACAATCTGGGTCATAGAAAAATCGCCTATATTGCGGGTCCACTGTCCATGGAGGTGGCGCGCCGCCGCAAGGAAGGTTTCGTCTCCCGCATCGAAGCTCTTTCCACTGATGCTGATCCGATCGACCTCAGCTTGTATGAAGGGCAGTTCGACTACGATTCCGGAGAGGAGCTCGGTCGGTTCATCTTGGAAAATGTGCCACGATCCAATCGCCCGACCGCAATCGCTGCAGCCAGTGACCAGCAGGCCATTGGCGTGTTGCGAAGCGCGCGCGATCTCAAGCTGGACGTGCCTGGAGACCTGTCAGTGGCAGGATTTGACGATATTACCCTGGCTTCGCTGGTTGTTCCGCGTCTTACCACCTTGCGTCAGCCGTTCGAAGCGCTCGCCGCCACTGCGGTCGACCAGATTTTCGAGTCAGCAGGCAAAGCGGAAGATCATGCCGTGGCGGGGGAAGTCATCGTGCGGGAGTCCACAGCGGCTGTTTAGAGTTGGGTGGGTCAGTAATGCGAACCGGCCTGCTAGACCGCTGCGCGCCGCAAATGGCCGAGATCGGTTTCCAGTGTGGCGTCACGGAACGAACGCAGCAGGTCAGCATCAAGTTTTCCGCCCATTTCCGACATGATTCCAAAGGCTTGCCGGGGGCTGTAGCTGTCCTTGTAGGCGCGTTTCTCTGTCAGCGCAGAATAGATATCGGCAATCGTCATCATGCGCACTGCCTGCGAGATCTGGTCGCCGCTGAGTTTGTCCGGGTATCCGGTGCCGTCAAGAAACTCGTGGTGCGACACCGCGAGTTCGACCACTTCACTTGGAACTTCACTGTGCGACTTCAGGATTTCCCGGCTGAAAACAGGGTGCTTGTCGATCAATGCGCGTTCCTGCTCTGTCAACGGTCCGCGCTTGTCGAGGATTGAAAGAGGTATCCTGATTTTGCCGAGATCGTGGACAAGGGCGCCCAAACCGATGAAGATCTGATGATCTTTCGGCTTGCCAAGGGCCTTGGAAAAGGCGATCGCGTGACCTGCAACCATCATGGAGTGACAATAGGTGTGACTATGATGGTTCTGGACAGCGGCAAGCCAGGAATCCAGTCCCTCCGTCTCGATGCTCTCCGTGATGTCCTTGGCGCTCTGGGCCAGCTTGGTGACCGGGAGCGGTTCGTCCGTCAAGGCAGAAATGGACAACTGGTTGAACGAGGTACAGGCTGATTGCACCGTTTTGACGAGTTTTTCCGAAAAATCGCCGCTTTCCTGCAGCTTGGAATAGTCTCCCAGCATTTCGCGCAGTTTGATCAGGAGTAGCGTCAGGCTGCCACGTTTGTCGACCAGGTTGAAGAAACCGAGTTCCCTTGCCTGCAATACCTGCTTTCGATTGTTGAGCTCGACAATGCCAAGGGTCGTAGCCTCCGTCTTTTCGTTGACGGCCTTGAGTGGCGACAGCTGTCTTGTTGTCAGGTTCTGAAACTCGACGACAACAACGGCATTTGAATCCAGTTCAATCGAACCCAGCTTTGCAATGGGCACCAGCCTGGCAGGAAACACCGCAGCAACTTTCATGAGTTGCTTCGACACTTTTCCGAAATCCATTACCGCTATGTAAAGCTGCTTCATCCGCTTTCCGCACTGTTCGCAGGAAAATGCACAGTATTGGTATATTCAACTTTCGTAAAAAAAGACTTAGTGAGAAATGTCTACTCAAATCAGCGAAAGGAATTACTGCGCCAAGGAAAGTGGTGTTTGTCTTTTGTTGCAGCGCACAAATCAAATTCAAGATATGATGGCGTGCATTTTTTTTCTATTCTTGCTTTGATTGAGAATCTCGCGAAAACAAGAGCTTGTGAGCCGGCAAAATGCGCCTCAGCTCGCAAACAACAATGCGCTTCCGCCAACCACCATGGCCGCTCCGATCCAGGCACCCAGGGCCGGTGCTTCCTTGGTGCGCCACCACATCATGGGCAAAATGATTGCCGGTGTTGTCGCGGAAAGCGTCGCGATGATGCCGACTTCGCCGCCTGACAGCGCGAAAAGTATCAGCGTCATGCCAAGTCCCATGCCGAGAAAACCGGAGACGGCAATGATGCCGAGCACCGAGGGTGTCAGCCTGCCTGCGGGCTTCACCCAGCTGAACGGAAGGCGTGTCAGGATCAAAAGACCGAATGCTGCAACACCGACCCGAATACTTGAAGCTGCCACAGGGTCAGCGCCGGTTTCCATGATCGGTCTTGCAATCAGGGAGCCGATGGATTGTGACAAGGCGGCCACAAGCCCAAGCAGAACGCCTATCCAGAGCGGGCCCCGGATGTCTTCCCATTTGTGAAGCTGGGATTTGCGTTTGCCGAACCGGATGGCGAGCAACACCCCGAGAAAGGTCAACGTGATCCCGAAAACCTGCAAGCCGTTGAGCGTTTCGCTCAGGATCAGCCAGCCAAGAATGGCCGACATGGGGGCGTTGAGGGAGAACAGCATCGCGGTGCGTCGCGGTCCCATGCGGTTGAGCGTCAGGAACAGCGCCGTGTCGCCCATGAAGATGCCGATGAAACCGGACAGAACCAGGGGAACAAGGTGGCTTCCTTCAATGGACCCCCATCCGGTCGTCAGTGCGACCCAGGCTGCCAGCATGAAAGCGACGAGAACCATCCGGGTGCAATTGAAGGCGATGGCGCCAAGGTGCCGGGCCGGGGCAGCGGACAGAAGACCGGTCAGGGCCCAAAGCGCGGCTGCCCCGAGGGCAGCAGCTTCATAGAAGAACATTGCGGTCATGTCCGGTCGAATTCAGCGGGCAAAGATGGGGTGCCCGTCCAGGCGGCTTCAAAAAATGCCTGTTCGAGCGCGCTCATTTGCCGGAAGAGTTGCGCCAGGTTTTCCTGGGCCTCGGCAGCCAGGGCCGTGCCGACCCGGTCCATCTCCTCGCGGATCCAGTTGACGAAATTCTCAAATCCCGGCACCGCATGAAGGTCGATCCATTCGGCAAGCCAGAACTGCCCCGGCCTTGGTTGCCGTGCTTCCCTTTGTCCCCAGGTCAGGTAGGTCCACTCGGCGCAGAGCAGGCATGCCAGACCCTCTTCGTAGGTGCCGTTCCCAGACGACTTGAGGAGCAGATCGGAAAAGGCGCGGGTCACCGGTCCCTGTGCCGCCGCTTCGTATGTCTCCGGGTCAACGCCCAGGGCCTCGAAGGAGCGCAGGAAATAGTCGTTTTCTTCCGAGGTCAGCAATGCGAGGAAACCCGACAGCCGCGATTTTGCCGGCATGTTGGGCGCCTTTGCAACCAGGTAACCCAGAACCGAGGCGAGATCCGTGATGAACGTGTAGTCCTCGATCAGGTATCGCACATAGGCATCATCCGGCATTGAGCCGTCACCGATTGCAATGGTGAAAGGGTGACTGGTGGAATCCGACCAATAGGGTTCGGCCCGGGCCGCCAGCCAGTCCGTAAAGCGCGCGTCGGGATTGTGAGATCGGTAGTCCAGAAAGGACCCGGCAGACGACTTGGGCATAGCCTTGCCATGTTCCCTGGAAGGTCGGAAGGAAAAACGGGCGCCGGAAGGCGCCCGTCGGAATTGATCAGGCTGCGGCCTTTTTCGGAGAGATCAGACCACGATTGACCAGAACTTCCGCAATCTGAACCGTGTTCAGGGCAGCACCCTTGCGCAGGTTGTCGGACACGACCCACATGTTGAGGCCGTTCTCGATGGTTGCGTCCTCACGAATACGGGAAATATACGTCGCGTCTTCGCCGGCGCTCTCATACGGCGTGATGTAGCCACCGTCTTCCTGCTTGTCGATGACGAGACAGCCCGGAGCCTCGCGCAGAATGTTGCGCGCTTCGTCCGCAGTAATCTCGTTTTCAAACTCGATGTTGACGCTTTCCGAATGACCGATGAACACCGGAACGCGAACAGCGGTGCAGGTCACCTTGATGGCCGGGTCCAGCATTTTCTTGGTTTCGGCCAGCACCTTCCATTCTTCCTTGGTGTAGCCGTCTTCCATGAAGCTGTCGATATGCGGGATCACGTTGAACGCGATGCGCTTGGTGAACTTGTCCGGCTCGATCGGGTCGTTGACGAAGACGGCCCGCGTCTGGTTGAACAGCTCTTCCATCGCTTCCTTGCCACCGCCGGAAACCGACTGGTAGGTGGACACGACAACACGCTTGATCTTGGCGGCCTCATGGAGCGGCTTCAGAGCAACAACAAGCTGTGCCGTGGAGCAGTTCGGATTGGCGATGATGTTCTTCTTGGTAAAGCCAACTATATCATCGGCATTCACTTCCGGAACGATCAACGGAACCTCGGCGTCATACCGCCAGGCCGAAGAGTTGTCGATGACAACACAGCCCTGGGCACCAATCCGCGGAGACCATTCCTTGGAGATGGTGCCACCGGCGGACATCAGGCAGATGTCGGTGTCGGAGAAATCATAGTTCTCCATGGCCTGAACCTTGAGCGTTGCATCGCCGAAGGAAACTTCGGTGCCCTGAGAGCGACGGGAGGCGAGGGCGACGACTTCGTCCGCCGGAAAGCCACGCTCTGCGAGAATGTCCAGCATCTCGCGGCCGACATTGCCGGTGGCGCCTGCAATTGCGATCTTGAAACCCATTTTAGACTAGTCCTTGTCCGTCTCCCCGCTGCACCGGCTTTCCCTTTCAGATGGGCGTCGCCGGCTCTCGGCGCCTCCCATCCCCGGGGAGGCGGGATGAGCGGCACCGTCAAGCGGTGGTTTTGGTTGTCTTGGTTGTGCGTTTAGGAGCGGTCGCGGCAGCCGTCCGGGTCTCGCTGCGCATGAAGGTCGCGCTGGCAAGGGCTTCAGACATCATATCCAGAATGTCGGCTTTCAGCCGGGTCATCGGGTGCTCGCAATCGTCAAAACTTGAGACGGCGGTGTTTTTGCCCGGAAAGACGCAGGAGTCAACCGGGAATACCACTCTCAAGACCTTTATGACTTCAAAATGTTGCCCGAAAGTAACGCAATGCTGGCTGCCTCTCCTTTCGCAGTCCGGTGAGCGGAGACGTGTGGCGCTTTCCTGCGCGGGGGGGGGTTGCGCTTTGCCTTGCCAAAACGACGGAGGGAGCACGGGAGATCGTTTGCTGGCCGACTGTCATTCCAGGCAATTGACGCTATCGGAGAAGAGGCGCTTCATAGGTGGGTTGCCACCCACAATCGAGGAAGGATCTTGCCATGCCAGGTGGTGCCTATAACGTCCTTTTTCTATGCACGAAAAACGCAGCGCGTTCGGTTATTGCCGAAGCGATCGTGAACCGGAACGGCCATGGCCGGTTCCAGGCGTTCTCGGCAGGCGTTGCACCTGCGAGCCAGGTGCGTCCGGAGGTCGTCGAACTTCTGAAGCGCATGCAATTCAATGCGGAAGCAGCCTATACAAAGAGCCTGAACGAGTTTGCGCAGTCCGGCCCGCCACCGATGGATTTTGTCTTCACCCTGTGTGATGAAACGGCGGAAAGGTCCTGCCCCGTGTGGCCGGGCCAGTCGATCACGGCGCTTTGGCCAATAACTGATCCCTGTGGTGAAGAAAAGGATGCAGGCGAGCGCGCAACGGCCTGTGCCGAGACCTACCGGGAACTCAACAACCGGCTGTCGGTCTTCATGACGCTTCCCGTGGAAAGACTGGACGCCTTGTCTCTGCGCGATGGCCTTGGCCGGAGCGGTGGTGACTCAGGACTGCTCATGCATTGAAAAGACGGCCCGGACCCTTGCCGGCCGTTGGCAGACCGGCAAGGGTCATCATGTGCCAAGCAAGTGCCAGGTTCGAGCTGATGACCGGTTTGCCGAGACGATCCTCGCATGCTTCGATCACATTCAGCGTGCGCAGGTTCGTGCAGGAGGCAAACACGGCCTCGACTTCCGGGTTTTCGCCGACGCTGCAAATGGCCTGTTCAACCGAGTTGAGTGAAATGCGCGCGACCACGGCTTCTTCCGCCTGGTCGAACGAGCCGACCGTCACCGGATCGAAACCACCGGTCTTGAGCAAGGTGCAAACGGCTTCGGAGACTTCGGCCACATAAGGCGAAACAACGCCAACCCTGGAGACCTCAAGATGATCCAGGGCGGCCAGAACCGCACGGGCCGGATTGGTGACTTCCGCTGTGGGGTGCACCTTGTTGACAGCCGCGGCGACGGCTTCGCTTCCGATTATCGTTGCGCCGGAGGTGCAAGCATAGGCGACCACGTCAAGCGGGGTCTCGCCTGGCAGGAGGGCCGCGGAGCCGGTCAGTTGGGCCTTCATTTGCATCAGTGTTTCGGGTGTGACTTCCGGTGCGCTTTCAATGCGCGTGTGATGAAGGGTGACGCCTTCCAAGTCGAATAGCGGCCGATACTCGCTTTCAATGGTTTCGTCCGCTTTCAAAACGATCAATCCGAGGGCGGCCCGTGCTGCAGACCCCTGGTCACACTCAAAGTCCAGCTTCATGCCATGGTCCTCCAGCGTCTAGATGCCAATGACCGGGATTTCCGGGTCAGATCGCTGGCTCAAAAATTCAGGTTCACCGTTCCGGATCACAATGTTCTCCTCGTGCACCATCATCCGGCCGTCTCCGAGATCAATGCTCGGTTCCAGGGTCATGACCATGTTCTCCAGCAACTCCGTCTGGTCGAAGCTGGTGATCGAGGGACTTTCGGTCAATTGCATTCCAAGGCCATGACCAAGGCGACCGACATCGCCTTCGCCCTGTCCGATGGTTTGCGCCATGGCACGAAACAGGTCAGCGCAGGTCCTGCCCGGCCGGGCAACGGCGGTTGCTGCGGTCACTGCATCGACAAGGAGACGGTGCGCGTTCCGGACAGGTTCGCTTGCCTGCCCGATCGCGAAATTGCGATCAAAGTCGCAGAAATAGCCGTTCTTGGTGGCGCCGGTATCGAGCATGAGGACATCCCCGGCCGCAAGCAGCTGGTCGGATGGTGGCGATATGACATCCCCATATCCGCCCTGGCCCGCGCCGCCCACCAGATAGGGTACGTCGTCCGCGCCCTGCTCCAGCAATTCGATCTTGAATGCACGAAAGGCTTCCTTGAGGGTTTGGCCCTGGTAGAACAGTTGCGCCGCGCGGCCAAAGCTTCTGGAGCCGATCTGGCAGATGTCCCGCAAGAGATCTATTTCGAGTTCGGATTTGACCTGGCGCAGTCGTTGGACAAGGTCATTCGCGTTGACGAATTCGGTTCCCGGGAGCTGGTCTGTCAATGCATGGAAGTCTGCCAGCGGCATGCGCAACGAGCTTTCGCGGCCCATGGGCATGCCGATGCGGCTAAAGGGCTCCAGAACTTCGGCAAGCAATCCGATCCCGTCGTCTGTCGGATGAGGTGCGGAGAAGGTGCGGACATCGTCTATCCAGGTGTCCGCCATGAGATGCGCGCCGATCTGGGGAATGACGGCAATCGGTTTTCCGCGCGCAGGCACAACGAGAAACCAGGGGCGCGTGGGGCTTTGCCAGAACAGGGTCCTGAAACCGGAAAAATATCGAACCTCGGCTTCCGTTGTGAAAAAGAGCGCATCAATACCATGCGCATGCATCGCGCGCTGTGCCCGCTCGGTGCGCTGCGCGAACTCACTTTCCGGAAAGTCCTGTTCAGACATCTTCCGGGCCTTCGGAAAGATAACAAAGCACGCGCGATGAGGCGCTCAGGCCCAGCTTGGCGAAATGGTCTGACGCATGGTGCAGCGCTGAGAGGCCTGCGGCACCGGAGGGTGTCGTCTCGAATCCCCTTGCCGCGAGCCATGAAACGGTTTGGGCTGCCTCGCTGTCGGAAATGGTGACGAAGGCATTTGCCTCACTGGCGAGATATTTCAGTGCGAGATGAGAAGGTTCCTTGCAATCCAGGCGGCCCATGATCGAGACCGGGCCGGGGGCGACAACCGCCTTGCCGGCGTCAATGCTGGCCTGCAGGGCCGGCGCATCTTCCGGTTCCACAATCACGATTTTCACCTCGTCACCCCAGGTCTCGCGGGCGCTGACAGCACAGGCTGCCGCCAGGCCGCCAACACCGGCCTGCAGGAAGACATGGGTCGGCGGTTCGGAAATCTGCTGGGCGATTTCCTCACCCATGATCAGGTAGCCTTCCATGACGTCGCGGCCGGCCTCCACCATGCCGGGCCAGGTGCTGTCCGGCAGCAGGATCCAGTCGTTCTCGTCCGCCTGCCGCTGGGCTTCTTCCATGCTGGCTTCGTAGTTGGCTCCGGCACGGACCACACGCGCGCCCTGCTTTTTCAGGCGTTCGGCAAAGGCTTCCGGAACCGTTTCCGCAACGAAGACAACTGCCTCGGCCCCGAAGGCAGGTGCACCGGTCGCAAGGGACAGGCCGTGATTGCCGGCACTCGCACAGGCGAACGTAAATCCGTTCAAGGCATTCGCGACGCTGGCCGAAGTCCCGTCCTCAACGCGTTTGACCGCACGCTTTGCAATGGCGTAGGCAGCGCCGAGGGCCTTGAAACTGCCCAGCCCGGCGCGGTTTCGCTCGTCTTTCACAAGAACGGCGCCGACGCCGAGCGAATTTGCCAGTTCGGGCAGGTTCAAAAGCGGGCTTTCTACAATCTTCAGCCGATCCTTGAAGAGGTCCCTGGTGCTGCCGAGATATTTGGAGACATCACCGTTTGCGAGCGCGGAAGTGTCCGGAAGGCCTTTTCCAAGCCAAGGGTTGTTATGCGTCTTCATTATTTGCCTTGATCCAGTATGAGCGGTCAGATCATCAGCAAAAAAATGGAAAAACAAGCCCCTTTCACAAAAAGGCGTATTCAGGCCAATTCACGTCGAACGAGGCATGTATTCCATTGATCAAGCCGTCGCAGTGCCTTCCGGTTCCGGGCGCAGCGTAAGCAATGCCAGGACAAAGGCGGTCACCGCGCAGACCGCGACGGCGCCAACCAGAGGCAAGGGCGTGCGGTCGAAGAACGGGCTGCAGACCAGGATCATCAAGCCGCCGGCCACCATCTGCAGGGTGCCCCCCAACGATGACGCCATGCCTGCGTGCTCCCCGTGTTCTTCAAGCGCCATGACCATGGTCGGCGCGATGACGAGACCAAGGCAGGTGTTGCCGACGAATAAGAGCGACATGAGGATCGCCAGATGGTCCTGCCCCAGCCAGACGAGAACAAACAGGAGGCTTGTGGCGCTGGCGAAGCCCAGGGTGGCCCACAGTGCGGCGCGGGCCATGCCGTATTTCTGGCCAAGCGATGCCGCGAACTGGGACGCACCGAAGAAGCCGATTGCGCCAAGTGCGAAAACCAGGCTGAATTCCTTTGGCGTCAACGCATAGTGGCTCATATAGACCATTGGTGCGGAGGCGATGAAGACAAAGAAGCTCGCCAGCGAAAACCCGCTGATCAACGTCAGACCCATGAACTTGAAGTCGCGCAGCAGAAAAATCGCGCTACCAAGGAGGGCCTTTGCGTCAATGCCCACACGCCGGTCGGGCGCCAGCGTTTCCGGGAGTTGAAATGCGGTCAGCAGCATCGCGGCGAGCGCGATCACGGCCAATACCCAGAAGATCAGTCGCCAGCTGCCGAAATCGATGATGAAGCTGCCGGTCAGCGGTGCCAGAAGTGGCGAGATGCTGATGACCAACATCACGAGAGCCATCAGGCGTGTCGCCTGGGTGCCTGTGTGGAGGTCACGCACAACAGCGCGAACGATCACCATGGGTGCGGCGGCGCCCAGGGCCTGAACAAAACGGCCAAGTGTCAGGGCAAAAATGTCGTCGGCCTGCGCACAGATGATCGAGCCGATAATGAACACGACCAATCCCATGAATATGGGAGGCTTGCGGCCAAGCCAGTCGGCGATCGGTCCGTAAACGAGTTGGGCAACACCGAACGCGATGAAATAGACCGTAAAGGTCAGGTGCGCGCCTGCGTCATCCGTTTGCAAATCCTGCACGATCTGAGGCGTCGCCGGCAGGTAGAGGTCGATGGCAAAGGGACCCACGACAGCAAGTAAGCCCAGCACGACGGCTGCGCGGACAAAACCGATTTGCATGACAATATCCGATAAGGTTCGCGCAATGCGCGCAAAAGAGGCAAGGGACGCAGCCTGAGAGATTACGCGGCTTCTGTCCAGTCTTTTCTCTCAGCCGTCCCCTGACCCAACAGGTAAATCCTGTCTTAGGTGGTGTCATGAAAGCTTCATTCAAGTGTCACCATTTCTCTAATTTCGCTCACTAGCTTGCCGCCAAATCCAGCCGACGAATCCATGGGAGCTAATGCAATGGCAAGTCTTCGCGGGCGCTTTTTGAAAGGCGCCGGTCTCGCAGTTCTGTTCGGTTTGGGCGCAGTTTCTGCGGCCCAGGCCGACTATTTTGAACGCATCAACACCTACCCGGTCTACAAGACCCTGCCGGAAGGTGCGGACAAGGCAACTGAAACCGTTGCCGAGATCATCTACGCGTCCAAGGACGGAAGAACGCTGGCGTTCACCGACAGCCCGGGTGAAGCAATTGTTTTTGTCAACGCGACCAACCCGCTGAACATCCAGCCCTTGGGCCGTACCGATCTGGGCGGTGAGCCGACATCCGTGGCCGTTGGTGAAAAGGCGGCCTATGCCGGCGTCAACACGAGCGAAGATTTTGTCAACGCCTCCGGTCACCTGGCCGTTATTGCACTGGCAGACATGGGCATTACCGCGACATGCGACGTCAAGGGACAGCCGGACAGTGTGGCGATTTCCCCGAACGGAAAATTTGTTGCCATCGCCATCGAAAACGAGCGCGACGAAGACCTCAATGACGGCGTCATCCCGCAGGCACCTGCCGGTCATCTGGCGATCTTCGACCTCGACGAAAACGGCGCTCCGACGAATTGCGATGCCGTGCGCATCGTCGACATGACCGGTCTGGCCGAAGTTGCGCCGTCCGATCCGGAGCCGGAGTTTGTCTCCATCAACGCCAAGAACCAGGCCGTCGTGACCATTCAGGAAAACAACCACCTGGTGATTGTCGACCTCGCTTCCGGTGACGTCGTGGGTCATTTCTCGGCCGGAACTGCGACAGCAGAAAACGTTCCGGTCAAGAAGGCACGCATGAGTGACGCCTCCGGCACCAGCGAAAATGTTCGCCGTGAACCCGATGCAGTTGCCTGGATTGACGACGAGCGCTTCGTCACGGCAAACGAAGGCGACTACGAAGGCGGGTCGCGCGGATTCACCATCTGGAATACCAAGGGTGACGTCCTGTTCGACAGCGGCAACCAGATGGAACACATGGGCATGTCCCACGGTCATTACCCGGCCAAGCGGGCACACAAGAAGGGCACCGAGCCGGAAGGCGTTGCCGTCGGCACCTTTGGCGGCGACACGCTGATCTTCGTCAATTCCGAGCGCGGCAACTTTGTCGCTGTTTACAAGGACACCGGCGGCGTACCGGAATTCCTCCAGTTCCTCCCGACCCATGTGGGTCCTGAAGGTCTCCTGGCAATTCCGAACCGCGATCTCTTTGCCGTAGCCAACGAAGTCGATGAAGACGGCGTGCGGGCACATATCTCGCTTTATCAGTTTGGTGTGGATGCTCCGGCATACCCGTCGCTGGTTTCGTCCAGGGATGAAGAAACCGGTGCACCGATCGGTTGGGGCGCCATGTCCGGTCTTGCCGCCGACCCGAACGATCCGAACAAGCTCTATGCGGTCAATGACAGCTTCTATTCCACGGGGCGGATCTACACCCTGGATATCTCGTCGAAACCGGCGAAAATCACCGGCTACAAGAATGTGACCGGCGCGTCGCAGGAACTGCTCGATCTTGAAGGCATTTCCGTTGCATCCGGTGGCGGGTTCTGGTTGGCGTCCGAAGGCCATCCGGACAAGGAGCGTCAGCACCTGCTTTTGAAAGTGGATGCAAACGGTGCCGTGGAGGAAGAGGTCCTGCTGCCGCAGTCCCTTATCGATCAGTCCAAGCGGTTCTCCTTTGAAGGCGTTGCCGAGTTTGAAATGGATGGCAAGCCGCTGGTTGCCGTTGCCGTTCAACGCGAATGGAAGGACGATCCAAAGGGTCACACCAAGATCGCGGTCTATAACCCTGCCGACAAGTCCTGGGGCTTCGTGCATTACCCGCTGGACGCACCGAAAAGTGCAGCCGGTGGCTGGGTTGGTCTTTCCGAAATCGTGTCACTCGGTGGTGGAGAGTTCGCCATCCTGGAGCGCGACAACAAGGGCGGTGAGGACGCGGCGATCAAGCAGATCACCGTTGTCTCCGTAAAAGGTGTGACACCAGCTGCTCACGGCGAGACCCTGCCGGTTCTGAAGAAGCGCTTTGCAATGGACGTTCTGCCTGCAATGGCACAGGGCAAGGGCTGGATCCTCGACAAGCCGGAAGGTCTGACGATCACGTCTGATGGCCGCCTGATCCTGCTCACCGATAATGATGGTGTCGATGATGCACCGGGCGAAACCCAGCTGATCGATCTCGGACCGGCGACGCGTCTGAACTAAGCTTTCAGGGTCTCCCAAGACCAGCCCAACGGCCCGGCGGCGAAAGCTGCCGGGTTCGTTGTTTCAAAGGGACTGATTTACGCCTTGCCGAGTCGGCGCGGGGCCTGCAGCCTGTGTTTGATCGCGGCAAGGGCGTGAAGGAGTGTCAGCGCCGCAAGCAGAAATGCGGCTGCATGATGCAACTTGCGGGGCGGCAAGGTCTCGAATGCGGAGAGACCGGACAGGGTGCCATCAAGAAGTGCTTCGGCTTTTCCAGATAAGACCAACATTCCGATCCCGCTTGCCAGCAGTAACAAGGGCATTAGCCTGAGGGTGATGTGAACAATCCTGCTTGCGGCGACTTCAATCCTCGACGTGAGCACGAAGACGCTCTCTGGTGCTCCTTTTGTCATCCAGAGCATGACGCGGATCAATGTCAATCCGCCAGCTGCTGCGCCAAGGGCGAGGTGAACCCGCAGAAGGGCCAAGGAAAACCCTTCTTCGTGGGTTATCGCGTAGCCACTGGCCAGGGCACCCAATACGAGACCTGCAATCGACCAATGAAGGATCCGGGCGAGGGGATGTCGTTGCATCGTCAGCGCTCCTCGTCCGAGCGGATGACCTCATAAAGTGCCGCGTGAAAAACAGTGCCCTTCATTTCTGATCCGAGACCGCTTGCCCGCATCTTGCCGATTGCGGCCTGAAAGGCCTGTGGGCTTTCCCACCTGGCGACGTTGACGAGCTGGAATCGGGCATCCGGTGACAGGGATTGATGCAGGCGGGTCGAGATATAGCCGGGTTGGGTGGCCAGGAAGTCACGGGCGCGTTCCCAGAAGGAAATGGTTTCTCCCAGCTTGTCCTCATCGATTTCAAAGGCGTTTATGAGCGTGACTGGCGCATTGGCCCGGTCCCCCTCCGCCGAGGACGGCAAGGGAAAGAAGCCCAGCGTGGCGGCAAGAGCCGCGATCGTCCCGGTGGCGCGAATTCGTTTGAAAGGCATGGCAAGTCTCCATTTATATAGCGAGCTATGTTTTATTATATAGTTTGCTATATAAATGATTGCAAGAGATGTATCCCGTTGGGTGCCAGATGGGTGTCCGGCCCTAGAAACCGCCGAAAAGGCTGGCAAGCAGAATGATGGCAACCAGTGCAATGAAGGGAACGACAACCGCGGTGACGAAAATGTCGAAGTAGCTGTCCTTGTGGGTTAGCTTCGCGATCCCGAGCACCGTGATGACCGCACCGTTATGCGGCAGGGCGTCCAGTGCTCCGGAGGCGACGGAGGTGACGCGGTGCATGGCCTCCAGCGACGTCCCCGTGGAATTGGCAAGCGCAACAAAAGTGCTGCCCAGCGCATCAAGGGCGATGCTCATGCCGCCGGATGCGGAGCCTGTGAGCGCGGACAGCGTTGTAACCGACAGGGCAACGGATACGAGCGGGTTGCCGTCGCTCACGGCCAGGAGACCGTCTGTGACCTTTTCAAAGGCAGGTAGAGCAGCAATGACGCCCCCGAAACCGACGAGGCTTGCCGTGTTGAAGATCGGAAGGACCGCCGCGTCCGCACCCTTGTTCAGGGTTTCGCGCAGATCTGGAAAACGCCGGAAATTGGTCAGAATCAGAAGCAGGATGGACGCGGTCAGCGCCACGACGATTGCCCAGACCCCGCGCACTGCCTCGATCGATGTTGCCCCGAAAAGCGGTTCGGACAGATAGGCCGTATCCAGCCTTGGGACGATGAACTCGACAAACAGGAAATTGACCAGGACAACGATCACAATCGGGGCGATTGCAAGCAGGAAGGAGGGCGGCACCTTCACATGTTCCGAAGGGTCGATTTCGTTGACGTCAAATCCCTCGTTCTGTGCCTGTGCCCTCATGACGCTGTCGGGTTCAGGCAGGTCGTCCTCGTGGATGCCGTAACCTTCACCACCCGCCATGGCGGCTGATGCCCGCCTTTTCAGCCAGGCCATGCCGAGCCCGAACATGATCAGCGCAGCGATGATGCCAAGGCCCGGTGCGGCGAAAGCCGTCGTGCCGAAATAGGGCATCGGAATGGCATTCTGGATGGCTGGTGTTCCGGGCAGCGCGGACATGGTGAACGTGAAGGCTCCGAGGGCGATCGCGCCTGGAATGAAGCGTTTTGGAACCGCTGCATCACGAAACAGCGCTGCGGCGATCGGAAAAATCGCGAAGGCAACGACGAAGAGCGACACCCCGCCATAGGTGAGCACGGCGCAGCAGATCACGACCGCCAGAATAGCGTTGTTGGTGCCGAGCTTGCCAATGACCCAGCGGGCAATGGCTTCCGCCGAACCGCTGTCATCCATCAGCTTACCAAAAATGGCGCCCAGAAAGAAAAGGGGAAAGAAGGCCAGTATGAAGTCGGCCGTGTTGATCATGAAAATCTGGGTGAAGGCGGCCAACGGGGACAGCCCCCCTGAAATCAGGACGGCGAGAACGGCCATGACCGGGGCCAGCAGCAGGAGCGTGATGCCCCTGAAGGCGAGGAACATCAGGAGGCCAAGGGGCAGCAATATGCCAATCAGTTCGATCATGACTTCTCCAGGTTCCTGTCTGTACCCGGTTCGAGATGGGCGGGTTGGAGGCTTTCTTCAAAAAGGACACGCGGGCGCCAGGAAGATTCCCGGCCTACCTTGTCACCATGCTGTGTCAGCCAGGTCTCGGCGGTCTGCTGACCAAGCTCGTAGAGCTTGTCGAGGAAGACATGTTCCGCGTTGAGCTTGCTGGAGGCACCAAAACGGGCGAGCTCGCTTTCCGAGCCGATCATGTGAAGATGCGCATCGCGATACGCCGAGCGGTCGAGCCCTTCATGGTGAATGACCTCATAGAGGAAACCGACGGATCGCAGTTCCTTGATCAGGCTGCCGTTGAAGGTGATTTCGTTCAGCCGGTTCTCGATTTCCGCCGGCGTTGTCGGAATGCCAGGGCGTTCAAACGGATTGATCTGAACCAGGATAATGTCGCGCGCTTCGGTTTCGTCGATCAGCGGAAACAGCGGCGGGTTCCCCATATAGCCACCGTCCCAATAAGCTTCCCCATCAATTTCGACCGCCTTGAACAGGGTAGGTAGACAGGCCGAGGCCATGACGGCGTCACAGGTTATGTCGGGTTGGCGGAAGATCTTGGGTCGGCCGGTCCGCACGTTTGTCGCGCAGAGAAAGAGGCGCGGCGCATCCTCCCGGTTGATCAGGTCGAAGTCGAAACTCTCCGCGACGATCTCCCGCAGAGGGTTGATGTCCATCGGGTTGAACTGATAGGGCGACAGCATGCGGCCGAACATCTGAGATGCGAAGTAGGACGGCGAATAGTCGAGCGTCCAGCGACCAAGAAGTTTGTCCATCACGCTGCGGCGAATGGGACTGTACTTGGAGGAATCGCTGACGGCGTTCCAATAGTCTTTAAGAAGCGCCTTGGCGCGGGTCGGGCCACCTTCGCATAGGCCTTGCGTCAGGGCGACCGCGTTCATGGCACCGGCGCTGGTGCCGGATACCCCTTCGATGATCAGCCAGTCCTCATCCAGCAGTCGATCCAGAACACCCCAGGTGAAGGCTCCATGTGAGCCGCCGCCCTGAAGCGCGATGTCGACCTTTACGGGTTTCCGTTTCGCCAATGCGTGCCACCCCTCGCTGTCCGGTGAATGCCGCGTCTGTTCAAAGGAATATCAAGCCCGGCCGGAAAAATCCCCGGCTTTAACAGCAAATCAGTTAAACAGCGCGTTTATGACGCAGTGCAGCATAGCAGATGCGTTGGGCTTCGTCGGCGAAAAACCAAATTGTTTATATCGCAAGCTATTTATCGTATAGGCACGCCATGACTTTCGAGAAGGATTCTTCCGCCGGCTATCTTGCCAATCACATGGCCCGCCTGTTCGCAGCCGGTCTGCAGCGCCGCATCAAACCCCTGGGTCTGGCGCCGGGCCAGTTCCCGGCCCTGCTTGCGCTTTGGGCACGGGAAGGCCAGACGCAAAAAGACCTGGTCCGGACGCTGGATATCGAGCAGGCCACGCTCGCCAACACGCTGTCCCGCATGGAACGCGATGGTCTCATCGAACGGCGGCCGAGTGCGGAAGACGGACGTGTTCAGGAAATTTTCCTGACCGACAGAACCAGGTCACTCAGGGACGAGGCGGTTGCTGCTGCCATGGCGCAAAATGAAATTGCACTGGAGGGCTTCTCGGATACGGAAACCACCCAGTTCCTGTCGTTCATGAAACGCGCGATCGCGTCCATGCAACAGGATGGTTCTGCGTGAGATCTCCCATTTATCGGAAAGAAGCGGCCAACGCATTACACAAGCCTCAGGTGAGCCCAACCGCCAGTTGGGCGTGATCTGCGCGATTGCGGTGCTGTTCATCTGGTCGGGATTCATTGTCTTTTCCCGCGCCGGTGTCACAACAAGTCTGACGGCCGCCGACATGACCGGCCTGCGCTTCCTTGTGGCCGGATGCATCACGCTTCCCTTTGCCTTTCGATGGTGGCCGCGTCAGCTGCCCTTGAAAGCGGTGGTGACGATGTCCCTGTGTGGTCCGGGTATCCTTTATTCCATGCTCATGTACCGGGGCCTCTCGGAATCCTCGGCAGCCTATGCCGGGGTTTTTGCAAATGGTGCCCTGCCGGTCTTCACCGCGCTCCTGGTTGCGCTTGCTTCAGGCAGTCTGCCCGGCAGGAGCCAGGTGGTGGGTATCTCGGTGATCGTTGCAGGAGCTCTGCTCCTCGGCAGTGCCGGATTTGCTGCCGGTGGAAAGAATGTCGCCGTCGGCATCGGATTGTTTCTGGGGGCATCGGCAGTTCTGTCGATCTACATCTTCGGCGTCCGGCATTGGCAGGTGACACCCCGCCAGGCCCTGGCGCTGGTGAATGTGCCGAATGCTCTCGTCTTCGTTCCGGTCTGGTTCCTGTTTCTGCCGTCCGGACTTGCGGAAGCGAGCTGGTCGACCGTGCTGTTTCAGGCCGCCTTCCAGGGGTTGGGACCGGGATTTGTTGCCGTCATCCTGTTTGCCCTTGCGGCCACCCATCTGGGTCCGACGCCTACAGCGGGATTTTCCGCAGCCGTGCCTGCTTCTGCAGCCCTTCTTGCGATCCCGGTTCTGAGAGAAGTGCCCAGCCTTCAGGAATGGCTCGGGATCGGTGTTGTCACGATTGGTCTGTCGCTTCTGGTGTTCAGGCGAACCTGAGCAGAATGGAGGGCAGGTGTCTGAACCAGCCGAGCCTCGCCTTCAAACGTGCTGGATCAGGTCCCACTGATTGCCGAACGGATCGCGGAAGACAGCAACCTTGCCGTAGGATTCCGATCTCGGTTCTTCCAGGAATTCGACGCCAGAAGCGGACATCGCAGCGTGGTCCCTGTCGAAATCGTCCGTGTTGAGGAACAGGAAGACGCGTCCGCCGGCCTGGTTGCCGATGGCAGCTTCCTGTGCCTTTCCGTCGGCTTGCGCGAGCAAAAGCCGCGATTCCGTGCTGCCTTTCGGTGCAACGAGAACCCAGCGCTTGGTGTCCGTCAGCCGGGTGTCCTCGATCAGGTCAAAGCCGAGCTTGCCGACATAAAATGCAATCGCGGCGTCATAGTCCGGCACAACGAGCGTAATGGCTCCGATGATCTGTTTCATGGGCGTGACTACTGGGCCCGGCGGTAAACGGACGTGTTGGTGAAACTGGCGACATCGACTAGGTGAACGGTCTGGGTTACCGTCAGCGTGCGACCGTCTTCCGACAGTTCCCGGTCAGCCTTCATGATTGTCAGACCTCCACGGCGTGCCTCGGAGATCAGGTTCCTGTCCCCCTGGAAGACCAGGCGCATCGCATCGACCAGACCGCTCTTTCCCAGCTTGACTTCGGGACCGTCCGGAACGGCCTCAAAACTGTCATTCGTGACTTCGCCATCGGCCGAAACCTGGTTCATGGTGAAGATCGCCATGCCGAAATTGTCCTCGATCTTCAGCGTTGCGCTCTTGGGCGGGTCGCCCTGTTCGAATTCGCTTTCGTCTGCGTCAAGGATCCAGGTGCCGAGAAAGGGGCCGAGTTTGTCTTCGATCATGGGATCTGCTTCGGTTCGGGAATGAAAAAGCCGCCAACGGGATACCCGTTAGCGGCTTGCTATGCAATTGGCGAGTTGCGTCAGGCGCTGAGCGCGTCCAGCTCGGCGATGATCGCGTCGCCCATTTCGGCGGTTGTGACCGTTGCTTCGCCTTCTGCGGCAATGTCCTTGGTTCTCAGGCCCTTGTCGAGTGCGTTGGCAATTGCCTGGTCGAGCTTGTCAGCCGCTGCGACCTCCTCGAAGGAGTAACGCAGCGCCATGCCGAAGCTGGCAATCATGGCGATCGGGTTGGCAGCGCCCGTTCCGGCGATGTCGGGTGCAGAACCGTGCACCGGCTCGTAGAGCGCCTTGCGCTTGCCGGTTGCTTCGTCCGGAGCGCCAAGAGATGCGGAAGGCAGCATGCCAAGGGAACCGGTCAGCATTGCGGCGACGTCGGAAAGCATGTCGCCGAAGAGGTTGTCGGTGACGATGACGTCGAACTGTTTCGGCCAGCGAACCAGCTGCATGCCACCGGCATCAGCCAGCATGTGGTCCAGCTGCACGTCTTCATAGCCGTTCTTGTGGGTCTGCGTGACGACTTCGTTCCAGAGCACACCGGACTTCATCACGTTGCGCTTCTCCATCGAACAGACCTTGTTGTCGCGG
This sequence comes from Roseibium sp., assembly GCA_017643925.1. GTDB lineage: Bacteria > Pseudomonadota > Alphaproteobacteria > Rhizobiales > Stappiaceae > Roseibium. The sequence goes on along the minus strand of JAEPML010000004.1, from coordinate 91,565 downwards.
GTGCGGGCCAGTTCGAAGGCAACCTTGGAAATCCGCTCGATCTCGTAGGTGTCATAGACCTGCGTGTCGACACCGCGTTTCTGGCCGTTGCCGAGGTCGGTGATCTCCTTCGGCTCGCCGAAATAGACGCCGCCGGTCAGCTCTCGCACGATCAGGATATCCAGACCTTCAATGACGTCCTTCTTCAGGGAAGATGCGTCGGCGAGGGCCGGGTAACAGATGGCGGGACGCAGGTTGGCAAAGAGCTGCATGTCCTTGCGCAGGCGCAGAAGGCCGGCTTCCGGGCGCACCTCGTAAGGTACATCATCCCATTTCGGGCCGCCGACAGCGCCGAAGATCACCGCGTCCGAAGCCATTGCCTTGGCCATGTCCTCTTCGGAAATCGACTGGCCGTGCGCGTCATAGGCGGCCCCGCCGACAAGGCCGTCGCTGGTTTCAAAGGACATGCCGCCCTTTTCGTTGAACCAGGCAATAACCTTTTTGACTTCCTTCATGATTTCCGGGCCGATGCCGTCACCCGGCAAAAGCAGAAGATTTTGAGAGGCCATGGACGCTCCATCCCGCATATTAGAAAAACCGATGCGCTGAGTTACCGCGTCGGCCATCGTCTTTCAAGGTGGCTCCAGTTGCGAAGAACTCAAGCAAGCCTTAGGGAAAGGTCAAGAAAGGGACGGCGCGCAAACCTGCGACACAGGCCTTGGGACGTGGCGGGTATTTAACACCATCTTCAAAACCAGGTTCTGAACGCCTGCCAGAAAAGGTTGAGGGCAAGTGCGGTCATTACCCATTTGAAACCGGTTTTGAAGGCCTTTTCGTCCATCTTGCCGAGCATCCTGCTGCCCGCGAGCGTTCCCAGAAAACCACTGGCAATCATCAGGACGATCAGGCCGACCCAGGGTGCAAAGGCGAAGCCGAGAGCGCCGAAGGCAATGATCTTGAAGATGTGCATCGTGAGGGCGGTGACGGCCTGATTGGCGACAAATTCATGCCGTGTCAGCCCGAGGGTGGAAAGCACGGCGCCCCCGATCGGCCCGGCCGCTCCGAAGAACATCGACAGGAAGGTCGAGGCAAAACCGGCGACACCCATCGCGCGTTTGGGGGCCTTGCCGAACCTCGGTGGCCGGCCCCAGATCACCCAGAGCACGAAGACGCCGATGCCGGCGCGGAGCACCGAGGCCGGCAGCTCTACGGCGATGGCGCCACCAATGGCAGCGCCGAACACGGCGCCGGCGGCAAACCAGACCGCAATCAGCCAGTCGACGTGCCGGAACTGGACGATTGCCCGTCCGCCATTCGATCCGATCTGGACCACGCCATGCACCGGCACAAGCGCGCTTGCCGGCATCAGGCTGGCCATGACGGCAATCAGGGCAATGCCGCCGCCAAGGCCGACGGCGGCCGTCAGGGCGGAGGTGAAGAAACTCGCGACGATCAGGAGCAGGCTCGCAAGCAGACTGATGTCTGCAGGCAGCAAGGCAGTCAGGAGATCCATGGGGTCAATTCCAGCGCGACTTGGCGTAGCTTAGCGCTTCACGTACATCGAGCTGCCGCGTGGAATTGCCGCTGCGGACGTAAAACGCCGAAGACCGGTTCTCGTCCAGATAGGCGGCTCTCGGTGTCGGACGGATGATGATCATGGCGACGTCCCTGGAATTCACCCTGGCAAAGACCGTGTGAATGTAGGGGCAAAGATCCCCGCCCAGGAATTTAGACACGATATCGTTCACGGTCCGCTCGAAGGCGTCCAGATCAGGACTTTTCAGCGTGGACAGGTCCTTGTCGAGACCAAGAGCTTCTCCGTCATCGTCTACCCCTACGAGAAGATAGCCGCCGTTGGCGTTGAAAAAACCTGCGATCGTCTTGGCGATCACCTTTTCAAGGCCGCGGTTGATGCGGTCTTCCTTCATGTCCCAGCGAAGCGAGGACTTGAACTCGACCCGTTCGTTTTCGCCCTGTTTCATGATCGCCGGGATCTGGGTTGTCTGTTCTTCGCGCAGGGACTTGTAAGCCTCGGAGGTGCGCATGTAGTTCCGGCTGAAAATTCCGAATGCCAGACCGACAATGGCGCCGACCAGCGTGTAGGCAATGGCGACATCCAGGTGGCGCGGCAAGAGAAGCAACCAAAGGCGGTTGGACAGGAATTCGATCAGTCTCGGCGCTGTTTCAGAAAATCTCGACAGCTCCCACCAGATCACCACCAGGTTCAGGGGATGAATCACAAGAACGCCGACAAATGCGCCAACCAGCAGATAGGTCGCGACAAAGGAGATTTTGGATTGAGACAGGGACATGGGGAAGGTCCAAATGAAAACGCCGGTCGAAACCGGCGTCTTCTTAGCACAGTTTTTCTCAGGCGGCTGCCGGAAGGGCCGTTTCCACCAGTTTCACCCAGTAGGAGCAGCCAACCGGGATCAGGTCGTCGTTGAAGTCGTATTCCGGATGGTGCAGACCCGCGCTGTTGCCGTTGCCTGCGAAGATGAAGGCGCCTGGGCGTTCCTCGAGCATGTAGGAGAAGTCCTCGCCACCCATCATCGGATCGATGTTGCGATTGACCTTGCCGTCTCCGGCAATGCCCTCGGCGATCCGGGCTGCGAAGTCTGTCTGGTCATCATGGTTGGCCGTAACCGGATAGCCCCGGCGGAACTCGAGATTCGCCGTCGCATCAAAGGCTTCTGCAAGCGATTTGACGATATTCGTCATGCGTTCCTCGGCCAGATCCCTGACATCGGGATTGAGCGTGCGGACCGTGCCGCGCAGCAGCGCTTCCTGCGGAATGACGTTGAAGGCATTGCCGGCGTCAAAGACGGTGACGGAAACCACGACCGAATCAAGCGGATCGGCATTGCGGCTGGCAATGGTTTGCAGGGCCGACACCATCTTGGACCCGACAATGATCGGGTCGATCGTCTGGTGCGGCTTGGCGGCATGACCGCCCTTTCCGGTGATGGTGATCCTGAATTCGTCGGTGGCGGCCATGATTGGGCCCTTGCGAATGGCAAATTCGCCGACCGGCATGCCAGGGTAATTGTGCATGCCATAGACCTCGTCGATCGGCCAGCGGGTCATCAGGCCGTCGTCGATCATGGCCTTCGCGCCCGCACCGCCTTCTTCGGCCGGCTGGAATATCACGACAACAGTGCCGTCAAAGTTCCGCGTTTCTGCGAGATATTTGGCGGCGCCCAGCAGCATGGCCGTGTGGCCGTCATGACCACAGGCATGCATCTTTCCCGGGGTTTTCGAGGCATAGGGCTTGTCGGTCGCTTCCTCGATCGGGAGCGCATCCATGTCTGCACGCAATCCGACGGTTTTGCCCGCACCACCGTTACGGCCCTTGATCACGCCAACGACGCCGGTCTTGCCAATGCCCGTGGCAATTTCGTCCACGCCGAAGCTTTCAAGGAGTTCGGCAACCTTGCCGGCCGTGCGGACTGTTTCATAGAGAATTTCGGGGTTCTCGTGGAGGTCGCGACGCCAGGCCGTGATCTCATCAGTCAAATCCGCAAGACGGTTGATGATTGGCATGAAGGTCTCCTGTAAGGGCGGGAATATCGTGCGTTTGAGCTTTGCGGCTAACCTATCGCAAGCTGTGAAAAGGGGAAGTGGCTCGCGCCAAAAATTTTACCGTTTGGCGCATTTCGAGAGTTTGCACCCTGTTTGCGGCGAATTCGGGATTATTTTTCCTCCAGCCGAAACACATAAGTGCGTTTGATTTCATTGTCTTCCAATTGCCCCACCACCGGAACCGTGAATTCGGCCAGTTGCGTCAGGCGGTCGGACGGCAGGTAGCTTCGACCCGGATCGCCAACGATTATCTCGATGCCGGCATCCAGAAGCCGGTCGAGAAAGGCAAGGACGGTTTCCGCCATCGGCCGGTCGTAAAAGACGTCGCCACAAAAGACGATATCCGCTTCGAGGGTTTCCCTTCCGGTGATGTCGGCCGTCTCGAAACCGAGATCCACCTTGTTCACCTCGGCGTTCAAACGGGCCGCTGTTATTGCGACGGGATCGATGTCGACTGCGTGACAGGAGGCGGCGCCGGCCAGCATGGCTGCGATCCCGACCAGGCCGGAACCGCAGGCAAAATCGACGACGCGCTTTCCGGCCACGAGCTCGGGCGTGTCGAGCACGTGGCGGGCAATGCCCTGTCCACCGGCCCAGGCGAATGCCCAAAAGGGCGGTGCAAGACCGATTTCGCCAAGTTCTTCCTCGGTCCGGCTCCAGAGCGCCATGGCTTCATCGGCAAGATGAAGCCGGATTTCCTCGGCATGCGGCACCGGTTTCACCCTGGTCTCACGCCGAATGAAAGCCTCCGGATCTTCCTTGAGCATTGCAAGACCTGCCTGTGTGCCGGCTTCGCGTCAGGCCGGTTTTTTCAATCCGCCCATTGCGCAAACCACTTTCCATTCCTCCTTGGTGACAGGCTGGACGGACAGGCGCATGGACGTGACAAGAGACATTTGGGCCAATTTGGGTTCGGCCTTCACATCCGCGAGGGTGACCGGGTTCGGCATGTCGCAGACCGCCTTGAAATCCACGCATTCCCAGCGCGGGTCGTCGGTCGTGCTGTCAGGATGGATTTCACTGCAGACTTCAACGACCCCGACCACTTCCTTGCCGATGTTGGAGTGGTAGAAGAAGGCCTTGTCGCCAATTTCCATTGCCCGCATGTTGTTGCGCGCCTGGTAGTTGCGAATACCGTCCCATTCTTCACCGGCGTCGCCCTTGGCCTTCTGCTGTTCCCAGGACCACTTGTCCGGCTCGGATTTGATCAACCAGTATTGCACTTACGAGACCTCCGGGTTCTTCACCACCCAGTTCCACGGGCGGATTTCGACACTTTCAAACAGATCTGCGTGGGCGTAAGGGTCTTCCTGCGAAATCGCAAGCGCTTCATCGCGGCTGGAGGCTTCAATCACCACAAGCGAACCGGTCATGTTGCCGTCATCGTCGAGGAAGGGGCCGGCAGCCTTAAGCCCGTCACCCAGCCCCTTGAGAAATTCAATGTGTGCAGCGCGGTTGTCGAGACGTGTCTGCAGTGCACCAGGCTTGTCGGTGCAGATCAGGGCGTAAAGCATCAAAGGTTCTCCAAGTCAGAATTCTCGTCAGAACCTAGGTCCCGGACCTGGCAAACTCAATGCTTCTTTTGAAAAGATCAGGCGCTTTCCGTTTCCGCTTTCAGCGGGCGCGCCATCAAGGTGTTGAGCGCATCGTCGATCGACAGATCGTCATCGATCATTCTGGCGACGGTGTCGCAGATCGGGACTTCTATCTCGTGCTTTTCTGCTAGTTTGACAGCAACGCGTGCCGAATAGGCTCCCTCTGCGAGCTTCCCACCAGCTGAAATCAGTTCTGAAGCCAGAAACCCCTCGCCAAGCCTCAAGCCGAAGGAGAAGTTGCGGGACTGGCTCGACGAACAGGTCAGTACCAGGTCGCCAAGTCCTGAAAGGCCAGTCAGGGTCTCGCCTTGCGCACCCATTGCCATGCCGAGGCGATTGAGTTCGGCAAATCCTCGCGCCGTCAGGGCGGCCTGGGCACTCGCACCGAGTTTTCGGCCCACAACGGCACCGCAGGCTATGGCGAGAACGTTCTTCAAGGCACCGCCGATTTGCGTTCCAAGAATGTCGATCGAGGCGTAAGGCCGGAAGCAGGGGGATTGCAGCGATTCACACAGGCTGAGGGCAGTCCGCGCGGAATTTGCCGCGACCGTGACCGCAGTCGGGAGCCCGCGCGCAACATCGTCCGCAAAGCTCGGGCCGGAGAGAATGCCTGGTTCAACGCCCGGCAATTCTTCGCTCATCACCTTTGAAAGAAGTTTCCCTGAGGTCTGTTCGATCCCCTTGGCACACAGCACCACCGGGCCACGTACCTTGCCCGTCTTTTTCAATGCACCCAGCATCGACCGCGTGGTCTGCGCCGGGGTCACCAGCAGGATCGCATCCACGTCTGCGACGTCCTCCAGGGCATCGGTGGCATTCAGGTCCTCATCGAAGGTGATACCCGGCAGGTATCGGCTGTTCTGCCTGCGAGAGCGGATGTCGGACACGGTGTCCGGATCCCGGGCCCAAAGACGGACCTCGCTGCCGGCACGCGCAGCCGTCAGGGCCAGGGCAGTGCCCCAGGCACCACCACCGACGACGCCGATTGATTTAATGGCGCCCATTGATTTGCCCTTCCATGCGCGTCCGTAGTGTTTCAAGCTGCGCTCCAAAGCCTTCAAAAAACCTTGTCTCGGTGAGCGCATCGCCGGAAAACAAATTCACCCAGAACAGGCGAAACCTGATCGGGGCTCCGCCGGTGCTTGGTGAGGTTTCAAAATGTTCCCAGTCATGGGCGGGTTTCACACGAACCTGGCCGTGAAAATGTCGCCGCCGATGCAGTCCCGTGAGACATCTGGGCACATCTTCAAAGAAATGATCCTGGTCTGCGAACGATTCGATTGCGATATCCAATGAAAGTCCGGTCTCTTCTTCAAACTCGCGCCGCGCACCCTGAAGGTAGCTTTCACCGGGGTCAAGTGTGCCGCCCGGGACCTGCAGGCCGACTTCCGGATGGTCGGGTTCTGAAAACACCAGCAGATCGGGGCCGCAGGTCAAATAGACATAGGCCTTGTGATAGATCCGAGCAGATTGTTTTTGTGCCGGGTGGATCATTTAGGCGGCCGTTTTCAGAGAGGGAACGCGGCGGCGCAGCGCGGCCAGAGGAGGGCCGAAGGCGGCAAAGAAGCTCTCTTCCTCCAGGGCCTCGGTGCTGAACAGGTTCAACCAGAAGAACCGGTACCTGATCGGCGCCACGCCGCTGCTCGGATACATTTCAAAATGCTCCCACTCTTCCCGGGGGCGCCGGGGAACGGCCACGTGAAAATTTCGCCGTATGTGACGCCCCTGAAGCGGCCTGTCCGGTGGTGCCCTGAACTGACCGACCGGATCGATTGTTTCAAAGGGCAGATCCTGATCTGAAAAATGATCAAAGGCCGCGTCCAGCGCCAGTCCGGTTTCCTCGGCGAATTCCCGCATGGCGCCCTGCAGGAAACTTTCGCCGGGATCGACCGTGCCGCCTGGAACCTGCAGACCCAGATAAGGTGTGTCGGGTTCGTTGAACACGAGCAAATCCGTCCCACAGGTCAGATAGACATAGGCCTTGTGAAAAATCTGCATGGTTCAAACCCGGTTGATGTTGCAGGACTTGGTATCAGGCTGCCGATCCGTACAAAAGGGCCTGTTGAATTAAGGCTTCAAATTAGACCGGCTTTTGCAGGTTATTCAGACCTTTGCACCTTTCTTGCCCGCCCCGAGTATCCCGGCCTTGTCCTGGTCCAGAGGCCAGCGGGGACGTGGTGAAAGCTTCATGTCGTCCACGGGCCCGAGCTGCAGACGTTCAATCCCGGCCCAGGCAATCATCGCCGCGTTGTCTGTGCAAAGGGCCATCGGCGGCGCGACAAAGCGGGCATTGGCCTCGGCGGCAGCAGCTGTCAGGGCCGAACGGATTTCCTGATTGGCTGCAACGCCCCCGGCAACGACAATCGCCGGCTCGGCATCCGGGTGACGCTCGGCGAACAATGCCAGCGCAGATTTCGTGCGGGCAGCCAGAACATCCGAAACCGAACGCTGAAACGCCACACACAGATCGGCTACAGTCTGTTCGTCCACCGGTTCGAGTTTCTTGGCCTGCGTGCGCAGCGCCGTTTTCAGCCCGGCGAAGGACATGTCCAGACCCGGTCTGTCCAGCAAGGGGCGCGGCAGCCTGAACCGGTTCACGTCTCCCCTGGTCGCAAGTTTTTCAACGTGCGGTCCGCCGGGATAGGGCAGGCCGAGCAGCTTGGCTGTCTTGTCGAAGGCTTCGCCGATGGCGTCGTCGATTGTCGTCCCAAGGCGTTCGTAATCCCCGACCCCGCGCACGAGCAAGAACTGACTGTGACCTCCAGAGACCAGCAAAAGCAGGAAGGGAAACTCCAGATCGTCCGTCAGGCGGGCCGTCAGGGCATGTCCTTCGAGGTGATTGACACCGACCAGGGGTTTGCCGGCCGCCATGGCAATTGCCTTTGCAGTCATGAAACCGACTATGACGCCGCCAATCAGGCCCGGTCCGGCCGTCGCCGCGACCGCGTCGATGTCATCCCAGGTGCAGTCCGCCTCGTGCATGGCCTCGCTCACGATCCGGTCGAGGATCTCGATATGCGCCCGTGCCGCGATTTCCGGCACGACTCCGCCGAATTCCGTGTGCTCGTCAATCTGGGACCTGATGGTGTTGGAAAGGATGGCCTTTTGCACGGGGCCTTGCACAACAGCGGCTGCCGTTTCGTCGCAACTGGTCTCGATCCCCAGCACAGTCAGATTGGACGCATTGAATTTTGAATTGACTGAAGTCATAGATCTTGCAGCGGTGGCCTGTGGTAAGACATGTGGTCAGGAACTCTTTGCATGCTTGGCGCCTTCCCTGCCGGGCGTAACATCTGGACGGTTAATCTTGCAATCAAATCCTTTGCGCATTGGAACCCGGGGCAGTGCATTAGCGTTGGCACAGGCTCATGAAACCCGCGACCGCTTGATGGCAGCCCATGGGCTTGCCGAGGATGCCTTCGAGATCGTTGTCATCAAGACCTCCGGTGACAAGATCCAGGACCGGCCATTGTCGGAAGTCGGTGGCAAGGGCCTGTTCACCAAGGAAATCGAGGAAGCTCTGCTGGACGGCCGCATCGATCTGGCGGTTCATTCCTCCAAGGACATGCCGACGGTTCTGCCTGACGGGCTTGCCCTGACAGCGTTTCTTCCGCGCGAAGATGTGCGCGATGCCTTCTTGTCACCCAAGGCCAAGACCCTGACGGATCTGCCGCAAGGTGCGGTGGTCGGTTCCAGTTCGCTGCGGCGGCAGGCGATGATCAAGCGCCTGCGGCCGGACATCGACGTGGTGATGTATCGCGGCAATCTGCAAACCCGGCTGCGCAAACTTGCCGAGGGCGCAGTTGATGCAACCCTTCTTGCAGCCGCGGGGCTGCGCCGCCTCGGCCTGGAAAATGAGATTACCAGCCTGTTGAGCGAAGACGAGTTTCTGCCTGCTGTCGGCCAGGGAGCGATCTGTATCGAAAGCCGGGAAGGTGATCAGGACACGCTGAACAAGCTTGCGGCCATTCACGACCAGGAAACCCAGACACGCCTTGATGCGGAACGGGCATTTCTCGCTGTTCTTGACGGATCCTGTCGGACGCCGATCGGGGGGCTTGCGACCCTTGATGGCGAAACGCTTCATTTCAGGGGGATCGTTTTGAAACCCGACGGATCCGAGACACATCAGGAAGAGGCAAGCGGACCGGCGTCTGACGCAGTCACGATCGGCAAGACCGTTGGAGAGAACCTCAAAACCAGGATGGGACCGGGCTTCCTGGCGGATCACTGACAATGCGGTTTCTGGTGACTCGTCCCCAGCCGGAGTGCAGGCTTACAGCCGACAGGCTCCGTTCGGAGGGGCATGTTGCCGATGAATTGCCGTTGCTTGTGGCAACATCAGAACTGCCTGGCACTCTGGATCTGGAAGGTGTCGGCGCGATTGCGTTTACCAGCCGCCGCGCCGTCTATCTCCTTGCAACGCATCGCCAGGTAGACAGTCTTGTGACCCTGCCGGTCTTTGCGGTTGGAAAGGCCACGGCCGAGGCCTGTGCCAGGGCCGGATTCGAATCGGTTCTGACAGCCTCCGACGGTGTTGGCTCCCTGGCAAAGCTGATTCTGGATAATCGTTCCCTTGTGGCCGGAAAAACAGTTCTCTATCCGGCAGCCAGACAACGAGCCGGCGACCTTGAAGGTTTGCTGTCAGCCGGCAACATCCTGTGCCGGACGGTTGTGGTCTATCGCATGGATCCGCTGACCCGGTTGCCCGGCGACATGGTTCGGAACCTGGACGACAATATCTATGACGGGATCTTGATTTTTTCCCGGCGGACAGCGGAAGCGCTTGTTTCCCTGATCGAAACCTCGGGCCTTGACCACATTTTTTCCGATTTGTCGGTCTACGCCATCTCGCGTCAGGCTGCGGAACCCTTATCTAGGTTTAATCGGGTGCATGTTGCCGATGCACCTTGCCAAAATGCCCTATTGGAGCTGGCGTTAGCAGAGTGTTAACCAGAACCGGGGGAGTCGTGAATTTTGCAGCGCGCAAATTGACGATGCTGCAGCGCTTTTGCTTCCTTGCGAGGCGTGTATAGTGAACATCTTGGAACCAGCGGGTTCAGGAGGAGAATAGATGGCGACGGACAAAAAATCTTCTGGCGGAACATCTTCCTCGGGTGGCGACGGAAAAGGCCCGGGCGACAAATCCGGCAGCACCTCGCCCACTTCTTCACAGACCGGTTCCAAGCGGCCGGTGACCATCGATCTGACCGCTGAGAAAGTGGCAGGCAAAACTGGAAGCGCGTCTACAGAGGGCAAGTCCGCTTCCGGTGTTCCCAAGACTGGCGCGACCGGGTCTTCCACATCATCTTCTTCCGGGTCGAAAGCCGGCACCGGAACGAAAACCGACAAGGCGGACACGAAGCCGACATCGTCATACAGTTCGTCGCGTCCCGGCACGTCGTCCTCCACCTCCAAACCATCGTCATCAACGGCAGGTGCCGGCAAAACCGGCACAAGTGCGAGCGCCAAGACCAGCTCCACGTCCACAACGACCAAACCCGGTTCCTCTTCAACGAGTTCCTCGAGCAGCAGCGCACAAAAAACGCCACCCAAGTCCTTCTCCAGCCCGCCGCCGGTTGAAGAAAGTGGTGGTGTTGGTGCCTTCGGCGTGCTGATTGCCGCTGTTATCGGCGGAATTCTTGTGCTCGGTGGTGCCTTCGGCCTCCATCAGGCCGGAATGGTCAAGCTCAACGCGGAACCCAACCAGCAGGTAACGCGTGCACTGAGCGCTGCGGAGGACAAGATTTCCGAGCTTGAAAGCCAGCTTGCGGATGTCAGCAAGAGCGTGACCGGTCAGAATCCGGGTGCCGCATTGTCGGCGCTGGAAACAAAGGTCTCCGATCTTGAAGGCAAACTGGAGGCCGCGGCGTCGGCGGACCTCGCGCCGGCGATCGAGGCGGTGAAAACGGATCTTGCCTCGCTTCGGTCGGACATGTCGTCAATCAGCACCGGCGAGGGCGTTCCTGTGGACCTGAAGCCGCTTGAAAATCGTCTGGCTGCACTTGAAGACGGAGCGGGCTCTTCTCAGGCGGTTGACCTGACGCCGCTTGAAGACCGTGTTTCGAAGCTTGAAAGCGAGACAAATTCGACGACGACAGAAGCGACCCAGTTGTCCGGTTCGGTGACAGACCTGTCGACCGAGCTGGGAGGTCTCAAGACATCGCTTGCGGATGTAGAAAACAGGTTGCAGAACACCGAAGCGACGGCAAAGGCTGCGCAGACAGCCGTATCAACATCCGATGTTTCCCTGAAAACGCTTGCCGACAGCCAGGCACGGGCAACGGAGACGTTGTCGAGCCTTTCGGCCGACATCAAATCGGTCGGCGATGCGAATTCGGCGGGGCTGGAAGACATCCGTGCCGAGTTGACTGCCCTGTCCAAGCGGCTGGCCCAGCTCGAATCGACGATGGGCGATGCCACCGCACGGGAGACGGCGGCCCGGGCTTTGTCCGTATCCGCACTGAAATCGGCGGTCGATTCCGGGCGGCCCTATGAAACGGAGCTGGCTGCGGTCAAGGCGGGTTTGCCTTCCGACATCGATCTCAAGGCGCTCGAGACCCACGCACAGGCCGGCGTTGAACCGGTTTCCGTTCTGATCGCGCAGTTCCCGGGCGTTGCCCGCAAGATGTTCATGACCTTCTCCGAGCCGGATCATTCCGGTGACGTGCTGGACAGCCTGCTGGCCAGTGCGAAATCCATCGTGACTGTGCGTGGTCCGGGAGATGCCGATGGCAGTGGACCGGAGGCGGCATTGCGCCAGATGGAAAACGCTGTTTCCAACGGTAATCTGAACGATGCGATCGCGGCTTACGACAAATTGCCGGAAGCAGCTCAGACCGCCGGTTCCGACTGGGTTGCGCGTGCCAAGGCGCGTGTCGAGGTCGATGCATTGACCGACAAGGCTTCGCAGGAAGTGCTCAATGCACTTGCCGCCAAAGACAGCTGATCGGACACCGGCAAGGGCCGGTTGTCCGCCTATTGATTTTGAGCCGGTGCCCTCCGGCAGTTCTCGGGAGCGAGCTTGATGATCCGCGTCCTTTTGTACTTTCTTCTGCTGTTTGCGCTTACGGCCGGATTCGGCTGGCTGGCCGATCAGCCCGGCCTGATTTCGATCAGCTGGAACGGTTACGTCTGGGAGCAGCCGCCGATTGTCGTCGCGCTGGTTGCGGGTATCGCACTCGTTGCGTTTCTCGTCGTGGTCTGGGTCATTCGCGTGATCCTGAAGTCCCCTCATATCGCCAGCCGCTTTTTCCAGCGTCGCCGCAAGGACAAGGGCTATTCCGCGCTTTCGCAAGGACTTATTGCGCTTGGAACCGGGAATGCCAAACAGGCCCGCAGGCACGGGATTGACGCCGACAGGATGTTGTCCAACGAACCGGCGACCAAACTGTTGCTCGCCCAGACGGCTCAGCTTGCCGGAAAAGATGACGAAGCGAGGCAGCGCTTCGAAGCCATGCTGGAAGATCCCGAGACCAAGGCGCTTGGTCTGCACGGACTTTTCGTTGAGGCTGAACGGCACAGGGAGCCGGTGGCTGCCCGTCATTATGCGGAAGAAGCCGCCAAGACATCTCCAGGGCTCGAATGGGCCGGAAAGGCCGTGCTCGGCTATCAGGCTGTCGCGCATCACTGGGACGAGGCACTCAAGACACTTGAGCGCAATTATGCGGCCAAGCTGCTCGACAAGAAGTCCTACCGGCGCCAGCGTGCCGTGATCCTGACTGCACTTGCATTGAAGCTCGAGGATGGCGAGCCTGAGCGCGCCTTTGCACTTGCCAAGGAAGCCCATGGCCTGGCTCTGGATCTCGTACCGGCTGCCGTCTTGACCTCCCGGCTTGCAACACGCAGAGGCGACATCCGCAAGGCTTCCAAGGTTCTGGAAGCCACATGGCGCCTGTCGCCACATCCGGACCTTGCCGAGACCTATGCACATGTGCGAACCGGCGATTCTGCCGTTGACCGTCTGAAACGCGTGAAATCACTGTCGGCGCAGCGCGCCAACACGCCTGAAGGGGCCATATCGATTGCCCGCGCTGCCATGGAAGCGCGCGAATTCGAAGAGGCCAGGGCTCAGCTCAAAAAGGTCCTGCAGTCCGAACCTTCCAGGTCGGCCTGTCTGCTGATGGCCGAAGTCGAAGAGGCTGAACACGGTGACAAGGGCCGCATGCGCGACTGGCTGGCACGTGCCGTCAAGGCGCCCCTGGACAAGGCCTGGGTTGCCGACGGTGTCATTTCAAACGAATGGCAGGCTGTTTCACCGGTTACCGGAAAGCTCGATGCGTTCCAGTGGATGACCCCAAGCGGCCCGACTGCGGATGGGGGTGTCGAGACGCTGGAAGACAGCGTCTTCGAAGCACCGGCACTGTCGGTCGCCGCTCCGGTTGAAAAGGCTGAAGCGGACGCACCTACAGAACCTGCCGACGACGTCGTCGAATTGAAGGCCCAACCCGTTGCTCCGCAATCGGGGGACAAGGTGGAAACCGGCTCCGGGAGTGCAGATACCTCAGCGACAAGTGCCCCGGTGGCACCGAGCAAACCTACAGGCTACGAGGGCACCACGGACGACGTGAAGTTTGCCCCGTCGCTTCAGGATTTGCCGGATAGCGGAGCCCCTTCCAAGGAGCCCGTAAAGCAGGTTGAAACTTCGGCTGAAGCCTCTTCCGAAGACAGTTCGGTCGAGAAAACCAGCGAAGCCTCTGTTTCGACTTCTGAAACTGTCGAAAAGACGGCTGACCAAGAAGCCGCGGACGAGAAAAAGCCGGAATCCGGCTCCGAAGAAGAGGCCGGAAAGAAGGACGATCTGAACAGGCCGATCGAATTTGCTCTTTCCCGGATGCCGGATGATCCGGGGCCGGAGGACGAGGAAGACAAGGCCAAGTCAAAGGCGCCACGTCCGAGGTTCTTCAACTAGGCAATCGGGGCAAGTGCCCGGGGGCGCTTGCCTTCTGGACAGTTGTGCCAGAGAAGATGTGATCATCTAATCGAACTTGGCGACAGGTACTTGCATCTGCCGCCAAGCTCCGGTAATTAGCGGCGCATTCGGCCAGCAGTGTCGGGCGCCGCAAGGCACCTACGGGCAAGCCGATCAATTAGCCGCTGTAGCTCAGTTGGTAGAGCACGTCATTCGTAATGATGGGGTCGTAGGTTCGAGTCCTATCAGCGGCACCACTTTCAGCCCCTTGTTTGTCACTTTGTACCGAGATGCTCTTGGTTTGGCGATCGGTTGCGGACGCTTTGAAGTGCTTGCTGATTTGGACAAACAGCATTCCACACCACTGAAGATTTCGACAGGTCTCTTCGCGAGAGGGGAAATGCTAGTGTCGTGCGAATATCAATCGTCTGAGGCGTCGAATCGGAGCCAACCTGAAGTGTTACTCGAGCGTGCCAAGTCCGGCAGGGGAGTGGCCAAACCTGCGAAAACAGCAGTGACCCGCAGTCCTCTCTGGATCACCAGCCTGTTGTGTTGTGTGCTCCTGTTCGCTGGCTACAACGCCAGGGCGGCCGAAGAGGTTTCGCTCTACATCAACTACCTGCCCCACCGGATCACAGGTGACAGCGGCAAACAGTATGATCTGTTCCTGGAGGAACTCTTCAAGGACGTGGAACACGAGCTTGTCTACAAATACGGGCCCTTGAAAAGGTCGGCGACAAGCTTCTCAGTCGACAGAAATTCCTGCCTGTTTCCGACAAATGCGTGGGCGCTCAAGGCGAGCCTTGGCGATCAGTCGCTGAGGCTGATCTCGTCTGCGCCCGTGGATGTGGTTTCGCTGAGACTCTATACAAAGACCAAGCATTCCGGCCCGGTTGATGTTGACAGATTTCAACCCGAACGAATTGGCTACATACTTGGGTCCGGGGCGATCGCGTTGCTCGGTGACAGGTCGAAACGCTTCATGCCACTTTCTTCCGAAGAGCAACTGATCCGGATGCTCGAGCTGGATCGCCTGGACGCGTTCCTGGGTCATCACCCGGATACGGCGCTTGCCCTTGATGACTTGAACAAGCCTGACATGCTTCATGTAACCCCTGCCGCCATCCTCGATTTCCGGCTGCCCATAAGTGTTGTCTGCCACGACAGCGAGCAGTTCAGGTCCTTCCAGATGAAACTCGATCCACGCATCAAGGAGATGGCCACAAACGGACGCCTTCAGGACATTCTGGGAAGCCATGCCGAAATTTTCGATCACGCAAACGAGGTAAAGCAGGACTTCTAGGCTTGGCACAAACGGGTTGGCCGCGGGTCCTGACAGAGCGTCCAGGAAGGTTCAATCCACAGCGTGACCGCCCGCCCTTGCCAGAAGACAGGACTGAAGGTAGGATTATTCGATGGGAGAGGCTATTCGCAGATCGATCTTGATTGTGACTTTGTCTATCGCAAACCTGCTCGGTTTGATCGGTGCCTCGTCGGTTTTGTCTGCCGCAGAAATTACACTCTACAGCTATTATCTTCCGCATCGCCTTACCAGAACGAGCGACAAGCAATATGATCTGCTGCTCAAGGAATTGCTTGCCGATGGGGATATCAGGTTCAGTCATCAGACGGCCCCACTGAAACGCAGCAGTGCCAGTTTCAGATCCAATCCGGTTTCCTGCGTTTGGCCTGCCAATCCACGGGCCTTGAAGGCTGTCGGCCGGGAAGGGACGGACGATCTGATCAGTTCGGAACCACTCGATGTGGTCTCCCTGAGGCTCTATACGCATGAGAAACCCGCTGGGCCGGTTAGCATTGACGATTTTGAACCAGAGCGGATCGGCTATATCAGGGGGTCTGGTGCCATCCCGCTGCTGGGCGAAAAATCGAAACGCTTCATCCCGCTGTCCTCGGAAGAGCAGTTGATCAGCATGCTGGAACTTGGTCGTCTTGACGCGTTTCTGGGCCATCATCCCGATACGGCGCTGGCACTGGACGATCTGGAGAAGCCCGGTGTGCTCCACGTGACGCCGCTGGCGATCCTGAACCTTCGCTTCCCGGTCAGCTTTGTCTGTCATGACAACAAGCAGACGCGATCGATGCTGATGAAACTCAATCCAAGGATCAAGGTCCTTGCTGCAAGCGGGCGCTTGAAGGAAATTCTGGGCGAACATGCAGAGTTCGAAGATCCCCAGGACAGCGCGAAGCAGGATTTCTGAGTTTCGTTCCAACTCACGAGAAACAAACGGGCTTTTGCTGTCCTTGGCGTCACCCGGCTTGTGCGCGCCTTGCTGAAACCGGGTGGCTGCTGCCGTTCGGTTGCATGTCGAGACAGACCCTGGCGAGGCAGTTTTTGAACGTTCCAAGTTGTCTGACAAATTTATCGCTGGATCAAATGCCTGAAGCGAGTCTTTTTCTAGGTTATACTTAGGATTGTGTAGCTGTACTTTTGTAGGACAACCGACCACTTGGTAAAATTTGCGAGTTAATTGCGTGAGAATTGCAGAGTAACTGAAAATATACTATTTCATGCGTATCATCATTGTGATTTTCAACAAGGTCCTAAGTCTAGTTCGGTAAGAACTGAGGTGGTTAAAATTGCTACATAAAATGATACGCATTTTGGTCGCCGACGACAGCGCCGTGGCGCGCGAAGTTGTGAACGAAGGAATCGCGGTCCACCGCAAGAACCGCTACATCGAAATTGACAATGTCAGCAACGGTACAGACGCGCTCGAGATCCTGAAAAAGAAGCAGATCGATATAGCCTTTATCGACGTCAACATGCCGGGCATGAACGGGCATGACGTGGTCGCCGCCATGGCGGAGACAAAGTCCCACGGGTGTCTGGTCGTTGCCATGTCGAGCGACTTGAGGGACCCGGCAGAATCAATCTTCAGGAATTTCGGAGCCTACCATTTCCTGAAGAAGCCGTTTTCCTTCGAAGATGTTGCGGATGTCATCGCGACATACATTCTGATGACCACGGCTTACCCGATCCTTGTCGTTGACGATTCGGCGACAATGCGAAAGCTGACCAGCAAGATCCTGGAAGCCAGCCGCTTCAATTTCGAGATTTCCGAAGCTGACAGCGCGCAGGCAGCGCTCAAAATGCTCAGCAGCGGCAAGTTTAAATTGGTTCTGACCGATTTCCATATGCCGGGTATCGACGGGATTGAACTGGCCGGTGCCATCCGCGACCTGTCCAGCAAGATCGGCATCTATATGATGTCGACCAACGAGACGAGCTATCTCGAGCGCTCGGCGGCCTTTGTCGGGATTTCCGGTTTCCTCAAGAAGCCGTTTACCGCAGAAGACATCGACACCCTGATGCACCAGTACCTGGAAATCGATGCGCCGACCTTTGGCAAGGTCCGCGAAATGTTCAGCTTCTCGTCCCGGGACCGGAAAGCCTCCTGAGGGCCCTGCAAGGGCCATGTCCTGCCTAAACTGCAATCCGGCAAAAATACATCGGCAGAATTACCCTGCCGGTTACATTGTTTTTGGATAGCTGAAACAGATTGTTGATTTAGCGTTGCCCAATTGATTCAATAGGTGAATCAGTAAGACTCCCCTGTTTGTGACGGTTTCACTGTTTGAAAGCTGGAGAACGGTGTGGGCAAGGCAGCCAAACTGGAATTTCTTCGTCGTCTCGTGCCATTGGGTCTAGGTATTCTTGGTCTCGTCGGCGGTTACTTTTTCATGTCGATCCTGAGCAGCCTGTTATGCCTGCTTGCAGCGGCAGGGATCTACGCGGCTTTGCCGCGTCCAACGGCGCCGTCCGGGGCGATCAAACCCGTTTCCAGACCGGGCGTCGTAATGCTCGATGTGATCGGATTTGGATTCGGGATCGGGTTTTTCACACTGGCCTTCATCGGATTGGGCTCAACCGGCGGCGCCATGGCTCTCCTGTCGGCCCTGGCCCTATTGCCTGCCTCGCTGTCGTTTGTGTTCTTTACCGTATCGGTGCGCCAGGAAACATCCTGGGTCCGGTTCTTCGGCAACGGGTTTGAATTCACGCAGTTTGGTTTGCGCGCTCGCGTTGCCTATGAGGAGCTGAAGCGCGTCGAGGTCCGGCTTTGGCAAGCTTCAGGCTGGGTGGCCTGGTTCCAGTCCACGATCGGGTCGATCGGGCCGCGTTCCGCTGTGCTGCTGAACGGAGCCGAAAGCACCAACACGCTTGTCCTGAAGAAACGGGATGGCGCGACATTCACCATCTCGTCGGAACTCATCCCGGATCTTCAGAGGATCCTGATCGGCATGGACAGGGCAGGGCAGGAGCTGCCTGAAGGTCTGAGTGAGTGGCAGCGCAAGAAGATCCGAAAGCGCCGGGAACGCATGTATGGCGTGCCGGAGAAAGACGAGGCGCAATCCGAACAGCTGGACGTGGCCCGGATTGCGGCCCTGATCGAACATGCCCGGCGCAGTTCCAGCTGACTGCTGATCAAGTCCAGTCCGGTTTTCTCTTCTCGAAAAAGGCTGAAATGCCTTCCCGGGCTTCTGCCGTTTCCCATGTATCGGCGAGCCTGGAGATGGTGTCGTCGATAATGTCGTCCGTGATTGCAGGACCGAGACTGCGCGCAAGTGCCTTTGAGGCAGCGACGGCGGCAGGCGCGGCGGCCAGGTAAGGTTTGATCTGGCGCTCAACGGCAGCGTCGAGCTGATCTTCGGCGACAACCTCGGCCACGAGATCAAGTTGCCGGGCCTCCTCCGCCCCGAATATCCTTGCCGACATGAAGACGCGGCGTGCCTTGCCTTCGCCCATGCGGGCCAGCACATAGGGGCTGATGGTGGCGGGGATCAGACCGAGCCGCACTTCGGTAAGACCGAATTTGGCGCTGTCCACGGCGACCACCGCGTCGCAGACACTCATCATGCCGATGCCGCCACCAAAGGCCTGGCCCTGAACGTGGCCGATCACGGGCTTGGGCAATTCGTTCAAGGCCTTCAGCATCATGGCGAGCTTGCGTGCTTCCGACATGCGCGTTGCGCGGTCTGCATGAAACTGTTCGCGCATCCAGCCGAGGTCACCACCTGCGCAAAAGCTTCGTCCGGCCCCGGTCAGGATGACGGCGCGAATGTTCTTGTCCGCACCGATCTGTGAGGCGACAGCCGTCAGCTCATTGATCATGGCGCCCGAGAGGGAGTTGTGTTTTTCCGGTCGGTTGAGCGTCAGGGTGGCGACACCGCGCGCATCGACGGAGATTGTAATGGTTTCGAAACTCATTGCTCGTTGCTCCGCAGGATCTTGGCAAATTCGGCGACCGCAGCAAGCGTCTCAACCCGGATGCCGGTTTCATATCCCTTCTGGTGCAGAAGATCGACAACTGCTTCGGTCGCGACGTTGCCCTTTGCGCCGGGTGCGTAGGGGCAGCCGCCGAGGCCGCCAATCGCGCTGTCAAAAGTTCGAAGCCCTTTTTCCAGACTGACTTCGATATTCTCCAGCGCGCGACCCTTGGTGTCATGATAGTGACCGGCCAGCTTGTCTGCCGGTACGGCGCCAAGAACAGCGTCCAGCATCCGGCCGATCGTATCGGGCGTGCCAGCACCAATCGTGTCCCCCAGCGAAATCTCGTAACAACCGAGATCGAACAATTGTCCGGCAACCTCCGCGACCTTGTCGGGCGGGGTCGGGCCGTCATAGGGACAGTCCGTCACGCAGGAAACGTAGCCACGCACCGGCATGTCGTCATGTGCGGCCTTCTCCATGAGTGGCTTGAACCGTTCGATGGCCTCGGCCACGGAGCAGTTGATGTTCTTCTTCGAAAATCCTTCGGAGGCCGAGCCAAAGATCGCGACTTCATCCGCGGATGCCTTTCGGGCCGCGGTATAGCCTTTGACATTCGGGGTCAGCGCCGAATAGACCACGGCGGGATGGCGATAGATGCCTTCCAGGACGTCCTGGGCGTCAGCCATTTGCGGAACCCATTTTGGACTGACAAAGCTTGTCACCTCGATCTTTCGGAAGCCGCATTCGGACAGCCGGTCAACAAGCTCGATCTTTTTCCCGGTCGGAACAAAAACCTTCTCGTTCTGCAATCCGTCGCGCGGACCCATTTCAAAGATGGTGACGAATTCAGACATTTACGTTCTCGCTTGAAGTTGAAAGGAGAGCTTGAGGACATTGGGCTATCGTCATGTTTCCTGCTCCGCCTGTGCACGCAGTTCGCGCCGGATAACCTTGCCGGTCGTTGTCATCGGCAATGCGTCGACAAATGCGACTTCCCGGGGGT
Organism: Roseibium sp.; assembly: GCA_017643925.1. Classification (GTDB taxonomy): domain Bacteria; phylum Pseudomonadota; class Alphaproteobacteria; order Rhizobiales; family Stappiaceae; genus Roseibium. The sequence goes on along the minus strand of JAEPML010000004.1, from coordinate 71,265 downwards.
ATTCGTGCGCCGCCAGACGCGTTTTCACGAAGGCTGCGATTTCCCTGGCCAGGGCATCGGAAGGTTCATATCCCTTGTTGAGGACCACGTAAGCCTTGACGATTTCCGTTCGCTGCTGGTCCGGCTTGCCGACCACACCTGCCATGGCGATTGCAGGATGCCTGATCAGGCAGTCCTCGATTTCCCCGGGGCCGATGCGATAGCCGGAAGACGTGATGACATCGTCGTCACGACCGACAAACCGGATCCAGCCCCTTTCGTCCTTGATGCCGGTGTCACCGGTCAACAGCCAGTCGCCGGCGAACTTCCTGGTCGTTGCTTCGGGATTGTTCCAGTACCCCAGGAACATGACCGGGTCGGGCCGTTTGACGGCAATGTTGCCGAGCGTATCCGCGGGGAGTTGCTCACCGGCATCATTGACGATGGAAACCTCGTGTCCCGGAACGGGCCGTCCCATGATCCCGGGCCGGACCTCCATGATCTCTGCGCAACTGGACACGATCATGTTGCATTCGGTCTGGCCGTAAAACTCGTTGATGGTGAGGCCGAATGTGTCCCGGCCCCAGTTGATCAGTTCCTTGCCAAGCGTTTCGCCGCCGGAGGCGACCGATCTCAAATTCATGGTCCACCTGGATTTCGCGTCGGGCACCTGACGCATCATCTTCAGGGCTGTGGGTGGCAGAAACGTATTGCGTATCTTCTGGTCCTGCAGCAGTTGGAAGGCCGCTTCCGCGGTGAATTTCTTGAAACGGCAGGCCACGACGGGAACGCCGAGGTAAAGCGCAGGCATCAGCACGTCTAGCAGGCCACCGATCCAGGCCCAATCCGCGGGTGTCCAGATCCGGTCTCCCGGCTGGCCGAGAAAGTCATGGCTCATTTCCACACCGGGCATATGACCGAGCAGAACCCGATGACCATGCAAGGCGCCCTTGGGCTGACCGGTTGTGCCCGACGTGTAGATGATGATTGCCGGATCGTTCGGGCCCGTATCAAAGGGCTTGAACCGGTCTTCATGCCCTTTCATGTGCTGTGCCAGATCCTCGGCACCTGCCGTTTCTCCGTCGACGGAAAAGACAGACTTCAGTTCGGGCAGGCTGTCCCGGATCCCGTTCAGCTTGGCCGCGCCACCTGCATCGGTGATCACCGCTCTGGCGCCGGAATTTGCAAGCCGGTACTCGAGCGCTTCTTCGCCGAAGAGGGTGAACAGCGGGATGGTTACGGCGCCCAGTTTCAGGGCGGCGATGTGGGCGAATGCGGTTTCCGGTCGTTGTGGCAGCAACACGCCGATCCGGTCACCCGGCTGCACACCCCTTGCTTTCAGAAGGTTCGCCAGCTGGTTGGAGAGGCGTTTCAGATCCTGATAGGAATAACTTGCGGTCTCGCCATCTTCCTGTGCAAAGACCAGGGCCTCGCGATCCGGTTCACGCTCGGCCCAGGCGTCACAAATGGCGACACCGATATTGAACCGGTTAGGGATCTGCCATGCGAAACGGGCGCAAAGATCCTCGTAGGCGCTGGCGTCATGCGGCAGCATCATTTTCCTCCGCGAGCGCAAGCAGGACCGTGCCGTCGGTGACCTGTTCTCCTTCGGTCGCCAGAACCTCGCCGATCACTCCGTCGCGCGGGGCCTTCAGCGTGTGTTCCATCTTCATGGCTTCCAGAATGACAAGCGGCTGGTCCTTGGTCACGGCATCTCCGGCCTTTGCCGACAGCACCTTGACCAGCCCTGGCATGGGCGCGATCAGCTGATCTCCTGCTCCCGATGCGTCGTCGTCTGCACTGAGCATGTCCGGCAGATTGACAGGGAAGGCATGGCCTCCCAGAAATACCGTCAGCCCTTTCTTGCCCTTGACCACGACAGCGCGCGCCCTGTGTCCTTCGCAGTCAAAGACAATTGCATTGCCGGTGACGTCGACGAGCGAATAACTGCGCACGCCGGAAGGCAAATGAACTGCAAAACGATGTTGTCCCTGTGCCTGAACCTCGACATCCCGCCGTTCGCCGGCGATTTCCAGAAGCGCGAATTGTCTGGACGCGCTCCAGATCCTCCAGCCGCCAAGGGTGTCGAAGGGGTCATCGCCGCTGGCTGAGCGGGTCAGGCCAAGGGCGGTGAGCGCGGCCAGGGACACGGCGTCCTCGGGAACCTCCGGTTCCGCGATCAGGGACTGCAGATCCCGATCGATAAGGCCGGTGTCGACGTCACCGGCGGTGAATCCATCGTGACGACACAGGGCAGCCAGAAAGCCCGCATTGGTGACGCAGCCGGCAACTTCTGTTGCCTCGAGACTGGCGAGCAGTTGACCGAGGGCAGCCTCGCGGCTTGGGCCGTGCACGATGATCTTGGCAATCATCGGATCGTAATAGGGGGTGATTTCGTCACCGCTGCGCACGCCGCTGTCGACCCTTGCGCTGTGTTCCGGGAGCGCCAGGTGCTCAAGCGTGCCGATGGCCGGGAGAAATCCCTTGGGGGCGTCTTCTGCATAGAGCCTTGCTTCGAACGCCCAGCCGCTGAAGGACAGTTGTTCCTGCGTCTTCGGCAGTTTGCCACCGGCTGCAACATGCAATTGCCATTCGACAAGGTCCTCGCCGGTGATCAGTTCCGTAACCGGGTGCTCCACCTGAAGGCGTGTGTTCATCTCCATGAAATAGAAGCGATCGGATTTCAGTCCTTCAGAGACATCGGCGATGAATTCAATTGTACCGGCGCCCGCGTAATCGATGGCTTTTGCGGCCTTCACCGCTGCCTCGCCCATTGCGCGGCGCATGTCTTCCGACATGTCCGGAGCAGGCGCTTCCTCGATAACCTTCTGATGACGGCGCTGCAGGGAGCAGTCACGCTCGAACAGATGAACCGCGTTGCCGTGGCTGTCGCCAAAAACCTGGATTTCGATGTGGCGTGGTTTGGTCAGGTATTTTTCTATCAGCACGCGACCGTCGCCAAAGCTGGCCTCGCCCTCGCGCTGCGCACCCTGAAGGGCGTCGGCAAAGTCGGCCGGGTCGTCAACCCGGCGCATGCCCTTGCCGCCGCCACCTGCGCGCGCCTTGATCAGAACCGGGTAGCCGATCTGGTCAGCCTGTTCCTTAAGAAATGCGGGGTCATGATTGTCGCCGTGGTAACCGGGAACCACCGGAACACCGGCTTCTTCCATGAGAGCCTTCGCGGCGTCTTTCAGTCCCATTGCCCGGATGGAACTGGCGCTCGGACCGATAAAGGTGATGCCTGCGGTTTCGAGGGCGTCGACAAAATCCGGATTTTCCGAGAGGAAACCATAGCCCGGGTGAACGGCTTCGGCGCCGCTGACGCGGCAGATGTCGATGATCTTGTCCGATCTCAGGTAGCTTTCGGCAACCGGGGCTGGTCCGATTCGAAACGCTTCGTCCGCCAGGGCAACATGCTTGGCGTTGGCATCGGCGTCGGAATAGATGGCAACCGTCTTGATGCCCAGGCTTCTTGCAGTTTCCATGACCCGGCAGGCAATTTCGCCGCGGTTCGCGATGAGGATTTTCTTGAACATCAGCTATCCGCCTTTCCAAGCGCGGTGATCAGATGGGTGTGGCTTGACTGATCGAACGCCACCAGCGTGACGGCTTCGATCCTGGTGAGTTCGGCCAGGGTTCGGCGAAGTGTTGCGACAGCAACGGTTGCAGCAAGATCTGCCGGATAGCCGTAGATGCCGGTCGAGATCGCCGGAAACGCAAATGTCCGGCAATCGTTGGCGTCGCCAATGCGAAGCGCATTTTCGTAACAGGCTGCCAGCAGGTCGGGCTCACCTTCCGAGCCACCCCGCCAGACCGGACCGACCGTATGAATTATGTGTCGGGCCGGAAGCCGATAGCCTTTTGTGATCTTTGCCTGCCCCGTCTTGCAGCCGCCCAGAAGACGGCATTCATGCAGGAGGTCGGGACCGGCAGCGCGGTGGATTGCACCATCGACACCGCCGCCACCCAACAGCGAGGAGTTGGCCGCATTGACGATCGCATCGACCTCGACCTTCGTGATGTCTCCAATGAGCGTCTCGATCCGGTTCATGAGCCGAGATCCTCAATGACCTTGAAGCGCTCGCAAACGAGCTCCATGGCGGGGTCGAAGCCGCCATTGCGTTCGAAATACGCCATGTGGTCCCGTTGCCAGCCGGCATGGTCTTCATTCTCACCTTCGGCTAGCGCGAAACTCTCCGGAACATCGCGGAAGCGCATCACCGAAACCTCGACGGTCTCAATGACGAGGGCCGGTGAGCCATCCCAGTTCAGGGCAATATCACGGCGACCAACGACAGGCATTGCCTCGCCGCCATCCCCGAAGTCGCGAAGGGCACCGCATGTGGCCGTTTTCACGCCGGAGCGCACCAGCGCAAGTAGTTGGTCGCAGAGTTCCTGACTGTCGCCGAATGTGAAGGTCTCGGCCCCGGGGAATTTTTGTCTGAGTGTCTCGACGGACATCGGTTACATCCTGAACAGGCCAAAGCGCGTGTCTTCGATGGGGGCATTCAGGGCTGCCGAGAGCGACAGGCCGAGAATATCCCGGGTCTTGCGCGGATCGACAATGCCGTCATCCCAAAGGCGCGCCGTGGCATAAAGCGGATGCCCCTGTTCCTCGAACTGGTCGATGATCGGCTGCTTGAAAGCCTGTTCCTCGTCGGTTGACCAACTGCCGCCCTTGCGCTCGATGCCGTCTCTTCGGACCGTCGCCAGAACGCCTGCAGCCTGTTCCCCGCCCATCACCGAAATGCGGGAGTTCGGCCAGGTCCACAGGAAGCGGGGAGAATAGGCACGTCCGCACATGCCGTAATTGCCGGCGCCAAAAGAGCCACCCACCAGCATGGTGATTTTCGGGACGGACGTGGTCGCGACCGCCGTGACGAGCTTGGCGCCGTCCTTCGCAATGCCGCCGCTTTCGTATTTGCGGCCGACCATGAAGCCGGTGATGTTCTGGAGGAAAACCAGTGGCACCTTGCGCTGGGAACACAACTCGACGAAGTGTGCTCCCTTGACCGCGCTCTCGGAAAAGAGGACGCCGTTGTTGGCGATAATGCCGACGGGCATGCCGTGGATATGTGCAAAGCCGCAGACCAGTGTCGTGCCATACCGGGCCTTGAACTCATCGAAGTGGGAGCCGTCGACGACCCGGGCAATCACTTCGCGAATGTCATAAGGCGTCTTGAGATCAGCAGGCACGACACCGAGAATTTCCTCCGGGTCGTAGAGCGGATCTTCCGGTGTCTGCAGGGCAACGCTCACGGACTTTGTCTGGTTGAGGCTGGCAATCGACCGGCGGGCCAGTGCCAGTGCGTGCGCGTCGTCCCGTGCCAGATGGTCGGCCACGCCGGACAGCCGCGTGTGCACATCACCGCCGCCCAGGTCCTCCGCAGAGACTTCCTCGCCAGTCGCGGCCTTTACCAGCGGTGGCCCTGCCAGAAAGATGGTGCCCTGGTTCTTGACGATAATGGTTTCGTCGGACATGGCCGGAACATAGGCACCACCGGCAGTGCAGGACCCCATGACGACGGCAATCTGGGCGATGCCCTTGGCCGACATGTTTGCCTGATTGTAGAAGATGCGACCGAAATGGTCCCGATCTGGGAAGACTTCGTCCTGGTTGGGCAGGTTCGCGCCACCGCTGTCGACCAGATAGACGCAAGGCAGGTTGTTCTGCTCTGCAATTTCCTGTGCGCGCAGGTGCTTTTTCACAGACATCGGATAGTAGGTGCCGCCTTTGACCGTGGCGTCATTTGCCAGGATCATGACTTCCTGGCCCTCGACCCGGCCAATTCCAGCGATCATGCCCGCGGACGGGGCGGCGCCGTCATACATGTCATTGGCTGCCAGCATGCCGACTTCCAAGAACGGAGAGCCTGGGTCAAGCAAGCGGGCGACCCGTTCACGTGGCAGAATTTTACCTCGCGAGACGTGTCTCTGGCGTGCAGTCTCGCCGCCCCCGTCAAGGGCGGTGCGCGCCGCCTGTTTCACTGTTTCCATAGCCGCCTCATGGGCGGCCTTGTTGTTCGAAAACTGTTCGCTTTTCGGGGACAGGTTCGATTTCAGGATGCTCATGTCATCCGGTCTCCGTCTGGGATTGGACTGAAACAGGCGCAACCGTCTTGCGCACCATGGTCAGGTATAGATCTTCGATTTCCTGTTCCGACAGGTGGCCGCCTTCGCGATACCAGGTCGGAATTCCGGTCAGCATTGCGATGATCGCGCGGGTCGTGACCTTTGCATCGTCAATGTCATAGCGGCCTTCCGATGCGCCCTTCTGCAGGATGCCGGTCAGGATTGCTTCGTATCGGCGCCGTTCTGCCTCGACTAGGGAGAAGTTCTGGGGTTCAAGGTTCCGCAACTCCATGTAGGAGATGAAAACCTCGTCAGCGCGTTCGAGGTGATAGCGGATGTGGAAGCGGACAAATTGTTCCAGGGGGTCGGTGTAATCGGAAAACACGGCCGTTTCCCAGGCCTCCAGCAGGTCTGTCATGTGCGACAGCAGCAGATCTTTCAAAATGTCCTGTTTGGTCGGGAAGTGGTTGTAGAGCGCTCCCGGCCGGACGCCGACGTCGGACGCAATTTCGCGCATAGAAACGGCCGCATAGCCCGTCGCGGCGAAACGCCTGAGGGCCGCCTTGCGTACTCGCCGGGCTGTTTCCTGCCCTTTTGCGCGCGTCTGCGGTTTCGTTGCAACGTCAGCCATCAGCTCCTCCTAGATCTGAAAAATAAATGAACGTACATTCATTTACAAGTCTCTTTTCTGGAAACAGTCACTTCCTTGCGCTTTCGGGCAAGTAGTTCGCCGCGTTGTCAAAAAGCTTTTATGGTTAAGTTGTTCACAGTCTAACGGACAGATGTGTCGATCGGGCCAAATTGAATGGCAATTGAACGAACTTTGCGGATTGTCATGGGCAAACGGCAAAAGAACGTTTCAAATCGGAGTTCGCCGTCTGCGGGTAACAGGGAAACCCGTTTTTGCTTTCAACGGCTTGAAGGCAAGATTGTCCGACATGTTTCGTCGCTGATTTCTTGAAGGAATGATTGATGACCGATGACGTTGAAAAAAGCTGGGCTGAAGCTGAATGGGCAGACAGCCTTGACGAAGAACTGGAAATGGAGATTGACGATTTCCTCGTTGCCAAGGACCTCGCCTATATTGCCGACAAGAGGCACGAATCTCCTCTCAAGCGGAAGCATTACTTCCACGAACTGCTCCGTCTACAGGCAGAGCTGGTCAAACTGCAGGACTGGGTTCAGCACTCGGGCGAAAAAATCGTGGTCATCTTCGAAGGGCGGGACGCAGCCGGCAAGGGAGGCGTGATCAAACGGATCACCCAGCGCCTCAACCCGCGGGTCTGCCGTGTGGTCGCGCTGCCCGCGCCAACCGAGCGTGAAAAGACCCAGTGGTACTTCCAGCGTTACGTGCCGCATCTTCCGGCCGCCGGTGAAATCGTGCTTTTCGACCGGTCCTGGTACAACCGTTCCGGCGTCGAGCGGGTCATGGGATTTGCGTCAGATGACCAGGTCGAGCAATTCTTCAACGACGTTCCCGAATTCGAACGCATGATCGTCCGCTCCGGTGTCCGGCTGATCAAGTACTGGTTTTCCATCACGGACGAAGAGCAGCAGCTGCGCTTCCTCATGCGCATTCATGATCCGCTGAAACAGTGGAAACTGTCACCGATGGACCTGGAGTCCCGCGTTCGTTGGGAAGACTACACCAAGGCGAAGGAAGAGACGTTCGAACGCACGAATATTCCCGAAGCGCCGTGGTTCATCGTCGAGGGCAACGACAAGAAACAGGCGCGCCTCAATTGCATCAGTCACTTGCTGACGCAACTTCCCTATGACGAAGTCCCGCATGAGCCGATTACACTCCCGGAACGCCGTTTCAATCCGGACTACGAACGCAAGGTGTTGCCGGAACATCTCTACGTGCCCGAAAAATATTGAGCATTCGGGTCAAGGGCGGGAATGAAGGTTCCCGCCCTTGCGATTTGTTGCGACCCTGTGCCATGTGATGACCGTGCCTCAAGTCCGGGAGTAAGCCAACATGGTTCAGTCTAAAATTCGCTGGGGAATCGTTTCCACCGCCAGGATCGGTGTCGAAAAGGTTATTCCAGGCATCCAACGCTCCCAGACAGGTGTCGCAGCCGCGATTGCATCGCGTGGCCTGGACAAGGCCCGGGAAACCGCCGACAGGCTTGGAATTGAAAAGGCCTATGGCTCCTACGAGGAGCTGCTTGCAGATCCCGAGATCGATGCGATCTACAACCCGCTGCCCAACCACATGCATGTGCCGGTCACCGTTCAGGCTGTTGAGGCCGGAAAACATGTCCTGTGCGAGAAGCCCATCGCGCTGAATGCCGCGGAAGCGGAGCAGTTGCTTGCGCTGCCCAAGGACAAGCTTGTGGCGGAAGGGTTCATGGTGCGTGCGCATCCGCAATGGATCAGGGCGCGCGAGATCGTGCGATCCGGCGCACTCGGCGAGCTCAAGGCAATCCAGACGTTTTTCAGTTATTTCAACGACGATCCGACAAATATCCGGAACAACGCCGATATTGGCGGCGGTGCGCTGATGGATATCGGTTGCTACACCATGCTGGCCGGTCGCTATTTCTTCGATGCGGAACCGCAAAGGGTGGTCTCGCTGATCGATCGGGATCCGGCGTTCGGCACCGACCGGATGACCAGTGCCCTGTTGGATTTCGGCAGCAATCGCCATCTGGGTTTCACGGTTTCGACGCAGCTGGCGCCTTACCAGCGGATCCAGCTGGTCGGCACCCGGAAGCGCTTGGAAATTCTGATCCCCTTCAACGCCCCCCAGGGAGAGTCGGTGCAACTGCGTCTGGACGACGGCAAGCTCCTCGCCGATGGCGGCATCGAACCCGAGACGATCGCAGCTTGTGATCAGTATGCCGAACTTGCAGATGTGTTTGGCCGGGCGGTGTCCGGCGTTGAGCCGCTTCCTTACGGTGCGGCGGATGCTGTCCAGAACATGAAGATCCTCGACGCGATCTTTGCGTCAGCGGATCAGGACGGCTGGGTTTCGTTAAGCTGATCGTCAGGGAAACAGGTTCGGCACGTGGCGGGACTTATGCCCGCCACCCGGTCTTTGCGGGTTCCTCGACCCGCTCGCCACTGCCGCCCATGCGCTCGGGCATGTCGGCGAATTTCGGCAGGTCGTCGGCAAAGTCCATGACGCGTTCGCTGTAAAAGATGTGCGATGCCGGTTCGAAAGCGAACCCTGATCCGGCCAGGGTCATCGGGTAAACCACGGTCATGTTGACCTTCGGCTTGTGGTTGGCGACACAGCCGCCGCATTTGGCGCAGGAGACACGGCCGCTGGCCTCGTTCTCACTCGATGTAATCATCGGGCCTGAAATCGTCACATCGGCGCTTTTCCATATGCTCCAGGCATTGATCGGCGCAGCGTGCCATTTTCTGCAGGAATGGCAATGGCAGATTGCGGATGCCCTGGGAGGTCCCTTCACGGTGACGCTGATCGCGCCACAGTAGCAGCTTCCGTGGTGTTCGCTGGGCTCTTCGTTCACTGGCATGGTCTCCCTTTGGGGCGGGAGTAGAGCAACAAACACCCGCTTGGGCAATGGTCTTGAGGTGCGCGACGCGTGCGGAAGGGCTTGATCACAACCGGAAAGGCCGTTTTACTGATCCTGCATCAACTTGGAGACGTTTCACGTTTTGACCGGCAAGCAGACGATCTTCTTCCGTCCCCTCAATGAAGCTGACTTGAGTCAGCTTGCGGACTGGTTTGCCTGTTTTGAAGATCTGGCGCTGTTTGACCGAGGGTTGCCCATACCGGTAAGCCGGGAGTTCGTCATAGAAAGCTGGAAACCGGCCCTGCAATACAGCGATCCGCCCAAGTCGTTCTGGTACCTTGCAGAAGATGAGGCCGGTCAGCCGATCGGCACCTGCGGTATCCAATCCATAAACTACATTCACGGGGATGCTGTTGTTCCCCTATTCGTTGCGCAGGAGCACCGGACAAAGGGCTTCGGGTCTGCCATGCTGTGCGAGTTGATCCAGCTGAGCTTTGATCAACTGCGTTTGCACCGGCTGTCCACGGTCTACAGGGCGAACAATGGTGCAACCGAAAAACTGATAAAAAACGCGGGCTTCGAGGAAGAAGGCCGTGTTCGCGAAGGCTGGTACGCAAACGGCCAGCATCATGATATCGTTCATGTAGGGCTCTTAAAGTCGGAGTGGCCAGACAAGCGGCAAGCCATCAGGGAACGGTTGGCGAAGTTGCCATTTGAACTAGTTATGCGGTCCAGGCTTCAGGTTTAGTGGTGTTGTGGCAATGGTCGGTGAAACTCGCGATGGCCTTAAAAGGCGTCTGGCGGCAATCGTATTTGCGGATGTTGTAAATTACAGCCGGATGATGGGTGACGACGAGGTCGGCACCACGCTCGCGGTCCGATCCCGGCTGTCCGAATTTGCTTCTCTGGCCGAAAAACATTCCGGTGAGATTGTCAGCACCGCCGGCGACGGGGTGTTCCTGCTTTTTGACAGCGCGGTTGATGCGGTGGCGTTTTCCGTGGCGGCTCAAAGCCGTGTCGGCGAGATGAACCATGACGCCGGGGCCGGCAGGGAGATCATATTCCGTTTCGGCATCAACCTGGGCGATGTCCTGCACGCGGGCGACGGACTAACCGGGGAAAGCATCAACATCGCTTCGCGCATCGAGGCGTTTTCGGAGCCCGGGCATATCTGTATTTCAGGGTCTGTCTATGACAGCGTCAGCAACAAGATGTCGATTGGCTACGAGTATCTGGGCGCTCAGCGGTTCAAGAATATCAAGGACGAAATCGACGTCTTCCAGATACACGAGAATCCGACAAGCGCGGCAATGACGGCGGGGCTTCGCCGGGAACGCAAGGCCACGCCGAGCACTGCCGGCGATCCGCTGATCGATCAGTCAATTGTCGTCCTGCCCTTTGCCTACCAGGGAGGTGTGCAGAGCGACATCTGGTTTGCCGACGGCTTGACCGAGGACATCACGACCTGCCTGTCGAAGTTTCAGCAGTTCTTCGTGATCTCGAGAAATTCCGCCTATATCTATAGCGATCGCAAACTGTCGCCGCAGGAAACCGCCCGGGAGCTCGGGGTCCGGTATGTGGTGAACGGGTCGGTGCGCAAGGCCGGAAACCGGATCCGGATCACCATCCAGCTGATCGACGTGATCCGCGACCGCACCATCTGGGGCGAGCAGTACAACCGCGAGATCGACGATCTGTTTGACCTTCAGGACGAAATCACCCAGACGATTGTCTCCGCAACCGCCGCCAAGATCGAATCTTCCGAACTTGAGCGGTTGCGGCAGATCCCACCGGCCAACATGGCTGCCTACGGGTATGTATTGCAGGGACAGCGGTTCATCTTCAGCTATACGCGCAACGGGGTCAGCCAGGCGCGTCAGCTTTACGAATCCGCCTTGCACAACGACCCCAAATATGCCCGTGCCATGGCAGCAAAGTCTCGGACCCTGAACCTCGACTGGCGCTACAACTGGACGCCCGAACCGGATGTGGCGATCCAGAATGCGCTGAACCTCGCCATGGACGCGATCGAGCTGGATTCTCTGGACGCGCGGGGGTTTGGAGAACTCGGTTTTGCCCATCTCTATCGCAAGGAACATGATGCGGCGATCAGCGCCTACGAGCGTGCCGTTCGTCTCAACCCCAATGATGCTGACCTGATGTCGGACATGGCCGATGCATTAGCGCATTGCGGGCGTTCGGAAGAAGCCATTGAGTTGCTCGAAAAGGCGATGCGTCTCAATCCCTTCTACCCGGACCAGTATATTTGGCATCTGGGCGGTGCCTATTTCAATCTGAAGCAATACGAAAAGGCGATCTCGACGATCAGGACCATGCAGAACCCGTCGGAGGGACGGCGCATCCTTGCGGCCAGCTATGGCCATCTTGGGCTTCGGCAGGAAGCCGAGCGCGAGGCTGCTGAGGTGCTCAAGGCCCATCCCAATTTCAATCTAGACCATTGGGTATCTGTCCAGCCGGACAAATATCCGGAAGACGTCGACCATTTCATGGAAGGTCTGAGGCGCGCCGGTCTCTGAAGAGCGGCTCAGTCGCTGGCGTCGCCGCGCGCACCGCTGAGGCGGGCACCGGAAATCCGGGCACCTGAAACGCGGGCGCCCGAGACCCGCGCGCCCGAGACACGTGCACCGGATACTCTGGCACCTGAAACGCCCATGCCGCCGTCGCCACTGTCGCCGAGCAGCACCTGCTCGAATGTGCCGGAGTCCAGATCCATGCGGATCGTCTTGTCGGATTTGTCGAAGGACCAGCAACGCAGAGACTTGTAAAACGGATCATCATCATCAAGACCCGGTCCCGGGACTTCGGTCTTGTCTGCTGCGTCTCCCTTGCCTTCGACGGCAAAGAGGACCGGACTGGCCATTTCGTAATAGGCGCCACCGAAACTGTAGCCGTAGATCCGGGCAATTGCCTGTTCCTTGCCAGACCCCTTTTTCTCCGGGACCACTTTGAGGTCTTCAACGATCTTGCCAAAGAGAACGACAGTCGAATGGGAGTTCAAAGTCTCAGTCATAATTGGTCCCGCCAGTATCAATTAAATGAATGACCTTACGTAATCAGCCTATCTGCACTTTTTACGCTAGTCCAGTGGCATCAGAGTTCTGACCGAATTCGCGTGACTGTCCTTCTGCAGAGGCTCAAGCTGGGGACCGACTTCGACCCAGCCAATATCCCGCAGATCAAAATTTCCCCGGATAAGCTTTTGAAACCGGCCATTCGTGTGAGACCGGTCCACCTGTTCAAAGGCACGGGCGACATCAACGAAATTCAGATCATTCCGGTCAAGCTTCTGCCAGGTGTCGGCCAGATAGGTGCCCAGAATGTCGCGGGCATCTATCAGCGCGAGCTTGAAGTTTTCAGGCTGTACTTCGTAGGCCTGGTCGAACAGTTCCTGCATGACCGGTGCGTAGTCAGGCGTTGCCAGCAACTTGTCGGAAAGGTCTTCCATTTCGGGACTGATGCAGCCGTAGTCGAGCAGGCATTCATGGAATATGTCGACCAGGATATCGAAAAAGGCTCCCGTCAGCGGTTGTGACAGTTTGTGTTCCTTGATCCAGCCCTCGGCAAATTTCGAAAGTCGCACATCATTGGCGGCAATCCGGATTTGTTTGTTGCCGGAAAGCTCTGCCATTCGAGTGATTGTGCTGAGCCGATAGAGGTTGCCCCTCGTGTTATCCAGCAGGTGGTCAACCAGTGAGTTGAAATGCAGGGACGACACCAGCGCAACCAGGTCCGCTGCACTCTCGTGGAACCCGAAATACTCTCCGGTGGCATTTTCCGGGTCCGGGACGCCCACCTCGGAATAGATGATCGCGTGGCCGACTTCATGCGCGATCACGTCGAAATTCAGGCTGAAGGGCTTGTAGCCGCCATGCTTGCGATCCCCGCCCATTTCCAGAAATCCATAGCCCGAGTAGGCATTTTCCAGCGAGGGCAGGATGGTCAGCTCCAGGCGATCATAATGCCTTGCGCTGTGCCAGGGGATCTGCCGGCCGAAATAGTCCTCCCAGATATCGAGGACGAAGCGGACTGTTCCGAAGAGATGGGCTGCCTCGAATTGTTCGGTTCCGGGCTCGAGGTAGTCGAAATGCCCGTCGGCGTCTGGCATGGCGGGTGGATGCGCGTCTCCTGTCCAGGGTGGCGCCAGCACGTCGCCACGGTCCGCGGGACCCGGAGCTATGCCGTAAGGGCGTGGTTTGCCGATCGGAAAGATCGTGTACATGCGTTCGTCGGCAGGACCGGGTTGCAGAGTTCCGGCGGGGCTGGAGACAAACACCGTTTCAGGTTCCTGGAAATCCTCCAGAAACCTGGGTTGGGGGAATAGCCTGAAACGCGTGCCCTGCATGGCCGGGGTCCTCTCCTTTGACCCGACTTTGGGTCAAAGCGGCCCAATGTTCAACTTCTGATGCGCGTTTTCAGCGCGTCACGTGAAAAGGCGAACGTCACCCGGGTCGCGGTCCGGCAGGCTCTGCCCCATGGCTTTAGTCCAGATGCGTGTGTGCCGATGCCAGAATTCCGTTTCCTCGAACTCGAAGGTGGCTTCAAACGGAGTGGAAAAATCGGAGCTTAGCAAGATGTTGCAGAGCGCAAGCGCATCCTGCTGCTTTTGATCTACCTCGTTCTTCGAAAGCCAGCTTGCCTGGTCCTCCGTCAGATCATTCGCACCGGGCGTGCGCTTGCATTCCGAGATGATGCTTGCCCAGGTCCGTTTCCTGTAAAACTGGGACTTGGCAATCGTGAGTATCCTCTCGGCGAGTGCGGGAGAGATAGCATCGTGTTCCAGCGCTGCCGCCAGGGTGGCGCGCACATTGACCATCGCAACGCTGAGCGGCATGAAGTCCATTTCTGGCGGGCCGTGCAACAGGGCCACTTCGTCATCGTCTTCCAGATCGCCCGTGCGAAAGCCGTCAAAGACAATCCCGACCCCCTTCATGCCGAAACTGTGTGTCTCGGCCGCTCGCAAGGCCCCCATGCTGGACGCGCCGAGCACATGAATGCCCTGGCTCAGGGCCCAAAGGATCTCCTTGTGCCACACGGATGGGACACCGTCGAAAAAGCCATCGATGATCGCGATGACGGCAGGTTTTTGAAGGCTCGCCAGGTAGACGTCGCCCTGTTTGCAAGGTGGCAGGAAACGGAAATGTGCGGGAGGCTCGAATTCCATGCCGGCGACAGAAGGGCCTGCAAAAACGATCGTGTCACCGGACATGAGCCGAACCCCCAGATGCGGCCGCAAATTTCCTGGCGCGCGGGCCGGCAACATACTGGTCGTCGTCATGAGGTGCTTCCAGCCCGGGAACCACTATCCTGGCGACCGGAATTCCATAGTCTGCCTGCGTCAGGTCCACCCGGATTGCCTCGGTGATGCCCACGCGGCTCAATGCCTTCAGCATCCATTCAAGGTCTTCACGATGGGTGAGGTTGGTGATTGTCGGAACGGAGCCAAAATGCCTTGGAGAAGCACCGGCCATCAGTTCCTGCGCGGCGTATGATTTCTTCTCGCTCCGTCCGCCTTCAGAATATTCGATCGGGTCGAGGTCATCCCGCGCACCGCTGACATAGTTCAGGCGCGTCTGGGCCGCCTCGGTGATCGCGCGCCTGAGGGCAACTTCGCTGGCCGGGTGACAGCCTGCTCCGAGACCGACATGGCCGTCCTTGTCGTCGCTGATGAGGCACATCACGGTCGGAATGCCGAGGTCCGAGGTCACGTCCCAGATGCCACAGCCAAGTCCTGCCCCGATCACCTTTGAAAGCAGGTTGCGGCACTCGGTCGCCTGCACGGTTTCCGGATCTATGCGCCGGGCTTCCTTGTAGGGATCGTCCGCAAAATGCCAGAGCGTCGTGGCATCCCGCTCGATGACTTCTGCCAGCGCATGACATGCCGCCTCGAGCAAGGAGTTGCCCGATGCAAGACCATTGGTGCTGGCGGGAAAGTAGCCGTGAGCCGGCGCAACCGGACGCGTGTAGTCTGCGTGGATCATCTCAAATGGAACAAGCTTTATGTCGCCGGAAAAAAGATCCGTGCCCTCGACCCAGAGCAGGGGAGTCCTTTCGCTGAACTCGACCCCGGGCTGACTGGGCAACCTGCTCGTGTCGACGATTTTCCAGGTTTTCTGCAACTCGCGCTGCTTGCCATAATAGACCGGTCCGGAAAAGTGTTCCGCGTGCCAGATCTCAATGGCCTCCATAAGCGCAGAGACTTTGGCATGTGAATAGGTGCTGCCCTTGCCCTGTGAAACCGCGACAGACCTTGCGTTGGGCCGGACCGCGAGCGCAACCGGAATGCCGATCCGGTCCAGACCGGTGATGTTGGCCACGCGTGTTATGCCGAACCGTTCTGCCATCGGTGCCATTCTGGCAAGCGTATCTTCAACGGATGAAATCCGGTGGGACGATTGGTCGAGGAGCTTTGGTGCATCATCTGGAAAGGCGATGTTCATGCCAAACACTACCCAGAGCCACGAAGAGACTTCAAGTCTCGGGCGCCAAGCCGGATCCATCGAAGGCAGGCGTCATGTCCTGGTTTGGTGTCGGGCTTCGCTTTTCAGGTGTTCCAGAAACAGCCGGAGCGGCACCATGTTCCTATATTCGCGTGGAAAATAAAGGTGCAGACCGGGCGTTACTGGCAAAAACTCCGCAAGTGCCGGGACCAGATCTCCATTTTCCAGATCCCGCGCGCAAAACTCCCTGAAGGTATAGACAAGACCCAGTCCGCGTCTGGCAAGATCGACCGATGCAGGCAACGTGTTTACCGTCAAGCTGCCCCGGATCTCGACTGCATAGGAGCCCTCTTCGCCTTCAAACTGCCAGGGCGCAATTCGGCCGGAAGACTGGAACCGGTAACGGATGCATTCATGGTCAAGCAGGTCACGCGGCTCGCCGGGAAGGCCGAACCGTTTGGCATAGTCGGGGCTGGCGCCGATAACGAGTTCCAGAGGCGGTGTCAGGCGCACCGCGATCATGTCCTCGGCAATATTGTCGCCAAGGCGGATCCCGGCGTGTAATTCCTCGGCCAGAAGATCGGAAAAAGCGTCGGCAACCGACAATTCCAGTTCGATGTCCGGGTAGGCCTGCCGGAAAGATGTGATTGCCGCGCCGATGAAAAGGTAATAGGCAAATTCGGGCACCGCCAACTTGAGCGTGCCGCGCGCGGCCTGGCCCGTGTTACGCGCCGCTTGCACTGCTTCTGACAATTGTTGGAAGGCGGGCAGGGTCCCGCGCATCAATGCCCGGCCTGATTCGGTCAGATTGATGGAGCGGGTGGTGCGAGCGAAAAGCACGGTCCCGAGCTGATCTTCCAGGGACTTCAGCTGATGGCTCACGGTGGAAGGCTTGATGCCGAGCGCATCGGCGGCCGCGCGCAGGCTGCCATGCTGTGCGATGGCGGCAAAAACCTCGAGTGTGGCGAGTGGCAGGCGCATGAAGAGGTCTCAAAATTGATAGATTTCATACATGATAGTAGTCAGAAAATAGGTGATTATCCAGTTTTGTGCGTGAGTGTAGCTTCCCAATGAGCTTGTTGCGGTGATCAGAGCCGCAACATTTTGATTGGAGGCTGATATGAAGACTGCTGGAACTCTCGCCCTGACCGCCGCACTGCTTGCAGCGTTCCCGGCATTTGCCGGATCACCGGAAGACAACATCAAGGTTGTTCAGGATTTCTTTGCCGCATATGCGGAAAACGACCTGAACGGGATTGCCTCTGTTATGGACCAGGATATCCGCTGGCATATTCCCGGTCGTCATCCGCTTTCCGGCACCAAGACCGGTCGCGCGGAAGCTCTCGCCTTCTTCGAACAACTAGGAGAGGCCGGATTCAAGGCTGAACCGATCTATTTTGGGGCCAATGAAACCCACGTGATCGACATCCATCGTGGCTGGTCCAACGTGGAGGGCAAGCCCAATGTGGATACGACCTGGGCTCTGGTTTACCGGATCGAAAACGGAAAAATTGTCGAGGCCACCAACCTGAGCGCAGACCAGGATGCGGCCAATACCTTTTTCTGGTCGCAATATACGCTGGCGCCGCTGCCCCAGCGCCTGTCCCGTTGATCCGACCTGGAAGGTGCATCGATGAAACACGTTTTGAAAACGCTTGTGCTGACGGCCCATCCCGATCTCGCGAAGTCGCGCATCAACAATCAGTGGTTCAAGGCCCTGTTCGGGGCGGAAGGGATCACGACCCACAAAGAATCGAGGCTGTCAGCTAACCGATCTTCGCAATCACGTCGATCTCGATGAGAGCCGTGTCAAAAACGAGGTCGCAGATGATTGCGGAGCGGGCCGGGATGTGGTTGCCGAAAAAGGCGGCATAGGCAGTGTCGAATGCGACGAAATCCGACCGGTCTGTCAGGTAGACGCTCGCGCGCATGATGCTGGTGCGGTTGACGCCATGGGTGAGCAGGACCGATTCCAGATTATCGAGCGTTCTTTCGGTCTGCTCGGCAATGTCTCCGCAGATGGCTCCCTTGTCGTCAAAAGCCAGTTGTCCGGAAAGGTAAAGTGTCGAGCCGTCGCGCCAGGCGGGGCGGAGATGCGGCATGGGTATTCTCCCAGTCTTGGGCAGTGTCAGGAAAGGACGCTGTTCCCTGACAGCAGCGCGGGTTCTGGGCCCTGGTTTCGAGACTATCGATCTTGCAGCGGCACTTGCCTGAGGCGCGCGACGAAATCATCGATTTCCTCCCGCGAAAAAGGTGTGTGAACCCGCTTGTTGCTCGCCGGATGGTTTTCAAGGCCAAGACCTCTGTCAGGCCGCCAGGCCTTGCGCGGCCGTATCGGACGCGGGGTGAAGTTGCCTCCGCATTTGGGGCAGACATTGTGCAGAACGTCTTCCGCACAGCTCGTGCAATAGGTGCATTCGTAGGTGCAGATCATGGCGTCGCCGGAGTCTGGTGGCAGGTCGCAATCACAGAGTTCGCAGTTGGGCCGAAGTTCGAGCATGCCGGTCTCCTCGTGGCAGAGTGTCTGCATGCAAACTGGCATGAACGCTCCATGTCCTGAATGACAATGTACCCACAATTTCTGCCAATTTACTTGATCGAAGTGGCCATGAACTCCGGTGTCCGTTCCAGGCAAAGCGTTTGAAATCGCCCTGTCGGCAAGATGAAACCGGCAGAAAAACGTTCGCTCCTAACGCTGCCAGGCGGGGTTTTCGTAGATCGCCGCGTAATGCGGGACGGTGACCACATCCATGCCCAATCCCTTCAGGAACAAGCGCCGACGCGCATGCCTGGTGGTTTGCGTGTCCACGAACCAGGTGGGGGTTTGCCAGTCGGGCCTCAACTTGTGCAATCGGGCGCGTTCCAGGAACAGCCAGCGCAAGAAGGTTTCGTCCTTGCCAAACCCAAATCCGATCAGGATCAGCGGACAGAAGAACAGGACTTCGAGCCAGCTGTCCGCACCGCGCCAGGATGCGAAACTGTTTCTTGCGTTTGCGCGAAGGCCCTTGCGACCATAGACCCAGGGACGCGCCCGCTGGACACAGCCCATGTAATGGGTAAGGCCCAATCGGATACTGCGCTTGTATCGCATCATGCCGTGGGCGTGCCAGATCGCGAAACTTTTGCGCGGATCGCGAACCTCACGGTCGGAGAAATAGGAACTCCAGGGATAGAAGTGGGTGAAGTGTTCACCGCGGCGAAAAAAATCGGCATCGACGGACCGTGCGAGCGTCTCGTCGAAGTTCACCGTGACAACGGGTCTTTGATGTCGTTTCGCCCACCCGACAATTTCGGCATGATGAGCGGACGGCATCCAGTCTTCCATGAGGTTACAGAATTCTTCCTGCAGACTGTTCCGATCCGTTTCGGCGCGGGCCAGGTCAAGGATGTCGAAAAACTCCGTGTTCGACATTTCCAAGGCGTCCGTCCCGGTAAGACTCAGACCCTGTCTGGCTGCCAATGTTGCGAGAAGGTCGTCCCAGGAGGCGCTTGCCTTGCTGTTGTGGCGATTGATGCCGTTGCCGATGAGCAATGCTGGTTTGTGTTGAGCCAGGATTTCAGCCAGTTCACGAGCCATGTTTCAATTCCAGGGTGGGCAGGCTTCCAAAGCCGGGTGCAATTGTACAAAGAGAGATGATTCTGAATGCCAATCAACACGCACTGGGTGAAAGATATGTGATCGGTGAGGCGTCGAGCAGCGTGATGACCCGAGAAACCATGAAAGAAAAGTGTGATCCAATTTCGGCAACCCTTGCCGATCAATTGAACAGGCCATCGCCGGAGCCTAGGATGCTCCCATGGGTCGTATTCTGGAAACTGAGCTCTACCAGCCTGTAAAGGCTTATCTGACCGGGCAAGGCTACGAGGTCAAGGCAGAGGTTGGTGCCGCAGATATTGTTGCGTGCCGCGAAGGTGCCGATCCCGTGATTGTCGAGCTGAAAACAGGTTTTACGCTTGGTCTCTTTCACCAGGCCATCGCACGGCAAACCATAACGGATGCTGTTTATATCGCCGTTGCCCGAGGCACGGGCCGCCGGTTTCAGCAGGCGTTGAAAAGCAACAAGAAGCTGGCGAGACGACTGGGCCTCGGATTGATCACCGTGCGCCTGTCCGACCAGCTTGTTGAGGTGCATCTCGATCCGGCGCCCTATACGCCGCGCAAGT
This sequence comes from Roseibium sp., assembly GCA_017643925.1. Classification (GTDB taxonomy): domain Bacteria; phylum Pseudomonadota; class Alphaproteobacteria; order Rhizobiales; family Stappiaceae; genus Roseibium. The sequence continues at coordinate 51,104 of JAEPML010000004.1, read as the reverse complement.
CAAAACCGCGCAAGGACCGGCTGCTGAGAGAGTTTTCCCGCAGGGTCGGCGATCCTAACACGGGCGGGTCGACCCGTGTCACGCTGGTGACGGCCTATCGGCAGGATGCGATCCGCTGTGCAAATCACCTGCTTGCCAACGGGCCGAGCCGGGGGGCAGAGGTGGCAAAGGCGACCGGGGTTGAGCGGGCAACGCGCATGATGGCCGACGATCATTACGGCTGGTTCGAGCGGGTTGAACGGGGGGTATACGGGCTCAGTCCCAAGGGCAGGGAATCCGTCGCCGCAGAAAACGAAGGCGCGTGTCTGCCTGTCGAAGACTGACACTCACGCGTTTTCAGACACGGTGGCTTCGTTCCAGTAGGAGCCTTCCTTGCGGTCGATATGGGACTTCAGGATTTCCAGGGCCTCGTCCAGATCCCTGCGCTTCACGGCATCGGTCAGCTCAATGTGTTCGCGATAGGACTTGGCCATGTGCTCGGGATGCCGGCCCAGCCGGTTGCGCAGAGCCGCCATCTTCTTGGAGATTGCCTGGTAGGCATCGTTCAGGAAGCGGTTGTCCGAGTGATCGAACAGGCATTGATGAAACACCGTGTCGGCTGCCAGGTAAGCTGAATCGTCATTTCTGTCCCTGGCCTTTGTCATGTCGTCGACGCAGCCGGCGAGGTCCTCGTGAAGTGCATCCGGGTTCAGCCGTATCGCCTCCCTCAGGGCTGCGGTCTCGAGGCAGACACGAGCGTCACAGAGCTTGGCAAGTTCGCGGGGTTCGAGGCTGAAGACGAAGGTCCCGCGCATCGGTTCCACCGTCAACAGGCCCTCCATTTCGAGGCGGTTGACCGCTTCGCGGACCGGCGTGCGACTCACCTCAAGTTCCTTTGAAATGCGAATCTCGGACAGGTGTTCGCCAAGTTCCAGGTCACCGCTCACAATCCATTCGCGCAGCGTTTCCGTCACCAATTCGGTGAGTGATTTCGGTCGTTTAATCGACTTCATTGGGATCTCCTTGGCAGGACCCTAACCCAGCTTCCATTGGCATACAATATGCCAGTGATTTGACAACTGGCATACAGTATGCCAATTGTAGCGCCGTGTCGAAAATCGAACTGGCATACAGTATGCCAGACGATGATTTCCCGATGAACTGAGATGGGTGGGGCTCCTTGGAGACGTTCGAGAAATTATTTGTTGCTGCCAACAGGGCGTTGGTTGCCGGGGTTCTGGCCCTGGTCTTCGGCATCGTCTTCATCAATGTGCTGGGGCGCTACGGATTCGGAAGTTCATTTGCCTGGGTAGAGGAAGCGGCGCGGCACCTGATGGTGCTTGGTGCCTTTTGCGGAGCCGGACTTGCCCTGCGCGAAGGCCGCCTGGTTGCGATCACCCTTCTGGCCGACATGCTGCCTCCAAGACTTTCCTTGGCCCTGAAGTGGCTGATCGTCGTGGTCATGGCCGGCTTCATGGGCGTCATGACCTGGTTGGGCATCGAATTTGTTGCGTTTGGCTGGCCCAAGGAAACCATGTCCACCGGCATGCCGCGCGGTCTGCCCTATGTCGCAATCCCGCTTGGTTGCGGTCTCTTCCTGGTCCATCTCGCCCTGTTTGCACGTCGGTTTGTGGCCAATGATTTCGTGACGGACGGCTCCCAGCCCGAAGACAGTCGGGAGAGCCAGGCATGACCAACACGCTGATTGTCCTGTTTTTCGCGACCCTGGTTCTGGGTGTACCCGTTGCCTTCACCATGGGCATCGCAGGGCTGGTGACACTTGTCACCGGAACGTCGCTTAATCCGCTTGTCGCCGCGCAGCGGATGTTCGCCGGGATCGACAGCTTCCCGCTCATGGCGGTGCCGTTCTTTATCCTGGCGTCCGAACTCATGACCGCCTGCGGCCTGACCAATGCGCTCCTGAGATTTGCAAATGCCCTGGTCGGTCACGTACGTGGCGGCCTGGGGCATGTGAACATTCTGGTCTCGATGCTGTTTGCCGGGATCAGCGGATCGGCCCTGGCTGACGCCGCCGGTCCTTCGGCGATCGTGATGCGCATGATGCGCGAGGCCGGCTACGACAAGAATTATGCCGGCGCGCTTTCAGCAGCCACGGCAACGATCGGTCCCATCATTCCACCGTCCATTCTTGCGGTCATTTACGCGATCTCGACCAAGGGTGTGACAGTTGCCGGACTTTTTCTGGCCGGCATCGTCCCGGGTTTGCTGCTCGGTCTTTCCCTTGCCGTTGCAAACCATGTCGTGTCCGTTCGGCATGATTACAGAGGTCGGGACAACCGGGCCGATACGGGCGAGCTGGTGCAAAGCGCCTGGCTGGCGCTCCCGGCCCTTGTCATGCCGGCCATCATTCTGGGCGGCATCCTGCTCGGGGTTTTCACGCCGACGGAAGCCGGTGCCGTCGCCTCGGCCTATGCCCTGCTGCTGGGCTTCCTGCTGAGGCGATTTTCGCTGTCGGGGCTCTACGGGGCCTTCGTTCGGGCTGCCGTCATCACTTCTTCGGTGTTCCTGATCGTCGCAATGGCATCGATCTTTGCCTGGATGCTGACCTATCTGCAGATCCCGCAGGAGCTCGCCAAGGCGATTGCCTCGATCTCGCAGGAGAAGATCGTTGTTCTGCTCATCCTCGCGGCGTTCACCCTGGTTTGCGGATTCTTCATCGACACGTTGCCGGCGCTGATCATCCTGACGCCGGTTCTGGGGCCGATTGCCGCGAGCGCGGGTATCGATCCGCTTCAATTCGGGATGATGCTCGTTCTCAACCTGACCATCGGCATGATCACGCCGCCGGTTGGTCCCGTGCTCTTCGTCATTTCCACGGTCGGCAGGCTCAAGCTCGAAGCCTTGTCCCGCGCGGTCATTCCGCTGCTGCTGGCCGAACTCTTCGTGTTGCTGCTGGTCATCCTGGTACCCGGCATCAGCACCTTCGTGCCGAATTATTTCGGATTTTCAAACTGACATGAAAGGGAGGACCTCATGAAACTCATGTCAAAACTTCTCACTGCCACGGCCACCATTGCAATCGCAGTGTCTGCCGGAGCCGCATCGGCCAAGGAACTGAAATACGCGCATTTCCAGTCAGCCGACTTGAGCTCGCCCAAACATGCAGCTGCCCTCGCGTTTGAAAGCTGTTTTGAAGGCAAGACCGGTGGGTCGATCGATGTCCAGGTGTTCCCGGCAAGCCAGCTGGGTGGCGGTTCGGAGATCATGGAAGGCCTGCAGCTGGGCGCCGTTCAGATGGCGGCGATCCACGACGGCCCGATCTCCGCGATCTACAAGCCGTTCTCGGTTCTGGCCATGCCGTACCTTTTCGACGACCAGGCGATGGCCTGGGCGGTGATGGACGGTGAGTTCGGCGATGCGCTCGCCGAAGACATGCGCCAGAAGACCGGCATTCGCAGCTTCGGCGTCGCTGATAACGGTGTGCGCAACTTCACCAACAATGTCCGGCCGGTGGACGAACCGGAAGACATGGCAGGCATGAAGATGCGTGTCATGACCGCACCGGTGTGGGTGACACTCGTTGAAAGCCTGGGTGCTTCTGCAACGCCGGTGCCCTGGCCCGAACTGCCCGGCGCTCTTGCACAAGGGGTTGTCGACGGACAGGAAAACGGCGTGACCAACATCGTCAATGCCTCGCTCTACCAGCACCAGAAATATGTGTCTCTCGACGGGCATGTGTTCTCCTGGCACGCCTACCTGATGTCGGACAGCTTCTATGAAAGCCTCACCGACAGCGAAAAGACCGCTGTTGCGCAATGTGCGGAGATTTCAAAGACGATCCACCGGGGCATGACCGCGGCGCAGGACGCCAATGCTACGGCGATCCTGTCCGAAAAGGGTATGGAAGTAGTTCCGGTTTCTCCTGATCAGAAGGCGAAATTCCGTGCGGCTGCGCAGCCGGCCGTGCGTGAATACATCGTCGGTGAAATCGGTGCCGAGTGGCCGGATCGTCTGGACGCTGCGGTAGCAGCCTATCGCGGCGAATAAGGACGTAGAGAGATCACCGATGTCAATCAGTAACGTAGCCGTTCTCGAACCTGGTTATGCCAGTTACGAGACAGAAAAAGGTGTTCTTTCCGACACCAATGCCCGGGTGGTTCCCGTGGCACCGAGCGACGACGTGATCTCGTCCCTGCGCGTTCTCGATCCGGTTGGTGTCATGGTGCGTGAAAGCGCCATGACACCCGCGGTCATCGACAGCTGTCCCAATCTCAAGGTGATTGTCCGCTACGGGGTCGGGGTCGACAATGTCGACATTCCGCATGCCACCGGGCGCGGCATCTATGTTGCTAATGTGCCCGACTATGGCGCCGAGATCGAGGTCAGCGAACACGCGGTTGCCCTTTATCTCTCGGTTCAAAGACGCCTGTTGACCCGGGATGCGGAAGTCAGGCAGGGAAAGTGGGACATCGGACAGAAGGCCGTCATTCCGGGCCGGGAAAAAGCCGTCCTGGGTCTTGTCGGTGGTGGACGTATCGGCCTGGAAACTGCACGCAAGTTCGGGGCGTTCGGGTTCAGTTCAACGCTTGTCTACGATCCATTCCTTGAAGCAGAGGTGGCGCGCGCGGCGGGTGTGAAGCTCGTCAGTCTCGAGGAGCTTTGCCGAAGCGCCGATGTCGTCAGCCTTCATGCGCCGCTGACCGAGGCGACGCGGCACATCATTGACGCCGAGCATCTGGCTCTCATGAAACGATCGACCATTCTGGTGAACGTTTCCCGGGGCGGACTCGTCGATGAAACGGCGCTGGCCAAGGCACTCCGCGAGGGGCGGATATTCGGGGCCGGTATCGATGTCTTCGAGCAGGAGCCCGTGCGGGAAAACCATCCCCTTCTGACGACGCCCAACACCATCTTGTCCGATCATGCGGCCTGGTACTCGGAGCGATCCGTTGAAGTGCTCCAGCGCAACGCCGCCCAGGAAGTTCGAAGGGTGCTTACAGGCCAGACGCCAAAAAACTGGGTGAACCAGTGGTAGGGCTCCACACCCTGCCGTTCCCTTCGCTCTCATATCCGGACTGAAGCCAAATCCGGGTGTTTTTCAACTCTCAACAAAGGAATGCAATATGACGCTCGCTGAGTTAATTGCAGGATTTAGAGACGTGGCCACGGCCTCCGTGGCCGATGCCGTCGACAAGGTCGCGGGCAGGACCGGGTTCCTGAACCAGTCCATCAAGCCGCGCATCAACGACAAGAAAATCTGCGGACCTGCGGTCACCATCCTGGAAGGACCGACCCAGGAATTTCTGCCCCCACAGCATGCGCTGGATGCCATTGACGAGGCCGACGAGGGTTCCGTCATCGTGATTTCGGTCAATAGCGAGGAAAACGTGGCGGTCTGGGGCGGCTTGATGACGGCAGGCGCCGTTGCCAACAAACACGAGGCAGCGATCCTGGATGGTGCGGTCCGCGATCTGGTCGAGATCAAGCGCGACTACGATTTTCCGGTCTTTGCCCGGTCCGTTTCCCCCGGCACCACGCTGGGGCGTTTCAAGACCATTGCCTCGAATGTCGAAGTGCCCATCGGTGAAGTGATGATCAATCCCGGCGACATCGTCGTGGGTGATGTCGACGGTGTCGTTGTTGTGCCGCGCGAGCATGCCGAAGAGGTTCTGCGGATGTCGCAGGAGATCGACGAACGCGAGGCCGAGCAGGCCAAACTCATCATTCAAAACGGATCTTTGCGGGAAGGTCTGGCGAAATACGGCCGTATCTAGGCCAGGCAAGTGTCCGCAGGTTGCTGCAACAACCTGCGGACCGCCAACACTCAGCAAGGGAGGATGAAATGCTGAAACGAATGCTCAACACTGCGGCCCTCACGGTTGCGCTGGTCACTTCTGCAGCCGCTCAGGAAGGGCTGGAAGTCGTGGCAGAATGGAACAGCCTGCCATATGCGGTCAAGGATGAGGCCACCCAGGCTGCCTGGGAGAAATCCAAGATCCACGGCCAGGCCCTGATCCAGGGCGCGAAGCTCGACAGTGCCGGAAACATCTATGTTTCGACGGCGCGCTGGGGCGGTCCGGAGATTCCCTCGACCCTGTCCAAGCTGGTCAAGAACGGCGAGACCTGGGAGCTGGAAGCCTATCCGTCCGAAGAGATGAACAACATTGCCAACAAGGCGGGTCTGAAGGCAGTTCTCGGATTTGAAATCGACCGGAACGATGTCATGTGGATCCTGGATCAGGGGCATGTGGCCGGACCTCCCTTCGAAGAGGGCGATGCCAAGCTGGTGCTCTGGGACATCAAGGCCAACAAGGAAATCCAGCGCTTCGTCTTTCCGAACGAACTGGCCAATCGTGAATGTTCTTTCCTGAACGATCTTGCCGTCGATAACGACACGGGGTTTGCCTATATCGCCGACAGCGGCATCTTCTGCGATCCCCTCCATGGTGGTCTGTTGATCTATGACAGCAACACCAATTCGGCCCGCCGAATTCTGGACCAGCACAAGTTCACCAACAACGAACCGCATTTCTTTTTCAACATCGACGACCGGCAGGTCCTGAAAGGTGGCGGCATGCAGACCGGTGCGGACGGGATCGCACTGTCAGCTGACAAGGACACGGTCTACTGGACCAACCTGACAGGCAACACGCTCTACAGCCTCGACACCGATCTCCTGCGGAACTTCGAGACCTCCGAGACCGTGATCGAGAATGCCGTCGACGTTGTGACCTCGCTGCCTTCCAACACGGACGGCATGACCGGCGACAGTGAAGGCAATATCTACATGACCGCGCTTTCGCTGGACGGGATCATGAAGCTCGACGGCGCGACCGGTCAGGTCTCCCGGTTTGTCCATCATCCTGAAATGAACTGGCCCGATACGCTGGCCTGGGGCCCTGATGGCGCACTCTATGTCGTCTCCAACCACCTGCATGTGTGGGTGGACGGCGAAATGGACTTTGACTCGCCGGAAATTCCGAACTTCCGCATCTGGAAAATCCCGGGTGTCGGCAAGAGCTACACCAGTCAATGAATCTCCCAAGCAACCTGCTGCGCCGGAAACGGCGCAGCCTTTTTTCGGATTGAGAACCATGCAGCCTGAAATTGTTTGTCTTGGCGAACCCATGCTGGAATTCAACCAGCAACCGGATGGCCGCTTTCTGAAAGGTCACGGTGGCGACACGTCGAATGTCGCGATTGCAGCCGCCCGCCAGGGTGCCAAGGTGGGTTTCGTCACTCGTCTGGGGCTTGACGCCTTTGGCGACGAATTCCTGTCGCTCTGGAAGGCAGAAGGCATCGATACGTCCTGCGTGATCCGGGACCCTGCAGCCCATACCGGCGTCTATTTCGTCAATCATGACGAACAAGGGCATCACTTCTCCTATTTGCGCAAGGGCTCGGCAGCCAGCCGTCTGAAAGCCGCAGATATTCCAGCTGACTACATCCGCAATGCCAAGGTTCTTCATGTTTCTGGCATCAGCCAGGGTATTTCGGACACGGCCGCCGACGCGGTGTTCGCCGCCATGGAGATCTGCCGGGGAGCCGGCGGCTGGGTGGCTTATGACACGAACCTGCGGACCGCGCTCTGGCCGCTGGAACGGGCACGGGCAGTGATCACGGCCGGCATGTCCAAGGCCCAGATCGCCTTGCCTGGACTGGAAGACGCTGTTCAGCTGACAGGCCTCAGCGATCCGGACCAGATTGCCGATTTCTACCTCAATCTCGGATGCGAAGTTGTCGCTCTGACGCTGGGCGCAGAGGGCACTCTCGTGGCCCTGCCAACGGAGCGAAGGCGGATCAAGGGCAAACGGGTCAAACCCGTTGACGCCACTGGAGCAGGCGACACATTCGACGGTGCCTTTCTGGCGGAAATGGCTGCAGGACGGGATCCCTTCGAAGCAGCCTTCTATGCAAACGCTGCTGCGGCATTGTCCACCCAGGGATTTGGTGCTGTTGCCCCCATGCCCGATCGTCCTAAGGTGGAATCGTTTTTGACGGCGGGAGAAGCAGCGTGAAAAAGGCGCTCGTGACAGGCGGTACCAGCGGCATCGGGTTCGGGGTGTGCGAGGTATTGCTCGCTCAGGGCTGGCAGGTGATCGCCACCGGTGTGAGCGAAAAGGAAGTTGCCGACTGTCCGGCGGTGGAAGGATTGACGGCGCATCGGCTCGACGTGACGGACGATCTGTCCGTTTCGAACTGCCTGGCCGAACTCGATGGCCTGGACGGGCTGGTGAATTGCGCAGGCGTGCTGATGCGCGGTCGCGAATATGACCTGGACGTCTTCAAGACGGTCCTGGAAGTCAATCTGGTTGGCACCATGCGCATGTGCCTGGCGGCACAGCCATTTCTCAAGAAGTCATCCGGTGCCATCGTCAACACCGCGTCCATGCTGAGTTATTTCGGTGGTGCGCTGGTCCCTGCCTATTCCGCCTCCAAGGGTGGTGTTGCCCAGTTGACGAAGTCCCTCGCCGCCGGTTGGGCGGCTGACGGGATTCGCGTGAATGCGGTCGCGCCTGGCTGGATCGATACAGGAATGACCGAAGCGCTCCAGGCGGATACCGTTCGCAACGAGGCGATCCTGTCCCGGACACCCCTGGGCCGGTGGGGCAAGCCGAACGAGATTGGAGAACTTGTCGCCTGGCTCCTGTCGGACAAGGCGGGGTTCGTGACCGGCAGCGTCTATCCGGTCGATGGCGGTTATTCAGCGGTTTAGGAGGAAAAGATGCCCTTGCAGTCAGATGACGGAAACCCCATGCAGCCCTACCAGCTGCCCTTTCCCAAGGACGCCCAGGAAGAGATTGTCATTCCCGATGCAATCCCCGAGGACGAGAGGCTCTGGGTTCCCCAGGCCGAAAACGTCGCCTTCCGGCCGCTATGCCTGAACCGGTCCCAGGGGTACTGGATGAACTTGCTGCGGGTGCGCAAATCCGGCGTCCTGTCCCGGCACAGGCATCCGCAGCCCGTCCACGGCTTCGTGCTGAAGGGGCGCTGGCACTATCTGGAGCATGACTGGGAGGCGAGGGCCGGCGGGTATGTTTTCGAGCCGCCGGGCGAAACACACACGCTGGTCGTGCCCGAGGATGTCGATGAAATGATCACCTATTTCCAGGTGAACGGCGTGATGGTCTATGTCGATCCTGTCGGAACAGTTCTCGGATACGAGGATGTGTTCACGAAGATCGACATGTGCCGGAAACACTATTCCGAAGTTGGTCTCGGCGAAGATTTCGTCGACCAGTTCATTCGCTGATCAAGCCACAAACGCATTCGAATTTTCTAAGCGACAGGAAGTGAAATGAAATATCTGCACACGATGCTGCGGGTCAGCAATCTTGAGGACTCCATCGCCTTTTTCGAACTGCTGGGATTTGCCGAAACGGCGCGTTACGACGAACCCGAAGCACGTTTCACCATTGTCATGATGGCGCCTCCCGGAGGCGAAGACACGCCGGTGGAGCTCACTTGGAACTACGATCCGGAAGATCTAGGTGAAGCCCGGTTCTTCGGGCATCTGGCCTACGAGGTCGACAACATCTACGAGACTTGCGCACAGCTCCAGGTTGCCGGGGTTACGATCAACCGACCGCCGCGTGATGGGCGCATGGCCTTTATCCGCACGCCGGACAATCATTCGATCGAGTTTCTGCAAAAAGGGGACGCGCTTGCCGCTCAGGAGCCCTGGGCCTCCATGGCCAATACCGGTCGCTGGTAACGGTAAAACTTCCCTCGCGCGCTTACGGACGCGCTGGTCAAACAAAAAACCCCGCCAGTAGGCGGGGTTTTATTACATGCTGTCGCGCTGATTATTTGATCGGCGCCAGCACCATCACCATCTGGCGACCTTCCAGCTTGGGAGCGGATTCCACCTTGGCGACTTCGGTTGTTTCTTCACGGACCTTGTTGAGCAGTTTCATACCCAGGTCCTGGTGCGCCATTTCACGGCCCCTGAACCGAAGCGTGACCTTCACCTTGTCACCGTCGTTGAAGAAACGCTGCATGTTCTTCATCTTCACCTCATAGTCATGGGTGTCGATGTTCGGACGCATCTTGATCTCCTTGATCTCGACGGTCTTCTGTTTCTTGCGGGCTTCTGCAGCTTTCTTCTGAGCCTGGTACTTGTACCGGCCGTAGTCCAGGATTTTGCAGACCGGCGGGTTGGCATTCGGCTGGATTTCTACAAGATCCAGACCTGCATCCAGAGCGATATCCATCGCTTCTTCGGTCGCTATGACACCTCGGTTGGCGCCTTCGTGGTCAATCAACTGGACTTCGCGTACGCGAATTTCTTGGTTTGTGCGCGGGCCTTCCTTCGTAGGAGGCGGGGCGCGGAACGGACGGCGAATGGTCGCTATCTCCTCTATCGTTTCAACATGACATCAGGTTTTGGCTCTACGGATACGCTAAAAGCCTCGGAACACGTGATCCAAGGGTTCAGATGCGTACGTCCTGACGCCAAGGCCTAAACTCCAGTGAATTCTGCCAAAAGTCAACCGAAAACAGCGATCTCCAACCCCTTGGCTTAAGGATTGTCCGGGCAATCCGGGATTTGGTTTTCAGTCCGTGAACGATCACGATTCAATCGACAGTTCTGTTGTAATTTCCTGATCAAGGCTTCAAGTAAGGAAGACGATTTCATTTTGAAGAAGGAACGCGGCTTGGACGGTGGCAAGTTTCTGATGCAACTCCTCAAGATTGTCTGCGGGTTTATTCTCGGCGTTCTTGCCTGCGGCGTGTTTCTGGCCTGGGGCTTTTTCAGAGCCGCGCATCCAGATGAAGATCCTGTTGCCTTCGCGGCAATGGTCGGAACCGGAATGGTTGGCGCAAGTGTTGTTGGTGCCGCGTCACTGGTGCCCGCCGGGATACTGATCGCGATTGCAGAAATTGCACGTTTGCGGGGGATCATCTTTCACGTTGCTGCCGGTGGGGTTATTGCCTTTGTCCTGTGGACGCTGGGGGCATCGGGGGAGGTGACCGGAATCAGGCCCGGCAGTGCTGTCGCCCTGACCGCGGGTTTTCTGGCAGGTACCGTCTACTGGCTGGTTGCAGGTAGAACGTCGGGAACCTGGCATGGCAATAAGCCCGAGAGACCGGGACCGTTGCCATCCGAAGACCAGGAATAGGACGCGCCTGATTTGGCCTAAAGGTCGCCGTCTTTCAGGGCGTCGCGTGCGGCATCATAATGTTCGTCGCGCATGTGACTTCTGATCATGGCGATCGTTGCCATCAGGATGGTTGCATCGTCCCCAAATCCGACGCCGATGATAAAGTCGGGAATCGTGTCGATCGGCAAGACAAAATAGGCCAGAGCGGCGATGACCGTCGCCCGAACCTTTGTCGGCGTGCCGGGATCCAGCGCGCAATAGTAACCGGCAACAACATCTTCCATGAAAGGAACCTGGCGCGCAGCCTTGCGCGCCGTCGCCAGAAGTTTCTGGCGAACGCTTTGTTTCTGTTCCTCTTCGGGTCCCAGTATTTCAGGATCGAAACCGAGATCTTCGAATGAAAAAGATGATGTCATTCCCGATGTCTTCCTTTGTCCCGCATCCATTTAATGTGGTGTGAAACCGAAGATCTTCAACAAATTGCTCTCGGATTATGGGTGATTTCCATCGCTTTTGCCAATTTCCGGACGGGCGTTGCGTTGGAACTGTCGGGCATCGGACCTGCGCTCGCCGGTGAAAAGCACAAGCATTTCGGCGGTTGCCGAACCGCAACAACCGTCGAGTTGTCCAGAGGTGCGCGCACGCTTCAGCCGGTGCTCGGGGACTGGAGCCATATTGTCCATTGGCTTCTGGTGATGCCCGAACGGATCACGATCACGGTTGAATAGAACAGGACTGACACCTGAGAGGGTACAGCCCCGGCCTTGAGCCGGGGTTGCAGGTTATCTGTCTCAAGCGTTGCCGCGTGTTTCCAGCAGCCGGCGCGCAATGACCTGCGCCTGAATTTCCGCAGCGCCCTCGAAGATGTTCAGGATACGCGCGTCACACAAGACACGTGAGATCGCATATTCCTGCGCAAAGCCATTGCCGCCATGGATCTGGAGAGCGTTGTCGGCCGCCGCCCAGGCGACACGCGCACCCAGAAGCTTGGCCATTCCGGCTTCCAGGTCACAGCGCTTGCCGCTGTCCTTCTGCCAGGACGAGAAATAGGTGAGCTGACGCGCGATCATCAATTCGACGGTCATCATTGCCAGCTTGTCTGAAACGCGGGGGAAGTTGATCAGCGCCTTGCCGAACTGGATACGTTCCTCGGCATATCTCAGACCGAGATCCAGCGCAGACTGGGCAACGCCGAGCGCTCTGGCAGCGGTCTGAATGCGAGCCCCTTCGAAGGTCTGCATCAACTGCTTGAAGCCTTCGCCCTCGACCTGGCCGAGAAGATTCTCGCCCTTGACCTCAAAGCCGTCAAAAGCGATCTCGTATTCCTTCATGCCGCGATAGCCGATGACTTCTATCTCGCCGCCACTCATGCCCTCTGCGGGGAAGGGATCCTCGTCGGTGCCGCGCGGTTTCTCGGCAATGAACATGGACAGGCCCTTGTAGCCCGGCTCATCCGGATTGGTTCGTGCCAGCAGCGTCATGATGTCAGCCCGGACCGGGTGCGTGATCCAGGTCTTGTTGCCGGAGATCTTCCAGGTGTCTCCATCCTTCACCGCCCGGGTCTTCAGCGAAGCCAGGTCGGAGCCGGTATTGGGTTCGGTAAAGACGGCTGTCGGCAGGATTTCGCCCGAAGCGATTTTCGGGAGCCAGTGCTCCTTTTGCTCAGTCGTTCCGCCGCACAGGATCAGTTCCGCCGCGATTTCGGACCGTGTGCCCAGTGACCCGACACCGATATAGGCCCGTGACAATTCCTCGGAGACCACGCACATGGCCTCCTTGCCAAGCCCGAGCCCTCCGAATTCCTCCGGAATGGTCAGCCCGAAAACACCGAGCTCGGACATCTGGTCCACGACTTCCATCGGGATGTATTCGTTTTTCAGGTGCCATTCGTGAGCATTCGGAACAACTGTGCCTTCCGCGAAACGCCGCATCTCGTTGCGGATCTGTTCCATGGTCTCGTCGAGGCCGGCATCGCCGAAGGTGGAATGGCCGGCCTGATCACGAATGAGCCCTGTCAGTTCCTGCCGGATTTCGGTGGTGTTTCCAGTCTCGATCAGTGCAAGGATATCTTCGGTCTGAAAGGTTGCGGCTTCATCCGGCAGAACGCCCAGGTCGGCAAGACGGACAATTTCGCCCTGGTTCATCGGGATGCCGCCGAAAACCTGCGACAGGTATTCCGAAAAGCCGAGCTTGACGATCCGGTCTTCCAGTGCACCGTAGCGACCTTCCCCTGTCAGGCGACGGGCATAGGCATCCAGCTGGCGAAGCGATTCCACGTAGGTCGCCAACCAGGCAAGACCATGTGTTGACCGTTGCTCCGCCTCCATTGCGGCTGACGAAATGCGTCCATCCACGACAACGCGTTCGCGTACGCGCTGCGCTGCAAGATCCAGCAGACGGTCAAGGCTCTCGACGGCGGCACCGGTCCGGTCCGTCAAATTCGGTTGCATATCTGCTGTCTGCACGGCAGCTGAGGACATGGGCGATCTCCGTTTTCATTTGTTGCGCAGCAGCGCTGTTTGTTGAAACTATGTTGCATCGCACACGCGGCTTTGTCGAGACCGAATTTCATAGTCTTTTGGTGGGGGGCGGTAATGCCCCTTGACGGGCACGGGTTGCAAAGGCCACATCAGGACGCATGGGTGCCCATCAGACCGCCATCATTGTTTACGCTGTCCTGAAGGATGCAATCGGGCATTTTGCGCGAGATGACGGCTTTGCCATGGCCAGTCATGTGGCCCTGTCCGTGCTGCTGGCGCTGTTCCCGCTATTGATTTTCATCGCGTCGCTTGCCGCCTTTTTTGGCTATGACGGTGCTGCCGCGACGGCCACCGAGTTGCTGTTCGATGCCTGGCCCGAACGGGTTGCGGCACCAGTCGCGCGCGAAATCGAGAGTGTGCTGACGGTGCGCCGGAGTGATTTGCTGACATTCGGTGCGATTGCAGCCCTTTGGTTTTCCTCCAACGGCATCGAGGCGCTGCGCACCGCGCTCAACCGGGCCTATCGTCAGATTGACAACCGATCTTTCATTCTGCTGCGCATCCAGTCCATTTTCCTGGTGCTGCTGGGCGCGGCGATCCTGCTGGCCTACACGTTCCTGGTGGTCCTGGCGCCACTTGCGCTGACCACGCTGACACATCATGTGCCCAAGGTGGAATCCTTCCTTCTGTCGATCAACGTGGCCCGCTACACGCTTGCCGGGTCCCTTCTGATTATCGGACTGTTCATTTCGCACTGGCTGTTGCCGGCCGGTCAGAGATCGTTCAAGGACCTGTGGCCCGGTATTCTGGCAACGCTGGTCATGTGGATCGTCGCCGGCAGTGTCTTTGGTGCCTATCTGGCCAGTTTTGCCAACTACGTTTCCACCTATGGCGGCCTGGCGGGCATCATGACCGCGATCATTTTTCTTTATATCTGTGCTCTTGTCTTCATCCTCGGCGGCGAACTCAATGCCGCGATTTCGAGACAGAGGCGCTATAGGGACCGCCAGAAGCAGAGGGCGGCGCTGCCCGCACCGGTTCCGCAGTCCTGATGCGGTTCAGCCTTTGCGCGCCGCACCCCTGATTGTCAGAACAGCCCCGATCACCAGTCCCATGCCGGCGATCTGTATCGGCAGCAACGTCTCGTCAAAGAGGAAGTAGCTTTCAACGGCTGTCGCGACCGGGACCAGGTAGAAAAGACTTGCCACCTGGGACACGGCGCCCTGGCGGATCAGCAACATCAGCAGCAGGATGGCTCCGACAGACAGAACAATGACAAGCCATGCCATCGCGAAAACGAGTTCGCCGGACCAGGTAATTTGCCAGCTTTCGAACAGGCTGAGCGGGATGGTGACCAGCAGTGCGCCTACATATTGCCAGACGGTCGCCGCCAGAAGATCCGTATTGGGAACGAACCGCTTCTGGTAGACAGTGCCCAGACTGATGGCGAGAACCGAAACAAATGCGACGGTCACAGTGACAGTGGTGATGCCGGTGCCGGTGTGATCGAACTTGGGACCAAGCACCAGAGCCAGACCTGCCGCGCCGATGGCCATGCTCAGCCAGTGCTTTCGGGAGATGCTCTCACCAAGCATGGAGACCGCAATCATCGCCGTCAGGACCGGTTGCAGGCCGACAATGATGGAAGACGCGCCAGCGGGCATGCCCTGCTTGATGGCCCAGAAAATGCCGCCGAGATAAATTCCGTGGACCAACATGCCGGTAATTACGCAGTGCAGGATCGCGACCGGGGACTTCGGCCAGGCCTTTACCAGGGGCACTGCCAGAACAAGCAAAACGGGTATGACGGCCAGAAATCGCACCGTCAAAAACACCATGGGTTCGATATACGGAGCACCCAACTTTGACCCGATGAAGCCGGTGGACCACAAAAGCACAAAAATGGCCGGGGCTGCTTTGGCAAGTAAATTCAAGGGGATCCTCTAAAAAAACGCAGAAATCCGCCAAATAGTGACGTGACGGAAACTTATGGTTGTCGGGGCATTAACAGTAAATTGGCAATTTTAGCGGACCCTGAAGGCTAGCAATATGCATTAGAGGACATACGCTGGTGGCCTTTGGATCGCAATCCCCCCTTCACCTCCTGGCCAGGTTAACGGTCAAGGTACGAATTCTCACCCTCAGTTTGTTCACGATCGTCGGCTTGCTGGCGATCGGTGCCGTGTTCTTCTGGAGCCAGGGCGAACTGAATTCCGCGTTCACGCGCATGAATGACAGCTCGACGCTCGCCGAGCAGGTCGCAGAACTTTCGGAAGCCGCATCCGCGCTCAGAACGATTGAGAAACAATATCTGAGCGCCCCGTCCTCCGAAAGGTACCAGGCCTTTGGGGCGACACTGGAACAGGCCAGTGCTGCCGTGTCGAAGCTTGTCGCAAACGGTGCGGCAACTGACCATGCCGCACGCGTAAACGACGTCAAGGATACGCTCGAGGGCACATTCGGTGCGTTCGAACTTCTTGATCAGGCGCAACAGAAGATCGGCTACGACAATAGCCAGGGTTTTCTGGCGGTATTGAACGAGAAGACAGGCGCCGTGAAGGACCGCCTCTTCGAGGAAATGAAATTCGGTGGTGGTCCTGATTTCGAAAAGCTCGCACGCGCTATTCTG
This sequence comes from Roseibium sp., assembly GCA_017643925.1. Taxonomy (GTDB): domain Bacteria; phylum Pseudomonadota; class Alphaproteobacteria; order Rhizobiales; family Stappiaceae; genus Roseibium. The sequence continues at coordinate 34,950 of JAEPML010000004.1, read as the reverse complement.
GCAGTGCAGCTTGCCGAGAAGGAATACACGCTGAACAACACGCCGGAAGCCGTTCAGGTTTTTGAAGACCAGTTCGCGGCGTTCGAGAAGCTTCTGAAGAAGGTCTACATCTCGGATGCCATCAAGAAGGAACTGGCCGACAACATGGCGCAGTACAAGTCGGCATTCGATGGCTACAACGTTGCCATGGCGGAAAAGTCCGAACATGTAGCGTTGCTGGAAAGCCTGTTCGAACTTGTGCCTCCGCACATCACCGAGCTGAACAAGGCGGCCATGAGCATTCAGGCTGAAGCTGCCGCTCAGCTGGAAAATGCCCGTTCAATCGCGATGTTCGCAATCGGCGGCACGATCATCGGCCTTCTTGTGCTGCTGCCGGCAACCGCGCTTCTGATCGGGCAATCGATCGCGAAGCCCCTCGGACGGCTGCAGCAGGCCATGGAAGCGCTCGCAGGTGGACAAACCGATCTGGATTTGCCCGAGGTGACCGGAAACAACGAACTTGCTTCCATGAGTCGCACCGTTCAGGTCTTCCGCGACAATGCGGTCGAGCGGGAACAGCTCGCAGAAGCGCAGGATGCCGACAACCAGCGCCGCGCTGCGCGGGTCGAACGCCTGGATGGCCTGATCGAGCGGTTCGAAAGCACGGTGTCGGAAGCGCTGGTCAGCCTCGACAAGTCCAATGACGAGCTGCGCCAGACCTCCCAGTCCATGGAAAAATCGGCCGACGATGTTGCCGATCAATCCGAAGAAGCTGCCGGAGCCGTGCGCACAGCCGCTGAAAACGTGACGTCGGCAGCGCATTCGGCCGAAGAACTGGCTGCCTCCATTGCGGAGATCGCCGGACAGGCCAACAAGTCGACCGAAGTTGCCCAACAGGCTGTTCAGAGCGCATCGTCGACCGTATCGACCATGCAGGAACTGAGCAGTGCGGCAGACCGGATCGGTGAGGTCATGGGTCTCATCCGCGACATCGCCAATCAGACCAACCTGCTTGCGCTGAACGCAACCATCGAGGCTGCGCGTGCCGGTGAAGCCGGCAAAGGCTTTGCCGTCGTTGCGGCCGAGGTCAAGCAGCTGGCCGACCAGACGTCCCGGGCAACCGAAGACATCGCGACCCAGATCGAGGCGATACAGGGATCTTCCGGTCAGGCTGTTCAGGCCATCGAGGATGTCAACAAGATCATCTCCGATATGGAAGGGCTCGCAAGCGCCGTCGCAGCCGCTGTCGAACAGCAGGATGAGGCCGTTCAGGCCATCAGCCACAATGTTTCCAGCGCCTCGTCCCGTTCCGAGGAAGGCGTGTCGCGCATGGAAACGGTCGGAAGCGCCGCGGAAATCGCCCGTAGCAACGGTGCCGAGGTTGAAAAGCTCGCCGGTTCGCTAGGTGAGCAGGGTGCCTTGATCCGGCAGGAGATCGCAGAGTTCCTGCAGGGTGTGCGCAGCGCCTAAATCTCAAAATCGCTTGCTGACGCCGCGACAATTTTGTCGCGGCGTTTTGCATGTCTGGCGAGCCGTCATTCTTCGTGCTAGTGACGAAAGCTCATGCATGCAGAAGGCGGAGCGGAATGCAGGAAGAAATCGTCATCGTGGGTGCCGGCCAGGCCGGTGCGCAGGTTGCCCAGTCCTTGCGTCAGGGCGGTTTTGAAGGTCCTTTGCGCCTGATCGGCGAAGAAGCGCATCCTCCCTATCAAAGACCGCCGCTTTCCAAAAAATTTCTGGCCGGGGAAGTGGGACCGGAAGGTTTGTGGCTGCGGCCCCCGGCATTTTTCGAGACAAACAAAATCGACCACATTCCCAGCACCCGGGTCGTTTCCGTCGACCGGGCCGGGAAACGGCTTCACCTGGAAAACGGGGACACGTTGTCCTACGGCAAACTGGTTCTTGCGACCGGGACAAGCGCGCGTTCTATCCCGTTGGAAGGCGCCGACAAGACCGGCGTGGCAACGCTGCGGTCGATTGCCGATGTCGATGCCATTCGCGAGGGCATGAAAGAGGCGGCGCGGGTCGCCATCATCGGCGCCGGCTATATTGGGCTTGAGGTCGCTGCGGTCGCAAAGGCGCTGGGCAAGGAAGTCAGCGTCATCGAGGCCCAGGACCGGCCGATGAAACGCGTTGTCAGCGAGACTGTCTCGGACTTCTTTACCCGCCTTCACGGGTATAACGGCATTGATTTGCGCCTGAATACCGGCGTTGAGGCAATCGTGGGAGAAGAAAAGGCGACCGGTGTCAGGTTGAGTGGCGGTGAAGTGATCGATGCCGGCCTTGTCCTGATCGCGGTCGGGGCCGAGCCGAACGATCATCTGGCTGCCGAGTGCGGTCTGGAAGTCGACAACGGCATTCTGGTCGATGGAACGGGTCAGACCAGCGATCCTGACATCTATGCGGTCGGTGACTGCACGCGCTTCTACTCGGGCAAGTATCAGCGCTCGGTGCGGATGGAAAGCGTGCAGAACGCGATCGATCAGGCAAAGGCAGTGGCGCAGGCGCTGCTGGGGCAGGAGGTCGATTATGATCCGCTCCCCTGGTTCTGGTCCGACCAGTACGAAATCAAGCTTCAGATCGCGGGCCTGTCGGAAGGCTATGACAACACTGTCGTTGTCGGTTCCCCCGGGGACAAGAAGTTCTATGTCGCCTATCTGAAAGCCGGAAAACTTATTGCGGTCGACAGCATCAATTCACCTCGCTCGCACATGATGGCGCGGCGTGTCATCGGTGAAGATTGGCGCGAAGACCTGTTGCCGGACGCTTAGGTCGTCCGGCGGCAAGCAAGAACAGATTCGATCATCGGGTGTTTCGCCGTCCAAGCCGGACCTGACGGTCCGTTTCCTATTCAGCGACGGTGTTTTGCAGGATCAATCGAACGGTTTCTGCCGGTATCTCGAGATGTGGCATATGTCCGACGCGCTCGAAGATGTGGGTTGCAACCGTGCCCGGCAGCTTGTGGGCCTGACGCGTGGGCAGGACCCTGTCCTGGGTTCCCCAAATGACCTTGATGGGCATTGTGAGCGCCGCCAGTTCATTGCGCGGGAGGGTCTTTTGAACGGATCCGTCGATGATCTCGTCTGCAATGGCCTCAAGCGTTGCAGCCGCACCGGGGCGTGACCGGCTTTCGGCAGCCGTGCTGGCCAGAAACTTCGGTAACCGGAATTCCCAGCCAAAAAACTGTTCCAGCAGGACCTCCATTTCGGCCGGATCGCTGGCGACAGCATAGCGTCTCAGCAGCCGATGGTTGATTTCGGGTCCGAAGCCACCGGGCGCGAGCAATGTCATGCTGGCCACAAGGTCCGGTTCACGAAGGGAAATCAGGCTGGCAACCGCGCCGCCCATGGAATGGCCGACAAGATGCACTCGCGACAGGCCGAGCGCCTCCAGCGACTGCACGACTGCCTTGGCGGCAATGCCGGCGTGACCGATCTTCGGCCAGTCCAGAGCTTCCCCATGTCCTGGAAGGTCAAAGGCTATAGAGCGCTTCCTGGGCGCCAGACCGGTCTGAATGTTGAGCCAGGTCTGACGGTCACCGCCAAATCCGTGCAACAGGACAATGGGCGTGCCCGCGTCGCCATTTGCCGCTTCCTGTTCACGGTAGGGAAGATGGGGACGAATGTCGGGACGGAGATCTGTCATGGTTTTCTGTCGTTGTCTTCTTGTTGGCGCGAATTTCGCACAGCATTAGCGTGCCGGGTGACGTCCTGATAGGGGGCGAATGGGATTATTCCAATGCAAAGAGGGGCTGGCGTTCAGCAAAGCCGCTGAGCTCGAATGCGCCGACCGGCCGCGCGCGATCGGTAGCGTGGGCTGCAATCTCCCGTGTCATGAGAATGTCGGCGCCAACCGTCTTCGTAAGGTTCTCGATCCGGGCGGCCGCATGGATCGTCTGGCCGACAACCGAGAAGGTGAGCCTTTCGGGAACCCCGATATTTCCAAACATCACCGGTCCGACGGACAGGGCAATGCCGGACTTCAAGACATGGGCGTGTGCATTGCGCTCGTTGATTGCCCTGATCCGGGCACGCGTTTCGTCTGCTGCGGCGATTGCCTGTACGACGACATTCTCAAAGGTTCGGTTTTCGATCGGGAAGACGCCGAGAACGGCGTCACCGATGTAGTCGAGAACCTCGCCGCCATGGGCCAGGACGGATCCTGCCGTTGCCTCGAAATAGCTGTTGAGCCAGGACAGGTAAGCATCCGGTCCAAGGTCCTCCGCGATCGCCGTGGAATTGCGCATGTCGCAAAAGAACACGACCGCATCGATGGTGCTGCCGTCGCCGCGCCGGATCTGGCCGTTGAGAACCCGGTTTCCCGCGATTTTGCCCAGATACGTCTCGGCGACCGTCTGGCTGATCTGGCCCTCGAGCGTTGCGCGCGCGGCAAGGGCCAGGCGTTTTTGAATGTATCGGATGGCCTTGAGAGCATCGTCGGCGAACCCGCCTTCCTCGCGCGTTGCCCAGCTGACAATGATACCGGTGCTGGGATAGTCACCCTGGATCGCCGGAATGTCGAATTCGGTCGGGATAACCAGGTAATCCGTGTAGCCACTCTCGGCCAGCGTTGCCAGCAATGGAAATTCGAAGGGCGCGTTGGTGTTGGTCAGGCGTCGACGCAGCATGGGTTCCCGGTTCACCAGGACAGCGCGAATAGGACTGCTCAGCCAGCCTTCGTCCTCTTCATCGGCATGCCCGAACCGTTCGTGTTGAACCTCAGCGCCGTTTTCCCAGAAGGCAAGTTCAGCCTCGATCAGCGGATGGAGGGTCGACCAGACCAGCATTGCCCGGTCAATGGGAACGTTGCACAGGCGCAGCTTCTGGCACATTTGCGCGAACATGGTGGCCACGTCAGGTCGGCCAAGGGACTGGTCAATCAGCCAGTCCTCCACATCATCGATTTCCGCCATGCTGATCATCGGGGCACGTTAATCGCCTTTTGCGTCGGAGGCCAGACGGGTTTCGCCGACGTTCAGATTTACGTTCCCGAACCGGTGGAAACCTCGCCGGGGCGGATGATCAGCCAGTTCACGACAGCGTCCGGAATGTTCCCGGACGTGTGGTAGGTATAGGTCCTGCTGCCTTCGCGGAGGGCGTTCGGATAGTGGGCGAGAATTTCATTCAGCGGCTGTTCGCGGTCGCCGCGCCAGACAATCATCAGTCCCTTGTTCTGCACGTCTTCAATGTCGATCCATGGGCTCAGGGTCTGGCTGTGCAGATAGAACATCGAGGGGCGTCCAGGGGCGTGGAGCGTGACATTGGCGGCTGACCACATGTCGCCGGCAACGTAAGGCAGGTCGGTGCCCATTTCGGATTTCCAGATGGCGGCGAGGTCCCTGGCAACCACTTCTCCTGGATAATGCATGCGCGTCTGTTTGGTCTTCCAGTACGGTTCCAGAACCGCCTGGCCAAAAATGACGGCAAGAAAGATTGCCTGGATTGTCATCGCCGCTATCAGGGCCCGGCGTGGGTATGGCCACACCTCCGGCAAAGTCAGAAACCGGACAGCCACGATGCCGGAGAGCACGAACATGGGTGTTCCCCACATATGCTCGAACTCGTTGCCGGTCAGGGCCGACGCCAGCAGGACCACCACCAAGGGCACGAAGGCGAACCAGAGCAGGAAGCGGTCGTTTACCGGAACCGGCTGCCTGCGCAGTTCGGCATGCCGTGTCTTGAATTGACGCAGTCCGGTCCAGCCGAGACCAATCAGAACGACAACAAACAGGCCGGCGTGATTGCCGACCTGGGCAAAGAAGAAATTCAGCGGATTGTAGACGTGGTCGAAGAAGGATGCAGCCGACTTGCTGCGGCTGGCAGCATATTGCAGGGTCAGGAAGTCGGTCTGAAGCAGCCAGTGAACATGCGGCACCAGCAGGATGATGCACACCAGCGCACAGAGCCAGGGTCCGGGCGAAAGAATGTGCCGGCGTGCATCCGGAAAGACCAGTGCGTAAAGCCCGATGGTGCCGATGACCAGCAGCACAAAATACTTGGTATAGAGGCCGAAGGCCGCCAACAGGCCGAGGGCGACCCAGAAAAGAAGCCGTCCGGATTCAAGTGCACGCAGGAAAAAATAGATCATCCCTGTCCAGACGGGGATCTGCAGGATGTTGGGGTTGAACTCGGGCATCGGCAACGTGAAGTAAAAAGTCACGCTTGTCAGAACAATGGCCCAAAAGGATTGCCAGTCGGACAGATCAAGGCGCCGGGCGATATTCCAGATGAAGACATAGCCGAGGGCAGCGCTCAAAGCACTCAGCCAGTAACCACCAAAATAGCGACCACCGGTGAGCTGGTAACTCAACTCCAGGAGCCAGGCCTGCATGGGCGGGTGCTTTGTATAACCGAGTTGAAGCTCACGCCCCCAGGCAAATCCCTCGACCACATCCAGAGGCGGATTGGGAAATGTCAGGCTCGGGACAAGGGCATAGAGCAGGCACAGGATCCCCGCATACCAGAATGCGGCGCGGACAGCGGTCATTTTGAGGCAAGTCCCAGGTTTGGTGTCATGTTTCTGCAGGCTGGTGTGAAAAGGCCCAGAGGCGAGCGCCGAGGAAAGTGAGCGCCGGCACGATCGCGATTGAAAACAACAGGCCCATCAGGTCCGGCCAGGGCGTGAGGTTCAGCCAGAGCGCGAGTACCGTTGTGTTCAACAGAAAACCGGCGATGGCAATCACCAGGAAGCGGACCATGCTTTTCAGGGCGCAGCCGTCCTGACGCAAATGCGCGAAGCTCCAGAAGTAGTGGCCGCTAAAAGAGACGCCGAACGCGACCAGGAAACCGCAAATGTTGGCGGCGTAGGCCGAGAGCAACCCTGTTTCCAGCAGCGTTCCGGCAACACCGGCATGTGTCAATGTAGCCAGGATACCGATCAGGGCAAACTTCCCTGCCGCCGCTGTTTCGGTTTTCAGTTTTTGCCGTTTCGCCTCAGCTGCCATCGTTTCCGGTTTCCGCCTGACTTTCAACCTGAGACTTCTCTCCCTCGATCACGTCCTGCAAAATGTAAACCGGGCGCTGCTTGGCCTCATTGAAAAGGCGCGCGATATATTCCCCGATCATGCCAATCGACAGCAATTGCACGCCCGAGAAAAACAGGAGCGCGACCATAAGCGAGGCGTAGCCGGGCACGTCGATGCCAGCCACGAAGACGCGCAGTGTCAGGTAGAGCGCATAGGCAAAGGCCGCCAGCGAAACAAAGGCACCACCATAGAACCAGACCCGCAGGGGCAGCGTGGTGAACGCTGTCAGCCCGTCCAGGGCAAAGTTCCAGAGTTTCCAGTAGTTGAACTTGCCGGTCCCGGCCTTGCGTGGCGGGCGTTCATAGGGCAACGCCATTGCCGGAAATCCGACCCAGGCAAACAGGCCCTTCATGAAGCGGTTGCGTTCCGGAAGCCTGAGGAGCGCATCGATTACCGCGCGATCAATCAGCCTGAAGTCCCCGGCATTGGCGGGCATGTCGATATTCGCCAGCCGGTTGAACAGCCTGTAAAACATACCGGCTGTCTGCCGTTTGACCATGGTGTCGGAGGACCGGTCGACGCGCAGGCCATATACGACATCGTATCCCGCGCGCCATCCATCCAGCATTTGCAGGATAAGCTCGGGCGGATCCTGAAGATCCGCATCGATAATGACGGCGATATCGCCCTTCGCGGCTTCCAGGCCTGCCGACAAAGCCGCTTCCTTGCCGAAGTTGCGCGACAGGCCAAGCAGCCGCCCCGGCAGACCGGCTTTCAATTGGTCCGAAAGGATGTCCGCCGTCTTGTCGCGGCTGCCATCGTCAATGAAGACATATTCGTACTGCAGGCCTGTCTGGTCGAGGACGGGGCGCGTCGCTTCCAGGAAATGAAGGATGACATCTTCTTCGTTGAACACCGGAACAATCACGCTGAGCAGCGGCGAAGCCGGACGCGTGGTCTCCCGCCGGGAGACGTAGATGTTTGAAGCGACTGCAGTCTGCATGGGTTCGGGCGGTTCGCTCTTGGCCGTTGAAGTTGGCGCAAACTGCCGGAAAAACATCGAAAATGCCAGCCCTAGCTTGAGAAGTGCTGTTTTTGGCGCTTTCCGGGCGTCAATGGTAAAGATCTGGCCAGCTTCGACAGGTGCGAACGTCCTTCATTGCGCGCAAACCCGCGCCCTGATCTCTCATGCAAAAGGGACGTCGCCGTTTCCAGAGCGCTTATGGCAAGCTAGGATGTCTTCTCAAGAACCTCGTCACTTTCCTGGCGGGATTTTTCGAGAATTTCCTTCTGTCGCTTTGCCTTGGCAACGGCGGCCTTGGCCGATGGGTTGAGATTGAAGATCTCCAGGTTTTCCTCTTCGGCGTCCAGAACGGGCTGAATGGCAAAGTCGGTATAGTTGGCGCTCTGCGGGTCCTTCTGTATCCGCTTGCGCATCCGGTGAATTTTCCAGCCATAGAGACCGAAGCGCACGTATTTCACCAGGCTTTCGAGTGCAAATGCCGGGTAATGGAGAACGGCGGGCCAGCGCCGGAAACCGGGTCTGCGCTGGCGCGCGTCCTTGTACCGGAAGTAGCCGCACTGCTGCGGATGAACGCCTTCGAAGCGCATCGCGCCATAGATCTGCAGGCACAAGCGCCAGACCCGCACGGGTTTGATGCCGTAGGCAACATTGCGGCGCATCAGCGTCTCGACATGTTCATCCGTATAGTACCAGTCCCAGATGTCCCGATAGGTTTGCTGCCAGACTTCCGGGCTCATGGTCGGGTGTTCACAGGTGGTGTGTTCCAGGTCGTAGCGATTGAGATCCGGATCGAGCCAGGTCCCCTTTTCGTAGAGCTTCTGGTGGTCTTCCGAACCGGGCAGGGGGGTCAGCATGGTGAATTCGAGCATGTCGACGGGAAGCTCCCGCTTGATGATCTCGATGTCGCGGTGAATGCTCTCCGGCGTGTCGTTCGGCAGACCCATGATGAAACCGGCATAGGTCATGATGCCGGCCTCCTTCCACAGCTGGAACATTTTGCGATATTCGGTGATGCGGTTCTGTCCCTTCTTCATGTGGGCCAGATTGTCCGGGTTTATGCTTTCCAGGCCGATGAAGACATGGGTGCAGCCGGCGCGAGCGGCCTTGTCGATGAAGTTCGGCAGCCTGTGAGCCAGCGTGTCGATCTGGATCAGGAAGTGGATGCGGATGCCATCCTGTTCCTTCAACTGAATGATCCGATCAAAAATGGGTTCCCAGTTCTTGTTGCGTGCAAAGTTGTCGTCGGTCACGAAGAACGACGTGATGCCTTGGGCATGGTTCGCGCGGATCAGCTCCTCGATGTCATCGGCGTCCCGCCAGCGCGATTTGCGTCCCTGAACATTGATGATGGTGCAGAAAGAGCACTGAAAGGGGCAGCCGCGGCCCGCATCGAAGGACGAAAGGCTGCCGTCGTATTTTCTGACCAGCTCTTGGGGGAGGATCGGCGGGACCTGCCGTTGCAACCCGGGCAGATCCGCCATGACATTGTAGACCGGCTTCAGGTTGCCGTTCGCAGCATCGTGCAGGAGCCCTTCGAAATGTTCCTCGGCTTCTCCTGCAAACAGCACCACACCCATGTCGAGAGCTTCTTGCAGATCGGCTGGCGTGTCCTTGAGCATCGAGAGGCACCCGGAAACGTGGAAGCCGCCAATGAGAACGGTGACATTCTCCTTTCGCAGCCGTCTTGCTATGTCGAGGGCACGTGGAAACTGGTTGGATTGCACGCCCACGAGACACACGATCCCGGCCCCGTCCCGGGTGTTGCGAATGATCTGCGGCAGGGGCACGCGCATGGTCATCTCGTCATAGGCATTGACCGAAATGTCCGTGTTGTCGCCCAAGGTCCGGCGTTTTGCGCAATCTTGCGCGATAGCGTAGAGGCAAGCCATGGAGTTTGAGGGAATCCAGGCCTTCCACCATTGCAGGACATAGTCGTCGTCATCGTAATGAGACGGTTTGATGATCTCGATATGAAACTTGCCCATTCTGCTCTGCCCCCCGCATATGCGTTCGGACTGGCAGGTTCTGGAAAATGGTCTTTTTGGTTTGTTCTTACGCTACTTACGAGAACCTACTTAGTCCAATTTCGTCACGCAGCGTAATGCATGCACTTGGCACGAACAAGTTGATCAGCCAGCAGGGGTGACCGCCGGGCCCCGAAACCAGACGCTGCAACAAAGAAAAACGGCGCCCGATGGACGCCGTTTCGATCTGTCGGGTTCGCGACTGGCCTCAGACCAGCGCCCCGTGGCAGTGCTTGTATTTCTTGCCGGATCCACAAGGACACAGCTCGTTGCGCCCGACCTTGCCCCAGGTCTCGGGATTGTTCGGGTCCCTTTGGCCCCTTGCCGGCATGCCGGCCATCTGGGCGTCCGCCAGGGCCATTTCATCTTCACCGGTCAACGGGTCGATGTGGGAGGCGTGCATTTCCGGTGCTGCCGGCATCTGAGGTGCCTGCTCCGTGACCAATTCGACACGCAGCAGCTGGCCGGTGGTGTTCTGGCGCAGTTGTGTCAGCATCGATTCAAACAGGTTGAACGCTTCGGTCTTGTATTCCTGGAGCGGATCACGTTGTGCCGTCGCCCGGAAGCCGATCACGGACCGCAAGTGGTCCAGGTTTGCAAGGTGTTCGCGCCACAGACCATCAAGGGTCTGGAGAAGAACCGCCTTTTCCACCTGGCGCATGACGTCGGGCGTGTATTTGGCAACTTTCTGGGCCATGGCTTCGTCGGCAGCGCGGCGCAGCCGGTCCTTGACCTCTTCGTCGGCGATGCCCTCTTCCTCGGCCCAGTCCTTCACCGGCACATCGAGGTTCAGATACTTGCGCACTTCTTCCTGAAGGCCCTCGGTGTCCCACTGTTCGGGGTAGGCGCGTTCCGGAATATGGGTCGCGACAAGGTCCTCGATGACGTCGTGACGCATATCGGACACGGCATCCTGGATCGCTTCGCTGTCCATCAGTTCGATACGCTGCTCGAAGACCACCTTGCGCTGGTCGTTCATGACATCGTCGAATTTTAGAAGGTTCTTACGAATGTCGAAGTTGCGTGCTTCAACCTTCTGCTGTGCCTTTTCCAGGGCCTTGTTGATCCACGGATGAATGATGGCCTCGCCTTCTTCCAGGCCGAGCTTCTGAAGCATGGAATCCATGCGCTCGGAACCGAAGATGCGCATCAGGTCGTCCTGCAGGGACAGGAAGAATTTCGAATGCCCCGGATCGCCCTGACGGCCCGAACGGCCGCGCAACTGGTTGTCGATCCGGCGGCTTTCATGCCGCTCCGTGCCGATGACGTAAAGCCCGCCTGCGGCGAGCGCCTTCTGCTTGAGTTCTTCGACCTCTGTCCGGATCGCAGCTTCCTTCTGGGCGCGTTCCTCGCCTTCGGGCATGTCGCCGAGGTCAAGCGAGATCTGCATGTCGGCATTGCCGCCCAGCTGGATGTCGGTACCGCGGCCAGCCATGTTCGTGGCGATCGTGACCGCGCCCGGCAGGCCGGCCTGTGCAACGATAAAGGCTTCCTGCTCGTGATAGCGGGCGTTCAGAACGGCAAAGATCTTCGACTTGCCATCATCTTTCTTCTGAGCGGCTGCAAACGCCGCAGGATCGCTGAGGTCGGTCTGCTTGTAACCGTGTTTTTTCAGAAGATCGGCAAGAAACTCGGATTTCTCGATCGAGGTCGTGCCGACCAGGATCGGTTGGCCGCGCTCCTTGCAATCGTCAATGAGCTTGACGATAGCGTTGAACTTTTCCTGAACCGTCCGATAGACCTCGTCGTCATCATCGATCCGGCTGACCGGCAGGTTGGTCGGGATCTCGACAACCTCGAGCTTGTAGATGTCGGCGAATTCGTCGGCTTCGGTCGATGCCGTACCCGTCATGCCGGCCAGCTTGCCATACATGCGGAAGTAGTTCTGGAACGTGATGGACGCGAGCGTCTGGTTTTCCGGCTGGATGCGGACATTCTCGCGCGCTTCAAGGGCCTGGTGGAGGCCTTCGGAGAACCGGCGGCCCGGCATCATGCGACCGGTAAATTCGTCGATGATCACCACTTCGTCGTTGCGGACAATGTAGTCCTTGTCACGCTGGAACAGCTTGTGCGCCTTCAGTGCCTGCTGCAGGTGGTGAACGATGGAAACGTTTTCCACGTCATAAAGCGAGTCGCCTTTCAGAAGACCTGCTTCGGAGAGCATGCCCTCGAGCTTCTCGTTGCCTTCTTCCGTGAAGGTCGCGGAACGGGCTTTTTCGTCTAGCTCGTAGTCTTCTTCCGTCAGGTTCGGAATGAAGGCGTCAACCGTGTTGTAAAACTCGGAGCGGTCTTCCAGCGGGCCGGAAATGATCAGCGGTGTCCGTGCCTCGTCGATCAGGATGGAATCGACCTCGTCGACAATGGCGAAGGAATGTTCGCGCTGAACCATCGACTCGCGGTCGTGCTTCATGTTGTCGCGCAGGTAGTCGAAGCCGAATTCGTTGTTGGTGCCGTAGGTCACGTCGGCAGCGTAGGCTTCCCGGCGCTCTTCGTCTGACAAGCCGTGGGTGATGCAGCCCACCGTCAAGCCGAGAAACTTGTAGACCTGCCCCATCCATTCGCTGTCGCGCTGCGCCAGATAGTCGTTCACGGTGACAACGTGGACACCCTTGCCGGCCAGAGCGTTCAGGTAAACGGGTGCGGTTGCCACCAGCGTCTTGCCCTCACCCGTGCGCATTTCCGAAATCTGGCCGGAATTCAGCACCATGCCGCCGATCAGCTGGACGTCGTAGTGTCGCTGTCCGAGCGCGCGTTTCGCCGCTTCGCGGACGGTCGCAAAGGCGGGAACAAGCAGGTCATCAAGTTTCGCGCCGTTTTTCAGCTGTTCGCGGAACTCATCGGTTCGCGCTCTGAGCGCGTCATCCGAAAGGGCCTGTACTTCCTGTTCCAGAGCGTTGATCTGTGCGACTCTCGCCTGAAATGTCTTAATCTTCCGGTCGTTCGCCGAACCGAAAATCTTCCGTGCTAATGCGCCAAGGCCAGCCATGTGGCGGTCCTTCCCTACCAGGCGGCGCCAATTGGCAATCTGGCGCCCACCCTTGAAATCGTCTCAATTGCTGTCCACGTTGCCGCCAGGCGCAACGCGCTGGCCGGTGAACGCGGCCGAAAAGATGTCATCCCAAGCATCAAGCAGGGACGCCCGACAGATAAGAGGGGGCTGAATGCTTGTCAACGCTGCAGGAATAGGCAAAGTACGCACGCCCCCGAGATTGGGGCGAATAACAAATACTGTTCCCTTAGGTAAAGGACCACTCATGTTCCGAATTTCGATGCGCAGGCCGGCTCAGGCACTTGCCGTTTCCATCCTGGCCCTGTCGCTCGGGTCCACGTCGCTCGCCGCTCAAGAGCCAGATGACGTTGTTGCAAAAGTTGGTGATGTGGAAATCACGGAAGCCGATATTGCGTTTGCCGCAAGGGACCTCGGTCAGGAACTGCAGCGCGTCCCACCGGCGCAGTGGCGCCAGGTGCTGCTCGACGTTGTTGTCGACATGGAACTGATGGCGCAAGCCGCCCGCAAGGACGGTCTCGATCAGGATCCCGAATTCAAGAAGCAGCTTGCTCATCTGGAAATGCGTGCGCTTCGCAACGCCTATCTTGCCCAGAAGGTTCAGGGCGGCATTACAGACGAGGACCTGCAGAAGGCCTATGACGAGCAATTCGCCGATTTCGAAGGTGTGGAAGAGATCAACGCGCGTCATATCCTCGTGAAAGAAAAGGCCGAGGCGGAAGCCATCGTCAAGGAGCTTGAAGGTGGTGCCGACTTTGCAGAGCTGGCCCGGGAAAAATCCACCGGTCCGTCAGGTCCGAATGGTGGCGACCTTGGTTTCTTCGGGAAGGGTCAGATGGTGAAACCGTTCGAGGATGCGGTCTTTGCGCTTGAAAAAGGCGAGTTCACAAAAGAACCGGTCGAGACGCAGTTCGGCTGGCACGTGATCAAGCTCGAAGACACGCGCAAGCAGGAAAAGCCGCCGCTCGAAGCCGTTGGCGATCAGCTTCGCCAGGGCCTGATCCGCGATCGCTACGAAGAGATCATGGCCGGTCTGAAAAACGACATCGGCGTTGAAATTCTCGATCAGTCGCTGGTTGCCCCGGAAGAAGAAAAAACCGACAACTGATCTTCAACGAAATCGAAGCAAAGACCCGGCGCCTGATCGTGCCGGGTTTTTTGTTGGCTGTCCCCAGCAAGCCTGGGTCGATTGAAAAGGCTTGCACTTGGCCCGTGCTTGCGGCTAGGGACCTTCCAAGAGTTATTAAGCGGACCAGCATCCATGTCTACCAGCGTTTCTCCCCTTGCCCCGAAATCCTATCCCGACATGCCCGAAATCCGGGGTGTCCGATTTGCGACCGCAGCCGCGGGGATCAAATACGCTGGGCGTACGGATGTCCTGCTCGCCACGTTGAGCGAGGAGACGTCGGTCGCCGGCGTGTTCACCAGGTCGAAATGCACATCCGCCCCGGTTGACTGGTGCAAGGATCGGATTGCCGACGGCAAGGCGACGGCCCTTCTGGTGAATTCCGGCAACGCAAATGCCTTTACCGGCAAGAAGGGACGGGCCTCGGTGGATCTGTCCGCAGATATCGTTGCCAATGCGCTCGATTGCGCGAAGTCGGAGATTTTTCTCGCCTCTACCGGCGTCATTGGCGAACCGTTGCCGGCGGAAAAATTCGCGGATGTGGTCGAAGCTCTGAAAAATGACCAGGGGCAGGCCAACTGGCTGGATGCCGCCAAGGCAATCATGACGACCGACACCTACCCTAAAGTCGCCACCGCCAGCGTGGACCTGGACGGTCAGACCGTGTCGATCAACGGTATCGCGAAAGGTGCGGGCATGATCGCGCCTGACATGGCGACGATGCTGTCCTTCATTTTTACCGACGCTGCGATCAGTGCCGATGTGCTTCAGGCTCTTCTGAGCGGTGAAACCGGGGGCAGCTTCAATGCGATCACTGTCGACAGCGATACATCGACTTCCGATACGGTGCTTCTGTTCGCAACAGGCGCAGCGAGCGCAGACGGCGTTGCGCCGGTCACCAGCCTGGAGGATCCGCGCGTAGTTGTCCTGCGGGCGGCACTTTCGGATGTCATGGTCGATTTGGCGCATCAGATCGTGCGGGACGGCGAAGGCGCACGCAAATTCGTCGAAGTCCGGGTGGACGGCGCAGAGACCGACCAGTCGGCGAAGAAAATCGCGCTTGCCATCGCAAATTCACCGTTGGTCAAGACGGCGGTTGCCGGGGAAGACGCGAACTGGGGACGCGTGGTGATGGCGGTCGGCAAGGCCGGTGAACCTGCGGATCGGGACAGGTTGGCCATCTGGTTTGGTGGCATTCGTGTTGCTGTCGAGGGGGAACGCGACCCTGACTACAGCGAAGCAGCGGCATCCGAAGTCATGAAGCAGGAAGACATTGTCATCAGGGTGGATCTTGGGTTGGGCAGCGGTCAGGCTTCCGTCTGGACCTGCGATCTTACCAAGGAATATGTCGCCATAAACGGGGACTACCGCAGCTAAATTTCCATTGGAAGATTTGCCGCATCCCTTCGCCAGAACTGAACATTCTCTTAAACCAACGTGCCAAATTCGGATTTTCGACTATGACCAAGATCGTGCTTGTGGCGGCCTGCGCTCTCGTGGATGTAGACGGGCGGATCCTGCTGGCGCAGCGTCCCGAGGGAAAATCCATGGCCGGATTGTGGGAATTCCCCGGCGGAAAGGTTGAGGACGGAGAGCGGCCGGAGGAAACCCTGATCCGCGAGCTGAACGAAGAACTCGGGATTGTGGTTAACGAAGCCTGTCTGGCCCCGCTGACTTTTGCCAGTCATTCTTATGAAGATTTTCACCTCCTTATGCCACTTTTCATATGCCGCAGATGGGATGGGACGCCGCAGGGGCAGGAAAACCAGGCCTTGAAGTGGGTGAGAGCGGTCAGGCTAAGGGACTACCCGATGCCGGCAGCAGATGAACCGCTGATACCACATCTGATGGAAGCGGTTTGATCCGGGGCGTTCGAACCAGGTCGGGCAGGGAGTGTTTGAATTGAACGGAAAGTCTCAAGACGAAAAATCAGTCAAACACCTGCTGAACCGCTTTGTTCGCGACGAAAGCGGTGCCACCGCCATGGAATACGGCATGATCGTCGCAATCCTCAGCGTCATCATAATCGCCGGTATCGGGGCTATAGGCCAAACGACCCGCGACCAGGTTTTCGGTGCTGTCATCAATTCAATCAACGTCGTGTTGTCGATGTAAAGCCCAGGTGGTGCCGAAGCCGCCACTCAGCGCGATGTCACTTGCCGCTTATTTCCTGACCTTATGCTCCCTGACGCCCAGGGCATCTGCCAGGCGTGTCTTTGCGCTGCCGGGACGCATGGGTTTTTGCTGACTTTCATGCGGGGCCCAGCCGGAAAGGGTGACCAGCGCGAAAGAGGCCCTGATCCTTCCATCCGGATCCGAGAAGTTCTCGGCATAGAGTTCAGCGGCCCGCAGAAGAACCTGGCGTGAAAGGGGCTTCCGGCTGCGGTCTTTCAGAATGTTGGTTGCGCCCATGGCGCGCAAATCTGCGACAAGATCGAACATCGTGCTGTAGCGAACGGTGAGGGTGTCGAGGTCCGTTACGGGCAGGGCAAAGCCTGCGCGTTGCAACAGACTGCCAAGATCCCGGGTGTCGGCAAAGGGCAGGACTCGTGCTGCGGCGCCACCTGTCATCTCAAGTTCAGCCCGTGTCAGGCTGTCGCGCAGCTCGGTCAACGTGCCGGCACCCGGCAACGTTGCCAGGAACAGACCATCCGGCGCCAGGGCTCTGCGGATCTGGACCAGTCCTCCTGGCAGATCATTGACGAACTGAAGGCTGAGAGCGGACACGATGAGATCGACCGATTGATCTTTCAAGGGAACCAGAGCGTCGTCGCAAACCAGGTCCGGAAGCGGAAGATCCGGGGACGGGTGAAACAGATCGGCCCGAATAATCCGGTCCGCCTTGTCGGTGTTTGCGATTGCCCGGGAGATCAGGCCGGTATGCCCTCCGAGGTCGACGGCCGTCTGGAAGGACCGGTTCACGAGAAGCAACCTGTCTTCCAGGTCGTCGGCGACGGCCTTCAGAAGAAAATCGGCACCCGGCTTTGCAGCCTTCAATGCCCTCAAGCGGTTTTGCTGAAAAAGACTGCGGTCGAAGAGATCCGGTTGAGTGGTCACGGCGGGCTCGGCATTGGTCAAATCACTTCGGTCACATATGGTATAGCGGAGGCAAGGTCAAAAAACGTTTGGCCGCACCCATCGGGTTCAGCCATCGGCTGGCTGGCGATTGAGAGCTTTTAGAACGGGAGACCCGGGTGCAGGCGAGGCCGCGCGAAATACTGGATACAGCCGGAGCCGCCGGGGCCGGTCTCCTGAACTTTCTGCTGCCGATGCGTTGCTTGGCCTGCGACGAACGGGTCGGTTCGAAGGGCAGCCTGTGCGCCAGGTGCTGGCGTGAGATGCCTTTCATCGAGAAACCCTGGTGTCAGCGTCTGGGCACTCCCTTTGCCTATGATGTCGGTGAAGAGACATGGAGCCCGGCCGCGATTGCCTCACCTCCCGCATTCGATCGGTTGCGAACGGTGACCCACTATGACGGTCCTGCCCGGTCTCTTGTTCTGGCACTCAAGTTCTCGCGGCGGCGGGAACTGGCCCTGGCGATGGGGCGCTGGATGAGCCGGGCCGGTAACGAGTTTCTGGACAAGGACTGTCTCGTCGTTCCGGTGCCTTTGCACCGTTACCGGCTTTGGACGAGAAGGTTCAACCAGGCAGCGGATCTTGCCAAGGTTGTTGCCAGTCACTGTGGCGGTCGCTTCGAACCGGAGCTTCTCAAACGGACGCGCCGCACCCGGCAACAGGTCGGACTGTCGGCAAATGACAGACAACAAAATGTGCGATCTGCTTTCACCGTCAGCCGCAAAGGCGTTGAAATGGTTCAGGGCCGTCACGTTGTTTTGATCGATGATGTCCTGACAACGGGAGCAACGGTGACCGCCTGCAGCAAGACCTTGCTAAGCGGCGGGGCCGCATCTGTTGACGTGCTCACATTTTCGTATGCCGACCCTTCCAAAGGGGCCGCAGACGACTGGCTGAACGCCTGATGCCATGTCCTCACACTTGAGTTTGTGCGCGGCGAGCGCATATAAGCCCGGGATTTTGATGTTCTGAGGTCCGGCGCTTTCGCCGGTCAATTTATGCGAAGGGAACGAAACACATGGCCGACGTGGTGATATACACCCGCCAACTCTGCGGTTTTTGTACGGCTGCCAAAAGGCTCCTGGACAAGAAGGGCGTGTCCTACGACGAATTCGACGCGACATTTGATCCGGACTTGCGTCAACAAATGGTCCAGAAAGCCAATGGCCGATCGACCTTTCCGCAAATCTTTGTCGGATCGACGCATGTTGGCGGCTGTGACGAATTGCACGAACTGGAACGCGCCGGGAAGCTGGACGCCTTGCTCGCTGCCTGATTTATTGACGGGACTTCGGTTCCGGTCAAAGACAGAAAAGGCGGCGGAATGCCCACGTTCACGGCAGCATGCGTTCAACTTCGTAGCGGCAAGGAAATAGCCGACAATGTCACTGCTGCGGAAAACCTGATCAGGGCCGCAGCCGGTCAGGGTGCCGGTTACATCCAGACACCGGAAATGTCGAACGTTCTGGTGCGCAGCCGCGAAGAGCTTCTGGCCCGGATTGGTGGCGCCAACGCGGATGCCTTTCTTCTGATGGCAAAATCGCTGTCAAAGGAGCTTGAGCTGTTCATTCATCTCGGGTCTCTCGCGGTTGTTGGCGAAAGCGGTAAGGTTGCCAATCGTGCCTTTCTGATTGGTCCGGATGGAAGCGAGATTGCCACCTACGACAAGATCCACATGTTTGACGTCGATCTTCCCAACGGCGAAAGCTGGCGGGAATCGGCAACCTATGAGCCGGGAAAGACCTCGGTCATTGCCGAGCTGCCTTTTGCGAAGCTGGGGATGGCGGTTTGTTATGATATCCGCTTTCCCGCAATCTTCAGGGCGCAGGCCCGCGCCGGAGCCGAGGTGCTGACCGGTCCGGCGGCGTTCACAAGGCAGACTGGCGAAGCCCACTGGCATGTGTTACAGCGCGCTCGCGCCATCGAAAATGGTGCATTTGTTGTTTCGGCAGCCCAGGGAGGACGGCACGAGGATGATCGGGAGACCTATGGCCACAGCCTGATTGTAGACCCCTGGGGCGTTGTCATTGCCGAACTGGAAACAAATGAGCCGGGTTATGTCCTGGCCGAGATCGATACGGACCAGGTGGCAAAGGCCCGCGGTCGAATTCCCGCCATCGCAAACGAGCGGGATTTCACCTGTAGCCTGACAGCTGGTCTGAAGGAGTTG
The DNA here is from genome assembly GCA_017643925.1 of Roseibium sp. Classification (GTDB taxonomy): domain Bacteria; phylum Pseudomonadota; class Alphaproteobacteria; order Rhizobiales; family Stappiaceae; genus Roseibium. The sequence goes on along the minus strand of JAEPML010000004.1, from coordinate 15,581 downwards.
TCGGCGTGATCAAATACACGCTTGTTTGTGACAGTGCGCATACGTTTGAAGGCTGGTTCCGGAATTCCGATGATTTCGAGGCCCAGGTTGGGAGGAAACTCGTCCTCTGCCCGACCTGTGGCACAGCTAATGTCAAGAAAGGGCTGATGGCACCAGCCGTTTCCACGTCCCGCAAACGGGAAGCAATTTCCAGCGCGATGGAAGCTGACATCCAGTCAGCACCACAGGAGGCTGCCGGAGATGCCAGTGGAGCCAGTCCCGCGGTTCAGAACCAGGCACCAATGCAGCAGTCAGCGCTGTTGCCCACCGATATGCGTCAGAAGGAAATCATCGAGGCGCTCCGGGTTGTGCGGGCCAAGATGATCGAGAACTCGGAAAATGTGGGGCAGGATTTTGCCGAAGAGGCGCGCAAGATCCACTACGGCGAAGCCGAAGAGCGCAACATATACGGGCAGACGACTCCGAAGGATGCCGAGGACCTGATCGATGAAGGCATCTCGGTGCTGCCCCTTCCGGAATTGCCGGAAGAGAAAAACTGAAATCCGCCAGATAAGTTGACCTGATAGCCAGAAAAGCCCGGTATCAAGTAAAACGCGCGCCGGAATTATCCGCCGCGCGCTCGCTGAGATCCAGAGTGTTCAGGCCTTCTTGGTGGCCGTGGATTTACGTGGAGAGCCGCGTTTGGCGGGGCTGCTGACCTGAAGGTTTTCTTCAGCGGCTTTGCTGAATTCGCTGACATTTTCCATGGCCGTTTCATTCAACTGCTCAACGGCCGCCGCATTTTCTGAAAAACTTTCGCGAAACAGCACAGCCTGTTTTTCGAAGTGCTCCTGGTACTCGCTCGCCATTTTCGAATAAAACGCCTGAAGCGTTGCCATTGTTTCTTCCGGTGCTGTGCACTGGCTGAGGGACTTGGCGCATTCGAAATCTTCATGCATGCGATGGCTGACGAAGTTCATGTGATCGTCGAATGCCCGTTCCACATGAGACCACATGGTCAGGCCGACCTTTTGCATGCCCTCGATGGATTTGGCTTCCATCTTGTCTTCCCGCTCGGCAAAGGCCCAGTTGGAAAAGTCCGGCATCGGCCAGGACGGCATCATGGAACCGAAGTTGAAGGGGTCATAATCGCGCTTGCTGGGCATGGGATATCCTCCGCTTCTTCTTGTCTCGCGGCTCGCGGGCAATTGGCTGTCAATGGGTTTGAGCGAGCAAATCGCGCCGAGCAGAATCGAGATCTTTTGCGCTGCACCTAGGGTGACGTAACTGTACGCCCGCTTCAAGGAGTATCTTTGATGTAAATCAAGACTGGCTGCTGATTTTTCGGGCGCGATTGCGCGTTAAATGCCCTGCGTCAACTGTTCAGGAAATCCCGAATGACCCCCGTTACGACATCGGGCGCCTCCAGCGTTGAAAGGTGACCACAGTTTTCGATGATGGAGAGGTCGCTGCCAGGGATATGTTCATGGATTTCCCTGGAAACGGAAGGTGGGGTCAATTGGTCGCCGTCCCCGACCAACACGAGGGTCGGACAGGCGATGTTCGCAAGGCTGGGCCGGGAGTCGATCCGGTTGATGATAGCCGTTTTCTGCCGGATGAATGCGTCCGGTCCGGTTTCATGCGCCATTTCAACGACCGCCGATTTCAGGTGTTCATCCTCTTCCCGGTTCTCGTGTACGAAGCCTGGAAAGAGAAGATGCGGTATCTTGGTGAAGCCCTTCTTGCGCGTGAGATCGATCAGGAACTTTCGGCGTTTGGTCTGATCTTCCGTGTCCGGTCTCGCATTGGTGTCCAGCAGCGCCAGTTTGCCCACGCGTTCGGGAGCAAGCCGCATGATCTCCATGGAGATGTATCCGCCCATGGACAGGCCGATCAGCGAGAACCGCTCCGGGGCCTGTTCAAGGATGCTGGCTGCAATGTCGCCGATGCTGTCATGGTCGCGATGATTGGCCACCATGATCGGCCTGTCGGCATAGGCAACGATCTGCGGAGCGAACAGGGCTTCAGTGCACAGGAGCCCCGGTACGAAGACGATCGGGTCGCTCATCAGCCGGCTTTCGCCCGTTCTGCAAGGAGCATGTAGTTGACGTCCATGTCCCTTGATTGGGCCCAGGTGTCGGTGATCGGATTGTAGCTCACGCCGGATCTGTCGGCGATCGTCATGCCGGCAGCTTCAAGGGGCTGCTCGATCTCGGACGGTCTCACCAGCTTTTCATAGGAATGCGTTCCCTTGGGCAGCCAGCGAAGGACATATTCTGCGCCGACAATTGCGAGGGCATAGGCCTTCAGTGTCCGGTTGATCGTTGCAACGAACATCATTCCGCCGGGTCTGACCATGCTGCTGGTTGCTTCAAGAAACAGCGGCACGTCGGCCACATGTTCAACCACTTCCATGTTGAGCACGACATCGAATGTCTCGCCGGCTGCCGCAAGCGCTTCTGCCGTTTCGGCACGGTAGTCGATCTCCAGCCCCGAGCTCTTCATATGCAGCTTCGCGATCTCGATGTTGGTTTCCGACGGGTCGGCACCCACCACCTCGGCGCCGAGGCGAGCCATGGGCTCGCTGAGCAATCCGCCGCCGCAGCCGATATCCAGGAAGCGCAATCCCTTGAACGCATCGGCGGCATTCGGATCGCGTCCGAACTGCCTGCAGACCTCCTTCTTGATATAGGACAGCCGAACCGGGTTGAATTTGTGCAGTGGCTTGAACTTGCCGGTCGGATCCCACCACTCCTCGGCCATGGCGGAGAAACGGGCGACTTCCTCGCTGTCGATCGTGCTCTTGGTTTCTTGAGCCTTGCCGGACATGGAGACAATCCTTTTCGGGTTTGAAGCCGCTATGCTTCGCCTGGTCGGTCCTAGATGACTTGTCGATCCAAGGTATTGCTCCGTTTGTCAAGGGAGCAGAGGTGCGGCCAATTGCAGGTATGCGTTTGCCTGCGTGTCCTGTGGTGTGGTGTCGATACGGACAGAACGGGCATCCGGTTTTCAAGATCAGCCGCAACGAAGGAAATATAACCTCACATCATCCGATTTATCAGCAAGCGAGCAGGTTGCAGCATGAGGGCACAGCCTGTATGGATGTGCGCCGATCAATCCTGCGCTGCGGCGCATCATGACACGACAACAAGAATTACGAGTGGTATGGCCCGACTGGTTTTAAAATTTGGGGGAACTTCGGTTGCGGATCTTGATCGCATCCGGAATGTCGCCCGCCATGTCAAACGGGAAGTTGATGCAGGACACCAGGTTGCCGTGGTGGTTTCTGCCATGGCCGGACAGACCAACAAGCTGGTTCAGTTCTGCCGGGACGCATCCCCACTTCACGATGCCCGCGAATATGATGCCGTAGTGGCGTCCGGGGAGCAGGTCACGTCCGGACTGCTGGCGATTGTGCTGCAGGACATGGGTGTCAACGCACGTTCCTGGCAAGGCTGGCAAGTGCCGGTCAAGACCGACGAGAACCATGGTGCGGCGCGGATCAGCGAAATTGATGGCAGTTTTCTGACCGAGCGGCTCGAACAGGGCCAGGTTGCGGTACTGGCCGGCTTCCAGGGCATTTCCCCCGATAACCGGATCGCTACCCTGGGCCGCGGTGGATCCGATACCAGTGCCGTTGCCATTGCTGCCGCCATCAAGGCCGATCGTTGTGATATCTATACGGATGTCGATGGCGTTTACACGACGGATCCGAGAATTGTGCCCAAGGCGCAGCGGCTGGAACGCGTCTCTTTTGAAGAGATGCTGGAGATGTCTTCCCTGGGGGCAAAGGTCCTTCAGGTCCGCTCTGTCGAGATGGCCATGGTGCACGGTGTGCGAACCTTTGTCCGCTCCAGTTTCGACGATCCGAATGCACCTCAGGTCGACGAAAACGGCCTTCCGATTGGTACTCTTATTTGCGACGAGGATGAACTCGTGGAACAGCAGGTTGTCACCGGCATCGCGTATGCCAAAGACGAAGCCCAGATCTCTATTCGTGACGTGGCCGACAAGCCGGGCGTTGCCCAATCGGTGTTCGGTCCGCTGGCGGATGCTCACATCAATGTGGACATGATCGTCCAGAACATTTCGCCTGACGGCAAGACAACCGATATCACCTTCACTGTTCCCGAAGGCGACTTTGAACGCGCGAAGAAGGTGCTGGAAGACAATCGTGAAGAGATCGGTTTCCAGAACATCGAGGGCGCATCGGATGTCGTCAAGGTATCCGTGATCGGTATCGGCATGCGGTCGCATGCAGGCATCGCGGCGCAGTGTTTCAGCGGTCTGGCGTCCAAGGGGATCAACATCCGCGCCATCACGACGTCCGAAATCAAAATCTCGGTCCTGATCGATTCTGCCTATGCAGAACTTGCAGTGCGGACTCTCCATTCGCTATACGGGTTAGACGGATAGTTTATCCGGCAAGCGGGCTCCGGCGGGAAAGTGGGCCGGGGCTTGTCCGGAGCGGGATCTAACGGGGGCGCAATGCGCAGCAACCTAGCCGGACCGCGCCTATTGCTCCGCAGACTTCGCGAGGTCATGGCAGAGCCGATCACGGCGCAAGAACGACTCGACAAGATTGTGGTGTTGATCGCCTCAAATGTCGTGGCCGAGGTGTGTTCGGTTTATATATTGCGTGCTGATGGTGTCCTGGAACTCTACGCCACCGAGGGTCTGAACAGGGCCGCCGTTCACAGCGCATCCCTGCGTGTCGGGGAAGGCCTCGTTGGCCTGATTGCCGCCGAGGCGCGGCCTCTCAACCTGCCAAATGCCAGCGCCCACCCGGGATTTACCTATCTGCCGGAAACCGGTGAAGAGGCCTTCAATTCGTTTCTGGGTGTCCCCATTCTGCGCGCTGGGCGCACCCTTGGTGTTCTCGTGGTGCAGAACCAGTCCCACCGGACCTATCTCGAGGACGAGGTCGAGGCGCTGCAGACAACGGCCATGGTCATTGCCGAGATGGTTGCCGCCGGAGAGCTGGAAGCAATCGCCCAGAAGGACACCGGGCTCGATTTGTCGCGTCCGGTCACCGCGACCGGTGTCGGCCTTGCGGAGGGTGTCGGCTTGGGTCACGTGGTGCTCCATGAACCGCGCGTGGTTGTCACCAACCTGATCGCCGAAGACACGGACCGGGAAAAAACACGACTGGAAGGTGCAATCAACCGGTTGCGGCTTTCGATCGACGACTTGCTGGCAAGCGGCGAAATCGCTGCGACAGGCGAGCACCGTGAGGTGCTGGAAGCCTACCGCATGTTTGCCTATGACCGCGGCTGGATTCGGAAGATCGAGGACGCGATCAAGAACGGGCTGACGGCCGAAGCGGCCGTGGAGAAGGTCCAGAGTGACACGCGTGCCCGGATGCTGCGCCAGACGGATCCCTATCTGCGCGAACGTCTCCATGACCTTGATGATCTGGCCCATCGCCTCATCCGCGAATTGATGGGGCGTGAACATGGTCCGGGGATGGATGAACTTCCACAGGACGCGATCATCGTCGGCCGGAACATGGGGGCTGCCGAACTTCTGGACTATGGACGCGACCGGATCCGTGGCCTGGTGCTTGAAGAGGGCGGGCCGACCAGTCACGTGACAATCGTTGCCCGGGCCTTGGGCATCCCGACCGTCGGTCTCGTGGACGACGTTGTGGGCCTGGCGGATGGTGGCGACGCCATCATTGTCGATGGAGATACGGGCGAGGTCCATCTTCGCCCTGCCGCGGACCTGGAAAACGCCTATGCGGAAAAGGTCCGTTTCCGGGCGCGGCGCCAGGCACAGTACCGTCGTTTGAGAAGCAAGCCGTCGGTGACAAAGGACGGCGTCGAGTTTTCACTCCAGATGAATGCGGGTCTTCTGGTTGACCTGCCGCATCTTGAGGAATCCGGAGCGGCCGGGGTCGGCCTGTTCCGGACTGAACTGCAATTCATGGTCGCTTCTTCCTTTCCGCGCATGCGTGAACAACAGGCGCAATACAGCCAGATCCTTGATGCGGCGAACGGCAAGCCCGTGACGTTCCGCTCACTTGATATCGGTGGCGACAAGGTCCTGCCCTATCTGCGATCGATCCAGGAAGAGAACCCGGCCATGGGTTGGCGGGCATTGCGACTTGGACTGGACAGGCCCGGTCTGCTGCGCACGCAGATCAGGGCCCTGCTGCATGCGGGTGCTGGGCGCGACCTGAAGCTGATGTTCCCCATGGTTGCGGAAGTGGACGAATTCCTTCAGGCAAAAGCGCTTGTCGACAAGGAAATGAAGCACCTGCGCCGCCATGGCCATGCGACACCGGAAAATGTACGTCTGGGTGTGATGATCGAAGTCCCGTCGCTTCTGTTCCAGTTGGACGAGCTGATGGGATATGTCGATTTCGTTTCGGTCGGTTCGAACGATCTGTTCCAGTTCCTTTGTGCAGTCGACAGGGGCAATACAAGGGTCGCCGACCGGTTTGACACGCTGAGTGTCGGCTTCCTGCGGGCGCTGAAACTCATCGTTGACGCGGCCAACAAAGCACATGTTCCGGTCACCTTGTGTGGAGAACTGGCCGGACGGCCGCTGGAGGCCATGGCCCTGATCGGCCTCGGCTACCGGGATCTGTCCATGTCGCCGGCCTCGCTCGGACCGGTAAAGGCCATGTTGCGCACCCTGGACGCCGGTCGCCTGTCGGCCCGGCTGCAGCCCAGGCTTGATCCGGGACATGACGACCAGAACATTCGTGATGTCCTGAAGCGCTTTGCCGAAGAAACGGATGTTGCGCTTTAGCCGTAGCAGGCGTAACCCACCATCTGACACGGGAATACAGGAGACCTAGCGCGTATGCTGGCGCGTCACAAACTCGATAATCTGCTGGACCGGTTTGCCGAGATCGAACACATGATGTCGTCCAATCCGGACCCTTCCTCCTATGTCAAATTGTCCCGCGAATATGCCGGTCTTGAGCCCCTGGTTCAAAAGATCAGGGCCTTGATCAAGGCGGAGGAAGATCTTGCCGGCGCCGAGTCGCTGATCTCCGATCCGGAAACCGATGCAGAAATGCGCGAGCTGGCGGAAATGGAGCGCGACGAGCTCTCCGAAAGCGTGGAGACGCTCACCCAGGACGTGCGAATCGGGCTTCTGCCGAAGGATGAAGCCGATTCAAACGACGCGATTCTCGAAGTCCGTGCCGGTACCGGTGGCGATGAGGCCGCATTGTTTGCCGGCGATCTTTTCCGAATGTATCAGCGCTTTGCCGAGTTGCAGGGATGGAAGGTCGAGGTCCTTTCGGCCAGCGAAGGCGAGGTCGGGGGCTACAAGGAAGTGATTGCCTCCGTGTCCGGAGAAAATGTGTTTGCCCGGATGAAATTCGAGTCGGGCGTTCACCGTGTGCAGCGCGTGCCGGCAACTGAATCCGGCGGCCGGATCCACACCTCCGCGGCAACCGTGGCTGTTCTGCCCCAGGCCGAGGATGTCGATATCGATGTGCAGGACAGCGATCTGCGGATCGATACGTTCCGCGCTTCGGGGGCCGGGGGGCAGCACGTCAACACGACCGATTCAGCCGTGCGGATCACCCATATCCCCACCGGTATCGTTGTTGCGGTTCAGGATGAACGCTCCCAGCACAAGAACAAGGCCCGGGCCATGCAGCTGTTGCGCGCACGCATCTATGACGAAGAGCGCGAGCGGGCTGCCAGTGAGCGCACCGAGGCCCGGAGGCTGCAGGTCGGTTCGGGTGATCGTTCCGAGCGGGTCCGGACTTACAATTTTCCGCAGGGGCGGGTTACCGATCACCGGATCGGCCTGACCCTTTACAAACTCGACCAGATTGTTGCCGGAGATGGTCTGGGTGAAGTCATCGAGGCTCTTATCCTGGATCACCAGGCCAATCTTCTCGTGTCGGAAGAAACCTGATCATGGTCGTCGGCCAGCTTTACAGGCAGGTACGGGACCAATTCAGAAAGGCGCAGCTTTCAACGCCCGAACTTGATGCCAGGCTGCTTGTCGGGGCCGGTCTGGGCCTGGCTTTGTCGGACCTTCTCCTGAAGGAAGACGAGCAGGTGACCGCTGCGGACGCGGCCAGGGTCATGGCCTTTGCGGAGCAGCGGCTGGAAGGCATGCCGGTTGGCCGCATTCTTGGCGAACGGGAATTCTACGGCAGGACCTTTCATCTCAACGAGGCGACCCTCGAGCCGCGCCCGGATACGGAGACGCTCATCGAGGCCGTGTTGGAACGTTGTGATCGAACTGAAGCCTCGATGATGTGCGACATCGGCACCGGAACCGGAGCTATTGCGGTCACGTTGCTGTCGGAGCTCCCGATGAGCCAGATGATCGCGGTGGACTTGTCGGAGCGGGCCCTGGTTTGCGCGCAAGAAAATGCCCGATTGCATCATGTTGACGCGCGTTTTTGGCCCGTGTGTGCCGACTATGTGTCAGCGCTTCGCGAGGGGCTGGATTGGGTGATCAGCAATCCCCCCTATATTCGCACGGCGGCCTTGTCGACCTTGTCGACCGAAGTGGTTCAGCACGACCCGATTCTGGCGCTCGATGGTGGCGAGGACGGTCTGAAGGCTTATGGCGAAATTGTCACAGGGGCGAAAAAATTATTGCGGCCGGGCGGCTGGATCGCGCTCGAAATCGGCTTTGATCAGGCGAGTGACTTGAAAAAACAGCTGCGTCATCATGGCTTTGGAGCCATTGAAATCATTAAGGATCTTTCAGGTAACGACCGCGTCGTCGTTGCGCGCGGAACATAATCAGACTGATTTGAGACAAACAAGAAAAAGCACTTGGAAATCACCGAGGAAACAGGTAGGTTCAACTCGCCGAGACCGGAGATGTTATGAGCGTTTAACGGGGCATTACGCATCCGGCAACGATGAGACAAGCGCAAATTCAGCGTTACGGAAATCGTTGTGTTTCGGGCTTTCCGGATTTTCGGACTGTCATGGATAAAGACAACAGGTGCTGGCCGTAGGCCTTCGGCACGTCGACTGTGTTTTGAATGACAGCCGCTAACCAACACTGTTGGTTTCGGTGAGAATTTCGTGTCGGTTTTAGGCAATTCCGATGTTAGGTCGGTGAGTAGCTGACCGCCGTTCCGCATAGAGAAAACGGCAGGATGAGACCAGGAAATCAAAGCAATAAGCGCATGCGCGGACGAGGCCGCAAGGGTCCTAATCCGCTAACCCGGACTTACGAATCAAACGGTCCTGATGTGAAAATCCGCGGCACAGCGATGCACATTGCGGAAAAGTATCAGCAGCTTGCCCGTGATGCCCAGGCATCGGGCGATCGTGTGATGTCCGAGAACTACAATCAGCACGCAGAACACTATCTGCGCATCGTGGCAGCTGCTCAGCCGCAGCAATCACAACAGCAGGCCCAGCCGTCCGCACGCAATGAAGCCGAGCCTGCACAAGAGGCGACGCCAACCAATGGTGCGAGCCCGGCCAATGGTGCCGAGAGACCTGCTCCAGAGCCGGTCTCCGCCGATGGTGAAGTGGTGGATGCAGACAGCCCGCAACCCTTTATCGAGGACATGCCGGTCATCGATCAGGAAGGCCAGGTGAACGCTGCAGCTCGAAAGGGCGATGGTGACGGGTCGGAGGGCGATGAAAAGCCGCGCCGCCGGACACGTACACCGCGAGCAAGAGCTCCGCGCCGGGCCGCTGCAGAGAATGCAGCCGATGCTGCGCCGGATGCCGGCGCCGACACCTCCGAAACATCTGAGGCCCGGTCGGAAGAAGACGCGCCGAAACCCCGTCGCCGCACGACACGGGCCCGCAAGCCGAAGGTTGCCGAAGACGCACCGGCAGAGGCCGCGCCCGCTAGTGAATAGGCAGTTCGCATTTGTGGATTGAATTGAGAATCGGCGCCCGTCTGGGCGCCGTTTTTCGTTTCGGGCCGGGATTTGTTGTCGCAGGTCTTTTGTGACGAAATTGCAACACTATATAGTGTAGGCAGTGCTCTTCAGAGGCTGCGCGGATGCCCGGAAATGGGGTCCGTATCCCAGAACGTTCCCCACGCTTCGGGTGGTGAGAACGGGTAGGAGGTAACGAATGAACTTTGAAAAATATACCGAACGTGCCCGCGGATTTGTCCAGGCGGCGCAGACGTTTGCGTTGGGGCGAGGGCATCAGCAGTTCTCGCCGGAGCACATCTTGAAAGTGCTTCTGGACGACGCGGAAGGCATGGCTTCCGGCCTGATCGACCGGGCCGGTGGTGACGCGAAGGCGCTCAAGGGAGACCTGGAAGGTGTCCTGGACAAGATGCCGAAAGTGTCCGGCGGGTCCGGTCAGCTCTACATGGCCCAGCCGACGGCTCGGCTTTTCGAACAGGCAGAGAAGATTGCCGAAAAAGCGGGCGACAGTTTCGTAACCGTTGAACGGCTGCTGCTGGCCCTTGCAATGGATAGCGAAAGCGAAGCCGGCCGCCTGATGAAGCGGCACGGGATTACACCCAACGGGCTGAACGAGGCGATCAATCAGCTGCGCCAGGGGCGGACCGCTGACAGCGCCACGGCTGAAAACCAGTATGAAGCTCTGAAAAAATACGCGCGGGACCTGACGGAAGTCGCACGTGACGGAAAACTTGACCCGGTCATCGGCCGTGACGAGGAGATCCGCCGCACGATCCAGGTCCTGTCGCGCAGGACAAAGAACAACCCGGTGCTCATCGGTGAGCCAGGTGTCGGCAAGACCGCGATCGCGGAAGGTCTGGCGCTCAGGATCGTCAATGGAGATGTGCCGGAATCGCTGAAGGACAAGCAACTCCTTGCACTCGATATGGGTGCCCTGATCGCCGGTGCGAAATACCGTGGCGAATTCGAGGAAAGGTTGAAGTCGGTCCTGTCCGAGGTCGAGGCCGCCGCCGGCAAGATCATCCTGTTCATCGACGAAATGCACACGCTTGTTGGTGCCGGCAAGGCGGATGGCGCCATGGATGCGTCCAATCTGCTGAAGCCTGCGCTCGCACGCGGTGAACTTCATTGCGTTGGTGCGACGACCCTTGACGAGTATCGCAAGCATGTCGAGAAGGATGCAGCCCTTGCCCGCCGGTTCCAGCCCGTCTTCGTGACCGAACCGACAGTCGAGGACACGATTTCGATCCTGCGCGGCATCAAGGAAAAATACGAGCTGCACCATGGTGTCCGGATAACGGATTCAGCCATTGTGTCAGCTGCGTCCCTGTCGAACCGCTACATCACGGACCGGTTCCTGCCCGACAAGGCCATCGACCTGATGGACGAGGCGGCAAGCCGGCTGAGAATGCAGGTGGATTCCAAACCGGAAGAACTCGATGAACTCGACCGGCGGATCATTCAGCTGAAGATCGAGCGGGAAGCCCTGAAGGCAGAAAGCGACGAGGCTTCCAAGGATCGTCTTGCCAAGCTGGAAAAGGAGCTGACCGATCTCGAGGAACAGTCACAGGCCCTGACCAATCGCTGGCTCAGCGAGAAGGAAAAGCTCAACCTTGAGCAAAAGATCAAGGAGCAGCTTGAGCAGGCGCGCATCGACCTGGAGATCGCGCAACGCAGCGGTGACCTGGCCAAGGCCGGCGAACTCGCCTACGGCGTTGTGCCCGACCTTGAGCAGAAGCTGGCCGACGCCGAAGCGTCCGAAGACAAGGATGCCATGGTCGACGAGGCCGTGACGCCGTCTCACATCGCCCAGGTCGTGTCCAAGTGGACCGGTATACCTGTTGACAAGATGCTGGAAGGCGAGCGCGAGAAGCTGCTGCGGATGGAAGATGTTCTGGGGCAGCGGGTTATCGGACAGGGCGAGGCCATTCACGCCGTTTCGACCGCGGTTCGTCGTGCTCGGGCTGGTCTGCAGGATCCCAACCGGCCGATCGGTTCCTTCATGTTCCTTGGCCCGACGGGTGTCGGCAAGACGGAACTTACCAAGGCTCTCGCGAGCTTTCTCTTCGATGACGATACGGCAATGGTCCGTATCGACATGTCCGAGTATATGGAGAAACACTCCGTGGCCCGGCTGATCGGTGCACCTCCCGGCTATGTCGGCTACGAGGAGGGCGGCGCGTTGACCGAGGCCGTTCGCAGGCGGCCTTACCAGGTGGTCCTGTTCGACGAGATCGAAAAGGCCCATGGTGACGTCTTCAATGTCCTGCTTCAGGTCCTCGATGACGGGCGCCTGACGGACGGTCAGGGACGTACGGTCGATTTCCGCAACACTCTGATCATCATGACGTCGAACCTCGGCGCGGAGTATCTGGTCAACCAGCCCGAAGGGCAGGATTCAGATGCGGTCCGGGACGAAGTCATGACGGCGGTTCGCGGACATTTCAGGCCCGAGTTCCTGAACCGGCTTGATGAGATCGTGCTGTTCCATCGTCTGCAGCGTGCGCAGATGGCTGACATCGTCAAGATCCAGCTGGGACGTCTGCGCGACCTTCTGAGCGATCGCAAGATCACCCTGACCCTTGACGATGGGGCGCTCGGCTGGCTGGCCCAGAAAGGCTATGACCCGGCCTATGGCGCTCGCCCGCTCAAGCGGGTGATCCAGAAGGACCTGCAGGATCCGCTCGCCGAAAAGATCCTGGCCGGTGAAATCCTTGATGGTCAGAGCCTGGAGGTTTCGGCCGGAGCAGATCGCCTGGTGTTCCAGGTTGATGGCGAAAAGAGCGTGGCGGCATAACGACAAACAGCAAAAAGAAAATGGCCCGCGGAGCTGGTCTCCGCGGGCCATTTTTGTGTCCATGTCTGGCGTGTGTGGCGTTCAGTCCCCGTGTTCGGTTACTTTGCCGCTGCAAGCCGTGACGGTTTGCGGGCGCGGTCCAGCAGCGTATCAACACGATACCTTTCGGTTTCGAACGCCGTGCGCAATTCCCCTTCCAGGGTGCGCCCCTTGGGCAGCTTGATCCGCATCGGATCCATGTAACGTCCGTTGACCAGAACTTCATAATGCAGGTGCGGCCCCGTCGACAGTCCGGTGGAACCGACATAGCCAATGACCTGGCCCTGGGTGACCTGCGCCCCTTCCTTGATGCCCTTTGCATAGCCAGTGGGGTGGCTGTAGGTCGTGGTATAGCCGTTGGTATGGCGCACTTCGATGCGGCGGCCGTAACCCGATCCCCAACCGGCCTTGATCACCGTGCCGTTGCCGGCGGCCATGATGGGCGTGCCGCGCGGGGCGGACCAGTCCACGCCACGGTGCATCTTTCTGTACTTGTGGATCGGGTGGAGGCGCATGCCGAAACCGGAGCGGAACTTGCCGCCGTTCAGCGGTTTGCGGATCAGGAATTTCTTGGCGCTCTGGCCGGACTCGTCATAGAAGTCGGTCACACCGTCATCCGGCGTCCGGTAGCGATAGAATTCGCGCTTGGTGTTTCCGGTGTTGAGCGCCGCGTAGAGGATTTTCGGTCCGCTGTTTTCGTCGCCTTCGGTGAAGAACAGTTCCACGGCGTCACCAGGCTGCACACGCGCCTTGAAATCGACGTCAAAGGAAAACATGCGGACAAGATCGTCTATGATCTCTTCCGGCATCTCCTGTTCCAGGGCGGTCTGATAGAGACTGTCATAAATCGCCGGCGTCGGACCACCGTAGGAAACCCGGTCCGCTTCTTCGAACGCACCTGCAAGAAATGTGTTGGGTTCCTTGGCTCGGATATAGTCGCCGCTGTCGGAGCGAGCGACCGTTGCCTGGTGGACCGTGTCGGCATAAAGACTGACGCGTTCGGGCCGCATTCTCTCCAGGTTTTGCGGAGACGGGGCAAAGGCGATACGCAATCTCTGGCCGTCCGAGAGTTCGGAAAGACCGTAATTGTTCCGGAAGGACGCCGCGATTGTCTGCGCTTCGTCTTCGGTTGCCTCGTGTTCCATCAGAATTTCGATCAGGTCCTGACCGGATTTCACAGGGACAATGTTTTCTTCCATGCCGGCGTAGCGGACTTCCTCGTCCCGTTTGGAAACGAATGAAACGTTTTCCGGCGTAATGCGAACCGCATAGCGTTCAAGGTCGGGCTGAAGCGCGAGGTTGAAATCGAACCGGCCCGGATCGACCAGTGGCTTGGCTGCCATTTCAACCGCTGCCAGGGAAAGCGTTCTGGCCATTTCACGAACCGAGAGCTCAATTTCAGCTTCAGAAGGTGTTGCTTCGGAATCGATGGCGGCGCTGGAGACAGGGAAATTTGTCAGGCTGATACTGACTTCGCTTTCAAGTTTGGCGCCGTAGAGAGAATCTGCCAAAAGCGAAGTCCCGGCATCCACAGTGCCCGGCTGGGTGTCGTCTTCGAGATTCTCTGCGAACATGTTCAGCGGATTAAAGGAGGGGATCCGGTCAGCGAGCTCGGGATCCTTGCGCGTCGCAAGCGAAGCGCTCACGAAGACATGCGGCTGCACCCTGATATGATCGCGATCTCCGATGCGCGCGACGACGTTGACGTCGATCACATGCTTGCTTGAATACTCGGCGGCCGTCTGGAGAACCCTGTCACCCTTGCTGCTGCCGCTGCCGATCTCGGGATATCCGCCCAGAAACCGGTCCGTGGAGGACGCTGCTTCCACACTGTACTGGCCATCCAGGGCTGCCATGAGCGCTCCGCCCATGAGAACAAGCGATGTGACGCCGGTCAGGACTGTGCCGGCAAGCCAGCGCAAAGACACCTGGCGGCGATCCGACATGCCACTGCGACCTTCATAACCGCGTAGGGGCGGTTCATCGCCAAGCTCGACATTCAATGCCTGTGCGCTTTGAAAAGGCCCAAAATGCATTAACTTCTGTCCGGTCCCTTAGTCGGTATTCTCGCGTGCGCATGAAAAACGATGCGATCCGCAAGCCTTTTTGAACAGTGCAGACCCCGCTACATGCAGCCTTTGAACCCAAAGGTCAAATGTTTCATCGTGGTTCGATAGCGGGCACACTATTATGTCTGTCTCCGTAAATCCAGATTTTGACCGTTCTATGGTTTGCAAAGGCGCAAGCAGGAATGCCTATACGGCTAAGAAAAACGCTTTGGTGGGAAAGCGTGGAGTGATGCAGGTTCCTAAGAAATCATGAATCGTCACCCGATCTGGAGGTCGTTGAAAATGAAAGGGAAATTCCTGACAATCCGGGCGGCTGGAGTTGTGTGAATCTTTTTTGACAAAGTCTGTTGACTCCTGATCGGCGCCTGCGTATAACGCCCTCCATCGACGGCGTCGTCGCCACCCGGCGTCCCCTGCTGTCGATCTTACCAAACATCCCCGGAGCGATGACCTGATACAGGTAATGCTTTTGGTGCCTTTGGTTGAGGGCTTCAGGCCACATTCGGATACGAATGGTTCTTTGACAATTTGGTTATGAAGGAAGGGAAGCGTAGGCGGCGTTGGCCTTGCGATCCTCGGCGCGAGTTGAGGGTTTTAAGGAGTTACGCAGGTACGCTGATCTTTCAAACAAGGAAGCCGATTGGGTTGTTCGGGATTTATGTCCTGGATGATTTAATTGAGCTCTTGTTAATTCTGCAGTTGGCTCGCAGCGATGCGGGTTGATTGTATTGAGTGCTTTATAGCGATTGATTTAGATGCCTGTGATTGAACTTTTATTCAACCTGAGAGTTTGATCCTGGCTCAGAACGAACGCTGGCGGCAGGCTTAACACATGCAAGTCGAACGATCCCTTCGGGGATAG
>JAEPML010000049.1 GCA_017643925.1 Roseibium sp. | reverse complement strand
CGACAGTGGCCAACACGCTGAGACCAAGACCGAGGGACAAGACCACGGGCGTGGTGGCATCCCCGGCGCGACCCAGTGATTGCACGGCCCAGCGGAGTTCGGGGCGGCTGCGCAGGCGGGTGGCGAGGCGGCGCAGAAGCGCGCGCAGGCCGGTGGCCGTAAAGGACAGTGCGATCATGGCGACCATGACACCTGCGGCGAACCAAAGCGTGAGGCGTGAGGAGCCGGACAGCCAGCTGGCGAGACCCAGCAGGAGCGCGATCAGCAGTCCAACGGCGAGGATGTAGCGTGCGGCGGGAAGGTAACGGTTTTCGCCCAGTTGATCGCGGAACAGCGCGCTGGGGCGGACGTTTTCGACTTTTGCCAACGGCCAGAGGGTGAAGATTGCGGCGGCGAGGGCACCGTAGAGTGCGGCTTCGATCAGAGGGACAGGGTAGAGGCTGAAGTTGGCCGGGAAGGGCAGGACGGCTTCGATCAGCGGACCTAACAGGATTGGCAAAAGCGCGCCGAGGGCGAGGCCGAGGGAAATTCCGAGCAAAGACACAAAACCAATTTGCAGGCAGTAGCTGAGAAAGATCACGCGGCGTTCTGCGCCAAGGCTGCGCAGGGTGGCGATGGTTTCGGTTTTGCGGGACAGGTAGGCGCGGATGGCGGTGGAGTACCTGTTCATGCATGGTCTTGGAGATGGCAGCGACACAATCAGTGCCGGTGCTGGCGTCGCATGGACAGACGTCATTGACCTTGGTGGAGGTCCAGGTGTGACTTCTGCAGGCGAATACGGCACCGA
>JAEPML010000048.1 GCA_017643925.1 Roseibium sp. | reverse complement strand
GAGGGCCTTGGCGAACAGGTCAGCGCCGACAATCGGGTCCTTGTCCTCGGCGAAGGTCCAGCCTTTCTCGGCCATGTACCAGTGCACGACGGAGACGGAGATCATGTCCTCCAGCCCTTTCAGGGCGCGATAGATCATCGTCCGGTGGGCCCAGGGGCAGGCATAGGAGATATACAGGTGGTAGCGCCCCGGCTCTGCCTTGAAACCTCCGCGACCGCTGGGCCCCGGCGCACCGTCGACGGTGATCCAGTTGCGCAATTGCGCCTCTGACCGGACAAAGCGCCCCTTGGATGCCTTGGTGTCGTACCACTTGTCCTGCCATTTGCCGTCTACGAGCAAGCCCATGACGTCTCTCCTGATTTGGTGTGGGTGCGCTAGAAGCGGCCAGCCTGGAAATCGACCACCGCCTGCTGCAGCTCGGCCTGTGTGTTCATGACGAAGGGGCCGTAGCGCGCCACCGGTTCGCCGATCGGCTTGCCGGCAACCAGCAGAAGGCTGGCGCCTTCCGGCCCGGCTTTCAAATCCAGCTGATCACCGGTGCCAAGTACGGCCAGGGCCGGTGTCGTGACAGTGGTTCCGCCGGCGCCGACCTGGCCGCGATAGACAGCGATGAAGGCGTTCAGGTCTGCAGGAATGGCCTCGGTCAGGCTGGCGCCTGCGTCCAGGGTGATATCCAGCAACAAGGGATCGATGGCTGCGCTACGGGCCGGGCCCTGGATGCCATTGGAGAGGCTTCCAGCAAGAACGCGGAGGCTGGCGCCGTCGCGCTGATCGACCGGGATCTCGTCGCGGGAAAATTCCTGATAGCCCGGATCGGTCATCTTCAGTTCG
>JAEPML010000047.1 GCA_017643925.1 Roseibium sp. | reverse complement strand
ACATGCTTCTAATGACAGAAGAAGAGTCGTTAGATGTCGGAGGTAAAAACTTTGTCTCTAAGATGCAGTTAATTTATAACGAAATAAATAATGGTGAGCGCTTACAATTAGGAGGTGATAATAACCACAATCAGACTGATTTTTCTGAGAGCTATGCTTGTTGGGGATGGTATGATTCACAGTCCGATGTTGCTGGCAATCTTTATAGGTGGTGCGGTGGCGAAATCGAGGCTGGGCTTTCCATTCCGTACAATTACGCTGTCCATCGGGCAGTCGTATTGTCAATACGTCCTTTCAGACCAGACTTGTTTAAAAATCAAATGGTGAACATTTTGGTGAATGGGGAAGCATCCTCTTTTACTAGTTTGTCGACGGGCGACGAAAAACTGAGAGAGGTGCTTGTAGCTCCAAAGACTTTAGAAGGAAAAGATGAGTTAACAATTTCGTTTATGTTCAAAAATTTAAAAAATGAAGCATTCTCGCTAGGTCAAAAGGATGACAAGCGTAATTTGGCGTTCAACCTAGCAAAAATAACCTGGCTTTCCGACGGGTAAGGTTGTTGCTCAACTTAACGTTCCCCTGTTGACCTGTCACAATGCCAAGCCCCGAAACAGTATCAAGTTTCCTCAACTAGACAAACTTCAAATGCCTGTACTCAAATTAACGCTTCGTTCGAGTGGTCCGTTTTGATTGTTAGTGCATGCTCGGTGGTTGATAACGTACAAAATCTTTCGCACATTTTCTGGTTGGGACGGTTCCCTTTATGCTGATTGAAGGGAGCACGGTATGACTGATGACGATGAGGGCAAAGAGATGAGCAATGTGATCCGGATCGACGAG
>JAEPML010000046.1 GCA_017643925.1 Roseibium sp. | reverse complement strand
GGTGGTTCCCAGGCGATGACCGTGCTGCGGGCACGCGTCACCTCCGGCAACCCGCCGACCGCCGTCCAGATGCTCGGCTTCGACATTCTCGACTGGGCAAATGAAGGCGCCCTTGCCAACCTCAACATCCTTGCCGGCATGGAAGGCTGGGACGATGTCGTGCCGGTCGCGCTGCAGAAATTCGCCAAGCATGACGGCAAGTGGGTCTCCGCTCCGGTGAATGTCCACTCCACCAACTGGGTCTGGGCCAACAAGGCCATCCTCGACGAGCTCGGCATTGCCGTGCCGACAACCTGGGACGAGTTCGTGGCCGCCCTTGAGAAGGTGAAGGCAGCCGGCAAGACCCCGATCGCCCATGGTGGCCAGGCCTGGCAGGACGCAACCGTGTTTGACGCCATTGCCATGTCCACCGGTGGCCCCGAGTTCTACAAGAAGGCCTTTATCGACCTGGATTCCGAAACACTCGGCTCCGACACGATGAAGGAAGCGTTCGACCGCATGGCCGTCATCCGCGCCAATGTCGACGACAACTTCTCCGGCCGCGACTGGAACCTGGCGACCGCCATGGTCATCAACGGTGAAGCCGCCTTCCAGATGATGGGCGACTGGGCCAAGGGTGAGTTCCTGAATGCCGGCAAGGTGCCGGACACGGACTTCCTGTGCTTCCGCTTCCCGGGCACGCAGGACCAGGTGACCTTCAACGCCGACCAGTTCGCGATGTTCGCGCAAGGCTCTGAAGTCGGCAAGGAACAGGCTGCACTGGCGACCGCGATCCTGTCACCGACCTTCCAGTCCGCGTTCAACGTGGTCAAGGGTTCGGTTCCGGCACGTACGGATGTCTCCAACGAGGCGTTTGATGCCTGCGGCAAGAAGGGCATGGCCGACCTGAAAGCGGCTGCCGACAGCGGCAACCTCTATGGCTCCATGGCCCATGGCCATGCGAACCCGGCTGCGGTCAAGAACGCGATCTACGA
>JAEPML010000045.1 GCA_017643925.1 Roseibium sp. | reverse complement strand
AGGCGTTTGATGCCTGCGGCAAGAAGGGCATGGCCGACCTGAAAGCGGCTGCCGACAGCGGCAACCTCTATGGCTCCATGGCCCATGGCCATGCGAACCCGGCTGCGGTCAAGAACGCGATCTACGATGTGGTGACCGCGCATTTCAACGGCGAATACGACAGCGCAACGGCCGTTGAAGAACTCGTAACTGCAGTTGAAATCAACAAATAACGACCTCCGGGAGCGGTGATCCGTCACCGCTCCCCACTGGTCCGGAGACCTTTGATGTCTTTCTCTGAAACGGCGAACCCGCGTGGTTCCTTGGCCGACCGGTTTCGTGATGCCTTGCCCAAGCTGGTTCTAAGCCCGACAATCGCCATCGTCGCGATCTTCGTCTACGGCTTTATCTTCTTCACATTCTACCTGTCCTTCACGGACAGCCGGATCCTGCCGTCCTTCGGCTGGGTCGGATGGGCAAATTACGAGAACCTGTTCCGGATCAGGGCCTGGGACACCGCCGTTTCAAACCTGATCATCTTCGGACTTCTCTACATCTCGATCTGCTGTGTCATCGGCCTGCTGCTGGCCATTCTTCTGGATCAGAAGATCCGTGCCGAAGGCTTCATCAGGACGATCTATCTCTACCCGATGGCGCTCAGCTTCATCGTTACCGGCGTTGCCTGGAAGTGGTTTCTCGACCCCGGCATCGGCCTGGAGGCCGTCGTTCAGGGCTGGGGCTGGGAAAGCTTCAAGTTCAACTGGATCAAGGACCGTGAATTCGCGATCTACACCATCGTCATTGCGGCCGTCTGGCAGACTTCCGGCTTCGTCATGGCGATGTTCCTGGCAGGCCTGCGCGGCATCGACAGTGAAATGCTGAAAGCTGCCCAGATCGACGGCGCCTCGACCTTCTCGCTCTATCGCCGGATTGTCATCCCACAGCTGCGCCCGGCCTTCATGTCCGCCTTTGTCGTGCTCGCGCATATGGCGATCAAGTCCTACGACCTTGTCATCGCCCTGACCGGCGGGGGTCCAGGCACCTCCACCGAACTGCCGGCAAC
>JAEPML010000044.1 GCA_017643925.1 Roseibium sp. | reverse complement strand
GTTCGGCCCGTAGATGACATGAAAATCCGAAGCCTGACCGGCTTTCCCGAACTCGAGCGCCTTGCTGGTGAAATGACCAAAAAAGTCGAGAGAGAGCCGCTCGATCCGCATCAGGCCGTCGCTCCCTTCATTCGCGCGAGGATTCGTTCTGCTCCGGCTTCTGCGAGACGCAGCGCAAGTTGGTCCATTGCAGCTTCATCCGGCAACAGCTCGGCTCGCCGTTGTGGCGGCAACTCCTGCAGAATACTTTCGATCTCTGCGCGGCAAGTCTCGGAAAACCCTGGTTCCTCGCGGATGGTGTTCATGATCCCGGCTAATTCGTCTGTGGCGCTGTGCCCGCGCTCCGCGTTGTCGGACAAGTTGAGCACGACCTTGTCCAGCCAAAGCGTGCCCGACTCGCGCGCATATTGGGCCGCGGTCTCTTTCCACATGTCCTGATCGCGCAGGATCTGCCAACGCCGCCGTGTGCGGCCGGTAAGTTCCAAACGTATTACAGCGCTTTCCGATGGCAGGTTTCGTGATGCGTCATGCAAGGTGCGCTTGAGCGCATCGCGTAGATCATCGTCGCTGCCAGCTTCTGTTGCGTCGATCTGTATGTGCAGGAACTCAACCACCGAGGTCGGCACTTCCTCGATCTCGATTTCGTTATCGATGTTCAAAAGAGTGGCAGATTTTGGGCCGGGCTCTCCCATGTCACGCCCTTGGGGCGTGCCGGGCATAACGATCCATGGTGTCTTGGAGTGGACCTGTCGGCGGTGAACGTGTCCCAGGGCCCAGTAGTCGAAGCCTGCTGCCGCCAGGTCTGCGACTGTGCATGGTGCGTAGGGATCATGGCCCTCTGCACCTGC
Source organism: Roseibium sp. (assembly GCA_017643925.1). GTDB lineage: Bacteria > Pseudomonadota > Alphaproteobacteria > Rhizobiales > Stappiaceae > Roseibium. Next base: position 232 of record JAEPML010000044.1, on the reverse strand, counting down.
CAGTGATGTGTGCAGCATAGCGATGTTGATCGCGCCTTCGACCGGCGCGTGGAATTTTGGCAGCAGACTTTCCGGGGCATGACGGTTGGCGAAGCTGACGCCATGGATCCAGACACCCTCCCTGAGTTGTACCTTGCCGCCACGGCCGTCAAACACATGCACATTATCAGGCAAGCTCAACTCACCGGTGAGAGGATTTTCGGCATCGTGGTTGCCTTTGATGTAGAAAACA
>JAEPML010000043.1 GCA_017643925.1 Roseibium sp. | reverse complement strand
CGACCTGGTCAATGCTTCTTCGAATTTCAGGGAAGTGATCTCTCAGGATCCAGCGGATCGAAATGCGCTTTATGGTCTCGCAACCGTTCTTCTGAAAGGCGACACCCCAGAAGAAGCCCTTCCCCTCGCCCGCAGTCTACTGGATCAGATGCCGGCGTCGCCGGCGGCCCTGACCCTGCTGGCCGACGCGTTCTCGAAAACCGGACAGGTGCCCCAGGCGATCGCGACCTATCGGAAGGCGCTCAAGTCCGCACCGAAAGATGTCAGTGCTTTGCTTGGCTTGTCGGAAGCATTGCTGCGTGGCAAACGATTTGACGAAGTCATTGGATACGCGGTTCAAGCCAGCTCGCTGGTGCCTGAAAATCCGCGTCCTTTGGAGCTTTTGGCAGAAGCCCTGGCCAGTCAGGGCGCTCTAGACGACGCTCTTGAAGCTGCCGAAGCGGCTTTGAAACTCGGATCGACCTCGGTTTCGTCCTTTGTTCGCTTGAGCATCATTTCCAGAAAACTCGGGAACTATACCGACGCTTTGAGATACGCGCTGGCAGCTCACGACGAAGATGCCAACGCACCTGAACCCTATAACGCGCTCGGTTCGGCGCTCGCCTCTCTCAAGCATATCAGCAAGGCCAGATCCGTTTTGACTGGACTTTCCGGTGGCAAGGGACTTGATGAAGAAATCAGAGATTTCGTCGAGAAGCTGACGCGCGAAGCGACTACAGACACGAACCAACAGGATCTGGTGGAAGAAGACCGATCTGAAGACCTCTCATTGGGCGATACAGAGGTTCCACGCACACAATCGTCCAAGACCAAGCAGCAAAATCCAACCCACGGAGCTGTATCCGACGATCAGTTTCAGTTGCCCAATGTGCTGGGTCTCAGTCGCCAGGACCGATCCTGATCACACCTGTCTGGCGATTGCTCAGGCAAGCGATCAGGTCTGTTTTCTTTCAAACAACGCGACGAAAAACCCATCCGTCGAAGTCGAGTTCGGCGTCAGCAGAATATCGCCCCGATCCGACACGTAGCTCGGCGTGTTTTGGCCCGGCAGCATTTTCTTCCATTGCTCCAGTGCAGAGACGGATTGGAAGTCCGGGTGGTTTTCCAGAAACCAGCTTGCCTGGTGCTGGTTCTCGCTCGGCAGGATCGAACAGGTGACGTATACGATCCGGCCACCGGGTTTTACATAACGGCTGGCCTGTTCAAGAACATGTCTTTGGTCCTCGATCCGATCGGCAAGCGCCTTTTCGGAGAGGCGCCACTTGGAATCCGGTCGCCGCCGCCAGACGCCGGTTCCCGTACAGGGGGCATCGATGAACACCAGATCCATCTGGTCCTTCAGGTCATCCAGCGTGGTGCTGGCCGGATCACGCACCTGAATGTTACGTACGTTCGCCCGTTGCAAGCGCTCGTGAATCGGGGCGAGCCGCAGACGGTCGGCATCGAAGGCGTAAAGCTGTCCCTTGTTCTGCATTGTCGCGGCAAGCGCGAGCGTCTTTCCACCACCGCCGGCGCAGTAGTCAAGAACCTGTTCGCCAGGTTGCGCCTGCGCCATGTATACATTCGTGCCTTTGGCATGAACAAAGAAACCGGCGGCATTGCCCGACAATTTGTCTTGGGCGTTGTGCAAACCGCCGAGGGCCTACCGCTGATGCACACCGTGCATCCGGGCAATGTGGCCGAAAGCAAAACATTGCATCGATCCCGAGTTCCCGCGCGCCCTCCTGGACCGCACGCAGGATGTCCCAGTCGAGTCGCTGGCGGGACACTTTCCATTCACCGCCTGTGCCGTGCAACGCGTTCTTGTCGCCGTGATGGTCTTCGG
>JAEPML010000042.1 GCA_017643925.1 Roseibium sp. | reverse complement strand
GCCAAGACGGATAAGCTGCGGGTTATCGGCATGCCCGGAATGATCAAGGAAACCTCTTTGCGAATTACCCAGACGCGGCCGGGAATGCTTCGGGTGCGCGATTTTACACCGGAGGCAAAACTCTGATGCAAATGGCAATCGGATTGTTAACGACTGGCCTTAAGGCAGTTACCGGCGGTGGTGCCGCCGCAACTACGACGGCGGCGACGGCGGCGGGCGGGGCGGCGGCTTCGGGTGGTGGATTTTTCAGCCTGTCCAACCTGATGCAAGGTGCTGCCACGCTGCTTGCGGCAACCTCGCAGATCAACGCGGGCAATGCAGATGCGGAGCGCTATGAGCTGGCCGCCATCGATGCGGAGCGGGAACAGCCTCTGGAAACACTTCAGGGGATCCAGCGGCGCAGTTCTATCAAGGCGGAATTGGCCGAAAGCATTGGCGATATGGACACGGCCTATGCTGCCAGTGGTGTTGATCTTTCCTTTGGGACGCCTGGCCAGGCGCGGACACGGGCATACCGTGAAGCAGACTATGCCCTAACGGCCGACAATTCCACGCAGCAGACACGCCAGGCCCGGTTGACCGAACGCTCTGCAAGCTACCGCCGGATGGGCCAGCGGGCCAAACGGCGCGGTTACACAAACGCGCTGGTGACGGGTTTGAGTTATGGCGGACAACTTGCCGGGAGGTTTGGCTGATCATGGTCAACAGACATCGACGCCCAGTCAAATACCGCAAGTTCAAAGCCCGGCCGCTCACACCCGAGGGGCTTTTGCCCGTTGCTCGGGCGGGTGGCGACCTGGAGCGCGCGACGGCCGCCGGAATGCTGCGCCTGGCAAACCAGGCTGGTGTGCGAGCGGATCGGGAGGCGGCGCAATCTGCGGAAACGCAAGGGTCCCTGGACGCCCTGACCGCCGCTCCTGAAGGGGTGAGCGTTGCGCCAGGTGCGCGTCCTGCAGCTCCGGCCGAGATCCGGGATATGATTACTCGGATTGCTGGAGAAGAAGGGGCAGACGCCGAAACACTGCTGACCTTTGCGCATATCGAAAGCCGCTACAATCCGGCCGCCAAGAACAAATCCGGCGCGGCTGGCCTATTTCAGTTTATGCCAAAAACGGCGGCACAGTATGGCCTTGAAAACCCGTTTGATCCGGTGGCCAACACAAGAGCCGCCATTCGCTTGATGAATGACAATGCGGGTTATCTGCGCAAGGTGCTTAAGCGTGAACCAACCGCCGGGGAGCTTTACCTTGCACACCAGCAAGGAGCGGGTGGTGCATCGAAACTTTTACGCAATCCGAATGCGCTCGCGGTCGATATTGTCGGGCGGTCGGCGGTTATTCAGAACGGTGGTTCTGAGGACATGTCTGCACAGGCCTTTGCCAACAAGTGGATCGCAAAAGCATCGGCGCCAGGCACAATCCTGTCCGGCCGCACGGCAGCTCCAGCACTCAAAAAGGGTACTGGTATCCGGTCGCGCAATTACAACCGATCCTATGAACGGACCTACCTGGCGCAGCTGGATAATACCATGCGCTCCGACATGGATCTGGTTTACGAGCAGTACAAGGACGATCCCGCCATGCTGACCAGGTCGCTTGGCGAACTGAAAACCGCGCACCTTAATGATCACGTTTTTCCGGAAATTGCGGCGGACTACGTCGTTCAATATGACCGGATGGCGGGCCGCCTGGTTCGCCAGGCTGAAGCGGCGGCAGAAGTTCGATTGAAGGAACAGGACCTGGCCGATTTCGAGAGCCGGACGGCGGACCTGGAAGAACGCAAATCTCGCCTGTTGGCAGGCCTGGATCCGGATCTTGAAGGATCTGAGGAACAGCTTTTTGAACTTCAGGCCTCCATCGATGCGCAATATGACGAGGCTGTTGAACGCGGGCTCTTGAGCGAAACAGATGCCAGTGAAGCAAAATCGCGCTCCTTGCGGGAAACGTCGGTTCAGTTTCATGTTCGCCAGGCCGATAGGATGCCAGCGGCCGAGCTTGGCGAATATCGCGAGCAGTTGCGCCAGGACTACGCGTCCGGAGATCTGGAAAATGTAGATGGCAAGGCCTTTGAGGAAATTGACCGGACGCTTGCGAAACTGGAAAAGGATCGCATTACGGAAGGCAAGAAAGCCCAGGGTGACCTGCGCCGCATGGGAGATGACCTGGCCCGTCGTCATCTGGAAGGGGAGGACGTCGATGCGTCGGAAATTTCCGCGTTCCGGTTGGCAATGTCCCGGGCACCGGACGGCAAGGAAATCGGTCAATCGGCCTTGCGCCGGCTGCGCATTGCTCAGGTCCTGAAAACCAGCCCGATTGCGGCCGTGCGGCACAATCTGGAGGACCTGGTCAAGCGTGACGATGGAACGGTTGATCTTGAGGATCTTGCCTTTGCCCGTGACCTGATCGCAAAACAGGAAGCTGCGCTGAATTCGGATCCGATCAAGTTAGCGGAGCGCTACGGTGCCGTGCCGGTTGTTGGCGGGATCTTGGACACCATGCAGACAAGCGGCTCGTTGGCAGCCGTCTCCGAGCGGATCGACGCGGCCGAGCTGGCTGCCGAGCGGTTCGGAGTAGAGCCGAAGTATTTCACCGGGAACGAACCGGCCGAAATCCGGGACCTTATCCGCGAGAGCCCGGAGCAGGGCCTTGCCCTTGTTGCTGGGATTGTGGAAGCGGGGCGGGACAAGGCCGGAAACATGCTGCGCGAATTGCGCGATGTCGCTCCTGAGGCTGAATTTGCGGGCACTGTCCTCGCGCTCGGCGGATCCCCCCAGGCGGCTCAGGACGCGATCCTGGGAAGCATTCCAGGCCCGGACGGGAAAACGCCAATGAAGCCGATTACAAAAAATCGACAGGTTCTGACGGGCGAAGTTATGGGCGGTGCCTTGTCGCAATTGCACCCAGAGGACCGGGGCCGCATCGAGGCGTCTGCCATGGCAATTGCCGCGAGGCGGGCTCAGATCGAGGGGGTTGAAAAGAACAGCGCGGAAGCCGAGGCCATCTATCGCCAGGCCGTCCAGGAGGCCGCAGGAGCGGTCAAGGGCGTTGACGACCAGCTTGGCGGGTTTGGCGAGGTCAACGGCAATACGATCCTGTTGCCACCCGGCATGTCCGAAGATGATGTTGAAGATTTGCTTGACCTGGTCACGGACGATGACCTGGACGCTCTTGGCGGACCAATGAGCCCGTTGAAGGAGCTGGGCGTTACGGTTGGGGTGGACGATATCCGGGACGGGATCCTGCTGGCGGTTGCACCTGGAACCTACCGGGTCGCAAAAGAACGAGGCGGCCGACTTGAGTTTTTCGCGGATCCTGAAGGCGGTTTTTGGGAGTTGGATCTCGCGAGGCTGAAGGTTGTCCGTCAGGCTCGCATGTCCAGCACCAGCAGCGTTGCCGGAGGCGGTGGTTTCTAATGAGCTTCTTTCGAACCGTCGACCCTGCCGAGCCTGCCGTCTTTGAAGGTGAGGCCGGGTTTTCCGCGATTGCCGAGGCGTCCCGCGATGTCATGCTTTACGCGGACAATTTCAACGCCCGCGCCCATGGTCAGTCCGAGGGTTTCGAACGGGCCATCGAGGCCATTCGAGACGAAACAGGGATTGAGTTGAGAAACCCGCACCTGGATCCGCAGTCGCACTGGATCAACCGGATGCCCCGTGACGAGGATCCTTTCAAGGTCTGGGACCGGCGCATTGAGGAAATCATTGAACAGCATCCAGACAAGGCCGAGATTTTCCGACCGTTCATGATGGAGGGAATTACCGACTACGCAAAGGGCAGGGCGCGCGAAACCTCGGATCGTTACGAAGGCCTGGCCGCCACGCGGGACGATTGGACCGGCTTTGGTGCCGGTATCTATGGCGGTTTCAAGGGTGCGCTTCGGGATCCGGCAACCCTTGCCACGCTTCCCTTTGGCCTGGGCGCTGGTGGTGCCCGGACACTGGCCGGAAAAGTTCTCTCAACGGCCTGGCGCGAGGCGCTGGTGACCGGAACGACGGAAGCCGCCATTCAGCCGTTTGTTCAGAAATGGCGCGCGGAAGCCGGGCTTCCTGCCGGACTGGAGGAAGCGGCCCGCAATGTTGGTCTGGCCACGGCCCTGGGCGGTGTGATCGGGGCCGGTGTGCGCGGAGCTGTTGAGCTGCCTGGCACGATCCGACGCCAATTGTCCCGGCGGCCGGATCCGCGCCTCCAAGCCCAGACCATCCTGGAGATTGGTGACGAAGTGGCGCTCGCGGAGGCGATTGATGACGCGTTTCCCGGGGCGGCGATCGAGGTTACCGTCAATGACGGCTATTTTGAATTGCTGATGCAGCAAAAGGGGC
>JAEPML010000041.1 GCA_017643925.1 Roseibium sp. | reverse complement strand
CGCTAGTAGGTTGGACAGGCCGGCGAGAGCGACACGGGTCATGGACGAACTCCTTGGAGGGAAAGAGTCCGTGCTCAGAATCTATGTCGCCGGTCTGCACCAGCCCCAAAATCGCCGTCATCCGCCAGTGTCGTGTAGTGTGCTCTTTCCGGCATCATATCCGCTAACCCCGCCGCTTTCCGTGGTTTTTATACTCTGGCTATCGATAACCTCCGCCGTTGGCTGGGCTTTGCGGCCCTCCGCCAGCCGCGCGGCTTCAACCAGCTTGCGGTTCATCTCATCGAGAAAACCGTCGTTGCGCCAAGCATAGAAATAGCCCCGCACAGTCGATACCGCCGGAAAGTCGTTCGGCAGCATCCGCCACTGGCACCCGGCCGTCGCCATGTAGAGGATCGCGTCGAACACGTCGCGCAAGCTTGTCGTGCGAGGTCTGCCCGTGGACTTGGGTGCTGGCATGAAGGGCGCGATCAGTGCCCATTCGGGGTCTGTCAGATCGCTTGCATACTTGTCGCCCACTCGGGCATGTTGGCGTCGGGTGAGTTCGGTCCAGGCCATCGTGATCTCCGTTCAGCTTTGCAACCGAACAGAAGCACAACATGCTGAACTCACTCAATTAGTTTCAAATCGGGCTCTTAGACACGCCACTGGCAAGTAGAGCCATCACGCTGTTCGTCTTCGCCATAGCCTTGGGTTTGCGGCCGGTATACTGTATGCGCCGTTCCCGCCCCATTGATTTCTGCGGTTTCCCGACGCTGACCGAGCGGCGAGTCTCGTTCTGAGCATTCAGAAGGAGATGATGATGGCGGATGGCGGGGACGGGTTTGACGGTTGCATCGAGGTTGTGCAGCGGACGCGTGGATATCGGCGCTGGCCGGATGATGTGAAAGCCCGGATTGTGGCAGAGAGCTTTCAGCCGGGCGCGCGGGTGGCGGATGTGGCACGTAGGCATGATCTGGCAGCGCATCAGCTCTCGGATTGGCGGCGTCAGGCGCGCGAGGGTCGTCTTGTCCTGCCCGCTGACGCCATGGCCGGTGTGGCGTCTGACGCTTTGCCGGCCTTTGTGCCGGTTTCGTTGGAGCCCGAGGACGTGTGTCCGTCAATGGTTGCCGGCCGGACCGGCAGCGTCATCACGATCGAGATCGGGAACGACCTCGTGCTTCGGGTGCCGGGCGATGTTCCGGTAGGGCGGGCAGCAGCTGTGGCGCGTGCGTTGCGAGGACCGGCATGATCGTCGCGGGACAGCGCCAGCCGATCCTGATTGCGACGCGTCCAGTGGACTTCCGCTGCGGGCATCGGGCGCTGGCGCTGATCGTGCAGACCGAGCTGAAGCTGGATCCGCATTCCGGGATGACGATCATATTCCGTTCGAAACGCGGCGACAGGCTGAAGATCTTGGTCTGGGAAGATGAGGCGGATCAGGAAACAGTCCGGGGGACTGTTTTCCCGACGAATGGTCTCGTGATGATCTACAAAGTCCTGGAACAAGGCAGCTTTGCCTGGCCGAAGGTTCAGGACGGGACAACGCGGCTGTCGCGGGCCCAGCACGAAGCTCTGTTCGAAGGTTTGGACTGGCGCCGGATCGTTGCGCAGCGGGTCGCTCCACCCATTGCTGCGGGATGATTTATTCAACTGTTTTAGCGTTGTTTTATTGGCCTTTCCTGTCCGGATTGGCTATGAATCCGCATGTCTCAGCCCTTCGATCTCAGCCAGTTTCCGGACCTTCCGCCCGAGGTTGTGAAGGCGTTCGAAGCAGCACAGTTCGAGTTGTCGGTCGAGCGTGCTGCCCGCCAGCATGAACAGGCGGTTGGGGCTGAGAAGGACGCCTTCATCACCGAGTTGAAGGCCCTGATCGAGAAGCTGGAAGGTCAGGTCGGACAATACCGGCATGCGAAGTTCGGGCCGAAATCGGAAAAGCTGGACCCCGCGCAGCTCGAGCTGGCTCTCGAGGATCTGGAAGCGGCCATCGCCGAGACCCAGGAACAGATTGCCGCAGTCGAGGCGAAGATCGCGGCCAGCGAGACCGATCCCGAGAAGAAGGCGCCGCGCAAGAAGCGCAAGGCGCGCGCCTTGCCGGAACACCTGCCGCGCGTCGAGCGTGTCATCGAGCCTGACAGCATCGTCTGCCCATGCGGTTGCGGCGACATGGTACGGATCGGTGAGGACAGGGTCGACCGGCTGGATTACATCCCGGCGCGCTATCAGGTGATCGTCACGATCCGCCCGAAATACGCCTGCCCCAAAGGGCGCGCGGGTGTGGTTCAGGCCAAAGCCCCGGCGCATCTTCTGGAGGGCAGTTGGCCAACCGAGGCGCTGTTGGCCCAGATCGCCGTGTCCAAGCATTCCGAGCACATGCCCCTGAACCGCCAGGCCGTGGTCATGGCCCGCCACGGCGTGCCAATCGACCGGTCGGTGTTGGCCGACTGGATGGGTCGGACCGGTGCGCTGATTGCGCCGGTGGTGGACCGAATGGCGGTGTTGCTGAAGCAGGGCAGCACCCGGCTCTATGTCGACGAGACAACCGCTCCTGTTCTGGACCCGGGGCGTGGCAAGACGAAGACCGGCTATTTTTGGGCGGTGCTGCGCGATGACCGGGGCTGGAACGGCCCGGCGCCACCCGGCGTGGTGTTCCACTATCGGCCCGGCCGAAAGGGCGAATATGCCGATGAAATCCTGACTGGCTTCAACGGCACGATCCAGGTCGATGCTTACGGGGGCTATACGCATCTGGCCAAGACCGATCGCAAGGGTGGTGAGCCGTTGAAGCTTGCATTCTGCCGAGTAGACGGGGTCGTTACCGAGCCCCGTCCCTCACAGATCCGGACGTGCAGATTTCCCGCATCCGGTTCCTCACGATCCAGTTTCGCTCAAGCACGGCTCCATTGATGCACGATCCGGGTTGGCGGCAGGGGGTACCGGTTCAGCACCTGTTCCATTCGGCTCCAAGTCAGCTTTCCAGATCGACTTCGCCGTGACAGCGAGGCCTTCCAGATGCGCTCGACCTGATGGAGATACCACTTCAGACGCCGACCATTGCCCGTGATCCCGTAATAGGCATAGTGTCCTTGCAGCATTCGACACAGACGGCGGTGCTGGGCTTTCAGCGACAGGTGCAGGTGCTGTTTGCACCAGTCCTTGACGGCATGAAGCGCCCGCGCATACCGATCCTTGGCCGTAATCTGCCGGACCACCGGCTTACCTCTGCGCGACGTTCCCCACACATGGGTGAACCCCAAAAAGGCAAAACTGGTGACCTGCGTCGCCGGGTGGTGCCCTTTCGGGCGCTTGAAGCGAAAGTCCACGTACAGCGTCTTGCTCGGGTGGAGAGTTAGCCCGAACCTCCCAAGACGCTTGCCCAGAACGGCCAGCATGCGCCGCCCTCCAGATGATCCTCAAAGCTCATGACGAAGTCATCGGCATACCGTACCAGCTGGCACCGACGCTTCATGCGCGGCTTGGCCACCCTGACGAACCATTCATCCAGCACGTGATGCAGGAAGATGTTCGCGAGAAGTGGGCTGATCACACCGCCTTGCGGGGTGCCTGCCACCGATTTGGTCAGGGTGCCTCGGTCCAGCACCCCTGCTTTCAACCACTTGTCAATCATGCGTCGGATGACGCCGTCCTTGATCCGCAGGTCGAGAAAGCTGCGTAGATGCCCGTGATCGATGCTGTCGAAATACTTCGAGATATCCGCATCGATCACCCAGCGTTGGCTGGTTTCCATAATGCCATCGCGCAAGCTGCGGATTGCATCATGGGCCGACCGGTCTGGCCGAAAGCCGAACGAGCAGTCCAGAAAGTCCTCCTCGTAGATCGGCTCCAGCAGCATCACGATCGCCCGTTGCGCCACCTTGTCCTCAAAGGTCGGAATGCCCAGAGGCCGCTGCGTTCCGTCCGCCTTCGGGATGAGGTGGCGGCGCACTGGTGGCGCACGATAGCTACCCGACTTGATCTGTCCCAGAAGGCGTTCAAGGTTTGCCTCAAGGTCCTTCTCATAGTCGTCAGCCGTGCGACCATCGATGCCCGTCGCGTGAATGACGACTTGTCCATCACGCTTGCTTGCGCGGCCTGCCACCTTTGCGTCCATTTTCACGGGATGCAGCGGCTTTCGCGGGTGATTTGGTTTGTCCCGCCTTCCGAGCCATGTGGGACCTGGTTCCGAACAGTCCCGCCAACAAGCCAGGAATAGACAGATCCACATCGAGGGCTTCCCAATGCAGGCCGTAACCAGCACCGAGGATTTCAACCGCGGCGAGGTCTTTGTCCGTTGCAGTTTCCAATCCTTGCGCCACACTGGGCGGAAAGGCAAAGGTGCAGCCGTTGCTCAGATCGACGATGATGCGGCTGCTTCGCGTGTCATAGCGCACTGCATCGGCGCGTGGTTCGGCTTGCTGCGCGATGTAGCCCCGTTCAATCGCAGCATTGATCTCAAAATCTGTCAGTTCAGCCATGGATTTGCCTCCATCTGGCAAGAAACGCCTCCTGCTGGTCTTGGACGATCTGCATGGCGCGGCGCACATCATTCCCCTTCATGCCATGGGCCCATACCAGCTCTGGAGCCCCATCAAGTCCGAGCAGATTGACCTTGACCTGCCCATCACCAAACATATGCACATGTGCCGGCTCGTGATCGTCTGTGAAGATGATGACACGAAGACCATGCGCTCTGTATATGGTGACCATAACCCTAAATAACCCATCGTGATGGGTTTTTCAATAACAACCAGACCACGTGTTGAAACTGCGAAGCCGCCAGTGGACAGCATGAACAAAAAAGCCCCCTGAACAATTCAGGAGGCCAGTTATTAAGAGCCAAGGCGAGGTGTCACCTTGTCGAGCTGGTTCAGCGTAAGGCATTTTGGGCCATGTTCAAGAATTCTATCTGCGACTCTGAATGTCTCTATTGATAGCCATATTCTCTCTTTTTTGCGGCAAGGAGTGCGAGCGCATCAACAGCAGCGCCTTCATCTTGGTGGTGCTCAATCCGCAAATGGCCAGCTCGTCCTATGTGGCCACTCTCGCGTATGAGGGATGCCCCGCCAAAGAGGTCTCGATGAACGACCATCTTGAAGAATCGGGGCGCGCGCTGAGCGGTCGCGCCACGCCGTAACATCATCTGATCAGGGAAGATTTCGAACTGCATGGTCAAGAGTTATGGCTGAATCTGGTGTCTGGGCGGTTTGAATGACGGCGGTGCATCTGGTTGGTTTGTTGTTGCGACACAAGCCACCATCCAAAGGAGCACCACCATCATGGACGACGCTACCATCATCGAT
>JAEPML010000040.1 GCA_017643925.1 Roseibium sp. | reverse complement strand
CTCCAACTCCTGAGTAGGATGGAGCACGATGAGCAAAACGACGAACAAGTTTTCTCCTGAAGTCCGCGAGCGGGCGGTTCGCCTTGTGCTGGACAATGAAGGCCAGCACGGATCTCGCTGGCAGGCGATTTTATCAATATCAGCCAAGATCGGCTGCTCGGCGCACACGCTAAACGAATGGGTCAAGAGATCCGAGGTTGACAGTGGTGCCCGGGCAGGCATCCCGACGGAGATGGCCGAGAAGATGAAGGCCCTGGAGCGGGAGAACCGGGAGCTTCGTCAGGCTAATGAGATCCTGCGCAAGGCGTCTGCTTATTTTGCCCAGGCGGAGCTCGACCGCCCATTGAAGCGATGATTTCCTTCATCGAAGAACACCGGAGGGTGTTTGGGGTCGAGCCGATTTGCAGAGTTCTGCCGATTGCCCCGTCGACTTATTATGAGAATGTCGCCAAGCGGCTGGATATGGATCGCCTGTCGGTCCGCGCTCGCCGCGATATCGCCCTGAAGATCGAGATACGCCGTGTGTTCGAAGAGAACTTCCGGGTCTATGGCGTGCGCAAGATTTGGCGGCAATTGCAGCGGGAGGGCTTTGATGTCGCCCGTTGCACCGTGTCCCGGCTCATGAGATCCATGGGGCTTCAGGGGATAATCCGTGGTAAGCCGGCCAAGACAACGTTTCCAGACAAGTCGGCCCCCAGTCCGCTTGACCGTGTGAACCGTCAGTTCAAGGCTCCAGCGCCGAACAGGCTCTGGGTTTCGGATTTCACGTACTTGGCCACCTGGCAGGCCTTCGTCTATGTCGCCTTCGTCATCGACGCATTTGCCCGGCGCATCGTCGGCTGGCGTGTCAGCCGGACGGGGCATGCCACCTTTGTCCTCGATGCCCTGGAACAAGCGCTTCATGATCGGCGTCCCATTCATGGCGGCGGCCTCGTGCATCACTCCGACAGGGGCGTTCAGTACGTGTCGATCAAGTATTCGGAACGATTGGCCGAGGCGGGTATTGAACCCTCAGTCGGAAGTGTCGGCGGCTCTTATGACAATGGTCTCGCCGAAACGATCAACGGTCTTTACAAGGCCGAGGTCATTCATCGGCGTGGACCTTGGCGAAACTTCGAAGCTGTCGAGTTCGCAATACTCGAATGGGTCGACTGGTTCAACCACAGGCGCTTGCTGGAGCCGATCGGAAACATCCTTCCGGCTGAAGCGGAGGAACAATACTACGCCACGCTGGATCAAACGGCAGTGGCTGCATAACTTAAACCAAATGGCCTCCGGCAAACCCGGTGCGGTTCACAGGTGTCAGAAGGTCCCAGATTTCAGAGTTCCATGTATAGTAAGATTGCCAATCCCAAACATCCTCAGGGGCAGCCGGTCGCGCTTTGAGGTCACTTGGCAGCATAAAACGATTACTGGTGTTTGAGCTTGAGTCTTTCATCGGCAAATTCTTTTAAGTGAAGTTGTGTGCCTTTCGTCGACATGCTCCATCATCTCCAAAAGGGCGGTTGTTGCCTCCTTTGTTTCTTCAAGCGTCATAGAAGAAAATGAAATTAAGTCGTCGAGGTTGTCGGAGTGCGATTCAACCTGCGCTAGGCGCTCCAGAGCATTCATGCGATCGAGATTTAAGTCGGGGAAGTGACGGCAAATTTCTTCGATCTTACCTGAAAGTCCTGAGCTTCCAGGACACTTGAAGGCTAGGAAAATGTCCAATACGCGCCGCAGTACGTTGGGCATCATATAGCTGTGTTCGGAATAGCTATCTGCTGCGTTTGAAAAGTTGAGAACGTAGTGGAAAAGAAAATGATACTCAGAGTCATACTCTCTGAGCAATTTCGACATCTTGGTGAGAGATGAAACCCGTTTAGTCTGTCCTTCTGGAATTGCCGTATCTATGAACAAAAAGCTGGCTGTGGGCTCAGCATCTCCCGATGTTCTAGCCTTGTTTTTCCAGGCTTTCCTAAATTCGTTCAGGCATTGTTGGTTGTGGGTCAAAACAATAAGCTGACAGGCCTTAGACAATCTGCTCCGGATTAGTGAACAGGCATAATTGAGCGCCTTGGTATCAAGACTGGAAACAGGGTCATCGATGACAACTATTAGGTCTTTGAGCTTCCGGCCTTCTGACTCAAGTCGGGACAAAAAGTAAGAAATGGCAATCGCCGTTTTCTCGCCTTCGCTAGGCATACCCTCAATGGGTCGTCCATATCTTTGAAGCTCATAACCTTCATCAACGGATAGGATCGTTAGTTCGTTGTGGCCTAGATATGACGCGACAAGTTTATTGATAATGTCGGCTGCTGGACCATGCGTTCTGATCTTCTGGCGCAGCTCTTCTGCCTGTTCGTTCGCCTGTACCAACGCAGTTTGCGCCGCTTCATGTGTGGTTTTGGCGCTTTCTACCGATTGAACGTGTGCTGCGAAGTCACCTTTGCATTCCGCCAAAAAGTGCTTTCGAATTAGAATTCCAGCTTCATCGCGGTGTTTTTCAAAGTTTGTGACGATCTGATTGTGCTGGCCGATGATCTCGTTCAAACGCGCTAATGCGTCTTGAATTTGCGTGGCAGCCTGCTCGACTTCGGGCTGTGTAGGCAATTTAGAAACATCCGCAGGACTAGCCGGGCGAGATTGTTTCGAAGACAGCACCTCATTGAGTTTTTTGAGGTAATCTTTTGGAACTTTAAGCGCCGACTTTAGGGCTGTTCTGCGTTCCTTGACTTCAGATTGCAAATTTGCCGGAAACGCATCGAGAGAGGGCGCTAGTTCGTAAACGCCATCTACGTCAGCTCTAACGGCCTGTAGTCGGTCCGCTGTTTTCGTGAGTCGCGATACGAACTCGTCAATCTTATTATCAAGAGCGCTCTTTAGACTTGAAAGGCGTTCGGAAGAAATCTTGTTTCCGCAAAACAAGCAGTCATTTAGCTCGTTGTGGTCATGATATTCACGGCCCGTTTTAAGCCACAAAAGCATATCCGGGTGCTGCTGCACTTCTTCGAGTGCCACTGTGCTCAGTTCTTGGGTGCAGATTTCTCGGATAAAATCGAAAGCTTTTCCGATATTCGAAGCGTCGAAAACCACCTCGTCAATCTTGGGCATCGGTTCTGCAAGTCTGCGAGTGTCTTCCGCCGCCTTTAATGCTTCGTCGTCGAGAACAGTGATCTCATCGGAGCACCAGTTCTCGTAGTCTTTGGTAAGTTGTGGTGCCTCGTACTTTCGGCTTCCTTGATACAGCCGAGGCGCTACATTCTTCGCTCGGTCCTTCTTAAATATTCCAAATGCTTTATCAGCTTGTTTTGCAGAATTTTCTGTTGCCGTAACATTCGCTGATAATTGTGGAATCTGAGCTTCGAGTGCCGCCAAGGCTTTAGCAGCAGCGGCTTGGTCTACACCTATAAAGAATACAGGATTTGCTTTACCTTGAGCCCATTGAAAATTGCTCTCGATGAAATCGCCATTGAATACCAATATGCGTTTTTCCAGACCCGTAGGATTGGATGGACAACCTAAACGGCTGCCATCTTCCATTGATATTTCGAACGAACTGCCGGCCGGAAGGCCGGGGTGTAGTTCTCCGTTTTCCAAAGAAGCATATAGCCGGGACAAAGTGGTTTTGCCTGAGCCATTGAAACCGTAAATTAGATTTAGTTTCTTCAGATCCAAGCTTGGTGATTGCGCAGCACGATCAGCAAGGATTCCCATTCCTTTTAAAGTTCTTAGATTGGCAATTTTGTCTGGCATGGTTTCCTGAGTGAACAAATCAATCGGCTCGAAATTGAAGCCCAAATTTCTTGAAACTGTAGCAACTTTTGGTGGTTATTTACAATATAAACGTGTGTATTGATTGAGTGTTTCGCCTCAGGCGCATCCGGGCGGGCTCTCGTGAACCAAACCGGCATGATTGCGGTTTTGGCCATTCGGCTTCGATCCCTGATGTATTTGATATTCGGCCCACCTAAATTCTCAGGTGGGCTATTTTGTTCTTTTTCTCGCGTAGTCAGGGGCGGGCAACCTTACTTTTTCACAGACAGAACCGTGCCCGCAACCCGCAAGGGGTCTTGCGCCCTAATGCGTGCAGACAGAACCATGACTGTAAAAACACGGCTTCTCGAGCCGCTGCCTCCCAAGCGAAAAATTGCGGGAAGGGGGGTGGTACAACGGAGAGCGGCTTGTTTCCTTCGTTGTCGGAAATACGCCTACAGGAGCGTTTCAGCGGGTGAATGTCGGCAATGGGCCGGAATCGTCACCACAACCAGGGCCGTTGAATGTCAGCTAATCGCGATCGGAGCACTTAAGCCGACAGTCTGATGACGGCCCCAATACAGACATCAACACCCACGATATAGAAAACCCGCCCGATCGTCACCGAGGGGCGGGTTCATTGTTTGAAGGCTGTTTGAGCCGCATATTGGTCCGAATTGGCCATGCCATGTGACAAGAGACAACATGAACTTTCGAGTCTGTCGAAGTGATAGAGTTAGCTAGCGGATCGGAGACAATCAACGTGGCCTGCCGAACCGCCACACTTGGTTTTCCAGTTTGACACGACGGGGCTAAGCCGCGACCAGTTCGGCGATTTTGGTTGCCACCACTGCCATCGAATCTTCGGCAGTGCTCAGTCCAGCTCGAGAGGCTAGCAGCAGGCTGACTTTCTCAAGCTCCTCGTAGGTTGTTCCATGAACAACCGGAACGAGTCGCTCACGTCGGAGTAGGGCAGAAAGTTCCTTGTCGGCGATACCCTCCGCCGGGAGGCGTTTCAACATTGCCGGGGTCACCAAAACGATCCCGACGCGCGAATTCACCAAGCCCTTGTCGATCGCCCTCATCATAGGCACCCCTAGGCCAAGGTCCTTCTCGCTGAACCACACGCGGACACCGCAAGCTTCGAGCAGATCATGGAGTTCTTTGGCGGAGCCCTGCCTATCATCCCACGCGTGACATAGGAACACGTCTCGAAGGTCAGGTTGCGAGACCGCAAGGTTCTCCACGTTCTCTCGAACCGGTGTGAGTGCCTGCACCTGTTCGGGCGTGTACAAAACAGCCGAGCCTGCTTTCGACCATCGCGGCTTTGCCGTTCGACTTCCCGATCCGCCACTGCTCCGTGCTGAGACGGAGTAGGAAGGAGAAGAGTATGAGCCGTAGTTGCTGTTGTACCCACCACTATACCCGCTATAGCCACTGTATCGGCTATAGCGCCCTCCGCATGCTGGACAATCGGCTGCGGCGGCCGATGAGCGATGGCCCCTTACTGGTGCAGTGCATCTAGCCATGCCGTTACAATTCCTTCTTACACAGGCAGTCCTCTGAACCAATGCAGTAGAGGTCGTTGGAGTTGCCTATTGGCCTGGTCAGTCTCACCTATGCGACAAGGGGCGCCTAGGAGGATGTTTCATGCTTTGTTCTTATTGGCGCATTCCGAACACCTTTCGGTGCCCGGAATTTGTAGCCTACGGTTTTCGTCCTTCGGAACCCCAAAGAGCATCCATTTCTCATTTTTGAGCCACTTACTGACCTAAATTGGCCATCTTATGCGACTCGGGACACTCACCACCCGGCTGGACCTTTTAGCTGCAGCCGCTGGTCGCGCCGCAGGTGTCGCATTTCAGGCAGGTGCCGTTGCGAACCATCGTGAAGTTGCCGCATTCGGAGCAGTTCTCACCCTCGTAGCCTTTCATGCGGGCCTGAGCGATTTGCTGGGCAGCAGTGGCGACCTGCGGGGCAGGGGCCGTTGTGACTTCAACAGCGGCCGCTGCTTCCGAACCGCGGGCAAAGGCGGTGGCAACGGCGGAGACCTGTGCTGCCGGAGTGCCTGCTGCCTGCATGGTGACGGTCTCGGTGGTTTCGCCTGCCGGCTCGGTGCCCGGAACGAGACGGAACCGTTCTGTCTGGCCGCGGACAAGACCGTGCGAGACCACCTGGCCACCCGGACCCTTGTCATCGCTCGGACCGCTGCTGCTGCCAGATGTTCCGAAGACTTCCGGCGGAACATGGGCCAGGTCGTGACGACCGAGATAGGAAACGGCCAGTTCGCGGAACACGTAGTCGAGGATCGACGTGGCGTTCTTGATGGCGTCGTTGCCCTGTACCATGCCGGCCGGCTCGAACTTGGTGAAGGTGAAGGCGTCGACATATTCCTCGAGCGGTACACCATACTGAAGGCCGAGCGAGACGGAGATCGCGAAGTTGTTGATGAAGGCGCGGAGGGCGGACCCTTCCTTGTTCATGTCGAGGAAGATTTCGCCAAGACGGCCATCGTCATATTCGCCGGTCCGCAGGAAGACAGTGTGACCACCGATCTTCGCCTTCTGGGTATAGCCCTTGCGGCGGGTCGGCAGCTTTTCCTGCTCGCGTACCACACGTTCGACGATGCGCTCGACGATGCGTTCGGCAACCACCTCAGCACGCGCTGCCTGCGGCTTGGCCGCGATGTCCTCGATCGCATCTTCCTGCTCGTCCTCGTCGTCCGCCAGAAGCTGGGCGTTGAGCGGCTGGGACAGCTTGGAACCGTCGCGATAGAGCGCGTTCGCCTTGAGGGCCAGCTTCCAGGACAGCATGTAGGCTTCCTTGCAGTCCTCAACAGTCGCGTCATTCGGCATGTTGATGGTCTTGGAAATCGCACCTGAGATGAACGGCTGGGCCGCAGCCATCATCCGGATGTGGCTTTCCACGGAGAGGAAGCGCTTGCCGATACGGCCACACGGGTTGGCACAGTCAAAGACCGGGTAATGCTCTTCCTTCAGGAAGGGCGCGCCTTCCAGTGTCATGGCACCGCAGACATGCGTGTTGGCGGCTTCGACATCGGCCTTCGAGAAGCCGAGGAAGGAGAGGAGGTCGAACTCCGTGTCTTCCAGCTGCTCTTCGGAAACACCGAGGGCTTTCATCTGCTCGTCGCCGAGCGTCCAGCGGTTGAAGACGAACTTGATGTCGAAGGCCGACTTCATGCCGTCTTTCAGCTTGCCGAGGCTTTCCTCGGTGAAGCCCTTCGTTTTCAGGGACGCCGGATTGATACCCGGTGCCTGATCAATAGAGCCATGGCCGACGGCGTAGGCCTCGATCTCGCCGATCTCGCTTTCCGAGTAGCCAAGAACACGCAGGGCTTCCGGAACGGCGCGGTTGATGATCTTGAAATAGCCGCCACCGGCCAGCTTCTTGAACTTCACCAGAGCAAAGTCCGGCTCGATACCGGTCGTGTCGCAGTCCATGACCAGGCCGATGGTTCCGGTCGGTGCAATCACGGTTGCCTGGGCATTGCGGTAGCCGTTCTTCTCGCCGAGCTCCAGGGCACGGTCCCAGGCCTTGCGGGCCCGCTCGACAATGACCTGATCCGGGCAGGAGGCATGGTCCAGGGCAACCGGGTTGGTGTTGAGGCCTTCATAGCCCTCGGCCTCGCCATAGGCGGCGCGGCGATGGTTGCGCATCACCTTCAGCATGTGCTTGGCGTTTTTCTTGTAGCCCGGGAAGGAGCCCAGCTCGCCGGCCATCTCGGCCGAGGTTGCGTAGGAAACACCGGTCATGACCGCGGTGAGGGCACCACACAGCGCGCGGCCTTCATCGGAATCGTAGGAAATGCCGGATGTCATCAGCAGGCCGCCGATATTGGCGTAGCCGAGGCCTAGGGTGCGGAACTTGTAGGAAAGTTCCGCGATTTCCTTTGACGGGAACTGCGCCATCAGAACGGAAATCTCAAGAACGATGGTCCACAGACGGACGGCATGCTCGTAATTGTCGATGGCAAACGAGCGGTCCTCGTTCCGGAACTGCATCAGGTTCAGGGACGCCAGGTTACAGGCCGTGTCATCCAGGAACATGTATTCGGAGCACGGGTTGGACGCGCGGATCTCGCCATCAGCCAAGCAGGTGTGCCAGTCATTGATGGTGGAGTGGTACTGAAGGCCCGGATCGGCGGATGCCCAGGCGGCATAACCGATCTGTTCCCAGAGCTCCTTCGCCTTGACGGTTTTCAGCGTTGTGTCGGTCTTGCGGGCTGTCAGGTCCCATTCGCTGTCTTCGATAACGGCGTTCAGGAAGCCGTCGGTGACGCGAACGGAATTGTTGGAGTTCTGGCCGGCGACAGTCAGATAGGCCTCTGAATCCCAGTCCGTGTTGTAGGTCGGGAACTCAACCTTGGTGAAGCCCTGCCTGGCGAACTGAATGACGCGCTGGATGTAGTTTTCCGGCACCATCATCTTCTTGGCCGCGCGGATCTCGCGCTTCAGGGCCGGGTTCTTGGCCGGATCAAAGCAGTCCCCATTGTCAGCCTCGCAGTTGACGCAGGCGCGCATGATGGCTGACAGGTGCTTCTGGCAGATCCTCGAGCCGGTGACGAGAGCGGCAACCTTCTGCTCTTCCTTCACCTTCCAGTTGATGTATTCCTCGATATCCGGATGGTCGACATCGACAACAACCATCTTGGCGGCGCGGCGCGTGGTGCCGCCCGACTTGATTGCGCCTGCTGCACGATCGCCGATCTTCAGGAAGCTCATCAGGCCGGAGGATTTGCCGCCACCGGAGAGTTTTTCACCTTCCGCGCGGACATGAGAGAAATTCGAGCCGGTGCCGGAGCCGTATTTGAAGAGGCGTGCTTCGCGAACCCACAGGTCCATGATGCCGCCTTCATTGACCAGATCATCTCCGACGGACTGGATGAAGCAGGCATGGGGCTGCGGATGCTCGTAAGCCGTCTTGGACTTGGTCAGCTTGCCGGTCTGGAAATCGACATAGAAGTGACCCTGGCTCGGTCCGTCGATGCCATAGGCCCAGTGGAGGCCGGTGTTGAACCACTGCGGGGAGTTCGGTGCCACTTTTTGCGTGGCGAGCATGTAGCGGAGTTCGTCATAGAAAGCCTGGGCATCGGCTTCCGAATCGAAATAGCCGCCTTTCCAGCCCCAGTAAGTCCAGGTGCCGGCGAGGCGATCAAAAACTTGCCGTCCATCGATCTCGGAACCGTAGCGCTCGTCTTCCGGAAGTTCGGCTAGAGCGGCTTCGTCGGCTTCCTTGCGCCACAGCCAGGAGGGGACCGTGTTTTCTTCAACCGCTTTCAGCCTGGCCGGTACGCCGGCCTTGCGGAAATACTTCTGCGCGAGGATATCGGAAGCGACCTGCGAGAACTGCGCCGGAACCTGAATGTCTTCCAACCGGAACACGATCGATCCATCCGGATTCCGGATCTCACTTGTTGCCGTCCGAAACTCAACTTCGGCGTAAGGCGATTGCCCATCCTTGGTGTAGCGCCGCTCAATCCGCATTTCCTAGGTCCCCTTGTGTCCCCGACCGATTCTTCCCCGAACCGGTATGAAAGTCCGCCAGTCATCCGATGTGGCGTTTCCGCCTGCCTCTGTCATCGAATGTTGCCCGTAATCTAACAGGCTGTTTCGCCTGTATGTAGCGTCTTCAGGTTAACGATCCACTATATATAGTGTTCATCAACAGGTTTGTCACGATATGCACACCCGGAAATCGGCACGCAAAAACCCGTCTCCCGTTCTTGTCACCAAGGGCGGAAGTGGTACGCAAATACTGATCGTTTCGGATGATCTGAGCGTCTGGAAGAGACCCTCGATTACGCACATCGCAATGATTGGAAATTAGTGTAAATGAATTCTTAAGGTCAAGGGTCGAATGACAACAGATTGTGTCGGTGCAGGTGCAAAACGCAAAATATTGTGTGCCCATGTGGATAGTGGGGAGTGGATTGGGGAGGGCCGATCCCTAGGGAAAATAACGCTTGCTTTCCACCCTAAAGGCCTGGCGAAGCAGCCGACCCTCGAACCTGTGGATGAATTTAGACCGCATTTAATGACAATTTGAAGAAAATGGCGCGAGCGGATTTCAACCGGGTTTAAGCGGGGTCTGGTTTAGTGCGGGCTGGACAGGGATAAGGGCTCGCAATTCATGAAACATCACGCTGCTTTCGGGCTTGAAATGGAGGACATCGACGCTGTCGTCGTGGAAGACAGCAAGCCGATGCAAACGATTCTCAGATCGATTCTGCTCAGTTTCAAGGTGGCTCGCGTACGCGTTTTCGATTCGGTCGACGACGCGCTCGAGGCAAGCTTCGCGGAACCGCCGAATGTCTTTCTTACAGATTGGCGCATGGAGCCCACCTCAGGCTACCAGTTCCTCCGACTCGTTCGGCATCGGCACATGGAACCGCTCTGCTACGTGCCGATTCTCTTCATCACGGCGCATGGAACGCGTCCGCTCGTGGACAAGGCCCTGCGGGCAGGGGCGCATCATGTACTGGTCAAGCCCGTGTCTCCATCGACGCTGCACAAGCGTCTACGCTGGATCATGAACGATGAACGGCCGATGGTTCTGGAACATTCCGGGTTCTACAACATCCACGGCATTCAAAAGACAATGGATGATCAGGCCGAGAAAATGCAGTCGCTTGCAAACGCCCGGCTGCACCACCAGCTCTCGACCCGAAAACGCGCCGCAGTGGAAGACGCGATCGAAACCGCGTTCGACAAGAAGCTGGAACAGGCGCCGGTCATTTCCCACAGGGCGCAGAGCACACCGAAGAAAGCGGTCAAGGCGGCTGCCAAACAGAAACGCAATTCGGGATTCGCGGCTGTTCGGGGCATGAAACAACACTGATTTTCCAGCTGTGGCCCTGTGGTCGTGCCGATCAGGGACTCATTTGCGGACACTGCCGGTGAGCAGCCATCGAATCTGCGCAAAATCTGCAGGGGTGCGGCGGTGCAGCACTGGACAGACGCGGAGAATGCGGCCATAGT
>JAEPML010000003.1 GCA_017643925.1 Roseibium sp. | reverse complement strand
TGTTGAGGTTGGCAAGGGCGCCTTCATTTGCCCAGTCGAGAATGTCGAAGCCGAGCATCTGGACGGCGGTCGGCGGGTTGCCGGAGGTGACGCGTGCCCGCAGCACGGTCATCGCCTGGGAACCACCGCCACCGGCAACCGGCATGTCCTGCCAGCCGATGCCCTGGCCTTCCAGGTCTTCCTTCAGAACGTTGAGCGCCGCAGCTTCACCGCCCGACGTCCACCAGTGCAGAACCTCCACGTCTTCTGCATGAACGCTGGAGCCGGCTGCCATCAAGGCAGCTGCCGCCGTCATCATTGTCGTCAACTTACGCATGGATATCCTCCCTCATTTGCGTAGCAAACTCTTCAAAAATCGCGGGTCAGCGATCCCGCGGGTCAACCCAAGGCGCGCGCGTGCGGCCAATCCGCATCGTCACGGTTTTCGCCTCGAGAAATTCATCCAGTCCGTATTTTCCAAGCTCGCGGCCCTGGCCGCTTTCCTTCACGCCGCCGAACGGCATTTCCGGGAAGCCGTCCATCCAGGTGTTGGTCCACACGGTGCCGGCCTGGGCGCGCCGTGCGAATTCAAGGCAGGTGTGCACATTCTCGCTCCAGACACCGGCCGACAGCCCGTATTCGGCGTCGTTCACCAGCCCGATCGCTTCCTCCAGCGTCTTGAAGGTCAGAACCGACAGGACCGGGCCGAACACTTCTTCGCGCACGATCGGCATGTCGTTTTTCAAATTGGAGATCACCGTCGGCTGGTAGAAATGTCCGGTCAGGCCGGGCACAGACAGTGAAGCCCCGCCCAACCGGACATCCGCCCCCGATTCAACAGCTTCCCGAACATAGGTGTCGATCTTGTTCTGGTGTTCGGGCGTGATGATTGCGCCGACCTTGGTCGATGGGTCCAGGGGATCGCCGAAGGGAACCTCGCGGGACAGGTCAACCGTCCTTTGAATGAATTCCTCTGCAATCTCTTCGTGCACAATGATCCGGGAGCCGGAGTTGCAGCATTCGCCGGCGTTGAAATAGATGCCGAAAACGACGGCATCGACAGCACTTTCCAGATCCGCGTCCGGAAAGATGACCTGCGGGTTCTTGCCACCCAGTTCCAGCGAGACCTTCTTGAGCGTCTGTGCGGCCGATTTCACGATCGCCTTGCCCACGCCGGTCGAACCTGTGAAGGTGACCATGTCGACCCGGGTGTCGGTGGTCATCGCGGCACCAACCGGATCGCCATAGCCCAGGACAATATTGACGACGCCGTCCGGAATACCCGCTTCCTGGCAGAGTTCGCCAAGGATAACCGTGGTTGCCGGTGTCATTTCGGATGGCTTGATGACAGCCGTGCAACCGGCCGCAAGCGCAAAGGGAAGTTTCTGCGACACGATCAGGAACGGAAAGTTCCAGGGCGTGATGATCGAGACAACGCCGATCGGTTCCTTCAGGACCATGCCCAGCATGTCACTCCCGAGGGAGTTGTGGCTTTCGCCGTGCATCGTGCGGGCAAGGGACGCTGCATAGCGCCAAAGATCCGAGGCGCCCTCGATTTCAGCTTTCGCCTGACTGATCGGTTTGCCGGATTCCAGTGTTTCCAGAAGCGCGATCCGCTCACGTTCGCGGTCGATCAGATCGGCGACTTTCAGAAGAAAGCCTGACCGTTCCTTGCCGCTTGCACGCGCCCAGTCACCCTGGTCGAACGTCTCGCGGGCTGCCGATATGGCAGCGTCAACATCCTTCAGACCACCTTTGCAGGCACGGGTGACAACCGTGCCATGGGAGGGAGAGACCCGCTCGAACACGGCACCATCCGCACTTTCTTGCCAGCTGCCACCGATCAGGTGGCGGGCTTCAAAGGGTTCTGCGGGGATCTGCGCTTCGCTGATGGAAACGACGTTCAGCTCACTCATGTCTACTTTCCAGAAAAGTTCGGTTTGCGTTTTTCGCGAAACGCGGCAACGCCTTCGGTCTTGTCTTCGCTCGGGACGATCATCCCGGCGCCCAGGGCTTCGATCATGGCGCCGCGGTCTTCGTCTGCAGCGGCGTGGATCATGTATTTGGCAACCTCGACGGAGCGGGGCGACTTGGTTGAAACTTCCTCGGCGATTGCAAATGCCGATGCGGTCGGATCTTCTGAAATTTCCGCAACAAACCCGGCGGCCAGCGCACGCTCGGCGGAAAGTCGGCGCCCGAAAAGCGCCATTTCCTTGACCAGTGGCTCTCCGAGGAGCCGGATCAGCCGCTGCGTTCCGGACCAGCCGGGCACGATGCCGACAGCTGCTTCCGGCAGGGCGAGAGTCGCCTTCGGCGCCATCACGCGGATATCCGCGGTTGCCGCAAATTCCAGTCCGCCGCCAAATGCATGGGCGCCGATCGCGGCGATGGTCGGCTTGGAGAGGCGGGCAAGCCGATCAAAGATCCGATGGCCATCGCGCACCCAGTGGCGCGAGAATTCGGCCGCGTTCAGTTCCGACCAGGCCAGGATGTCCGCACCGGCACAGAAGGCCTTGCTGTCTTCGGCCGTGATCACCACCGCACGCACCGCGTCGTCCCGTTCAATCTCGGCGCAATGGGGCTCCAGCGCAGACAGCATTTCGACCGTGAAGGCGTTGAGTTTCGCCGGGTTGTCCAGGCGCAGTTCGGCGATCGCCCCGTGCCGGATCAGGTGCAGCGCGCTCAAAGGTCCAGCTCCAGCTTGCCAGACTGAAGCAGTGCTTTCGGCATCAGGCTTGCGTTTTCGGCGATTTTCACCCGTCCCTGCGACGCGTCGAAAATATCTTGCTGGGCATTGATGCCGGGCATGATTTCGGTGGCCAGAAGGCCCTCGTCCGTCAGCCGAATGACACAGCGCTCGGTGATGTAAAGAACGTCCTGGCCAAGTTCGCGCGCACGCCGTCCGGAGAAGGTGACGTGCTCGACCTCGTCAACCATTTTTGTGAACTTGCCCGGGGCCCTGACGGTCATGGCCTCATCCGTCAGGTCCAGCTGGGCACCGGCTTCGAAGAGACCGGAAAAGACGATCTTGCGCGCGCTGGCCGTGATGTCGACAAAACCACCGCAACCGGCGGTGAGATAAGGTTTCTTGCCCAGCTTGGAGACGTTCACGTTGCCTTCCAGGTCGACTTCGAGGAAGGACAGGAAGGAGACGTCGAAACCGCCACCCTGAAAATAGAGGAACTGTTGGGGAGAGGGCATGTAGGCATCGGCATTCGACGCGCAGCCGAATGCAAAGCCGGTCAGGGGCATGCCGCCCGTTGCACCTTGCTCGATGGCCCAGGTCACGGCCTGCTCCTTGCCGGCCTCCAGCAACACCCGGGGGACCATTGCCGAAATCCCGAAACCGAGATTGGCCGTCTGACCGGTTTTCAGTTCCATCGCCGCGCGGCGCGCAACAACTTTCTCGATACCGTGTTCGGCCAGCGTGAAACTGGACCAGGGACGCATGACCTGACCGGAAATTGCCGGATCGTAGTCGGTTTCCGTTGTCTGACGCTGGTCCGGATCGACGACGATCAGGTCCACGAGATGGCCGGGAACCCGCACATCATGCGGGCGCAGGGAACCGGACGCGGTCACGCGCTTGACCTGCGCAATGACGAGGCCGCCATGGTTGCGGACCGCAATCGCCTGTTCGAGGCCGCCCAGATAGGCGCCCTCATGTTCATAGGTCAGGTTGCCACGTTCGTCTGCCGTGGTGGCGCGAATGATGGCAACGTCAGGAATGATGTTCGGGAAGTGCAGCCAGGTCTCGCCATTGAGTTCCTGCCGCGTCACAATCGGTTTTTCGGCAGCAACCGCATTCATTGCGCAGCCCTGGCGGATTGGGTCGACAAACGTGTCGAGACCGACCTTGGTCAGCACGCCCGGCCGGTTTGCTGCCGCGTCCCGGTGCATGTCGAACAGGATGCCGGACGGCACGTTATACGCAGCCACCCGGTTTTCGACGAGCATCTTCCAGATCTCGGGCATCGGCATCGAAGACGGGCCTGAAGGGTAGGACCCGGCAATGATGGTTGCCAGCAATCCATCCTTGGCGATGTGGTCGATGCCCTTGATGCCATACATGTCGCCGGCGGCAATCGGGTGCAGGGTGGTAAGGTTCCTCGGATGCCCTTCGCGGTCGAACCTTGAACCTATGGCTTCAAGGATCTTGTCCGGGCATCCGAGGCCGGAGGAACTGGAAACGGTGACGACAGCACCGTCGGAAATCTTTGCGGCGGCCTCATCCATCGAGACGAGCTTGGAGGACATCTCAGAACCCTCCATAGTCGACGGTGGTCTGCCGGCCGGAGCGCGCCGCTTCGCGCACCGCAAGCGCGACCGCGAGGGACTTGATGCCGTCAACGCCGTCCGCCGACGGGCGACCGGTCCCGGCGACCGCCTGCGTGAACACCCCGAGCGAGCGCTTGTAGAGATTGTGATTTTCGTAGGAGACAGCTGTCTCACCATTGGAATCCACGAGACGGATTGTTCCGACCGGCTCCTGGGTCATGACACCCTGTGCGAAGATCGATCCCCTGGTACCGTGAAACTCGATGCCGGTTCCGGCAAAACCATGCGTGAAGCTTTCATGGGTCTGGACCATTGCGCCGGATGGCATAGACCAGACGGACATGACGCTGTCCTCGACACCTTCGCCCATGCCGGATGTGCCGGACTTGGCGACGACGTCAACCGGGTCCTCGTCCAGGTGAAAGCGGATCGTATCGGCGTCATGAACCGTGATATCCGGAATGACGCCGCCACCTGCAGATGCATCATTGATCCGCCAGCCACGCAGGTGCTCCGGCAGGTTGACGGCATGAAATACCCGGGCGCTCAGGACATCGCCAATGCGACCGTTGGAGATGAGGTCCTTGATGGCCAGGTGGGTGCCCGCATTGCGCAGATGATGATTGGTGGCGAAAGTGATGCCCTTGTCGGCAGCCGCTTTGACCATCTCGCAGGCGTCCGCGAGCGACATGGCCAGGGGCTTTTCGCACAAGACATTCTTGCCCGCCGCAATAGCAGCCAGGGCCTGTGCGTGGTGCTTCTCGTTGGTGGTGGAGATGTAGACGGCGTTGACCCGGTCATCGGCGAGCAAGGCGTCGAGATCGGTATAGCTGTCGGCAATGCCGTTCTCGTCGGCAAAGCGCGCGCCACGCGCGACATCAGTGCTCAGGACGGACAGGACATCCGCACCTTCCTGCGCACGCATTGCCTCAATCATGTAGCTCGAAGCAATGCGGCTTGCACCGATCAGTCCCCAACGCAGCATCAAATCCTCCCGATCATGTTGTTTTGAATTTGGAACGTTCCAAATTTGTTGAATAGCTAATTACTGGAACGTTCCAAAAGTGTCAAGCAACTGATTCGCGATTGTGAGCTTTCACACGTTGATCGGTTGCCTGAAACAACAGCGAATCAAAGAGGGTATAGGGTGCCGATTGCCGAAAAAAAGATTTCGGCGCAAAGACCGTTGGTGTCAGCCCACGGTGTTTCTCTCAATGGCAATGTTCAACAGAACCTGACGCTTCTCGATTGTCGCCACCTTTATGGCACGATCGAGTGCAGCCGGAAGATCCTCCCCGGTGGTTACGGTTTCGGTATAGGCCCGACTGGCTTCGGCCGTCTTTGCAAAGTCGGGGCTGGGTTTGAGAGAGGTCAGGGGCACATCATTGGCCTGACGCGCCAGCCCGTTCTTGTAAAGGCCTTCTACCGATTGGCGAACGGCACCCCATTCCTCGTTGTTCAGCACAAGCGTGATGACCGGCAATTCGAGTGCCTCTGCCACCTGGTGACATGCGGTTGGATTGGCGAACATGTAGCTGCCGTCCCCGATGGTGGCGAAGACCAGGCGATCGCGGTCGGCGAGCTGGGCACCAAGGGCGGCGGGCAGTCCCCAGCCAAGTCCCCCCGAATGAGGTTCCTGGAAGTAGCTGTTGTGACTGTCGAGGTCGAGCTGATCCAACGGGCAGCCCAATTCGTGAAAAACGGTTGCTCGCCGTCCCTTGATGGCTCTTCCCAGACACAGGCTGACCCACTCCTTGGTCATTGGACTGCGATTGCCGCGTTCGGCCAGTTCCACAATCGCATTGCGATTGGCGGCCGATAGATCCGCGATGCGGGCACGACGTTCGCCCAGCAGGGTTTCGTCGCGTTTCATGTCTTTCATTGCGCCGATGAGTGCCAGGAGAGCCGCCGACAAATCGCCGGCCAGTGTCACGTCCGCCGGAAAATTCCGGATCGGGGTCCGGCTGAACAGGGGGTCGGGACCAAGCTGGATGACCTTCACATCTTCGCGCAATGTGACCTTGTCCGGAAACCAGGGTGCAAGGGAATTGATCACGAGAACGACATCCGCCTCGGCCAGAAGAGATTCTGGCGAGCTTCCGACATGCATCGGGTGTGACTGTGCCACCGACGGCGTGTTCGCCCAGTATTGCGAAATCGGCAAGGCCCAATCGCTCAGGAACTGTCCGAGGCCAGCAAAAGCTTCTTGCGACCCGGCCCCGCGCTGACTGATCACGAGCGGGTTTTTGGCGCTGGCCAGAAGCGATGCTGCCATTGCAAGTACGTCCGGATCAGGCACCGATGCTGAGGGTGCCATTCGAGAGGGTGCACCCAGACCCGCCGGGTCTATCGTTTCACACAGGATTTCACGAGGCAGACTGACATAGACCGGACCCTTCGGGGTCGAGTTTGCGATCGCCCAGGCCCGGTCAAAAACTTCGGAAATCTGCTCCGGAAACCGGAGTTCGTAATCCCACTTGGTGGCCTCGCGCACCAGTGCGGTCTGGTCGAACATTTCCTGGCCCCAGCCGATCGGGACCGTGCGGGCGCCGAAGCGCTTGCCTTCCATCACGGGCGTCCGGCCGGATATCAGCAGCATCGGGATCTGGTCGCACCAGGCATTGATCGCGCCGGTTGCCGCGTTGGACAGTCCGACATTCGTGTGCAGCATCACTGCCTGGATCTCACCCGAGATCTGGTAGTAGCCATGGGCCATGCCGACGGCGACATGTTCATGCGGCACGGTGACCGGGACAGGCAGGTCCAGACCGTCCTGCGTGGCCTCGATCAGACCCTCGATGATCGGCGGATAGTCCGTTCCTGAATTAGCGAAGACATAATCGATCCCGAGCGCCTTGAGTTTGCCAAAGAGTGCACCCCCGGCGGTGATCGCGGTTCGCTGTTCGGTTTTGGTCATCTGTTCCTCCGGTCACCGGGCCTGCGGGACGTCAAGTGTCATTTGGGGCGGGAGCGGGCAGGGAACACCCTGCCGTGGCGCGCTGACCGGGTAACGTCAACGCGGGAAAAACATGCCGGAGACCGAGACGCTAGCGGAAAAACGCCTGCTTGCAAATCCTTGTTTTTAATTTCCGAAAATGGAAAGTATATCGGCTGATATCTCATTTTACATTCCCAAATTAATCAATGAAGATCCTCATTGGAGGAGTAAAAGCGTGCCGGCAGTCCTTCCAGATGACCTGTGTGAGGTCCTTTACAGTTTGCAGTTTGACCGGGCTTTGGTCAGACTGAATCGCATGATGCGATAACGAAGAAACAAAAGAGCAATTACTCCCGATCGGAAGCTGGATAACTGCGGGTGAGTGATACATCGCTTGGAGGAGGAAGAATGAAAAACCTGAAGAAAGCGGTTCTTGGAGCTGCCCTGTTTGCGCTTGGCGCCACGACGGCAGGTGCTGCCGATTACGAATTCAAGCTGCACCACTTCCTGGGTGAAAAGGCCCCTGCCCATTCCAAGATGCTAGCGCCCTGGGCCAAACAGGTCGAGGAAAACTCTGGCGGCAAGGTGTCGATCGAGATTTTCCCGGCCATGACCCTGGGCGGGCGCCCGCCGGAGTTGATCAACCAGGTCCGCGATGGTGTCGTTGACCTTGTCTGGACGGTTAACGGATATACACCCGGCCTGTTCCCGCGTTCGGAGGTCTTTGAACTTCCCGGGGTCCATACGAATGATACAGCGGCAACCAACCTTGCCCTGATGGACCTGTTCGAGTCCGACCTGAAGGAAGAGTACAAGGGCGTCGAAGTCATGTTCCTGCACGTTCATTCAGGTCAGGGCATTCACATGACAGACGCCGAAGTGCGCTCACCGGCGGATCTGGCCGGCAAGAAGATGCGCATTCCGACGCGTACCGGCGCATGGGTCATCGAAGCACTGGGCGCGATCCCGGTCGGCATGCCTGTTCCCGAACTCCCCACCGCCCTGCAGAAAGGCGTGATCGACGGCGCTCTGATCCCGTGGGAAATCATTCCGCCGCTCAAGATCCAGGAGCAGACGAAGTACCAGATCGAAGGCGCGGACAAGGAGCGCTTCGGCACGACGGTGTTCCAGGTTTCCATGAACAAGGCACGCTGGGACAGCCTGCCGGACGACGTCAAGCAGGCCTTCCGGGATGCATCCGGTCGTGACTGGCGCAAGACCGTTGGCGATATCTGGGCGGGTGCGGATGACTTCGGCATCGGTCTGGCGACCAAGGCCGGCAACACGCATATCACGCTGACGCCTGAAGAAACGGCGGCTTTCAACGAAGCACTGGCACCGGTTGCCGACAAGTGGGCTGAGGAAGTCTCGGCCAAGGGAATTGACGGAGCCGGCCTGGTTGAAAAGGCCAAGGCGGCAGTCGCAAAGAACGCCTCCAACTGATGACGAGTTCCCCTCAAGAAGGCGGCTCCGGGTTTACCGGGGCCGCGGCCCGCCTGATCACCTTGTGGGCACTGCTCGGAGGCTGTGTCCTGCTCCTCGTGGTCGCAATGAACATGGTCTCCATTGTCGGCTCAATGTTCGGCGCACCGTTCCCCGGTGATTTCGAAATGACCGAGGTTGGCGTTGCAGTCGCCGTTTTCGCCTTTCTTCCCTATTGCCAGCTTGTCGGTGCCAATGTGTCAGCAGACATTTTCACCGCCAGCGCCTCGAAAAGGACGATCGCGTTCTTCACGTTGCTGGGGTCGCTTGTGGCACTCGGTTTTGCACTGCTTCTGATCTGGCGCATGTATTACGGCATGCTGGACCAGAAGGAATATGACTACACCACCACGATCCTGCAGTTTCCGCACTGGATGGCCTTCGTGCCGATTTTGCTTTCCCTGGGCCTGCTCGCCCTGGCTGCCGTCGTCACGCTCATGCGCGACGCGAGAGCGCTGTCGAAAGGATAACCGGCAAGATGACAGACGCACTCGTTCTGGGACTGGGCGCGCTTGCCGTGCTGATCTTCCTGATCGCAATCCGTATTCCCATAGCCTATGCGATGATCCTGGTCGGTGGGGTGGGCACGATGATGCTGAACGGCCCCGCGCTGGTCTTCAGCCAGCTCAAGACCCTGGCCTACGGTCAGTTCTCCATCTACGACCTTTCTGTCGTTCCCATGTTTGTTCTGATGGGGGCTATTGCCTCCAAGACGGGGTTGTCCCAGGCCCTGTTTCGCGGCGCGAATGCCTGGCTTGGATGGCTGCGCGGCGGAACTGCCATGGCGGCAATTGCCGGCTGTGCCGGGTTCGGGGCTGTCTGCGGATCCTCGCTGGCGACCGCATCAACCATGGGCAAGGTCGCCCTGCCGGAGCTGCGCCGTTACAATTATTCCGGTGCACTTGCCACCGGCACGCTCGCGGCTGGCGGCGTTCTCGGCATTCTGATCCCGCCCTCCGTGGTCCTGATCATTTACGCGGTCATCGTCGAGGCAAACATCGTCACGATGTTCATGGCTGCTTTCCTGCCGGGGCTTCTGGCCGTTGTCCTGTTCCTGCTGACCATTGCCATCTACGTGGCCATCAAGCCCGAGGCCGGGCCCAAGGGCGGTGTCGCCGATCCGAAGGAATTCGTCGAAGCCTCCGTCGGCATGATCCCGGTGCTGATTGTTTTTGGGCTCGTGATCGGCGGCATCTATTTCGGCTTCTTCAACCCGACGCCTGCGGCCGCCGTTGGCGTGTTCCTGGTGCTCTTTTTCGGCCTCGTTCAGCGCAAACTGTCCCGCGCGGATTTTGTCTCAGCGCTGAAGGAAACCGCCTCCACCTCGGGCATGATCTACCTGATCATCCTGGGCGCGGAACTTTTGAAGATTTTCATGTCCCGGGTCGGCCTGCCCCAGGAAACAGCTGCCTGGATCTCGAACTCCGGGCTGGAACCGATGACGGTTTTGATCATCCTACTCGTTGCCCTGATCATTCTGGGCTGCCTGATGGACAGCCTTTCCATGATCCTGCTGGTCATTCCGTTTTTCTGGCCGGTGCTCGTCGAGATCAACGGCGGAATTTACCAGGGTGCGGAAGGCGCCGGGTATGGCATGAGCACCGAAGATCTGAAGATCTGGTTCGGAATTCTGGCCCTGATCGTGGTCGAACTGGGACTGATCACGCCACCGGTCGGCATGAATGTCTTCGTGATTTCATCGCTGGCAAAGGACACCCCGATGATCGAGACGTTCAAGGGCGTGGCACCCTTCTTCGGGGCGGAAATCGTGCGCGTCATTCTGCTGGTCAGTTTTCCCGCGCTGACGCTTTGGCTGCCCCAGTTCCTGAGCGGGTAGAACCGAGACGTCAGGCCGATCGGCGCATTGCGAAGATCCGGTCGGACATTTCCCTGGCGGGCGCGATCGCTTCACGCGGGTCGAGAACCGACTTCCAGTCGATATTGAGAGGACTCAGTTCCTCGAGCGCATCAGTGAAATCGCGTGGACTTGCTGCAGCACGTGCAACGATGTCCTTTGCTTCGCTTCGTGAAATGCCGCTTTTTGCCAGGACGAAACTGGCAGCTTCTGCCATGATTTCGGGATTGGCATCGAATGCCGCAGCCAGCTTCTCCTGATCCGGCTTGAGGCTTTCGGCGAGGCTTTGCGAATGCCTCAAAGCGCCGCCGGTTGCCATCAGCATCTGTGGCAGGAACATCCATTCCAGCGGCCATTTCGAGCCGTCCCGTTCTTCAACGGGGTGGGCTGCTGCAGCAAGGCCCGTTTGCGCGCTGGTCGCAATCTGGTTGAGAACCAGGACCGTTTCAGCCTGAACCGGGTTGGCTTTTTGCGGCATGGTGGAAGACCCGCCTCCGGTGCCGGCGGCGACTTCATCTATGTCCGTGCGTCCCATCAAGACGAGATCACCCGACATTTTTGCAAGAGCTGAACATACCTGTTGCAGCCAGGCGGCAAGGGCGAGAACAGAAGACCGATTGACATGCCAGGACGGGCTGTTTTCAAGACCCAGCTCAGCGGCGAGTTTCTTCGAAACGGCGGATCCTTCCGGAGCGACGACACCGTTGACACCGGAAGCGCCCCCGAACTGCGCCTTCAGGATGGATCCCTTGAGTGCGGGAAGGGCAGCCTCCGCTTCAATGAGCGGATGGGCCCACTGGGCGATCCGATATCCCAGTGTTATCGGTGTTGAAATCTGGCTGCGCGTGCGCCCGGCCAGCAACAGATCCATGTATCTGCGGCTCTGGCTCTCAAGGCAGTCGACCAACCGGACCAGTCGGGTTTCCAGAACGTTGAGGCAGGATTTCCATTGAAGCACCTGTGCCGTGTCCATGACGTCCTGGCTGGTCGCCCCCCAATGGATCCACTGGCTATCCGGGTCGCCAACGTGCTTTCGGAGCGCAGCCACCAGCGCGGGCACCGGGACACCGCTGGCCGTCGTGCCATCGCGAAGCAGTACAGGGTCGAGTGTCAGACCGATCAACTCTTGCGAGATGCGCTGGGCGGCATCTTTCGGAATGATGCCGTGAGCGCCTTGAGTATTCGCCAGAGCCTGTTCGAACCGGATCATGCGGGAAACCTCGCTGGCATCGTCAAGAAGCGCAGCGAGTTCGTCATCGGCGAACAGGCCGGAATAGATCGAACTTGAAAAAAGGGACAGGGACATGGCGCTCAGGAGGTTGTGACGATTGTGCTACTAGAGCGCCAAGTGCTGGAAGGCGTCAAGCGGCCCTCAATGGAAGGTCGAGCAGCTCTCGGGCCTGCTGCCACGTTGCCACCGGGCGCTCATACTTGTCGCACAGTTCGGCCGCTCGTTTCACCAGGGCTGCATTCGAGGGGGCAAGGGTCTCCTTGTCCAGACGGACATTGTCTTCAAGGCCCGTCCGCGTGTGGCCACCTGCGGCAATGGACCATTCATTGACCATCAGCTGATTGCGGCCAATGCCTGCGGCACACCAGAGCGCATCGGGAGCCAGGCGTTCGACTGTCTTTATGTAGTAGTCAAAGACATCCTTATCGACCGGCATGGCGTTTTTGACGCCCATGACAAATTGCACATAGAGCCGGCCCGGAATGCGCCCGTCCTTGTTCATCGCGGCGGCCTGGTGAATGTGGCTGAGGTCAAAGGCCTCGATCTCGGGCTTGACCTTGTAGGAGCGCATTTCGGAAGAAAGCCATTCGATCAGGTCCGGCGGGTTTTCATAGACCCGGGTCGGAAAGTTGTTCGAACCGACGGACAGCGAGGCCATGTCCGGTTGAAGCGGCAACATGCCACCACGTTCCTTGCCGGCGCCAGACCGTCCGCCTGTCGAGAACTGTATGATCACGCCGGGGCAGTGTTTTTCCAGGCCCTCTTTCAGGCGCGCGAACTTTTCCGGATCGGAGGAAGGGGTCTCGTCATCGTTTCGAACATGCGCATGAACGATCGAGGCCCCGGCCTCAAAGGCTTCGTGTGAACTTTCAATCTGCTCGGTTACCGAAATCGGCACCGCAGGATTGTCTTTCTTGGTCGGAACCGACCCGGTAATCGCAACACAGATGATGCAAGGTTTGGTCATTTTTGGCCCGCAGATCAGATGTCGAAGAAGACGGTCTCGTCTTCCCCTTGAAGCTTGATGTCGAAACGGTAGACGATTTTGCCGTCCCGTGTCGATCTGCGCGCCAGCAAGGTCTGCCGCCGCCGCTCCCATTCGATGAGGTTGATGACGGGATCCCGGCTGTTGGCCTCGCTCTCGTCTTCAAAATAGAGGCGCGTGTTGAGGCCGATATTGATGCCGCGGGCAACGATCCAGAGGCTGATATGCGGTGCCATCACCCCGCCCCCGTCCTGAATCGGACCGGGTTTGATGGTCTCGAACGCCCATTCGCCTGTTTCGAAATCGGTGATCACCCGGCCCCAGCCACGGAAGCCGTCCTCGACCTCGCCTGGATGCTCCGGATGCGCATATATTCCCCTCGAATTGGCCTGCCAGGCTTCAAGCAAGACATCCTTGATCGGGGAGCCCATGCCGTCGATCACCGTGCCTTCGACCCTGATCCGTTCCCCGTCAGCATTCGGTCCGGCAATATCCCAGCCAAGCTCCTGCTTGTAGATGTCAAACCCGGCGGCACCGGGTGCCAGGCCGATATGGACATAGGGACCCGCAGTCTGCGAAGGCGACTCTTTCAGATAGTCCAATTGCTGGCGCATGATCAGTTGCCCTCCGGACGGTTTTCGAAAAGGGTGGAGCGGCGCCCGCGCAGGACGATGTCCAGCTTGTAGGCAATTGTATCCAGGGGGATCGTGGCATTCATGTCCAGCCGGGCGATCAGCTGTTCAATGGCTTCCGGATCGGGGATGGTGCTGACAATCGGGCATTTGGCGATCAGGGGATCGCCCTCGAAATAGCATTGCGTGATCAGTCGCTGGGCGAAGGCTTCTCCGAAGACCGAGATGTGAATATGGGCCGGGCGCCAGCTGTTGACCCAGTTGCGCCAGGGATAGGCACCGGGCTTTACGGTTCGGAAGCTGTAACAGCCGTTCTCGTCCGTCAGCGTGCGACCGCAACCTCCAAAATTAGGGTCGATCGGGGCAAGATAGGTGTCCTTCTTGTGGCGGTAGCGGCCCCCGGCATTGGCCTGCCAGATTTCCACCAGCGTATTTGATACCGGTCGTGCATTTTCATCCAGGACACGCCCATGCAGGATGATGCGTTCACCGATGGGACTTTCACCAGGCTTTGCGTAGTTGCTCAGAAGGTCACGGTCGAGCGGATCAATATCATTGTGGCCGAAAACGGGACCCGTTGCTTCGCTGACCGTCGTCTCCAGGCTGATCATGGAATATTGCGGCGAGCGCGAGACGCTGGTCTTGTAGTCCCGCGTCAGCGCGGGCGGCTGCCATTGGCGATCCCGCTGGTAGTAAGGCCCCTGTTTCATGTCTTCTCCCCTTATGCGCAGCAGCTTCAGCGTCCGCCCGAAGCGGTCTCCTGCTCCATCTTCGCGTAGGTTTCCTTCGCTATCTTAAGAGCCTGGTTGGCACGGGGAACCCCCGCGTAGATCGCCACATGCTGGAACGCTTCGAGGACGTCCTGTTTGCTTGCCCCGGTTCGTACCGTTGCACGGATATGCATCGCGATCTCCTCGAAATTTCCGAGCGCTGCAAGCAGGGCCAGGGTCAGCATGGACCGCTCCCGGTCGCTGATCCCGTCCGACGCCCAGACGGTTCCCCAGGCACCTTCGGTGATCAACGTCTGGAACGGGGCGTCCAGATCGGTTTTCGACGCCTCCGCCCGCTCGACATGGTCTTCGCCCAGCACGGCCTTTCGGACCTCGGCGCCGCGGTCAAAGCGTTCCGACATGGAGGTCCTCCTTCAGGAAAGTCACGAGATGGTTGGTGAATAAATCCGGTGCCTCGACACAGGGCAGGTGACCGACACCGTCAATTTCCACGTAGCGGCTTCCCTTGATGAGGCCGGTGGTGTTTCGAACGAGCTCAGGCGGGCTGGCAAGGTCCTCCGACCCGCCGATTCCCAGTGCCGGCACGTCGAGTGTCGCGGTCGACTGCGAGAGGTCTGCCTGCGCGATAGCTTGGCAGCACCCGACGTAGCCGTCCACCGGTGTGCGCGTGAGCAGGTTGCGCCAGGCGATGCACGCATCGCTTTTCCGGAAATCCGGTGAGAACCAGCGTTCCATGATGGCGTCTGCCAGCACCTCGATACCACCTTCGCGGATCATAGCGATCCGCTCCTGCCACATGGAGGTCTCGCCCATTTTCGAACCGGTACAGGCCAGCACGAGGCCCTGTACCAGGTCCGGTTGGCGATGAGCCAACATTTGACCGATCAGACCACCGATGGACAGACCTACCACCACGCAACGCTCGACCTTGAGATAAGCAAGAAGGTCTTCAGTGTCGCTGACCAGATCTTCGATCGAATAGGGAGGCGGAGGGCAGGAAGACAGGCCGTGCCCGCGCTTGTCAAAGCGGATGATCCGCAGGCCGGACGGCAAGCGATCGACCACGTCGTCCCAAAGGCGGAGGTCGGTGCCCAGGGAATTGGCGAAGAGCAGTGGCAGACCGTCCGGATCACCATCTTCGCGCCAATGAATGTCGACGTTTGTGAGCCTTGCGATGTGCATCAGTAGGGCAATCCGACATAGTTTTGGGCGAACCACTTCTGCGCGGTTTCATTGTAATGCAGGGACTCGATTTCGGCGCGTTGCATCTTCAGGTCGAACTCGGACTGGTCGGGAAAACGGTGCAGAAGGTTGGTCGTCGCCCAGCTGAACCGTTCGGCTTTCCAGACCCGGGAAAGGGCCTTCTGGGAATAGGCGTCGATGCCCTGGCTGTCCTTGTCCTGGTAGTACCGGACAAGCCCCTCGTAGAGATAGTGGACGTCCGAGGCCGCGGTATTGAGGCCCTTCGCCCCTGTTGGCGGCACGATATGGGCTGCATCACCGCACAGAAACAGACGCCCCCAACGCATGGGTTCGCTGACGAAGGACCTCAAGGGCGCGATCGATTTCTCGATGGACGGACCGGTCACCAGTTTGTCGGCAATTGCTTCCGGGAGCCTGCGCTTAAGCTCTTCCCAGAAGAGCTCGTCGGTCCACTCGTAAACGTCGTCGCTGACATCACATTGAACATAGTAGCGTGACAGGTTTTCATTCCGCATGGAGCAAAGCGCGAAACCGCGCCTGGAGTTGGCATAAATCAGCTCGTCATGCACCGGCGGGGTCTCCGACAGAACGCCGAGCCAGCCGAAGGGGAAAACCTTTTCGTAATCCTTGCGAACCGTGTCGGGGATGGTCT
The DNA here is from genome assembly GCA_017643925.1 of Roseibium sp. Classification (GTDB taxonomy): domain Bacteria; phylum Pseudomonadota; class Alphaproteobacteria; order Rhizobiales; family Stappiaceae; genus Roseibium. Next base: position 498,171 of record JAEPML010000003.1, on the reverse strand, counting down.
TGCGGCTGACACCGTGAAAGCCGTCGCATCCGGCGATGAAATCGCATTCAATCCGCCGCGCGCTGCCATCAACTGTGAAAGTAACATAAGGCTTGTCGGTGTCCGCGTCCCGGATCTCGACAGCCTCCACCTCGAAAATGGTCTTGCAACCGGCTCCGTCGCGCGCGTCGTAGAGGTCGCGGGTGACTTCTGTCTGGCCATAGACGATGACGCTCTGACCGATCAGCTCCTGGAAATTGATGTCGAACATCTCGTTTTCATAGGAGATGCAGGTGCCGTGATGAACGAAGCATTCCTTGTCCATGCGCTCCGCCACGCCTGCTTCGCGCATCATCTCGACCAGACCCGTTTCCAGAATGCCGGCCCGGATCCGCCCCAGGACATAATCCCGCGTCTTGCGCTCCAGGATGATGTTTTCAATGCCCTTCAGCTGCAAAAGCTGTCCGAGCAACAGCCCGGAGGGGCCACCACCGACAATGACAACTTGAGTGCGCATACGTGTCTCCTCGTGTTGTCCTCATATTGAATGTCCAAAAAAGAGAAGTAAAATGAGATATTCAGCCTCTTTCATATCAAAATGAGCAACTAAATGATCGATCGGCGTATCAAGTTTCGGCACATCCAGTGTTTTGTTGAAATCGCGCAGGAGCGTAGCCTCAAGCTGGCGGCGGACAAGTTGTTCCTGACACAGCCGGCCATCTCGAAGACACTGAAGGAGCTTGAGGACATTATCGGGGCCACCCTGATGACCCGGAACAGGGCGGGCATCGCGCTAACCAAACAGGGCAAGGTGTTCCTGCATTTCGCGCAGATCTCCCTGGCAAGCCTGCAGCAGGGGCTCGACGGTGTCGAGAAGGAGGGCGAACATGCGCGGGCAACGCTGAAGGTCGGCGCGTTGCCAAGTGTCGCCGCCAGTCTGATGCCGCCGGTGGTGCGCGAATTTGCCGAGCTTGCCCCGAATGTCATGCTGCAGATCATGGACGGCCCCCACGGCTATCTGATCGAGCGCCTGAAACTTGGCGAACTCGATCTCGTCATCGGCCGGCTCGGGCGTCCGGTTTCCATGGAGGGCGTGTCATTTACCCAGCTCTATTCCGAACGGGTGGATCTCGTTGTCCGCACCGGACATCCACTCCTGGAAAACCCTGACATCAAGAAGATCGTCGACTGGCCCGTCATCTATCCGCCGGAAGGATCGGCCATCCGGCCGCTGGTCGAGCGGTTCATGATTGCCAATGGCGTTGGCGAAATCCCCAACCGCATCGAAACGGTTTCCGGCGCCTTCGGGCGCGTCTATACACGGCGCACGGATGCGGTCTGGATCATTTCCGCAGGTGTCGTGCAAAACGAAACCGCGGATGGACATCTGGTTCGCCTGCCCTTCGACAGCGACATCACCAAGGGTCCGGTCGGTCTCATGACGCGCCCGGACACCCAGCCGGGTGCGGAGGAGCAGGTCTTCCGGCTTGCCGTCCAGAGCGTCATTGACGAGATGCAGCTCACGTCGTGAACGGGAAATTCGATTTCACATGCGCGCGGCGCAGCCTGTCAGGGCGGCAAAATCATCGTCGAGCAGGTGAACGGGGATGCCGGAGACAAGTTCCTGCTGCCTGCCCTTGGCGCAAAGGGCCGCGGCAAATTCCGGTTCGGCCAGAAAACCTGCGAGCGACCGGGTCACACCACCCGTCAGGACGATGCCGCCCAGGGAAAGAAAGATCAGAGCAAGGTCACCGATAACCCGCCCGAGAAAGGTGACCCATTGGCGCGCGGCGGCGGAGCAGTCGGGATCGATCGCTTCCTTCGCCAGTCGGGCAATCTCGGCGGGGGAATGCGGCTTCGCCAGTTTCCCGCTTTCAAGGCAGTGCCACTCGTAGATTTCCCGTAAACCGTTGCCCGACAGCGCGCGCTCCACCGACGCTCTTTTCCTGTTGCGCGAAAGATAGGTCCAAAGCCGCAACTCCCTGTCGGTCTCGACTGGGAGTGTGGCGTGGCCGCATTCGCCGGTCCCGACAAGATTGTCTCCGGCGGTCTGGTACAAAGCCGCGGCGTTGAAGCCGGTCCCGGCCCCGACGACCAGCCTGGTCGCGTTTGTGCGCACCTGGCGGTCAGGTGTTCGCACGGGTTTCAGTCGGGTCGGATCGACCTTGTCGAGCGAATAGGCCAGCGCTTCGAAGTCGTTCAGAAACCTCACCTTTGCACCGCCCAGAATCTTTCCGATGCAGCTTGCATTGAAGGTCCAGGGGTGATTGGTCATCCGGATTGCTGTGCCGTCGATCGGCGCGGCGATCGCGATCACGGCTGATCCGCAAACAGGATGCCCCGCCGTCGACAGATAGGTGTCGATGGCAGCTTCCGGTGTCTCGAAATCGGCGTTGCGAAACCGGACAATCGTATCCTGGCAAACCTGGCCGTTTTCAACCAGCGCGAGGCGGGTGTTCGTGCCGCCAATATCCGCAGCCAGTCCCTGTACAGTGCTCATAGGCGGTTTCCCGAGGAAATATCAAAATAGGAGACCTTGGAGAGATCAAAGGTGATTGACGACATTTCACCGGCCTGTACAGGCGCATCAGCGGACAGGCGTGCAATGGCTTCCGTCTCCCCAAGATGAATCACGGCATAGGTATCGGCACCGGCCGGTTCCACAACCTCGAGCAGACACTCCGCAGACTGAAGAGCGCTGCCGTTGCTGAGCTTCTGATCCGTCATGGCTTCCGGTCTCAGCCCGATCAATACGTCCTGCGGCCCGTTTCGGAAGGATTGTGAGGGTGTCTTGCGATCAATGAGCGAAACCGACCTACCCTGCGGCGTTGGTATTTCCAGCCTGATATGCCCTTCTTCGGGTGTTGCCTTGCCCTTCATCAGGTTCATCGATGGAGCCCCCATGAAATCGGCGACAAAGGCATTGACCGGCTTGTTGTAGATCTCGTGTGGTGTGCCGATCTGTTGGACGACACCATCCTTCATGACAACAATCCGTGTCGCCAGCGTCATGGCCTCGATCTGGTCGTGGGTGACATAGACGATGGAAGCACCGGTCGCCTGGTGAATACGCTTGATTTCCGTGCGCATGGTGACACGCAGTTTGGCGTCGAGATTGGAAAGGGGCTCGTCAAACAGGAAGAGCTTCGGATCGCGTACAAGCGCCCGGCCCATGGCAACCCTTTGCCTCTGACCTCCGGAGAGTTCGGCGGGGCGGCGCTGCAGCAGGTGCTCGATTTTCAGAAGATCGGCGACCTCCGAGACTTTCGCCTTTTTCTCCGCTTCAGCAACTTTTCTGACTTCAAGACCAAAACCGATATTCCGTTCCACGCTCATATTCGGGAAAAGCGCGTAGGACTGGAACACCATGGCAATGTCCCTGTTGGCCGGTTCCATGTGGGTACAGTCCCTACCGGCAATCCGGATTGTCCCGGAAGAGACTTCCGTCAGTCCTGAAATACAGCTGAGCAAGGTTGATTTGCCACATCCTGATGGTCCGACGAGAACAAGGAATTCCCCCGGTTCCATGGCAACATTTATGTCCTTGAGAACATGAACATCGCCGTATGTCTTCTGAAGACTTTCGACGGACAGGATCTGGTTTTCCGGCATGTCGGGTCTGGTCCCTTCTTTCGTTCCGTGCATCCGTGGATCAGCCCTTGACCGATCCGGCGACGAGCCCGGAGACGATGAATTTCTGGAAGCAAATGGCGAGGATCGCAGGCGGGAGCGTTGCCATCACACCCACGGAGGCAATCACGCCGTAATCGGTGACACGCCCGGCGGAAAAGTCCGCGATCGCGACAGGCAATGTCTTGGCGCTGAGGTCATTGGTGAAGATCAGCGCGTAGAAGAATTCGTCCCAGGCAACGAGGAATGACAGCATTGCGGTGGCAGCAATGGCGGGCAGGGCAAGCGGCAGCACAACGGTCCGGATCGTGTAGGACGTGCTGGCGCCTTCCATGAAGGCCGCCTGCTCCACCTCGACCGGAAGAACATCAATATTGGCCTTCATCAGCCAGGTTGCGAATGGCAACAGCATGGCGGTGTAGACGATGATCAGCGTCGTGGTCTTGTTCAGCATGCCAAAGGCACTGAAGGTGGAATAGAGCGGCAGGATATAGGTGATCGGCGGCATCATGATCGTCGCCAGGAAGGCAAACAGCAGCACCATTGATGCACCGCGCCGGGAAAAGGAATAGGCAGCAGGGATGGCAAGCATCAGTGCGATCACCGTGGCGCCACCCGCCGTCAGGATCGAGTTTCTGAGCGCGCTCAGGAACCGCTCGCCGCTGCCGCCGTCGATGTTCAGCAATGCACCGTAGCGACTGAAGTCGAACTCGGACGGGATCCATCTCAAGGGGACTTCCGTCAGGTCGGTTGGCGCGCTGATGCTCATGGTGACCAACCACAAAAGAGGGGCGATGGTGAAGAGCGCAAGCGCGACGACACAGGAATAGAGGAAGACGGATTGCAGCATTGTGCGTCTCATGCCGTTGCTCCCGTGGCCTGGCGCTTGGCGCTTGAATAATAGAAGAGGATCAGCACCGCGCTGATACCGGCAACCAGCACCGCGTAGGAGGCGCCGCTGCCGCTGCGCAGGTAATTGAAATATTCCTGGTAGACATAGAAACTTGCGGTCTTGGTGGAATCCGCCGGGCCGCCGCCCGTCATGACATAAATGATGTCGAAGACACGGAAGGCCTCGATTGTTCGAAGCACCATGACCACCATAAGCGGGCCCATGATCCAGGGCAGGGTGATCGACCAGAAACGCTTCCAAGGTCCGGCGCCCTCGATTGCAGCTGCCTTGTTGAGGTCTGCGGGCACGGTTTGCAAAGCGGCCAGTGCGACATAGGCAACCAGCGGGAAATTTTTCCAGACATCGGCCAGGATGACCATGTTCATGGCCGTCGCCGGGTCACCGATCCAGCTGCGGTAGTCACTGATGAGGCCGAGCTGAAACAGGAGTGAATTGAGAGCCCCGTAATCCGGATGATAGATGAGCCGCCAGGCAACGGCATTGACGATCGTCGGCACCGCCCAGGGCAAAATGATCAAGGCTCTCAGGATCAGGTGGCCACGGAATTTCTGATTGAGCAAAACCGCAACCGCGACTCCGAGAATGCCCTCCAGCCCGACCGACACGATCGTGAAATAGAGCGTGCGGTAGAGCGCTTCCCTAAACTCGGGATCCGTCAGGGCATAAATGTAGTTTTCAAGTCCGATGAAACGGACGGGAGATGGAATTGCCGAAATCCGCGTGTCCGTGAAGCTCAGCCAGAACGTATTGGCAAGCGGGATCAGCGTGATCAGGGCAAGCACCAGAATGGCCGGCGCCAGAAGTATCCATTTTTCCTGTTTCCGGCGTCGGCCAAACATGGCTCAGTCTCCCCTCAGGTGCCGTCTGGCTTAGCGGATGCGCTTGACGCGTGCCGCAGCAGCTTCGAGTGCTTCGTCAACACCGGTCTGATCCAGCAGAACCTCGTGGATGTTCTTCTGCAGGATGTCGGAGACTTCGGTGTAGGACGGAACCAGTGGCCGCGGATACATGACCGAGATGCTCTCCTTGGCGGCCGCGATCAGGTCCTCCTGACCTTCCATGACCTTGGGTTCGCTATAGGAGGCCTTCCAGATCGGCAGGCTCAGCTTGGCGTAATTGTCCTGAATGTCCTTCTGGGTCAGGAAGGCGATATAGGCCCAGGCTTCGTCTGCATGCGGACTATTGGACGGAATGCCAAGACCCATGGAGCCATTGACGCTGGATGCCGTCGACTTGCCGTCAACACCCGGAGCCGGAGCGACCTTGACCTTGCCGGCCACCTTGCTTTCGGCCGGATCATTGGCCAGAGCGTTCATATAGGTCCAGTTCAGGGCAAAGGCGGCTTCGCCGTTGGAGAAGACACGGCGAACGTCTTCTTCGAAATATTCGCGCGATGCCGGGTTGGTCAGGCCTTCGTCGAGGGTCGCCTTCATGAAGCTAACCGCATCCCGGGCCCCACCCTGCCTAAAGGCAGGTTGACCTTCTTCAAAGAAGGCACCGTTGTTGGCCGCGGTCAGCGTCGTGAAATCGCAGATCATCGCCTCGGACTGGGACCAGCTCCACACGAGCGGGTATTCCAGCACGCCTTTGGCCTTGATCTGACGTGCCTGCTCGGCCAGCTCGCCCCAGGTCTTGGGCGGTGCAGAGATGCCTGCCTTATCAAGAATTTCCGTGTTGTAGAACAGGTACTTGGTATCAAGAATCCACGGCATGCCGTAGCGCTTGCCACCATATTCGACCGTGGTCCAGGCGCCGTCGAAAATCTTGTCGGTGTAGTCGGCCGGAATACGGTCGGTGACATCCATCAGGAAGCCGCGGGTCGCGAATTCAGCTGGCCAGATCACGTCATAAAGCACCACATCATAGCCATCTTCGCCGGCCCCGGCTGCGGCGACGATCTTGTCGTGCAGAGCTTCGTAGGGAACGAACTCCAAAGACACTTTCACACCCGGATTGGCCGCTTCGAACTGTGCGGTCATGGATTTGATGTCGTCTTCGCTGTAGGCGGCCTGGCTCATGAAAAGAGCGTTCAGGGTCGTGTCGGCCAAAGCCGTGGATGACATGGCCAGGGTCGCAATCGCGGATCCCAGAATCAGTTTGTTAATCGCTTTCATTTCGCCCTCCGGTTTTTGTGTTGAGCGAGGGGCATCCTATGGCGATTTTTTATTTTGTCAAATTGATATAAAAAATAATCTCTGCTCTATTCGCACCATGAACGACGCAGCAACGATCCCGGCCTCCTTCCGAACCAGCGGCACGAATCTCAAACGTGCGAAGACCCACAATCACCGGGTTGTGCTGGAAATCATCCGTACGAGAGGTCCGATTGGTCGGACCGAAATATCTGAAATCACGTCACTTTCCCGCCAGACCGTGCAGAACATCGTTGCCGAACTGGAACGCGGCGGCATCGTTGTGATGCATGCCGGAAAGGCGTCCGGCCGCGGGCACCCTGGCATGAAGGTTCAGCTCAAGGCGGACCACGCCTTCAGTCTCGGGTTCCACGTCGACCGCCTGTCGGTCACGGCGATCGTCTGTGATCTGGTCGGTGAAATCGTCTGGGAAAAGAGCGCCGGCCTGAGCGCCGCCTCTCCCGACGCGGCCAACGCCCGGATCATCGGTCTGGCAGAGGAATTTCGCGCGTCGAAACCGGAGCTGTCGGATCGTCTTTTTGGTGTCGGCCTGGCGGCACCCGGCCCGTTCGAAACGGTCGATGGCACGCCTTCCGGAGCAGACGCGACCAACTTTTCCGAGTTTGGTTCAAAGGAAAACCTTGATCGTCTGCAACAGGCCCTGGGCTTGCCTGTCGTGCTGCAGAACGATGCGTCCGCGGCCGCTCTAGGTGAACACGTCTATGGCATCGGCCGCAACTTCAACAGCTTTGCCTTTGTCCAGTTTGGAATGGGCCTTGGGGCCGGTTTGGTCCTGAACGGTGCGCTCTACCCCGGGTCCACCAAGAATGCGGGCGAGATCGGGCATGTCTGCGTGGATCCGGTTGGTCCACCATGCACATGTGGCAACAGCGGGTGTCTCGAAAAATACCTGTCTCTCAATGCGCTCTGCGAAAGGCTCGCACTGGCTCCGACGTCCCAGTATTCGGTCACACGTATCGAACAGCTGTTTGACGAGGGCAATGAAGGTGTCCGGGAGTGGATGCGTGATGTGGCCCCCTATATGCGGCAGATGATCAGCATGATCGACATGATGCTGGACCCCGAAGCCATCATTCTGGGCGGCATTATCAAGCCGGCATTTCTTGAAGCTTTACTGGAACACGCCAGTCCCTTGCCCGTGCCCCCCTATGGGGCAAACGGGCAGGATGACCGCATCAGGATCGGTACGTCCGGCGCCACGGCGGTGGCACTTGGCGCCACGGCGGCTGCCGTGGACGCGCTTTACGCGCCGCAGGTCTCGCATCTGCTGCTTTGAACTGGCAGCACAAGGCGCTGCCAGTCTCGGGTGGTTCCGTTGTTCCTAGAGGCCCAACATCTTGCGGATCTGATCCTGATCCGTGTCGCCGCCGGCAAAGTCGTCAAAGGCCTTGTCGGTCACTTCGATGATGTGGCTTTCGATGAAGGGTGCGCCTTCGGCAGCCCCTTGTTCCGGTGACTTCAGGCAGCACTCCCATTCCAGCACCGCCCAGCTGTCATAGTCATACTGGGCAAGCTTGGAGAAAATGCCTGAAAAGTCGACCTGGCCGTCACCAAGCGAACGGAACCGGCCGGCCCGGTTGACCCAGCTCTGGTAGCCCGAATAGACGCCCTGCCGTCCATCCGGATTGAACTCCGCGTCCTTGACATGGTAGGCGCAGATCCGCTCGTGATAGATGTCGATGAATGCCAGATAATCCATCTGCTGCAGCAGGAAATGGGACGGGTCGTAGTTGATCTGGCAGCGCTTGTGTCCACCGAGCGCATCCAGGAACATTTCGAAGGTTGCGCCGTCGAAAACGTCCTCGCCGGGATGGATCTCGTAGCCGACATCAACACCATGATCCTCATAGACATCGAGGATCGGCTTCCAGCGCCTGGCCAGTTCCGAAAAGGCTTCCTCGATCAAGCCGGCCGGGCGCTGGGGCCAGGGATACAGGTAAGGAAACGCAAGTGAACCGGTGAAGCTCACCGATGCATCGAGACCAAGTGTGCGGCTTGCTTTCGCCGCCTTTTTCATCTGGTCGACAGCCCATTCCTGACGTCCTGCCGGGTTGCCATGAAGATGGCTTGGAGCAAAGCCGTCAAAGGCCAGGTCATAGGCCGGATGAACGGCCACCAGCTGACCCTGAAGATGCGTCGACAATTCAGTAATCTCGACACCTGCGTCGGAACAGATCCCCTTGATCTCGTCGCAATAGGCTTCACTTTTCGCTGCCTTGTCGAGGTCGAACAGACGGGCGTCAAAGGTCGGGATCTGAATGCCCTTGTAGCCAAGATCGGCGGCCCAATTTGCAATGGAAGGCAGGGAATTGAAGGGGGCTTCATCCCCGGCAAACTGGGCGAGAAAAATTGCGGGTCCCTTGATCAGTCCGGCCATGGCTATCTCCTTGGTTCAAATCTGGCCTGCGCCTTTGGCGTCAGGTGCCCTCCGGGGCATAGGAAAATTTGCTGAAATCTGCTGTCTTGCCCTGTCCCGTGATGTCATAGGCAAGCATGCCGACAAAAGCGCCGGTAAAGGATGCATGTTCGCCGCGTCCGCCTTCGTCGGAAATCACGCTGGCATCGAGTTCCGGTCCGAACGGCATCCAGGAGGCGTCGTCCTGGCGCCAGAAGAATTGTTGTGTGGCACCACGCACCTCGACCGCCAGTTCGATGGGGCCATCGGCAATCGCGACCGGATCAGCGGGAAACGACAGCCGGCCATCGGGCCAGTCACCGGCACAGGACATGAGTGTCAGGCAGCGCCCGAGCTGCGCGTTCCAGCTGACCGCGAGAAAATGAAACTTGCCGCGATTGTAATAGGTCGTCAGGCCCGCCGCCTGCTGATAGGTGGCCGGGTCGAACCTAGTGAGAGTGGTCTCCACCCGGTAGGCGAGTTGTTCCTGGCGTCGGGCGACCAGGGATTGTTCGTACCAGCTGCCGACGCTTTCCCGTCCGGTGAGCCGCAGCGAGGTCCCGGTGAGTTTGAACAGGCGCTGCGGATAGGGTGTCCGCAACCACTGGAATTCCTCCGGCAGTCTCGAACCGGTAAAGACCCGCTCGATCTTGCGCGGTTCGCGCGGCACGGCGTCTCCCGGACCGGGGACGTTAACCTCGGGGACGGGAGATCCCGTCGACATGTACAGCCAGTCGTCGTCCCGCCACTCGCATTTCTGGATACCCGTCTCACGCCCCATCGGGGAGAACCGCCCGGGCAAAGGCCGCGAGCACAGATGGGTGTGATAGACCTGCCCGTCCGGGGTCTCGACAATCTGCCCGTGCCCGGCCCTTTGAAGCGGTGCGTCGGGTGCATCCTTCGCCGTGATCAAATGCGTGTCCGGGTGCAATTCATAGGGCCCGTCGATGGTTCTTGAGCGAGCCATCGTGACCGCGTGCTCGTAGCCGGTTCCACCCTCGGCGACCGTGATGTAGTACCAGCCGTTTCGCTTGTGGAGGTGGGGACCCTCGGTCAGGCCATGAGGGCTGCCGGAGAAGATCTTCTTCGGAGTGCCGATCAGGCCATCCGCCTCTGACCATTCCTGCAGCAGGATCCCGTCAAAGGCCGGGTGCTTGGGATGCCCCCCAACAGAGTTTGAGATGTGGTTCCATTGCAGGACCAGAAACCATTTCCTGCCGTCGTCATCATGAAACAGGGACGGATCGAAGCCATGCGACGAGACATAGATCGGATCGCTCCAGGGGCCTACGATGGAAGGTGCGGTCACGATAAAGTTGTGCGCGTCCTTGAAGTTTCCGTCGAGTCGTTTCACGTCCGTATAAACAAGCCAGAACAGACCATCGGCATAGCTCAGACACGGTGCCCAGATCCCGCCGCTATCGGGGTTGCCGCGCATGTCGAGTTGCGTTGGCCGGCTGAGCGGCCGGCACGCAAGATCCCAGTTCACCAGGTCCCTGGATCTATGGATCTGGACACCCGGGTACCATTCGAACGTGGACGTTGCGATGAAATAGTCATCGCCTGCCCGGCAGATCGAAGGATCCGGGTTGAACCCTGGCAAAATGGGATTTTGGATCATTTGCGTGATGGTCCCTTTCGTTCGGCAGAAGCCGCCCACAGGTTGATGTTCGCTTCGCGGGTCGTTGCCTCGATCTCGTCAAGCTCCGCTTGTGTGAAATCGAGATTGGAAACGGCGCCCACGCAGTCCCGAACCTGATCTGCCCGGCTGGCGCCGATCAGGGCTGTTGTCACCCTTCCGTTGCGCAGGACCCAGGCAAGAGCCATTTGTGCCAGCGTCTGGCCACGCTTTTGCGCGATCTCGTTGAGCGACCGTATGGTCGCCAGGTTTTCGTCACTCAGGAACTGACCCTGAAGCGACTTCCCCTGGGTGGCACGGCTGCCATCGGGAATGCCGTTCAGATACTTGTTGGTGAGCATGCCCTGAGCCAGCGGAGAAAAGGCAATCGAGCCGATGCCAAGATCATCCAGCGTGTCGAGCAGACCGTCCTCCTCGACCCATCGGTTGATCATCGAATAGCTCGGCTGATGGATCAGGCATGGCGTGCCCAACTCCTTCAGGATGGCTACCGCTTCCCGCGTGCGCCTCGAATTGTAGGACGAGATTCCGATATAGAGCGCCCGTCCGGACCGGACGATGTGGTCGAGCGCCATCATGGTCTCTTCGAGCGGCGTGTCGGGATCGAACCGGTGCGAATAGAAGATATCGACATAGTCGAGCCCCATTCGCTTCAGCGATTGATCGCAGGACGCGATCAGGTATTTCCGACTGCCCCATTCCCCGTAGGGTCCCGGCCACATGCCATAGCCGGCCTTGGACGAGATGATCATCTCGTCCCGGTAGGGTGCAAAATCGGTCCTCAGAAGTTCTCCGAAGGCCTGTTCGGCAGACCCGGGAGGAGGGCCATAATTGTTGGCCAGATCAAAGTGGGTGATGCCCAGGTCGAACGCGGTGCGGGCAATTTCCCGCTTGAGCGTATGCGGCGTGTCATCCCCGAAATTGTGCCACAGGCCGAGGGAAATCGCGGGCAGTTTCAGGCCCGAATTTCCACATCGGCGGTATTCCATGGTTTCGTAACGTGTCGAAGCTGCTGTCCAGCTCATGTGTGCTCCAGCTTAGGCAACAAGGTCTCGTGCCGCCTCGGGTGCTAGCGCCGCCGGGCGGTCACATGTCGTTTGAATATCGATGAACTGCCCGGTGTCACCCGAAGACAGGATCGAAGTCATGACATCCACCACATGCAGCGAAAATTCAAGGGAGCACCGGTGCGGGCGATCTTCCAGGATGGCCAGCGCCATGTCTGCCAGGCCGGCCGTGCGATAGTTTGCATGCGTTCGGTCATTCGCCTTGGAGAAGGGATGATCCCAGTCCTCGGTGATGTTGACGAAGCTGCCCTTGTCGGTGATGCGCACTTCACCGCCGAAGAAGTTCGGATCCGGCACATGCAATGTTCCCGACTGGCCATAGAGTTCCATGTTGGAATGCCCGTGCTGCCAGACGTCCCAGCTGGCGCAGTACGTGACCTGGGCACCTGACTCGAACTGCATGACCGCATGGATCGTTGTCGGTGTTTCCACCTTGATCTTTTCGCCATTGCGCGGTTCGGAAGTGATTGTCCGGTAGTCCGAACCCGACGAGCTCATCGCGGTCACGCGCTTGACCGGTCCAAGAAGCTGGACAAGGTTGGAGATGTAGTAGGGACCGAGATCAAGGATCGGGCCGCCACCCGGCTGGAAGAAGAAATCCGGGTTCGGGTGCCACATTTCCATGCCAGGGCTCTGCACGAAACAGGTCCCGGACGTCACCTTGCCAACCGCACCTTCGTCAACCAGGTGGCGGGCCAGCTGATGGGCCCCACCCATGAACGTGTCCGGTGCCGATCCGACCCGCAGACCCTTTTGCTTCGCAATTGCTGCCAGTTCCTGGCCTTCCTCGACGCTCAGGACGAAGGGTTTTTCCGAATAGACATGCTTGCCTGCATTCAGCACGCTTTTAGAAACTTCGAAATGGGCCGCCGGAATGGTCAGGTTGACGATGATGTCGATGTCGCTTGCTGCCAGGAGGCCGTCCACCGTTTCAGCGCGCAGGTTGAATTCCTCGGCGCGCACCTTTGCGGCTTCCGCGTTGAGGTCAGCGCAGGCCCGGACCTCGATGCCGCGGAACAGCGGTGCGAGACGCATATAGGCAGCCGAGATATTGCCGCATCCCAGGATGCCGATCCCAAGTGTCTTGCTCATGTCAGGTCCTTAAAACTTGCGAAATTCTTCAATTGAACGGCTTGCAAACCGGTCGAAATCGTTTGGTTTGTCATGTTCCATGACGAACAGGTCGACGCCGATCTTGCGCAGGGCAGCCATGATGGTTTTCCAGTCCATGGTTCCATGCCCGACATCGGCCCAGCCGTCCTCGTCGGCACATTCTCCCTCGGGGGCGATGTCCTTGACGTGGGCTGCCGTGATCCTGTCGGCATATCCTTCAATCCAGGCCAGCGGATCCTGACCACCGCGCACCACCCAGGCAACGTCGATTTCCCATTCGATGGACGGTGCGGATTCCAGGATGACTTCCATCGGAAAGCTGCCATCCTCGAAGGCCACGAATTCGAAGTCGTGGTTGTGCCAGCCGAATCCGAGACCTGCGGCGCGGATCTTGGCACCAATGGTTTCGAGGCGCTCGGCCACGTTTTTCCAGTCTTCCTTGCTCGCCGAACGCTGCTCGGGCGGCAACGCGGGGCAGTAGAGCTTTGTCATGCCGAGGGTCTTCGCCGTCTTGATGACGGCATCGATGTCGTCTTCGAACTGCTCCATCGGGAAGAAATGGCCCGAGGGCATGGTCAACCCGTTGGCATCGAGCAGTTGCCTGAAGCCTTCGGCATCTTCGAAGTTGCCGCGAAAGCCTTCAACCTGGGTGTAGCCAAGTTCTGCAAGGCGTCGAAGTACGTCCTCCCACGGGGTGAAGTCGCGGGCGGAATAAAGCTGAAACGAGATTTGCATTCCTGTGTCCTGAAGATCTGGGAAGAGCGGTCTAGAGCCGGTCTTCCGTCGTTTTGTCGAAAATGTTTGCGCGCGCCGGATCAAAGCCGATTGCAAGCTCGTCGCCTGCAGCTATCGAGATCTGCCCGTCAAGTCGTACCCAGAGCGTGTGTCCGTTGGCGGCAACGCGGGCGAGCGTGTCGGATCCAAGAGGTTCCACAAGCTCGACCTTGGCCTGCATGCGGACCGGCGCTGAATCAGCCTCGGCTCCGCTGACCATGTGTTCCGGACGGATTCCGAACCATGCCGGGCCCGTCGGAGCGCTGCCGGCCTCGAACGCGTAACCGGCAAGCGTGAAGGACTGGCCCTGCGAATTGAAGGTTCCCGCTCCAGCGTCGATTTCACCGTCGAAGAAGTTCATGGTCGGTGAACCGATGAATTCGGCAACATATTTGTTGGCCGGGCGGTTATAGATCTCGTTCGGCGATGCCAGCTGCAGGATCAGCCCCCCACGCATGATCGCAATCCGGTCAGCCAGGGTCATGGCCTCGATCTGGTCATGCGTGACGTAGATCATCGTGTTGCTGAGCTGCTGGTGCAGCTGTTTGATCTCGACCCGGAGATCCGCCCGCAGCTTCGCATCCAGGTTGGACAGCGGCTCGTCGAAGAGGAAAACCTGCGCGTCCCGGACAAGGGCCCGGCCAATTGCAGCGCGCTGCCTCTGGCCGCCCGAAAGAGCGGCCGGCTTGCGGTTGAGCAACGGCTCGATCTGCAGGATCTTGGCGGCGCGATTGACCCGCTCCTCGATCTCTGCCTTGGGCAGGCCGGCGTTTTTGAGGCCGAAGCTGAGGTTTCCGGCAACGGTCATCTGCGGATAGAGCGCATAGCTCTGGAACACCATGCCGATGCCACGCTTGGAGGGTTCTTCCCATGTGACGTTGTTGCCACCGATGAAGATCTGTCCGTCGGTGACATCCAGAAGGCCTGCAATGCAGTTCAGCAAGGTGGATTTGCCGCAGCCGGAGGAGCCGAGCAGCACGAGGAACTCGCCTTGGCCGACTTCCAGGTTGAGATCCTTGAGGACATTCAGATTGCCGAAGCTCAAGGCGAGGTTTTTTATGGAGATACTGGGTTCCATGGTTTTTCTTCAGCCTTTCACAGCACCGGCGGCGATGCCGCGAACAAAGAGTTTTCCGGAGATGAAGTAGACAAGCAGGGGCACGAGACCCGTCAGGATCGTGGCCGCCATGTTGACGTTGTATTCCTTCACCCCTTGTGTCGAGTTGACGATGTTGTTGAGCTGCACCGTCATCGGATAGAGATCCGGCTTGGTGTAGATCACGCCGAACAGGAAGTCGTTCCAGATACCTGTTACCTGCAGGATCATGGCCACCACGAAGATCGGCAGACTCATCGGGATCATGATGCGGAAATAGATTCCCCAGAAGCCGGCCCCGTCGACGCGCGCCGCCTTGAACAGCTCTTGCGGGATCGACGCGAAATAGTTGCGGAACAACAGCGTCAGGATCGGCATTCCGAAGATCGTGTGGACGATCACGAGACCGGTCAGGCTGCCATAGAGACCAACTTCGCGCAGAAGGATCACGATCGGATAAATCATCACCTGGTAGGGAATGAAGGCGCCGACAATGAGGATGGTGAAGAAGGTCTCCGCTCCCTTGAATCTCCAGTTTGCCAGCGCGTAGCCATTGATCGATGCAATGATGATCGACAGGATCACCGACGGAACGAGAATGCGTACGGAATTGAAGAACCCGCGGCTCAGGCCGTCACAGTTCAACCCGGTACAGGCTTCCGCCCAGGCCTTGACCCAGGGCTGAAAGGTGATCTCGACCGGCGGGGAGAAGATGTTCCCGAGGCGGATCTCGGGCATGCCTTTCAGCGAGGTGACCACCATCACGTAAAGCGGCAGCAAATAGTAGAGCGAGATGACGATCAGGGTGCCGTAGATCATGATGTTGCGGCGGGAAAAGACCTTGGTCGGTTTCTGCCCGCGCGGGCCCACCATTTCCGTGCTGACGGCCGATGCGTTCTGGTTGACGTTATCCACGGCGCTTGCCTCCGAATTCGAGGTAGGCCCATGGCACTACGATGATTGCAACGGTTACCAGCATCATTGTCGATGCCGCGAAACCCTGGCCGAGATTCTGTGACAGGAACATGGAATCGTAGACGTATTTGGCGGGCACTTCGGATGCGATGCCGGGTCCGCCTCCGGTCTGGGCC
Organism: Roseibium sp.; assembly: GCA_017643925.1. GTDB lineage: Bacteria > Pseudomonadota > Alphaproteobacteria > Rhizobiales > Stappiaceae > Roseibium. Next base: position 482,321 of record JAEPML010000003.1, on the reverse strand, counting down.
ACCACCAGGTCGTAGACCTTGATGATCCCGGACGCGATTAGCACGATGGCGGTGATGAAGATGCCACGCATCATCGGGATGACGATGAAGATATAGGTCTTCCACATCGGGATGCCGTCGATCTTGGCAGCCTTCCAGATGTCTTCGTCAATGCCGCGAAGCCCTGCAAGCATGAGGCACATGATCAGGCCTGTTCCCTGCCAGAGACCGGCAATGAGAATGCCGTAGATGACGATGTCCGGGTTGTAGAGCGGGTCGAAGTCAAAGTTCTCGAACCCCATGCTCCGGACGACATGCTGAATGCCGAAATCCGGGTTCAGGATCCACTGCCAGGCAAGACCGGTCACAATGAAGCTGAGCGCAAACGGGTAAAGAAGGATCGTCCGGAACGTGTCCTCGAAACGGATCTTCTGATCCAGGAGCGCAGCCAGGACAAAGCCGATCAGCAGCGAGAAAATCAGCGAAAAGAAGCCGTAGATCGCAAGGTTTTCAATAGAGATCAGCCACTTACTGCTGCTCCAAAGACGGTCGTACTGTGCCAGTCCAACGAATTTCTCCTTCGGGAGCAGTTTGGAGCTGGTGAAGGAATAAAGAACTGTCCAGGCAGTTCCTCCGATAAAGACGACCAGCGCTGTCGTGATCATCGGTATTGCCGCTATCTTGGCACTTATATTCTTGTGCCACCTTGCGGGCGCCCTTGCTGCCGCCATGCCTCTTGTCCTTGCGATGGGTGTGCTGTGAGGAGTTTGTCATAAGAGTTCCCTGCGCGCATCAGATGCGCGCAGGGCTGGAGGCCGCCGTCCATTTGCCCCCTAAGCGTCAGGACGACGGATCATGGTCCGGTATCAGTCGGCGTTGCCGATGATGGAGGCGAACAGGGCCTGAGCGTCTTCAGCCGTCATGGACGGGTTGTTGAAGAACTCGACGAACAGGTCGTTGACCTGCTGGTTGCTGTCCGCGGACATCAGCTGGTCGGTGCCCGGGATGATGTTGCCCTTGGCAAGAATGTCGAGACCCTTGCGCATGCAGTCGTTGGCGGCAGCCAGATCAACGTCACCACGAACCGGCAGGGAGCCTTTTTTCAGGTTGAATGCAACCTGGGTCTCCGGCGAGATCATGACTTTGGCCAGTTCGCCCTGTGCTGCAGTGATGTCGGCATCGTCAACGGCCGGGAAGTAGAACGCGTCACCACCGGTCTGGATGATTTCGTTCACGCCGAGCCCCGGAAGGCAGGTGTAGTCCTTGCCGGCAACCTGTCCGGCCACCTGGAATTCACCCTGGGCCCAGTCACCCATGATCTGACCGCCGGCCTTGCCGGTGATGACCATGTTCGTGGCGTCGTTCCAGGCCTGAACGTTGGAGTCCTTGGCCATCTGGCGGGCAGCGTCAGCAGCTGCGAAAACCTTTGCAACTTCAGGACCGGCGGCAAGTTCGCCGTCTTTCTGGTCGAAGACTTTCATGAAGACGTCTGTCCCGGTCAGGGCGACCATCAGAACCTGGAAGGCCAGGGTTGTCTGCCAGGGCTGCTGGCCCATGGCGAGCGGAACAATGCCCTTTTCCTGAAGTTTCGGAGCTGCAGCAACGAACTCGTCCCAGTTGCTCGGAACCGGGATGCCTGCGTCTTCATAAACCGAGTTGTTCAGCCACAGCCACTGCGGGGAGTGGATGTTGACCGGCACGCAGTAGATCTTGCCGTCCAGTGTGCAGCTGTCCAGGAGGCTGGCCGGGCGAACGAGCTCGGCCCAGTTGCCTTCCTTGGCAATATCGGTCAGGTCACGCATCAGGCCCGCTTCAACGAGCTCTTCAGCCTGACGGCCGTGGTTGAACTGCGTAGCGCCCATCGGGTCACCACCGGTGATGCGGCTGATCATGATCGGGCGAGCCGTGCCGCCGGAACCTGCGATCGCGCCATCGACCCATTTGTGGCCGGTCGCGTCAAACGCCTTTGCAAACTCGGCAACCGCTGCGGCTTCACCGCCGGACGTCCACCAATGGGTCACTTCCAGATCAGTTGCGTTTGCAGCAGTGGCTGCACAGAGTGCAGTGGTTGCGGCAAAGACTGCGCGTAGTGCTTTCATCATTTCCTCCCATCGAACGCATTTCGTTCGAGTATCAACTGGATGCGGCCTCCACCGCATTTGTAATCGATTACACTTGAAAAACGAAAAAAGGTATGTAATCGATTACATCAATAATTCTCGGGAAACGGCTTCGAGTCAACCCGGAAAATTCGGGAACGAAAAAAATCGTTCCGGGGAGGCGGGAAATGGCAAAAAACGTGCGAATTCGGGATGTTGCAAAGGCGGCAGGCGTGTCAACCGCAACGGTCAGCCGCGCACTCAGCAATCCTGAACTGCTGACAGAGTCTACGCGGGAAACCGTATTTTCCGCAATTCACGCGACCGGATATCGCGTCAACAAGGCCGCCAGGAATCTGCGCACCCGCCAGGCCGGTGCCGTTCTTGTCCTGGTGCCCAATCTCGGCAACCCCTTCTTTTCCAAAATCCTCGCCGGGGTAAGCGAGTGGTTCGATGATCACGGGTATTCCGTTCTGATTGCGGACACCAAACACCATGCCACTGCCGGCAAATTGCCCGTCGACTACTTCCTCGATGCGCAGGTCGACGGAATGATCTGCCTGGATGGAACGCTCTCGGCCGAAGATCTGAAACAGTTCGAGGCCAACGGCGTGGCCGACCAGATCGTGTTCGCCTGTGAATGGGTGCATGATTCCAACCTGCCGTCCGTGCGCAGCGACAATCTGCAGGGGGCCCGTCTGGCTGTCCGGCACCTTTATGAACTCGGTCACCGGAAGATTGCGCATGTAACAGGACCGCAAGACAATGTTCTGACCCATGTCAGGCGGCAGGGGATGCTGGAAGAAAGGGCCAGGCTGGATTTGCCAGTCAGGGACGATTGGATCATTCGGGGAGATTTCTCACTTGAGTCGGGCCGGGCCGCCGCTGAACGCATCGTCGAAATGGAAGACCGGCCATCCGCTGTCTTTTGCGCCTCCGATCAGGTTGCCTTTGGCCTCATTTCGACTTTGACGGCCAGGGGGTTGCGTGTTCCCGAAGATATTTCGGTTGTGGGCTTCGACGATATCGAACTGTCGGAGTTTTATGTGCCGGCACTGACAACAATCCGTCAGGACCGCCACGGGCTTGGCGCGAATGCGGCGTCGCTCCTGATGGAATGTCTCGAAGCAGGGCCGGGTGCCGGAAATGAAAAAGCCCCGGTTCTGGTGGATGTCGAACTCGTGGTTCGGCAAAGCAGCGCAGCGCCAAGGCGTTGAGCGCACCCTGTAGGCGAGCCAAATATAGAATTTCATCCAGAAAGTGTTTTGAGCCTTTTCAGACGTCGAATTGCAGCAATTTCCGGCAGGTGCAAGTCAAACTCGAAATCAATGTCGAATTTGGTGCGAGACCAGTTCCCGATACATGTTGAGAAAATGATTCAACAAATCTGGTGCTTTACCTCAATCTCCCGGTTGAGCGTTTTTGATTTTTCTAAATACTGTAAGATTGAAAGTATTTAGGCGGTTCAATTTTTGATTGAGCTCAGGTTGTGTAGCTATGTATTTAGGCAGCATTGCATATTGCAAGGACTTGAAAGTAACTCTAGGCATTATTTTCCGGACTAGGCATTTTTTTCAAGTGTGAGATGGATTGTTATTTTGCCGATTTTGGAAGAATATTTGATGTCCAACAAATCAATACATGTTTATCGTAATTTCTTTCAGTATTTTAGCTTTTGATTAACTTGCGCAGGTTATTCCGTATATATCTCAAACATTTGGTGATTTAGATGCGGATTTTGGCCCTAGTACAAGCGTTGTCTTTTTGCGCAGTTCTTTCATTCGCACATACGGCAACCGCCCAGACGGAGCTCAGCGTGGTCGGAACCGGTGACGGTCTTGAGATGCTTCGCAAGATTGGTGAGGGTTTCGCCGAGCAGCACCCAGAAATCAAGCTGTCGATCCCGCCGAGCATCGGATCAGGTGGCGGCATTGCTGCGGTCAGTTCGGGCAGCGAGCGGCTGGGACGTGTTGCGCGTCCGCTAAAGGATAGTGAGGTTGAGTACGGTCTCGTCTATTTGCCGATCGCAAAAATTCCGAGCGCGGTTTTCACACATCCTTCGACCGGCGTTGAAACGATCTCCAGCGACGACCTTGTGCGTCTTTATTCAGGGGACATCAGCAACTGGTCTGAACTGGGTGGCGCCGATCTGCGGGTCAAGCTGGTCCGGCGCGAAGACGCCGACAGCACCTTGCAGGTGCTGCGCAATAGCATGCCGGGTTGGAAAGAGCTGCAGATGTCGCCCCGTTCAAAGACCGCGGTAACCACTCAGGAAGCGATTTCGACGGCGCGTGACGTCAAGGGCGCAATTGCCTTCGGGCCCTATTCGAGGCTGCTGGAGGACGGATTGTCTGTTCTGAAAGTCGATGGAGCCCACCCGACCGATGAAAGCTATCCGAGCGCAGTTACCCTTGCCCTGATCTACAAGGACGGCACGATGGATGATCAGATGAAGACCTTCATCGACTACAGCCAATCGGATCAGGCCCATGAACTGATGGAAGATTTTGGTGGCGTGCCCCTGAAGAACTGACGCGGCAATAAGATTATGGTCCGGCAATCCTCTCTTTTCTGGAGATACACGTATGGCGCTGTTTTCACAGCGCTATGCGCGTTTGCCGGATTGATCGGGATCGTCGCCTATCAGCTTGATGTCAGCATGACGCGGCAGGAAGCAGAGCTTCTGAAGCTGTCAAAATCCAGATTGCTGGAAACACTCACGGCCGATGTCAATCTCGCGGGCAGGCGTCTCGAATTCCTCTTTGAGGACAGGTTGAGACGAGTAAATGCCATAGCGGAGCGTTCGGATACGCTCAGTGCGCTGGAATCGCGCAACAACGTTGCCATGTCCGAGTTGCTGGGACCAGCAGCATCGGAAGCGGACGTGGATGCCATTGTGGTACTTGATGAATCGGCACGTGTCATCGGCGCGTCCTCCTACAATGCGGACCTCGTCACGCTGGGTGCTTCAATCGAGAAATTCGGATTTTACGCGGACATAGAAGCGTCACTCAACGATAGCTATCCTGGCGAAAAGCTGACGTTTTCGAAGGTGTATCCTCTCGAGGAAACCGGGATCTTCGTGCCAGGAACGCTGTCCAACGCGATTTCTCAGGTCATCTTCACCCCGGTATTCGACGAATTCGGATATGTTGTCGGTGGACTTCTGGCACAGCGCTGGCTGCGCCCACAGGAGCCGATGCTGGTTGACCTTGCCAGGATTGACGATTTTCAGCTGGCCATTGTTCATGGAGAGCAGATTGTCTCCAGGGCCAATTTCAGCGGCGGCTACAGCGATTTGCTCCGCCCCTCGACGGCCAGCAACATCACCGCCGATGGAGAAAGGTTCATCGAATGCGGCGAACCGTTGTCGCTGATCACCGTTTGTGCAGCGCTGCCGATTGAAGCGTTGACGGAGACACAGCTCGAATTGACCAAGATCGGCAGCGAAGAAGAGGCCAAGCTGCTGCAGGGATTGTTTGTATTCGGTCTGATGGCGCTGGTTGCTTTCGCTCTCGTGGCTTTTCTGCTCTCCCGGCAGATTACGCGTCCCCTTACGGATATAACCGGCGTCCTTTCGGGCATTGCAGAAGGTGACTACGAGAGCAAAGTGGTCGGAACGGATCGCAGCGACGAAGTCGGGGACATCGCGCGTTCGGTTGTTTCGCTGCAAAGGTCGGTCAAGGAACGCGACGCGTTGCGGGTACGTGTCCATCAGAAGAACACGATCCTCAAAACGCAGGAGACGCAGCTCCGCGAGCAGAATATCCTGTTCGATGCGGCGCTCAACAACATGTCGCACGGCCTGTGCATGTTCGATGCGCATGGAAAACTGATCGTGTCGAACCGTCGCTACGAGGAACTGTTTGATCTGGACAAGGGCCAGTTGACGGCCGGCATGTCGACCGGGGAAATTGAAGCGCTCCTGAACGTGGAAGTCGTGGAATCGGGAGACATCGATGCGAATGATTTCCGCATTCTTCATCCAAGATTTTCGTCCGGATCGCACAGCACCGAGATGGTCAAAACCCCTGCTGGGCGTATCGTCCTGACCACGCGCCAACCCTTGGCCGACGGAGGCTGGGTCGCGATCTCCGAAGACATCACGGAACGCCAGGAAGCCCGCGACAGGCTGGCTTTCCTCGCCCGTCATGACATCCTGACCCAACTTCCCAACAGGATCGAGTTCCGGGACCAGATGGAAGCGCTCCTTCAAAGACAGCGTGAGGAAGGTGGCGAGTTCGCAACCCTTTGCTTGGATCTGGACGAGTTCAAGACCGTCAACGATTCACTGGGCCACCCGATTGGAGACGAGTTGCTGCGCCAGGTCGCGGAGCGCCTGACAGCCCAAAGCGATGGCAATGAACTTGTCGTCCGTCTCGGTGGTGACGAATTTGCGATCCTGACCGATCTGCCTGTGAACATGGATGCAGTCGAAGAGCTGGCGCAGTCGGTTATCTGGCAATTGTCTCAGCCGTTCCAGATTGCGGACCATGAAATTGTCATCGGGGTGAGCATTGGGATCTCGGTTGCGAAAGGGGACGGCACGGAGGGGGACGAACTCTTCAAGCAGGCCGATCTGGCCCTCTACCGGGCAAAGGAAGACGGGCGCAGCACATACAAGTTCTTCGAAGCGGACATGGGAACAGCGGTGAATGATCGCCGCGAGCTGATCACGGATTTGCGCAACGCGGTGTCAAACGGCGAGCTGGAGTTGCATTTCCAGCCGCAGTACAAACTTGAAGACCAGATGATCTCGGGCTTCGAGGCACTCGTTCGCTGGAATCATCCGACGCGCGGCATGGTTTCTCCAGGTGAGTTCATTCCGCTCGCGGAAGATACGGGTCTGATCATCCAGCTGGGCGAATGGGTGCTCAAGGAAGCCTGCAGGATCGCAGCTGCATGGCCGGATCATCTCATGATCGCGGTCAACCTTTCCCCGCGTCAGCTGCGCGGCCACGCCTTCGGCCCTGTCTTGATCAATGCACTGGTCAAATCGGGCCTCAGGGCAGACCGGCTTGAGCTCGAGGTGACCGAAAGCGTGTTGCTGACAGATTCGGAAGACGTTCTTGAAGCGTTGCATCAGGCAAAGTCGCTCGGTGTCAAGGTGTCGATGGACGACTTCGGCACGGGGTATTCTTCCTTGAGCTATCTGCGGCGTTTCCCTTTTGACAAGATCAAGATCGACCAGTCGTTCGTGCGATCGATGTCCTATTCCAGCGATTCCATTTCGATCGTGAAAGCTGTCATTGAACTGGCCAGAAATCTCAACATGACGACGACGGCCGAAGGTGTTGAAACGCGAGAGTTGCTCGACATGCTGACCGAAATCGGCTGCACGGATGCCCAGGGCTACTTCCTCGGCCGCCCGATGCCGCAAAAGAATGCCGAGGAACTGGTATTCGGAACCTCCCAGGCACTCATTTCCGCAGCACAGTGACGTTCGAAGGGGGCGCGGTGCTCAGGCCCGGGCCGAGGCGGACGGGGGTCTGATCTTGCGCATCAGCGATCCTGCAAGGGTCGACAGACCGCTGCTTTCCTCCGCGACATAGAAGGGATCGGCGTAAAATGTGGCGCCGGCTTCAAGCGCCAGGGCGCGCGTGGCATCCACATGAGAAGGTGCTCCGGCCGAATAGACGATATGGTCTGATGTCAGGTCACCAAGCAGCTCGTAGGGTCTTGCCGTCATCACGGTTTCGTTGTCACCGTCGCTTGCGGTGAGCGTGATCGGAATGCCGTGGTTGCGAAGCCAGCGCACGGCATCGCGCATGTAGAGACCGTCCCGGGTCCGTGAGCCGACAACCAGTCGGATTTCCCGGCCGGGCTGACCCTGGCTTGCGGCGACCGCGATGGACCAGATCGGGGCAAAGCCCGTGCCAGTCGAAGTGAGGACGATTGGTTCCGGCTGGCGGCGCAGGAAGGCATTGCCAAAGGGACCGCGCAATTTGACCGGGTGGCCATTGCGGATCTCCGACCCCAGCTTCGAAGATACCACGCTGTTCGGATAGACCTTGATGTGAAAAACGATGACGTCTTCTTCCGCATCCAGGTTGAGCGGTGTCGTCGGACTGTACTCGCGGGCCGGATATCCGCTGAAGGTCGCCCGCAGATACTGACCGGGGAGCCAGGGGATGGTCCTTGCAACCTTGATGCGGACCTCCAGGTAGTCTTCCTTGATCTTGCGAATGCTTTCCACGGTGCCCTTGGTGTTCTTCACGATCGGCACCGGGTCATAGGAGATCTCGGCGTCCCCTTCGAGCATCGCCAGACATCCCAGGACCGTGTTCTTTTCTCGCGTCCCCAAGTCTTCAACCTGACCGCTCAAGACACGAACACGACAGGTTTCGCACTGGCCTGAACAACAGTCATGGGGCAAAACCAGTCGCCCGCCGAGCCCTGCATCAATCAGGGTGTCGCCGACATTGGCTTTGACCTTCTGGCCGTTGATTGTGACGGTGCAGGTGCTTTTTGACATTGGCGGGTCCGTGGGTTTTGCGAGCGTCCGGGAGGTCAGTTGAAAGTCAGGCGAACAGGTCGCGAATGACGTGTGTGCCGGGTCTGGTTGTGGTCGAACACGGACACCCAGACATAAAGGCCGTCTTCCATGGGCAGGTCCTGCTTGTTGCCTGTGTCCATGTCGCGCACCACTTCCAGGGTCCAATAACCATCTTCCCAACGGGCGCCACCGTTCAGATCCGCCCTGCTGCCCAGGTATTCACCAAGGATCAGCACGCCCGGGATTACGGTTCCAACCGGGATCTCGGCGTCCTTTTCTGCCGAATAGGGCACGCTTTCATCTTCGAACATCCACCATTGCGAGCCGGGGTCATCTGTTGCCTCGATGTCGAGATCAATGGTTCCCATCCGTTCGACGGTGGCAACATGGTTGACGGGAAGCCGCTTGACAGCAATGGCGCTCTCGTAGCCGGTGCCCGCGGCGCCTTTGCTGTAATTGTAGACGTAGAAAGACTTGCCTTCGTCAGCGCCGTAGCCGGCACTGTACCGTTTCTTGCCGGCCACCTGGGCTTCACTCGGTTCAAGCGGTGTGCCGAACCACATGTCGTCGACCTTGCCGAGCATGCCGCCGCGCGCGGCTTTCCATTGCCAGACGTCAATCAGGCTTCCGTCGGTCGTGTAATGCAGGCCGCGGCCATGAAGGGAAGACGGTTTGTCACCCAGTGGCTTGGGGCCCATATGGGTTGAGTCTCCGCCACCGAAGGCATCTGTCTTTGAAAAGGCGACGGAAAACTTGTCTTCGTAATAGGCGGTTTCATCGGAAATGTCGGCGCGGTTGTTCAGCATGTACCAGCCGTCTTCCCGCTTGATCAGGGGATGCCGTTTCAGGGAGCGCGTACCGTCGTCCCAGCGAAAGGCAAACGCGATCTTGTCGCCAACCTGGGCGGCCCGGATCTCTACGGTGGATTCGCCCGTTCCGTTCAGCCCAACGCCTTGCTGGGTCACGACAAAGGCCGGTTTTGCATCCTGCCAGACGGGATCATCGAGCTTGCCATCAAGTACGGGAAGCTCCTGTCCCTGAGCCACGACGAGATCTCCCCGGGTCATGGCGTCAAGCGCGATCACGCCGGCAAAAATCACTCCGCCGACAGCTGCTGCCTTTACCAGGGGATGGCGACCCATTCCCGGGAACCGGCGCAGGGGCTGTGGTCTGAACAGGCGCAACAGCTGCGCAAGGCCGCCATACCAGTAATGCAGGATGACGTGTGCCACGATATAGCCAAGCACGACCAGTGCGGAGGTGTAGTGAACGGTCACCCAGAGCCCGCCATAGCCCAGATAGAGCATCACGCCGGTGACTGTCAGTGTGAGCACCGCACCAAACAGGATCCAGTAGGCGATAACATTGACCGCCGAAAGTTTGAGCTTTGTGCTCGCCGGAAGCGTCAACACGACGGCCTTCTTCGAGGAGATGCGCCGCTTCAGGCGCGCGAGTGACATGTAGGCGGCATAGGCAAAGATCAAGGCCAGGACAAACACGGCGGAAAGGTAGTGCCACGTCCAGATTTCACCTTGCGGCAGAATGGGCTCGAACAGTTTCGCAAACCAGGAGTGCTCCGCGTCCGCGGACAGGCGTAGCCCCGTGACAAGGCTGGTGACAATCGCGACGACAAGTGTCCAATGCAGGAGGATCGTTCCCAGGTCACTTCTCACCGGCGGGGTATTGTCTTTGGGGCGTTCGGCGGATGAACCTGATTGCTGTCCGGCTTTTCCGCTTTTGGAAGAGTTTGGCGGAGTAGGGAGCTCCAGTGGGTGGCTCGACACCTGGTCCGTCAATTTTTCCTCCAGACGCTAGCGAGTTTTACTGTCGGCACATGTGCGCGAATCAGTGATGAAATATTATCTCTGATTCTATTTCAGCAGATAAAAGATACTATCAAGATGAAAAATGGAAGCAAAAAAGGCCAGGATCGAGCCGTTTGGTTATATTATTGATAGTCAATGTATTCATTGAAGAATTGTATTATTTATATGACCGGCAAAAATCACAATTTTATTTAATACAAGGGAAATTAATATTATAGGTTGATTGGCGGTTGTACTGAATTGTTGAAATAGTTGTCCGGGTTGAGTCCAGTGTCGGCTGTAAAATGGGGATCGGTAAAAATGGCAATAGGTATTTCGCCCGTCGGGACAAGGTTTCCCGACTGCGAGATACACGGTGACAGCTAGGGAAGGTGGGCTATTGCCTGCAGGCAGAGCCGGAAGCAGAAAGTGAATCCACGACACTGTTCATGGTGCGCAAGGCGTCGTCACCCAGTCCGGCCGTGAATATGATTGTCTTGCTTTCCAGAACATATCGCCAGTCGGAGGAAAACAGGATGTTCTCGCCCGCATGGGTGAAAACCGTTTGGTCGGTTTCCTGAAGCCGGACCATGCCATGCCCGTAGTCTATTGTGTCGGCGCCGTCCTCAGAACCGCGAAACCCGTCCAGGATCAGCTTCTTGTCAACGATTTTGCCCGCGAACAGCTTCTCCAGAAAGGTCACGTAGTTACCTGCCGTGGTGACGGCACCACCGTTGCCAACGAGGTTCCAGCCGACGGGCCGGCCGCCCCAGCTGGCGCGATGAATTGGGGTCCTCTGGAAAAATGTGAGCCAGGACCGTCCGCTGATGGCAGACCGGCTTTCTTCGTAAGCAGCGTCGTAGCCGATCGGTTCCAGGTCGGCGGGTGCCAGGACATGTTCGACCACGTATGTCTCGTAAGGGAGGCCGGAAGCGTTCTCTATAATGGCTGCCAGGAGGGCATAACCAACATTGGAGTAGTGATAGGTCTTGCCCGGCGGTGAACGCAGCGCAGTGGCAAATACGCGATCAAGATAGTCTTCCTTGCCGATTTTCTCTTCATCCGAGCCGACGGATTCGGGAAATCCGGCCCGATGGTTCAAGATCTGGGACACGGTGATCGCGGCCTTGTCGTCTGGTACGGCATCCAACAGCTCTCCCAGCCGTGTCGAAAGCGTCAGCGTCCCGTTTTGAACAAGTGTGAGAACAGCGGCAGCCGTGACGGTCTTGGTGTTTGAGCCGAGATCCATCAGCGTTTCGGAAGGGGAGAGGCCGTCATCCAGGAAAGAGCCGAATTCCTGCAGGCAGCCTGCGTGATCGCCATTCTTGACGGCAATGATCACGGAGAGGCCCCGTTCCGCGATTGTATTTGCAAGGTCGGTTTGAAGCGGTCGCCCAAAATCCGTGTCGCCTGCGAAAACATCCTGGCTTCCGAGCGACAGGCAGGCCAGTGCCACGAGAAGGCACTTCAGTGGCCTCCCGACAGGTGCGACGAATTGCAACAAACCAACCTCCGCCATTTCCGGATGAGAGACGTCAAACGGCCATCCAGAAATGGATACTCTGCACGCCGATACAACCCGCCCTAGCCAAGTTCGTGCAAATTCCAGCCGATGGTCGGGCAAGTTCACGGTTTTACGGGATTTGTCCGAGGGCAACTCGGTCTTCTTTCGGACGGAAAACTCGTGGGAGCCGCGTCAAATTTTTGTCCGATTGTCTGAACAATGATCCAGGTCATACGGGTGTAATCCACTCTCGGCTAACGTCGATTTTGAAGGGGTAACAATCAGACATGTGCGAAACGTGTCGGTTGAACCGAACGGAAAAATACGCCTAGGATAGGCGGGAGATGCCGGACATCGCAAAATTTCTGGTTCGGTAACTCCTTGAATTCGCGACGCTGCATTTTTTCAGTCTCAAGGGGGCATTTATGCTGGTCTCCCACACGCGCATTGTCGATATCGTCGGTGACATCATCCGTATCCAGGTGTCATCATCACGGAACGAGTCCGAGGGAAGACCCTGCCTCGGGGATCTGGCTCTGGTGGACGCCGGAAATGGTGTCTCGTCCCTCGCCCAGGTAATCAATATCGACCACGACATGGTGTCATTGCAGGTCAATTCGGGCACCAAGGGCCTGGCCAACAACGCCTCCGTGAGATTTTTGGGCGAACCCGCCAAGGTCACCTATTCGGACAATATACTCGGTCGTGTCTTCGATGGTGCCGGACATCCGATCGACCAGGGACCGGATCTGTCCAGCGATCCCTCCGTGCCCATCGGCGGGCCCTCGGCAAATCCGATGAAACGCGTGCTCGCGTCCCGGATGATCCGCACCGACGTGCCGATGATCGACGTCTTCAACTGCCTGGTTGAAAGCCAGAAGATTCCGATTTTCTCCGTGTCGGGGGAGCCTTACAACCCGTTCCTGGCCCGGATAGGCATCCAGGCAGATGCAGACATCGTCGTGTTCGGCGGCCTGGGCCTGATCTTTGACGACTACGCATTCTTCAGAAAGCAGTTCGAGGACGCCGGGGTATTCCCACGCACGGTGATGTTCATCAACCAGGCTTCCGATCCGGTGGTGGAGCGTCTTCAGGTGCCCGACATGGCGCTTGCGGTTGCCGAGAAATTTGCGGTTGAAGAAGGCAAGCGCGTACTGGTTCTGCTGACGGACATGACGGCTTTTGCCGATGCCATGAAGGAAGTCTCGATTGCCATGGAACGCGTTCCGGCGAACCGCGGCTATCCCGGTGATCTTTATTCGCAGCTGGCACGGCGCTACGAAAAAGCCTGCGATTTCAAAGGGTCTGGGTCCGTCACCATCCTGACGGTCACGACGATGCCCGGCAACGATCTGACCCACCCGGTCCCGGACAACACCGGATATATCACGGAAGGCCAGTTCTATCTGCACAGCGGTGTGCTCGATCCGTTCGGGTCCCTGTCGCGCTTGAAGCAGCACGTGATCGGCAAGGTCACGCGGGAAGATCACAACCAGATCATGAACACCATGATCCGGTTCTATTCCGGTGCGCGCGATGCCGAGCAAAAGCAGTCCATGGCGTTTGAGCTGTCGGACTACGACAGGCAATTGCTGAAATTCGGTGGTCTGTTCCGGGAACGGTTCATGGATATCGAGGTGTCCATGCCGCTCGAGGAAGCGCTTGACCTGTGCTGGAAGACCCTTGCCGAATGCTTCGAGCCCGGCCAGCTTCTGATGAAACAGGGCCTGATCGACAAGTATTATCCGAAAAAGACCACCGATGAGCAATCTTCCGAGGCGGAGGTTGCCTGATGGCACGGCTGGCCCTCAACAAGTCGTCACTGGCCAGGGAGACGTCGCAGCTCGCCGAATACAGGCGCTTCCTGCCCTCCCTGGAGCTGAAACGGCTACAGATCATGGCCGAAAGAGCCAAGGCCCGCGAGCGTGCCGCAAAGCTTGATGCTGCATATGAGACCGAATTCGACACCCTGTCTCATGCCTTGCCCATGCTGGCCAACCGAAATGTGCCGCTTGAAGGTCTTGTCAGCCTGAAGACCGTGGTCAAGGGCGAGCAGAACCTCTCCGGAACCATCCTGCCGACACTGGACCACATCGAGGTGGAGACGCAACCCTATTCGCGGCTGGCCCGCCCGCACTGGGTCGACCCCTATGTAAAGGGCATGCAGGATCTGCTGCGCCTCAAGATCGAACGCGATATCGCGAAAGAGCGGATCGAACGGCTGATTGAAGCCGAGGCGGTCATCTCGCGACGCGTGAACCTGTTTGAGAAAGTGCTCATTCCGCAGGCCGAGAAGAACATCAAGAAGATCCGCATGGCGCTGGCTGATGCCGAACGCGACGCGGTCGTGCGGGCCAAGATCTCCAAGCGCAAGACGGCGGCACGCGCTGCCGAGGGGAGGATGGCCGAGCTATGACCATCGTTCCGCTCGTGAAAATCAGCCTTGTCGGTGTGCTTGAAGACAAGGACAGGGTTCTGCATGCCGCGCAGGCTTTCGGTGCCTTGCATCTTGTTCCACTGACATCTGCCCAGAAAGAGCTGGAAGCGGTACCCGAAGGGATCGGTCGGGATGCCGTGGAAGCCCTGCGCTGGCTGATGGATTGCCCGGCGCAGCGGCATCCGGTGACGGACCCGTCCCAGTTTGATCTGGATGACGTGGTTGGTCGCGCAATGCGGAACCGCAAGGCGACGAAGGAACACGAGGATACGCTGGCGGCTCTTGAGCGCCGGATTCAGGATGTCGAACCCTGGGGTGAATTCCGTTTCTCTGACCTCGTCGACATTGGTCACCAGAGGCTCTGGTTCTATGTCGTGCCCCACGGGAAGGTTGGACAGGTCGATCCACAAGGAAAGGTGCTGGAAGTCGTCCATACCGACCGCTACCGGACCTACATGGTGCTGCTTTCGCCGGAAGAACCTCCGGCAAATGCGATGCCGGTCCCCCGGGTGCATGTCGGCGCGCTTTCGCTGTCCGCGCTGAAACGCCGGTACGAGCAGGCACTGGTGGAACTGGAAGAACTTCAGCTCGAGCGTCAGATCCTCACCAAGTGGCGCCTCATTCTGGCGCAAAACCTTGCAGCCGCACGGGATACGTCCGCCCGGCGGCGAGCAGCTCTCGAAACCGCTGACAGCGGCCGTGTCTTTGTCTTGCAGGCCTGGGGGCGGAAGGACCAGGTCAACGAGGTTCAGGAACTGGCAGCAGATCTGGGGCTTGCCGTTCTGCTGGACGATGTCGATGACAAGGACGCGCCGCCAACCCTGCTTGAAAACAGGACATCCTTGGAGGCAGGCGAAGATCTCGTAGAGTTTTACCAGACGCCCGGCTATCGCGACTGGGATCCTTCGGCCATCGTCTATGTCTCCTTCATAATCTTCTTCGGCATGATCATGACGGATGCCGGCTACGGGTTGCTGTTGCTGGCGTTGCTGTTCCTGTTCCGGAAACGGTTCGCTGGATCCGGTCTTGGACGGCGGATGTTCCGCATGTCAGCCTGGCTGATGGTATCGACAACGGCCTTCGGCGTGGCGACCGGCAGTTATTTTGGCGTATCGCCACCTGAGGGGAGTTTCCTTGCCAACTTCAAGGTGCTGCATCTGAAGGACGTCGACACGATGATGAAAATCACGCTGACCATCGGTGTGGTGCATATCGTGATCGCAAACCTGATGCGCGCCTTT
This sequence comes from Roseibium sp., assembly GCA_017643925.1. Lineage (GTDB taxonomy): Bacteria > Pseudomonadota > Alphaproteobacteria > Rhizobiales > Stappiaceae > Roseibium. The sequence continues at coordinate 466,760 of JAEPML010000003.1, read as the reverse complement.
CACGAACACTCGGTCAGCGGCCGCTTGCAACCCGTTGGCTGGTGCCTGGTTGCTCTGGGGGGGCTGGCGACTTTCCTTGGACAGGGCACCGCGTTTGCAACGGCCGGACCGGTCAGCGTGATCTGCGGCCTGCTGCTTGTTGGTTTCTTTGGCAGTGACCGGAAGGTCGACTCGCTTGCGTCCGGTGGCCTGCGTGTTTTTGACGGGCTGGCTTCCCTCGCGCGCATCGTCAATGTCTTTTCCGACGTCTTGAGCTACATGCGCCTGTTTGCACTCGGCCTTGCCGCCGCCTCGCTTGCCGAGACGATCAACTCGCTGTCAGGACAGCTCAATCAATCGGTCCCGGGAATTGGATTGCTGGTCGCAATTTTCGTTCTGGTTGTTGGACACGCAATCAACATCGGACTTGGCCTGATAGCCGGCTGCGTCCACGGCCTCCGGCTGAACGTCATTGAATTTTTTAATTGGGGTCTGAAAGACGAGGGCAAGCCCTTCCGTCCCTTCAGGAAAGAGGAGACACGCCTGTGAACGAATTTGTAGTGGCTCTTGGCTGGTTCGGGCTCTATGCCCCGGTGGCTCTTGGTGCGATCGGCAGTGCCTGGGGATGTGCCCTGGGCGGAAGCGCGGCGATCGGCGCCATGCTCGATAGCGACGGCGGCTACGGCCGCTTTATCGGGGTGTCTCTGATGCCGTCTTCGCAGGTGATCTACGGCATCGTGATCATGTTCTCCCTGCAGCAATCGAGTGTCGACGCCGCAAATGGGGCCGCCCTTTTCGGCATCGGCGTCCTTTCCGGTTTCACCATGCTGTTTACGGGGATCCGCCAGGGCGAGGTGTTGGCATCGGCCATCCACGCATCCAAGGCGAAACCGGAAATATTCGGGATCTCGCTGGCGCCCGCAGCCGTGCTGGAAGGATTTTCCGTTTTTGCATTGGTCTTTGCCCTGGTGCTTGCCGGGTCGATCCCGAGTTAGGAGACGGTCATGTCCAAGCAAAACGAGGTGGAAGCACTGGAAAATGCCGCCGGTGCCGGTGTCCAGGCACTGATCGACCGATTGAAATCCGAAGGTGTGGCCGCCGGGCAGTCTGAGGGAGACGAGATCCTCGCCAAGGCAAGGGCCAAGGCTGAGGAAATCGTGTCCGACGCACAGTCCAGGGCGGATGCGCTGCTGGCAAAGGCACGAGCCGAGGCGGCCAAGGAGAAGGCGGCCACTGAAGACGGATTGAAGGTCGCGGCACGTGACCTCGTCCTGAGCATGCGCAATGAGCTGGGCGAACGCATTCAGCAGGAAGCCGGTCGCCTGGTGGCGACAACCCTTTCGGACGAAGACTTCCTGCAGAAGCTGATCCTGGCGATGGCAGCAAACGCCAAGGACAATGCTTCCGTCGGTGAGACGGAACCGATGGAAATCGTTCTGCCGGACAAGGTCGTGACATTCGAGGAGTTGAAGCAGTCTCCCGAAGCGGTCGAGCCCGGTACGCTGACCCACTTCGTGATCGCGCTCGCAGGCGAAGCGTTGCGCGATGGCGTGACCTTCTCCACCGAGCCCGGACTTGACGGGATCAGGGTGAAACTTACCGATCGCGACGTGTCGATCGACCTGACCGAAGAAGCCATCGCCACCTTGCTCAGGAAGCACCTTCAACCCCGGTTGAGAGCCGTGATGGAAGGAGTGCTCCGCTAGCCATGCCGTCGCGCTCGCACCAGTATATCGCGCTTGTCGCCAGCCTGCCGCATCTGGGGAAACTGTTTTCCCGGAAAGAGGTGCCGATATCCGAATACAGGCTCAAGCAACGCCTTGCGATGCTGGAGCCGGCGCACACAAGACTGTTGCGGGAAATCGTGGAGGTGACGGCCTGGGCAGGCGTTGCGAGATACGACCAGGATCTGGACGTAATCCGCCATGCCACCGCCGTCATTGCCGATCTGAAGGACTATCCCGACCTGCAGGAGCTGGTCGCGTCGCGCATGGAAACCCGAACCCTGATCGCAGCGCTCCGTCGGCGCAAGGATGGTCAGGAAGCCGCGGGTGATATCCAGTCCTGGGGGTTTGGACGCTGGTGCGCCCAGATCAGGTCCAACTGGAGTGATCCGGGCTTTGGTCTGGGTCATTTCATGCCCTGGGTGGCAGAAGCGCATCGGCAACTGCTCGCGGACGACCACATCGCCATGGAACGCCTGAGCCTGACCCAGGTATTCGATCAGCTCGACCAGGTTGGTGCCCGCCATGAATTCGATTTTGAAGCTGTCGCGATCTACGTCCTGCGCTGGGTCATCGTTGAACGGTGGTCCCGCTACGACCAGTCAGAGGCACGAGTGAGACTTGAATCACTTTTGCATGCCGCTCTTGAAGGGCCGGATGCGACCGGTCCGGACGCAGACCCGGATTATCCCGAAGACACATCCTTACCGCTCGAGGGAGCCTTTTCATGACCAGCCATGTCCAGCTTCCGGAACCGACGGCAGAAATCATCGCCGTTCAGGACGACCTGGTGACACTCGCACCGCTCGGTAATGCTCCGCTGATCAAGAACGAAGTCGTCTACATCATTCCGCATGGCCCGGAGCGGGACGGGAAACCGCGTGAATATCTGAAGGCGGAGGTCTTGCGGGTCCGTGGCAAGTCGGCCGAGGCACAGGTTTTTGAAAGCACGTCCGGTGTGCGGGGCGGCGACAAGGTCGTGCAGAGCGGTGAGATGCTGTCAGTGGCGCTTGGCCCCGGATTGTTGAGCACGGTCTTTGACGGACTTCAGAACCCGTTGGCCGACATCGCCGCTGAACATGGTTTTTTCCTGCCGCGCGGTGTCCTGACAAACGCGCTCGACCAGAACCGCAAATGGGCCTTTGAGCCGAAGGTGAAGTCCGGGGATGTGGTCAAGGCCGGAGAAACGCTTGGGACCGTGCAGGAGGGCCGGTTCGAACACAAGATCATGGCGCCGTTTTCGCTGACCGGTTCCTGGCAGGTGGAACGCGTGCGCGAAGGAACCTTCACCATCAGCGAAGTTGTCGTCACGCTCAAGAACGACCGGGGTGAAACGCGCGACCTGACCATGGTGCAGCACTGGCCCGTGCGCCGGGCCATTCCGGAAGGCCTGATCAAGTCCGGCCAGAGCGAGAGGCTTTATCCGAGCGAGCCGCTGATCACGACTTTGCGACTGATCGATACCTTCTTTCCGATCGCTCGGGGTGGCATGGGGTGCATTCCAGGACCGTTCGGGGCTGGCAAGACCGTTCTCCAGTCCCTGATCTCGAGGTTCTCGGCAGTCAATATCGTGATCGTTGTGGCCTGTGGTGAACGTGCCGGCGAGGTGGTCGAGACAATCACGGAGTTTCCCCATCAGCCCGACCCGTCCGGGGACGGAACATTGATGGACCGCACGGTGATCATCTGCAACACGTCCTCGATGCCGGTGGCCGCCCGCGAGGCGTCGATCTACACGGGCATCACGCTTGGCGAATACTACCGCCAGATGGGTTATGACGTTCTGCTGATCGCGGACAGTACATCGCGCTGGGCGCAGGCCATGCGCGAAACATCCGGACGCCTGGAAGAGATCCCGGGTGAGGAGGCCTTCCCCGCCTATCTCGATTCGGCCATCAAGGGTGTCTATGAGCGGGCCGGCGTGTTGAGGACCGCATCCGGGGACACGGGCAGCCTGACCATGATCGGCACGGTGTCACCGGCAGGTGGCAATTTCGAGGAACCGGTCACCCAATCGACGCTCGGAACGGTGAAAACCTTCCTGGGCCTGTCCTCAGAACGCGCCTACAAACGCTTTTACCCGGCGGTTGACCCGCTGCTGTCCTGGTCCCGCTATCACGCCCAGCTCGGCGACTGGTACCAGGAAAACATCGGGCCCAACTGGGTACCGCGCGTGGAGGAAATGATCGAGCTTCTGGGCAAGGGCGACGAGATAACCCGCATGATGCAGGTCACGGGCGAAGAGGGTGTCTCGACGGAGGATTTCGTCCTTCAGCAGAAGGCCCTGTTCCTGGACATGGTCTACCTGCAACAGGATGCCTTTGACGACGTCGATGTTTCCGCCCCGCTTTCGCGCCAACAGGAGACATTTGATCTCGTCTACAGGATTGCAAAGACCGAGTTTGCCTTTGAGGAGAAGGACGCCGTGCGCAGCTTCTTCACCGAGCAGACCTCCATGTTCAAGAACCTCAATTATGCCGCTGAAGGCAGTCAGCAACGTGCGGACCTCGTCGACAAGATCAACGCTGGACTGTCGGCGGCACCGACGCGTGTGACAACCTGATCGTGGCAGCTTCGGAAGTCCGACAGCACAAGCCGTCGCCGATCTCGCTTCCGGTATGGGCCTCGGCGGAAATCAGTCCTGCTCAGTTTCGGTGAAGGCCGTCAGGATGTCCTCAAGTGGTTTCTTGAGCTTGGCCACAGCCGGTACGGTAGCATTCTCGGCCGGGTGTCCGACTGCCAGGATCATCACCGGTTTTTCGGCCTCTGGCCGCTCCAGGATCTCATTCAGGAAACGCATCGGATTGGGCGTGTGGGTCAAAGTGCTCAGACCCGCATGATGAAGCGCCGTGATGAGCAGGCCAGTCGCGATGCCCACGCTTTCCGGGACATAATAATGCTTGTAGCGGGTCCCGTCCTCATAGGTGCCCCAGCGCTGTGCAAAGATGACGATCAGCCAGGGGGCATCCTCCAGGTGAGGTTTATGGGCGTTTGTCCCGATAGGCTCCAGGGCCCTGATCCATTCGTCACCGGCGCCACCGGCGTAAAATTTGCGTTCTTCTTCCTCGGCGGCTTCGCGGATTCTCCGTTTCAGCGAGGCTTTCGAAATGGCCACGAAATGCCAGGGTTGGTGGTTGGCACCGCTGGGGGCGGTTCCGGCAGCACGGATGCAGGTCTCTATGAGTGATTGGTCGACAGGTCGATCGGAAAAATCCCTGACAGTGTGACGCGTGCGTACATCGTCCAGAAACGCTTCTGCGCGGGCCTGCATTTCACTGTCCGAGATGTCGCGCCGGTCGGGCAGCGGCAAAGGTTTGTAGTCGAGTGAAGATTTGGCGATCATGTCGTGTCCTTCTCGTCCTGCTGCCTTTTCTATTCGCGCCTCTCGACTATTGCTCGATTTACGGAAGGGCAGGCAACCCTGAAATTCATTTTTCGTGGACACAACTTGTTCGGTCCGGGCAGGTTTTCCGGAAAAAAGTGACGGCAATTCGCCGTGATGAAAAAATAACCTTGACCAGTGACGGGGCAGCTTTCTAGATTTTCTTGACCAAATGGTCAGCGAAGGGCGCAAAGAAGGCAAAATGCCCGGTGTTCTTGCTGCGGCCATAATGCTGGGATCCAGATACGATTGTCGGGAGTCGCGTATCCGGGAGCAGCTTGGGTTGAAAATTCCAGAGAGGGCCTGCCGCCAAAGGCAAGCCCGTAACCAGTAGGGGAATGGCTATGAAGGCATTGAAAAGTCTGGCGCTTGCATCTGTTTTGGGAGCAGGCCTGGTGTCGGGTGCCGCTGAAGCAGCGGATGAACTGACACTCCAGCTGAAGTGGGTCACGCAAGGCCAGTTTGCCGGGTACTACGTGGCGAAGGACAAGGGCTTCTACGAAGAGGAAGGCCTTGATGTCACGATCAAGCCGGGTGGACCGGATATCGCTCCGCCGCAGGTCATTGCAGGTGGTGGCGCCGACGTGATCATCGACTGGATGCCGTCTGCGCTTGCATCACGCGAAAAGGGTGTGCCGCTCGTCAACATCGCACAGCCGTTCAAGAAGTCCGGCATGATGCTGACTTGCCGCAAAGACACCGGCATTTCGATCCCGCCGGATCTGAAAGGCAAGACGCTTGGCGTCTGGTTCTTCGGCAACGAATATCCGTTCCTGTCCTGGATGAGCCAGCTCGGTATTCCGACAGACGGCAGCGACGGTGGCGTCACGGTTCTGAAACAGGGCTTCAACGTGGACCCGCTGCTGCAGAAGCAGGCCGACTGCATTTCCACGATGACCTACAACGAATATTGGCAGGTGATCGACGCGGGCATTCCGGCGGAAGACCTGGTCGTGTTCAAGTATGAAGATCAGGGTGTTTCCACGCTGGAAGACGGCCTCTATGTGCTTGAATCCAGCCTCGAAGATCCTGCAATGGTCGACAAGCTGGCACGCTTCGTCAAAGCTTCCATGAAGGGTTGGGCCTACAGCGCAGAGAACCCTGAAGAGGCAGCCGAGATCGTCCTTGAAAACGATGCAACCGGTGCGCAGACCGAAGAACACCAGATCCGCATGGTCGGTGAGATCAACAAGCTGGTTGACGGTTCAGACGGCAAACTCGACATGGATGCCTATGAGCGCACCGTGAAGTCGCTGCTGAGCGGTGGGTCTACCCCGGTCATCACCAAGTTCCCGGAAGGCGCAACATCTACCGCGGTCACGGACAAGCTCTAAGACCGAAACTGGCAATACGCCTTGAAGGAAGGGCCGCCCGATGGGGCGGCCCTTTTGTTAGGTTTCCTGCGCCTTGGTGCTGACTTGCAGCTCACTCGGGACGGTGTTTGCGAAAAGGCCCTTGAGTTGTGAGTGCAAACTGTTCAATCGTGCTCAGAGGAATTCACTGGCACAACACCCCTGAACAGGCTTCTCCATGAAAAAGGCAGTTGTCCTTGGCGCATATGGATTTATCGGCGCCGCCTGCGTCCGGGCGTTGCAAGCCCAGGGCCACTCCGTTTGCGGTGTCGGACGTTCAAAAGACAACGCGCTCAGAACGTTCCCTGATCTTGTCTGGGTCTTTAGGGACATCTCGGCAACCTCAATCGATGACTGGCGCGATATCCTTGGTGATGCCGATGTTGTGGTGAATGCCAGCGGCGCCCTTCAGGATGGCACCAGAGACAATCTGAAAGCCATTCACCAGACAGCAGTCGAGCGGATCATCGAGGCTCTTGCTGGTTCAGACTGCCGGTTCATCCAGATCTCTGCTGCGGGTGTCTCACACGATGCGCCCACACCCTTTTTCCAAACAAAGGCGGCAGGTGACAAGATTGTCTCTGAGTCGAAAATCGACTGGATCATCCTGCGGCCCGCATTGGTTCTTGGCCCTGAAGCCTATGGCGGTTCGGCCCTTCTTCGGGCGGCTGCAGCCGTGCCATTTGTCGAAGTCACGGTGTTTGCGGACGCCGAAGTACAGACAATTCACATAGACGATTTGGCAGATGCCGTGGTGCTCTGCGCCGGCGGCCAACTGGGGTCGGGGTTTTCAGCCGACCTTTCGGAAGAAGGGCACCAGTCGTTTCCTGCGCTCACGCGCAAGGTCAGGGCCTGGCTTGGTTATCCGGACTGGTCTCGCACCGTTCGAGCACCTGATGCGCTGATCAGGCTTCTGGGCAAGGGCGCGGATTTGCTGAGCTGGTTGGGCTGGCGTTCACCACTCAGGACCAATGCACTGGTGTCGCTGGAAAGCGGAATTACCGCGGACGGCCGAGAGTGGACACAGCGGGGCGGCCCTGCTTTCAGGTCTCTTGAGGAAACGCTGCGCGAGTTTCCGGCAACATCCCAGGAACGGAGTTTTGCCAGACTATATTTGTTGATGCCTATGGCGATCGGCTGCCTGGCGCTTTTCTGGCTTCTATCGGGGCTGATCGGGTTCCTGTCGTTTGAAGACGCGACAAGGGTCCTGACGGACCGCGGAACTTCGCCGGCTGTTGCTGCGGTCTTTGTGGCATCGGGTGCGGTCGTTGATATTGCACTTGGCCTGGCTGTCCTGTGGCGGCGCTGGACCAGACTGGCCTGTCTCGGCATGATCGTGGTCTCGGGCTGTTATCTTCTCGGGGGAACCGTGCTCGCTCCACAATTGTGGGCCGATCCGCTTGGGCCCCTGGTCAAGGTATTTCCCGCTCTGGTGCTTGCTGCAATGGTCGCATTGCTCCTGGAGGAGCGGTGATGACCTACGACTTGCTTCTCTATGCTCACGTGATCGGAGCCTGCGTCCTGCTGGGCACTGGCGCTGGGATCGCCTTTTTCATGGTGATGTCCAACCGGTCGCGGGACCCGGCGCTGATTGCGCATGTGTCAGCGATCGTTGTACTTGCGGACACGGTCTTCACGGCGACTGCAGCTGTCCTGCAGCCGGTCACGGGATATCTCCTGGTGCGGGAAGTCGGCTGGTCGCTCCTGGAAGGCTGGGTGCTCGTGTCGCTGTGCCTCTACGTGGTTGTTGGCGTGTTCTGGCTGCCGGTCGTCTGGATCCAGATCCGGTTGCGTCGCATGGCGGAGGCTGCTGCATTGGCCTCCGAACCCCTACCGCCTGCCTATCACCAGCTTTACCGAATCTGGTTCGCCTGCGGGTTCCCAGCATTTTTTGCCGTTCTTGCCATTGTCTGGCTGATGCTGACCAAACCCGAATTGTCGCTCTAGGGATTTAATCAGTCGTCGGAACCACCGGGTTCCTTGCGCATCACGATCCAGACAACAAAGCCGATAAAGGCAAATGTGCCGATATTCATCAATGTGTCGACGGGATCACCGATCAGCATGGGCTTCTTCCTTTCGGGCGTCCTGCAAAAGCGCGCGGATCAGGCAGGCCAGCAGGATAACGGTGATGAAAACGAAGGGCAGTGCGCCAAGGGCGATCAGCGTCCTGACCGCGGACATCGAACCGGAGAGGATCATGGCAACGCCAAGCACGCCGAGCAGACCACCCCAGATCACCCGGATTCGGGCGCTTGGATTGGGATTGCCACCCGTCGAGAAGGTGCCGAGCACGAAAGCGGCACTGACCACGCTGGTGACGATGAACAGGAAGGCGGCCAGCACGGTGGCCAACGTCGTCAGCGTTGACAGCGGTAGCCGGTCCAGCAACGCGAAGGTCATGCGCTCCACATTGGTCTGGGTCAGTGCCAGCAGGTCACCGTTGCCGTTGAGCGCATCGAAGATACCAATGCCACCGAAGGCGCCGAACCAGATGGTCGAGAACAGTGTCGGCCCGATAAGCACGCCGAGCACGAATTCGCGGATGGTCCGCCCCTTGGAGATGCGGGCGACAAAAACCCCGACAAAGGGCCCCCAGGCGATCCACCAGACCATGTAGGTCAGTGTCCAGTCCCTGAACCACTTGCTGGCTTCGTCGCCGTAGAAGGTGAAGGTCTCGAGCCCCCTGGGAATGACAACGGCGACATAGCTGCCGATGCCGCTGACGATCGAGTTCAGAAGATACTCCGACGGCCCCAGGATGATCGTGTAGATGACCAGGCCGATTGCCAGCGCCATCGCAAGATTGGAAAGCTTGGCCATCCCGGCCCCCAGGTCGACCAGGAGCGGCGGGATATAAGCGGCAACCATCAGGGCAAACACGATTGCCACCAGCAGCGATGAAGTCTCTTCGTATCCAAAAAGGACGGTGACGCCGTCCGCCACCTGGAAAACACCCATGGCAACAGAACCGGCCACACCGATGGCAATGGCCGCGATGGCCATGAAATCAGAAAACCAGCCGACGGCATTGGCCCAGGTTTCACCCGGGAACAGGTTCTTCAACGGAGCGCTGACCATCATCGGAGTGCCACGCCGGTAACTGAAATAGGCAATGGCCAGTGCCGTCGTGCCGTAAATCGCCCAGGCGTGAATGCCCCAGTTGAAGTTGGCACCAAGCAAGGCCTGTTCGGCCGCTATCGGTGCAGGCAGGAACTGGCTCGCAAAGTGGTAGTGCGTGAGCGGCTCGGCAACGGCCCAGAACAGAAGACCAACGCCCATGCCCGCGGCAAACAGCATCGCGATCCATGTGGGTGTCGAATATTCCGGCCGGTCCGTGTCGGCACCAAGGCGAATGTCACCAAACCGTGTGAGTGTCAGGCCGAGGCAGAACAGAAGCATGAGTGTCACCGACAGCATGACGGCCCAGCCTCGGCTGATGAAATACTGGTTGACGATGGTGCTCGCTACCGCCAGCAGACCTTCAGGGTCGGCCACACCCCAGACACCAATGATGGCGCATAGGCTTATGGATGCCGTCAAAAGCAAGTGCGAACTCGTCATGTGGGTCTCACCTTTCAGCGTGTTTCCAACACGTTAGAGACGCGGGACGGGCAAGGCAAAGCCTATCTGGCGCGCACAAACAAAAACGCACGCAGACCCGTGGGGTGTCCGCGTGCGTTTTGAGTTTGGGCTTGCGTCCTATTCCGCTGCTTCCGTCACCGCCATTGGGTTGTTCGGATGGGTCGTCCAGTTGGCGTATTCCTTCTCGACAACCTTCTTGGTGCGCGGATCGACACTACCGGGTTCCATGGCTTCCATGGTGATGCAGTTTTCGACCGGACAAACGCTGACACACAGGTTGCAGCCGACGCATTCCTCGTCGATCACCTCGAACTTGCGAGCCCCGTCCACCATGTTGGTGATGGCCTGGTGGGAGGTGTCCTCGCAGGCGATGTGACACCGGCCGCACTGGATGCACAGGTCCTGGTCGATCTTCGCTTTCGCGATGTAGTTCAGATTGAGATACTGCCAGTCCGAAACGTTCGGCACTGCGCTTCCGACAACCTGATCGACCGATGTGTAGCCCTTTTGGTCCATCCAGTCGCTGAGGCCGTCGATCATGTCCTCGACGACCTTGAAACCATAAGTCATGGCGGCGGTACACACCTGCACCGAGCCCGCACCAAGGGCCATGAACTCGGCTGCATCACGCCAGGTTGTTACGCCGCCGATACCTGAAATCGGCAAGCCGTGCGTCGCCGGATCCCGGGCGATTTCGGCAACCATGTTGAGCGCGATCGGCTTGACGGCCGGGCCGCAATAGCCGCCATGGGCGCCCTTGCCGTCGACCGAAGGCGAGGGCGACATGATGTCAAGATCGACGCCCATGATCGAGTTGATGGTGTTGATCAGGGAGACAGCGTCGGCGCCACCCGCCTTGGCGGCCTGGGCCGGCTTGCGGACATCGGTAATGTTCGGTGTCAGCTTGACGATGCAGGGCATGCGCGAGTGCTGTTTCACCCAGCGCGTGACCATCTCGATATATTCGGGAACCTGTCCGACCGCGGAGCCCATACCACGCTCGCTCATGCCGTGCGGACAGCCGAAATTGAGCTCGACGCCGTCCGCCTCGGTTTCTTCCACGCGCTTGAGAATGTTGATCCAGTTCTGTTCTTCGCATGGCACCATCAGGGACACGACCAGCGCCCGATCCGGCCAGTCGCGTTTGACCTGCTTGATTTCGCGAAGGTTCACTTCCAGCGGGCGGTCGGTGATCAGCTCGATGTTGTTGAGACCGATCAGCTGCCGGTCCTTGCCGTGGATGGCGCCGTAACGCGGTCCATTGACGTTGACCACGGCAGGGTCTTCTCCGAGCGTCTTCCAGACAACGCCGCCCCAGCCGGCCTTGAAGGCCCGCACCACGTTGTATTCCTTGTCCGTTGGCGGTGCCGATGCAAGCCAGAACGGGTTCGGCGATTTGATGCCGATGAAATTTGTGCTCAAGTCAGCCATGATGGCTCTCCCTCAAATCCTTGCGGCCGAGCGCTCAGGCGCTCAAGGCGGCGTTGATGCTTTCAGCGGCGATTTTTCCGTCCTCGACGGCGGTGACCGTGAGATCCTCGCCACCCAGAACGCAATCACCACCCGCCCAAACATCAGCGAGGTTTGTCTTGCGGTTTTCGTCGACCACGATGCGCCCTTTTTCAAGCGCCACGCCATCACCGAGATCGGACTGAACGAGTGTCTGGCCAACCGCCTTGAAGACCATGTCTGCAGGAAGCGTAACCACTGAACCCGTTCCAACGAGGCGGCCATCTTCCTCGGCTGTGCGTTCCAGCTCGATTGCGGTGATGGAACCGTTCGCACCGACAAGCGTCTTGGGCTGTGCCCAGGTCATGATCTTGACGCCGCTGGTCTGGGCAAGATGCTGCTCGTATTCGGAGGCGTTCATCCGGTCCTGTCCGCGGCGATAGGCGATGGTGACGTCTTCCGCACCCAGAAGACTTGTCTGGACGGCGATATCGACGGCAGTCATGCCACCCCCAATGACAACGACGCGTCGGCCGACCGGCAGTTTCGACAGGTCATTGGCCTGGCGCAGATCGGCAATGTAGTCCACCGCGTCCAGTGAGCCATCCTTGTCCTCGCCGTCGAGGCCCAAGGCGTTGACGCCACCAAGTCCGATGCTGAGGAAAACCGCATCGTAGCTGGACCGGAGCTCGGCGAGATCAAGATTGTCGCCGAGACGCATGCCCGTTTTCAGCTCGATACCGCCAATCGACAGTACGAACTCGACTTCGCGTGCGGCGAAATTGTCGACCGACTTGTAGGAAGCGATGCCGAATTCGTTCAGCCCGCCCGCCTTTTCCTTCGCGTCGAACAGGACCACGTCGTGCCCGTGCACGGCGAGACGGTGTGCGCAGGAAAGCCCTGCCGGGCCCGCGCCGACAACGGCAATTCGCTTGCCCGTCGAGGCTGCACGTTCGAACGGTGTCGTGTCATTCTCGCGCATGTAATGGTCGGTGGCGTAGCGCTGAAGCTGGCCGATCTTGACCGGCTTGCCTTCCGCGACTTCGCGAACGCAAACCTGCTCGCACAGGGTTTCGGTCGGACAGACGCGGGCGCACATCCCACCCAGAATATTCTGTTCAAAGATCGTTTTGGCCGATCCGGTTGGGTTGTCGGTCGAGATCTGCCGAATAAATTGCGGGATATCGATGCTGGTCGGGCATGCTTGCATGCATGGCGCGTCGTAGCAGAAATAGCAACGGTCGGCTTCGACCATGGCCTCGTGCGGCTCGAGAAGCGGATGCAGGTCGCTGAAGTTTTCAGCGTAAGCGTCCTCAGACAAGCGTCCGGCCGCAATATCCGGGGTTGCTTTGGTTTGGGTCATCTAGATCTCCGGAAGGTTGGCGATCGTTTTCAAGGTGGCTCCCTTCGTTTTTTGAGGGAACTCGATGACCCATTGGAAGAAAATTTGAACAGTTAGTCAAATTTTTTTTGGAACTATCATAAACTTGAGGAAAAATATCAGAAATTAAATTGCTGAAATACAAGCATTTTATGCCGTTGGTGGCAGTATGATTAAAAAGGCGTCACCGCTGATTTTGATCGGAAATGATCAGAACGAGCCGATTGACAGGGGGACGCTCCTTCTTGCCAGGAGGTCGGATCAGGCATGTTTTCATGTTGATCCGGAGATCACTTGCGCAACCTCAAGGGTATGACGCAGGCCAAGAGCCAAACACGCGAGTCGGAAAAACCGAAATCAATAGGTCGGTTGCGGGAGGGATCGTTCCAGCATTGGCCCGGACCGGGAAATGGCGACAACGATTGTCAACGGCCAGATCAGCGATGTCAGTAGGGTTGAAAGCAGGCGTAGCGTCGTGCTGCGACCGCTCTCAAGAAGTTCGGTCGCCGAAAGAATCAAGAAGGTCAATCCGATAACCCCGTAAAGGGTCGCTCCGATCAAGATCGTGAAAGTCATACTGTCCGCCCACTCAACAATCCGTCCCACCGGATTTATACGGCAGTGAAGCATCCATGGATTTCAGCGTCAACCAAATGTCGCAAAGGCACCCTAAGCAACCCGTGATTTGGGCCTTTCCGGCGTACATTGTATCAGGGCGTGGATTGAGACTTCCCGGAAAAGCCAGGCATTGAAAAGATTTGCAGTGATGATCGGGACAGGTCCCGGTCATCATTCCTGTCACTTCTGCTGCGCGCCGGCGTTACTCCGGATACCAGAGCCGCGCCTTTTCGGCGCCCCGTTCAATGATCACATGACCATTCGCGAACACGCGATACCCGTGACTCCAGTCGCCGTCGGGCCACTTGATTCGCACATTCGCACGTTCCGCGACGCCAAGTCCGAAGTGAACGAAGCCCATCTGTCCGGAGGCATGGCCCGCACCGACCTGGATGTCCTTGACGACGGTCCGGTTTCCGGTTTTCACGCTGATCTTGGCGCCGACAGCGCGGGTATTCTTGTCACCTGGTTGCCGGACATCGATCGCAAGCCAGTTGCCCAGGGGCTTGGGGCCCCCAGCCGTGCCTGCTCCGAGATTGCGGAACAGGCTGACTGGCGCCGCCCTGTTCACAACGATCAGGTCGAGCAACCCGTCAGAATTGAAGTCCGCCAGTCCGGCGCCTCGTCCACGCCGGTCCGAACCGATCCCGGCCGCGCCACCGGCTTCGGTGAATTTGCCGCTCCATTGACCGAGCAACAGGTTGTCAGGGTCATAGGCGGCGAAATCCGGCATCGCTTCGACATTGCCCTTGGCAATGAAAAGATCCCAAAGACCGTCATTGTTGACGTCCTGGAATTCCGAATGCCAACCCGTCGAGGGTTTCAGGTCCTCGCCCGCATAGGGGCGATGTGCCGTGACACCCAAGTCGAAAGCGATGTCCTGATAGATCGGGACGGTTTCGTCCGATTCGTCGTCCAGCTTCTGAAGCTTGGTGTCTCCCATGCTGGTGAGCGCATATTCCGGAAACCCGTCGACATCCAGATCGATCGAGGCAATGCCCATGCCCCAGATCTTTAAATGCTGCCAACCGTCTGATTTGCGGTAAGGACGCGGTGGGCGGCCGGGCGGGACGGCCCAGAGTTGCTCTTCTCCACCGCGATAATAGTGGCGGTCGTTGGAGACCCTGAGCGCAGGTTCGCCTGAACGATTCCAGTCGGTGAAGAGGATCGACAGCGTGCAATACCCAGGAGAAAGCCGCGTGGCCTCGGGATAGGCAACGCCACCTTCTTCGGTCGCGACAGGTCTGAACAGAAAGTTGTCGTGGCAGGTGCCCCAGGGCGACCCCGGTGCAGAGCGGTCGACGTAATTCCCGAATGCGAGCGTCGGGAAGTCGAGATCCGGTTCATAGGTGGCCGAAAACGCGGTCGTCCATTCGCGCCCGCCGTCAAAGCCAAGGGGCCGGTTCGCAAGCTCGAACTTGCAGTCACCTTTTCCCTCAAGAAGCAGGTTCTCACCCAGGCGCAGAACCACGAGATCCAGGAGGTCGTCGTTATTGATGTCGAGTGGATAGGCCCCGAGTACCTTGCCAGCCTGTTTCTCGCCGATACCCGAATCAACCGGAACAAATTTCAGGGCACCTCCGGTGGGGCTTTCGTTGCGATAGAGCCGTGCCTGGTTTTTCCCACCTGCAATGAAAAGATCGGGACGTCGGTCGCCATTGCAGTCGAATATTGCCGTGCCTCCGCCGACAAAGAACTCCCACGCGCCGTCATAGGTATGGTCGATCCCGGCGGCTGTTGCTTCTTCCAGGAATGTGGGTACCGGAGCGAGCGATCTGTCCTGTTGTGATTCGGTGGCCAAAACCGGATGGATCAAGCCGGCCGTCAGGAGCGCGCAGGACGCGGTTATGCCAAATCGGGTCATTGGGCGATCTCCAGGCTGCGCAAAAAGGCGATAACGGACTGGCGATCCTTTTCCGAAAGCGCGTCATAGGCCTTGCGGCTTTCTCCGGCAGCACCTCCATGGGCCAGAATGACCTCGTTAAGCGTGGTCAGGTCGCCCCGATGGCCGTACGGCGCCGTGCTGCCGATGCCCCAGAGTTCCGCGGTGATGAAAACGTCCCGGGCGACGAAACGCTGCGCCAGAAGCTCGTTTCCGAACGTGTCGTTGGCAGCGTCGGCAATCTTGTGCCGTTTCAGATCACCGAATAGCGGCACCAGAACACGGCCCTGGTCGTCCCGTGGCAATGCCTTCACCCAGTCCAGCGTTGCAAGATCGAGAGCCAAGGGCGTGTCCATTTCGCTTTGCCGCAAGGTCCCGGCGGTGTCGAAGGGGCCAGGATCATGAAAAACCAGGCTATCCAACGGCAGAGCCGGGACATGACAGGAGGCGCAACCAATTTCGGCGAACCGTCTTTCGCCTTCATCGGCCGCCTGTTGCCAGACCTCGGGCAGGTCCTGTTTGCGTGTCGGCGCCGGGAGTGTCGCCTGCCAGGCCACCAGCGCGGAAATCTGGCCGGGTGTCATCTCGGCGCTGTAGCCGTCGGCGTCAAAGTCGTCGGTGCCGGTCCATTTCGAATCGAAGCGTTCACTGGCTTGAATGCCGTGATGGGCATTCATGGCGTTCACCGTGAACTGTCGCAGCGAAGAAAAGACACCTTTCTGGCTGAAAGGACGCAGGGTCAGGTCATCGTCGATGCCGTCAAGACCAGATACATCCAGTGTTCCATCCGGATATGCGGTCAAGGAACCGAAGGAAACCCCCTTGGTTTCAAGCTGGGCCTTGGCCGGTTGACCCGACTTTCGGGCCTCCGCCAGAACCTCCTTGCGCTGCTTGCGCAAGTCGGAGGTCATTTCGCGGGCCAGCAATTCGATCAGGCCGGCTCCCTGGATGGCATTGGTATTGCGTTCGTTCGAGAATTGCGGGTCGATCGTGTCGAAATCCGCGCTTTCGAACCCTTCCGAAACAAAAACATTTGCCGTGAACGATCCAGCGCCCCCGGCAACGGGCTCGTTGTGGCAGGACGCGCAGGCATTTGCATCCAGACCCGCAAGTCGCTGGAAGGTCAAATGAGATTTTCTGCGGACCTTGGTCGGAACTATGGCTCCGGTCGCATCAGGTCGCCCGGCGCCATCGAGCGATGTAAATTTCGCGGAAAAAAGATGTTCGCCGAGCGGTTGAAGAACCGGGATCGGGTCCTGCCCGGAGGCCGCAAGCGCCTCGATATCGACGTCTTGCTGCAGCGCCTTTTCGCTCCAGGGCGGAAGGTCCGGGTCAGCGAGTGCGCTAATTGGAAACTGAGCTACCAGCGGGAGTCCCAGCGTCAGGGCAAGCACTGCCCTGCCAAGATGCTGTTTCATGCCGGCACTTCCTTGCTGTTGGATCCGTCCTGGGATTTGCTCGGCGCTGAGGCCTTGCCAAGAAAGTCCATGTCGAGACGTTCCATCGATTGCGCGATCAGGCCGCTTCGGATGAAATCCTCGTTCCAGGGCATGACGTCGAGCGCAAAATTGTTGCGAAGGTCTTCTACCAGCGCTTCTTCGAGCCCTTCCCACATGCCTTTTTCCATGAACGCAAACGCCCGCATTGCCGCCCCGGTCAGCACAAGGCGTTTCGGGTCGATCATGGCGATCACCCGGGCAATTCCGTAGCCCAGCACGCGTCCGGCTTCGTGAAAGGCCTTGCGCGCATCTTCATCGCCCGAACCGGCCAGTTCGATCAGCCGTGCGAGGCCTCTGACCCCGGCCTTGATCGAGATCGGGTCCGTGTTTTCCGGCAGATGGGACGCCGCCCTGACCAAGGCATAATCCGAGAGATAAGCCTCCAGGCAGCCGTGTTTGCCACAGCGACAAAGCGCGCCTCCGGGAATGTGATTCGCATGCCCGAACTCGGCTGCCGTTCCGCTTGCGCCCGAGAACAGCCGGTTGTTCAGATAAAGCCCCATGCCGACACCGTAATCGAGCATGATGACCGCGAAGGTTCCGCTGTACCGGTTCGGGTCCGACCAGTGCAGGGCCTCGGTTATCATGTTGGTATCATTGGAAATATAGCACTCGGCGCCGAACTCGGTCTGCAGCGGACCGACCACGGGGATCTTGCGTCCGGCAAAGGCCGGGCTCCAGGCCACGACGCCGGTTTCGGTCTCGACCACGCCCTGTGCGGCGACACCGATTTCGCGAACCCGTGCCGAACTGACGCCGGCTTCCAGCAGGAACGCCCTGATGGCCTCGACAAGCGTGCCGGGAAAATCGTCCGCATTCGCGGTCGCGCTGTCAAAATGCGCGCGTTTTTCCTGAGTCACCTCACCGGAAAAATCGACGAGTGACATGTCGATATTGTTGACTGAAAGGCGCACGCCGACCGTGTAGACCGCGTCCGGATTCAGCTTCAGCAAGGTGCGCGGACGACCGCGCGCCTGAGGCGCTTTGGGTTCTTCGCTTTCCAGACTCAGGATCAATCCCTGGTCCAGAAGATCGGATGTTATGGCCGTTACGGTTGCCGGGCTCAACCGTGTCATTTGCCCCAGATCGATCCGTGCCATCGGACCGTTCCGGCGCAGGGCCTGCAGTATGATACTTCGGTTTTGCCGACGTATCTGATCCCGGTCTGCCTTGCGTGTCATGTTCGCTCAGCTCTTCCCAAGGTGTTTCCTCCGTCCCGGGTTTCTCCCGGTTTTCCTGCCCTCTTTCAAGATTTTTTGGTCTCGCGGAGCAGAGTTTTGCAAAACCATGTTGACAGGAGCGACGCTTTCCTGCAACTTTTTTTCGGACACCAAAAAAAATAACAACAAGGCTGTCCTAATTGAAACGCCCCGAAAAGGCGTTTGCGACATAGACGCATTTAGGCGCGGTCCGTCTTGGTGGATTGCGTCAACTGGAGGAAACATCGCGATGCGTAAAATTACCACTTTGCTGGCGGGTGCTCTGCTTTCCGCAACTGCTATCACCGCTGTACAGGCGGACGACATTGTTGTTGGCGTGAGCTGGTCCAACTTCCAGGAAGAGCGCTGGAAAACTGACGAAGCTGCCATCAAGGGTGCCCTGGATGCCGCTGGCGCAAAATACATCTCTGCCGACGCGCAGAGCTCTTCCGCCAAGCAGCTGTCCGACGTGGAAGCTCTGATTGCTCAGGGTGCAACTGCTCTGATCATCCTGGCTCAGGACGCTCAGGCAATCGGTCCGGCTGTTCAGGCTGCTGCCGATGAAGGCATCCCGGTCGTTGGCTACGACCGTCTGATCGACGACCCGCGCGCCTTCTACCTGACTTTCGACAACGTCGAAGTTGGCCGCATGCAGGCTGCCGCTGTTCTGGCTGCGCAGCCGAAGGGCAGCTACGTCATGATCAAGGGTTCGCCGACCGACCCGAATGCTGACTTCCTTCGCGGTGGACAGCAGGAAGTTCTTCAGGCGGCTATCGACTCCGGTGACATCAAGATCGTTGGTGAAGCCTACACCGATGGCTGGCTGCCGGCGAACGCACAGCGCAACATGGAACAGATCCTGACGGCAAACGACAACAAGGTCGACGCTGTTGTGGCTTCCAATGACGGCACCGCTGGTGGTGTTGTTGCCGCACTGACCGCTCAGGGCATGGAAGGCATTCCGGTCTCCGGTCAGGATGGTGACCACGCTGCTCTGAACCGCGTCGCCAAGGGCACTCAGACAGTTTCCGTCTGGAAGGACGCACGCGAACTCGGCAAGGCTGCCGGTGAAATCGCTGTTGCTCTTGCAGGTGGTGCTGAACTGAGCGAAGTCGACGGTGCAAACGAGTGGACGTCTCCGTCCGGCACTGACCTGACTGCGAAGTTCCTGGCTCCGCTGCCTGTCACCAAGGACAACCTTAGCGCAGTTGTTGACGCCGGCTGGATCTCCAAGGATGATCTGTGCCAGGGCGTTTCCAACGGCCCGGCTCCTTGTAACTGATAGAACGGCGCTTCAAGCGCGGCCCCGGTTAGACATTAACCGGGGCCTTAAAAACAGGGTCAGCTGCGAAAAGCGGCCCCCGGGACAGGCCACCCGATGCGAAAGCGTAATGGTCTCCAAGCAGGAGTAACCTCAATGTCCGACACCGCTCTGCCAGGGTCGAAAAACCCGGCAGCACGAAACTTTTTTGCCGCGTTGCAGCTGGATACGCGCCTCCTGGGCATGATCGGGGCGTTTGTCGTCCTGTGTCTGGTCTTCAATGTGTTCACGGACGGCCGGTTCCTCACACCGCGCAACATCTTCAACCTGACGATCCAGACTGTTTCTGTCGCCATCATGGCGACCGGCATGGTGTTCGTCATCGTCACCCGGCATATCGATCTGTCGGTTGGCTCTCTTCTGGCCACCGTTGCTGCCATCATGGCAGTGGTGCAAACCGATATCCTGCCGCAGGTCCTGGGCCTTGGGCATCCGGCGATCTGGATCATTGCGATTTTCGCAGGGATCATCGCTGGTGTCCTGATCGGTGCTTTTCAGGGTTGGATGATCGGCTACCTCAGCATTCCGGCGTTCATCGTCACGCTTGGTGGCCTTCTGGTCTGGCGGAACGTTGCCTGGTTCATCACTTCAGGTCAGACGATCGGCCCGCTGGATGAGACTTTCACCATGATCGGCGGCATCGGTGGCACCATGGGTGAAACCGCTTCCTGGATATTCGGCATTCTGGCCGTAGCCGCATCGCTGTGGTTGCAGGTTGCGTCCCGTCGCCGGAAGTCTTCGCACGGCTTCCCGGTCAAGCCGGTCTGGGCCGAAGTCACGATGGCTGCGATCACCAGTATCGCCATCCTTGGTTTCGTCGCCATTTTGAATGCCTATGACATTCCGAAGGCGCGCCTGAAGCGCATTTTCGAGGCAAGCGGTGAAACGCTCCCCGAAGGCCTGACCATGGGGTATGGAATTCCCTATTCGGTCCTTCTGTTGATCGTGGTTGCCGTCGTGATGACCGTCATCGCCCGTCAGACCCGCCTCGGCCGGTATATCTTCGCAACAGGTGGGAATCCGGATGCAGCCGAACTGTCTGGCATCAACACGCGGTTCCTGACAGTGAAGGTCTTCGCCATCATGGGTGGTCTGAGTGCTCTCGCGGCCGCAGTTGCTGCTGCACGCCTCGGTTTCTCGACCAATGATATCGGCACTCTCGACGAACTGCGGGTCATCGCTGCGGCGGTTATCGGCGGAACGGCACTCGCCGGAGGCATCGGAACCATTTATGGCGCGATCCTGGGTGCACTCATCATGCAGTCCCTGCAATCGGGCATGGCCATGGTCGGTGTGGATGCGCCGCTTCAGAACATCGTTGTTGGTACAGTTCTCGTTCTGGCGGTTCTGGTCGACATCATTTATCGCAAACGTACGGGAGACTAATCGATGTCGACACCTCTCGTTGAAATGAAAGACATGTGCATCTCCTTTGGTGGGGTGCGCGCCGTGGATCACGTGACTGTTGACCTGTTCCCGGGCGAAGTGGTCGGCCTGCTGGGCCACAACGGTGCCGGAAAGTCGACGCTGATCAAGATCCTGTCGGGAGCCTACAAGGCGGACAGCGGGGAAATCCGCATCAATGGCGAAGAAGTCCATATTCATTCGCCCCGTGATGCAAGGGCCCAGAACATCGAGACGATCTATCAGACACTCGCTCTGGCGGACAATCTCGATGCCGCGTCCAACCTGTTCCTTGGCCGTGAACTGACGTCGCCGCTCGGATTTGTCGATGATGACAAGATGGAAGCGGAAACACGGAAGATCATGGGCCGGCTCAACCCGAACTTCAAGAAGTTCCATGCGCCTGTGAAGGCTCTGTCCGGCGGTCAGCGCCAGTCGGTTGCCATCGCGCGTGCAGTCTACTTCAACGCCAAGATCCTGATCATGGACGAACCGACCGCAGCGCTCGGTGTTCATGAGACGCAAATGGTGGCGGAGTTGATCCAGGAGCTCAAGAAACAGGGCCTCGGCATCTTCCTGATCTCGCACGATATCCATGACGTTTTCCAGTTGTGCGACCGTCTCGCCGTGATGAAAAACGGTCAGCTTGTCGGAACCGCGAAGACCACGGATGTGACCGATGATGACGTGCTTGGCATGATCATTCTTGGAAAGTGCCCTCCCGGCGCAACTCCGGGACCGGGTGCCCTTGTGGACGATACGGTCGTCGGATAGACCAAGACTTCCCGCGGGCCCCGGCCCGCGGGTTGCCATAATCCGGATTCTCGCACACTGCTGGAACCTGGATGAATTTGCCGTGGCGCCGGAACTGCTGGAACGGCGCATCGGCCTTCTTTTTGATTGTTTTTGAGGAACGCACCTCATGTTTGTCGGACTCGATATTGGCACCAGTTCAGTCAAAGCCATCCTGCTCGGAGAGGATCAGTCACTGGTTGCCTCGGCCACTGCGGAACTGACGGTTCAGCGTCCGCATCCAGGCTGGTCCGAACAGGATCCGGACAGCTGGTGGCGTGCCTGCGAAGCGGTCCTGGATGCGCTCAAGGCGCAGGCGCCACGGGAATTGGCCGCCGTTAAGGGAATCGGATTGTCGGGTCACATGCACGGGGCAACCTTGCTGAATGGCGACGGTGTTCCCTTGCGGCCCTGCATCTTGTGGAACGACGGCCGTTCTGGAAAACAGTGTGCGGAACTGGAAGCTGCTGAACCGGCGTTTCTGACACTTGGCGGCAACCGCGTCATGCCGGGGTTCACCGCGCCAAAACTGCAATGGGTCCGCGAGAACGAACCGGAGATTTTTGCGAAGACGGCAATGGTGCTGCTGCCCAAGGATTATGTGCGGTTCAAGTTGACCGGTGACTATGTGGGCGACATGTCCGACAGTGCCGGGACGCTTTGGCTGGATGTCGCCAAACGGGACTGGAGCGACCAGCTGCTGGCGGCAACCGGATTGACCCGGCAGCACATGCCGCGCCTCGTCGAAGGATCGGACACCTCGGGAACGGTGAAGTCTGACCTGTGTGCCCGCTGGGGCTTCGATCAAGCACCGGCTGTGGCCGGCGGCGGGGGCGACAACGCTGCTTCGGCATGTGGTGTCGGTGCAGTTGATCCGGGGTCTGCGTTTGTATCGCTCGGCACATCCGGCGTCCTTTTCGTGACCAACGACCGCTTTTCACCAAATGTCGAAAGTGCGGTCCATGCCTTCTGCCATGCGATCCCGGAAACCTGGCACCAGATGGGCGTGATCCTGTCGGCAACCGACAGCCTGAACTGGCTCGCGAGCCGGTTGAAAAAATCACCGGAGGACCTCACAGGCGAATTGAGGACCATCAAGGCACCCGCCTCCGTCTCCTTCATGCCTTACCTCGGGGGTGAACGCACGCCGCACAACGATGTCGATATCCGTGCAGGGTTCTTCGGCATCGGTCATGAGACCGACGATGCGGCCTTGACACATGCCGTGATGGATGGCGTGGCCTTCGCCCTGAAGGACTGTCTGGATGCACTCAGCGTCGCCGGGACAAAGGTCGAGCGTGTCCTTGCGGTCGGGGGTGGATCCAGGTCCCGCACCTGGCTGGAGATTATCGCCAGTGTGCTGGATGTTCCGGTCGACGTGCCAGTCGACGGTGATTTTGGAGCTTCATTGGGAGCAGCGCGCCTTGGACAGGCCGCCGCTCTTGGAACAACGGACGGGGTGTTCGCAAAGCCGGCCTTGAAGGCCAGCATCGATCCCCTCCCCACCCTGACCGACCCTTACGCCGAAGCCTATGGCCGCTGGCGCAAACTTTATCCGGCACTCAAGCAGGCCGGTTTCTAAGGAGAATTAAGCAATGAGTACTGGATTTTTCGGCGACCTGCAGCCGATCCAATTCGCCGGAACAGACAGCAAGGATCCGCTGACATACCGGCATTACAACAAGGACGAGGTCGTTCTCGGCAAGCGGATGGAAGACCATCTGCGTCTTGCCGTGTGTTACTGGCACAGCTTCTGCTGGCCCGGCAACGATCCGTTCGGAGGTGAAACCTTCAATCGCTCCTGGATGGCGGCTGGCGGCGATCCGATGGAGCAGGCACGCATCAAGGCCGACGTCGCTTTTGAAATGTTCCAGATCCTGGGCATGCCGTTCTTCACCTTCCACGACCGTGACATCGCGCCCGAAGGCAGCACGCTTGCCGAAAGCAATGCCAATGTGAACGCGATTGCGGACATCTTCGAAAAGAAGATGGCCGACACGGGGATCAAGTTGCTCTGGGGGACAGCCAACATGTTCTCCAACCGCCGTTTCATGGGCGGTGCTGCCACCAACCCGGATCCGGACGTATTCGCCTATGCCGCCGCGCAGGTGAAAAATGCGATGGACGTGACCTACCGCCTGAACGGTGAGAACTACGTCCTTTGGGGTGGTCGCGAAGGCTACGAGACGCTCCTGAACACCAATGTGAAACAGGAACTCGACCAGTTCGGCCGTTTCCTGAACATGGTGGTGGAATACAAGCACAAGATCGGGTTCAAGGGCGCGATCCTGATCGAGCCGAAGCCGCAGGAACCTTCCAAGCACCAGTACGATTTCGATGTCGCAACGGTTTACGGTTTCCTGAAAGCCTATGGTCTTGAAAACGAAGTCAAGATGAACATCGAGCAGGGCCACGCGATCCTTGCCGGGCACTCCTTCGAGCACGAACTGCACATGGCCCGTTCTCTCGGCATTTTCGGCTCCGTCGACATGAACCGGAACGACTACCAGTGCGGTTGGGACACCGATCATTTCGGCATGAACGTGCAGGAACTGGCCTTGGCCTACTACGAAATCCTGGCAGCAGGCGGCTTTACCAGCGGCGGCACCAATTTCGATGCCAAGCTGCGCCGGCAGTCGCTCGATCCGGTTGATCTCATCCAGGCCCATGTCGGCTCTGCCGATGCCATTGCACGTGGTCTCAAGGCCGCTGCCGAAATGATTGAAGACGGACGTTTGAAAGGCTTTGTCGACGATCGTTATGCGGGCTGGTCGAAACCGGAAAACGCCGAAATCCTGAACGGTGGATCATCGCTGGAGGCCCTGGCAGAACGTGTTCACGCCACTGATCTGGAACCGCAGCCGAAATCCGGCAAGCAGGAATACCTGGAAAGCCTGGTCAACCTGTTTGCCTGATCACCTCCCAGCCGGAACATTTCTTGGGGTTCTGGATCCCTGGCCGCGGATTATTCCGCGGCCTTTTTTTGCTCG
Source organism: Roseibium sp. (assembly GCA_017643925.1). GTDB lineage: Bacteria > Pseudomonadota > Alphaproteobacteria > Rhizobiales > Stappiaceae > Roseibium. The sequence continues at coordinate 442,203 of JAEPML010000003.1, read as the reverse complement.
GGCCTGGGACGCGATCGCCTGCAGCGCGAAGAGCAGTAAAGCACCTCGGCCCAACTCCGCTCCCACTTCCGGCGCCATGAAAAGGGACGTCCACACGACCGGCAGGTTTTTCGTGGCAAGTTTGCTTTCTTACGCATCTTCATGAGGATTTCCAAAGAGATCCGGCTGTTGGGCTGACGGTGCCGCAGTTGTTTTCTTGCGGGTTGTCCTTTGGCCTCGCATGCGAATGCCGCTCCTACGGCTGCCATGTTTCGTCTGGATGCTGCTGGCCTCGTTCCTGAACGCGTGTCCGCCGCGCACGGCCCAGACCCTGTTGCGCGCTTCCCGGGCGGCACTCAGATGATCAACAACAGGGAACGGATAGGTCCGACCGAGGACCGTGCCGGCATTGTCCGCCTTCCAGGGTTCGTGAATGAATTCCGGATCGATGTCCTTGAGTTCCGGAACCCATTGTCGAACGAAGCACCCGGATGGATCCTGATCCAGTCCCTGTTTGACGGGATTGTAGATCCGAATGGTGTTGATACCGGTTGTGCCGGACTGCATCTGGATCTGCGGCCAGTGAATTCCGGGCTCATAGTCCGTGAACAGCCTTGCCAGATGCAGACCCGGGGCACGCCAGTCCAGCCAGAGGTGGTAGCTGGCAACGGCCGTCAGCATGGCCCGCATGCGGAAATTCATCCAGCCGGTCGCGCGAAGCGCGCGCATGCAGGCATCCACGAATGGCAGGCCGGTTTCCCCGTTTTGCCAGGCACCCAGGCGCTCCTGATCCGGAGCCTCGGGTCTCAGGCCGTCGTAGGCTCTGTGCAGATTGCGAAACTCGAGCTCCGGCTCGTCCTCCAGTTTCTGCATGAAGTGGCAATGCCAGTGCAGGCGACCCGAAAAGGATCGCATTGCGCCTTGCCAGGTTTTCTGGCCGGGAAACTGGCTGTCATGCAGTTCCTTCTGGCGATCCCAGACGGCCTGGGCAACCTCGCGCATTGAAAGCGTGCCGAAGGCAAGATGCGGAGACAGGCGGGAACAGCTGTCAAAGGCTTTCACCGGTGTTGCCATCGCAGCCCGATAGTGTTTGCCTCGCTCGAACAGGAAACTCTGCAGCGTATCAAGCGCGCGTGTTCGACCACCTCTCTGGCGGTCCGGGCAATGGTCAGGAGCAGGCAACATCTCGGATCGCGCCGGTATGTCGCCGGGGGGCACCTGATCGAGTGACCCCAGCTGGGGTGCCTCGATCGGGGCGAGTGACATGAAACGGTCCCAGGTCGAGGCCCACTTGTCCCTGCTGCCCAAACGCCTGATCACGCCTGTCTGAGGTATCTCGGTCCATGGGAGGCCATGTGCCTTGCACCAGGCGGCGACCTGTTTGTCCCTTTCAAAGGTCCATGCATTCCCTGTTTCTTCGTGAGACCAGAGTCCCCCGATCTCCAGGCTCTTTGAAAGGCTTTCGAGTACCTCGATCACCCGTCCGGTCCGGATGACAAGTGGTTGACCTAGGTTTGCAAGTTCTCGTTGCAGATCGGATACGCACTCACAAAGAAAGTCGAACTGCCGGCCAGACATGTCCGGTTCGCACCAGAGGTCCGGTTCAAAGACGTAAAGCGGAAGAACAGGGCCGCGCAGGCTCGCCCGTTTCAAGGGCGCATGATCGTGCACCCGAAGATCCTTCTTGAACCAGACAACCTGCAAATTTGGCAAAACGGCTTCCGCTCGCTTGTTCGACTAACGACAAGCTAGATACGCAGACAGCGTCGATCGGATCTGGGGTTCAGAGGCCATCCTGAAAGCGGGCGGCGTCAGGATCAAGCAAACCGTGCAAACGGTTTGCTGCATGACGGGCAAATCTCAACGTGACCGATTTGCGCGTTGCCGCGGCCAGCTTGTGCTCTGGCGCCTCGCGCAGAATTTCCGCTCCGAAGCCGTCGGAGAGGATCAGTCCGGCATCTTCGGGGAAGATATCGGTCGGGACGTCAGGATGGGTCGCGAAATAGAGGCGGTCGCAATGCTGGCGATAATCTGGCCACTTGTTGTCGGCCCTTAAATCGGCAATCGACGATTTGACCTCAACGATCCAGAGTTCATGCTTCGGACCGAGTGCCAGAAGATCGGCACGACGTGCAGAGGCCAAAGTGACTTCAGGCAGGCAGGAGAAGTCGAGTTGACGCAGCAGGCGTGCGGTGCCGCGCCAGACCTTGAGTGCGGTCTCGGACTGTCGGCCATCCGCAAGCGGATCACCCAACTCAATTCTGCCGCCAACATGCTGATTATCCGGGCTCATTCGCTATTTTGTTCCACTTTTGTTCGAAAAAATCAAGGCAAGTGAACGTAGAAGTTGACCTTGGCGGACAAATTGCGTGTTCTAGATGAGGATTGCAGAAGTCAAACAACAGCAATCCGTCGGAGGGGCATATGCGGTTTGGTCTGACAGTTCATGTCATATTCCTGTTTGCGTCGTTGTTTGCTGCAATCGGTTCCGCCCAGGCAGGCAAGGGTGATCTCAAGGTCGTGGTGCCAAGGTCCGCACCACTGCTTCAGGGAAAAACGCTCGACTTGCGCTTTGCCGAATTTGCGCAAGGCATCTGGGTGCGTGACCTTTCCAATTGCCCGGCTCCCAGGATCGACCGGTCTGCCCCGGGATCCGCGCTCGCAATTTACCGGGGTCTGTACGAGACATCCGGTCGAATCTGTCAGGTCTATGGCGCGGAAAAGGGGGGAAGCAACACGCAGAGAGCGGCCTTGAACTGCCTCCTTACAGATGGTGGTGAAGCCATCGAACTTGTCACCGTCCAACCCCGGGGAACAGGTGGATTGCTTGTTCAGGAGGGGGAGCGGCCACCGGTCCATTTTCGCTTCTGTGAGCGGATCATTCCTCTGAAGCAGAGAGTGGAAAGCAACTAGGCCCGCCCTCGATCCTCGGTAGCTATATCTCCGGACCTGCCCAGACATTCGACTGAGCTCTCTTCTTCGGAGTGCGTGACTCGGAAATGTGCGCGCTCAGGGGATCGAGTTCACTCAGTGCATCATACTGGCTGAGAAATACCTGACCGCTCAGATGATCAAGAAAATCCGTTCGCTGGAGCCTGTCCATGACCGGTCCCTTGACTTCCGAAAGGTGGAAGCAGACGCCGGCATCTGAAAGCCGGTGATTAATCTCTTCAAGACTTTCCAGGGCGCTTGCATCGATCTCGTTGACCGCCGGGCACATCAGGACGACATGCTCGATATCCGGGCGTTCGGCCACCAGGGCATGGATCCGGTCCTCCAGAAACCGCGTGTTGGCAAAGAACAGGCTTTCGTCGACGCGTATCGTCAGTACGCGGTCACCCGTGACCACGTTGTGCCGTTCGACATTTCGAAAATGCTCGGTCCCCGGAACAATGCCGACAATTGCCATGTGCGGGCGGCTGTTCCGATAGAGGTGGAGCGCGATTGAAAGCGACACCCCGGTGATGACGCCGGCCTCCACACCGAACAGGAGCGTTACCAGGATGGTCGCGGCCATGGCGGCAAAATCGCTCTTTGAATAGATGAAGGTGCGTTTGACGGCTCCAAAATCGACCAGCGAAAGTACTGCCACGATAATCGTTGCCGCCAGCGTCGCCTGTGGCAGGTAGGTCAGCAACGGCGTCAGGAACAGGGTCGCAAAGGCAATGCCGACCGCGGTGAAAGCTCCTGCCGCTGGGGTTGCTGCGCCGGCATCGAAATTGACGACCGAACGGGCAAAACCGCCGGTCACCGGATAGCCGCCGGAAACTGCCGAAGCGATGTTGGACGCTCCAAGACCGATTAGTTCCTGGTCAGGATCGATGCGTTGACGCTTTTTGGCTGCAAGCGTCTGTGCCACCGAGACGGACTCAACGAACCCGATCACCGAGATCAAGAGGGCGGGACCGGCCAAGGCCAGCCAGAGTTCACTGTCGAAAGGGGGGATCTGCGGCATCGGCAAGCCGGAGGGGATGTCGCCTACGACGCGAACCCCGCGTTCGCTCAGGTCGAGTGTCGCCGAAAGGAGTGTTGTGACCGCTACCGCGCCGACAGGGCCGGCCTTGGTCAGGAGGTCGGCGGAAAAGGGTTTGAAGCCCAAACCAAGCAGACGCTGCTTGAGGCCCTTTCGAACCCAGAAAAGGAAAGCGGTCGTCGATGCACCAAGGCAGAGCGTGATCCAGCTGAGGTCGTCAAGCTGGCGCCCAAGTGAGAGCAGGATTTCGTACAGCGTGTGGCCGTTTGCCGGAATGCCGAAGACGTGCTTGAGCTGGCTGGCCGCGATCAGGAGACCGGATGCGGTGATGAACCCGGAGATGACGGGGTGACTCAGCAGATTGGCCAGGAACCCGAGGCGCAGGACCCCCATGACGATCAGGACGAGGCCCGAAAGAAAGGCCAGAACAATTGCCGCGCCGAGATATTCCGGCGTCCCCTGGCGGGCAAATTCGCCGACGGCGGACGCTGTCATCAGGGAAACGACTGCGACCGGCCCCACGGCAAGGGCCCGGCTCGTGCCGAAAATGGCATAGGCCACTAGCGGCAATATGGAGGCGTAGAGCCCGACCTCTGCGGGCAATCCGGCCAGAAGCGCATAGGCGAGCGACTGGGGGATCAGCATGATGGTGACGACAATGGCGGCGACGAGGTCGCTCGTCGCCGTTGCCCTGTCGTAGTGCTTGCCCCAGTCCAGAACCGGCAGGAAGCGCTTGAGATGGGTCATTTGATGGGTCCGCACGGATGTCGGTCAGGCATCAAGCCTGGGGTCCCGTTTGCTTGTTTTTCAAAGTGCGTTGACCGGGACCTTGAGGAAGGTCTTGCCGCTGTCATCAGCCGGCGGAAGTTTGCCGGCGCGCATGTTCACCTGAAGCGAAGGAATGATCAGCTTCGGCATGTCGAGCTGGGCATCCCGTTCCGTCCGGAACTTCACGAATTCTTCCCTGGTCTTGCCGTTGCCCACATGGATGTTATGGGCCTTTTCGGCACCGACCGTGGTCTCCCACTGGATATCGCGTCCGTTGGGGCCATAGTCGTGGCACATGAAGAGCCGCATTTCGTCCGGCAAGGCCAGAACCTTCTGTATGGAATCGTAGAGCGTCGCCGCGTCGCCACCGGGAAAGTCTGCCCGCGCCGAACCACCATCCGGCATGAACAGCGTGTCGCCAACGAAAGCCGCGCTTCCGATGACATGCACCATGCAGGCTGGCGTATGGCCTGGCGAATAGATCGCATAGGCGGTCATGTTGCCGATCTGGTAAGTGTCGCCATCTTCGAAAAGCCGGTCGAACTGGCTGCCGTCCCGCTGGAATTCGGTGCCTTCATTGAAGACCTTGCCAAAGGTTTCCTGCACGACCGTTATCCTGCTGCCGATGCCCAGTTTGCCGCCAAGCTTCTGCTGGATATAGGGCGCTGCCGACAGGTGATCCGCATGGACATGCGTTTCGATGAGCCACTCGAGCTTCAGGTTGTTGGCCTTTATGTGGTCTATGATTTCGTCCGCGTGATCATAGGTGATACGTCCTGCGGCATAGTCGATGTCCATGACGCTGTCGACGACGGCGCAGGCGTTGGAGGCAGGGTCCTTCACGACGTAACTGATCGTGTTGGTTGCCGGGTCGAAAAAGGCCTTCACATCCGGCTGGACGGACATGTCGACCGGGTAGTTTGAGCTGGTCATGTGTGTCTCCGATTTGTCAGGCCGGCCGGGGAAACCGGTCAGGCCTTTGCCGGGTAGGAATTGTCGGTCACCCTGATCGCGGTTCTGGCCGCCAGAATGCCCGCGACAATGGAAACGGCTGTCAGCAGTGGCGCACCCATGCCGATCCCGAGCACCGGGATCAGGCCGCCCGGACAGAACCCGCTCAGGCCCCAGCCGACGCCGAAGACGGCCGAGCCACCGAGCAGCCTGACGTCAAGCTCCTGCTTCGAGGGCAGGCTGAAGGACGGTGCACGCAGGGGCTGGCCCATTCGGAACACCAGCTGATAGCCGATCGCGGTCACAGTCAGGGCTCCACCCATAACGAAGGCAAGGCTCGGATCCCAGGTGCCTGCGAGATCGAAGAAGTTCAGGACCTTGGCCGGGTTTGCCATCCCGGAGATCAGGATGCCGCAGCCGAACAGAAGGCCAAAGGCAAATGCCAGGACGATACGCATGTGATCAGCCTCCAAAAACGTGACGAACGAGGAACACGGTCAACACGGCAGTGGCCATGAAGGTCATGGTCGCCATGATCGACCGCACCGACAGTCGCGACATGCCGCACACGCCGTGACCGCTTGTGCAGCCCGACCCGAAGGTGACACCTACACCGGTCAGAAACCCGCCAATTACGAGAAGCAGGGGCGATGATGGGACAGTGATTTCCGGAAGCCGTCCGGTGACGCCCAACAGCACCAGGGGGCTGGCCACCATGCCGGCCAGAAACGCAGCGCGCCAAGCCCATTCCTGGTCGAAACGGCTTGTCAGAACGCCTGCAAGGATGCCGCTTATGCCGGCAATGCGACCATGCACGGCCATAAGGGCGACAGCCGCAAGGCCGATCAGGAGGCCGCCGCCGAAGCTGAGAAGGGGAGTGAATTCGGTCATGATGATCCCTAAATTGTTATATTCGAATATATGAAAGTATTGAGATCATTTCAACCCTGTTGATGTTGACAGGAAAGCTGATTGAGCGAACAAAGAAGAAGCTGGTCAAGTTGCTGAAAATGCCGCACTCTTCCGAAAGAGACGGGAGGGAAGGCATGCGTTTCTTTAAAAGTTTTATCTGGACTATTGCGGCAACGTCGATCGGTCTGGGCGGCCTGCAAGCAGCAAAAGCCGCAGACGAAGACGTCGAAATCGCCCTCAAGCTGTTCGGCAAACAGGACATTGAACAAGGCATCGCCCGGTGCCACTTTTCAATCTGGCAGCACAACAGGGACCCTGATACGGATCGCTATGCCTATTTGCTGCATGCCAATGTCGATTCGGACGGAACCATGGGCCCTGCAAGGCTCAAGATCGGGACAACAGTTTATTCGCTCGATGAAATCGTCAGCGGCGGTGAGCCGATAGACGGTTTGGTCTCCCAGTATCTTTTCTCGTCCCAGGACCGAAAGGTGAAGGTGCATGTCGAGCTCGATGCAGTCAGTTTCAGTGGTGATCGCTTTTTCATCGATGATGCCGACCTGACGGTCTTTCAGCGCGGCAAGGTACCCTTCGTCGCAAGCGCAAAGGGCGTAACGGGCTGCTCGGAGGAAAACACATCCGTTGCACAGGCAGAGTCTTCCGGCTCAAACAGCTCGGGTGGCATACCGGCAGGCATTCCAATTGGTGACGAAAAGTACCTCAATGACAGTTCCGAAGTGCCCTATGCGCTGACGCAGCTCATGCAGCAATACGCGACCGATGCCTGTGATGTCGGCGGATATTCTCCCTGGGCGGGCGCCCGCTACGTCATCAACGAGAATTACCTGCTTTGGCAGATCCCCTGTTTCTCCGGCGCCTATCAGGGATCCGGTGTCTTTGCCGTCACCCAGAATCCGCCCCAGGACTGGGGCAATCTGCTGACTTTGCCGAATCCGCCTGGGCTGGAGGGCAATCAGAACTATGCGGCCATGAATGCCGAGGTGGTGGGCTCAAGGGGGCTCATCAAGACAACCGAACTCAACCGGGGTGCCGGTGATTGCGGCGTGCACCAGGTCTTCCGTTTGATTGACGGTCCGGGTGAGGTTCTGGAACTTGAATTGATGGAGTACCGCGAAAAAATCGAATGTGACGGCAACGCTACCGACCCCGAGAATTGGCCTTTGGCGTTTCAGTCTTACTAGGGCCGGCGGTCTCGTCCGGTGAAATGGCCAGGACCACCTCGGTGCCGTCCGCTCGCGTGTGGGTGACGGCCCCGGGGATCAGCGTTGCGGGATTGTCGGAGGCGCCGGGCACGTGGCGGTCCGTGCGTGGGCCTGAAAATTCTCCCATCGGTCGCAGGATGTCCTCGTGGACAACACTTCCGAGGTAAAGGGGGTGCAGGGCACCGCTTTGCAGGATCTCGTACCGGCTCGGCCAGAGCCGCAAGACCCAGCGCCCGCTTTTATGTGAGTCCGGGTCTTTTTTGATCAGCACCAGGTCTGGCTGGCGGCCGTTCTGACTGCGTGGCAGGATCGGCAGCGAGTCGGGCGGTGTCTCGCCTTCGACAAAACCGCTCGCTGTCGTCAGGGACCATTTGGGTGGGAGCTGCCAGCCGTCCTTGGCCGCAAATTCTGCAAACTGGTTCAGCGTACCGGAATACTGGATGACGAGAGGTTCCTCCCGGTCGCCATTGAGTTCGACGCGTCTGGCAGGGAGGCTTTGCCAACCGGTCTCCTGCCAGCCGGTCACCGTGTAGACCTCGGTGTTGGTGCGCGGCTGATATGTCAGAAGAGCCTTGTCGAAATTGCCATAAAGGTGCCAGCCGCCGACTGCGGTCAAGGTCAGGGCAACGATACCCGCAAGTGTGGTCCGCCCGATTTTCTCGTTGTGAATCGGCCCGAACACGAAGGCAAAAGCCGCGACCATCGCGGTGCCGAAGAAGAGGCCCGCCAGCACGTCGGACATCCAGTGGGCACCCAGATAGATCCTGGAGAAGCCGATGGTGATCACATAGGTCGCAAAGACCGTGAATATGCTGGCCTTCGCCCAGCGGCTGAGATCATGCGCGATCAGCACAGCGCATATGCCGAACAGAACGGCATTCAGCGTCGCGTGGCCGCTTGGGAAACTGTACGCATCGGCGCCTGCATAGAGTTCCATTGGCCTGGACCGGTGCAGCAACAGCTTGAACAGGGGCACGAAGACGGCCGTTCCCGCCATCGCGATCACAAATCCAATACCTCTCCGCCAGGCTTTTCGTGCGAAGAGATAAGCGGCGACACCGATTGTCACGCCTGAAACCACCACGCCATCACCCAGCGACGTCATGAACACCATGATCTTGTCGCCGACCGGTGTTCTCAGACTGTCAAACAGGTTCAGGATGGCAATATCCGCCCGCACCATCGGTTCGCCCGGGGCAACTTCGCCAACCAGCCAGAAGAAGGACGGGACGCAGATCAGCAGAAGGAGCGCTGAGGCGAGCATGCCGGCGGACCGCGGGTGAGCCGGGTCGAAATTGCGCGCAATCCACTGCGACGCCCGATCCTCGCGCCGCGCGAACCAGCCAACAATGGCCGAGTGGGTGTTTGGAAACAGGGGCAGGATGATCAGGATCAACCAGCGTCCGAGAAGAACAATCAGGAAGATGACAAGCAGAAGGGCGCCAAGCACCAGGGCGAGCCGGCCGCTGATCTGTCCGATTGCGCCAAGTGCGCTGCCGGCGATGATGCCGGGACCGATATGGGCAATCGTCCAGGCCAGTGCCGAAGTCACGTTGACGAAGGTGTACCGGGTAAAGTTCATGCCGGCCATGCCGGCAATTCCCGGGACAACCGATTTTACACCCGGCACGAAACGCCCGATGAACACGCTCTTGCCGCCGTGGCGCTTGAAGAACTCCTCGCCGCTTTCGATCATGTGGGCATAGTTCCGCAATGGCCACATGCTCTTGATCTTGTCCTTGAAGGCGTACCCGATCCAGTAGGATATCGCGTCGCCGGCCGTGGCACCGAGGGTCGTCCAGATGAAAAGCGGCATCGGATCGAGTTTGCCGAGCCCGATAAGCGTTCCGGCTCCAACGAGAACCACGGTTGTGGGAACGAAGAGACCGATGATGAACAAGGCTTCGCCCATGGCAGCCAGAAAGCAGATCAGACCGGCAAGCGATGGGTTCTCTGCAATGAAGGTCAGGACGGGATCAATAAAATCGGTCACGGAAATGCCGGGTTCAATAAAATCTGTTGCAGGTCAATGTCCGGGAAAAGCGGCGCTCCCTGACAAATGATCAAAGCTTCATATAGGGGTGATGGGCGTCATCCAACAATGAATTTCGGATTTGGCAATTCGAACGCAAAGATTGACGGGAGACATGGCGTTTTTCAACCGTGTGTTCCAAGATGGGCGAAGCCCTGAAGTTCCGAGAGGTTTTCCATGTTTGAATCTGCTCAGCTGCCGCAAAAAATGGACAAGAAAACCTTCAAGCAGCTCGAACCGGAACTCAGGGAAGCCCTGTTGGCAGCGCAGCTTCCCGTTATCGAGAATAAACCGTTTTCGACATTGATTCTCGTCGACGGTCTGGACGGTGCTGGCAAGGGAGAGGCCGTCGCGCGCCTTTACGGCTGGATGGATGCGCGCCACCTGGTTTGCAATGCCTATGGGGAGCCAATGGATGAAGCACGCCTGCGCCCTCCACTTTGGCGGTATTGGCGCGACCTTCCGGAAAAGGGCGAGACCGCGATTGTTTTCGGCAGCTGGTACCAGTCAATCCTAAGAGACAGGATCTACGAAAAGATCGATGACGATGCGTTTGAAAAGTCCCTGGCCAGGATCCGCAGGTTCGAGGAAATGCTGTCGAACGAAGATGTTCTGATACTGAAATTCTGGTTCGTGCTGCCGCGGGACGTACAGGAAGAGCGTCTGAAGAAAATCAAGAAGAAGAACGCGGCGCGCCATGTGCTCGCGGACTGGGCCGCGCTCAAAAACCACAAGATCGCCAGCGAGATGGGAGAAAAGCTGATCCTGGAAACCAGCAAGGGATATGCCCCCTGGTTCGTCATACCCTCCCAGGACCCTGAATATCGTGACGCGGCGCTGGCCCAGACGGTTGCGCGCTCCATGAAGCTGAAACTCGAGGATGGTGAGGCGCATTCGATCTCTGCACCGCCCGTTGTCGGTGGGCTGAAAAAGGAAACGGCTGTCGACACGATTGACCTCACTGCGAAGCTTGCAAAAGCCGACTATGAAGAGATGCGGGACAAGTACCAGAAGAAGCTCTCGGATCTTTCGGATCGGAAATCCATGTCCAAGACCGGAGTTGTTCTCGTCTTTCAGGGCAATGACGCGGCCGGAAAGGGCGGTGCAATCCGCCGGGTGATCCGTCCGCTTGACCCGAGGATTTACAAGGTCCATCCCATTTCGGCACCGACGGATGAAGAAAAGGCCAGACCCTATTTGTGGCGTTTCTGGAGACGGCTCCCCCGCAAGGGGCATTTCGCAATCTTTGACCGGTCCTGGTACGAACGCGTGCTTGTGGAGCGCGTCGAGGGCTATGCGGGTCATGAAGACTGGCTGCGAGCCTACAATGAAATCAACGAATTCGAACAGGAATTGACCGATTTCGGCTATATCGTCTGCAAGTTCTGGCTCGCCATTTCGGAAGAGGAACAGTTACGTAGGTTCAAGGCCCGGGAGGACACGGCCTACAAGCAGCACAAGATCACCGATGACGACTGGCGCAATCGCCTGAAGTGGGATCAGTATGCGATCGCAGCAGGCGACATGGTCGACCGGACGTCGACCCATTATGCGCCCTGGACGCTGGTCTCGGCCGAAAACAAGCGGCACGCGCGCGTTGAAGTGCTTCGAACCATTTGCGAACGGCTGGAAGAAATGCTGTGACCCGTCGCGCATTTCCAGGCCAATGGCCTGGAACAGTTTGGGTGGTTCGAGGTCTTCCCGCGTCGTCGTCAGAGTGCTTCGGCGAGATAATCTATGGCTGCCTGGGTTCCACCGGTTCCGTGTGGAATGTCCAGCTGTTTCAACCCGAGCTCGATCGCTGACAAGGTACCAAGCAGCATCACGGCATTGACGTGGCCCATATGGGCAATGCGGATCCCCTGGCCGGACAGCTCACCGATGGTTCCACCAACCGTGACACCGCAGACTTCCTTGGTGAACGTGCGCAGCGCCGAGGCGTCACCGCTGTTAAGGCGAACAACCGTGACGCTGTTTGAACGGGCAGCAGAATCTGCGACATTGAATTGAACCGCGCCTGCGCTCGACCAGGTTTCGACGGCCCGACGGGTCGCCTCTCCAAGCAATGCATGACGTTGCCAGACCTGTTCGAGGCCTTCGTCGAACAGCAATTCCAGCGCCTTCCGGAACCCGAACAAAAGATGTTCAGGTGGTGTCCCGCAATATTTCTGATAGTGCTCCGCGCCCTGGCGGAAGGTCCAGTCGGTGTAGTTGGTCCGAAGATCGGCGGTCTCATGCGCCTTGTCGGCCTTTGGTCCTGCAGCAACAAAGGACAGACCGGGAGGACACATCAGTCCCTTCTGAGATCCTGTCAGGGCGACATCGACACCCCAGGCATCCATTTCAAAAGGCATGCATCCCAGCGATGCGATTGTGTCGACCATGTAGAGTGCCGGGTGACCGGCCGCATCGATGGCACGGCGCAGAGCCGCAATATCGTTCCAGACACCGGAGGCGGTATCGACCTGGACCACCAGGATTGCGGCAATCTCGTGGGCCTTGTCTTCCCTCAGCCTGGCTTCGAGTTTTGCCGGGTCCACACCTCTGTCCCAGCCTCCAGGCAAAATCTCGACATCCAGTCCTGCGATGGCCGAAGCTTCCCCCCAGCCAAGGGCAAAGCGACCCGACTCCAGAACGAGAATCTTGTCGCCCCGGTTCAGGGTGTTGCAGACCGCCGAGTCCCACGCCCCGTGACCGTTGGCGGCGTAGATATAAGTCTTTCCCTCGGTCTGGAACAGCTTCCTGAGCGACTTCAGGCAGAAGTCGGTGGTCTCGAGCAAGGGGCCTTCGTAAATGTCCACTGCAGGTCTGTGCATGGCCCTTAGCACCTCGTCTGGCACGTTGGTTGGACCTGGGATCATCAAGAATTCTTTGCCATAGCGAAGTGACATGGCGTCTTTCCTTTGTCGGGGCGGAAGGCCGGGCAGTGCTCTCGGCCAAAGGCAGGAAGGTTTGGTTCCCTGAAAATTGCCTTTCTGGGCGCGGAAGGTCAAGTGAACCTTGCTGCTGCCGAAAGGGGTAAGGGAAACAATTTTTGGTTGTATTATCCAGGCCGCCTTCACGAGTGGTTTCAAAGAGATTTCCGGATTGTTCGGCGCAGGGAGAAATTCGAGAACAGTTCAACTATCGGAAAAATATGAAAAAATAGAAGAGGAGTCGTTTCTGTCGGTTTGCTTTTTTGATCATGCACTGCAAAACAAACCTTGTTTCCCTAAAGTAAATTCTTCAATCTAGCGCCGATTGGTCCCGCTGGTTAGGTTGCAACATGATCCTGGTCGAAGAAGGACAAGGCCCCATTCTCCTGTGTCTGCCTCACAGCGGCACGGACGTGCCGAAAATGGTATTGGGCCGCTTCAATGCCACAGGACGTCTGCAGGCCGATCTGGCCTGGAGGCTGGAGCAGGTCTTTGGCCTGCGAGACCAAGTTGATGTGACGTTGGTTCGGTCCAGCACGTCAAGATATGTCATTGATCTCGACAAGGCGGCAAATTCGCAGACGCTACCTGAAGCGGCGCAGGATGAGCCCCCGTGTCCGACAAGAACACTCGATGGGAAAGCCATCTACCAGGAGGGCGAAGAACCCGGACCGGTCGAGACGGAACAGAGATGTCTGCTGTTCCACGATCCTTTCCACCTTGCGCTTCGACGTCAGATCGATCGGCTGTTGAAACTCCATAGCCCGGTGGTCGTACTTGACTGCCAATCCGTTCGCTCCAGCATTCAAGGCTTTACCGACAAGGGCTTGCCGTTGGTCAATATCGGTAGTGCGGAGGGGCAATCCTGCGATCCGGATCTCAGAAATCTGCTGGTTGGTTCCTTTAAGGGTGAGCCCGGAATTACCGTTGGAGTTGATGAGCATACCAAGGGCGGCTTCATTACCAGAACCTACGGCAGGCCGGACCTCGGGGTCCATTGCCTCACCCTGTTATTGGCGCAAAGATCCTATTTGCGTCACGAATCTCCGCCCTTCGAACCGGACAAGTCACGCGTCACCCGCCTCAAGACGATTTTGTCCGACGGCCTCTCCAGGCTTGTCGACTGGACGGAAATGAACACGGACAAGGCAAGGCCACCAGTCGAAAGCGAAACGGCAGAGGAAGACGCCCTGACGGACGCGGAAGCACCTGGCCCTGACGCGGAAAATACCGAGGCGGAGACGGAAACCGCAGCGACCGACGACGTGAACGAAAAAGAGCCTGTTCAGGGTGCTGAGGAAGACGATGCTGACGGAACACGTCCCGAGCAGGCTGAATCGGAGGAAGCGCAAGACATGAAGGCAGCGGACGAGGCCTCGTCAACTGCTGCAGACGACGCCCGGACCGAGCCCGACGAGAAGGAAGACGGGAAACCCATGCTGGTCGCGGAATGATCGCAGGCTAAACCACGTTCTTTTCAACAAGCGGTTCATCACCGAAAAGGCGTTCGATGGACAGTGGTGACAGATCAAGGGTCTGGTACTGCCCTGCCGCAACCAGTTCGGCCAGGCCGCGGCCAACAGCGGGGGCTTGCTGCAAACCATGACCGGAGAACCCGAGCGCCAGGTAAAATCCGTCGCAACCGGGAACCGGTCCGACAAAGGCATTGTGGTCGAAGAGGTTCATGTCGTAGGTGCCCGCCCAGGCTGCGCCCGGTTTTATGGCCTCGAAAGCGGGGACACGCGCGGCAAGCGTCGGCCAGATATGCTCTTCGAACAAGTTGTAATCGACGTCGAAATCCAGGCAGTCCGGGTCCTGGTTGGCCGGTGGGGCGGAACCGCAAATGTAACCGGTGCCCTCCGGGCGCACATAGGTGCCGCTCGGGTCGATCAGCAGAGGAAATTTTTCGAGCCTGTCCCTGCAGTCGAATGTGAACACACATCGTTTCTTCGGAACGATCGGCACATCCAGGCCCGCCTGTTCGCAGATCTCTCGTCCACCAGATGCTCCGGCGCAATTGATGACAACCGGCGTCGACACGATTTCGCCCGTTGAAAGCTTGACCTGCCAACCGGACCCGTCTTGCTTTTCGATGCGCGCTTGAGCGGCCATGTAGTCGACCCCAAGCGAACGCGCCTTCTTTCGGAACGCCTGCATCAGACCGTATCCATCAAACCAGCCTTCGCCCGTCAGTCCATGACACCCGGCGGCAAGATTCGCTGTTTCAAGCCAGGGGAACCGGGCCTGAAGGCCTTGAGCATCAAAGAGCCCAATATCGGCACCGAGCTCTCTTTGAAGCGCGTGGTTTTCCTGCAGGATTGAGGCCTTGTCCGGCGTTGCCAGAAACAGGTAGCCACCTTCGTTCAGGTCCACCTGCGGCTGCTCTCCATCCACGGCCAGTCTGTCACCAATCTCTCTGAGAAACCGGATGCCATGGAGCGAGATTTCAATATTGATTGCGCTTGAAAACTGCTGGCGGATGGAAGCAGCAGAACGCGCGGAGGCGCAGATTTCATAACCCGGGTCGGACTCAACCACCACGATCCGGCCATCGAAGTCCGAGCGTTCGGCCAGGTTAAACGCGGTTGAAGAGCCCATTACGGCTCCGCCAACAATCACGACATCTGCGGTCTGAACCGTCATGGCCCCTCCTGAAAAATTGCCTCGCAAAAGACGCAGGAAGGTTGCCGGTCAGCCCGGCAACCAGGATCGCTTGATCATCAGGACAGCGCTGTGCTGATCAGTCAGATCGATTTTCTCAGAAAAATGCCTGCAGACCGGTCTGGGCACGGCCGAGGATCAGGGCATGAATGTCATGCGTGCCCTCATAGGTGTTGACGGTTTCCAGGTTCTGGGAATGACGCATGACATGATATTCTTCCTGAATTCCGTTGCCGCCATGCATGTCGCGGGCCTGACGTGCGATGTCGAGCGCCTTGCCGCAATTGTTTCGCTTGATCAGTGAAATCATTTCCGGCGCAACCTGCCCGGCATCGAACAATTGTCCGACGCGCAAGGCTGCCTGAAGTCCAAGTGTGATTTCGGTCTGCATGTCGGCCAGTTTCTTCTGGAACAATTGCGTTTGTGCCAGGGGGCGCCCGAATTGTTCGCGGTCAAGACCGTATTGGCGTGCGCGGGTCCAGCAGTCTTCGGCGGCTCCCATGGAACCCCATGCGATGCCATAGCGGGCGCGGTTGAGGCATCCGAATGGTCCCTTGAGTCCCGAAACGTTCGGCAAGAGGGCATCCTCGCCGACTTCAACGCGATCCATGACGATCTCACCCGTGATGGATGCACGCAGGGAAAGCTTGCCGCCAACTTTTGGAGCGGACAGGCCTTTCATCCCCTTTTCGAGTACGAACCCACGGATGGCACCGTCATGTGCTTCGGATTTTGCCCACACAACGAAGACATCTGCGATCGGTGAATTCGAGATCCACATCTTTGACCCGGTCAGGCGGTAACCACCGTCAATCTTTTCGGCTCGTGTGCGCATGCCGGCGGGGTCGGAACCTGCATCCGGTTCCGTCAATCCAAAACAGCCGACATATTCACCGCTGGCGAGTTTCGGAAGGTATTTCTGGCGCTGTTCCTCTGATCCGTAAGCGTAGATCGGATACATGACGAGTGAGGATTGAACGCTCATCATCGAGCGGTAGCCGCTGTCCACGCGCTCGATCTCGCGGGCTACGACGCCATAGGCCACGTAGGAGGCTCCGGCGCAGCCATAATCTTCAGGCAGTGTAACGCCGAGCAATCCGAGTTCGCCCATCTCGTTGAAGATGGAACGATCAGTCTTTTCTTCGCGATAAGCGTCGATCACGCGCGGCAGCAGGCGGTCCTGAGCGAAGGCACGGGCGGTGTCCTGAATGAGCTGCTCATCTTCCTTCAATTGGTGCCGCAGATGAAACGGGTCCTGCCAGTCGAATTTTCCACCGCCGCTGGGCGAGGACTTGATATTTGCCGGAGCGTTCATGATGTATCTCCCAAGCGTGGTGTTGCCGGTCCTGCCTTAAGGTCAAATAAGCTACTCAAAGGCCAGGGTTCATTCTGTTTGCTCTAGTGTTGCCGGATTTTCATTTGCAGAAAAACGAAACCTGCTCCATCATTCATGACCAAATGGAATGAAGTGAGATTACCACATGCGCCGTGCCTTCGTCCCTTCGGCCGATACCCTGATTGCCTTTGAATGTGCCGCCCGACACCTGAGTTTCACCCGGGCAGCCGAGGAGCTGCACCTGACGCAGGGCGCTGTTTCGAAACAGGTGCGGCATCTGGAAGACCGGCTCGGCGTGGAATTGTTCAGGCGGGTTCGCCAGCGGATCGTTCTGACCGATGCAGGCCGCCTCTATCTCCATGACATTCGAGGCGCATTGGAGCAGATGACATCGGCAACCCGGCAGGTCATGTCTTATGCAGGCAGTGCCGATGTCCTCAACCTGGCGGTTCTGCCAACCTTCGGAACACGGTGGCTGGCGCCGAGGCTGGCGGAATTCGGGCGTAGATATCCGGACGCGGGACTGAACCTGAGTGTCCGCCTGCAACCTTTCGACTTTGGGGAAGAACCGTTTGACGGAGCCATTCATCACGGAGATCCGGTCTGGGCGGGTGCCATCGCCGAGCATCTTTTCGACGAGGAAGTCATTCCGGTCGCCTCGCGCGCGTTCCGGGATCGACACGGCATTCGCAGCCCGGCAGACCTTGCCCGTGTCCCACGTCTGCAGCTGGCGACCAGGCCACTGGCGTGGCGCCAGTGGTTCGACAAGGCTGGCGTCGAAACCGACGCGGCCTTTCAAGGCGCACGTTTCGAACAATTCGTCATGATCTCGGAAGCGGCCATTCATCATGCAGGGGCGGCCCTGATCCCGAGATTTTTCGTGGAAGCTGAACTGGCTTCAGGGCGCCTGGTGCGCCTGTTCGATCTGTCGCCCGACCAGCAAACCGCGTATTACTTTGTCTATCCGGAGGGGCGCACGATGCGTCCCGTGGTGACGGCCTTCCGTCAATGGGTGATGGAAGAGGCGCGGGCTGCCCGAACCAAACGTGAAACCATGCTGCCGGGTTAGGGCCGGCATTGGAGAAAAAATTGGCAAAACAGCACTTGCGCCTGATCCTCAATGGAAAGTCTGCCGGGCGGCCCGATGTTCGCGCCGCCGTAGATGCCGTCCGTGCCATGGGGCATGATGTTTCGGTCCGTCCGACTTTCGAGAGCGGTGACGTGGCGCGCCTTTGCAGGGAAGCGCTGCGCGATCATGCAGAGGAGAAGATCGACACGTTGGTGAGCGCCGGCGGAGACGGTACACTGCACGAGGTTGTTGACGCGGTGCTGAAGGCGCTGCCGGAGAACGAAAAG
This sequence comes from Roseibium sp., assembly GCA_017643925.1. Classification (GTDB taxonomy): domain Bacteria; phylum Pseudomonadota; class Alphaproteobacteria; order Rhizobiales; family Stappiaceae; genus Roseibium. The sequence continues at coordinate 424,097 of JAEPML010000003.1, read as the reverse complement.
CCACCGTTTTCCTTTGCTGTCTTGCCTCTTGGAACAGCCAATGACTTTGCCCGCCATATCCGGCTCGACCCCCAGGACATTCCCACGTGTCTTCGCTTTGCCGCGCGGGCGAGTGCGAAACCGATGGATGTTGGTGAGGTCAATGGCTGCGTATTCGTCAATATGGCGACAGGCGGCTTCGGCACACAGGTCACCTCCCAGACCGACCCCAAGCTCAAGCGGGCCCTTGGCGGTGCTGCCTATCTTTTCACGGGACTTCACCGGTTTTCCGAATTGTCGGCCTGTGAGGGCAGGATAGAGGCCGAGGGGTTTACCTGGGAGGGTGCTTTCGTCGCCCTAGCGATCGGCAATGGCCGCCGGGCAGGCGGTGGCATACGCCTTTGTCCGAAAGCAAAGCTGGATGACGGCTTTTTGGATCTGACGATCCTGCCGATGCCAAAATCCGGAAAAGTCACCGATCTGCTGGCAACGCTTCTGGACAGGGGTGTTGATGGTCTGAATGGACAGCTCGTCATGCGAAAGGCGCGCAACATAACCATCCAGACCCAAAAACCTGTCCAGTTCAATCTGGATGGCGAGCCGATGAATGGACAGGACTGGAAGATTGGGATAAGGCACCACTGGATTGAAATGCGGCGCTAGGGCTTTGGTAAAGACGTATCAAGCGATGCGTTTCAACCAGCCATCCGGGGCTGCGGAAATCAGGAGCTTGTTGTTGATCTCCTGGTCGATCGCAAATTCCGGGTGCGATTTCAGAAATTCGTGCACGGCGGTTTTGGCATTGTTGCCAGGAGCCCAAAGGCGGTCAGGAAACGTATTCTTCGGCAGGTCCTCAATCACGGTGTCGAACACCAGGCAATAGCTGTCCTTGGTGGCCAACGAGGCATAGGCATTGAGTTCGGCCAGCACATGATCATGGGTGTGATTGCTGTCAAGGCAAACCAGGACACGCTCAAAGCCACTGGCATAGTCGTGAACGCGGCGGATCATGTCCTCCTCTATGGAGGACCCTTCGAACATGTCGATTTTCGCTGCCATCGGGTGAGCTTCCATGGCTGCTCTGTTGTGCGCCCGGATGTCGATATCGATGCCAAGCACACGACGTTTTGCCGTTTTCGGATCCACGACACCACCGTTTTCAACCGCATCACAATAATCGATCATGGCGAGCAGCGACGCGCTCATGACGAGTGAACCACCATGGGCGATTCCCGTTTCGATGATTAGGTCGGGCTTGGTTTTCCAGACCAGTTCCTGAAAGGCTGCCATGTCGGTCGGCAGCTGGATGATCGGTCGTCCGCCCCAGGCGAAATTGTACATGTATTTCTGGTCAAATGCGGACTTCAGCCAGTCCATGGACTGTGCTTGCCAGTCTTCGAGACCTGCGTAGCCGGCAATTCGGGTCTCGCGTTCGGTCTCGAATTCCTGGATGGGGTTGTCTTGGGTGGTCACGTGAATGCTCCTGATCAGGCTGTTGGGCTGCTGGCTGCGTGCAACAGCGATGGCAGGTCTTCCAGCAACGACTTTGGCATAAAGCCGAATTCATTTTGTAGACGAGTGATGTTGATCCCTGGAAAGGATCTCCAGTTTCCGCCCGGCTTGAATGTGCAGGCAAGTCCCAGTGCGCGGGCAGTTTTTGCGATCTCTTCGTGGAGGATTGGTCGCCCGCTCGCCAAATTGTAAATACGGTGCCTTCCGTTTTGCGCTATTTTCTCGGTAAGACAGACAACATCTTCAATGGAAATGTAATCCTTTGACGAGTCTGGTGCCTCCAGAATGCATGCCGTGCCGGTTGTCGAAAGATCCCCGATGAGGGATCCGAGAAATGTCGCCTTGCTTTGATCCGGGCCGTAGACATTCGACAACCGCAGCACTTTCACGGACGGGTGATCCAAGGACAGGCACAAGGCCTCACCCAGCATCTTGGAAAGGTCGTACGTGGTGTCGGCCGAGGGGCGAACTTTGATGAGAGCGTCTTCTTGCGTTTCCTGCGGTGTGGCCGCATTTGCATAGATCCGCGTGCTGGAAAAATAAACGAAGGATCTGAAGTCACAGCGTTCAAGCAGGTCGGCCAGGATGCCCGAATGCGCATCAACGGTAGACAAGGGCCGTGCGCGGAAGTTTCCTGTCAGACCGATGCAATAGAAGGTGTCTCCCAGATCGCCGCTGAGAGACTTCAACGCCTTACGATCCGGAGTCGCGACCGTGTACTTGAGTTTGCGGAGATGGCGAACGAGATGGCGGCCAATGAAACCTGACGCGCCCAGAACAGTTGCCTTCATGAGCGCGCACCAATCTGTCGCCAGGGGTTGCCGGCGATGACCGAAAATGCAGGCACTTCTCCCTTCACCACGGTCCCGGCTGCGATTACACAGCCTGAATGGACGATCGCGCCATCCAAGAAGACACAATTTGCGCCAATCCAGACATCGTCACCAATTGTGATGCCGCCCCGGCTCGGCTGAAATCCCTGTTCCAAGATCAGCCTACTCCGGTCCTCAAATGCGTGATTGACGGGAGCGAAGGTGCAATTGGCGGCAATGGCGACATTGTCACCGATCGTCAAGCCGTTCCCCGAATAGATCACGCAGCCGGAATTCAAAGTGACTTGGTTCCCGATGAGGACGTCACCCTTGCCACCGACAGGTTTTATCTTGACGAAACTGTCAATAACCGAATTTACGCCAACTCGGATCACTGTGCCACGCACACTCTTTTCAATGTCCGCCAGTGGGGAAATTTTCGCAGTGGGATCAATCTCGAGGGTCATGGAGCGTTGGTTTTAGGTCTCAGCAGCGTCATCGCACAATTCTGCGATGTCAGTTTTCAGCATCGAGAATACGGGTTTCGGGAATGAAGGTCACGAATTGAGTACCCCGTTCCGACAAGGAGGAATTTACCCGGCGAACTTCACCGGCAATGTTCCAGGGCAGAATGATGAGGTAGTCCGGTGGGCTATCGGACAGAACACTCGGCGCAAGCACCGGAATGTGGCTGCCCGGCAGAAACTTGTCCTGCTTGGCCTTGGCGGCATCGCAGACGAAAGGCAAGAGATCCGGGCGGACGCCTGCATAGTTCAATAATGTGTTTCCTTTTGCGGCTGCGCCATAACCGGCAACAGATTTGCCGTCGGATTTTGCCTGAAGCAGAAAACGCAAGAACTGGTTTTTGACCGTCTCGGCGCGCGGCTGAAAGTCGTCATAGTAGGCGAGCGTGTCCATGCCGCGACGTTTTTCTTCGGCGAGCAGTTCTTGGACGGCGCTGGTCACTTCATGGTTGCTCTCCGCCCGGCAGCCATAGACCCTGAGGCTGCCACCGTGTGTCGACAATTCTTCAACGTCGAATACACGTAGACCGGCCGTTGAGAAGATCCTGTTCACTGTGCCCAGGGAAAGATACGAGAAGTGCTCATGATAGACGGTATCGAACTGGCAAAACTCGACCAGTTGCATCAAGTGCGGAAACTCGAGCGTGATGATCCCTTCGGGCTTCAGGATTGTCTGCAAACCCCGGGTGAAATCGTTGATATCAGGGACATGAGCATAGACATTGTTGCCGATCACAAGATCTGCTGACTTCCCGCTGTCAACGAGGTCTCTGGCCAGCGTTTCACCGAAAAACGCCCGTTTGACGGGAATGCCGAGTTCTTCTGCGGCCGCGGCCGTTGACTCAGTTGGTTCAACGCCCAGGCAGGGAATGCCGGTTGCGACAAAATTCCTTAAAAGATATCCGTCATTTGACGCAACCTCGACAACAAAGCTGTCGGGGGTCAGATCCAGGCGTTGCGTGATCATAGCCGCATAGTCTGCAGCATGGGCCAGCCAGCCGCGCGACGTAGACGAGAAATAGGCATAATCCTTGTCGAACAGACTGTCGGCAGCTGCATAGTCTTGTGTCTGAACCAGAAAGCATGTGTCGCACACCATTAATCTTAACGGATAGGTGATCTCGGGTGCTGACAGTTCCTCGCTGGAGAGATAGGCGTTCGACGGTGGTGCGTATCCGAGGTCAAGAAATTGCCTGGTCAAGTTGGTTCCGCAGTGGCGGCAGGCCTGTGTCATGAAATCGGTTCCACTTTGGAAAGGAAGGGCAGGGTTCGGTCGCGATCCGAAAGACTGTTGACCTCCAGCGGCCACGAAATCCCGACCTTGGGATCTGCATGATGCAATCCCCCCTCATGGTCGGGACTGTAGTAGTCAGAATGGAAATAGAGCAGTTGCGTATCATCGGTCAGCGTTTGAAACCCATGGGCGAAGCCTTGAGGGATGTAAATCATCTCACCGCCTTCGGCGGTCAGAGTTACCGTGGCCCAGTTGCCAAAGGTCGTCGAGCCACGCCGCAGGTCGACGATCACATCAAAAGCCGCGCCAGCCATGCATTTCACCAATTTGGCTTCCGCCTTGGGTGCTCTTTGAAAATGCATGCCGCGCAGCGTTGCCTTCTGTGCGCTGTGGGACATGTTGCATTGCGACCATGTATCGGTCAGTCCGTGGTCGCGAAACTCCTCACGGCAGAACATGCGCGCGAAGTAACCTCTGCTGTCCCCGCGTCTTTCCAGGTCGACGCGATATGCTCCGTCCAAGGCAAGTGGTGTGAATATCATTTTGCAGCCTCAAAAGCCGCTATCTGGTCGCGAGTCAGTTGAAGAGGGTCAGCCCCGAGTTCGACCTGACGGTACCAGTCAATCGTGCGAGCAATTGTCTCTTCAAAGCACCAGACCGGTGCCCAGCCAAGTTCACTTCTTGCCTTATCGATCGACAAGCTGAGGCGGCCGGCCTCGTGTACGGCGGACGGGTCGGAAACATCGCTCCACTGACCGGGCCAGTGGCGTATCACGGCTTCAGCAAGCGTTTGCACGGAATGGATATCCGCCGGTTCCGGGCCGAAATTGTATCCGCTTTGGAACGCGTTGCTGGCTGCCTCGTGTAACTTTTCCGCCAGCGTAAGATAACCGTCGAGCGGGTCGAGCACGTGTTGCCAGGGCCGGATCGAGGCCGGATTGCGGATCTCAATTGCCTTTTCAGCCTTGAGCGCCCGAATAATGTCGGGAACCAGTCTGTCTTCCGACCAGTCGCCCCCTCCGATCACGTTTCCGGCGCGTGCCGAGGCGATCTTGAGCCGAGGACTGCCAAATGATCGCCGCCAGCTGCTCGTCACCAGTTCGGTCGCCGCCTTTGACGCCGAGTAGGGGTCGTGTCCCCCCAAGGGGTCGTTCTCTCTGTAGGCATGGACCCATTCGGAATTCTCGTAGACCTTGTCGGTGGTGACGATCACCGCCGTAACGGGTTTCTCCAGTTGGCGAAGGGACTCCAGCAGATGGACCGTTCCCATGACATTGGTCGCAAAGGTTTCGGCCGGGTCGCGGTAAGACCTGCGGACCAGAGCCTGGGCCGCAAGATGCAGAACGATGTCCGGAGCAAAGGACTGAACGTCTCTTGCCAGTGCGTCAGCGTCTCGAATATCGAGGAATGTGCCAGACATGCGCGTGGCCAGTTGCAGCTTCTGGAACAGGCTTTCATCTTGTTCTGGCGGCAAGGCGATCCCATGAAGCTGCGCGCCACGCCCAATCAGCATTTCGCTCAGCCAGGCTCCCTTGAAGCCGGTATGTCCGGTGATCAGGACTTTCTTGCCTTGCCAGAATCCCATGGTCGTTACCAGATCTTCCAGGGCGCATTGCCTGATTGCCACAGCTGCTCCAGTTGGTTCTTTTCGCGGAGCGTGTCCATGGCTGCCCAAAAGCCCTCATGCCGATAGAGTCCCAGCTGGTTGTCTTTGGCAAGGTTTTGCAAAGGTTCGGTTTCCCAAGGTGTGTCGTCGCCCACGATGCGTCTGATCACCGAGGGTTCGCAAACAAAAAAACCGCCATTGATCCATTGTCCGTCGCCTTGCGGCTTTTCCAGGAAGCTGGTGACCCGATTGTCCACAATCTCGAGTGCTCCAAAGCGACCCGGAGGCTGGATGGCCGTCACGGTTGCTTCAAGGCCGCTCGCCTTGTGCTGTTCGACAACCTTGTCAATACGCACATCCGCAACCCCGTCGCCATAGGTCAGGCAAAACGTGTCGTCGATATAGTTCGCCACCCGCCTGATGCGTCCACCGGTCATGGTCGTTTCGCCGGTGTCCACCAGTGTGACTTTCCAGGGCTCGGCCTGCTGGCGATGCACTTCCATGCGGTTCTCGGCCATGTGAAAGGTCACGTCGGACATGTGCAGGAAGTAGTTTGCGAAATACTCCTTGATCACATAGCCCTTATAGCCGCAGCATATGACGAAGTCGGTGATCCCGTTGGCCGCATAGATCTTCATAATATGCCACAGGATCGGTCGCCCGCCGATTTCGATCATCGGCTTGGGTTTGAGGTGGGATTCCTCGCTGATCCGCGTTCCCAATCCACCGGCTAAGATTACTGCTTTCATGAGATGGACACACTGTGACGGGCTGGAAAGGGATCGACACTGGCAACAGGCGCGCTTGCACGAATTTGACAGTCATGTATCAGAAGGTTGCCTGATCATCAAATGATCCGGAAACAGCATTGGACAAAGCCTTGGGTGAAAGACGCTTACTTGCGAATTTTTACCGCTTTCAGGAAATGGTCTTCCAGATCATAGCGGGTCTTGATTCGTGAATCGCGCCACAAGCGCCGAAACAGTTTGAACTTCGTCTGAAGATTGATCGGCGGCAGTTTTCGGATGACCCTGAAGCAGCCAAGGGAATAGTTCAGTCGCTGCTGCAATTTAGCGAAAAAAGTTTTTGCGCCGTATTTTTCAAAAGATCCCGATCCTTCGACGAACACAAATTCTGCCTTTTCAACCCAGATGGCCAGATCTCTCATGACAAACTCTGCCACGACATAGGAGGCAACGCACCAGGCATGGGGATATTCGCTCCAGCGTCGGTACAGGATCTCCGCACCACCATTCGCGCGGACCAGGCCGTAGCACCACTCCGACGGATAGGCCAGGCTCCTGGGCACGTTGCCATTTGTCAAAGAGGTCGGATATTCGAGAATACAGGGATCCGGGCGCAGCACGCGCGTTTCATCACCCTTCCTGCGTTTTACTGTTGGAGCGGCGAGCAGCTTGTCGGGATGGTTGTTCAGCGCTTCGACCAGGCTCGACAGAAAGTTTGAACTGGAAAGGTCGTCACAGGCGCGCAGGCAGAAATAGTCCGAATTTGCCTCGCCGAATTTCATGCAAAAGATGAAATTTTCGACTGCAGACAGGTGTTTGTCCTGTGTCAGAATCTCGAAACGCGGGTCTTTTTCGCAAAAGGATCTGGCGATTTCCGCAGTCGCGTCCGTCGACTGATTGTCAACGATGATCGCCCTGAAGTCCCGATAGTCCTGATTGGCAATACATTCGAGGCTCTCCAGCATGGTTCGTTCGCCATTATAGATCGGGAACAAAATTAAAACTCTGGGCTTGTTCACAATTCCTGATCCAATGTCCTGTCTCGCACCGCGCGCTGGAGGGCCGGGCTTTTGAAACGCGCTGTTAATTAGACTTGGCGCGGCCGTTAGTCAACGACATGGCTTGCGCATCCCGAAGTCATGAGAACTACGGTGAATGTTGGACAGTCACAGCTAATTCGGATAAGGCACCCCCGACGCGCAACCCCACAAGGGAAATCACCGCGCAGTTCAGTAATTGGTGGCAGCGGAACACGGACGTTAAGTCTTGATGGACGAATACCAGATCAAAAACTTTCTGAAGTTCTCGCCGGTTCTGTTCGGATGGGTGCCGAAGAAGCGGCTTTTCATCCATATTCCCAAAAACGGTGGCATGGCCATTCGTGAAGCCGCACAACTGGATGGCACGCTGGTGATCGCCAACCGGCGACGTCTGAAGAGCCGCAAGTATGCGGACGGACTTAAGAACCACATGGCGAAGACCGGCGGGAATCCGGGCTATGAGCATGCCAGGCTAAGGGATGTCGACCTGTCCGTTCGCAAGGCAACACGTGCTTTTGCCATCGTCCGAAATCCCTGGTCGCGTACCGTTTCCAGGTTCAAGTTTTCTTTGCAGACCCGTGACCACGGCACCCAGAAGCCCGCCTTCACACCGGATGCATTCGAAACGTTTCTTGAGGAACGGCACGTTTGGGGCAACGAGGCCTATTTCTGGCACAGGGCCGTCTCCGGGTGGTATCCGCAGCAAGATTATGTGGTTGATGAGCGGGGAGAAATCGCGGTGGATCTTCTCAGGCAGGAGCATCTCAGCCGTGAAATCCAGACCTATCTCGGTTTTGAGGGCGAACTGAACCGCCGCAATGTCAGCAAGGCCTCAAGCGCTGACTATCGAGACCTTTATACTCCCCGGACAATCCAGATTGTCGCCGATTGGTACGGTGTCGATATCGACAGGTTCGGCTTCGATTTTGACACACCGGCAACGAGGAACACTCTTTTCTCCTCTGCAGACGGCGCGTGAGGTTTCGTAGTGGTTGAGGATGTCGGCAAACAGCTTACGGAAGCGTTCGGAACTGCGGATGCCAATTCCCTGACCATCCCACAAGAGGGCGTCGTCGCCGTCATTCTGGCCTATAACGAGGTTTTGCGGTTTCCCTATTTCTTACAGCATTTCCGAGCAATTGGCGTTCGCCATTTCATTGTCATCGACAACAATTCAACTGACGGAACTTACGAATTCCTGACCCGGCAACAGGATGTCAGCATCATCCGAACATCACAGCCCTATAGCGACTACAAGTCGGTTTGGCGGCAACTGATCTGCGAGCGATACCTGCAAGAGCGCTGGGTCTTGTTTCCAGACGTCGATGAATTGTTCGTCTATCCAGGCTGGCCCGATCTTTCGATCGATCAATTGGTCGCATATCTGGAATCTGCTGCCTGTCGAGCGCTCTTTTGTCCGATGGTCGACATGTACCCCAAGGGACCGCTGCGAGAGGTTTCCTATAAGTCCGGAGAAAGCTTTCTCGATGCCTGCCCCTGGTTCGATTCCACCGGATATCGCTTCAATCCGCTGAAAGGCAGTCATCGCAGGCGATACAAGTCTCCCCCAAGACACGTCTTCGGCGGGACGCGGGAGCGCCTCTTTCATCAAAACGCCAAGCGAGACCAGACAAGGCTCGACCGCGTGCTGCTGTCCAGGTTTTTTGGATTGTCTGCCAACGTGCCGGAAAGTGCGCTGGGCCGACAAATCGACCACATCCTGTTCAAGGCCGTAAAAGACGCGCTGCCGGACGTTGCCGCAGTTCAAAGCAAGATACCGCTGATCAAATGGCAATCCGGCTACAAGTTCTCCGGTGGGGTTCATGGCATTGATAAGCGGATCAGCATTGCCCCCGATTGGGGAGCCTTGTTGCATTTCAAGTATCTGGACGACTTCCAAAGCAAGGTGACCGAGGCGATCGACCGCAAGCAGCACACCGGCGGCGCGAGCCATTATCAGGATTACCGGTCTCAAATGGAAAGACTGATGGACACCGGGATGCACTATAAGGGCAGCAGTCTGTTTTCAGGTTCTCAGTCGCTCATCGAATGCGGCTTGATGCGGGAAAGTGATGCACTGAGACGCTGGATTGATCGCGTGGCTTGATCAAATACCCGCTTGGCATTCATGCTGACTAAGTGTTAGGTCGCGTCTGGGCGTTCCAGCACAATGGCCCACCAACGTAAAACCAGCTCTCGTGGACAGGTAGCACAACCGAATGCTTGGACAAATCGCGCGCCGTCTTGCTTACAAGATCCGCCATCAGCTTCAGCCGAAAACAATCACCCTGAACGGTATCAGGCTGACGACTGAACGCGATCACGTGCCAAAGGACATTCAGAAGCAGCTCTATCAGAACCGCTATGAGAGCCAGGAACTGTCTTTGGTGCGCGCCGCTCTTGTTCCCGGCGATCGCGTATTGGAGGTGGGCGCTGGCATCGGGTTCATTGGGATCGCCTGTGCCAAGATCTGTGGGCAGGACAATATTCTGTCCTACGAGCCAAACCCCGCCATGAAGGCCGTTATCGAAAAGAACTATCAACTCAACGGCCTGAGGCCGAATTTGAGAAACAAGGTTCTTGATGTCGAAGCCGGTGAAGTTGAATTCTATTTTTCCGAAGGCGTCTTGTCCTCTTCGCTGATTGATCGCAATCAGGGAAGCGCGACCCGCGTCGAGGCCGACGGAATTTCACAGGTGATGGATGACTTCGCGCCAACCGCCATTGTCATGGATGTGGAGGGTGCCGAGATTGAATTGCTGCGCAGATGCAGCCTCGACGGGGTCTCCAAACTGGTGATTGAAATGCACCCCCATGTGGTGGGCCCGGAGCAAATCGACGACCTGTGTGACTATCTAAAAGACACAGGGTTTTCCTTGAAGAACCGGATCAGCAAGGTCTACATGTTTCAAAGAAATGACGTCTGAAAACGGTCAACTGCCTAACAGAAGGTCATAGGAATTCAGAACGCCTTGCTCTGAGTAGTTTTTCGACAGATAGGCCCGCCCTCCGTCCACGAGTTCGGCGCGCAGGCCCGGTGTTTCCTGAAGATTTGTTACAGACCCCACCAGTCCTTCCACATCCCCGCATGGCGACAACAATCCTGTCTTGCCGTGTTCTATCAGCCAGCTCGGGCCTGGGGAGGCGGTGGCGATGACGGGGAGGCCGGCGTTCCAGCCTTCGAGCACGATGTTGCCGAGCGGTTCTTCATCGGTGGGGCAGAGCAGGATGTCGGCGGCCTTCAGGAACGGTGACGGGTTACGCTGCCAGCCAAGGAAATGAACCCGGTCGGTCACGCCGCGTTCAGCTGCCAGGGCCTTCATGTCTTCCATGAGATCGCCATCACCGATCAACCAGGCGTGGACATTCTGCGGCAGCCGGGCGACGGTTTCGATCGCGAGATCAAAGCGTTTGCGCCGGACAAACCTGCCCAGATGGATCAGGACCGTCGCGTCTTCCGGCGTGTTGTAATCGGCCCTGTTGACCGGTTGCAGATCCGCGGGCAGCGGGTCCACGAAATTGCTGATGACATGCGCACGGTCTGCAGGCCAGCCCATCTCGACCGCCTGCCGGATGATTTCGGGCGTATTGCCGATCAGATCCTGAACATTGCCATAGGTATGAAAGCCGTCCGGCCAATCCCCCAGACGCAGAAAGGTGCGCATGTCGGGTCCGGGTTTCGGCAGCCATTTGCTGGCAGGGCTCATCCAGCCCATGGTCACGCCCGCACCAAATTGCCGGATCTGGCGGGCAATGTTCCAGCGAATGACATGCCGCTTGATATGGGACCGGCTGAAGGTCATCTCCCGAACGTCGCAATGTTCGGCCAGCTCGTTGCGCCAGGGACGGTCCTTGCGGATGAAGGCGACCTGTTCAACACCTCTTTTGGCCAGCGCGCGCGACAGGCGCACGAAGAATTTCTCCGCGCCACCGTCGACACCCAGGTGGATGTGCGCAAGCTTTCCCGGTTGTGCGGACAGGTCAGTGGCCATCGATGACGTCGTAATAGTTATGCGCCCGGCCGAACAGACCGCGCAGGTTTCCGGAGCCCTTCATCAGGCGGATAAGGCCATAATAGTAGAGCTTTTCACCGCGCTTTTGCGCAAAGGGCTTCAGCACAAAACCGATGCAGGTGGCGAGTGCGCCGAAGAACATGCGGCGGGCACTTTTGGGAATGAAGTGCATGGCAGCCTTTGTCCTGCCTTCCCTCAAGACGATGTTGAATGCTCCCGACGTTGCCGCCATGTGCATCCTGCTGAGCAACCGCCCAGTGCTTACGCGCGAGGCCGGGATGTCCTCTTCGACGAATGCGTCGTCGACCCAGATCATCTTGGCCCCGGCAGCGTGTGTCCGACGGAAGAAGTCGATGTCTTCACTGCCGAATGTCAGGCGTTCATCAAAGCGCAGTCCCAATCCTTCAGGTGCGATGATGCGGGCGCTCAGGAGGACGTTATTCGTGGGTGCCTCGGTGATCACGGTGCCCGTCGGTCGTGGTTTCAAAAGTTGCGATTTCCACCAATGTGGTGCGGGCTTTTCGTAGATCCGCCGCACAGGACCGTTGGCAACCTCGGCGTTGTGGGTCTTGCAGGCGGCAAGAAGCTTCTCGATCCAGTCCGGTTCGGCCCGTTCATCGTCGTCGATCAAGGCAACCCAGTCTGGATCCTGATCGAGCGCGGCTTCCAATGCCGCATTGCGCGCAAAGGGAATACCCTTCCGTTTCTCGTGATGGAAAAAAACCGGGATCGATATCTGCGCTTGCGCCTGTTCTGCCACCACTGCAACGAAATGAGGGACGGGATCGTTTTCCACAACAACCACCGACAGTTCGGTTCCTTCGGGTCTGATCAGCTTGTCCAGGCTGTCCAGACAGGCCTGCAACATTTTCGGTCGCTGTGCCGTGCAAACGGCAATGACCAGTTTCTGGGTCATGAGGTGGTCTCGGTCAATTCATTCGGCATCGTCTTGGAACGGGGAGGGTTTGGCGCATGCGGCGCGTGCTGTCAAAGGAAATCACGGTTTTTGGATCTTCCCAGGGGCGTGAGGCCGCGCTAGGTTTCCTCCTTACCCTTTAAAAGGACTGCGAAAACGCGGCCGTGTTTGGGAGGACACAGATGAAGGGACTGATGATGCATCGTCCGCTGAAAATTGCGGATCTCATCACGTTCGCAGCGGAGAACTACCCCTCGGGCGAGATCGTGTCTGTCCGGACCGAAGGCGACATCCATCGCACCACCTATCTTGAAACGTCGAAGCGGGTCGCCCGGCTCGCCCACGGTCTGAGGCGGCTCGGCGTGAAGGAAGGAGATCGCATCGCGACGCTGGCCTGGAACGGTTATCGGCATTTCGAGCTCTATTATGGTGTCTCCGGGATTGGCGCGGTGTGTCACACGATCAATCCCCGGCTGTCAGCCGAGCAGATGATCTATATCGTCAATCACGCTGATGATCGATTGCTCTTTGTCGATCTGACCTTCGTGCCAATCATCGAGAAGCTCCGGGAACAGTTGCCGCAGGGTTTGCGTATCGTGGTCCTGACGGACAGGGCCCACATGCCGGAAACGACACTGGACGGGGTGCTGTGCTATGAGGAGATCCTCGATGGGGAAACGGACAGCATAGACTGGCCGGACTTCCCGGAGGACCAGGCAGCGGGTCTTTGTTACACGTCCGGAACCACAGGGCATCCGAAGGGCACGCTTTATACCCATCGCTCGACCGTGCTGCACGCCTTCAATATGTGCGTGACCATTCCCAAGACCCTTTGCGAAGGAACGCGCATCCTGCCCGTCGTTCCACTGTTTCATGTCAATGCCTGGGGCCTGCCCTACGGGGCGCCATTGTCAGGCGCGGGCCTGATCTTTCCGGGCGGCGCGCTCGACGGGAAAAGCGTCTTTGATCTCATGGATCGCGAAAAGGTCTTTTCCGCCTGGGGCGTGCCGACGGTCTGGCTTGGCCTGATGAACGAGATCAACCAGCGCGGGCGACTGCCCGAAGGTTTTGGAGACATCGTCGTCGGCGGTTCGGCGGCGCCCCGGTCCCTGATCGAGGCATTCGAGACCAAGGGAATAAATGTCTGCCATGCCTGGGGCATGACCGAAATGAGCCCGCTCGGGACGCAGTGCAATTTGCCACCTCAGCTGCAGCAACTGCCTCTTGAAGAGCGGCTCGACAGGAAACAGTCGCAGGGGCGCAGGGTCTTTGGCGTCGATATGAAAATCGTTGATGATGCCGGCAACAGGTTGCCTCACGACGGCAAGGTGTCGGGCCACCTCTATGTGCGAGGAAACACCGTCACCTCAGGCTATTTCGAGAACCCGGAGGCGTCGAAAGAGGTCTTCGACGCGGAAGGCTGGTTCTGCACCGGGGATGTTGCGGCAATCGATGCGGACGGGTTCCTGAAAATCACGGACAGATCGAAGGATCTCATCAAATCCGGAGGCGAATGGATCAGTTCGCTCGATCTTGAAAACATCGTCATGTCCCACCCGGGCGTTGCCGGATGTGCGGTGATTGCCGTGCCGGATCCGAAATGGGATGAACGCCCGCTCCTGATTGTGCAGGCAAGAGACGACGCCCAGCCCCGGAAACAGGAGCTGATTGACCTTTTGGCAGTGCGGGTCGCCAAGTGGCAATTGCCAGACGATGTTGTTTTCGTGGAGGCGTTGCCCCTGACCGCGACGGGGAAAGTGTCCAAGCTGACACTCAGGAAAACCTATGCCGAGGATATGGAATGACCCCCGAGAACCTGTTTGATCTGACCGGAAAAACGGCACTGGTGACCGGAGGGGCGACCGGGATTGGCCGCATGGCGGCTGAAGGCCTGTGTGCCGCGGGTGCGAGGGTGCTGATTGCCAGCCGGAAGGCCGAGGCCTGTGCACAAGCCGCTGACGACCTGAACGCGCTTGGCTATCGCGGACAGGTGGAAGGGTTTGGCGGCGATGTCGGAACCGAGGAGGGCATCGCGGTGCTGTGTAGAGACGTCCGAGCCCGGGCGGACCGTCTCGATATCCTGATGAACAATGCCGGTACCAGCTGGGGCATGCCGCTCGGCCAGTTTCCCTATATGGCCTGGGACCGCGTCATGCGTCTGAACGTGGCAGGCCTGTTTCACCTGACGCAGGAATTGCTGCCCTTGCTTGAGACCGCGGCCAGCGACGAAGATCCTGCGCGGGTGATCAATGTCGGGTCGGTCATGGGGGAAACGCCCCACGGTGACCGGGCTTACAGCTACGCGGCCTCCAAGGCTGCCGTGCACCACCTGACAAGGATACTGGCAAAGGAATTGGCCGACCGGCGCATCACGGTCAATGCCTTGGCGCCGGGCCCGTTCGTCAGCAAGATGACCGCGTTTGCAACCGCGGACGAGGACGTCCGGGCGCGTGTCGGTGCGCAGGTCCCCCTTGGCCGGGTCGGCCGGCCGGAAGACATTGCCGGTGTCATGCAATTTCTTTGCGGTCAGGGCGGCGCCTATATCACCGGTGCCATCCTGCCGGTCAGCGGCGGCATCAATGTCGAAACAGGGCCCGACCTCTTTCAGGAGGCCTATGAGTGACGGCTGCGTCGGCGACAACTTCGGTAACGGTCGGGGCTCTCAAGGAGATGCTTGGCCGGGAGGTCGGCGTGTCCTCCTGGGTCGAGGTAAACCAGGCGCAAGTCGACGCCTTCGCCGATGTCACGAACGATCATCAATTCATTCACGTCGACCCGGCGAGGGCGGCCAACACCCCTTTTGGCGGTACCATTGCCCATGGATTTCTGACGCTTTCACTGCTCTCCGCGATGGGACTGGAAGCGCAGCCGAAAATCATCGGTGCGGTCATGGGCATTAACTACGGCTTCGACAAGGTCAGGTTTCTGTTGCCGGTGAAGACAGGGTCTCGCGTGCGGGGTCGTTTCGTTCTTTCAGACGTACAGCAGAACAAACCCGGCGAACTGGATGTGAACTGGGAGGCCACCGTCGAGATCGAAGGCGGAAAACGACCGGCCCTTGTGGCCGCCTGGCTCAACAGGTTCTATCTGGAACCGGATATTGACGACGACCCTTGATACGAAACAGGCGTAACGGCCGCGACGATCAAGACCACAGGATTTGAGAGTGACTTTGGCAGAGGGACAGATGGATCTAGGTATTTCCGAGCGGGTGCGCCCGCTCATCGAAAAGGTTCGACACATGGTCGAAACCGAGATCGCACCGCTGGACGAGGAGTATCACGCTGAAGTCGGCAAGCATCCCTCCGGCGACCGTTTCAGGATGACGGATCGGCAACTGGAGATTCTTGAAACACTGAAGACGAAGGCGAAGGAGCGCGGCCTCTGGAATTTCTGGCTGACCGACAGCCAACGCGGTTTCGGGCTCTCAACAGTCGAATATGCCTACCTGGCCGAGGAAATGGGCAAGGTTGGCATCGCCGCCGAAATTTTCAACTGCAATGCGCCTGACACCGGCAACATGGAAGTGCTGGAACGCTATGGCACGGATGCTCACAAGCAGCGCTGGCTGAAACCGCTTCTGGAAGGTGACATCCGGTCCGCCTACCTGATGACCGAGCCGGATGTTGCTTCCTCGGATGCCACCAATATTGCCATGAATGCCACGCTGGACGGCGACGACTGGATCCTGAACGGTGAAAAATGGTGGGCGACCGGCGCCGGAGATCCCCGTTGTGCGCTCTACATCGTGATGGCCGTGACGGCTCCCGAAGCGCACAAGCACAGCCGGCATTCCATGTTCCTGCTGCCCGCAGATGCGGCCGGGATCGAGGTGCTGCGCCCGATGCAGGTTTTTGGAGCAGACGATGCGCCCCACGGGCACATGCACATAAGGTTCACCGATGTGCGCGTTCCGGCACAGGATCTGGTGCTTGGAGAGGGACGCGGGTTCGAAGTCGCGCAGGGTCGGTTGGGTCCGGGACGCATCCACCATTGCATGCGGGCGATCGGCCAGGCGGAGCGGGCTCTGGAACTCCTGTGCAGCCGGGCCGCGTCGAGAGAGGCATTTGGCAAGAAGCTGACGGACCTCGGCGCCAATTACGACATCATCGCCGATGCGCGCATGGAAATTGAAATGGCGCGGCTGTTGTGCCTGAAAGCGGCCTGGGTCATGGACACGCAAGGCACGCGGGCTGCCCAGCCCTGGATCAGCAAGATCAAGGTGGTGGCTCCGCTCATGGCATTGAAGGTGGTCGACGAGGCCATGCAGGTTCACGGAGCGGCCGGCATCAGTCAGGATTTCCCGCTTGCGGCCATGTGGACGCATCTTCGAACCCTTCGTTTTGCCGATGGGCCGGATGCGGTGCATCGACGTCAGGTTGCGCGGGCGGAACTGCGCAAATATTCAAACAAGCAGGTTTGATCATGTCGGGTGAGGTGACCGATCCTGACCTGAAGGGGCTCGGCAGCTGGCTGGAGAAGCACCTGCCCGGCTTCGAGGGATTAGCGAAGGCCGATAAATTCAATCGGGGCCAGTCCAATCCAACCTACCTGCTGACTGCATCCAGTGGCCTTTATGTTCTTCGGCGGAAGCCACCCGGTGTTTTGCTCAAGTCGGCTCATGCAGTTGATCGCGAGTTCAGGGTCCAGGCCGCGCTGGCAGAAACGGATGTGCCCGTATCGCAGATGCATGTTCTGTGTGAAGACGAAGACGTGATCGGCTCGGCCTTTTATGTAATGGACTTTGTGAAGGGTCGAAACTTTGATGACCCGTGCCTGCCGGGCCTCGGCAATACCCCGCGCAGAGCAATCTATACCGAGATGAACCGGGTTCTCGCTGCCATCCATTCGGTTGATCTGGCAGCGCAGGGCCTGCTCGACTTTGGTCCCTCGGGAAACTACTTCCGCCGTCAGATCGATCGTTGGACAAAGCAATACCGGGCGAGCGAGACCGGCACCATCGAGGCAATGGATGAGCTGATTGCCTGGCTGGACGAAAATGTTCCGGAAGACGATGGAAAACGGACTTTGGTTCACGGTGACTACCGGATCGACAATTTGCTTTTCTCAGAAGATGGCGCCCGATGCGTTGCCGTGCTCGATTGGGAGCTTTCCACGCTGGGCCATCCCTATGCAGACCTGGCCGCTTTGGTCATGCAATGGCAACGCCCGACCGGGCCGGAAGGACGCGGTCTCGCGGGTGTCGATCGCGCGGCGTTCGGCATTCCCGAAGACAAGGCCTTCATAGACGACTATTGCGCGCGCATGGGCGTTTCCGGCATTCGCGACTTCGGGTTTTACCTTGCCTTCGCGTTTTTCCGAATGGGGGCAATCCTGCAAGGCGTCAAGAAGCGGGCGCTGGATGGCAACGCGTCCAATCCCGAGCTCGGGTTACGGCTGGGGGCGAGCGTGCCGGAATATGCAGCGGGCGGGCTGGACGCTGCGAAGGCCGTTTAGAAAAAACATCGTATTCCGGGTGTCATCCCCGACTTGCTCGGAGATGACAACGAAAAGAGAAATAAACACCAATCCTGTCGTCGGAACCGGGGAGACCTGTTAGGTCCCCTCATTCATCTCCGCGAAGGAACCGTCCCTCTCAGCCATATTCCTGAGCAGCTCCGGGACTTGCCAGTAATAGGCGTCTTCTTGTGCGTAAGCCTCGATCCGGCGCACGAGCTCCCCCGCCCCGATCTGGTCGGCGGTGTGCATGGGGCCACCGCGGAACCGTGGGAAGCCGTAGCCGAACAGGAACACGGCGTCGATGTCGATGGGACGAAGCGCGATGCCTTCTTCCAGCACGCGCGTGGCTTTCAGGATCATCGCGGTGACGAAGCGATCGACAATTTCGCCTTGGGTGAACGCGCGCGGTGCGACACCAGCCTTGTCGCGTTCCTGATCGATGATTGTGAGCGCATCCGGGTTCGGGCGCGGGGCTTTCTCGTCGTAGACATAAAAACCCTGGCCAGTCTTGCGGCCGAACCAGCCCTGTTCGCAAATCTGGTCCGCGATCGGGATATATCGCTCTTCGGCCGGACGTGTTGCAGCGCGGCGCTTGTTGGCGGCCCAGCTGATGTCGAGGCCAGCCAGATCAGCAACCTGGTAAGGGCCCATGGCGAAGCCGAACCCGGTGATCGCAGTATCGATCTCTTCAGGAGAGGCCCCGTCCATCATCATGTAGTCGGCGGCCTTCTTGTAGAACGTCATGATGCGGTTGCCGATAAATCCGTCGCAGACGCCGGACCGCACTGCGATCTTCTTGAGTTTCCTTGCGAGCGAAAAGCCGGTCGCAACAACATCGGCACCGGTCTTGTCGGCAACAACAACTTCCATCAGCCGCATGATATGCGCCGGCGAGAAGAAGTGCAGGCCGATCACGTCTTCCGGGCGGGATGTCACTGCGGCTATTTCATTGATGTCCAGATAAGAGGTGTTGGATGCGAGAATGGCGCCCGGTCTGGTGACCTTATCGAGCGTCTCGAAAATCTCCCGTTTCACACCCATGTCCTCAAAGACGGCCTCGATCACCAGGTCCCTGTCGGCAAGATCGGCAAGATCTGTTGTCGTAGAAAGCCTGCCCTCCAGAATGCTGTCCCGTTTTTCAGCGGCGAGCTTTCCACGCTTGACGGCGCCGTCCAGGTTTTTCGCGATCGTTGCCGTGCCTCTGTCCAGGCCTGCCTGGTCGCGTTCACTTAAGGTGACCGGAAAGCCTGCGAGCAGGGCGGCTGTCGCAATACCCGAGCCCATGGTTCCTCCACCAATGACACCGATCCTGGTGACTTCCCGTGGAGTTGCCAAGGATTCAGGAACCTTGGCCACAGCGCGCTCCGAAAAGAAGGCGTGGATCAGTCCGGCTCTTTGCGGGCTCTCCATGCAGGCGTTGAACAGGCGTCGTTCCTCCTGGAGGCCTTCCGATAACGGCAGACTGCTCGCCTCGACCGCGTCGACACACTTGTGCGGAGAAAACAGGAGCGGCTGCGTCTTTTCCAGCTTTGCGCGCATCGCAGAAATTGCGTCTTGATCGGGTTGTGTCGAAAGATCCTTAGTTCGCCGCGTCGCTAGTACGCCGGCGATGACATCCTGTGCGGCCTTCAGGGCAATTTCGCACGGATCGCCCTCGGAGATCCTGTCGATCAATCCGCTCTCAAGCGCTTGTTCTGCGGAAATCGGCTTGCCACTGGTAATCAGGTCGAGAGACGCTGCAACGCCAGCAAGACGGGGCGCGCGCTGGGTGCCGCCGGCTCCGGGCAGGATGCCGAGCGTCACTTCCGGAAGGCCAACCCTTGTGCCTGCAAGGGCAACACGGGCATGGCAGGCCAGGGCGACTTCCAGTCCACCGCCGAGCGTCGTTCCATGAAGGACGCAAACGATCGGTTTGTTGCTGTCTTCGAGGAAATTGCAAAGATCAGGCAACCACGGATCTTGCGGCGGTTTGCCAAATTCGCGGATGTCGGCACCAGCAATGAAGGTTCGGCCCCTTGCATACAGTCCGATTGCCTTGATTGCCGAATCGGCCTGTAGCGTTTCCATCGCTTTCCAGATGCCCGATCGCAGGGCGTGCGAGGCGGCATTGACCGGCGGGTTGTCAAGGACAATCAGCCCGATCGCGCCGTCGCGCGCGATGGACACGACGTCATTGATACCGGTTGAAACGGTGTCGTCTGGCAAGTTCATGAATATCTCCCTGATCCGCCTTTCAGGAGCGGTTTGCGCCGACTTTTGAGATGAGAAAGCGGCTTGTCAAGCTGACCGAGTAGGGTATGGCTGCCGACGCCTTGCCGTCAGGGTTTCGGAGGTGCCTTTGGTGTGAAGGAGCAGCGATCCGGTTTCAGATCGATCAAGGGCGTGCCGTCAAGGCAGTCCAGACCGCGGACGGTCAGGATCGGCCCGTCAACCGAGATGAGCCTGGCGGATACGGTTCCGATCGGGTTCGGGCGCACCGGCGACCGCAATGCAAATGTCCCGAAGGTCTTGTCGCTGTGCCCTGGATTCTGGATCACGAGGTCACGGCGTGCCTTGTCCAGCCAATAGAGCAGTTCCACCTGCTCGAAGTCCTCAATGCCCTTCAGAGCCGGCACCCAGGGTTCGAAGATTTCGACCCGGCATTCCGGGCCATCCTGCTTCCCCTGGCGGGGACAGTCCTTCCTGTCGGTCCAGGGTGTGTGGATCTTGCCGATAAAACGCAATCTGGCGTCGTCGGGTGGTGTTGTGGGAACCATGACTTCGTGGGGGCGAATGTCGCTCATGGAAACAATTCCTGTTTGTCTGGCACTGGTCGGCGTCAGGTTGACACCCACCTGACGGAGCCAAGGTTCGAAAGATCGTATCCACCCAGAGCCTCGGCCTTGTCGCTGAATTCCTGTGTGCGGGTAAACGCGAACAGAATTTGGACCGGTTCGGAAAAATACGACTTGCAATCGATCAAGAGATCGAAGCGTTCGTCGACGAGCGGCAGGAAGGGGAGCTTGAACTGCCGCGCCATCGCCTCGATTCCAAGAGCTGCATCGGCCTCACCGCCTGCGACTGCAGCAGCAGCCTCGGCTTCCGTATGGGCATGGCTGCGGACGCAGGCGAGGTCTTCGACCGTCATGCCGGCTTCCTTGAGCAACCTTGAAAAGAGGATGGCAGCTCCGGCACCGGGCTGGCGCAAGGCAAACCGTTTGCTCTTCAGGTCGGGCAGGGCGGTGACTTCCCCGCAGTCCGGTGCCAAAAGCAGGCCGCGCTTGCGTGTCGCAAACGCGATCAGCACGGCATCAGTAGTTTCGAGAGCCTCAACGGAAGCGATGTTCCATCCGTCATCGTCGGGAAGATGAATTCCTGCCAGCGCGGCTGAAACAGAGGAAAATTGTTTCAGTCCGTCCTTGCTGCCGTTGCATAGGGTCGCAAGGCCGCAGCCCGATGCCCTGATTGCCCAGTCAAGCAACGGATCGTGGGACCCTGCCAGGACGGCCGGTCGATCCTTTGGAACCGGGTTTCCCGATCCGTCGATCCAGGCGCGCAGTTCTTCGGCGGGAAAAAGCAGCTTGCCGGTGATTCTGCGATGGGGAATTTCTTCGGCCGCCGCCAGGTCATAGACCTTGCGTTCCTTGACGCGAAGCAGGTCCGCCACTTCCCGTGTGGTCAGGAATTCCGGTTGTTGGTTTTCTGAGTTCTGCACATCTCACCCTGGAGTTTGCCTGAAACCTAGCGGAGGTCACATCTGGTTTACAAGACGATTGCTGCCGCAGCAGAGCAGAAACTTCTTGTAACTGAATTCGGGTGAAACCGGTCCGAAGCAGCCGTCTTTGGCGCTCGCAGAGCATTCCATGACGTTTCTGGACATCTTGTGCCCG
Source organism: Roseibium sp. (assembly GCA_017643925.1). GTDB lineage: Bacteria > Pseudomonadota > Alphaproteobacteria > Rhizobiales > Stappiaceae > Roseibium. Next base: position 402,386 of record JAEPML010000003.1, on the reverse strand, counting down.
GCCCAAGGACAAATACTAAAGCCCAATAGCAAAGATATAGAACTGTGCATCAGAGTTATCGCATCCTGGAGAAAGTAATCTTTTCTCCGGGCTGTTTTTGTTGAGTAAAAATTTCCCCTTTATACCGCAATGCAAAATATTAAATCGGCAACTGATTAAAAAATATCCATTTTTTTTCATTGCCCCCTTTCCATGTCTGTGCATTTTTGTTTTTGTAAGCGACATCGCGTTGGCCGGAAGCTCTTGGCGTCGAATGACACCTCAGCGTTTTCGGTCAACAGCGAAATAATAATGAATGAACCAGACTTGGGGACAAAATGGCGAACACACGGGGCGCTGCTGTTAAGTATGACAGCGTTCAAAAGAGCTATGACGGGGAAAGCCTGGTCGTAAAGAACCTCAACCTCGATATTCCTCCTGGCGAATTTCTGACGATGCTTGGACCGTCCGGTTCCGGAAAGACCACGTGTCTGATGATGCTGGCCGGGTTTGAGCCTGCCACCCATGGCGAGATTTATCTGAACGACAGGCCGATCAACAATGTACCGCCGCACAAGCGCGGTATCGGCATGGTCTTCCAGAATTATGCGCTGTTCCCCCACATGACGGTTGCCGAGAACCTGGCGTTCCCGCTTCAGGTGCGCAATGTCGGCAAGGCGGAGCAGCAGGAGAAGGTTCAGCGCGCGCTCGACATGGTCGAACTTGGAAGTTTCGGCAATCGGCGCCCGGCGCAATTGTCAGGCGGCCAGCAACAGCGTGTCGCCGTGGCGCGTGCGCTCGTGTTTGACCCGGAGCTGGTCCTCATGGACGAGCCGCTTGGTGCGCTCGACAAGCAGCTGCGTGAGCAGATGCAGTACGAGATCAAGCATATTCACGAAAATCTCGGTGTTACCGTGGTCTATGTGACGCACGACCAGACAGAAGCGCTGACCATGTCGGACCGTGTTGCGGTCTTCAATGACGGGGTCATTCAGCAACTGTCCACGCCGGATGACCTTTATGAAGATCCGCAGAATTCTTTCGTCGCGCAGTTCATCGGTGAGAACAACAAGCTGAACGGCAAGGTTGTCGAGATCCAGGGCGAGGAATGCCTGGTCGAGCTTGGCGACGGCACGAAACTCAAGGCGGATCGGGTCAATGTTGCTTCGGTCGGTGACATGACGACCTTGTCGCTCCGTCCGGAGCGGGTCGAGTTCGACACGCATGATTCGATGGACAATCTGGTCGATGCCCGGATTGAGGAACTCATCTATCTCGGCGACCATATACGCGTTCGCATGAATGTCGCGGGGAATGACGAGTTCATTGTAAAGGTTCGCAATCGCGGAGAGAGGCGCACGCTCAATGTTGGCGACACGGTCCCTGTGGGCTGGGCGCTCAACGACTGCAAAGCGCTCGACGCGGTTGTCTAAATTCGCCCGGCGGCCGGTTGACCGGCCGTCAGCGACAACAACGGAAAACCATCCGTTAAATCCTAAAAAGAGGGAGCTAGTCCAAATGAAGCTCAGAACAGTAATTCTTGCAGGTACCGCAATGGCTTTTGCCAGCAGCGCGGCACTTGCTACGGACCTGACACTCGTCTCCTGGGGCGGTGCGTATCAGGCGTCTCAGAAGAACGCCTACACGGACCCCTACATGAAGGAGAACCCGGACATCAACGTGATCTGGGACGAGTCTTCTGCTGAAGCTGTTGCGAAACTGCGCGCCATGAACGAAGCCGGCAACGTGACCTGGGACCTCGTCGACGTGGTTGCTTCCGACGCCATCCGTCTGTGTGACGAAGGCCTGGCAATCGAAATCGACCCGGCAACCGACCTTGCCGCGGCTCCTGACGGAACCTCTGCTGCTGACGACTTCGGCGATCTTCTGGTTTCCGAGTGCTTCATCCCGCAGATCGTTTACTCCACGACATTCGGCTATCGCTCCGACGTTGAAGAGTGGGGTGGCAAGGAGCCTTCCAACATCTGTGACGTGTTCGATCTGGAAACGTTCCCGGGCAAGCGCTCCCTGGAAAAGCGTCCGATCAACAACGTCGAGTGGGCTCTCCTGTGTGACGGTGTTCCGAAGGAAGAAGTCTACAACGTTCTGGAAACCGAAGAAGGCCTTGCACGGGCTCTCGCCAAGCTCGACACCATCAAGGACAACGTTGTCTGGTGGTCCGCTGGTGCGGAAACCCCGCAGCTTCTGGCCGACAAGGAAGTCGTGATCGGCTCCACCTATAACGGTCGCCTGTTCGCGCTCATCGAAGAGCAGAAGCAGCCGGTCAAGATGCTCTGGGACGCCCAGGTGTTCGACCTTGACGGTTGGATCATCCCGGCCGGTCTTCCGGAAGATCGTCTGGCCGCAACCAAGAAGCTCGTCAAATACGCCACCGACACCCAGCGTCTGGCGGACCAGGCGAAATTCATCTCCTACGGTCCTGCACGCAAGTCGTCCGCTCCGCTGGTCGGCAAGCACGCAACCCTCGGCATCGACATGGCTCCGCACATGCCGACAGATCCGAACAACGCGAAAAACACCTTCCTCTATAACTACGAGTGGTGGGCTGATTATCGCGATGACATCGACGCCAAATTCCAGGCGTGGCTGACACAGTAAGCCTAGCGGCTTTGATCCGGGTGGGGCATGGCCCCACCCGGAACATCTTACTTGATTTTCGGAACCCCGCTTCATGAGTGACACCACCCAAGACGGTCAGGTCCTGACGACGCAAGATGGAAAACCGCTCAAGGCGGCTCTTGCGAAGGCCTTGCGCAGGGAAAAACTGCGCGCCCTGATGCTGATCGCACCCTTGCTGATTTTTGTCCTGATCACCTTCGTGGCCCCGATCGTGGACATGCTTTTCCGGTCTGTCGAAAACGGTATCGTTTCCGAGACCCTGCCGGAAACGGTCGTTGCTCTTCGAGAGTGGGATCCTGCGTCCGGCGAGGCGCCGGACGAAGCGGTCTTCGTGGCGCTCTACAATGACATGGTCATTGCTGTCGCCGAAAAGACCCATACCCGACTGGGCTCACGACTGAACTATGAGCAAAGCGGGATCTCGAGTCTGTTCCGCAAGACCGGTCGTCGCATCAAGCGCATGGATGAGGGCGGTCCTTTCAAGGACCAGTTCCTGAGCGCCGACAAGAAGTGGGGCGATGTTGCCACCTGGCAGGTCCTGCAGCAGTTTTCACCCAGCTACACGGATGGTTACTTCCTGAATGCCTTTGACGCCAAGCGTGGCGCGGAAGGGATCGAGCTGAAACCCGCTGACGAACGGATCTACATGTTCCTGTTTGGCAGGACCCTGTTCCTGTCGATTGTCATTACCGTTTCGTGCCTGCTCCTCGGATACCCGATCGCGTTCCTGCTCGCAGCCCTGCCGCTTCGAACGTCAAATCTCTTGATGATCCTCGTGTTGCTTCCCTTTTGGACGTCACTCCTGGTGCGAACCTCGGCCTGGAAAGTGCTGCTTCAACAACAGGGGGTCATCAATGATTTCCTGGTCTGGGCAAATATCATTTCAGACAGTGGGCGGCTGGTCATGATCAACAACCAGACCGGTACGATCATCGCCATGACGCATATCCTGCTGCCATTCATGATCCTGCCGCTCTATTCCGTCATGAAAACCATATCGCCGACTTATGTGCGCGCGGCCAAGAGCCTCGGAGCCAATGACTGGACGGCCTTCTGGCGGGTCTATTTCCCGCAGTCCGTCCCCGGGATCGGCGCAGGCGCGGTTCTCGTGTTCATCCTGTCGATCGGTTACTACATCACGCCTGAACTGGTTGGCGGCACCTCCGGTATCTTTATCTCCAACCGGATCGCCTATCACATCTCGTCATCGCTGAATTGGGGGCTCGCCGCTTCGCTCGGAACACTCCTGCTTGTGGCGGTTCTTGTTCTCTTCGTGGTCTACGACAAGATCGTAGGCATCGACAACGTCAAGCTCGGATAGGAGGATCATATGAGTGCACTTCCCCCATATGCGTCTCCTCTCCAGAGGACCTGGTTCTACACGTTCAGGATAATTTGCGGGCTGATCTTCTTCTTCCTGATCTTCCCGATCCTGGTGATCTTGCCCTTGAGTTTCAACGCGCAGGACTTCTTCACCTTCACAAAGGAGATGCTGTCGTTCAGTCCAGAAGGATATTCCTTCAAGCATTACAACGACTTCTTCACCAATCCCGACTGGCAGCAGGCACTGACCAATTCGTTCTTGATCGCACCGATCGCGACTATTCTCGCTACGGCTTTCGGGACATTGGCGGCCATCGGCCTGTCGCAGTCGCATGTGCCCTACAAGTCGGCCATCATGGCGGTGCTGATCTCGCCGATGATCGTGCCCCTGATCATCTCCGCGGCGGGCATGTATTTCTTCTATTCCCGCATCGGTCTGCAGGGCACGTATTTTGGCGTTGTTCTGGCGCATGCGGCTCTTGGTACGCCGTTCGTGATCATCACGGTGACGGCCACGCTTGTCGGATTTGACCGCTCGCTGGTGCGTGCATCGGCAAGTCTCGGTGCAGACCCGGTGACCACCTTCTTCAAGGTGCAGATGCCCCTGATCATCCCGGGCGTTGTTTCCGGTGCTCTGTTTGCCTTCATCACCTCGTTTGACGAGGTCGTGGTGGTGCTGTTCCTCGGATCCGCCGGTCAGAAGACTTTGCCATGGCAAATGTTTACAGGGTTGCGCGAACAGATTTCTCCGACCATTCTCGCCGTGGCGTCCCTCATGGTCGCCATATCGATTGCCCTTTTGACCGTGCTGGAGCTCTTGCGTCGCCGGTCGGAACGTTTGAGAGGTTTGACCCCGGGATAATCCGGGACGGGCTGACTTGAGCCCGCTGCTTTCGACAGAACCGGTGGCGGAACGCCAGTCACCGGGTGGAGCGTGACGATCACGGCTCCCGGCAGCATGACAATCAGGAATTGGGCCTGGCGGGCCGGCTTCTCTTTACGGAGGCCGGCCCGTTTTGCGTTTCAGGCCCGGAGCATGTGGACACGAACAAGAAGGAGCCCTCGCATGAGCGATGACATGATCCGCATTTACGAAATGAACAATGGCGAAAAGGCTTTTTCGCCCTTTTCCGCAAACGAGATGGACAGCCGCCAGTCAAAGCTGAGGCAGTTGATGTCAGACCGGCAGATCGACGCCTGTCTGTTCACCTCCTACCACAACATCTGCTACTACTCCGGCTTCCTCTATTGCTATTTCGGCCGCAAATACGGGTTCCTGGTCACCCAGGACAAGGCAACGACGATCGCAGCCGGAATTGACGGTGGCCAACCCTGGCGCCGCACGCATGGGGACACGGTGATCTACACCGACTGGCGCCGGGACAACTATTTTCACGCCATTCAGTCTCTGCTCGGCATGCCCAATCCGTCCATCAAGCGGATCGGTATCGAATTTGATCACGTGTCGCTGGACATGCTGAAACTTCTCGAAGCGGCTCTGCCCGGCGTGGAACTCGTGGATGTTGCCGCCGATGCCATGGCGCAGCGTACGATCAAGAGTGCCGAGGAACACGTCCTCATTCGCGAGGGCGCCCGGATCTGTGACGTCGGCGGCGCTGCGCTGGTCGACGCTGTCCAGGCGGGTGTTACCGAGCATGAAGTGGCGATCGCGTCGACAAATGCCATGATCCGGGAAATCGCCAAATCCTTTCCGTTTGTCGAGCTGATGGATACCTGGACCTGGTTCCAGTCCGGCATCAATACCGACGGGGCGCACAACCCGGTCACCAACAAGGTGGTCGAGGCCGGCGACATTCTGAGCCTCAACACGTTCCCGATGATCTTTGGCTACTACACCGCCCTGGAACGCACGCTGTTTTGCGAATACGCCTCCGACGCGCATCTGCGGCTCTGGGAGATCAACTGTCATGTTCACGAGGAGGGGTTGAAGCTGATCAGGCCCGGTGCGCGCTGCTGCGACATCGCGCGCGAACTGAATGACATCTATCGCAAGCATGACCTGTTGAAGTATCGCAGCTTCGGCTATGGCCATTCCTTCGGCGTTCTGAGCCACTATTACGGCCGCGAGGCATCGGTGGAGTTGCGCGAAGATGTTGAAACGGTTCTCCAGCCGGGCATGGTCGTATCGATGGAACCGATGATCATGATTCCGGAGGGTCAGCCGGGCGCGGGCGGTTACCGGGAGCACGATATCCTGATCGTGACGGAGGACGGCGCAGACAACATCACCGGTTTCCCCTTTGGTCCGGAGCACAACATCATCCCCAAACGCTAGTTGACGGTCAGCAAATCCGTTTCAACCAGTTGGCAGGGCTCTTCGGAGCCCTGTTTTCGTATGAGAGGGGGACGCTGAGCGGCCATGTGACCGGCATCACAGTTTGCGAGTTGAAAACCTGCGCTAATTTTTGGAATGTCGACCCTGATTCTGGCTGAGGAATCCGATTTCATGTCCGAAATTTAATTCCTGGCCACCTTGATCGAATGGAGCAGTCCGACACTATGGGAACGAAAGGGCTCTGGAAGCCCGGAAACAATCGAGAGACACGTTGAGGACTATGGATCAAAGGCCGATTGCACTTGATCTGGGCTTGGCAATCAGCGAAGTCCTATTGTTAAATGCGCGAGTCGACGACGCTGGGGAAGTCTGCCGCAGTTTCCGCGAGAGCAGTATTAGGATGAAACCCGAGATCGGGTGCCATCGGCTGCGCCAAGGGGGGAATAGAAATGACGTCACTCTCTGAAGGGGCTTCCCCGAACAGTGATGCACTGCCGATGCTGCAGATGGACCTGGATATTCAGGATTTCTGTTCGGACTGGAGCCACTGTGACCTGATGTCAGGCTACCTGGCGCGCATGGTCAGTCATAACCGGCTGGATTCGCTGCTGTTTTCCAATCTTTATTCCTCCGCCCTCAACGAGCTTCTCGAGACGGTTTTCAGGACGCATGGCGTCAACGGCACTTTGCATTGCGCCGTACAACGCATCGACAACCGGGACAGGATCGAGCTGGTCTTTCCGGTCGATGACGCGACTTACAGCATTTACCACGAGGCGATCGAAACTTTGGGCCGGGAGGATGCCGAGACGCAATACCTCGAAGCATTGTTTGCTGACAGGGAACCGGATCCGAATCTGGGACTGCTGGAACTCGGCGTGGACTATGGAGCGAAACTGGCCATCGAACGGCGTGAAAACGGGACTATGCGCCTTGTTGCTGACCTGAGGCTTGAGGACAAGACGGAATGATTGCGGACGGAATGGCCCCTTCATTTGACTGGAGCTTCAACGAGAATGATCAAGAATTTTCGCTGACGGGAAGCCTGCGGCCTCAGCGCGCGGACGAGCTTTCCGGTTGCCTTTCCGAGCTTGAACGCTCTGTATCTGGCGTCAGTGGAAAATTCTACGTGAATGTGCGCCGTCTCGTGCGCATGAACAACGTCGCCTTTCATACCTTTGCCTGCAAGATCCTGGATCTCGTGCGCGGACGAAGCGACCTGAATGTCCACGTGACCACTTCAAGCGTGGTGGGCTGGGCAACGCGGAAGTTCGCGGTCCTGGAAACGATGTCGGACCAGATCACCGTCAGCGAGTATGACAGCGAGTTTTATCCGGGACAGACCTTCCTTGAAGAAGGCGGGTTCATCCCGATCCTCAGGACGCAGACCAAACTCACCTGGCATCACGAGCGCACGATGCTTGCTCGTCACGGCCTCGAACCGGAAATGCAGGTGGCCGACATCTGTTGCGGCATCGGCGACTTTGCAGTGCTTCTGCAAAAGGAATATCAGCCGTCGCGCCTGGTGGCGCTCGACCATAGCCGTTCCAGTCTCGACTATGCGCGCAAGGTTGCGCATGATTTCGGCGTGCGCGGGATCGACTACGTGTTCGGCGATGCTTCGGACATGCTGCTGGAGAGCGACCAGTTCGACTTCGTCACGTGCCGACATTCGCTGCAGGTGTTCGACCGGCCTGAGCTGATCCTGAAGGAGCTGTTCCGCATCTGCAAACCGGGCGGGCGGGTCTACATCACCAATGAGAAGAATTCCCACTGTCTGGGCGAACCGCGTTCGGAAACGATCCAGCGCACCTACACGGAAGTTGCGCGGCTCTGGTCGCATTTCAACATGGACATCGAACTGGGCCCCAAGAGCCGCCGTTACCTGATCGAGGGCGGCTTTGAGGACATCAAGATGGAATCCTTCATGGTCACCAACCTGGATGGCAATCCGCAGGATTTTGCCGACATCATCCAGTCCTGGGAAGACGTCTATGCGGGCCAGATGGCCGTTGAGCGTGGCGACAGTGCCGAGGAAATCAAGGCATTTCGGCAGGGCTTCCAGGACCATATCTTTGCCGCCCTGCATCCCAAGGGATATGCGGGCTGGCCAATCTGGGTTGCATCGGGGCGGAAACCACAATGAGTGTGCAGGAAGTGACGTCAGAGCCGGCGGCGAAACAGGACCCACCCCGTATCGGACGTTTTTCGCGGCACAGTTTCCGTGCAAAATTCATTCTCGTGGTCAGTGCTGCGGTTCTGTTCGACCTGATGCTGGCCGGTGGCGTGGCGATCTGGAACGTGCAGCGTCTGTCAAAGGACGCGACAGAAAAGGTCGGAACCGGACTGACCCGGGCGACTGAAGAATATCTTCAGACCTATATCGATACGACGGCACTGCGCACGGACCTTCTGCTTGATCAGGTTTTTTCCGAGGTCGAAGCTCTGGGCGGGTCGATGCAGACGTTGATCGACAATCCCGAGACCGGCACCGAGGTAGGCCTCACGGTCGAGAATGACCCGAAGCTTGGCGACAAGCTCGTGTTCAACCCTGACGCCGGCTGGTCACAGAATTCGCCGGGTGAATCGGTTGTCAGCGTTTGGGGCTATCTCCTGGACGATGAGGGCAATCCGACGCCGGAGGTCCAGGCGCAGATCGCGGACAGTTCTGCCTTCAATCTGATTGCACCCGGCATGATGAAGACCGGGGCGCCGAAGCTGCAGATGTATTATGTCGGCCCGAAAGACAAGCCGATCATGCGCACGACGCCCTATACCGACCAGGCGCAGACCTTCGACAAGCTCTATCCGGGCCATAACGAGGACAATTTCTGGGACTTCTTTTTCCCGGGCGTCTACGAGGGCTGGCAGGCCTGGATCGCTGATCCGGAGGCGCGTCCCGTTCCGCGGGACATCGTTGGAACCGCGCCTTATATCGACGCCATTACCGGCGCCCAGATCGTCAGTTTCTTTTATCCGCTCTGGACGGCAGACCGGTCCGACGTTGCCGGCATGACGGCCGTCGACATCACCCTGGATCAACTTTCCAGCCTGGTTGAAAACGTCAAGATCGCCGAAACAGGCTTCGGGTTTCTGACCTCCTCGGCGGGCAACGTGCTTGCGGTCAGCGAGGCCGGAGCCGAGACACTCGGCCTGGTCTCGGTTGGCGGAGAGGGGCAAGGTGTGACCGGCTTCAATCGCTTCCTGAAGCAGAGCCGATTTCCCGCGGTCGCGACCCTTGAGCTGCCCCACAACACCGGCACGGTGATCGACGACATCACGCTGCGCGAGAAAGAACGCGAGGATGGCGAAGAATACATCGTCGTCCTGAAAGAACTGGCTCCGATCAACTTGTGGGACGGAGAGAACATCGTCGCCGAAAACCTGACGCTCGGCTTCATGGTGGCCAAGGACGAGATCTACGCGCCCCTGACCGCCGTGCAGCAGCAGCTGTCCGAGGCGACCCAGCGGATCGTCTACTGGCAGATCGCGGCACTGCTGGTGAGCCTCTTGATTGTGACCGTGGCGGTTTACGCGATCTCCGGACGGATCACCAACGGGTTGTCACGACTGGCTGCAGCAGCACGGGCCCTGCAGAACAAGGACTATTCGGTTCGGGTTGATATTCCGACGCGGGACGAGGTTGCCGCCGTGGGCCTTGCCTTCAACCGGATGGCCGAGGAAATCAGCTACCACACCGAAAACCTGGAAAACCTCGTCGAGGAACGCACCAGCAAGCTCGAAACGGCAAACCGGGAAATCGTGGCGCTGAACAACCGTCTCAAGAGCGAGAACCTGCGCCTTGGTGCCGAACTGGACGTGGCCAAGCGCATCCAGGAAATGGTGCTGCCCCGCCGCAGCGAACTGGAGGGTATTCCGCAGATCGAAATTGCCGGTTTCATGGAACCGGCCGACGAGGTTGGCGGGGACTATTACGACGTTCTGTTCGACGGAGACCATATCAAGGTCGGCATCGGCGATGTGACCGGCCACGGGCTGGAAAGCGGTGTCCTGATGCTGATGGTGCAATCGGTCGCCCGCGCCCTTCAGGAAAAGGGTGACAAGGATCCGGTCGCCTTCTTGGATGTCCTTAACCGGGCGGTCTACAAGAACATCACACGGACACGCTCGGACAAGCACCTGACGCTGGCCTTTGTCGACTATTACGACGGAAGGGTCACGCTGTCGGGGCAGCATGAGGAAGTTCTTATCATTCGGGCCAACGGCGAGACCGAGCGGATCGACACCATGGATCTTGGCTTCCCGGTGGGACTGGAAGCGGACATCTCCGCTTTCGTGGCCACGCAAGAGCTGGACTTCGGGCCGGAAGACATCCTCATCCTGCACACGGACGGCATAACGGAGGCGGAAAATGACGCCGGCGAGTTCTTCGGGCTCGATCGCCTCAGTCAAAGTGCCCATGACAATCGCGAGAAATCGGCAAAAGCTATTGCGGAAGCGGTCATAAATGATGTGAAATCACATATTGCCGACCACAAGGTTTTTGACGACATCACGCTCGTTGTTTTGAAACATAGGTAGTTCATGCTCGAGGAATTTGGCAACACGGCTGTCTCGAACGGCGAGAACGCCACGCGTTTCAGCCTCAAGCTCATGGCCGAGCCTCTGGAGCTCAGCTGGCACCATTGCGGTGTGACCTCCGATTTCATCGGAGACTATTTTTCACGGGCCTGTGCCCGGGATGTTGATCCGGTCGATGCGCGTCACAGCATCAGCTACATGATCAACGAAATCCTCGAGAACGCGGTCAAGTTCCGTCATGGCGGCGATATCGAGATCGAAAGCAGCCTTGAAAACAATTCCTTCGAAATTCAGATCCGAAACCGGATTGCCCCGCAGACCGCGGAAGGATTTCGCGAACACCTGACCGGTCTGCTGGCCCGTGACCCCGGCGAGTTGCTGTTGGAACGGATTGAGGAAAATGCGCTCAACCCGGATGCTTCCGGCTCGGGCCTCGGTATTCTTACACTGATGAACGACTATGAAGCCAAATTGGGCTGGTCTTTCGTCTCCGGGCGTGTAAGTGAAGGCGTTGAGTTAACCACACATGCTGCGTTGCGACTTTCCTGATCGCTGACCCTATTCCAAGAGGAAAATACCAAAATGGAAATCGGCACCAACGATTACCGCGTTTGGACAGAAGGTTCGACAATCCACTATGAAGGAACCATGCGGCTTTCGGGAACCGATGCCTATGCGCCCATTCTGGAAATCATGAATGCAGTTCTGGCGGAGAAACCCGAACTCATCACGCTTGACCTGTCAGGGCTGGAATTTCTGAACAGCTCCGGCATCAACCTTCTGGCCAAGTTCACGATCGAGATCCGGAAACAGCCCGACGTCGGCGTACGCGTTCTCGGCTCAAAGGCGATCCCGTGGCAGTCCAAGTCCCTCAAGAACCTGCAACGTCTGCATCCCGCGCTTGAATTGACCATCTCCTGAGGCACAAACTGCCTGCACCTGCCGGGGCAGTCAGTGAACACGCTTGTCCATTCGCCCGAACTGATCGGAAAAGGCCGGAACTTTTGCCAGGTTCCGGCCTCTCTTGTTTGAGGTTTCTTTGTTTGGGCTATGCGGCTCCTGCGCGACCTGCCCGTATACGGCTGAGCGAAACCGGCGTGATCCCGAGATAGGCTGCAATCTCAATTTGCGTGAGCCGCTGTGCGAGGCCAGGCGAGTTGCTCAGAAATTTCTCATAGCGCTCCACCGCGCTCAGGCAGAGAAAATCGTATTCCCGCTCCTCATTTCTCAAAGCAAGCCGGCGGAACATCTGGTTTGAAAACCGGAGCATTTGGGGATCATTCTCCGTCAGTTCCCGAAACTTGAAACTCGGCAGATACTCAACGGTGACCGGTGTCAGGCAGACGGCCGAAAACCGCGCAGGCTCGCCAGCAAGCGTACACGTCATCGAGGCAAAAATACCGCCGGTATCGATGAATGACTTGGTATAGGTCGCGCCGGCGCTGGTGAGATATACCAGTTTGATCAGGCCTTCGGTGATTTTGTAAATATTCTTATTGAACTCGCCCTGGCGGATTATGTAATCGCCGATCCGAAAGTCCCTTGTTTCAATAGAAGTTTCAATTGAGCTTGTATCCACTCCTGCAGATGACAGAGTTTTCTGAAAGCTCATTCGTTCTTATCCCATGATAATTTGTTTGGCGTCGGACCGTGCTAGAGCCTTTTTACTTAGGTAGGCGGCTTCATTTTTCCAAATGGTCGGACAATAACCGGCAGTTTTAAAGGGAAAAACGCGCGCCTGTGGATGCGCGCGCTCGGCACGGTATCGGGCGTGTGAAATTTTTGGAATTGAACGGAAATCTCCGCATTTCCCTCTCGTTTTCAAGGAGGTGGTAGCCCAGATGCAACTCAGAGTGAACGGATCCCTGCATGAAGTTCCGGACAGGTGGAAGAAAGAGACGCTTCTGACAGTTTTACGGGAACATCTGGGTCTCGTCGGCACCAAGTTCGGATGCGGAGATGGGGCATGCGGCGCATGTACGGTCCACGTCGAGGGGGGCGTGGTCCGGAGTTGCCAGATGCGAGCGTCAGGTGCTGAAGCCCTCGAGATCGTCACAATCGAGGGACTGGTTGGCACCGGTGCCGATTTGCACCCGGTGCAGCAGGCCTGGCTTGATGAGCGCGTGGCTCAATGTGGATTCTGCCAGGCCGGGCAGATCATGCAGGCTGTGGCGCTTCTGAAAGAAAACCCGGCACCGGATGAACAGGCGATTGTCGAACACATGAACCGCAATCTGTGCCGCTGCGGTACGCAGGCCCGCGTTCAAAAGGCAATTCAGCGTGCCGCTCGTGAACTGCGGGGGCAATCATGAAAACCGTCAAGGCGAAACGCCGTTTCACGCGTCGGAGTTTGCTCAAAGGGGCAGGGGTCGCTGCGGCGGGCCTGACTGTCACCTACGTGATCGGTCGACACTTCGTCCCGATCCTGCCTTCGCTCGCCACGCCGGACATCGACGGCGTTGCCTGGATATCGGTCGGCCCGGACGGTCAGATCTCGATGCTGAGCCCTGTCCATGAAATGGGGCAGGGGTCTTCATTGGGACTGGCCCAGATCGTGGCAGAAGAGCTCAATGTCGAAAGCTCAGAGATAAAGGTGAGCTTTCCCTCCACACGGGATGTGCCCCATATGCGCTTCACGACAGGCAGCCAGGCAATCGCCTTGCATGCGCGGCCGGTTGCTGATGCGGCAGCGCGACTGCGTGAAGAACTCAGACGGAAAGCCGCAGCTGTTATCGATGTCGAACCGGCTGCGCTTGCAGACGCGAAGGGCGGTTTTTTCGCACCAGAAAAGCGTTTCCTGTCCTATTCGGATGCTGTCGCCGGTGAAGAGTTGACACTTGCCTCAGAAAGCTTGCCGACGGGCACCAGTTACACGTTCGACGCGACACACGAGAACCGGCAGGTGGGTCATGATGCGCTTCAGATCCAGGCGCGGGAAATCGTCATGGGTGCGCCCGTGTTTGCCGGCGATATTCTTCGTCCGAATATGGTCTATGGAAGGACAGTTCAGGCACCGGCACCGGATGCAAGGATCTTGGCCGTATCCGACAAGGGTGCCGGAGACGTGTCAGGGGTGATCCAGGTGATCATCGACAAGCCGCGCCGGCTCGTCGGGGTGGTTGCTGAAACGCCCGCCAGTCTCGAAGAGGCCCTGAAGCGCCTGGAGGTGCAATGGGATCGGCCGGGCCGGTTTTCTGCCGAAGAAGTGGCAGACCGTGTCGATGTCGACAGGGCGCTTGCCAAGGGTGATCTCGAACACTCCCTCGTGGACGAGGACGTCGATCTTTCGAGCGACTGGACAGTGGATCTGCGTTTTGACCAGCCCATCCTCCATCATGCAGCGCAGGAGCCAAGAACGGCTGTGGCGGAATTCAGCCAGCGGGACGGACAGGAGGTTGTCGACATCTGGACCGGCACCCAGGACATTTTCGTCAACCAGAAGAAGGCAGCGGCCGATCTTGGCTGGTCAACCGATCGTGTGACCGTGCATGCGATGCGTGTCGGCGGCGGATTTGGTGGACGTGTTCTATATGATGTTGTGCGCGAGGCCGTGCTTCTTGCGCAGGAGGTCAAGCGCCCGGTCAAGGTGACGTGGTCCCGCAGGGACGAGTTTCTCGCGGATCGGACACGCCCGCCATCGTCTCACCGCGTGCAGATCAGAACGGATGCTCACGGTCAGATTTCAGATTGGCGGCACGCCTGCGTCAGCGGTTATGTCCTGCTGACCGAGCTCATGGCCCCACAGCCGCTTTTGTCCGGAATGCGCATGGTGATGCATGATTTCGGGGCCGCACGCGAACTCAAGGCACCCTATTCGGCACGGGCGCGGCGGATCGAAATGAGTGATGTGGATCTCCCCTTTCACGTTGGCGAATGGCGTTCGCTTGGGGCAGCACCCAACAATTTTGCGATCGAGAGTGCCATGGATGAGCTGGCGAGGAAGCTCAAACGGGATCCGCTGGATCTTCGCATGCAAAACCTGGGGGAGGAGCGGGCACGGCTCAGGAATTGCCTGACCCGTCTCAAGACGATCTGTGACGCGCGCCCAGGGGCGCCAGGGAAAGGCCGCGGGCGCGGCTATGCCTGTGGCATCTACCAGGAGCACAGCTACGTGGCCGCAGCCTTTGATGTTGCCGTTGATCATCAACGAAGACGCATTCGCGCGGAGCACTGCACCGTTGTGATGGATGTGGGTCTGGCCGTCAGCCCGGATCAGATCAGGGCACAGATCGAAGGATGTGCGATGATGGCCATAGGCCAGCTGTGGAAGGAGGCGGCGCCGGTCGGCGATGGTGGCTTGTCAGCGCACGGTTTTGATGACTACCCCATTCCAACCATGTCGGATGTGCCGCAATTTGAAATCGACATTGTGGACCAGGGGTCGACACCGCCAGCCGGTGTCGGACAGGCGCCCATTATCGCTTTGGTGCCCGCCCTTGCCAATGCCCTGCGGGACGCCACGGGGTATCGCGCGCTGAAACTGCCGATCAACTTCGACGACATTCCAGGCATCTTGGACAGCTGACACAAGTTGATTTGGAGAAATGGCGCACCCGAGAGGATTCGAACCTCTGGCCTCTGCCTTCGGAGGGCAGCGCTCTATCCAGCTGAGCTACGGGTGCGTGTCAGGCCGGTCGCAAGAAACCGGCGGATAGAGGGGTCTGATACAAGATCCATCGGCATCGGGCAATGGATTTTTGATTTTTTGGACAAGTAAAGCCGGTGGAAGAACCTTTGGGTCTTCGGGGCTGGTGTTCCTGCGCGGAGGGGTTGTGGCTGGTCGTTGTTCCGTGTTTCCCGGTTTGCCGAACCAGCACACACAGCACTGTGCGCACGGGCGACGCACATCGGCCGCGCCACGGGGCGGTTTTGTTGGTGGTCACCTAGCCCCGATACGGGCGAAAACGCGGGCTTTGGCGGCCCGAAGCGGGCGCTGTGCGGGCAAGGAAATCAGCAATTTCAGATCGTGATTTTGCCCGGCATTCAACCGGTTCAAAAAAAACGCGCAGTCAATATGACTGCGCGAAAAAAGTTACTGTGCACGTGGCCCCATCGACCACGGCGGCAACTTTAGCGGCATCTTTTGTAAAAGTCATTACCGTAAAATATTTTATTTTTTGATTCACCGGAATGCGACTGATCGTTATTCATACTGAGTCAGATGTGAACATTTGAAAATATCTTGGTGGATGAGAAAGTCGCTGGCGTTTGGCATTTCAAATGAAGGCGAATCGACCTTCATTTGAACATTTCAGTGCCAATTCACCTTGGTTCACGGACATTTAGTCGATTTGACCTTCTTGGCGCCCGTGACGTCTCCCGACACCCGCACGCGTGTCACACCCTTGTTCACGAAACCAAGTTCGCGCGCAGCCGCCAGCGTGACATCGATTACGCGCCCCTTGGAATAGGGGCCGCGATCATTGATGCGAACCTTTACGGATTTTCCGTTGGCCAGATTCGTGACCGTCACAAGGGAGCCAAAGGGTAGCGTCCTGTGAGCAGCGGTCATTCCGCCCGGATCAGCCTTCTCACCGCTCGCGGTCGTTCCTCCGAGCTTGTACCAGGATGCCTTCCCGCATTGCTGAAAGTTTCCCGTTGCCGCGTGGGATGTCCCCACCGGGACTGCCGCCGAAAAGAGTGTCAAGAATGCGCCCGCCAGGAGCCGCCCGCCAATAGTCTGGTGCATGTGTTCTCCGCCTGAAAAGCAAACCGTATCGCCGGGTCCTGGCCCCGTATCGCCACGCCCTATCCCAGTCGCGTGATGAAAATATGGCGCAGTCAGCGCCTCGTGTTCACAAAGTAAAAACTTCATAAAATTTGATATAGATTTGATGTATCTAAGTTAAAATGAGTTAACCAAGAGATTTTTTTGAGTTGTGGGTATTTTTGATCAAGCGCAATTATAAGGAGAACTATGGTAGTGATGTATTCGTGATTTGGGCGCGGTAGTGTTTCAGGTTGGCGCCAACTCAGAAAGTTTTGGAAGGTCGTTCTGGTGCAGGTCAGCCATCGGTTTCATCGCAGCCGACGGGAGAAATCCGGTCGTTCTGATTCAAGTGTGCTTGCGGGTTTTTACAGGTCTCTCCTGGAAGTATTGCCTGCCAGTGCCGCCTATGTCGCGGCGGACGGCCAGGTTCTTGCCTGCAACGAGAGGTTTGAAGCAGCCTGCTTATGGTGCGAAACTCCTTCGGTCCCTTCAGGACTTGAGGACGTGCTGTCACCGGAGAGCTGGAAAAGATGCCAGCGGGTCCTGGCCACTGCGTTTTCTGGTGTTCCCTCGGAAGTGAGCGGTGCCATCACCCTGCGCTCCGGTGCCCGGTTCAGCAACCAGATGAGTTGCACGTCGCCTGTATCCCTTGGTGGCGAGCGTCTTGCGGTGCTGGTCCAGTTCGAAGAAGACAACGCGCCGTTGAAGCTGTTTCCAGACGCAGCACCCGAGGATGACAGGCGCGCCGCTCATTCCGACGTTCAGTTCGAACCTGCGGTGTTTCTCAGATCGTTCCCCGACGATGTCCTTTTGTTCGATGGTACTGAAAGTCACGAGGAGAAGGCCATCATGTTGCTGGAGGTTGTCGGCAGCAGGCAGGACATGGCCGCATTGGTGGATCGTCTCGCAGCGCTCGATGGCACCCGACCGGCCACGATCCATATTTCCGAGTGTGAAGATTGCGCGGGCCTGGTTTGCGCATCGGAGCGGAAAGTTTCTGAGATCCGGCTGGTTCCGCTCGCAGGAAGCGCAAGCCGTGCGGATGCCCGCAGGGGTGAACTGGCCATTATCCGCCGGGAAATGGAATGCCCGGAGGAAGCTTCCGAGAACCGTCGCCTGGCGTATCAGGACCCGCTGACCGGGCTCGAGAACCGGCGGGCCTTCGAACGGTCTTTGACACGGGAAATGAAGCGGCTTGAAGCTGATAGCGAGACCGGGCTTGCCGTCTTCTACGTCGACCTGGACGAGTTCAAGAAGGTCAACGATCACGGCGGACATGATGCCGGCGACGAAATGCTCCTGCGCGTAGCTGACTGTCTGCGCCTGACCCTGGGAGAATTTGGAACGGCGGCACGCATTGGCGGTGACGAATTTGCCTGCATGCTTCCGGTCGCAAACGAAGAGGCCGCGCTGGAAACGGCGCAGCAGATCCTGGCGAGTTTCGATCGTATCCGGCTCGATGTTGCAGACCGTGTCTTCACGATCGGCGGTTCGATCGGCGTCGCATTTGTTGCAAGTGATCAATCGGCCGGGACCCTCAACGCGGCCGCCCTTCTGGGGCTTGCCGATCGTGCCTGTCTTCGGGGTAAACGTGTCGGCGGCAGGTCTGTCCAGGTTCAGACCGTGCAGTCCCTGGATTTCCGGGTTGCCGCATCAAATCTGACAGAAGGCACCGATCCGCTGGATTTCAGCAACAACGATCTTGTGCTCTTTTCCATGCCGATCCGAAGTCTCAGGCAGGAGACAACCTGCGGAATTGAAGTGCTTGCGCGTCTGCGGACGCAAGGCGAGGGGGGCGTTTCATCACGCGCCTGGATATCGGCGGCCGAACGCTGCGGGTTCATTGCGCAGCTCGATGCCTGGACGCTTGAAAGGGTCATGGAGGCTGTGGCGCAGTGCAATGAACCTGGGTTCGTCGCCATGAATGTGTCCGCCTACTCGGCGCGGGAGCCGGACTTCAGGGACACGCTTTATCATCGCCTGTCAGACAACCGGTCACTGGCTTCACGCTTGTGTTTTGAAATCTCGGAACGGGATTTCCTGAGAGAACCGGGAACAGTGGAGGGTTTCTTCAGGCTTGCGTCCGATCTCGGCTGTCAAACGGCGCTGGATGATTTCGGGGGGCATTGGCCGGTTCTGTCGCGGCTCATCGACATGCCGATCACCTGGCTGAAGTTCGAGGCAGGCCTGACGCAGCAGATTGCAGACAGCGCGGCGCGGGCCACGATCTTGCAGGGAATGGTGAACACGGCGCATGACTTGAACATCAGGTGTGTCGCCAAACATGTCACGCAGGAAAGCGAAGCCGAGGCGCTCCGTCGCCTTGACGTCGATGCGGCGCAGGGTTTCCTCTATGGCACGCCGGAACCTTTGGAAGGCGTCAAGCAAGCGCTCTGATTGATCGGAGCGAAGTCAGTCTGAGAATAGAGCGGCACAGGTGCCGCTCTTTCAATTGACGTCGCTTTGGCCTTGGTACGGCTTCGACCCGATCAGATATCCAGGTTCGCCACCGCGAGTGCGTTGTCCTGGATGAACTCGCGCCTTGGTTCAACTTCATCACCCATCAGTTTGGTGAAGATGTCATCGGCGTCGTCCGCTTCGCGCACCTTGACTTGCAGCAGGGACCGGACATTCGGGTCAAGGGTGGTTTCCCAGAGCTGTTCCGGGTTCATTTCGCCAAGGCCCTTGTAGCGCTGAAGCGAGATACCCTTCTGGCCATAGGCATAGACCTGCTGCAGCAGCGCCCGCGGCCCGCGAATTTCCGTTGGAATGTCCTTCCGGCGCAAGATGGCTGCCTTGCCGTAGACTTCGTTCAGGTGGTCTGCATAGGCCGCCAGCCTGCGCGCATCGGCCGATCCGAGCAGGGCCGGATCGATCGTGGCCGCTTCCTCGACGCCGCGCACGGTGCGTTTGAACACCAGGCTGCCGTCGTCCCGGGCCTCGCCCGTCCAGCCGCGTTCAAATTCATCGGCGAGAATGTCCATGCGCCGCGCAATATAGGCTGCTGCTTCTTCGGCCTTGGTGCGGTCTTCCAGGATTTCCGCCGTCAACGCACCGGCAATCGCAGCCTGCTCGACCACGTCACGATTGTAACGGGAATGCAGACCGTCGAAGATTTCCGCGATCGTCCGGGCCGTTGTCACGGCCGACAGGAGATCCTGTCCCGTTCTCACTTCGCCTCCGGCGAGCGTGAGCGAAGAATCGTCCAGTCCCTGGGCGATCAGATAATCTTCCAGCGCCTGCTGGTCCTTCAGGTACTGTTCCGACTGGCCGCGCTTGACCTTGTAGAGCGGCGGCTGTGCAATATAGACATAGCCGTTTTCGATCAGTTCCGGCATCTGCCGGAAGAAGAAGGTCAAAAGCAGGGTGCGGATATGCGCGCCGTCGACATCAGCATCGGTCATGATGATGATCTTGTGATAGCGCAGCTTCTCCAGGTTGAATTCTTCCTTGCCGATACCGGTCCCGAGCGCCGTGATCAGCGTGCCGATCTCGTTGGAGGACAGCATCTTGTCGAAGCGCGCGCGCTCCACATTGAGGATCTTGCCGCGCAGCGGCAACACGGCCTGGTTTTCCCTGTGACGGCCCTGCTTGGCAGAACCACCCGCGGAATCACCCTCCACCAGGAAGAGTTCGGCCTTGGACGCGTCCCGTTCCTGGCAATCCGCAAGTTTTCCGGGCAGCGAGGCAATGTCCAGTGCGCCCTTGCGCCGGGTCAGTTCGCGCGCCTTTCGGGCCGCTTCACGCGCCGAGGCAGCTTCAACGACCTTCGAGACGATCGACTTGGCCGGTGCCGGGTTTTCCTCAAGCCATTCGCTCAAGGTCTGCGACACGAGGTTTTCAACCACCGGACGGACTTCCGAGGAGACAAGCTTGTCCTTGGTCTGCGAGGAGAATTTCGGATCGGGAACCTTGACTGAGAGCACGCATGTGAGGCCCTCGCGACAATCGTCGCCGGACAGGTTCACCTTTTCCTTCTTCATCAGGCCCGTGGCTTCGGCATAGCCGGTGACCTGTCGGGTCAGGGCGGCGCGGAAGCCGGCAAGGTGCGTGCCGCCGTCTCGCTGAGGGATGTTGTTGGTGAAACACAGGACATGTTCGTGGTAGCTGTCATTCCACCACATGGCCGCTTCAACCGTGATGCCGTCACGCTCGGCACGGATGACGATCGGTTCTTCGATCAACGGGTGCTTGGCCCGGTCCAGATACCGTACGAATGCTTCCAGGCCACCTTCATAGAAGAGTTCCTCGACAACGTCCTCGACACCGCGCTTGTCCGTCAGGATGATCCGGACACCGGAATTGAGGAAGGCGAGCTCCCGCAGCCGGTGTTCCAGCGTGCCGAAATCGAACTCTGTCTTGCTGAACGTTTCCGGCGACGGCAGGAAGGTGACCTGGGTTCCCTTTTGGCCATTCGCCGGACCCACGACCTGCAGCGGTCCCTGGGATTCCCCATGGGCGAAGGTCATGTGGTGTTCCTGGTCGTTCCGCCAGATCCGCAGTTCGAGCTTGGTGGAAAGCGCATTCACAACGGAAACACCCACTCCGTGCAAACCGCCGGAAACCTTGTAGGAATTCTGGTCGAATTTCCCGCCGGCATGAAGCTGGGTCATGATGACCTCGGCCGCCGAGACACCCTCTTCCGGGTGCAGGTCGGTCGGGATGCCGCGACCATTGTCGGACACGGTGACAGATCCGTCCGGATTCAGGGTCACGGTCACATGGTCGGCATGGCCTGCCAGCGCTTCGTCAATGGCGTTGTCGACGACTTCGTAGACCATGTGATGGAGGCCTGAGCCGTCGTCGGTATCACCGATATACATGCCGGGTCTTTTGCGGACGGCATCAAGGCCTTTCAGGACCTTGATCGAGTCGGCGCCGTATTCGGCACTGTTTTCAGATTCCGGGTTCGGTACAGGCTCTGACGTGGACGTGTCGCTCATGCGAATCAATCACCAATCGGTTTGTCTTTTCTACCCCCGTTATACGGGGTTCACCGGGGGGTTCAACCACGCGGAGGCTGTGGGCAAGCCAGTGAAGGAATTACGGTGGAAAACCACAAGATTCAGGCGGATTTATGAGCCTTCTGGCCCCTTGAGAAGACCGGCCGCCTGTGCGCTGATCTCGAAGATCTGCGCGTCGTCGGGCAGGGCATCGAAAAGGGCTGCATCCGTGCCTGTCATGAAGACCTGTCCACCCAGGGAATTGAGCTTGGCGAACAGCGCTGCGCGCCGGTCCGGGTCCAGATGCGCGGCAACCTCGTCGAGCAGCAGGACCGGCGTCATGCCGGACAGTTTGGCGGTGAGTTCCGCATGCGCGAGAATGAGTCCGATCAGCAATGCCTTTTGCTCACCGGTGGAAGACTGGGCGGCGGGCATGTGCTTTGCGGCATGCCACACTTTCAGGTCGCTCAGGTGGGGACCTGTGAGCGTGCGGCCGGCGGCACGGTCCCTTGCCCGGCCGCTTTTGAGTAGCTGCCGGTATCTGTCTTCCTGGTCCGAGGCGTCCAGATCTGCCATTTCCGTCTCGAAATTGCCTTCCAGGGCAACTTCGGCATGCGGAAAGGGCAGGTTTTGGGCCATCTGGGATGCGATCATCTGGCCGAGCAGGCCTACCGTTTCGCGCCTGGCGAGCGAGACAGCCGTTCCCAGCTCACTGACCTGGTTTTCAAGGGCAGTCAGATAGGAGTCCGACCCGGACTGTTCGAGGAGCCGGTTGCGCTGGCGCAGTGCATTTTCGAAGTCGGCGACACGACGGCCATGGGTTGGATCGATCGCAAGCGTGAGCCGGTCGAGAAAACGCCGCCGTTCGGATCCGGAGCCGGTGAAAAGGCCATCCATTGCGGGCACCAGCCAGAGCACGCGCATGTAATCAAGCAGGCTTTCCGAACCCTTGGCATCTTCACCGTCAATGCGGGTCTTGCGGCCCGGTGATCCAGCGACCAGACCGGTTCCGATGCGGGTCTCCATCCCGTCCATCAGGACATTTGCCGAAACGCTCCAGCTGCCGGCAGCGCCTTTTCGGACGATGTCGGCAAGCGCGGCACGGCGAATGCCCCGGCCTGCGGTGAGAAATGAAATCGCTTCCAGGATGTTGGTTTTGCCGGCACCGTTGGCACCGACAAAGGCGACCATGCTTGCGGAAATGTCCAGTGTCAGCGCAGTGTAGTTGCGAAAGTCAGTCAGCGTCAGGCGGGTGACCTGCGCCGTCCTGAATTCGCTCATGTCCCTGGTTCCACCGTTCTGGCCGCGATTACACCCGCATTGGCATCAACACGAAGAGGCAGTCGTCGACCGTATTGTCCTGAATAAGGGTCGGAGAGCCGGAATCAGCCAGTCGGAACAAGGCTGTATCGCTGGTAAGCTGGTTCGCGATGTCCAGCAGGTAACGGGAGTTGAAGCCGATCTCCAGAGCCTCGGCGTCAAACTCGACTGCCAGTTCCTCGGTCGCGCTTCCCGAGTCCGGATTGTTGACCGTCAGAACGAGGCGCCCGTCGCTGAGCGAGAGTTTGACGGCCCGCCCGCGTTCGGAGGAAATTGTCGACACACGGTCGACGGCTTCCTTGAATTCGTCCCGGTCGACCCGCATTTCCTTGTCGTTGCCCTGCGGGATGACCCGGCCATAGTCCGGGAAAGTGCCGTCAATCAGCTTGGACGTGAGGACAACGGTTCCCGTGGTGATCCGGATCTTGGTGTCCGACAGTTCGATCTGGACATCCGCTTCCGGATCTTCCAGCAGTTTCTGTATTTCACCCACGGTTTTGCGGGGAACGATGATGCCCGGCATGCCGGCAGAGCCGGACGGCGCCGGAACTTCCGCCTGGGCCAGGCGATGGCCATCGGTGGCAACGGCACGGAACTTCTGACCACCGGTCGCATCCACATTGTGAAGGTAGATGCCGTTGAGATAGTACCGGGTCTCTTCGGTCGAGATCGCGAACTGGGTGGTATCGATCAGTTTGCGGACATCGGAAGCCGAGAGCGTGAAACCGTGACTGAAGTCACCGGCCGTGAGATCCGGAAAATCGGTCTCGGGCAGCATCTGCAGGGTGAATTTGGACCGTCCGGCGCGGATCTCCAAGGTGGAATTGTCGCTGGTTGTTTCCAGAACGACCTGGGAGCCTTCCGGCAACTTGCGAACGATGTCGTAGAACATGTGCGCCGGGACCGTGGTGGCCCCTTCCATTTCGATCATGGCGGGCACGGTTTCGACGATTTCAAGATCCAGGTCTGTTGCCTTGAGATTGAGGGCGCCGCCAGAACCGCGCAGCAATACGTTCGAGAGAATGGGAATGGTATTTCGGCGTTCGACGACCCGGTGAACATGGGTCAAGGACTTGAGGAGGTCGGTCCGCTCGAGGGTCGCTTTCATACTCTCATTCCGTACTCATGAAGTGCCGGGCAGCCGCCTGGCAAATGGACATTCGGGCTCCGTATCGGAGCGGGGGGAAGACACTGCCCTTAACCGGCGTCAAAAGCAAGGGGGCGTTCGGTCCGAACGCCCCCAAATTGATGCATTTTCACGTCTTTGGCAGCTTAAGCGTCCAGCATGCGCTTGAGCAGTTCGAGCTCCTGTGCAAGCGAGTAATCAGCCCGGGCCATTTCCTCGATCTTGCGCACCGCGTGCAACACTGTTGTGTGATCCCGATTGCCAAAGCGGCGGCCGATTTCGGGCAGGGACCTGGGGGTCATGACCTTGGCAAGATACATGGCGATCTGCCTTGGACGCACGATCGTCCGGGTCCGCCGCGCCGAGAGCAGGTCGGCCTTGGTGACATTGTAGTGCTTCGACACGACACGCTGAATGTCCTCGATCTTGACCCTGCGCGGTTCGCTGGAGCGGACTAGGTCCCGAAGGGTCATTTCGGCCATTTCCTGGGTGATCGGCTGGTTGGTCAGCTGGTTGTGCGCGATCAGCCTGTTCAGGGCACCTTCAAGGTCACGGCCGGAAGAGGCGACATGACGTGCGACATAGTCCAGGACGCCGTCGGGAACGTCGAACTGGGGATAGGTCTTTTGAGCCGCTTCAACGCGCGACACCAGGATGTTCCGGCGCAGCGTGAAGTCGGGTTCCTGAATGCCGACCACCAGGCCGCCGGACAGGCGCGAGCGCACGCGGTCGTCAAGCGTGTCGAGTTCCGACGGAGCGCGGTCTGCGGCCACGATGACCTGGCGCGCGCCGTCAATGAGCGCGTTCAGGGTGTGACAGAACTCCTGCTGCACCTGTTTGCCGTGCAGGAACTGCATGTCGTCGATCAGGAGCAGATCGATCGTGCGCAGCGTCTCCTTGAAGGCCAGCGCGGACTGGGATTTCAGGGCCGCCACGAATTTGTACATGAAGTGCTCGGCCGTCAGGTAGAGCACCTTGCGTCCGCTTGCCCGCGCCTTCGATGCCACGGCCTGCATGAGGTGCGTTTTGCCGAGACCAACAGAAGCGTGGAGGTAGAGCGGGTTGAAAGTGACCGCGCCACCGGCTGCGACCTGCCTGGCTGCTGCCAGGGCCAGGTTGTTCGACTCGCCTTCGACGAAGGTTTCGAACGTGTATTTCGGATCGAGTGCTGCGCCCTGCAGAACGTCACGTGCGGTGTCGTTGCCCGTGTCACCGCGGCCGAGCGCTGCCGTAACGGCCTGGGCACGTGTCACCTGGGCTGCATCGGCGAGCGTGTCACCGGTCGCTTCCGGTGTAATCTGCTTTGCGCCGGCAGGGGCTGCCAGACTCGGCTGAACCACGGGTGTCTGGCGCGGCCGGATTGCGCCGCGGACCGTCAGCTCGATGCGATGGACATTGTCGCATTCGCGCTGCCACAAGCCCATCAGCTGGTCATTGTAATTGTTCTGAATCCATTGTTTGAGAAACCGGGTGGGAACAGACAGTCGCACAGTACCATCCTGATGTTCCTCGAGGTCAACGCGTGCAAACCAGCTGGTAAATACGTCGTCGCCCAGTTCTGCACGAAGCTGTTTCTTGACCCGCTTCCAATGTTCGGAGCCGCCTGCCTCCTGAACCTGCATGTCATCTGCCTCCTGTACAAATGAAGAACAGTCCGCCACAGCCATTCTTCAACGCCTTGCTGCTTTTCGCAGCTTATAATGTCCCTTTTGGGACGGTTTTGGTGTTGGCTGCAGATTTACCTGCCGCCTGTATCCCGTCTTTTACGCGGGAATTCTAACTCTGAATCCAAGGCAACCCGGCGGCCTTCCAGCCGGATGTTGTCCCACGGTGGCTGTCGCCGTCCAATGGGCCTTCGAAACCATCAGAAATATTGTAGCACTTGGTGTAGCCGACACTGGTAAGGGCAATTGCTGCCGCCTGGCTACGTGCGCCGGAGCGGCACAAGAAATAGATTGAAGCCTCCCGGTCAAGTTCTTTTTTTTCCAAAAGTTCGGAAACAGTTCTTGCAAATTCCGGATGAGGTCCGGAAGAGGGAAAGCTCAGCCATTCCACGAGAAGCGGTTCCTTGCCGACGGGCCGCAGATCGGGAACGCCCACGAAGGACCATTCGGCTTGCGTTCTCACGTCGACCAGCACGGCATTTTCCTGATTGGCAATCATTTCAAACGCCTCTTTCGCGATTATGTCGCCGGCGTAACCACCCACTGAATGCACAACTGCCCCCTTCAATAGCGGTTGCTATTGATTATAAGTAAAAATTTGATTTTCGGGAAAGAGAAACCGGTTTAGTCGTTGCTATGCACCGCTTCGAATGAATATACTATCGTATTCATTCGGCGGTCTAAGCGCTTTATGCTTAGTTATGTGATGACTAGACTTGTTCATTGTTGACCCAAGCACCGTTTTTTCGTTTTTCAGCTGGTCTTTGTGCCGCCAGCCCTTGTTAATATACAGACGAAGTTCGGCGGGGCAACAGCGCGATTGCAGGAATGTTGCGCTAGGCCGGTTTCTGCCCCTGCGTTAGTGAGAAATGCCCGCCTGTGGGCGAGGGAGCAAATGCTTTTTACCGCAATGACTTTTTGCCCTGCAGTGCGCCGCCAAAATATAAAAACAACGTTTTCAAAAAAAATTTCGGTTCAGATACCTTGACTCGTATCGAATCCGGTTTGATCGGTATTGCTGTTCCCTACATGTATATAAAATATTGATTTTTATTATTATTTTATGACAGCATTCCTACTGGTATTTTTGACAGGTGCACGCGTATTGGTTGTCGAAAAGCGTCATCCACAAAATTGCGTGGCTAAAAAAAACCCGGCACTGGTGCCGGGCTTTTAAAGGCTCGTTCGAACGGTAACTTACGCGCCAAGTGCCTTGATACGGGCATTGAGGCGGGAAACCTTCCGGGAGGCCGTATTGGCATGCATCACGCCCTTGGAGGCCGCGCGCATGATTTCCGGCTGTGCCGACTTGAAAGCTTCGTTCGCAGCGTTCTGGTCGCCGGAAGCGATTGCTTCTTCTACCTGGCGCAGATAGGTGCGCACACGGCTGCGGCGGGCTTTGTTCGTGGCCGTCCGGCGGGCAATCTTGCGGGCCGCCTTCTTGGCCGATGGTGTGTTGGCCATGGGCTCAAATCCTGATCGGTAATTGGGACTAGTGTCCGGTGGCGATCGGGACCAGAGCGCATTGGCGAAAAGACCCGATCAAATAACAACGGCGGCGGAAGTCCGCCACCGATTGGGCGCTGCTTATAATCCTGCTTGGTCCTGTCGTCAACGGCTTTATCGTTGATGCACCGAAGATTATTTGTTCCTGAATTGAGGTGTGCGCTTCTCGGCGAATGCACTCATGCCTTCATTCTGGTCTTCAAGTGCAAACATGGCCTGGAACACCCGCCGCTCGAAGCGGACACCTTCGGCCAGGGTTGTTTCATAGGCTCTGTCAACGCTCTCCTTCGCCATCATGACGACAGGCAGGGAGAACTCGGCGATCTTGTCTGCCGCTTTCAGGGCCTCTTCTATCAGGTCGTCCGCCGGAACGATGCGGCTGACAAGGCCGCTGCGCTCTGCCTCCTCGGCATCCATCATGCGCCCGGTCAGCACCATTTCCATGGCCTTGGACTTTCCGACGAAACGCGTGAGTCGCTGTGTGCCGCCCGCACCCGGAATGACGCCAAGCGTGATCTCCGGCTGGCCGAACTTGGCGGTGTCGGCGGCTATGATGAAGTCGCACAGCATGGCCAGCTCGCAGCCTCCGCCCAGGGCATAGCCGGCAACCGCAGCAATGATCGGTTTCCGGTTGCGGGACACGCGATCGAACGGTGTGATCAGGTCGGTCTGGTAGGCGCTTGAGAAAGAATGCGGCTGCATTTCCTTGATATCCGCGCCGGCGGCAAAGGCCTTCTCCGAACCGGTAATCACGACGCAACCGATCTTTTCGTCGGCGTCATAGGCATCCAGTGCCTTGCCCAGCTCTGCAATCAGTTCCGAGTTCAGCGCGTTGAGCGCCTTGGGACGGTCCAGAGTGATCAACCCTACCTTGCCGCGCTTTTCAACGCGGATGTTCTCATATCCCATCTTGCCGGCTCCCGATGCCTTTTGTTGAAACGGATGTGTTGAAACAGATGGCAATGCCTTACCGGCCTCGGGTCGGTCTGGCAAGCTTGGCAGAAAGGATAGGGCAATTGCTCAGCCCTGACAGCGCGGGCAGTAGAAGGTGGAGCGATTGGACTGCACCATTCGCTCGATGGTGCCGGAGCAGCCGGGTGTGCGGCATGGCTCCCCCTCACGGTCGTAAACGGCAAAGGCGTGTTGGAAATATCCAAGACTGCCATCGGCCTGCGTATGATCTCTGAGCGAGGAGCCGCCTGCCCGGATGGCCTCCTCGAGGGTTGCGCGAATGTGTCCGGCCAGTTCATGCGCCTTCTTCGTCGGCCTGCCTGTCCGTGTAGCCAGGGTGCCGGCCGCCCGTGTCGGGAGCAGCCCGCTGCGCCACAGGGCTTCGCAGACATATATATTGCCAAGACCCGCGATCAGTTTCTGGTTCAGGAGCGCGGCCTTGAGCGGGGTCTTTCGATCCCTGAACAGGTCCGCAAGAGTTTCTCCGCTCAGGTCGTTTCCGAGCGGTTCCATGCCAAGGTCCCGAAAATAGGCGTGCGCGGACAGGTTCGGCCTGGCCACCAGATCCATGAAGCCGAACCGGCGCGGATCGTTGTAGATGATGCGGGCGGACTCGTTTCCCGAGGTCTGCAGATGAAAAACGACATGATCGTGTTTGGGGTCCTTGCCACGTTCATGTACGAATTCACCGGGGCTTTGGGTGTCACTTTCCTTTTCAATTCGAAACGAACCGGACATTCCGAGATGCATGATCAGCACGTCGTCACTGTCGATATCGGCAAGGAGGTATTTCGAGCGGCGCGAGAGCGCCTTGACAACGCGGCCCTCCAGCCGGTCCCGGAAATCGTCCGGAAACGGAAACCGGAGGTCGGGCCGGTTCTGGTCAACGGCCGTGATGCGGGCACCTTCGAAAGTTGGCGCCAGTCCGCGCTTGACGGTTTCGACTTCCGGTAATTCGGGCATCTGGGGGCTGGTCTCCGGTTTGCTGGCAGGGTATAGGCCTGCGGCATATGGGTTTCTCGGGCCGGGAAAGATAGCGCTTGCCAGACGCTTGTACTATGGTCCGGCGCAATTTGAAGACTATTTGAGACGAGTATCCGCCAGGAGGCGCATTCATGACGCAACAGGCACACGGGCAATCAGGCACATCGAGCCGTGCACCGGAAGAGATGCCGACCAGTTTCGGCTTCACCCGAGTTTCCGAAGGCCAGAAACAGGCACTCGTCGATGACGTGTTCCATAAGGTCGCCGAGCGCTATGACCTGATGAACGACCTGATGTCCGGCGGATTTCACAGGGTATGGAAGGACGCGATGGTGTCATTCCTTGCGCCGCCAAAGAACGCTGCGTCGAACTGGAGGCTCCTGGATGTCGCCGGGGGAACGGGCGACATTGCAACGCGCGTCGTTCGCCGGTCTGACAATACGGTTGAGGCCGTCGTCTGCGACATCAATGAATCCATGCTGGGTGTCGGCAAGGACCGGGCCGCCAAGGCGGGACTTTCGGACTTCATCACCTTCAGCCAGGGCAATGCGGAAGATCTCCCCTTTGCCGACAAGAGCTTTGACGCCTACACCATAGCCTTTGGAATTCGCAATGTGCCGGACATTCCCAAGGCGCTTTCGGAAGCACGCAGGGTGCTCAAGCGTGGCGGGCGTTTCCTGTGCCTGGAATTTTCGGAAGTCGACATCCCACTGCTGGACAAGGTCTATGACAGCTTTTCCTTCAATGCGATCCCGGCCATGGGCAAGTGGGTGACCGGTGACGGCGATCCCTATCAGTATCTCGTGGAATCGATCCGCAAGTTTCCGAGCCAGGAACGCTTTGCCGAGATGATCCGCGAAGCCGGGTTCGAACGCGTGTCCTTCAGGAACTACTCGGGCGGAATCGCTGCCCTGCATTCCGGATGGAAATTCTGAACCATGGCGCTTCCTGTGATGCCGTTCTTCCGCCTCGTGCGGGCCGGGTTCGTGATGGCGCGCGAAGGCGTCTTCGGACTGGTCAGCCTGCCTGATCTGCCGGCGGGTCCGCGTCTGGCAATCGCGGCGGCCAGGTTGCTCGAACGCAGGGCGGTCAAGGACAAGAGCGCGGATCTGCGCCTGTCGGACGCATTGAACAGGCTCGGCCCTTCCTACGTGAAACTCGGGCAATTTCTGGCGACCCGTGCCGATGTTGTCGGCAAGGACGCGGCCAGGGAATTGTCGGCCTTGCAGGACAGGCTGCCGGCCTTCCCTCATGACGCCGCGCGCAAGGCGATCTCCGACCAGCTTGGCCAGCCGGTTGACGACATTTTCGTCGATTTCGGCGAGGCGGTTGCCGCAGCCTCGATCGCACAGGTGCATCCGGCCGTCATCCGCGACAGGGACGGAACCGAGCGAAAGGTGGCCGTCAAGGTGCTGCGCCCTGGCGTCACCCGCCGGTTCCAGAGAGATTTGGAGAGCTATTACCTCGTCGCGCGGTTGGCGGAAAGGTTCCATGCGCCGTCGAGGCGGCTGCGGCCTGTCGCCGTTGTCGACACGCTTGCGCATTCGGTTGCCATGGAAATGGATTTCCGGCTGGAAGCGGCCGCTTTGTCGGAGATGGCCGAGAATACGGCGGATGATCCCGGTTTCCGCGTCCCGTCTGTCGACTGGATCCGCACCTCCAAGGGTATCCTGACCATGGAGTGGATCGACGGACGCAAGATGTCCGATGTCGAAGGTCTGAAAGAGGATGGCCATGACATGGAAGCTCTGGGGGCCGCTGTCATCCAGAGCTTCCTGCGTCACACGCTTCGGGACGGTTTCTTCCATGCCGACATGCATCAGGGCAACCTGTTTGTCGAGCCCGATGGAACGCTGGTCGCAGTCGATTTCGGCATTATTGGCCGCTTGAACACCCGGGAGCGTCGGTTCCTGGCAGAAATCCTGTTCGGTTTCATTACCCGTAACTACAAGCGCGTTGCCGAGGTTCATTTCGAGGCTGGATACGTGCCGGCTAATCAGGATGTCGACATGTTCGCCCAGGCGATCCGTGCCATCGGTGAACCGATCCACGGGCACGATGCCAGCGAGATTTCCATGGCGCGGCTTCTGACCCAATTGTTCGAAGTGACCGAGCTCTTTGAAATGCGCACCCAGACGCAGCTGATCATGCTGCAAAAGACCATGGTGGTCGTGGAAGGTGTTGCGCGTTCGCTCAACCCGAACCTGGATATGTGGAAGACGGCCGAGCCGGTTGTCGGAGACTGGATCAAGGAACATCTCGGGCCGGTCGGCAAGGTGCGCGATGCAGGCAACGTGATTGCAGCGCTGACGCGGATCGCGAATGACCTGCCGCTGTTTGCCGACAGGATCGGTCATATGTCAGAGGGTCTGGAGCGCATGACGGCGCATGGCCTGCGGTTTGACGAAGAAACTGCCGAGGCCATCGGCAAGGCGGAAGCGCGTCATACGAGATCCGGACGCATGGCGCTTTGGGTCATCGCCATTTCGCTGGCCGCCATAGCCGTTCAGTCTGTGCTCTAAAAGCAACTGACGGGATGGCGGCGGCATTTCGTTTCTAAACGGGAGGAAATGTCGCCAGAACGGTTTTTCGGGCGTCGGCAATGTGACGTTCGAGGATTTCGACCGCCCGGTTTTCTGCGCGTTCTTTAAAGGCCTCAACAAGGGCCGCGTGGTCATCGAGCCACCCATCCGTGCGCGACGGCAGAATTCCGTAGCCGGCAATGTGGATGCGGCAGGTGCTGCGCAGGTTTTCGATCATCGCCATCTGCCTGGGCCGGCCCGCAGGCCTGTAGAGGCTGGCGTGAAACATCCAGTCGCTGTCGGCCCAGCGGTCTGTTCTGGCGTCAATGTTGGAATGGGCCAGCGCCCTCTCAATGGCGCTTGTGTCTGCTTCGGTTCGATTGCGGATCGAGCGAACAAGGCAATCGCATTCAAGCAGGATCCTGAGATCATAGACCTCATCGATTTCGTCCACCGAGAGGTTGATGACACGCGCGCGACGATTCGGCACGAGGTCAATCAGGCCACGCGCCGCCAGGACCTGAAATGCGTCCCGCACCGGGATGCGGCTCACTGAGAACCGGTTGGCGATCTCCCCCTGTTTCAGTTCCTCACCGGGGCGGTAGTGACCGCAGATGATTTCCCTCTCCAAGGCGTCTGCAATCTGCTCGCTCGACATGATCCCTCCTGACTGAGCCTGGATAGCACTCTTGACAAGAGGCGGTAAAGTGAAATGTATAAATGTATACATTTTAGGAGGCGCCGATGCGCAAGGAACATGATTACACTGCCGGCATCGCCTGGACCGGCAATCGCGGTGAGGGCACCCGCACCTACAAGGGATATGACCGGACCTGGGAAATCAGGACGGCCGGCAAGGTCCCGGTTCCGTGTTCCAATGACCCGTTGTTGGGGGGAGATCCGTCCCGGCACAATCCGGAGGACCTGCTCCTCTCGGCCCTGGCGAGCTGCCACATGCTCTGGTATCTGCACTTGGCCAGCAACGCAGGCATTGCGGTTTCCGCGTATGAGGACCACCCCATCGCGACGGGAGAAACCGAACCCAGCGGTGCTGGCAGGTTTTTGCGCGCCACGCTGCATCCGAAAATCACGGTTCCGGCAGGCACGGACCTGGCAAAGGCAGATGCCATCCATCACGAGATACACAAATACTGCTATATCGCCCGGTCGGTGAGCTTTCCGGTCACCTATGCGGCGGAGTACCTGGAAGAGACCGTTTCAGAAGAGTGACGGCTCACCGCCTGGCTCATTGCTTGTTTCAACCTGCCCTAGTGCGATGGATTTCGAGACTTCTCGAACTTCCTCGGCGAGCTCGGCATCGTCAAGCGTGCGCGACAGAACCATGCCACCGACGCAGAGCGCGGCAAGACCAACGGCCTTGCTGCGCTTGTCACCCTGATCGGTGAGATTGTTTTCAAACAGCCAGATCATCGCGCGCAGCAGGGATTCGTAGGCGGCGCGCACATCTGGCGTGGCGCGGGCCACATCGGAAGGAAGGGCGATCATGGGGCACTGGCCTTCAAGGTCACCCAGATGCCTGGCGGACAGGTAGCTTTCGATCATGTCCTTGACCGATTGTGGCCCGCCATTGACGGGGTCTACTCCGGCCTCGTCCCGCCACTCCTTGCCACGACCGTTCAGAAAGGACGCCACGGCTTCTGCGTAGAGTTCGTTCTTGTTCCTGAAGTGGTTGTAGAAACCACCGCGCGTCAGGCCGGCTTCTGCCATGACGGTATCGATCGAGACCTCCGAGAACCCATGCCGATTGAACAGTATGCGTGCGCACTCGACGATGCGCTTGCGCGTTCTGGACTTGTGTTCAGCGCTATAGGGCAAGGGAACCTCCGGTCATGGTGCACCTGAGCCTAGCAGGGCGTAAAAAATGTTCTTTAACATATTTTGTTTGCTGGCATGAAAGACGCACTGTCTTCAAGCAAGCTGGAACCAACGATGGAAAATCTGATTGATACCCTTCCGCAACTGTCGGCCTACCGACCGGCACTCATCATTGTCGCGAGCCTGTCCCTGATTGCGCTGGTGCAGAACTTTTTGACCGCGCCTCTTGCCTTTGCATCGCAGGAACAGACACCGGGCATGCCTCTTCAGTTCGATCATTCGAAACTGAGCTTCAGGGCAGTGCGGACCTATCAGAACTCCGCGGAGAGCTTTCCGGCATTTCTGGCAGCGGTTTTGGTTGCAATTGTCGCGGGCGTGTCACCCCTGGTGCTCAACGTCGCAGCAGGGGTCTACCTGCTGGCCCGCCTTCTGTTCTGGGCGTTCTACTATTCGGGTTTCGGCCGCGTGGCAGGCGGCCCCAGGACGATGGCATTCGTGCTGTGTCTGCTGGCGAATATCCTGATTGCCATCGCGGCTCTGATTGCGCTGTTCTGAAGCGGGCTCCCGGAACTTCAGACCGGATTGACCCGTCTCAGGGTCAGATTGATCCGCCCACCATTCTTCAGCAGCGTGGACGTGTCCTTGAGGATGCGGTCAATGCCGTGAAAGGCGAGGCGTGCTTCGCCGCCAAGAACAACAACGTCACCGGACTGCAGGCGGAACGACTTTGTTGGATCCTTCCGCTTCAGTCCACCGACGCGGAAGGTCGCGGTGTCGCCAAGAGAGACGGACACGACGGGGGCATCAAAGTTTCTTTCGTCCCTGTCCTGGTGAAGGCCCATACGCGCCCCGGGTTCGTAGAAGTTTATCAGGCAGGCTTCGGGCGCCGGAGCAGCCGGCGCCAGCTCCTGCCACAGGTCCAGGAGCATGTCCGGCATGTCCGGCCAGGGGAGGCGGGTCACCGGATGGGTGGGCTGATAGCGATATCCGTCGATGTCGGACACCCAGCCGAGCGGACCGCAATTGCTCATCTTCACTGAAAATGGTTTTCCGGTTTTCGGCATGACGGGCTGGAACAGGGGCGCCTGTTCGACGACCGCGCGGATTTGCTCAAGCAAGGACTTCTGCGCGTCCCTTTGAAAATATTCAGGCCGGTAAATCAGACCCTGAATGTCGTCCTTCGGGTTTGTCTGCATGCGATCCCGCCTCTGCCTCTAGTCACCGCCTCCGCCACAGCCACTGCATCCGGAACTGCCACCGCTGTCACTGTCGGAACCGCAACTCGACGTGCTGCAACCCGAATTCGAACCGCTGCGACGGGATCCCTTGTGAAAAAACGCGTAGAGGACAAAGCCTATCACCAGCAGCACAAACAGAAATGCAAATGTATGCTGGGTAAGCCAGTGCCACACCATGTTCCGAAACTGATCGATCAGGGTGTCGCCGGCAGGTGAACCGTGGGCAAAAGCGAGACCGGTTCCGAGCAGCAGCGCAGTTGCCGCGACAAGGGATTTGGAAATCGAGGAGGGGACAGAGCGGATCCTCAGGCCGATTTGCGCAAACGCGCGCGGGATTGCCGGCTTCCGGACCATCCAGAAATCCTGAGTGTTTACGCGGGCAAAATGGGGTGCTCTGCCAAATCGAACCTCTTCTGGTGGCCAGATGTCTGGCGGCGGAGCTCCAAACTCGGCTGAGTAAAGGTCGAGGGTTTCTCGATAGGCGTTCAAGAATCGCGTGTTTTGTTCAGCGCCGCCCTTTGTCGGCATGTGGTGCAGTGAGCCGCCAAGGGCTTCCTTGAAAGGACCCCAATAGTGTCT
Organism: Roseibium sp.; assembly: GCA_017643925.1. Lineage (GTDB taxonomy): Bacteria > Pseudomonadota > Alphaproteobacteria > Rhizobiales > Stappiaceae > Roseibium. The sequence goes on along the minus strand of JAEPML010000003.1, from coordinate 367,227 downwards.
TGTGTAGGTCAGGTGCAGGTGCCAGGCCTGGTCGACTTCGTCACTTGGCGTGACGATGCCGTGGGAAACCCGGCTCAGATAGGCGAATTTCTGGTATTCGACGATGACTTTTTGCGCGTAGGCCAATGACCAGCCATTGTCCCGTGCCAGGCGCGCGGAGAAGGGGAAGGCGGCGTCGACATCATCCGGATGACATGAGCGGATTTTGGTCCAGAGTTCTGGCTTTTGCACGAGAGCGTCCTGTTGTCCGTTTCGGTCTTTTTCTTGGACCATGCTCCCATGCCAAAGATCAAGCTTGCATCCCGAAAATTACCGAGGAACCCGGTTGATTTCACCGCCGGGCATTCGCTCTGGTAAGGATAGCGGGAGAAATATCGTTGTTCTGGCCTAGAACCTGTAAATGCAGTGCACAGATCTCTTGCAGCCAAAGTTTCATCCACCTATATAGCGGTCAAGCTTCGCGCCAAATTCCGAACGCTCGTTCTGGCGCGATGTCCGGGCCAAACCCGGAACCCAACTGAAAGGAGCCGGACTGACGCCTTCATGGGTCTATCCGGTTTGCTAGAAAGAGAGGCAGATATGGCAAAGGTCATTGGTATCGACCTCGGCACGACGAACTCGTGCGTCGCCGTCATGGACGGTAAAGATTCCAAAGTTATTGAAAACGCAGAAGGCGCCCGCACCACCCCTTCCATGGTGGCATTCTCTGATGACGGTGAGCGCCTCGTTGGTCAGCCGGCTAAGCGCCAGGCAGTCACCAACCCGACAAACACCCTTTTCGCGGTCAAGCGCCTGATCGGCCGTCGTTACGACGACCCGACCGTGGCAAAGGACCAGAAGCTCGTCCCGTATGAAATCGTCAAGGCAGACAATGGCGATGCATGGGTCGAAGCCAACGGCGAAAAATACTCTCCGTCTCAGGCGTCCGCCTTCATTCTTCAGAAGATGAAGGAAACTGCCGAGAGCTATCTCGGCGAGACCGTGACCCAGGCGGTGATCACTGTCCCGGCTTACTTCAACGATGCTCAGCGTCAGGCCACCAAGGATGCCGGCAAGATTGCCGGTCTTGAGGTCCTGCGCATCATCAACGAGCCGACGGCTGCAGCCCTTGCTTACGGCCTGGACAAGAACGATGGCAAAACCATCGCCGTCTACGACCTTGGTGGCGGCACGTTCGACGTGTCCATCCTGGAAATCGGCGACGGTGTCTTCGAAGTGAAATCCACCAACGGTGACACGTTCCTCGGCGGTGAAGACTTCGACATGGTTCTCGTTGAGTACCTGGCCGACGAATTCAAGAAAGACCAGGGCATTGACCTGAAGCAGGACAAGCTGGCTCTGCAGCGTCTGAAGGAAGCTGCTGAGAAGGCGAAGATCGAACTGTCGTCTGCAGCTCAGACCGAAATCAACCTGCCGTTCATCACGGCTGATGCATCCGGTCCGAAGCACCTGACGCTCAAGCTGACCCGTGCGAAATTCGAATCGCTCGTTGAAGGCCTCGTCAAGCGTACCATCAACCCGATGAAGGCTGCCTTGAAGGACGCCGGCATCGCGGCTGGCGAAATCGACGAAGTGGTCCTGGTCGGTGGCATGACCCGCATGCCGAAGATCCAGGAAACCGTGAAGACCTTCTTCGGCAAGGAGCCGCACAAGGGTGTGAACCCGGACGAAGTCGTGGCCATGGGTGCTGCGATCCAGGCCGGCGTTCTGCAGGGCGACGTCAAGGACGTTCTTCTGCTCGACGTGACCCCGCTGTCGCTGGGCATTGAGACCCTTGGTGGGGTCTTCACCCGCCTGATCGACCGCAACACGACGATCCCGACCAAGAAGAGCCAGGTGTTCTCGACGGCTGAAGACAATCAGACGGCCGTGACCATCCGGGTTTTCCAGGGTGAGCGTGAAATGGCCGCCGACAACAAGGTTCTCGGTCAGTTCGACCTCGTCGGTCTGCCCCCCGCGCCGCGCGGTGTGCCGCAGATCGAAGTGACCTTCGACATCGACGCCAACGGCATCGTCAACGTGTCCGCTAAAGACAAGGGCACGGGCAAGGAGCAGCAGATCCGGATCCAGGCTTCCGGCGGTCTCAGCGACAATGACATCGAACAGATGATCAAGGATGCTGAATCCCACGCCGACGAAGACAAGAAGCGCAAGGAGCTGGTGGAAGCCAAGAACCAGGGCGAGTCCCTTGTTCACTCCACCGAGAAGTCGCTGAAGGATTATGGTGACAAGGTTTCCGAGGACGACAAGTCCGCGATCGAAACCGCGCTCGCCGATCTGAAGACGGCTCTTGAGGGCGAAGATCTGGAAGACATCAAGGCCAAGACCCAGGCTCTTGCCGAAGCCTCCATGAAACTTGGCGAAGCCATGTATCAGGAAGCGCAGGCCGATGCGGAAGCTGAAGGCGGCGAAGAAGCCAAGTCTGAAGCTGACGCCGAGGATGATGTCGTCGACGCGGATTTCGAAGAAGTCAAAGACGAAGACGACAAAAAGTCTGCCTAAACGAGAAACAGCAACCAGCCGGAACCCGGCTGGTTGTCAACTATTCGGCGCCGGTTGCTTGACTGCCTGATGACAAGGGCGCATGTATCCGGCGCTTTCGCCGTAATGGGCGCCGAAAAACTGGCCGCCGACGGTGCAATAACAAGACCGAGAGATCTTGATGTCCAAACGTGATTTCTATGAGGTGCTGGGCGTAGCGCGCGACGCGGATGACAAGTCCCTGAAGAGCGCGTATCGCAAGATGGCCATGCAGTATCATCCGGATCGCAATCCGGGGGATGAAGAGGCCGAAGCCAGGTTCAAAGAAGTCAACGAGGCCTATGACACCCTGAAGGACGGCCAGAAACGGGCGGCCTACGACCGGTTTGGTCATGCCGCGTTCGAAAATGGCGGTTTCGGTGGCGGCGGTGGTGCCGGTGCCCACGATTTTTCCTCCACGATGTCCGATATCTTCGAAGAATTTTTCGGCATGGGTGGCGGTCGCAGGTCCGGCGGGCGCGAGCGCGGTGCCGATCTGCGCTACAATCTCGATATCTCGCTTGAAGACGCCTATACCGGCAAGACAGTCGAAATCGAGGTGCCGACAAGCGTCACCTGCGATACCTGCACGGGATCGGGTGCCAAGCCGGGAACGAGCCCGACCACATGCCGCACCTGTGGCGGATCGGGCAGGGTTCGGGCGGCCCAGGGCTTTTTCACCCTGGAGCGGACCTGTCCGACCTGTCAGGGGCGTGGTCAGGTAATCACCGACCCTTGCGAGGATTGCGGCGGTGCCGGGCGCAAGACGCAGGAGCGTACGCTCTCCGTCAATATTCCGGCTGGAATTGAAGACGGCACCCGCATTCGTCTGGCAGGCGAGGGTGAAGCCGGCGTGCGCGGTGGCCCTGCGGGCGATCTCTACATTTTCCTGTCGATCAAGCCGCACGACCTGTTCCAGCGCGACGGAGCTGATCTTTATTGCCGCGTGCCCATTTCCATGACAACGGCGACGCTGGGCGGGCAGTTTGATGTGCCGACAGTCGAGGGAGCGACCAGCCGCGTGAAAGTTCCGGACGGCACACAGACCGGAAAGCAGTTCCGCTTGCGCGGCAAGGGCATGCCGGTCATGCGCTCCAGCCAGCACGGCGACATGTATATTCAGGTGACCGTCGAGACCCCGCGCAACCTGACCCGGCGCCAACGGGAATTGATGGCCGAATTCGAAAAGGAATCTTCAGGAGAGAACCATCCCGAATCGGCAGGTTTCTTCTCCAAGGTGAAGGATTTCATTGACAATCTGGGGGCGTAGACACGCAATCTGTGCACTTTTTGCCATGGTGCTGGCATCTCATTGCAAACGTTCCTATATTTGGAACTTGGAAGTGAGTGAGGTGCAATGCTGAAGCGTGGAACTGGCCGGGCAGAAGCCCTTCGTGACAAGATCAACAAGGCCAATGCGGTTCGGGCCAGAGTGCTTGACGAGGTCAAGTTTTTCAGGTCCTGGGCGCAGAACCCGCTTCGAACCGGGGCAGTCACGCCCTCCGGACCGGAACTCGCGGCAAAAATGGCGTCCTACCTGGCACCGCGGCCGCACTCGCGCGTCGTGGAACTGGGACCTGGCACAGGTGTTGTCACCAAGGCCCTGTTCGATCGCGGCTTCTCTCATCAGAACCTCAATCTGATCGAATACAGCCCGGACTTCTGTGACTTGCTGAGCTTGCGTTATCCTGGCTTGCCGATCGTCCAGGGAGATGCCTATGCATTGCGGACGTCCCTGTCCGAGCAGGGTGGATTTCTGTCGGACGAGGAAGACGACGCCCATTCGCTGGATGGCATCGTCTCGTCGCTGCCACTGCTGACGCGGCCGGAGCCTGCGCGGCGCGCGCTTCTGAAAGAGGCATTCGAACTTCTCAAGCCCGGCGCTCCTTTCATTCAGTTCTCTTACGGTCTCGTTGCACCGGTGAAACCGGAAAGTCGCGCCATTTCCGTCTACAGTTCCGAATGGATCTGGAAAAACCTGCCGCCGGCGCGTGTGTGGGTCTATCGCAAGGGCTACTGATCCCTGTAAATCATAATTCGTTGATGGCGAACTGGTAGCGTCTGCCCTTCAAGTGGCAATGAAACGGGAAGGTTTTGATGCGCAATCCGAAAATTCTCGTGTGTTCCGGATCGGTTCGGGCGGCTTCACTGAATGGCAAGCTGGCGGCGCTCGTGGCGAAGCGGCTGGCTATTCTCGACGCGGAAGTCACGCAGCTTTCGCTCAAGGACTATCCGATGCCGATCTATGACGGTGACCTCGAAAACGAGGAAGGTGTTCCGGAAAATGCGAAAAAACTCAAACGGTTGCTGCAGGACCAGGATTGCGTCTTCCTTGCGTGTCCGGAGTATAATGCAGGCATCACACCGCTTCTGAAGAACACGATCGACTGGATCAGCCGCGTGAAGGATCCCGGGGAAGCCTTCAGGAACAAGGTCTTTGCCCTCGGCGCCGCCTCTCCAGGTGGATTTGGCGGCATGCGTGGCCTCATTGGTATGCGCACCATCCTAGAAGTCGGCATGGGCACTATGGTGTTGCCGCAGATGGTGTCGGTGCCCAAGGCGACGTCCGTCTTTGATGACAAAGGTGAAATTTCGGACGAGCGCATCAGCGGCCAGTTGGACAAGCTCGTGGATGCGATGCTGCGGGCAGGCCGTCTGGAAATGACCCGGTAGCCTCCCGGCACCGTGTTCCAGGGCCCCGATTGACGATCCGCGGAATGCTTGTCGCAATTGGCAGCTTGGAAAAGCCGGAATTGCCGCCTACATAGGGCGGCGAGAAACAAAACCCGTGAGGATTGAATGAGCGAAACGCGCGAACCGGCCACGTGGCACGGTACGACGATCATGATGGTTCGAAAAGACGGCAAGGTGGTCATTGCCGGTGATGGTCAGGTCTCGCTTGGGCAGACTGTGATCAAGCATTCGGCCCGCAAGGTTCGACCACTGGCCAAGGGTGAAGTGATTGCAGGCTTCGCCGGTGCCACGGCGGATGCCTTCACCCTGTTCGAGCGCCTTGAGGCGAAACTTGAACAATATCCAGGCCAGCTGATGCGTGCCTGTGTCGAACTTGCAAAGGATTGGCGGACCGATCGCTATCTGCGCCGCCTCGAGGCAATGATGCTCGTCGCCGACAAGAATGTATCGCTGGTTCTGACAGGCACCGGTGATGTGCTGGAGCCCGAAGGCGGTGTCATGGGCATCGGCTCAGGTGGAAATTATGCGCTTGCAGCCGGCCGCGCTCTTGCCGACACGGATTTCGACGCAGAGACCATTGCCCGCAAGGCGATGGCCGTTGCCGCGGAAATCTGCGTCTACACGAACGAGAGCATCACAGTAGAAACTCTGGACACGGCCGAGTGAACGGCCATGGTCACCTTTCGACCCGTGAAGACCGAGGATCTGCCTTTGCTGGCCGGTTGGCTTGCCAGGCCGCATTGGCGCGAATGGTGGGGTGACCCTGAAACGGAACTTGGCTACATCAGGGACATGATCGAAGGGCGCGATACGACGCAGCCCTTCATCTTCCAGATCGATGGCGCTGACCTAGGTTATATCCAGGTCTGGTACATCAAGGATCAGCTGGCAACCGATTGGGTGAAGGATTATCCCTGGCTCAGGTTGCTGCCGGAAGAAGCCGTTGGTGTTGATCTGTCGATTGCCGATCCGCACCAGCTGTCCAGGGGAATTGGAAGTGAAGTATTGCGGGCGTTTGTCCGGAAACTGAGAAGTGAAGGCTATCACCGGATCCTGATCGATCCGGACCCTGCCAATCAGAGGGCGGTGAAGGCCTATCGCAAAGCCGGTTTTCAGGAAATGTCGGAGCTTCTCGGGCGCACCGACGACAGCCTGCTCATGGAACATGTAAACACGGAAGGCGTGTCTTAAAAAATGACCGATTTTTCTCCTCGCGAGATTGTCTCCGAGCTCGATCGCTACATTGTTGGCCAAAAGGACGCCAAACGCGCAGTTGCCATTGCCTTGCGCAATCGCTGGCGCCGCCAGCAGTTGCAAGGACAGATGCGGGAAGAGGTCCTTCCCAAGAACATCCTGATGATTGGCCCGACCGGTGTCGGCAAGACCGAGATCTCGCGCAGGCTGGCCAAACTGGCAAATGCCCCTTTCACCAAGGTCGAGGCGACGAAATTCACCGAGGTCGGCTATGTCGGCCGCGATGTCGAGCAGATCGTTCGGGACCTGGTGGAATCGGGCATCACGCTCGTCCGGGACCAGAAACGCGAGGCCGTGAAGGCCAAGGCGCACGTGTTGGCAGAAGAGCGGGTCCTTGATGCGCTCGTCGGGTCAAATGCGAGCCCGGCAACCCGTGACAGTTTCAGAACGAAATTGCGCAATGGCGAAATGGACGACAAGGAAATCGAGGTCGAGGTACGTGCACAGGCGCAGATGCCCAGCTTCGACCTGCCCGGCATGCCCGGCGCAAGCGTCGGCGTGATGAATGTGTCCGATCTCCTCGGCAAGGCCTTCGGTGGTCAGACCAAGACCAAGCGGACAACCGTGCGCGAATCCTATGATCTCCTGATTAACGAGGAGTCCGACAAGCTGCTCGATGAGGACAAGGTCGTCGAAGAGGCGATTTCGCTGGTGGAGAATTCTGGCATTGTCTTCCTTGACGAGATCGACAAGATCTGTGCCCGGGAAGGCCGCGCAGGCGGTGACGTTTCCCGCGAGGGCGTGCAGCGGGATCTGCTGCCCCTGATCGAGGGAACCGTGGTGTCGACCAAACACGGGCCGGTCAAGACGGACCATATCCTTTTCATTGCCTCCGGGGCATTCCACGTGGCCAAGCCATCGGATTTGCTGCCGGAACTGCAGGGACGTCTGCCGATCCGCGTCGAGCTGCGGGCCCTGAACAAGGAGGATTTCCGGGCAATCCTGACGGAGCCGGAAGCTAGCCTGATCAAGCAATATGTGGCCCTGATGGAAACGGAGGAGCTGAAGCTGGCATTCTCCGAAGATGCCATCGAGGAAATCGCTTCGGTTGCCGTGGATCTGAATGCTTCCGTCGAAAACATCGGGGCCCGCCGTTTGCAGACGGTGATGGAACGAATCCTTGATGAGATCTCGTTCACCGCGCCGGATCGATCCGGCGATACCGTCGAGATCACGGCGGACTATGTCCGTGAGAATATCGGCGACCTCGCCAAGAATGTCGACTTGTCGAAATTCATTCTCTGAGCGGTGAGCACCGGGCGGTCCTCAAGGCTGCCCGGTCACCTGCTTTCCTGTTTTGCAGCAGTGCGATAACGGTAAAACGACTTCCAGGATCGCCCGGGCATCCCGTCAATTGATTCAGATTGCGAAGAGTGGCCCCGGCCGAAGCAGCGGCAAGATCGCGTCTTGCGATGTCCGCGATCCGGTGGCAGCATGCGCCCATGGTAGCTATTCGAAAAAGCAATGAGGAAGGCCACCGCCGGAAGTTTCTGGTCGTGGTTGACGAGACGCCCGAGTGCGACAGGGCCATTGTTTATGCCGCGAAACGCGCGGCGCGCACGGGCGGTGTGGTGACACTCGTCTTCATCATCGCACCTGGAGACTTCCAGCACTGGCTGGGCGTTGAAGACATCATGCGGGCAGAGGCTCAGGAGGAAGCGGAAGCCACATTGGCGAAAGCGTCTGAGCGGGTCCGTTCCGTGGCTCGCACAGAACCGGAAACCGTGGTGCGTGAAGGCTCCAAGTCCGAAGAGATTCTCGAGTTGATCGAAGCCGATGCGGATATCGCGATCCTCGTCCTGGCTGCCAGCACCGGATCCGAGGGGCCGGGGCCATTGGTTTCATCCATCGCCGGCAAGTCTGCCGGAACCTTTCCCATTCCCGTGACGATCGTCCCGGGCAATCTGGATGATGATTCGATCGCTGCCCTGGCATGATGACGGGATAATTCCGGATCAGCAGTTGAAAGGTGCGGATTGAAGACTATCTAGTTTTTAACTATTCCAAACTGAGCCAAGGTGCGGTAGAACAACTGATCGGTGTTTTGCGATGAGGGAGATGCGCAGAACACGTGAGGCAACTGGGCGCGACAGAGCAGCGCAAGGACTAAGAAAATGTTCATTCAAACGGAAGCGACTCCAAATCCGGCAACCCTTAAGTTTTTGCCAGGACGAGTCGTCCTGCCGGAAGGCACTTACGATTTCCGCTCGAAGGCGGATTCAGGGGCTTCTCCTCTTGCTGAAAAGTTGTTCGAGGTTCCAGGCGTCGTCGCCGTGTTCTTCGGGCACGATTTCGTGACCGTGACCAAGGACGACACGGATTGGCAGCACATGAAGCCTGCGATCCTCGGTGTCATCATGGAACAGTTCATGTCCGGTCAACCGGTCATGGCGGCGGGTCAGGTCGAGGATATCGAAGAAGGCGAGTTCTTCGAGGCTGGTGATCAAGACACCGTCAACACGATCAAGGAACTCCTTGAAACCCGGGTCCGCCCGGCCGTTGCCCAGGATGGCGGCGACATTACTTTCAAGGGCTTCAAGGAAGGCATTGTGTATTTGTCGATGCGTGGAGCCTGTGCCGGTTGTCCGTCTTCGACGGCAACTCTGCAACACGGCATCCAGAACCTTCTGCGTCACTTTGTGCCGGAAGTCGAGGAAGTCCGGCCAATCTGATCGACATCACAGCAATTCCAAAAGGCCCGGCTGAACAGCCGGGCCTTTTTGGATTCCTATTCCTCGTGGAACGCAAGCCCTCCATTGGGCTTAGGTCCAAAGCGCTGGTCGACTCAAGCCGCGCAACGCGGTACGGCATTAAGCATGAAACTCTGAAGATGTGTCTGATTTTCTTCCGGTTCCAGCCGGATCGCTCATGTTCAGTATTCGGTTCTGCGAAAGGGTCCAGGATGCCGCGCGTTCCTTCCAATTCCTCACTTTGCTTCGAGGCAATTCGCCTCATTGGCCTGTAGTCTCTTTTCGGGTTCAATTGTCTCATGAGAGTGCTTGCCATCGATACCGCCCTTGCCAATTGCGCCGCCGCCGTCCTGGACGACGGGGCCGATACGGCTTGCTACACGGCGTTCGACGAGCAGATCGGCAGAGGGCACGCGGAATGCCTCATGGACATGATCGGTGAAGTCATGGCGGAAACGTCGACGGCGTTCTCGGATCTGGACAGGATCGTCGTGACGGTCGGGCCGGGCAGTTTCACGGGTTTGCGGGTTGGCTTGTCGGTTGCACGCGGATTCGGGATTGTGCTGCACAAACCGGTCGTCGGTGTCACGACGCTCGCAGCAATAGCACGCAACACCGCGCCCCGGGATCAGGGAGCACCGCTTCTGGTGGCTCTGACCGGGAAGGGTGACGAAGTTTACTGCCAGGAATTCGATGATTGCGGCCAACCGATCGGCGAGGCCGGTGTGCGTCGCCTGTCGGACCTTGCGGCGAGCTTGCCACAGGGAATAAGATTGGCAGGATCAGCAGCGGAAAAAGTGGCAGGGGTCATGGATTTGCCTGCGGATCAGGTTCTGTCGACAATCGGGTTCCCCGAAATCCGGGATGTTGCAGAACTTGGGTTGACCGCAGATCCATCGACGTCCTCTCCCTCGCCTCTGTATCTGCGCCCACCTGATGCAACACCGCAGACTAAAGGAAGGATTGAGCGGCAATGAGTTTTTGGTGGTTCTGGACCCAGCCGCCTGTGATCGAAGAGGCGCTGGACGAGGATCTGCCGATACTAGCTGAGATCCAGGAAGCGTCGTTCTCCCACAAGTGGGGCACCGCTGAACTTTCCCGAATGAAGGCCCAAAAGGGTGTTGATATTCTGGTTGCGCGCCGCTCCAGTCCCTATGGCACGCGCACGCCATTGGGTTTTCTTATCCTGCGACGCGCGGCGGATGAAGCCGAAGTCATCACGATTGCCGTACACCCGCGTCAAAGGGGTCGAGGCATCGGCAAGAAGCTGATGGAAGCCGGATTGTTTCGACTCTACGGCGAAAGATGTTCTCACCTGTTTCTGGAAGTGGATGCGGCCAATGAACCCGCAGTGCTCCTCTACCGGGGGCTGGGTTTCAAGGAGGTCGGCAGGCGAAAGGGATACTATGGCGCCAGCGAGGGCGACGGGACAGCGCTTGTCATGCGCATCGATCTTCGCTAATCGCTTTGGCGAGCAACATTGAACCAACCACGGGGCGGCACATCGATGACTGAAGAGCGGCAACCAACGCTGGCCGAATTGTGCGTCGAAAAGGGTATGCGCATGACGGAACAGCGGCGGGTCATCGCCACTGTCATTGAAGAAGCGTCAGAAGAGCACCCCGATGTGGAAGAGCTGTACCGCCGGTCCGTTGCGATCGATCCGGGCATTTCCATTTCAACCGTCTACAGGACAGTGAAACTGTTCGAGGACGCCGGCATGATCGAGCGGCATGATTTCAGGGACGGACGCTCCCGCTACGAAACTGTGCCCGAAGAACACCACGATCATCTGATTGATTTGCGCAGCGGCCAGGTCATTGAATTCCGCAACGAGGAAATTGAAGCCTTGCAGGAGTTCATTGCCAAGAAACTTGGCTACAAACTCGTTGATCACCGGCTGGAACTCTATGGAGTTCCGCTCGAAACGTCGAAGGATTCGCAAGGCGATGGCTGAGCTGAAGGGCGGATTGACGATCCTGGTGTTGACACTGGTCTCACTCGTTCTCATTCCGCTGCAATGGCTTGCTATCAAGCTGAAGCTCCCGATCCGCAGGAAGCTGCCCCAGATCTGGCATCGGATTGCGACCCGCCTTGTCGGTATCCGGGTCAAGCAGATCGGTGTTCCGGCGACCGACCGCCCGCTCCTGATCACCTCCAATCATGCGTCCTGGGTCGACATCACGGTCATCGGTTCCTTGATGCCGCTTTCCTTCATTGCCAAGTCTGAAGTCTCGGGCTGGCCCATTTTCGGCCTTCTCGCAAAGCTGCAACGGACGGTCTTTGTCAACCGGACACGCCGCAGTGAGACGGCTCAGGTGGCTGACGCGATTGCGGAACGCATGAGTGCGGGTGACGCTATGGTGCTCTTTGCCGAAGGCACATCGAATGACGGCAATTGCGTCCTACCGTTCCGCTCTGCGCTTCTGGGTGCGGCAACCCGTGCCGTTGGGCAGGACGAGACGTCGAAGGTCTGGGTTCAGCCCATGTCCATTGCCTACCAGGGACTTTTTGGTGTTCCGATGGGCCGCGCCTACCGCCCGCATGTCGCCTGGTACGGTGACATGGAGCTGGCAGGGCACCTTTGGGCAATTTTCACACGCGGTGCGCTGGACGTCGTTGTGCGCTGGGGAGAGCCCGTGCTTGTCGACAGGGAGACGGACCGCAAGGCCTTGACGCGTCAGCTTGAAGTTGAAGTTCGGGCAATGACGATTGCTTCCTTGCTGCAAAAGCCGGTCGAAGCTGAAGAAACTGATGAAATCCCGCCATTCGAGTTCTTCTCAAACGCACAAAAACCGGTTAAAGCTGGCGCCTGAATTTTTGCGACCCGCCAACTTGCGGCCGGGTGCAGGTGAGCGTTGGCCACAGGAGCCCGCCGCCAGTCGACAACATTCATGAAATGCCGGCCGAAGGATGAAGGCCACGAGGAGCGAATGACAAGCCGCCCGGAAGCAGAACAGGAAGCGATCCCAACAACCGTTTCCAAGAAGGAAGACATCGCAGCAGAGCCAAACGGCGCCAAACGAAAGGTGTTTGTGCGTACCTATGGCTGCCAGATGAATGTTTATGACAGCGAACGCATGGCCGACGTCCTCGCTCCGGAAGGCTACCAGTCGACCGAGGACATGGAAGATGCCGATCTGGTGATCTTGAACACCTGCCATATTCGTGAAAAGGCAGCTGAGAAGGTCTACTCCGAGCTGGGTCGGATCCGGAAGGTCAAGGAAGAACGCGCCAAGTCGGGCAAGGACATGATGGTCGGCGTCGCCGGTTGCGTCGCGCAGGCTGAAGGCGAGGAAATCTCCCGCCGTGCCCCGATCGTCGATCTCGTTGTCGGCCCGCAGAGCTATCAGAAATTGCCAGGTTTGCTGGACGAGGCGAAAAAAGGCCGGAAGGTCGTCGAGACCGAATTCGACATTGATGCCAAGTTCGATCACCTGTCGGAGCGGGCTGCCAAGCCCGTCATGAAACGTGCGCCCTCAGCCTTCCTGACCGTTCAGGAAGGATGTGACAAGTTCTGTACCTTCTGTGTTGTCCCTTATACGCGCGGTGCGGAAGTCTCGCGGTCCGTGGCGCAGATCGTTGACGAGGCCGAGCAGATGGCGGCGTCGGGCGTTCGCGAAGTCACGTTGCTTGGTCAGAATGTCAACGCCTATCACGGTGAGGCAGCCGACGGTTCAACATGGGGTCTTGGTCGGTTGCTGCGGCGTCTGGCCGAAGTCGACGGGATTGATCGCCTGCGTTACACGACCAGCCACCCGCGTGACATGGATGATGACCTGATCAAGGCGCATCGGGATCTCGGCAGTCTGATGCCCTACCTGCATCTCCCCGTCCAGTCCGGTTCGGACAAGATCCTGAAGGCGATGAACAGGCGCCATACCAGGGACGAGTATTTCCGCCTGATCGATCGCATTCGCGAGGCAGCGCCCGGTCTGGCCTTGTCCGGCGACTTCATTGTCGGATTCCCGGGAGAGACCGATCAGGATTTCCAGGACACGATGGATCTGATCCGCCGGGTCGAATATGGCTCTGCTTTCTCGTTCAAATACAGCCAGAGACCGGGCACTCCCGGTGCCACCATGGACGGACAGGTGCCGGAAGATGTAAAATCGGCTCGCCTGGCGGAGCTGCAGGCGCTCGTCAGCGAACAGCAGCAGGCCTTCAATGCCTCCAGGCTGGGCATGACCTTCGACGTGCTCCTGGAACGCAAGGGACGTAATCCGGGTCAGTTGGTCGGCAAGTCGCCCTGGTTGCAGCCTGTCCAGCTCGACGCGCCGGAAGACCTGATTGGCAGCATACAAGCGGTGGAAATCGTGAAGATCGGTTCTAATTCGCTGTTCGGACGGCTGATTGCCGGGCAAGATGAAACAGACGATTTCGGGGTCCTCCCGACCTCGGCGGCCTGAGACCGGCCGAATCCTAGGAGACTTTATTTGACGCGCGACAGCCAATCTTCTTCCCGCAAGAACTCGGACCAATCCGCATCCGCCGCCCCGGCTTCCGACATGACGCATATTGTCCTTGCATTTGAAGATAACCGGCTGATCGGGGATCTTTTCGGGCAATTCGATCAGAACCTGGCGCTGGTTGAACAGCGCCTCGGTATTGATGCAATCGCACGCGGCAACCAGGTGACCCTCAAGGGATCGCAGGCCGGGTGCGCGCAGGCGCGGACTGCCCTGGAAGCCCTTTACCAGCGCCTTCTTCAGGGACAGGAAATCCATCCCGGCGATGTTGACGGGGCTTTGCGCATGGCGGCAGCCGCCGAGGCACAGCTGCCGCTGCCAACGCTGGAGCCGAAATCGCGCCTGGCATTTGCCCAGATCGCCACGCGCCGCAAGACGATCGTGGCAAGAACACCGACCCAGGACGCCTATATTCGCGCGATGGATCGGGCGGACCTGATTTTCGGTACCGGACCGGCGGGCACCGGCAAGACCTTCCTGGCTGTTGCCTATGCGGCGGCATTGCTAGAGCGCGGTGATGTCGCAAGGCTCATTCTCTCGCGTCCGGCCGTTGAAGCCGGTGAACGTCTCGGCTTTCTCCCCGGAGAAATGAAAGACAAAGTCGATCCCTATCTGCGTCCGATCTATGACGCGCTTTACGAGATGATGCCGGCGGAAAAGGTTGATCGCGGTCTGCAGTCCGGCATGATCGAAGTGGCGCCGCTGGCCTTCATGCGCGGGCGGACGCTTTCCAACGCCGTCGTTCTGCTTGATGAAGCGCAGAACACCACGTCGATGCAGATGAAGATGTTCCTGACCCGCCTGGGTGAGGGGTCCAAGATGATCGTTACGGGCGACCCAAGCCAGATCGATTTGCCTTCCGGCCAGAAATCGGGTTTGCGGGAGGCCTTGGGGCTTTTGACCGATATTCAGGATGTGGCCCATATCCGCTTCAACGAAACGGATGTGGTCCGCCATGAACTGGTCGGGCGCATCGTCACTGCTTACGACAATGCGTCGCGCGAGGAATCGGAAGCGCGTGAGCGGCGCTATCTCGAGCGGCAGCGTGAAGCTGCCGCCTCCTGAGGTATTTCACGGGCCATGACACATCAATTGCCAGACGGTTTCGTGATCGACCTTTCGGTCGAGGCTGGTGACTGGCCCGCTGAACCGGAATTGTACGATCTGGCAGCACGGGCGATCGTGGCCGCATTCGACAAGGCGGATCTGGCGGTGCAGGCGGGCAGTGAAGTTTCGTTGCTTTTCACCGACAACGAAGCCATCCGGAAATTGAACGGCCAGTGGCGGGACAAGGACAAGCCGACCAACGTTCTGTCTTTTCCGGGCAGTGATCCGGACGGAGAGACCTACGGGCCGCTGTTGGGTGACATCGTGTTCGCTTTTGAAACCGTCGCCAGCGAAGCGAAAGAACTTGGAATTGATTTTTCCGATCATCTGTCCCATTTGACAGTTCACGGATTGCTTCATCTTTTTGACCATGACCATCAGGAGCATGATGAAGCCGAGCTGATGGAAACACTGGAGAAGACCATACTCGCTTCGATCGGTATCGATGACCCCTATTCCGACAGGCCACTTGTCGCCGACGGGCAATAGATGGCATCATGCAGATCGAAGTTTTTGTATTGATAGACAATGAGCGCAGTTGAAACTCAGAGTCCGGCGGGTGAACAACAACCCGCAGATGCCGGACAGACACAGGACGGGGAAGACCCCCAACCGACGAAGCCGCATCGACCTGCGGCCTTTCTGGAAAATCTCAAACGCGTCTTGCGCTTGGGGCGCCAGTCTTCGAGCTTGCGCGAGAATCTCGAAGATGAGTTGGCGCGTGAAGCCAGCGCGGATACGGCCTTCTCACCCGAAGAGCGCATGCTGCTAGGCAACATCCTGAGGCTGCGCGAATTGCGCGTCGACGACGTGATGATCCCGCGTGCCGACATCGATGCCGTCGATCTTGACACCAGCCTGAGCAGGTTGATGGAACTGTTTCAGGACAGTGGCCACTCCCGCATGCCTGTCTATGAAGACACCCTGGACGATCCAAGGGGAATGGTTCACATCAAGGACCTGATGGCCTTCATCGCAGAGAAAGGCGCGGAAAACCGGTCTGCAACCGTTGTGGAAAAGCCTGAAGACACAACCACAGGTTCGGGTGCGGCCGAAAATGGTTCGGCCAGAAAGGGGCATAACGCTCCGGACCTGGATCTTTCCTGTGTCGATTTGTCCGCTACCTTGAAGGAAACCAACCTGGTCCGGAACCTTCTGTTCGTCCCGCCATCCATGCCGGCGACCGATCTGATGGCCAAGATGCAGGCCGGCAGAATCCAGATGGCGTTGGTGATCGACGAATATGGAGGAACCGACGGTCTCGTCTCGCTCGAAGATCTTGTCGAGGAAGTTGTCGGTGACATTGAAGATGAGCATGACGAAGATGAAGAAGCCATGCTTGTCTCGGACGGAGAGGGTGTCTGGATCGCGGATCCTCGTCTGCCACTGGAAGATCTCGATGGCGTCCTTGGCACCAGTTTGACAGATGGCGAAATCTCCGAGGATGTGGATACGCTCGGCGGATTGCTCTATGTCACGATCGGCCGCGTGCCTGTTCGCGGCGAATTGCTGTTTGTACCGGGCGAGGTGCCTGGTTTCGAATTTGAAGTAATGGATGCGGATCCAAGACGTATCAAGCGCCTGAAGATCCGTCGCCGCCGTTCTGATCTTCGGCAGCAGGATCTGCGCCGCCGAACGAAGAGGCCGGAAGCGGGCGGTTCCGACACCAATACGGACAAATCGGCCGATCCGGGCAAAAGCGCTTCCGGCGATAGCGAGGACTAGGGGCCTGGCCGCGTGGCGGGAAGGCTCTGGACGCCTGCCAATTAGGGGTTGACCCACCTGCCACTGCCGACAATTCTCCTGATGCTAAACAGGAGTACAATCTTCGATGAATTGGTTCATTGAGCGGCTTTCCATGCTGCCCAACACGCTTTTGCTTGCGTGGGGCTGGCAGCGCAGGGGGCTGTGTCTGGCCTGCGGTGCGGCCACCGCGCTGGCGCTTCCACCCTTCCATCTGTCACCTGTTCTCCTGCTGACCTTCCCCTGCCTTGTCTGGTTGCTTGACGGCGCGCTGGAATCTGGCGGCAACGCCGCCAGAAGGGCGAAAACGGGTTTTGTTCTCGGATGGCTGTTCGGGACTGGTTACTTTCTTGCGAGCCTATGGTGGATTGGCGCGGCGTTCCTGGTCGAAGCGGACCGGTTTGCCTGGCTCATGCCGATTGCGGTTCTCGCCATGCCGGTTGGGTTGGCGCTTTTTACCGCAATCGGTGTGTCTCTGGCCGCAGTCTTCTGGACAGATCAGTTTCGCCGGATCCTCCTCCTCGCAGCCTGTTTAACCCTTGCAGACTGGGTGCGGGGACACGTTCTGACCGGCTTTCCCTGGAATGCATTCGGCTACGGCGTGTCGGGGCAACTGGCGCTGGCGCAGTCCGCGAGCCTCGTGGGGATCTACGGGTTGACCTTCCTCGTCGTGGCCATCGCGGCGTCGCCTGCCGTTCTTGCGGACACCCGGCCGGTCTCGCAGCGACTGTCGGTGCTTGCGTTCGCCGGTGCCGTTCTGCTTGTCATGGCCGGGTACGGTGTGGCCAGGCTGGCGGGCGCGCAGACGACATTCACCGAACTGGATATCAGGGTGGTGCAGCCGGCGATCGCCCAGGAAGACAAATGGCGGCCGGAGCTGCGTGACGAGATTTTTCAAACCTATCTGGACATGAGCGAAGCACCGCTTGGAGGATCCGCGCGGGTCGGCGGGCACCGCCTGATTGTCTGGCCTGAATCGGCTGTGCCGTTCCTTCTGACTCAGGAACCCGGAGCCCTGTTCCGGATTAGCAACGCGCTCGGCGACAACGCAGAACTTGTTACTGGCGCGGTTCGAGCAGAACTGGGCGCGAATGGCCCCGAATACTACAACAGTATTTATCTGATTGACGGTGACGGGACCGTAAACGGGATCTACGACAAGGTTCGGCTGGTTCCGTTCGGCGAGTTTTTGCCGCTGGAATCCCTGTTGGAAAAAATCGGCCTCACCAACCTGGCAGGGCCTCTTTCTGGATTTCACGCCGGGTACCAGCGAAGGGTTCTGACCACCTCCGAAGGTTTTAGTTTTCTACCCTTGATTTGTTATGAGATCATCTTTCCGGGCGTCATTTCACGCCAATCCGATCGACCGGACTACATTCTCAACGTGACCAACGACGCCTGGTTCGGGCGCACACCCGGGCCGCTTCAGCACTTCATGCAGGCACGAATGCGCGCAATCGAGACGGGATTGCCCGTGGTTCGGGCCGCCAATACAGGCATTTCTGCTGTCGTAGATGCCAAGGGAGCAGTGCTTGAGCAACTTGAGATATTCGAGAAAGGAATCATCGACACCAAGTTGCCGCAAAGGCTTGGCAAAACTCTTTATGGCAAAACGGGGGATGTTCCTGTTCTCGTTATTTCGATACTCCTAGTGATTTTTGCTGCTTTTTCACAATACAACCGGGATTCGCGCTAAAATTGATTCTTTTTGTTTGAGTTGAGTGAAAGAAATGTGATACAACCGTGAAACAGCCGATTGAGGGCTGCTTCGTGTACAAGTGTATGGTTGCGGGCAAACTTCTATCTTCTGGGCCTTGTGGGGGGCATTGGAAGAGCTTGTGCGAACGAAAACGAGCGGACAAACGCCGCGAATAAAGAAAGAGCGAAACAAATGCCCAGTAAGAAGTCACCAAATCCGATCGATATACATGTAGGTAGTCGTGTTCGCTTGCGACGCATGATGCTTGGAATGAGCCAAGAAAAACTTGGCGAAGCCTTGGGCATTACATTCCAGCAAATCCAGAAATACGAAAAAGGTACCAACAGGATCGGCGCGAGCCGGCTTCAGCATATTGCGACGGTTCTGAAAGTTCCCGTATCTTTCTTCTTTGAAGATGCACCAGGCACTCCTGAAGAGGCCGAGGGTTTCGGCGAAACGCAGCCGACCTCTTATGTCGTCGATTTTCTCTCCTCCTCCGAGGGGCTTTCGCTCAACAAGGCGTTCGTACGGATTGAAGACCCGAAGGTCCGGCGCCGTATCGTTGATCTTGTGCGCTCTCTGGCTGGCGACGACTAATAAAAATCCAACTCGCGCTTGACGTGGCGAGGAACTTCTAAGATTGATGCACCTGAAGCGGCGATGTCATTCGCCGCTTCTGTCTTATTCATTCCCAGAAGGACGATCGCCAATGGCACGTCAGAATTATCTGTTTACCTCAGAATCCGTGTCCGAAGGACATCCAGATAAAGTCTGTGACCGTATTTCCGATGCAGTCGTGGATGCCTACTTGAGAGAAATGCCGGAGGCCCGCGTCGCTTGTGAAACGCTCGCCACCACAAACCGCATCGTTATTGCTGGCGAGACCCGCGGTCCGGCGACCATCACGAACGAATATCTCGCCCATCTTGCCCGTATGGCCGTCAAGGACATCGGTTACGAGCAGGATGGCTTCCACTGGGAAAACTGCGACATCGCGGTACACCTCCATGCGCAGTCCGCGCATATTGCACAGGGTGTCGATGCAGGTGGCAACAAGGACGAAGGTGCGGGCGACCAGGGCATCATGTTCGGTTACGCTTGTCGTGAAACCGAAGAATTGATGCCGGCTCCGATCCTCTATTCCCACAAAATCCTTCAGATTCTCGCCGAGGCGCGCAAATCGGGCAAAGAACCGGTTCTGGGCCCCGACGCAAAGAGCCAGGTCACGGTGCGCTACCAGGATGGCAAGCCAGTCGAGGCGACATCGATTGTTCTGTCCACCCAGCACCTGGACCCCGCCCTGACATCTGAAGATGTGAAGAAGATCGTCGAGCCTTACATCCGCTCCGCTCTTCCGGATGGCTGGATCACCACGGATACCGTCTGGCACGTGAACCCGACCGGTGCATTTGTCATCGGTGGTCCTGACGGGGACGCCGGTTTGACCGGCCGCAAGATCATTGTCGACACCTATGGCGGTGCCGCACCGCACGGTGGCGGCGCATTCTCCGGCAAGGATCCGACCAAGGTGGACCGCTCTGCAGCTTATGCTGCGCGTTACCTTGCGAAGAATGTCGTTGCCGCGGATCTGGCCGACCGCTGCACGATCCAGCTGTCCTATGCAATTGGCGTCTCCGACCCGCTGTCGGTCTATGTGGACCTGCATGGCACGGGCCGGTGTGATGAAGCCAAGCTGGAATTGACACTCCGTGATGTCATGGGCTTGAGCCCGCGCGGCATTCGCGAGCACCTGAAGCTGAACAATCCCATTTACGAGCGCACCGCTGCGTACGGTCACTTCGGGCGTCAGCCGGATGCCGATGGCGGCTTTACCTGGGAAAAAACCGACCTGGTTGACGATTTGCGGCCTCTTGCCGGATAAAGCGCACCAGGACGCAAAATGATGTGAAGGAGGTCGCCGGTTTTGCCGGCGATCTGCTGTTTCAAGATGACCAATCGATACGAAGGCTCGTTTTTCGGCCGGCGCAAGGGCAAGCCGCTCAGTCCGCGCCGCGAGGCGCTGATGGACAACGCTCTGTCAGGCTTGAAGCTCGACCTGGACAACCCGGCCCCCTCCGATCTGAGAGATCTGTTTGAACGCGATGTTCATTCGGTCTGGCTTGAGGTCGGGTTCGGTGGCGGCGAACATCTGCTTCACCGGGCCAGACAAAACCCGGATGTGGGGTTTATCGGGGTGGAGCCATTTGTCGGCAGTATGGCCAAGGCGGTCAGCGCCGTTGTCGGCGAGAACCTGGAAAACGTCCGGCTCTACGATGATGACGCCGTCAATGTTCTGGATTGGCTGCCGGAGGCTTCGCTGGATCTCGTTTACCAGCTCTATCCGGATCCCTGGCCCAAGAAGCGGCATTGGAAACGCCGTTTCATCAACCGGCAGAACCTGTCGCGCTACGCGCGCGCTCTGAAGCCGGGCAGCGAGTTCAGATTCGCGAGCGACATCGACACCTATATAGACTGGACGCTAAGACACTGCCGGGATCATGATGCCTTTGAATGGCAGGTGGAAACGGCGCAGGACTGGAAAGTGCCCTGGCAGGGATGGCCCGGAACCCGGTATGAAGCGAAAGCCGTTCGTGAGGGGCGCACTGGGCGTTACCTGACCTTCCTGCGGGTCTGATCCCCACGGCAACATCGAACTCGCTGAACCCCGAACAAGTTCTTCGCACGATTCATCGTGAGCCTATTGCCTTTTTGTCGAGTTTGGCGTTATACAGCCCGTGTTTCACCTCAAACGGCTTATTGAGCACTTTGAGAGTGGGCCCGACGGGGACCCGCTCTTTTTTGCTTACAAGAGCCGGAAACTGAAAAGAACCGAGCAGGATTGCCCTATGTAACCCGATGATCAGGCGCATCTGATGCTGAACGGCCGGAACCGGCTGACAAAGGAGCCAAGTTTGAGCGCACACGAACCAAGAATTGTAACGGAACAGGGACTTGACGCCCGTGTTGCGGCAATTGTGGAGCCGGTGATCGAGGACCTTGGCTTTCGTCTCGTGCGCACGAAGATCAGCGCGGCCAACGGGTGTACGCTGCAGATCATGGCCGAGCGTCCAGACGGCACCATGACGGTCGAGGATTGTGAAACCGTCAGCCGCGCCGTATCGCCGGCGCTCGACGTCGAAGATCCGATCAACCGCGCCTATCATCTTGAAGTGTCCTCCCCCGGGATTGACCGCCCGTTGGTCCGTGCCGGTGACTTCGATCGCTGGGCCGGACACGAACTCAAGGTCGAGATGGCTGTCATGCAGGACGGCCGCAAGAGGTTCCGCGGCACGCTGTTGGGTGCCGAGGGCACTGCGGCGAAACTTCGCCTTCCTGATGCGCCGGAAGGGGCCGACGACACGGTGCTTCTGCCTTTGGAAGATATCGGCGAAGCCAAGCTCGTTCTCACGGATGATTTGATTACAGCAGCCCTTCAGGCAGAAAAGGCGGCGCTGGCCGCCCGCGGCCAGGATGTCGGGCTGGAACAGGACAACACGCCAAACTGAGCATTCGGCTCTGTGGTAAATTGACAAACGCGCCCAACATGATCCTTGGCGCAAGAGGAGTGGAATATGGCAATCAGCGCGAACCGGCTGGAACTGCTGCAAATCGCTGACGCGGTCGCACGGGAAAAATCGATCGACCGGATGATCGTCATCAACGCGATGGAAGACGCGATCCAGAAGGCGGCCCGCTCCCGCTACGGCACGGAAACGGAGGTCCGCGCAGAGATCAACCCGAAGACCGGCGAGATCCGCTTGCAGCGTCTCCTGCAGGTTGTCGAGGCCGTTGAAAACGTGTCGACCGAAATCGCACTCGATGACGCCCTGGCGCGCAACCCGGAAGCAAGCCTTGGCGATTTCATTGCCGAGCCGCTGCCACCGCTCGATTTCGGCCGTATTGCCGCGCAGTCCGCGAAGCAGGTGATCGTGCAAAAGGTGCGTGAAGCCGAGCGTGATCGTCAGTATGAAGAGTTCAAGGACCGTGTTGGCGAAGTCATCAACGGCGTTGTCAAACGCGCCGAATATGGCAACGTGATTGTCGACCTGGGCCGTGGTGAGGGCATTGTCCGGCGTGACGAGCTGATCCCGCGTGAAATTTTCCGCACCGGCGACCGCATTCGCGCGATTGTTTACGACGTGCGCCGCGAACAGCGCGGTCCCCAGATCTTCCTGTCACGCACGCATCCCCAGTTCATGGCGAAGCTGTTTGCGCAGGAAGTGCCGGAAATCTATGACGGTGTCATCGAGATCAAATCCGTTGCGCGTGATCCGGGTTCCCGCGCCAAGATCGCCGTGATCTCGAAGGATTCTTCGATCGATCCGGTCGGCGCCTGTGTGGGTATGCGCGGCAGCCGTGTTCAGGCTGTTGTCGGCGAACTGCAGGGCGAGAAGATCGATATCATTCCGTGGAACGAGGAAGCGGCAACTTTCATCGTCAACGCGTTGCAGCCGGCCGAGGTTGCCAAGGTTGTTCTTGATGAAGATGCCGAGCGCATCGAGGTTGTCGTTCCGGATGACCAGCTGTCCCTGGCCATCGGACGGCGCGGCCAGAATGTGCGCCTTGCCTCTCAGCTGACAGGCTGGGCCATCGACATCATGACGGAACAGGAAGAATCCGATCGTCGTCAGAAAGAATTCCTGGAACGCTCGCAGCTGTTCATGGAAGCGCTCAACGTCGACGAAATGGTTGGCCAGCTCTTGGCGACCGAGGGCTTTACGTCCGTCGAGGAAGTTGCCTACGTGGAAATTGAGGAAATTTCCATGATTGAAGGTTTCGACGACGACACGGCCGTCGAAATTCAGGCGCGTGCGCGCGACTACCTGAGCGAGCTTGAAGCCAAGCTTGACGAAGAGCGTGTTTCGCTTGGTGTTTCCGACGACCTCAGGTCGATTGATGGCCTGACAACGGCTATGCTGGTTGCGCTTGGCAAGGATGACATCAAGTCGATGGAAGACCTGGCGGGATGTGCGGCTGACGATCTCGTTGGCTGGACCGAGCGCAATGACGGCGAAACCAAGCGTTTTGACGGTGCCCTGTCCGGTTTTGATGTGTCGCGCGCCGATGCGGAAAACATGGTGATGGCAGCCCGCCTTGCGGCAGGCTGGGTGACCGAGGAAGAACTTGCGGCCATGGCAGCGGAAGCGGAAGAAGCTGACGCGGAAGAAGCCGAAGAGGCTGTGGAAGCTGTCGAGGAAGAAGCGCCGGCTGGCGTGATCCTGAACGGATAAGAACAAGGGAGAGGTTTGCCTCTCCAGGAGTGTTGTCCGGGCGCTGCGTGGCACAGGTACTGTGTCGGCATCCGGGCCAGAGGAGTGGCGGCGTGCCCAGGAAGAATGAGCCGACCGAACGGCAATGTGCTGTGACGCGGGAGGTTCTGCCCGTCAGTTCGCTGATCCGGTTCGTGCTTGACCCCGAAGGTCAGGTTGTCCCGGATCTGAAACGAGTGCTTCCAGGGCGCGGCGTTTGGGTCACCGCTTCGAGAGAGATCGTTGCGGAGGCCGAGAAGGACCGAAAGAAGGTATTCGGCAGGGGTTTCAAGACAGAGGCCCGCGTCGAACCCGGGCTGGCGGACAGGGCTGACGCCCTATTGGAAAGAGCTGCTCTGCAGGCGCTCTCCATGACGCGCAAGGCCGGTGAAGTGGTCACCGGCTATGCAAAAGTTGATGCAGCCCTGAGGCGGGATCCCGTCATCGGGCTGATCCACGCCTCGGACGCTGCAGATGACGGGGTGAACAAGCTGGCGGCACTGGCCGCAAACATAGATGAACCGGCAAACGGGTGCCAAATCGTCCGTTTGTTCGATTCGGCTCAATTGGATTTGGCATTGGGCCGGTCAAATGTGATACATGCTGCACTGCTTGCGGGGCAGGCGAGTGAAAATTTTTTGGCGCGGGTACGTGCGCTGGAGCAATTTCGCCGCTATACCGCCGCAGGAGACGAACAAGGCAACGCATAGCAGGGCGGTTGCGCAGGACTGAAGGCAATATGAGCGATACGAAGAATCCGGGCGACAAGACAATCAGCGTTGAGCGTGGCAAGACGCTCGGCCTAAAGCGCGGCGGTGGCGATCAGGGAACTGTTCGGCAGTCCTTCTCGCATGGCCGGTCGAAGGCCGTCGTCGTGGAGAAGAAGAAGCGCCGTGTTGTAATTCCGGGACAGGAGCCGAAACCGGAAGCTCCGGCACCGACGACCCAGCGACTGGAAAAACCGGCTGAAGCCCCTCGCAAGCCGCAGCAGCCTGATCCACAGGCCACCAAGCAGGCTCGCAGGTCCGCATCCGGTCAGCGCCAGAAAGGCAACGGCAACGTTCTGCGCACCTTGACCAAGGAAGAAGCCGCCGCACGTGCTGCTGCCCTTCAGATGGCCAAGGAACGTGAGGTCGAGGACCGCAAGCGCCGTGAAGAAGAAGACAAGCGGCGGGCAGCGGAAGCGGCCAAGCGCGCAGTCGAAGAAGAGGCACGGGCCAAGGTCGAGGCTGAAGAAAAAGCCAAGCGTGAAGCCGAAGAGGCACGCATTGCCGCCGAGAAGGCCAAGGAAGCACCGGCCGAGGCTCCGGAAGAAAAGCAACCTGCCGCTGCCAAGTCGGCGACGCCGGAAGCCAGACAGGAAGGCGCACGTCGCCCGTCCCGCGGCGATGGCAGACCGCCGAGCCTGGACGACATGGGCAAGCGCAAGGCACCTGCGGCAGCACGTGCCAAGCCTGAAGCCGGCAAGCCGCCGGCTGCCGAGGAAGGCGATCGCAGCAACAAGGGTCTGCGCGCCGTCAAGCGTCCGAAGCAGGCACCGACCCCGACCACCCGCCCGCGCGGCGGAGAGGATCGTCGCCGGTCCAAGCTGACGATTTCGGCTGCCACAGGTGGTGATGACGGCCAGAGGGCACGTTCGCTGGCCTCCATGCGCCGCCGTCAGGAAAAGGCAAAGCGCGGTCAGCAGCAGGTGGTGCGCGAGAAGATTTCGCGCGAAGTCACCCTGCCGGAAGCAATCACCATCCAGGAGCTCGCCAACCGTATGGCCGAGCGTGCCGTGGACGTGATCAAGCTTCTGATGAAGCAGGGTCAAATGCTGAAGATCAACGACGTGATCGACGCAGACACCGCCGAACTGATCGCGGAAGAAATGGGTCACACGGTCAAGCGCGTGTCCGAGGCCGATGTGGAAGAAGGTCTCTTCACGACGGAAGACGATCCGGCGACCCTGCAGTCTCGTCCGCCGGTCGTGACCATCATGGGTCACGTCGATCACGGCAAGACGTCTCTGCTGGACGCGATCCGCAAGTCCAAGGTCGTCACCGGTGAAGCCGGTGGCATCACGCAGCATATCGGTGCCTACCAGGTCGACCAGGACGGTCAGAAGATCACCTTTATCGATACGCCTGGCCACGCCGCGTTCTCGCAGATGCGTGCCCGTGGTGCCAAGTCGACCGATATCGTCATCCTTGTCGTGGCTGCCGATGATGGTGTCATGCCGCAGACCAAGGAAGCCATCGCGCACGCCAAGGCTGCAGACGCACCGATCATTGTCGCGATCAACAAGATCGACAAGCCGGGCGCTGATCCGAACCGGGTTCGCACCGAGCTGTTGAGCGAAGAGCTGGTGACCGAATCCATGGGTGGTGACGTCATCGACGTTGAGGTTTCCGCTCTGAACGGCACGAATCTCGACAAGCTGCTGGAAATGATCCTGCTGCAGTCGGAAGTTCTGGAACTGCAGGCAAATCCGGACCGCACGGCGGAAGGCATCGTCATCGAGGCGCAGCTCGACCGTGGCCGTGGTCCCGTTGCTACCGTTCTGGTCCAGAAAGGCACGCTCAAGCCGGGTGACATCCTCGTCGCCGGTGCAGAGTGGGGCCGTGTCCGCGCGATGCTCGACGAGAATGGCAAGCAGGTGAAGGAAGCCGGACCGGCCAAGCCGGTTGAGGTCCTTGGTTTCCAGGGCACACCGGAAGCCGGTGACATGGTTGCGGTCGTCGAAAACGAAGCCCGTGCCCGTGAAATCACCGACTACCGCCAGCGCCAGATCCGCGAGAAAGCCTCCGTGGTTGCCTCTGCAGCCCGTGGTTCGCTCGAGCAGATGATGATGAGCGCACAGAAGAGCGGCAAGAAGGAATTCCCGCTGGTTCTGAAGGCCGACGTGCAGGGTTCTGCCGAGGCGATTGCCCACGCTCTCCACGAGCTGGGAACCGACGAAGTCGGAGCGCGTATCCTGCTCTCCGGGGTCGGCGGCATCACCGAAAGCGATATCACGCTGGCAGCAGCCTCCAAGGCCCCGATCCTCGGCTTCAACGTCCGCGCCAACAAGCAGGCACGTGAAGCTGCAGCACGCGACGGGATCGAGATCCGTTACTACAACGTGATCTACGATCTGGTGGACGACGTGAAGGCCGCCATGTCCGGTCTGCTGTCGCCGGAACGCCGCGAAACCTTCCTCGGCAATGCGGAGATCAAGGAAATCTTCCACATCTCCAAGGTCGGCAAGGTTGCGGGTTGTCTGGTTACCGAAGGTGTCGTGGAACGCGGTGCCAACGTGCGCCTCATTCGCGACGACGTGGTCATCCACGAAGGCGAGCTGGGAACGCTCAAGCGCTTCAAGGACGAAGTCAAGTCCGTCGAATCCGGTCAGGAATGCGGCATGAACTTCGTCAAGTACCAGGACATGCGTCCGGGCGACATCATCGAGTGTTTCCGCGTCGAGCAGATCGCAAGAACGCTCTAGACGCCGGACAAAGACTTCAGGCTTTCGCGCCGGCGGGTTCTACAACAACCCGCCGGCGCCCTTGTATTCGGGGCTTCAGTTGGCCCGGTTAGGAAATGAAATGGCAAGACATCACGGACAGGACAGCCGTGGCCCGTCTCAGCGCCAGTTGCGCGTTGGCGAAACGGTACGCAAGGAGCTGTCCGACATTTTCACACGCGGCGAATTTTCCGATCCGGACCTGGATGGCGTGATCGTCACGATCCCGGAAGTGCGCATGACGCCCGACCTGCGCCTGGCCACGTGCCTGGTCATGCCGCTTGGCGGCAAGAATGCGGAAAATGTCGAAAAGGCTCTCAATCGCAGCGCCAAGTATCTGCGCGGCCAGGTCTCGCGCCGGCTGACAATGAAATACATGCCCGATCTGCGTTTTGTACTGGACACGCGGTTTGACGATGATGATCGCATCGGTTCCCTGTTGCATTCGCCGGAAGTTTCCAGGGATCTGGATGCGGAGGAAGAAGGCGACAGTGAAAACTGATGCCTTGACCGGGGTGTTATCAGTTTTCATGGGACGTCATTCCATGGCTTGACCATGGGATCCAGACCGTTTCATTTCAAAATCGCAGATCATCCGGCTTTGCTCTGCAACGGCATGGATTGCCGGGTCAGGTCCGGCAATGACGGGAGAAGTTGGTTGTCAGGGCACATCGCCCTGCCAAGACAACGCAAATGGACGCAACATGGCGCGGCAGAAACAATTCAAAAGAAAAAAGAACACGATCAACGGCTGGCTTGTCCTCGACAAGCCTTACGGCATCACGTCCAACGAAGCGCTTGGGAAGATCAAGCGGATTTTCTCTCCGCAAAAGGTGGGGCATGCCGGCACTCTGGATCCACGCGCCTCAGGCCTGCTTCCGGTCGCCTTTGGGGAGGCCACCAAAACCGTCCCATTCGTGATGGACGGGCGCAAGGTCTATCGATTTGAGGTCACCTGGGGCGCCGAGACCAGCACCGATGACACCGAGGGTGAAGTGGTGGCAACGTCCGATATTCGTCCGCAACATGACGAGATCCGTGCGGTCCTGGGTGAATTTGTCGGCACCATCATGCAGGTGCCGCCGAAGTTTTCAGCCATCAAGATAGGTGGGGAGCGGGCCTATAACCTTGCCAGGGATGGTGAAGAGGTCGAGTTGGAGGCGCGTCCGATCGATGTCCACCGGTTGGATCTTGTCGACTGTCCGGACCAGGATCGGGCTGTTTTCGAGGCGGAATGTGGCAAGGGTACCTACGTGAGGGCGCTGGCACGGGACCTCGGCCAGCGACTCGGGACATGCGGGCATGTCACCGAACTCCGGCGTCTGCTGGTCGGACCGTTTGGTGAGGCCGACCTGGTCGACCTTGATGAAATTATTGAAATGGCGGAAGAATTCGAAGAGGAAGTCGACATTGACGCCCTCGTGGATGAATTTGTCCTGCCGGTGCGTGACGCCATGGACTCGCTGGTCGAGGTTCCCGTCTCTCTCGACGATGCTGCCCGGATTCGAAAGGGAATGGCCATCATCTTGCGGGGACGAGATGCCCCGTTGAACACGGAAGTGGCCTTTGCAAGCCATGCCAGCGTCCCTGTCGCCATCGGCTCAATTGACAAGGGCCGGTTTCAGCCGTCACGGGTGTTTCACCTGTAATTCGAGATTGTGGTTTGGCGGGCTCAGATTCTGCTGGATTTCCGCAGGGTTTTCCGCCATATTCCGCCGCCATTGGGCACTAAGGCTCAATTCGTCTGCCGGACTCCCTTGCTGACCGACATCTCGGCTCGTGGAAACCTGCGGATCAGGCCGGATTTCCGGCAGTTCAACGTGCCAGGTCAACTGGCCATTCTCTTGAAAGGAAAGAGCGATGTCGATTACTGCAGAGCGCAAAGCTGAGCTCATGAAGGAATTCGCCACCAAAGAAGGCGACACCGGCTCCCCTGAAGTTCAGGTTGCCATCCTCACCGAGCGGATCAACAACCTGACCGAACACTTCAAGGCTCACGGCAAGGACAATCACTCCCGCCGCGGTCTTCTGAAGATGGTTGCGCAGCGCCGGTCCCTTCTGGACTATACGCGTGGCAAAAGCGAAGAGCGTTACAAGTCGCTGATCGAGCGTCTTGGCATCCGTCGCTAACGACTGCGAAACTCGAAACGCGGTGGGCAACAGCCCGCCGCGTTTTGCTTAGGCATATCTCCCGTACGCTTCCCAATAGTTTGTGTATTTGCTGGCGTCGGAGAAATGTCGAAACAAGGAACAGGAGCGTTTCCCTTTTGAGGGCAAACGCTCTATAGAAACCTCGTGACATGTCATGGGGCAGGATTGCCAGCTCCTTTCTTTCAGCCTCCTGAAAGCAGCTTGTTGTCTTGCCCGTGACCTGTCCGCCGGTAACCGGCCCATACGGGGCCGACCGGGAATGTGCCCCAAAATTGGCGATGCGCGGAATGCATCGGGGGCAAACTGTAAGGACAGATGATGTTTGATATTCATCGTGTAGAAGTCGACTGGGGCGGACGTCCGCTCGTACTCGAAACGGGCAAGGTTGCCCGTCAGGCCGACGGCGCCGTCATGGCCACATATGGCGAAACAAAGGTTCTTGCGACCGTTGTGTCCGCAAAGGAACCGAGACCGGGTCAGGATTTCTTTCCGCTGACCGTAAACTACCAGGAAAAGGCATTCGCCGCCGGCAAGATCCCGGGCGGCTATTTCAAGCGCGAAGGACGCCCGTCAGAGCACGAGACGCTGACCTCCCGCCTGATCGACCGTCCGATCCGTCCGCTCTTTGCCGACGGCTACAAGAATGACACCCAGGTTGTCATCACGGTTCTGTCCCACGACATGGAAAACGCACCGGACATCCTGGCGATGGTTGCCGCGTCTGCTGCCTTGACCCTGTCCGGCGTACCTTTCATGGGCCCGATCGGCGG
Source organism: Roseibium sp. (assembly GCA_017643925.1). Classification (GTDB taxonomy): domain Bacteria; phylum Pseudomonadota; class Alphaproteobacteria; order Rhizobiales; family Stappiaceae; genus Roseibium. Next base: position 337,397 of record JAEPML010000003.1, on the reverse strand, counting down.
TGCCCGCGTTGGTTACATCGACGGTGAGTATGTCCTCAACCCGATGGTCGACGACATGCCGGAATCCGCTCTGGATCTGGTTGTTGCCGGCACCAATGACGCCGTTCTGATGGTTGAATCGGAAGCCAAGGAACTGGACGAAGACACCATGCTCGGTGCGGTCATGTTCGGCCACAAGGGCTTCCAGACCGTTATCGACGCGATCATCAAGCTTGCCGAAACCGCTGCAAAAGAGCCGCGTGAGCTGTCCATTCCGGATCACTCCGCTCTCTTCGAACAGGTCAAGTCGATCGCTGCTGACGACCTTGGTGCTGCTTACAAGATCACATCCAAGACCGACCGCAAGAACGCCGTGGACGCGGCCAAGGCAAAGGTCGTCGAGGCCCTGATCACCAACGCTGCCGAAGGTGAAGCCCCGGAAGCAAACGTGCTTGGCGAACAGTTCAAGAAGCTGGAAGCCGAAATCGTTCGCGGTGGCATTCTCGACACGGGTTCGCGCATCGATGGTCGCGATCTTTCCACTGTCCGCGCGATTTCCTCGGAAGTCGGTATTCTGCCGCGCGCGCACGGTTCCTCGCTGTTCACCCGCGGTGAAACCCAAGGTCTCGTTGTTGCAACGCTCGGTACGGGCGAAGACGAGCAATTCATCGATCTTCTGGAAGGCACCGTGAAGTCTCACTTCATGCTGCACTACAACTTCCCGCCTTACTCTGTCGGTGAAACCGGCCGCATGGGCTCGCCGGGACGCCGTGAAATCGGTCACGGCAAACTGGCCTGGCGTGCGATCAACCCGATGCTGCCGCAGCACCATGATTTCCCGTACACGCTGCGCGTTGTCTCCGAGATCACCGAATCCAACGGTTCTTCCTCCATGGCAACCGTTTGCGGCACCTCGCTGGCGCTGATGGATGCGGGTGTTCCGCTGAAGGCACCGGTTGCCGGTATCGCAATGGGTCTGATCAAGGAAGGCGACCGCTTTGCCGTTCTGTCCGACATCCTTGGTGACGAAGACCACCTTGGCGACATGGACTTCAAGGTTGCCGGATCTGAAAACGGCATCACCTCCCTGCAGATGGACATCAAGATCGACGGTATCACCGAAGAGATCATGAAGGTGGCCCTGGCGCAGGCAAAGGACGGCCGGATCCATATTCTGGGTGAAATGGCCAAGGCCATCACCGAAGCCCGCTCCGAGCTTGGTGAACACGCTCCGCGCATCGAGATGATGAAGATCCCGGTCGACAAGATCCGTGAAGTCATCGGTTCCGGCGGCAAGGTCATCCGCGAAATCGTCGAGAAGACCGGTGCGAAGGTCAATATCGAGGACGACGGCACGGTCAAGATCGCGTCTTCGGATGGCAAGGCCATCAAGGCTGCCGTCAACTGGATCAACTCCATTGCGGCCGAGCCGGAAGTCGGTGTGATCTACGAAGGCACGGTTGTGAAATGCGTCGACTTTGGTGCATTCGTCAACTTCTTCGGTGCCAAGGACGGCCTGGTCCACATCTCCCAGCTCGCCCCGCGCAAGGTTGGCAAGGTCACCGATGTCGTCAAGGAAGGCGACAAGGTCTGGGTCAAGCTCATGGGCTTTGACGAGCGCGGCAAGGTCCGCCTGTCCATGAAGGTCGTTGACCAGGAAACCGGCAAGGAAATTCCTAAGGACGACGCATAACCGTCCTTCGGTCTTACCGAAAAGAACAGAAAGACGCGCGCTGGCCTTCGTCAGCGCGCGTTTTTTGTTGGCTCGCTGTAGCCGACGTTAGCTGACTTTTTTGGCAAGGTTGGTTTCGTAGGGCTTTCGAACGACAAATTCGAAGAAGTCAGCCTCCGGCATTGGTCTGCCCAGATAGAACCCCTGGACCAGACGGCACCCGAGACCGGTTAGAATGTCGCATTGCTGGCGCGTCTCTGCACCTTCACACACCACCTCGACATCCAGCTTGCCGGCCATGGAAATAATCGCTTCCACCATCGCCTGGTCATCCAGATCGCTGTCGATATCCATGATGAAGGAGCGGTCGATCTTGAGCGTGTCTATGGGAAGGCGTTTCAGATAGCTGAGCGAGGAATAGCCGGTGCCGAAATCGTCGAGCGAGATCTTCACGCCGAGGCTCTTGATGGCATTCAGCAGCGATACTGGATCGATCCTGTTGTCGTCGAACATGACGTTCTCGGTCATCTCCAGGCGCAGCTGGCGGGCGTCCATGCTGGTTTCGTCGAGGATATTCTTGATCGAATTGACGAACCCGTCTTCGCGGCACTGGCGCGGCGAGATATTGACGCCAATCCCGTTGATTTCGATACCGCGTTCGACGCAAGCCGCGTGAAACTCGCAGGCCTTGCGAAGGACCAGCTTGCCAAGCGGAACGATAAGGCCGGTTTCCTCTGCAACGGGAATGAACTCAGCCGGTGACACGGTACCGAGTTCAGGATCGGTCCATCGGGCAAGGGCTTCGCATCCGGAGATCGTTCCGGTGACGTAGTCGATGATTGGCTGAACATGGATCTCGAGTTTTTCCTCGTCGATCGCATTACGAAGTGATGTTTCAAGTTCAAGCACACGAGCGGTCCGCTCGTTCATCTGCCGGGAGAAGAAGCGGAAGCCGTTTCCGCCGTCCGACTTTGCCTGGTACATCGCCGCATCAGCCTGTCGCATGAGCCCGTCAGGAGCGGTTCCGTCATAGGGGCAGACCGTTATTCCGATACTGGCCGTTAAAAAGAAGTCCTTGCCGTCCTGGACTTCGATCTTTTCGGTGACGACATTCAGGATCGACTGTGCCTTGTTTTCGATCTCCCATTCGTCGGCCGCGTCCGGCAAGACAATGGCAAACTCGTCTCCGCCGAGCCGGGAGACCGTTTCATTCCATTGAGCTACGGCCTCAATTCTTGTTCCAATGATCTTGATGATTTCATCACCGAAGCCGTGGCCAAATGTTTCGTTGATGACCTTGAACCGGTCAATGTCCACGATCAGAAGTGCCGAAATCCGGCTGCCGTTCTCGGATTGATTGATCGCCTGCTTGAGCCGATCCATGAAGAGATTTCTGTTGGGAAGATTGGTAAGCAGATCGTAGTTGGACTGCAGCTCGATCAGCTTTTCCTGTTCCTTGCGTTCAGAAATGTCGAGAACAGTCACGTAGATCGCCGGTCGGTCGTTCCACGTGGTCATGCGGACATGCTGTTCCAGCCAGATATATTCGCCGGATTTGCTCAATCCTCGGACCTCGTAGATGGTCGGAACGACTTCGCCCTTTTTCCGAAGCGAATGATAGTTCTTCAGGCGGTCCCTTTCGAACGGCGCATAAATCTTCCAGATCGCTTCGCCAACGATCTCACTTTCTTCATCGGGCTGATAGTGAAGCATCTGCAGAAGTGCTTCATTGGCGTAGAGAATTTTCTGATCCGCGTGAACGACTATCCCCTGCAGCGAGCCGTCGATGAGTTCCCTGAATTGTGCGTTGGTGCGATGGATGGACTCGAACGCTTCTTCAAAGAGCGATCCCAGCTGGTTGTACTCGGATATCCGTCCCGGCTGGAACATGGCCGCAGTGCCCTCTTTGCGGCGTGCCGCCGCGTAGTTCACCAGGTTAGCCAAGGCCGGTGCCGTGAACCGGTTGATCAACAGAGCCGCGGCAAGCGCGGCGAGCGCGGTGTAGATCAGGAAGGGAACGAGTATGTCCAGATAGGTCTTCTGGATGCTTTCGATGATGTCACTGGGCTCACCAAAGAAGGCGTAGATTGGATGACCGTGCTCATCGAGGGAGAGCAGGGACCTGGTGTAGAGGCGTCCGTCGATCAGTCTATAATCCCGGTCGACGAGAGCCGATTGGATGGAATCAAGGTGTTGCTTGTCAGCCAGGTTGCCGATGCTGGCAAGACTTTCGCCTTCATGCACGATTGCGAGACTGTCGACGCCCAGAATGGTGGCCAGAGTATCGAGAAGAACAAAGGAATCATTGAGCGTTGAGCCGCCAATGAGTTTTGCGATCACGCGCCCGTCGAGCGGGTCGACGACCGGTATGGCGATGATGGCCACAGAAATCGGCGGCACCACTTCGTCCCGTGAGTAGACCCGCCAGACGTCTGGCGGCATCGTCTTGATTGTCTGTCCCGGCAGGACCGCCGAGACATCGACCAAAGACAGGCTGGCGTTCAGCCATCCCATTTGCTGTTCGTGGTCGACAATCAGGACATCGGGAACCGGTCCGGTTGTGTTTTGTCCAAGCTGTTCAAGGATCCGGGTTGTGTCTGCACTGTCATAGGATTTGACGGCATCGATGAAAGCCGGGTTCACGGAAGCTGTCCTGAGCTGTCCTTCAAGCTGCTTGAGATGGTTCTCGAATACGAAACTCGCCAGAGCGACTTCCTTGGCCGCGCGGCGCTTGAGTTCCGTCTCGGCAATCGACAGGTTTCCCAGGTAGGTGATGCCAAACAGGGCGACAGCAGTCGTCATCAGGCCTATGAAAAACAGGCCCAACACGATCCAGCTGTATTTAACCCCCGCAGCCGCCTTCATTTTGAGTATCGAAATGCCTTTGCTTTGAGAGCACCGATCCGATCGGCACTATCCTTGGAAGTCACCAATTGAAATTCTCCGGAGTAGACGACAGGGACTTCTTGTCCCCGTCCTGCCATGTCGAGCGCGATCGCCTCGGCCATGGCCACGCCGTTGTCATCATTCATGCGCATCACTGTAACATCCAGATCACCTTGCGAAATGGCTTCAAGTTCTGCGCTCCCTCCACCCCAGCCATTTGTCACAACCAGACTGTCGCTTCCCTGCTCCCTGACCGCGTCAAGCACGCCAAGGGCAATGTCTGTTGAACAGGCATAGACAAAGGCCAGGTCCTGGTTGTCTTTCAGTATACGGGTCGCCGCCTCGCGGGACTTTTTCCGGTCATAACCCACATAATAGGAGGCCTTGAGATTTCGTGCCTCCGGGTCGGAATAGGCCTGCAGAAACGTGTTGCCGCGTGCCCGGCTGACGTAGCCCCGTGGTCCGTATAGGATCGCAAAAGACTTCTTTTCACCAAAGCGCTCGTTGTAGTAGTCGATAAGCATGTTTGTTCCGACAACATGGTCAAAACCGACATAGAGGAACGGCTGACGTCCTCTCCAGGCCTTCACCGGGGTCGTGATGTTCTGCAGGATGACCTTGGGTCGCCCGCGGGCGATCAGTCTTTGAACGAGGCTTCTGTGCCTGAGCACGTCAAGAGTGAAGACGAGGTAATCGGGATCTTCCTTCAGCGCTGCCGCGATCAGTTGCGCCTGATTGCCGACCAGGGAAGATGAGCCGGAGAAGACGGAATTGATTTGGTAGTCCAGATTGAGTTCCTTGAGCCTTTCTTCGAAAGAAGTGACACTCCGGCGCCAGTAATCGGAAGCCTGTTCACCCGGATAGACAACGGCAATTTTGGCTGACCCCTTGTAAGGTACCAGGGGACTGGCTTGACCTGCCACGCGTTCGGAAAAAGCTTTGATATTCTCACTTTGCCTTGGGTGACTGTCCGTAAATTCGTCGAGGCTCCAGAACTCGTCCAGGGTCTTGCCGACCGGGCTGGCCAGTGCAGACTGCATCCAGATGCCACATAAAAAAAGAAAAACGATAGTCCCGGAGAACCGGTGTCCTGCAATTCGAGAGGTGGTCAAACTGGGTTTCATTGTTGCAGGCTACATTTGAGGGTCGGGACGACGTAAAAATATAGGGCCGATCCAAGTTTCATCAAAACCTGTCATAAATTCCAGTAGTATTCGTTTTTTCGCACCGCTAATGCCGCAACTTCGAAGTTGTGCAGGGTTGTAGAGAGCCGTCAGGTTGATGAAACGCAGTCATTCTCCTGTTTCGGTAAGAACAGCGTGCTTTCTGTTTTTACCGGGGATGTGAACCAGTTCCCGTATCCGGGCGGAGCTTGCGGGCGCACGTGCATCTGATGGCGGCGAGCCCGATGCGGTCATCTCTTTTTGCGCCCTGATCCAGCACAATCGTTGACCTGCAGCCGCTGCGAGACACGCGTCTTTGTCTCGATATGAAGCCAACCCATTTGCCTTGAAGTGTGAAGCTGCTATACCCCGCGCAACAGGTAAATGAAGAGTGAGGTGTCATGGGGCAGATGCGGTTGGTCGTCGTCGGAGCCGGGGGCCGGATGGGCCGGGCCTTGACGCGCGCAGTTACGGAAACTGCCGACGCCGAAATCGTCGCCGCGGTTGATCGCGAGGGAGCAGAGGTGCTCGGACAAGATGCCGGTGAGCTTGCCGGCGTGGGGTCTCTGGGTGTCAAGATTACCGACGATCCGCTGACGGCTTTTGCCAAGGCAGATGGTGTTCTGGACTTCACCGCCCCAAAAGCCAGCCTCTGGTTTGCCGAGCTTGCCGCGCAGGCCCGGATTGTTCACGTCATTGGGACTACCGGTTGGGCAGAGGGCGAGGATGCGCCTTTGCTTGCAGCCGCTCGGCACGCGCGCATTGTCAAATCGGGCAATATGAGCCTGGGAGTAAACCTGCTTGCGGCGCTGGTCCGCAAGGCTGCGGCCGCCCTGGACGCCGATTTCGACATCGAAGTGCTCGAGATGCACCACAAGCACAAGGTGGACGCGCCGTCTGGCACCGCACTGTTGTTGGGAGAAGCGGCCGCAAAAGGACGCGGTATTGACCTCACGGCACACTCGGTGCGGACCAGGGACGGCATCATGGATCCGCGGACAACCGGCGATATCGGTTTCGCCACCTTGCGGGGCGGGTCCGTCATAGGCGAGCACACCGTTATACTGGCAGGTGAGGGAGAGCGTATCGAGCTCACGCACCGTGCGGGTGACCGGCAATTGTTTGCCCGTGGAGCGGTCAAGGCCGCGCTGTGGGGCTTCGATCAGAAACCTGGGTTCTATTCAATGGCCGATGTTCTCGGCCTCGACGCTTGAAATTGACTTGATATCTTGAGGAGAATGGCATGGATCGCCTTCTAGTGCTTGTCCGTCACGGGCAGAGCGAGTGGAATTTGAAGAATCTTTTCACCGGCTGGAAGGATCCCGGACTTACCGAACAGGGCATCGCCGAGGCACATAAGGCCGGTCAGCAGATGCGAGATCTGAAGCTGACGTTCGATCTGGCCTTCACATCTGTGCTGTCCCGCGCCCAGAAGACTCTCGAGATCATCCTGAGCGAGCTTGGCCAGGAAGGACTGGAAACCATCAAGGACCAGGCCCTGAACGAGCGTGATTACGGCGACCTCACGGGCATGAACAAGGATGAGGCCAGACAGCAGTTCGGCGAGGAACAGGTACACATCTGGCGCCGGTCCTACGATGTCCCGCCTCCGGGTGGCGAGAGCCTCAAGATGACCGCGGAACGCGTGCTGCCCTACTACAAGACGGACATTCTGCCGAAGGTGCTTTCGGGAAAAAGGACCATTGTTGCCGCGCACGGCAATTCTCTGCGCTCCCTGATCATGGAACTCGAAAATCTGAGCCCGGAAGAGATCCTGAAACGGGAGCTTGGAACGGGAACGCCGATCATCTACCGGCTGGATGAAAACGGCGGTGTCCTCAGCGTTCAGGACCTGGCCGACTAGATCATTCGGCGAGGCCGAATCGGAAAAGAGGGCGGTCTATTGGACCGCCCTTTGTTTTATCAGACCTCGAAACCGCCTTGCGCGGCGATGTTCTTCAGCGGGCGCTCCGGGCGTGCGCCGACATGTCCGATGACATTGGCCGCACAGAGGCAGCCGAGTTCGGCAGCATCGGCAAGCTTGTAGTCACGGGCAAGCCCGAACAGGAACCCGGATGCGAAAAGATCGCCGGCACCTGTCAGGTCGACGACATTGTCGACCGCCTGGGCGGAAACCTTGACGGTGTCGGACCCGTTGATCACCATGGCGCCGTCCTTGCCGAGCGTCAGTGCGGTCAACGCACCTGTCTCGCCGGCGGCTGAAATGGCCGTGTCCAGATCGCCCGTCTGGTAAAGGGCCTTGAGCTCGTGCTCATTGGCGAACAGCAGGTCGACAACCTTGTCGGACATCAGGGACAGGAACTCGTTCCGGTAACGGTCCACACAGAAGGAATCGGAAAGGGTCAAGGCAACCTTGCGCCCGTGCTGGTGCGCGACTTCAGCCGCTTTCAGGAAGGCCTTCTTGGCCTCTTCAGGATCCCAGAGATATCCTTCCATGTAGGTGACGGCAGACGCCGCCACGACGTCTTCGTCGACATCACTTGGGCTGAATTCGGTGCAGGCGCCAAGGTAGGTGTTCATGGTGCGCTCACCATCCGGCGTGATCAGGATCATGGACCGCGCAGTCGGCTTCCATTCACGCAGGCGTGGCGTATTGAAATAGACCCCGGTGCCGTTCATGTCGTGATAGTAGCTGTCACCGAGTTCGTCTTCCGCAACCTTACCGAAATAGGCGGGTTTGCCACCCAGGGACGCAATCCCGGCGGCGGTGTTGCCGGCGCTGCCCCCGGATACGCGCACGGTCTGTCCCATTTTTTCAAACAGTCGAACGGCTTCTTCGGTGTCGATCAGTCGCATGGAGCCTTTGACAAGGTTTTCCTGCACGAGGAAGTCTTCCTCGACATGCGCAAAGACGTCGCAAATGGCATTGCCGATGCAAAGAGCATCAAATCTGGTTTCGGTCATTGTTTCCTCTGAAATTGCCTGAAGGAAAGGCGTTACGAATTGGGATTGGGGCGGAGAGCCCGGTTGGATTCCGGTTCCTGGATCTTGTCCCGGAACGGGCTGGCTCGGTAGACGCCCAAAACGTTCAGTTCGGCGCAGAAAAAGGCGAGCTCTTCCAGCGCGAGCGCAACGCTCGGATCTTCCGGATGACCTTCCACATCCGCATAGAACATGGATGCGAAGAACTGTCCTTCGAGCTGATAGGATTCCAGCTTGGTCATGTTGACACCGTTGGTGGCGAATCCGCCAAGCGCCTTGTAGAGCGCGGCCGGAACGTTGCGCACCCTGAAGATGAACGTTGTTATGACCGGCTGCCCGTTGTGTGCCGCTTCCATCCTCTCGCGAGACAGGATCACGAAACGCGTCGTATTATGAGCTTCGTCCTCAACATCGCGTTGCAGGATTTCCAGGTCGTAGATGCCGGCGGCCAGTTCCGGCGCCAAGGCAGCGACACTTGGGTCGTTCAACTCTGCAATTTGCCGGGCTGAACCTGCTGTGTCACCGCCAACGACGGCTGTCAGCCCGAGGTCTCTGATGACATTTCGGCATTGACCGAGTGCATGGACGTGGCTTTGAACCTTCTTGAGCCCCTCCAGCGTTGCACCCTTGGGCGCCATCAGCTGAAAGCGGATGGGCATGAAATACTCGCCGATAATGTGCAGGTTGGACTGCGGCAAGAGGTGATGGATGTCGGCAACGCGTCCGGCAACCGAGTTCTCGATCGGAATCATTGCAAGATCCGCGCTGCCATCTGCCATGGCCGAGAAACAGTCTTCGAAGGTCGCGCAGGGGATGGATTCATAGTCGGGATAGACGCTGCGGCACGCCATATGGGAATTCGCGCCGATTTCGCCCTGGAATACGATTTTTTTTCTGTCTGTCATTGTCTTCCTGCCTGACGGCAGCCTGGTTCAAGAGGTTTGGTATGCCGCGCGGGCGCGTTCTAGATCTTCTGGCGTATTCACATCCATGGGTGCGCTGTCAATGATTGACACGTCGATGCGCATACCGGCTTCGAGGGCACGTAGCTGTTCGAGCTTCTCCCGCATTTCAAGCGGGGACGGTGGCATTTGGACAAATTTTGCCAGCGCCCCGCGCCGATAGGCATAGATGCCGATGTGATGAAAGAGCGGCCCGTCGCCGTGCGGTGCGGTCGCGCGCGTGAAGTAGAGGGCACGATGGTGACCCTGGCCATTGGGCGTCGTGACCGCCTTCACGAAATTCGGGTTGTCCCGAAACTCGAGGTCCCTGAGTTCGGTCATGATCGTGCCGATGGACACCTCCGCAATGCTCAATGGCGCAAATGCTGCGCGAATCGCTTCAGGTTCGATCAGGGGAACATCGCCCTGTACATTCAGGATGTAATCGAACTTGCCGTCCGGATCGACGCGCTCAGCGGCTTCCTGAATGCGATCGGAGCCGGATGCATGGTCCGGATCCGTCATGACGGCGTTGCCACCATGGTCCCGAACCGCGTCGGCGACATCCTGGTTGTCGCAGGCAACGGTTACCGGCCCAATATCTGCGTTTCGGGCCTGGTCCAGAACACGCACGATCATTGGTTTTCCGCCGATATCCGCCAGCGGCTTGCGCGGAAGGCGAGTGGCGGCCAGGCGCGCGGGGATGATGACGAGTGCGGCGGTCAATCAGGTCTCCAATCTGCAAAGTGGACCGGCAAAATTGTGAAAAACACCAGCCGCGTCCGTTTGTCATATCTGATGCCCTTTTAAAGCTATGGACAGCAAGGTCAAAAAATTTGTAGGTTCCGGCAAACTTCTAGAAGCTGATAGGGCTCGCTACACTGTTGTGACGGGCCCGGGCGCGTATGAGCTTGGAGCCGGAGAGAATGGATTCCTTCACGCTAAACAAGATCGCAGGTGCGGTTTTGATGGTCCTGATTTTGGTAATGGGTGTTGGATTTGTTTCCGACGAAATCTTTAGACCGACTATTCCGGGCAAGCCCGGATATGAGATCGTTCTGGCGTCTGCGCCGGACTCGACTTCCGAGGTCTCAGCGGTTCCCGATGTTGTGCCGATTTCGGAGCGGCTGCTTGCTGCATCCGCAACGGATGGTGAGAAGGTCGCGAAAAAGTGCGTAGCCTGTCACACCTTTGACGAGGGTGGTGCCAACAAGGTTGGACCGGCACTTTGGGACATCGTCGGCCGTTTGCCGGGTGGCCATGATGGCTTCGGGTATTCCTCTGCAATGCAGGCCTACGGCACGGAGAACCCGGAATGGACCTACGAAGGGCTCGATAACTTCCTGGCAGCTCCGAAGAAATACCTTTCCGGAACGAGCATGGGCTTCGCTGGCTTGCGTAAACCGCAAGAGCGTGCAGACCTGATTGCATACCTTCGTGAACAATCTGGCGCGCCAAAGCCGCTTCCGTCAGAGTAATACTTATAAATAACTAGGATGACGGAAAGTCATCAAACAGAAGCCGGGCCAAAAGCCCGGCTTCTTTATTTGAATTATATGAAAAATTAACATGTCTTACGCTACGTAGTATAATGATCGGGTGGCTTTCGACGAGTAAAGATCTAATGGGCAGGAATCTTACGCGAAGTCCTTTTTATAGTTCGAATGGAACTTGGGTTGCATGCGTAGTTGCAATCGTGTGCTTCGTCGTCGGCATGGCAGTAACGCTCCATGTGGGCCAGCTGGTGCGCAGTGAACTGGTCTCCCAGCAAAAACGATCTGCCACCGCGGGCCTGTCGGAAGTCAGGGCGCGCCTGGAAGGCGAGTTCAGCAGGACAGTCGCGCATGGTCTCGGTATCAGGGCCTATGTGGCGCAATTTCACGATAGACCGTTCGAGGCAGCGGACTATCTTGAAATTGCGTCCGAGTTGATCGAAGAGAATTCCGCGATCCGTTCCATCGGCCTGGCTCCGGGCAATATTCTGCAGGCAGTTTACCCCCTCAAGCCAAACCAGGCCGCAATAGGCCTGGACTACAGCCAGAACAAAGCGCAATGGCCGGCCATCAAAAAGGCAATGGACAGCCGTGAGGTCGTGATTGTCGGGCCGCTCGAACTGGTACAGGGCGGCAGCGCGCTCTTGATCCGGATACCGGTTTTCCCGGCCACTGTTCCCGGTGAACCCATGGAAACGCGCTCCTACTGGGGTGTTGCCACGCTGGTGCTTGACGAAGCCGAAACCATGGCAGCTGCTGGTGTGAAGGAAGTTGTTGACGGCATTCGTGTCGCCATCGTGGACAAGAACCTCGCCAGTCCCGTCGAGGGACCTTTGTTCGGGAGTGCCGCGTTCCAGGACAAGGATTACATTTCTCTGCCGCTGCATTTGCCGGGTGGCTTGCAGTGGGAATTGCTCGGCTATCCGGATGCAGGCTGGTCAAGCGCGGCAAAAGAAGTCTGGTCCGCGAATGTTGTCGGCGGTGCAATATCGCTGATCTTTGTCGCGATGGCGTTCCTTCTGGTCAGCGAAGTCTACAAGGTGCGCGCGATGGCGCTGCACGATCCTTTGACCGGGCTCGCGAACCGGCGCCTCCTGGAAGACAGGATGCGGCAGCTTGTCGCCATGGCAGAGCTTTCCCGCGCGGGATTTGAAATCTTCTATGTGGATCTGGACGCCTTCAAACCCATCAATGACGACTATGGACATTCGGTTGGTGACCAGTTGCTGATCGAGATTGGCGACCGGCTGCAGACCCAGGTTCGCCAGATGGACACGGTGGCGCGTGTCGGGGGGGACGAATTCATCGTCCTGACGCCCGGAAACATGCGCACGGAACAGAAGGATTCCTTCCTTGCGCGTATCCATCAAAGCGTTACACAGGTTTTTGAGTACGCCGGTGCTCACATAGATGTGAAAGCAAGTATCGGCAGTGCAAGTTTTCCCGGCGACGCTGTCACGATTGACGATCTTTTGCGTGTTGCCGACGGCCGCATGTATGCCGACAAGGCACGTTCAAAGCAGAAATCCCGAAAATTTCAGGGGGCGGAGGCCTCTCCCGCGGGTTAAATTTCTGTCATTTCGGCAACCAGCAGGTGACGTTTGGTAGGCTGGTCCCTAAACTATACGGAAAGCCCTTGTTTGATTTGGGCCGTAACCGGTAAGGGACGGAGAAGCCGATGGTTTTCAAATGGAACGCTTTCGACAGGTCTGCAACGGGAATTGCCCTGGCGGCAGCGTTGGTGTTCGCGGGGCTGTCCGCTGTGCCCGCACTGGCGGAAGAACCCGAGTGGCACCATTCGACGGCCTTGACCGGAGATCCAAGATACGGTGCCGACGCGAAGCATTTCGACTACGTCAATCCAGAAGCCCCCAAGGGCGGGCTCTTGCGGTTGTCGACCTCGGGCGGGTTCGACACCTTCAATCCAATTCTGCCGAAGGGAAACCCGGCACCGGGCATTGGCCTCATCTACGACACCTTGATGGAATCCTCGCTTGATGAGTTTGACATCAGCGCGCAATACGGACTGATCGCCGAGGCGTTGCGCTATCCGAAAGACTTTTCCTGGGTCGAGTATCGGCTGAACCCCGACGCAAAATGGCACGACGGCGCACCCATCACGCCGGAAGACGTCATCTGGTCGTTCGAAAACGCCGTGGAGCTGAGCCCGCAGCAGAAATACTACTATCAGAACGTGACGGACGCGAAGGAGCTGCCGGGAGGCGTTGTGCGTTTCGAATTCGACACGGCTAACAACCGCGAACTCCCCCATATTGTCGGCCAGCTTCTGATCATGCCGAAACACTGGTGGACCGGAACCAACGACAAGGGCGAGCAGCGGGATATTGCTTCCGGGACTCTGGAACCGCCGCTTGGTTCTGGGCCCTACAAGATCAAGGGTTTCGAACCCAATCGTCAGATCGTTTTTGAACGCGTGAAGGACTATTGGGGCGAAGATGTTCCGGTCCGGGTCGGAACCAACAATTTCGATGAAATTCGCTACGATTCCTATCGTGACAGTGTCGTGCAGCTGGAAGCCTTCAAGGGCGACCGCTTCGATTGGCGCTCGGAAAACGTCGCGAAAAACTGGGCCACCCAATATGACACGCCGGCAGTCCGGGAAGGGCGCCTGGTGACGGAGACATTCCCTGACAAGGGCAGCGGCATCATGCAGGCCTTTGTGCCCAATCTTCGCCGCGAAAAGTTCCAGGACGAACGCGTGCGCCAAGCGCTGAACTATGCCTTCGATTTTGAATCTACCAATCGCACCGCCTTCTTTGATCAGTATAAGCGGATCAATTCCTACTTTGCCGGCACGGACCTGGCGCAGTCAGGGCTGCCGGAAGGAAAGGAACTGGAGATTCTGGAAAGCGTCCGGGAGTTGATACCGGAAAAGGTCTTCACCGAAGAATACGTGAATCCGGTTGGCGGAGACCCGCAGAAGCTGCGCTCCAATCTCAGGGAAGCGAACAGGCTGCTGAAGGAAGCGGGCTACGAACTCAAGAACGGCAAGCTTGTTGACGGCAAGACCGGCGAGCCTTTCACGATCGAGTTCATTTCCAACGGACCAACCGCGGAACGGTATGTTCTGCCCTATTCGAAGAACCTGAAGCGTCTCGGCATTGACCTGACATTGCGGATCCTGGACACGCCGCAATACATCAACCGGATTCGCAGCTTCGACTTCGACATGACCACCCTCGGCTGGGGACAGTCCCTGTCGCCTGGCAACGAGCAGCGTAACTACTGGGGCTCCGAGGCCGCCGACCGACCGCAATCGCGCAACTATGCAGGCATCAAGGACGAAGGCATCGATGCCCTCATCGAGAAGGTGGTGTTTGCAGAGGATCGTGACACGCTTATCGCCGCAACACGGGCACTCGACCGCGTCCTGATGCACGGAAACTACGTGGTGCCGCAGTGGTACCTGGACATCTACAGAACCGCCCGCTGGGACCGGTTTGGTCATCCGGACAACATTCCCGAGTTCACCCACGGCTTCCCGACCATCTGGTGGTATGACGAGGAAAGGGCGGCAAAGACGGGAGTGGCAAAATGAACGCAGTGATCTCTCCGTCGCGCAGACGCTTGTTGAAACTGACGGGAGCGGCTGGACTTGCAGCGCTTTCGCCAGGTCTTGCCACCGGGCTTGCTTCACCCGTTTGGGCGGCTGCCAGCGCAGCCGGCACCGGACCACGGCACGGCCTCTCGGTGTTTGGTGAACTCAAATATGCGCCGGACTTCAAGCATTTCGACTATGTGAATCCGGAAGCGCCAAAGGGTGGCAAGTTCATTTTCCAGGCCCCGTCCTGGGCCTATAACCAGAACGCGCGCACCTTCAATTCGTTCAATTCCTTCATCCTGAAAGGCGATGCGCCCCCGCGCATGGAACTGTGTTACGACACGCTCATGGTGCGCGCCTGGGACGAGCCGGACGCCATGTACGGTCTGCTTGCCGAAACGGTCGAGATTTCCGAAGACGGCAACACCTACACTTTCGATCTGCGGCCGGAAGCCCGCTTCCATGACGGGTCCAAGCTGACGGCGGAAGATGTTGCTTTTTCGCTGATGCTCCTGAAAGCCGATGGTCATCCGCAGATCAGTCAGAACATCCAGGAGCTCAAGGACGCGGAAGTTCTTGAAGAGTATCGCGTCGCGCTGCATTTCTCCGGCAAGCAGACACGCCAGTTGCCTCTGGTGGTCGCGGGGCTGCCGATCCTGTCCAAGCGCTACTACACTGCGTATGATTTCAAACAGAGCACCTTGACGGCGCCACTATCCTCCGGTCCCTACAAGGTTGGAGACTACGCGGTGGGCCGCTATGTCGAGTACAACCGTGTTGCCGACTATTGGGGCAAGGACCTGCCGGTCGTGGTCGGACAACGCAACTTCGACATTCTGCGCATCGACTTCTACCGGGACTATCAGGTCGGGTTCGAAGCGTTCAAGAAAGGCGAAGTTACCTATCGCGAAGAGTTCAGCTCCAAGATCTGGGCAACGGAGTACAACTTCCCGGCTGTCGAGGACCAGCGCGTGATACGCGACGAATTCCCTGACGGCAGGCCGTCGGGTGCCCAGGGCTGGTTCATCAATACAAGGCTGGAAAAGTTCAAGGACCCCAGGGTGCGACGGGCACTCAGCTACGCATTCGATTTCGAATGGTCCAACAAGAACCTGTTCTACGACCTTTACCAGCGCACACAGTCCTTCTTCGAAAACTCGGACATGAAGGCGGAAGGCGCGCCGCCGCCGGACGAACTCGCGTTGCTTGAACCGTACCGGGACCAGCTGCCGGAGAGCGTGTTCGAAACGGCCTACGTGCAGCCCGTCAGCGACGGTTCCGGCTTTGACCGCAGTCTGTTGCGCGAGGCCAGCAAGCTGCTCAGCGAAGCGGGATACAAACGCGACGGCTCGGCCCTGATCGGTCCGGACGGGAACCAGTTGAAGATCGAGTTCCTGAACAACTCGCAGGCCTTCGAGCGGATCACCAATCCGTTCATCAAGAACCTCGGGCGCCTTGGCATCGATGCCAGCTTCCGTCTGGTCGATCCTGCGCAATATCAGTCGCGGTTGAACGACTATGATTTCGACGTGTGTTCACGGCGTTATTCGCTGTCGCCGACCCTGTCGGAAACAATCCGCACGTCCTGGGGCTCCAAGGCTGCGGCAACACCCGGTACCTATAACATCGCCGGCATTTCCGATCCTGTCATCGATGCCCTGATGGACAAGGCCCTGGGTGCGGAAACGCGTCAGCAGATGGTTGTCGCGGCGCGGGCCCTGGATCGTGTTCTGAGGTCCGGCCATTACTGGGTGCCGCAATGGAACAAGCCCATTCACACGGTTGCGATCTGGGACATGTTCGGTTTTCCTGCCGAACCGCCGCGCTATGCGTTCCCGATCGAGGATCTCTGGTGGATTGACCAGGAAAAGGCAGAAAAACTCGGCAAAGCCGGGTAAGCTCTCGGGGTATCACCTCCGGTCCGTTTCAGAAGGCCAAGAAATAAAGGGAACGCACGAACTCCATGGGCGCCTATATCTTACGTCGATTGCTTTTGATGATACCGACGCTGGTCGGAATCATGGCGATCAACTTTGTCATCATCCAGTTCGCTCCGGGGGGGCCGGTTGAGCGGGTTATCGCCCAGCTGCAGGGAACGGACGTGTCCGCCACCGCAAGGATCAGCGGCGGAGGTGGTGATATGGTCGGCGGCGGCAATGATGCTTCTGGCGGAAGCGGAATAGCGTCCGACAGCGTGACATCCAAATACCGGGGTGCACAGGGGCTCGATCCGGAATTCATCAAGGAACTGGAAGCCCAGTTCGGCTTTGACAAGCCCCCCCTTGAGCGGTTCCTGACGATGCTGTGGAACTATGCCCGGTTCGACTTTGGCGAGAGTTACTTCCGAGACGTCAAGATCATTGATCTCATCGCGGAAAAACTTCCAGTTTCGATTTCGCTCGGGATCTGGATGACGCTGATTTCCTATCTGATATCCATTCCACTCGGCATCAAGAAGGCTGTTGCTGACGGATCCAAGTTCGACGTCTGGACGTCGGCAATCATTATCGTGGCCTATGCCATTCCCGGCTTCCTGTTTGCGGTTCTCCTGATCGTGCTCTTTGCAGGCGGGTCGTTCTGGGACTGGTTCCCCTTGCGCGGCCTGACATCCGACAATTGGGAAGAGCTGTCATGGCCGGCCCGGATACTGGACTATTTCTGGCACCTGACATTGCCCTTGACGGCCATGGTCCTGTCGGCCTTCGCCACGTTGACGCTCCTGACCAAGAACTCGTTCCTCGACGAAATCCGCAAGCAATACGTGATCACGGCGCGGGCGAAGGGTCTGAACGAGCGGCAAGTTCTCTACGGGCATGTGTTCCGCAACGCGATGCTGATCGTCGTGGCCGGTTTCCCAGGCGCATTCATCTCGTCCTTCTTTGCAGGGTCCCTGCTGATCGAAACGATCTTCTCGCTCGATGGATTGGGCTTGCTCGGGTTCGAATCGGTCATCAACCGTGATTATGCAGTTGTCTTTGCGACGCTCTACGTCTTCTCGCTATTGGGACTGATTGTCGGACTGATATCCGATCTGACCTACACCTGGATCGATCCGCGGATCGACTTCGAAAGCCGGGAGGTCTGATCGATGGACAGCAAGGTTGAAAACCGTCCGGACATCATGAGCCGGAACAACCCCGGGGCGGGCGATGCGACAGGCGATCAATCCCGCAGGAAGTGGCAATTGTCACCGCTCAACCAGAGGCGCTGGGCCAATTTTCGTGCGAACGGACGCGGTTACAAATCCCTCTGGATTTTCCTCGTCCTGTTCACGATGGCAATGTTTGCGGAATTCCTGACGAATGATCGGCCGATCCTGGTGTCCTACAAGGGGGAGCTGCTGACCCCCGTCTTCGTGAACTACCCCGAGGAAAAATTCGGCGGCTTTCTGGCCGTCACGGACTACCGGGATCCTTTCATTCAGGACGAGATCAATGCCGATGGCTGGATGCTCTGGCCACCGGTCCGCTATTCCTATCGCACGGTGAACAACGAGATACCGGTTCCGGCACCCGCGCCGCCCTCCTGGACGATGAGCAAGGAGGAGCGGTGCTCGCGTTATCCCCTTGGTGTGGAAGATCCCAATTGCGTAGTCGGGAACTGGAACTGGCTCGGCACGGATGATCAGGGCCGCGACGTTCTCGCACGTCTTGTCTACGGTTTCCGAATTTCCGTTCTCTTCGGATTGACGCTGACATTGGCATCCTCGGTGATCGGCATCGCTGCCGGTGCGGTCCAGGGCTACTATGGCGGTTGGATCGACCTGTTGTTCCAGCGTTTCATCGAAATGTGGTCGGCGGTCCCGACGCTCTACCTGATCCTGATCGTTTCCTCGTTCCTTGTTCCAGGCTTCTGGACATTGTTGGGTATCCTGCTCGCCTTCTCCTGGGTGGCGCTGGTGGGTGTCGTCAGGGCCGAGTTCCTGAGGGGGCGGAATTTTGAATACATATCGGCCGCGCGCGCCCTGGGGGTTTCCAATCCGGTGATCATGTGGCGGCACCTGTTGCCCAACGCCATGGTCGCGACGCTGACATTCATGCCCTTCATCCTGAACGGTTCGATCACGACGCTGACGGCCCTGGATTTCCTGGGCTTTGGATTGCCTCCGGGGTCCGCATCGCTCGGTGAATTGCTGGCCCAGGGCAAGAACAATCTGCAGGCCCCGTGGCTGGGCATCACCGGTTTTGTCGTGATCTCTCTGATGCTCAGTCTTTTGATATTCATCGGCGAAGCTGTTCGCGACGCCTTTGATCCACGCAAGTCGCTGGCTTAAGGAGGAAAAGATGTCCGGACAAACCCTCCTTTCCGTCAAGGATCTTTCGGTCGCCTTCACGCAAGGCGGCAAGGAAACCCTCGCAGTCGACAGGATCTCTTTCGACATCATGAAGGGTGAAACCGTCGCGATTGTCGGCGAGAGCGGATCAGGCAAGTCGGTCTCGGCCTTGTCCGTCCTGAAGCTGTTGCCTTATCCGGCAGCGTCCCACCCCACGGGAAAAATCCTGATGGAGGGCAGGGATCTGCTGCATGCCAGTGACGCGGAATTGCGGGAGGCGCGCGGCAATGTCGTCTCCATGATTTTTCAGGAGCCGATGACTTCGCTCAATCCGTTGCACACAGTGGAAAAGCAGATCTCCGAGATCCTGAAAATCCACCGGGGCATGAGCGATACGGCGGCACGAGAGCGGGTGCTTGAACTGCTCAACCAGGTCGGGATCCGCGATCCGGAAAAACGCCTGAGTTCCTATCCGCACCAGCTTTCGGGCGGGCAGCGTCAACGTGTCATGATCGCAATGGCGTTGGCCAACGAGCCCGATCTGCTGATTGCGGATGAGCCGACAACGGCCCTGGATGTGACCGTGCAGGCACAGATCCTGGAACTGTTGAAGGACCTGCAGCGCAAGCACGGCATGGCGATGCTGTTCATCACCCATGATCTGGGCATCGTGGAGAAATTCGCAGACCGTGTCTGCGTGATGACCGCCGGAAAGATCGTCGAGCAGGGTCCCGTCGCGCAGATCTTCTCTGACCCCCGGCACGAATACACACGGCATCTGCTCGCGGCGGAACCCAAGGGTGACCCGCCGGCGACAGACAAGAACAAGCCGATCGTGGTTCAGGCGGAGAATCTGAAAGTCTGGTTTCCGGTCAAGCGCGGCCTGATGCGCAAGACCGTTGATCACATCAAGGCAGTTGACGGCATCGATATCACGGTGCGTGAAGGGCAGACGCTCGGCATCGTGGGCGAAAGCGGGTCCGGCAAGACCACGCTGGGTCTTGCCATCCTGCGCATGATTTCCTCCGAAGGCCGGATTGCATTCAACAGCAAGGATATTCAGGGCAATTCCTGGAAGGAAATGCGCCCTTTGCGGCGGGACATGCAGATTGTGTTTCAGGATCCGTTTGGCGCCCTGTCTCCACGCATGTCTGTTGCAGATATCGTTGGCGAGGGCCTGCTGGTCCATTTTCCGCATCTGTCGGCGGACGAACGGGATCGAAAGGTGGCGAGTGCGCTTGAGGAAGTCGGCCTGGATGCCTCGACCAGGCATCGCTACCCACACGAGTTCTCGGGTGGTCAGCGTCAGCGTATCTCCATTGCGCGGGCCATGGTGCTGGAACCGAAATTCGTCATGCTGGATGAGCCGACCTCGGCGCTGGACATGAGCGTCCAGGCGCAGGTTGTGGACCTGCTGCGCGATCTGCAGAAGGCCCATGGGCTTGCGTATCTGTTCATTTCCCACGACCTGAAAGTTGTTCGGGCACTCGCCAACGAGGTGGTTGTGATGCGACAGGGCAAGGTGGTCGAGAGCGGACCGGCAGAACAGATCTTCGATGCGCCGCAGACCGACTATACCCGTGCCCTCATGGCTGCGGCCTTCCGCCTGGAAACGGCACCCGAAGGCGTGGTGAACGTCTAGGGTTGCATTTCAATTCACCTCGGTTCGGGTCCTTTCCGGTTTGCAGGGCTGCAGGTCCGGCTGCTCCGGCCCTGTGCCGTCCGAAATGACTTCTGCCAGGTCGACGTCCCGCAACAGCGGGACGAATGAACCGAGCTCAGAGGATTTCAGAAAAGTACTGACCAGGACCTTGTCCGGCACCGTCCCCGAGGTCAGGCACGCAGAAACGCTGATGGACATGGTGCCCTCCAGGGCGTCACGTTCGGCCTCGCTCTTGTCGCGCATGTATTTTTGAAATCCCTTGAAGAACGGGGTGTTCCGTTCTGGAATTCTGAAAATGCTGATCCGGGTCCCGGCCTTGAGTTCGGCACTCAGTTCCGCTTTGTCGGCCCTCGACGCAATCTCTTCAAATTCAACCCTTTCTTCCAGCAGCATGGAGCCGTCCGACTTGGCCTTGACGGCCAGGTGCATCCGGGCGCCATCTTCCGGGATCCGGATGTCGTCGGGATACCGGACAGCGATCCGAAGCCCTCCTGGGTCTGTCTTGAGCAGGTCGAAATTTCTCAGTTTGACCATTGTTGCAATCGGCACATGACTGCAGGCCGCGAGAAGGAAGGAAACGAGTGTGATCATGATGAATGCGTCACGGGACGCACGAGGATGCAATTTTCTGATGAAAGACATCATTTTCTCGAACAGGTCGAACGATTTTCAGGTCGTTTTGAAAGTGTGTGGGTGCACCGGGGACCTGGTGCGGGCGCCACGGCCCGCACCAGTGCAACACGGATCAGGTGCAGGGGCGTACCGGATCCGCTGTTTTTGAAGCGCTGCCGGCGGGCACGTTGCGCAGGTCATAGTCCTTGGCAAGCACGATGAACTCTCCAATTTCGGAGGACTTCATGAATGTTGAAATCAGCATCTCGCCCATGTCGTTCGGGTCGGTCTTGCAGCCTGATACGTCAATCGACAGGGAGCCGGCGATCCTGTCCCGTTCCGACTTGGGCATTGCCAGGAACTTGGCCTGCAGGGCCCGGAGTTCGCTGATTTGGCGTTCCGGTATGCGGTAGACCGATACCGTCTCTCCCTGCCGGTCGGAAGGAATGGAAGCCAGATCCTGTTCGGCGGAGACCTTTTGGAGAAATATTTTCTTCTCCCTGAGGACACGGCCGCTCTTCTTGTCCGTCATCACGACCCTCATCTTTGCACCGCGCACAGGCACCTGGAGACGGTCGGAATGGCGAACCGCGATCCGGAACAGGTCAGGATCCGTGGTTGCCGGGTTGAATTTGTCGATGTCACCGCCCTGGGCAAGGCCTGTCAGGGACCCGGTCAGGGTGGCGGCGAGCAATAATGATCGGACACGCAGCGACAGCGTCGCGCGCCGGACTATCAATCCAAACATACGGTGGTCTCCATTTCTGAATGGCAGCGATTAATTATCGTAAAACAATAATAAATAAAAGAAAAAAGTTGAGATCAGGCAAACGATAGTCACCGCGGACCCGGGCAGACAGCCAAATTGTCCAGCCCGAATTGAACGGTCCATTCCCGGTAGGTCTCTGATGTGCTTATGTTTTTCGCGCACCCTCAAGGGATGCAAGCTGACCGGTTAACCCACCCAGCAGGTGGCAAAGAAACCGCTTTTTTCCTGGTCCTTGCCGATCGATCGTCGCGTCTTGAAACCGATCAGACCATCGGCGCCCCCAACATCATGTCCCAGGCCCTCGAGCCTCAGTTGAAGGTTGCGCACCGCGCCTCTGGTAGTTTCCTTCATGGGCTTCCATTGGCCGACAAAGGACTTGTTGCTGCCATACCGGTCCGCCAGGTGCCCGACGAAAAGCGCGTAGGTATCGCTCTCGTTATAGGCCTTCAGAACGTAGAAATTCTCCGTGGCAATGAAGGCTGGCCCGTAACGCCCGGCGGGCAGAAGGATATTGCCCGGCTTGTTGATCTCATGATCGGGGAAAGGACGTCCGCTGACCCGTTTCACTCCTTCATTGACGAAAGAGGAAATCTTCTGGCGATTGTCGGGACCTTCGCGGGTACACGACACCGTGTTAGGCAGGTGTATCTCGTAGCCCCAGTCCCGTCCCTTGGCCCAGCCGTGCTTGGCCAGGTAATTTGCAATCGACGCCATCGTATCGACCTGCGAGGTCCAGATGTTGCGCTTGCCGTCACCGTCGAAATCGACGGCGTATTTCAGGTAGGAGGACGGCAGGAACTGCGGCTGGCCCATGGCGCCACCCCAAGAACTCTTCATGGCGCGGCGGGAAACGTCGCCCTTCTGCAGTATCTGCAGCGCCGCGATCAGTTCACCCTGGAAGAACTTGGCGCGCTGCCCCATGAAGGCTTGTGTCGCCAGCACGCGCAGCGCGTCATGCGGGATCTTGGCGTTGCCGTAACCCGATTCCCTTGCCCAGATTGCAAGGATTATCCGTCGCGGCACACCGTATCTTGCCTCGATCCGGTCCAGCGTTGCGGCATGCTTCTTCATAAGGCTGCGGCCACCTGGAACAAGCGCGTTGAACTGGCTGTCGCGGAAATAGCGGGAGGGAGATCGGAACTCTGCCTGGAAATTGACTTTCGGAGGGGCTCCCTTGCCGCCGGGGCCCACAAGTCCGGGCAAGGACGTGTCTGGTGTCAGACCGGCAAGTTCCCGGTCCAGCGTGGCCTTGGACACGCCTGCCTTGCGGGCCGCCGGGATGATCTCGCTGTTCAGAAACTGCCGGAACTGGGCATCATACTTGCCTGCATAGGCCGGGTTGCTTATGGCAATGGCAAGAAGAAGAGCCGACAGAAGGACAGGGACAACACGGTTCATGGCAGGTTCCAGAGTCTGACAAACAGGGAAAGCCTAGCACGAAGTGCGGGAAACGCCGACCGCCGTCAAAGCTCTGTCCAGCGCAAATTTCCGCCCGTCTGTGTGGTCAGCCAGGTCTTGTCGAACCGGTACCAGCACCCGCCCCGCTTCTGATCGTGTGATCGCGATATCGGGGTGGCCATGAGATGGCACATCAGCAAGGTGCCGACGGCGCCGTGACCGGTGAAAAGGACTGGGTCATTCTCGGGAATATGGCGCAAGGCGCTCTTGATGCCATTGACGATCCGGCCCTGAGCATCGATGGCCCGCTCCCAACCACGCACGGATTGCCCGGGCTCGGCGAAAAACACGTCGGCGGTTTTTTCGAACTCTTCCGGTGGCAGGAACCCCGTGGCGCTGCGGTCATTTTCATGCAGGAACTGCAGCACCCGGTGAAACACGTTCATGCGCCCGGCAAAAATCTGGGCCGTTTCAATGGCTTTCACTTCGCCGCTTGAGATGACATGCCTGATTTCTCCGGCAAAGGGAAGAAATGACGCCTTGGCGGCACGTTCGCGCCCGACGTCGTTCAAGCACCATTCCGGCACCGGTACATCCGGATCGACCTTCACTTCAGGATGGGTGAGATAGACGCACCAGCTCATCAGATCCGCTCTTCAAGCCAGCCGAGGATCAGTTCATAGGCGATGGAGATTGACGGTGGAATCTTGTGACCCTCCGGATGGGTGTCCTTGACCATCTGCCAGACTTCTTCACGGTCACACCATTTGCAGGCCTCGAGTTCGTCATCCTCGATCTCGATGTCGACCGATGTTGCCTCACCGACGCAGCCGAGCATGAGATTGGCAGGAAATGGCCAGGGCTGATTGGAAATCAGTCGGACATCACCGACCTCGATTCCCGATTCTTCCAGGCATTCCCGCCTCACGGCCTGTTCGATGGTTTCGCCCGGCTCCATGAAACCGGCAAGCGTCGTGTAGATCCCTTCCGGCAGTCGGGCCGGGCGCCCCAGAAGAGCCCGGTCGCCATCGGCGATCAGCATGATGACGCAGGGGTCCGTGCGCGGGAAATGAAACGCGCCGCAGGTCGGGCAGTCGCGGCGGTACCCCGCTTCTGCCATCCTGGATGGTTCACCGCATTGCGAGCAGAACTGGTGCGTGCGGTGCCAGTGGATCAGGGCGCGGGCCTGGGCCAGCGCACCGAGATCCTGCGGGTTGAAACTGTTCTGCAGCGCCAGCGTGCGCAGGTCCCGGATCTGCAGATCCGTTTTTTCCTCCAGCTCCTCGTCGCTCTGGGGAAGCGTGGTCGCAAAGACCGCTTGCCCGTTTTCCGGGCGAAGTCCCAGGAACACCATCTCTTCCTGTTTCGCCCCGAGGGCCTTGGCGGCCTGGAGGTCGTGACCGAAGGCAAGTGTTTCGCCGGCCGGAAAGACAAGCGTCTTTGCCGTCGACAGCACGATTTCAGTTCCCGGTTTTTCCAGGAGACCGGTGATATAGGCCGTGTCGCCGCGGCGCGTGGATTGCCGGTCGAGAGTATTGCCCAGAAAGCTCATCTCCATCGCCTGGAGACCGGCAGCATCGGCACGCATGATGTAATCCTTGAAGGGTATTGGGCAGGACTGAAGTTGCGCCAGAAACTAGGGTCGCAGGGCGTACCTGTCCAGAAGTCGACCGGTCACAATATCTTTCTAACTGTCACGATCTGAAAAGGCGTCCCGAAGGTTTTCGATCAAGGTGTCGACCCTGTCGTCCTCATAAGGTTCGGCTGGAGCGGCGCCCCAGATCGGTCCGGGCCATGCCGCATCGCTGCGAAACCTTGCGATCACATGGACATGGAGTTGGGACACCTGATTGCCAAGCGCGCCGACATTCAGTTTTTCACAATCGGTCACTTCACGCAGCACATGGCTTGCGGCTGCGATCTCGCGCATCAGCTGCTGCTGGTCCGCGTCCTCCAGATCAATGATCTCGACCAGGTCCGGTTTTCTGGGTACGAGCAGCAGCCACGGGTAATTGGCGTCCTTCATCAGCCTGACGGAACAAAGGGTCAGGTCGGTGACGAAGTGACTGTCGCCTTCGAGGCGGGCATTGAGATTGAAAAAGGTCATCTCTTTGGGTCCAGAACCGGGTCAAAAGCAATTGGGTGTACAGCGAGGGGCAAAAGTCCCCGTTTGCATTCACACACCATATGGCTAGATTGCAGCTGATGTGAAATGATTTTCACGCGCCTGCCAACAGTCCTTCAAATCTGCCTCAGGTGTCCTCCATGTCTCTGGAAACGGTATTGAGTTTTGCCCTGGTCGCTGCCCTGCTCGTGATGTCGCCGGGGCCGAACGGCGTATTGATCGCGAAGACGGTGCCAACCTCAGGCAAGGCTGCGGCGTTTTCGAATGTCGGAGGTTTCGTCGCAGCGTTTTTCCTGCACGGGTCGCTGTCCATCCTGGGGATCTCGGTCATTCTGGTGCATTCGGCCGAGGCGTTCTTTGTCGTCAAGATGATCGGTGCGGCCTATCTCTTCTGGATTGGCCTAAAGGCGCTGCGCGAGGCGTTTTCACAGAAGTCTCTGGCTCCCTCTGTGGCGCCGGCAAAACGCAAGAGAACGCATGTCCGCGCTTTTGGCGAAGGCTTTCTCACCAACGCCCTTAATCCCAAAGTGTCCATGTTCTATCTCGCGGCCTTCCCGCAATTCATTCCGGCCGGCGAAGGTGCGGTGGCAGCGGCCATGTCGCTCGTCGTGGTGCACGCCCTTATCAATGCGATCTGGTTCGGATCCATGATCTTCTTGCTGTCAACGCTCAGCGGCGCTGCGCGCAGCCCATCCTTCCAGCGCTGGCTCAAAGGTGTCACGGGGCTGGTCTTCATGGGTTTCGGCTTGAAGCTGGCAACGCTTCGTCCTTGAACGGATTCAGGGTTTCCGTGTTTTTCCGGCAAAGAAAAAACATGTGGCGCCCTCTTGCCAAACCCGGTGGGTAGTCTGATATAAGGCGCTCGGGAGGTTGGTGGTGGACGAGCCACTCGCCAACCGGGTCAGGTCCGGAAGGAAGCAGCCCTAACGAGATTCGGCACGGGTCGCCGTGCCAGCCTCCCACCTGCAACTGGTTGAAGACCAGGATTGAAAACACCGGCGCGAGCGTCCGGTGTTTTTTGTTTTCTGCAGCCCAGTTATCTGCTGCGTGTATCG
Source organism: Roseibium sp. (assembly GCA_017643925.1). Taxonomy (GTDB): domain Bacteria; phylum Pseudomonadota; class Alphaproteobacteria; order Rhizobiales; family Stappiaceae; genus Roseibium. The sequence continues at coordinate 310,863 of JAEPML010000003.1, read as the reverse complement.
GATGCGCAGCCAGTGGGCCGTGCACAGAAAAACTTTCAAAACGCCATCCATCTTTTTGAAAAAGTCGCTATGGTGCGGCTCATGGATGATACAGGCTTTCCACAACACGGTGCCGACCAGGCATCTGGACTGACAGGCGATCAGGGCGCTGCAAGCCCGGCGACCGGCGACGGTGCCTACAGGGTATTGGCGCGCAAGTACCGCCCGAAAACATTCGAGGATCTTGTCGGCCAGGAACCGATGGTTCAGACGCTGGAAAACGCCTTCGACACCGGTCGGATTGCACAGGCCTGGATGCTGACCGGTGTTCGCGGTGTCGGCAAGACGACAACGGCCCGAATTCTGGCCAGGGGTCTCAACTACGAAGTGCCCGGTGAGGCAGACAAGCCGACCGTCAAGCTGACCCAGGAAGGCACCCATTGCCGCGCCATCATGGAAGGCCGCCATGTCGATGTCATCGAAATGGATGCGGCTTCACACACGGGCATCAATGACATTCGCGAGATCATCGACGCTTCGCGCTATCGTCCTGCGACCGCGCGCTACAAGGTCTACATCATCGACGAAGTCCACATGCTTTCCAACGCCGCCTTCAACGGGCTGCTGAAGACACTGGAAGAGCCGCCGGAACATGTGAAATTCATCTTCGCGACCACGGAAATCCGGAAAGTTCCGATCACTGTCCTGTCGCGCTGCCAGCGCTTTGACCTGCGCCGCATCGAACAGTCGAAGCTGATCGGATTGCTGCGGCGGATATCCGGCGCGGAAAACATCCAGATCTCTGACGAGGCCTTGATGCTGATTGCTCGTGCCGGCGAAGGCTCGGCGCGGGACTCCCTGTCCTTGCTTGATCAGGCCATGGCCCATGGAGGTGGCGCCATTGAAGCCGATGACCTGCGCCAGATGCTGGGCCTTGCGAACCGGGCGCGTGTCATCGACCTTTTCGATCACCTGATGTCCGGACTGATCGAAGACGCATTGGCGGAGCTTCAGGCACAGTATGATGTCGGTGCCGATCCGGCGATCGTCCTGACCGATCTTGCCGACTTCACGCACTTGGTCACGCGCATGAAAGTGGCGCCGAAATCCGCCGACGAGGCGTCAGTCACGGAAGCCGAAAAGGCTCGCGGACAGGAATTTGCCGAAAGGCTCTCTGTCCGTTTGCTGTCCAGGGCGTGGCAGATCCTGTTGAAAGGGGTGCAGGAAGTTCAGGCAGCCTCCAAGCCGCTGGCGGCAGCCGACATGGTCCTGGTCCGTCTGGCCTATGCAGCCGACCTCCCGGATCCGGGTGAATTGATGGCCCAGATCCGGAATGGCCAGAACCCGATAGGTGGTGCCTCTTCGACATCAGGTGGCGGCGGAGCGCCGGGGGGCGGTGGGGCCCAGGCCATGGCCGTCGGCATGCCGCAGCCTTCGGGAGGTTCCGGAAACGGACCAACGATGCAGGCAGCTGGCCGGCCGCAACTTGCCGCGATTCAGGGCGGTGTGCCGCAAACGCAGCCCCGGCCGCAGACCGAGCCGGAGACGACCGCTCCGGTGCAACCGGCCTATAGTCTGAAAAACCTGCATGATTGCGTGGCGCTGGCGTCTGAAAAACGCGACATCCCGATGAAAGTCGCCATTCAGCGGCAGATGCGTCTCGTGAAGTTCGAACCGGGCAAGATCGAAATCCAGCCGACGGAAGATGCGCCTGCGGATATTGCGGGTGAATTTGGCCGCAAACTGACCGAATGGACCGGTCAGCGCTGGTTCGTTGTTGTGTCTCGGACCCAGGGGCGTCCGACCATTCACGAAGAGAACGAAGCCAACCAGCAGCAACTGCTGTCCGATGCCCGCTCGCATCCTACCGTCGCCGCACTCTTGTCGCAGTTTCCCGGTGCCAAAGTGATCGATGTCAAGGTGCAGGTCACCGAAGAAGACGAAGCTGCACTGGCCGATCCGCTGGTGAACGACCCGCTGCTGAACGAAGCGCTCGGTGACGACGAAGACGAATAAGCGCCGAGGCACGCTCAATGCACGACAGGAAAATCAGGACAAATGTCATTTTGTTTTTCGTGGCGGCCAGCGTCTGTCTTCTGTCGATGCTGTTTGTCTCGCGTGCAGACATTGACCAGTATGTCAAACTGGTGTCGGTGGTTTCGATGGTGGGTGTCTTTTTCTTTGTCGGCCTGTATTTCGCTGTTCGGATTTTCTACCTTTGCTTCAAGAAATCCTGAGGCAGCACCGTCCTTCTTTTTGGGGTGGTAATTCGCCTATTGTTCTTCTAAACGCAGAACCCAAATGGTAGGGCGAGCGGCAGATGCCGACCCGGGACATATTCAAGGAGAAATCCGATGGACTTCCTCAAGATGATGAAGCAGGCCAAGCAGATGCAGGAGCAGATGGGTTCCCTGCAGGAACAGATTGCCGATATTGAAGTCGAGGGCACTTCCGGCGGTGGTCTTGTTGCCGTCCGCCTCAACGGCAAGGGCGAGATGAAAGGCGTGACCATCGACCCGTCCCTGCTCAAGGAAGAGGAAGGCGAAATCCTGGAAGACCTGATCATGGCGGCGCATACCGATGCCAAGGTCAAGGTTGACCAGACGCTCCAGGAAAAAACCCAGGAACTCATGGGCGGCCTCGGTTTGCCGGCCGGCATGAAGCTGCCGTTCTGACGTACTGACAGGGTGGGCGGCAAATGGTGCAAAAGAGCGTTGCGGGACCAGAAATCGAGCGGCTGATACAGCTGCTAGCCAAATTGCCGGGTCTCGGGCCACGTTCCGCTCGCCGGGCCGCCTTGCATCTGATCAAGAAAAAGGACCAGTTGCTCGTGCCATTGGCCGAGGCCATGGGCGTTGCCGTCAACGAGATCGGCATCTGTTCCATCTGCGGTACGGTCGACACATCCGACCCCTGCACCATCTGCAGCGATCCGAAACGGGACCAGTCGGTTCTCGTCGTTGTCGAAGACGTTGCCGATCTCTGGGCGCTGGAACGGGCGGGCGCTATCAACGCTCGCTATCACGTTCTGGGTGGAACGCTGTCACCGCTCGATGGCATTGGGCCGGAAGACCTCAATCTGGCAAGCCTGATTGATCGTTGCGGGTCCGAAGAGCTCAACGAGGTCATCCTGGCAATCAGCGCCACCGTCGAGGGGCAGACAACGGCCCACTACATCATGGATCAACTCTCGCATCTGGAAGTCAATGTCACCAAACTGGCCCATGGCGTGCCGGTCGGTGGTGAACTGGACTATCTCGATGAGGGGACGCTCGCCCAGGCCCTCAAGGCGCGAACACAGTTTTGACTTCGGCGCCCTTGTGAGCGGTCATCCCCGACTTGATCGGGGATCCAATCCACCCGTCGGCCTTGCCAGCACTTGGAACTGTTCACGGAATTACCAAGAATCCGGACTTGCTCTGGAAACCGATGGATCCCCGGTCGCGCTGCGCTTGCCGGGGATGACCGCTGAAGGCGCAAGTTCAATTCTGCCATCCCGGACCTGATCCGGGACCTGCAAGAACTTGTCCGGGGGACTTCGCCAGTGTGCCTTGAAGGTCGCCCGGCGAGCCGCCTTCACCGCTCGAACAAGAACGCGCCGCAGAAGAAATCTTCCGGAAACTCATAGATCAGGCGGCATGTTCTGAACCCTGCGCGCTTGCCCATTTCGATCCAGTCCTCTGGCGGCTCGGCGAAGTCATAGGTGCTGATATGTTGCCAGATATGGTCAAATTCAGTGTCCGACAGCGCCTGAAACCGTCGGCGCAATTCGTCGTGCCAACGCTCGACATAGTCGGCCCGCTGTTCCCCTTTTCGGCAGACCGGTTCAGCGGTCACAAAAATTCCGTCCGGTTTGAGAGCCGAGCGGACGGCGGCAAGCATGTTCTGCTTTTGCGGTCGCTGAAGGTGGTGGATCGAAAATCCGCACCAGATGACATCGGCTCCCTCCAGGCGGTGCTTGACACCCGACACCATGTCCTCCTCGCACAGGTCGATCTCGTAAGGGACGTCCTTCATGACCTCCGCTGCGCATTCAAGAGCGGGACGCGACAGGTCCAGCCCCTCGTATCGGCTGATCTTGGTGTCAGCAAGGATCCTGCGCGCAAGGCTTGAATCGCCGCAGGCAAGGTCGAGAAAGGCGAATGGGCGGTCAAAGCGCCTGTCGATCTCGGTGCGGATCAGGGCACCGATTTCCCGGTGCTGCATTTCGTTGGAACGGACCAGCTTGTGGTAGATGCCCCATTCATACTGAAACATTTTCAGGGCTTCAGGAGCCAGAACCTTCGAAATATCCGTTTCCGGGTTGAAATGCAGATGCAGCATCCGGGCTCCTGATCCAGCTACGAGAAAGCAACGAAATGGAATCGCCTGAAAGCAGGCTAGTTGCAGTTTCAAAGTTCCACAACAATAAGTGAAAGCTCTCTTGGCTTCCAAGGCTCATCTGGTTCTCACCCTTGCACGTTTTCACCTTCGCACTTATGTCCTTGCCATCGTTCACAGGGTTTTGAAGGTTTCATGTTCCAAGCAGCTTCCCGCGCCATGTCGCAGGTTTTTGAGCCACCGTTCAGGGCAATTTTCTGGAAGATGCTGGGGTTCACGCTCGCAATCCTCGTGGTGATCTGGATTGTACTCCAGGGGCTTGTAGCAGGGTTTGTCGAACTTCCTTACGCCTGGCTGGAAACGGCGCTTTCAATCCTGACGGGCATCGGTGCCATCTTTGCCCTGGGCTTTCTGATCGCACCGATATCGGCCCTTTTTGCAGGCCTGTTCCAGGACGACATCGCGGATATTGTCGAGTCTCGCGATTATCCGGGAGATCGGCCGGGCAAGGCATTGCCTATCGCCCAGTCGATCGGCCACACGATCAAGTTCACGGGTGTTGTCATTCTCGGAAACCTGTTTGCCCTGGTGCTCCTGCTGGTGCCGGGCATCAACCTGATCGCCTTCTTTGCGGTCAATGGTTACCTGCTGGGTCGGGAGTTTTTCGAGTTTGCGGCCATGCGTTTCATGCCGGCGGAAGAAGCCAGGGCCCTGCGCAAGGCACGCGGCGGGACGGTGTTCCTGGGCGGAATGGTGATCGCTGCCCTGTTGGCCGTGCCGATTTTGAACCTGGTGACGCCGATTTTTGCCACCATTTTCATGATGCATCTTTACAAGAGGCTTGCATCCGGCAGCGCAATCTGACTGAACTGGCTGTCCCCGGATGAAGTTCCGAGCGGAGATCCGGATGCAGAACCTTCTGAACGACATTTCAGCACAGGCCTCGGCAGAACCCGACAAGGGCAATGTCGCGACCTATATCCCGGAATTGGCCGGGATTGATCCGAACCAGTTCGGCATTGCGATCGCACTGGCCGACGGGCAGGTCTTCACCGCCGGGGATGCGGATGTCCCGTTTTCCATTCAGTCCGTTTCCAAGGTTTTTGCACTCGCGCTCGCCCTTGGGCGTGTGGGTGACCAGCTTTGGCAGAGGGTCGGGCGGGAGCCGTCGGGGCTTGCCTTCGATTCGATCCTTCTCTTGGAGCGGGAAAATGGCGTTCCGCGCAATCCCTTCATCAATGCCGGCGCACTGGTGACAACAGATACCTACCTGGCTGGCTCCAGTCCGCGCGAGGCACTCGGAGAACTGTTGCGGTTTGTCCGGGCTGCGGCCGACGACGACAGCATACACATGAACGAGAAGGTGGCCCGTTCGGAAATTGCCACCGGACACCGGAATTTTTCCCTGGCCCATTATCTGGCCTCACACGGGAACCTTCGTGCATCGGTCGACAAAGTGCTTGGGACATATTGTCACCAATGCGCTGTTGAGATGACTTGCCGTCAATTGGCGCTGGCTGGACGCTTTCTGGTTGATGCTGACGACATGCTGGCCCTTGTGTCGATTGAGCGCCGAAGGCGGATCAACGCGCTGATGATGACCTGCGGTCATTATGACGGGTCCGGTGATTTTGCCTTTCGGGTCGGCATGCCGGGCAAGAGCGGTGTCGGAGGCGGCATCCTTGTGATTTCGCCAGGTCGGGCATCAATTGCCGTATGGTCACCCGGCCTCAATCGATATGGCAATTCAAAACTGGGAACCGAGGCCATGGAGTTGTTCGCACGCAAGACAGGCTGGTCCGTTTTCGGTGTTCCACATATGCAAATTGAAGGTGACGTATAGGGCAGCCTCGTGCCGTTTCAGGTAATTATGTTGCGTCGCGCAAAAATTCTTTCCCGTTTAAACGATTCAAAAGTGGTTTCGGCGCAATTACGCCTATAGGATATTTTGACCTTTGGAAGCGTTGGCGCTAGAACCCCTCTAGACAACGCTTTGATTTGCTTACGTTTCCGTAAACGTAAGCATGCGTCGTACGGGAGAGGAATTCCATGTCGAACGCCGATCTGCGGGGCAACCGCCCGCTGTCGCCACATCTTCAGATTTATAAGCCGATTCTGACGATGGTTATGTCGATCCTGCACCGCATCACGGGAGCAGCCCTTTATTTCGGCACGATCCTGCTGGCCTGGTGGCTGATCGCAGCTGCGGCAGGCCCCGCCTATTTCGATTTCGTCAACGAGCTTTACGGATCCATCCTCGGGCGCCTGATCCTCTTCGGCTTCACCTGGGCCCTGGTACACCACATGCTCGGCGGCCTCCGCCACTTCATCTGGGACATGGGTGCGGGCTTCGGCAAGGAGTCTCGCGAATGGTTGGCCAAGGCCACCATCATCGGTTCCGTATCCCTGACGCTGATCCTCTGGATCATCGGCTACGCCGTTCGCTAAGGAGAGTGTCATGACTGATATGCGCACCCCGCTCAACAAGGTTCGCGGCCTCGGCTCTGCCAAGGAAGGCACCGATCATTTCTGGAAACAGCGCGTCACGGCAGTTGCCAACGTCTTCCTGATTTCCTTTTTCGTAATCCTCGTGATCTCGATGCAGGGCTCCAGCCACGGTGACGTGATCGAGACCCTCAAGAATCCGCTTATCTCGATCGTCCTGCTGCTGGTCATCCTGTCCGGTGTCTATCATATGAAGCTCGGCATGCAGGTGATCATTGAAGACTATGTGCATGGCGAAGGCCTCAAGTTCCTCACATTGATGGCGAACACCTTTTTCTGCGCCTTTATCGGTTTCGGCTGCATCTTTGCAGTGCTCAAGATTGGCTTTGGAGGCTAACCCGGATGGCCAAGACTTATGAATTTGTCGACCACACCTATGACGTGGTCGTCGTCGGCGCCGGTGGCGCTGGCCTGCGTGCGACGCTCGGCATGGCCGAGCAGGGCCTCAGGACCGCGTGTATCACCAAGGTGTTTCCGACACGCTCCCACACGGTCGCGGCGCAGGGCGGTATTGCTGCATCCCTGACCAACATGACGCCGGACTGCTGGGAATGGCACATGTATGACACGGTCAAGGGATCCGACTGGCTCGGTGACACCGACGCCATGGAATACCTGGCACGTGAAGCTCCAAAGGCCGTATACGAGTTGGAGCATTATGGTGTTCCGTTCTCGCGGACCGAAGAAGGCAAGATCTACCAGCGCCCGTTTGGTGGCCACATGCAGAACTACGGTGAAGGCCCGCCGGTGCAGCGCACCTGTGCGGCAGCCGACCGGACCGGTCACGCCATCCTGCACACGCTCTACGGCCAGTCACTGCGCCACAATGCGGAATTCTACATCGAGTATTTTGCGCTCGACCTGATCATGTCCGAGGACGGTGTGTGCCAGGGCGTGATCGCGTGGAACCTTGACGACGGGACCATCCACCGCTTCTCCGCCAAGATGGTTGTTCTCGCGACCGGCGGCTACGGTCGTGCCTATTTCTCGGCAACCTCGGCGCATACCTGCACCGGCGACGGCGGCGGCATGGTAGCCCGCGCGGGTCTGCCGCTGCAGGACATGGAATTCGTGCAGTTCCACCCGACCGGCATCTATGGTTCCGGCTGCCTGATCACCGAAGGTGCGCGTGGTGAGGGCGGTTACCTGGTCAACTCCGAAGGCGAGCGTTTCATGGAACGCTATGCACCCTCGGCCAAGGATCTGGCATCGCGCGACGTTGTCTCCCGCTGCATGACCATGGAAATTCGCGAAGGCCGGGGTGTCGGCAAGGGCGGCGATCACATCTTCCTGCATCTAGATCATCTGGATCCGGCATTGCTGGCCGAGCGTCTGCCGGGCATTTCGGAATCGGCACGTATCTTTGCCGGTGTCGATGTCACCAAGGACCCGATCCCGGTTCTGCCGACGGTTCACTACAACATGGGCGGCATTCCGACCAACTATTGGGGTGAAGTCCTGAATGCGGACAGCAAGAACCCGAACCGTATCCAGGAAGGCCTGATGGCGGTGGGTGAAGCCGGCTGCGCATCTGTTCACGGTGCCAACCGTCTCGGCTCCAACTCCCTGATCGATCTGGTGGTCTTCGGCCGCGCCGCGGCGATCAAGGCGGCTGAAGTCGTTGATCCGAAGACTGCTGTTCCGACGCCGAGCGAAGCCTCCTGCGAAAAGATCATGGACCGCTTCGACAATCTGCGGAATGCCAACGGGTCCACGCCGACGGCTGAGCTGCGCGGCAAGATGCAACGTGCCATGCAGGAGGACGCGGCTGTTTTCCGGACCCAGGAAAGCCTGGAAGCGGGCTGCAAGCGTCTGAGCGACATCTGGGGCGAAATGAAGGACCTGAAAGTGTCCGACCGTTCGCTGATCTGGAACTCCGATCTGGTGGAAACACTGGAACTGGAAAACCTGATGGCCAACGCGATTACCACCGTCTATGGCGCCGAGGCGCGCAAGGAAAGCCGTGGAGCGCATGCTCGCGAGGATTACAAGGACGGTCCGTTTGCCGGTCGTGACGACGAAAACTGGCGCAAGCACACCCTGGCCTGGGTCAACGATGACGGCGATGTCAAACTGGACTACCGCCCGGTCGTACTCGACCCGCTGACCACCTTCGAGGAAGGTGGCATCGATCCGAAGAAGATCGCGCCGAAAGCGCGCGTCTATTAAGCGGAGACCCGGGTGAGCGAGGCGATGACACTCCTGGATACAAGAAGTCCGTTCGGCACCTACAAGGCCGAGCGGATGGTCCGGGCTGCCTGGCGCCTCGCCGACAGGCATGATCTGTCCAAGAGCCTGCGCAAACGCATTCGGGCTCTCGTGGCACGTTTCTTCAGAGGGCCTTACGACCTTGAAGCCGATGGTCTGAAGTTCCGGATCTATCCGGGCGAAAACTATGACGACCGCAAGATCCTCGCCAAGGGCCGCTTGCCGGAGCGCGAGGAGCACCGCCTGATCGAGCCCTATCTGGGACCGGGCAAGGTGTTTGTCGATGTTGGGGCGAACATTGGCTCCTACTCGGTCTTTGCGGCCGGGCTCGGTGCGGATGTGCTGTCTGTCGAGGCCAATCCGCAAACGGCGGACAAGCTCAGTTTCAACGTCCGTGCAAACGACCTGAAGAACGTTCGGATCGTCAACACGGCCGTTGGCCCGCGCGAAGACACGATGCCTCTGTGGCTGGAGCCCAGCAATTGCGGTTTTGCGACCCTGGTGAAGGATCTGACCACCGGTGAATGGGCGGGTGACTGGTCGCCGACCTTCGTGAAGGTGGTGCCGCTGACGGTACTTGCCGACGACGAGAACCTTGGTCGGATCGATGTTTTGAAAGTGGATGTTGAAGGGTTCGAGGACCGTGTTCTCCTGCCTTTTCTGAGACACGCGGAAAGAAGCCTCTGGCCCCGCGTGATCCTTCTGGAAACCAATTGCCGGCCCTACTGGTCCGAGGATTGCCTGCCCGAACTGGCAAGCCGCGGCTACAAGGTCACCGGCCAGACAAATGACAACATGATCTTTGAGCTCGAAAACTGAGTACAAGGATTGACAGGCCCGGACGCGAAAAACGGGCCCAACGCGGAGCAGTAACGAGATGGTTCAGCTGACGCTTCCCCGGAACTCCCAGGTGACGGAAGGCAAGGTGTGGGACAAGCCGGAAGGCGCAACCAACCTGCGCGAATACCGTATCTATCGCTGGAATCCGGATGATGGCCGCAACCCGCGTGTCGACACCTATTTCGTCGATGCCGACGACTGTGGCCCGATGGTCCTGGACGGTCTTATCTACATCAAGGACAAGATCGACCCGACGCTGACCTTCCGGCGCTCCTGCCGGGAAGGCATCTGCGGGTCCTGCGCCATGAACATCGACGGCACCAACACTCTGGCCTGCACCAAGGGCACGGACGAGATCGCCGGCGATGTGGTCAAGATCTATCCGCTGCCGCACATGGCCGTCGTGAAAGACCTTGTTCCGGATCTGACCCGTTTCTACGCGCAGCACCGCTCCATCGAACCGTGGCTGAAGACGGTGTCGCCGGCACCTGAGAAGGAGTGGCGCCAGTCTCACGAAGACCGTGTCAAACTTGACGGTCTTTACGAATGCATCCTGTGTGCCTGCTGCTCCACCTCCTGTCCGAGCTACTGGTGGAACGGCGACCGGTATCTCGGCCCGGCCGTTTTGCTGCAGGCCTATCGCTGGCTGATCGACAGCCGCGACGAAGCCACCGGCGAGCGTCTGGACAATCTGGAAGATCCCTTCCGTCTCTACCGCTGCCACACCATCATGAACTGCTCGCAAGCCTGCCCGAAAGGCCTCAATCCGGCCAAGGCGATTGCGGAGATCAAGAAGATGCTGGTGGAACGCCGCGTCTGACTTTCAGAACATTGCCGACTTTTCGAAAGGCCGCCCTCAGGGCGGCTTTTTTTTGTTTGATCCGGAGGTGCGAAGTCCCCAACGCCCTCGTCCTGAGGGGCTTGCGCAAAAACTGCACAAACTCTCCTGAAACCCTTCTAAGGGCCGCCTCAAACCCTCCTTGCCGGCAATAGATGGTCATGAAATTGACTGGCGGCAGTGTCTCGCTGCGGCCTATTGGCAGAGGTTTGTACTCAATGACAAGTGATACCGAAATTCCCACGCCTGATAGACCTGTTCCGCCTCAATGGACACCGAAGGTCATTTCCTTCTTGAAGTCACCCGCAGTGAAATTTGTCCTGATCGGTTTCGTTACGTTGATGCTGATGATCCCGACAACATTCGTCTGGGTTCTGGTGGAAGAGCGCGCTGACAGGGCAAGGGAGGTTGCTCGCGACATTGCCGCATCCTGGGGCGGGGCGCAGGAAATCAACGGTCCTTACCTGGCCGTTCCTTTCACTGAAACCTACACGGTCGGTACAGGCGAGAAAGCGAGAACGCAGATTGACAGGCATCTCGCGGTATTCTTTCCCGAAAGGCTGGACGTGGCCGGCGATATTGCGGTCGAAGAGCGGCAGAAATCCATCTATTCACTCCCGGTCTATCGGGGAGAACTTGTCCTGTCCGGGCGCTTTGCAGCACCTGATGAAACCGCGTTTGGCGCCGAGCATGGGGGCTCCCTCGACATTCATGCCAACAAAGCCGTACTCGTGATGGGGATCGGCGATGTTCGTGCGCTCAAGAGTGAGGTCACGCTCGGGTTCGGCAACGGGCAGTCTTCGAAATTTGAGCCCGGGTCCGATGTCCTCACCGTGTCGCCGTCTTCCTTTTCCCGCGGGGCCGTTCGGCCATCAGGGATCAATGCCAGCGTCCCGCCACTGAAGTGGCGAAAGGGATTTCAGTTCAACATCGCGTTGCAGCTCAACGGTTCGACATCGCTTTTTGTCGCTCCAGCGGGGCAGACCACGAAAGTCACCCTGAGATCCGACTGGCCACATCCCGGGTTCACCGGGTCCTTCCTGCCGGAACAGCGCACGATTTCAGAAACCGGCTTCGATGCGACCTGGACCATTCCCTATCTTGCCCGCGGCATTCCCAAAGTATGGAGTGAAGATCACCTGCCTCTTCAGGACAGGATGATGGGTGTGCAATTCGTCGAGCCCGTCAATTTCTACCAGACCATCTCTCGCTCGCTGAAATACGCGATCGGTTTTATCTCCCTGATTTTCCTGGCTGTCTTCGTACTGGAATTGCAATCAGGCTGGCGGGTTCACTGGATACAGTATGGCCTCGTCGGACTGGCCCTCATCATCTTCTATGTCATGCTGCTCGCTTTCGCGGAACATGTCGGCTATTCGCGTGCCTACCTGATCGCCGCTTCTGCAGCGACTACCTTGAACGCATTCTATATCGGAACCTCCTTGAAAAGCCGGGTAGCGGGGCTTGTCATGTTTGCTGTTCTGGCGGGCATTTTTGCAGTGCTCTTTGCGCTCATGCGAGAACAGGACTACGCCTTGCTGATCGGTTCCGTAATCGCCTTCGTTGCCCTGGCAATTACCATGTTCGCAACTCAGAAGATCGACTGGACCGGAATGTCCCCCGGTGCGGCAAGGTCTGACGGCATGTCGGCCTGACAAAGGCTTTGGTTCACAAAACTTCGGGGCGGATCTTGCGGTCCGCCCCTACTTGTTCGATATTTGTTCTCAATCAACTCTATTGGGAGACAGGCATGCACAAAAGCCGTTTGGGAGATCTGGTGATTGAATGCGAAGCCGGGGACATTGATGATCATGCGGCGTTCTGGGCCGGTGCCCTGGGGCGGACTGTCGAAACGGAGGCGAAAAACGCGCGCTATCGACGCCTGCATGGCAAGGAGGGTGAGATCGGGATCCTGCTGCAGGCGGTCGACCATCCTTCGAGAGTCCACCTGGATATCGAAACGGATGATCCCGAAAGGGAGGTTGAGCGCCTTGAAAAACTGGGCGCTACGATCGTTCAGCGGTTTGATCGCTGGGTCGTGATGGAAGCCACGAGCGGACACCGTTTCTGTGTCGTGCATCCGCAATTGCCCGGCTTTGAAGAACAGGCGCGGATCTGGGACGACTGAAACCAGGCTGTGTCAGGAGGCCGAGAGGTCTGCCAGTAATTCTTTCAGTCGCGCGGCATCACCATGAAGAATGCCCGAGGAAATGGCGCAAGCCTCGATCTGACAAGCTTGCATTCCCACAGGGTGAAGGAAGATGACGGGTTTGCGCAGGGCATGACCGCACGCTGCCTCCATAAGCGTGTTGGCACCGACATAGCCGTCGATCCCGTGTTTTTCGACATTGGCGATCAGCACGATATCTGCATCGCGGATCACCTCGAAATAGTCGTCGAGAAAGCCTTTCTTGATGGCAACGGCTTCGGCAAGTGACATATTTTGCCAGTCCAGTTTCCCTTCTTCGGGCACCGGTGTCGAAACCCTGTAGCCTTCTTTTCGCAGTCTGGCCGCAAGTGTTTCCATGATCTTGAGCGCGGACATTGATCCGCAGATGACAACATGTTGCGGCGTGGTCTTGATCGGGTTTGCTCACGTATGTCTCACAGGGTTGTGCAGCGATGCGAACGGACTTGAGTTGCCTTGAGGCCAGGATGCGTTAGCTCTAACAACAACAACTGGAGGACCTAACATGAAGCAGTTTCTACCGCTAACGCTCCTTGCAGCGATTGCCAGCGCGTCACACCTTGCCCCGGCACAAGCGGAAACCGCAATCCTCGCAGGTGGATGTTTCTGGTGCGTTGAATCCGATCTTGAAAAGCTGCCGGGTGTCCGGGATGTAGTCTCGGGCTATGGTGGCGGTTCAACCCAAAATCCGACCTACAAGAATTATGAGCGGGGTGGTCACAGGGAGGTGGTCAAGGTCGACTTCGACGAAACCAAGATCAGCTACCAGGACCTTGTCGGGATCTTTCTGCGCACGATCGACGTGACCGACGCCAATGGACAGTTCTGTGACCGCGGTTTTGGCTATTCTTCCGCCATTTACCCTTTAAACGAGGGTCAGGCCAAGGCCGCCAAGGCCGAAATTGCAAAGGCCAACAAAGTCCTTGGTGGCAAGGTTGTGACACCGGTGGAAGGCGCTGCCGTGTTCTGGCCGGCCGAGGACTATCACCAGGGCTATTACAAGAGCAATGTGCGTACGCTCACCCGCTTTGGCTATGTCACCCGGGCTGACGCATACAAGGGGTACCGCAAGGGCTGTGGTCGCGATGCCCGTGTGAAAGCGGTTTGGGGCAAGGAAGCCTTCAAGGGATTGCCCAAGGCAGGCTCCTGAAGCGAAACCTCGATCGTTGAAAGGGTTTTGCCTTCAAAAGCAGGGTGAAACCAAAAAAGTGCCTGCGCGCGTTTGCCGCAGGCACATGTCTGCACTACATTTAACTCGTGGGCTTTCGTCTGTGAGGACGGTGTAATGCTTAGTTTATTTGGAAGTCACACATCGATTGAACCGGAGTTTATTTCCGAATTGAGAGCGGTAGAGACGGAAGACCGCCTGCGTGCGAAGCTTGACGCGATGTTGCAGGAAGCACGCCTCGAAATCCCGGACACCAATACGCCTACGGAATTTGCTGCAGCGGCCACCGTCGAAATCATGAGACTGGTTCTGGCGACCGCCGGAAGAGAGTTCGAGACGCTGTCACCTGAAAACCGCTTCGTAACCGGCCTGTTCGGGTTTCTCATGGCGCACAACATGTCACGCAGGACCAACGCCGATCTTGGAGTTGTACTCGGGATCGCCGGTTTGGACTTGTTCTCGCGCGAGGAAATCGATCAGGTTTACAGGTTGGGTTCGTCCTACAGGCGTCTGCGCCAGCATCGGCAATTGTATTCCGCGCTGAGGCAGATCATCGATCAGTTCCTGTCGCAACCGAATGAAGAAACTCTCTCGGTGCTTGCGAGTGGATACCAGTTGTGCCTGCGGCCTGAGGCCTGAGAAATCACGTAAAAAAGGCCAAAGGCAAGGCTGATTGATCAGAAACGATAGCCCAACCCGAGCGTAAACGTGTCTGCTTGTCCTTCGACATCGAAGGGAGCCCACCCCGAAATGCGGTAGGTTTGATCATTGAACTCGTAGTGCTTGTAGTCCAGCCGCGCGAAAATGGTGTCTGTAACCCTTGCTTCGACACCGGCCCCCACCACGAAGCCAATATGTGTATTGTCGTCTGAAGCGCCGTCGCTCTTGCGTTCGACCTTGTAATTGCCAAATCCCAGACCGGCAGAGATGTAGGGCATGAACCGGCCCGTATCGATGCCTGCGCGAACTGTCGCGGAAGCCAGCCAGTTGGCGCTTTGCCGCGAGCTCCCGGAAGCGGAATTCCCGCGAAAATTCGTGTAGGCACCTTCGAGGGCTGCCCCAAAGACAACGCTGTTGATCTGGTGATCGTAGCCGACGGATCCGGCAACAATGCCGGAGCGGAAAAAGCTGTCGCCGCCCAGAGAGTCCGACCCGGTCAGGAAGCCACCGCCGACAGATATGACCCCGTTGAAACCTGACCATTCCTGACGCTGCAACCGGAGATCCTGAATTCCGTCAAGCTCGACGGATGGAAAATCCGCTGCATGAACACTCGCGGAAAGCGAGATCGTGGACAGGAGAAAAGCGACCAGAAAGTGCATGTGGGTGACCCTTTATACAACCAGTGAGGGTCTTTATCCCGTAAAAACTGTCAATAGTTCGTTAAGGTAAACAATTTCAGACGCCGGCTTCGAATGCCTCGACAAGATCAAGAAAGGCTTCGCCGTATTTCTCCAGTTTGGACTGCCCCACACCGGAGACCTGGAGCAGGGCATCTTTGGAGACGGGCCTGGCTGCGGCAATTCCGGCAAGCGTTGCGTCCGGAAACACGACATAGGGCGGCACCTGCTGATCACGCGCAATCTGCGTGCGCAAGCGTCTCAGACGCTCGAAGAGCAATTTGTCTTCGTCATCCAGCTCGTCGGCAATGGAGGCAAGACGCGATGACCTGGTTTTCTTCAATCCTGCGGCATTCCGGTCCTTGCGCAGGGCAAGCGTTTCCTCGCCCCGCAAGACGGCCCTGGCCTTCTCGGTCAGAACAAGAGCGCCGAATTGAGCATGGTCGACATCCACATAACCGGCTGCAACCAGCTGGCGGGTGATCGATTGCCAGGTCTTTTGTGCATGGTCCTGCCCGATGCCGAAGACCGACAGGGTGTCATGTCCGAAGCGGGTTGTCTTCTCACCGGTCTTGCCGAGCAGCACGTCGATCACATGACCTGCCCCGAAACGCTGTCCGGTTCTGTAGATCGCCGACATCAGCTTCTGGGCGGCTTCCGTGCCGTCCCATGTCTCGACGGGAGAAAGGCAGGTATCGCAATTGCCGCAGGGCTGCGGATAGGTTTCACCGAAATGGGCGAGCAGGGCCTGGCGTCGGCACCCGGAAGTCTCGCAGATGCCCAGAAGCGCATTCAGCTTGGCATTTTCAGCGCGCTTGACCTCATCGGGCGCGTCGCCCTCGGCGATCATGCGGCGCCGTTGAACCAGATCGGCCATGCCGTAGGCCATGAAGGCCTCCGAAGGTGCACCGTCGCGCCCTGCACGCCCCGTTTCCTGGTAGTAGGCTTCTACTGAGGACGGCAGATCGAGATGCGCAACGTAACGCACGTCCGGTTTGTCGATCCCCATGCCGAACGCGACCGTTGCAACAAGGCACAGGCCTTCCTCAAGCAGGAACGCGTCCTGGTGTTCGGACCGTTTTTCGGCCGGTAGACCGGCGTGATAGGGAAGTGCCCTGATCCCCTTGCCGTTCAGCCATTCCGCGATGTCCTCGACCTTTGCGCGGGAGAGGCAGTAAACAATCCCGCTTTCTCCCTGATGCTTGTTCAGAAAGTCGAGCAATTGCTGGCGCTGGTTGGTGCGCTCGACAATCTCGTAACGGATGTTGGGCCGGTCGAAGCTGGTGGAAAACACCTTGGCGTCTTCCATCTGCAGCCGGGCAAGAATGTCCTTTTGGGTGTGCGGATCTGCCGTTGCGGTCAGCGCCACGCGCGGGACGCCCGGGTATCGGTCGCGCAGGCAGGACAGGGACAGATATTCCGGCCTGAAATCATGTCCCCATTGACTGACGCAATGGGCTTCGTCGATGGCAAACAGGGCGATCTCAAGCGTATCCAGTATGCGCCGGAAGCTTTCGTTGCCCAGTCGTTCGGGCGTAACGTAAAGGAGATCGATATCGCCGCGCAGAAGGTCTTCGCGCAGGGCGGCCTGTGCTTCCGGCGCGAGTGTTGAGTTCAGGGCGGCTGCGCGGACGCCTGCGGCCTGCAAAGCACCCACCTGGTCCTTCATGAGCGCGATCAGTGGGGACACCACGATGCCGACACCGCGCCGGCAAAGGGCGGGGATCTGGTAACAGAGCGACTTCCCGGCACCGGTGGGAAAAAGAACAACGGCATCATTGCCGGCAATCAGCGTCTCGATGACTTCCTTCTGCCGGCCCCGAAAACTGTCATATCCGAAGATCTCCTGCAAAACGGCAAGCGGCTTGGGCTCCACGTGAATGCGGGGAGCAGCATCGAATTCGACTGGACTGAATTCATCCGCAGGTAGCGCGGGCGAAACGGACATGAGGCAAAGAGTTCCCTTGATTCTCCCGCACCATGTCTTATTCGCCGATGAAGGGCAATTCTGGCCTGTGGATGACTTTGGATGCCGCCGAAAAGCGATCAGAATTCGGCGTCGGGATCCTTGGCCAGGGTCTCCGCGCAATGGACCCGCATCTGCTCCGTGAGTTCGGTCAGGTCGCCATTCAGGCGCTCCGGGCGGATCGGTTTGCCGAAATGGACCCTGAACTCCGCGTTCTTCTTGTTCAGGAGTTCGTTGAAGACGGTCATGTCACGCAATTCGGTGGACACACGTGCAAGGAAGTAGAACAGGCCGGAATTGCGGCCGCCCATATGCATCGGGATGATCGGTGCCTTGTTTTTGCGTGCCAGCGCAAGCGCGGACGTCATCCAGGGGCGTTCGGTGAGTTTGCCCTCGTGCCAATAGGCCAGGCGACCGGAAGGAAACAGAACGACCACACGCTCCGATTTGAAAGCCGAAGAGGCGATCTTGAGCGTTTCCTTGGACTTCTGCCGGCTCTTGAAATCGTTGCGCCACTCGACGGGAACGATCATGTCGGCCAGACGCGGATTGATCCGGATTGCGTCCCTATTTGCAAAGATCGCCAGGTCGTTCCTGCGGGCCTTGATGGCATCAAAGAGCACCACGCCGTCGGCGATTCCGGTCGGATGATTGCTGACCAGCACCACGGGACCCTCCGCGGGAACCCGGTCGAGACCCAGCGTCGTCACGTCCAGGGTGAGCAGGTCGCTCAGGTGCGAAAACACCTCGACCGCCTCCATCTGGGCAATCGTGTCTGCCATGTCGACCGCGGACCGGTACCTCAGGATCTTGTAGGCAAAGGGCCGGATGAGGGGCCACCAGGGGCTTGCCATGACCAGCTTGCCGCGTTCGGAGATTAAAACGTCAACGATATGCGGGTCTGAAAGCGGCTTGGTAGACGCTGCCCGGCGTGGTGCCGGGATGGTGTCAGTCGTCTGATCTGTTGTGCGCAAAATGCACCTCTGCCCATCGGTACTCTTTACCAGTTCCCTGCATCGTTAGCGAAATCAGCCGATTGGTGCAAACGATCCTTGAAAAAAAGTCGAATTGTCATGGCGCCGAACTGGTCTCAGCTCCAGAGGGAACTCGTAAACAGCGCTATCGTTGTCAGCCAACCCGCTGCCCATGCCAGCGAGCGCGGCGACGCGCGGTTCGTCCAATAGCAAAACACGTAAATGAGCCTGAGCAAAACAAAAAGAACGGCAAGCTGATCAATCCAGTATCGATCGGCACCCTGGCTCATGGCGACGAAAACGGCGACGGCAAAAAAGGGAAAAGCTTCAAATCCGTTTGCCTGTGCAGCTTGAGCGCGCGCGCGAAATCCGTCTTTCCAGTAGGCCGGGTCGCGCGGATTGGCATTGTCGAAGTCCTTGTTCAGCTTTGCTGGAAACACTGTCAGGACCGGCAATATGGCGGCTGCAAGAACACACCAATAGGCAACGGGCATGGGTAAAGTCCTTTTGTTTGCGCTGGTCAGCGTCAACGACATGCTGGTTGGGTGCACAACCTATACGCCGTCTCCACGATCGCAAGCGGCAAGCACTGCATAGCCTGCGGCAAGATATCCTCAGCAAAGTCACTTCTGACCAATTCCTGTCATAAAGCCGTACCGTCGCGACGTTAGGTGGAGGGGCGCTTCAGGACAAACGTGACCAGCAGGAACGCCACTTGACCAGCACCACAGTTCTCTTCCTGTGCCCGGACAATTCGTTGCTCGGGCCTCTCGCCGAGGCCTATCTGAACCACAGGGCAGGCAGCCTGATCCGGGCGTTCTCTGCCGGTACGATCCCGGCGGAGCGGTTAAACTGTTACGTTTCGGACCTGCTTTCGAGCGATGGCCTGGACGCGAAGAGCCTGGCGCCAAAGCCTGTCGATATTTTCTGGTTCCCGCATGCTGTCATTCCGGATCGGGTCATTTATCTGGCCGAGATGAAACCGGTTTCGCCGCCGGTAACGTGGAAATCCACCACCTCGAGCCACTGGTGGAGCATTGCCAGGGAACCGCTGTCTACCGACAGATTCGAGACTTGTGCCCGCTACTATCGCCAGATCCGCAAGTCGATTGATGACCTGTTCGAACCGCCAGGGAAACCATTGCAGCTATCCAACAGCTGATCCGGGCTGAGACAATTTTTGGGGCAAACGCGCAGGATTTTGGATTTTCGCCAAATTCTGGGCTAAGAGATGCTTTCAAATTGGGACGATTTTGAGGGATTGATTCGTCATGAGCCGAGCGGGAAAGCTTGTTTTGGTCTTGGGTCTGGTTGTTCTGGTCGCTGGCTGTCAGCGACTTTCGGGTGGCCGGAACTATGCTGCGCCGCTGCCGGCCACACCAACCACCCCTGTCGGGGCGGGAGATCTGGCACCTCTTGATCCCAATGCAGCGCCCCCGATCGGCTCCACGGTAACTGATCCAAACGCACCCCCGACGGATCTTGCAAGCAACCCGGTTGCAGCACCGTCTGATGCCAAACAGGTTGGTCGAACTGATCTGTTGGGTGGCTGGAAACTGCAATCCAGCGGCGACAGCTGCATGGCCTTCATGACCCTGACCAGCTGGTCCGGCGGATACCGCGCCAATACCAGAGGTTGTGCTACGCCTGTATTGTCCGGGATCGCCGCATGGGACCTGAATGGCAACCAGGTGGTGCTCAAGGACGGTACGGGAAGCATTGTCGCCCAGCTTTATTCCAGCACTGCCGGACAGTTTAACGGCCAGATGTCCACAGGGGCTCCCATTTCCCTGTACCGTTAACAACCCTCGGTATTTTATCTGGACTTTTCGCGTTAAAGGTGTATATTCGCATAACCACTGAAAGGTTATGCGCATGTCGAAATATGAGCCTTTGCGAGAACATCTGGCACGCCTGAGAGATGTCGTCTGGGCTGCGAAGCTCGACGAAGTCGAGGAAATCCTCGGAGCAAATCTTCCCAGAAGTGCCCGTGAGCATCGGACGTGGTGGGCCAATTCCGGCGGTAACCTTGTTCACCAGAATGCCTGGCTGGACGCAGGTTGGCGGGTTGAGCGCACGGACCTGATGCGGAACGTCATTGTTTTTCGCCGGCTTCGTATTGGTGGCACGGTTGTCAGTGATGGCAGCGCGCGTTCAGATCGTGTTGGCAAAACCCCGCAACGCGCCGCCGAAAAGCGCCTGGCCAAGGAAATGTCTGCTCTGAGGCAACCAGCCACGGTGACGCTGCGCACGGAATGGTCACCTCTTGGAGACCTGCACCAAACACCCTGTTCCAGTTCAACCATCCCGTCGGGTGGCGGTGTCCTCCGGTTTACAACCCTGAAAGGGGACGACCTGAGAACCGTCATCGTGGCCAGCCAGTCCGTCCAGCAGGTATATCGCAGCATCCGCATGGCCTCCAAGGATCTGGAAGGTACCGACGATCTCGGTTTCGGGCAGGCCCTGTTCGAGAAGGCCGGCTTCGACAAGGCCGCCCCCATCGAGTGTGACGTGATCAAGGCCGGGAATGCCTGGTTGTTGACAGACGGCCGTGGTCGAAAGGCCGCCCTTGACGACAAGTCCGAGTGCAAGCTGGTCGCACGCCTGCTCTATCTGCAGGAGCTGCAGGCCGGTCGAAAGTCGGCTCTCATTCAGGGATAAAGCCCCCAGCACAGATGTTCCTCTGTGCCACCGCCCGCATCCGGACACTCGGAGCGGGCGGTTTTTTGTGGCAACCTTCGGTCTCTTTCCGGTGCGGTGAAGAAGCGTAGCCCGGTTTGCCTGAGCAGCTCGAATTTCCTGATATGGGGCTCGACGGCAGGCCCACTTTCCCCAGGGTCAAGAAAGTTTTCGCACCTTCGTCAAAGAGCTGCTTATATTTCAATCGGTTGAATTGTGAATCTGTGATTCGGCGGGGCCGCGTAAGACGATATCATGACTTGCATCTGCGACGTTTTGACCGTATGCCGCCGTGCGAAAGGCCACGCTGTGGCCCCATGATTCCTGATGGAGGGAGCTGAGCCCTTGAACATGGAACTGCCGGTCAACCGCGCCATGAGCGCCCGCTACGACGGGTTGATTGCGTCGGGCGAGATTTCGGAAGACCCCGTTCAACGCGAAGTGGTTCGCAAGCTCGACCTGCTCAACACCCGTCTTTCCGAAACAAGGCTGGCCTCCAAGAAGAGTTCGCTCGGCTGGCTCTTTGCCAACAAGAAGAACCAGCTTTGGGCTTCCGTGCAGGGACTGTACATCTGGGGTGGTGTCGGGCGCGGCAAGACCATGCTGATGGATCTCTTCTATGAGGCAACGGTCATCCGCCGCAAGAAGAGGGTTCATTTTCACGAGTTCATGCAGGATGTACATGAGCGCATTCATCAACACCGCCAGGCCCACAAGCGGGGCGAGGTCAAGGGAGATGACCCCATTCCGCCCGTCGCTGCGCAGATTGCCGACGAGACCCGCCTGCTTCTGTTTGACGAATTCACCGTCACCGACATTGCCGACGCCATGATTCTGGGGCGTCTGTTCACGCGGTTGTTCGAGCTTGGTGTCATTGTGGTGGCCACGTCAAACGTGGAGCCCGTGAACCTTTATCCGGACGGCCTGAACCGTCAGCTCTTCCTGCCTTTCATCTCCCTGCTCACTTCCAAGGTCGATATCCTGCATCTGGATTCACCGACCGACTACCGGCTTGAGAAACTGGCCGGGGCGCCGGTTTACGTCACCCCTCTCGGTGCGGAGGCGGATGAGGAAATGGACAGGCTCTGGACCAAGCTGACACACGGCATGAAGCCGCATGCGGAAGAGCTGGAGAACAAGGGGCGGAGAATTCCGGTCCCGCAGGCTGCGGCCGGCGCCGCAAGGTTTACATTTGACGATCTGTGCATGCAGCCACTTGGTGCAAGTGATTACCTGCGGATCGCCCATGCTTACGGCACTGTCTTTCTGGACCATGTCCCGATCATGTCCAAGGCTCGCCGGAACGAGGCAAAAAGGTTCATCAACCTGATCGACACGCTTTACGATAACGGCATCAAGCTTGTGCTCTCCGCAGAGTCCGAGCCGCAGAACCTGTATGCCGCCGAAGGCGGAACCGAGGCCTTCGAGTTCGACCGGACCGTGTCCAGGCTGATCGAGATGCGCTCTGAAGAATATCTGGCGGGTGAACGCAGAAGGATACACGCATAGGTCTTCATTCCGTATAGTGGAATTATGCAGGCGGGAAGATTCGAGAATTTTTGCCAACTTTAGCGCAATATTCTTTTGGCGAGGTTGCGTAAGGTCGGCAAAGGGAGTAGTGCCATCGTCAGTCATCGGCGGATGGCACATAGTTCCATCTTACGTAAAGGGAAACTTTCGATATGGCGCGGAACAAAATTGCCTTGATCGGCTCAGGTCAGATCGGCGGCACGCTCGCACACCTGGCAGGTTTGAAAGAACTCGGAGACATCGTTCTCTTTGACATCGCGGAAGGCATTCCGCAGGGCAAGGCACTCGACCTTGCAGAATCTTCTCCGGTCGACGGCTTTGATGCCAAGCTCGCCGGCGCCAACAGCTACGAAGCCATCGAAGGGTCCGATGTTGTCATCGTCACCGCAGGCGTTCCGCGCAAGCCGGGCATGAGCCGCGACGACCTTCTGGAAATCAACCTGAAGGTCATGGAGCAGGTCGGCGCGGGCATCGCGAAATTTGCACCGAACGCCTTTGTCATCTGCATCACCAACCCGCTCGACGCGATGGTCTGGGCCCTGCAGAAATTCTCCGGCCTGCCGAAGAACAAGGTCGTCGGCATGGCAGGTGTTCTCGACAGCGCCCGCTTCCGTTACTTCCTGGCGGACGAATTCAACGTTTCCGTGGAAGACGTCACGGCATTCGTTCTGGGTGGACACGGCGATACGATGGTGCCGTTGACACGCTACTCCACTGTTGCAGGCATCCCGCTGCCGGATCTGGTCAAGATGGGCTGGTGCACCGCCGAACGCCTGGAAGAGATCGTTCAGCGCACCCGTGACGGTGGCGCAGAGATCGTCGGCCTTCTGAAGACCGGTTCCGCATTCTACGCTCCGGCGTCCTCTGCCATCTCCATGGCCGAGAGCTACCTGAAAGACAAGAAACGCGTTCTGCCCTGTGCAGCCGCTCTCGATGGCCAGTACGGCCTGAAGGACACTTATGTGGGTGTACCGGTCGTGATCGGCTCCGACGGTGTCGAGCGCATCATCGAGATCGACCTTCAGGGTGAAGAAAAAGCCAACTTCGACAAGTCTGTTTCGGCTGTCGACGGTCTGGTTGACGCCTGTAAGAAAATCCAGCCAGCACTCGGCTAGGGCATTTTCCAGCCTCCCGCCTTCGGGGGCTCCGAAGGCGGGAGGCTGGACAAAAATCCGGTTCATCCGGCCTCTGAATAACGGCCGGCTGACTTTGCAAAAAACAGTGGCCGTTTTTCATGAGGGGAAACGGTCCTCCGAAAACGGGGGAAACACATGAACATTCATGAATATCAGGCCAAGGCCGTACTGAAGGAATTCGGTGCACCGGTGGCTGAAGGCGTGGCAATCTTTTCTGCCGATGAAGCAGAAGCAGCCGCAAAGAGCCTTCCAGGCCCGCTCTGGGTCGTCAAATCGCAGATCCATGCAGGTGGTCGCGGCAAGGGCAAGTTCAAGGAACTTCCCGCAGACGCCAAGGGCGGTGTCCGCCTTGCCTTCTCGCTGGAGGAAGTCACTTCCCACGCGAAGGAAATGCTCGGCAACACTCTGGTGACCAAACAGACCGGAGACGCCGGCAAGCAGGTCAACCGTCTCTACATCGAAGACGGCGCCGACATTGACCGCGAACTCTATCTCTCCATTCTGGTTGACCGCACCGTGGGCCGCCCGGCCTTCGTCGTCTCGACCGAAGGCGGCATGGACATCGAGGCCGTTGCCGAAGAGACCCCGGAAAAAATCATCACGCTGCCGATCGATCCGGAAACGGGCGTAACCGACGCGGATGTCGCCGCATTGAGCGAAGCGCTCAAGCTTGAAGGTGCTGCAGCCGAAGACGCAAAGTCCCTGTTCCCGATCCTGCACAAGGCTTTTGTCGAGAAGGACATGAGCCTTCTGGAAGTCAACCCGCTGATCGTCATGAAAGACGGACGTCTGCGCGTACTGGACGCCAAGGTCTCCTTCGACGGCAACGCCATGTTCCGTCACGACGACATCATGGCGCTGCGTGACGAGACCGAAGAAGACGCCAAGGAAATCGAAGCCTCCAAATATGATCTGGCTTATGTTGCCCTCGACGGTGACATCGGCTGCATGGTCAACGGAGCCGGCCTCGCCATGGCGACCATGGACATCATCAAGCTCTACGGTGCAGAGCCTGCCAACTTCCTCGACGTTGGCGGTGGCGCATCCAAGGAGAAGGTGGCAGCCGCATTCAAGATCATCACGTCTGATCCGAACGTGAAGGGCATCCTGGTCAACATTTTCGGCGGCATCATGCGCTGCGATGTGATCGCGGAAGGCGTAGTGGCAGCCGTCAAGGAAGTCGGCCTGCAGGTTCCGCTCGTTGTTCGCCTTGAAGGCACCAACGTGGAACTCGGCAAGAAGATCATCAACGAAAGCGGTCTGAACGTGATTGCCGCTGACGATCTTGATGACGCCGCCCAGAAAATTGTGAAAGCCGTTAAGGGGGGCGCGTAAATGTCCATCCTCGTCAATCAAGACACGAAAATCATCGTTCAGGGCCTGACCGGCAAGACCGGCACGTTCCATACCGAACAGGCACTTGAATATTACGGCACCAAGATGGTTGCCGGTGTGCACCCGAAAAAGGGTGGCGAAACCTGGGGCAGCGTTGAAAGCGCCGCTCAGCTGCCGATCTTCGCCTCCGTCGGCGAAGCCAAGGAAGCCACTGGCGCCGACGCGTCGGTGATCTACGTTCCGCCGGCAGGTGCTGGCGCTGCGATCATCGAGGCGATCGATGCGGAGATCCCGTTCATCGTCTGCATCACCGAAGGCATTCCGGTTGCCGACATGGTCAAGGTGAAAGCGAAACTGGACAAGTCCAACTCCCGCCTGCTCGGTCCGAACTGCCCCGGCATCCTGACCCCGGAAGAGTGCAAGATCGGCATCATGCCGGGCTCCATCTTCAAGAAGGGTTCCGTTGGCGTTGTCTCCCGCTCCGGCACACTGACCTATGAAGCCGTGTTCCAGACAACCAATGCAGGCCTCGGCCAGACAACGGCTGTCGGCATCGGTGGTGACCCGGTCAAGGGCACGGAGTTCATCGACGTCCTGGAAATGTTCCTGGCCGATGACGAGACCCAGTCCATCATCATGATCGGTGAAATCGGTGGTTCCGCGGAAGAGGAAGCTGCCCAGTTCATCAAGGACGAAGCCAAGAAGGGCCGCTCCAAGCCGATGGCCGGCTTCATCGCGGGCCGCACGGCGCCTCCGGGCCGCACCATGGGCCATGCCGGTGCCGTGATTTCCGGCGGCAAGGGTGGTGCTGAAGACAAGATTGCCGCGATGGAAGATGCCGGTATCAAGGTGTCTCCTTCTCCGGCGAAGCTCGGCGAAACACTTCTCGAAGTGTTGAAGGGCTAAAAACACAGGAAATAAGTGCTGCGGGGAACGGAAACTGTTTACGTTTCCCGCTGCATGGTGAAAGGATAGGTGACGGCGCGTGATACGTGTTGTTACTAATTTTCGAGGGGCCGGTGTTTTACACCGGTCTTTGTAGGGAACCGGCCGCGGGTCATATTTCACGGCCCGCCAGAACATAAAGGGCGGAGAAATCTCCGCTAGACGGACATGGCACGGCAGGAAGCGAACAACGTATTCGCACTGACGTCGTTGCTTTACGGCGCCAACGCAGCCTATATCGAAGACCTCTACGCACAGTACAAGACGGACCCGAATTCGGTCGACGCCGAATGGCAGGACTTCTTTGCTGCCTTCCAGGACGAAAAGGAAGCCGTCCTGAAGGAAGCGCGCGGGGCTCCGTGGAAGCGCAAGGACTGGCCGATCGAAGCAAACGGCGATCTCGTCAATGCCTTCGACGGCAACTGGGCGCCGATCGAAAAGAAGCTCGGCGACAAGCTCAAGAAAAAGGCGGAAGCCAAGGGCGAGCCGATCTCCGACACCGACGTCCATCAGGCAACGCGCGACTCGGTCCGTGCCCTGATGATGATCCGTGCCTATCGCATGCGCGGTCACCTTCACGCCGACCTGGACCCGCTGGGCCTCGCCGGCAAGGGTGATCACGAAGAGCTGCATCCCTCAACCTACGGCTTCACGGACGCGGACTGGGACCGTCGCATTTTCATCGACCATGTCCTCGGTCTGGAATATGCCACCATCCGCGAGATGCTGGACATCCTGAAGCGGACCTATTGCTCGACGCTCGGCGTCGAGTTCATGCATATCTCCGATCCGGCCGCCAAGGCCTGGCTACAGGAGCGTATCGAGGGGCCGGACAAGCAGGTTGCTTTCACCGCGGAAGGCAAGAAGGCGATCCTGAACAAGCTCGTGGAGTCTGAAGGCTTCGAGAAGTTCCTGGATGTTAAGTACACAGGCACCAAACGTTTCGGCCTGGATGGTGGTGAAGCGCTGATCCCGGCGCTTGAGCAGATCATCAAGCGCGGCGGTCAGATGGGCCTGAAGGACATTGTTCTGGGCATGGCCCACCGCGGCCGTCTGAACGTTCTTTCCCAGGTGATGGGCAAACCGCACCGCGCCATCTTCCACGAGTTCAAGGGCGGCTCCTACGCGCCGGACGACGTGGAAGGTTCGGGTGACGTGAAGTATCACCTTGGTGCGTCTTCCGACCGCTCTTTCGACGGCAATGACGTTCACCTGTCACTGACAGCCAACCCGTCACACCTGGAGATCGTCAATCCGGTCGTGCTCGGTAAGTCGCGGGCAAAGCAGGATCAGCTGTCGGCCGACAAGAACGGCAACTTCATCGAGACTACAGAAGTCGACCGCCAGACAGTTCTGCCTCTGTTGCTTCATGGCGATGCAGCCTTTGCCGGACAGGGCGTTGTTGCTGAGTGTTTCGGACTGTCTGCACTTCGCGGGCACCGCACCGGCGGTTCTGTCCACGTCATCATCAACAACCAGATCGGTTTCACCACCAACCCGCGCTTCTCGCGGTCCTCGCCCTATCCGTCCGATATGGCGAAGGTGATCGAATCTCCGATTTTCCACGTGAACGCGGATGATCCGGAAGCCGTGGTTTTTGCGGCCAAGATCGCCATCGAGTACCGCCAGACGTTCCAGCGTCCGGTCGTGATCGACATGATCTGCTACCGCCGTTTCGGCCACAACGAGGGCGACGAGCCCGCGTTCACCCAGCCGATCATGTACCGCAAGATTCGGAAGCACGCGACGACGCTTCAGCTCTATGCTGAGCGCCTGATCAATGAAGGCGTGCTGAGCCAGGAAGATGTGGACCAGATGAAGGCCGACTGGCGCAAGCATCTGGATGCCGAATTCGATTCCGGCCAGGCCTTCAAGCCGAACAAGGCCGACTGGCTGGACGGCAAGTGGGCCGGCATGAAGCGGGCCGATGACGAGGACGATCCCCGCCGCGGCCAGACAGGTCTGCCGATCGCGGAGCTGAAAGACATCGGCCGGGCACTGACCCATGTGCCGGAAGGCTTCAACATTCACCGTACCATCGCGCGTTTCATGAACCATCGCGAACGCATGGTGGAGACCGGTGAAGGCATCGACTGGGCAACCGCCGAGGCACTGGCTTTCGGATCCCTTCTGAAAGAGGGGCATCCGATTCGCCTGTCTGGTCAGGACTGTGAACGCGGGACTTTCTCCCAGCGGCACTCGGTTCTCTACGACCAGGAAGACGAAAGCCGCTACATTCCGCTCAACAACATCGCGCCCGGACAGCAGCGCTACGAGGTCATCAACTCGATGCTCTCGGAAGAAGCTGTGCTTGGCTTCGAGTATGGCTACTCGCTGGCCGAGCCGACGGCCCTGACCATGTGGGAAGCGCAGTTTGGCGACTTCGCCAATGGGGCGCAGGTCCTGTTCGACCAGTTCATCTCGTCGGGCGAACGCAAGTGGTTGCGCATGTCCGGTCTCGTTTGCCTGCTGCCGCATGGCTACGAAGGCCAGGGGCCGGAACACTCGTCCGCAAGGCTGGAGCGCTTCCTGCAGCTTTGCGCCGAAGACAACATGCAGGTGGCGAACTGTTCGACACCCGCCAGCTACTTCCACATCCTGCGCCGCCAGCTGCGCCGCGAAATCCGCAAGCCGCTGATCCTGATGACACCGAAATCGCTTCTGCGTCACAAGAAGGCGGTCTCGAAGATCGAGGAACTCGGACCGGATTCAACCTTCCACCGCCTGCTCTGGGACGATGCGGAATACAATCCCGCCTCCGAAACCAAGCTGGTTGCCGACGACAAGATCCGCCGGGTCGTGATGTGTTCGGGCAAGGTCTACTACGACCTTTACGAAGAACGCGAGAAACGCGGCATCGACGATATCTACCTGATGCGCATCGAGCAGCTCTACCCGTTCCCGAAAAAGGCTCTGATGATGGAGCTTGCCCGCTTCCCGCAGGCCGAAATGGTCTGGTGCCAGGAAGAGCCGAAGAACATGGGCAGCTGGTTCTTTGTCGAGCCTTACATCGAGTGGGTCCTTGACCAGATCGACGCCAAGCACAAGCGTCCGCGCTACGCGGGTCGCCTGGCGATGGCCTCGACCGCGACCGGCCTGATGTCCGCGCATCTGGCGCAGCTGCAGGCATTCCTTGAAGAGGCTCTTGGAAACTAATCATGAGAGGGTCGGGCTGACCCTCTCGCACACATTTGGCCAGGTAATTTTAAGAGAAGGCGACCATGGCAACCGAAATTCGCGTGCCCACGCTGGGTGAATCCGTTTCTGAAGCAACAATTGCTCAATGGTTCAAGAAACCGGGCGACGCCGTCAATCAGGACGAGCCGCTGGTGGAACTGGAAACCGACAAGGTAACCGTCGAGGTTCCGGCGCCTGCTGCAGGAACGCTGGAAAGCATTGTCGTCAACGAAGGCGACACGGTCGAGCCTGGTGCTCTTCTCGGCCAGATCGCGGAAGGTGCAGCAGCTGCTGCCGCACCCGCCGCTGCCGCTCCGGCGAAAGCAGAGACCAAATCCGAGGCCAAGGCCGAGCTGGTCGACGTCGTAACACCGAGCGCCGGCGAATCCGTCACTGAAGCGGAAGTCGGCGAGTGGAGCGTCAAGGTTGGCGACGTGGTCAA
This sequence comes from Roseibium sp., assembly GCA_017643925.1. Taxonomy (GTDB): domain Bacteria; phylum Pseudomonadota; class Alphaproteobacteria; order Rhizobiales; family Stappiaceae; genus Roseibium. The sequence continues at coordinate 281,293 of JAEPML010000003.1, read as the reverse complement.
GGCAGACGACACCTTGGTGGAACTGGAAACCGACAAGGCGGCCCAGGAAGTTCCGGCGCCGGTTGGTGGCACGGTCGTCAAGATCGCCGCGGAAACCGGCGCGACCGTCGAACCCGGTGTGCTCTTGTGCCAGATCGATCCGTCCGGCGCAGGTGCAGCCGCGGCTCCTGCCGCAGCAGCTTCCCCGGCACCAGCCGCTCCCGCGCCGACTGCCGGCAGCTCCATGCCGGCTGCCCCGTCTGCACAGAAGATGATGGCCGAGAACAACCTCTCCGCTGACCAGGTTGCCGGATCCGGCAAGCGCGGCCAGGTGCTGAAAGGCGACGTCATCAACGCAATCGCTTCCGGCGCAACGGCTGCAAGTTCTGCACCGGCTGCAACCCCGGTTGCCCGCGGCCCGGTTGCCGCTGAAGACGAAGTGCGCGAAGAACGCGTGCGCATGACCAAGCTGCGCCAGACCATTGCGCGCCGCCTGAAAGATGCCCAGAACACCGCAGCCATGCTCACCACTTACAACGAAGTGGACATGGGCCCGGTCATGGAACTGCGCAAGCAGTACAAGGATCTCTTCGAGAAGAAGCACGGCGTCAAGCTCGGCTTCATGGGCTTCTTCACCAAGGCGGTGACCCACGCGCTGAAGGAAATCCCGGCGGTCAATGCCGAGATCGACGGCACCGACATCATTTACAAGAACTTCTGCCATATCGGCGTTGCCGTTGGCACGGACAAGGGACTTGTGGTTCCGGTCGTGCGCGATGCCGATCAGATGTCCATTGCCGAAGTCGAGCAGGAAATCGGCAATCTCGGCCGCAAGGCACGGGACGGCAAGCTCGGCATGGCTGACATGACCGGCGGCACGTTCACCATTTCCAATGGCGGTGTCTACGGCTCTCTCATGTCCTCGCCGATCCTGAACGCACCGCAGTCCGGTATTCTCGGCATGCACAAGATCCAGGAACGCCCGATGGCCGTGAACGGCCAGGTGGTGATCCGCCCGATGATGTATCTGGCGCTGTCCTATGACCACCGGATCGTCGACGGCAAGGAAGCCGTGACCTTCCTTGTCCGCGTCAAGGAAAGCCTGGAAGATCCGCAGCGTCTGGTTCTGGATCTCTGATCTCCCGGAGCCGCAATCAGGAGGGCTTTGAATGAGCCTGGAGTTTCTGATCACAGCCCTGATCGTGGTGCTCGTGCCCGGAACCGGCGTCGTCTACACGGTGGCGGTCGGGCTCGGCAAGGGGCGGCAGGCGGCGATTGCCGCCGCCTTCGGCTGCACGCTCGGGATCATTCCGGCGATCCTGGCGTCCGTGGTCGGTCTGGCTGCCCTGATGCATACCAGTGCTCTCGTGTTCCAGCTGGTGAAGTATGCAGGTGTCGCCTACCTGCTCTATCTGGCCTGGCAGACACTGAAAGACAGTGGTCCGATGGACCTGAAAGCCGACAAGGGGGCTCGCAAGAGCTTTCTGGCCACTGCGCGCACCGGCTTCCTGATCAACATTTTGAACCCGAAGCTGACAGTGTTTTTTCTGGCCTTCCTGCCTCAATTCGTCAGCCCGGCAGCAGTCAATCCGACACTGGACATGCTTCTGCTCGGGGGCGTCTTCATGGCCATGACCTTTGCTGTCTTCGTTGTCTACGGCATGTTCGCTTCGCTGGTTGGCGAAAAGGTTCTGCGCAGCGACCGGGTCATGGTTTGGATGCGCCGGACGGTGGCGACCGCCTTTGCCGGATTTGGCGTACGGCTCGCTCTCGCCGAGCAATAACCTGACAGGAGGCTCTCAAGATGGGTCGGACTGCAGCAATGAAACTGACATCGCTTCTGAAAGCTCTATTGCCAGCGCTTCTCCTGGCATGTGTGGCCGCACCGCTGATGATCGCCGGGCCCGGCACGTCTCACGCTGCGCCAAAAGCTGCTTTCGCACCGCAGATCGAGGGTGTCTATTCCGTGCAGGGCCTCAATCCGAATGGAACGCGCTACCAGGGGCGCGTGAACATCGCGGTCAAGGACGGCACGGCTTTTTTCAAGTGGGACATTGCCGGTCAAACCTTTCATGGCCAGGGGCCGCTCAATGGCACCCGTCTGGTCATCGATTGGGGGGAAGAGCATCCGGTGATCTATCAGATCAACCAGGACGGCACCCTGTTCGGTACCTGGGCCGCCGGACGGGCGTCCGAAACCCTTCGCCCGCTGAACTAGAACCGGAGACGGCATGTCTGAACCAGTTGTCATAGTCACCGGCGGCAGTCGCGGCATCGGCGCAAGTGTTTGCCGCAAGCTGGGTGTTCCCGGCCGGACAATCATCGTCAACTATGCCGGCAACAAGGCTGCTGCCGACGAAGTCGTCGCGGATATCCAGAAGAACGGTGGCAAGGCAGTTGCGGTCCAGGGGGATGTCGCCCGGGAAGCCGATGTGCTTGCGCTGTTTCACGCCGCCGACGAAGCCGGACACCTTGTCGGGCTCGTCAACAATGCAGGTGTGGTCGACATGTCCCAACGGGTTGATGAAATGTCCGTTGAACGACTGACCCGGATGTTCTCGATCAACCTGATCGGTTCTTTCCTGTGTGCCCGAGAGGCAGTCCGACGCATGTCGACGCGCCACGGTGGCAAGGGAGGCGCCATTGTCAATGTCGGGTCGGCCGCGTCCAAGATTGGATCGCCGGGTCAGTATGTAGACTATGCCGCATCCAAAGGGGCGATTGACACGATGACCGTGGGCCTGGCGCTCGAAGTTGCCGACGAAGGCATCCGGGTGAATGCCGTTCGTCCCGGCATTATCGACACCGAACTGCACGCATCAGGGGGCATTCCGGATCGGGTTGCCCAACTCCAATCCAAATTGCCAATGAAACGCGCGGGCACTGCCGACGAGGTGGCGGACGCGATTGTTTGGCTCATGTCCGACCAGGCCAGCTATACGACCGGAGACATTCTGGACGTATCGGGCGGCCGGGCAATCCTTCCATGATCCAGACAGCTGGACGAAACTGAAAGAGGCTAAGGCGACCCAAATGTCCCAATATGATCTTGTCGTCATCGGAACCGGCCCGGGGGGCTATGTTTGTGCGATCAAGGCGGCTCAGCTCGGCCTGAAGACGGCCGTTGTCGAAAAACGCGCAACGCTTGGCGGCACCTGCCTGAACATCGGCTGTATTCCCTCCAAGGCCCTGCTGCACGCCTCGGAAATGTTCGAGGAAGCCGGCCATGGTTTCGAGAAACTCGGCATCAAGGTCCCCAAGCCGAAGCTCGACCTGCCGGGGATGATGACCCACAAGGACGACGTCGTGAATGCCAATGTCAGCGGCGTCGCGTTCCTGATGAAAAAGAACAAGATCGACGTTCACACGGGAACCGGCAAGATCCTTGGCCAGGGCAAGGTCGAAGTGACTGCGGATGACGGCGCAGCCTCCGTGCTGGAAACCAGGAACATCGTGATTGCCACCGGTTCCGACATCATGCCCTTGCCGGGGGTCGAGATTGACGAAAAACAGATTGTGTCCTCGACCGGGGCGCTGGAGCTTGAAAAGGTTCCGGGCAAGATGGTTGTTGTCGGCGGCGGTGTTATCGGACTGGAACTCGGTTCCGTCTGGAACCGCCTGGGATCCGAGGTCACTGTTGTCGAATTCATGGACAAGATCCTCGGACCGATGGATGGGGATGTGTCCAAGAACTTCCAGCGCATGCTGAAAAAACAGGGCATGACCTTCAAGCTGTCGTCGAAAGTGACCGGCGTTGAGAAAAAGGGCAAGGGTCTCGCCGTGACCGTTGAGCCTGCCAAGGGTGGTGACGCCCAGGTGATCGAGGCCGACATCGTGCTTGTTGCCATCGGCCGCCGGCCCTATTCCGAAGGTCTCGGACTCGACACGGCCGGCGTTGCTGTCGACGAACGCGGTCGCGTTCAGATCGATGCGCATTACAAGACCAATGTCGACGGCATCTACGCCATCGGCGACGTTGTCGCCGGGCCGATGCTGGCGCACAAGGCAGAGGATGAAGGCGTTGCCGTTGCCGAAATCCTCGCCGGACAGGCCGGGCATGTGAACTATGAGGTCATTCCGGGCGTCGTCTACACCCAGCCGGAAGTCGCGTCTGTTGGCAAGACGGAGGAAGAACTGAAGGCTGCCGGTGTGGACTACAAGTCGGGCAAGTTCAACTTCTCCGCAAATGGCCGTGCGCGCGCCATGAACCATACGGACGGCTTCGCCAAGGTTCTGGCCGATGCCAAGACCGATCAGGTGCTCGGGGTTCATATTGTCGGGTACGGGGCCGGTGAAATGATCCACGAAGCGGCTGTTCTGATGGAATTCGGTGGTTCCTCGGAAGATCTGGCCCGGACCTGCCACGCGCACCCGACCATGTCGGAAGCCGTCAAGGAAGCCGCGATGGGCGCATTCGCCAAGCCGATTCATTCCTGATAGCGGTTTGCCCGGATTTCATCGATCCGGACGCATTAAAACAGTTGGAAGCCGGAAGCTCTTTTGAGATAAGAACTTCCGGTTTTTCTTTTGGTGACGGGACAGGCTTTGAAACGATCTGACACCGATGCGGGCCATTCTTCCGGCCTGTCGCAGACAAGCGTTCTTGGCCTGGCCGGGCTGGTGCTGCCACTTCTGTGCGGGCTGGTGTTCTTCTGGCCCGAGCGAACGATCGCGAATGTGGACGATCTTTTCTTCGTGCCCTGGGCCTTCGAGTTCGCCGAAACCGGGCGCCATTGGAACAGTCTGCTTTCCGTCCAGTTTCCCGGGCTTGAAAGCTACCACCTGCAGCCGCGGATACATCTGGTTCTTGCTGGATGGTTCTTCAGCCTGACCGGCACGGACACCACGATGCTGGTCCTTTTTGAGTTCCTTTGCTACCTGCTCACTAGCCTTGTTTTCGTCTGGATATGCCTGAAACTTGATCTGAAACTGGCAGCGCTGTTCACGCCGCTGATCTTTGCACCGATGTATGTGGTGGCCGGGTTTCGGCTCGAAGTTTCCGGAAGCCTGCTTTTTGTCCTGGGCCTGGCGCTCCTGTTGCCGGTTCTGTTCAAAACCGCGGCGAAAGACAGGTCACGAAGCCCACTGATGACCGGCAGCAATGTTCTGGGCATGAGCCTTCTGGGCGTCGCGCCATTGGCAGCACCTGCAGTTTTCGCCTGGAGCCTGGGGGCAATTGTCGTTCTGCAGCTCTGGCGGATAATTGCGAAACAGGCCGGTCTTGTGAGGGTTCTGGTGGAAGGCCTGGCAGCGTTCGTGCTGGCGCTTGCCGTCTTTGCTGTCTCGATCGATTTTCAGTTTTCGGCGTTTATCGACCAGTTCACCTATCACGCCAGCCGGTCGACCGGTGGTGGGTTCAACGATGAAGCGATCTTCCGCGCCCTGGCCTTCACCGTGGTTTCGGTCGTGCTTTTCCGGAAAAGCCGTGAAGCCACCATCCTTTGCGCCATGCTGGCTCTGGGTCAGTTCCTTGCCGCGTTTTTGCACGATAAGGCGCTGATCCGGAACCTTGGCGCGTCCATGATGTTCGTGATCGCGTTCGATGCGCTTCTGTCGTCCAGATGGACGGGGGGCAAGGTTGCGCTTGCGACGGTCCTCTTTCTGGTGCTTTCGGCCAACTTCTTCAGCTTCTACCTGTTCTCCAGTGACCTGGAAAACAGGACCGACGTAGTTGCGGCCTACAGGCAAGACCTTGATGACGGCAAGCGGGTCTTCATCGACGAAACAATGGCCCATCATTACCTGGACCAGCAGACGGATGGTGCGCTCGCCTGGACGTGGGGAGGGACGTTTCCCAAGGGGCGGCCAACGGCCTTGACCGATCTGAAGGACGGCGATGTCTGGTATGTGAGCGAATACACGTTGCTTGGTTACCTGAAAGGCCGCCACGACGTGGCGGAGCGCGTTTTGAGTGGCGCTGAGTATCAGCGGGTCCCGCAAGTGCCCTGCGTTCTCGGGCGGCATTCCTGCAACTTGCCGGTTGACCGCTGGAAGATGCTCCGGCTCGAAAGGACTGACGGTGAAGTCTTCCTGCAGGAACTGGGCCGGGATCCGGCACCACAGCGTCTGAACGGTGATCAGGTTTCGACCAGTTCGTAGTGCTTTATGCTTCGCGACTCGACCAGTTCTGCCTCTGCAGGATCGATGTGGGGGCTTTCGTAGTCCTCGCCAACGAAGGCCTTGAGTGAGGCCAGGTCCTTCCAGATCATGACGAAGCTGAAGTCTCGTGGACTTTCGGCTCTTGCGGCGCCCGGCAACACGGACACGATGCCCGGCGTGTTCTTCATGAGAGGGATTGCTGTCTCATGAAAGAATTTTGCGAAATCCGCTTCCTTTCCGGGACGGATGACCACCTGGAAAATTCTCATGATCATGTTCGAAGCCTCCCTGCAAGCTGGCGGGCAAGAATAGCATGGCGCGGGGGCTTCCTGGCCGTGACGGCTCAGGCGGTCGGCGCGGTCTCTCCGAGATGCACCAGTGTGATTTCGGGCGGGACGCCAAAGCGGACCGGAATAATGGAACAGCCAAGCCCGCCCGAGATGATCAGATGTTTGGGATCGGCTGCTAGACCCAGATGGTTCGTGAGCCTGGTGCCGTCGGCATAGACAATGTGACCGTAGTTCTGATTTCGGCCAAGAACCGTGCCGCTGACCGGCTTGTATCCGAAACAGTTGATCTGCCCACCATGCGTGTGCCCACTGAGTGTCAGGCTCACCCTGTCTGGAATTTTCCTTATAATGCCGGGTTCGTGCGCCATGAGCAGGACCGGGGCATCGTCGCTGACCTGGTCAAGCGTTCCAGAAAGATCGTCGCGTCCCTGCCAGTTGGTGCGTCGGGCCTTCCTGTTCGGGAGCAGGGCAATCTGATCATCGAGCCCTGCCAACCAGAATGGTTTTCCGTCCTTCGCAAGCCTGACAGACCGGTTCTGGTAGACCGAAATACCCGCCCTTTCCAGGGCGCGCCCGGCCAGCGGGAGACCGGTGCCGGTCACCTGGGCTCTCTGGTCGTCCCACCAGTCGTGGTTGCCCAGAACCGCATGCGTGCCAAGGGGGGCGGCAAAACCGCCAAAGATATCTGCCCATGCCTGGCTGGGGATCGGCTTGCGTTGCCAGCGATGGCCGGCAACATAATCGCCAAGCATCAGAACAATGTCGGGCTTCAATGCATTGGTCTGCTCCACGATGAACCGAACCCGATCGAGATTCATCCATGGATCGCAGACATGTGGGTCGCTAATCAGGGCCGCCCTCAGCTTGAGGTCTTTCGGCCAGCGAGGCGGGGTCAGGTGGTGCCGCTGAACGCGCAACCGGAAAGGCTCGATCCCGATCGCGTAAGCGGGAGCCGCCATCGCGCCGGCCATGGCCAGTCCAAGGGTCTTGAGGAAACGCCGCCTTGAAAACATCCGTGATTGCCAATCCGCTTGCTCTTACCGTTCTGGAGCGTGTGTGACGGTCTGATCGGGCGGATTGAAGGCGGTTCTTTGCAGATATTGTGCAATCGGCTCCAGGCTTGGAACCGCACACAAAAAACCCGCTGTGGGCCAGCGGGTTTGATGCAGTTGTGATCAAGTTGGTGAGGATTACTCTTCGGGCTTGTTGTCAGGTATCGGAAGGAGAATACCTTCAGCTACCGCCTCATCGCTCAGGTCATTCGTGGCAATAGACACATCCGTGTCCACCTGCGGAATGACAGTGGTATCTGCTACCGTCATTTTGGGTTTTGCCTTGGCCGACTTGCCAAAGGAACAAGCGCCAGCGGGGACAATGGCAAATGCCGTCAGAGCAAGGGCTGCTACTCCGGTGCTCAATAGACGCATGCTTCTCTCCTTGTAATCAAGTTCGTTTCAGACCCAGCATGACGCAGGGTAATGCAAAAAAGCAACAAGGCAAGGAAAAACGTTGCTTTCACCCCGAAGATCTGGCCAGCACCTAGTCTTTCTGAAGATTGTAGGTCTTTTCCGTCCGAGGACTTGATTGGTCGTTCGTCACGTTGATGACATGGGTGTCGAGGAGATCGCCGAAGGCCCGCAAGGTGATCTGTTTGCTGCTGAGGAAACCGACCAGCAGGACCTGGATTGCACCGTCGGACCGCAGTTGTGCCTTTGTCCAGCCCCACTTGCAATCCCGTGGAATGCAGGATGTGAAGGCGCGCACCCGGACAAGGACCTGCTCGTTCTCGCAGCGACTTTCAACTTCGATACGGCTGATTTCCTTCGGGGCTGCGTCCGGGTTCACCCAGGCGCCGTCCTCAGGCAGGGGGCAATAGATGCGTTGCGCATAGGAAACGGAGGTCGAGAGCAGAAAAAGACCAAACACAAAAAGGATCAAACGCATTCGCTTCGCTCCGCAAGGACTGGCCCTTCGGCCATGGAGTTTCGGCCAAACCTGTTCTGACAGGCTAGCGTTTCGGGAAGGCTTGCACCAGAGAGAGTTGCAGCACCGATGTAAATCCCTGTGGTCAAGGGACACGGCCGGTTTCGCACCAGGTCGAATTCAAGCAGAGTGTGTCTCCTGCCTTCAAGACGTTCGCTGAGTTTCAGTCATGCACTCCATAACAAGTCCGCGCTACACGTTGCGGCCGCCCAGAGCGGAAGATTTTCCGGTCTACAGGTCCTTTTACGCCGATGCCGAAGCATCGGCCTTTTATGGCGGTCCCTTGCGTGAAGACCAGGCCTGGCGCGTTCTTGCCGGAAATCTCGGACATTGGCTGCTGCGTGGCTATGGCATGTGGCTGATCGAGCCGAAGGCGGGTGGTTCGATCCTCGGAGGATGCGGTTTCGTCTGGCCGGAGGGCTGGCCGCGCCGCGAACTGACCTGGTGGCTGTTTCCCGAAGCCCGCGGTACCGGTGTTGCCGTCGAGGTGTCCGAAGCCGCGATTCGTCACGCCTATGACGACTATGGATGGCCCCGGGTGGAAACGCACATGGATGACGCCAATCTGGCAGCGCAGGGGCTGGTGCTTAAACTGGGAGGTGAGCCGATAGCGCGTGAACGTTTCCCTGATGGCAAGACAAGAACTATCTATTCCTTGCCGCGGTCCGACTGAAACATACCGGCCTTATCGCCGGGGATGGGCCTTGTCATAGACCGACAGAAGATGCGCGCTGTCGATTTCCGTGTAAATCTGCGTCGAGGCCAGGCTGGCGTGACCCAGAAGCTCCTGGATCGTCCTGAGATCACCTCCACCCGCCAGGAGATGCGTGGCAAAGGAATGCCGCAGGGCGTGGGGTGTGGCAGTATCCGGCAATCCGAGCGCACCACGCAGTTTTTCCATCGCAAGCTGGATCATCCGCGGATTGAGAGGGCCTCCGCGTGCACCGAGGAACAAGGGCCCGTCGGCGCTGATCGCGTAGGGACAAAGCTTCTCATAGAGCGCGACGGCGTCACAGACTGCCGGGAGGATTGGCACGATGCGTTCCTTGCGTCCCTTGCCGATGATCCGCATGGTCTTTGTGCCGGGTTTCGGGGCCATAGAGCCCGTGAGCGACAAGGCTTCTGAAATGCGCAACCCGCAACCATAAAGGAGGGTCAGCACGGCGGCGTTGCGTGCCTCGATCCAGGCTTCGCTTTCCATCGCCAGATCGCCGCTCGTAATCTCAAGTGCGTCGCTTGAGGAAACCGGTTTGGGCAATGACCTGGCCTGCCGCGGAGGACGGACCGCGCCCGAAGCTGCCGCGTTGACTTCGCCTCGTTTTTCCAAAAACCTCAGGAAGGAGCGGATACCGGCAAGTCCGCGGGCAAGGGACCGGCTTTGAACGCCGCCCCGCCGCCGAAAGGCCAGGAACCCCCTGAAATCCGCAGGCTTCAGCGCGGCAATGTCTTTCACACCCGGCGCACCGCCCAGATGCCCGGTCAGGAACCGCAGGAACTGCCGCAGGTCTCGCTCATAAGCCTGCAAGGTCTTGTCGGACAGGCGTCGCTCGTCTGACAGGTGATCCAGCCACAGACCGATCCTCGTGTTGAGGTCCGGTTTCGCGGTCACGAGCAGAGCGTCCGTGTCGTCAGTCTTTGAAGCGTGCGCAGACATTGGGTGACACTAGCGCGCAGATTGCCAGCAATCGGTTAACGCGGAGAACGCCCTGGCCTGATGTCGCCCCGTGTTTGCGCGAGCACTCGCCTGGAATTCTGGAGATCCGGGATCCGCGTTACACTTCTTGGGGAGGGCGGCGGGAGGTAAGCAAAACCAAAAACGGCCCGGAAGACCGGGCCGCTCGTTTCAGTGATCGCCTGTCGGCTCTTAGAGAATGCTCTGGCCGGTCTTGGCCCAGTCGGCGATAAAGGCCTCGAGGCCCTTGTCGGTCAGCGGGTGTTTGACAAGGCTCTTGAGGGTCGACGGCGGAACCGTGGCGACGTCAGCACCGATGATCGCACAATCCTTGACGTGGTTGGGTGTCCGGATCGACGCGGCGAGAATTTCGGTCTCAAAGCCATAATTGTCGTAGATCACGCGGATTTCGCGGATCAGTTCCAGGCCGTCAGCGTGAATATCGTCCAGGCGGCCGATGAACGGAGAGATGTAGGTCGCGCCGGCCTTGGCCGCCAGGAGCGCCTGGTTGGCGGAGAAGCAGAGTGTCACGTTGGTCTTCGTGCCTTCACCCGTCAGCTGCTTGCACGCTTTCAGCCCGTCAAAGGTCAGGGGCAGCTTGATCACGACGTTGTCGGCGATCTCGCGCAGCACGTGGGCTTCCTTGATCATGGTCTCGAAATCGGTCGCGGCGACTTCAGCCGAAACATCACCATTGGTGATCCCACAGATTTCTGCGATGACTTCCTTGAAATCGCGACCGGATTTGGCGACGAGGGACGGGTTGGTGGTCACGCCGTCGAGAAGACCGGTGGATTCCAGTTCCTTGATTTCGGCAGTGTCGGCAGTGTCGACAAAGAATTTCATCAGTTTCTACTCCCTGTGGGGTGTTCACGTGGGTCGCCAGATACATTCAACCGCATCTTCGGACAAAACGATTGCGTGGTCGCTCGCGCTCTCTTTACCCTAGGATGGTGACAAGAAGAACCCCTGATTCTCCGTTGAAGGCATTTTTTGTGGTACGTACCTCAAAATTTTTCAGAACCAAGAAGGTGAACCTTCATGTTGATGCTGAAAGTCCGTGCCGGGACTCGTCCAGCTTGGCGCATGTCATTTGTTTTTCTGGCAGGGACCTGACCTTCCGTGTTGTTTGACGAGCCAGATTTTCAGGAAACGATTGCGAGCGTCCTGGTGCCGGTCGCGGTTCCGCGCGCCTATACCTATAAGGTGCCGCCCGGAAAAACCGTTGTGCCGGGGACCATCGTTCGCGTTCCACTCGGGCCCCGTGAAGTCATCGGCGCCGTTTGGGACGGAGAGCCGGACGCTGCCATAAATCCGGCCAAGCTGAAATCCATCACCCATGTCTATGAGACGACGCCGCCGCTTGACGATGACCTGCGCCGTTTTGTCGACTGGGTGGCCAACTGGACCCTGGGCGCGCCCGGCATGGTGCTGCGGATGGTCTTGCGGTCCGAGGAGGCTTTGGAGCCGGAAGCACCTGTGCCAGGGGTGAGGCGGATCGAAGATGCTCAGCCCGACCGGATGACATCCGCGCGGCACAGGGTCATGGAGACCATGGAAGACGGGTTTGCCTGGACGAGGAGCGGACTGGCCCATGCCGCCGGTGTTTCATCCTCGGTCATCGATGGCCTGATCAAGCAGAATGTTCTGGAAGTCGTTTCCATGCCGGCCAGCCCGCCGCCACCGAAACCACAGCTGGACTATGCGCAGAAAGATCTCACACCAGCGCAACAGGCGGCATCGGAAGGTCTCGTCGAGAGCTTCAAAAAGGGTGCCAGCGTCACCCTGATTGATGGTGTCACCGGCTCGGGAAAGACGGAAGTTTACTTCGAGGCCATTGCGGAAGCTTTGCGCCGCGACAGGCAGGCACTGGTGCTCCTGCCCGAAATAGCCCTGACAGAACAGTTCCTGCGCCGGTTCGAACAGCGGTTTGGTGTGTTTCCGGCCGAATGGCATTCCGAGATCACCCCGAAGAATCGATCTAGGGTCTGGCGCGGCGTTGCCTCGGGAGATGTGCGTGTCGTGATCGGCGCGCGGTCGTCCCTGTTCCTGCCGTTTCGCGAGTTGGGTCTCATCATTGTCGACGAGGAACACGATGCCGCGTTCAAGCAGGATGACCGTGTTCCCTACAGCGCAAGGGACATGGCTGTCGTGCGCGGGCATATATCGGGTTTTCCGGTGGTGCTGGCGTCTGCGACCCCGTCCGTCGAAAGCCATGTGAATGCCGAACTCGGACGATACGGTCTTTACGAGTTGCCGCACCGGGCTTCAGGTGCCGACCTGCCCGAGTTGAACGCGATCGACATGCGAAACGAGGGGCCGGAACGCGGGCGCTGGCTGGCCCCCTCCCTGGTGCATGCGATCAAGGACACATTTGCCGCGGGTGAACAGTCGCTGCTCTTTCTCAATCGGCGCGGATATGCCCCCCTGACTCTTTGTCGCACCTGCGGACATCGTTTCCAGTGCGCGCATTGCAGTGCCTGGCTGGTGGAGCACCGTTTCCAGAAGAAGCTTGTCTGTCACCATTGCGGGCACACGGAACCGGTGCCGCAGGCATGCCCGTCCTGTCAGAGCACAAATTCGCTGGTGGCGTGCGGACCGGGAGTGGAAAGAATCGCCGAGGAAGTTTCCGACCTCTTCCCGCAGGCCCGGACCCTGATTCTCTCCTCCGATCTGCCGGGTGGCCCCGAGCGGCTGAAGCGGGAAATGAAAACTGTTGAAGAGGGGGGTGCAGATATCATCATCGGGACCCAGCTGGTCGCCAAGGGTCACAATTTTCCGAAATTGAAACTCGTTGGAGTGGTGGATGCCGATCTTGGCCTCGCCCATGGCGACCCGCGTGCCGCTGAAAAAACCTTCCAGCTTCTGGCCCAGGTGACCGGACGTGCAGGCCGCGTAACCGGCGGCGGCAAGGGATTCCTGCAAACCTACAACGCCGATCACCCGGTCATCAGGGCGCTTTTGTCCAGCGACCGGAACGCATTCTACAAGGCCGAAACCGATGCAAGGCGGGCAGCGGGGCTGCCGCCTTTCGGGCGGCTTGCCGCAGTCGTTGTCTCAGGGCCGGACAAGATCTTTGCGGAAAATTATGCGCGGGCCCTGGCCCGCGCGGTACCCGCGGATGAGGCCGTGACCCTGCTGGGCCCTGCAGAAGCAGCACTCGCCCTGGTGCGGGGCCGTCACCGATACAGGCTCCTTGTCATGGCACCGAGACAGTTCGATCTGCAATCCTATCTGCGCCATTGGCTTGGCTCTGGTCCAAAACCGACGAAGGGTCTGCGCGTTCAGGTCGATATCGATCCGCAACACTTCATGTAACCGTAAGCGGCTGACAGCGTCCCAATTGTGAGTTGCGACGCCGTCCCGGACACGTCACGATCTCTCCCTTGGTTTGAAGCAGTGGAGGGTATCCATGGCGTATGTTCAGGGTTTTCTGGCTCCGGTGAAGACGGACAAGAAGGCGGAATACAAGGAAATTGCCGAGAAATCATGGGCGCTGTTCAAGGAATACGGTGCCTTGAGCTGCTGTGAAGCCTGGGGAGAGGCCGTTCCGGACGGGGAGGTGACGTCCTTTCCAATGGCCGTCAAGAAGGAGGCCGACGAAACGGTTGTCTTTTCCTGGATCATCTGGCCCGACAAGGCCACGGCCGATGCCTGTGTCGCCACGATGGAAGAAGACCCGCGCTGGGAAGAGGCCATGCCGAATGCTGGCGAGGTTTTTTCCCTGAAGAGAATGGTTTTCGGTGGTTTCGAGCCGCTCATTCAATATGGATGAGCTCGAAAACCTGACCGGGTTTTCGGTTGCCGCAGCAGAACAGCACGGATTCCCGGTCTTTTGACCCAAACCGTCTAAAGGATTATGGCTGCCGGGACACATTGATCCGCAAGGCTTTTTGTCATCTGAGGGCAAAAAACTTACATGAATCGTCAATAACAGTCTTTTGGTGAAGTTGCACACTGGGAAACCCTGTGCTAATTGAGGCGCGGCTTTGGGGGAACGGTTTAACCGCCATACCTTCTGATCTTGAAATCATTCATCTTTTCAATGCCTTGCGGACGCTGGCCGTTTTGCGGGCTTGAAATACGTCAGAGAGCACGGACCTGGTGACTGACAACGTATCTCTCGTATCCGGCGTGGCACAGCGTTATGCCTCCGCCCTTCTCGACCTTGCAGAGGGTGATGGCGTTACTGCTGACGTGGAACGGGATCTGACCGCATTTGAAGGCATGCTTGCCGAAAGTGAAGATCTCGTCCGTCTTGTGAAAAGCCCGGCATTCAGTGCAGAAGAGCAGCTCGCAGCGCTTTCCGCACTTCTGGACAAGGCAGGCATCAAAGGCCTCGCCGCAAATTTCGTGAAGCTGGTGACCCGCAATCGGCGCCTCTTCGTACTTCCCGACATGATCAAGGCATTCCGTGCCCTGCTCGCTGAAAAGCGGGGCGAGGAAACGGCTGAGGTAGTCTCCGCAGCCGCCCTGTCCGACGAACATGTCGCTGCCCTGAAAGAAGCGTTGTCTGCTTCCACGGGCAAAACCGTAAACGTCGCAGCGAAGGTTGATCCTGCTCTGATCGGTGGCCTGGTGGTCAAGGTCGGCTCCCGCATGATCGATACGTCCCTGCGTACCAAGCTCAATTCACTCAAGTTCGCGATGAAAGAGGTCGGCTGATGGATATTCGGGCCGCGGAAATTTCCGCAATCCTCAAGGATCAGATCAAGAGCTTTGGCCAGGAAGCCGAAGTTTCTGAAGTTGGTCAGGTGCTCTCCGTCGGTGACGGTATCGCCCGTGTTTATGGTCTGGACAAGGTTCAGGCTGGTGAAATGGTCGAATTCCCAGGTGGCATCAAGGGCATGGCCCTGAACCTGGAATCTGACAACGTCGGTATCGTTATTTTCGGTTCTGACCGTGACATTAAAGAAGGCGACACCGTCAAGCGGACCGGCGCCATCGTGGAAGTCCCGGTTGGTAAAGGTCTGCTCGGCCGCGTTGTCGATCCGCTCGGCAACCCGCTCGACGGCAAGGGCCCGATCGAGGCAACTGAAAAGCGTCGCGTGGACGTCAAGGCGCCTGGCATTCTGCCGCGCAAGTCCGTGCACGAGCCGATGTCGACTGGTCTGAAAGCCATTGACGCCCTGATCCCGGTTGGCCGTGGTCAGCGCGAGCTTGTCATTGGTGACCGTCAGACCGGTAAGACCGCGATCATTCTCGACACCTTCCTCAACCAGAAGCCGCTGCACGCCTCTGATGACGAAGACACCAAACTGTACTGCATCTACGTTGCAGTCGGTCAGAAGCGTTCCACCGTTGCCCAGTTCGTGAAGACGCTGGAAGACGCCGGCGCTCTGGAATACTCCATCATCATCGCCGCAACGGCCTCCGATGCTGCACCGCTGCAGTTCCTGGCACCGTTCTCCGGCTGTGCGATGGGCGAGTACTTCCGTGACAACTCCATGCACGCCGTGATCGGCTACGACGATCTGACCAAACAGGCTGTGGCCTATCGTCAGATGTCCCTGCTGCTTCGCCGCCCGCCGGGACGTGAAGCTTTCCCGGGTGACGTTTTCTACCTGCACTCCCGTCTGCTCGAGCGTTCGGCGAAGCTTAACGAAGACCACGGTAGCGGTTCTCTGACAGCTCTTCCGGTCATCGAAACCCAGGGCAACGACGTGTCCGCGTTTATTCCGACCAACGTGATCTCGATCACCGACGGTCAGATCTTCCTGGAAACGGACCTGTTCTACCAGGGTATCCGCCCGGCGGTGAACGTCGGTCTGTCGGTTTCCCGCGTGGGTTCTTCCGCTCAGATCAAGGCGATGAAACAGGTTGCCGGCCCGATTAAGGGTGAGCTGGCGCAGTACCGCGAAATGGCGGCGTTTGCGCAGTTCGGCTCCGACCTCGATGCCACGACCCAGCGCCTGCTGAACCGTGGTGCCCGCCTGACTGAACTTCTGAAACAGCCGCAATTCTCGCCGCTGAAGACCGAAGAGCAGGTTGCAGTGATTTACGCTGGCGTGAATGGGTATCTGGATAACCATCCGGTTGACCGTGTGAAGGACTTCGAAGAAGGCCTGCTTCTGTTCCTGCGTGGCGAACACCAGTCTCTGCTGGACGCCATCTGGGAGAAGAAGGCACTCGACGACGACCTGTCCGGCAAGCTGAAAGCAGCTGTCGACGCGTTCGCCAAGAACTTCGCTTAAGACCACACGCCGGGATAAGGAGCAGGGGCGGCCATGCCGAGCCTGAAGGACTTACGAAACCGTATCGCTTCGGTGAAAGCGACGCAGAAAATCACCAAGGCCATGCAGATGGTGGCCGCGGCGAAACTGCGTCGTGCACAGGAAGCTGCGGAGGCCGCGCGCCCCTATGCGGAACGCATGGGTGCGGTGCTGGCCAACCTCGCTGTGGCCTTTGAGGGCCGCGACGATGCTCCAAAGCTCATGTCCGGTACGGGCAATGATCAGGTTCACCTCCTGGTCGTTGCCACTGCCGAACGCGGACTGTGCGGGGGCTTCAACACCAATATCGCCAAGCTGGCACGCGACAAGGCACGCAGCCTTCTCGCTGACGGCAAGACGGTCAAGATCATCTGTGTCGGCAAGAAGGGCTATGACGCTCTCAAGCGCGAGCTTGGCCAGCACGTGATCAAGACAGTCGATCTGCGCAGCGTGAAAAACGTCGGCTTCTCCGATGCCGATAATATCGGCCGCGAAGTTCTCTCCATGTTTGACAATGGCGAGTTCGATGTCTGTACGCTGTTCTATTCGACCTTCAAATCCGTGATTGCCCAGGACCCGACTGCGTTGCAGTTGATCCCGGCATCGTTTGAAGCCAGCGAAGGCAACGACAGCAACGGTGCTCATGCCGTATATGAATACGAGCCTGACGAAACCGAGATCCTTGCGGATTTGCTGCCAAGAAACATCTCCGTTCAGATTTTCCGGGCGCTTCTGGAAAATGCTGCATCTGAGCAGGGTGCACGTATGTCCGCCATGGACAACGCGACCCGCAACGCCGGCGAGATGATCGACAAACTGACGATCAGCTACAACCGCCAGCGCCAGGCTCAGATTACGACGGAATTGATTGAAATTATCTCGGGCGCGGAAGCGCTCTAACGGGATCTAGACGAGGATTAGGGATATGGCTGACAAACAGGTCGGACGGATCACCCAGGTCATCGGCGCCGTTGTCGACGTCAAGTTCGATGACCACCTGCCGTTGATCCTGAACGCTCTTGAAGCTGACAACCAGGGCAACCGTCTGGTGCTCGAAGTTGCACAGCACCTTGGCGAAAACACAGTACGCACCATCGCGATGGACTCCACCGAGGGTCTGGTTCGCGGTCAGGAAGTTGTCGACACCGGTAGCGCGATTGCCGTTCCGGTTGGCGACGGCACACTGGGCCGCATCATGAACGTGATCGGTGAGCCGGTGGACGAAGCCGGTGACATTGCGCACGAAGCAAAACGCGCCATTCACCAGGACGCTCCGGAATTCATCGAACAGTCCACCGAAGCTGAAATCCTTGTAACGGGCATCAAGGTTGTTGACCTTCTCGCTCCTTACGCAAAAGGCGGTAAGATCGGTCTGTTCGGCGGCGCCGGCGTTGGTAAAACCGTTCTCATCATGGAACTGATCAACAACATCGCAAAGGCGCACGGTGGTTACTCCGTATTCGCCGGTGTTGGTGAGCGTACGCGTGAAGGTAATGACCTTTACTGGGAAATGATCGAATCGGGCGTGAACAAGGAAGGCGGCGGAGAAGGCTCCAAAGCGGCTCTCGTTTACGGCCAGATGAACGAGCCTCCCGGAGCGCGCGCACGTGTTGCTCTGACCGGTCTGACGGTTGCGGAACACTTCCGTGATGAAGGCCAGGACGTTCTGTTCTTCGTCGACAACATCTTCCGCTTCACCCAGGCTGGTTCCGAGGTGTCCGCGCTTCTCGGCCGTATTCCGTCTGCTGTGGGTTACCAGCCGACGCTTGCGACCGACATGGGCTCCATGCAGGAGCGCATCACGACAACCACCAAGGGTTCGATCACCTCGGTGCAGGCCGTTTACGTTCCTGCCGATGACTTGACCGACCCGGCACCGGCTTCCACCTTTGCCCACTTGGACGCGACCACGGTTCTGAACCGCTCCATCGCTGAAAAAGGCATCTACCCGGCTGTGGATCCGCTGGATTCCTCATCCCGTATGCTGGATGCCCGCATCATCGGTGATGAGCACTACAACACGGCCTATGCCGTTCAGGTGACGCTGCAGCGCTACAAGGCTCTGCAGGACATCATCGCGATCCTTGGCATGGACGAACTGTCTGAAGAAGACAAACTGACCGTGGCACGTGCTCGTAAGATCGAACGCTTCCTGTCGCAGCCGTTCTTCGTGGCTGAGGTCTTCACCGGTTCTCCGGGCAAGCTGGTTGCTCTGGAAGACACGATCAAGGGCTTCAAGGGCCTTGTGGAAGGTGAATACGATCACCTGCCGGAAGCTGCTTTCTACATGGTTGGCTCCATCGACGAAGCCATCGAGAAAGCACAGAAGCTGGCTGCAGAAGCCGCTTAAGCTTTGGATTGATCGGGCACTCCCGAAGGGGTGCCCGGTTTTCTCGTGTTCGATGGCTTTGCCATCAGTATCGAAGACTGACAAGGAAGACGCCAGATGGCCGAACTTTTCCAGTTTGAGTTGGTCTCACCGGAACGCCAGCTCATCTCCGAGCAGGTTGCTGAGGTCGTTGTACCTAGCGCCGAGGGCGAGTTTGGCGTTCTGAAGGACCACGCTCCTTTCATGGCTACCATCAAGCCGGGCATCCTGAAGGTGCTCAGTGAAGGTGGTGACTGGGCCGAATATTATGTCCGCGGCGGTTTTGCCGACGTGGCTTCGGGCGGCCTGACTGTCCTGGCTGAACAGGCCGTTCCGGTTGGTGAGATCAGCACCGAAGACCTTGAACAGCAGATCAAGGATGCGGAAGAAGATGTCGCCGACGCCAAGGACGACGAAACCAAGCAGAAAGCGGAAGCAACGCTTTCCCAGCTTCGTGACGTGGTTGAGGCTCTCAAGGCAGCCTGATTAAGCTCAGCGTTTAGCTCAACAAAGAAATCAAGGCGCGGTTCGGTAACGAACCGCGCCTTTTCTTTAGCGGATCGATGTCGGCTTGTTATCCCAGCACTGCCCGCGGTTTGGCGGTATCGTCAAAAAACCTGAAGTCGTTCCGACCGGTATTCTTGACCTGATAGAGTGCGATGTCGGCGTTCTTGACGATTGTACTGGTTTCCGGTGAGCGGATGTCGATGCCGGAAATCCCGATGCTTCCGCCGATGGTGAGCTTGTGGGCAAAAATCTCAAACGGGGTCCTGAGTTTGACCAGAACACGCTCGGCGATATCGGTCACAACGACATTGTCCCAACCGGTCCCTCTGAGAATGATGGCAAATTCATCACCGCCTAGGCGTGCGACGAGGTCGTTTGACCGCAGGACGTCCTTGAGCCGCTTGGCGACCTGGATCAGGAGTTCATCGCCGACGTCGTGACCATAGGTGTCGTTGACAGGCTTGAACTTGTCGAGGTCGATCAGCAACAGGGCCGAATTTGTCTCGTGGAAACGCGCGTCATCCAGTGCTTCCTCGAGGGTCGCGTTGAATTGCATCCGGTTGGCGAGGCCGGTCAAGGCGTCATGGTGGGCCGCAAAGGCAATCTTGGCGGCGGCCTGCTCTCGAAGCGTGACGTCTTCATGGGTGCCGATCCAGCCACCGTCTGGCATCGGTGCATGCACAGCCAGAATCACCTTGCCGGTCGGATGTGGGAATTTCGACCGAACAACTTCTCCTTCGGACATCCGGTTCAAAAGGTCCATGACGTGTTCCTGGACGTCGCCTTCGAACTCATCACGGTCTTTCTCGGCCTGGATCAATTCAACAAGGCTCTTGCCCTTCTGAACTTCCCCGTCTGGCTTTCCGAAGATGTCGATATATTGCTGGTTCCAGAGCGTCAGCTTGCCATTCTTGTCGAACACGCTGACACCCTGGCGCATGTTGGCCAGAACAGCCTCGAGTTCGGCTGACCGATCGCGTGCAAAACGCTCGTTTTCGGCAAGCTTTTCCTGCATACGCTTGCGCTCGGTCACGTCAAAGAAGTTGTAGATCGCACCACCCGAGGGCAGCGGCGTACTGCGGATTTCCAAATGGGACCCGTCAGCGGCACTGCGTTCGTAGCTGAACGGTTCGTTGCGGTCATAAGCATTGAACACCTCCAGAGCGAGCTCTTCCGGGTTGCCTTCACCATAATCGCCGCGTTCGGCATTGAATTTGAGGTAGTCGAGAATATGCAGCTTCTGTGCGACGAGTTCTTCCGGATACTCCAGAAGGCGCTGGAACTCGGCGTTGCAGGAACCGAGCTGAAAGTTTTCGTCATAGTGGGCAAAGCCACCCGGGAAATTGTCGAAAATGACCTGGAGAGTTTCCGCCTGTTCCTTGGTCTCGGTTATGTCGGTAAGTGAGATAACGACGCCGTCGAGTTCGAACTCCTGGTCCTGGTCAACGGGCTCTGCATTCAAGCGCAGCCAGGTTGTCCGGGCGCCATCTTCCAAATGCACACTTGCAATCAGGTCCTTGACGGCATGCGGGTCGTGCGCGGCAAGTTCCAGCGGAGTCCAACACTCACCGATCCCCTCGATTTCACATTGAATTCCGAACTCGAAATCGGCAACATTCCGACCCAAAAGATCTTCACCGCGAACGCCGAGCAAAGCAACTGCCGCAGGGTTTGCGGACTGAATTTCACCCGCGTGTGATACAAGCAGGATGCCTTCGCTTAGCGAGGACAGTGTTGTGCGATGAACGGCCTCGGACTGCCGAATCCCAAGTTCTATGCGCTTGCGTTCCGAAATATCGAAGAAACTTGCTATCAGCCCCCCACTCTCGAGTGGAATTCCACGAATTTCAAGGATCGTCCCGTCAGGGCACACACGCTCGTAGACATGTGGTTCCTGCTTTGCAAAAAGCGTGAGACGTTCTTCTATAAGTTCCTCTGGATTACCTGGCCCGTAGTCGCCTCGTTCGGCCAAAAAGGTAACAACATCGCGTATTTGGGCATGGCTTTCGATAAACTCATCGGGAAGCTGCGCTAGTCTTTTGAATTCGTCGTTGCAAACAGAGAGGTGACCCTCCTCGTCATAAAAGATGAGTCCCCCCGGCATGTTGTCAAAAAGAGCCTGAAGGGTTTCTGCTTGGCGTTTGGTCTCGGTTATGTCTGCAAGGGAAACAACAACCTCATTGGTTTCGTCTCCATCCGTTTCATTGGCGTCAATTCGAAGCCAGACAGGCAGGGATCCGTCCTTCCTGTCGACCTTGGCAGTGAAGTTGTTGACGGTGTCCGGCTGCTTGCTGGCTCTCGAGAGCAGGTCGACATCGGCAATACCCTTCTCTGTGAAGCAGTCAATGTTCAGGTCCTGGACATTCTTGCCATGCAAATCATTCTGGCCGTAACCAAGCAAGCGGGCGGCAGCCGGATTGGCAGACAGTATGTCACCGGACCGGTTCAGCAACAAAATACCTTCGCGCAGGGTTTCAAGCGTTGTTCTGAGGACCGCTTCGGAGTGCTGGACCGCCAATTCGGCCTGTTTGCGTTCGGTGACGTCGAAGAAGTTGGCGACCAGCCCGCCATTCGGCAGGGGAATACCGCGAACTTCCAGCGTGGTGCCGTCGGGCCTGACACGCTCATAGACGTGGGACTGATTGCTGACAAACCGTTCCACGTGTTGCTGTACCAATTGATCCGGATCTCCAGGGCCATAGTCACCCCGGTGCGCCAGGTAGGTGAAGACTTCGCGGATGGGGGCCTTGTTCTCGATGAATTCCCGTGGGACCTGCAGAAGTTCGCGGTACTCCTCGTTGCAGGCTGTCAGTCGGAGGTTCTCGTCGTAGTAAACCAGGCCGCCCGGCATGTTTTCAAAGACGGTTTTCAGAGTTTCCGCCTGATGCTTGGTCTCGGTTATGTCCGTGAGGGAAACCACGACTTCATCATCACCCCCGGCTTCACTGTCAGTCGCATTGGCGTCGATCCGCAGCCAGACTGACTGGGACCCATTGTTGGACTCGACACGCGAAATGAAGTTGTTGACGATCCCCGGGCTTTGCGCTGCCCGCTGCAAAAGCATGGCATCGGCTTCACCATCTTCGGTGAAGCAGTTGATGTTTAGATGCCGGACACTCAGGCCATTCAGTTCACCTTGCAGGTAGCCAAGCAGAGAAGCCGCAGCGGAATTGGAGGAGAGGATCTTTCCAGTCCGGTCGAGAAGCAGAATACCCTCGCGCAAGGTCTCAAGCGTCGTTCGGTGAACGGCTTCCGAGTGGCGAATGGCCTCTTCAGACTGCTTTCTGTCCGTGATGTCCTGAAAGGCACCAATCAGCCGCTTGACTTCGCCATCGATGACAATCGGACGGCCGGCGGCGCGAACCCAGATCCTGCGACCCTTGGCGGTAATGAACGGCAATTCAAGGTCCCAGTCGACGCGCTTTTCGATGGCTTCGCCGACGGCGGCGGAAATGGTCTCCCGGCTTTCGGGAGCGTAGAAGTTGATTGCGTGTTCGACGCTGGGTTCGTAGTCTTCGGATACCTCGTGAATTTCGCGTGTCTTTTCGGTCCAGTTGAGCTCGCCGGTTTCGAGGTCCAACTCCCAGCCGCCAACACCCGACACAGTTGCAATCTCTTCCAGAAGGTCACCTTCGCGGACTGCGGTCTTGTGTTCTTCTGCGGCGTGGTGCATTGCCTTCTGCGTTTCGGTGCTGGCCTGATGTGACTTGATGAGCCCTTCGACCACAGACCCGAGGCGCCGGAGCTGTGCAAGTTGGTTTTCCGTCGGGGATTTGGGTTCGCGGTCTATTACGCAAAGAGTTCCGAGACGGTTCTCGCCATCGATGGAAAGAGGGCAACCGGCGTAAAACCGGATGTGGGGAGCGCCGGTGACGAGCGGATTGTCTTTAAAGCGGTCGTCTGTCCTTGCATCCGGAATGACAAGCAAGTCGTCCGACAAAATGGTGTGTTGGCAAAAGGAAACGTCCCTGGCTGTGCCATCTGCTTCCAGCCCGCATTTGGCCTTGAACCATTGTTCTTCATCCCCGACAAGCGAGACAAGGGAGATTGGACACTCGAAAATGCCGGCCACTATCTCGACGACGGCATCATACTCGGGCAAGCGCTCCGAATGCATGATCTGAAGCGCATCCAACGCCTTCAGGCGTTCAGTTTCGTTTCTCGATTGCACTTTCGTCATTTGCGCCATGTCTCCTCAAGCACAGCTGCATCTGATTCACACCAAACTATACCGCACATGCTTGCACGGAGATCGGCAACAAAGAATTAAACACTGGAAAACGTTTTATTTACTTAAGTATTATTTACGATAGTTGAAGGGCTTCGGTTTGTCTTGAAAAAATAAATAAAAACAGCAGCTTAAAGGAATTTCGGGCTCCGGATTCCTCGTAATAATACGTATGCAAGCTTGTCGTTTTCTGCCAATAATTTGGAACCGGTTGCAAACTTGCAGTTTTTGGCGATGTATCTCTAGGTAACAAATAAAAAACCCGGCCTGGTGACCGGGTTTAACTATGGCAGGTACTTAGAATTTACCTGCAAATTCTCGATGTCGAGTAATCAGGCCGCACGGCGGAAGGAAAGGCTCATGCCACCGCCACCGGAACGATTGCGACGACGCTCTTCCGGCGGAATGTAGACAATTGCGCTGTGGTCAGCGCAGTAGGATACACCCGGCTCAACGCGATTGTTGCACGGGAAGGTGTAGTTGCCTGCATCACCTTCGGCCCATTTGCAGCAGCCCGGACGAGGAAGAGACATGTCAGCCATTTCTTATTTCCTTTATTCTTCTACGCACCAGCAAAAGCGCTCGACCATCCTCGGGAGGAGAGGATCCGAACAGCTCTTGACAGAAATCGGATATTTTCAGCGCTCCGAATGCAAAGCAGCATTCAACCCACGACGAGTGCTTTGCAGCAAGCGCAGGCATTACATAGGCGGCATGTCATAAAAATGCAATAGAATACTTGGCATTGCGGGTCTGCGTTTTACGCATACCGGGTTAATACATCTTCATCTTTTACAAGAGGGTGAGCGCATTACTTTGTGAGTCAACCGGTTAGCTATCGCGATCCGGCAGTGTACCACCAGCATCATGAAGTGCCTGCGGCGTGTCGAGATCCAGTCGCGCTGCGTCCCCGATCTCCACTTCAGACACGAAGCCGGGATTCGTGGCGATCAGGTGCCGGGCTCCAATATCGCCACTTAGCGATTTCAGGTCCGCAAAAAACCGCTTGTCCCACAAAACGGGGTTGCCGCGCTTTCCATGCGACGTGGCGCTGGCGATCAGGCAGGTCTCGTCCCGCAAATAAGCCTCGACGAGTTTTCGCAGATCCCGGGAGGTTATCCGGGGCATGTCTCCAAGCAGGATCAGTGCAGCGTCAATGTCATCGGCAAGCGCATCGACACCGGTGCGGATCGATCCCGCCATGCCTTCCGCGTAATCCGGATTGTGAACAATCTTGATGTCCAGGTCGTTCACGCTGCCGCCGACCTTGTCATGAAGATGTCCTGTCACGACGATTGTCTGCGCAAGTTCGGCACCGATCGCTGCCTCGCTCGCATGCCGGATCAGGGTCTTTCCATCAAGTTGCGCCAGAAGCTTGTTCGGGCCACCCATTCGGGACGATTTGCCGGCCGCCAGGACAATCGCCGCGATGCGCGGCGTACGGCTCTGCTGTTTCTTCTCACGGGGCTGCGGGCGCGTTCCGATTTCCATCAGCAATCCTCCAACGCCCATGGCCGTGACATCTTCCGGAGTGACGGTCAGGCCAGCCAGAATGCGATCCAGAACCCAGTCAAAACCGTTCTCCTTTGGACTTCTTGCGCAACCCGGTGCCCCCAGAACCGGCACACCCGTCAGGTTGCCCAACATGAGGAGATTGCCCGGGTCCACTGGCATGCCAAACTGGTCAACGGTTCCACCTGCCTGCTCGAGCGCCGCCGGCAGGACATCATATCGATCGACAACTGCCGAAGCGCCAAACAGGATCAGGAAGTCAGCGCCCATGTCGAGCAGGTCCCGAATGGCTTCCGAGACCGCTTCTTCGGTATGCGGTACGCGCAACTCTCCGACGATCTGACTGCCACTGGGTTTCAGCCTGTCCTCCAGGACGCGCCGTGTCTTGTCCATGGTGACGGATTTAAGATGTGGCAACTGGGTTGCCACAAGACCGATCTTGCGTGGTGAAAACTCGGCAACGCCCACCGCGCCCCGCAAGGCTTTCCCGGCTTTTTCAACCAACGCTTCCGCAACAGCAAAGGATATGACCTTGGCTGTTGCCACCATCCTGTGGGCTGCCACCCGAGAGAAATTCGGCAGGGTGGCGAAAGTGATCGCCGGATCGATCCTGTTGGCCGCAGCGATTGCTTCCGGGTCCACGACTAGGACGCCATTGACGTCCGCGTAGAGATTGCTGCGACCGGTAAAAGCCGTATCCGGGCTGACCCCGACACCACTTGCGCTGTTACCTAGCCGGGCTGCCGCCTGATCTTCATTGATGTCCCCCGGTTCCAGCCGGGCAACAATGATCTGTTGATGGTCCTGCTCCGCAAGGAGCCTGCAATCCTCGGCGGAGAGCAAATGACCCTTCTTGAGCATTCTGTCGGGCAGTTTTGTCTTGTGGGCCAGAATGCAGCCGACGGCCTCTTCAGGAGGAGAAGGGCCGAACTTCATTCGGGTGTCTCCGGGGCCTTGCGCAAGGCCGTTATCACCGAGCCAAGCACGGCGACCGCGATTTCTTCAGGTGAGGCCGCGCCGATATCCAGACCAATGGGGGCATCAATCCGGTCGAATGTCACGGGGTCAAGGTCAGCTTCCCTGAAGCGGTCCAGCCGCTTGGCGTGCGTCTTGCGACTGCCAAGCGCTCCGACATAGAAACAGCCGGTCTTCAGAGCCTCAATGAGCGGAAAGTCGTCGATCTTCGGATCATGCGTCACGGCAGCGACGGCGGTGTAGGCATCCAGGGGGGCTTCCTTCAAGACGTCTTCCGGCCATTCGGCCTTGAGCGCACCACCGGGAAACCGATCCTCTGTCGCAAAGGCGGTTCGCGGATCGATGACTGTCACATCCAGTCCCGCTATCTCAGCCATCGGCACCAGCGCCTGGCTGATATGTACGGCGCCGATGATAACCAGCCGCGGCGATGGAACGCTAACCGTGAGGAAAAAGGTGCCGTTTTCTGTCTCAACCGTGCCCGATTTGCCGGACCGGAACCGCTTTTCGAATTCTCCTGCCAGAGGGTCGTTGTCTGCGAAGCCATCTTTTTGAACCAGTCGCTGCGCGCCGGATGCCATGTCGGTGACGAGGATGGCAGCCTGGCGTTCGGCCCTGTGCTGGTTCAAACGGGTGAGAAGCGAGAGGTCCATCGGGTCAGCTCCTGTCCGTTGCCAGTTTCAGTCCAAGGCCAACAAGAAGCGTCCCACCGATCCAACGCGTGAGATCCTGGAACTTGGAGGTCCTGGTCAGCCGCCTCTTGACTTCGCTCGCGAACAGCACGGTGACAATGTCCGCGGAGGTGAAGGCAAAATTGACGATCGTGCCCAGGATCAGGAACTGCAGCCATATCGGCAGGCCGGCCTCCGGACTTACAAATTGCGGCAGGAACGCAATGAAGAATATCGCGACCTTTGGATTGAGGATCTCCACCAGAACGCTGTCCACAAAGGCGCGCCGGGTGGATTTCTCCGGCAAGATCGGCACCGGTCCGGCGGCGACACGGGTCCTGATCATCTGGACGCCGAGATAGACCAGATAGAGACCACCGAGCAGTTTCAATGCGAAGTAAAGGGTCGGAACCGCGTTGAATATGGCGGACAGCCCGAACGCTGCCGCGAAGACATGAGCGTAGCAGCCAATGTGAATGCCCATTGCTGCCATGAATCCGGCGCGCTGACCTCTGGAAATCGTCTGTGCCGCCGTGTAGAGCAGGGCCGGGCCGGGCATGTAGGCAAACAGCGCCGTGGCGGCGAGAAATGCAAGGAAGGTTTCTGTCGAAAGCAAGTCGGTCTTCCCGGTCAGGTAACAGGTTCAACGAAGACGCGGATACGGCCGCCACAGGACAGGCCGACACGCCATGCCGTTTCGTCCGCGACCCCGAATTCAAGCGTTGTCGGTTTGCCCGACTCGATCACGTCGATTGCCTCGGAGACCACGGCCCCCTCGACGCAGCCGCCGGATACCGAGCCCTCGAAGTTGCCTTCTGAATCGATCACCAGATGCGAACCGACGGGGCGGGGCGCCGAGCCCCACGTTTCGATGACTGTTGCAAGGGCAACGGACCGTCCGCCCTGACACCAGGTTTCGGCCGTTTTCAGAACGTCGGGCATGGAAGCGGATTGTGGGGCTGACATGGGATCATCCGATTGAGGGTTGTTCCTCAATATAAATCTTTCCAAACCGGATGAAAGGTCTTTGGCAAACAGAAAAGGCGCCTGCAACCGCAAGCGCCTTTTCATTGATGGTTTGATTTCGGGCGTCTATTCAGCCGCGAGACGAACTGCAGGAGCCGCGCTCAGCACTGCGCCGTCGACGTGGTCCTCAAAGGTCTCGAAATTGTCGACAAACATCTGCACGAGCTTCGTCGCCTGCGCGTCATATGCTTCCTTGTCCGCCCAGGTTTCCCGAGGTGTCAGGATCTGGCTGTCGACGCCGTCGACCGTGACAGGAACTTCGAACCCGAAATTCGCGTCCGTGCGGAATTCGGCGTCCTTGAGGTCTCCCGAGAGAGCGGCCTGAAGCAGCGCGCGTGTCGCCTTGATCGGCATGCGATTGCCAGTGCCATAGGCGCCGCCGGTCCAGCCGGTGTTGACGAGCCAGCAGTCAACATTGTGCTTGGCAATCAGGTCCTTCAGCAGATTGCCATATTCCGACGGATGGCGCGGCAGGAACGGTGCCCCGAAACAGGTGGAGAAGGTTGCCTGCGGTTCGGTCACGCCTTTCTCGGTCCCGGCAACCTTGGCGGTGTAACCGGAGAGGAAGTGGTACATGGCCTGTGCAGGTGTCAGCTTCGCCAGGGGTGGCATGACACCAAACGCATCTGCCGTCAGCATGATGATGGTCTTCGGCATCGGGGCACAGCCCGTTGCGCTGGCATTGGAGATGAAGTGGATCGGGTAGGCCGCGCGGGTGTTTTCGGTCTTCGAACCGTCGTCGAAGTCCGGAACGCGGTTTTCATCCAGCACGACATTTTCCAGAACGGTTCCGAACCGCTGGGTCGTGGAGTAGATTTCGGGTTCCGCCTCGGCCGACAGCTTGATGGTCTTGGCATAGCAGCCGCCTTCGAAGTTGAAGACACCGCTTTCGCTCCAGCCATGTTCGTCGTCACCAATCAGGGTCCGGGACGGGTCGGCGGACAGGGTCGTTTTCCCTGTGCCTGAAAGGCCGAAGAAGACCGCCGTGTCTCCTTCGTCACCGACATTTGCGGAACAGTGCATGGACATGACGCCCTTGGCCGGGAGAAGGTGGTTCAGCATCGTGAACACCGACTTCTTCATTTCACCCGCATAAGAGGTTCCGCCGATCAGCACGATTTTGCGTGTCAGGTCGACGGCAATCACCGTTTCTGTCCGGCATCCATGGCGCTCCGGGTCGGCCTTGAAGCTCGGCAGGTCGACGATCGTCATCTCCGGGGCAAAGTCGCCAAGTTCGCTGGTCTCTGGCCGCAAAAGAAGATTGCGGATGAACAGCGAATGCCAGGCATATTCGGTGAATACCCGCACCGGCAGCCGGTGGGTTGTGTCGGCGCCGCCAAAAAGGTCCTGCGCGAACAGCTCCATGCCTTCCGCATGTGCCAGGAAGTCCTCGAGGAGCAGGTCGAACTGCGCCTTGTTCATTTGCGCATTGTTGTCCCACCAGACACTGTCCCGGGTCTCGTCGTCCAGGACGACGAATTTGTCCTTGGGGGACCGCCCGGTGTGAATGCCGGTTTCGGCAACGATGGCACCGCCGGCAGCAAGCCGGGTTTCGCCACGCGAAAGGGAATACTCGTAAAGCGCAGGCTCATTCTGGTTCCAATAGAGCGCTTTCAGGCCTTTGAAGCCGAAAATTTCGCTACCTTTGGAGGGATTCCTGACACCTAGTTCTTGCATGTTCCCGCAGTCCTCGTGATGTGGGCTTTTCGCGTCGCTGCCAGGACAGTTTCACGCCCTGTCCGGCTGTGAGGGCTGCGAACGTAGTGGAATGCCCAAACGTCAGCAAGACGGCTAAAGTAGCTATGTCATTGTTTAATCGATTAAAATTTTTTCAATAACGGGCAATGATTAATTCGACCTCCGAAGTAAAAAACGAAACCTTCGGAATGTTCGATTTGTCGGAGCAAGCGAAAGAATTCGCGCCTGATGCGCGCTGTCGGGTTCTTGTTCGGGGAGGTGGCGTGGCGAAAATCCCGCAATGAGTGCAAGGAGTCGCGCTCTTGAAATGTCGGGGCTGAACCCCCATCAATGACCCGGCAAAGGGGTTTTTGGTCCCGCAAGTGCCCGAAATGCCAGATTGCCTTAATTTATGCGCAATTAGCAGGCCAAAGGCAATATGTTACAGTGACACCGAAGCGTGCCCCGGGTGCGTTGCCGGAAATGGAAAAGAAGCATGCCGACAATTGCTCTGGTCGATGACGACCGAAACATTTTGACTTCAGTATCAATTGCGCTGGAGGCCGAGGGATATCGTGTCCAGTCTTATACAGATGGCACGTCGGCACTGGACGGATTGCAGAGCGATCCTCCGGAACTGGCAATTTTCGATATCAAGATGCCCCGTATGGACGGCATGGAACTTCTGCGCAGGCTGCGCCAGAATTCTGATCTTCCGGTGATTTTTCTCACGTCGAAGGACGACGAAATCGACGAGTTGTTCGGACTGAAGATGGGTGCGGACGATTTCATCCGCAAACCGTTCTCGCAGCGACTGCTCGTCGAGCGTGTCCGTGCCGTGCTTCGCAGGTCGCAGCCGCGCGACGCTTCGGCTCCCCGAGCGGACGCCGACAAGCTGCTTGAACGCGGCCAGCTGGTCATGGACCAGGAGCGGCACACCTGCACCTGGAACAACAAGCCCGTTACGCTCACGGTGACGGAATTCCTGATCCTGTCCGCTCTTGCCCAACGCCCGGGCGTGGTCAAGAGCCGGAATGCGCTGATGGATGCTGCCTATGACGATCAGGTCTATGTTGACGACCGGACAATTGACAGCCACATCAAGCGCCTGCGGAAAAAGTTCAAGGTTGTTGACGACGACTTCGACATGATCGAAACCCTTTATGGTGTTGGATACCGGTTCCGAGAGGTCTGAAGCAGCCGTAGATGGCGGTTGAAAGCGAGAACGCAGAAAGTCTTTCCGCCTCTGAGCCGGCAACGGGTTCGGAGCGTTTTCGTTTGCGCCGGCTTGGAAACAAGCGGCTGCGCCGCCGGCTGCTCAACCAGTTCGGCCGGATCTTCGGCACCTACGTCCTGTCTTCACTGACGCGCCGGATCATTGCGATCAACCTGGTCGGCCTGCTCGCTCTCGTCATCGGCATCCTGTACCTGAACCAGTTTCGTGCCGGGCTGATTGATGCCCGCGTCCAGAGCCTGTTGACCCAGGGCGAGATCATTGCCGGTGCCATTGCCGCTTCGGCGACGGTTGATACCGGCACCATCACGGTCGACCCGGAACGCCTGCTTCAGCTTCAGGCAGGCGAAAGCGTGACACCCACCAGCGACGATCTTGAAAGTCTCGAATTTCCGATCAACCCCGAACGGGTCGGCCCGGTCCTGCGCAGGCTGATTTCGCCGACCAAGACCCGCGCCCGGATCTATGACCCGGAAGGCATCCTGATCCTTGATTCCAGGCACCTTTATTCCAGCGCGCAGATCCTGCGTTTTGATCTGCCACCTCCAACGGCGGAAGAAGAAGGTTTCTGGGATACGCTCTGGCAATGGGCCAAACGCTGGGTGCGACAAGGTGATTTGCCGCTCTATCAGGAAGTCGGTGGCGGAGATGGCAGGGCCTATCCGGAAGTGGAGGCAGCTCTCGCAGGATCTCCGGCCAGCGTCACCCGGATTTCGCAACGCGGGGAGCTGATTGTGTCGGTCGCTGTCCCGATCCAGCGGTTCAGAGCGGTCCTCGGGTCGCTGCTGCTGTCGACGCAAGGCGGTGACATCGACGCCATTGTCCGGGCAGAACGGATCGCCATCATTCGCGTATTCCTGTTTGCGGCCACAGTCACGATCCTCCTGTCCATACTCTTGGCCGGAACGATTGCCGGACCGGTACGCCGGCTGGCGGCGGCAGCGGACAGGGTGCGGCGCGGTTCGACGTCGCGAGAGGAAATTCCCGACTTTTCGGATCGGCAGGATGAGATCGGTCATCTGGCACGCTCGTTCCGTGAGATGACGAACGCGCTCTACAACAAGATCGATGCGATCGAGCAATTTGCCGCCGACGTGGCCCACGAACTGAAAAACCCGCTGACGTCCTTGCGCAGTGCGGTCGAAACCCTGCCGTTGGCCAAGTCCAGGGAGTCCCAGGAGCGGTTGATGGAAGTGATCCAGCACGACGTGCGGCGGCTGGACCGGCTGATCAGCGACATTTCGGATGCTTCGAGACTTGACGCTGAACTTGCGCGTCTCCAGTCCGAGGAAATCGATATCTCCGAACTTCTCAGAAACATGGCGGATGCGGCCAACGAAAGGGTCGGGGCGGAGGATGCCAAGGTCAAGCTGATCGTCGCCGATGCGCCGGGCAACAAGCCTTATCACATGCAGGGCCATGATATCCGGCTCGGGCAGGTGATCAGCAACCTTCTGGACAATGCGCGTTCTTTCTCGCCCGCTGGAGGTGATGTGCGCCTCGACCTGAGCCGCGAGGGCAGGATGATCAAGATCATCGTCGATGATGACGGCCCGGGCATCCGGGCGGAAAACACCGAGCGGATCTTCGAGCGTTTTTACACCGACCGCCCAGACGGCGAGGGCTTTGGCAACAATTCGGGTCTCGGGCTTTCCATTTCCCGCCAGATCATCGAAGGGCACGGCGGATCGATCACGGCAACGAACCGGATCGAGGCATCGGGTGGCGACGAAGGCAAGATAGCCGGCGCTCGCTTTGCAATCTATCTGCCGGCCGGACGCGGCAAGTGAACAAGCCTTCCATCCATGCCAATTGTGTGATCGTCGGCACGCGCGGCCTTTTGATAAGGGGCGAGGCTGGCAGCGGAAAAAGCGAACTCACGGATACGCTCCTGCACCATGCGCGTGAAAGAGGGCATCTTGGCCGGCTTGTTGCCGATGACCGCGTTGTGCTCACCTCTTGCGATGACAGGGTGCTGGCGCACGTGCCTGACACGATCTCCGGCCAGCTGGAAGTGCGCGGCCACGCAATCGTGGATCTCCCTTATGCTCCCCTTGCCAGGCTGCATCTGATCGTGGATCTGGTCTCTGCGGAGCAGATTGACCGTTTGCCTGAAAACCCGATTTCCCAGGAACGTCTGGAAGGCGTTTCACTTCCCCGCATTGTCTGTCCGCGCAACGATACGGTCACCGCGGTTCGTTTGCTGCGCTGGTCCCTGCGTAAGCTGTTCAAGGGTTCTCCGGACTATATTTAAAAAAGGGAATAGGTGTGCTTTTTTGCTTGCAACTGGCGAGGCGGTTGAAGAGAGTGCATCAGACTGTTAAACGCTGTGCTCCCCGATTGAGCTCGCAACACTCGAAAATCAGGCCCAGTTACGCATGATCGGACTTGTACTCGTCACCCACGGACGTCTCGCCGAGGAATTCAAGGCGGCGCTTGAGCATGTCGTTGGTCCGCAGGAACAGGTCGAGACGATTTCCATTGGTCCGGATGACGACATGGAACAGCGCCGGCAGGATATCCTGTCAGCCGTTGAAGCTGCAAATTCCGGTGATGGTGTTGTCTTGCTGACCGACATGTTCGGTGGAACGCCCTCCAACCTGGCGATCTCCGTCATGGACAGCAAATCGGTCGAGGTGGTTGCTGGTGTCAACCTGCCGATGCTGATCAAGCTGGCGAGCGTCAGAACCGATCGTCAGCTTTCAGAAGCGGTCGATGAAGCCCGGCAGGCCGGGCAGAAATACATTTCAGTCGCCAGCCAGGTACTGTCAGGACAAAGCTAAACAGAAATGACAGTACTGAACTTGCTGGAAAAGGACCTCACCATTGTCAACCGTCGCGGCCTTCATGCGCGCGCATCGGCGAAGCTCGTGAAGCTCGTAGAAACCTTCGATGCCGACGTCCAGGTTTCGAAGGATGGCCAGACAGTTGGCGGGACCTCAATCATGGGTCTGATGATGCTTGCCGCGAGCCCTGGCTGTTCCATTCGCGTCTGCGTGAGCGGGGCGGAAGCCGAAGCGGCGATCAACGCGATTTCCGAACTCGTTGAAGACGGCTTCGGCGAAGAAGACTGAGATCTTCGGCCTCCAGCATCAAATCATCTTCAAAACCGAAACTCGATTGACCTTGGCCGTAGCGATAGTCTCGGTTGCGGCGTCGATTGACGGCTGGAAGACTTCACCGTTATTCATGAAGGTGAATTAGCCTGACGGAATTGATTTTGATTTGCAGGAGGCCTGATGTCGGATCCAGCACTCATTGCAGTGTCCGAGACCATTCGAAAGGTCCTGACGCATATTCATGATGCGCTTGGTGTTGAATTTTCGTTTGAACTTGCCGACGGGACGTTGGTTCCGCCCGAGGAAACCAGGGATGGTCTGCGCCTGTTCATTTCAGACACGGCGTTGCCCAAACTTCTTCGCTCCCCCTCGCTAAAGACGATCATCGAGCTTTACGCCGCCGGAGAGATCGATCCGCGCGGGGGCACCATTTTCGACTTCGCCTCCAAACGCCCCTCTGTAAAGGCAAAAACGCTGTTCCGGCAACTGGACAAGCGGTTGCTCCTGGGGTCGGCGTGGTCACTCTATTTTGCGCCACGCGAATCCGGGTCCGGGTCTGACGCGCAAAGCGCCGCCGACACCGGGGGCGGAACCGGCAGTGCAAAGACCGACATTGCCTTTCACTACAACGTCTCGAACGCGTTCTACCGGCTCTTTCTGGATCCGGAAATGCTCTACACTTGCGCCTATTTCCAGGACTGGGACAACGACCTGGCAACCGCGCAACAGGACAAGCTGGAGATGATCTGCCGGAAGCTGCAGCTCAAACCCGGCGACAGGCTTCTTGATATCGGATGCGGCTGGGGAGGGCTCATCTGCTACGCCGCCGAACATCATGGTGTGGATGCCGTCGGGGTCACGCTTTCGGAAGAACAGGCCAAGCTTGCGCGCGAACGGGTCCGGGACCGGGGCCTTGAAGCCAGGGTAAGTGTCGAACTCAAGGACTACCGCGAATACAAGGGCCAGTTCGACAAGATATCGTCGATTGGCATGTTCGAGCATGTCGGCATCGACAACCATGATGACTACTATCGGCATGTGAACCGGCTGTTGAAACCACGCGGCCTTTACCTTCATCACGCAATCACGCGGCGCGGCAAGAAGGACCTGAGCAAGTTCCGTCGCAAGAAGCCGGAGTATCAGACCCTGGTGCGCTACATCTTTCCTGGCGGCGAAGTGGACCACATTGGCTGGACGCTCACGAACCTGGAATCCCACGGTTTCGAAGTGCATGACGTGGAAGCATGGCGTGAGCATTACGCCCGGACCACGCGACTTTGGGCTGAAAACCTCATGGAGGCCAGGGAAGAGGCCATTTCCGAAGTGGGGGAAGAAAAATACCGCTTGTGGCTGGCCTATCTGTGTGGCGTTTCGCTCGGTTTCGAACGCGGTTCCATCGGCATTTTCCAGACGGTGGCGACCAAGCGAACCCGGGGATTGTCCGGTATGCCGCCCACGCGGGAAGATCTCTACCGGTCCTGAAAGGTGCCGTCATGGACACGCTTGGAAGGCTGGTTGGCACAATCGTATTCCTGGTGATCTTTGCGTCCGGCGCAAAATCCAATGAAGTCCTCGGCGATATCAGGCGGTCGTGTTCTCCGGACGGGCCAGCCCATGTTGTCCTGTTGGCGTCACCCGGCAATACGCAAGTCGTCGCCTGCGGGCGTGACCGCCCAAGCGTCGGTCAGGCAACGGCAGAGAGCCGGTTCCTGCTTGCCTCGGTCTCCAAGACCTTTCTGGCCGTCACCCTGCTGCAGCTCCACGAAGAGGGGCAGATCAATATCGATGACAGGGCATCGAAATGGCTGCCTCCGGACGTGGTTACCGACCTGGGTGGCCTGAAGGGCGTCACGATTTCCCATCTGCTGTCCATGACAAGCGGCCTGCCGGACTATTTGGACGAACAATTCTACTTGGACAGCCTGGACCTTGTGGATGCTGGCGCAACTTCAGCCAAGGTTCTGAGGTCTGCCCTGAAGAAGGTGGTGGGAGAGCCGGTCCTCTTTGCTGCCGGGACGGCATTTGATTATTCCAACACCAACTACCTGTTGGCGCAGTTGGTGCTTGAGAAGGTTTCCGGACAACCGATGCATGAAGTTTTCAATAGCAGGATCTTCGAGCCGGTGGGATTGAACAGAACGCAATTGTTGGGCTTCGGCGTTTCGCCGGGGGACTTCGTGCAAGGGTTTGAAGATTTCGGCAATGGTCTGGAAGCCGTCGACGGCTATCTGGAAGGCTTTGGCTTCGGGGATGGCGGGCTTGTTTCGACAGCTGGCGAAGTCGCAGGCTTCTACGACGCTCTGTTTTCCGCTCGAACCTTGCTGGACAAGAGGAGCCTCGACCGATTGCTGACGGATCCGGTTGGCGAAGGTTACGGCATGGGCATCGAGGTGGAGCGGCTGCCGGACGATGTCATCGTCGTGGGGCATTCCGGAGGTGACATCGGTTTTTCCACCGATGTCCGGCACATCCTGGGAGAGGGGGTATCGGCGGTCTACCTGTCCGCTATCGCTGAAGACGATCTTTCCGTTACCTGGGACCTGCTGGAAGCCCATCAGGGAAACTGAATTGTGGGCCGAAAAATCATATAAAGAATTCTTTATATCTTTATTGCGCAATGTCGAGGCTGCGGGTATAACCCGTGGCAATGATTGCCGGCGAGGTCCGGGAATTGCGTTTTGGTCGCCGCGCCGACTGTGATCCTGAGAGAGATCCCTTGGGCTTCGGCTGCCGTAGAAAGACCCGGCACAAATCGCCGGTACTCAAAGCAGGACATTTTCATGACCGACTACATTGTCAAGGACATCGGGCTCGCAGACTGGGGCCGGACCGAAATCGAAATCGCAGAACACGAAATGCCGGGTCTGATGGCATGCCGTGCGGAATTTGGCGAAGACAAGCCGCTCAAGGGTGCCCGTATCGCCGGTTCCCTGCACATGACAATTCAGACGGCTGTCTTGATTGAAACGCTCGTTGCCCTTGGCGCCGAAGTGCGCTGGGCGTCCTGCAACATCTATTCCACGCAGGATCAGGCTGCCGCCGCGATCGCAGCAGCAGGCGTGCCGGTCTTCGCCATCAAGGGTGAGACCCTGGAAGAGTACTGGGACTACGCCGACAAGATCTTCGACTTCCCCGAAGGCGCCAACATGATCCTCGATGATGGTGGTGATGCGACCCTCTACATTCTCCTGGGCGCACGGGTTGAGGCCGGTGAAACCGATCTGATCGAAAACCCGTCTTCTGAAGAAGAAGAGTGTCTTTTTGCGCAGATCAAGAAACGCATGGCCGCCAACCCGGGTTGGTTTACCAAGCAGAAAGAACTGATCCAGGGTGTTTCCGAGGAAACCACCACCGGTGTTCTGCGGCTTTACGAGATGCAGAAAAACGGGTCTCTGCCGTTCCCTGCAATCAACGTCAACGACAGTGTGACCAAGTCCAAGTTCGACAACCGCTATGGCTGCCGCGAGTCCCTCGTGGACGGCATCCGCCGTGGTACAGACGTCATGATGTCTGGCAAAGTCGCCGTTGTTTGCGGCTACGGCGATGTCGGCAAAGGCTCCGCCCAGTCGCTGGCAGGTGCAGGTGCCCGCGTTATCGTGACCGAGATCGATCCGATCTGTGCTCTGCAGGCTTCCATGGACGGTTTTGAAGTCAAGACGATGGAACAGGCTTTGCCCGAGGGTGACATCTACGTCACCGCGACCGGCAACAAGGACATCATCACCTTCGACCACATGCGTGGCATGAAGGACATGGCGATCGTCTGCAATATCGGCCACTTCGACAACGAGATCCAGGTCGCAGCCCTGAAGAACACCAAGTGCCGTCCGGTCAAGGACCAGGTCGACATGTACGAGTTCCCGGATGGCAAGCGCATGATCCTTCTGTCCCAGGGCCGTCTTGTGAACCTCGGCAACGCCACGGGTCACCCGAGCTTCGTGATGTCCGCCAGCTTCACAAACCAGGTTCTGGCGCAGATCGAGCTTTTCACCAAGGGTGATGCCTACGAGAACGAAGTTTACGTCCTTCCGAAGCATCTCGATGAGAAGGTTGCCCGCCTGCATCTTGAGAAACTCGGTGTGACGTTAACCGAATTGTCTGACGAGCAATCGCAATATCTGGGGATTAATAAGGCTGGTCCCTTCAAGTCGGAACACTACAAATACTGATTTTGGTCAGTTCGACCACTAGATGTTGTAATGCCCCTGATTCGGGCATGTGAACAAAAAAATGCAGGACCCTTCAAATTGAAGGGTCCTGTTAACTTTTCAGCAACGGACTCTTCTGCGTGATTCGCAAAAAGGTTATGGTTTTAACGAATCAAAGGCCAAGAGGCGGATGTCTTTGATTTGCTCCCAGAAACCGGGGGCTGCACTACTCGCGAATGCGGGACATTGCGGCGTAAGGGGATCACACAATGCCGAAAGGCGGCAGGAGCGGTGCGCGGCCACGCGCAGCGTTGCAATATTGGAGTCCGAATAAGATCAGGCTGGGCGGCGCTGCCGTGGCAGGCCTTGGTCTGTCGTGCGGACCTGCTGCAGCCAATGTTCTGGCTGACACCACTGCTGCCATCAATCCGGACACGATGATCCTTTTCGGTGCGCTGGGTGGAATGTGCGCCTTCGCGGTAACCGCTGCAATTGCTCTGGTGCGCCACCGCAGGCAATCGGCGCAGCTGACCGACTCCCTTGAAAAGGAAAAGAGCGATCTCAAGTTCAGGGTCGACCGACTTGAGGCCATGCTCAACACCGACGAGCAGCGGGTCATTGTCTGGACCGGAAACGGTGCCATGCCCCAGATCTGGGGCATCTTGCCGGAAAAATCCGGTGTTCCGCGGCCGCCCGTTCAACTTCTTGCCTTCGGCAGCTGGCTGACTGCGAAATGCGCCAGCGACCTGGAACGCCATCTGGATATGCTTTTCCGGACAGGTGAAGCTTTCTCGACAACCTTGAAAACCCGCACCGGCAGCTACGTGGAAGCGCTTGGACGCACCACCGGTGGCGCCGTTGTCCTTCGCCTGCGGGATCTGACCGGTGAACGGCAGATGCAGGCGGAACTGGCAGCTCGCAACGCGAAGATTTCAGGCGAGCTTCACATGCTGCACGCGTTGCTGGATGCCATGCCTGCACCGGCGTGGCAGCGCGATGCCGAAGGGAATCTGACCTGGGCCAACGCCGCTTATGCTGAAGCGGTGGAAACAAAAGACGCCGACAAGGCCGTCAAGGAAGGCGCGACCTTCCTCGATGCGGCGGCGCGCACGGCCATGGCGGTCCAGCGGACCGAAGACGGCTGCTTCAATGCCCGCATCCCCATTGTGGCCTCGGGCGAGCGCCGGGTGTTCGAGGTTACCGATGTCAACGCGAATGTCGGCGGTGCCGGCATTGCCGTGGATATCAGTGAACTCGAGGGCGCTAAGAAGGAACTCGGCCGCGCCGAGGAATTCCATGGCAGGACCTTGGACCAGCTTGCAGCTGCCGTGGCCATCTATTCCAGCGACAAGAAACTCCAGTTCTATAATGCAGCCTTCCGGCAGATGTGGGATCTGGATCCTGCCTTCCTGGAAAGCCATCCGGAAGATGGCGCGGTGCTCGACGCGCTCCGCGCCGCGCGCAAGCTGCCCGAGCAGGCGGATTACCGCGTCTGGCGCAACAAGATGCTGGAAAGCTATCAGTCTCTGGAAGCACGCGAGAGCTGGTGGCATCTGCCCGATGGCCGGACGCTGCGGGTCATTGCCAATCCGCATCCCCAGGGCGGTGTCACTTACATCTACGAGAACGTCACCGAACAGCTCGACCTGGAAAGCCGCTACAACGCACTGACGCGCGTTCAGGGCGAAACGCTCGACAACCTCTCGGAAGCTGTGGCCGTGTTCGGCTCCGACGGTCGCCTGCGCCTTTGGAATCCCGCATTCGGCCGCATCTGGAATCTCGAGGAAGACCAGCTTGCAGAGTTACCGCACGTGAAAGCGGTCCTCTCTGCCTGCACTTTGAGCAAGACCGAAACCGAAGCCTGGGAGCAGCTGGCCGGCAATGTCACGGGACTTGTCGACAACCGCACCCAGAAGGTCAGCCGCCTGGAGCGTCACAACGGCGACGTCCTGGACTATGCGACCGTGCCGCTTCCCGATGGTGGAACGCTGGTGACCTTCGTCGACGTGACCGACAGCGTGAATGTCGAGCGCGCGTTGCTCGAAAAGAACGAGGCACTGCAGCAGGCCGACCAGATCAAGAACGCCTTCATTCAGCACGTCTCCTACGAGCTCCGCTCACCGCTGACCAATATCATCGGCTTCGCGCAGCTGCTGGCCGACCCGAAATTCGGGGACCTGTCCGAAAAGCAGGGAGAATACGCAGAATATATCCAGTCTTCCTCGTCCGCTCTCCTTGCCATCATCAACGATATTCTCGACCTTGCGACGCTTGACGCCGGCATCATGGAACTCGACCTGGGTGAGGTAGACGTCGCCTCGACGGTGTCGGCCGCGGTCGAGGGACTGAAGGACAGGCTGACTGAAACCCAGATCAGCCTGCGGACCCATGTCCCCGAAGACATCGGCATGATGATCGCGGATGAAAAACGTCTGCGTCAGGTTCTCTTCAACCTGATCGCCAACGCGGTCCGGTATTCGGAAGCAAATGGTGTTGTCGATGTCAGCTGCAGCCGCGAAGACGACAAGGTGACCTTCATCGTGAAGGATCACGGCTACGGCATTCCGGCGGAAATTCTGACACAGGTCTTCAACCGCTTTGTCGGCCATGACACCGGTGCTCGCCGGCAGGGAGCCGGGCTTGGCCTGGCCATCGTCAAGAGCTTTGTCGAACTTCATGGCGGCACGGTCGACATCGAGTCGGCCGAAGGCAAGGGAACGACCGTAACCTGCGTTTTTCCTGCAAGACCGGAACTCGCGGACCGGGCTGCCGCTGAATAGGACGCGGTCGATGTCGGACCATCTCCTGCGGCAGCTGCCAGAAACATTCCGCACCATCACCGTTGAAAACGAGGCCGAGACCCAGCGTCTTGCCAATGACCTTTCCATGGTCCTTGGCAGGGGTGACACTGTCTGCCTGTCCGGTGATCTCGGGGCCGGCAAATCGACACTTTCACGCGCATTGATCAGGTCGCTGGCAGGCGATCCCGATCTGGAGGTCCCCAGCCCGACCTTCACGCTTGTACAGACTTATGACCTTGATCGGGTCAGCATCTCGCATTTCGATCTGTATCGCCTTGAAGAGCCCGAGGAGCTTGAAGAACTCGGACTGGACGACCTGCTTGGCGAGGGCGCAGCGCTCATCGAGTGGCCGGAAAATGCCGCGGATCTTCTTCCCGAAGCAGCACTCTGGATCCAGATCAGCGCACTGGATGACGATCCCGAGAGGCGCCGGGTTGACTTCTATTCCAAGGAACCGGCGTGGCCGGACCGTATTGCGCAATCGCTTGAGGTTCGTTCGTTCTTGAGCCGGACCGACTTTTCACAAGGCGAGCGCCACTTCCTTGCCGGGGACGCCTCGCTTCGAACCTTCGAGACCGTGTCCTCCGACGACGTTACCGCAGTGCTGATGCGCTGGCCCTTCCAGGCGGACACGCTTCCGACGACTGTTCGAGACTACATGCGCCGTGTTCATCTCGCGCAGGATTGCAGATCGGTGGTCGCAATCGGATCGGAATTGAGAGCCAGAGGGTTCATTGCCCCGGAAATACTAGCGGCCTCTGTCGAAAACGGGTTGATACTGTCGGGCAATCTCGGCAGCGATACGGTCGTTGTTTCAGGTGCTCCGATGGAAGAGCGATATGTCGCCGCGGTGGAAGTGCTGGCGAAATTGCATGGCCAGGCTTGGCCGCAAACGCTCGAACTCGCAGATGGCTCGGAATACACCATTCCGGCTTATTCGGCCGACGCCTTGATCGCGGAAGCCTCGCTTTTCCTCGACTGGTATGTTCCCGAAGCAACCGGCAACCCGGCGGACGCCGAGACCGTGCAATCTTTCGAAACGGTCTGGAAGCAAGCGCTTGAGCGAATTTCAACTGCGCAAACCGGTTGGGTGCTTCGGGACTTCCACTCTCCCAACCTCCTGTGGCAAGAGGATGCAACGGGCACCGATCGCATCGGCCTGATCGATTTTCAGGACACGGTCTATGGACCAGTTGCCTATGATGTTGCCTCGTTGCTTCTGGATGCCAGGACGGACATGAGCCGCGAGCTCGAAACACGGTTGTTCGAGGCGTATGTCGCGTTGCGCAGGCGGCAGTCACCTGATTTCGACCTGGCCGGCTTTTCGCAAGCCTACGCTGTGATGGCTGCGCAGCGCATTACCAAGATCCTCGGGATTTTCGTTCGGCTGGCGAGACGGGATAACAAGCCGGCTTACTTGAGCCATCTGCCGCGTATGCTAGGGTATCTTGACCGGGTATTGGAAAGACCCGATATGTCCGATTTGAACACCTGGTACGCACGTTATCGGCCTTGAACAGCTTTTGAATCTTTTGGCCGGAAGCATTTGAGTTGAACAATGACACAAGAGCGTTTTCGCCCCACCAAAGCCATGATCATGGCAGCAGGAATTGGCAAGAGAATGCGTCCCCTGACGGCGACGACGCCCAAACCGCTGATCGAAGTCAACGGCCAGGCGCTTATTGACCATGGGATGGATCGTCTGGTGGCCGCGGGTGTGAAAACCTGTGTTGTGAATGTGCATTACCTGGCTGACCTCGTGGAGGTCCATGTCAGGCGCCGGCCTGACATGGAAGTTGTCGTGTCCGACGAGCGGGACCAGTTGCTTGAAACCGGAGGCGGTATCAAGAAGGCCCTGCCGCATTTCGGGAGAGAACCCTTCTTCCAGCTGAATGCCGACACTTGCTATTGGGTCGAGGGCGTCAAGCCGAACCTCGAACACATGATCGATGCCTGGGACGACGCGCGCATGGATGCCTTGTTGCTTGTGGCCGAAACGGTCAAGGCAGTCGGCTACGGCGGTCGTGGCGATTTTGACATGTCAAAGGACGGCAGCCTGACGCGACGCCTGGAAAAAGGGGTGACACCATTCGCCTATGCCGGCGCTGCAATTCTGCATCCACGCCTTTTCGAAGGCGCGCCGGAGGGGGCCTTCTCCATGAATGTCCTGTTTGACAGGGCCATCGAAGCAGGACGGCTTTTCGGGGTCCAGATGGAGGGGCTCTGGCTTCACATCGGCACGCCGGACGCCATTCGCGCTGCAGAATATGCCGTTCGTGAGAGTGCTGCCTGAGAATGGGTGCTCCCACACGCCTGTTCTCGGTTGCGCCTTCCACACCGTTTCTTGAGACCCTCGTTGAGACCCTTGTCGACGGGAGCCTTGTTCCAGGATTTTGCCCTGCGGATGACCCCGCGCTGCTGCCGGGCGCGACGCTTTATCTCCCAACCCGCAGGGCTGCCCGGTTGTTGCCGGAACTCTTCTTGAAGAAATTCGGCGGAAAGCCGGTCCTGTTGCCCACGGTCAGGCCGGTTGGAGACACCGATGAGGACCTTCAGGGACTGACGGGAGACTTTGACCTGGAACCGCTTCCCCCGGCCATGCCATTGCTGGAGCGGCATCTTGCAATGACCCGTCTGGTGATGGCGTGGAAGGGCCTGCTTCGCCGCGAGGCGCTGTCCCTGCGGTCCGACGAACCTTTGGGCGTGCCCGCATCGACAGCAGACGCAGCCTGGCTTGCCGGTAATCTTCTGTCCCTGATGGACGAGGTTGAAACTGAGGAGGCCGACTGGACCGAACTGTCGGACCTGGTACCGGAAGACCATGCCCGGTACTGGCAGATCACCCTGGATTTCCTGAAGATCGTGCAGGAAGCCTGGCCGGCGCATCTGGCCGAACGCGACCAGATGGATCCGAAGGCGCGCCGGTCGGCCCTCATTCGCCGAGAGGCCGAGCGGCTTCGCGCCGAGAAACCGCGTGGCCCGGTGATCGTCGCTGGCGTGACCGGTTCCGTTCCGGCAACAGCGGAACTCCTGAAGGTCGTTGCTGGGCTGGATCAGGGCGTCATCGTTCTGCCCGGACTGGACCCCTATCTCGATGACAGGTCGTGGCAGGCGCTGGGAGCAAGGGCACCTCAGCCGAAGAGCACGCACCGACCGGGATTTCGGAAAAGCGCCGCGCTTCCGTCCCATCCGCAATATTCGCTCAAGCAACTTCTGGATCGACTTGGCGTTCAACGGTCCGACGTTGCCCTGCTTGGTGGCAAACCCGGTACCGAACTCGCGCTGCGCGAAGAACTTGTTTCCGAGGCGCTGCGTCCGGCAGATACATCCGATAACTGGACCGGATATCTGGACAGAGTACCTGAGGCCCAGCGCGCACTGGCCCTGAAAAACGTTTCGACCCTGACCGCCCGAAACGAGGCAGAAGAAGCCTTGAGCGTTGCAGTGGTCCTCCGTGAAACCGTTGAACGTGGCGAGACCGCTGCGCTGGTTTCACCGGACCGGATGCTGACCCGGCGGGTTGCCGCGGAACTCGGCCGCTGGAATGTCCAGGTTGAT
Organism: Roseibium sp.; assembly: GCA_017643925.1. Classification (GTDB taxonomy): domain Bacteria; phylum Pseudomonadota; class Alphaproteobacteria; order Rhizobiales; family Stappiaceae; genus Roseibium. The sequence continues at coordinate 237,294 of JAEPML010000003.1, read as the reverse complement.
GACAGTGCCGGCAAGCCGCTTGATCAGACCGCACCGGCGATCCTGTCGATATTGGCGGCCAAGCTGGCTTTCAACGGCTGCGATCCCATTGATTTGCTCGCTTTGCTGAAACATCCGTTGACCCGGCTCGGCCTTGCGATCAAGGACGTGCGCTCTGCGGCCCGTGCGCTTGAGCGTGGAGTCTTGCGCGGACCGCGTGCCCACCCGGGAACCGAGGGGTTGAAGGCTGCAATCAAGGCCAGCCGGCAAGAAGCGGACAAGGCACATACGCCGCGATGGAAGAAAATCCACGAAGGAGACTGGGAGGTCATTGAGGATCTCGTGAACCGGCTCTCTGAAGCCCTTGCCCCCCTGGAGGGTCTTGCCGGGCGCGCCGGTGATATGCCGGTCACGGAGCTTGCGCGCCGGCACGTCGCGGTGGTGCAGGCCATTGCCGTTGACGAGGCCGGATCGGTGGCTGAACTCTATGCGGGCGAGGCCGGCGACGCATTGGCGCAGTTTTTCTCGGGGTTGCTGGATGCTGACGGCTGCGGTCTCGACATGCCGCCCGCCGAATGGCCGACGGTTCTGTCGCCGCTGATGTCAGGGCATGCCGTCCGTCGGCGCCTGCCGGGCGACCCGCGCATCCAGATCCTGGGCCCCATGGAAGCGCGTCTCCAGTCTTTTGATCTCGTTATCATGGGCGGACTGAACGAGGGTATCTGGCCGCAGCGAACGCGGAATGATCCCTGGCTGAACCGGCCGATGAAGCAGGATATCGGACTGGAACCACCCGAGCGTCGATTGGGGGCAGCAGCCCACGATTTTGCCCAGGGACTAGGGTGCAAACGGGTCCTGCTGTCACGCCCGGCCCGTGCCGACGGGGCACCGACTGTTGCCTCCCGCTGGCTGCAGAGGCTGACGACACTCGCCGGGCCAGAAATCAGCCGTGCCATGGAGGCCAGGGGTTCCGAATACCTCTCAATTGCAGCCCGGCTTGATCGCGACACCGGACCGGTCCGTCCCGCGAAGCGACCAGAACCGAGACCGCCGTTGCAGGCCAGGCCGATATCCCTTTCGGTGACCGAGATCGAGCGCCTGATCCGTGATCCTTACGCGATCTACGCGCGCCATGTTCTGGAACTCCAGCAGGTGGACCCGATTGGCGGCGAGCCCGGGGCCGCGGACAAGGGCAACCTGGTTCACGATGCGCTTGCCCTCTTCCTTGCAAACTGGACAGGTCCCTTCGACGACAGCGCCGTTGCGGCCTTGACCGACATCGGTGAGGAACTGTTTGAACCACTTGATGCCTTTCCTGCCATCCGCGCGTTGTGGTGGCCTCGCTTTCAACGTATCGCCGCCGGCTTCGTTGCCTACGAGGCCGAACGTGCACACCATGTCGACAGGCGCTTCCTGGAAATTGGCGGTGGTGTTGAACTCGCGCTGCCCGGTATCCCGTTTCGCTTGCGTGGACGTGCGGATCGGATCGACCAGATGTCGGATGGCAGGTTGACGGTCATCGACTACAAGACCGGACAGGTGCCGTCGCAGAAGCAGGTCGATGCTCTGCTAGCACCGCAATTGCCGCTGGAAGCCGCAATGGTCAAGAGGTCCGGTTTCAAGGAAGTTCCGGCGACGGCCGCTTTCAGCGAACTTCTGTATCTGCAGCTCAAGGGTGGAGCCGAACCGCTGTTGGAAGTCTCCCGCAATCCGAAGGAAACGCCTTTGGATGACCTGATCGAGGATGCCTGGTCCCGTCTTGAACAGTTGATCGCACATTACGCGCAGGAGGAGACGGGGTACCTGTCGCGTGCGCGGGTCTTGCGCGAGCGGCAGTCAGCCGGACCCTATGATCATCTGGCGCGCGTCCAGGAATGGGCGCTGGGGTCGGAGGACAGTTAGCGTGGTTGGACTGGCAACGAGCAACCGGATGTTTCGGTCACTCTTCAGGGGGAGGGCGACGTCTTGAGCGGCTTTGAAATTCCCAGCCTGACGAAGGAACGCCAGGACCTTGCCTCACGACCCCGGGCTTCTGCATGGGTGAGTGCCAATGCCGGGTCCGGAAAAACCTTCGTGCTGTCGCGCCGTGTCGTGCGCCTGTTGCTCGATGGCACCGATCCATCCCGTATTCTCGCATTGACCTTCACCAAGGCCGCCGCCGCGGAGATGGCAACGCGCGTTTTCAAGATCCTTGGCACCTGGGTCACCATGGAGGATCGGGAACTCGCCTCCGAACTGCACGACATCGAGGGAAAGAAACCGGATGCGACACGCCTTGCCATGGCGAGGCGCCTGTTTGCGCGTGCACTTGAAACGCCCGGTGGGCTCAAGATCCAGACCATTCACGGGTTCTGCGAATCCCTGCTGCACCAGTTTCCGCTCGAAGCTAACGTGGCCGGGCACTTTTCGGTTCTGGATGACCGGGTTGCCGCCGAGCTTATGGCTGAGGCGCGTGCAAGCGTCATGCAGAAGGCTGAAGTTGACCCGTCAAGCAAATTTGGTTGTGCTCTTGCGTCGGTGATTGAACTCATGAGCGATGGTGGCGCGGAAAAGGCTCTGGATGAGCTTATCCAGAACCGCGACGCTTTCAGGCGCTGGACTGTCGATGCCGGAGATCTGGAAGCCGCGCTGGAGGAACTCGCCCGCATTCTGGAAGTTGACCCAAACGGCTCGCTGAAGGCGGTGGATTTACGTTTTCGGTCCGAATGTCCGTTCGACCGCAATATCACTCTCAGCTACGCCGAGGCTCTTGCGAGTGGGGCCAAGACCGACCAGGCGCGGGCCGATACATTGGCGAGCGGAATCGAAATTCAGGATCCGACCCTCTTCCTCGATTCATGGCTGCCGATCTTCCTGACGAGCAAGCTGGAGCCGCGCAAATCGCTTGCGACGAAGAAGATCGCTGAAGCCTTTCCGGAGATGGTGGACGCGCTTGTTGCCGAGCAATCCCGATTGTTGTCCCTTCTGGAGGAGCGGCGCAAGCAGGCGACTTTCGAGGGAACGGCTGCGTTGCTGAGGCTGGCAGATGCGGTCATCCGCTACTACGAGCGCGTCAAGACCGCCAAGGGGTTTCTTGATTTCGAGGACCTGGTCGTCAAGACGGCCACCCTTCTGCAGAAGTCGGACGCCGCCCAGTGGGTGCAATACAAGCTCGACCAGGGACTGGACCACATTCTGGTGGATGAGGCGCAGGACACGAGCCCGAGGCAGTGGGAAGTGGTGACGGCATTGGCGTCCGAGTTCTTCGTTGGCGAGGGGGCACATGAACGCGTCAGGACGCTCTTCGCTGTCGGGGACGAAAAGCAGTCGATCTATTCCTTCCAGGGAGCTGTTCCAGCCTATTTCGATGCCATGCGCCGGGCGTTTTCCGGCAAGGCGGATGCAGCCGAGCGCGAGTTTCATTCGGTCAATCTGCAACTTTCCTTCCGTTCGACGCCTGACGTTCTCGGAGCAGTCGACCGGGTGTTTCAGGATGAAAGCGCGCATCGGGGCCTTTCACAGGATGTGCGCGCCCCGGTTCATGAAGCCATCCGCCGGGATCCGGGCATCGTCGACCTGTGGCCGCTCGAGGCCGAGGAAGAGATTGCCGAACCGGAGGACTGGCGCCAGCCGATTGACCATGTCGGCTCCGGCAGCCCCATGCTGAAAGTCGCCAGGCGGATCGCGGACGAGATCGCGCAATGGATGCGCGACGGTATTGCCGATCCGGGCGATGTCATGATCCTCGTGCGCAAGCGCGGACCGTTTGTCGATGCACTCAATCGGGAGCTGAAGCAGCTCAATATACCGGCGGCCGGCAGCGACCGGCTCGTGTTGACCGACCATATCGCCGTTCAGGATTTATCCGCGCTCGGTCGTTTCTTGCTGTTGCCGGAGGACGATCTCGCCCTGGCCGCAGTGCTGAAAAGCCCGTTGTTTGACCTCGCGGACGAGGATCTTTTCGAGATTGCCCGCGAAACGCCTGAAAAGGTGCGGCCCGGAACACTCTGGCAAATGCTCGTCAAGCGTTCCGACAGCTCGGAGAAATGGCAGGCGGTTCGAGCCCGGCTTGAAGACTGGCGCGCCCGTGCCGACTTCGTGCCGCCTTATGAATTCTATGCAAGGCTTCTCGGCGTTGACGGAGGGCGGCAGGCTTTCCGGACACGGCTGGGTGTCGAGGTTGACGATGTGCTTGATGAATTCCTTGCGCTGACGATTGCCTACGAGAAATCCGGAACACCGGGGCTGGAAGGGTTCCTTGCCTGGATGGCGGCGGCGCCGACCGAGATCAAGCGTGAGCTCACCAACACCAAGGGCATGGTTCGTATCATGACCGTGCATGGCTCCAAAGGCCTGGAGGCCCGGATCGTGATCCTGGTTGATCCCGGCGGGGCTCCTGTGAGCGCCATTCACGATCCGGCTTTTCTCCCCCGGCTTCGCCTCGAAAACGAGCTTCTTCCTCCCGCACTTGTCTGGTTGCCACCCAAGGTGGACCGGACGCCCTGGCATGCGGAAGCAATCGGGAAATTGCGTGACGCGCAGGCGGAAGAATACCGCCGCCTCTTGTATGTTGCCCTGACCCGCGCCGAAGATCGGCTGATCGTCTGCGGCTGGGAACCGAAGCGCGGGGCGCATGAAGACTGCTGGTATTCCATGGTGTCGCGGGCACTCAAACCGGAAGCCCGGGAACTCCAGGACGCGGCAGGTGAAATCAATGGTTGGCGCTGGCAGCGGCACGGCGGGAGCTCCGGAATGGAGACCGGTGCAATCGGAACTGCGCCACCGGAGACCGGACCGAGGGAAACACCTGTGCCGGCTTGGCTTCTGGAACCCGTCAGGGCGTTGCCGAAGAAGAAACGGTTGCAGCCGTCGCGGGCCTTCGAGGACATGGAAGAAAAAGAGGGCATTGAGCCCGTGGCGGCCGTTACTCGCCTTGAAGCACAAAGCCAACCCGCGTCCTGGCCTCTGGAGCGTGGTCGGCTCGTTCACAGGCTTTTGGAATTGTTGCCGGAGCTGCCTTCAGGCGAGCGTGCAACAGCTGCCCGGAATTACCTGGACAGGTCCTTAAAACCGGAATTCCAGCACAATCGGGACCGTCTCCTGTCGGAAGTGATGGGTGTCCTTGAAGCGGACGCGTTCGCCTCCGTCTTTACCGGGGCAGCGCGCGCGGAAGTGCCGCTGGTCGGAACGATTCGGGCGACCGACGGCACCGAGGTCGAGGTCTCGGGACAGATCGATCGCTTGCTGGTTGAGGATAACCGGGTTGTGATTGTGGATTACAAAACCAACCATCATCCACCGCAATCAGCTGAGGGTGTCCCGCTCGAATACCGCGCACAGCTTTGTGTTTACAGGGAAATGCTGCAGCAGATTTATCCCGACAGGGAAATATCGGCCTGTCTCCTGTGGACCAGCACACCCGCTCTGATGGAAATTCCGGCTGCCATGCTCGATCAGACCTTCGCAAGTCTGCGTCCGGATGGCTCAACCGCTTGACGATCGCGCGAACGCTTCCTACGTTCGGCCCAACTGACATGCTTACATAGTGTGGGCGTGCTGCACAGAACCACGAGATCTAGCAATGGCAACCTCACAAGCTACCGATGCAACTTTTGAAACCGACGTCCTGAATTCCGACACGCCTGTCGTCGTCGACTTCTGGGCCGAGTGGTGCGGACCGTGTAAAGCGATTGCACCCGCCCTGGAAGAAATTTCCGAGGAAATGGACGGTCAGGTGAAGGTCATCAAGGTCAATATCGACGAGAACCAGGACGTCGCCATGAAATACGGCATCCGGTCCATTCCGATGCTGATCATGTTCAAAGGCGGCGAGCCGATGGCCTCGCAGGCCGGTGCGAAGCCGAAAGGCCAGATCGCGGACTGGATCAAGAGCGCACTTTGAACCTGAAGGTTCCAGCTGCGGCACCAGCCGCATAGCAAAAACGAAGATACGGCGGATAAGCGCAAGCCTGTCCGCCGAACTTCTTTGAAATTCCCGTCAAGCGGTCTTATAAGCGTCCGCAAAGAGTTTGAGCGATACGGACCACCCATGAGTGACGAAAACAAAAAGCCGGAAGATCAGGCAACCGAACAGTCCGCAGATGCCGCTGCCGAGCAGGCAGAAGCCGCGGCCGCAGAGATTGATCCCGTTGAAGTTCTGGCAACCGAGAACGCCGATCTGAAAGATCGCGCATTGCGGGCCATGGCGGAGATGGAAAATCTGCGCCGTCGCACCGAAAAGGAAGTCAAGGACGCGCGCCAATACGCGGTTTCCAGCTTCGCGCGCGACATGCTGACGGTATCCGACAATCTTCGCCGGGCGCTTGACGCCCTGCCTGAAGACGATCGGAAAAACGCGGATGCCGGCATTGCTTCCCTGATTGAAGGCGTTGAGATGATCGAACGCGATCTGCTCAATCAGCTGGAAAAGAACGGTGTCAAGAAACTGAACCCCGAAGGGCAGAAGTTCGATCCGAATTTCCATCAGGCAATGTTCGAAGTTCCGAACACGGAAGTGCCGAATAACACGGTTGTTCAGGTCGTTCAGGCTGGTTACGTCATTGGCGAGCGTGTGTTGCGTCCTGCCATGGTTGGTGTTTCCAAGGGTGGCCCGAAAGACGTTGCCCAGGCACCGTCCGATGCTGCAGGCGAAGCGGGTCAGACGATCGACAAGAGCGCTTGACCCCAACCTGAACTCATATTTACTGGAGAGCCGTTCCGCGACTTGCCGGAGCGGCTTTTTGTTTGGGGGATGTCATGCTGTTCCAGATGCTGGATTATCTCGGTGTTGCGGTTTTTGCCATCACCGGCGGCATCGTCGCCTCACGCAAGCAGCTCGACTTCATCGCGTTTCTTTTTTTTGCGACCCTGACCGGAATAGGGGGCGGTACGCTGCGGGACCTTCTGCTCGGCGTGCCGGTTTTCTGGGTCGAGGACGAGGGCTATCTGGTCGTTTGCCTGGTTGTCTGCATCTTCCTCTGGTTCTTCGCCCATTGGGTTGAAAAACTGAACAAGCCTCTCAGATGGGCCGATGCCATCGGAATTTCGGCTTACTCGGTCATGGGGGCCGCGAAAGCGGTCTCCGTCGGGGACACGGTCTTCGTGGCCATTCTCATGGGCGTTGCCACGGCGACCTTCGGTGGCATCCTGAGAGACACGATCGCGCGAGAGCCTCCGTCAATCGTGAAGTCGGAAATCTATGTCAGCGCAGCTTTTGCAGGTGCCGGCAGCTTTGTCCTCCTGTCACTGGTTGGAACACCGCAATGGTTGGCTGCTGCCGTTGCCGGCTCTCTGGCCCTGGTCTTGCGTGGTGGTGCCATTTTGCGGGATTGGTCGCTTCCAGGCTACCGGGACAGATCGGAGACCCGGGGTTAGGCTGACGGGCAGTATCGGCGCAAGCCGTAGTCATGGCAATGCAATGCTGTTCCGGTTACCATCTCTCCATTGGAAAAATTGACAAGTGGAGGCCGATATGGCTGAGCACGGGATTTTCTATTGGAACGAATTGATGACGCGGGATGCCGAAAAGGCAAAGGCGTTTTACGGCAAGTCGCTTGGCTGGACGTTTTCCGAAATGCCGATGGAAAACGGCGCGACCTACGTTCTCGCAACTCTGGGAGACAAACCGGTTGCGGGCTTTTTCCCGATGGACGAGCCGCATTTCGACGGCGTGCCGGAACACTGGTTCGCCTATATCGCGGTTGACAACGTGGACGAACGTCTCGAACTCGCTAAGGCCCATGGTGGTGAAATCATGCGTCCGCCATTCGATGTCCCGGGCGTCGGACGAATTGCGATACTGAAAGATGCCAGCGGGGCAGCCATTGGCTGGATGACACCGGCAGAACAGGCCGGATAGACAAACCAGGAAACAAAAAACAGAAGCCGGTTCCTGAGGAACCGGCTTTTTTGCTTCTTTACGGGGTCGGATCAGAATGATCCGGAGACCCTGTGCATCTGAAACAGCCTCAAAAGACAAGGCCCCAGGAAACTGAAACATAGTAGATCAGCCCGAGCGCGATTGCCGGTAGGCTTGCCGAATAGGCAAATGTCGTCAGCATGTCCTGCTCCTTTGCAAACCGACGATTGGGAAGGTGAGTCCGTCGACGCATGACGTCCGGACAGCCCCCTTACGGGTGATTGCCTTCCAAAAGATCCCCTGCTGTCTAGGAATGTGGTGCCTGGGAGGTAACGTTCCAGAGGTCAGGATCTCAAAAAAATGTGTGCTGAAAGGGCATGGTCCGCGAGACCGGTTCTGGGACCGGGAAGGAACAGCGTTCTCTGGCCGTAGTAGCGACGCCCGGCCTTGCTGCCCTGGGCCAGTTCATAAAGATCCGCTGCGAACTCGAGTTCCGGGTTTGGCGGGGAAGATAGGTCCGAGGAAAACAGCCGGGCTTCCTCCAGGAGATCTGTTGGCAGGGGGGCAGACGGATCAAGCACATCGACGTGACAACCGGACGGGGGGTCAAGGTAAGTCAACGCATGGTGTGTTCCGGTTTCGCTCTGCGGACCTGCAATGCAGATCATGTCAGCGCCTTCCTGGGCAGCATGAATTTCGTCTGTGACACCCAGTTGCACATTCCCGAGCGCGGGAAGTCCCGCAATACGTTTCCGTGTTTCTTCGGAGGTTCCGGCCAACAGGATCGAGGTGAAGTTTCGGACGCTGGCATAGGTGGACAGGACCCTCGGCAGACGTGGATCTTCGCCGATGACCAGCAGGCGTGAGGTGTCTTCGCGAGACAGATAGGATGCGGCAAGGGCATGGAGACCGGCCGACCGCCAGACACCAAGGCGCATGCCGTCCAGCAGCGCGATCGGATGACCTCCCGATCCGGAGAAGAGGACATAGAGATTTGAAGTCAGGTTTTTTTGTTCCGGTAGCGTCAGGGCGAGCGAGCAGCCGATATATCCGCGGCTGATGTCTCCCTGTGCGGCAAAATCCGTCCAGGCCGGTTGAAAGGAAAAATGTCCGGACGACGAACCGACGCGCTCAATGTCCAAGCTGGACGTTGCTGGTGTTACCGTGTTGGAACGATAGGCTTTTCGTAGTGTTTCAAGCACGGCCCTGTCTTCCAGACAGGCATCGATTTCGTCGCTTGAAATAATTCGCATGGTTTGCTTGGTCAGGCAGCCGAACGGGAATCGGGTCCGGTCAGTCCTTTTTGCCCCGCAACGGGTTGCGCAGCCGTGTTCATTTCACGGAGCTGATCGGCTTCCTTGTGCCACATGTCCGCTTCACGGCGTTTCATGCGCGCTTCCTTGCGCCAGCGGCCCTGTTTGGCCCAGGCGCCAACGCCACCGACAACGATGCCGACACACAAGCTGGCAAAGATGATCCAGAACAGGGGCACTTCTGTGACCGTGAGGCGCGGATCTTGCGCATCAAACGGGTTCAGGGACAGCGAAACCGTATGCCTGTTCGTCACCGCCAAGGAAACCAGGACCACCGCGACTGCGAACAAAAACACGTTCTTGATGAAACGGCTCACTGCTGTCTCCCAAAGTTTTCAAACTCAGATGTCAATGTGGGATGGGCCAGCCGGAGGTCAACGACTTATTCGCCGTGGTCCACACCATCATTCAGTCGTATACGCATTTCCTTGCCGGTTTTGAAGAAGGGAACGAACTTTTCATCCACTTCAACCTTCTGCCCGGTACGCGGATTGCGGCCGATGCGCGCTGGCCGGTTTTTTACGGAAAATGCGCCAAACCCGCGAAGCTCGACACGGTCGCCACGCATCAATGCTTCAGTGACCTCGTCCAAGATGGCGTTGACGATGTTTTCAACGTCCCGCTGATAAAGATGCGGATTCTGCTCTGCGATGTGCTGAACTAGCTCAGATTTGATCATGAAGAGCCCCCTCGTTTACGGTTTATTGTCTGCCGCGTCAGAAGCCTGCCAAACCGACACGAGCCCGTCAAGCGTAAGGCCTCGAGGAATCAGCCCCTTAGCATCATTTATCGGATTAAGAAGCGTCGATCCGACGCCTTTTCCGAATTCTCTGGAGATGCGGGCAGAAAAGGGAAGTTCCTCAATATTCTCTTTTGTCGTCCAGGTAACGACCGGAAGGTCCGCCTTGACGCCTTTTTCACTTTCAAGCCAGTCGATGGCCTTGTCCTCGCCGCCGATGGCATCGATCAGCTTTTCATCCAGCGCAAGATGTCCCGTCAGAACCCGGCCGTCCGCGAGTTCTTTTGCCTTTGCGGCATCAAGATCCCGGCGCTCGGCAACAAGCCCGACGAACCAGTTGTAGGAATCCTGAACCATTGAATCCAGCATGGCCCGGGTCTCGGGGGTGGTCGGTGAATAAAAGTCCGGCTCGGCCTTCAGGGGCGCGCTCTTCACGGCTTCCATTTTCACACCGACAGTGTCCAGAAGCTTCTCGATGTTCCCGTGCTGAAACAGGACACCAATGGAACCAGTAATGGTATTGTATCTTGCAACGATGTGATCGGCGGACAGGGCGACCATGTATCCGGCCGAGGTGCCGACAGTGCGAATTTCAGCCACCACCGGCTTCTTTTCCGCCAGTTCCCTCAGCGCCTCGTAGAGTGCCTCGCCGCCCGTGGTGCTGCCACCTGGGGAGTTGATTGAGATCACTACGCCCTTGACCGCTTCCGACTTGGCGATCTTTTCGATCATCTTCAGCGTCTTGCGATCCTCGATGATAACGCCTTCGATCGGGATGCGGGCGACGTGCGCAGAGCGTTTCGAAAGGTCTGACACTCCGGAGACATAGGAGATTCCGGCGACGAGCGCGATCGCGATCACGAGGAAGGTGGCAACTCGCCAGAAGGTGACTTTCCTCCTCAGGCGTCTTCTATCCACCAGTGCATCAACGTCGACAGCCATAAATCAGAGCTCTCCAGACAGGGCCTTATGAAATCCTGCAATCTACATAGGGTGATAGCACGTGCAATTGCAATTGCTTATCGTGTTTTTTGCGTAAGATTGCGGAACGGCTGCGCAATCAGGGCGCGAGAAATTACTGAGCACATGTCTCGATGCGACAGTTGCCGGGTTGGTTGCCGCTTGCACCTGTTAGCGCCCCGGCGCCCGGTGAAAGACAAGTTGCGATCCCCCGTCTCCCGGTCGTGCGCCCTCAGATCAATTGATGCCGGTAATCTGGATTTCGAAAGTCAGCGCCTTACCGGCAAGGGGATGGTTTGCATCCAGAACCACTTCCTCGTCGGAAAACTCCACGACGGTGACCGATATCGGTCCGTTCGGCGTCTGGGCCTGCAGTTGAAGGCCGGCTTCAAGAGGGATGCTGTCCGGGATCTGGGCGCGTGGCACAACTTGTTTCGCGTCCGGATTATGCGGTCCATAGGCGTCCGCGGCTTCAATGCGAATGGTTTTTTCGTCTCCGACCTTCATGCCCGGGATTTCCCGGTCGAGACCAACGATGACTTGCCCGGCTCCGACGGTAAATTCAAGCGGGTCGCGGCCTTCGGAACTGTCGAAAACAGAGCCGTCGTCCAACGTCCCCTTGTAGTGAAGACTTACCTTGTCGCCGTTTTTGGCTTCGGTCATTGGGTGTGTCGCAATTCTGTCTGGAGGTGAGTGGTGAGGCCGCCTCTTGAAAAGTGCGGGGTTCTCAACATGAGTTGTCGAGCCTAAGCGCTTGTGACCAAATGTAAAGGGGCGGAGACGCACCTGTTGTCGCGCTGCGAAGGGTTGATGTGTTCAGTCGAAAAGAAAGTTGATGAGTTCGCTGTTAGACCACCTGGATATTCGACGGGCTGGAGGCTCGGTCCTGGACGGGTTGAAGGATCCTCTTCTCTGGCTGTCCATCCCCGTCCTGGCTCTCGTAACCTATTTTCTGGCCGAGACCGGACTGGACGCGGCCGTCAATGACCTGGCTCGACATCAGAATGAAGCATTCTCGCTCTCCTGGTCCGCCTTTCCCATGTTGGCAGGTCTTATTGCGCCGATGCTGATCCCGATTGCTTTCGCCCTCAAGGGAAACAGCAACCTCGCAAGCGCGACGCTTGGCGCGTTCGTGCTGTCCCTTCTGGTCGTTTCACTACTGAAGGGATTTTCCTCGCGCATTCATCCAGAAGCTATCGAGCCTGTCACTTCGCTTGCCAGGTCTCGGGTTTTCCGCTTCGGGGTCCTGGAGGCCGGCTTCCTGAGCATCGTGGAAGGCTGGCCGTCGGGCCATACCGCGACCAACGGGGCCGTATGTATCGTCATTGCCCGGCTGTGTCCCGGAACGATTCTTTCAACGGCCGCTTTGCTTTGGTTCGTGTGGGTCGCCTTGGCGACCGTTTTCGGCATCAATGGCGACGTACACTGGCTCTCCGACACTGTTGCGGGCACCGTCCTCGCGTTGATCATCGGTCGCCGCATTGCAAGCGCGCTCGATGTGAAAACACCATAGGCTGCAATCAGTCATTCGCCCCTTTCAGCCAGACTGGCATTGCGGCGCAACGAGTTTCTGAAGCCCAGGGCTATCAGGCTGACACCGATCAGGCCGGTGATGATTTCGGGAACACGGGGGACGGATTTTAGATACGGGACAAGCGCTCTTATGACGATGATTGGCCAGTTGTCCAAGAAGGGATCGACGCTGGTTTGTGTAGGCAGCCTGGCGGAGCTGTTGCCGATAACGATCATCATGTCGCAGGGAATGACGGCATCAGTTATAGGACACCGGACGTCTTCTATCTGCGGCCAATGAATTCGACAGGTTTTCCGTTTTTTTCGCCGTCAAACAGGACGAGCACGCGGTAGGCATTTTTTGTGTCTTCAAGGAGCAGCAGCGTTTCCGCGCTTGCCGTGGCCTTGACCCCGGGCAGGGTTCCAAGCGGTTTTGCCTGATCGCCGGACTTTCCACTCCAGAACCAGACGGAGGGGAGGGGTGAGGGCGGTTTTCTTTTCTCGCCGCAGGTGTAGTCCTCGGAACCGCGACGATCGTCGCTGCGTCCGGCGAGGATCAGAAAGCCATCCTCTACCCTGGTCAGGTCACGAATGCCGACATTATCCCCCAGCCTGACCTTGTCGACGGTGGACGAAGGCGGTGTGTCCCTGAAAAGCTCGTCGGCCGGCACACGCAGGATCAGGGCCTGTTCATCCAGGCACGGACTTCTGAAGCCCAGGAGGATGTCGCCATCCATCTCCGAGATCCCCTCGATGGTGACACCGTTTCGATCGAGCGTCTGGTCCGCGTAAGGGGCAAGGTCGGGATTGGCCTTGATGGTCTCGGCCAGCAGGAACGTGCGTTCGATCTCCGGGGCGACCTTCTTGTCGCTGAACTTGAATGTCGGCTTGCCGGAACCCTCTTTGACCGGAAAACGGAACAACGTGTACCGCGAGGGCTGGAACTCGCCGCTGCGGGACAGGCCGTGGGAGCCGGTCACATAGAAATAGGATTGTTCTTTCGCGCCTTGCGCGGGAACGAAAACAACGCCTTCCGCGTCGATCTCGTCCATCTTCTGACCATCAACCTTCTTCGGCAGCAGCCGGAGGACGCCTTTCTTGTCCGGGGCAAGGCTGTCTTTCCCGATCTTGAAAAACTGGGCGTAGTTCTTCTCGTCATTGGCAGCCAGGCACAGGCCGTTCCCCGGCGCGCAATCAGCGCCACTGATCGATTCGCGCGCAGCGCTGCTCTTCTCGAAGTCCGGTTTGACCTTCCACTTGGTGTTTGAACGAACAATCTCGGCGCTTGCATGGGTATGCCACGTCAGTGCGAGCAACGACAGAATGAGAAATCGCATCTTCTTGAGGCTCCCTGTGGCAGACGTGTTGTTGCGAGCGACCATAGCTCAATTTTTCAAATGTTTGTCGGGGTCTGCATTTGTGCGCAATTTGCCTGGCGACGAAGTCGCCGTAGCAAGACTATTCAGGCGAAACCAGGTTCAGCGTTTTTTGCGCAATGGATATGGTCACACGGCGGCCCCAGTCGAAGCGAAGGTAGTCCTGTTCGATCCCGTCGGCGAACACGACCCCGCCATCGTTGATGCGCGAGGTCAGGTGCAAGTCCCGACCCGGAGCGATCGAACCTGAACGCAGTTCACACCCGCTATGTAGGCTGGGCCAGGGTTCTCGCGCAAAATAGAGCGCGTTGGGCGCAGTCGGATCAATGTCGAACATCTGGTTGGTTGCCGTCATGATGGACTTTGCCCAACCGGTTGCCCCTGTTCCGGTCGATACGATCACGCCGGAGGACGATTGATATTCCTCCTCGTTACCAATGCGAATAAGGTAGCGCGCAGATTGATGACTTCGATGACCGATAAACAGTTCGTTGAGTGCGCAAAGGGTTTCCCCTGTGCCCACTTGCGCCGAGACCATCGTGCGGTTGTTGATCCTGGCTTCGTTCCGTTCGATCCGGCCCAGAAGGTCGGCAACCTCGGTCGTCGAAACGGTGGTCAAAATTCCTTCCGACCCGGCTGCACCGGGCGTGACCCCGATCACCGGTTGACCCGAGCAATATTTTGCGAGATTGGCGACAAGCCCGTCCTGCCCGACCGCCAGAACAATATCGTTGCTGGTGAAGAGAAACCGGTCAAGGTCGTCGCGCTCGACACTGGCGACAGACCAGTCGGACGGCACAGCCGCCTTGGTCTGTTGGATTGCTGCCGCAAGTGCAGAGTGCACAGCTTCGACGTCGTCGATGTGCTGGTCACGGCTCTGCAGGAAAAAGGCGGCCTGTCCCCGCGTGCCATGGGTTGCCAGCAACGATTGATACTCGGATTGCCGGGTCACAATGACAACGCGGGGTGCCAGGCTGCTCATTGCGGTGTCTCACCGTGCATGGGCGTACCCTTCATGGCGCTTTGGACCTGACCGATCACGTTTGACAGCATGTCAGGTGTAACCGTGAGATTGTCGATACTCTGAAGCTTACCGGCAAACTCCTGGGCTGCCATGGCGAACATCACCATCGGCGGCAGATCTGCGTAGACCGCCATGCGTTCCTTTTCCATGTCGGCGCGCGCCTGGTCGATTGTCCTGATGCGCCCGGCCTCGGCATCTGCATCGATTTTTAAGGCAGCAGCCATGGCCTCGGCCTTCGACCGCGCGTTTTCGTCTTCGCGGGCGATGAGTTCCTTGCGCTGGGTTTCCAGCTCGATCTTGGTACTCAACTCGTTTTCAGCAATGGCCCGTTCCTTTTCGACGGCCATGGCCCGGCGGGCGAATGTCGCCTCGTCCGCCCGTTGTTGCAGCTGTTCGAAGGTCGGTGTCTGCGGGGGCCTGGAAAGGGCAGAACTTGCGGAAACGTCGTCCACGCCAACCCCGACGATCTCTATACCCATGGCCGGCAATGTGGTGTCTTCCGCGAACCCGGTGTTCAGGGCGGTTTGAAGTGGCTCGACACCTGCCTCTAACAGGTCCCGTACATCATTGCCCTTGATATGGGCAGATATGTAGCGCCTTCCGAGCGATCCGATCTGGTCGTTGATCTGATCGATTGGCTGCCCCAGGAGGGCACCCTGTTTCAGGTCGATCGTGAAATCGACCCGGTCGCCAAGTCGTTCCGCATCGATAACGCGCCACACGATGCTGCCTTGAACAGTCAGGTCCTGAAAATCTCTGGACTGGCCTTTCAGGAGAAATGGAAGCGTCCGGTCATCCATCGGGATCTCGCTCAAGGACGTTTGCCGAGGCAGGAACCAGAAGGAAAGACCCTTGCCCGAGCGAACGCGCTTCCCCTTGCGATACTGCTGGACATGGCTGGACGCGTCAGCACGAAAGTGGCGGACCAGCGGAAATCTCTGTATCTGTGCCATTGCCTATTCCTTTCAAATACGCGTGTACAATTCAGCGGGTCTGAAGGCAGAGCCCGTCTCGTGTTTGCCTGTCGGTTTGATGCTCTTTCGATCCAGAAGCTTTCTGCGAAAAGCCGGCTTGGTGAGCTGCTTGCCCAGGATGGCCTCATAAACTTCCTGCACCTGCCGCAAGGTGAAAAGCGCGGGCAGCAATTCCAGGGCGACATTCGTATAGTCCAGTTTGCCGCGCAGCCGCTTGACCACATCTCCCAGGAT
The DNA here is from genome assembly GCA_017643925.1 of Roseibium sp. Classification (GTDB taxonomy): domain Bacteria; phylum Pseudomonadota; class Alphaproteobacteria; order Rhizobiales; family Stappiaceae; genus Roseibium. The sequence goes on along the minus strand of JAEPML010000003.1, from coordinate 221,346 downwards.
GAAGGCATGATCAAAGGCGAGGGTGAGCGTACCGGCGTCCGGATGAATTGCGCTGGCAATGCCGCCTGTTTCCCCGTCCCAGTCGGTGCGGATTTCAGCAAGCACAAGGTCCTCGTTTTCGGCGGTGACCTGATCGAGTTGATCTGCTGCAACGAGCGCAAAATGCGTGACGCTGATGACCCGTTCCCTCGGGTCCCTTGCAGGGGCCCCATATGTGAAGAGCTGTTCCAGATAGACATCGGACATGCCGACCTTGTCACGGAGGACCCGTCTGGCCGTTGCTTCAATGGCCTCCTCGATGTGGACGTAGCCGCCAGGAATGGCCCAGTCCCCGCCAACGGTTTCGGCGTCGTGGCGACGCATCAGCAGGCAATGCAGTTTCCCTTCGAAAACGGTGATCAAGGCAAGATCGACGGCCACGGCAGGTTTTGGGTATGTCATCTGTGACTCCTTATTATCAGAATAGATATATCTATATTGATAATAAGTCAATAGCTGCCTTTGCGGCCTCGACACCGGATCGAAATTGCGCGTGGTGAAGGAGCCGTATCAGTGCCGCGAAGCAGCAGACCGGATAGTGGCGGGATGGTTGGGCAATCGCGAGCAGCAAACAAAAAAGCCCGGCATTTCTGCCGGGCTTTCCGTTTTCATCTCTTCTTCGAAGAGTGAAAGATCTTAGTCGTCGGACTGCTGCTTCAGGGCAGCGCCGAGGATGTCGCCGAGAGACGCGCCGGAATCGGAGGAGCCGTACTGAGCGACTGCTTCCTTCTCTTCCGCGATTTCCAGTGCCTTGATGGAGGCGGAAACGCGACGGGTCTTCTTGTCGAACTGGGTGATGCGCGCATCGAACTTGTCGCCGACGGAGTATTTCTCCGGACGCTGCTCTTCGCGGTCACGGCTAAGGTCCGCACGACGGACGAAGGCAGTCAGGTCGCTGTCAGCGATCTTGACTTCCAGACCACCGTCTTTGATCTCGATGACTTCACAGGTCACAACGGAGTTCTTGCGGATCTCGCCGGCTGCACCGGATTCCATCGGATCACCGGTGAGCTGCTTGATGCCGAGGGAGATGCGCTCCTTGTCGACATCGACATCCAGAACGACGGCCTTGACCATGTCGCCCTTCTTGTATTCCTCGATGACCTGTTCGCCCGGACGGTTCCAGTCGAGGTCGGAGAGGTGAACCATGCCGTCCACGTCGCCGTCGAGGCCGATGAACAGACCGAATTCGGTCTTGTTCTTGACTTCGCCTTCGACGTTGGTGCCGACCGGGAACTGCTCTGCAAAGGCATCCCACGGATTCTGCAGGGTCTGCTTGAGACCGAGCGAGATGCGACGCTTGACCGGGTCGACTTCCAGGATCATCACTTCGACTTCCTGGGAAGTGGAAACGATCTTGCCCGGATGGACGTTTTTCTTGGTCCAGGACATCTCGGAAACGTGGATCAGGCCTTCGATGCCCGGCTCCAGCTCGACGAACGCACCGTAGTCGGTGATGTTGGTCACGCGGCCGGAGAACTTGGCTTCGATCGGGTACTTGGCTTCGATGCCATCCCAAGGATCGGTTTCAAGCTGCTTCATGCCGAGGCTGATGCGATGCGTTTCCTGGTTGACGCGGATGATCTGCACCTTGACGGTCTGGCCAATGGTGAGAACTTCCGACGGATGGTTGATGCGGCGCCACGCGATGTCGGTGACGTGCAGCAGGCCATCGATGCCGCCAAGGTCGACGAACGCACCGTAATCGGTGATGTTCTTGACCACACCTTCCACGGTATGACCTTCTTCCAGGCTCTGGACCAGTTCCGAACGCTGTTCGGCGCGGGTTTCTTCCAGAACAACACGGCGAGACACGACGATGTTGCCGCGGCGCTTGTCCATTTTCAGGATCTGGAACGGCTGCGGCGTGTGCATCAGCGGGGTCACGTCGCGTACCGGGCGGATGTCCACCTGGGAACGCGGCAGGAAGGCAACGGCACCATCCAGATCGACGGTGAAACCACCCTTGACCTGGTTGAAGATCTGGCCGTTGACTTTTTCGTTGGCTTCGAAGGCAACTTCGAGGCGAACCCAGCTTTCTTCGCGGCGCGCTTTTTCGCGCGACAGAACGGCTTCGCCGAGCGCGTTCTCGACGCGCTCAAGGTAAACTTCGACTTCGTCGCCGATACCCATTTCGCCATCGCGGCCCTTGGCGCCGAATTCCTTCAGCGGCACACGGCCTTCAACTTTCAGACCGACGTCAATGACGGCAAGGTCTTTTTCAATAGCGACAACGGTGCCTTTGACAACGGCACCTTCATAGAGGTCGTTCTGGACGAAGGACTCTTCGAGAAGAGACGCAAAATCCTCGATAGAGGGATTGAAATCAGTCATTTATTCTCCTGGCGCCAGTTGGCGCGCCGCCGGCGGGTTCGTGTTGCACTCCGAATTCTCCATGTCCCGGGATCGCGGTGTCCGCGTGATCCTGCCGCTCTTCTGAACGGGCCGGCGGGGGCGGGAGACGGAAAATCCGGTCTCGTCACAGGGCGCCAAGTTATTGAGCGTCCTGCCGAAATTCAGTCTTGTTCAAATGAACAGACGGCCCTGGGGCCGATATCGTTCCAGATGCACAAACAGGGGCGCACCAAAGGTGAACCCCGGGTCTTTTCAGTCACCATTGGCGCGGGACACAATATCCACAGCCGCCTGGAACGCGGTTTCTATATCCATTTCTGTCGTATCAAGCAAGACCGCATCGTCAGCTTGTTTCATCGGAGCCACAGTTCGCTGGCTGTCCCGCTCGTCCCGTCGCTTCAGATCGTCAAGCACGGAGGCGTAATTTGCGTCCGTTCCCTTGGAGATCATTTCATCGGTACGGCGCCGCGCGCGGGCCTCCGGCGATGCGGTGACGAACAGCTTCACGGTCGCGTCCGGGCACACCACAGTGCCGATATCACGACCGTCAAGAACGGCGCCCGGAGGTGTCTGGGCAAAGCGGCGTTGCAGCTCGACCAGTTCCTCGCGCAGCCCGCCGAGAACGGCAATCCGGGACGCGGCTTCACCGATTTCATGGGCCGAGAGAACAGACTTCTCCATCTGGGAGAGATCGAGGTTGCGGGCAATCTCGATGGCGACGTCCTCGTCACCGAGCGGCAATCCCTTGGCCAGAAGTGCAGCGGCAACGGCACGGTAGGTAAGACCCGTGTCCAGGTGCCGAAGCCCGAGATGGTCGGCAAGTCGCCGTGAAAGCGTGCCCTTTCCGGACGCCGCCGGACCGTCGATGGCAATGATCATGCGGCCTCGCTTGTGTTTGTGCTGAACCGGGCACCCAGTTTTTCAAACAGGGATGTGAAGGTCGGGAAGCTGGTTGCGATCACTGCACCGTCGTCGACGGTCACCGGCTTGTGGGCAGCCATGCCGAGCACCAGGAAAGACATGGCAATGCGGTGGTCCAGATGGGTTGTCACCGTGCCCCCGCCAATGTCATGCGCACCCCCGGTTACGGTCAGCGTGTCCTCGGTCTCGACGCAGGGGATGTTGTTGGCTTCAAGGCCGCGGGCAACGGCGGCAAGCCGATCGGATTCCTTGACCCGCAATTCGTCCAGGCCCGGCATGAAGGTGTCGCCTTCCGCAAAAGCCGCTGCCACGGCCAGAACCGGATACTCGTCGATCATGGACGGCGCGCGCTCTGCCGGTACGGTGATGCCCTTGAGATTGCTGGCCTTCACGCGCAGGTCGCCGACTTCCTCTCCACCAGTCTCCCGGCGGTTCACGATCTCGATGTCGCCGCCCATCTCGATGAGGGTGGTGATCAGACCGGTGCGATGCTCGTTCAACAGCACGTTCTCGATGGTGATGTCGGACCCGGGCGTGATCAGTGCGGCAACGATCGGGAACCCGGCTGATGAAGGGTCACCCGGCACGTCGATGTCCTGGGGCTTCAGCTCGGGTTGCCCCTTCAGCTTGATCACGCGCTCACCGTTTTCGTTATGGGATACGGAAATCTCGGCGCCGAAACCGGCCAGCATTTTCTCGGTGTGATCGCGGGTCGGGATCGGTTCGATCACTGTTGTTTCGCCCGGCGCGTTGAGACCGGCCAGCAGCACGGCGGATTTCACCTGGGCCGAAGGCATGGGAACACGATAGGTGATCGGCAGGGCCTGTTCGGCACCGCGGATCGAAGCCGGCAACCGGTCGCCCTCGCGGGCGATCACGTTGGTGCCCATGTCCCGAAGCGGATTGAGAACCCGGCCCATCGGGCGGCCGGACAGGGAAGCATCACCGACAAACGTGGCGGCGATGTTGTGGCTGCCGAAGATGCCCATGGTCAGGCGAACACCCGTCCCGGCATTGCCGAAGTCGATGACATGTTCGGGTTCCAGCAAGCTGCCGAGGCCGATGCCATCGACGGTGTATGAACCGTCGGACTGTTTTTCGATCGTGGCGCCGACGGCACGCATGGCACCCGCGGTTGCCAGAACGTCTTCTGATTCCAGCAGGCCCTTGACCGTGGTGCGGCCGACAGCCAGCGCACCGAACATCAGGGATCTGTGGGAAATGGATTTATCTCCGGGCACGCGGATCGTGCCGGTGAGCGGGCTGCCCTTGCTCGAGGAAAGAGGTTCAGGCGCAGAATCGTGTGACATGTTTCAATGTCCGCAACTTAGGAGTTTTCAAAAGGTGCCACGTCCTATCATGCAGTTGCGCCCGCGTCATCTAGCTTCTGACCCTCGCGGGGTACCTGACGGGGCAATGAAATGCCCTTTGCTGGCGAGAACCTGTTTCCCGCGCTTGAAATTTGAGTCACAACATGCAGAACAATGGGGTGAACACGGATATTCAACTGATTTGCCTTTGACAGGGGCGGCGCTTGAGGTTACAGGGCTGCCCACAAATTCAAGTCAGCCAGTTAACTACTGAAGGGTAAGCACGGTGGCAAAACCTGAACTTGGCACAAAGCGGCTGTGCCCAAGCTGCGGCGCGAAATACTACGATCTCAACCGGGATCCGATTACCTGCCCGAAATGCGGAACCGTCTTCGAGACGGTTGTCATGACCTCGCGCGCTGCCAAAGCGTCCAAGGCGGAAGAAAAGCCTGAAGACGATGATGACGAGGACGATGCGGCTGCACCGGAAATCGTGACCCTGGAAGAGGCTGATGCCGAAGCGAGTGGTGGCGACGAGGATGTGCCGGATATCGACGGTGACGATGTCGAGATTGACGACGACAGCGACAACTCCGACGACGATGTCTTTATTGACGATGACGATGAAGATGAAGATGCCGTCCCGGGCATTCGTGTCGAAGTGGACGACGATCCCGATCGGTAAGTTGTTGAATACGCGGAAAAAATTATCCGCGTGAACATTTTCACAGATGCCAGTTGAAAACCTGTCATTTTGTGCTTGATCTTGGGAGGCGGTGTGACTATGTTCCGCCTCCATCAGCGCCGGGAACCCAACCCGGCCAGCAAATGGACAAGGGGCCATAGCTCAGCTGGGAGAGCGCTTCGCTGGCAGCGAAGAGGTCAGGGGTTCGATTCCCCTTGGCTCCACCATTTCCTTTTTCCTACATCTTTTCATGATGGAAAGCGCGGCGTCACAACGTCGAGCGCCCCCCGGTTTGCCGGGAGGCGTGAACGTCCGTTGAGAATGTCATTGGTCCCTGGATAGGGGCGTATCACCGTGGTGCGGTTGTCGATGGTTTTACGTCGGTTCCGAACTTCTTGTTGAAGTCCTACAGCAGCTTGTTGATCACCGCCGCAGTTTCCGGCTCGTAGCCGTCAAAGGTCGTTTCGGTCCAGACATAGGGCTCAGCGTCCCTGTTTGCCACGAATTCCCGCTGAGGCGGTTCGGGGAAGCGCTCGTGGTTCGGAACAGCCATGCGCACCCGGATTTCGTCCTTGGTGACGTTCCAGGTCATGAAATCGGTCGCCATGCTCAACGGTCCGTCATAGGTCTCGCGAATCCCCTCCAGGACGACGGGCGCCGTGTCAGCATCATTCTGGAAGTGATAGGCCACGGCCATTCTCGGCTTGGTAAGTGCCATCACCTTGCCGAAGGCCTGCGGAGGTGTGTGGGCCTGTGTGCCGGCCTGAACGGCGCCCACGGCATCCAGATAATACTTGGTGACCCACATTTCCGGTGGCAGCACGACTTCATGGATCGAGAGGTCGGCATCCTGGGTAAATTCCACCCACCACCGGTTCGGGCTGGTGTCACTGGAATAGGCAAATTTCAGGCCGTTCCATTCGAGGATGAAACTCACCGACTGGTCAGCATGGACCGCGGGGATGGTGCGCACCTGAACACCGTTTTCGTCGTAGATAACGGCGTTCTCGGCCGTCCAGTCGAATTCTGTGATGTCGATTTGCAATCCCCTTTGGTCGACGGCGCCGCCGCGACTTGCTTCTTCCCAGGCCCAGGCCTCACGAATTTTCTCAAACCAGGTTTTGGTGCCCCATTCGGGTTTCACACCGTTCGGGCCAAAGAGCCGGGTGGGGGAACGGCCGGAGTTGATGCCCTTGGTGAAATAGTATTGGGGGAAGTCACCTGCATGATCGAGGTGAAGGTGACCGAGGAAAACCTTGTCCAGAAAGTCGATCGGGATCCCCAGCGCGGTCAGGCGTTCAAAGGAGCCATAGCCCATGTCGAAAATGAACTTGTCACCGTTGCCCAGCTCGACGAGGAAACAGGCCGCGGCCTGTTTCAGGCGCGGTTGCGGCATACCCGTGCCGCAGGCGATGACCCGCATCTCGTCTTCTGCCAGGGCTTCGGTGCCGGGGTAATAGACTTCCCTGACCGGATAAGGTTCCGTGGGCGAAAATTCGATTATGCCGGACGCAACGTCCTGTGCATGTGCGGTGGTTGCGAGACAGATGGCGTAACATGCAAGTGTGATTTTTTTGAACATCGTTGCCCCTCTGACCAATCTCTTCGCGCAATCTATCATTTGAGGTTGGTTCAACATGATCGAATTTGCGAAATCTGCCGGGAATTAGTGCGTTGTGGTTCTGCCCAGTGCTTCAGTACCTGGTGCCGAAAGCCCGGGAAACCAGCCCCTCGACAATCTGTGACCGCAGTCACGGCACCAGATCCGAAGTCCGGTCACATTGCCTCCAGCGCAGTCAGATGAGTTCCCATGCTGAATTTGGTGTTCGGCAAGGCTGTCCGTTTTGAGCGGACGGTGCGGGATTTCTTTTTCCTTTTCACGCGCAGCAAGAGGTATTGGAATGAATTTCTTCAATTACCACGGACGCCTTTCGAAAATTGCCGCCTGTTTCTCCCTTGTCGCAGGTTCCCTTGTTTCCCTGCCGACCGCCGCCCAGGACGCTCCAAAGGAACGGGCCATGCTCGTGCTGGACGGATCCGGCAGCATGTGGGGACAGATTGACGGGATCTCGAAAATCGAGATCGCCCGGAACGAAATCTCGCAGATGCTCACAAGCTGGGACGATCGCATCGACCTTGGCCTGATGACTTATGGTCACCGCACCAAGGGCGATTGCAACGACATCGAACTGATCCTGCAACCGCAGCCGGTCAATGCCTCAACGTTCCAGACCGCTGTCAATGCCGTGAGCCCCAAGGGCAAGACACCGCTTTCGTCTGCGGTTCTGCAGGCGGCCCAGCACATGCGCTTCACCGAGGAAAAGGCAACGGTGCTTCTGCTGAGCGACGGTCTGGAAACCTGCGAGGCCGATCCGTGCGCGCTCGCCTCGGCGCTGGAAGCGCAAGGTGTTGATTTCACAGCCCATGTGATCGGGTTCGACATCACCGACAAGGAAGCAAAGCAGCTGTCATGCCTGGCTGAAAACACCGGTGGCCGGTTCTTCCTGGCCGGAAATTCCGGCGAGCTGACCAAGGCGCTCAAGGAGACCGTCAAGACCATAGCTGTGTCCGAACCGGCTCCGGCCCCAGCCCCGGTCGTTGTCGCCCAGCCGGCGCCGGAACCCGAGCCGGCCGGTCCGCAGGGCATTCGCGCCGTTGCCAAGCTGTGTGAGACCTGCGAGCCGCTGACCGACGGGCCTTTCTGGTACCTGATGGAGCCGAAGATGGACATCAACGGCAAGCGCAAGGAAATTGCCCGAAACGGCAAGGCGCAGCCGGTCATGGAACTCGGCGCTGGCGATTACAGGCTTGGTGTCAGCTACGGCTCCGCCTATGCGGATGCCGATGTCACGGTTCTGCCGGGCCAGTTGACCAGTGCGGAAATCAATCTCAATGCCGGCCACCTGCGCATCAGCGCGGAAGCAGCACCCGGTGGCACTGCGCTCGACGACAAGATGTTCTACATCGTTTACGAGGCGAAAAAGGACCTGGAAGGGCGTCGCCGCGAAGTCACCCGTTAAGGTGCGGCCAGGGAACTGTTCCGTCTTCCGGCGGGCGACTATCACGTCGTCGCCTCTCACGGCACGGCGCGCGCATCAGCGGACCTCACCGTCACGGCCGGCGATCTGACCGAACACGTGATCAACATGGATGCTGGCTACCTGCGCATCACGCCGATCCCGACAGCAGGCGCGGAGCCGCTCAAGGACAACCAGTTCTACATTGTCTATGAAGCCAAGAAGAACCTGGAAGGCAATCGGCGCGAAGTCACGCGCTCCGGTGCCGCGGTACCGCTGTTCCGTCTGAACGCGGGCGACTATCATATCGTCTCGTCCCACGGCAACGCCAGGGCCACGCTTGATGTGACGGTGACCGCGGACGAGCTGAATGAGCAGACGCTCGACATGAATGTCGGCTACCTGCGCCTGGCCAACGTCATGGCCGAGGGCAAGGAAGCACTCGACGATGGTGTGTTCTATATCGTCTACGGCGCCAAGAAGGACCTGAACGGCAACCGCAAGGAAGTGACCCGCTCGGGCGCTGCTGTCCCGCTGTTCCGCCTGAATGCGGGTGACTATTACGTTGTCGCCAGCTACGGCCGTTCGACGACGGCGCTCGATGTCACTGTCGAAGCCGGTTCGCTGGAAGAACGCACGATGATCCAGGATGCCGGTATCTTCCGCGCCGAAACCCGATTGGAAGAAAACGGTGCGGCGCTTGAAGATGCTGTCTTCTGGATTGTCTATACGGCTGAAAGGGACCTGAACGGAAACCGCCGGGAAGTCTCTCGATACGGTCAGGCCAAACCGTTGATCACGCTGAAGGCAGGCAAGTATGAGATCGATGTCAGATACGGCAACGAGACTTACACCTTCCCTGTTCAGCTGAGCCCGGGTGAGATCAGCGAGCTCTCCCTGCTGCTGCAAAAGTAAGCCCGGAATCTCTGGAAATAACGACCGGCCGCTGTCGCAAGTCAGCGGCCGGTCGTGTGTGTGGGCCAGTGTCAATGATCAGCGTGTTCAGGAATTCCAACCGATCTGTCTGACCGCGACCAGGCTGATCAGCAGCCAGCAGATGGCGCGAAATGTCATGGCGAAGATTGTGCGTATCTCGTAAGCGCCACCTCCCAATATGTGCAGCCCCAAAAAGACAAACACGCCCAGGATTGCGAGGCAGACAAATACCGAAAGCCGAACCGCCCAGCTTCTGCGGTGCCACAGCCCGAAACCCGCCAGAACATAGACAAACCCGGACAGAAAATTGAACAGCAGAACGAAACGCACGGTATCGCCAAACAGGCTGCGAATGTCCGGTTCCGCGAACAGTGCCAGGCCTCCGGAAAAGACTGTCAGCACGCCGAAGACGACCGCGAAACCTGCGGCGAACTTGAGTTGACTGACTTGACGGCCTGAACGGAGTGCCATGGTGTTCCTCTGGTTCGCGAACTGTACCGGCGTATCCTCTATGCTAGCGTCTGGTTGCCTCGATGCCGAATTCTTTGACTGCGTCATGATATCGCCGTGCAATGGCGGCAAGGCATGTCTGGTCATCTCCGGCCTGAAGGGGTGGAGGCCATCCCCGGCGCGTGACATCTGGTGAAAACAGGTAGGACCCTACGCTCGTGAAAAGCATCGTTGCTGCAATGGATATCGAAACAGGTGCGGAAACCGTAATTCTGACGGCTGACCGGCACCTGGAGGCCCCGAACTGGACGCCGGACGGCAAGGCATTGCTGGTCAATGGCGATGGATGTCTCTTCAGGATCGATCTTGCAGAACCGTCCTTGCAGCGCGTGGAGACCGGTTTCGCGGTCCAGCTCAACAACGATCATGGCATTTCGCCAGACGGCCGATCTCTCGCGATCAGCGACAGTTCGGTCACCGATGAGAGCTGCATCTATACGGTGCCGATCTCCGGCGGCACTCCTTTGCAAGTCACTGCAAAGACGCCGTCCTACTGGCACGGTTGGTCCCCGGACGGCGAACGGCTGGCCTATGTGGCCAAGCGCCCGGAAACAGGGGGCACCTTTCAGGTCTTCACCTGTCCCGTGAGCGGTGGTGAAGAACTTCAGATCACCCGGGAATTCGATCATTGTGACGGCCCGGACTATACGCCTGACGGCAAGTGGATCTGGTTCAATGGAGAAATTGATGGCTCCGTTCAGCTTTGGCGCATACGGCCAGATGGCAGCGAGCTGGAATCGATGCTGGCGGATGACCGGGTCAACTGGTTCCCGCACCCGTCTCCCGACGGGCAATGGATCGCCTACCTGGCCTATGAGGCCGGAACCACGGGCCATCCGGCGAACCGCGATGTGGAACTGAGGCTTCTTCCGGCACATGGGGGTGCTCCAAGGCCCCTGCTTGAATTGTTCGGCGGGCAGGGAACACTCAATGTTCCTTCCTGGGCGCCCGACAGCAGGCGGTTTGCCTATGTGCGCTATGAAACCGCATGACCGGGCGCGGTGCTCTGCTGGTTGAGTTTACGCGAGGTCAGTCTTGATGGGGTGTTAAGCTCGCGTTTACCATAAATGTGTTGCTTTATCCGGGGCGAGCTGCGTTAGTTTTCGACAAAGGACAAGCTCGGACGCAATCTTTCAAGAAGGACGAAACATGGCGTTGAAATTGACCCGCCGCAGTTTTGTTGCCGGTATTCCACTGTTGCTTGCAGCCTGTCAGAGCCAGCAGAAATCAACGGTACAGGCGGGTCTGAATCCGCTTTCGGACGGAACACCTGACTATGCGTCCGCCTATGCCCCGATCCGCGATGGCGGATTTTCGCTCCCGGGCATCAAGTACCAGAATTTCGATCCGAAATATCTTCGTCAGACGGTTTTCTACCCGAGCAAATACCCGGCCGGAACGATCGTTGTCGATCCGAAGAAGAAGTTCCTTTACCTGATCGAACCGGGTGGTCGTGCCATTCGATACGGCATCGGGGTTGGCCGGGCGGGTTTCGCCTGGAACGGAGAAGCCGTCATCCGTTTCAAGCGGGAATGGCCCAAATGGTTCCCGCCCGATGAAATGATCGAGCGGGACCCGTCCCTCGCAAAATACAAGGATGGCCAGGCCGGTGGTCCGGGCAATCCGATCGGGGCCAGGGGCCTCTACCTTTGGCAGGGCAACAAGGACACGCTTTACCGGATCCATTCCACCAATCAGCCGAGCAGCATTGGCACAAACGCCTCCAGCGGCTGCATTCGCATGTGGCATCAGGACATCATCGACCTCTACGATCGCGTTGAGCTCGGCACAAAGGTGATTGTCTTGGGATAATCACTCGGCGGCAGAAAGGTTCTCCTGCCGATTTGCCAGTTCGCGCTCGATCGCCCTGGTGATGCGCGATGAGGTCGGTTTGACGGGCGTTGCATAAAAGGCAGCGATCGAGCCGTCAGGGGCGATCAGGTACTTGTGAAAGTTCCAGAAGGGCCGCGCCTTTTTCCCGAGCACGTCACTTGCCCATTTGTAGAACGGATGGGCCATTTCGCCCTTGACCGAAGTCTTCGCCGTCAGAAGGAACTCGGCGCCGTATTCCGCCTTGCAGAATTGTGCGATTTCGCCATCCGCACGCGGCTCCTGTCCCCCGAAGTCGTTTGAGGGAACACCCAGAACGACCAGGCCCTTGTCAGCATACCGTTCATGCAGGTTCTGCAGCCCGGCCAGTTGATCGCTGAAACCGCATTCAGTCGCCGTGTTGACCACCAGGACCGGTTGGCCGGCAAAGGAGCTCAGCTCGAGCGTTTCTCCGTTGGGCATGGCAAAGGAGAAACTGTGCGCATTCACATCCGTCTTGCCCGAACGCGCTTCCGACACTGCCGGGATCAGAGTGGCGGCGGTTGAAAACGCGACGCCAAGGAAGGTGCCAAAAAAACTCATGTCGTATTCCTCGATTTTCGCCTTGGTACGACTTTGCAGAGGCTGCCGGTTCACATGTGGAACAGGATGCCGCGGTTCGCACCCGAAAGGAAAGGTGTTGTTTCTTGCCTGCCATGGGCTGGCGGATCGGATCCCGTGACGCTCATTCTTGGCACAGGCAACAATTGACGGGTCAAAGATCCGCTGAACGCACGCCCGCGTATCCTTACTCAATCGGTGTTGTCTGACCGGGCAATCGATGTCCGATCATCACAAAGGAACCCGACGGCAGAGATTTGGACAAACGAGACATGACTTTGGAAACCGCAAATACCCTATCCCCGGAAACGCCCGAGGACACGTCCGTACCGGTGTCTGCCCTGTGGCTTGGTGGCACAGGCGCGCTGCCTTTCGTGGGATGTGCTGTGCTCGCGGTGTTCGGAACACAGGACTGGCAGGGATTGGGAACCCAGGCACTCGTTGCTTACGGGGCGGTCATCCTGTCTTTTCTGGGTGGCGTTCATTGGGGTCTTGCCATTGGACGGGGCCCGTCGTCCAACGTCTCCGGTTCGCATCTCATCCTGAGCGTCGTGCCCTCCCTCGTCGGATGGGCGGCGCTGCTGTTGCCTGTTGGAGCCGACCTGCTTCCGCTGGCCCTGGCCTTTGCCGCGATGTTCATTGTCGATCTGAGGCTGACCCAGAACGGACCTCTGCCGGCCTGGTATCCGAAATTGCGCCTACCCCTGACAATTGTCGTGATCACGTCGCTGCTTGTTGGCGCCGCGGGTTAGATTTCCGAGTTCAAACAAGACAGGTATGTGCATTGAAGCGAGCGTTGATCATAGGAGCCAGCGGCGGCATAGGTGCCGCAGTCTGTTCGCATCTGTCCGAAAGGCAATGCGCGGTGGTTGGTCTGTCGCGCAACAAGGACGACCTGGACATTACCGACAGGGCCTCGGTTGATCGTGTTCTTGGAAATCTTGAGGGGACATTCGATTTCATTCTGATCGCGACCGGTATTCTGGCGCCTGCAGGTGGGACGCCGGAAAAGTCCCTGGAACAAGTGGATGCGACGGCAATGCAGACCGTCATGGCAGCGAATGTCATCGGCCCTGCACTCGTCCTGCGTCACGTCACGCGGCTGCTGCCTAAAGACGGTCGAGCCGTCGTTGCCACCTTGACCGCGCGTGTCGGATCAATCACCGACAATCATCTTGGCGGTTGGTATTCCTATCGGGCGTCCAAGGCCGCGGCCAATCAGGTTGTGAGAACTGCTGCCATCGAGATCGGCCGACGCCGGAAAGACGTGATTGTCGTGGCTCTGCATCCCGGTACGGTCGCCACTCGCTTCACCGAGGCGTTCAAGGGACATGACAAGGTGTCGCCGGAAAGCGCGGCGACCAACCTCCTGGCTGTTGCCGACGGGCTGACGCGAGACGACACCGGAAAGTTCTTTGATTGGAAGGCTGAAGAGGTGCCGTGGTGACGCTTGTCCTCGTTCTCGGAGACCAGTTGTCACCGGATATCGCGGCACTGAGGCAAGCCGATCAGTCCGAGGATCTGGTCGTCATGGCCGAAGTCGCCGCCGAGGCGACCTATGTCCGTCATCATCCGAAAAAGATCGCGCTTGTCTTTGCCGCTATGAGAAAGTTCGCGCGCAGTCTCGAAGCCGACGGCTGGAATGTTGCCTATACCAGGCTGGATGACCCGCTCAATTCCGGATCGATCCCGGGCGAACTGCTGCGCCGCGCGGAAGAGCACGGCACGAGGAAAGTGATCGGGACCAGACCGGGTGAATGGCGTCTGATCGAGGCTCTTGAGGATATGCCTCTCGAAGTGGTTCTGAACGAGGACGATCGGTTTGTGGCCAGCCACGCCGAGTTCGAGCGTTGGGCGGACGGGCGCAAGCAATTGCGCATGGAGTATTTCTACCGGGAAATGCGGCGCAAGACGGGGCTCCTTATGGATGGCTGCGAACCGGCCGGGGGCAAATGGAACTACGACCACGACAACCGGAAACCTGCCAGCTCCGATCTGTTTGCGCCGGCACCTCTCTGGTTTGAGCCGGATGACACGGTCAGGGAGGTTCTTGACCTCGTTCTCAGGCAGTTCCCCGACAATTTTGGAGCCCTCTCATCCTTCGGATATGCGACGGACCGTGCACAGGCGGAGGCGGTTCTCGACCATTTCATCGACAATGCGCTCCCGCGTTTCGGCGACTTCCAGGACGCGATGCTGATGGAGAACAGGTTTCTCTATCACGCCCTGATCTCTGCCTATCTCAATATCGGGTTGCTTGATCCTCTCACCGTTTGCCGACGGGTGGAAACCGCCTGGAAAGAGGTGCGTGCCCCGATCAATGCCGCTGAGGGGTTCATCCGGCAGATCATCGGCTGGAGAGAATTCGTGCGCGGGATCTATTTTCGGGAAGGACCCGGCTATACGCAGCGGAACGCCCTTGATCACAATCGCGACCTGCCACCGATGTTCTGGGGGGCGGAAACCAAGATGGCCTGCATGGAAAGCGTTGTCCGCCAGACCCGCGACGAGGCCTATGCCCACCATATCCAGCGATTGATGGTTACCGGCAATTTTGCATTGCTGGCGGGACTGGATCCGATGCAGGTTCACGAATGGTACCTGTCGGTTTACGTCGATGCGTTTGAATGGGTGGAGGCACCCAACACGCTTGGCATGAGCCAGTTTGCCGATGGGGGCGTGTTTGCGTCCAAGCCCTACGTCTCCTCCGGCAACTATATCAACCGGATGTCGGACTATTGCGGAAGCTGCTCCTATTCCGTCAAAGACAAAACGGGCCATCAGGCCTGTCCGTTCAACCTGCTTTACTGGCATTTTCTTGTGCGTCACAGAAATCGGTTCGAGCGCAATCCGCGCATGGCACAAATGTATCGAACCTGGGATCGGATGACGGAGCACCGCAGAGCAACAGTTCTTGAAAATGCGCAAGAATTCCTTGAAGAAATGAACAATGGTGCATGTGTCTAGTATTGTTGTGATGTTGGTGTTTGTTTAATCGCGAGATGTTCTACAAGTTAACATCAGGAGTTGCATATTAAATTGTGTTGTTAAATGCGTTTTATTAGGTGAATAACATTTAAATTCATCCCGGTTCGTGTAAAAATGCCCTGGTTGTTAACAGTTCTCAGGGTGGGGTCATGGGGCGTTGGTCTGTTCCGCCTGATCGCAGTGAAGCCGGTTCAGGGAGCGAGCCGGGCCATCCTTCCGTTGAAGCCTCAAACGCGTCCTCTCCACCAAAAACTGATTTCGCGCCGGGTGCCGGCAGCTGGGCTGCGCACAGGATCTGGTTTCAGCAGATTGCGGAATACATCTCGGACCCCGTTTTTCTGAAAGACCGCCACGGGCGGTTCGTCATGGCCAACGAAGCCCTGAAACGGCATTTCAGCGAACAGGACGCGACCGACATTATCGGGCGGACCGATCTCGAGCTTCATCCTGCGGACATAGCCCAGCAGTTCTTTCGGGAAGAACAGTCCCTGATGGCAAGCGACCAGGCCATGGTCGGTCACGATGAATTTGTTTATCTGCCAGGCGGTGAAAAGCAGTGGTTGTCGACCACGAAGGTGCCTTTGAGAGACGAAAACGGTGCCGTTATCGGACTGTTCGGCATCGCCCGGGATATCACGCAGCGCAAGAAGTCCGAGCTGCTGCGCGAGGGCCAGAGCAAGGTTCTGGAGATGATCGCGGCGGGAATGCCCTTGGCCGACGTGTTGAGCGAGTTGCTCGTTCTGATCGAAGAGCAGCTCGGTGGTATCCAGGCTTCCATTCTTGTTCTCGACAAGGACGGGGAGCATTTGAAGCTCGCCGCGGCTCCCAGCCTGCCAATTGCACTTAGAAATCAGCTGGACGGTCTGAAGGTCGGGCCGCAAAACCTGTGCTGCGGTGCCGCCGCTTTTCGCGGAGAGACGGTCTGCGTTGCGGACATTGCGCAGGACCCTTTCTGGGAAGCGCAATGCGAACCTGCCCTTGACGCGGGACTGATGGCCTGTACGTCCATGCCGATCAAGTCACTGAAGGGACAGGTGTTTGGCACGCTTGCCCTTTATTTCGACCAGATTTCCGTACCCAGCGAAATTCAAGCCAGCCTGATGGGAGAAACCGCGCGAATAGCAGCAATTGCGATTGAGCGAGAGCTGGCGCAGGAGAAGATCCGGTTCCTGGCAGAAAACGACACCTTGACCGGTCTGCCCAATCGTTCGCAGCTGGAGCGGCGGATGGCCGAACTGATCCGCAGCAACACGGCGACGAAAGAGAAGTTTGCCGTCGTCTTTGTTGACCTTGATCGTTTCAAGGCGGTCAACGACAGCCTGGGACATTCTGCCGGTGACAGGGTCCTCAAAATCATGGCTGACCGGTTGGCCGACAGTGTCCGCGCCGAGGACATGGTCGCCCGTTTCGGGGGCGACGAATTCGTGATCGTGATGAAGGGCGGTGTGGACGACCCGGCATCGATACGCCCGCTTCTGGATCGTGTGCAGGCAGAAGTCGCCCGGCCGGAACTGCTACCGGTTCTATTCCGCAACGCTCGCCGAACAGGATGCGCTCAAACTGAATCTGCTGCAGGATCTGCGCACCGGTCTCAGGGACGGTCAGTTCTTTCTGGAATACCAGCCGCAATTCGACCTGAAATCGGGCCAGATGACCGGGGTCGAGGCTCTTGTTCGATGGGACCATCCGCTCAAGGGACGGCTTCTGCCGGGAAATTTCATTGCGGCAGCGGAAGACAGCGGATTGATCTCGGAACTTGGAAACTGGGTTCTCCAGGAGGCTTGCCGCCAACGTTGCAGTTGGGACAAGGCGGCCAGTGATCCGGTTGTCATGAGCGTGAATGTGTCTGCGCAGCAATTCTTCGGATCCGGATTGATCGACAAGATCAAGGAGGTTCTCGGAACAACAGGTCTGCCGCCCGAGTTGCTCGAACTCGAACTGACGGAAAGCAGCCTGATCAAGGATCCGGACCAGTGTATCGAGACCATGACCCGCCTGAGGGACATGGGCGTGCAGATCGCGCTTGACGACTTCGGAACCGGCTATTCAAGTCTCAGCGCGTTGTGTGCATTTCCACTCAACAAGCTGAAAATCGACCGCGCTTTTGTCCAGAACATGGATCGCGGATCTCGTGAACTCGTCATCGCGCGCGCCATCGTGTCACTCGGGCACGAACTTGGCATGCGGGTGATTGCCGAAGGGGTCGAGACGGAAAGCCAGATGGGTCACCTCAAGGCACTCGATTGCAATGACGTGCAAGGGTTCCTGACCGGCAGACCCATGTCGGGACCAAAGCTCGAAGCGCTTCTGGAAGAGCAACACCGCATCGGCGGTTTTCACTGACGTCTTCTGGGTATACCCGCAACCTCCCAGGTGCTGACCGGTTCAGGATGACCCCGAACCGGCCATGACCTCGCACATTGCAGCTCCCGCCATCACCGGACCGCCTTGATCTCCGGTTGAATGAAATTGAAGATTGTCTGCGGATCGCGCCCGGCAAACAGGAATTGAATGACGATCGCAGCGGCCGCTTCCAGCTGATAGGCGTGGGCGTTGCCGCCGAGGCGCAAGGGCGCCGCCCCGACATCGCTGATCAATGCCGCGATGGTTGTGTCCGCTTCGTCGTCCGCCGTGTAGAGCGTTACCATCTGGCGGCCGTCATAATGCATGTCTTCGTCTTCCCAGACGGCGACCTGGGCCATGTTGAAGGCCTTGCCGACATGGGCGCCCGGCAAATGATCCGCGATCGCCTGGGTAAGCGATCGGCCATCCTCGCGGGTGGTCAGGAAACTCTCCGTGCTGACCGGATTGTTGATGTCGATGACGATCTTGCCCTTGAACGCGTCCGGTCCGCCAGCGCTTTCAATCCCGCTGAAGACGTCTTCCCAGCGCGTTGCCAATACGACCACGTCCCCGAATGCCGCCGCTTCAGTAGCCGTGCCGGCGACAGCACCCGTTTCCGAGGCAGCTGCCTGCGCGCGTTCGGCATTGCGTCCGGACAGCATGACATCGTGCTTTGAGCGCCATTTTCCGGCCAGCGCTTTTGCCATGCCACCTGAACCGATAATTCCGATCTTCATAAGCCATCTCCTGTGTCTGATGACTTGCATTTGGGGCATGTAGAATCATAATTAAAATTTGGAAATTGTATCTCTGGTATAATAAAAATGGATATAAAGCAGGGTGACATCGGATTGCTGCTTGCACTCGATGCGTTGCTGGAACATGAAAATGTCTCAAGGGCCGCTGCTCAGCTCGGTGTAAGCCAGCCGGCAATGTCGGCACAATTGAAGCGGTTGCGTCACCTCTTCAACGACCCCCTGCTGACGCCATCAGGACGGCGGCTGGTGGCGACCAGCCGTGCCCGCGCCCTGCAGGACGACTTGCGCGGGCACCTGCGGGACCTGGATGCCCTGGTGCGCGAAAACAGCGCGTTTGAGCCCGACGTGACGCGCAAGACGTTCCGCATCGTGGCAACCGACTATGTTCATGCGTTGCTGGCACCAAAGGTGGAGGATCTGATCGGACGCGCGGCACCTCATGCGCGCCTATCCTTTCTGAGCTTCGAACCCAGATCGCTCTGGACTTCCTTGGAAGAGGATGCCGTGGACCTGGCGCTGGTGAGCGGCATGGCGTTGCCCGAAGCAAGGTCACGGCCTGCATTCACCGAAAATTTCCGGGTGATCATGCGCCACGGACATCCTTTCGCCGACGCAGAGCTTTCGCTGGAACAATTCTGTTCGGCGCGCCATGTCCTGGTGTCGCCGGAGGGAGGTGGCTTTGTCGGTGCGGCCGACAAGGTTCTTGCGGGCCTGGGATTGAAGCGGCGTGTCGCGGTCTCCCTGCCGAGCTTTCTGCTGGCACCTGCCCTCGTGGCCCGCACCGACAATCTTTGTCTTGTACCGGGGCGGCTGGTGCCCCTCTTTGCCGACAGCGTTACGTCCTGTCCGACACCGTTTGACAGTCCGGTCTTTGACGTCGACCTGATGTGGCACCCGCGCCGCCAGAACGATCCGTCCCATGTCTGGCTGCGGCAGCAACTGGCAGACTTCCTGCGAGGCCTCTGAAGCGGAATGCTTCAGGCAAGCGTTACAGGAAGGGGAAGGCCGCACCGCGTTTTCACACAAAGCGTTTGAACAAGCGACGGTTTCAACGTAGATAGTTGCAAATGTAACTTTTTGGGTGCGGCGATACGACAGTCCCCATAACACCGGGACATTGAGTCAGGTGTTGCACCCGTTGCGGGAGGCCTGAGAAAACGAAATGGACGGCAAGACCTACACCTATCAGTCAATTGCCCGGGCGGTTCTGGACCAGGGCATAGACACCATGTTCGGCCTTATGGGCGACGCCAACCTCTTCATGGTCGATCATTATGTGCGCAACTGTGGGGCGACCTTCGTCCCGGTTTCTTATGAAGGCAGCGCCGTTCTGATGGCTCTCGCCTATTCTCATGTCTCGGGAAAAATGGGTGTTGCCACGGTCACGCACGGCCCCGCATTGACCAACTGTGTGACCGCCCTGACGGAGGGGGCCAGAGGACATATTCCGATGGTTCTTCTGGCCGGAGACACGCCGGTGATGACACCTCAGAACCTTCAGAACATCGACCAGCGGGAACTGGTCAAGGTGACCGGTGCCGGTTTCGAACAGATGCGGTCGGCCGGGACCGCGGCCCATGACGTTGCCCATGCGTTTTTCCGGGCCCGGGTTGAAAAGCGCCCAATCGTTCTGAACATGCCCGCGGACTTCATGTGGCAGGAGGCGGTTCACGAGACGAAAACCTTCAAGGCGTTCAAGGCACCGGCCTATGTGCCCGAAGGAGATGACCTGGACGAGGCCGTGGGCATGATCGCCTCTGCACGCCGGCCAATCATCCTTGCCGGTGGCGGGGCTGTTGAAGCGCGCGACAAGCTGGTGCAGCTGGCAGACCGACTGGAAGCGCCTCTGGCGACCACGCTCAAGGCCAAGGGGCTTTTCAACGACCATCCGTTCAACATGGACATCTTCGGCACGCTCAGCACGCCGGCGGCCTACGAGGTCATTGCCAAAAGCGACTGCCTGGTGTGTTTCGGCACCAGCCTGCATCATTTCACGACGGACCGGGGGGCGCTCATGAAAGGCAAACGCATCGTCCAGGTGAATGACACGGTGACGGAGGTCAGCAAGAACTTTCACGCCGATGCCGCCCTTGTCGCAGACGCGGGTCTGACGGCTGGCAATATTGTCTACTGGCTGGATGAGGCGGAAATTCCTGCAAGCGGTTTCACGCGCGAGCTGGATATGGCGGCCCTGACCGCGCATCCACCGGCAAGGGCGACCACGGCCAAGGATGGTTTCGTGAACTTTGTCCATGCGCTCGACCGGCTGGAAGAGATCCTGCCCCAAAACCGTATCCTGGCAACAGACGGCGGACGTTTCATGACCGAGGTCTGGTGCCGGATCACGGTGCCGGATCCCAAGAGCTTTCTCGTGACGGCCAATTTCGGTTCGATCGGGCTCGGACTTCAGGAAGCACTCGGGGCGGGCTTTGCCGCACCCAACCGGCCGGTCGTGCTGTTCACGGGTGACGGCGGTTTCATGATGGGCGGCATCAACGAGTTCAACACGGCCGTGCGAATGAAACAGGATCTGGTCGTTATCGTCTGCAACGATTCCGCCTATGGTGCGGAGCATATCCAGTTCCTCGACCGCAGCATGGATCCGGGCCTCGCAATGTTCGATTGGCCGTCTTTTGCCGACGTCGCGACAGCGCTGGGTGTCAAGGGCGTGACGGTCCGGTCGGCCGACGAACTGGAGGCGGCGATTGTCGAGATCGAAAACCGTACCACGCCGCTTTTGATTGAACTGCGTCTTGATCCCAATGACGTACCGCGCATGCGGATTTAGATTTCGGACTTGCGGCTTGCCATTCCCGGCCCTCAAATGACAGTCTGTGGCTGAAAGAAACGGGTGAACGCTGGAGGCGTCGCCGCGGAGGGCCGATAATGTGCGCAAAATGCGGAACGGGAACCATGAACCGGCGGACCTTGATGGCCGGGGGACTGGTTCTGGCTTGTGCTGGGGTCGTACCGGCTGGAAGACGAGCCCGGGCGGCGCGCCCGTCAACGCCGGATGAAGCTCTGCAGAAACTGATCGCCGGAAATGCGCGATACGTCGCCAACACACCTGTCAACACGGACCACTCAAAGGAACGGTTCAGCAGGGCGGCAGGTCAGCAGCCCTTTGCTGCAGTGGTTGCCTGTTCCGATTCCAGGGTCGTGCCGGAGCTTATTTTCGATCAGGCCCCGGGAGACCTCTTTGTCGTTCGGGTCGCCGGCAATTTCATCAACGAGGATGGGCTTGCCAGCCTTGAATTTGGCGCTGCGGTGCTGGGGGTCCAGGCCATTGTTGTGCTCGGACATTCAGGGTGTGGAGCGGTGGACGCAACCATCAAGTCCGTGAAGGAAAGGGAATTGCCTCCGGGACACCTGCCAAGCCTCGTCGACGCAATTCGTCCTGCCGTTTATGACGTGATGGCCGAAAACCCGCCGGATTTGCTGGCTGCGGCCATTGACCGAAACGCCGTCCTGAACGCAAGAAAATCCGAAACGTCCGAGCCGGTGCTTGCAGGAATGCATGCCAGTGGCGCATTGGTGTCGGTGGCCGCCAATTATGATATTGCGACGGGTGAAGTCAGTTTTCTTTAGTCAAGATCCCTCGGTCGCACGTTTTTGCGGCCGACGTCGTGCTTGAAACCGGGAAGGGAGTTGCCGTGCTTGCTGGTGTATGTATCGGAACCAATGACATGCAGGCGGCAGGAGCTTTCTATGATGAGGTTCTTGCCACGATCGGCATGAAGTGCGTGATGTTCGATCAGAACGAAAGAGGGTACGCAGGGCCGGATGGACAGGTCACGCTGTTTGTTGTCGTGCCATTCAACGAAGAGGCGGCAACCTTTGGAAACGGCACACAGGTCATGTTCCATGCCCCCGACAGGGACGCCGTCAGGGCATTTCACGAGGCGGCCTTGCGGTGCGGCGGTGTGGACGAGGGCGCGCCGGGCCCGCGCCACTATCATCCGGACTATTTTGGCGCATACGCGCGTGACCCGGATGGAAACAAGATCAATGTGTCTGTGCGTCTGGACCAGCAACCGGAGAGTTGACACGGCCGGCCGTGTTCCATCGAGCGCTCGCTTTCTGCCAAGCATCTGATGCATAACGGCTTTGCAGTTCCGAGACTGGAAACCCCAAGCCATACTCCCGACATATCTGCGGAAAGGAGATGGCGATGGATCAGAAATTCGACATCCGCACAGAAGACCTCCCCGCAAACATGCGCAGCCTCCTGGAGATGTACCCCCGGGACAGCTGGGAAGCGCATCCGGGTTTCAAGGAGAAGACCAGACACTGGCTTGGCGCACATCAGATGTTCCGCAGGCTGGGCGAGCTTGTTCGCCTTGAAACGGAGCTCTATCTGGACAAGTCCCGCGCGCCCGACGACTACGCTTCACGGCTGTCCTACTACGGCAACGCCCTGGTGGCGAACCTGCATGGTCATCACACTTGGGAAGACAAAAGCTACTTCCCGGAGCTGTCAGAAGCCGATCCCCGGTTTGATGCCGGTCTCGAAATTCTGGAAAAGGATCACGCAGAGCTCGACAAGGTTCTGGACAGCTTCACCAGGGTCGCCAACAGGGCAATCAAGCTGGTCCACCTGGATGAGCCACAGGCCAGGGAAGAGGCCGGCCAGCTGCACCGTCTGTCGGAAACAATAGAAGCCTTTCTCGATCGGCATCTGTCCGACGAGGAAGAACTCGCGGTGCCGATCATCCTGCATCACCGATTGCGGGGATAGGTAAACTCCGGCGCAACACCCTTGCGCCGGAGACTTTGCGGTCGGCAAGACGCCGCAGAACTCAAGATACGTTCTGGTCTTCTCGGATCCCTGCGTCGCAGGTCTGACCGGTACTGCCGCCCTGATTTTTTTGAACAATTTTGCACAAGGCCTGCCAGCCTCGCCACAAGGCCGCGACCGGGCGATCGGGAAACTTCCTGCCGCAGTCACACATCCGCTCTCCAGGGAATTCACCGTCAGGACCTTCAAATGGGGGATCGACCCCATACGAGACGAGTGGTCGCGAAACTAGCTTTCTGACAACGGAAACGAAGTCAGGAGCAAGTGACATGACGCAGATCCAGCCGACCCCTCAGGTCACTTTCGCCATGCTTGGCGAAGCAACCGCCCTGATGGCAGAAAGTTCCCTTCACAGGGATCGTAACATCTCCGACATCGGTGGCCTTATTCTGCCCCCGCTCATGCTTGGCCAGGTGCGTATCTGGAGACGCAGTGGTCTGCCCGTCGCAATGGCGACGTGGGCATGGCTCGACGACGAGATCGAGCAAGCCGTTCTTCATCAGGATCACATGCCGTCGCCAGACCAGTGGCATAGCGGCCCCAACCCGGTGGTGATCGATTTCATCGCACCCTTTGGCGACGGTTTTCACGTTGCCCGTGACCTCAAGCGAACCGTGTTTCCGGATCGGGCCCTGCGCTCTGTGCGCCGGGATGGAACGGGGCGTGTCCTGAAGGTCGTCCAGCATCCCGGTCGCGATCAGCACGGACGACCCGTCAAAGCCCGCGCCTACGCCGCGTGATTGCACTCATTTTTTCATAACAAGGAACTTCAGTTATGGGCTCTTCTTCCAAAAGCATTCATCAGACCTACAAGCTCTATGGCCTTTACGGCTACAAGGATGGCGGTTCCGGCAATGACAAGCTGTACGGCTACTCCCTGATCAAGAACGATCTTCGCGGCGGTTCGGGAAATGATTTTGTCGGAGGCTGGGCTCCGCTCAATTACCTGCGTGGCGGGTCAGGCAATGACGTCGTCAAGGCCTATGGTGCCACCAACTACCTGTGGGGCGATAGCGGAACCGACAAGCTTTACGGCTACGGCGCCTACAACAAGATGTCCGGCGGCACCGGAACCGATTATCTCTACGGATATGGTGCCAGAAATGTGCTGCGCGGAGATTCCGGCGAAGACCGGCTCTACGGTTATGGCGCGTCAAACGACATGGACGGTGGCAGCTACAACGACCGTCTCTATGGCTACGGTGCTTCCAACAAGATGAAGGGTGGTTCCGGCCACGACAGCCTTTACGGCTATGGCGCCTCCAACTCCATGTATGGCGGTACCGGCAACGACACGCTCAAGGGTTATGGCGCTTCCAATGTGATGCGCGGTGAAGACGGAAATGATCGCCTGGAAGGACGCGGCGCGTCCAACGTCATGTATGGCGGGGATGACAACGACACCATGTACGGCTACGGCGCCTCAAACGTGATGCATGGCGACAATGGCAATGATCGACTGGAAGGTCGTGGCGCTTCCAACGTGATGTCCGGCGGCAACCACAACGATGCGCTCTATGGCTACGGGGCTTCAAACGTCATGAAGGGGGATGCCGGTGATGATCATCTGGAAGGCCATGGTGCCTCCAATGTGATGCATGGCGGTACCGGCAACGACACGTTGATCGGTCATGGAGCTTCCAACGTGATGTTCGGCAATGACGGTGACGATCGCATGGAAGGCGTCGGTGCTTCCAATGTGATGCGTGGGGGCAATGGCAATGATCACCTGGAAGGCCGTGGTGTTTCCAACGTCATGCACGGCGACGCCGGCAACGACGTCATCGTAGCAAAGGGCGGTTCCAGCGTCGCCTATGGTGGCTCAGGTGACGATGTCATCAAGGCAACCGGTGGCGTCAACGTTCTTCATGGCGATGACGGCAATGACACGATCGAGGCGTCCGGTGGCGTGAATGTGGTCTATGGCAATGCCGGTGATGACGACATGCAGGCCATTGGTGGCGTCAACACGATGTTTGGCGGCGATGGCGATGACCGCATGAAGGCCTTGGGTGTTGCCAACGTCCAGTACGGTGGCAACGGTGACGACCTGCTTGCGGCCGCCGGTGTCGGTAATCTCCAGTTCGGCCAGTCCGGTGACGACAAGATGTTCGGCCTCGGTTCCAATGTTGGTCAGTTCGGTGGCGATGGCGAGGACGTGCTGGTTGGTGTTGCGGGCCTGAACCTGCAACACGGAGGTGCCGGCAAGGACAAGCTCTTCGCCGTTGGCGGTGCGAACATCCAGATTGGCGGATCGGATGACGATTTCCTGATGGCCGGTGGCGCCAACAACATTCAGTTCGGTGACCACCTGTGGAGCGCCATTCCGTCCGATCTCGGTTTTGACGACGGTCGATTTGCCGAGGTGATTGAAAAGTTCGACGAACATTTCGAAACCGGCGATGGCGGCACCAACGTGATGATTGGTGGCGGTACCAACAATCTGCAATTTGGCGGCACGGGCAAGGATTTCGCTTTTGGTGCAGGAGCTGCAACGACCCAGGTAATGGGGCAGGGCAATGATGTCCTGGTTGGCGGCGGCGTAGGTGTGCTGCAATATGCCGACGCAGGCAATGACGTCGTCATCGGCGGCGGTCAGGGTGTGCTCCAATTCGGCGGCGAAGGTTCCGACATCATGGTGGCGGCTTCCGAGACCATCGCCCCGCAATTCAAGGGTGCTGTTTCCTTCCAGCATGGTGGTGCGGACACCGACTTCATGTTGGGCCTGTCCTTTGGTGACGAAGCCGCCGGTAGCGTCACTTTGAAACGGAAAGCGGGTTCCGATGGCAACGGCGCCGTCATTGACGGAGCTCTCCCGGATGAACTGGTGGTGACGGCGCAACTCGGTGGTGAAGGCGCAGACCTGCTCTTTGCTGGCGGCCCTGGAACCATTGTTCACGGCGGTGACGACAATGACATCGCACTCAGCGTCGGCGACACGAACACGCTTGTGATGGGCGGTGAGGGCGACGACCTGATCCTGTCCAGTTCCGGTCTGGACGCGATGGTCGATGCGCTCGAAATGGAAGACGAGATCGACAGTGCTGCAGACATCGACCTGCTCTCGTTCAGCTTTGGCAATCTCTTCTCGGGTGGCGCCGGTTCCGATGTCGTGATGGACATCTCGGATTTTGCCAAAATCATGATCCATGACGTCTTGACCGACATCCCGCTGGTGCAGCAGTTCCGGTCAACCCTGACGGACACGCTCAACGCGATCGAGGAGTTCTCGAGCCCGATCTCGGGACTGATCGAGACAGTTGCCGATTTCAGCCCTGACTTCGGTGTCGGCGGATTTGGTGCCTACGAGGTGAAGGCAAATGTCACTCTGGGCGGCATGGGGGATGATGTCCTGGGCGGCGAAGGCTTCCTGTCAGGTGAAGCCGGTGACGATACCTACGCGATCTGGGCCGGTCAGGAAGTGACCATCGCCGAGCGGGCGACCGACGGCGTCCAGTCCTTCCTGAATTCACTTGGTGTCGAGATTCCCGAGCTCGACGAAGTGTCGCAAACCCCGGACGGGACGGATGTCATCGAGCTGCGCAGTCTTTCTCTGGACGCGCTTGACCGCGATGCGTTCAGCTTCATCGGCTCGGAGGACACGCTGACCATCCAGGTCGAGGACCAGACGGTCGCCACGGTTCACGGAATGGACCAGGCGACAACTGCCGTCGAGTGGCTCGAGGTCGTGCAGGGTGCAGACAGCTTTGCATTTGACCTGACGGCGATCCACGAAAGGGCCCAGTACGTCGACACCAGCGCATTTGATGACGAGATCTTTGAAATCGGGTCCCGGAGTTTCGCATCTGCAGATATTCTGGATCTGCTGGACGGTGCTTCCGAGACACTGTCTATGTTCGGAACGTCGGCGGACACTGCAGGCAACGATCTCGCTGCCGCACAGCAGCATGGTGCAAATGCTGCAGGCACGCTCATTCCGGATACGGACTATATCTGATCACCGTGCAAAATGGGTTGAGCAATGGGCAGGGTGCCTCCGGGCACCCTGCCTTTTTTTGTTTTGGCTAAAACGCCTACGAAACCCGGTTGCCCGTGTGCGGCATAGGATCCTGGCATTTCCGTGCTGCCATGCCATCAGATCAGTACCCGGTCGCTATCGTGCGCGTCTGATGCATCGGCGAGGCTCGGGTTATGTGCATGTTACATTCGATACACTTGAGGCAATTGAAAAGTTGAACGGCAAGCCGGGCAGGCACATCTAATAGACAAGCGCGCGGGGCCGATCGCAAATGCGGGATCGGAAAGCACGGA
This sequence comes from Roseibium sp., assembly GCA_017643925.1. Lineage (GTDB taxonomy): Bacteria > Pseudomonadota > Alphaproteobacteria > Rhizobiales > Stappiaceae > Roseibium. The sequence continues at coordinate 193,984 of JAEPML010000003.1, read as the reverse complement.
TAAGAACGTGGAGGCAATGGAACAGGGCATTTGACGGAAAGCCGATTCAAGGAGTGTAACCGTGGCCGAGTCCTTTTTCCTGCCGTATCACTACGTGAACCATCTCACCAGTCCGGGTCTACAGACCAGTGCGGGACCGGTGCGTCTCACCCAATACCTGTGCAAGGACCGCGGCAATGGCGGCAATGACAGCGCGCACAGCTTCTACAAGAATTTTCGCTGGATCAAGGACGCCACCGGTATCAACCTGAACCAGCAGGTCGGCGGCAAGGCCATCGACCTTGCCCTGAAAGGCCAGGGCAACGACAAGACCTTTGTGAAGATCTGGAACTTCATGTTGAAGAACAAGGAGCTTCTCGACAAATACAAGGTCGAGGTGTGCGGCCGGGCCAAGAAGGATGGCTCCAAGAACCTTGAGGAAAAGGGCAAGATCAAGAAGCTCTATTTCGACAAGATGTCGGACCAGGCGGCTTTGCAGGCCATGGTTCAGGACCGGTTCTTTGGCATGGATTGCATCGGTTTTGTTGCGAATTTCCTGATCTATGTCGGCGAATGGGACAAGTATTACGGGGTCTCGCCAAAGCGGTATCCCGAGCAGGTGGCCAAGATCAACATCGACGACATCGATGAGGTCAAACCACTCGACTTCATGGTCTGGAACGGCCATGTCGCGCTCGTTGACTGGGTCTGGCAGAAACTGGATGAAAAGAGCGCCCATATCGACATGTGCCAGAGTTCGACCGGCGGCCCCCAGACCAACAGGTGGGTGACGCTGAAACAGACCAACGGCAAGGGTCTCAACGGCGGTCGCGAGTTCAGGATTGAAGGCGGGACACCGAACCCGCCCGTGCGCGGCAACTTCACCATCTGGCGACGCGAAGGTTTCTGGTACTGATTTGGCAAACCCGTCCGAAATGCGGACCGTTTCCGAGTGATCAATTGCGGACAGTCGGTTGATTTCTTGCCCTGTAATGCCGGCGTTGCTAGACAAGGTCGATCTGTCGCTCTGAGGGCGCGAGAACTCGCGGCCCGAATCGGAAGAGGTTTCCATGCTCCGTATCGTCGCGCTTCTTGTTTCCCACGGTGCAATGCTGGCAGTTGGGTTTGCGCTCGGGGTCTATTTCCTGCCGATCCTGATCGCGCCAAAATCACCTGATGCCGAGATGCTCCAGCAGCAGGCGGACGAGGCGCTTTATACTGCGGAATTCAACCGCGATCTGAGGGGCAGCGACTTCCTTCACTGGGGGGAAGGCAAGGTCAGTGTTTCACCGGCGCGGATTTCCCATCAGGGCAGCCTTGCGCCCGGGCCTGACTACAAGGTCTATCTGGTCAGTGAGTTCGTCGAGCACGAAGACGAGTTCCTGCCGCTCAAGGAACAGTCCGCACTGGTTGGCGACGTGAAGACCTTTGATGGTTTCCTGGTCGATGTTCCGGAGGGCATCGATATCGAGAACTACACAACCGTTCTGGTCTGGTGCGAGACCTTCGGTGAGTTCATCTCGGCTGCAAAATACCGCTGAAGGCGGCTTTTTGAAGAGGCTTTAGGACGCCGCCCGTTTGGCGCTTCTGCGTTTTGGTGAAGACCAGACCTTCAGGTCCCAAACGGTCTTCAAAGTCGCCAGGACCACCAGGACGCAAAACAGCACCTTGGTCACGGTCTCCATGCTCCCCTCGATCAGCAAGGCGTGAATGACGGTGCCTGCGACGGTCACGAGAACAAGGACAGTATGTGCCAGGCGCCAGGTTCTGAGTGAGAGGTTCAGGCGTCTCCGCAAGGCGGCCAGCAGACCGGCTGCAAACACCGTCCACATGGCAACGACACCGAAAGCGGAGAAAGGTGTTGGGGATGTGAAGGTCAGCGCGTCAATGACGTCCGGAGGGCTGGTGATCCAGAGACCTGCGACGTGCAATATCACTGCACCAATGAGCAGGCCCCCGATCCAGCGGTGAACCTTCCGACCCCTCAGGCCGGACAGGCCCGGCAGGAAACCTCCGGCCAGCAACGGCTGGACCAGCAACAGTGCCAGGGCAAGGATACCGGCGAAGCCGGCCGCGATATAGACCGGCTGTCGCCACGCAAGAAGAGGACTGGTCGCGGCGGCATAAAGCGGAACCAGCACCGCAATGCCGAGCGTGGCCCAGATCAGAACGGAACGCACGCGCGTTTTCGAGTTTTGTGCCAAAGCGATCAGGCGGGCTGAAGCACGAAATGGGCTTCCAGGCTGGTGTCCCGCGAACTTCCCATAACCGGCCTCAGGAACACGGTCTTGAATTCTCCGCTGTCATAGGCCAGATGCCCGTGCGCCTGGCCGAAGGCCGGCACGATCTGGGGCATCTCCAGCCGGAACACGCCATTGGCATCCGTGAGCGTGGCGCCATGGCTGCGCTGGTCCCGCTCGTGGCCTTCGGTCGTATGCGCCCATATCTGGATGCGTTGTCCGGCAAGGGGGGCGCCGTCTCCGGCTCGGCGCACAGTTCCCGACATCCAGAAACCGCCACCGCCGATCCTGTCGACGATCGGCGCACCCGGCCGGTAGTTGTTGGAACCGCCGCGCATTGATTTGGTCGGCGCAAGTCCCGTTGCCTGCGCCGGTACAACGAGGCCTGCAGAGGTGGTGACAAGAGCGGCGCCTCCGGCAGCCAGAAGCGCGCGGCGCGTGATGATATCGGTGGTCATGTCGAGGTCTCCAATCGGAATTGTGCCCTGGCCTGAACATCTTCGATATCGGATTATAGGGCGTTTGTGGCGATTTCCGAGTTGGGGTGGCAGCGTGAGCCGAAAACGGCTCTCACGCTTTCGTGAGAACAGGTACACTTCCAGCAACGCCGTGCTCGTTTTGAACAGCACGGAAGGTTCCGGTTTCAGCCAACAAGCTGCTTCAATTCATTGTTGATTGCATGTCAGAAGAGCTGGCGACATAACGAAACGGTGGGGCCCGTTATAAGGAATTCGGTGATGAACTGGAGAGTGTTTTCTAAACTGCCGCTTCTTGTCGCGAGCCTGTTCGTGTTGATGACCTTCGTGCCGCCTGCATTGGCAAAGAGCCCCCTGGCGCTGACCGGATACGACCCGGTGAGCTACTTCCAGAACAACAGGCCCTCCAAAGGAAAGGCCGAGTTCACCGCGCATCATAACGGCCTGACCTACCAGTTCGCGAATGGAAAAAACCGCGATGCCTTTGCGTCCAACCCGGCGCGCTTCGCCCCGCAGTATGATGGCTATTGCGCCTACGGTGTTTCCCGCGGTTACAAGGTCGGCGTTGATCCGCTCGCCTACAAGGTGGTGCAGGGCAAGCTCTATGTGAACTATTCCCGATCCGTGCAACGCACCTGGAGCCGGGATATACCAGGCTATATTGCCAAGGCGGAAAAGAACTGGCCGACGCTGGAGTGAGGCTGCCAGTTTACAGTCGGCCAATTATTGTTTCCGTAGTTTTTCACGGTTTGCATGTGTGACTGACGAACCGGGCCCGGTTTTGACAAGACCAAAGAGGCGCTTGTGAAATCGCCTCCTTTGCCTTGTCGGAAGACTTGGACTTACCATCAGGACAGCGGCGGGCTTGCCCAGCTGTAATGGGGTCTACGTTCTCCGCGCAGGTAGCGGACGGCGTCGATGACATCGATGACAAGTGACGTCAGGTTCGTGGCCAAAAGAATGGTCAGCCAGATGGCCAGAGAAGGATCACTCTGGATTGCTTCAAGCCGTGTCGCCATCCAGGCAAACATAGGGATCCAGAGAATGTGAACGCTGCCGAGGATGCGCGTGAAACCGGTCCTGTCATAGATCACGGCCTGCAAGGCTACTGCCAAAGCGGTTAAGCCGAGCACGACCTGCGCCTCGATGTGATCAATGAAAAACAGGCAGGCCGCATTGACGCCGACCAGCCAGACGCACCAGAGGCGCGGCAGAGGGCGAAAGCGCAGATAGACAACGCCGAATATCTCCAGAACATTTTTCAAGAATTTTGACATGAGAGGCTCCTTCACCAGGCAATCTGTAAGTGTGCCGGGAGAGTGCCTTGCCGCTTGCCAGGCAGATACTGCGCGGAAGATAGCAACGAACTACGCGTTGCGTAGTTAAGGTGATTATGCATATCGTCGACCCGGAGGTGCCTTCATGCGCAAATACGGTCAATTCTGCCCAGTCGCGAAATCTGCCGAAATACTAGGTGATTCCTGGTCGCTCCTTATCGTGCGGGAGCTTCTCCTGGGCAGCAGCCGGTTTTCCACCTTGCAGAAGGGCCTGCCAAGAATTTCCCCGACTGTCCTGAACAAGAGGCTCGGCGAGCTTGAGGAAAACGGCGTGGTTCTCAAGCGCCGGTTAAACGGTCAACGTGGCCATGAGTACCGATTGACACCAGCAGGCAAGGAATTGTCGGCTGTGGTCGAAGCGCTGGTCGTTTGGGGCATGCGCTGGGCCCGGGACAACATGGATGAGGGCGATCTGGACGTCACATTCCTGATGTTCGACATCCAGCGCAATCTCAAGCCGGAGGAGCTGCCGAGCGGGGAAACCGTGCTTTGTTTCCTCTTCCCCGACCTTGGGGAGTTCAGTCAGTGGTGGGTGGTTTGCAACGACGAGGACGTCGATCTTTGCTACCAGGATCCGGGCAAGGATGTGAACGTCTTTCTGTCGGCCACATCCCGTGACTTGAGCGCGGTCTGGATGGGAGATCTTGGCTTGGCAACGGCCCTCGCCGAGGAGCGAATTCTGCTTACCGGAGAAGAGGCCCTTTGCAGAACGTTTCGGAACTGGTTTCCCTTGTCTGCGGCAGCTCCCGTTCCTCGCCCGACCGAGTTGGAACGAAAGGGACCGATGTGACTTTGCCGGCAATACTGTCTGGATTGACGGTTCTGCGTCAGATCATCAGGTCTCCTTTGGTCCCTCAATGTTACGCAGTGCCACCGGCACCGCCAGCAGCGTCCCGGCACCGATCACCGCAAACAGGAGCAGGTAATTGTGCGTTTCGCTCAGGAGCGCGCTGCAGGCGGCGAGGCCCAGGCTGCCGCCGAACATCTGGATGGTCAGGTTGATGCCGCTGGCCTGGGCCTGTTTGTGGGGCGGGATCATGTTCATCTGGGCGCGCCGCGTCGGAATGGCGATGCTCGGCATGGAGGCACCCCAAAGAACCAGTGGCAGGAAGGCCAGCAGGTAACTCTGCTGAAGGGTCGCCAGCGCGAACATCAGGATGGCCGAACCATGGAGGATGACGCCGCGCGTGAGCACCGTTCGCGAACCCAGGCGATCCACCGTTTTCCCGATCAGTACCGAGGTCAGGAGCGTCGGCAGGACGGCGAGTGAAACCGCGACACCGGACAGGATCGGCGACGTTTTCAGGACCTCCTGGAAATACTGGGCAACAAAGACGAACATGGTGATCTTTTCGAACTGGAAGATCGCAAAAATGATCACGCCCCCGCGGAATTCGGGAATGGTCAGCAGCGACAGGTCCAGAAGCGGAGTGGCATGGGTGCTTTCCGTTCGCAGGAACAAGGCCAGCATGGCAACACCAAGACCGAAAAGTCCAAGCGTCATCGGCGAAAACCATCCCCAATCCGGACCCTGCATGACCGAGACCACGAGACCCAGCAGCGCCACGACCAGAAACACCGGTCCGGCGATGTCCAGATGCCCGCCTGATCCGGAAGCCTTGGTGCGCTTTGCATCATAGGCAGGTGACCAGATGGCCCACAGCAATACGACAATCGCCAGTACGATGGGAACACCGATCCAGAATATCATGCGCCAGGAAACGGTTTCCGTCAGCAGGCCGCCGATCAGCGGTCCGGTCGACATGAAAATACCGCCGACGGTCGTCTGGTAGCCGAAGGCAACTCCGCGTTTTTCCGGCGCAAAGGCGGTCGTGATCAGCGCGATGCTTGTCGGAAAGATCAAGGCTGCCGCAACACCCTGCAGCGCGCGGGCACCAATCAGGGTTGCACCGTCACTCGCAATCGCCGCCAATGCCGAGGCAAGGGCAAACAGTGCGGCGCCCGCAGTGAAGTAGATCCGCCTGCTGAAGTGATCTCCGAACCGTCCGGCAATCGCCACGGTGCAGGTGAAACTGATCAGATAGGCGTTGACCACCCAATGTGCGGCAGTGACCGAGAGCCCCAGCTCCCTCGAGATGGAGGGCAGGGACACGGTGACAATGGTTTCGTCCAGCACGATGAGACCAAGCACACCGCTCATCGCTGCCAGCAGCCACCATTGTCTCTGGTTCTCAATCGTCATTTGCGTTCCTGCGGCTTGTTCACGGCTTGATACTGACCACCCACGAAAGAAACCGACCTTGGCATTCATGCCGATTTGTTTCCAGAACGAAGTGTTTCTGGGCTGGCGTCAGCGTGAACGCCTTTGCGAATGCCATCGTGAAAAACATCAATCCCATCTTGTAATGTAATATCATAACAGATAGTGCTGATCGCTCACTTCGAAGTTCATTCAGTCACACCGGAGTAGATCCTTGTTGAACCGCAAACTGAAATCGGCCGTCACGGTGATGATGGGCCTGGGCGCAATGGCGTTCGCAAACCTTGCCGTGATGCCTGAAGCGGCACTTGCAGGCGAAAAAACGCTGCGTGTCGCGATCCCATTCGGACCGAAAAGCAGCGTGCCGGATCCAAGGGCCCGTCAGAACGGCTGGCTCAGCAACCGGGCTGGTGTCTCCGAAACCCTGATTGGCCTGGGCTACGACATGACCATGCAGCCGCGCCTGGCTGAAAGTTTTGAAAATGTCTCGCCGACAGAATGGCGGGTGAAGCTGCGTCCGGGCGTCAAGTTCCACGACGGCTCGGTGATGACTGCTGCTGATGTGAAAGCTTCCTTCGAGAAAATCGACGTGGAAGGGCATCCGGGGCACAATCCGCGCCTCTCCAGGCTGCTTGGCATCGAAGAGATTGTTGTCGAGGACGATCAAACCCTCCTCTTCAAGACCAAGAAGCCGAGTTCGGCCTTCCTGTGGTCGCTGACCGAGCCCTCCGCTGCGGTCCTGAAGGAAGGAACCGAAGAGCTGCCGCTCATCGGAACCGGTCCTTACATTTTCGTCTCGGCTGAAACCGAAAAGCGCTACGAGACCCGAAAGTTCGCCGACTACTGGGGTGGTGAGCCGAAGCTGGATCATATCGTGATGGACGCGCTGTCCGATCCTTCGGTCGCAGCCCTTGCCCTTCAGGCCGGCGATGTGGATCTGGTCACCAACTATCCGGAGCCGGACTTTGCAAAGCTGAAGGAAGAAGGCAAGGGGCAACTCTTTGCGGCACCGACAACCCGCCTGTTCTTCTTCCAGGTGCGCACGGCAGATGGTCCGCTGGCGAACAAGGCCCTGCGCCAGGCGATCTCCCTGGGACTGGACCGGGAAACGATCGTCAAGGCATCGCTGAGCGGTGTTGGGGGTGAAAAGGCCAATGCCATTTTCCCCGGCACAATGGCGTCCTGGGCCAATACCGGTCTGAGCCTCGACTATGATCCCGCCAAGGCAGCAGCCCTTCTGGACGAAGCCGGTATCATGGATACGAATGGCAACGGCATTCGCGAGCTGGACGGGGAAGACATTTCTCTGAAGCTGCGCTCCTATGAAGGCCGGGCAGCCCTGCGGCCGACCCTGGAAATCACGCAGGCCATGCTGCAGCAACTCGGCATCAACGCCGAAATCGCGATGGCGGAATATGACGCCAACAACGAGGCGCTGAAGGCCGGTGACATCGACATGCACCTGCAGGCCTGGGGAACCGCTCCGCTGGGAGACCCGAACTATTTCCCGAGCACACTCGTGGAAAGCGGTGTCAGCTACAATTTCTCCGGCTATTCCAACCCGGAACTGGATGAGCTCCTGGTAAAGGGACGCGAGAGCTTCGATGATGAAGTGCGCAAGAGCCATTACGACCGCATTCAGGAAATCATCAATGAAGACCTGCCCTTGATCCCGGTCTTTCACAAGACCCAGGTTTCTGTCGGCAACGGCAAGGTGGAAGGTTTTCAGATCCATCCTGCTGAAACCTATTTCGTGACAGTGGATCTGGATCTTGCCGACTGACACCGGGTCATTGCTTCGTCTTGAAAACCTGTCGGCCCGTATTGGCCGGCAGGTTGTTTTGGACGCGGTCTGCCTTGAGGTCGAGCAGGGAGAATGCGTGGCCCTTGTCGGAGGCTCGGGCGCAGGCAAGTCCACGCTGCTGCGCTGTGTGATGGGACTGTCCCGGCCTGCTCGACCGTTCGGCGGCAGGATGCAGTTTGCCGATCGTCAGGTTGATTTTGCATCTGATCGTTTACGTCATTGGCCGGGAGGCATCGCCTATGTGCCACAGAACCCGGACCATGGTTTTGATCCCCTGAAAAAGCTGCGCTGGCAATGGCGGCAGGCTGCTCGGATTGTTCTGGGCTCCAGCGACACGAACCCGCACCGGGCTGAATTGCTGGAGGCCATGGGGCTTGCTGATTTTGGCGGCCTTTATCCGCATGAATGGAGCCGAGGTATGCAGCAGCGGCTGTTGCTGGCCATGGCGCTTCTCGGAAAGCCGCGCCTTCTCATTCTGGATGAACCGACTTCGGCGCTCGATCCCCTGATCGCGGCCCAGGTGCTCCGCCTTGTCATGGAACACTCAAAAGAAAACGGGATCGCGCTGCTGATAGTGACTCATGATCTGTCACTGGCAACGCGATATGCGAACCGAACCGCGATCATGACAGAAGGCCGGATCGTCGAATTCGGATCGACACGGCATCTCCTTGCGACACCTCAATCCGATTACGGCAGGTTGCTGGTCGCCAACAGAAGCTGGTCCAAAGCTGCCGTTTCCACAGACCTCAAAAGCGTTGCAGCGGAATAACGGGTTCTCATGCTCAACGTCAAAGATCTTCAACTCCACCTCGACGGAGCGGTCATTCTCGACAAGCTGTCCTTTCGTCTTGAAAGCGGCAAAACCCTTTGCGTGATCGGGGAAAGCGGCTCGGGCAAGACCAGTCTGTTGCGGTCCTTGCAGGGGCTGGCACCGGCCCGTTTCGAGGAGTTGTGTTTTGAGCCGCGCTCAGGGTCGCCGGTGCGATATCGAGCCGGTTGGAAGGGCCGTCCGGGACTGCCTGGAAGCCGCTGGGTGATGCAGGACCCGATCGCAGCGCTCAGTCCCAGGCAAAAACTGGGGGTGTCGATTGCTGAAAGTCTTCATGGCAGGAACATCGCACGACAGGACATGAACAAGGCAGTTGTTGACGCCCTTCAGGATGTTGACCTGCCCGCTCACTTCGCTTCCCGGCGGCCGTCGGAAGTCTCGATGGGGCAGGCGCAAAGGGCCTGCCTTGCCAGAGCATTGATCGCAAGGCCGGACCTGATTTTCTTCGATGAACCTTTGAGTGCCCTGGATGCGATCGTGCAGAAACAGGTGGCTCTCACCATGAGCCGCATCCAGCGACGATACGGCATATCCTACGTGATCGTGACCCACGATCTCGGCTTTGCAGCAGCTTATGCCGACTGGGTTCTCGTTCTGCGCCGGGGGCGGGTTGAAGCAAGCCAGGCCGCGTCCAATTTCTTCAACGCGCCGGACAGCGCATATTGCAAGGAATTGATCGAGGCGGCCGAGGCCCTGGGGGAACTCGACACCCGCACCAGCGCGGATGTCGGGCGGGCAGAGGCGACTGCGTGATGAAGACCAGCAAATCAGGACATCATCTCTTCGTCGGACTTGCCGGCCGGCTGGGTGCGCTGGCTTGCGTGCTCTTTGGAGTCAGCCTGATCACTTTCACGATCACTTTCTTCGCACCGGGAGACAAGGCCGCGGCAATTGCCCACGCACGCTATCCGGACACCCAATCCTTTGCACCGGAAATCCTTGAGGGCATCCGGCAGGAATTTGCGCTCAACGAGCCTTTTTTCACCCAGTATTATCTCTGGCTGTCCCGTTTCCTAAGCGGGGACTTCGGCAACTCCTTTGCGTCCAACGTGCCCGTCTGGGAGATCTTTGTCAGCAACGCGGCCGAGACACTGACGCTCACTTTGACCGCGCTTGTGCTTGGCCTGATCTGTGCATTTTTCCTGAGCGCAATCGCTGTTTGGCGTCCTGGCAGCCTGGCTGACAGGTTTGCAGTCGCCCTGGCATCGATCGGCGCCGCCATGCCCAATTATTGGCTGGGCCTGCTGCTGATCCTGTTCTTCGCCGCGCATCTGAACTGGTTGCCAGCCTATGGCACGGGGACACCTGCGCATCTGGTTCTGCCGGCAATAACACTCGCCTTCTGGGTGACAGCCTCGCAAACCAGGTTGCTCAGAAGCTTCATGCTGGAGGCAAAGGCCGCGCCCTATGTCGAGACCTTGCGGCTGCGTGGTGTCAGTGAACGGGAGATCTTTTTCCGGCATGTCCTGCGCCATGCCTGCGTTCCAGCGCTGACCATGATCGGTCTCGATGTCGCGAGCCTTCTGGAAGGCACCGTGATCGTCGAACTGACCTTCGCACGCGGCGGTCTGGGATCGCTTCTGGCCGGATCGATCCTGACCCGGGACTATCCCATGATCCTGTTTCTGGTTCTGTTCTCCGCGCTGGTCTATGTGATCCTGAACACGCTGATCGAGGTGGTTCAGGATCTGCTCGATCCGAGGAAGACGTTCCTGGGCCGGCATCGGGCAGCTTCAAGTGGAGGTGAGCGGCCATGAGCATAGCCGCTGAAAACCTCGCCGGGGATCAACCCGATCTGCGCAGCAAAGGCCATGTGGCAGATGTCAGCAGGTTTGTACGCAATCTTGCCGCCGGCCTGCTGGTGTTGGGGATCGTCGTGACAGGTGGCTTTCTGTTTACGCCCTACGATCCGATCACGCCCGATTTCCTGGACAGGCTCGCAGGACCGAGTGCTGAACACTGGTTCGGCACAGACCAGCTCGGCCGGGATGTGGCAACCCGAATTCTTTATGGCGGCCTCTGGTCGATCGGACTGGCGCTTCTGATCACGACGTTCGGGGCTCTGGTCGGTGTGATTGTTGGGCTCGCGGCGGGTCATTTCGGCCGTCTGGCCGACATGTCGCTCATGAGGGTCACGGACAGTTTCTTTGCCTTTCCGGAGCTGATTGCCGCTGTCACCATTGCCGGGGTTCTGGGGCCGAGCACCACCAACATGGTTCTGGCACTCATCCTGGTGTCCTGGATGAAATTCGCGCGCCTTGTCCGCAGTCTCGCCATCTCCCTGGCGCATCGCGACTTCGTTGTTCAGGCCCGGCTGAACGGTTTGCCGTCCTGGCTGATCCTCTGGCGCCACATCCTGCCCAATATCGGGCCGAGCCTCCTGGTCCTCTGGACGAATGCCTGGTCGCGCAGCATCCTTTCCATTTCAGGTTTGAGTTTCCTGGGCTTTGGCGTACAACCTCCGCATGCAGAATGGGGCGCCATGTTGCTGGATGGCAAAAGCTACATGCAGACAGCGCCCCATGTGATGATCTTTCCAGGGCTGGCAATTCTGCTGGCCGTCCTGTCGATAAACCTGATTGGCGACCGGCTTCGCGACCTCATCGCGGGCCCGAATGGCCTCTTTTCGGACTGAGCATGTCTACGGAATTCAAGGGCATTGCCCTGCGCATCGGTGCCACCGTGTTCTTCACGTTGATGGTCCTCTTCATCAAGTGGCTCGCAGACACGATCCCGGTCGGGCAGGTCGTGTTCTACCGCAGTGCCTTTGCGCTCATTCCTCTTGTTCTCTTCCTGATGTGGACGCGAGAATTCCCGTCCGGCCTGCGCACCAAGCGCCCCGGCAGCCATGTTGCCCGGTGTGTCCTCGGTTGCCTGGCAATGTTTGCGAGTTTCGCCTCGCTGAAATTCCTGCCTCTCTCCCACGCAACGGTCATCGGTTACCTGGCGCCGGTTCTGGCCGTGGCGCTGGCTGCTGTTCTCTTGCGTGAGACTGTGAGCGGAGCACGCTGGCTCGGCGTTCTGTTCGGTCTTGCCGGTGTGCTGATTTTGATTCTGCCGAGCGCAACCGCCGCGGATCTCGACAGGGACTATCTGGTCGGGGTCGGTCTGGCGCTTGCCATGGCGGTTCTGACGGCTGGTGCCAAGATCCAGATCAGGAGCCTGGCCTTGACAGAAAACGCGGGTGCGATCGCCTTCTATTTCGCGCTCACCTGTGCGCTTGCCGGTCTCGGCACCATCGGCTTTGGCTGGGTGACCCCAACCTGGGAACAATTGGGCCTGCTGATCTGCACCGGGTTGACCGGGGGCGTCGCCCACATCCTCATGACCTTGAGCTACCAGTACAGCGAAGTTTCCAAGCTGGCGGCGTTTGAATATCTGTCGCTCGTGTTTGCCGTTCTGGCCGACGCCCTCTTCTTCGATGTGCTCCCCGAACCGGTCTTCTACCTGTCGGCCGCGTTGATCATCGGGGCCACGCTGATCGTGGCGCTGAAGGACGGACGACGGGTGCGGCAGGCGGCCTAGGAACGCACCCTCAATGAAAATCCCGGCTGGGAAAGAGTTTCTTGGCCTGATCGCGCGGGTGCATGGCTCTGGGGCGGGAGGCATCTGACTTGAGATGCACCGGGACCTCTTCCGCGCGGGTGGTCATCTCGACCAGGATGTCGTCCTTGGGGTGTCCCAGAAGTGCAAGTTCGCGGGAACAGTCCTCGATATGGTCGGCGATCAGGTGGACGACGATCCCCTCGCGTTCCAACCGGCCGGTCACCTTGAGCAGCCGTCCACCAAGGACGGCGGCGCGGTATTTTTCATACATCTTCGGCCAGACGACCACGTTGGAGACCCCGGTTTCGTCTTCCAGCGTGAGGAAGATCACGCCAGAGGCCGTGCCCGGACGCTGGCGGGTGATGACCAGGCCGCAGACGGACACCCGGCGGGCCTCGCGCGGGGTGAGCACGGGCAGCCGGTCATGGGGGGTGAGGTTGGCAATATGCGGGCGCAGCAGTTCCATCGGATGGGCCCGCAGGGTCAGCCGGGTGGAGAGATAGTCCTCCACCACTTCCTGACCCAGATGCATCGGAGGCAGGATGACATCCGGCTCGAAGATCGCTTCGCCGTCAATCGGGTCGTTGAAGAGCGGCAGCGGTTTGGGAGAGCGGATGGTCTTGACCTGCCAGAGCGCCGCCCGGCGGCTGAGACCCATGCCGGCAAAGGCATCGGCTTCGGCCAGCCGCTCCAGGGTGGCCGGCGGCACGCCGGTGCGGAGCCACAGGGTTTCGGTGTCCGGATAGCCGTTGCCGCGCGCTGCCACGATCCAGTCGGCATCATCCTCGCGCATGCCCTTGATCTGGCGAAAGCCGAGACGGAGCGCGAGCGCACCATCGCTGCGCCGCTCCAGAGTGTTGTCCCAGGAACTGGTATTGACGCAGATGGGCCGCACTTCCACCTGGTGCTCGCGCGCATCGCGCACGATCTGCGCCGGGGCATAGAAGCCCATGGGCTGGGAATTCAGGAGCGCGCAGGCGAATTCGGCCGGGTAGTGGCATTTCAGATAGGCCGAGACATAGGCCAGCATGGCAAAGGCGGCCGCGTGACTTTCCGGAAAACCGTATTCGCCAAACCCCTCGATCTGGCTGAAACAGTTCTGGGCGAACTCCATCTCGTAGCCCCGGTCCAGCATGCCGGAGATGAACTTGTCCTTCAGCTGGCCGATTGTGCCCATGCGCCGGAACGTGGCCATGGACCGGCGCAGCTTGTCGGCTTCCGACGGAGTGAAACCGGCAGCCACCACCGCGATCTGCATTGCCTGTTCCTGGAACAACGGCACGCCGAGCGTCTTGCCCAGCACCTCTTCCAGCTCTCTGGACGGAAACTGGACGGCCTCCTTGCCCTGGCGGCGGTTGATGTAAGGGTGCACCATGCCGCCCTGGATCGGGCCGGGGCGGACGATCGCCACCTCGATGACAAGGTCGTAGAATTCCCGCGGGCGCATGCGCGGCAGGAAGTTCATCTGCGCCCGGCTTTCCACCTGGAAAACGCCGATCGCATCCGCCTTGCACAGCATGTCATAGGTTTTCATGTCCGCCTGGGGCACGCTGCCGAGCGTATAGGCCTCATCGTGATGTGTCTCGATCAGGTCGAAACACTTGCGGATGCAGGTCAACATGCCGAGGCTGAGCATGTCGACCTTCAGGATGCCGAGCGCGTCGATGTCGTCCTTGTCCCACTCGATCACCGTGCGGTTCTCCATCGCGGCATTCTCGATCGGGCACAGCGCGTCCAGCCGTCCCTGGGTGATGACGAAACCGCCGACATGCTGGCTCAGATGCCGGGGGAAGCCGATGATCTCGCGGATCAGCTCGATGGTCTGCTGGACACGCTTGTTGCCGAGATCGAGGCCGAGTTCCTTCACCCGTGTTTCTTCCGGTCCCTTGTTGGAACTGCCCCAGATCTGGCCGGAGAGCGCTGCCGTCACATCCGCGTTCAGCCCCATCACCTTGCCGACCTCGCGGATCGCGGCGCGGGTGCGGAAGTGGATCACCGTGGCGCAGAGCCCGGCGCGATGGCGGCCGTATTTCTCGTAGACATACTGGATCACCTCCTCGCGCCGTTCGTGCTCGAAATCGACATCGATATCCGGTGGCTCGCCCCGGTGTTCGGAGATGAAGCGTTCCGAGACCATGGTGATGGTCTCCGGCCCGACATCGGTGATGCCGAGCGCATAGCAGATGATGGAATTGGCTGCCGAGCCACGTCCCTGGCACAGGATCTGCCGGCCACGGGCAAACTGGATGATGTCGTGGACGGTCAGGAAATAGGCAGCGAATTTCAGCTTTCGGATCAGCCGCAATTCCTTGTCCGCCAGCGCCCTTGCATGCTCCGGTACGCCGGCCGGATAGCGGGTGTCGAGGCCCTCGGCGGTCAACCGTTCCAGCCGGTCCTGCGGGTCCTCGCCATCGGAGATCTCGTCTGGATATTCATAGGAGAGTTCCGACAGGTCGAAGCTGCAGCGGGTGGCGATTTCCAGGGTGCGGCGCAGCGCTGCCGGGTGGTGCCGGAAAAGCCGGGCCATGTCGTCGGGCGACTTCAGACGCCGCTCGCCATTGGGCAGTGCCCTTGTGCCGATCTCGTCGATTGTGCAGCCTTCGCGCAGGCACGTCAGCACGTCGGCGACCCGGCGCCGGCCGGCGTGGTGCATCAGGACATCGCCGACCGCGACCATCGGTGTGGCAAGGCTGTGGGCCGTTTTCGCGCAAGTGCGGAACCAGGCCTGGTCGGTGCCGTCATAGCGCGGGGCAGCCCCGAGGAACACGTGGCCCGGCACGTCCTGGCGCAGGGTTCGGATCTGGTGCCGGGCCGTTTCGCAGAAGCCGGTTTCCGCAGAAGGGCGGTCGGCATCGGGGTCCGGCAGGGCAATCAGGATAAGTCCGGTTGCGGCATTCAGGAGATCGGCGAAATTCAGGCGGCAGTCGCCCTTTTCCGCTCGCCGCTTGCCGAGGGTAAGCAATTGGCTCAGCCGTTCATAGGCGGGCCGGTCGGTCGGCAGGGCCACCCAGTGGAGCGGGCTGTCCTGCAGGCACAGCCGGGCCCCGACGATCAGCCGGGGCAGTTTCGGTGTCAGCCCGATCGCAAGCGGCGGTGACGTGTTGGTTTCCTGGCGGGAAGAACTGTCGATCTGCGAGTGGGAGCGGATCTGGATGCCATCCTCGCTGGCGGCCCGCTTGATCTCTTTCAGCGCGGAAAAGGCCCTGACGACCCCGGCCAGTGAATTGCGGTCGGTGATCGCCACCGCCTCCAGTCCCAGTGACGCGGCCCGCGTGACCAGTTCTTCCGGATGCGACGCACCGCGCAGGAAGGAGAAATTGGATGTCACGCACAATTCGGCATAAGTGGCGGCTTCCGGAAAAAAGGCCTCAGGAGAAACAGGAGCGGTCATGCGTCTCCTCCTCTTTCCACCTGCCGCGCCTGCCTTCGCAGAGGCGGCAAGTTGATGTTTTCCAGCCAATATCTTGATGCCGCCCCGGACGAGTGAAGTGAGATCCGGGGCCTGTGTGCAGTCATGTGTGGAGAAGGTCCCGGCTCAGGGCCGGGACAGCAGGTTATCTTCCCGATGTTACTTTGCCTTGTCCCTGCCGCACGTTTCTGCGTCATCCCCGACCTGATCGGGGATCCATTAGCCTCCGGAGCTTTGCGGTTCGCGCGATGGCATTGGGGCAAGACCTTTGCCCATCGAAGCGCTCCGGTTTGCCGGTCCGTGGATTGGATCCCCGGTCGGGCCGGGAAGGGGCGGGGGGAGCGCTTCCTGGGGCTCCATTCCTGCCGCGCTTGCCGTCCCGGCCCTGAGCCGGGATCTGGATGCCGATGGAGAGGGGTCCGGCTCAGGACCGGGCCAGCGAGGGGTAAGAGGTCAGGGCAAGCCATCAGCCGAACTCCCCTTGCACGAACCAGCCGGGGGTCTGGGGTGTGTGGAACAGCCACAGCCGCTGACCCTGACGGGTACCGATACGCCAGTAGTCCCTGAGGCCATGGGCCCAGCTGTCATTGTCCTCCCACCAGGCCGGGGTGATCCGCTCCGGGCCTTCGGCGGCAATTGTCGTCAGCGCACGGCCCCGCCAGCGGAAACGGGCGGGTGGTTGCGGGCCGTTGCCGGTAATGGGTTCGGGCGGAAACAGCCTTAAGGGGCGGGGGCGCGTGTGGGGCCATGCGCTGGCAGGACTGCTATAGGCCGCGGGAACAAGCTTGAAGCTGCGCTCGGGGATATGGCTGTCGACAGGCTGAAACCGCTGAATGTTTTCAAGACCGACCCGGTTGCCTAGCTGGGTAATCAGGTCGGCGATGCTGTCCTTCTCCCGCCCTTCTGCACGATCCAGCTGGCGCATGTCGAGCGGTTCGATCTCCACGGCCTCCAGGCGGATCATGTCGATGCCATAGCCGGCATCGACCCCGCTGACACCGCGTTCGAACAGGGCCAGCATCCGCTCCGCATCGCGCATGGGGCGGGCGAGCTTCAGTTCCACCGACTGGTTCTCCTGGTCCACTTTGCGGAACGTCAGCCGGAGGCACCGCGCACCCTTTTGCGCCGTGTCGAGCTGGTTGCACAAATGGGTCAGCAGACGGCGTGTGCCGGCCATAACATCGTCCAGAAGGCCGATCGGGTCCGGCAGGGTAATACGGACGGCAAAATTCGGCTCATCCTTCAGGGGAGAGATCTGCTCTCCAATGGCACCGAGTGCCTGATCGAGAGACTGCAGCACCTCCCGGTCATAACGCCTTGCAATGCTGGCCCGGGGCAGGTTGTAGAGCTCCGAAACGGTTGCGATGCCGAGCCGTTCCAGGTTGGTGCAGATCTCTTGCGGCAGACGCAGGGCGGCCAGCGGCAATGGACCGATCCGTGCCAGTGTTTCCTCCGGTCCGGCAATGCCTTCGGCGAAATGGGACAGGGCCCAGGCGGCCCCCGGGGTGGAAGCAAGGCCGAGGCAGGCGGAGAGGCCGGCGCGAGTCAGCCGGGCGCGGATATCGTCAAGAAGCGGTTCCTCGCCGCCCAGAAGATGGGCCGAGCCGGTGATATCCAGAAAAAGCCCGTCCCGTCCGTCAAGCCCGACCCAGGGACAGTAGCGGGTTGCCCATCGGGCCAGCAGTTTCAGGAACCTCCGGTCGCCTTCGGGGTCTGCCGGCCGGGTCAGCAGGCCGGGGCAAAAACTGCGGGCATGGACAAGTGTCATGCCACGTTGCAGGCCGGGCTGTTCGGCGCGCGGGCACAGGTCGTAGATGCGTTCCGAATTGCGGTCGAACAGGCTCAGGGCAAAGGGCGCGTCAACGGGATTGGCGCGCAGGGACCGCTCAGCCGCCAGCCTCGGAAACCACAATGACACGATGCGCCGCTGCATCCCAACGAACAACCCAATCCGATAATGTTCCTGTTTTGTTCTTTATAAGGGACCAGCGCCAGTGAGTCGAGTCATGTCCGATTTGCTGAGGGTGATTCTGACGTGTGTCCCGGGGGACCTGCGCGCCCGAACAGCGCCAGCGTGTCTCGGCCGCGTTGCTGCCCGCACCGTCGGGAATCAGCAGCATGGCGGTTGTGCCCCCGGCCTCGGCCGCGAGTTGCAGCCGCCGGCCTTCGGTCAGTCCGATGCTGCCACTGATCTCGGCAATCACGAGCTTTGCCGCACCGGACCGCAGTGCGGTCTCCATGCTGGCCAGGACGTTCAACTGGCTGTCCGCGCGTGTCACCAGCAACTTCCCCGGGTCGCAATAGGGCAACAGGCCTTCCGGATTGACGGGTGGCCGCCAGCTTTCCGACACCCAGACAACCGTTCCCCGGGCCAGGCCGGCATTGATGGCGGCAAAGGCCAGGCCGGCATCGCCGCACACTTCATGGGCGCGCGCCTGCTTCAGCGGAAAGATGGAAGAGAAGGGCAATGACATGGACACAAGCCTAACGGAAGCATTGCGTTTGCGGAAGCAACTTTTCCTCGACAGAGGCGGGAGAACAGACATTGCAGCGCCCAGGGGGGATTGCTATATGGCCCCAAGTCAAACTGGGACCGAAGATGATCAAGAACGCGCTCGAAGGCCGGACAATCAGGACGATATCGATTGTGGGAAACGGCCCGGTTTCCGAAGCCGATGCGCCGCTGATCGACAAGAATGACCTCGTGTTGCGTTTCAACAGCGCACCGCGCTGCGGTGCGGCCGGACAGCGTATTGATGTCCTCATGATCTCACGCGCACGTGTTTACACCAGCAAGCGGATCAACCCGGTTGCCTTGCATCGCGCGCCGGAAGTCTGGGTGAACGACATTCCCGAAAACGGCAAGGTGGACTGGTACTTCGAACGTGAGTGCACGGACCGTTATCTCGGTTTCGGCCCCGTCGAGAAGGCCCGGGGCCATTTCAGGGAATTTGATCCGTTTGACGGCAGCAATCCGACATCGGGTGCCTGCATCATTTCAGAGTTTCTGGAGGCTTTTCCGGACGCGACGATACATCTGTTCGGCTTCACGCATCAGGGCAAGCAGCATACGCATGACTGGGATGTGGAGCGTTTGTGGGTGGAGAAGCTGATCGAACAGGGCAAGGTGATCCGCCACACCACACCAGGTCCGCTGGTGCAACGGGATCTGAAAGGCAAGCTTGTCTATGCGCTGCGCTTTCTGGAAAAGCGGGCGCAGCACTATCTGCATAACAAGATCCTGCATTCCTCCGGCAGCACAAAGCGCCGGATTTTCGGGAAACAGGCCGACTGATTTTCTCAAAGGGCAGATCGCGGAATTCAGCGAAGTCGTAAATCGTCCTGCTGCATGATTGTCCTGCCCAGGGCTCTCCGATGAAGCGCTGTCAAACGGTGGCGATGTCTTGCATGGAGGTCTTCAAAGATCTGCATGTAAAACGTGTATTCCGGACCAAATACACCAAAAAGAACCCTCGCGCAGTCGATTAAAGTTCAAGTTTTTCAGAAATTGACGACTTCCCTCTTGCGGACGCGCTCAAGGCGTCTTTTAATGTTCATATGAGCGTCATATAACGTTCATATGAAAACAATACGAAACGCAGGCGTAATCGTTTCCGGTGCCGACAAGGCCATTTCGGTACCTGAAAAATGAACTGCTGACCGGGCCCTGAAGCCCTTCGAGATGGGAGCAATTGAAATGGCTTATCGTAAGACAGTCGCCAGCCTTGTTGCAGCGGCCGCCCTTGTGGGTACTTCCTCCGCTTCATATGCGGCAACCGACATTTCCTGGTGGCATGCCATGGGTGGCCGCCTCGGTGAAGTCGTCGTCGACATTGCCAACGGCTACAACGCTTCACAGGATGCTTGCAAAATCACTCCGGTTTTCAAGGGCACCTACGAAGAGACCCTGACGGCCGGTATCGCGGCTTTCCGCGCTGGTGAGCAGCCCAACGTTCTTCAGGTGTTTGACGCTGGCGCCGCCACCATCATCGGTGCAAAGGGCGCTGTCATTCCGGCTCAGGACATCCTGGAAAACGCCGGCGTTGCATTCAACATCGAAGACTACATCGATGGTGTTCGCTACTTCTACGCCGACAGCGACGGCAAGATGATCGGCATGCCTTTCAACTCTTCCACGCCGATCCTCTACACCAACGAAGACGCTCTGAAAAAAGCTGGCGTTGAAGCTCCGAAGACCTGGGAAGAGTTCCAGGAAATCGCACCGAAGCTGAAGGAAGCCGGTTATGTGCCGCTTGCTCAGTCTCACCTGCCATGGATCTTCACCGAGAACTTCAAGTCTCGTCATAACCTGCAGTTCGCAACCAACAACAACGGTTACGACGGCGCAAAGGACACCAAGCTGGTCTTCGGTGACCCGATCAAGAACCACTTCACAGCTGTCAAAGGCTGGCTGGATGATGGCCTGTTCGGCTACTACGGCACCGGCTGGGGCGACAACCAGACCCCGTTCAACGAAGGCAAGGTTGCCATGTGGCTCGGCTCCTCGGGTTCCTTCGGCGGCATCTCCAAGACCGTTGAGTTCCCGTTCTCTGCAACTTACCTGCCTTACTGGGATGCAGTTGACGGCGCAGGCACAGGCACCTTCATCGGTGGTGCAGCCCTGTTCTCCATGGCCGGCAAGCCGGACGAAGAGAACAAGTGTGTTGCCTCTTTCTTCCAGTACCTGACGTCTCCTGAAGTCCAGTACATGTGGCACAAGGAAACCGGTTATGTGCCGATCACCAATGCTGCCTACGAGCTGGCCAAGACAGACGGCTACTACAAGGAAGCTCCGGCTGCCGAAATCGGCATCAAGCAGCTGACATTGCCGGGTGGTGACTGGACCAAAGGTTACCGCATGGGCTTCTACGTCCAGATCCGTGACGTCATGAACCGTGAATACGGTAAGATCATGTCTGGTGAAACTTCCGTCGAAGACGCTTTCAAAACCATCGAAGCCGATGGCAACAAGCTTCTGGAGCGTTTCTCCAAGACCACGGGCAACTAAACTCAACTGATTTACCCCTTACGGGGGCGCTTTGCGCCCCCGTTTCCTTGAGTGGACGCGGATCAGCTGTTTTACTGTTGGTCCGCTTTTCCCTTACCCGGTGACGCAATGAAAAAAGTTCAGTTTAGGTCCTGGTGGATTCCCTACGCGCTGCTCCTGCCGCAGCTGGCCATCGTGACAATCTTCTTCCTCTGGCCTGCCGCGGAAGCTGTTCAGTCGTCTTTCTATCTTGAGGATCCATTCGGATTTGGATCGACCTTTGTCGGCTTGGACAATTTCACGGACATGCTGACGTCAACCGACTATGGCCGCGTTGCGCGCTTCACCGGTGTGTTCACACTTTTCGTGACGTTCCTGTCTCTCGGCATCGCACTGTTGCTGGCCGTCAAGGCCGACAAGGTTCTGCGCGGCGCTTCGACTTACAAGACCCTGTTGATGTGGGTCTATGCCGTGGCACCACCGGTTGCCGGCCTGATCGGCGTTCTGTTGTTTGATCAGCATGTCGGGCCACTGGTCGACTTCTTCGCCCTGTTCGGCTGGAAGAT
Organism: Roseibium sp.; assembly: GCA_017643925.1. Classification (GTDB taxonomy): domain Bacteria; phylum Pseudomonadota; class Alphaproteobacteria; order Rhizobiales; family Stappiaceae; genus Roseibium. Next base: position 172,587 of record JAEPML010000003.1, on the reverse strand, counting down.
GCAGATCGGTGTGAACTATTTCGACACCAGTTTTGCAATGGTCACCACGGCAGTCTGGAAACAGATCCCGGTCAATTTCATCTTCTTCCTGTCTGGTCTTCAGGGTATTTCCAAGTCAGTTCAGGAAGCTGCCAGCATTGACTGCCGCTCGGGCATGCGCCGGTTCTGGACCGTGACCTTCCCGCTGCTGGCACCAACCGGATTTTTCCTCCTGATCATCAACATCACCTATGCCTTCTTCGATACGTTCGGCATTGTCGATGTGATCGTGAAGAACGAGCCGGGCAACAACCCCGTTACCCTCGTTTACAAGGTTTATCTCGATGGCTTCCGCGGCAACGATCTCGGTGGATCGTCCGCCCAGTCGGTCATTCTGATGGCGATGGTATTCGTCCTGACAGTCATTCAGTTCCGCCTCATCGAGCGGCGCGTGCATTACACGTAAGGGGAGGCGAACCATGTACAAACTCAAGATAACCGATCATCTGATCCTGCTTGCCGGTGTCTTTTTTATGGTGGCTCCCGTGGTCATCACCTTTTTCACCAGTACGCATGATGCCATCACGATCTACAAGCAAGGCGTTCAGTTTACACCGGGTGGCAAATTCCTGGAGAACTATGAGACCGTGCTGTTCCAGGCCGGCGGCTTTACCAAGGAGGTCGATGGCTTCGTCATGCTGAAGAACTCGATGATCCTCGGCTTCGGCTTTGCGATCGGCAAGATCATCATTTCGATGCTGGCGGCCTATGCGATCGTCTATTTCCGCTTTCCGATGGCCACGCTCTGCTTCTGGGTGATCTTCGCAACCCTGTTGCTGCCCCTGGAAGTGCGCATCCTGCCGTCTTACGAGATCGTGCAGTCGCTCGGCATGGTGAACACCTATTCAGGACTGATTATTCCCCTGATTGCCTCGGCCACAGGCACGTTCTTCTTCCGTCAGTTCTTCATGTCCGTCCCGGACGAGTTGCTGGAAGCGGCGCGCATTGACGGTGCCGGTCCCTGGAAGTTCTTCAAGGACATCCTGGTGCCGCTGTCGCAGACAATGATCGCGGCTATCTTCATCATCATGTTTGTCTACGGTTGGAACCAGTATCTCTGGCCAACCCTGATCACCACCGACGAAAGCCTGTTTACGCTTGTGCGCGGAATCAAGCAGATCCTGCAAGTCTGGGTGGGCGCGCAGATCCCGGCATTCAACGAGGCGATGGCACTGGCTATCCTCGCCATGCTGCCCCCGGTTCTGATCGTGGTGATCTTCCAAAGCTGGTTTGTCAAAGGGCTCGTCGAGAGCGATAAGTGAGGTATTAAATGGCAACGATTACTCTCGACACCGTCCGAAAGGTGTATGGAGGTGCTGTGGAGGCAGTCAAGGGCGTCTCCATCGACATCGCTGACGGCGAGTTCATTGTGCTGGTGGGCCCGTCCGGCTGTGGCAAGTCGACATTGCTGCGCATGGTCGCCGGTCTTGAAGACATCACCAGCGGCGAGGTCAGGATCGGCGAGCGCCTGGTAAACAACGTTGACCCGGCCGACCGGGACATCGCCATGGTGTTCCAGAACTATGCGCTTTATCCGCATATGTCGGTCTACAACAACCTTGCCTATGGCCTTAAAAACCGGGGCATGGCCAAGGACGAGATCGACCGCCGCGTGAAGGAAGCCGCACGCATTCTGGAAATTGGCGATTACCTTGACCGCAAGCCTCGGGCCTTGTCCGGTGGCCAGCGCCAGCGTGTTGCCATGGGTCGCGCGATTGTGCGTGAACCGGCTGCCTTCCTGTTTGACGAACCACTGTCAAACCTCGACGCAAAGTTGCGTGTTCAGATGCGCGTCGAGATCAAGCGTTTGCAGCGGTCTCTGGGCACGACCAGTGTCTACGTCACACACGACCAGCTGGAGGCCATGACGCTTGCAGATCGGCTGGTGGTCTTGAATGGCGGCAACATCGAGCAGATTGGGGCTCCCATCGACGTCTACGACAAGCCGGCATCCACATTCGTGGCCAGCTTCATCGGGTCGCCTGCAATGAACCTTCTGCCGGTCAAGGCAGATGGTGACGGCCTTGCTCTGGAAAGCGGCTCCGGACTTTCCGGTGCCAACACCAAGGGCAAGGACAGATACACCGTGGGCATTCGTCCGGAGCATCTTCATGTTGTCGATGGCCCTGCAAATGGTGATGGCGTTGCCCTGGAAGTGACCGTCAACGTGCTGGAGCCAGTCGGAGCCGAAAGCTACGTCTATGCAAGCTTCGGTGATGAAGGCCAGGAAATTGTCATCCGCGTTTCCAGCCATGCGCACCATGAGCCGGGCGAGAAGATGTACCTGAAGGCAGAAGCCAAGGACGTGCATTTCTTCGACGCGGATACTGGTCGCCGCGTCGACTGACACAAAGAAACAAACCGGGGGAGGTGGCAAACGAGGGGCCGCCAATCCTGCTTTAGCCACCCCGGTTCTGCCGGGGTGGTTTTTTATGGCCCGATGACATCAAGGTCCTTGAGGGTTGCCGCGAACATATCGATCCCCAAAACGCTGAATCTCGTGTCTTGCACAGTCGCCTTTTCGATCCGGTCGCATCGGAATGTGCGGATGGCCTGTCTGAGGTGGTCAAAAGCCAGCACATACCAGACAGGGCTGTGGAGCAGCAGGTAATGGGGTTCGATCCTGCGCCGGGTCAGGCGGCCCTCGATCGAACGGTAGGAGATGTCCAGGCAGTGCCGGGTGACAAAGGCCTGGTGGAGCACTTCAACGACTGCCGGATGCGGTGCCGAAAAGGCGGACAACACCATATGCGAGGCAGCTTCCCCAACACGGATCCGGGACTTGATGTCTGAAATCTCGTCCTTGAGGCGCGGTGAAAAGGAAGCGAGCAGCTTGCGTCGGATCGGCGCAAGTTCGGCCATGAAAAAAGGAGATTTCATCTGCTCCGCGACTGCGAGGCTGACCAGAAGGTCGATTGCCTCCGAATAACTGAAATTCACCCGCCCTATGCCCCAGGTCCGGTGCAGCCGGATGCCTCCACCACGTCCACGATCGGCTTCGATCGGTAGGCCCTGATCCCGCAGGATCTGGATGTCCCGGGAGAGGGTGCGACTGCTGACGCCAAATTCTTCCGAAAGGCCTGCAACGGTCAGTGCTTCATCCGACTTGAGCCTGGCACTGATCAGGTCCAATCGCTTCATGCGTTCGATGGTCGAGCTTCTGGGCATGCAATTAATAAGACATTAAATGTCCTATTAATCCATATGGTCCGCTCATCGACCTATTTCAGGAGAAGAGAATGTCTGAACCAATCACCGTACTCGCCCCGATCAAGCTGGCATCCGGAAAGACGGAAGCCGACCTGCTGGAGGCCTCCAGCCGCTTTCAGGAAAACTTCGTCAGTCACCAGCAAGGTGTGCTGCGGCGAGAACTCGTTCGCACGGCCGAAGGCGAATATCTTGATATCGTGCAATTCAGGAGCATGGGCGACGCGGAAAAGGTCATGGAAGCCGAAAGGACATCTCCCGACTGCATGGAGTTTTTCTCGATGATGGACCTGTCGGACGTCGACATGGAGGCAGAAATGCCGATGTATCGTTCGCTCGCGACCTACACGTGATTGATCTCGGGACGTTTTACTGACTGACCTGACTGGATCCGTTTCGACATCATCGGAACGGATCTTCGCTGTTTCAAACTTTCCACATTAAGGACGCTTCCCTTGGAGCCTTTCAAGAACAAGATTTCGCCGGAGCTGGTCCGTTGCATTGCCGGTCACCTGGACAAACATTTGAAAAAATTCGACCGGGCCTCGTTCGAAGCGGAGATCCTGAACTCGCTCGAGGATCTGGAACTCAAGCAACGGGCACGCCTGATTGCCGATGTTATGGGCCGGCATTTGCCGCGGGATCTGGATGAACGTTACGCATTGCTCGAGGCAATCCTGCATCCGGTGGCCGACACGGATGTCGATCGTGCGAGCGACGAACTCGGAATACGGGGTTGGGGCATGATGCCCCTGGGCATGGTGGTCACCGACAGCGGTCTCGAAGACTTTGAAAAATCCTTTGCGCTCCTGAAGGAAATGACAAAGCGCGCAACTACCGAGTTCGAGGTTCGCCCCTTCCTCGACAGGGACCAGGACAAGGCCCTGTCGATCATGGCGCCCTGGGTGAATGACCCAAGCGTACACGTGCGCAGGCTGGTTTCTGAGGGAACACGTCCACGATTGCCCTGGGGCATGCGCCTCAAACAGCTTTGTGCAGACCCGACACCTGTCCTGCCGCTTCTGGAAGCCCTGAGGGACGATCCAGAGGAATATGTCCGTCGCTCCGTTGCCAATCACCTGAATGACATTGCCAAGGACCACCCGGATCTTGTTGCGGAAATTGCTGCGCTCTGGCTGAGGGATGCTGACAGGAACAGGGAGAAACTGGTGCGGCATGCCTGCAGAACCCTGGTCAAGCAGGGGCATTCGGCAACGCTTGAAGCCTTTGGTTTGAAAGAGCCGGAAATAAGTCTGGAGGGTCCGATCGTCGAAACAGGCAGTGTCGAATACGGATCATCGCTCACTTTCGGGATCAACCTGACATCAACGACCAAGGCGCCTCAGCAACTCGTGCTGGACTATGTGGTGCATTTCAAGAAGGCAAACGGCTCATTGGCACCAAAAGTCTTCAAGTGGACCAAGATTGCACTCGAACCAGGGCAGACCGTCAATTTGAGGCGCGAACATGCCATCCGACCGATCACCACCCGCGTCTACTACGGCGGCACGCAGGCAGTCAGCCTCAGGATCAACGGCAAGGATTTCGGCTATTCGGAGTTTGAGCTGATCATCGAGGCAACGTGACGCACGGCTCGCCGAACGAAGGAACAGGTTCAGAGCCTCTTTAGCCGCACCATCCCGACAATCCCGAGCGCGGGACCAATGGCCATCAGGGCAAACATGCCCGGCCAGCCTATGATTTCTGCACCGAGCGGTGTCAGCTGAACCGTGAAGAAGGTCAGGGCAAAGCCGAGCGCAGTCTGGAAGGTCATCAGGCTGCCGGCAAGCTCGGGCGGGGCATGGTCGGCAACAAGGGCCGAGAACTGGGCCGAGTCGGGCAGGATCGCCGCTCCCCAGATCAGAACGCACAGAACCGTTAGCCAGATCGGGCCGCCGAAAGTCAGGGCCGAGGCAATCGCCGCCGAACCGCTGATCGCCATGGCAAGGATCGCGATGTTGGCCTTGCCGACACGGTCGGCCAACAGGCCCGCACCGACGCTGGCAACGCCACCGGCCGCGATCACGAGAAAAGCAATCAGGCGCGACAACGACACCGCCTCGGTGTCGGGCATGTGCGCGGCGAAGGAAACCGTCAACGCGACGCCGATCCACGCCCACATGGCATAAAGCTCCCACATGTGTCCGAGATACCCGGCATAGGCATAGCGGATCTTGCGGTTGGTCCAGGCAAGCAGAATGGCTTTCACCTGCATGCGCGGGGCCCTGGCATGAAAGGGGCCAAGGCCTGCAAAGAGGCACAGCACACCACCTGCAGCAGAAGCAATGGAGGCAACGCTGAGGCTCCAGCGCCAGTCGGTTCCTCCAAGAAGCGCAAGGAAATGCGGGGCGGCGGACCCGAGTGTGAGTGCGCCAACCAGTGTGCCGACCAGGAGCCCCCTGTCTTCCTTGCCCCAACCCACGGCGATCTTCATGCCGACCGGATACACCCCGGCAAGAAGGGCCCCCGTTGCAAAGCGGGCGAGAATGGAAGCTGTCCCTCCCGGTTCCAGCACAAGCAGGCTCGCGTTGAAGCCTGCCGCCGTTATGGCGCAAAAGGCAAAGAACCGGCGCGGGTCGATCCTGTCGGCGAGGCCGAGAAAGGCAGACACCAGGGCTCCCGTCACGAATCCGATCTGCACGGCGCTTGAAAGTGCGGCCTGGCGAGTATCGGAGATGTTGAATTCGCGGGTCAGATCCGGCAGGATGGCGGCGGACATGAACCAGAGGCCCATGCCGGCGACTTCAGCGATCATGAGCAGGGACAGTGAGCGCCATTTGCCGGAAAAGTCAGTCTGCAAGGCCAAGTTCTTTTCGGACCTTCTTGGTCAGCTTGCCGGCGATGATCTTGTGAGCTGCCACGATATAGGCCTTGAGATCCTCGTCGCTTAACGCGCCTTCTTCCTCCATCTGCACCCATTTGGCCCGCGCCAGATAAGGTGCCGGGATCAGGCCGTCTTGCTGGATCAGCAGGGCGTAGGAAATATCGGAACATTTGAAGCTGAAGCGCGGCGCATCTCCTTCCCCCCAACGCGAGCAGATGGCGAATATCTTGCCGCCAACCTTCCAGACCGAAGCATTGCCCCACTGGATGACGTGGGTGGTTGCGGTCAGTTGCTTGCAGAAGGCGTCGAACTCGTCGCGTGTCATGAATGGCTCGTGGGATGGGACGGTGAAGACCGCCAGGGAAATTGCTGAATCGGTGTGGACCGCAACACTGACGTTTCCGGCCGGAGGGTGCAAGCTCCGGCGCGATGAAAAAAATGTGTCACACATTCCCTCGTCGATCGCTCTAACACTATGATTGCCCAACGACGAGGTCGCAGATGGTTTTGATAGAAGTAAAGGCAGAGGATGTCAGGTCGGCTCAGGCCGGAGACAGAAACGCACTGGAAGCGGTGTTGTCCGGCACCCAGCAACCAGGTGCACGCGCTGGCACGGCGCATTCTGGTCAATCCGGATAACGCCAGCGAAGCGACACAGGAGATCCTGATCCTTGTCCTGACCAAGCTCTCGACCTTCAAGGGTGAAGCAGCCTTCTCAACCTGGGTCTACCGTGTGGCGGTTCGCTATCTGCTGAACACCAGGAAGATCAGGGACCGGGACCTGGGGCTGACTTTCGACATGTTCGCAGCCGACCTGGAGAGCGGTCTGGTCGCCGATCCGCCAAAGGCGCCCGATGACGCCCTGCTTCTGAACGAGCTCAGAATTTCCTGCACGATGGCCATGTTGCTTTGCCTGAAAATGGAGTCGCGGCTTGCCTATGTGCTAGGGGATATCTTTGAGCTTGATCATGGGGAGGCCTCGCAGATCCTGGAATTGACACCGGCCACCTATCGCAAGCGCCTGTCGCGGGCCCGGTCAGAGGTGGAGGCGTTTACTTCCCATCACTGCGGCATTGTCAGCACCTCGGCGAAATGCGCATGCCCGCGCCGATTGCCGGCGGCCATGGAAGCCGGGCGTGTTCAACGCGGGAACTATCCGAACTCGGCGAATGCCAAGGAAGGTTACGCGGACATAAGGGCACAGGTTGGTGCGGTCATTGAAGACCTGAAGACCTTCAAGCTTCACAGGTCTGTTCCCCATCACGAATGTCCCGAGGCCATTCGCGTGGCGCTGACGGAAATTCTGTCGCCACCGGCATAGGTCCGCGCTCCCGATCGGGAGCCTGACAACAAATCAGCCAGAGAGACATGTTTCACCAGCTTGGACCAGAGCGGGGCTGGCGCCGCTTTGCCTTGCGCACAGAGCGAGAAAACACATGAGATCGTTCAAATTCCTGACACTGGCGGCGCTTGCTGTCGCTGTCTTTGCATTTTCAAACCCGGCCGTAGCAGAAGGAACAAGCCCTATGACCCAGGACCAGAAGGACGTGTTGGCTTTAGTGCAAAAGATGACCAGCTCTTTCGAGGCAGGCGACATCGATGCCGTGATGCAGACCTACGAAGCCAATCAGAGCATTGCCTTCGAACCGGGGCAGCCGGTCTCGGACGGAGCCGTTGCACGCCAGATCTTCACGCAATTCAATGCCATGGCGCCGACATTTTCCTATTCCGGGCACGAAGTGATCGTGGAAGGGGACATTGCAATTCACATCGCACCCTGGAAGATGAAGGCGACAGGACCCGATGGCAAACCTGTCGATGGTGCAGGTCTTTCAATCGCGGTGTTGCGCCGGCAGGCGGACGGGTCCTGGAAGATGGTGATCGACAACCCGCATGGCAGTCACCTTTTGGCAGGGGCAAATAACTAACACGATACGGAATGCGCCGGCTGACAGGCACATCCCTGTCGTGAGTGCGATGACTTTTTCAGGCCGGCGCCCAATGCGCCGGTTCTGTCGTTTTGGCGCTTGAGTGCCTTCCGGACCACCTTCGGATAGATGAGGCGCAAAACAAAAAGCCACCGACGCCTTCGGGTGATCTTCCTGTCGAGCCTCTGAAAGCGGACATGTTCAGGAACCTCTTCAGGCCAGAACTCGGCGTGATGCGGAAAGAGGTTCCGCCTTGGGTCATTCCAGGCAGGGGGTGTGTCACGGGAGATGGAGTGCTGCATCGGCAAGGGACCAGAGACGAGCATGAGCGGCCTCGATTCAATTTTGGTTGTTTTGGGAGTGTGTGATCCATTATTCTCACAGATGGCGATTATCTGCATGTTTTCTAATTGAAATTGAGATTTCAAAAATGAAACAAAATATCGATTGGGAGAATTTGAGACTGTTCCTGGCCGTTGCGAAAGCCGGTGGTCTGGCTGGCGCAGCAGCCAGGACGGGGATCAGTGCCGCAACACTCGGGCGCCGCGTATCCGCGCTTGAGCGAAGCCTCAATCTGCGCCTGGTTGAACGCGAAGCACGGGGCTATCTCCTGACCCCGGCCGGTCAGAAGCTTCTCCTGCAGCTGGAAGACATGGACCAGGTTGCCCAGTCGATCACCGCCTGGCGTGACACGGGCCAGGCGAAGCGCCGAATTCGAATTTCGGGAGGCGAATGGACCACGCGGCTGTTGATGGACAATCTCGACGGGTTCTGGTCGCCAGAAGCCGACTGGACACCCGAGTTTCTCGCCGATCCGCGTAACCGGGACGTCGCACGGCGTCAGATCGATATCGGCGTGCGCAACCAGCGGCCCAAACAGGAATGGCTCGCCGGACAAAGGGTGGGCAGCGTTTCATTCGCGATCTACCAGTCGGCCACCGTCCCTGCTGATGACGACCTCGGCTTGATCGGCCCGGTCGAAAACGAAGGCCTGTTTCCAACCGGCATCTGGATCAGGGAAAATCATGCCGACGAAGTGTCGATCACGGTCAACAAGGCTTCGCTTGCCCTCATGCTCGTTCGCAAGGGACATGCGCGCATGTTGTTGCCCATGTTCGTTGGTGAAGCTTATCCGGATCTGGTCCGGACAACCGAGCCGATTGAGGAACTGCAGACCGAAAGATGGCTGGTCATGCACCAGGACGAGCGGCATGAACCCCTGGTGCGACAGGCGGTCTCAGCGCTTGCCAGGCTATTGAAAACAGACCCGGTTTTGAAACCGGACTAGTGGGCAAGCCTGTGAAAAGCCGGTGCACAAGTGCCCGGAAAATCACGCGCCTTGAATCAAAATTAACCAGTTGCCATATTTAATACTGAAGGGGCCGAAAAGCCCCAACTTGGATGCCTCGTGGAGGGTCCGGGTGCAAGGTCGCTTCAACAAGGACTTTGAGGATGTCACGCATGTCAGCGTTTTCAAGCCCGTTCATGCTCGGGTTCGACGATATCGAGCGAGTTCTCGATCGCGTCTCCAAGGCGGCGAATGATGGGTATCCGCCCTATAATATCGAAAGACTGCCCAAAACGGACGGTCAGGGCGACATTATCCGCATTACGCTAGCCGTTGCCGGTTTCACCAGGGACCAGCTGGACGTCTCCGTTGAGGAGAGCCAACTGGTGATCAGAGGCCGTCAGGTGGATGACAAATCCCGGCAGTATCTGCATCGCGGCATCGCCGCACGGCAGTTCCAGCGGGCATTTGTATTGGCTGAAGGCATCGAGATCCTCGGAGCCGACTTGAAAGATGGACTCCTGTCCATTGACCTGGCACGTCCGGAGCCCGAACGTGTCATCAAAAAAATAGAAATCTCCAGCGGCGAATAGACCCTCGTCTGCCAACACATGGAGAAACACTGATGCACGACCCAAAGAACCCGGACTGGGCAGACAACGAATTCATGTCTGACATCATGTCCGTCGATGAATTGACAGAGCTTGGAACGGGCGACGTTGCCTATATCAAGCCGATCAAGGCACAGGAACTGAAGGAAATGTTTCCCGAGGTGCCGCCCTTGCAGGACAACATGACGCTCTATGCGCTGTTGAACGCGGACGGTACGCCGATCCTGTTGGCCGACAGCCGCGAGGCGGCGGTTGCAAATGCCTTCGAAGCCGACCTGGAAATGGCGGCGCTGCACTGAACGAAGTTACAGTCTGAACCAAAAAAGGCACCGGTCATCTGACCGGTGCCTTTTTGTTTTTGCGAGCGTCTCGAGGCGAAAGCCCTACCTAGGACAGGACTGGTTCCTTGGCACCTTGCACGGTTCTTTCAGTCACCCTTGCATCGGTCTTGGGGGAGGAACCGGGCATGTCGGGTGTCCCACCGGAGGAGGTTGCCGGAGGCTTGCGCCAGGGCTGGCTCTTGTACCAGCCGGCGACATAGGCAACCACGATGAGGGCCAGGAACCCGCCAAGATTGGAAAGGATCTGCGGCAGCCATTCTCCGCGCCCCCAAACCATGTCCCGAAGCAGGGCCGCAGCCTGGGCGATCACGAGGCTCGCCATGAAGACCGGCAGCGATTGTTGGCCAACCTTCTGGACGATCTTCACGAAGCGGCCCCAGATGGCGCCATGGCCAAGCAGGCGCTTTCCATGCTCACCGGCAGCGACCCAGGCAAGGTAGGCCAGTGCCAGGAAGTGCAGGTATCTGAAGAGCCCGAACTCGGTTTTCACCCAGAGCGGGCGGATAATTTCACGCGCTTCGCGTGCCCAGACGAGATCGAGATGATTGGCCCCGTAAGCCCTGTAATAGGCGAAAGGAATGGTCACGATCACCACGGCAAGGCAGAAAAGCACAAGCTTCGTATTGACCGGCGGGGCCGGGATCCAGCCCCGCATGAAGGCAAAGCCGGTGAAGAACAGCATCTGCCAGGCAAAGGGATTGAAGAACCACTTGCGATGTTCGCCCTCGGCGTTGAGCCAGGGTTCGGCCGGCAGGTCAAGAAGGCCGAACTGAGCGGCCAGCCACATGCCGAAGGAGAGTGCAAACGCGGCCGCGACGGACACGCGGGACGCCAGCATGATCAGCGGTATCAGGGCCAGGATCACCACGTACATCGGCAGGATATCGAAATAGTTCGGCACCCATGTCAGCGTCATGAGACCTGGCAGCGCAACCTTGGTGTTGTCGAACAGGTGCCAGAGATTCAGCAAAACGACATAGTCCTGCGTCAGGTCGCAACAGCGGGTGAGATAGCCGCTTTCATGGATCATCACCAACCCGACGGCAATGATCAGGAATTGTCCGATATGGGCCCAGTAGACCTGCCACATGCGGTGCAGGATCCTGGCAGCCCCCATGCCCCAGCCGTGGATGTCGAAGATCTTGCCGAAGGCGAGTGCGGAGGCCATCCCCGAACAGAACACGAAGATCTCGGTTGCATCGGAAAAGCCGAACCGAGCCGGGATCCAGAGCGTCCACCAGTTCCAGGGGACATGGGCAATGTAAATGATGAACATTCCCAGGCCGCGGAAGAAATCGAGCCGCGGGTCCCGGGGGCGTTTTGTTTGTGGTTGAGCGTTCACGTCAAGTCCAAGGCAAATCGGTCAGTTGCAGTGTGATAGCAGGTTCTACACCGAATTGGCGGCCCTGAGGCTTTCATCTTCCATGACACGTTCCGCACGTTGCATCCTGTCACAGATTTCAAGGCGCTGTTCCGCAAAACGATCAAGGGCGCCACGTTTGTGGCTCCGGCTCTTGATCAGGCGTTCGGCATCCGTCGACAATCCGGCGCGCAAGGCCGCATCGATGGTAATGCGTTCAAAGACATCGCGCTGTGCGTGTGAGCCACCGACCAGGTGCAGATTGTCCCTTGCAGATGTCAGCAGCGAGAAAGCGGAAGCATAGTTGCCCTTCCGGTACTGTTCCAGGCCCAACCCGGTCGGCAGTCCGGCTTCGGCGGTAATGCGCCCGATATCCGTCTCGCTCTTGGCCCGCGCCTTCAGGCCGGTCAGCAACCGGTCGGAACCCATGCGACGGCCACCGTTCAAAAGCGCCAGCAGATAGTGGAGGTCTGCGAAGACATTGCAGCCATCCTCGGATCGTTTGTCGGACAGAAGGGCAAGCTCGTCCCAGCGACCGCCGACATCAACGCCTTCCAGTTCAAGCCGGACCAGAAGCGAGGCCGCATTCGAGATGTCTCGGTAGTCGTCGGTCTTGTCCTTGCGGATATCGGCGTCATAGAGCGTCAGCGCCTTGTCGGCATCGCCCTGGTCCAGGTACATCAGCGCAAGGTGCCACCACACGTGATAACCGAAATTGTTGCAATGCGCCCAGCCATCCGGATGGTTTTCCAGCCATCCCGCGCCTTCTTCGGAACGTCCCGTCATGTCATGGACATGGGCAACCGCGTGCAGGCCCCAGGCGTCGTCCCGGGCAAACTCCAGACCCCGCCGACCGGAGGCTTCTGCCTGGCGGTAGTCACCGGTTTCTTCAAGGGAAAACGCGCGGCATCCGAGCAGGTAGCCGTAAGCCGGGTGCGTTTCGTCATAGGCGGAATAAATGCGGTCGATCGACTGGCGCATGCCGATGGAGTCGCCGAGCACAAACCGGATGGCATGGACGAGTTTCATCAGGAAACCGTCTTCCGGGAACTTGACGTTGGCCGCATCCAGAATATCGGCCGAGCGGGTCGGGAAACCCTGCAACCAGACTTCCAGTGCCTCAAGGACCGCGGCTTCCCGCTCCGTAACAGGCGAATGGCGCACAGAGGTCTGCGCGATTGTCAGGCATTCCTGCGCGGTGGCGTAGAGTTCGCGGCGACCGAGCAAAAGGCAGAACAGACCCCGCGCAGCGTGACCAAGCGCAAAATCGGGCGATCGGCTCAGGCAGTTTTCAAGATGTTCGGGCGTGGTTTTGCCATGGGCAAGGAAGGCCAGCACGGTTGCGTTCCAGGCGTTGACGGAGTCCCGGTCGGCAAGAGTTAGGTCATACCCGAATTGATCACTTAGACGCATAACTGGCCTTTGCTCTTTCGAAGGCTGTATCTTGCTCGGACGTCGTTGCGTACGCCTCAAAGCAGACAGCCGGAATGATATCTACAGCACAAAATCCGCACCCTTCTCATGAACTGCAAAACACAAAAAGGTGTTGGCAATGTGTAGGCGCGAAAATGATCCGCTCATTGCGTATCTTCCGCGACTGGTGTCAGGGTGTTCGGCAACTCCCTTTCGCCGGTTGGAACCGGCCAGATGCATAGATGCCAATGACGACAAACGTGGAAAAATCGAGTGGTTTGGTTGCCGGAATTGCCGCCGGTTTGTTGGCGCTGGTGGCCTTCGGCGCTTATGGCGAGGCGGGGCCAAGACAAGCGGTCGCAGTCCTGATCGGCGGGGTGGCGGGTCTGTCTCTCTATCACGCAAGTTTCGGATTTACCGCTGCATGGCGCAGGATTGTCACTGAAAGACGGGGCGGCGGATTGCGGGCGCAATTCGTTCTGATTCTCCTGACGAGCGCTGTGTCCTTTCCTCTGATTGCATGGGGCAACCAGCTGGGATGGCCCACCGGCGGCTTTGTGTTTCCCTTTGGGGTCGCAGCAGCGCTGGGCGCTTTCATGTTCGGCGTCGGCATGCAGCTCGGCGGCGGCTGCGGTTCCGGCACGCTTTTCACCGTGGGTGGCGGGTCGACACGCATGATGATCACGCTGGCCGCCTTCGTCCTTGGCTCGGTCGCGGCAACGGCACATCTGCACCTGTGGGGACAGCTGCCAAAATTGCCTCCGATGTCCCTCATCAGGGAATTCGGACCGCACGGGGCCTTCCTGCTGACGGCGCTTGTGCTGGGCTGCCTTGCCTTCCTCACGATCCGGATCGAACGGGGGGCTCACGGCGAGATCGCAGCGCCGGCAAGGACAGTGTCGGTCATTCGGGGACCCTGGTCTCCGATGATGGGGGCGATCATGCTTGCGCTTGTCGGGATCGCCACGTTTGTTGTGGTCGGCAGACCCTGGGGCATCACATCCGCCTTTGCGTTGTGGGGAGCGAAGATCTTTCATGCTGCCGGAATTCCCGTGGACACCTGGCATTACTGGACCTGGCAGCGCGGTGCGCTGGAAAACTCCGTCCTGCGCGACACCACGTCAGTCATGGATTTCGGGATCATTCTCGGAGCGATGCTTGCCGCGGCCATGGCGGGCAAGTTCGCGCCTGTCTGGCGGCTCTCGCGGCGGGATGTCCTGACGGCAATCGCCGGCGGCCTTCTCATGGGCTATGGCGCACGGCTTGCCTATGGCTGCAACATCGGAGCTTATCTGGGCGGGCTTGTATCAGGCTCGCTGCATGGCTGGTTGTGGCTGTTGTTCGGGTTCCTGGGAAGTCTGGCAGGAACACGCCTGAGGCTCAGGCTCGGCATGGGTTAGAAAACCTGCACACCGGATTGTGAGATGCCACCATCCCGCAGAACGATAGATTGAATTCTCCAATCTTCGGTCTTCTGGAGCATTCGAATGCGTCTTCTAATGGGTCTGCTTTTGTTTTTCTCGCTTGCTGCGTCTCAGGCAGCAGCTGACAGTTTGAGCCCGCGTCAGGGATGGGAAGTCAAGCCCACGCAAAAGGCTTATGGCGAACTGGTCGACGACCTCAAGGCGGCCATCAAGGCCGAGAAAATGCTGCTGGTGACGCAGGCCAGTGCGTCTGCCGGTGCGAAGGGGCGCGGATTGACCATACCGGGCAATCGGGTCATCGGCGTCTATCGCAACGACTATGCAGTCCGAATGCTGGAAGCGTCGATCGCTGCCGGGATCGAGGCGCCGATCCGGTTCTATGTGACGGAAAACAGTGACGGCACCGCAACGCTTTCCTGGAAGACCCCGACCTCCGTGTTTGCGCCCTACATGGAGGAAGGCGGAGATGCATTGGCAACACTGGCCGCAGAGCTGGATGGCGTATTTGCGACGATCGCCGACAGCGCTGTGGCTTCCAAGTAACAGCGTGCGAAAAGTGTGTTGAGAACAAGGGGCCGTTTGGCATTTGCGCTTGGCAAGCGCGGCGAACGGTCACACACTGACCTCATCGTCAACAACAGAAAGGAGGTG
The DNA here is from genome assembly GCA_017643925.1 of Roseibium sp. GTDB lineage: Bacteria > Pseudomonadota > Alphaproteobacteria > Rhizobiales > Stappiaceae > Roseibium. Next base: position 157,501 of record JAEPML010000003.1, on the reverse strand, counting down.
TGCCCATGTCTAATGAGTATCCGATCGTGGCCCGGGTGTCTGGGTGGAATGGATTGGTGCCGGAGCAGCCTCTGGCGTTGAAAGGTTTCACCGGGATCTGATCCGGACCAAGGGTCACATCGATCTCATGGGAGGGCCGCTCTGCGGCCCTCTTTTGTTTTAATGCCTTAAATGACACCGACCGACTTGCGAACATCCTCGTCACGCAGGGAGCAATCAACCCCGCGATAGGCGTCTCCTGCATCCGTCGCCAGCCAGCAGATGGCTTCTCCCACCCATTCGGCCGGAATATGTACTGCAGGGTCCAACTGGCTGACCGGGTTGATCCCCGAGGCCTTGATGTCGACCTGCATTTGGGTGGCAACGGTTCCTGGGCTCAGCCCGACGACACGCAGACCCTTGTCACCGAATTCCTTGTCGGCACACCGGGTCAACGACAGGGCAGCCGCCTTGGACGAACAGTATTGGCTCCAGCCTTCCAGCGCTCCGACCGCGGCTCCGGAACTGATATTGACGATGGTGCCCGCACCCTTTTCAAGCATATGCGGCGCGACGGCGCGAATGCCGTGATAGACACCCTTCACATTGATGTCGATGACGTTGCCCCAGGCTTTCGGATCGGAAGTCTCGATGCGGCTGATGGGTTCGATCACTCCGGCATTGTTTACCAGGATATCGATGCCGCCAAAGGTATCGATACAGTGCTGAACCGCCTTTGCGACATCCGCATAGTCGGCAACATCGCAGCTCACCGCAGACGCCTGGCCACCGCTGTCACGGATCTCGGCCGCGATGCGCTCAATGTCCCCACCTGACCGCGCAGCCAGAACCACCTTGGCGCCGTATTTGGCAAGGCTCCGGGCGCCTGCTTCACCAATTCCGCGGCTGGCGCCGGTCACGAGCGCGACCTGTCCGTTCAAATCAAACATCGAATTTCCTTTTTCTTCTGGTTCAGCGCTCGATGCTCAGGGTGATCCTCATCGGCACTGCCCTTTGTCCTTGGCCGGAATTTAGTCTGCAATCCGAAAGGAATAAATAGCTGCATTGCACGACAATCATGCATTTTTTGCACGCTTGAGAGCTTCAGTTAAAGCCTTGCTGCGAAACGTGCATGAGAAGTCAGGGCCACCGGATTGACATTTTTCGTCAGGTCCTGTCGGTTGCCACATTGATTGAAGCGATCTCGAACCATTGATCAGGGGCAAGTGTTCATGGCGTCGGAAAAACCGGCTTTGCAGACATTTTTCCGTCAGCTCTATTTCGGCCACACGACCAGCGCCCGGGCATTCCGCTATGTGCTGCTGGCCTTCGACCTGGTGACGATCGGTTATTTCATCGTATCGTCCATGGTGGACCCCGACCGGCACCATCATGAACTGGATTACGGGATCGCCGTCGTCCTGACCCTGGACTACATCGCCCGCCTGATCGCATCGGCAAAACCCAGCCGCTATATCTTCAACTTCACCTCGCTCGCGGACCTGGTGGTGATCGCGTCTCTGGTTGCTCCGGCTTTCCTGGAAAACTTTGCTTTCCTTCGGGTCGTGCGGATGTTGAGGCTTCTGCGCTCCTACCATCTGCTGAAGGAGCTGCGCGAGGCGTCGGAATGGTTCCGGCGCAACGAGGAAATTCTTCAGTCGGCCGTCAATCTTGTGGTGTTCATTTTCGTCGTCACGGCTGTTGTCTTCGTGATCGAGGATGACCGGAACCCGAACATCAACACCTATCTGGATGCACTCTATTTCACCGTCACCACCCTGACGACGACCGGATATGGCGATATCACCATGACCGACAGCGTGGGCCGGTTGATGACTGTCCTCATCATGATCTTCGGTGTTGCGCTGTTTCTGCGCCTGATCCAGACGATCTTCCGCCCCTCGAAGGCGCGTGTTCCTTGTCCGGATTGCGGTCTCAGCCGCCACGACACGGATGCTGTCCACTGCAAACACTGCGGGCGCGTGCTGAACATTCCGACCGAGGGCGCCTGGGAATAGAAGGCGGGTTCTCGCCGAGTTGTGAAGACCCGGCGCTGGACAAGCGCGTTCAAGTTCCATTCTGTGTCATGTGAACGGACCGTCCCGGCGGCGGTCGCATGCAGTCCTGCCGTCAGGGGAGCTGATCTTGATTTCGAAGTTCAAACCTTTGCTCGTTTCCGCAAGCCTGCTGGCATTTGCCGCGAGCCCGTCTTTGAGCGCAGCAGCCGACAAGGCCGGCTGCGGAGGTGAAACGGCCTGCGAGATCGAGCAGGGGCAATATTTCATTCACCTGCCGGAAAGCCTGCCGGCAGATAAACCCCTCGGGGCGATCTTCTATCTGCATGGCCATCGCGGCAAGGCGGTCAATGCCATTCGCAACAAGGGCTTTCAGCGCATGGCGAATGACCTGGGCGTGGCCTTCGTCGCGGTTCAGGGCGTCGAAGGCACCTGGTCCTTTCCAACGGCGCCGAGGAACCTGCGCGATGAATCGACGTTTTTCGACACGGTCCTCGCTGACCTGACGGATCGGTTCGGAGTCGACACGGACCGAACGATGCTTTCCGGCTTTTCCTCCGGCGGTTTCATGACCTGGTACCTGGCCTGCGAGAAGGCCGACCGTTTCGGTGGCTATGCTCCGATCGCCGGCGCCTTTTGGGAGCCGCTGCCGCTGGAATGCCCGAGTGAACCGCCCTACCTCTTCCATGTCCACGGGACCGCCGATACGGTGGTGCCGCTTGCTGGGCGCTGGCTGGGCGGTGGCAAGTGGAAACAGGGAGACGTTTTCGAGAGCTTCGCAATCTGGCGTCGACAGAACGGGCTGGCGGACACGGCCCCCAAATCCTTCAGTGAAGGTGGCCTGAAATGTGATCGCTGGCAGCCTGAAAAGGGTCTTCTGGAACTCTGTTTGCACGATGGTGGTCACAGTGTCGAAGCCAAGTGGATCAAGCGGGCCTGGAACGAGTTGGGTTCCATGAAAGGCTGGAAAACAAAAGGCTGATCTGGATTGGCACCAAGGTGCTGTTGACGAAACTCTAACGGGAATGTGAGGCGAGGTGTTCCCGGCAGCTCGGCTTGGCAGTTGACGGCAGGGGGGCTCTGTGGCCTTTTCCGGAAAAACAGCCTGAAGGTGAAGCGTGTCCCAGTCCCCGTCCGCACAAGGTGCTCTGTCCGGCCTTGTTGTGCTTGATCTGTCCCGTATTCTGGCCGGACCGACATGCACGCAGATCCTCGGCGATCTGGGTGCTGAAGTTCTCAAGATCGAACGGCCGGGCCGCGGTGACGACACACGCGGTTGGGGACCGCCCTTTCTCAAGGATCAAGCCGGAAAAGAGACTGCCGAAAGCGCCTACTACCTTTCCTCGAACCGGAACAAGTCCTCCGTTGCGATCGACCTGGCCAGCAAGGAAGGCCAGGACCTGATTTCCCGGCTGGCGGCAAAGGCCGATATTCTCGTTGAGAATTTCAAGGTGGGAGATCTCAAGCGCCGGGGCCTTGATTACGAGAGCCTGAAGCAGGTTAATCCGGGCCTGATCTACTGCTCGATCTCCGGCTTCGGTCAGACGGGACCCTATGCACAGCGCGCCGGCTACGACTTCCTGATCCAGGGCATGGGGGGCATCATGTCCCTGACCGGTTTTGCCGATGAAGACGGCGGCACAGAAACCAAATGCGGTGTCGGCATCGCCGATGTCATGTGCGGCATGTATGCAACCGTTTCCATTCTGTCGGCCCTCAACCACCGTCACAAGACCGATGAGGGGCAACATATTGACATCTCGCTGCTTGATGCCCAGGTGTCCTGGCTGATCAATCAGGGCGCAGGCTATCTGGTTTCCGGTGACGTGCCGGGACGCCTTGGCAACGGGCACCCGACCATCGTGCCCTATGAAACCTTTCCCGCTGCAGACCAGTCCTTCATCCTCGCCGTCGGCAATGACACGCAATTCCAGAAGTTTTGCGAGATTGCCGGAGCGACCGATCTTGCCAGCGATCCGCTTTATGCGAAAAACGCCGACCGCGTGCGCAATCGCAAACAGCTTGTGCCCTTGATCCGGCGGCTGACGATTGAAAAGACTGCAGCGGAATGGATCGAAGTTCTTGAGCAGGCTGGCGTTCCCTGTGGACCCGTCAACGACCTGCAGCAGGTGTTTGACGATCCGCAGGTCCAGGCGCGCAACATGCGGATCACGCTGCCGCATCCGCTCAGTGGCGAGGTGGACCTGATCGGTTCTCCGATCAATCTTGAAAAGACGCCTGTCTCCTATGAAAAGGCGCCACCGCTGCTGGGGGCCGATACCCGGAGCGTGCTGGCGCAGCATCTGGGACTGACGGACAGCCAGATATCGCAGTTGGCGGAACAGGGAATTTTGGACCTCGGCAAAGCAACCGGGACAGAAGGAAACAACTAAAATGACGACCGGTGCGGACATTATTGCAGGCAAGCTCCATGCGGCAGGATGCCGGAATGCATTTGGCATTCCCGGTGGCGAAGTGCTGGCCCTGATGCAGGCGCTTGACCAGGCCGGGCTGGCCTTCACGCTTGTAAAACATGAAAACGCCGGTGGCTTCATGGCCGAAGGCGGGTGGCATGCAGACGGGGCTCCAGGGGTTCTTCTGGCAACGCTTGGTCCGGGTGCCGCTAACGCGATCAACGTGGTCGCAAATGCCTGGCAGGACAGGGTGCCGATGATCTTCCTGACTGGCTGTGTCGACCAGGCAGAGGCCGAAAGCTATACCCACCAGGTGTTTGATCACCAGCAGTTGCTGCGACCGATCGTCAAGGCCAGCTTCTCCGCGCGTCTTGGTGCGCTTGATGTGATGATGGAAAAGGCACTGGCCATCGCGCTGGACGGCCAGCCCGGGCCTGTCCATATCGACGTTCCGATCAGGGTCGCCGAAAGCGAGACGGATGAGCCCTGGTCGAGCGATTTCAGATCCGCCCCACTGTCTTCGGCACCGCTCGTCGGTCCTGAACTCGACCGGGCGCTTGAACTCTTTGCAAAGGCGGAACGGCCGATTGCAATTGCCGGGGTTGATGCGGTCAACGAAGGCGCGTCGGCTGCCATCACCGCGTTTTGTCAGCGCTTCTCCATTCCGCTTGTCACCAGTTACAAGGGAAAGGGGCTACTGGACGAGAACCACGCGCTCGCGCTTGGTGGTGCCGGCCTGTCGCCCAAGGCGGACGGGCACCTGTTGCCCCTGATCAACCAGAGCGACTGTATTCTCCTGCTCGGCTATGACCCGATCGAGATGCGGATCAACTGGCGCAATCCATGGCCGTCGGACACCAACGTCATTGACGTGACCGCGGTGCTGCGGACGCATGGCATGCACAGCGTCACCACAACGCTGCGCAGTGCGGTTGTCCCGGCACTGGAACAACTTGAAAAGGCTCGTTCAGACACCGCTCCGTCCTGGCCGGGCGGGGAACCGGACAGCGTCAGGCAGGATCTCGACGATGCCTTCAAGCCGGAGGCGTCCGGGTGGGGCCCGGGAACCGCCTTCCATACGCTCCGGGACGTCATGCCCGCCAATACGGTCGCGACAGCGGACAGCGGAGCGCATCGGATCCTTGTGAGCCAGATCTGGCGGTGCCCGCAACCACGTCAGATGCTGCAGTCTTCCGCGCTCTGCACTATGGGCTGCGCCGTTCCATTGGCCATGGGTCATCGGCTCGTTGATGAGACCGTACCCGTGATCGCCTTTGTCGGGGATGCCGGACTTGAGATGTGCCTCGGAGAGCTCTCCACGCTCCGCGACCTCAGGATACCGGTCATCATCTGCGTTCTGGTCGACACGAGTCTGGCGCTCATCGAGCTCAAGCAGCGCAACAGCCAACGGCCGAATGTCGGCGTAGACTTCGGCGAGACCGACTTCCCTGCCGTCGCGGCGGCCTACGGGGGGCACGGTGCCTGGGTGGAAGATGCCGAGACGCTCCGGACGGAAGCCGAAGCGGCACTGTCGCGGGACGGCTTTACGCTTCTTGCGTGCCGCATCGAGCGCCGCGCTTACGACGGGGCCTTTTAGGCGACTGGACCTTCCCTGATTGTCCGCTTATGTTGCACCTGCGAAATAGGCGGGGTCATGGTCGCAGAACCGTGGCCTGGGAGGAAAAAGAATGAAGATCTGCCACACGAAGGCGGACGTGCGGGCGACCGTGCGGGACTGGAAACTTGCCGGCGACGAAGTCGGTGTTGTCACCACGATGGGGTATCTGCACGAAGGTCATCTGGGTCTTGTGCGTCTTGCGCGCCAAAGGGCAGACCGGGTCGTTGCAACCATTTTTGTCAACCCGACCCAGTTCGGTCCGAACGAGGATTTGGACACCTATCCCCGCGATGAGGAGCGGGACCTCGCGCTGCTGAAAGCCGAGGGCGTCGACGCCGTTTTCCTGCCCAGCGTTGAGGAAATGTATGGTGCGGCCGGCGACACCTACGTTGAGGTGCCTGGCCTGTCCGGCATCCTGCAGGGCGCGCTGCGCCCCGGTCACTTCAGGGGTGTGGCAACAGTCGTCGCCAAGCTCTTCAACATCGTGATGCCTGACTTTGCTGTCTTTGGTGAGAAGGACTATCAGCAACTCACCCTGATCCGCCAGATGGTGCGGGATCTGGACATGCCCTTGGAGATCGTCGGACATCCGACCGTGCGCGAGCCGGATGGTCTTGCCATGTCCTCACGCAATGTGCGCCTGACGCCTGAACATCGCCAGGAGGCGCTGGTGCTCAGCCGGTCGCTCGATCTGGCAGAAGACCTGGCTCGCAGTGCACCGGCAGTTGCTGATTTGAAGGCAGCCGTTAGAGCCGAACTGGCAAAGGCCCCGTCCGCAGATGTGAAAAGCGTGGACTTTCGGGACGCGGAAACGCTGGAAGAACTGGACGGTCCGCTCGACCGCCCGGCCGTGATCCTGCTTGCGGTTCGGTTCGCGGACGTCCTGCTGATCGACCAGCGTGTCGTCGCACCCAGGCCCTGAACCAGACCTGACACAACAATCGTTTCCCGGGCAATAAGCCCGCCCTTTTACGAAAGGATGCCGTATGAGCGCGCAGAAACCGGTCCGCCGCATTACCGCCCCGCAAATCGCCAAGCGCAAGGGAGGTGATCCGATCGTCTCCTTGACGTCATACCACGCGCATACGGCGGCGATCGTCGACCAATATGCCGATTTCATTCTGGTCGGCGACAGTCTCGGCATGGTCATGCATGGCATGGAATCCACCGTCGGCGTTTCGCTCGACCTGATGATCATGCATGGCAAGGCCGTGGTGCGCGGTACCAAACGCGCACTCGTTGTTGTCGACATGCCGTTCGGCACCTACGAGGAGAGCCCGTCCGAGGCCTTCCGGAATGCCGCGCGCGTGATGAAGGAAACCCAGTGCGGCGCGGTGAAACTTGAAGGTGGTGTGCGCATGGCCGAAACCATCGAGTTCCTCACCGAGCGCGGCATTCCGGTCATGGCCCATATCGGACTGACCCCCCAGTCGGTGCATGTGATGGGTGGCTTCAAGACACAGGGACGGCAGGAAGACGACTGGGACCAGCACTTCGAGGACGCGCGTGCGGTGACCGAAGCCGGCGCATTCTCCGTGGTGTTGGAAGGCATGGTCGAACCGCTTGCCGCGCAGATCAGCAAGGAAATCCCGATCCCGACCATCGGAATTGGCGCGTCTGCGGAGTGTGATGGGCAGATCCTTGTGCTCGAGGACATGCTCGGTCTCAATCCGACGCCACCGAAATTCGTCAAGGTCTACGGCAATCTTGGCGGTCAGATCGAGGCGGCGGTCAAGGAATACGCGGAAGAAGTCAAGGACCGCAGCTTCCCGGCGGAGGAACAGGTCTACCGCTAAGACAGTCTCTGGTTGCAAGGGTCTGGTCAAAATCACCAAATGGCCAGATTACTTACGCAGATGGTACCCTCAGGCACTTGTTGATGTCCGGTGTCGGTTGTCCATCCGGGACCTTTGACCGGAGTGGATGGACTGCGCCCTGACACAGGGAAGCGCGTATGGTGTCCTTGCGCAGCGTTGCAGTTCTGGTTTGGCTTGGCTTCGTTTTGTGCGGCGTTGCGAAGGCCGAGACCCTCAAACTCGTGACCCTGAGCTATCCGCCATACGAGTTTCAGGATGGTGACAGGGTGGACGGCATCGTGGTCCGCATCCTGCGTCGTGCTTTTGAGAAACTCGACTACCAGATTGAAATCGAGGTCTTGCCCTGGAAGCGGGCGCTTCTCATGGCACGGCAGGGCACGGCTGACGCAGTCTTCACCGTCTACAGGACGGAAGAGCGGCTAAAGTATCTCGACTATTCCAGAACAGTGGTGATGCCCCAGGTTGTTTCCGTTTGGGCGCTGAAAGACGCCGAGCTGGAATTTGACGGAGATCTTGAGTCCCTCAAGAACGTATCGATTGGTCTCGTGGATGGCGTCAGCTATGGTGCGGTGGCAGATGCTGTGATTGCATCCGGCACCTTGCGGCACCTGGACTATGCGCCAAGCAGCAGCCAGAACATCAAGAAGCTGCTGGCCGGGAGAACCGAGGCTGTCATCATGAACCGGTATGGCGCTCTCTATCACCTGACGCTGCAGAAGGGGCTTGATCAGGTTATCGAGTTGCGCCCCGAAATCTCGTCAGTGCCCTCCTATATCGGCTTTTCCAAGGCGAGAAACCTGACCGCCCTCCGAGACCGTTTCGATGACACGCTTCAAGCTATGATCGCGGCAGGTGAATACCAGCGGATTATCGACGGTTACTATGACGAGAAGGCGCCGTCACCGCGATACTGACCACGAGTACAGACACTTGAGAGGGCGGAAAAAATTGGATGCCCGAATTCAGGTTGCCGCCTGGTTTTTTCCCGTTAATGTTCGCGCATGCTGATGATTCAACCTGATTTCGACACGCTTTATCAGGCGTTGCTCGATCGCGATGGCTCCTATGAAGGGCGTTACTTTGTCTGTGTGAGTTCAACCGGGATTTTCTGCCGCTTGACCTGTTCTGCACGCAAGCCAAAGCGTGAGAATTGCAGCTTTAACGAAACCGTCGCTCAATGCATCGAGGCAGGCTTCCGGCCGTGCAAACGCTGCCACCCGACGATGCCCGAAGCGAGCGCCGACCCGGTCGTGAAGACACTGGTCGAGGCACCGAAGCACGGCCCGGTTTCCGCTGGGGAGAACCGGATCTGGTGCGTATGGGTCTGGACCCGTCAACGGTGAGACGCATTTTCAAGCGTCAGTTCGGCATGACCTTCCTGGAAATGGCAAGACAGCGGCGCATGCAGGAAGGGTTTTCTGTTCTGGCGGACGGAGCCCGGGTGATTGATGCCCAGATTACCGCCGGCTTTGAATCCCCGAGTGCATTTCGGGACGCGTTTGCCCGGATTGTCGGAGCGCCACCGGGGTCGTTATCGAGCAAGCCGCTTCTGGTCGCGGACTGGATTTCCTCTCCTCTAGGTCCTCTGATTGCAATTGCGGACAAGACGCAGCTTCATCTCCTGGAATTTCTGGACCGCAAGGCGCTTCCGTCCGAATTTCGAAAGCTCAACGGTTATGCAAAGGGGCAGATCGGGTTTGGTCGAACCGAGGTGACCGATCAGATCCAGATGGAAATGGATCGCTTCTTTTCCGGCGAAAACGGCGTGTTCGAGACACCGCTCGCGCTTCACGGTTCACCGTTCACACGCGATGTCTGGCGGGAGTTGTTGAAGATACCGGCCGGGGAAACCCGGTCCTACTCGGACCTCGCCAAGGCAATCGGCAAACCCGAGGCTGTCCGTGCGGCTGCCCGTGCCAATGGTGCAAACCAGTTGGCGGTCATCGTGCCGTGTCACCGTATTCTGGGTGCGGACGGTTCCTTGACCGGCTATGGCGGGGGCCTCTGGCGCAAACAGAAACTCATCGAAATTGAACGGACCTATCAGACAGCGACCGACAAAACCTGACATCGCCCCGTAGCAACGGGCAAATCAAATGCCGTCGTGCATTTGTCTTTGGGCAAAATTGAATGCAACTGGAATCCGGTAAGCTCCGCGCGTAATAATTGCCTTCGACAGACGTGTGTATTCTTCTCGAACTTCGGTTTTCAATGTTCTCAGTTCTGCAAAATCGAACATTCCGGCACCTCTTTGCCGCACAGGTGATTGCGTTGTTCGGGACGGGACTGATGACCGTCGGCCTCGCGCTTCTTGCCTATGATCTTGCCGGTGCAGATGCAGGTGTCGTGCTGGGCACGGCACTGGCGATCAAGATGGTTATCTATGTCGGGGTGTCACCCGTTGCCGCCGGTTTCGCCACGCGGTTCTCACGTCGGAAATATCTTGTGGTGCTGGACCTCGTGCGCGCTGGTACCGCTGTCGCGCTGCCTTTTGTCGACGCTGTCTGGCAGATCTATGTCCTGATTGCCCTATTGCAAACGGCATCGGCCGGTTTCACGCCGGTATTCCAGGCAACCATTCCCGACATCTTGCCGGCGGAAAAGGATTATACCAACGCCTTGTCGCTCTCGCGGCTTGCCTATGATCTAGAGAACCTGCTGAGCCCGGCTATCGCCGCGCTTCTGATCGGCCTTGTCGGATTCCATTGGTTGTTCAGCGGCACGGTTTCCGGTTTTCTTTTGTCAGCGCTTCTGGTTGTGTCAGTCTCGCTGCCCGTCGCGCGTGCCGTCAGCACCGAAACTCCGCTCCAGCGCACCCTGAAAGGCCTTCGCATCTTTTTGAAGACACCTCGTCTGCGCGGACTGCTCGGCCTTAATCTCGTCGTGGCAGCTGTCGGCGCCATGGTGATCGTCAACACCGTCGTTCTGATCAAGGATCTGCTGGCACGCTCCGATGCGGACCTTGCCGTTGCAATGGCGGCCTATGGCGCAGGATCCATGACGATTGCACTGCTTGTGCCTCGGTTGCTGACGCGCTGGAAGGACCGGACGCTGATGTTGTTGGGGGGAGCAATCCTGCCTATTGCTCTTGCTATATTCGGTGGCCTTTTCACGGTTCTCCCATCCGGTTGGTTGTGGGGTTGCCTGTTGATCGCCTGGTTCGTGATCGGAGGGGCCACGTCGGCAGTTCTAGTGCCAACCGGGCGCCTATTACGCAATTCCGCACATGCCGCTGACCGACCGATGGTTTTCGCCGCGCAATTTGCCTTGTCCCACGGCTGTTGGCTGGTGACCTACCCCTTGGCGGGGTGGTTGGGAAATGCTTTCGGTCTGCCTCAGACGGTAACAGTTCTGACCTTCATCGCGATCCTGGGGCTCTGGTCGGCTTTCCGGCAATGGCCACGCAATGACGACAGCATTCTGGTTCACGATCACACCGACCTGCCGGCCGATCATCTTCATCTGGCCGGGGCAGCGAACAAGAAACACGAACATGCATTTGTCATTGACGACCTGCACACGCAATGGCCGGTAGCCCGGCCGTGACCTTGTCCCGAACAAGACTGGTCACTATTTCAGATATTTGGTCGCATGGAAAAAAGTTGAGATTTATGCTCAACATGTCCCGGCGAGCCAAACCCGGATCGAATGAACCGGCCCGAAGTCTCGTGGAAAGGCGCCTACAGTTGAAAATTCTGACACAACAGCTGGGACCCGGCCTTGTCCGCGCCATCTGGTTCAGCACCGGCATGCTGGCGCTTCTGCTTGGCGGCATCGGTGCGATTCTGCCGATTCTGCCGACCACGCCTTTCATTATCCTGGCGGCATTCTGCTTCGGAAAGAGTTCACCACAGCTGCAGGCCCTTCTGGAGGAAAGCAGGTTGTTTGGACCGATGATCGCAGACTGGCGCGAAAACGGAGCCATCGCGACACGATACAAGGCGATTGCCGTGACGATGATGGCAGCTGTTTTTGCCTTGAGCATCTGGTTTGCCGTTCCGGTCTTCGTTCTGGTGATCCAGGCCGTCTGTTTGACCGGCGCGGCTTTTTTTGTGCTCAGCCGTCCTTCTGCGTGAGTAGGTCACGGACCGGTTTGCATCCGGTCAAGGCTTGTGACAGGTATCCCGTTCCTGTCTGAGATCTTGGTCAGCTGATGACAAACACATCACCCGATATTCCCTTCAAGGCCGTGCTGTTCGACAAGGATGGAACGCTCTTTGGTTTCACCGAAAGCTGGGCCTACTTCTGCGACAGCATGTTTGCGGCGCTTGCCGGAAGCGACGAGCCACTCAAGGACAGGCTCGCCAGCGTTTGCGGCTATGACAGGAAGCGTCGCAGCTTTCGAACCGGCTCGCTGATCGTCAATGCGAGTTCCGACGAGGTGAACGAAGCCAGGTGGAAATTGCTGCCGGGCAAGAGCTTGCAGGAGATTGTCGATCTCAATCACGAAATCTACGAAACCCTGCCTGCCGTTCCGACCTGTGACCTCGGCTGCGTGATGGGCCGCCTTCGGCAGCTTGGGCTGAAGCTTGGTGTTGCCACCAACGACTATGAGGCCGGTGCCTTGGCGCAGCTGCAGGAAGCCGCGGCAACAACGCTCTTCGACTTCGTTTGCGGATCGGACAGTGGCTATGGCCGCAAGCCGGAAGCCGGCATGGTGCATGCCTTTTGCCGAGAATTTGCGATCATGCCTGCTGACGTCATCTTCGTGGGCGACAGCACCCACGACATGGACTGCGCCCGCAACGCGGGCGTTGGCCTCTCGGTCGCCGTGCTGACAGGCCCGGCGACGTCCGAGGAGCTGGCAGGTCATGCGGACGTGATTTTGCCGTCCATCGAGCACCTGCCCGGCTACCTGTTGGAAAGAACTGGCTAGAACGGTTTGATGCTCTCGCTGGCCGGGAATCCGTCGCCCAGGTCCCAGAACAGGCCGGTCATCATCTCCAGTCCTTCCTTCATCAGAAACGGAAGCACATGCTCGTTGGGAGCATGTTGCGAACACCCCGTGTAGCTGTGCGGCACCCAGATGGTCGGCATTCCAATGATGTTGAGAAAGACGTCATTGGGCAAGGAACCACCCGCGTTGGGAATGACCGTGACGTTCTTTCCCGTTGTCCTTTCCATCGACTTGACCGCCCAGGCGACGGCGGGATGTTCCGGATCGAGGCGCGAGGCACGCAGCATGGACATCCGGGCCGGTTCCACGGTGATTCTGTCAAATCCCTGGTCTTTGAGATGCTGGCGGATCAGGGGCAGGAAAGTGTCCGGATCCGTATCGACCACGAACCGGATCTGACAGATGGCTTCTGCAAACGGGGGCACTGCGTTTTGCGGTTTCTCAGGGTCGCCGGTTATGAAGGACAAAACCTCGAACGTGTTCCAGCCGAACACTTTCTCGGCCCCGCTCAGTCCCGGTTCTCCCCACCAGGGATCAATCTTGGGATCGTCAGGACCCGATTTCACGGTGACCTTGGACAGCGCGTCCCTGACGGAATTCTTGATGTGGGTTGGTTTCAGTCCGGGATGCAGGACCTCGCCGGTCCGGCTCACAAGCGTGGTGAGTGCGTGCATCAAGACGATGGCCGGATTGGCGAGCAATCCGCCCCAGTTCCCAGAATGGTGCCCGCCCTCACGATACTCCAGGCGGAAACGCAAGTTCAGGCCTCCACGTGTGCCGAGTTTGATATCTGGTCCGTCTGTCGAAAAGCGTGGACCGTCGGAGGCTATCAAAAGGTCGGCCGAGAGCATCTCCCGGTTCGCTGCACAGAATTCGGCCAGCCCGGGAGAACCCATCTCCTCGGCCATCTCGATCAGGAACGTGACATTGTAGCCGAGCCTGCCGCGGGTGTTGATGACACGGCGCATGGCTTCCATGTTGATGACATGCTGCGCCTTGTTGTCGGCCGTGCCGCGTCCGTACCAGCGTTCACCGGAAGCCTCATGGGCAACGCTCAGGCTCCACGGGTCACGATCTTCGTTCCATTGTCCCTCCTCACCCGGCACCGTGTCGCCATGGCCGTAGCAGAACAGCGTCGGGAGTTTCGGATCTTCGACGCGTTTGGCCACCAGAAAGCGGGCCCGATCGAGCAGGGGGTTGGGGTGAATTTCGACGGTAAATCCCATGGCCTCGAAACGGGAACGCATCAGCTTGTCCAGGTAACGCATCAGGTCGCCCTGATGTTCCTCTTCCCGGCTGGATGTGCGAACGGCAACACTCTCTGTCAGGTCAGCCTTGAATTCTCCGGCATCAAAGTAGCTCGTCGCAGCGTTGATCGCTGCCTCCCGGGTCGTCATGTGAGGTGTCCTCTTGTTCTGTCGATTGTCATGATTGGCCTGTCCTCGGGGTCACGGATCGCGCCGTGCGAGACGAACAGCCGTCTGGCCTTGCCATAGGCGTTTGGAGGGCATTACGAGCATGAGGTCATCTTCGGGTGTGACGACCGGTTTGTTGCCATCGTGGCCGAGAAGCGTTCCTTTCTTCTCGATGATCTCACCGCCGGAGAAGGGTTCGGCAAACACGAATTCATCCGCCATGATGGTGACTGCCTCGATGACGGTGAAGGCGGATTGCGGAGCTGTTGACGCGGGAAACTCCGCGAGGATGTCTTCAGGCACAACGCCCGTTGCAACAAGGAAACGGGCGGCGGATTCCCGGGCAAGGGTGCCGCAGTCTGCAGCCCAGTGCTGACCGCATTCGATCAGCAATGCGGTTTCTTTGGCATCAGGATCGTCGAAGGGGCCATAGTCCCGCATGCGCCGACCGGCCGCGTGCCCCGCGTCGCCAACCACTTTGTCCGGGACACCAACCGACGCTGCGAGGGTCTTTGCCTTCGAATGACGACCCGTCATCATGAGGGGCGGTGCCAGATGTTGCATGCTGTGAATGTCGAGCAGGTAGTCAATGCCGGACAGGGCGGGCCGGACTTCGCGTGCCCGGCGCAGTTCGACGCTGTCGCGGTCCCCTTCGAGAACCGCGACGTCCCAGACCCGGTTGAAGTCTTCGTCGATCCATCTTGTTGCATTGGCATCGGCAGGATCGAAGGCCTCGTAGGCAGCAATGTTCATGAAGGCCAGCGTCAAGGAGCCTTTCGTGGGCCGTATGTCTGAAGACAACAGCCAGTCAAGCGCGATGGCCCCGCAAGGTTCATTGCCATGAACAATCGCGCTGATCATGACCGTGGGGCCTGGCTTGTTACTGTGGAACCGCCAGATATAGGGAATTCCGGTATTGCCATTCCTGTAGGGCGAAATGTCCGGTGGGGTCAGTTCGACGGGATATTCATTGGGAATGTTGATTTCGTCCATGAGGCCGTGCTCCTCTTTCAAGATTGCCGGACAGGGGAGGGAATTCGGTGACAGCGCCCAGAGTTGCATTGCTTGGAATGATCCTGGAATCCAACCGTTTCGCGAAACCTGCGGGAGAAGATGATTTCCGGTCGCTGACCTGGCTCAGTGGGGAAGACCTTCTCGATGCAGCGTGCGCGAAAACGACGGCGCTCGCTGCCGAATTTGCCGCTTTTGTCAGGACCATGGATGCCACGGGCGACTGGCATCCCGTGCCCTGCACCCTGGCGGCGAGCCATCCGGCAGGACCGGTTGAGCGCGCCGTGTTTGAGGAAATCTGTAACAGTATCGAGCACCAACTCGCCGGTCATGGCCCCTTCGACGCCGGGTACATCTGCAATCACGGCGCCATGGTTGCCGAGCACAGCCATGACCCGGACGGAGACCTGATGCAGCGGGTCCGGGAAAGCGTGGGGGCAGATCCTCTCATCCTGTGCACGCTGGATCTTCACGCCAACATTTCCAGCCGGATGGTCGAGGCTTGCGACCTGGTCATCGGTTACCGGACCAATCCCCATGTCGACATGATCGAACGGGGCGAGGAAGCTGCCTTCTCTCTCAGACGCTGCCTTGCCAGTGGTCAGCGTCCGAGAACAGCACTGGTGAAACCGCCGATCGCGCCGGCCTCCGTTACGCTTCTGACCGCGGAAGCGCCCTATGGCGATCTGATCAATTACGGTCAGCAGAGGCAGGCTGAATCGGCAGGTGAGATTTTGAACGTCTCGGTATTCGGCAATTTCATCTTCTCCGACACGCCTGACAACGGCCTGGCCGTTGTTGTAAGCGCGCGGGAAGACGGCCAGGCGGCCAGGGATCTGGCAACAGAGATCGGCAAGAGGGCGTGGAACCAGCGAGCCGGGTTTGTCCGAAACCTGACACAGGTGGATCAGGCCGTTGCAATGGCGGCAGATACGGAGCGGCCGCCGGTGATTTTTTCGGACGCCGGAGACAATCCCGGCGGGGGAGGCTCCGGGCGCACCACGGAGCTTCTTGGCGCCTTGCATCGAGGCGGGGTTGAAAGCGTTCTCTACGGCTCGTTTTTCGATCCTGACCTTGCAGCCGAAGCGCATGCGCTTGGGGTCGGGGCAAGCTTCACGGCGAGGTTCAACCGGAAAGCAGGTGGCAGGGTCTGGGAGAAATGGGATCTTCCCTTTGAAGCGCGGGCGACCGTTCTTTCGCTTCATGATGGCAATGTCGTCGGCGAGAAGGGGATCACGGCAGGGCGCCGTCTTCATCTGGGCCCATGTGCCGCTCTGGAGCTTGATGGCATCCGGGTTGTGGTCATTTCTGACCGAGCGCAGACGGCCGACCCGGTTTTCTTTCACATGCTCGGGCTGAACGTTGGTGACGCCCGCACGGTTGTCGTCAAGTCGCGCGGCCATTTTCGCGCCGGTTTCAGGAAGTGGTTTGCACCGGAGCAGGTGTTCGAGATCGATACTGCCGGCCTCACAAGCCCGGTTCTGGAACGCTGGCCCTTCGAACACCTCCCGCGGCCGAGTTATCCGCTGGATCCTGACATGGTCTGGGACGAAGCAGAACACCGCTAGACAGCCTCCGAATATTCATCGGGTGGCGTCGTGTCCTTCACATACTCCATGAATTGCTGCGCAAATTCCGAAGGCTGGCGCCCGGTGGGCAGCACGAAACTGGTGTTGTAGGTGATCGGGGCGTCAAACGGCCGAACCGTGATATCCGGCATGCCGCCTGACAGAACAGGGAAGGGATTGAGCAATGTGACCCCCAATCCCTCGCGAACCAGTTCCAGCGCCGCCATGTTCGTCGCTGTCTCGGCAACCGTGCGGGGACGGACACCTGCACGCGCAAACACCTGTTCGGTTATGGCGCGGGTTCCGAGACGCCGCAGGAACTCGATCAGTTCAACGTCTTCCAGGTCCGACGGTCTGATGATTTCCTTCTGCTCGAGCGGATGGCCGCTGGGCATGGCGCACACAACATGCGAACGCCGCCAGGGCACCAGCGTGACTCCCGAGCGCTGGATCATGGCGCTGGTCAGACCGAGATCGTAACGCAGGTCGAGAATGCCGGAGACCAGGACATCCGTCGCCTGGATGTCCAGTTGCAGGCTTTTGCCCGGGTTCTGCTTGAGAAAGGCCGCGACCCGCGAGATCACGAAATTATGGGCCAGGGTGGGCGGTACGATCAGGCGCAGGGGCTCTTCGTCTGCGGCCGCCCATTCCGCACCCTCGATCAGCGCCAGCGTCTCGAACAGTGGGTCGAGTTGTTCGTTCAACCTGAGCGCCGCCGTCGTGGGTTCGATTCGGCCGGAACTGCGCAGGAAAAGCGTACGGCCGACTCGCGCCTCCAGCTGTGACAGCGCGCGGCTGATGGAGGACTGGGAGACACCAAGCCGCCGCGCCGCGCCGATCGTTGTGCCGGTCGTGACCAAGGCGCGCAGTGCTTCCATTTCCCGAAGTCGGTGACGATGTTCAGCCATGAAATGAGTGTTTTCAGTAAGTTAGGAGGTGGCTCGTGATGTTGGATTGGCCTATGCAAAATTGCATTAACTTTGCAGTTGGCAATGAATTTTCTGCAAGCTAACATCCTTTTCAGCGTGCGGCAAAAAGTCTGGAAAAGGACACCGCGCCTTCCGAGGGAGTTACATTGTCATGAGAAAACTTACAGCCGCAGCTGCGGTGACGGTAAGCGCGATGGCGTTGTTTACCGGAGCAGCACTTGCAGAGAAACTGACCATCGGTCTGGCTTCAGAGCCGACATCGATGGATCCGCATTTCCACAATCTGGGACCGAACAATGCCATGTCTGTGCATCTGTTCGACCGCCTGATTGCCCAAGACGAGAAACAGCGCCTGTCACCAGGTCTGGCCGTCTCCTGGAAACCCATCGACGACCTGACCTGGGAGTTCAAGCTCCGCGAAGGCGTCAAGTTTCACGATGGTAGCGAGTTCAACGCCGATGACGTCATCTGCACGATGGAACGTGCACCTGACGTGCCGAATTCACCGTCCGGTTACGGCACCTACTTGAAGGGCAAGACCTTCAAGAAGATTGACGACTACACCGTTCATGCCATTACCGAAGCACCTTATCCGCTGATGGCGAACGACATTTCAACCATCCCTGTCATCTCCGACAGCGCGGGCTGCGGTGCGGCCACCGAGGATTTCAACGCCGGTACCGCTGCGGTTGGGACCGGACCGTTCAAGTTCTCGAACTACAAGCCGGGTGAAAGCATCACGCTCGTCCGGAACGACGACTACTGGGGGGATGCACCTGCCTGGAGCGAAGTCGAGTTCCGTCCCATCAAGTCGGGCCCAAGCCGCGTGGCCGCCCTGCTTGCCGGCGATGTCGACATGATTGCCGGCGTTCCGACAACGGATATCGAGACCCTGAAGGGCAAGGACAACATCCAGCTCAGCCAGGGCGTTTCGAACCGTGTCATCTATCTTCACAGGGACCAGTTCCGCGAGAATTCGCCTTTCGTCAAGGGCAATGACGGTGCTGACATCAAGAACCCGCTGATGGATCAGCGCGTGCGCCTGGCCATCTCCAAGGCCATCAGCCGCGATGCGATTGTCGACCGCGTCATGGAAGGTGTAGCTCTGCCCGCCGGTCAGTTGCTCCCCGAGGGTTTCTTCGGCGTTTCGGACAAGCTGAAGCCGCTGGACTATGATCCAGAGGGGGCCAAGGCCCTGCTGGCGGAAGCCGGTTATGGCGACGGGTTCCAGCTCACCATCCACGGCCCGAACGACCGCTACATCAACGATGCCAAGATTGCGGAAGCGATCGGCCAGATGTTGACCCGTGTCGGTATCAAGACGGCTGTCGAAACCATGCCTCGTTCCGTCTATTTCGGACGTGCCTCCCGGGGCAGCCCGGACGGACTGCCGGAATTCAGCTTCATCCTGGTTGGCTGGGGCGCCGGTTCCGGTGAAGCCTCGTCGCCTCTGAAATCCCTGATCCATACCTATGACAAGGACAAGGGCTTCGGGTCTTCCAACCGTGGACGTCATTCCAACGCAGAGATTGATGCAAAGATCGAGGAAGCCCTGCGGACAGTGGATGACGAGAAGCGTCAGGATCTGCTGGCGACCGCCACGGAAATGGCGATCGAAGACGTCGCGATCATCCCGACCCATTTCCAGGTCAATACGTGGGCGGCCAAGAAGGGCCTGAAATACATCCCGCGGACCGACGAATATACCCTCGCCATGGGTGTCGTGAAGGAATGATCAACGTTTTCCGGGCCGCTGATTTCAGCGGCCCGGTCTTTCCTTAGTTCCGAGAAAACCTCATGTCTGTTTTCGTCATCCGCCGGCTGATGCAGGCGTTCTTTGTCGTGTTTCTCATGTCGGTGATTGTCTTCTTCGGCGTGAACATCGTTGGCGATCCGGTCTATATGCTCGTCAGCCCCGATGCCGACCAGGCGGATATCGAAGCGGCGATCCGCCGTCTCGGGCTCGACCGGCCGATCTGGGAGCAGTATCTGCTGTTCCTCAAGGGCGCTGCACAGGGCAATCTGGGCGACAGTTTCATTTTTGGCGAACCGGCCTTGAAGCTGATCCTGCACCACATGCCCGCGACACTGGAACTGGCCTTCAGCGCTCTGTTCCTCGCGATCGCCATTGGCATTCCCCTGGGGCTCTTTTCGGGTCTCTATCCCGACAATCCGGTCTCGAAGGGGATCATGGCGGGATCCATACTCGGGTTCTCGCTACCGACCTTCTGGGTCGGCCTCATGCTCATACTGCTCTTCGCGGTCGAGCTGGGATGGCTACCCTCCACGGGTCGCGGCGACACGGCCACGATCTTCGGCATTGAGACCAGCCTGGCCACCTGGGATGGTCTGAAACACATCTTCCTGCCGGCGCTGAACCTTGCGCTTCTGAAGATCTCCCTGGCGATCCGCCTGACACGGGCCGGTGTTCGTGAGGCGATGGGGCAGGACTATGTCAAATATGCCCGGGCCAAGGGCGTCTCGACCCGGCGCATCATCTTCGTACATGTCATGAAGAACATCATGATCCCGGTGGTCACCGTGATGGGACTGGAGTTCGGCAGCCTCATAGGTTTTTCGGTTGTGACCGAAACGATCTTCGCCTGGCCGGGCATGGGCAAGCTCCTGATCGACGCGATCCTGCAGCTCGACCGGCCCGTGGTCGTCGCCTACCTGATGATCATGGTTCTGTTCTTTGTCGTGATCAATCTGATCGTTGACATTCTCTATTCAATCCTGGACCCGCGGGTCCGCCTTCAGGATCAGGGCGCATGACCGACGCAACACTGCAGGCAGGCCCGAGAGCGCCCGCAAAGGTGGAAACCCCGTTCCAGCGGTTCCGGGCTGAGTTTTTCGAAAGCCGTATCGCCGCGACGGCGTTCGTCGTCATTGTCATCATCGTGCTCCTGGCGGTGCTGGCACCCTGGATCACACCACAGAACCCGTATGACCTTGCACAGGTCGACGTGCTGGACGGACGGTTGCCGCCCGGATCCGAGGCCTTTGCCGGATATACGATGTGGCTCGGGTCGGACGGGGCGGGCCGGGATCTCTATTCGGCCATTCTCTATGGTCTGAGGATTTCAATTTCCGTTGGCCTGGCTTCCGGTGTCATTGCCCTGTTCATCGGCATGACGGTCGGTCTGATCGCCGCCTATGCCGGCGGACGGACGGAAGCGATCATCATGCGGGTCGTCGATCTGCAGCTCTCCTTCCCTGCCTCGCTCGTCGCCTTGATGCTTGTCGCGGCTCTCGGAAAGGGTGTCGACAAGATCATCCTGGCGCTCGTGGTCGCCCAGTGGGCCTACTATGCCCGAACGGTCCGCGCGACCGCACTGGTCGAACGCGGCAAGGAATATGTCGAGGCCGCCCAATGCCTGGGTCTGTCGCGCATACGCGTTGTCTTCAGACACATTCTTCCCAATTGTCTTGCGCCCCTGATCGTGGTAGGCACGGTCCAGACTGCCCATGCGGTTTCGCTTGAAGCGACACTGTCCTTTCTGGGTGTCGGGCTTCCTCAAACCGAACCGTCGCTCGGCGTCCTGATTGCAAACGGGTTCGAGTACATGCTGTCCGGCAGATACTGGATCTCGGTCTTCCCGGGTATTGCCCTGCTGGTCACCGTCGCATCGATCAACCTCGTCGGCGACCAGTTGCGCGACGTTCTGAACCCGAGGCTCAAGAAATGACCGCTGTTCTGGAAGTGAGCGGCCTGAAGACGCATTTCTTTACCCATGCCGGCGTCGTCAAGGCCGTGGACGGCGTTGATTTCGCGGTGAAGAAGGGCGAAGTCATGGGCCTTGTCGGCGAATCCGGCTCGGGCAAATCCATCACCGGGTTCTCGATACTCGGTCTCATCGATGCCCCGGGACGGATTGTCGAAGGCGCGATCAGGTTCAACGGGGAAGACATCGCCAACGCGCCCGAGGACAGGCTCAAGTCGATCCGGGGCAATCGCATCTCGATGATTTTCCAGGACCCGATGATGACGCTCAATCCGGTCCTGCGGATCGACTCGCAAATGATGGAAGCGATCCTTGCCCATGAAAAGGTCTCCAAAAAGGTCGCGTGGGAGCGGTGCCGGGATGCGCTCGGACTGGTTGGGATCCCGTCTCCTGAAGAACGTTTGCGTGCTTATCCGCACCAGCTTTCGGGCGGCATGCGTCAGCGCGTGTCCATCGCGATCGCCTTCCTGAACAAACCGGATCTGATCATCGCGGACGAACCGACAACAGCGCTCGACGTCACCATCCAGGCGCAGATCATTCACGAGGCACAGAAGCTCACGAAGCAAACTGGAACGGCAATGATCTGGATTACCCATGACCTTGCGGTCGTGGCCGGTCTCGCCGACAGGATCTCCGTCATGTATGCCGGCAGGATTGTCGAGCAGGGCTTGACCGACGATGTCATCGATCATCCGCTTCACCCCTATACGGTCGGCTTGCTCGGCTCAGTCCCGACGGCCAACAAGCGGGGCGAACGCCTGTTCCAGATCGAAGGCATGACGCCGAACATGCTGGCCTTGCCGGAAGGATGCGCCTTCGCGCCGCGGTGTGGCTTCGCAAGCCCTGCCTGCAAGGTCCCGCCCGCAGTCGAGCACGTCGCCGACCGCGAATTGCGTTGTTATCACCCCCAGTCACAGGTTGCTGCACAATGACGGCTCCGCTCGTTGAGATCCGCGACGTTTCCAAGCGCTTCGCCAAGCGGCTCGATGTTGCCGGAAAGATCGCTCAGAAGCTGGGAGCGGGTGTCCGCGAGGAGATCGTGCACGCGGTCGACGAGGTCAACCTGACGATCAATGAGGGCGAAGTGCTTGGCCTTGTCGGAGAATCAGGATGTGGCAAGTCCACTCTTGGCCGCGTGGTGGCCGGGATCCATGCACCAAGTGGCGGCCAGTTGCTCTATCAGGGCGATGATGTGGCCACCATGTCGTCCGCTGACAAACGGGCTGCAACGCTCGCCATCCAGATGATCTTTCAGGACCCGTTCGCAAGCCTCAATCCAAGGATGCGGGTCGAGGACATCATCGGCGAAGCGCCCAAGGTCCACGGGATCGTCACGCGCTCGGAAGTAGCCGATTATGTCGATGACATCATGAAGAAGGTTGGGCTGGATCCCTCCCTGAAACGCCGCTACGCGCACCAGTTCTCCGGCGGGCAGCGGCAGCGCATCGGCATTGCCCGAGCGCTGGCCGTAAAGCCGAAGTTTCTCGTCTGTGATGAAGCCATCGCCGCGCTGGACGTGTCGATCCAGGCCCAGGTGATCAACCTTTTCATGGATCTGCGCGAAGAATTCGGCCTGACCTATCTGTTCATCAGTCACGATCTGAGCGTGGTGGAACACATCGCCGACCGCGTGGCCATCATGTATCTCGGCCGGATCGTGGAAAGCGCCTCGACCGAGGAAATCTTCAGCGCACCGCGACATCCCTACACCCGGGCGCTACTGGCCGAGGCCCCGAGGCTGGACCAGAGAAAACGCGACTTCGCACCGATCGAGGGTGAGATTCCCTCGCCCCTGGCTCCGCCGGATGGTTGTTTTTTCAATCCGCGTTGCCCGCATGCTCAGGACCGCTGCCGCTCGGATCAACCGCAGCTCGAAACGTTCGGTGAGGCGCATTCGGTCGCCTGCCACTATTGGAAAGACATATGACCCCCGCAGTTCGCACGGTTGCCCCTGTCACCGATCCGGTTCCCCTGGTATTTGACAGTCCCCATTCAGGTTCGATCTATCCCGACGATTTTCGCCACGCGATTGACAGGATGACCCTGCGCCGCTCCGAAGACGCCCATGTCGAGGAACTCTTTGCACCTGCGGTCCGCGAAGGTGCCTATCTGGTGCACGCGCTCTTTCCGCGTTGCTATGTTGACCCGAACCGCAACAGCGACGACATTGACCTGTCCATGATTGACGGCACCTGGGACGGCGAGGTGAACCCGACTTTCAAGACGCTTCAGCGCGGGGTCGGCCTCATCTGGAAGGACATGAAGGCCTTTGGCCCGGTCTACGACCGCAAACTGACAGCTGCCGAGATCCGGCACCGGATCGACGGCTTCTGGCGACCCTATCATCAAGAGCTGCAGCGCATGCTTGACGAACTGCATGGCGCCCATGGTCAGGTCCTGCACGTCAACTGCCATTCCATGGCGAGCATGGGCGACCGGACGACCGAGGACGGTGAAGTCCCGCGCCCGGATTTTGTGATTGGGGACCGGGATGGCAGTACCTGTTCACCCAGGATGACCGACTGCGTTGCCGAGACGCTGAGACAGCTCGGCTATTCGGTGGCCGTGAACGATCCCTACAAGGGGTTCGAACTGGTGCGACGGCACGGCAGGCCACAGGACGGCCGCCACAGCATACAGATCGAGATCAATCGCAGGCTCTATATGGACGAGGCGACACTGTCCAAGGTCGAGGGGTTCCTGCCCCTTGAGGAAAACCTGACCGTTCTGACGCGCGCCCTTTGTGATCTGGCCCGGGATCCGTCCCGGCTTTGACCCTTCAGGCCTGAACGGATCGGTCTCCTGGTCTAGTCACCGGGACCGATCATCTGTTCCGGGCGTACCAGCGCATCGAAGTCTTCGCCGGTGACATAACCGAGATTGAGTGCTTCCTCACGCAAGGAAGTGCCGTTCTTGTGCGCGGTCTTGGCGATCTCGGTCGCCTTGTCGTAGCCAATCGCCGGGGCCAGAGCCGTGACCAGCATGAGCGAACGCTCCATCAAGGCGGTGATATTGTCTTCGTTGGCGCGGATGCCGACAACACATCTGTCGGTGAAGCTCACCGACGCGTCCGCCAGAAGGCGGATCGACTGGAGCATCGCATAGGCCATGACGGGCTTGTAGACGTTGAGTTCGAAATGCCCCTGGCTCCCGGCAAAGGTTATCGTGGCGTGATTGCCGAACACTTGTGTGCAGACCATTGTCATGGCCTCGCACTGGGTCGGATTGACCTTGCCCGGCATGATCGACGAGCCGGGCTCGTTCTCCGGCAAGGAAAGCTCGCCGAGCCCCGATCGTGGTCCGGATCCCAGAAAACGGATGTCGTTTGCAATTTTGAAGAGGGAGGCTGCAACCGTATTGAGAGCCCCGTGGGCAAAAACGTAGGCGTCGTGTGCCGCCAGGGCCTCGAACTTGTTCGGTGCTGTCCGGAAGGGCAGTCCGGTGATGTCGGCGACTTCCGACGCAAATTTTTCCGCAAAGCCCGTTTTCGTATTGAGACCCGTTCCAACCGCGGTGCCCCCCTGGGCCAGTTCCAGCAAACCATCCACGGCTTCTGAAATTCGTGTGATCCCGTTGCCGAGTTGGGCAGCATAACCACCAAACTCCTGGCCAAGGGTGAGGGGGGTTGCATCCTGCGTGTGTGTGCGCCCGATCTTCACGATGTCGGCCCATTCATCCGCTTTCGCTGCGAGTGCTTCCTGAAGGTGACGGAGTGCGGGGATCAGATGTTCCCGGATTTCCCTGGCAGCGGAAATGTGCATGGCCGTCGGGAACGTATCGTTCGAGGACTGGCTCATGTTGCAATGATCGTTCGGATGGACCGGGGATTTTGAGCCGATTTCACCGCCCAGGATTTCAATGGCGCGGTTGGCGATCACTTCATTTGCATTCATGTTCGACTGGGTTCCGGACCCGGTCTGCCAGACCACCAGCGGAAAGTTGTCATCGAACTTTCCCGAAGCCACTTCACCGGCGGCTTGTTCGATCGCTTCCGCCAGCTCCGGCGCCAGCTTGCCCTGCTCTCTGTTGACCCGTGCAGCAGCCTGCTTGATCACGCCGAGCGCATGAACCAGCGGCCGCGGCATGGTCTCGTCGCCGATGGGAAAATTCATCAGCGAACGGGCTGTCTGCGCGCCGTAATATTTGTCGGCCGGAATTTCCAGCGCGCCGAAACTGTCGGATTCAGTGCGAACGGATCGGGTCATGTTGTCCTCTGGGGCTGTGTGGCGGCCAAACAAGACATCGCCAGCTCAGGAAGCGTCCAGATCAACATATAGGCTGTCGCGATCCGGATCCTACACCTTCTGCAGGATCAAGGCCGATGACAGCATGTTCTTTGCCGAAACCGCTTTGCTGGAACGGTCAATATTGTCCGATCCATTCCGTCTTCAAACGATGCCACCTCCAGCGCCTGAGACTTCCGGGCGTGCCTCGGAAACCCGCGCGCGATAGCCGGATGCCCTGTAGGTTGCGAGCGGGTCGATCGCGGCAGCGTTTTCGTATCGCGCCATGGCAAGGATGGGTTCCACGTCGGTGCGATAGGCCTGTTTCAGGGTCAATGATGCCATCAGGGCATCGTTTGTTTCCTGGCAGTTGCCCAGCGTGTCGCGATCAACGAGCAGAGCCTGGGCATAGGCGCGCTGCACCTCCATAGCGGAGACCATCAGGCTTTCTATCGGGTCGGTGACATTGTGCGACTGGTCCAGCATGTGGGCTGGATCAAACCCCTGAACCGATCGGGTCTCAGCGTCCACAAGCTCGTTAAAGACGAGGAACAGGCGATAGGGATCGATGCTGCCCGTGTCCAGATCGTCGTCCCCGTATTTGCTGTCATTGAAATGGAAACCGCCGAGTTTGCCGAACTGGATCAGGCGCGCGACGATCATCTCGATATTGACGTTCGGGGCATGATGACCGAGATCGACAAGGCAATAGGCCTTTTCTCCCAATTCGGTGGCAATGAGGTAATTGGTTCCCCAGTCCTGAACCACGGTCGAGTAAAAAGCCGGTTCGAATATCTTGTGCTCGGTAAAGAGCCGCCAGTCTCCGGGAAGCTGCGCATAGATGGTTTTCGCGCTTTCCAGGTAACGTTCGAATTGACGCGTGAAATGGCTCTGTCCGGGAAAGTTTGAGCCATCCCCCACCCAGATCGTCAGCGCCTTGGACCCTATGGCAGCGCCCAGTTCGATACATTCAAGATTGTGCTCGATCGCCTGCTGGCGAGTGGCCCTGTCGGTATGTGACAGGGACCCGAACTTGTAGGAATTCGGCTGATTGTCCTGATCCTGAAACGTGTTGGAATTCATCGCATCGAAGGCCAGGCCGAGTTCGTCCGCCTTGCCCTTCAACAAGGTCGGTTCAGCCTTGTCCCAAGGGATATGCAGAGAAACGCTTGGCGTGGCCCTGGTCAGCTCGTGAATGACCGAGCAGTCCTCAAGCTTGTCGAAGATGTTGCGTGGTTCTCCCTTGCCGGGGAAACGGGCAAAGCGGGTTCCGCCGGTTCCCACGCCCCAGGACGGGATCGCGACACCGTAATTGGACACACGCGATTTGATTTCGTCAATTGCAATCCCGCGCCGGTCGAGCTGCTCGCCGAGCGTGTCATAGTCTCGCTGCAGATTGCCTGCGGCAACGGCATTGTCCCGCGCGATCAGCGCGCTGTCGATCATGGTCATGATGCGTTTCCTCAGCGGGTGAAGGCCTGAACATTGCCGGCATCGACGTTGAGAATGTTCCCCGTCGATTTTGCAGAATAGTCGGAGGCAAAGAAATAGGCCGCTTCCGCGATATCTTCCGGCAATACGGACCGCTTCAGCAGGGAACGCTGCCGGTAGTGCTCTTCGAGGTCTTCCGTATCCTTGCCATAGGCTTCGGCCCGTTCCTTGAGCCAGTCTCCTGACCAGATCTTCGAACCGCGCAGCACGGCATCCGGGTTGACGACATTGACGCGGATCCCCTCGCCAGCTCCTTCCAGTGCAAGGCAACGGGCAAGATGAAGCTCCGACGCCTTGGCGGTACAATAGGCACTGGCATTCGGGGACGCGGCGAGTCCGTTCTTGGAACCGACAAACACGATTGCACCACCCGTGCCTTGTGATTTCATCATCTGAAAGGCTGCTCGGGAGACCAGGAAGTAGCCTGTCGACAGGATCGACATGTTTCTGTTCCACATGTCGAGGCTCGTCTCTTCGACGGGAGCTGAAGACGCTATTCCCGCGTTCGAAACCAGAATGTCGACACCGCCATATTCCGTTGCCGCTCTCGCAAAGCTGTCGGCAACCGCGGCTTCATTGGTCACGTCCATCAACACGGTCCGCACCGTGTCACTCGAATGGTGGTCGATCAGAAGGTCCGCGGTTTTTGCAAGCGCGTCCTCGTCGATGTCGGCCAGGACAACGCAGGCACCTTCACGCAGGAAACGCTCTGCCGTCGCAGATCCGATACCCCCGGCGCCTCCGGTCACAAGCGCAACCTTGCCCGCCAGGCTTTTCGGTTTGGGCATGCGCTGCAGCTTTGCTTCCTCCAGCAACCAGTACTCGATGTCGAAGGCTTCCTGTTCGTCGAGACCGCGATAGGTTGAAACGCTTGAAGCACCACGCATGACGTTGATGGCATTGGTATAGAATTCGGCGGAAATGCGCGCTGTCGCCTTGTCCTTGGCGAACGTGATCATGCCGACACCGGGGACGAGATAGACAACGGCATTGGGGTTCCTGAGTTTCGGACTGTCGGGTCGACGGCAGCGCTCGTAATACGCGGCATAGTCCTCGCGATAGCTGGCAATTGCCTCGCCCAGCCCATCGACCGTTTTCTGCAGATCCGGTGCCTGCGGATCAAACGCCACCACGAGCGGGCGAATTTTTGTGCGCAGGAAATGGTCCGGACAACTCGTGCCCAACCCGGCAAGTGCTTCCATTTGAGCGGAACAGACAAATTCGAGCACCGCATCGCTGTCATCGAAATGACCGACCAGATGCTGATTTCGCCCAACCATGCCCCGAATGGCAGGCATGAGTTCTGAAGCAACCCGGCGCCGCTCAGCCGGCGGCATGGCGGTACACTTCGCCCCGCCAAAGGCACTCTGGCCAAGTGTTTTCTGTTCGAACCAGTCGATCGCCTTGTTGATGATCTCGACGGTCACCTCGTAACAGGATCTTGCATCGTCTGCCCAGGTAAACAGGCCGTGGCTTTCCAGAACCACGCCCCGGGCATTCGGGTTTTCAAGGCAGAATTTCTCAAGCCAAAGTCCGAGTTCATAGCCGGGACGCTTCCAGGGAAGCCAGCCGATGTCGTCCCCGAAGATTTCGGCGGTGAGGGCTTTGCTGTCCGAGGCTGCCGCGATTGCGATGATCGCGTCCGGATGCATGTGATCGACGTGTTTTTTCGGGACGTAGGCGTGAAGCGGCGTATCGATGGACGCAGCCCTCGGATTGAGATTGAAGGTACAATGGGGCAGGTAGCCGACCATCTCGTCCTCGAACTCGACGCCGCGATAAAGGTCCTTCAAGGCCCGAAGCTTGTCCATGTAAAGGGTCGCAAATCCATCCATCTTGATGGTTCCGACGTCGCCGCCGGATCCCTTGACCCAGAGAACCTCTGCCTGCGCACCGGTCAGCGGATCCCTTTCCAGAACCTTTGCCGAGGTGTTGCCGCCACCGTAATTGGTGATGCGCTTGTCGGAACCGAGCAGGTTCGACCGATACAAAAGGAGCTCGGCTTCTGTCATCGGTTGCGCCACCTGGTCGTCCCAGAGATTTTGCAACCGTGATCCCGCAGCAGAGTTCAACATTCAATCCTCCCGAAAATATGCCTGACAGCACATGCCTGTTTGATTACTAATTCGCCCGAACGGATCGATTTGTCAATCATAAACAATCAAAAACGATCATTTTGCATCGCAATATGATCAAATATGACATTTTTTGATTGACACTGACTGATTTTGATGAAAACTTCTGAGCAACGGGAGGACGGAATGCACGAGAAAGAACGCCAGAGGATAATCCTGTCAGCGGTTCAGGACCGGCCGGTGGTTACGGTCCAGGAACTGGTGGCATTGACGGATTCCTCGGAAGCGACCATTCGTAGGGACATCGCGACCCTGCATGTGCAGAAAAAATTGCGCCGCGTTCGTGGCGGGGCTGAGTCCATCAATCCCCCCCAGTTCGTCGGCTTGGCCGGGCGGCCGTTTTCGGTCAACGAAACGATCAACATCGCTCAAAAACGCGCAATCGCGCAGAAGGCGGTCGAACTCTGCGAGGACGGTGACCCCATCATCATCAATGGGGGCACGACGACGTTCCAGATGGTGCACCCGCTGGCGACAAAACGCATGCAGGTCTTTACCAACTCGTTTCCGATTGCCGAACACCTGCTCAAGAACTCGAAGAACACCATCATGCTCTCGGGCGGTGCGATCTATCGCGAGCAGAACATCATTCTGAGTCCCTTCGATAACGATGTGACCCGGAACTTCTATGCCAAGCGCATGTTCATGGGCGCACAGGGCCTGGGTGCACTGGGCCTCATGGAAGCGGATCCCCTTCTGATCCAGGCCGAACAGAAACTGATCGGTCAGGCAGATGAGCTGGTTGTCCTGGCGGACTCTTCGAAGTTCAGCGCCAGGTCCTCGTTGATCCTGTGCCCGTTGGAACGGATTTCGACAGTCGTGACCGATGAGGGAATCCCGGATCACGCGGCGAACATGCTGGAACAGGCAGACGTGAAATTGATCGTGGCGCAATCGGGTGCCGCACAAGGAAAGGCGACCTCGAGCGGGTAGCCGGAATTCTGCCGGAACCTGGGAAGGCCGGCAGCTATCTAGGGAGGAAGACAATGAAACTCTTCAAGTCACTACTGGCTGCAACCGCCGTTGCCGCCGTTTGTATAGCTGGACCGGCACAGGCCGAAACCAAACGCATCGCGCTTGTCGTGAAAGCGCTTGGTATCGGGTTCTTTGAAGCAGCAGCCAAGGGCGCAGAAGAAGCCGCCAAGGAGCTCGGCGACGTCGAAATCATCTACACCGGGCCGACCGATACAACCGCGGAAGGCCAGATCGAGGTGATCAACGCCCTGATCGCTCAGAAAGTCGACGCCATTGCGGTTTCGGCAAACGATCAGGATGCGCTGGTTCCGGCTCTCAAAAAGGCAATGCAGCGCGGCATCACGGTCGTTTCCTGGGATTCCGGTGTTGCGCCGGAAGGACGCCAGCTGCACCTCAATCCCTCTTCCAACGCGTTGATCGGCAACATGATCATCAAGCTTGCCGCCGATCATCTGCCTGACGGCGGCGATGTTGCCGTTCTGTCTGCCTCGGCAACGGCCACCAACCAGAACACCTGGATCGAGGAGATGAACAAGGTCAAGGGCAACTATCCCGGCATCAATGTTGTCGCGACCGTTTACGGTGATGACCTTGCCGACAAGTCCTACCGCGAAGCGCAAGGCCTCATGCAGAGCTATCCGGACCTGAAAGCTATTATCGCACCGACCTCCGTCGGTATCGTGGCCGCAGCGCAGGCCGTTTCCGATGCCGAAAAGGCAGGCCAGGTCAATGTCACGGGCCTCGGCTTGCCTTCGGAAATGGCCGGTCACATTGAATCCGGTGCCTCCAAGTCCTTCGCGATCTGGAACCCGATCGATCTGGGATATTCAGCAACGATGCTTGCCTACAGTCTTGCAGCTGGCAACGCAGAAGCCAAGCCGGGTGCGGAGATCCCGATGGGTCGCATGGGCGCGCTGACCCTGAATGAAAACAATGAAGGCGCGATGGCTGATCCGTTTGTCTACGACAGCTCCAACATCGACGACTTCAAGGATATCTTCTAAGCTCGGCCCACCAAGCAGATGCTGGCCCGGATGTCCGGGCCAGCCCATGACCCAAAAACAATCCTAAAATCCGGGGGACTTGGAATGCTTGCGAACACGCAGGGCATCGAGAACGTGCATCCGCCTGTCACACAAGACCAAAAACCGGTTCTGTCCCTTCAGGGCATTTCAAAGTCCTTTCCCGGCGTGAAAGCACTGTCTGAAGTCTCACTGGAACTCTATCCCGGAGAAGTGACTGCACTTGTCGGCGAGAACGGAGCCGGTAAGTCCACCATCGTCAAGGTACTCACCGGGATCTACCAGCCGGAAGAAGGCGAGATTGCCATAAGTGGTGTCCCTGTGACCTTCCCGACCGCGCAGGATGCGGGCAAGGCCGGCGTCACTGCGATCCATCAGGAAACAGTCCTGTTCGACGAGCTTTCGGTCGCGGAAAACATATTTATCGGTCACGCCCC
This sequence comes from Roseibium sp., assembly GCA_017643925.1. Lineage (GTDB taxonomy): Bacteria > Pseudomonadota > Alphaproteobacteria > Rhizobiales > Stappiaceae > Roseibium. The sequence continues at coordinate 125,827 of JAEPML010000003.1, read as the reverse complement.
CAAGACCCGTTTCGGACTGATCGACAAGAAGGAAATGAGGCAACGGGCCCGGGACCTGCTGGATCGCATTGGCGCCAGCATCGACCCGTCGGTCCTGCTGAAAGAACTCGGCATTGCCAACAAGCATCTTGTCGCCATCGCACGTGCGCTTTCCATCGATGCCCGGATCGTCATCATGGACGAACCGACCGCCTCGCTGTCCCACAAGGAAATCGAGGAAACCTATGAGCTGGTCGAACGCCTGAAAGCCGAAGGCAAGGCCATCTTGTTCATCAGCCACAAGTTCGACGAGATTTTCCGGATCGCGGACCGCTACACGGTCTTTCGCGATGGACAGATGGTTGGCGCCGGAAAGATCCGCGACGTGTCGGAGCCGGACCTGGTCAGGCTGATGGTCGGCCGCTCGGTCGATCAGGTCTTTCCGGATCGGAAACCGAACCGCGGGCCGGAAGTTCTGCGCGTCGTCGGATACAGTCACCCGACCGAGTTCGAAGACATCGGCTTTTCGCTGCGTAAGGGCGAAATCCTGGGCTTTTATGGTCTGGTCGGGGCCGGCCGCAGCGAGTTCATGCAGGCGCTGTTCGGGATAACCAGACCTTCCAAGGGCGCGATCAGGATAGACAACGAGATTGCCGTGATCCGCTCGCCCAGCGAGGCGATCCGCCATGGCATCGTCTACGTTCCGGAAGATCGCGGGAAACAGGGTGCCATCAAGGGCCTGCCGATCTTCCAGAACGTGTCACTGCCGTCCTTGAAAAACACCTCGAAAAACGGCTTCCTGCGCTTGGCCGAGGAATTCAGGCTGACACGCGACTATACGCAACGTCTCGATCTGAGAGCCGCGGCGCTCGACCAGGACATTGGCGAACTGTCCGGAGGCAATCAGCAGAAGGTCATCATCGCGAAATGGCTCGCGACGCAGCCGCGGGTCATCATCCTGGATGAGCCGACCAAGGGCATCGACATCGGATCGAAAGCAGCGGTTCACGAATTCATGGCGGAACTTGCCGCGCAAGGCCTTGCCGTCGTCATGGTGTCTTCCGAGATCCCGGAAGTGCTCGGCATGTCGGACCGTGTGATTGTCATGCGCGAAGGCCGGATTGCAGCTGAATTCGAAGGCGACGACCTGACACCTGAACGCCTGGTGCGGGCAGCCGCAGGCATCTCCGAGGTGGCGCAATGACCAAATCCTTGCTCAAGTCCCGCGAAATAGTCCTCGCAGCGGCAATCCTTGTCCTGCTTCTTGCCATTGCCAGCAGGTTCCCGGCTTTTGTCGCACCTTCCAATCTGGCCAATGTCTTCAATGACACCGCGCCACTGATCATGCTCGCGCTTGGCCAGATGGCCGTGATCGTCACGCGTTGCATTGACCTGTCTGTTGCGGCGAACCTTGCCCTGACCGGCATGGTCGTTGCCATGCTGAACACGCTTTTTCCCGGGCTGCCCATCCCCGTCATTCTTTTTGTTGCCACGTCGCTCGGAGCCCTGATGGGGCTGGCAAACGGACTGTTGGTCTGGAAGCTCGATATTCCGCCAATCGTCGTGACCCTGGGAACAATGACCGTCTATCGCGGGATCATTTTTCTCATTTCCGACGGGGCCTGGATCAACGCACACGAAATGAGCGACACGTTCAAGGCCTTCCCGCGGGAGACCATCCTGGGCCTGCCGGTGCTGTCCTGGTTCGCCATCCTGACCGTGCTTGGCTTTGTTCTCCTGATCGGACGCACATCTCTCGGCCGTGCGTTCTTTGCGGTGGGCGGCAATCCGCACGCGGCTGTCTATACGGGCATCAATGTCGGCAGGACCCAATGTGCGGCCTTTGTCCTGTCAGGCGCCCTGGCGGGCCTCACCGGCTATCTTTGGGTCGCACGCTACGCCGTCGCCTATGTCGATATTGCCGGAGGCTTCGAACTTGAAGTGGTCGCCGCCTGCGTCATCGGAGGCATTTCAATTGCCGGCGGGATCGGCTCGGTCGGCGGCGCGCTCCTGGGGGCACTTTTCCTGGGCATCGTCAAGAACGCTCTTCCTGTCGTCAACATTTCACCGTTCTGGCAATTGGCGATTTCCGGCAGCGCGATCATCATCGCGGTGGCCTTCAATGCGACCTCCAACAGAAGCAAGGGTCGGGTGATCCTGAAGAAAGCGGAGCATGCACAATGAGTTCATCTCTGGCCGATGAAAAAGCCGCGACGCGGCAAGTCCCCGACCGGTTGCGAAACCCGCTGCAACGGTTCCTCGCGAGCTGGGAGCTTCTGTTGCTCGGCGTCGCCGTGGCCGTCTTCGTGCTCAACAGTTTCGCATCACCCTATTTCCTGGATCCCTGGAACCTTTCGGATGCGACCTTCAACTTTACAGAAAAGGCCCTGATTGCATTCGCGATGGCGCTGCTGATCATCTCCGGTGAAATCGACCTGTCCGTGGCATCGATCATCGCTTTGGCGTCCACGGCCATGGGGTTTGCGGTTCAACTCGGAGCAGAGACACCGCTGCTGATCATGATCGGCCTTGGTGTCGGCCTCCTGTGCGGGGCCTTCAACGGCGCGCTCGTGACCGGGCTCGGCCTGCCGTCGATCGTCGTGACGATCGGTACCATGAGCCTGTTCCGGGGCATCTCCTACATCGTTCTCGGCGACCAGGCCTATACCGGATACCCGTCCGATTTTGCGTTTTTCGGTCAGGGCTATGTCTGGTGGGTGATCTCCTTCGAGTTCCTGCTCTTTGCCGTGATGGCCATTTTGTTCGCCATCCTTCTGCACAAGACCAATTTCGGGCGGGCCGTCTACGTGGTCGGCAACAACCCGGTGGGCGCGCTTATTTCCGGCATCCGCGTTCCCCGAGTGAAGTTTGCCCTGTTTCTCCTGACGGGTCTGATGTCGGGCGTGGCGGCTATCTGTCTGACATCCCGGCTTGGCGCAACCCGCCCCTCGATCGCCTTTGGTTGGGAACTCGAAGTGGTCACGATGGTGGTGCTCGGGGGCGTCAACATTCTGGGCGGATCAGGTACCATACCGGGCGTGGTCATCGCGGCCTTTGTCATGGGTATGGTCACGTTCGGCTTCGGCCTCCTGAACGTGCCGGGCATCGTGATGTCGATCTTTATCGGCCTGCTCTTGATCGGCGTGATTGCATTGCCGCGGCTCGCAGGCCGTCTGCTGGCGGCAAGGCGAGGGTAGCGAAATGGAAAAATTTGCCTTCAAGATGAAGCTCAATCCCGGCGCTGAAGCGGAATACAGGAAACGTCACGACGAGATCTGGCCGGAACTTGTCGACCTGTTGAAGGACGCGGGGATCCGCGACTATTCGATCCATCTTGATCGGGAAAGCAACACGCTCTTTGGTGTGTTGTGGCGCGCGGAAAATCACAAGATGGATACATTGCCCGAACATCCCGTGATGCAGAGATGGTGGGCACACATGGCAGACATCATGGAGACCAGAGCCGACAACGAACCCGTCGCGACACCGCTTGAAACCGTCTTTCACCTGGATTGATCGATGAGCGGCGCGAGACATGTCGGCGTCATCGACATCGGCAAAACCAACGCCAAGGTCGCCGTCGTCGATCTTGCGAGCGAACGCGAAGTTGGTGTCCTGACCAGGCCAAACACCGTTCTGGCCGGACCACCTTACCCACATTTCGATATCGAGGGGCTTTGGTCCTTCATTTGCCGGGCACTCGGAGAACTTCACAGGGAGCACACCATCGATGCCCTGTCGGTCACCGCCCATGGCGCGTCGGGTGTCCTGCTCGCCGAAGGAGGTGATCTTGCAGCACCGGTGATCGATTATGAATTTGCCGGTCCCGACACGCTGGCACAAGACTATGATGCCATCAGGCCCGACTTTGCCGAAACAGGGTCTCCACGGCTTGGGATGGGTCTGAATGTCGGCGCACAGCTCTATTGGCAGTTCAAGTCGGATCCCGACCTTGCGGCGCGCGCGCATACCTTTTTGACCTACCCGCAATATTGGTCGTATCGACTTTCCGGCGTGAAGGCCAACGAGGTCACATCACTCGGCTGTCACACCGATCTCTGGAACCCGCATGAAAACCGGTTTTCATCTCTTGTCGAGCGGTTGGGGCTGTCCGGCAAGATGGCTCCCGTTCAACCGGCAAATGCCTGCCTTGGCGGAGTGCTGCCCGAGGTGGCCGAGGTGACCGGCCTGCCGCTTTCAACACCGGTCTATTGCGGCCTGCATGATTCAAACGCTTCGCTCTTTCCTCACCTGCTCAAGGGGGAGGCGTCCTTTTCGGTCGTGTCGACCGGGACCTGGGTCATCGCTCTTGCCATCGGCGGGAAAAGCGTTTCGCTCAACCCCAGCCGGGACACTCTGGTCAATGTCAACGCGTTCGGGGATCCGGTTCCCTCGGCGCGTTTCATGGGGGGGCGCGAATTCGATCGGCTCATGCATCAGGCTGAGCCGTCCTGCACGGACAGCGAGGCCGAGGCAGTGATCCGGCGGCAGATCATGTTGTTTCCCGCCGTCGAGAGCCAGTCAGGGCCGTTTCAGGGGCAGGCAGCGCGCTGGACGATTGACGAGGCTGAGCTTCGCGGCGGCGAGCGTTTTGCAGCGGTATCCTTCTATCTCGCCCTGGTCACGAGTGAAATGCTGGCAATGATCGGCGCACGCGGCCCTGTCGTCGTCGAGGGGCCCTTCACCCGCAACCCTCAGTTCCTGAAGATGCTGGAAGCCGCCACCGGCAGACCGGTAACAACATCGAAGGCATCGGCCACCGGAACAAGCATCGGAGCCGCTCTGCTGGCCTCGGGTGCAGGAAAGGACCGTCACCAGGGGCAGCATGTCTCCGCGACCGGCAAAGCCCCCGGGCCGGAACTTGAAACCTACGCGCATTTGTGGCGCAAAGGGATCTCCTCGACCTGATCAACACTCATGCGGGACAGGAAACTGAAAAGCAGTTGGTCACGCTTCTCAGGTGCGTGCGACGACACTCTGGATTGCGGCAAGTTTCCCACTGGATGGACTCAAAAGGTGCAACTCCCAGACAACGTGTTGAGTTGATGGCCAGAACAATGGGCCCGAATGTGACGTCAGCAAAATCTGAATCAAGTCGGATTGCTGGAAAGAATAATAGCGGAGAGAGAGTCCGCCAAAAAACGTGTTGAATCCTCTATCAATCCCAATCATGAGGGTTCATTATATAATTGAAATATATATAGTAATTGACTAACAATTCTACTTTGTCGTATCAATCCCTATCATCTAATGGTAGTAAATATCGCACATCATGATGGTCTGTATGATGGTCTGATTGTGGTGTTGTGATCAAATCAAAAGACACGCACGATGCTCACGGATGCAAAGGCCAGAAAGATCAAACCCGGTGACAAGCCGGTCTCGGATGGTTCTGTTCGGGGGCTCTACCTGTTTCCCGGAAAGTCATCTGGCAAAGCGAAATGGGTGTTTCGGTTTGTCTCCCCTGAAACGGGCAAGCGTCGGGACATGGGACTTGGCAGCTATCCGTCGATTTCCGTCAAGGATGCGCGTGACAATGCACTGAATGCCCGTCGGCTTCTTGAAAGTGGTGTGGACCCGCTGAATGAACGTCAGCGGGTTTTCGAGGAGGAGAAGAGAAAACTCTCTCTTCCTACATTTGCTGAGGCCGCTCGAGAGCATCACAAAGACCTGAAGGCAGGATTTCGGAATAAGAAACATGCAAACCAGTGGATCAACACGCTGGAACAGTATGTCTTCCCGTCAATCGGTCGCGTGCAGGTTTCGAAGCTTTCTCCGGCTGATTTCGCTGCAGCATTGAAGCCGATCTGGTTAGAAAAGCCTGAAACTGCCACCCGGGTCAAACAACGATGTGATGCCGTGATGAACTGGTGCGCAGCACACGGATATATCTTGGCAAGCCCGGTCGGTGTCGTCAGCCAACTGCTTCCCAAGCAGCCGGGAAAACGTGAACGTGTGGCTCATCAGCCGGCCGTTCCCTGGCGAGAAATACCGGTTTTTGTAAAGAACGTTTTGCACTCGGGCCTTCAAACGCGATCTAAATTTATGCTGGAAGTACTTCTTCTGACAGCGGCGCGCTCGGGAGAAATCAGGAAGATGGAATGGCCTGAGCTAGATTTGGCGCAAGGCATTTGGACATTGCCCGCCCAGCGCATGAAGGCAAATGTGACGCACCGCGTACCACTTTCTCCTCATCTGGTGGACCTGTTCGAGAGAATGAAAGACGAGGCCGACGTTGAAACGACGCAGTTGGTTTTTCCGTCACGCAACGGCACACCGGTTAGTGATATGACGCTGACCAAGTGTTTGCGAGACAACAATGTCCAGAGCGACACGCCTGGTCGGTTAGCTACGGCACATGGCTTCCGCTCTAGCTTTCGCGACTGGGCGTCTGAAAGCGGATACCCCCGAGATCTGGCAGAAAGAGCTCTTGCTCACACGATCAGGAATGCGACTGAGGCCGCCTATCATCGCACCGATCTCTTGGATCAGCGACGGGACATGATGCTGGCGTGGGAAGCTTGGGTGTTAGATAGAGCAGGTGTCTAAGCGAATCCCGGTGCGCGACGTCTATCCTCTCAATTCGATTTGTCTGTTAGGCTGAAGCAAAGCCCGCCCTTACAGCGGGAAACTGTTTGTTGTTGCCCGATCAGGACCATCGCTGCACTTGAGGCGTCTTCTGATACCAATAGCTTCGACAGCCCCTTGCTCTAGGCTTGTCAGGGTCGCGAACCCTTGAGCCCTCACATCAAAATCCGTTAGGCGCGCTTTGGATGAGCGACAGCTTTGCGCCCTTTTCGGACGTTTAACCGCACAAGCCACTTTCCCGAAAAGGCCGCTCCGGCTTCCCCTGAGAGTTTTCGAGACCATGCGAACTTACGTCCGTATCTTTGCACCAGGTGATGGGATCCACTAGCCAGTGAAACGTCAGCCTCCGCAACAGCCTTCGTAGCTACACTTGCAGTCGTTACAGGCGCTCGGACTGGTTACGCCGCAGTGTTCCTGAAGACGTTTCTTCAGGGCTGCACGTGCGCGGTGAAGCCTCACCGTTGCGTTGTTGACGGAAATGTTCAGCGTGCGTGCTGCGTGCGCAATCGATTTGCCCGAAATGTCGACCAGGTCGAGAATTGAGGCGTAGTTCTTGCCAAGTTGCCGTGCCTGCGCGACGCTGCACCTGCAATTTGGTTCATGGCTTCTTTCGACCGGTTCTGCCTCCAGGGCCATTGCCTCTTGCAAACGCCGCTCGCTGGCTTTCTTGCGGCCTAGATCGACAACGATGTTGGCATGCACGCGATAGAGCCAATTCAAAACTAGTGCCGGGTCCCGCAGGTCCTCAGATCTTTCGATCGCCCTTAAAGCCGCAATTTGAAGCACGTCCTCCACGTCTTCCGACGGCACCCGAGACGCCAGATAGCGTCTCAGTTCACCTCTATGAGCATGCAACGCGGATGCAACGCATTCACTTGGATCAAATTGCGACATGGGCGGAATTTACTTTATTTTGCAGTGTTTGGACACCCGCATTCAGGTCCGCACGCACAGTCCTTGCAGGTGCAGGTGTCGCCGCAACAACACTTTTGATCTCCTGGTACCTTTTGTCCGCAGTTGCAGGCAGGCGGGCAGTTTTTGCAAGCACATGACTTTGAATCAGCCATTGATCTCTCCTTGTGGTTTTTTCTACCGACAAGTAAGACGGACGCGGCTGCTCAATTCTTACACTTCTCGCACAAAAAAATCCGACCACTCTGAAAACAGGGGGGGAAAAGACGGTCGCGTAAGCTCAAGCGATCCGAAAGCCGAGAACCCGGGATCTGCGGCCAGCTCTTTGCCGACGAAAGCAACCTGCTAGGCGTGCTGTTCGGCTTCAGGTGTCGGGATCCGTTTCTGTTTCGAGGTCTTCCCAATGCCTGGGTTAAAACTGTTGGTGGGATCGAGTGCCTCGTAGAATTCGGCCAGAGCGGGCTTGGCACCATACAGATGACCGACATTGTGTTCAGCCGGGTATTCGGCATTGCGCCGGTCCAGAAGCGCCAGCATTTTCTGCTTGATCGCCTTTGGGTCAGCTCCCTTTCGCACCACATAGTCCTGGTGAAAGACGTGGCAAAAGAAGTGGCCGTAATAGAGTTTCGCAATCAGGTCCTTCTCGATCTCTTCCGGGAGATTTTCAAACCAGTTTTCGTCGTTTCGAGCCAAGGCAATGTCGAGCGCGATGACATCCTCAACTTCACTCGTATGCACGGCGTGATACCGGACGGCGGCACCAGCGGCAGCGAAGCGATGCAGCATCGCCTTCTTGGCTTCAGCCGCGGTGCAGGAGAACCAAGCCTCCTTTGCCAGAACTTCAGCCAGAATAGTTTCCGTGGCTTCGGCTTCTTTTGCTCCCACCTTCAGAATGAGGTGGTGTTCATATTGTGATCGCCAATCCAGCATGCGTTTCGGCAGCGGCTCTGGGACCAATGCACTCAGCATCTGCATCATGCGATCTACCAGATTGCTCGGCAGGAACGGGATCTTGTTGAGACGCGCATCGAGCGCTCCCTTGATTGCAAAAAACAATGGCAGGCGATCCGTGCCGAACCAGTGGATCATCATCAAGGTGTCTTTGCCATATTTGCGCGCGACATCAAAAAGGTCGCGGTGCACGTACTCGCCACAAATCGGCAGTTCCGTGCACTCCGTCAAAATGCGGCGTCGCAAGGCAGTCAGATCTGCCGGATCATTGGTGCCAATGTAATAAACGCGTTCCTCTCCAATGGCCGGGTACGTGTCGAGACGCACGGCGAACACAGCCAGTCTTCCGGCAGAGCCTGATGCCTCAAACAACCTGTCCGGATCCGCGTTGTAGCGAGACGGTGTGGAAGCCGTGACATCCCGAACCTTTTTAGCGTAACCGTCATCCGAGGCGCGCCCAGCGCCCTCGTGCACGTCCGCTTCGCTAAACTGGCCCTGCTCGAGCCTTTCAAGGATCTCCTCGGGTGTGTCACCCAGATCGATCCCGAGATGATTGACAAGTCGCAACACGCCGTCGCTGCCCACTTGGGCATAAAGGGCAAGCTCCGTGTAAGCGGGGCCGCGCTGGGTCAGCGCACCCCCTGAGTTGTTGCAGACACCCCCAACTATCGACGCACCGATGTTGGTTGATCCGATTACAGAGTGAGGTTCTCGGCCAAGCGGTTTGAGCATCCTTTCCAGCTTGTAGAGCGTGCTTCCGGGATGGCCGACAATCTGGTGACCGTTTTTCAGCACATGGATCTTGTCCATGCGCAATGTATTGATGATCACGACATCCCGGTCGTACTCGCCTTTGGGGGTCGACCCTTCCGTCAACCCCGTATTGGCAGCCTGCATGATCACGATCCGATTGGCGGCGACACATGTCTGCAACACACGCCACATTTCCAGAAGCGTGCCGGGTATGACAACCGCTTCCGCTTCACCGTCTCCGGAACGAAACCCCGTTCGAAACCGCTTGGTACCGGCTGCACTTGTTCGCACATTTGAAGTGCCAACGATCTCTGTCAGCGCGTCAATGAAAACTGCGTCGGTTGTCATGTGCCCGAACTTCTCCAAACAAGGATTTGATGGAAATTACGACGCCAAGACACAGCGGCGCCTTTCACCTTCAAGTCAGCTTTGACCGGCCTTCGCGGCCCAACCAAGGGGTGTTTCAAAACGTCGCTTCGGGAACGCGTTCATCGTTCGATGGAACCTGTTGAACTCGATTGGAGGCAAGCAGTGAGCCTTCAAGTCGAAAAGCTCACTGCTTTCGAAACTACGAACCGAAGCACCGCCGGCTTAGCCGGTAACGATTTGCCCCGGAAGCGAATTGACCGTCAGCGTTTCACTAGGACGGAAGTGGATGACCGACCGGATCGACTCGCCTGCTTTCAAAAGATCAAACGCGGTATTGATCTGCTCATGGTTCATATGATGCGTGATGTAGGGATCCACGCTGAAATCACCGCGAAGCCATTCATCGACCATGCCTGGCAGCTGGCTGCGGCCAAGAACACCGCCAAAGGCGGTTCCACGCCAAACCCTGCCGGTAACAAGCTGGAACGGCCGTGTAGCGATCTCTTGCCCGGCCCCGGCAACACCAATCACCGTGCACTCGCCCCATCCCTTGTGGCACGCCTCAAGCGCCGAACGCATCAGTTCAACATTTCCAACCGCTTCAAACGTATAGTCCAATCCGCCATTGGTCATCTCGACCAGGACATTCTGGATAGGTGCGTCGTAGTCTTTGGGGTTGAGGCATTCCGTGGCTCCAAGTGCCTTTGCGAGCGGGAACTTGGACGTGTTGATGTCAATTCCGATTATCCTCGAAGCACCGTTCAAGACCGCACCCTGGATCACCGCCATGCCAACAGCACCCAACCCAAAAACGGCGACGGTTGCGCCAGCTTCGACTTTCGCGGTGTTGCGCACCGCGCCGATACCCGTTGGCACAGCGCATCCCATGACGGACGCCTTGGAAAGGGGTGCTTCCTTGGTGATCTTGGCGACTGAAATCTCGGGAAGCACAGTATATTCACTGAATGTACTGGTGCCCATGTAGTGAAGGATCTGCTTGCCCTTATAGGAAAAGCGCGAAGTGCCATCGGGCATCAGGCCTGCGCCTTGTGTCTGCCGGATGGTCTGACAGAGATTCGTCTTGCCTGACTTGATGTAGGGGCAATCCGGATCTTCAGGAATGTAGAGCGGGATGACGTGATCCCCCGGCACCACCGACGTGACGCCTTTGCCAACCTCTTCGACAATCCCGCAACCTTCGTGGCCGAGAATACAGGGAAACAGCCCCTCCGGATCTTCACCAGACAGTGTGAAGACGTCCGTATGGCAAAGACTTGTCGTGACAATTCGGACAAGCACTTCACCTTCCTTGGGACCTTCGAGGTCAATCTCCTCGATTTCAAGCGGCTGGTTCGGTGCCCAGGCTATGGCTGCACGTGTTTTCATATTCGACCTCCCTAAAAACTCGATCCACAGACTTCAAAGGTTGGCGCTGCTGTCTTGCGGTGCCGATCGACATCGCAAGACAGCGGCCTTCATTGCTTTAGTGTTTCCGTTGCTTCAGGAACCGAGTGCCTGTGACAGGGTTTCTGCGTTATGGCGCATCATGTCGAGATAGGTTCCTGCCGGTCCGTCAGACCCGGACAGGGAATCTGAGTAGAGCGTCCCGCCAATCTTTGCGCCGGTTTCGTTCGCTATCTGCTCCAGCAAACGATTGTCCGTGATCGATTCAACGAACACGGCCGAAATCCCTTCATCGCGGATTTGTGTGATCAGCTTCGCAACGTCAGCGGCAGAGGCTTCACTTTCGGTGCTCAGCCCTTGCGGCGCCTCGAATGTCAGCCCGTAGTGTTTGGCAAAGTAGCCAAATGCATCATGGGATGTGACAACCGTACGGCGATCTTCAGGCAGTGCCTTCATCAGAGCGTCGATTTCAACTTCAAGTGCTTCAATCTCGGCCACATAGGCATCGCGGTTCTTCTGGAAAATTCCAGCATGGGCCGGATCGGCTTCCGAGAGTGCCGCCGTGATGTTGTTTACGTAGATGACTGCGTTATCAAGGCTCTGCCAGGCATGTGGATCGAAAGCGCCGTGATCGTGACCGTGGTGATCGTGCCCTGCATGCTCTTCATGATCATCATGCTTGTCATGATCGTCGTGATCCGCATGCTTTTCATGATCATGATCGTCATGATCCGCATGCTTTTCATGATCATGATCGTCATGATCCGCATGCTTTTCATGGTCATGATCATCGTGATCAGCATGCTTCTCGTGGTCATGATCGTCGTGATCGGCATGCTTCTCGTGGTCATGATCGTCGTGATCGGCATGCTTTTCATGGTCATGGTCGTCATGATCTGCATGTTTCTCATCACCATGCCCATGCTCGTCATGATCATCATGTTCGTCGTGCTCGCCAAAAGGAATGGCGTCAACGCCCTTTGTCGCAACGACCAGTGTTCCGTCAAATCCGGATGCCTCGGAGAGGCGATCCAGCCAGCCTTCAAATTCAAGACCATTGACGATCAGAACCTTGGCATTCTTAACCGCGCCCGCATCCTTGGGAGTGGGCTGGTAGACATGGGCGTCGCCGTCGGAGCCAACCAGCGTTGTTACGTCAACATGGTCACCACCGATGCGCTCGACCATGTCGCCAAGGACGGAGAACGTCGCCACGACAGGGGTCGGATTATCCGCCAAGGCAAGCGTCGGTGAAAACATGGAAAGCGCAACAAGAGCAGTTGCGGACTTGAGAACAGTTCTGCGAGGTGTCATTTGGTTTCCTTTCAGTTCTGCACAGGGCCGCGTGGCAGCACCTGAGCAATAAGTCCGCCTGCCGGTCCGAGGACGAGCGACACCGCGTAGACAATCCCGGCTACGAGGATGATTGCTGGTCCCGAGGGCAAGCTGAAATGGTAGGAGAGCAGCAGGCCGCTCAGGCTGGAGAAAAAGGCAACGGCAACGGCGACGAAAATCAGCCCTCCGATGCCAGTCGCCCAAAAGCGAGCCGCTGCAGCAGGCAGGATCATGATACCGACTGCCATTAGCGTGCCCAGCGCGTGAAATCCCCCAACGAGGTTCAGAACCACGAGCGACAGGAAGACAAAGTGCGTAACAGCGCTGAGCTTGCTGACAGAGCGCAAAAACTGCGGGTCCGCGCATTCCAGGACCAAAGGCCTGAAGAGGACCGAGAGCGTCAGGATAGAAAGACTTGCGATCGAACACAGCAAAATAAGCGCGGCGTCGTTGAGTGCGAGAACCGTGCCGAACAGGACATGCATCAAGTCGACGTTGCTGCCACGGGTGGAGACTATTAGAACGCCAAGTGCCAGTGAAATGAGATAGAAGGCCGCGAGGCTGGCATCTTCGCGCAAGGCGGTCACGCGAGTGACCAGGCCTGACAAAAGCGCTACTGCCATGCCGGCGATCAGACCTCCGATGGTCATGGCACCCAGTGACAGCCCTGCCACCAGAAAGCCGACCGCTGCGCCGGGAAGAATTGCGTGTGCCATCGCATCACCAGTCAGGCTCATGCGTCTGAGCATCAGAAAAACACCCACGGGTGTGGCTCCGAGCGAGACCGCAAAACAGCCAAGCAACGCACGACGCATGAAACCGAAATCGGCGAATGGTTGAAAGATCAGATCCCAGATCATGCGACTTCCCGCCCGCAGACATGGGGTGGGCCTGCACACGCTTCGCACATCTGGCGCGCGCGGAACTGGTTTTCGGCTGTCATCACCTGTTCTGTCGGTCCGTGTGCCACGAGCTCGCGTGCCAACATCAGTGTCTCGGGGAAGTGAGCGCGAACGGTTTCAGCATCGTGCAAAACAGCAAGAACCGTGCGTCCCTCCCGGTGCCAATTTCGAACCACCGCGATCAGATCGGCCATCGTGCGCGCATCAATTGCGGTGAAGGGCTCATCCAACAGAACGAGGCGCGCGTCTTGCAAGAGGAGCCTCGCGAAAAGCGCGCGCTGCATCTGACCTCCGGAGAGGGACCCGATGGGACGCGACTCAAGTCCGGTCAGACCAACCGACGAAATTGCAGCTTCAACACGGCCTCGCTGCTTTCTTCCAAGCCAACCAAACGGTCCGATCTCACGCCACAATCCCATCGCGACAAGATCTACGACCGAGAGTGGGAACGCTCGGTCGATGTCGGATTGTTGCGGCAGGTAGGCGATATCGTCACGGTTCAAGGCGCCGAACTCTACCTTTCCCTGCAAGGGTGCCAAGGCTCCGGTCACCCCTTTCAGCAAGGTCGACTTTCCAGCGCCATTGGGGCCTACCACAGCAGTCAGGCTGCCTTCGGCGATATCGGCCTGAAGTTTTTGAACCGCGGGAAGCCGGTCATAACCCAGTGTGAGGTCATTGAATGCGAGAGCTGGTGTCATAGCCCCCCCGGCGTTACTGTCGCCCAGAAAAAGCCAGCCCAAAGCAGGCCAACAATGATGAGCGCACCGACGAACCTGATAGCGGCTCCGACAAGAAGCAGACGCGCTGTCTTGTTCGCATTCATGCTTGCGCCTTTCTGGAGTTGCAGGAAGCACATGTTCCATGCACTTCGACCACGTGACGCTTTGGAGAAAACCCCGTTTCACCAATCACGTTCGAGAGGTCATTCAACAAGTCGGGCGCAACGCTTTCCTCAACAGAACCGCACTCGTTGCAGATCGAAAGGATGGAAGGCTGCTTGTCTCGTCGGCTCTGACACGCAATGAACGCATTTAAAGACTCGACCCTGTGCACGCGCCCGCGCTCCTGCAGTGCAGACAAAGCGCGATAAATTGTCGTCGGTGCCAATTTTCCGTGGATCTTTCGCAAGGTTGCGAGAACTTGATAGGCTTTAACCGGAGCGTGGTTCTGACGCAGCAACCTTAAGATCTCAGCCTGCCACATTTCTCCACGCGTCGTCATCCAGCGCCTCCAGTGAAATCACCAGATTTAGTTACTATATAACATTACTTCTCAGGGCAACTGAGATGTTCTGCCGCTATGCGTTCTGCATTCCGGCGGACTATTGAAGGGGATGTCCTCTCTCAGAGTCGCTCAAGCGGTGGGTCCCTTTGCGAGATCGCCAAACTGTCCTGCATGAAAGAGAAGTGGCAGCGCGTAAGCGGCATGATCCAATTCCCGAACATGGCCCAATACAAGGACATGATCTCCTGCCTCGATTTCACGGACAACATCAGCCACCAGGATTGCAGCGGCTCCACGCAAAGTGGGCAGCCCATAACGCTCCTCAAAGAGATTTGTCAGGGTGTTGTCGTGGCTTCCTGCAAAATGCAGAGCATGCGGCTTCATCTCTCGCGTGAGGATGTTTACCGCATAACATCCGGCTTCACGGATCTTGCCCAACGTCTTCGATTGGCGGTTGAGGGAAATGGAGACAAGTGGCGGATCGAGCGAGACGGACATGAACGCACTTACCGTCATGCCATGTGTTCCCTCGGCTGTGCGGGTGGTAATGACGGTCACACCGGTGGCGAACTTGCCGCAGCAATCGCGCAGAACGCGCGGATCAATCGTTTCCGCGCTAGCAGTCTCGGACATCATTGGTATCTCAGGTCTAAAGTTGATGCTGTCGCTTTTGAACGGGTCGAATAGCTGAACCTGATCGCAAGAGGGCCATCCCGACCCACCGAAGAATGTGTGCGGGTCGGAATCTGACTGGTTTTGATTGGCGTTCAGGCTGCAACGCGTGACGCGGTGAGCTCCCGGCGAACAATTTCTGCACCGGCACTGAGGGCTCTGAGTTTGCCACGCGCGACTTCGCGCGAGAGCGGCGCCATCCCGCAATTCGTGCAAGGATAGAGCTTGTCCACATCGACAAATTGCAGCGCTTTGCGCAGCGTGGCGGCGACCTCTTCCGGCTGCTCGATTATATTGCTCGCCACGTCGATGGCCCCGACCATTACTTTCTTGCCGCGGATTAGTTCGATCAGATCAAGCGGGACATGGGAGTTGTGGCACTCCAGCGAAACCATATCGATATTGGATGCCTGGATTGCGGGGAACGTTTCCTCGTATTGCCGCCATTCGGAGCCGAGGGTCTTTTTCCAGTCTGTGTTGGCCTTGATGCCATAGCCGTAACAAATGTGCACGGCCGTTTCGCACCGGAGCCCCTCGACGGCCCTTTCCAGGGCTGCGATACCCCAGTCGTTCACCTCTTCAAAGAAGACATTGAACGCGGGCTCGTCGAACTGAATGATATCGACACCAGCAGCCTCCAGTTCTTTGGCTTCCTGGTTGAGAATGGTGGCGAATTCCCAGGCAAGTTTCTCACGGCTCTTGTAATGGGCATCATAAAGCGTATCGATCATTGTCATCGGACCAGGCAAGGCCCATTTGATCGGGCTGTCAGTCTGCTGACGCAAGAACTTTGCGTCTGCAACGAAGACGGGTTCTTCCCGGGAGACGGCGCCCACGACCGTCGGTACGCTCGCATCATATCGATCTCGGATTCTAACAGTCTCGCGTTTCTCGAAATCGACACCGCTCAGGTGTTCGATAAAGGTCGTGACAAAATGCTGACGCGTTTGTTCGCCGTCACTGACAATGTCGATACCAGCGCTTTGTTGTTCACTTAGCGAAACGCGCAATGCGTCCTGCTTGGCTTCGGTCAGTGCACCACCTTCCAGCTTCCAGGGCGACCAGAGTTTTTCGGGCTCAGCAAGCCAGGAGGGTTTGGGCAGGCTACCAGCTGTAGATGTGGGGAGAAGTTCGGACATTTGAGTAATTCCTTGGTTTTATTGCATTTGTTCAGGCAGCTTGTCGTCCGGACCAGGCTTTCAGGGTTTCCTGATACGGCTTTATGAAGTGCTGCTCTGCAAAACGACCCTGTTCAACGGCCAACCTGCTGCGTTCTTCGCGGTCGTAGACGATCTGGGTGATGGAGTGATCAGAGTGCCGGAGGCTAGGCGTATAGTGTGCGCCGGCAATGGAATTGGCGTTGTAGATTTCGGGCCGGTAGATCTTCTGAAACGTCTCCATCGTGCTGATAGTGCTGATCAGCTCGAGATTGGTATAGTCGTTTAGAAGGTCTCCGAAGAAATAGAACGCAAGTGGTGCGGCGCTGTTCGGTGGCATGAAGTAGCGCACCTCTAGTCCCATTTTCCTGAAATACCGTTCGGTCAGCGAGGTTTCATTTGGCCGATATTCCCGACCAAGCACCGGGTGTTTATTCTTGTTCAGATGGTAGGTCTTGCTGTCAGAGACGCTGAGACAAATCACCGGGCGTTTCTTGAAGCTATTCTTGTAGACATCGGAGTCGACAAAACTCTTGAAGATTTGTCCATGCAGATCGCCGAAGTCGACCGGAACGCTGAATTTATCCTTGCCCCTGTTATGTTCCGCAAGAACCACGCTGAAATCATAGTCGCGAACAAACGAAGAGAAGTTGTTGCCGACGATGCCTTCGATCCGCTCAGAATTCCTGTTGTCAACAATTGTCGTCTTCAGAACTTCGATAGCTGGAAATGTTTCACCGCATCCCTCAACGTCCAGTTCGGCGGAGACAATGTCAAGTTCCAGGCTGTAGCGATCACCCTCTGGATTGTCCCAATAGGCCAGAGCGTTGCATCGACGATCAATCATTCGCAAAGCCTTGCGCAGGTTCTCCAGCCGGTGCTCTCCACGCGCCAGATTTGCAAAATTGGTCGTAAGCCGCGTGTTGTCTGCAGGCGTGTAGGTTTCGTCGAACCGAAGGCTCTTGATCGTGAATGTGAAATCTTTGGTCATCGTCATCTCGTTTGTTCGCTTCTGATGCAAACCCCGAATCCTTCAGGTGTCCTGATGCGCCTGCCCGTCGTGCTCTCTTGGAGGTCATAGAAGTCGACAAATCGGGTTGGCCCGCCTTGTATGCACGAGCTCTAACATGATGAAAAATGATATCTTTTCAGAAAAACATGACTCGTTGTCATGAAGAAAAACCGCGCGGAAGCCGCAAACAAGCTAGGGTCAGGACCCTAAGTCTTCTCTGCGGCGCCACGTGCCAAACCACACTTGATGACGTTAGCGACGATAGGAAAGCGGTTCAGATCTGGACCTTCTCGGCCAGATTGATGAAGCCTTGCAGGTAACTGGTGATATTGCCCGCCCGATGCCCGAGATGGATCGACTTCTTGATCCCCTCACCGAGCCGCACGCCCTTCACCCCCTCAGCATCTCGCAACAGCCAGTCTGGTGTCGCACTGACCGCGCGTCCCGATGCCACGAGCCGCAACATCAGATCGGTTGTTTCCACCGTTCGATGACGGCGAGGCAGAGTGTGGGCCGGAACGAAAAACCGGGTATAGATATCCAGCCTTTCACGGGAAACCGGATATGTAATTAGTGTTTCGCCGGACAGGTCCTCAGGCTCAACCCTTTGCTTTTGTGCCAGGGGATCGGACACCGCAACTGCCAATACCAGTTCGTAGTCGAAGACAGGCTTGAATTCGAGCCCAGGACGGTCGACCGGGTCAGGTGTGACGAGAATGTCAATCTCGTGGCTCAGAAGCGCTGCCAGACCACCAAATTGGAAGGCTGTGGTTACATCGAGTTCGACGTCAGGCCATTCTGCCAGAAACGGGTCCACCACACGCATCAGCCAATCCTGACACGGATGACATTCCATCCCCACTCTGATCGCACCACGCCGCCCACGTGCATAGTCTTCAAGAACAGTTGCGCCATGTTCAAGCTGGGGCAACACTCGCAAGGCCAACCCCAATAGATACTCGCCTGCAAGCGTCAGACGCAGTTTGTGCCCTTCACGTTGCCAAAGCTTGACACTGTGACGGTCCTCGAAACGACGGATCGCATGACTGACGGCAGACTGGGTCAGGTTCAATTGATCGGCAGCCTGGGTCAGGCTACCTGTGCGATCAATTTCGCGAAGGATGGCCAAAGGTTGGATATCGATCATTTGCCATGAACCCTTGTCATGTTTTTCTAATTAAATTTGGCTATCCGTCATATTAAGCGACATCTGAAGCCCGTCGAGGCCGCTTCGCTCAATTAACTAGCTACGTGCCATATGAGCGGTATCAAAGGCGCCGGGTAACAAATCACCGATCGTTGTTGCCTCCTCCGCTCCGTCCGTAGTCCCCAACCACACGGTGACATCATCCTTGCCAAATTCCTTGAGGCGCTGACGGCAAGCGCCACAAGGTGGAATGGGTTCGGCGCAGTCTGCGATGACATAAGCCTCAACGACTTCGGTTTCGCCTGCAGCAATCATTGCAGCGAGTGCGGCTTCTTCTGCGCAGGTTCCAACCGGGTAGGACACGTTTTCGACATTGGCTCCAACATAGATCTTGCCCGATTTGGCGCGCATCGCTGCACCTACCTTGAAATTGGAGTAGGGCGCATAAGCATTTTCGCGAACAGATGCAGCCGCGGCACGCAAGTCAGGTACGGAAGTCGTCATTTCAAAACCTTGTTTTGGGGAGTGTAAAAGTTGTTCTCAAGAACGGGGCGGCGTCTCAACCCGAATATTTGCAAGACTGGAAACCAGGCCGATCTCCAGTCAAGAAGTGGTGAAAAACGGTCTTAAGCCCGCACGCGCCAGCGGCTCTCGCCGCCAACATCCTCGACCTCAATTCCGAGAACCAGAAGCTCATCTCGCAATGCGTCTGCATGTGCCCAGTCTCGATTTGCACGCGCTTCGGCACGTTCAGACACAAGGGCTTCTATTTGTGCAATTTCGCCCGCTCCCGCCTGCGCCCAAGCCGTCGCGTCCTGCTGCAATATGCCGACAAGCGCACCTGCCTCGCGGAGGCTTGCCGCGATCTCCATCTTGCGAACTGGATCAGGATTCGAATGAACCTGCCCGGCAAGCTCGTGAAGAGCCGCCAGCGCGGCAGGCGTGTTCAAATCATCGTCAAGCGCCGCGAACACGGGTTCCATGTCTTTGGGGTTCGGCTCAGCATCCGGCTGATCACGAAGCGCGCCATACAGGCGATCGAGCGCTGCCCGCGCAGCGCGTGCAGCTTCTGGTGTCCAATCAAGCGGCTGACGGTAATGCGCGGACAGCAACGCATATCGGATCGCCTCTCCCGGCGTATCCTTCAAAAGATCACGAACCAAAAGAATGTTTCCAAGAGACTTGGACATCTTTGCCCCGGAGACCGTGACGTGCCCATTGTGTACCCAGAAACGCGCGTCCGTGCCTTGTGCAATCTCATTTTCATGATGGGGAAACCGAAGATCGATCCCTCCCCCGTGAATGTCGATTTGGTCCCCCAGATGCGTCCGGATCATCGCCGAGCATTCGATGTGCCATCCCGGTCTGCCAAACCCCCAAGGACTTTCCCATCCGGGTTGTTCTGCACTGGACGGCTTCCAGAGAACGAAGTCGCGCGGGTCCCGTTTGAATGGTGCAACTTCAACGCGGGCACCTGAAAGCATTTCATCTGGATTTGCGCCAGACAGCTTCCCATAGTCTGCAAAGCTGGGAATGTGATAAAGCACATGCCCTTCAGCTTCATAGGCCCGCCCTTTATCAATCAATTCTTCGATCATCGAGATCATCGGCCCGATATGAGCCGTCGCATGCGGCTCGATGTCAGGAGGCACAACGCCGAGGGCAGACAGGTCGGTGTGATAGGCCTCGGTAAAACGCGCGGCAATTTCATCGCAAGTCACGCCCTGGACTGCTGCGGACGCAATGATTTTGTCATCCACATCCGTGATGTTGCGCGCATAGGTGAGTTGCGCCACCTGTCGGCGTAACACGCGCGCCAGCACGTCGAACACCACAGCTGGGCGTGCGTTGCCAATATGCGCAAATGAATAAACGGTCGGACCACAAACATACATGCGCGCATGTTTGGGGTCGCGTGGGGCAAAGGTCTCAACCTTCCGGCCCATGGAGTTAAAGAGTCTTAGCATCGATCAAAATGGCAGCTGTTTTGGTTGCGGAGATTTCTCGGAGTTGTCACATCGGCCTCGTTAAATCGACGCCGATTTGAATGAATATGTTATGTTATAAAGTAACATTTCTTAAGATTGAACCCCGCTGCCATCTGAACAATGCAGCACTTTACAAAGACGCGATTGTTGAGCCAGTTGTTCCTAGAGTTTCGTGTGTCTTCCAAGACCCAGATGCACACAACTCAAAAAGCGATGTTCAAAGATAGTTGAAACCTCTTGTGCACTTCGAACGCTCTTTATTGCATTCAAGCAAATCGACAGATATTGCTATCCGATATGTTACGTTATAACATTAAATTCACAATGACTGGTTACCCAAGCTCAATTTGCCTCGATTTCCCATCTTGCAGTTCAAAAGTCGTTTCCGTCGGATGGAACTCCGTCTGTGCGCGAACCGAGCGCAACGGAGACCGAGTTTGAGTACGAAGGAGATGAAACTGTTTGCCGGAATTTTCAGCCAAGAAGTTCCTCTGCCTTTGGAAAATCTTTGAGCTTGGTATTGCCAGCGCATTCACTCCCAAATCCCTCCGAGCTTCGAAACGATAGCGCGGAACAATCAATCGCTCGCCCAAAATTTCGAGATTAGCCATGGTCCTCATTACCCTGCCAGACGGTGGACAACGTACATTTGAAGAACCGGTGACAGGTTCGGATATCGCAGCTTCAATCGCGCCTTCGCTCAAGAAAAAAGCAATCGCGATGACGTTGGACGGCAATCTCACGGATCTGTCCGCGCCTTTGACGCAAGACGCCAATGTCGAGTTCATCATGCGCGAGGACGCGCGCGCATTGGAACTCATTCGCCATGACGCTGCACATGTTCTTGCCGAAGCGGTGCAGGAGCTGTTTCCCGGGACGCAGGCGACCATTGGGCCGGTCATCGAAAACGGCTTTTTCTATGACTTTGCGCGAGACACTCCGTTCACACCGGACGACCTGCCGGTCATTGAAGCCCGTATGCGAGAAATCGTGGCCCGGAACCAAGTCTTCACACGAGAAGTTTGGGACCGCGAAGAGGCCAAAAGCTTCTTTCGGGATAAGGGCGAACATTTCAAGGTCGAGCTTGTTGATGCAATCCCGGAGGGGGAACCGATCAAAATCTATCGGCAGGGAGACTGGCTCGACCTGTGCCGAGGTCCGCATATGACTTCGACAGGCAAGATTGGATCTGCGTTCAAATTGACCAAGGTCGCGGGAGCATATTGGCGCGGAGACGCCAACAATCCGATGTTGACGCGTATCTACGGTACAGCGTTTGCAACACCGGAAGAACTCGACGCACACCTCAAAATGCTCGAGGAAGCGGAGAAAAGGGATCACAGGCGTCTCGGCAGAGAAATGGATCTTTTTCACTTTCAGGAAGAAGCGCCAGGATCGGTTTTTTGGCACGCGAAGGGCTGGTCTTTATTCCAGAGCCTCATCGCCTACATGCGCGACCGGCAAGCTGCTGCCGGCTACACCGAAGTCAACACGCCCGATATCATGGATCGAAATCTCTGGGAAACCTCGGGCCACTGGCAAAACTATCGTGAGCACATGTTCACAACGAAGACCGAGGATGATCGCGACTTCGCCCTCAAACCGATGAACTGTCCCGGCCACATGCTGATCTACAAGCAAGGTCTCAAGAGTTATCGTGACATGCCTCTCAAGATCGCGGAGTTTGGGAAAGTGCATCGGTACGAGCCGTCTGGGGCATTGCATGGTCTTTTGCGCGTCCGGTCCTTCACGCAGGATGATGCACACATCTTCTGTACAGAAGATCAACTCACCGCCGAGTGCATCAAGGTCAATGACCTGATCCTGTCGATTTATGCCGACTTCGGTTTCACAGACATCCGCATAAAGCTGTCGACCAGGCCAGAGCATCGGATCGGTTCTGATGAGTCATGGGATCGCTCCGAACAGTCGCTTCGCAATGCCCTGGACACTTTGGGCAGACCTTATTCCGTCAATGAGGGAGAAGGCGCCTTTTACGGCCCCAAGCTCGAATACGTGCTGCGCGATGCTATTGGTCGTGACTGGCAGTGCGGAACGCTCCAGGTGGATTTCAATCTGCCGGATCGCTTCGGAACCTTCTATGTTGATGACAAGGGCCAAAAGGTCACACCGGTCATGCTGCACCGGGCGATGTTTGGTTCCCTTGAGCGCTTCACGGGCATCTTGATTGAACATCATGCTGGAAAACTCCCGCTTTGGCTGGCTCCAGTGCAGGCTGTTGTGACAACAATTACCTCCAAAGTGGACGATTACGCCGACGAGGTCACAGCGGCTCTAAGGGCACGAAACATTAGGGTGGAAAGTGATCTTCGGAACGAAAAGATCCCTTACAAGGTTCGGGAACACAGCCTGAAAAAGGTTCCAATTCTCGTCATTCTCGGAAAGAACGAACTGGAAAGCCGGACCGTTTCCATTCGTCGGCTTGGCTCATCCCAAACAAACGTTTTGGCCCTTGAAGAAGCGTTGGATTTGATCGCGGAAGAAGCGCAAGCACCGCGTTCGATGACAACAACTCCTTTGCCTTCCGGCTCGCAAGGCGCTCCCGAGCTGATGGAAGAAGCTTTGAGTCAAACCGGATGACCTGAGGACCCGCAACTTCTCTTTTTGCCTGGGAATGAGAACAGCTGGCAATCATTGACTGGACGAATGGTTGGCAGGGTGTCCCGGATTCGCGCAAACCAACGAGGGAAACGCAACCAGGGCACTGCTTTTCATTTCGAGAAGCAAGCCTTGATGCAACGGACTTTGACAAAACTAAAAATCGAGACCTCAACGCGACAGCTTTTCGAAATGTCGCGAGAAGGTTGAAAAGTGAGGCGACATGTCGGCGGGTTCTGGAACGACTTGGACAAATGACCGCGTGGAACAACTGAAGACGCTTTGGATAGAGGGGTTGAGCGCCAGTCAAATCGCGTCTCAACTGGGTGGAGTCACACGCAATGCCGTGATTGGAAAGGTCCATCGCCTCGGTTTGTCGGGAAGGCAAAAAACCAGCACAAGGCCTGTCAAAAAAGCCAAGCCAGAATCGAAGCAGGTGGCTAAGCAGCCCCGAAAACCCGCTAAGGCACGAACAGCTGTGGGCGCAACCGCCGCGCAGGCTCGTTCACCTTCTCATCTACCTGAACCTCTGCCCCAAAAACTTGCCGAAAAGAACAATGTCATTCCGATGAGCCGATACCTGACGATACAGGAGCTTGATGCCCATACCTGTCGCTGGCCCATAGGGGACCCACAGTCTCCGCAGTTCCGATATTGTGGAGCCCCGACAGATCCAGGGCAAATCTATTGCGGTCCTTGCTCGCAAAAAGCGTACCTTCCGAGAGAAAGCAAGCGGAGACCTGCCGCAACAACCAATCAACAGCCCATGTGGCGAAAGTTTCGTTAAACCTGCACCAAACTTCAGGAGTGCCCAGTCGGATATCGCCTTGCTATGCGCCCTGGTGGGAGAACCCTACCTTGCTCTCTCTCTGCTTCTGAGAGCTTCTGCACCTTTGCATCACGCCAACCAGTGCTGCACCGAGCCAGCAGAGACTTGCAGTCAAGTGAGCTACCTGCATTGCAACAGAAGATCAGGTGCTTTGACCGCATCAAAACACGCTCGAACTGCCGAGCAGCTTGCGTGGTGCTGTTGAGTGTCCGCTATTCTGATGTAGTGGCCGAAACACGGCAGTCAGCTTTCGGCCCCTTTTCGGACGTTCAGTTTGCCTCGTCAATTGTTCAGAGCTGAACCGGGCTGACAAAACTGGTTGCGCTGTTAACAGGACGCCAGCAGCGCTATGACTGCTGTCGTTATCTGTCCTACGGCTAACTGGTTACTACTCTCCAAGCCGCCACCACTGCCTAATGCCGCAAGTAGAGTGCGGCCGACGGTCTATACCGATCAAAAAGATCTCGTTATGGGTATTTTTCTAGGAACACCAAAACTCGCCATATGTGTAACACAGAGCACATGGCCGACTATCCCTTGATCAAAGCCTGCGCTGTCGCCTTCAAAACACGTCTGCTCTCTGATGGTAGCTGGTAGATAAGGTCGACCAACTCCATATTCTCTTCTGATTTTGCATCGCGATCCGACATTCCCAATACCAACTCTCGCTGACGGTCGTCGCTGAGCGTAGCGTAATGCTCCATGGTTGTTGAGATGTTTTCATGCCCCAGGTTCTGGCTTAGGGCCTTCAGTTCCTCAGGTGTTCTTGCCCAGGTTAGGCACATCCGAGCTAGCGTTGCCCGAACTGAATGAGGCTTGAAATATTGAACTCCTGCTGCCTCAGTTGCCTTCCTGATTATCTGGCGAATGGGGGATGTCGTCTTCCAGAATGCCTCTTTGTGATCCGAATTGGGGCCGCGAACAGCACTGGGTGTCCGGGGAAAGAGGGGGTCATCGTCCTGTGCACCGAAGGTGCGTCTCTCTTCAACCCAGTCTGTAACGATCGCGGCAATGCCGTTTCCGACCGGAAACCAGTTCGTCTGCATCGTCTTGGAAAATTTCGTTTTCACTTCTCTGGCGTCCTGGTGCAAACACCTGCGATTAATGTCCATATGCTTGAGACGGAGACTGACCAGGGCGCCGTCCCGAACACCTGTCAGGAACAAACAGGCTATCACCGCGCGATCCCGCCGGTCCTGTAATGTAGTATCA
This sequence comes from Roseibium sp., assembly GCA_017643925.1. GTDB lineage: Bacteria > Pseudomonadota > Alphaproteobacteria > Rhizobiales > Stappiaceae > Roseibium. The sequence goes on along the minus strand of JAEPML010000003.1, from coordinate 100,774 downwards.
GGCGTGGCATTCAGCGTTGAGATTATGTCCGCCGCAGACGGAATATGTTTTGTCTTCGGTGTGTGGGCGATAGTAGTCAAACGACGTGGCGGTGTGCAGTAGTCGGCAAGGTCCCTTTGAAGGGACCGGTAGCCAGGTTCCTTTGAAAGCCATTCGAGGAAGGTCTTCAGATCGTGACAGGTCTGCACGACGGTTGGCGCCGCCAAACTTCTGTGTCCAGGGTTCTCTCCGTTATCCGTCGCATTCAGTGTCTTTTTAAAGCCAATGATGTCATCCTGCGTCAGCTTGGAAAGCTCCTTCTCCCCAAGACTGGCCGCGAACTGCCCAAGGTGCCGCATCCTGGCGCTGATTGTCTTGGCATCCAGACCACGGGCCTCTTTCATATGCGTTTGGTAAAAATAAAGCGTCAAAGCGGTGGGGGCGTGCACGTAGTCTACCTCCGACTAAGTTGATACAGCGAATTGCAGCGTGGAGAGGAGAGATTCCCTAATCGGGAGTCTCGGCACTGCGATTGCGTTTTTGCAGGTCTCTCAATCGGTGCAGATCGCTCTCACCGACAAACTTGGTAGCCCTGCCGCCAGTCTCGGGGCATTGCATGGAGACAAGCGTTCGGAACTTGCCTCGTTGCTCGATAGTGAAGGGTTCGATAAGAAGCGAGTGTTTTTGCTTGCAGCAGACGCAGTAGATTTCTTCGAAAGAGCAGGGCACTTTTGCTTCCCTGCGTCGCCGGGCATGGAAGGCATTCAGATCCTGCCCGAGAAAGAGCGTCTTTTCTGCTTCAATTGCTTTCAATCCGCAGCGCATCCAGTTCCGGACGGTTTGCCTGGAAACCAGATAGAGCGCAATCACATCGTCGATTGAATAGAGCCAGTGGGCGCGCGCTAACCGTGCGCTTTTTAGGGTCTGCCGCCTTGCCGGTTTTTCTGTAGCAGGCGCACTCAAGAGTTCACACTCCGCAGCTTCAGGCAGTAATCTTCAATCTCTGCCCGATACCAACGGGTCGTTCCGTGAGAAAGTTCATGGCCCTTTGGAAACTCCGGATTATTTTTGGTCCAGCGCCAAATGGTGGGCTTGCTGACGGCAAAAAAGGTGGCAACGTCGCCGACTGCCATCCAGGGAGAAAGGACATCAGTCTTCTTCGGGCTGCGTCTTTCTCCCGTGCCAGACTGCTTTGATTTTGCTTTTTGCTGTGCAGACGCTGGCCGGGCTGGTGGTGAGGCCTTGGGCTTCTTTTCGGATGGTGCTTCCAGGGTGGAAGGATCAATAGCGGGAAAGAGTTCAGTTTGCCGTGCCGCGCACATGCAAGCCTCCAAAGTCGCGCTCGGGTAAACGAGCGGTTTCGGTTGGCGAGCACGTCCTGCGCAAGCTGGTGATGAACCCGGATGACATGAATGAGCCGAGTTACATATTGGGTAGGCCCTGTTGCGATCGCGTGCAAGAGCTTGACGCGAAAAAATCCTAATTGAACGTCAGGGCTGTGAACAACCCCGTTAACTGATGGGCTAAATGATGGTCTGATAACTCATCATCATAATTAACATATAAAAATCAATATTTTACAGGAAAAAATGGCGGAGAGAGAGGGATTCGAACCCTCGGAACGCTTGCGCGCTCAACGGTTTTCGAGACCGCCCCGTTCGACCACTCCGGCACCTCTCCGCGGCACTTTCGACTAAACGGGTCTCAAGTGGCGCGGAACATAGACAAGCTCTTCGGTACCTGCAAGCCCGGATTTTTCGTTCTTCACCACCTGTGAATTGATTTTTCAGTTGGGACAGGACAAAGCCGGTGGTACCTACAGATATGTAGAGCCTGAGGGAGGCGATCATGTTGTCTTTGCAGCGAAAGGCGGCGATTGCCAGCTGATTCCGGCGAAACGTGCTGCATCGCAGGATTTCCGTTTGACTCGTGCCGTTATCCGACTATATTGCGCGAGCTCGAAAAGGTTCGCTTTTTCGGGTTCTTTTGTTGTTCAAGGCCTGCCGGGCTTCAAAGCTTCACGCTCAACCCGACACAAAGACCGGTCAACCGGAGGGAAACCTCCCGGATGGACAGGCGCCTTGGTTCGACCTGAAAAGCCGTCGGCAATCAATGCCGGCCGTTCAAAAACGAAAAGAAGGACGTGCGAGACATGTTCGCAGTGATCAAGACCGGTGGCAAACAGTATACTGTTGCTGCTGACGACCTCCTGAAGGTCGAAAAACTCGAAGCCGAAGCCGGCAGCACCGTGACCTTTGACGAGGTTCTCATGGTCGGCAATGGCACAGACACCACCGTTGGTGCACCTGTCGTTGAAGGTGCCAGCGTTGTTGCGGAAGTGGTCGAACAGGGCCGTGGCCGCAAGGTTATCGTTTTCAAGAAGCGCCGGCGTCAGAATTCCCGCCGCCGCAACGGACACCGTCAGTCCTTCACCCTCGTCAAGGTGACAGACATTCTGACCGGTGGCGCCAAGCCGGCCAAGAAGGCAGCGCCGAAAAAGGCAGCGCCGAAGAAAGCCGAAGAGCCGAAAGCCGAAGAGGCCAAGGCTGAACCGAAAAAAGAAGAAGCAGCCGTCGAGCCGCTCTTCACCGCCCCGGAAGGCAAGGACGATCTGAAGAAGATCTCCGGCGTCGGTCCGGTCCTTGAGAAGAAGCTGAATGCTCTGGGCATCACCACCTACGAGCAGATCGTCAACTTCTCTGCGGAAGACATCGCCCGCGTCGATGAAGTGCTGAACTTCAAGGGCCGCATCGAGCGCGACAACTGGGTTGAACAGGCCAAGGAACTGGCTGGCAAATAAGCCGCCGCCAAGGACTGTTTTTAAGAAGAATTCGAAGAACGAGGAGTTCTCACGATGGCACATAAAAAGGCAGGCGGCTCGTCCCGCAACGGCCGCGACTCAGCTGGCCGCCGTCTCGGCATCAAGAAATATGGCGGGGAATCCGTGGTTCCCGGCAACATCATTGCTCGTCAGCGCGGTACCAAGTGGCACCCGGGCAACGGCGTGGGCATTGGTAAGGATCACACCATTTTCGCGACCGTTGAAGGCAAAGTTGAGTTTCAGGCGAAAGCCAACAAACGAACTTTCATCAATGTGGTCCCAGTGGCGGAAGCTGCGGAGTAAAGCCGACGTGAAGTTTCGAAGCGCCGGCGTCCCACAAGGCCCCCGGCAGTTCGAGACAGGTCAGCAACCAGGACCAGTCAAAGATCCAAGGGGGAGATGGGGCGCCATCTCTCCCTTGATTTGTTTTGGCTGGAGGAAAAGATGGTTGTTGAAAGTGACGGATTACTAGACGAAAGCAGTTTGATCGCGGCCCCGTTGCCGCAGGAAGCGGTTCGTGTGCGGCTGGACCAGCCGCGGGCGGACGATCTGGCCGACCTCGTGTTTCTGGCCAATAACAAGACCGTGGCGGCAAACCTAGCCGCAATGCCCCATCCCTTCAAGCTTGAAGACGGCCGCTCGCTGATTGCGCGTGCTGCGCAGCATCGCGAGAATTATGCCCTTTTTGCTATCCGGTTGAAGAGCACCGGACGCCTGATTGGCGTCGCCAAATATGCACCCGTTGACACCGACGGCCCGGTGCATGTCGGCTATTGGCTGGGCGAGCCTTTCTGGGGACAGGGTCTTGCGACCGAGGCGGTGCACGCCATGGTCGACCATGCCTTTACCCATAACGACATCGAGGAACTGCAGGGCTCCTGCAGGGTCACCAACCCGGCATCCCGCCGGGTGCTGGTCAAGTCCGGGTTCCAGTATCGGGACCAGGGCATGATCCGTTCTGTCGGCGCCGGCGGGTCCGTGCCGATCGAGCGTTACACCCTTGAACGGGGTGTCTGGAAGTCACTGAAAGGATGGGGGCAGGGACAATGATGAATTTGCCGGAACTGAGAACACGACGCCTGGTCTTGCGACCGATTGCCATGTCGGACGCGGAGGCGATCATCGAACTGGGCGGAAAGGATTTCGCGATTGCCCGCTGGATGACGTCCTTTTCCTGGCCCTATGAAGATGGCTCTGCGGAAGAATTCCTGAAGTCTGTTGTCGGCAAGGATCCGCTGAAAACGGAAGCCGTTTTCGCGATTACGCTTGGCGGTGTCTTTATCGGTATTGCCACGGTTGAGGCGCCAGGTGATCTGGAAGACCTGTCCGAACTGCCGACGCTCGGCTACTGGATCGGACGGGCGTTTCAGGGGCATGGCTATGCCAGCGAGGCCGTGGAAGCCATGATCGACTGGGCCTTCAGTGCTTTCGACACGGACGCTCTGGGCGCACGCGCATTTGAGGACAATTTCCGCTCCCGCGGCCTGCTGCGCAAACTGGGTTTCAAGCCCTACAGCATGACCGAGCGGTTTTCAAAAGCGCTGGACCGGCGGGTCTCCAATGTTGTCGTTCGCCTTGCGCGGTCCGATTTCGAGGCCCGAAAGGAAGCGGCATGAGCCGGCCTGTCATCAGGACCGAGCGACTGGTTATCCGGGCTCCGTGCCCGGAAGACCTTGATCGCTGCGCCGAGCTTCTTGGCGACTACGAGGTCGCGAAGATGCTCTCGCGCGTGCCCTATCCCTACGACCTGGAACAGGGACGGCAGTATCTGGCCAGGAGCGTACAGCGCTGGGAAAATGTCGCCGAGGCAGACGAACTGGGTTTTCATGTTGACCATGAAGGCAAATTGATCGGAGGTCTCGGCTTCAAAAAGTTGCAGGAGACCCCGGAGATCGGCTATTGGCTGGGGCGTCCCTACTGGGGCAAGGGATTTATGAGCGAGGCCTTGAGAGCGGCTGTAGGCTGGGTGTTTGAAAACACCGGCCACGAGCGGCTCGCCTGCGAGGCCATGACGGAAAATCCGGCTTCCATCAAGGTGATGGAAAAGGCGGGGTTCCGCGCTGTTGGCGAAGTTGGCTGCGCAAGCGTGTCGCGCGGTGAAACCTTGCCTGCCATCAGAAGTGAATTGACACGAACAGACTTTCTGAACGGCCACTGACTGGATCTGGCCTGACAGCAGGACATAAGAGAAGAACAATGAAATTCCTCGATCAGGCCAAGATCTATGTGCGCTCGGGCAATGGAGGTGCCGGCTGCGTCTCCTTCCGGCGCGAAAAATATATTGAATATGGCGGTCCCGACGGCGGTGACGGCGGCAAGGGCGGTGACGTGATCGTCGAATGTGTCGACGGTCTCAACACGCTGATCGACTATCGCTACAAGCAGCATTTCAAGGCCGAGACCGGTATCCACGGAATGGGGCGCAACCGGACCGGCGCCCATGGCAAAGACGTGGTGCTGAAAGTGCCTGTCGGCACCCAGATCTTCGAAGAGGACAATGACACGCTCATTGCCGACCTGACCGAACTCGGGCAGCGCGTCCACCTTCTGAAAGGCGGCAATGGTGGTTTTGGCAATGCCCATTTCAAGTCTTCGGTGAACCAGGCTCCGCGCCGGGCCAATCCGGGTCTGGAAGGGGAAGAAAAGTGGATCTGGCTTCGATTGAAGCTGATTGCCGATGCCGGTCTCGTCGGTCTGCCCAATGCCGGCAAGTCGACGTTCCTGGCGACAGTGTCCGCGGCCAAGCCGAAGATTGCCGATTATCCCTTCACCACGCTCCACCCCAATCTCGGTATCGTCCAGATTGACGGCAACAGTTTTGCCATGGCCGATATTCCGGGCCTGATTGAAGGTGCGCATGAAGGCACGGGACTGGGCGATCGTTTCCTGGGTCATGTGGAGCGCACGCGGGTTCTGCTGCATCTGGTCGACGGATCCGGCGAAGAGGATCCGGGTGAATCCTACAAGGTTGTCCGGAGTGAACTTGAAGCTTATGGCGCCGGTCTCACTGACAAGCCCGAAATCGTGGCTCTGTCCAAATGCGATGCGCTTACGGATGAACTGATCGAGGAACGCAGCGCCAGCCTGGAGGCGGCCTGTGGCCAGAAACCCCTGATCCTGTCATCGGCGAGTCGCCTCAACGTCGATCGCGCTCTGCGCATGATCGTCCGGGCCATCGATCGCGACAAGGAAGAAGCTGCAAACCAGGTACCGGCGCCCGAGCAGGAGGGGTGGCACCCCTGATGGCCCACCGCAGTCTCAAAGGCTTTAACCGGGTCGTTGTCAAGATCGGTTCAGCGCTGCTCGTTGAACAGGGCGAACTGAAACGTGCCTGGCTGGACGCCCTGATTTCGGACGTGGTCTCCCTGACCAGCGCGGGCGCGGAAATTCTCATTGTTTCTTCCGGGTCAATTGCGCTTGGCCGTTCCGTGCTCGGCCTGCCCAAGGGGCCGCTCAAGCTTGAGGAAAGCCAGGCTGCGGCAGCGGCCGGTCAGATTGCGTTGGCCCAAGCCTATGCGGATGCACTTGGAACCCACGGCAAGACGGCCGGGCAGATCCTCCTGACCCTCGGCGACACGGAAGAACGACGCCGTTACCTCAACGCGCGTGCGACCATTGCCACGCTTTTGAAAATGGGTGCGGTTCCGATCGTCAACGAGAACGATTCCGTTGCCACATCGGAAATCCGTTATGGCGACAATGACAGGCTGGCCGCACGGGTGGCGACGATGGCGAGCGCCGACTGCCTGGTCCTTCTGTCGGATATTGACGGGCTCTATACGGCTCCGCCTGCCCAGGATCCCGAGGCGGTGTTCCTGCCCGAAGTGCCACGTATCACCGCCGAGATCGAGGCCATGGCCGGCAGTGCAGGGTCTGAATTGTCACGTGGTGGCATGAAGACCAAGATCGATGCTGGCAAGATCGCGACTGCGGCGGGCACCTCGATGGTGATCACTTCGGGCAAGGAGCTCAATCCGCTGACGCGGCTTGAAGACGGCGCGCGCGGCACCTGGTTTCCCGCGCTGGCGACACCTGCGACCGCCCGCAAGGCCTGGATCGGCGGACATCTGGAACCCAAGGGCCGGATCACGCTCGATGACGGTGCGGTCAGCGCCATGAAATCGGGTAAGAGCCTGTTGCCGGCTGGTGTCGCTACTGTTGCCGGGCACTTTTCGCGCGGGGACGCTGTTGTCCTCCTTGATCTTGAAGGGCGCACCATTGGTCGTGGCCTGATTGCCTATGACGCGGAAGAGGCCCAGCTGATTGCCGGGCGCAACAGCCGGGAGATCGAGGCGATCGTCGGCTACCCCGGCCGGGCGGAAATGATCCACCGCGACGATCTGGTTCTCGAGGATGCCTTTTTGAACGGAACGCGCTAAAACGCTGTGTGAATACGGCTCCGTGAGCCGGAAACTGAGGAGTTGGTGAGTATGTTGGAGATGGTCGAGTCGAAGACGACTGAGGATTTGATGGCGGAGATCGGGCAGCGCGCCCGGGCCGCAGGCCGAATCCTGGCTACCGCTCCAGCGGAGGCGAAGAACCGGGCATTGAGCGAGATGGCCAATGCGGTGCGCGCCGCTACTCCCGAGATCCTTGCCGGCAACCGGATCGATGTCGAGACAATGACGTCCAATGGCCAGACAGCGGCCTTTCTGGACCGTGGCACGCTAGACGAAGACCGGATCGAAGCGATCGCCCGGGCATTGGAAGACATTGTTGCGCTGGAAGATCCGGTCGGAAGTGTCATGGCCGCCTGGGACCGCCCGAACGGCCTGAAGATCGAACGCGTGCGCACACCGCTCGGTGTGATCGGTGTCATTTACGAAAGCCGCCCGAACGTCACGGCCGATGCCGGGGCGCTTTGCCTGAAGGCCGGCAATGCGGTTGTTTTGCGCGGAGGCTCCGACACCATCAACTCGAACAGGGCCATTCACGCTGCCCTGCAGAAAGGGCTGGCCGCTGCCGGCTTGCCTGAAGACGCGATCCAGATCGTTCCGGTGACCGACAGGGCTGCGGTTGGGGAAATGCTGCGCGGCCTGGGTGGAAATCTCGATGTGATCGTCCCGCGTGGTGGCCGCTCGCTCGTCGAGCGTGTGCAGACCGAAGCGCGTGTTCCGGTCTTTGCCCACCTCGAAGGCCTGGTGCACATCTTTGTCGACAAGTCTGCGGATCTGCAGAAGTCCATCGACATTGTCCTGAACTCCAAGCTGCGCCGCACCGGAATTTGCGGCGCGCTCGAAACGCTGTTGGTGCACGAAGGCGTCGCACACAGCCACATGCCGGCCATCGTGTCGGCATTGCAGGAAAAGGGATGTGAAATTCGTGGGGACGCGACGGTCCGTGACATCTGTGAAAATGTCGTGCCGGCAAGCGAAGATGACTGGTCGACCGAATACCTGGACAAGATCCTGTCAGTGAAGGTCGTGCCGGACCTGGCTGCCGCCATGGAGCATATCGCTACCTACGGCTCCAATCACACCGATTGCGTTCTCGCAGAAGACCAGGCCGTGGCGGACCGGTTCCAGGCGGAAGTGGATTCAGCGATTGTCCTGCACAATGCATCCACCCAGTTTGCCGATGGCGGTGAATTTGGCATGGGAGCGGAGATCGGTATTGCCACCGGGCGCATGCATGCCCGCGGGCCTGTTGGTGTCGAGCAGCTCACCAGCTTCAAGTACAAGGTGCATGGCACGGGTCAAACGCGCCCATGAGCGCAATCGGTGCCGCGCCTGATATTCGTCACAACTGGTTGAAACTGCCGCATTCGGAACCGGGCAACCGCATCGGCATATTTGGCGGTTCTTTCAATCCGCCGCACTCCGGGCATCGTCTGGTTGCGGCCACGGCGATGAATAGACTGGAGTTGGATCAGATCTGGTGGTTCGTGACGCCGGGAAACCCGTTGAAGAGCCACTCGGATCTTGCGCCCCTGGAATTGCGACTGAGCCGGACAAGCGCGCTGGCCGATCACCCACGCATGAAAATCACGGCCTATGAAACGATTTTGGGGTCTCCCTACACGGCAAAGACGATCAAGGCTTTGAAAACGCTGCGTCCGACTGTGCGATTCGTTTGGGTCATGGGAGCTGACAATCTGGCGGGCTTTCACAAGTGGCAGGATTGGCGGGGCATTGTGGAAACGGTGCCGATCGCCGTTGTTGACAGACCTGGAGCATCGCTTTCGGTCATGTCGTCACCTATGGCGAAAGCCTATGAAAAACATAGGCTTCCGGAAGAAGATGCGTCGCTCCTGCCAGATATGAGAGCGCCCGTCTGGACGTTTCTTCACACACCGCTCGACCGAACCTCGTCCACAGATCTGCGGCGAAATCAACAAGCGGACTGAGCGATTTATCGACCGTGACCGCCTTGTCTTGAAAATGCCAAACGAGAAGCGGTATTATAGGGCAGGTCGCGATGAGCGCGGCCGAGGTACGGTCAACCGGTCCTCTGCCCAATACGGGTGACGTTTGGAAACCGAACTTTTCTGTTCGTGACGACGTTGGGCACAGGACGGCACAAACGGCGAAAGGCACAACACCTGACCATGACCTTTGAAAGTGGGCGGACTGAAATGTCCACCCCCATGCAGGCTTCCGTAAGCGCAGATCTTGCGGCAGACCTCCTCGATACGGTTCTTGCTAGTCTCGACGACTCCAAAGCAGAGGACCTCGTTACTCTCGACATCGCAGGCAAAAGTTCGCTGGCCGATCACATGGTGATCGTGTCCGGGCGCTCCCATCGTCATGTGGGCGCGATTGCGGATCATTTGCAGAAAGACCTTAAAGCAGCCGGCAAGCGGGCCGGAACGGTGGAAGGTCAGAGTACTTGCGACTGGGTGCTGATTGATGCGGGTGATGTGATCGTTCACATTTTCCGCCCGGAAGTTCGTGGCTTTTACAATCTGGAAAAGATGTGGGCCCCCGAAACGGATGACGCGCCGCAATTTGTCGGGTGACTTGGCTTTGAGGGTCTGAGGCAGATCTCAGACCTGCATTGAAAGAGCAATACCGGGCGATTGCCCGGCGGAGACTTTATGCGCGTAACGCTTTCCTGCATCGGCAAGATGAAGTCTGGTGCGGACAAGGATCTCTTTGACAGATATCTCGACCGGGCCCGCAAGTCAGGCCGCAGTCTGGGCGTAACCGACATTTCGTTGCGGGAGATGCCCGAAAGCCGTGCGCAACGCCCGGAAGATCGCAAATCCGAAGAAGCTGCCAACATTCTTCAGTCGCTGTCGGCCGGGGCGCGCCTCGTGGTGCTCGACGAAAATGGAAAGAACCTGAGCAGCCCGGCATTCAGCGACCGACTGGAAGCCTGGAAAAATGAAGGTGTTCCGGAAATTGCCTTCGCCATTGGTGGCGCAGACGGTCATGGCCAGGATGTTCTCGCCAGGGCCGATCTCAAGCTTGCGCTCGGAAACATGACCTGGCCGCACCAGATTGCTCGGATCCTGCTGGCGGAACAGATCTACCGGGCCATGACGATACAGTCGGGCCACCCGTATCACCGGGTGTAAGGACAGCGGGAGAAACCGCTTGGGGCAACTGCGCCAACTCACTGTCTCACTGGGCAGGAGAAACGAAACGTGACACTGACACTTGAAACGGACAGGCTCAGGCTGCGTCCAATGACCATGGAAGACTGGCCGGATTACTCAGCCCTCATGCAATCCGACCGGGCCCGGTACATGGGCGGCCCGAAAAGCGAAGCGGACAGCTGGGGCATGTTCTGCCACGATGCCGCACAATGGGCGTTGATGGGACACGGAGCGCTTATGATCGAAGATAAGGCGTCGCGCGCTTGCCTTGGTCAGGTCGGTGTCAACCATGGGCCGCTTTTCCCCGAGCACGAACTGGGCTGGTTTCTGTATGAAGGGGCCGAGGGAAGGGGCTATGCACTCGAGGCCGCGCGGGCAATGCGCGGCTGGGCCCTGGGGGAGCGCGGCTTGAAGACACTTGTCAGTTACATTGATCCGGACAACGAGAAATCGCGTTTATTGGCCGAACGTCTTGGCGCCGTGCCTGATCCCGACGCGCCGCGGCCTGCACCGGATGATCTGGTGTATCGGCACGTGTGAAGCGGAAACGTTGATATCAACAAGTGATTTTGCCCGGAAACCATGTTCGACATTTTTGCCACAATGGTTAACAAAAAGTGTTGGCAAGGGTGTGAAAAAGGCATTTTGCCCGTATCTCGCCGCATTCGGCACGTAACGGAAGTCTGAGGTTAGGCGCTGCACGCGTGGGAGCGGCGTTAACAGGCCGGTCATCAATGTAAACGGTTCGTTAACGCAGACTGTGTATCGCAGAAAGAGATAACCTTTGGGAGCTAAGGCGGATTGAAACCGGATCGCATCATGTCTGTGCGTCCTGGACTTAAGAAGCGGGTGGTACCCCCCTCGCTCTTGAGCAGCCTGTTTCTGTCTGTTTTTCTGGCCCTTGGACCGGCTGCGGCGACAGAAAGCATCGACGAAGAACCGCAGAAAAAGCAGACCGTTTCTCCCGAGGTAGGCGCAGCGCTTGAGCGCAAGAAATCGCGCGAGGAAGAACTCGCCGCCCTGTCTCGTGACATTGAAGTTTCAACCGACCGTCAGGCGGCGATTGCCCGTGAAATCAGGGCGCTGGATCGGGACCGGGAAACACTGAATGCCAAGATCATCAGCTCGTCCGACACGATCAAGGGTCTGGAAACCGAACTGAGCGACACGGAACGGCGCCTGAGAAGCCTCGGTGAAAATGAAGATGCAGTCCGGCTTTCCCTCGTGGCACGTCGGGATGTGCTCGCAGAAGTCCTTGCGGCTCTTCAGCGCATCGGACGGCGTCCGCCACCGGCATTGGCTGTCAGGCCAAGCGACGCCCTTTCGGCGGTGCGCAGCGCGATTCTCTTGAACGCGGTAATGCCCGAATTGAAGCTTGAAACCGAGGCGCTTGCGGCCGACTTGGCAGAATTGCACAGACTGAAGGCTGTCATCGCAGAGGAAAAGAACCGTCTTCGCGGGGATGCAATGCGATTGGCTGAGGAAAAGTCGCGTCTTGAGCTTCTCCTGAGCGCCAAAAGACAGGAACATCAGAAATCGGTTCGCAATCTCGAGGACGAGAAGAAGCGGGCCGCGGAACTGGCGGCACGGGCCGGATCGCTCCAGGAGCTGATCGCCAGCCTTGAAGCCGAAATCGAAAGCGCCAGGGAAGCGGCCAGAAAGTCGCAACAGGCCTCTTTGGACCAGAACAGAAAGGCCTCTCGCAGTTTTGATCCATTTGCCGATCCCGGAAGACTGGCTCCTGCGATATCGTTTCAGGATGCAAAAGGTCAGTTGCCTCAACCAGTTGCGGGAACACTGTTGAAGGACTACGGCCAGGAAGACGAATTTGGCGGTACCACGGAAGGTCAATCTATTGCCACAAGGCCGGGCTCTAATGTTACGTCACCTGCCGATGGCTGGGTCGTTTATGCTGGACCGTTTCGTTCTTTCGGTCAGCTCTTGATCCTGAACACCGGCGACGGCTACCATGTGCTTCTGGCCGGCATGGACCGGATAGATGCCGAGTTGGGGCAGTTCGTTCTCACCGGGGAACCGGTAGGTCTGATGGGCGCGACTCAGTGGGCAAGTGCTTCAACTTTCGGCTTGGGCTCTACTCAGCCGATACTATATGTGGAATTTCGGAAGGACGGTCGTGCGATCGATCCCACACCATGGTGGGCGCACACAGAAGAAGAAAAGGCTCGCGGATGATACGGAAAGCTTCCTTGCTGCTGGTGGGTGCCCTGATGGGGGCTGCAGCGATCACGACAATGTCCCAGATGCCGCTCAACGTGTCGGTTGCGGCCAACGCGGCAGCGACGGATACATACCGACAGCTTAACCTGTTTGGGGACGTATTCGAGCGCGTGCGGTCAGACTACGTGGAAGTTCCGGACGATGCACAGCTGATCGAAAGCGCCATCAACGGCATGCTGACATCTTTGGACCCTCATTCCAGCTACATGTCTCCCAAGAGCTTCCGGGACATGCAGGTCCAGACCCGCGGCGAATTTGGCGGACTTGGCATTGAAGTCACCATGGAAGAAGGCCTGGTGAAGGTCGTGTCCCCGATCGACGATACACCGGCGGCAAAGGCCGGCGTGCTCGCGGGCGATCTCATCACCTATATCGACGGTGAGCAGGTTCAGGGTCTGACACTCAACGAAGCCGTCGAGAAAATGCGCGGTCCGGTCAAGACCGATATCGTTGTGACGATCCGCCGCGAAGGGCGCACTGAACCCTTCGATATCACGATCACGCGCGACATTATCCGCATCCGTTCCGTGCGCTGGCGCGAAGAGGATGATGTTGGCTATGTACGTGTCACGCAGTTCAACGAACAGACTTTCGACGGGCTGAAGAAGGGCCTGGAAGAGACCGCTGACAAGATCGGTGAAGACAAGCTCAAGGGCTTTGTCATCGATCTGCGGAACAATCCGGGCGGTCTTCTCGACCAGGCGATTGCAGTTTCCGACGCGTTCCTGGATCGCGGTGAGATCGTCTCGACCCGCGGCCGTGAAGCTGAAGAAACCCAGCGCTACAATGCGCGTGCCGGTGATCTGACGGGTGGCAAGCCGGTGATCATACTGGTGAACGGCGGTTCTGCGTCGGCATCCGAGATCGTCGCCGGCGCTCTGCAGGACCATCGCAGGGCGACCATCCTCGGGACCCGGTCCTTCGGCAAGGGCTCCGTTCAGACCATCATTCCGCTTGGTGCGAACGGCGCAATCCGCCTGACGACGGCACGTTACTACACGCCGTCCGGAACCTCGATCCAGGCAAAGGGTATCGTACCGGACATCGAAGCCCTCCAGGATCTGCCTGAAGAGCTCGTCGGCCGGGTCGACACCAAGGGTGAAGCCGGTCTGCGCGGCCACCTTGAAGCCGAGGGCGAAGAGCAGTCCGGTAGCCAGGCCTACGTGCCTTCCAATCCCGAGGAAGACACTCAGCTGAAGCTTGCTCTGGACCTGCTGCGCGGTGTCCAGGTGAACAGCGCCTTCCCGCCGGTGTCGGACAGCGCTGCGGTCAAGAACTGACAACGTCTTCGCGCACTGGTTCTCCAGTGCGCGACTCTCATTTGTATTGCGTATTTCGACAACTGAATGAAACCGGCCTCGTGCCGGTAAAAGGCTTTGGAGCCAAATGTCGAGCGAAGATCTCACAGCTCCCCTAGGGATGGGAAAACGGCGGCTTATCAAGCTGCCGTTCGGACTGATCGGTGCTGGAATAATCAGCGTATTCGCGACCACGACGCTCGTTTGGATGCTCGTGGTTGATGATCCGCTCGGGGGCGAGCCTGTTGCCGTGGTTCCGCTTGATGCGGTTGTCGAAGGCGTGACTTCAAGAGATATCGAGGTTGTCGAGATCAGGCCCGGAATCGGCGACGATCTTGGACCGAACCTGCGTCCGGAAACCAGCAAGGACCTGTTGGGTCCCCGCTACGACATGGTTCTTCGTCCGGACGGCCTGGGACCCGAGTCCCCCGTCGAACGCCTGTCGATCAATCCCGACACGCGCGTGAGCGAGCGGTCAGACTATGGTTTCCTGCCAAAAGTGAGCGCAGCCGGTGTCCGGCCGCTTGACGCCTATTCCCGGCCTGTCATGCGGGAATTCTCGTCCATTCCGCGAATTGCGGTAGTCGTGAGCGGGCTCGGCCTCAGCGAGACCGGCACCCAGAATGCGATCGACCGCTTGCCTTCCGAAGTTACCTTCGCTCTGGCGCCCTATGGCGAGAGCCTGGATCTCTGGATGCAACAGGCGCGCATGCGGGGCCACGAATTGCTGCTGCAATTGCCTCTGGAACCGTTCGATTTTCCGGACAACGACCCTGGCCCGCACACTCTGCTTGTCAGCCTGCGCCCGGCGGAGATGCTCGACCGGATGGCCTATCTCCTGACCCGCGTGACCAATTATGTCGGTACGATCAACGAGATGGGCGCACGCTTCACGTCGACAAAACCCTCCATGGAATTCCTGCTCGAGAAGTTGAAAGGACGCGGTTTGATGTTCGTCGACAACGGCACGTCGTCGCGCAGCATCGCGGGCGATCTGGCCACGGAAATGCGGGTTCCCTTCAGTGGCGTGGATGTCGTGTTGGACGAAGTTCCGCGGGAAGACGACATTGACGCGAAACTGTTGCAACTGGAAGGTATTGCTCGTGCACGCGGATACGCGGTTGCTGCAGGGTCCGCGCTGCCGGTGACTGTACGCCAGCTCGAAAAATGGGTACGGGATCTGGAAGATCGTGGTTTGCAGCTGGTGCCGATCAGCGCCACAGTCGACAAGTAGAGTGCACAAGAAGTAGGAACCTCCGTGGCAAGACTAGAACTCGGACCTGGCTTTCCCGAGCCGGATGGGGGGCTTCCCTATCGCCCCTGTGTTGGCATCATGTTGATCAACAAGGCCGGAAAAGTGTGGATCGGTAGCCGGGACGACGGCGAAAAATCCTCGACATACAAATATTCCTGGCAGATGCCCCAGGGCGGCATCGACAAGGGGGAAGCACCTGAAACCGCTGCCCGCCGAGAGCTCTACGAAGAAACATCTGTCCAGTCGGTTTCCCTTCTGGAAGAAGCGCCGGAATGGTTCGCCTATGACTATCCGGAAGACGTGCAAAGGACTTCGCGCCGGGGCAAGAAACACCGCGGCCAGGCACAGCGCTGGATCGCTTACCGTTTCGAAGGCGATGATGACGAGATCAACATCCTGACGCCGCCGGACGGCCATTCGGCCGAATTCAGCGCCTGGCGGTGGGCGGATGCGGCCGAATTGCCCGGTTTGATCGTGCCGTTCAAGCGCCCGGTTTACGAACGGGTTGTTGCGGCCTTTTCCCATCTGACGGCCTGACGGTCTCCAACGGGACGTCGTCAAAGCGTCAGCTTTGAAGCTTCCATTGTCGTTTTTCAAACAGAAAGCTGTTTTGAGCGCAGCTAACATCCTCTCAAATTTGATCGGATCGGCAGAACCGGCCACGGTTTTGCCGCCGGTAAACGACAGAATGTACCGCAGGTTCCCGCGTCGCTGACAAGGGTGCGCGGACTGGAGTATTTGGGAGGAACGCCAATGTCTTTCGGCAAGGGGCTTTCACGAAAGCCGTCCCAGCCAAAAGGGCGTCAATTGGAAGACACCGCGCTGAGCGAAGTCGTTGCCCTCTTGGGCGACGAGCCACGCCGCCGGGATCTCTTGATCGAGCATCTGCACAAGATCCAGGACCATTTCGGCTGCCTGGAAGCGCGTCACCTGCGTGCGCTCGCTGAGGAAATGAAGCTTTCCCAGGCAGAGGTCTACGAAGTTGCGAGCTTCTATCACCATTTCGACATCGTGCGCGAAGGTGAAGACAAGCCGGCACCGGTGACCGTGCGCGTGTGTGACAGCGTCACCTGCGCTCTCAAGGGCGCCGACGCGCTGGCGGCGGCCCTTCAAAACGGGGTCGATCCGGCCAGGGTTCGAATTCAGAAGGTCCCGTGCATCGGACGCTGCAACACCGCACCGGCTGTTCAGGTGGGCAAACGCGCCGTTGACGATGCAACCGAGATTTCAGTGCGGGCTGTTCTTTTCGAAGACGACACGGCGGCCCGTCTGCCGGATTATGTCGGACTGGAAGCCTATCGCGCAGATGGCGGATATCAGCTTCTGGAGCGTGTCCGCAATGGCGAGTTCAACGCCGCCGCGCTTGCCGACAAGGCACTGGAGGCGGGGTTGCGTGGCCTTGGCGGTGCAGGCTTTCCGACCGGAAGCAAGTGGAAGATCGTGCATGATCTGCCCGGTCCCAAGTATCTGACGATCAATGGCGATGAAGGTGAACCCGGGACGTTCAAGGACAGGTATCACCTGGAACGCGATCCGCACAGGTTGCTGGAAGGCGCCCTGATTGCGGCACACGCAATTTCAGCTGCGCGCGTTTATCTCTACATGCGCGATGAATACCCGGCCGTGCTGTATATCCTGAAAACCGAGATCGAGGCCCTGCGTGCCGCAGGCATCATCACCGATATCGACATCGAATTGCGAAGGGGTGCAGGGGCGTATATCTGCGGTGAAGAAAGCGCCATGATCGAATCGATCGAAGGCAAACGCGGCCTGCCGCGCCACCGGCCACCCTTCATTGCGCAAGTGGGTCTCTTCGGCCGCCCGACGCTTAACCACAATGTCGAAACCCTGTTCTGGATCCGCGATATCGTGGAGAAGGGACCCGACTGGTTCGCAAGCCAGGGCCGCCGCGACCACAAGGGTTTCCGGTCCTTCTCGGTCTCCGGACGCGTGAAAGAACCCGGTGTCAAACTGGCGCCCGCAGGCATCACCATGAACGAGCTTCTCGAAGAATACTGCGGTGGCATGGAAGACGGTCACAGCTTCAAGGGTTACCTGCCCGGTGGTGCGTCAGGCGGTATTCTTCCGGCATCGCTTGGTGACGAACCGCTCGATTTCGGGACGCTCGACAAGCATGACTGTTTCATTGGATCCCACGCGATCGTGGTGTTTTCCGACCAGGATGACATGCGGGATGTGGCCTTGAACCTCATGCGCTTCTTCAAGCATGAGAGTTGTGGCCAGTGCACGCCCTGCCGGTCCGGCACGGAAAAGATGGAGCAGCTTCTTGCTGCCGGGGATTGGGACGAAGCAAAGATCTCGGATCTTGATGCCGTCATGCGGTCCGCATCGATCTGCGGTCTCGGCCAGGCGGCCAGCAATCCGGTTGCCTCCGTCCTGAAATTCTTTCCGGAGGAGTTTGAACGATGAGCGGCGTCACATTCTCTCTCGACGGCAAGGACGTCACGGCACAGGAAGGCGAAACCATCTGGCAGGTGGCCAAGCGGGAAGGCGTTGCGATTCCGCATCTCTGCCACAAGGACGCACCGGGCTATCGCTCTGATGGCAATTGCCGGGCCTGCATGGTTGATATCGAAGGCGAGCGCACGCTTGCAGCCTCCTGCATTCGCACCCCGTCCGAAGGCATGGTGGTAAAGACCGAAACCGAACGCGCCAGCAAGGCCCGCGAAATGGTTTTCGAGCTGTTGGCTTCGGACCAGCCCGACCGCGATTCCCATCCGGATCCGGACAGTGATTTCTGGAAATGGTCGGATGCAATCGGTGTGACTGAGAGCCGTTTTGCGCCGTGCGAAAAACCGGCCCAGGACATTTCCCACCCGGCTATTGCAGTCAACCTTGATGCCTGTATCGCCTGTAACCTGTGCGAACGGGCCTGCCGCGAGGTTCAGGTCAATGATGTCATCGGCATGGCGGATCGCGGGTCCCACACCATGCCTGTCTTCGATCTCGCCGACCCGATGGGCCTGTCGACCTGCGTTGCCTGCGGAGAGTGCGTAGCCGCATGTCCCACCGGTGCCTTGATGGAAAAGAGCCTTCTGGATGATGCCGGCAAGACGCGGCAGGTTTTCGAGGAGGAGACCATCGACAGCGTCTGCCCGTTCTGTGGTGTCGGGTGCCTGACCTCCGTGTCCGTCAAGGATGGCACGATCGTGAAGGTCGAGGGACGGGATGGCCCGGCCAACGAGAACAGGCTTTGCGTGAAGGGCCGCTTCGGTTTCGACTATGTTTCCAGCCCCGAACGCCTGACAAGGCCCCTGATCCGCCGGGATGATGCTCCGAAGCGTGGCGACATCTCCATGAGCCGCGAAAACCATCTCGACTATTTCCGGGAAGCTTCCTGGGAAGAAGCGCTCGACAAGGCTGCCGACGGACTGAAGGCGAGCTTTGAGGCCAAGGGTGGGGCGGGTATCGCCGGTTTCGGTTCCGCCAAGGGCTCAAACGAAGAGGCTTACCTTTTTCAGAAGCTGATCCGGCAGGGTTTCCAGACCAACAATGTCGACCATTGCACCCGGCTTTGCCATGCCTCTTCCGTTGCAGCGTTGATGGAAGGCATCGGGTCCGGCGCGGTGACAGCACCTTTCAATGCTGCTGGTGATGCCGACTGCATGATCGTGATCGGGGCGCGGCCGGAGCAAAACCACCCGGTCGCGGCGACCTATATCAAGCAGGCCGCAAAGAGCGGTACCAAGCTGATCGTGATGGATCCGCGCGGCCAGGGCCTGATGCGCCACGCCGATTACGGCCTGAAGTTCAAGCCGGGCACGGACGTGGCCATGCTGAACGCGATATTGAACGTGATCATCTCCGAAGAGCTGTATGATCAGCAATATATTGCGGCACATGTCGACGGGTTTGATGCCTTGAAGGAGAAGATCCGCGAGTTCACGCCGGAAGCGATGGAACCGGTCTGCGGCATCGATGCGCAGACCTTGCGCGAGGTTGCCAGACTCTACGCGACCAGCGCCAGGTCGATCATCTTCTGGGGCATGGGTGTCTCGCAGCACGTTCATGGCACGGACAATGTGCGCTGCCTGATCGCAATGGCGCTGACGACGGGCCAGATCGGACGACCCGGAACGGGGCTGCACCCGCTGCGCGGCCAGAACAATGTTCAGGGCGCGTCCGATGCGGGTCTGATCCCGATGGTCTTCCCGGATTACCGTTCCGTGGAGAATGCGGACATCCGGTCCGAATATGAAGATGCCTGGGGCCGGACGCTTGATCCCGTGCGCGGACTGACGGTTGTGGAGATCATGGACGACATTCTGGCAGGCGGTATCGAGGCCATGTATGTGCAGGGTGAAAACCCGGCCATGTCCGACCCGGACCAGACTCATGCCCGCAAGGCTCTCTCCAGCCTGAAACACCTGGTGGTGCAGGATATCTTCCTGACTGAGACGGCCTGGCATGCAGACGTGATCCTGCCCGCTTCCGCCCATGCGGAAAAACTCGGAACCTATACCAACACCAACCGGCAGGTTCAGATCGGCCGTCCCTGTGTGCCAATGCCGGGAGAGGCCAGGGCAGACTGGGAACTGATGATCGAGATCGCCAATCGCCTGGGCCTGAACTGGTCCTATGATGGTGTTCCGGCGATCTATGAGGAAATGCGCTCCCATATGGGCTCGCTCGCCAATATCAGCTGGGATCGGCTGGAACGGGACGGCACGGTCACCTATCCGGCGGACGCACCGGACAAACCGGGCAACGAGATCCTGTTTGGACAATCCTTCCCGACGGCGGACGGGCGCGGCAGGATCGTGCCCACGGATCTGGTGCCACCGGACGAATTGCCCGACACCGAGTTCCCGCTGGTGCTGACGACGGGTCGCATGCTGGAGCACTGGCACACCGGTGCGATGACACGCCGGGCTGCGGTTCTGGATGCCATCGAGCCGGATCCGGTCGTTTCCATGAACCCGCGTGACATCAAACTCTCCGGGCTGGAAATCGGGCAGCAGGTAACGGTCGAGACCAGGCGTGGTGCCATCACCCTGACCCTGAGGGCAGACCGGGATGTCTCAACGGGTATGCTGTTCATCCCGTTCTGCTTCTTTGAGGCCCCTGCAAATGTTCTGACCAATCCGCAACTGGATCCTTTCGGCAAGATCCCGGAGTTCAAGTTCTGCGCCGCCCGGATCGGACCGGCGCATCAACAGGAAGCAGCTGAATAACAGCTGGGGCACTGTCAACGAAAAAGGGCGGCCACTGGCCGCCCTTTTTCTGCATGATCGTGGTTGATCAGTTCGCGACGATGTTCACATTCAGAAGATCTGGCAGGCTTTGCGGTGCAGCGAGGCTGCCGAGGATTTGGGTGATTGGTACCGGATTGACCGGTGTCAGCGTGATTTTCATCCGCTTTGGATCCTTCAGGAAGGCCGAGGCAGCGTCACTCGCCAATCTGGTAAACGCCTCGTTCTGAATCGGGGCTGTCACCTGTGCAGCCTGTGCGACCAGCACTTCAAGGAACTCGCTCTCCGCAATACCTTCTTGCTGCGCGATATGTGCCAGGCTTTTCGTTGTGAGACCGTCATCGTGGAAAACCAACGAGGCGTCAACGAGATGCGCGCCAAGTGCCGCCGATTGGCCTTGGCCGATCGGGTCTTCAAAAAGCGCTTTCGAAACATTTGCAAGACGAGCCGACATCTCGACCCTGCCAAGGCCCTCGACTTTGAGCATCAATCTTTCCAGCGACAGTTCTTCAGAGCCTTCGTCCCAATCCAGCTGTGCCTTGTCTGACCAAACGATTGTTTCAAGCTCGACGGCCTCCAGGATCTGGCGAACTTGTTCATCTTGAATCAACGCTATTGGAAAGAGGACATCCTCGCTCTTAAGTGAGATGCTCGTCGGGATCGGCGGTACGGATGTCGCCAAGCTCAGGTTGGCCTTTCCAATTCGTACCGGATCCAGTCCAGGCGACAGAAATTCAAGACTATCAAGCTCGTAACCAAGAGATCGGGGGAAAAAACCGCGTGCGTATTCAACTGGGTTAGTCACCGAAAACCCTGGCGAGGCCAGCTCGGCTTCTATGACAGATTTCAAGGTCGAATAATCCGCGAACTCAACATTGGAGATTTTGAAACCGCCGACAGTTGCAGTTCCACCACCCGGCAGGTTTTTCGCTTTGATACCACTAAATGCAACTTCGTTGAGACCGTTGGAATTTACTCCCGTTATCTCGATCTTGTCGACCATGACCCTGCGAACGGCATCGAGATTGCGATCGGTCAGTTTGAAGCGTGTACCGGTGTATTTGTTGTCTGGATACGAGAAGTTTCTTGCAAATGAAAAGACCCGCGAAGTCAGATAAGTTCCCTCACCATCATCACCGGTAGCCCCTCCAATAAGTTGGGGGCGAAGGAACGAAGAAAGCAGGGCAAGCGGGCTGACCGGTTTTTGTAGAACAGCAATCCCGTGTGTTTCTGAAACCTCGATGTTGATGTCCAGCCAGACACCAGGCGCGGCCCCGAATGAAAAAATTGTGTCCTGCTCGGAAGCCGAGTCCAACAGGGGTTGCTCTTCAAGCGAGGGTTCGAGATTTGGTGCAAACAGATTTAACAATGCACCATAGTCAAGTCCTTCGTAACGTGATGGCCCTTTTTTGCTTTGAATGTCTGCGCTGTTGGTAAGAGATAGCAAGCGACCCTCTTTCTCTTGTTTTTCAAATGAAAGATGCTGAAGTCTTCCATCCGCCGCCTCCAAAAGCTCAAGGTCCTTTTGAAAGCTGCTGTTGGCGAGGATCATGTGCTCGTCGTCACCGTCTATCGCATATACAAACAAGCTTGACCCGGAGCTGGAGACGGTGAGCTTGTTGAAACTTGCAAACAGAAACCGGCGAATGAGCGGATACCAGCTATCAACAGAGCTATTGTCCGGAAGAGTGGTAGATCCGGGAAGTTCGAAACTGAGATTGTCCGTTTCGAATTCTTGCAAGTTGAAATAGTAGGTTCCACGCAGTTGGCTATCCAACTCGAAATCTACTTCGAGAGAGGTCGCGGTAGGACAGGTCCAACGCATCGCCCGGTAATGTGAACCGACTTTGTTGAGGCCCTCTATGTCGCACTTGGCGAAATGAATTTGGCCCTCAAATTCAAGTTTTCGAACCATCCCGCCAACAATTTGTTCGCCAATCGTGTCACCTGTGTCTTCGCTGACTTCGCCCGCGAATGAGAGCTTCCCTTCCTCGATTGTCAGGACATCGCTGTCAGCGTCATATTGAACTGATTGGGCAATTGTCGTGACGCTAATTCTCGAAAGGGACTCGACAAGTTTTTGGTAAGCGTCTTCACCGGTTGCTGCTGCCAGTGCGTAGGCTGGGAATGCGGCGACCGAAATGACTATGGCCAGCAAACGCAAACTGTTTGCCAGCAGGGAAAAAATGGCAAGTGCTTGTGCAAACAAGTCCGGCTCCTATGCTTGGCGAAATGCTGCCACAAGGGCAAGTTCTGTTGTTTTCAAGCGCATGGGATCGATAGGATCGCCGTTGCGAGGCAGTGAAAACCCATTTCCAGCATTGTTACTATTGGTAAGCTTCTCCAAAGTGGATGAGTGGCTGGTTTTGCGTCTGCAATCAGTTCGCGACGATGGTCACGTTCAGCAATTTCGGAAGGCTTTGCGGGGCGACGATGCTGCCCAGGATCTGTGCTGCAGGGACGGGGGGCTCCGGTTTGAGCGAGATCGTCACCTGTTCCGGATCCGCCAGAAATTTTGAAACCGCTTCGTCGACCATCCGAGTGAATGCTTCATTGTTCACCTTCGAAGCTGCTTCGAGGATCTGTTCCTTGAAGACCCGCTGGATGTCCTCTTCTGCCATGCCGCGTTGTTTTGCCAGATGCGCGATGCTTCGGCGTGTCATGCCCACGTCTTTGAAGGTTGCCGTCGCTTCAACAAACCGGGACAGGATGGCAGCTGCCTGGCCCTGGCCCCTGGGATCTTCAAACAAGGCCTTTGGCACATTCGCCAGTCGGGCATTGATCTCGACTTTTCCAAAATGTTCGAGGTCGAGCATCAGTTGATCCAGCCGCAACTCGCTTGTCTCTTCGTCCCAATGCAACAGAAGCTCGCTGGACCAGGTCAGGTTGTCTATGTCGAGTGCCTGAAGGAATTGCTTGGCAGGGCTGTCCGACATGGAGGCAACCGGGGAGCTGATGTCGCGATAGGTGTATTGGAGACTGGTTGGAACCGGTGGCGCTGCTGTCGAGACACTCAACGCCGCCTTACCGATCCGTATTGTTCCTGGATGGTTTGAAATGAGTTCGAAGTCTTCAATGTTATAGGCGAAGGATCGTGGAGCAAGCGTGCTTAAAACCTCGAAGGGCTGCTCTTCTACGTAGTCCGGATTTTCAAAGATCCTGGCAAAAATCGCTGGCATTGGATCGAAGGCCGCGAACTCGATATCTTGCAGGGCCAGTTTTGCGCCGGATGCCGTCATGAGCTTGTGAAGCTTGTCCCCACGCTGCTCATCGATGTCCATGTTCAGCCCGGAGAGCAGTACTTCGTCTATTCCGTTGCTGTTCACGCCGGAGAGCCCAAGCGTTGCAATGGAGACGTTGATCGCGTCGGGACTATCAGGTCCGTTCTTCAAGGTCAGGGAAAGATTTTCGATTTCCGTTTTAGCGAGGCCGATGGAGCGAAGGCTGTTGAAGAAACTCAGACCCGCGTGACCGAGGTCGTAATCGGCGTCGGCATTCAGGAACATCTTCAGCAAGACGAGAAGATCGACATCGCGATTGGTCAGGCTGAATTCGGTGAACCTCAGCTTGTCGTAGGAAATACGCGCATCAGTGGCCATGTCGAGTTGCTGGTTGGCCGTGTAGTCCGACATCGACCCGGAGCTGATAAATACGCGAGGGGTGTCGGAAACGGGGACAGAGGGATCCAGAAAATCGATCAGAACGCCATAGTCGACTGACTTGTAGATCGATTTTCCCCAGCGGAGGACCTCTGGTTCCTTGCGAAGTGCGTATTCGGTAAAATCCGAGATTGTCTCGCTAGAGAACTCGAAGCTTTCCTCTTCGACCACGCCGTTGCGCGCACCTCGTGCCAGCAGTCCATCGGTGCGGGCGATGCTGTGGATCTCCAGCGTCCGCTTGTCGCCTCGAACCGCGTGAAACTTCCAGTCGTCGACAAGGCTGGCAATCCTTTGCTCATCGAAGGACGCCAGGAACACGAACCTTGTCAGCGCGAGCAGCCGGCCGGACTCGGACGAGACGGCTTCAGGCAAGATTGCGCGATAGTTTGTGGTCTCCAATCCCGAGATTGTCTGATTGGAAACGAACTCGTAGGATCCGTCTGACAGCGACATCGAGAAAGCAACATCGTCCGAACAGTTCCAGCGTTTGGCGGAAATCTCAGTTTCACGAACCACCAAACCAGAAATCGCACACGCCGGGCTTTCCGCGGTGAGCGCAAATGACAATCCGTCCCCTTGTGCCGGACCTGCCGTATCCGGTCCACTCGTTTCATTGCCGGAACTGAAGCGACCCGACAGGTGCATTCGCATGTTGTCGGTCTTCAGCGTATCCGTAGGCTTGTCATAGTGAATTGTGTCTTGTGAAACTTCGACGCCCAACCGTTTGAGAGCAGCCACATAGGCCTCGAAAGCCTCGGTACCGGTGGTTTGAGCCTTCGCAGGGCCACTCAGAAGTGTGGTGAACGCCACCATTGCCAGGGACAGGAGAGCCGGAAACGGCAAGCGGCAGACAAGGAGAGCGGCGAATTGCAAGGGAGAGGCTCCGAAACAGGGGCTGGATGCCTTCGGCAGAAGGCAGGAGGCAAATCGGGACGACAGTGCTTCTCTGGCATCCGACAGGATTTCCGATCAGCGCTTCTTAAAGTTGTGTAGGTCCTTCGCGCATCCCTGTCAATTTTATCGAGGTTAGGCGCGTATCCTTTACTCTCCGTCCTGGTTTTGGGCCCGGCAATCAGGGGCAAACGCATGTCCCGATCGACCGCAAGTCCAGCAAAAAAGGGCGGCCACTGGCCGCCCTTTTCACGTGTTGATTCAACAAGCTCAGTTGGCTTCGATCTTGACTGCCAGCAGGTCCGGCAGGGTTTGCGGAGCTGCCATGCTGCCGAGGATCTGCGCCAGTGGCACCGGATTGGCCGGTGTCAGCGTGACTTTCAGTTGCTTCGGATCCTTCAGGAAGGTCGAGACCGCGTCGGAGACCATCTGCGTGAAAGCCTCGTTCTGGATTGGAGCGGTCGCCTGTGCCGCCTGCGCCACGAGCGCCTCGCGGAAGACATTCTCCGGAATGCCTTCCTGTTCGGCGATATGGGCAACGCCCTTGGCGGTCAGGCCGTCGTCATTGAACACGAGCGAGGCATCGACGAACTGGGCCACGATGGCAGCCATCTGGCCCTGGCCTTCCGGGTCCTCGAACAGGGCCTTCGGCACATTGGCAAAGCGGGCGGACATCTCGGCCCGTCCGACGCCCTGGATGTCCAGCATCAGGCGTTCCAGGTGCAGTTCGAGCGTTGCCTCGTCCCAGTAGAGCCGCGTCTCGTCGGACCAGACCACCTTTTCCAGGCCCAGAACGCTCAGAATCTCCTGGGCTTCCTTGTCTTCGATGGCGCTGACGGGAAACTCAATGCCGTCATTTTTGAGGTAGAAGCTGGTTGGGATCGGCGGGACCGTTGTCGAAATGTTCATTTCGGCCTTGCCGATAACCGTACGGCCCAGATCCGGAACATTGACGTCAAGGCCTTCAACTTCGTAGGCCATGGAACGCGGCATGAAGGCGCGGGCCACTTCGATCGGATGGTTTTCGCCGTAGTCCGGATCAGCCATGAGCGTGGCGATCATCGCGCGCATCGGCGTGTAGTCCGCGAACTCGATGTCGCCAATCGCAGCCCAGTCCAGCTTGACGGAGGCACCTTCCGGCAGGGCCGGCGTATCAAGGCCGACGATCATCATCTCGCCAAGACCTTCCGAACTCACGTCGGTCATGGCGATTTCCTTGATATTGATCGAAATGTCTTCGTCGATACCCGGATTTGGAATGCTCAGCGAGATCCCGCTGGCCCGGCTGTCGGCCACGCCCAGGGAGCGATAGAACTGGAAGACACTGGTGATGATCTCTTCCGGGGCCGGCTCTTTTTCGGCCAGGGCATCATCCAGGATCGACAGCAGGTTATTTTCCCTTTTGATCAGGGTGACTTCGTCGATGGAAGTCCGGTCGACTTTCGCCTCGACCATGACACCGGGAGCGACTTCCTGGGTCGTGACATAGTCAATGGAGCTCGCAGACCCGAGCAGGGTCCGTTCTTCGTCACTGGCCGGAACCGAAGGATCGAAGAGATCCAGAAGAGCGCCGTAGTCCAGGTTCTTGTAGATCGTCTTTCCCTGGCTGGTCGTCTGCTTCATCGTCTCGCCGCTATCGGCGTCGTGAAGTTCGATGTCCTGCACCAGGCGGTCAATGGAATATTCGCCGACCTTGCCATCAACCACGTCGGAAATCAGGTAACCATCCATCTGGCCCGTGCCGGATGCGATCAGCTTTTCTCCGTCCCCGTCGGTGACATAGGCTTCGAAGGTCAAACCCGTGTTGTCGATCCGCGCTTCTTCATAGGAAGCTTGGACGAGCGACCTGGCAAATGGCAGCCAGCGACTTGCCTGCCGGGCTTTGTCCTCTGCCGGAATCTCCGGCATGTCGAAGCTGTAATTGGTGACCGAGATACCGGACATGCGGCCTTCGGCCTGGAACCGGCCTTCACTGGTAGCGGCACCAGTGGCAATCAGCTTTGTGTCGTCGGAGTAGACCCAGCTGGCAACGGAAAAAGTGTTGTTGTCATGCGTCAGTCCGCTGATGGTGACCGTTTCGGAAGCGATGGAAAAAGAGTAGGTCAGTTCCTTGGGTTCGGCCGGGGCTGCATCGTCCGCAGCATCGGCACTTTCGGATTTCGCAGCCTCGTGCTTGATCGACCCGCTGATGGAAAGAATGCTGTCACTGAGCGTCAGCGTGTCACTGGCGGCATCATAGTCGACGCTTCCGTTTTTCATTTCAACGCCAAGGCTCTTCAGACCGTCCAAATAGGCGTCAAGGGCGGCTTTCCCCGTGTCTTCGGCAAAGGCGGAGCCCGAGATCAGGACCAGGACAGCGCTGGTGGAAAGCAGCTTCGCGCGTGTCCTGCTGGTGCTCCGGGAAAGATGTGTGGTGCTAATGGAAATCAAAGTCTTGGCTCCAAATCGAACTATCTGAAAGGACCGGTTGAACGAGGTCAGATCAGATATAGTGAGTAATTTTTGGCCTTACCATGACTATGACGCATTCTCCGGGCGAGGTCGAATCCCAGCGAAGCAAGTTGTTACCGGCGGGCACCCCATTCCGCGAGCACTTGTGCGTCCGTTTCGAGCCGCAGCGCTTCGGTCTTTCGCAGACTGAATTCATCCGGAGTGACGAGCTGGCGACAGGCCCAGACGGCGGTACCCCTGACGGTGGTGTCCGGATCGCCCATGAGACGATCGACATGCTCCAGAAGTGATACGTCACCCGAGTTGCCTGCCGCGATCAGCGCATTGCGGATGAACCTGTTACGCCCGATCCGCTTGATCGGAGAGCCGGAAAAGAATTTTCGAAAGGCTGCGTCATCCAGCTTGAGAAGGTCGGCGAGTTTGGGGTTCTTCAGCTCTTCCCGGGCAATCAGCTTGGCTTCGCTGGCTGCCTCGGCAAACTTGTTCCAGGGACAGGCAGCCAGGCAGTCGTCACAGCCATAGATCCGGTTGCCCATGGGATTGCGGAATTCGGTCGGGATCAGCCCTGGATGCTCGATCGTCAGATAGGAAATACAGCGCCGGGCATCGAGCTGGTAGGGAGCCGGAAAGGCATCGGTCGGACAACTGTCGAGACAGGCCCTGCAGGACCCGCAATGATCGACTTCCGCACCGCTGGGCGGAAGCTCCAGTGTCGTGAAGATGGATCCGAGAAAGAACCAGGAGCCGAGCTCCCTGGACACAAGATTGGTGTGTTTGCCCTGCCAGCCGAGACCGGCGGCCTGTCCGAGCGGTTTTTCCATCACCGGTGCGGTATCGACAAAGACCTTCACGTCGCCGCCGGCGCGTGAAACCAGGAAACTGGCAAGCTCCTTCAGCCGCCCCTTTATGATGTCGTGGTAGTCCCGGTGGCGGGCATAGACCGATATGCCCCCGGCACGGGGGTCTTTCAGATGGGCCAGGGGATGATTTTCAGGAGCATCATCCGGCCCGTAATTCATGGCCAGCATGATCACCGATTTCACGTCCGGCCACAGTGATGTTGGAGAGCCTCGCCTGTCGGCCGTCTCTGCCATCCAGCCCATGGTTCCGTGAAAGCCCTGTTCGACGAACGCGTGCAACCGGCCCTTTGCATCCGGGATGCTGTCGGCGGCTGCGATCCGGCAATCGTCAAATCCGAGACGGCTGGCCTTCTCCTGGAAGGCGTTCAGGAATTTTTCGGTTTTCGCGTCCACGGCAACAGGCAACGCTGGTTAGAAATCCAGATCCGCATAGGTCGGTGCCGCGGGCATGCCGAGGACTTTCTCGCCCAGAAGGGGGCGCATGCTCGGCCGGGATTTCACACGGGCATACCAGCCTTTGATGTCCTCCTGGTCACCCCAGGGCACTTCCCCGAGATAATCGGCGCAGGAGAGGCCGGCGGCAAGCGCAAAATCGGCAAAGGACAGCCGGTCGCCTGCAATCCAGCGCCGGGAGGCGACAAGATAGGTGAAGTATCTCAGGTGATGCTGGATATTGGCGCGCGCAACGCGCAAAACGGCACTGTCCGGTTCGCCGCCCCCAGCGGATTTAGGCATGATCTGCTTGTAGATGCGCTCGCGCACCAGATGGCCGACCACCTCGGTGTCGAATTTGGTCAAGGCCCATTCCACCAGACGCCGTGTCTCGGCCCTTGCGTCCGGATGATCCGGCATCAGGCGCTTGTCCGAAACGGCATAGCCACGCGTCTCATCAAGATATTCCATGATCGGGACGGGACCGCAGATGGCCGGGCCTTCGTTTTCCACCATCACCGGCACCGTTCCGGCCGCGTTCAGCTCCAGCAGCACCTGGGGCCGTTCCCAGGGGTTGACGTGATGCTCCTCGAAACCCGCGCCATATTCGGCCAGGATGAGCCTGACAAAGCGGGAAGATGGCGAGAAGGGATGGTGGTAAAGCTTGAGCATTTAAGGGTTTAGAGCCTGAACTGTGGCGAGACTAAGCCAAAACTTGAAAAACCTATTAGCGGCAGTTTGCCCAGAATTTGGTTATCAAGGGTTTGACGGAAACCGATTGCTCCGGCAAATAGTCGGCGGTTCCTCTCGCGAGACATACAGAGTCTGGCCGGATTTCATCAAGTCATTTGGAGACAAGATTCACAATGGACGGCCAAACGATTGTAAATGCTCTGATTTTGGGAATAGTCGAAGGTCTGACCGAGTTCATTCCGGTCTCTTCCACCGGCCATATCCTGCTGCTGGGGCATTTTCTGGGGTTCGACAGCACCGGCAAGACCTTCGAGGTTCTGATCCAGCTTGGCGCCATCCTGGCGATTCTGTCCGTCTACTTCGCCAGATTGTGGACACTGGCCACATCGCTGCCGAGCGATCCGGCCAGCCGAAGATTTGTTTTCGGCATCCTGATCGCGTTTCTACCGGCCGCAGTCATCGGCGTTCTTCTGCACAGCTTCATCAAGGAAGTCCTGTTCGAAACACCGGCCCTTATTTGCACGACGCTGCTTGTCGGCGGGATCATCCTGCTGTGGATCGACCGTCTGCCGCTCAAGCCCCGCTACACCAATGTCATGGATTATCCGCTGTCGCTCTGCCTGAAAATCGGCTTCGCCCAGTGCCTTGCCATGGTGCCCGGTGTCTCGCGGTCCGGTGCGACCATCGCCGGCGCGCTCCTGATGGGAACGGACAAACGGTCGGCGGCCGAGTTCTCGTTCTTCCTGGCCATGCCGACCATGGCCGGCGCGTTCACCTATGATCTTTACAAGAACCGCAACGTTCTTTCTGCAGACGATGCCATGATCATCACGATCGGCTTCGTTGCATCCTTCATCGCAGGTGTCTTCGTGGTGCGCGGCTTGCTTGACTTCGTCTCCCGCCATGGCTTTGCCCCCTTTGCCTGGTGGCGGATCTTCGTCGGCCTTGCCGGCTTCGCCGGGCTGTATTTTCTAGGCTGATTGTTCCAGAGGGACTGTGGAACCATAGAGCTTTGCCAGCTCCTCAAGTTCAACGGCAAGCTCCTTGCGGAGGCTCTCCGGGCCGATGAGCTCGGCGCCCGGCCCCAGCCAGCGGACAAGGGGCAGGATACGCAGTCGCTCGGTGCTGGGCACGCTGATGAGAACCTTGCCCTCATCTGCAGGCGTGAAAATGGCGTGGCGATAATACCAGTCGGCGCCGAGTTTCCGTGCCTGGGCCGCGGTCACGACAATCTTCGCAATCTGCTCTTCCTGTTCCCAGCGGCGCATGGCCTGGGACAGCCAGGCGCCGCCGAGAAGCTTCTGGATGGAAAAATCCTTGTCCGGCCTGAAAAACATCCCGCTGAGTTCAAGGTTCCGCACCCGGTCCGCCCGGTAGACCTTGGTCGTGTCCGTATCGACGCAACGTCCGGCGAGATACCAGAGGTCCCGGTCAAACATGACCCCGTAGGGCTCGACGTCATGGGCTTTCAGGGTCTTGCGTGACGGATTGACATGCTCGAAGCGGACCCGCTTGCTGTCCAGAATGCCGGCCATGAACCCGTCCAGCGCTGCCTGCCAGTCCTCGGTCGGTTCCGCCTTGGTGCCGGAGTGAAAAATGTCCGGTGGTATCGGTTCAATTCCGACAATGCGTTCGGCATCCTTGAGCAAGCCGTGAACGGATTTGGGCAGGGAGGCAAGCAACTTCTTTTCCGCAGATGTCAGGTCGTCGGCGAGCGGTACCGTCCGGCTGCTGCGCACCAGCGACATGGCGGAAATCAGGGCTGCGGTCTCGTTGCGCGTCAGTGCGACCGGAGGCTGCAAGTAGCCGCTTGCGAGCCGATACCCACCTTCTGCACCGCGCTCCGCGTCAACCGGAACGCCAAGGGCGATCAGGCGGTCGATGTCGCGGTAAATGGTTCGCAAAGACACCTGGAACCGTTCCGCCAGCGCGGTTGCGGGGACCAGCTTGCCGCCGGTCAATAGCAGGAGGATGCCGAGAGCACGTTCAATCGGGTTCATGGAGAGGGCTTTCGAGGCGTTGAGTCAAAAAAATCATATCGTGAGAACATAACAAGATCAAACCTGACTCACAGCTGTCAGGATTGCCCTGCCATTCTCCTCTTTGTCCCCGGGGCACCGGGCGACATCTGTCCTTAGGAGAAGAGAGATGAGCCTTGAGATTGAAACCGTTTTCGTTAGCCGCGCTCGCGCTCGCAGCGTCCTGTTATCTGCCCCTCGCGCATGTGCCGCCGAGCTTGGCCGCATTTACCGCCGCCGCGCTACCGCCCGTGCTTTGTCTCGTCTGACACAGAAGGAGCTGCAGGACATTGGCCTGGTACGCACACATTCCGGCTATCGCAGTCTGCACCATGACCGCCTCGGCGCGGAGTACTGGGACTAGACTGCCGTCCCACAGGAAAAGGCGGCTGACATTCAGGATGTCAGCCGTCGGAACGGCGCGTGAGCGTCCGGATCTCGGGCTTGTTCCAGGCAATGAACATCACGATCAGGGCAACGATTGCCGCGATGATGACCCCAAAGAACGGCAGGTCCAGATCGAGACCGATCAGTTCACCACCAATCAGCGAGATGATGCCTGCCACCAGCGTGAACACGGCAATGGTGACCCCCATGACCCAGCCCTGCTCCTCGTCGCTGACGGCCGCTGAATAAAGGCCCAGGAAGGTCGGATAGGCGATCCCGAAGACGAAATAGAAGCAGAACACCGGAATGAAGGTCAGCCAGGCGACCGGAGAGGCGACAAAGGCCGCTGCCGACAGGGCCCAGACCACGAATGTGGTGCCCAGGATCGCTTCCTTGCTGAAACGCTTTTGGGCCGGGACCACCAGGAATGTGCTGGAAAACGCCAGTGCGGCACCGATGGTCAGCATGACCATGCTGCCTCCAAGCGTGCCGTATCCGAAGCGGCTGGTCAGGTAGTTGTCGACAAAAATGTAGAACGACAGATTGGCAATGTGGAAGAACAGGAACACCACGGTCAGACGCATCACGATCGGGTATTTCGTGATCTGCCAGAGCAGTTCGAGGATTTCCATCGGACGGAACACGAAAGGCTGCTGCTCGGCAATCCGGTCATGCTTGTCCTTGAAAAAGAAGGCGACCAGAAGCACGGCAATCAGGACCAGCACGAAACAGGCATAAAAGGGCAGCCTGATGCTGGCGAAATCACCGAGCAGGATCGGATCGGAGAGAAATCCGCCGATGATCGGGCCGCCCACCAGGCCGAAACTGACACCCGTGATGATGTAGCCCATGTTGCGATTGCGGTCCTCGTCATCGACGCTGCCGTCGATCATGGCGGCCTGCGCGATCGGCTGGTTTCCCGCCGTCAGACCCGTGATCGCCCGCCCGAGGATCAACAGCACGAAACTGTTCAGGTAAAGCGCGGCAATGGTCAGCGCATAGCCTCCGAGAGCGCCGAACAGGCAGATCAGGATCGCGTTCTTTCGACCGATCACGTCCGACAGTTTGGAAATGTAGGGCGCGCCGAAAAACCAGCACAGGAAGAAGACGCCGATGATCAGGCCATAATCAAAGTGGCGCACGGCATCCGACGTGTCCTTCGGCAACATCGATGTGCCCGGTTCCATGATCAGGCTGTTGATGATCGGAAACACGAGGCCCTGGCCGAGAAGATCAACGAAAACGACAAAAAGCAAAGTGATCTTGGTCAGAAAAGACATGCAGCGCCCTCCTTGAAAAGAAGAGCCTAGGCGAAGCGTTTGAAGGCGGCAATGGAGGGCAAAGAAAAAGCGGGCCGGGGCCCTTCAGCTTATTGACAAACCTCCGATGCCGTCCCGGACGAAGTAAAGCGCAGATCCGGGACCTCTTCCCCCCAATCAACAGAATAAGTGAGGTCCCGACTCAAGGCCGGGAAAGCAATTTCTGCATCGGACTTTGTCAGCAGTCTGAGCGGACCGAAGCCCGCTTTCAGAAAATGGCTGTTCAACGCCCGTCAGGCAGGGCGGTGGGCATCATATTGCCCGTGCTCGCGGAACCGGTCCAGATAGGTCGGCAGGATGGAGGCCAGCGTCGCCGGCTTGATGCCGATGCCCTCAAGGGTGCGGCTGTCCTTGACGGCCGCGTCTGAAACCACATTGTCGGTCTTGAGGAGTTCCACCTGGTCTTCGGTGAAGGGCGCGCCCGGGAACACCTGGAAGATCTTGCCCATGGCGGACGCGATGGGGAAAGGAATGGGCAGCAATGCCCTGGAATGCCGCGTGATCTCCAGCATCAGTTCAAGGCATTCCTTGAAGCTTTTCTGTTCCGGTCCACCAAGTTCGTAGATAGACCCGGCTGCCAGGTCGCCGCCGACGGCCTTTGCAACGGCTTCGGCAACGTCGCACACATAGACCGGCTGGAATTTGGTCACGCCGTTGCCCAGCAGCGGCAGCGCCGGTGAAAAGCGGGCCATGCCGGCAAACTGGTTGAAGAAATCGTCTTCGGGGCCGAACACGATGGAGGGGCGCAGGATGATGCTGTCCGGAAGCGTTTCCAGCACGCCCGCTTCACCGGCAGCCTTGGTCCGGGCATAGGCTGATTTGCTGTCGGCATCTGCGCCGATCGCCGATACATGCGTCACCCGGTCGATCCCGGCGGCCCGGGCAGCCTCTGCGATGGCGCGAGGGCCGAAAGCCTGCACCGCGTCGAAGGTCTGCTTGCCGGAAGGTGCGAGAATGCCGACCGCATTGACGACGGCGTCTGCGCCGATCACGGCGCGTTCGATCGACCAGCGATAGCGCAGGTTAGCCTGAACCGGCATGATCTGGCCTGGAGCGCCGAGCGGCTGCAGGTGTGTGGCCAGGTCCGGCCGGCGAACGGCAGCACGCACGCGGTAACCGCGCCTGGCGAGCGCCTGAACGATATGGCGACCAATGAAGCCCGATGCGCCGAAAACTGTAACGAGTTTGCCGTTAAGTGGTGTGGACATTCTCAAATGCCTTGTGTCGCGTCCCGAAAATGAGTGCGGGACAAGCAATTCCGCCGTCACCGCACCCCAGTCTCATAGACCTTTGCGTCCCAAGTGTGAAGGGCTCCTTGTGAATGAGCAAAAAAAGTCGCAGGTAGTGATTGACAAGCCTGGGCCCGGCCCTTACAAGCCGCCCTCACAGCCCAGGTGGCGGAACTGGTAGACGCGCTAGCTTCAGGTGCTAGTGCCCTTATGGGCGTGGAGGTTCGAGTCCTCTCCTGGGCACCAAGTTCCCGTTTGAGATTGTCCGAGACAGTCCAGAAACACCGAAAAAGCTCCGGTTTTCCGGGGCTTTTTTCGTTTCTGGTGTCCGGCGTTGTTTGAGCAGCACTTTTTTGGAAAAGGCGGTCGATCAGTCTCTGGTCAGCCCTCTTCGGCCTCTTGATAGACCGGGGGCTGGTACTGGTGAGAGGTTGCCTTCGAAGGGCGGGGCCACCACCAACGGGGTGGCGAGATGCGGTTTCTGGATCGGTTTCGGTTCTGGGAAATGTCTCTGCCCTTGGTTCGCTGTCCTCCGGAGCGCCGGTCCGGACTTCCGCGACAGGTAATCGGTGTCCCGAGCTGCAGAAACTTGCTGGCTTCATTTGATCCGTGCGGCCGAATCAATCACCGTGAATGTGATGGATTTCACTTCACTTTCGGCCTGTCTGGGCGGACGGGCCGGATTGACCCCTGAGGCAGGACTGCCATGTCAGTTGCGACTGAAAGAGATGCCTGGAAACTGGTCTTTGCCGTCACCGTGGTCTCGGTGATTTTCTCCTTGCTTATT
This sequence comes from Roseibium sp., assembly GCA_017643925.1. GTDB lineage: Bacteria > Pseudomonadota > Alphaproteobacteria > Rhizobiales > Stappiaceae > Roseibium. The sequence continues at coordinate 65,704 of JAEPML010000003.1, read as the reverse complement.
ACCTACCTTGTCGCCCCCGAAGGACTGACATATTACGCCATGGTTCCGGCGGTTGCTGTGCCGTTGATCGTGGCGCCTCCGACCAGCTATTTCGTGGCGCGCATGATGTTGCGCATTCACAGGCTGAACCAGCGTCTTGAATACCTGGTTCGTCACGATGAGCTCACGGGACTGCTAAATCGCAACGCGTTTTTCGAGCGTCTCGAACAGCTGGGTGAGGGCGTCACCGGTTCGATCGCGATTTGCGATATCGATCGCTTTAAGTCGATCAACGACACCTTCGGGCATCTGGCGGGCGACGCGACGATCCGGAAGATTGCGGACACTTTGCGGGACATGGCCGGGCCTGACGGGCTTGTTGCGCGGTTCGGCGGTGAGGAGTTTGTCTTCTTCTTTCCGAACGTCGCGCTCGATCTTGCACGAAGCCGGGCCGAGGCCATCTGCGCCGAGGTCAACGGCAACCCGGTGAGGATCGCCGGCAAGGAGGTTCGTTGCACCTTGTCCATCGGGTTGAGTTTCCTGGAGGGGAAACAGACGTCGGACGGGGCACTCGCATTGGCCGACAAGGCTCTTTACCGGGCAAAGAACGCGGGTCGCAATCAGGTCGTGTTGTCAGGCGAGGGACCTGAAACCACAGTTGCCGATGCGGTCAGGAAAGGGACGGCAGGCAGCTGATACTGCGTGAGCGGTTCCATGTGAAAGCGTCTGTTCGATTTGTTGTCGGTGCGTGCGCACCCTGTCAGATTGCCGCTTGTATTTCCGGATGCCTGTCGTAAGCTCGACCAACAAGGCTGATCAGAATTTCAGGAAGGCAGTGCCCATGGCCCCAACATCCTACCAGGCCCCCATGCGCGGAGACAAAGCCGACAAGAAGACCGTGAGCCAGTCGACGGAATCGAATCTGGCGTCGACGACGAGCACGGTTGCCAAGCTTCTCGAGCAGAAAGGCGACGCGGTCCACGCCGTGCGTCCGCAGGATACGGTGCATCACGCGGTCACCGTGTTGCGGGACAAGCGGATCGGTGCGCTTCTGGTCACCGACCAGAACGGCGACATGCAGGGTATTCTTTCCGAGCGCGATATTGTCCGCAAACTTGCGGAAACCCCCGGGCAGACCTTGCCGCAACAGGTGGACGGCTTGATGACCCGCGAGGTGACGACCTGTGCGCCTGCCGATGCGCTGGAGACGATCCTGCGCAAGATGACGGACGGAAAGTTCCGTCACATGCCGGTGCTGGACGACGGAAAGCTCTGTGGCATGATCACCATCGGAGATGTCGTCAACTTCCGGCTGAACGAGCTGGAATACGAATCCCTGCGCATGAAGCAGATGATTGTCGGCTGACGCTCTTTCCACGCATTAATCACGCAGAACGGCCCCGGATCAGATGATCGCCGGGGCCGTTTTCACGAATGCGTCTCATATACGCGCGTCAGTGATAGCACTTCTTCCGTGACATCTTGCCGATGCCCGGATTGAGGCTGTTGGTCGGGTCGCACTCGCGGTAATGCGCGGCAAGGTCCGGCTTGGCGACATAGAGATGCCCGACATTGTGCTCGGCCGGGTATTCCGCACCGCGGGCGTCCAGCAGTTCCAGCATCCTGGCCTTCAGTTTCTTCGGATCGTGGCCCTTCTTCACAATGTAGTCCTGATGAAGCACGTGACAGAAGAAATGACCGTAATAGAGCTTGTGAAGCAGCCCTTCCTCAACGTCTTCAGGCAGCGTTTCAAACCAGTCACGGTCGTCCCGGCGCAGAGCGATGTCGAGGGCGAGAATATCCTCCACCTCGTTTGAATGGACGGCGTGATAGCGCACGGCAGCGCCAGCGGCGGCAAACCGGTGAAGCCCGGCAATCTTGCCCTCACGCGGCGTACAGGCGAACCAGTCTCCGGCTTCCTTTTCAAAAAAGTCCTTCAGGAACGCTTCCGCTTCAGCCACACCGTCATCGCGCATCTTCAGGATGAGGTGATGTTCGTATTTCTCCCGAAAGTCTTCCATACGCCTGGGAAGGACGTTGGGCCACAGGCGATTCAGGATCTGCATGGTCCGGTCGGTCAGGTGTCCCGGGAGGAAGGGGATCTTGGAGCAGCGCGCATCGACCCAACCCTTCAGGGCGAAGATTTTGGGCAGCCAGTCCGTCCCGAGCTTGTCGATCAGAACCAGCGTGTCCTTGCCGTAGGTTTTTGAAATGTCGTAGATCTCGGAGTGCATATATTCACCCGACACCGGCAGGGTTTCGAAATGCGCGAGAACATGCCGGCGCAACCGGGTCAGGACCGCGGTGTCGTTGGTGCCGATATAGAAGACCTGGCTTTCCCTGGATTTCGGATAGGTATCAAGGCGCACGGCAAAGACCGCGAGCTTTCCGGCGCAGCCGGCAGCTTCATACAGGCGGCGCTTGTCCGCATTGAAGCGCGCCGGGCTCGGCTCGTCGATCTCGCGCACCTTGCGGTGATAATCGGTATCCGAGGCCTTGCGGTTGGTGTCCTCGACATCTTCCGGAGTGTAGTCACCGGTTTCAAGGCGGGTGAGCACCGTTTCCGGGTCGCTTCCCAGATCAATGCCCAGGTGGTTGACCAGTTCCAGCCTGCCGTCCTCGCTGATCCGGGCATAGAGCGCGAGTTCGGTATAGGATGGGCCACGCTCGATCAGGGCGCCGCCGGAATTGTTGCAGACACCGCCGACGATCGACGCACCGATGCAGGACGAGCCGATCTCCGAATGCGGCTGACGGTCGAGCGGTTCCATCAGTTTCTCAAGCGCAAACAGGGTGGCACCGGGAAAGCTGACGATCTGTTCCCCGTTCTTCAAGACCTGGATTGCGTCCATGCGTGTGGTGCTGACCACGACCGCGTCCCGGTCATATTCCCCCTTCGGCGTGGAGCCTTCCGTCAGGCCGGTATTGGCGGCCTGGAAGATGACGATCTTGTCGGCAGCCACACAGGCTTTCAGGATCCGCCACTGTTCAAGCAGCGTTCCGGGTCGCACCACCGCGAGCGCCTTGCCTTCTCCGGATCGGAAGCCCTTGCAAAACCGCTCCATCGACTTTGCATTGGTAATGACGTGGCGCCCGCCAACGATTGCCTTGAAGGCGGCAACCAGTTGCTCAGGCGTGGCATTGGGGGTCAGATCCTGCATGTGGCTCTATCGTTCCTTGTGCCTTTGCTGCATCCAAGCATGTTCAGAGCGGATTGCGGAAGCGCAGATTGTCACGGCTCAGCTGATCGAGACTGGTGATGCCCATCAGTTTCATGTCGCGTTCGATCTCGGTCCTGAGATTGCCGAGCGCCCGTTCGACACCCGCCTGACCGGCCGCGGCCAGGGCGTAGAGGTAGAGGCGGCCACCTGAACAGGCCTTTGCCCCGACGGACAGGGCCTTGAGCACGTGCGTGCCGCGCTGGATGCCGCCCTCGCAGATCACGTCGATCTTGTCGCCGACCGCGTCAACGATTTCAGCCAGCTGGTCGAACGGGCTGCGGGACCCGTCCAGCTGCCGGCCGCCATGGTTGGACACCATGATCCCGGTACATCCGATATCGACTGCGCGCTTGGCGTCTTCGACGCTCATGATGCCTTTCAGGGCGAACTGGCCATTCCACTTGGCGCAGAGCTCCTCGGCATCCTTCCAGTTCATCGACTGGTCGAGCATGGTGGAGAAGTAGTTGCCGACCGACACCGCCACATTGGTGCCTTCGCTGACGTAACCGGACAGATGCGGCATGTCGAATTTCGGCTTCGTGAAAAAATTCCAGGCCCACATCGGATGGGTCGCAAAGCTGAGCATGGATTCAAGGGTCAGCTTCGGTGGGGAGGTGAAGCCTGTGCGCAGGTCTCTTTCCCGGTTTCCGCCGGTGATCGTGTCGACGGTCAACGCCATGACTTCGAAGTTCGCCGCCCGGGCCCGCTCCAGAAGGGCGTCATTCAGGCCGCGATCCTTGTGAAAATAGAACTGGAACATCTTCGGCGTATTGGCGATTTCGGCGATTTCCTCGACGGTGACCGTTGCCAGGGAGGACACGCCGAACATGGTGCCGTATTTCGTGGCTGCGCGCGCAACCGCCCGTTCACCATCATGATGGAACAGGCGCTGAAGGGCGGTCGGGGCGCAGTAGATCGGCATGTCCAGCTTCTGACCCATGACCTCGACACTCATGTCGACCTCTTCAACACCGGCCAGCACATTGGGGACCAGGTCGACATCGTCATAGGCGCTCGTATTGCGCCGGTAGGTGATCTCGTCGTCCGCGGCCCCGTCAATATAGTGAAAGATCGGGCCGGGCAGCCGGCGTTTCGCCAGCTTTCGAAAGTCCTGGAAATTGTGGCAGTCGTTCAGTCCCATGAGAAAGCCCTTTGTCGGTCCCGAAGAGGTCAAATTCAAATTGGTAATATTTTCTTACCAATATTGTCGGGCGAGTACAAGGGCGGATCGTAACCTCGCGTACGGTTTGAAAATCAGTTGAGGGCGCCGTGACAATCAAGTCTCGCGGTGCGTTTGAAAAAAATCAATAATATTAGCAACTTAAGAGAAGATCGGATTGTCGCCCGGTCAACCGGGGACGGGTAGGTTGGCTTTGAGGCAAAAGTGTTTTGCCCTGCAGGATCAAGCCGCCTATGTCGCGAAGTCCTCAATTGGACAAGTTTCAGGCCTCACATCACGTGGGTCAGGTTGTTTGAAGGGAAGGCCAGACACCCCATTTCAACCTCCGCTCTTGACCTTCCAGTGACTGGAAGCTTTAAAAGGGGCGGGCTCAGGCAAAGCCTGTCCGTGAAATTGGTCACCCCATTTCGCCGTGACCACAATAAATGAAACTGCTTGGAAACGGTATGAATATCGGGACAGCCTCCGAACAGAGCCAACTGCCGGTCAAGACGATCCGGTACTACGAGGACATCGGACTTGTCCGCCCTCTGCGCAGCGACAACGGGTATCGCGATTTCTCTGAGACCGATCTGCAGCGATTGAAGTTCCTGCAACGGTCCCGAAGCCTCGGCTTTTCCATTGAAGAATGTCGTGAACTCTTGTCGCTCTATGAGGACGGCGACCGGGCCAGCGCCGACGTCAAGGCCATAACCCAGTCGAAGATCCGTGAAGTCGACCGGAAAATTTCCGAACTGCAATCGCTCAAGAAGGTGCTGACGACGCTCTCCGATGCGTGTCACGGCGATGACCGCCCGACCTGTCCGATCATTGATGACCTGGCGGGCGAAGCGGATCGATAGATTTTTTGAAAGGAACGATGACGAATGTCGACCAGACAGATGACTTTGATCGCGTTCGCCGGTTTGCTGGCAACAGGTGCAGCCTTTGCCCATGGTGGTGCGACCGGGATCGTCAAGGAACGCATGGATGCCATGTCGGCGATCGGCAAGAACATGAAAGCCGTCGGCCAGATGCTCAAGACGAGCCCTGATGTTGATCCGGCCCTGGTCGCCAAGGCGGGTGAGGCAATCGCGGGGTATGCAGGTGACGCCTTGACCGAGCTGTTCCCCGAAGGAAGTCTGCAGAAACCGACGGAAGCCAGTCCAGCCATCTGGACCGACTGGACCCGGTTCGCAGCAATTTCCGACGAGCTTCAGGCCTATGCCCTGGACATGAAGGCGCTCGCCGATCAGGGGGCTGACAAGCAAGCTGTTGCCGGGGCCTTCGGCAAGGTGGCCGGCACCTGCAAGACCTGCCACGAGGCATTCAGGGTCAAGAAGTGACAATCCCGGTGCATTTCCACCTGGCCGGCCGACGGTAAAAGCTTGCCTCGACGGCAGGCATGATTTACCTGACGGAGGATTTCACAAACAGCACCGAGCCGGACGGCAACAGGAGACCGCACCCCATGACCATCCGTTACCACAAGGGCGACCTGCCGGATCTGAAAGCCTACGAGACGGCCAATGCCGTGGCGGTTGATTCAGAGACGCTCGGGCTGAACCCGCACCGGGACCGGTTGTGTGTGGTGCAGCTGTCACCGGGCGATGGATCCGCCGATGTGGTCCAGATTGCACGGGGCCAGACAGAAGCACCGAACCTCGCGGCCTTGATGACCGATGTGTCAAAACCCAAAATTTTCCACTTCGCCCGGTTTGATGTTGCAGTGCTTCGCCACTATCTGAACATCGAAGTCCAGCCTGTCTGGTGCACGAAAATCGCGTCGAAGCTCGTTCGAACCTATACGGATCGGCATGGCCTTAAGGATATAACGCGCGAATTGTTGGGTGTTGAATTGTCCAAGCAGCAGCAGAGCTCGGACTGGGCGGCGGAAACGCTTTCGGACGCCCAGTTGTCTTACGCGGCGTCGGACGTACTTTATCTGCATGCGTTGAAGGAAAAGCTTGAGTTCATGCTCGACCGGGAAGAACGCACGCATATTGCAAAGGCCTGTTTTGAATTTCTGCCGACCCGCGCGGAACTTGATCTCAAAGGCTGGGAAGAAAACGATATCTTCGCGCACTCGTAGTTGAGGCAGACGAGCCGGATAGTGAAACCGGCTTTGCGTACAAGAGGAGACCTTGTTGAGCATCAGTGAACCCATGGGCGGTGCGTCCGTCAGGCGGCACTACAACAAGGCGCAACGGGCAGCTCGCAGGCACAGCCTGGTCGTGCGCCTGTTGCGCTGGGTTTTTCCCGCGATCGGATTTCTGATCCTGGCGGGGATGATCGGTGCTGTCGTGATGTTCAACATTCTTGGCAGTTTCGGCGCTGCCAACCTGATGCTCACCAGTGAAGGTCTTGTCATGGACCATCCGGAACTTTCCGGCCATGATGGCGACAGGTCCTACAAGGTGACCGCGCGCAGGGCAATCCAGCGGTTGAGTGACCCGAGGATCATCGATCTCGAAACCATCCGGGCTGACATTGTCCTGGGCCAGGATGAAAGCGCAGAGATCGTTGCACTCAAGGGCACATATAACAACGCGCAGGAGACCCTGAGGCTCTATGACGGGATCCAGCTCGACTGGAGCGAGGGCTACAAGGTTGACCTGACCGAGGTTTCGATTGATCTCAACAATGGCGCCCTGTCGACCTCCACCCCAATTCAAATTCGGTCGGACCAGGGCCGTGTTCAAGCGGGCAGAATCTCCTATGATCAGAACAAGGGTCTTGTGCGGTTCACGGACGGGATCAAGATGACGCTCAATCCGGCATCGGAAGGACAATAAGTGATGGCATTCTTCAAACGCCTGTTGATCGCAACGGCGGCTGTGTTGTCGATGAATGCGGCCCAGGCCCAGACTTTCTCCGATGCTTTTGCCGGCTTCGGGTCCAACGACGGCGAGCCGATCGAGATCGAGGCAAGCGAATTGCGTGTTGAGGACGGCAACAGCACCGCCACCTTTGTCGGTGATGTGGTCGTCATTCAGGGTGAAACCAGCCTCAAGACGCAGCGGCTGAAGGTCTTTTATGCCGGTAGCGGCAGCGCGACATCCGGCAACGCCGTGCAGCAGCGTATCTCCCGTCTGGAGGCTGCCGGTGGTGTCTACATCGCCTCAAAGGATCAGACCGCCAAGGGCGATGCCGCAAGCTTCGACATGGCCCGCGAAGTCATGGTCATGACCGGGCGGGAAGTTGTTCTGAGCCAGGGCCCCAATGTGGTGGTCGGCAACAAGCTCATCGTGAACCTGAAAACCGGCCAGGCCAATCTTACGGCCGTGAAGGGCCAGGTGGCCGGTGACTCGAACACAGGCGGCAGCGGGCGCGTCAAGGTTCGCATCCTACCCAACAGCGTGAACAGCGACTAAAGTTAGTTTGACCGGGCCACTCGACAGTGGTCCTTTCAGACCTTATGTGAAGCTGCTCAAGGATCGGACGGACGTAGCATCGGTGAAGATAAGCTCCTCTGAATATAACCTGCACCAGGGTACTGCGCCGGAAACGACCGGCCAGGATCAGGACTTGTCGCAGGCACTTGTCGTGGAGGGGATCGGCAAGACATATGGCCGCCGACAGGTCGTCAAATATGTCAGCCTCTATGTCAAGCCGGGCGAGGCTGTTGGCTTGCTGGGGCCGAACGGTGCCGGCAAGACAACCACGTTTTACATGATTACCGGCCTGATCCGCCCCGACCAGGGCCAGATCTCGCTGGAAGGCTTCAACATCACCCGCATGCCCATGTACCGGCGTGCGCGACTTGGGATCGGTTACCTTCCGCAGGAGGCCTCGATTTTTCGTGGGCTGACGGTTGAGGAAAACATTCGTGCCGTCCTGGAAGTGATCGAACCCAATCGTCAGAAACGGCGCGAGGATCTCGATTCCCTGCTTGCCGAATTCGGTCTCACCCATTTGCGCAAGTCTCCGAGCATCGCGCTGTCGGGTGGTGAGCGCCGGCGCGTTGAGATTGCCCGGGCGCTGGCCAGCCGGCCGTCCTTCATGCTTCTTGACGAACCGTTTGCCGGTATTGATCCGATTGCCGTCGGTGACATCCAGCAGCTGGTGCGTCACCTCACGCAGCGCGGGATCGGTGTTCTGATTACCGATCACAATGTGCGCGAGACGCTCGGTCTGATCGACCGGGCCTATATCATTGCCGCGGGTGAAGTGCTCACCGAAGGCCTCCCCCAGGAAATTGTCACCAATCCGGACGTTCGCCGACTTTATCTGGGTGAACAATTTACGCTTTGATGACAGGCGTTCAGCTAAGTTATAGAGTGTGTCTGTAGCCTTAAGCAAAAAGCAGACCAAAACGACATAACGGGCGCCCGGGAATTACATGGCCATTTCAACAAAGCTGGAGATGCGACAGAGCCAGTCGCTGATCATGACGCCGCAGCTCATGCAGGCGATCAAGCTGTTGCAGATGTCCAATCTCGATCTCGTTGCCTATGTTGAGGCTGAGCTGGAGAAGAATCCCCTCCTTGAAAAGGGCGCTGGGGAGACCGAAGGCGCGGTCACGACCAATGAAGCCGACGGGAGTGCCAACGGCGAACAAGTCGATCTGTCGCAGAACGCATCTTCCTCCGGAGACGAACCGGATTCGGGCGACTGGATGCAAAGCGATCTGGAAACCGGGTCCGAGGCGATTGCATCGCGCATGGACACGGATCTGGGCAACGTTTTCCCGGATGAGCCCGGTGTCCCGGTGTCTCCTGATCCAGCGCTGCTGAAAGGCGGAGACAGCTACAAGAACGCCACCAGCAGCGCGGCTTCCGAGGACTATAATCTGGAAGCTTTCGTTGCCGAGGAGGCGTCTCTGGTCACGACCCTAGAAGACCAGATGCAACTGGCCTTGAGCGAAGAGACCGACAAGCTGATCGGCGGTCATCTCATCAATTCGCTGGACGAGAACGGTTATCTTTACCAGGACCTTGGAGAGGTCGCGGAAACGCTGGGCGTGGACCTCGACAGGATCGAACGCGTCCTCGGTGTTCTGCAGACCTTTGAACCGGCTGGCGTGTTTGCGCGCGACCTGGCCGAGTGCCTCAAACTGCAGCTGATCGAGAAAAACCGCTTTGATCCTGCCATGGAAGCCCTCATTGAAAACATCGAGTTGCTGGCAAAGAGAGATCTTGCCGCGCTCAAGCGCCTGTGCCGCGTCGATGACGAAGACCTGATCGAGATGATCTCGGAGATCCGGGCCCTGGACCCGAAACCCGGCAGTGTGTACGGCGCATCGCTCGTGCAACCGGTGGTTCCGGACGTTTTCGTGCGTCCTGCCAATGACGGCACATGGACCGTCGAGCTGAATTCGGACACGTTGCCCAAGGTGCTGGTCAACCAGACCTACTATGCAAAGGTGATCAAGACGGCCCGGAACGAAACGGAGAAGGAATACCTCACCGAATCGCTCCAGACGGCAAACTGGCTGGCAAAGAGCCTGGACCAGCGCGCCAAGACAATCCTGAAGGTTTCAACGGAGATCGTGCGCCAGCAGGACGGGTTCCTGACCTACGGTATCGAACATCTGCGTCCCCTCAACCTGAAGACCGTCGCCGATGCCATCTCCATGCATGAATCAACCGTCAGCCGGGTGACATCCAACAAGTACATGGCGACCCCGCGTGGTATCTATGAACTGAAATACTTCTTCTCCTCGGCCATTTCGGCGACTGTCGGCGGTGACGCCCATTCCGCAGAGGCCGTTCGCCATCGGATCAAGCAGATGATTGATGCCGAGGAGCCCAAGGCCATCCTGTCGGATGACACGATTGTCAAGGTTCTGAAGGATGACGGCATCGATATCGCACGCAGGACGGTCGCGAAGTACCGCGAAGCGATGAAAATAGGTTCTTCAGTCCAGCGCCGCCGGGAGAAAAACGCGCGCATTTAGATGTCGCGGCTGGTCTTTGGGTGCGGCAAGGCCTGCCGATTTTCGCAAAAGGCCGAGATTTCCACTGAAACAAAGCGTTGATTTTACGCGGGAGTTTTCAAAGGAATGTCAGGAAACCTGATATTCAATTGACTCTTTGCGTTACCGCAATTATAGCACCGCCCTCATGGCGTAATGAGGGGATGGCGCTTCGGCGCTTACTGGTCCATTCTGTAAGCTTGAAGCGTCTCGCGTTTCAACACCGGCGGCAACGCTGGTGACCTATCGGTCAATAGAAGAAAAAGAGGTCCCCATGGCTTTGCGGATTTCGGGTAAGAATGTTGATGTCGGCGATGCAATGCGCGAGCACATCACAGACCGAATCGAAGATGCCCTGTCAAAATATTTTACAGGCGGCTTCACCGGCCACGTTACGATGAGTAGGGAGGGCACGGGCTTCAAGTCCGAGTGCAGCCTGCACCTTGACACCGGCATTGTGCTTCAGGTGTCTGCGCAAGATCAGGACCCGCGCAACAGTTTTGATCAGGCTGCTGACAAGATCGAAAAAAGGTTGCGGCGCTATAAGCGCAAGTTGAAGGATCATCACAGCCATAACGGCAACGGCCGGGATGCGCTGGAAGCAGCAGCTTACGTGCTCGCCTCTCCTGATGAGGATGAGGAAGTGCCGGCGGATTTCAATCCGCTCGTCATTGCCGAGACGTCGGCGAAAGTCAAAACCATGACCGTTGGCATGGCGGTTATGGAGCTGGATCTGACCGAAGCCCCGGTCGTCATGTTCAAAAATGCGGCAAATGGCGGTGTCAACGTTGTTTATCGCCGGCAGGATGGCAATATTGGGTGGATAGATCCCGCATTGGTGGCCAGTGAGGCTGCCGAATAAAATACACTAACGGGGCCGGCTCCTCGCTGGGAGCCGGCATCCGAAACTTGTAGGCGAACTTATGGATCTCAGTGATCTTCTGAGCAACGATGCGGTAATTGCCGGGCTGAAAGTCAAGAGCAAGAAACAGGCTATTCAGGAACTCTCCGCAAAGGCTGCGGAGCTTACGGGCCTTTCCGAACGGGAAATTTTTGACACGCTTTTGCAGCGCGAGCGCCTTGGTTCAACTGGCGTTGGCCACGGTATCGCGATTCCGCATGGCAAGCTGACACGTCTGGATCGTCTTGTCGGCCTGTTTGCAAAACTCGAAAGCCCGGTCGATTTCGATTCCCTTGATGATCAGCCGGTGGATCTGGTGTTTCTGCTGCTGGCTCCGGAGAGTGCCGGTGCCGACCACTTGAAGGCCCTGGCACGGATCGCGCGCCAATTGCGCGACAATGCCGTTACGCAAGGCCTGCGCGGCACGGCCGACAAAAAAGAAATCTTCGAGCTTTTGACACAGCCGATCGCGTCTTCCAACGCTGCTTAATCGGTTCGTATCCAGAAAAAAAGACCGGTGGTGACCGGTCTTTTTCTGATTCAGGCTTCCGCTGGTTTCGGATCGCCCTGCCCGATAGATGCGCTGTCTGCATCCGGCGTGCGTCCTTTCGACAGGGCCGGCAGGTGCAGATCTGCAAGATCTTCCGGTGGTCGTGTCTCTTCCGGTATGCGCCAGAGCGTCGTTCGCATTGCCAGTCTGCCGAGTGTGCCCGTCGATGTCGACACTGCAATCAGCACCGCCAGAAGCGGACCGACCGCAACCGGAATTACCGGCCAGACGAGCGACAGGGACTGACCGGACAACCAGGCAAGCCCAAGAAGGCCAAACAGGGTCTGCGGCCAGAGTTTGCTCATGGTCAGCGCCAGCGGCAGGCGTTGAACTCCGCGGGCCTGTGCGCCCCATCCAATGGTCTTTCCGAATGCGAGCCCGGCCATGAAGAGCGTGTGTGACACAGCCATGATCGGCGCCAGCATTGCCGAATAGAGAATTTCCAGACCGACACTCAGAACAACCCGGACAGGTCCGCCGAAGGCCCGGCGCAAATCTGGCCTCGCCAGGACGTCAACTACCGTTGCGAGCTTGGGTGCAAACACCATTGTCAGAACGGTGAAGAACAGGACGGCGCCCGTGTCAGCCCTGTAGGGGGCATAATCGGTCGTCATTCCAAGAACAGCGGCGCCAGTCATGAATCCGATCCAGGCGGGCGAGCCGAGGAACATCAGGATGGCCAGGAACAGCTGCGCACGGCTGACCGGCTTCAGGCCGGGCATCGCCAACAGGCGACGATATTGCAGGTTGCCCTGGCACCAGCGCAGGTCCCGGCGGATGAACTCCAGCAAATGGGGCGGGTTGGCTTCGTAGCTGCCGGTTTCCAGTGGCAGGACCCGCACATCGTAGCCCGCACGGCGCATCAGCGCCGCTTCCACCTGATCGTGGGACAAAATGGTGCCGGACAACGGCCCCTTTCCAGGCAAGACGGGAAGACGGCAGTGTTCCATGAACGGCTTCAGCCTGAGGACCGCGTTATGTCCCCAATAGGGACCGCAATCGCCTTGCCACCAGGCGCTGCCAATCGTGTAGGAGCGCATGCCCAGTCGCATGCCGAACTGGAAGATCCGGGCAAAGGCACTGTCGGTCGGCAGGCCGACCACGAGGCTTTGCAGGATACCGAGCTTCGGGTTTTCTTCCATGCGGCGGACAAGGCCCAGGATAGCATCCGCGGACATGTAGCTGTCGGCATCCAGAACCAGCGCGAAGTCGTGTCCGGCGCCCCATCGGTCGCAGAAGTCCTCGACGTTGCCGGCCTTGTAGCCTGTATTCTTGGAGCGGCGGCGGTACTTGATGTCGAATTGACCGGCAAACCGCTCGGTCAGGCGTTCGAACATTTCCTGTTCCTGCAGCGCGACCTCGTCCAAGGTCGTGTCGCTGAGAACATAAAGCGTGAAATGGCTTGCTTCTCCCGAACGGATCAGGTGCGAGACCATCGTGCTGAGATTGACTTCAAGGGCTGCTGCGTCCTCGTCCTTGACGCAAGACAAAAGCGCGGTTGAGCTCTTGAGCGGTTTGCCGGCATCACCGGGTGTGATGGGACAGACAGTTTGAACAGGATCCCGTGCCAGGCGCATCACCAAGAGCCCGATGACCGCATTCCAGAAGCCGATGATTGTCCATGGCAGGGTCACCATGAAACAGACGAGAATGAATACGTCCAGGGAGGAGTAACCGCCCGGAGACAGGGTAACGGTCATCAGCGCGGCCAGACCGACAAAACTCACAAGCAGCAAGGAAGCGAAAATGATGCGGCGTATCGTCATTCTGAATGCTTTTTTCCCTGAAATGGTCATGTCAAAGGCTTGAAACATTTTTGTGACTTCCAATCGAAGCAATCGTAGCGATAGTGCGCATGTCAAAATGTCCTAAAATTGACAAGTCAGTCGAAGTGGTCGGAGTTTGAATGTGATGCGGAGCGAGCCGGACAGGCAAAACGGAACACGGGTGCCGCAGGCCTTGTGGTACACCGGCCCGCTGCAATGCGGTCTCAAACCTGTAGACTGTCTCGCGCCACAACCTGGCGAAGTGAAAATCCAGAGCCTCTTTAGCGGTATCAGTCGCGGTACGGAAGGCCTTGTTTTCCGGGGTGAAGTTCCCAGAAGCGAGTGGCAGCGCATGCGCGCGCCCAATCAGGACGGTGAGTTTCCGCATCCGGTGAAATACGGCTATTCCAACGTTGGCAAAGTGGTGGCCGGCGATCCCGCGCTTCTCGGCCGTACCGTCTTTTCGCTCTATCCGCACCAAAACGTTTTTACTCTCCCAAGTCCTTCCTGTGTGCCGCTTCCTGACAATGTCCCGCCGGACCGGGCCGTGTTGGCCGCCAACATGGAAACCGCGCTCAATGCTATATGGGACGGAAAACCATCACCTGGGGATCACATCTGCGTGGTTGGCGCGGGAGTTCTCGGTATTTTGACCGCCCATCTGCTCGCTCAACTGCCCGGAACGAGGGTCACATTGGTGGATACGAACGAAGCGCGCGCGGAAATCGCGATCTCGCTCGGGCTGGAGTTTTCACCGCCCGGGAGCGCTCCGGAGAACCAGGATCTCGTGTTCCATACCAGCGCGAGCGCGGGTGGACTGGCGACCGCGCTTGCATGTGCCGCCGATGAAACGACGATCGTGGAACTGAGTTGGTATGGAGCCAATGATGTCGCCATCCCGCTGGGCGCGGACTTTCATTGCCGGCGCCTGGCATTGAAATCCAGTCAGGTCGGGTCGATACCGGTCGAGCGGCGATCGCGCTGGTCCTATCGACGCCGGTTGGAAACAGCGCTGTCTCTCTTGTCGGATGACAGGCTGGATGCGCTGATCAGCGACCGGGTGCCCTTTGAAAGACTGCCCGATCGCCTTCCCGATTTGTTGAACAAGTCTTCAGATGTGCTCGCGGCACTGGTCGTTTATGACGAGTGCACAAGCTAATCCTTCCATGCTCAACCTGTTTTGAGATTGATTTTCAGGACCATAGAAATGTTTGCAGTTGAAGTTCGAGACCATGTCATGATTGCTCACTCCTTCAAGGGTGAGCTCTTCGGTCCCGCCCAGGCCCTCCATGGGGCAACTTTCGTTATCGACGCGGCTTTCCTGGCGGAAAACCTTGATGAAAATGGCGTGGTAATCGACATCGGGCGGGCCCATGAGGCTCTGAAGGAAGTTCTGGAGCCACTCAATTACAAGAACCTGGACGACGTGCCTGAATTTGCCGGGGTCAACACCACGACGGAATTCCTGACCAAGCACGTCCATGACCATCTTGCGCGAGCCGCGCGGGAAAATCGCCTGGGCCGCCCGGGTGACCAGATTGGAGCGATCCGCGTGACAATCTCCGAATCCCACGTAGCCCGCGCCTGGTACGAAGCAAAGATCTGATCCGGACAGCACATGCAGGAGCTTTATTTCGCCTATCCGGGAGACATCGATACCCCGACCGGTGGCTACGCATATGACCGCAGGGTGATCGCGGGGCTGCGGGATCTGGGATGGCAGGTGAAACTGCTGCCGCTGGGCGAGGGGTTTCCTTTCCCAAGTGCTGAGGTGCTGGCCGATGCCGGCCAAAAACTGGTGGACCTTCCCGAAGGCGCGAGAGTGATCGTCGACGGCTTGGCCTTTGGCGTCATGCCGGAGGCGGCAAGCGCGCTTGCCAAAAGGCTTCGGCTGATTGCGCTTGTGCATCATCCGCTGTGTCGGGAAAACGGATTATCCGCGGAGCAGGCAGACCGTTTGAAGCAATCCGAAAACGAGGTTCTGAAACATGCAGGCCAGGTGATCGTGACCAGTCCCGCAACAGCACTGCAGGTCCAGGACCTGTTCGGTGTTGAAGCGGATCGGATCGCAGTCATCCTACCGGGAACCGATATTCCGGAGCCGATCGTGCGCGCATCAACTGAAAAGGTGCGTTTGTTGAGTGTGGGAACGGTCGTACCGAGAAAAGGCTACGACTTGCTGTTCAAGGCACTGGGAGACCTGTTGCATCACAATTGGCAGCTGGACCTGGTTGGCGGGCTTCAGGCCGATCCGGACTGCCTCGCCGCCCTGCAAGAGCAGGCGGTCCGGCTCGGACTGGAGAAACGGATAACCTTCCACGGCGCGGTGCCCGCGCAGGACCTGACGGCATATTATCGGGCGGCGGACATTTTTGTGCTTGCGAGCCGCTACGAGGGCTACGGGATGGCGTTCACCGAGGCCATTGCCTATGGCCTGCCTGTCATCGGCAGTGGCGGCGGTGCAGTGAAAAACACACTTCCGGAGCGTGCGTCCATATATTGCGAGACAGAAAACTTTGCCGCCTTGCGCGATGCGCTTGACCTGCTGATCACCGATCCCGAAAGACGAGCCATTCTGTCAGACGCAGCCAGGAAGGCAGCGCGTGATCTTCCGAGCTGGGCAGATGCCAGCAGCCAGTTTGACCGGTTTTTGAGAAAGGTGGCCGCATGAGCGGATTTTCATCGCACTGGCTTGCGCTGCGGGAACCGCTGGATCTGGCAGCCCGAAGCAAATCTGTTGAAGACCAGTTTCTGAAACTGCTCCCGGCGGAGAATATCCGCATTCTGGATCTCGCGAGCGGCGCGGGATCGACGGTCTCGGCCCTCGCGAGGCGTTTCAAGACACCGGTCGAATGGCATCTGACAGATTACGATCGCGATCTCTTGAAGGTCGCAGTGGCCCGAAGGTATGGAACAGGAAATTTCACGCTCTCGATCCAACAAGTCGACCTCGCGGCTGACCTCGAAACACTGAATTTCCAGGACGTGTCCGCGGTTACGACCTCGGCCTTTCTTGATCTGGTTTCGGAGAGTTTTCTGCAGCGTCTCGTGAAGAAAGTGGTGCAATCGGGGAAACCGTTCCTGGGCGCCTTGAGCTATGATGGCCGGGCAGAATTCGAACCTTCGCACATGCTGGACACAGAACTTCGAAACGGTTTGAACCGACATCAGAAAACTGACAAGGGCTTTGGGCTTTCGCTGGGACCTGATGCTGCGCAAAGGGCGATTGAATTGTTCGCACAGGCGGGATATCAGGTCCTCTCGGATACATCCGATTGGGAAATAGATGCAGGCAAGCGGGATTTCCTGATCGAGTTTCTGGGTGGATGGCAGCGCGTTGGCAAGGAACTTGGCCTGGAAATGTCAAAGCTCGAAGACTGGTGGCAGGATCGGTCGAGCCTGATATCGCACGGCAGACTCAGGATGAAAGTCGGGCACATCGATTTTGTGGCATTCCCTCCACAGAGCAGTGCTGACTGACCTCAGACCCTTGTTGAATTTGACAGCTCCGCTACCTACGATGACAAGTTGATAGGGAGAGGAGAGGGCAACATGGCCAACGTTGAGGGACGCTACAGCCTGGTGGCGCGCGCCATACATTGGCTGACAGCCATCATGGTACTGACCATGGTGCCCGCCGGTTTGATCATGATCCGCATCGATGGCGGTCAGCTGCAGAACCAGCTGTTCGACTACCATCGCTCCGTTGGCGTCGTCTTGATGATTTTGACTGTCATCCGTCTTGCCTACAGGCTGACCCACAAGCCTGCTCCCCTTCCGGCCGATATTCCCATGTGGCAGAGGACATCGGCGAAGGTGACGCATGTCTTCATCTATGCCTTCTTGCTTGTGAACCCTTTTATCGGCTGGGTGGCCACTTCTGCCTATCCGGCCAAGATCACGGTTTTCGGTCTGTTTACGATGCCTGCAATTGTCTCAAAGGACCGCGCCCTGTCCGAACAACTGTTCACGGTTCACGAGGTTCTCGGGATCCTGTTCACGCTTGCGGTGCTGCTGCACATCGGTGCTGCGCTCTTTCACGGTTTCATCCGCAAGGACGGTGTACTGCAACGCATGATGTGAGCAGAGTTCACCGTCGTGAGTTCAAGTAAAATATTTGAGGCCTCAGTATAGTTGAGGAAAATGTTAAGTCATTTTAACTGTATTTAATCTGTTTTGTTTCGTAATTTTTTACCATGCGCCTTAAGCGCAGTTTATTCTTTTTGTTGCTAGATAGCTCCCCGAAGTGGAGGCTTGACCTGCGCAAGGTCAGTTTAAGTGGCAAGGATAATCATGAAACAGACCATTCGTTCTATTTTGTCGAAACACGGTAACTTGCCTGTTTCCGTCGAAAACATTGTCGACAGTGCCGATCTCTATGATGCGGGTTTGTCTTCCTTTGCGTCAGTTCAGGTGATGCTGGCACTGGAAGAAGAGTTTGACGTTGAATTTCCCGAGCACCTTCTGAACCGCAAGTCGTTTTCGTCCGTCGTCGAAATTGAAACGGCTCTGGACGAAATCCTCAAAGATCAGGCGGCTTGATCCATGACCGCAGCCAGCAAGATCGTTGCAATGTCCTTGACCGACCGCGCGAAGCGGGCTGCCAAGGTCGCCGCTGAATTTGCCGATAAGGTCGATGTTGAAGGTCGCTTCCCGTCCGAAGGGATGGAGGCACTCAAGGCGGAACGGCTCATGGGGGTCATGATCCGCCCTGAATTTGGCGGAGAAGGTTCAAACCTCACCGAAGTCGCGGACATTTGTGCGATTTTGGGGCAGGCCTGCGCCGCGACGGCGATGACCTATGCCATGCACCAGATCCAGATTGCCAGCCTGGCGGACTACGCGGTCGACAGTGCGTGGCACGAGGCATTCCAGACGCGGATCTGCGCCGAACAGCTGCTGATTGCGTCCGCGACCAGTGAAGCTGGCATCGGCGGCAATCTGCGCAATTCCATTTGTGCGATCGAAGTCGATGGGGACACTGCGCGCCTGACGAAGGATGCGACGGTCATCTCCTATGGAGCCCATGCCGACGCCATCATGGTCACGTCGCGTCGTCATCCCGATGCGGCCCATTCGGACCAGGTTGCGACAGTTTTCCTGAAGGACCAGTACACGCTTGAACAGACCAGTGTGTGGGACACGCTCGGCATGCGTGGCACGTGCTCGGATGGCTACATCTTCAAGGCAGAAGCACCGGCTGAGCAGATCCTGCCACGCCCCTTCGCCGAGATTGCGGCCCAGTCGATGCTGGCGGTATCGCACCTGTTGTGGGGTGCGCTCTGGTACGGCATCGCGGCCGATGCAGTCGCGCGGGCGCAGAGCTTCGTCAAGGGTGCTGCGCGCAAGTCTCCCGGCCAGGTTCCTCCAGGTGCGCTGCGTCTGGCCGAGGCCTCGAGCCTGCTTCAGCTGGTGAAGGCCAACGTGGTTGCCGGTTTGAAGCAATTCGCGGCCTGCAAGGGCGACAGCGATGCGTTGAACGCCATGAGCTTCTCCGTTGCCATGAACAACGTGAAGATCGGTACCTCGCAGACGATCCTGACGATCATCAATCACTGCATGCTGATTTGCGGGATTGCAGGTTACAAGAACGGCACGCCGTTCAGCCTCGGTCGCCATCTGCGTGATGCACATTCGGCACAGCTGATGATTTCCAACGACCGCATTCTCGGCAATACGTCGACGATGCTGTTGGTCAACAAGCAAGACACAAGCCTGTTGGGGTAAGGGAACGAGCGCTCCATGAACGAAGCCGTTTTTCCGCATCTGCACGCAGCGGACTATATACGTAGCCCGCTGCATGCCCAGGATCGCGACTGGCCGGAAACCAATTGTTATCTCGATGTCTGGATCGAGGTCCTGCCGTCCCTTGGCGTGCCGCCGGAGGCCTGCCTGGCCTATTCGGTGACGCAGGACTTCGAGGGCGATCAGTTCACCTTTTTCAAGGTGCCGCTCGAAGATCTTGAAGCCCTCTACGGACTGAAGGTCACGGAGCTTGCGATCTACGACCGGGTTGAAACACATGTTCAGACCCAGATCGAGCGCGGGCGCCTGTCGCTGGTCGAGGTCGACAGCTACTTCCTGCCGGACACTCATGGGATCGGGTATCGGGAAGCCAACGGCAAGACTACCATCGCGATCAACCGCATCGATTTTGACAACCGGGTGATGGAGTATTTCCATGGTCTGGGACTGCACCGCCTGGAAGGCGATGATTTCGACGGCGTGTTTCAGCGTGGTGAGCACGCAAAGCCAACGGCGTTCTTGCCCTACGCGGAATTTGTAAAGCGACCGGAAGAAACACCGTCGCTGGAGAAGATTGTCGAAACATCGGAACAGCTTCTGAAGAGCCATCTTCTGCGCCGTCCCGATGCGAACCCCGTGGCCGCCTTCGCGAGGCAATTCCCGGGTCAGGTCGAAATGGTAAGTGAACGGGAGTTCGGCTTCTTTCACCTCTATGCGTTCAACACCTTGCGCCAGCTCGGTGCAAATTTTGAGCTGTTCGCGTCCTATCTCGACTGGCTGGCTGCTCACACCCGGACAGACCTGGCTGAGTGTGCGAGCGAGGCGAGAACCATCTCTTCCACGTGCAAGATGGTTCAGTTCAAATTGGCCCGTGCGGTCATGCGCAAGAAATTCCAGGGATTGGAAGAAGGCTTGCAGCCTGCGGCCAATTCATGGGACAGCATGATGCGGATGCTGGATGAGCGGTACGGTGCCTGCGAGCCGCAGCTGACGCCTGTCGCCAACGCCGTCGGGGCGTAAATGGTCGACCTCTCTGCGGTGGAGTGGACGCTTTCCTTGACCGAGCCGGATGCGTTCGGCTCGTCGCTTCCAACCGGACATCAATGGGATTTTATACCGGCCAACGTCCCGGGCACCGTTGCCGGCGCGCTGGCAGCAGCAGGCCGGTTTGACTCGGGCGCACCGGTTCCGCTGCACGGCAAAGACGTGTGGTACGAGACCTGGTTTGATGCGAAACCCGGACCTTATCGGCTTTGCCTTGAGGGCCTGGCCACGATTGCCGAGATCTACCTCAACGACGAAAAGGTTCTGGAAAGCCGGAACATGTTTCGCAAACACCGGCTCCCGGTGGACCTGGTGGACCGCAACAAGCTCCAGATCTGTTTCCGCGCGCTCGAACCACATCTCAGCGCCAAGGGACCGAGAGCCCGCTGGAAGCCTCAACTGGCGACGTCCCAGGGCCTGCGCCTGGTGCGCACAACACTTTTGGGACACATGCCCGGCTGGTGCCCGGAAATCCATGCCGTTGGTCCCTACAGGCCGTTGCGTCTCGAACAGGCGGGACTGCCATGCGTGATTTCAAAACATGTTCAATCCGACCTTGCCCCTGATGGCAGCGCGACGCTTTCGGTCTCTTTGAAGCTTGAGAACACCACCGTGCCGCCGACGTTGAAATGCGCTGGGGCTTCGATCCAGATGGCTGAACAGGAAGATGGTTCCTGGACAGGTGTGCTGCGCCCGGCAGGTGTGACGCCCTGGATGCCACACACGCACGGTGAACCGGTTCTTTATGACGTTGACCTGGAAATCGAAGGGCAAACGCTCTCGCTTGGGCGGACCGGATTCCGGCGCCTTGAGATAGATCGGGGAGAAGACGGCAAGGGGTTCGGTCTGAAGGTCAACGGCATTGCCGTCTTCTGCCGTGGAGCAGTCTGGACAAACGCTGATTTGCTGAACCTGTCCGGTGATCGGGAAACCTATCGCCCTCAGCTGGAAGCTGCCCGGTCGGCTGGCATGAACATGCTGCGGATAGGTGGCACCATGCTCTATGAAAGCCGTGCCTTTTACGAGCTCTGCGACGAGCTCGGACTGCTTGTCTGGCAGGACATGATGTTTGCCAACTACGACTATCCGGTCAAGGACGAAGCGTTCATGGATGAAGTTCGGGCCGAGATCTTCGACCAACTTCAGGAAACGCAAGGATGTCCCTCGCTTGCCATTCTGTGTGGGGGCAGCGAAATCTACCAGCAGGGTGCGATGATGGGCCTGCCGGAAAGCCGGTGGAAAGGGCCCTTGTGCGAGGAGATCCTGCCAGCGCTAGCCAACGAACATCGTCCGGATGTTCCCTTTGCAGCAAATTCACCAATGGAAGGCGTCCTTCCCTTTTCGCCCAATGAAGGCATTGCGCACTATTACGGCGTCGGCGCCTACCAGAGGCCGCTGGAAGACGCGCGCCGCGCCGATGTGCGTTTTGCAGGCGAATGCCTCGCCTTTTCCAATATTCCCGAACAGCGCAGCCTGGATCGGGAACTTCCCGTGAAGCCTGGTCACGATCCGCGCTGGAAAGCGCGCGTGCCTCGGGACAGGGGAGCCGGATGGGACTTTGAAGATGTCCGCGACCACTATCTGAAGTCCCTTTATGGCGTCGACCCCGCTGAGCTGCGATACGGCGATCCGGACCGCTACCTCGACCTTGGTCGCGCGGTCACCGCCGACGTGATGGAGCAGACCTTCGCCGAATGGCGCAGAAAAGCCTCGTCTTGCCAGGGGGCGCTTGTCTGGACTTTCCAGGATCTCGCGATGGGGGCAGGCTGGGGGCTGCTGGACGCCTCGGGCGAACCCAAGCCGGCATATCACGCGCTGAAGCGGGCCTTTCGACCCGTGCAGGTTTGCTTGACTTATGAAGGTACCAACGGACTAGCTGTTCATGTCATCAATGACCGGCCGGAAGAAAAAGCTGTTTCACTCCAGCTGCAGTGTCTTCGCGAGGGCCGCACGTCCGTTGTTTCGGGTCAGCTCGAATTGTTGCTGATGCCCCATCAAGCGGTTGAACTGAACGCTGTTGATCTGATTGGCGCGTTTTTCGACGTGACCTACGCCTATCGCTTCGGACCGCCTTCGCACGATGTCACGCTCCTTCGGATGACCGACACCAATTCCGGAGACTTGCTGGCGGACGCCTTCCATTTTCCGCTCGGATTTGACGCGTCGAAAGTTGCTGCCGATGTCGAGGCTGGTCTGGAACGGGATGACCATGGCAACTGGTTCCTCTCCTTGGAAACCGACCGCTTGCTGCGGTTCGTCAGTATTTCCTGTGAGACCCACAGGCCGTCGGAGAACTGGTTCCATCTTGCACCCGGCGTTGCCAAGCGGCTCAGGCTGCTTCCGCGGGACATGTCTGCAAGTGACATGTCGCCGTCCTGCAGAATATCAGCATTGAACCGGGATAGTTTCTCAGCCGGTTGAGGCGAGCTCGGGCTGGTTCACGTGGAGCGAACTTTCGGAAAACTCTGACGAGGCTTCTGCTGCCCTCACGAGGGTTTCGATGAAGGCTGCGCGCGCATGATCGGGTGTCAGCCGGTGATCGGCGTGCTCGATCGTTGTGTAGGTCACGTTGGTGAGACCTGAGAGGCCGCTCAGATCCGAGCCGAAATGAGCCTCAAGTTCCTCGATGCTCCCGTCACCCAGACTGCACAGGAAGTGGATCGGCACGTTTCGCGTCAGCAGCGTTTGGAACATGTCCAGCGCTTCCAGTTTCATGCGGCCGAATTTCGTCAGCTGCGGAAGATATTGCGAGGTTTTCTCGGTTGCCTTTCTGACGGCCAGGCGTGCCACGCCCTTTGAGGCCGCCGGAATGTCGATGTCACCCTTGAGCAGCCGCTTGATGATCTTCGGGTCGGAAAGGCGTTTCTTGTATTCGCCACCCGACCGGTACATCATGTTTTTCAGTTCGTTGGGAACATCCTTGTCCCAGATGAATTTCAGCTGATTGACGAGCACCAGTTGCCGAACCCTGGAGTCATCCGCGGCTGTATGGAAGGCGGCATAGGCACTGCTGCAGCGTCCGACAAGGGTGATGGGACCCGGCCACTTCTCGCTCGCAAAATCGACCATGTGCTGGAAGTCTTCGATTGAGACGGGTGTGTAGAGCACCTCCTGCCCGACCGGGAGATCCGGGTAGCTGTCGCCCGTGTTGACGCTGTCGAAGCGGATCGAGGCAACCCCGTGTTCTGCCAGTGTACGTGCGGCATGAACGCTGTTGCGTGCCAGGCCACCATGATGGTCGTACCCCCCGGTATTGCCAAAGATGAAGACCGCACCAACATCGGTACCGGCAGGCGGTTCCGTGGCGACGATCATCAGCCTCTTGTCGGCGACATCAAGGTAGCTGGCAGTTTCCCGGTATGTATCTGATACGGCGGTTGGCTTGAGGTTGGCCAGATCGATTTTGACAGCAGCGCTGGACGTCGGTTCCTGCGTTTCACGCATCCAGTCCACAACGGTGCCGACCATCTTATAGGGAACCTTTGAGGTCAGAACCTCAACCGTCAGGTCCGCAAATTCCGGAAAGTCCGAAACCGTCGCGTTTGAACATTGCGAGGAAAGCAGAGAAACGAAATCCTGGTCGCCCTTGATGTTCTCCCGGGCAAGACAAAGCACAGGCATCTCATTCAAGTTGTCCGGACAATCCAGCTTGAATTTGGACAGGTCCGTTGCAACACGAGGCGGCATGACGTTGCCCAGGATCGAAGTCTGGTCCGCGTCCATGCGGGTCAAGGGGATCTGCTCGGTTTCGTAGAGCAGTTTCTCGCTGAGCTTCGTCTCGCGGATGAACCTGCGGCCGCTGGCGAGCGGGGCTGCGAAAATCGCGCCAGACAGATCCTTGCGCGTCCGGACAAGGTGATGGGCAATCACGGTCCCGAATGCCAGTCCGAAGACAACAATGCGTTTGCAGCCGAGCTTTCTCAGAAGGTCAGCGCTTTTGTCGGCAGCATCCATCCAGGTGTCGAGACCGTGATCGGTATCTGGGTCGATGGAATCCACCGTGCTCGGATAGTCGAAGCGAAGGGTTGGAAAACCTGCTTCAGCGATGGCATCGGCCAGAATCTTGTAGAACTTGCGGCTGCAGACCTCGTCATGGCCCCACGGACGGCAAAGCAGAACGCCCGTATCGCGTGCCACACCCGCCGGACATGCCAGTATCTGGGCTATCCCGTCATGGAAGAACGGATATCTGACAAGGTCCGACATCGATACTCCTCAACTGCGTTTCTACTACTTCATGGCCGGCCTGTTGATCGTGTCCCGGCAAACCAGAGTTCAGCTACCACATTTTTCTTAACGGGCGCTCACTTCGGCGAGGCGAATTGTTGAACTCAACTCGTGGACCCCGCCCCCAGAACGGACAGCGCCGGCTTCAGGATCGGCTTGAAGCGCGCAGGCACATGGTTTTCAAAGGCGTTTTGTATGATTTTCAGATCTGTTTCGGGGATCGAACGGGTAAGGCGCAAAAGCGCGACATAGACGATCGCAGCTGAGGGAATGGCGATTACCAGTCCGGCAAGCCCGCCGATCTGCTGGAGAATGAACCAGGCAGTCGCTGCGCAGGCCAGTCCGGAAATCAGGATACGGAACTGGGCGCCGAGATCGATGGCAAGGCCGAGCCTGCGATAGCAATACATCGCGAGCCAGGCGAAAATCGCAAGGCCAACCAACCCCCTGATCATCGCGGCACCAATGCCACCGTACATCGGCGTGAACACGAGATTGAGGATGATGAGGCTCGCAGCAGCGACACTGTTCATGAACAGAAGACGTCTGTCATTCTCAAAGGCAAGCATGGCCGAAAGCGTGACCGAATAAAGGGCCTGCGGCAGGGAAAAGAAAACCAGGATGAAGGCGATCGGAACCGCCGGCAAAAACTCGGCTCCAAAAGCAAAGGGAATGAGTTCCGACATGATGACCGCTCCTCCAAAACTCACCGGGAGGAGCAGAAGGCTGAGCCACCTCAGAGAACGGTCATAGGAAATCTTGAGTTGTTCTGTAGCCTTGTCATCATAGAGCTTGCCGAAACCCGGAGTGAGACCGGCAGCCATGTAAAATGACAGCTGCAGGATCAGGCTGGAAAAGGTCACTGCGGCGGCGAAATACCCGACATCGACAACCGTGAAGAACATTCCAATGAAGACCAATTCCACTCGGGTCTTGATCAGGCTGTCCAGAATGATGGAGATCCAGTTGCTATTGCCGTATCGGACCATCTGGTCACTGATTTCAACGCTCTGTGTCTCAACCGGAGCCTTGAATTGCTTCAGGCCGAATGCCTGTGGCATGTGCCGTGCGAGATATCCGAGCATTGCACCGGCAGGGCCGAAGAAAAACGCCCCGGCCAGCGTGACCGGAATTTGAAGGACCGACCCGAGTGCGGTCTTTTTTGCAGCTCTTGCGAATTGCCCAAGTCCATGCTCTGCCGCAAGAACAAAGTGGCCTTGAGCATAGGCTATGCAAGTGGCCCCTGCGATGATCCAGACAAAGGCGCTGTTGGTATCAACCGTTGTGTAGACGTAGATGCCGTAGAAAAGAAACAGGGCGCTGACGAGCAGTACCGGCCACATGTATTTGTAGAAATAGATTTTGACGAGGCCGTTCTGGGCGGCCTTGGTGTCCTTTTGCCGGGAGATGTATCTCAGGATGATCGCGGGTATTCCCCTCGCAGCCACGATCGCTCCCGTGATCGCGACCCAGAGTGCGAGCGCGGTGAGACCTGTGCCCTCGGCACCAAGCAGACGGGCGATCACGACCGAGCTTACGAAGCCGGCGATGAGGGACAAGATACCGGATGCCGATACAAACAGGCTGGCACTGATCAAAGAATGCATGTTTTACCTCGGGCCGCGCTGAAGGGCCCATCGCATTTTTATTCTCGTCGGGTCTTATAAGGCTCAATACCTTAAGATTTGATGCCGAAGTAGGCTGGAAGACACGCCACACTCAAGCGTTTGATCCAGGCATGGGTATCATGCGGCCTCGGCGGGTGTGTTGTGTTTCTCCACCGCCTCCAAAAGGGTTCTGGTGTAGGTGGCAGCTATAGTCGGGGCAAGATAATCCTCGGCAGAGTCGAATGCGCCCTGGGAAAGGGACGTGTAGTAAGTGGGGTCGGCGGCGATCCTGTGGAGCGCATCCATCAGCTTTTTCGCGTCGTTTGGCGGCACAAGAAGCCCGTTTGTCTCCGGCACGACCGTCTCCGAGATCCCGCCGAGGTCGGACCCCACTACCGGCACGCTGTGGGCAAAGGCTTCTACTGCCACACGCCCGAACGCCTCCCGACCCACGGTTGGAAAGGCCAACAGGTCGATCTGGGGGAAGAACTCTTCCGGCTTGGTCCAGCCCAGGAACTTCGTCCGGTCTTGCGGAAAAAGCGCTCTGGCCTTTTCTGCAAATTCGTCACGGCCCGTTCCTGCAATCCAGAACTCGACAGGGCTCTCTTCCGGGAACAGGTCAGCGGCCTTGCCGAGAACGTCGATGCCCTTGAAGGCAGTGTGAACACCGATGAAACCGATCCGGAAGGCGCGGTCCGCCGGGTAGGTTCGGCTTCCCTTCGCAACACGTTCAGGTATGGCACCGGGAATGCGCATCGGCACAGCGTTGGGGAAATAGCCTGCTGCGAGATGACGCTGAATGATGTCGTTGGATTCTCCGATAGCAACGTCGACATAACGAGAGAAAAATCTTTTGCCCATCGAGGTGACGCGGTCGGAGAAAGTGGGTCGATCCAGAGGTTTACCCCCTTTTTGCAGCACACCCTTCCAGGTCAACAGGAAAGCGCTGCGAATGGTATGCGCGACCGGAACACCCTGTGATTTTGCCGCGGCCCACGTCGTGACGTTGATGTTCTCGATGCTGTCCGTCAGGACGATATCCGGATTGAAATCGCGGATTTCCCGCTGCATGACCCGATAGGCACGCGGGTTGCCGTTCTCCAGCAGATGCCATGCAATTTTCTGCCATTTCGGCCGGGGTTCATAGTAGTTCCAATAGAGGTTCAGAGTTTCAATTCTGTGGACTGGAATACCCTTGTAGACCTCGAACTTTTCCTCGTCCGAAACATGCACCACGCGCACCTCGTGTCCCTCGTCTTTCAGCAAGGTGGCGAGAAGCAACGCCGATATGGGACCGCCACCGTCAATGAAGGGCGGGAAAGCGGCACAGGGCATCAAAATTCGCATTGCGTTCGACGTCTTCCGGTTTTGCTGCGGCAAGAAACAGGCGTATCGGCAGAATTGTCAGGAATTCCTTACATAAGTGTAAGTCTTCATCGCCATAAAAACAGTGTAGTGTTTCGAGGCTGTTTACCTTTGGAGCATCAACACTCGAAACAGCCGTCGGTTCGCAGTTAACCGCCCGCTGAGTTCTCACTTTTTTAACGGCGCGGACCTTAGACAATTGTGACAACCGGGAAACCGGTGCTCCGGGAACAATCGGCCAGCAAACGCGGTGACGCCGCCATCGGCCACGCAGTGGGACCTGACGGGAATATGCAGGAAAACATGCAGGCAAACACATCTGACTGGCCTGTCGCCGCATTGCAGGTAACGGCCAAGGCCAGATTGAAGCGCGGCATCAAGACCGCCGGACTGAAGTTCCTGTCTCGCAGTGGCCTCGCTGGACTCGTCGGGCGCTACTATGGCGGCAGGGGTGTTATCCTGATGTTCCACGAGTTCACCCGTGCCCCTGAGGAGAAGCTGGGCCAGGGCACCCGGATAGAAGACTTTGAAGCAGTTTTGAGGCGCCTTAAGGCAAGCGGTCGCGACATTGTCGACCTGTCCGAGGCAGTCCGCAGATTGTCAGACCCCGACGCCAGGCCCTTTGCCGTTTTGACATTCGACGATGGCTACAGGTCCAATATCGACCTGGCTCTGCCGGTCATGGAAAAATACCAGGCCCCGGCGACCATCTATGTGCCAACCCAAGTGATCACACGCTCTTTGAATGCGTGGTGGCTCGGACTTCGTGAGCTTGTTCTCCAGAGTGACGGGTTTGAATTTGCACCCCTGGACACACGTTTCGAATGCGCCGATTACACGGGTAAGCTCGCGACGTTCCAGCATCTGCTCTCGTGGGTGTGGGATGACTTCGCACGGGCCGAACAGCTGGAAGGCGTGTTCCGGGACAACCGGATTGCGCTCCCTGACCTTGTCGAGCGTGACTTCATCGACGAAGAGGGGATGATTGAGGCTGACGGGAATCCCCTGATCGAAATTGGTGCGCATACCACAACCCATCGCGCGCTACGCCTGTTGTCGGATGACGAGGTCCGGCAGGACATTGGCGACAACAAGCACTTCCTCGAGGAGCGGCTTGGAAGAAAGGTCCCACATTTTGCCTTTCCTTACGGACGCCCGTCCCTGACGGGGCGCCGGGAAGCCGACATCGTTCGTGATCTGGGATTCCGGACGGCGGTCACCACGGATCCGGGATGCCTGTTTTCCGCGCATGGTGATGACCTGTTTCTGTTGCCGAGGCAGGATGCGGAATATCCCGATGACGGACTGTCTCACGCCATCTGCGGTGTGAACGGGTTCTACCGGGCGATGGCCACCCGCGGTGGCGCACCCATTGCAAACGTTGCTTTGGAACAGTGAACGTTCACGCGAAAGGGCCGCTGGTGGCGCAGGATTTCGAAAACGTATCGCTCGTGCACGTTGTCCGTCAGTACACGCCGATGGTGGGTGGGCTGGAAGACTTCGTCAGGCAACTCGTTTCTCATCAAAAGGGCCGCTTTGGCTCGCTCAAGGTGGTGACGCTGGACCGCCTTTTCATTCAACCGGATGAAACCCTGCCTGCCAAGGATACCGTTGACGGTGTCGAAGTGCTGCGTATTCCGTATCGCGGCAGCACACGTTATCCGGTCGCCCCCGGCGTGTTTGCGAAGATACGCGATGCGGATCTCGTGCATGTCCACGCAATTGATTTCTTCTTCGATGCTCTCGCCTGGACGCGGCCCTTTCATCGAAGGCGCCTGGTGGCGACGACCCATGGCGGCTTCTTTCACACCGATGCCTTTCAGGGCGTGAAGAAACTCTGGCTGAACGGAGTGACAAGGCTGTCGGCCTCGCAATACCGGGCCATCGCCTGCTGCTCCGACAATGACCTTGAGATGTTTCGCTCTATTGCCCCATCCCGCGTTCGCTTGATCGAGAACGGCGTCAACCTGGAAAAATTCGAGGGGGCTGCCGCAGTCGAGCCGCGCAAGCGGATTGTCACGATCGGGCGTTTTTCCAAAAACAAGCGCCTGGAAAGACTGCTGGACGTGTTGCAGAAGCTCAGGTCATCGGATGCAGAGTGGTGCCTGGAAATCATCGGTGGGCCATCAGACCTGAGCGTCGAGGATCTGGAAGGATTGATCGCGGCACGCGGTCTGCAAGAGGGCGCAACGGTTCATGCACGGATCCCGGACGAGAAGGTGCGCGACGTTCTGTCGACCTGCAGTTTCTTTGCAAGTGCCTCTGAATATGAGGGTTTTGGCATCGCCATGATCGAGGGTCTGAGTGCCGGCCTGATACCGGTGGTCGAACCGAATGTCGCCTTTCAGGGCCTCGCAAGGAAACACGAGTTGGTTCACCTGACGGACTTCACCGATCCGAAGGGCGCTGCAGACACGTTGTTGCAGGCCTGGTCCGAGCTTGAAGCCAGACCGGCAATGCGTATGGACGCGATCGCGTCTGCCCGGCAGCACAGTTGGCAGACGACAATCCGTCAGTATGACACCCTCTACCGGGAGGCATTGGACATTTAGCGCGAGGCTGGTGGTGCAGGGTTCCGCCGCTGACCAAGGAAAGCTTCTGATAACCTGCCTATTTTACAATTGCGGACCGTATGTGAACCAGGCGAATTGCCGGTGCTGAGCGCATCAATTGAAGGAAACCTGACCGGCCGGGTCAAATGGAGCCCAGGTCAGAGAGACACGTAATGGAACATTCTGACAGGAAAAGCATGTCGATCGTTTTCGTCGTTCTGGCGGCAACGTTCTACAATGCTGTTCTTGCGGTCATAAATGCCCATGTCGTCGATCTCGGGTTTAATGCGGTCGCCGCATCCGAAATGGCAGTGCTCGCCCTGGCGCTGATGCTGATCATCGGCAAGGGTCTTTACGAACAGGATCTGGTGCCGCTTGCCTATCTGGTCGCAACTCTGGTTCTGGCCGTCTATGTCTCGGCCATCAACGGGCATATCGTCCTGGATTATTTCCGGAACATCCTGATCATTTTCTGCTTTGTCACGCTCGGAACCTGGACCAACCGGAAAACGATCAAGTACCTGTTTCTTCTGACAAGTGGCCTGGTTTTCGGCGTGCTGTGCGTGGAGATTTTCTTCACCGACTTCTATGCGGACTTCTTTTATCCTGCGATGTATTTCTACAATACGCGCGGCGTGGAACTGTTCGAGGTGGTCGATTCCAAACTCTTCCGAAACGCGCTCGGTTTCGAGGGGCGGTTCAGCTTCGGCATCATCAACCACCGGTCCTCGTCGCTGTTCCTGGAACAGGTTTCGCTGGCCAATTTCTGCGGCGTGATGATGGTTTACCTGATGACCCTCTGGGGTCGGTTCACGCGCTTCCAGAAATGGTTCTGCCTGTTCACGATTGTCCTGATCCTCGTGACGAACGATACCCGCACGATGCTTCTGTTCGGTGGGATTGCCCTGATCGGCTACTTCGTTTTCCCGTATCTGCCCCGGATCCTGTGTTTCCTTTACCTGCCGATTTTCCTGTTCATGGGGTTCATGATCTACGTGATCATGCCCAATGCGGTAGGGGACAACATTCCCGGTCGCGTGGTCCTGACGATGGAAATGTTCAAGGACATGGACCTGCTTGCGCAGCTCGGATTCGCAGCTGATCTGGCGCCGAGCCTTGGTGACAGCGGCTATATCTATGTCATTGTCATCGGCACGATATTCAGCTTCCTTCTGCTCTGGCTGTTCGTGTCCTGTTTTCCCGCCTATGAAACAGCCGAGCAGCGGCGGTTCGCCCATGCCCTGTGCATCTTTATCTTCATGAACATGATGATCGGCGGCACCGCGATTTTCTCCATCAAGATCGCCGCTCTTCTGTGGCTGCTGGCAGGTCACATGAAGTTTTCGGAACGCGAGCGCGGTTCGCTGGGCTTCGGAGCCCGAAGTTTTGCCGCTGCAAACAAGGTTCAAGGTTAGATGCTGGTACAGCTCCAATACACAAGGGCGATTGCCGCGTTGCTGGTGGTCTACTTCCACAGCGTCATACAGCTGGAGCGCTTGGATCCGGACACTGTTTTTTCAGGGTTCCGGTTTGGTGAGACAGGCGTGGACCTGTTCTTTGTGCTCAGCGGCTTCGTGATGTGGCTGACCACCGCAAACCGGAACATGGGGCCAGTCACCTTTTACAAGCGAAGGATTGAGCGCATTGTGCCGCTCTACTGGGCGCTGACCCTGCTGGCGGCAGCCGTCGCCTTTGCCTTGCCGAGCTATCTGAATTCAACAAGGTTCGACGTTCAGCACCTCGTGGCCTCCCTGTTCTTCATTCCCTGGATCAACCCGGCCAGTGGGTCGGAACAATTGATCACGCCGGTGATCATCCCGGGATGGACGCTGAATTTCGAGATGTATTTCTACCTCATTTTCGGAAGTCTGCTCCTGCTGCCGGAACGGGTTCGCATTGCGGCTCTGGCGGTCGTCTTCGGTGCAATCTACGTGGCTACGAGTTTCGGGCCCCTCGATGGTGTGTTGGCGCGGTTCTACGGCAATGCGATTGTGTTTGAGTTTCTCGCTGGTGTCGTCATCGCCAAGCTCTATCTCGACAAGAGGACCATGCCCATGCCAATCGCATTGGTCCTGGTGCCGTTGGCATTCCTGGGCCTTGTTTTGGGCGACATGCTGTCCCCGGAACTGCCAAGGTTGCTGAGCGCGGGCCTGCCCGCTGCTGTCATCATCTATGGGCTCGTGTCGCTGGATTTCAGCAAGGTGCGGGAATTTCGCTTCCTGCACCTGTTGGGTGACGCTTCCTACAGCCTTTACCTCACTCATGTCTTTACGCTGGTCGCCGTCAGGATCTTCTATCGCTTCCAGCCGTTCGAATGGCTGAACAGCGGCCCGGTGTTTTTGAGCGTCTGTCTCATTGCTTCCGTTTTTGTGGCGATAGTGTCCTACTGGGTGTTTGAAAAGCCCGTCGCGAGTTTCCTCGCAAGAAGAAGAAGGTCTGGCCCAACCACGGCACGCGCCGTGGCGCCCAACTAGGAGTGATCCGGATAATGAATTCCCAGGATTTGAACCTGGACCGAAGGGTCTGGCGTGTGTTCCTTGTGGCCTTCGTGGTTGCCGCGAGCTCGTTTTTTGCGCTTGCGTCCGGCGCATCGGCAAAGGGCGTCTGTTATCGCGGGATCAACCTGTCCGGCGCCGAATATGGCGACAAACACGGTGTCTACGGCACCAACTATATCTATCCATCCGAAGAGACTGTCGCCTATTTCGCGAAGAAGGGCATGACAATCGTCCGCTTGCCTTTCCGGTGGGAGCGGCTGCAGCCGGTTCTCGGAGCCGCCTTGAGCGATGCGGAACTGGCGCGCCTGAAACAGGAAGTCGAGCTGATCCGGTCCCATGGCATGAAGGTCATTCTGGACCCGCACAATTTCGGATACTACGACGGCAATCGCATGATGACCGACGCGGTGACCGCTCGGGATTTCACTGATTTCTGGATCAGGCTTTCACTGGAATTTGCCAATGACGAAGACATTCTCTTGGGCCTGATGAATGAACCTTATGACATTCCGGCCGAGGACTGGCTGGTTGCTGCCAACAGTGCGATTTCGGGCATCCGCGCGGCCGGCGCAAAAAACATGATCCTCGTTCCTGGGACCCACTGGAGTGGTGCATCGAGCTGGCTGGAGGATCTTCCGGGTGGCAACAACTCGAAGGTCATGGCCAATGTGGTCGATCCCGCCGACAACTTCATTTACGAGGTTCATCAGTACCTGGACGACGACCTGTCCGGGACGCATGAAACCTGCCCGAATGCCCATATTGCCCTGGCCGGCCTCAAGGGTGTCACCGAGTGGCTCAAAGAGCAAAATGCAAGGGCGCTTCTGGGAGAATTCGGCGGTTCGAAAAACGAAGCCTGCATGGCGGGTCTCGAGGCAATGGTTTCCCTCATGGACCAGTCACCGGAACAGTGGTTCGGCTGGACCTACTGGGCGGCGGGAGACTGGTGGCCGGAAGAGGAGGGCAACAACATTCAGCCCACCGAAAAAGGCGACCGTGCTCAGCTCAAGGCTATCCTTCATGAAAAATTTGTAAGTAGCGATCTGTCCTGTTCAACCATAAATTAACTATGATTTTGCAGTTTGTTAGAGACAAACCGCATCGCGATTCAAGGTAATTAAGGCGCATATGGGCCGCTACAAGGAAGATTGGGAAGACACGGACTGGGACGGCCGTGGTCGAAGATATGACGGTTCCTGGGAACCGGATGACGACGGCTGGCCGGACGAAACCCAAGATTCCGACTGGTACGAAGACACGTTTCCTGACGAACAGCCCGGTGAACGCAAATATGACAAACGCGAATTCGGCCCTGAATATGCCGAGGAATCGCGCAACGCCATCGGTGGGCTGTATCGGCTGAGACACGAGCGCGGCGGGACCGGGCGTGAGCGCGCGCAAGGCGAACGCGCCATCAGGATTTTGCCGAGCAGGTCAGGTTCCGCATCGGGCGCCGGGCGGAATGAGCAACCCTTTCTCGATATCCGTACGCTGGTAAGAGCCGTCTATGAATTCCGGTGGCTCATCTTGCTGATGGTCATTGGTGGAATGGCTCTGGGCGGTGTTGCGACCTCACTCGTGACCCCGAAATACTCTTCCCATACCAGTCTCTATTTCGATCCGTCCAAACTCTCGATCGTCTGGGATGGCCAGAACCAGAACCCAGCGAATAGCCAAACGGCGAGTGCGCTGGTCAACAGCCAGATCGAAATCCTGACATCCAACGTGGTGCTGCGCGATGCGGTCCAGAAACTTGCCCTTTATGAGGATTCCGAATTCAGGGGGACAGGTGGACCTGAAAGCGCGCATGTCGCGGCTGCAACGTTGCGCCAGTCGGTTCACACCAACAGGTTGGGTGACTCCTATATCGTCTCGCTGACTGTGACGACGACCGAGCCTCAGAAATCCGCCGATATTGCCAATGCCGTTGTGGACTCCTTTCTGGAATACGAGAACACAAGTGCGACGGACAGCTACACCAATTTCTCGGAAAATCTGGACAATCGCCTCGAAGTGCTGCGGGACAAGGCCTTTGCAGCCGAAAAGGCCGTCGAGGACTATCGTGCCAAGAATGACCTTGTCACCGCAGGTGGCGTCCTGATCTCCGACGACAGGTTGGCCGCGCTCAACACGGCACTTGTCCAGGCCGAGCAAAAGACCATCGAAGCGAGGGCGAAGGTGGACGCCGCGCAGCGCCTCAGTCTTGAATCAGCCGTTGCAGGCGTAAGCGATACGGAAGTGTCGTCGGCGTCGCTTGTGCAGCTTCGCCGTCAATATGCGACAGCTTCCTCAGAGCTGGGACGCCTCAGAAGCCAGCTGGGAACCCGTCATCCGTCCCTGTCCGCAGCCGAGGCTTCCCTGGCCGGGTTGCGCAACGAGATTACCCAGGAACTGAAGAGAATATCTTCCATCGCCCAGACCGAATTGTCCCAGGCCGAAAAGGCGCAGAGCGAGATTGCAAAGGAGTTGACCGCACAAAAGGCCTTGAAGCTCAGCAATTCCCCCAATCAGGCAACCCTGGACAATCTGGAACTGCAGGCCCAGACAGCCAGAGGCATCTATGAAGCGGTCCTGAAGAGCACGCGTCAGTCCAATGAGGAATTCAACAATTCCATCACCAATGTGCGTGTTCTCGGCAGGGCGGAGCCTCCGCTCAAGGCAGATGGACCGGGGAAAAAGACGCTGCTTCTCGGCGGGCTCCTGGGTGGGGCATTCTTCGGCTTCGGTGTCGGACTGCTGATTGCGCTTGCGGCCCGCTTGCTGAGAAGTCCGGCTTTCCGCGGGTACTTCGCCTCTGTTCGTCAGAAGTAGCCTCAAATTCTGCTATTCTGCTTCTGGCCCCTTGCTCACGGGCGGCGGGCGGTTCGCGGGCCATGCGAGCGCAAGAAAGGGGTGGTTCAAAGTTTGCATGAGATCTTTACCGGATAGTGGCATTTGCCATTGAAGCTCAACCTCGGTTTCGTGGCAGTTGGAAAGTGCATCGGAAAACGGGATTTTCGCGCGATATGCACCTGAGCGTTGTTTCTTCATTTGATTATAGAGGCTCGGAATACTGGGACCTTTATCAAAGGTCCGGATCGACGGCTTTCCAGCATCCTGTTTGGCTCAAAGCCATGCAGGCCTGTCTTCTTGGTCCCGAAAAAGCAGACTTTCTAACCGTCACCGGGCGGGATGAGGATGGTGTGCTCCGTTTGGTCATTCCGCTTGTTTGCAGACGAAAATTTGGTCTGCGTCTCCTTGAAATGCCGGATTTTGGCGTAACAGACTATTCTGTTCCAACGCTGTGCCCGACGCTTGCGACCGATCGGGACACGCTCTTGGGGTTAGGCGCGAGGCTGACCACAGAACTCCCCGCGCATGATGTCCTGAGGGTCAGCAAGGTTCGGCACGATCATCTGCCCGTGGTGAGCTCCCTGTTTGCGGGCAACTGGCAGCACCATGAGTTTTCAGGTCATGCCACTGATGCTTACACCGACCATGCCCAATGGCGCAGGGAGTCACTGCGCCCCAGCTTCTCGAAAACGCTCGACCGTAAGAAGCGGAGTTTTTACAAGGCCGGCGAGGGGCAGTTGCGAAGGCTCCATTCGTCCGCGGAGATCGACAACGCGATTGAATTCATTGCGCGTATCCGTGAAGGTCGTTTTGAATCCGATCTGTTGCAGGAAGCTGAATTCAGGAAGTTTTATGCATCGATCTCCGAAGAGGATCAGCAGTTCTCGGAGATCCATGCGCTGGAACTCGATGGCAATCTGGTTGGCGTGGTTCTGGGGCTGGTTTTCAAACAGACTTTCTATTACCTGCTTATTGGCTGTGACTATGACGGCTACGGCAAGTTTTCTCCCGGCTATATCCTTTACGATGAAATCTACCGCCGCTTCATGGAAGGTGGTGGCACGATCTTCGACTTCACGGTTGGAGATGAGAAATTCAAGGCACAGTTTGGTGCCAAACCCGTCAGCATGCACGGGCTTCTCCGCGGAAATTCGGTCCTTGGAAAAGGTGCCGTCGCAGCCCTGAATGCAAAACAGGCGTTTGAAGCTCGGCGCAAAGGCCGCAATACCGCAGAGCGCTCCTGATCCAACTCAGAATGGCCAGCCCGCATTTCAGAGTAAACAGATCCTTACTTCGAACATGGCAATTTTATCGTTCGAGCGAGCAGTGCATTTACACTGAAATAACAACGCCTTGGAACATGAAACAAATTTAACTATCCGAAAATCAAAGGCTGCCTATCTTTAGTGCACGCGCGAATTATCAGGTTTGGATGCGACTTAGCAAATGCTTGTGCAGGACGTAATATCGGCCGAGGCGATTGGGGAAGCCACAATCGAAATTGGGCCCTTGAGTATCAAGAAGCTCGGCTTGCCCGAAGCTGTCCAGTACTTGCGTTCGGCTGTTCTTTCTCGGAGCCGGCTGAGCATCGCTATCTGCAACGCGCACACGGTGATGACCGCGCTTGATGATCCCGACTATCTTGAAACGCTGAACAGGATGACGCTGCTGAACGACGGTGTCGGAATGGCGCTTGCGAGCAAATACCTCCATGGTGAAAGCTTTCCGGCCAACCTGAACGGAACGGATCTCATCCCTCATATTCTTGCCGAGATCGGAACGCCTTTGCGGATCTACCTGCTCGGCGCAAAGGAAGAGCAGGTTCAGCTTGCAAAGGCACATATCGAAAAGACCTATCCGGCACACGAGGTCGTTGGTGTCCGGAACGGGTATTTCGATGTGGAGGATTGTGCCGAGGTCTGCGCTCAGGTGAGTGCCGCCAGGCCGGACCTGTTGCTGGTTGCCATGGGCAATCCGCGCCAGGAAAAATTCATCATGGAAAACAGGGCCAAACTGAATGCAACGATTGCTGTCGGCGTCGGTGCCTTGTTTGATTTCATGTCCGGAAACGTCGTGCGCGCACCAAAGGCCGTTCAGGCCGTTGGCCTGGAATGGTTGTTCCGTTTTCTCCAGGAACCCCGCCGATTGTTTCAGCGCTATGTGGTCGGGATTCCCAGGTTCTTCCTGGCAGTGCGCAAATTGAAACGTGCTCAGACGTCCTGAGACCGCCCAGCCTCTCACCTTCCCAGCATTTGCGATACCTGTTCCAGAACAGCTTCGACGCTGTCGGCTGTTCGGCAGGCTGGCAGTTCAGGTCGATCAATCATGATCACTTGAAGACCAAGCTGCCGGGCCGCCTCGATCTTTGCAAAGGCACGTTTGCCGCCACTGTTCTTGGTCACCACATGTGAGATGTCTTTTTCCCTGAAGAGTGCGATTTCTTCTGCCGCAGTTCGCGGGGGCCGCGCCAGGATCAGGTCCCATTGCCGGGGCAGGTCGTGCTCCGGCGGTTCGATCATGCGTACGACGGCGCGAAGGTCACTGCGGGACGTGAAACGACCGATTTCCTTTCTTCCAACGGCCAGAAACGCACTGGCACCCTCGGGCAACGCCTGAACTGCCAAGTCAAATAATGGCACTCGGATCCAGGTGTCTGCCGCCACCGGTTCCCATGCAGGCCTGTCGAGCCGCAAGATGGAGATGCCAACTGCTTCGTTGACTTCTGCCGCCTGTCGGCTCATTTGCGCGGCAAAGGGGTGTGTGGCGTCGATGATGAGCGTGACGCCTTCGTCGCGGCAGAAACGGACCAGTCCCTCCGTACCGCCGAACCCGCCTGTCCGTGTCGGAACACCGAGATCGGGAAGATCCTTGACCGCTCCGGCAAAGGAGGCCGTAATCCGACACGCTGGAAACGCCTTAGGCAATTCTTTCGCCAGGTTCCGTG
The DNA here is from genome assembly GCA_017643925.1 of Roseibium sp. GTDB lineage: Bacteria > Pseudomonadota > Alphaproteobacteria > Rhizobiales > Stappiaceae > Roseibium. The sequence goes on along the minus strand of JAEPML010000003.1, from coordinate 27,397 downwards.
CCTCGAATGTTCCGGCCAGCAGCAGGATATGAGCGCTTCTATCCGTCAAAGCCACATTCCCCAAGAATGGCGCCTTGCCGGTCCGTAATCAGGATTTCGATGTTGACAGGTGCATCGCGTAGGATGGCCCGGACGGCAGTCTGTGTTCGATGCGCGAGCGGATTTGCCAGGTCGACCCCGGCCGCGAGCGCGCCATCAAGCACTTCCTTGGCCGTGTTGGCTGACCCTGAAGCTTCTACAAGGGGACTGGGAGCGTCTGCCTCTCTCAACAGGTCCTGCAGAAAGGCAAAGTCGACAGAGCTTCTTGCCGAGTGCAGATCGAGAGCGCCCTGGGCGAGCTTGGAAAATTTCGCAAAACCTCCGGCCAGTGTCAGCCTCTCGACCGGGTGGTTGCGCAGGTATTTCAGCAGGCCGCCGGCAAAATCACCCATGTCGAGAAAGGCCGCTTCGTCGAGCTCGTATCGGGTCCGCACCGCATCTTCCGAAGTCGAACCGGTTGCTCCGACGACATGGGTCAAACCGGCTGCACGGGCAACGTCGACCCCGCGGTGGATCGACGCGATCCAGGATGCGCAGGAAAAGGGGCGGACGATCCCGGTTGTGCCCAGTACCGACAGGCCTCCGACAATGCCGAGACGTGGATTCATGGTTTTTAACGCGAGCTCCGCGCCGTTCTCGATGCTGACTTCAATCTCGACGTCGCCGGGGGAACCATGCAGGGTGGCCACCTCGTTGATGGCCGCTTGCATCATTTGCCTTGGAACCGGGTTGATGGCAGGTTCGCCGGGCGGGATCGGCAAGCCGGGCCGGGTGACCGTTCCGACACCGTCACCCGCCTTAAAATGGACTCCCGAACCTGCCGGCAACAGGCGCAGGCGGGATGTGACCAGCGCTCCATGGGTCACGTCCGGGTCGTCTCCGGCATCCTTGGTGATTCCGGCACTGGCTGTTGTGCCGGACAGGCTGTGCCGCGTCAGGATAAAATCGGCTGTGCCGCCCTTGGGAAGTGTTATTTCCACAGGATCGGGAAAGGTGCCGGAAACAAGAGCGGTATAGGCTGCCTTGGCGGCCGCGGTTGCGCAGGCACCCGTGGTCCATCCCCGACGCAGTTCTTTTGGCTCAGCCTTCGACATCAGACCTCTATAGCGGATGTTTTGTCGCATTGCGCGCCTGTCCGGCAAAATGTCGTATTCGTGTCGTTTTCCATCGTGGAATCGCTTGGCGCTGCCAATCTGGCCGGGTAAACAGGAATGATGAACAGGATCAGTCTGGACAGCACAATGCCCGATAGCCTGCCGGATTTCGAGCCCGGCTGGGTGTGGCTTGCGGGCGCAGGTCCCGGTGATCCGGGTCTGTTGACCCTGCACGCGGTCAACGGCCTTCGGCAGGCGGATGTCGTGGTCTATGACGCTCTCGTCGACAAGAGCATCCTGGACTGGATCAAGCCCGGCGCCATAACGGATTATGCTGGAAAACGCGGCGGCAAACCAAGCCCGAAACAGCGCGACATCACGCTCAAACTGATTGAATATGCCCGCGCGGGCAAACGTGTGCTGAGGCTCAAGGGAGGCGATCCGTTTGTCTTTGGCAGGGGCGGCGAAGAAGCGCTTGGCCTCGTGGAGGCGGGTGTGCCCTTCCGGATCATTCCGGGTATCACGGCGGGGATTGGTGGTCTGGCCTATGCCGGCATTCCGGCAACACACCGGGATTGCAATCAGGCCGTGACCTTCCTGACCGGTCATGATCAGACCGGATTGACACCCGATGCTGTCAACTGGGACGGGATCGCCAAGGGTTCTCCAGTCATTGTCATGTATATGGCGATGAAGCACCTGGAAACGATAGCCGGCAAACTCATATCCGGTGGACGGTCTGTGGACGAGCCTGTGGGCATCGTGTGCAATGCGTCCTTGGCCGGGCAACAGGTCCTGGAAACGACGCTTGGCAAGTGTTGGGAAGACGCCCGGAATGCGGAAATCAAGCCGCCGGCAATTGTCTGTGTCGGCGAAGTGGTGCGTTTGCGAGACGGTCTTGACTGGCTCGGCGCGCTCTCGGGCAAGGCACTGACGTCGGATCCGCTCGGTCTCGGTCAAAAGAACCGTTCGGCAGATGCCGGATAACGTCTTGCACGAGGCACCGAGGGGCCTGGTCATTGCCGCGCCCTCCTCGGGTGCGGGCAAGACGACACTCACTCTTGGTCTGTTGCGTGCCTTGAAACGGGCGGGGACGCACGTTGTCTCTGCCAAGTCCGGCCCGGATTACATCGATCCCAAATTTCATGAAGCTGCAAGCGGAGCACCATGTATCAATCTGGACGCGTGGGCAATGCGCTCCTGTACGGTGCGGGCACTTGCGGCGGCACAGACAAGCGAACAGGACTTTCTCATCCTTGAAGGTGCCATGGGACTGTTTGACGGCGCCGCCAACGGGCGGGGGTCCGTGGCTGATCTTGCCGCCATGTTGAACTTGCCAGTGGTGCTCGTTGTCGACTGTGCGAAACAGGCCCAGTCTGTCGCGGCGCTGGTTCACGGTTTCAGCTCCTACAGGAAGGACATCGCGCTCAAGGGTGTCGTCTTGAACCGGGTGGGAGGTCACCGTCATGAGAAGATGCTGCGCGCTGCGCTGGAGCCAGTTGGGGTGACGGTACTCGGTGCATTGCCGCGCGCTAGTGAGCTAGTGCTGCCGGAGCGGCATCTTGGCCTGGTCCAGGCAGGGGAACACCGGGACCTGGAGGCATTTCTGCAGCAAGCGGCAGATCTGTGTGAACGCCACATTGATCTGGCGAGCCTGCAAGGATTGGCATCAGGTCTGAATACTTCGAGCGAGACCCCTGCGCAGCTGCCGTCTCCCCTGGGGCAGCGTATCGCTGTCGCCAGGGATCTGGCCTTTGCCTTTTCCTATCCCCATCTTCTGAACCACTGGTACGCGCAGGGAGCCGAGCTGTCCTTTTTCTCCCCGCTCGCCGACGAACGGCCGGACCCTGACGCCAACGCCGTTTATCTACCTGGTGGTTATCCCGAGCTGCATGCCGACCGGCTGTCGAAAGCCGGGACCTTCAGGACCGCAATGAAGCAGGCTGCGGGTTCCGGCACACTGATCTACGGCGAATGCGGGGGCTACATGACCCTTGGAACGGGCCTGACAGATGCCGAAGGCCATCGTCACGAGATGCTTGGCCTGCTGCCGCTGGAAACTTCTTTCCAGGCGCGCAAGCGGCACCTTGGTTACAGGATGGTACAGCCGCTTGGCGGTCTGCCCTGGGATGAGCCGCTCTCGGCACACGAGTTCCACTACGCTTCCATTGTGTCGGAAGGTCAGGCAGACCGGTTGTTTGAAGCAAAAGATGCCGAGGGCAATCAGCTGGCGGAGATGGGCTTGCGCCGGGGAGCAGTGCTCGGGTCTTTTGCACATGTGATATCCTGCGCTGCGTAGTGGTTGCGGACAGGGGATGTCATGAGACTTTTTGTTGTTGGCGTCTTGATCCTTCTGTCGGCTTTCGCTGCCTCGGCCAAAATCATCGCCCCTCAGATTTTCGTCGCGCCCAGGACCGAGTTCAGAAAAAGCGAAAACTGGACCCTTCGCATTTCCCAATCGATAAAGCATGACAACGTGATTGTTCTAAGCGCGTTGGGCAGCACTGCAGACAGCGAGAAACAAAGTGTTTCTCTGGTCTACTATTGCATGGAAAAGGACTTCTTCAGCGTGTCGTTCCTTGTTCTGCCCGACGAAGATCGATTCAAGCTTCTGGTCGATCAGGACGCCCGGTACCAATTGCGGGATGATATGGAACAAAAGATGCCTGTCACACCGGTCGGGGGCTTTGCCGATGAGTATGAAACTTATCTGGATCACCTGGAACCATCTGTCGGCAACGCCAATCTGGTGATGATCAAATATCCGGGTTTTGCAAACTCTTTGCTCTACAACTCCAGAAAAGGCGGTGATCTCCAGGTCTCGATGAAAGACCGGAACGAGATAGAGTTCGACCTGCTTTTTGATGTTGATGGCTTGGCGGAGCTGCATGACGCCGTTCGGAAAAAATGCGGTTGGTGATCCTCCATTCGTTGCCATCGCAACCACGCCGGTAACCGCATAATCTTCCCCCGAGCCGGACCTGCACAAAATCCCGGAAGTTAAAGCCGAAGCTTTCGCGGTTTGCCCGGAAGCTTCTGCACATCTCCGTGCGCTTGTTTGCGGACCTCAAGCAGCAAGACGGACGCCAGATGAAAATCCTGATCGTAAATCCGCCGCATACGGCCATAGGCAGCCGGATCCCTGACGACCACCTGCCACCACTTGGCTTGTTGTCCATTGCAGGACCCCTGATCGATGACGGGCATGAGGTCGAATTGCTGGATGCCGAATTTGGCCCGATGTCTCTGGAGGCGATCGCGGCGAGGGTCGCAGGCAGCGGCTGCGATCTGCTCTTGATCGGCCATTCCGGATCCACTTCGGCTCATCCGACCGTTTGCGAAATTGCCCGCCGGGCGAGAGGCAACCAGCCGGACCTCACAGTCATCTATGGCGGTGTCTTTCCGACCTATCATTGGCGCGAGATCCTGGAGCAAGAACCACAATTCGACGTGCTCGTGCGCGGCGAAGGTGAGGAGACCTGCCGCCAATTGGTGAGAGCGCTCGAGAGCGGTGCGGGCTTGAACCGCGTCAACGGACTTGTCTTTCGTGATGGAGACCGCATCGTCTCGACGTCGCCGCAGCAGATGATCCGCGACCTGGATGCTTACCGTGTCGCCTGGGAACTGGTGGATCTGACGCGTTACTCCTATTGGGGTGGCAAGCAGGCGGTGGTGGTGCAGTTCTCGCGTGGCTGTCCGCATCCCTGCACCTATTGCGGCCAGCGTGGGTTCTGGACCCGCTGGCGGCATCGCAACCCCGAAAAATTTGCGCGTGAGCTGGCCTGGCTGCACCGGGAACACGGCGTCGAAGTGTTCAACTTCGCCGATGAGAACCCGACCTCGTCTGCGAAAATGTGGCGCCGATTTCTCGAAGCGCTGATCGCGGAAAACGTTGACGTGACCCTGGTCGGTTCCACCCGCGCGGACGATATCGTGCGGGATCGGGATCATCTTCATCTCTACAAGAAAGCCGGCGTCGAACGCTTCCTGATGGGCATGGAGCACACCGATGAAGCGGTTCTTGCAAAGATCCGGAAAGGCGGATCAACCAGCAAGGATCGCGAGGCGATCCGGTTGATGCGCCAGCATGGAATGCTCTCCATGGCGACCTGGGTGGTTGGTTTCGAGGAAGAACGAGACCGGGACTATTGGCGCGTTCTAAAGCTGCTGCTGACTTATGACCCGGACCAGATTCAATCGCTCTACGTCACCCCGCACCGCTGGACGCCGCTTTTCCCGGCAATCCGCCACAGGCGGGTGATCCAGCGCGATCAGAGCAAGTGGGATTACAAGCACCAGGTCCTGGCGACCAGGCATGTGCCGCCATGGCGTGTGTTCCTGTGGGTGAAATTTATCGAGTTTGTCGTGCAGTCACGGCCACGCGCCCTGTGGCGTCTCATGGCCATGAAAGACCCGAAACTGAAACATGCGCACAAATGGTACTACCAGATGGGCAAAAGGGTCTGGTTTCACGAAGTCTTCGGGTTTCTATTCCGCGACCGCCGCGTTCTGGGGCGAAAGCCGCGAGCATGAAGAGGCTCTGGACCGGCGCAGGAAACGCCCCGCACCGGAATTGGCAAGGCAACGCGCCTAGGAGGCCTTTTTCTTCTTCGGCCTGAGCACGTGGACATGGTCGGCGTCGTAAAGCGCGCTGTCGCGAAAATCCTGGCCCGCTTTCAGGGCATGACCGACAAAAACGAGTGCCGTGCGCGTGATTTTCGACTTGCGGACCTTCTCCGCCATGGTCGACAAGGTCGCGTGAATGAAATCTTCATCCGGCCAGCCGACGCGATAGGCGATGATCACCGGACAATCCGCACCGTAATGCGGCGTCAGCTGACGCTCGATTTCACGCAAGTTGCGGATCGACAGGTGAATGGCGAGCGTTGCGCCGCTTTTGCCAAGCGTGTCCAGATCCTCGTTGTTCGGCATGGCCGATGACTGCATCGCCGTCCGGGTCACGATCACGGTCTGGGCGACTTCCGGAATGGTGAGTTCGGTTTTCAGGGCAGCCGCCGCCGCGGCAAAGGCAGGTACGCCGGGGGTGACATCATAGTCGATCCCGAGTGCGTCCAGCCGGCGCATCTGTTCCGCTGTCGCGCCATAAATGGACGGATCGCCAGAATGGACACGCGCGACATTCAGCCCCTTTTCGTGGGCTGCCTTGATTTCCTCGATGATCTCGTCGAGCGTCATCGGCGCCGTATCGATGACCCTCGCGTTTTCGGGCGCAGCCTCCACGATCTGCTCGGGAACCAGCGATCCGGCATAGAGGCAAACCGGACAGGACTGGATCAGTTTCAGTCCCCGCACGGTAATGAGGTCTGGATCGCCGGGTCCGGCGCCGATGAAATGAACGGTCATGCGTTGTCTTCCGAGATCTGTTCGTCCGGTTGCGGATCGGTGGTTGGTTCATTGTCCTGGGTCGCATCGGCGTCCGGTTTCGGGGCGTCGATGCGCTTGGCATAGCCGCGCGGTGTGTAAACGAACGGTTTGCCGTCACCGCGCATAACGGTCCGGGAGTTGGACGACCCCACCAGCACGGTCGTGAGCATATCGACATCATCGACGCTCAGCGCTTCCAGTGTGGTGACCCGCAAGGTCTCTTCAGGACGCCCGAGATTGACGCCGAGCACAACTGGCGTCGCGGCTGAGCGATGCTCCAGAAGGATGTCCTTGGCTGTTGCCAGCTGCGTGCGGCGGCGCTTGGAAACAGGATTGTAGAAGGCGATCACGAAGTCGCCTTCGGCGGCTGCATGGAGACGCTTCTCGATGACTTCCCACGGGGTCAGCAGGTCCGACAGGGAGATGGCACAAAAGTCGTGGCCAAGCGGAGCACCGATGCGTGCCGAACAGGCCTGAAGGGCGGAGATGCCGGGTGCATTTGTCACGCTGACACGTTTGGCAGCATCGGACACTCCACCAAATTCCTCGTCTCGGTGCAGGAGTTCGTAAACCAGTGTGCCCATCGCATAGATACCGGCATCGCCGGAGGAAATCAGGGCGACATTCTTGCCTTTCCCGGCTTCTTCAAGGGCAAAGCGGACCCTGTCTTCCTCGGCGCCGAGCGGGAAATTGTGATGGGTCTTGCCCTCGATGTGTTTCTCGACAATGTCGAGGTAGAGCGAATAGCCGACGACGTCTGTGGCTTCCGCGATCAGCCGGCTGGCTTCCGGTGTGCGCCAGTCATCCTTGCCCGGGCCGATGCCGACGACGGACAGGTGCCCACGTGCGCGGCCTGTCGTGTCGGCATCAATGAACTGCGGGGTGCGGGCAATGGCACAGGTTGCGTTTTCGGTTTTCTGCTTTTCAACCACGAGGCTGCCAAAGGCTCCGGCAGCGGCCAGCGCCGCGCCTTCAGAGACACCGTGAACCCCGACTTCGTCATAGACGACATTGGAGGGGTTTTTGAGCCTGGGGGTTTCGCGCTGCAATTCTTCGACGGAATAGACCCTCAAGGGAACGTCCAGATGTGCAGCGAGCGCATTCACCGCCGCTTCGTCTGCCTTCAGGTCGATTGTTGTGACACAGGCAACGGCCCCATTGGCGATATCGGCTTCCGCCAGGTGCGTCTCCACAAGCTCGATCAGTTCTTCTGCGCTGCAGCCACGTGCACAGCCGACACCGACGGCATAGCGCAACGGATGGTAGACAAGGTCTGTCGGGCTGCCTTCGAGGTGCCGCTCGGTGGCGATCAGGGAGATCGCCGCGTCGTCGGCGCGTTTCAGCTTGGTATCGGCAAGCCAGTCCGCGGGGCCCTCGACCCGGACGGTTGCACCCGAAAGCAGCTCTGCCATGACCGGCTTGGCATCTTCCGGATTGGCTAGACGCCAGCCCTTGGGAGGCACATCCAGGGCAACACCCAGCTTGGTATCGCCAGCCGTTGTGATGGCTGCATGGCCACTTAGAGCTTTTGCCAGGATGCGGGCCAGTTCGTTGGCGCCACGGTGTCCCCCCAGAAGCGGCACGATGCTGGAGCCGTCTTCGGATATGGCGATAACTGGTGGCTCGTCGCGCTTGTCATTGAGGATCGGCGCCAGCGCGCGGATCAGGATGCCGCTGGCACAGAAACCAACGATCGGATGGCCTGCCTTGAACAGCATGCGGATATGCTCGATCGTCTCGTTGAATTGTGTATCGGCCGTCGGCACGCGGCCCGCCAGTCCGTGAATGCGCGCTGTCGAAAAACGACGGGCAACATCCTGTGCTGTATCGAGCCCGGCCTGGTTCAGGACGAGTAGGATGGGGGAAGCTTCCACGCTTCATCTCCCTTGTAGATGAGGATCATTGAAAAATAGGGGGCTTTTTCCGCCTCGACGTCAACAAGGCGATGGACCTTTTGTTCCGGCAGGCTCGCACGTTCCACATATCCGGCTTTCTCAAGCAGCCCCATCTCGTTCAGCAGGTTTCGAAGACGACCAAGGTGCCGTCCGACCTTCATGATCGCAACGACCTGAGCCTGTTCGACTTTCTGGCGAATATCGGCATCCGGGAGCGGCCCGGGAATGACGGTCATGACATCGTTGCGCGAGGTCAGCGGCCGTTCCAGCTGGGCAGCGCATGCCGTGAGGGACGTGACGCCTGGCACGACCTCGATCCGAAAGCGGTCGGTCAGGCGCTCAAACAGATACATGAAGGAGCCGTAGAAGAACGGGTCCCCCTCGCACAGGGTCACCACGTCCTGGCCGCTCTCAAGGACGCTGGCAATTTCCTCCGCAGCCTTGTCGTAGATTTCCTTGGCCGGAAACCGGTCCACCCGCATCGGAACGATGATCGGAATTTCGATCGCGTCGGCGGGAATGGCGGCGGCGGCTATCGAACGCGCAAAGCTTTCGCCGGAATCAGGCGCTGGATAGGCGATAACCCGTGCATTTGAAATCAGCCGGTGGGCCTTCAGCGTCATCAGTTCCGGGTCTCCGGGACCCAGACCGACACCGTAGAGAATTCCGCTCATGCTTTCGTGAAACTCCACTGTGTCACAGGCATCAGGGGACGCCAGCCTGTCAGTCCGCCAACCGCGCTGGCGCGATGAACAGAGACTTTCTTCAACGTGCCGCCGAGCGCCTGGTAGGTCGCAAGCAGGACCGCCTCGCTTTCCAGCGTGACCGCATTGGCAACCAGCCGACCACCGGCGGGCAACGCGTCCAGACATGTCTTGACGATGCCGGGAGCGGTAAGACCACCACCGATGAAAATCGCGTCGGGCTGCGCAAGGCCTTCCAGGCCGTCCGGTGCCAGCGCATCGATCAGCTGCAAATGCGGAACGCCGAGGGATATAGCATTTTCCGCCGCAAACTGGCGCCTTTCCGGGTTGGGCTCCAACCCGATTGCCTGTGTCCGGTCGGCCGCGCGCAACCACTCGATCGCGATCGATCCGCACCCGGCGCCCACATCCCACAAAAGTGCACCTGGATGCGGCTTCAGCTCTGCGAGCGTGATCGCGCGCACGTCCTGCTTGGTCATCTTGCCGTCGTGTCGGAAGGCGTCATCGGGAAGGCCTGGAATGCGGGCCCGAAAACGGGTTCCTGGCTCGGCGGTCACTTCCAGCGCCAGCGTGTGAAAATTCGCGACATCCTGACGCCAGTCCTCCGCCGAGCCGGAAACCCGGCGCTCCTTGCTGCCGCCGAGATGCTCGAGTACCGTCATCGACGTCTTGCCAAAGCCTTCGTCGGCGAGGAGATCCGCCACATCCGAGGGCGTTGTTGCATTGCTCGTCAGCAGCAGGATGCGGGCTCCGGGGTAAAGCGCTGAGCGCAGGAGATTGACCGAGCGGCCATGGACGGAGAGGCACTCCGTGTCCTGCAATGCCCAACCCATGCGCGCCGCAGCCAGTTGAAACGCGGACTGGGACGGCAGGATTGTCAGTTCGTCGGCGTCGAAATGCTTCAACAGTGAAGAGCCGATGCCGAACCACATCGGGTCACCGGTCGCCAGAACCGAGACCTTCTTACCGCTTAGTTGCCTAAGGTCGTCAAAAACCGAAGCAAAGGGGCTTGGCCAAGTACGTTTTTCTGCCTTGATCTCACCGGCGAGATCCAGGTGACGGGCACCGCCAAAGACGATGTCCGCTTCGGCGAGGGCAGTCTGGCCACCGGGTGCCAATACGCCATCTTCGCCAAGACCGATCAATGTGAGCCAGGGGGAAGTCATTTGTCGTCCAGTATGTAGGGTTTGATTGGTGCCGGGGTCGCCAGGTCTTCGGGCTGACGGTCCCTCGAAACGGACACTTGCCGGGCGCCGCGTGATTTGTGGTGTTGCTCAGGATTCTGTGTGGACGCGTCACGGTCTTCCGGCTTGGAGACAGGGCCTCCGGGCTGTGACAGGAACCCGCGAGAGCGCATGGGAGCTTTGCCTCCGACGGACTTCAGTCCCTTCTTGGGTGTGCGATCGGTCATTTCAGATGTCTTCCGGCAGTCCGGCCGCCAGTGCATTGACCGCTGCCGCCGCCATCGCGGATCCGCCACGGCGTCCCGATACGGCGAGATACGGAATTCCAAACGGGTTCGCAACGAGCGCTTCCTTCGATTCAGCCGCGCCGACGAAACCGACCGGGAAGCCAAGGATCACGGCCGGCTTAGGGCCATCTGATCCAATCAGGTCAAGAAGATGAAAGAGGGCGGTAGGTGCATTGCCGATCGCGACAACGGCTCCCTCGAGTTGTTCCCGCCACAGTTCCACGGCTGCAGCCGAGCGTGTCGTTCCAAGCTCGGCTGCAAGCGCAGGCACAGACGGATCGTTCAGCGTGCAGATCACGCGGCTTGCCTCGGGAAGGCGCGAGCGAATGATGCCATGTGAGACCATCTCGACGTCACACAGAACAGGCGCTCCGTTTTCGAAAGCCTTGTGGGCTGCGGTCACGACGTCTTTCGAAAAGGCAATATCATTCGGCAGGTCGGTCATGCCGCAGGCATGGATCAGGCGAACGGCGACCGGGTGGAGATCGTCCGGCAAAACGGAAAGGTTGGCTTCTTTGCGAACAATGGCAAAGGACTGGCGGTAAATGGCACCTGGGTCCTTTTCGTAGTCGTAGCAAGGAGAAATATCGGAACTCACGGTCAGGTCCAGCTCGGTCGGCGTATCAGGCGGTTTCGCCAGCTGTGTCCTCGTCCTTGCCGTCTATCTCGGCTTCGTCGCTGTCTTCCTTCTTCTTGCCCTTTGCCGCAACGAGGCCGGCGACCAGAGCAGCGCCTGCAAGCGCCGCGACGCCGATCCAGTGCGAATGGCCCGCAAGTTCGCCCAGATGCCCGCCGTGAGCAAACGAGGTTGAGCTCAGACTAAGCGTGAAAAGCCCGGAAAGGGTTGCGCGGGTGAACATTGATCTCTCCAATGACAATCGCCTTGCGGCGGTGAATGACATCGGCGTTTTGGAAGATGAAAGCAAACATGCGCAGGAAGCCCATAATGAAGTCTGGGTTCCGGCAAATGCCTTGGACAGCTCCGGCGTTGGTTCCCGGGTTGGGTCAACCGCATCCAGAATCGCTTTCAGTCCCTCAAGAGGACGCCGTCGGGTTGGCGCACATTAGGGGAGGGGGCTGGGAGGATCAAGCGACATTCCGACACGCCTTGCCCATTAAACGCCACCAACCGGTACAAGGCTGGGTTGTTTCTTCAGGTCATTCGAATTAAACGGATTTACAGCCATGGCAAAACCGGCTAGGTGAATATACGTATATGGGGTGGGGCTCAGGCCGGTGATCTCGATCCATCGGACAAAACACAAGCTGCAGCGGGCAGTGGCGATCACGCTGCTGTTGCCGCTTCTGCTTGTTTCGCTTCTGCCGCAGGGCTTCATGCCCGCGCAGACACAGGAAGGCTGGTTCACGGTCACGCTGTGTACCGCCGACGGCCTGCGAATTCTCACCCTCGACGAAAACGGCCAGGAAGTTCCTGACCCGGCTGGACAGCCGGATGACCAAACCGGCAACAATCACTGTCTCTTCGGCAATTTCAAACTGTTCGAAGCATCTGCCCCGGCGGATGTGCTCCCTGTCCCGGACCTTCAGGATGCCGGTAACTGGCCGGTCTCAATCGTTTTCTCCCTGCCTGCAAGATACAGGCAGAAACCGGGCGCCCGCGCACCGCCGTTCCTCGCTTAACTCCCTGAAAACAAGAAATTCAGTCATGTCTCCGTCTGTTTCCGGTTGAGCCGGGCGGAGCAGAAGCGAGGTTTATCCATGAGCAACTCAACTCAGGGCGCACCGTCTGCGTTCACCCATAGCCGTTTCTATCTTGCGGCCTGGCGCTGGCATTTCTACGCCGGTCTTTATGTCATTCCCTTCCTGATCATGCTGGCCGTGACCGGTCTCGGCATGATGTATATTGCCGTGTTCGATGGTCGAGACGGCGAAAGCATAACGGTGGCGGCGTCTGCCGATCCAGTGGCTCTGGCAGCACAATCGGAAGCTGCCCTTGCCGCCTTTGGCAAGGAGGCAAAACTGGTCGAGTGGATTGGTGCCAAGAGCGCCAATGGTGCAAATGTCTTTCGTGTCGATGACGCGGGCACAAACCACATGGTCGCGATCGATCCCTACACGGGCACCGCCATCGACAGCTGGATCCGGCGCGACGGTTGGTACGATCTCTTCAACGACATTCACGGCACGCTTTTGATCGGAACGATCGGAGACCGCCTGATTGAAGTGGCGGCTGGATTGGGCATCGTGCTGATCGTCACCGGGCTCTATCTCTGGTGGCCGCGGTCCGGCAGTGGGTCAAGTTTCGTGCCGGATGTGAAGGCGCGCGGCCGGGAGCTTTGGAAAAACCTGCACAAGGTGATCGGAGCCTATGCATCCGTACTGCTCCTGCTGTTCCTGGTCACGGGTCTGGCATGGGCCGGCATCTGGGGTGAGAAGTTCGTTCAGGCCTGGAGCACTTTTCCGGCTGAGAAATGGTCCAATGTTCCCTTGTCGGACGAGACGCATGCATCCATGAACCACGGTGCGATCAAGGACGTACCCTGGGGCCTGGAGCAGACACCGATGCCGGCATCCGGGTCGGGAGCCGGTTTGGATGCGATTCCGGAGGGAACGCCGGTCAACCTGGACAGTGTCGTCGCGTTCGGCAAGGCGATCGGCTATGGCGGCCGTTTTCGCGTCAGTTTTCCACGGGGGGAAACAGGCGTATGGACGCTCAATCAGGATTCCATGAGCAACGACTCGGAAAATCCGATGATTGACCGCACGGTCCATCTTGACCAGTACACCGGCAAGATCCTGGCCGATGTCGGTTTTGCGGATTACTCGCTGGCTGCAAAGGGAATGGCCGTCGGTATTGCCTTCCATGAAGGCGATATGGGGCTCTGGAACATCGTGCTTAACACCGTGTTCTGTCTGTCGGTGATGTTCCTGTGTGTAAGCGGTCTGGTGATGTGGTGGCTGCGCCGTCCCAAGGGGTCGACATTGCGCATCTTCGCTCCCAAGACCCCCGAAGACCTGCCGCATTGGCGCGGAGCCATGATCCTGATGCTGTTTGTCTCGCTGGCATTCCCATTGGTCGGGATCACGCTGCTGACGGTTCTGGCGTTGGACTATCTGATCGTGAAGCGCGTGCCGGTTCTTAAAAGGGCGCTCGGCTAAGCTGAGCCTTACCGGGCGCTGGAAACGGCGTCCGGCAATGCATGTCACGTATGACGGACCACGAGCAACGTGATGTCGTCATGAACCGTCTGTGTACCGATATGAGCCTTCAGATCCGCAAGAATACCTTCAAGAACGCGCGCTGCATTGGGTGTCTGGTGACGGAGAGCGCTGTCCACCAGACGGTCCATCCCGAACAGCTGGCCCGCCGGACTTTCCGCCTCGGTGACACCGTCGGTATAGAGGATGATGAGATCGCCTGCCTCAAAGGGCAGGACCTTCATTTCGATGAAAGGTTCAATGTCCTCGTCGAGGCCGATCGGGAATCCGAGATCGACCGTGTCGACGATTTCGCATCCTCCGTCGCGTCTGAGGATGATGAGTTCCTCGTGCTGACCGGACAAGGTCAACTTGTCATGCTCGAAATCCAGAAACGACAGGGTCAGGTGCTTGTCGGTCCGGGTGCGCTTGATGTTCCGGCAGATGGCGCTGTTCAGCGTGACCAGGAACTGGCGGGGGTTTGACAGGCCCTGCTCCTGAAGCGCAACTGCAACGGACTGCACCATCAGCATCAGCACGCCGCTTTCGAGCCCGTGTCCCGTCACGTCGCCGATACCGATCTTGACCCTGCCATCCAGCTGGAGAACGTCGTAGTAGTCGCCGCCCACCTCGTCAGCGGGCTCCATGAACGCTGCAATTTCCAGCTGGTGAATACCACCGAGTTCGTCCTTCGTCGGCAGCACCATCATCTGGATCTGTCTGGCGACTTCGATTTCAGCGCCCAGGCGCAGGTTTTCTGACGTGAGCTGCTCGTTGAGACTGGCTATCTGGCCATTTGCGGCTTCAAGCGTGAGGTTCATCTTGTGAAAGCGGGTGGCCTGATGCCATTGCAGCCCTGTGACGGCCGCCCCGATCAGGCCGGCGCCTGCAAAATAAAGCAGCAGGAACTTGAAGGACCAGAGATTGGCGGCGATTGGCTGGCTGATCGTGATGGCCTGAATGCCCTTGATGTCACCCGCCGTCCAGTTCTGCTTCAGGCTTTCCGGATGCGAATTGTGGCAAGCAACGCATGCCTCGCCAAGGACCACCGGGGAAGCGATCTGGATCTTGCGGTCGAAGATCGATCCCTCGTAGCCGATGGCTACATCTTCCGGATCCCGGCTCTCGCGAAACTCGGTGAGGGCCGAAGTTTCGAATGCGGACAGGTCATGAGAAGCCCGTCCTTGAAAGGGAAGGTCAGAGACGAAACGGTATTCGAGATTGCGTGCCTCTCCGCCGATCACTTCACCCAGTTCGATGGACAGCGTTGCCGGAATTGGAATACCTCCCGGCGTCTCGTGATATTCATGTGTTGGAGAGACGTCACCAGGGGCATTCAGAACCCGTGAGACGACATTCTGCGCGTAGTAGGTCCTGATCTTGCTGATGGCCTGATCAAGATCGATCGCCTGTGACTTCAGCGAGACGTCGGATATTGCCCGCAGATCCAGCCAGACAGCAACGGGCAACATGGCAAGGCCGAGCAGCACGAGAACCAGGAAGACGAATGGTCGCTCAATGAGGCTGAGCCAGAATCGGTCGACACGGCGTGTATTCTGGGGCATTCGGTTTCCTGATCAACAGAGGGTAACAGTCGTCCTGTATGTTCCTCTTTGCCCGGTTTTCATGGATCTTGGCGGGCGTTGCCTCAATTTCAGAAAAATGGATCGCGGAAGTCAACCGGATAGGCAGGCGCCTTTCTGGCGCTGCAGCCGTGTTTTGCAAAAGAGCCGATGCCGCCTACGGTTCAAAGGCCTGCCGCTGAAATCAGATATGGCGGTTTTCAAAGGCCATCCGGTTTGACAAATGCGATTGATTCAAACATGAACCCAAAGCTGAAAAACACTCGCTGCAGAATTGCTGCCGGACGCCCAAAAGACGGAAGTTTGTGAAATGTCGATTTTGATTACCGGAGGGGCCGGTTACATCGGGTCCCATTGTTGCGTGTCTTTTTTGGAAAGTGGTCTGGACGTCGTCGTTTTTGATAATTTCAGCAACTCGAACCCGGAATCCCTGAAGCGGGTCGAACAGATTACAGGCCGATCCCTGAAGATCGAGCAGGGAGATATCAGGGACCAGTCGACGCTCGAAACGGTCATGAAACGGCACGCCTGTGAAGGCGTCATCCACTTCGCCGGCCTGAAGGCCGTTGGTGAGTCGTCCCAGGACCCTCTGGCCTATTACGACAACAACGTCATCGGCACACACCGCCTGTTGAGTGCCATGGACGCGACCGGGGTCAGAAAGCTGATTTTTTCCTCTTCGGCGACCGTTTATGGAGAGCCGAAATCCCTGCCATTGACTGAAGAGCATTCCCTGAATCCGGTCAATCCCTATGGTCGCACAAAGCTCTTTGTCGAGGATATGCTGAGAGACCTGGCGGCAAGCAATTCTGAATGGCGGGTCGGTATCCTGCGATATTTCAACCCGGTTGGCGCGCATAGCAGCGGCCTGATCGGTGAGGATCCGCTTGGAGTGCCCAACAATCTCATGCCGTTCATTGCGCAGGTCGCGACGGGCCGAAGAGAGCGGCTGAATGTCTTTGGGGACGACTATCCCACGCGTGACGGCACGGGTGTGCGCGACTACATCCACGTTGTCGACCTGGTCGAGGGACATCTCCAGGCCTATGAGAAACTGGCGAAACTGCCGTCATCGAGCAATTCCTTCTCCGTTAATCTTGGAACCGGAAACGGCTACAGTGTTCTGGAAATGGTCAAGGCTTTCGAGAGGGGCTCCAACCAGCCAGTGCCTTACGAAGTTGTCGAGCGGCGCTCTGGTGATGTCGCGGAATGTTATGCCGACACCCAAAAGGCCGAGGAATTGCTTGCCTGGACAGCGGATCGCAACCTGGGTGACATGTGCTCGGATACCTGGCATTGGGTGCGCAAGAACCCGCTCGGCTACGCGGCAGAATCCGACTCGAACGATTAGGTCCGAAATTTAACGTCCAGATTGATATTGGCGAATGCTTGACCAGTTGAAATTTGCCGGAGAGCTGTGGCTGTCTCCGGGACCGGGTGGCTGGACCTTCATAACCCTGCCGGCGGACTGCGCCGATCAGATCCGGTTCTACACTGGCTCAAAGAAAGGTCGTGCCTGGGGAATGATCAAGGTAAGGGCGCGGATTGGAACATCGGAATGGTCGACGACCATTTGGCCAGACAAGACGTCGGAATCTTTCCTGCTGCCGGTCAAGGCGGCAGTGCGCAAAACGGAGAAAATAGCAGCCGGTGATCAGGCCGAGGTCAGATTGACGGTCTTGACGCCGCCAGGGATGTGAACGGGCTTATCAAGCCGCCACAGCCCAGTCGCTTGCATCTTCCCGTGCACCGATGAGGGCAAGTCCGTTGGCGACCGAGGTGAGTTCGTTGCCGCCGGAAATGCGCTCCTGTCCGAAGCGGTTGGCGAACTGACGACGAACGGCAGGGACGAAGGAAGTGCCACCGGTCATGAAGACACGGTCGATCTCGTTTTCCGAAATGCCGGCTCTCTTGAATGTGGCGTCGAGTGCCTGGTCCATCTTTGCAAGATCTGACGCAATCCAGCTTTCAAAGTCAGCGCGGGTCACGCTTGCCTTGAAGTCGTTCCCGAGCGGCGTGAACACCAGTTCGGCTTCGTCTTCGGATGACAGCAGAGCCTTTGTCTCGGAGACGGACTTGTAGAGCGGGTAGCCCTGGTCTTCCTCGACCAGCTCGATGAAGGTCTCGATCTTCTGCGGCTCCAGGCAGTAGCGCAGCAGTTTTTGCATTTCCTTGAAGTCGTCGGACGTCTTGAAGATCGACAGCATGTGCCAGCGTGCAAAATTTGAGAACAAGTTCGGCGGAACCTCCAGCTCCTTGCCCATGCTCTCGTAGAGGGAACCCTTGCCAAGTTTCGGCAGCACGACCTTGTCGATGATGCGGTAATCGAACGTGTCGCCGGCAATGCCGATGCCGCCGCGTCCAAGCGGCGTGGCCGACAGGTGCCCGGCCTGTGTCTCGAAGCGCATCAGGGAATAGTCGGTGGTGCCACCGCCGAGATCGGCCACCAGGATGGTGGTATCCTTGTCCAGGGACTGCGCGAAGGAGAACGCTGCGCCGACCGGTTCCATGACAAAGAGGATATCTTCAAAACCAACCTTCCTGAACGCCTGGCGGTACCGCGTCATGGCAAGGTCTTCGTCAGGATTGTGCCCGGCGAATTCGACCGGACGGCCGACCACAAGCCGTGTTGAAGCTGGATCGAATGTGCCTCCGGCGCGGTCGAATGCAAGCGACAGGAAAGTGGCCATCAGGTCTTCGAATTCGAAGCGGACGCCGAACACGCCCGTGCCCTTGAAGGCGCGGCTGGCCGCGAAGGTCTTCAGCGACTGGATGAAACGGACGTCCCCGAGGCTCTCCAGAAACTGACGGATCGCCCAGGGCCCGACCTCTGCATTCAGCGCCCTCGCTGCACCCCGGTCAAGGAAGCTCAGGACGGTGGGCAGAGAGGTAAAGGTGTCATCTCTGTCCGTGAAGGACACCGGTACGGTGCCATCAGTACCTCTTGCGGTCACGGCCACGGTGTTTGAAGCGCCGAAATCCAGTCCGATTGTCTGACGCATGGTGCGAGTTTCTTAAGTGCCTATTAAAAGGGAAACGGAAATAGAATTGTGGTCAAAATTAGTCAGATTAGAAAATGCCATTTAACGAGAAGTTACGAATCAAGTACCTGAGTTGATCTGATCGTTTGGATCGACCTTTGTAGCTTTACGTGCGATATAAAGAAGAAATTTGAAGGCGTAGAGAGCATCTTCTTGTAGCTTCAATTATTGCTTATGCTCAAGGGAATAGTTGGATTTGTGAGCTTCTATCTTGAAGTTGACAGAACGAGAAAACAGCATTGTGATCGGTGCGACGTGACCTAGGATCTGTTGACAAAGTGGATTCCCAAATTAGCCGAGTAGTGGTTCAAGACTGTCTTTTAGGAGGCAGGCTTGGCACATGGCGATTTGACAGATACAGAATAGGAATTGATCGAAGTATTGCTTCCTTCAGAGCGAGGTCGAGAGTCCGTCCGGCACAAGATAGCCTTCGATATTTGAACCGAATGTTCCATGTTCTACGAGTTGGCTGCCCTCGGCGGGACATGCATGAGCGTTACTGAAATTGGAACTCGGTCTATGTCCGGTTCCGCCGCTAAGCAGGACAAGGCATTGGGATGGGCTGCTGAAAACGCTGGTGGAGTTGGGCTCACCGATGACTGGCAACACATGATCGATAGCACCATGGTCCGTGGCCATAGTCAGGCCATAGGACCTAAAGGAGGCTTTGGTTCGATCACGCAGCGGCGTTGCGACGAAAATCCACGTCTGAACAGACGGTCAGGAACGCTCTCTCAGCTTTGCCCTGACAGACAGCGAGACACCAGACTATAGCACTGCTTCCAGGCTTCTAGATAAGCCTGTTGGAAGGCCGTGCCTTTTTCTCGTGGATATGGGGTGCTTTGGCGATGTCGCGCGCCAAAGCCTTCTGATGGCTGGCATCGGACTTGTCATTCCAACGAGCTCAAACCGAAGAGGCACAATATCTTGCGACTTCCGGGTTAACAAAGACCGGAACTTTATTGAGCGGATGTTCTACAAGGTCAAACAGTTCCGTCGAATCACCACGCGCTACTCCAAGGCCAATGCGTCCTTCGCCGCATTCCTGAATTTGGCCGCTGTGATCCGCGGCTACGAGACTGTTTCAACATGACCTAGTGAGTTGCCCTGCCAAGTGGTTCGATTCGATTGATTGTGCATGCTCTTTTTTGTCCGTCGTAAAGATTATCTCATGTGCGGGCGACGGGTAGCGCTCTAACTGTGTGGGCAGTTGGAGTGCTATTGTCTAGCGCACCTATTTGTCGGGAAATTTGTGAACCGTCCCGGGTTTGCCGTAGGCTGTTTGATTTAAGTGATGCCACTTCGGCTGTTTGAACAAACGTATAGTGGTATTGTTGATCCGCCTACGCACAAGGGTCGTTTCCTTTGAGTACCAGCAAGTGCTGATCATTGAACAGTTGATCCACTTGAGTATATTGTTTTTTGACGATTGCGAAGATTCGCCACGGCCCATGCCGACGAAAGACCACGGCCTTGCAAAGACAGTTCATCGCTTCGGCGAGCGCACTGTTGTAGCTGTCGCCGGCACTTCCCTTGGAGCGCTCAATACCCGCCTCTTAAACCAACTCCAAATAATTGGCTTTTAGATTGGAGAAATCTGAAACGCTCTAGGGTTATTGACCTGCTCCCCTGACTTTCCTCATTTATGGGTTAGTTCTGTTCACGGTGTGGTCTTTGTTGGACTGGGTTGCAAATTCGTATGGGGTGATCCGGTTAAGGCTCGTATGTGGTCTGTTCAGATTGTAATCGTTCCTCCAGTCTTTGATGATGTCCCGGGCGTGACGAAAGCTGCGGAACAGGTGTTCTTTGAGACATTCGTCTCTCAAGCGTCCATTGATGGGGAAGACGGCCCCGCTCCCGAGAAGGGGCCGTATGCTGGTCCTGTTTGTAAGAGGAGCATCCCCAATGATCCCATCCACCGTGGGCCTTGATCTGGCCAAGAACGTGTTTCACGTCCATGTTACTGATGCATCTGGCAGAGCGATTGAGAGTAAGAGGCTAACGCGCCGAGAGCTTTTGCCGTTTTTCAAGGCTTTGCCACCCTGCCTGATCGGCATCGAGGCTTGTGCTACTGCCCACAACTGGGCCCGACAGTTATTAGAGATTGGCCACGACGTGCGCCTCATCCCTCCAGGCTATGTCAAACCCTTCGTGCGGCGCGGTGCGAAGAATGATGCCACTGATGCGGCTGCAATTTGTGAAGCAGTAACCCGTCCCAACATGCGCTTTGTCCCGATCAAATCTCGAGAGGATCAGGCGTTTTTAATGCTGCATAGAGCCCGAGGCCTTTTGGTTCGGCAGCGAACAATGGCGGCGTGTGCGTTTCGGGCGCACTTGGCCGAGTATGGTGTTATTGTTGCGCAGGGCCGACACCGGGTAGATGTGCTCATCGCGAAGCTGGACGAGATACGACAGGATCTACCTGATGATGCGTGCTTTGCCTTGGATGCACTGATCGGCCAATTGGACGCGTTGAACCAGCAGATCGATGGGATCGATGCCCGACTGGCTGAGATTCATAAGACCAATGTGATCTGCCGCTTGCTTGCGACCATACCTGGGATAGGGCCGATTACCGCGACTGCGTTTGCCGCCACTATCCCGGATCCGTCCGCCTTCAAATCAGGACGCGAGTTCGCTGCCTGGCTTGGCCTGACACCACGCCAAAACTCATCAGGTGGCAAGCACAGGCTCGGCGGCATTACCAAACAAGGTGATCGGTATCTCCACCATTTGTTGGTCTTAGGGGCTCGAACCGTGGTGCGATATCCAAAAGCCCGTTCTCGCGTAGTTGGTCCATGGATCGAGGCCTTGTTAGAACGTCGTCGGCCTATGGTTGTTGCCGTCGCGGTCGCAAACAAGCTCGCCCGGGCCATTTGGGCGATGCTCTCTACCGGGGAGGTGTTCCGGAACGCGTAACCTTACAAATCGAACTAACAGAAACCTGAAGAGATGGCACAAGTGCGATGACAACGTGATGGAAAATCGGCAGAGCTGAGGATCGAGAAAGCCCGCAGAGCTTTAAGCGCGCCGAAGCGCGTCCCGTTGATGAGGCCTCGATCCGCGGACACCATCAGGGCCAGCAGCCATGTATCGGCTGCACGAACAGGCCGAATACATGAACGCACCCGCCGATGAAGATCACGTTCAAAACACTTGCGCCCGCGGGGCCGTCTATACATGAAGCTCTCAACAAAACCGTTCTGCATCGGTTTACCTGGAGCGATGTAGTGCCATTCCACGCCGCGGTCCTGTTGCCATATGAGCATGGCGTTTGACGTTAGTTCGGCACAGTTGTCGCTGACCACCATCAAAGGATAGCCGCCCCGTTGCTCTGCCATCCCGTCTAACGCCCGCGCGACCCTGGTTCCGGAGATCGAGTTGTCGACGACAGTTGCCAGACATTCCCGGCTGAAGTCGACAATGACACACAGGATCAGAAACCGGCAACCATCAATCAGTGCGTCGGAGACAAAGTCGAGAGACCAGCTTTGACCGGCGGCTTGTGGCACAGCCATCGGTGCTCGCGTTCCCAGGGCTCGTTTCCGGCCAACACGCTTGCGCACCGTGAGACGCTCTTCCCGGTAGATCCGGTAGACCTTCTTCCAATTGACCTCAATGCCTTCACGCTTCAGCGGGATGTGCAGCCGACGATAGCCGCACCGCCGTTGCTCCGAAGCTAGTTCCTTCAGCCTCTGACGCAAGTCGGCATCAAGTGCTGTGTAATACCGCCAGACCTTTGCCGTAAGTTCCAAGCAATCACGAGCGCTATAAACTCGAAAATCGTTCGAGCAACGATGCCCATCAAGGAGCGCTCTGTTACGCTACTTCTGCAGCGTAACAGAGCGCATTAGGTCGTTGTTGCGATTGATCTTGAGGTCGGCGATTTTTTCCAGAAACCAGGTCAGCCAGGCTTTCGGCTCGATGCCGTTGAGTTTGGCGGTTTTGATAAGTGTATAGGCTTTGGCAGTTGACCTGCCGCTGCTTTCTTCGCTTACTCGTTGAGGGCCCTTAAGTGTCCATTTAAACAAGTGGTCACTTGAGGTGCCAAATCGAAAAGCGGCAACTCAAGTTAATCGGACGTTCACCTGTCATCAGGTCAGCCGCTCGGTGAACTCTTCACGGGTCGAAGGGCCTCAATGCGCAGAAGCGATTTAGGTTAGAAGGCTGACGCTATGAAACAGCAAATTGCTATTGCAATCTCACTTTGTGTCTTAAGCATTGAGGCGCATTCACAGAACAACAGTGCCAATATCGAAACGATCAAGTCAAATATCATTTCGGAAGTCGTTCAAAACTGCAAAGCTGGCAGTCAACTTCAGGGGGCAGATCAAGCCTTTTCGCTGAATTCAGCTGACAATCTAGTCGTTGAATTTGGGCGTTTTAGCTGCCCTTGGGAGTTTAACAATCACTTCTTCTGTGGTGCGCGCGCATGTGAAGTGAGGGAGTATCAAATTGACGGCTCACAACCAATTTTGCTGAAAACGTATTTGCGATATTAAAGATCGCTAATCCAGCTCTCATTGACGGAACATTGCTCGTCCCTCGGCTGATGCATCGCGGGCCAGTACTGCACGAGCAATAACCGCCGTTACAAACAGAAGTGCCGGTAATCCCAGAAATAGGAAGGCAGCAACAAGCAAGCCAAGAGTAAACATTCGCACAGTCCTTTTTTAGTTGTTTATCAAATTGGCTGAGCTTTTGTGTTAACGATTGTTAATTATCTACAAGAACTTAACATGCAAAGTGAAGTTGATTGAATTTCTAAAAAATAGCCCCGTGAGCTATTCCGGTACAAAAGCTCACGGGGCAGCTCAAATTGCTCTGAAAACGCTACGTTAGCTAGCATTTTGATCATTGCTAGAAAATACAACCATATTATACCTGTAGGTTGTGGTTTTGATTTGTGAATTTTGGAGATTGGCCTTTGAACGAGATTGATAAAGGGCACAAGATATCAGTTCTTTTTGCAGTCGCGGTCCTAGTTGGGGGTTCCGGTCTTTTGATTTGGTCTCTACTTCCGCATTTGTTTGTTTGGCTCTCAGCAAACGGCTCGTTCTAAATGAACTGCGCCTTTTTGGCGGTAAATGAAAGAATTTTGGCAAAGATCGTCAAGTCGCGGATACGCGTTGTCTCCATCTAGGGCATGAAGCACCGAGACAGGCTCGTGTGCTCGGTAACGCCAATCTGATGGAGTAGGGAATTGTCCAGACTATTTGCTTTTCTTTTGGCCGCGCTGGTGGCGCTTCCCGTTCAAGCGGCTGATATCACCAGTCCAGTAAACCGCGTCATAGACGATGACACGTTTCAACTGAGCCGTCCTCTCGTGCAAATCCGTTTGTGTGGTGTCGATACGTCTGAACGCGGTCAGCGCGGTTACCGTGAGGCGACCAACTTTACCAAACCTCCTGTCATGGGGCAGCTGGTGACGTGTCGCGTTGTTGGTGGCGGCACACCTTGCGATGGTCGCTCACGAAAAAGATCTACGACCGGTTTGTCGCTCAGTGTTTCGTCAACAATCTAGATATCGGAATAGAGCTGGTCAAGGCCGGTCATGCCTGTGCCTGGCCGAAATTCTCCGGGCGGCACTATGTCAGGGGCGCTCGTTGTGTGAGGTAGGATAAAAGTACAAATACATTGGAGGCTTCGCACTGTTCGGCATGTGAAGCTTCTCTTGTGGTATTGCTGAACTGAAAAAGTAGGTGTCGTTAAGCCTCGATGCTAAATTCGGGAGGCAAGCCACCTCTGTGCGTCCTTGTGCTCATGCACAGCGCCTGTTTGGTGGTCGTGCAGGTAATTGACTTTGTCGGCGCGAAAAATAAAACGAACTCCATCCGGTTCAATCTGTCCTTCGAACATGTGAAGTCGATTGCGCTTGTAGGAACGCACCACCCGGACACTCCAATCATTCTCACCGCGACTATTATTGTTGTAGGCAAAGGTAATGTGTCGGCCATGCAGTTTGTCTGACCGCATCACCAGCTCCTTAAAGGCAGACTGAAAAGAACCAAGAAATTTTAAGCCACTCATGTCTTCGCTCCGTTCAAAGCGCATAGAAACAAAAGCTAAGAATTTTTCTGTTTAACGAGTAGGGCCTGTACAGCGGCTGATGTTGCAGGCCAAAGGGCAGAAAGAAATACAGCACTGCCGGCCCGCAAGAAATTTAGTCTTTTGTTTGCTGCTAGTTCGGCAATGATCAGCAGAAGAAATACCGCGGCAACTACCCAATAAAAAATCGCACTGATATTGAACAAAACACCCTGATCAGCCCCACCTGAGTGGTCCGTTTTGATTGTTAGTGCATGACTGGGCTTTGGTCCATCCGGACGATGGTTTCTGGTGCCGGTGGTCGGTGGCCCAAGGCGCTGTGTGGGCGCTTGGTATTATAATGTTTCCTCCATTGTTCAATCAGGATTTGTGCTTCCTTCAAGCTGTAGAAGATTTCTCCATTGAGTAGCTCATCTCGGAGGCGGGCGTTGAAGCTCTCGCAGTATCCGTTCTCCCATGGCGACCCAGGTTCTATGTATGCGGTCTTTGCACCCACAGCGTTGATCCAGTCCCTGACTGCCTGAGCAATGAACTCCGGCCCGTTGTCAGATCTGATGTAGGCTGGAACACCTCGAAGGATGAAGAGATCCGTCAGCACATCAATCACGTCGGTGGAATTCAGCTTTCGCTTCACCCGAATTGCCAGGCACTCTCGGGAATACTCGTCCAGGATGTTCAGCGTCCTGAATGCTTTTCCTTCATTGGTTCGGCAGTGCACGAAGTCATAGCTCCAGACATGATTGGGATACTCTGGTCGCAACCGGACACATGATCCGTCGTTCAGCCAGAGCCTCCCTCTCTTCGGTTGTTTCATTGGCACTTTCAGCCCCTCTCGTCGCCAAAGTCGTTCAACGCGCTTGTCATTCACATGCCAACCCGCATCTCTGAGCAGAGCTGCGATACGCCTGTAACCGTAACGGCCATACTCACGGGCGAGTGCGACCATATCCGACACAAGACGTTCTTCGTCAGCACGCCCTGCTGGACGTTTCCTCTGCGTGGACCGGTGCTGACCCAGAACACGACAGGTTCGGCGCTCTGACACGCCGAGATGCTGACGAATATAATTGATGCAGGCTCGACGACGGGCGGGGCTCAGAAGTTTCCCTTTGCGGCCTCCGACAAGATCAACTTGTCCAGGGTCAGGTCAGACACTACCTTTCGCAAACGTTCATTTTCCTTCTGAAGGCGTTTGAGTTCTTTCAGTTGGTCGGTTCCCATCCCACCATACTGCTTTCGCCAGCGGTAATACGTCTGTTCCGTAATACGAACCTGCCGAATGGCATCAATACGCGGCATGCCTTGGCCGACAAGGACTTCAACCTGCCGCAACTTCGAGACAATTTCTTCTGGCTTGTGACGTTTCGTAGCCATTTTGATCCTCCGTTTTTCTAAACATAACGATGGACCACTTCAAAGGGGGAGGATCATCGGCAACCGAAAAACCGAACAAGTTGGAGATATAGCCCGAAGTGCAGCTGTAGGCTTGCCATGGGAAGCTGAAAACCTAAAACAGTACTTTCCATTCGATTTTTTTCAGGGTTGCACTGCTGATATCGACAGCATTGATTGGCCAGAAACTTATACCCTTGCCTGCAAGAGTCCGATGACTATTAGAACTCTTGGCGACAAACAGATTAATGTCGACCCAGGTGTTCCCTTTGAAATTCAACAGGAAAACGCAAGGGCCCCATGGTGGTATACTAGTTGAACTCTTGCCGTTTTGTGCACTTTCGTGGGCACTGGGCCGTTGCAGATGGATGCGTTGCGGGCAGCTGAGTGTAAGAAGTCGAACACGGCACCGTTCAAAAATTCCCAATTTACTTAGGTCGCCAGGCTGATGCCGGGTTGCCAGCAAAACTCCGAAATCGTTTGTCCTTCTTTCCAGCCAAAGAATACTCTGAGAATGGTTCACCGAGAAATCGGGCTAAAGAGTACATACTATGAACTATTGACGCGGTACGATGTCGTCTTCGAACAGATAGGTTCCCGATTGCACTTCAATCATCCTGACGGGGAGCTTGCCTGGGTTGTGCAGAGAGTGTTGAGCTCCAAGTGGTACGTAAGCCGACTGATTTTCCGTAAGCAGGCAGACTTCTCCATTGATAGTGATCTCGACGGTTCCTGACACCACAATCCAGTGCTTGGCCCGGTGCAGATGGGTTTGCAGCCCGAGGCGATTACCAGGTTTGATCATCATGGACTGCACCGCAAAACGGTCTCCAGCATTGATGCGTTCAGTATAGCCCCATGGCTTGTAGGCACGAGGATGTCGAATAACCTCGTCGCGGCCCTCGACTTTAAGTTGTTCCACGACATTCTTGACCTTCTGGGCCTTGTCTTTGTGGGCAACGAGTACGCTGTCCGTCGTGGTAATCACCAAGACGTCCTCCAGCCCGACGACCGACAACAGGCCGCGATCCGCGTAGGCGAGGCAGTTTCTACTGTCGAGAAACCGGGTGTCCCCCGTGCTCGAGTTGCCGTTTTCGTCCTTGTCGGTCACGGTCCAGATGGCCGACCAGGAGCCGAGATCGTTCCAGCCGGGAGAAATCGGAACGCAAACCACATTGCCGGCATTTTCCATGATGGCGTAGTCGATAGAGATGTTGACCAGAAGCTCGAAACGATTTTCGTCGAACCGGATGAAGTCGTGATCGGTATGCCGGCTCTCAATCACTGCAAGAACGTCGTCGTAAAGCGCCTTCTGATGGACCTTGAAGGCCTCGATCATGGTGTGTGCAGCATAGAGGAAAATACCGGCGTTCCAAACATAACTGCCATCCGCCAGAAAAGACTCAGCACTGGTCAGATCGGGCTTTTCAACGAAGGATTCGACTGAACGTACCAGGCCGTCCCCTTCGTCAACCTTGATATAGCCATAGCCAGTGTTGGGCGCGGTCGGTGTGATGCCGAATGTAACGATAGCACCCTGTCTTGCGAAGGGTTCGGCTGTACGCACTGCGTCCAAAAAAACCTCT
>JAEPML010000039.1 GCA_017643925.1 Roseibium sp. | reverse complement strand
AAGTACGATAAGCGCCGCTACAAACGGCGCAACCAGATCGAAATCATGTTCGGCAGGTTGAAGGATTGGCGGCGTGTCGCAACTCGATACGACAGATGCCCGAAGGTATTCCTGTCCGCCATCGCCCTCGCAGCTCTCGTTATTTACTGGCTATGAGTCCTGACCCTAATCTCACAGCCCCAGAAATGCACTCCTCCGCATGCCTCCATCGCAACCACGCATGGCAGAAATTGGTTAAAGAATACCAATATCTGCGTTCGCCATAGCTTTTACGTAGAATTGCTCGGCCTGCGCCGTCAGCTCCATGCACTTGGAACGCATTCTTCACCAACTCGAGGCCGACTGTGATAATATTCGACAAGATCGCTCTCCTTTTTGTGGATCATTGCAACCCCACCTTGGCACGTCGATGCCGTCGGGGGGCGATTACAGCATCAAAGCTAGGTGGGACTGATCAGCTCGACCTCGGCTTGCATTCATGAATGATAGACTGGTAAGGAAGCAGCATGTATTAACCAGAAAGTTAAAGTGACAAAGAGTGATACGCCCAACATTCGATCTCGTATTTATGCCTCACAAAGACTATCATTCTCAAACGATGCATCCCATTGCTGGGGGTCTTGAGGCGCTTGGCTATTCCTGCGCATTCTTGGAGCCGACGGCAGCCCATATGGGCAACGGTGCAGTAGAGGCCCTGGCGGATAAAGCTGTCCACTGGCTAAAAGGTGACGACTTCACCAGCCGGATACGCTCGCCGAAGGCTGTCATGGTGATGAACGACTGGGATGTCGCCTCGTCCCACCGCCTTAACTATTGTAAGCAGATGGGAATCGAGATCATCGGTTTGCAGGAGGGCACGACCGACTTTCTACGCAAAAACTGGGACAACAAAGGCTATGCCGATCCCGAGCGGCTGCCCTACACGAAGAGTGATTTTCTACTTCTGGCGAGCAATTTCGACGCGAGCTATTTTCCCGATCGGCCACATGCGATTATCGGCATGGACCGAGTCGAGCCCCTCTTTACGCAATCGATATCCTTTCCGCAGCGGCCCAGGGTGCTGATCAACATCAACTTTTCGTTCAAGACTTGCCTGGAGTTCAGCCGTGACTGGCTGGTGGACGTGGCGACGAGCTGCGAGACGCTTGGGCTGGACTATGTAATCTCGGTACATCCGCAGGACGAGACCGATCTCACCGGTTATGAGGACAAGATCAGTGCAGAGCCGCTGCATGACCTCATTCACAAATCCTCGCTCTTTGTGAGCCGGTTTTCCAATGCGATCTATGAAAGCCTCGCACTGGGAAAACCTGTGGTCTACTACAATCCGCATAAAGAGGGTTCGCGTACTTTCAACGAGGCCGAGGGCGCCTTTTCCGTGGCGAATAACCCTGAAGCTCTGCTGGAAAGTATCGCCTTCGAGGTCAAGGCACGGGGTATCCGGCAGCGCGCCCAGCCCTATTTCGAGAGCCATCTCAGCATCGAGGCCGGGCGTTCGTCGACCGACCGTGCGGTGGAGGCACTGGACAAGCGGTTCAAGAGCCTGGCGACGAAACGCGATGCCCTTGCAG
Organism: Roseibium sp.; assembly: GCA_017643925.1. GTDB lineage: Bacteria > Pseudomonadota > Alphaproteobacteria > Rhizobiales > Stappiaceae > Roseibium. The sequence goes on along the minus strand of JAEPML010000039.1, from coordinate 9,184 downwards.
CACGCGCGCTGGAACCTGACAAGATCTCGATCATCCTGCCCGTTTACAATGTCTCCGAATACCTCGACCGCTGCCTGGACAGCATCATCAACCAGAGTTACCGCAACCTCGAAATCATCGCAGTGAATGACGCATCATCGGACAATTCCCTGAATATTCTGAAGACCTATGCCGCCGATGACCGGCGCATCAGGATCATTGACAGGCCGATGCAATCGGGGCTTTCCTCCGTGCGCAACTTGGCGATGATGCAGGCCAGCGGCAAAGCGATGATGTTTGTCGACTCCGACGACTGGCTGGCGCCTGATGCCTGCGAGCAGGCCATGACCAGGCTCATCGAGGACGAAAGTGACGTGGTCGTTTTCGATTGTTATGACTATTTCGAGCCGGAGTCGAAATGGGTGAGCCACTACAGCGCAGATGAGATCAACAACGGCACGTTCCGCCGTCACAATTTTGCCAAGATCTGCGCCGTCTGGACTAAGATCTACCGGACGGATTTCCTGCGCCGCATAGCCGCGCGCTTCCCTGACGGTGCGAATTTCGAAGACTGGTTCTGGACGGTTCAGTGGGCCTCGAATGCCAACAAGATCACGGCCCTGGCGCAACCGCTCTACTTCTATCGGCGCAACCGCCCGGGCTCGATAACCTCTGGTACGCGTACCGAGGCCGAACAGATGCGTAACATCGTGCGCAACCTGGCGCTTTCCGAAGCCTATCTGACGGCACGCAAGCTTGATAAGGGGCTGCTGGTCGTTCTGCTGAACAAGGCGGATGTCCGGGTCCGGCGTGACAAAGTCAAAATGCTCGAGCAAGCGCGGCGCGACGCCTATGATGTGCTGGGAAGTTATCTCGCCACGGCTTATCCAACCTCGCTGCCCCATGGGGTGCGTGCTCCCAGTGTTGTTGCAAGCTACGACGAGCACCGGGCTCAACTGCGTAAAGGAGGTTGAAACATTGTCCTTTCTGTTGAATTTCATGTCGCGCGTATATCGCCGCATCTCCCCCGTGCGGCGCGTTCTGGTGCGCCTTGAGGACCGGCTTGCGCGTTCGGAAAAGCGGCTGGATACGGTTGCCGCTGAGCAGGCCAGAACCGTCCAACAACTCAGCGAAACCGCTAACGATCTGGCCCGCTTCGAAGCAGGGATCAACCAGGCCCTGCATCCCCTGACCCGGTTCGATGAGTTCGAAAACCAGGTGCTGCGCCGCTTCGATGAGCAATTGCTTGAGGTTGGCAAGACCGGCACGCGGATCGGCGAGCAGCTGGATACGGTTGCCGCTGAGCAGGCCAGAACCGGCCAACAACTCAGCGAAACCGCTAACGATCTGGCCCGCTTCGAAGCAGGGATCAACCAGGCCCTGCATCCCCTGACCCGGTTCGATGAGTTCGAAAACCAGGTGCTGAACCGGTTCGGGGAACTGGAAGCACAGATGCGACAGCGCTTTGACGGACAGGCAATCGATGGTGGCGCGACCCGCGCCAAACTCGACGAACAGATCCGCCTGATCAGCGACGACAGCATCAGGCTTGCCCAGGCACTTGGTGCAATGGGAGAGCAACTAAGGCGGGTCGAGACGTTGAGCCAGGACACCGCCGGACGTGTCGCCTCCAGCGCAGAGCTTGGCGAAATCAGGGGCGGGATCGAGAAACTTCAATCCCTGCCCACGCAATATGACCGCCTGTCGGGGCGGCTGGACGAGGTCAGGACCGACCTCACCAGTGCCACGCAATCCGTGCAGGAAACCAAGTCCTCGCTCGCCCGTACCCATGAACAGCACGCACAGGAGCTGCGTACGGTCGTCTCCCTCCAGGAGCGCCTTGTCGCTCAGGGCCTGGGGCTGTCGGCAGGGCCGCAGGATCTGCCTGATTTCCGCGAACTGGCGCTCGCCCTGGAGAATGGCGAGGTCTCGCTGGCCGATGATCAGCCAAGCATCCAGTTCCTCGGCCACGAGTTGCATTTCGACGACCTGTTCTCGGTCTATGTTGTCTACAAGGAGATTTATCTCTACGAAGACTACTTTGCCAAGCTGACAAACGACACGCCACGCATCATTGATGGCGGCTCGCATATCGGCATGGCGACCCTTTATTTCAAGAACCGATATCCCAAGGCAAAGATTACCTGTTTCGAACCAGACCCTCGGAACTTTGAACTGTTGATCAAGAATACCGAACATCTCGGCGACGATGTCGAGCGGCTCAACCTGGCGCTAACCGAAGATGGCGCCGATTATCCGCTACTGCGCCGCGAAGGGCAGTCGATGGCTTCATCGGTCCACGCCCGCTATCGCCATCTTCAGCCCGTTGATGACATGGTGGTCCACTCCAGCAAGCTCAGCGCATATCTTGAAGCGCCGGTCGACATCCTCAAGCTCGATATCGAGGGCCCAGAGGACCGCGTACTTCAAGAAAGCAAGCACCTGTTGGAGAATGTCCATTATCTCTTCATCGAGTTTCATACTGGCGATCAGCTTCCCCTATCGCGCCTTACGGCCATTCTGGGGGTGCTTGACGAGGCCGGCTTCACCTATCAGATAGAGCGGGCGCGGGAATATCAAACCCGCATGATGCATCGCCCCTTCACCCATCTAGACCACCTGTGCACGCATGTCATCCACGCCAAGAACCTGAACTGGGACAAGAACCAGCACCGCCACAAAGAGCACACACCATGAAACACAAAACGCAGATCGAACCGGTGGATATTGTCGTAACTGGCGTTATTCGTGATGTCAGCGAGTTTCAGGAAACCTTCGATGCGCTCTACGAACGCAGGCGCGCGGGGCAGGTCCGGCGGATCATCTATTCGACTTGGAAAATAGTTGCCAAGAATCGCTCTGATTTGCTGTCGCAATGCCAGAAAGAAGGCGTCGAGGTGGTGGTCACCACCGAGCCCACCCGGACCATGGCAGGCAATACATGGATGCAGCACAAGGGCTTACTGGCGGGCCTGGAGCAGCTTGGCGACCTGAGCCGCCCGGTGCTCAAGACGCGGACCGACAAAGCGCTCACCTCGACGCTACGACTGCTTGACGAATATGTAAATCGCGGACTCGAGCCCTGCCCCGGACCGCTCTTCGAACGCAAAATGCTTTGCGCGCGTGCTTCTGTAACCATGCCGTTCTATTTTGTCGATTTTGCGTTTATTGGCATGGGGCGCGACATGCGCAAGCTTGTGAACTTCGACGGCTATTACGACGTGATGGCCACACCCTTTTCTATCACCGCCGAGACACGCATGTTCTCGTGGCCTTTCATCCAGTATTACGCCTTCGTTGATGAGTATTTCCGCTGTATCCAGTCCCGCAACATGTCCAACCACATCATCGCCATGGACCCCATGAAGTTGCCAGATTATGTGCTCGCCTTCTTTGCAAAGAAGTTCCAGGTCATCCGTGACCATTTTCAGCTTCCCGCGCATCCCGGTCCCAAGCCGCAGGACTACCCGTTTCTCGGCGCGATCTGGGAGGATGCGCCCAAGGGGCTGTCACACAAGTCGGACCTGTTCAAATGCGCGCATATGAGCATCCACAGCAACGCGCTGCTCAACCGGCTCGCAGATCTGGATTTCGAGCAAGATGCCCTGCTCGAACGTATCAGGGGGCTGCTCGCAGATATCGAAGACTTGCCGCCTTCCGAGGGCCTGATCCATCGCTTCTCCAAGGAGGCACTGGTTGCACTCGATGGCACGGCCAGTCGGGACAAGCGCGCGGTGCGGTTTGACAGTGTGACCCTCGAACCTGATTTCGGCCCTGAGCAACCCTCAGGCCTGTTCGGGGAGGGAGGGGCCGCAAGAGGCCTCCCTGGACGAGGTTGGCGCATGAAGGTGCTAGGCCGATGAAGCGTTTGATCGTAGACATAGACAATACGCTTTCCCGGACCCGCGAGGGAGACTATGCCACCGCGGAAGTCATCAAACCCGTACGTCAGCGCCTTGTCGAATATCAGCAGATGGGATTCACCATCGTCCTGCACTCGGCGCGTAACATGCGCACCCATGAAGGCAATATCGGCCTGATCACCGCCCAAACCGGCCCGGTACTGATCAAATGGCTCGATGAGAATAGCATCCCTTACGACGAGATCATCTTGGGCAAGCCATGGTGTGGCCACGAAGGGTTCTATGTAGATGACAGAGCCATCCGGCCGGACGAGTTTGCCACGCTCTCTCGCCCTGAAATCGACGCGCTATTGGCCGCCGCAAAAGACCGGCTTCAGGCGCTGGAAGCGCAAGCTGTGCGGAAAGAGCCGCAGCTATGATCCTCTTGACCTCCGGCGCCTATCTGAACTTCGAGTTCGAGTCGCTTCTCGGGAAACTTCCACCAGCGTTCCTTCCCGTTGGCAACAAGCGCCTGTGGGAATGGCAGGTCAAAGATCTGAAGGACCTCAATGAGGATATCGCCCTAACCATTCCGATGGGATTTGACCTGCCTGCAATCGATGAACAACTCTTGGCGGAGCAGGGTTTGACCATATTGCGGGTGCCCGAGAATCTCAATCTCGGTCAATCCGTAGTCTATTCTATCACCGCTCTGAAGATCAACAAGGAACCCGTACGCATCCTGCATGGCGACACGCTGTGTTTGCCCATTTCCAGTTCTGACACGGACTTCGTACTCACCGGCCGATCGAGCACCCATTATGCTTGGGCCGAGCTTGAACCGGATGAGGAGCACACCTTCCATCTTGCCGGCAAGCGCTCGGACGAGGCCGATGGTGCCCGCGAAGTGGTCGCCGGGTATTTTTCCTTCGCAGATGCCGCCGAGCTTGCCCGTTGCATCGCACTTGAAAATTTCGACTTCGTCAAGGGGCTTAACCTCTATTCCCAAGCTAATCCCCTGATCACAGCACGGGCGGATACCTGGTTGGATTTCGGGCATGTCATCACCTATTTCCAATCCAAAGCACAGCATACGACCGAGCGCGCCTTTAATCAGCTTTCGATCACCGAGCGATGGATCGAAAAATCCTCTTCGGACAGCGACAAGATTACTGCCGAAGCTGCCTGGTTCGAGGCGCTTCCGATGGAAATCCGCCCCTACACGCCGCAGTATTTCGGGCGCGTCCTCTCGCAGGAGCCAAGCGATAGGCCCCGTTACCGGCTCGAATACCTCTACAACAACACTCTTTCCGAGATCGCGGTATTTGGGCGCCTGCCTGTTCTGAGCTGGCAGGTGATCCTGCGGCGCTGCGCGGTCTTTCTCAACGAGGCGCGCGCGTTTTCGCAGACTGCGCTGAGTGACGGTGCGCCCCTGATCACCTCTGACGACTACACCCGCAAGACGCTTGGGCGGCTTGAAGAATTCGCTTCTGCTAGTGGTTTCGACATCGACGCGCCTATGGTCGTCAATGAGCAGGCCGTACCCTCCTTGCGTAAGATGGTTGATGAATTGGCACCGTGTATCGAAGATGCGAAGCCTTCGGATCTCGGGCTCTTGCACGGTGACTTTTGCTTCTCGAACATACTTTACGATTTCCGCTCGGACCAGATCAGGGTGATTGATCCGCGTGGCCGCGATTTCCAAGGCGAGATCGGTATCTGGGGCGACACGCGCTATGACCTGGCCAAGCTGGCGCATTCGGTTGTCGGTCTTTACGACTTCATCATAGCGGGGCGTTACCGCCTCGACAGGCACGACACTATGTGTTTCGACCTGCGCTACCCGGAGCATGACCGTACCTGGGACGGGGTGCAAAACACCTTTAAACAGTTGGAGATCGGCGGACGGCGCTCGGATGATCCGAGTATCCAGGCCATGACCATTCAGCTTTTCCTGTCCATGCTGCCCCTGCACTACGACCGGCCCAACCGCCAACAGGCCTTCATTGCCAATGCCGCGCGCATGTTTATAGAATTTGAGGGGTAGGGGCGATGATCGTCTTTCCGATGGCAGGCGCAAGCAGCCGGTTTATCAAAGCAGGCTATGACCTACCTAAATACATGTTGCCGATTGGCGACAGTTCCTTGCTCGCACTCTCTATCGGCGGGTTTTCGACCTATTTCGAGAGCCTGCCCTTCATGTTCATTTACCGCGACATCCAGGACACACGGGGCTTTCTTGAAGGTGAAGTGGCCCGCCTGGGCATTCGCAACCCGCTTCTTGTTGAACTGGATGCTCTGACCGGGGGGCAGGCCGAAACCATAGCCCTGGGACTGCGTAAGTCGGCGCTGGAGGAAGACGGCCCCCTGACGGTCTTCAACATCGACACGATCCGCCCTAATTTCCAGATGCCCACACAAGCCAGCATCGAGGAATGCGACGGCTGGCTTGAGGTGTTCGAGGGTGAGGGCAACAACTGGTCCTTCGTCAAACCAGATCAGCCGGGCAGCAACCGGGTGACCCACGTCACCGAGAAAGATCCGATTTCAAACCTATGCTGCACCGGGCTTTATCATTTCGCAAGCAGCAGGACGTTCCTGGATATCTTCGACGCGGAGCGCGCAGAAGGACCATCTCAGGCGGCAGAATTCTATGTCGCACCGCTTTACAATCGTCTCATTGCAATGGGCCAAGACATCCGTTTCAATCTCATCCCCTCCAAGGACGTCCTATTCTCGGGTGTCCCCATAGAATACGAGGCCCTGAGACGCGATCTCGAGTGACGGGAACAACCACGTAGGAGAAGAATACCGCAAAGTGCGGGGCAATTGCTTTTCGGGGTTGAGAGTGGCAGGAATTTCGAATGTCTACGGCTCCAGAAATCTATCAGTTGAAAGTTGGCCCAGTCAGAAGGTTTGTGCGTAGGATTACTCTAAGCGAGAACAAAGATGGGTTCTTCCCAACAAAGGTACGTAAAGTCCCACAGGATTTGTTGAAGCGGTCTGCTCTGCCGAGCTTTTTTCGATTTTTGTACCTCCTGTTTTCAGGTCGTTTCTATGCAGCCCTTTTCGGGGGCAGAACGCCGAGTGTGTCGCGGAGTTTTTCTTCGGAGAAGTCGTACTCGCCAAGCATGTTGATGTGGGCCCATGACATTGGTGAGTGGGCTGCGATCAGGCGCAGCAGATTTTCCCGCGCCTCGGCATCTGGTGCCTTTTCGATTTGGCGTGCCAGGTACAAATAATTCCAACAGATGATGCTGTTTTTTATGAGGCGGTTACAGGCTTCTGCGATCTCCTGTTCTTCTTTTTCTGTTTGTATAAATTCACGTGGATTTCCGACGGCCACGGCGCGGGTGAACCGGTTGGCGAGTTCGACCTTGTTGAGCTGTTTTTCGATGGCCTGTCGCAGGGCAAGGTCATCAATATACCGCAGGAGGAATAAGGATTTGATGATCTGGCCGAATGCTTTCATCGTTTGATACAAGGCATGCTGTTTGGAATATGAGTTCAGCCGTCGAAAAATATCTGATGCGGTGTTTTCTTTCAGTTTGATGGTGGTCACCATGCGCAGGAAGTCATCCCAATTTTCTACAACGACTGCTTCATTGACCGTTTTATCTGGTCGGATCGCCCAATCATCAGCCCCTTGGTTTTTCGGTTTGAAAGCATAGAGGGTCTGCTTGCCGATCCCCTTGATGCGCGGGGCGAATGAGAACCCCAGCATATGGGTCAGGCCGAAGATGGCTTCCGTGTAGCCGTGTGTATCAGTGGAATGGATGTCGCTTTTCACGACGTCATTATGCATCAGCCCATCAATGACGTAGGCACTTTCACGATCTGCGGCACTGATCATCATGGAATGCCACAAGAAGTTGCGTTCATCGACGAAGGTATAGGCGCTGATGCCCTGACCTTGGCCAAAGTATTTGAACGACCGGCTGGCATGCAGGCTGTTACCGCGCACCTCGAATTTTTGACCATCGCTTGCAGTATGAAGTTGATCATGCGTTTGGCGGTGCAGATTGGGAAGCTCCATCGCTTCCATGGCCTTATTCACTGCATCGTTTGCCGCGCGGATGTTTTCCAGAGAGAAGCGCCAGTTCACGGTGTGATCCAGCTCGCTTGCGGTAACGCTGGATGATATCCGTGCCATTTTCCGCACGTCAATTCCACAGCCCAAGCCCATGATCCCAGCCAGCAATGCGGGATGCGACGTAGCTTGGCGCACATGGGTTTGCTGCCAATGTTCAAAAGATCGCAGCATGCCGCAGTGATTGTTGACGGTCTCCAAGACCTGCGCGAGTGGCACGTCATGTCGCTGGGGGAAGAGATCACCCATGGGGTCATCTTCACGGCCATCCATGGCTGGTGTGGCAATATGGAATGTCCCGTCTTTACGGAGTTTGAGATGCAGATTGTTCGTCGCATTCCTGTTGGTCGTTTCATACTGTCCAAATAAGGCGCTTTTCAAAACCGATAACACCGCTTCAGGGTTAGCGAATTCCGTCAAACCAGCCCGTTCCAGGAGGTGCGTTTTGTCGCGCTGCCACCGTACCTTATCGATCAAATAAGTATCCATGGGGCGGTATTTGTAGGATTGTTCGATATTCAGATCACCCGATTTGATAGCCGTGGTGACAGCTTGGAACAGAAACACTTTGTACAGGGACACCCGGAAAGTTTCATCAGCACGGATCAGCGCAGCCCGTTGTTCCGGGTCGAGAAAATCCACAGGTGCATGACCTGCTGATAAATCCCCATCTGCTTTGAAATAGGCAATCGCTTTTTGCAGTGCCTTGGCCCGCGTCGTCGGCATGAATTCCAAAGCCCGCAACACTGGGCTGAGACGGTTTTGTAGCTTTAGCGAACGAGTTTCCAGGATGTCATACCAGTTCGCGTTGCTGGCAGTGTCTGCCAAATCATCTTTCAGCCGGTCAAAATCCTCTGTCTTGCTGTGCTTTAGTAAGTCTTCGATGGCCTCAACCTTTTCTGTATCTGACAGATTGGCCGCTGCCATGACGCCTTGAATGCTACGCAGCACCCCAAAGACAGAGACGTCCAGGCTATTGACAACAGACGCTATCTGACGCTGCTGATCTTTGCGATCTTGTGCCAATGTTTCTTGATATTCCCGCTTCGACTGTGAGCTCACGCTGAAGTGCATTTCCTGATATGCCTGATCCTCCCCCACTGAAGTGGTCCGCCGCTATGTTTAGAAAACGGAGGATTCACGATGGGAAACAAGCGACACAAGCCCGAGGAAATTGTCACGAAGTTACGACAGGTTGAGGTACTTGTCGGGCAAGGAATGGCGCGGGTTGATGCGATCCGTGAGGTTCGCATAACCGAACAGACCTATTATC
>JAEPML010000038.1 GCA_017643925.1 Roseibium sp. | reverse complement strand
TGATGCCGGGCGACAACGTCTCTGTCGACGTTGAACTGATCGTGCCGATCGCCATGGAAGAAGGCCTGCGCTTCGCGATCCGCGAAGGTGGCCGTACCGTCGGCGCCGGCGTCGTCGCTTCAATCGTCGAGTAAGATGATTTTCGTTGCCGGGCTTGTGCCCGGCAACGTCACCTCCTAAGTCTTGCAAGACGCGGCTTGGAGAGGTATCAGGAGCAAGACCGCGAGAGCGGTCCCTGAAGGGGTATAGCTCAGCTGGTAGAGCGACGGTCTCCAAAACCGTAGGTCGCGGGTTCGAACCCTGCTGCCCCTGCCATTTTGCTCTTGATTAATCTGCCTCGAGGGCTTAAGAGTTTCCTCGAGTGAGGCGCGCGAAGGTATTTCGCGCGCCCACTCGTATTTAACAGACCGGAATCGGAATGGCGAAGACCAATCCCTTTAAATTCATCCAGGAAGTACGCGCTGAAACGTCCAAGGTGACTTGGCCGACGCGTAAAGAGACTGCCGTGACCACTGCCATGGTGTTCGTCATGGTGCTGATCGCCTCGATATTCTTTCTCTTGGCGGATCAGCTGATGGGCTGGGGAATCGGCCTGATTCTGGGTGTCGGCAGTTAAGTTTTAAGTCCGACCCCCGGTTTGAAGACAAAGAACAAGAAACGGAACTGAGAACCATGGCCAAGCGCTGGTACATTGTGCACGCCTATTCCAATTTTGAGAAGAAGGTCGCCGATTCCATCCGCGAGAAGGCTGAGCAGAAAGGTCTGACCGATCTTTTTGAGGAAATCCTCGTTCCGATGGAAAAGGTTGTCGAAGTGCGCCGCGGCCGCAAGGTGGATGCTGAGCGCAAGTTTTTCCCGGGCTATGTCCTGGTGAAAATGGAGATGACCAACGAGGCGTTCCACCTGATCAAGGACACGCCGAAAGTGACCGGCTTCCTCGGAGCGGATCAAAAGCCGATGCCGATACCGGAAAAGGAAGCCATGCGCATCATCAACCAGGTGCAGGAAGGTGTGGATCGGCCGAAGCCATCCGTCAGTTTCGAGGTTGGTGAGCAGGTGCGTGTTTCCGACGGTCCGTTTGCGTCCTTCTCCGGTCTTGTGGAAGAGGTTGACGACGAACGGGCGCGTCTCAAGGTGGCAGTGTCCATCTTTGGCCGGGCGACGCCGGTCGAACTGGAATTCGGTCAGGTCGACAAGCTCTGACTGTTTGCCGCCCCGCGGGGTGGTTTGAAGTGCCTGGTGGCGGAGCCCTTGAGGTGAGGCGCCGGGATAAGTCGGGTGGAAGGTTCGGGCGCTCTTCGCCGGGTGTCCCCAAAGGACCGCACCACCAGCTCCCAAGCAGCTGAACACCCATTCAGCTGCAGACAACTGGAGAGAATCATGGCGAAAAAAATCGAAGGCTTCCTGAAGCTTCAGGTGCCGGCAGGTTCCGCTACTCCGTCGCCGCCCATCGGTCCGGCGCTCGGTCAGCGTGGTCTGAACATCATGGAATTCTGCAAGGCGTTCAACGCGCAGACCCAGGATGTTGAAAAGGGTGCTCCGTGCCCGACCATCATCACGTACTTCACGGACAAGTCTTTCACGTTCGAAGTGAAGACGGCGCCGGTCAGCTTTTTCCTGAAGAAAGCTGCAAAGCTGCAGAAAGGGTCGCAGACCCCGGGTCGCGGCACCGTCGGTTCCGTCACCAAGGCTCAGGTGCAGGAAATCGCCGAAGCCAAGATGAAAGACCTGAACGCCAACGACATCGATGCAGCCATGCTGATGGTCGAAGGCTCCGCCCGTTCCATGGGCCTCGAGGTGAAGGGGTAAGATCATGGCTAAGGTTGGAAAGCGCATCAAGGCGGCCCGCGTGGGCATCGACCGCAACAAGCTTTATTCCCTCGACGAAGCCGTAAGCCTCGTCAAAGGACGTTCCAAGACCAAGTTCGACGAAACCGTCGAACTGGCGATCAACCTGGGTGTTGATCCGCGTCACGCCGACCAGATGGTCCGCGGTGTCTGCGTTCTGCCAAACGGCACAGGCAAAAACGTCAAGGTTGCCGTGTTCGCGCGTGGCGACAAGGCTGACGAAGCAAAGGCCGCTGGCGCCGACATCGTCGGTGCGGAAGAGCTGGTCCAGGAAGTTCAGTCCGGCAAGATCGATTTCGATCGCTGCATTGCCACTCCGGACATGATGCCGCTCGTTGGTCGTCTCGGCAAGGTTCTCGGCCCGCGCGGCCTGATGCCGAACCCGAAGGTCGGCACCGTGACGCCGGACGTGACCGCAGCTGTCAACGACGCCAAGGGTGGTGCCGTTCAGTTCCGCGTCGAAAAGGCCGGTATCGTTCACGCCGGTGTCGGCAAGGTTTCCTTCTCTGAAGAAGCCATCGCTCAGAACGTCAAGGCTCTGATCGATGCTGTCCAGAAGGCGAAGCCCGCCGGTGCAAAAGGTTCCTATCTGAAGCGCATCGCTGTGTCCTCCACCATGGGCCCGGGCGTGAAGATTGATCTGGCGAGTGTCGCCAGCGAATAATCCGGGTTTCCGGATTGACCAAGAATTTCAGCTGAAAGGCTGAATAGATCCGGCGGTTCGCCGCCGGATTGCCCTGTCCGAGACTGCAGGTGCCGGTTCACCGTCTTAAGCCTCAAAGGCCTGCATAGATGGGTGAGAACCGAATTTTCCGCCGAATGGCGGGCAAACCAGGTTCGAACCAGACCTTGCCGCATGACTGAACCATGCAGGTGAGGGGACAGGACCCTGAGCGTCGTTCGATCTGACGGTTCCGGGTTCGGAACCCACGGCCGGGCGGCAAAGGTAAACCGGTGGCGGAAACGCCATCAAATGGAGAAGGCAAGTGGAAAGAGCGGAAAAGCACGAGTTCGTGACGTCTTTCAACGCTGAGGTGAGCAAAGCCGGCGTTGTCGTTGTCGCGCACTACGCAGGTCTTTCGGTTGCACAGATGACGGCGCTTCGTTCGTCTGTTCGTGAAGCCGGTGGCACTGTAAAAGTCGCAAAAAACCGCCTTGTGAAACTCGCCCTTCAAGGCACCGACCTTGAGCACATCTCCGACCTGCTCCAGGGCCCGACCGTACTCGTCTATTCCGACGATCCGGTAGCCGCTCCGAAAGCAGCCGTCGATTTCGCCAAGGCAAACGAACAGTTTGCAATCCTTGGCGGTGCTCTGGGCACGACCAACCTGAACGCTGATGGGGTCAAATCACTGGCAACCATGCCGTCGCTCGATGAGCTGCGCGCGAAACTGGTTGGCATGATCCAGACTCCGGCAACGAAAGTTGCTCAGGTTGTCAACGCACCGGCCGGGCAGCTCGCCCGCGTCTTCGGCGCGTACGCCAAGAAGGACGAGGCCGCATAAGGCGTCCAAACACACTGTCTAAAGAACCCGAAACTTGGTTCGAACTTAAGGTACTAAAAAATGGCTGATCTTGAAAAGCTCGTAGACGAACTGTCCGCACTGACTGTTATGGAAGCTGCTGAACTTTCTAAGCTTCTTGAAGAAAAATGGGGCGTTTCCGCCGCTGCTCCGGTTGCAGTTGCTGCTGTTGCTGGCGCTGGTGGCGATGCCGGTGCTGCTGCTGAAGAGAAAACCGAATTTGACGTTGTTCTGGCTTCTGCCGGCGACAAGAAAATCAACGTCATCAAGGAAGTCCGCGCAATCACCGGTCTTGGCCTGAAAGAAGCTAAAGAGCTCGTAGAAAGCGCTCCGAAAGCTGTCAAGGAAGGCGTTGCCAAGGACGAAGCTGAAGAGCTGAAGAAGAAGCTCGAAGAAGCTGGTGCTTCTGTAGAGCTGAAGTAATAAAGGCCTTTGCCTTTTGACGGTCCCGGTTTTCCGGGACCGTTGCATGCCCCGGCGGGTCTGACCCGGTTCCGGGGCGTACGTCCCCCTAGGGCCTGCTGTGATCGCACAATCGCAGATCAGCAAGTCCTGGACCCACAACCGGTCAACCGGTCGGCTTCAACGGAAGCAGGTTGATCATTTGGGGGACGGTTTTCCGAAGCGCCCGGGCAGCATGCCCGATTGGACAAGGGGCGTTTCGGGAAGCCGTTTACCCGGCCGATACGAGGAGCGACAATGACCCAAACGTTCAACGGTCGCAAAAAGGTCCGTAAATATTTCGGATCGATCCGCGATGTCGCGGCTATGCCCAATCTCATTGAGGTTCAAAAAGCATCTTACGACCAGTTTCTGCAGGTCGACGAGATGCCGGGCGGCGGTCGCAAAAATGAAGGCCTTGAAGCGGTCTTCCAGTCCGTATTTCCCATTTCCGATTTCGCAGGCACGTCCCTTCTGGAATTTGTCTCCTTCGAATTTGAAGCTCCAAAATATGACGTCGACGAGTGCCGCCAGCGCGACATGACCTTCGCAGCTCCGCTGAAGGTCACCCTGCGGCTGATCGTGTTTGATGTCGATGAAGACACCGGTGCCAAGTCCGTCAAGGACATCAAGGAACAGGATGTCTACATGGGCGACATGCCGTTCATGACCGACAACGGCACGTTTATCGTCAACGGCACCGAGCGCGTGATCGTCTCCCAGATGCACCGTTCTCCGGGCGTGTTCTTCGATCATGACAAGGGCAAGACCCACTCGTCCGGCAAGTTGCTCTTTGCTGCTCGCGTGATCCCCTACCGTGGTTCCTGGCTCGACATTGAATTCGATGCCAAGGATATCGTGCATGCACGTATCGACCGCCGCCGCAAGATCCCGGTGACATCCCTGCTGATGGCACTTGGCCTCGACGGTGAGGAAATCCTCAACACCTTCTACAAGCGTGTTGAATACACCCGTCAGAAGGACGGTTCCTGGCGCATGCCGTTTGACGGCGCCCGTCTGAAGGGGACCAAGGCTTCCTATGACCTGATCGATGCAGACAGCGGCGACGTCGTTGTTGAAGGTGGCCGCAAGATCACCGCACGCACCATCAAGCAGCTCGGCGAGAAGGGTGTCACCGCCCTGAAGGTCACCGACGAAGATCTGCATGGCCAGTACCTGGCTGAAGACATCGTCGACATGAAGACCGGTGAAATCTATGCCGAAGCCGGCGACGAAATTACCGGCAAACTGCTGGAAGAGCTGATCGAGCGCGGTTATCACGACCTGACGATGCTGGATATCGACCACGTCAACACGGGTCCGTATATCCGCAACACGCTCAATGTCGACAAGAACGAGTCCCGCGAGGACGCGCTGTTCGACATCTACCGCGTCATGCGCCCGGGCGAGCCGCCCACCATCGACACTGCGGAAGCCATGTTCCAGTCGTTGTTCTTCGACGACGAGCGCTACGACCTGTCCGCCGTTGGCCGCGTGAAGATGAACATGCGTCTCGACGTGCAGTGCGAGGACACGGTTCGCGTATTGCGCAAGGAAGACATCCTGGAGGTTATCCGCGTTCTTCTGGAACTGCGTGACGGCAAGGGCGATATCGATGACATCGATAACCTTGGCAACCGCCGCGTCCGTTCCGTTGGCGAGCTGATGGAAAACCAGTACCGCGTCGGCCTGTTGCGCATGGAGCGTGCGATCAAGGAGCGTATGAGCTCCGTCGAGATCGACACCGTCATGCCGCAGGATCTGATCAACGCGAAACCGGCTGCCGCTGCCGTTCGTGAATTCTTCGGCTCTTCGCAGCTGTCGCAGTTCATGGACCAGACCAACCCGCTTTCGGAAGTCACCCACAAACGCCGCCTGTCGGCTCTTGGCCCGGGTGGTCTGACCCGTGAGCGTGCAGGCTTCGAAGTGCGCGACGTTCACCCGACGCATTATGGCCGTATCTGCCCGATTGAAACGCCGGAAGGCCCGAACATCGGTCTGATCAACTCCCTGGCGACCTTTGCCCGCGTCAACAAGTACGGCTTCATCGAAAGCCCGTATCGCAAGGTGAAGGACGGTGTCGTCACCAACGACGTCGTTTACCTGTCCGCCATGGAAGAAGCCAAGCACTACGTGGCGCAGTCCAATGCGGAATATGACGATGACGGTCGCTTCACCACCGAACTGATCACCTGTCGTCATGCCGGTGAAAACATGATGGTTCCGTCCGACAAGGTCGACCTCATGGACGTTTCGCCGAAGCAGCTGGTCTCCGTCGCCGCGGCGCTTATTCCGTTCCTCGAGAACGATGACGCCAATCGCGCACTGATGGGCTCGAACATGCAGCGCCAGGCGGTGCCGCTGGTTCGCGCCGAAGCGCCGTTTGTCGGAACCGGCATGGAAGCTGTCGTGGCCTCCGATTCCGGTGCCGCGATTGGTGCACGCCGTGCAGGTGTGGTCGATCAGGTCGATGCAACCCGTATCGTTATCCGCGCGACGGAAGAACTCGACCCGGGCAAGTCCGGCGTCGATATCTACCGGCTGCAGAAGTTCCAGCGTTCCAACCAGAACACCTGTATCAACCAGCGCCCGCTGGTTCGTGTCGGTGATCGCGTCCACAAGGGCGACATCATTGCTGATGGTCCGTCCACGGAACTCGGTGATCTGGCGCTCGGCCGGAACGTGCTTGTCGCGTTCATGCCCTGGAACGGCTACAACTTCGAGGATTCCATCCTCCTGTCCGAGCGCATCGTTTCCGACGATGTCTTCACCTCCATTCACCTTGAGGAATTCGAGGTAATGGCCCGCGATACCAAGCTTGGCCCGGAAGAAATCACGCGCGACATTCCGAACGTTTCGGAAGAGGCGCTGAAGAACCTCGACGAAGCCGGCATTGTCTATATCGGTGCGGAGCTGAACCCGGGTGATATCCTGGTTGGCAAGATCACGCCGAAGGGCGAAAGCCCGATGACACCGGAAGAGAAACTTCTGCGTGCCATCTTCGGTGAGAAGGCCTCGGACGTTCGCGATACCTCGCTTCGCCTGCCGCCGGGTGTGTCCGGTACCGTCGTCGAAGTGCGTGTCTTCAATCGCCACGGCGTTGAAAAAGACGAGCGCGCGATGGCGATCGAGCGTGAGGAAATCGAACGCCTCGCGAAGGACCGCGACGACGAACAGGCAATTCTTGACCGCAACGTCTATGGCCGTCTGGCCGAGATGCTGATGGACAAGACCGCCGTTGCCGGCCCGAAAGGCTTCAAGAAGGACACGCAGCTGACCGGGGACGTTCTCAACGACTTCCCGCGCTCGCAGTGGTGGCAGTTTGCCACCGACGACGAGAAGTTCATGTCCGAAATCGAAGCCCTGCGCGGTCAGTATGACGACAGCCGCAAGCGTCTCGAGCAGCGTTTCATCGACAAGGTCGAGAAACTGCAGCGCGGTGACGAACTGCCGCCAGGCGTCATGAAGATGGTCAAGGTCTTCGTTGCCGTGAAGCGCAAGCTTCAGCCGGGCGACAAGATGGCCGGCCGTCACGGCAACAAGGGTGTGGTTTCCAAGATCAACCCGTGTGAAGACATGCCGTTCCTGGAAGACGGGACCCATGTCGACATCGTGCTGAACCCGCTCGGCGTGCCGTCGCGCATGAACGTCGGTCAGATCCTTGAAACCCACATGGGTTGGGCCTGCCGCGGCATGGGCCTGCGCATCGGCGAGAAGTATGACGAGTACCGGAAATCCGGCGAAGTCGACAAGTTGCGCGGCAAGATCGTCGAGATCTACGGCGACAACATGAAGGGCGACAACGTCAAGGAATTCGATGACGAGGGCATCGTGCGCCTGGCGGACGAGCTGAAGAAGGGCGTGCCGATTGCAACGCCGGTCTTCGATGGTGCTCGTGAACCCGATGTTGTCGAAGCGCTCAACATTGCCGGTTACAAGCCGTCCGGACAGTCTACCTTGTTCGATGGCCGAACCGGTGAAGAGTTCGATCGCCAGGTGACCGTTGGCTACATCTACATGTTGAAGCTGCATCACCTTGTCGACGACAAGATCCATGCCCGTTCGATTGGCCCGTACTCGCTCGTCACGCAGCAGCCGCTGGGTGGTAAGGCGCAGTTTGGTGGCCAGCGCTTCGGTGAAATGGAGGTCTGGGCGCTTGAAGCTTACGGTGCAGCCTACACGCTGCAGGAAATGCTCACTGTGAAGTCGGACGACGTGGCCGGCCGTACGAAGGTCTACGAGGCCATCGTTCGCGGCGACGACACGTTCGAAGCGGGTATTCCGGAGAGCTTCAACGTTCTCGTGAAGGAAATGCGGTCTCTGGGTCTCAACGTTGAACTGCAACGGACTGATGCGCCAGCGATTGCCGAGGAAGAAACTGCGGACGCCGCAGAGTAACCCCGGCAACGGACCCGATATGACTTGGCATGCCGGTGACGGGGAAGGGCGCAACAGTCCGATCCCCGGCCGTGCATCGAAGGAGATGGATCATGAATCATGAGGTCATGAACCTGTTTAACCAGCAGGCTCCCGCACAGACCTTCGACAACATCCGGATTTCGCTTGCGAGCCCGGAAAAAATCTTGTCGTGGTCCTTCGGCGAAATCAAAAAGCCGGAGACCATCAACTACCGTACGTTCAAGCCGGAACGCGACGGCCTGTTCTGTGCGCGCATCTTTGGCCCGATCAAGGACTACGAATGTCTTTGCGGCAAATACAAGCGCATGAAATACAAGGGCGTCATCTGTGAAAAGTGTGGCGTCGAAGTCACCCTGTCACGTGTACGCCGTGAACGGATGGGGCACATCGAGCTGGCAGCTCCGGTTGCCCACATCTGGTTCCTGAAGTCCCTGCCGAGCCGCATTGGCCTGCTGCTCGACATGACGCTGAAGGATCTGGAGCGTGTTCTCTACTTTGAGAACTACGTCGTTCTCGAGCCAGGCCTGACCCCGCTCAAGCAGCACCAGCTTCTGTCCGAAGAAGACTATGTTGCTGCCCAGGACGAATATGGCGAAGACGCCTTCACGGCGATGATCGGTGCTGAAGCGATCCGCGAGATCCTGATGAGCATGGATCTGGAACGTGAAAGCGAAAAACTGCGCCAGGAAATCGCCGAAGCAACCACCGAGCTGAAGCCGAAGAAGCTGGCAAAGCGCCTGAAGGTCATCGAAGCCTTCATGGAATCCGGCAACCGCCCGGAGTGGATGATCATGACCGTTGTTCCGGTCATCCCGCCGGATCTTCGCCCGTTGGTCCCGCTCGACGGTGGTCGGTTCGCGACGTCTGATCTGAACGATCTCTATCGCCGCGTGATCAACCGTAACAACCGTCTGCGCCGCCTGATGGAACTGCGTGCTCCGGACATCATCATCCGGAACGAGAAGCGCATGCTTCAGGAGTCCGTTGACGCCCTGTTCGACAACGGCCGCCGTGGCCGCGTTATCACCGGTGCCAACAAGCGTCCGCTGAAGTCGCTGTCCGACATGCTGAAAGGCAAGCAGGGCCGCTTCCGTCAGAACCTGCTCGGCAAGCGCGTCGACTATTCCGGCCGTTCGGTCATCACTGTGGGTCCGGAACTGAAGCTGCACCAGTGTGGCCTTCCGAAGAAGATGGCGCTCGAGCTCTTCAAGCCGTTCATCTATTCGCGCCTTGACGCCAAGGGCTTCTCCTCGACCGTCAAGCAGGCGAAGAAGCTGGTTGAAAAGGAACGTCCGGAAGTCTGGGATATTCTCGACGAGGTGATCCGCGAGCACCCGGTTCTGCTGAACCGTGCGCCGACGCTTCACCGTCTTGGCATCCAGGCCTTTGAGCCGACCCTGATCGAAGGCAAGGCCATTCAGCTGCATCCGCTTGTCTGTTCCGCGTTCAACGCCGACTTCGACGGTGACCAGATGGCTGTTCACGTACCGCTCTCGCTGGAAGCCCAGCTGGAAGCGCGTACGCTGATGATGTCCACCAACAACATTCTGCACCCGGCAAACGGTGGCCCGATCATCGTGCCTTCGCAGGATATCGTTCTGGGCCTGTACTATCTGTCGATCATGGCAGAAGGCGAGCCGGGCGAGGGCATGGCTTTCTCCGATATCGGCGAGATACATCATGCGCTGGCCAACAAGGTCATCACGCTGCATACCAAGATCAAGGGTCGTTTCCGCTCGGTCGATGCCGACGGCAACCCGACGTCCGAGATCATTGAGACGACACCCGGCCGGATGCTGATTGCAGAACTTCTGCCGAAGCATCACGAAGTGCCGTTCGAGGTCTGCAACAAGCTGATGACCAAGAAGGACATCTCCAAGATGATCGACACGGTTTACCGTGCCTGCGGTCAGAAGGAGACGGTTATCTTCTGTGACCGGATCATGGAACTCGGCTTCAAGAATGCCTGTAACGCCGGCATTTCCTTCGGCATGGACGACATGGTCATTCCGGACACCAAGCAGAAGCTGGTGGCGGAAACCGCGTCGCTCGCGACCGAATACGAGCAGCAGTACAATGACGGTCTGATCACCCAGGGTGAAAAGTACAACAAGGTTGTCGACGCCTGGGCGAAATGCACCGACAAGATCGCTGACGAGATGATGGCCCGCATCAAGGCGGTCCAGGTCGACGAGGAGTCCGGACGCCAGAAGCCGATGAACTCGGTTTACATGATGTCCCACTCCGGCGCCCGTGGTTCACCTCAGCAGATGAAGCAGCTGGCCGGTATGCGTGGTCTGATGGCCAAGCCGGACGGTTCCATCATCGAGAACCCGATCATCTCGAACTTCAAGGAAGGCCTGTCGGTTCTGGAGTACTTCAACTCCACCCACGGTGCCCGTAAGGGTCTGGCCGACACCGCCCTGAAGACTGCGAACTCCGGTTACCTGACACGTCGTCTCGTTGACGTTGCACAGGACTCCATCATCCTTGAACCGGATTGTGGATCCGAGCGTGGCATCACCGTCGCACCGATTGTCGATGCCGGTAACGTCATCGCTTCCCTGGGCATGCGTGTTCTGGGCCGGACGACGGCTGAAGACGTCATCAACAACCAGACCGGCGAAGTGCTTGTTCCGAAAGGCAAGCTCATCGACGAGAAGGACGTTGATGCCATCGAGGCTGCCAAGGTTCAGCAGATCAAGATCCGTTCGGTTCTGACCTGTGAAACGGAAACCGGCGTGTGTGCGACCTGTTACGGTCGTGACCTGGCGCGTGGTACTCCGGTGAACATGGGTGAGGCTGTCGGCGTTATTGCGGCACAGTCCATCGGTGAGCCGGGCACCCAGCTGACCATGCGTACCTTCCACATCGGTGGTACGGCACAGGTTGTCGACAGTTCGTTCATCGAATCCAACGTCGACGGCACTATCAAGATCCGGAACCGTTCTGTCCAGCGCGACTCGGACGGCAACCTGATCGCCATGGTTCGCAACATGTCCATCGTTGTCATCGACAGCGACGGCAACGAGCGTGCCGTGCATCGTGTCGCCTACGGTTCCAAGCTTCATGTCGACGAAGGTGACAGCGTCAAGCGCGGTCAGCGGATTGCCGAATGGGATCCGTACACCCGTCCGATGCTGGCAGAAGTTGACGGTGTTGTTGACTTTGAAGACCTGGTCGACGGTGCATCCGTTCAGGAAACGGCCGACGAGGCGACCGGTATCACCAAGCGTGTCGTCATCGACTGGCGGTCCTCGCAGCGTGGAGCGGATCTCAAACCTGCCATCGTCATCAAGGACGACAAGGGTGCGATCTCCAAGAACTCCCGCGGTCTGGATGCACGTCTGATGCTGTCCGTGGACGCGGTTCTGTCGGTTCAGCCGGGATCGTCGGTGAAAGCCGGTGACGTTCTGGCTCGTATCCCGCTTGAAAGCGCCAAGACCAAGGACATCACCGGTGGTCTGCCGCGTGTTGCGGAACTGTTCGAGGCCCGTCGTCCGAAGGATCACGCGATCATCGCCGAAATCGATGGTACGATCCGCTTCGGTCGCGACTACAAGAACAAGCGCCGCATCATCATCGATCCGGCAGAGGAGGGCGTTGAGCCCGTCGAATATCTCATCCCGAAAGGCAAGCACTTCCACCTTCAGGAAGGCGATGCCATTGAAAAGGGTGAGTACATTCTGGACGGTAACCCGGCACCGCACGACATTCTGGCCGTCAAGGGCGTGGAGGCACTGGCTGCCTATCTCGTCAACGAGATCCAGGAAGTCTACCGTCTGCAGGGCGTGACCATCAACGACAAGCACATCGAGGTGATTGTTCGCCAGATGCTGCAGAAGATCGAGATCACCGATCCGGGCGACACGGAGTTCTTCTCCGGCGAGCAGATCGACAAGCTCGACTTCGAGGAAGCCAACCGGAAAGCGATCGACAATGCGCGCGATCCGGCCAAGGGTGTTCCAGTTCTGCTCGGCATCACCAAGGCGTCGCTGCAGACCCGCTCGTTCTTCTCCGCCGCTTCCTTCCAGGAAACGACGCGCGTTCTTACCGATGCGGCCGTCAACGGCAAGACCGACCCGCTGGTCGGCCTCAAGGAGAACGTCATCGTTGGCCGCCTGATCCCGGCCGGTACCGGTGGGGTCATGAAGCGTATCCGCCAGATTGCAACGCATCGCGACGACCTGATCCAGGAAGCGCAGCGGCAGCAGTCTTCGGAAAGCGCGGCCGAAGGGCTTCTGGAAGACATGACCGGCGCAGCCGAGTAATCGGCTTTCCAGTCAAGATCAGAAAGGCCGCCCCCGGGCGGCCTTTCTTTTATCGGATCCGGGAAAGGGACAGACATGAACGACAATGACATTGAACTCGAGCCGGTCGTTTACATCGTGATCGGCCGGGTCTGGGAAGATGAAGACGCATCGCCCGACACCGCCATCACCATTCATGCGCTGCTGACCGCACCGGATGACGATGATGCCGTTCGCAAGACGCTCGAGTCTCTTTCGGCGCAGGGCTATGTCGAGGCGGAGCTCGACCAGATTGGCGTGATGGACGGGGAACCGGACGACCCGGTCTATGAAGGTGCCTACCAGGATGCGCTTGCCGGCAATGTTGCCATCGTTACCTTCGCCCCCTGACATCCGATCCTCCAACAGCATCCTGGAGAGCAGCTCCTTCGGCAGGATCCTGTTCGGCTTGCGGGCTGCAAGGGAGGCGGAGCTGGCCTGCAAAAACTGCAGGGCAGGGATCACCGTTTCTGCCCCGAGGATCGCGAATTCGGAATCAGCCCGGAAAATCAAGGTGATTCAGCCGGAACAGAGACCAGACATCCCTGTTTCATACTCTTTCCGGCCGACTTTTAGACATCCGGTTAAAGCCTGATTCAGGGTGTTGATGGATGGCTCGAATCCCCCTGGGTAAGAAAATTTCAAAAACCTTCATCCGTTCACTTCGAATATTGCCTGATGCAGCTGAAATTATGCTGAAGATTCAAGTTACTGACTTGTAATTGGCTCAAACGCGGTTTTTTCCATAAAGCACTTGACGCAATGGGTGCAGATGAGTAGTTTCCGCGCATCCCAAGGGCAGGCGGTAAGAGTGAACCGTCCAGCGCTGATCCAAGGCGCAGGACCCAATCCTCTTAAACGCTGCCGGGTACACATAGGCGAATACGCGTCGATTGCATGACCGCGGGGCAACTCGTGGTCCTCTGGTTTTTCGCAGCGCCGGCCGCTCCCAGGAGCGTGCGGGCGCGATTTTGCATGTTTAAAGGCTTGCAAGGTCAGCGGGGGACTGCAGTTGCATACAGATTTTTGGATGGACAAGGTAAAGGGCAAAATATGCCGACCATCAACCAGTTGATCCGCAAGCCGCGGAAAGATCCGCCGAAGCGGAACAAGGTGCCGGCCATGGAGGCCTGCCCTCAGAAGCGTGGTGTTTGCACCCGCGTCTACACGACGACGCCGAAGAAGCCGAACTCGGCTCTGCGTAAGGTGGCCAAGATCCGCCTGACCAACGGCTTCGAAGTCATTGGCTACATCCCGGGTGAAGGTCACAACCTTCAGGAACACTCGGTGGTGATGATCCGCGGCGGCCGCGTAAAGGATTTGCCGGGTGTTCGCTATCACATCATCCGTGGTGTGCTCGATACCCAGGGCGTCAAGGATCGTAAGCAGCGTCGTTCGAAATACGGCGCCAAGCGGCCGAAGTAAGGAGCACGTTAGATGTCCCGTCGTCACCGCGCTGAAAAACGCGAAATCAACCCGGATCCGAAATTCGGGGATGTTGTCGTCACGAAGTTCATGAACTCCATCATGTATGACGGCAAGAAATCAACCGCCGAGCGCATCGTTTACGGTGCATTCGACGTTGTCGAAAACAAGACCCGCGAGAACCCGATCGAGGTGTTCCACGCCGCTCTTGAGAACGTCATGCCGCAAGTGGAAGTTCGTTCCCGCCGTGTTGGTGGTGCGACCTACCAGGTTCCGGTTGAGGTTCGTGCCGACCGCCGTCAGGCGCTGGCAATCCGCTGGCTGATCTCAGCCGCGCGCAATCGTAACGAAACCACGATGGTTGGTCGTCTTTCCGGCGAATTGCTCGATGCAGCAAACAACCGTGGTACCGCAGTTAAGAAGCGCGAAGACACGCACCGGATGGCCGACGCCAACCGCGCGTTCTCGCACTATCGCTGGTAATAGAGACTTCGAAGGGCAGACGTCATGTCGCGCACGCATAAAATCGAGGACTACCGCAACTTCGGCATCATGGCTCACATCGATGCAGGTAAGACCACCACGACCGAGCGGATCCTCTACTACACTGGCAAAAGCCACAAGATCGGTGAAGTTCATGATGGCGCCGCCACCATGGACTGGATGGAGCAGGAGCAAGAGCGTGGCATCACGATCACCTCTGCTGCGACCACCGCGTTCTGGAACGACAAGCGCCTGAACATCATCGACACCCCGGGCCACGTTGACTTCACCATTGAAGTCGAGCGTTCCCTGCGTGTTCTTGACGGTGCGGTTGCTCTTCTGGATGCAAACGCCGGCGTTGAGCCGCAAACGGAAACTGTCTGGCGTCAGGCCGACAAGTACAACGTTCCGCGGATGATCTTCGTCAACAAGATGGACAAGCTCGGCGCCGACTTCGATCGTTGCGTCACCATGATCAAGGAGCGCCTCGGCGCAACTCCGCTGGTCATGCAGCTGAACATCGGTGCCGAAAGCGAATTCGCTGGTGTTGTCGACCTTCTGAAAATGAAGGCTCTCATCTGGCAGTCCGAAAACCTCGGCGCCGCATGGGACGAAGTTGACATTCCTGCCGAACTGGCTGATCGCGCCGCTGAAGCACGCGACGCGCTGATCGAGACGGTTGTCGAGATCGACGAAGAAGCCATGGAAGCTTACCTGGAAGGTGAAGAGCCCTCCATCGAGAAGATCAAGGAACTGATCCGCAAGGGCACCATCTCTGGCGAGTTTGTTCCGGTTTTCTGTGGCTCCGCGTTCAAGAACAAAGGCGTTCAGCCGCTTCTTGATGCTGTTGTCGACTTCCTGCCGAGCCCGGTTGAAGTTCCGGCGATCAAGGGCGTTGACCCGAAAAACGAAGAAGAAGTCGAGCGTCGGTCCTCCGACGACGAGCCTCTCGGTCTGCTGGCGTTCAAGATCGCCAACGACCCGTTTGTCGGTTCCCTGACGTTCTGCCGCATCTACTCCGGCGTTCTGAACAAGGGTACTTCCCTGCTGAACACCGTGAAAGACAAGCGCGAGCGCGTCGGTCGGATGATGCAGATGCACTCCAACTCCCGTGATGACATCGACGTGGCCTATGCAGGCGACATCGTTGCGATCGCAGGCCTGAAGGACACCACTACCGGCGACACGCTCTGTGATCCGCTGAAGCCGGTGATCCTCGAGCGCATGGAATTCCCTGAGCCGGTCATCGAGATCGCCGTTGAGCCGAAGACCAAAGGCGACCAGGAAAAGATGGGCCTTGCCCTGAACCGCCTGGCTGCTGAAGATCCGTCCTTCCGCGTGAAGACTGATGAAGAATCCGGTCAGACCATCATCGCCGGCATGGGCGAGCTGCACCTGGACATCATCGTCGACCGCATGAAGCGCGAATTCAAGGTCGAAGCCAACATCGGTGCACCGCAGGTTGCTTACCGTGAAACCATCACCAAGGTTGCCGACGTGGACTACACCCACAAGAAGCAGTCCGGTGGTTCCGGTCAGTTTGCACGCATCAAGCTCACCATCGAGCCGGCAGAGCCGAATGAAGGTTATGTCTTCGAGAGCAAGATCGTTGGCGGTAACGTTCCGAAGGAATACATCCCGGGTGTTACCAAGGGTATTGAAAGCGTCATGTCTTCCGGTCCGCTGGCAGGCTTCCCGATGCTCGACATCAAGGCAACCCTGACCGACGGTGCGTACCACGACGTTGACTCTTCTGTTCTCGCCTTCGAAATCGCCGGCCGTGCCGGTTTCCGCGAAGCGATCCAGAAAGCTGGCCCGAAACTTCTCGAGCCGGTCATGAAGGTCGAGGTTGTTACCCCTGAAGAATACATGGGTGACGTGATTGGTGACCTGAACTCCCGCCGCGGCCAGATCGCCGGCACGGAGAACCGTGGCATCGTTACAGTCATCACCGCAATGGTCCCGCTGGCCAACATGTTTGGCTACGTGAACAACCTGCGTTCCATGTCTCAAGGCCGCGCACAGTACTCGATGGTGTTCGATCACTACGAGCAGGTGCCGCAGGCCGTCGCCGAAGAGGTTCAGGCGAAATACGCCTGATCCCAGCCTCTTAAACGTCAAAAGAACTAGAGAAACGGAGTAATCCGATGGCGAAAGAAAAGTTTGAGCGCAACAAGCCGCACGTTAACATTGGCACGATTGGCCACGTTGACCACGGCAAGACGACGCTGACAGCTGCAATCACCATGACGCTGGCTGAAGCTGGCGGTGCTGAAGCAAAAGCATACGACGAGATTGACGGTGCGCCTGAAGAAAAGGCACGCGGCATCACCATCTCCACGGCGCACGTTGAGTATGAGACGGAAAACCGTCACTACGCTCACGTTGACTGCCCGGGTCACGCTGACTACGTGAAGAACATGATCACCGGTGCTGCCCAGATGGACGGCGCGAT
>JAEPML010000037.1 GCA_017643925.1 Roseibium sp. | reverse complement strand
CCCGAACCACCGATCGGAATGACGAGATCGATATCCGCTTTCAGGCCGTCGAGTACGCCCTTGCCGGTTATGGCAACCTGTTGCCGATCGGCTTCCAGCACGACATCCGCATTCTCGATCGTGTGGCCCATGATCGGGTTCTCGTCCGTGAAATCGACCAACTCGCCAGTCGCGTTCCATTCGACGTCGGCAAGGTCAATTTTCTTGCCCAGTGGGAAAGAGGCGTTGATATCCAGATGCCCGTTACCGCTGACACCGTCATTTGTCAGGCTTGCACGCTCAAGCACCTTGAACGGGGCACTGTCCACCATTGCCCCAAGATCGGCGGCCTCGCCCTCAAGGCGTGTTGCTACATGCGCGATCTTTCCGTGTCTGAGTGGAAGATTGTCGATCCGGAACTGTCCCGTTGGCAACGATACCGTGCCACCATTCGATGCATTTGCCTGTCCGCTTTCAGCGTCAACGGTCAGCATCTCGTCCCTGATCGTCAGGGTGCCGTTCAGACCGCTGATTTCAGGAACGTCTCCGATCGGCACAATGGCTCCGTCCGAAAACGACATGTCGACCCGCATATCATTGCCCGCCCAACCCGGATCCGGGTCACGGTGATTAAATGCTGGCGGGCGCAACGCGCCCGTGAATGAAACGGTTTCGATCTTGCCGCTGGTGATGCGATCAATGATCCACCGGCGCGCTGGCGGAACAAGGGTAATCGGCCACACCTGCTTGGCAACCGCGATCGGTATCTGCTCGCCCTCGGCCGCAATCGCGAGATATGGTCCCTGAGGTGTTATCCGCAAGGACGCGGCCCCATTGACGACCGCTTTTCCCGATCGTGCAATGAAGCGCTCGACAGTGAGTTCCCTGCTTTCGGTGTTGAACCTGGCCTGGAGATTGATCCCGTTCAGCATCTGGGGAGCTTCGGGAATGTCGGCAGAGCCGAATTGCGGATACTTCGAATCGATCGAGATCCCCCAGGTCGGCGTGTCGTCAATTTTCGGTTCTATCGCCCCGGTAAAGAAGATACGGGTGTTGCCGCGAATGACGTGCGACTTCGTGATCTCAATCGTCGGCTTGTCCGCCTTGAAGACCAGCGACAAGGCGGCATCGTCAAACGCAACCAGCGTTTTGCCGAGCTGGAACCAGCCGTTATTGACCTTCGCAACGGCGTTTGCGGAAATGAAGTTGCCTTCACCATCCAGCCGCGTCTCGATTTTCGCCGAAGCGGGCAGCCCAAGACCCTTGCCCTGCTTGGAGACACTTCCCGCACCGAGGATTTCAGCCAGGGTGATGCCGTTGACAACAACGCCAATGTTCTTCTGCGACCCGTCGGCGGGTGCGCTGCGCGCCAGTTCGAGGCGCCAGTTGGAAACGTTGCCCGAGACTTTCGCGTAAGCCCTGATGACCCGGTTTTCACCCCGCAGGATGTCAGCGTCGATATCTTCGATGTGCCTCGGCGAGACCCCCTTCAGATCGAAAGATGCGTTTCTGACCTTGACGAACCGCAATCCCCGCCGGGCAAACTGGTCGTCAACAACGTCACTGACACGGTCGACAGTTTCCATCAGCGGTCCGACTTCAGGAATTTTCGCAGGACCGCCCTTGAGCTCGATAACGATACTGGGGCTTTCGAGATTGAGGGACGCAAAATGGATATTGCCCGTCAGCATGGCCTCGGGATCGAGCGGTGCAACCAGTTTCGGCAATGTGATGTCGACAGGCGAAGGTCCCGAAATCCGGGCATGGGCATCTTCGAGAATGATCTCGACGCCATCACTCGCCGTGAAGTCCAGGCTCGCCCTTCCGACCGAAAGGACAACCGAGCCCCTTGTTCCCTGCATGGCAAGAAGGCTGCCCAGCAATGGGACGCGCACCGGACCTGACGCAAAAAAATAACCGAGGACAGTGACAGCGCAAACCAGCATCAGGACCAAAAGGATCACGACGCGTCTTCGCTTGCCGCGCTTGGGAATGCCTGCTGTTTTTCCTTCGGTTCCGCCAGTTTTGGGCAACTAGGTCAGTCCATTCTTCAGCCTGAAACTCTGCATTCGGGCGTCACATTTATTAAGGGACAAGACAAAGGGCTCACCCCACACAGCATTGAACGATTCAACGGGCGGCCTATGATACTTCGAAAGCCGTCGCAAAAGCGACAGCTACGTCGTAGCAAGTTGTCTGCATTCGGCTTTAACTAACAAACTTTGACAGAAGGAAGGCGGAATGAGCGAACTGGCCATTGGCGATAGTGCTCCGGTATTCGACCTGGAAGGTGACGGTAACGGGCGAATCGCCCTGGACTCTCTCAAGGGAAAACCCGTGGTGGTCTATTTTTATCCCAAGGACAACACTCCGGGTTGCACCAAGGAAGCGATCGCCTTCAGCGAACTGATCGAGGAATTTCAAAAGCTCGGTGTGACAATTGTCGGGCTTTCTCCCGACAGCGCAAAGAAACACGACAACTTTATCGCCAAACACAATCTGGCGGTGCGCCTGGCGGCCGATACGGACAAGGAAGCCGCCGAGGCTTATGGCGTCTGGGTCGAGAAATCCATGTACGGCAAGAAATACATGGGTGTGGAACGTTCGACCTTCCTGGTGGACGCGGACGGAAAAATCGCTCAAATCTGGCGCAAGGTAAAAGTCCCCGGGCATGCCGAAGCCGTTCTGGAAGCCGCCAGAGCGCTTTGACGGGCCTCACACCACACAACTGAGTTCAGCACCTATGCCGATTTCCGGAGAAAGCGCTCTGCCAACCAGTCTGGTGGCGGGCGCCAAAGCGATCGTGACGGCTCCGGACACCGCGGAAAAGGTCAGACTGGCCTACGCTGTCTCAAGGGCCTGGTTTCAACGGGATCTGGCCCTCGGCTCGCCTTCGCAGGATGGACCCATGCCGGCCAGGCCGGGCCGGCCCGAACGGCCGCTTCTTCTGGCACCGCGCGACATGCCCAAAAGGAAGCTTACCGGCAAGGCTGGTCGCCTGGCCCTGATCCATTCCCTTGCTCACATCGAACTGAATGCAGTTGACCTGACCTGGGATCTTGTCGGGCGTTTTGCGCATATCCGCTTGCCACGATCATACTATGACGACTGGGTCAGGGTCGGCCTCGAGGAAGCCAAGCACTTTTCCATGCTCGAGGATCGCCTCAGCAAGCTGGACGCGCACTATGGGGACGTGCCGGCTCATGACGGCTTGTGGCAGGCGGCACAGGATACCGGACACGACCTGGCTGCAAGGCTGGCGATCATTCCTCTGGTGCTGGAAGCACGCGGGTTGGACATCACACCGCCCATGATCGAAAAGGCGCGCAAGATCGGTGACGAGGACACCGCCAGATGCCTGGACGTGATCTACCGGGACGAAAAGCATCACGTCGCATTTGGCGCCAAGTGGTTCCGCTTCCTCTGCGATCGCCAGGGAATCAGACCCGAACCGGCGTTTCATGAATATGTCCGCAAACATTTTCGCGGATCGCTAAAACCGCCATTTAACGACCGGGCCCGCTCACAAGCTGGCCTAACCCCGGGTTTTTACAAGCCTCTGGCCCCTTTGATAGGTTGATTTCCGCACCTTTGAAGACGATTTGTTAACCTTACCAAATTCTAATCAGACTCAGTTCTATTGCAGAATGCAGACAGTGACTGAGTGAACATGTTAAAGCGCCAAGAAACGACGCGGACCCACCAATCCAACTGGCAATCGCCGCATTGTGCCGTTCCTGAAACCAGTGAGCGGAAGACGGTTTATCATTTGCGCCCGGTGCATCTTATTTGCGGTGCACTGGCCTGCGTTGCCACCACGCTCACGATTGCCGGGTCGATCGGATACTATGTCATGCGCGGCGATATGCTCGCGGAGGCAGATGCCGAGCGCACGGAACTGGTCCTGGAATACCAGGACCACATTGACCGTCTCAGGGCAGAAATCGTCAATCTGACGAGCCGCCAGATGGTGGACCGGGAGACCGTTGAAATCCAGGTCATGGACGTTCTGCGGCGCCAACAGGACCTCTCTCAACGCCATGCGATCGTTGCTGATCTTGTGGCGCGGGCCGAGAGCGTGGGCATCTATCTGAACGACGACAAGCCGCTGCCACCGCAAAAGCCGGCCCTCGATGCGAAGGGCCTCGCCTCTCTTGCACCTGAAGACAAGTCCGCCATTGGTGGTGAAAGTGAACTCATCGATGAACCGGTAAAGGCACTCGGTCTGCGCGATGGGCAAACCAAGACCTTTGACCCGCTTTCCATTCTCCAATCACCCGAACCGTCCGCCCAGGACGAGTCGCAAGACTTAAAAAAAAACGCTGAAGAACAGGCCGCGCTTGACGCAGTGAAATCCGACATTTCCGAGATGGGGCAGGAAAGCACTGCCGCCGTTGATGCCATCACGGTCGCGACCGAAAGCCGGATTGAGGATATACTGGGCATCACCCAGAGCATCACCCCTGCCCTCAACACCGCGTTGCGCAAACACTCGGCTGTCGGCGGTCCGTTTCACCCCATCAGCGAAGAGAACTTTCCAAAGAGGCTCGAACGCGCCAACCTGGCCCTGAAGACCTTGCGCAGGGTCAAGTTCACTGCCTTGCGCCTTCCCGTGAAATCACCGGTGCGAAACGGGCGTGTTTCAAGCAGCTATGGTCCCCGGGTGGATCCGTTTCTGAAACGGCTTGCCATGCACACGGGTATCGACTTCAAGGCTCCCTATGGTGCACGGGTGTATTCCACCGCGCCGGGAACCGTCATCCTTGCAAAACGCAAGGGCGGCTACGGGAAGATGGTTGAAATTCGCCACGCCAATGGCTTTGTGACCCGGTATGCCCATTTGAGCCGGATCCAGGTCTCCGAAGGGGATCATGTGCTTTCCGGTGACCTGATCGGCAATGTCGGCTCTACCGGACGCTCTACCGGTCCCCACCTTCACTACGAGATTCGCAAGAACGACAAGCCGAACAATCCGGCGACCTTCCTGTCTGCCGGCGAAAAGCTCTCGGCTTTGGCTCTATGAAAAACGGGGCCCGAGGGCCCCGTCGCTGATTCCGGACAAAGGTACCGACACCCTATTCAATGTCTTCCACCTCAACGGGATCGCCGCCGAAGACACGCTGTGCCAGCGAAGCTTCCATGAACTTGTTGAGATCACCGTCGAGCACGTCACTGGGAGACGTGCTTTCCACCCCGGTCCTGAGATCCTTCACAAGCTGATAGGGCTGCAGGACATAGGACCTGATCTGGTGTCCCCAACCGATATCCGTCTTGGAAGCCGCTTCTGCATTGGCAGCCTCCTCGCGTTTTTTCAGCTCAGCTTCATAGAGGCGTGCCTTGAGCATGCCCCAGGCAGTCGCACGGTTCTTGTGCTGCGACCTTTCGGACTGGCATTGCACGACGATGCCGGTTGGCTGGTGGGTAATACGAACGGCCGAGTCCGTGGTGTTCACGTGCTGACCGCCCGCACCTGATGCCCTGTAGGTGTCAATCCGGCAGTCGCTCTCATTGATGTCGATCTCAATGGAATCATCGACGACGGGATAGATCCAGGCGCTGGAGAAACTGGTGTGGCGGCGTGCGTTGCTGTCATAGGGCGAAATACGAACAAGCCGGTGAACGCCGGATTCGGTCTTCAGCCAACCATAGGCGTTCTCACCCTTGATCAGCAGCGTCGCGGACTTGATTCCGGCTTCCTCGCCGTCCGTGAGTTCGACAACCTCCACCTTGAAGCCGCGCTTCTCAGCCCATCTGCGATACATGCGCAAGAGCATGTTCGCCCAATCCTGGCTTTCTGTACCGCCTGCGCCCGAATGAATTTCCAGGTAGGTGTCATTGCCGTCTGCTTCACCGGACAACAGCGACTGAAGCTGCAGTTCGCCAACCTTCTCCTTGAGGCCTCGAAGGGCTTCCTCCGCGTCGGTGACGACGGATTCGTCCTCTTCCATTTCGCCCAGTTCAATGAGCTCAATGTTGTCGGAAAGGTCCTGTTCAAGCCCCTTGACCCCGTTGATACCGTCATCGAGGTTCTGACGCTCGCGCATCAGCTTCTGAGCCTTGGTGGGATCATTCCAAAGGTCGGGATCTTCGGATAACGCGTTCAGCTCTTCGAGCCGGACCAGTGCCTGATCCCAGTCAAAGATGCCTCCTCAGCAGGCTTATGGCCTGCTTGATTTCGTCGAC
Organism: Roseibium sp.; assembly: GCA_017643925.1. GTDB lineage: Bacteria > Pseudomonadota > Alphaproteobacteria > Rhizobiales > Stappiaceae > Roseibium. The sequence continues at coordinate 13,392 of JAEPML010000037.1, read as the reverse complement.
GATCGCTTCCATTTCGGCGCGCATCGGGTACCTCGCTTGATGGTGAGATTTGGCCTGCCTCCGGAACGTGGCGGCAGGCCCGAATTTGGAGCGGGAATTTAGCCGGGCCTTCGGTCACTGTAAACCGCCCAAAGAGCGGTCGTCCCCTTATCCCGGATACAGCCGGTGCCGGTCAGTAAAGACCGCCGGTTCCATTGAAGACGGCCTCTCCGGCTTCCTGTGAAACGGAATGCGGAATACCCATTGAATCCTGGAAGCCGATCACCGAATAACTGTCTGGTGGTGCCATCCCGGGTTTGAAGGATTCCAGAATTGCACCCGGCGTACCGGCCGCAGTCCGAAGACCGGTTCTGCGGTTGATCGGGATCAGCTGCAGGCCGCGTGGCACCCGGAATTCAACAGGCGGCTTTTCCGCCAGGGCTTTCTTGACGAAATCGGTGAAGATCGGCGCGGCCACCTGGCCACCCGTGGCCCCACGGCCCATCGGTTTCGGATTGTCGTAGCCCACGAAGACACCGACCGCCAGGTCAGGTGTATAGCCCATGAACCAGGCATCCTTTTCGTCGTTCGTGGTGCCGGTCTTGCCCGCAACGGGGCGACCGACGGCCCGGACCGAAGTTGCCGTACCGCGCTGGACAACACCTTCCATCATCGACGTGATCTGGTAGGCAGTCATGGGATCGAGCACCTGCTCGCGGTCGTCGATAAGAAGAGGCTCTTCCTGACCTTGCCAGGTGTCTTCCGTGCAGCCATCGCAAATGCGACTGTCATGCTTGTAGATGGTTCTGCCGTAGCGGTCCTGGATCCGGTCGATCAAGGTCGGCCGCACTTTCCGTCCACCATTGGCGACCGTCGCGTAGGCGGTCGTCATGCGCAGGACCGTCGTTTCACCGGCACCAAGAGACATGGAGAGTACTGGCAGCATGTTGTCGTAGATGCCGAAGCGCTTGGAATACTCGGCCACAAGGGGCATGCCCATGTCCTGCGCCAGACGCACGGTCATCACGTTTCGCGACAGCTCGATTCCGGTTCTGAGCGTCGAGGGACCATAGAATTTGCCGCCGTAGTTCTGCGGGCGCCACGTTCCGAGGCCGGGGCCCTGACTGATCTCGAGAGGTGCATCCATGACCACCGAAGACGGCGTGTAGCCATTGTCGAGTGCGGCGGCATACAGGAAAGGCTTGAACGAAGAGCCCGGCTGGCGATAGGCCTGCGTTGCGCGGTTGAATTCGCTCTGGGCGAAACTGAAGCCACCGACCAGGGCCAGGACACGACCTGTGTAGGGATCCATGGCAACCAGTGCGCCGGAGACTTTCGGGATCTGACGCAGTTCGTAGGTTCCGGGGGCAACGTCGCTTTCTTCGACATAGACGACATCACCCGGCGCCAGAACATCGGAAACCGTGCCGGGTGCGCGGCCATTGACCCGCGCCCACTTCATTGTCTCGAGGAAAAGCGGTCCTTCCTTGCGCTCGTCCGAGAGTTTCCCGCTGACAAGCGTTTCCGGCTGTATCCCGACCTTCGCCTGGCCGTCACCGCTCTCGAGTACAACTGCCAAGGTCCACTCGGGGAGATCGCTAAGGGCTTCGATCTTTGCCAGGTCGACGCCCCAGTCGGCACCGAGCGAGATCCGGTCAACCGGCCCCTGCCAGCTGCCACGCTTGCGGTCGAAATCTATCAGGCCGTCCATGAGGGACCGCCGCGCCATCTTCTGAAGCTTGGGGTCAAGCGTGGAGCGAACTGACAGCCCGCCTTCGTAGAGCCGCTTGAAACCGAAGATTTCAGCGACTTCCCTGCGGACTTCCTCGGTGAAGTATTCCGCGAATGCCAGGCGGGACCCGGTGTCGCGCGGTTTGACGGCAATAGGTTTCTCTTTTGCCTCTTCGCCCTCTTCGGCGCTCACGTATCCGTCGGCCATCATGCGGTCGATGACATAGTTCCGGCGCGCAATGGCGCGGTCGGTGAACTTGAACGGATGGTAATTGTTGGGCGCCTTCGGCAGCGCCGCGAGATACGCGATCTCCTCGAGCGTCAATTCATGAACCGACTTGTCGAAATAGATCAGCGACGCAGCCGCAATGCCATGCGCACCCAGGCCGAAATAGATCTCGTTGACGTAGAGTTCGAGAATCTCGTCCTTGGTGTAGGCCTGCTCGATTCGAAGCGCGAGAATGGCTTCCTTGATCTTGCGCACGATGGATAGATCGTTCGTGAGCAGGAAGTTCTTGGCGACCTGCTGCGTGATCGTGGACGCGCCCTCTGGCCGCCGGCCTGATCCGTAATTCTGGACAAACCGAACCGCAGCACGTGCAATGCCCTCCGGATCAACACCCAGATGGGTATAGAAGTTCTTGTCTTCCGCGGCGATGAACGCCTGCTTCACGCGATCCGGTATGGCCTGAATCGGCAGAAACATGCGCCGTTCATTGGCGTATTCCGCCATCAGGCTTCCGTCCGACGCATGAACGCGCGTCATCACCGGGGGCTCGTAGTTCTTCAGGGCCGTATAGTCCGGAAGACCTTCGTCGAGATACTGAAGATACATCCACACACCAGCGGCAACCGCCAGTCCGAGGGCTGCACCGATCCCAAACCAGTAGCCAAAGAACTTCAACAAAAACTTCATACTGCGGGCTCGTCTTTCCCGGTCATTCGCATTTCAAAGGGTTTTAGCACGGAAACCTTAATCTCACACCCTAAGACAAGATCAATAACGCATACCTTACGCTTTCCTCGTGCACTAATATGGCGATGCTGAGGCAATCGCGACCCGTAAGATTCTTTTTCCGAAACAATTCAAGGGTTTTATTGGGATGGTGGTTCCTTCTGCCGGGCAAGGCGCGGCCGGAAGAACCCGTGAATGGATTCCGTCATCGCGTTGGCCATGCGTTCCCGCCATTCCTCTGAAACCAGCAGCTTCTCGTCATGTTCGTTCGACAGATAGCCGAGCTCGACCAGAACGGAGGGCACATCATGCGCCTTGAGAACCCGAAAACCCGCCGACCTGTGCGGATTGTTGATCAGCCGAACGGCGCTCTGCAGCTCGTTCACCAGGATCTTGGCAAAATAGATGGAAAAGGATTTGGTTTCCCGCCGTGCAAGATCCAAGAGGATATCCGCAACTTCCGTCGGCTCATCCTCCAGCTCGACCCCCGCAATGACGTCGGAGAGGTTTTCCGATTCCGCCAGATCCTCCGCAAGCTGGTCGGATGCCTTGTCCGAAAGCGTGTAGACTGTGGCGCCCCGCGCAAATTTTCGCCCTCTGCGCACCGAATCGGCGTGAATTGAAATGAACAGCGCCGCCTGAAGCTCGTGGCCAATCTCAACGCGTCTCTTCAGAGAGATGAACGTGTCATCGTCCCGCGTCAGTCGGACGTCATAAAGTCCGCTCTCGTCGAGCTTGCCTTTCAACAGCTTGGCAAAGTCGAGCACGATTGCCTTTTCAAGCGTCCCGGCAACACCTGTTGCACCCGTATCGATGCCACCGTGGCCGGGATCCAGCACGATCACCGGTTTTTCGGAATTTGGCTCAGCTGCTAACCGGTCACCCTTGCTCGTTGTCTTGGGCGTTTCGGCACTGGCAGTGGGGCGCGATGTCTTTACGAAGGCTGCAAACTGATCTGCAGACGACGACACAAGGTCAACAACCAGACGGGCCGGTTGGTCATCCACGGCAGGAAGGAAGAAGGTGTTGTCAATTCGGATCGGACCAGTCAAATCCATGACGATGCGAGACTTGCCGGCTGCAAAAAGACCGTAGCGCCAATCCTTTACAAGGCCGCGCCCGCTCTGTCCCGTGGCCTCCGGTATCGCGAACTCGACTTCGGGAAGATCGATGATCAGGCGGTAGGGATTTGCAAGACCGGAAATAGAAGGTTCGACCCGCGTATCCATATCGAGAACGAATCGCGTTCGTGCTTCATCACCTGCAACCCGAGCGCCCGAAACCACCGGCTTGGTCTCTGCGGCCGAGGCGATGCTTTCCATCCCGGCAAATACAACTCCGATCAGAACGAGCACCGACAGGCACATGGCGGCCAGTCCGGCCAGAGGCGCCCATATCAGCCCAACCTGTGGTTTTATGCTGATTTTCGATTCAATTATTCCGGACATATTGCTCGCAATTTGTCAGCTTTGGGCCCCGCCAGCCCCTCTCTTACGCGATCCTGAAGCCAAGGAAAATGCCCTGTGGATTTCACATTGCTTGCAAAGCGGATCGGCGGAACGTAAAAGTACCTTACGGATTTCGGTTCAATACCGATAGCTTTCCCGATGGCGAGAGTGGGCATATATCCACAACGCCTTCGAAGTTCGAGGCCGGATCAGAGCAGAACTGAGGCCGTTCTGCAGAGTGTCTGAAGAGCCTGAACAGTCTGGAAACAGGTATCGGATTGTCTTTGTAAACGCCACGCCTCGCAAGTTCATGCCTCGGAATTCCGACGGCAGACGCATTTGTGAGACACCCGGCGACCTGCAGGACGGACCCTTTCCGCAACCGAATGCAGCGCCAATGGCCAAGCCAGATTGCATTTCGGCACAAGGTACAACGACTTAACTAAAGGGCCTGCGTTGCCCCGAAGGACCCGCGCGATGCACATGATGACCGACATACAGCAAAGCCCCGCTTCGGCGGCAGCTGTTGTTGGACATACGAGCGCGCCGGCCGCAGACGCCCTTCCCCAACTTAGCAAAACAAATACGACAGCCTTCCTCCTTTCGGGCGATGCGCGTTTTGGATACGCGCCAAGCAGCGCTGTCGTGGAGAATTTCAGTAATGGCAAACAAAATGCTGATCGACGCGGGCCACCCGGAAGAAACCCGGGTCGTCGTCGTACGTGGCAATCGGGTTGAAGAATTCGACTTTGAGGCAGCAAATCGGAAGCAGCTGCGCGGGAATATCTATCTTGCGAAAGTAACCAGGGTTGAACCGTCACTCCAGGCAGCGTTTGTGGAGTATGGCGGCAACCGCCACGGTTTCCTCGCTTTCAGTGAAATCCATCCGGACTATTATCAGATCCCGGTCGCGGATCGTGAAGCGCTGCTGGCTGCCGAAGCCGCCGAGCGCCAGAAGGACGATGCCGAAGCCGAAGAAAAGCCGAAGCGCCGTCGCCGCTCCCGTGCGGCCAAAAACGAGTCAACCGAAACCGTCGCCAGCGAAAAGGTCGATCCGGAAGCCGGCGAAGCAGGTGAATCGGACGTCGAAGCGGCCGACAAGACCGTTGAAGCCTCTGCCGAGCAGGCTGAGAGTGCCGATGGTGAGGTTTCGACCGACGAGACCAACGGAGACGGCGACGCTGACACGCCTTCCGAGCAGGATTCGCAAGTCGCCGCAGCTGATGCCGAACAGGATGTCGTAAAGTCCGAAGCGGAACCTGATACATCCGATTCCGACGACGGTCTGGAAGCCAAGGCTGGTGATGACACCGAAGGTGCGGGCGCCGACGAAGAAGAAGCGGCTGAAGCTTCAGCCGAGACCGACCAGGCCGAAGACGAAGGCGACACGGAAGAAGAAGTTGAAGCCGCACCCGCGCGTGGCCGAGGCCGCCGCCGCCGCCGCAAGGCCGATATCGACGATGAAGCCGACAGTGAAGACGACGGTGTCGAATCCGTTGGTGCGGAAGACGCAATGGAGGAGGTTCCCGAAAGAACCGTTCCCCAGCGCAAACAATACAAGATCCAGGAAGTTATCAAGCGCCGCCAGATCATTCTTGTGCAGGTCGTCAAGGAAGAGCGCGGCAACAAGGGCGCTGCACTGACGACTTACCTGTCCCTGGCGGGTCGCTACTCTGTTCTGATGCCAAACACGGCACGTGGCGGCGGGATCTCCCGCAAGATCACGCAGCCGACTGATCGCAAGCGCTTGAAGAAAATCGCTTCCGAGCTTGATGTGCCGGAAGGCATGGGCGTTATCCTCCGAACGGCAGGAGCAAGCCGCACCAAGGCGGAGATCAAGCGCGACTTCGAGTACCTGATGCGCCTTTGGGAAAATGTGCGCGAGCTGACCCTGAAGTCGAGCGCCCCAAGTCTTGTCTACGAGGAAGGCAGTCTGGTCAAGCGATCCATAAGGGATCTCTATAACAAGGATATCAACGAGGTCCTAGTGTCCGGCGACGAAGGCTATCGGGAGGCCAAGGACTTCATGCGCATGCTCATGCCGAGCCATGCGAAAAACGTCCAGCCTTATCGAGACCCGTCTCCATTGTTCATTCGCTACGGTGTCGAGCCTCAACTGGATGCCATGTTCTCGCCTCAGGTTACGCTGAAGTCGGGCGGTTACATCGTCATCAACCAGACAGAGGCGTTGGTGTCCATTGACGTCAACTCGGGTAAATCCACCCGTGAACACAATATCGAAGACACAGCGCTGCAGACCAATCTCGAGGCTGCCGAGGAAGTCACGCGCCAGCTGCGTTTGAGAGACCTTGCAGGTCTGGTCGTCATCGACTTCATTGACATGGAAGAGTCGAAGAACAACCGTGCGGTGGAGCGCAAGCTCAAGGATTGTCTGAAGAACGACCGTGCGCGTATCCAGGTGGGACGCATCTCCCACTTCGGTCTTCTCGAAATGTCCCGTCAGCGGATTCGCACAGGCGTTCTCGAAAGCTCGACCTCACCTTGTCCGCATTGCCAGGGAACCGGCATGATCCGGTCCGTGGAATCCGTCGCACTGCACGTGCTTCGGTCGATCGAGGACAATCTGCTCAAGGGTGCGTCCCACAACCTGATCATCCGCACCACCACACAGGTGGCGCTCTACATCCTGAACCAGAAACGCTCGAACCTCTCGGATCTCGAAACCCGATTTGCAATCGAGATCGAAGTTCACGCCGATGACATGGTCAACGGCCAGCTCTACGTGCTTGAGCGCGGTGCACCCGTTGATCGTGACCGTATTCCGGCCCCCGCCCCGATCGTCCAGCCAGACACGATCGAGATCATTGACGAAACCACGGAACAGCCCTTCGTCGAGGAAAAAGCCCAGGACGAAGAAGGTGGTGACCGTCGTCGCAAGCGTCGCCGCAAACGCCGGCGTGGCGGTTCCGACAACCAGTCGGACAACGGTGACGACCGTCAGGCCCGCTCAGGCGATGAGACCGACACGGACGACGAAGCGCAGCCGCAGGAAGCCCGTTCTCCGGAAGACGAAGCAGGTGACGAAGAACCGCGCCGCAAGCGTCGCAGAGGCCGGCGTGGCGGTCGCCGTGGCCGCAGGCAGGGCGACGAAGCAGACGTTCAGTCTGAGGAAACGGTCTCGGAAGAGGCTGCTGCCGAGGGTACGGACGATACTCAGGTGACGGAACCTGTCGAGGCACAAACCGCCGAGGAAACGGAAGTCACGAGCGAGGAGACGCCTGCCGCAGACGTGTCAAATGAGGTGCAGGCATCGTCGGAAGACGCACCCGGTGAAATAACGGTAAATGATGCCGTTGAAGCCGGTCCGGAAAACACCGCTGCCGCTCCCGTGCAGGAGGCTGCACCTTCGGACGCGCCAGCGGAAGAACCACAGGCCGCTGAACCGGTGCTGGACACGCCTGCAACCGAAGTAGAGATTGTCGTCGATACGCCGACCTCCGAGCAGCCCGTTGTTGCCGAGGCCCAGGAACCAGAGGAGCAGCCGGCTCCGTCTGCTCCGGCCGAGCCTGTCGTGACAAGCGAAACATCCGGCTCGGATGAAGAAGGCAAACCCAAGCGCGTTGGCTGGTGGCAGCGCGGCAGGTCCTTCTTCTGATTTGCTGAATACTGAACGGAAAAAGGCGGCCTCTGGCCGCCTTTTTTTGTCCACTCAACGTCCTTGATCGACTATCGCTGCAGGAACGGCCCCAGTCTTTCCAGCGCTTCTTTCATGTCTTGATGAGCACCGGCAAAGGAAAACCGCAAATACTCGTTCCCGTGTACAGGGTCGAAGTCGACGCCCGGCGTCACTGCGACACCGGCCTCATACAGGACCTGCCTTGCGAAACTGAGACTGTCCGAGCTGAACCGGCTAATATCTGCGTAGATGTAAAAGGCGCCATCAACCGGCAAAAGTTGATCGAGGCCAATTCTGGGAAGACCGTCCAGCAACAGCGACCGGTTGGCCGCGTAGCCTGCCTTCACTGCTTCCAGTTCCTGAACGGAGTCCAGCGCTGCGGTTGCAGCGATCTGGGACAATTCGGGCGGCGATATGTAGAGACTTTGAGCAATTCGCTCTGTCGGCCGCACCAGTTGCTCGGGCAGGACCATCCAGCCGATGCGCCAGCCCGTCATGCAGTAGTATTTCGAGAAGCTGTTGATGATGATAGCGTTTTGGGAGGTTTCCAGCGCCGTCTTTTGTTCACCGGCATAGTCGAGACCATGATAGATCTCGTCTGAGATGAACCAGATGCCCTGATCGTCGCAGTACCGGATCATTTCCTCCAGGGCTTCCGGCGCCATCATCGTGCCTGTCGGGTTTGCCGGGCTGGCAACAAGCACGCCCTTGATCGGCCCGTCTTTCTGGACGTCTTCCAGATGTGAAGGTGTCAGGCTCCAGCGTGTTTCTTCGCTCACCTCCACCTCCACAGGCACGAGATCCAGCGCTTTCAGGATGTTTCTGTAGGCAGGGTAACCGGGAGCCGTCAGGACGATCCTGTCCCCCGGATCAAACGCCGCCAGAAAGGCCAGATTGAACCCGGCTGAGGAACCGGTTGTCACCATGACACGCTCGACCGGAACCTCGACGCCGTAGGTCTTCTTGTAGTGAGCAGCCAATGCCGTTCGCAGCGGCTGGATACCCAGTGCTTCGGTATATCCGAGCCGACCGTGCTCGAGCGCCTGCCTTGCCGCATTGAGCGCAGCCTTGGGAGCGGGCGCCGAAGGTTGTCCGACTTCCATGTGAACGATACGCCGTCCCTGAGCCTCAAGCTGTGCAGCCTCTGACAAGACGTCCATTGCGATGAACGGGGCAACGTCGCTGCGGCGGGACGGTTCGAATGCGTCAATAGTCATCAAGGATTGTTTCCAGATGGTGGTGCAGGTTTGCTTCCGTATTGCGGATTTTTGATGGGGATGCAAACTTCGCGTTCGCAATGGTCTCATCATTACCGATTTGTCATTGTCCCTGCCTTGACCACAACGGGGCATCTCCATACCTTCGCCAGAAATTCCTGCTTTTTGTTTCCGTTCACGCTGGTCTGATTTGGAGTTTGCAACTTGCCGCGTTCTGTGCCCGTCCTCTTCCATATGATTTCCCGGTTGGGCATGCGCATGCTTCGGAAGTTCCTCGCAATCGTCATCGCAGTTGCCATGGTAATGCCGCTCGCCGTTGCCCCCGCAAGCGCGCAGAGAGGAAAACTGCCGCTTGTCCGCGACGCGGAAACGGAAGCGCTGCTCAAGGATTATGCCAAGCCGATTTTCAAGGTCGCTGGAATTGCAAACTCCGAACCGCAGATCATTCTGGTCAACGACAAGAGTTTCAACGCCTTCGTCCCGGATTCCCGGCGCATGTTCATCAACATCGGCGTCCTTCTGGAAGCGGAAACACCTGGTGAGGTCATCGGCGTCATCGCGCATGAAACCGGACACATCGCCGGCCGGCACCTGGTCAGGTTGAGGTCCGCTGCGGCCAATGCACAGATCGTTTCGGTAATCAGCATGATCGTCGGCGCAGGTGCTGCCGCTGCCGGCGCTGCTGCCGGTTCTGGCCAGGCGGCATCGGGTGGTGCTGCCGCAGTGCTCGGCGCCGGATCGGTTGGTCAAAGGTCCCTGTTGTCCTACCAGCGCGGCGAGGAAGCGGCAGCAGACCGGGCAGCCCTGCGGTATCTGAACGCCACGAAGCAAAGTGCTCGCGGCATGCTGAAGACCTTCCAGCGCATGTCCGAGCAACAGCTGTTTTCAAGCAGGTTTGCAGATCCTTACGCGCAAAGCCACCCGATGGCACAGGAGCGCTTCAACGGTCTTCTGCGCGACGCTCAGAAATCCAAGTATTTCAACGAGCCGGACGACTATGTGCTGCAATACCGGCATGACCTGGTAAAGGCCAAGATCTTCGCATTTACAAGTCACCCTTCGGCGACGCTTCGGGCTTATCCCCGCAGCGACAAGAGCCCTGCAGCACAATATGCAAGGGCGATCGCATCAATGAAAAGCCGCGGCAAGGGCGCTGTGAAGGAAATTGACGCGCTGATCCGCACCCAGCCGAATAACCCCTATTACTACGAACTGAAGGGGCAGGCTCTTCTTGAAGGCGGTGACCCGAAACGCGCAATCGCACCATTTCGCAAGGCCTTGTCCTTCAAGCCCAACGAGCAACAATTCCTCGTTTGGCTCGGTTATGCCCTGGTTGGCGCCAATGACAAGTCCTACCTGCCGGAGGCCGAACGCCTCCTGAAACGGGCGATTCAGAGAGACCCGAACTCCGGTGTGGCCTATAGCCAACTGGCCATCGCACACGGAAGACAAGGCGAACGCGCGGAGGCCGATCTGGCCACAGCAAAGGGGCTGATGGTGAGCGGAGATTTCAACGCTGCCAAGCGCTACGCCGCCCGTGCTCAAAAAAGTTTGAAGCGCGGATCGCCAGCATGGCTTCAAGCGGACGACATTGTGTCGTACAAACCACCGGATCTGGAAAGAAACCGCTGAGATATTTGTAAGTGATGGTTGCGGGACCAGAGACTGAAGACCTGCTGCCTAAGGAGCCCCTGAATGACCCGGATTTTGATTGTTGCCAAGGGCCTGTGCCCGGAAGTGCTCGTGCGGATACTTTCCGTTTGCGCGCTGTTGATCTCTCTTTCGGCCGCGTCGGCGACAGCCCAGGATCTTGATCGGGGCGAGATCGAAAAGATCGTCCGTGAATACCTGCTTGAAAACCCGGAAATCATTGCGGAAGCCCTGACCGAGCTGGATCGCCGCGAGAGGGCAGCAGAGGAAGCCGCCCGCCTTCAGGCTCTGAACGACAGCGCCGACATCCTGTTCAACTCCACGCGCCAGGTTGTCCTTGGTAATCCGGAAGGCTCGATCACCCTGGTGGAGTTCTTCGATTACAATTGTGGTTTCTGCAAGCGCGCTTATGGCGACATGGTCAAGCTGATCGACGAAAATCCGGATCTTCGTGTCGTTCTAAAGGAGTTCCCGGTTCTCGGCCAGGCATCGGTGGAGGCCGCCCAGGTTGCCATCGCGGTCAATTCGGTTGCCCCGGAGAAATATGCCGAGTTTCACGAGACACTTCTGATGAGCCGCGGTCAGGCGAACCAGGCCAGCGCATTGGCGGCAGCGACGGCTGCCGGGATTGACGAGGCAGACCTGACAGCTGCACTGGGAACAGATGAAGCCGGGCAGACCATCGAGGAAGTCTATACGCTTGCAAATCGCCTCGGCCTGACCGGAACGCCGTCCTATGTGATTGGAAATGAAGTCGTAATGGGTGCTGTTGGCCATGATCAGCTTCGGGAAAAAATCGAAGCCGCCAAGAATTGCGAACAGACAACCTGCTAAACGACTTGTTGGAAATTAATATTCCTCGATGTCAATGAGAAATCGGGGGTTTTCCTGTCCACTTTGAATCCCTATAAGGAGTCTGGCCCGTATTCGGCATGAATACGGGCCAAAGACCTTTATTCGCTTAATTTTCGGCAGAGCGAATAGTGCGGAGCGATCCGGAACCCGGCACACATCCGTCTTGTCGGCGCACCGGAACAATCCCAGGGCTCCCGTTGCAGCAACATTATTCGTTGCAAAGACGGTGTGGACGCCCTCGGACATTCGCTGCGTACTTGTTGCGGACCGAGTACGAGAGCCAAACGATATGCGTAATGATAACAAGAAGTTCGACACGGCCTTGATCCGGGACCTCGCGGTCCTGCTGGACGAGACGAACCTCTCCGAAATCGAACTGGAACAGGGCGACACGCGCATTCGCGTCGCGCGCCAGATGTCGATCAATGCACCGGTCAACGTTGCCGCTCCGGTTGCTGCACCCGTGGCCGCGCCCGTGGCAGCGGCTGCGCCAGCCGTCGAGCCTGCTGCGGCAGCTACCCAGGAGCCTGCGCAATCCGGTTCCCCGGTTACCTCGCCCATGGTCGGAACCGCCTATCTGGCACCCGAGCCGGGTGCCGCCGACTTCATCCAGGTTGGTGACAAGGTTTCCGAAGGTCAGACGATCCTGATCATCGAAGCCATGAAGACAATGAACCACATTCCTTCCACGAAATCCGGAACCGTCAAACAGATCCTCGTCGAAGACGCTCAGCCGGTGGAATTCGGCGAACCGCTCATTATCGTCGAATAAGGAGCCGCAAGGGTCATGTTTTCCAAAATTCTCATTGCCAACCGTGGCGAGATTGCCTTGCGCATCCTGCGTGCCTGCAAGGAACTCGGTATTCCGACCGTTGCGGTTCATTCAACGGCAGATGCGGACGCAATGCATGTGCGCCTGGCCGACGAAAGCGTCTGTATCGGGCCGCCTGCTGCCCGCGACAGCTATCTGAACATCCCGCAGCTTCTGGCTGCCTGCGAGATCACCGGCGCCGATGCGGTGCACCCGGGTTACGGCTTCCTGTCCGAGAACGCACGTTTCGCCGAAATACTTGAAGCACATAACATCGAGTTCATTGGCCCGACCGCGGAACATATTCGCGTCATGGGTGACAAGATCCAGGCCAAGCAGACCGCGAAGGATCTCGGCATCCCGGTGGTCCCGGGTTCTGACGGCGCAGTCACACCGGGCGACGACGCACATGCAATTGCGCGCGAGATCGGCTATCCGGTTCTGGTGAAGGCGGCCGCCGGTGGCGGTGGTCGAGGCATGAAGGTCGCCCAGACGGAAGCCGAACTCGACACGGCGCTGTCAACGGCGCGCTCCGAGGCAAAGGCAGCCTTCGGCGACGATGCTCTCTACATGGAGAAGTATCTCGGCAAGCCACGCCATATCGAGATCCAGGTTCTCGGCGACGGCAAGGGCAATGCGGTTCATCTCGGTGAACGTGACTGCTCCCTGCAGAGGCGCCACCAGAAGGTTCTGGAAGAAGCCCCCTCTCCTTGCCTGAATGCTGAACAGCGCGAAGAGATCGGTGAAGTCGTCGCCAATGCGATGCGCAAGCTGAAATATCGCGGCGTGGGCACCATCGAGTTTCTCTACGAGAATGGTGGCTTCTACTTCATCGAGATGAACACGCGCCTGCAGGTCGAACATCCGGTGACCGAGATGATCACCGGCATTGATCTCGTCAATGAGCAGATCCGGATCGCCGCCGGCGGAAATCTGGACATGACCCAGGACGACATCAAGTTCGATGGCCACGCGATCGAGTGCCGCATCAACGCAGAAGACCCGGTCACATTCGCACCGTCTCCGGGCACGATTACCTATTACCACCCTCCGGGCGGTCTGGGTGTCCGCGTCGATTCCGGTGTCTATCAGGGCTACAAGATTCCGCC
>JAEPML010000036.1 GCA_017643925.1 Roseibium sp. | reverse complement strand
GCGCGGCGTGACATCGACAGAGAAAGCGAGGCCCTTGCGTGTGCCCTCGACGCGAATGACCCCGGCGTCACCGCCCGGGGACGCCGCCGTGTTGCCCTGGATGAGCGTGTCATACTGCTCGTAAACCCAGCGGCGGGACGACCCGTTGGCATTGCCAACGAGAGTCGTCAGGGCCTCGACATAATTTGCCGGTTCTTCAACATCTTCTGCTGTCAGGACTTCCAGCTTCTTGGGCTCAACCCATGGCCGGTCATATTCGGGAGCTTCGTCGCCGAGTTCCTTGATCGGAAGGTCTGCAACCACTTCACCCTGGTGCTTGACGACAAAGCGCAGCGTGTCTGTCGTCTTGCCGACAATCGCGAAATCGAGACCCCATTTCTTGAAGATCGCCTCGGCCTCGTGCTCCTTTTCCGGACGCAGCACCATGAGCATGCGTTCCTGGCTTTCCGACAGCATCATTTCATAGGCGCTCATGCGCTCTTCGCGCACCGGTACCTTGTCCAGGTCCAGCTCGATGCCGAGGTCGCCACTGGCGCCCATCTCCACCGCGGAACAGGTGAGGCCGGCTGCCCCCATGTCCTGGATCGCGATGACCGCGCCGGTCTCCATCAGTTCAAGGCAGGCTTCCAGGAGGCACTTTTCGGTGAAGGGGTCTCCCACCTGCACCGTGGGGCGCTTCTCCTCGATCGTGTCATCAAATTCAGCGGAGGCCATGGTCGCGCCGCCAACACCGTCGCGCCCGGTCTTGGCGCCGAGATAGACGACGGGAAGGCCGACACCTTCCGCCTTGGCCAGAAAAATTGCATCTGATCTTGCAAGCCCTGCTGCGAAGGCATTGACGAGGCAATTGCCGTTGTAGCGGGCATGAAATTCCACTTCGCCGCCGACGGTCGGCACGCCGAAAGAGTTGCCGTAGCCGCCTACACCGGACACCACACCGGAAACCAGGTGTTTCGTACGCGGATGATCAGGCTCGCCGAAGCGCAGGGCATTCATGGCAGCGACCGGACGTGCACCCATGGTGAAAACGTCGCGCAGGATACCGCCAACGCCTGTCGCCGCGCCCTGGTAAGGCTCGATATAGGACGGATGGTTGTGGCTCTCCATCTTGAAGACGACCGCCTGTCCGTCGCCAATATCGACGACACCGGCATTCTCACCGGGTCCCTGCAGAACGCGCGGCCCTTCGGTCGGAAGGGTTTTCAGCCATTTCTTGGATGATTTGTAGGAACAGTGCTCGTTCCACATGGCGGAAAAGATGCCGAGTTCGGTGAAGGTCGGCTCTCGGCCGATCAATTCCAGAATCCGGTCATATTCGTCCGGTTTCAGGCCATGGGAAGCAATCAGGTCGGGCGTGATCTTGATGTCGTTCGGGATCATGACGTTCCAGTGTTTTTGAGCCGCTGTACCAGTCCGCCGGAGGCGCGGGCAGGCAATGATGCCGCCGTTTAACAGATTGTCCGGGAAATGGGGAGAGTTCTGGCAAAACTTTGTGTATGGAATTTACATTGACAGTTAGACTGTCAAAAAAATGGTATGACAGTTAGACTGTCAATCAGCGAGGTTTTAACGTGAGTGCAAAAGATGTGGCCGAGCTCAGGTCGCTGATCAGGGAAGTGCGTCGAACTTTCAGGCTGCTGGCTGGCATATCGGACAAAATGCTTGAAAACCGAGGGCTAACGGCCTCATTGCGGGCCGTCCTGGAATTTGTCTTTGAAGAGGGGGCGAGCCCGGTTCCGAAAATCGCATCGGAAAAGTCCATGACCCGGCAGTCCGTGCAGGCACTTGTGGACCGTTTGGTCGCACTGGGTCTGGTCGAGACGACCGCCAACCCGGCGCACAAGCGCTCGGTTCTGGTTGCCCTGACGGATAGAGGCAGGGAAACTTTCGAGGCGATTCTCTTCCAAGAGGCGCGCCTGTTGTCGAAAGTTTCGGAAAGCTGGACCGAAGGAGAGGCCGGCCGGGCAGCCGGCACGCTGCGCGAGTTCCAGAAGGCGCTGCGATCCAAGAGCAACGGGGGAGCGACCAATGACACCGACATTGAAACGTGAAGACCGGGGTGATGACCGTCGACGCAAGGGGCACGCAACGGCGCTGATCGGGGTCGTCGGTCTTCTGGCCAGTATTTGCCTGACCTGGGCGTGGTCGACGACAGCTGTTGGCCGCTTCGGAGCGCCAGAAGCTGGCTTCACGGATGCGTTTGCCACCGTTCTCACGCTGTTCTTGCTGGTCTGCGGAATGGGGCTGGCTTTTCGCCTCGGCAGGGGCCCGTCGTGAGCCTGGTGGTGGAAGCGGACCTGGCAGCAAAACAGCGCAAGAGCCGTGTGGTTCAGAACCTGATCGTGAACCAGTTCAAAAAACCGCATGGCCTGATTGGCGGTGTCGCCGGTTGGATCATGGCCAACAGACGCTCGAATATCGCGCGTAACAGATGGACTGTTGGGCTCTTGAACCTGTAGGATGACGCAAACGTTCTTGAAATCGCATGTGGGCCCGGTATTGGCCTCGAAGCTGTGCTGGAAGCTGGGCCGGCGACGCGGGCGACCGGGCTTGATCATTCCAGGCTGATGATTGAACAGGCCGGCAATCGCTTGAAAAAGCCCCTTCTGACCGACCGATTGACCCTCTGGCCCGGATCCCTGGAAACACTACCGCAGGGCGGAGGTTTCGATGCTGTTTTCAGCTGCAACGTTCTTCAATTTGTCGATGACAGAACTGCATTCCTGGAGTTGGTGAAAGAGCATCTGAAGCCGGACGGATTGTTTGCCACGACCTTTCAGCCGCGCGGCTTCTGCGCCACGGCCCAGGCCGGGCGTGACTGGATCGGTGCTTTTGCAGAAGACCTGTGCCAGGCAAATTTCGTCGATGTCGACATTCGTGAAGAAGTGTTCGGGGACATGCCGGCTTTTTGCGCGTTGGGTACTGCGCCAGCCTGATGCGGCTCGGACCATGCGCTGAGCATTGGTGCCTGGAAAGGCAATTTCCCATTGCCATTGGTGGAAAATCGAAACGCGGCAGGTGGCTGGCGTCGCGCCAGTCACCTGAATTGCCATCAACCGACCAGGACCACCAATATCATGATGGTCAGAGCGACAGCAGGCAGGGCCGCGTATGAACAGAATGTCCCTAACATCGCTCCATCCTTCCAGCTTCGATTGCCATTAGATGGTGACGCAGCGGCGAATATCGCGTCATCCAAGTCACGGAATTGTTTGATTTTTTTAATTCATGTGTCGAAGTAAACTCTGAAGGCGGAAAAGGCTTGGAGTGACGTTCCAGCCAGGTCCCGATCCCTTCAAACTAGTCCCTCGGTATCTTGTAGGTTTCGGCGTGCACTTCCAGAGCCTCAACCAGCTCATTGCCATAGAACGTGATGTTGCGCGTGGTGCCGGTCTCTCGGTCCTTGACGCGAAGCTTGAGCGCGGAGGTGAAAAAGAAATCCTGCCTGGAAACGCCTTCCACCGCTGCCCAGGGGATCAGGATCGGCTTGTGTCCAACCCTGAAAACGATCATCGGCTGCATGTGGATGCCGGAGAGGGAGAGGGACACGGTGAGACAGTTCCGGTAGCTGCTGAAAAGTCCGAATTTCGCGCTCCGCATCGAGAAAGTGCGACCCGTTGCCGGGCCAGGTGCAGGATATTGCCTTGCGAGCGCCGCCCAGCCCCCCAGCCTCGAAATCGCCACCACGATCAGTGACCAGAGCAGGCCGAAACAAACGATGAAGAGCGGTATGATCAGAAAGATCAGATTGTTTTCGGACATGCGGCAATACCTCCGCCCGAGAGACTAAGCGCCGAGGCCATTGATTGCCACCGCAAGAGGTCGGTTCTATTCACACCCGGTGTTATTCGAAACTGTCGTAGCAGCCGCTGCCGTCCTGAAGGATATTCTGAAGGACGCCCAGTCCCTTGGTGACCTCGCTGCGGGTCATCGGGTTCGTGAAACCGATCCGGACCCGATGAAACACCTTGCCCGAGCGGCCCGGCTTGAACTCGTCCTCGTCGTCAATGAGCACGTTCGAGGTGGCAGCCGCTGCCTTGAAGGTGCCCGAGAGCCAGGGTTCTGGAACCTTCAGCCACAGGAAAGGGGCGTCATTTGCCGAAACCATCTCGTAGGAGCCGAGATACTTGCGCACAAGCTCATGCCGGCAGGCAATCTCTTCCCGGATCTTCTGGCGGAAATCCTCGGCCGCACCGCTGAGGACGAGCCTCGTCGAGAGTTCCGACAAGAGATAGGAAATCCCGCCGGTCAGCATCTTGTGGGCGGTATAGATCCGTTGGGCATGGGATAGCGGGCTGGACACCCAGCCCCCCCGTACCCCGGCCGTGACGGACTTGGACAGGGACCCGACGTGAAAGGTGCGTTCCGGGGCGAGGGCTGCGAAAGGCACAATGTCATTGTCGCGGAGCGAACCGTAAACCTCGTCCTCGATGATCCAGAGATTGTGCTGACGGGCAATTGTTGCAATCTCCTCGCGCCGCTGTGCTCTCATGCATGTTCCGGTGGGATTGTGCATGGTCGGCATGACGAACAGAACCCGCGGATGCTTTTGCGCGCACACGCGTGCCAGGTCCTCGGGGAGGGGACCATCCTCGTCCCTTGCGACGATGACCGGCCGGCGGCCGGAGAGCGCCGCCCCGCGTGCGATCGAGCTGTAGGTCAGGTCCTCGAAGGCCACCTGGTCCCCAGGGGCGGTCGTGGCTGCGATGATGGCCATGATCGCAGCCTGTGCTCCGGTGGTCGGCACAATGCTGCCAACGGGCGGTTGCCAGGCAGGGCGGGAGAGCCAGATTTGCCCGGCTTCCCTCCAGTTGTCGGGCACGGAGCGGGTGTAGCTGGCAATCTCGTAGGGCGCTTCATGGGTGATTTGTGCCACAAGTTCCCGGATCACGTCGGCCTGGCCGATCTCCGGTGCGGATGTGCTGTCAAAGCGGATGGCTTCAGGCGCCGGCACGGGATTTCGCGTTCCCGCAAATGCGACATCCCTCGGCGTCGCCATGGCGCTGCTGGTCCAGGACATCTGGGCGTCGGCAGACGGCGCAGACCCGTTTGATGGCATATCCAGGTGGGGCTTCGTGCTTTCTTCCAGCGAGACATCAGGCCCGCTGCCCAACACGAATGTGCCCCGGCCGACTTCACCGCTGACCAGACCCCGTTGACGTATGACGGCGTAGGCGCGGCCTATCGTGCCGACCGTGACACCAAGATCGTAGGCAAGGTCGCGTTGCGGCGGCAACTTCGCGCCGACAGGAAGAGCGCCGGTCGCGATGTCTTCGGCAATGCCGTCCGCGAGGCGAATGTAGAGCGGGCCCTGGCCCTGGGGGATCTCTGGGTGCCAATTTGTCATGGTGACAATTTAGTATATTGCATCTCAGAAGGAGTCAATTCATATGATTGTAGCGCTACAATGCGCTCAATTGTGATGATTGTAACCCTTGTGAGGTGCGAGATGAGTTCAATAGAGACAATTCACGGGCGGCCGGTTTCACGATTGCACGTCCGTGGCAGCGGCAATCTGATCGGGCTTTTGAAGCGGAAACTCGGAGCCTGGTTCCATGCGAACCGGTCACGCAGGCAGCTGTTGGAGCTGACCGATGCGGAGCTGCGGGACCTCGGCTTGTCCCGGGAAGCTGCTTTCAGAGAGGCGCTTAGACCGTTCTGGGACACGAATTTTGACAGGAAGGGAGGTCACTGAAGCGGTGCTTTGGCCTCTTTCAGGGATATCTGAAGAGTTGATATTCACGGGCCGCGAGATCATTTCGACGGGCGGCGTGTTTTATCGACGAGGAAGCGACCTGTTGCAGATGAAGTCCAGGTGGACTTCGAGAGATGCCGGACGCGATGCAGCCTGTGTCCGGCATCTCTCTTGAACAAGGCTACGAACAGCGCTCCCGCATGCCCTGTTTCGAAACACCCTGTTTGAAGGGGGCGGTGCTAGACAGCGCCGGTGTATTCCCCCCGTGCCGGGTAGTCGTTCTTTTGAACGAAATCGAGCGCACCGACCATTTCCTGGAAGTGCGGACGCACGAAGGGCATCGTCTGAACAGACGCGAAGTAGAGCGTGCCGTCAGTGCGAACGAGGAATACACCCGGCTCGGAGAAGAGCGCGGGTTCTTCAATCCCGATGGAGGTCTTGCCGCGGCTTGTGGAAATGAAAAGGCCCCATTCCCTGGCAACCGACAGCGGCAGGCCATAGCCGAAGCGCAGCTCGGGCTGCGCGACCTTGTCCGCCATCTGGCGCGCGCGGTCTTCATCGTCCGAGGAAATGGCAATCGTCTTGACGCCTTTCTCGGCAAAGTCGGCGGTCAGGCGGCCCAGCTCCTTGAGGTAGGTGGCGCAGATCGGGCAGTGTAGTCCTCTGTAGAAGACAACGAGCGACGCGAATTCGGGAGCATCGTTCGAGAGATCGAATGTGCCTGAGTCGAGCGTGTCTACGATCAGGCCGGGTACTTGCTGGCGCGGAATGAGCATCTGGTTTCCTTTATCCAAACAAAGGCAGGGGCATGTGTTTCCCTGCGAATGGATGTATGATACTGAACGTAGGAGATAGAAACATCCTAAAAAGGTGATCAGGAGTACGGAAATGCCGGTGCCTTACAGAACGTCCTTTAACGGCAAGCTTGATCGCCTTTCCTCCCTGATCGACCGACTGAGAGTTCAGGTCTCGAACGCGCTGGTGGGTGAGACCGGTCGGGAATCTGCGAATTTCACGATTATCGAGAACCAGTCCGGAGATCTCAGGCTGGTTTTCTGCCCCTTGAGGGAAGAGGTCGAGTGCGAATTTGCCGACCGGGAGCCCGGCAATGGCGAGACCGCGCTTGTTGCCGCCAACATCCGGATTTCGGGCATCGGCAAGCAACTGATCAACGCCTTGCCCCAATGCATTGCCATTCCCCTTGCCGAGGACGCCAACCTGACCGCGGTTGTTGCCCCCTTGATCGAGGAAGCCACTCAGCCTCGTTGCGGCGGTCAGGCCGCCTTCCAGCGTCTTTGTGAAGTGGTGGTCATTCGTCTGCTGCGTCATGCAATGGAGCAGGGCAAGGCGGATACCGGCTTGCTGAACGGACTTGCTCACCCGAGGATCGCGGCCGCATTGGTCGCAATCCACGAAGCCCCGGGGGAAAACTGGACCCTGGAGAAACTGGCGGAAACGGCCGGGATGTCCCGCACGCAGTTCGCCGTGACTTTCAAGGACCGGGTCGGGATCACGCCCATGGGTTATCTGTCCGGCTGGAGACTGGATATCGCCCGGGCTGAACTGGAAGCGGGACGCCAAGTCAAGTCGGTTGCCACCCTGTGCGGATTTGCCAGCCCGGCTGCGTTCTCGCGCGCCTTTTCCAGACGTTTCGGTTATCCGCCCAAACAAGGGCGTGGACAGGCTGCCTGACGGGTCTTAACCCCGGTCGTCTATCACTTTTTCCAGGGCGTAGATCTCGTCGTTTATGTCGTCTGCCTTGCGGGCAAACAACGCCTGGGCATCCTTGAGGCCGAGGTTGTAGAAGTGCCCGCCGAGGGATTCACTCAGGAAGTCGATCAGGAACTCGGCGTCCATGTTGCCGATTTCCGTATCGAGTTCCTGGTCCATGTAGCGCTTGATCTGTTCTGCGAGGCGGTTTCTGGCGTCTTTTTCCAGTTTCAGTTCGCTCATTCCCGCCTCCTTCCGGTCTGGTCAGGCAGCCTGTTCGACCAGGCTCTCAAACAGGATCCGGCCATCGAGGCCGCCATTGAGCGATTCAACAAGATTTTCCGGATGCGGCATCATTCCGAGCACATTGCCCTTGCTGTTCATGATACCGGCAATGTCGTTGATTGAGCCGTTCGGATTGGTGCCATTTGCATACCGGAAGATCACCTGACCGTTGTCTTCGATCTGTTTCAATGTCTCGGCATCGGCAAAATAGTTGCCGTCATGATGCGCAACCGGGCAACGCCAGACCTGTCCCTTTTCGAATTTCGAGGAGAACCGGGTCGCATTGTTGACCGTCTCCATCAGCACTTCCTTGCAGACGAAATTCAGACCGGCATTGCGCATCAGGGCACCTGGCAGAAGGCCTGCTTCGGTCAGGATCTGAAAACCGTTGCAGACACCAAGGACCGAAACACCACTGTCTGCCTTCGCAACAAGATCCTTGAGGATCGGTGACCTTGCCGCAATGGCTCCGGACCTCAGGTAGTCGCCGTAGGAAAAACCGCCGGGTACAACAACAAGGTCGACGTCGGGGAGGGTGCTTTCCGTGTGCCAGACGCTCTGTGGACGCGCGCCGGTGATCAGCTCCAGCGCATGGAACATGTCACGGTCGCGATTGGAACCCGGGAAAACGATGACGGCGGTTTTCATGGACTGGTCCTGTAGTTCAGAGCAGGAAAAACACGGCTGCAAGGGCCGCGATTGCCGGCAGAAGAATGAAGATAGCTGCCTTCACGGCCAGGAATTTCACGATCCTGCGGGCATCTTCATCCATCACCGGCAGCTTTCAATCAGGCGATCTCGATCGCGTAATTCTCGATAACGGTGTTCGCAAGCAGCTTCTCGCACATCTGTTCGAGTTCCGCCTTGGCCGCATCCTTGTCGGTGCCGGCGACTTCAACGTCGAACACCTTGCCCTGGCGCACGGAGTCGATGTCATTGAAGCCGAGGCCACCCAACGCGCCTTCAATGGCCTTGCCCTGGGGATCAAGCACACCGTTCTTCAAGGTGACGATCACACGTGCTTTCATGAATTAGGTCTCCATCAACATCTGCGGGAGCAGGCCGTGCCCGGTTTGGCACTGCCGCGCGCTCTGTCCGATTTCCGCGATCGACCTGTGTTGAAAGGCAGGTTGATCCGGGCTGTTTGGGGGCTCCATACACCAGCTTCGCCTGGACTGGAAGGGATGAAGGGCCCTGAAATGAAAAACCCCCGCCATTCTTTCGAAGGCGGGGGTGGAAACGTCATTTGACCAGGGTCGGTCCGGTTGCCGCTGGGCGCTCGTTGGCTGCCATGATGCCGAGTCGTTTGGCAACTTCCTGGTAGGCTTCCAGCATGCCGCCGAGATCCCGGCGGAAGCGGTCCTTGTCCATCTTGTCGTTGGTTTCGATATCCCACAGGCGGCAGCTGTCCGGGGAGATCTCGTCGGCCACGACGATGCGCATCAGGTCCCCTTCGAACAGGCGACCGCACTCGATCTTGAAGTCCACGAGGCGAATGCCGACGCCAAGGAAGAGGCCGGAAAGGAAGTCGTTGACGCGTATGGCAAGGGCCATCATGTCATCCAGTTCCTGCGGTGTTGCCCAGCCAAAGGCCGTGATGTGCTCTTCGGCCACCATCGGATCGTCGAGTTCGTCGTTCTTGTAATAGAACTCGATGATGGAGCGCGGCAGCTGGGTGCCTTCCTCAAGGCCGAGACGTTTGGCAATGGAACCTGCGGCCACATTGCGCACCACGATCTCCAGCGGAATGATTTCGACTTCACGGATCAGCTGTTCGCGCATGTTCATGCGTCGAATGAAGTGAGTCGGAATCCCGATCGCGTTCAGATGATTGAATATGAACTCGGAAATACGGTTGTTGAGCACACCCTTGCCGTCAACAATCTCGTGTTTCTTGTTGTTGAAGGCAGTTGCGTCGTCCTTGAAGTGCTGGACCAGGGTTCCCGGTTCCGGACCTTCATAGAGAATCTTCGCTTTACCTTCATAAATGCGCCGACGGCGGTTCATGGGCAGTACCGTTTTGTTTCCAAGAGGGAGGGACCCTGCTCACCTTCCTGATTTCCACCGGGACTGGATACATCGACCGGTAGGCGCCATCAGGCTGCGATCCCTGTTTTGCGGCGCGGAACTTACCCGAAGAGCGCCGAAAGTACAATCGCCTGTTTTGGCCGTATTTCAGGCACCAGTTATGCTTTTGGCGCATGCGTGCATGTACTGCGTTGATTTGCGCGGCTTGCGGGGATATGCAAGACACCAAACAAGCCCCATATATATGGGCAGTGCATTGGCGCAGTTCAGGAGACGATGAGTATGAGCACATTCGACAAGCGCGAAAAGGGATTTGAAAACAAGTTCGCGCATGACGAGGAGCTGCGGTTCAAGGCGACCGCACGGCGCAACAAGCTGCTTGGCCTGTGGGCTGCGGAGCTCCTGGGTTATGAAGGCGACAAGGCTGAAGACTATGCCAAGGAAGTTGTCCGGGCAGATTTTGAAGAGCCGGGCGACGAAGACGTCTTCCGCAAGATCCGCGAAGATTTCGACGCCAACAACGTCGACCAGTCCGACCATCAGATTCGCCGTAACATGGACGAACTGATGCACAAGGCTGTCGAGCAGATCCAGAACGAAGCCTAATCATCCGCTTCGTCATCAGACAGGAAAGCCTCCGCTTCCAGCGGGGGCTTTTTGCTGTCTGGCGCGATGTGTTGGTGGTTAGATGTGCGCGCGAATATGCTCCACCAGGGCCTTGACCCTTTGCGGGATGAATTTCCGTTCCGGATAAATCGCGTGAACTTCAAAGGGTTCAGGCGTGCTGTCGGGCAGGATCCGAACCAGGTCGCCTTGCCTAATATGCCGCTCCACCAGCCAGAGCGGGCTCAGTGTGATACCCAGGCCCCACAACGCAGCCGCAACGGCAGCTTCGGGTGAGCTGACACCAATCCGTCCGGTAACCCGAACTGATTGTCTTTCCTTGCCATCCAGGAATGACCAGTTTCTGCCTGATGGGGCAAGCGAATAGATGATGCACTGATGCTGGTGCAACTCTTCGATTGAGGTCGGGATGCCGGTCTTGCTGGAATAGTCGGGGCTTACAACGAGAACACGCTCAATAGCTGCAAGCTTGCGGGTTACCTGCGTCTGGTCGAATTGGTCGGTCGAGCGGATTGCGACATCCACGCCTTCGCGCAACAGATCGATCCTGCGGTCCTCAATAAGGATGTCGAGCTCCAAGGCGGGATGCTTGTCGAGGAAATTCCAGAGGCAAGGCAACACGCGGTGTCGACCAAAGGTCTCGGGAACGGCAATTCTTATCGTCCCCGACATTCCTTCTTCCGAACCCATGACGTCTGCTTCCATTTCAGTGACGTCAAAAAGAAGGGCCTTTGCTCTTTGAAAATAGGAAACACCTGCTTCCGTCAGTTTCATCCGCCTTGTGCTGCGCTGGAGAAGCTTGACACCAAGCCTGCTCTCCAGCCTGGAAACCGCCTTGCTGACCGACGATTGCGTAAGGCCGAGTTCTTCCGCGGTTCGTGTGAAACTTTCTGTTTCAGCAACCCGGACGAATATTTTCATGGTCTGGAACAGGTCCAACGCAGGCCTCAGTATTCAGTCTTGAAAAGAATATAAGTTATCGATTTAGATCTATATATTCATTTTGAGAATGTAAATAACTTCGCGGGCATGAAGTAATGCAAATGCCGGAAATGTTGCGTTTCCGGACAATCTGGAGCCCAAACATGCCTTTTCTCGCCCAACACGATCAAATGGACAATTTTCTCGTTTCTCTGGTTCGCGATCACACGCGCTACGAACCCATTGTCAAATTCCTGGACACGATCATCGAGGCGTCCGGTGACCTGACATGGGGCGAACTGGAGACGGTCGGACAGGAAGTCGCCCGACTTCTGGAAGCCGACTATTGTGAGGCGCTCAGAAAGGGCATGGTGACCAAGCTCGGTGCGCAGGACCAAAATTCCGAACGCGTTTCCACACTTCGCAAGTTTACCGCTGAAATGATCCGCTCACCTAAATCAATCGACGCTAATTCGATTGACGGTTTGCGCGCTATTGGTCTGAGTGATCAGGGCATTGAGGACCTGATCGGGTGGATATCAATCCTGCAGATGTACTCCGTGGTCGAACATGCTTTCGGATTTGCCGGTCTGCCGCAGCAAGTTCTCGATGAAATCGCGTCCGGTACAGTTGAAAACAAGGGGTACCTGCCCAGTTTTCAGCATTTCGTCGAGATGTCTCGCGGAGCCTGAGGGCGTCGAGACGTGACCTGACAGGCTATCCGGTTCTCGCAGACAGCTCTGCGAGGGCCGGATCGGGTTTCGTTTCTGGTTCAATTTTTGGAACTATTTGGGACAGCGACGCCCTTGTTGCGATGGTCGATCAGTGACTGGGGCGGTCTTGTTCCCGAATCCCCTGAATTGCGATATGAGTTCGAACAGGGGTTTATTGTTTCATGGGGGCAACGGATGAAGTTTTTGCTTTATTCGATCGTGGGACTGGTGCTTGCCGCCTTGATCTGGGTTTTTCTGAACCCGGATGTCCTGGGATTGTTGATTGACAGGATGTAGTGGTTGCAGCCGAGCGTGAAGAGGCCGGGTAGGTGTCATTCTGAAGTGACTGCTTTCGTCTTCGAAGTTCACTTTCCTGGTATTCTGGCCAGGCTTCACGGCAGCCTTCTTATTCTGGAACGGGCACCAGATGTCGGAATTTCTGGTGCTCATTCCCTATTCTCTCATCGCAGCCTTGCTTGCTGCGCTGATGACATTTCGTGAATGGGCCCTCGGCAACGTTTCCGAAAGCGATGATGAGAATTGAAGGCTGTACATTTTTTGAATGATCAAGCCTTGCGATAACGCTGAAGCGCGGATTTGATGACGGGGTGATTCAGGAGCCTGCCCCGTGACAAAGAAACTATCTCTCGCCGAAAAACTGAGATCCGGACAGCCGGTAATTACCGCCTGGTCCTTGCTGCCGGCGCCGATCCTGCCAGAGCTTCTTGCCCGTGCGGGCTATCCTGCCGTTACGCTCGATCTCCAGCATGGCATGCACGATTTCAACGAGGCGCGAGACATGTTGGCTGCAATCGCGCTGGGCGGTGCTCATCGGATTGTGCGAGTGCCGTTGGACGACAATGCTTCGGCAGCGCGCCTTGCGGATGTTGGCGCCGAATGCGTGATTGCGCCCATGATCAATTCCGCCAAGGAAGCGAGTGCCTTTGCCCGTGCCCTCAAATATCCACCGGTAGGTGACAGGAGTTACGGACCCTTCCGGGCGTCGGTACTGAGTGGACTGTCCAACGAAGACTATCTGGAGCGCGCCAACACCGAGATCCTGTCCTTGGCAATGGTCGAGAGCCGGGAGGCTCTTGACGCCCTTGATGACATCCTGGCGGTGCCGGAACTGGACGGTATCTTCGTCGGTCCGAGCGACCTGTCCATTTCCATGTCGAATGGAGAGGCGGTCGATCCCAACGGCGAGGAAACGGCCAGGTCCTGCGCGATGATCGCTGAAAAGGCAACTCAAGCCGGCAAAATATCGGGCATTTTCTGTCTTGGTGCGGAAAAGGTGAAAGAGGCTGTCGACCAGGGCTACAAGCTGATCACCCACGGGATCGATGCCGCTCTTCTGGACAGCGCTGCGAAAGCGGCGCTTGGCGAAGTGGAGGCCTTCGTGGGCAGCGTCGAGGGTGATCGCGCCACTTACTAGGGGCTGCCGCTTACCCCAGCCGCTTCATGAAATAGGCAAAGGACATCATGCCTTCTGGCCAGGGGCCGTGGCCACTTTCCAGGTTTATGTGGCCCGCTTCACCGGCGTCCTGAAAGGTGGTGCCCCAGGCCTTTGAAAAGGCCTCAGCGCGCTCGTATTCGCAATAGGGATCATTGCGGCTGGCAACCAGGTGAGCGGTAAAGGGCAGGGGATCCTTCGGGATCGGTTTGAAATCGCCGCCGTCAAATTCCTCGGCAAGTCCTTCCCGATCCCAGTCCGACGGGGCGACGAGATAAGCGCCCTTGACCTTGTCCTTGAGCGCATGCGAGCCATGCGCGATCAGGATGCAGCCAAGCGAGTGCCCGACAAGAACGACGGGACGCCTGGCTGCGTCGACTTCGCTGACCAGCGTGTCGAGCCAGTCCTTCTTGCTCGGGCGGCTCAATTCCTTCTGCTTGACCACGCGGGCGGTGTCCATCTTGTCCTGCCAGCGCAGGATCCAGTGGCCCGGCAGCGTCTTGCCGTAGCCCGGCACGAGCAGAATGTCGGTTTCTGAAATCTTCATGGAACAATCCTAGCCGAATATGTCTTTTGCTTCAGGAGAGTGGACCGAAAAATCCGTGTTTCAGCGAGCGTGCCCAGGCCTTGCGTCCATTCTTTTGCGCTTCCGCGGCAGCCGCGTCCCAATCATAAGTGAGGATCTTTTCCTGAAAATTCCAGGTGGTGCCCGTTTTGGTCATCAGCGCGTAACGGGCATGTGGACTGCCGGTTTCCATCTTGTGGCGCCGGGGGTGATCATCTTCGTAGGATGGCAGACCGACGCTTCCGGGATTGAGGATTGTCTGGCCTGTTGCCTGAAGGTGGATGACCCGCGGAATATGGGTATGGCCGCAGCAGACAATCGGTGCTTTCTCACCCTTGAGGTCAGCAAGCAGCGTTTCTTCATCCGGCAGGTGCCCCTTGGGCCCTACGACCTTTTCCGTCAGGTACCGATCGTCATTGTCGGGCGTTCCGTGGCACAGAAAGATCTCTTCGCCGAGGCGAATGGTCGGCTGCAAGGTTTCGATCCATGACAGGCTTTCGGGCGAAAGGCGTTCTGCCGCGAAGGCGTCCGTCGGTGCCATCTTGCCGATCGGACGGTCGATCAGGAAACGGTCATGATTTCCCATGACCGTCGGCCAATTGTTTTCCCGGAGGATCGCCGCCGTCTCTTCAGGCCACAACGGACCGGAAACGCAATCGCCGAGATTGACGATGATGTCGGGAGTTTCGGCCTTGATGTCCTCAAGAACCGCCTCAAGCGCCAGGACATTGCCGTGAATATCGGAGACAACAGCGATTTTCATGATGACCCCAAGATCTCAAGAGGCTGACAGATGGCTACCGGGAAGATCTGAAACTCTGGGCCAGGTCCCACGGTCAAACCTCGGGACGATCGCAGAGCGACCCACCTGACCCAGTGAATGTCAGCTTTCGCCGAAGACCCGCTTGAAGATCACATCGACATTCTTGGTGTGATACCCAAGATCGAAGCGGTCACGGATTTCTTCTTCGGAGAGATATTTGCGCACGTCCTCGTCACCAAGGAGTTCGGTCAGGAAGTCGACCGAAGCAGAGCCAGCAACCTGGTAGCTGTCCCAGACCTTCATCGCGTTGCGCTGAACGAGGCGATAGGCATCTTCGCGAGAAGAGCCGGCCTGGGTGAGCGCCAGCAGGATACGCTGCGAATGCACCAGTCCGCCGAGGCGGTCCATGTTGCCGATCATGCGCTCCGGATAGACCATCAGCTTGTCGATGACACCGGTCAGGCGTGCCAGGGCAAAGTCGAGGGTAACGGTGGCGTCCGGGCCGATCATGCGTTCAACAGACGAGTGCGAGATATCGCGCTCGTGCCACAGGGCAACGTTTTCCATCGCCGGGATTGCGTAGCCACGCACGATGCGGGCAAGACCGGTCAGGTTCTCCGTCAGGACCGGGTTGCGCTTGTGCGGCATTGCAGACGAGCCTTTCTGGCCCTTGGAGAAGAACTCCTCGGCTTCCAGAACTTCGGTACGCTGCAGGTGGCGAACCTCGGTGGCAACACGCTCGATAGAGGAGGCGATCACGCCGAGCGTGGCGAAATACATGGCATGTCGGTCGCGCGGAATGACCTGTGTGGAGACCGGCTCTGCTTGAAGGCCCATGGCCTTGGCAACATGTTCCTCAACGCGCGGGTCGATATTGGCGAAGGTGCCGACAGCGCCGGAAATGGCGCAGGTCGCGATTTCTTCGCGGGCGGCCAGAAGGCGGGTCTTGCAGCGGTCGAATTCCGCGTAGGCTTCCGCCATCTTCAGACCGAAGGTGACAGGTTCAGCATGAATGCCGTGGGACCGGCCGATGCAGACCGTATCCTTGTGCTCCATGGCGCGACGCTTGAGGGCGTCCAGCAGCTTGTCCATGTCTTCCAGCAGCAGGTCCGTCGCCTTGACCAGCTGAACGTTGAAGCATGTGTCCAGAACGTCGGACGAGGTCATGCCCTGGTGAACGAAGCGGGCGTCCGGGCCCACGATTTCCGCCAGGTGGGTGAGGAAGGCGATGACGTCGTGCTTGGTCTCGCGCTCGATCTCGTCGATCCGGTCGATGTCGAAGGTCGCGCTGCCACCCTTTTCCCAGATGGTCTTGGCTGCTTCCTTCGGGATGACACCGAGTTCGGCAAGCGCGTCGCAGGCATGGGCCTCGATCTCGAACCAGATGCGGAACTTGGATTCCGGAGACCAGATGGAAACCATGTCGGGACGGGAATAGCGCGGGATCATCGCTCGCAGGACCTCGTAATTTTGAGAAAATCTGGCTGCGGCATAGCAGAGGGGGGCGGTGCCTTCAATGGACGGAACCGCTTTTTGCTTGCGGCCATTCGCGCAATGTGAATTTTTTATCCTCAGGAAGCTGGTTGAGTCGGTCTGTTGGAGGCAGCGATGGTGAAATGGCGCCCGGCCAATTCCATTACCGTGAAAGCACTTGCCCTGATCTGGCAGGATGACGCCCTGCTGTTGTCCGAAGTCTATGACGACACGGGCCGGGTCAAGGGAATGCGGCCGCTGGGTGGGACGATCGAATTCGGAGAACCCTGGCGGGATGCGCTCCAGCGGGAATTCCTGGAGGAACTGGGTGCCTGGATCACGCTGCTCGACAACCATTTCGTGATGGAAAACATCTATGAGCATCACGGTGTAACAGGCCACGAAGTCGTTTTTCTTTGCCACGCCCATTTCGCCGACAACAGCTATTATCGCCGGGACAGTATCCAGTTCGAGGAACATGATGGTGCGCCCTGCCGGGCCGTCTGGATGTCGCTTGAAGAATTGTCAGCCAAGCAGCTGGACCTTTATCCGACCGGCCTTCACGAGAAGCTGTCAAAAGTATCTCACGGTCGCACGCCCGGTCGCATTCAGAACTGACAATCAGTGCAATTTGAAGTCAATAATGCTCCGCCGACGACCGTCCTGAGCTGATCAGGGTTTGAAATCCGGCTTGTCGAGGGGCCAGTCACCCATCGCACCGTATTCCTCGATTTCCTCTTCCGTTTCTTCCGACATGTAGAGTTCGAACTTGTCTTTGTGCAGCGAAAGCTTGTTGGCCAGCACATAGACACCAGTGGCAAGAAGGGCGACGGCTCCGATATCCGGTCCGACGGGGATGACATCGGCCCCCCCGCCAAACGAGCCGAGATAGGAAAGAAGCACCAGTCCCCCGAGATAGGGGGGGAGCCACAAGGCCTCGCGCCAGTCCAGGCTGTCAAACCCGCCGCGGGTGCTCCGGTAAAGCATCAGCGCAAGGCCAAGCGCCAGGCAGATGCCGAGATGGATCATCGTGTGCCACCCCGCCCAGTAGATGATCAGGCTTGCGACGATGAATGCCAGGCATCCCGTAACAGGCGCGGCCGGCAACACGAAGGCCCGGGGCTTGTCCGGCAACAGCCTTCGAAAAGCGAGCACGGCGATCGGTCCGACAACGAAGGACAAAACGATCGATGACGTGTTCAGCGCCAGCACTTCGTCGAAAGGCAGGGCAATGAAGAAGATTGCCGCAACGAAGAAGTTCACGACCAGGGCGAACAATGGCACGCCGCGTTCGGACAGGGTCTCCATGAATTTCGGAAACAGGCCGTTTTGCGCCATGGCAAGGCCAAGTCTCGCATTGGATCCGACAGATACAAGCCCTGAGGCGAAACTGGAGATCCGGGCGCTTGTGTCCAGAATACTGACGATCCAAAGGGCACCGACTGCCGTGGCGAGCGCTGCCATCGGGCCGAGATCACCGGTGAAGTGCAGCGCGCCCCATCCGTGGGCGAGCTGGTTTTCGCTGAGGGCCCCTAGAAAGGCCAGCTGTAGCCCGCCATAGACGAGCAGACAGACGATCAGGCTGAAGACAAGCGCAAGGGGGACATTGATTTTCGGATTGCGGGCTTCACCGGCGAGGTCAATGATATGGCGGAAGCCGATAAGCGCGAATATCACCCCACCGGTTGAGATCGCCGACAGGATGCCCTTGATGCCCTCGGGTGCGAAGCCGCCGTAATCCGTGAAGTTGCCAAAGCGGAATTCTGACGTCAGGACGACGCCTGCCAGCACGATGGGCACCAGAATTTTCACCCAGGTCAAGGCGGTGTTGAGCCTGGCAAAGAACTTGACGCCGAAGGCGTTCAAAACGGTGAACATCATCAGGAGAAGACACGCGACCACGAGGCCCGCCGCCGACAGTTGTTCCCCTGAATAGAGCCAGGGTGCCAGACCCTTGGAATAGCGCAGGACGGCTTCCACCTCGATCGTCGCGGTGGTGTTGTAGCCAACCCAGGCGGTCCATCCCATGGTCATGGAAACAACCGAGCCATGTGAGAAATGGGGGACGCGGCCGATGCCACCGGCAATGGGGAGGATCGTGGCGATCTCGGCAAATGTGGCGGCGAGCAGCATCATGGCTATGCCGCCGATCACCCAGGCGACAAGAGCGGATGGACCTGCCGCCTGCGCGGCCAGAAGCGGCGCAAACAGCCAACCGGACCCGAGCATGCCGCTTATCGCGACAAAGGTCAGACTCAGCAGGCCGATATTGCGCCGCATATGGGCCAAGGCGATTCTCCCGGTTGCTTTTCGACGACCTTAGCTGAGGCTGAGTTGCATCGGGAAGACTTGATCTGAGTGCCAAGGCAAGTGAACCGAATTTGTTGCGCTCACCGCCCATCCTTATAGACGGGCCTCACGGCCCTCCTCAGGATGAGGGGAAGTTTGGAGGCCACCGGGTTTGGACCTGTAACTTCCTGCTCATGATCCACTTGAACCTGGCTTGAACCAAAACCTGTTTCCTATCTCGGCCTCATCCTGAGGAGGCGCGAAGCGCTGTCTCGAAGGATGGACCTGAGTCCTAAGCCTGAGCCTTCGCCGCCGCCGAGCGGATTGCGGAGATATTGGCCGCATAGCTGCCGATATTGCCGCCCTTGAACACGGCCGAACCGGCGACGAGCACGTTTGCTCCGGCAGCTGCAACGAGTGGAGCCGTTTCGGGTGTGACCCCGCCATCGATTTCCAGATCAATTGGCCGGTCGCCGATCATCTGTTTGATGCGGCGCGTCTTTTCGACCTGAGAGTCGATGAATTTCTGGCCGCCAAAGCCCGGGTTCACGGTCATGACCAGAATGAGATCGAGCCGGTCGAGCACGTATTCCAGAACACTTTCCGGCGTAGCAGGATTGAGCGAGACGCCAGCCTTCTTGCCCAGATTGCGGATCGCCTGGAGCGAGCGATCGAGATGGGTCGAAGCTTCCGCATGAACCGTAATGATATCCGAGCCGGCCTTCGCGAAAGCTTCCAGGTAGGGGTCACAGGGCTCGATCATCAGATGCGTGTCGAAAACCTTTTCAGTGTGCGGACGAAGTTTGGCGATCACGTCCGGTCCGAAGGTGATGTTGGGCACGAAATGACCGTCCATAACATCCAGGTGGATCCAGTCTGCACCAGCCTCGACAACGTCGCGCACCTCTTGTCCCAGTTTCGAAAAATCAGAGGCAAGAATGGACGGGGCAATAATGATGTCGTCTGGCATGGCTCACTCCCAGCTGGCCGGAATGTCCGGCCCTATTCTGTCGTTGCTGTCGCGCTAACACTTCTTCACTTGCACGGCAAGACGCTCATGTCCCGCTCAATCGTTTTAAGATCTCAGAGCAAGCCTGTTATCGCCAGATATCTGCGGTCGGGACCCTCGAAACCGTGGCTTTCCATCTGGACCAGAACGGCAAAGACGGGAGGACCATTGTCCGGGAAATGGGTGAGGATGCGCTCGATCCGGTAGCGCAGCGGGCAATTCCGGCTCGAAGGCACCTTCTTGTCGTCATTCAGGACGCGGGTCTTGCCGTGATAGGTGAGTGTCAGGCGGAAACCCTTGGTGTCCGCACCGTAGCTCGCGCAGTCTCCCGATGCCATCGGGTACTCGGTCAAGTCCAGTTGCAGGGGATCGTCCGCCGGCGGCATCATGTCGTAGGGATTGACCACCATCCTGTGAGGGTTCGAACTCAGTTCGGAATGCGGATTATGCCCAACTGTCAATCCCTTGCCGGCAATGCCGTTGTCCCGCAGGTGAGGCTGTGCAACCGCCCGGTTTTCCGCGCGTGCTGCCGCAAGCAGGGCATCTTCGTCATAGCCCTGGCTGTCATCCACCTCGTCGCGTCTGCGAAAGGGGGAGGGCTTGACCCAGCGATCCTTCGCGA
>JAEPML010000035.1 GCA_017643925.1 Roseibium sp. | reverse complement strand
GAAAGCTGTCCATGCCGTTATAGACATTGCGGTAAAGCAGCGTGATGTCGCGTTCCTGGCCGTTGAGCCACAACAGGATGCCCGGGGCGGCCAGCAGTCCGAAGAACACCGGCAGTCCGATCATCAGGAAGACGAGAAAGACGGGAAGAAACCAGATCAGCATCAGTCAGCCCCCGCCATGTCCGCGTCCGGAATATCCGGCAGGCTCTCCGAGCCGCCGATAATCGAGATCAGGTTGCGCAGGATCAGCTCGATATTGACCAGCGTCAGCAGGATCACGCCGACAAACATCGACATCATCATCCAGCTGCGCGGCACGCGGATCCACTCGGTCAGGGCAAAGTTGCCGGGCACGTAGAGCGAGGCGGTGGCGAACTTGCCGCCGAAACCGGTCACCTCGCCATAACCGATCTGAACGGCAATCACGAGCACGGCCAGCGAAATCAAAAGCAGGAACAGGGTCAGGATCTTGCCGGCGGCAACAGGCAGCGCCTGCCCGAGCATGTCGATCGCAACAAAGCCACCGCGCCGGAACGCCGTCGGCGCCATCAGACCGGCCATCCACAACATGCAGAACCGAGCCGCCTCATCCGGCCAGGGCAGCGCATTGTTGAAAACATAGCGAAAAACGACCTGGATCAGGATCGCAACCACCATAAGACCAACAGCAACAACACCAATCCCTCGCCCAACACGCAACAAATGCATGTTCAAAAACGAAAGCGGCGTCAATAACGCTCGCAAAATGCCCATTCACTACCCTCCCAGCTTTCCGGCGGTGTCCTCTCCACACCGCCGTATTCTTTTGTTATGGGGCGATCTGGCCGAGTTTCCCTGCAAAAAATGTCAGGGCGTCTCCCTGGCGCATTTGTGCCTGGACAACTTGTCCAAGAACGATCAGGTGATCGCCACCTTCGTAAGCGGCGAACCGCTTGCATTCAAAACGGGCCAGACAGTTTTCAATGAGGGGAACGCCCTTGTCATCGATTGTGTGAGGCAATTGGTCAAACGCGTGCGCATTGCGCACGAAACCGTTGCAGACTTCCGCCTGTTCATGGCTCAGAACGTGAATGGCGTAATGCTCCGCGTCCTCGAAATACTGGAACCGGCGAGACCCCTTGTCCGGCATCCAAAGGACCAGGGGCGGTTCCAGGGAAACGGAAGAGAAACTGTTGGCAGTGATGCCTACAGGGCCATCCTTGGAGCTTGTCGTGACAACCGTTACGCCGGTGGCGAAACGGCCAAAGGCATCACGCAGCAGGCGCGTGTTTTCGCTGCCCGGTTCGAAGGTGACTGAATGATCGGCATTCTGCAGGGTCATCAGGGCACCTCATGTCCGAGTGCGGCCTCGTAAAGCCGGTACCAGGCTTCGCGATCCAGGTTGACCTTCAAAGCGTCCGATATCTTTGCGATGCGATCAACATTATTCGTTCCCATCACGGGCAGAAGCTTTGCCGGGTGAGCGAGCAGGAAAGCGACTGCAACGGCAGAGCGGTCGACGCCGCTGGCGCCTGCGATCTCGTCCATCACCTCTCCAAGCTGACCGCCTTCACTGATCAGGCTGCCTCCGCCGAGCGGCGACCAGGCCATCAATTTCGTGCCGAGGCGCTGGTGGAAGGCCAGGTCCCCGTTGGTGAAGGGGGCGATTTCCTTCAGGCTGATCTCGATCTGGTTGGTGACCAGCTTGTTCGACATGGCGGATTGCAACAGGTCCCAGTCCCAGGGACGGAAGTTGGAAACGCCGATGTTTTTCACCTTGCCACTTGCCACGAGATCATCCAGCGCAGCGCCGGTCTCGTGGTGATCCATCATCGGGTCCGGCCGGTGGATCAGAAGCAGATCGATTGCCTCGATACCCATTTCGGCGAGCGAGGTTTCAACGGAGCGTTCAATGTGGGCCTGCGACGTGTCGTAGTGTTTGACCCTGGCACCGGCATACCGGCCCATGGGTGCGACGATGTCGCACTTGGTGACGATCTCCATGTGCTCGCGCAAGGCCGGATTGGCCTTGAGAGCGCCACCCAGAACAGCCTCCGCGGCGTAACCGCCGTAAATGTCGGCCTGGTCGAACGTGGTGATGCCCTGGTCCAGGCAGACCTGGATCTTCCGCTCCACGTGGGCAGCAGAAGTGTCGGTGTCGTCACCAAGGCGCCACATGCCGTAGATCAGTCGGGAAAATTCCAGTGTATCGTTAAGCTTTACGCGCTCCATTAGTGGCGGACTCCATTGCCAAGCGGGGTTGCTGGGGTTTCGGCCGGAACGCGGCCATAGGCGTGGGGAAGCGAGCAGGTCTTCAGGTTCGGCAGGATCCGAGCACCAAAGTGCCTGGCTTCTTCTTCATGCGGGTAGCCGGAGAAGATGAAGGCGCGAATGCCCATCTTCTGGTAGGCCTCGATTTTCGACATGACCTGGTCGGTCGAACCGACAAGTGCCGCGCCGCAGCCGGACCGCGCACGGCCGATGCCGGTCCACAGGTTCTGCTCGATGTAACCGAATTCGTCGGCGACATCCCGGTTCTTTGCCTGGTGGCTGACACCAAGTGATTTCGCATCAAGAGCGCGTTCGCGGATGGCCGTACCCTGGTCGTCGTCCAGTTTGGACACGATGTAATCCGCGTATTCCTGCGCTTCCTGTTCCGTGTCACGCACGATCATGTGGACGCGTAAGCCATAGTCCAGCGTCCGGTCATATTTCTCGGCGACCGTGTGAACGGCCTTCATGCGGCCTTCCAGCTCTTCCATTTTTTCCGGCCACATCAGGTAGACGTCACAGTGCTGGCCACACAGTTCGAGTGCAGACGGGGAGTAGCCACCGAAATAGAGCAGGGGACCACCGGTCTGATAAGGCCGGACCGGATCGGTGGTGAGCGCCTTGAAGTTGTAGATCTCACCTTCTTGGTTGATTTCGTCCTGCGTCCACGCCTGTTTCAGGATCTCCACGACTTCCCGGGAGCGCTGATAGCGATAGGCACTGTCGGCTTGTTCCCCAGGAAAGTCCGAGGAAATGATGTTGACGGTCAGACGGCCTTCAAGCATGTGGTCAAGTGTCGCGAGGGTCCGCGCCAGCATGATCGGCTGCATCTCTCCGCAGCGTACGGCGGCGAGCAGGTTGATCTTCTCGGTGATCGGCGCGCAACCGGCGACGAAGGATAGCGTGTCCTGACCGACCTGGTAGGACGACGGGCACAGGATGTTGCGGAAACCCTGGGCTTCCGCGGTTTTCACGATCGACGAGCAATGATCCCAGGAAGAGCGCAGACGGCCCTCGGGAACACCTAGAAATTGATAGTCATCAGAGCATAGCGCGGCAAACCAGGACACTTCCGCAGCATCGAGGTCCGGTGATGTCACCGGGACAATAGTCATTCAGGGCCTCCACGGAGATTTCGTTTTATTTCGATTGGCTTCATTTTGCCTTCGATTTCCGCTTGCCTATCACCCGATTTGATGTAAATCAATAGTGTATCAATTTTTCACGGATAGCAACTGGAATGCCATGACAAGCGCCTCGCAAACTTCAAATGCGCTGCCGCTCTACGTGCAGATCAGCGAGCTTTTGATCAGGGATATCGCCGCTGGTCGGCTCATTGACGGCGAACGCCTGCCACCCGAAAGGGACATGGCCGAGGAACTCGGCATCTCGATCGGGACACTCAGAAAGGCGTTGGCCGACCTGACAAAGAAGGGGTTGCTGGAACGAATCCAGGGCTCGGGAAACTACATAAGACAGGGCGGTACCCAGGAAAGCGTCTATGCCATGTTCCGGCTGGAACTCCTGTCGGGCGGTGGTTTGCCGCGTGCGGATGTGCTGGACGTCGAACGCGTCAGGAAGCCGGAGGTACTGCCGGCCTTTGGAACGAGCGACCAGGGAACGCGGATACGCCGCCTGCGCTATCTCAACGACATCATTATTGCGGTCGAGGAAATCTGGCTGGACGGTGATTCCGGGACGGTGAAGAAGGAGATGCTCTCCGAATCCCTTTACCGTTACTACCAGAAGAATCTCGGTTTCTGGATCGTTCGGGCCGAAGACAGGGTCACGATCGACGAAGTCCCTTCCTGGGCTCCCGACGTGTTTTCCAAGCAGCCTGGAACGGTGACCGGATATATCGAACGCTTTAGTTGGGCAGACCGGCCCAAGCCTGTCGAGTTTTCGCGGACCTGGTTCGATACCGACCGGGCGCATTACGTACAAAGACTGAAATAGGCGGGCAAACAGACCCGCATTCCATGGAGGACTATATGCCTGCAAAGGTACGATATGGTGTGATCGGCAGCGGCATGATGGGGCAGGAACATCTGCGCAACATCGCCTTGCTGCCTGACACCGAGGTGACGGCAATTTTCGAGCCTGATGACCAGATGGCGAAGGCCGCCGCGGAGTTTGCTCCCGGGGCCAGATTTGTCAGCTCGGTCTCGGAGCTTCTGGATATCGAGGAACTGGACTGCATCCTGATCGCCAGCCCGAACCACTGCCATGTCCCGCAGATGGAAGAAATCCGTCGGAAACGCCCCTTGCCGTTGCTGGTCGAGAAGCCGCTCTTCACGGATCCCAGGGACCTGGCGGAACTGGACGCGTTCAGAGCGTCCTATCCCGCGCCTGTGTGGGTGGCGATGGAGTACCGCTACATGCCACCGATCGCGGCGCTGATCGAGCAGGTCGACAACGCGACTGGCGGCGTCAAGATGCTCACGATCCGCGAACACCGCTTTCCGTTCCTCGACAAGGTCGGCGCCTGGAATCGCTTCAACCGATATTCTGGAGGAACCTTTGTCGAAAAGTGCTGCCACTTCTTCGACCTGATGCGGCTGATCATGCAGTCGGAGCCCATCCGCGTGATGGCCTCTGCAGGGCAGGACGCCAACCATATGGACGAGGAATATGAGGGCGAACAGCCGGACATCCTCGACAACGGCTACGTGATTGTCGATTTCGAAAACGGTGCACGTGCCATGCTGGAACTGTGCATGTTCGCCGAAGGCTCCCGTTTTCAGGAAGAAGTCTCAGCGGTCGGCCCGGATGGCAAGATCGAGGCCCTTGTGCCGGGCCCGGGGCGGTTCTGGCCGGAAGAGCTTGGGGCACCTCCCGTGCCGCAACTGGTGGTCTCGCCGCGCTTTCCGAAAAATCCGCGGGAGATTGAAATTCCGGTCGACCCGGTTATTCTTGACGCAGGCGATCACAATGGTTCCACTTACTACCAGCACGAAGCATTCGTTGCCGTGGTACGGGGCGAAAAGACACAACCAGATGTGACGCTCGAGGACGGTCGCCGCGCGGTCGAAATGGGCCTTGCGGCCCAGCAATCCGCGCGAACCGGCCAGGCAGTGTCACTGACCAAACACAACCTATCCTCGGTAGCTTGCTGAATAAGCGGTGTTTCCTCCGAGGTGACTTGCCGGCGTGACATGTTCACGCCGGCATTTTTCTTTTTGGAATTCGATCAGGCGTTCTTCCCGGTTCTCGGGCGTGAAGCCGCCGGAACCCTCACGTTCCGACAGCCGGAGGACAGGTTTCGTGTTCAAACGCGATTGGCACACAGATCTGCCGGGCCACTAATTGAAGCCGATGCGCTGGACAAGTGATGCAAGTGAGGTGCAGGATCGGAGCATTGTTTACGTAGCGTCTGAGATGGTGCGTTTCCGGTTCTTGCAAGCTGGCCGCCAGACGCAATCTGCATTGCCCCCAGGAGGCCTTGATGCGTAAGTGTTTGTCCGTTGTTCTGTCTTCCGCCTTGATTCTACAAACAGTTTTCGTGAATGGAGTATTCGCGGCTCCGGCTGTCACGACAGCCAATGTCAATTTCCGTCAGGGTCCGGGAACGGGCTTCGGATCGTTGGGAACCGTTCCAAATGGAACCCCGGTCGAGCTTGGCGACTGCGATGACAACGGGGCTTGGTGCTCTGTCAGCTACAACGGCCAGAACGGTTTCATTTCCGGTCAGTACCTGCAACTGACGGAAGCCGAAGAAACGACAGGATGGCCGAGATCCTTCGAGACCGGCAACGGTGCAACGCTGGTGTTGTACCAGCCGCAATTCACCGAGTGGGACAATTTCAAGACGCTGAAGGCGCTGGTTGCTGCCGAATATATCAAGGACAAGGATGCCAAGCCGGTTTTCGGTGTGATCGGCGTCAGCGGCCAGACACAGGCCGATCCTGACAAGGGCGAGGTCTATGTCAGCGACATTCAGGTCACTCAGCTCGACTTTTCAGCGCTCGACCGCGCTTCACTCACCGACCTGACGCTCCAGGTGGGCAAGATCATGCCGACGGGCACGGTCACCGTGAAAGAGGATCGAATCACTGCAGGCTTGGCCGAGTACCAGCGGATGGACGATGTGCAGGGCCTCAATGCCGAAGCGCCGCCCGTTTTCATTTCAACGGAACCAGCCATTCTCGTTCAGACCGAGGGAGCGCCAATCCTTGCTCCGGTGAAAGGCGATCAGGGGCTCAGCTTTGTCGTCAACACCAACTGGGACGTGCTGAAGATCGACGAGACGGAGGAGTTCTACCTGCGCGACGAGAAATCCTGGTTGAAAACCAAGGATGTTTCCAGCGGCTGGGAAACGGTTGCCGAACTGCCGGACCTGATAAAGGCGCTGCCGGACGATGACAACTGGAAGGAAACCCGCGAAGCCATCCCGGGTGAACCCTTCCCGGACAACAAACCACCCAAGGTGATCTATTCCGACAAACCCGCCGAGATGATCGTTTTTGAAGGTGAGCCGAAGCTGGAGCCGGTGGAGGGAACCGACCTGGAATGGGCGTCAAACACCGACAGCGACGTCTTTTTCCTGAAATCAACCTCCACCTGGTACATTCTGGTTTCAGGCCGCTGGTTCAAGTCTGCCTCGCTCGACGGGCCATGGGAGTTCACCACGACGGACATGCCGTCCGATTTCCAGAATATCCCTGAAAACGCGCCCTATTATTCGGTCCGCTCCTCGATACCGGGAACCTCGGAAGCATCGCAGGCACGGCTGAAAGCCAGCATTCCGACAACGGCGCGCGTGGAAGTCGGGTCCGTCAGCGCGGATGTCTCCTACGCAGGCGATCCGCAGTTTGAACCGATCGAAGGCACGTCGCTGTCCTACGGGGTCAACACCAACGAGCAGGTGATCCAGGTTGGCGCGAAATACTATGTGCTGCAAAACGGTGTCTGGTTTGTCAGCGACAATCCAGATGGACCCTTCGTTGTTGCCACGTCAATTCCGGATGAGATCTACACCATTCCGCCGTCCTCGCCGGTCTATAACGTGACCTATGTGCGCGTATACGAGACTGAACCAAACGCGGTCTGGTACGGCTACACGATGGGATATCTGACCGGTTTCCTGGCCTGGGGCGTCTTCGTCTACGGGACGGGGTGGTATTACCGCCCGTGGTATCGTCCGGGCTTCCGTCCGATCTATTTCCCGCGTCCGGTCACGTACGGGATCGGCGCGTTCTACAATCCCATCCGTGGAACCTATGGCCGCTACGGGTATGCCTATGGCCCGCGTCGCGGCATTGCCGCAGGCGGTATCTATAATCCGCGCACCGGCGGTTACATCCGGGGCGCTGCCATCAGCGGACCGCGCGGCAGCGCCGGTTTCATCACGGCCTATAATCCGCGTACCGGCAACAGGATTGTCGCTGGTGGCGCACGCGGCATCTACGGTTCGTGGGGCGGTGCCGCCGTTTCGGGACCGCAATGGGCGCGGACCCGCGATCTTCAGGCCAATGTCGCCAACCGCTGGAAAGAGAATGGCAATCTGGACCGCATCGGCAGCCTGGATCGTCGAGGCGATGTCTTTGCCGGTCGGGACGGTGCCGTCTATCGCCGTGATGGTGAGAACTGGCAGAAATTCGAAGGGGGGCGCTGGGGTGATGTTGCCGCGCCGTCCCGCGAGAACATCTCCAACCGTCTCGGTGAAATCGGCGCAGGTGCCGCGATCGGAGCAGGGGCGGGGGCTGCGATTGCCAATCGCCCTGCCGGTGACCGGATACAGAACCGGCCCAATGCGGGTCAGCGGCCGAATGCCCGGCCCGGAGGAGACCGGCCAACGAACCTGCCTGCCGGTCAGCGGCCAAACGTTCAAAGACCGGCCCAGCAACCCAATGTGCAGAGACCGGCACAACGACCCTCGACGCAACGGCCGTCCACTCAGCGTCCGGCGCAAAGACCGGCGCAGCGGCCCTCCACGCGGCCTGCGCAGCGGCCCAATCAGGCACCTGCGCATTTGAACCGGGATCGCAGGGCCAGGGACGCGGGCAACCGTCAGGTCAACCGCCAGCGCAACGTTCAGCGCAATCGGCCCCAGCAGACACGTCCGCAGCAACGGCCCAATCGCGGCGGCGGCGGTCAACGCAGGGGCGGCGGCCGTCGCAGATAGATGCGGTTTCGGCCGGACTGATTGAACACCCGGGTCCCGAAAGGCGCCCGGGTGTTTCTTTTCAGATCGGAAAGGGGCGACTGTCGGCAATCGCTTCCATGGTCATGTATGAAGTGACCGTGTCCAGATCGACCTTTTCGATCAGCCGCTGGTAGATCCGGTCGAAGGCGTTCATGTCTTCCGCGACAACCTTCAGCATGTAGTCGTAGTCACCGGCAATCCGGTAGAAGTCGATGACATTCGAAATGGAAGACACTTCCTGACGAAAAGTCTCGAGCCAGTCCCTGGAATGGTGCCGGGTCCGCACCATCACGAAGACCGTCAGGTTGAGTCCAAGCTGGACGGGGTCAAGACGGACCGTGTGCCCCTCGATGAGTCCGCTTTCGTAGAGCGTCTTGAGCCG
Source organism: Roseibium sp. (assembly GCA_017643925.1). Lineage (GTDB taxonomy): Bacteria > Pseudomonadota > Alphaproteobacteria > Rhizobiales > Stappiaceae > Roseibium. The sequence goes on along the minus strand of JAEPML010000035.1, from coordinate 12,897 downwards.
CCGCCAGCAGGCGTTTTGAGAGAGGCCGACCTGATCCGCGAGTTCTCTCTGGGAGAGGCGGGCGTCTCTTTGCAGCGCCCTGAGAAGGGAACGGTCAATTTGATCGAATTTTTCTTTCATTTCCGATCAATTGACACAAAACCAGGTGTTTCTCAATCAATTCTTGTGAGGAAGTCCCTCCTTCAAGGGTCGTATGATCTGAAAATCAAGATTCGGAGCTGAACATGACCCAAAAAACCGGCACATCTCTCGATCAGTTCAAACAGAGCCTGCAAGGTCCTGATCTGATGGACCGCCTGCGCAAAGGTGTGATCGGCGAAGGTATGAAGCTCAACGGTCCTTTCGGCGAGCAGGACCTGCTATATGCGGATTATGTGGCGTCGGGGCGTGCGCTTCGCCAGATCGAGGAGTTTGTGCTCGAAGAGGTGCTGCCGGTCTATGCCAACAGCCACACGGAGGCTTCCTACTGTGGCAGTGCGATGACCCGGATGCGCGAAGCCGCACGTTCCGAAATTGCCAGAATTTGCGGCGCTGAAGACGGGTTTGCGACTGTCTTTTGCGGGTCTGGTGCAACCGCCGGCCTCAATCGCCTTGTTCATCTTCTGGGGGTCTCCGGGGCTGCAGAGCGCGGTGAAGATCCCCTGGTTGTCATAGGACCTTACGAGCATCATTCCGACATTCTGCCGTGGCGTGAAAGCGGAGCCGAAGTCATCGAGATCGGAGAAGCATCCGACGGTGGTCCGGACCTCCGGGAACTTGAGAACGTGCTGCGTCGCGCCGGGCAAGGCAGATTGATTGTCGGTGCCTTTTCCATGATGTCCAACGTGACCGGGATCGTGACCGACGATGAAGCTGTGACCCGTGTCCTCAAACGCTACGGCGCCCTGAGCGTGTGGGATTGCGCGGGCTCCGGGCCCTATCTACCTGTGGACATGAAATCCGGCACGGATGTCGAGAAGGACGCCGTTGTGGTGTCGACTCACAAGTTCATCGGGGGGCCGGCAGCTTCTGGTGTCATGATCGTTCGGGAAGCCGCGGTTCAGCTGGACACGCCGGTCTTTCCAGGTGGTGGGACAGTGCGGTTCGTCTCGCCGTGGGACCATGATTACACAACGAATATTGCGGCGCGCGAAGAAGCGGGAACGCCAAACGTGGTCGGTGATATCAGGGCTGCCCTGGTGTTTCTGGTCAAGGAGGCGATCGGTCAGACGACGATGGACGAGCGCAACGCGGCGTGGCGTCAACGTGCGCTGTCCGTCTGGAAGGACAATCCCGCGATCGAGATCCTCGGCAATCAGGACGCCAGCCACATCCTGCCGGTTTTCTCGTTCCGTGTCAGGGATCTTCATCACGGTGGCTACATTCACCAGCAGCTGATCACCCGCATGCTGTCTGACGTGTTCGGCGTCCAGGTACGCGGCGGGTGCGCCTGTGCGGGGCCATATGCACACCGACTATTGGGGATTGAACGGGAAGAATCCGAAGCCTTGCGGGCAGGGATCCTTGCTGGCGAGGAACTCAGGAAACCCGGCTGGACACGGCTCAATTTTTCCGTCCTGTTGACGGAGGCAAAGGCGGATCGGATTATTCACGCAGTAGATGATCTGGCTCGCAATCCATATCCATTCGCCGACCTTTACAGCTGTGACGAGACCACGGCGAGGTTCAAGGCCATTTCCGATGCAGCTTGAAGGGAAGAACTGAAACATGTGCCGCTGGGCTGCCTGGAGCGGAGCTTCAAAATATCTGGAAGAAGTGATCTGCGATCCCGAACATTCGCTGATCGATCAGAGCCGCAACGCCCTGTCCTGTAAAACCGCTGTCAATGCGGACGGGTTCGGCGTTGCCTGGTACGGGGACCGCGAGACACCCTGCCTCTACAAGGATGTGCGACCAGCCTGGTCGGATCCCAATCTGCAGCAGATTGCCAGCCATATCCGTTCCGGCCACTTTCTGGCACATGTGAGGGCGTCGACAGGAACCGCGACCACCCGGGACAATTGCCACCCGTTCACCCATGACCGCTGGACATTCATGCACAACGGTCAGGTCGGGGGGTATGACAGGGTCCGTCGACGTCTCGACAACATGATCCCGGACGACCTCTACCGGCACAGAATGGGCGGGACCGACAGTGAAAGCCTTTTCCTGATCGCATTGGCCTATGGGCTGGCGCAACACCCCCGCGCCGCGATGGCACGCGCCGTCCGTGAAGCCGAGGCGCTGTCAAGATATTCCGGAACGACACCCCACATGCGGTTTGCATCGGCCTGGTCTGACGGCGTGACGCTCTTTGCCGCGCGCTATGCCTCCGACAAGTTCGCGCCGACCCTCTATTACCGCCAATTCGAAGATGGCGTCATGGTGGTGTCAGAGCCACTCGACGAAGCCCGCAACTGCTGGATGGAAGTGCCCGGCGGGCACATGATCGAGGTGCGGGACGGCGAGGTGAAACAGGTGGAATTTCTCGATACGGAAGAACTCGTGGAAGCGTGAGTTTTCCCGAGACGCATTGTTCGAGTCAGCTTTCGATCCAGTGCCAGGCGATTTCGATTTCGTTTCTGTCGAAATGCTTTTCTTCAATGCCGACCATCTTTGCAAAAGTGGCATCAACGGCGACCGGCGCCGCCAGCAACTTGCTGTCGGTTACAATCGCGAACTTGGCGAGATGCTTCATGTGGGTGAGGATCCACTTGATATCGGCGACAACCGCTTCCATGGACACCCCGACATGATCACCAAGCACGACCAGCACGCTGATCCTGTCATGCGTTGCGATCATGTCCTCTGCTTTCGCGATCAGCTCCCGTTCCTGATTAATGTCGATTTTGCCCGTGACTTCGACACCCAGAACGGCATCTCTGCTTCTTGGCAGGATAGTGTACATGGCATGCCTCCGGGGCCGTTTATTGGGTCTGTCTGTGGGGAAACGTTAGACCGGCGCAACCGGGGTAATCAAGTCGCGCATCAGTCCTGAAGTTTGGCACGCGTGCCTGCGTCGACAACCTCCCTAATCTGCCGCAACAATGAGGACGCTTCGGTCTGTTGTTTTCCGTAGGTCAGGTTGAATTCATAGAATTCTGGTGACTGGGTGGGCATGAGCAGGTGCTGGAGCATGGTTTCCAGCTTGTCGAAACCCTTGGCCAGCCTGGCCTCCGGAGTGGTTGCACTACAATACTCGTCATAGAGAACGAGCATTTCGCTCCGAAGGTCCTTCGGAAGGGGAATACACAGGGCTTCGAAATCCTGGCGTTCGCGCTCGGCACGGTCGTCTCCCGGCTGCTGCATTGGCGCCGGTATGTCGCCCGAAATCGCCTCGCCGAGATCATGAATGATGCACAGGGCCAGCAGCTTCTTGAGATCCACCGCGGGCAAGTCCTTTTCAAACAGCAGGCACATCAGGGCAAGCCGCCAGGAATGTTCTGCAGTGCTTTCGGGGCGACCATTGCTTGTCGAGCCGGAGCGGAGCGTATCTTTCAGTTTTTCGGCATCCTGAATAAACGCCAGGATGCCATTCAGGCGCTCAGGGTCCACGGGCTGCGTGGTCGACAGGGGAGTTGGATCGGTCATGTTGCCGAGGATAGCGCCACGAACGGGCAACACCAGCGCCTGAATATTTTATGCAGGCGCTGGAGGCACTTCATCCAATTGGTCGTTCAGTTGTCAGTAAATGCGTCGTCCCGAACCAGGCGTGCGTAGCTGCCATCGGACAGCGGGAGCCGCGAGATTCTGATCCGGCTCATCGGGATGGTCATTTCCGGGAAGTGGGCATGTTCGGTTTCAAAACAGATGTCGGGACCCTGTGGTTCATACCAACCGTTTTCTTCAAGGTTTTTTTCTGCCTCCCGGATACCCTCCGAGGCATATCTCCACAAAGGGCGAAACATGAGGTCTGCGATCGGCGTGTGCCAGTCCCTGGCCCTTGCGGGCGAAACGGCGAGAAGCCTGTGGGTCAGATCGCAGACCAGGTGGACGGGTTCCCGAGAAGACGAAACGAGGTGGAGCAAGGCCCGGTCGGAAGCAGATACTGGATGGGCGCGCAACAGGCTCAGGATTCTGGCCAGATCTGCTCCCCTGGGTTCCGTCAAACCGCTTTCCCAGCGGGATATCCTGCTCTGTGACACGCCAAGATCATGTGCAAGAGCATCCTGTTTGACACGATTGAGGACACGCCATCGCCGAAGGGAGGGCCCGATGCTGGCCGGCAGGACTGCGTTTGTGGAGCTCATCCCCGCATTCTAGCTGCATAACGAAAGCAATGGGAGAGGTCAGAGCAGCTGCGACTTATCTGAATGCGCGACTGGAGACCTGGATTGAGTTTCCATCCGGATCCTTGGCGTTGGCAAAACAATAGCCATCGGCCTTGTGAATGGATCCGAACTCCAGCCCGTTATTCTTCGCGGCGGAGCAAAAGGTGGCAATGTCCTGAACATCGAAGACCAGCTTGACGACGGCTTGTCCAAGCTTTTGCGCCTTTCCGGCCTTGTGAAGCAGAAGCCGCGCTCCTTTGTCCCGAGGTTCCAGCTCCACAATCCGGTCTGCAGGATCGTGCAATGCGGTGAAGCCGAAATGCTTGCAGTAGAATGCGGCACTTCGGTCAACGTCGCGCACATAAATGACAATTCGATTGAGCACTCTTGCCGTCTCTTCCAGGTCTCTTCAGTTTCTCGACAACCTCGAAGCGCAACCGACAAACGACATGCTTGTGTTTGTCCGCTCCTGCGAAGCGGAACAAGGATTGCGCGTCTACCTGTATTTTTCAATGAATCCGTCAATCGGAAGGTTGCGGAAATCCGGCAGGCGATCTTTCAGTTGCTCGTGGTTCCAGTCCCACCAGGAAATTTCCATCAGGGCTTCTTCTTGCGCTTCGGTAAAGCGTCGCTTGATCGGCTTGGCGGCGACACCTCCGACCACGGTATAGGGCGCGACATCCTTTGAAACGACGGCACCTGCGGCCACAATGGCACCGGTGCCGATTGTGACGCCGGCCAAAACGGTCACGTTGTGGCCGATCCACACGTCATGCCCGATGGTGACCCAATCGTCCTTGCGCCATTGAAAGAAATCCGTGTCGTCGTCGCCAAGCTCATAGGCCGCGGCGCGATACGTGAAATGGTGCTGTGACGCGCGCCAGGTCGCGTGATTGCCGGGATTGATGCGCACGCGCCGGGCAATGGAACAGAATTTGCCGATGGTGCTCCAGACGACGTCGCCGTCCTGAACGATATAGGAATAGTCGTCCATCTGGCTCTCGCGCATTTCGGTCCGGGCGCCGACTTCCGTCCAGATCCCCAGTTCGCAATTCAGAATTCTTGCATCCGGATGGACATTGGGGGCTTCCGTGAGGGTGGATTTCTTTGTTGGTGCGGACATTGTGGTTCCATTTGGTCAAGGATGTCGGTGTCGACGCCTTGTATCGACCCGTGCTTCGGAGTCGGTGACGCTTTGGTGACAGCTTTATGACTGTCTCCACGTTTTTTCAGCTGTTTTCGTTTCTGATTGCGGCCCGGTTTTTTAAAGGTTTTACCGGGCCATGGCTATCAATACACCTTTTGATTGTATTCATGTGAATTGAACAACTGAATTGTTGAAAGCGTTGAAGTTTTGACCGAAATGAACCGCCATCCGATCCGGTTGATCGCGCCTGGACCACTGATGTCATCGAAGCGTCATTAATCTTTGATGTGTCGGTTAAATTCCTGTCATCCGGCTGTAACGGTCCGGTGGCTCTTGTCCCGCAGCAATACGAACAAACACGGACAGGGCTGGCGCGTGATTCAATTTCAGGAAGTCACCAAGACATTCGGAACCCGGACCGCAGTAAACAAGGTCAGTTTCAATATCGATCAGCCACAGATGGTAGGCATTATCGGCCGCTCCGGTGCCGGCAAGTCGACCCTGCTGCGCATGATCAACCGACTGACGCCGGCAACCTCAGGCACGATCCTGTTTAACGACCGGGACATTCTTAGCCTGAAAGGCGGCATGATGCGTCGCTGGCAGCGCGACTGCGCCATGGTGTTCCAGCAGTTCAACCTGGTTCCGCGTCTCGATGTGGTCACCAATGTCATGCTTGGCCGCCTCAACGGGCACGGCACGATGAAGAGCCTCTTCAACATCTTCAGCAAGGACGACGTGAACTCAGCGCTGGAAGCGCTGGATCGTCTAGGCATTGCCCAGGAAGCGCCGAAACGCGCGGAAGAACTGTCGGGTGGACAGCAACAGCGGGTCGCCATTGCGCGCGCGCTGATGCAGAACCCGCACATGATCCTGGCCGACGAGCCGATTGCCTCGCTCGATCCGATGAATGCCAAGATCGTCATGGACGCGCTGCGTGAAATCCACGAGCGCGACAACAAGATCGTCATCTGCAACCTGCACACGCTCGACACGGCGCGCACCTATTGCGACCGCGTTATCGGCATGCGCGACGGGTTCATTGTCTTCGACGGGAAACCGGAAGAACTGACCACCGCAGCCGCGCGTGAAATCTACGGTGCAGATGAAAGTTTCAACGAGGCTGCGACCTCGACAGCGATTGATGCCGGACAAGCCGGCACTCCTGAATCCGTCGGTGCGATGACCCCGGCGGCAGCGGCGGTGTGATCCGCATACGCGCTTTTTAAACGTCATCTTCAACATGTCTCTGGGGGAGTTTCCCAAATGAAAATCGTTTCCAAAGTTGCTGCGCTCGCTGCTGTCAGCACTATCGCTCTGAACGCCTCGATCGCAGGTGCTTCCGAAATCACCGAATTCCGCATCGGCATCCTCGGTGGTGAGAACGCTTCCGACCGTTTGCGCGCTTACGAGTGCCTGGAAGAAAAAACCGCCGATCTGCTCGGAGTTCCGGTCAAACTCTTCGCTCCGGCCGACTACAACGGCGTTATCGAAGGCCTGCTCGGCGGCAACCTCGACATGGCATGGCTCGGTGCGTCCGGTTACGCCAAAGTCTATATCACTGACCCGGAAGCTGTTGATCCGGTTCTGGTCAAGGTCAATGTTGACGGTGGCTACGGCTACTACTCCATTGGCTTCTCTCGCGTTGACAGCGAAATCAACTCCCTGGACGACATGAAAGGCCGCAAGTTCGGCTTTGGTGATCCGAACTCCACGTCCGGTTACCTGATCCCGTCCATCGCGATCCCGCAGCAGGGCTACTCCATGGAGCCGGGCGACTTCTTCGGAGACGTTGTCTTCACCGGTGGCCACGAGCAGACAATCGTTGCCGTATCCAACGGCGACATCGATGCCGGTGTGACCTGGGCCGACGGCCTCGGTGAGTGGGAAGACGGCTACAACTCAGGTGCTCTGCGCAAGGCGTCCGACGCTGGTCTGGTTGACATGACCGAGCTGCAGGAAATCTGGCGTTCGCCGGTCATCCCGGAAGGCCCGATCGTTCTGTCCAAGAAGCTGCCTGAAGACGTCAAAATCAAGATCACCGCTCTGATGGCGTCCCTGAATTCCATGGACCCGGATTGCGCATACGGTGTAGCAGCTGGCGAGACCAAAGGCTTCATGCCGATCACTCACGAAGCCTACGTCAACATCGTTGAAGCCCGTAAGGCCAAGAACAAGAACTAATCGGCTCGCATGAGCTGACGCACGGGCCGCTCTCCGGCCCGTGCTTTCTTCAAATTGTTGCAAGTCACCTTCCGCTACTCAGGGCAGACTTCAGGCCGCAATCCCGTCATCACCCGGTCACCGCATCATTTGCGGGCGTGCGTGATCACCGGATTTCTGCCTTCGCAGGAATGACAAGCTGAATGACCGGCTCTGCGCGGGGGGCTCTTTTGTCCGCGATAACCGGTCAGGAAACCAAAAGGTCGCCCTATTATGGCTGTTGCCGCTTTAGAACAGGAAATCCTGTCCCTGCGCAAACGCCGCCAGCTCTATTCCCTGATGGGACTGCTGCTGGTGGTCGCGGTTCTCATTTCCGGTTACTCGAAATCCAACGAGATGAATTCCGGTGGTTTTCTGCAGGGATTGTCCAAGTTTTTCGACTATCCCGGCGAAATTGTCCTGGAAGCCTGGGAAGCCGGACCAGCCTTTTTCGGCCTGATCGTGAAATTCATTCCCGCGATGCTGGAGACCCTGAACATCGCAGGGGTCGCGACACTGCTCGGCGGTGCCATGGCGGTTGTGCTTGCGATGGCGTCGACCCGGAACGTCGACAGCTGGGGCCCGCTGATCCCGTTGGTTCGTCGCATGATGGACATCATGCGTGCCTTTCCGGAGCTCATCATCGCGTTGTTCCTGATCTTTGTTCTCGGTTCCAGTCCCGTCCCGGCGATGATCGCCGTTGCCTTTCACACGGCCGGCGCGCTGGGCAAACTCTTCTCGGAAGTGAACGAAAACATCGACCGGAAGCCGATTGAAGGTCTGTCGGCCTGCGGAGCAAGCTGGCTGCAGCGCATTCGCTTTGCCGTCATGCCGCAGGTCGCCCCCAATTACCTCAGCTACTTCCTGCTGCGCCTTGAAATCAACGTCCGTGCTTCGGCCATCCTCGGCTTCGTCGGTGCAGGTGGCATCGGTCAGGAGCTGCGCCGGACCATTGGCTGGGGCAAGGGCGCAGGCGACGAAACTGCAGCAATCTTTGTTCTGCTCTTCGTCACCATCATGCTGATCGACCAGTTGTCATCCTACCTGCGCGGCAAGCTCGTCGGCGCCGGCCGGGCGCATTGAGGAAAATCGAAATGGCTATCGACACACTCAATGAACCTGTTTTTGACCCGCAGACGGTGTATCAGACCGTGCGCAAGCGTGCCTGGGTGACCATTGGCGTTCCACTCGCCATCCTCTTTTACCTTGTCTACACGTGGTTCGCGTTTGGCGTTCCCGATCTCCTGTCGCGCGCACAGCCGGAACGGGCCGCCATTCTGGCAACCGATTCCGTTGCCTATAAGATCCATGTCACCAAGCTGTTGCGCCGTGACATCATGGAAGTCGCCATCGAGGGCGAACGACGCGCCACCTACGATGCTGAGAACCTGCCGGATTGGGTTGAGGTCAATGGCACGGACGCCTTTGTTGACCTTGGCAAGGGATACGAGGTCCAGATCACCGGCAAGGTGATGGAGTTTTCGGTTCCCGATTACGGTGTCATCAAGGTTACGGCCACGAACAACGGCGTGAATACCGAATTGCCACCCGGTCCGGTGCCGGACTGGATCCTGGACAACCCGAAAAAGTTCGACGCCCGCCCGACGCTGGACCGCCGCGTGCAGGTGACCAAGACGAAAATCGAGGTGCACAACTATTTCGGCGGCTGGGAAAACTTCTGGTTCCCGTTCCACTCCGAGCTTTACGGCATGTCATTCAGCCAGCTCTGGGCTCTGGCGCTGTCGAATGAGCGGCTCGATCCGAGTCAGTCGAACATGTCCCTGATCATGCACGAGTTCCTGGAGAACCCGGATTGGCAGCATGGCGAGATTTTCACGGCGCTTTTCGAAACCATCATGATGGCGGTTTTGGGAACGCTGACGGCGGCGATCTTCGGCCTGCCGCTCGCCTTTCTGGCCGCGCGCAATTTCACACCCTCGAAGATCCTGCGTTTTGGTACCCGCCGCTTGTTCGACTTCCTGCGCGGTATCGACATGCTGATCTGGTCGCTGATCTTCATTCGCGCCTTCGGTCTTGGCCCGTTGACCGGCGCGCTCGCAATTGCCTTCACGGACACGGGCTCGCTTGGCAAGCTCTTCTCCGAAGCGCTTGAGAACATCGACAACAAGCAGGTGGAAGGCGTCCGGGCGACCGGGGCGAGCCAGATCCAGCGTTACCGTTTCGGGGTTATCCCGCAGATCCTGCCGGTCTTTGTTTCCCAGGTTCTCTATTACCTGGAATCGAACACCCGCTCGGCGACCGTCATCGGGGCGCTCGGAGCAGGGGGCATCGGTCTGATGCTCGTTGAGACGATGAAAACCTCCCGCGATTGGGAAAACACCAGTTACATCATCGTTCTGACTATCGTGGTCGTGATCGCGATGGACCAGACATCGGGCTGGCTGAGGCGCAGGCTGATCGAAGGCAAGTAGGCTTTGTCAGCCTCTCAAGGACACACGCCGGCCTCGTCCAGGGGCCGGCGTTTTTGCGAAATCCCTTCAAAAGCGCCTGATCATGCTTCCTGCCCCATTTCCGTCGCGCTATCGTGTCAGCGTCTTTGAAGCGAATCAAAGCAGGCGGAGGGGCCGATGCAGCGGACGGTTTTGAAGAAACTTGCCGGTTTGATATGCGGCGCAGGCGTAGGGTTGGCGGGTGCCACGATAAATGCGCAGGCAATTGAAAGCTGTGTCGCGTCTCTGAAGAAGCAGGCCATATCGGCAGGTGTGAAACCGGAAATTGCCGAACGCATGCTGTCCGGGGCGACCTATGATGAAAAGGTCATCCGGTTTTCCACCTCCCAACCCGAATACAAGACCGAGATCTGGGACTACATGGCCTTCCTGGTGGACGCGGAGCGCATCAAGGATGGCGAAAAAAACCTGAGGAAGCACAAGCGGACACTTTCAGCGATCGAAAAACGCTATGGCGTCAATCGACATGTTGTCCTCGCCGTCTGGGGCATCGAAAGCGACTATGGCCAGTTCCGCGGCGACTTCTACACGCCGCACGCCCTGGCGAACCTGGTTTGCGCGGGCAAGAGGCGGCAGAAATACTTCCGCGGCGAGCTGATCAAGACCCTTCAGATCGCCTCAAGAGGCGATGTGCCCGTTCGCGATTTCAAGGGATCCTGGGCAGGGGCCTTCGGGCAGACCCAGTTCATGCCGAGCACCTATAACAGCCTGGCCGTCGATTTCGACGGCGACGGCCGCAAGGATCTCGTGAATTCCGTGCCGGATGCGTTGGCCTCGACCGCGAATTTCCTCAAGAATGCGGGATGGCGTGACAGTCGTCCCTGGGGCTACGAGGTCAAGGTGCCCAAGGGCTACAACGGACCGTCAGGCCGCAAGAAAAACGCTTCCTTGAGCACCTGGGGCAAGCGTGGCCTTACCAAGGTCGATGGCGGACGTCTCTCGGGAAAACTTGAAGCGGCTCTGATCCGTCCGGCGGGTGCGAACGGGCCAGCGTTTCTGGTGACGCGGAACTTCCGCGCCCTGCGGTCCTACAACGCTTCCACATCCTATGGCCTTGCAATTGCGCTTCTGTCCGAACTTGTTTCCGGCGGAGATCCCTTCAAGACACCATGGCCGACCGACAATCCGGGTCTTTCCAGGGCGCAGCGTCTGGAGTTGCAAAAGCTGTTGAACAAGAACGGATTCAACGTTGGAGCACCTGACGGCAAGGTTGGTCCGGCAACGCGGGCAGGTATTCGCAAGGCCGAAGCAAAATACGGCATGCCCGTAAGCGGTCGCCCGTCGTGGAACGTCTATTACGCGCTTGGTGGCCGCTGAACCCGGTAAGGTCAGGTCCCGAAAACGATCCGTCCCGGGTGCGGCGGGGCGATCACCGTCTGTCTGGCAATGAGCGTCTGCACATGTTCCAGGCGTGAACGTCGATTTGCGACATGTATCCGAGGCGTCCGGTGACGGTTCGTGTTCCTGCTTTCCAATACACCAATTCGCAGCTGGTTGTGAGAACGCACATCTAAATGACCTGCGACGCTAAGTAATGTTGCATTGCAGCATCGGTTGGCGCAATGTACTGATGCGTATTTCAGGAGGTTTGAAATGACCGGTCGCATTCTGACTGTTGCCCAGCAAAAAGGTGGATCTGGGAAAACGACATTGGCCGCGCATCTTGCCGTAGCCCTTGCACGCCATTCGGGCGAACCGGTCGCCATGCTTGATGTTGACCCGCAAGGATCTCTGGGCACATGGTTCGAAGCAAGGGAAGAGCGGCTCGGTGAAGACAATACCGGCCTGGAGTTCCGCACCGCATCGGGGTGGGGCGCACGCCGTGAGGCGCGTTCCCTGGCGAAGTCGCACGGATACGTTCTGGTCGATACACCGCCCAAGACCGACACGGATGCCAAACCGGCCATTGATGTCGCCGATTTTGTGGTCGTTCCGATCCAGCCGACACCGGTCGACCTTTGGGCGACGTCGCAGACAATTCAGCTTGCGGACAGGGAAGGCACTCCTGCGCTTCTTGTCCTCAATCGTGTCCCGCCGCGTGCCACGCTGACCGGGGAAACCGCTGATGCCATTGCCGCTTCCGGCTATGAGGCATTGACTGCCCGGCTCGGCAACAGAACGGTTTTTGCCTCGGCAATGGGAAAGGGACTGACCGCAATTGAAGACGCTTCTTCAAGCAAGGCCGCGCTGGAAATCAAGGCGCTGGTTGAAGAACTGGTCGAAAAAACGGGTTGAGCCATAACCCTCGACAGGAGGGGCCAATAAAAGTTTTGCCTTGTCCTCGTCACGATCCGGTGCCTTGATAGTGAAAATTATCGGCCCGGGAGGACTGGCCATGCCCATTTTTTCGAGTTTTTTTCGTCTGAATTCTGACAACACCGTTCAAAAATCTGGAACCAGGCTGAAGCCTTTGACGCTGGTCGCTTTGCTGACCGGTGGTCTATTGGCCACGCAAGCAGCAGCCCAGGAAAAGAGCATCGTCACGATCGATGACGCGGACTTTTTCGGCAGCGATATCCGTACTGTTAAGGATGTCGATCTGGAAGGCTGCAAGTCGGCCTGCCTGAAAGACAGCCGCTGCCGCGCCTTCACATTCAATACATCGGCGGGCTGGTGTTTCCTGAAGGCCGATTTCGGCGAACTTCAAAGCTTCGTTGGTGCCGTGGCCGGGCGCGTTGTTGTGAAAAAGGCCCCAAGAGAAGATCGAAGTGCCGAGCGACGTGCAGAGCTGACATTTCTGCCCCAGAGCCGGCTTGAAAATGCCAGGATTTATGCTGATGGCATTGCAAATACCGGACGCAGGACGGGCCTTACGGCCGAGGAAGTG
>JAEPML010000034.1 GCA_017643925.1 Roseibium sp. | reverse complement strand
CTTGCGCCAGCTTTGCTCAGCGCATTGTCCGAGTTTGAACATCATGTGAAGCATGCCGTCCCGGCTGAGACAGCCTTTGGTGCGCTTGGTCCGGTGCCGGATCGTGGCGAACGCGCTTTCGATCGGGTTTGACGTCCGGATGCTCTGCCAATGCTGGGCTGGGAAGTCGTAGAATGTCAGCAGTTCATCCCGATCCTTGATCAGGCATTCGGTCGCCTTCGGATATTTCGCCTCGAAGGTTTCGATGAACAGATCGAACGCAGCATGGGCATCCTCGCGGGTCTCGGCCTGCCAGATGTCGTGAAGCATCTTCTTAGCCTTGGGCTGGGTGCGCTTGGGGAGGTAATTGAGCACATTGCCCGTTTTATGCATCCAGCAGCGCTGTTGGCGCGTGGTTGGAAGAACCTCTCCCAATGCCGCCCAGAACCCCATGGCCCCGTCACCGGTGGCCAGCTTCGGAGCAGCGAGCCCACGGGCTTTGAGGCCGAGAAGCACCTCGCGCCAGCTTTGCGTGCTTTCCCGGACGCCATCTTCAATGGCCAGAAAGTGCTTCTCGCCACGGGCGTTGACCCCGATCACAACGAGCACGCAGAGCCGATCATCAGTGTCACGGAGCCCGCTGTAGATGCCGTCCGCCCAGATATAGACCCACTCGTCACGGCTCAGATCGGCCTTGCGCCAATCATTGTATTCCGCCGCCCACTGGCCTTTCAAACGTGAAATTGTCTTGGCAGAGAAACCGGTTGCCTACGGGCCCAAGAGCATCTTCAGAGCCGCGCCCATTTCGCCTGTCGAGATACCCTTGAGATAGAGCCAGGGCAGCGCGGCTTCGATAGTTTTGGCCTTTCGGACGTAGGGCGGCACAAGCGCCGAGCGGAATGTCACGGGCTTGCCGTCCTTCGCCCGTACCTTCGGCACTTTCACCGTGACCGGTCCGATCCCGGTCTGCACCGCGCGCTCTGGATGATATCCGCTGCGAACAACCGCAGCACGGCCTTCTGCTGTCCGGCGTTCAGCAAACGCGGCGAGAAAGGCGTCTCTCTCAGCTTCAACAGCGGCCTGAAGCAATTCCCGGGCTCCTTTTCGCAGAAGGTCTGTCAGCGGGTCCGTGATGGCGTCTCGACCCGCAAAATCGATGATGGTAGCGTCGTCCATGATGGTGGTGCTCCTTTGGATGGTGGCTTGTGTCGCAACAACAAACCAACCAGATGCACCGCCGTCATTCAAACCGCCCAGACACCAGATTCAGCCATAACTCCTGATCAGCGCCTTCAGTTTCGAGCGGCGTCTGGACAATGTGCATCTGGCCAACAGCGACAACACCGGGTGGATCGTCGCGCAGCTCGAGGTGGATCATCAGGACCTGATGTTGCGGCTGGCGCGAGCCTTGCCGCCCTCATCGGAGGGACAGGGAGATCTTACGGTCAACCAGACCGACCTACAGCAGATCAAGCAGGATTTCGACATCCTCTTCAGCCGCATTACCGTTTTTGAGGCCGGGCTCAAGCGGTTGCTGGCCTCGGGCAATCTGATGGCCGAATTCGAGAAGCTCAAAACCATTCGGCAGGACCTCGCGGATCACATCGACAGCATCCGAACGCCCGATGTCGCCGCCCTAAGGGAATTCCAGGACTCTGTGACTGCGGCCTATCCGCTGGTGCGCGAGATCGCCGTTGCCGCCTTGCAGGAAACGGTCTCCCACACCGCCGAAATGCGCCGGCAGGAACGCCGGGTCTTCCTCGTCTTCCTGGTGCAGTCCATCGTTCTTGTGGTGTTGATGGTCCTGAGCGCGTTCCTGGCGATGCGCATCTGGCGCGATCTGGAGGTAAAGACGGCCGAGAAATTCCGCATCGGCGGATTGTTGTCGCGGGCGTTCAATTCGAGCCTGAACGCGGTGCTCGTGACGGATCGGCATGCACGTATCCTCTACAGCAACGCGATGGCGCAGAACATCTTCGGCACTAAACACGCCTCGATCAAGGGGCTGAGCATCAACCAAGTGATCAGCCTCGATGATTCCGAGCTGTCTGAGGCCGGAGATGGCGGAAAATTTGGGGTCTTTACAGCCCTGATCAATACCGGCCCCAAGATCGTCAGATCGAAGAATTCCCAGGGCAACCCGATCTTCGTCGAGATACTGCTGGTCCGCGACAAGGACATCGCCGGGCGCGAGGTCGTGATCTGCTTCATCCGCGACATCACCGACCAGGTGATCGCCGAGGGAAACCTGAAGGATGCGTTGCGGATCGCCGAGCAGGCGTCCTCGGCCAAGAGCGCGTTTCTCGCGACCATGAGCCACGAGATGCGCACCCCGCTGCACGGGATCATGGCTTCGCTCGAACTGATGAAGGACAGCGCGCTCACCCCGACCAATCTCAATTTACTGGAGACCGCCGAAGCCTGCAGTCTCCGGGCGCTGACCCAGATCAACAACGTGTTGGAAATGGCCCGGCTTGGCCAGCAATACGAGGCGCCGAGCGCGTTGCAGCCCGATCACATCGCGCGGGACATCCTCCGCGAGCTGAAGCCGCTTGCGAACCGCTCGCACAACGCGCTCGAGCTTGTTGTACAGGGGCCGTTCACCTCCTGCCGGCTTGAAGGGCTGCCCTACACGTTCTCGCAAGTGCTTTATAATCTGGTCGATAACGCGATCAAGTTCACCGAGAGTGGCAGCGTCATGGTGCGCCTGTCCCTGTCCGAGCCCCATTCCGGCACTGCAACGCTGCTCGTCGAAGTGACCGATACCGGGATCGGCATTTCCGAGGAGGCGCAGGCCCATATCTTCGAAGAGTTCAGAACCGCTGATCCTAACAGGATCTCTCCCAAGAGCGGGTCCGGGCTTGGCCTGTCGATCGCCAAACGCGGGGTGAACATGCAGGGCGGCGAGCTCTTGCTGCGCAGCTCCCTCGGAAAGGGTAGCCAGTTCCACTTCCAGATCCCGCTCAAGACGGTTCCGGTCGAGGTCAAGGCAGAGCCGGCCCTGGTGCTGGTCGCAAAAGGGTCGACCGAGGCTTCCAACGTGGCCAAGAAGATCCTCATCGTGGATGACAGCGAGATCAACCTGTTCCTGATGCGCGAGATGCTGCACC
The DNA here is from genome assembly GCA_017643925.1 of Roseibium sp. Classification (GTDB taxonomy): domain Bacteria; phylum Pseudomonadota; class Alphaproteobacteria; order Rhizobiales; family Stappiaceae; genus Roseibium. The sequence continues at coordinate 27,361 of JAEPML010000034.1, read as the reverse complement.
GCATGGGACACGAGGTCGACTTTGCCGAGAATGGCGAGATCGCCGTCGCCAAGGCAGCGGAAATACGCTACGATGCAATCCTGATGGATTTCTCCATGCCCGTCATGGACGGCCCGACGGCGGCTGAAAAGATCCGCGAAATGCAAACGGCACCGGGCCGGGTGGCGATCATTGGCGTTACGGCGCTGATCGACGCCAACGCGGATCCGCGAAACTGGACGCTGTTCGACGAGATTTTGATCAAGCCGGTTGGCCAAGCCCTGCTGGCCACAGCCATCGAGCACGGTACGGCGCCTCACGCTGTAGCCCCTGAGCCGGTCGCGGAAGAGGGCGCGCCCTTCGCGTTCTCGGTCAACGCAGTTGAAACAGAAGACTTGCCCGTCTCGACGAGTTTCGACGAGGTCATGTCTCTGGTGGGCGAAGACACCGCCATCCGATTGTTGCAAACCAGCTTCCTGGATGTCGAGCAGGCGCTTCGGGCGATCGCAGACCCAGAGATAACGCTGGAGGACAAGGTGTCACCAATCCACAAATCCGTCGGATCGACGGCGCTTCTGGGGTTTGAGGACCTGTCGGACTCGCTCTCTGAGGCCGAGGTGATGGCGCTGTCCGGTTCTGATCCGAACGGATCGGAACTGCCAAAGCTGATCGCAGCCATTCTGAAAGAGACGCGGATCCAATTCTCACCGCTGATCGCAGCACATGAAAAGGCAAAAGGCAGCTTGGCCGATTCTGACGCCTAGTCCGTCCCACATGACATAAGATTTCTATTCTGTCTGGTAGTGGTCTGATCCGTAAGGATCTCGCTCCGGTATCTTGACGGGCATGCGAAGGTGTTGCACGGCGCACGCGGGGCCGCACCCTCCTGAAGCGATCACGGAGAAGGTCGGCTATGGCCGCCAGGAGACCCGCTAAGCTGTTGTGGTGTCCGCCAAGGCACTGGGGAAATACAATGAATTTTCGGACCTCAAGGGGTTTGGCCGGATCGAGGCGACCTGGGAAACGGACGGTAGGGTGACCTCTGAAACTCGGTTCTTTACCCTGTCCTGGATGCCTGCGCCTGACGTCCTTCTGATCACGGCCCTCGCTCACTCACTGTGCCCTGGTGCACGCGCTTACACCCGTAAGAACAACGGCCCGAGCAAACTTGCTGTCCTGCGCCCCCGCGCACTCGACGTTGTCAGACTGCGGACGCCGCGAAGTGTTCGCTCTGCATCAAGCTCACCAACCTGTGACAACGACGACGACTTCCGGAGCATCCTCACTTTCTTGACCACTCTGCGGATTTCAGAATTACCGGACCCATACGCGGTTCCCCTGTGTGTGGATGCGGTTCTGTGTGTGCCAGGATTGTGTGCTTCGGTTTTGACAGCGCATCCAAGAGGCAAGTGTCCACAGTCAGCATTGCACACAATAAGTTTTTCCAAGGCGCCGTATCGATTGGCAGAACGGCAAGCCATAAATAATTTTTTACATCTAAAGAGCATAATTGCAAAAATAATATACATCTTGTGACGATTTACATTTTGCTCTTGGCGGAGCATAAGTTTTTTAAGTGCGTGAACACGATACGTCTAAAAAACATCTACTACATGGCATGCAAAAAGGTTCCTGAACGGTGAAAAATATAAGTGTCTTGCTTGTTGATGATCATCAGCTCATTCTTGAGTTGATTTCAGAAAGTCTGGAGGCAGTAGGGTCTTTTTCTGTAACATGTGTGCAGACCCTTGAAGGAGCTTTTCAGGAATTATCTGATCACGGCAGCTTTGATATCGTGATGCTGGATATTGTGCTGCCGGAAGCTGTTGGGCTTCAGGAGGTCAAGAAGGTTGTCGAGTTGAATGAAAACGGTCAGGTCATCATTTTCTCTGGAACAGCTACGGAGACCTTTGTTCAGAATTGTCTGGATGTCGGGGTTTCGGGGTTCATCCCGAAAACCTTCACGGTCGATGCGCTCTCCAGTGCGCTAAAGTTCGTGGCCACTGGGCAAAAATTCGTTCCAGCAAATTTTTTCACCTATCGTGGAGGCAAGCTTGGCAAAGACCGCTATTGCATCAGCGAAGGTGAGTTCGAAGTTCTCCAGAAGCTGGCTGAAGGTCTGGCGAACAAAGACATCACCAATATGCTGAGCCTGCCCGAAACCACTGTCAAGATGCGGGTCAGATCGATTTGCCACAAGCTTGGTGCGGAAAACCGAACCCAGGCTGTCCTGATTGCGCAAAAGAGTGGGTTGGTTTGATCAACGTGACTTGAATATGGCTTGAGGCGCGTGGTTCGCCTTTTGGCGCCTCAGCTTGCAGGTGCCTGAAGATTGGTGTCCCGCGCACCCAACATCTGATGCCGACGTGTATTCCAGAACTGGTTGGTATCGCGAGCAAAGCCCATGGCAGCATCAAGTTTGTGCCGGGTCACTGGGGGGCGCAGAGCAGCATCGCATATGGTTATCCGATGATGATCGAAGTCATCCACAAGAAACCCCGCCGAGATGATGAGCACAATGATCTTCGGGTGACGCTCACGCAGACATGTCAAGACGTCAACGGCATCAAACATGTCCTCAAAAACGTCAATATCGACCAAGAGGATGTCGGGAGTGTGGGCAAGCGAATGGAGACGGTCTGACAGATCATACGGCGCACAGGTCAAGACCTGGTCGATATCTTTTGTAAGGTCGCCAGCAACGGTACCCTCAAGCTCACTCGGCCGCTGTCCCAAATATGCCCAAAGGGTTTGCTTTTTAACTTCAGGTGGAGAAAAGAGAGTAGTCCGTGAGTGGGGCGTCAAGTGAAAGGCTCTTTGAAAGAGAGTTGGAATAGCTGAAATTTTCAGTTTCTGTTTGCGCGTTGGGTATAGATTATATTCATGCATCTCTGCGTCTCGCTCGTAGCAAGGATGCTGTTAGGCATCAAAATGTGCGCTCTTTTCAAAAATCAAAAAAGCATTATAGTGATGATGGCGCAATGGCTGAAAGCCAGAACAATCGTTTTCTTATCAGGTATAAAGAACAAAATAAAAATCCATAGATTTTAATAAATATCTATGGATAAAAATTTGCTAAACAGACACATCCCGGCTCTAGGCGCACAGGGGATGTGAACTGCCGGAAATGTCGGAAGCGGGCCATGTGGCTTTGCTTTAGAATAGGCCTAATACTCTCCATCTGACACAGGATTCCCAGTCCCGCTCGATCGTGGCATGAATGGCATATGAGACACCCAACATCTGCCTTTGCCTCGGCCCTGCCGATCGCGCTGAGCTTGAAGCCCTGCGCAGCAACCGAAACACCCCTCGCAATCTTGTGTGGCGTGCCGGTATCGGTATCGTGCTGGCAACAGGCCTGCCTTCACAGCAAAATCGAAGCATCGACCCGTTTCGGCACGAGTTTGTTCGGAAGGCGCGTCAAAGCCGCAGGCGTGTTGGAAATTTGTCAGTGCAACCGTCGTCTCAACGCTGTCCGGCCGCCTCGTTCACGGCCGCGCAACACATTTTACCCCGCGCGCAGGCGCAACGGGGCGGAAACCCGCGATCTTTTGCCCTGATCACGATCATAAGAGAGTTCCTGCCGCTCTGGCCATTGCCTATCACGCATGGCAAGTGAAACATCAACCCATAGGAAAAGGGAGAGCCGCCCCAGTGCATGCACATAATAACTTGCTCAACCTTGTGACCTTCAACAGCGTAGTTGCGTTGACGAATTCAAATTTTGAGAGCAAATATTTGATGAAATTCGAGACCCAGCTCACGGCGGAGTTCGCAGAGCTCAAGGCTCTCCTCAGGGCCAAAGACTGGGCACCATCAGAAAGACTGGCGCATCGCTGCAAGGGGATCTGCGATACGATGGGGGCGGAAGCGCTCTCAAAACGGCTCCGGTATATTGAAAGATCTTGTCGCTCTGCCAAGCCAAGACTGGTCCAAGAGATCATAGACCAACTGCCTGATATGCTGAAAAAGACCTGTGCGCAGATGAAACAGGTGCTGCGGGATTTACCGTAAGAGGCCCATATAGCCCTCTAGCAGCTAGCGAGATACCCAAAGGGCTCAGCGGCGGTGCCATCTTTGATATCCTGCGTGGCTACGGACACAGCCTCTGGAGGATCTGAGGTCAACAAGACAGAACGTGTTTGGCGTGAACGAGATCACGTCAAGATACATCTGATCCGGCGCGGCAGCCATTCCAGCGGGGATGAACTTGAGACCGCGATCTACGGCTATCAAGCGCCCCTCAACGAGAAGCCCAAGCCTTTAAGTGGGCCAAAACCGCCGAGGATATTCTCACTCGGAAACGCCCCGCCCTAGACAAGCGCAACAAAGTCCAAGGAACTGGTAAGAGGCATCTGATGCAGCGCGTAGCCAGTCACCTATGACATCATGCACCAGTTTGCTGCTGCGTTGTGCCAGAGTGGTTGTTTCGGCCTACTGCGCGAGCGTTGCATTAATGGCTTTTTCCGGTGCGGTGCTCTCGAAAACGATTGTTGTTCTCTTATTGGAAACGGGACGGACCCACAGCCGAGTAACTTCAATGAAAAATTCCCGCTCGAAACGATCATGGATCTTGAGGTGCAGAGCAGTTTCTGCGATTTGAGCATGACAAATATTTTGCATAAACTGTCTATCTTATGGAAAAATAAATTCATATTGAAATGAATAAGAAATAAGGGTTAACTGGTTCAATATTTTGATTTTGTTGCAACATATGTGAGGCTGTGATCCTTTTGTGATTACAGGACGAAACTTGGCGTGGAACATGCCGCGCAGTAGAGATCCGGATCTGGCCAGACTGTTTTGCTGGAATGATGTCGCTTATGGGAGATAAGTTATTGAGTGCAATCTGACAGGACCCTTCCAATCACGTCCTATTGGGAACCCGGTGAAACGTGATCGAGGCGTGATATCTTGCCACAAAAGCCGCTCTGGCGCGCAACGAGGATATATATGGCTGAGCAGGAGACGATACTTGTCACGCTGACGGTGGATGGCAAGACGGCCTATGACGTGGAAGACTTCCTGATCGAGGAGGCCTTGTCCGAGGTTCCGGGCTACAAGGTCACGATTCTGGACCAAAGCTCCTCGATGACGGCGTTTCTGGGAAAACCCTGCAGCATTGATCTCGTCAAGGAGGTCTATGCAGATGCCAAGCCGCGCGCTTTTGCGGGGATCGTGATGTCTGTGGAGCGCACGGTTGCCAGCAATGGGTCTCCGGCACTTGAGCTAGTCATTCGCCCGCCTCTCGCAGTGCTGGCGCTGAGCCTTGGCAACGCGGTTTACGAGAAGAAGACGGCGCTTGATATACTGAAGGTGGTTCTCGAGCGCAACAACCTCAAGAAGCTCAAGGTGACCGGCAGCAAGCCCATCGTCAAACGGGATATCGTGATCCAGTATAACGAGAATGACCTGGATTTCGTGCGCCGGATCCTGGCCGAAGAAGGCCTTGCGTTTTACTTCAATGATGGCGGTTCGGCCGAGACCCTTGTCCTGCATGACACGCAGAAACCGTTCCCCAACAGCGTCAAGGGCATCAAGCTTACGGATGCCGAACTGTCCGATGTCGAGCGCATGGAGGCGCACAGGCTGACGCTTCGCCAGCAGGTGCGGCCCGGCAAGGTGGAACTGCTCACCTATGACCCGGAAAAGGCGGACAAGACTCTGGCGTCCGAGACTCTCAAGCTGGGTGCGCAACTGTCGGAAAAACCGGGAATCGTTGAATATCGTCCGGTGACCGTCACGCCTGGCAAGGTGACCGGCACGGAGCTTGACGTGGCCTCGGACGCCTATCGTCGGGATGAGTTTGGTCTCACGGGAACATGTGAGCATCCGGGGATGCATCTTGGTCAGGCACTCAATATCGTGTGTCGCGGTCATGGGGAGTTTGCCGGAGATTACGTGATTGTCGGGCTTCAGTATCGGCCGGTACGTGGCAATGCGTTGCTCTGTACCTTCGAGGCAATTCCCAAGACCCACAAGGCGGTGCCTGAACGTCTGCCCAAGCCCGTGATTGCCGGGGTGCATAATGCCATCGTGATTGGCGGGAGCGGGGCCAAGGCGGGCACACCCTTCTGTGATGCGGAAGGGCGCGTGCTGGTGCGCTTTTTCTGGGACAAGGAGGGGGAGAACACCGTCTGGCTGCGCGTGGCCGAACCCTATGCGGGCAAAGGCTATGGCGCCCAGTTCATCCCGCGGGTCGGACATGAGGTCCTGGTATCCTTCCTGCAGGGGGATCCGGATGCACCGATCATCACCGGGCAAATCTACAATGCCAAGAACAAGGCTCCCTTCATCGCGAAGAACACGACACGGTCCGGCTTTCGCAGCCAGTTGGAGGGGGAGCCCAATGAGTGGGAGTTCGACGACAAGAAGGGCAGTGAGCTGATCGCGGTTCGGGCGGCGCGCGATTACAACCTGATCGTCAACAACGACGTGTTGCGGGACATCAAGAAATTCGAAACCACCAAGATCGGCGAGACATGCAAGCTCGAGGTCAAGAAGGATTTCGTCACCACTGTCACCAACGCGATCAAGGTGACGGCCAAGACCCGCACTGCTGATATCGAGGCCAGTGACAAGGTGACGGCAAAGACCATCACCTTGGAGGCCGACACCAAGCTTGTCTTGAAGGTGGGCAGTTCGTCGATCGAGCTGACCTCGTCGGCCATCAAGATATCGAGCCCGACCCTGACCGCCGAGGGCAAGTCGAAGGCGGACTTCAAATCCGGTGGTCCGCTGAGCGTCAAGGGCATGAAAGTGGATGTCAAGGCGGATACAGCCCTGGCGATGCAGGGCCTCAAGACCGACCTGAAAGCCAGTGCGATGCTTTCCGTGCAAGGCGCGATCTGTGATGTGAAAGGCTCGGGCATGATCAAGATGCAGGGTGGCATATGCATGATCAATTGAGGGGCATGTGATGCTTCGAAAAATCCCCTTTGACACCAGCCTGCCCGTGCTGGAGCGATTTGTGCTCAGTGACGAGGCGGGAGAGGTGATCCTCGCGGACATGTCGCCGGAACTGGCGCTTCAGACATTGTACGAGAAGGCCCTTTTCGTGGATCTCGTGCATTATTTTGCGCATGGCATGCCGCCTCGGGAGGGGGTCTGCTGGGCGCTTGCCGTGCAGCAGGATCTTCTGGGGGAGAGCCCGGAGCCGGAGCGGGCCCTGCGCGATCAGGTGGCGCATTGGGTGCGTGATCCGCAGGAAGCAACCCGTGTGGCCTTGATGCTGGCTGCTGAAGGCCGGGGACATGAAGACCCGCTCGGCTGGCTCTGCAATGCGGTGGCCTGGAACGGGTCCGGCAGTATTGGCCCCATAGGCGGTCCTGTGGTTCTGCCGCCACCGGGGCTTCACGCCAGCGGGCTGTTGGGGGCGATTTCCTTGTTGGCGGGGGAGACCGAGGACAGCCTTGCGGCTGTACAGCAGGCCACATATGCGCGCGGTATAGAAGTGGCCTGTGGCGGCTGGCCCGGCGTGCTCGGTTAAGGAGAACGGATCTGATGCCCGGACCTCCTGCTGCGCGTATCACAGACATGCATGTCTGCCCGATGGTGACCGGAATTGTGCCGCATGTCGGTGGTCCGGTCGTCATGCCGGCGGCCCCGACGGTGCTGATTGGCATGTTGCCTGCTGCCGGTATGGGCAGCATGGCCGTCTGCGTCGGTCCACCCGACACTGTGGTCAAAGGCAGCGCTACAGTTCTTGTGTCCAAGAAACCGCTGGCGCGGATGGGGGATCAATGTGCGCATGGGGGAACGATCATCCTCGGCTGTCCAACTGTTTTGGCGGGGTGAATTTGAGTATTTCAAGACTTTATATTTATTAAAATAATAAGATATAAATTAACTCATAATTTGTATAGATATCTCTTAAGAGTTGTTGTATCTCCGGCCGCTCATCGACAAGTCTTGAAATTGTGTAAAATCAGATGCCTGACGTGCGACTTTGTCGTGCGTCTTTTGTTGTCTGTGTGAAAATTCGTAATTTGGGTGGAGTGTAAAGTCTGTGTCGGGATGGATTGTGTTTCGAGAAATCTACTTAAAGGTTATTCTTTCAATCCTTTTCGTGATTGGGGCGATGCTTTTATTGCAAAGCTCGCTGAACCATCTCAAGCTCCGGGCGCTTGTGGCGGAAGCCACGTCTTCGAGATTGCAGATTTCTGCCGCGGCGATCGAAGCAGCGATCATCCGGGCGGATTCACTAGGGTTCTCCATCGATGAAATGTCGGGGCTTCAGGACTTGATTGATCGGGAGCGGGCGCGCGACCCGGCCATCGTACAGATACTCATCGTCTCTCCCATTGGCCTACCTGTTCTGGCGAGTGGATCAGAAGAGATCCCGGGTGACGAACAGGATCAGGTCATGCGCCGGGTTTTGGGCAGCGGGGATACGATCACGCGGCTTGATGTGGGCCCGCGGCTTTATACGGGACGCTTGCTTTTCGACAGTAGCAACGCGATCATGGGGGCTGTCATCCTGACGATCCCGACAGAAACGTTCATTTACCAGTCGCAGCGCACGTTTCACCGGATGACCAGCGCCTATCTGACCATTTTCGGGATGGTCTCGGTGATGATTGTTCCGTTCATCATTTTCCAGTTTTCTTCGGTGCGGCATGCCTATCAGGCACTTGCGCCCGGAGGGCAGAGCGCCATGCTCCAGCCCTCACCCGAGGCTGACGCCTTGCGCCATGCCATCGCCGAGGGAGATGCCGCTTATGCAGCGGCGCAGGCGGAGTTCGACGCGCTGCTGAGAGACGAGATATCGGCGCAGAGGGGCTCACCGGCATGAAATCCGCGCATCCCATGTCCCTGATGCAGGGGTTCTCCCGACGGTTGTTTCTGAGCACGACGATTGCCATGATTCTGGCAGCGACGCTCAGCTTGATCATCACGGTATCCGAATTCAACGCCGGTTTGCGGCCGTTTCTCGAGGACAAGGCGCGGGCGGTTGCTGTGGCCGTGCAGCGTGACATCGAATACGCAATGGAAATCGGTATTCCCTTCGAGGAAATCCGCGGGCTGGACAGCTATATCGAGAATCTCATCGCGACCCACCCCGAGATCAAGGCGATGCGTGTGGTTGGTGTGTCAGGAAGCGATGAGCGCTCGTTGGGTGAGGCCAGTGCGCAGCCACCAGAGGCTGCTGCAGAGGGAACCTTCGGGGTGGGCATCATCGAGGAGATCGGGGCGGTCACGGCGGTTCTGCTGGGGCGTTCCGGTGGTCTGGAGACCATTTCGGTGGATGTGATGCGCGACAGCGTGACGCTCGCCCGTATTGAGGCCACGATTGACGAGTCCTATCTCAACGGCAAGATGACATCGGTCTTCTTTGATACGCTGGTGATCCTGATTGCGGTGTCGCTGGTGGCGCTGGAAGTGGTGGTTGTGGTGTCGGCGTCGCAGCTGACAGAGCCTTTCCGACAGGCAGAATCCGCAATCACGCGTCGGGCTTCGGGGAATTTGCGGCAATATCAGGTGGCGCGCGGCTCCAGGCGGATTGCGGCGTTCATCCAGGCGCTTAATGCGCAGAATGCGCGCCTGCGGGAGGCGCTGACCACGGCGCTGCGCAATCTGGAAGAGGGAGCACGGCATGCGGCGTTGTCGGCCTTTGGCGAACGACGGGGGCTCTACATCACGGAGACGCGCAGCGGGGCCTCCATCATGGATGCGCGCATTCCGCTTTTTGTGTTCTCTTTCGCCGAAGAATTGCAGAAATCCTTCTTGCCGCTTTTTGTGGCGGAGTTTCACACCGAGAGCGATCTCTTCGCCCGCGACATCATGATGGGGCTGCCGATCTCGGCCTTCATGTTCGTGATCGCCGTCTTCACGCCCTTTGCTGGCCGTCTCGTGGACAGGTTTGGCAACAAGGCGCTCTTCATGGCCGGTCTGGTGCCAGCCATTGCGGGCTATCTGATCTGCTTTTTTGCGACGAGTGCCAACGATATCCTGATCGGCCGCTCGATGACGGCGGTTGGCTACGCCGTCATCACGATCAGCTGTCAGAGCTATATCGCGGCGGTGGTGGTTGCGGAAAACCGGGCGCGCGGGATGGCGATCTTTGTTGGTGTCCTGATGACGGCCACGATGTGTGGCACGGCGGTTGGGGCGATCCTGGCTGATTGGCTTGGCTACAAGCCTGTCTTCCTGATTGCAACGGGGTTCTCCCTGCTGGCGGGTGTTCTGGGCTGGTCCATGCTGAGCACGGACTTGCCTGCCCCCGAGGTCAAGAAAGTGCCACAGGGGGCCAGCCGTAGCCCGCTGGCGATCCTGATGCGCAACACGCAATTCGTGTTGATCGTGCTCTTCTGTGCGATCCCGGCCAAGGTGATCCTGACGGGCATTCTTTATCTCTTCGTGCCGATCTACCTGGCCAGCCTGGATGCGACCCAATCCGAGATCGGGCGGATCATGATGTTGTATTCGCTGATCATCATTCCGATCAGCCCGCTGGCATCCGGTTTTGCCGATCGCCTTGGCAAGAATCTGTGGATGGTGATCGGGGCGACGGTGCTGTCGGGCATTGTGCTGCTGGGGCTGTATCAGAACGCCAGTGTGGCGGCTGTTCTTGCAGTTGTGGCCGCTTTGGGGGTTGTACATGCCTTCCTCAAGGCCCCCTTGATCGTCGCCGCGATGGAGGCTGCCGAGCAGAGCCCGGACATCACCCGGACGGGGGCGCTCAGCCTGTTGCGCACCAGTGAGCGGATCGGATCCGTGATCGGTCCCGTGGTCGTGGCAGCGCTGCTTGTCCAGCTCGATTTTGGTCAGGTGGCGGCCATTATCGGTATGACTGTGGCGGTGATGGGGTTGGTGATGGCGGCGCTTTCCGTCAAGCGTGGAAAGGGGCTTGCCCATGCTTGAGCGTCTCGTCCTCGGCCTGGCGCTGAGTGTTTTCGGCAGTTTTGCGGGTCCGATGGCGTCAATGGCGCAAGGTCAGGGTGGCGGTGATGTCGTAGAACGCCGCGTGCATATGGTGGTCTGGCGGGGCTGCGAAGAAGCTTGCCAAGGATTTATCCGCTATTTCGAGGACCGGGATCTTCCCGTGCGGGTAGATGTGACTGATGTGGCGCGTGACAGGGACCTGTTGCCCGGGGTGCAGGCGCGTCTGATTGCTGAGCGCCCCGATCTTGTCGTGACCTGGGGCACCACGGTATCGCTATCCATCCTGGGAACGCGAGCCGAGCATGGCAGGGACTCTGCCTTGGGGGATATTCCAGCGCTCTTCATGATCGTAGCCGATCCGGTTGGGTCTGATCTGGTGGAAAGCTACCAGACCAGTGGCCGGGCTCATGTGTCCGGGGTGCGCAACCGGGTGCCAGAAGAGGTTCAGCTGCGTTTGATGTTCGAATATTTTCGGCCTGAGCGGCTGGGTGTTCTGAACCATCCTGGTGAGCTCAACTCGACACTCAATACCGAAAACCTGCGGGATATTGCGCAGGAATTTGGGTTCACCCTGATTGAGCAGCTCTACACACCTGATGTTGAGGGGCAGGTGCCGGTTGCGCAGATCCCCGAGGCGATGGCAGCGCTGAAGGCACAGGGGGCGGAGGCAATCTATGTCGGGTCAAGCTCCTATAATCTTGATCATCAAGACGCCTTTGTCGCCGCTGCGACGGCGCTCGATCTGCCGGTTTTTTCGGCTTATACGCAAATGGTGGCAGAGGGCGGCGCGCTGATGGCCATCGGCACCAGCTATGCCAATGTGGGGCGCCTGGCGGCGTTGCAGGCCGCGGATATTTTGTTGGACGGCAAGGACCCCGAGGCGCTGCCGATCAAGGCCTTGAACCGCTATTCGGTCCTTCTGAACATGACGTCCGCTCAGCAGCTTGGTCTCTATCCACCCCTGTCGCTGATCGGTGTGGCGGAGGTTGTTCAATGATGCGCCGGGGAGATCACAGGCAGGGCAATCCGTTGCGGGGGCTGACATGGATCAGTTGAAAGCCCCCATTCCGGGCGAGCGGAGCTTCGGTATTTATCTGAAGGGAGAAAAGCCCGTTTACCGGAGCTTGCGCAATGCGTTCAATGCGGCACAAGCGGCGTGGCGCAGCCTGTCGGAAACGCAGGAATCGCTGGAAAATCGGGACTTGGCGGCAACCAATGCAGCGGCGTGGACGGCGCTGTCCGAGCAATGTGAAACCTGCCTCAGAGAAACGTCGAAGGATCTGGAGGTCTTGACCTGGTTCACGGCGGCACAATTGCATAGGGACCGTCCGTTGGAGAATTGCGCTTCAGCTCTCACGGTGCTTGCAGATCTGGTCGACGAGAATCTCGAGGAACTGCAGCCAATCCCGCCCGCTGACAAGCTCAAGGGGGACAGTGATGCAGCGCAGGCGGCAGAAATCGCCGAATTGCGTTTGAGGTCTTTTGTGCAGCTGGTCGGGGAGGTTGAAGGCAGCGGCTTGTTGGCTGCTCCGATGACAGCAAATCGCCTGATCGGTGAGGTGACCTATGGCAAGTATATTCTGGCAGAAAAGAACGGCACGCTTGAGGATCTACGTGCAGAAATCGGTTCTGTATTGTCGGCGGAAGCGGCTGCGCTGACTCAGAAGATCGAGGCCCTGCAGCAGATGGAGCGCCAGTTCGACAGATTGGATCTCCGGCTCAAGAAATATGCCGCCCAACATGGCCAGACACCTCCGTTGATCGGGTATGGGCGACGCTTGGCCAGTGATGTCCTGGCCGCGATACGGCGGCTTGTCGACGGGATGGGGTTCCCCTGGCCTGGCGCTATGGAGGCAGTGGAAGACGGCGGTGCCGAGACGGCTGACGTGCTGGGCGGGGACACAGAAGGTGCCACGCCGCAAACGGCACGGGCTGAGCCGATCGGGATCGGGTTTGACCCGGTTGGCAATATGGCCAACCGCACCGATGCCTTGCGGGCAATTGCCCGTCTGGCCACCTATTTCCGGACAACCGAGCCACATTCCCCGATCTGCCTTCTGCTGGACCGTGCAGTGCGCTGGGGCAATTTAAGTGCGGGTGAACTTTATCGCGAGATCCTCACTGAAGGCAGTGTGGGCATGGCGCAGATGGCGTTAATGACGGGTCTCGAAAGTCAGGGCTTTTCCGACACGTTCGGCACCCGTGGTGGGGGGGCTGCGGGCGGGGTCGAGCATCCAACCTTGTCGGATTATGCCTCGGCTTTGCCTGTGCCAACTGTTCCTGCTGCTGCAGTGGTGGCTATCACGCCTCGGATGCCGCGTGCGGAACCGGCTTCGGTCGCGGCCGCGCCGTCTGTGGAGCCGGTTGCTGAAACCCGGACGGATGTTTCGGGCGACGGTGGGGAAGAGGCGCAGGAGCCAGATTTATCAGTGGATAATTTTCAGTGGTAAATCAAAATCTTAAACAGATCATTGCTCTAACATAGAAAGAGGGTACTCAACATGTCCGGACTGTTCATGCGGATCGACGGGATCGACAAATTCCCGGGAATGGCCACTGTCAAGGAGATTGCGGGAAAGAAGGGATTCTTCCCGATCAACAGCTATTCGGTCGGGTTTTCCCGTTCGGTCTATGTCGCCGTCGGCTCGGCTGGCGATGCGGAAGTCGGGGTTCCGGCGATTTCGGACCTCGTGGTCTCGCGGGGTGCTGACAATGCGTCTGCCGTCTTGTCGACCTTGTTCTTTGCGCCGGGTGACAAGGGCAAGACATTCGAAATTCTCGAGACCAAGCAGAAGAATGACGGCAAGGGCCTGATCCCGGTCAAGATCGTCACGGTCGAGCAGGGCCGCCTGTCGAGCTATGACGTGATGCCGGGTCAGAACAGCATGAGCATTTCGTTCACCACGGTCTCGATCACCTACTACGTCGAGGATGAGGCGGGTGCCGTGACCAAGGGCGATACCGTCAAGTTCGACCTCAAGACGGGCGAGCTTGTTTCGGGCAATGCCGAAGCGAAGAAATAATCTTAGGGAGATGCCAGGATGGCACTGAATGCACAACAAAAGCGTGTCAGCAAGAACCGGGTCAGTATCACGTTTGATGTAGAGGATGGCGGTTCTGTCCAGAAGAAGGAATTGCCCTTCATCATCGGTATGATCGGGGGATATTCCGGTGATCGCGAAGACAAGGAGGCCTTGGAGGATCGAACATTCTACACGGTCGACAAGGACAATTTCAACGACGTCTTGGCGCGGGTCGGACCGAAGCTGAGCTATACGGTCGAGAACAAGATCCAGAATGACGGATCGGAGTTCCAGGTCGAGCTGGATTTCAAATCGATGAAAGACTTTGAGCCGGATGCGATCGTCAACAAGGTCGAGCCGCTGCGCAACCTGGCCCAGACGCGCGAAAAACTGATGACGCTGGTGGCCAAGGCAGATCGGTCGCGTGATTTGGAAAAAGTGCTCAAGGAAATCCTGCAGGATGCAGACATGGTCAAGGCGCTGGGTGAAGAACTTGGTGTCAGCACCCAGAAAGATGGAGAATAAACGTGTCGGAAACTGAAGCAGGTGGCGGCGCAGCTCCAGCCACGGAAACCAAGGACAAGATCAGTTTGCTGGATCGCGCGCTTGAAGCGACGACTCAGACACCCGCAGATCAGACCAAGGAGCTTTTGTCCGTCCTGACATCCCAGGCGATGGAAGGCTCCATTGTCTGGGATCAGAATGTTGGGGTGACGATCCGCAAGGCGGTTGCGGAAATCGACAAGTTGATGTCCAGGCAGATGTCGGAGATCATGCAGAATGACAAGTTTCGGACGCTGGAGGGATCCTGGCGCGGGGTTCAGAAGGTTGTGCGGAATTCCGAGCTCGGATCGCAGCAGAAGATCAAGTTGGTCGATTACAACAAGCAAGAGCTTCTCGAGCAGTTCGAGGATGCGCCTGCAGTGGATCGCAGCCCACTTTTCGAAGCGCTGTATCAAGATGAGTTCGGCACGGCTGGCGGCGAGCCTTACGGTCTGCTGATGGGGGATTATTTCTTCGGTTATGGCGACGAGGATGTGGCGCTTCTGACCTATATGGCGGAAACGGCTGCAGCCTGTCACGCGCCGTTCATCGCGGCCGCAGGGGCGGAGATGTTCGAATACAAGAGCTTCGAGAGCTTTGCGGAAGGTCGTCCAGTGGCTGCCGGGTTCGATTCTCCCACTTACGCGGCTTGGAACGGTTTTCGGGACAGCGACGAGGCGCGCTATGTCACCCTCACATTGCCGGCCACGCTGGCGCGGCTGCCATATGGGGCCAATGGTGGCTCGGCGAAGACATTCGAGTATCACGAGCTGAGCACCGATGCCGAGGGCAACCAGCGTCCCAAGGACAATAGTGAACTGGTCTGGTCCAACGCTGCGTACGACATGGCGCTCAAGATGAACGAGGCGTTCACGGCTTTTGGCTGGTGTACGGCGATCCGTGGTTTGGACAATGGCGGCAAGGTTGATCAATTGCCCAACCTGACATTCAAGTCGGATGCGGGGGATGTGCAGCAGGCTTGCCCGGCTGAGGTAAACCTCACCGATGAACGGGAAAAGGAACTCTCGGATCTCGGTTTCCTGCCGCTGGTGCATTACAAGAACACCAGTCATGCGGTGTTCATCGGCAGTCAGACGGCGCAGCGCCCGAAGACTTATGTAGATCCGGATGCCACCTCGAACGCAGCGATTTCGGCGCGTCTGCCCTATGTCATGGCGTCCAGCCGCATAGCGCATTATCTCAAGGTCATGGGCCGAGACATGTTGGGGTCCAATCTGGAAGCCACCGACATCAAGTCTCAACTGCAGTCCTGGATCGATCAGTATACCAATGCGGGTGCGATGGGAAATGCAGAGCGCTCCAAGACACCGCTTGCCGAGAGCACCATCGAGGTGATCGAACAACCGGGCAAGCCGGGGGCCTATTCGGCCGTGGCGTATCTGCGCCCCTGGTTGCAGCTTGAAGAGCTGACAACCTCGGTGCGGATGGTCACGAAGATCCCGGGCGGGTGATGGCGACTCTGTGACCAGTGTGTCGGACCTCATATCATCGTCATCCCCGTTGTCTTCAGAGGCAGCGGGGATGGAAGGCGTAGCCGATATGCGGCTGGAGCACCTGTGTGCGCGCTTTGCGGATATGACGGCGCTGACCTCCTTGTTGCGCCGGATGGTTCTGGACATCGAGGATGTGCTGTCGACGCAACTGACCACGGTTCTGGAAGCTCCTGCGTTCAAGCAGATGGAAGCCCGTTGGACCGGATTGGCCAGCGTTGTCTGGGCCAAGCGCGGGGCGGCCTCGGTGAAGGTCAAGCTCCTCGATCTGAGCTGGGAAGAGCTCTCGCGGGATCTGCATTACACAAGTGATATGCGCCAGGCGGTGCTCTACAAGCTGATGGGTCAACGTGAGCTCGACACGCTGGGAGGCGAGCCTTTTGGACTTGCGATGCTCGACCATGAATTGTCGATGAGCCTCGAGACGGAGTTTGACGATCTCTATACGGCTCAGCTGGTCTGCGCACTGGCCGAGGCGGTCATGTGTCCCATCATCATGGGGGTGGCGCAGGATTTTTTTGGCGAGACGGATGCAGCCTGGCTGTCGGATGCGCGTCGGATCACCAATGTCCTGAACAGCACAGATTATCGCAGCTGGCAAACCCTGCGCAGCCTGCCCAATGCGCGGTTCCTGGCACTGGTCATGCTCCGGACACAGTTGCGGGGACGCTACGAGGATCTCGATATCGGGTTTCGCTTTCATCAATGGCCCTCCGAGAGTGATGGGCTTTGGGGGTCTGCGGGGTATGATTTCCTGCGCACGGCCATTGCGGAATTTCTGCGCTGTGCCTGGTTCGGGTTTCTCAAGCTTGTCGGCGCGACCCCGGGAGAGGGGGCTGTTCTGGCGTGCACCGAGCATCCGATCCCGAAAGGGTGCATCCGTGGTGTGCGTGCGCAATTGCGCATGACGCGAAATCTGGCGCATCTGTATTCAGAGTTGGGCTTCATCCCCCTCGCTGAAAGCCCCAAGACCAATCTGCTTTATTTCGTAGGCAATCGCTCGGTGACCGAGACAGGCGGGTCAGCGGCTGCAGAGATCGTGACACAGCTGCAGTCGGTGATGATTGCCTGCCGGATCGTGCATTATCTCAAGGTGCAGATCCGAGCGTTGATCGGACAGGTCAAGACCTCTGCGGAATGTGAGCAGATCCTCAATGACTGGTTTGATCCCTATGTCTCGGGTTCCAGCAGCTCGAATGAATTGCAGGCCCGCTTTCCGCTACAAGGCGCGCGTGTGCGCGTCTCAGAATCCGCCACGGATCGGGCCCGGTTCCAATGTGAGGTTATCGTCCGTCCACAATACCAGATCGACAATGTGTTGGGGGATATCACGCTGCGGACCGATTTCGGCGCAGGCAAGCTTGGAAAGGCGGCATAGATGAGTTTTGCCTCTGCCTTTCTCGATATGCCGGATGACCAGAGTCTCGAGGACCGGGTCGGGTATCATGTGGAGACCTTATTGCAATCCATTGCACCCGAACAGGTTGTCGGGCCGGAATTACCCCATGTGCAGCTGTCGAACCTCTGTTTCGGGGTGCCCATGGATTGGGCCCTGGGTGAGGGACAGCGCAACACCCAGGTGCGCAGCATGTTGCGCGATCGGCTGGAGAAATTCGAACCGCGCTTGGCGCTGATGTCGGAGATTTCCCTGCAGGAGGATACAACTGAGAATTCGGTGACCTTCTATATTGCTGGTGCGGTGCGCAGCCAGAATGGGACGGACAAGGTTGAAATCATCAAGACCCTGTCTCGCATGGATCAATATGCCGACGGGGGCAGCTGATCCGATGGACCAGATCCTCCAATATTACGAAACCGAGCTCGACTATATGCGGCGGGCCTTTGATGCGTTTGAAGCCGCACATCCGCAAAAAGCCAAGGCCTTGGGAATAAGTGCGGGGCGCTCTTCGGATCCAGATGTGCAGCGTCTTGCGGATTCGGTTGCGTTGCATGCGGCCCGACTGGCCAAGCGGCTGGATGACACTTTGCCGGAAACTGCGCTTGATCTGATGCGGATGCTGGCTCCGACCTTTTTGTTGGGGGCACCCAGCTATGCTGCGGTAAAGCTGGATGGGGCCTCTGAAGAGCTGGGGAATCCGGTGACCTTGCGGGCAGGGACGCGCATGCCTGTGGCACTGACGGAGGGCAGCACCGATTGTCTGTTCACGGTGGCGCGCGATGTCGAGCTCAAACCCTGTGCGATCAGCCAGATCACGCTGGCGCGAGCTCCGCTTCGGTTCGATGTTCCCGAAGGGTTGCGGGGCTGTGAGGCGGCGATTTGCGTCACCCTGGCGCCTTTTGATGCCAGTCAGGGTTTACACGATATCGGGCTCGACAGAGTGGAACTTTACGTGTCGGCGTCAGGGGGGCGTAAGCACCGCCTGATCGATGTGCTCAGCGGAGACGTTTTGGGTGTGGGCTATGCTGCGGCGTCGGCGGACCTGCAACAGCCAGCGCGACAGACCCGAATGCTGCCTCTGGAAGGGTTTGGACTCACGATGGGGTGGAATAACAGCCCCTTTCTGCCGCGGGAAGCGTCGCAACCCCCCGCACTCTCGCGGCTGCGGGATTTCCTGGCCTATCCCGACAAGGCGGCATTCTTCACGCTTTCTCAGACCGATGGGGGGTTCCAGAGCTGTCCCACGGGCCCGGTCGAGCTGCGGTTTTTTCTGTCCAGTGAGGGTGCACAGAAACTGTCTTCTGTGGAGTGCGGGGATCTGGCGACCAATGTCGTGCCGGTTGTAAACCTCTATCTCGATCAGTCTCTGCCGGTGCGGTATGATTATGCGCGGATCCAGGTGCCGGTCAAACCGAGCTCGGCATCGGACATGAATGTGACCTGTCTTCAGATCCGCGAGATTCGCAAGCTGACCTCCGAAGGTGAGGTTTCGCTGCCACGGATCACCTCACCTCAGCGACGAGAGCCCCGCAGCTTGCCGGTCTGGCAGGAGCGCTTTACCGTTGGCGAATTTGACCTTGCGCGCCGCGAGGTGAGTTTTTCGGTCGAGGCCGGTCTTGGTTCCGATCCTGAGCCGCTGGATTTCGTGGCTGATCTGTATTGCTCCAACGGCAAGGCTGCCTTTGCGCTGCGTCCGGGCACGCGGGTGTTCTTCAGCGATGACCGCGTCGCCGAGACACCGTTTTGCCTGCTCAATGAGCCCAGCGTGCCCATCCTGCCGGACATGCGCGCGGAACGCTTGTGGGATGTGATCTCGCTCATCAATGGCAATTTCAACACCGTGTTCGATGCACAAAGCCCGGTAGAGGCGCTCAAGGAGGCGCTGCATCTGTGTGCGCCGTCCGGCTACGCAGATGTGGCAAATGCGATATGGGATGTGACGGTGACCCAATCCATCGCGCCCGTGCAAATCGGCCGAAAGGTCTTGTTATCCTCGGGCAGCCATATCGAGGTCGTGCTTGATATCGAGGCGCTTCCCTTTGCAAGGCATGTTTTTGCAACTGCGCTGCACCTCTATTTTGCTTCTCTCATCAGCTATGATCGGTTTTTCAAGCTGAGCCTGCGGGAGCGCGGGCGCAGCCAAGCTTTCAAGGTCTTCAAGCGTCAGCATGGGGGCCAGATATGCGGATAAAGGACAAGACCGCCCGGGTTCTGATCGATTTGCCGCTTGTGCAGGCTGCACGTCTGGATGTGCCGCAGTATACACGTGCCTTGCAAGACGGCGCGTTCGATCCCTATCCCGATGGCACGCAATCGGGTGGTATGCTGGCACAAAACAGCGGAATTACCGCGACTGAATTGGCTGGAGCACCTTTGACCAGCTTTGACAGTGCGCTGCCCGACCATATCCAATTCGCGATGCTCTCGGCCTTGCACGGTGATGATACGGGGTTGCGTGATTTCCTTGCACTCTTTGACCGCCGGTTGCTGGCGCTTGAGGTGCAGGCCCGCCGGGCGTCCATTCTTGTGGCCACCCAGGATGATCGGGGTCGCAGCGCGGCATCAATCCTCTCCCGGCTTTTGCGCATGGTCAAACGCAGCCCCGAGGAGACCCGCTATCTCAAGCTGCTGATGCCACTGCTGTCACGCACCCGCAGCTTGGGAGGCTTGCGCGAGATGTTGGGATGGTGGACAGGTTCTGAGGTGTCGGTTTCCGCCAGGTTCGACACGTTGCGGCGCATCGACAGTGACAGCCTCAGCAGTCTGACCACCTCTCGGAACACGGCTGTGGCGCTGGGGCAGGGAGCACTTCTGGGTCGTTTTGGGCGAACCCCGATGGGGCATATCTCCGTGCGGATCGTCTGCGCTGATCGTGCGGCACTTGATGCGTTGATGGGAGATACGCAAGCATTGGCCGAGCTGCGCTTGGTTACGGCGCAATATCTGCGCGATCCGGTGCCGGTGAGTTTTTATGCCACGATCATGCGGCGCTGTCTCACCGCGCCGCGCCTTTCGGCGCATCCTGCGCGGGCGGATCGTCTTGGCGCGTATAATCTTTTGAGGCCCGAGCACCGCCCTGATGCGCGGGCCAGCATCAAACTCACTCAAATCTCAGCATAAGGTATGTTCCATTGGCCAGCCTGACGAAACTTGTTGCCCGTCTCTCCCCCTCCCTGAAAGCTGATCTCGAGAATGCGGTTGGCGAAGCCATCAAGCGCAAAGCTGCCACGGTCGAGCCGGCGCATTGGCTTTATCACATCATTTACGGCAGCAATGCTGAAATGCGGGCGTTTCTTGAGGATCAAGGCGTCAACCTGTCTGAGCTGCAATCCGAGCTGGAACGGGAGATGCCGCATGGATCGGGCAATGGACAACAGCAGCCAACCCTGTCCGGGTCCCTGAGCAAGCTCATCGAGCAGGCCTGGCTGCATGCATCTGTCGAGATGTCTCTGGGTCAGATCACGCCAGAGGTGTTTCTCCTGGTGTCCCAGCTGCCCAACACGCTGGGTGCCAAGGCCGTGACCCTGCAGGGTCTCAGGCCAATATCCACGGATGCGCTGGGAGCTTTTGCGGCCGAACAAAGCCGGAGCATCGCAGCCTTGTCCCCTGAGGGGGGGCGTGGCCATGCTGCCGGTGGCGGTGACGGGACCGCCTTGCAGAAATACACGGTCAACCTGACTCAGCTTGCCCGAGATGGCGCGCTTGACACGGTTCTGGGCCGCACAAACGAAGTTGCCAAGGCCATTGATGTGCTGTTGCGCAAACGTCAGAACAACCCGATCCTTCTGGGCGCGCCCGGGGTGGGCAAGACCGCTGTGGTCGAGGGCCTGGCGCAGAAGATCGCCTCGGGAGAAGTTCCCGAGCAATTGCAAGGCGCTGATCTTGTCAGTCTCGACATGGGCCTCTTGCAAGCCGGTGCGAGTGTGAAGGGTGAATTTGAAGAGCGCCTGAAAAACGTCATCAAGGAGGTCCAGGCCTCCGAGACACCGATCATCGTCTTCATCGACGAGGCCCATACGATGATCGGAGCGGGGGGCACCGAAGGGCAGAACGATGCCGCGAACCTTTTGAAGCCAGCCCTGGCACGGGGTGAGTTCCGCACAGTGGCGGCCACGACCTTTGCCGAGTACAAGAAGTATTTCGAGAAGGATCCGGCCCTGTCGCGCCGTTTCCAGCCCATCACCATCGACGAGCCCTCCCGTGATGCCTCCGTCAACATCCTGCGTGCCGTGGCCGAGGGATTGAGCAAGCACCATGATGTGCTGGTGCGCGAAGAGGCCATCAAGGCGGCCGTGGATCTGTCGATCCGGTTCATGCCGTCGCGGCGTTTGCCGGACAAGGCCATCAGCCTGATGGACACGGCTTGCGCCCGGGTGGCCTTGTCGCAGCATGCCCGCCCGGTCCAGATCGAGACATTGGAGGAAGAGCTGCGCTTCGTGGAGGCAGAACTGGCCAAGTCGGAGGCGGATGCGCGCATGTTTGGCGATGCGGGCTTTGATCCGACTGCGCTGAACTCCAGCATCGAGGACCTGCAGGCCACGGTCGCGGACCGGATGTCCATGTGGGAGGATCAAAAGGAAAAAGTGCAGCAGAGGCTTGCGGCCGCGCGTGTTGCGGCGGGCGATGATGGTGTCGTTGCCCCGACGGTCGAAACGGGCGATGCGGGAGAGATCATCCTTGTGCATCCTTGGGTGACGCAGGCCACGATTGCCGAGGTTGTCTCGGATTGGACCGGTGTTCCGATCGCCAATCTTGGGGCCAGCGAGGCCGAACGGCTTCTGGGCCTCGAAGACACGCTCAAGGAGCGGGTGATCGGGCAGGATGATGCCATTGCGGCCATTGCCCGTTCGCTCAAGATTTCCCGTGCCGGCTTGACGGATACGCGCAAGCCCATCGGCGTCTTCCTGATGTGTGGCCCTTCGGGTGTCGGCAAGACCGAGACCGCCCTGGCCATCGCCGACCAGTTCTTCGGGGGAGAAGACGCGGTCACGACGATCAACATGACCGAATTCAAGGAAGCCCATAAGGTGTCGATGCTGCTGGGTGCGGCTGCGGGCTATGTCGGCTATGGCAAGGGTGGGGTTTTGACCGAGGCCGTGCGCCGCCGGCCGTATTGCGTGCTGTTGCTCGACGAGATGGAGAAAGCCCATCGCGAGGTCCAGGACGTCTTCTTCCAGATTTTCGACAAGGGGCACATCTCTGACAGTGAAGGCAATGATGTCGATTTCCGCAATACGATCATCATCATGACATCCAATGCCGGTGGTGAAGAGATCCGCGACTACATCACCGGGGTGGATCATGCTCCCAGCTCGCAGGAGCTGTCTGATCACCTGCGTCCCTTGCTGCTCGACTGGTTCAGCCCCGCCTTTATCGGCCGGACCGAACTGATCGCCTATCGTCCTCTGACACCGGAGGTCGGCAGGAAGCTCACGGAGATTCATCTTAACCGGATCAAGAAACGGATTGCCGCACAATACGGGGCCACGTTCGGCTGGGAACAGAGCTTTGTCGATTATGTCGTGCAGGCCAATTCCGACCCCCTGTCCGGAGGGCGGGCGCTTGAGGCGATCATCAACAAGAAATTCCTGCCGCGACTGGCCGAGGAATGCATTGCCCGGGTGATCGAGGACAAGCCGATGCACGCGATCACGGTGGCGCATGACGGGTCCGATGTCATTCTGAGCATGGAGTGATCCGGATGAGGCGCGTTACCTTGCAAGAGCTCTGGCAATGGACTAGGCGCGTGGCAACAATGCTGTGGGTCTGTGTTCTGACGTTGTCAGAGCCGGCATGGGCGCAGAGTTCTCCCGTATTGCGGCTGGCCACGCAGGATTTGCCGCCCTATCAGATGATCGAGGGTGAGCAGATGACCGGCCTTGCCGTAGAGCGCGTACGCTGTGCCTTGGACGCGATGAATGTCCCCTACGAGTTGCACATGACGGTGTGGGCCGATGCGCAGCTGGGCACGCAGACGGGGCGTTTTGATGGGTTTTTCGTGGGATCGGCCAATAAGGCGCGGGCCGGATATGCAGTGCCGTCTGCGTCTGTCGTTTCCGAGGACCTGGCCTGGTATCTGCCACTGGGGTCCGACATCGATCCCAATGATGCAGGGGATGCACTTTCGGCGCGCTACAGCGCAAAATTTGCTACGTCGAAATGGCAGTTTCTGCATCGCAATGGCTATAATGTCGTGATGCGCCCACGCGATGCGGAATCGCTTTTGAACATGCTTATTGTTGGCGATATCGATGTTGCGCTGGAATATGAGCTGATCTTTGCACATTACATGAAGAAACGTGGATTGTCCGAGGATCAATTCCAGAAAATCCCATTTCGCCGTCAGGACATGAGTGTTCACTTCTCCAAACAATATACGGAGGCCAATCCGCTTTTCCTGACCCGTTTCAATACTCAGATGCAACGCTGCATGGCGGAGTTCCAATGACTTTGAGTGTCCAGCTTTTGCAGATTCCACCGACCGAGACGGTGATAAAGCGTGAGTTCTATCTGACGGGCGCGTCTTTCATGATCGGTCGTGACTTTGCGTCCGATATCTGTTTGCCGGATCTGTCGGAGGCCATTTCACCAACGCACCTGGTTGTCGGCAGGACACCTTCCGGGACCTATACGATCACGGATACCAGTGCGCTCGGGACTGCGATGAATGGACAGACCTTGGCCCGCGGGGAACCTCAACTGCTCAAGGATGGGGATATCGTGAGCTTCGCAGGCTACAGGTTGCTCTTTGGCATTGTGGAGAAGCAGTATAAGGATGATCCTGTAAGCCATTATCCTGAAATAAAATTCAATGTTGAGACAGATATGTCTGACGATGCCCCGCTGCTGCCTGATCACGAGATCGAAGAGGAGCGGCCCGAGCCGGATAGGGGGTTCTCGGCCGATGAGATGGATCTGGACCCCGATCTCATGTTTGACCCGTTTGCCGAGGGTCCCGAGATGCGGGAACCGCCACAGTCTGAACCCCTTGTGCAGACCTCTGCCCCCCAACCTGCTTTTGCGGACCCTGTGGAAATCATGGACACGCCGCATTATCAGACAGCGCCTGCGCTTCAGAATGCCCATTTGCGCGGGCCCCTGTACCGAGAGCAGGTGTCCGCGGCCATGGAACAGGCATTGGAACGGTTTCTGGACGAGCTTGATCCGACTGTGCTGCAGGATGATTATGACGCCTATATCCCCCGTCTTTTGAGCCGTCAGAAGCGCTACTGGAAGATTCATGCGCGGCAATTCGCGAAAAAGAAGGCCAGTGGGGAGTTCCGGCGCACCTTTCTGGCGCTGTTTGCAGAGGAGATGCGCAAGCTATGAAAGTTTTGCGCCATATGTCGTTGTTTGCCGGAGCGGTCCTGCTTGTTGCCTGTTCTCAGGCGCCAGAGCCCCCGATGCCGGTCAACAAGACGCTCAGTGTGCAGGCGGGACCAAATATCAATCAATACAACAATGCGGCCAATCCGATCGTGCTGCGCCTTTACCAGCTCAGCTCCCGCAGTGAATTCGAGGCGGCGGGTTTCTGGGACATTTTCAAGGATAATAGTCCAGATCTTGCCGGTGTCGTGCTCGACAAGCGCAGCCTATCGCCGCTTTATCCCGGCGAAACCCGTCTGGTCGCCTTTGATCTGGAACCGGATGTATTCTTTTTAGGAGCTTTCGCAGAGTTTGCCGATTTCGATACACAGCAGTTTCGCGCAGCTGTGCCGATCGATGCCGCGCGGCTCGACAATGGTGTGACGGTGTCAGTGACCTCCTCTGGTGTATCGATTCAGTTTCGCAATCTTGTGGACGAGGAGGAAGATGGCGAAAAAGAAAAGAAGGGATTTGGCCTGCTTGCCTGGCTTTTTGGAGGGGGTGAGTGATGTGTAGTTCCATTGTCTGGTCGGAGGGCATGTTCATTGCCCCACAGCATTTCCAGCATTTTGACGTGGCTCTGCAGCGCTATGTCAACGAGGTGGCACAGCTTGATCTGTCTGCAGGAGATTACGGTGTCAGCGAACTTGAGCTGAACATGGATGCACTGGCCATCGGCAAGTTTGCGGTACGTCGTGCCGCGGGCGTTCTACCGGACAGGTTGTTCTTTCGGTTGGTCAGGGAATTGGTCATCGACATCCCGGACGGGCTGGTAGACGAGATCATCCATATCGCTGTTCCATTGGCGATCACCGGGGCATCCCAATTCGGTGAGGTGGGTGAGACAGCCCGGATGATCAAGACCCGCCGGGACCTGCGGGATCTGAATGATCCTGACAATGAGCCCGTGGAGACCGAAATGGCGGATGTGGGCGCGAGCCTGCTATTTGGCAGCGTCGACCTGTCCGGTTTTGCCACTATTGCAATCGCACGTATCCTGGAGAAGACGGCCGAGGGCAGGGTGATCCTTGATCGGGCCTTTATGCCCCAGGCCATTGACCTGCGTGCCTCGCGCATCCTGGCAGAGCGTTTGGAGGAGACAATCGCTCTGGCGCGGGTGCGGGCGGCGAATGCCGCGGGACGCGTGGCCACGCAGACAGGCATGCGAAGCGAGGCGAGTCTTATGACCGAGCGGCTTGAGCTTCAGGTCCTCAACCGCTGGCTTCTGGTATTGCAGAATGCAAGGCATCTGGGGCGGGTCTCGCCTCGTGCCCTGTTCGGCTATCTTGCCAGTCTCTCGGTGGAGCTTGATGCCATTCTGGGCGCCTCGACACCGGAGACATTGCTTTATGATCCGACAAAGATGGTCGAAAGCTTCGAAGAGGTGATCGGCAGCCTACGGCGCAAGCTGACGCTCGAAAAGCCGGCCAGCGTCATGGCGCTGTCGTGGAATACGGAACTTTTTGAAAATCGACGTCTCTTGCGCCTGATCATACCGACCCGGGTGCTTGCCGAGGATCGGCGTCCGATCCTGGCGCTCTCCGGACCCGATGGGGCAACGGCGCTGGCGCAATTGGGACCCTTGGCATGCAAGCTTGCCGGATTGTCAGCAATGCCTGAACTTGTCTCGCGAGGCCTGCCAGGCGTTGATCTGACACCGCTTTCGGCAGCTCCTTCGGAATTGCGTTCTCGCAATGATGCGGCCTTCTTTGCCATCGACACCAACAGCGCCCATTGGCAGCGCTTCCTGAACAAGCGTGAGGCGCTTGCTCTGCATGTGGATGATCGGATCTCCACTGTGGATGCGACCCTCTACATGTTGGGTTGACCATGAAGGCGCATCTGACAGAAACAGCACAGTCCGGTGAGATGCTGGAGACAGGAGCCGGTCCGTCTGCTACGGTTGGCATAAACCGGCTGTCTTCAGTCTCGCCCACAGATCTGCAGAATCTGGATCGGGCATTGAGACAATACACAGGGTCACCCAACACACTTATCAATGCGTCTGCGGATCTTCTTGCGGTTTGTGGGGTGATGGGCCGTCTGACACCCGGGGCCGAACTCAATACGACGCGCATGGAGCTGTCGCGAGCGATCATCGATTTGAAATATCGGGTGATCAATCTCGACTACCCTCCTTCGGTTGCTGAAAATCTCTGCTTGCTGTTTGCCATAGCGTTGGACGAATTTGTCATGCTGAGCCCGTGGAGCCAGGAAAGAGGCTGGGAAAATCGCACTTTGGTCGCAGATCTGTTCGGGTTTCGCGATGGGGGGGACCGTTTTTACAACATTGCGGAACGGGCCTTGATGCAACCCAAGGCGCTGCGCGAATTTCTTGAAATACTCTACCTGTTTCTCAAGCTTGGGTACCGCGGCAAATATACCCGTGGCACCGAGAACGAGCGCGACCGGTTGCTTCATCGTATCGAAACCGCGCTTACCCTTGTGCCTCAATCCGCAGAGGTCGAACCGGTCGGGCGGCCGATCCGTGACACGAAGGCGCCTAGGCGGCGGCTCTCGACATCTCGCAAGCTGGTGGCAGCCATCGCCACGATCACGATGACGTCTCTTGGGATCTGGGCTGCGCGTAGTCAAATGGAACATCACATCTATACCACCTTTCAAGAGCGCCGCGCTTTGGCCGAGACGGAAAGCGC
>JAEPML010000033.1 GCA_017643925.1 Roseibium sp. | reverse complement strand
CCTGGCAGGCCTGCGCGGCATCGACAGTGAAATGCTGAAAGCTGCCCAGATCGACGGCGCCTCGACCTTCTCGCTCTATCGCCGGATTGTCATCCCACAGCTGCGCCCGGCCTTCATGTCGCCTTTGTCGTGCTCGCGCATATGGCGATCAAGTCCTACGACCTTGTCATCGCCCTGACCGGCGGGGGTCCAGGCACCTCCACCGAACTGCCGGCAACCTTCATGTATTCCTACACGTTTACCCGCAACCAGATGGGCATCGGCGCCTCTTCTGCCGTGATCATGTTGATGACGATCGCGGCCATCATCGTGCCTTACCTCTGGTCCGAACTCCGGGAGAAAAAGTGATGACCACCGCTCCCAACTCACCGACATACGACGTCGCCGGCACCCAAAGCCGCAAGGGACTGGGTGCTCTCAAGCCTGCGCGCATCGTTCTCTATGCTCTGCTCGGCCTCTTTTGCATCTACTACCTGCTGCCGCTCTACGTCATGGTGGCGAACTCGCTGAAGCCGCTGGAAGAGATCACGGCTGGCGGCATGATGGCCCTGCCGAAAGAGTGGACGATCGCGCCCTGGCAGAGCGCCTGGTCGACCGCGCAGATCGGTGTCGATGCGACGGGTCTGCGTCCCTATTTCATCAACTCGATCATCATGGTCGTGCCCGCGGTCGCCTTGTCGACCCTGCTCGGTGCACTCAACGGCTATGTCCTGACCAAGTGGACCTTCCGGGGCGCGACGATCGTATTCGGGCTGCTGCTGTTCGGATGTTTCATTCCGTTCCAGATGGTGCTGATCCCGATGGCACGCATGCTCGGCCTGATGGGACTGGCGGGGACCGTTCCGGGCCTGATCTTCGTACACCTGGTCTACGGCATCGGGTTTTCGACGCTCTATTTCCGCAACTACTACGCGGCCTTTCCGACCGAACTTGTTCGCGCAGCCCAGATCGACGGTGCCGGTTTCTTCCGGATTTTCTGGCGGATCCTGCTGCCGTCCTCGGGTCCGATCGCGGTGGTCTGCATCATCTGGCAGTTCACCAACATCTGGAACGACTTCCTGTTCGGCGCCTCTTTCTCCGACTTTGACAGCCAGCCCATGACGGTTGCGCTCAATAACCTGGTTCAGACTTCGACGGGAGTGAAAGAATACAATGTGCACTTTGCAGGCGCCATCATGGCCGCACTGCCCACGCTCCTCGTCTACATCGTCGCGGGTCGATACTTCGTCCGTGGCTTGATGGCCGGCAGTGTCAAGGGCTGACCTGACGGCAAACTTCCAAAATGGGGACACACATAATGAAACGACTATCCTTGGCAACTCTCTCTCTCGCCGCGTTGATGACGACCGCGGCGGCCGAACCGACCGTCGAAGTCATGCACTTCTGGACGTCCGGCGGCGAAGCTGCCGCACTGTCGGCAGTGCGCGACAAGGTCGTGGAAGAGGGCGTTGTCTGGAACGATGCACCGGTCGCCGGAGGTGGCGGCGACCAGGCCAAAACAGCGCTGCAGGCGCGCATAGCGTCCGGCAACCCGCCGGCAGCCATGCTGATGCTTGGCCAGAACGTCATCGACTGGGCCAATGAAGGCCTGCTAGGCGACGTCAATGTCGTCGCCAACGCTCAGGACTGGGACAGCGTGCTGCCACAGGCCGTGAAGGACTACACGAAGATCGATGGCCGCTATGTCAGTGCACCGACCAACGTCCACCGGACGGACATGATCTGGGCTTCCAAGGCAGCTTTCGACAAGATCGGCGCGGACTATCCCGACACGTGGGAAGAGTTCAATGCGCTCGCTCCGAAATTCCGCGAGGCCGGCATCATTCCGCTCGCACATGGCGGTCAGGCCTGGCAGGAACTCTACATGTTCGAAGCGGTGCTTTCCGGAGTGGGTGGCTCCGACTTCTACAAGAAAGCGCTGATCGATCTGGATGAGGACGCGCTATCCGGCGAGACGATGATCGCGGTGTTCAGGCAGATGGCCGAACTGCGCGGCATGGTCGACGAAAATGCACCGGGGCGCGACTGGAACCTGGCTTCGGCCATGGTGATCAACGGGTCGGCAGCCATGCAGATCATGGGTGACTGGGCCAAGGGTGAATTCGTGAATGCCGGCCAGGTCCCGTTCACCGATTTTGCCTGTATTCCAGTCCCGAAGGCCGAAGGTGATGCCTTTGTCTATCTGGTCAACTCGCTGTCCTTCTTCGAACAGCCTGATGTGGAAAGCCAGGAAGCCCAGGAAATCCTGGCAAGCGCGATCATGGACCGGGATGTCCAGATCAAGTTCAACCAGGCGAAAGGGTCGATCCCGGCACGCATGGATGTGAACATCGCACAGCTCGACGAATGCGCCCAGACGACGGCCGCATCCTTCGGTCACAATGACGCGGAAGGATCAGCAGTACCGACATTCGCCGGCACGCATGCGGCCAAGGCTTCCGTGGTCGGGGCCGCATCCGATGTCATCACCGACTTCTTCAATTCCGACATGTCACCTGAAGACGGTGCCGCGTATCTCGCGGAAGCCGTCACGCTGGCAAAATAATCACTCGCCGCCCCGCACCGCGGGGCGGCTCCCAACCCGGGAGAGTTAAATGGGCTTCTTGGATATCAAAAAGGCGACAAAATCATACGGAACCCTGCAGGTCCTGCATGAGACGAACATTTCTGTCGAGGAAGGCGAATTCCTTGTTCTCGTCGGGCCTTCCGGCTGCGGAAAGTCGACACTCCTGAACATGATTGCCGGCCTGGAAGACATCACGACTGGTGAAATCGCCATTCGCGGACGCAGCATGAACGGTGTCAAACCGGCCGACCGCAACATCGCCATGGTGTTTCAGTCCTATGCGCTCTACCCGAACATGACCGTGGCCGGAAACATCGCCTTCGGCATGGAAATGCACGGTATCGCGAAACCGGAGCGCGAGAAGCGCATCGGTCAGGTCGCGGACCTTCTCCAGATCAGCCACCTGCTGGACCGGAAACCCGGGCAACTCTCCGGCGGACAGCGCCAGCGCGTCGCAATGGGCCGCGCCCTGGTGCGCGAGCCGGATGTGTTTCTCTTCGACGAGCCGCTGTCGAACCTGGATGCGAAGCTGCGCGTCGACATGCGCACCGAGATCAAGAAACTGCACCAGAAACTCGGAACCACGATCGTCTATGTTACCCATGACCAGATCGAGGCGTTGACGCTGTCGACCCGGATCGCGGTGATGTTCGGCGGGTATGTGCAGCAGCTCGGCACGCCGAAGGAAATCTACGACAATCCGGCCAACATGTTTGTTGCCGGCTTCATGGGTTCTCCGTCCATGAACCTGTTCCCGGCCAGGGTGGTTTCGGAAAACGGCCAACCAGCGGCCGAAATCAAGCTCGCAACGGGATCGACCGCAGCGATACCGTTTGCCAATGACAAGCTGTCGTCCAGTGTTGGACGCGACATCATTCTGGGCATCCGTCCGGAAGCAATCACCGACCGGGACGGGGCCGACCGCAACTCACGTGCGGTTCACGTCGTCGAAGCGCCGGTCGAAGTGACAGAACCTGCCGGTTCCGACACATTTGTGGTCAGCCAGGTCAGCGGCAAGGATGTCACCGGACGTTTCCGCGCGGATGTTGCCGTGCGCGCCGGCGAGACCTTCCCGTTTGCCTTCAATATGGAAAAGGCGGTTGCCTTCGACCCGCAAAGTGAAAACCGGATCGCCTGACGCATGACTTCAGCGCCTGACATCGTGATCATCGGAAGCGGCATGGCCGGAGCAAGTCTCGCGGCCGGCCTCGCGCCGTCAGGTGCCAGCATCATCGTCCTGGAACGCGGTCACCAGATCCCCGACAATGCCCCGGCCCGCGATCCCTGGCGCATCTACACCAACAGCGCCTTTCGGGCGCAGGAAACCTGGCTCGATGCCAAGGGCCAGTCGTTCGAGCCGGGCAACTATTACAATGTCGGCGGCAATTCCAAGCTCTATGGTGCTGTCCTGATCCGCTACCGGGAAGAGGATTTCAGCGAGTTGGAACATCATGACGGTGTCTCGCCCGCCTGGCCGATTTCCTATGCCGAACTTGCGCCCTGGTATGATGCCGCCGAAGCTCTGTATCAGGTCCGGGGCGACGTCGCCTCGGACGCCAGCGAGCCAGCTCATGGTTCGGCATACCCCTACCCTCCCGTGCCCGACGAACCGGCCATCGGCTCTGCCAGAAAGCGGTTGGAGACAGCAGGCGTCAAGCCATTCAGCCTCCCGCTCGGCGTGGACGTGGACCGATGGTTACAGGCCGGCAAGACCGGCTGGGACGGCTATCCGGACCTGCGTTGCGGCAAGATGGATGCGGAAACCTGCGGCATGGCGGCCGCTCTCAAACACGAGAATGTAGACCTCGTCACCGGTGCCGAGGTCATGTCCCTGAAGGCGGACCCGCAAACGGGACACATTAACGAGGTTGTCT
This sequence comes from Roseibium sp., assembly GCA_017643925.1. Classification (GTDB taxonomy): domain Bacteria; phylum Pseudomonadota; class Alphaproteobacteria; order Rhizobiales; family Stappiaceae; genus Roseibium. The sequence goes on along the minus strand of JAEPML010000033.1, from coordinate 35,004 downwards.
ACCGTCAGGGCGACGAGGACATTCGCCTGACACCAAAGGTAGTTGCTGTCTGCGCCGGCGCCGTCCAGTCAGCGGCTCTCCTGTTGCGCTCGGGTGTTGCCAACAGCAACGACCAGGTCGGTCGTTGTTTCATGAACCACAACGCGTCTGCCCTGATCGCGATTGACCCGCGTTTCAGGAACGATGCGGTCTACCAGAAAACCTTCGGCATCAACGACTGGTATCTTTCGGATGGAAATGGTGGCAGACCCCTTGGCAATGTCCAGCTGCTTGGCCGGGTGACACCGGACATCCTGAAAATCCAGGTTCCCACGCTTCCCATGCCCCTTGCGCGCTGGATTTCCGGCCATGCGCTGGACCTTTACGCCATTTCCGAGGACCTGCCGGACCCTGAAAGCAGGATTGTCCTGAAGGACGGCAAGATCCAGCTGATCTGGCAACGGTCCAACATGACCGCGCATCGCAAGCTGGTGGCCAAAACCAGGAAGACATTGCGGGCCGCAGGCTTTCCGATCGTGTTGTCCCGGCTGTTCGACGGCCGGGTTCCATCCCATCAATGCGGTACAGTCAGGCTCGGGGACGATCCGAAGACCTCGGTGGTCGATCCGGATTGCCGGTCCTGGGACCACCCCAACCTATTCGTGACTGATGCCGGCGCCTTGCCGACATCAGCCGCCGTCAATCCGGCGCTGACCGTGGCAGCCCTGTCGCTGCGCGCCGCCGAAACGATCAAACAGGACCTATCGAAATGAGCAAGATCGCACTTGTTACCGGTGGACAGAAAGGTATCGGCCTCGGCATTGCCGAAGCTCTTGTTGGGGCCGGATACAAGGTGGCGCTTGTCTCCCGCAGCAAGAACGACGCCCCGGACGTTGCAGAAGCGCTGCGGAAACTCGGGTCCGCCGCGTCCTATTTTTCGCACGACATCCAGGATGTCGACGGACATGCAGCCCTGATGGATCGTGTCGAAGCCGAGGTCGGCCCGGTCACGACATTTGTCTCCAATGCCGGTGTCCCGGCAAAGGTGCGCGGCGACATGCTCGACATTGTCCCGGAAAATTTCGACTTCGTCCTGAACGTGAACCTGCGCGGCGCGTTTTTCCTGGCCCAGGAAGCAGCCAGGCGCATGATCAACATGTCGACAGACACTTACCGCTCGATTGCTTTTGTCACATCGGTCAGCGCTGAAATGGTCTCCATCGAGCGCGCCGAATACTGCATCTCCAAGGCCGGAGCGGCCATGATGGCGGAACTCTTCGCGGTCCGGCTGGCCCCGCACGGGATCGGGGTTTTCGAACTGCGTCCGGGCATCATCGAAACGGGCATGACCGCCGGCGTGAAGGACAAGTACACGGTGCGCATTGAAAACGGGCTGGTCCCGGCAGCGCGTTGGGGCCAACCTGAAGATATCGGCTCCACGGTGGTCCCGATCGCCGAAGGGCACCTGGCTTTTGCAACCGGCACCGTCATCGACCTTGATGGCGGCCTGTCGATCCCGCGTCTTTGAGAGTAGACCCATGGCAAACGGTTACGACTTCATCATCATAGGTGGCGGCAGCGCAGGATCGGTTCTGGCCGCACGCCTGACCGAGAACCCGGACACCCAGGTGCTGCTTCTGGAAGCGGGTGGACGCGACTGGCACCCGTTTTTTCACCTGCCGGCAGGCTTCGCCAAGATGACAAAGGGCATCGGCTCCTGGGGGTGGCACACCGTACCGCAGAAAAACATGCAGGACCGGGTGTTCCGTTACACACAGGCCCGCGTGATCGGCGGCGGCTCTGCCATCAACGCGCAGATCTACACTCGTGGCAACGCGCTCGACTACGACGAGTGGCGGCAGATGGGATGTGAAGGCTGGGGTTACGAGGATGTCCTGCCGTATTACAGGAAGGCCGAGGATAACGACACGTTCGAAAACCGGTATCATGGCAAGGGTGGACCGCTCGGCGTGTCCCAGCCTTGCGCCCCGCTCCCCATTTGCGACGCTTATTTCGAAGCCGCCGGGGAACTGGGTATCCCCCACAATCCGGACCTGACCGGCGAAAAACAGGACGGTGTCGGCTACTACCAGCTGACCCAGCGCAACGCACGAAGGTCGTCCGCGGCCATGGCCTACCTGGCCCCCAACAGCAACCGTGAGAACCTGACCGTTCAGACGGGGGCCCAGGTCAAGAGGATCGTTGTCGAAGGTGGTGTTGCCACCGGGGTCGAGCTCCTGGACGGGACGGTGTTGACGGCAAGCTCGGAAGTGATCCTGTCATCCGGCTCGATCGGCTCTCCGCGCCTGCTGCAATTGTCCGGCATCGGTCCCGGCGATCACCTGAAAAGTCTCGGCATCGACGTCGTCCTGGACCAGCCGGAGGTGGGCGCGAACCTGCAGGACCACCTCGACCTCTACTGTATTTGCGAGGTCAGCGGCCCCTACACCTATGACCGCTATGCCAAGCTGCACTGGTCGGCAATTGCCGGTCTGCAGTACCTCTTCACGAAGAAGGGCCCGGTGGCCTCAAGCCTCTTTGAAACCGGCGGTTTCTGGTACGCGGACCCGGAAGCACGCTCGCCTGACCTGCAATTCCATCTCGGGCTCGGAACCGGCATTGAATCAGGCGTTGCAGCCATGCCGGACGGCGGCGTTACCCTCAACTCCTGTTATCTGCGACCGCGCTCGCGCGGCACGGTTCGACTCTCCAGCTCCGATCCCACCAGCGAACCGCTGATCAATCCGAACTACCTCGATGATCCGCGCGACCGGGAAATGTCGATCCGTGGCTTGAAACTGACCCAGGACATCCTCGCGCAAGGCCCCTTGAAAAAATATATCAAGGCTGAACGTTTGCCCGGGCCGGATGTGAAGACCGACGAAGACTATTTCCGATTCATCTGCGAACACTCCAAGACCTCCCATCACCCGGCCGGAACCTGCCGGATGGGATCGGATGACAAGGCCGTTGTCGATCCGCGCCTCAGGTTCAACGGCATCGATCGCCTGCGCGTTGTCGACGCCTCGATCATGCCGAACGTCATTTCCTCCAATACCAATGCTGCGGCCATCATGATCGGTGAAAAGGCCTCCGACATGATCCGCGAAGACCACGGTACCCTCTCATGATCCGTCACATCGTACTCATCAAGTTTCAACCCGGTGTCAGCGAAGACACCATCGCAGACCTGTTTCAGGAACTGCATGCCATAAAGGAGATGATCCCGGGCGTTCTGGGCATCACCTCGGGGCGCAGCGAAAGCCCGGAGAAGATCGAGCGCGGCTACATGCACGGTTTTGTCGCCGACTTTCAGGATTGGGACACGCTCGAAGCCTATCAGACCCACCCGGCACACAAGGCGCTTGGCGCCAAGCTCGTCGAAAACGCCGTCGGCGGTCTCGACGGCATACTTGTTCTCGACATCCCGGTCGCCTGATCGACCCGCGACCCCTTGAGGAACCTCCCATGTTGACGCTTCCGACACTCACGCTCCCGACGCTCGACAACCGTCTCGAATCCTACCAGCTGACCGGCGACGCCCTGACACCGCGTGCGCCGCGCACCGAATTGACACGCACTGCCTTTGCCGCGGCCCATGTCGTCTCCGACCCGTTGGCCGAACGCGATCCCTGGGTCGGCTCGCCGGCGGTTGACTGGGACAACACGCTTCGTTTCCGACACTGGCTCTGGGATCAGGGTCTTGGACTTGCCGAGGCCATGGACACCGCTCAGCGCGGCATGGGCGTCGACTGGAAGACCGCGAAAGAACTGATCGAGCGGACCATGAAGGACGCCAAGGCCCACCCGCTCAAGCCTCGCGTGGCCTGTGGTGCGGGAACCGACCAGATCGCGCTGGAGGATCTCAGGGATGCCGATGCGATTGTCGCGGCCTATTCGGAACAGATGGCAGCCATCGAAGCAGCCGGCGGCCAGGTGATCCTCATGGCATCGCGCGCGCTCCCGGCAATCGGGGCCGGACCGGACACCTACGCCAAAGTCTATGACACTCTTCTTTCCCAGGCATCCGCGCCGGTCATCCTGCATTGGCTTGGCGACATGTTCGACCCGGCGCTGAAAGGCTATTGGGGATCGAGCAACGTGGCCGAAGCTTCGGACGCGGTGCTCTCGATCATCAACGATAACATCGACAAGGTCGACGGCATCAAGATTTCACTGCTGGATCAGGCCCACGAAGAGGCGTTTCGCGCCCGGCTGCCGGATGGAGTTCGCCTCTATACGGGCGACGACTTCAACTATGCGGATCTGATCGAGGGCGACGGCAACAGGTATTCTCATGCCCTGCTCGGTGCATTCGCCGCGATTGCGCCTGCCGCCAGCCAGGCACTGGAAGCACTGGCAGAAGGAGACCGCGAGACCTATCACGCCCTCTTCACTCCGACGGTTCCCCTCAGCCGGGAAATCTTCAAGGCACCTACACAGTTCTACAAGGCCGGCATCGCTTTCCTTGCCTGGCTCAATGATGCCCAGAGCCACTTCATCATGCCGGCCGGCTTCCAGTCATCGCGGGAAATCACGCATTATGCAGAGGTTTTCCGGCTGGCGGACAGGTCCCGATTGCTGACAAAACCGGATATTGCTGTAGAAAGAATGCAACTCTTGTTGAAACTGCACGGTATCGGATAACGAAGGACAGGGATGAAGAAGCGGCCAACGATCCTCGATGTGGCACGTCAAGCGGGTGTTTCCAAGTCGACGGTTTCGCTGGTCCTGCAGAACTCATCCCTGGTCAAACCATCGACACGAACCGATGTCGAAAAGGCCATGGCAGAGCTCGGTTATGTCTATAACCGGTCGGCGGCAGGCCTGCGTGGTGCACAATCGGGTCTGATCGGCCTGATCATCAACGATCTGCGAAACCCGTTCTTCACCGAATTCGCTGCAAGCGCGCAGATGACGTTTGCGCGTGCCGGTTATTCGACCGTCGTTGCCAACACGGACGAGGACCCGGACATCCAGTCGCAAGTCATTGCCTCCATGATCGAGCACGGCGTGTCGGCATTCGTCATTTCACCTGCCTATAGCGATGACGACGGGGCCTTCAACCGGATCGAACGCGCCGGTATTCCAACCTTGCAGGTCCTGCGAAAACAGGATGATCGCACCGACATCTTTCCGTTTGCCTCTCACAATTACGATACGGGCGGGGCGCTTGCGACCGAGCACCTGATCGAAAAGGGCTGCAAGAAAATCGCCTTTGTCGGTGGATTGAAAGACCGGCCGATTACGCTGGAACGCATGTCCGGCTATGACAGCGTGATGAAAGCCAATGGCCTGACACCACAGGCGTTCTTCGGGCGGCCGTCTCGGGCGTTCGGGCGCGAGATTGCTCTGGAAATCCTGAAGGAACACAAGGATCTCGAGGCGGCCGTCTGTTTCAGCGACCTGGTCGCGCTCGGAATGTTGAGCGGCTTTGCCGAGATCGGGGTGCAGGCCGGAAACTATTTCAAGATCGTCGGCTTCGACGATATCGAGGAATGCTCCCTTGCCTATCCGCGCCTGAGTTCCGTGCGATGTGATTCAGCGCTCTTTGGTCAAAACGCTGCCGAAGCGATGCTCGCCTGGATCGTTGAAGGCAAACGCCCCCCTGACAGCATGCGCTACAACGTGGAACTCATAAAACGTCAGTCGAGTCTTAGCACTTCGTAGGACAGCATCCCAGAACACTTTTTTGGAAGGACCGCTCGTGGCCGACCTGGCTTCACATTTGACACATGCCAAAGCCCTGATTTTCGATTGCGACGGGACACTGGTCGACACGCCCGCCGTCTATGCACAGGCCTGGCAAGAAGCCTTCGCCGAGGCCGGACATGCCATGGACCTTGACTGGTATCATGAACGCGCCGGCATGTCGGAACATGTCCTGCTCGAGGCCTTCGAGCGTCTCAAGGGCGTTTCGCTGGACCATGAACGAGCCGTCCAGACCATGCGCAGATCGGTTCTGAAGGGCATGGAATCGGTCACCGAACTCTCGACGGTTGCGGCGATAGCCCGGCAATGTCACGGCCTGAAGCCGATGGCGGTTGCAAGCGGTGGCCCGGAGATCGTTGTGCTGGCGTCGCTCAAGAGCACCGGCCTGTTGCCCTTGTTCGATACCGTCGTCGCCCTGGATGCCGTGGGTATCGCCAAGCCTGAACCGGATCTCTTTTTCGAAGCTGCACGCAGGCTGCAGGTGTCGCCCGGCGACTGCCTGGTTTTCGAGGACAGCGAACAGGGTTTCGAAGCCGCCCAACGGGCTGGAATGCCGGTGATTGACGTTCACGCGCTGCCCGAACGCGAATCGGTCGCGACCTAGGGCAGGTCTCTCAGTCGAGGTGAAAAACCTCTTCCATGGAGGCCCACCATTCACCTTGCTTGCGGCTTTCAAGCGGCCGCTGCATCGGACCGCAGAGTTGCCACCACCTTTGGGTAACCGGATCGGCAGCAATCGCAGCGTCGTCGGACGCGAAATCGTCTCCCAGGTATTCCCAGTAGCTGAACATCAGGTTCTCGGGCTCCTTCAGGAAGATCGAATAATTGGTGATATTCGACTGCCTCAGTCTCTCAAGCACTTCCGGCCAGACATCGGCGTGAAGCCTTTTGTACTCTGGAATGTCATCCGGATTGATGCCAATCACCATGCCCATGCGCTGCATATGAAACCTCGATGCGTGTCGCTGTTTTCTGAATGTCTGAATCGGGTCAGGCCCTAAAGCCGGTAAAACTTCGCGGCGGTCCCGCCGAAAATCCTGGCCTGTTCTTCCGTGCTGCATGCCGCAGTCAACGCGCGGGCGCAGGCAAACCAGTCCTCGTAGCTGCCAGCCAGTTCCAGGACTGGCCAGTCGCTGCCCCACATCAGTCTTTCGGGCCCGAATACCTGCAGGACATGATCGACAACGGGCTGAAGTGATTGACCGTCCCAGCCTTCTCCACATTCATTTGCTAGGCCTGAAATCTTGCAGAAAACCTGATCATGTTCGGCCAGCAGTGACATGCCGCGCCGCCAGGTCTCGCCTGCGTCCAGCCCCCCTTGAATGACCGGCTTGGCACAATGATCGACAACGATCGGCAGATCCGGCAGAGCAGCGGCCAGGCCTTCGATCACGCCCAGGTGGCGTGGCTGAATGAGCGCATCAAAAGACAGACCAAGATCAGCCACGATGGCCAGATTGGCCATCACGCTCGGCCTCAGAACCCACTCGGTATCCTCGATGTCCTGCAGCATGGGGCGCACACCCTTGAAGGCAGGATTTGTGGCAAGCCGCTTCAGAGTGGATGCCGCATCACCGCTTTCCAGGTTCACCCAACCGACGACGCCTTTCACGATCGGCGCAGCCGCCGCAATTTCCAGAAGAAACTCCGTTTCGGCGACTGTCGGAGCCGCCTGAACGGCTATCGAGGCGCCGATCCCGCATGCATCTGCATGGGGCGTCAGCTCCGGCGCCAGAATGTCCCGCCTGATTTTGGCGACACTGTCATCCATCCAGAAATAGTCACCACGGTCGATTTTCCAAAAATGCTGATGCGCATCAACGATCATGCCGGTCCCCAATGATTTTGCAGGTCATGCCCTCTCGATCAGTCCTCGCAGCCTATTGCCAAAGGGGATTGACCTCAAAGTGTTCTTAATTATAAAAAACAAATATCGTCAAGGGAGGCCCCATGTCAACAACACCCATCGTCCAATTCGGCACCAGCCGCTTTCTGCAGGCCCATGCCGACCTCTTCGTGTCCGAAGCACTTGCGTCCGGGGAGGCAGTTGGTCCGATCACGGTTGTTCAGACCAGCGGAGATCCCTCCCGCGCCCACCGACTCAAGGCCCTTGTGGACCCTGACGGCTATGAAGTCAGGGTGAAGGGCCTGAAAGATGGCGAGCGTGTCGAAACCTCCTGTCGGGTCACGAGCATCAGGCGTGCACTTTCGTTGCCCGGTGACCTGAACACCGTTTCTGCCATCGTGTGCCGGGAAGCCCGTATCCTGATCTCCAACACGGCGGACGCAGGGTTCAAGCCACAGGTGGACGATCAAAAAGACACGTTTTCACCGGGCATGTCCTATCCGGCAAAACTGACCTGGCTGCTGTTTCAACGCTTCCTCGCCGGGGCGGTTCCGATCCAGATCATGCCAACAGAACTTGTTCCAAAAAACGGCGATGTCCTGCGGGACCTGGTTCTCCAACTTGCTGAAAACTACCCTCCGAATTTCCGGCCGTGGCTGGAGAGTTCCGTAATCTGGGTCAATTCGCTGGTCGACCGCATTGTCTCCGAACCCCTGGAGCCTGCCGGCGCGGTTGCCGAACCCTATGCTCTGTGGGCCATCGAGGACCAACCCGGTTTGCTGCTGCCCTGCCAACATCCGGATGTTCAGGTCGTTCAGGATCTGGATCACGTCGAAACCCTGAAGCTCTATGTGCTGAATCTCGGCCATACCTATCTCGTGTCGCGCTGGCTGGCCGCCGGCAGCTCCCAAGTGGTCTTTGTTCGCGACCTGATGGAAGACGATGCCTTTCTCGCCGACCTTCAGAACCTCTACCAATCGGAAGTCGTCCCGGGATTTGCGGCACATGGCCGCGAAAGTGAGGCCCGGGCCTATGTCACAACAACCATCGACAGGTTCAAGAACCCCTTCCTCGATCACCGTTTGGAAGACATTGCCCAGAACCACGACGAAAAACTCCAGCGCCGCATCGGCTCTTTCAGGAGCTGGGTGCGTGAGGCGGCGCCAGAACTGAAAATGCCCAAACTCGATGCGCTTCTTAAGCGGACACAAAAGGCAGGTACTGCATGAAACGCAACCGGATCGGCAAGACCGACATCTTCGTCACAGACATTTCCTTTGGCGCTTCGAGCATCGGCAATATGGGGCGCGTCGTGGGCGACGAAGAAGTTAACCGGGTTCTTGCACGCGCCTGGAACGCGGGCATCCGCTATTTCGACACGGCACCACACTATGGGCGTGGCTTGTCCGAACAGCGCCTCGGATCCTTCCTGAACTCCAGACCACGAGCGGACTACGTCCTGTCGACAAAAGTCGGCCGGGTTCTGTCACCCGGCGCAACGCTTGAGGAAGCCGACGGCTTTGTTGAACCGCTACCCAATGCGGTTCGCTACGACTATTCCGGCGACGGAATAGAAGCGTCCCTCGACCACAGCCAGGAACTGCTCGGAACCAATGTCATCGACATCGTCTATGTCCACGATATCGGGTCCTATACCCATGGCGGAGAAAATGCCCGGCACATGAAGGACCTTTTCGACAGTGGCCTGGACCGCCTGAAATCGCTGAAGGAGAAGGGCAAGATCGGGGCCTTCGGTCTCGGCGTGAACGAAACGCGTGTGTGCCTGGATGTCCTTCGGGAAACCGATCTCGACGCAATCCTTCTTGCTGGCCGGCTTACGCTTCTTGACCGGGAAGCGGAAGACGAGCTGGTCGCACTTTGCTTGGAGCGTTCCACCAGTCTTGTGCTCGGTGGGGTTTTCAATTCCGGTATCCTGGCGACCGGGCCGGTCGAAGGCGCCTGGTTCGACTACCAGCCGGCATCGGAGGATATCCTTGATCGCGTTCGAGCCCTGAAAGCAAGGACCGAGGCGTGTGGTGTGCCGCTTCCAACGGCGGCTCTCCACTTTGCCCGTTCTCATCCGGCAGCAGCTTCCGTGCTCCTGGGCACGGCAAAGGTCACTTCCCTTGACCGGAATCTCGAGGCTCTCAGCCAGGACATTCCTCAGGCATGCAAAGACCTCTTCTGAGCGGAAGAGCGGACGGCGCTCAGACCAGCTTGTGATCCCTCAGGGACGAGAGCAGGGTTTCCTTCGACGTGCGCAGATGCCTGACCGCCGCAGCTTCGGATCTCTCGGAATCCTTTGCCAACAGGGCGTTCAACAGCTCGAGATGTTCATCGATCGCGGCGGCGTTTCGCTGCTGTTCGAAGGTCTTGTCCCACATGTAGTGGTAGTGAAAAATCAGCGAGATGACTTTCTGCGCCTCAATCACGAACCTGTTCTTCACGACGCTGTTGATGGTCATGTGGAACTGTTTGTCGAGCATCGAGAAGTCGTGATAGCGAGTCTCGATATCTTCCTTGAGCGCCTCATGATCCGATTTCAGCGCTTCCAGCCTGGTCCAGATTTCATGATCAGGGGCCTGCGCCAGTAGCTGGCGGATTGCGTTGAGTTCAAGAACCATCCTGAATTCAGAGAGCTCGATCGCGTATTCGGCCGTAAAGCCAAGCAGCGTCCAGCCGCCTTTCTGGCCGCGTTCGACCAATCCGAACCGGCTCAGGCTGGCCAGAAATTCCTGAAGACTGTGAGCCGGAACACCAAACTGCCGGGACAGTTGCGCGACATTCAGTGCCGTTCCGGCCGGCACGTCAAATCTCAGGATCCATTCCAGGAAGCGCTGTTCGAGTTCCTCAGTGGACGGCGCGCTTTCGGCGAGCGCCAGGCGGTGTTTCTTTTCCGGCTTGCGAATGAGGGTCTTTCTTCGCCCCTCCCACTTGATCAGCTCCTCTGTATCCAGCTTCTGCAAGGCGCTTCGCACAATTGTCCGGCTGACTTCCATCCGGTCGGCCAGGGCCGTCTCCGGGGGCAGCTGTTCGCCCACCCCCATGGAACCGCAGATGTCCAGCAATGTGTTGTAAGCGCTTCTGAATCGATCGTCTGTCCTGGCCATGACCGCAGCCTAACATATCCAAACATAAGAACAATTTTCTTTGTATTGTATTTTTTTATAAAAAACAATTGACGATAAACGCTTCTCCCGACATATTGTTTTTAATTATTTTATTCAAAACCGGCCGGGAGGACTTATGGCGGTTTTTGACCGGAGCGCAGCTCCGCCCCTCATGACGCTCAAGCTGACAGCGGGCTCGTTCCACAAGCTTTCTGCCCTTTTGACGCTTGCGGTTCTGATCCTTGTTTTTTCCTTCGGCAATGCCGCGTTCTTCTCCGTCAACAACGGGCTTACCGTGTTGCTGCAGACCTCGGTGATCGGCCTTCTCGGCATCGGCATGACACTGGTGATCATCACCGGCGGCATCGATCTGAGCGTGGGCTCCGTGCTCGCGCTATCAGGCACCATTACGGGTTTGAGCATCAAGGCCGGTGTTCCCGTTGCCCCGGCCATGATGCTCGGTGTCCTGACCGGCGCCGCCTGTGGAGCCTTCAACGGCTTTGTGATCACCAAGATGCGCATCACCCCCTTTGTCGCCACACTTGGCATGATGCTGATCGCGCGGGGCATCGCGCTTCAACTCACAGGTGCGGCTCCGATTTCACGGCTCGGCGAGACGTTCGGCATCCTCGGCAACGGCTCCCTGTTCCGGATCGTGGAGGACACCGGCGGCATCTTTCCGAAGGTGGTGTTCCCGGGCATCCCCTATCCGGCAATCCTGCTCGTCGTCGTGGCACTGCTGGCCGCCTATCTCTTGAACCGGCGACAGACCGGCCGGCACATTTACGCCACAGGATCCAACGAAGAAGCCGCACGTCTTTCCGGAGTTCTAGTCGATCGCACCAAGATCTTTGCCTACACGCTGTCCGGTGCGCTGGCAGGTCTGGCCGGCAACGTACTGATGTCCCGCCTTGTCACGGTGCAACCCAATGAAGGCGTGATGTACGAGCTCGACGCCATCGCAGCCGCCGTGATCGGTGGTGCGTCTCTCATGGGCGGCGTCGGCAACATCTCCGGCACCATGATCGGTGCCTTCATCATCGGCGTCTTGCGCAATGGCCTGAACATGGCCGGCGTTTCCGCCTTCATCCAGCAAATCGTGATCGGCTTCATCGTCATCCTGGCGGTCTATGTCGATCAGATCCGAAACCGGCGCTGAAGCCCGGTTTCCAATTCCGCTCAGCAGGTCTTCAAACGGAGGAGAACAACATGAAGAAGCTGATTACCACTGCAATGATGGCAAGCGCGCTCGTGCTTTCCGCAGCAGCGGCCCAGGCCGGCGAAATCGCGGTTATCGTGAAGACAACAAACTCGAACTTCTGGCAGAACGTGAACAAGGGCGCCACGGCAGCCATCGAGGGTCAGAGCGATCACGCGATGACCTTCAACGGACCGGCATCGGAATCCGCAATTGCCGATCAGGTCAGCCTGGTCGAGAACGCGGTCAACCGCGGTGTCGCAGGCATCGTGCTTGCCCCGTCCGACCCGGAAGCCCTGGTCCCGGCCGTCAAGAAGGCGTTTGAAAACGAAATCCCGGTCGTCATCGTGGATTCCGGTCTCGCCGAAAACGGCAAGCAGTATTACCAGTCCTTCCTGTCCACCGACAATTGCGCTGCCGGTCAGCTGGTCGCCGACAAGATGATTTCCGAGGTCGGCAAGGAAGGCAAGGTCGCCGTAATGTCCTACGTCGCAGGTGTCGGCTCTGAAATCGGGCGCGTCGGCTGTTTCATCGAGCGCATCAAGGACCAGTCCAGCATCGAGATCGTCGGTCCGTTCTACTCGCAGTCCCAGATGGTGACAGCGCTGAACCAGACCACGGACATTCTGGCTGCAAACAGCGACCTCGTCGGCATCTTCGGTGCAAACGAACCGACCGCCATCGGCATGGGCCGGGCGATCGTCCAGGCGGGCAAGGCCGGAAGCCTGACTGCACTCGGCTTTGACGGCAACACCGACCTGCAGGACTTCGTCCGCGACGGCACGCTTGCCGGTACTGCCGTTCAGGGTTCTTTCCAGATGGGTGAACTGGGCGTCCAGGCCATCCTGAAACTGCTTAATGGCGAGAAGGTTCCGAACTTCATCGATACCGGTGTCGTGCTTGCCACCAAGGACAACATCGATCACCCGGCGGTTCAGAACGTCCTTTACTGATCCCGGAGACTTGGCCGGGAGCTTCCCCAACCTTGGGCTCCCGGCTCCTTTCACAGAATTTGGATACGGACCATGACGCCGCACACCCCGTCTGAAACACCCCTTGTTCAGATGATCGACATTGAAAAGCACTTCGGTGGCATTCGCGCCGTGAACGGAGTTTCGCTGGATCTTTATCCCGGAGAGGTCGTAGGCGTCCTTGGCCACAATGGCGCCGGCAAATCCTGTCTCATGCGGATCCTGTCCGGTGCCATGTTGCCCAATGAGGGGTCTATTCGGGTCAATGGCGAGACGGCGGAGATCCACAATCCGCATGACGCACGTGATCTCGGCATTGAAACCATTTACCAGACACTGGCCCTGGCCGATCACCTCAACGCACCGTCGAACCTGTTTCTTGGCCGCGAATTGAAAACCCGGCTCGGCAATCTCGACGACCATAAAATGATGTCGGAAACCGTCCGCATCCTCAAAAGACTCAATCCGAATTTCAAGAACCTGACCGACCCGGTCTCCAGCCTGTCGGGTGGGCAGCGCCAGGTGATTGCCATCGCCCGCGCCATCTATTTCGACGTCAAGATCCTGATCATGGATGAGCCGACCGCAGCCCTCGGCCCTTCCGAAACCGCAATGGTCGGCAAGCTTATCAAGCAACTGCGATCGGAGGGGATCGGCATTTTGCTCGTGAGCCACGACATGCACGATGTCTTTGAACTGTGCGACCGCGTGATCGTGATGAACAAGGGGCAGAATGTCGGGTCCCATCCCATTGAGGACGTGACCAAGGACGATGTTCTGAGCCTGATTATCAAAGGCGAACTGCCACATGACTGGGTCCCGAGGAGCCAGGAAAAGCCCCAATGAATATTGAACAATCCATAAAGGACCCGTCGCGAACCCTGATGGCTTGCGGCGTTGTCAAAGAGCCCGGCGTCTTTGCCATTGAAAATCGCGAACGTCCTGTCGCCGCGCCCGCCGGATGGGTCCTCGTCGATATTGCGGCGATGGGTGTCTGCGGGACGGACTTCCACATTTTCGAAGGCAAGCACCCGTTTCTCGACTATCCACGCGTGATCGGTCACGAACTCAGCGGCCGAGTTGCAAGTGACGCGAAGACATTCAAAAAGGGCGAACTGGTCGTCATCAACCCTTACCTGTCCTGCGGCACCTGCCGGGCCTGCCTGAAAGGCAAACCCAACTGCTGCAGCCGCATCGAGGTTCTTGGCGTTCACCGGGATGGAGGCCTTTGCGCGCGCATCGCGGTCCCGGAAGAGAACCTTTACCCGGCCACGGACCTCACGGTGCTCCAGGCAGCGATGGTGGAATTTCTGGCAATCGGCGCTCACGCGGTTCGAAGGGGATCGCCGGGCCCCGGTGACAGGGTCCTGGTCACCGGGGCCGGGCCAATCGGGATCGGAACAGCCCTGTTCGCAAGACTGGCCGGCGCCGAGGTTCACTTGCTGGATCTGAGCCAGGATCGGCTGGAGCAGGCACGTTTGAAGTTCGGCTTCGAACAGACCCACCTGGCAGGATCGGAAATCTTGATTGGTGACCTCAAAGACGGGTTCGATATCATTTTCGACGCCACCGGAAGCGCAAAGGCCATTGAAGCCGGTTTCCCCCTGCTCGCGCATGGCAGCAAGTATGTCCTGGTGAGCGTGGTCAAGGACGAAATCAGCTTCAGTGACCCGGAATTCCACAAGCGCGAGAGCCAGATAATCGGCAGCAGAAACGCAACACGGGAAGATTTTGAAACCGTCATGTCTGCAATCCGCCAAGGCCGGATCGATTCCGATGCGCTGTGTTCGGATATCATTCCGTTTTCAAATTTCCCGAACCGTTTTCAGGAACTGTCTGAAAACAGGGACACATTGGTGAAGGCAGTTGTTCTTCTCTGAAGGGTGACTGCCGATCAATCCCCGTCTCCTGCTCCTTGCCTTGCCGGGCTGTCATGGAAGCCATCTTTCATCAGCAATTTTCGCCCAGGCACTTTTTTGCAAAGAATCCGTCTTGACCTCGATCGGCGAGAACGATAATTTACAAATATTACCAATTATATTACCAATTTACAACTGAGTTGAGACATGATTGTTCACTCTGATGCACCATCTGAACGGATGGACTCCGGTCCTGGTGCAAAGCGGCGGATCCTCTGCGAAAGCAAGGACATCATGATGGTGGAGTTTCGCTTCGACCAAGGTGGCGAAGGGCTTCCGCACAATCATCCGCACACCCAGACAACATATGTCTCTTCCGGAAAATTCAGGTTCACCGTTGACGGTGAAACCAGGGTGCTCGGCCCGGGCGATGCCATGACAATCCCCTCAAACGCCGTTCATTCCTGTGTTTGCGAAGAGGCTGGAAGTCTTCTCGATGCCTTTAGCCCACGGCGTGACGATTTTCTCGAAGCGCATGGATGGCCTTTGAGCTGATGCTTTCAGTAAATGGGGCTTGCCCACCAGCGCTTCCCTAGCATTGCTATGGAAGGGGTCGGCTCCACCCTTCGTGAGGCATCGCCGCAGTGGTGCTTCACGAAGGGCCTCCCGGATCCGGCGCAATTTGCAGTCAACCCGTTTCCCAAACCCGAATTCAAAAAAACCTAGCCTTCGAAGATACGCTTTCGAGCGTTCTCGACGTGGTCATGCATTGCCTTTTTCGCCGCCTCGCTGTCGCGGGCCTCAATGGCGTCA
Organism: Roseibium sp.; assembly: GCA_017643925.1. Lineage (GTDB taxonomy): Bacteria > Pseudomonadota > Alphaproteobacteria > Rhizobiales > Stappiaceae > Roseibium. The sequence continues at coordinate 19,516 of JAEPML010000033.1, read as the reverse complement.
AAGATCGCGTAGTGCTCGCCCTGAACCAGACGAAGCCGGTCCTGCGGCTTGGTCAATGACAGGTTCCGGGTGAGGTTCATGCCCGTCAGAATGTTCGACTTCATCGAGGAACGGGCAGCAACAAAGTACTTGTTGTCGGACGCATTGCAGACGGCAACGTGGAACACCTCGTCCGCCGCAACGCCCAGTTCACCTTCCGCGATGCAGCGGTCCAGTTCCTCAAGCGCGCTTCGAAGTTCCTTCAGGTCCGCGTCCGTTCGTCTCTGTGCTGCCAGAAAGGCAGCCTCGCCTTCCACGGCGGCACGAAATTCGAATGTCCTTTGAATATCCGCAATTGAACCGACGGGGGCAAAATCGAGAACGGCTCCTTCAGGGCGCCGCTTCACGTAGGAGCCGGAACCTTGCCTTGAAACAATCACGTCATCTTCTCGCAACTGTTTCAATGCCTGGCGCAGGACAGGCCGAGAGACACCCAGCTCTTCCGACAGAATGTTTTCCGTCGGCAGTTTCCCACCCACCGGAATATCTCCGTCCATGATCTTGTTGAGAATGCTCTCATAAGCCTTGTCGGAAAGTGTCCGGTCCCTGACTTGCCGGTCGGTTGCCGAAACCTGGTCTACCTGCCTTTTTCCTGCCGCCACGCTAAAAACCTGTCCTTGGTAGACGGATCGGTCGGGGGATAGAGCCCGAATGTCGAAGCGCCTTGTTTCACCATCTCCATTACAAAGTCTTCAAAGACCGTCATCTCTGCAGCTTCGTCTGCTACTTCATGTGCCATATGTAGCGGTATGCAGACAACTCCTTCGTTGTCTCCCACGATGATGTCACCCGGGAACACCGATACACCGCCGCAGGCAATCGGCTCGTTCACCGCCACTGCATGATGCTTCGTCAGATTTGTCGGAGCACTTGGCCTTGCATGGTAACCGGGCATGTCCATCGCCGCAATTTCTGGCGTATCGCGAAAGCCCCCGTCCGTCACAATCCCGCAGCATCCGCGTTTCTGCAGACGGGTCGCCAGGATGCAGCCGGCCGAAGCGGCAGACGCATCTCCGCGCGAGTCGATTACAAACACGGCGCCGGGAGGGCACTCTTCCACGCCCTTGCGCTGTGCGTTGTTGCGATCGGCAAAGGATTCCAGGTGATCCAGGTCTTCGCGTGCTGGAATGTAGCGCAGCGTATAGGCGCTCCCGACCATGTTCTCGCCCGGTCGCAGACGTTGCACACCCTGCAGAAAAATATTCCTGAGCCCCCGCTTGAACATGACCGTTGTCAATGTTGCAGTACTGACTCGCATCAGCTTCGCTCGTGTCTGCTCGTTCAGCCCAGCCATTGGGTACGCTCCGCCCTAGAATTATTCGATGCCAAACGCATCCTTTTGAAAATTCATATCGCTGCACATCCAACTTGTCAATTATTTGTAAAATTCTGAGCGCAATTGATCGTGAATTCAAACTGAAAACCAGCTCATTCGCTGTAGATCCGCTTGTTTTTTCGGCTAAAAATTCGTCAAACCAGTGCAGTTGGAGCTTTCTTTCTCCCCTTCCAGCTCTTCAGTTTCTGAAAATTTTCAAACCATGAAAGCGCAATTCACACCTGATTCCACTGTGTTTTTCAACTCGAGAACCATTCTTGTAATTAATTTGTAAAAATTTGTCTTGATTCGTTCCGCGCTTTTGAGGTATCGCTAGTGCCACAAAGGTTGCGCGAAAGCGTTGGAGAGGAGAGCCTTTGAACATCTGGTAGACAAACCTGGTCCTCAGAAACTGACGACCGAAATGTGAAGCTGCGGGAAAATTGTTTCTTTTCAATATCCTAATTCACATTCAGGTTTCAAGCGATGCATCAGCCATCCCCTTCTGAAGGGAACGGCAACGCCGTCACCGGCATGTCCGGTGCCGAATGCAAACCGTCTAACGGGTGTTTCTGTTCTGATTTGTAAATGACGAAGCTCAGGGATCGACGAGCGGCGATGACCCCGGTTGCGCCGACCCCTTCGACTTGAGTGATCGTGCGGAGGGGACATGTCCGGAGTTGTTCTAAACAAAATCGTCAAGAAATACGGGGCGCTCCAGGTCGTGCACGGGATTGATCTCAAGATCGACCCCAAGGAGTTCGTGGTTCTGGTCGGTCCCTCGGGCTGCGGAAAGTCCACGACACTGCGCATGATTGCAGGGTTGGAATCGATCACCGCGGGAACGCTTGCAGTCGATGATCGGGTCATGAACAAGGTCGCGCCGAAAGACCGGGACGTTGCCATGGTCTTTCAGAACTATGCGCTTTACCCGCATCTGAATGTTGCCGACAACATTGCCTTCGGGCTCAAGATCCGAAAGGTGCCGAAAGCCGAAATCAGGCAATCGGTGCAGGAAGTTGCCGAAATCCTCGGCCTGACGGATTACCTGGCGCGCAGACCCTCGGACCTTTCCGGCGGGCAACGCCAGCGCGTGGCAATGGGCCGGGCAATCGTTCGGCACCCGAAGGTCTTCCTGTTCGACGAGCCGCTCTCGAACCTCGACGCAAAATTGCGGACCCAGATGCGCGCCGAGATAAAGCGTCTGCACAAGAGGCTTGGCGTCACGAGTATCTACGTGACCCACGATCAGGTCGAGGCCATGACCCTGGCTGACCGCATTGTGGTGATGAACGAAGGCCGGATCGAACAGATCGGAACCCCGATGGAGCTGTTCAACAATCCGGCAAATCGTTTCGTCGCCGGCTTTATCGGCTCGCCTCCCATGAACCAGCTGCATGGTTTTCTCGAGGCCGATGATGCGGGACCGGTTGCCCAGATCGGCCGCCTGAAGGTCCGACTTCCAAAATCTGAAGTCCTGGAGAACCAGAACGGCAAACCCGTTGTTCTCGGCATTCGGCCGGAACATGTCACGGTCGACGAAGTCCCCGGCAGTTTTCCGATCAGGATCAATCTCGACCTTGTCGAGACACTTGGTTCAGAGGCTCTGCTTCATACCGACCTCGACGGCATGACATTCGTTGCCCGGGTCGAAACACTCGGTGAAATCAGCCACCTGTCGGGCGTGGACACGCTCCACGTCAAACCCGACCTCCTGAAACTGTTCGATGCCGAAACAGGTCGTTCGCTCTCCGTCGATGCGAGGACCGGCACATGACCATTCAGGAAGATAGCAGCTCCCGGAATTCGGACGTGCTAGCAGCCTTCGAAACAGAAGACCAGCCGGCTTCCGGCGGTCGGCTCGAAGCCGCAATCGATCACCTGAGACGCGAATGGCAACTCTACCTCATGCTGTTGCCGATGGTCATCTGGTTCATCGTTTTCCTCTACAAGCCGATGTACGGTCTACAAATCGCGTTCAAGGACTACTCGATTTTCCGCGGTATCGCCGGCAGCCCGTGGGTCGGGCTCGAGCATTTCGAGACACTCTTTGCCAATGACCAGTTCCTGCGCGCAATCAAGAACACTGTCACGATAAGCGCCCTGAACCTCCTGTTTGGTTTCCCCGCTCCTATCATCCTGGCTTTGATGTTCAACGAAGTCCTGCATGCCAGCTACAAGAGAACCGCGCAGACAATTGTCTATCTGCCGCATTTCATCTCTTCGGTGATCATCGCCGGTATCGTCATCACCGCTTTCTCGCCCACAGCCGGCATTGTGAACACAATCATGGGCTGGTTCGGTCTGGATCCCGTCTATTTCCTGACCCAGCCGGAGTGGTTCCGCCCGATCTTCATCGGGACAGGTATCTGGCAGGAAGCGGGTTTTGGATCCATCGTGTTCCTTGCGGCCATCGCCGGAGTGAACCCGTCGCTCTATGAAAGCGCGGTCGTCGACGGCGCCAATCGCTGGCAGATGATGTGGAAGATCACCATCCCGTCGATCCTGCCAACCATCCTAATCATGCTGATCATCCGCATCGGCAACATCATGGAAGTGTCCTTCGAACTGGTCATCCTTCTTTACCAGCCGGCCACCTACGAGACCGCCGATGTGGTGAACACCTGGATCTACCGGCAGGGTCTGCAATCGGGACAATACGATCTGGCCGCCGCTGCAGGTCTCTTCAACGCGGTTGTCGCCTTCATTCTCGTGATGACGGCCAACACCCTGTCGCGGCGCTTCTCGCGCACGTCACTTTGGTAAGGGGGCAGGACCAATGATGAATTGGAACCTCTACTCTCGTGGCGACAAGTTTTTCGCCATCGTGGTCTCGATCCTGATCGGCATGTTCACCGTCGCGACGCTCTACCCGTTTATCTATATCGCGGCGCTGTCGTTCAGCTCGGGGTTTGCAGCGCAGGCGGGCAAGGTGGTGCTCACACCGATCGATGCGACGCTTGAAGCCTATGGCTACATCCTCAAGGACCCGCAGTTCTGGGTCTCCTATCGCAACACCTTCATCTACACGATTGGTGGCACCGTGATGAGCCTGGCGTTCATCATTCCCGGTGCTTATGCGCTGTCGCGGCCACAGCTGAAGGGACGGAGATTCTTCAACCTCTTCATCGCTTTCACCATGTGGTTCAATGCCGGCCTGATCCCGTTCTTCCTGAACATGCGGGACCTGAACCTGCTCGACAGCATGTTTGGCATCATCCTCGCGTTCGCGGTAAATGCTTTCAACGTCATCCTGCTCAGAAACTTCTTTGAAGCCATCCCGAAGAGCTTTGAAGAAGCGGCGCGGATGGATGGGGCCAATGACTTCCAGGTCCTCTGGAAGGTTTTTGTCCCGCTCAGCAAGCCGGCCATTGCGACGATTACGCTGTTCTGCATCGTGTCGCGCTGGAACGGTTTCTTCTGGGCGATGGTTCTCCTCCAGAGCGAGGACAAGATACCGCTCCAGGTATTCCTGCGGCACACAATCTCGAACCTGAGCGATGATGATGAATTCGCGATTGTGCAAACCGCAGCCGGCTTCAGTGCCGAAACGGTGACGGCAGCGATCATCGTCTGCTCCATCATCCCGGTCCTCATCGTCTACCCGTTTATCCAGAAATACTTCGAGAAGGGAATTCTTCTCGGAGGCGTCAAAGAGTAGTCGCAACGAACGCAAAGGGAGGAAACCATGCGTATACTCACCGTGTCAGCATTGATATTGGCAGGCACAGCCCTGACCACGCCGTCACTGGCGGACAGCAATCTTCGGATTGTCGAAGGAGATCCGCTGGAGCTTACGATCCAGATGAACCATGCCCGCTACCCCGTCTACGAGGAAAGCTGGCCGGTGGAGCAACAGGCGCGGGAATGGACAAACGTCCATCTGGTCGACGTGACGGTCGGCGCCAACATGCGCACGGATGAGAACACGGGCAGGACGGAAGCCCTGAACCTGATGCTTGCAGGAGGCAAGATCCCGGACATCGTCGGGTCCAGCCGGATCAAGGATTTCGTGAACCAGTATGGTCCGGAGGGGGCCTTTCTGCCGCTGAACGACCTGATCGCGGAGCACGCACCCAATCTCAAGGCCTTTTTCGACGAACGTCCGGAGATTGCTGCGGCGATTTCTGCAGCTGACGGCAATATGTACTACATCCCTTATCTTCCGGATGGAAAATACGGCCGCGCCTACTGGATCCGCACCGACTGGCTGGACAAGCTGGGGCTGGATGTTCCCGAAACGGTCGAAGAGTTCGAAGCCGTGTTGCGCGCCTTCAAGACCCAGGACCCCAACGGCAATGGCGAAGCCGATGAAGTGCCGTATTTTGCCCGTCAGTGGCCGGAGCTCATTCGTCTGGTGACCCTCTGGGACGGTCGGTCCTCAGGATCCGACACCTACCATGATTTCTATGTGGACGAAGGCGAGCTGAAGCACCCCTATGCAGGCGAAGGCTACCGGGAGGGTATCAAGAACCTTGCGCGCTGGTATGCGGAAGGCCTGATCGATGCGGAGATCTTCACCCGTGGCAGCTCCGCACGGGACTTTCTCCTGTCGGAGAACCTCGGTGGCGCGACCCATGACTGGTTTGCCTCGACTTCCGGCTACAACCGCTTGTCTTCTGATATCGACGGATTTGAATTCAAGGCGATGGCACCACCCGCCTCGATCTCGGGAAAACGCATCGAGGAACACCGCCGGATCCCGATCAAGCCTGACGGATGGGCCATTGGCCATACGAACGAACACCCGGTCGAGACCATCAAGTATTTTGATTTCTGGTTCTCGGAAGAAGGCCGCCGCCTGGCCAATTTCGGTGTGGAGGGCATGCATTACGACATGATCGACGGGAAACCTATCTTCAAGAAGGAATTTCTTGATGCAGGACCGGTGAACCGTTCGCTCTACCAGATCGGGTCTCAGCTGCAGAGCCGGGGCTATCACCAGGATTATGGCTATGAAATCCAGTGGTCGAACGAATATGCCCTTGAAGGCATCGCCCTCTACGATGAAGGCGACTACCTGATCGACCAGTTCCTCGGTGTCGCCTTCGATGCGGAAGAGCAGAAGGTTTATGACAAGTACTGGGGCTCGATCCGCGACTACATGCTTGAACGGCAGCAGAGCTGGATCCTTGGCAACGGTGATGTCGAAGCCGAATGGGACGACTACATCGCCCAGCTTGAGAAGCTTGGCCTGAACGACGTGCTCGCGGTCATGCAATCCGCTTACGAGCGGCAATACAAGAACTAAGCCCATCGCCACCTCGGCCGTCCGCCCCGTCGCGGGCGGCCCTTTCCTGTTAGCGAAGAAGTGTCATGTCAGTGAATTGCGATCTGAAACCGGGATTTCTCGACGAGCCGAAAGCTGGTCGTCTCAATATACAATACGGTCCGGCTGACGGCTCGACTGTGCACGAATCCCCTCCCCGGTTCACGTGGATTCCCGATATTGAAGAGAGTGCAAGCTATGTTTTGCGCATCTCTTCAAGTTCGGACTTTCCGGCTGCAGACACGCTCGTCTTTGAGAACCTGAAACGAAACTTCTTCACACCAGACCAGGTCCTGGAACCGGGCACCTATTTCTGGAGCTACGCGATCTGGGACAGCGATGCCGGCCGGCCTTCATCGCAATGGAGCAGCCTCCGGCGGTTTGAAGTTCCGTCCGATCTGCCCCGATCACCACTTGCCTCACCGGACACGCGATACAATCACTGTGACCGTGCGCATCCGCGTCTTTGGCTTACCCCGGACACTCTTTCCGACTTTCGCAAAGCAATTGCGGAGAACCCCGAACATTGCGGCTGGTCGACTTTCTTTGAAAGATCCGTCCAGCCATGGATTGATCGCCCGATCATGGCCGAACCGGCACCTTATCCAAACAACCAGCGTACGGCACCGATCTGGCGCCAGACCTATATTGACTGCCAGGAACTGATCTACGCCACACGGCACCTTGCCATTGCCGGACACGTTCTTGAGGACGAGGGCTTGCGGTCGAAGGCGCGAGACTGGCTTCTCGCTGCCGCAAGCTGGGACCCCTCCGGCACGACGTCACGCGCCTATACCGATGAGTGGGCGTTCCGTGTCGCACTGGCGCTCGCCTGGGGTTATGACTGGCTTCATGAAGATCTCACTGACAGCCAACGCGAAGAAGTCAGAGCCGCGCTGCTGATCCGAACCCGCGAAGTCGCCCATCACGTATTCAGACATGCGAACATTCACGTTTTTCCCTTTGACAGCCACGCGGTGCGCGCAGTCTCGGCAGTATTGATCCCGGCAAGCCTGGCCCTCCTTGATGAAGAGGGCTGCGAGGAGGCACGGGAGTGGCTCGACTGTTCAATCGAGTTTCTGTTCAGCGTCTATTCGCCATGGGGCGACGCAGAAGGCGGCTGGGCCGAAGGACCGCATTACTGGATGACGGGTATGGCCTACCTGATCGACGCGGCCAACCTTCTGAAGAATTACACCGGCATCGATCTTTACAGCCGTCCGTTCTTTCACAGGACAGGCGATTTTCCGCTTTATACAAAAGCGCCCGATACGCGCCGCGCCACGTTTGGCGACGACAGCACAATGGGCGACCTGCCGTGCCTGAAGGTTGGTTACAACCTGCGCCAGTTCGCCGGTGTCACCGGCAATCCTGCCTATCAGTGGTTTTTTGAAGAGGTCCGGCGCAACGACCCGGGCACCGAGATGGCCTTTTACAACTACGGTTGGTGGGACCTCAATTTCGATGACCTGATGTACCGTCATGACTGGCCATCCATCGACGCAGAAGCTCCGGGCGATGACGACAAGCTGCGCTGGTTCAGGGGCATCGGGTGGGCGGCCATCCAGCACAAGATGGATGATCCTGACGCGCATATCCACTTCGTGATGAAGTCATCCCCGTTCGGCTCCATCAGTCACAGCCACGGCGACCAGAACGCCTTTTGCCTTTCGGCTTTCGGCGAAGATCTTGCGATCCAGTCCGGGCACTACGTTGCCTTCAACAGTTCCATGCACCGGACCTGGCGACGTCAAACCCGCTCCAAAAACGCCATCCTGATCGACGGGAAGGGTCAATATGCCGACCGCGACAAGGCAAAGGCGATGCGGGCGACGGGTTTGATCGAGGCCGCCCAGCGACGCAACGATCACATCTATATCCGTGGAACCGCGACAGAAGCCTACCGGAGCCTGACGTCCGACATCCTGAATGTCATCCGGGAAGTTTACTTCGTTCACGACAGTTACTTCGTCATTGTCGACAGCATTGACAGCGCCACACCGGTTTCAATCGACTGGCTGCTGCATGCCAACGCCCCCTTCGAACTTGGCGATACCAGTTTTCGGTATTCGGGTGAGAAGGCCGGCTTCTACGGACAGTTTCTCTGGTCGGAAGCCGGTCCCGCATCCCTGTCGCAGGAAACCGGGTTTCCCGGGGTGGATGAAAGCGAATTCGAGGGATTGCCGGTCAGCACCTGTCTGAAGGCGACCTTCCCGAAATCAACAAGACATCGCATCGCAGCGCTGCTGGTGCCCTATCCAGCGAGCGAACCAAGACGCGTGTTTCACTTCCTTGATGACCAGGGATACGACTGCGACCTCTATTTTTCCGACGCGGAAGAGAGGTCCTTCAAGCTTGTCATCGAGAAACTGGCGAAAGCCTGACCAAGGATCACAAGGCCGGCAGGCCTCTGAAAAACCCAAGGCATAACAAGGAGCCCCTCATGGACCTCAAGGGAAAGACAGCTATCGTGACCGGCGGCGGCCGGGATATCGGCCGTGCTTGCGTCATGGCGCTTGCGGAACGCGGTGCAAATGTCGCCATCAACTATTTCAGCAGCGGCAAGGGTGCCGACAGTGCAGTTTCCGAAATCACGGCTGCCGGGGGAGAGGCCTTTGCCATGCAGGGCGACATGACCAAGCCGGACGATGTCGCCGCGCTGATCAACCAGACAGTTTCGGAATTTTGTGGTGTCGATATCGTCATGCCGATCACAGGCGGCATTGTTGCACGCCGCCCCCTTTCCGAAATCTCCCTCGACTATTGGCAATCCGTCTTCGATCTCAACACGACCTCGGCGCTTCTGGTGATCCAGCAAGCCGTTCCGCACATGAAAAACGGCGGGACAATCGTCACCATGGCATCGCAGGCAGGTCGTGACGGCGGCGGACCCGGTGCTCTTGCCTATGGCATGTCGAAGGGTGCCATCATGACCCTGACGCGGGGCCTGGCCAAGGAACTTGGACCCGATATCCGGGTCAACTCCATGTGTCCGGGCATGATCGACACCGACTTCCACAACATCTTCACCAAGCCCGAAGTGCGCAAGCATGTGGCCGGTGTCACACCGCTCAAACGTGAAGGCGCCTCCGAGGACGTGGCAAATCTCGCTGTCTTTCTCGCCTCCGAACAATCCGCTTTCATCACCGGCGCCTGCGTCGACATCAATGGCGGCATGTTCTTTTCCTGACGATCGGAGCGGGGTCGAAATCGGCCCCGCATCCTGGCGGACCAATTGTCGGGAATCGCGCCGAACGATTCTTCATCCGTTGATGTTGTAAAATCCGACGCACCTTTATGGAGAGAGATTTTTCAGAAATTTTTCAACGACTTAAATCATATTCACCCGACAATTTGTTTTATTCATTTTTTAAATTGTAAAAATTTGTAAATTGCATATCGTGATATCAGGTCAAAAGGGAGGAACCAATGACCCTGTTGAATTCCATCAAAGTCGGCGCACTGTATGGTTCAGTCGTTGCCGCAACACTTGCCTTCGCAACCGTGGCTTCCGACGCCCGCGACATTCGCGGCTGGAACATCCATGTTGAAGACTATCCTGTCTCGCACGGCATGGAGGCCTTCCTGAAGGAGGTCGACGAGAAGACCAACGGCGAAATCAGCGGCAAGGTTTTCCATGCCGGCGTCCTGGGTTCGCAACCGGATGCGATCGAACAAACCCGTCTGGGCGTCATCGATTTCGGTGTTTTCAGTCTTGGACCGATGGGTCAGGTTGTGCCGGAAGCAAACGTTGTATCCCTGCCGTTCATCTTCAAAAGCGTTCCGCAGATGTACGAGGTCATGGACGGTGAGCCGGGCAAGGCTCTCAGCAAGGGCCTCGAGGCGAAGGGTCTTGTCGCTCTCGGCTTCTACGATGCCGGCGCCCGTTCGTTCTACACGTCCGCAAAGGCAATCACGGAGCCGGCGGATCTCGGCGGCATGAAAATCCGCGTCATGAACAACGACCTCTTCGTTGGCATGGTCGACTCCATGGGCGGCAACGCAACGCCGATGGCCTTCGCCGAAGTCTACCAGGCGATCAAGACCGGTGTCGTGGACGGCGCTGAAAACAATCCGCCATCCTATGAATCCACCAACCACTTCGAGGTTGCCCAGTTCTACTCTCTCACACAGCACCTGATCATTCCCGAGTGCCTGTGCATGAGCAAGCGGACCTTCGACTCGCTCACACCCGAGCAGCAGGCAATCGTCAAGGAAGCCGGCCGCAACAGCACTGAACTGCAGCGCAAGCTGTGGCAGGAGCGGGAAGCCGCCAGCATGGCCAAGGTTCAGGAAGGTGGTGTTGCCGTGAACGAAATCGCCGACAAGGCAGCGTTCCAGGCAGCCATGGCTCCGGTTTATGAGCAGTTTCTCGCGCAGAGCCCGGATCTGGCCGGACTTGTCGAGATGTTCAAAAACGCTGAATAATAGCTGATCGGGGCCGTGCCGTACTTCCGGCACGGCCCCTTTCTATTTGGGGGAATATGATGTCGCACACCGGAAGCTTACCGGACCAGCTTGAACTCTGGCTGGCCCGGTTGAAACGTGTCTGCGTGTTGATAGGGTCCGTGGCCCTGGTGGTTCTTGTCGCAACCTTCGGCTGGCTGGTGTTCGGACGATATGTCCTCAACCAGACACCAACCTGGGTGGAACAGCTCGCCCTGCTTCTGATCTGCTACATCACCTTTCTGGGCGCTGCCGTCGGCATCCACGAGGAATCCCATCTCGGCGTCACTCTGGTCCGAGACGCCCTGCCAGCCAAGGTGAAACAGCTGCTCCTTCTTCTCACCGACCTTGTGCTAGCCGTTTTCGGAGGCGTCATGCTGGTGGCCGGGCTGGAACTCTTCAATTTCGGCTGGTCAACGCTTCTGCCGATGCTCAACGTTCCTGAGAGCATACGGACTGCATCCGCGGTCGCCTGTGGTGGGCTGATGGTCATCTTTGCGGGATCGCGCTTCATCTTGCGCGGCCGGTGCGCCCTTCGCGGCGAGATCTACGTGAATAAAGAAAAGGCAGACTGAAATGGGTTTCGCAATTTTGCTGGGCGTCTTTGGCGTCAGTGTCGTTCTCGGCGTCCCCGTTGCCTTTGCCATGGGAATTTCCGCCGCCGCGGCTTTCTGGTACGAAGGCTTCCCGTTGCTGATGACGTTTCAGCGCACGATTTCCGGCGTCACAACGTTTTCCCTCCTCGCCATTCCATTCTTCGTCTTTGCCGGTGAACTGATGCTTCATGGCGGAATTGCCGTGCGCCTTGTCCGGTTCGCCTCGTCGCTGGTCGGACATATTCGCGGTGGCCTCGCCAATGTGAACATCTTTTCCAGCATGCTGTTTGGCGGCATTTCCGGATCGGCGATCGCGGATATCTCGGCGCTCGGCTCGCTGTTGATCCCGGTCATGAAGGAAAAGGGCTATCGGCCCGATTACGCCGTCAACGTGACGGTCACCTCGTCCATCGCCGGAATTGTCATACCGCCGAGCCACAACATGATCATTTTCGTTGTCGCTGCCGGAGGTGGTATCTCGATTTCCAAACTGTTCCTGGCAGGCGTCATTCCGGGCATCCTGATGTGTATCTGCCTGGCTGTCGCGGCTTATTTTGTTGCCCTGAAACACAATTACGGATCGGAACCCTTTCCGGGCTGGGCAGTGGTCGCCCAGACCGCCATTACTGCCATTCCCGGGCTGATCACGGCGGTGATCATCGTCGGCGGCGTTCTTTCCGGGATCTTCACGGTCACGGAATCCGGCGCCTTCGGGGCAATCTATGCCCTAATCCTCACAGCCGTTGCATATCGAACGCTTGGCTGGAACGAATTTGTCGTGTCGGTCACGTCCGCCCTTCGCACGACCGCGATGGTGATGATCCTGATCGGGTTCGCCAGTTCCTTTGCGTATCTGCTGGCCCTTTACCAGGTTCCGACGAAGCTCAGCGATTTCCTGCTCGGCATCTCCGAAAACAAGATCGCCATTCTCCTGATGATCAACCTGATGCTGCTGATGCTCGGCATGATCATGGACGTGGCGGCATTGATCCTGATCTGCACACCGATCTTCCTGCCCATTGCACGCGACCTCGGCATGGATCCGGTCCAGTTCGGCATCATGATGCTGGTCAACTTGGGTCTCGGCCTGTGCACCCCACCGGTCGGTACCTGTCTTTTCGTCGGGTGTGCCGTCGGCAAGATCAAGATCGAGGAGGCCCTGAAATCGATCTGGCCCTTCTACCTGGCGCTGTTCGCGGCCCTGATGTTGATTACCTATGTCCCGGCGTTCTCCCTGTTCTTGCCATCGCTGTTTGACTAGGCAGAAGCTGCGAGACTGAAAGACGGCGTCAGCGCCAGGCTGGCGCCGTCCAGATTTGTGCAACAGGGCCTAGGCAACTACTTTCTGTGTTTGCGTGCCCAGTTTCTCGATCCCGAGTTTCATGATCTCACCGCCCTTGAGATAGACCGGTGGCTTCTGGCCCATGCCAACACCCGGAGGCGTGCCGGTGGAGACAACGTCACCCGGTTGCAGGCTCATGAACCGGCTGAGATAGGAAATCAGGAAAGGGACCTTGTAGACCATCGTCTTCGTCGAACCATCCTGGAAACGCTTGCCGTCGACCTCGAGCCACATGGCAAGATCATCATGGTCACCGACTTCGTCGGGTGTGACCAGCCAGGGACCGGTCGGCCCAAAGGTGTCGCAGCCCTTGCCCTTGTCCCAGGTGCCGGAGCGCTCAATCTGGTATTCGCGTTCCGACACATCATTGACGACGCAGAAGCCGGCAATGTGGTCCATGGCATCGGCTTCATCGATGTAGCTGCCACCCTTGCCGATCACGACACCGAGTTCCACTTCCCAGTCGGTCTTGACCGACCCGCGCGGAATTCTCACGTCGTCGTCCGGACCGATAACGGCTGACGTCCATTTGTTGAAGACGACCGGTTCGGGCGGAACCTCGAGACCCGACTCCGCTGCATGGTCGGCATAGTTCAGACCTATACAGATGAACTTTCCAATCGAGCCAACGCACGCCCCCAGGCGCAGGCCTTCCTGGGGAACGCCTTCAACCAGGGGCAACGATGCCGGATCAAGGGCCTTCAGGCGCGCGATGCTTTCCGGCAGCAATGCAGACCCGGCAATGTCGGGAACGACTGCAGACAGGTCTCGAACCTTGTTGTTTGCATCCAGCAGGCCCGGTTTTTCCTGGCCTGGCGCCCCATAACGCAGCAGTTTCATGTTCAGATTTCCTTGCATGACGGAACCCGGCCGCATGACCGGCCGGGTTCCAAATCTTCAGATGGTTTCAATCAGTCGTAAAGCACCGCAGCGATCTTCGGATCGTCGATGTTGGAGCTGTCATAGTAGTAGAAACCGGTGTCGATATGTGCCGGAACTTCCTTGCCCTGGGACGCCTCGAGCGCGGCCTTGACGGTTTCATAACCGATGCCGACAGGGTTCTGCGTGATTGCGCCGGCCATCAGTCCGCTGCGAATGGCATCCTTCTGAGCCTTGCCGGAATCGTAACCGATAATCACAAGGTCCGACTTGCCCATTTCGCTGACCCCGTTGACCACACCGATGGCCGAACCTTCATTCGTGCCGAAGATGCCTTTCAGGTCCGGATTCGCCGTCAGAATTGCCTTTGTCAGTTCCGTGGACTTCAGATGGTCACCGGCGCCATACTGAACCGTCACGACCTCGATGTCCGGATACTTGTCCTTGATGCGGTTCAGGAAGCCGTCGCGGCGATCCACGCCGGTCCGGCTGGTCTGGTCATGGGCAACAACCGCAACCTTGCCGGAGCCCCCGATCTTCTCGGCCATCTTGTCGGCCGCAAGTGACGCAGCAGCGATGTTGTCCGTCGATGCGGTTGTGACCGGGATGTCGCTGTCGACGCCGCTATCGAAGGCGATTACCGGGATGCCTTTTTCCTGCGCCTGGCGCAGCAGCGGAATAGCTGCCTGGCTGTCGAGCGCAGCAAATCCGATTGCCGTGGGGTTCTTTGCAAGTGCGGCGGCCAGCATGTCGATCTGGCGGTCCACCATGGTTTCGTTGTCGGGACCTTCAAAGGTGATGGCAACGCCAAACTCTTCCGAGGCCTGGTCCGCACCGGCCTTTACCGCCTGCCAGAACTGGTGCTGGAAGCCTTTCGATACCAGCGGGATATAGGTTTCCTGGGCAGACGCAATGTTGCCGGAAAGCATGAGTGCGACGGCGCTCGCTGCACCAATGATGTGACGTCTGGTAAGCATTTCCCTCTCCTTTCAGGGCTTGGACAAGATCCATGAACGGGGTGTTGTGACCCTCTTCTTGATTAAAAAACTCAGGCCTTCTTCTTGCGGACCATGTCCGCATAGACTGCGAGAATGATGATTGCGCCGGTAACGACGGTCTGCCATTCCTGGGCGACCGAAAGCACGCGCAGACCGTTGGTCAGAACTGCCATGATCAGGGCCCCGATCAACGTGCCGAGCACGGTGCCGCGACCACCTGAAAGCGACGTTCCACCAATCACCACGGCAGCAATCGCCTCCAGTTCGTAACCGAGACCGAGTGCAGGCTGTGCGGAGTTCAGGCGCGACGCAATCAGGATGCCGGCGATGCCGCAGATCGCACCGGCAAGCGAATAGACGGACATCTTCCAGAAGTCGGTGTTGACCCCGGACAGGCGCACCGCTTCCTCATTTGAACCAAGCGCAAAGGTGTAACGTCCCAGGACGGTTCGGCCGAGAATGTAGGCCGCCGCAAGCGCGACAATGAACAGGATCAGCACACCATTGGGAATCGGCAGAGCCGGAAAGATGTCGCCAATCAACGATCCGCGTGAAATCTGGTCGAAGCCGGGCGTGTCGTTAAAATAAATCGGGCGCGTGTCGGAAATCACCAGGGACAGGCCCTTCAGGATCAGCATCATGCCGAGTGTCGCAATGAAGGGCGGGATCTTCATCTTGGCAACGAAAGTGCCTGAACACAGACCGCAGAATGCCCCGGCACCGATTGCGGCCAGCACCCCGATCGGCAACGGCATGCCCAGGTTGGTCAGGACGACACCGGCAATCACCGCGCAGAATGTCATGAGCGTTCCGACAGACAGGTCAATGCCGCCGGTGATGATGACCAGGGTGGCGGCAACCGCCAGCACGCCATTGACCGAGGTCGCTTGCAGGATCGCGATCATGTTGGACGTCTGCATGAAGTTCGGTGAAGCGATCGAGAACCCGATCAGCAACATGATCAGACTGGCAAAGGCCAGCAGCTTCTGGTGGGCGCCCGTGTCGATCAGCCGAGCGAACAGAGACGGGGTCGAGGAGGAGTTCACGACGGTCATTGCGGGTATCCTTCCGGCTGCATGGATGGCGCCCGGAGTGTCGCCAGATGCATGATGTCTTCCTGGGTGGTTTCCTCGCCGCCCGGCAGGATGCCGGTGAGGCGGCCTTCGCACATGACCGCGATGCGGTGGCTGAGGCGCATGACTTCCGGCAGCTCGGAAGAGATCACGATGATTGCTCGCCCTTCGCTCGCCAGGTTTTTCAGGAGTTTGTAGATTTCAGACTTCGCACCGACGTCGATGCCTCGGGTCGGCTCGTCGAAGATGAGAATGTCGCAATCGCGATAAAGCCATTTCGCGATGACCACCTTCTGCTGGTTGCCACCGGACAAAAGACGGACTTCCTGGCGGTCTGACGGCGTGCGGATCTCGAGCTTGCCGATATAGTCCTGTGCCGTCTTGCGCATGTCGGTTTCCCTCAATACGCCGAAGCGGGAGGAGAAGCGGTCGAGGCTTGCCAGGGCGACGTTGGTGCGCACATCCATGCCAGTGGCCAGGCCGAAGTGCTTGCGATCTTCCGAGAGGTACCCGATGCCAGCCTTTACAGCGTCCGCGGGCTTGGAAATCGAACAGGACTTGCCGTGTACCCGTATTTCGCCTGAATCCCGTGGATCAGCACCGAAGATTGCGCGCGCGACTTCTGTGCGCCCAGCGCCCATCAGGCCGGCAAAACCGAGGATTTCGCCCTTCTTGACAGAGAACGAAACATCCTGGATCTCCCGTCCCCGCGACAGTCCCGTGACCTCGAGCATGGTTTCCGCTCCGGAGAGGTCCGGAATGACAACGGGATCATTGGTCACTTCGCGGCCGACCATCATGGAAATGATCTTGGACACCGGCGTATCCGCAGCCTCGACGGTGCCGATATAGGCCCCGTCCCGCATCACCGTGACGCGGTCGGCGATCTGTTTCAACTCGTCCATCTTGTGGCTGATATAGATTATGCCCACGCCGTCGGCCTTAAGCCTTCGGATGATGGTGAAGAGCTCCGCGATCTCGGCATCGTTCAATGCCGCCGTGGGCTCGTCCATGATGAGGACACGGGACTCGTAGGACAGCGCCTTGGCAATCTCGACCATCTGCTGTTTCGCGATGGTCAGTTCGCCAACAATTGTCTTCGGGTCGAGACCAAGGTTCATGGACCGGAAGATCTCGACAGCCCGTGCGTTGAGCGCGGCCTCGTCCAACCGTCCGAAGCGCAGACGCGGCTCACGGCCGATGAAGATGTTCTGCGCGACCGTCAGATCGTTCATCAGGCTGAGTTCCTGGTGAATGATGCCGATTCCAAGATCCTGTGATGCGCGCGGGCCGTCGAGCTCGACTTCCTGACCATTAACGAACAGCTCGCCGCCGTCTTTCGGATAGATACCGGACAGGACCTTCATGAGCGTCGACTTGCCGGCGCCATTTTCGCCCATCAGCGCATGAACTTCACCGCTGTTCAGCTCGAAACTGACATTCTTGAGGGCATGGACACCGGGGAAACGTTTCTCGATGCCCTTCATCAAGACCAGATTTGTCATCGTGCAATCCTCCCAAATTGCAACAGAGCAGCCACCTAGATGGTGACACCTCCGTCGACCAGAATTGCTTGACCCGAGACGAACTGGCTCTCATCGGACAACAGGTAGACGACCATGGGTGTCATGTCGTCGACGGTTGCAAGCCGACCCATCGGCTGGCGTGCAATGAAGTTCTTCTCGGCCTCAACCGGATCGTCAGCCGCCGCTATGCGGCCGCGCAGGGACGGAGTGTCGACGGTTCCGGGGCACAAGGCGTTGCATCGCAGACCGTCCTTGACGAAATCGGCGGCAATCGACTTTGTGAGACCGATCACGGCAGCCTTGGTCGCGCCATAGAGCGCGCGAACCGGGAACCCCTTTATCGAGGATGCCATGGAAGACATGTTCAATATGGAAGCGGACCCGTTGCTCTTTGCCTGTTCAAGCATGCCCGGCAGGAAGGCCTTTGACATGCGGTACATGGAGGCGACATTCAGGTCGAAACTGAAGGCCCAGTCTTCCTCGCTGACGTCGAGAATGGTGCCGTGATGAACAAATCCAGCGCAATTGAAGAGCCCATCGAGCGGGGGCAGCTTGCCGGCGAGCTCCGCAATCCGGTTTCGGTCGCACACGTCAAGCCTGTGTACTTCAACACCCGGGCACTCGTCGGGCAGGCTCGACAATGTGGCCTCGTTGATGTCGACAGCGATGACCTTCGCCCCTTCCCGGGCACAGGCGATCGCGCTGGCGCGGCCAATACCCTGGCCGGCTGCGGACACCAGAATGGTTTTATCCTTCAAGCGCACTGAATAGCCTCCCGATGCTCGTGCGTATTTTTCCTTGGGACGAAGTTCGCCCGCTACATCACCGCCCCGATCTGCCAGGGGACGAATTCGACATCCCCAAATCCGAGCTGCTCGCTCTTGGACATTTCGCCGGAGGCGACCGCGATGATCTTTTCGAAAATCTCGTGACCCTTGGTCTCAAGGCTCACGTTTTCCGAAACGACGTCTCCGCAATTGATGTCCATGTCCTCGGACATGCGCCCATACATTTCCGAGTTGGTGGCAAGTTTGATGCACGGGGTCGGCATGTAGCCAGAGACCGACCCGCGACCGGTGGTGAAGACAACAATATTGGCACCCGAGGCGATCTGGCCGGTGACCGAGCACGGGTCGAAACCCGGGCTGTCCATGAAGACGAAACCCTTCTTGTCGACGGGTTCGGCGAACTTGTAGACGTCCACAAGAGGTGCCGACCCGCCTTTGGCCGTCGCCCCGAGGGACTTTTCCAGGATGGTGGTGAGTCCGCCGCGCTTGTTGCCGGGCGAAGGATTGTTGTCCATTTCGCCGCCGTTGCGCGCCGTGTAGTCCTCCCACCAGCGAACCCGTTCGATGAGCTTTTCACCGACGTCGACGGAAACGGCCCTGCGAGTGAGAAGATGCTCCGCGCCATAGATCTCGGATGTTTCGGAGAGAATTGTCGTGCCGCCATGCCGGACAAGCAGGTCTGACGCAATGCCGAGCGCAGGATTTGCGGTGATGCCGCTGTACCCGTCCGAACCGCCGCATTGCATGCCGACGGTGATTTCCGAAATCGGAACCGGTACGCGTTCCGCCGCGTTGGCCATTTTGGCCAGGTCCTCGAGCTCCCTCAGGCCCGCCTCGATGGTTTTGCGTGTCCCACCTGTCTGCTGGATGGTCATGTAGCGCAGGTCCCCGCCGGGACGGATCTTGCGATCGCCAACCAGATCGGCAATCTGCATGACTTCACAGCCAAGGCCGATCAGAAGAATTGCTGCAAAATTTGGGTGCTGTGCATAGCCGGACAGGGTTCTGAATAGGGTGGCGTAGCCTTCATCCTTGGAGGACATGCCACAGCCTGTCCCGTGAACGATCGGTACGATGCCGTCAACATTCGGGTACTTGTCCAGAAGACCCGATTGGTCTGCCGCCTTGGCAATGAACTTGGCGACGGAGCCGGAACAGTTTACCGATGTCAGGATGCCGATATAGTTGCGGGTCCCTGCTTTTCCGGTCGGACGCCGGTAACCAGCAAACATGCGCTGTTCGGCG
>JAEPML010000032.1 GCA_017643925.1 Roseibium sp. | reverse complement strand
GCGACCGATCCCATGCGTGGGATTGTCCAGATCGTGTCGACGGCCATGTCCGCGAGGTAAGAAAAGTTGCGGGCATTGGAATTGTTGACGCCGACTCCAAGCACATAGGTGTGCCGTGCATTGACGATGGCGTCGGCGGCCGCCTTCATCGCGTTGGCATTGGTGGAGGCAAAGGTGTTCTCGATATTCGAGATCGCGCAGGCCGCCATCTCCGCGAACAATTCGCCGAGCTGACCACCCTTGGCCAGGGATTGAAGCCAGCGGGCGCGATCGGGAAAATCGGTCCCCCTGCTTCGGATTGCTTCCCGGAAGGGATGCCGGAAATCCTCGTACCCCTCAAAGCCGACGGATCGTGCCATGCGTACGAATGTGTTTGGTTTGACACCGGCCGCGTCAGCGATCTCGCGGATCGAGCTCACACCGACATCATTCGGGTTTTCAAGCACATAACTGGCGGCCTTGCGCAGTTCCGGGGTGAGCTCATCCAGTTCGGATGCGAGCTCCTCCAGCACCTCCTGCGGGGCCTTCAAATCAGATTTTGGTACATTCATATCATTCATGATTGACGAGAGTACATTTGTACAATTACGCTGTCCATCGAAAAATCACCGGCCAGGGAGATATGTCGTGTCGGAAGCAGGAACCTCGAAATTGCCGTCTCAGGCACGTGTTGTCATTGTCGGCGGCGGCATCATGGGGTGTGGCCTTGCCTATCATCTGGCGCATGAGGGCTGCACCGATGTCGTGCTCCTTGAAAAGGCGGAATTGACCTCGGGTTCGACGTGGCACGCTGCGGGCCAGATCACCCATTCCACCTCAAGTTTCGGTCTCGGCAAATGTGTCGGCTACAACATCGATCTCTATGCGGGCGCGCTGGAAGCCGAGACGGGGCAGTCGGTCACCTGGCATGGCTGCGGGTCTTTCCGGCTTGCCTATACCGAAGACGAAATGGACTGGCTTCGGCACACGATGAGTGTCGGGCGCGCGCTCAAGTTTCCGATGGAGCTGGTTGGGCCGGATCGCATCCGGGAGCTGCACCCGTTCTATAATCTTGATGGTGTTCTGGGGGCGCTGCACACGCCCGACGACGGTCACGCCGACCCGTCTGGGGTCACGCAGGCCCTGGCAATCGGCGCAAGGCAGCTCGGTGTGAAGATCATTCGCCGTTGCCGGACCACAGATATCAAGCAGCAACCGAACGGTGAGTGGAAAGTGTCCACCGAGCTCGGGGACATCACCTGTGAACACGTGGTCAATGCCGGCGGCACATATGCCCGGCAGATGGGCGAGTGGAGCGGCTTGCAGCTTCCGATGACCTCCATGACCCATCACTACATCGTCACCGACACCGTGCCCGAGTTTCTGGAACTCGACAAAGAGCTGCCAGTCATCCGCGACGACAAGCTCGTGTCGGGTTACATCCGCATGGAGCAGAAGTCGGGTCTCATCGGCATATACGAAAAGGAAAACCCGAACACGGTCTGGGAGGATTTCTGTCCCTGGGAAGCCGAGAACGAATTGTTCGAGGCCGATTACGACCGGATCATGCCTTGGCTCGAGAACGCCATGGACCGCATGCCGATTTTCGCAGAACTGGGTATCAAGCGCGAAGTCCATGGTGCGATCTCGCATCCGCCGGACGGCAATCCACTCATCGGACCGGCGCCCGGTGTGAAAAACTACTGGTGCTGCTGCGGCACTCAGATCGGCATCGGCTGGGGTCCGGGTCTGACACGCGAGCTGGCCCGCTGGATCGTGCACGGTTCGGCGAACATTTCCATGCGCGAATTCGACCCGCGCCGCTTCGGTGACTATGCCGACAAGGACTGGCAGGTGATCAAGGCAAAGGAAGACTATTGCCTGCGTCACGAAATCCCGTTCCCGCATTTCAATCGCCTCGAAGGTCGTCCTATCAAGCCAAGCCCGCTATACGAACGCCTCAAGGAAAAGGGCGCCGTCTACGAGGAAGTCTTTGGTCATGAACGACCGCGCTGGTTTGCGCGCGGTGGACTGGAACAGCGCGACTATTATTCCTTCAAACGCGCTGCGTGGCACGACGTCGTCGCGGAAGAGATGCGTGCGGTCCGTCAAACCGCCGGGATCATGGATATCTCGGCCTTCACCAAGATCGAGGTGTCCGGGCCTGACGCGGAGGCCAGCCTTGACAGACTGGTCGCCAACCGGTTGCCAAAGAAGGTTGGTGGTATTGCGCTTACCCACATGCTGAACCGCCGCGGTCGCATCGAGATGGAATTGACGGTGGTCAGGCTGGCCGAGGACCGGTTCTATCTGGTTTGTGCCGCATTTTTTGAACAGCGGCTGCTGGATCATCTTGCACAGAACATTGTTGCGGACGGTGTCACCGTGCGCAATCTGTCGACCGATTGGGGGGCCATGGCGCTCAACGGACCGCTCACTCGCGAGATCCTGCAACCCAACACCTCGGCCCCCCTGGACAACCAGTCCTTCCGCTGGCTGACAGCGCAGGAAATCGACGTTGCGGGCCGGAAGCTCTGGGCCTTCCGCATGTCCTATGCCGGTGAACTGGGATGGGAGTTCCATGTTCCGCGCGAAGACATGCTCGCCGTTTACGACGCGCTCTGCGCAACGGGTGAGCCGCTCGGCCTGACGGACTACGGTTCCTTTGCGATGAACGCACTGCGCCTTGAAAAGGGGTTCAAGGGAGCCGGAGAGCTCACCAATGAAGTCACGCTGCCGGAAGCCGACGTGATGCGCTTCGTCAAGCTGGACAAGGGCGACTTTCTGGGAAAAGCGGAAACCGAAGAAAGTGCCGGGTCTGAAGCGCTGCCCTGGGTCTGCGTTTACCTGGAGATCGAGCCAGACGGGATCGAGGATGGTCACGGCGGTGAAGCGGTCCTGCTCGATGGTGAAGCCGTTGGTGCGACGAGCTCGGTCGCCTATGGGCATACCGTCGGCAAGATCCTGGCCTTTGCCTATGTCAAACCGGAAGCTGCCATTCCCGGGAAGACGCTTGAAGTCGTTATCATGAACGGGATCCGCAAGGCCCGTGTGTTGGACGTCCCGGCCTATGATCCGGAAAGCATTCTGCCGCGCACGGATGCACCGGTCGGAGTGGCTGCTGAATGAACGCACCGGCAACCATGAATGCCATTGTCCTGGAGGGGCATGGCGGTCTCGATCAGCTGGTCTGGCATGAAGACTGGCCGGTGCCGGTCCCGGGTCCGGGCGGGGTCCTGATCCGGGTCGGTGCCTGTGGCCTCAACAACACGGATGTCAACACGCGTTCGGGCTGGTACTCCAAAACCGTATCTGACGCGACAACCGGCGGGGCTTACGACGAGGTCGACGAAAGTGATCCGACCTGGGGCGGTCGGCCGATAACGTTTCCGCGCATCCAGGGAGCTGATGCCGTCGGTGTCGTGGTTGCTGTTGGCGATGGTGCGCCGGAGGATCTTCTGCAAAAGCGTGTCATGGTGGATTGCTGGCTGCGCGACTGGGACGACCCTTTCAACCGGGACAAGACGGGATACTTCGGGTCGGAATGCGACGGCGGATACGCCCAATATGCCAGGGTTGATGCGCGCAATGTCGCTGCCATCAATTCCTCGCTGAGCGATGCGGAACTGGCGACCTTCTCCTGTTCTTACACCACCGCCGAAGGCATGCTCAGCCGGGCCAATGTGAGCGAGGATGATACGGTCCTTGTCACAGGTGCGTCCGGAGGGGTCGGTTCGGCCCTGGTCCAGCTGGCGAAACGACGTGGCGCCACTGTTGTCGGGCTGGCGTCTCCCGCAAAACATGACGACGTGCGGGCACTCGGAGCCGACGTTGTTCTGGAAAGGGCTCCAGGGGATCTGAAGGCGGCGCTCAAGACGGCGATTGGCAAAGACACTTGCTCCGTTGTCGCCGACATTGTCGGCGGCTCCTACTGGGGCACGTTGATTGATGCACTGGAACGTGGCGGCCGCTACACCTGCTCTGGCGCAATTGCGGGTCCGATGGTCGAATTCGATCTGAGGACATTTTACCTGCGTGACCTGACCTTTACCGGCTCGACAGTCGTTGAACCGCATATCTTCAATGATCTTGTCGGTTACATCGAACGCGGCGAAGTCCGGCCAGTCCTGGCGGCAACCTATCCGCTTGAGGAATTTCATGCGGCCCAGACCGCTTTCATCGAGAAGAGACACACGGGCAACATCGTGGTGTTGCCATGAAGATCTCCCGCATCCGTATCTTCAAGACCGATCTGCCCTATGTCGATGGCGCATACGGCTGGGGCGCGGGAAACGCGATCACCGTCGCCAAGGCGTCGGTCGTCGTGATTGATACGGATGCGGGGATATCCGGATGCGGTGAATTCACGCCCTGCGGTGAAAATTATATGGTCGCCCATTCGGAGGGCGTCGAGGCTCTCGCCCGCCTGGTCGCGCCGGAGCTGATCGGAGAGGACCCGCGTCAGGTCGCGTGCATTGAACAGAAACTGGACCATGTCGTGCAGGGGCACGGCTATGCCAAAGCCCCGTTTGACGCGGCCTGCTGGGATATAGCAGGCAAGGCGCTGGGTGCACCGGTCTGGATGTTGCTCGGTGGCAAACTGACCGACGGGGCACCCATGTACCGGGTGGCTCCTCATCGCAGCAAACAGGACACCATTGCCGAACTGGAGCGACATCGCGCGGCGGGCTACAGGCAGTTTCAGATCAAGGTCGGGGCCGACTGGACCGAAGATATTGAACGCATACGTGCGGTCGTCCCGTTGCTGAAGCCCGGAGAAAAGGCAATGGCCGATGCCAACCAGGGCTGGCGCGTGGACAATGCCCTGCGGGTTGCGCGGGCAACCCGAGACCTTGATTTCATATTCGAGCAGCCCTGCCGCACTTACGAGGAGTGTCAGCAGGTGCGCCGGCGGATCGACCTGCCGATGAAACTGGACGAATGCGTGACCGGAATGCTGGCGGCTCAGCAGATCGTTGCGGACCGGGGCGCAGATCTCGTGTGTCTCAAGATTTCCAATCTGGGCGGTCTTTCCAAGGCGCGCCGTGTGCGTGACTTCTTCGTCGACAATCGCATGCCGGTGGTGGCCGAAGACACCTGGGGCGGTGAAATCGCGACGGCGACGCTCGCGCATTTTGCCGCTTCAACACCTGAAGAGTATCTGCAAAACACGACCGATCTCTGCAATTACAACACGCGCTCGACAGGAATGCCCGCACCGCGAACGGAGGGCGGCAAACTTTTTGCGCCCGACGTGCCGGGACTTGGAGTCGAGCCCGACTTTGCAAGTCTGGGGGATCCGGTCGCCACCTATGGAGTGGCGGCATGAAGATCTCCCGCATTTCTGTCTGGGCCGTGTCCTTGCCTCTTTCCAAGCCTTATTGGCTCTCCGGTGGCCGTTTGAAATTCGAGGAAATCGACAGCACTTTCGTGCGCCTTGAAACCGATACGGGCCTGGTCGGTTGGGGGGAAGGCTGCCCATGGGGACACACCTATCTGCCGGCGCACGGGCCGGGTCTGCGCGCGGCCCTTGGCCTGCTTGCACCGGCCCTGATCGGGCGAGACCCGAGCGCGCTGGACGACATCAACCGGCTCATGGACGTCACCTTGCCGGGTCACCCCTATGCAAAGTCACCACTCGACATTGCCTGTTGGGATTTGCTCGGCAAAACAAGTGACCAACCGCTCTGGCGTCTCCTCGGCGCTGAAGCCGCAGCCCCGGTGGCCATCAATTCTTCCATTTCAACCGGGTCTCCGCAGGAAATGATCGCCGACATCAGAACAGCGAGCGAGCAGGGTTACCGAACCCACTCGGCCAAGATCGGCGGCAGTGACTTTGCGGCCGATATTGAGCGCATCGAAGCCATTTCAGGGGCCCTGCCAAAGGGTGAACAGGTCACGTTCGATGTCAACCGGGCGTGGACCCCGGGCGTTGCCTTGCAGGTCTTGAATGCGGTCAGTGCGAGGGACTGGATCGAGCAGCCCTGCGAAACCCTGGACCAGTGTGCCGCGGTTGCTGCGCAAGTGCCCCAACCGATCATGCTGGACGAGTGCCTGCACACTTTCCAGGACCATCTGGACGCCTGGAGACGCAACGCCTGCCAGGGCGTCAAGGTCAAACCCAATCGTGTCGGCGGCCTGACTAAGGCCCGGCAGATACGTGATTTCGGTGTTTCAGTCGGCTGGCAGATGCATATCGAGGATACCGGCGGCAGTGCCTTTGCAGATACGGCCGCCCTGCATCTGGCGGCTTCGACGCCAGAGGCCAACAGGCTGGCCAGCTGGCTTTGCCACGCGCATCTGTCGCTGGACCCGGTGCCCGACCAGGGCGGGCGGAACAGAAACGGCCTTGTTCAACTGACCGAAACGCCGGGTGTCGGACTGAATCCGGACCCGGGCCTTCTTGGAGACCCCGTTGCTGTTTATGGAGGCGAGCAGTGACAAACTTTCCCGATTTCCGCATTTCCGGACTGACACTGTGGCGGGTCCCCCTGACCAGCCACGAGACCTACTACATGGCCTCGGGCAAGACCTGCGCAACGGTCGACAGTATGGTGCTCCGGATCGAAACCGACCAGGGGATTTCGGGCTGGGGTGAAGTGTGCCCGATCCCGCATTACCTGCCGGCCTATGCCAACGGGGTGGCTCCGGCCCTGGAGGAACTGGCACCGGTGCTGATCGGTGCCAACCCCGTGGGCGTGGACGCCCTGATGGCGGCCTGCAGGTCTCATCTTCTGGGCCACCGCTATGCGCAGTCCGCGATCGACATTGCACTTTGGGACCTGACAGGAAAAGCCTGCGGCGTTCCGGTCTATACCCTGCTGGGCGGTCGGCAGAACCAGGACTTGCCGCTCTACCATTCCATCACCTGCATTGCACCGGAGGAGATGGCCCGGATCGCGAAGGAAGCAATCGCCGCCGGCATGCGCCAGATCCAGGTCAAGCTTGGAGCTGACGATAACTGGGAGGCAGACGTTGCTCGGCTTCGTTTGGTGCGGGAAGCCGTTGGCACTGGCCCTCTTGTCTATGGCGACTGGAATTGCGGCGCGACCCGGCTGGATGCCACCCGTGTCGGGCGTGCGGTGTCAGATCTCGACATCATGCTGGAACAGCCCTGTGCAACACTTGAAGAGTGCGCGGCCGTGAGACACGCGACAAACCTGCCGATGAAGCTGGACGAGAATGCCCACGATACGGCAACGCTCCTGAAGGCCTATGAATTGGGGTGCATGGACGCTGTCGCCCTCAAGCTCAGCAAGTTCGGTGGCATCTCCGAGCTTCGACGGGCCCGGGACCTATGCCTTTATTTTGGTGCCCGGATGTGTATCGAGGACACCTGGGGTTCGGATGTGGCCACAGCGGCGGCGCTGCATGTTGCGGCCGCCACACCGGCCAAAGCCATCATGAACGTTTGTGATTTGTCGGGCTATGTCAGCCCGCGTATTGATGCGGATGCTCCCGTTCGCTCCAAGGGGCGGATTTCGCCACCAGTCGGACCTGGCCTCGGCGTCTGGCCCGATGCGGATGCGCTCGGGGCACCTGTTCTTTCCATTGCCGCCTGAGGAGGGCGTATCCATGAAAACCTCGATCTCTCAACAGGATTGGAAAGACCGCGCGGCGCAGGTACTGCCTGCGGCCGGTTTCGGCAATTTCGATCCGGGCCTCATCATTCGCGAAGGGAAAGGGTCGCGTGTCTGGGACGAGGACGGGAACGAGTTCATCGACTATTTGATCGGCTCGGGTCCCATGCTGGTGGGCCACGGCCACCCCGAAGTGCTGGACGCTGTTCAGGAGCAACTGGGCAAGGGCCTGACGTTCTTCACCAACAATGCGCGCGGCATCGAACTGGCCGAGGCGCTCGTGGAAGCGGTGCCATGTGCCGATCAGGTGCGGTATGTCTCCACGGGCGGTGAAGCAGACATGTATGCCATGCGCCTGGCCCGGGCGCATACCGGACGCGACAAGATCCTGAAATTCGAAGGCGGCTATCACGGCATGTCGGCTGAAGCGCTGATGAGCCTTGCGCCGAAGACGCTGATCAACTTTCCGCAGGCCGTTCCCGACACGGCCGGCACGCCGGAAGGCGTGCGCGACAACATGCTGATCGCACCGTTCAACGATGCGGAGTTCGTCCGGCAACTGATTGCAGAACATGCCGATGAAATTGCCTGCGTCATCGTAGAGCCGCTGCAACGCCTGATCCCGCCTGAGCCGGGTTTCCTTCAGGCCTTGCGCGAAGAGACCCAAAAACACGGCATTGTTCTCGTTTTCGACGAAGTGGTAACGGGGTTCAGGCTCGCCTATGGCGGTGCCCAGGAGGCCTATGAGGTGGTGCCGGATCTGTGCACGCTCGGCAAGGTTATCGGAGGTGGCTTCCCATTGGCAGCCATTGCGGGCCGCAAGGAGATCATGGATCACTTCGACAAGGCAGTGGTCGGTGAGAAGGGGTTCACATTCCAGGTCGGAACGCTGAGCGGCAATCCGGTGGCGAGCGTCGCGGGTTTGAAGACCCTGGAAATCCTGAAGCGCCCGGGGGCCTATGACACCATAAGGGGTCACGGCGAACGTCTGATGGCAGCCTTTGCGAATGCGCTCAACAGTCAGGGTGTCGCCCACCAGATCGTCGGCGACCCCGTGCTGTTCGATGTCGTCTTCACCGAAAATCCCGTCAAAAACTACCGGGATGTGTTGAAGGGGGATGCGGCCAAGGCAAAAGTCTTCAACCAGAGCCTTCGTGAGAGCGGCATTTTGAAGCCGGACAGCAAGCTCTACACGCATCTCGCGTTGACGGAAGCGGATCTGACACAGACCGAAGAAGCCCTTGACCGGGCAGCGCGCGCGCTCGTGGCCTGACGAAGCACCGGGACGGCATCAAAGCTGCGTGACTGCCGGACCTGATGCGGTATCCTGTGCCTGAGACATCTGATCGAAGGCTTGGAGGCCGACATGAGGATCCTGCGCCTGTTCGCCATGAGTGTGTCGGGACTGCTGACGCTTGTCTGTTTCCTGGCGCATGCGGGTGCCGAACCGCGCCCTGCACGTGAAAGCGTTCTTCCGGTTTCAGCTGACACGGTCGATCTGAGACAAAAGATCGGACAGATGATCCTGATCGGGTTCGTCGGGAGTTCGCCCACGCACAGCGGATTTCAGCGTGTCCTGTCGCAGGTGGAAGCCGGCGAGATTGGCGGTGTTCTCTATCTCGGCCGAAATCTGAAGAACCGCGAGATGGTGCAGCAGATGAATACGGCGCTGAAGACCGCTGCGACCGAGCTCCCGCTTCCGCTGATTGCGATCGATCAGGAAGGAGGTGTTGTACAACGCCTGAAACGGCGCCACGGATTTCCGCAGACCATGTCGGCGAAACGCATGGCGCAAGGGTCCAGCCCATCCGAGGCGAAAGACGCCTATGGCGTGTTGGCAAAGGGGCTCACAGACTGGGGCTTCACGCTCAATCTCGGGCCGGTGGTGGATGTCGACATCTACTCCAGGAACCCGATCATCGGACGTCTGGGGCGTTCGTATTCCCGCAATCCGGAACGCGTTGCCGCCTATGGCACAGCCTTTGTCGAGGCCCATCGCGCGCATGGTGTCCTGACAGCCCTGAAACACTTTCCGGGACACGGTTCGAGCCGCCGTGACAGCCACAAGGGGACGGCCGACATTTCCAGAACCTGGTCGAAGCGCGAACTTCTGCCGTTTCAGACGCTGATCGAGAATGACAAGGTCGATCTGATCATGACGGCACATGTCATCAATCGCTCCTTGCAGGAGAAGGGCAAGCGGCTGCCCGTGTCCCTGTCGGAACGTGCTTTGACCGACACCTTACGGGGCGACCTTGGTTTCACGGGCGTGATCATTACCGACGATTTGCAGATGGACGCGATCCGACGCAACTTCACGCTTGAAGAAACTGTCCTGCGCGCGGTCCGGGCCGGAACGGATGTGTTGCTCTTTGCCAACGACAAGCGTCCGGATCCCGAGGTTCCGGCGAAAGTGGCGAAGATCCTGCTTCAGGCAGTGGAGAATGACCCGTCCATGGAGGGGCTGATCGACGCCGCTTATGACCGAATTCTGATGCTGAAGCGAACTCGAAACGGGCATTCCTTTGCGGCAGCGGCGAACCCTGACCGTCTGAAGACGTGGTTGACCAGTCAGGCGACTGACCCTGAACGCTGTGCACTTTCAGATAGTCAGTAAAGCGATCTTGGAAGCCAGGTGGCGATGATCGGAAACAGCCAGAGGATCGCAACGGCAACGATCTGCAAACCGATAAAGGGCACGACGCCGCGATAGATCTGGCCCGTGGTGATTTCCTTGGGCGCCGCGCCGCGCAGATAGAACAGCGAGAAGCCGAACGGTGGCGTGAGGAACGATGTCTGCAGGTTGATGGCGATCAACACCGTGAGCCAGATCGGGTCGATACCCATCAGGATCAGCGGCGGGATCAGGACGGGCAACAGGATCACAGAGATCTCGACGAAATCGAGGAAGAAGCCGAGTATGAAGACGAACAGCATAGCGAAGATCAGCGCGCCCGTCGGGCCGCCCGGCATTTCGTTCAGGATCGCGTGGACCCGGTCTTCACCGCCAAGCCCGACAAAGACAAGCGAAAAGAAACTCGCCATCAGGATGGTCGCGAAGATCATCGAGGTGACAGTGAGGGTCGAAAGCAGCGACGCCTTGAGGAGACCGTCGGAGAAGGCAGCTTTCAGGATGCGCAGGACCACGCCAAGCGCAAAGATGCCGAGTCCCCCATAGATGGCCGCCAGGACATAGCCACCTGCCGTGACATCAGACCTCTGCAGCCTGACGGGAAGAAGTGTCGCCGCAACGGCCAGGGTCAGGAGGGCCGCTGTCGCCAGGATGATCAGTTTCGTGGAGATGCCGAGGCGCCGGCCGGCAAGCAGGATTGCGCCGATCGCCCCGACGGAGGCGGCCTCATTTGGTGACGCGATACCGCCAAGAATTGATCCGAGAACGGCAATGATCAGAAGGATCGGTGGTACCACGGCACTTGCGATCTCGCGCGCAGACGGTTTGTCGACATGTTCCTGCATGGCGGGTGCGTCGCCGGGAAAGAGCCTCGCCCGCGCAAGGATGTAGATGCAGTAGACCGCGACCAGCAGCAGTCCGGGCACCATGGCCGCAGCAAATGTCTGACCGACGGAGATGGTCTCGATGGTGAATTTACCCTGCGCATATTGTGCCTGCTGAAAGGCATTCGACATCACGTCCGCAAGGATGATCAGCAACGTCGAGGGCGGGATGATCTGGCCCAATGTGCCGGCGGTGCAGACCATGCCGGAGGCAAGCTTCGGGTCATAGCCGTTACGCAGCATTGTCGGCAGCGCAATCAGCCCCATGGCCACAACGGTCGCCCCAACGATGCCGGTGGACGCGGCCAAAAGCGCGCCGACCAGAACGACCGAAACGCCAAGACCGCCATTCATCTTGCCAAACAGGCGCCCCATCGTTTCCAGCAGATCTTCCGCGATCCGGCTTTTCTCGAGAATGACCCCCATCAGGACAAACAGGGGAATGGCCGTCAGAACAGGGTTGGTCAGCACGCCGAAAAAGCGTTGCCCCATGGCGCCCATGAGCTGGATGTTGAAGTCACCGAGCAACCATCCAAGCAGGGCAAACCCGGTGGCGACTCCGGCAATCGTGAAGGCTACGGGATAGCCAAGCAGGATGAAGCCTATCAGGGCCCCGAACATGATGAGATCGAGTGGCAGGCTCATGCTTGCTGGCCTTTCAGGCGCTGGATGTCACGTATGAAGGCGGCAAGGCCCTGGATCAGGAGCAGGACGCAATAGGCCGGAATGAGTGACTTGAGCAGGAAGGAAGCCGGAATGCCTCCGACCGAGATCGGACCTTCCAGGATTTGCCAGCTGCCGCGAACCGTGGGCCAGGAGAACCAGATCAGGACGACCAGCGCGGGTGTCAGCAGGAAAAGGTGACCGAATAGATCGATCCGGGCCTGTGTCCGTTCGTCGAACTTTGCATAGAAGATGTCGACCCGCACATGCGCATTCACAAGGAAGGTGTACCCGGCGCCGAGCATGAAGATCGACGCGTGGAAATAGAGCACGCCCTCATCCAGGAAAATGAAGCTGTAGCCGAAGACGTAACGCAGCAGCACGATGACAAATTGCAACAGGAGCATGCCCAATGCCGCCCAGCAAAGAATGTTGCCAATTACCGAATTGACGCGCTCAAGCGCGCCGGCCAGTTTGTCCATCTAGGGTGTCCTGCTCGTCTGTCTGGCTGGCTGTTTTGCCCGATGTGAATTTGGACCCAAGTCTTGTCGTTTGTCATCCCGGATGAAGCCAGGCGCAGAGCAACCTATCGACACTGCGTGCGCTTTTCAGGGTTTTGTCATGGAATGCGATGGGAGGGGGTACACCCCTCCCAACACCTGTTTTCGGTTCGACCAATCAGTCGTACTTGTAGTCGAGCAGACGCGCGTTCATCTGGCCGTTGTCGGCGTAGGGCATGTATTCACGCATCAGCTTGCGGTAGGCGAGGAAGCTTTCGGTGATGCGCTTGACCAGTTCGTCGTCGCTTGCACGCAGATCGGCAATGACTTCACCGGCAGCGTTGCCCATGGCCACGATGACATCATCCGGAAGCTTGCGCACCATGACGTCATGTTCGTTGACCAGCTGTGTCAGCGCCTGGGCATGCTTGGTGTTGTACTCGGTCAGCACATCATTGTAGAGGCTGGCGCAGGCGTGGGAGACAGCTGCCTTGAGGTCGTCCGGCAGATCGTTGTAGGCGTCCAGGTTGACGGCGCATTCTTCGGCGGAAGACGGTTCGCCGACACCCGGCCAGTAGTAGTTCTTGGCGATCTGGTAGTAGCCGAGCGCACTGTCGGTCCAGGGCCCGATGAATTCACCGGCGTCCAGGGCTCCGGACTGCAGGGCCTGGAACATGGCCGGGCCGCTCATGGCCTGTACCGCCATGCCGAGCTTAGAGCACATTTCGGAAGCAAGGCCCGTGGAGCGGAACTTGAGACCCTTGAGGTCATCGACGCTGTTGATTTCCGTCCGGAACCAGCCGGCCCATTGCGGACCGGAGTTGCCGCACAGGAACGGCTTCAGATTGAAATTGCCGTAGATCTCGTCATAGAGCGCCTGGCCGCCACCATGGATCAGCCAGCCTGCCTGTTCAGGTGCCGTCAGGCCAAAAGGCTGCGAGCCAAACAGCAGGATGCCCTTTGACTTCGAGCCCCAATAGGCAGGAACCGCGTGATAGAGCTCGGCTGTTCCCTGGCCGACGGCGTCAAAGACGCCATTGCCTGGAACAATTTCACCGGCGGCAAAAAGTTTGACTTCAATGCGTCCGCCCGACAATGCGGTGATGCGATCCGCCAGCATCTGGGCGGCAACGCCGGGTCCGGGCAGGTTCTTCGGCCACGCCGTGACCATGCGCCACTGACGAACATCCTGTGCAATCGCGGGAGCCGCCAATGTGGTTGCAGCGACTGCCGCGGTGCCGGTTGCGCCGGCTTTTAGAAAATCACGTCTTTTCATGGTTTAACCCCTCGTTCGTGGTTCAGTTTAAGAGCGTCCCGCCGTTATTGTTGATCCCCGAGAATTCCCGGCAGGTTGAGCCCTTGTTCTTTCGCGCAGTTCAGCGCGATCTCGTATCCGGCATCCGCGTGACGCATCACGCCGGTCGCCGGGTCATTCCAGAGCACACGGCCAACGCGCCTGTCGGCCTCCTCGGACCCATCGCAGCAGACGACCATGCCGGAATGCTGGGAGAAGCCCATGCCGACACCGCCGCCATGGTGCAGCGACACCCAGGTGGCGCCGGAAGCCGTGTTCAGGAGAGCGTTCAGGAGCGGCCAGTCTGAGACGGCGTCGGAGCCGTCCTGCATGGCTTCCGTTTCGCGGTTTGGCGACGCAACGGAACCGCTGTCGAGGTGGTCACGGCCGATCACGATCGGTGCTTTCAATTCGCCGTTGCGGACCATTTCATTGAAGGCGAGGCCGAGACGGTGGCGCTGGCCAAGTCCCACCCAGCAGATGCGCGCCGGCAGGCCCTGGAAGGAAATGCGTTCGCGGGCCATGTCGAGCCAGTTGTGCAGGTGCGGGTCGTCCGGAATAAGTTCCTTGACCTTGGCGTCCGTCTTGTAGATGTCCTCCGGGTCACCGGAAAGCGCGCACCAGCGGAAGGGGCCGATGCCGCGGCAGAAGAGCGGGCGGATGTAAGCCGGGACAAAGCCGGGGAAGGCAAAGGCGTTTTCAAAGCCCTCTTCCAGGGCCATCTGGCGAATGTTGTTGCCGTAGTCCAGCGTCGGGACGCCCTGGTTCCAGAAATCGACCATGGCCTCGACGTGAACCCGCATGGACGCGCGGGCTGCCTTCTCGACCGCCTTGGGGTCGCTCTCGGCCTTGGCCCGCCATTCGGCAACCGTCCAGCCTTGCGGCAGATAACCGTTGACCGGGTCATGAGCCGAAGTCTGGTCCGTGACGATGTCGGGTTTGACGCCGCGCTTGACGAGTTCGGGGAAGACGTCCGCTGCATTACCGATCAGGGCAACAGACTTGGCTTCGCCCGCTTTGGTCCAGCTGTCGATGAGGGCCAGGGCCTCATCAAGCGAATGGGTCTTTTCGTCGACATACCGCGTGCGCAGGCGGAAGTCGGCGCTTTTCTCGTCGCACTCCACCGCGAGGCAGCAGGCACCTGCCATGACAGCAGCCAGGGGCTGCGCGCCGCCCATGCCGCCGAGGCCGCCGGTCAGGATCCAGCGTCCTTTCAGGTTGCCTTCATAATGCTGGCGTCCGGCTTCCATGAAGGTCTCATAGGTGCCCTGAACGATGCCCTGGGTGCCGATATAGATCCAGGAACCGGCGGTCATCTGGCCGTACATGGCCAGGCCCTTCTTGTCGAGTTCGTGGAAGTGATCCCAGTTGGCCCAGTTCGGAACCAGGTTGGAATTGGCGATCAGGACACGGGGTGCATCCTTGTGGGTCTTGAACACGCCGACCGGCTTGCCGGACTGAACCAGAAGGGTTTCGTCTTCCTCCAGCTGTTTCAGACTGGAAACGATCCGGTCGAAATCCTGCCAGGTGCGGGCCGCACGGCCGATGCCGCCATAGACGACCAGTTCATGCGGATTTTCGGCGACATCCGGATGCAGGTTGTTCATCAGCATGCGCAGCGGCGCTTCCGTCAACCAGGACTTGGTGTTGAGTTCGGTGCCTGTCGGCGGGTAGACATCGCGGGTGTTGTGACGCGGATTGGACATCACGATCTCCTCACTTGCGTTCGATGGTGTTGACGGTTCGCTCGCCATTGGGGTCGACCCAGATCAGCGTGTCGCCATCCCGCAAGACCTCGTAACAGGTCCAGATGGGCGTTCCGCCGGTGTTCCAGGTCGAGCAATAGCGGTTGTCCTCCACGCGCCAGCGTCCGGTGCTCGGACGCCCGGAAGCGCGATAGTCGGTGGAACCGTCTTCGGAAAATGTCTGGAAAGTGTCGTAGGTTTTTGCCGTGATTTCAGGCAAAAGCGCGGTGATTTCGCCGCCGGAGAGCCTTGTCTCGGCGGCAAGCGCAGAACCTGCAATGAGTGTCGGGATCAGGAGGGCCGCCAGTCTTGTCACGTTTGCCTCCCGTGGGTGAAAGCCCAGTCCTCGAGTGCGGCGAGTATGTCCTTCAGATGTTTGCGCAGACGATCCGCCTTTGCGGTGTCATAGGCAAATGGTGTGTTTTCCGTCTCCAGGTGCGTGCTCTGGGCAAGCTCCATCTGGATGGCATGAAAGCCGTCCTCCGGCCGGCCGTAGTGCCGCGTCGTCCAGCCACCCTTGAAACGGCCATTCACAACCGCGGTGTAGCCGGCGGCCGATTTGGTTCGCTCGACAACCGCATCTTCGATAGCAGGATCGCAGGTGCTGCCGTTGTTGGTGCCCGTGTTGAAATCCGGAAGTTTGCCGGCAAATAAAAACGGCACGACGGAACGGATCGAGTGGCAATCATAGAGGATCGCAACGCCGTGTTTTTTCCGCACGCGTTCCAGTTCAGCCTCAAGCGCAGCATGGTAGGGCGCGTGCCAGGTCTGACGACGGGTTTCGATTTCGGCGTCCCCGGGCGCTTCACCTTCCAGGTAGATCGGGCGGCCGTCGAAATCCGTTGTCGGGCACAGCGTCGTCGTGTTCTGGCCGGGATAGAGGCTGACGCCTTCCGGGTCCCGGTTGGCGTCAATGACATAACGATGGAAATTCGCGCGCACCAGTGTCGCGCCGGGAAGCAGGTCTGAATAGAGCCGGTCGACATGCCAGTCCGTGTCGGCAAGTTTCTGTCCCGTCGCGTTGAGGCTCTTCCAGATGTTCTCCGGAACATGCGTGCCCGAGTGCGGCACACCCAGTACGACAGGGCCGTCGCCCCTGAATACGTCAACCGGCTGCATGAAGGGACTCCAGCTCGATCATGTGGTTGCCGGACAGCACCGACACCAGCTCGCGCGACTTGACCAGCTCGGCCGCGACTTCAAGGTCTGGCGCCAGGTAGCGGTCTTTCTCGAGCGGCGGCACCGTTTCCCGCAAACGGGTGATGACGGATTGCAATGCCGGGCTCGTGGTCAGCGGTGCGCGGTGTTTGATGCCTTCGATTGCACACAGAAGCTCGACGCCCAGTATCTGCGCCAGGTTCGTGTTCATGCGGGTGAGCCTGCGTGCGCCGTGCGCAGCCATGGAGACGTGGTCTTCCTGGTTGGCGCTTGTCGGCGTGGAATCCGTCGAACACGGATTGGCAAGATGCTTGTTCTCGCTCATCAGCGCTGCCGTCGTCACTTCGGCAATCATCATGCCGGAGTTGAGCCCGGGATCCCTGGCGAGAAAAGGCGGCAGATCGAATGACAGGGTCGGGTCCACCATGAGCGCGATGCGGCGCTGGGCGATGGCACCGAGTTCGGCGATTGCCAACGCGATCTGGTCGGCTGCGAAGGCGACCGGTTCGGCGTGAAAATTG
The DNA here is from genome assembly GCA_017643925.1 of Roseibium sp. Lineage (GTDB taxonomy): Bacteria > Pseudomonadota > Alphaproteobacteria > Rhizobiales > Stappiaceae > Roseibium. Next base: position 23,405 of record JAEPML010000032.1, on the reverse strand, counting down.
CCGCCTGAAACGATCCTGTCGGCCTCGATCAGGACCAGCGGATTGTCGGTCGCGGCATTGGCTTCGATTTCAAGCGTCCGGGCGGCCATGCGCAGCAGGTCGACGCAGGCGCCGGCCACCTGCGGCTGGCAGCGGATGCAATAGGGATCCTGGACCCGCGTGTCGCCCTCGCGGTGGCTTTCACGGATCTCGGACCCGGCCATGATGTCCCGCATGGCCCGGGCAACCTCGATCTGACCGCGATGGCCGCGCAATTCGTGGATCTCGGGCAGCAGCGGGGCGGTGGAGCCCATGATGGCATCGGTGGAAAGGCTTGCGGTGACAAGCGTGGCCTCGGCAAGCCGCCAGCTGTCAAACAGGCCCACCAGCGCGCAGGCGGTCGAAAACTGCGTGCCGTTGATCAGCCCGAGACCTTCCTTGGGGCCCAGGACGACGGGTGTCAGACTGGCTCTTTCGAGGGCAACACGGCCCGGCAGCCGCTCGCCGCCGAACTCGGCTTCGCCTTCGCCGATCAGGACGGCGGTCATGTGCGCCAATGGTGCAAGGTCACCTGATGCGCCGACGGACCCTTGTGAGGGCACGACGGGCGTGACGCCCTTTTCAAGGCAGTCCTCGATCAGCTGCAGCACCTCGAAACGGACACCGGAAGCGCCCCTTCCAAGGGAGAGCAGCTTCAAAACCATCATCAGGCGCGTGGTCGTGCGGTCGAGGGCTTCGCCGACGCCGCAGCAATGCGACAGGATCAGGTTGCGCTGAAGGGTGGCCGTGTCTTCTGCGGCAATCTTCACGCTCGCCAGTTTGCCGAAACCCGTGTTCACGCCGTAAACGGCTTCCTCACCGCGGGCTGCGATGGCAACGCGTTCGGCTGCCAGGTTGATCGCGTCCTCGGACGACCGGTCGACACGGACCGGGCGCTGGTTGCGATAGATGTTTTCCAGGTCCGCGAGGCTCACGATGCCCGGCGTCAGGGTCAGGGTGCTCATCGAGAGACTCCAAAAATGCGTTTTTCAAGTGCGTTGAAGCCGATCCGGTAGCTGAGCTCGGCCGGTTGGCTGATGTTCCAGATGGCGAGATCTGCCCGCTTGCCGGCTTCCAGCGTGCCACGATCGTTCAGGCCGAGGGCCCGGGCCGCCTCGCGGGTCACGCCTGCAAGGGCTTCTTCCGGTGTCATGCGGAACAATGTGCAGCCCATGTTCATGGTGAGCAGAAGCGAGGCCAGCGGCGACGAGCCCGGATTGCAATCCGTTGCAAGCGCGACAGGCACCTTGTGCTTTCTGAGGAGTTCCAGCGGCGGCAGCTGCGTCTCACGCAGCGTGTAGAAGGCGCCGGGCAGAAGGACGGCAACCGATCCGCTTGCTGCCATTGCCTCAACCCCCGCCTCGTCGAGATATTCCAGGTGGTCGGCGGAGAGGGCGCCATAAGAGGCGGCCAGGGAAGCGCCGCCCAGGTTGGAAAGCTGCTCAGCATGAAGCTTGACGGGCAGGCCGAGCTCCCTCGCCTTGTCGAAGACACGTGCAATCTGTTCGGTCGAAAAGGCGATGCCTTCACAAAAGCCGTCGACCGCATCGACCAGTCCCTCGTTGAAGGCGGCCTGAAGCGTCGGCAGACAGACATCGTCGAGATAGGCATCCGGGCGGCCCTTGTATTCCGCCGGGACCGCATGTGCGCCGAGGAAGCTGGTGCGGATGGTGACGGGGCGCCTTTCGGCAAGCTTGCGGGCCGCACGCAACATGCGCAGTTCGGTGTCGCGATCAAGGCCGTAACCCGACTTGATCTCGAGCGTCGTCACACCTTCGGCAATGAGCGCGTCCACGCGGGGCAGGGCCTCTGTCACGAGGTCGTCCTCATTGGCGGCACGGGTTGCCGAAACAGTCGAAACGATGCCGCCGCCTGCACGCGCAACTTCCTCGTAGGTCGCGCCTTCGAGGCGCATTTCGAATTCGCGCGCGCGGTTGCCGCCGAAAACCACATGCGTGTGACAGTCGATCAGACCCGGGGTGACAACCCGTCCGCCCAGATCTTCAAGAGGAAGGTTTTCGTAATGGGCCGGCAGGGATTCGGCCTGGCCGACCCAGGCGATGCGCCCGTTTTCAATGACCAGCGCACCGTCCTCGATCAACCCGTAAGGCATGCCGGTTTCGGCGAGCGTCGCCAGGCTGGCATTGGTGAGGAGGCGTTTGGACACGGACAAACTCCGGCTTGATTAGATTGCGTTATAAGATAATATGCATGCACATATTAACGTGTCAACGAGGGAAAGCGACATGTCGATGGTCTCGGAAGAGATAATTTTTGCGGACCAGGCGCTCCTGCCGGATGGCTGGGCGAAAAACGTCGCTGTCACGGTGGGAATTGACGGGCGCATTTCCTCGATTGAGCGGGACGCAGCCCCGTCCGGGACGCGTCGCGCCATTCTTCTGGCGGCGCCTTCAAACCTTCACAGCCACGCCTTCCAGCGGTCCATGGCCGGCATGAGCGAACGACGCGGTGCGGAGGCGCGGGACAGTTTCTGGACCTGGCGTCAGATCATGTTCCGGTTTCTGGATGTCTTGAGGCCGGAAGATGTCGAGGCGATTGCCGCCTTCGTGCAGATGGAAATGCTGGAAGCCGGCTACGCAGCAGTGGGCGAGTTCCACTATCTTCATCACCAGCCGGGCGGCGCGCCTTACGACAACCTGGCCGAATTGTCGGATCGGATCATGGCAGCCGCCTCAACGACCGGGATTGGTCTTACGCATCTGCCGGTTCACTACCAGTTCGGCGGCTGCGACAAGCGGGCGCTGGCCCCCGGTCAGATCCGGTTCGGCAACGACATCGAGCGCTTTCAGAACCTGCACGAGATGGCATCGAAGGCTCATCAAAACCTGCCCGATGACGCGGTGATTGGTGTCGCACCCCATTCCCTGCGCGCCGTGGACGAAGCGGGCTTGGCTGCTGCAGTGGCCCTGGCAGGGGAGCGTCCGCTCCACATGCACCTGGCCGAGCAGGTCGCGGAAGTCGAGGAAGTGGAACAGGCGAAGGGCAAGCGCCCCGTCGAGTGGCTGCTTGAAAACCATGACGTCTCGCCAAACTGGTGCCTGATCCATTGCACGCAGATGACACCCGAAGAAACAATCGGCCTTGCGAAAACCGGTGCGGTTGCCGGGCTTTGCCCGATCACGGAATCGAGCCTGGGTGACGGCATCTTTGACGGCGTGCGCTACCTGGAAAATGAAGGCCGCATCGGCATCGGCTCCGATTCCAACATTCGCATTTCGCTTTCTGAAGAATTGCGCACGCTGGAATATTCCCAGCGCCTGCGCGACAGGTGCCGGGCTTCCGTGGCAACACCGGAAAAATCCACGGGCCGGGTGCTCTTCGATGCGGTTGCGCAAGGGGGTGCACAGGCCATTGGCCGGGACGCCGGGTCACTTCAAACCGGCAAGCAGGCGGATCTGCTTGCGCTTGACGGCAGGTCGATCGACCTGGAAGGCCGGGAGGGGGACGAGATCCTGGATGCCTATATCTTTGCAGGCGACGATCGCATGGTCACGGATGTCTGGTCCGCGGGCCGGCATGTTGTTTCCGGCGGAAATCATGTAAAAGGCGACGCCATTCGCGCACGCTACCGGTCAACCATGGCCGCGCTGCGCGACCGGCTCTGAAAGAGATAGTTAGAGATTAACGGGGACATTTGGGGATTGACTACGCCTGACACAAATTCCTGGACCGGCATTCGCGCAGAACTTCTGCGCCGGATACATGCGCGCGTCTGGGAACCGGGCGCGCAGATCCCCCATGAAGCCGACCTGGCAGAAGAATTCGGCTGTGCCCGCACCACGGTCAACAGGGCCCTGAGGGACCTGGCCGAAAGCGGGCTGGTGGTGCGCAAGCGGCGCGCGGGAACCCGCGTTGCGCTCAATCCGCCGCAACGGGCAACGCTCACCATCCCGATCATCCGGGAGGAGGTTGAGGCGCTCGGCAAGATCTATCGGCACAGCCTCCTGGAACGGGATTTCCGGCCCTTGCCACCCATGCTGCATGGGGCCTTTCAGGTGACGCTCGGCCAGGACGTTCTCTTTCTGAAGACCGTCCACTTCGCCGACGACCGCCCCTTCGCCTTCGAGGAGCGCTACATCAACCTGGAAGCTGCACCGGACGCGCGCGATGCCCGTTTCGAGGACATCAGCGCCAATGAATGGCTGGTGCACAACGCGCCCTACAGCCACGGTGACCTCTCCTTCTTCGCCGTCAATGCGGACGAGCGCCTCTCCCGAAAACTCGACGCTGCCCCCGGAACCGCCCTCTTCTCCATGGAACGCATCACCTGGTCCGGCGCCGTCCCGATCACCCATGTGCGACTGGTCTATGCGCCGGGATACCGGATGCGGACGGAGATTTAGAAGGTTGGGTGCTTCAGGCCAGGCACCCGTTTGCGATGTCCGTTTGGGGGCCGACTACTGACTGTCCGGTTACCTCCAAAAAGTCATAGAAGCAGACGTTCAAGTAGAAAGAGTTCGCGGTTGGTTTCGGCCCGAAGCGGACATTTGAGACAACATCCGTGGATGGCAGCTTTGGGCGGACAGCGGACATTCGTTGCAGGTGTAAAAAGTTCTATCGAGCGGATTGGAAGCGGTGGTTCGCTGCATTGCTGGTTCCGCATTTTCAATATATGGTTGACCGAAGCAATCTGACATCGCTGCGCGCACTGCACTCAATCAGGCAATTGCAGTTCTCTGACTTGCATGACGCATAACAAAAAAAGCCGGCAACGGGCTTTTCAATGTCCGATAGAGTGCTGGCCACCGCGACCACAGCCATTTCCGCTCCCGCCTTTGCCGATGACGTGTTGGCCTGACGCCGCCACTTGTTCAGACCAGGCACGCATTACGACCGGTCAACCAAGGCACGATTTCCGGGCTCACCGGTTCTGATGGGAGTGGTTTTTGCGGGCTTTTCCCATCGAACACATTGCCCCCCTGCAGGACTTCCGGCATCGCAACATAGGCGCTTTTCACTCGCTTGTTACACCACACTTTGAATGAGCATCACGGCCTTCCTGAAGCTCACCCGAAAGTAGCCGTGATCCGTCATGGCAGAACATTCAACTGTCGGTCCAAGGCTGAAATCTTATTTTCTTCCAATACTCTGACTTCCACCACTGAAGGTGTTGCCGCCTCCGATACCTATGGATTGATCTGGCTGAAAGTCGTTCAATAGCGGTGGTTCAAATGTAGGACCGTCATCGATTGTCGGAGCAGCAGGCAAGCCGCCATTGCCAATGTTTTGACCACCACCATCAAAACTGAGCCCGAAGTTGGTTATGTCACGTAATTGTTGCCCGAGGTCTTTCTCGGCCTCAAAGAGGTCGTTTTGTGAAGTTGTTGCTGCGTCTCGTTTCTTGCCGGGGAGTAAGCTGCCCATTGCGCCGCCGATCGTGGCGAAGTAGTTAAATGCGATCACGCGATCGTTCTCGTCCCGCACAAGATCACCTGCGGAACCGTTGGCACACATGTGGATCGAGATATTTTTGTTGGTGGACAGGTCAACATATTCGCCAGTACTGACGTCATAAAACTCAAAGCTTTGATCAAGCCCCTGCCGTTTGAGTGCATCAGGGTCCTGACTCTCGTAGATGTAAATGCCAGGGCAAGAATTTTGAAATGATTGAAAAAACTCCGCCGTGGGCGGATATATTGCCACCTCGTCACTGATTTTGCATTCGCCGCCGCCAGCATCGAACGGTTGCTCAACCGGCTGGACTAACTCAAGATCTTTAAGCCGGGCATCAAAGGTGCTGGTCATACCGTTCAGTGCGTCATCGGCAAGCGCGGTTGCCGTTGTGAGATCGTTTTCCAATGCCGCGAACAATTGTTCAGGGTCTTTGCTAGTCTCTTCAATCAGGCTTTTGAATTCTTGAGGTTTAAAACCGCTGTTTGACTGTTTGCCGGCGGGCAAAGGCAACCCTTCATTTTTGTCATCCGTTTCAGAAAGCAGGGCGTCAATGTTCTCATCCGTCATTTCAAAGGCTTCTTCGTAGACCCGCTTGCGGATGTCTGCTTCCCAGGCGTCCAGCAGTTTTTCCTGCTCCTGCGGCGTTTCGGCATCAAAAGCGGCTTCCAACTGCCGCACTCCTTGCCAGTCTTTCGGCTCATTCATGCCGACATCGCCTCTCTCAATCGCTCCACCCGGCGCTTCATCCAAAAGGTCTTTGACCTCCTGGCTGCGCGCTGCCGCAGCCTTTTTGCGATCGTCCGCACTGTTGGCTTCAAGGTAGCGGTTCAGGTTTTCAAACTCTTCGGCCAACCACGCCTCCCGTCGAAAAGATTCATAGTGCGGGTGGCGGTTTTGCGGGTTCTTTTCATCTAGGAATTTCAGGATATTCGGATTTTCTTTTATCCTTGATTGCACCCTTTTGTGCATCGATCTTCGTACGCGGTAATAGAGTTCTTTATAGGTTTCCTCCCAGCCATGAATACCAGAAAGGCGTTTTATGCTTTCATGCAGCATGGAACCCTCAGGGAACCGTTTCAGCATTGTATCGGTGCTCCATGTCACACGATCAATTTTCTTCGGATGTCCAGGGGTACCGTACTTGTATTCCTGTCTGTAAAGCTCCCGCAAAAGCCTGAGAATGTTTTTTTGCAGTCCAACCGGTAATTTTGCCATTCGGTCGGCAATGTCTGACCCTGAAGTGCCTTCTCTGCCGGACATGGGCGTTTCAAGTGAACTGAGCCCCTTCAAAATCTCCTCGTTTGGTATCCGGCCGAACCTGTTGGCTTCAAACTCGAATGCCCTGCTGGCAGAATCGTCATCGTAAAGCCGGCGAGCCAGCTCACGACCTTTTTGATAGTAATCGATCGGACAGTAATCACCGCTGGTCTCGCATGCAGCACTGAAAGTGATCTGTGACACACCGTACGTTGCAAGCACTTCTCGAGCTTCAGCGAAGAATTTTTTCAGGGCATCGCGATCCTTGTCAATCTTGTTGAACAAGTGTCGCATATCGCTTTGATAGTAATTGAAGAACTCTGACCGGGCCTTCAAGAACTCAATTTTGATACGGTCTTCTTCCTCGAGCATAAAATAGTCGTTGAGGCTGACATCGGGAGCGGCAGCCGGGTCAATTCCCAAGGCTGTTTTCAGTTGACCGGATGTGCTTTGCATTCGCTCTCTCCAGTCTTTTGTCATCTGGTCGTAGAAAGCAAGGAGCTCTTTCTCCGAGCGCTCGATCTGATCTTTTAGTGTGAGTGCCTTGCGCCCGCGTCTTTGCCAGACGCGATCAAAAAGGGGATGATCGCACGCATTTGCAGCAGCAATCAGTTCCTTGTCCATTGTGTCCAAGGCGCTGTATTCATAATAGAGCTTCCAGCCGACATAGCGAGACAACCGCTTGTTCAATCTCTCGAAGATGGTGTGCCGGCTATCCAGAAAGTGCATCAGTGTCATGTCAGTGTCGGTCAAATAGTCCCACCAGCTATGGTCGCGCACTTCTGTTTTTGCGTCGGCAAGACGTTTTTCAAATCTTTTGATGCTCCAGGACAGTTCTCCTGCCGCGTAAGATGGCTCCACTTCATACTGCGCACGTGCGTCAAGTGCCGGGCCGAACATCATTGAAAAGCCCATGCCAATGGAAACCAGGGATTTGAAAAACGTCATTGTCTTTTCACCCTCACTTTTGTCGAAGCATCTGGCCGTCGAAATATTCGTAAATTGCGACGGGATTGGTATCTGCACTGTAGAGCCGGAACAACGGGCCTTGATCACCGTTATGGTCAACAATCTCTATCGTTTCGAAGTCAGGTTCCAGAGGACCAATGACATCCACGCCAACATCGGACAGTGTGACCGCCATGAGCTGAAGTCCCTGACTGGCACCGCCCTGCCAAACCTGAAAGACATGAACGTCTTCCGAGCCCTCGATGCCGGGAACCTTGAGTTTGCGAAGTTCTTCAACCCGCGTCATGTGGGCGAACCGGCTGAGTTCCACGCCATTGATCTTGACATAGGGGGCCTGGAACTCTGCGTATTCAGCATTGTTTTCAATCAAGGTGCCGTCGCGCCATTGAAGCGTATAGTCATGGGCAAGGAGCAGCGCTGGCGTCCCCATGAGCATTACTGTCGCAAGTAGCAGACTAGCCAGCGATAATCTTGATCCAGTTCTCATGAACCCATCCTTTCTTGCCCGGCTTGTCGAGGGGATGATCTATCGAAATCGGACTGCAAGTGATGGCGTCGGAGCCATAGGCGACGCCGATCCAGTGGCCCTTCTGTTCAAACATCCAGACACGGTCGCCGTTAAAGATCTCGTCGATTTTCTCATATTCGGTGCCCGGACCTGAACGAACGGCGAGGAAGCCGTCGCCTCCTGTTTTCAAATCGGTAACTTCACCCAGAGCGCATGTATCAAGACCATCTGAAGCACGCTCCATGATTGGAACTTTTAATTCGGTCGCGAAGGATGCTGCGCTTGCGAAGATCAGGATGCCAGACAGAAATGTTCTACTGAGCAAAGGTCTCATCAATTCATCCATTCATTGAACTTCAACATTGATGTCCGGCTTCTCGCCAAGGATCAGTTCAAAAACTTCCAGGGGGGCGTCATTGCCGATTTGCAATTTATGCCGACCGGGTTTGCCAATTCCGGTTCCCTTCGGATTTCCCCAGGCAAAACCTGTTTTAACAAATCCTGATTTGTCTTCGCGTTCTGACAACAAGGTTACCCCTTTGACAGCTCCACCATCTTGTCTCGTGACGTTATAGGTGAACAAAACAGCATCCATTACGAATGGACCCGTCACCTGATCCCCAGGCTTGACTTCGATTGGAAACCGTTTTTCAACGCGCCCCAATGTACTGTCCATCACAACCTCAAGATCATACCTGCCGGGCTTTACAGTTTTTTTGTTCCCGTAGTATCCGATGATAACCTTGCTTCCAGAGCCTTCCGGGAACAGCGTCAGAAAACCGAAATTGACCTCCTGCTTTGCACCCGCATTGAGAAAGACCTTCGGTGCGACAGTCCCGCTGCGCAGGTCGAAGGTATGTTCGACCTGTTCGCCTGCAGCCAGCTCGATTTCGGTCGAATCCGTGACATTGCCGCCTACGCTAACCGTGATCCTGTACCTTCCCGCATTAAGCCATGTTTCGGCTGGCTCGCCCTGGTTGTTGTAAGCCGTGGCAATTTCACCGCCGACTTCCCCGTTCACCACCGGGTAGAACTTGTAGAGCGCGGTTTGTGCGGCTTGTTTGTCTTCTTCATTGACAACAGCAAATGTTGTGATGCTGCCTGCGTTCAGGTTAAGCGCACCTATCTGCTGGCCGTCTTCCCCAATTTCAATCTCTCCCTTGGCGACGGCTTGGGAACTGAACAAGCGTGCGGTGACTTCGTATGAGCCGGGAGTAAATTGGTGTGTGTCCCTGGGATAGATTACGCCGAGCCCTGCGTGATGTTGAACGCCGTCCTTGAGTACATTCCAGTTCACGTCCAGCGGCTCTAGTCTTTCGCAAGTCTCGCACAATTTTCCATAGAGCAGCGTTGAAGGGGGCTCTTCGGTTGGCACGGGCGAACTGTCAGTGCCCTGACCCTCGCTTGCGTTGCCCACGCCATCGTCAGTGACGACAGCGACCGTATTCGTGATCGCTTCCTTCAGCTCCTGGGCATTGTTGGCGCGGAAGAACTGACCGCCGGTAGATGTCGCAATGCATTGCAATTGCTCGAATTCCACATCGGTCACATCAAATCCGATCACGTGTGCCCGGAAGTTCACATTGAGTTGTTTGACGACCTGCACTTCCTGGCACGGGTCTCTTTGGCAGGTTTCCAAACCATCCGATACAAGTACGATATCGACTTTTTTTCCGGTATATGCACCCGTTGAAACGGCGGCCAATCCAAGAGAAGCCGCTATTGGCGTTTTTCCTCGAGGGCTGACACTTTGGACTTTCTGGATAAACGTCTGGCGGTCTCCAAAACCCGGTGTCGAGATAATTTCAATATCACTGCAGTCATTTTTGCGGCGATGGCCATACATCATCAGACCCATGGGCGTCGAGAAATCCCAATTCCGGATCAAGTCTGACATCGTGTCTTTGGCGATCGATATTTTTGCCACGCCGTTAATCTGGCCCCACATGGAATTGGACCCGTCAAGTACCATCATGACGGTCCGTTTTTCCGGGTCTATAGCCGGTTCTTGTGCCCATGCATTCAACAGTCCGGCGTGCGCCGTAAGTCCAAAAGAAATCAGGGCCGCAAAAATCCATCTTTGTAGGGTGCTTGAAAGATCCACTGGTCTGCTCCTAAAAAAATGATTTGGAGAATGGTCGAGCGGAAAGATGCTCTTGTTCAATTTCGGTTTGTTCCGATCCACCGCTTAAACTGCGGTTCGAAAATCAGTTATCGGAAACGGAGAAGCACGCTGACGCAAAATCGTGATCATTTTTCATCCAGAGTGTGTATTAAATAAGAACGGTAACTATCGATAAGTGTCTATTATATTCACTTTGTTTTTGATTGGACAAAACTAAACAATATGTGATGTCGATTGAAAAGGCTTTGCTTGATATTTGTTGGAAATGAAGCATATTTTCCGGAAATTTCCGATTTTTTCTTCAGTTGTGACCTATAGTTTTCTCGCTTATGAAAGTTTCATCATCCGGCAAAGACAAGTCAGGCCATGCCGCTTTCGGACGATGTTTGAGCGAATTGATACGCGATGCAGGCATTTCCTCCGATGAGCAGCTCGCGCGCAAGGCGATGCAGCTCAAAGACAAAGACCAACCTCAAATCAACATTCAAAGACGGACCATCAGCAACTGGCGCAATGGGAAAAGCGCGCCTAGGACGAAACAGGATCCAAAGTTTCAACTGATGCTTCGGGCTCTCAATCCGTCGATCGAAAAACGGCAGGAAATCGAGGCGCTTATTGGAACAGGCAAGGCTTCTCCAGAAAAGACTTCCCGGTCTGCAAATCTTGAAAATTTGTTCAAATCGCTTCGGGGCCCAAGATGGATGCACTTTGGGGCTGTGTTAGCTCTCATGCTGATTGTTGCTGTGATCGGTTCCCTGACCTTCGGATCAATCGGCAAGGGCGCTTACCTTGAGACAATACCTGAAGACCAATTGCGGTTGTCGCAAGATGGATTTGTGCTGCCTTTCAGCAGCGTTCACGCCGTTGATGAGCAAAATCTGAAAGCGCTCACCAGCTGGGAATTATATGTTGCCCGAAACGAAATTTACGCGCGAAAGGGCAGGCCCTTCGTTAAGCAGGCTTCCGTTTGTCTGCAACATCATTTTGATCGTTGGGCCAAGAACAACAGTTCGCCAAATGGTTGGTATGTAAAACAGTCTGGCGGCGTGGCGCTCAATGATCTGGAAATCCGAAACGCTGAAACCATTCAACGATATGAATGCGCGGTTCGCGGGGGGCGCATGAATTGCAGTGGCAGTCTGCAAGATTGCCAATGAGTGTCAATTCTTCTGACTGAGCCAGATACAAAGGCGAATGCCGTCGTCGTAAGATCACCGCAATGCGGGATATCTTCCTCCATTGTCCGCTTTGGGCCGATTTTGTTTCTGAACGGTCCTTTCTGTCTCGATGCACTTTAGGTTGGGGCCGACCTACGCCGGCCCTTGTAGTTAGATCTCGACACTCTCCGAGATCGACAGTGCGTCTTCCAGATCAACGCCGAGGTAGCGAACCGTACTGTCCATCTTCGTATGGCCAAGAAGTAATTGGACTGCCCGCAAGTTGCCTGTCTTTTTATAGATTTGTGCAACTTTGGTCCTGCGCATGGAATGGGTGCCATAAGCACTGGGTTCCAATCCGATCGATTTCACCCAGTGTTTTAAGAGACGCGCATATTGCCGGGTCGAGATATGAAGACGGTCATGAAATCGGCCGGGGCACAGATACTCATGCCCGATCATCATCGGGTGTGAGATCCATTGCAGAAGGGATTTCCGGGTTCCATCGCAGATTTCAAACCGGACAGGTGTCTTAGTTTTCCTTTGTACAATCGACACCCGTTCTTTGACTGCACCCGCAGCGAAAACATCCGCAACCCGGAGACACTCTAGGTCGCAGCCTCTCAGCTTGCTATCGATGGCTAGATTAAACAGTGCCAGATCGCGAACGGCTCCTGCCAACTCCAATCGTACTCGAATAGCCCAAACGTGTTTTGGCAACAGCGGACGTTTCTGACCTACCAGTCGGCCTTTGTTCCACGTCTTCCGAGCCGGAATGATCATAGGTAGATTTGTGCAGGACATAGCAGTCTCCCTGACCGCTCCATCCCGCCTCAACGTTCAAGACAATTGAACGCTCAAGCATACAAAAAACGCCACCAGATATTTAATAACGGCCCGAACATGACTTGGTTGAAAACGGCCCATTCCAGACTTTCGTTTGATCCGCAACAAATGCCCGCTTCCCGCCCATCCTGTAAATTTGCGGCACCTCAAGTGAACGTCTGCTTTCGGGCGTAGCCTAAAATGCGGCGAGTGACCCAAATGGGGGCGCAATGTGGACATTGAACCGGTCAAAATTACGAACCCGGCATGCAATTCACGCCACCACACCTCGCCTCGGACGAATGCTCCAGGATACCCCGAGCACAATCATAAGAAGAACGAGCGGGAGGAGGGCCAGGGGGCTTCCAGCGGCGATGAGGGCCGTGGCGCCGGCGCAGGCAATGGAGGCTGCGGCTTCGGCGAAGGTCGAGGCTTTTGAGGCGACCTGGCGGCGGCGGAAAGTGGTGCGCTTGGCCTGGGCCCGGAACCAGAGCTGGACCAGGATCGCGCTTGCGGCAGCACACATTGCACCAGTGAAGGTGACCACCGCGCCCCAGAGCGATACAAGCGCCAGGCCAAGGGTAATCGGCAACATGAGTGCCGCGATCAAGGTCAACACCGACAGGACCTTCGCCCAGAGTCGGGTAAAAGCAGAGATGGGCGCCGTTGCAATCAGGTCGGGGGCGTCCTCGCCGGAGATGGTTAGCCAGGCAAGGCCACCGGACAGCTGTCCGACTGCCATGACGATCACCGGGGCGATGATCACGGAAATCTCGGTGTTCTGGCCAAAACTGACCCAGAGCATGACCGCTGGCGGGATCAGGTAAAGAACCTGCATCAGCGTCTGGGACACCAGCCAGGGATCGCGGATGATCAGCTTGAGTTCCTTGTGCACCAGCGCACCGAGCGGCGAATAGGCCCGAAAGGCGCGCGCAGATGCTTTTGCACGCGGGGTCTTTTCCGTAACACCCAGTGCCAGGATGACAATGCGCCGAAACTGGACCGCGCCACACCAGGCGCCCGCCGCGAAGAAGACGACAGATCCTGCAACAAGCAGAAGCACCGGAAGGGCCGCACCGGCCACCGCATGCGCGGGGAACCACCATGGAGAGCCGGCAGCTGGCGCATGGCTTGCTAGGAAGGCCGGATCGAACAGCGTGAACCGGGACATCGACCCGAAGAAAAGGATCGCAACCACCTGCAGGCCGATCAGGAAGGCTGCCCCGACGACGGCCGCCAGGATCTGGGCCGTGAGGCGGGTGCGCTGCGCACCGACCATTCTGAACAGAGCGAGCGTGACGAGCACGCCCAATCCCGTCGCGGTCAGTGACACGGCGAAAAGAACCAGATATCCGGCCAGCCACCGCGCCCCGCCAAGCCCGACCGCAACATTGACGAAGGGCGATATGACCAGCGCCGACATCACCCAGCTCGTCAGCGCCATGATGACGATGCGTACCAGAAAGAGGTCGCTGGAAGGCGCGGGCGAAGACAGGATCAGGTCAAGGTCATCGCGCGCGTAGAAGACCCGCGTGACCGACTCCATCGCCTGGGACAGCATCATCGTGAAGCTGAGCAGGACCGTGACCGAAAGCATGGCCAGCGCGGTCTGATCGAGCACAAGTCCGGTGGTTACGTAAGGCGACAGCACGGCGTAGGCGACCAAATGCATGACCGCGTAGAAGAGGCCCATGCCGATCAATGCACGCCGCAGGCTGGTGTTGCGCCAGCCTGAAAACATCCAGGACCAGTCGCGCCAGGCAAGGCGCACTTCATGCCGTGAAAACCGCATCAGGGCGGAAGGCGCCGCTCTCGCGCTCATGCCACTTTCTCTTCTGCAGCGCTGGCTTGGCCCATGGGAGTTTCGCCGCCAGCGCCGCCGACGATGTTGAGGAAAATGTCCTCCAGCGTGTTGCCGTCAGCGCTCGCCCGGTCGCGCAATTCCTCAAGCGTGCCTTCGGCAACGAGCTGCCCGCGTGCGATGATCCCGATCCGGTCGGCCATGCGCTCCGCGACTTCAAGGATATGCGTCGTCATGACGATCGAGACGCCTTGCGCCACGAGGCCGGAGAGTACGGTTTTCACCTGCCTTGCGGATCCTGCATCCAGTCCGGTAAGCGGTTCATCGAGAATGATCAGGCGCGGCTCATGGATCAGCGCACCGGCAAGCGCCACTTTCTGGCGCATCCCCTTGGAGAACCTGCCGCAGCGCTCGTTGGCATGGGGGCCAAGCCCGAAGGAGTCGAGCAGACTGTCGGCCTTGAAGCGGGCAAGGTCCGCGTCCATGCTCCAGAGGCCTGCCACGAATTCCAGGTATTCGAGCGGCGTCAGCTTGTCATAGACCATCGGCTCGTCCGGCACCCAGGCCAGGACTTTCTTGGCGGCAACCGGGTCCGCAAAGGCATCGACACCGCAAATCCTAACGGCGCCCGCATCGGCCTGGAGCAGTCCCGCGACCATCCTAAGCGTTGTCGTCTTGCCCGCACCGTTCGGGCCGAGCAGGGCATAGAACTCGCCTTCGCGCACGGACAACGAGAGATCGTTGACGGCGGGTTCGTCGAAGCGCTTGTGAAGATTGAGAATTTCGAGGGCAGCAGAACTGGAGGACGGCATCGGGCTCTCGTCTGGAAGAGGTTTTGCGCAGTTTACCGACGGGACCTTTCGCGAGTGTAAAACACGCCATCACTGACAAGTCCCGTCGTGAGAACGCGGCGCAGAAAACCTGACGCCAGCAAATCATCTTTTCTTTTCCGCGCAGATGCGGAATGCTTCCGACCTGACTGGTTGCCGCTGAGAAGGAACGCCCGATGACTGACGAGACCGAGGTGCCGCAAGACGCGGCGCCAGCCAGTGATCCGCAAAGGAATGTCCGTTGGGTCACGCTGGTTCTTCTGGCAGCCATCGTCCTGTTGTTCCTCTGGTACCTCGCGGCCGATCGCACCACCCCCTACACCGCATCGGGCCGTGTCCAGGCCTTCGTCATTGCCCTTGCACCGGATGTTTCCGGTTATGTCAGCAAAGTGGATGTCACGCAGAACCAGCTGGTGGAAGCCGGGCAACCGTTGTTTGAGCTCGACAGAAAGCGGTTCGAAGTTGCCGTGAAGGCCGCCGAGGCGGACCTGGAACTTGCGGGCCAGTCGGTCGGGGCAAGCACGGCATCCGTTGCCGGGGCGACCGCAGCTCTGGTCAAGGCACAGGCGGAACTGGACGAGGCCCGTGTCCAGGCAGAACGCGTCTATGCACTTGAGAAGAAGGGGATCTACTCCAAGGCCAAGGGAGACGAGGCCCGGACAAGCGTCGCGACTGCCGAGGCGCAGGTCGCCAAGGAGGAGGCCGACCTTGCGCGCGAGCAGGAGCAGCTTGGTGCCGGCGGGTTTGAAAATCCGGAGGTCAAGGCGGCTCTTGCCAGACTGGAGGATGCCCAGCTTGATCTGGCCCGAACCAGCCTTTCCGCGCCCAGCCGTGGACATGTCGCCAATATCGAGATCGATGTCGGCACCTATGCAACAGCCGGACAACCGCTGATGACGTTCATCAGTTCCGAGGATGTCTGGATCGAGGCGTTCTTTACCGAAAACAACCTTGGCAACATGAAGGTCGGCGACAAGGTGGAACTCACGTTCGACGCCTATCCGGGGCAGGTGTTCGAGGGGGCTGTCGAGATCCTGGGCGTGGGTGTCGCGACAGACCGGGAAGATGCGGTTGGTTCCCTGGCGCAAGCAGATCAGAGCCGGGCCTGGCTGCGGGATCCGCAGCGGTTTCCCGTGATCATCGGGCCGGGAGAAACTTCCTACAGGGCCTCCGATTTCGACAGGCTGCGGTACAATTCCCAGGTCGATGTCATTGTCTATACCGGCTCCAATCCGCTTCTGAACGCTCTGGGCGCGTTCTGGATCCGCCTGGTGGCCTTTTCGTCCTACCTCTACTGATCCGTGTCGGGAACACGAGGCTCATGACGCAAGGTGCGACACTACCCGATCATTATCTGCGCAACGCCTTGCGCTTCGCACTTGGCGTTTCAGCGTCCTTCGTCTTTGCCCAGCTCCTCAATTATCCGCTTGCCTACGTGCTGCCGGTGTTTGTCGGCATCTTGTTGAAGGAGCCCTCACCACTGCCGGTCCGGCTCGCAATTCATGCGATCGTTTCCACGGCACTGGCGATCATCCTTGGGTACTGTTTTGCGGTTCTTTTCGTGCCCTACCCGATCGTCTTCGTAGCGGTGTTCTCGCTGCTTCTGTTCCGCCTTTATGTTTTCCTCCTGGTATCGGGTGCGCATTTCTTTGCCACAACGGGTGTCCTGATCGGCTGCCTGGTGATGCCGGTGCTTATCAAGGTTCATCCCGAAGTCGCTTCGGGGGTGGGAATGGCGATCCTTTGGAACGTGGTTCTGGCCGTTCTTTTCAGCTGGATTGCCTTTGTGCTGATCCCGGTCAGGGGAACGATGGAACCGGAACCGGCGAAGGCATTGCCGCTGTCTGCCGCCTATCCGCTCGCACTGCGCTTCACCCTGGTCGCCATGCCCCTGTTTGCCGCGTTTCTGGCCTTTGAATGGGCCAACCTCCTGACCCTGATTTTCGGCGTTCTCTACGCGACCGCCATGAACAGCCGTGGAGGTGTCGAAAAGGGTGTGGAAGCCATGATCGCCAATCTCATCCTGGGCGGGCTGACCGTGTTCCTTGTCTACGAAGTGCTGGTGATGGTGCCCATGCTGATCATGATGGCGCTGCTGCTTTTTGCCGTGAGTTTCTTTTACGGCACCCGGATCGTGGCAGGGGGCAGCAGCGCCCAGATCTGGTGGTCCGGCATGAGCGCCATGCTCTTCCTGGCGGGGCCGGCCCTGGTGTCGGAAGACGTTGTGATTACAGCCGAACTGCTCGACCGTGTGCTGCAAATACTGCTCGCCGCCGTCTACATCACGCTCGCCTACAGCGTCATGGACCTGGTCCAACACTGGTTTGGAGCCTGCAAGGTGTGGCTTCGAAAAAGTCCAGTGAAACAGTAGCTGTACAGTCGGCCGGTTTCAGCAAACCAGTCAGAGCCCACAGGTCCTCAAGCCAGGCGACGCAAGCCGGTCTTCAGAAACACTTGCCCTTAGACGGGTGGAGATTTGCCAACTCCGGCGATCCGGCACGCCTAGCCGACAAGTCCCAGTGTCGCATCACTGGCTGTTCCCGAATATTTGTCTCGAGGTGGCCAGGGGCGCATTTGCCACTTTGGCTCGAACGCAAAGCTGGAGACCGAACGGCCTTCAATGAGAGCGCCGTTCCCGGCGCCCAGAGCATAGTCGTAATAAAGCTTTACGACTTCTTCCTCGGTCACTTGACACGTTGAGGTATGAGCCATGCAGGCGTCGCGCCATTGACGAACGCGGTGGTAGTCTTCGCTGTCCGGTAACTCGAACCCTTCATAGTAGTCCAGAAACCAGAACCTCTTGAACATCGGTGTAAAGACGGCTTCGGCCAGGCCGAAATCACCAAAAAGCCAGGGCCCTTTTCTGTTCTGATCGAACAAGAAAGCATTGATGTCCCGATAAACGGACAGCAGCTTTTCGTTGAATTCGTCTCTGCGGTCAGCGTCCTGGTTCATGACAAAAAGGTATCCCGCCATGGTGAACGGGCCTTCCCTGGTGACAAGCATGGACTCGATCGCATGTTCTACCGGATCACTGCGCCGGAGCATTGGACCATCCAGCGCTTCATCAAGGTAGCGTAGAATTACCAGGCTCTCCTTCAGGATGACGCCATCTGCAGTTTCGAGAACCGGAAAGGCCGTCGTGCCGCGCGTCTTGGCGAGGAGTTCAGGATCGCGCGGCTTGGTAATGTCAACAACCCGAAACTCGACAGCGTCTTCCTGCCCGCGCAAGGCCAGGAGTATTTCGATGCGTTGCGAGAACGGGCAAACGGGTATGTGATAGACGATGTGTTTTGTGCTCATGAGGTCAATCCAGGGGCGGGCCGGTGAAGATCAGATTGTGCCGCTTGGCAGATGCCTCGATCGCGGGCATGTCGGTCGGGATCTGGAACTGGCCCTCTGCCATATCCTCGAAGAAACTCTCAAACCCACCGGGCGTGAGAATGACCAGATGCCGGCACGGATCGTCCCCGACAACCTTGAACGTGTGTTCCTTGCCGCGTGGGATAAACACGCTTTCTCCAGATCCGACGAATGTTTCTTCGCCCTCAATCCAGATCTTGCAGGTCCCGCTGAGAATGACGAATGTCTCGTCTTCATTCTGGTGCACATGACGTGGGGGGCCACTTCCAACGGGTGACAGGCTATCAACGACCGACATTGCCCCACCGGTTTGTTCTCTGGCCAGGATGGTCTTGTATTTGACGCCAAGCCACTCGATGGCGCCGTCTAGCTGCGTGAGGTCTTTCATCGTTTCTCTCCTGACACTGGATCGAAACGAAAGCGCTTCCGTTGACAGAAGGTTAGCTTGGGACCACGGTATCAGGCAAACCGTTTCTTTTGATACAAGGTATCGCGAAAATGAATTTCGCCACGTTCGATCTGAACTTATTGCGCGTTCTTGATGCCTTGTTCCGCGAAGGCACAACGGTCAAGGCGGGCGAGCGATTGTCGATGTCCCAATCGGCGGTCTCCGGGGCCTTGTCTCGCCTGCGACATGGGCTGGGAGACCCGCTTTTTGTTCGTCAGGGCAACCGGATGATTGCGACGGACTATGCCGTTTCTCTTCAGGAGCCTGTCCGGGAAGAGCTTGAGCGGCTCGAGAGCATTCTCACGCCACCCGCAGCATTTGATCCGGGAAGTTCAAAGGGAACATTCAGGATTGCGGCCAGCGACTTCTTTGCCGAACTGTTGATGCCTCCTCTTGGAGATCTCCTGCACCGAAAGGCTCCAGGACTGCGAGCGCAACTGGTGGATCTTGTTCCCCATGATTATGTCGCAAGTCTGGAGCGCCGAAACGCGGATATTGCGCTCATTCCGGACCTCAAACTACCGGACTGGATCAACCGGGCTCCATTGTTTCATTCACCGTTTCATGTCATCGCCCGAGCGGCAAATCCAAATATCAGCGGATTGGTTTCCGGAGACATCATGCCGATGGAGCTGTTTTGCAAGCTTCATCATGTCCTGTTTTCGCCCGAGGGTAACCTCGCCGCGATGGGGGATGCGGCGCTCGAAAAGGTTGGTAGGAAGCGGCAGGTCGCCATGACAGTGCCGGTTTTTTCGGGAGTGTGCCGCGCTGTGAGCGAAAGTGATCTGATCGCCCTCGTGCCTGCCCAACTGGCTACCAAGGTGGCCGCAAGTTTCAATTTAAGAGTGTTTGAACCCCCAATGCAGATCGATCCTGCCCTGATTGTCGGCATCTGGCACAAGCGTTCAGATACGACACCCATGTCAATCTGGATGCGAGACCAGGTTTTCGACCTCATGAAGGGCTTGAATGCATAAAAACAGGTCTCTTGGGTCCATGACCCCCGAGGTTCTCTGATGGCAGCGCGTTGGTTTCTGATTTCTGTTGCTACAGGTGTCGCGGTTATCTTGAACTTGGCAAACACAAACACCCTCCCAGCGTGGAGAGGGTGTTTCATTCATTAGGATTGGTTGGAGATCAAACGGTCATCATGCCGGTATCGCAATTGGTCACACTCCATGCGCAAGTTGCGAAAACCGTGTCGGAGAAAGCAGAAGCCGCTTAAGCCAACCTCACTCCGGAACCGTCGGGTATTTCATCCCGGCGACTTCCTGCATCAGGCGGATCACCTGGGTGCTGTAGCCTGCTTCATTGTCGTACCAGACGTAGAGGACGAGGCGGTTGCCGTCGACGATGGTGGCCTGGCTGTCGACCACGCCGGCATGGGTGGAGCCCACGAGGTCGGACGAGACCAGCTCGGTCGATGCCGTGTAGTCGATCTGGTCCTGCATCGACGATTGTACGGAAATGCCGCGCAGGTAGTCGTTCATTTCCTCGCTCGTCGTCTCGCGCCCGAGATTCAGGTTCAGGATGGCCATGGAGACGTTCGGCACGGGAACCCTGACCGCGTTGCCGGTCAGTTTGCCCTTCATTTCCGGCAGGCACTTTGCAACGGCACTCGCCGCGCCCGTGCTCGTCAGGACCATGTTCAACGGCGCGGCGCGGCCACGGCGATCGCCCTTGTGATAGTTGTCGATCAGGTTCTGGTCGTTGGTAAAGGCGTGGATGGTTTCGACATGGCCGTTGTCGATCCCGAACTCGTCGTTGATCACTTTCAGCACCGGCGTGATCGCATTGGTGGTGCAGGAGGCGGCGCTCAGAATGTCATCGTCAGCCGTAACATCACCATGGTTCACGCCGTAGACGACGTTCTTGATGTTGCCTTTGCCCGGTGCGGTCAGAATGACCTTTGAGGCGCCCGGACATTTCAGGTGCTGACCAAGCCCTTCCTCGTCGCGCCACATGCCTGTGTTGTCGACCACAAGCGCATTGCGGATGCCGTATTTTGTGTAGTCCACCTCGGCAGGCGAGTTGGCGTAGATCACCTGAATGTAGTTACCATTCGCGATAATGGCGTTCTGCTCTTCGTCGACTGTAATCGAACCGCTGAAGGCACCGTGGACGGAGTCCCGCCGCAGGAGGCTGGAGCGCTTCCTGAGGTCGCCCTCCTTGCCGCCGCGTACGACGATTGCGCGCAGGCGCATCTTGTTGCCGGCGCCGACACGTTCAATCAGCATGCGGGCGAGGAGACGGCCAATGCGTCCGAAGCCGTAAAGAACGACGTCCTGCGGTTCCTGCAGGATCGAGGTCTTGCCGGTGTTGATGCTGGCGAGCTGTTTCTCGACGAAGCTCGAGACATCGCCACCCTCTTCCATGTAGCGGTGGCACAGGTTGCCGAGGTCGACGCGGGACGCGGCGAGGTCCATCTGAAGCATCGCCTTGACGATTTCCAGGCTCTTGGAAACTTCCAGCTCCTGCCCGGTAATCTGCAGGGCATAGCGGTGTGCCTTGATGATCTCGATTGCGGAGTTGTTCAGCAAGCGCCGTCCGAAAATGCGGATGTTGATGCCGTAATCCCGGTAGAGGTGGCCAACCAGCGGGATCATCTGCTCGGCGGCGGACTGCTGTTCCTTCCAATTGTCGAAGTGATTATCCATAGCCGCCATTTCCAACAACTCCCTTAAGGTCTTTCCAGCGCAGTGATCGGCAGGTTTTGGGGGCTTCACCCAGCCTGCGCCCGGTGTTTATCTCTAGTGCAAACGCAATGTCCATAAGCCGTTTGAAGATTAATCGATTGAAATCTGAAGAAGTGTTTTGGCGTGTGTTCAGATCACAAGAATCGGCGCGTCAGACACCTTTCCGACTGCCGGAAAACAGGTGCGAGAGGCGAGATCCCGACGCACTAATAGGCGCACGGGGGCATTTTCCGAATGACACCTGTCCGGCAATCTAGGTTCGGTAGTCCTGTTATCTCCGGCACTCAAAACCCGGCGTTGCGACCAGTCGACTTACATCGAGTATTGCCCAGATACCTGCCTCTATGAGTGTTCCGTCGGGCAAAATCTTGTAGATCATCACGCTTCTGCCTCGACTGCCTTGCTGTCCCCACGCATGGCAGGCCGTTGCCCCATCATCTTGGGCAGAACAATTCAGTTCTCGCGAGCGCTCTATACCATGATCATTCCAGGTGTAGACACCGCGTTGGCCTTCAACCGTGAAAGTATGGTTCGGATCATCCGGATGAACGCATTCGATGTTCGCGGCTTGAACATCGAGGCTACAGACTGCGAGCACAACAGCTGAAAGGGGGGGCGAGAGTGATTTGAACATCGTCAACGTTACCCGTGTCGACCGGCCCAGGGCAAGTTTCGCAAAGTTCTGCGAGATAGCCGGTCGCCTATCGCAGGGCGCGGCGGGTTTTCAAGGGTTCCCTGGAAACCGCCTTGCGCTGGAGATAGACCAATTGTCCCAAAGCGTCCCTGAACGCCTGATGCGAGGGGTCCGGTTCGAGGAAATCGAAAAGACGCAAAAGATTGACCGGGTGTTTGACGACCAGCACCGAAAGCTTCTCCAACGCGGTTTCCGTTGGGTATCCGGTGATGATCTGCGCTGCTGCCTGTGTCGGGGTCAGCAGGGCATAGTCCTGCGTTCTGAAAGGCGTGTCGCGGAGTGCGTCAAAGGGCGACACGCCGAGTGCGCGGAACTTCGGCATGTGGATGCGAATGTCCTCGGCTTTGTTTTCGATGACCGAACCCGAGCGTTGTTTGAAACCGAGCGGCGTCAACCCGGTCAGCGCTCGACGCCGCATTGGACCCGACAATATGTCAAGGTCAGCACGGTCATAACGAAGGTCGTCAAAGACTGAAATCAGACGCAGTTCGGCATCGGCGACCATAAGGTAGGGGTCAGTGTTCAACACGTCTATTCGGTCTGAAAAAGGAATTCTGGTCTTGTTGTCGTGAGCCGCGGTCTCGATGTCGGGTGACCTGGCGCTCACGAAGCGCCGAAACAGCGTCTTTAGACTGTCGGTCATCAGCACGTATCCCTTGGAACGCGGGAGGCCCTGCAGAACTCACCAGGGCGATTGTCAAACAGAGCGCATTGTCATTTCCGGGGCAGGGTACACCGCGCCACTCAGCGCCCTACCTATACGGTCATGACACTGAACAGTTAGGCCCGTTATGCTGCAAGACAAGAAATCCGAGACCGATGGGGAAAGGCAAAAGGTTCTGCTTCGCCGGCTGGTGAACGAAGTGAGCCGCGAGAACCCGGATCTCTATTACCAATCTACAAGCCAGGTTGCCCGGACGATCCGCGACCACATTGCCGAAGGCCGAGGTCTCAACCGCGAAGAACAGGTGCTGATGCAGCGCCTGAACAGCCGCGACCTGGAGATCCTGCTCTCTCTGCACTGACAAAACCGGTCGCGATTGTCCAACAGGCAGTTGTACGCTTCTCCGGACGAGATCAACCCAGCCGATCTACCTACAAGCGACGCAACCCTGCGTGAGGGTGCGTCGCCTCTTCTTCGCCATTGGCTAAACGTTTCACAAGAGCCTATTGAACATTTGTCAGATCGAGGACGCGAATGCCCTCAAGCGGCTTTGGCACAGTGTCCTCCGGATGTTTTCGGATCAATCACCGTCTGCGACACCTTCCGCACGTGCCCTGGCGCGGCGGGCGCGGTAT
>JAEPML010000031.1 GCA_017643925.1 Roseibium sp. | reverse complement strand
GACAGAGCCTTCGGTCTCTGCATCGAAGGAAGCACCGGAAGCGACAGTAACCGTGCCATCGGCAGCGACTTCGAAGCGGGCGTCATCAACCGTGTAGGTGACACTGTCGGTGATGTCGCTGTCAGTTGCGGAGACAGTTACGCCCGTGGACGCACCTTCACCGGCATTCTCGGCAATAGTGTTGGCCGACCCGTCCGTGTCGGTAACAGCGGAGACATCAGCTTCATCAACGTCCGTCACGTTCAGGTCGAATACCTGGGTGCTTTCGGAGCCATCTGTGGAAGTCGCGGTCACCGTAAAGGACACGGTTCCTTCGGTTTCAGCATCGAAAACGGCATCTTCCGCAATCGACACAACACCATTTTCGTCAATGACGAACCTTGGGTCGTCAATCGAATAGGAAACCGAATCGGAAACGTCCTGATCGTCCGCAAAGACAGATATACCGGTGGCGCTTCCACCAGCGGCATCTTCGGAAATCCCGGTAACGGTTTCTCCGGTTTCCTGGATATCAGAGACATCAAACTCGTTGACATCGCGAATTGCGATCGTGAAGGTTTCGGTCTGAGTTGCACCATCCGAAGCGGTGGCAAGCACCGTTATTTCATGGGAACCGGCTGTTTCAGCGTCCAGTTCACCCGCAACGGAAACAACGCCCGTTTCCGGGTCGATGGAGAACAGCCCACCTGCATCATCGACAAGGCTATAGGTGACATCTGCGCCTTCGGTAACGTCGGCCGATGCCTGAATGCCCGTTGAAGCACCTATTTCAGCATTCTCGTCGACGCCGTCGGTTGAGGCGTCGATATCGACCACGGGCGAAAGGTCTGATGCTACTGCTTCGCTTTGCGTTCCTTCGTCGTCGGCCTGAGTTTGTGACGTCTGAACTTCGGCGCCGTTGGAACCGGTACCCGCATTTTCGGATGATTCTGTGTTGACGACCTTGAAGTCTGCAGAAGGAGAGGTCGCGCCCAACAAGCTGGCTGACATGTCGGAAGAGGCTGAATCGTTCGATCCGGTTTCGGAGACCGTCTCATGCCCGTTCTGTTCGATGCTATTTACGGCGACGGAAATTTCATCGGAAGTGTCAGTCGTTTCCGTGCCTTCTGATTCAGAAGCATCCTGATCAACCGCGACCCTGCCTGACGGTGCATCGGGGTTGTCTTGGTTTTGCAGAGGGGCCGACTTGTCGCTGCCAAGGTGCAGATTGGCGTTGACCTGCTCCATGGACTCGCCCATGTCCTGGTCGAGGTGGTAATCATGCGCCTTGTCGAGCTTCTGGTCGCTGTTATCCAGCAATCCCGAATGCACATAGCTGTCGGAATTCAGAGTGGTTCTGGTTTCCGTTGTGTCGCCACCGTCGGGTGAAGAGGTGTTTTCGCGATTTTCAGTGTCGTTCGCCATGTCGGTAACAGGTCCGCACAATTTCCGATACTGCAATTGACCTCGAGCGGTCTTAACAAAGCGGAAAAGCGCGCGAAAATACCGAAGCTTAGTTCGAATTTATTTCTGAATTTAGATGACAGGGTAAACGATTTTTAAACCCGAAACGCGCAATTTGAACCAGCGCGCACACGACTCTGGTTTACAAATGTTGAAATCGGTTTTTTCTTCATTCTTTTTGCCCCGTATTAGGGTCAAGCATTCTCCGTCCGGACGCTGGATTTCCTCGCCGGGTCTTTCCCGTGACGTTGTTGTTGCTTCAATCTTTGCAAATGTTCTCGGTCTGGCAATGCCGCTTGCGATTTTGCAAGTCTATGATCGCGTCTTGCCAAACAATTCTACAGACACGCTTCTGGTGCTGATGCTTGGCGTCGTGGTTGTACTCATTGCCGACGGGGTCATCAAAATTGCGAGGGCAGCAGTTGTCGGTAAGCTCGGGGCCGGGTTTAACCATCAGGCACATACCGAACTGTTCCGCCGCGTTCTGGATGCAGAACCGACCCAACTCGCCAAGACACCCATATCCGTCCAGGTTCATCAGCTGCGGTCCCTTCAGTCCATTTCAGATCACTACGGGGACCAGGGGCGGCTGTTGGCAATCGACCTGCCGGCAGGCGGAATATTTCTGGCTGTCCTTATTTTCATCGCAGGTCCTCTTGCGCTCGTACCGGTGACCTTGCTGGGCATGTTCATGTTGTTCGCGCTACGGCGGAACAAGGCGCTTCAGCAGGTCGTCGTTGATCGAGCCGACCAGGATGACCGGAAATCCGATTTCATTCTGGAAGTCCTTGCTGGTGCCAAGACCGTGAAGTCGCAGGCAATGGAAGCGTTGATTATGCGGCGCTTCGAGCGGCTGCAAAAGGCGACCGCAAAACTCAGTGCACGATATATGCGCCTTTCCGGCGAAGCGCGCGATGCGTCCTCCCTGTTCGGAACGCTGACAACCGTCTTCGTGGTGCTTTTCGGAGCACTCATGGTGATACATGGCACCTTCAGTATAGGTGGAGTTGCGGCGAGTACCTTGCTGTCCGGGCAATTCGTTCAGCCATTCCTGCGGGCGATCAATCAGCTCACGGACATGCAACGCCTGAAACATGATTATGCTCAGGTCGAGGAGCTGTTTGAGCTGCCGGCGGTGGCTTCGCTGGAACAGTTTGAGCTCAAAACCGACGGGTCGATCACATTGAATGACGTGTCCGTCGATGTGGGTGAGGGCGCGCGCACTGTCTTTTCCCATGTCGATCTGAGAATTGATCACGGTGTCTTTGTCGGTATTCGCGGAGCGGACGGGAGCGGCAAGTCCACTCTGATGAAGCTCCTGACGGGAGAAGCGAAGCCGACGTCCGGCAGGGTGCTGATTGGCGGTCATGAGTATGATGGCATTCACGAGCAGGCCCTGCGCAAGTCAGTGGCTTACGTCGATAGCCAATCGGCCATCTTCACCGGAACGATCCTTGAAAACATCACCATGTTCGGTGCGGTTTCCGATATCTCCCATGCCCGCATGGCTGCGAAGCTGATCGGGTTAGAGAAGGAAATTCATCTCCTGCCAAAGGGATATGAAACGCAGCTCGGGTCGGATCTCGGCGGCAAGGTTCCAACCTCGACGCTTCAAAGAATTTGTATTGCGCGTGCACTCGCGAGCGAGCCCAGCATTCTCGTGCTTGATGAAGCAAATGCCCAGCTCGACCAGCAGGCAGAGAAAGGTCTGATGGACGCCCTGGTAAGGCTGAAAGGGTACCTGACAGTCATCATTGTGAGCCACCGCCCGTCTATGTTGGCAATTGCCGACCGGCAATATGAACTCCGCGACAGGAACATCCGACCTTACGAAGATGCGCCCAAGGCCGCCGGAACAGAAAAGGCGCGGGCATGACCAGAACCCTTTTCAATCTCGAGGGCCTGAGCGGCAGCGAAAACCCGGTCCACAAACAGTGGCAAGACCTGTCTGTCGAGTTGGACGCAGCAGACTCTTCGGAAAAGGTCGTAAACCTGACCGGCTCCGACGCGCCGACAGCCGAAAAGTGCCTCGTGCCGCTGTTGAAGGAAATGCGCTGGCAAGGCAATGACCGGTTGTTGTTCGAGGCCATGCCGCATTTCGACAGGCTTGAGACCTTTCAGGATCTCCGAGCAGTCCTGACACGTTTGAACGTGAAGACCGAGAAATACGCGAGCAAGGCTGGAGAACTGACACCAGCGCAATTGCCCTGCCTGCGTGTCACCAACGACGACGTTCAGGTCATCGTCTCAAGGGCCGAAGATGGGGGATTGCGTGCGTATTCGGGCCGCGAGAGTGCCGCAATCGCACTTCGAGACAAGGATATCGGCAAGGACGAACTCTACCTTGCCTATGAAGAAGACCAGGAACAAAGCCAGGTAGAAGGCAACAGAAGCTGGTTTTCAGCTGTTTCCAAGAGGTTTCGTGGCAGCATTGTCGCGATCCTGGGACTGGGGTTCATTCTCAATCTGCTGGCTCTCGGGCCACCGCTTTTCATCATGGCCATTTACGACAAGGCTATGGGCGCCAAATCGACCAACGTTCTTCTCACGATGGCGGTCGGCATCGCCATCATTGTTTTGTGCGAGATAGCGCTGCGGCGAACAAAGAACTGGGCCCAGTCCTATCTCGGTGGTCGGATCGACGCCATTGTCGGTAACAAGACATTTGAACGCATTATTCATCTGCCTTATTCGATGTTGTCCGAGGCCCCGATCGGCACGCAGGTGATGCGCCTGAGATACTTCGACAGCGTTCGGGATATCTTTCAAAGCTCCCTTTTGAATGCCATCGTCGATATTCCGTTCACGTTAATATTCATAACCGCGATTTTCCTGATCGGGGGGCCGGTTGCCTATCCGCCGCTCGCACTCCTGGCGATCTATGCGCTCATGGCCGTCTATGTTCTGCCCAAGGTTCAGCGCGAGGTAGCGGCTGTTGGCGAACAGAAGTCCAAACTCAACAGTTTCATGATTGAAACGCTCCGGAACCAGCGGGCACTTCGCAACCTGTCAGTCGAAGAGACTTGGTTGAACCGATTTTCGACCATGTCCGCGACATTTAATAAGCTGAACGTGCATGCGCGCAACATCACACATGTTCTTCAAATCGTGTCGCAAACACTCATGACCGTCTGCGGTGTTCTGGTGCTGGGCATCGGTGCGCTCCAGGTGATGATCGGGGAAATGAGCATGGGTGCGCTGATTGCGACCATGGCAATGTGCTGGCGTGTTCTCAATCCCATGAACCAGGCATTCCTGAGCATCACGCAATTGGCGCAGAGCCGGACGGTTATCGACCAGATCAACAACCTGATGAAGGTCCCCCTCGAGCGGGAACCCGGCCATCTGCCGAAAATCACCCGCGATATCCAGGGCGATCTGAAGATCTCTTCACTTGTGCTTCGCTATCCGGGCGCCACGGAAGCTGCGCTCAAGGGGGTCGATCTGACAGTCAAACAGGGCGAGCTCCTTGCGATCACCGGACCAAGCGGGTCGGGAAAAACGGCACTGTTCCAGGCCATGATCGGCCTGTTCCAACCGCAGGTCGGGTCAATTCTCTTTGACGGGCTGGATGTTCGTCAGCTCGACACTGCAGAGTGGCGATCCTCCATCGGATATGCGCCCGATGATCTTGATTTCTTTTACGGGACAGTCAAACAGAACCTGCTGCTGGCTGATCCTGGTGCTGCCGACGAGCGTCTTTACGAGGTCTGCGACCAACTGGGGCTCTTGTCCTACCTTGAGGACAATTTCGAGGGTCTTGAAACCCGCCTGAACGGCGAGATTCTCAAGCAGATCCCGGAAAACATGCGCCAGCGCATTGTGCTCGCCAGAGCGTTTGTCAAAACAGTTCCGCTTTACCTGTTCGACAATCCGGGCACGCATCTTGATTTTGAAGGCGACGAGAAATTCAAGGAAATGGTGCGTTCGCTTCAGGGCAAGTCGACAATCATCATCAATACGCAGCGACCGAGCCACATGAAACTGGCCGATCGCGTGGTCGTCTTCAGGTCTGGCCAGATCGCGATGATGGGCGAGCCCGACAAGGTCATTCCGGTGCTGATGGGCCAGACGGCGAAGGCCAGTTAGGGCCACGAAACTTCCTTTGTCCGGAAGAAAAGCAACGCGACCCTTGCTGGCCGCGTTGCAGAAATCGTGGGTCTGGTTTCACAGCACGGAACGAACCGCCTTTACCGTCGCGTCGACGACCTTGTCGATCTCGTTTTCGGAAATGCACAGGGGAGGGGCAAAGCCCAGGATATCGCCCTGAGGCATTGCCCGGCCAATCACGCCTTCCTTCAAAAGCGCAGCGGCAACCTGAGCCCCAATCTTCCGCGAAGGATCAAAAAAGGTTCGCGTGTCCGCGTCATTCACGAATTCGATAGCACACAAGAGACCTTCACCCCGGATATCGCCAACATGAGCATGTCCGGACAGTTCCTGGGTCAATGCCTTTTTGAAGTAGGCGCCCGTCATTCCTGCATTGTCGACGAGACCGAGAGCGTCGATAAGGTTCAGGTTGGCGACACCGGCGGCGGCCCCGATCGGGTGGGCTGAATAGGTCCAGCCATGACCAATTGGTCCGTATTCGTCTGTACCGTCTTCAAGCACCTTCCAGACGCGTTCGGAAACGATCGAACCGGAGAGGGGGGCGTAGGCGGACGTCAGGCCCTTGGCAATCGTGATGAAATCCGGTTTCAGGCCATAGTGGTCGGACCCGAACATGCTGCCGAGGCGTCCGAAACCGGACACGACCTCGTCCGCAATCAACAAGATGTCATGCTTGTCGAGAACGCGCTGGATGGCGTCCCAATAGCCACTCGGCGGAGGTACGATTCCACCTGTTCCAAGGGCAGGTTCACCGATAAATGCGGCAATCGTATCTGCACCTTCCCGGTCGATCAGTGCCTCCAGTTCGTTTGCGCAATACGCCACGAAGTCGGCTTCAGACATGGAGAGGTCGTCCCGTCGGAAATAGTCGGGGGCAACCGTATGCAGGACATTGTCGAGCGGAAGATCGAATTTCTTGTGAAAGAGCTCAAGACCGGTCAGTGAACCGGTCATCAGGCCGGACCCATGATACCCGCGCCAGCGGGAAATAATCTTCTTCTTCTCCGGTCGTCCCAGGATATTGTTGTAATACCAGACCAGCTTGATGTTGGTTTCGTTGGCATCGGAACCACCAAGACCAAAATAGACCTTCGACATGTGATCTGGTGCACGGTCAAGAACCATTTTTGCCAATGAGATGGACGCTTCAGTGCCGTGACCGACATAGGCGTGATAGTAGGCCAGTTCCTTTGCCTGTTCGGCAATCGCTTCTGCAATCTCGGTCCGTCCATACCCGACATTGACGCAATAAAGGCCGGCAAACGCATCGAGCAGCCTGGTTCCATCCCTGTCCTCGATATAGACCCCGTTGCCCCCGGTCACGATCCGGGAAGGGGTCTCGCCACGGGCGTGTTGTGCCAGGTGTGTCGAGGGATGGAAGAAGTTTTCTCTGTCCCAGGCATCGAGACGGTCGTTTCTGAGCATGTTTTTTTCCTTCGGTACTCGCTCGGTGGCCTAGCGCCAGTCCCGGCAGACGAATTTGATTTCTGTGAAAGCCTCAAGACCGTAGCGGGCACCCTCACGGCCAAGACCTGACTGCTTGATCCCGCCAAAGGGGATTGGATATCCGGTCACCTTGGTCCTGTTCACAGCGACCATTCCGAACTGCAGGGCGCGGCTTGCGCGGTAGATACGCCTGGGGTCTTGCGTATGCACGTAGGCGATCAGACCGTATTCGGTGTCATTGGCTCGCTCGATGACTTCCGCTTCGCTGTCGAAAGGAGCAATGGCCGCTACTGGACCGAATGTTTCCTCACTGAATATGGCCGCATCTGCAGGCACATCGGCCAAAATGGTAGGTTCGTAGAAGAGTTTGCCGGCGGAATGACGCTTCCCTCCTGTCAGAAGCCTAGCTCCGTGCTTAAGCGCGTCCGCGACCTGTGCCTCCTGTTTGGCTACAGCCCTTTCATGCATCAAGGGACCGATGTCCGGATCTTCCAAGCCTGGGCCGACAGTCAGGGCGGCAGTGCGCCGTGCGAAGCCTTCGCAAAACCGGTCATAGACAGGTCTTTCGACGAATATCCTGTTGGCTCCCAAGCAATCCTGGCCAGTTGTTGCGAATTTTGCCGCGATTGCCTGCTCTATCGCGTGGTCGAGATCGGCATCGGCAAACACAATGAAGGGTGCGTGCCCTCCCAGTTCAAGGATAAGCCGTTTGATGGTGTCGGCGCCCTGCCGGTACATAAGACGGCCAATATCCGTTGAACCGGTAAAGGAAACGATCCGAACCCGCGGGTCATCCATCCACGGCGCCACGATTTCAGGTGCGTTGCCAGGAAGGACGTTGAAGACACCTGCCGGAAAGCCGGCCTGGTCTGCAAGTTCGGCCAGCGCAAGCGCGGAATAGGGTGTCTCTTGCGACGGATGGACCAAAACTGTACAGCCAGCTGCGAGCGCTGCGGCAGCCTTGCGCGTGATCATCGCAGAGGGAAAGTTCCAGGGGGTGATCAAGGCTGCGACACCCATTGGCTCCCTCCAAACCTCCATCTCGGCATCTGGCAGATGCGACGTGATGCTTTCGATATTCGGTCTTTTGGCCTCTTCGGCATAAAACTCGATGAAGGAGGCTGCATAGTCGATTTCACCGCGTGCCTCGGAAAGTGGTTTCCCCTGTTCACGGGTCATGATCCGGGCGAGATCTTCCTTGTTGTCCAGAAGAAGGGCGTACCATCTTTGCAGAAGAATCGAGCGTTCTTGCGGCAATTTGGCGGACCACTCGCGAAAGGCCTGGTCAGCATCATCAACTGCATCGGATGATTGTGCCGCGGACAGTCGTGAAACTTCGCCAAGCAGACTGTTGTCGGCTGGATCCGACACTGCAATGGAAACACCGTCCGGTGAATTCACCCACTGACCATTCACATAGCCAAACCTGCGCAGGAGATGCGGGTTTTCGAGCTGCGTGAACAGGTCGGTTGCAGGCTCTAGGGACAATTGCTCTATGTTCTGCATCAGGAGTGTCCTTCGGTCTTTGCAGACGAACGTAAGGACAAAGCAGGGAACGAAACGTTCGAAAAAGGCCCGATGCGCAGGACAATCGTCTTTAGTCTCGGTCCGAGGCGTCCGATTCCGTTCTCTCCAGGCCTGAAAGCAAATGGTCGAGGGGAGGGGCAGCGCTGAATTTGACCGGTTTGGTCACAACGTATGTGAAATAGCGAACGACGCTCAATTCCCGATCAAGCAATCCGTCCATGAAACGCTGATAGGTGTCGATATCGCGGGTAACGATTTGAAGCAGGTAGTCCAGACCACCGCCAATCGCCCAGCAGGCGACGATTTCATCATAGTCCGCGATCACGCGCTCGAATTTCTGAAAATACTCGGACCGATGATGTTCAAGCTCAACTGTTACAAAGACAGTAACATGGGGGGCGAGGTTCCTGAGGGACAAGTGCGCCGCATACCCTTGGATGATCCCTGCCTGTTCCAACCTCTCCAGACGTTTCCAGCAGGGGCTTGGACTGAGATTGATACGTTTGGCAAGTTCGGCCTTTGAAAGGCGCCCTTCCTTGGCCAGCGCCTTTAGAATTTCCAGATCCCGTTCATCCAGTTTCAGCATAGCGGTCAGGTCTTCACGTCGTCACGATTGTACCGGTGTCGGCATCTCTCACCTTCGCCAGCGTCAGGGTCGCGATAGCTGTGTCCTGAACGCCAGTCCCCGTGAGATCACAAACGGTTAGCTCAGCTTCAGAGCGTCGTCCCGGTTTTCTGCCGGAAATGATATCACCAATTTCGACGACGTTGCCGATGTCTTCCAGATCGCCTGAGTTGAGTGCCGAGCGTAGTTCTCCAAGGATTTCACATTGCGCGGCACGATCGCAGGCGAACAGATCGGCTTTGCCCAAGATTCTCGGATCAAGTTCGTTTTTGTCCTCCTGGTCGGATCCCATCGCCGTGATGTGCAAACCAGGATGCAGCCAGTCCGCATTGAGAACGGGTTCTTTTGCTGGTGTCGTGGTTATGACGAGCTGACTGCGACCAACCAGTTCCGACCGGTCAGGGCAGGCCTGGACATCAATGCCGAGTTCCGCCCTCAGGTCGCTCGCCAGCCTGTCGGCCTTCTCCGCGTCCCGGCCCCAGATCAGGGCTTCTTCCACCGGACGGACCAGTGTTGCCGCAATCAACTGAAGGCGCGCTTGAACACCTGTACCCAGAATACCGATTGTCTTCGTGTTTTCCGGAGCAAGATGGCGGGCGGCGACGGCACCGGCTGCAGCTGTCCTTATGTCTGTCAGATAGCCATTGTCCAGATAGACCGCTTCCACCAGGCCGGTCCTGGCAGACAGTAAAACCATCAAGCCATTCAAGCTGGGGATACCAAGAGCGGGATTGTTGAAGAAACCCGGGGACACTTTCAGCGCAAACCCGTCAAGTCCCGGCACATAGGCAGTCTTCACGTCGACTTCGGCATTGATCTGGGGGAGGGCCATGGAAAGCACCGGTGGCATGACAACCGTTCCATCTGCCAGGCTTCGAAACCCGTCTTCGATGCAGTCGATTACCTCAAGGTCGAGCGAAACCACCTTGCGCAATTCGGTTTCGGTAACAAGCCGGATTTCATGCGACATAGCTGGATCGCTTCAGATGATAGTCCCCGAGTCGGATATCCTTGCCGGTCACGACCCTTGTGAACTGATTCATATCGACATTCCGCCCGGTGATGATCGTGGCAACAGGCCCTTTCAGACCGGGAAGTTTGCCGGCAAGGCAACCAGCTATGCCGACCACGCAGGCACCTTCC
Organism: Roseibium sp.; assembly: GCA_017643925.1. GTDB lineage: Bacteria > Pseudomonadota > Alphaproteobacteria > Rhizobiales > Stappiaceae > Roseibium. The sequence goes on along the minus strand of JAEPML010000031.1, from coordinate 32,518 downwards.
GCGACGATTGCCTCTTCAAAATAGAGAAGCTGCATGGCCTGGTAGATTTCCTCTTCGCCTACGAGAATGATGTCGTCGAGGAGGTCGCGGCAGATGTTGAAGGACAGCTTGTTGTCGAGACCAATGCCTCCACCGAGGGAATCGGCGAGGCTCACGACTTCAGGCACTTCTACGGGCGTCCCCGCATCTATTGAAGCCTTCATGGCTGCACCACGATCCATAGTCAGGCCGATCACCTGAATGCCGGGCTTTATGGCTTTCGCCGCCAGGGCGACACCGGCGGCCAGGCCTCCGCCTGAAAGAGGAACCAGGAGCGTCTCGATTTCCGGCGCATCGTCCAGAATCTCGAGACCGATTGTGCCCTGGCCGGATATGACATGGGGATCGTCAAACGGTGAAATTTCGGCGAATCCAGGTTGCGAGGTGAGCCTCCGGCATTCGGCGAGCGCATCATCCTGGCTCGTTCCGACGATGCGGATGTCCGCACCATGAGCCCGAATTCCGTCAATCTTGGCTTGCGGTACGAGTGAAGACATGCAGATGACCGCTTTCAGACCCAGTTGTCGCGCGGCATAGGCCACGGCCCGCCCATGATTTCCGGTCGAACAACAGGTCACGGTATGGGTTCCGTCCGGAAGGTTCAGCGAAGCATTGGTTGCACCTCTGAGCTTGAAGGCACCGGTGGGCTGCATGGTCTCCATCTTCAGGTGAAATGGTGTGCCCAGCTTTCGGCTCAAGAAAGCGGAGGGCAGCAAGGGGGTGCGTATGACCCGACCTGTTAAAAGCTTTTGAGCTTCCAACACATCTTCTGGTGTCAGCTCCATCGCGTTTGCCCCGTCATCTTGTGATCCCCACGCGCAATAAGAAATCCGCTACAGTCTAGTTGTGTACAATAAATCTAATTCGGTTCCGAATGCGGGTCAATAAGCAAGAAAAAACTTGCTTTTGTGACTTTTTGTGGTGTCATTTGTATACAAAAGAAAAGGGATACCGAATGCCAGGACAAAATTTGCCCTTTAGTGGAACCGAGTATGAACGCAGGCTGGCGTTGGTCCGGTCGGAAATGGCACGACGAGGAATTGATGTTCTTTTCGTTGAAGACCCATCAAACATGGCCTGGATCACCGGGTATGACGGCTGGTCATTCTATGTGCACCAAGGTGTACTGGTTTTCATGGACGAAGATCCGGTCTGGTGGGGCCGCAAGCAGGATTCCAATGGCGCCAAGCGTACTGTGTGGATGCAGGACGATCAGGTCGCCTTCTACGCAGACAACTTTGTTCAGTCGACGGAACGGCACCCGATGCAGGATCTTGCCAGTCTGTTGATTTCAAAAAGACATGAAACGAACAGGATCGGTGTCGAACTCGAGAACTACTATTTCTCGGCCAAGGCCTATTTGACGATAAAGGAATCCCTGCCCAACGCAGAGATGATCGACGCAACCTCGTTGGTCAATTGGCTGCGGGCCGTCAAATCGGAAGAAGAAGTCGCCTTCATGCGCAAGGCAGCGCGCATTTCAGAAAAGATTGTCGACGGCATTACTGAGCGAGCACATGTCGGAATGCGCAAGGCAGACCTTGTCGCCGACATCTATTCCGACGCAATTCGCGGAACCGTCGACGCCTGGGGAGATTATCCGGCCATTGTTCCATTGCTGCCCAGTGGAGCAGATGCATCCGCGCCCCATCTTACCTGGGACGGTCGAACCTTGCAGTCGGATGAAGCGACTTTCTTTGAAATTTCAGGTTGTTACCGGCGCTATCATGCTCCGTTGTGCAGAACCGTTTTTTTCGGAAAGCCGCCCCAATACCTGCTGGACGCGGAAAAAGCGCTTCTTGAAGGGCTCGAAGCCGGACTGGAGGCAGCCAGGGCCGGAAATGTCGCCGGCGATATCGCCCGGGCTCTTGCAGCACCTTTGACAGCAGCGGGTATCGAGAGGGGCGCGCGGGCCGGATACCCGATCGGTATTTCCTATCCGCCTGACTGGGGCGAACGCACGATTTCGATCCGGGATGAAGATCAGACGGTCCTCGAAGCCGGAATGACGTTCCACTTCATGCCGGGCCTCTGGATGGATGGCTGGGGTCTTGAGATCACGGAAAGCATCCTGATCCGCCCGCAAGGCGCAGCCGAGTGCCTTTGTGACCGCCCGCGCGGACTGATCGTAAAGGACTAGACCGGCCATGCGCTCCACCAAACTGGAAGCCGTACGCGGAATCCTTGAACGGCTCATCAGCTATCCGACCGTATCGATCGACAGCAATCTCGACCTGATCTCCTACGCGGCCGACCGGCTGGAACGAGCAGGGGCCAGGTTGACCGTCTCCAATGATCCGTCAGGAACGAAGGCGAACCTTTTTGCGACGCTGGGGCCGGACAGGGACGGTGGTATCGTCTTGTCGGGCCACACGGACGTTGTACCGGCCCTGACCGAAGAGTGGCGAACGGACCCGTTTGAATTGGTGGCCCGTGACGGAAATTTGTTTGGTCGCGGAACGTGCGACATGAAGGGTTTCATTGCTTGTGTACTGGCCAAGATGGAGGACTATTCCAGGCTCGATTTGCAGCGTCCGGTTCATGTGGCTCTGACATATGACGAAGAGGTTGGTTGCCTCGGTGCCCGCCAGCTCGTTGGCGAACTGGAAACGTCCGGGAAAAAACCGGCAATTGCCATCATTGGTGAGCCAACGGACATGAAGGTCATTGAAGGCCACAAGGGGTGTTACGAATACACCACCTGCTTTCACGGCACCGACGGACACGGCTCAGAACCGGACAAGGGTGTGAACGCGATTCATTTCGCAGCGGCTTACATAGCCAGAATGCTGGAATTGGCAGCGCGCATGAAGGAACGCGTCGGTCCCGACAGTGCTCACTTCTCGCCACCCTGGACAACGTTGCAAACCGGACGCATTGAAGGTGGCTCTGCGAGAAACGTGATTGCTCGGCATTGCGCCGTTGAGTGGGAAATGCGGCCGGTCCGGTCCTCCGATGCCGCCGAGATCAAGACCGCACTTGAAGACTACACCCGCAATGTGCTGCTCCCACAAATGAAAACGGTCTACCCCGAAGCCGATATCGTGACCGAAGTCATCGGCGAAGTCGCGGGTCTTGCCGTTATGCCGGAAAACGAAGCGCGTGAACTGGTCATGTCTCTGACCGGCGCCAACCTGACTGACGTCGTGTCTTTTGGCACGGAAGCCGGGCTGTTTCAGTCCCTGGGCATGTCAGTTGTCGTGTGTGGACCCGGTTCGATCGCCCAGGCCCATCAACCCGATGAATTTGTAAGCGAAGACCAGTTGGCAAGATGCCTGTCGATGCTGGATGGTCTGGAACGGACACTGGTGCAATCGGCATGACGAAGCGGACCTCAGACACAGGCAAGACCATTGCGGAGCGCCTTGAAGCAGCAGCCAACGCGCAAGAGCGTTTCCAGATCATGTATGGAGAAATTCGCGACCGCATCTGCATGCTAGTCTATCCTCCCGGGTCTCAGCTGGGTGAAGAAGCACTTGCGGACGAATTCGGTGTGTCCCGATCGCCTTTACGCAAGGCGCTCCAGGTACTTGAGGCAGACGGGTTATTGCGCTCGCAACAGGGCGTGGGCACGCTTGTCACAGAGGTGGACATCGAGGAACTCACGCAGGTCTACCAATTGCGGATGGAACTGAACGAGCTGACCGGCAAACTGTCACCATGCCTGCCGACCAGGGAATTGAAGGCACTCTTCAGCGAAATGCGCAAGCGCGCGCAAGATCTGAGAAATACACCGACCCGCGCTGACTTCGCGCGCCTCAATATCGATTTCTTTCATGCATTTCAGCAGCTGAGTGAAAATCAGCCGCTTCGGGACGTGTCCGAGAAGCTTTTCTACCAGACATGCCGCATCTGGCTGAAACTGATCCCGAACATGGATTTGGCAAAGGAAGTCGACATCTTCTGCGGCGAGATCGACGATATCGTCGATGCTGTTGAACTTGGGGACTTTCAGGCAGCCGCATTTACCCGAAGAGCGCATCTTTCAATGGGCTTCATCCGATTGAAGGCACAGAAGGACACTGCATCGCATTAGGCCTGGGATGAGGGATTGAGCTCCGGTAAGGGTCTCTGTCGAACCCTTCTTTTGTTTTTGCGGAGATCATGCCTGAGTTTCTGTACATCGAGCGTCAGCTTTTGCCAGTTTTCATCCGCTGCCTTTGGGTCTGCGCCGTTCGACTTGCTATAGTGCCGGGAACCGATTGCGGCCAATACAGCTTCGAAGTGCCGATCATCAATGTTTGCAGAAGGTGACGCGTAAAACTGGCGCCAGATCTGGAATGTGCGCAGCACCCGATCCAGGCTTTGAGCGTCTATGGAGTTTTTCAATTGCCGAAAGGCGTGGGGTTCAGATACCAGGTAGGCCTGCTTCCTTCGTGAAATGTTCTCTTTGACCAGCGGGATAAGCTTGCGGCCCAGCAGTACCAGGAGAAAGACACCCAGGATCAGCAGGGCAGCCTGAAAGACCAGGTTTCTCCAATCTATGGGCTCTGGTTCCGGAGGCGTGTCGGGCGTGGACCCGGTCACTGCAAAAGTGATTGCGGGTGCGGACACCGTCTCGACGGAACCACTGTCAAGATTGTACCAGGAGAGCTTCAGTTCCGGCAGCTCGTACTCGCCTGCAAATTCGGCGACAATGCTCATCTTTTCCGTTCGTTGCCCGGAAAGGAGCCCACGGTCTTCCTTTTCTGAAATCACCGGATCGCTTGGATAGACGGACAGTCCGTCAACGGCGAGCTGATCCGTGACGGGTGGAACAAACATCGGCGAGACGCCGGATACGCTGATCCTGGTGGTGATCTTGAGGGCGTCGCCTGCGGCCAGGTTTTCCGTTTCTCCCTCTACGGTGCGCTCGAGTTTGACCAACTTGGCTGCGAGAAAAGGATCAAGGTTCTCTGCCCCGTCAGGAATTTCACCCGTAAGCGAAAACGCGTTTGTTGAAAGCTCGGTTTCAACAGGCTGGCTGCTCTCGGGATCAGAATAGGTAACCTTGATTGTGCCGGCTGGAATTTCAAAGGTTCCGGGCACCATGGGATAGAGCCTGTAAAGGCGGGACACACCCGACCAGGTTTCACCGTCGATGCGTTCGCTTGTCGGACCAGAGGCCCGAGAGGGCAGCCGCACGATCACATTCGGGACCTCGAAACTCGGAAAGACGGGTGGTTTTGGCATCCAGGTCGGGACCAGCACGGTGACCCGAAACAGCAGCGGTTGACCGGGTATGGCTGACGTCTTTTCAAAATCGGTTCGAAGCACGGGTTCAGTTTGTGCCTGCGCATGGGTCGCAAGGGGGATGGCAAGACAAGCAAGAAGAAGCAGAACACGCATCATTGCGGCGCCCTCGCAGCTTCCAGGGCAAATCTTGATTTCAGAAAATCACCGGTTCTCGTATCAACCGTCCGCATCCATTGTTCTGCAGTTTCCGGTGTGGTCTCACCGCTGGAAGCCTGCTGCTCGCTGTCGGCTCCACGCCCGGCCTCATTGTCATAAACGACGTCATCGGCCCCAATTCCGGCTTCTTCGCCGGTATCGGACTGTTCTCTTGTCGTCTCGACGTAATCCAGAATGTAGCGTGCAAGTTCCAGGTTGTGCGCCGCGATCGCGTTGTCCGGATCGCGCTCCAGCGCTTTCTCGAAAGCGGCGATTGCGGGCCGATAGGATCTTGACCTTATCAGGGACAAGCCTTCACCAACCGCCGCGTGCGAGCTGTCCTGCCAGGCATAAATCTCCGCTGCCTCTTCGTATTTTCCGGATTTGTAGAGAGAATAGGCCTGCCACATCGGGTCTTCAAAGAGATCGGCTGCCCTTTGAAATTCCTTTGCTTCAAAAGCCCGCATGCCCTGTTGGTCGGGGGTGAAGAACCAATCTCGCCAGCCTTCTGCCCTGGCATCATCTGTCGACAGAACAAGAACAATTGCGATGACTGCAGCAGACCAGCGCATGGTCCAGCCCTTGCGGAACCAGAAAAGCGCGAGCAAGGCTGCAGGCCAGGCGAAAATCCAGCCTTCATCATTCCATTTCTGACGGTCGTCACCTGCAAGTGCCTGTTGGTAGGCGGCTTCTACATTGCGCATGACCTGGGCAACATCGCCCTTGTCAGGACTGATGTCGATGACTGTTGCCCCCTCGACCGCGCCAACGGTGTCCCTGGCAGCAGTGTCGCGTCCCGCGAACCAGAAGATCACGGGTGCCCCATCGGATTGAGCATGGTCAGAGAAGGCTTTCTTGTCGGCGTCCGTGATCCTGTCGAGCAGAAAGATGATTGCACCCGGTGATGACTGTGTTTCCAGGATCGCTGATGCCATCTGCAAAGCATTTCTGGCAGCTTCTCCGTCGCGCGGCATGACTTCGGGGGAAAGCCCCTCCAGGAACGGTGTGAGAACGTCGGGGTCCTCCGTTGGTGGTACAACTTGGTGCGCCGTTGCCGCATAGGCAACCAGGGCGGTCTTTGCGCCTGCACGTTCACCGATCAGATCCCGGACCTTGTGCTTGGACCTTTCGAGCCTGCTTGGTGGCAGGTCCGTTTGCATCATCGACTTTGAGACCTTCAGGGCAATTACAACAGGTGCAGTGTCCGCAACAAGCGGGTTCGGTACGCGCGACCATGTCGGTCCAGCCGCAGCAAGCGTGACCAGTCCCAGAAGAACTGCAACCCCGTCAATCGGCAGTATCGTCTTCCGTTCATTTCGATTGACGGTGAGGGCTGCGGCAAGGTGAGGGGCGATCACAGGAGGCAAAGCGACGCCGCGTGTTGCAGCCCGACGGATCAGCCACCAGATCAGACCGACTACCGGCAAGCCAACCAGCCACCAGGGTCGGATGAAGTGGAACAGCGAGGCAGTGGTCGATAGCTCATCAAGCGTCATGCGGAGCGGTGCCTCCGGCTCGAAAGGTGAAGTCCTGTCAGGACAAGCACACCAAGCAGTGCTGCGGCCGCGAAGAGATAGTGTGAAAGCGAATTTCTCGGCCGATAACTGATGGTTTCGACTTCACGCGGTGTCTGCTCGTCAATCCGCGCATAAATGTCGCCAAGGGCCTCTTCGTCATCAGCAAAATAGAAAGCCCCGCCAGCGGCAGAGGCAATGTCCTCAAGTGCCTTGACATCAACCCGTTGTTCCCCGGTCCCGTCCGGGTCGCCGACCCCGATCGTGATGATCTCGATACCTTCCCTGGCCGCGATAGACGCGGCATTTATCGGTGTCATGCGGCTGCCGGTGTCTGCGCCGTCGGAGAGCAGGATCAGCAACTTTTCATCGATCTTGCTGGCTTGAAAGGTCTTGATCGACAGGCCGATGGCATCCCCGATCACTGTATGAGGGCCCGCCATGCCGACTTCGGTCTGGTCCAGAAGTGAGCGGACTGAGCTGAGGTCCTCCGTAAAGGGAGCCTGTACGAAGGCCTTGGTCCCAAAGATGATGAGGGCGACCCGGTCTCCGTCACGGGCTTCGATAAAAGCGCCGACAACGGCCTTCACGGCTTCAAGCCGCTGGACCCGGCCCCCGTTTGCGTTCAGAAAGTCGACCTGATCCATGGATCCGGAAATATCGATGGCCAGCATGACATCCCGAGCTGCCTTTTCCTGTACGATCGGTTCGCCGACACGTTCCGGTTTGGCCAGGCCGGCAATCAACAGACACCAGATCAAACTTGCAGCAATGTTCTGAATGTGCGTCCGGGTGAACACGACCGATCCCGGTTTGGGCTCAAGTTGAGCTGCACTGGCCAATTGTCGAAAAAACGGGAACCGAAGGGCTGACACTTCCTTCCTGTGCGCGGGCGCAAGAAGGTAAACCAGAACAGGAAGGGGCAGCAGCAGGAAGACCATGGGATTGGCAAACTCGATCAAGAGACCACCCTCCTATGGTTCTTGATCCAGTGACGCACCAGTGATTTCAGGTCTTCAGTTGCCGTCGTCGCGCCCGCATAAGGCGCGGTCATGAGAACCTCGGCCCTTGAACCAGAAATGTCCTCGTCTCCCGAGACGCTGTTCAGGAATTCAAGCCAGGCATGGCCATGCAATGAGGCAACATCGGTTCTGGGAAATGCAGCAAGGGCCGTTCTTCTGAGAATGACAGCGAGCTCTAACGTCGTTTTTGCCTGATTGAGTTCGGCGAGAGCTGCTCTCCTGTAGGCATTGGCAGACCATCGCCTGTGAAGCAACCACGCCGCGCCAACGACCAGGAGGGTCATTGCCAGACCAAGCCAGATCCATCCGGCAGTTTGAGGCATCATCGAGATGGGAGCCGGCTCTGGTGCCGGTTCCAGCAAATCAAAGAGCTCTACAAGGGAAAGACCTTTCCACTCCTCCTTCATCGTCGACTCCTGCGGTTCTGGGGCGCCAATCCCGTCAGGTGCCGAATTTGCGTTACCGTGTCTTCTCCCGAACTCAAAGGCATCACGGGAACACCGAACTTGTGTTGCCACAGCAGAACACCGGCGAGGCGGCCCGTTGCAAACTCCGACAGCCGCGCATGGGTGTCCTTGCTGGTCGTGTCCAACTCGACCTGCAGGTCACCGTCGGACACGACAACCTTGAGATCCTTGGGAATCTCGCTGGAGATGGGGTCGGTGACAGGGCAAAGAATGAGGTCGTTGTGACGGGAGATCTGACCGACAAGTCTTTCGGATGACCGGTCAATGCCGTCAAAGTCACTGAAAACCACGACAAGATGATTTCGAGGGGCAGCCCTGGCAACCATTCCAAGGACACGGTTGAGGGTTTGAGGGTCTTCTGTGCCCGGGTTGTTCGCAGAGAGCTCCTGGTTCGCCTTGACCAACGTAGAGAGAAATTGGTCCCGGGCGGTTTGGCTGCGCTTCGGCCGGACTTCAGCGACATAGTCGTCGCCGAACACCAGGCCACCGACTCGATCTCCCTGATCCAGGACGCGGAATGCGGTGAGGGCGGCCGCTTCAGCGGCCGTGACAGACTTCATGTTGAGCCGGGTGCCGAAAAACATCGTCATGCGCTGGTCGACCACCAGAAGCACCGGTCGATCGCGTTCTTCGCTATAGACCCGTACATGGGCCTTACCGGTGCGCGCGGTGACTTTCCAGTCGATCGTGCGTGGATCGTCGCCGGGCAGGTAACCGCGAAGCTCTTCGAAATTCAGGCCACGACCCCGGAGACGGGAGGCATGGCGTCCATTCAATACGCTGCCAGCCGGCTGCGCGGGCAAAAAACGGAGTGAACGCGCCTTGCCTTCGAAACCGCGCAGATGTGCCAGATCAACCCGAACCCGTGTATCTTGCTCCAGGGACGCGGGTTGGTGCTTGGCAGTCAAACCGGTACGCGTTCGTGCAGCGCGGTCGCGCATTGTCCGCTCCTCAAGTCAGGGCTACATGCGAAACGATCTCATCGACAACCTTGTCTGGTGACACTCCGTCTCCGTCCGCCTCAAAACTCAGCCCTATCCTGTGGCGGAAAACGTCATGGACGATCGCCCTTACGTCGAGCGGATCCACATAATCGCGACCGGACAGCCAGGCATGCGCACGCCCGCATTTGTCGAGCGCAAGTGACGCTCTTGGGCTCGCACCGATATCGATCCAGCGACGCAAATCGTCTCCGTAAAGCTCCGGTGTTCGTGTGGCATAGACGAGGGCTGCCATGTAGTTCTCGATGGCGTCGGAGACATGAACCTTGGCAATTTCCCGACGGGCGGAAAAAACCGCAGATTGCGGAACGGGCGCCGGTTTTTCGCTCACCTTTTCGGGCTCAGTGCCATCCCCATCGTTGCCCGCGCTCAGCGCATCCTGCTCTTCACCGCGCACCAGTTGAATGACTTTCACCTCGTCCTCGACAGGCGGGTAGGTAATCAGGACATGCATGAGGAACCGGTCCATCTGGGCTTCCGGCAGCGTATAGGTTCCTTCCTGTTCAACCGGGTTCTGGGTTGCCATCACCATGAAAAGCGGGTCCATCTGGTGCGTAGTGCCCGACACGGTCACCTGCCGTTCCTCCATTGCTTCCAGAAGGGCCGCCTGGACTTTGGCGGGCGCGCGATTGATCTCGTCGGCAAGCACGATGTTCGCAAAGATGGGGCCCTGTTCGAAACGAAAGGTGCCGGAGCCTCCAGCCTGGTGATACACCTCCGTGCCGGTGACATCGGAGGGAAGAAGATCAGGCGTGAATTGAATGCGGCTGAAATCAGCTTCAAGGTTCTTGGCCATCGCCTTGATGGCGCGTGTCTTGGCCAGTCCGGGCAGTCCCTCGACCAGCAGGTTGCCATTGGCCAGCAGACCGATAATCAGTCGGTCAATCACGTCCTCCTGACCGATAATCGATTGCTGCATCCTGCTCTTGAGCTCTTCAATCTGAGCGCGTGCGTCTGTCATGCGGTCTATCCAGTCTGGTCGGAAATCAAGTCAGGGAAGCACTTCCTGCAGCACTTTGCCAAGCGATCCGCTCGGAGCCTTGATTCTCAGGTAAGCCGCCATGGTCGGGGCAAGATCAACAGTTTCGACGCGCCTTGCGATCCGCTTGGGAGTAATGCCCGGACCGGAAAAGATCATCGGCACATGCGTGTCATATGTCCACGGCGACCCGTGATGCGAGGCAACGGTGAGACCGTCGAAATCGCCGACGAACCAGTGTGGTTCAAAGACAATGTAAACATCGCCGGATCGCTCCGAATGGAAATTTGCAAGAACTGCATCGGATAGCGGAGTTTTTGCGACACGGCCGGACCTGAGGTCGTCGCTCGAAATGGCATAGGCAATGCCGGGCATCTTTCTCAGTTCATCCGCAAGGCGCCTTGAAACAACGGCCTTTTCAAGCCCCTTTTCGGCAATCAACTTGTCGTCGAGATAGACATAGGGTTGCGAAAAGTTTGCTATCAGTTCCCTCGCAACGCCGAACTCTGATTTCAGAGCTTCTGCGGCCGGACCGGTATCCACGTTGTCGAAGTTGAAGTAGCTGGCCGGGATCCCGAGTGAATTCAGGTAGCCGGGCACCTCGGCAGCCCCGTGGTCCGCGGCCAGGACGACAAACGTGTTTTCAAGCCCGACGGCCTGATCGACATGGGCCAGCAGGCCTGCAATTGTCCGATCGAGGCGTCTCAAATTGTCTTCGGCCTCGAGGCTGGAAGGGCCGAAGATATGCCCGACATAGTCAGTCGATGAAAAGCTGACGGCGAGGTAATCGGTCACCTCATCCTGGCCGAGCGTCTCGTTGTCGAGAAGGGTCTTGGCGAAAGCGGCGGTCAGTTCATCCCCGGCGGGGCTGAGCGTCAGGAGGGTCGTATAGTACTTGTTGGCCCTCGGACCGAAGGGATGAGGGAAGACACGGCCGTATCCCGGAAAGTCCGTTTCCCATTCCGCGTCATCCATTTCCAGGAAACGGTAGGTCGTGGGTGTATCCTTGAGTGTCCACTCGGTGTCGGCATACGCATCTACGTGGCCGGCACCGTTCCAGGCGTTAACCCAGTCCGGATAGGTGTCCATGTAATAGCTGGACGTAACGAAACTGCCGACGCTTTTTGAGAACCAGTAGGCTGTTCCTGTGTGTCCGGCCATGGAGATCGCGCCCCGATCCTTTACGGACACGCCGAAAATCTTTGGTTTTCCCGCAATGCCGATGGTTATTTCGTCGGACAGCGTTGAAGACAGAATGGCGTTCGGGGAGCGGCCATCGGAGGTCGCGGCGCGTTGTGTCGGATCGATTTCGGTTGACTGGTCAACACCCGACTGGGCGAGCAATGGATAATTCGGGTCCTGCACATTGTAGTAGGGCGTGCCCGTCGCCCGGTCGAACCAGAGATTGGCCACCATGCCGTGAATGGCGGGATCTGTCCCGGTTGCCAGTGTCGTATGACCGACGATTGTTTCGGTATTGGCATGCCTGTGATGGGCGTCCGTGAAATAGGCCCCATTTTCCAGAAGATAGCGGAAACCTCCTTCACCGAAATGCTTGAGGTTCCGATCTATCAGGTCGCCGCGCAGCTGATCGACAGTGATTTGAAGAACGAGCCTGGGAAGCGGTTCATCGGCGAATGCGCTGGTGCCGACCATCCAGGCCGGGAGCGCGCAGAGTATCGCCAGTTTGGAACAGGAGCCGACCATGAATTCTTCCCTTAGTCAGTCTGAAAGGGGCGGGTTGAAAGGTCTGCAAACGCAAATCTCAAAGAAAGCCCCGGGCAGTCTGGAACCGCCCGGGTCTCGATCGTGTTTGAAGCGTTACTGTGCGCCGCTCGGGACCTGGAGCTTATCCATGACCTGATCAAGCGAGAAGCTTGCCGCTTTCTGGCGTGGCGGGAATTCCTGGAAGGTTCCGAGGAAGTTCGCCACGTATTGCTGTGCGGGCACCAGCAGGTAAACCCGGTCGATCAGCCAGTCGTAGTAGGTATTGGAAGTCCTGTAGGACCGCTCATACGGATCACGACGCAGGTTGAAGATCAACGGGACGCGCAGCGGAGTGAAGGGTTCGATCCAGGCGCGCAGGGTCGTGTAGGCCTTCTGCTCCATGAAGATCATCTTCCAGTCCGAATACCGCAGAGCCGTGAGATCGCCATCGTCGGAGAAATAGAAGATTTCCCGGCGCGGACCTTCTTCCTCTTCTCCGAGGAGAACAGGCAGGAAGTTATACCCGTCCAGGTGAACCTTGTATTCACGGCCAATGGCCTGAACGCCGCCTTGCTTCAGCTGTTCCTTGATATCCGGCACACCGGCAGCCGCGAGGTAGGTCGGCAGCCAGTCCATGTGGTGCATGATCTCGTTGGAGATCGAACCGGCTTCGATTTTTCCCGGCCACCGCACCATTGAAGGAACGCGCCAACCGCCTTCCCAGTTGGTGTTTTTCTCACCGAAGAACGGTGTCGCGGCAGCATCCGGCCAGGTATTGTAATGCGGGCCGTTGTCGGTCGAATAGTGAACGATGGTGTTGTCGGCAATGCCAAGCTCGTCGAGAAGGTCAAGCAGTTGCCCGACATGCATGTCGTGTTCGACCATGCCGTCCGAATACTCGTCCTGTCCGGAGATGCCACGCAATTCGTCTTTGACATGCGTGCGGAAGTGCATGCGTGTGCCGTTCCACCAGACATAGAAGGGTTTGCCCTGTTCATGGGCGCGCTTGATGAAGTCGATCGCCGCGACAACGGTTTCATCGTCGACGGTTTCCATCCGCTTCTTGGTGAGCGGGCCGGTGTCCTCGATCGTGCCATCCGCGGAAGACTTGATCACGCCGCGCGGACCGAAAGTCTCACGGAACGTGCGCCCGTCCGGCATGACGACATCGCCCGGATAGTCCTCGTTCTCGAGCTCTTCCTCGGCGTTGAGGTGGTAGAGATTGCCGAAGAACTCGTCAAATCCGTGATTGGTCGGCAGGTGCTCGTCCTTGTCACCGAGATGGTTCTTGCCGAACTGTCCCGTGACATAACCCTGGGCCTTCAGAAGGCCCGCAATCGTCGGATCCTCTTCCTGCATCCCGAGATCGGCTCCGGGCAACCCGACCTTGGAAAGGCCTGTGCGGAAGACGCTTTGTCCCATGATGTAGGAGGAGCGGCCTGCGGTACAGGATTGTTCGCCTTAATAGTCGGTGAACATCATGCCTTCCTTGGCGACACGATCGATATTGGGCGTCTTGTACCCCATCAGGCCGAACGTGTAGGCGGAGATGTTGGATTGGCCGATATCATCGCCCCAGATGACAAGAATATTCGGCTTGTCACCCGATTGGGCCAGTGCTGGCGCCACGGCAAGCGCAAGCGCCCCGGCAGCGCATAGCGCTGCTTTCCGGGCCAAATTTGGTAATTGAAACTTCATGACACAGTCCTTCCCAGATGCAATTGGCGAACAAAAAAGTAGAAACACCAATGCTTTGGTTGTCGGCAGGAACAATCAGAGGCTGAAACTGACTTAACGTCAACAGCCAAGGTGAAATTTAATTTTCGCAAAAAAGTGATGGGCTCCCTTGGCATGGTGGAACGATCCAATGAGTTTGGCTCACGTGCCTTTGTTTTGTCTCTTGAGCTCAGCCAGTTCGTTTTGCAATTCACGTATTTTTCTTGTCGTTTCAGACTGGGACCCTTGTGCGGTCGGTTCCGGTTCCCGATCTGGCTCGGTTCGGGGCTGGGGCCCTTCGGACAGGCCGTCCGCCGCGAGCTGCTCCTCAAGAACGCCCCAGATGGTTATGAAAAGTCCGGCAATGACGGGGCCGAGAATGAGACCGACTGCACCGAACGCTGCCAATCCGCCAAACGTGCTGACCAGGACAAGGAGGTCGGGCATCTGCGTGTCGCGACCGACAAGTATTGGACGAAGCAGGTTATCGATTGTCGTGACCGCCAATGCTGTCCAGGCTGCCAGCCCGATCGCGGCAATGTACTGGTCATTGACCGCCAGAACTATCACACCGGGGATGAGCACAAGCGTCGGACCAATCCCCGGAATGACGGACAGGACGGCCATTACACAGCCCCAGAAGGCTGCGCCGGGGAGACCAGTCGCCCAGAAACCCAACCCTCCCAGGAAGCCCTGGGCAACGCCGATCAGAAATGTACCCTTGATCGTGGCTCGGCTGATGGAAATGACGCGCGAACCCAGACTGGTCTGAATGGCCTCCGGAAGGCCAGTATGCGCCAGCAATTGCAGGAACATGTTCGTTTTCTGCGGCAGGAAGAAGACCATGGCGTAGACCATGATGAAAAGGTTCAGAAAGAAACTGACCGTACCGCGTGTTGCCTGGGAGAGGGCTGTGACAAAGAAGTCTGCGATTTGTCCCGCGGCCTGGCCGACCTTGGCAACGATCGTTGCGCTGAGTTCCGCAAAATCAACCTTGAAGGGGATCCAGGCGGGCAGGGACTGTTCGATCACACTCAGGTCAACCGTTTCCACCCATTGCGTCACGGTGTTGGCCACGCTCGCAGCCTGTTGCCCTCCGAGCACGAGGATGAAAGAAAGGGGCAGAAGCAAACCGATGGCAAGCAGAAGAAGCGTCAAAGCGACTGCAAGGTTTTCCCGGTTCCCGACTAGGGCAAAAACCCTTCGGTAAAGCGGGGAAGACATCGCGCTGAAAATCGCCGCCAGAAACAAGGCTATCAGGTAGTCCCAGACAAGGCCGAGAAAAGCGGCGCCGATGGCGAGCGCCGTCAGTCCGATTAGGAATGTCTGGAACCGAACTCGCTCGGAATTCTTCCCGCTGGACTGGCTCGTGTCGTCTTCCATGAGGCCCCCTGAAACACGCTGATCCGTTCACGGTAGAACCGGTGGACACCAGTTCGCAAGCCAAATCCAAACTTGACTCAGTTTCATGGAGAAAGTCTCCTAGCGCGACAGTTTTCCGTCGTGGCGTAAGGAACATCTGGAATGACCAGTTTGCAAAGTCTGCAGGATGAAGTGTCGAAATTGCGTGCTGACGCCGGCAAGGATCGCGCCAGGAAAAAGCGCCGTTCAACCAGGGCTCGGCAGGAGGAACAGGAACCGGAAGTCCCGGAAGTAGAGGAGTCACATGCCTCTGCCGCCGAGGAAAAACTGAAACAGCTTTCCAGCCAGCTCGATGATCTGGTTCACAACACCGAAGACGGCATCAGGGATCATCCCGTGGCCGCCGTCCTTGGAGCCTTTGCACTCGGCATTGTTGTCGGTGCCGTTTTGCGTCGATAGGAGCTCGCCATGGAAAGTCTTGTACGAAACATGCGCATTATCTGGCGCGCAGAGCTTCTGATCATCGAGGCAAAACTGAATGTCGCGGCCAAGCGTATTGGTGCGACCGCATTCGCCGGGCTGATTTTCATATTCGGTCTTGGCATGTTGAATGTGGCCGGTTTTTTCGCGCTGGAGGAGATCTGGGGCCCCGTTTACGCTGCGCTTGGAGTCTCGATAGCGGATTTCCTGATCGCCGCTTTATTGATCCTGTGGGCATCGAGGCTCACCACGGGTCCGGAGCTTGAACTTGCGCGCGAAGTCCGTGATGCCGGCCTCGAGGAACTCGAAGCAAAAGCGGAACACATTCAGGACGAAGTCATGGCGGTGCGTGACGAATTGCTGGCATTGAAGAAAAGCATGGCGTCCTTCTCGCGGAACCCGCTCGACAGCACAATCAACTCCCTGCTGACACCCATCCTGACTTTGCTGATCAAGTCATTGTCGAAGAGCAAGAACTGAACCCGGGTGAAGCGGCTGGCGAGGGAAGCGGACCATGGAACAGGTCACTAGATTTGTCTCGTCTTTTGGAACGCAGTTCAGCACCTGGTCCGAGCAGCTGGACATGAACGCGCTCGCCGTTGTTTCGGCGATTTTTCTTGTGGTCTTTCTTGCCCGCAATCTGATGTCTGCATGGACAGTCAAGTCGCTCGAACTGATCGCTGAAAAAATACAGATTTCCCTCGATGAAACCGTCAAGGAGGCTATTCTTCCCGCCGCGAGAGCACTTGTCTTGTCCTTGCCGCTTTATGGCTTGCTTGAGGCGTTGAGCCTTCCGTCTCTTCTGGACCAGACACTGCAGCGTCTTGTCATATCGGTTGCCGTCGCATCGATCTTTGCCGCGGGATATTCGCTCGTTGATGTCACCGTGTCCTGGATCGTTTCACCAAAGGACCGCATCCACGGTCTTCAGCTGTCCTGGCTCAAGAAAATCCTGAAAGCACTCACGGTTATCGTCGGTATTACCGCGGTTCTGCGTGTGTGGGAGATCGACCTCGGGCCAGTGCTGACAGGAATGGGTGTGCTGGGAGCAGGGGTGGCGCTTGCCGCCCAGGACCTCTTTCGCAATCTCATTGCCGGAATGGCGAGCATGGGAGAAAAGCGGTTTGATATTGGTGACTGGGTCCGCGTTGAAGGCGTTGTGGAAGGTGTCGTGGAAAAGATGGAACTCCGTTCCACCCTGATCCGGCAGTTCGACCAGGCGGCGGTTCATGTACCCAATGCCGAACTTGCAAATACGACGCTGATCAATTTCACGCGGCGACCGTTCAGGCGCATCTATTGGACACTTGATCTCACCTACGGCACCAGTACCGAGCAATTGGAGACGATCCGGGACCAGATCGACCAGTATATCGAGAGCAGCGGTGACTTTGCTCCAAAGGAAAATGCAGGGCGTTACGTTCGCATCAGTGATTTTTCGGACAGCTCCATCCAACTGCTTGTCTGGTGTTTTACCAACACGATCGACTACAGCGAATACCTGTCTTCAAAGGAACGCTTGTTGCTCAAGGTCAAGCAAATTGTCGAGGACAGCGGATCATCCTTTGCCTACCCGACGCGCACGATCCGAATGGCTGAAGACCCAGAAACAACTGACGGATAATGCGGTCCCCGCTTTACCACTCATAGCAGAGGGGAAAACAGTCGGGCAACGGGCGCGCCGATGCGTATGCGGTGAGGCTGGGCCTCGAGCGACCTGGTCAGGCGAAAGGCGCGTGAAAAATCTGCCTCGAGCATGGTTTCTACCGATGCTGCCGCTTCTGCATCGAACAACAGAACCATGGTTTCAAAATTCAGGCGGAACGACCTGTTGTCGAGATTGCTTGTGCCGACGGCTGCAAGCGTGTCATCGACCAGAAACACCTTTTGATGCATGAAACCCTGATTGTATCGCCAGATTTCACAGCCGGCCTCGATCACCTCGTCGAAATAGGCAAAGGCTGCTAGCCAGGGGATCTTGTGGTCAACGACATCTGGCACCAGCAATTTGACTTCAACACCCCGCAATGCCGCGTGTTTCAGGGCAGTCAGAATAACCTCGTCTGGCACGAAATAGGGAGATGCGATCCAGATCCGCTTTTTCGCGGCTGCGATGGCGGTATAGAACATCAACGAACCGCCTTCCATCGTGTCTCCGGGCCCGGTCGGAATCAGGAGCGCGGTCATGTTCGCTTCTTCATGTTCCGTTTCCCAGGCGAGATCCTCAATCAGGTTTTCCTCGGTGGCCCAATACCAGTCTTCCACGAAGATGAGCTGCAGCTGGGAAACGACCGGCCCCCTGAATTTGGCGTGCGTGTCCCGCCATTGACCGAATTTCTCGTCAAGACCGAGATATTCGTCGCCGACATTCACACCGCCGGTGAATCCGGTCTTGCCGTCGATGACAACAGTCTTGCGGTGGTTTCTGAGATTGAGTTGAAACCGTGTCTTGGGTCCTCGAACGGTTTTGGGGTCGATGATGCGGACACCCCCCTCGGTCAGTTGCCGCAAGTAGGACTTCGGCAGCTTCAGGCTCCCGACACCGTCCACCAACATGCGCACCGTGACACCGCGTTTGGCCGCAGAAATCAGGTGATCCCGCAATTGCCTCCCAATCTCGTCATCCTTGACGATGTAATACTGGATCAGGATGTAGGACTGAGCCGCGTCAATGGCTGCAAACAGTGCGGAGAATGTCGCCTTGCCATCGATGAGCAACTCCATGGAATTGCCGCGGCAGGCAGGCAGTTGGGCAAGCTTCTCGTAGACGGACGTGTCCGGCAGGTTTCCGGTTTCCACTGGCGCGTTGGCAGCGGACCATTTCAGGATTTCGTCACGGAGATCCTGATTGTCACGACGTGTGTTGATGTAACCTGCATATTTGTGATGACCAAGAAACAGGTAGATAGGGACCGCAAGGTATGGGGCCGAAACGAGGAAAACGACCCATCCGACGGACCCCTGGGGTGTCCTTGCGGATTGGATGGCGCGCCAGGAAAAATAGATTGCAATGATCTCCAGGCAGACAAGGACGCCTGCAACAATGCTGACCCACATCTGAGTTCCCGCTCCCTAAATCAATTCTTCATAGCCTACACGTCGGGCAGCGCCAGGCAATTCGCGAATTCAGACCTTGCTGGCGTTGGCGTCGCAATTTCTCGGTGCAAATCGATTTCAACCAACTATTCTGGCGGCGGGCCTATTCGGCGAACCAGTCAAGCAACGTTAAAGACAGGATCAGAAAGATGGCAGACCTGCAGGCATTGATCGACGAAATCAAACAGACTCGCGACGAGGTGAAACTGAAAATTCATCTCGGAAGCAAGGAACTCCAGGACGAATGGGACGAACTGGAGGAGAAGTGGAACAGTTTTGAAGCCAAGGCCAAGCTCGGCGAGTCTGCGGAAAATGTTGGTGAAGCCGCGTCGCTGCTGGGGGACGAATTGTCCGCGGCTTTCAAGAAGATCAAATCGGCGCTCTGATCTCCAACGGTGCAGCGCGCGAAGAGCCAGGCTTCGTACCAGCTCTGTCGCGCGTTGATCCGGAAAGTCCCGTTTCATGGAACGGGGCTTTTCGTTGTGCTTGCGTTGAAGCCCTTTGTGGCTCGATCCGATCCGGGCGAAGGATCAGGACGCTTCAAGCTGTTCCAGAAGGGCAGGCAATTCTGCGACGGAGTCGATGACGTAGTCCGCGCCGGCTTCCTTCAGTTTCGCCGTGGCATGTTGGCGGATCGCCTCGATCTCGGTATCCGGCAACGCCGCCAGTTCGTCCGGCGTTTTGCCAGCATAGTTTCCGGACAGGGCAAGACCAACGGTCAGGCAACCTGCAGCAACACCTTCGGCAATACCGGGTTCGGTATCGTCCACCTTGATGACCGCGCTCGGCGGGTAGGCGACCAGATCAATGAAGCACTGGTACATGCCAAGAGGACCTGGGCGGCCTTCAGGCAGATCATCAGAGCACACGAGATTGTCCGGCACATAGCCCTGTTCGGCGGCCCTTGGCAGAACGTTCTCCATGATTGAGCGGGTATAGCCGGTCGTGGAGCCGATCTTGATGCCCTTGTCCCGCAACGTCTTGATCATGTCCGCGGCACCGGGCACCAGGTCGGCATAGTCGGCGACGACTTTTTCGTTCATGGGGACGAACACTTCATAGACCTTGTCGACATCGGCATCCGTTGGCGCCTGGCCATGTTTCCGGGTCCATTGTTCGGCGATATCCGGATCGTCCATCATTGAGCGGATATGATCCCATTTCGGCTTGCCCATCGGCGCGCGTGCCTGGGCGATGCTGGCCGTGACACCGAATTTTTCGAACGCCTTGACGAAGACGCCCATCGGGGCGAAGGAGCCGAAATCGATCATGGTGCCGGCCCAATCGAAAACGACTGCTTTGAATTTGCTCATGGGTATTTCCTTCTTGTGATTCAGGCGGCCAGGCGGGCGCGTTCCACCAGGGCTTCTTCGGGCGGCGCGGCACTGGCAACGCCCATCTCTTTCAAAACGTCTCCAGCCGCCGACACGACGTCACGCATGACGTGTTCATCCATCTGGCCGATACAGCCAACCCGGAAGCTGTCAACAACAGTCAGTTTGCCGGGATAGAGAATGAACCCGCGTGCTTTCATCCGGCTGTAAAAGTCAGCGAAGGCGAATGCGGGATCGGCGGGACAGAAAAAGGTCACGATGATCGGTGAGAGCCAGTCCGAATGCAGCAGGGTCTCAAACCCCAGCTGACGCATGCCCGAAACCAGAACATCGCGGTTTCGGGTATAACGTGCGCCGCGACCTTTAACCCCACCTTCCTTGTCATGGTCCTTCAAGGCTTGCAGGAATGCGGCCACGACATGGGTTGGTGGCGTAAACCGCCATTGTCCGGATTTTTCCAGATGTACCCATTGGGCATGCACATCCAGGCTGAGCGAGTGACTGTTGCCTCTGGCGGCCCGTAGCGCAGATTTCCTGGCCAGAATGAACCCAAAACCCGGTACGCCCTCGATGCACTTGTTGGCCGAAGAGACGACAGCCTCGAATTGAAGGTTCGCGGGCTCAAGCGCGATGGCACCGAATGCCGACATGGAATCAATCAAGAGCTTTCGCCCCGATGCGGCAACCGCGTCGGCGATTTCCTCAACAGGATTGAGGATACCGGAGCTTGTTTCGCAATGGACGGCAACAACGTGAGAAATCTCGGCATCTGCTGCCAGATACTCTGCGACTTCCTCTCCTCGTGGGGGGAGGTAGTCACCCTTGTCGAGGATTGCGAACGGGCGCCCCAGATAGGCCATTGTTTCAGCTGCGCGTTTGCCGTAGGCACCGTTGCAAAGGATCAGGGTTTTACGATCTTTCGGCGTAAAACTGGCCAGCATGGCCTCAACAGCGAAAGTGCCGCTGCCTTGCATGGGGACGCAATCGTAGTCTTGCGAACCCCTGCCGAGCAGACCCAAAAGAGAGGTTCGCATTTCGGCAGTCATGTCTCTGAAATCGCTGTCCCAACTTCCCCAGTCCCGCAGCATGGCTTGTTTGACCGGCAAGGACGTTGTCAGTGGTCCCGGTGTCAGGAGAAAGGGTTCTCCAGATTTCGGGCGTTCCAGGGGGGCTTTTGTCGTCACCGGGGCACCATGAAATGGGGTGTTCGAGGGGTTCGAGGTATCCTCAGGAACCTGCGATGGTGGTTTAATGACGATCGGACGGCGCTAGTTCAATGAAAAATTCAAGTGTATAAGTTTTAGCTATAGAATAGGTGTTGCCACACAAACGTCAACCAGCGACGAGGCTTTGCCGGAATGCTTCCACGGCAGCGACTTTGGCCATGTCCTTTTGCCAGACCACATAGTGATGAGCGACGAGTGACGGGTCGTCGATCTGAATGGGAACGCATCCGTCCCGCTCCGTGATTTCAGCTTCCATGGCAATTCCGACGCCGACACCCGAGCGGATAAGCGTCGCGATTGATCCCCAGGAGCCGAGCGCAAGCACGGTCCTGGGTTTGGCGCCGGAAATTGTGGCTGCAGCTTCAAAGATCCTGCGTGTTCCCGAGGAGCCTTCGCGTTGAAGCAGGGGCAACGAGTTGACGTCGTTCCACGTGACCTTGTCTCTCGTAGCAAGCGGGTGATCGGGAGGCGCCGCGATGACGATCCGGCTCGTCACCAGCAATTGCCCCTCGAGCCCGGCAGGCACTTCACGCGCGGTTATGAAACCGATATCCGTTTCGCCCTTGTCGAAGAGGTCAAGAATATCCTGCGTGGCGAGAGCACGGGCTTCAATGGCGATGCCAGGATGAGAGGACATGAAGGCGGAGATCCGCGGAATGGCCAGCTGATAGGTGGAATAGCTGACCCTGAGTTCACCGGACACCAATTCTCTCTGGTCGGAGAGTTTGATTTCCACATCGTCGACAAGGGCAAGCGCAGCCCGGATCTTGGGCAACAGGTCCTCAAGCGTTTGCGTCGCCGAAACCGAATAGCCTGACTTGGCAAGCAACTTGGTCTTGAAACGGCTCTCCAGGCTCTGGATATGATTGGAAATGGATGGTTGGGACACGCCGATCTCCTTGGCCGCGGCCGAGAAACTCCCGGTCCTGACAACGGCTTCAAGGGCTCTGAGCTTCACCAGACTGAGAGTGTTTCGTGTGTTTTCCATCCGGCCCGGTGTTCTTTCCTCGTTGAAACGCACCATTGCAGTTCAATTGCGCATTTGGCATCCAGCCAAATTGATAGTTCGCCAAGGTTGTTTGGTCTAATGGAAAGAGCACTGTAGGCGCATTCAGGAGGACGCTGTTGCCAGATTGACCGGTTGGCTGGTCGCGATTTCATGGATGAAACTGAGCCTGGAAGTGACCCCGGCAGACAAAACCTCCCGATCAAAATCCGGATTTGCCTGGGCACCCGGCAACGACCACTGGAATCCGCGCAATTTTTCCCACGTTTGTCATTCAGGCCCCGCTTGAGCGGGGAAATTTGCAGCGGACGAAAGAGAAAGGATTGCGCCAGCCATGCTTCTGGAGAATAGTTTGCAAAACGCATTTCTGCTCCGAAATTATCTGAATAGTCAGTTTGCAACCTGTGCCAATTAACAGACCACCCAGACAACTCAGAACACTCTTCCTCTCCGACTTGCACTTGGGAACACGCGGTTGTCAGGCCGAGTTGTTGATTGATTTTTTGAAGTGTCATCAGGCCGATACGATCTATCTCGTCGGGGACATCATTGACGGTTGGCAGTTGAAGAAGAAGAAGTTCTGGCCGAAGGCACACAGGCATCTGTTCGAGCTTCTGCTGGACCGCGGCAGGAATGGCTGTCGCATTGTCTATTTGCCCGGCAATCATGATGAATTTCTCAGGTCTTCCCCAAAGCGGCGCTTCAATTTTGTCGAGTTCACCGACAGGGCCGAACATGTGACGCCTGACGGGCGACGGTATCTTGTCGTTCACGGTGATCAATATGATGTTGTCATTCAAAAAGCGAAATGGGTCGCCTACCTTGGCGACCGGTTTTATGTCACGGCCCTGGCCATGAACACCTGGCTGAACATCGCCCGCCGGAGACTGGGGTTGCAATACTGGTCATTGGGGGCGTTTGCCAAACGGTGGGTCAAGCAATTCGTCAACATCATAGGAAAGTTCGAGCAAACCGTTGCGGATGAACTGAAACACCATGATTTCTATGGAATTATCTGTGGCCATATCCATCACGCGGCCAGCAAGGAAATCGACGGATTTCACTATCTCAATACGGGTGACTGGGTAGAGAGTTGCACGGCAATTGGCGAGACATTTGACGGGACGCTGGAAATTATCCGCTGGTGCGGATCCGAGCAGGACACGCTTCAAGTTGCACATGACGAGTTGGGTATAGTTTCCGTATGAAGTCTGTCCTTTTTGTTACCGACGCATGGTATCCGCAAGTCAACGGTGTCGTGCGCACACTGGAGCACACAGCCGCTGAATTGGAACGCCGTGGCATCGAGGTGAAATACATCACGCCCCAGGGGTTCAGGACACTTCCGTTTCCGACCTATCCAGAAATTCGATTGTCCATAACCACCAGGCGCATATTGAGGGCGATGATCCGCGAAAAGGATTGCGATCATATTCATATCGCGACCGAAGGCCCGCTTGGTTTGCTGGCTGCGGCCGCCGCAAAGAAGGACAATCGAGCATTTACAACCAGCTATCACACCCGGTTTCCCGAATATGTCACCGCAAGGGTTCCGGTGCCGACCGCACCTTTTTATGCGTGGTTTCGCCGGTTTCACAATTCCGGGTCCGGCTGCATGGTCGCGACCTCAATGCTGGAACAAAGTCTCAAAAGCCGAAACTTCAAAAACATCATGCGCTGGTCGCGCGGCGTGGACACCGAGGTGTTCAGGCCTTACGGAGAGTCTTCCTTGCCGGCACACCTTCAAAGACCTGTCTTCATGAATGTCGGCAGGGTTTCCGTTGAAAAGAATATCGAGGCTTTCCTGGATCTCGATCTTCCCGGCTCTAAGGTCGTCGTGGGCACCGGCCCACAAATTGAAAGTCTGCGTCGGAAGTATCCGGACGTGCTGTTCACCGGGATGAAGTCCGGTGAGGACCTGGCCAGGCTCTATGCGAGTGCGGACTGTTTCGTCTTCCCGTCAAGGACAGACACGTTCGGGCTTGTTTTGCTCGAGGCGCTTGCCTGCGGGGTGCCGGTCGCCGCATTTCCGGTAATGGGCCCGGTCGATGTGCTGGGTGAAAGTGGCGCCGGTGTTTTGTCGGAAGATCTGCGCGAGGCAGCCTTGTCCGCACTTAAGGTGCCGACGGACACCTGCCGGGAAGCAGCGCTTGAATACAGCTGGGGCAGATGCACAGACCAGTTCCTGGCAAACATCGAAACCGCTGACAGGAAGCACCGTGAGCGATTGAACTCCCGGCCACGTGGCTGATGACCTGTAGCCGGCTCAACCCGCCAAAGGCGTTGGTTTGGCTTGCGCCTGCAGGAAGCTTTCGGTCAAGGCGCCGGACTGGTCGGTGATCTGCAGCGGTTCAAACTCTTTTTCCAGATGACTTTCCAATCGGAAAACCGGTTTGTAGGCCGAACGCAATCCGTCGGACATCGCACAATAGGTGAGGTCGGGTTCCTTGAGGTTCTGAAGCATTTGACGTGGTGTGCCAATCTGGAGAGTGCCGCCAAACCGAAGGAGCGGGCGGATCACGGAAACGATTGTCTGTTCCCAGTCATAATGCTTTCGCCAATGCCAGGCATGTCGCACGGCATGGCGGCCCAGCGCACTCTTTCGGCCCTTGAATTTAAGCAAGTCTCCGAGGAACCGGACGACTGTTTCAAGGGGCTCCTTCGGCCATTCGACCAGTTTTTGCCCATCCATGTCGCTTAACAGGAGGTTGGGCATGAGCCGTCCGGAGCGACTTGCCTCCTGGAAATAGGGGGTGCCGACGATTGGAATTGTCATGGAGAGGAGACTTGGCAAAGGAACCCTGGCATCGGACAGGATGCCGGAAATCTGGTCGTCGATTTCCCCCACTGTTTGGCTGGAAAAATCCAGTATCATGCCGTAGTCAAACGAGATGCCGTGGTCTGCACAGGCATTCGTGATCCTGTGCAGATCGGAATCCAGACTGTGTTTCTTGTTGAACGATCTCAGGAACTCCGCGTCCAGATTTTCAACGCCGGAAAACAGCCCCTTGCAACCATTATCGGCCATCAGCGCCAGGTTTTCAGGCCGTTTGAAGAAATCACCCGTTACAAGAGCGCCCCAGCCCTTGAATTGCCCTTTCCGCCACCGGTCGCCGATCAGCTCGACCCGCCTTTTGAAGCTGCGTCGGTTGTTGCCATAAAAGTTGTTGTCGAGGACCATGACGACGAAGGAGTCGCCTAGGGCATCCAGTTGAGCGTTGATCGCCGCGTCGCTGTAGCTCGAATAGGCACGGCCTTCACCGGAGAGCGAACAGAAGGAACAGGCGAAATTGCAGTTCTTGGTCGTTTCCAGGTAGCCGACCCCCATGGTGGGCTTGGTCAGGTCAAATCTTGGCGCGGTTGCCTCGGCGCAGTGTTTGGACCCGAATTCGGCCTCGATGACAAGGCCAATTTCTTCCACATCCCCCTGGCAGGTGTAGTCGAATACCTCGCTGCAGATCGACGGCATAGCCCGGGCGATCGGGCCACCAATCACGCAAACCACGGCGGGATTGAAATGTCTGCAATAGGCCGCCAGCTGTCTTGCCCGGTCAAAGGCTGCAGTCAGTCCGGTCAGGACCACCATGTCGGGCCACTCGAACAAACCGCGGCTCATGAGAGAGCCATGATAGACCTCGTCCCAGACACGCACCTCTGTGCATTCCCTGTCTATGTATCCGGCCAGGTAATACGGAGCCATTGCCCGCGGAACAAAGAGCCGTGTGGGGCACGACGATCTCCAGGGATCAAACTAGGCGTTGATGATCAGAACACGGGGTTTGCGACCCGGCTGCATGCGTTCTCCCTTGGTGAATCACGCCAATTCTTTACGACTGCGAAAGAGATAGCGAGTTATTGCTGATGAAGTCCACAGGTTCCGGGTTGCGTCTTCCGATGCCTGCCATATGACCAAAGGCAAGCGCATCGGCATGTGCTGAAACGAGCGCATATGCTCCGACTTGCATTCTGTGGTCAGATGACAGGTGGTGCCAACCTCTTGTCCGTCGGACCGAAGTCCTAACTCTAACCCCGAACTTCAGCTTCAAAGTGATACCTTGCCAATGAACATGATTGACAGGCTGAAGGAACACGAAGCCTTCGCTCATCTGGATGAAGACGTGTTGAATGGCATTGTCGGAGTTTCTGAGGTTCTGGAGGTTCCGGCAACGCAGGTCCTTATTGCAGAAGGCGACAAGAATTCCGATCTGTTTTTGCTGGTTGAGGGTGAAGCACAGATCGTCAGGCGGGATGATGCGGGTCGGACGATTCCGTTGAACACAGTGGGACCGGGCGATTGTCTGGGTGAATTGGCGTTTCTGGACGGAGCACCGCGCGCCGCGTCCGTGATTGCTCAAACACCTTGCAAACTGATCCTCATCCCTTCTGAAGCCCTGAAGAATTTGCCGGATGGCGCCGTGATTTCCGGGGAACTGAAGGCAGCCTTGGCGAGCGTTGTTGTCGAACGGGCCCGTCACTTGAGCGATGGCATGTTGTCCGCATTGCGCGAGCAACTCGAAGCGAAGACATTGCAGAACCAGTTCGGCTACTTTCTGGTTTTCACGATTGCGCTCTATCTGATTTCAACGTCACTCTTCTACCTGGTGGCAGAGAAGTACGTCGTAGACGTATATGACCCCGAATTTTCCTGGCAAACCGTCCTGCTCTTTGCCATTCCCTGCCTTGTCATCATCAAGATAATGAAGATCCCGCCCGGACAGCTGGGTCTTCGCAAGGAAGGCTTGGTCAAATCTCTCGTCCAGTCATTCCTGATCTGTGCCGCAATTACCGTTCCGGTGCTGGTCTACCTGATGGCCAGTGGCGGACTGCGGCAGACCGTGGGCGGTGGCGCGACGGTAGATCTCCTGTTTTTGCTTCAGTATTTCATACACACGGTGTTTCAGGAGATTGGGTCCAGGGGCTTGCTGCAAGGGCTGTTTCAAAAATTCCTGGCGGACACAAAAGGGCATCGCTCGGTGTTTCTCACGAGCACCATCTTTGCATCGTTGCATCTGACATTTGGTGTCGACGCCGTCGTCATCACGTTCTTCGCAAGCATCGTTTTTGGATACGTCTACCTGTATCAGAAAAATCTCGCAGGCGTGATCCTGGTCCATTACTGGCTGGGCGTACTCGCTGCCCTCACGGTCGCCATCTAGCAAGCCGTCTTTGGCTCTCGGGAAGATACCAGGCAGAAGCCCTAAAGGACTTTCAAAACTGCTTGCATTTTTCGTGAAGATGTTGGCTGGGGAACCTGGATTCGAACCAGGACTAACGGAGTCAGAGTCCGCGGGTCTACCGTTAACCTATTCCCCAAGAGCCGTGCTCAGAAAAAGAGCGGCCGGTCAGTTCGGCGCAAATGAGCGCTCCGGATCGGTGAACCGCGTATACATCCATCAACGGGTTCAACGCAAGAGCACTTTTTGACTTTTTTGATAAATTGAAAAGCTTCACAGTGGAATTGAAACAAAGGACAATTTGCTTGCAAGGAATGCTTTGCCAGCAGCACACAACCTGCTACTGTTTTGGCAACGAAAGATAAGACTCAGGTCGCGCCGCCAGTTCGGGCAGGAGCACCGGGTCTGAAAGGCAAGACACGTGACTCAGTCAGGTCAGGAACCGCCTGAAAACAGGCGAGGTGCCCCTGACGTGTCCGGTAGCAGCGGCACTCCATCGGAGTCCGGGAGCCCCAGCAAGCGACGGCGCAAACGCCGGTCGGGCAGAGGGCCCAAGGGGAACGGCGCAGTCCACGCATCAGGAACTGCCCCGGGACCTGCGAAAGGAACGGAGTCGACCTCCGTTCCAGCTGAAACCGGAAGCGTCAAACAGGGACAGGGAACCGCCGCCGGTGTTGCTGGCGGGAGCGAACACAGCCAGGCAGAACGGAACCGGAAGAAACGGCGCCGCGGCAAGAAGCGGCGTCCGGAACACGCTCAGCCTCAAGGCGTTCAAGCAGATCAGGCCGCCCAATCGGCCAGGCCGGATGGAACCCCTGAAAAGGCAACCAGTCTCAAGGGCAAGAAGGCAGCGCGGCGTCGTGGAAGACGGCGCCGGCAGGCAGCGAATGCCGGGCCGGATCAGGTCACGAACACCCCGCAGCCACAGCCTTCGGAAAGTCGTGCGAACCAGTCCCATCAGGTCAATGGTGCGGTTGAGCCTGTTCAGGCGCGCACCGACAAGCCGGATGCGCCGGAAAAAAGGCAGGGAAAGCAACGAACCGAGCCGAGACGGCAGCATCGGCCCAATCATTACCGGGATCACGGTCGCAGCGGAGCGAACGGGCATCAGCTTTACGCGGCGCTGGACCTCGGAACAAACAATTGCCGTCTCCTGATCGCGCGGCCGGAAGAACGCGGGTTTCGCGTTATCGACGCTTACTCGCGGATCGTCAGGCTGGGTGAGGGGGTCGGATCCAACAAGCGGCTCAGCGACGCCGCCATGGACCGCGCCATAGATGCGCTTGCCCAATGCCATCGAAAACTTGCGGACAGGGGCGTCATGCGCTCCCGGCTGATCGCGACCGAAGCCTGCCGCGCTGCCGAAAACGGCACCGAGTTCATTGACCGGGTCAGAAGCGAGACAGGCCTTGCGCTCGAGGTGGTCAACCGGGAAACGGAAGCACGGCTTGCGGTTGCCGGCTGCGCGTCGCTTGTGTCTCATGAAGCTGACGGCGTTATCCTTTTCGATATTGGCGGCGGTTCCTCCGAGATCGTCTGGCTGGACCTGCGCAATCGATGCGGAGCAAGGGGCTATGCGCTCACGCGTTTCATCCGCTCCTGGATTTCACTGCCCGTTGGGGTGGTAAACCTTGCGGAACGCCACGGCGGTGTGCATGTCACGCCCGACATTTTTGAAGCCATGGTCGAAGATGCGGCCGATCACCTGGCCGGGTTCAGCCTTGCGGACAATCTGTCTGAGGCAATTTCCTCCGGGCGCGTTCACATGCTTGGCACGTCGGGCACGGTGACCACGCTCGCGGGGGTCCATCTGGGCCTGAAACGCTATGACAGGCGCCGCGTCGACGGAACCTGGCTCCGGGACGAGGATGTGTCGGGCATGATTGATCAATTGCGCGATATGCCTTATGAGGCGCGCGTTGAAAACCCGTGCATCGGCGCGGACCGTGCCGATCTGGTTCTCGCCGGTTGTGCCATCCTCGAAGCCATAAGACGGCGCTGGACCTGTTCGCGGCTTCGTGTTGCAGACCGGGGATTGCGCGAGGGTATCCTGACCGAATTGATGGCTGCCGACGGTGTCTGGGCCAGAAAGAGATCGGGTCACCGCAACCGCGGCAACCGGCAAAGGAACAGAGCATGAGCCGTTCGAAAAAGGGATCGGGCGACCGCGGCCTCCATGTAAAGGTGAAGACTGCCGCCGGGCGACGCGAATCCTCCACGAGGTGGCTGGAACGACAGTTGAACGACCCGTATGTTCGTCGGGCCAAGCAGGACGGATATCGCTCGCGTGCCGCCTACAAGCTCATTGAAATCGATGACAAGCACAAGCTTCTCAAACCGGGCTACAGGGTGGTCGATCTCGGCTGTGCACCAGGCGGTTGGTGCCAGGTGGCCGTACAGCGCGTTCAATCCAGTGTCGATGCGCCCAAGGTTGTCGGCATCGACTATCTGGATATGGACCACGTTCGTGGTGCAACTTTCCTGAAGAAGGACTTTCTGGATGACGATGCGCCGGCAGCCCTGATGGAAGCTCTGGGCGGACACAAGCCTGACGTTGTTCTGTCAGACATGGCCGCTCCGACAACCGGTCACAAGCAGACAGATCACCTCAGGACGACGCATCTGTTCGAGATCGCCATCGATTTCGCGCGCCGCAATCTGGTGCCGGGAGGCTCCTTTCTGGCGAAAGTGTTCCGGGGTGGCACCGAGAACGAGCTGCTGCGCGAACTAAAGCGCGAGTTCAAGACCGTCGCTCATTTGAAACCCCCGGCGAGCCGCAAGGAAAGCCCGGAACTCTACGTGATCGCCAAGGGCTTTCGCGGCAGCGACCTTGAGGCAGATTGAAAGGTTCCAGCATCCGGCGCTGCTTTAATCCTTCGGGGCGTTGTCAACAGCACCGACAGACACGCGCAAGGCTCTTTCCTTTCTGTCACCCGCATGTTATTGACCCGCGCCAACTTCTCCGGCACAGCCGAAGCGACTCGTTAGATGCTGGCACACGATCCATGCCAGCGTCTCAGTAATCTATTTTATAGGGGAATTGGCAATGGCGTCCTTCTTTGTCCCATCCACCGGTCAGCAAGCGCTGACATTCGATGACGTATTGCTCATCCCCGGACACTCTGAAGTCATGCCGGGCGACGTGGACCTGAAAACAAAGGTCACGCGCGAGCTGGAACTCAATATTCCGATCCTGTCCTCGGCCATGGACACCGTGACGGAAGGCCGTCTTGCGATCGCCATGGCCCAGGCCGGTGGCATAGGTGTCGTTCACCGGAACCTGTCGCTGGACCAGCAGGCCGAAGAAGTCCGCATGGTGAAGAAGTTTGAATCCGGCATGGTGGTCAATCCCCTGGTGATTGGTCCGGACGCGACGCTGCAGAACGCTCTCGATCTAATGAAGCGCTATGGCATTTCAGGTGTTCCTGTTGTCGACAATGGTGGTACGGGTGGTCAGATTACCGGCAAACTCGTTGGCATCCTGACTAACCGCGACGTGCGCTTTGCCTCCAACCCTGAGCAGAAGATCCACGAACTGATGACGAGCGAAAATCTCGTGACCGTCAGCGACAATGTCAGCCAGGTCGACGCCAAGCGCCTGCTGCACCAGAACCGGATCGAGAAACTGCTGGTGGTTGACGAGGGGGGCAATTGCGTTGGTCTGATCACCGTCAAGGACATGGAAAAGGCACAACTGAACCCGAACGCCTCCAAGGATGATCAGGGACGCCTGCGCGTTGCCGCGGCGACCAGCGTTGGTGAAGAAGGTTTTGCAAGGGCCGAACGCCTTGTAGATGCCGGTGTTGACATGGTTGTTGTCGATACGGCGCATGGCCACTCCCAGAAGGTTCTGGACATGGTGAGCCGGGTGAAGAAGCTCTCCAATTCGGTTCAGGTTCTGGCCGGTAACGTGGCAACCTCAGAGGCGACAAAAGCGCTGATCGATGCGGGTGCGGATGCCGTGAAGGTTGGTATTGGCCCCGGTTCCATCTGCACCACCCGTATTGTTGCCGGCGTTGGTGTTCCACAGCTAACGGCAATCATGGAATCGGTCAACGAAGCCGACAAGCAGGGTATTCCGGTCGTCGCAGATGGCGGCATCAAGTATTCCGGGGATCTTGCCAAGGCTATCGCGGCTGGCGCCGCGTCGGTCATGGTCGGGTCACTGCTCGCAGGTACCGAGGAAAGCCCGGGAGAGGTCTATCTGCACCAGGGCCGCTCCTACAAGTCCTACCGCGGCATGGGATCGGTCGGTGCGATGGCGCGCGGGTCTGCGGACCGTTACTTCCAGGCAGAAGTACGTGACAGCCTGAAACTCGTCCCGGAAGGAATCGAGGGACAAGTGCCGTATAAGGGCGCTCTGGGCAGTGTCCTGCATCAGCTTGCCGGTGGCCTTCGTGCGGCAATGGGCTATGTTGGCGGAAGGAACATCCTGGATTTTCAGGAGAAAGCCCGTTTCGTCCAGATCTCCGGTGCTGGACTGAGGGAAAGCCACGCACACGATGTAACGATCACGCGCGAAAGCCCGAATTACCCATCCAACGTATAAGCCAGGGTGTGCAATACTCTGCACTGACCTGAAGGCATCAAGGGATCAACATGAAAGATGGCGGGCGCCTTGCGGCGGCAATAGAAGTCCTGACCGAGGTAGACACCCGTCATCGACCGGTTCAGGTCGCTCTCAAGGAATGGGGATCCTCACACCGGTTTGCCGGCTCTGGCGACAGAACGGCCATCGGGAATCTCGTATTCGATGCCTTGCGAAATCGCGCTTCCCTTGCCGCCAGGATGGCGAGCGACACGCCTCGGGCAATTGTGTTGGCGACTTACGTCCACACCTGGGGGAATTCGGTCGATGCGCTTACCGAAGTGCTCTCCAGCGATCGGCACGCGCCGGAAAGTTTGACGGAGGAAGAGATCGAGGGTTTCTCCCGCGTTGGAGATGCCGGATTTCGAGATTTCGAAAAGGCCGATGTCCCTGAATGGCTGTGGCCGGAGTTTGAAGCCGTGTTTGGAGATCAGGCG
>JAEPML010000030.1 GCA_017643925.1 Roseibium sp. | reverse complement strand
CGCTGTCCGGCGCATGGCTGATCAGGACAAAACGCTCGCCCTCAGCATAAGACGGCGCCGTCAATCCCGTAAACGCAACAGCTGCTGCCGCCATCGCAATAAGTGTCTTCTTCATATGTTCCTCCCAATGAATTGTTGGCACTCGCCGCGGGAACACCCACGGTGTTTTTTCGTGCCTGCATTCAGAGAAGCATAATCGGAAAAAAATTGCAACCGGTTGCAAAAAATTTGACGGGCGAAGTCAATCGTGTAGCTTTTACAAGGAGAAATAACGGCAAACGGGTTGGGTCGAGGACTTGGCGGTTACACTGAAGGAAGTCGCGGAAAGGGCAGGGGTTTCACGTTCCGCCGTGTCCAGGACATTTACCGACGGGGCCAGCGTATCGGCCAAGACCCGGGAGAAGGTTGAAAAGGCTGCCAAGGCCCTTGGATACAAGCCATCCCTCATCGCGCGCAGCCTGGCGACCAACCGGACCAAGCTGATCGGCCTCGTCGCCAACAATTTTCAGAATCCCGCTTTTCTGGATGTCTTCGACCTGTTCACGAGCGAATTGCAGAAGCGTGGCTTCAGACCTCTGCTGGTGAATCTGTCCGGGGACACATCACCAAAGAAATTCGTCGAGTTGCTGCGGCAATACAGCGTCGATGGCGTCATTGTCGCGACATCGACCTTGCCGACAAGCTTCGCCAATGCTTTCCAGACAGCCGGAATTCCGGTGATTCACACCTTCGGAAAATACCAGGCAAATGCCAACGTGCATGTTGTCGGGATCGACAATGAACACTGCGGAAGCATGGCGGCACGCACCTTCAAGGAGCGGGGCTACAGGAAGGTTGCGTTGTTGGGCGGGCCGGAATCAGCCACATCGACTAAGGACCGGGTTGTCGGTTTTCTGCGGACGGCCAAGGAACTCGAGCTTGATGTGGTCGCAAAGGGGTTTGCCGAGAATTACACCTACAAGGCCGGACGGGAGGCCATGAGCGAACTTCTGGCTGATGCGTCAATCGAAGCCGTCTTCTGCGGTGATGATCTCATCTGCATGGGGGCGATGGATGCGGTGCGGGCTGCAGGCAAGAAGATACCGGAGGAAATCGGTTTCCTCGGGTTCAACGACATCGCCATGGCCGGTTGGGATGCCTATTCCCTGACGACGATCCGCCAGCCCATCCGGGACATCATCATGAGCTCGGTCGAGCTGGTCGTCGGGATGGTTGAAAACCCGGACCGGAGCCCGGAAATCCGGCTGTTTCCCTGCACGATTGTCGATCGGGGGTCCTTGAAGCCGGTTGACCGGTCCGGAAACTGAGTTTTCCTGAACCGGCCGATTTCAAGAGCTTCAGAGCGTGACCCAGGCGCCCTTTGAACGCGCGGAACCTGCTGCGGCTTCAATTGCCTTCATCGACCAGAGCCCGTCTTCCGCTTGCGGGTAGTCCAGTGCGAGGGGATCCGGCGCGCTGCCTTCCTTCCGGGCCTTCAGGACATCTGCCAGGTCGTGATAGATATTGGCAAAGGCGACGGGCAGACCCTCGGCATGACCGATTGCGATTCGGGAGGCCCGAACCGCCTGGGCAGAGAGCGATCCATCGCCGCGCTCCAGGACCTGTGTCCGGCCGTTTAGAGGTGTCCAGAGCAACTGGTCGGGATGTTGCTGCTGCCAGGACAGTCCGCCTTTTTCACCGAAGACCTGAAGCGTGAGGCCGTGCATGCGGCCGACCGCAACCGCACTCGTCCAGAGGCGGCAAAGAGCGCCTTCGTTCATGCGGATGTTGATCATGGCATCGTCTTCAAGCTGACGATCACCGACGAGTGAGGCAAAATCCGCCGAAATCTCGACCGGTGTCTGACCTGCAACGAAACAGGCCATGTGAAAGGCATGGATTCCTGCATCGGCAAAGACCGCGGAGGTGCCGGCCTGTGCCGGGTCATAGCGCCAGCGAACGCGCGGATTGTCGGCGTCGGCCGCGTCGGCATGGAAACCGTGAGCGAATTCAGCCTTCATCAGCCTGATCTTGCCGAGGTCGCCATTGGCAACCATCGCCCGCATCTGACGGACCAGTGGATAGCCGCTATATCCGTAATTGACGGCGCAGATCCGGCCGGTTTCCCGGGAGATCGCCACGATGTGTTCTGCTTCTTCTGCAGTCATCGTGAGGGGTTTTTCGCACAGGACATCGAAGCCCGCCTCAAGAAAAGCCTTGGAAATTTCGTAATGCGTCGCGTTGGGTGTCGCGATCGTCACGAGGTCCAGACGGTCCTCGCGGTCTTTCTCGCCTGCCAGCATGTCCTGCCAGTTTGCATAGGCGCGGTCTTCAGCAACGCCGAGTTCCATGGCGAAGGACTTGCCGCGCTCCGGGTCAATGTCCAGAGCACCCGCTGCGAGCCGGTAATGTCCATCAAGGCCGGCACTGATGCGATGCGCCGGGCCGATTTGCGATCCCTGGCCGCCACCGATCATTCCCCATAACAACTTGCTCATGCTGCGTCCTCAAAACCAATGGATTGCAGATAGGTCCGGTTGTCCCGGGCATCGTCAAGGGGAGACTGCGCCTTGTCGGGGTCGCAATCCTGCTCGACCGTGCACCAGCCGTCGAAACCGGCAGCTTCAAGCCGGGCCTTGACGGTCGGAAAGTCGACTGCACCCTTGCCCAGATTGCAGAAAATACCGTCGCCGCAGGCCTCGTAGAAATCAGTCCGGTTGGCAACAACCTTTTTGCGAACCTCCGGGTCGATATCCTTGAAATGCATATAGGATATCCGGTCCATGTGCCGGTCCATGAAGGCAACCGGATCAAAATCCGCGTAGATGCTGTGGCCGGTATCCAGGCAGATTTTCAGGATTGACGCATCGACCTCGCCGAGCAGTCGCTCCACCTCTTCTTCAAAATCCATGAAGCCGCCCGCATGGGGATGGATCGACGTGATGAGGCCGTATTCTTCCGTGCCCATCCTGGCGATATCGCGGATCTTCGAGACGTAGTCAGTCCATTCGGACGAAGACATCTGCTCGGCTTCTCCCGGACGTCCGGCAGTTGGCGCGCGCCGGGGCGAGATGGAATCGATCAACACCAGGTGCCGGGCGCCGTGTGCCTTGAGCGCCTCGCATGTGCGTACCGATCCGTCCTTGACGTCATCCCATTTGGCCGGGTCATGGAAGGGGCGGAAAACGACGCCGCCGATCAGTTCCAGCTCGCGGGCGGCAAGTGCGTCCCCGAGCACTGCCGGATCTTCCGGCATGAAGCCGACCGGGCCAAGCTCAATACCGCGATAGCCGGCGTCCCGGCATTCATCGAGCACTCTTTCCCAGGACGGGTTGCGCGGGTCATCTGCGAATTCAACGCCCCACGAGCAGGGGGCGTTCCCAATTTTGATAGTCATCTTTTTGTTTTCCGAAAAAGCGACAACGCCCGGCCTTGGCCTAGACGTCGTCAAGATTAGTCCAGCTCTTGGTTTCGTGCGAGCGCCAGGCGGCTTCGACGACCTGGTTCACATAGAGCCCGTCCCGAAAGCTGGGCCAGATTGAGGTGCCGGTTTCGATGGCCGTCAGGAAATCCTTGGCCTCGATGATGATCTGGTCCTGGTAGCCGGTGCCATGACCCGGTCCCAGGCAGAAGTTCACGTAGTCGGGGTGGTTGGGCCCGGTCAAGATCTTCTTGAATCCCTCTCGGGCAGGGTTCTGATTGCCCTCGTAGAGCCAGAGCGCATTCTGGTCTTCCTGGTCGAAGCGAATGGCGCCCTTGGTGCCGTAAATGTCGTAGGCGTAGCCCATTTTGCGACCGAAGGCCGTGCGGCTGACATAGAGCGCGCCAAGGGCGCCGGACGCAAAGCGGCACATGATCTGGGCGTGATCGTCATTGGTGACGGTCATCATGCCGTTGTCCGAGGGACGTTCCTGCACCACGGTCTCGATTTCCGCGAGGACGCGCTCCATGGGGCCGGCCAGCGCCTGTGTCGCATTGATGATATGCGGGGAAAGATCACCCATCGTGCCATTCGCGCGGCCCTGCGCGCGCCAGGTTCCGGGCAGGGCAGGGTCCGCATAGAAGTCTTCCGTGTGCTCGCCGCGCAAATAGGTGACCTCGCCGATCTCGCCCGACGCGATGATCTCACGCGCAAGCTGCGAGGCAGGCGTGCGGATATAGTTGAAGCCGACCATGTTGACGGCGCCGGCTTTTTCGGCGGCTGCAGTCATCTGACGGCTTTCATCCAGGTTGCGGCCAAGCGGCTTTTCGCAGAAGACCGGTTTGTTCAGTTCGAATGCCGCCTTCGAGACCTCCAGATGAGTGGCTTGCGGCGAGGCAATCACGATCGCTTCCACGCGCGGATCCGTAACGAGTTCCGTCCAGTCTGCCGTCGATCTTGCGAATCCGAGCTCATCGGCCTTTCGGGCAGCGCCTTCAGGAGTGGTCGTGCAAACCATTTCCAGCCGCGGGCGCAATGCGGTGTCAAAAACGGCGCCGACGGAATGCATTGCCACGGCATGGGCTTTTCCCATGTAGCCGCCACCGACAATGCCGATTCCCAGTTCGCGTTTTTCCATGCGTTTTTGATCCTTTTTTGCAACCGCTTGCAAAATAGCTAAACACCCATTAGCTTTCACAGTCAAGAGGCCGTGGGCCCGAACTTGTAATTTGCTTTCCTGGAGGAAATGAGGCTCATGGCCGAGAAGACGCTTCGCCTGACGATGGCTCAGGCACTTGTCCGTTATCTGGCAGCCCAACATGTCGAAATTGACGGCAAGACGGCGAGGTTATGTGCCGGAGGATTCGGCATATTCGGTCATGGCAATGTGACCTGCCTCGGTGAGGCTCTCTACAATCATCGTGAGGAGTTGCCTCTCTATCGCGGGCAGAACGAGCAGTCGATGGCCATGGCGGCCGTTGGTTTTGCCAAGCAGCAGCTGCGCCGCCGGTTCATGTTCGCCACGACATCGGCTGGCCCCGGCACGACCAACATGCTGACCTCTGCCGGGATTGCCCATACCAACCGCCTGCCGTTGCTGATGCTGTCCGGTGACGCCTTTGTAACCCGTCTGCCGGACCCGGTTCTTCAGCAGGTGGAGCATCCGGGCAATCCGTCGCTTTCGGTCAATGACGCCTTCAAGAGCGTTACACGCTACTGGGACCGGATTACCCATCCGGCCCAGCTGCTCCAGTCCCTGCCGGTTGCCATCAGCACGCTGGTGGATCCGGCGGATTGCGGTCCGGTCTTCCTGGGCCTGCCGCAGGATGTGCAGGGTTGGGCCTACGACTATCCGGAAGTCTTCTTTGAACCGAAGACCCACTATCTGCGGCGTCAACACGCGGATGCGCGTGAGCTGGAAACGGCAGCGGAGCGTCTGAAGTCCGCGGAGCGTCCTCTGATCATTGCCGGTGGTGGCGTTCAATATTCCATGGCGACCCGTGAGTTGAAGGCCTTTGCCGACAGGCACAGGATCCCGGTGGTCGAGACCATAGCTGGCCGCGCAAACCTGCTTTACGGGGATGATCTCAATTGCGGACCGATCGGCGTGACCGGTTCAAATTCGGCCAACAATCTTGCCAGGGACGCGGACGTGATCCTTGCGATCGGCACGCGCCTGCAGGACTTCACGACCGGTTCCTGGACAGCATTTGCAAAGGATGCCCAGATCGTTTCGATCAATGTCGGGCGCCATGATGCGGGCAAGCATCGTTCAATCCCGGTCGTCGGGGATGCAAAACTCACGATCCCCAGCCTTTCCGACGCGCTTGGCAGCTATACCGCACCCGGGAGCTGGCTGGACAAGGCTGCCGGCGAACGCAAGGCCTGGGATGAATACCTGTCGGAAAACATGTCTACAACCCGCACGGACGGCAGCAACCGGCCGATGTCCTATGCGCAGGTCATTGGCGCGATCAACGACGAATGTGACGAAGACGACCGCGTCGTGGCTGCCGCCGGCGGCCTACCGGCTGAAGTGACGGCCAACTGGCGCACAAAGTCGCTTGGCAGCGTCGATGTGGAATTCGGTTTCTCCTGCATGGGCTACGAGATTGCCGGTGGCTGGGGTGCTCGCATGGGGCATCAGGAAGACTACCCGGACCGGGACACCATCGTCTTCGTTGGGGACGGTTCCTACATGCTGATGAATTCCGACATCTATTCCTCGGTCCTGGCCGGAACCAAGATGATCATTGTCGTCTGCGACAATGGCGGCTTTGCCGTCATCAACAAGCTTCAGAACAATTCAGGCAATGAATCCTTCAACAACCTGATTTCCGATTGCCGGATTGCGGTGGAACCCTTCGCCGTCGATTTCGAATCCCATGCCCGTGCAATGGGCGCCAACGCGGAGACCGTTCATTCGATTGATGAACTCAAGGAGGCCTTCGGCCGGGCCAAGCAATCGGACCGCACCTATGTGATCTCGCTTCAGGTCGACGCTTTCGAAGGCTGGACCCAGGAAGGGCACACCGGGTGGGAGGTCGGCACGCCGCAAGTCTCGACGAGCGATCGCGTGCGCCAGGCCCATGAAGACTGGGAAGCCGGCCGCGTAGACCAGAGAAAAGGCGTCTGACATGGCGGCTGCTCTCTCGCCCAAGTCAAAGTTTCTCGTTCTTGGCCGAGCCGGAATGGATCTCTATGCCGATCCGCCCGGCACCGAGGTCGAGAATGCGACCGGTTTCTCCACTGCACTTGGTGGGTCTTCCGGCAACATCGCGGCCGGTCTCGCCCGCCACGGGCTTGCAACCGGCCTCCTGAGCTGTGTGTCGCAGGACGCGGTGGGGCGTTTCGTGCGCAACGAACTGGAAAGATACGGTATCGACGCTCGACATGTCCGTGTTCTGGAGGGCGAGTCGCGCACGTCTCTTGCGGTGACGGAAACGCGAATCGAGAACACCCAGAACACGCTCTACCGCAACAATGCGTCCGATCTTCTGATGAGCGAAGAACAGGTTCTGGGTGTCGACTTTGAAAACTACGATGCCCTGATCGTGACGGGGACGGCGCTTGCAGGCAATCCATCGCGAAGCGCCACCCTGCGCGCCATGGAACATGCCCGCAACAAAGGAGCCACCGTGGTTCTTGATCTCGATTACCGGCCTTACTCCTGGGTGAGCAGTCACGAGGCTGCCGAGACATACCGCGCGGCCATCGAAGCTTCCGACATTGTTGTCGGCAACGACGACGAGTTTGCCGTGGTGGCCAACGGCACGCATGACGACGGCAGGCGTCTGGCCGCTGAACTGGGACAGGGCGACACCGTCGTCGTCTACAAGATGGGGGAGAAGGGATCCGTTGTCTTTTCCCGTGACGGCTCATTTGAGACCGGGATCTTCCGTGTCGAGGCGATCAAGCCGATGGGCGCAGGTGATGCCTTCATGGCATCCTTGATGGCCGGGCTGGCGACCGGAAAGACGCTGAGGCAGGCAGTCCTGGCAGGATCTGCCGCTGCCGCAATGGTGGTCTCCCGCATTGGCTGTGCGCCTGCCATGCCGACACCGGCAGAACTTGACGAATTCCTGAACAACAATACCGCTCCGCAGACCTGAGGAGGCTGTCATGCATTTCCCGCCCTACGACAACAAGAACGAACCCATCATCAATGTCGAGGACAGCAAGGTTCCGTTGAACTATTTCAACATCGTCAAGCTGAAGCGTGGCCAGGCTTTCGAATATGCCGTCCCGGGCTACGAAACCTGCATTGTCCCGGCCACCGGCAGCGTGGATGTGTCCGTTGAGGGCGTTTCCTTCGACGGACTTGGCAATCGCGGCGCTGATGTCTGGGACGGGGAGCCTGAAGGCGTTTATGTCCCGACAGGTGCAAAGGCGCAGCTTGTCTGCGTCAGCGAAGAGGCCGAGGTGTTCATTGCCGGTGCGAAATACGACAAGGTGCTGGAACCCTTCGATGTTCGTACGGCCGACATCGATCTGGTTCAATACGGCTCGGATGACACCAAGACCCACCGCAAGATCAAGCATATCCTCGGCACCAAGTACCACGACAAGGTTGGCCGCCTGCTGGTCTCCGAACTCTTCACGGTCGGGCAGGGTGGCTGGTCCGGCTTTCCGCCGCACAAGCATGACACCGATCGGCTCCCCGAAGAGTCCAGGCACGACGAAACCTACAATTTCCGCTTCAAGCCCGACAACGGGTTCGGAATGCAGCTGGTTCAGCGTGAGGATGGCAAGGTTGGAGATGCCTACCACATCGTCGACGGGTCAACGATCGTGCTCGACAAGGGGTATCACCCCTGTGTCGTCGCACCCGGCTACGAGATGTATTATTTCACCATTCTCGGTGGCCTGTCCCAGCGCTCCCTGGTCCAGTATTTCCAGCCGGACCACGCCTGGCAGATCGAGACCATTCCCGGCATCAAAGACATGATCGCAAAGTTCAAATGACGGCAGTTTCGCTCGCCGAAGTCCTGCAGCCGGCGGTTCAGGAAGGGTACGCGCTGGCCGGGCTCGTGGTCCTGGGATGGGAGGACGCCCTTGCTTTCGTTGAGGCGGCTGAAGAAGCCGATTGCCCGGTGATCCTGCAGGCTGGCCCGGGGTGCCGGGCCCACACGCCGGTACCAGTGATTGGCAAGATGCTGCGCCATCTTGCCGACCAGGCGCAGGTGCCCGTTGTGTGCCACCTCGATCACGGCTACTCGGTTGACGATTGCCGGGCCGGCATCGACCACGGTTTCACTTCGGTGATGTTTGACGGGTCGCGATTGCCGATTTCGGAGAATGTCGAGTTGACTGCGGGTCTGGCAGAAGAGGCGCATGCCGCCGGCGTTTCGGTGGAAGGCGAGGTCGGGTTTGTGGGCTATGCGGAAGGCGCTGCTTCGGCCTATACGGACCCGGAGGAAGCTGCCCGGTTTGATCGCGAAAGCGGCGCTGACGCGATTGCCATTTCGGTCGGCAACGTCCACCTCCAGACGGAAAAGACAGACGGCATTGATTTCAACGCCTTGTCCGCAATCGAACAGGTCACCTCAAAACCGCTTGTCCTTCACGGCGGTAGCGGCATTCCACCTGAAATTCGCCGGAAGCTTGCAAGGGAAACACGCATCTGCAAATTCAACCTTGGCACCGAATTGCGTCAGACATTCGGCAATTCGCTGAGGCAGGTCTTAAATGACAGGCCGGACGTCTTTGACCGGATTGAAATTTTGAAGGGTCCGATGCCTGCAATGAAACGGGCAACTCTGGAAATTCTCAATGGAATTACCAAGCTCTGACGGCTAATTGGAGTTCGTGTATCGCTTCAGCTTTTAAAGCTTGTCTTGCTGTCCCGGCACTCAGGCCGGGACTATTCGCCATGTGGTGGACACCAAGGTGTCTGTTCAGCCGATCGTGCTGCAGATCTGCAGAAGCGGTGCGAAATGCTGTTCTGCCAATCCGATGCAGCAGGCATGGGCAACCAGCAGGAATGCAGTCAGAAGCGAGCCGGTTCCAAGCGCAAGCATCAAAGATGGGTCTTGCCGGATCTGCTCCATGATCGAAGCTGGCCGTTCAAGGGCAAATGTCATAACTGCAATTCCTCCCAAGTCATTCAAGGTAACATATGTCCTGCTCCGAACGAGCCGGATCAGCCGACAACCTCTTCCTCTTTCTTGCCGCCACCGAACAATCCGCCGAGCCAGCCTTTTTTCTCCGCCGGTGCATCTGCCGCTTCGGCTTCGACAACTTCCGCTTCAGGTGCGCTTGGGGCAACGTGCTCCCCGAAATTGGTGAAGAACTCGCCGGCGAGGCGTTTGGCCGTGCTGTCAATCAGGCGCGAGCCGAGCTGGGCGAGTTTGCCGCCGATCTTTGCATCGACCTCGTAGGTCAGGATCGTTGCGTCAGGCCCATCTTCCTCCAGGCTGACCTTTGCAGCTCCGCGGGCAAAGCCCGCAACGCCACCGGAACCTTCGCCTTCGATCGTGTAGCCGTTGGGTGGATCAAGATCATTCAGTGTAACTTTTCCGCCAAAGGTCGCCTTGACCGGTCCAACCTTGAGTTTGACCTTGGCTTCCAGTTCCGTGTCGGAATTCTTCGTGAGTTCTTCGCAGCCGGGAATGGAGGCTTTCAGAACTTCAGGGTCATTCAGGGCTTCCCAGACCTTTTCGCGCGATGCCTCGATCCGCTGGCTGTCTGTCATTTGCATGGGGTCAATCTCCGGTATGGATTCAATCGTTTGACGGGGTGTTATCTGTCGCGGCAACCCGCTGGTCCTGGCGCCTGATCTGAACCAGCTCCGCGAGGATCGAAAGGGCGATTTCTTCAGGGGTTATCGCGCCGAGATCAAGCCCGGCAGGTCCCTGAATACGCTCAAGTTTCTGCGTCTCAACGCCTTTTTCGGACAGTTTTGCCTTGAGCGCAGCAATCTTGCGTCGGCTGCCGACGAAGCCAATATGTTTCGCGCGCTGTTCGACCATCGCTTCAAGCGCAGCAAGATCACCGCGCCCCTGCGTGGACAAGATGACGTAGTTGTCGGCGTTGCCGGTTGCATCGAGACCGTAGCCATCGAGCAATCTTCCCTGACCTGGAAAGGCCGGATGATCCTCGGAAGGTGCGCATATCGTGATGTCGAACCCGATCGTCGGGGCCTGCCGGGCAAGCGCCAGTGCGACCGGGCTTGCCCCGCAGATCACGAGGTTGGGCCGTGGTAAAACAGGTTCAATAAAGATATCCATGGTGCCCTGGCTGGGGCACATGTTCCTGGCAAATTGCACGCCCTCGCGTTCATCGCCGGCCTTGACGCCGAGCTCCGCCAGAAACTCTTCCGGCTGAAGGGAAATCAAACGGGTTTCTCCGTCTTCGAAC
Organism: Roseibium sp.; assembly: GCA_017643925.1. Taxonomy (GTDB): domain Bacteria; phylum Pseudomonadota; class Alphaproteobacteria; order Rhizobiales; family Stappiaceae; genus Roseibium. Next base: position 33,469 of record JAEPML010000030.1, on the reverse strand, counting down.
GCGGCCCTTGCTGCCCGGATGACGGCCGCCCTTGCGCAACCGCCGCCGATCCATCCGCCAACAATCTCACCGTCCCGGTCGATCACGGCTTTCGCACCCGCCTTGGCGGCCGTGACCGAGATGGTCCGCACCACGGTTGCCAGTACATAAGGCTCGCTTGCATTCTGAAAGCGGCTCATCAGTGGCTGCAGGTCACTGGTCAGCTCAGGCGCTGCCTGGGATCCTGCATCGGGAACAGCGTGTTTCATCAGTTCATCTCCCATAGCATCACAGCTCGGCCAGGTAAGGTTCGAGTGCGGCAAGACTGTCGAGATTGTGGGCTGGTGCAAACAGGTCGACATGTGGCAGGGCGGCCTGCATTCCGCCTGCGGTCGGTTCGTAACCTTCACAGCCGATGAGCGGGTTGAGCCAGACGATGCGTTTGCAACGACGCCGGAGGCGTTTCATTTCTTCGCCAAGAGCTGCCGGGTCTCCCGTGTCGTAACCGTCTGACAGGATAATCACGCATGTCCGGGAATGGATGACACGCGCTGCATGCCAGCGATTGAAGTCGGCCAGTGCCTCTCCGATCTTTGTGCCGCCGCCGATGCCCTGGGCCATCAGTCCCATGCGATCGAGCGCGCGTGCCGCATCTCGCTCGGACAAGGCAGACGACACGTGGACCAGGCGGGTGTGAAAAAGAAAGGCTTCAGCCTCCCGGAAATTGTCCAGCATGCCATGCACGAAGCGGGTGAAGACGCTCGTATAATTGTTCATCGATCCGGAGGCATCCAGCAGGATGACAAGCCGGAGTTGCCGGTGACGCGGTCCCTTGCGAATGAGTTCAATCGGCGTGCCGCCATGGGCAATGGAATGCCGAATGGTCTTGCGAAGATCGAGCCGCGGTCCCTTGCGCCTTTGGCGGTCTCGCCGCGTCAGGCGCACACGCATGGCCCTGGCAAGACGTTCTGCCAGATCGTGCGCCTTTTCGAGCGCATCCGGGTCCTGCATGTTGCGGAAGTCTACCTGGCCAAGATTTTCAGCAATGCTGGCGCCCTCTCGCCGTCCGGTTGGGGTGTCGTCGCTGTCTTCGTCCTCTTCACCGGGTTGGCGTTCGACGTCACCAGCGAGGGTCTCCTGTTTGGTACCTTGCGCATCCATCAATTCGCGGATGGTCTTCATGCCTTTCTTGGGGCTGGAGCCGGTTACCTTGACCCCCGTTTTCAATCCCCGTTCCAGCCAATAGGCGTCGAACAGTTCATCGAAGCGCTTCCAGTCGGACTGTCGCCCGCAGAACAGACAGCGGTAAGCCGCCTTGAGTGATTTCGGGTGCTTGACGAGGGTCGTGCGTATCAATTGCAAGGCGTCGCGGGTTTCCGCCAGACCGACTTTGAAACCGTTGTCGCGCAAGGTCCGCACGAAGCCAGCAAGGCGTTCGCGAAGCACCGCGCCGACATCCTCGTGGGTTTCAAGCCGCAATGTCGACATCGCTCAGGCCACCTTCCCAAGCAGGCGATCCGTGACTTCGCGGGTCACCTTGGCCTGGTCTTCCCGTGTCTTGAGCACGCAGACAAGGGTGTCGAAAACCAGATCACGGCTGTCGTGGAGTTTTTTCACGCCAAGTCCGAGAAGAGCGGCCGCCCAGTCGATGGTTTCGGCGACGCCAGGAACCTTGTTGAGGTCTTCCTTGCGCAAGTTGCCCATCAGCTCGGCAATTTGAAGGGCGAGGGCGGCGTCGAGGCCGTCTACACGGGACAGAAGAATACGCGCCTCCCGATCGGGGGCCGGATAGTCGACATAGTGATAGAGACAACGGCGACGGAGCGCATCGGAAAGCTCCCGAGTCCCGTTGGATGTCAGGACCACGCGCGGGATGCTTGTCGCAGGAACGGTTCCCAGCTCGGGAATGGAAACCTGATAGTCGGAGAGGATTTCCAGGAGGAACGCCTCGAATTCCTCGTCTGCCCGGTCGATTTCGTCGATCAACAGGACCGGTGGTTTTTCCTGTCTTATGGCCGCCAGAAGAGGACGTTCCAGAAGGTATTTTTCGGAAAAGACGGCTTCTTCAACAGCGTCCGCGTCGGCCCCCGACCCTTCGCGCGCCTTGATCGCGAGCAATTGCCGCTGGTAGTTCCACTCGTATATGGCGTCCGACCGGTCGAGACCCTCATAGCATTGCAGTCGGATGAGATCGGTCTCCTCGAGATTGGCGAGTGCCTTGGCGACCTCCGTCTTCCCGACACCGGCTTCACCCTCGAGCAGAAGGGGGCGGCTCAGCATATCGGTCAGTACCAGCGCCGTCGCCAGACCTTCGTCCGCAACATAGCCGGTTTCCGCCAGCGCTTTCGCCAAATGTTCTTTGCTTTTGCTCATAAGGGTCGGTTTTTCGCTTTCGAAAACTTGGCCATTCCCGGGCCTGATCCTGGAAGCCACGCCGCTGCTGTCCAAACGAGTGAGGTTAGTCGTTGCAGACAGGCAGCGGCACGGATCCCATGGCCGAGCCATGGAATGGCCGGGACGACGTCACCGCAAATCCTTGCGATCTGCGGTGACGGATTTCCTTAGCCGTGCGCGCCAAGGTCCTTGGCAGCTTTCCAGATGCGCCAGGCGTCATGTGGCATCTGGATATGCGTGTTGCCGAGGAACTGGAACGCATCGTTGACCGCGTTGGAGAAGGCAGGAACGCCGCCCACATTCGGGCTTTCGCCAACGCCCTTGGCTCCAATCGGGTGATGCGGGCTGGGTGTGACGGTGTAGTCCGTTTCCCAGTGGGGCGTTTCAACCGCGGTCGGGATGAAGAAGTCCATGAAAGACGCCCCCATGACATTGCCCATTTCGTCATAGGCAATTTCCTGACCCATCGCGATGGCAAACGCCTCGGTCAATCCACCATGGACCTGGCCTTCGATGATCATCGGGTTGATCCGGGTGCCGCAGTCATCCAGCGCGTAGAAGCGCCGCGTGTTTGCAACACCGGTATCGACGTCGATATCCATGACGCAGAAATAGGCGCCGAACGGGTAGGTCATGTTGGGCGGGTCGTAGTAGCTGACCGCCTCCAGACCGGGCTCCATGTTGGGGGGCGGAGCATGATAGGCCGCCCAGGCGATTTCCTTCATGGACTTCCGGGCTTCCGGATTGCCTTTCACCTGGAACCCGTCGACATCCCACTCGAGATCGTATTCGGAGACCTCCAGCATATGGGCAGCAATCATCTGGGCCTTGTTGCGGATCTTGCGGGCTGCCAGGGCAATGGCTGCTCCGGCGACCGGTGTGGACCGGGAGCCGTAGGTTCCAAGACCGTAAGGCGCCGTGTCCGTGTTGCCTTCCTCGACCATGATATCGGCAGCAGGGATCCCGATCTCCGTCGCGATGATCTGTGCCCAGGTGGTTTCGTGACCCTGGCCCTGGGACTTGGTACCCATGCGGGAAATCACGGAGCCGGTCGGATGGACGCGAATTTCCGCACTGTCGAACATGGCCACGCCCAGGATGTCACAGTTCTTGGACGGTCCCGCGCCGACGATTTCGGTGAAGAAGGAAACACCAATCCCCATGATTTCCCGGGTCTCGCCACGCTTGAAGGCCTCTTGCTTGGCTTTCTGCTCGGCGCGCAGTTCCCGGTAACCGATAGTGTCCATCGCCTTCTGCATGGCGGTGTGATAGTCGCCGCTGTCATACTCCCAGCCGAGTGCGGACTGATAGGGGAACTGTTCCGGCTTGACGAAGTTCTTCATGCGAAGGTCCGCCGGATCCATTTCGAGCTTCTGCGCCAGAATATCCATGGCGCGCTCGATGCAGTAGGCCGCTTCCGTCACGCGGAATGAACACCGATAGGCCACGCCACCGGGCGCCTTGTTGGTGTAGACGCCGTCAACCTCCAGATGCGCCGCCGGGAAGTCATAGGACCCGGTGACGATGTTGAAGAAGCCGGCCGGCCACTTGGACGGGTCTGCACAAGCGTCAAATCCACCATGGTCCGCAAGGACGTGAACCTTGAGGCCCGTTACGGTGCCGTCGTTCTTCGCCGCGATTTCCGTCGTCATGTGATAGTCGCGGGCAAAGGAGGTGGTGGAGAGGTTCTCCATCCGGTCCTCAACCCACTTCACCGGAACACCGGTGACGATGGACGCAACGATGGCGCAGATATAGCCCGGATAGGCGCCCACCTTGTTGCCGAAACCGCCACCGATATCCGGCGCAATCACGTGGATCTTGTGCTCCGGAATGGTGGAAAGCAGAGAGGCAACCGTGCGGATGACATGCGGGGCCTGGAAGGTTCCGTAAACCGTCAGCTCACCCTTCACCTTGTCCATCGAGGCGACGCACTGGCAGGTTTCCAGCGGGGAGGGGTGCGTGCGGTGATAGGAAATCATCTCCTTGATGGTGACATCGGCATCCGAAAACGCCTTGGCCGTCTCATCCTTGTCACCGACCGCCCAGTTGAAAATGTGATTGTGGTGCTTGCGCGGACCATGTGCGCCTTCGGTCTTGCCCTCAAGGTCGGGGCGCAGGACCGGCGCATCGGGAGCCATTGACTGGAACGGATCCACCAGAACGGGCAGTTCCTCATATTCCACTTCAACCAGCTGGATGGCGTCATCGGCAATGTAGCGGTCTTCGGCAACCACGAAGGCAACTTCCTGGTTCTGGTAGAGCACCTTGCCGTCGGCCAGCACCATCTGGACGTCACCGGCGAGTGTCGGCATCCACGCGAGGTTGACGCCTTTCAGATCTTCGGCGGTTAGAACCGCGATCACGCCGGGAAGCTTGAGGGCCTCTGTGGCGTCGATCTTGGTGACCTTCGCATGGGCATAGGGTGAGCGGACGAAGTCGCCGTAAACCATTCCGGGCAGCTTGATGTCATCGACATACTGTCCCTTGCCCTGCGTGAAACGAACGTCTTCCACGCGCTTGCGCTTGCAACCCATGCCTTCCAGGTTGGCTTCACGCTGTTCCCGTGTCGGGGTCATGTCGTTCATTCTGCAGCCTCCTGAATGTCAGTGCCGTTGAGCTTGGCTGCGGCGTACTGAATGGCCTTGACGATGTTCTGGTAGCCTGTGCAGCGGCAAAGGTTGCCGGCAATGCCCATCCGGATTTCGTCTTCCGTCGGGTTCGGGTTTTCCTTCAACAGCGTGTGCGCCCGGGTGATCATGCCCGGTGTGCAGTAGCCGCATTGAAGGCCATGCATTTCACGGAAGCCTTCCTGAAGTGCCGACAACGTACCGTCGGCATTCGCCATGCCTTCGATGGTGGTCATCTCTGCGCCATTTGCCTGCGCGGCAAACAGCGTACAGGACTTGACCGACATGCCGTTCATTTCGACGGTGCAGGCGCCGCAATGGGACGTTTCACAGCCGATATGCGGACCAGTAAGGTTCAGTTCTTCCCGCAGGAAATGGATCAGCAGGGTGCGCGGCTCAACGAAACGCTGCACCTTCTTGCCGTTGACGGTCATCGTGACCGGGATCTGTTCGATATCACTCATAAATCTCTCCCTCGACGAGGTGTCAGCCGTTGGCGCGTTCAGCTGCGCGTGCCAGCGCGCGACGAACCATGATGCCGGCCATCTTCGTGCGGTATTCAGCCGGTCCGCGTCCGTCGGAGGCTGGTTCGGTAATCGCTTCTGCAGCTGCAACGGCACGATCGACCGTGGCGCTGTCGAGCGTTGAGCCCGTGATTATGTCGCTGGCGTCTGATGCAAAAAGCGGCGTGTCGGCAACATTGGTCAGCGCGATTGAACAGGAGCTGACCGTCCCGCCGTCCATGGTCAAAATGACTGCGGCAGCGGCGGTCGCGTAGTCTCCAACCTTGCGCTTCAGTTTTTCGTAGGCATAACCGTGTCCGGCAGCGGGAACGGGGATCTTGACGGCTGTCAGCAGTTCTTCTGGCGCCAGAGCCGTGAAATAGGCGGCCTCATAGAATTCGCGCGCCGCAACCTCACGCTCTCCGTCCGGGCCGGCAAGCACGTAGGAGGCATTGAGACACTGCATCAGTCCCGGCATGTCATTGCCCGGGTCGCCATTGGCGACATTGCCTCCCAGTGTCCCCATGTAACGGATCTGCGGATCGGCAATGAGGAGGGATGTCTCCCGGATGATCGGAAGTTTTTGCGTGAGAAGATCCGAGCCGATCAACTCGTTTTGCGTGGTCATCGCGCCGATGGAGATGGTTGCGCCACCGTCCGAGATGCCTTTCAGGTCGGCAATGCCGGCCAGATCGACCAGGTGTTCCGGCGCTGCCATGCGCAGTTTCATCATGGGGATCAGGCTGTGACCGCCGGAAAGCGGGCGTGCTTCGTCACCGTGACTTACCAGGATGGCTACGGCTTCGGCCACCGATGATGGCCGGTGATAGGTGAATTCACCAGGTATCACGTCTTTTCCTCCCTCACTCAGTCCGATGGAATGGCGGACTGCAGACCACTTCGCGATTTCGAGCGAGACGCTCATCGCCTGGGTCAAGAAATTCGCCTGTGCGTGCGTCACACTTGCAAGCGAGATAGGGAAAAGGGTGCTGAGTGGTGCGGTGCACTCTCAAGGAACCATGCACAGGTTGCTTGGTTGATTACACGGAATGCGCGTTTTTCCGCACGAAAAGCGACAGCATGACTGACGTAATTCATGAATTGCGGTGTCTACAATTGGTGCAGCGCTCACATAATGATCTGAAACTAAATGATTTTTCAATAGCAGGTTCGAGGTGGTGGGATTTCGGCCTTGGGTTGTTGTGGCTTCTGGCAGTTTGCACGAATGACGGCAAAAAAGTCGATTTTTTGCATTGCAGCACATTATGCGCGACAATTTTAGTGGTCGCCTGATCGCCTATTCGGCGGGCGCTGCCTGTGTGGGTTGGTCGGTTTCCTCGGCCAGGGAAACAAGTCTCGAACGGATGCGCGACCACCGTGACCGGCTAACCGGTACGGTCTGCTCATCTTCGCCCTTGAGAACAAGCAAACCGCCGTCCCCGGCGCGCTTGAAGCTTGTTACGCAGGACAGGTTTACAATGTGGCTTCGATGCACCCGCTTGAAAACCTTTGGATCGAGCTGTTGTTCGATTTGGCTGATCGAAAGCGGACAAAAATACTCGCGTTGCCCGTCATATAGCTTGGTGTAATGCGCATCGGCATGAATCGCCACGACCTCACCGACACCGATCTGTTCCTTTGACCCGTCGCGTTCAATTGGCAGCATGCGGCGGGTCTTTGAGGTTGTCGGGCGGGGTGTGGCTGTAGCCGCCTGCAGACCCGATGCCGGTTTCTTGCCCGGTTCATTGCCCAAGGTGTCAAGCGTACCGGGCACCGCGTCTTCATCGGAGGTCTCAATGGAAGGCTCCGGACGTGAGTCCGAGGGCGCCTGCCGCCCTTCCTGAGCCGGCACCAGCGCCAGCAGGAAAAGTCCCGAGACCAGGAAGGCAACACAAGACACGAAGATCGCCAGTGTCCCCGGACCAAGAGACGGGGCGGTCATATCCGTCGCCGTCGGCAATGGCGAGAAAGTCATCCCGGTCATGGCCGTGTAGTGCATTGCGGAGATGGCAAGCGCCAAGGCAACGGCGGACACAACGATTGGTGGACGTTTCCCCATCCCGAACAACAGCCACAAGGCCAGGCCGGAAGCGTTGAAGGCGATCAGAAAGCTGGCAAGCACATAGGCGGGGTCATGATGCATGAGCAGCGAGCGGTGCAAGGCATACATCCCCAGATAGTGCATGGTGCAGATACCGGCGCCCATGACGAATGCCGACAGACCAAGCCGAAGCGAAGTCAGCTTGCGATTGCTGGCCGTGAAGACAGCGATACCGACAACGAGGACGCAGACCAGGAACGACAGAAGAGTCGGCAGGACGAGGAAATCCACCGCGCCGGGAAGCTTGGCTGCCAGCATGCCGACGAAATGCATCGACCAGATGGCCAGTGCCAATGTGATCGACGCGCCAACAAGCAGCAAACGACGCCGCGGGTCGACAGCGTTTCTGACCTGTACCGCCAGGCTTAGTCCAACAAAACTTCCCTGAAAGGCCATAACCAGGGAAAGAGCAACGAGCCAGGGCTCGTGCGTCACCGACATACTGAGGCTCTCCTCCCACGTTCGCCCGCGTGCCTCCTGTGCAGGCGCTCTCGATTGAATGATAGGCGAAAGCTCTTGCAGCGGCAATCGGCGGGCCGCTCCACAATTTGTAGGTCCACACGTTCCGTCCGGTCCGTGCCAGTGGCCGCATCAAAAATCCAGCACGGCAGTGCGCTGCAGGGGACGCCACTGATGCTGCGGCTTCGCAGCGCCCAGCCCTCGATTTTCTGAGTTCCGGGACTGCTTCAGGCACCGGAGAGGTTAACGGTAAAAGACCAATATGGTACCAATATTGAAATAAATCCCACGAGAGGACGTGAAAAAAAATTTTTGCCCAAAAAAAACTTAATGGTCGACAAGTGGTATTATATAGGTATTATATGTGTAGGAATTGAATGGATGACTTGCCCTTCAAAAGGTCTGGTTTTGCACTTCAATGAGGCGCAGACTGGTGTTGCGGTAATACCCCTGGAGAGAAGTGGAAGGGGTTGTCGCGGTATCTGGAAGGCATTTGCACGTCATGCAGGATCAATTGAACGTTTCCATCGGTTGATTGGAATATTCGGGAGGACTGAAATGAATCGCAAACTTGTAACCATGGCCATGGTCACCACCGCGCTGGCGACCTCAGGCGCCTTTGCGCAAGATGTAACACTGACGATTGAGAGCTGGCGAAACGACGACCTCGTGCTCTGGCAGGAGAAAATCATTCCGGCTTTTGAAGCTGCCCATCCTGGAATCAAGGTCAAGTTTTCTCCGACCGCGCCGACAGAATACAACGCGGCCCTTAATTCCAAGTTGGATGCCGGGTCTGCGGGTGACATTATTACTTGCCGCCCGTTTGATACGTCCCTGGCGCTTTTTGAAGCGGGCCACCTGGTTGACCTGGCCGACATGGAAGCCATGAGCAACTTCTCCGACGTCGCCAAATCCGCATGGCAGACAGATGACAGTAAGGCCAGCTTCTGCGTCCCGATGGCATCCGTGATCCACGGCTTCATCTACAACAAAGACGCCTTCAAGGAGCTTGGTGTCGAAGTTCCGACAACCGAAGCCGAGTTCTTTGCGGTTCTGGACAAGTTCAAGGAAGACGGCAGCTACATCCCGATGGCCATGGGTACCAACGACCAGTGGGAAGCCGCAACCATGGGCTACAACAACATTGGCCCGAACTACTGGAAGGGCGAGTCGGGCCGTGCTGCGCTGATCGCGGGCGCGCAGAAACTGACGGATGCTCCGTGGGTTCAGCCTTACGCGACGCTTGCTCGTTGGGGTGAATATCTCGGCGATGGCTACGAAGCCCAGACATATCCGGACAGCCAGAACCTGTTCACACTTGGTCGCGCCGCCATTTATCCGGCAGGTAGCTGGGAAATTGCTGGCTTCAATGCTCAGGCAGACTTCGAAATGGGCGCCTTCAAGCCACCGGTCCGCAACGCGGGCGACACATGCTACATCTCGGATCACACCGACATCGGCATCGGCATGAATGCGGCCACGCCCAACCCGGAAGCTGCCAAGACCTTCCTTGCATGGGTTGCCTCGCCGGAATTTGCCGACATTTTCGGTAACTCCGTCCCGGGTTTCTTCCCGCTTTCCAACGCTCCGGTTGAACTGGAAGACCCGCTTGCCAAGGAATTCGTGAGCTGGCGCGGCGAGTGCGAGAGCACGATCCGGTCCACCTACCAGATCCTGTCTCGCGGCACGCCGAACCTGGAAACCGAGACCTGGGGTGCCTCCGTGGCGGCGATCAAGGGCACGGAGACCCCGGAAGCACTGGGCCAGAAGCTGCAGGAAGGCCTGGCCAGCTGGTACGCTCCGCACCAGTAATCTCCCGATGACACAGCAGTCCCGGGCAAGCTCAGGCTTGCCCGGGATCTTTTAAACCGGAGCTTCACATGAGCAAGCCTCGTTTCCGTTGGCACATCGTCGTGTTTCTGGCCCCAGCGGTCCTCATTTACACGGCGGTCATGATTTTCCCGCTGTTCAACACGCTTCGCCTTGCGCTCTACAGCAAGATCGATCAGGAGCGCATTTTTGTCGGGCTGGCGAATTTCTACACGCTTTTTGGAGACCCTCACTGGGCGGATCAGTTCTGGAATGCTCTGGGGAACAATTTCTGGTTCTTCCTGATTCACATGCTTGTTCAAAACCCGATCGGCATCATTCTCGCGGCTATCCTCAGTCATCCGCGCCTGAGATTTGCTGCGTTCTACCGATCGGCCATATTCATTCCGACAATCCTGTCCTTCGTGATTGTCGGCTTTGCGTGGAAGCTGATCCTGTCGCCCATCTGGGGCATTGCGCCTTCCATGCTGGATGCGATCGGGCTTAAGTCGCTCTACGCGCCCTGGCTGGGCAAGGAGGATTACGCCCTGACCACGCTGGCGCTGATCTCCGTCTGGCAATTCGTCGGCATCCCGATGATGCTGATCTATGCGGCCCTCCTGTCGATCCCTGACGAGATCCTGGAAGCCGGTGAAATCGACGGTATCACCGGCATATCCGCCTTCTGGAAGATCAAGCTGCCGCTCATCCTGCCGTCTATCGGCATCATCTCGATCCTGACTTTTGTCGGCAATTTCAATGCGTTCGACCTAATCTATGCCGCGCAAGGGGCGCTGGCGGGGCCCGACTTCTCGACGGATATTCTGGGAACCTTCATGTATCGGACGTTCTTCGGCTTCCAGCTGCAACTGGGTGATCCCTATCTGGGGTCCGCCATTGCCAGCGCCATGTTCGCGATCATCCTGGTCGGTGTGTGTATCTATCTCTTCGGCATCCAGACCCGGATGCGCAGATATCAGCTTTAGAGGGGAGGAAAGTCGATGAACAAGGCGCGTTCCAACCCGCTAAACAAGGTCGCGATGCACGGGGCCCTGATCCTCTACACGCTGATCGCCCTGTTTCCGGTATTCGTGATCCTGATCAACAGTTTCAAGAACCGCAAGGCGATCTTTCGTGAGCCTCTGGCTGTGCCCAACGCGGACACCTTTTCCATGATCGGCTACGAGACGGTCATGAAACAGGGAGACTTCTTCCTCTATTTCCAGAACTCCATGATCGTCACCGTGGTGTCCTTGACCCTCATCCTCCTGTTCGGTGCAATGGCGGCTTTCGCTCTCAGCGAATATCGCTTCCGGGGCAACCTGATCATGGGGCTCTATCTTGCGCTCGGTATCATGATCCCCATCCGGATCGGTACCGTGGCAATTCTGGAAATGATGGTGGCAACCGGACTGGTCAACACGCTGACAGCGCTGATCCTCGTCTATACAGCGCAAGGATTGCCCCTGGCGGTGTTTATCCTGAGCGAATTCATGCGGCAGGTCTCTGACGATCTGAAAAATGCTGGGCGTATCGACGGGCTGTCCGAATACACGATCTTCTTCCGGCTGGTGCTGCCGCTGGTACGGCCTGCCATGGCGACGGTGGCGGTGTTCAACATGATCCCGATCTGGAACGACCTGTGGTTCCCGCTGATCCTTGCCCCGGCCGAGGAAACCAAGACCCTGACCCTCGGGAGCCAGGTCTTTATTGGCCAGTTCGTGACCGACTGGAACGCGGTGCTGTCCGCGCTCAGCATGGCGATCCTGCCTGTGCTGATCCTTTACGTGATCTTCTCGCGCCAGCTGATCCGCGGCATCACCTCGGGAGCAGTCAAATGACCCGTGTTCTGATCGCCGGGCTCGGCAATATGGGCCTGTCCCATGCGCTTGCCCACCACAACCACCCGGATGCCGAGATTGTCGGTCTTGTCAATCGGTCGGGACGCGTGACGCATGCCGATTTGACGGGGTATCCGGTGTTCACGGACTTTGAAAAGGCACTGGAGACGGCACGCCCGGACCTGGTGGTCGTTGCAACCTATTCCGACAGCCACGCTGATTACGCCATTGCCGCCATGCGGGCAGGGGCACATGTTTTCGTCGAAAAACCGCTCGCGACAACGCTGGAAGATGCGCAAAGCGTCGTTGCCGTGGCTCGGGAGACGGACCGGAAACTGGTCATCGGCTATATCCTGCGCCACCACCCGTCATGGATTCGTCTGGTCGAAGAAGCCCGGGCACTGGGCGGTCCTTATGTTTTCCGCATGAATCTCAATCAGCAGAGTTCCGGCGCGGAATGGGAAACACACAAATCCCTGATGCAGACGACGGCGCCCATCGTTGATTGCGGCGTGCATTATGTTGATGTCTGGTGCCAGATCTCAGACGCGCGGCCGGTCAAGGTCAACGGCATGGGGCTGCGCCTGTCCGACGAAATTGCACCCGACATGTACAACTACGGCCAGTTCCAGGTCTATTTCGACGATGGATCAGTCGGATGGTACGAAGCCGGTTGGGGCCCGATGATGTCGGAGGCGGCCTTCTTCGTGAAGGATGTGGTTTCACCCGCCGGCGCCGTGTCGATCGTCGAGGACGACAAGGACGATTCCTCGGATGTCGACGGTCACACGAAGGTGGGCGCGCTTCTGGTGCATCGACCGGATGGCGACAGGCGCATTGACCTGCCGGGTGAACCCGGTCACCAGGAACTCTGTGACGCGGAGCAAGACTACATGCTGCGCGCGATCTCTGAAAACATCGACCTGACCCGGCATATGCAGGATGCGATCAAGTCGCTCGCGATTTGTCTCGCCGCCGACGAAAGTGTTCGCACCGGGCAACCCGTGACGCTGGAGGAGCTGACGCCATGACGGCGCTAACCCTGACAAACGTAAACAAGTCCTTTGGCCAGGTTCACGTCCTGAAGGACATCAATCTCGAGGTCCAGGACGGTGAATTCGTGGTCTTTGTCGGACCTTCCGGCTGTGGCAAGTCCACGTTGCTGCGCGTCATTGCGGGGCTCGAGGATGTGAGCTCCGGAGACGTCTATATCGGCGGTGAACACGTGAACCTGACGCCGCCGTCTAAACGCGGCATAGCGATGGTGTTCCAGAGCTACGCACTTTACCCTCATCTCAATGTCCGCAAGAACATGACATTGGCCCTGAAGCAGGAACGGCAGAGCAAGGAGATCATCGATCAGCGTGTCGCCGAGGCCGCCCGGATGCTCAATCTTGAGGAATATCTTGAGCGATATCCGTCAGAGCTGTCCGGTGGTCAGCGCCAGCGTGTTGCGATTGGCCGGGCCATTGTGCGCCATCCCAAGCTGTTTTTGTTCGATGAACCGCTGTCCAACCTAGATGCGGCACTCAGGATGAATACGCGGCTTGAGATTGCCAAGCTGCACCAGCAACTCGCGGCGTCCATGATCTATGTGACGCACGACCAGTCCGAAGCCATGACGCTGGCGGACAAGATCGTCGTGCTGCGCGACGGATATGTGGAACAGATCGGCAGCCCGATGGAGCTCTACAACAACCCGGTCAACAAGTTCGTGGCAGGGTTTCTGGGCTCGCCTGCCATGAACTTCCTGCCTGCAGGTATTCTGAACGAGGGCGACGACCGGACATTGGGAGTCCGGCCCGAGGACCTGTTCCTGTCGGAAGGCGGCAATCTGCCCGCAATGGTTCAGCACGTGGAGCAACTGGGCGGTGATACCAATGTCATCGCCACGGTGAAGGACCACCAGGTCACCGCCCGCCTGTTCGGCCAGCACGCGATCGAGTCCGGCCAGACCTTCAACCTGGCAATCTCCGAGGGCAAATCGTATTTCTTCGACAAGTCGGGTGCGCGGCTGAGCGCTTGACACCTCGCTACAAATCGAAAGGCCGCTCCGGTTTCCCGGGGCGGCCTTCCTTTGTCTTTCGTGCTGATCAGGCTTAGCTGATCTGGGTCAGCAGCTTGTCCAGGCTGGCCTTGGCATCGCCGTAGAACATGCGCGTGTTCTCCTTGTAGAACAGCGGGTTCTCGATGCCGGAATACCCGGTGCCCTGACCACGCTTTGAAACGAAGACCTGCTTGGATTTCCAGACCTCCAGAACCGGCATGCCGGCGATCGGGGAGTTCGGGTCTTCCTGGGCGGCCGGATTGACGATGTCGTTGGAGCCGATGACGATGGCAACATCCGTTTCCGGGAAGTCCTCGTTGATCTCGTCCATTTCCAGAACAATGTCATAAGGCACCTTGGCTTCCGCCAGAAGCACGTTCATGTGGCCGGGAAGACGGCCGGCAACCGGGTGGATTGCGAAACGCACTTCCTTGCCCTTGGAGCGAAGCCGTTTCGTGAGCTCGCTCACGGACTGCTGCGCCTGGGCAACTGCCATGCCGTAACCCGGAACGATGATGACGCTGTCCGCATCTTCCAGAGCCGCGACGACGCCGTCGGCATCGATGGCAATCTGTTCACCGGCAACTTCCATGGCCGGACCGGTGGTGTTGCCGAAACCGCCCAGGATCACCGAAATGAACGAACGGTTCATCGCCTTACACATGATGTAGGACAGGATTGCACCCGAGGAACCGACTAGCGCACCGACGACGATCAGGAGGTCGTTGCCAAGTGAGAAGCCGATCGCAGCCGCTGCCCAGCCCGAGTAGGAGTTCAGCATCGAGACCACGACAGGCATATCGGCGCCGCCGATACCCATGATGAGGTGATACCCGATGAAGAAGGCCAGCAGGGTCATCAGGATCAATGTCCAGATACCTGCGTCGTTCACGAACAGGATCAACAGGATGAAGCTGAGGATCGCTGCACCGGCATTCAGGAAATGACCGCCCGGCAGCTTTTCGGCCTTGGACGTGACCTTTCCGGCCAGCTTCAGGAAGGCGATGACAGACCCCGTGAAGGTCACGGCACCGATGAAGACACCGAGGAATACCTCGACCTTGAGGATCGACTGCTCAACGGATGTTTTCTTGGCAAGAAGGGCTGCAAAACCTTCCAGCGCCTTCTTCTCTTCCTCGCCCATCGCCACAACGCGGCCGAGTTCGATATAGGCATTGAAGCCGACAAAGACCGCGGCCAGGCCGACCAGGGAGTGCATGGCGGCAACCAGCTGAGGCATCTCGGTCATCTGGACGCGCTGCGCCACGTAAAAACCGATGATGCCACCACCTGCGATCAGGATGACCGACAGCAGCCAGAGGCCTGAACCCGGGCCGATAAGCGTTGCCACGACGGCCAGTCCCATGCCGACGATGCCGTACCAGACAGCGCGCTTGGCGCTTTCCTGACCCGACAAACCACCCAGCGACAGGATGAAAAGAACAGCCGCAACAACGTAGACGGCAGTTGTAAAACCGAATTCCATCGCTCGGCCTCCTTAAGATTTCTGGAACATGGCGAGCATGCGCCGGGTGACGAGGAAACCGCCGAAGATGTTAATTCCGGCCATGAAGATGGAAAGCGCTGCCAGCAGGATCACCAGGAAGGATCCGGAGCCGATCTGCATGAGCGCGCCTAGGATGATGATCGACGAAATCGCGTTGGTCACCGCCATCAGGGGCGTGTGCAGGGAGTGGCTGACATTCCAGATGACCTGGAAACCGACAAAGACTGCCAGAACAAACACGATGAAATGCTGCATGAAGCTGGCCGGCGCGATGGCGCCGACGATCAGCATCAGCACCGTACCGATAGCGAGCAGAGAGACCTGGTTCTTGGTCGCCTGCTTGAACTCTTCGGCTTCCTTGGCCCTGAGTTCTTCCGGCGTCAGTTCCTTGACTTCCTTCTTCGGTTGAGCGGCGATCGCCTGGACCTTGGGAGGTGGCGGCGGGAAGGTGATCTCGCCTTCGAAGGTCACCGTCGCCCCACGGATGACGTCGTCTTCCATGTCGTGATTGATCTGACCGTCCTTTTCAGGCGTCAGGTCAGCCAGCATGTGCCGGATGTTCGTGGCATAAAGTGTGGAGGACTGCGCCGCCATGCGGGACGGGAAGTCGGTGTAGCCGATGATGGTAACGCCGTTCTCGGTGACAACCTTTTCGTCGGCAACCGTTCCGTCTGCGTTGCCGCCACGTTCGGCCGCAAGGTCGACCACGACGGATCCCGGCTTCATCGCAGCGATCATGTCTTCCAGCCACAGCTTCGGAGCCGGGCGGTTCGGGATCAGGGCCGTCGTGATGACGATGTCCATTTCCGGAGCAAGCTCGCGGAACTTGGCGAGCTGCGCTTCGCGGAACTCTGGCGAAGAGACACTGGCATAACCGCCTGAAGAGGCGCCGTCCTGCTGCTCTTCCTCAAAATCCAGGTAGACGAATTCAGCGCCCATGGATTCGACCTGTTCGGCCACTTCCGGACGGACGTCGAAAGCATAGGTCACCGCACCGAGCGAGGTTGATGTCCCGATGGCAGCAAGGCCGGCAACGCCGGCGCCAACCACCAGAACCTTTGCCGGTGGAACCTTGCCGGCCGCCGTGATCTGTCCGGTGAAGAATCGGCCGAAATTGTTGCCGGCCTCGATGACGGCACGGTAACCGGCAATATTGGCCATGGAGCTGAGCGCATCCATTTTCTGCGCACGCGAAATCCGCGGCACCATTTCCATGGCAATGACGTTGGCACCCTTTGCCTTGGCTTTTTCAAGGCCTTCTTCGTTCCCGCCCGGGTTGAAGAAGGAAATCAGGGTCTTGCCCTTGGTCAGGTAGCCCAGTTCCTTTTCATTGGGCTGGCGTACCTTGGTGACAATATCCGACTTTTTCCAAAGACTGGGTGCGGTTTTGATGACTTCAACGCCTGCGTCTTCATAGGCTTTGTCTGAAAAACCGGCTGCGGCTCCGGCACCGCTCTGCACAAGGCAGGTAAACCCGAGCTTCTGCAATTGCTTTGCAGACTCCGGGGTCAGGGCCACGCGCGCCTCCCCGGGGAAGGTTTCCTTCGGTGTGCCGATGGTTAAGGCTTCTGGCATATGTTGCTCCAAATGTGACTAGGGAGGGTCTCTGGAATGGAGTGTCCGCACGACAAGACAAAGAAATCACCTTCGCCGCCCGGACTTTGCAAGCGCAGCGACTATAGAGACGAAAAAGTTACTTATGACAAGGTGTGATTGACGTAGTTATGAGCGGTATATGAGCGCAGGCCCACAAAACGCCCGGGCAATTAAGTCGATTGAATTGGTTTAAATGGGCACTGGAAACTGTGCCAGCGTATAAAAACTGACCGGAATACTCTGAATCAGATCGATTTTAGCAAAATTTACCCCGCATTACGCGGGGCAAACATCAGTGTGGAATTTTGTTTTCCGATTGCCGGAATTTGCCCGGTGCGCGAGTTTTCGAGCACCGGTACCGTCAGTTTATTCGGCAGCTGTTGAAACCGCGTCGTTGCGGTCCAGATCAGAGGCATCGTGCCGCTCTGCAAGCTGATCGGATTCGTCGCCCCAGACACGATTGACTTTTCGTCCCCTGGCGACCGCCGGGCGCGCATCGATTTTCTCGGCCCATTTGACGACATTCTTGTAGTCGCCAACCGACAGGAACTCCGCTGCGTCGTAAAGACGGCCCAGCACCAGTGCGCCGTACCACGGGAAGATGGCGATATCCGCGATGGTATAATCGTCGCCCGCGATATAGGGGCGCTCTGCCAGTGCCTTGTCCAGAACATCGAGCTGGCGTTTGGTTTCCATCGTAAACCGGTCGATCGGGTACTGGAACTTCTCCGGCGCGTAGGCATAGAAGTGTCCAAAACCACCGCCGAGATAGGGCGCGGACCCCATCTGCCAGAACAGCCAGTTGAGGGTTTCTGCACGCGCGGCCGGATCCGTCGGCAGGAACTCGCCGAATTTTTCGGCAAGATACAGAAGTATGGAACCGGATTCGAACACACGGGTCGACGGGGCGGTGCTGGTGTCAACAAGCGCCGGGATTTTCGAATTGGGGTTGGCTCCGACGAAGCCGCTTGAGAACTGGTCGCCCTCGTTGATCCGAATGAGCCAGGCATCATACTCGGCACCGGAATGGCCAAGAGCCAAGAGCTCTTCAAGCATCACGGTGACCTTGACGCCATTCGGTGTTGCCAGCGAATAGAGCTGGAGCGGATGCTTGCCAACCGGCAGATCCTTCTCATGTGTCGACCCGGACACTGGTCTGTTGATGCTGGCGAACTGACCGCCGCTCGGTTGTTCCCAGGTCCATACTTTCGGCGGCGTGTAGGTGCTCGTATCGCTCATGTGAGGCAGTCTCCAGAAAAGGCGGGTAGCGGTTGAATTTCAAAGCCAGGAGTGTGCGCTGGTTTAATTCATCGCAAACTTACGATTAGATAGGTTGTCCAACTTGGTTTGGCTAGACCTGTGGGGTCCAATCCAGGCAAAAACAGCCGCTTCGTCGAACTTTCAGCTGCAGGGAGAGGTGCGAACCGTCAATCCGGTCCATTTGCACGACCAAAAAAAACCGCCCGGCGCCGGGCCGAGCGGTTGAATGTTCCTTTGACCGGCAATTCGGTACTACCGGCAGCTACGGATCAGTCAGTCCCTGACGACATAGACCGAGCACTGGGAGTGCCGGACGACGCGCGCAGCGTTGGGGCCGAGCAGAAACTCCTTGAGATCAGGCTTGTGCGCTCCAATCACGATCAGATCAGTTCCCGCCTGGTTGGCGGCCTCCAGGATCTCCTCGTAAATGGACCCTGTTGCCACCAGGTGCCGGATCTTGTCGTTTCGCTCCTCGCCAAGCACGTTCCCGACCAGTGCCTTCAGGGCCGTTCTGGTCTTTGAGACCATCTCGCCCTGAAAATTCTCGTCGAAATAGGAGCTGACCAAGGTCACGCCGAAATTCGGCACGACAGTGATGACGTCCAACTGGGCGTTGTCCAGTTCGGCAAGCTTGTTGGCCGTTTCCAGAACCAGCTTGTCGCTTTCGTCGGAAATGTCGACGGCACACAGAACAGATTTGGTCATGCCGGTACTCCTTCTTCACGTCCAACGCGACCCGCGCGGCTGCGTTGCAACAGATAGATCAGAACCAGAAGCAGCAGCCCCGGGATGTAGATCAGTTCCTTGGGCATCTGATCCGCCTTCACTTCGGCCGACTTGATGACAACGGGCTCGTCCCCATAGAAATCGAACGATCCCAGTTTCTCGAAGTAAGGCGTTCCGGGGAACGGTTCTTCGAGTTTCATCGCACCATCTTCATCCAGAACCGCAAGGCCAACAGCCGATAGCCGGGCTTCGCCGCCATCTTCCGCGCCTGGGTTGAGGATGATGGTGGTGTCCTTGGTGTTGCCGGTATCGAAATCCGGCCCACTGACCGTGACCCTGATTTCCCCACCAGACGGCGCATTGCCGACTGCCTGGACGAATTCAGCAGGCTGTACCGCCTCAAACGGAGGCTGGATCCGGTTCATGAAGAAATCCGGACGGAACAGCACGAAGGCGATCAGCACGAGTGCCACGCTTTCGTAGATCCGGCTCTTCGTGACGAAATAGCCCATCGTACCCGCGGTGAACGCGAGAATGGCTATGGTCGCGACAATGGCAACGAGAATGCCTTGCGTCCAGGTCACATCGATCAACAGGAGATCCGTGTTGAAGATGAAGACGAAGGGCAGGGCGACCGTGCGCAGCGAATAGAAGAAGGCCGTGAAACCGGTCTTGATCGCATCGCCGCCCGACACCGCCGCGGCGGCAAAGGACGCTAGCCCCACGGGTGGTGTCACGTCCGCCATGATCCCGAAATAGAACACGAACAGATGCACGGCGATCAGCGGCACGATAAGGCCGGACTGGGCGCCCAGTTCGACAACCACACCGGCCATCAGCGAGGACACGACGATGTAGTTGGCAGTCGTCGGCAGTCCCATGCCGAGCACCAGCGACAGAATTCCGACAAAGATGAGCATCAGGACGAGGTTGCCGCCTGACACGAACTCGACGAGATCTGCCATGACCTGCCCGATGCCGGTCAGGGTCACGGTGCCGACGATGATACCGGCCGTCGCTGTGGCGAGACCGATGCCGATCATGTTGCGGGCGCCGTCGATCATGCCATGGGCAAGATCATTGATGCCTTCTTTGAAGGCTTCGACGGTTTCATTTTCTCCGCGGAAGATCGCCTTGATCGGGCGCTGGGTCAGCAGGATCACGAACAACAGAGCCGTTGCCCAGAAGGCGGAAAGGCCGGGTGATTTCTGTTCGATCATCAGGAAGTAGACCAGAACGACGATTGGAAGCAGGTAATAGAGACCAGCCTTGTAGATTTCAGCGATGTTTGGAAGCGTGATGTCCTTGGCATTCGGATCGTCCGGATGCAGATCCTCGACGCTTGCAGCAAGCTTCAGAAGCGCAAGATAGGCAACGAAGATCAGGACCGCCAGGATCCAGCTTGCACCATCCGGCACAAGAGCCACGATCCAGCCGACCGGATATTGGACGCCGTAACACAGCGCTGCGAAGCCGGCGAAGAAGAAGAACATGCCCAGGATGGTTCTGAGCGTGGACACTGTCCGGTGCCCGATCGTCGGCATGTTCCGCTTAACTGCTTCCAGGTGCACGATATAGACCAGCGCGATGTAGGAAATCACGGCAGGCAGGAACGCGTGGGTGATGACCTCGACATACGAAATGCCGACATATTCCACCATGAGGAAGGCCGCCGCGCCCATGACGGGGGGCATGATCTGACCATTCACCGACGAGGCAACCTCAACGGAACCGGCCTGCTCGGAGCTGAAACCGACGCGTTTCATGAGCGGAATGGTGAAGGTGCCGGTGGTGACAACGTTGGCGATGGAAGAACCGGAGATGAGACCGGTTGCGGCAGAGCCGACAACGGCGGCCTTGGCTGGTCCACCTTTCAGGTGCCCCAGGGCGCCAAAGGCCATCTTGATGAAGTAGTTTCCGGCTCCGGCCTTGTCGAGCAGGGCGCCGAACAGAACGAACAGGAAGACGAACTTGGTCGAAACACCAAGGGCAATGCCGAACACGCCTTCAGACGTGATCCACATGTGGCTCATGGCTTTCTTCAGCGACGCGCCTTTCCAGCGGATGACTTCAGGGACCCATTCGGAAGAGCCGAAGAACACGTAGAGAAGGAAGACCGTTGCGACGGTGGCCATTGCCGGGCCGAGCGCGCGGCGTGCCGCTTCAAACAGGACGACGATGCCTGCGAGCGCGAACCACTTGTCGGTGTCGTCAGCGAGACCGCCTGCGTCGACGATCTTGTCATAGAAGAAGAACCCGTACAGCGAGATGAAAGCGCCGAAAATCGCAAGCGCCCAGTCCTGGATCGGAATGTGGTGCCGCGGGCTGCTCTTGAGCGCCGGGTAGGCCATGAACGCAAGGAACATGGCAAAGGCAAGGTGAAACTGCCGACTGTTGTTGATCAGGTCGCCGGGCAGAATGTAGTTGGCGAGAGGGGAGGCAAGCACGACCTGAAAGATGGACCAGGTCAGGGCGACTGCAGCGAGAAAGACCCCGACGGGCCCGGCAGGATTACGCGAACCGGAATCCGACGCGGCAACGAGTTCCTGAAGCTCCTCTTCAGAAAGCCCTTGTCCAGCCGTCTTGTTTGGCTGGTTCGATTCAGTCATGGAAAGTCCCCCCGCTTTTCCGGCTTGATGCAGCGCCGGTGCTGTCTCAACTCATGGTCCGCTCAGGCTGTCGCCTCTCGGGACAAAAGAAAAAACTCGAAACGCAAAACCCGTTACCCGTTGCAGGTCTCGCGGAAAAACGGGCCCGGAGAAGCTCCGGACCCGTCGGTAAAAGGCGAAGGATTAGTTGATCCAGCCCTGTTCCTTGTAGTATTTCGCAGCGCCCGGATGCAGCGGAGCGGACAGGCCGTCATTGGCCATTTCTTCCGGCTTCAGGTTGGCGAATGCAGGATGCAGCTTCTTGAAGGCATCGAAGTTTTCAAAGACGGACTTCACAAGAGTGTAGACGGTGTCTTCGTCGACTTTCGCGGAGGTGATGAAGGTCGCGCCAACACCAAAGGTGCCGGTGTCGCCGTCATTGCCGCGATACATGCCACCCGGAATTGTCGCAGTCCGGTAGTAGCTATTGTCGTCAACCAGCTTGCTGACGGCATCGCCGTCCACGGTAACCAGTACGGAATCACAGGCAGTGGTTGCTTCCTGGATGGAACCGGACGGGTGACCAACGGTGTAGACCATTGCGTCGATCTGGTTGTCGCAAAGAGCAGCGGACTGCTCGGCAGCCTTCAGCTCGGTTGCCAGGGCGAAGTCGTCAGCGGTCCAGCCGAGGGCTTCCATCAGAACTTCCATCGTGCCGCGCTGACCGGAGCCAGGGTTGCCGATGTTGACGCGCTTGCCTTTCAGGTCGGCGAAGTTCTTGATGCCGCTGTCTGCGCGAGCAACAACCGTGAAGGGCTCCGGATGCACGGAGAACACGGCGCGGAGGTCTTCGAACGGACCTTTTTCCTCGAACTTGGATGTGCCGTTATAGGCATGATACTGCCAGTCGGACTGAGCAACACCGAACTCCAGCTCGCCTTCACGAACCGTGTTGATGTTGTAAACGGAACCACCGGTGGACTCGACCGAGCAACGGATACCGTGATCCTTGCGGCCCTTGTTCACCAGACGGCAGATTGCGCCACCAGTCGGATAATAAACGCCGGTGACACCACCCGTACCGATGGTGATGAATTGTTCTGCAGATGCTGCGCCTGTGAAAGCGATGCTGGTCGCGAGAACGGCGCCAGCAAGGTTCAGTTTCATCATCATTTGACTAGGCTTCCCTCTTGTTAAATTTCTCAATCCAGCGTTTTTGATACACTAGACATTTTCAAACTCGTCGAGCAAGCGATTGTGCTTGTCGACTTGTTGGATCCGGGCTTCCGCGTCGGATCCGGCTCGCGCAACCAACATGCCCGTGATCGTTTCGATGAGCACGAGCGTGGCTGCGTAAGATGAAAAAAAGTGTGGACTTTCAGTGCGTTGAATGAAGTGAAAGTCGGCGAATTGCAGGCCTGGAAAGGCGTGGCTGTCAGTCAGGACGATTACTTTTGCGCCGCTGGCCGCCGCTACTTCGGCGGAGCGGACCGAGCGATGCGCATAGGGATGTTTCGACACCACCAGAACGGTGTCCTGAGCATCAACCCCTGCAAGTGTACTTCCCAGTGTTGCGCCATTGCGGCCGGCGACAACCCAACGGTCATCAAACCATTTGGCCAGATAGGCAAAATAGTCCGTGAACCCGGCCGAGGCGAGTGCGCCGATCAGTACAATTCTGCGGGACCGGGCCAGTTGTTCGACAGCCGCATCCAGCATTTCAGGATCGATATCGTCGACCAGGGCCCTGATATTGTTGATACAGGCGGACACCTGTCGGGGCAGGAGCGGCTGGTTCGGGTCGGAGCGTAGCCGCCGCGCCCTGTCCTGAAGGCTGTCACCACGACGCCGGCTGAGCTCGGTCCGTGCCTGCTCCCGCAGGGCCTCGTAATCGGCAAACCCGATGGCGCGAGCAAGGCGCGTGTAGCTGGCAGGTGAGACGCCGCTGGCCGTTGCCACAGCCCGCAAACTGCGGGTTGCGATCTCAACCCGGTTTTCCGCGATGTAATCCGCCGCAATGCGCAAAGTGTCGCTCAACTCGGCATAGTGAGCCGAGATCGCGGTCCTGATTTGGGGCGGCGAATTGGTTTCCATTCGTTTACTGTTTCATTTGTTTTTTCTGTTGTCAATTTTTGAAACAAATGTTTCTTGTCTTTTTAGACCATCGGGTCGAAAAGCTGGTCTCGTTAGAATTGACGATGCAACGCCGCTGGAATCATGAATAATCTTGCGAATAGTGAAAAAGATTTCGCGTCCGAATATTTTACAAAGGCTTGACCCCGCGTCACGCATGAAACAATCGTCTTGCTTTCACTGGAGCGTGCACCTTGATTCCGATTGATGTATTGACGGTTTTTTTCGCCGCGGCGATCGCATTGGGCCTGGCACCGGGCCCCGACAATAT
The DNA here is from genome assembly GCA_017643925.1 of Roseibium sp. GTDB lineage: Bacteria > Pseudomonadota > Alphaproteobacteria > Rhizobiales > Stappiaceae > Roseibium. The sequence continues at coordinate 9,625 of JAEPML010000030.1, read as the reverse complement.
CTTTGTGCTGACGCAGTCTGCCCTTTATGGACGCCTAGCGGGGCTGGTTGTCACGCTGGGGCTGTGCACCGGTCTCGTCGTTCACTCTGTTGCGGTTGCCCTCGGTGTCGCCGCGATTTTTCAGACTTCGGAAATTGCCTTCACTGCGCTCAAGATCATTGGTGCCGGCTATCTGCTCTATCTCGCCTTTCAGGCCTTTCGGGCCGGGGCATCGGACCTGCCAGGAAACGACGGACCGGCTTTGTCGCTCTGGTCTCTCTACCGGCGTGGGATCGTGATGAATGTGACCAATCCCAAGGTCGCCATTTTCTTCCTGGCCTTCCTGCCACAATTCGCCGACCCGGCAAGGGGTTCGGTTCCGGTACAGATCCTGCTGTTCGGCGGGCTCTTTATCGTGGCCACAATTCTGGTTTTTGGCGGTGTTGCGCTCGGCGGTGGATTGCTCGGTGCGTTCCTGAGGCGCTCACCCGGTGCGCAGATCTGGCTCAACCGCGTCGCCGGGATCGTCTTTGTCGGCCTGGCGGTCCGCCTCGCGATTGCAGAGCGCTAGGACACTGCAGGGATCGAACATTTCGGCCCTTTGTGATTTCCCGCGCCGGCAAAAGCAAGGCGGGCCCGGTTTGCACCCGGACCCGCACACAGCTGGAAAGACACCGAAACCCGGGTCAGATCGCCTGAAGCGTGTAGACGGAAAATGGTTTCCGCTTGTCCTGATCATGATCCAGGATGCGCCAACCGCCCTCGTTGGCAATCTCGGTGAATGCCTCCTCGGAATACTTGTGAGAGTTTTCCGTATGGATGGTCTCACCCTTCATGAATGAAAAGGTTTCGCCCGAGACCGTAACTTCCTGGTCTTCAAGACTTTCCAGATGCATCTCGATACGGCTGTCCTCGGAGTTCCAGACAGCACGGTGCGCGAAGGTCGACAGCTCGAAATTGGCGCCGAGTTCGCGGTTCACGCGTTGCATGAGGTTCCGGTTGAATGCAGCGGTCACACCGGCTGGATCGTCATAGGCCTTCAGAAGAACCTCCTCCTTTTTGGGACGATCAACCCCCACGACCATCGACGCTTCCGGCATGGCCGCCTTTATGTTCTTCAGCAGCTGAATGGCCTCGGATCTCTCAAAGTTTCCGATGGTTGAGCCCGGGAAAAACACGAGCACGGGCAACTCCGGCAGGAGCGGCAACTGCTTGAGCGGTTGGGTGAAGTCGGCTGAAACGGGAATGACCGCAAGAGCTGGATGCGCACGCCGGACGCGATCGGCAGCCTCTTTCAGGTGATTGGCCGAGATGTCGATCGGCATATAGACGGAAAGGTCCGGAAACGCATCGAGAAGCAGGTTGGTCTTGCGGCTGGACCCGCTGCCAAGCTCGACCATCGCACCGCGTGCGCCCGGAAGGCGTGAATATTTGCGCGCGTTTTTTGCCAGCAGGCCAAGTTCCGTGCGGGTCGGGTAATAGGCGTCAAGCTCTGTAATGGCCTCGAACAGATGTGAGCCGACATCGTCATAGAGCCATTTGCTGCTGATCTTTTTCTGCCAGGCCTTCAGGCCTTCGACAATCTCTGAGCGGAAAGTGTCGCTGTGTTTTTCAGGAAGAACATGTTTGGTCATAGGTCTGCTGCCAATCTGAGGCCGAGCATCTGCCAGCGCTGATGCGGGTAGAAAAATGTTCGATAGGAAGAACGCATCTGGAGCTTGGGGGTTGCACAGGAACCGCCGCGCAGCACCATCTGGTTCACCATGAATTTGCCGTTGTATTCGCCGATGGCGCCTTCAGGTGGCCTGAAGCCGGGATAGGGGGAAAAGGCGCTGCTGGTCCACTGCCAGACGTCGCCCCACAGGGTCCTGCCTCCGGCGAGCGGCAGGAGAGCGCCATTCTCGAGAAAATTGCCCTGCGGTTTGCTTGCCTGGGCGGCGACTTCCCATTCGGCTTCTGTCGGCAGTCGATGTCCTGCCCATCGCGCATAGGCATCGGCTTCGTAGTAGCTGACATGGACAACCGGTGCGGCCAGATCGACCGGGCGCGGCCCCTGAAGCGTGTAGGTCCACCACTTGCCGTCCTGCTGCCACCAGTAAAGGGGAGAGTCCCAGTTCTCCCTTTCCCGGACTGCCCAGCCCTCCATGAACCAGAGGGTTGGTGTTTCGTAACCTCCGGCTTCCATGAACTCGATCCATTCACCGTTGGTTACCAGCCGGTCGGAAAGCCTGAAAGGATCAAGCCAGATCCTGTGGCGCGGGCCCTCGCAATCATAGGCAAAGCCGTCGCCGCCATGACCGATTTCGCAAAGACCGCCTTCGTGGTTCAGCCAGTCCGGTTCCCGGACGCTGTTCAAAACGGGTGGCTGCGGATCCAGATAGGCCGGCAGCAATGGATTGAAGGAAAATGCATGCAGAAGGTCTGTAACCAGCAGCTCCTGGTGCTGCATTTCGTGATGGCAGCCAAGTGTGATCAGCTCTGCCAGCCTGGCATCGTCCAGGTCGAAGGCAGCCCTGGCAACTCCGTCGCGCAAGGCATTTTCCACATGCGACCTGTAGCGCCGGACTTCCGTTGCTGTCGGGCGTGACAGCAAACCACGCCGGGAGCGGGTGTGTCTTGGACCAGCCTGCACATAATAGGAATTGAACAGCACCGAGAACCGGTCATCGACGGTTTCGTAGCCCGGCAGCGAGGGTTTGAGAATGAACTCCTCGAAAAACCAGGTCGTGTGTGCCAGGTGCCATTTCGGGGGGCTTGCATCTTCCATTGATTGCAGGCCCATGTCTTCGTCATTCAGCGGCGCGACAAGGGCGATAGATTGCGTTCTTGTTCGCTCGAAAAGACTCAAGAGGGCCGAACGGGGTGAGGGGTCCGTTAGCCCGTCTAAATTTTTCATCTGTTTCCCTCCACAAGGGGTAGGTCCGCATTGCCTCCTGCGGAGCCCGTCTGTGCCGCCAAGCGAGAAAAAGGTAAGCAGGCCGCGCAGATTTCCAACGGTGTGAATTGCACCGCGGTGGTGCAAAAATGCGCCGCTGCAGCCTGAAGCTTGGATTGGTGCTTAAAATTAATAACGTTTATTATTTTCATCAATTGATCCAGAATGAGATTTATTGTCAGCAACGCCATGAAACTCCGTGGCTTTATCGGTTTCAGTCGAATGAATTTGAAATTCGGGTGGGCTCAATCTTAGGAAATGTCTCCTGACAGGGGAGTGTCAGGAGAGTTGAACCCGCGCGCTCACATTGGCGTGAAAATCGCCGTGGATCGCTTTCGCGCAACTCCGAGAAGGGCACTTGGTGTGCTGCTTGACTGCTCTGCCGGGCATAATTCTCCAGGCTTGACGAGTTAGGGCAAATGTCCTAATCAGAATTAGGTCAACCGTCCTAATTCTGGATCGACGCCGAAGGACACTGGTAAAAGGGAGGCCGCGATTGGCAGGCAATTCCACGCGTGGGCAGATTGTGGAAGCAGCGGATGAGTTGTTTTACAGCCACGGCTTCGGCCAGACGTCCTTTGCCGACATCGCCGCAGCGGTTCAGATTTCGCGCGGCAATTTCTACTATCATTTCCGAACCAAGGACGAGATCCTGGATGCCGTGATCGACAAGCGGCTGGCTGACCGCGAAACACTTCTCGCCAAATGGGACGAGACCTCTGATGACGTGCTGAGACGCATCGAGTGTTTCGTCAAGATCGTGGTCGTCAACCAGGCCAAGATCATGGCGTTTGGTTGCCCGGTCGGTACGCTGACTGCGGAACTGGCCAAACTTGATCATCCATCCAGGGAGAGGGCGAACAGTATCATGGCGCTGTTTCGTGATTGGCTGACCAGGCAGTTTGAAGAGCTGGGCTGCAAGGAGAACGCCGCGGAAAACGCCCTGCATGTCCTTGGGTGGAGCCAGGGGGTTGCAACGCTCGCCCAGGCTTTCAAGGACGAGGCTTTTGTCCAGCGTGAGGTCGCGCAGATCCTGGCTTGGGTGGATGAAGCAATTCCGGAGAGCGCCGGATAAGTCTGACCGAAAATCGTCATTTTTCAATCAGGTGGAAGGAAATCCCGATGTTTGTCGTCACGTTGAAATTTTCGCAGAACAAGGCAAAGGCGCCGGAACTGATGGAAGGACACAAGGCCTGGATTCAGCGCGGGTTTGAGCAAGGCCTGTTCTTGATGGTCGGCAGCCTGCAGCCAAATATGGGCGGCGGCATTTTTGTCCACGAAACAACACGAGAGGACCTTGAGGCCTTTGTTCAGGAAGATCCGTTCGTGGTGGAGAATGTGGTGCGTGCAGAGATCCTGGAGATTACCCCCGCACGGTTGGATGATCGTCTTGAATTTCTGGCAGCGTAATCAGCTTTAGAATTGTTGGAACCAGTCCGGCAATGAAGTCGGAGCAGGCAACTTCGCAAACAAAGGGTACCCGTCCGGGACGGCTCAGCGCGTAGACAACCCTGTCCATGCTGTCCCGGACGAAGTGAAACGCAGATCCGGGACCTTTTGAATTCGACGGACTAACAAAGGTCCCGGCTCAAGGCCGGGACGACAATGTTGGCTTCGGACCTTGTCAGCAGCCCGATCGCCCCGCTTGGGGCGCTTTTCATCTGGTTGTCTGCGCTCCGACCTATTGAACGCGCGGGAACAGTGGCTGGATATCACCCAGCTCTGTGCCGCTCGGCAACTTGTCGAGCTCGGGTTTCCACGGGCGGGCCACCTCGGTGACGTTAAGCATTGCAAGTGCCTTGTCGGCCGAAACCGGAATGACCTGTCGTAGGGCTTCCATAACGATGCGCAGACAGTCGAGCGCAACATAGACAACCGTCTGGCTGCGTTCCCTGGTTTCTTCGTTCTTGAAGAGTGTCCAGGGCGCCTGCTTGTCGATATATTCGTTCAGCTCCGAAGCGGCCGTGATGATGGACTGCATCCGGGCCGGTATGTCGGCAAGATCAATCCATTCACCCATGCCCGCGGTCGCCTCGACAACCGTGCGGCGCAGGGCTTCGTCTTCCTCGGTCAGAGGCCCCTTGACCGGCAGCTTGCCATCAAATTTTGACTTGGCGAACTTGGCCGCGCGCGACAGCATGTTGCCGAGCTTGTTGTTGAGCTCAGCCTCATAGGTCTGCGCGATCAGTTCGACCGAAATCTGGCTGTCGCTGTCGGCACGCATGTGCCGGGCGAGATACCAGCGAAGCGCATCCACACCGAGCTTGTCGGCAACCTCGATCGGGTCGACAACGTTGCCGATCGACTTCGACATCTTCACGCCGCCGGCACCGACCCAGTGGCTGTGCACGGAAAGCTTCTTCGGCAGAGGCAGCCCGGCGGCCATCAACATGATCGGCCAATAAACGCCATGTGGCTTCAGGATATCCTTGCCGATCAGGTGTTCGCACTCGGCCCACCATGCCTCGTAGCCTTCCTTCGGCCAGTCGATATTGGTCAGGTAGTTGGCAAGCGCGTCGAACCAGACATAGGTCACGAAGTCTTCATCGAACGGCAGGTCAACGCCAAGGGTCACACGTGACTTTGGCCGGGAAATGCAAAGATCCTCCAGCGGTTCCGCCAGCATCTGCTTCAGTTCGTTGCGGAAAGCCTCGGGCTGCACGAAATCCGGATTGTCGGCAATGTGCTGCAGAAGCTTTTCGCGGAACGGCTCCATCTTCAGGAAGTAGTTGGTCTCGTCCGTCTGCTCCACCTTCATGGTCGGGTGCAGCGGACACTGTCCGTCTTCCGTCAGATCGGATTCCTTCTTGAACTCTTCGCAGCCCTTGCAATAGGTACCGGTATACTGCTTCTTGACGATCAGGCCCTTGTCGAAAATCGACTGTTCCATTCCGGCGACAGCCGTTTTATGGCCTTCGCGGCTGGTCCGCACGAAGTAGTCATAGGTGATGCCGAGCAGATCGAAGACGTCCCGGAATTCCTTGCCGCGCATGTCGAGATAGTCCTCGACAGACATGCCAAGGTCTTCAGCGGCTTCCTGGTTTTTCTGGCCGTGTTCGTCCACACCGGTGGACAGCATCAACTCGTACCCCAGCGCTTCGCGGTTCCGCTTCAGGATGTCGGCCATCACCGAGGTGAAGGCGTGCCCGATATGCGGTGAACCGTTGACGTAGTAGATCGGGGTCGTGATGTAGCTTTTCATCAAAACGCTTTCGAGTTTTCTGGCTGTCGCGACAGGGGCTTGGCCAACCCGCTGAACAACCGTTGCACAGCGGACCGTTAAAGTCAGTCGCAGCTATATTTCACACTCATGGGATCAAGAAAAGCCCCGCCCTTTGGAAAAGGGCCGGGAACTTCAAATTCTATATGGGGTGAGATCGTTCGCAGGAAAAGATGAATGCTCAGCCGATCAGCCAGATCCCGCCAAGCACGAACAGGGCCAGGAATACCGTCTGTGTCACCACCATCCAGATGGCGGGGCCGCCAACTTCCAGGAGTTTCGGGATGGAGGTCTTCATACCGACGGCAGCAATCGCAGCCAGGAGAGCCCATCTGGAAACCTGACCGGCCATGTCCTTGACCGTTTCCGGTATCAGGCCGAACGAGTTGAAGGTTGCGAGGATCAGGAAAGCCAGGACAAAGGCCGGCATGAGGGGTGGCCGGCTGTCACCGGGTTCTGCCTTTTTGCGCAGGAACAGCGCCGCGACCAGCACGATCGGGGCAAGCAGTGTCACCCTGATCAGTTTCACCAGCGTGGACAGGTCACCGGTTTCCTCGTTGATCGAGAAACCGGCTCCAACCACCTGGGCGACATCATGGATCGTACCCCCGAGGAAAACGCCGGTCTCGTCAACGGAAAGCCCGAGATTGCTGGTCAGGATCGGGTAGGCGATCATGGCCAGCGTCGAAAGCACGGTGACTGTGATGACCGTGAAGGCAAGATCCCGTTCCGCATGATCGCGCTTCGGCAGGATCGAGCCGATGGCCATGGCTGCAGACGCACCACAAATGGCAACGGCGCCACCGGAGAGAAAGGAAAACAATCTGTCCCGGCCGAAAAACCGTCCGATCAGAAGCGAAAACCCGATCGTCGCCAACACGCCGGCAATCACAAGTGCCAGGAAGGGTAGGCCAAGCGCCTGAACCATTTCCACGCTGATACGCACACCCAGGAGAGCGACGCCGATGCGCAGGAGCGTGCGCGCCGAGAAGGCGATGCCTTCGGCGGTCTTCTGTTCTTCCGACAGGAAGTTGAGCGGCATCCCGAGCAGGATGGCCATCAGCATGGCGGGGGCGCCGTAATGTTCGTTGAGGAACTGTGCGGCGATTGCCACCAGGCCGGCGATGATCATGCCGGGGAACAGTTCGTTCGCCCGGTCTTTCAAGGGAGCAACCAATGTCTTTCCTGAAAATTAGGTACTTTGTTATTCGTCGAGCGGCAGTCCGCTTGGAACCTTTTCGGGAATGCCGAAGGGAGGGGAGGTCACAGATTGGGTTCCTGTGAGAGAGGTGAGAAATGCAACCAGGTCAGAGACGTCATCATCCGACAGGGTGAGCGGTGAGATGTCACGGAAGAGGGCTTGGCGCGCCATTTCGCGCTTGTCGTTCCAGACAACAAAATCAATGGCTTCGAGCCAGGGAGCCGAAGGCAACCGCGCGGTTTCCGGTGACCACTCGGCCAGCATGCCATCCGGGTTGAGGTGGTGCCGGACGATGCCTTCAAGTGTCGGATAAGCGCCGTTGTGACCGTAGGGACCTGTCAGTTCAACATTCCGCAGCATGGGTGTGCGGAAGCGGTATGCGTCTTCCAGCCGGTCGCTTTCACCCATTCGGCCGACATCGCGCACCATCGGGTCGAAACGCCGTGTGCGTCCCGGTCCGAACGGGGGCAATCCGATGGCGTGGAACTTCTGGTCGCTCAAGAGTGGACCCGCGTGACAGCTTGCGCAATTGGCCTTGCCGTAGAAAAGGTCCAGACCTCGTTTCTGGCCGTCGCTCAGCGCAGCTTCGTTACCGGCCAGATACTGGTCGAACGGACTGTCGAAGCTTTGCCATTCGATCGCCTGGAAGGCGGCCAGCGCATTGGCGATCTCGGTGATCGTGACCTGTTCGGGCGTGTCGATATGGTCAAAGGCCTCCACGAAGAGACGGCCATATTCCGGGATGACGCGGACGCGTTTGGCCAGGATCGGCCAGGAGGCGTCAATCCTGTCGTGAACGGCTCCGGCGATTTCGTTTTCCTTCGGATTTCCGGCCATTTCGAACTGGGCAACCAGCGGAAAAATGGCCTGCGCAGCAAGCAGTGTGTCCAACCCTTCCGGCAACCATTCCTCGGCTGGCGAATTGAAGCCGTTTTCATACGTGTCGTCGATGGAAAGGCGTCCATCATGGAAAAGTGTGTGAAGCTCTTTTGCGCCGAGATTCCAAAGGCCTGGCGCGTTTCTCGGAATCCGTTTCTTGATCCTGTTTTCGTCTACCAGCGCGGTTCGTTCGGTTCCCAGACCTTCGCCGCCTTCTCCTATTCCCAGGGACAGGCGATCACCTGTGCCTAACTTGGGATGATGGCAGGTCGCACATGCAATATTCCTGTTACCGGACAGGATCTTATCGTAAAATAGCAGCTGACCGAGCGCGGCCTGTTTCCGGTCAAAGGCGATGAAATCGTCCTGGCTCAGGGGAGCGGGCAATTCTGCAGCAAATGCGGGCGCAGACAGAACAAGAAACAGAGGGAAAAACCTGATCCTATGAAGAAGACCCTGACAGCAGCGTTGTTGACCTTCTCGCTTCTGAGCGTCCCGGCCTTTGCCGAAATCGAAGAAGCGCGCGACATGATGGAGGCGGGCCAGTTTGAAGAGGCGATGAAGGCGCTTTGGCCGGCCGCTCGTTCCGGAAATGCCGATGCGGAAGAGCTGATCGGCGTCATGTATGCCATGGGGCTTGGCGTCGAGCGGGATGACCAGCGCGCGTTCGAGTGGTATCTGCGCAGTTCGATGAAGGGGCATCCCGGTGCCCAGTCCGGAATCGGCTGGTACTACGAGGTTGGTCGGGGCATGCCTGCGCCCGATCTGGTGCGCGCTTACATGTGGTACACGCTGTCCGCCATCGGCGGTGATCCCGACGCGGCGATCTCGCTGGAAGAGGTGGTCAAGAAGATGACCCAAGAGGAAATTGATAAGGCGCATATCCTGGTCGACGACTACAAGGTCTGGATGTATCCGTTCCGGTGAGTTTCACCGGGCGGGGCTCTGATCGGCTCAAGTCTCCCGTGTCGATATGGAGCATTGAGCGAATGAGAACAGCAAACAAGTTTGCAGATCGGAGAGCCCGGCAAAAGCCGGGCTCTCCTGCTTTTGCACCTAGTTCAGGTCAGCGTTTCTCGCGCCGTTGATGTCTGTTTCGGCTGCAGCGACGGCCTCTTCGAGAGCGCCGAAGATTTCACCGCCACGGTTCACGTTTTCCTTGAACCAGTCATAGACGGGAGCTGCGGCTTCCTTGAAGGCGGCCTTCTGTTCCGGGGTCGGAACATAGAGATCGCCACCACCGGCAACGAAGTCCTCGTAAGCCTGGATCGACTTGCGCTTCGGCGAGGCGAAGGTTGCCTGCTGCAGGGCATAGAACCCGTCAACAACAACCCGGCGCATGTCTTCCGGCATGGACAGGAACTTCTCGTTGTTCATCCACCACAGGGCGCCCATGTAGGCATGGCCGTCC
>JAEPML010000002.1 GCA_017643925.1 Roseibium sp. | reverse complement strand
CGCGATTTTCGCCAGATCCTCGTTTTCCTCCAAGGCAACGACCGACGCTGCAAGTTTGGATATACCCGCGGAGCTGTATCCCGTTCCGGCACCGACAACCAGAACAACGTCTTCTTCGCGAATTTCGGCCAGCTGAACCAGTTTGCCGAAAATATGCGGCTTTATGAGTACACGCCCGGATTCCGAAGTTCCGATCGGCAAATCCTCGTCGATATATGCGACGGCCTTCTTGGCAGCCGGAACGAAGCGCTCGCGTGGCACCACTTCCGTGGCATCCAGAATCCGATGGTCTGTCACATCGTTTGTGCGCAGTTGATTGTCCACCATCTTGCGGCGGGACTGATCAAAGTCCGTCATGTCGGCCCTCACTTTGACTTCTCGGATACCCGATGCCTCTTAGAGAAGGTTCATTAACGAGGCAGAAGCGTGCTGACAAGTATCAGAAAACCCCGATGCTTCACGTCTAGCCGGTTTTGGCACTTTTTCCATCGGACTTTTGGGCGCAGCCCCGATCCGGATTACCGACCGGTGGATATTCTCAGAGCCTGAAATTCAGGACTTGACCAATGCGCGCAACTGTTTGATAAGGCGCGTCACACCACATCGGGGCCCTGTGGCGGAGTGGTGACGCAGCGGATTGCAAATCCGTGTACACCGGTTCGATTCCGGTCGGGGCCTCCACTTTTCCTATATTCCATTTCTGAAGCTTTAGACTTCGCAGAAATCAACAGTTTCTGTATAAAGTTGCTCCTGCGTGTTAGCGTCTTTCATTGGTTCCGTTTACCGGAGAATTTTCATGAAAACGCCGTCCATGCATTCTTCACCGCACAGCAAAGTTCCAACTGCCGTCAAGACCTCGACCATGAAGCGGGTCGGCCCTCCCCTTCAGCGCAAAACACCGCAGGTTGTCTCGCAAGCGGACGATGACAGCCAGCTGATCGAAGCCCTGCGGCAACGTGTCAACGATCTGGAGACGCGCTTGGCCGAGCTTGAGAGCGTTATTTCGCTCCAGAACCAGGACGTGGTGATCAGCGCGCCCAAAAGCGTTCTCATTCAGGGTGTCGACACCGTTGAATTGTCTGCCACGCAGTTGAAGGTCGCGGCTTCGATTTCGGAAAGCAATGTCGCCATCGCCAAATTTTCCGGCATGGTGGAATGCGACGTCATCAAGGCCAACACGGTCATTGGAGCCAGTTACACGCCAGGTGCCGGGAACATCTGGTAACGCAGCAGCTACAATCCGATGACACGGCTCTTTCCTTACTCCGCAAAACTCCAGACTTGACGAAGCCCATTGAAACTTCGGATGGTTCCAGAATGAAAGAGCCCAGTTTCAGCATTGGTGTCGAGGAGGAGTACCTCCTCGTCGACAAGGCAACCCGCCACCTGGCGAGTTCTCCGCCCCCGGATGTGTTTGCTGCCTGTGAGAAGGCCCTGGTCGGACGGCTCAGTCCTGAATTCCTCCAATGCCAGATCGAGGTCGGCACACCGGTCTGCATGACGCTGGAAGAAGTTCGCGCCGAACTGGGCTATTTCCGCAAGACCATTGCCCGGGAAGCCGGAGCCTACAACCTGGCGCCGATCGCATCCTCCACGCACCCCTTTGCCGAATGGACCGATCAACCACATACAGACAAGGAGCGATACAACGAAATCGCTCGCAACATGCAGCTGGTCGTCAAGCGGATGGTCATCTGCGGAATGCATGTCCATGTCGGCATTGAAGACGAGGAATTGCGGGTCGAGCTGTGCAACCAGCTGGCTTACTTCCTGCCGCATCTCCTGGCGCTCAGCACGTCGTCTCCCTTCTGGCGCGGGCGCAAGACCGGCCTGAAGTCCTACCGCCTTTCCGTGTTCAATGAACTGCCGCGCACCGGCCTGCCCCCCCGTTTCGAAAGCTATCACGAATACCGGCACACGATTGATATCCTTACCCATGCCGGGGTGATTGAGGACGCAACCAAGATCTGGTGGGACCTTCGGCCGTCGGACCGGTTTCCAACGCTTGAAATGCGCATCACCGATGTATGTCCGAGGCTTGATGATGCCTTGGCCATTGCCGCGATATTCCGGTGCCTGTGCCGAATGCTCTATCGGCTGAGGCGGGCCAACCAGAGCTGGAGGCCCTATTCCCGGTTCCTCCTGGCAGAAAACCGCTGGCAGGCCCAGAGGCACGGAACAGATGCACGCCTTATCGACTTCGGCCGAAATGAAGTCGCGCCTCTCGTGGACCTAGTCGAGGAAATCATCGAACTCATTCGGCCAGACGCAGAATTCTTCGATTGTGTGGCCGATGTGGAGCACGCCCGCGAAATCGCACTGCGCGGCACTTCGGCTGACAAGCAACTGGCTCTTGCCGGTGAAGTCGCCGATGACGGTCATATTCCGAAAGAGGCGCTCGACAAGATTGTCGATCACCTCGTTGCCGAAACACAAGCAGGACTGTGAACCAGTTTTTCGAATGCGTTTAGCACATTCACTCTACGTTAGATCTGACTGCATAGCTGATATGCGCCCATGATCTCGGGCCATAACCATGTGAAAACACATTCAATTCTTGTTTTTTACTATTTTTTTGTACGATTAGTCAAAATTAACAATTTAATTCACGTGGTGAATGAATTACATACGCAGCGGTTTCAAACTGATTGACTGCTGACATGACCAAGATCGCCTATCTGGTTCGCAACATGCTTGCGGCCCTTGCCCTTCTTGCCTCACCGGCCGGTGCCCTGGATTTTTCCCTTGGAATCTCGGGAACGAGTGTGGACCGCTTCGACTATGAAATCGGTCTGCTTGAGCTGGCACTGGAAAAGGCAGACGGAAACCACTCGATCTCGATTGTCACGCTCGAAGACACACCGCGCAGCCGGATGGTGACCTTGCTTGCCAATGGCAACACGACCTTCGACATCATGGTCACCGGGATCACGCGAGAACGCCATGCGCTTTTGAGAGCAGTACCCGTTCCACTCACACGCGGCCTTCTCGGCTACCGAATCCTGATCGTTTGTGATGACCCCAACGGTCACATCGGCCATATCGAAACCCTTGATGACCTGAAGAAGCTCGCAATTGGATCCGGAACAGATTGGCCGGATACCATGATCATGCGCGATGCGGGTCTGAATATCACGGCCGCGGACTACGAGAACCTGTTCAAGATGGTTTCCCTCGGCCGGATCAAGGGTTTTGCCCGCGGTGCCCTGGAGCCCTACATCGAGATCGCCAATCGGGCAGAAAAATATCCCAACCTGAAAGTGGATGAAACGATCGCCATTGTGTATCCGTTTGACGCCTTCTTCTTCGTCAATCGCCAGGACGAGGAACGGTACCGGGTTGTTCTGCAGGGCCTTGAAAGGGCCTATGAAGACGGAAGTTTCCTGAAATATTTCAAGAACAGCGAAGGCTATAAATACGCGACCAAACATGCCCGACTGAGTGCGAGGCGGCAATTCGCCTTGAAGAACCGCACTGTTCCCGATCTCATGGACATGATCCCCTCCTCCTATTGGCACGACAGTTCACTGACCAACTGAAGCTCCGGCGCAAGCGTTCCCCTCAGGGCGCGATACCTTCAGCGCGTTCCGCGCCGAGCCGGAGAGCCATGCGCCTTCAGATGGAAGTAGTTCAGCTGCCCCGTGAGCACAAAAGCAAATTCGTCTATTTCGGCGATGACCGCACCAGCTGACCGTGACAAGCCCGATCTGGGTCTCAGGCTGCTTTGAACTTCGACAAGACACCGCCTGGCCCTTCCCAAGGCGGCCAGGACTTCCTCCTGATCGAAATCCGTCGACCTTGAGCTACGGGGGCCTGACTCCATGATCTTCTCCTTGCACAGCGGATCACAAATGTTCTTCTTTTGTTCCTTTTCCTATATCCGGAATCAGCTGTCAATCGGCGTTTCCAACAAGGACGTGTCGTTTCCTGCGGTGACCTCCGGAACCAAATAGGATAGGGCTTGCGTAAACGCGGCATTGCACCTTGGAAGTGACGGCCTTTATGCCGCCCTGGAAGGAACAATTTATGGAACATGGTGGAGATCTGACGCTCGCAATCGACAGTTTTGGCGGTGCAGCCGAAGACTGGTTGGACCTGTCTACCGGGATCAACCCCTACAGCTATCCGATCCCGGAAGACCTTCCGGCAAACGCCTGGACCACCCTGCCCGTGCAATCGGCACAAGAACGTCTGATCTCGGCTGCACGCGCCACTTACCAGGTTCCAGATAACCTTGGCCTGATTGCTGCGCCTGGCACCCAGATCCTGTTGTCGCTGCTGCCGACCGTTCTTCCCGAGGGTACGATTGCCCTGGCAAGCCCAACCTATGCCAGCCACAAGATCGCCTGGTTGCGCGAGGGGCGCGATCTTGTTGAAGTCTCGAGCATTTTCGCTTTGCCGTCAGAGGCCAAAATCGTTCTCCTGGTCAATCCGAACAATCCGGACGGCCAGCTTACGGATGTAAAAAGCCTGCTCCATATTGCCGAAACGCTGACGGAACGCGGCGGTTATCTCATACTGGACGAGGCCTTTTCCGACGTGGTCCCCGGGTCAAGCCTGTTGCCGTATATCGAAAACCAGAATGTTCTGGTGCTGCGGTCCTTCGGCAAATTCTTCGGATTGGGCGGATTGCGCCTTGGCTTCCTGGCAGGACCTCGCGATCTCACGCAGAAACTCGCTTCCCTCCTGGAAAGCTGGTGCCTGAGCGGTCCCGCCATTGAAATTGGGACGACGGCATTGCGCGATGCGGATTGGCAGCGCAAGACGACGCGACGCCTCATCGAGGAAATGGCAGACCTGACCTTGCTCCTGACGCAACATGAACTAAGCGTCTTTGGCGGCACGCCTCTCTTCGCTCTCGCTGGCATGCGCAATGCAGCAGCAATGCACGAGGCGCTGGCGCGTCGCCATATCTGGACACGCGTCTTTGACTATGCCCCAACCTGGATCCGTTTCGGATTGCCAAATGGTGCAGAAAATCTGCAACGCCTGTCCAATGCTCTTGCAGATGCCCGGAAAGAACTCTAACCAGCCTCTATGCTGATTTACGAAAACGCCCTGTGGCTGCTCCTGGCCGCACTGGTCATCGATGCGGTTATCGGAGACCCGGACTGGCTGTGGCGGCGTCTGCCCCACCCTGTCGTCTGGATCGGATCGATAGTCTCCACATTCGACAGGCTAGGAAACCGGGATGGCCTTTCAGCCATGGCGAAGCGCCGAAACGGGGTGCTAGCTCTTTTGCTGCTGGTGATCGGCGCAACTGCTTTGGGTGCGGCCCTTCACGCATTCGCCGACCTGTTCCGCGGAGGCGATATACTCGTGGTTCTGATTGCCGCGGTGCTGATCGCCCAGAACAGCTTGTTCAAGCATGTTGCCGCCGTTCGCAACGGCCTGCGCGACGATGGCCTGGAAGGTGGTCGTGCGGCGGTCGCCATGATCGTCGGCAGAGATCCGGAGCAGCTGGATGAAGCCGGTGTGTCGCGCGCTGCAATCGAATCCTGCGCTGAAAACTTTTCGGACGGCGTTGTCGCACCCGTTTTCTGGTTCGCTTTGCTCGGTTTGCCCGGGTTGATTGCCTACAAGGCGGTCAACACCGCCGACAGCATGATCGGACATCGGAACGAGAAATATGCCGATTTTGGCTGGGCGTCAGCCCGCTTTGATGATCTGGTCAACCTGCCGGCCTCGCGCCTGTCCGGATTTTTCATTGCCCTTTCCGCACCGCTGGTCAGGGGATCCTTCTTGAAAAGCATGGCCTGTATCTTCAAGGACGCACGCAAGCACCGCTCTCCAAATGCGGGTTGGCCAGAGGCTGCGATGGCAGGCGCGCTGGATATTGCGCTTGCCGGGCCGCGTACATACCCTGGCTACACCGTCGACGATCCCTATCTCAACGAAGACGGCGACAGGGATATAAGTGCCCGCGAGATAACAAGGGCGCTGGCAATTCTTGTTGGAGCGTGCCTTGTCCAGGCGATACTGATCTTTCTGGTGGCGGCAGAGACACTCGTCTGAACGCTTGTCTAGCCGTTTTTGGCTATGTTCAGGATCGCTTCAACATCTAGAGCCATTTCCAGGTGTTGCGCCAGCTCATCCAGAATGAGGTCAATGCTCCGATCATAGGCAAGGCCCGATTTGGCCCCGAAGGACTTGAGGTAGGCCTTGCGAAACCCGTCATCGGTGAAAAGCCCGTGAACGTATGTTCCTGCGACCCGGCCATTGGCGGAAACCGCACCATCTCCACGGTCCTTGTCCAGCAGCATCATCGGCCTTGCGCAATCCGGACCGTCGGTTCGCCCCACATGAATTTCGTAGCCGGAAACAGATGCCCCGCTCGCAATATGGGTTCCTGACGCGGGGACCGTTGACTTTTCCGACGTCAGGATGGTGTCCACGTCAAGGAAACCGAGCCCTTCAACCGTCCCCGGTGCGCCTTCGATACCTTCGGGGTCCGAAATGGTTCTGCCGAGCATCTGGTAGCCACCGCAGACACCAAGAATATGGCCGCCGCGGCGGTGATGCGCCCGCAGGTCGATATCCCAACCCTGGGCGCGGAAGAAGGCCAGGTCGCCGACGGTCGACTTCGAACCAGGCAAAAGAACAATATCGGCATCTCCGGGCAAAGGGTCTCCAGGCTGCACCAGCTGCAGCGTGACGTCTTCTTCAAGCCTCAAGGGGTCGAGGTCATCGAAATTGGCGATCCTCGAGATGACCGGAACCACGATCTTGAGCTTTCCGTCGCCAAGACCGTCCGCCAGTCCAAGTGCATCTTCCGCTGGCAATTTGCCGGCATCAGCAAACCAGGGAACGACGCCCAGCCCTTTCCAGCCGGTTCGTGTCTCGATTTCGCGCATTCCTTCGTCAAAGAGGCTCGGGTCGCCGCGAAATCGATTGATGAAGAAGCCCTTAACCCTCTGGCGCTCTTCCGGTTCCAGCACCGCATGGGTGCCGACAACAGACGCAATCACGCCACCACGGTCAATGTCCGCGCAAAGGATCACCGGGAGATCGGCAGCTTCGGCGAAGCCCATGTTGGCAATGTCCCCGGCGCGAAGATTGATTTCGGCGGGGCTGCCGGCACCTTCAACGAATACCAGGTCTGCTCTTGAGCTCGTTTCTGAGAAACTCTCAATAACCCTTGGTAACAGCTCTGATTTTTGCTTCCCATATTCACGCGCCCTCATGGTCCCGAAACGCGTTCCCTGAACAATCACCTGTGCCCCGGTATCGGTCTCAGGCTTCAGGAGCACAGGGTTCATATGGACTGACAAGGGAACCCGGCAGCCCATGGCCTGCAAGGCCTGTGCACGCCCGATTTCACCACCGTCGGCCGTGACGGCGGCATTGTTCGACATGTTTTGCGGCTTGAATGGCCGGACGGCAAGACCACGGTTCGCGAACAATCGGCAGAGTCCCGCAACGATCAGGCTCTTGCCGACATTGGACCCAGTGCCCTGCACCATGACCGCTGGCGTGCGGCCATGGCCGGTCCGCTCGCTCATGCTTCCGGGTCTTTCTGCAGGGGTGCCGCGCCATAGGGGCGGAACTCCTGCGGCACGGGCAAGTTCGCGAGGCGCAGTTCCAGCAACAGCCGTATGCTCGGGCGAATGGCGAAAAAGATGGATCCGATCAGAAACAGCCAGGTACCGGCATAGACGAGGCTTTCATAGAAGAAGAATACGCTGCCGATGATGAACAGAACCGCGGCCAGAAACTCGACGATCGTTCGATAGAGCTCGTACTTGCGCACGATCTCGGCATGGTTTGGCGATGCACTGCGAAGTGCGTAATCAAAGAGCCTGCTCATATCGACACACCCCGCTGAAACAGATTAGAATTCAATACCTTCCTGCGGCTTTACGCCGGAGCGGAAGGGGTGCTTGACCTGTGTCATGTCAGTGACGAGGTCCGCAATTTCTATAAGATCATCCTTGGCATTGCGCCCGGTAATGACGACGTGAACGTCGTCGGGTTTTTCATTCTTCAGAAAGTCGACCACCTCGGCGATGTCGAGGTAATCGTAGCGCAACACGATATTCAACTCGTCGCACAGGATGAGACGGTACTCGCCGGACGTGATCATTTCCTTCGCTGCGTCCCAGGCCTGCTGCGCCGCGTCGATGTCGCGCTGACGATCCTGGGTTTCCCAGGTGAAGCCCTCACCCATGCGCTTGATCGTCACGAGGTCATCAAACCGGTCCAGCGCCATGCGTTCACCCGTTTCAATCCGGCCCTTGACGAACTGAACGACACCAACCTTGTGCCCGTGCCCCAGAGAGCGGAACACCATGCCGAACCCGGCTGTGGACTTGCCCTTGCCCTTGCCTGTGTGAACGATCAGCAGCCCCTTTTCGATGGTCTTGGTTGCCATGATCTTGTCGCGCGCAGCCTTTTTCTTGCGCATCTTTTCCGCATGACGGGCATTCAGTTCTTCTTCGGAAAGTTCCGGCTTGTCGCTTTCGGCGGTCACGGCTGGTCAGTCCCTTCAAATGTCAGTTTCAAATCAGTCAGCGCAGCATGGGTCGAATTGCGCCTCGGCGTCCAGAGGTCTCTGTCAATCGCCTCCAGAAAGCGCTCAAGCATTTCCCTCAACCCGGCGGGATTGGCTTCCTTGAGAAAGTCACGCACTTCCTCATCGTCGAGATAGGCCTCATAAAGCTGATCGAAGTGGTGATCGCCAACAGCACGCGTTGTCGCAGCAAAGGCAAACAGGTAGTCGAGCGTTGCGATCATCTCGAACGCGCCCTTGTAGCCATGCCGCATCACGCCACGGATCCATTTCGGGTTGGCGGCCCTGCCCCGCACAACGCGGCCAATCTCTTCGGACAGAGACCGAACAACCGGGCGTTCCGGCCGTGAGTGATCGTTGTGATAAATCCTGGGGGCGTCCCCCTTGAGCGCTTCCACCGTTGCGGCCAGACCACCTTCGAACTGGTAATAGTCGTCGCTGTCGAGCAGGTCGTGCTCTCGGTTGTCCTGATTGTGCAGAACCGCGTCGACCGTCTCAAGGCGGGTTTCCAGCTGGTCACGAGCCCCGTCCCCGGCGATCCCGCCGCCATAGGCATATCCGCCCCAGGTCAGGAAGGCCTCTGCAAAGTCAACACGTTCTTCCCAGATCCGCTCGTCGATCAAGGCCTGCAAACCGGCTCCATAAGCACCCGGTTTGGATCCAAAGACCCGGAAACCGGCCTTTCGCCTGGCATCCTCAGGCGTTACCCCTGCCGCAATCAGCTTGTCCGCCTCTGCCCTCATGCGTACGGCAACCGGATTGGCTTCGTCCGGTTCGTCAAGCGCACCAACGGCGCGCACGGCACTGTCAAACAAGTCCATCTGGTGCGGAAACGCGTCGCGGAAGAACCCTGAAACGCGAAGCGTGACATCGACGCGTGGTCGGCCAAGCTCGGAGAGTTTGAGGATTTCGAAACCGGTGACGCGCCCGGACCCCGGTTCCCAGACCGGCCGTGCGCCTATCAGCGCCAGCGCCTGTGCAATATCGTCCCCACCGGTGCGCATGTTGGCGGTTCCCCAACAGGTCAGGACAAGCGATTTCGGCCACTCACCCTCTTCCTGGAAAAACCTTTCCGCAACGAGGCTTGCAGACTGCTGGCCAAGGCGCCAGGCGGTTTCGGTTGGTACGGCCCGAACATCAACGGAATAGAAGTTCTTGCCAGTCGGCAGAACATCCGGACGACCGCGCGAGGGCGCTCCGGACGGTCCCGGCGCGACAAAGCCACCTGCCAACGCCCGGAGCACCGCCCCCGTCTCCGAAGATCCCGACGCTGTCACCGCCGGTCGTAGTCTGCCTTCAATCTCCTGCAGAACGGCCTGTACTAGTGTCCAGTTTTCCGGAACGCTCCTGCTGCCCGACACAAGCGCCTGGGACAGCAGCTCAATGCGTTCAACCGTGTCGCCCGCAGACCGCCAGGTTTCGCTGCACTGTTCTGCAAGAATGTCCGGTTTCGGTCCTGTCCAGGACGCGGCGAAATCACAGTCCAGAGGGTCAAAGCCTTCCAGACCAAGATCCGAGGCGATTGCCCGCTGCAGGCTTTCCTGCCCGGCACTTTGGCCTCGTGGAACGCGCGCCAGCGCCACCAGCAAGTCGGTCAGCTGGTCGTCCTCCGGGCTTTGGCCGAGGATATGCAGACCGTCTCTGATCTGGAGCTCCTTTAAATCGCACAGGTGGGCATCGAGACGCGCCAGACGGGTTTCCTCGTCCATGTCGTCTTCAAGACCGATGTCCTTGTCGAGCCCATGCCGCGCGGCCGCGTCCAGGATATCCCGTGTCAGGGCTTTCAGCCGACGTGGGTCGACACCGCTTGCCAGGTAGTATTCGTCCAGCAGCGTTTCCAGTTCCTCCGCCACACCATGCCGCTCCGCCCGGGTCAGCGGCGGTGTCAGGTGATCGACGATGACAGCCGAGGTTCTGCGCTTCGCCTGTGCGCCCTCCCCCGGATCATTGACAATGAAGGGATAGATATTGGGAACCGGTCCAAGAACCGCTTCCGGAAAACACGCTTCTGAAAGTGCCAGAGCCTTTCCGGGCAGCCATTCCAGGTTTCCGTGCTTGCCCATATGAACAACCGCATCGGCCCTGAACTGGTGCCGGAGCCAGAAATAGAACGCAAAATAATGATGGGGCGGTACCAGGCTGGGGTCGTGATAGGTGTCCTTGGGGTCCATGTTGTAGCCGCGAGCAGGCTGGATACCGACCACCTGATTGCCGAAACGGTGCAGCGCCAGGCGGAATTGCAGGTCTGCAACATGGGGATCGTCCTCGGGCCTGCCCCACCGTTGCGAGACGGCGGACCGAACCTCTCTCGGCAGACCTTCAAAATACCGCACGTAGTCCGAGACCGCGAGTGCCTGGTATTCACCTCTGGCGTTGCGTCCATCGAGCGCATTGGTCACGCCGGATGTCAGGGTCTTCATCAAGGCAGCGGAGTCTTCTGGTACATCTCCGACGTCAAAGCCTTCGTGCTTCATGGCTTTCAACACCGAGACGCAAGATGCAGGCGTGTCCAGCCCCACGCCGTTGGCCAGGCGGCCATCCTTGTTCGGATAGTTCGCCAGGATCAGCGCAGCCCGTTTTGAAGCCGTGACCTTGTGACCCAGTTTCGCCCAGGCGCCGGCCAATTCAGCCGTAAACCGCATGCGGTCCTCAACCGGGGTGAACCGGACCGGGGTCGATTGCGTTGCCTCGTCGAACGTGCCTTCTTCTTTGAAGGAGACCGCCCGAGTCAGAATACGACCGTCGATCTCGGGGAGCACCACATGCATGGCAAGGTCCCGGATCGAAAGCCCCTGATCGCTTTCCTCCCAGCCTTCCCTGGAAGACGAGGAAAACACCACCTGCATGACCGGTTTGCCAGGACGATCGAGCGGCGTAGGCTGATGGGCAATCCCGGCCTTGGAAACGGCGAAGGCTGTGCCGTTCAGGATTACGTCGGGAGACGCGCCCTCGAACAGGCTGTCCAGGATCGCGACCGATTCCGCTTCTTTCAGGCTGGAGACAAAAACCGGCAGGGCGTTCACCCCGACCTCGTCGAGGGCCTTGACCAGCGCGTCGACAGGCGCTGTTTGAGCGCCCTGAACAAGGGCCCGGTAGAAAGTGATCGCCGCAACCGGACGATCCTGCCCCTTCCACGTCGCCTTGAGCGTATCCAGATCCGGGGTCGCGCTGCCAGGCAGGTAGATCCCGGCACGCGGCAAAGGCACCGGATGGGCGGGCTCTTCGCCCCCGCCGATCAGCCAGGCGGCATAACGCAGGGCATTGGCGTAGTTTTCAGCGCCGCCTTCAACACAATAGCGCCAGAAACGATGGACTTCTTCAGGCGAGCGTGTGGACCGGCCCATGAGCCCTTCGTCCCACTTGTCGTCTCCGGGGATGACGATCAGATCACTGCCATTGGCCCGAACCTCTTCCTCGAACCGTTCCAGTCCGTAGCGCCAGTATTCGACACCGCCCAGGATACGAAGGACAATCAGTCTCGATCCACGCACCGTCTGCTCGGCATAAAGGTCAACCGAATAGGGATGGGACAGCGCAATCAGGTTTGCCAGCCGCAAGCTGGCCCGATCCTCTCCCAGCGCAGACTGCGCGGACGCGAAGCTTCCAAGCTCGGTGTCGGCCGCTGACAGGAACAGAATGCGGGCGGGTGACTGCCCGAGATCTACGGCGTCACCCCCGTCATCAATCCGGCGGGTCTGGCTGGCAAGAATATGCATTTCTGGTCTTGTTCTGTTTCTTTTGACCGTGCCCCTCACGGCCGAATTCAGACGATAGGGGCACGACTATCTGTAGAAGTTCCGACTGCGGCTGACCGCTTCAGGCAGCGGCTTTTACATTGCCGAGCAAAGATTGAACCGCCGTCAGGTCAAATCCCTTGAGGCCAATCACAACCAGTCGCCCGGCACTCTCTGCTCCGGCTGCAAACCACGTTTCGACGCGTGGCCCAACAGCCTGGACCATTGCCGGAGCGGCCTTGCCCTCGATTGTGACCGCACCCTTGATCCTCAGGACCCCTTTGAGCGCCATGGCTTCGAGCACCTTCTCCTCGGCAGCCTTCAGGCTCTCAAAGCCGGACACTTCGAGGACGTGGCTCTCGAAATCATCGTGATGGTGGTGATCATGATGGTGGTCGTGGTGATGGTGGTCGTCATCGTGGTCATGATGATGGTCATCGTCGTGATGGTGATGATGATGTTCATGACGATCCGCCATATCGTCTTCGGCAGCAGAGGCTCGACCCAGCAAGACCTCGATTGGCAAGGTTCCCTTTTCGGAGGACACGATGTGAACGGCATCGCGGACATCTGCTGAAATCCGCTCCTGCACCTTCTGCAATGCTTCACCCCCGACCAGATCGGCCTTGTTCAGCACAACAAGATCCGCACACCGCAACTGGTCATGGAACAGTTCTTCGACAGGGCTTTCGTGATCAAGCGCCTCGTCGGCTGCACGCTGGGCTTCCAGCGCCTCTTCATCAAGCGCAATGCGACCCTCGGCGAGCGCTGCAGCGTCCAGAACCGTCACAACTCCGTCCACTGTCACCTTTGGCTTCACGCTGGGCCAGGAGAATGCGCGGACAAGCGGTTGCGGCAGGGCAAGGCCGGAAGTCTCAATCACAATGTGCTCCGGTGGTGTTTCACGGGCGAGCAGCATTTCCATGGTCGGCAGAAAATCGTCGGCAACGGTGCAGCAGATGCAGCCATTCGTAAGCTCGACAACTTCTTCCGCGGCACAATCCGGATCGGCACAGCCATTCACCAACGATCCATCAAAACCCATGTCGCCAAACTCGTTGACGATCAGGGCGATCCGCTTGCCGTTGGCGTTCTGCAAGAGGTTGCGGATCAGCGTTGTCTTGCCGGCGCCCAGAAACCCGGTGACAATGGTTGCCGGAATTTTCTGACCCGGCTGCAACGATGATGACGTCATAGTGTGATTTCCGATTGGGTAGTGGGTTTCATGAGCAAAGGCAGGCCGGCGGCAACGAAGACCACCTTGCCCGCCACACGTGCGACATCCTGATTGAGGCGGCCTTGCGCATCGCGAAACGACCTCGACAGTCGGTTCTCCGGCACGATGCCCATGCCGACCTCGTTTGAAACAAAGATTGCAGGTCCGTGCAGCGTCACAAGCGCTTCGCAAAGAGCGGCGGTTTCCTGCGCAAGGTCCTTGTCCGCGAACATCAGATTGGAAAGCCAAAGGGTCAGGCAATCGACAAGGACAACTGTCTCTTCGCGGCACTCGGCTTGCAGGACGCCTGCAATGTCGAATTGTTCTTCGATCGTCGTCCAGTTGTCGCCACGCTGTTGGCGATGCGCCTGGATGCGGTCGGCCATTTCATCATCATGAGCCGCACCGGTCGCGAGATAGATTTTCCGCAAGCCGGATCGGGTGGCCAAATCTTCGGCAAAGCGGCTTTTGCCGGATCGTGCGCCGCCAAGGACAAGTGTCGTCCGCGGGGAATTTGAATTCGTCACTTTTGTCTCCCGGCCGTCCACCCGACAGCGTTGAGGGTTGCCTTTATGACGGCCGGTCTCCTGGCTCGCGGCTCGTCACTGTCAGCGCCCCTTCCCGGCCCTATTGGCCAGTGGCTATCGCGCAGACGTTCACCGCTCACAGTTGCGGGGGCAGCTCCGGATCAGTGGTTTCAACCACCTACCGAATTCCCGTTTCATCCGGATCGGGCAAGCCCTTTCCGGAACCGTCACACCCTTCCTATCCTTTACCAGTATCCGAGACAAGCCGTTCCAGGGTCGCAAAACGTCGTAGTGCGGTATCGGCGTACGGCAATGAGTGCCCCAACCGGACGCGTTCTCCGAACGGGGAATTCAATCCGACGTGCAAGCAGAATTGGCGCAATTGAAGACATTTCCCCAATTCGGATCGTGCTTGTAGAAGTCTGAAACAAAAGGTGTTTTCCACACGCGGATTAAAAAAGTGACGGCTTGATGAAAAAAACGCAATCAGGGGCTTGGCAAATGGATCAAGCCTTTGATATACGCATCTCCATCGACGGGGCGGCGACGCGTTGACCCCGACCGTGGTGATCCCCAGTAGCTCAGTTGGTAGAGCAAGCGACTGTTAATCGCTGGGTCGCTGGTTCGAGTCCGGCCTGGGGAGCCATCACCACCCACTCTCTCACAATTCTGTTCTGCTCTTGGATCATATCGCGCGCATGAGCTTGTGCCTGCACGGTTCCACCAATCGGCAGATATTTGAAAAGAAAACGGCGATCCCCTTGAGACCGCCGAGCTCTTGAGATTTGACCAAAGAAGTCTCAGGCCCCTTCCCGCTCCATCTTGATCGCGCCGCAAGGACATTCAAACGCGCAGAGACCGCAACCCTTGCAGTAGTCGTAATTGAACTCGAAGCGATTTCCCGGACCGAGCTTGATCACCGCATTATCCGGGCAGATGCCGTAACAATTGTCGCATTCGAAGCAATTGCCGCATGAAAGACACCGGCGGGCTTCATAGAGTGCGTTGTCTTCCGTCAGCCCCTTGAGCACTTCTTCAAAACCGGTTTGCCGACGCACAGGGTCAAGCTGATCCTGTTTGCTCTGCGGCGCGTCGTCGTAGTACCAGGGATTGATGTTCTCGAAGGAAGCGAGTTCCGGCTTTTCCGGTTTTTCATAGGTCTCGCCGCGCAACCAGGCATCGATGTTGCGCGCGGCCTTCTTGCCGTGCCCGATACCAACCGTCACCGTACGCTCCGCGGGCACCATGTCCCCGCCCGCAAAAAGCCCGGCCCGGCCCGTCATCATCTGAGGATTGACCGTCACGACACCATCTCCGGCAATCTCGACACCCTCGACCTGCTCGAGAAAGCTGGTGTCGACATTCTGACCAAGCGCAAGAATCAGCGTGTCGGCCTCGATGGTTTCGATTTCTCCGGTCGGTTGGGGCCGCCCGCTGTCATCGATCTCCATTTTCTCAACCGTGACACTGGAGCCATCGATTTCCTTGATCGTGCGCAGCCAGTGCATCAGGACACCTTCGTCCTCTGCTTCGGTTGCCTCGAAATCATGGGCGGGCATTTCCTTGCGAGACCGGCGATAGACGATCATGGCTTCATCAACACCGAGCCGCTTTGCGGTTCGCGCGACATCCATGGCCGTGTTGCCGCCGCCATAAACAATCACGCGGCGGCCAAGCTGGGGTGGCTCCGCACCCGTTTCCATTTCCTTCAGCACACTGACCGCATCCAGGATCTTGCCTGCGGCATGCGCCGGGATGTTGATCCGTTTGGCCAAATGTGCACCGACAGCAACAAAGACGGCGTCGAAACCTTCGTTGGTGAAGGCCGCGTCAATGTCTTCAACCTTGGTGTTGAGTTCAAGGGTTATGCCTGTGTCCAGGATGCGCTGGATCTCGTAATCGAGCACATCACGCGGCAGTCGGTATTTCGGGATGCCGAAGCGCATCATTCCGCCGGCCATTGGCCCTGCCTCGCGGATGGTGACGTCGTGCCCGAAACGGCGCAGGTGATAGGCAGCACTCAGTCCGCTCGGGCCCGCCCCCACAACAAGAACGCGTTTACCCGTGGATTTGGCTGAAATCTCCGGCTTCCACCCTTTTTCAAATGCGATCCGCCCGAGGAAACGTTCAATGGCGTGGATCGCGACGGGTTCGTCCATCTGACCGCGATTGCAGGCATTCTCGCAGGGATGATAACAGACGCGTCCCATGACACCCGGCATGGGATTGTCTTCCATCAAGGCCTGGAATGCCCGCTCATAGTCGCCTTCCTCGGCATGAAACAGCCACTTCTGGATGTTCTCGCCGGCCGGACAGGCATTGTTGCAAGGTGGAAGACGGTCAAGATAGACCGGCCGTTCGGTGCGCCAAGAGCCCGTCTTGTTGGCAAGGCTGGTGCTCGGATCGAGTGTGATGGCAAATGGCAGCTCGTGTGTCATGGAGCCGTCCTTTCTCCGAGAAGATTAAACCGTTCGATATTGGCATCGGCCATGCGCTGAATTGCGGCAATGCGATCCTGGTCTTCGTGGCCCTTCTTGAAGAGATGGGCAAAGCGCTTCTGAAGCTTGAGATATTCTTCGACCGGCGTTTTCCGGCGGATCTTCTGGCTACGGACAACTTCGCCATGCTCGGCTTCGAACAACGGAAACAGCCCACTTTCGACAGCCAGGCGCGCCAAGAGAATCGTGTGTTCCGTGGCCGATCCCCAACCGAGAGGACAGGTTACCAGTACATGGATATAGCGAGATCCGCTCATGCCCATGGCATGGTTGACCTTGGCCTCAAGGTCATGAAGATCCGCAACAGACGCGGTGGCAACATAGGGGATGTTGTGGGCCATCGCGATCAACGGCATGTTTTTGCCGGTGCCGAAGACATTGCCGGGTGCATCACCGACAGCGGGTGTCGTGGCCGTGCGTGCCGCCGGTGGCGTTGCAGAGGAGCGCTGCACACCAGTGTTCATGTAAGCCTGGTTGTCGTAGCAGATATAGAGCACATCATCATTGCGCTCGAACATGCCGGACAGGCAGCCAAAACCGATATCGGTTGTGCCACCGTCACCTCCCTGGGCGATCACGCGTGTTCCGCCCTTGCCGCAACGGCGCATCGCGGCGGCAACACCTGTTGCGACAGCGGGCGCGTTCCCGAAGAGGGAATGCAGCCAGGGTATCTGCCAAGAGGTCTCCGGATAAGGCGTGGTGAAGACTTCCAGACAGCCGGTGGCATTCACCGCGACCATGTTGCCGCCACTCGCACGCATCGCGGCGTCCAGGGCAAACCTGGCCCCGAGCGCTTCCCCGCAGCCCTGGCAGGCACGGTGTCCGGAGGTGATGGCGTTGGACCGGTCGATCGACGACTGGACGCTGCGCGCCTCGGTGTCCATCAGCCGATTGCCGACCGTGTGTGTGCCGGTCTGGTAAAACTTGACCCGTTGAAGTGCCGTTTCCTCGCTCATGATGCTTTGCTCCGCTCACCGGCCGGACGAGGCCGGATAGCCTTCAGGATGTTTTCAGCGGCTGGTCCCGCATGTCGCATTTCGGCGGTCCGGGTAATTTCCCGGTCGACCACCTCCTGGTCCATTCCCAGGAAGGTTACGTCGGGCAGGTCCCCCGCCTGAGCCGTTGCCGCGATCCCCGATATTCCCTTCATGGTGATCGGACGCCCACCGAGACCGGCAATTACCGTGTGGACCGGTTGTGTCGTTTCGCGCAGCGCCATTCGGACATTGGACGCCAGCACGCCGCCAAGACCGGGCGCCAGGCTCTTTTCGACCACGACGACGCGCTTGGATCCCTCCAATGCTGCCTTGAGCTGATCCAGCGGAAACGGCCGGAACGAACAGATGCTGACCGACCCGACGGACCGGCCCGCCGCGCGTTCCTGGTCAACCACATCCTTGATGGTGCCATTGATGGACCCGAGCGCGACAAAGACCGTCTCGGCGTCTTCTGCGTGGTAGGAGTGGACCAGACCACCGGATTCGCGGCCAAAGACCTCCTTGAAGATTGCTCCTATCTCAGGGATGAGCTCCAGCGCCTGCAGCTGCTTGTGATGTGCCAGGTAACGCACTTCCGTGAAAGCGTCAGGCCCAACCATGGCCCCTATCGAATAAGGATCGGCGGGATCAAGCACCTGAACCGGCTCGTAAGGCGGCAGGAAGGCATCGACCTCTTCCTGTGTCGGAATATCGAGCCGTTCATAGGCGTGGGTCAGGATAAAGCCATCCATGCAAACCATGACCGGACAACTCAGTTCCTCGGCCAGCCGGAACGCCTGGATGTGAAGATCGAGAGCTTCCTGGTTGGTCTCCGCAAACAGCTGGATCCACCCGGCGTCCTTCATCGACATGGCATCGGTGTGATCGTTCCAGATGTTGATCGGCGCGCCGATCGCCCGGTTGCCGAGGGTCATCACGATGGGCAGCCCAAGGCCGGAAGCGTTGTAGACGGCTTCGGCCATGAAAAGCAGACCCTGGCTTGCAGTGGCGGTATAGGCGCGCGCGCCTGCCGCCGAAGCCCCGATCGCAACGGACAGCGCTGCAAACTCGGATTCCACGTTGATATATTCGCAGTTTTTCAACGCCCCCGATTTCACGAGTGCACCGACGCCCTCGACAATGTGGGTTTGCGGTGTAATCGGATAGGCGCAAACCACTTCGGGACGGCAAAGCGCGACGGCCTCTGCCACGGCGGCGGAGCCTTCAATCTGTTTAAGCATCGGCTTTCTCCGAGAGAGCAGCAATTTCGTAAGCTTCACGGGCGGCGGCGGCATTCGCAGCGCCCACCTGACCCGGGAATTTTTCTGCAATCGCCTCTTCAACGGCCTTAAGCGAGACTTCGCCACACATGGCTGCCAGGCTGCCCAGCAACGCTGCATTCGGCAGCGGCCGACCTATATGTCGGCGGGCGATCTCGCTCGCGCCGACATCGCGAAAGTGGTTTTCGGGAAAGCCTGCTGCATAATCGGCAATGCCGAGTTCATCAAAGCTGCGCCGCGAATTTATGAGAACATATCCGCTCTGCTCGAGGCCGGAAAACAAGTCGACCGAGTGGATCAGCGTCGGATCCTGGATAACAAGCGCGTCAGGGTGTTCAACAGGTTCGCGTGAGCGAATTTCCTTGTCGTCAATCCGGCAATAGGAAACGACCGGCGCTCCCATTCGTTCGGAACCGAAACTCGGAAAGGCCTGGGCGTGCTTGCCTTCCTTGAAGGCCGCAATTGACAAGAGTTCAGCGGCGGTGACCACACCTTGTCCGCCCCGACCGTGAAATCGAACCTGGAACACGTACCCTCTCCCAATGTAAGCGCCCGCCGGCTGTCGCAACCGGGCATTGAGGGAACGTAGTAAGGCGTGCGCAGGCCATCATTGACCTGTCTCAATCGATTTAGGCGAGTCTATCGGTGATCGGCCCGGGAGGACGCAGAATTGTTGGATAAGGTGTTCAACTCTATGCGGAAAGCGGGTGACCCTTCACCCAGACACCGGCAACGGAAAAATCGTCCACAAAGTGGACCAGATCTGCACTGCGTCCTTCAACCAGCTGGCCGAGCGGGCGGCCAATTACCTCTGCCGGATCGCGCGTTGCCATGGCAAGCGCCGTCTCAACTGGCACATCCACATTCCCGGTCAGGTATGCAAGGGACGATGGCAGATCGATGTCGGCGCCTGCCAAGGTGCCATCGGCCAGCGTGAGCGTACCGTTGCGCCGGAAGATCTCCCGTCCACCGAGATGAAACGAAGTGACATCCGTACCGGTCTGGGACATTGCGTCGGTGACCAGGAAGATCCTTCCGGGACCTTCTTTCGCTTTCAACGCGATTTTCATTGCAACGGGGTCGACATGAACACCATCCGCGATGAGGCCGGCGCTGAGCGCACCCAGGTCAAGCGCGGCCCCAACCAGGCCCGGCTCACGATGCTGAAGCGGGCTCATTGCATTGAACAGATGGGTAACGCAGCTGGCACCGGCTTCAGAAGCGGTCTTGCATTCCGCATAAGACGCACCGCTATGGCCGAGGCTCACATGAACGCCTGCCCCAGCAAGCCGCCTGATTTGGTCAGGCGTAACGGTTTCCGGCGCAATGGTGACAATAAGACTTGGGAGATGACCGGCCGCATAGAGGTAGAGCTCCATGTCCTCGTCCGTCATTGACCGGATCAGGTCGGGGTCGTGCGCTCCCTTTCGACCCTTGAACAGATGCGGCCCTTCAAGGTGCAGCCCCTGAAAACCGCGTACGCCCCTCGCCCAGGCTTCGATACCGAGTTTAACGACCTTGCGGGTCGTTTCAGGCGTGTCCGTGATCAATGTCGGCGTGAGAGCCGTCGTGCCAAGCGACAAATGGGCATGACAGATCCGGGCAATGTCCTCAACACTCTCGGCATCGCCAAGCATCAGTCCACCACCACCATTGACCTGCAGATCGATCAGGCCAGGTGCCAGAATCCCGCCGCCAAGATCGATACGGTCAACATCCGCTTCGAGCTGGGCATTTGGCACAAGACCCTGCACAAGGCCATCCTTGACAACAAGCGACGTGTCGCGATGAAGCCTGTTGCCATCAAAGACCTGTTCACACTGGTAGGCGGTTGCTGCGGTCATACTGTTTGCGTCACCTTTTTCAGGTGCTTGGGAACATCAGGGTTGAAGCCGCGTTCACGCGCGAACCATTCAATGAAAGCATAGAAGGAGACAATCTGCACAAGCGCATCGGTCAAAGGGTGCCCGGCTGCTTCAAAAGGAAGTTTGCAAGCCCGTTCCACCTTGCTGGTGGTCGCGAAGACACTCCCCCCCTGGTCGGTCATGCGATCCGCAGCTTGTGCAAGACCGTCTTCCGCTGCATCACGAACGCCAAGCGCCAGGATGGGATAGCCGTTTTCCACGATTGAAACCGGACCATGCATGACTTCTGCAGAAGAATAAGCCTCTGCATGGATCTGGCAGGTTTCCTTGAATTTAAGTGCCGCTTCATGTGCAATCGCAAGCCCGGGGCCACGACCGATTACATAAAGAGACCCCCGTTCTTCAACCGCATCCGCAAGTGGTGTCCAATCCATCCCGATTGCGCGTTCGAAATGGGTGGGCAGATCCTCCAGTGCCTTCAACAAGGGTTGGTCGCCACCAATCTCGGCCAGTAGCAACAGTCCGGCGAGGACCGAGTTCACAAAGGTCTTGGTTGCCGCAACGCTTCGTTCCGGGCCCGCACAGATATCGACGGCGGCCGCGGACAACCGGGCCAGTTCACTTTCCGAGGTATTGGTCAATCCGACGGTGAATGCGCCCTGTTTGCCCGCGCTCTCGACAACGGAGAGAATGTCGGGGCTGGCACCTGACTGGGAAATCGCAATCACGAGTGCCTGGCTCAGATTGACCCGGCCGGCATAGATGGAGGAAACCGACGGCCCCAGAGAGGCCATCGCTAGACCCAGATAAATCTCGGCGGCATATTTCAGGAACGTTGCAGCGTGGTCAGAACTGCCTCTGGCGACACTTGCCAGAAAGACAGGTGCGCCCGCCCTGTCCGCGATTTCGTGGATATGTGGACGCCCCTGCACCAGCAAGCGACGCGCGGCATCCGGAATCTCCTCAATCTCCCGACGCATAAACGTCGGAGAGGATGAAACTGTTTCTGCTGTCATTGATCTAGTCTTCCGAAATTTGCAGCTCCGCGATGAAGTCATAAGCATCACCGCGATAGACTGAACGTGTGAATTCGACGACGTGCCCGGAGGCAAGATAAGAGACGCGTTCGATCTTGAGACCGGCCGAACCGGCGGGAACGCCCAGGATCTCCGCATCGATATGTTCTAGATTGCGCGCGGAAATGCGCTGAATGGCCCGAACCGGCTGCATTCCGCTCGCCCTGAGCACCGCATAAAGGGACGTGGTCACCTTCTCCGGGTTCGGCAAC
Source organism: Roseibium sp. (assembly GCA_017643925.1). Classification (GTDB taxonomy): domain Bacteria; phylum Pseudomonadota; class Alphaproteobacteria; order Rhizobiales; family Stappiaceae; genus Roseibium. The sequence goes on along the minus strand of JAEPML010000002.1, from coordinate 579,496 downwards.
ACCTCTTCCGACAGTGAAGCGCGTTCAATGGCCATGGGCGTGCCATCGGCCTTACGCAGCCTGTCGACCCGGGCCACTCTTTGACCGGACGTAATTCCAAGCGTGAAGATCTCCTCCGGAGACGCAGGATAAAGCCCCCGCCGCAGCCATTCGCTGCTCGCCGTCAGTCCTCTTCGGGTCATGTCTTCACTGAAAGATGTCAGACTGGACAGCCGTTGCTCGACCTTCTGTACCTTGGGCGCAACAAATGAACCGCTGCCGCGCTTCTGGACAACGGTCTGGTCTTCGACGAGCCCGGCAACTGCCTTTCGGACCGTAACCCGGGACAGATCGGTTATCGCAGCGATTTCTCTTTCAGAGGGAAGCGGTTCGTTCTCCTTCAGCACACCTTCATCGATCGCCTGCTGAATGCGACGGCGCAACTGCAGGTATCTCGGACCGCTTGAGTTTGCCAGCCAGTCGCCATTTTCCAACATCGAGATGAAATCAGTCATGAGTGTCCGGCGCCTTGAGGAGAAGAAATAATACCTTTCAGATACCAATTTAAACTCTATCGAAACCGAAAATCAAGTGCTAAAAGAAATGTGGCCGACCGGCCCATTGGAAAATCGGGACCTTGACCTGCAGAAAAGCGCACTTGAGCGCCTGCCCATCTGTTGCGATTTGGTTCTCAACGCATGCATCCGAGTTCGTGAAACATGAAGCTGCCGACGACCGAAGACAGAGATCCTCAATCCATCGGCTTGTCCAAGAGGACAGACGAAGAAATTCTGTCATTGTTGCTCGACAGGCAGATCGAGGCGCTCAATGCGACGGCACTGGCCATTCCACAGATTTCAAGGGCAGCGAAAGCGCTGCAGGAAGCTGCCGAGGCCGAACAGAATATCGGGTATGCGGGTGCAGGCAGCGCGGGGCTTACCGCCCTCGCCGATTGTCTTGAGTTGCCTGGTACCTTCGGGTTTCCGCCGGAACGTATGTGCATCCTGTTTGCAGGCGGCGCCAAAAATCTCCTTCACATGGCCGGCTCCTTTGAAGACAGCGAACAATCAGGTGTCCACGACTTCGAGGCCTCCGGACTTGGCGCAAACGATATTCTCATCGGCGTCTCTGCGAGCGGCACCACACCCTATACGCTGGGAACCTTCAGGGCTGCGGCCTTGGCAGGCACCAGGACGATCGGCATTGCAAACAACCAGGAATCTCCTCTCCTGACCCTTGCCGACTACCCGATTTTCCTGAAAACGCCGCCGGAAATGATCGCAGGCTCCACACGTCTCGGGGCAGCAAGCGCGCAGAAGGTCGCCCTGAACATGATTTCAACGCTGGTAGCGTTGCGACTGGGTCACGCGGTTCGCGGACACATGGTCAACATGGTCGCCGATAACGACAAATTGCGCCAACGCGCCCAACGTATCCTTCAGGACCTGACCGACTGCACCTCGGCTGCAGCAGAAGAGGCCCTGAGGGAATCGGGGGGACGGGTCAAGATCGCGATTGTCATGCTGCGCGAAGGCCTGAACGTGCGCGCTGCCGAAGAAGCGCTGGACCTGCATGGCGGCAACTTGAGGCCGCTTTTGTAGCCCTGGAGCAGCCACCTCCCGCTTTCACATTGAACAGCCACAGATAGAAATGCGACTCTCGGAACCCGCTTGTGTTGTGCGGGTTTCCAGCGTTTCTGCCCGACAGCTTCACACCCCTTTCGTGCCAAACGCCGATCAGGCCACACGCCGCTTATTCGTTAAAAAAGTAATGCCAATCACTTTTTTGGTTTACTCGAGACCCTATTGGTTGCATATTGGTATTATAAATGGATGTTAACAAATCTAATCCAGGGGCAGCAAACAGGCATGATCACCTGTTTCGATATTGGCGGATCCTTCATCAGGCATGGACGGCTTGGCGCGGACGGAACCGTCACTGAAATCGGGCGCGTTGCAACGCCTGGAGACGACTGGCCTGCATTTGTCAGTGCGGTAGAAGCCGGCGCAGGCGCTGTGGAGGACCCGATCTCGATTTCCCTCGCCGGTGCCTATGACGACCGGACTGGGATTGCGGATGTCGCCAACATTCCCTGCCTTCATAAACGCCACGTCGTCCGGGATCTGAATGCGGCCCTGAAGAGACCCGTGGCGGTCACAAATGATGCCAATGCCTTTGCACTTGCCGAGGCGGTCGACGGAACCGGCAAGGGCAAGGCCGTTGTATTCGGCATTATCCTGGGTTCCGGTGTGGGGGGCGGTCTCGCAATTGATGGAAAACTCGTCAACGGATATGGCGGGATGGCGGGCGAATGGGGCCACGGTCCGGTCATGGATCCGACTGCGGGTGGTCAGCTGTCCGGCATAGAACCCTATGCCTGCGGCTGCGGTCAGATCGGCTGCATTGATGCAATGTGCTCGGCACGCGGCATGGAGCGTATTCATTTCTCGCTCCACGGCAACAAGCTGGAGAGCAAGGAAATCACACAGGCCTGGCATGCAGGAGACGTGGCGGCGACCGAGACCATTCACGCCTTTACCACTCTGCTTTCCAGGGCCCTTTCCGTCTTGGTGAACACGCTCGGGCCCGATGTGATACCCGTCAGCGGTGGCCTGTCAAACGATGCCGGGTTGCTATCCGAGATCGATACGAAAACGCGGTCTCTCGTCTTGGCAACCTACACTGCCCCCCTTGTCGTCAAGGGTGACTATGCCGAAAACGGTGGCCTTCACGGTGCAGGCATCGTGGCACGGCGCACCTTTCCGGAGGCTGGCGCATGAGCTTTGTACCTCTCGAAGTCTGCGTCGACACGATCGAAGGAGCCCGGACGGCAGCAGCTCATGGCGCCGACAGGATTGAACTGTGCGCGGCCCTCTCCGAAGGAGGCCTCACCCCTTCCCTGGGACTGATGGCTGCAGCGGCACAATTGTCCGTCCCCGTCTATGCCATGATCAGGCCCCGTGGTGGCGACTTCCTGTATTCAGAGCAGGAGAAATCCCTCATGTTGCAGGACGTGCAGGCCGCCGAGGAAGCCGGGCTCGCCGGGATTGTGATCGGCGCCGTCACCGACAGCGAAGATCTTGACCAGCAGTTCCTCTCCGTAACACTCGCGGGGACCGGCCTGAAGGCGACGCTTCATCGTGCGGTGGACACCGTCTCCAACTTTGAAGACGCAATTGAAACAGCCATCGGCCTCGGTTTTGAACGTATCCTGACTTCAGGACAGGCAGGCAAGGCCGAGGAAGGGCTGGACAAGCTGTCCAGCGCAGTCAACCGCGCAGACGGCAGGATCTCGATCATGGCCGGTTCGGGTGTCACTTCGCAAAATGCGGCCCGGATCCTGGACGAGGCACGGGTGGACGAACTGCACGCCTCCTGCTCCGCTTTTGCAGCCCCCCCTGCCCTGAACGCCCAGGCCGTCAGGCTCGGCTTCGTGCCTTCCCAAGGTGAAAAGAAAACCAACGGCAAGCTCGTACAGGATCTGCGCGCAGCCATTAACCGTCATACGGAGGCCCTGACGTGAGAACCGGATATGTCGGCCTTGGTGCCCGCATTGCAAATGTGAGCAATTGTTTCCAATCCATTTCGTCGCGACTGGATCCGGTTTCCTATGTCGACCCGTCTCCCGCAGGGTTGAAATCGGTCGAAACCAAAAGCGGCAACACGCTTGTTCAGCATTCGGATCTTGCCGAAATGCTGAAGATCGAAAAACTAGAGCTCCTGATGATCGGTTCGCCGAACTTCATGCATCTCGATCATCTGCGGACGGCCTTGCAATCCGATGTGAAATACATCTTTTGCGAAAAGCCGATTGTCACCAGCGAAGCAGAAACCTTCGAGCTTCTTGAGCTCATGAAGGAAAACGGTGGTGCCGAACGCGTTCTGGTCGGACTGGTTCTGCGCTACTCACCGCTTTACACCGAATTGCAGAAGAGCCTGCAGGCAGGCCAGCTCGGCAAGATTGTTTCCATCGAGGCAGCCGAGCATATCGGCCCCTATCATGGTTCCTTCTTCATGCGCGACTGGCGTAGGTATTCAAAAAATTCCGGCGGGTTCATGCTGGAAAAGTGCTGCCATGATCTGGATCTTTACCAGGGCGTCGTCGGCACGCGGCCTCGATTTGTTTCCAGTTTCGGCGGACGAAAAAGCTTCGTTCCGGAAAACAGGCCTGATCAGGATCACAGCTTCCCGAGCCCGGATATCAGGGGTCGTGTCGATCCCTTCACACCGCGTTGGGGCGGTGCAAATGCCGATTTCGATTCAGATGGCGACATCATCGACTACCAGACTACGCTGATCGAATACGAAGACGGTGCAAATCTCTGTTTTCATACCAACATGTTCGTGCCTGACGAATTCAGACGATTTGCTATCATGGGCACGAAGGGCATGGCTGAAGGCGACTTCATCCGGAACTACTACCGCGTTCATGACGCCTTCACGTCCCGCTGCATTGTCGACAGGCCAAAACTGTCGGACACCAGCGATGGTCACTATGGCGCAGACGAAGCCATGGCCCGGGACATCGACACCTATTTCCAGGACGGCGGTGACCTTCCGGTCAGCGTGCTGGACGCGCTCGAGGCGGGGCTGACAGCCATCAAGCTTGATGAAGCGCGGCACTCCCGATCCGTTCTAGACCTTGCCGACACATGGCAGCAATTCGACAGCTACGGGCTGGCCTAGGGGGAACCATGGCGCATACGGCAAAGCAAAAAGACTATTTTCCGTACCTTCTTCTGGTGCCGGCTACGCTGGTGATGGTGGCGATCGTCGCCTATCCGCTGTTTGAAACCTTCCGGCTTTCCTTCACCAACACCAGCATGAGCCCGAAATACGAATATGTCGGGCTTGCCAACTACGAAAAGATCATGTCGCGGCGGTTTCCCGAGGTGATCGCGCGCACTTTCTACTGGATGGGCATATCGGTCGCCCTGAAAATGTTGATCGGAACGCTCGGTGCGGTCCTTCTCAATGCCATGGTCCCGGGACGCGCGCTCTTCAGAATTCTCGTCATGCCGCCATGGGTCATTCCCATCGCAATCGGCGTCTTCATCTGGGGTTGGATGTATAATGGCCAGTTCGGGATGCTGTCCGGCATGGCTCAGCGGATCGGCATTCTCGACGCGCCATTCGAGTTCCTCGCCTACAAGAATTCCGCTTTCATGGCGACGATTGTGACTGACGTCTGGATCGGCGTGCCGATGGTGACGCTCTACCTCCTGGCGGCGATGCAATCGATCTCCAAAGACCTCTACGAAGCCGCCTGGGTGGACGGGGCCTCCCGTTTCTATCGCTTCCGGCGAATTACGCTGCCCTTGATCATACCCTCGATCGCGACCATGGCCCTGCTCTCGGCCATCGCAACCTTCAACTCGTTCGACATTATCTGGATCCTGACCGAAGGCGGTCCGCGAGGCGCGACCACGACGATGATCATCGACACCTACAAGACCGCCATCAGCCGGTTCAAATACGGTGAAGGCGCTGCCAGAACGGTGATGATCGTCCTGTTCCTGGGTTCCTTCACGCTGGTCTATTTCATGTTGCTGTCGCGCCTTGCCAAGAGGAGCCCGAACAATGCTGCATAAATATCGCTGGTACGAATATGTGCTGATCTATAGCGGTGTCGCGGTCTTCCTGACCTTCGTTCTGGCACCGTTCGTTGAGGCCTTCGTTGTGTCGTTGCGCCCCCTCAGCAGCCTGTTCTCGATCCCCTATCGGTTCATCACCGACGAGATGAGTTTCGATGCCTATTTCACCATGTGGCAGAACGTTCCGCTTTTGTGGATGTACATGCTCAACTCGTTTTTCATCGCAACTGTTGTCACGGTGCTTGGCCTGATCTGCATCATTCCGGCGGCCTACGCATTCTCGCGGTTCGAGTTCCCGGCCCGCAACACGTTGCTTGGTCTGTTCATTGCCGTGAACATGTTCTCCGGTGCCGTGCTGATCATTCCGCTCTTCAAGCTGATGCAGCAATACGGCCTTCTGAACACCTACTTCGCGATGATTGCACCCGGGACCGCTTTCGTCATTCCGACGGGTATCTGGCTCTTGCGCTCCTATCTCGTGCGCATTCCCAAAGAGCTGGAGGAAGCTGCCTGGGTCGACGGTGCCGGCAAGATCTACACGCTTGTCCGGGTGATCATTCCCGTCGCCCTGCCCGGCATCGTGGTCGTCACCATCACGGCTTTCATCACCGCCTATGCGCAACAGTTCATCTACGCGCTGACATTCAACTCCGTGAACGAGCTCAACCCGCTGCCGGTCGGGCTGTTCCAATTCTTCGGACGCCAGTCGGTTGTCTGGAACGAACTCATGGCCGCCAGCCTCGTGGGCATCCTCCCCGTGCTGTTCGTCTATGTGTTCTTGCAACGTTACATCGTCGCCGGTCTCACGGCGGGCGCTGTCAAGGAATAACAATAACAACAACCAAGACCCAACCAGGAAAGGGAAAGCAGATGACGCTGAAATCTGTTCTATTGGGAGGAGCATTTGCTCTGACCATGGCCACCGCCGCCCAGGCGGAAGACAAGGTCATTCACATGATCAATTGCGGTGACAACACGGGCGCCGGTATTCCAATCCAGGAAGAGCTGATCAAGAGCTGGGAAGCTGAGAACGCAGGCTACAAGGTCCAGGTGGAGTTCGTTCCCTGGGGCCAGTGCCAGGAAAAATCCACCACCCTGGCGAGCGCCGGCAATCCGCCCGCAGTCGCCTACATGGGATCGCGCACGCTCAAGCAGCTGGCTGCCAACGACCTGATCATCCCTGTCGACATGACAGACGAGGAAAAAGCGACATATGCCGCTCCGATCCTCGGCACGATCACGGCCAATGGCAAACAGTGGGGCCTGCCGCGTGCCTTCTCGACCAAGGCGCTCTACTGGAACAAGGAACTCTTCAAGGAAGCAGGACTTGACCCGGAAGCTCCACCGAAAACCTGGGACGAGATGTACAACGCCGCCAAGGCGATCAAGGACAAGACCGACGCCGACGGTTTCGGCCTCGCTGCTGCGTCCTTCGACAACACCATGCACCAGTTCATGAACTACGTGTACACCAATGGTGGTGAGGTGATTAATGCCGACGGCGAGATCGTCTTCAATTCGCCGAACAACATCGAAGCCCTCGAGTTCTACGGCAAGATGGCGGAAGTCTCACAGCCGGGTCCGGTTGCTTACGACCGCGCCAAGCTGCGCCCACTCTTCTCCGAAGGCAAGATCGGCATGTTCATCTCCGGTCCGTGGGAGCGCGTCCGCGTGAAGGACGTCAATTGGGGCGTTGCTCCGCTTCCGCACGGCCCGAAAGGTGGCGCCGGTACGCTTCTGATCACCGACTCGCTGGCCGTCTTCAAGGGGTCGGGCGTTGAGGAACAGGCTCTTTCTCTGGCAAAGCTCCTCACCAATCCCGAGAACCAGATGGCATTCGAACTCGCAGAAGGTTACACGCCGCTGCGCGACATGCCGCAGGTGCAGGAAATCCTGAAGGAAGATCCGACCTGGAAGGCGTTCCTCGATGCGATCCCGACCGGTGGTCCGGAGCCGTTCGTCACCGACTATGTCGGCCTGCAGGACACGATCAACGAGGCTGTTCAGGGCGTCGTTCTGGGTGAAGTCGGCGCTGCTGAGGCCGTCGAAATCGCTGCGGAGCAGCTTGAAGAGTTCAAGTAAACCCTGAGCACTGACCGGGCCCCTGGTCCCCATTACAGGGGCCCGGCCAACTTATTGAGAAGGAATGACCATGGGTGAGTTGCAGCTGCGTGATGTGCGCAAGAGCTATGGACAGGTGGAAGTCATCAAGGGTGTCGACCTTGACGTGGACCATGGAGAGTTCATTGTTTTTGTCGGTCCTTCCGGATGCGGAAAATCTACCTTGCTGCGCATGATCGCAGGGCTTGAAGAAATAACGGGCGGCGACATCACGATCGACACCAAGGTCGTGAACAACCTGCCCCCCGTCAAACGCGGCATTGCCATGGTTTTCCAGTCCTATGCGCTTTATCCGCATATGTCGGTCTATGAAAACATTGCCTTTCCGTTGCGTGTGGAACGTCTGCCCAACGACAAGGTGGAAGAAAAGGTTCAAAACGCGGCCGGCATCCTTCAGCTCACCGAGAGGCTGCAGCACAAGCCCGGCGAATTGTCCGGTGGCCAGCGCCAACGCGTTGCAATCGGCCGCGCCATTGTGCGCGAGCCCTCCGTCTTCCTGTTCGACGAACCGCTTTCCAACCTCGACGCGGCCCTGCGCGCCGAGATGCGCGTGGAGCTTGCCAAGCTTCACAACGACCTCGACGCAACAATGATCTACGTGACCCACGATCAGGTCGAAGCCATGACCATGGCTGACAGGATCGTTGTTCTGGACCAGGGAGTCATCTCGCAGGTCGGTACACCGCTGGAGCTGTATCACAAGCCCCAGAACCTGTTTGTTGCCGGTTTCATCGGCAATCCAAAGATGAATTTCATTCAGGTGACCGGTAAAAAGTCCGGTGAAGACGGTGTAACCGTTGAACTCCCTTCCGGCCAGGAACTGACGGTAAAGGTCAAGGCACAAGGAGACGTCTCCGGTCGCTCCCTGAAGCTTGGCATTCGCCCGGAGCACCTGACGCTCGGCGCGGCAGATGCCTCTATCGATGTAGTTCCGAATGTGGTTGAACATCTGGGTATTCACACCGTGACCTACAGTTCTGTGGCCGGTGCAAGCTCAACATTCTGTAGCGTTCTGCAGGGATCGGCACCGGCCAAGGTCGGCGTTGCTGTCGCGACCGGCCTCAACGGAGCCGATTGCCACCTGTTCGATGAAAACGGAAACGCATTTGAGCGGCAGGTCTCCATTGCGGCACTCGACCCCGCTGAAATGCACATCTGATGCTCTCCGGCACTTGCTGTGCTCCACTTCGCCGCGACTGTGGACCTGCCAACTTGTCGAGCGACTACAGGCGTAAAATTTGCCAAAACCCTCATGCATGGTCGCGCTCAAGAAGATTGAAGTCACCCAAAACACGAAATTCCAAGGACCCTCTTTGACCGGCTAACCAGGTCAACGAGGAGATCCTTGGATATTCGGGGTTCAGAACGAAAGAGTTCCGGTTCCAGTTACGTTGCTGTTTGCGTCGTACCGATGTCTTCAAATTCGGACGCATCTTCCCTCTTCATGGCCAGTTCCACGAATGGTGCTGCAATCAGAGCAAGACCATATGCGGCCAGGGCGAACATCGCGAAGAAGGCCAGCACCGTGAAGCCGAGCCCGGCCAAGGCGCATCCGACCAGGAAAACAACAACGCCAGCTGCGGTCGAGGTCATCTTGTTAAAAACCGATTTCATTTGGATCTCCATATTCGCTTCGTTTCGATGAACTGAATATGGGATCCCGCACTTACGCCAGTCGCAACGCTGATTTACATTTTTGTAAACTTGAGAGCGACGCGCAAACCCGTGGGATTGTTTTCCGACAGGACCAGGTCGGCTTCATGCCGCTCGGCAACTGCGCGAACAAGAGCCAGCCCCAGTCCCGTCCCGTCCGTTTCCCGGGCCGTATCCAGGCGGACCATCGGCTTTGTGATCTCGGAAAAGAATTTCGTGTCGACACCTGCGCCATTGTCCGAGACACCGATCTCTTGCCCACTCGCGAAGAGCTCAACATCCTGGCCTCCGTGGACAAGCGCATTCTGAATGAGGTTTGCAATTGCCTGGACAAGCATTTTCCGATCAGCGAACACAGTCGCCGGGTTTTCGCAAGTCAGGGCAAACCGCTTGCCGTTCTCGTCGACGACCGGGCCGAAAATGTCAGCCAGTTCGTCGGCAAGTTCTCCAAGATCAACGGTCTCGAAACCTTCCGTTCCATGCGCTGCCTCGATCCGAGCGACCCGCATGATCGTGTCGAATATTCCGGACAGTCGTGCAGCCTCTTCCAGCGCGGCGCCACGTTCTTCCCCATCTGGCAGCATCTCCAATCGCGCACGTAGACGCGCAAGGGGCGTTCGAAGATCGTGCGCCAGGCTGGCGCTCAAGTGACGTGTCTGGGCGACCAGGCGTTCCAGTTCGACAGCGGTACGGTCCAGTTGCCGCGCCAGCGCATCAAGATCGTCAAAGGATCGTTCAATGCCTGTGCGCGCCTGCAAGTCTCCGGAGGCCAGCTGATCAAGGGTCGTGTTTATTTTACGAAGACGGCGCTGCGCCCAAAATCCAGCTGCAAGCCCGATCGAGAGTGTAAAAAACAGCACAACTGCCGAGGTCGCCCAAAGCGTGTCACCCAGCAGTTCAAGAGCGTCTTCGCTGTCATCAAGCGGCAAAGCGATCAGGATCGGCGTACCGTCGCTGTCATTGGCAATCTGCACCCTCCAGACTTCTGCCCGCTTGAACTCCCGGTCAAGATTGATTGTGCCACCTCCACGTTCAGCGACTTTCGTGAATTTCCTGGGGAGGTCGCCAAGGTCGGACAAGGGACGGATAATGACTGAAAAGGTGTCGCCCTCGACTTCGTCAGAAGCAACCGCCGCAGCAAGTCCGGCTAGAGACGTATCGACCCGTTGCATCACGGCTTCCCGGCCAAACGAAAGCGCCAACAGGATCGCGATTGCCATCCCGATTGCGAAAATCAGCGACAGCAAAAACGTCAACCGTAAGGTCGAGGATCTCACAAGCCAGCGAATTGGTCTCGTCAGCTCAGCGACCGAAAACATAACCTTCGCCTCGTCTGGTTCGGATTAGCTCATCACCAAAAGGTTTGTCGATCTTTGCCCGAAGCCGGCTGATATGGGTCTCGACGACGCTGGTCGTCGGATCGAAGCTCATGTCCCAGACCTGTTCCAGAAGCATGGTGCGGGTCACCAGGCGCCCCGGTCGACGCATGAAATACTCCAGAAGCTTGAATTCCTTGGCCATAAGTTCGATGGCCTGGCCTTGCCGCTCACAACTTCTGGACAACAAATCAATGCTGAGATCACCGTATTTCAGAACGGTCGGTTCACTGGTCGCGGAAGCTGCCCCTTCACGTCGCCGTCCGAGAGCGTTCACGCGCGCTGACAATTCGACAAAAGCAAAGGGCTTGGTCAGATAGTCGTCGCCCCCTGCTTCAAATCCTTCGACACGGGAATCGACCTCTCCAAGCGCGGTCAGGAACAATGCAGGTGTCGTGTTTCTTGATGCTCTCAACGATTTGAGAACATCAAGTCCCTCCAGCCCCGGCACCATCCGGTCGAGGATCAAAAGCTCATATTCCTGTCCCATGGCCGCCAGCAGAGCGTCCTTGCCGTCCGTGAAATGGTCGACCACATGACCTTCTTCACGCAGGCCCGTCGCGACCCAGGGCCCGAGTTGGCTATCGTCTTCCAGGAGCAAAATACGCATATCAGTCGTCTTCGAGGGTCTCAGGAAAAAGGCCGCCAATCCTGGCAGCCTTCTTTGTTTCACACCTGTTTTACATCATTTGGTGGCTTTGTCGTCGTCATCTTTGCCGTCGTGGTCGTCGTCACCATCATCGTCCGCCTCGACCTCCAGAACGGTCCCGGTCGCAACATCGATCTCGACTTCCATTTCAACACCGTCGGCAGTCAGGATCTCGATTTCGTAGACCTGCTTCCCGTCTTCCTTTTCAAGCTCGGTTTCCTGAACAGTGCCCGGGACCTCCGCAAGAGCGATCTCAATGGCTTTTTCTTCGCTCATTGCCACCGGCGTCGTCGCCGATTGCGCCGTTGCCGCGCCCATGGCACCCATGGATACGAGCAGACCTGCGATAACACTGCCGACGATAACCTTCTTTTCCATTTCACTTCTCCATCTTTGTTTCGAGCCAGGCACCGTGCCTTTCGATGAACTGAAGATGGGGGAGCTGGATTGCGGACAGCTGCGCTGAAATTTACAATTTTGTAAATTGCGGTTAGCACTACGGAGACACCGCACAAGGTGCTTTCAATTTGCGTCACGAAAGATATGGCGCACGTCGCTTTACCGAGCGACGCACTTTGAGAAAACGGCGGGCAAGCCGTCTGGAGGACTAGACGACTTGCCCACGGGCGGCGACGGGTTCAATACGCGTCACCACGCCGTCCCGGTGAAACACCAACCTGTCAAAGAGGTTTGAAACAACACACGTGTGGTTGGGAATGATCCGAACCCGTTCACCGATCTCGGGTTTCTTCTTCGAGTTGCTCAGGTCAACGACCGCGTGTTCCTCGCTGAGTGCCTGGATGGAGGCGTCCGGATAGTCGACGAGCAGTCCATGATCCGGAAAACCGAGCAGGTCTGAGGTCAACGCCTTCGATCCCGCGTCCAGCACGGCCCGGGTCTCGGTGGGGCGCGAGACGACCGTGGCGATCACGTTCATGGCGCAATCGTCGAGGGCACACAATCCGGCACGCACCAGGGACCGGTCGTTGAATATGTATGTTCCGGCGCGATGTTCGGTGGCACTTTTCACAAGCTCGGAATCAAACAAGCTTGGTGACCCGCCGTGTGAAACGACCGGACACTCCAGACCCGTCTTCTTCAACAGCCGGATCGTCTCGGCAAAGAATGCTTCGACGTCACTTTCCGAATTCGGTTTCGGGTAGGTCAGAATGCCGTGGAAACGCAATCCCGCCTGTTCGGCAATCTGCCGTGCCAGGGTAACTGCTGCATCCGGAGTCTGGACCCCATTGCGCCCGGCACCGGTGTCGCATTCCACCAGCACCTTCAAGGGCTGATTGGCCTCGAACCGGCTCGCCAATCCTTCAACCACAACCGGATTGTCCGCGACAACCTGAAGGTCGACGCGGGCGTTGAGCACCTTCAGCCTTTCAAGCCGTTCGGCACCCATCATGTTGAACGTGATCAGGATGTCGTTGAACCCGGCATCTGCAAATACCTCTGCCTCACTGATCTTCTGGCAATTTATACCCTGCGCCCCGAAAGCAATCTGCAGGGCCGCCAGAGAGGGTATCTTGTGGGTCTTGATATGCGGACGAAAGGCACGGCCGATCTGATCGAAGTAGTTCTGCGTCACCCTGACATTGGTTTCCATGATGGTCTCGTCGATGATTGCGACCGGTGTCAGCAGATCGTCTATGGAAAGTTGTTTTCCCATCGCTTAGGTCCCCATCGTTTCAACCAGACTGGTTCTGGAATTGGCGTTGTCGTCTGCGTGGACAGTGTTGATCGGCCAGATATCCCTTGGTGCCTTGGTGTAGGGCGTCTTGCGCGGATCATTCGGGTAAGGTTGGCCTGCCGCGCAATAGAGGATCAAAGGACTGATCCGGGCAAAGGATTCGTGAAAGTGATTGGTCGATTTCACGACCAGAATGTTCCGCTTGCTCGGATCGATGCCGAAATTCTCAAACAGGCTCGTGTCGAAACACTGGGCGCGCGTTGAATTCAGGATGACCTCGATTTCTCCGACCCTGATCAGGCTGGAGTCGCCAATCGGCACAACGCTTTCACCGAAGCGTTGCTCGGCATTTATGATGTTCCTGAGAACCTCGACTTCAGCGTCTATCGGGTGACCGGTGTTTGGGGCTGACTTGGCACCGAAGCGCAATTGCATGCGGGCGCCCTCACCGGCAGCGTGACAAAGCTGAACGGCGACTGGATCCCAAATGGAACCGAAGGCGATATTCGAGAGACCGCGGTCGATTGCTTCCTTCAGCAACACGGTTGCATCCCCTGCGGTGCCGCCTCCCGGATTGTCCCACATGTCCGCAATCGTGACCGGACCACCCTCGAACTCGAGGGCCGTTTCATACGCTGTTTCCGGCGACAATTCTTCGCTTCGAACCTTGCCGCGCAGGTCAAAAAGCTTCTCGCCAAGCTCCTGCGCGAGGCTGGCGCCCTTCTCCCTGTTGTCATCGGTCACGACGAGCAATCGGGCGCCCATTTCCGGTACATCTCCGGCCATGAACCCATGGATTACCGAAATCGAAAGGACATCCGGCGTCGACCGTTCGAGGCTGACAACATCGTCGACATAGCTGCGCATCGGTTCCGTGCTGGTTGGAAATACTTCGATCATTTTTGGATCGCAAACACTCATGACCGGTTTTATGCGTCCGGACATGGTGTCTTCCGCGATCTGCCAGGCCTTTTCCGCACACTCGACGAAGTCCACATGGGGAAATTCCTTGAATGCGACAAGCGCATCGCAAGCTGCCACCCGTCTCGCGGTCAGGTGACTGTGCGGATCCAACGTTGCGATGATTGGCGTAGATGTTCCGACAATTGATCTGACCCTTTCCAGGAAGTCACCCTCGGGGTCATCATATCCTTCCGCGACCATCGCGCCGTGCAGCCCGAGAACAATAACGTCAAAAGGACCACCATCCCTTATCTGTTCGAGGATTTCGTCGCGCAGAAACTCGTAGGTCTTTTTCGAAACGAGGCCGGCCGGATCCGCCCACGCAGCGGTTCCCTCGACCAGGAGCCAACCGTTGGCAGCGGCTTTCTTGCGGCCGACAGGAATGACAGCCGAGCACAGGGTCGGTGTTGCCGGATGTTCTCCGGGCCGTGCAAGCAGACTTGCCTCAAAGGCCTTGAGATCTACCCGGATCGGCGAAAACGTATTTGTTTCAGTGGCCAAGACTGCTGTGAATGCGCGGGGTCTGGTCATTTCTCAGCTGTTGCTCCCAACGGATTGGGCAGATACCCCGCAAAACTGCAGATTTTCCAGCGACCGTCCTTTCGAACGCAGAAATAGAGGGTTTGCCAAAGGAGCCTGTCGACACTCCCATCCGCTTTGCGGATCGAGCCGTCGAATTTCTTGCGCGCAATCGCGCGATTTCCGTTGATCTCGATATCGGTCAGGTTGGTGGCATTGAATATGGCTGCGCGCGCATCCTCGGCGAAGTCTACCTTTGCGAATTCGACTGCCTGGCGCAACCACTCCGATTTATAGGTTTCCAGATCCGGAAACCCGAGTTTCCAATTGTCCGGATTGGGGTTCCTGCCTCCATCAAGTCCGAAAAAGGCTTCTATATCAAAGTCGTCGGCGACTTGCCCCCAGTCCGCTGCAACGAACGCATCAATGTCCCGCATGACAAGCATCTGCCAGATTTCGGCCCGGTCTTTGTCTGTGCCCTCAAACGGATTGATCTGGCTCACTGGAACACCCTGCATAACGTAAATCTTTTTCATTTGTTGGTTGCTTTTTTCAAATTATACGGTTGAAATAAAACCAATGTCAAACCACTATGTAAATGATTTTCAATTTTGGAGCTCAACATGACTATCAAACGCTATGGCGCTGAAAAATCAGGCGCAGGTGGCCAGAACCTCCCCTTTGCGCGCGCTGTTGAAGCGGACGGCTGGCTATATGTATCGGGTCAGGTTCCCATGAAAGACGGTGAGATTGTCGGCAACGGAATCGTCGAACAGACGCATTTGACCATCAAGAACGTCATCGCGATCCTGGAAGAGGCAGGCTACGGACTTGAACATGTCGTGCGTGTTGGCGTGTGGCTCGATGATCCGCGAGATTTCTGGTCCTTCAATGGCGTTTACAAAACCTATTTCGGTGAACACCCTCCGGCGCGCGCCTGTGTTCAGGCAACCATGATGGTCGACTGCAAGGTCGAGATCGATTGCGTTGCCTACAAGAAGCCGGACTGATCCGATGCGGGACATTCTGTCTGTTCTGCAGGATGTGGAGCCGGAACTTTCGAAGTCCGAGCGCATTCTGGCTGCGCTGATGCGCAATCATGCCGATTTCATCATGAATGCCGGGATCACGGACGTTGCGGAGCGCGCGGGTGTCTCCCCTCCAACAGTCACCCGGTTCTGCCGCAGACTGGGCTGCGAGAGCTTCACGGCGTTCAAGGTTCAGGTGGCACAGGTCGCTTTCGCAGGCCAGCGTTACCTAACAGCAAACACGACGTCAGCTGCGCCCTCCGACGTGGCCGACAGCGTGTTGTCGCATTTTCAGGATGCAGCCGCGCACACACGTGATGCACTCGACATGGGTGCGACCGTGAAAGCGGCTGAAGCTATCGCCAATGCCGGGCTCGTTGCAGCTTTCGGTGCGGGAGGCACATCCTCCATGATCGCAGACGAACTGCAGAACAGGTTTTTCCGGCTGGGACTGCCAACAATCAGCGTTACGGATCATGCCATGCAATTGATGCAGGCAGCGACCATGCATGCGGGTGACGTGGTGGTTGCCTCCTCGGTCTCCGGCAGGAACACTCAGATGGTACGCGCGCTTGAAGCCGCCAAGACCTATGGGGCAACTGTCGTGGCGCTGACCCGGCCAGGACGTCCGGTCGCGGAAATCGCTGACATCACGATCGCTATCGATCTTCCCGAAGGCGACAACATTCTCAGGCCAAGCACCAGCCGCTACGCCTACCTGTTCGTCACAGACCTTCTTGCAACCTTCGTGGCGATGAAACGCGGAGACGAGGCGCGTGAAACCCTTCGCCGCGTCAAACATCAGCTCAGCAACACCCGGGACGCGGACGACAAGGAGGCACTCGGTGACTGATCAAGCAAAACGGCCAGTGGCTGTCATCACCGGTGCCGCCGGCGATATCGGTGCTGCAATTGCGGCGAAACTGTCGGCCACGCACGCGCTTGCCCTGGTGGATATCAACCTTGAGGCACTTGAAGCCGTGGCAAACGTTCTTTCCGAACAGGGAGCAGACGCCCACGCTTACAAGTGCGACCTGACCAATCCTGACGATCTGACCACTTTGTCGGATCTGGTTCAGAGCCTCGGATCCGTTGCGATTCTCGTCAACAATGCGGGCGCCGCCGCAACGCTCTCCCTTCAAGCAATGAAAACCGAGGAACTGGCACGTGATCTCGCGCTCAACCTTGAGGCCGCATTGAATTGCTTCAAGACCTTCGCGCCGGCACTCATCGAAAACGGCAATGCAAGCCTCGTCAATATCGTTTCGGTAAATGGACTTGGCACATTCGGCCACCCGTCCTACAGCGCTGCAAAGGCAGGTCTGATTCATGCAACGCGAGCCATCGCTGTTGAATACGGTAAGTTCGGGCTTCGTGCCAATTCTGTCGCCCCCGGCACAGTCAAGACCCAGGCCTGGAAGGCAAGGCAGCAGCAAAACCCGGGGGTCTTTGACGAAGCCCTGGCCTGGTATCCCTACAAGCAGCTGCCCGAGCCTGAAGACATTGCCGAAGCGGTCGGTTTTCTGACGAGCCCGGCAGCCCGCTGTATTACCGGAGTGTGCCTGCCGGTCGACAGTGGCCTGTCCGCCGGGTCACCTGCTCTTCCCCGTACGTTTACCCAATCAACCGATTTTGACGGACTTTAGGTCATGACACGACTTGTACTCGATTGCTTTTTCCAGCCTGCCGATACCCTTGAGGAAGCGCGCCTCGAGTTCACATTGACAAACACCGGCTCAACAACGCTGAAGTCTTTCTCGCTCGCGTATACCGCGTTGACCAGGGCCGGACGTGGCGCGCGTCTGGAGAACGCCGAGAAACTCAATAGAATTGCAAACTTCCACGAAGTCACGCCCGCCGGGAAGAACGAACTGGGCCCGGGAGAAAGCTGGTCCTTTGCAATCATCGGCCTGGCAAATCCGGCACGGCACCGTCTGGATGGCCCCAAATCCGGTTATGTCACAGCTGGTGGACAAATCCTTGAGGTCACTTGCAATGACCTTCAGGCCCCGGTCGACCTTGACAGCGGAGAGCGACGACACATCCCGGACGGAAAGATTTCCGTTCCCCTTTCCATTGTTCCCTGGCCGCAATCCATCTCCGTATCAAGCTGTTCCGATGATCTGATCGCCTACCAGGTTGTCGCGACGGGCGCTGACGACATAGCTGCCGCCAGCAAGATCAATGCGCTCGCAAAACGGCTCTTTCCGCAGTCACCGCACCCGTTCCGCTTTGCGTCCAGCAACCGTCTGCAGGCTCTGGCAATGGAACAGGACCCGGAACTTGCTTCGGATGCCTATCGCCTGACCTTCTTGGACGACACTACGCGCCTTGCTTATGGTGGCACCGCAGGCCGGGATTACGGTCTGACGGTCCTGGCGCAGATTGTCCACGGTGCCTACACCGAACCGCGTCTTTACAAGCTGCCGCTGTCCGGTGAGATCGAGGACCAGCCGCGCTTTTCCTGGCGTGGTACGCATCTCGACGTCTCCAGGCACTTCAGGGGGCCAAAGGACATCCTGCGCCTGCTCGACCTTCTCGCCTGGGCCCGCATGAACAAGTTCCAGTGGCACCTGACGGATGACGAGGGTTGGCGTCTGGAGATAAAGTCCTATCCCGAGCTGACTGTCAGTGGCGCCCGGCGCGGGCCTGGGTGCCGACAGGTTGCACAACTCGGCTTCGCTTCGCAGGTCTATCAGGGTTATTACACGCAGGACGACGTGCGCGATATCGTAACCCATGCGGCAAGTCTCAACATAGACGTCCTGCCTGAAATTGACGTACCAGGCCACTCGACGGCTGTCCTCAAGACGTATTCCTATCTTGAGGATCAGGCAGAGCCACCGGAAAGCTACCACTCCATTCAGGGCTATCCGAACAATGCCCTGAACCCCGCGATGGAGGAAACCTACGCATTCCTCGAAAAGGTGTTCGGTGAGGTTGCCGACCTATTCCCATGTGAATTTGTTCATATCGGAGGTGACGAGGTCGACACGCAGTCCTGGCTTCAGTCCCCCAAGGCGCAGCGCCTGATGCAGGAGCTGGAACTGAAGGATGCCATGGAGCTTCAGGCGCATTTCATGGGCCGGGTCCGCGACATTCTGAAAAGACATGGCAAGAAACTCGCGGGATGGGACGAGGTTTCCCACGGCGGCGGCATCGATCCGGATGGTGTCTTGCTCATGGCCTGGCAGACCCAGCAGGTCACCCGGGACCTCATTGCGCAAGGCTATGATGTCGTCTGCACACCAGGGCAAAAATATTACATGGACATGGCCCAGGCCTCCGGCTGGTATGAACCAGGGGCCAGTTGGGCGGGTGTCTCAACACCTCGGGACGCTTATGAGTTCGAAGCAACGACGGGTCTGGACGAAGGCGGAGTGCGGCAACTGAAGGGCGTTCAGGCCTGCATCTGGTGCGAGCACATGACCCATAACGACATTTTCAATTACATGGTCTTCCCCCGCCTGTATGCGGTTGCCGAAGCCGGCTGGACGAACCCGGACCAAAAGAATTGGCAGCGCTTCGCAGCCCTGACAAACCTTTTCCCCGAGCTTTAGACCAACTGGAAAGTGAATGGCGATGCGGATTGCCGTTGGAGGAATACACACCGAGTGCAGCACATATTCTCCTTTGCTGCAGACAGAGGAAGACTTTCGGATCACGCAAGGAACCGATTTGCTGCAGCAGATCGCTCTGACTGCCGAAGCGTTTTCGAAAGTCACCTTTTGTCCGTTGTTTCACGCCCGGAGCATCCCGGGCGGAGCCGTTCAAACCGCGGTCTACCAGGCGTTCAAAGACAGGTTTCTCAGGGAACTGGATCAATGCACGTCAGTGGACGGTGTCCTACTCATCATGCACGGTGCGATGCATGTTCCCGGGCTGGAGGATCCCGAAGGCGACTGGATTTCGGCCGTCAGGAAGAAAGTCGGTCCTGACGTTCCGATTGCCGTCAGTTACGATCTGCACGGCAATGTCACCCAGACGATCATCGATCAGATCGACATCTTCAGTGCCTATAGAACGGCGCCCCATATTGACGTCAGGGAGACCCACTTGAGGGCAGCCAGAATGCTGGTCACGCAGCTCTCGGGCGGACCTCGCCACTTCGTGGGATGGGTCCCCATCCCCGTTCTGCTCCCCGGGGAACGAACCAGCACGGAAGATGAGCCGACAAAATCTCTCTATGCGAACCTTCTAAAGCACGATCAGCGCGTCGGGGTCAGCGATGCAAACCTCATGGTTGGCTATGTCTGGGCAGATGTAAGGCGCGCGACGGCAGCCGCGGTTGTGACAGGCACGCAGGCAGATGCGGTCAGCGAGGCAGCAGAGACAATTGCGAACTCCTATTGGTCGGAAAGATCCAACTTTGACTTTGGCGTCCCTGCAAAGTCCCTTCAGGCCTGCCTCGACGATGCTGCAAATTGCAGCGACTTCCCGTTTGTGCTTGCCGACAGCGGCGACAATCCAACCGGTGGAGGCGTTGGCGACCGGAACGATGTCCTGAGCACCTGGCTCGAATGCGAGCTGATCGACGCCGTCTTTGCCGGTATCGCCGAACCTCAGGCAGTCGAGCGGATTTGGACCCTAGACACAGGAGACCAGGTGCGGCTGCCAATTGGTGGCACTTTGGGCAGCCATTGCCCCTTTCTTGAGATCGAGGCAACGTTGAGAAAGAAAATTGGCACCAAATCCAGCAGTGACAGGGAGGTTCTGCTTTCGGTCAACGGCAACCTGGTCATTGTCACCGAACAAAGGCGCCCATTTCACAACCTGTCCGACTTTCACCGGTTCGGAATTCAGCCGGAAACGTGCAAGTTCCTTGTTGTGAAGTCGGGATATCTGTCGCCAGACCTTGCCGGTGTTGCCAGAACAAGTGTGATGGCGCTCACAGCAGGTGCTGTGAACCAGGACCTTTCAGCCTTGAGCAATACAGCCAGGCATAACCCTGTCTTTCCATTTCAGAAGGATTTCGATTGGCAACCTCGTGTCAGGCTGTCCGGAAGAGCACAAGGCTGAGTTAGCAGGTGGCGGTTCAGAACTTGGCGCTGGTAAAACGACAGCTTTACTGTCTGATTCAATTGCCAAATCAGCAATTTGCCAATTGAAAGAATCGCGAGGCCTTCAGGATTCGGCCAGAATTTCCGGGTTAAATCTACATTTTACTATTTGCCCGAATTTTAACCTCAATAAATTAAGGTCTCAAAATAATGCAGCGGGTTTTTCAAGAGACCATATTTCCCTGCGTTTTCTGCAGCTTATGGACGCAATCCTGCCATCAAATGGTCAAATTTCAAATCATATTGTCAATTTTTACAGGGTTGAAACTGACCCTGCAGTAAGTGTCTCATCAATTTGTAGAACAAATCGGACAACTGTCAGCGGGCAATAAAGTATCAGATTTGATTACTTTTTGTTTTCAACTGGTTACAGCCCGGGACACCACGAGGCTATTGAACAAGATAATACAGCAATAGCCATCGATAGGTCAGGGTCCGAGGAGTGCGGGTTTCAAACGCGTCCGGCCCCATCGACTGCGTCTGTTTCCCGATACATGCAACAACTGGCCGATCCCGTGTCTCCTTCAAGGTGATCTGGTGATCGGACAAATGTGCCAGGACCATGGTGTTTGGCCCCTTAGGCTTAGACATTCATGCTCGTTCGTCTAACGCGATAACGTGACGGCGGCCAAGGTGGTTCCGGCAAACAGGGAGGAAACAATTGATGGGTGTCGGGATTGGCAAGCGTATCAAAGCGCAAAAAAACGCCTGGATGAGACGATAGAAAGCTTGAAATCTTTACGAAAATCACCCTGCGTAAATAATGAAATTTTACAAGGTAAAAACACTCACGTTACAGTGAGCGACCTTGAAAATTCGCAAGTCAACCACACTTATTAACGAAAAGTATCCGAATTCACCAGAATTTGTGATCTTTATTACACCCAATTTCGAAATTGTGGTGCGATAATGGCGAAATCGTGACCGTGCCATACGGGTGCGCGTAGTCAATGCGAAAGCAAGCTAAAAGAGTCCAACAGGACCGTAGCGAAAAATGACCCCGGCACGGTGAAAAGAGTTGTATCTGCCTTGGGAGGCGTACATGCAACGGAATGCAAAACTGGGAACTTTTGCGCTTGGTCTCATCCTCGCACTTGCGGGAAGCGCAGTCGCCAATCCTTTGCCGCAAGAGACAATTGCTCTGCCTCAAGACCGGTTGGCGGTCACAGTGGCTTCGGCGTCTCTTGACCAGAAAGATCCGCTCGAGAGCGAATTGACCATCTGGGTTGGTGAAATCGAGCTGGATGGGCGCAAGACCGTATGGGTCGAGTTGATCGATTCATATGGAGAAGTCATCTACGATTCTGAAGTCAGCAAAAACGAAACACACCTGTTGCCGGATGGCCGGGCGGTTGTCGTTCGCGCGATGGATCAGAAAAACCTCGTTGCCGGCAAGGATGAGTCCCGGTTGATTACCGAAGGTGCCCTCATGGTCACCCGCCGTGTGGTCAATGATGGACATGACGCGACGACCGTTGAGCTGATCGAGACGGATGAAGAGCCCGTGAAGCGCGGGACGATGCTTAAGGTCGCCGACTTTGGCCAGCTTGTCTGGGAAAAAATCGTAGCCATGTTCGACGCTGCCAAAATTCGCGTCGAGGTTGCTTGGAACTGGATCGTCGATACCATCCAGGCCTGATCTAGTGAACAACGAAACCCGGGTCTGCGGTCTCCGCGGACCCTTTAACGTGGCAACAGCCTTCCAAGGCAGACACGGCCCCTTCCCCATTCGGTCCCGACCCGTCACCGCGGGAAATACCGTCGACACGCTACGGCAGAATATGCTCTGGCACATATCTGGGCCGCAGCTCACAAAATAACGGCTGTCCTGTTGCTTCGTACCCGGCCCGCTGCACCTGCCCTACAGGCTTGAAGACCAGTGATCTGAATCCGCATTTGTGCGTAAGTCTTCAGAGAACAACAACGCGTTTTTCAATGGGGCTTTAAAATCATATTCAAACGTGTACCATTTTGTATCAGCTGCGCTGAAGCCGAATTCCGGTCACAGCCAGGCCGGGGCAACGACAAGTCAATCGTTGCATATCAGATGACAATTCAAGAGGTTCTGCCATGAATGAGCCTATTGTTCTGACAAAAGACAATCTCTCTTCAAAATTGAAAGGTGTTCCACGCCTTGCAAGAATGGCTGCCAACCTGGCGGTCAGGATCCGTTACGGCTCACTGGAAATCACTTTCCCTGACGAAAGACGATTTCTGATCAAGGGATCGGAGCCGGGTCCTCACGGCGTCCTGAACATTCACAACTGGCGCTTCTTCCGAATGGTGGTTCAGGCAGGTGATGTCGGCGTTGGGGAGTCCTTCATGGCCGGCTACTGGTCCTCTCCCGATGTGACCACTTTCCTTGAGGTGTTCTGCATCAACCAGGAATCAACGCTGGAGGCTCTGCAAGGACGTCCCTTCACACGGTTCCTGCTGTCCCTGCGCCACTGGTTGAACGCAAACACCCGGCGGGGATCCAAGCGCAACATCTCGGCCCACTACGATCTTGGCAACGCGTTCTACAAGAAGTGGCTTGATCCTTCGATGACGTATTCCTCCGCGATCTACCGCACGGAGACAGACAGTCTGGAACAGGCCCAGGCCGAAAAATATGCTTCCCTGGTGCGCCAGACCGGCATTCAGCCGGATCACACGGTTCTCGAGATCGGCTGCGGTTGGGGTGGATTTGCCGAACATGTTGCAAAGACTGTTGGCGCAAATGTCCGTGCCCTCACAATCTCCCAGGAACAGTACGATTACGCCCGTGAGCGCATCTTCAAAAGCGGATTGAACGAGAAGGTCGACGTGGTGTTTCAGGACTATCGCGACGAACGCGGGGTCTATGACAGGATCGCCTCGATTGAAATGTTCGAGGCAGTCGGTGAGAAATACTGGCCGACCTATTTCGAACAATTGTCCAGGTGCCTGAAACCGGGTGGCAAGGCCGGTCTGCAAATCATCACCATTCAGGACAAGATGTTCGATGATTACCGGCGTGGCACAGACTTCATACAGCGCTACATTTTTCCGGGTGGCATGCTACCGCCTCCGGGCAAGCTCGCTGACATTGGCAAATCGCTCGGGCTCGACCTGACAGATCAGAAGATCTTCGGCCAGGACTATGCGCGTACTCTTGCCGAATGGCGGCACAGCTTCCGACAGGCCTGGCCCCAAATCAGACCGATGGGCTTCGACGAAAAGTTCAAAAGGCTATGGGAGTTCTACCTTCACTACTGCGAGGCCGGTTTCCGGTCCGGTAACATCGACGTACGGCAAATGGTCTACGTCAAATCGACCGGCTAGATAGTTAAAGGCCTGAAGGTCCACGAAACGACGACGATCGCCAAGGCTAGCCCAAGCGAAAGGCATGCCTTGGCCTTGCCAGCCCAGAGTTATGTTTGCTTCGCGACGGCAAGGCACAGATTTTTCCAAACCAGCACAAACGCGCAAAGAAATTTAACCGGCACCCGCGCGGGACAGAATCTCCACACTGGCAATCCGACCCCAAAGCCTTACATTGCATTCTTGATCATCACGACCTGTACCATTAGCGTCCAGGCCTTATCGAATATTCTGAACGGCCGAAGAATCCGTTCAGTCAGCCAGGAATGTATCAATGTCTGTGTCCGCTTCTGTTGTCGATGCCATCGGCAACACGCCCCTGATCCGTTTGAACGCTCTTTCAGAAGAGACCGGTTGCGAGATCCTTGGCAAGGCCGAGTTCATGAACCCTGGACAATCCGTCAAGGACCGCCCCGCTCGTCAGATGATCCTTGAGGCGGAAGCCCGCGGCGACCTGAAGCCGGGCGGCGTCATTGTGGAAGGCACGGCCGGCAATACCGGTATCGGCATTGCCCTGGTTGCCGGTGCGCGAGGCTATCGGACGGTCATCGTCATTCCTGAAACCCAGACGCAGGAAAAGAAAGACATGCTGCGCCTTTGCGGTGCTGAACTGATCGAAGTTCCGGCGAAACCGTTCAAGGATCCCAACAACTACCAGCATGTTGCCCGTCGTCTCGCCGAGGAAATGGCAAAGACCGAGCCCAACGGTGCGATATTCGCCGACCAGTGGAACAACCTCGACAACCGCAAGGCCCATTACCTGACGACCGGCCCGGAAATCTTCGAGCAGACAGCGGGCAAGGTGGATGGCTTCATATGCGCCGTTGGTTCGGGCGGAACAATCGCCGGCGTGTCTCAATATCTGCAGGAAAAGAAGCCGGGCGTGATCATTGGTTGTGCCGATCCGCGCGGTGCCGCAATGCAATCGCTGTTCACAACCGGTGAAGCAAAGGCGTCGGAAGGCGGTTCCATCGCTGAAGGCATTGGTCTTGGACGTTCGACGGCGATTGTCGGAGACATCAAGGTCGATCATGCCTGGACGATCCCGGACGAGGAAGCGATCCCCCTCGTCTTCGACCTGGCGCAAAATGAAGGTCTTCTTCTGGGTGGATCCTCGGCTATCAACCTGGCCGGTGCGCGCAGACTGGCAAAGGAAATGGGACCTGGAAACACTATTGTCACCATCTTGTGTGACCATGGAACCCGGTCACAGTCCAAGCTCTACAATCCGGAGTTCCTGCGGTCCAAGAACCTGCCGATCCCTTCCTGGCTGGAACGGAAAGTCGACTTGAAGGCACCCTTTGTCTGATCGAGCTTCACTGGTCTGAAGCGCCATGGCCTCCGGAGATCAAAAACTCGCACAGGATGGTGCGGCCGCCGAAGCGGTCATCCAGGACGTCGTCACCGACGCCAGCATCCTGGACATCATTGCAGCCAATCTCGGTCTGGTCGCGGCCTTCGTCGCGGCCATGTACCTGACGGCCGTGATATGTGCCATTCGCGAGGTCATGAATTCCCGGACTTCGCAGGGCTCCGTTGCCTGGCTCCTTTCGCTGTTCTTCCTGCCCTACCTGACCGTGCCGCTTTACTTCGTCTTTGGCTGGCGCTCGTTTTCGGACTACGCCAAGATCCAGGCAACACTCGGCCGTACGGAACGCGCGCGGCGGGCCGACGAACTTGGCCTGACGGACCATGACGAAACGCGTGACTGGCCGGTTCTTTCTCGCGTGGCGGGCGTGCCGTTTCTTGCCGGTAACAAGTCCGAGCTTCTGATTGATGGCGATGCGACCTTCGCCGCGATCAAGCAAGCGATAAGCCAGGCCAAATCGAACATATTCTTCCAATTCTTCGCGATCCACGACGACACTCTCGGCCGGGAGATGGCCGATGCGCTGATTGCCCGCGCAAAGGAGGATGTGAATGTCTATTTCCTCTATGACGACGTGGGGAGCCACAGCCTCTCGCATGCGTTCATCGAAAGGCTCAAGCGGGCCGGTGTGAAAGTCTGCGGGTTTAATGAAAACCACCGTTTCCTGAAATTGCTCGGCCCCATGCGGCTCAATTATCGGAATCACCGCAAGCTCGTGGTGACGGACTATCAACATGCCTTTGTCGGCGGACACAATGTCGCTGACCAATATGTGGGCCGCGACAAATGGTTCGGTCATTGGCGCGATACGCATGTGCAGGTCGAGGGTCCGGCCGCAGTTGCTTGCGCCCTTTCCTTTGTCGAAGACTGGCTTTGGGCGAGCGGTGAACGCATCGACTTGCCGCAAGTTGCCGACATCCCGATGCCGGGCGATGAATCGGTGCTCGTCATGCCCACCGGACCGGCAGACAAGCTGGAAGAGTGTGCCATCGCCTTTGTCGAGGCCGCCGCACAGGCGAAGCGGCGCCTCTGGATCACCACCCCCTATCTCGTGCCGTCGCTCGATGTCCAAACCGCGCTCTGCTCAGCTGCGATGCGCGGTGTCGACGTACGTATTCTGCTGCCGGAAAAGCGGGATCACTGGACCGTATGGCTTGCCAGTCACGCCTATGAAGACACGCTGGTTCAACGGGGGATCAAGGTCTATCGCTATACCGAAGGTTTCCTCCACCAGAAAGTCTTGTTGATGGACGATGATCTGGTCTCGATCGGTACGGTAAATCTCGACAACCGATCTTTCCAGATCAATTTCGAACTGACGCTCTGGTTCACCCACGAGCGCATGATCCGCAACGTCGAGAAAATGCTTGAAGCAGATTTTCAGGATGCCCGCCTCACCTGGCCGGACGCCTTCCAGTCGCGCAGTTACCTGTTCCAGGTTCTCGCTCAGGGCGCACGCCTGCTGTCACCTATCCTGTGAGTCTCGACTTGGCCTATCTTTAAATTCCGTAGAATTAGCATTACGGGCTTATCACAATTTTAGGGCGAGTTTCCCATCTTCCTCAAAACAACTTTTGATTGAGGCGATTATGAAACAGTTCTTCCTTTTTGTGATCCTGCTTGCCAGCGCGCCCTTCTTCTTTTTCATGGATGGTTCAATCCCAAAGGATGTTTCCTTAAGTTCCGAACAGCTTGCACCAGCCTTCATAGCCACCAAGGATCGCCGTTGCAGGACATCGGTGTTCGTGTTTCACCAATGCAGCTACAAATATGAGCTCAATGGCGAGCAATTGCGACAATCCTACCACTTTCTGGCGTCTTCGGCGCCGGAGACCTTGCTCCTTCTGCGCGGCAACAGCACCGGGCGGATCACTTCCGACGTGGGCCAGAACTATCTGACCAACCGGATCCTGACCCTGTTTGCCCTGCCCCTTTTCTGTGTTTTTGCCATCCTGAAAGGGCGTACAGGCAGAAATTCCCGGCGGGCGGAGAGGGTTGTGCTAAATACCGGGCTACCGACACAAACCGTCGCCCAACACAACCAGGTCGACGCACCAACGCGTCGCGCGTCTCCGTCCGGGAAACCGGTCTTCGGAAAACGACGCTGACACCGGGCACCACCTGAAACAATCAAATTTGGTTTTCGACCGGTATCCTGCACGCAAACGAAGAGAAACCGGTCAAGGCTTCTGGAAGAATGCGTTCGGATCGACTACAACCTCAAGGCCTCAACACGATCCTTTGGGTGGCCTCATGACATTCCTGCCAGATGCTGCAACCTTGCTTGCCTTTACGGTCGCTGCGCTTGTTCTGACCTTTACACCCGGTCCCGACATGACACTGTTCATGGCCAAAACCCTTACACAGGGCAAAAAGGCCGGTGTGGCTGCCGTCCTGGGCGCAACTTCCGGTCTGATCATTCATACCATCCTGGCCGCCATTGGGGTTTCGGCCCTTCTTGCGGCCTCCGCGGCAGCATTTACAGTTCTTAAGATCATCGGAGCCGGCTACCTGATCTGGCTGGCCTGGCAATCCATCAGGAATGGATCGTCACTCACCCTCGAAGCCGTCGAAGCCCCGGAACAATCCTTTCACCGGGTCTGGCTCCAGGGACTTGGTGTGAACATACTCAACCCGAAGATCGTGTTGTTCTTCGTGACTTTTCTTCCCCAGTTCGTCAGCGCAAGTGACCCCAATGCCGTTTCCAAGCTGCTGTTTCTTGGTGGCTACTTTGTTGTGCTCGGCATGCCGATTTGCCTGCTGATGGTTTTGGGTGCGGGAGCCTTGTCGAGGAAACTGAAGTCTTCGCCGCGCGTGATGCGCGTCTTCGACTGGGCATTTGCCGGGATCATGGGAAGTTTCGCACTCAAGCTGCTTGTGGCCAAGGCGTCCAGCTAGGACAGGAACGACAAAATGCAGACTCAAGTCGCCATTGTTGGTGCAGGTCCTGCTGGTCTAGCTGCAGCGCTGACGTTGTCTCGTTCGATGGTCAACATGGCTGTCCTGGACGCGCCACAACCGGCCAGGAATGCAGCGTCCCCCTTCGTGGCGGCACTGCCCGGTCTCGATCACAAAGCCCCTTCAGACGTCCGCGCGGCGGCACGGCGTGACATAGAAGCCTACGGCTACGCAGACTTTCTCTCTGAAGGCGTTGTCGATATTCAGAAAGCGGCAGACGGTTTTATTCTCACCCTCTCGAACGACACGACATTGGCTGCAGATGTCGTCCTGTTGGCAACCGGCATGCTTGATAGCCTGCCTGACCTTGACGGGCTCGAGGCCCTCTGGGGCAACAGTGTGATCAATTGCCCGTTTTGCCACGGGTTTGAGTGGAAGGACCGAAAGTGGGGCATCTATGCCCATCGGCCGGAAGTTATCGACGCCGCTGAGATTTACCTCAACTGGACGACCGACCTGACGTATTTTCTTGCACCCGACATTCTGCTGCCAAACGACCGGGAACAGGTTCTTCTTGAAAAGGGCATCAAGCTCGTGCGCCAGCTGCCGCAAGCCTTGTCAGGCACAAACAATGCGCTCAGCCATGCCCACTTGCCGGACGGGCAGCAGGTTGCGCTCGACTGCATGCTCATTTTCCCAAGACAGAAACAAGTCGAACTGGTTTCTCAACTTGGGCTCGAGCTGACAAATGCCGGAAATGTCGCGATTGATGATGGCTACCGGACGTCGTTGAAAAATATCTATGCCGCAGGCGACCTGACCTATTCCGGGCACCAGAACACACCGACGGCATTCCACATGGGCAACATGGCAGCTACAACGATCGTCATGGATCTTTGTTTTGCTAGTTAAGGCCGCAAAGCCTGCTTCCCTTCCTGTTTCCGGGCACCTCTTTGGACAATTGCCAGCGCGGCTCCGATCTGCTTTTGATGGAACCGACACCATAGGAGAAAACGATGACGACACCCCTGTTTCGCGAGGATGCCTATCTCAGATCGTGCGAAGCGGAGGTCACTGACGTCAACGACCGTGGCGGCATCGTACTTGACCGAACGGTTTTCTATGCGACCGGAGGCGGACATCCGGGTGACAAGGGGTTTCTGGAACTTGATGACGGCATCCGGATAGAAATTGCGACAACGGTTTACGGCGAAGACGGCACTTCAATCGTTCATGTCCCTTCCGAAGGACAGACCCTTCCGGCCCCTGGGACAAAACTTGCGGCCCATATTGACTGGCAGCGTCGCTACAGACTGATGCGCGTCCACACGGCCCTGCACCTGTTGTCCGTTGCCCTGCCTTATCCGGTAACAGGTGGTCAGATCGGCGACGGAGAAGGCAGGCTTGATTTCGACATGGGCGACGATACGGTCGACAAGGAGGTGCTTCTGGAGAAGCTGAACAGCCTCGTGGGACAGGATAGTGGTGTTACGACCGAGTGGATTACGGACGAGGAGCTTGACGCCAACCCGGCTCTGGTGAAGACGATGTCGGTCAAACCCCCACGCGGTTCTGGAAAGGTGCGGCTGGTTCGTATCGGCGAAGACGTAGACCTGCAGCCCTGCGGTGGCACACACGTCTCCAGAACGTCGGAAATCGGAGATCTGGCGCTCGGAAAAACCGAAAAAAAAGGCAAGCAAAATCGCCGGGTTCGGATACGATTGACCGACTGACCAGATTCATGCGCGAACTGAGTTCAGGGAGGGCGGGTAGTGAAACTTGAAGGAAGTTGCCGTTGTGGGGCCGTCACCTATGAAATGGAGAGCAACACCCCCTACCCTTACATGCGGTGCTACTGCTCAATTTGCAGGAAAGTTGGTGGCAGCGGCGGATTTGCCATTAATCTCAGGGCCGATGCCGGAAGCCTGAAGGTTCAGGGAGCGGAAGCCAAGGGCATCTACAACGCCACCATCGACGGCGAAACCAGTCCGGCGGAGCGACACTTCTGCAAACAGTGTGGGTCACATCTATGGGTCTGGGATCCGCGCTGGCCGGGATTGATCCATCCACACGCCGGTTCTGTCTACAGCCCCTTGCCGACCCCGCCCGAAACAGTCCATATCATGCTCGAATTCAAACCGGACTGGATCGAGGTGCCAGAAGGCCCCGGTCACGTCCACTTTCAACGCTACCCGGATATGTCGATCGAAGACTGGCATAAATCCAAGGGATTCATCGAATAACAGGATTGCAAATGAACGACCATCCTCTCGTATCAACTCAATGGTTGGCCGATCACCTTTCTTCGCCGGATCTCGCTGTCATCAATGCCTGGATGCCACCGGTGACCCATCCGGATGCACCGGCTGTTTATCCCAACGCCCATATACCAGGTGCAGTCTTTTTCGACGTCAACGAGGTCTGTGACAAGAACTCCGACCTGCCGCACATGTTGCCCGCCCCGCACGTCTTTTCCTCAGCCATGCGCAAAATGGGTATTGGTGATGGGCAAACCATTGTTGTCTATGACGATTTCGGTTTCTACTCCGCACCGCGTGTCTGGTGGACGCTGCGCAGCATGGGTGCCGAGCGGGTCTTTGTTCTCGACGGCGGGTTTCCCAAGTGGCGCGCCGAAGGCCGCGACATTGAAGACACCGAGCCCCGGCGCGTTCAGAGCCATTTCACGTCACGGCTCAACAATGGTGCTGTTGCCGACATCAACCACATTCGCGCCGCCATTTCGAATGGGTCACGGCAGATCCTCGATGCACGCTCAGCAGAGCGTTTTGCCGGGACGGCACCCGAGCCGCGAGCAGGTCTTCGCGCCGGCCACATGCCGACCGCCTACAATCTGCCGTTTACAAAACTCATCGGCGAAGATGGTACCTTTCGCCCCAAAGAGGAACTTGCCGCGGCTTACGCAGATGCGGGGATCGACCTGGACAAACCGATCACGACCACATGCGGATCCGGCGTCACAGCGGCGATCCTGACACTCGGGTTGACCATCCTGGGCGCTCGCGATCTCGCACTTTACGACGGTTCCTGGTCCGAATGGGGAGCACGGGACGACACGGAGATTGTTACACAATCTGAATAGAACCGGCGTTGGCAGCCTGGAAGGCGGCCCGCCGGCTTTGGTCTCTTCATTCTCCAGGTTGCGTCAGCAAACGTGGCTGGGGTCTGGCTTTCCGCTTCCCGCCCAAGCCGATAAGGAAATCTGCACGCGTATCCCTCAGATGATGGCCAGGCCAGATCTCCAAGCCATTGACGAGATCGCCCTTGGGATGCTCGGCGTGTACCTGGCGGAGCACTTTCCCGGAAAGCCGCTTCTTCCCCATGTCGAACACATCGCACATCGCACCGCGGGACAGGAGATGCGCCTCCACGCCGTGTATGCGCTCCGAAACATAGGCATTCAGGTGCAGCCCGATCGCGTCCGCGATCTTTCGAACCCTGGCGCGGTCATGCCCCTTCCCAACCAGATGTGCCTTGCAGCGTTCAGCGCCGTGAACAACAAAACAGCACTGCCGGGGTTCTGAAGTCCTGTCGCGCGCCAAGCCAAGATCATGCAAGATCGCCGCTGCAAACAGTATCTCGCGGTCAATGTCCAATCTCCGGTATCCGCCGAGCAACATTGCCCAGTAATAGGTGCGCCAACTATGGCGCATCAATTCCAGTCCCTGGACATCGTCGGCAAGGTCGAATGCGTCTCTCACCAGCCTGGTGTCCGGCGGCTGCAATCCGTCGAGATCCGCACCGTAAGCATTTATCAACCCGCTCTTTTCCCGAACAGCATCGAAAGCTTCGAGGACAGTCATCCGGCCCATGTTCATGAGCAACTTGACCTTCTCGAACCGGGTCAATCTCCCCTTGCTGAAAGCACCTTTTCTGCGCCCCCACTCGACCGACCCCATCACCTTTTTGTCTTCGGAAGACGCGCAACACCCATCCATGATCACCTCCAGATTTTTTTTGTACCGTATTGCATAAAAATAGACATGTCGATGTTTTTATGCGATTTGGTATAAAATGACGCAAACCAACAAGCGCGGACGCCCGCGCAAATTCGATGAAGACGAAACGCTCGACCGGATCATGCAGGTGTTCTGGAAACACGGGTATGCGGCGACCAGTCTCGACCAGATCGCAGCTGAGACCGGACTCAATCGACCAAGCCTCTATGGCGCGTTTGGCTCAAAGAAGTCGATGTTTCTTCAAGCACTTGATCGATTTTCAGATCAGATGCACGTGCATTTGAGAGAAGCAGGAATGTCTGCAAAAGGCGCCAATGGCCGCATGAAAGCGATCATGTCCGCAGCAATCGATCTTTATACGGGTCGAACCAGGTTGAGCGGTGCTCCCTATGGCTGCCTCGCGATTTCGACACTTCCGTCAGAAGCAGCCCAGGATCCCGAAATGCAAGCTGCGCTTGAAAAGATGGTCCATCGCATGGACAAGGGGTTCGCGTCGCTGATCAGGTATGAAAACGGGACAAACCTGACCGAGCCGGACATTCAGGCCAAGGCCCAGCAACTGTCCCTGGTTCTCCACGGTATTTCAATTCGCGCGCGGTCCGGAACGGATGCCAACAGCCTGAAACAACTGGCTTACTCAGCCGTGGACTCGCTCCTTCCCGTCACCTGAAGGGTTGTCAGGGCGTATTGTGAAGCTCCAGGGACCAGCGCAAGGTTGCTGGTAGCGGTGTCCATAGGCCGGTTTTCAAACCTGCCTCTCGCAACATCCGGGCCGTCCACGTGTTGCAGCCCATGAAGGCGTTGAAACCGCCGACTGCCGGAAAAAAGATGTCGTGACTGCCATAGGAAGCCCCCAGGATCGGCTGGGGAGCACCATTGCCAGCGGTCTCGAAGCTTAGAGAGATTTCGTTCAGCAGGTGTTCGAAAGCCTCGCGATCCAGATCCACCGTGCGAACACTGTCTTGCGACAGGGGAATGTGCCCTGCCCGTTGCACATGCATGACAGAGCGGTCCCAGGTCAGCGCGTCGAAAACAGGTCCGGGTTTCAGGTCCGCCCAGGTCGGCGTTTCGATATAGAAGGAGCGGCTCCCCCAACCCACAATGATCCATTGGACGCCGGGAAAATCGAGTTCCAGTCCGGTTTCGGAAACGAATGACAGCGCCTCCAGGACTTCAGGGATTGCCGGAAGAGCCAGATCGGTATGGATCGGGTTTGAAAGGACCAGAATACGCGTTTCGTCGGGGTTCCCGGTCTTGTGGGCCGTAGCCGGGCCCGGAACTGAAAACGGCCTTGGAACGAGTGTTCCAAGGCCGATTGCCAGAACGGGCAGCACCAGAACAAGACAAAGGACAAGAAGTACCTTGCGCATGGAAGCTGATGCTGCTGGTTCGCGTTTGTCCGATCAGTGATGCAAGATCTGGCTGAGGAACAGCTTGGTCCGCTCGTGCTGCGGATTGGTGAAGAACGGCTCCGGCTCGTTCTGTTCAACAATCTGACCTGCATCCATGAAGATCACGCGGTTCGCGACCTTGCGCGCAAAGCCCATTTCGTGCGTCACGCAAAGCATGGTCATGCCCTCTTCGGCAAGACCGACCATTACGTCCAGAACTTCCTTGATCATTTCAGGATCGAGCGCCGAGGTCGGCTCATCGAACAGCATGATTTTCGGGTTCATGCACAGCGAACGTGCGATAGCCACACGCTGCTGCTGACCACCGGACAGCTGGCCGGGATATTTTAGGGCCTGCTCAGGGATCTTGACGCGCTCCAGGTAGTGCATCGCAATGTCTTCGGCTTCCTTCTTCGGCATCTTGCGCACCCAGATTGGAGCCAGTGTGCAGTTCTCCAGGATGGTTAGATGCGGAAACAGGTTGAAGTGCTGGAAGCACATTCCGACTTCACGGCGGATCTCGTCGATCTTCTTCAGGTCGTTGGTAAGCTCGATCCCGTCCACGAGGATCTGGCCGGCCTGGTGCTCTTCCAGGCGGTTGATGCACCGGATCATCGTGGATTTGCCCGAACCGGAGGGTCCACAGATGACGATGCGCTCGCCGCGCATGACCTTCAGGTTGATGTCGCGCAGTACGTGGAAGTCACCGTACCACTTGTTCATGTTGTTGATTTCAATCGCCACATCCGTTTCGGAGATCTGCATCTTCGAACGATCGGCAGCGAGTTCTTCCGCGTTAACAGCATTCTCTGTCATGAGTTTTTACTCCAGAATTACGTTGCCGGGGCGCTGCGCCTTGTTCGCGCGCCCCGGTTTGATCCCTAGCGTTTGTGTCCTGTATGCAGCTTCTTCTCCATGAATATCGAGTAGCGCGACATGCCGAAGCAGAAGACGAAGAACACGATCGCTGCAAAGAGATAGCCGGTATGGCCCTGACTTGGTGTCGACCAGGTCGGATCCGTAAAGGACGACTGGATCTGGCCGAGAAGGTCGAACATGCCGACGATCAGCACCAGGGTCGTGTCCTTGAACAGGCCAATAAAGGTATTGACGATACCCGGAATGACGAGCTTCAGGGCCTGCGGCAGGATGATGAGATACATCATCGGCCAGAACCGCAACCCAAGCGCCATAGCACCTTCATACTGTCCCTTCGGAATGGCCTGAAGACCACCGCGTACCACCTCTGCCATATAGGCAGCGGAGAACAGCGTCACACCGATCAGAACGCGCAGCAACTTGTCGAAGGTCACGCCTTCCGGCAGGAACAGCGGCAACATCACCGAAGACATGAACAGAACGGTGATCAACGGAACACCGCGCCAGAATTCGATGAAGATGACCGAGACCAACCTGACGATCGGCATGGCGGACCGGCGACCAAGCGCCAGCGCAATCCCGAGCGGCAAAGAGGCCACGATGCCCGTTACGGCAATCACCAATGTCACCAGCAGGCCACCCCAGACGGGCGTTTCCACCGTGGACAGGCCGAAGTTTATCGAAACGAAACCCAGGATGACTGCAAGCACAGCCGCGGATCCGACAAAGCCAATGAGAGCTGGTGTCGCACCCGAGAAGTCACGTCCCCCCACCGTCATCTGGAACGCGGCCATGGCAATGCCGATTGCCGCGATCAGAGCGACGAAGCCCCAGGTCCAGGCGCTGATGCTGATGTTACCACCAGTCAGTAGAACAAAGGCAACGAACGGGAACACGCCCAGGAACAGGATGGCATTCAGCTTCTTGTATGGTGCACTCGGAATGGCGAGCGGCACCAGAAGCAGTGCGAACAACGCATAGACGATGTCCACGCGCCAGACCTGGTCAGTCGGGTACCGGCCATAGATGAACTGCGGAAGATACGCATCAACATAGGCCCAGCAGGCCCCGCTGTGGCCGCCATCCTGCGGAAGGCAAGCCGTGCGATCTTCGCCCGTCCAGACCGCATCGATGAATGCAAACTGGATAAAGGGCGCAATCATCCAATAGGCGATCAGGATCCCGATGATTGTCAAAATGGTGTTTCCGATTGACGAAAACAGGTTTTGACGCATCCAGCCAATCACACCGGTGGTCGAGACAGGCGCCGGCAGAAGCGGCGCCTCCTCGGTTCTTATTTGAAAGATTTCTGTCTTAGCCATGATCTGCGCCCCTTATCTTTCCACGAGCGCCATGCGCTGGTTGTACCAGTTCATGAAGGCCGACGTGACCAGACTGAGCGTCAGGTAGATCGCCATCCAGATACCAATGATTTCAATTGCCTGACCGGTCTGATTGAGAACCGTACCGCCCACGGAGACAAGATCCGGGAATGCAATCGCAACCGCCAGCGAAGAGTTCTTCGTCAGGTTCAGATACTGACTGGTCAGCGGCGGAATGATCACGCGCATTGCCTGCGGGATAATCACCAGCCGAAGGGTCGGGCCCTGTCGCAGGCCGAGAGCATGAGATGCCTCGGTCTGGCCATGGCTGACCGCCTGGATCCCAGCACGGACGATTTCTGCAATGAACGCAGCGGTGTAGATCGCCAATGCAGCTGTCAGGGCCAGGAATTCAGGGATGAGGTTGAAGCCGACATTCAGTTCGAAGCCCTGGCGAATACGCGGACCGGTGTCAACAAAGACCGGATGTTCCAGATGCATCGGCATGCCGGTCACGAAGTATGTGATCAGAGGCAGGCCAATAATCAGGCCGAGTGCTGTCCAGAAGACCGGGAACTGTTGCCCTGTCGCGTCCTGTCTCTTGTGTGCCCACCGGGAGATCACGAAGCTTGCGACAATCGCGATAAGAAGGGCTACCGCGATCAGGTAGGAGCCGTCTTCCCAGATGGGCTTCGGACCGCGCAAACCGGCGATATTCAGGTGGAAGCTGTCAAAGAAGAACGACCACTTTTCGCGCTTCCCCGGAACGGCGCGGAGAACCGCGAAGTACCAGAAAAAGATCTGCAACAGAAGCGGCACGTTCCGCACCAGCTCCACGTAGCAATATGCCAGGCGGCTGATCACCCAGTTGTTGGAAAGGCGAGCGATACCAACAACAAAGCCGATGATTGTTGCAAAGAAAATGCCGACGATCGCCACAAGCAACGTGTTGAGGAAACCGACGAACAGCGCCTGACCGTAACTCGAGGTTTCCGAGTAAGGCACAAGAGACTGGATGATGCCGAAACCGGCTGTGTTTTCAAGGAAGCCCCAGCCTGAGGCAATGTTTTGCCGCTCCAGGTTGGCGGCCGTGTTCAGTACGATGTTGTATCCCACAAAGATGAGCACAGCGATCAGGACGACCTGATAGAAAATGCCGCGGACTTTGGGATCGTTCAACAGCGAAGCACGCGCCGGCGCCCCCGCCGAGTCCTGCTCCATTACAGACATAGAACCTCGCCCAATTGTTACGGAAAGAGCCCGGCCCGAAGCCTCTCCTCTTTCTCGTTTTTCTGCTTCGGTCTCGTGCCCGGAAAGGCACTCCCCTATCGGCCAGAAGCAGTTTGTTCCCCCCACGCGGTAACCGGTTGTCCGGTTTTTTCATGCGTGGAATTAAAAAGGGTTCCGGCAGGCTTGCCGCCGGAACCCCTGTAATCCTCAGGTTATGAGAGGATTAGCGGACCGGCGGTGCGTAAAGGAAACCACCGTTGGACCACAGAGCGTTCACGCCACGGGAGATGCCGAGCGGAGTGTCCGGACCAACGTTAGCGTTGAAGGCTTCTTCGTAGTTACCAACGTTCTTGATGATGTTGTAAGCCCAGTCGTTGCTGAGGCCGATACCTTCACCGAAGGCACCTTCAACACCAAGAAGACGCTTGACGGACGGATTGTCGGAAGACTTCATCTCGTCAACGTTGGAAGACGTCACGCCCATTTCTTCGGCGTTGATCATCGCGTTGAGGGTCCACTTGGCAATGTTGAACCACTCGTCGTCACCCTGACGAACGACCGGGCCAAGAGGCTCCTTGGAGATGATTTCCGGCAGAACCATGTGGTCGCCCGGGTTGGTCAGCTTCAGGCGCTGAGCGTACAGACCGGAAGCGTCCGTGGTGTAAACGTCGCAACGACCGGCGTCATATGCAGCAACAACTTCGTCAGCTTTTTCGAAAGCGACGATTTCGTACGGCATGTTGTTAGCACGGAAGTAGTCAGCAACGTTCAGCTCGGTCGTGGTACCGGTGTTGGTGCAAACAGATGCGCCAGACAGTTCCAGAGCGGAAGTCACACCAAGGTCCTTGCGAACCATGAAGCCCTGACCATCGTAGTAGTTAACACCAGCGAAGTTCAGACCCAGCTGAGTGTCACGGGACATGGTCCAGGTGGTGTTACGGGACAGAACGTCAACTTCGCCGGACTGCAGAGCGGTAAAGCGCTCTTTAGCAGACAGCGGAGTGAATTTAACAGCGGACGCGTCGCCGAATACTGCAGCGGCCATTGCGCGGCAAACATCAACGTCGAGACCGGTCCAGTTCCCCTGAGCATCCGGGTTGGAGAAGCCGGGAAGACCCTGGCTCACGCCACACTGGATGTGACCCTTTGCTTTGACGTCTTCCAGCGTCGTTGCACCAGCAGCCGTCGCGGCGGCTCCCATAGCAGCGCCGAGTACGAGCGGAAGGATTTTATTGGACATGGATATGCAGCCTTTATTTGTTACCCATTCTTTGTCGTGTTGGATTTGATCGGAAGGTATCCTCATCGTCTCGTTTTTTGGACGATGCCAGCCTTGTCGGCTGCTTCCTCCAGACGACTTCCGTCCCACCCAACGGCCCCATACGATGGCATTTAGTCGTTCGGGTCAAGTACTTGCTGCATTTATCTCGGCAAAATTCTCGAGCCACCCTGCAAAACGACCTCAATCGACGCACAATTCATCAGCATGGCTAAAATGAAATCGTGCAATGCCTAAAATGGGTTCAATCGATTTAGCGGCTTTGAAAAAGCGCGTTAACGCATTCGATAAAATTCTCGATAAACAGAATGAAAAACGGTCGCAAAACAGGCCTGTTGCAGCAATTTTGGGAATGACTAAGGTGTGCGATCACCAGAAATTCCGTTAAAACGGATATTCCATTTCTCGCATCAACCCATACGAGCCCCCATGTCCAGTTCCGATTCCACTACCTCGTTGAAACCAGATACCAAACTTGCTCACTCCGGAAGAAATCCTCGCGGGTTTCATGGTTTCGTCAACCCGCCCGTGGTGCACGCATCAACCGTTCTCTATCCCGATGTCGAGACCATGGTGACCGGTGGGCAGACCTATTCCTACGCGCGTCGTGGCAACCCGACGACCGATTCTCTGGAAGAAGCACTGAAAGAGATGGAGGGAGCCGCAGGTGCCAAGATCGCCAATTCAGGCCTCAATGCGGTTGCACTCGCAATTCTGTCCTGCGTAAAGGCAGGTGATCGTATCCTTATTGCGGACACCGCCTACGGACCGACCCGGCATTTCGCCGACACCGTTCTCCCGCGCACCGGCGTTGCCGTCGAGTATTACGACCCGTCCCTTGGTTCGAACATCAAGACGCTGTTCAGGGACGAAACGACGGCGGTATTCACGGAAGCTCCGGGTTCCCTGTCCTTCGAGATGCAGGACATACCGGCCATCGCTGCGGCAGCACATGAAATCGGGGCCACGGTGCTCATGGACAATACCTGGGCGAGCCCGCTTTATTGCCAGCCGATTGCGCTCGGGGTCGACCTGTCCATCCAGGCGGGAACCAAATATATCGTCGGTCATTCCGATGCCATGCTGGGCACCATCGCTGCCAGCGACAGGGCCTGGGAAGGGCTGCACGAACTGTGCGGGGCCATGGGCGCACATGTCGCTCCGGACGACATCTTTCTCGGCCTTCGCGGATTGCGAACGCTGTCTGTCCGCCTGGAACGTCACCAACGCAACACGCTTGAAGTCATCGACTGGCTCAAGGACCAGGATCAGGTCGCAGGGATCCGTTATCCTGCTCTTGAAAGTGACCCTGGCCACGAGATCTGGAAAAGGGATTTCTCGGGCGCTTCCGGACTGTTCGCCTTCGACTTCGCGGACGGAACGAGCAAGGAACAGAATTTCAGGTTCCTGAACGCCCTGACGCTATTCGGACTGGGCTATTCCTGGGGTGGTTTCGAAAGTCTCGCCATCCCCGTTCGGCTGAAAGGAATGCGCACCGCGACGCCATTCGACGAGGGCCTGCAATCCGTGCGCCTTCACATAGGCCTCGAGGATCCAGAAGACCTCATCAGGGATCTCGCCCAGGCTTTTGAAAGCGCTTTTGCCTAGGGTGACGGGCGCAGCTGGATTGCCGGCTGCGCCTGATGATTTCTGGTTGGCATAGGGAAGCGACTTTCAGCGAGAAAAGGTACCACGGGGACTACTGGCGATGCCCGCGCTGGCAGCAACTCTCCTCAGATCGTGGGGTCGTTCCGTTTTTCTTTGAAGATCAACCAGAGATTTCTGAAATAGATCAGCAGCCCCAGCCCCTGCCCTGCGATGAAGACCGGATCCTGGCGCTGGATTGCATAGATGAGGAGCAGTGTTCCCCCGGCGATCGAGAAGAACCAGAAGGCAACCGGCACGATCGAGCGCCCGACACGTTCCGAAGCGATCCACTGGATCACGAACCGCATCATGAACATGGCCTGCGCGAAGAAACCCAGGATGATCCAGAAGTCGAACTGGTCGATGAATACCACGCGTATCCAGTCAAAAAGAGCGTCCATCAGATAGGTCCATCACATTCTTTGCTAGTGACAAGTTGGGGTTTCAAATTGGGCAGAGCCTCAAGTCAAGGGCCGGACTTCCGGGATCTTCTTGCGTCTGCGGCGGAGCCACCAAACTCCGAAAAGGTCGAGCACGCCGACGAGTGCACGATCGAAGATGCCGTATTTCGATGAACCGTGTCGCCGCTGCCTGTCCTGCACATCAATGTGCACCACGCCGTAGCCCTCCCGGATCACCAGTGCCGGCAAGAAACGGTGCCAACTGTCAAAATAGGGCAACTGCAGGAACACTTCCCGACGCAAGGCTTTCAGGCCGCAACCACTGTCACGCGTGTTGTCCTTGAGAATTGCACCACGCAGCTTGTTCGCGAATTTTGACGCATATCGTTTCGCAAGACTGGCCTTGCGGCCAAGTCTCTGACCTGCTGCCAGGGCGACGGCAGGACCACCGGCTTCGAGCGCATCGAGAAGATCGGGAATATAGGCCGGGTTGTTTTCACCATCGCCGTCAATGGTCGCCACCACATCACCGCGGGCGTTTTGAACACCGGTGCGCACTGCGCAACTTTGGCCGCAAGCTTTCTCATGACGGATGGGACGGAGCCAGTCATGGGTTGCCGCATAGTCCTGCAGCACGATATCGGTGCCGTCAGAGGACCCGTCGTCGACAACGATCACTTCGAAGCTTCGTCCTTCCAGTGCTGTCTCGATCTCCTCAAGCAGAATGGGAAGGTTTTCAGCCTCGTCTTTGGCCGGAACGACCACGGTTACCGCGAGCGCACCTTTGCTGGCAGCCAGCCCTTCAAGGTAGCTTTGTGTCATCAAGTCGTCCGCCCCGTGTCGTCGGTGTCTTTTGTGGTTGCCGGAATGCGATCCGCGCCGCGTTGCCCTCGCAGCACCTGCCAGGTCGCTCTCAGGCAGGCCCTGGCCGATACCGGGCTCATGTTGGGCACGATCTTGCCCGTGTCGGACAAGTGGAATCCGACGCGCCGGCGCGCCATGGCACGCACTGTGAAGAATGTGAAGGTAACGCCGAGCAGCGTTCCGGCAATCACGTCGCTGGGGTAATGCGCACCAACCATCACGCGGCTGAAGGCGAGCCAGAAGGCGGCGACGATGATCAACCATCGATAGGATGGGAAAATGAACGCGAGTGCGGTCGCAAGAGCGGCCACCGTTGTCGAGTGTCCCGACGGGAAACTCGTGTAGGTTCCGTCAAATGCAAGGAAATCAAAACGCACCGGCCCGACTTCCTCGTATAGTTTCGGGCGTGCTCTTCCGAGCGACCACTTGAAGACAATCGCCAGGAGGCCGGTCGCAGTCACTGCATAGAACATGAAAGCTGCATAGGTGAAGACCGCACCGATTGCCATGCGCAGGCGGAACGCATACCGGCCTGCGTCAAGGGCAAGCAATGCCAGACATGTCAGACCGGTGGACACCAAAATCCAGTCCGCTTTTCCGAAATCTGTAAACGCCCGAAAGGCCGAACGATACTCGCCTGGCAAGGATCGTAGCCAGGGATAGGTGGGCACGTCGGCGACAACGACCGCAACCCCCACGGTAAGCAGAAGAATGGCCAGGATATCCTGCGGGCGCTGTCCGGGCGGCAATGGCTTCAGCTTGTGATGGGCCCGCTCCTTGCGACCCGCAAAAAGTATCGCGGCCCGCCGGGTATTCCCGCGCATGCGCGCCAGTAGCCGCCAGACTTTGTTACTGCTGCTTGTCATTGCCGTCTTTTGTTTCCGTGCCCGATCCAGCATTCTGAAAAAGAGCGATGTCTACGTCATCACCGCCATTGATGTTGAGGCCGTCTACCCTTTTTCGAACGACCGGCACAAGACCTATCTCCTTCGCAGAGGCCAAAAACGCCTCTTCTTCCCTGCTTTCAATGGCAGCAACACGGCAGGACATCCCGTTTTCCCTATCCGAGGCAAGCAAAAACTCTGCCGCCCCTTTCGGTGAGATGATCTGTGTCCCGGTGCCTTCCAGGAAAATGAAACTCGGTTCGTGAAAGCCGCTTGTCACCACCTGACGGGTATCGGAGTTGGCACAGCCGGGGATCTCGTCCAGCGCTTCCACAAGACGCGGGCTGACCCAGAATGGATTTAGCGCCGGACCGACGAAACCCCACACACCGACCGCGACAAACATGGCAGATGCCGCGACTGGCAAAACGGCGTAGAGAGCGGGCCCCCGCAAAAGCCTCGTCGCTGCGGCAACAGCACAAACAGCGCCAATCGCAACAAGAATGGCGCCGGGAGGCGACGGCCACGTGCCAAGGACGAATGGGCCGGCAAAGGCACCGGCCGCAATGCCAACGATCGGAACCGCCAGCAGGATCGCGGCGGCCCATCCCGTCCAGCGCCTGCCCTGGGCACTTGCCCCTTCCATGAGTGCGGCGGCAACGGGCAGAGCAAGGGCTGGAAGCAACGGCATGGTGTAATGCGGCAGCTTGGTGGCCACCAGTTCAAACACGATCCAGCTGGGAAAGAACCACGCAAATGCAAACACCACCAGCGGGCTCTTTCTTTCCCGCCAGATCATG
The DNA here is from genome assembly GCA_017643925.1 of Roseibium sp. GTDB lineage: Bacteria > Pseudomonadota > Alphaproteobacteria > Rhizobiales > Stappiaceae > Roseibium. The sequence goes on along the minus strand of JAEPML010000002.1, from coordinate 536,575 downwards.
GGCAAGGCGATCAGAAAGAAGGCAGGCAACGGCCAGAACACACCCAGCATCGCACCAAGATGCGTCAGGGGTGGCGCACCGTGGCCTTCCTGCCCCTGCCCGACTTTCCCGAGCAGATCCTTGCCTATCGCCTCCGTGAAGAATGTGCCGTCGGTGGCGATCCAGATTGCAACGAACCAGGGTGACACGAGCAGCACGAACCAGATGAACCCGATTATCGGCGATGCCGCCATGAACCAGGCGACTTTTCTGCGCAAGACCATCAGCCCGACCACCGTAAGGCCGACAACCATGAGACCGACCGGTCCCTTTATGAGGACGGAAGCCGCCAGCGCTGTCCAGAACAGAAAGGCCAGGCCCCAGGCGCGCTCTTTCGTCTCTTTCAGCCAGATCCGTGCCAGCGCTCCCTGGGCGACGATGATGGTTGCAAACAGCATGGCGTCGGTTTTGGCAAGGCGGGCTTCGACACCGACGATAATCGCCAGCGCCACAAATCCGCTCACCAGGAGAGCACCTGCCGGACCGATGAAGGCTCGCGCCATCCAGAAACTCGCCAGAACGCTCAATACGGCACCGATAATCGACGGGAGCCGGTAGACCCAAAGTGGCGCATCCGCACCGTGCCCGGTCAACTTGGCTGCTGCAGCCTGCAGCCAGTAGATCCCGACAGGTTTCTTGTGCCTCGCCTGATCCTGAAAACGGATGTCGATGTAGTCATCCGTTTCAAGCATCTGTTTTGTGGCCTGCGTGAAACGCGGCTCATCCCTGTCAAGCGGAGGGACGGTCCACTGCCCGGGCACAAACAGGACGAGCGAGAGCAACAGGAGGAGAAAGGGTGCCGTGATATCGTGGCCGAAAACCCGGAGCCAAATCGGCTTTTTCATGGGTGTGACAACAGCCCCTGACCCATTTTGCGCAGCGCCCGGAGCATCTTCGGAACCAGATGAATCACCGCCGACAGTTTCAGTGCCGTTGGTTTTGCCCGCTTCCGGTTGTTTTTCCATCTGCTCGTCGGTCTTGTCTGCCATCTACTCTCGTTCCGATGCCTTTGCCCGTTGACGTCAATCTCGCCAGCCGGTCCATTCGACAGCATCTCCTACATGAGCTTTTCAAAAAGGGAAACAAGTGCTTGCTCTCAATCGCCCCTGAGGTATCGTCTCGTGACACAGTTCACGTCAAGAGTCCCAAGGTTTTCCAATGACTTTGATTGCCCAGATCACAGACCTGCATTTGCGTCCAAGAGGCCTTGCCTGCTACCGGGTTTCAGACACAAACATGTTCGCTGAACGTGCCATCCGGTCCTTGCAGGCATTCAATCCGAAACCGGATGCACTTGTGGTCACCGGTGATCTGACCGACAGAAGCGATCCTCGTGAATATGCCGTCGGCCGGGAACTACTGTCGCGGCTGGACATGCCAGTCTTCGTTGTTCCGGGCAATCACGACAACAGCGACGACATGCGACGGGCATTGCCTGAATTTCCGGGCATGTCGGAATCCCGCTCCGGCAAGATCTACTACGCCGCCGATGTCGGTAGTGTACAGGTGATCGCACTGGACACATTTTTGCCGAACAGCCCGTGCGGTGAAGTGGGCCGGGAGCAACTGACCTGGCTCGACGGTAAGCTGCGAGAGAACACCAAGCCCACCCTGATCGCCCTGCATCATCCCCCTGCGCTTTCGGGGATAACGCATATGGACAATATGGGCCTTCTGGACGCGGACGCCCTGGCCGAGATTGTCGCGCCTTGCGATCACGTCGAACGATTTTTGTGCGGGCACCTGCACCGGCCAATCATCGCCAATTTCGCCGGCAAGATCATGACCCTGGCCCCGAGCACCGGCCATCAGGTCGTTCTGGATCTGACCGAAAACGGCCCGGCGCTCTTCAATTTCGAACCTGCGGCCTATTTCGTTCATTTCCACTCGGAAAGAACAGGGGTCGTGTCCCACATGGCCTATGTGGAAAGCTATCCGGGCCCATATAACTTCTTTGCCGATGAGGGCGTTGTCTGGCCGGGAGACGAGTGTTGATGGGTTCTGCCTCAGCTTTTGCAGTCATTCGCAAAGTGTTTCTGGCCGTTTGGATGTCATTTGCATTGGCGGCCTGCGGCGCCTTGCCAGGCGGCGATGACCTTGAAGACGAGACTGTGCTGGCGGACCAACCGGTCAGCAGTTCACAAATGCTCTCGATGCTGAACGCCTACCGTCAACAGAACGGTCTACCCGCCCTCAGACACGACCCGAAACTGGACCAGGTCTCCCAGAAGATGGCCCGCCATATTGCCGAGCGCGACAGCATGGATACGTGGGCCCATAGCGCATTCGGCCTTTCCCAGCGTCTGGACAAGGCCCGCTACGCAAATTATGCCGCCGCTGAAAATCTTGGCGCCGGCTATGCGGACTTGCCGGCAGCTTTCCGAGGATGGCAGGGCTCAGAGGGCCACAACAAGAACCTGCTCAACCCCTATGTTACGCGCGTCGGCATCGCCCGGACCAACCGGAACACGGGCACATGGCGCAATTTCTGGGTCATGACCCTTGCCCGACCATTCGAGGATGGAAGACCGAACCTGCGGTAAAAAGAAGGCGGGGTTCCCCCCGCCTGAAGTCTCTTCCAGAGATCGGATGACCCAGTCATCATCCGGACATGACGCCCCAAAAACATGAGCTTCTGAGTCATGTTTTAGTATCGTTGTGGAATGAACCTGTCAATTGCTCAAAATGGAAAAGGCCTGGACGCAAACTCCGCTTCGGTCGCCGGTTTCGCCCGCAGGCCTCTTTCAACAACATTGTTGTAAAGCCTTTTCTTGCCAAACCTGGGTTCCCAGCTGCACAGATCAGGTGACATCAGCTTGACGCAGGGAATGTTCAAATCCGGGCGCGTCGCATTGAACTCCCAGATTTCCATGTTCCTATCCAGGATGCTTTCCAGAAGAGAATCGTAGGAATGGACTGTCGCCAGTTCAGTCCCCGTGGCGATTTCACATTCTTCTATCGGCAGGTCCGCTAGGATGCTGCCTTCTCGTGCATATGCAAGCTGTCTTGGCAGTTTCGCGGGGTTGAAGCTGTTGCCAGAGTATTTTTGGTAGGAGTGTTCCATCAGATCGAGTGACAATTCGGCTTGCAGCATTTCCTTGGCAGCGCGGAAACATGCTGCGCAAGTACTCCAGTCTGCTGCAGCGCCGAAGGACGCAGATCTGCCCCGATCAAAAAAAGACACGGCAATGACGACATGAACATTCAGGTCGGTTGCAACCCGAAAGAAGCGCGTAAAACGGCTTCTTTCCGCCAAAAAATCGCTCAGATCGGAGCCGAGTGAGGCTTCAACAACCTCACTGGGTAGAAAAGTTATCCCCAGGCGGTTGTACCATGCCTGAGCCACTGCATCCCGCTCACACAACTCTAGAAGCGCCCGTTCGCGCGCACCCTGGCGGGACGCCCAAACGGCACATCCGGCACTTGATGCAAATGACAGGTTTTGCCCCTGAAATGCAGCATACTCGTTGAAGAGAACCCCAAACCCGGGCATCTGGATGCGACTTTCCACCCCCAAACGATCGAGTGTCACGACCCGCGCTGGCAGCGTATCGAGATCAAGCCGCTCGCTTTTTCCTGTTGCCGATCGTGCAAACGCAGCCGCCTCGATTCTCGCAATCTGCCCCCTGCTCAATCCCAGCAATCGCGTAAAATCGACTTGCGGTTGTAGCAAGTCCCGATCGGTCAGTCTCGGATCACTTTCACCGAGCACGCAAAGACTTAATCGCTCTGCAAGCTCCCCCAAACAACCCAGGGCTGCATCAATAGATGTCTTGCCCTGCCCTCCGGCAGGAAACGCAAGCTCAACAGTGTCAGACTGTTGATCATCGGGAAAACCAGCATTCAGGATACCTGTGCAAAATTGCAATGGGCAGTTTTCTTTTGCCGCCGGGACCAGTCTGGGCGTGAAGGTAGACAACAATGGCAGGAACAGGGACAGGTCCTTGCTGACATCCCTTGGCCGAAAAGATCCGTTTTCACGATCGCCATCAATCAGCCCAATCCGATAGAGATCCTCTATCATACGCTGCGGCAACTTTGAGAAAACCGACGTTTCAACCTGCGCCCTTTGTTGCCCTTCTTCGCTCAACGACACCCTTCCCAAGTAACGACGAAATACAAGTTCACACGCTGCAATTGCAGTAACTATAGATTTGCTTCACAACTATTGAGAATGCTCAACCACCGGTACAGTATTTATCTCGAAAGAAGTCGAGCCAATTAATATTTAGATACCCACCATCCTTTACTTAGGCTTGACTTCTTTTCGTCTAGCAACGTGACCATCCAACCACGGGCTAAGACTCTGTGCAACTTTAACTTCCGGAGGCGAGCGATGCACGCTGATAAGTCTTTTACCGAAGAAATGAAAGTCGGCGCAAAACTTGGCGCAATCATCCAGGACAAGGATGCTCGTGAGCAGCTTGTTTCCGACCCTGCACATGTACTTGCCGAAGCTGGCGTCAACACCGAAGTGACGCTTCTGGCTGACACCGCGGACACGGTTCACCTGATCATACCGGCAACTGTCGACAGCACACGTGTGGAAGCCGGCGACGAGTCCTATTTCGAAGAGCTTGGCCGCCTGGCGCTCGGCAGCTGCGTCTATCGCGAACTGCCGGAATAAGACGCAACACCATTCTTCAGGCTGGGCCCGGGGTCCGGCCTGAAGCAATTTATGCATGGCAACGGAGGTCGAGATGGCTCGTTTTCCCTACAAGAAAGAAAACATTGCTGCACTGGGACGACTGCTTGCCGAAGCGCGTTTGAACGCCGACGTTCGCAACGCGTTGAAACAGGCACCTGAAAAGGAGCTGGCGAAGATCGGGCTACCCGAGAATGTCACCAGTCTCATGAATTTCACGGTCGTCGATCAACCGGACGAATTGACCGTAGCGGTGCCCTACAAACTCAACAGCGATCTGGTCGGTCAGGCCGATCCGGCCTATCTGTCTTCGATCGGCCGAAATTTCCTTCAGCCGAACTGACCCTGCCCTCCAGGTGGGCCGCCTACGTCGCCGCGCGCTCACCGAAAAAGTATTTCTTCACAAGGTCCACGCCCCTGTCGTAGTTCGCCCTTGTCTTCGGGTCCTGGAAGAAGTTGACTTTCTTGGCCCACTCTTCGGGATCCTGTTGGCCGAGACCGGTATTGGTCGCAATTTCCGAATAATTGTCGGCGTGCCGCTCCAGGACGGTCATCGCCTCTTCTTCCTTCCCGGCACACAGCAAGGCCGCAATTCGGGTCGTGAGGCCCGAGATGCTGCTGTAGGAAGCCTTTTCAACGAATTGCGCGGCCGCATCGTAGTCTTCCGAAGCGAAGAAAACATTCGAGTAGTATTCGTAGAACAGCCTTGGTACGGAGGTCACCAACTCCATCGCCATGTCCGCTTTCTGTCGCGCCAGCTCAACATCTCCGGAGAAAGCCAAACCTTCCGCGACGGACATCAGATTGGCCGGGTCCACGGAATTCAGTCGTCCGGCATGCATGAATGCCCTGCGGGCCTGGTCCGACATGTTCGACTGGATCAAGGCCCACCCGTAGGCGCGCTGGTTGAAGGGCTGCCAGGGATCCAGCATCACGGCCCGTTCGCTCAATGAAAGGATCGCATCCATTGCAAGACCCAGTTCACGATCCTCAATCGGATAGTGAATGAGCTGCTTCATGTTTATCAGCGCTTTGGCCGAGAAGATCATGGAGAAATTGTCGTGGCGGCTTTCCAGGTCGTTTAGCAACTGCAAGGCCTTGCGGTCGGCTTTCGGGTCGAATTCCCACAACAGGGATTCTGCCTGGCACCATCTGGCGAATGCAGCGCTGTTTTTGGGATTCCTGAGTTTTCCGGTCGAAAACAGGTGTATCCGGCTAATGGTCTGGCTCGCCGCCGCCTGAAGGCTTTCCCACTGCTTCAGATCGACAATTTCATTGAAGACTATTCGCCCATCTGACCGGTCTTCGAACTGCACCGCGATCTTGCTGTTTCGCTCATTGTAGCGGAATTTCAGCAGGTAACTGCCAAGTTCATGACCCTGAAACAAGGTCGGAGACGGCGCCTGGTCTTCGTCAAAATACTCCGCCTGATAGAGGTCGAAGGAACGGAACGAAGACAGCCCGGCGACAATTTCGTCTTTCAGGTCGCGCGCATCGTTCAGCTCCACGCCAGACAGCGTGGAGGAATAGATCGCAATCTCGCGCAACTGTATCGTGTCGGAACTGTTTGAATGCGCATTGTTTGGCCGAGGCGTGGGCGATGGCTTGCTGGCAGCCGACGATTGGGTGTCCTCGCGCTTTTCCCCATCCAGCAGTGCCCTGGTTTCCGTCTCCGGTTCTACATCGAGATGCAGCCGCAGTTCTCTTTCACAGGCCCTGTATTGCTGTTCGGCCCGCTCGCGCTGACCAAGTTTCATGTAAAGGCTGATCAGGATTCGGTGCGCCGATTCCAGTGCCGGATCCACCTTGAGCAGGAAGCGTCCACCAGCTTCCACGCGCGCGCCGCCGTCATCGATATTGATATGCGTGAGATGCCGAAACGCTGCGGTTGTCGCTTCGGAGCGAACGCGCTCTCTTTCCACGACAAGCCAGTCGGCAAATTCCGGATCGAGCTCCTCGAAGCCACTCAGAAAATCGCCGCGCCACAAATCCTCTGCTTCGCGGAAGTCAGATGCCCGTCCCTTGTTCAACAGGTCCATGAGCTGCGTGAGATCGGACGAAAAAGCAGCCGCATCCAGCTGAACGAGGCCGGGCGATGCGCGCAGGAAGTCAAAGCCTGTGGTCGATTCGGCTGTTTTCAGCTGCCGAAGGGCCTGACGCACGGATTGCATCGCCTTCGTCCGGTCGGTGCCACTCCACAAAAGATCGGCGATCGTCTCGCGGGTTGCCGAAAAATTGTTGATCCGGCTCAAATAACCGATGACTGCCAATGCCTTGCGGGTTTTCACCGCGACCGGCTCCTGGCGCTTGTCCAGAAGCAGCGGCCTACCAAGACACGCAAAGCAGAAGGCGTTTGCCATCAAATCCTCATAAAGAAAATGCACCAGTGTTCGGTGTGCGAGCTTCAACCGCGAATATCACGCAATGCGAAACACAACAATAGTTTATCACGGTCGTTTCACGCTGCAACAGCATGCTTTTTGAGGATGGTCACAGCGGCATCGCTGCATAATGAAATGCTAATACTGGTGGGTAGTATTATGTCGAACAACATACGTAACACGGACCATGCAGGAACCGAACAGGAACCTGCTGTGGAAGCTATCAAGCGCATGATCCGGTACACTAAAAAGGAAGCAGACAAGGATGGCCGGACATTCTGCTCCTATTGCCTTGATATGGCCCTGCAATCCCTTGAGGACGGGTCCGAGGATCTGGACATGATCTTGAAGACCAAGATCACGCCATTGATGGTCGGCCAGCAGGCTGGCGATTCTGCAAATACCTAAACTTCGTTCGCTTCAGCGAATCAAGGTATCAAATACCGGGCTTGCAAACCGCAGTCCGGTGTTTTGATTAACGCCAAGTTCGGCTGAACAAGTCAGAGTGTGATTGAAGTCTCAAGAAATTGGCGACCCCGGCAGGATTCGAACCTGCGACCATTCGCTTAGAAGGCGAGTGCTCTATCCAGCTGAGCTACGGGGCCTTGTTGCACACCGGACCAGGAGAACCGGTCAATGCGCAGTATTAGATGGACAATTCCGCGGTTCCTGTCGATCTCCAAAAACAAGTATCAACAGGCAATCCTGGCTTAAGAAAGCCGGTTTTGAACACCGGTTGGAACCCGATGTTCAATGGGTCCAGGGTGCCGTGCGGTTGAATTTGAAATTGTCGGCATATGCCGAGCCACGCACCTTGCGCTCCTGCGCCTTTTCAACCCTGTGCGGAATGCCAAGACGTTTGGCATAGGCGACCGCGTCTTCCTGCGTGTCGAAATACAGTCTGACCTGCTGTTTCATGTCAGAGGACGACGTATAGCCCATCAACGGCTCGACGGACTTCGCGACTTCCGGTTCATAATCCAGGACCCAACGCTGTGTTTTCGCCTTGCCGGATTGCATGGCGGTTTTTGCCGGGCGGTAGATGCGCGCAACCATGAATGAATGTCCCTTGATCGAAATCCTGTCAGCGACAATTGCTTAGTGAGCTTTTTCCTGCCTTCCGGGCGAAAGTCAACACCGTAATTTCCCTCCAGGTCCCCAAAGCTGTCTCCGGCCTGCTCTTGTGGCTGACCCGCACGGTCCGGAAGCCCCCTGCTCCGACGCCAACAACGGTCCGATATGGCGCGTATTTGCAACCTATGCTACAACTCCCCTAGGGGAATATCGCCGATTGCACGTTCGTTGACCCGATTTCATCGGACACTCTGCAATTGGTCATCAGGGATAACCGGGTTCGCATGAACAAGGCAGAGTTCAGAACCAGATAACAATCCGAACCAAGGCAATGTCATGCAGCCGATTATCATTACCACGCTGGAGGAATACTACCCCGAGCACGCTCAGCCCAAGGTCGCAGACAAGAATGACCTGAAGGCAAGCGTGGAGGCAGCTGGCCTGTCGGACATGTGGAACATGATCCTGACCTTTGACTACGGGGTCACAAGTCCGGACGAACTGTCACCCGAAAAGCGCGATGAATTCCTGAATGTCATGTCCTTGTTGCTCAAGGCGTTCGACCGTTAGTCCCCTAGAAACCAGGTAATCCGACACATTGCTCACGAGACCCGAAAAATTCTTCACGGAAATCGGCACAGACGCGATCGATCGTGGTCTGGCAGACCCGATGCTTTCCGAATTCTTCAGTGCAGTGATGTCGTCACAGACGGGCACGCAGGCGCTCAGGCTGAAATCGTTTCTGCCGTATCTCAGTCTGTGTTCCGACCGTGTGACCGACGACGGGCCACCACCCATCTTTTATGTCGGGAGCCAGAGCAGCCAGCGTGATCTCTTCGGCGAAGGATGGGCCGCACCGGCGACCGTATCAAAAGCCCTGACAACACCGGACCCGGAGCTTGAGCACGCCGCTGCTGACGGCTATCGCAGTGCCCTGAACGGCAAACCCTATTACGGCTATGCCAGAACACCTGTTTCAATCGACGGAAATCTGGTGGAGGTGGCATTCGAGCGTCTGATCGTCGCCATACGGCCATCGGTTCAGTCAGATTACAGGTTTTGCGCCTATTTCGGTGTCATTCAGGACCTTCAAAAGAAGACCTGAGAATCTGCCTGGCGAGCCCATGCAAATCACTGCGCGTTGAATAAACCAGCCAGTCGTCAGGCCGGATATGGGCCGGTGCGTGGTGCCAGTGTGTCCCGCGCGGCACGAATCTTCGATAGCCGACACGGATCCCAAATCCCTTTTCGGCACTTCGCGCTGCCATCAATCCGTAAAGATAATCGGGAGACCATTTCAACAACGCGATCAGGAACCCCAACTGGGTTAGTGGTTCTGCAAGGCCAACGCCCCTCAGATCCCTCCGAAGCCAGAGATTGCCGTGATAGGCGATCTTGCCACGCATGAAATAGGCGTCGTGAGCATGTTCGCTTCCAAACTTGATTTCCGGATCGGGGTCCACGAACATGCGTCTTTGCTGCTGTTGCCAGTGCTCCGCGAGGCTGCGATCCCGGAGTTCCTCGACCTTGGCCGCCTGAACGGAGACGATGGTGCCTTCCGCGTTGTAAGCACCAAGCCAGAATGCGGTTGCGCCGTGAAGATCGAAAAATCGCGGTGAGAAGTCTTCCATCAGGTACTTGTCTTCGGTCCCCCGGATCAAGGTTTCGAAGCTCTGGAAATCGGCACTTTCCTTCAGCAGAAGACCATTGGCCTCGATCCGTGCACGAACCACGGCAATCGCCGCCGACACGTCCAATGTGGCCTGGTCTTCCGTATCAGATATCATTCGCCCTGCCCTGACGGCTGACCAATGGCCGGCCGCGCTCCACACAGAAACAAGTACCCCAATACTTACAGTGTTCCGCTGAGCCAGCTGGCACAAGGTGTCGGACAAGGCATCCCCTGAAATATTCAGGCCGAAAGGGTCGGAATTCTTCTTTCCTGAACAACCAGGGCTACTTGAGAACTGACTGGGAATTACAGTCAGAATTCCCCAAGGCTCGATACGACTTTGATTGAAAACAAGCGGACTTTCCTTTGAGCCGGACCTTCATGCAACACGCCCGCATGGCTTGAATGTCAGAGGCCAGCATGAGGTTGCCCAACCAGCAGAGAAAGGCATCTTTCCACTTCGGCTTGCCACACCGATCCCGGCACCGACAATACTGCCAGGCAGATCGGAAAAGATTTGAAGAAATCCCAGAACAACGGGAATTTCCGTGGATTGCCAACCAAAGCAAAATCCAAGCCGTGGTCGAAGAACCACTTGCTGAAATCGCGTATTTTTGTAGGAAAAATGGTCGGGGCAGCAAGATTCGAACTTGCGACCCTCTGGTCCCAAACCAGATGCGCTACCAGGCTGCGCTATACCCCGATCCGTTGATTGGCAGCGGTGTATCCGCGTTCGCTTCTGTCGTCAAGTGTGAATAGAGACGTGTTTTCAGGAACTGTGGAAAGCAAACACGGCTGGACAAGCAGACATGAATGGTCTCCGCCGCTTCACCCTCAGAAGGCTGGAAACGGCACTATTCGACCTTCATCGACGAACTTGAGACCGTGTCTCCAACCGTAATGCCGAGTTTTTCCGAAAGACCGGCATTCAGTTCCAGAACGAACCTGGCCGGGTGTCCGGAGGGAATGACGTTTTCGGAAAAGGGCACGGTTTCGGCCGCTATACTGACGATCCGACCGGCTTCGCTGATATAGATGATGTCGAGCGGCAGCGGCGTGTTCTTCATCCAGAAGAAACGTTCGCCCTCGTTTTCAAAGACAAACAGCATGCCGTGGTCTTCTGCCATTTCCTCACGAAACATGAGCCCGCGTGCCCTTTGAATGTCGTTCGAGGCGACTTCAACCTGAAATCGGAGTTCAGCGGACTGCGAACGGACCAGAAGTTCCTCAACCGGCAAGCTTGGGGCATCGCCTTGCGCTGGGACGATTGATGTTGTGACTGCCACCAAGAAAAAAGCAAGGAAGCAGCGGGATACTTGATGCAAGATAGTCTGCAGGAACATGGCAGCCTTTTCGAAAACTCTGTTGACGATAAGATCGTCCATAGTTCCAAGAATAAAGTGGCACGATCATGTCTGGGAACTGTCAAAGGATGATCAAAATGCCACCTTTTTTAAGCCCAAACCAAAGCGCCGCGTCTTAAGAAGCCAATTGAGAACCCGCAGCTGCTTCCGGGTCCCGTAGATGGTCAACGACCTGCTTGAAGATTTCGACCGGCTTATAGGGATATTCGATAATGTCGTCGATCCCGGACTTCAGAAAGCCTTCTCTTGCACCATCACTCATATTCGGTGCTGCCAATAACACGAACCTAGTTTCGGATTTGCGCGTGCCTTGAGCCTTGAGATCATTAAGGTACCGCTGAACGTTGCTGCTGCACACAAAGAAAACGATATTGTCCTCTTTTGGATCGAAGGTGGATTCGTTCAGGGCACCTTCCGATACGGTCCTTACTTCGCAGCCCAGTTCGAGTAAGGCGGAATTTATTGGAGCAACGAGCTGACGCATGTCGGTCACCATGGACACCTTGATCGCGCCACGGGCAGATTTGAGTTTCAAGATCTGGGCATGAATGGCCTGAAGACGGTTGCGATTGCGTTCCTCTATCCGGGATACCTGACCAAGCCTTGTTTCCACTGTCGCCAACAACAGGTCATAGTCGATGGGTTTTGTCAGGTAATCGTCAACGCCCATTTTTTTACCAGCGATGATATCCTCGCGGGTGGCTTTCGCCGTCAAAAAAACGAATGGAACGGCATCCATGGAAGGCAATTCCCGGCGAATTGCCTTGAACAGCGTCGGCCCGTCAAGTTCAGGCATCATCATGTCACACAAAATCAGGTCAGGCCTGTCCAACTTGATCTGGCGGACTGCCTCGACGCCGTTGCAAGCTGTTCGAACCTCATACCCAGCGTCCTCCAGCTCCTCTTGCAAATCTTCCAACAGGAGAGCTTCGTCCTCTACACACAGTATCTTATGCTTGCCAGCCATCGTTCTCTCCTTACGCGACAGATGCACGTTGTTGATCATGCTCGACATGCTGCAATGGCAACTTGAGCGTAATTCGGCTGCCTTCACCGACTTTGCTCCAGACGTCTATCTTGCCGTTGTGCTTTTCGATCACCTTGGCAACCCAGTTCAAGCCGATGCCGGTACCTGCAATGCCACTTGACGTCGAAGCACGAAAATAGCGGTCAAACACTTTCGGAATTTCGTCCTCGGGAATACCGACGCCATCGTCTTCAACGCAGATAATCAGATGCCGCCCGTCAAGGTACCCAATCAGTCTTACTTCGTTGGCATTTGGTGAGTATTTGACCGCGTTTGACAGCAGGTTTGTGACGCAAATATCGAGCAGCTTTTGATCATAGGAATAGGTTCCCGGCAGCCTTTCAATGTCGACTTTCACTTGATGTGTTGGACAGGATTCAATGAAGTTTTCGCAGGTTTTATAAACAGCATCCCGAAAAGGCTGATCCTGAACTTCCAGCGCTATTCCCTTTGACTGCGTTTGAGAGAAGTTCAAAAATCGGTTGATCAGATATTGCATCCTCGACACGGAGTCCCGGATCCTCTCGGACCGGCTAATTGCCTTTTCCGGTGTAATATCATTCGCCTTGCGGATGAGCCTTTGTGCATTGCTGTCGATGATGGCCAGTGGGGTTCGGAACTCGTGCGAGGCCATCGACACGAATTCCCGTTGCATTTCGGTCAATTCCTTTTCCTGCTGCAGCAACCGTACAAGTTCATCCGTATGACTTTGCAAGTTTGCCTGCTGCTTCTTGTATTCCGTGATGTCTGTGTAAACGGATATGATGCCGCCGTCGGTCGAGCGCGTGCGGTCAATTCGGTACCACTTTCCGTCCGGAAACTTCTTCTCATGCCACATGACCTCGGAATTCATAATCACATCTACGCCGCGATCCGGCTCCTCGGGAAAAACACTCCGGATAACTTCGGAAACGGATTCGCCCTTCTCGATGCAGCTTTCGAAACCGGGGTAAATCTCTTTCATCCTGTCATTGGCCAGAATTACCTGACCGTCTGAATTGGCAATTCCCAGACCGTCCTGGATCGCGTTGACGGCGTTGAACAGAAGATCGCGATTTTCCTTCAGCTGCCTGGTTCTGTCATCCAGCCGATCGGCCAGCTCTCGCCTGGCATCCCTCAATTCCTTTTCCTGAGCTCTTTCGTGGGTAACGTCACTGTAGATTGTGACAAACCCGCCATTGGCAATGGGAGTTCCCTGAATTCGAATAGTTGTGCCATCAGGTCGTTGGCGCTCAAAGTCATGGGCCTCAAATTTAAGTGCAATTTCAACGCGCGCTTTGACCAAATCCTCCGGGTTGCCAGGACCATAGTCACCCCGCTTTGCGTTGAACCGGAATACGTCTTCAAGGTTAGAGTTTTCTTCGAAGATTGAATACGGAATATCCAGTATCTTCATAGCCGTTTCATTGACTGCGAGAATTTCCAGGTGTTCATCAAATATGGTGAAGCCCTGATGGACCGTCTCCATCAGACACTTCAAGAGAAGATCCTGACTACACCCTTTCTTGATAAAATTGGTCACGACCACACCGCCTAAAAGCAAAATTTTGACGCCCCCATACAAACACGCAACATTAAATACAACTTTAACGTAGATTTATTTTTGTGTTCAAAATATTTTTGGAAATCTAATCTAAATATTTACTTCAATCGCCACTTTTGACAAGGCGCATTTATTCTGAAACGAGATTCGCTATGACAAGTTTTATTTTACTTTCAGCCTCGCTGATCAAGTCGCCGCCCGTTTCTGCAGTTCGCCCAGACAGTTATCGCTCTTGCACATTTGCGGGAAGCGACAAGAGAAAAACAAAAAAGGCCGGAACATGTCCGGCCCAGTGCTTCGCATCATCAATGCAATGAAATGTCAGTGAGATGCAGGGATATGTGTTCCATTGCCAACTGGTCTGATCTCGGCTGCCATGCGGCCTTTCGGTCCCTTGCCGAAGCGCACAAGCACATCCTGCCCGGGCCGGAGTTCGGTGATGCCGAAGCGGCGCAAGGTTTCCATGTGGATGAAGATGTCCTCTGTGCCCTCACCCTGTGTCAGGAAGCCAAACCCCTTTACGCGGTTGAACCACTTTACGGTCGCCTGTTCGAAGCCGGTTTCGGCAACAACCTGGACATGGGTCCTCGAGGGCGGCAGCTGTGAAGGATGGGTTGCCGTCGATTCATCCATCGACAGAATGCGGAAAGCCTGCAAACCACGCGGCCTGTCCAGCACTTCGCAAACGACCCTCGCCCCTTCATAGGCGGTCTGGAACCCGTCGCGCCTGAGACAGGTTACATGCAGCAGTATGTCACCGTCTCCGCTGTCCGGAACAATGAATCCGTAGCCCTTGCCGACATCGAACCATTTTATCGTTCCGGCGACCTCGTAGACATCCACGGCGACATCGTCAGCCACTGTCTCGAGTGCGCGGGGATCCCGTGCGGTTTTAACCCCCATAGCCATTCATCCCGTCTCTGGTCCGCAACACTTTAGCTGAGTGCGTATTGTGAGTCGCTTCTCAGCCGATTCCTAATAAAAGGATAACACCGCACTTGTAGGCGAGAAGCGAAATTGTCGAACTAACCACAGACCATTTGGCCTTATTTCGCCTATTCTTCGCCAAATTTCACAAATGTTTGCGCAAGTGGCGTTTTTATGTGCGTTGACGCAAGCGAATCAACAGGCGTGTCTTCACCGTTGAGAATCACCAGTTCAGCGCCCGCCTGCACCGCAATGACAGGCAGCTGGGCGGCCGGATGTACAACCAGCGAAGAACCCAGCACCAGGAAGAGATCACAATTCTGCGCCGCCGCTGCGGCCCGATGGAGTTCAGCCTCGGGCATGGCCTGACCGAAACTGACAACCGCCGCCTTGAGCAAACCGCCACATTTTCCGCATCTCGGGCTCACGCCTGCGTCGACTTCCGCCTTCTGGTCTTCCAGTTCCGCGCGCGCACCGCAGGACAAGCAGGTGGCAAACGTGGAATTGCCGTGGATCTCGATCAGGTTTTCTTCCGGGATCCCGGCTTCGCGGTGCAGGCCGTCGACATTCTGGGTGATCAATGTGTGCAGATAGCCGAGTTGATGCAGGCGGGAGAGCGCCATATGGGCCGCGTTGGGGCGTGCACGCGCGAAAAAGTCGAGCATCTCGAAGCGCCGGTCCCAGTCTTCCAGCCGACTTTCCTCGGATGAAAGGAAGTCCTGGTATTGAACCGGCTGTCGTTTTGACCATATCCCGCCTGGGGAACGGAAATCCGGAATTCCCGATTCCGTTGAAATGCCCGCCCCCGTGAGCGCCACGATCCTGCGGTAGGAACCGCTTGAAAAGTGTGCCACATAGTCCTGAGCTTCCGGCAAGCTGGTGATGATGGTCCCGGCCATGCCGATGCCCTCCGCAAATCCCTCATTCGAGGAAAAGGATAGAATATGCGTTATTTGCACACGATGGTTCGCGTGACCAATATTGAAGACTCTCTCGACTTCTATTGCAACAAGATGGGCATGACCGAGATCCGTCGCCATGAAAACGAAAAGGGCCGGTTCACGCTGATTTTCCTGGCCGGTTCGGACGACGTGGAAGCCGGCAAGGCGAACATGGCCCCTCTCCTGGAGCTGACCTACAACTGGGATCCGGAAGAATATTCGGGCGGCCGCAACTTCGGTCACCTGGCCTACGAAGTGGATGACATCTATGCCTTCTGCGAAAACCTGCAGAAACAGGGTGTGACCATCAACCGTCCGCCGCGCGACGGCCGAATGGCTTTCGTTCGTTCTCCTGACAACATTTCCTTTGAACTGCTGCAAAAGGGCGAAGCCCTTGAAATCAAAGAGCCTTGGGCCTCCATGCCGAACACCGGCGAGTGGTAAGCCGTCAAGGTTTTCAACAATCGCGGGTCCGGACTTCCGGACCTGCAAAAAATTGTTTCAAAGGCTCTTGCGGCCCGGACCATTCCCGCCTATAAGCCTCTCCACGACGCAGCCGCGTCGACCGCGCGCCCATCGTCTAGCGGTCTAGGACGCCGCCCTTTCACGGCGGAAACACGGGTTCGAGTCCCGTTGGGCGTGCCAACTTTCTCCAAAATTGTAAGAGTTAGCCTCATCGGCATTCTCATGCCGATCAGTGATTTGGCGAGACGTAGCGTCCCTTGATCTCCTGGGCCGGATCGTTTTTGCGAAACAGCGTCCTGCCCGGAAACTCCCGTTGATAGAATTCGGCAATGTCTCTTGCCTTCGGTCCTGCGTAGTCAACGCGACCATTGGGGAAAAAGACATCCAGGTCATCATCTTCATGCTTTGACGCGTAGGTCTCCTGCGACCCGTGCAGAACCATTGTCACACCGAAACGGCCGTTCAGGTAGTTCTGGACGTCAAAGAACTTGGGTGAACGCGCATGGGTCTGCCCGAGCCTGTCTTCCTTCACGCGAACGATACGATCGGGAGCTTCCATATCGACAATGCCGTAAAGGTCGAAATCGCCGTGGATGCATTTGCCCGCCGTGATCAGGGATCCCGATGAGAATTTCACACAGCCGAAATAGGGATCTTCCGGATTTCGTTCGACGAAATAGAGCCCGCCGCCGGGGACATAGGTAAAGGATTTCTGTTTTTCATAAGTGGACATTTCGGGCCGCAGCTGGCTGGCAAAGGCGCGCCATGCTTCGACGGCCTTGGAAAACTTGCCGTCCGTATAGGCTTTCTCACCCACGATCCCCGGATCGACCACGAGCCCTGCAATATTGCCGCGCTTGTCTTCCGGCAACCGGCTCCCCTTGGGGGCGACGTTGAAGTCCGCCGTCTTGGCCTTGCAATCCAGGCGTTTCGGGCTCGCATAGGCCTTGCCGATATGCTGCAGGGACGCCGTATTTGTCCGACGCACCAGGATCGTCACGTTGTAGAGCTTTGCCGCGGCCCGGAAAACACCGACCTGCTCTGCAAGCATGTGATTGAGAATGTCCGCCTTTCCAGCCATGAACCATCCTTCCTTCGGATCCATATGGGGCGCCTTGGGAGCGCGTGTCTGAATGTCAGAATAACAAACCCGGTCCCTCAGCGGCGTGACGGCGATCACATCCTGAAATTCGGGTGCGAATTTGGCGTTTCAAACAGCAAGCGGGTCGGACTTGCAGGCATTTCGCGCGAAATTGATGAAACCGGTAACCAATCGCGGCGAGAGCACGGTAAAAACCCAGCGTACGCGTGGTCTTTTCGATGTAATGATATATAATGTCGGAGATATTCCGGGAGCTGGGCGACTCAACCGCATTCACTTTCTTTTAACGATGAGGATCGGTTGTTTTCATTGTTTCAGACTCCTGTGACGAGGATTACAGAACCAATGTGCCGTACGGGTTAGTTATGCTCCCAAGAGGACGCAACCTCGTAACAAGATCGGTCGAACCGACAGGCAACCCAGATCGACGAGAGGACAGGAAATGTTCAAACGAATGATCGCCGTGCTGGCAATAGTAATTGCAGGGACGGCCCCCGCATTGGCAAAGCGCGTTGCCCTGGTTATCGGCAACGGCGCCTATGAACACACGGTTCCCTTGCCCAACCCGGCCAATGATGCCGAGCTGATGGCTGCGAAACTTCGCGGTCTCGGCTTCGAAGTCGTGGCAGGCAAGGACCAGAGCTACAATGACATGCGCAGGTCGGTGATGGATTTCGCCAAGAAGGCCTATGGCGCGGAAATCGCCCTGCTC
The DNA here is from genome assembly GCA_017643925.1 of Roseibium sp. Classification (GTDB taxonomy): domain Bacteria; phylum Pseudomonadota; class Alphaproteobacteria; order Rhizobiales; family Stappiaceae; genus Roseibium. Next base: position 518,683 of record JAEPML010000002.1, on the reverse strand, counting down.
TTTTATGCCGGTCACGGCATGCAGGTCGGCGGACAGAACCTTCTGGTCCCGATTGATGCGCGGATCGAGGACGAAACCTCGCTCGACTTCGAGACGATTTCGGTCGATTTCATCATGCGCCAGATGTCCAAGGACGTGAAGGTACAGATGGTGTTCCTGGATGCATGCCGCGACAACCCGCTGGCCAGAACGCTTGCCCGCCGCATGGGTCCGAGCCGGTCCGCCAATATGGGTTCGGGTCTTGCCGAGATCAAAGTGCAGGAAACCGGCGGTGAAGGTTCCGTTATCGCCTTCGCAACGAGCCCCGGCGATGTTGCGCTGGACGGTGAAGGCCAGAACTCGCCGTTCACATCAGCCCTGATCCGGCACATCGATACGCCGAATACCTCGATCCAGACCGTGATGACCCGTGTGACCGGTGACGTTTATGACGAGACTGAAAAACGTCAGCGCCCCTGGGTGAATGCCTCCCTGATCGGTGAGGTCTTCCTCAACAAGCGCGCTGACGCACCCGGCACGGAAGTCGCGTCGCTCGGCAACACGGCAACCACCACGCCGCAGGCACAGGCAGCACCGAGTGCAGCTGCGACCGCTACCGCCCAGTCGACAATCGCCTGGGAACGCGAGAAGCTGATCTGGGAAACTGCCAAATCCAGCAACACCGTTGCCGACTATGAAGCCTATCTGTCCGCCTATCCCAATGGTCTGTTCGCCGATTTTGCGCGCAACTCGATCAAGCGGCTGACGACAGGCTCTCAGGTTGCAGCCGTCAATCCGGCGACTGCCAACGTGGCTCAGCCGGGGGCGACGACATCCCTGCCTGACCCGCAGAAGGCTATCCCGGGAACCGCGCAAACCGAGGCAGCCCTCGGCTGGAACCGGACCGCACGCCGCGAAGTGCAGACCCGCCTGAACCTTTCCGGCCACAATGTCGGCCGCCCGGACGGTGCATTTGGACCGAAAACACGCGGTGGCATATCTGCCTGGCAGACGGCAAACGGCATCACGCCGACGGGCTTCTTCACAGCTGCCCAGTATTCCCTGCTCACGACGCAAACGGCGACCCAGTACACTGCCTATGTCGCTGAAGTGAAACGCAAGCCTCAGGCCGCAGCGGCTGCTTCCCGGAGCACGACCACCACGCGCCGGACCCCGACGACAACGACGCAGCGTCGCACCACCAACAACAATGGTGGTGGAGCGATCAATCCGGCAGGAGCTGCCTTCATCGGCGGTGTCGTCGGTGGCATCATCGGCGGAGCCATCGGTCGCTAAGCGGCGATCATATGAACAGAAAAAGGCCCGGCATTGCCGGGCCTTTTTACGTCAAGCACAAGACTGTTCACGCGGGGAACCGGCCTGCCGGACTTCGGATCATTTCAGCTGCAGGCTGACTTTCCCGATCCTGGACGTCCTGGCCACATCCAGCACATCGACAACCTGCTGAAAGTCCGTTCCTTCCGCAGGGATCAGGATCGCACTCGAAGCGCCCTTCTCCGCAAGCCTGTCCAGTTCGTTGGCGAGGCTTCCCATCGGCAAATCCACACCGTTCACGATCAGGCTCACCGCCTGATCCTCTTCGGAAAACGCCAACTGTATCAAAACGGCAGGTGCCGGACTGGTGGAGTTCTGGTCCGGAGCGGTCTGGTCTTTGGGGTCGCCGATCGCAACATCCAGGGGACGCCAGACACCGAATGTCGATGACAGCAGAAAAAACATCACCAGAATGAAGATGACGTCAATCAGCGGCGTCAGGGGGATCCGCTTCTTTTTCCCGATCGGTTTCCGGATCAGCAGCATGGTTGAAGGTCAGTTTCCTGTTACTTGCTGTCGAAGACGTCAAATGTCTCGCAGAAACTCCTTCAGCTCAATACCCTTGGAAAATTGACCCCGGGCATTTGCAACCTTAGCCTGACCGGATTGGGATCAGCGGGTTTTACTTTATGGGTCACGTTTGGAACTTCAGGCCATCGAAGAAAGAAGCGTTGTTCGCGCGTTTGAAGGTCCTGTTCGGGGCGACGATAATAGTGTTGGCAAGTGCCGCCTTCCAGCAAGCTCATGCGGGGCTTCGCGTCTGTAACGGCTCGGTCGATCTCGTGAATGTGGCCATTGGTTACGATACGGAAGACGGTCTGCGTACCGAAGGCTGGTGGACGATCACTGCAAATGCCTGCAGCCAGATCCTCACCGAACCTCTCAAAAGCGCCCGCTACTTTCTCCATGTCGCTGACGGATTTGGAGAAAGTCGTCTCGGCGGTGACATTACCCTTTGCATTCGGGAAGAAAAATTCGTTTTGTATGATGGAGATCAGTGCTGGCAACGTGGCCTGATCGAGGCTGATTTCTTCGAGGTTGAAACCGGCGGAGCACAAGACTGGACGGTGCTCTTGTCTTATGACTGAATTAAATCGCCGATGACGTGACCCGCGCGTCACGGAACTGGACTGCGCACGTTGCACGGGGGAATTACATGCGACTACCTTTTCGAACCTTTGTATTTGGTCTTGCCGCGGTTTTGGCCGGCGCAGTTTCTGCGCAGGAACCAACGGCAAAAATCAGTCTGGAACTCAATCACGTTCAGGCGACCGCCGACGGTGGTTGCCGGCTGTCGGTAATCGCCACCAATGGCCTGGAGCGACCGGTCAACAAACTCGGAATGGAAATCGTTGCGTTCAATGCAGACGAGCTGGTCGATCAGTTCCTGCGGCTCGAATTTGCGCGCATCTCTGCCGGCAAGACGAAAATTCTGCAATTCGACCTGGCAGGCAAAGCCTGTGACAGCATCTCGCGCCTCCATATCAATGATGTCCTCAATTGCGTTCCTGCCAGCGTGAAAGACGTCTACTGTCCAGACCTTCTGGAACTCAGCAATCGCACGAGCATCAAGTTCGGTGACTGACCCCTCGAATAAGGATCACAGGGAAACGCGCTCCGATGGATGAAACATCAACCTCGCTTCTGGAACTGGGGGGACCTGTCGTCCTCATTCTTCTTGGTATTTCCGTCGCAGCCCTCGCGGTGATCTTTGCCAAGGCCTTCCAGTTTTCCAGCGCAAGGGTTGGCCGCCATCAACTGGTCAGAACTGCAGTTGCTGCCTGGCGTGTCGGAGAGCGGACCAAAGCTTCCCAGCTCCTTTTAAAGGACAGGTCCCTGTCAGCTGGCTTGCTGCGCAGCGCGATGGACGCCATCCAGACGCTCGATCAGCAGCCGATGAGCCCTCAGGAACGGGACATAAGGGAAGAACGACTGCGCGAAGAGATTTCTGCGCGGGCCGCCGATCGGCTGTTCGGTCTGGCAAGTTGGTTGCGCGCACTGGATCTGGTCACACAAATCGCCCCCCTGCTCGGGCTCTTCGGAACGGTCCTCGGGATGATTGAAACCTTTCAGACGCTGCAGGAATCGGGAGCGTCGTCCAATCCATCCAACCTGGCCGGTGGCATCTGGGTCGCCCTGTTGACGACGGCCTGCGGCCTGGCGGTTGCGATCCCGGTATCGGTCGCGGTCACCTGGTTCGAAACCAGGCTGGAAAAGGAACGCGCTGCCCTCGAGGTGCTCCTGACAGGTGTGTTTACGGCTGGCGCAGGGGCGCATGCCCCCTCATCGTGAAACCTTGAAAGCAGACAAGGAATAAACGCCGGGCTCACGGAGCAATTCGGCTATGCGCGGCGCCGGCAAGGTCCCGAACCTTGCGGGTTGACGTGGTTCCGGCCTGTTCCAGATGGCAAGAACAAGGGCCGTTTCCTGGTCCTCACTCGATTTGAGCGTGACCGGCACGGAAAATCTCCACCCGCCGGCCGTGAAGGAATTGCTGGCAGGCAAAAGAAAGTTTCGGCCGTCATGGATCTGTCCGGCTCCGTCAATGAGATAGATTTCAGGTGGCCCCTTTCCGTCCAGACCCAGCCCGGCCTCGTTCGCCGCAGCTATCTTTCCCAATGGCAGGTCTCTCTGGATCACGCCGGTCACGCTGGAACCACTGCGGACCACGGACTGGTCGAGATCCACCAGCCCTGCTGCCTCGATGCCCTGGCTCAAGCCAATCGCATCCAACAAGGCGCATTGGCGGCTGGAAACAAGGCGCAGCTCAATGCTCGCCTCAAAGCCATTGTCGGCCTTGAAGCGCTGGTCGAAGACCGCAAAGGGTGCAATTCCGGAGCCATAGGCGGTGACCGAAGCACTGTCCGCACCTGCCTCCATTACCGTCAGGTGCGCACAGTCCCCGATATTGTAGTTGCTCACATAGGCTTCCGCATTCGCCAGTGGGTCGATGCTGGCAACCTGAACAGGCGGCACGCTCTCAGCCGGATCCAGGTCAGGTTGTGCACTGGGTAGCGCAGCAGGGTTTGTTTCGGTTGGAGAGATTGCGGTGTGCTCGGCCTCGACGGTCGGCAGGGCAGCGACCTGTTGCTCTACCGGGCCAACAGAGACAACGGATTCACCGAATTCCTTCGTCTCTGGCCGGATTGGTTCAGGCCTCACAACGGCCGTCGTCTCTAACTGCGACTGGACGACGTCGGCAACAACCGGCGAAATTGCGTCAGGATTTTGCGCGCTTGTTGTGGTGGTGGGAGCAATTGGCCGTGCGACCACGGTCTCAGGCTCCGCTTGGACGGAGGGAACCACCACTGTAGCAACGTCCGAAAGAACACTGACCTCGGGCGTCACCGGGGCGGCTTCAATGACCTGAATCGGATCCGGTGTCGCCACCAATGCAATTGCATCATCATCTTCCGGCACCGCGTCCACTTTATTCGAGATCACGGCAAGCGGTGTACTGGCTGGAGGCTGTACTTCCACAGCAGTGACGACGGTCTCGGTCACCGGGCTTTCAACCGCCACCAGGTCTTGTGATGGTGTCGACACGACGGTGTCAGTCGGATTCTGTGCCTCGACTTCCAGGACTTCGATCACAGGTTCATCGGCCTGAATCTCGACAGCTTCCACCACGACAGTTTCAGTTGCGCTATTGGCTGGTGTGGCTACGCTCGAAACTGGCTCGGCGACATTTGCCTGCAAATCCTGGGTAGCCGCTGGAGGCGTGACAGTTTGGACTATCGTTGTCGGTGACGCCGGAACAACCACGCTTTCGGGTGCCACGCTCTGTTGAACTGTGGTGACCGGAGCGGATTGGGGCTGGAGCGGTTCAACCTCACTTGATGTGACAGGTTGCGGTAACACGCCGCTCTGTGTCGGCGCAGCTTCGGTAGCCGGCAAGGTTTCGAATTCCAGACCGCCGGTTTCCAGAACGAGTTCGGTCTCGGTCCTTTGTTCCGGCTGCGTCTCCGGGACCGCCATGTTCGGCAAACCGTAGGACAGAACGGCGAGATGGACGGCGACAGACGTTCCCAGAACCGCGGGCCAGACATAGGCGGGGATTTCCCAACGCCGTTCCAGACTGTAAACAGCCGCGGTCACCGGTTTCCGGCCTCTACGGTTACCAGGCTGAGCCGCGCAATCCCGGCCGCCTGCGCTTTTTTCGCCAGCCCCGCAATTGTTTCAACCCGTGCTCTTTTGTCGACCTGGAGGGTCAGCCTGTTGGACCGCGCTGAAGCTTCCGCCAGAAACCCGAGCAGCTGCGCTTCGTCCAGAATTGCCCCCTGGAACCAGAAATCTCCTGTCTCCGTCAGCACGAGACTGTCCTGAATATTGCTGCTGCCCTGGTCTGCAGTGGTCTCCGCCCAATCGAAATCATCCGGCAACGGAGGCCGCAGGGTGCCCGACACGAGAAGGAAGAGGAGCAAGAGAAAGACAACGTTGATAAGCGCGAGTGAACTGTCTGCGGCCCGATGCGCCATTACCTGGGGAACATGTATCGGTTTTGTGTACCGTTTCATCGCTGCTTACCGGTGGCTTCAATCCTGGAGACTGATCTATGGCACCACTTTGACCGTCGTTGCCGATGCCCGCAAGACCGGGGTTGCCTGCATCAGGCCATCAAAGAAAGCCTGCGCCTGCTTGTCGGTTCGTTTTGCGAGATTTGACCTGAGATCCGGCCCCACCATCGCGATGATCAGGCCGGTTTCCTCAGTTGTCCCCTTGAGGTTCAACGGAATTACGAACCCGGCTCCACCGTCATCCGATTGCAGATAGGGAGACAGGTCGCTCACCTCGCCTGTGCTGCCGACGAAGATCAAACCAAGGCTGCCCGACTTGGCGTCGTAACCCGAGATCCTGCCCGCCATGTTGCTTCCATTCGGAACCACTGTTCTCTGCATGTCGAGATGAAGCTCGGTGTTGCCGCTTCCCTGTGGCGTCCCTCGTAGAAAGGCGATCGCAGGGCATTGCGCGTCACTCACGAGATTGACCTGAATCTTGGCTTCGAACCCCTGGGTCTGCGTGAAATCGCTGTCGAAGCTGATGAAGGGGGGCGTTCTGGAAGCGAAACCTTCGATTTCAGCAGCGTTGGCAGCGATCTTGATCGGCTGCAGGTACATGCAGTCGCCTGCCTTGTAACTGCCCACAAACTTTCGAATGCGGTCCTTCGGATCGAGCACCTCCTGCTGCTTTTGCTCGACGGGCTTGTCATCAGGCAAAAGCTGTTGCTTGAGGTCTTCGGGCGTGATGGTTCCCTTGCCGTCCTGTTCGACCGGCTTGTCCTCAATTGGGTCCTGCTCGGCGGGTGTCGGGTCCTGGCGCACTGGAATGTCGGGAACATTCTCACGCGGAGGAGCGACAAGGACAGGTTTCTGATCCTGATCCGGCACGGTCTGGCCAACCAGAAAATAGACGCCCCCGGCACCAAGTCCTGCAAAACCGAGCAACGAGACCGCAACAAGTATGCGGCGCCCCCAATTGACCGGCTGAACCGGTTCATCCAGAGCCGACTGTTCCGGCGGCGGTCCCGACGGCCGGATAATCGTGCGGTCCTGCATTTGGCGGTTCAACGGGGCGCCAAGTGTCCATTCGGCGATGTCACCCATGGTGGCCGGTCGGTTGCTCGGATCGGGCTGAAGCATGGCTTCAAGCAGCGGGCGGAACCGGTTGTCGATCCCTTCGAGCGGTGGAAGGTGGCGTCGCTTCTCAACGATCTGAGCCTGGGTCCCGCCCATGTCGATCTGCTTGCCCGTGAGCGCCTCGGCGATCACAAGACCAAGTGAATAGATGTCGCTGCGCGCGGTCACCTTGCCGTCAAAAATGCCGACCTGTTCAGGTGAAACGTAATTGACCTTGCCGGCAAAGCCGTCGCCGATGATGGTCGGACCACCGGTATTTGCCCTGGAAATACCGAAGTCGATGATCTTTGCCTGACCGACATCACTGTTCTGGAGGATGATGTTGTCCGGGGAAAGGTCACGGTGAATGACATTCCGGTCGTGAACGGCCTGCAGCGCCGATGCCAACCGGATCACCAGCCGATAGACGGCTTCCGGTTCCAACGGACCGGACTCAAGCCTGGTGCTGAGCGATGGTCCCGCGACGAACTCCATGGCGAGGTAATAAACCTCAAGCGTCGGTTCCTTCGCGAAAACGAAATATTGCGTCAGGGCATCGTGTTTCAGCGATCTGAGGATCTGCGCTTCCCGTTTGAAGAGATCAAGGATCATGGGATCGCGTGCAAAATTCGGCAGCAGGACCTTGATGGCTACGGGATCTCCGCTTTCGACGTCCCTTGCCCTGTAGACCGTCCCCAGACCGCCATCCGCAATATGCTCCTCAATCTCGTAGAGATTGTTGAGGCGGGTGCCCGACGGCAACAGATTTTCAGGAGCATTCATCAACAGGCATCCCCATTGCCGGAAAGAACACGATCGATATCGACCACAATGACCGTAACATTGTCCTGGCCGCCGGCATCCAGAGCTCCGTTGATCAGTCCAAGAGCCGTTGCGTTGAGAGCACCGCTCAACAGGAAGGACGTTAATACAGGATCATCCAGATGTCCCGTGAGACCATCGGAACACAGAAGGAAACGATCCCCCAGGCGCAAATTCCCGGAAACAACTTCCAGCTCCAGATCCAGGCCCGACCCGATCGCGCGAGTGATAACATGCCGTCTTGAAAAGGACTTTGCCTCATCGATGGTTATGACCTTTTGATCGACCAATTCCTGAGCTTCGGTGTGGTCGGTTGTCAGTTGCTCCAACTGTCCGTTTCGAAAACGGTAGACGCGGCTGTCCCCCGCCCACAGACAGGCAAAATTGGTTCCGTATGTGAGCAGGGCAGCGATCGTGGTTCCCATCGGCGCTCCATTGGCGCGCGCGGCTGCGGTTTCTATTCTGTCCTTGGCGACGATCAGACGTCCTTCAACCTGATCAAGCAAGTCTTCAGCACTCAGGGGCTGCGTGATCGTGGACAGGGATTCCTTGACGAGACCGGATGCAACGGCACCATCCTTCAGTCCGCCTGCGCCATCCATTACGGCAAAAACACCCTTCGCCTCGTCAACGAAGAAAGTGTCCTGATTTTCGTCCCGAACATGCCCGACATGGGTGAGCCCGAAAGCAAATCCACGCAAGAGTTCCTGGGTACCTGCGGTCATCTTTGATGATCCTCCGGTTCATTTTGCCCATGAAGTTTCCCTGCCGCTTTGGTGTTTTGCCCTTCTTCCTGGAATTGTTCCGGTAGTATTAGCCAGCGAAACGCGGTTGCCCCCGGAAGTCCGTCGCATTTGAACGCGTATTCCTCCGTTCCCCCGCGGCACCGGAATTCGCTTTCAAGAACCCCAGAAATGTCAGAGTCCGGCTCAAGCATCTTTGAGGCGTTCTCATCCTCTGAACGAAGAACAGTCGACTTTTGCGAAAGTGTCTTCACTGACCGGCGAAATGCACCCAGGTCGGTTTGTTCGTCCAGTGCGCCCAGCAAAACGGTTTCGAGCGCATCCATGGACATGTCCGACTGCTCGCCCTGCTCCGAAGCAACGGGGAAAGGTGCCATCACCGTGAGAGGAAACTCGCGTCCGACCCTATCCACGCTCGGCATGAAGGCACCAGCAACGCGGTCCGCAAGTGAACCGTCACTCTGGCTTGGTGTCAGCCGAAAATGCCAGATCGGCATCGTCATGTAGGCCTCCTCCCAGGCGCTCCCCAGATCCAATCGCGACTGCGCGAGCCCTTTCATCAGAAAAGGCTCCCAAATCTTCAAAAAACCGGCCGGGCAGTCTCCGACCAAAAAGTCAGCCTTTGCTGGCAGCTTGCCGAAAAAGCCAAATGCCATGGGTCAGAAGCTCGTCGGGCAACTGAAGTCCCCAACCGCGGACAGGAAGAACGGATTCGGCTTCGAACGCAGCGTGACCGTGAACGCCACTTGCCGCCCTCCCAGGGTCTTGCGAATGACGAACTTGTTCTGACCGGAACTGACACGATTGGCCTTCACAAAGCGATAGAAGGCCCAGTCACCGTGCACTTCCTGTCGGGACCGGTAGCCCGGAACTTCGGGCTGGATCACCAGAACAACCCGGGGTGTTGCAGTGTTGCTGGGCCAGTCGAAGCTTGCCGGAAGCGGCTGGATCTCTGCATTGAAACCAGGACCGCGCGTCACAAGAACCAGATTGCCATTGACTTCAAGACTGGCCGCGTCGGCCTGTTGCGACAATGAACGGGGTACAATCTGCAGGCCGACGGACGGATAGGCATTTCCGGTCGGGAAAAACGCCTGCTTGATCAGATCGGCTCTTTCGAACTGCCTGAGCGTCGCGTTCGACAACCGGTCGGCTTGTGAAACTTCCGGTTTCCAGCTCCACGGTCTGGAAGATGTGTCGACCAGTGCCTTCAGGTTTTCATCGAAGAAACGCTGCATGATCCCGGCTGGCGAGAACAGCTTTGCAAACTCGGTCATGGCAACTTCCGAACGACCATTCGTGAACGGATATTTTCGGGCAACAATGCCCTGACATGCGCCGACAACCTGGGTCTTCAGTTTTTCATTCAGCTGGGTGATCGAGGTTTCCTTGAACTCCTCGTCAAATTCCTTAGCGGCTCTCAGGATCAGTGTGTCGAACGGTTTTGGGAACCGCGTCGCATTGCTCCTCAACAAGGACGCCTGGATCTGTACGTTGGAATTCGCCGTCTCGCTCTGGAGCGGGTTGTTGGCGACGACAAGAAGATTGTCGAGGATGTTCTTGAAGTTCAGGAGCAGTGCATCGATCTTGCGACTGTTCTCGCCCTCCACAAGCACATGGTACGGCCGGAAATGATCTTCGATCGCCTTGCCCGGTATGATGGCCGGACCGCTGTTACCGACAGCTGATTCAAGGGCTCCCGACACACCTCCCGGTGCGAGCGCCTTAAGACCGGCTTCAAGACCGATCCGTTTCAGTCCCCCGGACGTGTCGAGAACGTAGCGCTGGAAAACCTTCTGGGCAGCTTCGGCGCCCGCATCCTTCGCAGCGCCGCCGCCCGTGCCACCGGCAATTCCGTCGATTGACAGATCCTGGTGAGCAGGGTTTCGTTTCTAATGCTCTCAAGCAGCTGAACGACAGGAGACGTCGGTGCCGAGACGGCCTGAAGCGTCGTGTAAAGCGGCTTGTCATTGCGCATGGACTTGAACTTCAGGTTCCCAAGCGCGTCTTCCCAGGCCTTGATGAAATCCCTGGTGTAGAGCCCCAGGATTTCACCGGGCAAGGACTGGTACTGATCGGCGAAAGCATCCCCTTGGCCGATATTTCCGAACACCCACTGATCCCGCTCGAGTTCTTCGCGGATCCCGGCCAGGTTTGGCAATACAGACAGGTGGAACCCGGGATAAGTGAAGAACTTGTCGACGGCGACCGTGTCGAGCGTATCCCCATTCTCGGTTTCGAACACCGTGACCATGTCCGGACCACCGCGCTGTTCGGCAATCCAGTCTTCGCTTGCAAGTCCCTTGGCACGGGACTTCAAGAGTGCATAGCCGCGCTCCGCGAGACTGACCCTGGCGAGTTCTCGTTGAACTTCGGCAACAAGCACACCGTCGAGCTGGCTGGTCAGAACATTTCCGCCAAAGTCGAGATCCAGCATCGCCTCGATGTGCGAGTTGAGCTCATTGCGTAGCAATTCACCCTGTGGACCGGGAAAGCTCAGCAGGAAGTCGGCCCGGAAGGAATTCTTGATCTGGTCCTTGTCGATCTCAGGCGCATCCCCGGCAACCATCCGGTAGAGTTTCGCCAGATTGTAAAGCGTGTCGATGTCCTGACCGCCTGGACCCGTCCGATTGTCGAGAACGTCGGTCATCTGTTCCTCGATCCTCAGCAACAGGCGCGGACGGAGCAGACGTTCCAGACCACTTCGGTAGGACGTGATACCCGCAGCTTCCAGTCGCTCTCTCTGACTGAGGCCGAATTGTTCCATGAACGGCGTCGGATCGTTGCGACTGTCATAGCCGGCTGGCAACCTTCGGAGCAACGACAGGATATAGGCCGTGTCCCTGAGACTGTCGTCACGCACAACGCGCTGGTCCAGGACCCCTTCCCCTTCGGCCCGAACTGCGGCAACAGCCTTTGCCGTTTCATCTATCAGCTCCTGATTGTTCAGGTAACTGATCCCCCAGAGGCTTCCAAGACCAATCGTCAGAAGCGCAACGGCGGCATAGGCGCTGTAGCGCGCAGCCGCAGCCCAACGGACAGCCTGCCTGTTGTGGGTAACCCAGCCGGCCTCGCCAATGATGACCTTGGTCAACAGGTCCTTCAAGAAGTAGCTCTTGCCCTGACCTGATAGCGCAGCGGCCTGGTAGGCGGTCCCGAAAGCCTGGCTCATGGAGCCGATCACCCGGTCAATTGCGGTTCCGGTCTGCGTACCGGAGGTGAAATAAAACCCACGCAGAACGGCATTGGGATAGTAGCGACTCGGTTCGAAGACAGCATTGAGGAACCCGGTCAGCCTGTCCTTCAAAGCGGCGACCTGGGTCGGGAAGCCGTATAGCATCAGGCGTGCGCGCGGATCCGGCTCTTCCTGCAGCCTGTCTGCCATTTCCTCGTTCAGGCGCTCGATCAGGAGGTCGAACTCCGTCGGCGCCTCGGCCACCATGTTCTTGTTCTTTTCGCGGGTCTGGAAGGTGGCGCCCCACACCAGGTTCCGCCGGCTTTCCGGGTAGGACCCGAAGAATTCCATGAAACCCGCGATCGTGTCCGCCTTGGTGAGGACAACATAAACCGGGAAGTCGATTTTCAGCGTCTTGTAGAGCTCGATCAAACGAGCCCGTATTGCATCGGTATGTTGCTTGAGTTCGGCATCGGACAAGGTCATCAGGTCTTCAAGACTGATGGAGACCATGACGCCGTTGACCGGCTGGCGCGGACGGGCCTTGCGCAGGATCTTCAAAAATCCGAGCCAGGCTTCGCTGTCATGCTCTTCGTCCGAATCCTGCGTCGTGTAGCGACCGGCTGTGTCGATCAGGACGGCATTTTCGGCAAACCACCAGTCGCAGTAGCGTGTTCCGCCAAGCCCCTCCAGCTTCTGGGCTTCGCCCTTTCCTCTGGAATTTGCAAACTTGAGGCCGGAATGCATCAGCGCGGTGGTCTTGCCGGCACCCGGAGGTCCGATCATCAGGTACCAGGGCAGATCGTACAGATACGTGCGCGTGTTGCCGCTTGCCGTCTTCAGTGTCTTGAGCGCATCCTTCATGCGCTCCGACATGATCTGAAGGTCTTCTTCACTGGCTTTTGGCTGCAGGATTTCCTGCTCCAGTGCGCGGTTCGCCGCGATGCGCTTGTATATGCGATATGCGGTCCAGCCACCAATCGTGAGGATGATGAAAAGCACCAGAAGGAGCCGAACCCAGAGCGGTTCAAACGGGCGCACACCGGCGATCGACAGGAACGGTCCACCGAACCAGATCAACGCAATTGCTGCGACGATGCCTATGAATATTGCCGTTATTCCGAGCCAGAATTTCATAGATAATGCCTTGTTCTGCGTGTGCCCCGGAGACTGAAATCAGTTGTCAACGATTGGTCCTTTGGCCGGCGGTTTCAAAAACACCTCGACCCGGCGATTGAGCGCCTTGCCGTCCCGGCTCGTGTTCGGCGCGATCGGTTCCTCCGCCCCCCTGCCTTCAACGGCAACACGATCGGGTTGTTGCAGCAGCGCCTGCATCACAGCTGCGACGGACTTGGCCCGTTCCACCGACAGATGCCAATTCGTCGGGAAGCGCGGATTGTTGCGGATCGGGTCGCTGTCCGTGTGACCGACAACAAGAATTTCACCTTCGACCTGATCAAGCGTCTGGCTGACCTGCTCGACCAAAAGCTGGAACTCCGGTCTCAGGGTCGCGGCAGCCACGTCGAATTGCGCGCGCATGCGCAGCATGATGGCCGGTCCGGCCTGCGTGATCTCCAATCCGTCCAGTCCCGCCAGCTGTTCCGACACCTTGTCGATCGGAGCATCTTCAGGCGGCGGCGGTGGTGGTGGCGGTTTGGGCTGGTACCCTTCCCTGGCCAGTTCGATGGGCCCGGTGGGGTAAAGCGCTGCAGCGCGGCTTGCAATCACTTCGCTGCCGCTGGCCAAAAGCAGCATCAACGTGACATAGCCCCCCAGGAGCAGTGCCCCGGCCACGGCGATCACCGACCAGATCGGAACCGTGAAACCGGTACGCTTCTGCAGGAGCTCAAGACCACGCCAATGCGGAGACAGGTCATCCCCGGGACGCGGACGCACACGCCGCAGGATTTCATGCAAGTCGCGGCGCTCCCGCTCCAAACCCTGCTGCCCCCCCTGAATTGCACGGTATTTTCCGTAGAACCCGAGGGACAGGCAGGCATGCATCACCTCGAGCACACCGTAGTTCCGGCCCGGATCCTGTTTTGCCTTTTCCAGTAACTGAAAGAACTCGACACCACCGGTGGCCTGACCAAAAAACTGCGTCAGCATCGAGTACTGCGTCCACTGGTGTCGGCCTGCGGAAGGAAGATTTTGGACGATATCATCCGAAGTTGCACACAAGGCATAAGCAGCGGACTGGATTTGCTCGTCCGTGATGCCCGCGCTGCGCAAGTCCTTCTCGAACGTCTTGATCGCATCATAGACGTCCCGCATCAGTGCATCGAACTGCGCGTCCGTCATGGTCAGGTGCAGGCGTCCCAGCAACAGAAGCAACGGTGCTGCCGCCCGTGAGATCGGATTGCGATTGGCCACACGGATCTGGTTGATATCCGGTGTATGCGCGAGTTGGCCCGGCGCGGCAGCGGCAGCCGGGTTTGGCTGCGTGGCCTGGGGTGGTGGAGCAGATGCAGCTTCACCGGATGGCGGTGTCCTGATATCGGGCGCTTTTTGCTCGCCGTATTCATATCCCGCAGGTGTCGGCGCATAGGGATCCGGTCCAGACCCTCCGCCGCCCTGCCAGGGATCAGGCGCCCCTCCCGGCTGAGCACCCGGGGGTGCCTGCGGCGGCGGTGGCGGTTGCGCAGGTCCGGGCTGAGCAGGAGCCGGCGGCTGCTGGGGCTGCTGCGGTTGCTGAGGCGCGTTCGCGGGCTGGGTCTCGCTCCATCGCCCTCCCGGGTTTGGCCGGACGATCGTCTTGCCCTTGCGCTTGGAAACGCCAAAGGGATCGTCTTCGTCGGACATCAGCGGCCCTCCCGGATCGCATAGAACTCGAGCTGCAGATCAGGCCAATTGCCCGAGAACTGCAGTCCGATTGCCGAATCCTGACTGAATTCCCGCCAGAGTGGGGTCGTCTTGTCGAGCCTGAAATAGACCCGGTCCGTCAGGGCCCTGATCTGTGCCGGTGGTACCGGCATGTGGATCAGCGGGATACCCGGAAGGTTTGAATAAACGATCTGGCGCATCTGGCCGAACGGTCCGACCTTGAACAGCTTCGGAAACTCGTTCTGGATCTCTGTCAGAGGTCTGCGTGCAGCTACCTCGATCACGAAACTTGCCTGAGCAAACAGGTTTCTGTCGACAATCGTCGACTTGAAGGCGTTCGGTGCGAGTTGCTCGAGCGGCAGGCGGATTGCACGACGGTCGTAACCGGCAGACAGGAACGCCTGAATATCCGCCAGGACAGGCTTGAAGATGTCGTGCAGCTTGTCATGGTCATAGACTGGGTAGTTGCGTGCGCGGCGTTCTTCGGTCGCAAAGGTCGCGAGTTCGCCAGCCAGCTGAAGAAACTCGGAATACAGCCTCTCCGGATGCACATAGGCGGACTTGCGCAGATGCATGAGCATCGGGTGGCAACGGTTGAGCATCTGCAGGGTCAGATAGTCGAAATTCTGCAGGCCACCACCCGCCGAGGTATCGGCCGCATAGCGTGCCAACTCGCTCAGCTTTCGTTCGACCCATCCAATGACGCTGTCAATCCAACCGGTCACCACCGGATGAACGTGGCAGGCCAGAACGGGCGGTGCAAAAGTTCCGTCCGTGATGACGATCCGGTCCTTGATTTCCGTGATCCGTGCTACGGGCAGACAGACCTGTCCCGGATGTGGTGTCGACCGGATGGAATAACTGAGCCGCGGATGCGCAACATCGATTTCCTCTTCCTGCCGGACTGCGGAGGTGGAATCGATAATCGTTTCCCGGCCCTGGATATATCTTGTCGCCGAGTCGTCGCGGCCATTGGCAACCTCGACGGCATTTACCGTCGTTTCAGGTATTCCGAGCCAGACGACCTGGCCAGCGGCATCTTCGGGAACATCGATTGCCGGCGGCGGCGTCCCGTCGGCCGGAAAGTTGAAGACCGTGCCGTCCGGGAATATTCCCCGACCGTGGCGCAAGGCAAAGCGGCATTGCTGTCCCATGTCCTGGTCAATTTCGATATCGGAAAAACCCCAGGGATAGGGAGATGCCAGACGGACGCGTTCATCCAGCAGGTTTTCGGCGTAGCGGTCACTCTGCTGAAGATGGTGCGGCCGCAAGAAAAGGCCTTCGGTCCATGCAACCTTGCTATACCACGACATAAAGGCACTGCTCCCGTATTCATTCGACGCATTGCGCGATCTTCAAACTGATAAAAATTCCATGTCTGGTCAGGTTTCCTGATCCGTGTCCTGACCACTCAATTCCTCGTAACCTTCAGTGAAATACTGCGTAAACACACCTACTAGCCCATCATCATAGGCACTCGACAAGGAAGTCCAGCGTTCCTGCATCCGCTCCCATAGTTTGGCATTCTGGTTGCTGAACGCGCTCTTGGCCACCTGTCCCTCATTCTCGATCGCCTTGGGGGAAAGTGTTTCGTCAAAGCGCGCTGCCGCCTTCTGCATGGCGGCATAGGTCCAGACATGGTGCTTCTGGATATCCTTGAACGCTGCAGTCATTGCCTTGTTCAGGGGCAGATACCCATCCTCATCGGCAGTCTGTGAAAGCATGGTTTGCAATGCAGCCTGGGGCGTCGGTGAGAACTTGAGTGCATTGTTGCCGCTCCTGCTGATCAGCGTGCGGTTCGCATTGCGGGTCATCGCCTTGACCTGGCTGCGCGCCTGCAAAAGTCCCATAAGGTCTGACGTCACTTCCTGAAGCACAGCACCGAGTTCGCGCGCGAAATCTTCCGGGTCCCTGCCCTGCAAGACAGCCTCGGGTATTCCGGCTCCTTCAGCAAATGCCTTGAAGAAAGAGAGATCCTGTCCCGTTGCCGGTTTTGTTTCGGCTTTCTCGGCGACATCTGCTTCGCTGCTTCGGTTTTCGGTTTCTACAGGCGCCGATGTTGCGGGGTCGGGATCGATCGCCTCCTGGGTCTGCGCGGCTTCCTGAATGCTGTTCTCTTCCGATTGTGTTTCAACAGCTGCTGTCTCACCCGCCCAGTCCGGAACGTCTGGAGCGTCTGGAAAGGGTGAACTCTCGACAGGCACAGGAGCCGGCGGCTCGGCGGTGACAATACTTTCATGCGGCTGCACTTCTGCATGGTCGCCAAGATCGGGCATGTTGAACAGCGGTTTTCGGGGCTCCGGAGCACCGGGCTCGTTCAGTGGAGCAGGTGCCGGATCAGCGGCCGGCGCAGGCGCGGGCTCAGCAAAATGAGGAGCCGCCGGTGCCGCCATCGCGGGTGTTACCAGATGGGGCTGGGCTGCAAGATGATCCATGGGATCCGCCTGTGCGGGCCTTACGGGTTCCGGTGTGCCTTGCGGCTGCGGGTCATAAAGACCCGGCTCAGCGCTTCCCCAACCATGCCCCTCCTGCCCCCAGACATTGTCTGCGGGAGTGCCGATCCCCGGTGTCGCGGAAGGAGGCGCATGACGTCCTTCCATTCCTGACGAGGAGTCCCAGGGACCGCCCGCCGGCTGGCCCGGAAAAGGAGCAGGCTGGGCAGGTGCAGATTGCGCGGGCCAGGATGGATCGGAAGGCGGTTGAGGCGCCTGGTGCGGCGGGGTCCAACCAGGATTCGATTGCTCTGGCTGTACCGGTGTGTGCATGCCTGCGCCGGGACTATCGCCTTGATCCAGCGCGACGGAAATAATGTAGTCACCGACCATAATCCGGTCGCCTGAACGCAGGGCATGTGCCTTGTCCATTCGATTGGGGTTGCCGTTCAGAAAGGTCCCGTTGGTGGAAATATCGTAGAGAACGAAGTTGCCGCCTTCGAAACGCACTTCGCAGTGTTTGCCCGAAATGATCCGCTGGGGATCCGGCAGACTCCAGTCGAGGTGTTCGTGCCGGCCGATATCGAAACCGCGGTCAGTGCAACTATAGGACACCTGTCCGCCGGTTTGGAGCCGGTCAATATTCTCGATCTGCAGAGTGATGCGCATCCAGGCGGTACCTCAGCTCGGTTCAGTTGGCAGTTGCTACGGGTTCGCGCAGGCTTACGACTGGCATCGGGCCCCCTTCGGCAAAAGAAAGTCCTGCGGAAAGACAAGCAGCAAGACCGGGATCACGTTGTGCGGGCCCGAGGCTCCCAAGAGCGATCAAAACCGCGGTATTGACCGCCTTTGCGGTCAGGTCGTCCGGCATATCCACTCTCTGGTCGGCAACCGGAGAGAGTGAACCACCAGACCAGCCGGCGGCCAATCCAATCCAGACGGCTGCGCTGTCGGTTTTTGAAGCTTCGGCGGCCGAGTGGACCGCGACCCGGGCGTCTTCATCGCCTTCGCGCACCCAGGTTTCGCTCAAGGCAAGAACCTCGCGGTCGGACTTGTTCTGTGATCGATCAAGACCCTCAACGCATTTCAAGCCCCACCAGACGGCCTCGCGCTTGGGCAGAATGTGCGCGAAGTAGGCCAATGATGACAAAGGTACATCGCCGTCGCGAAGCTCGAGCGTATAGTCCGCTGGCGCCACGTCCGACATCGGTTCTTTCACCGTCTCGGAAAGCTCCGGATAGGTTTCAAACACCTGCTTGGCCCTGGTAAACCGGATCCTTGATCCCATCAGCCCTACTCCATCACACATTCATTGCAGCGTTAACTCGACGCAAGGTCAGTTGATCATGACCAAACCGCCCTTGAGCTTCAACAGCGCGCTGCCTTCCACGTTTGTCAGGGTACCCTTTGCCGTCAGCGTTCCCATCGCCTTCACATCGATCGTTGGCGATTCGATCTGGATGGAAGCCGGTGTCATGACGATCTTGCTTGCACCGCAGATGAACTCGATCTTCATGCCGGACGTCACTTTCCAGTTCATGCCGATGTCTTCTGTCGTGTTCATTCCGACCGTTTCCGTCCGATCAACATCGATCTTCGTTTCACGGCAATTCTTGACGTGGTGCTTCTCGTCATTCTCGATGACGGTTTCCATGTCTTTCTGGGCATGCGTGCCGATGAGTTCCTGCCCGGAGGTGTCGTCGAAAATGAACTCGTTGTAGCCGCCGCCACCAACGGTCGAATTCGATTTCACACCGGAGATGTTCTTGTCGCCGGGCAGCGAATAGGGCGGCATGTTGTCCGCATTATATACCGTTCCGATCACGATCGGCTGGTCAGGATCACCTTCCAGGAACTGAATGATTACCTCCTGGTCAACACGCGGAATATAGACACCGCCCCACTGTTTTCCGGACCAGACCTGCGCAACCCGCACCCTGCGGGACTGGGTCTTGTCGCGGTCCCAGTGAAATTCGACCATGATCTGGCCGTACTCGTCCACATCAATTTCTCCCTGACCAACGACTTTCGCCGTTTGCGGCCCCGGAATGCGCGGTTTCCTGGTCAATGCGGGCGTGCGGAAAGGAATATCGGTCGACAGGACATCATAGGTGCCGGTGTAGGCTTCCCCCTGGGAACCTGCCCCGCCGGTCCTGTATTGTTCGGTGATGATCTTGTGGCTCGCACGCACCACCAGATATTCCCTGTTCTGTGCGGAGTGCGGATGGTCCTTCAGCGTGAACAGACCACCTGCATACAACCTGGAGACTTCGCCAGCGGTCTCGATCCGTCGGTCTGCTGCCTGCTCTGCTTCCAACCGGATCTTGCTGTAATTTGTCCCCTTGTCCTTCTCCGTATAGCGGCCAGGGTAATCATAGTGTTCCAAAGATCCCGCGCGGTAGGAAGACCCGGCATCCCTGTCTGCCTCGAGCGAAGCACTCGGCTTTTCAAAATCGTAGTCATTGACCGCAAATTTGCCGGTCCTGAACTTCCGGGTCGGAATCCAGTGATAGATGTGTTCCTCGTTGCGCTGGCTGTCCCCACCAAGCGGAATGAAGGGAATAGTCGAATCGCCCTTGATCGGGCTGTAGGACGATTTTGCATCCGACAGGATCATGGTGTGCTTGCCGTCGTCGTGCTCGAAGAAATAGGAAATCCCGAATTCTTCCATCAGGCGACAGCAGAAATCGTAATCAGATTCCCTGTACTGGACGCAGTAGTGGATCGGGTCATAGCTTTCGGTCAGCTTCTTGCGATGATCTGCAAAGTCGTGCTCGCCGAGCACCTCGGAGATGATGTCGGGCGCGGACTTGTCCTTGAAGATCCGGCAATTCGCGTTCTTTGTCAGCAACCAGTACCAGGGTCGAAGCGTGAGCTTGTAGATGTAGTAGGCGTCGCGATGACCCATCCATCTCGCATCGGTCAGCAAGCCGTCGAAAAACCGCTCGTCACCATTGTTCGTCACGACCTTGACGGTCATGTGAGTCGCAATCGCCTTGTCGAAATCCAGGTCTTCCTTCTGGCTGACGACTTCCAGTCTTATCTCGAAGTCGTCGCTGATGGCCTCGTCACATTCGATGGTGACGATGGAGAGCTCATCCTTTCCAAAGACCGACTTCAGCTCGGCCATCCGGTTTTTTTGTCTGAGTTGTCCTTGGGCCACTTGGTTCTCCTCGGAAATACTGCGGTTTCTGACGTTGGCCGCAAGAATGCAGCCTTTATTCAATTACCTATGGCGTTTCCGACAAAAATTATGTGCTCGACAACACAATTGTTGCAAATACTTTAAACACCAAACGGATTTCCAACAAAGCGTTCGCAGACAAATTACGCAAGTGCCGTCGGACACATTAATAATGTAGCCTACAAAACAGCGGACGATTGGGGTCGCCAGACCGGGTAAAGCTCTTGCCAATTGCCCGGAATGCGACATACTAAATTCAAAATGCAATTTAGTGACTTTCGCCACATAAATATTCACGTGATTTGGCATGATGTTTTTCGAAACACACAGCGATCTCGCTTTTTATACACTCCAGAGGGAGGACTGAAATCGTGAGCCTTATCATCCGTACATCCAGCCGGACGAAGTCGCGGCACATGAGCATCGACAAACTGATGCTGACATCGGTATTCGCACTGGTGCTCGCCGGATTTGTCGTTTCTCCCGGAAGCGCTGTCGCGCAGGATCCCACCTATTCAGCCGAAGATGTGAGCAAGCATTTCAAGCAGCTCAAGACACGATCGCTGAAACCAACCGGAACGAGCCGAGCGCTTTGCATCGGAACGCGTGACGAGTGCAACCAAAACGAAGCCAGGGAAGCCGGCGGACAAGTAGCCGTCACACCTGAAGCGTCCTCGGAGGGTGCATCTCCCCTCACCGCCGACCCTGAAACAAAGGCGATTGGCGAAGGCTTCAACCTGCTCGTTTCATTTGAATATGCGTCAGCACGCCTGAGCCCGACGGCCAGAGCCAACCTGCGTGAATTTGCCAAGGGCATCGCGGATCCGGATCTTCAAGCCGCATCGTTTGTCATCGAAGGTCACACGGACGGTATCGGGTCGGTCTCCTATAACCAGAGGCTGTCAGAAGATCGAGCCCAGGCGGTGACCGAATATCTTGTGTCGTTGGGCGTTTCCCGAAACCGCCTCAAGACCGTCGGATACGGCAAGACTCGTCCGAAGGTCGCCGACATCAACGACCCGGCCAACCGCCGCGTCGAAAGCAAGTTGGTCCTGGAATAAGGCAAACAAGCGTACCAGCCGGACTTACCGGCTGGTTTCATTTTGGGCTGGGGGAAGTGCATGAAATTCGATCCGGAGACCTACGGCACCGAGATTTCTCCAGGTGGCGGCTGCGGCCCCGACCTCTACGATACGGAACCCGCTTTCGCAGCGCTCATGGATTCGTGCGAGGAACTGTTGCCGGAACGGTTCAGCGACTTTGATCGCTCCGAAATAGAATTCACGGACATCTTCAAGCAGATGGAAGGATTTCTGAAGCAATCCAGAGATCTCAGACTTGTCATCCTGCTTGCGCAATTTGCTCTCCTGAGCGGGCAGCTGCACCTGTTCGCGGATGCGGTGCGAATTGTTCGCAAACTCGTCGAGAACCACTGGGACGACGTGCATCCCGTTGATGCCGATTTCGGCCACATGGAACGCATGGGCGCACTTGAAGCGCTCAACAATCGCCCGACGGTGACATTACCTCTGGAGGCCGCTCCCCTGCTCAAGACCCGCAGGAGCGGGCCGATCAGCTATCGCGCGATACAGATTGCGGCGGGCAACGTCACTGCGCGTGAGGATGAACACACCATCTCGCTCGGCGCCATCGAGGCCGCCCTGACCTCCGGTGAACTTGAACAGGACATGATCGACGAGATGCTTGCGGATCTCGCCGATCTGCCGGATCAACTCCAGGCAATCGCGGAAATAAGCACCGCGAAACTCAAGGAAGCCGAAGCCAAGGCCGCACCGCCTGATTACACAGGCCTGAGTACCCTGCTGCAGGAAATCAATACCGAATTCAGCATCCGGCTCGGACGCATATCACCGGAAGCCGAAGATGAGGCAACCGACGGCGAGGACGGCGCTGAGGACACCGAAACCGGTGACAGCACGACTGCGCAAACCGAGGTCCAAAACGCGGCACAGGCGCGGCTCCTGCTGGAGGCAGTCGAGGAGTATTTCGCGACACGCGAGCCTTCGCACCCGGCACTCTTTCTGGTTCGGGAAGCCCGCGGCCTGGTTGGCAAGTCCTACCTGGACGCCCTGAAAATCCTGATGCCGCGCCGATTCGACGACGTTGCCCTGCTTCTGGGCACAAGCGGTCTACAGCTTTCAAACGATCGGCTGATCGACCTGAACGAGGGCTGTTCGGATGACCTGGGAGACATCGAGGGATTCGGCGTCATGGTCATCGAAAGCAGAACCGAAGCCATGCGCGGAATCTCTGCGGTCAAAGGCTATTACACCACCAATGAACCGACCAGTCCGATCCCCCTGTTGCTGGACGAAGCGCAGAATATGAGCTCGGGCTCCTTTACGGGACTGCTGAACATGTTCCTGCGTCCAGAGGACGATTAGAATCGAAATGGATCAATAGAATCATCACCCTGACGCAGGGTTTCTCCTCTTCTTTCTTGACACGGACGACCAACGGGTCCTCAATATTTAAAGAAAATTTCCAAAGCGGCGATCATGTGACTGTCATCACTTCCCGCTCCCGATAATCGAAGTACATAGATAGCAACAACGCAGGGCAAACCAAAAACAACAAAAAGACATTACAGCCGCTGCAGTAGTATTTGACTGAATTTGACCAAATTAAGAGCAGTTCAATAATACGAAAGGCAAGTACAATGGCATCGAATAGCGGGCAAAGCTTTATCAAGCGTAACAGACCTCCGCGCGTTCACATCTTCTACGAAGATCCCTTTGATGCGGAGCAGAAGGTCGAGTTGCCCTTCGTGATGGGCATCATGGCCGACCTTTCCGGCGACAGCCCCGGAGTCGAAAAGTCCGACATCGATGAGCGCAAACTGCTCGACATCGACATGGACAACTTCTCCAAGCGCATGGAAGCCATTGAACCAGGCACATCGTTCACGGTGAAGGACAAGATCTCCGGCGAAGACAACACCAAGATGAGTGTGCAGCTTCGTTTCAAGAACATGGACGACTTCACGCCAGGCAAGGTGGCGGAACAGGTTCCTGCCCTCAAGAAGCTTCTGGATGCCCGTCGGAGCCTGGCTGCGTTGCGCACGATGATGGATGGCCGCGTGCAGGCAATCAGCCAGCTGGAGGAACTGACACGTGATCCGGCGCTGATGCAGGCCCTCGCCCAGAAGATGGAAAGCGAGCAGGCCGAGAGCAAAACCGATGCAGAAAAAGGCGACGATTCGGAGGAGGCGTAAATGAGCAACACTGACACAAGCGCCCAAACCAGTGGCGCGGCAGCCGGCGAAGTTGCCGGTGAAAAAAGCCCGGAGGAATTTGCCTCCATCTTGAAGCAGAATTTCCGCATCAAGAGCGAAAACGACACCGCGAACCAGCTCGTCGACAACGCCATGACGACGTTCCTGTCAGAAGCGCTTTCTGATCAGGCTCTCATCAAGGACGATGTCTACGACACCATCGACGAGATGATCGCCAAGCTGGACGAGAAACTGTCGTCCCAGGTCAACGAGATCATCCATGCGCCGGAGTACCAGAAACTGGAAAGCGCCTGGCGCGGTCTGGATTATCTGGTTCACCAGTCAGAAACGGATGCGACACTCAAGCTGCAGTTCCTGAACATCTCCAAGAGCGAGTTGGCCGGGGTCTTCAAGAGCTATCGTGGCGCCAAGTGGGATCAGAGCCCGCTGTTCAAGCAGATCTACGAAGCAGAGTTCGGTCAGCTCGGTGGCCAGCCTTACGGCTGCCTCGTCGGCGACTACGAATTCTCGTACGAGCCGCAGGACATCACGGTTTTGCGCGGCATGGCCAAGATTGCGGCTGCAGCACATGCGCCGTTCCTGGCAGCGGCGAACCCTCAGCTGATGCAGATGGAAAGCTGGACCGAACTTCCGGCCAAGCGGGATCTTTCCAAGATCTTCGACACGGAGATCCATGCACAGTGGCGCACGCTCCGGGAATCGGAAGATGCACGCTATCTCGGTTTGTCCCTGCCGCGTGTCCTGGCACGCCAGCCATATGGCGCCAAGTCGGACCCTGTCGAAGAATTCTCCTTCGAGGAAGAATTCGAAGAAGACAGCCACGACAACTACGCCTGGATGAACTCCGCTTACGCCATGGCGGCGAATATCAACCGCGCTTACAAGGAATACGGTTGGACCGTACGAATTCGCGGCGTGGAAAGCGGTGGACTGGTTGAAGAACTGCCGACACACGTCTTCGAAACCGATGACGGCGGCGTCGACCAGAAATGCCCGGCCGAAATCGCAATTTCAGACCGACGTGAGCACGAGATCTCGCGTCTCGGCCTGATCCCGCTGATCCACCGGAAGAACACGGACCAGGCTGCGTTCCTGGGTGCCCAGTCGGTCTTCAAGCCACGCCAGTTCTCCGGACCGGATGGCAAGGATGCAACGGCTTCGGACAACCTGTCGGCCCGCCTGCCCTACATGTTCGCGACCACTCGGTTCGCCCACTACCTGAAGGTGATGGTGCGCAACAAGATTGGTTCGACCAAGGAATCCGCTCAGCTGCAGCGTTGGCTGAACGACTGGATCATGGATTACGTGGACGGCGATCCGGACAACTCGACCGAGGAAACCAAGGCGCGCAAGCCGCTTCGGGAAGCCAAGGTCACCATCGTCGATGACGAGGAAAACCCAGGCTACTACAGGGCCCAGTTCTTCCTCCGTCCACATTATCAGCTGGAAGGCATGGACATTGGCATGAGCCTCGCCTCCCGCATTCCGCAGGATGGCGGCTGATAAAGCGAATTGTCGGAAGGGCGGCTGCCCGCCCTTTCGTCAGGCATCCTCGGCGGATGCAACCCGGCCCGCCGGGCGGAGGTACAAACGAGACGCGAAAGCGCCAAGGGGTTTGGACCATGTGGTCCGATGTAGTTGCCTGAATTAGCAGGCTCGTTGCCAGGGAATAATCCCTGCACGTCAACAACTTAAAGGATCTATTGAAATGGCTGTCGATTTTTTTCTTGAGCTTGAAGGTATCAAAGGCGAAGCACAGGACAAGACCCACAAGGACAAGATTGATGTTCTGTCCTGGTCCTGGGGCGCCTCCCAGTCCGGCACCACCCACATGGGCGGCGGCTCCGGTTCCGGTAAGGCCCATTTTCAGGACCTGAGCGTCACCAAGTTCGTGGACAAGTCCACGCCGGTTCTGCTGCAGCATGTCTCCACCGGCAAGCACATTCCGAAGGGCACATTGTTTGTCCGCAAGGCAGCTGGTGACAGCCCGCTGGAGTACATCAAGATCGAGATGAAGGACATTATCGTTACCAACGTCTCCACCGGCGGCAGCGGGTCCGACGATCGCATCACGGAAAGCTGCACTCTGAATTTCGGTGAGTACAAGTACATCTACACCGAACAGAAGGCCGACGGCTCCAAGGGTGCAGCCCCGGAATTTGCCTGGGACATCGCTGCAAACGAAAAGAAGTAATCTTCTTGCAATTCATTGGCTGCCGCAATCAGACGCGGCAGCCAATCCTTCTTCAAGTGTTTGGCGAAAAAGCAAA
Organism: Roseibium sp.; assembly: GCA_017643925.1. Taxonomy (GTDB): domain Bacteria; phylum Pseudomonadota; class Alphaproteobacteria; order Rhizobiales; family Stappiaceae; genus Roseibium. Next base: position 493,049 of record JAEPML010000002.1, on the reverse strand, counting down.
AACAACATCGTCACTACGACTTGCGACCATTTCCGGGCAGCCGAAAGCGTGGGCTTAGCCAATGGCTAAATCAAAGATGAAAATGCACTCCCCGCTGATGTGGGCCTTCCGGGCAATGGACGACCCGGATTTCAAGGCAGCACAAGCGCGCCAGAAAGAGGCTGAAGGAGCGCAGAAACTCCGCTCCGGCCGGCGACTTTCCAGAGCTTACGGCATTTCCGAACACACGCTCCTCGCAGAAGTCCGGCGCGACCTGCAAGCCCTTCTGAACACGGTCAATCTCAATTCCACCCAGGACCTTTCCGACTTCCCGGAAGTCCAGAACTCCATTCTCAACTACGGCCTGCCGGACCTTTCCGTGCACATCGTCGACACCGTCAGGATCGAACGCCTTGCGGAGGACATTCGAGAGGCACTTATTCGATTTGAGCCAAGAATGGACCCGAGAACCCTGAAAGTTGAAAGAGACGAATCCATCGATAGCGATACATTCAAGGTCCGCTTTCTGATCAAGGCGGAAATCCGGTGTGATCCCGTTCGTGTTGGCAGCGAGTTCATCGCTGACGTCGATCCTGCATTCGGCCGTATCAAGATTATCGGGGCAACCGCATGAACCGGGAATTTCTGGACCTATACAATCAGGAACTGACCTATCTGCGCGAACAGGGCGTGGCATTTGCCGAGGCCTATCCGGCCGTCGCCGAACGGCTCGGCGGCCTGCTGGAAGACCGGTCTGACCCGATGCTGTCGGGACTGCTCGAAGGTACCGCTTTTCTGGCTGCCCGCGTGCAGCTGAAGATGAAGCATGAGTTCTCGGAGTTCACTTCCAACCTGTTTGAACAGCTTTATCCCTCGGCCCTGGCACCGATCCCCTCCATGGTACTTGCCCGTGTGACACCGAAATACGGCGATGCCAATCTCCGCAGCGGGAGCAAGATCAGCCGGCATGCGCCGATGGAAGCAGTGTTTCGTGAACGCCAGGGAGAAGTCCGCTGCCGGTTTACGCTCACCTCTCCGATTACGCTGACCCCACTTGAACTGACAGACGCCAAGTATCTCAGCTCTGCCGCCCAGATATCCGGTCTTGGAGCCGACATGGCCGAAGATCGCCGCGCAAGAGCCGGACTCTCGATCACGCTGACACACAGAATGGCCGAAGATCCGGAGAACGAGGTCTCCGCCGAAGAAGCCGTCAAGAAGGCCGAGTACCAGGTCGCCGGATGCCGCATAGACGAACTGCCCATCCGCCTGATCGGTCCGCTGGATCTTGCGGCCAAGGTCTATGAGCAGATTTTTGGCCATACAATAGCGCTCTACATCAGAACCGAGGATGCGTTTGGCCAGGCGACGCTGCAGAGGCTTCCGGTCAACGCCATCGAACAACTCGGTTTCGACGAGGAAGACGCGCTTCTGCACAATGATCGAAGACTGTTCACGGGCTTCGATCATATTCGTGACTTCTTCAATTTCCCGCGTGCTTTCCTCGGTTTCCGCCTCTGCGGCTTGCGGAAGTATCTTGATCGTGTGAACGCCAAATCCTTCGATCTCGTATTTGTTTTCGATGAAGCGGAAACGCGGTTACCGGCGCATGTGGAAGACAAGATCTTCGCCTTGCACACAGCTCCGGCGGTGAACCTGTTTGAACGGCAAACCGACCGGGTGCCCATCAAGAAGGGTCAGCACGAATTCGCGGTCATCACCGACCGGACGCGTCCCCTTGACTACGAGGTTCATTCGGTAACGGAAGTCAACGCGCACTTCTCTGGCGGCGACAAGCAAGCCGTAGAGCCGCTCTACAGTGTTGCACCGGACACCGAAAAGGCAGGACACGAATGGTTCTACACCATACGCCGCCTGCCACGGCGTCAATCCTCTTCGGAAATCCGCAGAGGACAACCCAATCCCTATATCGGAACCGAGTCCTTCATCACTGTTTCCAGTGGGGCCCAGGCAGCCGCGCTCCTCCAGAGCGGCGACAAGAAACTGGCCGAACTGTCCTTGAAAGTGATGGCCTCCAACAGGGCCCTGGCTGCCGACCTGCCTGTTGGCAACTCGCCGGAAAAGGGACAGATCGGGGATTTCCGGATCCTTGAAGACGTTAGCCTGAAAGTGGATTGTGTCGCTGGCCCGACGGCGCCACGCCCCCCTCTCCTGTCCTACAATGAAAGGCTTGGCGAGGAAGGACACTCGGGGGCAATTGCATGGCGGCTGATCAACATACTGGCGCTGAATCATACGGGACTGGTACATGACGCTGCCGGAGAGGACGGCCGATCCTTCAGGGATATTCTGAGCGTCTTTGCACCGCTTTCCGACAATGTCGCCGACCGACAGGCACAATCTGTCCGGGGCGTGTCGACCAGGCCGGTTGTTCGGAGATTGCAACAAAAGTCCGGAACAGGCGTTGCGCGCGGTCTGGAGGTCACCATCACGCTTGACGACAAGGCCTTCGAAGGCAGCAGTGCCTTCCTGATGGGGGCCGTGCTGGACCGGTTTGTCGCCGAATATGCCTCGATCAATCATTTCACCCAATGCGTTATCGAAACGACTGATCGCGGCACGATCATGAAATGGCCGCCAAGGATCGGCGCAAAGGGGATCCTATGAGTGGCAATGACGACAAGGACCAGGCCGATCTTCCTGACCCCGGCGAGCGGAAATCCACGCAGGACAAAACCGTTATCAATTTCGGCGGTGGGCCGACAACCGTCTGGCCTGATCAAACCGATGACCTGACGCCAGGTTCCGCAGATACTGCTCCCGCCGGCTCAAGCGAGCCCGAAGGTGAGACTGGCACGATCATATCGCCCGCGACTGAAGCGCAGGCGACAGCCGATGAGCCGCTGCCACTCGAAGACAATGCCATCCCGGTCGATGATGATGAGCGGCAAACGGCGTCAGACAAGGCGGAAGAAGACACCATTTCGACCGGAGACGACGACGAGGCAAGCGCTCCCATTGAGGCCAGGATCGAAATTCCTGTGCAGCAGCAATACGCATCGCTTCTGGCAGCCTTGAGTGCGCGTATCGAAAAACATCCCGGGGGGCACGATCTGCTTGCCGTCTTGCGCATGCTGGAAGGTCAGACCGCTCCCGGAGCCCGTGCCGCCGTCGCAGACCCCAAATCTCCAGACGAACCTGCCCCGCCCAGGATCGGCAAAAGCCGTCGTTCAATGGAGGACATCGTCCGCTTCGGACAGGACCCGTCCAGCGAATACGCACCGTCGACCATTGAGCGCGCCACGCGCGGCCGTGACGGTGGACTTGTTCTCCATGAGAGATTCCTTGGCCTGCTTGGACCTCAAGGCGCGCTGCCTGCTCCCTATACCGATGAAGCAATCATGCGTGGCTTGCGGGGTGAAGAAAGCTTCCCGAGATTTCTGGATGTCTTCAACAACCGGTTCGTGCAGTTGTTTTACCGTGCCTGGGCCGACGCCAGGCCCATCGTGCAGCACGACAGGCCCGACGATGACCGGTTCCTGTCCTATCTCGGTTCTTCGATTGGCATCGGGGCACCGATCTACCAGGACCTGGACCGGGTCGATGACCGGGTGAAACTTCTTTATGCCGGGCTTGCTTCCTCCAAGACAAAGAGCGCGACAAGGCTCAAGGCACTGATCTCCGGCGTGTTCGGCGTGAAGGTTGAAATCGACCAGTGTGTCGGCACCTGGCTTCACCTGGAAAAGGACGACCAGCTCAGCCTCGGCGGATTTGGCCCGGGCGGTGCCGGTCAGCTTGGACTGGACACGATTGTCGGCGCACGCGTCTACAGCGTCAGCGACAAGATCCGTATCCGGATCTTTACTGGTTCTCTCGAGGAATACCGCAAGTTTCTGCCGCCGACCCGCACGAAACCCAACCCCTGGACCGAAACACTTTTCGACCTCATCGATTTCTACCTGGGGCTTGAGATTGAATATGAAATCGAGCTTGCCCTGCCCAAGCGATGCGCATCCGCTGTCCACATGGACCGAACGGGCTCTGCAACGCTCGGCCATATTGGCTGGTTGAAACCGGCTGCCAGACCATCCGTTGATCCGGAGGCTCCGGACGCTGACGAAGACGAAGAGATGCTCACCGATACCCGTTTCAGGCCGGTTCGCCGGCACACAACCCTTTATCAATGACGACTAGTTTGAAAGGCCGACACCATGAGCGATATTCTGGTTGAAACAGTTGCCAACAAACTCACCACCGTAAGCTACGAGTGCCTCGAAAAGGCAATGCGGCTTACCAAGAGCTCCGGGCACCGGCACCTGGAAATCCTGCACTGGCTCTATTACCTCGTGCGCGACGACACAACTGACCTTGTGCACATCTTGCGGCACTTCGGCATTGACGCAGGCGTGGTTCATGCGGATCTCCAGCAGGCCATTGCCGAACTGAAGATCAATCAGACCGAGCTCCCTTCCATGTCGACCCCGTTTCAAGAGGCTCTGGAACGCGCCTGGTTCGAGGGAACACTTCGTTACGGCGACTACAAGATCCGCTCGGCCTATGTTCTGATTGCCGCGATGGGCGACAAGACGACCTGGCGGCAGTTTCTTGGCTATTCGGGTGCACTTGCGGAGATCAACCGGGATGTCCTTGTCCGGAACCTGGACAGTATCACCGGGGCGTCCGGCGAAACCGCCGCTCGCCCGATTGACGGCTCCGGCCCGAAAGCCGCGGCTTCGGCTGCCGGAGGTGAAGATGCGGAAACCGCTCCGGGAAGCGGTGTCGGCGAAGACGCGCTGGCCCAGTTCACCGTTGACTTCACGGCCCGTGCCCGCGCCGAGGAATTCGACCCAATTGTCGGTCGCGACGACGAGATCCGGCAGGTCATCGACGTTCTGATGCGGCGCCGGCAGAACAATCCGATCCTCACTGGCGAAGCCGGTGTCGGAAAGACCGCGATCGTGGAAGGATTTGCGCAGAAGATCGTCGCCGGTGACGTGCCGCCTGCGCTCCTCGGAACGCGCCTGTGCGCACTGGATCTCGGTCTATTGCAGGCCGGAGCTTCAATGAAGGGCGAGTTTGAAAAGCGCCTGCGCGCTGTTATCGACGCTGTCCATGCCTCGATTGTCCCGACGATCCTCTTCATCGACGAGGCGCACACGCTTATTGGTGCGGGTGGTGCGGCCGGAACCGGCGATGCTGCAAATCTTCTGAAACCGGCCCTGGCGCGCGGCACACTGCGAACCGTGGCCGCCACGACCTGGTCTGAATATCGCCAGCACTTTGAAAAGGATCCGGCCCTTACCCGGAGGTTCCAACCCGTCCAGGTGGACGAGCCGGACGAGGAGAATTGTTTTGCCATGGTGCGCGGCCTGTTGGGGCCAATGGAAGAACATCACCAGGTGCGCATTCTTGACAGCGCGGTAAGATCCGCCGTCTCGTTGTCTCACCGGTATATTCCCGCCAGGCAATTGCCGGACAAGGCCGTCAGCGTTCTGGACACCGCTTCAGCGCGGGTCAATATCTCGCAGGCGGCTCAGCCAGCGAAACTGTCCGACCTGGTCGCCCGAAAGGGCTTTCTGGAAACTGAAAAACAGGCGCTCACCAATGATGCCGAACTTGGCATGGAGCACCAGGAACAGCTCGACACTCTCAACTCGGCGATTGAGGACACCGAAACGGAAATCGAGGCTGTTCGCAACGAATGGGAACGCGAACGCAAACTCGTTGCCGGCATTCGTCGTTTGAATGCCGCTCTTTCCGCTCTCAAGGGTGGCGATCCTGCGCCGCATCCGGAGGGCTCGGAAATAGAAGATCCGGAGCACGGTGGTCCCGCCCTGGTCTCAATCGACGACATTGAACTCGATCTGGACGTCGATCTCGAAGACGAGACGGCAATTCGCGATGCCCTGAAGGATTTGCGTGCGGAACTCTCCCAAATTCCAGAAGACGATCGCATGGTCTATGCCTATGTGGATGACGAGGCCGTCGCCAGCATCATTTCCGACTGGACCGGAATTCCGGTTGGCCGCATGGTGCAGGACGAAATGCAAACGATCCTGAACCTGACGGACAGCCTCAACAAGCGCGTCATCGGTCAGGCACATGGACTTGCCATGATCGCCAAGCGGATCGAGACAAGCCGTGCGCAGCTCGGAAATCCGGACAAGCCAATCGGCGTCTTCATGTTGTGCGGCCCGTCAGGTGTCGGCAAGACCGAAACCGCCCTGGCGCTCGCAGAACAGCTTTATGGCGGCGAAGACAGTCTCATCACGATCAACATGTCCGAGTTCCAGGAAGCCCATAGCGTATCCGGCCTGAAAGGGGCTCCTCCGGGCTATGTGGGCTATGGTGAAGGTGGCCGTCTGACCGAAGCGGTGCGTCGGAAACCCTATTCCGTCGTTCTTCTCGATGAAGTCGAGAAGGCCCATCCGGACGTGCACGAAATCTTCTTCCAGGTCTTCGACAAGGGGTGGATGGAAGACGGGATGGGACGGAGGATTGATTTCCGGAACACACTGATCCTGCTGACCTCCAATGTCGGCACTGATCTCATCATGAACGCGGCCAGTCACATGCTGGATGCACCGGTTTCCAGCAATCCCGAGCAAGCCGCGACCGACCCCAATGCACCGGACCCGGAGCAGCTTGCCGAGTCCCTGCGCCCGGCGCTCCTGGACGTTTTCCCACCCGCGCTGCTGGGGCGTATCGTAACGATCCCCTATTACCCGTTGTCGCCTTCGATGCTCGGTTTCATCGTCCGGCTGCAACTCAACCGGATCGTCAAACGCGTGAAGGAAAACCGCGACGCGACCCTTGCCTATGGCGACGACCTTGTGGCCCATATCGTCTCGCTCTGCCGGGACCCGGACAGCGGCGGCCGCATGATCGACAACATCCTGACCAACGACCTGCTGCCGAAGTTGTCCCGCACGTTCCTGACCGCGCAGATGAATGGCGAGGAGATAGCGGAAGTCACGCTTGTCGCGGGAGACGACGGGATCGAGATAACCACCGGGACAGACAGCTGACAAAAAAGAAACCGCACGCCATAACGGCGTGCGGTTTCATCAAATTCCTGCAGTTTTGACCAGTCGACCTCTATCCGCCGATCAACACCGTGAACTCGCCCGTAGTGATGACACCACCCTTGAGCGTTGGATCTCCTATGCGGGCCGCCGGCAGCATGCCAATGAGCACGGTGAAGGATCCTTTCACGATCGGGTCAACATTCGCCGGAGGAGGACCGGCACAAATGCAAAGATCCGTCATTCTGGCCGCGGGCCGTTTCCCGATCAAGACGTTGATCTTGCAGGGAGGTGCAATCGGAAGGCCCGGAGGAACCGGTGTCATCGAACACATATGAAAGTCGCCCAATCGAGCAGATGGCTGAGACATGACATGCGCTCCCGTTGCAAGAAGTCCAATTTAAGGGTCCAGCATACATCAAGTCGGGCCAATCGGTGCGACGCGCATCACAAAATGGGCGTTTGATTATCTTTCGCGTGACTTATTGACCAGTCAGTATGCCGGCAATTGCGGTCCGATAGTCTTTCAGGTCCTTGCTGGCAACGGATTGAGGGGCATCGGTTCCCGTTTCCATCTCGAATTCGAGCGGATCCGTCGGCTCGCCGCGCTGCCGGATCTCGAAATGAAGGTGTGGGCCCGTTGAAAGGCCCGTCGTGCCGACATAACCGATCAGGTCTCCCGCCTGGACCACCGTGCCCAACTCGATGCCATCACCATATTCATGCATGTGAGCATATCGGGTGGTAATTCCGCCCTTGTGGCTGAGTTCTATGAAATTGCCATATCCGCCGCGGACGTCCCGGTATGTAACCTTGCCCGAAAAGGCAGCGCGGATTGGGGTGCCGGTCGGCGCCGCCCAGTCGACCCCGGCATGCAGCCGCTGCGTCTTCTTGATGGGATGGAACCGCATTCCAAACTTGGAGGTAAGAACCCCCTTTACCGGAACGAGCATGGCCCCGGACAGGCTCACCTTGCCGCCCTCACTGACACAGGCAAAACCTCTGTTCCCCGGGGCCTTCAAGACGTAACACCTGACGGACCACGTATCGCCTCGGCGAACGCCGGCAAACAGGACCCTGCCGCCACCGCGTTTTTCGTCACGAGCCGCGTCGGTGAAGACCAGTGTAAAGCGCTCGTCAGGCTTTACCGCGCGCTTCAGGTCCGTCATCGGGGCAAGGTAAGCAATCGCCTCGCCGACAATCGACGCTGGAACCGCATTGCGGACGGCGGTTGCATAAAGACCGTCGATGAGCCGATGCTTCTTGGCATCGGCCGCGTTCTTGTCGCTCACGATTTTTTCTTGCGCGATTGTTTTTCCAAACCAGGGATCTGCACCATGCACGTAGGGCTCGCCGCTGCGGCTCGTGGAAAAAGCAGCCGTGCCGACATATCCCTCCTTGCCATAAAGCGACAACTGAACCGGACGATAATAGTCCCCGATGCGCCCAACCTTGTTCGGCATCCTCACACCGCGCACCGCGATTTGATCGCCCGCGATTAGATCTCCTTTGCGGATTTCTTCGGAGTAGAATTTCAACAGAGACTTGGTAGCCTCTTCATCGAAACCGTGTTCTTTCAGGAATTCGGCGAGGCTCGTCGACTTGTCTATCTCGCGCAGAATTTCAATTCTGTTTGGCCCCTGGCCAATCGGCCGCTCCGACATGAAAAGGTTCAAGGTATCCGTTGGTGGCTTCAGAAACACTGGCAGCCCGGCGCCTGCGTCCTCCGGCTGGTCGGGCGCTTCGTCGATTTCAAGCGTATCGGTATCCTGCCCGCCACCAAAATTGCCGAACTGGAAATCGCTTTCCGTACCGGGCGCCCTGATCACCAACGCGCCGTTTTCGTCAAGCATCTGGCTATCCAGCACATATGCTGAAATCGTCGGAAAGCTAACCGCCTTGCTGCTACCTGAATTCTCGGGAATTGGACGCTCGGAGAGTTCGATCCGACTGGTCGCCGTGTCTGACTTCAAGAGGACCGGATCACCGGCAAGGGGAATGACCGCCGAAACAGCCATATCGAAGAATGGATCTGCCGGCAGGTCCAGTTCGTCACCACTCGCCAGTTTCTCCTCGAGCTGATCCTGTTCCGGGCCGGACTCCGTCGGCGTATCCTGATCGGCGACGGGTGTCGTGTCCGATTGCCCATTTTCGGCAACAGGGATTTCTTGCCCGGGTGGATTGGCTGGTGGATCACTTTGTCCAGTTTCAGGCGAAGAAAACGAAATAGCGCCGGAAGTGACCAGATGGATGGCCCCACCAACTGCCCCACCGAACACAAGGAACCCGATGGCCAGCGCTGCATAGTGCAGCATTGAAAACCCTTTTGCCGACGGTCTTGGCCTTGGAGCTGGTTGGGGCGTGGTGGACGGCGCGCCATGTTGTGCGGGTCCGCCCGTCCCGGGCGCACGGATTACGGTGCGGTCAAACTCCGGACGCTGCGCCCCGGGGTGCCGATTGTCTGGCCGATGTACCATAAACGCGTCTGTCGCCTTTATGCTGTGGCACGCTCTACATGCGTCGATGATGCCGCAACGGCACGCAAGATGCAAAACGACAATTGTGCGGAGGCAATCAGTTTTTTCTGCGAAACTTCAGCAGCTTCGAACGGCCGGATTTGCCGCGCCCCTCGATGGCTGGCCCGACGAGTTCCATGAACATTTCAGGCTCATCCAAGGTGTAGACCGAAATATCCGTTGAAAGGCCCCGCAACTGGCCGGTCCAGATTTCCTTCACCGGATATGTTCTTGGCAAGTGATCTGCCACCGATTGACTGATGGCCAAGCGGACCTTCTTGTCCTTTGCAACCGCTTCAATTCTGCTCGCAGTGTTCACGGTCGTTCCCATGACGGTGAAGGAACGTCGGTGTTCTCCGCCGATATCTCCGACAAGAACGGGACCAGCATTCAGGGCAATGCGCAGGTCCAGCTCCTGCTGTCCCGTGATATCCCTGATTTTCTCAAGCAACCCGATGATTTCAACGGCTGCATCCACGGCCGATTGTTCCGGACGCTCAACAATGTTGGGTGCGTTCCAGACCGCCATGATGGCATCACCGATATACTTGTCGATATAGCCCTGGTGAGCCGTGATCGATTGACCGATGGCATCGAAACAGGCGTTGACGACCCTTACGACGTCCCGATCGGCCAGTTTCTCGGACATCTTTGTGAACCCGACAATGTCGATGAATGCCACGACCACGTAGCGGGTGTCGCCACCCAGTTCCGGTAGTTGCTCGGACTGGGCCATTTGCTTGATCACATCCTTGGCCAGATAGTGCCCGAACAACCTGACGAGGGTGCGCTGCCGGCGCTGCAGGATACCGACCTTTCCCACCGAGGCGACCACCATCGCACTGACGCAGGAAACGGGCATCACGCCGGGCGCAAGCATGATACCGAAATCCAACCCGAGGAGCGCGATCGCAAGGCCCGCCCCCACGCCGACAAGCGCGACGAACGGGAGCGCTGCCAGCGGCAGGAACAACCCGGCCATGCCGCCTGCAATTGCGAACAGAAATGCAAGGGCCGGCAAGCTGCCGGCAGAAGGTTCACTGGCGGTTCTTCCGGCGAGTTCGGCGCTGATGAACTCGGCGAGCACAAGCACGCCTGCCGTGTCCAGGAGCGGGACTGGTGGCCGGCCACTGGCGCCTGTCTCCGCGAGGCCGGCAGGCAGGTGTGGCAAGAAACGGTCCGAGAAACGATGCTCGTCCTCAAAGGGCAGCAGCCCGCCAATCAAGACGATGCGGTCTTTCACGAAACGCTCAAGCTCTGCCTTTCCTTCATCACTTTCGGACAGGGCAAGAACGTCGATGAGAGACAGGTATGGCAGTAATGTCGCCAGCCGGTTTTCCGGTATCGGCATGAAGCTCTCGGAGACGGTCGAGCCGGCCGCACCCAGAAGTGCGTCAATCAGATAGTCTGAGTTTGAAAGCGGCACACCGGGCGTGTGCCAACGGACAACACCGTCGCTGTCCGGAACAACCTGAACCGAACGCACGCCCCCTGCCCCGGCTGCGCCGGAGAAGCTCCTGTGCGGGACACCGACCTCGGTATGGGCGACAAAGATCCGCCCCCTGTTCTTGAACAGGAACCTCTTGAAGGGCTGATCATAGTCGAGAAGCCGTTTTTCGCCTGAACTTGGATCGACAAACGTGTCGGCGCTGTAGGCAAAAACGAAATCGAAGCCCAGCGCGACTGCGCCGGCATCCAGGATCGCCTGACCGGCCTCCGCAAGCACGGGTGTCATCAGCACGCGCGGAAGCGACGAAAGGCGCTCAGAATCAAGTGAAGTCTGGTCGAGGCCAATAACCGCCACCGGAGATGCCGCAGCTTCCTGCGGCCCTCTCAAAATGGCCCTGACCTGAAAGAGCTGGTCTGTCACCCAGCCTTCCCAGATGGCCTTTTTCGCAGTGAGCCCGGTGACAGTTCCAGCCAGCATAGCGGCAATCGCTATCAGTATGACGAGCTGTTTTCTGCCAAGGGCCGCATCTGCAAACGGCCTGTCTGATGTCATTTCACGATGACAACCGCGGTTTTGCGTCCGACCTCTGCCGGGTCGATGGTGAATTTACGCATTACAACACCGTAGTCCGGAGCCTTGCCTTGCAGGAACAACTCCACATCCACTTCTTCGTCGTCCTCCTTCGAAGGCATGTCGGTCAGGATATTGTCCAGGACCTCAAAACGCTTCGGGGCACCTCCCTCGAAGGAAACGAAGACGGTGTCATACTGGTCACGCAGGTCGTCGTCGAAACGAAGCATCAACGCGGCCGCCTTCTTGTCAGACAGCGTCAATCCCCGAAGGGTGACGGTCAGTCCCTTTGCAGCCGAGTCGGTATTGGCGTCAGCATCCGCCTTCAGGCAGTTGCCTGCGCGCAGAACCTTTTCCTGTCCGCCGTCGAGTGAATAGCCGGAAGATGACACCGTGACCGTGCCCGCCTTGAGGCGCACTTCCTGGCATGCCGCATAGTCAAGCAGATCAACATGACCATCCGCACCGAGATCGACCACGTCACCTGGCATGAGTTCGGTAAACGAGGAGACCTCGACACCTTCGGACTTGTCCAGAACAAGGGCCACAGGTTCGGCATTTGCGGCGCCAAAGAGTGTACCTGCACCCAGGGAAAAGGCAGTTGCTAATCCTACGGTTTGCAAACATCGCCGTAGACGGGCGCCTGTAAGCGTATGTGTCATGACGGTCTCCTAAGTCTTTGATCCATCAGCGGCCGGGTTGTCCAGCCCAGCGCTGTCTCTATAGTCTGAATAGTACCAAAGAACGGCGAAATGAATGTGGCCATGGTCACATATAAGAGCTTTGTTCCGCAACCGGCTAAATTGCGCGCGGTTGGTTGGAACCACTATCCAGCTGGCTCGGTATAGACGCCCGTGATCCCTATTCCGTCTGCCGACTCTCCAATCAGCTTCAAGAGGTTCCCCGAAAGACTGTGGTCAAGCGGCTGCCCGTCCAATGCGGACAGCACTGTGACAAGCTTGGGCATCGGTTTCACCGATTGCACCAGAACAATGTGATCCGCACCAAAGGGAAGCGCAGCCCGAAGGTTCAGGGCGTAAACCTCATCAGCCTGCAACGTGGTGTCCTTTCCCAGAGGGTCAGCCTTCCGATCAGGTGCCAACAGGCGCAGGGTTCCATCCGCCTCCAGGGCAAAGACCGTCATGAAGCCATCTCGTTCCGAGCGCAGTCCCACCTTGAGGGGGGAACCCTCCCGTATATGGCCGACCGCCGGCTGAACTGTCCCCTCTACGGGGATTATGTCTCTGGACAGGGTGTAGAGATCGGACAGAAAGACCCATTTCGTGACCACGTCTGCCAAGTGATCAGCGGTGCGAGCGTCCTTTCTCAGTACGATATCACCAAACTTGGTGAGAACGTCCCCTGCCTCGACATCCCAGAACAGATCGGCGCTCTGCGTTTCAACAACACTCAATCGGCCCGAATGCTTGATTGACAGCTGCTCCAGGACTGGGCGCGCAGCGGCTGTACTTGCCGACACGGTCAGGCTTTCAGATCCCCTCGTCCAGGTATTATCATTCACGCGCGGAAGAACTGCCGAACGCGTCTCGCCGCCGATGGTCAGGCTGGGCGTCTGGCGTCCCTCCGTCGCCACCCGGACAGTTTCCTGCAGGAAATAACTGAGCTCCGACATTGAGATCCCGCCGTCCCTGTCAAGATCTGCACGTCCTTCGACCCCACGGGCGAAGGACCAGCTCAAGGCCCCCCTTGGCTCTCCGGCGATCATCAACTCAGGAATGACCTGTCCGTCCACCGTGGCCCCGACATAGACGACATTTGCAAATTGCTGCAGGTCTTCCGAAGTACCATCCTTCTTCGAGAGCACCGGATGCAGATCCGCGTCCCGAAGGACATCATTTTCGAAAGGCGGCAGCCCTACCAGGCGCGTTCCCAGCCGGGTGATGCGCGGGTCCACGGATCGGGTCATGGTTCCGGAGTGGCAGCTGTCAGCGAGCACGAGCACGCTGCGGTCTCCGGCTGCACGCAGCATGGCCGCAATGTCGTCATCACGGAGACGTTCACCATTGCCCGGTGCAGTGACATTGAAGCCGGCGAGCAGGAACACCTCATCGAAGCCGTCTGCTTCCGAGCCTTTCACCCACTCCTCTTCCTGTGCCCCGTGACCAGCATAGGACAAAACAAGAACATCACCTGAAGACGAGCGGGCGACAAGGTTCTGCCAGGCGTCCAGTATGGCCTGGCGGGAAGCGTCTGCATCATAGAGAGTGGTCAGATCACTGACACCTGCTGCGGTGAGCGTTTGGGCGATGTCCCTGGCGTCGTTCACAGCACCTTTCAGTGGTGATACATGCTCATAGGCATCAACCCCGATGACCAATGCGCGCCATTCACCAGAAACCGCCGATGCAGTCATCATAACAAGCAGCAGAGCAGCTTGAGCGAATGCTCTCGAAAGCCTCGTTGAGACATGCATGGACAGTATTCTCATAGTGCGAAACGATAACCGTGTTATCCAGACCAGCCACCGCTTCCACCACCTCCTGGGCTTTCGCTGCCACCACCGCTGTCGCTGTCCCTGTTTTCGTTGGTGGTATCCCTGATCGGGTCAGCCGGTCGGGAGGCCGCAGGCTGGGTCTTGGTCTTCGCAGCGGGTGCAGGTTGCGGTGAGGACTGCGTCTGGCAGCCCGCCAGTACCAACGCCAACATGGCGATAGCGGGCGCAATGTATTTCAAGAAATTCATCATGTTTCTCCTTATTCCTAAAACAGATCGTATCTTGGCCGGGTCTTTTCCCATTGGTGCTTGACCAGCGAGACAAGGGCGTCGTCACCCTTGACTGGTTCCCGGCCGGTAGACGTAAAGAATTCCGCGAGAGCCTGTTGCGTCTTGCGCCCGGGCTGACCGTCAACAGGTCCCGGATTGAATCCAAGATCCGACAATGCCTGTTGCAATACCTTGGCCTTGACGGTTCTGGATGTCTTTTGCAGGCTTTCCGTCGCCTTCTCGGCTGCTTGCGAGGACGGTTCTACAGCCACCGCCATGGCCAGCATTCTCGCGCGATCACGTGCCGCAGTGTCTCCCGACTGTTTCCCGAGCATGAATGCAGTGTTATAGGCGCCCCAGGGGTCACCGCGATGTGCGCTTGCACGGAACCACTTCGTTGCCTCATCAGCACTTTTGTCGACACCCTGGCCGTTGAAGTAGAGAAGTCCGATCGCTGTTCCTGCAGATGGGTGCCCGCCTTCATGCGCCTTCATAAACCAACCCAAGGCTGCACCATAGTCTTGCGGTACGCCTTTGCCTTCCCGGAAAAGAACACCCATGTTCTGGAAGCCGTAGATGTCGTTCCGAGCAGCCGAACGATTGAAGTAGTAGACTGCTCTTTGTACGTCTTCGTCCAGAGGGCCTCCGCGAAGGTAGAAATCACCGATGGCGTTGAACGAAAAGGTATGGCCCGCCTCAACCGATTGTAGCAGCTTCTTGAGCCCCGCTTCCTCATCCTTGGGTGTACCTTCACCCTTGATTTCTGCCATACCCAGCGAGTGCATTGCATAAGCGTCGCCGCGTTCAGCCGCTTTCTTGTAAAGCTCGACTGCTTTTTCGCGATCGCGATCAATTCCTGCCCCTAGATAGTGAAGGCGACCCAACACATAGCCCGCCCGTACGTGCCCCATCTGATAGGCCTGCTCAAAAAGCTTGGCTGTCTGTTCAAGATCGCCGGCGGCAAAGGTCCCGCGACCGCGCTGGAAAACAAATCGCCCGATATCGGGATATTGCGCCATCGCTTCGGCGCAGGCCTTGTCAACGGCGGCCGTATCAAGATCGTTGGCCAACCGGCCTTCCGTCACCGCCTGCAGGTCGAAAGGCTGAGTCGCGAGTTGATCGCACTGGGTTACGCGTGGCTGAACGACCTGTGTCAAGGTTTCAGCAGGCATGTCGGCTGTAGCTGGCAATTCGAGTGAAAACTGCCCGGCCTTTGTTTCACTGCCAATTTGCGGCCGAACGGTCAGGCTTCCGAGCGCCGCGATGGGAAAGCGGTCTCCCTCCTGGAGAACCCGGCCATCGGACGCAAGTTGGAGGTCGCCGTCTGTTGATTTGACCTTGACCCAATCGCTCGTCGCCGGAAGGCCATCCGTGGGCGCCGCGGGATAGACTGCAACCGGGCCGACGCCGATATTTGCCTCGACTGCACCCGATGCCGCCTGCGAAAGCCAGGACCTGAGTTTCGCCAGCTGAAGCGCCTGCTCTTCTGCAGGATCTTCTTCTACCACCGGGGTTTCGGACTGGGCAATCGTGACGGATGCGATGGCGGAGGCTGACCCGCCCCACTGATCGGTTACGTCATAGCCGATCAGCTCGACATCACCGGCACTGGCACCCCTGGGAACGAATTCGAGACTGGCCAGTTCACCAACCTGCAAGGTGTCACCCTCGGAGATCGTACGACCGTCCGGCAACTTCAGCTCTCCCTTTTCCGGAGACAGGTTCAGTGTAACCTGCAGGACGCCTCCCTCGGGTTGTACAGGTTCGGGGATCGAGAGCGAAAAGGATGTGGCATCGACCGGCACGCTGACCCGGTGATGGGCAGTCACGATGGGCTCCGGCTTTGGCGGCACGAAGTAGAAGTTCGTGACAAGCGTGGAATCCTCGTAAGGGATCTGCTGTCCGCCGGTCTTGCGCACGACTTCGTCACGCACCTTGGTCATGAGATCCTTGATCTCAAGCGAAGGCGCCAAAGCATTGCTGACGACCGAGGACGTGAACGGGCTCATCGGACCTTCGCCGTCATAAGCGACCTGGCCGGGGCGCGTGGCATAGGAAATGAAAGCGCCAAGCTTGTTCGGAATGCGCCGCAAGCCGCGGGTTTTCCCGAGCGCGTATTCTTCCTCACCGTAAAACAGTTTGCCGATCTCGAAGGGGTTGTCGCGGCAAGCGTCCAGCATCACGATCTGCAGGCTCGAAGCGGCCTTCATGTAATCCAGCAGATGGGACACCTTCAGGCTCTCGAACTCGAGGTCATATTGCGAGGCGAGCTTGGCATCTACCGGCAGAATGAAGTTGGATTCGCCCACCTGAAGCGCGTGACCTGAATAATAGAACAGGGCCGTGTCACCCTCGTTCAATTCGCGCAGAAACCGCCGAACGACCTGTTCAAGCTCCTTCTTTGTCAGGTTTGTTCCGACGGTGACATCAAAGTCGGATTCTTGAAGAACCCGCGTGATTTCCTTCGTGTCATTCAACGGGTTTTCGAGCGGCTCAACATACTTGTAGTCCTGATTGCCGATCACCAGAGCAACACGGCGCCCGTCTTCGGAGGCGGACGCAGTTGCAGGCGTTATGATCAGGCCAAATCCTAGCGGTGCCGCGATCAAGCCGGCCCGCGCAAACCGGGACAACTTTCGGCCATTGTGAACGCTTTGTCCGATTTGCGTCTTTGGTTTGGCCAACGGTCTGACCTCCAGCTTTTTCATAGCGACCTCAGTGCTCTAACTGCACAACACTCTTACGTCCTGGAAATATTCCGTCTGTGACAAAACTCACAAGCACACCGAACTGCGCACCATTTTTCAATCATCAACGTTTTGAAAACTTCCCTAAAGTCATGCACAGTTGCGGACAGGACGCAAGTCACACCGGGTCAGGTCGAATTGGATCCGCAATTCCGTCCACGGATACGTGTGCCAAGGAAGAGTTTTCAAATCCGGGCGAGTCGATTTAGGCTTCGGACAGAGGCTCAGTTTGCTCGAAATCGGGGTTCACATGTCCAAAACTCTTTCCTTCCGTCATCTTCGCGAAGATGAAGTTCATGTCCCCCTCAACATGGCAATGGAAGAAGGCTGGAATCCCGGCCTTGAAGACGGCCCGGCCTTCCATGCCGCCGACCCGACAGGTTTCTTTGTCGGGGAAATCGACGGCAAGCTGATCAACGTGATATCGGCCGTCCGTTACGGCGACAGTTTCGGATTTATCGGGCTCTATATCTGCAAGCGCGAATTCAGAACCCGAGGCTATGGGCATCAGATCTGGGACCATGCCTTGAAATATCTCGGATCCCGCCTTCTGGGACTGGATGCGGTCAACGAACAAACGGCAAGCTACGCCGAACACGGTTTCAAGTCGATCTACCGCAATATTCGCAATACCGGCCTGTCTTTGTGCGACACGCCAATGGATCCGCGGCTTGCTCCGCTGGGTCAGGGACTGTTTCCCTCCATTCGAGACTATGACGCGCTGTTTTTTCCCGCGCCGCGCACGGAATTCCTGAAACTCTGGACGTCTCCCATGCTTGAGACACGACGCGGGTTTGCATTCGTGGACGACGGAACCATCCGGGGCTATGGCGTCATCCGCAAGTGCCATGAAGGCTTCAAGATCGGACCGCTTTTTGCCGACACGCTGGACATCGCCGACACGCTGTTCCGGGCTCTGGCCGGACAGGTCAAGGGACAGACCATCATCCTGGACACGCCAGAACCGAACGCGTCTGCATTGTTACTTGCAGAAAAATACGAGCTGTCACCCGAGTTCGAAACCTATCGCATGTATCGGGGTGCCGTTCCTGATCTCCCGCTGGACCAGATATACGGCATCACCACTTTCGAGTTGGGGTGAAGGCTTTAGTCTGTCACGTTCCTGTAAGCAAGCATCGCCCCGGCAAGGTCTTCAAGCGCCGCTCCGACCGACTTGAACATCGTCACCGCCTCTTCTGAACTGCGTCCGGAATGAAGATCGCGCGCCAGATCAAAGAGGTCCGCGCGCACATCGTCCGGCGATATGACGCCTGACTGCAGTGGTTGAACGATGTCTCCGCCCTCGGACAGGCACCCTTCCCGTGTGTCGACGAAAATCTCGGCGCGCCGCGCAAGCAAGTCGTCGCTTTCGCGCATGGTCGGTTTGAATGCGCCAACAAGATCGACATGCGCTCCGGGCTTCAGAAGATCTCCCTTGACGAGCGGCGTGGAAGACAAGGTCGCCGCGCTGATGATGTCGGCAACCGCCAACGCGCTGTCCAGGTCTTCGGCTAATTCGACATTCAGGGTGTCCTGGGGGAGTTTCGAAGCCAGCTTTTCCGCGCTTTGCCGGGAACGTCCCCAGACCGTGACCTGGTCGATCGGTCGAACCGCCCGGTGAGCAGAAACGAGGTTCTCCGCCACCCTGCCGCTGCCCAGAACGAGCAGATGCCGTGCATCTTCGCGGGCAAGATAGCGCGCCGCAAGCGCCGACGCAGCCGCAGTCCGTCTGGCAGTCAGTTCTCCTCCGTCCACGAGTGCAAGCATTTCACCGGTTTTCCCATCGGAAAGAAGATATTGCGCGGCCACTGCCGGCAGGTTCCGGTCCGAGTTCCCCGGCATGACATTGACGACTTTCACCCCGACAAACTGTCCTGGCAGCCAGGCCGGCATGAGCAGCATGGTCGCGTCGGGTTCCCCGGGAACCTCCATGTCGTGATGATGTCGTTTCGGCATTGTGCAGCCGGTGCGAAACATCTCATCAAGGGCATCAATCAGGTCGGGAAAAGGCAGTGCGTCGCGCGTTTGTTCTTCAGACAGGAGCAGCATGGGAAGCCATCAGGTTCGGATAAAAGATCGTGGCACCAAATCATATTCGCCTGCACAGACCAAGGACCTCCTGTCCCGCGAATGATATTTCCCGCCGGCAATTCAGGACAGATCGAAGATCATCATCACATATGCGGCAAAGAGAGCCAGATGCACCGCGCCCTGCATGTAGTTGGTGGTCCTCGACCCAAAGGTCAGCAGGCTGACGAAGAGGGTCAGCACAAGCAATATGATGTCAGCCAGTTCAAGGCCAAGCTCGATCCTGAGACCGGTTATCCAGCCAACGAGCAAGACGGCAGGCACCGTCAGACCGATGGTTGCGACGGCAGAACCGAGACAGATATTGACGGCACGCTGAAGCTTGTTCTCACGCGCGGCCTGAAGTGCGCTCAGCCCCTCCGGCATGAGAACCAGGGCGGCGACGATAAATCCACTCAATGCCAGCGGCGCCCCAAGGCCGCCGATGCCGAATTCAACGTAAAGCGCCAGCTTCTTCGAAAGGAGAATAATCGGCAGCAAGGCCCCAAACAGGCCGACGACGTGAAACGGGATGGATCGCACGACGACATGATGATGATCGTCATCGCCTTCAACGGCGTCTGGCTGCCGGAAAATGTCGCTGTGGGTCACGGTCTGGACCGCGAGAAACACACCATAAAGAAGGATCGACATCACCACCTCGAACGCCGCCTGCAATGGCGAAAGTTCTCCGCCCGGCGCAGAATGGGTCACCCTGGGCAGGACGAGCGCGAAAATGGCGAGCGGAACAAGAATGGACAGGAAGGCCTGTGCACCCTGGAGATTATAGGTCTGGTTCTTGTGTCGGAGACCACCTGCGAGCAGACACAATCCGATCAAGCCGTTCAGGACGATCATGACGACCGAGAACATCGTGTCTCGCGCCATCGTTGGTGCAGCGTCGCCGGACAACATGATGGCGACGATCAAAGCGACCTCGATACCGATCACGGCCAGGGTCAGGATCAGCGTGCCAAAGGGTTCTCCAAAGATTGTGGCCAGACATTCGGCATGGCGAACAACCGAGAAGGCGCACCACATAACTGTTGCGAAGATGATGGCCAAAAGCAGCAGTGACGGCGCGATACCGACAGCTTCCGGCTTCAACACATCACCGGCAAAGGTGAAAGCCGCAAATACAAGGAACCCAACGAGACTGGGCAGCTCAGATTTCAAGGTCTTCAAGACGCACCGCCGGTCTCAGGGGAAACGAGTCAGGGTTGAAACTATAAGCTGCCGTCGAGATTGTGCGCAACACGAGCTGTCCGAATCTCAGGCACGAAAAAGGCCGGCGCAATGGCGCCAGCCCCTTGATTTTTCGGATCTCAACGATCAGATCGCCAGATATTCCTGGCGAAGTTCCGCGTTGTCGAGAACCTCCTGGGCAGAGCCGTCGAAAACGACCTCACCCATGTCGAGGATCACCGCCCTGTCGGCCAGATGCAACGCGGCAATGGCGTTCTGCTCGACAATGATCGTCGTCATGCCAAGTTCCTTGACGCCTTCCAGAATGCGTTCGATTTCCTGAACGATGACAGGCGCCAGACCTTCATAGGGTTCGTCGAGGAGAAGCAGCTTGATGTCCCGGGCAAGGATACGGGCCACGGCCAGCATCTGCTGTTCACCACCGGACATGGTGACCGCTTCCTGCGTGCGGCGCTCGGCCAAACGCGGAAAGTGCTCGTAGATACGCTCGATGGACCAGCCCTTCGGCTCCGCGATCTGCGAAAGTTCAAGGTTCTCCTGGACAGTCAGCCCCGGAATGATCCGGCGATCTTCTGGCACGAGGCCAACACCGCTGCGTGCGGCCTGAAAGCTCTGCATGTCATGGAGCGGCTGGTGGTCGAGCCAGACTTCGCCATGTGTCAGCTGCGGATCGTCCATACGCGCAATCGTGCGCAAGGTAGAGGTCTTGCCTGCGCCATTCCGGCCCAGAAGCGCAAGGATTTCACCTTCACGAACGTCGAAGCTGACGCCCTGAACGATGTAGCTCTCACCATAGTAGGAGTGCAAATCCCAGGCGGAGAAATAGGCCGGAGCGGCGCCGGTCGCTTTTTTCGGCCGGATACCAGGGGCCTGTTTCCCGGCAAATTGATCGTCAAGTAGGGTCACAGATGCGCTCCTCCGAGATAGGCTTCCTGCACGCGCGGGTCGCCCTTGATGTCTTCCGGTTTCCCTTCGGCAATAATCGTTCCCTGTGCAAGAACCGTGACTTTCTCCGCCAGAGAAAACACCACATGCATGTCGTGCTCGATGACAACCTTGGTGATGCCCCGGTCACCGATCCGTTTCAAAAGATCGATGGTGTTGTTTGTATCTGCCCGCGACATGCCCGCTGTCGGCTCGTCGAGCAGGAGAAGTTTCGGATCCTGTGACAGACACATGGCAAGCTCAAGCCGGCGTTTGTCGCCGCGTGACAATGAGCTGGCAGTGGTGTCGCGCTTTTCCGCCAGACCAACATCTTCAAGCATATGCATGGCCTTGTCGCGGATTTCAGCGTCCAGATCGACCCGGGCGAAGGCATGAAGCGCGAACTCGCCGTCTCTCTTGGCCAAGGCCGGGATCATGATGTTTTCCATCAGGGTCAGATCGTCGAAGATTTCCGGGGTCTGAAACACCCGGGAGACACCGATCTGATTGATTTCATGCGGCTTCATGCCCGTCAGGGATATGTCGCCGAACATCACGGTTCCCGTGTCAGGCGCAAGTCGGCCGATCATGCAGTTCAGAAAGGTCGACTTGCCGGCACCATTAGGGCCGATGATGGCGTGAACCGTACCCTCCTCGACGGAGAAGTTCACATTGTTGAGGGCCCGCAGTCCGCCGAACGACTTGTTCACACCCTCGACGCGTAGGATTTCCATATCAGTTCACCTTATTCAGCTGGGGCTGCGGATGCCTGGGCAGCGGCGTTGTCTTCAGACGGCGGCTTGCGCTTGAAGAGACGACCGATGCGTTCCAGGCCTTCCATGATGCCACCCGGCAGGAAAATCACGATCAGCATGAACATGATACCGAGTGTCAGGTGCCAGCCCTTGCCGATGAAGGGGTGGATGACGAACACAAGGGCATCAGCCAAACCTTCGGGAAGACCTGAGAACCAGCCATAGAGGATGTTGTCATTGATCTTGGAGAAGATGTTCTCGCAGTACTTGATGAAACCTGCCCCCAGGACCGGACCGATCAACGTGCCGGCGCCGCCGAGGATGGTCATGAGAACGACCTCACCGGACGCGGTCCACTGCATGCGCTCGGCACCTGCAAGCGGGTCCATGGCAACCATGAGTCCCCCGGCAAGACCGGCATACATGCCGGAAATCACGAAGGCGGCCAGCGTATAGGGCTTGCTGTTCAGACCGGTGAAATTCATCCGCTGCTGGTTGGACTTGACGGCGCGCAGCATCATGCCGAATGGCGAGCGGAAGATCCGGACGGCGACATAGAAGGCGACCATCATGACCACTGCACACAGGTAGTAGCCCGCGTTGAAGGTGAACAGCCACCCGCCCAAGGACAACTCAAAGCTTTCACGCATCGGAATGCCGAAGAGGTTTGCCTGCGGGATCGACCCGTCGACCTGGCTGACACCGAGGACCCGCGGATCGTCGAGTGCGAGCTGGAGACCGGTTTCACCATTAGTGATCGGTGTCAGGACCGAATAGGCTAGCGAGAACGACATCTGAGCGAATGCCAGTGTAAGGATCGAGAAGTAGATGCCCGACCGGCGCAACGAGATATATCCGACAAGCAGGGAGAAGAGCCCCGCGAATACCACGGACATGAATATGGCCGGGATAACGTTCATCGTCAGCAGCTTCATCATCCAGACGCCGGCGTAGGAACCGACACCGAGGAAAGCGGCATGACCGAAGCTGAGATAGCCGGTCAGGCCGAAGAGGATGTTAAAGCCGATCGCAAAGATCCCGAAGATCAGGAAGCGTTGCATCAGGTCCGGATAGCCGGCGTTAAACTGAGCCAGTTCGGAGTTTTCCGGAAACGGGTTCAGGAGAAAAGGGGCGAACACCACGAGAGCCAGCACAAGCAGGAACAGGTAGGCGTCTTTTTTGTTGAGTCCCAGCATGATTTAGCTCTCCATGACACCTTTGCGGCCCATCAGTCCCCGCGGACGGGTCAGAAGGATCACGATGGCAACGAGATAGATGATGATCTGGTTGATGCCCGGCAAAAGGGCGACCACTTGAGCCATGGAGGCAAAGCTTTCCAGAATACCGAGCAGGAAGCCCGCAAGAACGGCACCTGGAAGCGATCCCATTCCGCCGACAACCACCACGACGAAGCTCAGGACAAGGAAGTCCATCCCCATGTGGTAGTTCGGTGAGTTGATGGGCGCGTACATCACCCCTGCAAGGCCCGCCACCACGGCGGCCAGGGCAAACATGAAGGTGAACCGCTTGTCGATGTTGATGCCGAGAAGGCCAACGGTCTGACGATCCGCCATCCCTGCCCTGACAACCATGCCGAAGGTGGTGAATTGCAGGAATGCAAACACCGCACCGATGATCGCCATCGCAAAGACGAAGTACACGATACGCCAGTAGGGGTAGATGATCAGGTTCGGGTCAAGACCGATCAGAACGCCGAAGTCAAGGCTGCCTGCAAAGGCATCCGGGGCCGGTGTCGGGATCGGGTTAGCACCATAGAAGTACTTGATGATTTCCTGAAGAACGATGGCAAGGCCGAAGGTCACCAGGATCTGATCCGCATGTGGGCGCTTATAGAAATACTTGATCAGACCGCGTTCCATGAACAGGCCGACCAGCGCCATGATGGGTATCGAGAACAGGATCGCGAGTGGAACCGACCAGTCAATGATCGCCGCTCCAGTCTCCGGTCCGAACCATGCCTCGACATACGGCGTTTCGACCTTGAGCGGATTGCCCAGGAAGTCGGTGCGCTCCGGGTCGATGGTCGTGAACGACAGGGACAGCAGACGGCTGAGTGTCACTGCACAGAAGGCACCGATCATGAACAATGCACCATGTGCAAAGTTGACCACGCCCAGCGTGCCAAAGATCAGGGTCAGACCAAGGGCAATCAGCGCATAAGCTGAACCTTTGTCGAGCCCGTTCAGAATTTGAAGAAGTATCGCGTCCATCGCTCTTCGCTCGGATCAGAAGCGCGTGGGTCCCAGCCCTCAATCGCGCAATGTTTAAAGGATCAGGCAGGGCGGAGGACCGCCCTGCCTGTCAGAGTTTTGCGTATTAGACGCCCGGGTTACAGGTGCCGAGCTGACCGCCAGCCATCTGCGGATGGTTCGGGTCGTACGTGACCTGCTCAGCCGGGGTAACCTCAACGATTTCGAGAAGGTCGAACTCGGATGACGGGTTCTCTTTACCCTTCACGACCAGAACATCCTTGAAGCACTGGTGGTCTTCGGCGCGGTACAGCGTCTTGCCGTTGCCGAGACCGTCGAACTCAAAGCCTTCGAGAGCCTCGACGACACCGCACGGGTTGAACGTGCCCGCACGCTCACAGGCATCAGCATAGAGCAGCGCCTGAACGTAGGTGGTGTGAGCCGCCTGGCTGGGCGGGAAGCCGTATTTCTGACCGAAGGACTTGACGAATGCCTTGGAGCCTTCGTCCTGCAGCGACCAGTGCCAGTTGGTGGAACCGAAGATGCCCTTAACGTTTTCACCGGCACCCTTGGCCATCAGGCGGGAGTAGAGCGGAACGATGATTTCGAACTGCTTGCCGTTGACCAGCTTGTCGCGCAGACCGAACTGAACCGCGTTGGTCAGGGAGTTGACCATGTTGCCGCCGTAGTGGTTCAGAACGAGCACATCGGCGTCGGACTGCAGAACCGGCGTGATGTACGCGGAGAAGTCAGTTGCCGCCAGAGGTGTCTTGACGGTTTCGACGGTTTCCCAACCGAGGGCTTCGGTGGACTCGCGTACGGCCTGCTCAGTCGTGTAACCCCAGTTGTAGTCTGCGGTCAGGTGATAGGCCTTACGGTCGTCGCCATAGGCGTTCTTCAGAACCGGTGCCAGCGCGGCGCCGGACATGTAGGAGTTGAAGAAGTGACGAAAACCGTTTGCGCGCTTGTCCTTACCGGTGGTGTCGTTGGAGTGGGTCAGACCCGCCATGAATATGACACCGGCTTCTTGGCAGAGTGCCTGCACGGCCACGGCCACACCAGAGGACGAACCACCGGTGATCATGATGGCGCCGTCTTTTTCGATCATGGACTTTGCAGACGCACGCGCTGCGTCGGACTTGGTCTGCGTGTCACCCGTCACGTACTCGACTTTCTTGCCGAGAATGCCGTTACCCTTAAGGGCCTTGGATGAGAACGTGCCCATCATGCCACCATCGCCGCCACCGTTCAGGTGCTCAACGGCAAGCTGGTATGCGCGCAGTTCATCTGCCCCCTCATCCGCGTAAGGACCAGTCTGCGGTACGTTGAAACCGAGTGTAACAGTCGAACCGGTCGGCTCGTTCAAATACCCTGCGGACCAGGCACGGCTTGTGAATACGGTCGGTGTTGCGAGAGCAGCACCGCCAACCGCACTTGCGCGCAGGATTGAACGACGATTAAGGGGTTTACGAATTAAGCTCATAACTTTCCTCCCAGAAAGGCGCGGCGGTCCACCTCGGACACGCCTGCAATAGCTGTACAGCCGCAAGCAGTCTCAGCCTGTTCCCCGCCCGGCTAACCGGATCCTCTGCGCCAAAACTGCAAGCTGCGGTAACTGTAGAAAAATCAATCACTCAACAGCAATACGACTATCGGAGCGCCCCATTTGGCGAAGGCGTTATACTTTCGAAGTATTCACGTCTAAGAACTCAAATCACGACACAGTAATTGCTGCAGTGCAAAATTGTTTTTCTTAATTTTTTACAGCCATTTATCCATTTGATATGCGGCAGCGCACAGTTCCTTTGACGTAATAGTCATTTCATCTCAGCACAAAGTCGATTAGACCAAAGTACCAGCTGTTTGGCGCTCCGGAGACACCAATCTGCGATTTGACGGGGGATCAGACGCCGGGATAAGAAAACCCCGCTGCATTTTTCTGATCAAAATCCTTACCTCAGGCTATTCCAATGACCATCGTTTCGTCGATCGAAGAGCTCGAATCGCACTATGGCGCCACGGGTGAAGCGTCCCTTGTCAAAGAGATCGAGTATCTCAGCCCTTCCTACCGGAAAATCGTGGAATCGGCATCCTTCTGCACCTTGTCCACCAGCGGCCCGGAAGGGCTGGACTGTTCTCCACGCGGGGATGACGGCATGGTTGTCAGAATTCGTGACGACCGTACGCTGCTCATGCCGGACAGACGCGGCAACAACCGGATCGATTCTCTCAGGAACATCGTCCGCGATCCCCGTGTCTCCCTGATGTTCATGGTGCCCGGCTGGAACAATGTGCTCCGGATAAACGGACAGGCCCGAATTTCCGTCGACCCTGCTCTGCTCGCCTCCTTCGAGAAGGAAGGCAAGCAGCCGCGCTCCGTCATCGAGATTTCTATTGAAGCCGTCTATTTTCAGTGTGCACGCGCGCTCATGCGCGCTGACCTGTGGAACCCGGACAAGAATATCCAGAAAGGCGATCTCCCCTCGCCGGGCATGATCATGCAGGAAATTCAGAACAGTTTCGACGGAACGACATATGACGAACAATGGCCGGAGCGCGCTGCCAAAAGCATGTGGTAGGTGGCAGACATGTCGTTTGAGCCCCTTCTTGAATCAGGCTGGCTGATCTTAAGCCACGCAGTTGCTGCGTTGGCCGCATTTGTCCTCGGCACGGTTCAGCTCGCCGCGCCAAAGGGCACCTTGCCTCACAAGTCGCTTGGTTACGTCTGGTGCGGCATGATGCTGTGGGTGGCCGGCTCAAGCCTGTTCATCTACGAAATAAGGCTGCTGGGGCCCTTCAGTCCGATCCACCTTCTGTCCCTTCTGGCGCTGTTCGGTGTTGTAGGTGCCGTTCTGGAAGCAAGGCGAAAGGACATTGCCGGGCACAAACGAACCATGATCATTCTCTATTCAGGCGCCCTCATTGTAGCCGGCTTCTTTGCCTTCCTGCCCGGCAGAACGATGCACTCGGTTCTGTTTGGCACCTAGTCACTTGGAACCCGTACAGTTTCGCGCCATATGTGGCTGAACGCGTTGTCTCCCGAAACCGAGGATCACATGACTGCCAATCCGTTGCTCCAAGACTGGACCACACCCTTTGAATTGCCGCCCTTTGCGGAGATCTCCCCCTCTCATTTCGAAGAAGCTTTCGAGCTTGCGATGGCAGAAGCAAAAGCGGACATCTTGCGGATTGCGGACCAGGACACGGCACCGGATTTCGAAAACACGATCGTGGCCCTCGAGACGTCCGGTGAGCAGTTGACGAAGGTCGCGCGGACGTTCTTCAACCTCACGGGTGCCGACACCAACGAAGCCCTTCAGAAAATCGAACGGGACATCGCTCCGAAACTCGCCCGCCATTCCTCCGAAATGCTGTTGAACGCACCGCTTTACAAAAGGATTGCCGCCCTTTGGGATCAACGGGAGACGCTTGGCCTGACCGAAGAGGAAGCACGTGTTCTGGAACGCTATCACAAGATGTTCCAACGCGCCGGTGCCGGCCTGGACGGCGCTGAAAAGGACCGGATGGCCGAAATCTCACAGCGGCTTGCAACGCTCGGCACAAGTTTTTCGCAAAATGTGCTGAAAGACGAATCCGATTATCAACTGGTCCTGGAAACGGACGAAGACCGTGCGGGTCTTCCCGACTTCCTGCTCGCAGCCGCCGAGGAAGCCGCCAAGGAACGTGGGCTTGCCGGTAAGCATGTCATTACCCTGTCGCGTTCCTCAATCGAACCCTTCCTCCAGTTCTCGACCAATCGCCGGCTCCGGGAAGAGGCTTTCAGGGCCTGGTCCTCCCGCGGCGAAAACGGCGGTGAGACGGACAATCTGGACATCATCTCAGAAACACTCACGTTGCGCTCGGAAAAGGCACGGCTTCTCGGTTTCGAAAACTTCGCAGCCTTCAAGCTCGACGATTCGATGGCAAAGACACCCGACAATGTCCGGGCGTTGCTTACAAAGGTCTGGGCTCCGGCCGTCGCGCAGGCGCGGGACGAGGAGGCCAAGCTGGAGGCCATGGCTGTCAGCGGTGGCGAGAACCACAAGATCGAAGCCTGGGACTGGCGCTTCTATTCGGAAAAAGTCCGCAAGGCCGAGCATGATCTGGATGAGACGGAGCTTAAGCCATACCTTCAGCTGGACAGCATCATTGACGCGGCATTCGATACCGCCAGCCGCCTGTTCGGCCTCTCTTTCAGGGAACTTGAAGGTCTGCCGGTCTATCACCCGGATGTCAGGGTGTTCGAAGTCCTGAACGCAAATGGCGATCATGTCGGATTGTTCCTGGGCGACTATTTCGCTCGGCCCTCCAAACGGTCTGGTGCCTGGATGAGCGCGTTTCGCTCGCAGCACAAGCTGAAGGGCGACGTTTCTCCGATCATCGTCAATGTGATGAACTTTTCCAAGGGAGCACCCGGAGAAGCAACGCTTCTGACCTTCGACGATGCCCGCACCCTGTTTCACGAGTTCGGTCACGGCCTGCACGGGCTTCTGTCCAACGTCACCTATCCGATGATTTCCGGAACAAGTGTTGCGCGCGACTTTGTCGAGTTGCCCTCCCAGCTTTATGAGCACTGGCTCTCGGAGCCCGAGGTTCTCTCGAAATACGCGGTCCATTACAAGACCGGTGAACAGATGCCGGTGGAACTTCTCGACAAGCTTCTGGCCGCCGCCAACTTCAACACAGGCTTTCAGACCGTCGAGTACACTGCGTGTGCCTTGGTGGATCTTGAACTTCATCTGCTCGACTCACCCAAGGAAATGGATGTCGCCGACTTTGAGGTGCAGGAACTGAAAAAAATCGGAATGCCGGACGCCATCGCCATGCGGCACCGTATTCCACACTTCCAGCACATCTTCTCCGGCGACAGCTATTCGGCGGGTTACTACAGCTACATGTGGTCCGAAGTTATGGATGCCGACGCATTCGGCGCGTTCAAGGAAGCCGGCAACATCTTTGATCCCGCGACCGCGGACAGGCTGCTGAAACATATCTATTCCGCAGGAGGCCGGCCTGACCCGGAAGAGACCTACATCGCCTTCCGGGGCCGCGCCCCGAAGATCGATGCGCTGCTTGAAAAACGCGGTTTCGCGGCCTGATAGATTGCCCAGCGGGAGGGCCACGCCCTCCCGCCGTTTCAGCGACCCAGGTGACGGAAGGTATTATTTCTTTGACACCCGATCCGCGCTTTGGCGCGCTTTTCAGAACCAGTCTTGCACTGGGTGGCCTCGCAGGCGCTGCAGGGGTCATCTCGCTCGCCCTTTCGGCCCACTCGAGCGCATCGTCCTTGCTTCAGACAGCCGGCCAGATGCTGCTGTCACACGCGCCCTTGTTCATATGCATTGCGCTGCTGAGCCGAAGCCGCAATATTCCCTTCCTGGCAGTGTCGGCAACCAGCCTGACGCTTGGCCTGACGCTCTTCAGCGGCGACTTGATTTCTCGAGCGTTTTTGTCTCACAAGCTGTTTTCAATGGCCGCCCCGACTGGCGGAATTCTCATCATTCTCGCATGGCTCACGCTTGTGCTCAGCGCTTTACGTACAACACCTAAGTGACTACAAGCACAGTGTTGCGTATTGAAATGCCGCTCACGTGATTATTGGACTTCTTTGTGACTGTTTCAGAACCCGTTTCTCAGGATACACAGACGCCGCCGCCCCCGGCGGAAAACGAGTTTGTTCCGCCCTACCCGTTCCGCTACGCTACCATGCCTCCGGTCTGGAAGCTCCTTGGAATGGCAAAACGAAATTTCCTGTCCATTTGGGGACTTGACGATTTCAAGTCACGCCTGCGGAGCAAGAAAGTGTTCACCCGGGATCTGGTTGTTTGCAACCGCCCCGATGTCGTCCGCGAGGCGTTCCAGACAAATCACGAGGTCCTGCAACGCAAGAGCCCTCAAATGCGGCACGCCCTCGAACCGCTGCTGGGAGATGGTCTGTTCATCAGCGACACCGAGATCTGGGCCAAGCGTCGCAAGATCGTCGCTCCGATCATTCACGGCTCCAGGGTCAAGGGCTTTGCCCCGATCATGGTGGACACGATCTCGGAAAAACGGGCCGAGTGGGAAAAGCTGGGCGAAGGCGCAGAGGTCGATGCCCTTGCAGAAATGGCGCATCTGACGGCCGAGATAATCTGCAGAACAATCTTTGGAAGGCAGTTAGGCAAGAACTACGCTGCCGAAGTCGTTCAGGGTTTTTCCGACTACCAGCGGCACATCGACCAGATCGATCTGCAGTCGCTGTTTGGGCTGCCTGAATGGATGCCGAGGTTCAGGGGCCGGTCAATCAAGAAATCGGTCAATCGGATTCTGTCCGTCCTTGACGAAATCATCGATAGCTACGAAGCCCAGAAACAAAAAGGCGAAGAATCCGTGATCGGGGGCCTGCTGGAGGCACGGGACGACGACGGAAAGCCGCTGAGCCGCCGTGCGATCCGAAGCGAGGCCGCCGTCATTTTCATGGCCGGGCACGAAACAACCGCCAATACCCTCGCTTGGGCCTGGTACCTGCTGTCTCAGAGCCCGAAGCACCGCGAAAAACTTCATGCAGAGATCGACAGCGTTCTGGATGGCAGGACCCCAACCTTTGCGGATGTGAAAAACCTGCCTTTCACCAAGGCCGTCATCGAGGAAACACTGCGACTTTATCCGCCGGTTCCGATTCTCGCCCGCGAAGCCATGGAACACACGTCGATTAGCGGCAAGGCGATTCCAAAAGGTTCCCTGGTGATGGTCGTGCCGTGGCTCATGCACCGGAATCCTGTCCTTTGGTCCAAACCGGACGTCTTCGAACCGCAACGGTTCCTTGATTCCAAATGGAAAAAACCGAACAAATACGGCTATGTCCCCTTCAGCATTGGCCCCAGAATTTGTGCCGGGCTGCAGTTTGGCATGACTGAATCGATACTCAGCCTTGCCATCCTTGCGCAGAAATTCGACCTCGGGCTCAAGGACGGCACGGATGTGCAGCCGGTTGCCCGGTTGACGCTGAGACCCGGCGACAATCTGCCCATGGTCCTGCGAACACGCTCCTCATGAGCGGGCCGTCGCGTCTGGAGGACATTCCATTCAGGGAAACCCTGGCGGACGAACCCCAGGTGCCAGCCCTCGCAAATATTTTCGCGTCCAACGATGAATTGCGCGCGGCAGCAAGACTGTACTGGCTCCGTCACACAAAGGCGGGTGTTTTGAACACCGTCTTTCATCAATTGCTCTCTTTCTGTCCGAGTTCCTTTGTCTCCAATTTCGGCGAATGGCTTGTGCCGTCTGCCCGACGGTCCTACCGGCACAAGATCTTTCCCAAGAGAATCGAGCGAAATTTCAAGGCCCTCACCGCAGGCCTCTGGCGGACACCGGAAGAACAGGAGCTGGGTCTGGACAGATGGTGGATCAATATCGGTCGGACCATCTCAGAGTTCATTATTGTCAACAGGTTATGGAGAGAGTCTCGTATTGAAGTTGAAGGACTGAAACACCTTCAGACGGTACAGGAAAGTGGCGGCGTGCCGATTTTCGTTTCCATGCACCTGGCAACCTGGGAAGCATTGTTCGTCGCAATCCACACGCACCTTGCGGGGCCAAGTATCGGTCCCTTCCAGCCGGAAACCAATCGCTTCAAGAACCGGATCGTTCATGCAATTCGGAAACAACGAAACCAATACCTGTTTCCCCCCGGTCAAAAGAGCGCTTATCGGTTGCGCCGGTTAATGGCCACTCGCCAATACTCCATGACCATCTTCATCGACGAGGTTCGCGACAAGCAGGTTCATGTACCGCTGTTCGGACGGAAGCCCCCAAGCCGGGGCAATGTCGTCGTTGCCGCCAAGATCGCCAATATCTGCGATGGAACGCTGCTCCCTACCTACCTGACCAGAACCGGCCCGGCGCGCTTCAAGCTGACCATTTTGCCTGCGGTGCCCAAGACAGGCGAGCAGCAACACTACGACATTCCCGAAACTGTCCTGTCACTCAACAAGGTGTTTGAGCCGATCGTCCTGGATCGGATCGAGGAATGGTACATGCTTGGTGAATTGCGCCTGCCTGGAAACTTTGAGAAGTCTCCATATGCCCAGGCACTGGCTGCCAGAAACCAGCAAGGTGTCGCCTAGGCCTGCAATCTTTCAGCGTGCCAGGCAACATGATCGCGCGCGAAGGTCGACACGAAGAAATAGGAATGATCGTAACCAGGGTGCAGTCTGAAACTGTGCCCTGTCCTGGTCTCGACCAGAGCTTTGACGAGGCTCTCGGGCATCAAGAGATCCAGGAACTGATCGTCGGCACCCTGATCAACAAGCACGTCACCGGACCAGCCAACGTCTTTCAGCAGTGCTGTGGCATCGTGCGACGTCCAGCGGGTTTCGTCAGGTCCGAGATAGGCGCCGAGCTGCTTGCGCCCCCAGTCTGACCTTGTCGGGTTGGCGATCGGTGCAAAGGCGGAAAGAGACTGGTAATGGCCCGGGTATTTCATGGCCAGGGTCAAGGCACCATGCCCGCCCATGGAATGACCGGTTATGCCGTGATGGACCGAGATGGGGAAGTTATCGGTGACCAGATCGCGCAACTCGCCCGCGATGTAGGTTTCCATCTGGAAATGGGACGCCCAGGGTGCCTCTGTTGCATTGACATAGAACCCGGCCCCCTGCCCCAGATCGTATGCGTCGTCATTTGCGATTTCCGCGCCTCTCGGGCTGGTGTCCGGAAAGACGATCGCCAGTCCGAATTCGGCAGCATGCGCCTGCAATCCGGCTTTGGTCATCGCATTTTCGTGCGTGCATGTCAGTCCGGACAGATACCAGAGGCACGGTACGGGGCCATGTTCTGCCTGCGGCGGAACGAAGACAGCGAATGTCATTTCACAGTCACAGGCTTCCGATGCATGGCTGTAGACACCCTGGACGCCGCCAAATGCCCGATTTTCGGAAATGGTCTTCATATAAAGGCCCCTGCTGCTTGCGAAACTCTGCTTGCTGACTGTGATGAATTGCTGATGGTTCCGAACCTGCCCGGAAGGCGGAACGAAAGCAAAAAAATTTCAGAGGCTCCCGCCGTGGCGAAAGCCTCAACAATGTCATGGTGCTTTGGCTCAGTAGACGACCACAGACCGGATTGATTCACCGGCATGCATCAGATCAAAGCCCTTGTTGATGTCTTCGAGCGGCATGGTGTGCGTGATCATCGGATCGATCTCGATCTTGCCATCCATGTACCAGTCGACAATCTTGGGCACATCGGTCCGGCCACGGGCACCGCCAAAGGCTGTGCCGCGCCAGGACCGGCCCGTCACCAACTGGAAGGGACGGGTCGAAATCTCGGCGCCTGCCGGTGCCACACCAATGATAATGCTCTCGCCCCAGCCCTTGTGGGCCGATTCCAGAGCCGTTCGCATCACCTGGACATTGCCCGTGGCGTCAAACGTATAGTCTGCACCACCCTTGGTCAGATCCACGAGATAGGGAACAAGATCTCCGTCGACCTCGGTCGGGTTGACGAAGTCTGTCATGCCGAAGCGTGTGGCCATCTCAACCTTGGCAGGATTGAGGTCAACGCCGACAATCTGGTCGGCTCCGGCCAATCGCAGACCCTGAATCACGTTCAGACCAATGCCGCCGAGCCCGAAGACGATCGCACGGGAGCCTTCTTCCACCTTGGCCGTGTTGATGACGGCTCCAATGCCGGTCGTTACACCGCAGCCGATGTAGCAGACCTTGTCGAAAGGCGCATCCGGACGAATTTTAGCCAGCGCGATTTCCGGAACGACCGTGTAATTCGCAAAGGTTGACGTTCCCATGTAGTGCAGGATGGGGTCGCCATCGAGGGTCGTGAAGCGAGACGACCCGTCCGGCATGAGCCCCTGCCCCTGCGTGGACCGGATAGCCTGGCAGAGGTTGGTTTTCGGATTGAGGCAGTATTCGCAATTCCGGCACTCAGGCGTGTAGAGCGGGATCACGTGATCCCCCGGTTTGAGTGTCGTCACACCCGGACCGACTTCCACCACGACACCGGCCCCTTCATGGCCAAGGATTGCCGGAAACAGGCCCTCGGGGTCGGCGCCCGACAAGGTGAACTCATCTGTATGGCAGATCCCGGTCGCCTTGACCTCAACAAGCACCTCGAAGGCGCGTGGCCCTTCGAGATTCACAGTGGTGACCTCGAGCGGTTTGCCGGCACCAACGGCTACAGCAGCACGAACTTCCATCGATGAATCTCCCTTTTGTCTGATTGGAGGAGATTTGCCTTCCCCGGCCCCATTTGCAAGTACCGAAGCGTCATCGGATGTCGGATTTGCGCAATCTCGACACGCACCAGGAGTTTCCTCTGGACCTCAGAATACTGAAATCCCAAGAGAAACAGGCTGTTTCCCAAGGAAAACACTTCCCATTTTCCGGCAAGTCGACACCCATGTCGCTTTCAGACCAGCAAGCGACTGAAACCTTATACGCAAGCTGCCGATCAATCGCGAATATGCGCTGCAATGGACGCAGGTCATTCGAAGTCGTTATGGTCGTGTCCTGTTCAATCTTTTTATACGGGCCACTTCTCATCTCCCTTGAGATAGATGCCATCAACGTGCGGAGCCGCTGATTCATGAAGCGATATTCCTTTCTGGAACTGGCCAAGAATGCCTTTTCCGCGCACCAGAACTGGGGCCGCCAGTGGCGCGCGCCCGAACCCAAGGCCGAATATGACGTTGTCATCGTGGGTGCCGGTGGTCACGGACTTGCGACCGCCTACTACTTGGCCAAGGAGCACGGCGTCCGCAACGTCGCGGTGCTCGAGAAGGGCTGGCTCGGCGGCGGAAACACGGGCCGGAATACAACGATTGTCCGCTCGAACTACCTTTGGGAAGAAAGCGCGGCGCTTTACAATCATGCCATCGGGCTCTGGCAAAACCTGTCGCAGGAGCTGAACTACAACGTCATGTATTCCGCGCGTGGCGTGATGATGCTCGCCCACACCGTGCACGATGTTCAGGTGGCTCAACGACACATTCATGCCAACCGGCTCGCTGGTGTCCAGAACGAATGGCTGACGCCGGAACAGGCGAAGGAATACTGCCCGCCCCTCAACATCGCCAAGAATATCCGCTACCCGGTCATGGGGGCCGCGCTACAGCGGGTCGGAGGAACGGCGCGTCACGATGCGGTGGCCTGGGGATATGCACGCGGTGCCGACGACATGGGCGTCGACATCATTCAGAATTGTGCAGTCACCGGTATCCGGCGTGATCAGAACGGTGCGGTCGAAGGGGTTGAAACGGCCAAGGGTTTCATCAAGGCCAAGAAGGTCGGCGTGGTCGCCGCCGGGCACACCTCCGTCGTCATGGACATGGCCGGTGTTCGGCTTCCGCTGGAATCGTTCCCGCTCCAGGCGCTTGTCTCCGAGCCGGTCAAGCCGGCCTTTCCCTGCGTTGTCATGTCGAACACGATCCACGCCTATATTTCCCAGTCCGACAAGGGTGAGCTCGTGATCGGTGCGGGAACGGACCAGTTTGTTTCCTATTCCCAAACAGGTGGTATTCACATCACCAACCACACGATCGACGCCATTTGTGAGCTGTTCCCTCATTTCCGGCGCATGCGCATGTTGCGGAACTGGGGCGGCATCGTGGACACGACGCCGGACCGGTCACCGATCCTGTCCAAGACGCCCGTCAAGGGGCTCTACGTCAATTGCGGCTGGGGCACCGGCGGTTTCAAGGCTACCCCCGGATCGGGGCATGTCTTTGCCCATACGATTGCAAAAGACGAACCACACAAGATCAACGCGCCCTTCACCATCGACCGGTTCCGGACCGGACGCCTTATCGACGAAGCGGCCGCAGCCGCTGTGGCCCACTAGGGGAGATCACCTGAATGTTGCTGATTTATTGCCCCTATTGCGGTGTTGAGCGACCCGAAACCGAATTCCAGTGCGGCGGCGAAGCCCATATTGCCCGGCCGGCCGATCCAGGCCAGGCGAGCGAAGAGGACTGGGTCGAGTTTCTTTACATGCGAACCAACACGAAAGGCATTGCTGCCGAACGTTGGCGCCACACCAACGGATGCGGGCGCTTCTTCAACGCTGTTCGTGACACGGTGAGTGACAAGTTTCTGAAGTTTTACAAGGCTGGCGAAACCATGCCGGACCTTGAAGCGATTGCCAAGGAGGCCGGCAAATGAGCCAGCCATTCCGTACAGAAAAAGGCGGCCGTATCGACCGCAATGCACCACTCACCTTCACCTTTGACGGTGAGGAACTTCACGGTCACAAGGGCGACACCCTCGCCTCCGCTCTGCTTGCAAACGGCATCCATCTTGTAGGCCGTTCGTTCAAGTATCACCGCCCCCGGGGGATCATGAGTTGCGGGTCCGAAGAACCGAACGCTCTTGTCGGCATTTACCGGAACGGTGACCAGACACCGAACCTGCGTGCGACACAGGTCGAGCTCTACCAGGGGCTCCAGTCGATTTCGCAAAACCGTTTCCCCTCGCTCGGCTTCGACGTGGGCGCCGTCAACGATTTCATGTCACCGCTGTTTCCGGCCGGCTTCTACTACAAGACCTTCATGTGGCCGAAGTCGTTCTGGGACCGGGTATACGAGCCGATCATCCGTGCAGCAGCCGGTCTCGGCAAACCGCCAAAATCGCCGGATCATGATCACTACGGCAACCTCTACGCCCATTGCGACGTCCTGGTGGTCGGATCCGGGCCTTCCGGTCTGGCCGCAGCGCTTGCGGCAGCCGAGACCGGTGCCAAGGTTATCCTGTGCGACGAACAGGCCGAATTCGGCGGCACGCTGCTCTCTGAAAGCAGCGCGAGCATTGACGGCAAAGACCCGGCTGACTGGGTTTCAGAAACCATTGCCGCGCTCGGCGCAATGGACAATGTGACCCTTTTGCCGCGCACGACCGCGTTCGGCTATTTTGCCCATAACTTCATTTCCCTGGCAGAACGCGTCACGGAACACCTGGCCGAAGCGGATCCCAGGCTTCCGCGCGAACGCCTTTGGCAGGTGCGCGCCAAGGAAGTGGTGATCGCGGCCGGTGCCATCGAACGTCCCATGGTGTTCCCGGAAAACGACCGACCTGGCATCCTCCTGGCCGACGCCGGCCGGACATACCTCAACCGTTACGGCGTCAAGGTCGGCCACAAGGTCCTGGTCGCAACTGCCTGTGACAGCGCCTGGCAAGCGGCCTTTGACCTGGCAGATCACGGTGTTGAAGTGGTCGCCATTGCGGACATGCGCGAGACCCCACCCGAAAACCTGATGGCGATCGCAAGCGCACGCGGCATTCGGGTCGAGGCAGGATGCGTCGTCACCGGCACACTCGGCCGCAAGCGGATCAAGGCAGCGCTTCTGGGACGCCTGATGACATCCGGACAGGTCGCCTCCGGCGGCCAGGTCGAATGCGATGCGCTGCTCATGTCCGGGGGCTGGACACCGACTGTCAGCCTCTATTCCCAGTCACGCGGCAAGGTCGTCTGGGATGCAGACAAAGGCGCTTATGTGCCAGGCGTTTCCGTGCAGAACGAACGTTCGACGGGTGCGTCGAAAGGGCTATACGGTTTGCAGGCCACCCTTGAAGACGGTTACGCCGCGGGTGAAGAAGCAGCAAAAGCCGCTATCGGAAAAACCGCGAAGATCACGAAGGTAGCCGCGACCGGTGGCGAAGCCGGCTATGGCGGCACCCTGGGGGCCCTTCCCCATGACCGGAATGCGTCTCGTGTCCGGGCCTTTGTCGACTATCAGAACGACGTAACGGCCAAGGATGTGAAACTGGCCGTTCGCGAAGGCATGCAGTCGATTGAGCACATCAAGCGCTATACGACGACAGGCATGGCAACCGACCAGGGCCGCCTGTCCAACATGAATGCGCTTCAGATTGCATCGGGCGCCCTGGAACGGCCAATGACACAAGTCGGCCTCACAACCTTCCGCCAGCCTTTCACACCGACCACTTTCGGTCTGTTTGCCGGCATTTCCCGGGGGGACTTCTTCGATCCGGTTCGCAAGACCCCCTCACATGACTGGGCGGTTGAAAATGGCGGCGTCTTTGAAGATGTCGGTCAATGGAAACGAACCTGGTATTTCCCGAAAAACGGCGAGGACATCCACTCTGCTGTCACACGTGAATGCAAGACGGTGAGAGACAGCGTTGGCCTGTTCGACGCCTCGACCCTCGGCAAGATCGAGGTTGTCGGGCCGGACGCAGCGGAATTCCTGGAGCGGATGTATACCAATCCCTGGAAAAAGCTCGCGCCGGGACGCTGCCGGTACGGCCTGCTTCTCAACGATGCAGGTTTCATCACCGATGACGGTGTCATTGGACGCCTGGCGGATGATCGCTTTCACGTGACAACCACGACCGGTGGCGCTGCCAGTGTCGTTGCCAGAATGGAAGACTATCTGCAGACGGAATGGCCTGATCTCGATGTCTGGATCACGTCGACGACCGAACAATATGCGGTCGCAGCCGTCCAGGGCCCGAAAGCCCGTGACGTGATTGCCCCCTTCATCGAGGGTATCGACCTGTCAGCGGATGCATTGCCGCACATGAGCGTCAAGGAAGGTACGTTCTGCGGCGTTCCCTGCCGCCTGTTCCGGATCTCCTTTACCGGGGAACTTGGCTTCGAGATCAACGTGTCGCGCAGACATGGCAAGATGATGTGGGAGACACTGGCAAAGGAAATCGAGAAACACGACGGGACGACCTACGGCACGGAAAGCATGCACGTGTTGCGCGCCGAGAAGGGCTACATCATTGTCGGCCAGGACACCGACGGCACCGTCACGCCGCAGGATGCCGGGATGAGCTGGGCAATCGGCAAGAAGAAGTTCGACTTTGTCGGCAAACGCGGCCTCGAGAGACCAGACCTGACTGCCGAAAACCGGCCCCAGTTCGTCGGTCTTTTGACAAAGGACCCGAAGGTGAAGCTCGAGGAAGGCGCACAGATTACGGTTGCCGAAAATCCGGCCACCGGGACTTCCGCCGAGGGCTACGTGACCTCGTCCTATTTCAGCCCTGCCCTCGATCGCACCATCGCACTGGCGATGGTCAAGAACGGCCAGGCCCTTGACGGAAAAACGCTTTATGTTCCGATGCCCGACGGAAGCATTCCGGTCGAGGTAACCGGCACCGTGTTCTATGACAAGGAAGGAGCGCGCATCAATGTCTGAGCTTCTGGCCAATGACCTGATTACCCCCGATGCCGGCGAAAGTCCGCTCCTGAGCCTTGGCAATGTCTCCATCCTGAAGGGGGCGCCGTTGACCCGGCTGTCTCTCCGGCTGCGTGAAGCATCCGTCAAGGACGCGGGCAAGGCTTTCGGTGCATCGCTTCCCGTCAAGGCGCTCACCTGCGAGGTCGGCGACAAGCGGGCTGCGCTCTGGATGGGGCCTGATGAATGGACGCTGCTGGCACCGGAAGACGACCTGCAGTCTGTTTTCAATTCCATCGAGACTGCCCTGAAGGATCAGCCTCATGCGCTGGTCGACATATCGGAGCGATCCGAATCCATCATCGTCAGCGGTGAAAAGGCCGCCTGGCTGCTCAATACCGGAATCTTCATCGATTTTTCGCTTGAGGCCTTTCCCGTCGGAATGGTGACCCGTACCGTGTTCCACAAGTCACCGGTCATGGTGTGGCGAACAGGACCAGACACATTCGTTGTCGAGGCCTGGGTGTCCTTCATGGACTATGTGGCAGGACTTCTGGTTCAGGCGGCGCAGGAACTGCAAGCCGCCTGATTTGTGACCGACGCGGTTCTATCGGTGCAGGAATCTGACCCTCATGGGTATGGGCTCACGCGGGGTTAGAAACATCTGGCCGACCGGGTGTGCCTCATGGCCGTGCTCGAGTTCGAAGCTGACTTCACGGAGCAAGGTCGCAAGCACGACCTTGGCTTCGATCATCGTGAAGGCCGCACCGATACAGATGCGGGGCCCTGCTCCAAATGGCAAAAACTGATACCGGCCCGGTTTTGTTTCGGCTTCCGGCGCGAAACGAAGCGGATCAAATACATTCGGATTGTCCCAGAACGACCTGTGCCGATGAATGGCGTAGATCGGAATAACACCGATCGTTCCCTTGGGCACTTTCGTTCCTGCAAGCTCAACGTCTTCCAGGATGTCGCGCACGATGATTGGCGCCGTGGGGTAAAGCCTCAGCGCTTCGTTCAGAACTTGGTCGGTCACATTCAACTGTGAAAGATGCTCCCGTCCGATTGGTCGGTCGCCCGCCACCGCCTGTACTTCATTTCGGATCTGCTGTTGCCAGTCAGGATAAAGCGCCAGCAGATAGAGAGCCCACGCAAGGGCCAGAGCCGTGGTGTCGTAGCCGGCAACCAGAAAGGCAATGATGTTGTTGACGAGGCGTTCTTCCGACATGGCTTCGCCGGTTTCCGGATCGATGCCTCGTACAAGCCTCCCCAAAAGGTCCTGCTCGGTTTCCGCACTGGCGAGGCGCCCGCGGACGAGCTTCGAAACAGCATCACGGATCCGTTTCTCCTGGGTGCGCATCACCGCCCCGCCCGGTCGTGGCAGCCAACCGGGTAGACCCAGCATCTTGTAGGCGATCCACCAGTTCACATGATGGAAATAGGCCGCGTGCCCCTGCTCGATTGCCTTGATGACATCGTCAGCCCCCCCGACCAGCATGGTGCGTGAAATCACATCAAACGCGATCCGGAACATGTCCTTGTTCACGGGACGGTTCGCCGCCAGATCCTGCGCCTTCCAGGTTTCGAGTTGCCTGGTCGCCGCATCACGCATCGCCGGGATGTATTGCAAGATCTCGTCGTGGCGAAACAGCGGTGCCGTAATGGACCGTTGCCATTTCCAGTCCGCTCCTTCCGAGGAAATCATGGCATTGCCAAACAGCGGTTCCAGCGTTTCGTTCTGAAGTTTTCCCTTGGGAAACCGGTCCGCGCTCCGCTTGAGAACGTGCTCCACCAGATCCGGCCCGGTCACGAAGGCCATTTTGGGAAAGCTGTCGGTGACCACAAGCGGCTGTTCGTAGGCCTGCCGCGGGATGATGCCCAGATTGTTCCTGACGAGCTGAACCAGATTTTGCGGAAACCCAAGGATATTTGGGGCGGGTGGAACAAATGCCGGGACCGGCGCAGAACTTGGCGGTATCTCGGAGCTCATGCCAACTTGTCCCCCGACCTGTTTGGAACCTTTTCCTTCAGCGAAGACAAGGGTTCACGATCGGTGTTCACCTTGGAATAGAGCGCTTCATAGTCCTCCCACTCCGTACCAAACAACCGGTCCAACACGCGGGTCCCGAGACCATAATTCCCCGTATACCGGGAGTGATGAAGGGCATGGTAGGTCGTCGTCGTCAGCACCTTGCCGACATGTTTGTTGTAACCTGACGCCCGAAACTCGAAATTGGCGTGGGAGAAGGAGTTGATGATCAGATACCCGATGAACCAGGCCGAGATACCGAAGAAGTTGACGCTCACGAACTGGTCGATCACGGCAAAAGGGATCAGGAGCCCAAGATCGAACACAAGCTTCTCGGTGAAGGAGAACGAGATTGCGGTGAACGGCGTATTCAAACGGCTTTTGTGGTGTTCAGCGTGGATCCAGTGGAGCGCTTTCAGGTGAAAGGCGCGATGAGAAAAGTAGTGCCAGATTTCGGCCCAGACGGTCATGCCAAGCGCCGATAGCCAGAAGGATGCGACGCTGGAATTCTGAAACAGCCCGGCAGCAAGGCACAAAAGCAACAGAACCGCGTGCAACGGAGTGTGGATCGAATTCTTCAATTCCCGCCGGGTTTGCCGGCCGCTGGTCGGCAGGTCGTAGATTGTTCGCTGACAGATCCGCCAGTCGTATTTCTTGGCGCAGTACCAGAACAGGGCCATCAAGTGACCCAACACGGCCACCAGCAGCAGAACGCTCCATTGCGCAGTGGTGATGGCACCGATCTGTGTCATTTGCCCTGCTTCCTCTGTTTTGCCCTGCTTTTAAGAAACAGCCTTACCATGTGACGCAGTCCTTCCCGGCCCGACATTTGGGCACCATGCTGCTCCAGGTTCAACCTCATGGGAATGGAGAGACCATTTTCCGGATGAAGAAATTCAGGGGCGGACTGTTCAAACCCAAGCGCAGTATAATAGTCCAGAAGATCGGGAATGCAGTCGATGTAACATTCCTTCATTTCGTCTCGCATTCCCATCTGAACGGCCTGGGCGATCAGCATCATGGCAGTGGGTCCACCACGGTTCGACCTGTCGACGATGAACTTGGTGCAGATACCGCACAGATCGGGAAAAAATGGCGACCGGGTCATCCCGTAAATCGGTTCGAGTTCGTTCAACGGACCGTCACCGGCATAATTCACGCGAAGCGTTGCAATCGTTTCCCCCGCCTTTTGGGCGACGAAACAAACGCCTGTTCGGTCAAGTGCATCCGAGATCACCCGGTTCCTGTGATCGGCATTGGGGGATTTTCTGCCAAGCTCTTCGCAATAGACCTCGTAACGCAGCCGTTTCGCCTGCTGGAGCAAGTCTTCCGTCCGACAAAGCAAGATCTCAATGGCCGAGGGGTCCTCGATCAGCTGCGTCCCTTCGAGAACAGACAGGTTCTGGCTCAGTCTTTCTGCGGCGGTCGCGGCAAGGGTCTGAAGCAGCCAGGCTGCAAGATCCGGGCGTTGCTCGGAGATCGTCGCCATTTGCCGGTCATCGATCCTGATCGCTTGCAGATCCGTTGTCGCTGTCACAGTGGCATTGGCCGCTGTGCCTTGCAGAAAGCAGATTTCACCGATGGGGTCGTTGGCACTGATTTGTCTATCCTGTCCTTCACCACCTGCGACATCCGGCTTTGCATTCGCGGTTCCATCCAAAACGATATACATGTCTCGATAATGCATACCGCTTTGCCGAAGGATGTCGCCCTGCCCGAATGTCACCTGAGCTCCAAAGCGCGACAGGTCTTGCAAAGGTGATCTATCAGCAGACATGTCTCCACCTTGTTCTGCGGGGCAATAGTATTGAACAAATTACACAAACGAAGCCGCATCTTGGCGGGCACCCGCAAAGGGGTCAACATTCGGTGGACTGGGTCTTTATGCCAATTGCGTCGCAGAGTGTTGAAATGCTTTGTGGGCAGGACCTGCTACTTCAGGCTTGAAACCGCTTCCCGAGGACTGCCAAACTCCTTCAATGCTCAAGATCGGCTCCTACAACATACAAAAATCAATCGGCGTGGATGCGCGCAGACGCCCGGAGCGAACCCTCAAGGTCATTCGCGAACTGGATTGCGACATTCTTGCCCTGCAGGAGGCAGACAAGCGCTTCGGATTGCGCGACAGCACACTCGATCGCCACAATATTCTTTCAGACACCGACTATCGTCCCGTTCCCTTTGCAACCAGTGACCGGAGCCTGGGCTGGCATGGAAATGCGATCCTGGTGCGAAACTCCATCGGCATCCTCGATCATCGCCGCATAGATCTGCCGACGCTTGAACCGCGCGGCGCCGTCGCCGTGGACCTGGATGTCGCCGGGGAAAAGATCCGGGTGGCCGCCATGCATCTGAGCCTTGTCGGACACTTTCGAAAGAAGCAGGTCAGCTCGCTGATGCACCAGCTGCACGAACGTCTGGACTATCTACCGACCGTCTTGATCGGCGACCTGAACGAATGGCGGGACTCCTCCAAAAGCCTGAAACTTTTTGAAGAACGCTACGAAGTCACGACACCCGGGCGCAGTTTTCCCAGCCCGATGCCGGTTGGAAGCCTCGACAGGATCATCACGAGCCCCGAGTTCACCGTGCAGCAGGCGGGCGTTCACAAATCCAAAACCGCCCGGGTCGCGTCGGATCACCTTCCGGTCTGGGCCAGGTTGTCGCTGGAACCAGCCGGGCATCTGCCGGCGTGATGCCGGGTTTCAGGCTCAGGAAATCAACTTGTACATGACGAAGTAGAGCGCGCCGGAAATAATGGCGGCTGCCGGGACTGTAATGATCCAGGCTGCGACAATCGTCATGAAATGCGCGCGCCGAACCAGGTGACGACGCGCCTGTTCTTCGCGATTGCGGATCGGCCGAACGGGTTCCCGGCCACTGCCCTGTCGCTTGTTCACATATTCCAGCCGGCGCTTTGAGTTGTCCGTGTACCATTCGCGGAAGAAGCCGACGCCAAACACCGCACCTATAGCGATATGCGTGGAACTCACAGGCAGACCGAGGCCTGACGCAATGATGACAGTGATCGCAGCGGACAGGGACACGCAATAGGCCCGCATCGGATTGAGCTTGGTGATCTGCTGTCCCACCATGTTGATCAGTTTCGGGCCGAACAACAGCAAACCTAAGGAAATGCCAAAGGCTCCGACAGCCATCA
Source organism: Roseibium sp. (assembly GCA_017643925.1). GTDB lineage: Bacteria > Pseudomonadota > Alphaproteobacteria > Rhizobiales > Stappiaceae > Roseibium. The sequence continues at coordinate 448,593 of JAEPML010000002.1, read as the reverse complement.
CCCACAACGGGATGCTGACCTTGGCCGCGACTTCGCCCAGTTCTGCCGTGTGCACGATCGCCGCCAGGGGACCGACAGCATTCGCAACATCGTTGGCACCATGCGCAAAGGATAACAGTGCAGCCGAACAGACCAGCGGAATGGAGAACAGAATGCGCAAGGACTGATTGCGGTTTTCAAGTCCTTCCGACTGCCTGCGGATGAGGGGTTTAACAGCAGCCCAGACGACAACGCCGACAACCGCGCCAAAGACCAGAGAGGTCGGCATGTCGATCTTGATGATCTTCTTCAAGCCCTTCAGAGCCAGATAGCTGGCGAATGCCCCGGCCATCACGGCGATCAGCACCGGCACCCAGCGGCGGGCCGCAGCGATCTTGTCATCCTGATAGATGATGAAGGCCTTGATAAAGGCCAGAAATGCAGCGGCAATGATGCCGCCAAGAAAGGGAGAAATGACCCAACTGGCGGCGATGCTCGCCATCGTTACCCAGTTCACGGAAGCAAAACCGGCGGCGGCAATCCCTGCCCCCATGACCCCACCGACAATCGAATGCGTCGTTGAGACCGGTGCTCCGATCCATGTCGCAAGGTTGATCCAGAGAGCGGAAGATACCAGGGCGGCCATCATCGCCGCCATGAAGACGGTGGCGTTGGCGACGGAATTGGGATCAATGATGCCCTTGGATATCGTGCCGACCACGTCACCACCAGCAATCAGCGCTCCGGCGCTTTCGAAAATCGCCGCGATGATCAAGGCTGTGACAAGGGTCATCGCCCGGGAGCCAACTGCAGGACCAACGTTGTTGGCAACGTCGTTGGCCCCGATGTTGAGTGCCATGTAAGCGCCGATGGCCGCAGCTGCCACGATCAGGACGGATCCGGGCGCCCCGGACATGCTTGCACCGGCAGCCAGGGCACAAATCACGATGAAGACGAGTGCAATTCCCGGTGCGATCAACCCGCGGCCCAGAAACCCCGCCGCCTCTTCCATGTAACTGAACTTGTCCAGATCCTTGTCGAGGGTGGGTTTTTTGAGATTTTGCATGGCAGACCCGGGTTTTCATCCCAAAAGCGGATGAAACCGCAATCGTTAGACGGTTAATTTTCGCATTGCCATAACGGATCGCCCGGAAAGGTCAACCTTGCCGGTCTTTTTTTGGAAATTTTCTTTGACTGCTAAGCTTTCAGTTTTTCCAGAACATCCACCAGACCGGGATCGCCCGCCATCTTGATGGCCTCGTCAATGGGCACCCAGCGCACGTCCCGTTTGCCATATTCGGGATAGTCCGTCGTCGTGCTTTCGACATCGACCAGAAACACCAATACGCGTGTTCTGATCTTGAAGCCGGCTTCGCCGCCCTTGTGAGACAAGAAAGTGGCAAACGGCTTTCGCCGAGCGGTGCCGATCACACCGGCCTCCTCGAACGCTTCGATCGCCGCCGTCCGGTGCGCGTTGTAGGACAAGATCGGCCATCCCTTCGGCAGGATCCATCTGCGCGTCGTCTTCGACGTAATCAGGAGCACTTCCTGGACACCCCCGCGCTTACGGTGGCACAGCGCCGCTATCTGGACTCGAGCCGGACGCCGGAACATCGACGCAAGACTTAACAACCAGGATGGCCGCTCGTAGGGGCTATCGTTCGAAATTGTCATATGAATCTACTTTGCCATCTAATTTATGATCAGCTTAATGGATAAGGGACAACCTTGTCCAGAATATGTGCACTGTGTGCGCAAATGCCAAAAAGCTTCGTCACATCATACAAGCGTGTGTGCCTTGTCCGGACCCGGTTATCAGGAGCACGCTCGGTGACACCGAAAGGATCGCCTGCGGGAAATCCGGACCTGGCTCAAGCTTCAGAAAAAGAGCGCGTGAAGAGCGGTAAAGATCACCCCCGCCAAGAGTGCTGAACCAGGAACCGTCACCACCCAGGCGGCCACAATCGTGATCAGGTTGGTTCGGCGCACCAGCAACCGGCGGCGACGTTCCACCTTGTTCCGGATTATCTTCCTGGGTTTGAGTATTCCGTTTTCAGCGACATACCGGTTTCGGTGCCATTCGCGGTAGAACCCGACACCGAAGACCGCGCCGACGGCGATATGCGTGGAAGACACCGGAAGACCAAGACCCGAAGCGGTAAGAACCGTGGCTGCGGCCGAAGACGTGACGCAGAAAGCCCGAATCGGACTCAGCTTGGTGATCTGCTTGCCGACAACCGTGATCAATCTGCGACCAAAGAGCAGCAGACCCGCAGAAATGCCAAAGGCCCCGACAGCGCCTACCCAAAGCGGGATTTCGGGGTTCAGCTTGCCCATGAACCAGAAACTCAGATCGGTAAAGTCCTTGGACTGGCTCTGCACAATCGCCGCCAGGGGGCCGATGGCATTGGCGACATCATTGGCACCATGAGCAAATGACAGCAGACCAGCGGTCAGAATGAGTGGAAACGTGAAGAGAGTCCTGAGGGACTTCGTGCTGTTGTCCAGCTCCAGCGCCTGCGCGGAAATTATCTTGTTGTAGAGCCACCAGACAGCGATGCCTGCCACCAGTGCAAGCATTGCGATTTGCCAGATCTCGACATGGACCATTCGATCCGCGATCTTGTTTGCCAGAAACGCGACAAACGTCGCCGCCATTCCACCAAGGAGCAGCGGCAACCAGAGCTTTGCGGCTTCCACCTTGTGTTCCGCATAGATGAGCCGCGTGTTTATGAACGCCATCAAGATGGCAGCGATCACTCCACCCAGAAAGGGTGACACGACCCAGGTGGCAGCAATCGCCGAAACCGTCGTCCAGTTGATGGCGGCAAACCCGCTGACGGCGATGCCGGCTCCGACAACACCACCGATAATCGAATGCGTTGTGGAAACCGGTGCCCCGATCAAGGTCGCGACATTGATCCAGAGCGCAGCTGCGGCCATTGCGGTCAGCATCGCCAGCATGAAGGCACTGTTGTCCGGCACATCTGCCGGACTGAGAATGCTGCCTGAAATCGTTGAAACCACCCTGCTGCCAGCAAGAAGTGCTCCGGCGCTTTCACACACGGCAGCAATGATCAAGGCCGTCGTCAGACTGACAACACGCGCACCCACCGCCGGACCAACGTTGTTGGCAACGTCATTTGCACCAATGTTGAGGGCCATGTAACCGCCGACAACGGACGCTGCCACCAGAAACAGGACATGTGTCCAATCGGTTGTGACGACCTGCGAACCTGCCACAACCGCACACAGGGCAAGAAACACGATCGCAAGCCCGGGACCTATCAGACGCCGGCCCATCGCCTCGGCAGCGTCACCAAGAAATCCCAGACGATCCAGATCCTTGTCCAGCGCCTTTGGTTTCATATCCTTGTTGGATAACACTCAGAGGGTCCTGCCTGCTTGCCCAAGCCCGCCGCTCATTGTCTCGCTGGCTGGCGACCGAACGATGAATTCGAGCGGCCCTAAATGAAATTTCTGATCTCGGAGGATCGTTTTCTTGACCGGAAGCCGGATCCGGCTCAGGTCAGATCGTCTCGATGCCGCAAAAGAAAGCGCCTCACGGGCTTCTCATCCAACATGTCCAACGCCTTTTCCCAGGGAACCCAGACACATTTGCGCTGACCGATTTCCGGAAAGGTTTTGTGTTGCTTCTCAACGCGAATTTTGAAAACAAGTACCTTGGTCCGCAGTCTCAGACCGTCGTTCAGCCCCTTGAAGGACCGAAAGCTGCCCAAGGGCCTCATGTCTGCCTGGCCTTCTACGCCGGCTTCTTCAAAGGCTTCGACAACGGCAGTCTTGAAAGCGGGCATGTCCTTTTCGGGCCATCCCTTGGGCAATATCCAGCGCCCCGTTCCCCTGGAGGACACGAGCAGAATCTCGGGGCCCGCCTTGCCGTACCGCACACACAAAGCGGCAATCTGCAGGCGAGCCGGCTTGACGAACAAACCAGTCAGGCTCTGCATCCACGATGCATCTTGCAAGGATATCGGCTTTGCGATTCCCATTTCGAATCCCGTTCCATTTTAGGTAGACGGCTATATAATTATTCGATGACGTTACGTCCAGCAAAAAAGTGCACATTGTGCACATTTCTCAAATACAGCATTCTAAATGCTATCTAAATTTGCTGAATTGAAACGTGGTTCGCTGTCCAGCTTCCGGGCCAGACTTCCGCCTGCCCCGATTTGAGTGCGCGCATCTGTGCAACGGGGACCTTGGCAGACAGAAAGGGTTCTTCTCCTGCCATTCCATCTGTCGCAGGCAACATCGCTCCGACACCGTCAAAGCCGAACTCCTCCTCACAGGGCAGATAGAGGGCAGCGCCCGAGACATTGGTCTCGTTCTGAGTGGTACCTTTGGATCTTCCAACGGTCCCACACACTGCCACGGCACACATGAGCTCAACTGCGCGGGCTTTTGCGCAGCCATAGACCCTGTTAAATCCGGAGTGTTTTTCCGTCATGGACGGCACGAGAACAAGGTCCACCTTCTGATCGGCAAGGATGCAGCTCAAAGCCGGCATCTCAATGTCCAGACAGATCAGGATGGCCATCCTCAATCCGTCGAGGTCGAAGACCTTCAGCGTGCTGCCCGGTGTCAGGTGCCAGAAATCCGGATCCTGCTCAAAAGGCGTGAGACTCAACTTGTCCTGCCGGATCTCCCGTCCGTCCGCGGTCAACAAGACAGCGGTGTTTGAAATTCCGCTCTCCCGGCTTACCGGCATCGATCCGGCAAGCAGCGAAATTCCGAATTTTTCAGGCAACGGACGCAACAACGAGACCAGTTCCGAACCGACTCCGGAAAGAAAGTGCATTTCCTCGTTTGGTCGCAGTTCCTCGGGTTTAAAGGCGAGACAGCATTCGATCAGATATTCCGGCAAAAGCAGGAGCCTGCACCCCTGCCCCTTGGCCCGCACCATGCCTTCCTCAATCTGCGACACCAGTTCCTGCACGGATGATGGCGCACGTCCAAGATTGAAGGACCACAAGGCAATGGAATAATCGTTCATGTCAGACACGGATATACGAGTTCAGGGAACTCAGCTTTAAGGTGCTGAACAGTCCGAAATCAAGCGCGTTTTACAGCTGATTAGTCCAGGAACAGAGCCAGGAACGCGACCAAAGGCAAGATCAGTCCGGCTTTCAGCCGGGACGTGTCCGGTGTTGCGGGCAGTGCGCGCAGTTTCGGTGTCCTGCGAACTTCGCGAATTCCCTTCAGGGCGCGGTCCGCACGCCTTTCAATTTCCGCGAAATATGGTGAAAGCTCATTCTGAGCACGCATACCAAGCCCCTACGATTCCTTCGTGGGAACGATGCTAGGCAATGACCCTTAGAGTTTGGTTAATCGGAGTTTACCCTGTCCACGCCTGCGCGTTGTTCAGAGCTTTGTTTTCTGGGGGTCGGCAACATCAAGCACACGGAGCTGCACCTTGGGGGTGCCTTGCCATGTGTCGATCGAAAGAGATCCGGCGACATGGAGATTTTTGCCCCGGCCCTCAAGCAGCATCTGGCCGTGTGGCTTGTCCGCAGCCTTGAAGCAGATTGCCTTCAGGGTCGAACCGTCTCCGGCAGCAAGTGTCGCACGCACATGTCCGTTACCGACCACGTCGGCAAAGGAGATCCGGTGGGAAGGAAATGCAAAGACCGGCTCTGCGTGGCCAGCGCCGTAAGGCCCTGCCTTTTCAAGGAGTTCCAGGAGATCAAGGGTGGCACCTGTCGCGGTCAAGGCCGCATCGATCTTGAGTTCACGGTGCGCCGATGCCTGTTCGACATCCTCCTTGAGAACAGTGTTGAAAAAGCTCTCAAGCTCGCTCGCTTTCTGCCTCAGCACGGTCAGGCCCGCCGCCATTGCATGCCCGCCGCCCTTTTCCAGGAGCCCTGTTTCCACGGCTTCGCGCACTGCCTTGCCAAGATCGACACCAGGAATGGAACGCCCGGATCCGGTTCCCTTGCCGTCCTTGTCAAAGGAGATCGCAAAAGCTGGCCGGCGGTGTTCCTCTTTCAATCGCGAAGCAATCAGGCCGACGATACCGGGATGCCAGTCATCCGACCCAGTCAGCAGAACAGCAGGATCCCGCTCTTGAACAGCAAGGAATGCCTCGGCCGATGCCTGTTCCAGCATCTCGGCCTCCATTGCCTGACGCTCGGCATTCAACTGGTTGAGCTGTTCTGCAATCTGGCGCGCCTCATGCGGGTTTTCGGTCGTCAGAAGACGCGCCCCGAGAGCAGCATCCCCGATCCGCCCGCCCGCATTGATCCTCGGCCCGACAAGAAATCCCAGATGATAGGGCGCCGGCTTGCCGTTCACGCGGGCGACGTCTGCAAGGGCTGTCAGGCCGTAGTTCCGGCGTTGATGCATCACCGCAAGACCGCGGGTCACATAAGCCCTGTTCAGGCCCTGCAGCGGCACCACATCGCAAACGGTTCCAAGGGCGACGAGGTCAAGCAGCGCCATAAGGTCGGGTTGCCGGGTGTTGGCAAAGGCGCCGCGCTGGCGCAGTTCCCTGTTGAGGCCGACAAGAAACAGGAATGTCACACCGACCGCCGCCAGATGCCCTTGACCGGACAGGTCGTCCTGCCGATTGGGGTTCACCAGGGCAACAACATCTGGCAACGACTCGCCAACCTGGTGGTGATCGATGACGACAACATCCAGGCCAAGCCGCTCTGCCGTCTCGAAGGCCTCGTGCGAAGTGCTGCCGCAGTCCAGCGTCACGAGGAGGTCTGCGCCACCTGCGTGGAGGGCCTCGATCGCCGGGCCATTCGGGCCATATCCCTCAATGATCCGGTCCGGAATATGGATAACTGGATCTTGACCAAGCCACTGCAAATACTTGGCAAAAACGGCCGATGACGTCGCTCCGTCAACATCGTAGTCGCCAAAAATCGCAATTTTTCTGTTGGCCTGAACCGCGTCCGCAACCCGGGACACTGCCTTGTCCATATCCACCAATGTGGACGGATCCGGCATCAGGGATCGAAGTGAAGGCTCGAGAAATTCTTCGGCATGGTCCGGCTCCACGCCGCGCGACGCCATGACTCGCGCCAGGACGTCCGGCAAGCCATTCAACTGGGCGATCGCCATTGCGAAGCGGCTTTGACCCGCGTCGAGGCGCTCCCGCCAGGCATTGTCTTTGGCGGATCGGGCGACTCCGAGAACGAGCCGCCTTTCCTCGTCTGCACCCGTCTCAGGAGCCATCCTGGGCCGACTTAGTCCAGGTGGAACTTTTCGAGATCGGTGTGCTGTGCCTTGATATAGCGGACGGTCCCGGTGGAAGAACGCATCACAACGGTATGAGTGGTGATGTGATTGCGACCGAAACGGACACCTTGCAGGAAGTTGCCGTCCGTCACGCCGGTTGCCGCAAAGAGGACGTCCTCGCCGGCCATTTCTTCCAGCGTGTATTTCTTCTTGATATCCTCGATCCCCATGCGATGGGCACGTTCGACCTGCTCGTCGCGAGTGATGACCAGGCGGCTTTGCATCTGACCGCCGATACACCGGAGCGCAGCAGCTGCAAGAACACCTTCAGGCGCACCGCCAATGCCGGTGTAAATGTCGATGCCGGTCTCGTCGGGATCGGTGGTGTGAATGACGCCGGCAACATCGCCGTCGCCGATCAGGCGGATGGCCGCGCCGGTGGCGCGGATATCTTCGATCAGGCGTGCGTGACGCGGACGGTCCAGGACACAGGCGGTGATGTCTTCCACCTTGACGCCCTTTTCCTTTGCGACAGCCGCAATATTTTCGCCGATCGGCGCATCAAGATCGATCAGTCCTTTCGGATAGCCCGGACCAATCGCAATCTTGTCCATGTAGCTGTCCGGTGCATTGAGCAGGTCACCTTCCGGCGCCAGGGCGATAACGGCCAGCGAGTTGGGGAGGTTCTTCGCGCAGATGGTCGTTCCTTCAAGCGGATCCAGCGCAATATCAACCTTCGGCCCCTGCTTGGTGCCGACATTCTCGCCGATATAAAGCATGGGCGCTTCGTCGCGCTCGCCTTCACCAATCACCACCGTACCGTCAATCGGCAACCTGTTGAGTTCCCGCCGCATGGCGTCCACGGCGGCCTGGTCGGCTGCCATCTCGTCGCCGTGACCGCGCAGCCTTGCCGCTGAAACAGCCGCTCTTTCGCTGACACGCGCCAGCTCAAGTGTCAGAATACGGTCCAGACCGCTCGACGACTGATTTTCGGTATTGGACATCAACATCTCCAGTCTCTCCCCAGCTAAATGCCTGGGCGGCAGTGGTAATTCAGTTCAGTTTCTCAATGCGGATCATTTGCGGTTTTTCAGCAACCACGCCTTTCGACATGATCACTTCAAGCGCTTCCTTGATCGCAACCTCGGTGGTCTCATACGTGATCAAGATGACAGGTTGCGGTACGTCGGCATCGTATTTCGAAGGTGTTTCTTCCAGCGCATGTCGCTTCTGGACGATCGACTCCAGCGAAATCCCGGCATCGCCCATGCAACGGGCGATTTCTGCAAACGCTCCAGGCCGGTCGAAAACGGAAAGCCGGATATAGTAGCCGCCTTCGTGCAGCCGCATACGTGCCCGCACATAGTCGGACAGGTCACTCGCCGGCCGGCCGAGAACCGGCGTCTCGTCGCCGCGCGCAATGTCCGAAATGTCTGCGACAACCGAAGACGCGGTGGCATTGCCCCCTGCTCCGGGTCCAACCAGAACAATCTCGCCGACGTAGTCGCCATCCACCGCGACAGCATTCAACACGCCGTCGATACCGGCAATTGCCGATGTCTTGGGGACCATGGTCGGGTGAACGCGCTGCTCGATCCCGGTTTCTGTGCGTTGCGCAACACCCAGAAGCTTGATCCGGAACCCCAGTTCATCAGCCGCCTGGATGTCAGCCGTCGTGATCGAGGTTATGCCTTCCAGATAGATATCTTCGTCGGCAATTTTCGTACCGAACGCCAGGCTGGTCAAAATGGCCAGCTTGTGCGCGGTATCATTGCCCTCGATATCGAAGGTCGGGTCGGCTTCTGCGTAGCCAAGACGTTGGGCGTCGGCGAGACAATCCTCGAAACTGATGCCGTCAGCCTCCATCCGGGTGAGGATATAATTGCAGGTCCCGTTCAGGATGCCGTAGACGCGAGAGATGTCATTTCCGGACATGGACTCGCGCAGCGTCTTGACGATCGGAATGCCGCCAGCAACGGCAGCTTCATAATTCAGGCAGACCTTGTTGGCTTCCGCCAGTTCCGCCAGGTCGACACCGTGTTTGGCCAGGAGTGCCTTGTTGGCCGTGACCACATGCACACCACGTGAAAGCGCCGCGCGCACACTGTCTTCAGCGGGACCGCTGTCCCCTCCGATCAATTCCACGAAGATGTCGATGTCGGCCTCTTTGGCCATTTCGACCGGATCCGTGAACCAGGTGAAGCCAGTCGCGTCGAAGCCACGATCCTTGGATTGATCACGCGCACTGACAGCTGTCACGGTCACCGGACGACCGGTTTTGCTCGCCATTTGCGCAGCGTGTTTTGCAAGGAGTTGCACAACGGACGCGCCTACGGTTCCCAGACCGGCGACGCCTACTTTCAATGCTTCAACCATTCGGAAATTAATCCAGTTCTATTCAGCCAGATGTCTCGAGCGGGATGACGTTGTGCAGCTTTTGATCGGCAGTTTCAAGGAAGCGACGTATATTTCTTGCCGCCTGGCGCAGTCTTTGCTCGTTTTCCACCAGACCTATGCGGACATAATCGTCCCCGTGTTCACCAAAGCCGATACCAGGTGCCACGGCCACATCCGCACGCTCCAGCAAAAGTTTGGAGTATTCGAGGCTGCCACGGGACTTGAATTTTTCAGGAATGGGCGCCCAGCAGAACATGCTTGCTTCCGGGGCCGGAACATCCCAACCGGCGCGACTGAAACTGTCGACAACGACGTCCCGGCGTTTTTTGTAAACGCCCCTGGTTTCCTCGATGCAGTCTTCCGGCCCATTCAGAGCCGCCGTTGCAGCAACCTGGATGGGCGTGAAAGCGCCATAGTCGAGGTAGGATTTCACCCGCGCCAACGCAGACACTAGGCGCTCGTTCCCGACCGCAAATCCCATGCGCCAGCCCGGCATGGAGAAGGTTTTGGAAAGGGACGTAAACTCGACCGTGACATCCATGGCTCCTGGCACCTGCAGGACCGAAGGTGGCGGTGTGTCTCCAAAGTAGATCTCGGAATAGGCAAGATCCGACAGAATGAAAATGTCGTGCTTGCGCGCGAAGGCGACCACATCCTTGTAAAATTCCAGATCGGCGCAGCATGCAGTAGGGTTGGCCGGATAACACAGGATGATCGCAATCGGCTTTGGAACCGAATGGATCACAGCCCGTTCCAGCGCATCGAAGAACTCCGGCCCGGGCTCTGCCGGGACGTTGCGAATGGACGCTCCAGCCATAAGGAAGCCGAACGTGTGGATCGGATAGCTGGGGTTCGGGCTCAAGATGACGTCTCCAGGCGCTGAAATCGCCTGAGCCATGTTGGCGAAGCCCTCTTTCGATCCGAGCGTTGCAATCACCTGGGTATCCGGGTCGAGTTTCACACCGAACCGGCGCCCGTAATACGCGGCCTGCGCCTTTCGCAGCCCGTGGATTCCCTTTGAAGCGGAATAGCGATGGGTCCGCGGGTCCTGGACGACCTCTGTCAGTTTGTCGACAATGTGTTGTGGCGTGGGCAGATCCGGATTGCCCATGCCCAGGTCGATGATATCCGCTCCTTCCGCGCGCGCCTTTGCCTTCAGACGGTTCACCTGTTCGAACACATACGGCGGCAGCCGTTTGATCTTATGGAATTCCTCCATGGCGCGCTTCCTTAGCAGATGTAAAAACCAATTGCGGGCAGCATCAGGCGCAATGTCCACCCAGCGGGGCCCTTGTAGCAGCCTCCCGTTCATTGCGCACCCGTCTTTCAGCACGTAGCCGCCTAAATTTGCAGCGTTTTTTAGAACGAGTTTCCATTAGATCGATTAGATTCAGACGACCGCGGACTTCATTTGCCTTTTTGGCACATGTCAGGGTCGATTTTCGGAAGGAAAATCAGTGAAGCGCCAGCCAATGTCGAAAAATTGTGCCCCGTTCGGCAGATACCGGTTCTGTGCGACCGGTACAAATCTTCTCATGCCTGACGAGGGACGCCCTGGCGATTGGTTCCAAAAACCGGCGCGCTGGAGCCATCGTCAATGTTTGTCCGGGTGAGAACTGCTACCCGCACGATAATACCGGTCAGGCCGCCTTGCGCCTTAGAGATGCGAACTCGCCGGTTGCCAAGGTTTGCTTCAGGCTGCCATTTGCAGCGAGGTCCATCGCGACGATCTGCCCCCTCCCCTTGCGCTTGGCGCTGCTTACCCCCTTGTAGGCGGCCTCCATGACCCGCTCGACCGGAGAATCGGATGTCGCGGTCACCAGCCCGGCGCAAACCGACACGCCAAACTTGCCATTGGAGGCATCCTGAAAGGTGTTGGTGAATTTCCGGCTGGTCTTTTGCACCGTCAGGAAGCTGATCTCCTTGTTGGTGTCTGGCAAGACCGCGATAAAGGTCTCCCCTTCAATACGTCCTATCATCGCAGGCGGTTTGAATTCCTCCGCGAGGACGCGCCCGAACAACTGCAATACGGAATCATTCATCTCGGGGCCGAAGCGCTTCTTGATCGCTGCAATATCATCAAGGTCGAAGAGCACCAGCGTGTAGCTCACTTCCGAAGCACGCTCAGACAGCGATCTGATCCAGTCCTCGGCTTCGTTCAGAACAGCTCTCCTGTTTGAAAGGCCCGTCAGCGGGTCTTTCAGAGCCTCCTCCTTGAAGCGATGTGACGCACGCTCGATCACCATACAAGCCGGCAAAACCATGGTCATAATGATCGAAGCCAGAATGGTGACCAGATAGGCGGTCATGAAGTCCTGCTGAAAAACGGACAGGAAAGTCGGGAACAGCAGAATGTTCTGGTGAATGACGAACCAGACATAGGCTGTGCATTCAATGATATTGGTTACACCAAGCAGCTTCGCCGATTTCAGGTTCTCCGGGTTCTGCCGGAATGCCATCCAGATGACCCACAAACAGCTTCCGATCAGGCACGCCTGCATGAAGTTCACCCGTGAGATGAAACTGTTCATGAAGGGCGGGTAGAAGCATAGGGCAATCCAGAGCAGCGCGATCGCTGCATATCCACCCAGGAACCTTGGTCGTCCGAGAAAAGCGGCGAAACCACCGCGCCTCAACCCGGTCCCCAGGACAATCAGCGCATTTGCAAGGATGATGCTGAACTCATCGGGAATTGTGCCCCGAAGACCAATGAGGACCGAACCGTTCCCGGTTACGAACAGGCCTGCGGACCACAGGACCAGGCTTTGTGAACACGCCCTGCTGCGCGACTTCCAGACCTTCTGGAAAGCAAACAGAATGGCGCTGCCGGCATATCCTGCGATCGTAACGCACAAAAACAGAGTTGGTGTGTCAAATACCATTGATGACTGAAACCTGGGACGTTTCAGGCAATTTTACATGTGATTTGTAAAAGAAGATTTAGTTCGGGCCGTGTTTGCGCATATTGAACACAACTGCGCTTGCTCCCACGCCGCGATCAGCGAACGGTTTCGTTGGCAAGCGAGTCCAGATACGCTTCCGTCGCTTCCCTGTCCTGCGGATTGATCAAGCCGGACGACTGCCCGGCATAGAGAGGCTGTCCGTACCCTTCAGGCGCAGGAACATTGCCCTTTTGATGCGCAGGCGGCCCCTTGAGCGCATCGACAAGTGGCGTTCCCGGGCCAACTGCACAGCCCGTTGGCAACAAAAGAACAAGAATGCTGCATGCTGATGCGAAAGCCTTGTACATGATGTCGACAGAACACCCCGGATACGATTCGAACTTCTCACGCCATTGTCACACAAGTTTTCTATTTGCGGTACCTCACTCGAGACTTGTTTCCAATCGACGCCGACAGACCAATGTGCCATAACGTAATGAATCTCGAATTCCTGGCGCAACGAGAACAAGATTTCGATTTTTATGATTGAGAATACCCCGGCCCAAGCATGGGCGGATGTGGCAAAAAAACCGGAGGGACGCTCCACCCATGGCTGATGATCGCCAACATCCCATGTTGCAATACATAATCAACAATCCGGAAGCCTTTGCGCAGAACCTTGCAAAAACTTTGGAACAGGCCGGCAAGGCGCTTGCGGCTTACATCGAGCCGCGGGAAACCGGGAAAATAGCCGCCAATTCGACCGATGAACTGACCGGTGTCGTGAAAACACTGGCGCAAGTCGGCGAGTACTGGACCTCCGATCCCCAGAGAGCAGTCGAGGCGCAATCGAGGCTCTGGAACGGTTATATCGAGCTGTGGGGCTCCTCGTTGAAGCGCATGATGGGCGAAACCGCCGATCCTGCCGTTGAAACGCCACCGAGAGACAAACGGTTTGCCGATCCGGACTGGGAAGAAAACCAGTTTTTCGACTTCATCAAGCAGCTTTACCTGATCACCAGCAACTGGGCCGAGGACATGGTTCACGAGGCCCAGGGGTTGGATGAACACACCAAGCACAAGGCCGAGTTCTACGTCACTCAGATCGCCAACGCGGTATCCCCTTCCAATTTCGTTCTGACCAATCCCGAGCTGTTGCGCCTGACAATGGAGAGCAACGGTGAAAACCTGGTCAAGGGCATGCAGAACCTCGCGGAAGATCTGAAAAGCGGCAAAGGCGAACTCAAGATTCGCCAGACAGATCCGTCCAAGTTCAAGCTTGGCGACAACCTTGGAAACACGCCGGGCAAGGTCATTGCCGAGAATGACGTCTGCCAGGTCCTCCAATACACACCGACCACGGATAAAGTTCTCAAGCGACCCTTGTTGATCGTGCCGCCGTGGATCAACAAATTCTACATTCTCGACCTCAATCCGGAAAAATCCTTCATCAAGTGGGCGGTCGACCAGGGGCATACGGTCTTTGTCATCTCCTGGGTCAATCCGGACGAACGCCAGGCTCTCAAAAGCTTCGAGCACTACATGAAAGAGGGTATCCTCAACACGCTCGATATAATCAAACGGGCAACGCGGCAGGAAGAGGTCAACGCGATCGGATATTGTGTTGGCGGCACCCTGCTGGCGGTCACGCTCGCCTACATGGCGCGGGTCGGTGATGACCGGATCAAGACCTCGACATTTTTCACGACGCAGGTCGACTTCACGTTCGCCGGCGATCTGAAGGTCTTCGTCGACGAGGAACAGATCTCAAATCTCGAAAAGAGAATGGCAGAGCAAGGCTATCTGGACGGCTCGAAAATGTCCTCGGCCTTCAACATGCTCCGATCGAACGACCTGATCTGGTCTTATGTCGTGAACAACTACCTGAAGGGCAAGGAGCCCTTCCCGTTCGACCTTCTCTACTGGAATTCAGATTCCACCCGTATGCCCGCGGCCAATCATTCCTTCTACCTGCGCAACTGCTATCTGGACAACAAGCTGTCGCGTGGCGAGATGGAGATTGCCGGCGAAGTGCTCGACCTCTCCGAGGTCAAGATCCCGATCTTCAATCTGGCAACACGGGAAGACCATATCGCGCCCCCAAAATCTGTCTTCCTCGGGTCCGGCTGTTTTGGTGGACCGGTCGAGTTTGTTCTTGCAGGTTCCGGTCACATTGCCGGCGTCGTCAACCCGCCCGCCAAGAACAAGTATCAATACTGGACCGGTGGCGAGCCGAGAGGCAATGTCGAGAACTGGCTGAAAAAAGCGGATGAACACCCCGGATCCTGGTGGCCCTACTGGGATGAATGGATCCGTTCAAACGACGGTGCCGAGGTCAAGGCACGCAAGCCGGGCGCCAACCGGGTGAAAATCCTTGGCGACGCGCCGGGGTCCTATGTCATGAAAAAGGTCTGACCCGGGACTAACGGATCATGTTCGGGTCATCGACTGGCCGGGCTCTGGCTTGTTCCGACCAGTCGCAGGAGCACTTTATCCAAGCGGTGTCCTGGTCATGCCCAGAAGCTTCTCCAGTTTCGGCGCCGCCATGGGCCGACCAAAATGAAACCCCTGTACGGTTTCGCACTGGCAGGTGGTCAGGAATGCATGTTGCTTTGCCGTTTCGACCCCCTCCGCAACCACGTTCAGACCGAGATCCCGTCCAAGTGAAATGATGGCCCGAGCGATCGATTGGTCGCTCGCAACGGTATCAAGGCCCTCCACGAAGCTCTGGTCGATTTTCAGTCTCGTCAGCGGGAACTTCTTCAAAGCCGCAAGGCTTGAATATCCGATACCAAAGTCATCCATCGCCAGGTTCACGCCAATCTTCCGCAGCTCGACCATCAGTTCGATTGCCTGTTCGGCATTCTCGATCAGAAGACTTTCGGTTACCTCCAGTTCCAGATACCTGGCCTGAAGCCCTGAACTCTCAAGTGCATGGGCAATATCAGCTGTCAGCCGCGCGTCGCGAAACTGGCGCGCCGAAACATTCACACCCACGGTAATGGGCGGTAGCCCGGCTTCCTGCCAGGCCTTGTTCTGCCGGCAGGCCTCGTGCAGAACCCAGCGCCCAAGCGGAACAATCAATCCGCTTTCCTCGGCCAGTGCGATGAATTCCCGAGGCATCAGCCGACCTGTCTCCGGGTGCTGCCACCTGACCAGAGCCTCCGCTCCGACAATGCGTCCGCTCAGGAGATCATATTGCGGCTGATACTCGAGAAAGAACTCTTCTTTCTCAAGTCCTTGACGCATATTTTCCAGCAATGTCAGTCGGTTAACACTTTTGTCAGGCGCCGTGTGATCGTAGATCTTGAAACCGTTTCGTCCCTCGGATTTGGCTTCAAACATCGCACAGTCCGCATTCCTGAGGAGCTGAGCGGCATTGCCGGCATCTTGCGGGTAACGGGCAGCACCAATGCTGCAAGTCACATGAAAGGAATAGTCGCCGATCTGGATCGTCTTTGTGATCTCTTCCATGAGTTTCCCCATGAAGGCTTCCAGATTTTTCCTTTTCGCCGCCTCTCCCCAAACGATCAGAACGAACTCGTCACCGCCAAACCGAATAACGTCTTGCGCCGGGTCATGAAGTGAAAGAATGCGTTCAGCGACGAGCTGAAGAACCCTGTCCCCCACCGCGTGACCGAAACTGTCATTGACGAATTTGAAGTTATCCAGGTCCACAAAGACAACGGCAAGCGGTTCTCCGCTGTCCTGGCTCGAAACCACCTTGTCCTCTAGCCTGTTCTTGAATTCGTGCCGGTTCGGGAGGCCTGTCAAAACGTCGTGATTGGCAAGATAACGGATCTTGCTCTCAGCTATCTCGCGTTCCACCGCGATAGAGGCCAGGCGCGCTGCTTCCATCGCCACCCGTTTTTCATAATCGGTGGGACTGCGTATCTCGTTGGAATAAATGCCGAAGGTTCCAAGGACCATCTCGTCCTTGCCGAAAAAGGGTACCGACCAGCAGGACTGCATGGGAAAGGCTGCCATGGTCTCCCTGAACATTTCCCAAAGTTCGTCTTCCTTGATGTTGTCCACGAAAACGCTTTCGCGCCGATAAACGGCGGTGCCACATGAGCCCACCTTGGGACCGATCGGGATGCCGTCGGCCAGTTGCAGAAAGCCTTCCGGCAGATTGGGGCCCGCGGCAGATGTCAGGCTGGTGCCATCATTGTCGACCAGCATGACGGAGCCCATAACGCCATCGAGCTGTTCGTCGATTGTCTGGACAAGAGTGTCCAGAACCTCTGATAGCGGGCGTCCTGTTGCTATATCCTGCAGGATCTTGTTCTGGCCCTCCTGCAGCATTTCAGCCTTTTTCCGAGCGGTAATATCCCTTGAGATCCCGACCAATCCAACGAACTCGTTGGCCTCGTCCAGCACCGGAAATTTCGACGAAAAGAACCACTTTCTCCGACCATTCGGCAGGATCATGAACTCCTCGACATCAATCTTCGGTTTCTTGGTACGCGCGACCTCCTGGTCCACCGCCAAAAAATAGCTGCCGATTTCTTCGCCATGCAGGTCAAGATCCGTTTTGCCGAGCAGCTCGGCAATTTCTTCGTAACCTATGTCTTTCAGGACACTCAGATTTGCCTTCACGACCCGGAAATTGCGGTCCTTGACGTAGATGTGGTCTGAAACCTGGTTCACGAGGATCTGCAGCCAATCGCTGCTCAGATGCAATTCATCTGCCGCGCCTATCTTGTCCATCTTGTCGAGACGCTTGAGTTCTGCGGCAAGAGACAGCATTTCTTCAAGGGGTAAAACGTACTGTGCAGTTTTACTCATTTACAAGGAGACCCCTGCTCAAAGCGATTTGACCTCATCTCTAGAGTAATACTTTTTCCGAGAAACAGAGAAAAATCAAATTTACAACACGGCAACGCACAGAAATTTTGAGCGAAAACTGCTACTTAGTAGACATTTTCCTACCAACCGGTAGTTTCTACTGCACTTTACTTAACTAATACTTTTACGCATATATTTTCCAAGTTTGTTTAAAAATCTATCGTTACTTTTGACGGGTGCCGCTTGGAAAAAGCTGAAAGAACTCAATTGCAATGGAAGCGTCTGTCCGGGTAAAGTTAAAACGCGCCAACGGACCAGTGTCAGTCATGCAAACTCACCAGCGAAACGCTCCTTCAGAATCCAGCTCCGGCCAGTTTGGTCCCCTTGCACCGAATCCGTCGCTGTCGATGCTGAAAATGAGCTCCGTGAAGCCAGCCGGCGCTCTGGGAACGTATGTCAGAATTGCCGGCCCCTCGGTTGTTACAGCGATCTTGTGGTCTCATCTCTGGATTGGTTATGTCGTTTCCATCGTTCTGGTCCTGATCGCAATCCTCGGATTTGCCGCCTTGGCCAGAGTTGGCGCCAGGCTCTCGCGCGGCGGTGGCTGGGCAACCGAAGTCAGTTTCGGCGAAAGGATCTGGCTGAACAGGCTGCAAACACCTGTGCCCCAGGATATCAATGTTGCCCTGACGACCCTTTATCTCGCCTTTCTCACGGGAACACTCGTCGCAATGACAGGTGGGCTCACTGCGTCACCAATCTTGACCGGAACGGGGCTGATCGTTTGCTACGCGGCCATGACCGTCCATTTTCACAAGCTCCGGCAGCTTTACCGCGCGATGAAGAATAAGAATCCGCTCTACCGGTTCTGGAGTTATTCAGCCCAGAACGACAACACGCCCAAGGCGAAGGCGCGTGCCTACTGACGTGATTGAGAAAACTTCACGCGCAGCGAACCATGTGAACAGCCTGACCAAAACCCTGACTATTTGAGCCTTTCCGCAAGCAGGCCGATGTAAGTCAGTGCAACGCTTGCCCCTGCAATGGACGTGACATCCGCATGATCATAGGCGGGAGCCACTTCAACAACATCACCCCCGACAAATTCGATTTCCCCCAGATCCCGCAGGATGGACAAGGCCTCACGAGAAGACAGGCCTCCGGCGACCGGTGTACCCGTTCCAGGGGCAAATGCGGGGTCAAGGCAATCAATGTCAAAAGTCATGTAGGCGGGACCGGAACCGACCCGATCCTTGATCCGTTGAACAACACCCGGAATTCCCAGCGGGTCCATCTCGTGTCCGTAGATGATCTCCAGACCACAGGTCTCGGGTGCGTGGGTCCTGATGCCGATCTGGATCGAGCGTTCGGGATCGATCAATCCTTCACGCACAGCCCTGCCGGTAAAGGTCCCATGATCGATCCGGTCGCCTTCGTCCGGCCATGTGTCCTGGTGAGCGTCGAACTGGACCAGCGCCAGTGGCCCGTGTTTCGCGACATGTGCCCGGAGCAACGGATAGGTGACGAAGTGGTCGCCTCCTATGGAAAACAGATGGGTATCGGTGTCCAGAATAGCCTTGGCCTGGGCTTCGATATGACCGGGCACATCGGTATTTCGACCGTAATCGAAAACGCAATCGCCATAGTCGACACAGGCCAGAGTTTCAAACGGGTCCATGTGGAACGGATACTGCGGATCTCCGTCAAAGATTGCCGATGCCCTGCGCACGCCCTGCGGTCCGAAACGGGCCCCCGGGCGGTTGGAAACGGAAGCATCGAACGGGACCCCCCAAATCGCGAGGTCGACGCCGTCAAGATCACGGGAGTAGCGGCGGCGCATGAAAGACAAGGCTCCGGCATAGGTCGCTTCGTGTGACCCTCCCTTTACGGAGTTTCCCAGAAAGGCGTTGTCGGTTGGACGGGGCAGATCAGCTGACATTGCGTTTCCTGAATCGTTTGAGCTCGCAACAATGCCCTGACCATACGAAGGCGAGACCAAAAACAAAACGCCAAACTGTGCGCGAACACGCATTTCATGCCGCCCGGCCGGATCCTGCTGTAGAAATTCGGGGACGTCGGTTTCTTAAGACAAAATTTGGTGCTTGCTGCTAAGCAAGAAATTGAATTCATTGGTCTTCCGGTTAGCGATCCATGCAGACTGCAGAAACTGAAAACCCTGATGGCCCCAGCGCCGGGACATCACCCGCGTCCAACCACGGGGTAACCCTGTTTGTGCTCTACGTCCTGCTGGCGACGGTCGGTACCGCTGCAGCCATCTTCCAGCTGCTCATGCACGGTAATCTTGCCGGTTAGGCTGACCCGTTGGTGCAGAAGCGGCGTTCCCGCCAACAATCCTTTCCATTCGTCTTCGGTTGCGACACCTTCTTGAATTCATTGACAGTCATCCGTTGTACCACTGGGAAATGAGGTTTAGATTCCGGAGACTGCCAACTCACCTGAGCCACTTCATCCGGGAAACGGTCCGTGTCCGACAAAAAAACAAAAATCCTGCGCGGCAGGCTGCTCACATTCAATGACGCTCCCAAGGGTGCGGACGATTGGGACAGCTATTCTTACGAAGAAGACGGTGCACTTCTGATTTCAAACGGCAAGATCGAGGAGCGAGGCCCCTATTCCGTCGTTGCGTCGAATGCGCCGACAGGCACCGAAATCATCGATCATCGCCCGCACCTCATTGTCCCCGGTTTCATTGACACGCATATCCACTTTCCGCAGGCACAAGTGATTGCCTCCTGGGCCGACCAGTTGCTCGACTGGCTGAATGACTACACCTTTCCGGCCGAGTTGAAATTCGCCGACAAGACGCATGGCAAGCGCATCGCAAAGGAATTCTTCGACGCGCTTTTGTCCCATGGCACCACCACTGCTGTCGCCTATTGCTCCAGCCATCCCAACTCGGTCGATGCCTATTTCGAAGAAGCAGAAGCCCGCGACATGCTGATGATTGGTGGCAAGACCATGATGGACCGGAATGCTCCGGCGGATCTCTGCGACACGGCACAGAACTCCTATGACGACAGCAAGAAACTTCTGGAGAAATGGCATGGAAGGGGGCGTGCACATTACGCTGTAACCCCCCGTTTCGCGATTACGTCAACGCCCGCCCAGCTCGAAGCCGCGGGATCATTGCTGAATGAACATCCCGGCGTTCACCTCCAGACCCACATCAACGAAAATCACAACGAAATCTCCCTGACCAAAGAGCTTTTTCCGGAGGCTGCGGACTATCTGGGGGTCTATGAAGGATTCGGGCTCCTCGGCCCCAGGTCATTGCTCGGTCATTGCATCCATATGAACGAGCGGGAACTCGGGGTCATGCGCGAGACGGGATCGGTCGCGGTCTTCTGTCCAACGTCCAATCTTTTCCTTGGCAGCGGCCTGTTCGACAAGGCAAGGCTGGAGGCCTCCGGCATTCGGACCGCCATTGCCACCGATGTCGGGGGTGGAACAAACTATTCGATGCTGCGTACGCTGGATGAAGGCTACAAGGTGCTGCAGCTGCAACGTCAACGCCTTCATCCGCTGACCTGTTTCTACTGGGCAACGCTTGGGAATGCCAAAGCCCTGTCCCTTTCGGACTGGATCGGCACTCTGGATGCGGGTACCGATGCGGATGTCGTGGTTCTTGACGCGCGTGCAACGCGTCCGATGGCTTTGCGGATGGAAACAGTTGAGACACTCTCGGAAGAGCTCTTCGTTCTTCAGACACTTGGCGATGATCGCGCGATCGTCGAGACCTATGTGGCCGGATCGGCCGCGAAGCAGTCAGGACCGGAATAATCCCGGGCGGGCGCCTCTCGCCGACAAAATACTGGTAGAACTACCTATTGCTCTGACCCGACCGGCTTAGTCTACTCTTGGCAGCTACAATCAGGTTGAGACCGGGCAGTATGAAATCCTCCTATAGCGATGCACCTCACGATCCGTTGCCGTTTTTCATCACCGGCCCCGGTGACACGGACCTTCTCTTTTTTGCGGTCGGAGTGGTGCTCGTCCTGGTTCTGCTGGGTTTCGGGGCTCTTTATTTCACCATACAGGCCATTCCCGACAGAATGGCTTCCGGCACAAGCAAGGCGCAGCTGCAGATCGTCGGCATCCTGGGGCTCCTGTCCCTTTTAACGATGAACAATATCTTCTGGATAGCAGCACTTCTGTTTGCGGCCATTCCCATTTCCAAGATCGTGCTCCCCGTCAAGATCCGGGAGAAGGAACGGCGCCGGGTATCCCGATATGGACGGGGTGCTAACTGATGCTCGAACTCCTTTTCAGCGCGCTTATCACCATCGTTCCAGACTATCTCTACCGGCACTACAAGCAGGGCAAGCGGCTGGGACACGAAATCACCATTTTCAGCGTTTGGTACGAGCTCAGATGGGGCATCACCGCCTGTGTCGTTCTTGCGGTCACCCTCCTGACAGTGATTTTCTATTTTCATCCGACGACGTCCAATGTCACCTCTCTCTTCCGCACCGTTTCAATCCTGAGCGACCGGCCGGGCCGAGTGGCTGAAGTCTACGTGACAGACAACGAATTCGTGCTCGCGGGTGAACCGATTTTCCGTCTGGACACGCAACGACAGGAAGCAGCCGCCGAAACGGCCCGGCGCAGGATCACCGAGATCGAAGCCGCCACGGCTGTCGCAAGCGCGGAACTTGCCGCAGCAGATGGGCAGATCCTCTCGGCCGAAAGCCAGCTCAAACAGGCGGAAGACGAGTTTCGCAGACGCCAGGAGCTAAGCGAACGCAATCAGAATGTAGTCACCGAACAGGAACTGGAACGCTTGCGGCTGTCCGTTCAGACCCTCGTGGGTTCACTGGAGGCTGCGCGCGCACAGCGGGACGCCCTGTCCGCGCGTCTCAACACCCTGCTGCCAGCACAAAAAGCGAGTGCCGGCGCTGCCCTGCTCCAGGCCGAGACCGAGATATCGAAGTCAACGGTCTATGCCGGAACCAACGGTACTGTTCGCCAGTTTCTCCTGAAACCGGGTGACCTGGTCAATCCGATTCTTCGCCCCGCCGGGATCCTCGTCCCGGAAGGGTCGGGGCGCGGACGGTTCCAGGCAGGCTTTGGGCAGGTTTCAGCCCAGGTGCTTCACACCGGCACCGTTCTGGAGATCACTTGTGCGTCCAAGCCTCTTACGATCATCCCGATGAAGGTTGTCGAAGTGCAGACTTCCATTGCAGGCGGGCAGTTGCGGCCGACGGATCAACTCATCGACATCCAGGACCGGGCCCGGCCAGGAACGATATTTACCGTCATCGAGCCGATCTATGCCGGGCACGCCGATCTGGTTCCCCCGGGCAGCAGATGCATCGGGGTCGCCTATTCCAATCACGACAAGGCCATCAAGGAAGGTGAAATCACCGGCTTCTCGGCCTTCCTGTCACGCATCGTCGATGGCATGGGCATTGCCAATGCAATTGTCATCCGGGCCCAGTCGCTCCTGTTGCCGGTGAAGGTTCTGGTGTTTCCGAACTGACGGCGGATCAGGTTGTCCGCTTTCGGAGCCTTTGCGGAAGCAGCAATGCCGACAGAGCTGCAAGCGCACAAAGCCCGAGTGCAGTCGCCGCGACGATAAACGTCACCGGAAATCCTCTTGAAAGGATCAGCGGCGTCAAAACCAGTGGTGAGATGACCTGGCCCAGAAACATTGCTGTCGTAACGATACCCGAGACGCTGCCGCGTCGGCTTGCCGGGGCAATTTGGAGCGCTAGCATCAGGAAACTCGGTTGAACCAGACCGTAGCCCGCACCGACAAGCGAAGCACCGGCGAGGATGGTCGGCCAGACCGCCTCAAGAGCCAGTGCGCCAAACCCTGCTGCCATGAGAGTAAACCCAAGTGCGAAGGTGGCAGGAACTCCAAGCGCGTCCGAGACACGTTTGAACAGAATGGCGACAGCTCCGCCCGTCAACGTAAGCACGCCCAAACCGATGGCCGTTCCCGTGGCACTGTCAAAACCGTTGAGGTCGAGGAAATACGGCAGCTGGCTTGGCATCAGGAAGAACAGCATCACGGTCACCATTGTAAGCAGCCCAACCGAAATCGCCGGAAGCAGCCAACTCCGTGATCCGGAAAGCCGGGTTTCGTCGCTAGTCGTTTTTGTCTGCGCCCTGCCCCGCTGCCGTTCCTCGCGATGGATTTTGGCCAGGAGAGGTACAAGGAACAGGGGCAACGCGTAAATCAGAAACGGCAGGCGTGGTGATGTGCCTGCGAGCAGTCCCGCAAAACCGATATAGAAAAACCCGCTGAAATTGACGGCGGCGACCTGCCACCCCATGAAGGCACTGCGGTTCGATCCGGAAAAAAGATCTCCGACCAGCGCAACCTGGGCCGTCATTGTCAAGGCGACGGCAATGCCAAGCAGGAACCGGCTGGCCAGGATTGCATTGAGGTCCGGCAAATATGATCCCGCACTGCCTGCAACCGCAAAAAGGATGACCCCGGCAAGCAACAAGGGCCCTCGCCCGAACCGATCAGCGGCAAGCCCGGCAAAAGGCGCGACGAGCACGACGGACAAGGACGGAGCGGAAACGAGGAAACGCGTCAGGTAGGCCGCCATGGGTTCCTCAGAAAAGCTTGCCTCGAGCGCAGGCAAAGCGGGACTGATGGTAGCATTGGCCATGATCTTCAGGGTTGCGGTCATCAAGAGACCGACGGCGACAGTGTCTCGCCAAAGTGGACGGTGTGTGTGTTCGGGGGATTGGGACACGGATTTTCCTTGCGTTTTGAGAGGGAGGAGTCCAGCGTACAAATTCAAGTCGACTTGAGGTCAAGTGATGAAATTGCTCGATATTTCCGAAGTCTCAAAACAATCTGGTACAGCAGCATCGGCCATTCGCCACTACGAGGAAAAGGGTCTGATCACGTCCGTCGGGCGCCGGGGGTTGAAACGTCTGTTCGGGCAGGAAGTGCTGGATCAATTGGCATTGATCGAACTTGGCAAGAAGGCCGGGTTTGCCCTGGACGAGATCAAGACCATGTTCGGGCCGGACGGAAGCGCGTCCATCTCGCGGCAGAAACTCTACGACAAGGCTGACGATCTCGATCGCCAGATTGACCACCTGGCTTCCTTGCGCGACATGATCCGTCACGTGGCTGAATGTCCAGCTCCATCCCACATGGAGTGTCCGAAGTTTCGAAGACTGCTGAGGCTGGGTGGCAAACGGACACCGTCAGATCACAAGGTCACCCGGCGCGGGGCATCGCTTTAAAACATCGGCAAAAAAACCTATGTTTGAACTTTGGGCAATGCAGAGCGATGAATGAAGGTTCCTAAAATAAACCCAAGGGGAAACATTCCTCTCACCTACATACGCCACGTCAATCTCGACAAGGACTATCGCGTTGTTGAGGATGTTTTGGACGAAAGTGAACTTGACTGCGAAACCGCCGACAAGGACGACCATCTGCGTTTCAGATTTGCCCATCGTCTTGGACTCAAGGTGTTCGAACCAGACAAGCCAGTAAAAGTAGGAAATTGGTATTTTGATTTTGAGCTAAAGAAAGTTCACAAGGCGGTGAGCGCAGGGCAACCTGATCTGAACCCCTTGTATTTGATTTTGGCGCCCGTGATTTGGCTTCTTCTTTCAGACTCCGTCACACTTGATGGCCGCCTGGTCGAAGCGAAATCCGGCCGCCTGCTCGCCAGAAAGAAGCTGTCGAACTCCATTACTCCCAAAAACTATCGGAGCCATCATGGCCCTCCGACGCTTCCACTCATAGAACACGGCGCACTCAGGCTTTTGAACGATCTCGAAAAGAAAGCTCTGAAGACTGTTGGACAAACTTTGAGCTGACTACCATGTCCATTTTCAATTGGCTGTTCCGCCGTAAGAAACCCCCACAGATTTATCTGGGTGATGTCCAGATGCACCTGGACTGGAACATCATCAGTTCGTTCTGCCACCATTTCGGTGCGCCGGTACAAACCCAACCGGACCCGGGGACACTGCGCAGCTATTTTGCGCAAGCGCTTGATCTGCCGCTCTACGAAAATGGCCTGGAAACCGCTGCCGGAGACCAGCTTTTACATCTGGCAATCACGGATCTGCGTTACGGCTTTCACGCGGCGCTCAACGCCAATGACACCTTCATTCCAATTCTCTTTCGCCCGTCCGTGACCTTTTATGGGTATTTGCTCGATGTCGACAGCGGTCAGGTCCTGGCGGAAAAGCGTGTCACGAGAAAAGCAAGCTGGCTGCAGTCCGCAAACCCCGTCCTCTTCGCATGGTCGTTCTTTACCGGTGAGTTCGGCGAAGCACCGTCGAAGCCCATGACCGACATTGCCGCCCAAAAGGCGTTACGCGACTTGAAGAAAATGGCGGCCCACACAGCGCAGACCGGTCACCTCCTGGCGAAGAACAGGATCACCTGACGCGCCTGGCGCTGGAAAAGGCCCGGCCCTTTCGATTTCTTGCCCTTGATCTCGACATCTCGGATCACCCGATAGGCGATGAAGACCGCCAGGACGCCAAAGACGACGCCACCGGTCGCCTGTCCGATCAGAACGCCGGGAGCACCCCAGAAATAGGCGCCAAGCCAGACAAACGGAATAGTTCCCAGTGTATGCCGCCCCCAGTTCAAGAGCGTTGAATAAAAGGGCCGTTCCAGATTGTTGAAACAGGCATTGGACACGAACAGCGCCCCATTGAAAAAGAAGGCGAGCGCGAGGGGACCACAGAAAAGGTAGATCAGGGTCAGAGCGAGGCCCTGGGCTTCAAAAAGGGCCGCAATCGGAGCCCGCAGGATGTAGAGCAATGCCGCCGCCAAAGCGACCACCAGCACGGTGAACAACAGCGCATCGCGCAGGGTCCGGCGCACCCGGTCATAAAGCCCTGCCCCATAGTTCTGGCCAATGATCGGTCCGACAGCACCCGAAAGCGCGAAGATCGTGCCGAAGGCCACCGGCATCATCCTGGCGACAATCGCCATGCCGGCAACAGCTTCCTCACCGAACTCGGCCATGGACCGCGTCACCCAGGCCTGCCCCACAGGACTTGCCAGCTGTGTCAGGGTCGCCGGTACCGAGATTGCGATGATCGGCGACAGGTCCCGCAGGAATTCCGGCGGACGAGGCAGGTCCAGTCCGCCATGAAACTTGAAAATCGGCTGCAGCGCAAAATAGGCCATGGCAACCCTTGCGGCCGCGCTCGCCAGCGCTGCACCGGTCAGTTCCAGGTCGAGGCCGAATATGAGGATCGGGTCCAGAACCGCGTTCACAAGGCCGCCCAACAGGGTCGCCGTCATGGCCCGTCGGGCGTCTCCGTGCGCCCTGAGCACCGCCCCTCCCGCCATGCCAAGCAACAGCAGCGGCAGGGTCGGAATGATGATCTGGAGATAGTGTACGGCCAGATCGTGCGTGACACCTGACGCTCCGATCAGGGTGACAAAGAAATCAAGATTGAACCAGACGGCTGCCGCGAATAGCGCTGAAAACAGGACACCTGCTGCCAGAGCATTGGACGCGCGCCGGCGGGCGAGCTCGCGGTTGCGCTCGCCAAGTGCCCGAGACACGAGTGCACCAGCGGTAATGGCAAAGCCGATATTGAAGGAGGTGGTGAAAAAGAGGATGGCACCGGCATAGCCAACGGCAGCGGCAAGCTCGTCCTTGCCGAGCATCGAGATGAAGATCATGTCGATGAAATCGACGGCAAAAATCGCCATCAGTCCGACCGATGCCGTCAGCGACATCACCGTGACATGGCGAAACAGATTGCCGCTGGTGAATTTTGCCTGAGCCATGGATACCCGTTTGCCCCTGAGCGGGTTTTGCCGGACGTGTGACGCGCGGCGCCCTTCTTCCTACACCACATCCGGCCATGCAAAAACCCGCCGGATCTCTCCGGCGGGTTTCAAATCTTTGAAGTCCAGAAGTCCGGCGATTAACGCTTGGAGAACTGGAACGAACGACGGGCCTTGCGGCGACCGAATTTCTTACGCTCGACCACGCGGCTGTCGCGGGTCAGGAAGCCGTTCTTCTTCAGGATGCCGCGCAGCTCGGGCTCGTAATGGGTCAGGGCCTTGGAGAGACCATGACGCACAGCACCAGCCTGACCGGAAAGGCCACCGCCAACGACAGTCGCGATGACGTCATACTGGCCGGCACGATCGGTCAGCATGATCGGCTGCTGAAGGATCATCTGAAGAACCGGGCGAGCGAAATACTCGGTGAAGTCCTTCTTGTTGACGATGATCTTGCCGGTGCCCGGCTTGATCCAGACGCGCGCGATGGCGTCCTTACGTTTACCAGTTGCGTAGGCCCGGCCCTGTGCGTCCAGCTTCTGGACATGGACCGGAGCTTCCGGGGCTGCGGTGTCGACCGCGCCGCCCAGTTCTTCCAGGGATTGCAGCTCAGCCATCGTTAAGCCCTCTTGCCATCATTTTTTGCGTTGAGGCCCTTCACGTCGACCAGTTCAGGCGACTGAGCTTCATGCGGGTGGTTCGGACCAGCGTAGACCTTGAGGTTGCTCAACTGTTTGTTGGAGAGCGGACCACCGGGCATCATGCGCTGTACGGCTTTTTCCAGAACGCGCTCCGGAAAACGGCCTTCGAGGATGGCACGCGCGGTGCGCTCCTTGATGCCGCCTGGATGGCCGGTGTGCCAGTAGTACTTCTTGTTGTCGTATTTACGACCGGTCAGTACCACCTTGTCGGCATTGATGACGATGATGTTGTCGCCGGTGTCAACATGCGGCGTGTAGGTCGGCAGATGCTTGCCACGCAGGTGATTGGCGATGTAGGCGGCGAGACGGCCGACAACCATGCCTTCTGCGTCGATCAAGATCCACTTTTTCTCGACCTCAGCCGGCTTGGCAGAGAAGGTCTTCATGAGTTTGATCCAACTTGGTCAGTTAAAGAAAAGGCCCGCGCGGCATCCAAAGAGCCAGCGAACGGACCTCAAATTCGTTCGAGGCAGCTTATACGCCTGAGCAAATTTGCCGTCAAGCATGAAAATTTCGCCCTTGCATTATTTTCTTTATATTTTTCAATGTCTTAAAAAAACGGTATTATAATACCACACAAATTCACTCCATTTACGGGATCTTCAGCCTCAGCGGGCGATCCTGACAATCGAAAAGGAATGTCTGGCCCCTTGTTTGCCGGCGAGATAGTCTGGGAACGTAAACGAACGTAGCGAAGTCAAGGAGATGGCGTCCCGTGGATCTGTCTTCCAAATTGCGGGAATATCGAAATCCGCTGCTCATCGCAATCACTGGCGCCCTGTTGCTCGTTCTGCTCTTTGCGCTGACGCTGAATTCCCTGATCGACTGGCAGGTCCAGGCCGCCTTGCGCAACAACGCACAGATCCGCGCCCAGCACTGGGCCGACAATTTCTTCAAGACAACACCGTCAGCCCGTCGGATGGTTGAAACCGGAATCATCACGCCGTCCGAACGCGACCGCATCGAATCCTCGTTTCCCTTGATCGACGTCGTCCGTTTCAAGCTGTTCAACCGGGAAGGCATGCAGACGCTCCTTTCCGATTCAGGGCTGCTGGGTCCCTCGGACCTGTTCAGCGATGAAGCCCTTCAGGTGTTCAAAAGCGGCGAGCCGATTGTCGGACTCCACGAACATGAGGAAGCAGACGAATACGATCACGAGGCGCATCTGGAAACGTATGTCGATGTCTACCTGCCTGCTGTTCTTCCCAGTGGTGAACGTATCGGTGCACTGGAGGTTTATGTCGATGTCAGCGAATTTGAAGAAGCACTTGAGAAGGTCTTCCAGCGTGTCAGCGGGTACCTGATCCTTGGCACGTTTATAGCGCTGCTCTTCCCGGCAGCGGCCGATGTCTACCGAACGCGACAGGTCATGAAACAGGACAAACGTCTGCTCGAACTGACGCGCTATGACCAGTTGACCGGGGTTTTGAACCGGAATTCCATATCGGACTATCTGAAAAGCCACTTCGAGGCTGACACGGCCTCCCCAACCCTCGGCATTCTTTTCATTGACGTCGATCAGTTCAAGCAGGTCAATGATGAGCACGGACACGCTTCGGGCGACGCGATCCTGAAACATTTTGCAGATCAGTTCAGGTCAAGCACACGAAGCAATGACGATATCGTCGGACGCTATGGTGGTGACGAGTTCATAGTCCTGTGCCGGGGAATAACGCTGAAAGGGTTCCGCAAACTTTATGGCCGGATCATGGAAGCGACGAAGGCACCGTTCAGTTTTGACAATACAGTTCATCATCCGACCTTGAGCATTGGTGCCTATCTGGCAGGTGTGGAAGACGACGAGAAAACCTCTTTGCACCGGGCAGACCTTGCCCTTTACGCGGCCAAACGCCAGGGACGAAACCAGGTCGTGGAGTATTCCGAAGACCTGGAAGGCTTGTTCGATCGGGAAGAAACGCAGGAGACGGCGTGACGGCCAGACGATCAAGAGGCGTTAACGTGGCGGTATCGAGTAGGTTGCCGTGGCGTGGGCCACCAGGTCCTCGGCGCCTTCTCCGGCAATCTCGACATCGACGACAGCCAGGCGTTTGCCGAGTTTCAGGAGACGGCAGGTGCCCAGCAGATCGCCCGGATCCGGCTTGCGCAGGAAATTGATGTTGAGGTTGGTTGTCACCGCAAGCGCCTGCGGTCCGATATGGGCAAGGATCACGACATAGGCCGCCAGATCCGACAGCGCCATCATCGAAGGACCGGAAACGGTTCCACCAGGGCGCAGATGCAGTTCATTGGCAGACAACCGCACAACCGATTTGCCAGGCGAAACGCTGTCGATGGAATAAACCCGTCCACCGGCATGGATCTGCGGGAATACCTTGTCCAGCAAGGCCATGATTTCATCGCCGGTCATAACTGGCTGCATTCCCGTCTCCCCTACGCCGCTCAATTTGCACCGGTTAACCGGATTTTTTTTACGTAAACGTCAAAACAAGGAGAAAGGCAAGCACTGCGTGCTTGCCGTCGCCAATTTACTCGGCAGGCTGTGTTCTGGCCGCGTTGCGCTTTTCGATGGCGTAGATGCCACGGTCCCAGATCCAGGCCGCCAGCGCACCCAGACCGATACCAGTCCGCATCTCGAATTCCTCGAAATGGAACCGGCTGGCGCGCAGCCCTTTCAGAACCAAACCGCTCTTGAGTGCCTTGCGCATGGCCGTCGGACCGCAGAAGAAAACATGAGCCCTTTCGAGATCACCGCCAAGATCGGCCGTGATGCGATCCGGGGTAAGCCGGACACCTTCGGCGGAATTCACGATGATCAGTTCAAGATTGCCGACGTCTTCCGCGATCCGTTCCAGATCCACCGCATAGGGGATGTCATCCTTTTCCCGGACGCAATAGTAGAGCTTTGCGGGCCCTGCTTCCCGGCTTTTCAGGCTTTCTGCAAAGGCCAGGAATGGCGTGATACCGACACCTGCACCAATCCAGACCTGCGGGTCGCGGCCGGACGGCATGGAGAAATGGCCAAACGGTCCGGAGACGGTTGCATCCAGTCCTTCCGTCAGGGTCCTGCGCAAACGGCGCGTGTAGTCACCGAGATCCTTTATGGAAAAACGCAGGGTGCGTTCAGAATTGGGCGCCGCGCTCAATGTGAAGGGATGTTCCTCGGACAGACCACTTCCCTTGATTGACAGGAAGGCGAATTGGCCGGGCTTGTGCTTCAGTCCCCTGCCCTTCGGTTCCAGCTCAACCTCCGTAAGCCCGCCGAGATGTCGGACCGACGAGACGGTGTAGCCATGACCGCGTGGTGCCATTGGCCGAAGGATCGACATCCAGACATAGCTTGCAATGCCGAGCACGCAGAAGAAGGAGATGTAAAGGCCAAGCGGGTCCGCGTTGGAAAAGGGCTTCTCGATGAAGAAGAAATGAAACGCGCCCATGAAGAAGAAGATACCAATGAGACGGTGGCTCCATTTCCACAGGTGATAGGGGATGAAGGTGATTACGGAGGCAAGGGCGAGAATCAGAAGCCCGTAAAGGCTGACTTCGCCGATGTCTTCCGCGATCCCCGCCAGGGGCCCGCCCCGAATGCCGTTCATTTCCGCATCGATTATGTCATGAAGCCCCATCGCGACCATGGCGATCACGCCCAGCCACTTGTGCAGCACATAGATGCGATCCAGCGGACCGAAGACGGCTTCAAGGCCGAATGTTCTTGTTGCAATGAACTGATTGATGCCCATCAGGATCAGCGCTGCCGAGCCCAGATACTGGCTGAAAAGAGCCCCTGCATCACGCCCGGTGGCGAGCGGTGCATACCAATAGATCGGCGCCAGGCAGGCTGCCGCGATCAAGACAAGTCCGAATATCCGCAAGGACCCTCTCCCTTTTGCAGATCAACGCCCTGTCACGTCCGCAGGGCAAAGTCGGCGTTCACGTAGCATCTTGCTGCCTAAACTCAATAAACTTTTGATTGCGTCATTGAATTTTCATGGAAAGACTGAGGGTTAAGCCGCCACGTGCAACCGGCACGTTTCCAGATCGGGGACCCCAAAACTATGATTTTTGTAATCGCATCCATCAAGACCACTGACGAAGACCGGCCCGGTCTCATCGAGGCGGCACGCGTCTGCATCGAGGAGACACGAAAGGAATCGGGCAATCTGTCCTACGACCTTCATCAGAGTGTCACTGACCCCAATGCCTTCGTGTTTGTGGAGCGTTGGCAGGATCGGGAGGTTCTGGAAGCCCACTTTGCCTCAAAACACCTGGCTGTCTGGCGGGAAATTGCTGGCCCCCTGATTGTCGAAAAGTCCGTTGAAATCATCTCGCCGGAAAGCGTGGAAGGCCTATGACAGTCAGGTCGAACGGAATTCAGTCGGGTGTCTCTAACAGAAACTCGAGATTTGTTCGATTTGCGCAGAGGATCTTTCCTGTTTTCATTGTGGCCGCAAGCTTGTCGTCAGTACCGACGCACGCCAGCGACTGGACATTCCAGGATGATCGCTCGTCCCCGCAAAAGCTGATCGAGAGCTACTATTACGCAATCAGCAACAGGCTCTATGTCCAGGCTTACAGCTACTTCTCGGAAGGTTCGGCACCCAAGGACTTTCAAACCTGGTCCAAGGGATTCAGTGAAACGCAATCCGTGACGGTCAAGTTCGGTTCAACGGCGCCTGATCCCGGAGCAGGACAGATTTTCTGGGTGCTGCCTGTCGCACTTTCCGCGGTCCAAAGCGATGGCGGCGTCAAGGTGTTTGCCGGGTGTTTCACGATCCACATGATCAGCCCGGGGATGCAGAGCGCCCCACCTTACAGGCCGATGGGGATCAACAAGGCTTCGCTGAAAGAAGTCACGTCGTCTTTCAAGACGACCAAACCCGGCCCCTGCGCCGGAGACTGAATTCCACGCGCAAACAAAAAAGGCTCCGGAAAGGAGCCTCTTTAGATATGTGCTGGTCAGCCTCTTCTGCGGCCCCGGCGGCGGCCTGTTGCGGCCCCCTCGCTTTCGGCACGCGCAGCATCGGCCTCCCTGTTGGGGGGGGAAACCAGGGGGCCGATTTGCTGAAGAACCTGGTCCAGAGTTGGCCGGCTGCCGGCCTGATGGGTGTCGATAGCCCCACGCATGGCGGACAGATGCACCGGAGATGTGCCGCAGCAGCCTCCGATGATCCTGGCACCGGCGTCCAACGCCATATGCGTATAGCTGGCCATGAGATCCGGTGTTCCCGTGTAGACCACCTCGTCGCCCTGGATCTGGGGAATCCCGCAATTGGCCTTCGCAACCACGATAGCGTCGGGATAGGCTTCGGTGATCTCCATGATGGCGGTCAGAAGATCGGACGCGCCGACCCCGCAATTCGAACCGATTGCCACCGGCGTACAGGCAAATTGCGATTGCAGGTCGCCAAGCCCTTTAGGCGGCAATCCCATCATGGTTTTGCCTGCGGTATCGAAGCTGGCAGTGATGACCAGCGGCAAATCAAAATCCCTGGCCGCCTCGGCAGCGGCCTTCATTTCTTCAACGGCCGACATGGTTTCAACCCAGAGAATATCTGCGCCACCTTCGACCAGCCCTTCCATCTGTTCGCGGAAGGCCTCCACGCCTTCCTCGTAGCTCAGCGCGCCAAGAGGTTGGAAAAGCTCTCCGGTCGGACCAATGGATCCGCCGATCAGAACCTCGCGCTCAACGGTACCGGCAACTTCCAGCGCCAGCTTCACACCGGCAATATTGAGTTCCTTCACCCGGTCAACCGCATTGTGCAGCTTGAGCCGATGCCGGTTGCAGCCGAACGTGTTGGTCAGGATGATGTCGGAGCCCGCGTCTACAAAAGACTGGTGCAGGGCCCTGATCTTATCCGGTTCGTCCGTGTTCCAGAGTTCCGGCGCATCCCCTGAAACCAGCCCCATGTCAAAAAGGTTGGTTCCGGTCGCCCCGTCAGCAAGAAGCGCGCCCTTGCGCGCAAGAAGATCTTCCAGCTTGGACATTCAACTGTCTTTCATTTTGTCGATAGCCCTTCAGGGCCTTGCGCCTGCAATAGCAGACCCCGCGCGGTTGTCCACGCGGGGTTTGTCTGGTTCTGGATTGGAAAGCAAGATTTCCCCGGTCTTGTTATACCGGTGGCAATCAGCTCCTCGGCTTCAGGTTTTCCGGGTCGTATAGCGGCTGATAACCGACGCCGGCCACTTCGACCGGATAAGTCTCGGAGAAATACTCGACCGTCAACTTGCGACCGACCTGACAATACTCGTAAGGCAGATAGGCCAGAGCGATGTTCTTGCCGATGGTGGGCCCGAACGCAACGGAGGTCGTGTAGGAAATCCGCCCGAGACTGTCGACAAGTGTCTTGCCCGTATCAGGGTCCATGACCGGCATGGCACCGACAGGATAGCGCTTCACACCGCTTGCATCGGTGTTTTCCGTCATGACCAGCGTACAAAGCATCGCCGGTTGATGCTCCCGCTCCCGATACTCGACATGTTTGGCCTTGCCGCGGAAATCTGCAGCCTTGACCTTTGGTCGCGCGAGGTCGGCTTCATAGAGATTGTATTGCGTCAGCAGGTCCGCATTCTGCAGGCGGAGGCT
Source organism: Roseibium sp. (assembly GCA_017643925.1). Taxonomy (GTDB): domain Bacteria; phylum Pseudomonadota; class Alphaproteobacteria; order Rhizobiales; family Stappiaceae; genus Roseibium. Next base: position 414,336 of record JAEPML010000002.1, on the reverse strand, counting down.
CTTTTCCATACGGCGGGAGTTTGCATAAGTTTCAACCCCGACGGCCATGACACCAATGCCGCGCAGCGCATCCCAGACTGCCAGCCCGTCCTCAAATTTCATGTGCAGTTCCCAGCCCTGTTCACCAACATAGGAAAGGCGCAGGGCGGAAACCGGTTTGCCTGCAATCTCGATCTGCCGGATGGCTGCGAACGGGAAGTTCTCCGGATCCAGTGCAGCCGGATCGGAAACGACCTTCTTGAGGTTTTCGCGCGCATTCGGTCCCCAGATGCCGATTGTGGTGAACTGTTCGCTGACATCGGTGACGGTCACGTCGTAGCCTTTGTCTTCCGCAATGCGCTTGACGTAGTGATAGTCACGCGGTCCGGCGTCGGCTCCATCCACGATCCGGCAGCGGTCTTCCATGCGGAAGACGGTCAGGTCGGCACGCACGTTGCCTTCGTCATCCAGGAAATGTGTGTAGATGCCTTTGCCGACCATGTTGTCGCCGCCGATCTTTGCGGCGCAGAGCCATTCCATCAGCTCGACATGATCCGGTCCTTCCACATCGAACATGTAGAAGTGGGACAAGTTGATGATGCCACAATCCTCACTCAGGGCGAGCTGTTCGGCGTTGGAAACCCGCCAGAAGTGACGGTTGTCCCATTCGTTCTCGCGTTCCGGAACCTGGTTGCCGTATTTTTCAAGCAGATGTTCATTGGCCGCATAGCCATGGGCACGTTCCCAGCCACCGAGCTCCATGAAATGGCCGCCGAGTTCGACTTCCCTCTCATAGAAGGGCGACCTCTTCACGTTGCGGCCGTTGGCATAGGGCTCACGCGGATGGATCGCCGGGAAGTAGATCTTCTGCGCGGCCTCGTAGCACCGCCCCTCGATGAATTCTTCCGTCAGCTGGTGCTGGTAGAACCGGGAATAGTCGATCGTGGCGTGATCGATTTCGGTTCTTCCGTCGGTGATCCAGTCTGCAATGAGCTTGCCATAGCCCGGCCCGTCCTTGACCCAGATGGCAACACAGTACCACAGGCCGCGCACCTTCTGGCTTTCGCCGCAAGACGGCCCGCCGGCAGCTGACACCTGCAGAAGTCCGTTGAACGAGTGGCTTTCATTATACCCAAGCTCACCCAGGATCGGCGTCAGCTCCATGGCCCGTTCCAGCGGCTCGATGACCTGCTCCATTTCAAGGTCACGCTGGGAGGGTGACAGGCGTGCCTGATCCTTTTCAAGGAGGTCGCGCGGGTGGCACATGCGTGGATGAGTGGGTTCATAGTAGCCCCACTCGATCTGACCACCTTCGGACGTCTTCGGATCACCTGTGTCGCGCATGTAGGCCGAATTACCCTGGTCGCGCAGAAGCGGGTAGCCGATGTCCTTGCCTGTCCCCTCGAATTCGTTATAGGGGCCGAAGAAGGTCAGCGGGTGATCGACCGGCATGACCGGCAGGTCTTCACCGACCATCTCGGCAATCTGCCTGCCCCACAGCCCTGCGCAGACGATGACATGGTCGGCAAGGATCGTCCCCCGGTGGGTGACGACGCCCTTGATCCGGCCATTCTCGACCAGAAGCGACTGGGCTGGTGTATTTGCAAAGACCTTGAGCTTTCCGCTCTTTTCACCCGCGTCTACGAGTTTGCCCGCGACTGTCTGCGAACGCGGTATGACGAGACCCGCATCCGGGTCCCACATGCCACCCTGAACCATGTCCTCCTCGATCAGCGGGAACTTTTCCTTGATCTCGGCCGGATCGACGAGGCGCACATTGGTGCCGAAGGCCTTGCCAGAGGTGACCTTGCGCTTGATTTCTTCCATCCAGGTGTCGTCGCCGGTCCGGGCGATTTCGAGACCGCCGACGCGCGCGTAGTGACCCATCTTCTCAAAAAAATCGATGGAGTACTGCGTTGTCCAGACGGACAGGTAGTCGTGGCTGGTGGTGTAGCAGAAATCGGAAGCGTGGGCGGTCGAGCCGATGTCGGTGGGGACACCCGACTTGTCGATCCCGACGATGTCGTCCCAGCCCCGCTCGATCAGGTGATGCGCCACCGATGCGCCGACAATCCCTCCGAGACCAACAATGACGACCTTTGCCCTGTCAGGAAACGCTGACATTTTTTCATTCCTCTTCAACAGCAGGGAACAGAGGCAGCGCCCCTCCCATATGCATTAGTGTGCGCGGCTGATCAGCCCGGTTTCAGATCCGATGCATGTTTACCTGTCGGTCTGACCCGGCATACAGACAACTTGGTGTCAGTATCGCGGCAGATCACGGTACCAAATAGCGTAATTGCGTCATGGCGCGTGTTGACCACGACACGGTCCAAAATTCCGGAGGGCTGAAAATCACACCACAATGGGTTGCGCGAGGCAATATCTCCGGTTCACGCATGCCGGAATTAGGTTAGGTTAGGACGCATCTGTACCAAGGCCGCTGGCCAAGCTGTCTAAGACTAGCGATAATGATCATTCCATCCTGGGAGCCCAATAATGTCAGAAGCTGCCCCATCAGGCCGCCGCGGAAGAAATGCTCGTCGTGAACGGCGACAGGCAGGTCCGAGCAGCCAGGCCGTACCCTACATCGCGCGCAATATTCCGGTTTACGACGTTCTGAGCGACGAAGGTGTTGAGAAAATCGAAGCCAATGCCGACCGGATCCTGGCAGAAATCGGTCTTGAGTTTCGAGAAGACCCGGAAGTCCTGAACATCTGGAAAATCGCCGGCGCCGAAGTTGATGGTGAACGGGTGCGGTTCCCGAAAGGCATGCTTCGGGAGATCCTGAAAACCGCGCCATCCCAGTTCACACAGCATGCCCGCAACCCGGCGCGCAGCGTTGAAATCGGCGGCAACAATCTCGTCTTCGCGCCGGTCTACGGCCCTCCTTTCGTGACTGACCTCGACCAGGGACGCCGCTACGGAACCATCGAGGATTTCCGGAATTTCGTGAAGCTGGCCTACATGTCGCCGTGGCTGCACCATTCTGGCGGGACCGTTTGCGAGCCGGTCGACCTCCCGGTCAACAAGCGCCATTTCGATATGGTCTACTCCCATATCAAATACTCGGACAAACCCTTCATGGGATCCGTAACAGCTCCGGAGCGCGCTGAAGATTCGGTCCGCATGGCCCAGATCACCTTTGGTGAGGACTTTGTCGACCAGAACTGCGTCATGATCCAGCTGATCAATGCAAACTCTCCGCTGGTTTTTGACGCGACCATGCTCGGGGCGCTCAAGGTCTACGCCCGCCACAACCAGGCCTGTATCGTGTCTCCCTTCATCCTTGCTGGCGCGATGAGCCCGGTCACTGTCGCAGGTACCCTGTCCCAGGTTCTGGCCGAAGCCATGGCCGGCTGTGCCCTGACGCAGCTGGTGCGTCCCGGCGCGCCGGTTGTCTTCGGCGCCTTCGTCAGCTCCATCTCCATGCAGTCCGGCGCACCGACATTCGGCAGCCCCGAAGGGTCGCTGCTCCTCAATGGTGCGGCCAAACTTGCTCGTCGCCTGAACCTGCCCTTCCGGTCCGGTGGTTCCTTTACCGCTTCAAAGGTTCCGGACGCCCAGTCGGCGCAGGAGTCGGCCCAGACAATTCTGGCTACCGTTCAGTCCGGCGTGAACTTCGCGCTTCACTCCGCAGGCTGGCTCGAAGGGGGCCTGTGTTCGTCCTATGAAAAGTTCATCATGGATGCCGACCAGCTCGGAATGATGCATGTTCTGGCCAAGGGGATCGACGTATCCGAAGAAGCTCTGGCGATGGACGCCCTTCAGGAAGTTGGTCCTGGTGGACATTTTCTCGGTGCGGCGCATACGCAGCGCAATTTCGAGAGCGCCTTCTACCGCTCGTCAATTGCCGACAACAACTCGTTCGAACAGTGGCTGGCAGACGGGGAAATGGACGCCGCTCAGCGGGCAAACGGGCGCTGGAAGGAGATGCTCAGGTCCTATTCCGGGCCGGAACTCGACCCGGGAACCGATGAAGCTCTGCAGGCCTTCATGGCGGAGCGAAAATCATCCTTCCCTGACAGTAACGTTTAGTGACATAAAATTACAAAAGCCCCGAAAAAATCGGGGCTTTTTTTATTCGTTGTGTCAATGATCTAGGCAAATCTCAAAAAATGGCAACATCACTGCAGTTTTTGAACATAATGCCTTCCACTAATATACAGCATGAGATAAACCATCCTCGATTTGACACTCTTCAGAGCTATGGAGACAATTCCGTGTCTGGGGTAATCTCCGGTTAGACCTGCTCGCAGGCGTTCGCCGGACGGAATATTGACGTTGAGGGAGCCCTTGGAAATGAGTATTCGCTAATTGTAAGTTTTTTAGAATCTCAATAAATAGGTCGGCTTCCAAAGAGTAATACAGGTTGTTCTGTGGCATCGCTTACATCAAACATAGACATTCTAGGCTATTCTACTCGGCTCCCTGGAGCCAAAAATTCTGATGAATTCTGGTCATTGCTGAAGGAAAGGCAATGCGCCGTTTCTTCGGTGTCTCCTGAGCGCTGGCCTTTGGCGCGCTTCGGGCATCCGCAGCAATCCACTTCCGGGAAAACATATACATGGGCTGCCGGGCAGCTCGACGATGTGTGGGGATTCGATCCGGCTTTTTTCGGAATTTCCCCGCGTGAAGCCGTCCAGATGGATCCCCAGCAGCGGCTTTTGCTGCAATTGGTGTGGGAAGCCCTGGAGCACGCAAACATCCGCCCGAGCGACCTCGCCGGCTCGAACACGGGTGTCTATGTCGGGGCTTCGTCTCTGGACTACCATCATCGCTTCATCGTCGACCCTGCGACAGCCGACATGCAGTTCATGACGGGGAACACGCTTTCCATCGTCTCCAACCGAATTTCCTATATCTACGACCTGCGCGGGCCGAGTTTCACCGTCGACACGGCATGCTCCTCTTCAATCGTTGCATTGCACGAGGCTGTATCGGCAATTGAAAGCGGACAGATCGATACTGCAATCGTTTGCGGTGTCAGCCTTCTCCTCAGCCCCTTCGCCTTTGTCGGGTTTTCGCGCGCGACCATGCTGTCGCCGACAGGCCTGTGCCAGGCTTTCGACGCCAATGGCGCTGGTTATGTGCGCTCCGAAGGCGGTGCCGTCGTCGTGCTGCGAGCAGCACGTGCAGGTCTGCCAAGCGGATCAAAGAGCCACGGCAAACTGCTGGCGACCGGCATCAACGCCGACGGACGAACCGTTGGCCTGTCACTCCCCTCGCCCTACGCCCAGGCTGATCTGCTGCGCGAGATCTATGAAGGCCTCGAGGTTGATCCAAAGGAACTGGCCTTTGTTGAAGCTCATGGCACGGGCACCCGGGTGGGCGACCCTGCGGAAGCGGATGCTCTTGGCAAGGTAATCGGTCAGAAGCGGACCGACGTTCTTCCGATCGGTTCGGTGAAAACCAATGTTGGTCACCTGGAGCCTGTCTCCGGCCTTGTTGGCTTGCTCAAATCCGTCATGGCGCTGAAGCAGGACCTGCTGCCCAGCTCCCTGCATTTCAACACGCCAAATCCCGACATTCCGTTTGAAGAGCTGAACCTCAAGGTTGCCGGCGACGCCATTGAATTGCAGCGGTCTGACAAACGCCGCCTCGCGGGTATCAACTCCTTCGGATTTGGCGGCACCAACGCACACGCGGTCATCGGAGATGCAGAACCGGTCCCCGTTGCCACCGAGACACTGCCGGTCGAGGCACCGCTGGTACTGAGTGCCCGTTCGAAGGAAGCCTTGCAGGAACTTGCAAGCCGGTATGGTGATCGTCTTGAAAACGGGGACGCGGACACGGCCGGCAAGATCATTGCCTCTTCAGCGCATGCGCGTGACCTGCTTTCCGAGCGTCTGATCCTTACGGCCAAGTCGGCAGAGGACAAGCTGGCCGCCCTGCGTGCATTCGCGGAAACCGGTGACGAACAGGCTGACACCATTTCTGGCAGCATTATCAAACCAGACGCCAAGGTCGGGTTCGTGTTTTCCGGGAACGGCTCCCAGTGGGCCGGGATGGGCCAGGATGCCTATCAGGCTGATGTCACGTTCCGGGACGCCTTTGACAAGGTCGACAAGATCTTCATGGGTATCAGCGGCTGGTCGCTGGTTACCACGCTTTTCGCGGAAGACCTGGAAGCAGATCTCGAGCGGTCCGAAATCGCGCAGCCCCTGTTGTTCGCGATACAGGTCGGTCTTGTTGAATCGCTCCGCCATCGGGGAATTACCGCCTCCGGAACGGCTGGTCACTCCGTCGGTGAAGTGGCTGCGGCATGGTGTGCAGGCGCGCTTGACCTGGAACAGGCCGTCAAGGTCATCCGGGCACGTTCCAGCGAGCAAGAAGTGGTGCGCGACCTTGGCTCCATGGGAGCTCTGCTTCTGCCGGCTGAAAAGGCTGTCGATGCGATAAACGAAAGCGGACTGCCGCGGCTTGAACTCGCTGCAGACAACAGCCCGCGCAGTGTCACGATCTCCGGTGACAGCGACAGTCTCGATGCGTTTGCGAAGTTTGCTCGCAAGAAAAAATGGGCCATGCGCCGACTGAACCTGGCCTACCCTTTCCACAGTGCGCTCGTTGACCCGATCCGCGAACCGCTCCTTGCGGCACTGGATGGTCTCACTCCGACCGAACCGGGCTTGCCGTTCTATTCAACGGTGACCCCAGAAGAGACCGACGTCCGCGTAGACCCGGACTATTGGTGGAAAAACGTTCGTCAGCCGGTTCTTTTTGCCGCTGCGATCGAAAACATGGCCGCCTACGATTTCAGCGTCCTCGTCGAAATCGGTCCCAAGACCGTTTTGGGGACCTACGTCAACGACGTGCTGCGGGCCAAGGGCAAGAAGGCCAAGTTCCTCGAGACGCTGAAAGAACCGCCCAAGAGTGGCGGCGTCCCTGCCGGCAATCCCATTGACCGGATCGCCGCAACCATCATCGCACATGGCGGTCAGACCGATCTTGAGAAATTTGTCGGCCCCAAACCGGCCGATATCGCCGATCTGCCTTCCTATCCATGGCAAAACAGCGATTTCAAGCCGGAAAGCAGTCCCGAGCGTGTCGACTTCATGTTCGGCCAGACGTGGCCCCTGCTCGGATATCGACTTCGTCAGGATGCAGCAGAGTGGTTCAACCACATCGACTCAGGTTCTCTCGATTTCCTGACCGACCACAAGGTTGAGCAAAGCGTGGTCTTCCCCGCTGCCGGCTATATTGAAATGAGCCTGCGGGCAGCCTTGCGCTGGACGCGCGGCGACAAGATCGAACTCCGGGACTTCGACATCCTGCGCCCTCTCGTTATTGAGGTGGACGAAGTCTGGGAAACCCAGGTCCGCATTTCATCAGATGACAATGTGATCGAGATCCTTTCGCGACCACGCCTGTCCGAAAACGACTGGTCGTTGAATGCTCGTGGAACGTTCATCACACCTTCCACCGTTTCCAGAACGCCGTGGCTGAAGACCCATGACGAAACCGTTTCGGTTCTCGATCACGAGACTCTTTACAAGATCACACAGAGTTTCGGTCTGAACTACGGGCCAGCCTTCAGACGCGCCAAGGAAGTTGTTCGCCACTCGGACACGTCCGCAACAGTCACCTTGCTGCCGCAGGATGAAAGTGTCGCAGACCTCCCCTTTGCGCTTTGCCCGACCCTGGTTGACGCAGGTTTCCACGGCCTGTTTGCCTTGCTGGACGGCGTCGAGGGTGTGCCCCAGAACACATCGTTCCTGCCGATCAGAATGGGAACGCTCCGGCTGCTCGCAGCCGAGGTCAATCCAACAACGGTGCGCATTGAAGTCACCAAGGCCTCACCCCGTTCGATCGAGGCAAGCTTCGAGTTCCTCGACGAGGACGGTCAGACAATTGCACGGCTGAACAAGGCTCGGTTCAAGGCGGTCACGCTTGGACAGGACACACATCCCGACGACCTCGTATATCGACAGATCGCAACGATCTTGCCGACAAACGGCCGCGTGTCACCAGTGTCCGAAAAGTTCCAGAGCCTTGAAAAACTGGCCGAAGAACTTGACTTGGCTGGCTCCGACGAACAGGAGCTCGAAGACAGCCGGCTTCTCATTGAAGCGCTTGGGCGCACGATTGCCCACCAGGCCCTTTATGACTTGAGCGATGGCACCCCTCTCCAGCTCCCTGCCCACGTGGAGGCAGGCAAACTGCACGAAACGGCAGCTCCGCTCGCAGCAAGCATGCTGCACTGGCTGCATGAAAGCGAGTTGTGTGAGGAAACGGAAGACGGTTTCCTGATCAGTGATCCTTCCGAAAACCCATCCGCACATGACCTGCTGCAGGCTCTGATTGACGGTGGTGGAGAGCACATTGCAGAAGCCGCCTTGTTGGCACGACTTTGGACCGGATTGTCCGAGATCCTCACATTCGGCCTGGCTGAAACGTCCGGCAAGATCTATTCGTCGAGCCTGTTTGAGGCCTACCGCGACTCGTCGCCGGGCAAAAAGGCGCTTTCCGCAGCCCTGCTGGAGAGCGCGCGCAAGTTCGTGATCGACTGGTCCAAGGATCAACCTCTTCGGATTCTCCTTGTCGGCGCCACCGGCGGCCTCGCCAACAGCCTGGACGAATTGCTCGACCCCAGGCACATGGCTCTGACTGTCACCGATTCAACGTCCGCGGCGGTTGGCCGCGGCGAACGGCTTTGGCAGGGAAGCTCGGCGACCAGCTTCGTGGACCCGAGTGAAGCCGAGTTCACCTTTGACCGCTACTTCGATCTGGTTCTTTTCGATACGTCTCTGGCAGACATAGACAGCGAGGTGCTTGCCCGCATCGCCAGTGCCGTGACCAAGGGCGGGCTGGTCTTTGCCGCAGAGCCCCTGCCACAGCCACTTACGGATCTGATCATGGGTGTGGGCGCGAACTGGTGGAACGAGTCCGCCAGCGCGGAGTTCCCCGTATCGCTTCAACAGGACGATTGGCAAAAACCGCTTGAAGCAGCCGGTTTCAGAGACGTTTCCACCGTGCCTCTGAAGACGAGCCTGCTGGAGGCCGACCTGATTTCCGCAAAAATCGCGGAAATCGAAGAGACAGCGGCTTCAGATGACGATGGCGAAGAACAGGATGAGCAGGAAACCACCAGGTCCTACCTGCTGCTGACAGACGCCGAAGGTGCCGAATACCGGTTTGCAGAAGGCCTGAAATCCTGTCTGGAGCGCGACGGACACACGGCAACGCTCCTGGTACCGGGTGAAGTGACAGAGCAGCTCGGCGAAGGCATCTGGAGCGCAGACCTGGATGCCGACAAACAGGGTGAAGCCCCGGATGAGACTTTGTCGGACCTGATCAGGTCACATGAAGGTCGCATCGTGCATTTGCTGGGAGCATACGCTGCACCGGGTAACGCGCTTCAGTCGGTTGATACACGTGCTTACACCATGATGGCCGTTCTCAAGGCGCTCAGCGCCAATGAGGGCGAAGTAACGATCATTGCCCCTGCCGGTGCCCAGGACATTGCCGGAGGCAAGGCGCCCATTCCTGATCAGGCCGGTGTCTGGGCGTTCGGCCGCGTGGTGATGAACGAATACCCGGATGCAAATCTGAAACTGATCGATGTTTCCCCGGATCTGGAACCCGGCATCGCCGCAGCGCGGGTAGCCGAAGAGATCCTGGTGCACAATGGTGAACGCGAGGTCGTGCTCGACAGCAAGTCTCGCTCTGGCCTGCGGATTCTCAAGGGCGGTGTTCTTTCCGGACCTGGTTTGCGGGACGGCGCAGAGACCGCAATGCGTCTCGACATCCTTCGACAAGGTTCCCTTGATCAGCTTTCCTGGCAAACCGTCGAGCGCAAGCCTCTTGGCGACAGGGATGTCGAAATCGCGGTCGATGCGAGTGGTCTCAACTTCAGGGATGTCATGTGGGCACTTGGCCTGCTTCCCGAAGAGGCATTGGAAGACGGTTTTGCCGGTCCGACCCTTGGCATGGAATGCTGCGGGCATGTCGTCAATTGCGGACCCGATGTCACGCGTTTCCGTCCCGGTGACAAGGTCATTACCTTTGCCCCGGCCTGTTTTGCCTCGCATGTGACCGTTGATGAAAGCGGTTGCGCACCGATGCCGCAAAACGTCTCGGCCGAGGAAGCCGCGACAATCCCGGTGACCTTCCTGACGGCCTATTATGCCCTCGTGCATCTCGCGCGCCTCGAGGAAGGCGAAACGGTCCTGATTCACGGTGGTGCCGGTGGCGTGGGCCTCGCGGCCCTTCAGATCGCAAAGTGGCGCGGTGCGCGGATCATTGCGACTGCCGGTTCGGAAGACAAGCGCAACACGCTGAAACTCCTGGGAGCCGATGTCGTTCTGGATTCCCGCAGCCTGGCCTTTGTTGACGCGGTGCTCGAAGAAACCGCCGGCGACGGTGTTGATGTGGTTCTGAATTCGCTGTTCGGCGAAGCGATGGAGCGCAGCATCGAGGTGCTGAAGCCGTTCGGTCGCTTCCTTGAGCTCGGCAAACGCGACTACTATGGCAACACGCGCATCGGCCTCCGGCCGTTCCGCCAGAACCTCACCTATTATGGCATCGACGCCGATCAGCTCCTAACACGTCAGCCCAAACTCGCCGAGGAACTCTTCGAAAAACTCGTGGAATTGTTCGAAGACGGAACCCTGCGTCCATTGCCGCACCGTGTTTTTGATTCAGAAGACGTTGTGGATGCGTTCCGCCTGATGCAGCAGGCTGGGCACATCGGCAAGATCGTGCTTCGTCCGCCGCTCGCTCCAGAAAGTTCGACGACCGCGAATGAAGAAGTTGCCATTGATGGCGACGCTGTCTACCTGATTGCCGGTGGATTTGGCGGTTTCGGTGCCGCGTTGCTGCATCGTCTTGCCGATCACGGTGCTCGAAACCTGGCAGTTCTCAGCCGCCGGGGAGATGCGAGCGAAGACGCCCAGGCCGTCATCGCCTCGCTGAAAGACCGCGATGTGACGGTCACGGGCTATGCCTGCGACATCACGGACGAAACCGCGATCAAAAATGCGCTGCAGGACATCCGATCTGCAGGCCTGCCGCTCAAGGGCGTGTTCCATACCGCGATGGTCCTGAACGACGTTCTCCTGGCAAACATGGATCACGACGGGCTCACCAGGGTTCTCGCCCCGAAAGTGCGTGGCGCCGAGTTGCTCGACGAGCTTACATCCGACGATCCGCTGGATCACTTCGTGCTCTATTCTTCCGCGACCACCCTTGTCGGCAACCCTGGCCAGGCAAACTATGTCGCGGCCAACGGGTACCTGGAAGGTCTCGCCCGCAAACGGCGCGCAGAAGGCAAACCTGCCCTGGCGATTGCCTGGGGCGCCATTTCCGATGCGGGTTACCTTGCCCGCAACGAAGACGTCAATGAGATGCTGTCGCGCAAACTTGGCCGGCACGCGCTAACGGCAAAAGAGGCGCTCGATGGTCTGATGACCCTTCTGGCACCCCAATATGCTGACCAGGGCGCGCTCTCTGCATTGGGTTATGCCCGCATCGACTGGCAGGCTGCGCGCAAGGACCTCTCGCTGGTCGGAACACCGCTGGTGTCACTTCTTGGCCTCGGTGACGAAGACGATGCCGGTGCCGATGGTGTTGTTGATCTTGCGGCAATGCTTGAGGGGATGGACCAGGTTACGGCCGCACAGACCGTTGCCAAGCTGCTGGCGACCGAAATTGGCAAGATTCTGAGGATCTCACCCGAAGAAATCGACCCACACAAGCCTCTGTCCGACATCGGAATGGATTCCCTCATGGCGCTCGAGCTGCGCATGAGCGCAGAACAGCAATTTGGCATTGACATCCCGCTGATGTCGCTGGCTAATGGGGCGACTCTGATTGATCTTTCAAGCCGTGTTGCAAATCGTGTGCTTGGGGAGGAGTCAGCATCTGGCGTTTCGGATGAAACCCAACAGCTAGCCAGCCTGCACATGGACGACGAGAGACACGAAACAGAGGATCTGTCGGACGTTGCAGCAGAGGTCGAGAACAAGAGCCGCGAGCTCGGTTCATTCCTTTAACGGGCATACTCAAGGATAATACTGCATGGGATCGGACAGCCGCGCCAAACTCATGGACAGCCTGAAGGCTAACAGACGTTCCGCTCGCGGACGCAAGGCCGAGACGGATACGTCGTCAAAGGCGCCTGCCGCGAAGAGAAAAGTCTTCGATTTCAAGGAACTGCCGCAGATCAAGCAGCTCCAGATGCATCGCGCGGCTGCCGATATGATGGGGATCGAGAATCCATTCTTTCGACCTCATGACGGCCTTGCGGCCGGGACGAGCATTATCGAGGGAAGCAACTACGACAATTTTGCTTCCTACAATTACCTGGGCCTGAATGGGCACCCTGAGGTGAATGCTGCGGCGAAGGCGGCGCTCGAGAAATTTGGAACCAGTGTTTCCGCCAGCCGTATCGTAGCGGGAGAACGGCCCTTCCATGGTGAACTGGAAGACGCCCTCGCCCGCATACACGGCGTGGAATCCTCGATCGTCATGGTGTCCGGCCATGCAACCAATGTCACGACCATCGGACACCTGATGCAGAAAGGTGACCTGGTCCTCACTGATTCCTTCGTGCACAATTCCATTGCTGAAGGCGTGCGGCTGTCAGGTGCCACACGCATGAACTTTCCCCATGATGATCTGGACGCTCTTGAAAAAATGCTGTCCGATCATCGGCACAAGTTCGACAAGGTGCTGATTTCCGTTGAAGGTCTCTATTCCATGGATGGAGATTTTCCGGACCTGAAGCGCGTCATAAAACTCAAGCAAGCCTATGATTGCTGGCTCATGGTGGATGAGGCCCATTCCATCGGCGTGCTCGGCAAGACCGGAAAAGGGATTTCCGAGCACTTCGGCATCGATCCGACCGAGGTCGAGATCTGGATGGGAACGCTCAGCAAGACGTTCTCGTCTTGTGGCGGTTACATCGCTGGTTCCAAGGTTTTGTGCGACTATCTCAGGGTTTCTGCGCCCGGCTTCGTGTTCTCCGTGGGGTTGTCCGCTGCACTTGCGGGCGCAGCCATCGCTTCCGCCGACTTGCTCGAAAGAGAACCTGAGAGGGTCCAAAAGCTTCAGGAAAACGGGGCGCTCTTTCTCAAACTGGCGAAAGAAGCCGGACTGAATACAGGCCCAAGTGCAGGTTACGCGGTAGTACCGGTGATTGTCGGTGACTCGGCCAGTGCGGCAACATTGTCCAATCGGCTATTGGCCAAGGGCATCAATGCTCTGCCGATCATCTTCCCTGCCGTGCCGGAAAAATCGGCCCGGCTCCGCTTCTTCATTACCAGCGAGCATACGGAAGAGCAGATTGTCCGCGCTGTCGAAACGACCGCGTCCGAACTTGACGCCATGCGTGCGGACGGCAATGCCGTGGACCGGCTTATCAGGGCTGCGCGATAAAGCGCGGCCTTGATTTCATTCGGTAATTTCTAAAAAATCAGTCTGACTTGCTGTCGTTCGAAGGATTCTCCGAACCGGCGCTATAGCGCGGATCGGCCTCGATATCGGCCGCGAAACCACCCATGAACAAGTCACCCAGCACTGGTGGCAACAGGTTTTGCAGCCTTATGCCGAGCGCCAGAACAAAGGGAAAGGCGAAGAAGGCCTTGCGCCTTTCCATGGCACGCCGCATCAGCCGTGCCGCCTTTTCCGCGTTCATCTCGAACGGCTTGGATCCCTTGTGCCGCGCCGACATCGGCGTGGTCACAAATCCAGGGCAAATGATTGTCACAGACACGCCGAATGGCTTGAGCCAGCCCCTGAGAGAATGGCCGTAGGCGATGACGGCAGCCTTGGTTGCGCTGTAGCTAGGCATATCCGGCAAGGCGCGCATGCCGGCAAGCGACGAAATCAACACGATCTGGCCACGTCCCCGCTTTTGCATGGCATCAACAATGCCCGTCACCGTGTTCACGACACCCTGGTAGTTGATTTCGGTCAGGCGTTCACAATCCGCATCGCTTTCACGGGTCCTGTCCGGCCCGAGCCCTGCAGTGACACCGGCATTGGCGATGACGACATCCACGGGATGGCGCGCGTCGAGATCGAGGAGATAATCGTGCAATTGCGCCCTCTCCCGGATATCAATCGCTGCGACTTCCCCGCTTGCACCTTTGGCGCAGACCTCTTGCAAAATTGGTTGCAGCCTGTCGGCGTCGCGGGCAATCAGCGCAAAATAGGTTCCAGGTTGTGCCAGTTCCAATGCGAGCGCCCGGCCAATACCGCCGCTGGCGCCCGTCAGAACGATGACATTTCCCTTTTCTGACGTCATGCGCAGACCTTTCAACCTTCCGGTCATATGCCGAGCTTGCGGCCAAGCCACGACGAATGCCGCTTGAGCGCTGTTACAAGCAGATGCCTCTTGTCTGACTTCTGTTCCACGAGCCGCTGCACCAGGAATTCGGGACTACAGGGCAGTAGTGAAACCGGATCGATGGTGCGTGCATATTTTACGAGCGCCAGATAAACAAGTTCCGGCAATGTCCGGCGCCTGGAACGGCCCTCGATTTCAGTGAGATCCTCACACAATCCCCAACCGGCATAAAACGGCGCACCGTGCACGATCACCCGCTTGTCTCGCAGCAATGCTTCAAATCCCGACAAGGACGAGAAGGTTTCGACACAATCGACAGCTTCAATGAGATCGATGATGTTCGCGTCGCTCGCCACTTCATCGGCGTGTTGCAACGCTATCTCACGTTCGACCTTGCCCTTGCGAAGTCCGGTTTCCACGTCCGGATGCGGCTTGAAAACCAGGAACGCGTCCGGATGGCGTTCGCGTGCAAGTCGAAGAAGGTCCAGATTGACATTTGGCGTGTTCACGCAGTCGATCGTGCTGGAGCGGGACTTTCTGATCGCTGCGTCATCGGCCACCTGGCCCGGCACGAGAATGCGCATCTTGTCAGACGGAAAGGAGAAAGATTTCGGTTTGCCAAAGTTGTATTTGGAAACGCGCGCCGCCTTGATCAGTTGCACGAGAGACCTGCCGCGTTCCAACTCGTCATCCGACAGGTCATATCCAGAGAGAAGCCGTTCCAGCCGGCTGGGTCGGGACGGATCATAATAGATGCCGCTGTCGTCGACAGCCAGCATCGCCCCGCGCGCCAGGCCAGCCCCCAGCCCTACCGACCTTAAAAAGCCGTCCTCGATCCGCAGCAGCCGTACGCTTCGCTCCTGGCAATTGCTTTCAAATTGCGGATCGGTTCGTCCGGCCCAGGACAGAACCTGGCCATTGTCTGCTGCAGCCGCGTCCAGGGCTCCTTGTTGCGTGTCATGAAAATGTACATCGCCGTTTTTGCCGGAAAACGTGGCATTGATCGCGGGATGATTCCAATGTTGCGCGCCGTAGCAGTGACTGATGAGATCATTTTGCTGCCAGTTTTCCAAAATGATCTCACCAATTGTCTGCGCCTCAACAGGACTGATCGGCAGCCCGGTATAGGGCGAGAACCAAGCGCAATACCGGCGCTGTATCAGGCTTGCCAAATACTTTTGATTGACGGCAGCCGACCGCGCAGCGGAAAGTAAGTCTTGCCAGAACCCATTGGTAGTCGAACGCTCCCCGGTACCATAGGCAAAGTCCTGAAAGCCGAGAACATCGGTTGAGGACGGTTCCTTTTCTCCCGATTGTTCGAACGTGGTCTCAAACGGAGGCCAGGCATAGTCCCCCCAACTGTCCGGCTCTCTCTTAGCAATCTCCGAAGACAATTCGGCCAGAACACTGGCAGCAAGTAATGTGTTCGAACCGGTTTCCGTCCTTGAATTGCCCTGTGCCAACGGCAACGTGACCAGGCATGGCGGCAACCTTTTCGACCCAAAGGGCGTCGGTCCTTCAACAACCAGCAATGGCACCGCACCTGTTGCGCTTGCACGCTTGATTGCCGTTTCGATTTCGTTCGGGCCCGCGGCAACAAACGATCTCCTCTCGGACAGCCCATCGACGGTTCCAGCATGCAAGGCAGCCCGTAGGGCCTTCTGGTACCGTTTTGCCGTCGGAAGCGCCTTCAATTTCAATCGGGGTTTGGTGTTCAGCGCTTCAGTCACAACGGCACCCCGATCTTCCGGGCTTTTTCAAGTCGCGGTGGCGGATCGACGAACGCTCCCAGCGGGTTGAGAGACCGGGCGCTGACGCGTTCGGCGAGATTCTTCGCCGCGACCTTCACGCCTTCCGCGTTGTGGATCGTGCCACGGATCTGCGTCGTTGCGGCAAGTGCCTTGATATAGCTGTCAAACAACTCAGCATCCGGACGCTGGGGGGCTTTCCAGAAATCGGAGAGTTCGCCCTGGTGCGTCAGGCCGGCAATATCATAATGCGCCGGAACCAGTGTCTTTACCGGAACACCTTGCTGAATCGCCTCCAGTCCTGCTGTCGAATTCAGTGTCACGACCCCTTTTGCCGTCTCAAACGGCTTGGCAAGCCCACCGCCGTCAAGAAAATGCACACGATCCGCAAGGCCATGCTTGGATGCAAGCTCCTTCGTCACGCCTGGCCAGCCCTCGAAGCCGACATCGAGCGGATGGCTTTTCAGCACGATATGAACATCCCTCGAGGCATGGCTTGAAAAGGAAGCAAAGACGGTTTCGATGACTTCGGAAAAGCTGTCGAAGTTGGAGTGCCTGCGCAGCTGGAAGTCTCCCTCCAGCTGCAATGGAAGAAGAAAATAGTCAGTCTTGGCGGATTGCAGCTTCTGCAATTCTTCTTCTGCCGTCCGGTTTCGCTTGTCCTCCGAGACCAGCCGACCAGCGCCACGCATGTATTCCAGAACAGGCGGATAAATCGTGTGCTGCTGATAGTTCGGATAAAGTGGTTTCAGGAAGACGTTCAGGAGATTGTAGGTCACATCCGGCGCAGTCTGGAGCCAGAAGGACGACGGATATCTCGGTTGAAGATCAATCTCCTCCGCCGTCCTGGCAATCTCGCTTATCTGCTCGGGATTGGAAGGAAAGTGGCTGAGCGTCGAAAGTCCGTTCCTTTCAAGCGTCATCCACCCTGTTCTCAAGGCGCCAAGCTCCGTCACGGCAATATAAACGCCAATGTCCCTTGCCTTCCGGATGGCGATCCGATGGTAAAGCCGTTGATCTCCGTGCAGCACCAGATCCGTAATCCGGTTCTGCGTCAGATAGGTTTCGATGAACTGAGGCCAATCTTCGGAACTGCCCTTGAAGCTGGTGCATTCCCCACCATGCCAGTGAAACCAATCACCAGCACAAAAGTTTATCCTGAAGACTTCATGCCCCATCGCCTTGAGGTGATCACCCGCGAGGCGAAAAAAGGGCGAGAGCGGACCTTGAAGAAACAGGACACGACGTTCCGTTGCCTCGGCAGGCTCTGCGTGCGGCTTGCCACTTTGATCAAGGGCGCCAGACATGTGACCAGCGTTCCATTGTTCCGCGTGTCCTGAGCTGTTCGGCGAAGGATGTCGCTATTTTCCGCGCGCGCGCTTCCTCGAGTCTGGGGGGATATTCGCAATTGGCATCAGGCAGGTTGACCGTTCCGGAAACGATGCGATCCGCCATGAGTTCAGCCCCTGCCTCCCGGCCCTCGCGGGTGTAAAAGCATCCCTTGACCTGAATTGACGCTGCCAACAGGCGTTCCAAAGCCTCAAGCAGTGATTCATCGGGGGCAGTGCCGTGACGCCAGAAATCATCCAGTGGCTTTTGACATGTGAGGCCGTCGATATTGTAAAGGGCGATCCCGAGTACCTTTGTTGGGCATCCGACACGCAGTGCATGCAAGCCGGTTGTACTGTTGATCGTTATGGATCCTGCGGCGTGGGTGAGCAATTGTCCCAGGTTGCCACCGTCAACCAGATGCACTCGCTTCTTGACGCCATACTTCCTGGAGATCGTCCGCAAGATGCGTGTCCAGGGTTCCATGCCGTTGTCCAAAGGATGGACCTTGAAAACAAGCTGCGCGGCAGAAGGTGCGTTGGCAGCGAAGGATCTTATGACTTCTTCAGCAGCTTCGCCGATGTGATCATATTGGGAATTGTATCGCAGCTGGTAGTCGCTCTGGAGCTGCAACGGAAAAACATAGTACGGCAGGCCGGTGGCGATAATGTCGTCGATCACGTGGTAGGCGCGCCTGTTGCGCCATTTTGCCAGTGAAAATCTTGGAATGTTGCTCAGATAGTCGATGATGGGGTGATACAGCTTGTCCCGCTGGTAGCGCGGATATGCCAGCGCAAAAAAGACGTTCGACACGTTGTACGAGACTTCGTTGACCGCCTCGTTGATGAACGGGTACGTGTAGAGCGGTTCACGATCAATTTCCGGAAGACCGTTACCGGCCTGGCGGATGATTTCAGGATCGTCAGGAAATCTGGAATGGGCGGACATGCCGACATGTTCGAGCGTGATCCAGTCCGGCCGCAAATAACCGTTCTCATATGTCAGGCACGTTGCACCGATTTCGACACCGACTTCAGCCGCGGCCACATGGTAAGGCACACGGTCGGCATAATAGACGATATGAGTGACCTTGTGTTTCAGACAGAAGTCGCGAAGCCAGTCCGGCCAGTTTTCAAGGCTGCCACGATAAGACGTGCACCTTTTGTCATGCCAGCTGATCCAGTCTCCAGCGCACAGGTTGACGCGCAACGTTCTGGCACCAACTCGCTCCAGGGCATCCGCGATTGTTTTCGCAAATACCCCGGGCGGTCCCTGAAGAAAAAGAACCACCTTGGAGCTGTCTGAACCCATAGAGTTTTGCCAATCTGCAACCTGACGCCATTACCGGGCGCTTAATCAAGCTCTGGACATTTCGATCATGCAGATACTAGTCGGTAATCCGTTGTACCGTTGCATAGTTGCTGAGGAGCGGCGCAATAATCTGCAGGAACTTGCCGAATTCTGCCGTCGGGTGATTTGACACATACAGGATGTCCTTGTCACGCATTTCCACATACTGCGACAAGAAAAATCCTTTCGGATCCCTGAGGCTCAGCTTGTAGACAAGCGGAACAGCGCCCCGACCTGCCAATTTATCCGCCAGTTCCGGTCTCAGCGCTCTTACAAGCGCCGCGTCCTCATAGCGGAAAAGGAAGACGCCATTGGCATCCGCGCGCTCGTCCCGCAATCCGCCGACGGTTGCCAACGCTTCCGCCATCGTGACGGTCTTGGTCTTGAAAGGAACAAGCTGGTTGGCCTTCACTGCGCCAAAGGCAGAGAAGGTGCGCGGCCTGTGCGACAGAAGAATGTTGTCCTTTGGCGCAACCAGGACATTGTTCTCAGGATATTCGATCAGATCCTCGAGACGGGTCGTACCCGAACGATTGCCCCGCTTGAGCGTGACCACCGTTTCATAGGTAGCTTCACGCGCTCCACCTGCCTGGGCGACAAGATCGAGCAGCCGGGTGTTGCGCAGCGGCAAGGGATAGACACCGGGCTTTGCGACATCGCCGACCACCACAGCCGTCGTGCTGAGCTTCTCCTGCAACGAGACAAGGACTTGCGGCTCAACCGCTTTCCCGACGAGTTTTTTCTGGATCGACTGACGCAGTCCCTCGACGCTCAAGCCTGCCGCCCGCACGCGACCGGCATAGGGAACGAAGATGTACCCGCTTTCATCGACAACTGCTGGAATTTGGCTGGATCCGGATTCTCCACCGGAGAAAAGGCCGTCAGGAGCGGCTTCCCAGATCGACACGATAAGTGTGTCGCCAACCCCAAGCTGGACCTGCGAACCGCCGTGCCCCACGCCTCTGAACTGGTTGGCGAAAGAAAGCGGACGATAGGATTTGATGGTTTCAATATTGTCGGCACTCACCGTCACAACGGTGTACTCGCCGGTCTCAGCACTCGACTCGACATCCTGCGACGTGATGTTAATGGCTGCTGGCCCATCACCAGGTAGAGCGGCACATCCAAACAGAGCCCCTGCAGCCACCAGTACTGACAAAATTCGCATTAGAACCCGATCCACCCCTTTTGCTGCCAGTCTGGTAACACCCCCACACCGAGATGTCCAAGGCACAACGCAATTTTACCCAGGAGAAACATTCTACCTGTGGCAATGCTGTAACACTTACCCTTCTTTCCTAGTCAATTGATTAATTTCTGATTTATCGCCTAAAGTCGGTTACACACCGCACAGTACATTTCGATCTCCGTCAACAGGCCCGCAGTTCCCGAAGAGGTAGCGAATGACCGCTCATGACTTGTCCGAAAACGAGGCAACAACTTTGAAACTCTCGTCAGAATTAACAGGGTGGCTTTTAGAAGAAGCGCTCCCTGTTTGGCACAAGGCTGGCGTTGACGATTCAAAAGGCGAGTGTTTCGAGACGATTGACTTGGACACTTTGGAAGCGGACCGCATTCCAAGGCGCGCGCGTATTGTCCCGCGTCAAATCTATTCTTTCCTGGAAGGCAAAAATCTTGGCTGGAACGGCCCAGCCGAACAGATCGCCACCGGGCTTTACAAGTGGTTCCTGGGCACCTACCGAACCGGGGCGAGTCACTTTGCCGCAGCCGCGAATATCAATGCCGAGCAGGTGGACGAAAACTTCGATCTGTACAATCAGGCCTTCGCGCTGTTCGGGTTTGCCCAGGTGGCAGCTTCGCTTCCGAGCCTTCGTGACGAGGCAACAACCGAAGCCAGAACGCTGCTCAATCATCTGATTGCCGAGTACAAACATCCGGAAGGTGGATTTCAGGAAGCATCACCACCACGTGCTCCCCTGTGCTCCAACCCTCACATGCATTTGTTCGAAGCCTGCCTGGCCTGGGAACAGGTGTCCGATGATCCGATCTGGCGAGAACTTGCCGATGAGATCGCCGAACTGGCGTTGACCCGTTTCATTGACCCCGTCAGCGGGGGGCTGCGCGAATTCTTTGACCTCGACTGGACGCCGATGCCCGGTGACAAGGGCAGGATCATGGAGCCGGGGCATCAGTTCGAATGGGCTTGGCTGCTCGCGAAGTGGGGCCAGTTGCGTGCGGATGCCGATGCCCTGATCGCGGCCAGAAGGCTTTATGACATTGGCCGCACATTCGGAATTGACGAAAGCCGTGGCGTTACCTTCATGGCACTCAATGACGACTTCACGGTCAATGATCCGGTTGCGCGTCTTTGGGGACAGACCGAGTGGATCAAAGCTGCCGTTGCCCTTGCCCAAATCTCCACCGGACCGGAACGGGACGCCTACCTTGAGGACATTCCGCTCTCGGTACATGCGCTGCGCGTCTTTTTTGAAGAGGTGCCGCGAGGCCTTTACCTGGACAAGATGGCGCCTGACGGAACCTTCAAGCGGGAATCGGCGCCGGCCAGCACGCTTTACCACATTGTCTGCGCGATCTCCGAACTTGATGCATTTGCAAAGTCACTTTGAGACTGCGCGCACGCGTCACATCGTTATGGCGAAACCAGAGCATAAAAAGACGCATTCCGCCTTTTTCGGCCTCTGCCAACCCATTATAGCTTGGTGCCGAATTTGATCGAGACGACAGAATTTCGAAAGGGAGGCGGAATGCCAAACGCTCAGATTATCGACGGTAAGGCAATCGCGGAATCAGTCCGGGACGAGATCACGAAGCGCGCGGCCAAGCTGCTTGATGAAAGCGGCAAGAGACCGGGATTGGCCGTCGTGCTTGTCGGTGAAGACCCCGCCAGCCAGGTCTATGTCCGCAACAAGGACCGCGCGGCAGAGGCCTGCGGTTTCAACTCCGTCAAGCACACCCTTTCCGCCGACACGAGCGAAGCAGACGTCCTTGCGCTGGTCGACCAGTTGAACAACGACCCTGAGATCCATGGAATTCTTGTCCAGCTGCCTTTGCCCGATCACATCGACGAAAGCAAAGTGCTCCGCCTCATCCGCCCGGAAAAGGACGTCGACGGCTTTCATCCGGTCAATGTGGGCCTGCTGACGGCAGGCGAACGCGACAGCGCGCTGGTGCCCTGCACCCCGGCCGGCAGTCTTGTTCTTCTGAAAAGAACTCTCGGTGACACCTTGTCCGGCAAGAACGCGGTCGTTGTCGGGCGCTCCAACATTGTCGGCAAGCCGATGGCGAGCCTGCTGCTTCAGGAAAGCTGTACCGTAACAATCGCCCATAGCCGGACCCGCGACCTCCCGGATGTCGTGCGCGCCGCCGATATTGTTGTGGCTGCCGTCGGGCGGCCTGAGATGATCAAGGGCGACTGGATTGCACCGGGCGCAACCGTCATTGACGTCGGCATCAACCGCATCCCCGCACCGGAGCGCGGCGAAGGCAAATCCCGTCTTGTCGGCGATGTCGCTTTCGAGGAGGCCGTCACGCATGCTGGTGCCATAACGCCGGTTCCCGGAGGGGTCGGTCCCATGACCATCGCGATGCTGATAGTCAACACCCTCACGGCAGCTCGCCGCTTGCTGAATCTTCCCGAAGAAGAGGCCCTCTTTTGATCAGGTGCAAGGTTCGCCTGCCGGAAGCCCACACGGGCTTCCATTGCGGTCAATATCCATCCTGATTTACTACGCAACTGCCGGGCGATAGCACCCCAATTCCCTTGCGTTGACTTCGTTGCCGTGATCTATCGTGGTTAGAAAACTTTAACCATGGCAATTTAACGTGACTTACGTAGGGGCTGCATCAGCAGTTTGGCGGCGTTATGTCGGTTTTTTCTGACAATACCCGACCAGTCCAAACAGTCAGGCGGCAGTTAGTGAAGAGTCTACCGTCCTGCAAGCCCAACAATGGATTGGGCGCGCGTGGAACCGCATGGAACACGCTGGTTGCGACCACAGCAGCCGGCGCGATTTGCTTTGTCCAGAAAACGGGCGTCGGCCTTTTGCTCGCCGGTGCGCTCACATTGGCGCCGATCCCGGCACATTCCCTTGAATTGTTCGGTCTCAAGCTATGGGGTTCCTCGGAGGAAGAGACGGAACCTGTTCCCGATCCCCTTCCCTACGAAGCCTCGCTTGCCACCACAGGTGACAACGAAGAGCTGACCTCGCAGTTGAAGGCTGCGTCCCTTTTGCTACAGCAACAGGACAAGCCACCATCCGGCGAGGCGGGCCTGATCGCCCGGGCCCTGTCGGATCGTGAACGGCTCGTTGCCAAACTCTATTCCGACGGAAGATACGGCGGCACGGTCGACATCTCCCTCGCCGGGGTTCCGCTGGAAACCGCTCTGGAACAGGCTGATCTTCCGAACAGCCGACCAGTGAAGGTGTCCGTCCTGATCGATCCCGGTCCGGTTTTCACATTCGGCAACGTATCCATTTCAACCGAAGGATATGACCTTTCCAGCGACCCGGCCTTTTGGGGGCTTGCACGCGGAGAAGTCGCCAGTTCCGGCAAGATATTGTCTGCAGAAAGACGGATCATCTCCATGTTGAGAGGTCGCGGCTATCCGAAGGCAGGCATCGCAGAACGCAGGATCACCGCCGATCATGCCAATGACACGCTGGAAGTGACGCTGATCGCGGATGCGGGATTGCAGGCCCGGTTCGGCACGGTCGCGGTCAATGGAACCGATGTTACGGATCCGGACTTTGTCATCCAGCAGGCCATGTTGCCCGAAGGGGGTGTCTATTCCCCCGAAGACCTGGAGCGCGCGCGCAAACGTCTGAATGAACTCGGCATCTTTTCCTCGATCAGGCTGGTTGAGGGCGATATCAGCGGACCCGACGGGTCCATGCCGGTCACGATCGAGGTCAGCGAGCGTAAACGTCACGTCATCGGCGCCGGAGCATCGTGGTCAAGCACGGAAGGTTTTGGGGTCGAAAGCTACTGGCGCAGGCGCAACCTGTTTGGCCGGGGTGAGCTTCTCTCTGTAGAGGGCTCGATCGGCAGGCTCGGCAATGAGAGCCTGCAGGATCTTGAATACTCGGCCCGGATTGCTTTCGAAAAACCGGGTGTTTTTGGCCCCTTGACCAGCTTCTCGACGAGCCTGGCCGCGCGTCAGGAAAACCCTGACGCCTACAAGAGCCGAACGCTTACTTTCGATGCGTACCTGAACCGCGAATTTTCAGAACAGCTCAAGGGACGTGCCGGGGCGGAAATCTTCTACGCTGATGAAGAAGATGCGTTTGGTGAAGACGAATACCTGCTCGTCGGCTTGCCTGCGGACCTGACCTTCGACAACCGGGATGACAAGCTCAATCCTTCCAAGGGCTTCTTTGCGTCCGTATTCGCCGAGCCGGCCTATGACACGCTGAATTCCAATGCCATGGGCTTCGTCAGGGGCACTGTTTCAAGCTACTATGCTCTTGATCAGTCGAAACGTTTCATACTTGCGGGCAAGGCGACCGCAGGGTCCATTTTTGCTCCGTCTGTCGAATCCATACCGGCGAGCCGGCGCTACATCGCCGGCGGTGGCGGCTCCATTCGAGGCTATGCCTATCGGAATGTCGGACCCCGCGTAAATGGTGAAGTCGTAGGCGGCCGGTCACTGATCGAGTTGTCCGGTGAGGTCCGCGTGAAGGTGACGGAAACAATTGGTGTTGTCGGCTTTGTTGATGCGGGCAATGCCTACGAAGACAGCATTCCTGATTTTTCTGAAGGCCTGAAGGTGGGCGTCGGCGGCGGCTTGCGTTATTTTACTCCTATCGGGCCGCTTCGCATTGACGCGGCCGTCCCGCTTGATCCCGGCCAGGATGACCCGGATTTCGCGCTTTATGTTGGTTTGAGCCAGGCGTTCTGACGCACATGCGTTTTTTGAGACTGTCCCTAAGGATTTTGACAATCCTGGTCGCAATCGCGATCGCCGTGCCCTTGCTCGTCATCGGCACGTTGCAGGTTCCTGCGGGCAGGACACTTGTTTCGAACTTTGTCAGCTCCCTCGCCTCGACCGACGCCCAAACCATTACGCTCAAGGAGCTGTATGTCAGCTTCGGGCTGGATATTGCACTTGGAGAGCTGACCATCGCTGATCCTGACGGGGTCTGGCTCTCGGTAGACGAAGCCGGTGTTGACTGGCATCCCCTCGGCCTGCTGGGCGGAAACCTGAATATCGAGAGCGCCACCGTGACGCGGGTCGATCTGGACCGGTTGCCAGTCGCGAGCGCAGGCACCTCAGCTGCGGAACCGACAGGCACCGACGGCGGGTCGATGTCTCTGCCCTTCAACATCACGCTAGGGAAACTATCGGTTGACGAAATCAACATCGGTGAGCCTTTGCTGGGCGCACCGGTGTCGCTCATGGCGACCGGTTCCGGAGACTTTGCCCTGGATCCTGCGCTCCTGACGGCAGACCTTGACGTTCATCGCATCGACGGCATCGAAGCCGGTCTCGCGGCGACGGCGAAGTTTGAACCTGCGGCAGAAACGCTGTCATTCGATGTGTCTGTTTCAGAACCCCGCGGCGGGATGGCCGCAAGACTGCTGGAAGTCCCCAATCTTCCGGCCCTGAAACTGGACCTGACAGGCAGCGGGCCACTGACCGACTGGGCAGCAAAGCTTGACCTTGCCCTGGACGGACGTCCGACGGTTTCGGGTTCCGCAAAGATCGAGCAGGCCGGAACCGCGCGACACCTGTCCTTCGATCTGGATGGAGATCTGCTGCCGCTCGCGCCACCCGCTGCCCAGGCCTTCCTGCTCGGAACAACGAATGCGGCCGGAACAGCGGTGTTTTCAAGCGAGTTCCAGCCGCAAACGGCCAACCTGACGCTCACCACGCAAACCGTGTCACTCAAGGCAAGCGCGGACCTGGAAAACGGGCAGCTGGATGCGGCAGCCAATCTCCGGGTCAGTGCGGGTGACCAGTCCATGATCGCCGTTGGACTGGACAATCGCCGTATCGCATTCGGGCCGTTGACGGCAACTCTAAAGGTGAGCGGGCAGCAAACTGCGGCCGATTGGGCAGCCAATGTCGAACTCGCCTCGTTCCAGACCACCGAAGTGACCTCGGGAGGCATCAAGCTCACATCTTTCGGAACCGGTGCTGACCTTTCTCAGACCGTGTTGAGTTCACCTTTTTCGATCGATCTGGTCGTGAATGACCTTGTCGGCCAAACGAATGAGACGAGACCACTGTCCGGCAAACTCGAGGTGAGCGGAACAGGATCAGTCAACGGCCAAGACAAGAAGGTTGATCTGGAGGACCTGAGCGTCGCCTCGGCAGTCGGTACGATCAGGCTGACCAACGCGGTAGTCTCCGCAGAGGCACTCAAAGGCCAGGGCACCTTTAGTGTCCTTGAACTCGGTGTTCTTTCGGATATTGCCGGTCGGGATCTGGGAGGTCAGGTCTCCGGCAATTTCTCGACGGATCTGAACCTGCAGACGTTGAGTGGCTCGGCGACGGCGGCCCTGGTGACCACGGACCTCCAAACCGGCATATCCCAGGCAGACGCCATGTTGGCCGGAAAGAGCACGATCGACCTTGTGACCGACCTTTCCGGTCAGAATGACATCACCTTGAAGAAATTGTCGTTCAGCAACGACGCGCTGCAGGTGAACGGCGATGCGCATTTCAAGGATGACACACTCACTTCCGATTTCACCGCGGCGCTGAACGATCTTGCCAGGCTTGATCC
This sequence comes from Roseibium sp., assembly GCA_017643925.1. GTDB lineage: Bacteria > Pseudomonadota > Alphaproteobacteria > Rhizobiales > Stappiaceae > Roseibium. Next base: position 387,928 of record JAEPML010000002.1, on the reverse strand, counting down.
GCAACTGGGCGGCAGCCTGAAACTCGACGGCAAGACCAGTGGTCCCCTCGCCGCGCTTGGCGTCGAAGCAGACCTATCTTCCGATCAAATCCGCCTTTCCGGGACGCCGCTTGACGACTTGTCTCTCTCGGTCTCAGCGACGGCCAACCCTGCAGAGCCGACCGCCGTGATCAAAAGCAGCGCGACCCTGAAAGGGCAACCGATCAAGGTGGATGTTGAACTTTCCAGCAAGGATGGTGGCGCAACCGTCAATCCGCTGTCGATCGACCTTGTCGGAAACTCTGTGACCGGTTCGCTCAATGTTGCCGACCTGAACAAGCCGGTCGAGACACTTGAAGGCAGTCTGAAGATCAACGCACCCGATCTGTCGTCCCTGTCTCCTCTCCTGCTAATGGATATCGGCGGTACCCTGACGGGCTCCGTCTCGGCGGCGCCGAGCGAGAAGAAACTACTGCTTGATGTCGTGGGACAGGACATTGTCGTGCCAGGAGCTAGCCTTGGCCAACTCACGCTGAAGGCCAACCTGTCAGCTCCCTATCAGCCCGAGACCGTTTCCGCCGATGTCGTCGTGCAGGATCTTCTGACAGATGCAACTCCAATCCATAGCGCTCGCCTCACGGCCAAGCCGGAGGCAGATGGCACCGCGATTACTGCTGACGTCAAGATGGATCAGGAAGGCAAAGACGGCCTGACACTTGCCGCCAATCTCAGTGAGCCTGATGCCGGCAGCTATGTTGTTGCCCTGTCCGAGCTTGCCATGCGCTACCAGGGCATCGCCAGCAAGCTCAAACAACCGACATCTGTTCGCTACAGTCAGGGCGAGGCCAGCATTCAACCTCTGGAACTCCAACTCGGAGAGGGATCTCTGGCCGTTTCGGGAACCGCCGGGCAGTCCTTGAACCTCACGGCGGACCTGAAATCCATTCCGTTGAGTCTGGCGAATGCCTTTGTGCCTTCGCTCGGCCTTGGCGGCACGTTATCGGGCAACATCAAGGCAACCGGAAGTTCGAGCAACCCGGCAGCCTCGTGGTCACTCACTGGCGCCGGGCTAACGGCCAGTGAAATGCGAAACAACGGTCTGTCGACCGTCAACCTGACCTCGACAGGTACGCTGGAAGGTGACCAGATTTCGCAATCGACGAAGATTGCCGACCCGAACGGACTGACATTTTCCGCGAACGGCACCGTTGGGATCAAATCCCCGAACGCCTTGTCGCTGCAGCTTGACGGCTCTGTCCCGATCGCGGCGCTCAAGCGTCCACTGCTTGAGGCAGGTCTTCGAGGGGAAGGTGCCGTCTCGCTGAAGGGAAGCGTCAGTGGATCTGCCAAGGCGCCAGCCTATCAGATCACCGCGACACCCGCCGGATTGAAGGTAACCAGCCTGTCGACAGGCCTCACCTTGCAGAACATTCGCGGCAGTGCGACCGTCAACCAGACACAGGCTTCTCTCAACGGCATAGCCGGAGACATTGCGACAGGTGGGACCTTGTCCGCTTCAGGCACCGTCGGTACGACAAGCGGGTTCCCCGCCGATCTTGCCCTCAAACTCGACCGCGGGCGATATGTTGACCCAGGGCTTGTCACAGCGGAGGTGGACGCCAACCTGACCGTAACCGGCCCCCTTGCCTCGCCTTCGCAATCGTCGCTGATTGCGGGCAACATCACCATCAACAAGGCCGATGTCTCAATTCCAGAAAGCCTGCCCGGGGCCATTCCCCCCGTGGAAGTGCAGCATATCCACGCGTCAAAGGCGATCCGGCAACAGGTGGAGGAACTCGGTGGCGGCGCGAAGAAGACGCAGACACAACAGAAATCCAATCCGCCTCGCCTCGACATTCTGTTGTCGGCTCCCGGACGCATCTTCATAAGGGGCCGCGGCCTGGACGCCGAGCTCCAGGGAAATCTGAAAGTGATCGGAACAACGGCCGATCCACAGGCCGTTGGTGCGTTTTCCCTGAAGCGAGGACAACTGGACATCCTGACCCGGCGTCTTGTGTTCTCGCGCGGTACGGCAACTTTCGAGGGCTCCCTCACCCCGGTGATTGACTTTGCGGCCAATACCACTGTGAACGACACAACGATCACGGTCACGGTGAGCGGAGATGCCGACGACCCGCAAATCAACTTCACGTCCTCGCCCGAGTTGCCACAGGATGAGGTTCTGGCGCTTCTGCTCTTCGGCAAGAGTGTCGGCAACCTGTCAGCGACCCAGATCGCCAGCCTCGCTGCCGCCATCGCAACGCTGACAGGTGGCAGCGACAGTGGTCCCCTGGCGACAATTCGAAAGTCACTGGGTCTGGACGCAATCGACATCAATACCGATGGCGAGGACGGGCCATCCGTTTCGGTCGGCAAGTACATCAATGATAATATCTATCTGGGCGTCGAACAGGGAACGGGTTCCGGTTCGAGCCGGGTCAAGGTTGACATCGATCTGGATCGGGGGCTCAAGGTCCGGGGGGAAGTCGGCGCCGATGGCTCGTCAAAGGCCGGTATTTTCTTCGAGCGCGAGTATTGAGCCAGAGGCGACCCGTCATTTTTGACAATCTGGCTGTGTATTCCCGCCCTTTGCCACTCTCAATGCGACAATTGCCACGACAGCTGTTGCAGTGCACAGTTCATCGTGCAAGTGGGCGCGCCATGACCCATCACTTCAAAAACAACTCGCTTTCCCATCCGGCTGCACCCGTTCATCTGGTGACGGAAACAGGTGCCGAAACGGGGGGCAACGCCATGGCCAGCAACAGCAGCGACTACACGCTCGGCGAACGCATCTGCAAGGCCCGTGACGCTGCCGGTTTGTCAACCGCCCAGCTTGCAAGGCGCCTTGGCATCAAGACGGCAACACTCCACAGCTGGGAAGCAGACCGGTCCGAGCCGAGATCCAACAAGCTCGTGCTACTCGCAGGTGTTTTGAACGTGAGCCCGACCTGGCTCCTCGTCGGGCGCGGCACACCGCCCGTTTCAGACGAGCCCGCCGCGGCAGATATCGACAGCATGCGGGTCGCGCTTGACCGTATCCAGCGTCAGGCCCAGGCACTTGCCGACGAGATTTCGGTCTTGCAGGAACGCATCGGCGGCGCCTGAGACAACAAGACTCAACCGGCATCTGAGAGCGCCTTTGCAGAACTCTGCCGGAATGAGAGATAACCAAGGGTCCGTGTTACAAGCGCGGACCTTTTCTTTTCAGGGTGGGTTCAAGACCTAAACCCCTTCCCTGAACTCGGGCCGATTTCGGCTTGCCCCTGCTCCCGCATAGATCTGCGCCCAAGGCATTCAAGGCGACGACGAAAAGGCTTGCATGGTGCTTTGTTCGCCCCCTATCTCTAGGAGAACGGCTTCCACGCAAGCCACATCCCCACGACCCCCGGTTCAGGAAGATCTTCCATGTCTTTGAACACTGCCCTTTTGAAGCAACAGGTTTTTGTCGACGGCGCCTGGCTGGACGCAGACAGCGGTGAAACGCTTGACGTCCATAACCCGGCGACTGGAGAAAAAATCGGAACCATTCCGTTTTGTGGCCGGCCCGAAACAGCCCGTGCCATTGCGGCCGCCGAGGCTGCGTTGCCGGCGTGGCGCGCTTTGACTGCCGAGGCCCGCGCGGGTTACATGCACGCCCTGTGCGACGCCATCATGGAAGACATCGACGACCTTGCGGTCCTGCTGACCACGGAGATGGGCAAGCCTGTTGCCGAGGCAAAGGGTGAAATTGCGCTCGGTGTGAAATACATCCGCTTCTTTGCCGAGGAAGGCAAACGGATCTACGGCGACACCATCCCCTCTCCCTGGGCCGACCGGCGGATCCTGGTGACGAAGGAACCGGTCGGGGTCGTTGGCTCGATCACGCCCTGGAACTTTCCAAATTCGATGATCGCGCGCAAGCTCGGTGCGGCACTTGCCGCCGGCTGCACAATGGTGATGAAACCTGCCGAGTTCACGCCATATTCGGCCCTGATCTACGGCATCATGGCGGAGAAGGCCAATATCCCCGCTGGCGTCGTCAACATTGTCACCGGCGATGCGCCGGCCATTGGCGAGGAAATGTGCGAGAACCCGGTCCTGCGCAAGATCACCTTCACCGGGTCGACCCGGGTCGGGAAGCTGCTTGCAGGCAACGCCGGCCGCAACATGAAGAAAATCTCTATGGAACTCGGAGGCAATGCGCCATTCATCGTCTTTGACGATGCCGATCTGGACCGTGCCGTCGAAGGCGCGATCGCCAGCAAGTTCCGCAACTCCGGCCAGACTTGCGTTTGTGCCAACCGCCTCTATGTCCATGCTGGTGTCTATGATGCATTTGCTGAGAAACTGAAAACGGCCATGCAGGCCCAGCTGAAGGTTGGCAACGGCTTGGAGGGTTCCACGACGCAGGGCCCGCTGATCAATGCGGCGGCTGTCGACAAGGTCGAGGATCATGTCAAGGATGCGCTTGCCAAGGGTGGCGAACTGATCTCCGGCGGTCACCGTCCGGATGGCGCCGGTACCTTCTTCGAACCGACCCTCATCACTGGTGCCACGCCAGACATGAAGGTGGCCCATGAAGAGACGTTCGGCCCGCTTGCCGCACTCTTCAAGTTCGAAACCGAGGAAGAAGCCATTCAACTGGCCAATGACACCGAATACGGCCTGGCCACCTATTTCTACACGCAGGACCTGGGGCGCTCCTTCCGCGTGATGGAAAAGCTGCAATATGGCCTTGTCGGTGTCAACGAAGGCGTCATCACCACCGAAGTCGCACCGTTCGGCGGCTTCAAGGACAGCGGCATCGGCAACGAAGGCTCAAAATACGGCCTCGATGACTACCTCAACGTGAAATACAGCTGCATCGGTGGCTTAGGTCTCTAGACCCTTTTTTCAGAAACAGCGGTCCAATCAGGCCGCTGTTTCAAAGATGTTTCGCTCCACCGACCGAAACAGTTCGACATGGTCGATATTCATCTGTTCAATACCAAAGCGCACTGCGTTTTCGAAGACAGATGGATCGTCTCCGCCATAGAACATCTGGGTGATCAATCCCGCCTTCTTGGCTTCCTGAACGCGTTCTTCGGTCAAGTCGTTTTCGTGAAATTCCAGAATATGGGCATCCTGGGCAACAGCGCGTTCTACCGACCCGACATGGTTGAACAGCACCATGCGCTTGAAATCAGGCACTTTTGCCCGGGTTTCAGCCCGAATGGCCTGTTCAAACGAGAAGGTCCACGCGTCTTCCAGCATCCCGCGCACTGCCAGCATGTCACGGATTTCCGCCGGATCCCCATCCTTGATCTCGACATAGGTCGCGATCCGGCCCTGGCAGGCATCCAGGAAGACATCCAGCCGTGGAACCGGTTCTCCGGCAAATTCCGGACCGAACCAAGACCCGGCATCGAGACGGTCAACCTCCTTTGAGGTCATGTCCGAGAGACGACCAGTTCCATCCGTCGTGCGATCGACGGTGGCATCATGGATCACGTAAAGGACGCCGTCCATGGACGGTCTGACATCGAACTCGACAACGTCGGCACCGATCTCGATTGCCTTCTCAAGCGAAGCGAAGGTGTTCTCTGGGGCGACCAGACAAGCGCCCCGGTGACACACAATGGCAGCCTGTTTCACGTTTAAGTCTCCTGCGTCTCCAAAATCTGTTTTCTGGAGAAATTGTGGCCGAATGAAGGGCCGCTCTTTGGGGAAGTTTCCAAATAAGTGCCCGATTTTCTTGATGGAATGATGACAGCAAAACTTGTTTCATCAATTCAGACACTTGCCCGGACACTCAACCATAAATTGATATCTCTTTTCCTGAAACCGGGCACCTTCCTTTAGCCACGATTCGGATTTCGACAACACGCACTCCCTTGCGCATATCTTTTGTGCGCCTGACTGCTTTGGCAATGCCGCGCCGGAAGGAAACAGGTTCGAGTTCACAATATTGTTCATTGTCGCTGAACGGTCAGTCAAATAGCGCCCGGGGAAAATTCGCATATCTAAAGTCGGCAGCGTTCACGATCGAACGCTTTGAGGATCACTAACGAGGTTTGATCATGAAACGTTTTGCAGCCACTGCACTTGCATTTTCCCTGATGGCCGGCGCTGCTGTTGCCCAGCCAGTCGCCTATGAGTTCGACAAGTCCCACGCCAACCTGTCGTTCACCTACAACCACCTGGGCTATTCCACCACGGACGGCCGTTTTGGAAACTGGGAAGGTTCACTGCTCATCGACAAGGAAGCACCGTCCAACTCGTCCGTCGAATTCACCATCGACATCGACAGTCTGGACACGTTCTGGGCAGACCGGGACACCCATCTGAAAAGCGCCGACTTCTTTGACGCCGCAAAGTTTCCGCAGGCGACTTTCAAGAGCACCAAGGTTGAACAAACCGGTGAGCAGCAGCTCGAAGTCACCGGCGACTTGACCATCAAGGGCATCACAAAGCCCGCCACACTCACGGTGAACGTAACCGCGATGGGCGAACACCCCATGGCGAAGAAAGAAGCAGCCGGTTTTGCCGTCACCACAGTTGTGAAGCGCTCCGACTACGGAATGGATCTTTATGTCCCCTATGTCGGCGACGAGGTCACGGTGACTTTCCACGCGGAAACGCTGAAGACCGACGCGACAAACTGATACCACCCAGGTCGGGGCCGGTGACACCGGCCCCATCCCCTCGCATGGAGGTTCAAGATGCTGCGCAATACGCGAACAGGCTACGGAACAATCGCAATCGCCTTTCACTGGACGATGGCCGTCCTGATTGTCGGCATGTTGGCGCTCGGGATCTACATGCATGAGCTCCCCCCCACCGCTCCTGAAACATTCCAGCTTTACCAGCTCCACAAATCCATCGGCTTCGTTGTACTGGCGCTGGCGCTCTTTCGCCTCATCTGGCGGCTGATGAACCCGACGCCAAAACTGCCCGACGGCATGCACAAGCTGGAGCGACTTGCCGCCCATCTTGGCCATGTCGGTCTCTACGCCCTGCTTTTCGCGATCCCGATCACAGGCTGGTTCATGGTGTCCGCTTCGCCCTGGGGAATACCTACAGTCGTTTTCAACGTATTGCCGGTCCCCCATTTGCCGATACCGGAACTGCTAGGAACCAAGGAACAGGCAGAAAGCCTTTTCAAGGCGTTCCACAAATACGCCGCCTTCCTGCTGATCGCCCTGATCGTCGTGCACATCGCCGCCGCATTGAAACACCATTTCATTGCGCGCGATGAAACCCTGAAACGCATGTTGTCAACGAGACCGGCAAATGAATCTGCCTGAACAGTCACTTTAGGAAAAATCTCCATCATGCTGAATAAATTAAGGCTTACCCTTCTCGCTTCATCGATTGTCCTGCTTGCAAATAGCGCCCAGGCCGACACATGGACTGTCGATCAGGACAAAAGCACACTCGGATTTTCCGTCGCCCAGGGCGATAACACCCTTGAAGGCGCGTTCGACAGTTGGACCGCAAGCATCGACTTCGATCCGGACGCTCCTGAAGCCGCTACGATATCTGCAGAAATCCAGCCAGGCAGTGCCACGACAGGCAACGCGCAGTTCGACGGCACCTTGCCGGGGAAGGACTGGTTCGACGCCAGCGGATTTCCAACGGCGACCTTCTCCTCCGACAGCGTCACGCTGGTGGAAGGCAACAGCTACCGGGCGACCGGGACCTTGTCCATCAAGGGAATATCCCACCCGGTAGAGCTGGATTTCACGCTTGAGATCGATGGCGATACGGCTATCGCCAAGGGGACCGCAAAGACCAACCGCTTCGACTATGACCTGGGCAAGGGGGTCGGAGCAGACACGGTTGGCGATGTTGTAACGGTATCGCTTGATCTGACCGCGGTCCGCTGACATCTCGTTCCAGGTCGGGTCAGACCAATTGGGCAGGCCGCGGCACTTGGCGTACGCGGCCTTTTTGCCGTAAGAGAACACCACACAATGTTCCAGCGCTTCCGGCAACAGTTGTTGCCGGAACGGCCAGATCAGGAAAACTGTCCTCATGAACGCTCCCGTAACGCCCCCCGACTATCAGCACAGCGCCCTTTTTCCCCAGGGAGAGGACAAGACGCCCTATCGCAAGCTGACTTCCGATCATGTGAAGACCGCCCAGTTCAACGGAGAAGATGTTCTGATGGTCGAGCCAGAGGGCCTGCGCTTGTTGGCCGAGGAAGCCTTCAAGGATATCAATCACTTCCTTCGCCCAGGCCACCTGGAACAGCTGAAGAAAATCCTTGAGGACCCGGAAGCGACCGAAAACGACAAGTTTGTCGCCTTCGACCTGCTCAAGAATGCCAACATTGCCTCTCACGGTGTCCTGCCGATGTGCCAGGACACGGGTACGGCCATCATCATGGGCAAGAAGGGACGTCGCGTCTGGACCGACGGATCCGACGAGGCAGCGCTCGGTGAAGGCGCGCGTGACGCCTACTACAAGAAGAACCTGCGCTATTCGCAGTTGGCTCCGATCTCCATGTTCGAGGAGCAGAACACCAAGAGCAACATGCCGGCGCAGATCGAGCTCTATGCAGATGGTGAAGACGCATACAAGTTCCTGTTCATGGCCAAGGGTGGTGGCTCTGCAAACAAGACATTCCTGTTCCAGGGAACGCCGTCCCTGCTGACGCATGACCGCATGATCGAGTTCCTGAAGGAAAAGATCCTGACGCTCGGCACTGCGGCCTGCCCGCCCTATCACCTGGCCATCGTCATCGGCGGGACCTCAGCGGAGATGAATCTTAAGACGGCCAAGTATGCGTCCGCTCGCTATCTGGACGGATTGCCGACCGAGGGTTCGGAGCTCGGACACGCATTCCGTGACCTGGCGATGGAAGAAGAGATCCACAAATTGACCCAGGCAACGGGCGTGGGCGCGCAGTTCGGGGGCAAGTATTTCTGTCACGATGTGCGGGTGATCCGCCTGCCGCGTCATGGCGCTTCCCTGCCGATCGGCCTCGCGGTTTCCTGCTCCGCAGACCGCCAGGCCGTCGGCAAGATCACAAAGGATGGCATCTTCCTGGAGCAGTTGGAGATGCATCCGGAAAAATATCTGCCGGAAGTCACCGACGACAACCTTTCCGACCATGTCGTCAAGATTGACCTGACACGGCCAATGTCCGAGATCCTGGGCGAGCTTTCCAGGCACCCGATCAAGACACGCCTGTCGCTTACCGGGCCCTTGATCGTTGCCCGCGATCTCGCGCATTCCAAGCTGCGAGACCGGCTGGAGAGCGGCGAGCCCCTGCCCGACTACTTCAAGAACCATCCGATCTACTATGCCGGTCCGGCAAAGACCCCGGAAGGCATGCCATCAGGTTCCTTCGGTCCAACAACAGCCGGTCGCATGGATGCCTATGTCGACCAGTTCCAGGCAGCTGGCGGTTCGATGGTGATTCTCGCCAAGGGCAACCGTTCCGCTCAGGTCCGCCGCGCCTGCCAGGCCCATGGCGGATTCTATCTGGGCTCGATCGGCGGTCCCGCCGCCCGCCTCGCCCAGGATTGCATCAAGAAAGTGGAAGTCGTCGAGTTCGAGGAACTCGGGATGGAAGCTGTCTGGAAAATCGAGGTTGAAGATTTCCCGGCCTTCATCGTCATCGACGACAAGGGCAATGACTTCTTCAAGGAACTGAACCTCAGTTAAGCGTACTTGATACCCGCAACAGCGACCTTGCAAAAACCCCGGCTCAACAGCCGGGGTTTTCTTTTGCCCCTTGCGAGCGGTGACGAGTAAGCAATCATGTGTGCAATCGGACGCTTCGCCCGCTCAGCCGGTGGGCGTGTCTTTGATTCCTGAGAAGAGCGGAATGGGCATATTGGCAGGTTTTACGATTGTCGATCGACAATCCTGGCGGGAAAAAACTGGTAAACACTCGTTGAACTGAGCAAGTTCCGTTGCAATTTCGGCACAATTGATCGATGTACAGCCCGCTCACATCATCGTGAGATTCCAATTCGGCCATTTTTGAGCCATGATCGTTAACCGAGACGCAAGGACATTTTCCTAACGTAACCTTCGACAGGAAGCGCTCCGGACGATGGGATGAGCGCTGATGGGGGATGAAGATGAAGACGTTTTTTTACGCAATGATTGCTGTTATCGCAGGCGCGTTCATGTTGCCTGCGGATGCCTCTGCAAGGGCGGGCTTCTTTGACCACAGCACCAACACCTGGGTCACTCCAAAATATCATCCGGGTGGCAAGTCACCGATCAAGCGCAAGAAAGTGCGCTATTCCGGCCCGTACAAGCCGGGTACGATCATTGTCGATACTTCAGAGCGCCGCCTCTACCACGTTCTGGATGGTGGCAAGGCAATGAAATACGGCGTTGGCGTCGGCAAGGACGGCTTCCAGTGGGCCGGAACGCACCGCATTACCCGTAAGGCAGAGTGGCCGAGCTGGACCCCGCCGGCCCAGATGCGTGCCCGTGAGCGCAGAAAAGGCCGGATCCTGCCGTCCTACATGCCAGGTGGCCCGAACAACCCGATGGGCGCACGCGCTCTTTACATTGGCTCCACGCTTTATCGCATTCATGGAACCACCGAACCCTGGACGATCGGCTCCGAAGTTTCGTCCGGCTGCATTCGACTGGCAAATGAAGACGTGATCCACCTTTACAAGAACGTAACGGTCGGCAGCAAAATCGTCGTGAAGCGCTAACAGCGCATCCAAAAAACAGCGAAAGCCGGGCCCTGGTGCCCGGCTTTTTTGTGTCCGATTGCTTGGCAGCCAGCTTTGGAAACGTGCCCGTCGCACTCAGTCCCGCGACAATCCCTTGTCTTCCAGTTCCTTCAGGTAACCGATCCAGTGTTTCTTGCGGTCGTTCGCCAGTTCATGGAGATAGGTCCAGGAAAAAATGCCTGAATTGTGCATGTCGTCAAAATGGATGCGAACGGCGTAATTGCCCACGGGCTCGATCTTGATGATCTCGACAAGACGTTTGCCCGGAACCGTTTTCTTCTGCGACGGTGCATGGCCCTTGACCTCGGCCGAGGGGGAACAGACACGCAGATACTCTGCCGACAATTCGTGACTTTCATCGGTGTTGAAAGCAATTGTGAGCGTCTTTCGGTCCTTGGACACGCGGAGTTCCGTCGGCCAAGGGGCGTTTGAATTGTCTGTCATTTGTCAGTCCCGGCTGTCGCGTCAACTCGCGATAGAAATCGCGCTGACGATACCTGGCCCCTTGCATCGGTCAAGCCGCGTTTTGTCCCATTCGCTTGACGTCCTCATATCCTGCCAACGCAGCCTTGCGCGCCTCGGCGTGATCCACCATCGGCAACGGATAACTCTGTCCAAGAACGACTTCTGCCTCCTCGAGCACGAAAGACGGCGCCTTGGAAGGTTCGAACAGGTGAGGCGCGGCAAGACCTGACAACTCCGGAACCCATTTTCGAATATATGCGCCGTCCGGATCGAATTTTGCCGCCTGGGTAATCGGATTGAAGATGCGGAAATAGGGTGCGGCATCGGCACCGGACCCGGCAACCCATTGCCAGCTTGCGGAATTGTTGGCGAGGTCCGCGTCGACCAGCGTATCCCTGAACCAGGCTTCGCCGTGGCGCCAATGAAGACGAAGATGCTTGATCAGGAAACTGGCAACGATCATGCGCACCCGATTGTGCATGTAGCCGGTTTGCCAGAGTTCGCGCATGCCCGCGTCAACGATCGGATACCCGGTCTGTCCCGTCTGCCACTTTCGCAGGTCGGCCTCGCTCTCACGCCACGGATAGGCATCAAACGTCGGGCGCCAGTTCTCGGATGGCAAGGTCGGGAAGTAATAGAGAAGATGATAGGAAAATTCGCGCCAGGCAATCTCCGAAAGGAATTTCTGTCCATCCTTTTCCAAGCGGTCATTTCCCTGGGTGTGTTGTCTCGTTTCGTGCCAGACCTGACGTGGTGAAATCTCTCCGAAATGAAGATGTGGCGACAGTCGTGAAACATTCGGCAAGTCGGGTCGATTGCGCAAGTCGCCGTAATTCTGGAGGCCGTCTTTCAGGAAGGCGCGCAAACGGCCCCTCGCACCCGCCTCGCCCGGCTGCCAGAGCGTTTCCCACCCGGCGGCCCAGTTTGGTTTCGCCGGCAACAGGCTCAGGTCTGCAAGCCGGAGCCCCCCTGAGAAAGGCACGATATCGATTTTCTTCGGAGCGGGAAGCGGGGCTTCAACCGTTTTGGCCTGGGCCGCGCGCCAAAACGGCGAATAGACCTTGAAAGGACCGCCGCTTTTGGTCTCGATTTCCCATGGCTCATGAAGCAGCGACGCCTTGAAACTCTCGGCGCGAACACCGGCCGCCTTCAATCCGGCCTTGATCTCGGCATCGCGATCGATGGCATGGGGCTCATAGCACCGGTTCCAGAAAACGGCATTGGCATCCGCCTGTTCCACCAGCCAAGGCACCAGAACTCTTGCGTCTCCACGAAGGAGAACCAGTCCTGGCAGGCTTTCCTGAAGTGCAGCAAGACCGTGATGCAGCCACCATTTGCTCGCGCCACCCAGAGGATGGGTATCGCCGCTGTGCTCCGCTTCCTCCAATATAAATACTGGCAGCACAGGGCCTTCCTGTGCTGCCTTGAAAAGTGCCGGGTTGTCGGAAACCCTCAAGTCCTGACGGAACCAAACGATCGTCGTCATCAATGCCTGCCTTGTTCAATGCTTCTTCATACGCATCCAGGCAGACATGGATCAACTGGCCATCGACACAGCTGCACCGACGGCCAGCCACCTCACGCTGGCACAGTTTCCTTAACCTCGGCGCGCAGACGTGCAAAATGCGCATCCCAGCCGGCATCAAGTGCACTCAACATGCCGAAGGCGGCTTCGCCTGCTGCCTGCTCGATGCCCTCGTGGTGAAGCGTAAGGCGTGTTCCACCCGCCGCGTCTTCAAGGGTCCATCGCACCGTTGTCATGGCACCGTTCAAGGGTTTGACCGTGAAGGTGTAAACAAGGCTGTCGTGGGGCCGCATCTCCTGCACCGTTCCCCAGCAAATGCGGGTCATGTCACCGTGCTGATCCAGAAGCGTATAGGCCTCGCCTTCTTTCAGATCCTCCTCCGCCGGATGGAACCATCTGGCCAGTTTGTCCTTCTTGGTCAGGAAATCCCAGACCACGTCTTTGGGAGCGTCCAAAAATACGGTTTTGCTGATGGTCGTTGCGATCATTGATCCTTTTCCTTCCTGTCTTTCATGTCCTTGGCAATTTCACGCTGCAGATCGGTGAGCTTTGCGTCCCAGAAGTTTTCGAAGTAACCGAGCCATTCGAAGGCTGATCTGAGTGGTTCGGGTGACAGCGAATTGCGTCTTTCGCGCCCGCTGGTTTCACTTCGGATCAGTCCGCCCTCCTCCAGGATGGCAAGATGCTTGTTGATCGCGGTCCGCGTGATGTCGAAGCGCTCGGCGATATCGGCAATCGCCAGACTTTCCTTCGACAGGTGCACGAGGATCTGCCGCCTGGTCGGGTCAGCCAGCGCTCTGAAGACGCCTTGAGGTCCAGAATTCATTGCGCGTCCTTCCCGACCGGCAGGAAGTCAAACGGTCCGTTCTGGTAGAGGAACGTTACGCATTCCGTGTCGGAGACACATTTACTCACATGCGGCAGACCGGACGGGATCTTGTAGTAGTCTCCAGCCTTCAGGACGGTCTCGCTTCCGCCGATATCCGCCTGCGCCAGGTGAACCATCTCACCGGACACGATGAGCCCGTACATGTCGGCGCTCTTGATATGCACCGGGCTGACCAGCCCGGCCGGCAGGCGTACCATCGCCTGATAGCTTTCCTTGAACCGGTCGCCATCAAGCGCTGCGAACGCAACCCCCTCCTGTGTGGTTTCCCATTTCAGATCAGAGGTCGCCACCAGGTCTATTGCGTCGTCGTCTTGCGCATAGGCCGTTGTTGCTGCGCTTAAACCGACAAAAACAGCCAAATACCTACTGCACTTTTTCATCTGCAATCCTTTCATGACACCTTTTGGTGTTATTTATATGACACCTTTTAGTGTCACTTCAAGGCCTTTTTCAAAAATATTGCGCCTTACTTGATTTTAGTCCGAAATCGCACTATCTAGTTCGATATTGCACTACTTTGGAGATATCGACATGACTTTGACACGGCGTCGTACGTTGGCCTTGCTTGGGGGTGGATTGATTGTCGCTGCAACTGCAGCCGGGGGGACATTTCTGGCCACGCGCACCCCAAGCCGAGCTCTCGAGCCCTGGGACCGGGCCGGGGGTTACGAGGACCCGCGTCTCCATGCCCTCTCCTATGCGCTTCTTGCGCCGAACCCTCACAATCGGCAACCCTGGTTGATCGAACTCACCGGCACCAGTGGATTTGTTCTTCATCGCGACACATCACGCGACTTGCCGTACACGGACCCATTCAACCGTCAGATTTTTGTCGGTCTTGGTTGTTTTCTCGAGCTCATGGCCGTTGCGGCAACGATGCGAGGCAAGACTGCCGACATTCGCCTGTTCCCCGAGGGCTTTGATGGGCCCGTGGCTGCAGTTGAACTTACCGATGGCGCACAGCCGGATCGTCTGGCCGCGCAAATCATGGATCGCAGGTCCTGCAAGGAACCCTTTGAGGAGCGTCCTGTCCCCTCCGAGCTGACGGCTCAGCTCAAACAATATGGTGAGATCTTCACAGACACAGACGCTGTTGCACGTATCAAGGACCTGACATGGGAGGCCTGGCTAACGGAAATGCACACGCATCGAACCCTGAAAGAAAGTGTCGACCTGATGCGTTTCGGCAAGGCCGAAATTGATGCCAATCCTGATGGCATCGATCTGGGCGGTCCCTTTCTTGAAAGCCTGATGGTACTGGGCGTCCTGAACAAAGAGGGCCAACTGGATCCGGAGTCCACCGGTTTCCAGGAAGGGGTAAAGATGTACCGGGAAATGCTGATGGCAACACCGGCCTATATTGCAGTCACCAGCAACGGCAACTCGCGCGTCGAGCAGATCGAGTCCGGACGGCGCTGGCTGCGGTTGAACCTGGAAACAACCCGGCTCGGTCTCGCCCTTCACCCCGTCAGCCAGGCACTTCAGGAATTTGAGGAAATGAAACCACACTATGAAGCCGCACATGAGATGCTTGCCAAACCGGGTGAAACCGTTCAGATGCTAGGGCGACTGGGTTTTGGACCGCAAATTGCCCGAACACCCCGCTGGCCACTTGAAACACGGATGATGAATGGATAGCGACGACAGGCTGGTTTTTTTCCGTTTCTTCAACGAAATCGGCATCATCTCGCAGCTGAGCCGTTCGGCCATGGAAGCGCGACTGCCAAAGGGGCTGACCCTGCCCCACTTCAGTGTCGTCAACCACCTGATCCGGGTTCGGGACGGTCAGACACCCCTGGCTCTGGCAAGAGCATTCCAGGTGCCCAAGACCACCATGACCCATACCCTGTCGGGCTTGCTCGACCAGGGTATGGTGGAGATGCGCCCCAACCCCAAGGACGGTCGCAGCAAGACCGTCTGGTTGACCGACAAGGGGCGAAGCTTTCGCGAAGACGCCATTGTGGCGCTGGACCCGGACATGATGGCACTTGCCGATCACTTTTCCTCAGAGCAGCTCCAGAAGGCTCTGCCCCTGCTGGAAGAAATCCGCAAATTCATGGATGCCTATCGCGATTAGGCACCCACCCGGGCAATACCCTGGCGGGGCCCGGCTCTACGTAATTCCGGCAAGTTTCCAAAAATCAATTTGTCGCTATGTTCGTCGCCGGTTGGATGGTGCTGCAATCTGAACCATTGGCGTCGGTTTCAATTGAATTTGTTTGCCGGAACGCCATATGATCGCGAAAGTGTCTTTGTATGAGGGAGAGCGGGACGTGACGGACGGCAATATTCTGGTTCCAAATTCAAATGATTCCGGATCGGCTCCGTCCAATGGCCCGATGATAGATCCCTTCGGCAGAGCAGTGACTTATCTGCGCGTATCCGTTACGGACCGTTGCGATTTTCGCTGTGTTTACTGCATGGCCGAGGACATGACCTTCCTGCCAAAGCGTGAGCTCCTGACACTTGAGGAACTCGACCGTCTCTGCACGGCTTTCATTGAAAAAGGTGTTCGAAAACTGCGCCTGACAGGTGGTGAACCGCTGGTCCGCAAGAACATCATGAGCCTGATCCGTGGTCTTGGCCGTCACCTCGACAGCGGCGCACTGGAAGAACTGACCATTACGACAAACGGCTCTCAGCTCGCGCGCTTTGCAGACGAGCTCTACGAGTGCGGTGTAAGGCGCATCAATGTGTCAATCGACACGTTGGATGCCGACAAGTTCAAGACCATCACCCGCTGGGGAGATCTCGGCAAGGTCATGGACGGCATCCGTGCCGCAAAGGCGGCCGGTTTGCAGATCAAGGTCAACATGGTTGCTCTCAAGGATGTGAACGAACACGAAATCACGTCCATGCTTCAGTGGTGCCACGAGCACGGTCATGACCTGACCCTCATCGAGACGATGCCCCTTGGCGAAATCGATGGCGACAGGACGGATCAGTATCTGCCTCTCTCCACCGTGCGCAGCCGTCTGTCCGAGCAATTCACCCTGACGGACATTCCCTACAAGACCGGCGGGCCTGCGCGGTATGTTTCGATTGAAGAGACCGGCGGCCGTCTTGGCTTCATTACGCCCCTGACCCACAATTTCTGTGAAAGCTGCAACCGCGTTCGGGCAACCTGCACCGGCCAGCTCTATATGTGCCTGGGGCAGGACGACATGGCAGACCTCAGGGCTCCATTGCGCGCTTCCGAGGGCAACGAGCTTCTCAACCAGGCGATAGACGAGGCAATTGGCCGTAAGCCCAAGGGGCACGACTTCGTCATCGACAGAAACTCCAAGCAACCTGCTGTCTCAAGACATATGAGCGTGACCGGCGGCTGATGTCGCCGGGAGGATCTTTCCGATAATCCGGCCTGGAGCCTGAATACTGCGGGTGGTCCCTATTCGGCCGGGAGCAGCGCGTTGCGGGTAGAGACGTACTTGATGGAAAGCGCTGCCACGAGGCTTGCACCGATACCGAATGCCATGACTGCAACCATGCCCCACGGTGTGGCGGCCAGGAAGCTGTCGGCATAGAGCCAGGCAACCAGAGACCCGGCAATTGCACCTGTTCCAACCTGCAGCGATGCGGTCAGGCCCGAGGCCGCCCCTGTCAGCTCGGGGCGAACACTGACCGCCCCCGCCAATGTGCTGGGCAAGCAGACTCCGTTTCCGAGCCCGAGAAGGAACATTGGCAGGAAAAGGGTCAACGGTGTCAACGTGTTGAAATAGGCTGCCCCGCCAATCAGCGCGACCGACGCGACCCCCATCATGGTTCCCGAAAGTATCATCGGCAACATGCCGACCCGCTCCGTCAACTTGCCGGAAAGGTAGTTGCCCAGGATGTAGCCGAGGGCAACAAACATGAAATAGAAACCCATTTCAGCGGCAGACAGGGACAGAAGCTGCGAGGCGATAAAGGGTGCGCCGCCAAGATAGGCAAAATAGGTCAGCGCCGAAAAGGCCGCTGTAAGCGCATAGCTCCAGTATAACGGCTCCCGGAAAAGGGTCGCGTAGGCCCTGAGAACCTGTTTCGGTCCGACGGGAGAACGGTCCTTGTGGGTTTCCGGCAGGTGACGGATCGCCGCCCACAGAACACCGATGCCGACGAGCAGCATGAGGACAAAACCGCCTCGCCACCCATAGAACTGGTCCAGAAGTCCTCCGATCGCAGGGGCGACCGTCGGCATGACCGTCATCCCCATCGTCACGAAGCCGATCATGCTTGCCGCCTGTCTCGGACTGCAAATGTCCCTCACGATTGCACGTCCGAGAACCATGCCGGTACAGCCGCCGGCGGCTTGAAGAACACGCGCCGCGACAAGCGACTCTATGTTCGTCGCCATGAGGCAAAGGACACTGCCAATCACGAACAGCACCATGCCGGTGATAATGATCGGACGGCGACCGAACTGATCGGACAACGGACCCCAGACGAGCTGGGAGATGGCGACCGCGATGAAGAAGGCCGACATCGTCAGCTGGATTTCCCCTGCAGTGGCTGAAAAGACCAGCATCATGCCCGCAAGCGAGGGCAGATAGATCTGCATGGCGAGGGGATTTACGGTCGAAATGGCAACCAGCACAGACAGCGAAGGTTTTTCGCTTTCTTCAGTCCCGCGCGTATGAACAGGTTGGTGTTCCAAATGCGACCTTTGCAGATTCGACACTACTTATCTGTAGTTGCATTTTCCGAATCTACAGGACCTACGTGATCAAGCCGTGAAAACGATTGTTATCGGTCTCTTCACACTGATTCTTATGGATTTTTTACTTTGCACGGAACACAAAGCAATTTCGCGTAATACGAGATTTCACGCGCGAGCGGTCTGATGGCGACAGGTGCTGTCACCTGCCGCCAAGAAAACGTTTCGTGCTCAGTCGAAGACGATTCTGGGGGCAGCCCTTTCTTCGGAACTGGCCGCAGCTTCAATCCCGGAGACAACACTGGCCGCGATGGACTTGTAGATCTGGGCCACTTCACCTTCCGGGTCCGAAACAACAACAGGCGTTCCGGCGTCGGACGTTTCCCTGATCTTCATGGTAAGCGGGATTTCTCCAAGGAACGGAATGGCCAGCCGTTCCGCTTCCGCGCGCGCGCCACCGTGACCGAAAATATCGTGACGGCTGCCGCAGTCCGGACACAGGAAATAGCTCATGTTTTCAACAATGCCGAGCACGGGAACGTCGACACGCTTGAACATGTTCAACCCCTTGCGCGCATCAATCAACGCGAGATCCTGGGGCGTGGACACGATGACCGCACCGGCCAGCGGGACCTGCTGGGCCATGGTGAGTTGGGCGTCGCCAGTTCCGGGAGGCATGTCTACAACGAGAACATCAAGCTCACCCCAGGCAACTTCGCGCAGCATCTGCGTGAGAGCCGATATCACCATGGGGCCACGCCAGATCATCGGCGTTTCCTCTTCGACCATGAACCCCATGGACATCACCTTGATGCCGTATCCTTCAAGAGGTTTGAGCACTCGGCCGGAATCGGGCTCGGGACGACCCGACACATTGAAAAGACGCGGAACCGACGGTCCGTAGATATCTGCGTCGAGCACTCCGACCTTCAGACCATTGGCCGCCATTGCAAGCGCCAGGTTTGCGGTTGTCGTCGACTTGCCTACCCCACCCTTGCCGGATGCGACCGCAATAATATGTTTGATGCCCGGGACGCCGGGTTTGGAGGATGCAGATTCTTCTGCAGGCCTTGGCGCCTGGCGTTGTGCCGGACGCGGCGGTGGGGGTGCCTCGGAACCCGGTGCTCGCTCGGCCGTCAGGGCAACCATCGCGTTTTCAACACCATCAACTTCCTTCACGACTTTCTCGGCGGCCTGCCTCAAGGGCTCAAGCTCCTGGGCACGCGCGGCTGGAACGGTAATCGAAAACGCAACCCGGCCATCCGATACAAAAACATCGGAGACAAGCCCAAGGGAAACGATGTCTCCCTCAAGATCAGGACCTTTGATCTGCTTCAGCCTGTCCAGAACTGCAGCTTTGATGGTGTCACTCATATGCGTTTCCCGTTGAAATCTACGGCCATTCCAGACCAGTGTTCCTGTCACCAATACCTATAATGAATCTGCCCAAAAACAAGCTGCCAAATTGCTGCACATCAACGTCGCAGGTGTCGGACAAGCAGATGGAAACCCAACCGAACAAGACCCACTGGGGCCTGTGGCCATTTACATTGTCCTCCTTCCGGCAAGGGGACAATGTTTGTGTTGCGCAAAACGCTCCAGCAATTAGTTTGCCGCTGACATTTGCTTTTCACGAACAAGACGTTTTCCCGGATTTCCAATGCCCACATGCCTGATTACAGCTACAAACCGAGGAATTGGCTTTCATCTGGCCCGTTTGGCGCTGGCGCACGGTTGGACCGTTCGTGGCTCGGTTCGATCGCCTGAGGCCGCTCACAAGGCGGAAAAAGATCACGGTGCAGGTTTCAAGCCGCTGATTTTCGACGTGAGAGACAAAGAGGCCGTTTCAGAAGCAGCCCGGCAGGTTGAGGAGCCGGTCGACCTCCTGATTAACAATGCCGGCATCATCGGACCCAAGCGGCAGATGCCACTGGACATGGATTTCGATGGCTTTGCCGACACGCTGGCCATCAACACAATGGCCCCCTTGTCCGTTTCGCAGGCTTTCATGCCCCATCTGAAGAAGTCAGGATCCGGAAAGATCATCACCATATCGAGCCAGATGTCCTGGATGGGATATCGCAAACCGGACACGCTCGCCTATCGGGCTTCCAAGGCGGCGGTCAACAAGGTTATGCAGGGACTCGCCACGGCCCTCGAGCCGGATGGAATTCCGGTAGCCCTGATCGATCCCGGCTGGGTCAAAACCGACATGGGCGGTGACGGCGCTGACCACGAACCGCACGATGTCGCAGAAGGGGTCTTGAGGATCGCAGATCGGCTTCAGATCGCAGACACAGGCAAGTTCTTCAAATGGAGCGGTGAAGAGCGTCCCTTCTAAGGCAGCAACAACGAACCTACCGGAGCAACACCATGTCCTGGCCCCTCCCCGTTACATTAACCGGCAAACATGCGCAGCTGGTGCCGCTGTCTCACCTACATGCAACAGATCTTGCCGAAGCCGCCGCGGAAGGCGATCTCTGGAAGGTCTGGTACACCACGGTTCCTGCGCCTGACGCCGTTTCTGCCGAGATCGATCGCAGGTTGGGATTGCAGGAAAGCGGATCCATGTTGCCGTTTGCCGTCCTGACACCGGACGGGAAAGCCGTGGGCATGACCACTTACATGAATATCGACGCCGCCAACAAGCGCGTTGAAATCGGGTCGACCTGGTATCGCAAATCCGTTCAGCGAACCGGCCTCAACACGCAGTGCAAGCTGATGTTGCTGTCGCATGCCTTCGAAGAACTGGAATGCATTGCCGTGGAGTTCCGGACCCACTTCATGAACCGGCAAAGCCGGGCAGCCATCGAGCGCCTTGGTGCCAAGCTTGACGGTGTGCTCAGATCCCATATGTGCATGCCCGACGGCACGCTGCGCGACACTGCAGTCTATTCGATTCTGCCCCACGAGTGGCCAGCAGTTAAATCAGGGTTAACGCACAAGCTCGAACAAGCGCATTAGTATTGTTTCCCACACATAGATGACCGCAGGTATTTTTTCACAGTTTTCTTGCTACACGCAGAAAGTGACAAAGCACACTTTTTCGCAGGTCTTGGAAAGAAGTTGGTAACTTTGCACCGACTTCTTCCAGATTGATTCAAATATTAAACAATTGTGAGGAATTAAGGCGCAGGCTGGATTCATCGGCAAATGAAAGGACACGCCATGGATTTCTATCGCGCCTGTTATCGAAGCAAAATCAGATGGGACAAGATCAGCATGCCCCTTCCTGATGAAATCGACCGCACCCTGCTTCGTATCCGCCGTATCAATCGCAAGGCCGGTGTTACGGGTGCACTGCTTCTTGTTGACCACCACATCGTCCAGGTACTTGAAGGCCAGCCCGGTCAGGTTCTGGATACCGTATATTGCGTGATGAACGATCCGCGCCTGGAAAACATCGAAGGCATCATTCACGAACCGGCGGAATCGCGCATGTTCCCGAATTCCCTGATGTTCTTCCGGGACCTGACGGACGGCGTCGCCGCGTCGCGCCATGAAGTCCTTCGCCCTCTTCTGGACCATCCCGGCGAGGTCACGCGCGAGGAAGCCTACGGGGCATTCAACCATTTCGCAACAGAACTGCAGGAAGGCCGGCTTACCAACGACATGCTCATGATCTGAATGAGGCATGCGGCCCCATTCTTGATGGCCTAATCGCGCCTTTCCGAACTACAGGCGATTGCGCGTCAGTGTGACATTCAAGTCCTAGTCATTTTGCCGATGACACAGATAGTGTGTGCTCCTTTCAATCGGGGAGCAACTGAATGTCCGGCTGGCGCCCGCCTCTTCAATCCGTTTCCGCAGGACTGCTCGCAAGCATTGTCGGCTTTGCGAGCTCCTTTGCTATTGTGATCCAGGGGCTCAACGCCTCCGGGGCAACCCCTGCTGAGGCGACAAGCGGACTGATGGCGCTTTCGATCTCCATGGGCGTCTGTGCAATCGTCGCCTCCCTTTACACAAGGATCCCCGTCAGCATTGCCTGGTCAACACCGGGCGCTGCGCTGCTGGTGTCTGCCGGTGCGCTGAATGGTGGGTTCCAGGCTGCAGTGGGTGCGTTTCTTGTCTGCGCAGCACTGATCGTGCTCACCGGCTTGATCCGTCCGTTTGGCGGGCTGATCGCGGCGATTCCAGGCCACCTGGCGAACGCGATGCTTGCAGGTGTCTTGTTCGGACTTTGCCTTGCGCCCGTTCGCGCGGTTGCCGAACTGCCGCTGCCGGCGCTCGCCATCATTGCCACGTGGGCGATTGCCTTCCGGTTCTTTCGTCTATTTGCCGTTCCACTCGCCATGATGATGACCTTTGCCATCGCGCTCTACCAAAGCGGCCCGATGGACCTGGGCACGGTACAGCTGATCAGTGAACCGGTTCTGGTCACCCCGACCTTCTCGATCGAAGCGATCATCAGCATCGCGCTGCCTCTCTTCATCGTCACCATGGCGTCGCAGAACATTCCGGGGATCGCCGTGCTGCGCGCCTACGGCTACCGTCCCAACAGCGGACCGTTGTTCACGCTCTCCGGCATCTTCAGCCTGGCATCAGCCCCCTTTGGTGGTCACGCGGTGAACCTTGCGGCGATAACAGCGGCCATGTGCGCGGGCGAAGACGCGCACAAGGATCCCGGTCAACGATACTGGGCTGCGGTCACAGCGGGCGTGGGCTATGTCTTTTTCGGGCTTTTTGCCGGTCTGGTCATGGCTTTCGTAGCGGTCACGCCCACCATCCTGATCGAGGCGGTGGCCGGACTGGCACTGCTTGGCGCCTTCGCGTTCTCCATTGGCGAAGCGACAAAGTCGTCTGAAAGCCGGGACAGTGCCATTATCACCTTTGCCGTGACTGCATCCGGCGTGAGCTTCTTCGGCGTCTCAGGTGCATTCTGGGGCCTTCTCGCCGGCGCGGCGTTCATGCTTGTAACCAAAAAACGAGAGCCTGCATAACGCGCTGAGCGCCGCCGGCTCCCCCCGAAGTCAGGTTCCGAAACAGGTCGTCGCAGCCTACGTGTAAACACTATAGTTTCAGTTCAATCCCGGCGGTTTTTGTCCTAAGGTCTGCAGGTTGTACAACCGTGGAGTCCCCTCTTCTTGGCAGACCCTTACTTGCTCAAACCCGATCCGACGGCCCCGAACCTGTCGGCATCGGTGACCGGTATCGATCAAAACGGCAACTCCATCGAGACACGGGTGGTGACCGAAAAACCGCTCACGCTCTATCTGAATGCGCAGGAGGTCGTCACCATGATGACGATCGGCGATCATCCGGACCTCCTGGCCGTCGGATATCTGAAGAACCAGAACATGCTTGCCGATGACGACGTCATTACAGAGATTGATTACGATGAGGACCTTGAGGTTGTCATCGTCCGCACGGAGCGTGAGACCAACTTCGAGGAAAAGCTGAAGAAGAAGGTCAGAACCTCCGGCTGCGCCCAGGGCACGGTCTTTGGCGACGTCATGGAAGGGTTTGAATCCGTTTCCCTATCAAAGGACGCCCGGCTGAAAACCTCCTGGCTCTACGAACTGACCAAGACCATCAACACCACCCCTTCCCTCTACCTGGAAGCCGGTGCGATCCATGGCTGTGTCCTTTGCGAGGAAAACCGGCCGCTGATCTACATGGAAGACGTCGGCCGCCACAATGCCGTTGACAAGATCGCCGGCTGGATGACGCTGAACAACGTATCCGCACATGACAAGATCTTCTACACAACCGGTCGTCTGACTTCAGAGATGGTCATCAAGACAGTCATGATGGACATTCCCATTCTCGTTTCCCGGTCCGGCTTCACAGCCTGGGGTGTGGAGTTGGCGCGACAGGCCGGATTGACCCTGATCGGACGCGCCCGGGGCAAAAGATTCATGGCGCTAGCAGGTGAAGACAGAATTGTATTTGATCTGGATCCGGGTCTTGTGGAAGACGAACCTGTAAAAGCCAAACGAAAAGGGAGTGTACCGGCGGAATGAACGCTGCATTCGGACAATTGGGAAATGACAAGGTACTCGGATGCGTGCTGGCCGGCGGCCAGTCGCGCCGTATGGGCGGCGGCGACAAGGGGCTTTTGGATCTGGGCGGTAAAACCATGCTGGAAACCGTTCTCGGTCGCCTGACACCTCAGCTGCCGAATGTCATCCTGAATGCCAACGGAAACCCGGACCGTTTTTCCCATCTGGAATTCCCTGTGGTGCCCGACCCGGTTGGTGATTACGCCGGCCCCCTGGCGGGTATTCTGGCTGGTCTCACTTACGCAAACGATCACCTCCCGCATGTCAGCCACGTTCTCTCGGTGGCAGCCGACACACCGTTCTTCCCGACGGCTCTCGTCAGTCGTTTTTGCCAGGCGGTTCCTGCCGACAGGCCCGTGATCGCCCTTGCGTCCTCCTCGGACAAGCTTCACCCCGTTTTCGGCCTGTGGCCGGTCGAACTCAGGTCAGATCTTTTCCAATGGCTGGAGACGGGCCAAACCGGAAAGGTTCTCGCATTTGTCGATCGGCATGACAGCGTCGAGGTGTCCTTCGACGTGGATACAAAAACCGGCCTGGACCCCTTCTTCAATGTCAACAGGCCGGATGATCTGGACATCCTGCGCAAAGCACTGAGCCCTCATACAACATGACAAACACACCTGTTTTTGGCATCACCGGCTGGAAGAACTCCGGCAAGACCCAACTCGTCACTCGCCTGGTCGGCGAATTTACAGAACGCGGCTACAGGGTTTCCACGGTCAAGCATGCCCATCACAACTTCGATATCGATCGCCCGGGGGCAGACAGCTATCGCCACAGGGAAGCCGGTGCGAGCGAGGTCGCCCTGGTATCGGGACGCAGATGGGCGCTGATGCACGAATTGCGCGACGAGGACGAACCACCGCTGGACGCAATCTTGTCCCGCCTCGCCCCTTGCGACCTTATTCTGATCGAAGGCTACAAGCGCGAGAACCATCCGAAGATCGAAGCGCGCCGAACCGAGACACGTGATCGTGGAGCCCTCGCCCCCGAGGACCCCAATATTCTCGCCGTAGCCGCAGATCACGAACAGGCGGAAGAAACGCTCCCCGTTTTCGACCTCGATGACATCCCGGCCATGGCAGATTTCATCGAGGCCCACCTGGGCCTGACGAGGCCGGAGCAATGACCGGAAAAACACTGCTCGACGATTGTTTCCTGCATGACAAGGACAGGCTACGGCACCACGAGGCTCTCACCATTTTGGAAGAGCGGGTGTCCAGACTTGCAAACCAGGAAACCGTGCGGCTCGAAGACGCGCTGGAGAGACTGCTTGCAGAAACAATAACGGCTCCACGCAATATACCTCTGGCCGATAATTCTGCAGTGGACGGCTACGCTTTCAGGCATGCGGATTTTGACGATGCCGGTGGTTTCTTTCCCTTGCAGCAGCGCATTGCCGCCGGCCACACAAGCGACCTGGAACTGGCTCCGTGGGCCGCAGCCCGGATTTTCACAGGTGCCGTCATGCCACCAGGTGCCGACACGGTTGCCATGCAGGAAGATTGTGAGACGCACCAGCAGGATGGCAAGGATTTTGTCATCATCCCGCAGGGACTGAAAAAGGGGGCAAATTGCCGAAGGGCCGGCGAAGACGTTGCCGAAGGTGCAACCATTCTTGGAGAGGGGCAACGCCTGCGTCCACAGGACCTTGCCGCCATCGCCTCGACAGGCCAGGCGGAAATATCGGTCTTCAGGAAGCTCAAGGTGGCGCTGGTTTCAACCGGTGATGAATTGCGACGGCCCGGCGACCTGATCACGGTTGGCGATGTCTACGATTCCAACCATTTCCTGCTGCGCGGATTATGCGCCACGCTGCCGCTTGAAATAACCGATCTGGGCATCATCCGGGACGATGCCGTGCTGGTTGAACGAACCCTGAAAGAAACGGCTCAGACCTTTGACGTCGTGCTGACGACCGGCGGTGCCAGTCGGGGCGAAGAAGATCACATGCTCACGGCGCTGGATCGGCTCGGCAATCGACACATGTGGCAGTTGGCGATCAAACCGGGCCGTCCGATGATGTTCGGTCAGATCGGGGCATGTACCTTTCTCGGGCTGCCGGGCAATCCGGTGGCAGCCATGGTCTGTTTCCTGAACTACGTCAGGCCAGTTCTGAATGTGCTTGCCGGAGGGGACTTTCTTCAGCCGCAAAGCTTCCTGATCCCGGCGGCATTCGACGTTCCGAAGAAAAAACCTGACCGCCGCGAGTTCTATCGTGGTTTCCTTCAGACCGACGATGAAGGACGAACTCTGGCGAACAAGTTCATGCGTGATGGGTCGGGATTGATTACCGGTCTGCGTGAGGCCGACGGACTGATCGAAATTCCGGAGGAAGTCACCGAAATCCGCCGGGGCGATCTTGTTCGGTTTTTGCCGTTTTCGGGGTTCGGTATCCGTTAGCCCGGCAACGCTGTGCCGGGCCACGGGTTTCCTTCGTCAGTAGGCGTAGGGCCACGCCGCAGGGACGAAGCGATAGGTGTCGCCTGATTTTGCCACGCGCCCGACACCCGGGAAGGGAATGTGGGCACCAGCGAAAAGCAGCTTGTCGCTCGCAGCCTGATCCAGGAATTTCTTGCGGGTTGCCGCAGCCTGTGCCGGATCGATATCGAAGCCAATGCCCCAGTCCGGCTGATCGAACTGGTAAACGGCCATGTGAATGATGTCGCCGCCAATCACCAGCGTTTCACCATTGCTGTCGAAAGTGTAGCCAGTATGGCCAGGTGTGTGACCAGCCAGGGCCATGCTGCGCACGCCCGGCAGGATTTCCTTGTCACCGGAAATCAGTGTCTGGTTGGACTTGTAGGCCTCGGCCGCACGGCGTGCGCCCAGGAAAAACGGCTTGAACTGTTCCGGTGCCCCGTTCATCGCGCCATCGTCATACCAGAACGCATTGTCGACTTCCGGCAGGATCAGTTCGGCATTCTTGAAGACAGCGTTGCCATCCTTGTCGACGGCGCCGAACAGGTGATCCGGATGCATATGGGTGATCAGGAGGGCGTCCACCTGGTCCGGCGACACTCCGGCAGCCGAAAGCGCAGACGGAAGTTGCCCCATGGTCGGGCCGAGAGCATCAGAGGTGCCGGCGTCGACCAGGATCAGGCGGTCACCGGTATTGACGAGGTAGGCATTGACCGGAATGCGCAGCGCATTGCCTTCGATCAGCGCATTGTCGCGCAGGCGCTGGCCTTCCGCCTCATCATAGCCGACGACAAGTTCAGGCGTGACATCAAGATAACCGTCGAGCAGCGCGGTGACTTCAAAATCTCCCACCTTGTAGCGCAAGGCACCGGCGAGCGGCGTACCGGCCTTCGGGGCGGCAGCCTGGGCCGGGGACGGCAGGAAGGAAACGGCACCGGCTGCGGCGACCGCGCCAGCTCCAAGGGTTGCTCCAAACAGGGAACGTCTGGAGATTGAAAAATCGGACTGTGTCATGAAAGGCCTCCCGGCTCGATCGGAAATGGAAGTATTGCTTGCCCCAGGACCAGACTGATCGTGTGGGGTGCCCATAAAGTGTTTCATTGATTTTGTTTTTAAAGCCCGGGCATTCTTATATTACTCATAAGCAGTTGTTATATAACCTTGGAAAATATTGCAGGTTCTGTCAGGGTCAGGGAATTCCATGGACAAGCTCAGCGCACTTTCCGGTTTCGTCCAGTCGGTGAAACTTGGAAGTTTTTCGGCTGCTGCCAAACATCTCGGCGTGTCGCAACCCGCCGTCAGCCAGCAGATCAGAAGCCTTGAAGAAGAGCTGGGGACACGCCTGCTCAACCGAACGACACGCCAGCTCAGCCTGACGGAAGCCGGAGAGCGGTACTACGCATCGGCGAAGGATATTCTGGAGCGGGTCACGGAAGCCGACAGATCGGTTCAAAGCGAAGAGGCCCAGATGTCGGGGCCCTTGTCCGTGGGCCTGCCGCTTGGTTTTGCGGAAAGCGTGCTCTCGGACTTTCTCATCCGCTTCAAGAAGGAACATCCTTGCCTGGTCCTGGATGTTTCGCTTTCCGATCTGTTCGTGGATGTCATTCAGGAGCGGCTGGACGTTGCCATACGCATGGGGGAAATCAAGGACGACCGACTGATTGTGCGAAGGCTCGGAATGGCTCAACGTTGCCTCGTTGCCTCTCCGGACTACCTGAACAGGCACGGGCGGCCGCAGCATCCTTCGGAGCTGAAGGAGCATGAGTATCTGCTTTACAGAAACATCTCGACCGGCAACCGTGTGCCTTTCCTCAGCACGATAGGCGAAAAGCTGTCGATCGAGGTGACGCCGACCATGCTGGTCAACAACTCGTCGACGCTACGACAGGCCGCCGTCGCCGGGTTGGGCATTTCGCTCGCAAACAGGTGGCTCATAGACCCCTTTATCAGATCGGGCGAGCTGGAACTGGTTCTGCCGGCCTGGCAATATCCCCCTCACCCGATCCATGCTGTCTATCCATCCAACCGATTCATCCCCTTGAAGGTCCGGCGGTTCGTCGACAAGCTGCAAGTCTTCTTCCAGGAGGCCGGCGCCTTCGACCACGACTTTGTGGTCGCGGCTGAATAGCCGACTGTCTGCTCAAACCTCGTCGACGTCGACAATCCAGGTTTCTTTCAGAGCATCCGCTTCCCAGGCTTGCCATGCTTGTGTTGACGTCACGGCCTCCGCATAGCGCGACACAATCGGGTCTTCGGAAAGTCCGTAGGTCATGAACCGGCTGACGACCGGCGCATACATGGCGTCGGCGATCGAGAAATCACCGTAGAGGAAAGGTCCGTCGGAGACAGCCAGGCACTCCGTCCAGATCGAGACGATCCGCACGACGTCAGCCTTGACGTCATCACCCACGTTCCGTTTTTCAATCGGCCGGCGCATGTTCATCGGACAGGCAGCACGCAGGGCGAAAAAGCCGGAATGCATCTCTGCCGAGGTCGACCGCGCATGCGCACGGGCCTTTTGATCACTCGGCCACAATCCCTTTTCCGGAAAGCACTCGGCTGCGTATTCAAGAATGGCGAGACTGTCCCAGACGGTCAGGTCGCCGTCGCGAAGGACGGGCACCTTCATGCTTGGTGAGAAGTCCCTGAAGTCGGGATTCCCATTGTCGAAATCGAACGGTACCAGTGTCTCCCGGAAAGACACGCCCTTGTGCTTCAACGCGATCCAGGGGCGGAAGGACCAGGAAGAGTAGTTCTTGTTTCCAATAAAGAGTTCAAAGTCTTTCATCTTGCACTCCGGCGCTGCCGAACAGTTCTGTCCGGCTTCAAGGAGCAAAGGTCTTACTTCGAATGTCACGCAGCAACAAATTCAATAAGATTATGATTTTCATGAATATTTTTTATCTCTCGTCTTAAACTCACCCCATTGACCCCGGCAAACACTCGCGATTTCAAGGCAATCCGACGGATTCTGTTTTTCAACCAGGTTTTCAATCGAGGTGCCGGAGTTGCCTGACTGGTGCGATTTTCACGTCGCCTCGTCACCGAGATTCCATCTTGTCCGTTTCCGAAATTGCCCAAAAGCCATTCAAATTGCCTTTTCGGCAACCACATTGGCGAGACCTTCCCTTTGGGCAGCGTAAAAAAGGAAAAATATTCCGCTGCCAGCTGTGTTTTTTTTGATCGCCCGCTTGAAATTTGGATCGAAGTGTATGGAATAGGGCGCTGGGCAAGACGGCGGATTGAACCGCCTGCGCCACAAACAAGATATTAGGGGAAGACAATATGCGTGTTTTGCGTATGGCTGCGGCCGCTGTAGCAGTTTTGGCTGTTGTAGGTGGCGCTGAGGCGAAAGACTGGTCCAAGGTTCGTATCGGTACCGAGGGCGCCTACCCTCCGTTCAACAACCTGACAGCTGATGGCCAGCTGGTCGGTTTCGACATCGACATCGCCAACGCTCTTTGCGAAGAGATGAAGGTCGAGTGCGAGTTCGTGACCTCCGACTGGGACGGCATCATTCCGGGTCTTCAGGCCGGCAAATTCGATGCGATCATCGCGTCCATGTCCATCACCGACGAGCGCAAGCAGAAAGTCGATTTCTCGAACAAGTACTACAACACGCCGCCGGCAATTGCCGTGCCGAAGGATTCCAAGGTTGCCGGCACATCCGATGCCGACCTGAGCGGCGTTATCCTGGGGGCACAATCCTCCACCACGCACTCCAACTATGCTGAAGAAAAACTCGGCTCAGCCGAGCTGAAGCTCTACCCGACCCCGGACGAGTACAAGCTCGACATCGCCAACGGCCGTATTGACGCCGTGATCGACGACGTCGTTGTCCTGTCCGACTGGCTCGCAACAGACGACGGTGCCTGCTGCAAGATCCTCGGCACCCTGACCCCGGATCCGGTCATCAACGGTGAAGGCGCCGGCATTGCCATCCGCAAGGAAGACGGTGAACTGCGTGACATGTTCAACGAGGCGATCGCAGCCATCCTGGCAAACGGCAAGTACAAGGAAATCAACGACAAGTACTTCACGTTTGACGTTTACGGCGGGTAATTTGCCGATAATATAGAAATTGAAACGCGGCGCGTTCTGCGCGCCGCGTTTCTTTTGGGACGCGAGTCCTACCCGGACGAAGGGGCGGCCGGGCGAAAAACGACAAGAACAGAAAGAAGCGCCGGCTCATGAATGAAGCTTTGACGCTGTTATCCTTCGGGGACCAGGGGTGGGGCGACACGATCGCGTTAGGCGTTCTGGTTACTGTCTCTCTCTCGCTTGCCACTTTGCCATTTGGCCTTGTCCTGGGGTTCGTGATCGCACTTGCGAAGAACTCCTCCGAACCCAGTCTCAAGCTGGCAGCAAACATCTACACGACAATTTTTCGCGGTCTTCCGGAACTTCTGACACTGTTCCTGGTCTATTTCGGTGTCCAGATCGGGCTGCAGCAACTGGTGAAGCTGGCCGGACTTGAAATCTATATCGAGGTCAATTCCTTCGTAGCCGGCATGGTTGCCCTCGCCTTCGTCTTTTCGTCCTACGCGTCCGAAGCGTTCCTGTCCGCATTCAAGGGAATACCGCAGGGACAATATGAGGGCGGATATGCGCTCGGATTGTCCAGGTTCCAGACGATGACGCTGATCATCCTGCCGCAGCTGATCCGCCTTGCCCTTCCTGCACTCGGAAACCTGTGGCTCATCCTCTTGAAAGATACGGCGCTGGTTTCCACCATCGGCCTGTCCGACCTCCTGCGCGAGACCAGTATTGCGGCGCGCGTCACCAAGGAACCCTTCCTGTTCTTCGGTGTGGCCTGCCTGATCTACCTGGTGCTCGCCATGATTTCCTCGTCCGCCTTCACGCGGATTGAACGCTGGTCCAAGCGTGGGGAGGTGCAACGATGATCGCGCCCAACCCGCAGACCGGCATGAAACCACCCCCTGCCCCGCCCCGTGCCTGGACCAATACACGGATCGCCGGAAACGTCCTGATGGCGTTGTGGGCAATCGCAGGCATATCGCTGGCAGCCTATCTCCTCGGCAACCTTGAAAAGCCGATCCTCCAGGCACTCATGCCGCTGCTGTCCGGAGACTGGGCCACGTGGGCAGAGCAACGCCTGGCAACGCACGAGTTCGACAGTTTCCTTGAACGTTACGGCGCCAAATACCTGCAGGGCTTTCTCGTCACGCTCCAGATTGTCGGGCTGTCTCTGCTCTTCGGCGCGCTGCTCTCGGTCCCGATCGCACTGGCGCGCTCTTCCAAGTGGAAGATTTTTTCGCGCCCCGCCTATGCCTATGTCTATTTCTTCCGGGGCACGCCCCTTCTGGCGCAGACCTTCCTGATCTATTACGGCTTCGGCTCCTTCCGGCCTGAACTGCAATCGATCGGCCTGTGGTGGTTCTTCAGGGACGCATTCTATTGTGTTGTCTTCGCCTTCTCGCTGAACACGTCGGCCTACCAGGCCGAAATCCTGCGCGGGGCGGTGCAAAACATCACGAAGGGGCAATGGGAAGGAGCGGCTGCACTTGGCCTTTCCAGGCCGGTCACATTCTTCAAGGTGATCCTGCCCCAAGCGCTGATGGTCGCACTTCGCCCCTACGGCAACGAGATCATTCTGATGATCAAGGGTTCTGCCATCGCCGCCATCATTACCATCTACGATGTCATGGGTGAAACCCGCCGCGCCTATTCCAGAACCTACGATTTCCAGGCCTATATCTGGGCAGCGGTCATCTACCTGATGATCGTTGAAACGCTGCGCAGGGTGTGGGACAGGATCGAAGCCAGATTGACACGCCACCTGAAACGCTGAACAGACAGCGTTTCTCATCCTCGAACCCGTTGCCCTCCTGAACGGATGATCCGCCATGTCCAAAACGCGCTATTCGCCCACCGGTCTTCACGTTGACAGCCTGCTGGCCCATGCGGGTGGTGGCTGCGATCAGGCTACAGGAGCGGTGGTCCCTCCGATCCCGACAGCCACGACCTTCGTCCGCGACGAAGACTATGCGCTTGTCAGTTCGAACCACATCTACTCCCGTGACGACAATGCGTTGTTCCGCAAGACCGAACACCTGCTGGCGTCTCTGGAAGAAGGCGCCGACAGCCGCCTGTTTGCTTCGGGGATGGCCGCAGTCGCGGCTGTTGCCCGCATCGTCCGGCCCGGTGGAACGATCCTGGCACAGTCGGGCATCTACTGGGGCACCACGCTGTTCCTGCGCAAGCACTGCGCCCGCAACAACATTGCGCTTGTCGAAGCCGATGCCGGCGATCTGGAGGCCTTTCAGGATGAAATGGCGGTCACGAAACCGGATCTGGTCTGGCTGGAAGTGCCCAGCAATCCATTCCTGCAAGTCGCGGATGTGTTGAGCATTTCCGCCCAGTGCAAACAGGCCGGCGCCCTGCTCACCGTCGACGCGACTGCGGCAACGCCCCTGCTGCTGAAGCCCCTCTCCCTCGGAGCAGATCTGGTGCTTCATTCGGCCACCAAGGCGCTCAACGGCCATTCCGACCTGCTTGGCGGCGTCGTGACCACCGGAGATTCGTCTTCGGAGGCCTGGGCCTTCGTGTGCGAGGAACGCAAGAATGCAGGTGCCGTGATGGGATCCTTCGAGGCCTGGCTGTTGCTCCGCGGCCTCAGAACACTTGCCCTGCGCATGGAACGCATGACCCGCAATGCCCAGGCTGTCGCGGAATATCTGGAAAAACACCCGAAGGTGGAGACCGTGCTTTATCCGGGCCTTGCCAGCCACCCGCAGCATGAACTTGCCAAGCAGCGCATGACAGGTGGCTTTGGCTATCTCATGTCGGTCCTCTTCAAGGGTGGCAAGGAAGAAGCGCTCAAGGTTGCCGGCGCGCTCGATGTCTTTCAAAGAGCCACGTCCCTTGGCGGCACCGAAAGCCTGGTCGAACATCGTTTCACGATTGAAGGGCCGGAGTCCGGAATACCGGAAAACCTGCTACGGCTGTCTGTCGGCATCGAGCATGAGCAGGACCTGATTGCGGACCTGGAACAGGCGCTGGCCGGGATTTAGCAGGTCAGTTTTCGGCCGGGCTTTTCTGAAACTGGTAAAACCCTCTGTAGTTCTTGCTTGCCGCATCGGAAACCTCGCCCAGCGTGAGACGGTACCGTTGCTGGACATGGTAAGCTTGTCTGTTCTCGCCACTTGCAGGGAGCTGCTTGAGGTCTGCGTCTGGAAACCCGACATAGTCGGGAAAGCAATCCCTTGTACTCGTCGGCACCGGAAAAACCGTCCAACCTTCAGGCGCTCCGATATCAATGAAGCCGTACTTACATTCGCTCATTTGAACATTGCGATTTCCAAGACTAATTTTCAGGTCCAGGTTCACATGGTCCCATTGCAGGTTGTGCAGCTCCTCCAGAAACTGGTCATTCTTGTCCGCACACTCACTGGTTATGTGAAATGAACAGATTTCTGTTTTTATCGTTCTTATTTGCTCAACATACTGGCTCATTTTTTCGACAAGAAAGTAGAGGATCAATACGCCCCAGAGAAAAAAACTCGCAATAAACAATGGCCTCGTTATTGGACCCAGCCTCAGCCAATTAGTTGTTCTTCTAATCATTTATTGCCTCACAATTACTTTCTCAAGAACAACAATTTCTAAAAATCATGCGCATCAAAATGTACTAAAACTACGATATTTCCTCCCTGAAACAACAGAATAATAAATCAATGGAAGTTCCAACCAAGGCTCTTGCTCACCGCTCCTCCTGTTCAGCACGCAGATCCCGCAGCCATTTCAGGAAAGCCTTGAGCGGGGGCCGCTTGACGCCTGGGCGCGTAACAAGGTGATAGCCCGCCCCTGGATAGACGCCGTCTTCAAACAGAATACGCAGATTTCCGGCGGCAATGTCGGATTCAACAAAGACCTTTGCTGTTGCTGAAATACCTTCTCCTCGGCGCAGTCCCTCCAAAACCATATAGCCCGGCAGGTGGGTGATGTTCAGTTTGCCCTTTGGAACCACACCTTGACGCTCCAACCAGATCGTGAGTTCGTTGGTGCCGTATTCCTGAAGCCAGGGGTAGTCGAGAATGTCTTCCGGCCTGTTGATGGCTCTGTCGCCGATCAGGCTGCTCGCGCCAACCACCACGAAGTTGGTGGGAATGAAGAGTTCTGAATCCAGGCCTGCCCACTCACCGTTCCCGAAGCGGATGGCGAGGTCGACACCACCGGGACGCAGTTCCACCACATCGGCGGCCGGGTTGAGCATTAGTTCGATGTCCGGATGCTTGTGGCGGAAATCGTTGATCCGTGGCATCAGCCAACTGACTGCGAAAGACGGTGTCATGGTGATATTGAGTGGCCGCGCGGCATCCTCCCGCTGCAGTTCCTCCACCGTTTCCAGGATTGTTTCAAAGCCCTGGCTCAGCCCGTTGCAAAGCTGCGTGCCCTCAGGTGTCAGGGCGATGCCTCGCCCATCACGCACAACCAATTGTCGTCCCAGAAAGCCCTCCAGCGCCCTGACCTGCTGACTGATCGCGGCATGGGTCACGTTCAGTTCCCGGCCTGCACCTGACAGGCTCTTGTTCTCCGCGACGGCAACAAAAGCCCTGAGGCTGCTGAGAGATGGAAGGGATCTCCAATCCATATGTAACTTCACCTTACAATTTGAAAATCTTCCTGACTGGCTTTTCGCTCTGAATATAGCCAGATTATTGCCAGACAGACAAACAAAGGATGTAAGACCATGTTGAATATATACGCACAGTCCTTCCTGGAAGCTAGCCGGTTCACCCCGCACACTCGCCCGGCACCGGCAACGGAAGTCGAGCTTGAAAACCGGTCCAGGCGCCGCTGGTTCCGGATCCCCGGCCGCAAAACACGCTGACCGCGGTCACCAGACCCTGACAGCTGCGGTCAAATGCCTTAGAACCATGACGAACCACTATTCTTAAAGGCCCGGTCATTCACCGGGCCTTCTACTGCAAGGGGAACGTCTTCAATGGCAAAGGTTGCATTCATCGGTCTGGGCGTCATGGGATATCCGATGGCCGGTTACCTGAAGACAAAGGGCGGACATGACGTCACGGTTTACAACCGAACGACTGCCAAAGCGGAAAAATGGGCCAAGGAATACGGTGGCAGTTTCGCGACAACACCACGGGAAGCGGCCGAAGGCTGCGATTTCGTTTTTGCCTGCGTCGGCAACGATGATGACCTGCGATCTGTAACGACCGGTGCGGACGGTGCCTTTCACGGGCTGAAGGAAGGTGCGAATTTCATCGATAACACAACCGCATCCGCGGAAGTTGCGCGTGAACTTCACGCCGCCGCAAAAGCCAAGGGCTGCGGTTTCATTGATGCCCCCGTCTCCGGCGGCCAGGCCGGCGCGGAAAATGGCGTACTGACCGTGATGTGCGGCGGTGACCAGGCCGACTTCGACGCGGCGAAGCCGGTTATCGAGTGTTTTTCCAAATTTGTCGGACTGATGGGCGAAAGTGGTGCTGGCCAGCTCACCAAGATGGTCAACCAGATCTGCATCGCCGGGCTTGTTCAGGGCCTGTCGGAAGCCATCCATTTTGCACAAAAAGCTGATCTCGACGTTGAAAAGGTCATATCTGCCATTCGCGGTGGAGCCGCCCAATCCTGGCAGATGGAAAACCGCTGGGAAACGATGGATGCTGGCAAGTTCGACTATGGCTTTGCCGTGGACTGGATGCGCAAGGATCTCGGCATCTGCCTGAAGACCGCAAACGACACAGGCGCTCGCCTGCCTGTGACCGCACTGGTCGACCAGTTTTATGCCGAAGTCCAGGCCATGGGCGGCAATCGCTGGGATACATCCAGCCTGATTGCGCGCCTTGGCAACGCGGACAAATCCTGACCCCTCAATGCGATGAGCGCGGGAACAACAGGCTGGACCGTCACCACAGTTCTTGATGAACTGAAGGCAAACGGATCCGAAGACAACCGCGCCGGTATGGCGCGGTTCGGCATCGACACAACGCACGCCTTTGGCGTGCCCATGTCGGTGCTGCGTCCCCTCGCCCGCCGGATCGGGAAGTCACCGGACCTTGCCCGTGAACTCTGGGCAACGGGTTTCCACGAGGCACGGTTGCTGGCAATCCTGTTGACGCCGCCAAAGGCCATGTCTTCGGAACTGGCAACGGCCTGGCTGGAAGACATCGGCTCCTGGGACCTCTGCGATCAGTTGACCAATGTTCTCGCACGTCAAAAGGAGTCCGATCGGCTTGTTGCTCCCTTTGCGGCTGATGAACGTGAATTCGTCAAACGGGCCGCTTTCGCGCTGATCGCCTGGCGGGCTGTTCATGCTAAGTCGGCGCCGGACGAAGAGTTTCACGACTATTTCGAGCTGATCCAAAATGCGTCCGGTGACGGGCGAAACTTCGTCTGGAAAGCAGTTCATTGGGCGTTGCGGCAGATCGGCAAGCGATCCGCCGCCCTGCACGGACCCGCACTGGCCCTCGCGCAAGAGCTTCACGCGTCCGAAGACAAGACTGCGCGCAAGATCGGGCGGGAAGCCGTTCGCGAGCTCAGCTCAGACAAGGTCTTGGTGCGGCTCGGGTTGGTTCAAGCCTAGCTCAGACCTCGACTTCCACGGTTCCGATCGGGTTGGCGCAGCAGGCCAGGATATAGCCTGCCTCGACATCCTCATCGCTGATGCCGCCGGAATGGACCATGTGCACGTCACCGGCAACCTTTTTCACCTTACAGGTTCCGCAGACACCGAATGTACAGCCCGACGGAATATTGAGCCCGGCATCCTTGGCAACCGCCAGGATCGTGTCCGTCTCGGAACACAAGGCCGAGACATTCGAGCTGGCAAACACGATCTGTGCCTGGGTGTCTTCCTGAGGCACGACATCATCGAACTCGGTGAGCTCCGCCTTGGTTTCTGCAGGAGCCTGGAAGCTTTCCTGGTGGTAGCGGTCCATATCGAAGCCAAGCGCGTTCAGGATTTCGCGCACTGCATCCATGAAGCCTTCCGGGCCGCAGCAATAGACGTCGCGCTCCAGATAGTCATTGCACATCAAGCCGAGCATGAGCTGGTTGAAATAGCCGCGATAACCCGTCCAGACCTCGTAGGGGTCATTGTCACGAACGACAAAATGCAGTTGCAGGCCCGTGACACGGCTCGCCATGTATTCCAGCTTCTTGCGGAAGATCAGGTCCACCGGTCGGCGCGCGCATTGAATGAAACATATGTCCGGGTCCTCGCCGCGCTCGAAAAGCGTGGTCGCCATGGACATCATCGGCGTGACGCCGGAACCTGCGGATATGAAAAGGTATTTGCCGTCCGGATTGGGCGGCAGATGAAACAGGCCCGCCGGACCAAAGGCCTTGATCCTCATTCCCGGCACCAGATGGTCCAGCATCCATCTTGTGCCGACGCTGCCGGGCTGCGCCTTTACCGTGACGGAGAGATAGGCATTCGACACGGGGGACGACGATATGGTGTAGGTCCGCTGGACATTGCCACCTGGAACCGGCAGATCCAGCGTCAGGAATTGCCCGGCCTTGTAAACGAAGGTTGCACCCGAAGGTGGCCGGAACGAGAACGTCTTCACATCCGGCGCTTCGGGCACCACCATCACGCATTCTAGAAGCTCGGCATCGCTCCAGACCGGCGTCTCTCGCCCAGGCATCGGGATCATGGACTTACTCCGCAGCAACCTTGAAACCACCGATCAGGCTCTTCTCGAGGGCCTGGGCGTACCAGTCGATAAACTGGATGACACCGCTTTCCTGTGCAGGAGAATAAGGTCCCGGTTCATAGGCAGGCGAATTGATCCCGATCTGGTTTTCCTCGACGATCTGACGGTCTTCGTCATTGGTGTTGATCCAGACTTCCGTCAGGCGCTTGATGTCGTAATCGACACCTTCCTCGGCATCCTTGTGGACCAGCCAGGTCGTCGTCACCTGCGTCTCCATGGGCCCGACCGGCAGAACCCGGAACGTCAGCACCTGATCCGACAGGAAATGGTTCCACGTGTTCGGATAGTGGAAAAAGAGACAGGATCCGGCATTGTCGAAAGGAATGGAGCCAACCCGTTTGGAGACAGCTGCCTTGCCGTCCATGGTGTAGCTTACGGCATCGCCAAGGAATGGAATGCGCACGAAGCGCCACTGTTCCGTTGGATCGATGGTGTATTTGGACGGCAATCCCGCACGTTCGCATCGCTCGACATGGTCCCTTCCCGCATTGGAAGTTGTCGAATCGTCCCCTCCAACAAGGTTCGGGTCGTCCGGAAAGGTGCGGCACAGGGATGGGTGTGACCCCGAGCAGTGGTAGCATTCCCGATTGTTTTCCAGCACCAGTTTCCAGTTGGCCTGTTCCGTGATGGTCGACTGATGCGCGACTTTCAGATTTCCCAGGTCATGCGGTCCAAGATACCGGGCGGCCTGTTTTTCGAGCTCCGACGTCGATGGTGCGACCCGAGCGAGGCAGATGAAAACCATGCCGGACACGTTCACGCAGTGAACCGTCTTCAAACCGTGATCATCCGGGTTGAAGTCAGGCCCCATTTCCCGCGCCCACAGCAGCTTTCCGTCCAGTTCGTAGGTCCATTGATGATAGGGGCAGACAAGCTTCGGCGAAGACCCCTTGGCACTGGCGCAAATCCGGCTGCCGCGATGACGGCAGGAATTGTGGAAGGCGCGAATGGCACCGTCCGAGCCTCGCACAACGATGATGGAATAGGCCCCGATCTGCAGCGTGACATAGTTCCCGGACTTGGGAAGTTCAGCCGCCGGGACGGCGAAGACCCATTCCTTGTACCAGATGTGTTTCAGATCGGCCTGGAACACGTTGCTGTCGCCATAAAAGGCCTGCGGCAGGGAATAGCCCGGCCGGCGTCCCTTCAAGAGGGAGAAAACCTCTGCTTCGCTCTGCATGGCTGAATATCCTGTTTGAGCCGACTCTCGCGGCGCTTTCACCGGGTCGAAAATTACGCGCAGGCGCTGCCACCGGCATCGCACAAAAACGGCATGCCCTTATTCAAGTAAGACATGCCTGATTTTTGGTCTTTGCAACTGGCGACAGTCAGACGTCCTTCATGAGCCTCAGCGCGTCGTAGATGGCTGCGTGGGTGTTGCGTGCGGACACGGCGTCCCCGATGCGAAAAAGTGCGAAGTCACCGCCCGGATTGGCTGTCATCGGCTGTGACTTCCCGAAAATCAGCGCTTCCTGATCAACCGCGCCGAGATTCCGGGAATGCGGCTTCAGCTCGAAATAGAGTTCGTCCATCGGCATGGTACCGTGATTGACGACGATCTGATCGAACGCACGCTCCTCGACGTGACTTGAATAGTCGGTGCCAATCACGGCCGAGAGTTGGTTTCCTGCACGTTTGACCGATTTCAGCCGGTAGGTCACCGTGAAGCGCACATCCTTGTCTTGCAGCGAACGCATGTAAGGCACGAGGTTCATGGCCATGACATCGGGGGCGAAGGACCGGTCGGGCGTCATGATTTCAACGTGTGCACCGGTTCCGGCGATCATTTCGGCGGCCTGGAGCGCCGGGTGATCACCGGCATCATCATAGACGAGAACGCTTTTCCCGGGTTTGACATCACCGGCGATGATATCCCAGGCGGAAACAACCAGATCATTTCCCTCACCAAGCACGTCCGTATGCGGCAGCCCGCCGGTCGCAACGATCACAACGTCCGGTTCTTCGGCAGTGACATCAGACACTTCCGCAAATGTGTTGAAGCGAAACTGCACATCGCGCGCCAGGCACTGTTCCATTCGCCATTCGATGATCGAGATCATTTCGCGGCGGCGCTCGGATTGCGCTGTCAACCTGATCTGGCCGCCGGCATCGGGAGCCGCCTCGAAGACGGTCACGGCATGGCCCCGCTCGGAGGCAACCCGGGCTGCTTCCATGCCGGCCGGCCCCGCGCCGACGATCACGATCTTTTTCTTCGCCTTCGCCTCCGGAATTTCATGAGGCATTGTCAGTTCACGGCCGGTCGCGGCGTTGTGGATGCAAAGGGCGTCCCCGGCCTGATAGATACGGTCGAGGCAGTATGTCGCACCGACACAGGGACGGATGTCCCCTTCCCGGTTCTCGGAAATTTTCTTCACAACCATCGGGTCGGCCATATGCGCCCGTGTCATGCCGACCATGTCGAGCAGACCCTCGGCAATGGCGTGACGGGCGGTGGCCACATCCGGGATCTTGGCGGCGTGAAACGTCGGCAATCCGATCTCTTTCCGGATACGGCCTGCGAAATCGAGATGCGGTGCGTTCCGCATACCCTGTACAGGAATAACGTCGGTCAATCCCGGATCGGTATCGATGTGCCCGCGGATCACGTTAAGAAAGTCGATCTTGCCGGTTTCCTTGAGCGCCCGAGCGATTTCCAGGCCCTCTTCCGGCGAAATACCGCCTTCAAGATCTTCGTCAGCGGTAAAGCGAATGCCGACGATGAACTCGTCTCCGACCCGCTCGCGGACCGCGTCGATCACGCGCTGTGAAAACCGCATCCGGTTTTCCAGCGAACCGCCATATTCATTGTCCAGCGTGTTGGTCAGGGGAGACCAGAACTGGTCCATCAGGTGACCGTAGGCCTGCAGCTCGATGCCATCCATTCCGCCTTCCTTCATGCGCTCGGCGGCGTCGGCATAATCCGCGACGATGCGATCGATGTCCCAGTCCTCGACCTGCTTGGGGAAAGCCCGATGGGCCGGCTCGCGCTCATGGCTGGAAGAGACCGAGGGCAGCCAGTCGCCCTTGTTCCAGTGGGTCCTGCGCCCAAGATGCGTCAACTGGATCATGACGGCACAGCCGTGATCGTGACAGGCATCTGTCAGGCGCCGGATCCAGGGAACCACTTCATCCTTGTAGGCGAGGATGTTGTTGAAGACGGGCGGGGAATTTCGGGAGACGGCCGCCGATCCAGCGGTCATGGTCAGTGCGACACCGGCCTTTGCCCGTGTTTCGTGATAGGCCCTGTAACGATCCTTGGGCATGCCGTCTTCCGGATAGGCAGGCTCATGGGACGTGATCATGATGCGGTTCTTCAATGTCAGATGCTTGAGCTGATACGGCTGCAACAGCGGATCCCTGGACATTCATATCTCCCTCAGTGTGACCTGCCGTCCAAGGCGAGAGGTCCTGAAGTGACAGTAAGTCCGAAGGTTGCGCATTGAAAAGTCGCAAAAACGACATCTATGTCGCTTTTGAGTACACAGGTGTCAATTTTGATTGAAATCCACATTTTGCACTGCTACCGAGACTGAATGACAAAGCCCCTGATTGAAAAAACGTCCGGATGGCGCGGCACTCGGGAAATCTGGATAAACGCCGCCTACGAGGCGCTTCTGGAGAGCGGCATTGACGCTGTTAAGGTCATGCCTCTGGCGGATCGCCTCGGCCTGTCGCGCACCAGTTTCTATGGACACTTTTCAGATCGGGACGACCTGCTAAATGCCTTGATCACGCTATGGCAGGCGAAGAACACGGGTAACCTGATCAAGCGGACAGAGGATTATGCCGAAACGATTGCAGAGGCGATCCTGAACATCTTCGATCTCTGGCTCCTGCCGGACCTCTTCGATTCAAGACTGGAATTTGCCGTCAGAAACTGGGCGCATACGGATCGCGAACTCGCCCGCATGCTGGACGAGGCCGATATTGTCCGCGTTGAGGCGTTTCAGGCGATGTTCGAGCGCTTCGGCTACGAAACACAATATGCAAACATTCGCGCCAACACGGTCTACCAGACCCAGATAGGCTACATCTCGATGAAGAAGGACGGTCCGTTCGAGCCGCTGGAACCGCGCCTCAAACGCATGCCGCTCTATGCGGAAATCTTTTCGGGGCGAAAGCCGACCAAGGCCGAGATCGCGCGCTTCCTCGCGCGCCACCCGCTTCCCTGAAGAAAAGCCGTCAGTCGCCCCTGGTCTTTTCCGTTGCCACGTAGCCAAGCGGAAGTGCGGTGGTGTTCTTGATCTGCTCCATAGCGAACGTCGTCGATACGTCCGAAATATCGATCTTTGCAATCAGACGCTTGTAGAAGGAATCGTAGGCCTCGATGTCCGGCACCGCGACGCGCAGCAGATAGTCGACCTGCCCTGCCATGCGATAGAATTCCACCACTTCCGGAAATTCCTGAATGACGTCGGCAAACTTCTTCAACCAGTCTTCGGAATGCTGACTGGTCGTGATCGCAACGAATGCCGTCACCTTGGCGTTGACCTTCGTCGGGTCGAGCAAGGCGACCCGGCCGGTGATGACACCGTCTTCTTCCATCTTCTGGATCCGGCGCCAGCACGGTGTCGTCGACAAACCGACCCGGCGGCCAATCTCCGCAACAGGAACGGTGCAGTCTTCCTGCAGGATGGACAGGATGCGGCGGTCGATACGATCAATCATGGACGGGCAATCCGGAAGTTGGCAGCAGTCTTTTCTCAGGTGCAATCAGAACGCAATGAGAAAATCCGTTTTACGTG
Organism: Roseibium sp.; assembly: GCA_017643925.1. GTDB lineage: Bacteria > Pseudomonadota > Alphaproteobacteria > Rhizobiales > Stappiaceae > Roseibium. The sequence continues at coordinate 344,894 of JAEPML010000002.1, read as the reverse complement.
GAGTTGAATGTAGGTAACGGATTTCCAGTTTGCTTGTCAAATCGGCCGATTTGGAGAAAATTTTTCGAACTCAGGTCAAACGCTGAACTTCACGCCGAAGCACCGGCAGCAGGTCGCTTTCAAACCACGGGTTCTTTTTCAGCCAGGCATTGTTTCGCCAGGAGGGATGCGGCAAGGGCAAGACCCTCGGCTTTCCCTCTGCGGGCTCCTCACCGAAATAGCTCTCCCAGTTCAACACGGTTTCAGTCAGCGATTTTCCACGCCTCGGCCCAAGGTGGTAGGCCTGGGCATATTGCCCGATCACCAGAACGAGTTCGAGCTGGGGCAAGGCCGCGAACAGGCGGTCGTGCCATTCTGCACGACATTCGGTCCGTGGGGGCAAGTCTCCCCCCTTTGCATCGAGCCCCGGAAAGCAGAACCCCATGGGAATGATCGCCAGACGTTCGGGGTCATAAAAAAGCTCCTCGTCCACCCCGAGCCAGGATCTCAGGCGATCACCGGAAGGATCTGTGAATGGTTTTCCGCTCTTGTGGACGCGCGTCCCCGGCGCCTGACCACAGATGCACAAGCGGGCCGTCCGCGACACCTGCAGAACCGGCCTTGGTTCGTGGGGCAAGGGATTTTTGTCCGGAGTTTCAATGCATTTCCGGCAGGCGCGAATGTCTGCCTCGAGGTCCGACAAGGTCTTGGTTTTCGATTGAATAGACAATGAGTTGCACCTTGGCACAGCGGGTTAACTGTTCCCTTACCACGCTCCTGAGGACGATCTTAAGGAATGGTGAGTCACTTTGACTAAACACAAACAAGCGGAATAACCAAATCAAAACCCCTTGGCGGCATATGGGACCCCTCGCGTCAGATAGCGGCGAAGAAAACATCGCCATCAACAAGCAGCGTGCGCAGCGCCGACGCGAAATGGCGCGGTCAGCCAAAGGTGTGCGCAGCCGTCTTGGCGCTCCGCAAAGCTTCCGCACGACATTCGACCCAGAGCGCCAGCATCTGTTTGCCGACACCAGGATCAACGCCGCCTACGCGGTGCCGTTGCTTGCGATGATTGTCGCGGCCATTTCTGTTTTCTGGATAAATCCGGTTTTTGTCGGTTACTGGTTCGTACTGACAATCGGCACACATGCATCGATGGTCTTTACCAGCAAGGCATTTGAAAGAGCGCCAGCCGACCAGAAGGCAAAGATATACTGGACGAACCGGTTTGTTCTGGGCGACTTCATCTATGGCTGCAGCTGGGCGTCGTTTTTCCTGCTGCCGAAGACAAGCGAAGCCGGCGACGGCTTTGTGATCTTCCACTTTGCAACGGTGCTCATCGTCGTTGCCATGAACACCATGCAATCGGCGACACTGCCGAAATGTCTGTTGGCAAGCACCATCCCGATCACCCTGGTCGTCACGATCAGCTTCCTGCAGAAAGTCGACCCGATCCATTACACGCTTGCTGCCATGGCGATTGGGGCTCAGGGCTTTTTCTTCATTCTCGGCAATCAGCTTTTGAAGAATGCCAACACCATGCTGGAATATCGGGCAGACAAGGATCACCTGATCGTCGAACTTGAAACGGCAAACGCCATGTCGGACGAAGCGAGACGACGCGCGGAAGCAGCCAACGTCGCGAAGTCCCGCTTCCTGGCCACGATGAGCCACGAACTGCGCACACCGCTCAATGCCATCCTCGGATTCTCCGAAATCATGAAGGATGAAGTTCTGGGCAAGATGCACAATGAGACCTACCGGTCCTATTCGGAAGACATCCACGGGTCCGGCGAGCATCTGCTGAACCTGATCAACGAGATTCTCGACCTCTCGCGCATCGAGGCCGGCCGCCACGAGCTGCACGAGGAACCGCTCTTCCTCAACGACATTGTCCGTGAATGCAGCTCGATGATGAAGGTTCGCGCCAAGGCCAAGTCGATCGCGCTCCATCATGCGCTGGAACCCGGGCTGGAACGGGTCTGGGCAGACGAACGCGCCTTGCGGCAGGTCGTGCTGAACCTGATGTCAAACGCAGTCAAGTTCACACCTGTGAACGGCAATGTCTATATCAAGGTGGGCCCGACGCCCGACGGCGGGCAATATGTGACTGTTGAAGATACCGGTCCCGGGATACCCGAAGAGGAAATTCCGACGGTTCTGGAAGCGTTTGGTCAGGGCTCTCACGCGATCAAGAGCGCAGAACCTGGAACAGGCCTTGGCCTGTCCATCGTGCAGGCCCTGGTCGGCATGCATGAAGGCAAGTTTTCTCTGAAGTCCCGTCCGGGAGAAGGCACGGCTGTCACGATCTCCCTGCCGCAATCACGCAACATGAACTATGCGGATGGCGTTGGCTCGGGCAAGCGTAGCGAGGCCGGGGCGACATCCGAAAAGGCCAAGTCGGCCTGACGATTGGCCTCCGGGCCGCACCTGTCCGAAAGCTCAGTCGGATTTCTCCGCAACACCTGCATCCGCGAATGTCGCCATGCCGGAGTGCATTTCGGCAGCAGCCTTTGCAACACCGGCTGCCAGCGCGGCGCCGGACCCTTCTCCGAGGCGCATTCCGAAATCAAACAAGGCGTCCTTGCCCATATGGTCCAGCACCTTGGTGTGCGCCTGTTCTGCAGAGACATGTGCAAAGAGGCAGTGGTCCAGACCCGCGGGATCCATCGCATAGACAACAGCAGCAGCCGCGGTGGTCACGAACCCGTCGACGATTACCGGAACACGCTGCAGGCGGGCCGCAATAATCAGGCCTGCCATGGCAGCGATTTCACGGCCGCCAACCTTGCGCAGGATTTCAAGCGGGTCCTTCTCGCCGTTGAGCCGGGCAACCGCTTTCTCGACAGCATCGCGCTTGCGCGCAAGGCCTTCATCGTCAACGCCGGTGCCACGTCCGATCCAGTCTTCCGCGTTGCCGCCAAAAAGGCCATTCAGAACAGCTGCAGCCACGGTGGTGTTGCCGATGCCCATTTCACCCAGGCAAATGAGATCGATCCCGCCGGCAAGGGCCTCCATGCCATAGGCCATGGTCGCCGCACAATTGGCTTCGTCGAGGGCATCTTCCTGCGTGATGCTGGGCGTCGGCATCTCGACAGCCAGGTCAAAGACTTTCAGCCCGATGTCGTATGCGCGGCACAGCTGGTTTATGGCAGCGCCTCCGGCGGCGAAATTGGCCACCATCTGGGCGTTGACCGAACTTGGAAAGGCGGACACGCCTTCATCTGCAACTCTATGCGCGGTGGCAAAGATCGCCACCATGGGCCGGGTGATCTTTGGTGGGGCCTTGCCGGACCAGGCGGCCAGCCATTCAGCGATTTCTTCCAGTCGTCCAAGCGACCCGGCCGGTTTGGTCAGCTGCGCATCCCGTTCCTTGACCTTCTGGAGGGCTTCCTCGTCAGGGCCCGGCATGGACTTGACCAGGTTGCGAATGTCGTCAAAGGGAAGCGCGGTCTCGGAAAGGGACATGGATCGGGTTCTCATGTTCTTGGCCAGCTTCGCGCCAGCCCACTTGGTCTTGCTAAGTCGCTGATCTATAACGTCGCCTTGCCAAACTCAAGCGCAGGACCGGCCTGATGAGCTCTGAAAGCGACCAAACATCTGATTCTGAGACGAAAACCGGTACCAACAAAACTCTGGATCAAACCGGTTCCCTCATTGATACGCTGTCTCTGGTTTTCGCCGACGCCGCTGCCTGTGTGCGATTCTTCTCGCGGCTGCCGCTTGCGCGCGTCAACAGCGCGGACGATCCGGCAAGAGCTCCGGATTTCAGTCTGATTTCCCGTGCTGCCCCGCTTGCCGGGGTCTTCGTCGCTTTGCCGGCTGCAGGGCTGGGGCTGTTTCTCGGTTTTACCGAATTGCCTGCACTGGCTGTCGCCTGCCTGACCGTTGCGCTGTTGGCGGCAACAACCGGTGCGCTGCACGAGGACGGCCTGAGCGACCTGGCCGACGGTTTTTTTGGTGGCGCCACGCGGGAACGCCGACTGGAAATCATGAAGGACAGCAGGATCGGCTCATTCGGCGCATTGGCGCTGGTGCTTGCCGTCCTGTTGAGGGTCGCTCTTTTGGCAGCGCTCTGGCAACGCTTCAGCTCAGCGGATGCCGCGCTGCTGTTTTTATGCGCTGAAGCCCTCAGTCGAACCTTGCTTGTCTGGCAATGGCAGCAACGCCCGCTTGCTCGTCCGGACGGACTTGCCGCCCGCTTTGGAAAGCCCGGACGCCCGACACTGCAACAGGCATTGCTCATATCCCTGCCCTTGCTTCTGCCGGCCCTCTTCATCCTCACAATTCCCGCGCTGTTTCTTGGTCTGTTGATCGCTGCAACGGTGGCCTATGCCACGGGCCAACTGGCTGTCACGAAGATCGGTGGTGTCACGGGAGATGTCCTTGGTGCAATTCAACAACTCAGCGGGCTTGGATTCCTGCTCGGGATGCTTATGGTGCCTTGAGGAAAAGATGCGGGAATACCAGCAGGCATGACACTTCAGGTTTCAGATATGGCGGACAGGCGTCCATGGGTCGGCAGCATGCGCTTCGCCGCCGTTGTGCTTGTCACTCTTGTGGTTGCCGCCTGTGGTGGACGCCCGGAATTTGGCGCACTGGCCATTAACGATCTACCCGCTGAAGGGGCGGACAGCCGGGATATCCTGGTGGTCACGACCCGGGACCGCGACAATCGCCCAGACACCTTTTTCAATGGTGAGCGCTCCGACACGATCAACTACGCCCAGGCCACAATATCAATTCCACCGAACCACGAACCCGGTGCGATCGAGTGGCCGAACCAGGCGCCGGGCAATCCGAAGACCGATTTTGTAACCCGAAGCGCGGGCTACATCGATAACGCGGATGCGTTCACCCGACGGATCAATCAGCGCCTTGCCAAGCTGCCCCGAGGAGACCGTGAGATCTTCGTCTTCATTCACGGGTACAACACGCGCTTCCCGGAAGGGCTCTACCGTTTCGCCCAGATGGTCCATGACGGCGATTTCAACGCGGTGCCCGTTCTGTTTACCTGGGCCTCCCGCGGACATGTTCAGGACTATGTCTATGATCTGAACAGCGCGTCGGTGGCGCGAGATGCGCTTGCTGAAACGCTCGTCCGGCTTTCGAAAACGAATGCTGAAAAAATTACAATTCTGGCCCATTCCATGGGCAACTGGCTGTTGATGGAAACCGCACGTGCAGCAACCCCGGAGGCGCGACGCACGCTGGCTCGAAAAGTCCAGACGGTCGTCCTGGCTGCCCCCGACATCGATATCGATGTATTCAAGGCGCAACTCAAACGCATTGGCAAACCAAAGAACCCCTATTTCGTTCTCGTCTCTCGCGATGACCGCGCGCTCCGCCTCTCGCGCGCAATTGCAGGCGGCAAGGAACGCGTCGGAGCCTATTCCGACGACGAGGAGCTTGCTGAACTTGGTGCCATTGTCGTGGACCTGACCGAGCTGGAATCCCTTGACGGGGCACGCCATTCAAAGTTTGCCCAGCTTGCCGAACTCAGTCCGGAACTCCGGGAATCCATTCGCAGGTCTGGTCTGACGTCCGTGACCGGCATGAATGGTGCGGCAAATGTCGGCACAGGCCTGGGAGATGTCATCGGCGATACGGTCACCTTGCCGATCCGCATCGTGACCGCCCCCTTCGGCGGTTGATAACGCCTTCCTGAAATATCCTTAACGCCGAAACGCCTTGGCAAAACCCCATTCTGACGCCATATCGCCCTTATGAAGTCACCTTGTATCAAAATCTGCCAGATCGACGACGACCGCGGCCTTTGCACCGGGTGCCTGCGCACGCTGGACGAGATCGCAGGATGGTCCGGCTATAGCGATGAACAGCGCGAACGCATCCTGGCGAAACTTGGCACGCGGCGGGCAATTCCCGAACCTTTAGGTGAGGACCTATGAACGGTCCGAAACAATTCCGTGGATTTGTCATTGCGGCCCTCATCATCGCCTGCGCCGTAGCAGCCTTCCTTTATCTGTTCGGCAACCCGTCCGACCCGGAAAACGTGAATTTTGACGATACCGGCCCCAGACTTGTCGCGCTTTCAGCTCTTGCCTTCGTCTTTCTTGCCAGCTTCATTTTCGGACAGCCCAAGGTCCGCGAGATCCTGCAGGGAACGCTCTTCTGGGGTGGTCTGTGCGCGCTGCTCGTCGTGGGATATACCTATCGCGCAGACCTGGTTCAGGGCGGTTACCGTGTGCTGGGTGCCCTCGCCCCCGGACTTGCCGTCAACCAGCCCGACGGTTCCATCCTCATTGTGCGCGACGCAGGTGGTCATTTCGTTCTCAACGGCGAACTCAACGGAGCGCGCACGCGGTTCCTGCTCGACACCGGCGCAAGCGCCGTGGTTCTGACGTATCGAGACGCGGAACGCGCCGGATACGATGCCAGGGACCTGTCTTTCACCGTGCCGGTTTCAACCGCGAATGGTCGCACGCTGGTGGCACCGGTGCGGATCGACCAGATCACCGTCGGTGATCACACCTTGCGGAACATTCGAGGGTTCGTGGCACGCGACGGCAGCCTGGAGACCAGCCTGTTCGGCATGACGGCTCTCGACCGGCTTCGGAGCTGGCGGATCGAGGGTGACAAGTTGATCATGAACCCTTAGGCAGTGCTTATTCTGCAGCTTCCAGGCCGGAACCTGCAGGGCTGACAGCCGCCAACGCCTTTTCAACCACCTCAAGCCCGGCACCTGGCCTGATCGCCTCCACGGTCAGGATACGCCGCCAGGACCGTGCGCCGGGACGGCCGTGGAACAGGCCCAGCATGTGCCGCGTCATCCGCGCGAGTTTCACACCTTTCGACAGCTGGTCGTCCAGGTAGCCCATGTGAGCCTTGACGGCAGCCCAGGGTGAGACATCGTCGGCATCCGCTCCGTAAAGCCGCCGATCGACCTCGCCAAGGATCTGGGGCGTGTGGTAGGCCGCACGACCAAACATCAAACCGTCGAGCTGTTGCAGATAGGGTTCCGCCTGATCGAGGGTCTGCAGACCGCCGTTCAGTCCGATGAACTGATCCGGCAAGCGCTGTTTCAGCCGCATCACCCGATCATAGTCCAGTGGCGGTATATCCCGGTTTTCCTTGGGACTGAGACCTTGCAGCCAGGCCTTGCGCGCATGCACCCAGAGCGCATCAGACCCGGCGGCGAAAGTCGCGTCCGCCATCCGGTCCAGCGCTTCCTCGGGATCCTGATCATCAACACCAATGCGGCACTTGACGGTTACGGAAATATCGACAGCATCCTTCATGGCAGCCACGCACGCAGCCACGAGCTCCGGCTCCTCCATCAGACATGCGCCAAAGCGGCCCGACTGAACGCGGTCCGACGGACACCCCACATTGATATTGACCTCGTCATAGCCGAATTCGGAAACGATCCTTGCGGCCTCGGCCATCTCTTTCGGATCCGAGCCGCCCAGCTGACAGGCCACGGGATGTTCAATGTCGGAAAAGCCGATCAGATGGTTCCGGTCGCCATGGATCACGGCTCCGGTCGTCACCATCTCGGTGTAAAGCAGCGCGTTTCGGGTCAATTGCCGGTGAAACGCCCGGCAATGACGGTCCGTCCATTCCATCATGGGTGCTACGGAAAAGACGACGTTCTTCCGGTTGTCGTGTTGGTTGGTATCGTACACTTGGCAAAGCCCTTGCGACCGGGCCCACGCGTGGTTCTGGTCGTCGCTGATATCTTTCGTTGCCCCTATATGGCTCAGTGAGGCCAATTTCTCAATTGCCAGCTTTTCAGAGATCTAAATTCGGGACCGGTCTTTCTGCGTTTGCGGTCAAGCGCAGCAAATGCCCTTCGCATCGACGGCAATCGGTGCTGCCAAAACCCGGGAATGCGGTTTCGAAGTCGCCTGATTTCAGCATTTTCTCCACCAGGTCGCATTCCCTGCCGTCCGGTACGGCGATTGCCGCCATCTCCACTGCCTCTAAAGTCAAGCGATCGATATGCCAGTGTATCTTCTTCTGTTTCCGGAAATGGCGGCCAAGCCGCGCGGCAATGCCCCCGCTCCCCCGGGCGCTTCCAAGATAAAAATACCAATCCGTCGCCAAAGCCCCACGCCGTTCTCCTCGCAGCATAAATTCGACCTTTGCATCCACTCTCAACGCAAGCAGGTATGCCCCACCGCAACGAGGCAGCGCTTCAAGCTCGCTCGAGCCGATCCAGCTGTCGGACAGACCTGCCTCGCGGAGGCAGTGGTTCACGTCACCGCCGATCTCAACTTGGAATGACACTTTCCAGCCTTTTTCCTGCGACCCGGCGCTTGTCCCGGCACAACGGCAATCAACAACAATGCAGCGTCATTTCTCGTTGCCCGTTTGTCACACGCAAAAGCCGCTGCCGTCAGCAGGGTTTCGCTGTTTGACAAGCGCCTTTTTCCAGATCGCTCGTCTTGGCCGGTGCGTTGCTGTTGCTCATATGGTTGTTGATGATAGACGAGATGGTTCCATCCGTATGCATATCCTTCAAGACCGCATCCATATGGCGAATGAAGGTTTCTGCATCCTGTTTGGGCCACTGCCTTGAGTAACCAAGATGCGCCGTTTCGTTTTGAACAATTCTGACCCGGTCAATGGCATCGTAACCTTCGGCCTTCAGAACGCTTTCAACTGCAGCCTGCTCCTGGACATAACAATCGGCCCGACCGATCTGCAGAAGCCTGAGGTTCTCCTGCGCTATTTCCTCCTCGACAAGATCAATCTCTCCTGCATCAACCATCTCGAAAAAAGCCGCTCCCGGTGTGGCAAAGCCGCTGTTGTTGCTGAAAAGCAATCCGGTAAAATCACGCGGGTAAGCCCAGTCCGGCTGGGCAACGCCTTTTCGGCAGTAGACATACACAGCCTCTGTAGCGAGCGGTGTTGAGAAATGTCTGATCCAGGGACGCCTGACGGGCCGGAAATAGGTGCCAACGAGCGCATGCGCCTTGCCGTTCTCAACCTGGTATATGGCGCGTGTCCAGGTAGCCGCTTTCAAGTTGATCTCGTATCCGTCAAGGCGTTGCGACGCTTCGCGGATAATGTCCGCGTAGATGCCGGCCGGCCCGTTCTCGTCCAGATGCATATAGGGAGGGTAGTTGGAATCCTGCACCAGATTGATCGTCTGCGGTTCAGCCTGTGCCGATCCGATGACCGCTGGAAGTTGGAGACCCAAAAATGCAATCAAAAATAGCATCTGGGTGTATTTTCTGTTCATCGGCAATTCTTTGTAACAGTCGGACATCTCAGGTAAAAAAACGAGTTTAGATGAGAAACGATTTTCAAAAAACTGGCAAAAATAACAATCATCACGCGAAAATTCAAAACTGGGTTGTAGCGAATAATCTTGCTACCAACCCCCTCTAATCATCTGACCGGATCCACGTTTGAAGGCTGTGGACCAGACGACCGGGCAGCCTGTTGCCGTCAGTTCAGACTGCAGACCATGCAGCTCAAGTCGGCCGCACCCGCTGTGGTCCCCAAACGCGCGATCTCCACCGGCCCGCGCCGGGCCAAACTTGTCCGGTCACAAGTTCCGTGTCGCCGAGCCAGAAATCCGGGCCCGAACATGTGACCTGCCAAATGGCCTTGTCGCAGCAATCATTCAATGATTACCTGACCGCGTCATCAGGAGTTTTCGGTATGTCCACCGTCACGACCGGCACGCAGTCACAGACCACGAGCGGTATCGTGCTCATGTGTGTCGGTGTGTCATTCCTGGCGATCAATGATGCTTTTGCCAAGGCCTTGACGGACCATTATTCACCCGTGCAGATCCTGTTTTTGCGCAATTTCATCGCCCTGCCCTTTGTCTTTCTTGTCACGCTGAAAATTGGTGGTCCGTCAGCCCTGGTTTCCCGTCGACCAGTTGCCCATTTGGCCCGCGGCATCATCTGGATCGCGGCAGCGACCCTGTTTTTCACAAGCCTGAAATTTCTTGAACTGGCCGAAGCAACCGCGCTCGTCTTCGCGGCACCCGTTTTCGTGACTGCACTCTCCGCCCTCGTGCTCGGGGAGCGGGTGCGTTGGCGGCGCTGGCTCGCAGTCCTTGGTGGGTTTCTGGGGGTCCTGATCGTGGTTCGACCCGGAGCGGACACTTTTCAGCTGGCGTCACTGCTGCCGGTCGCAACCGCCGTGCTCTATGCCGTGATGATGATCAGCGCCCGTTGGGTCGACCCGAAGGAAAGCGTCTGGACGCTCAGCTTCTACATGGTGTCTGTGGGTCTTTTTCTCAGCCTAGTGTTCGTCCCATTTGTCTGGGTCATGCCGAAAAACGAGCATATCTGGCTGTTCCTCGGCATCGCCGCAACCGGCACAGCAGGTGTCACAATGATCACCCAGGCTTTCCGGTTTGCACCTGCGTCCATCGTCGCGCCACTGGACTATACGGCCCTGATCTGGGCGACCCTGCTCGGACGCCTGATCTGGTCGGAAACGCCAGATTTCGCGACGTTTTTCGGCGCCGCCATTATCATCGCAAGTGGCCTCTTCATCATCCTTCGCGAGCGGCAAGCCGCAACCTGATCACCGAAGACCACCCGTTTGAACCCGGGCGGCCTTCGGTTTCATTCATTCGTCCAAATGCATCAGACTTCGGTTCTGTCAGAGCCTTTGCGTGAATGTCGTAGCCTTGACCAGCGCCGCGTATTCGCGTGCATGATCCAGGAAGGCATCGTAGCTCTTCTGGACTTCGGCAAAGGCCGGGTTGGCAGCTGCATTCTCAGACATGACCTCCGCGACAGCCTTTTTGAGAGCTGCCATCACATCGTCTGGAAACGCACCGAAGGTGACGCCGTCCTCTTTCAGTTTGCGCAAGGCTATCGCGTTGAAATAATCGAATTGAGCCGTTGTTTCGACGGACGTTGCTTCTGCCGCGTTCGCGATAACGGCCTGAAGATGCGCAGGCAGTCCATCAAAGGCGTCCTTGTTGACCACGATTTCCAGAGCGGCTGACGGCTCGTGGAAAGCCGGGACATAGCAATACTTGGCGACCTTCTGCAGACCGAAGGCCTGGTCGAGCATTGGCCCGACCCATTCGGCGGCATCGATGGCGCCGGACTGGAAAGCGGGGAAGATTTCCGGAGGCGGCAGCAGAACCGCGTTGACACCGAGCTTGCGCATGGCTTCGCCGCCGAGACCGGCAATGCGCATGTTCAGTCCTGCCAGATCATTGAGGCTTTCTACCGGCTTCTTGAACCAGCCGGCGGCCTGCACGCCCGAACTGCCGGAGTAGAACGGTTTCAGACCACGCTCGGCATAGATCCCGTCCCAGAGATCCTGTCCGCCGCCGTAACGCAACCACGCGGTCGTTTCGACCGCTGTCATTCCAAAGGGTACGGCGGAGAAAAAATGCAGCGCCGAGTTTTTGGAGGCAGCGTAATAGGGTGTGGAATGTCCGATCTCGGCTGTGCCCTGCTCGACGGCGTCCTCGACGCCGAACGGCGGAACCAGCTCACCGCCGGAGTAAACCTTGAAAGTCAGCTGACCATCGGACATCGCTTCGACGCGTTTTGCGAAGGAAGTGACATTGGTGCCGACACCTGGCGCCTTTGCCGGAAAGGATGTCGGCAGTTTCCACTCGATCTTGCCCTGGGCGATAGCAGGCGCCGCAAGTGCGGTCGCCGGAGCGGCAATTGCGCCCGCTTTCAAGAAATCACGTCTTTTCATGTCAAAACTCCCGAGTGATCAAAACAGAACGGATGGTAGCCAGATCGCCAGTGCCGGAAAAGCCGCAACCAGGGCCAGAGCCAGCAACTGGATCAGCACAAACGGAACGACCGATACATAGATGTCCTGCGTCCGGATTTCCTGCGGTGCAACCGAGCGAAAGTAAAAGAGGGCAAACCCGAAGGGCGGTGTCAGGAAAGACGTCTGCAGGTTCAGCGCAATCAGGACAGCAAACCAGACCGGACTGATGTCTGTCTGCAGAATGATCGGCCCGACAATTGGTACCACGATGAAGATGATCTCGACGAATTCCAGGATGAAGCCCAGCAGGAAGATTACCAGCATTGTCAGGACCAGCATGCCGATCGCGCCTCCGGGGAGCGACTGCAGCAGCTCCGCCACGTGTTCATCGCCATCGAAGCCGCGGAACACCAGGGACAGGACACTTGCGGCGATCACGATGCCAAAGATCATGCCGGTTACCAGCACGGTTTCGCGCAGCGCCGGCAGAAAGACATCCCTTGAAACCAGCGTTGCGACGCATTTGAGCAGCATGGCAACGACGGCAACCACCAGCAGGAGCGACAACAGGCTCTTGGTGGACCAATCGATGGCTCCGGCGCTGTAATCGAGACCAACAAGTCCCGCTTGACGCAGGAACAGCAACCCAACGGCAAGAACCGCGCAGATCGACGCAATGAGGCGGGGCTGACCGCCCTGCCCGGCAGTTGCGATCAGGATTGCTCCGGCGGCGCCAACGCTCGCAGCCTCTGTCGGCGTTGCAACGCCCACCAGGATGCTGCCCAGAACAGCAATGATCAGACCAAGGGTCGGGGCGATGTTCCTCAGGAGCTCAAACACCGAAACCTTGGCTGGGGGTGCAGTGGTCGATGCCTCACGCTCCGTGCCCCGCAATCGAATAAGCACATAGGCCCCGTACAAGGCCACCAGCAGCAGTCCCGGCAACAGGGCGCCAGCAAAGAGATCCCCGATCGTGACCGGGTCCGGCGCAAAATTGCCCGCTTCCTGCTGCGCTTCGAAATAGGCGTTTGATACCTGGTCGCCGAGCAGGATAAGAACAATGGATGGTGGAATGATCTGTCCCAGCGTGCCGCTGGCGCAGATCAACCCACTGCTCATGTGCTTGTTGACCCCCGCATTGAGCAGAGCCGGCAACGTGATTGTCCCCAACATGACAATGGTTGCACCAATGATACCTGTCGACGCTGCAATGAGCGCACTGACCAGAACAACCGACAGGGCCAGCGCAGACTGGTTTCCGCCTAGCACGGCCGTGAGGCTCTTGAGCATGTTTTCGGCCTGTCTCGATTTCTCAAGCAGGTAGCCCATCAGCACAAAGAGCGGGACCGCCAGCAACAGCGGGTTTGACATGATACCGAATACTCGCTGTGGAACGGCCTGAAAAAACACAAGATCGAAATCACCATTGAGTGCTGCCAGCAAGGCGACAAGCGTCGGTGCCCCGGCGATTGCAAGGAGCACCGGGACACCGGAAAGAATGCAGCCGAACACCGCCAGCGTCATCAGGAGAAGCCAGACGATTTCAGGGTTCATGCAAGTTTCCGCCGTACTGATCCGATCAAGCGGCTGATCACGAGGAGAAGCACCAGTGCCGGCAAAACGAGAAGCCCCGCCTTCACGAGAAACAGGCCAGGCAATCCGCCGGTTTCAGAAGACCCTTCAAGTATCAGCCACGAGCTGCGCACGAGTGGGAAGCCTGTCCAAAGCATGATGCCGAAAACCGGCAGTGCCAGAAGCAGGTCGCCGAGCCAGTCGATCCGTCGATTGACGACTTCCCGCCATCTCTGTCTGAAGACGTCCACCCGGACATGTTTGTCGGCATGAAACGCAACCGCAACGGACAGCACAACCAGGGACGCAAATGCATAATTGACCGCATCCTGAAGTTCCAGAAAGCCGACCCCGAGCAGATATCGCATCAGCACCATAACGAGCTGACCGAAAAACACTATTGCGGCGAAAAGCATGCAGCCCCAGCCAGCAAACTTGAAAACCTTGTTCATCGGTAATCCCGGCGCGAATTATTAGGTATCCCGCCCCGGCTGTTGCGCCCGGTTCAGGAAATCACACGTTAATCAGCGAATCTCGTCAAGTACACATACAATCAGTGTTTCGGCCACGACGGGAAACGGTTTTCAACCGAACGATCAACCGGTTCGGACGGCCACGTTGCAACGCAATATTTTTGCCACAGGCTATTCTCAAATCAAACCAAACCGAGAAAATGCGCGGGAAAACGATACTTCCGTTAAGTCACTTATCCATTGATGGTTTTGCACGACCATACCAACCACGGCTGGAGCAGATTTAAATTGTTCTAATGTGCAAATAGCACTTGTGGCAATGCAGCATTTACGCTACCCGATTGCCTCGAGACGTGTTGCGCGGAGCGCTCCGCACTTGATTCCCTCCTCCCGGGTATCATTCCTCCTCCCTCTGCGGGCCTCCTGCGCCGTCTTGTCTGTTTCGTTCTCTGGAGTTCAGCAATGCTCGGCAAAAAAGTTCCTTTTGTTACCTTCCGCACACGTGTCCGCGATGAGTCCATCGAAGGTCCGAACCCATTCCGTTGGGAAGACAAGACCAGCGACGACTATTTCAAGGGCAAGAAGGTCGTTCTCTTTTCCCTGCCGGGTGCCTTCACGCCGACCTGCTCCACTTTCCAGCTGCCGGATTTCGAAAAGCTCTTCGACGAATTCAAGGCTGAAGGTGTCGATGCAATCTACTGCATCTCCGTCAATGATGCCTTTGTCATGAACGCCTGGGCCAAGGCTCAGGGCGTCGAAAACGTGACGGTTATTCCGGACGGTTCGGGTGAGTTCACCCGCAAGATGGGCATGCTGGTTGCCAAGGACAATCTCGGCTTCGGTATGCGTTCCTGGCGCTATGGCGCCGTGGTCAATGACGGCATCGTTGAACAGTGGTTCGAAGAGGAAGGTTTCGAGGACAACTGCGAAAGCGACCCCTACGGCGTGTCCTCGCCGCAGAACATTCTCGAGAAGCTCCGCGCATCCAAGGTTGAAGCTGCCTGATCATTCCAGCAGCATTATAGTTTGCAGACCCCGGCGTTTCCGCCGGGGTTTCTTTTTGCCATTGCACTGGCCTGATGGTTTGCTTCGCCTAGTTCAATAGGAGGAACGGAGGAACCAACATGAAGCGCCTGATTGCTGCCTTGACCCTGCTGATTGGCACCCTGTCACCCGTCAATGGTCAGGAGAGTTCCGTTCCCTTTGCCGGTTTCGACAAGGCTGGCCCTTCGGTTCTGAACGATCCGCATGATCTTGCCTTCGGTCCGGACGGACGGCTTTACGTCGCGGACAAGTTCGGTCACAGGATCGCGGTGCTGGATCCAGAATCGCTCGACCTTTTGGAAAGCTACTCCACCGGCAAGCTTCCGGGCGTGCATGACATCTCCTTCGGTCCGAACGGACAGATCGCGGTCGCGGTCACGGGCCTGAGCAGTGTGTTTGTCTATAGCGGACTGGATACCCTCAACACCTCACCCACGGCAATGCTCCCTGCCCCGCGCACGGAAGGCGCGCTCGTACATTCAAATGGCAGGATTTACGCGGTCGCAGGCGGTACCGGGCATCTCGTTGCCTATGAGAACGGCTCGGTGGTGGCCAGTGCCGGTGGCCATCCGGGTGCCCATGACGTCGGCGAAGCCCCAGATGGTTCTGTCTGGGTCGCAGACAATTTCAATCGTCGCCTGGTGCGCTACTCTCCTGATCTCGATGTCCTTCAGGTGGTCGAAGGTCCGGAGTTCGGTTTCGCCGGACCACGCTACCTCGATATCGACAGTTTCGGCAGGCTGATCGTTGCCGACCAGGACGCCCACCGGATCCTGATGATCAATCCAGATGGTGATCAGGGAGCCGAACTTGTTGGCGTTCTTGGATCCGGTCAGCCGGGCAAGGGCCCGAACCTCTTTGACGACCCGGAAGGTGTCGCCATCCGCGGAAACGAATATTACTTCTCCGACAGCGACAACAACCGGATCGTACGCTACACCGTTGTAACCAACTGAGCCGGAACGCGGCACGACCGCTTTCTGCCCGCTCCTGGTGGTTCTACACTAGGATTGTTGCTCCCGCGCCCTGCGCTCGTCTTCAGAGCGCAGTTCAAGCCACATGGCATTCAGGATCGCGAGGCAGCAGGCCAGAGGCATTCCAAGGGCCCATGCAAAGTACCACATGCTAATTTCTCCTCAGTATGCCGTGTGATTGTCGCGCTCGATGGTTTCTTCATCCACCTTGCCCCAGAGGACCTTATAGACCCAGGCCGTATAGGCCAGGATGATCGGCAGGAAGATCACCGTTGCGACAAGCATGTTGAACAGGGTCCGGTGTGTTGACGAAGCATCCCATACCGTCAGGCTCGCCTCCGGCTGAACCGAGGACGGCAGCATGAACGGAAACATGGATATGCCGACCGTCGCGATGATGCCCGTCACGGCCCACTTCGAAAACACGAAGATCAACATTTCCATCTTGGTCTGCAGAAGGATCAGGGTTCCGAAAAGGCCTAAGAATCCCAACCCGGGCACGATCCAAAGCCACGGCATGGCGGTGTAATTGTTCATCCAGGCACCAGCTTCCATGACCGCTTGCTTGGCGAGCGGATTGGCCTGCATGTTCGGATCGACCTCGGACGTAATTCTGTAGCCTTCAACAAAACCCGTGGACACCAAATAACCGCCCAATGCAAACAGGATGATCGCCGCGATCGAAGCAATTGTCCCGAACAACCGAGCCTTTTGCGCGATATCATCACTTGCGCGCATCACCAGCCAGACGGCGCCATGCATGACCAGCATGGAGACCGACAGCAAGCCGCACAGCAACGAGAACGGTGAGAACAGTCCGAAGAAGTTGCCTTCGTAGGTCATGCGCAGATCGTTGTCGAGCGTGAACGGAACACCGAGCAGGACATTGCCGACCGCGACGCCGAATACCAGCGCCGGCACGAACGACCCCACAAAGAGCGCCCAGTCCCAGGCGGTCCGCCACGAGGGGTCCGGTTTCTTGGACCTGTATTTGAAAGACACCGGGCGCAGGATCAGCGCGGCCAGAACCACGAACATGGCGAGATAGAAGCCGGAGAAGCTGATCGCATAAAGCGGCGGCCAGGCGGCAAATATGGCTCCCCCTCCGAGGATGAACCACACCTGGTTCCCCTCCCAGGTTGGGCCGATCGTGTTGATAACCACGCGGCGCTCTATGTCCGTGTCGGCAACGAAGGGCAACAAGGTACCAACACCCATGTCGAAGCCGTCGGTAACGGCAAAGCCGATCAGGAGAACACCAAGCAGAACCCACCAGATCACCTTGAGCGTGGAGTAGTCGATCAATTCGTAAAGAACCATGTCTGATTACTCCGCTGGAACTGGTGCTGCAGTGGGTGAAGCAGTCGGCGCCGCCAATGGTGGTGGCGTCTCGGAAGCCTCGCCATCATCGGGACCGATCCTGATATATTTGATCATCAAGGTGATCTCGATCACGAGCAGAACGCTGTAGAGGGCGACAAACCCTGCAAGTGTCAGCAGAACTTCGGTGACCGACAGGCTTGAGACAGCCGCAGACGTCGGCAACATACTCTCGATGATCCAGGGCTGTCGGCCGTATTCGGCAACAAACCAGCCCATTTCACAGGCGATCCACGGCAATGGAATTGCCCATACTGAAACATGCAGCAACCAACGGCGCTTCTCGCGCAGAACATCGAGTCGCCCCGAAGAGGAATAGTAGAAGAACACTGCGGTCAGCAGGATGAAGAAGAAACCGCAGGCGACCATGATGCGGAAAGCGTAGAACATCGGCCAGACTTCTGGCACCGTCGACCAGGCCGCCGCTTCCACCTGTTCCGTTGTGGCTTCCATCGGGTTATCCGTGAAAGGCAGCAGCAGGTAGGCATAGCCGAGCGAGTTCTCGTTCTGCATGAAGGTCTCGCGCAATTCCTCACTTGCGTTGGCCGGATCCTGGCGGATCTTCTGCAGAGCATCCCAGGCAATTGCCCCCTGGCGGATGCGGTCCTTGGTTCGGTCCACCAGATCATTGATGCCCGGGATGACCGTATCGAGGGAACGGGTCGCGATCAGCCCCATGACATAGGGCACTTCGATGGCGAACACGTTGGTGCGGTTTTCCATGTCCGGCCAGGCGACGACATTGAAGGCTGCCGGTGCCGGTTCCGTCTCCCACATGGCCTCGATGGTGGCGAGTTTCATTTTCTGGTTCAGATTGGCCTCATAGCCACTTTCATCCCCGAGCACGACGACGGACAAGGCCGACGCAAAGCCGAAGGCGGAGGCAATCGCCATCGATCGCTTGGCAATCTGGATATGCCTGCCCTTGAGCATGTACCAGGAGGAGATCCCGAGCATGAAGAGGGCCGCCGTGACGTAGCCGGCAGACACCGTGTGCACGAACTTGGCTTGTGCAACCGGGTTGAACAGGACTTCGAAGAAACTGGTGACTTCCATGCGCATGGTGTCTGGATTGAAGGCAGCCCCGACCGGGTGCTGCATCCAGCCGTTTGCGATCAGGATCCAGAGCGCGGAGAAATTCGTACCGAGCGCGACTGCCCACGTGGCGGCAAGGTGTTGCCTCTTCGAGAGTTTATCCCAGCCGAAGAAGAACAGGCCGACAAAGGTTGCCTCCATGAAGAAGGCCATCAGCCCCTCGATCGCAAGCGGGGCTCCGAAAACGTCACCGACATATTGCGAGAAATAGGCCCAGTTCATGCCGAACTGAAATTCCATCGTCAGACCGGTGGCGACACCGAGAACGAAATTGATCCCGAACAGCGTGCCCCAGAATTTGACCATTCGCTTCCAGATCTCGCGGCCGGTCATCACGTAGACCGTTTCCATCGTCGCGAGCAACACGGACAGACCAATGGTCAAGGGCACAAACAGGAAGTGGTAAAGCGCTGTCATGGCGAATTGCAGCCTGGACAGGTCTACGACGTTTAATTCCATCCTCTTCCCCCTTTTCAAGCCGGATCAGACTTGCGCACTAGAGAGGCACAAAGGTTCATTCAAAGAGTCTTTGATCGAAGAACGGCCTGTCGCAGACCGGCGGTAAGACCTTATAAAAATAGAGCCTTGACCAACTTCAATCGAACAATGCAGCCGAATTCGCCAGCCTGGACAACTCTTTGACGATATCCGTCCACCTTCGAAAAAAGCCAGCAGCGTTTTCCGAAAGCCGTCGCATGAGTTTGCCCGGCGAACCGAACCGGCCATGAGTCTTCAGCCGTCGTGATCGTGGCCCAGCCACTTTGCAAGGTCAATGCGACAGTTCGGAAACAACAACTTCAAATCGCAGCCTTCCGCGATTTTCGCCGGGGTGTCATTTCCGCGCAGTCAGGCATGCGGCGATTGATCCAGCCGAATGATCCTGTCGGCAACGTCCAATTCGCGCCGTTTGTGCGCAATCATGAGAACTGCCGCGCTGCCCTTGAATTCCAGAAAACGCTGCAGGACATCTGCCGCGATGACGTCATCCAGCCCTTCCGTCATTTCGTCGAGAATGAACAGGGACGGCCTTGTCAGCAAGGCACGGGCAAGTGCCAGCCTGCGCCGCTCTCCCCCTGAAAGTCCCAGTCCACCCTCACCCAGAACGGTTTGCAGACCGGATGCGTTTTCCAGAACCCGGTCGCGCAATGCCGCATGTTCAAGCGCCTGCCACAGCATGTCGTCCGTTGCGTCTTTCTTGGCGATGCGCAGATTGGCCTCGATCGTGTCATTGAAAAGATATGGCTTCTGGCCGAGCACGGTTATCTGGCGTCGCAGATCCGGCTCGTCGATCTTTTGCAGGTTGAAGCCGTTGACAAGAATTGCTCCCGCCTCCGGCACAACGAGGCGCGAAGCCAAGGACGCAATCGTGCTTTTGCCGCAGCCGCTGCGCCCCGCAACACCAACCACCTCCCCGGGAGCAACCTCGAACGACAAGGTATCCAGCACGGTGCGTGCAGCACCCGGATAACGGAATGTGACATCGCGAAACTGCAGAACCGGAGGTTTGTCCCCGGCAAGACCCGGACCAGCTTCGATCGTGTCAGGCGCGATGCATACGTTCTTGGATTGTGCCGTTTTGACCCGCGCGGCGGCCAGAGTCATTCGGGGCAATCGGGAAAGGCCTGGCAACATCTGACCGAAGAGTTCCGGCAGGGCAAGCACGAGAAGAACAAGACCAATGGCAAGGGCCGGTGAAAGCGATTGTGTCATCACCCCGAGGACACACATCACCAGGATTGAAGCCAGGAAAACCTGTCCAATGAAGGACGACTGTTTGAGGAGCTGGTTCGTTCTGCGCTCACCCGTTTCTTCCGCGTCTGCAAAGCGCCTGTCCGCTTCAAGCACGTTCAGTGCCGCGTTTTCCAAGCCACCATAGATCGCCAGGTCCCTTCGCCCTGAAGCCATGTCTGCGGCGCGAAGGCGCATGGCTTCCCGCGCAGCGTCCGCTCGGCGCGCGGCCTTCACATCCGCTCTCTTGAAGGACCGAAGTGTCAACGCCCCCCATGCTCCGAGGAAGAACAGCCCGAGCAAAAGGATGTCCCGGGAAACACTCGCCCAGAAAAGGACCAGCGCGAACGAACAAACGAGGATCACACCAGCAGGAACGACGAGCCGCAGATAAATCTGGTCAAGTGCGTCAATGTCCTGCGTCAGCCGGTTGAGCAACAGGCCGCTCCGCTGGCCGGAAGTTCCTCCATCGGAATACGCGCTGAAAACACGGTTTCGGAGATCGGCCAGAAATCGAAATGTGGCATCATGCGTGATGACACGTTCGCCGTATCGTCCCGCGGTTCTAATAATCGCCAGGGCACGAATGATCGCGCTTGGCACGAAGATATTGAGGAAAACACCGCTCAGACCCGCGATCGCCGCCGCTGTAATGAACCAACCGGCAACACCCAGGAGCAGTATGCCGGCCGCAGCAGGCAGTATCGCAACCAGAACGCCGAGCCAGAACAGACCCGGGGCTGTCCGGTATTGGTCCCTCATGATGCGCAAGACATGCCTCATGCTGGCAGTCCTTCCGTCAGCGCGCGTTCCGGCCTTGTCATTACGAAACGTCGTCCCGACATCTGCAGCACCTCGGCATCATGTGTGGCAATCAGAACGGTGCGGCCGGTGGCCAGCTGCTCCAGCCCCCTGATCACATCGGCAGCCGTTTCCGCATCCAGACTCGCTGTCGGTTCGTCTGCCAGAAGCAATTTTGCATCCCGTCTCATCGCGGCACGCGCTAGGGCGAGCCGACGAATTTCACCAACCGAAAGCCCAAAACCGTCTTCACCGATTTGCGTTGACAGACCACGGGGCAAGCGCCGGACGAGATCTGCTGCACCCGCGATCTGCAAGGACTGCCAAAACGCGTCGTCGGATACTGTCGTGGTCGGTGGCAATCCTTTCAGGAGATTGTGCCTGACGGTGCCATGAAAGAGGCGTGGCTCCTGGCCGAGCCACATGACATTTTCCCGAAGAGCAGCTGCGGTGTCGCATATCGGCTGACCTCCGACCAGCACGCTACCGGACTGCGGTGCGTGAAATCCAAGGATGCAATCCAGGACGGTTGTCTTTCCGCAACCGCTAGGGCCCGACAGGAAAACCGTCTCTCCCGGGTCGACGACAAGGTTCAACCCGAGGAAAACCTGCCGCCCCCCCAGACGCAGACCGACATCAGAAAAGGAAATCTCGGGGGGCGTTGTGAAGCCAGTCGCGGACTTCGATCTTTCAGAGGCGGCAAGGTCGCCTGAATTGACGGATCGTGAGATTTCACCAGCGATCAGGGCAAGCTTCTCCTGAGCTGCAATGCCCGCAGCCCGGTCGTGATAGGCACCGGCGTAAGCGCGCAAGGGAGCAAAAAACTCAGGTGCCAGAAGCAGAACGAACAGACCGCCTGTAAAACTCAGCGGCGCTCCCCAGGTGCCGATTGTAATGTCGCCAAGCAGGGAGAAGCCGACATAAACAGCGCAAAACGCTATTCCGAGCGCTGAAAAGAGTTCCAACACCGTCGAGGAAAGAAATGCGATGCGCAGAACCTTCATGGTGCTTTCACGAAAGCGGTCACCCGCACGTGCCATGTCGGTTGCGGTACGCTGAACCGCCCCGAACAGTCTCAAGGTTTCAAGACCCCGAATTCGGTCCAGAAGCGCACCGCTCAGCCGGGTCAATTCCTCCTGTTGATCAGCGCTTGCAGACTTTGCACGCATTCCGATCAGCGCCATGAAGAGCGGGATGACCGGGCCAGCGACCAGCAGGATCAGGGCTGCCAGCCAGCTCACCCAGGCTGTGACAAGCACGATGGCGATCGGGACAATGCGCAGGCGCACGCTCTGCAGGCCAAAGCTCCGGTAATAGGGTCCGAGCAGCTCCACCTGCTCGGTCACATGGGACGCAAACGCTCCGGCAGACGGGAATGGGGCGGCCGGCGAGCCCTTGGCAGCGGACATCAACAGATTCTCGCGTGTGCGCGTTTCAATGCCCCTTGCAATCCGGCGAGACGCGTTGAGCGCCCGGGCTTGCAGAACCGACCGGATCGCAGCGATGAGGATTACGCCAACAGCTGCAAGCAGGGCCGGGTAAAGGAGAACCTGGCGTGCATATTCGCCGATGGTTTCCTGTGCAGTCGCGAAGCCGGGCAGAAAACCGAGCGCGTAGGCAATAAGCGCGGCCTGTAAAATCCACAAAAGATCCGCCACCACGAAAAGGAGACCCGCGTTGCGCAAGCTTGCGGCCTCCGCCGGGCTCGCCCTGCCTGCCATGTCAACGCTCGTGTCGAGAGACTGACGCTCTGCGTCTTTAGTGTCGCCGTTTTTCTTGTTTTTCTCTCTCATGCGCTTCTTGTGACTTGCTCATCCAGACCGCTCAAGGGGCAGATTGCCACGGCGCAAATGCACCTCCCCTCCCTGATTGGAAATAGACATCACCTGTCTTGCCGAATTTCAACCTTTTCGGATTTTTTTCCGCCCTCCCAAGATGTCCTGACAGGATGTTGTCAGGAGGCCTGTGCGATGAAGAGACATGGGAATTATCCCCAATTAAACATGGAGATAGAAATGAACGGGCCTTGCCTGGAACTTGTCGTTTTCAAAGTCAAAGACGCGGAAAAAGCGCGCATTGCCCGCCGCGCGGCGCAAGATACCGTCAAGCATTATGACGGCTTCCTTTCCTGGACAGCCTATGAGTCCTGCGAAGAGAAGAACCTGTTCGCCGATGTCGTTCTCTGGAAGGACCTGAAAACGGCGAAGGAAGCAGCGGAAAAGGTCATGAAGGATCCCGCCTTCGCGGCCATCATGGCCGAAATCGACGGGCTGGTTTCTCTGTCGCACTATGCAGCAGACAGGGTTGTTGAAGCGGACGCCAAGGCCGCTTGAAAAAGAAAGGCGGCGCTTTTGAGCGCCGCCCTGAAGCTGACAAACGGATCAGCCCTTACTTCATTGTCGGAATGACAAACTCGGCGCCATCCTTCAGACCGGATGGCCAACGCGAGGTCACTGTCTTGGTGCGGGTGTAGAACTTGAACCCATCCGGACCGTGCTGGTTGAGATCGCCGAAGCCGGACTTCTTCCAACCACCAAACGTGTGATAGGCGAGCGGCACCGGGATCGGCACGTTGATGCCGACCATGCCGATATTGATGCGGGATGCAAAATCACGCGCCGTGTCACCGTCGCGGGTGAAGATCGCCGTGCCGTTGCCGTATTCGTGGCTGAGCGGCAGATCAACCGCTTCCTCGTAGTTTTCAGCGCGTACAACGGACAGGACCGGGCCGAAGATCTCGGTCTTGTAAATGTCCATGTCCTTGGTGACGTTGTCGAACAGGCAGCCACCCATGAAGAAGCCGTCCTCGTAGCCCTGCATGGAGAAATTGCGACCGTCGACGACGAGGTTTGCGCCTTCCTTCACACCCTGATCGACGAGACCTTTGACACGCGCCAGAGCTTCCTTGGTTACCAGCGGGCCGAAGTCGACATCGTTGCCAGCCGTGTAGGGCCCGATCTTCAGGGCTTCGACCTTGGGGGCGAGTTTTTCAATCAACGCGTCGGCGGTGCTTTTACCGACCGGAACCGCAACGGAAACAGCCATGCAGCGCTCGCCGGCAGCGCCGTAACCGGCACCAACCAGGGCATCAGCAGCCTGATCCAGATCCGCATCCGGCATGATGATCATGTGGTTCTTGGCGCCACCGAAGCACTGGGCGCGCTTGCCCGAGGCCGTTGCACGGGAATAGACATATTGTGCAATCGGCGTGGACCCGACAAAACCGACTGCCTGAATGGTCTCGTCGTCGAGGATGGCATCAACGGCAGCCTTGTCGCCATTGACGACGTTCAGAAGTCCTGCAGGCAAACCGGCTTCGATCATCAGTTCGGCAAGCATGATC
Source organism: Roseibium sp. (assembly GCA_017643925.1). Lineage (GTDB taxonomy): Bacteria > Pseudomonadota > Alphaproteobacteria > Rhizobiales > Stappiaceae > Roseibium. The sequence continues at coordinate 320,823 of JAEPML010000002.1, read as the reverse complement.
GGCACGGACGGGTCACGCTCGGACGGCTTCAGGATGAAGGCATTGCCGCAGGCAAGTGCCGGGCAGAACTTCCACATCGGGATCATGGCCGGGAAGTTGAATGGTGTGATACCGGCGACAACACCCAGGGGCTGGCGCATGGAATACATGTCGATGCCGGGACCGGCCCCTTCCGTGAACTCGCCTTTCAGAAGGTGCGGAGCACCGATGCAGAATTCGGCAACTTCCAGGCCGCGGATCACATCACCCTTGGCATCAGGTAGTGTCTTGCCATGCTCACGGGACAGCGCTTCAGCGAGCTTGTCCATGTCGCGGTTCAGAAGATCGACAAATTTCATCATGACGCGCGCGCGGCGCTGAGGGTTGGTCGCCGCCCAGGCCGGCTGAGCTGCAGCAGCGCTTGCAATTGCCGCGTCCATTTCGGCCTGGCTGGCCAGAGCGACCTGTGCCTGAACTTCACCGGTAGCCGGATTGTAGACGTCAGCAAAACGGCCGGACGTGCCTTCCACGTGCTTGCCGTCGATAAAGTGACCGATCTTCTGCATTTCGATATCTCCCATGAAGTCGAGGCTTTCCCGCTCTGGTAACGGCGGGCCCGTCATGATTTCCGAAACTGTTGTCGCTTTTATTTTTGCAATAAACAAGCACCAGATATCCGCATCTGTTGTGCATTTTTTATAGTTAGGCTATTTCAATGCCGACAGATAACACTAGGTCCAAACCACATGAGTTGTCATCCAGACGCTGACAATTGGGGACCATTTCAGGATCAGTGGCAATGAAGATGAACTGGGACGACATTCGCATCTTTCTGAGCATCGCAAGAACGGGCCAGATCCTGGCCGCAGCGCGTCGCCTTTCGCTCAATCACGCAACAGTTGCCCGGCGTCTGACGGCACTTGAAGAAAGCATAGGCACACGTCTCTTCGACCGGTCGACTTCCGGGTGCGTTCTGACCGATGCGGGCAATCGGTTTTTCGAGCGCGCGGAACGTATTGAGGCTGAAGCGCTTGCGGCCGAAGCCGATACCGGCGGCGACACGCCGAACATACAAGGCACGGTTCGCATTGGCGCCCCCGACGGCTTCGGTGTTGCCTATCTCGCACCACGCCTCGGCAAGCTCACCGAGAAGCATCCCGGATTGACGGTGCAGCTTGTGCCCGTCCCCCGCTCCTTTTCGTTGTCACGGCGCGAAGCGGATATCGCCGTGACCATTGACCGTCCGGACACCGGACGTCTCGTTGCGGGAAAACTCGTTGACTATGCACTTGGCCTCTACGCCTCAAAGGCTTACCTGGCGACCAGAGGAGAACCGAGGTCCACGTCCGATCTGAGCGCGCACGATCTAATCGGCTACGTCGAAGATCTGCTTTACACTCCTTCGCTGAACTACGGATCTGAATTCAGCAAGGACTGGAACGCGCGCTTCGAGATTGCATCGGCACTTGGTCAGACCGAGGCGGTTCGTGGCGGCGCGGGTATCGGCATTCTGCACGATTTCATCGCCCGCGGTGATCCCGACCTCACACCGGTTCTTCCCGAGTTAAAACTGCGCCGCGCCTACTGGATGGTCACGCACGAAAGCTCACGGCCCCTTCGGCACGTGGCGGCAGCACAGAAATTCCTGCGCGATCAGGTCGCGTGCGACAGGTCCATATTCGGATAACGCCGATGGTGGCCTAACCTTTTGCCGAGCGCCATGTTTCGGTTGCCGCCAGCCATTCGCGCGTGCGTGCCTCGGGATCACTGTTCAGAGTGATATCGGTTACCACCGCAGCGCTGTCGGCCCCGTTTTCAAAGACACCTGGCAAGCGGTCCGGATTGAGACCACCGATCGCAACCAGCGGCAGACCGCCGATCTGCTTTTTCCACCGGCCGATTTTTTCCAGTCCTTGCGGTGCCCACTTCATCTTTTTCAGGATCGTCGGATAAACCGGACCGAGCGCGACATAGTCCGGCTCGGTGCCAAGTGCCGTGTCCAGCTCTTCACCGTCGTGGGTGGATACGCCAAGACGCAGGCCCGCATCCTTTATCGCTGCGACATCCGCGTCGGCCAGGTCCTCCTGTCCCAGATGGACGAAGTCGCATCCTTCCTCGATGGCAAGTTGCCAATAGTCGTTGATGATGAGTTGGCAGTCATGCTCTTCACAAATTGAACGAGACGCCCGGATTTCTTTGCGAAGCCCAGCGTCATCCATGTCCTTGATGCGCAACTGGACAAGCTTCACGCCCAGCGGGACGAGACGTGTGATCCAGTCGGAACTGTCAACGATCAGGTAGAAGGGATCAAGTTTCATTCAAATACAGCCATTCCGATTACGGGTGTGGATGGAACCGCCATATCACGGGGTTCCAGTGGGCTTGCCTCAAAGGCGAGCCGCCCAGCCTCGACGGCTTGTGCGAATGCCCTGGCCATAACCACCGGATCGCCGGCCCTGGCGACTGCGGTGTTGAGGAGAACCGCGTCGAAGCCGAGTTCCATGACTTCAGCCGCGTGAGAGGGGCGCCCCAGACCGGCATCAACAACCAGCGGGATCCCCGGAAAATGAGCGCGGTACGCCCTCAGTGCATCCGGATTGACGGGGCCCCGGGCCGATCCGATGGGAGCACACCACGGCATCAGAACCTCGCAACCTGCCTCGAGCAGTTTTTCGCCCACGATGATGTCCTCCGTGGTGTAGGGAAACACCTTGAAGCCGTCTTGGTGAAGGATGCGGGCCGCCTCGACAAGCGCAAAAATGTCAGGCTGCAAGCTGTCATGGTGGCCGATGACCTCAAGCTTGATCCAGTCCGTTCCAAAGAGTTCTCTCGCCATTTTCGCAGTGGTCACGGCTTCCTTCACAGAATGGCAACCAGCCGTGTTCGGAAGTACCCTGACGTCGAGGTCCCTGATCAGCTCCCAGAACCGGCCTCCCGCCCCGCTCCCGGCGCTCTCGCGCCGCAAAGAGACCGTGAGTATGTCACTCCCCGATGCCTTGATCGCGTCCGACAGGACCTTGGGCGACGGATATTGCGCGGTTCCCAGCAACAGGCTGGACGATACGTCTGTTCCGTACAATACGGGCACTTCTTTCAGCCTCCCTGCATCGGTGAAAGAATTTCGATACGGTCGCCCTCGGCAAGTCTGCAGCGGGTGCGGTCTTCCGCTGCAACAAGCTCGTTGTTGCGGGCCGTTGCAAGAAACTCGTGGTCATAGGCCAGCTCTTCAAGAAGAGCATCCAGTGTCAGGCTCGATACGTCCTGCCGCTCACCGTTGATGATTAGTTTCATGTGACTTTTCCTGAAGCTTCAATGATCTTGTCGGCCGCGACTTCTGCAAAATGGGGTGAGAGCAGAAACCCGTGCCTGTACATCCCGTTCAGGGACACATTCTTTCCGTTGATGGTCACGCGCGGCAGATTGTCGGGATAGGCAGGTCTGACCCCGGTTCCGGATTCCACGATCTTGGCTTCGGCAAATGCCGGGTGAAGACTGTAGGCTGCATTGAGCAACTCCATGGCAGATCTTGCGCTGATCGGGCCGCCGTCGTGGCTTTCAATCATGGTCGCCCCGACCATGAAGAGATTTTCGTCTCGGGGCACGACATAAACCGGGATCCGTGGGTGCAACATCCTTACCGGTCTTGAAAGACTGAGTTCGGACGTTTCCAGGATCATCATTTCCCCGCGCACGCCCCGCAGATCAGGATCGCGAGACGACATGCCCGTGCAGTCAATCTCGAGACCACCCCACTGCTTCGCCCCATCCGAACCGAATTCGAAACGCACACCTTGTTCGATCAACTTGCCTTTCAGGGCCGAAAGGGCGAGCCGCGGATCCAGGTGCGCTTCTTTCTGAAAAAAGAGCGCCTTTGCAAACCGTCCCTCAAGATCCGGCTCCAGGACTGCAATCTTGTCGGATGCGATCCAGTCGAATCCGTTCGTGCGCGTTGCAAAGCGACTTAGCTCTGCCGTGTCCCTTGGAGGTGCAACGACCAGCGTTCCGTTTCGCCTCACCATTCCCGGCAGAACCCGTGACCACCAGTCCAACGATTTCCTGCCGTGAATGAGTACGGTTTCTTCCGCATTTTCACGCTCGCACCAGGGAGCAAGCATGCCGCCTGCGAGCCAGGACGCGCTTTGAGACAATCCATCACGCTTTTCCGAGATGGTCACCGACAGTCCACGCTCGGACAATTCGTGAGCAAGCGTCAGTCCAGCAACGCCTGCGCCCCGGATCAGGACATCCATGAAGTTGCCCCAACTGACAATCTGCACATGACTGTGTTCCAGCTTTGCAGTCTTTTTTGCCGCACGTGCACCGCTCCGCAAAGGCAGGCAACTGCCTCTCAATGGGTCAGATCATTCAGGCGGGGATTGAGGAGGAGCGCATCAATCAACTGCGCCCGACAAGACCACTATCCCTTCGCCAGCATGACCTGGATCAGGTTCTTCGGGTCCCCGCACCACGCTCGTCGCTCGCGCTCAGCGGTATCTCAGCCCCTTTTTGGGGCACCCCGTGTGAGCCTCTTTCATGCATTTGAAGTCAATGGCCTGTCAAGGCCCCCAGGTCGGAAGTCAGCGCTCAACCCGATCATCGACCCCGATACCGGACAAAAAGCCGCTGACCTGGGAAAGCGATTTCAATCGAATGGTCTTCAGGTGGTCCGGAGGGGCGCGATAGATCGTTGCCAGTCTGGAACGCGACTTCACGCGTGTTCGCAAAATGAACCAGACAAATTCGGCGGTCTGCCAGTTCAAGCGTTCCGGACATCCTTCGGGTAGATCCGGCCGGATTCGTCCGTAGTAAACAAGGGACCTTTTCAACACCCGGAAAAGCCGCAACCAGACAGGAAAGTCCAACCAGATGAACGTGTCGGCCCGCAACAGGCGTTCTTCGTATGTGTTTGAATGACCACCCTCGAAAATCCACTCGTCCTGCATGTGAACTTCATGGGTCATCCGGTCCTTGTCGTCTCGTGACCGTTCCTGCCATCCCGGTTTCCAGTGAATGTGATCCATATGGTGAACAGGCAGACCGGTTCTTTCCCCAAGCAGTCGCGCAAGGGTGCTTTTCCCGGATCCGGGTCCGCCGACAATCATCACACGTTTCATGAAGCACCTGACAGGCTGCGAAAGGCTGGCTGTTATACGCCGATTTTCTGCATTGAACAGCTGGAAACAGACTGTTCAATGGACACAAGTCGACACGCGACCCTATCTATGATGGCAATGTGATCAGATCTTGAAGGAGAGGTAGATGAGCTGGCTGAATTGTCCTGATCCGGTGCCGGGTGTAGCCACAAGCTGTGACCCGATCGACACCATCATTGTCCCCAGGACGTCTGACCTGGGCGGTTTCTCGGTTCGCCGCGCCCTGCCCTCAGCCAAACGCCGGATGATCGGTCCTTTCATATTCTTCGATCAGATGGGGCCAGCCGAGTTGCTTGTTGGTGGCGGCATCGACGTGCGTCCCCATCCCCATATCGGCCTTGCAACGGTCACCTACCTGTTCGAAGGCGAGATGTATCACAGGGACAGTCTGGGCACCGAAATCGCCATTGCACCCGGTGCGCTGAACTGGATGAGTGCCGGAAAAGGCATTGTTCATTCCGAGCGGGAAAGGCCTGAAAGGCTTCAGGAGAAACGTCCCCTGTTCGGACTGCAAAGCTGGGTGGCCTTGCCCAAACATCTGGAAGAAGGCGACCCGACCTTTCAGCACCACGCAACCGAGGAACAACCGGAATTTGCCGACCAGGGAGCATCGGTGAAACTCATTGCCGGCGAGCTCTACGGCCACAAGGCACCGGTAAAGACGGCTTCCGAGATGTTCTATGCCGATATCACGCTCGAGCCCGGCGCTAGGATACCGCTCGATGCCGGATGGGAAGAGCGCGGGCTTTACACAATTGCCGGCCAGATATCCATCGCCGGACAGAGCTTCGATCCCGCGCAATTGCTGGTATTCAAGGCGGGTGACCACCTCGTCGTGGAAAACGAAACTCCAAACCCGGCCCGTTTCGTCGTTCTGGGCGGCGAACCGATGGACGGGAAACGCTACATCTGGTGGAACTTTGTTTCTTCCTCCAAGGAGAGGATCGAACAGGCCAAGGAAGACTGGAAACAAGGCAGATTCGACACTGTGCCGGGCGATGCCGAGGAATTCATTCCACTGCCGGATCGTCCGGGTCCGTGATGCCCCAGCCGCTTTCAAGCGGCGGTGCCTTTTCGAAACTGTCGGCGGGCCGAATAAGATCCGGCTCGCCAAAATCCATGATGATGTTGAGCCGCTGTCCGGCAAGCGGATCACCAGTGAGGTTCGGGTCCTCAGGAGCAACTGACAGCCGCACGCCGAGATGCATGGTTTCCAGCTGTCTGAAATCCGAGATTGCGGCCCGGAATTCGTCAGGCACTGTCCATCCATACCGTCCTGCGAGCGCGTTGATGACCAGCCAGACAGCTTCCAGTCCGAGCTCCTTCTGTCTTGCATCCTCGACCACAAGCTTCAGCCGCAGATAGTCGATCTTGCTTTCCGAAGGTCCGCGCAGAAGGAAAAACAACGTGGTTGCACCGAAGTCGACGCTGGGTGTGGTGATCGACAGAAGCTCGGAGGCGCACTGCCAGCGATTGCGCTGAAAAGGCGCCTTTCTCCAACCCGGGTTTTCAAGACCAATGGCTTTCAGTTCGGCACAAAGCTGGTCCGGCTTGCCCAGGAAACTGCGTTTGAGACGCGCGGCGAGTTCAGGCGTCGGGTTTAACAGCACCTCACGCACCGGCGCGTCCAGCGCGGAAAGCGGATCTTCATAGACCACTGTTTTCTCGTTCTCCGTACTACCAACACCCGACCGAAACTGGACAACCATCACGGCAACGGCAAACCCGGTCATCAGCAGCGCAAGCGTGCCCCAAAAGTAGAATGGCGTGACAAAGGCTTTTTCCGGGCGAGCTTCCGGGTTGACAGCGGGTGCCGCGGGCTCGGGACGCTCGAATATCTGGGGTTCCTGCTCGGCCCAGCGCGGACCATTTCCTGCGGCAGACTTTTTTTCGCCATTGCCTTTGGGGCGCAGTTCGCTCGCGGCACCCGCCAGCTTTTGAAACGCATGTCTGAGCTTGTCTGCAAGTCCCGTCATACAACCTGGTTCCGCTTCACCCCCGGCGAGCTTGTCCGAGAGGTCTGGATTTATCAAACCAATATCTTGAAAACGCAACCTGTTCTCTGTCATCTAGGGATGTCATCCGCGATCTTCACAGGTTCGGTCCTACCCGTTTGAAACAGAAAGCCATTGATGTCGAGTTTGCCTTCCTTCACAGATGACACGCGCGGCTTGCGTCTCGAAATCATCGAAACGGCGCGCGCGCTACCAAAGCTCGGGCTCACCAAGGGCACCTCCGGGAATGTCAGTGCCCGTGTTGAAGGCGGTTTTCTGATCACGCCATCTGGAACACCTTACGAGGATCTGACACCCGACAAGATCGTTCCACTGGATCTTGAAGGCCGTTGCCGCGGCGACTTCCTTCCCTCCTCGGAATGGCGCATGCATCTGGACTTCTATCTCGCCAAACCGGATTGCGGTGCCGTTGTTCATTGTCACAGCCCGCGCGCTACGGCCCTGGCCTGTCTTCGCCGCGGCATTCCCGCGTTCCATTACATGGTCGCCTTGGCAGGGGGAGACCGGATCGAATGTGCGGATTATGCAAGCTTCGGGACCCGCGCCCTGTCAGAAGCGATGATCGCTGCGCTCGGCGAGCGGAATGCCTGTCTTCTTGCGAACCACGGCCAAATTGCTGGTGGACCAAATCTGAAAAAGGCCCTGTCGGTCGCAGAAGGTGTTGAAGACCTCGCTGACCAGTATCTCTCGGCCCTGAGTATCGGCGATCCTCACATCCTGGATGCAACCGAGATGAAAAACATTCTGCAGAAATTCAAGAGCTACGGAAAACAGGCTGGTGAGCTGACGGCAGGTCAGACAGCCGCATTCGAACTTCCGGTACGGGTGGACTGACATGAGACTTGGCATCGACTGGGGCGGAACCAAAATCGAAATAATCGCTCTTTCAAACGAAGGCAAAGAACTCTATCGGCAGCGGACGCAAACACCGCGAGATGACTATCGGGGGTGTCTCGACACCGTGAAGCAGCTGGTGGATGCGGCAGAAGATGCGACTGGGCAAAAAGGAACGCTTGGGCTCGGCATTCCGGGCTCCCTGTCTCCCAGGACGGGGCTCGTGAAGAACGCGAACTCCACCTGGATGAACGGTCAACCACTGGACAAGGATCTGGAAGCCCTGCTTGGCCGGTCGGTGCGCATTCAAAACGACGCAAACTGCCTCGCAGTTTCAGAAGCCACCGACGGTTCTGGCGCCGGAGCGCATGTTGTTCATGCCATCATCATTGGAACCGGAAGCGGGTCCGGCATTGCCATTGATGGCAGAGCCCATGTCGGTGCAAATGGCATCGGTGGCGAATGGGGCGGCATTACCGTGCCTTGGCTCAAGGAAGACGAATATCCCGGGCCGGACAGCTGGATTGGGCACAAGGGCGTGATCGACCGATGGTGTTCAGGGACAGGCTTTCAGCTCGACTACCAGGAACGCTCCGGCACCCTTCTCAAGGGGCAGGAGATCATGGCTCTGAAACGTGCCGGCGATTCCACCGCCTGTGATGCCTATGATGCCTATGTCAGTCGCCTGGGACGCTCGCTTGCCATGTGCGCGAACCTTCTGGACCCGGATGTTTTCGTGTTGGGAGGTGGCATGTCAAACATCGAGGAACTCTATGCCGACCTGCCTGACACCATGGCTCCCTACATTTTTTCCGATACCTACGAAACGCCGATCAGAAAGGCGCTTCACGGAGACAGTTCAGGCGTGCGCGGTGCTGCCTGGTTGTGGGATTGAGGGCGCCAGAACTTCAGGAAACGACGCATAGAACTTCTTGACGGCCTAAGTTCGTTCTCGATCGCTGCCCGCACCTTCTTTGCACTTGCCGCATAGAGCGCGGCGGACGCGCGCATGTCGCTTTTGCCCCCTACCCTAAACAGAAATGAATCATTTCCATTATACTCGATCAACTCGCAACCGAGCTCGGCCATCAATCCCACGAGAGCATCACGGGTGAAGTAGTATTTGTGCGCAATGTGGAAATGCTGCAGCCACTGGCGGGGTCTTTGACGGTCAATGATCGGTGTCGCCACGAACAGAAGTCCTTCTTGTTCGCAACAATTGTCGATGACCTCTTTCATCTGTGCGACGGGATCCAGCATGTGCTCGATCACATGCGAGACGACGACGAGATCGTATTTTCTGGATTTGTCGTGAGGCAAAATACCCTGGTCATAGGCATATTGACTGTAGGTCCCTTCGACCTCGTAAAGGGAGACTTCCTTGCCTGATTTCCGGAAGTCTGCAGTCTTGCCCCCCGCGCCTCCTCCATAGTCCAGCACGCTGTTGAAATCAGCCTCGACGTCATCAAAAAACGGCACCAGAGACTTCTTGTTCTGAGCGGCGAACAGTTCTTCCGGTTTCCGGTCGCTGCGTTTCACGTTGCCATAAACATTGCTGTAGTAGTGGGACGCGGTTTCTTTCGTGAAATAGGGGTTCGCGCGCAGCGTGCCGCAGTTTTCACAGGCGACGATTGGCTGGAAATTCCGGTGACGCGATACCGTCGATACGACGTAAGACTCTGTGCTACCGCACGTACACTTCGTGAACTCGAATGTGTGCTTTTCAATATCAGGAAACTCGTCGAACTGTTCCCTGTATTTGTAGTTGGTCTTGTTGATGTCGAATAGCATCTTTGTCTCTGCCACTGAGGGTCATGAACCCTGCAGGTATTGAGCCAAGAAACCTATGTCAACCTCCACCAATCAACTCAATTTTGGCACGTACTGACGCCGACCCGGCATCGACGTAGCGGATACAATGACTTACTTCAGCTTCGCCTACGACCCAGTGTGACCAACACAATTCCGAGTCCAACAAGGATAACCGCAGCCAGCTTTTCGACATTCGGAACTTCTCCGTAAACCAGGTAACCAAGCACAAGCCCGATCACCGCCGCCACGGAACCGATCTGGCTGAGATAAACCGGACCGGCCGTTTGCTGAAGGCGGAAATACAACCCGTATTGAACGGTGAAAATTGCCGTTTGCGCTGCAAGCAAGGCCAGAGCTTGATCCGAGAAACTGACGGGAACCGTTGGAACATCAGCCAACAGATTGAACGCGGTCAATGCAACAAAGCCCGTCGCCATCATGCCCAGAGCCAGGTCCACCGGCTTTGCGCCCACGGGCCACCTGAGCGTCCTGTAGATATTCCCGGTCGCCAGAAACACCGGGATCGTGAGGGCAAACACGGACCAAAGGGACGCTTCTCCGGCCAGGTTCGCACCTGATAGCGCAAGCAGAACCCCGCCAGCGAGGCCGAAAAGAACCCCGCCGCCCCGCAAGGCCTGAAATTTTTCGATCTGCAGGAGAACTGCAAAGGCGTAGGTCAGCACGAGCGGAAAGGCAAAACTCAACGAGACGAAACCAGCCCCCACAACCGGGGCAGCAACGACCGCGATCATGTTCGGTGCGATGAATAGCAATCCACTGACGGTCAGATAGACAAGAAGCCGGGACCGGTTGCCTGCTCTCCCCAATCGTTCACCGGAAGGTTTCCTTCCAGTTAGCCTGGTGAGGACAAAAAGTCCGAGCGCACCCCCGAACACCGACCATTGCAACAGCGCCAGGGGGTGCCAACCGAAACCGGGTGCGGCCTTAGCAATTATGGTCGAGACAGCCAGGAATCCCCCGACAACCAGCAACAGGGCAAGCGGCTGGTCCAGAGCGCTCAAATTCCTGAGCCCGGTGTACTGGCGCCGATCTGTCGATGTTGTGGGCTTTGTCCCTGCATTCGCTGCGTCTGACATCTGGGTGTCCAATCTGTTCCTTGTTCGGGGTACCTGACTAGATAACAAATTTTATCTTGATTTCAAGATACTTTATTCCAAGATTCTTACCGTCGCTTGACATGACTAATTCGAACACCCAAGGTCATCCTCAGAAAGCACTGAAACACCTGAGCAATTTTGAAAGAACGGATATGGCAACCTCACGAGGGACCACTGGAAAAACATCGGATCATCTGTTTGGTGACCCCGAGGACTTGCTGATCGATCGTGCCGAACGTGCGCGCAGGCAATGGCAAACAGAAATGCCGGAAGTCGCTGAACGACTGACGCCCATGGTTCTTCTCGGCAGGTTGAACGAGGCAGCTCAGGTCATGAGCCGGGACTACCTGGCCCCCGCCTACGCGGAAATCGGTTTGAAAACCGGCGAGTTCGACGTGCTTGCCACACTGGTCAGATCCGGCCCTCCCTACAAGCTCTCTCCCACCGAGCTGTACCGCAGTACCATGATGAGCTCGGGCGGCATGACGGCGCGCGTCGACAAGCTCGAGAAGGCCGGTTACGTGGACCGTTGTCCCAATCCGGAGGACCGGCGCGCCCTGTCTGTTTGTCTGACGGAAAAAGGACTGAAACTGATCAAGGAGATGATCCCTGCCTACGTGGAGGTACAGCACACAGCCATCGACGGGTTAAGCGGAAAAGAACAAGCACAACTGGCCGAGCTTCTGGAAAAGCTGATCCGCTCCGCGGCTGAGAAAAAAACGCCCTGAACACGACAAATTGCCTTGCCTTCGACATGAACCGGGTCCAGTTACGGCTGGAGTGCCGAAGCCGTCCAAATGAAAGGACCAACATGATCAGAAACCTTCTCACACTCGTGTTCGCGCTGGTTTTCAGTGTTTCCGCGGCAGCTCAGGAAGAACTCCAGATACGTGATATCGAAAAGGGTACGGGAGAAGAGGCCAATGTCGGTGAGACCGTTGTGGTGCACTACACGGGCTGGCTGATGGATGGCACCAAGTTCGATTCCAGTGTCGACCGCGGCACACCGTTCTCGTTCACCCTGGGGGAACGCCGTGTCATTCCAGGTTGGGAAAAAGGCGTCGAGGGCATGCAGGTCGGCGGCAAACGCGAGCTGATTATTCCGCCGGACCTGGCCTACGGTCCACAAGGGGCCGGCGGTGTCATTCCACCCAATGCCACGCTCAAGTTTGAAATTGAACTGCTGGAGGTCAAGGGCAAGAAGTTCTCCGACATCGGCAATGACGAATTGAAGGCCAAGCTGGCCGCCGGTGCCGTGGTTATCGACATCCGCCGACCTGACGAATGGCAGGCAACCGGAACAATCCCCGGAACGCATCTGGCGACGTTCTTCGACCAGGGCGGAAACGTTAATCCGTTGTTCGGCGAGAAACTTCAATCGCTCATTTCCTCACCGAACCAGGAACTGGTGCTCCTGTGCCGCACCGGAGCGCGCAGCGAAGTCCTGTCCGAGTACCTGTCCGGACAGGCAGGCTTCACGAATGTCGTGAATGTCGAGAAGGGTATCCTTGACTGGATCGACAATGGCGGCGAAGTCGCCGCAGCCACAATGCCGGATGATTGCTGGCTTTGCTGACCGCGGTCAGGCGCCGGATGCCAGTTCCAGGCTCAACCTGTTGTGGATCTCGATAACCGGTTCCATGTCCATGGTGACGATCCTGCCGTCTTCCACGACGACTTTCCCGTGAACGACCGTGGTGTCAACCGAGTGCGGCGCGCAGAACACCACCGCGGCGACCGGATCGTGCAGACCGCCCGCAAACTGCAGCGAGTTCAGATCCAGAGTGAAGAAATCGGCACATTTGCCTGTTTCCAGTGAACCGATATCGTCCCGCCCAAGCACCGCTGCTCCGCCAATCGTCGCCAGTTCCAGCGCTTCGCGCGCGGTCATCCATTCCTTGCTTCTGAGCGGATGAGCCAGAGGCAGTGACGCATGTTCGCCCGGACCATCGGTTGGTTGCAGCCCGAGTTCCAGGCGGGCAAGCAACATCGCCTGCCTGACTTCCAGGAGCATGTTCGAACTGTCATTGCTGGCCGAACCGTCAACACCCAGCCCGACATTCACGCCAGCGGCCATGTATTTCTTGACCGGGGCAATGCCGGAGGCCAGACGCATGTTCGAACACGGACAATGGGCAGCTCCGCAGCCCGTTCTGGAAAACAGCTTTATTTCGTTGTCATCCACGTGGATCGCATGGGCATACCAGACATCGGATCCGACCCAGTCGAGCCCTTCCATCCATTCAACCGGCCGCTTGCCGAAACGCTCAAGCGTGTAGCGTTCTTCATCAAGTGTTTCGCAAAGATGCGTGTGCAGCATGACACCCTTGTCCCGGGCAAGACGCGCACTTTCCCTGAGCAGGTCTTCCGACACGGAAAAAGGCGAGCATGGAGCCACCACAACGCGTGTCATCGCCCCGTGAGCAGCATCGTGGTAGCGATCGATCACACGAAGCGTATCGTTCAGGATATCGTCTTCGCTCTCGACACAGTCATCCGGTGGCAGGCCACCCTTGCTTTCGCCCAGGGACATGGATCCACGGCTGGCGTGGAACCGCACGCCAAGCTCCCGCGCGGCCTCGATCTGGTAGTCGACCTTGTTGCCGCTTTGATAGAGGTAGGTGTGGTCGAAAACGGTTGTGCAACCTGACAGGGCAAGCTCGGCCAAACCGACCAGTGTGCTGGCACGCGAAGCGTCCGGTCCCGTTCTGGCCCAGATGCGATAATGCGCCTGAAGCCAGGGAAACAGATTGTTGTTCTGGGCGGCAGGAAGGTTGCGTGTCAGGGTCTGGTTGAGGTGATGATGGGTGTTAACGAAGCCTGGAAGAACGATCTTCCCGGTCGCGTCAATCACCTTGTCTGCTGTGTCCGGGAGTTCACTGGTGGGACCGACCTGTTTCAGGATGCCGTCTTCAGCGTGAAGGCCCCCATCCCTGATTTCCCGCCGGCCGCCATCCATGGTCACAAGGATGTCTGCGTTCTTCAGAAGTAGCGACTGGCTCATAGAAAATCTTTCGCAAGGAATCACATTAGCATTGAAATGCGTCCAGACCCTATCGGCTTGACTACCCCAAGACTATGCCTTCAGATACGAAAGACTTTACATTTAATACTATTAATCTAGTCCTCTAGCGGCGGCATTCGGTTCCAGGCGTCAAGCGCGGCTATCTTGTATGCTTCGGCAAGGGTCGGATAATTGAAGGTATTCTCGACGAAATATTCCAGTGTGCCCTTGAGGTTCAGAACCGCCTGTCCGATGTGAACAAGCTCGGTTGCCCCCTCACCCACAATGTGACACCCGAGAAGACGCCGGGTCTTCAGGGAGAAGATCATTTTCAGCATGCCGGTGTCGAGCCCCATGATGTGGCCCCTCGAAGTCTCCCTGAAACGAGCCACTCCGCATTCATAGGGAATGCCCCTTTCCTTGATCTCCTCTTCGGTCATGCCGACCGTCGAGATTTCAGGAACAGCGTAAATCCCATACGGGAAGAACTCTGGCGGATCATAGGCGGTCTCGTTCAACGCATGGCAGGCGGCAATACGGCCCTGCTCCATCGATGTCGAGGCCAGGCTCGGGAAGCCAATCACGTCACCGGCTGCAAAAATATGCGGCACGTTTGTCTGGAAGGTCATCGGATCCACGGTCAGACGCCCCCGATGATCCACTTCCAGCCCGCAGCTTGAAAGGTTCAGTTTCGGTGTTGCCCCCATGCGACCGGCTGCGAACAGGATCACGTTGGAGCGCACGGAGCGGCCGCCCGCCAGCGTTATTTCGCAGTCACCGGGTCCATGCTTTTCGATTGTTTCAACCGTTGCCCCGAACCGCAGCGCAATGCCCCTGTCCCGGAGCTGATGCGTGAAATCGGCAACCAGTTCCTTGTCCAGGAAGTCCAGCATTGTCTCGCGGGGTTCAACCAGCGTCACGTGCACATCGAGCGCGGAAAAAATCGTCGCATATTCAACACCAATGACACCTGCTCCGATCACGGCAATTGTGCGGGGCAATTCGGTGAGTTCCAGGATCTCGTCGCTGTCGAGCACATACTGCCCGTCAAAAGGCACATAGTCGGGCCGAAACGGCCTTGTCCCGACGGCAATGACAAACTTGTCTGCCGAGAAAGTCAGGACTTCGCCGGCTTCCCCCTCAACCTCGATCTTGTGGGGATCGAGGAAACGCGCCTCACCACGCATCGTGTCAACCTTGTTGCGGGCGAACTGGTGTTCCAGCACCTCGACCTCGTGGTCAAGCGTGATGTGAAGCCGCGCGCGCAGGTCCGCTGCGGTCAGATCGTCCTTGACCCGGTAAGAGCGGCCATAAAAGCCACGTTCGCGCCAACCGGTCAGATTGAGCACCGTTTCGCGAAGGGTCTTGGACGGGATGGTACCGGTGTGAACGGAAACGCCACCCACCCGTCGTCCGCGTTCGACAACAAGCACGCGGCGCCCGAACTTGGCTGCCTGGATCGCTGCGCGCCGACCAGCAGGTCCGCTGCCGATCACGATCAGTTCGTAATGTTCCATATGCCCCAGCCCCTCTCCCGGGATTATCATTCGGCTTTTATCGCTTAGACCAGTTCAATTCAAACAGGACAAACCATTTCGTCATTTCGCCAACAGAAACCACACGCTGGCAACGGGGCCAGGCACCGATCCCCAACAAAGGCATTGCCAGCCTTTCACAGTTCCGCTATGCATTTGCCCATGAAGATGAACCTGAAAGCAGCTTGGTGGTGGCGCGGCGCGAAATAGGCGGCCAGCGATCACTCATGCTCTGAACGGATCAAAGTTTGAACCAAAGGCCGCCGCGGGATACCGCTGGCGGCCTTGGTGCTTTATAAGGCCGCCAAACCAACACTCGGCCACCAGAACGGGAACATAAACACCATGCCGGCACTGGCAGACCAGACTTTTGAAACGACCGGCGGGATCACGATCCTGCGCACGTCTCGTCCCTCCGATTACGAGACGGGTACCTCCGAGTGGATCGACCGGCTGGATGCGGAACGTGGTGCGGTCCTGGCCTCTTCTTACGAATATCCTGGCCGGTACACGCGCTGGGACATGGCCCTCGTCAACCCACCCCTCGTGATGGAAGCTGCCGACCGCAAGGTTGAGATCCGGACACTGAACGAGCGCGGCAAAATCATTTTGCCGGCGATCGTCGACGCGCTGAAAAACCACGCGGACGTCGAGACCTTCGAAGCGAGCGAGGAGCGTATCGACCTGACGGTCAAGAAGCCCGATCGTCTTTTCAATGAAGAGGAACGCTCCCGTCAGCCCTCGACATT
Source organism: Roseibium sp. (assembly GCA_017643925.1). Taxonomy (GTDB): domain Bacteria; phylum Pseudomonadota; class Alphaproteobacteria; order Rhizobiales; family Stappiaceae; genus Roseibium. The sequence goes on along the minus strand of JAEPML010000002.1, from coordinate 304,624 downwards.
CTCCATCGTCCGGGCCCTCAAAGATCTCTTTGCCTGCGACGATGACCAGCTCGGTCTCTATGGTGCGTTTGGCTATGACGTGGCGTTCCAGTTCGAGCCGATCGACCTGAAGCTGCAGCGCCCGGACGATCAGCGCGATGTTGTTCTGTTCCTGCCTGACGAAATCCTGATCGTCGATCACCACGGCAAGCGGGCCTACGTGCTGGAATACGACTTCGTCGTGAATGGCAAAACCACCAAGGGTCTGGAGCGCACTGGCGAGAAACGCCAGTACACACCGGCCAACCGCGACCCGGGCCGAGGGGACCATGAGCCGGGCGAATATGCAAAGCTGGTCGAGAAGGCCAAGGACTACTTCCGCCGCGGCGACCTATTCGAGACGGTTCCCGGTCAGACCTTCTACGAACCATGTGCCAATCCACCCTCTGCAGTTTCCCGCAGGCTCGCCCAGATCAATCCCTCGCCCTATTCCTTCTTCTTCAATCTCGGCAACGAGGAATATCTCGTCGGCGCATCACCCGAGATGTATGTCCGGGTGACCGGGGGCCGGCGCGTGGAGACCTGCCCGATTTCGGGTACCATCCGCCGCGGCAAGAATGCGATCGAAGACGAGGCGCAGATCCGGAAGCTGCTGAACTCCGCAAAGGACGAAGCCGAGCTCACCATGTGTTCGGACGTCGACCGAAACGACAAGAGCCGTGTCTGTGTCCCGGGTTCGGTCAAGGTCATCGGCCGTCGCCAGATTGAAATGTATTCGCGCCTGATCCACACGGTGGACCATATCGAGGGCACCTTGCGCGAGGACATGGATGCGCTCGATGCATTCCTGTCCCACACATGGGCCGTCACGGTTACCGGAGCCCCGAAACGTTGGGCGATGGAGTTCATCGAACAGAACGAGAAGTCACCGCGGGCCTGGTATGGCGGCGCGATCGGCGCGGTTCTGTTCAACGGTGACATGAACACCGGCCTGACCCTCAGAACCGTGCGTATCAAGGACGGCATGGCCCAGATCCGAGCAGGCGCCACGCTGCTTTACGACAGCAATCCGCAGGACGAAGAGGCAGAGACCGAACTCAAGGCCGAAGCGATGCGCGCTGCCGTTCGCGAGGCTGGTCTTGCCACCAAATCCTCAGAGGTGCGCAAGCAGGAGAAACCCGGCAAGGGCCTGAAAATCCTTCTGGTCGACCATGAAGACAGCTTTGTGCACACGCTGGCCAACTATTTCCGCCAGACGGGGGCTGACGTTGTCACCTACCGGACACCGGTGGCCGATCATGTCTTTCACGACGTTGATCCGGACCTGGTTGTCCTGTCACCAGGACCCGGCAATCCGCAGGACTTCGACTGTTCATCGACCATCGGCCGCGCGCGCGCACGTGCCTTGCCGATCTTCGGTGTCTGCCTCGGTCTGCAGGCGTTGTCCGAGTATTTCGGAGCGGAACTGGGTCAACTGGATGTTCCAATGCACGGCAAGCCGTCGCCTATCAACCTGTCGGGCAATTCCATGCTGTTCGATGGCCTGAATGCGCCGGTCGTGGTCGGCCGGTATCATTCCCTGTTCGCCAAACGCGACACGCTACCTGCCGACATTCGCGTCACAGCGGAGACCGAAGACGGCGTTGTCATGGCGATTGAACACAAAAAGGAAGCCATCGCGGCGGTTCAGTTCCATCCTGAATCGATCATGTCGCTGGATCAGGATGCCGGACACAAGATCATCGAAAATGTCGTTGAAAGGCTGGTTGAGGCCAAGGCCCGGATCGTGGCCGAAGCATCGTAAAAATTGACATGACATCGTTGGCCGGGCTGCGTTATAGCTGCAAGCAGTAATTTGTGGAGTAAATCATTGCATATTCTACTTGCAGCGCTCGGCGTTCTCGCCGCAGCCGCCTTCTGGTTCTATCGCATTCGTCAGGCAGCGGACACCACGCGTGCGGCGCTGGATGCTGCCCAGGATGTCAAGGCGGCGGCGCGGCGCTTTGGATTTCAGACCCGGGCGAACCAACATCCCTCGGAAGGTGTCGACGACCCGAGGGTGACGGGGACTGCCTTGCTGGTTCTCGTGGCCGAAGCCGACGGCGGTATTTCAAAGGCGGAGCAGGACACCATCCTTGAGCAGGTTCAGGCCGTCTTTCAGGTCTCCGGCGCTGAGGCCAACGACCTGTTTGTGTTCTCGCGCTGGTTGGCCAACCAGAGCAGCAATCCGGACGACATGATCCGGCGCCACATCAAGAGAACTGTTCATCTGGGTGGGCGGGATGTGCTCCCGGACATGATTGCAATGGTGCGCGCTGTCGGCGAGGCAGACACCGGAACCATGACGGACGACACAATTCACGTGATCGAGAAGCTCAAACAGCTCAGCTGTTGATCCCGTCTTTAAAGAAAATCCACAGAACTCCAACAACTAAAACATAAAACTCGCGTGACCCTTGCGTTTTCTTTGCTTGAATGCGGGATCCCAAAAATGCGAGTTGATAAATTTATTCATCGGAGTTCTATTGGAAAAATCAGATTAATTCCTGCAGGCCAATCGCCCGGATAGTAAAATTGCCCAAGTGCTCCGAACAATCGCTGGGAAACAGGATGGCAGGCAAGGCCAGATGGATTGGCAGATGGTTTAGCCATTTGTGCTCAAGTCCGATTGGTGCACTGGCCGCTGTTGCAATGGTTGCCTCTCCGCAACTTTTCTCGCCCGCTGGTGCGCAGGAGGCCAGTCAGCTTCAAAATCATGTTCTGGGCATCGGAAACTGTCCAATTTGGCATCCGCAGTCCGTCGAGGTCTGCAAGCACAGCCTGGAGAAGGTCGTTGCAGCCCTCGCGCCGCGCATTGGCGCCGGGCCTGAACATGTGCACTTGCTCATAAACGAAGGGGCAAGTGCTGCAGCTCTCAAGCGGAAAGCGACGGAGCTGTCAAACCAGCTCGGCGCACAGGATCGGCTGATCATTTTCGCCAATGTGCCACTTGGACAGCCAGGGGCCGACAGCACCGCCGATACGCCCGGTTACGTGCTCGAGCTCTGGGCCAGCGAAAAACCGGAAAATGCGGATGCTGCAATCAGCGACGGAACCTGGATCTCGACATCTGCCTTCGCCGCGCTGATCCACGCACTGCCGGCCGCGGAGGTGATCTTGGTTCTGGACACCAACAATTCACATGCCGTCAGCATGGCGCTCCTGGATGGACATTCGCTTGACCACGAGGCGCGGCCTGAAGCGCTGATATCGTCGTCAGGTGCCGGACAGGCAGCAAATTATTCTGCAGACAGGACTATTTCCCTGTTTGCCAAGCATCTTGCGCTCGCTCTCGGCGAAACTGACGGCACCTTGCTCGATGCCATGTCGACCGCCGCCGCGGGGACCCGGCAAGCCGCAATTCCCATCTGCGCCTCTTTGATGGAGAACCAGTCACAGGCAGAGGGGCAACCCGCCGATTGTGCGCAGGTTCCCGAAATCCATGATCCCGACGACGTGCTCGCTGGCACAGCGCTGGTCCCCCTGGACGACTCCAACCTGAATTAGGTCGGGAACACCCGGTTTTCGGAACGCAGCGACCTTATCCCTGCTTGGTTTCGGCACCACCACATTGCTGCGAGAGAGCCGTCTGAAGAGGCTGTTCGGTCTTCGCCGTCGCTTCCGCCAGCCGCACGCTCGGAATACCCTTGAGACGGTCCGCAAACCACTCCCAATCCTGGTCGTTGACCCGTCCAAAGCCCTCTTCCCGCGTCGGGCCGACCGGCTTGATGTCTTCGCCCTGCTTTTCACCGATTGCAAATCGAAATGCATAACCGGGGGTCAGCCCCATCCTCAGATCAGAGACAACCACCCGATTGTCCACGAGTTCGGACCGGTAGTAGCCGCGACTGAACCAGTTCAGCTTCTTGAAGGCCTCGGTATCCCGAAGACAAGCCACCAGTTCCGGATGGCGCGGGTGCGTGTAGATTTCGGCAGGCGCATCTCCATCCAGGAGCGAAAGATAGAGGTTTTCGTATTTATCCTCGCTGAGCCCGATCACTTTCCAGACCAGAATGTTGAAGGGAGACGCGATGGCGTAAATCTTGTCGGGGACGCCGCCATTTTCCTCAAATACCGTGCGCGCCTGTGCCTCCACCCTGTGCTGGATCACTACGCTCAGACCCATATAGGCGGTCGTGACCGCAAGCGCGCCGACAACGCCGTTTCGCAGGCGACTGGACCAGTTCTTCTTGCAGAGTGCCCAGATGACGACACCGAGCAGAGGTAGTGAATAGAGCGGGTCAATGATGAACACGGATCCCACACCGACAGGGTCAGGATAGATGGGCCAGAACAGACGGGTTCCGTAGACCGTCATGGCATCGATGATCGCATGGGTCGAAAAGCACAGGAACACCGTTGCCCAGACAAGCCATCTGTGCTCGCGCAGATCCTTGAACAACAACCTCAACCCCTCGCCGACAACAGGGGCTGCGAGGGCGTGGACAAAGATAGAGTGCGTCCAGCCGCGGTGATAAACAAAACTGTCGACCGGATCGTCAAAAGGCAGAAAGACGTCAAGATCCGGCACGGTTCCCAGAACGCCGCCGATAAGGGCAGCCTTGCGCGGCCCGAGGGTCTTTCCAAGGCACGCGGTGGAGACCGCCGCACCAAGCACGAATTGAGTGATTGAGTCCATTTATCGCCAGCTGCCCCTGGTACCTTCAAGTAAGCGGATTATGTGAGTACGATTCACATACAAAACAATAGCTGTGGCATCTAAAAGACTGTTTCCAGGAAGCTCTGCCACGAAAAGAGTTTCGTGTTCAGCGTAAATAGCAGCAAAAAGGCAGGCAGCAAGAGCGATGCGAAGAAGCGCGCACCCCAGCGGCTCTGAGGCTCACGGTATCTGATCAACCACATGGACGCGACCCCGAAGACAAGGCTCAATCCCAGCCAGTGGTAATAGACACGGGGGATCTCAGCCACGCGCACATCAAAGACACTTCGGGACTCTTCGTTTCCGAGCGTTGAAAGCGCATTTGAAACGAGTATCGCATTCACAAGCATGATCGCCACGCAGACACCCGTCTGAAACCCTTTCTTTTTCTTCAGGCGACTAAGCATGCTTCTCCATCTGTCAGCGATCCACCAGCGAGGAAACCAAAGAAAAAGCGGGCACAATGGCCCGCTTCTACAATTCTATTGAGGTGGGAGACCCTAATCAACTTCGCGATAGGCGCCCTTGGAAGCGCTTGTGGTCATGGCGGCGTAGGCACGCAGGGCCTTTGAAACCTTACGCTTGCGCTTTTCAACCGGCTTCCAGGCGTCCTGACCCTTGGCTTCCATCGCAGCGCGACGTGTTGCCAGTTCTTCGTCGGTCAGATCGACTTTCAGGATCCGGTTGGGGATGTCGATAACAATCGTGTCCCCTTCCTCGACCAGGCCAACGGCTCCACCTTCCGCAGCTTCCGGGGAGATATGACCGATGGAAAGGCCGGACGAGCCACCAGAGAAACGGCCATCGGTCACCAGGGCGCAGGCCTTGCCGAGTCCCTTGGACTTCAGATAGCTGGTCGGATAGAGCATTTCCTGCATTCCGGGCCCACCGCGCGGTCCCTCGTAACGGATCAGAACCACGTCGCCTTCCTTGACCTTGTTGGTTAGGATCGCGGAAACGGCGCTGTCCTGGCTCTCGAAGATCCGAGCCGGACCGGTGAATTTCAGGATGCTTTCGTCCACACCGGCTGTCTTCACGACACAGCCATCTTCGGCAATGTTGCCATAGAGAACCGCGAGACCGCCGTCCTGGCTGTAGGCGTGGTCCAGTTCACGGATGACGCCGTTCTCCCTGTCGAGATCCAGGTCATCCCAGCGGCGTTCCTGGCTGAACGCGACCTGTGTGGGAACCCCGCCTGGCGCTGCCTTGAAGAACTTGTGGACGCTCTCCGAATTCGTCTGACGGATATCCCATCGCGCAAGGGCTTCCTTGAAGGTCGAGGAATGAACAGTCGGAACGTCCGTGTGGAGCAATCCAGCCCGGTCCAGCTCACCAAGGATCGACATGATACCGCCGGCGCGGTGAACGTCTTCCATGTGAATGTTCTCGACCGCGGGCGCAACCTTGCACAGGACCGGTACCTTTTTGGACAGCCGGTCGATATCGTCAATGGTGAAACCGATCTCGCCTTCCTGGGACGCTGCCAGCAGGTGCAGGATGGTGTTGGTCGAGCCGCCCATGGAAATATCGAGGCTCATGGCGTTTTCGAACGCCTTGAAGTTCGCGATATTGCGCGGCAGAACGCTTTCGTCGTCCTGCTCGTAGTAGCGCTTGGCCAGATCGACGATCAGGTGACCCGCTTCGACAAACAGCCGCTCGCGATCCGCGTGGGTCGCCAGGGTCGATCCATTGCCGGGCAGCGACAGGCCGAGCGCTTCCGTCAGGCAGTTCATGGAATTGGCGGTAAACATGCCGGAACAAGAGCCGCATGTCGGGCAGGCATTCTGCTCCATCGCAAGAACGTCGGCATCGGACATGCTGTCATCTGCGGCCGCCACCATGGCATCGACCAGGTCAATCGCCTTTTCGACGCCGTTTTCCAGCACGACCTTGCCCGCTTCCATCGGGCCTCCGGAAACGAAGACAACGGGAATGTTGAGCCGCATGGCCGCGTTCAGCATGCCCGGCGTGATCTTGTCGCAGTTCGAGATACAAACCAGCGCGTCGGCACAGTGGCCGTTGACCATGTATTCCACGGCATCGGAAATGACTTCGCGCGACGGCAGGGAATATAGCATGCCGTCATGTCCCATCGCGATGCCGTCGTCCACGGCGATGGTATTGAATTCCTTGGCAACGCCGCCGGCCTTTTCGACCTCACGCGCGACCAGTTGGCCGAGATCCTTCAAATGCACGTGTCCGGGCACGAACTGTGTGAAGGAGTTGGAGATCGCGATGATCGGCTTGCCGAAATCATCGTCCTTCATGCCGGTCGCGCGCCACAGGCCGCGTGCTCCGGCCATGTTGCGGCCATGGGTGGATGTTCTTGAACGATACGGGGGCATATGTCTCTCCCAACGTTAGCAGGCTTCTGGATTGCGGCAGTGACACATGTCGACCGCGCAAACTCCTTCGCGCCCGGATTTTCAACCTGATATTGGGTGTGACAGGTTTTTGAAAAGAGGGAAAGGCCAGTTTAACGAAAAAGAGTACGCTCCGGTACGGTTGCCGCTTGAGGCCAGTTCCAGGCGTCTGTGTCGCACAGGTGTTTCAAGCGGAAACACTGCCGCTCAACAGGACAACTCTGATGGCAGGTAAAGCCCTCTTGCATTCAGCGCTTGCAACCCCACTCCCCCTGCGCGATGGTTTGCGAAGATTGCTTCAGCCGCGTTCCAACCGTCGCGTTTTCTTGTTTGGCGTCCACCGATTTCGGGAGATTACCTTTGCTCATACTGCTTGCCGTTCTCGCTGCCATGTTCGGATTTCTGTTCGGCACCGATATCGGCGTTATTTCAGGTGCCCTGCCGTTCTTGAAAAAGGAATTCGTGTTCACGGCACAGAGCGAAGGCTTCATGACAGGCGCTGTGCCGTTCGGAGCCATTTTCGGAGCTGTCGTTGCGCTTCTCACGGTTGACCGCTTCGGCCGAAGACCGGTTCTTATCTTCAGCTCAATCCTGTTCGCAGCCGGCTCCCTGGCGGCAGCACTCGCTTTCAGCGTCTGGTCTCTCACGCTCGCCAGGCTGATCATCGGCATGGCAATCGGCGTGTCTTCGCTGGTCGCACCCATGTATCTTGCGGAAATCGCCCCTGCCCGCATTCGCGGAGCCGTTGTCTCCGCCTTCCAGTTGATGATCACGATCGGCATTCTGGCAGCCTTCGTGGTCGACTGGGCATTTTCCTATTCCGGGTCGTGGCGGTTCATGCTCGGCTTCAGCCTCATACCAGCGTGTATTTGCCTGGCCGGCATTTTGAGAGCCCCCGAAAGTCCGCGCTGGCTGGTGCTTGCGGGCAAGGAGAAGGATGCCCGTACCGTCTTGAAAACGGTGCAGCCCGATATCTCCACCGACCGGGTGGACACCATCGTCCGAGAGATTGAGGACAGCCATCCTTCAGACCCTTCCGAAGAGAGCTGGAGCCGGTTTCGGGAACCGCGTTTGCGCGGGCTGTTGATCTTTTCGGTGGCCGCCTTCTTCCTGCAGCAGTTCAGCGGCATCAACGTGATCCTCAACTATGCGCCGCAAATCCTCGACAAGGCCGGGTTGAGCGGGATTGCAAACGAGCTGATCGCCACTGCCGGCATTGGTGCCATCAACATGCTTGTCACGATCCTGTCGATGGCAGTCGTGGACAAGGTCGGCAGGCGGCCATTGTTCATTTTCGGCTTTGCAGGCGCCTTTGCCAGCCTGGCAATCATTGCCCTCCTCTTTCAACTGGACAATCCGCACCTTGCCCTGCTGACGCTCATTGCACTGTTTGCCTTTGTCTTTTTCTTTGCAATCAGCCTCGGTCCCCTGCCGTGGCTCTACATGTCGGAACTCTTTCCTTTGGCACTCCGGGGCAAGGGCATGGCCGTTGCATCACTCTCCAACTGGATCTGCAATTTCCTGGTCGTTTTTCTGTTCCCGGCGCTGGCTGCCAGCCTGGGTGAGTCGATGACGTTCGGCATGTTCGCGCTGTGTTGCGCGTTCGGGCTTTGGTATGCGTGGTCTTTTGCTCCCGAAACACGTGGGGTTTCGCTGGAGGAAATCGATCAGGCCATTGCCGATCAACGCACGAAGAGCGCAGCGGCCTAGGCAACTCCGCGACGCACAGATCCGGGCGTTTGGCCCGTAACCCGTTTGAACGCACGGGCGAACGCCGCTTCGGAGTCGTATCCGAGCCTGCTGGCTATTTCCGCGGTCTGGCACTCCCCGTGGAGAAGTTCGCGCCGTGCAAGCTGCATGCGCCAACGCGTAGCATATTGCATGGCCCCCTCACCCACGAGTTCCTTGAAGCGGCTGGCAAAAGCTGACCGTGACATGCCGGCGGCGGCGGCCAATCCCTGGACAGACCAGGCCTGGTGGGGCGCCCGGTGGAATTCCTGTAACGCCCGTCCCACCCGCGAGTCCCGCAGGGCCGCGAGCCAGCCGGTCTTTTCCTGTGGTGCGGATTCCAGCCAGGATCTGATCGTCTGGACCACCAGAATGTCTGTCAGCCGTGTCAGGACAATCTCGCCGCCCGGCTTCGGATTGCGCGCTTCCTCTGCCAGAAATCTCAGGGAAGCGTGCAGCCATGTGCCCGCATCCGGGTCAAAGGAGTCCAGGAAGATATAGGCAGGAAGGAGGTCGGTCAGCCTGCTTGCAGTCATGTCGTCGACTTTCAAGACCCCGCAGGTCATCCGCGTAATCGATCCGCCCCCGCCAAAGACCATGGTCTCGTAAACGGGATTGTGGCGGGTCGCGGGAATTTCAAACAGCGGTGTCGAAGCTGCATCAGCGGAGCTGCGCAGAATCACGGGTCGACCATGAGGCAACAGCAGCAATTGTCCCGGACGCAATTCAATATTGTCATCCGTTTGCAGTTCCAGAACACATGCCCCTTCCGTCACCGCAACGAGCACCATCTGACCGTCAAGGTCCGGCACCTCTATCCCCCAGGGCGCCGAGAGTTCAGGAACGCAATAGAACGTCCCCTCCAACTGCAGAAGGTGCAGTATCTCACCAAGGGGATCCGACGTCGAAACCGAGCCGGTCGGATTGTTCAAGAAGCTCTCAGCCATGACCTAGCGTACCAAGAACTTGCCTGATCATCCACGTCTTTGGACGTTCTGCAATATTTTCAAGATTATTAGACATAGTAAATCCAGTTTCCCGGCGTCATTTTCCAACGGTCACAACTTGCCGGAGGCTGATATGTCATTGGACCAAACTAAAATCGCACTCACACTTGCAGCCCTCACCTTCCTCGTGATCGGCGGTCTTCTGACCTTTGATCCCGCATTCATGTTCTCTCTGAATGCTATAGTGCTTGATCCTTCGCCAGCGATGATGAGCGAAATACGTGCACCCGGGGCACTGATCCTTTTCAGCGGCGTTCTGGCTGTCGCGGGGCTGATAAACCGACGGATTGAATCCTACGCGCTGTTTGCAGCAGCGGGCCTGTTGCTGTCCTACGGTTTTGGACGCCTCGTCAGCCTGCCGCTGGACGGGGTTCCACCGCTCTCCCTCGTGTTTGCGACGGCAATCGAACTGGGCCTTGGAACATGGTGTGCGGTCCTGCTGCGCAGGGGAAAACTGCCTGCACCTTTGCCGGCTTGACCAAAAAAGAAAGCCGGTGCGGGCTGAAACCGCGCACCGGCCATCCTTCAGACTGCCCCGGAGGGGGTGGATGTCGGGCAGCCTGAAACTGAAGCCTTATTCGGCTGCAACTGAGCCCTCGGCGAGCGTCGGATAGTCCGTATAGCCCTTTGCACCGCCGCCATAGAGCGTATCGGGGTCCAACTCGTTGAGCGGCGCTTCCAGCTCAAGCCTTGCCGGAAGGTCAGGATTGGCGATGAAGGGACGACCGAATGCCACCAGATCAAGGCTGCCATCGTTCACTGCGGAGATGGCAAGGTCTCTGTCGTACCCGTTGTTCCCCATCCTGGTGCCATTGAAGAGCGCATAGAGAGCCGCCAGATCACCGCCTTCGGGAATGTCGCGCGGACCACCGGTCTGGCCTTCGACCAGATGGAGGTAGGAAAGACCGTAGCTGTTCAAAAGCCTGATCACATAGGAGAACGTCTCCTGAGGATTGCTGTCGGCGATGTCATTGGCGTTGGAAAAGGGGCTCAGGCGAATGCCTACACGGCCAGGCTCCCAGACGCTCAGCACTGCCTCGAGGACCTCTTTGAGAAAGCGCGAGCGGTTCTCCAGAGAGCCACCATAGGCATCATCGCGCTGGTTGGACCCGTCTCGGAGGAACTGGTCGATCAGGTAGCCGTTGGCAGCGTGGATTTCGATACCGTCGAAGCCGGCCCGCTTGGCATTTTCAGCCGCCTTCCTATAGTCCTCGACAATGCTTGGAATCTCTTCAGCTTTCAGCGCACGCGGTGTTGGCGTGTCGACAAAAGCCGTTCCATCAAAGGTTTTCGATTGTGCGGCTATTGCAGACGGGGCCACAGGGTCGGCACCGTCCGGCTGAAGCACCGGATGCGAAATGCGGCCCACATGCCAAAGCTGGATGACGATCTTGCTGCCTTTTTCCTGAACGGCGCGGGTTACCTTCTTCCAACCCTCAACCTGAGCGTCCGAATGGATGCCCGGCGTCCAGGCATAGCCCTTGCCTTGCGGTGATACCTGCGAAGCCTCGGTGATGATCAGCCCGGCACCTGCCCGCTGGCCGTAATACTCGGCATGCAGCTCGTAGGGACTGTCGTCTTCCGCGCGGGCCCTGTTGCGAGTCAACGGTGCCATGACCACGCGGTTCTTCAACTCGATCGTTCCGGCCTTTGCCGGGGAGAACAATTTGGTGTCAGTCATTCTGGGTTTTCCTCTTCAAGGTCCGTCGTCTTGGTTCGTTGTTTACGGACTGTTCAGTCCATAATTAAGCATGCGAGCAATCGTTCAGCTGTGCCCGCGTCGTTCTCCTGAACTTTTTTAGGGAGAGAGCACTGATCTTGCCTGTTTCAGGGTGTTGGCAATTCGTTCCGCCGGAATACCGGCTTTCCTCAAGGCCAGGGTGCCAATCGCCAAGGACGAATAGGCGCTTGCCTTGTCGCGCACACGATCCGGATTCTCCGGATCGAGAACTTGCGCGAAAATGTCTTCAATCATCTCCAGATGACGCCGACCAATCGCGGCGACTTGCTCGTCATGAGGTGCAAGTTCGGTAATGCAATTGACCAGCAGGCAACCGTCCTGCCCTCCTTCCGGATTGGACAGGGCCGTCATCATGGCTTCAACCGGATCTCCATCCGATGTGTCCGCAACCGCCTTCAGACGGCTCAACCCGCTTCGGGAATAATGTTCGATCGCCCGCAGAAACAGGTCCTGCTTGCAACCGAAAGCACCATAGAAACTGGATCTGCTCAGACCCATTGCCTTGGTCAGGTCGTCAAGCGAAGTCGCTTCAAATCCTTTTTGCCAGAAAACCATCATCGCCGCATCGAGGGCCGCGCCCTCGTCAAAGCTTCGAGGACGGCCCGGGCCCGGCGCACGCGCCGACAAAGATTTTTGGACCAGCGTATCAGTCATGATGCATGATATGGACTGGCCAGTCCGGAATACAAGTGGCTATTTCTGTTTTTGGACCGATCGTTTCAAATTGTGATCAAGTCGGTTCGCCCAATCTGCTTACATGCGGCAAGATCCGGAATAGGCATCACCGACATCGTCGAAAACGCGGGCGATCGCTTCCATTTCATAGAGGCGACTGGTTCTGCGGACACCTTCGACAAGGTAGAAGTCCTGGATCGGAAACTGGTTGGAATTAAATCTGAAGTCGCCGCGCACGCTCTCGAAAGGAGCAGCACTGATGGCTGAAATCAACGCTTCCTGATCCTTGACACCACCGGTCAATTCGAGCGCAAAGTGAATGAGTTTGGCTGCATCGTATCCCTGCGCGGCATAAACGGACGGAGCATATTTATACATCCGCCCGAACTCCCGCACGAACCGCTTGTTGGCAGGATTGTCCAGATTGGGAGCCCAGTGTGAAGCCGAAAACAGCCCCTCGCCCATTTCGGTGACATGCGGCATCACCAAGGCGTTGAGTGTTCGCGAAGACAGGAAGGGAACAATCCCTTTCAGGCCTGAAGTGTGGAACTGCTTGACGAGTTCAATGCCAGCGCCGCCCGGCATGAAGGCATAGATGGCATCCGGTTCGATCTCGGCAATCTGGTCAAATTCGGTCGAGAATTCCGTCTGACCCAGCTTCGTGAACAACTCTCGCGCAATCTGACCCTTGAAATGCCGTCTGAACGCGGCAACGGCATCTCTGGCCGCCTCGTAATCGGGAGCGATCGTGACAACCTTCTGATACCCCTTGAGACTGGCGTAACGACCCATTGTTTCATGCACCTGGTCGTCCTGGGATGCCGTTGAGAAGAAATACCGGCTGCAGCTTCGACCCGCGATCGGGGCCGGCCCGGAATGGGTTCCGATGAAAAGGGTTTTGGAACGAACGACCGGATCGTGCACCGCCAGCATGACCCTTGAGAAATTGACCCCGACAAGGACATCAATCCCCTGTTGCTCGATCATCTTGGTTGCTTCAGCGACCGCAAGTTCCGGATCCAGCTTGTCGTCGACCACAATCACGTTGGTTTCAAGACCGCCGAGCGCTCCATTGGATTGTTCGACTGCCAGCATGAACCCGTCCCGCATGTGCTGGCCGTAGATTGCAGCCGGCCCGGAGAAAGTACCCATCAGGCCAATACGAAGTTTCGGAGCCTCTTCAGCAACCGTCGAACCGGCAACAAAAGCTGCCGCGAGCAAACCGGCGATGTTGGCGATCAGTGTCGATTTCCAGCGGATCATCGTTTCAATTCCGTCAATCTTTTCAATCTGCACAAACGGCCAACCGCATTGACGCCAGGCACCGCACAGAATCGTTGCTTTCAGTATCTCTCGAACTGGTTAGGCTTTTGCAAACACCACCTGCTTTTGCCCGAAACCGGCACCACATCTCGGTCACAATTGACGCGAAATTCCCCAGAGCCGCCGCATTCCGGCCCGTGTGGCGACGTATTAACAATTATTAATGCCCCCGTACTCAAACCGGCGACCGCCATGAGCGTGTGCGAACTGTTGATCCAGGAGGGCCATATGTATTCCGTAACCGCGCCAGCCTTCGATTGCGACTTTCAATCGGGCAACCTGCCGGACAATGCAGCGAAACAACAAGACACTCTTTTTCAGAACACCAACCCGTCGAAACCCTTTTATCAGGAGGAACAAACCGGTCTCAGGCCGGTTGAGCCGAGCGAGATAGCGGCGAAGATTCTTCAGATGCACGGGGCGGCGGAAGAGAAACTGGAAGCTGCAACGCGTCAGCCCAGGCTCGTTGAATCAGAAGACGACCATGGGTTCGAAATGCCAGGCGTCCTGCTAAGGCCGCGAAAGGAACCTCGGCACGAGGTTTCAGTCCCTGAACCAGCACTCCTTGCAAAAGAGCCAAGCATCTACGCTGACACAGCGAAACGCGGACCAAGTTTCAAGTCACTGGCCCTGTTTACACTGATCGTAGCCGGCGCATCCGGCACTTACATGATGCTCGGGATGCCCGGTCTTGATCGGCAAGCAGCTGAGGAAAGCCGCCTGGTTCAGACGGAACTGATTTCACCTGCCCCGACAATCGAAAGCCTGATTGCCGAAGACAGTCTGAATTCGGCCAAAAATGCCGAACCGTCAGCGACGCCACGTGAAGTCGCGCTCGCAAAACAACGTATTCGCAATGCTTTTGCCGTTGGCAACACCAGCAGACCTGCGTCCGCAAGCGAAGCTCAACCGCTTCCCGCAAACAGTACAGGGAACCTGGAAGCCCGGGCACTGGCCTCCGGGCAGGCAGGGGTCTATCCGCTCTATGCAAGCACGGCAAAGCATGTGCCGCTTCCCGTGGTTAACCAGGGACAGCAACCGCAGGTCACTGCGCCTGTCACGTCCGAGGAAGGCCCCGCTCCAACAGCGTCGCCTGTTCTGGAACCTTCAACGCCCGCAACAACGGAACAGACTTTGACACCAGACCCTGCCTATCCCAACACCGGCAAGATACTGGCGTCCGTCAATTTGCGGGAATCGGAAGACAAGGATGCGACGGTACTGGCCGTCATTCCGGAAAACACGGACGTGCGTTTCAACGAATGCGGCACCTGGTGGTGCGGCGTGAGCCATGACGGCAAAACCGGGTTTGTCGGGCAGAAATACCTGGAAAGATCTGTGCAATAGATAGAATGGAACCTGCGCCGGTAGAGCCTTGTTAAGTCAGAGGCCTTAAAATAAGCCCTGAAATTCCGTAAGAGCGGAGCCCGTTCCAAGGAGACAGGTCATGGCAAGTCGCGCGGCGCAGGTTTTGTTGGCAACCCTGGCGATCACAGGAGCGCTGTCGATCTCGTCGGCTCGGGCCGACGGCACCGATTGCGTCGTCTATGCCACCGACTATGCCAATGCCAGGATGGGCAGCGGCGACATGGTAGGGGATGCGGTCTCGGGCGGCATGACCGGTGCGGTTATCGGTGGAGCCTGGGCAGGCCCCAAAGGGGCCGTTCGCGGTGCGCGCGCCGGTGGCGCCGTGGGTGTACTTGATAATCTCGGTTCACTTCCCGGTGGCTGGCAGGCCCTTTACGACATGGCGTACCAGATGTGCCTGCAGCAAACTTCCGGTGTGAATGCAGACGCTTACGGCGCAGACCCATATTACCCGGTCACTCCCAATCTTCCGGCACCACCTCCCGATTGCCGATCCTCGGCCAGCGTGCATGCCCCGCTGAAACGCTCCCCAAATGGTGGCGTTATTGCCAGTTCCAGCTTCGGCAACTGTCCGTAAGTGCGGACCAATGCCCGTCAAGCTCGTGGATGACACAGCGCCACCCGGTCTGACCGGTTGACGTGAACGGCGAAGCACAGTCAACTATGGCGGATTTCGGGAGGCAATTCCTTCATTCGACCATACTGACGACAGGACATTTCATGATCCGCCGTAGGCTCTTCACTTCGAAAATCACTCCTCTGGCTCTCGCCGGGCTTTGTCTGGCAACCACACCGGCGCTGGCACAGCAATGCGGTGGCGACTTCCGTCAATTCCTCGCCGGCGTCAAACAGGAAGCCGTTGCAAAAGGGCTTTCGGCGCGGGCTGCTGACAAGACACTTGCGGGCGCCCAGATCGATCGCAAGGTTCTTTCCAGGGATCGCGCGCAAGGCGTCTTCAAGATGACCTTTCTTGATTTTTCCAAGCGGGTCATCTCCAGCTACCGAATGAAAAACGGTGCTGCGAACATGAAAAAATATGCCAGCGTGTTTGACAGAACCGAACGCGAATACGGCGTTCCCGCACCGGTCATTACGGCGTTCTGGGCGCTGGAAACGGACTTTGGCGCGGTACAGGGCGATTTCAATACGGTCAATGCCCTCGCGACGCTTGCCCATGACTGCCGCCGCCCAGAACTGTTCCGCCCGCAACTCATTGCGGCCATCGAAATGGTCCAGCATGGCGATCTTGATCCACAACGCACCACAGGTGCCTGGGCGGGTGAAATCGGCATGGTGCAGATGTTGCCGGAAGACATCATCAAGTTCGGCAAGGACGGCGACGGCGACGGGCATGTCCGGCTCAAGAAAAGCGCACCAGATGCCATCCTGACGGCCGGCGCCTTCATCAATCACCTGGGCTGGCGCAAAGGTGAACCCTGGCTCCAGGAAGTTACCGTTCCGGGTAATCTGAACTGGGCCGATACCGGACTGGGCAAGACCAAGACCGGAAGCCAGTGGGCTGCGCTGGGTGTCCAGCCGCGTTGGGGCAAGATCTCTGGTAACCTGCCTGCGTCATTGCTGTTACCGCAGGGCCGAAAGGGGCCGGCGTTCCTCGCCTACCCGAACTACAACATCTATCTGGAATGGAACCAGTCGTTCATCTACACGACTTCCGCCGCCTATTTCGCCACGCGCCTGGCTGGTGCGCCTCGATACAATGCGGGCAATCCGGACGCCGGTCTGAACGATGCCCAGATGAAGCAGTTGCAGACCAAATTGCGCAACATGGGCTATGATGTTGGCAAGATTGACGGAATTCTCGGAGCCGGAACGCGCGCCGCAGTTCAGGACGTCCAGCAGAAGCTCGGCATGCCTGCTGACGCCTGGCCGACACCAGCGCTTCTTAATCGTCTTTGAGGCGGGCAGCAGGCGTTCGGTTTTCAACGCTGACTGAGCGGTCCAGACCGATCCACTGAACCCACAAACAAGCACAATGACCCGCCAGGCTGGTTCTGGCGGGTTTTGCTTGTGCGTGCTCAGAACACGCCTGCCATCGCATCGCGTACAGGAGCCGGGTCCAGCTTGTGAAGGGTCAGATAATCCTGTGTCTGGATAAGCGGGCGACCTGGACGCCAGAAATGCTCGATGACGAATTCGGTAATCTCGATCCGCTGCTCCAGCGAGTAGTCGTGGCCATGCGGATAAAGAAGGATCATCCAGACCACGGCCATGAAACGCTCGAAATCATCGACCCAGAACTCGACTTCGCGGCTTTCACAGTCGACCTGGCAATGCTTGAACACGTCATCCTTTTTCAGAAGCTGCGGCAGCTGCGTAAGGTCCTGGTCGGACGCAGCCCCAGAGAACTTCCTGGCAAAATGATTGTAGAGCCAGGTGGTCGTCCCCGGTCGCGTCTCGCGCGTCGACATCATCACCATCTGCATCGCGCCGCGCGGTGCTAGAACGCCCTGATAGATGGATTTAACCAGCGTTGGCCATTCGGTGGCACAGCAGTAATAGAGCGCGTGATGAAGGGTCACGAGATCAACCCTGCGATCATCCAGAATGGTCGCCCGCGTGTAATAGGCCGCATTGGGGTTCTGGAAGTCCCATCCATAGTCGCCCTGGACCAGATAGACATTCTTGATCGATTGCCGATCAATGCGTTCGCGCAGTTTTGCGAGCGCCGCACCATCGATATCGTACAGCCAGAGCCCGCGCTGGAAGGCGGCCTGCAAAATCCGGAACTGGGGTTCGTCACCCGCACCGATTGCCAGTGCCGCGAGATCCCTGTTCTGAGGGTTGCGTGCGTGCAGAGCCCTGATGGTCTTCATCAGGCTGACCGCCACGTCAGGTTTCTCACTGGCGTGGCGGGCCCAGATGTTGTTCTGCTCGAAAATCCGGTATTCAGACGCCTTCAGACCGCGTTCGATCAGGCTGTCCACTGTCGCGACATGCATGGGTAACTTCTCCGACAAGTACTGTGCGCCAAGTGGAGAATTCCCCCTTTCTCTGCGCCTCCTGAAAAGGAGATAGTTCCGATCGGCGAAATATCACGTGAAATCTTGGTAATGTTTCCTTGTTTGATCTCTTATTCATTGCCTAGCGCCGGTCACACCACACCCCGCAAGATCCCATGAGCCTTGGCGAAGATATTTCAGCTTGATCTTGGGCCGATCTATTGCACTTGTTGCATAGGCTTTCCGGACCTCAAGGCACGTCGCCCTTCCGGATGCTGTCTTCAAACTGTTTTCGGTCCATCCTGACCTTGTCCAGCGTCCCTGTCATCGCGTGATCGGCAGTGTTGTACTTGCCGCTCCACAAGACAATCTCGGCGATGACCGGGGCCAGGTCCCTGCCCTTTTGCGTCAGCTCGTAGACGAAGCTGCGCCAGTTCTCGGGGTCCCGCTTCTTCGTGACAATGCCGGTTTCCTCGAGGTGCTTCAATCGCTGCGCCAGAATGTTGGTCGATATGCCTTCCCAGCCGTTCAGCAATTCGCTGTAGGTGTTAACACCCTTCACCGCCATGTCCCTGACAATCAGCAAGGACCATTGATCGCCGAAGATGCCGAGCGCATAGGCGATGGGGCAGCCTGAGTTGTAGTTCGCGTTTTTTGCTTTCATGCACGCAATCTAATTTTTCCACTTGCAAAACGCAAGTTAATGCCGCATATGAAGTCAACTTGCATTTTGCAAGTTTATAGGAGAACGGCATGAAAGACGAAAATTCAGAAGAAATTTCTTTACAAGTCCAGGGGCTTAACAGGCGTGAATTGCTGGCAGCTTAAGCCGTCGGCGCTGCCGGAATTGTTGCTTCAACGGGCATTCTCAAAGCAAAGGAAATCGCAAACATGACCCCCAAGGCATTTGTCTATACCGAAGTTGCCATCTCGGTCCCCTTCGACCAAGCGCCCTGGAAACAGATCAACGAGGAGATCAAGAAACAACCAGGATTCCTGAACAAAACCTGGCTTCAGGGACATGCAAACCAGTCTCTGGGCGGGATGTACTCGTTCGACAATCTGGAAAATGCGCGCAAGTTCGTAATCGGCTATTTCCCGACTGAGCCGCGTGCCTTCGGTGTCGCTCACAATACGCGCGTGTTTGACGCAGAGGTTGTGAAGAGCGCCAGCACGGACATCGGATCAGTGCATTATGGTGACGCGCCCTCCAGGAAACCGGGAGCCTTCGTCTATACCGAACTGCAATTGTCCCGGAAGTTCAACGACTTTCCATGGCAGGACCGGAACGCTGCTTTGAAACAGGTTCCGGGCCTTCAGAACAAGATCTGGCTGAGCGGTGTCTCCACCCATTCGCTCGGCGGTTTTGATGCGTTCGACACCCTGGATCAGGCGCTCGATTTTGCTATCAACGCCTTTCCCGAGACGGCGGCCTCACTCGGTTCGGCCTTCTACACGCGCGTCTTCGACGCGTCGGTGACCGAAGACGCCAGCCGCGACATGTACTCCCCCTACTACGCGACCTGACGAAATGGTGCGCGGCAGTTCTGACGACCTGCCGCTACCACAACAAAAACCGCGCCAAACCGGCGCGGTTCCTTGCCTAAAGCAGCATTGGAATTTACTGGATCTTTTCCTTGTCGGAGCCCGGAGCATCCTCGTCGACAACTGCCTGCTTGTTGTCTCCCAGAAGGAAAACCGCCAGGATTTTCGCAGGATTTTCTCCCGTATTCTCGCCCCTGTGGGTCACGTCCATGGCCTCCAGCAAGCCATCACCTGCCCGGTAGACTTTCTTGCCGACACCATCGTAGAGAACCGTGATCTCACCTTCCAGGATATAGGCGAACAGCGGCGTTTCGTGTTGATGCCAGCCTGTTTTCTCGCCCGGGTCCATCGTGATGACGATTGCCTTGACCGAGGCGTTTTCCTGCGGGAACACCACTTTCTCACCGGTCACAGTGGTACTGCCTTCAAACACCTCCCGAACCTTTTCATATGAGCCCTTGGCTTTCTCTTGGGCTTCCGCCTCCAGCGCTGCCTTGGATCCTGGTTTCGCACTCGGCTGCGAGGGGGCCGGCTTGCCATCGGGGGTGATCGACTTGTCCGCAGCCAATCCGGGCGAAACTGCCAGTAAGGTTGCAAGGCAAAAACAGACGAACAATCTGGTCAAATGCATGGGGTACTCTTTGAGATGAACTGGAACATAGGGTCACGCGCACACTTGCGATCCACCGGGATCAGATTTCCGCAGCCGCACCCGGCTTCAGCTGCAGCACCGCCGCCGCCTTTTCGCCCAGTGCACTGGTGAAGGTCTCGGATGTCTGGTCGATGATCGGAAAAGTTCCGAAGTGACAGGGCACGATCGTATCGAATTCAAAGAAGCGGTCACAGGCCATTGCAGCGACCTTGCCCCCCATCGTGAACCGATCCCCGATCGGCACCAGGCCGATTTTCGGACGGTAGATTTCGTTGATCAGGGCCATGTCGGAGAAAATGTCGGTATCGCCCATGTGATACAGCACCTTCTGACCGGGCACCTCGATGATGACGCCATGCGGATTGCCGAGATAGATCGCCTCACCATCTGTCTGCTTGGACGAGGAGTGATCCGCCCGGGTCAGCGCGACCTTGAATGGCCCGGTGTTGACGAGGCCACCAGAGTTCATGGGATTGATATTCTCGATGCCCTGGCGCCCAGCCCACATGCAGATCTCGAAATTGGACGTCAGCTGGGCGCCGGTCTTTTTCAGGATATCGACCGCATCGCCAATATGATCATCGTGTCCATGCGTCAGGACAACATGGGTCACGCCATCCGACACCTCGTCGACGGTGAGCGTCTCCGGAAAGGAAGGGTTTCCGGTCAGAAACGGGTCGATCAGGATCGACGCTCCTTCAATTTCGATCTTGAAGGCTGAATGTCCGTACCAGGTGAGTCTCACGACGCTTCCTCCATGTCTTCGAGCTTGTGATTCATCACTATAGTGGCACAAGATGTCACTACAACTGCTACCGCGAAAGGGAGAACCCGCAATGCAACGGCGTCTCGAATGCCGGATTTCGGAAAGCCTCTGGCGCGAGTTGCAAGCCGAGGCGGAGCGGACCGGACACAGCCTGTCCCACATCGTTCAGGACAAGCTTGCTGCAGCCTATGATCTGGACCATCACACGATTTTTCAGGTGTCGACGAGCACGGCCGTCAGCAAGGGACTGTTCAAGGGGTGTGCGACAGTCGGCGATCTCAGGGCGCATGGTGATTTCGGACTGGGCACCTTCGAGGATCTCGACGGTGAAATGATCCTTCTGGAAGGCATTGCCTACCAGGCCCGCGATAAGGGCACCGTGAATGTCGCGCCGGATGGCGCCCTGACACCCTTTGCGACCGTAACCGGATTTACACCTGAACAAGCTTTGCACCTGGACCGCATTGAAAGCCAGAATGACCTTGAAACACAGCTGGACGTGCGCAGACCATCTGAAAACACATTCGTCGGCATCAGGATCGACGGCGTGTTCGAGCGGATCGAACTGCGTGCGGCCTGCAAGGCGGCTCCGGGTGAAGATCTTGTTGCCGCAACCAGCCACCAAAGCGAATTTGCCTTTGAGAATATCGAAGGCACGCTGGTCGGTTTCTGGGCCCCGATTTATGCGCGTACGCTGACGATTTCGGGCTATCACCTACATTTCATCTCGAAAGACAGGTCAAGGGGTGGCCACCTGATCGGCATAACGGCGCAAGACCTGAAGGCGCAGCTTCATCTGGAAACTGACTTTCACGTCGCCGTGCCGGAAACACGGCAATTTCTGGAAGCAGATCTCAAGGACGACCCTTCTGCCGATCTTGCGATAGCCGAGCATGGCCATGCGGAAGACAGGTAAGTTGCAATTCGGAACGGTTTCTCTGGCGCCCAGCGCCCTCGCCTGCTAAAGCCCGCCCATGGCTAACGACCCAGCACTCACTTTGGAAGACTTCATCGCCGCTCTGCCCGAAAACAGCCGGGTGATCGGCCTTGACCTTGGCACCAAGACCATCGGCCTTGCCCTCTCCGATCTCGGACGCGGCATTGCTTCGCCCATGGAAACGATCCGCCGGAAAAAATTCACGATCGACGCCGAAAAACTGCTTGCGATCTGTACCGAGCAGGAGGTTGGCGGCATCGTGCTCGGGCTTCCGCTCAACATGGACGGCAGCGAGGGTCCGCGAGCCCAGGCAACCCGCGCCTTTGCCCGCAACCTATCCCAGAAAACGGACTTGCCGATCACCTATTGGGACGAGCGCCTGTCCACCGCTGCGGTCACGCGCACGCTGCTGGAAGCTGATTCCAGCCGTGCCAAACGCGCCGAAGTGGTCGACAAGATGGCCGCAGCCTTCATCCTGCAGGGTTTTCTGGACCGGTTGGGGTATCTGGGGTTAGATACCTGAATTCCTACTTTGCCGGGTTCTCCGGTTCGTTCACAACTGCACTCTCGCTGACGCGGAATGTTTCCCGATGCTGACGACGCTCGCGGCCCTGGTGCCGATCATCCTTGTTATTGCCTCCGGCTACCTGATCGCCCGCACCGGGCTAATTTCGGGCGAACAATGGCGCGGTATCGAAAAACTGGCGTTTTATGCGCTGTTTCCAGCGGTCCTCTTCCAGACAATCTCCGAGGCGGATTTTTCACAAGTTCCAACGCTGAGCATGGGCGGTGCGCTGCTGGCTGCGGTCAGTCTGATGGTCGCCATAATGCTCTTCGCCCGAGGTATGATCGAGCGGATCTGGGGTATTCCTGCCGTCAGGTTCACGTCGATCTTCCAGGGCACCGTGCGCTGGAACGCCATGATCGCTCTTGCAATCGCCAATAATATCGCGGGCGAAGCCGGATTGGCCATGCTCGCGGTGGCGATGGTCTTCATGATTCCGGTGTTGAATATCGCCAGCATCGTTGTGCTTTCCAGATATGCCAGCGGAACGACACCAAGCAGCAAGAAGCTGCTGCGGGACCTATACACCAACCCCTTCATTCTCTCGATCTTTGCCGGGGTTCTGTTCAACCTCAGCGGCCTTGCCATGCCCTTCGTCCTGGCCGACACGATCGAGATCTTTGCAAGGGCCGCCCTTCCGATCGGCATCATCTGTGTCGGCGCGGGCCTCGACCTCAACTCGCTGCGCCGGCCCGGGCCAGCCCTGACAATGGGAACCTTCCTGCGCCCGGTCTTCATGCCGCTTATCGCATTCGGGTTTGCCTGGCTGTTCGGAGTGTCCGGCACGGCGCTGACGGTCATCATCATCGCGTGTTCCGTACCTTGCGCTGGCAACTCCTATCTGCTGGCGCGCGAAATGGGTGGGGATGCAAAGCTGATGGCCGAAATCATCACGCTTCAGACGCTTGTGGCGACCCTCACCATTCCACTGGCCTTGCTGATCTTCACCTGACCTGATCCGGGCCAGGCTCTTTTTGTCCAAACGATCAAATATTTAGCATGAGTGTGGACAGCGGGCATGAAGTGAATATGTGTCTTGTGCACACGGACGATTCCGCCTATAGGCATGGTCTCGATGACCGCGACAGACACCCATCGAGACAGCCCTTTCCCCCATCGCCATCTGCTGGGCATTGAGGGCCTTCACCCCCACGAAATTCTGGGCCTTCTGGACCGTGCCGAGGAAGCCGTGGAGATTTCCCGCCAGGTGCACAAGCGCAAGCAAGTGCTCGAGGGCCGGACCCAGATCAACCTCTTTTTCGAAAACTCCACCCGCACGCAAAGCTCGTTTGAGCTGGCCGGTAAAAGGCTCGGTGCGGATGTGATGAACATGGCGGTATCGCAATCTTCGGTCAAGAAGGGCGAAACGCTCATCGACACCGCAGCAACGCTCAATGCCATGCATCCGGATCTCCTGGTCGTGCGCCACCACGCGGCCGGTGCGGTTCACCTGCTTGCCAGGAAGGTTGGCTGCTCGGTCGTCAATGCCGGTGACGGTCCGCACGAACACCCGACCCAGGCCCTGCTCGACGCCCTGACGATCCGGCGGCACAAAGGCAAGATTGCGCGACTGACCGTTGCCATATGCGGTGACATCGCCCATTCGCGGGTCGCACGGTCGAACATCATTCTGCTGAACGCACTTGGTGCCCGCGTCCGCGTTATTGCGCCGTCCACGCTCCTGCCCTCCGGCATTGCCCAGATGGGTGCGGAGGTCTTCAACGACATGCGGGAAGGTCTGAAAGGTGCGGATATCGTCATGATGCTCCGCCTGCAGCGGGAGCGGATGAACGGTGCCTTCGTGCCTTCGGTGCGCGAATATTATCGCTACTACGGCCTTGACGCGGAAAAACTCGGTTTTGCCAAGGACGACGCCCTTGTCATGCATCCCGGTCCGATGAACCGCGGCGTCGAGATCGACGCTTCCATCGCCGATGGGGCGCAAAGCCTGATCCGGGAACAGGTCGAGATGGGCGTTGCGGTCCGCATGGCCGTTCTTGAAGCGCTCGCCGCCAACCTGCCGAACAACTAGGACTCAGAGGAACAAGACCGTGGCTATCGACACACCAAAACCTCTGGTTCTTTCAAATGCCAGAGTGATTGATCCCGCGCGCGGCCTGGATGCCCCGGGCTCCGTCATCATCGCCGATGGCACAATTCTGGCTGCGGGGCCGGAAGCTGCCAACCAGGGCGCCCCCTACGGCGCGGAGATCGTGGACTGCAAGGGATCGATTGCCTGCCCGGGGCTGATCGACATGTGCGTGTCGGTCGGTGAACCGGGCGCTGAACACCGCGAAACCCTGGCAAGCGCCTCCGAGGCTGCTGCTGCCGGGGGCATCACGACCATCTGCACCATGCCGGATACGGATCCGATCATCGACGATCCGGCGCTGGTCGATTTCATCTTGAGACGCGCCCGGGATACAGCAAGTGTCAACGTCCACCCCCTTGCCGCCCTGACCAAGGGTCTTGCCGGGAACGAGATGACGGAAATCGGGCTCTTGAAGGAGGCCGGCGCGGTTGCTTTCACCAACGGGCACAGATCGGTCAAGAACGCCCAGGTCATGCGCCGCATGATGACCTATGCCCGAGACTTCGATGCCCTGGTAATCCACCATACGGAAGATCCGGACCTGGCGGGCGGTGTCATGAACGCGGGTCTCAATGCGAGCTGGAAGGGGTTGTCCGGGGTTCCGCGCGAAGCGGAAATCATCATGCTGGAGCGGGATCTGAGGCTCGTGGGTATGTCAAAGGGCAAATATCACGCGAACCTGATTTCCACGTCCGAAAGTGCCGACGTGATCCGGACAGGCAAGAAGCGCGGCCTGGATGTTACAGCCGGCATCTCGGTCAATCATCTGACCCATAACGAAAATGATATTGGCGCCTACCGGACATTCTTCAAGATGTCACCACCGTTGCGGGACGAAGACGACCGGCAATCCATGATCGCAGCGGTCGCCGACGGGACAATCGACATCATCTGCTCCAATCATGATCCGCAGGACGTTGAAACCAAGCGGCACCCCTGGGCGGAAGCAGAAGACGGCGCCATCGGTCTGGAAACACTTCTAGCCGCGGCACTGAGGCTCTATCACTCCGAGCAGGTGGACCTGACGACGTTGCTGGCCACCATGACCAGCGGGCCGGCAGACAGGCTTGGTCTGGAAACCGGCCGTCTCACAAAAGGCGCTCCGGCTGACGTGACCGTGTTTGACCTTGAACGCCCCTGGGTACTGGAAAAGAGTGCCATTCGGTCCCGGTCCAAAAACTCCCCCTTCGAAGATGCCCGCTTTTCCGGACGTGTTCTGAAGACAGTCGTCTCTGGCAAGACGGTCTACAACTACAACTGACATATCCCGATCCGGTGGCGCCTGGACAAGGCTGTCACCGGATTGGCACAACATCCCGTTCGCGCCACATTCCTGGTCAAACCTGTCTGGACTTTTGATTTAGCCGGATGACCCTGATGCGTTTGATCGTTTTTTCCATTCTTGGTTTTTTTCTGTTCGCTGCCAATGCGCATGCTGCAAGCCTCTACCTGAAATACAAGCTCTATGCGGTTGGATTGCCGATCGGCTCCGGCACGCTGAATGTGGGGGTCAACGATGGTTCCTACTCTGTCAGTGGCGACGGCAAAACCGCGGCATTCGGCCGTCTGGTCTCGGATGGAAAGGGCAAGGTCAGCGCGAAAGGCGGTGTTCGAAATGGCGTGCTTTCGCCCGAAAGCTATGCCCTCGACCTGAAAAGCGAGGACGAAAATGGAGCAGTGTCGATGCAACTGCGCCGTGGCAAGGTCGACAAGGTTTCGGTCAATCCTCCCCAGGATCGCATGAAGGAACGGATCAAGGTTACGCCACAACATCTCGATGGAGTTTTGGACCCGCTTACTGCCGCCGTGTTTCACGCCCCCAAGGGATTGACCGCAGACAGCTGTAATCGAACGCTGGCGCTTTATAACGGCAAGGAACGATACAATGTTCACCTCAGCTATAAGTCGAAGCGCAAGGCCTCCACGGCGGACGGCCGTTTCAAGGGAAATGTGCTGATCTGCCGGGCGCGCTACGAACCGGTCGCCGGCCATAGACCGAAGCGCAAATCCATCCAGGAACTTGCCAAAAACAAGTCGATCGAGGTCTGGCTGGCCCCGATTGGAAAGACACAATACCTTGTCCCCTTGCGGGCAAGTATCAACGTGCCATTCGGATCGCTTGTGGTTCAGGCCGAAAAGTACAAATTGAAGAACTGACCCCAGGTGTCAGGGTCCGCGGGACCAACTCCGCTCTCGCTGACCGCGCGACTGCACAGCTTTTGCTGACCCTCAGGCTTGATCCGTCAATCATTGCGGTTACATTGCAGATGCACTTTTGCTGAGATACCGGAGACCAACGCGTGCCCGACCCAATCAGCTGGGAATTTGCCTGGCCCTATTATCTGGCTGCCCTTGCCTTCGGTTATCTTCTTGGCTCCATCCCCTTTGGCCTGATCTTTACCCGCATGGCGGGCCTCGGTGATATCCGCAGCATCGGTTCGGGCAATATCGGCACCACGAATGTGCTGCGTACGGGCAAGAAGTCCCTCGCCGCGGCGACTTTGCTCGGCGATGCCCTGAAGGGGACCGTTGCGGTGCTGGTGGTCGGTATGAATTTTGGCCAGGACATGGCACTTGTTGCCGGTCTGGGCGCTTTCCTGGGCCATCTTTTTCCAGTCTGGCTCAAGTTCAAGGGCGGCAAGGGTGTCGCGACTTACCTCGGCATCCTTCTTGGCCTGTACTGGCCGATGTTCATCGTCTGCGCACTGATCTGGGTCGCGATGGCATTCCTCTTCCGCTACTCGTCCCTATCGGCCCTGACCGCGACCCTGGCAACCCCAATCCTGCTCTTCTTCGTGTTCAACCAGGTACAGATCGCCGAGATGTTCCTGCTTCTGACGATCCTTCTATGGGCGAAACATCACGAGAATATCGGCCGGCTCCTGAAGGGCGGTGAGAGCAAGATCGGTTCCAAATCAAAGGCTGCGCCGGCTGCTTCGGCAGAGCCCGATGGCGGAGGCGCGTGAGCGGCGCCCAACACAATAAAAACATCCGCCTCTCCGAGGCCCAGCGTCTGGCATGGCTTCGTCTAATACGTTCAGAGAATATCGGTCCGAGAACCTTTCGCGACCTGCTCGATCACACCGGGTCGGCAGAGCGGGCACTCGACATGCTGCCGGAACTCTCCAACCGAGGCGGCAAGAAGCGTTACCGCCTTTGCCGCAAAGAAGATGCCGAAGCCGAACTCGCAGCGCATGAAAAATGGGGCGCAAGGCTGGTCGCACTCGGTGAACCCGACTACCCACCTCACCTGCGGCACATCGACGGACCTCCTCCCCTCTTGTCGGTTCTGGGCGGCGCAAACCTTTCTCGGGAAAAGACAGTCGCCATCGTCGGCGCTCGCAACGCCTCCCTCTCTGGGCGCAAGATTGCCGGTCAGTTTGCAGCGGGGCTCTCCGAGCAGGGTTTCATGATCGCATCGGGTCTTGCACGCGGCATCGACGCTGCCGCACATGCGGCGTCCCTGAAACATGGAACGCTCGCCGTGTTTGCAGGCGGGATCAACATTCTCTATCCGCCTGACCATGACCGACTGCTGGCAGAGATACTCGACAATGGCGGCTCAGCCATCAGCGAGATGCCGTTTGGCTGGAAACCGCGCGGTCGAGACTTTCCACGCCGAAACCGGCTGATCTCGGGCGTGTCGCTGGGAGTGGTTGTCATTGAGGCCGCCAAGGCATCCGGTTCCTTGCACACCGCACGCTACGCACTCGAACAGAACCGAGACATTTACGCGGTTCCGGGTTCCCCACTGGACCCACGTTCTGAGGGAGCAAATGGCCTCATTCGTCAGGGGGCAACACTCGTGACCTGCGTGGAGGACGTCATTGAGGGACTTGGGGGGCGGCTCGAACCGACACTGCCGCTTGACGGGCATTTCCTGGAGCCCGGACCCAATCCCGCGATGCAACCGCCGGAACCTGGATCCAGGCTCCGCGAGGAGATCATCTCAGCGCTCGGACCGACACCGATCGACCTTGATGAGCTGATCCGATTTTCAGGCGCCGAGGCCCGGGACGTTCATGTCATCCTTCTCGAACTCGAACTTGCCGGGCGGCTGGAACGACACCGGGGCAATCAGGTGTCGCTCCTGATGGTCTGACCAACCATGTGGTGACGGGTATCAGGCGGCACCCACTTCCCGCAGGAAAGACGCAACCATTTCGTTGAGATGGCCCGCTTTTTCGGAAAGCTCCTGCGCAGACCCGAGCATTTCCCCGGCAACTTCACCCGTATTGTCCGCACTATGTGTCAGGTCCTGGATCGTTGAAGTCACCTCGTCGGTCCCTGAGGCGGCCTGGTTGATGCTCTGCGCGATCTCGTGGGTCGCCGAATCCTG
Organism: Roseibium sp.; assembly: GCA_017643925.1. Lineage (GTDB taxonomy): Bacteria > Pseudomonadota > Alphaproteobacteria > Rhizobiales > Stappiaceae > Roseibium. The sequence continues at coordinate 275,885 of JAEPML010000002.1, read as the reverse complement.
CTGTTCGACGGCAATCGCTATCGCCTTGGCAATCTCGGAAACGGTTTCAATTTCAGTTGCGATCTCTTCGATTGCCTTCATCGTGCCGTCTGTTTCCTGCTGAACGGAACCGATCTGTGCCGCGATGTCGTCAGTTGCCTTGGACGTCTGATTGGCAAGGCTCTTGACCTCGGAGGCCACGACAGCAAATCCCTTGCCCGCTTCGCCGGCGCGTGCCGCCTCGATCGTCGCATTTAGGGCCAGCAGGTTGGTCTGCTCCGCAATTCCCGTGATCAGGTTGAGGACCTCGCCGATATCCGCCACCTTGCTGGAAAGCACCTGCATCCGATCCCGGCTTTGCCGGGTGATCGTGAAGGCCTGACTGGTCTTGGCCGACTGCTCATTGACCTGCCCTGTAATCTCCTGGATGGAAGCACCCAGCTCCTCGGCGGCAGAGGCTACAGTCTGAACGTTGTTGGAGGCCTGTTGCGCGGACCCGGCGACGCCGGCGGCCTGATGACGCGACTGCTGGGCGGTTTCTGCCAGTGTTCCGGCCGTGGCTGTCATCTCGCCGGACGACCTGGAAACCTGTTCTACAATGGCGCCTACCCCCTGCTCAAATTCGCGAGCAAGACGATCCATGGCCTCGGCCTTTTCACGGCGCGCCCGTTCATCCGCGTCCTGGGTCGACTGCTGGAGTTTTTCCACCTCAAGCGCGTTTTCCTTGAAGACCTGAACCGCCCGGATCATGTCACCGATCTCATCGCTTCTGCCGCTGTCCTGAATGTCGACCTGCAAGTCGCCCTGCGACAGGCGGCCCATGACACGGTTGAGGGCTTTGAGGGGATTGGTGACGTTTCTGTTTACCAGCAGCGATATGCCCGTGCCTGTCGCGAGCGCCAACGCGAGGAACCCCCATAGAGCATTGCGCGACAGGGCAATGTTGTCCTGCAACGCGCTCAGGGCCTGTCGCTCGTTGGCAATGGCCTGCTCGGACAATGTCTGGATCTCGGACTGAAGCACCGAGACCAGCTCCTGCTGCATCTGATCGATGGACGAGATGGCCTGAAGCTTCAGCTCCGGATTGTACAGCTGGAAGATCTGCCGCCCTCCCTCGTCCAGGGTGGCGTAGAGCGTTTCGACCTTGGCCAGCTGTTCCTGCACTTTCTTGTCCGTGTCGAGCATTGCGATCAGGCCAAGAAACCCCTTGAAAGTCTTGGAATACTTTTCGAAGTCCTCAGCTGCCTTCACGTCGCCGCGCATATGCGCGTTCAGGGACGAGATCAGGTCACCGCCCTCATCGACCATCTCGAGATAATACTGAATGCTTGGCAAACGTTCGTTGAGTACATTGTCGAGATCCATGGCAAAGGCAGCGCCGCTGATTTCCTTGGTCTTGAGATTGTCCAGGATCTTCTCCATCTCCAGACCGGTCTCGGTCAGGGTGGTCGCCGCCATCTGTGCAGAGCGTTCGCTTGCCGGATCAAAATGGTCGAAGACCTCGACGATCGCACGATCCCTGTAGGTCGCAATCGTCGTATCCAGCAGGAGGGTTCCGGGATCATCGGTTCCAACGATTTGCCGGTAACCGGACAGATGGTTTTGAAACGCGTCGAAGCTTGAAGAAAATGTCGCGCGTTTGCCTTCTTCGCCACTGACATATTCAAGCAAGCTGGAGTTCATCGAGTTCAGGCGGTCCAGCATGGACAGCGTCAGGATTGCAGTTGGAACCGCAACATCCTTGACCTCGGACGCACTGTTGCTGACCTGACTGTTGATCACCTGCACACCGGCCGTTACGGCGCCGACCAGCATCAGCAATCCGGCCAAGGGTATGCCTATCTTCTTTCCGACCGTGACCTTCATGTGTCCCCCAAACCCGTTTTCCATGTTCTCAAAGAATCAGATGACCCTTGGTCACCCCACGCTCCAAATTTTGGATAAAAATGTTAAATTTTACTTTTTCTGGATTTTTAAGGCATATTTGGATTTTTTATCGATAAAAATTGATCAAGTTCCGCCAAAGCACGGCGGCAACCGCGCAGCATTTCAAACAGCAAATTTTTTGATGGCATCACAAGCAAATCGCAATCTTCAGTTGAAATTTCCTCGTGATTTTGTTTCGGAAAGCCGTGACCAACGGAATGAAATTCAACTGGTCACTTGACCCGCCTGACTCAAAAGTCCATTTGACAGGCGGCGCGTGATCCGTGATCGTCTGCGCACAGAAATCACCTTCTCTACCGGGCGGGGGCTCCGTTTCCGGCAAAAAAATTTGGGTAAGAATGAACGTCGTCATTGTGGAATCGCCGGCGAAAGCCAAGACGATCAACAAATATCTCGGCTCCGACTACACGGTGCTGGCCTCTTATGGCCACGTGCGCGACCTGCCTGCGAAAGACGGTTCCGTACTCCCCGACGACAATTTTGCCATGAGCTGGCAAGTCGACAGCAAATCCCAAAAGCGGCTGAGCGAAATCGCCAACGCGGTGAAGGAAGCCGATCGCCTCATTCTCGCGACTGACCCCGACCGCGAAGGCGAAGCAATTTCCTGGCACGTCCTGGAAGTCCTGCAGAAGAAGCGCGTCCTGAAGGACAAGCAGATTGAACGCGTGGTGTTCAACGCGATCACCAAGAAGGCAATCCTCGAGGCGATGGACAATCCTCGCGAGCTGGACACGCCGCTTGTGGATGCCTATCTGGCGCGTCGCGCCCTTGACTATCTCGTTGGTTTCACTCTCTCTCCGGTTCTCTGGCGCAAATTGCCCGGGGCACGGTCCGCTGGTCGCGTCCAGTCCGTGGCTTTGCGCCTCATCTGCGACCGGGAAATGGAGATCGAGACATTCGTTCCGCAGGAATACTGGTCGATCTTCGCGAACATGAAAACGCCGTCCGGCGACATGTTCCAGGCCGGTCTCACCGGGTTCGATGGCAAGAAAATCGGTCGCCTCGACATCACGAACGAAGCCGAAGCCTCGACGATCAAATCCATGTTGGAGAGCGCAAGCTTCAGTGTCGACAGCGTTGCGTCCAAGCCGGCAAAACGCAATCCGGCCGCCCCGTTCACGACCTCGACCTTGCAACAGGAAGCCTCCCGCAAGCTCGGTTTCGCGGCTTCGCGCACCATGCAGGTTGCTCAGAAGCTTTATGAGGGCATCTCCATTGGCGGCGAGACCTCTGGTCTCATCACCTATATGCGTACAGACGGCGTGCAGATCGCCGGCGAGGCCATTGCCTCCGCCCGATCGGTTATCAGCCAGGATTTCGGCGACAATTACGTTCCAGAAAAACCGCGTGTCTATTCCTCCAAGGCCAAGAATGCACAGGAAGCCCACGAGGCGATCCGGCCGACTGTCTTGTCACGTCGTCCAAAGGACGTTGCCAGGTTCCTGGATCCGGACCAGGCGCGGCTCTATGAGCTGATCTGGAAACGGACCATGGCATCGCAGATGGAATCTGCAGTCCTTGAACGGACAACAATCGAGATTCTCGCAAGCGGCTCCGGCAAGAAAGCCAATTTGAGAGCAACCGGGTCCGTCGTCCGCTTCGACGGTTTCCTGGCGCTTTACCAGGAAAGCCGGGACGACGAGGAAGACGAGAATTCAAAGCGTTTGCCAGCCGTTGACCAAGGCGCTGCCCTCACCACGGCATCCGTTGATGGCAAAGCCGACGCAATTGAATCCTCCCAGCACTTCACCACACCGCCGCCGCGCTACACCGAAGCGAGCCTTGTGAAGAAGATGGAAGAGCTCGGTATAGGGCGTCCTTCCACCTACGCCTCAACGCTGCAGACCCTGCGCGATCGCGAATATGTCGAACTGGAAAAGAAGCAACTGGTCCCGCAGGACAAGGGCCGCATTGTCATCGCGTTCCTCGAGAGCTTCTTTCAGCGTTACGTGGAATTCGACTTCACGGCGAGCCTGGAAGAGCAGCTCGACAAGATTTCAGCCGGTGATCTGTCCTGGCTCGATGTCTTGCGTGATTTCTGGACGGGATTCTCGGGCGCGGTTGACGAGATCAAGGACCTGAGAGTCTCCGAAGTCATTGACGCCCTGAACGAGTTGCTCGGGCCTCATATTTTCCCGGCCAAGGAAGACGGGTCCGATCCGCGCAAATGTCCGTCCTGCGACACGGGCCAGCTGTCTTTGAAGGTCAGCCGTTGGGGCGCTTTCATTGGCTGCTCCAACTATCCGGAATGCGGATATACCCGCCAGCTCGGCAAGCCGAACGGTGAAGGTGGCGAAGCCGACGAAGGGCCGAAGGTTTTTGGAGTGGATCCCGAAACCGGCATGGAAGTGTCGCTGCGCACGGGCCGGTTTGGCCCCTATGTTCAGCTCGGCGAGGAAGCCAAACCGAAGCGCTCGTCATTGCCCAAAGGATGGTCGGCCGCGGACATGGACCTGGAAAAGGCACTCCAGCTTCTTTCCCTCCCCCGAGAGGTCGGACCGCATCCTGAAGACGGCAAGATGATCTCTGCCGGTATCGGACGTTACGGTCCGTTCGTGTTGCACGAGGGCACATACGCCAACCTGTCCACGCCCGATGAAGTCTTTTCCGTCGGCATCAACCGCGCGGTTGATGCCCTGGCAGAAAAGAGGGCCAAGGGTGGCGGGCGCGGGCGCGCCGCAGCAACGCCGATGAAGGAACTTGGCGAGCATCCGAGCGAAGGTGGTCCGGTCAACGTGTATGACGGGCGCTACGGGCCTTACGTCAAGCACGGCAAGATCAATGCGACCCTGCCAAAGGACACGGACCCGAAAGCCGTGACGCTTGAGCAGGCCGTCGAACTGATCGCGGCAAAAGCGGCAAAGGGCGGCGGCAAGAAGAAGGCCGCCACCAAGAAAAGCACGGCCAAGAAATCGACTGCCGCCAAGAAACCGGCAGCGAAGAAAACAACCTCCAAAAGCACCAAGAAGGCGGCAGTTGACGCGTCTTCCGAAGAGGTGCCCTGGGATGATGCGACTTGAGCGCAAAACGGATCAACACACGCAAGCACACCAAACGCAAACGCGCCAAGATACCTGGCGAAGTCCCGTCGAAAGAAGATATTCTCGCCTTTGTCGCGGACAATCCGGGACGGGCCGGAAAGCGCGAGATTGCGCGCCATTTCGGCATTGTCGGCGGCGCCCGCATTCACCTGAAGAAAATGCTCAAGGACCTCGCCGAGGAAGGTCTGATCGAAAAGCGCAACAAGCGCATGATCCGGCCCGGCGACCTGCCCTCCGTTTTCGTGGTGAGCCTTGTTGCCCGTGACCGCGACGGGGACCTGCTGGGTGTACCGGTCGACTGGGACGAGGAAGGGGGCGCTCCGCCCAAGATCCTCATTCTCACCGGCAAGGGCAAAGGGTCTCAACCAGGTCTTGGCGACCGGGCGCTCGTCAGGCTGACAGAGGCTGAAAGCGGACCGGAAGCTGACCGGACAGCCCGTGTGATCAAGGTCCTGGAGAAGAAGCAAGGCGCGATCCTCGGCATCTTTCGGAAACGGGACGGCGATCGTCCGGCTTACCTTGAGCCGATTGACAGGAAGCAACGCGAACTGGATATCGATCCGTCCGATCTCAAGGAAGCCGACGACGGCGACCTCGTCAGCGTTCAGGTCACGAGATCAGGTCGCTACGGCCACCCGCGCGCTTCGATTGTCGAGCGGTTCGGCTCGATGAACTCTGAAAAGGCCGTCTCCGAAATCGCGTTGCACTCTCATGCGATCCCGCACGTGTTTCCCGCCGGCGTCGAGGCCCAGGCGGAAGCGGCCAAACCTGTCGACAAACTCGGCAAACGCGAAGACTGGCGGCAGATCCCGCTCATCACCATCGATCCGCCTGATGCCAAGGACCATGATGACGCGGTCTATGCAGAGGCGGACGACGATCCGGACAATGAAGGCGGACAGATCGTCTATGTCGCGATTGCCGACGTCGCACACTACGTCACACCCGGTTCCGCCATGGACCGCGAGGCCAATCTTCGCGGAAACTCGGTCTATTTTCCCGATCGCGTTATTCCGATGCTGCCCGAACGTATATCGAACCAGCTGTGTTCTCTGCGGGAGAAGGAAGACAAGCCCGCGATGGGCGTGCGCATGGTGTTTGACAAGACCGGGCGCAAGAAGAGCCACACGTTCCATCGCGTCCTGATGCGCTCTGCAGCAAAATTGTCCTACCTTCAGGCCCAGAAGGCGATTGACGGTGTCACGGACGAGAAGACGGAAACCCTGCTGGAGGGCGTTCTGAAGCCGCTGTGGACCGCCTATGGTGTCCTGCACAAGGGACGGGAAACCCGCGAGCCTCTGGAACTGGATCTGCCGGAGCGGAAAATCAAGCTGAAGGAAGACGGAACCGTCGACCACGTCTACGTGCCCGAACGGCTGGATGCCCACAAGCTGATCGAAGAATTCATGATCCAGGCGAATGTGGCAGCGGCAGAGACCCTTGAGAAGAAAAAGAGCCCCCTGCTCTACCGCGTCCACGATGCGTCGACCCCGGAAAAACTGGAGAGCCTGAAAGACTTCCTGTCCACCTTGAACATGAAGCTGCCGTCTTCGGGCGGGCTCAGGCCAGCCGTCTTCAACGGCATTCTCGCCAAGGTCAAGGACACGCCCCAGGCTCACCTGGTCAACGAGGTGATCCTGCGCAGCCAGGCGCAGGCAGAGTACACACCGCAGAATATTGGTCACTTCGGTCTCAACCTGCGCCGCTATGCCCATTTCACGTCACCGATCCGCCGCTATGCCGACTTGATCGTGCACCGGGGTCTCATTTCCGCTCTTGGTCTCGGTTCGGACGGGTTGCCGGAGGGAATTGAAGGCAAGCTTGAAGCTATTGGCGGTGAGATCTCCGGAGCAGAACGCCGCGCGATGCTTGCGGAACGCGATACGATCGACCGCCTGATCGCCCTTTGGATGTCCGACCAGGTCGGGGCCACGTTCGAGGGACGCGTTGCCGGTATGGTGAAATCCGGTCTGTTTGTGCGCCTGGAGGAAACCGGTGCCGACGGCTTCGTTCCGGCCTCGACCATCGGCCTCGACTATTATCGCTATGACGAAGGGTCGCACGCTCTCATAGGTGACAAAACCGGCGAGACTTACCAACTTGGAGACCAAGTGGAGGTCAGGCTGGTTGAAGCAGCGCCCTTTGCCGGAGCGCTGACATTCGAACTACTCAGTCATGGTCGAATTGCTGGACGAAAAATCCGCAAATCGATGCCCAAGACCAGGCGCGGACCACCAAAGGGTGGTCGCGGCAAAACCTCGCCGCGCAAGAACCGGAGGAGGTCTTCTTGACCGTACATTACGACTCGCAAATTGAGATGCCACCGGCTGACATGCAGGAAAAGGCGAAGCGCCCGGTCCTGCCGGCGATTTTGCGTGGGGCTGCGAACAAATGCATGAATTGCGGCCATCGAGGCGTGTTCGAGGGCTTCTTGAAGACACGGCACGCCTGCAGCCACTGTGGTGAGGAGTTTCACCATCACAGGGCCGACGATGCCCCCCCCTATTTCACGATCACCATTGTCGGACACATCATCATTCCAGCACTGCTTGTGGTGGAAGTGCTGTGGCGACCGGCCATCTGGATCCATATGGTGACTTGGCTGCCTTTGACGGTGCTGCTGGCCGTTCTTCTCATGCGCCCGGTAAAGGGCGCGCTTGTGGGCCTGCAATGGGCCCTTTACATGCACGGTTTCGACCCTGAGGCTGAGGACGATCTGCCTCCTGCCCCAACCACCGGTGAAGGAACCCGATGACCGCCACATTCGAAAAACAGCTGGCGAAGGACGAACAGGCGGGCAATCACCCCTATATCCGGCCGAAGGACGCAGCGACACTTCTGATCCTGGACCGCTCCGATAACGGGACCGTCCGCCTGCTGATGGGGCGCCGGCACATGCGGCACACCTTCATGCCGGGCAAGTTCGTGTTTCCCGGTGGGCGCGTGGATCCAGCCGACTCCCGAATAGCGAATGTGCTTCCCTATCACCCGGACGTTCAGGCACGTCTCTCCAAGAGCCTGAAAAAGATCAAGACCGAGGCCCGTGTGCGTGCGTTCGCCCTCGCCGCGATCCGCGAGACATATGAGGAAGCCGGACTTTTCATCGGTCGCAAGGAAGGCGAGGCCTCAGGGCGCCTGGGCGTCGGGTTCGAGGCGTTTGCGGAACGCGGCATTCAACCGGACCTGGGCGGCTTGCGCATGATTGCACGGGCTGTCACCCCGACCAAACGCCCACGGCGCTTCGACACCCGGTTTTTCGCGGTCTGGGCCGACGCCATTGCAGACCGCCTGCCAGACGGAAAAGGACCTTCCGGCGAACTTGAGGACTGCGCGTGGCTTACCCTTGAAGAGGCACGCGAAAAGGAACTCCCTCTGATTACGACGAAGATCCTGACCGACCTGGAAAACCGGCTCGAGACAGACCCGGAACTCTCCCCGGAAACGCCGGTTCCCTACTACTATTTTCGGAACGGCGCATTTGTGCGAGACCTTCTGTAGTTAACCTGAACTCAGTTCAGCAAGTTGCCCGCAATGATGCTATTGTGGAAGGCCGCAACGAGTGGAGCACTGTTCCATGAAAGATCGCGCTATCATTCCAGATGAATTGAAGGGTTTTTACAGCGACTGGAAAATGTCGCCCGGGCTGGCCTGCGGTGACTTCCTGTTCTTCTCCGGATTCACCGGGGCTGACGCTGAAGGGAATCTCTCCAGCAACCCCGAAGAACAGATACGCATGGCCTTCCGGAAGGTTGGTTTGGTGCTTGCAAAAGCAGGCCTGAGCTACAACGCCCTCGTGGAAATGACGACCTATCACGCGGGCCTTCGCGACCATCTCGAGCTGTTCAAGCGTATTCGAGCGGAACATGTCGTTGAGCCCTATCCAGCCTGGACGGCAATAGAAGTCTCGGGTTTTGTGCGCGAAGGGGCGATCATCGAGATCAAGGCAGTGGCCAATCGAGTGCCCAAATCCGAGTAATACTGACAATTGTGGGAAGCTGTCGGCAGAGGGGACTGTCCTCTGGCTTGGCATTTTGCCCATTAAAATTCGGTCGGGGAAGCACGCAGTGCTTGACTTTGGCACGTTGATGAGTACTTTGCGCGCTGATTTCAGACATTGGGGCAGATTCACCGCCAGCCAATCTGGCCACCCGAACCCTATGCCCGATAACCGAGAACAGGATCCAAGGCCATGGCCAAGGCGACAACAATCAAAATCAAGCTCCTCTCCACGGCGGACACCGGCTTCTTTTATGTCACGAAGAAGAACTCCCGCACCATGACCGAGAAAATGGTCAAGCGGAAGTACGATCCGGTTGCAAAGAAGCACGTTGAGTTCAAGGAAGCCAAGATCAAGTAATCTTGACCTTGAGAGCGAATAAAGAAGCCCGCCAGTTTGGCGGGCTTTTTGTTTGGTCGCGTGTCCACGCGGACAGACGTTTGATCTTTGGAAATTAGTGGTCGGCGGGAACACGGCATTCGAGGAGGCCACTCATCGGCCGGTTCCCTGCCGACCTGCCCCACGGACCCAGGAGATGCGGCGGACCTGAGCACTCCGAGGGGAAACTTTGCTGCCGAAATAACGCTGCGGCAATACTTGCCATAGCGAAAGACACGACTAGCCAAAATGTTAGTCACCGGCCACACTAACCGATTGTAACCCGATTGCAACAATTTCCATAAAATATGCACAGAAACAATGCGATTTTAGTAAATTCGTAACCTTAATATGAAGCTGGGCGGGTGCGATCACATAGAGAATTCGGTACCGCCTCTGGTAGACCACAGCTTACACTTCGGCGAAATCTTGACCAATTCTTTGAGGGTCAATCCTGACGCTATTGTCGCGCCTCAGGCTTCTCCGAGGAAGCTGCGCACCGTCTCCAGAAACTTCGCCACCGAGATCGGCTTGGAGATATAGGCTTCGCACCCACCCTGCCGAATGCGTTCTTCATCGCCCTTCATGGCAAAGGCGGTCACGGCAATGACGGGAATGGACGAAATGTTCTCGTCTTCCTTGATCCATTTGGTGACCTCCAGACCGGACACTTCCGGCAGCTGAATGTCCATCAGGATCAGATCGGGGTGATTTTCGCGTGCAAGCTGCAGGGCCTCTATCCCTGTGCGGGTCTGCAGGGTGTTATAACCGTGCGCTTCGAGCAGATCATGAAACAGTTTCATGTTCAGCTCGTTGTCTTCGACGATCAGCACGGTTTTTGCCATCTGTCCGGCCCTTTACCCGGCAATCCGCCGGCCCCATCTAATTTGACGCGACAAACGCGTATCTACGGTAGAACCCGTTCCCCACCCGCATTAGGTTTGTTCTAACCCGGAATCGTTTCTGAAAGGCAAAAAAACATAATGAACAACATACCCGGAAAGACATTAACTATTGAAGAAGCACAGGGAATTGCCACAGAGGCCCTTCTTCAGCTTAGCCGGGACCCAGAGCAGATCGGGCGTTTTCTGGCTTTTTCTGGAATCGGCCCAGAAATGATTCGCGAAGCAGCAGGAGAACCGGGATTTCTTGCGGGTGTTCTTGAGTTTTACATGATGGACGAAGCCTTGTTACTGGCCTTTTGCGAAAACGCCGGCATTCGACCGACGATGATTGCAGCCGCACGCTACGCCTTGACCGGGGGACCGGACGCCTATGCCTGAGCCGACGCCCGTTCTTCCGGAGGTCCTGGCCCAGATCCGGACGTTGCCGCCATCAGACCGGCCGCTTGTGATCTGTGATGTCGACGAAGTCATCCTGCATCTGATCGCACATCTGGAAGACTACCTTCACCAAAGGGACCTGAAGTTCCTGAAACACGAATACAGGTTCACCGGAAACATCGCCCGCAGGGAAGACGACGTCCCTCTTCAGGCCGACGAAGTCAGGCAGCATCTCATCTGGTTCTTCGACGAAGTCTCCCATGAACAGGACATGGTCCCGGGAGCAAGCGCTGCCCTGAACGACCTTGCGCAAGGTTGGGATATCGTTCTTCTGACAAATCTGCCCGGAGGTCACAACAAGCCGCGGCGCGAAAGGCTGCTGGCCGGTATGGGTATTCCCTACCCTGTTCTCACAAATTCGGGTCCAAAGGGTGGCGCGGTGGCGGTGCTGGCTGCAAACCGACCCGGTCCTGTCGTGTTCATTGACGACAGCCCGACCAATCACAAGTCGGTAAATGCATCCCTGCCCTCTGCGGCCCAGATACAGTTCATAGCAGATCCGCGATTCCGGGCAGCAGTGGAACCGGAAGCGCACATTGACCTGCTGACCGGAGACTGGCAGGAAACGGCGGTCTTCATCGATAACCTGCTGCGCAGCAGAGCCTGAATGAACTAAACTCCGGGATTGGCCGAGACCGTCAAAGCCACCCGTGGAATTCACCGAGCCAGCACATGTCCAGTCTTTGCAGAGATTGTGGGGCACGCCCGCCAAAGAGCAAAAGCAGATGTCCAAGCTGCGGCAGTCCGCGGCTTGTCGATCACGTGGAACTCGACGACCTTTCGATCGCGCATATCGACTGTGATGCTTTTTATGCCAGCATAGAAAAACGCGACAATCCGGAACTGCAGGACAAGCCGGTTATCGTCGGAGGGGGCCAGCGCGGCGTTGTTTCGACCTGCTGCTATATCGCCCGTATCTATGGTGTCCGATCGGCCATGCCCATGTTCAAGGCGCTTGAAGCCTGTCCGGATGCAGTCGTCATCAAGCCCAACATGGAAAAATACTCCAGGGCTGGCAAGGACATCCGGGAGCGTATGCGCGCCCTCACCCCGCTCGTTGAACCGCTATCCATCGACGAGGCCTTTCTGGACCTGACCGGAACGGAGCGGCTTCACCGGGCAACGCCCGCTGAAACGCTGGCCAGGTTTGTTCGCGATATCGAGCAGGACATCGGCATCACGGCCTCTGTCGGTCTCGCCCCCAACAAGTTCCTTGCAAAGCTGGCTTCGGATCTCGAGAAGCCGCGCGGGTTCTCGGTTATCGGCGCAGCCGAGGCGAAGTCCGTTCTGGCACCGATGCCGGTTGGCCGGATCTGGGGCGTGGGTAAGGTTTTTCAGAAGAAACTGGAAAATGACGGCATCCGGACCATCGGGGAACTCCAGGTGATGGAAGCCAATGAACTGGCACGCCGCTACGGTTCGATCGGTCTGCGGCTGGCCAAGCTCTCTCACGGCGAGGACACGCGCATCGTCAAGCCGCAACGCGGTGCAAAAAGCGTTTCCTCCGAAACAACCTTCAGAACCGACATCTCGAGCCTGGACACCCTGCGCCCGATCCTGAGAAACCTGTCTGAGAAGGTGTCGGCCCGCTTGAAGAAATCCGGGTTGTCAGGTCGCGGAGTGACATTGAAACTCAAGACGGCTGATTTCAAGACCATCACGCGCGCGCGTCACCTGAGCGATCCGACACAGCTGGCCGACCGGATCTTTGCCGCCGGCGAGGACCTGCTTCAGAATGAAACCGACGGGCGACGTTTCAGGTTGATCGGGATCGGTGTCAGCGATCTGGAGGATGCCGATCGCGCGGATCCTCAAGATCTTGTCGATCAGTCAGCTGAACGACGGAAAAGCGCTGAGCTCGCGGTGGATCAGCTCAGGGACAAGTTCGGACTGAAGGCCGTGGAACTTGGTCTTACGCATGCCGCCAGAACAGCCGAGAAACCCCGAAAGGACTAAGGCAGTTCCTTCAGGGGCAATCGGTCACGTCGTAGAGCTCCAGTGACGACATCTCACCCTTTATGGAAAAGTCGCCATAATCGAGTTTCAGATGCCGACTGATGCCATTCTCGTAGAGCCAGAAGGACAACTGGTAGACCGGCATGACCTCGCCTGTGGCGTCGTCTGAACCCGGATCAAAATAGGCAACTGTTACCGGCCAATAGCGCATATCCGCCAAGGGCGCCGCAGGCCCCTCATCGCCAGCAGTTTCCTGGCTCTTGTTTTCCGCTCCGATGACAGTTGTGGTGGCATACACCTTCTCGCCGGTTTCGGCACCGTCATATATATCGGCAGCAACAAAGCGGACACCTTCCTCGGCGGCCTTCATGATCGAGAGGAGATGCTCAGTTGGAAACAGGACTTCGGGACTGATGTCGAGGGATTTTTCCGAAGGTTGCTTGAGTTCGACCGTCTTCTTGCGCGCATCGGCTGTCGCCGTTCCGCGGGTTTCCTCGACCAGCTTCTGATCGACATAGGTCTTTGAGAGGAACTGATAGGATTCTGCTTCGGGTTCCTCGAAGGACGTTGTCTGCATATCGGTAATCTGTGACCCGCCGTCCTGGTTCTGAAACTGGGTCACAAAGCGGAAGTTGACGCTGTAGCCCTCGCAGGCGCTGCCGGAAAAGTCGTAGACCATGCGACCGTTCAGCCCGGCGATACCGGACTGTTCTTCCGTATCTCCGAGTTTCATCTCGTAAACCGCCCTATGCGGTGCGAGTGTCTGGCCTGCCTGCGCCCAAACAGGTCCTGTCGAAACCCCGGTCGCGCAGAGCATTCCGGCTGCAACAATACTGAACCCGCGTGAAGGTCCGCCGGACCGGAACAGGGAAGCGCGATACATAAATTCAACCTCATTCTTTTCCGGGGTCATTGGGATTGCCATCCGACCCTTGGTGCCCATTATGCGCTTTATGGCAAGACCTGCCACTGGAAATCTGCTTTGATCCATAGACTAATCGCTACCCTGACAAGAGCCTTCCCACGAAAGCAACTTGCGTTCGGATCAGTCCAGTTTCAAGCCCTCTGTCTTCACACATAATCGTGCGCCAAAGGCTCTTTTTGGCCTTGTCTCGCGAACCGAATTGCTCCAAGACACGGCATTACCTTCTAGCAGGAGAAATCCGATGAGCAGCACCATCGAAGCCCGTCTTTCCGACCTTGGTGTCACCCTTCCGGAAGCTGCGGCTCCGGCGGCAAACTACGTACCGTTTGTGAAGACAGGCAACCAGCTCTTCGTTTCCGGTCAGCTGCCCATGGAAGCCGGCAAGATCGCGGTCTCCGGGAAACTTGGCGACACTGTCAGCGTTGACGAAGGCAAGGCCGCCGCGAAGCTCTGCGCAATCAACCTGCTGGCCCAGGCTAAAGCGGCGACAGGCGACCTCGACAATGTGACACGCCTGGTAAAAATCGTCGGTTTCGTGAATTCCACAGGCGCCTTTGCGGATCAGCCTCAAGTCATCAATGGAGCTTCCGACTTCCTGGTGGAAGCCATGGGAGACAAGGGCCGACACGCACGCTCGGCGGTCAGTGCCGCCTCCCTGCCCTTCGGCGCAGCCGTGGAAATCGAAGCCATCTTCGAAATCGCCGACTAACTTTCCCTTCCGGCTCCCGGAGTTCCGGGTGCCGTCGACCTCTTTGCATCGATGCATCATGTCTGCTGAGCTCAAGACCATCTTCGCGCGTCCTGTCGCGCATCGCGGCTTTCACGATGCGGATAACGGCATCATCGAAAACACGCCTTCTGCAATCCAATGTGCCGTCGATCATGAGTTCGGCATCGAGGTCGACATTCAGGAAACAGCCGACGGCGAGGCACTTGTCTTTCACGATTATCTGCTCGACAGGCTGGTCGAAGGCACAGGCAAAGTCATTGACCATACATCCGGTGCCCTGGTTGACATGCACATGAAAACCGGTACCGACAGGCTCTGGCTGCTGCAGGACCTGTTTGACCTTGTGGGTGGCAAGGTCCCGCTCGTCATCGAGATCAAATCCCTGTTGAGGCGCGATGCGCAAGGGGATTTCGTACGTCATGTCGTCGACCAGGTAGCCGCTTATGATGGCCCCGCCTGCATCAAGACCTTCGACCCCGACATGCTGTCCATCGCCAAGAGCCAGAACCGGAATGTCCTGCGCGGTATCGTGGCAGACGGTGTTGCACCAGGCCCCGAATATGTCCGCCATTCACGGGTCGACAGGTTCATCCTGCGGCACATGCTTCATATTCCCAGAACGCGACCTCATTTCATCTCCTATGGCGTCAGGGACCTTGCCAACCCGGCTCCACGGCTCCTGCGTTCGCTCTTCAACAAACCGGTCATGTGCTGGACCGTCCGCACGCGTGAGCAGCGCGCGATTGCTGACCGGTTCGCCGATCAGATCGTGTTCGAAGGGTTCAACCCTGACAAAAACACGGCGAGTTGAGCATTCGAACCCGGACTCAAGGTCTTGCGGTTCCAATGCACCGCTCTACATTTTGATCATGGTTTCGAACTGTGGTTTTCTCTGACACATGAGCACTTCCGATTCAGCTGACAGCAGCGGTTCCGCTGATGCCGGACAAACGATTTCCCTACGCATTTTGTCCAGCCTGAGCGACGTGTCCAAGGCGTCCTGGGATCAGGTCGCAAATCCTGGATGGCAATTGAGCGGACGGGGACAGCTGACAAGATCCGAGCAATGTCCCACGCAGGATGAGCTGGTCGAGAAGCTTGGACTTTTCTCTGAAGTAAATTCTGAACTAACTGCATTCAACCCCTTTTTATCACACGACTTTCTCTATGCCCTTGAAGAAGCGGGCTGCGCGTCCCGAAATACGGGTTGGATGCCGAGGCACATGGTGCTTGAGGATAACCAGGGCGTAATCTTGGGGGCAGTTCCTGCCTATCTCAAGAGTCATTCCCAGGGAGAATACGTCTTCGATCACAGCTGGGCCGACGCCTTTTACCGGGCTGGTGGCGACTATTATCCCAAGCTCCAGATTTCCGTTCCCTTCACGCCTGCAACCGGCAAGCGTTTCCTCACCGGGCCCGGCATCAACCGGGAAGCCGGGATGCAGGCCCTCGCGGCCGGTCTGGTCCAGGTGTGTCAGCGGACAGGCGCGTCTTCAGTCCACGCCACTTTCCTCACACAGTCCGAGTGGGACAGCCTGGGAGAGCTGGGTTACCTGCGGCGGACCGATCAACAGTTCCATTGGGAAAACGACAGCTACGACACGTTTGACCACTTTCTTGCCAGTCTGGCCTCCCGCAAGAGAAAGGCGATCAGGAAAGAGCGCCGGGAAGCGCTCAGCGCCGAGGGTCTTGAAGTCGAGTGGATCACGGGCGCAGACCTGACAGAGGCGCACTGGGACGCCTTCTTCTCCTTCTACATGGATACCGGAGCCCGGAAATGGGGACGGCCCTATCTGAACCGAAAGTTCTTTTCACTCGTCAATGAACGGTTGGCAGAACGGACCCTGCTGGTGATGGCGAAACGTGACGGCAGATACGTTGCCGGCGCTCTCAATTTCATCGGCTCAGATACATTGTTCGGACGTCACTGGGGCTGCACCGAGCACCACCCCTTCCTCCATTTTGAACTCTGCTACTACCAGGCCATCGACTTCGCCATTGCCCACGGGCTGAAGCGTGTGGAAGCAGGTGCACAAGGTGCCCACAAGCTCGCTAGAGGCTATCTGCCAACGACGACCTATTCGGCACACTGGATTGCACATGAAGGCCTTCACCAGGCAGTTGCTGACTACCTTGAACAGGAAAGGTTTGCGGTTGCACGTGAGAACGACGCCCTCGCCGAACACGCTCCCTTCAAGAAACCCGGCTCCTGATGCAGTGCCGTGCTTGATCAGGCGGCCGCAAAGGTCTTCTGCATCTCAAATTGTGAAAGCACTTGTTCGGCACCAACACGCGTCAAAAAGCCGTTGAGTGACGCCGCGTTTTCATCGACATTGACGAACATGAACTGGTCGGACGAAATCTGATTGGCAAGTTCCGCAAGGAGCAAACGCCCCACCCCCTGTCGCCTCATGTCCCTTCGAACAGCGATCTGGGCCACGGCGCCGTCGGCATAAACCGCGCCCCAGCCAATCAGGCTGTCATCCCATTTGGCCAGGACGATGCAGGTGTTCGGCTTAAGACCGTCAACCGCCGCCCGGCTGTTCTGCGGCGTCGGCAGTGCATCGAAAAAGTCTTCGGTGTCTGACGGAAGATTTTCAGCGACCTCAATCCTGACGCCGTCGGCCTGGTTTTCCGGCGTTTTCACATTGCGTTTGGGAAGCTTGAAGACGCCCAAGTTCCTGATTTTGTCAAACCCGAAGGCCTCGTAGGTCGCCACAGCGTTGGGATTGCTCGTCACGACCTCCAGCTGCATGCCACTGGCACCGGCAACATTCAACGCCTTTGAAACCGCCAGAAAGAGATGCCGGGAAATGCCTTGCCTTCTGAACTGCGGACTGGTCCCCACCGACAGCGTATAGCCCCTGTTGCCATAGGATTTCAGCGGTTCGCTGGAAAACCAGAACCCTGCGATCCTGTCCCCGTCCAGCGCCACAAAGGAATGCTCTGGCGAAAACCCCCGCTGTCGCTGAAAGTCAACAAATTGGCTCTCGGTCATGGTCAGTGGCACGACATAGTCTGAAAAAGTGTCGTTGACGGCAAAGCAAAGACGTTCAGGGGCGATGTCCCGACAATCGGCAATCTGAAGTGCCATGCTGAAAGCAGTTCCTTGTTTTGGAGGTTCGTGCGACCCTGATGTTGAAGCGGATCCACTTTCTGGAGCACCACGAACAGGGGCGCATCGAACAGACGATGAGGCGGGGTAATTTGAATGGCTTTGTCGGAAAAGGAAAGTCACGCATTTCAG
Source organism: Roseibium sp. (assembly GCA_017643925.1). Classification (GTDB taxonomy): domain Bacteria; phylum Pseudomonadota; class Alphaproteobacteria; order Rhizobiales; family Stappiaceae; genus Roseibium. The sequence goes on along the minus strand of JAEPML010000002.1, from coordinate 258,342 downwards.
ACATTTGAGAAAAATGGCTGGGAAGATGCAGCCTCTCCGTATCACCGGCACTGGGGAAATCTGTCCAGCCAGTCTGCCGAACCGATGCTCGATGCGGCGCAAGTGGCAAAGGGAAGCCGGGTTCTCGATGCTGCAACCGGTGCAGGCTATATCGCAGCCGCTGCAAAACAACGTGGCGCAGATGCTGTCGGCATCGATTTTTCAGCTGCACAGGTAGCGTTGGCGCGAAAGACCTATCCAGACATCACTTTCCAGCGGGCAAGCGTCGAGGCCCTCCCCTTTGAAGCGGACAGTTTCGATGCCGTGCTCATGGGCTTCGGCATGAATCACCTTCCCGATCCGGAAGCTGCGTTTCACGAAGCTTATCGCGTTCTCAAGTCCGGAGGCTGGTTTGCATTCACTGTCTGGGCGGCACCCCGACCGGGAGAGGCATTCGGAATAGTCTTGTCAGCGCTTGAGGAACTTGGTGCCAAATCGGTGCAGCTACCGCCTGCGCCACCGTATTTCCGGTTCGCGGATCCTGTTGAAGTCGAGAAGGTTTTTGGCGACACCGGCTTTTTGAACGGCACCACGTGCATTGTTCAGCAGCACTGGCGACACCAATCCCCCGACGCCTTGTTTGATGCATTCAATGAAGGCGCCGTGCGCGCCACGGCGATGTTGCGTGCACAGCCAGAGCGGGCCAGAGAGGCAATCCGCGTTGCCTCGCGCAAGGAGGTTGAAAAACTGAAACACGACGGCGTCTATGTCGTGCCCGGCCCCGCGGCCCTGTCCTTTGCACAGAAGCCCTAGCTGAAGCTCTCGGCCACATCGTACATGACAGGCTCGAAACTCTTGCAAAGCGCACTGATGCGTCTGTTGCGCTCTCGCATTTCCGGCGATCGCAGCATGGCGAGGAAATCTTCCCGCTTGCGCCACTGGGAATAGTTGGCAATCCGGGTCTGGGCATCATTGACATGCAGACCCGCCCCGATGAAACCGGGCTGGTGCCGGATAAAGTTCTCGTACGCGTCCTTCAGTTCGTCCAACAGATCGAAACAGGTTCCGGGTGTCATTTCGAAGGTCGTGATGACGGTCTGATAGTCGCTGTCACTCGAAATTACAGGCATGCTCTTCTCCTCCGTCTTTCCCAAGGCTGGCATTTTTTGGAACGGGCGGCAACATAGGCAAGACTACGTGTCTTCCAGTTCCACACCTTCGATATGCATGTCTGAAACAGCCATTTGCGCCAGCTCCAGAAGGTTCTCGTAGTGGCCGTTCCTAGAACTGCCGCGGCGCCAGACCAGATACATCAGTCTTTCCATCGGGACACCTTCGACCTTTTTCAACAGGAGGTCGGGCTCCTTGCCGAATTCCGAGGCGATATAGGCCGCCGGAAACAGCGCCAGCCCCATCCCCATCGAAACCATCTGCCGCAAGGCATCCAGACTGGTCCCTTCATAGTCGGTCAAGAAGTCCGCCCCGGCGGCGCGTGCCAGAAGCTGCACGTCATTGTGCAAGTGGTAGCCGCGGCTCAGCGAAAGCAGTTTTTCACCGCGCAGGAGTTCTACTGGAATGGCCTCCAGGCCGGCCAGCGGATGGCTTGTCGGAACGGCCAGAGAAACATCCTCGTGACACAGGATGCGCGAGACAAGAAGATTGGTTGCCGATACGCCCGGCGTAATGACACAGTCAAGACGGCCTGCCAGCAATCCCTCCTCCAGCAGGCTGGGTCGATCTTCCCGGATGTACAGTTCAAGATCCGGAAAATCCCGCTTCAGAATCGGGAGCAAAAACGGCATGAAGTAGGGTCCGAATGTGGGAGACACGCCAAGCCGGATCAAACCACCCAAATTCGACTGCCCGACCTGGGCGACGGTCACAATTTCGTCCAGATGTTCCAGGGCCTGACGCGCGAGTGGCAGCAGTCGTTCCCCGGTTGCTGTCAGGCTGATTCCACCGCTTCCGCGATCGACCAGCGTCACCCCCAGTTGATCCTCTAACAGCTTGAATTGTGAAGATAATGTCGGCTGAGAGACATTGCATTTCTCAGCTGCTTTCCGGAAGTGCAACGTGTCCGCAAGCGCTACGAAATAGTCCAGTTGTCGAGGGGTAGGACGAAAGCTCATGACCGGCAATCCAAGCGATTTGTTTTCTCTATCAATATAATTCAAACAATGTATTTCTTCTATGCAACTTTCAGCTCCATATCTTGGGTGTCAGCGACACAGCCGAAAGAAAAGGAGATAGGCGATGTACAACCGTTTGAAATCCTTGCGCAGTCAGCACAGCACTCTGGACTCTCTGATCCGCAGGGAAGAACTGCATCCCTATCCCGACACCCAGCACATTCGTGCCTTGAAGAAGTTCAAGCTGCGTCTGCGTGATGAAATCTCTCGAATCGAGGGCGGGCTGAATTCCAAACGCCTCGTCTACTGAGCATACCCTCCCCTTTGGAATTACGGAGAAAGCCCATGAATCCGTTCTGGCCCTACCTCGCCATGCCTGCCATGCAGCCGAAGTTCACCCGCCGAACCCGTCTGCAGGACCTGGATGCCCGTATGGCATCCTTCCTGTCCGAAAAGCAGGCGTCGGGCACCACCTGCCCCAAGGTGCTCGACAAAATCAAGGTCGCCAAGTCGACCGTCCAGCGCGAGATGGTGACAAAAAACTGAGGACCCACGGGCGCCCAAACACCCGATAGCGGTCGCACCATAATGCTGGATAAACCCGCCCGCAAAGGCCTCGCGGGCGTATTTTCTTTCGTTTGATCATTGCGTTGTCCGTGGCTGCACCTTTAAATCGAGGGAAAATAGACAAGCACCGGAAACGCCCATGACCTCTTCGTCCTATTTCGCCCCAGAGGGTGGACACCCGCCCCAGACCCAATTGCTGACGGACCGTGCCGTCTTCACTGAGGCCTATGCGGTGATCCCGAAGGGAACGATGCGGGACATCGTCACAAGCTACCTGCCCTTTTGGGACAAGACCCGCCTCTGGGTCCTGTCCCGTCCCCTTTCCGGTTTCGCCGAGACCTTTTCCCAATACATCATGGAAGTCCAACCCGGTGGCGGAAGTCAGCGACCGGAGACGGACCCGCTGGCACAGGGCGTTCTTTTTGTCGTTGCGGGCAGCATGACACTGGTCATTGAAGGCGAACTCCATCTTCTTGAAGAAGGCGGATATGCCTATCTTCCGGCCGGTTGCCAGTGGACCTTGAAGAACGAAAGCAGCGGCCCGGTCCGGTTTCACTGGGTACGGAAGTCCTACGAAGCGGTTGACGGTATCGATACCCCGACTGCATTTGTGACGAATGAAAAAGAGATTACGCCCAATGCCATGCCGGGAACCGACGGCAGATGGGCAACGACCCGCTTCGTGGAGCCGGAAGACCTGCGCCACGACATGCATGTAAACATCGTGACATTCGAGCCCGGCGCAGTCATTCCTTTTGCCGAGACGCATGTCATGGAACACGGTCTTTATGTTCTGGAGGGCAAGGCCGTCTATCGGCTCAACCGGGACTGGGTCGAGGTCGAAGCAGGTGACTACATGTGGCTCAGGGCGTTCTGCCCCCAGGCCTGCTATGCAGGAGGGCCCGGCAAGTTCCGCTATCTTCTCTACAAGGACGTCAACCGGCACATGCAGCTGCGCAGATCGTGATCGCAGCAATATCGTTCATTCAGTGTCTTCGCGAATATTCCAGTTCAGAAACTGAATCGGATACGGCGATCAACGCCTTGTAAATAATGATTAAATCTGAAAATTTTGCCGGAGGAAGCATTCCTGTGCACGTTCCTTCAAGGCGTTGCCGCCTTTGATCTGGCTAAGTGCGCATCCCCGGCGCAAGACGCATTGCATTGCGCCAGGGAACATCTTCGGTACTAGTTATTCGGTCGGCCCGCCGGCATCTTTCCAGGCTGAAAATCCGCCGACATTCGACACGTTCTGAAAGCCCATGTCGATCAGGGTCTTGCCGCTGAGGGCCGCTTGGCCTCCGGCGCCGCAGATAAGCACGATATCCGCCTCCTTTTTCAACGCCGGATTATGGAGAGGATGCGTGTCGTCGGCCTTGAATTCGATCATGCCGCGGGTGACACGCTCGGCACCTGCAATCGTCCCGGACTTGGCGATTTCACCGCTGTCCCGAACGTCGACAAAAACACTGCTTCCAGCCTTGTGCCGTTCGATGCCTTCTTCTGTCGAGATGCGCGGAACCACCGCGTTGGCTTCGTCGAGATAATCCTTGGCAGTTTTCATCAGGCACTCCTTTTTTCAACAGCGTTCGACCTAGACCGTCACTCGATACCAATCGGACACAAGAAAATGGCGTAACGGCCGTGTCAGACAAGTGAAAGCCACAAAAGACGCTGGTCCAACACTAGACGTAGGACAGATGCGGTCAACCTTCCCGACCTACTGTGCGGGCACCGGTTCGACCTGTCCTGTGCCCTCCTCGGCTTTCGCTGCCCCTGGCTTGACCTTCCCGGTCGGCCTGACACGGAAGAACAGTGCGTAAAGAACCGGCGCAGCAATCAGTGTAAGGACTGTCGCAAAGGCCAGCCCCCCCATGATGGTTACGGCCATGCCCCTGAAAAAGGCGTCAGACAAGAGCGGCGCCATGCCAAGAATTGTCGTGATCGCGGCAAGCATGACAGGTCGCATACGCGAGACGCTGGCTTCGACAATCGCGTTGTATTTCTCCCGCCCTTCACGGATCAGGAGATCGATTTCCTCCAGCAGCACGATCGCGTTCTTGATCAACATTCCCGAAAGAGACAGGAAGCCGAGCAGCGACATGAAGCCGAATGGCGTATCGGTTGCCAGCAGCGCGATGGCCACACCATTGATGGACATGGGGACCATCAGCCAGATGATCAGAGGCTGGCGCACTGAACCGAACAGCAGGATCGAAATTATCAGCATCACCAGGAAACCGAGCGGCAGCTGCGCACCGAGCGAGGCCTGGGCATCATTGGTGCTTTCATATTCGCCACCCCACTCCAGCGCATAGCCGGCCGGAAGCGAAATGGCCTCGATCTGCGGACGAACCCGGGCAAGCGCTGCCGTGGCTGTTTCCCCTGCCGTGGTCTCGGCCTTCACGGTCAGCGTTCGCACGCGGTCGCGCCGGTGGATCAAGGCATCCTGAGGCTCCATGACGAATTCGCGAACAACCTGGTCTATCGGCACATACCGTCGCTGGCTGGCGCTCCAGATGAGACTGTCGGAAACGCTTTCATTGACGCTGATGCCTTCAGGACCCGCCTTTCGGGCGACGATCGGGATGCCTTCGTCGACATCCCTGTAGGAGCCGACATTGATGCCCTCGGTGGCGAATTGCAGGGACAGGGATAGCTCTTCGCGTGTCACGCCGGAGATGCGGGCCCGGTCCTCGTCAAAGATCGGGCGCACGACCAGTTCCCGCTGGCGCCAATTGGTGTTGACGTCAGCCAGCTTGTTGTCCGGATTTGAGAAGATTGCCTGGGCTTCTTCCCCCAGTCGCTTCAGCACATTTTCGTCGGGACCGGAAAACCGGGCCTCGATCTTCGCACCGCCGCCGGGGCCAAAGACCAGACGCTTGGTGATCACCTGTGCAGACGGAAAACGCTCCGCAAATTTCTCACGTAGATCCAGCGCCAGCATGTCGATTTCATCGCGGCTGCGTGTCCGGACAATCATGTGGCCATAGGAGGGATTGGCGTCTTCGGGCGCGTAAGTGAGCATGAAACGCGAAGCCCCGCCCCCGGCAAAGGAGGTCACGGTCTCAACCCTGTCATCGCCAACGACAATCTTCTCCATCTCGATCAGGCTGGCTTCGGTCGACCGAATATCGGTGCCCTGTGGCGCCCAGTAGTGAATGTAGAAAATCGGCGTATTGCTGTCCGGGAAAAACGCCTGTTTGACGTTGCCGAACGCCATGACACAGGCAACGGTGATCCCGATGAGCGCAGCCACCGTCAGGAGACGGGCATGCAAGGTGCCTACGAGAAAGGTCCGATAGACCGTGTAGATGATGCCCTTGTAGGGATCGTGATCACCAAGGTCGCCAGACGCCTGCTTGAAGAAGTACTTGCCGAAGAGCGGCGTCACCGTGATTGCAAAGACCCAGGACAGGATCAGGGAAATACCGATGACAGCAAAGAGCGAGAACAGGAACTCGCCTGTCGCGTCCGGTGACAGGCCGATGCCGGAGAAGGCCATGATGCCGATCACGGTGGCACCGAGCAGCGGCCACATGGTTTGCCTGACGACCTTGCTGGCCGCGTCGATCGCCTTTTGACCGCGCTGCATGTTGATCATCATGCCTTCGGCCACAACGATGGCATTGTCAACCAGCATCCCCATCGCAATGATCAACGCACCGAGCGAAATGCGCTCCATTTCGATGCCGAATATGCGCATGAACAGCACGGTTGCCATGACGGTCAGCAACAACACTGTTCCGACAACCACCGCTGCGCGCCACCCCATGAACAGGGCCAGCACACCAATCACGATCACGACCGAGGCAGCCAGGTTCAGGATGAAGCCGTTGACGGATTCATCGACCACAACATTCTGTTCGTAGATCGGGTGGATCTCCATGCCTACCGGCAACAGGGTTTCGATTTCCGAGAGTTTTTCAACGACCCGGTTTCCGACGTCGACGATGTTGGTGCCGTCGACCTGCGAAACACCGATCGTTACGGCCGCATGACCATCGTGTCGTATCAACCTGCCGGGAGATTCCGGTTCACCGAGTTCCAGGGTCGCGACATCTGACAAGCGGATCATGGCCGTCGATCCGGGGCGTCCGATTACCAGATCCTGTATCCCTCGATAATCGTCGAACGCGGACGCGGTCATGACACGTATGCGCCTGTCACCGGAGACCGCCGACCCGTTTGTCTGGATCCGGTTCTCTGCATCAAGCACGCCGATAATGTCGGTAAATGCAATCCCGAGCCCGGCCATCTTGTCCTGGTCGATATTGAGATAGATGACGTCTTCCGGCTCCCCGGCAACCTCGACCTTGCCCACGCCGGGCACGGTCAGAAGCTCCCGGCGGATGCGTTTGACGGTGTTTCGTATGTCGCGATTTGTATAACCGTCAGCGGTGAAGGCGTAAAAGAGGCCGTAGACATCGCCGAAATCATCATAGACCAGCGGCCGCCCCGCACCTGCCGGCAGGTTGCGTACCTCGTCATTGACCTTCCGACGCAACTCGTCCCAGACCTGCGGCAATTCCGTGCCATCATAGGTGGGCTTGATCTCGACACCGATCCGCGACAGACCGGGTTCGGATACGGACTTGATCAGATCAAGTTGCGGCATCTGCTGGATCGCGGTTTCGAGGATCTCGGTGACCTCGTTTTCCACTTCGACAGCCGTTGCCCCCGGATAGGCGGTGATGACCTGTGCTTCCTTGATGGTGAAGGCCGGGTCTTCCAGCCGTCCGACTGTTGAAAGTCCCCACAATCCGCCCAGAAATGCCATGACGACAATCATCCAGGTGTTGACGGGTTTTTGGATTGAATAACGTGCGATATCCATCGAACCAGTTCCTCTCTGCTCGAACTGGGATCAGCGCAAACGGCGCACGATCTGGCCTTCGCTCAGGTAAGCGACGCCAGCGGAGACAATCTCCTCGCCCGGCTTGAGGCCTGAGCGCACGGGGATGTAGTCGCCCATGATGGTACCGACTTCGACAGACGTCCTTGACACTGCACCGCTTTCCTCGGTGAACTTCCAGACATAGGCCTTGCCGTCACCATCGACGGCCACAGCCCCGGTCGGCACCAGAAACTGCTGCCCCAGTTCAAGACCTTCGGGAAGGAACTTGACGATGACCGATGCGGTCATCCCTGGATAAAGCTGGCTCGTTGAACCATCGCGTGGCATCGCCAGCGTCACGCGATAGGTCTGCGTAACCTCGTCGACCTGGCTGGAATGTTCGCGGTAATCCAGAGGGAACAGCTTTTCTCCGTAAGCGGGAAACTTGGCTTCGATGGAAGCGACATCTGACGCGGTTACGCGCCCGAAAAGTGCTTCGGCAACATTGATATCGACCTGTATTTCGGAAACGTCATGCATACGCACAACAGGAGAACCGACATTTACGGTGGTGAAATTCTCGACCAGCCGGTCTGAAACGATGCCGTCAAACGGCGCTCTCAGAGCCGTATAGTCCAGGTTCTGCTTGGCTTCCTTCAGGCGTTCAACCGCCAGGTCATACTCGTTTTTCTGTTCGTCAAACGCAGATTGGGAAATCACGGAGCGGTCTCGCAGGGTCTCGAGACGACCCAGATCGCGCTTGGCCTGATCAACATTAATGGTGGCCTCGCGAACCGCCCGGTCATAGTCAGTCGTGTCCAGTTTGGCGATCAGGTCGCCTTCCTTGACCTGCTGACTTTCCAGAACGGGCAACTGGATCAGCCGACCACGCACCTGGAAGGACAGGTCCACCGTCTGTACCGCCGATACGCGGCCCGCAAAACGCCGCTCCAGCAGACCGATCTGATCGGTCACCGTGAATATCTTGGCAGGTCTTGGGGCTGCGTGAAGCTTGGCTTCCGCCTCTGCTACCGGGTCGGTGGCGTTTTCCTGACAGGCCGCCAGCAGGACGGTTGCCAGGGTCAATCCGGCCCAACGCCGGATCGGTGCGCTGCAAAGTGCCAACATCTCGTTCATGTCCTAGTTGTTGCCGTCATCCAGGCGCCGGCGCAGCTCTTCAAAGACCGCCGCCTGCTCCGCATCGGAAAACACCGAAACGCTATGCGCTTCGGAAAAATGAAGCCCTTCCAGGCTCGCCCAGATCGCCCAGGCCTTGCCATGGTCGTCCGTCTCGGCTTCGATCGCCGCCTTCAGCCTGTTCTTGACCTCAATGAAAGGTTCGCTGAGTTCCGGCCGGTCCGCCTTGGTCGCCAGCATGGCGCGCGCGACGTCGCGTTGAGCCATCAGCCAACCTTCGGTCACGTCGATCATCGCACGCAATGTTGGACTGGACGATTTTAGGCACTGCGGGCGCGCCGCAGCTATCTCCGCTTCGAACTGGTTGCCGAGATATTCGACCATCCCGCGGATCAAGGCGTCCTTTGTCGGGAAATTGTAGAGAACCCCGCCCTTGGAAAACCCGCTTTCTTCCGCAACCGCATCTATCGTGAGGCTTGGAGCCCCGGATCGCCTGATGAGTTCCAGTGCCGATTTCAGGATTTCCGATTTGGAATCCTGAGCTTTTCTCACAGCGCGCGCGTTCATTTCTTTACCGTCCAGTCAGTACAGTTGCGGCGCTATATATACCGTCCAGCCGGTACAGACAAGACGCAAAAATTCACATGCGTGGGAACGGCCCGATTACAAACCGACAGCTACCCTGTCGCAGCCTTTTCAGACACGCGTCTCGAGATGAACATATTCGGGTGTGAAAAAGGGATCAGGCAGCGGTTGCCGGATCAGGCTGCTGATGACATGGCTGCTTCGTTGGCAGCCTGTTCCGCTGCCGCAGCTTCTGCTGCAAGTCTTGCCTTCTCGCGCGCTTTTTCTTCCATGCGCTCGGCAAATTCGATGAATTCGTCCGCGGCCATGGGTTGCGCGAAATAGTACCCCTGAGCAGCGGTGACGCCGAGTTCGAGCAGACGCTCGATCTGCTCTTCCAACTCGACACCTTCAGCAATGATGCCCATGCCGAGATTGTCTGCCAGTTCGACCATGGAATCCACAATCGTGGTTGAGTTGTCGTCAGAACCGATCGTATCGACAAACATCTTGTCGATCTTGATGATGTCGACGCCGAGCTTCTGCAGATACGCCATGCCACCATGGCCGGTACCCACATCATCCAGGGCTACGCGCACACCAAGTGCCTGAAGTTCCGCGATAATCTTGCGAGCGAGTTCCATGTCCTGCAAGGGATGCCGCTCGGTGACCTCGACGACGATTTGCTGGAACGAGATCCGCGATTTTTCGAAAATCGAGTTGATGTCGGAAATGATTTCGCGATCCAGGAAGTGTCCAGCGAACAGGTTGATCGACAGTTTGAAATCCGGGTTTTCGCCGTAAAGCTCCCCAACCTCTTCCGAAGACACACGCATCATGTGACGCGTCATGTCGAAGATGTGGCCGTTGTTTTCAGCGTATGCCATGAACTGACCCGGCGATACGATAACCCCGTTCGGCCTGCGCCAGCGCATCAGAACCTCACAACCGCGCAAGCGCCCGGTCTCGATATCCATGACCGGTTGGTAGAACGGAATGAATTCACCATTGCGGATCGCGGCGACAAACTCGTCGTTCGCCTCGCTTTCAGGACGCCAGGAAAGCCAGACACCGATCGCAACGAACAACAATGCAATTCCGGCACATCCGGCAGCAGCAATAACCTTCAGGTCCTGAACAAGAAAGGCCGCGGCCGCATTCGGGACCGTCAAGGTGACCGACAGCGGATAAAGCTCTGAAGCCACCTCAACCGAAAGCATGTCGCCCGGATCTGAGGCCTGGGAATTGTAGCCACCCACATTGTACCAAAGCAGGTTGTTGCCCAGCCGCAGCTCTGCCCGACGGTAGGAACGCAAATATTCCGGCCCCGGATCCGTTGCGATGACTGCAGGTGTCACCTCGGCGAAGATGCGGGTTTGGTCCTTGAGATCCCAGCTGATCACGGCAGCCCGTGCACCGAGATAGCTGCGATCCAGCATTCCGATGCCAACGAGTGGCCCGTCCACCTTCGCGGGGGGCAGTATGACCTGCTCTGACAGTTCACGGTCCGGAATGATGCACATCCGTTGCCCGGTTGCATCCGCCAGCCCGATTGCGTCGATCATTCCGTGTTCGACAATCTGTTTTTCGTAGATGACACGGTCTTCGGCATTGCAGCTTTGAATGTCGTCGCGGTCCAGACGCTGCAGCAATGAAACGGTCGTGCTGATTGCCTCTTCGGCCCGGCGGATGGTCACATTTCCCATCGCCTCGAGTTCGCTCACGGCGCGGCGCTCGGCATATTGGTTCAAAATGATATTGATCGCGAACAGCGGCGTCGTCGCCAGCACGAGGGCGATCAACACCGTTTTTGCAAAACCAAAGTACCTAAGAGACAAATCGTTGGCCTGTTTACTACATACTCCGAGACCAAAAATGAACGATCTGGGTAAACAAGGACTGAATGCGGCCGCATTTCATCCAGATCAAAGATGCTTTCCGATCGCTCGTGTTTATGTGCAATATCAGCGCACAAACGGATGAAGGGAGGTTTACATGCAGGCATTGTTTATCGGGCAGGCCTATATAGACGTCACGTTCTTGGCCGATCAGTTGCCCACGGGCGACGAAAAGGCAATCGCGGAAGAGTACGCGATCAGCTTCGGTGGAAACGCCGTCACGGCTGCCTTCTGCTGCGCCAAGCTGGGAAACAAGCCCGAATTGCTTTGCTCCCTGGCTGACGACTGGCTGGCTCGCATGTTTCTTGACATGGCCTCCGCTTACGGGATTTCGGTTCATGGTCGAAAGGTGAAGGAATCCTCGCTATCCTTCATCATGCCAAAGGACGGAAAACGCGCTATCGTCAGGTGCCGAGACAACAACTTCCTGCATCCCTTTCCTCCTCTCAATCTGACGGGCATGAAGGCCTTGCACCTTGATGGTCACATGCCGGATGCCGCCCTGCATTACGCGACCAGCTGCCGGAACCTCGGCGTCCTTACCTCCCTGGACGGTGGCGCCGTACGAGAAAACACAGACGAACTCCTGGACCAGATCGACATTGCCGTCGTCTCGGAAAGGTTCTGCGAACAGCTTGGCAAGTCGACCGGAGAGACGCTGGAATACCTGAGATCAAAGAAGTGCCCCGTGGGGGCCGTCACGCTCGGTGAGCACGGCATGGTGTGGTATGAATCCGGCGGTCCTGACAAAATTCTCCCTGCGCTGGACGTCCCGCTCGAAAAGGTCGTGGATTCAAATGGCGCCGGTGACGTTTTCCACGGCGCCTACATGGCATCTTACCTGAGGTGGCCGGAGCAAACCTGGGACAGTCATTTCCGCTTTGCCCGGGCCGCCTCGACACATGCAATCCAGCATCTTGGGAACGAACACAGCCTGCCGGAACTTGCCGATATCGAGCGCGTTCAACAGGGTTTCCAGGAGAAATCTGCAGCCTGAGACACAGGCATGTTGTATGGTGACCCATTGCTCCCCCAAACCGGCGCACTTCACCTTGCGCCCCGGTGGGACTCGGAGCAGAGTGGGCCGCCTTTGCACGATGGAGTTTTGTTATGATGTTTTCCCGTTCCCCGCGCTTCGCAATGGGCCTGATGGCCGCAGCCAGCGTGGTGGCCCTTCACACGTCACCTGCGCTGGCTTTCGATCCTTCAGGCAACGAAATCGCCGATGCGTTTCTGGCCATGCTCGATGCCGAGGAAGGCACGGTTGAAAGCTATGGTGCCGTCAACACCTCCGGCAGCGAGGTCACCATCACTGATCTCGTCGTCAAGGATGAGGGATCAGACGAGGCCACGGTCACGATTGCAAAGACCGTCCTTTCCGATGGCGAGCTGCAGAGCAATGGCCGCCTCAAGCTGTCCGCGCTGGGGCTTGAGAACCTCAATCTGGACGCGGATGACGGCGGCATGTCGCTGCAAAGCCTCAACGTCACCGATCTGGTCCTGCCTTCGGTGGAAGAAATCACTTCCGAAACCACCACAATGAATCCGGGCTACAGAACCTTCGAAGTCAACGCGGTCGAGATCCGGGACGAAAACGGGAAAGTTGCCGACATCGCAAACATCAGCTCGTCGATCGACGGGATGGATGGCGACCTGCCAACGTCTGGTCAGTTCTCGATTACCGGTGCCGTTATCGACGCCAAACAGATCGCAGACGATGGCGGCAAGGAGCTCATCGAGCTGGGCTACGAAACGCTCTCGCTCGACCTGTCCAGCTCGGGCAAGTGGGATCCGGATGCGGCAACTCTCGTTGTTCCGGAACTCAAGATTGACGCGCAGGATGCTGCAAGCCTCAGCCTTTCCTTTTCGCTCGGCGGCGTCACCCGCGAAGTCGTCAATCAGCTTGAGGCCAATTCCGAAAACCCGGAAAAGGCCATGGAGTACTTGCAACAGGTCACTATCAGCAACATCAAGATCCGCCTGGATGATGCATCCCTGACCGGCCGGATCCTTGATCAGGAAGCCTCAAAGGCCGGCGTGGAAACCCCGGTTTACGTTGCCGGTCTGACGGGCAGCCTGCCGCTGATGCTTGGCATGCTTCAGAACAAGGAACTGGAAGGCCAGGTCGCCCAGGCCGTAACCGAGTATCTGACTACACCCGGGTCCCTTGAAGTGGTTGCAAGCCCGGGCGCCCCGGTCCCGGTTTCGCAGATTGTCGGAACGGCCATGCTCGCGCCGCAGATGATCCCGCAAATTCTCTCGGTGGCGATCACCGCCAACCAATAGTCAGCCAAAACCTCTAATCTGAAGCCCGGACCGGCTGGCCCGGGCTTCTTTCTTTGCTGCTCCGGAGGTCCTGTTTTCCGACCGACGTCAGGCGGCGTCTTCTTTCTTCGCGCTCTGGAACTGAAGCTCGCACAGACGGCGATAAATGCCGTCATGTTCGAACAGTTCATCATGAGTGCCACTTTCGATCACGCGTCCCTGGTCCATGACATGGATCTTGTGGGCATGACGGACAGTGCTCAGTCGGTGTGCAATCACAAGGGTTGTCCGCCCAACCATCAGTTTTTCCAGCGCGGTCTGGATCTTGGCTTCCGACTCTGCGTCGAGGGCCGATGTTGCTTCGTCCAGCAGCAAAATAGGCGCGTCGCGGAGCATGGCCCGCGCGATTGCGATCCGCTGTTTCTGCCCGCCCGACAAGCGGCCACCGCCCTCACCTGCGAGCGAATCATATCCATCCGGGAGGTCTGAAATGAAATCATGTGCGTTGGCAGCCTGTGCCGCCGCCTCGATTTCTGCCTGGGTCGCCGAGGGCTTGCCGACCGCAATATTGTCCCTGAGGGAGATGTTGAAGAGGTAGGAGTCCTGGCCAACATAAGCGATGTGTTTGCGCAGCGATTCCGAGGAAACCGACTTGATCGGTTGACCGTCGATGGAAATGTCCCCCGACTGGGGATCATAAAAGCGCTCAATCAGCGCGAAGACGGTCGATTTGCCCGCACCCGAAGCACCGACCAGCGCCGTGGTCCGGCCACTCTCGGCGACAAATGTCAAACCGTTAAGTGCGGCGCCCTCACCATAGGAGAAGTGAACGTCATCGAGGTTGACCTGCCCGCCTTCGACCTTGAGTTCGGGCGCATTGTCGATCTGTTCCAGTTCGGGCTGCTCGTCGATGAGTTCATACATCAACCGGGCGCCGACAACCTTCTTGCTCAGGTCCACGTTCAGACGAGCCAAACGGCGCGCCGGATCGTAGGCCAGCAACAGAGCGGTAATGAAAGCAAAGAAGGCTCCCGGATCCTTGCCCATCTCGACCACGGAGTAACCGCCATAGAAGATGACAAGCGCAATCGCGAAACCGCCAAGCGTTTCCATAAGCGGAGACGTGCGGGCCATCAGCGACGCGATCTTGTTGGACTGGTGCTGAACTTCGGCCACCGATCCAGCCATCCGCTTGTGCATCACCGGCTCCAGTCCGAAGGCCTTGACGATACGCACACCGAGGACGGTTTCCTGCAGGGTCGCGCCGATCTTCGCGTTGGAAACCACCTGCCGCTTGGCATAGGTCTTGACCCGCCGGACCAGCACGCTCACGGCAATGACAATGGGCGGCATGATCACCAGTGCCAACAGGCTCATGACGGGGTCCTGGATGATCATTACGGCAATGAGCCCGATTAGTGTCAGAACGTCCCGGCCGAGACTGAGAACGATCAACTCGATGACGGCCCTCGCGCTGGCCGCACCGGTATTGACGCGAATGGCCAGTTCGGGAAGCGACATCCGGTCGAAATAGGCCAGATCCTGCTCAGTCAGGCGACGGAAGAGCTTTTGCTGCAGATCGGCGACAATCGCGTTTCCGACCCGCGACAGGACAACCATCTGTCCATAGGTCGACGCCCCCTTGATCGTGAAGATGAAAATCACTGCACCCGCGATGATGTAAATCATCATCTTGTCGCGGTTGATGAAGACCTCGTTGATGACGTCTTTCATGATCCAGGCGCTTGCCGCCGTGCTTGCCGCGACAAGACCCATGAAGAGAAAGGCCAGCAGATAGCGCGGCAGGTAGTCCCTGATATTCTCGCTCAGCAGGCGCTTGACGGTCTGAACAGTGCCTTCCGGAACAGCCCATGTCTCAGATTTGAACGGGTTTTGCACGCAGCTCTACCTTTCCAGAGATTCTCACGCCTGACAGCATTGAGGCCAGCAAAGCCGGCCTCAAAGCCCCTCGCCAAGAGGGGTACTCTTATTTGGTAGCTCCTCGCAAGTGGGAGCTTATTCCGCTTCCGGCAAGTTGAGGCGCAAATGCAGCTCGCGCAGCTGGGCCGCATTCGGCTCGTTCGGAGCGCCCATCATCAGGTCTTCGGCCTTCTGGTTCATCGGGAAGAGCATGACTTCACGAATATTGGCCTCGTCTGCCAGAAGCATCACGATACGATCGATACCGGCCGCGCAGCCGCCATGCGGCGGTGCACCGTACTGGAAGGCATTGACCATGCCGCCAAATCGCTTGTCGACCTCTTCTGCCGGATAACCGGCGATTTCAAAGGCCTTGTACATGATCTCCGGCTTGTGGTTCCGGATTGCACCGGACAACAGCTCATGACCGTTGCACGACAGGTCGTACTGGTAGCCGAGCACGTCCAGCGGGTCGCCCTCCAGGGCTTCCATGCCGCCCTGGGGCATCGAGAACGGGTTGTGTTCGAAATCGATCTCGCCGGTTTCCTCGTCGCGCTCATAGATCGGGAAGTCGACGATCCAGGCGAACTCGAAGCGGTCCTTGTCGGAATGTCCGAGTTCTTCGCCGATGATAACGCGTGCTTTTGCCGCAACCGGCTCGAAGTGTTTCGGCTTGCCTCCAAGGAAGAACGCGGCGTCGCCAACTTCCAGCCCAAGCTGGACACGAATGGCTTCGGTGCGCTCCGGACCGATATTCTTGGCAAGCGGTCCAGCCGCTTCCATGGAACCGTCTTCGGCCTTGCGCCAGAAGATGTAACCCATGCCCGGCAGGCCTTCGCCCTGGGCAAACTTGTTCATGCGGTCGCAGAACTTCCGGCTACCGCCCTTGGGAGCCGGAATGGCCCGGATTTCGGTTCCCGGCTGCTCGAGCAGCTTGGCAAAAATCGCGAAACCGGAACCGGCAAAGTGCTCGGACACGATCTGCATCTTGATCGGGTTTCTCAGATCGGGCTTGTCGGTGCCGTACCAGAGGGCGCTGTCCTTGTAGGAAATCTGCGGCCAGTTGCTGTTCACAGGACGGCCATTGCCGAATTTCTCGAAACAACCCGCCAGTACCGGCTCGATCGTGTCGAAGACTTCCTGCTGCGTGACAAAGGACATTTCCATGTCGAGCTGGTAGAAGTCCGTCGGCGACCGGTCGGCGCGCGGATCCTCATCGCGGAAACAGGGCGCGATCTGGAAATACTTGTCGAAACCGGAGACCATCAGCAACTGTTTGAACTGCTGCGGAGCCTGAGGCAACGCGTAGAACTTGCCCGGATGCAGGCGCGACGGGACCAGGAAGTCGCGTGCACCTTCCGGAGACGATGCCGTGATGATCGGCGTCTGGAATTCGTTGAAGCCGATCTCCCACATGCGGTCACGCAGATCACGCACCACGTTGGAGCGCAGGATCATGTTGTTGTGCAGCTTCTCACGGCGCAGGTCGAGGAAGCGGTACTTCAAACGCACCTCTTCCGGATAGTCCAGCTCACCGAAAACCGGCAGCGGCAGTTCCTTGGCCGAACCCAGGACTTCCATCTCGCGGATGAAGATCTCGACTTCACCGGTCGGCAGTTCCTTGTTGATGGTTTCGTCGGTCCGCTTCTTCACGTTGCCGTCAATGCGGATGCACCATTCGGACCGCACCGTCTCGGCAAGATTGAACGCGGCCGAATCCGGATCGACCACACACTGTGTCACGCCGTAATGGTCACGCAGATCGATGAACAGCACCCCGCCATGATCTCGGACCCGGTGGACCCAGCCGGAAAGACGGATTGTCTGGCCTTCGTCGGACAGACGGAGATCACCGCAAGTATGGCTACGGTAGGGATGCATTCTCGTTCCTCGACAGTTCTGGAATTCCATAGAAAATCGTTACGGCCCGCCGAAGGCAGGCCGTGTCGGGCTGCACAAGCCATGTTGCGGGGCGAAAGTCAAGGGAAAGGCTCGCAATAGGCCGGTTGTTCCCCTGCCCTTGCCGCCTTGACGCGTGCGAAATTGCAAGGCCACTACCCTTGTTATAAAATTCACCGGCTATCCAACCAAGGAGCCGGACCTTGATTTCCCTTCTTTTTGCCCTGATGACCATTGCCATCGTGCTGGCCTGGCGGGATCGGTGGCGGCTTTCCTATTTCGTTTTCGCCGTCACGCTTGCCATGAGTATCTATTGGCTCGACTTCCACGCAACCACGCCCTTGACGATCAAGCTTTAGGAGCGGCCGCGATGATCATTCTTGCGCCTCACCCGTCGCGAACGTTGAATGCAATCGGGCTTCTCGTGGTCTCCGGTATCCTGATCGCGGCGTATGCGTTTCAGTTTGCACTGGACGAATTGCCCTGCCCCTTATGTCTGTTGCAACGGGTTGCGCTTGTCGGGGTCGGCTACGGGCTCTGCCTCAATCTCATATACGGCGCCAAGCCGCATCACTATGGCATCATGCTCTTGTCGGCAGTCTATGGAGGCGCCGTCTCGACCAGACAGATCCTGCTGCACATTGTACCGGGCACCGGCAGCTATGGGTCTCCCGTCCTGGGTCTCCATTATTACACCTGGGCCGGTATCTGCTTCTTCCTGATCATCCTGGGGACGGCAATCATGCTGCTGTTCGAGGGACAGTATCGAAAGACGCTGGTCGACAAGCCGGAACATGGCCGTTTCGGCGGTCAGACGCTCCCCAGGATTGCCTTCTTCATCATGTTGTTTCTGGCAGCAGCCAACACTGTGACAACTTTCCTGGAATGCGGCCCGGGCATCTGCGCCGATCCTCCGACCGACTACAAGCTGATCAATGAGCTGAAAACATCAGGATAGGTTTTCCCGAAACGATCAGGTGTCCACCGCCAGTAGAAGCGGATGCCACTGGCCCCTGATTTCGTGCTCGCCAGCACCCGAGACGTCAAAGACCCCCGTTCCGGCGGCTGCATGCCGCGCGTAAAGCACGCGGTCCGAGATCCGGCAAAGGACCGGATAGCCCTTTCTGGCAAGGGCCTGCTCAAGTTCGCCAATCTGGGTGGACCGGCGATTGATCCGGTTGGCGACCACGTGAATATCGGCCTTGCCCTTCCGCACCCGCTTGATGTCCGAAATGTCGTCCAGGAACTTGAGCGTTGCGTTCCAGTCAAACACGGACGCCAGAACCGGGACGACAATTTCTGACGCCTCCGCGATCAGCATCTTGGCCAGCTCGGAGCGCAGCCCCCCCGGACCGTCGATGACGATCGCGTCGAGTTGCTTGTCCTTGTCTCCAATCGCCTCGGATTTTGACCAGTTGAGAGCTTCGATCCGGGGCAGGTTTTTTGGGCGGCGCTTTACCCAGGAGAGCGAGGATTTCTGCCGGTCGGCATCTGCAAGTGCGACGTCTTCCCCGCGTGCCGCCAACGCAACGGCCAGATTGGTGGCAACGGTTGTCTTGCCGCACCCGCCTTTTGAATTCACCACCAGTATCTTCCGCATCTGCGCTCCCCGGACGTCTATCTTCCAATTTCCGCACACTCAACATAGGCGCACTCATTGCGCCTTTTCAAGTCTTGCCAAGTTGAAAATTACCATTTCGTGGCGACAAAGCGGCAGAACTCGGGTATAGGTTTGCATCACCATGCATGTGATTACAAAAACAAAAGACCTCGCCGCTGCCTGCCAGCGTCTCGCAGAAAATGACTATGTAACGGTGGACACCGAATTTCTCCGGGAAACCACCTTCTGGCCGAAGTTGTGCGTCATCCAGATGGCCGGTCCCGACATGGCCTTCATCGTCGACGCGCTCGCCGAAGGCCTTGACCTGAAACCATTTTTCGAACTGATGCATGACAGCAATGTGACGAAGGTGTTTCATGCTGCGCGTCAGGATATCGAAATCATCTACCATCTTGGCAAGTTGATACCGGCGCCCTTGTTCGACACGCAAGTCGCCGCGATGGTCTGCGGTTTCGGCGATTCCATTTCCTATGATCAACTGATCTACAAGGTGACCGGCGCCCGCATTGACAAGTCGTCACGGTTCACCGACTGGGCGCGGCGTCCCCTGACCAACAAGCAACTCGACTACGCGCTTGCGGACGTGACGCATCTGCGCGACGCCTACCAGTTCCTCAAGGCGAATCTCGCGGAACAGAATCGCAGCCACTGGGTGCGGGACGAAATGGAGGTCCTGTCATCTGTCGGCACATATCGCACCGACCCGGACCTTGCCTGGAAACGTCTGAAATTGCGCGTGCGCAAACCGATCGAGCTTGCGGTGATGATGGAGCTTGCTGCCTGGCGGGAACGCGAAGCCCAGTCTCGCAACGTGCCCCGCAACCGGGTGATCAAGGACGACGCGATCTACGAGCTTGCGGCCCAGCAGCCGAAGGATGCGGAAGCTCTTGGCCGGCTCCGGACAATCCCGCGCGGATTCGAGCGTTCAAGATCGGCCGACGACATATTGAAGGCGGTCAAGCGCGCGCTTGACCTGCCGAAGGACACGCTTCCGAAACTGCCCAAGGGCCGGCAGGCGCCGGATGGTTCGGCCGCAGCGGTGGACCTTCTCAAGGTTCTTCTGAAGCTGATCAGCGAGGCCAACGGTGTTGCAGCAAAGGTCATCGCAACGGTTGATGACCTTGAGAAAATCGCAGCCGACGATCAGGCAGACGTTCCGGCGCTCAAAGGCTGGCGGCGCGAACTGTTCGGTGAAACGGCACTCAAGCTCAAGCGGGGCGAAGTCGCCCTGGCGTTCCAGGACAGGCAGATCGTTGCACTTGACCAGGTTCCGGACGTCAATCCGAAAACACAGGCGGCCGAATAGGTCTCCGCAGGCCCCAGGGACGCCAAGCTTAAACGCGACGCGTCGTCAGGCCGTCGTAACCTCGACCTCGGCCCGGATGACTTTGCCGAGTTGACCTGCACGCTTCCTCAGCCGTTCTCCATCGAGGTTGGCCAACTGCTCACCCAATTCCAGGGCCAGCCCGTCCTCAGTCCGCGTGATCCCAACCTGTGGCAGCATTCCGGCCATGGACGCGCTCAGAAGCGAGGCAACCCGCAGGATCGCCCCGAGAACCTTGGCACGGATCTTCAGCCGGTCGGTGAAAAGTTCCCGGATGATTGGCGACAGTGCCCCCTCGCGCAGACCGTGATGCCGATAGAACACGGCAGCCGCGAGGTAAGCCCGGCTGGAGTGGTCAAGGCCGACAAACGAAGCGTTTGAAATGATGTTCAAACTCTGCTCGCCGCGGTAGTCGGGATGGGCGCGCCAGCCGATGTCGGCAAGAAGACAGGCCGCATGCCGGAGACGTCTCTCGTTCGCGGTTTCCTCGATCTCGAGGGTCTGGAAAAGCTCGTCGGTCCAGGTGATCAGTTCTTCTGCATGGTCGGGTGAGCGGGACCGGAGGATGCACAATTCCCGAGCCGCTTCGATTACGGGATCCTGCGCTTGCATTTCCGGTGTCAGTTTCTCGTGCAGCAGCCCCTCGCGGACGCCCGTTGCCGAGAACACCAGACGTTCGGCCTTCATGGAGGTCAGAACCTGTTCCAGAACCACGGCACCAATGGGGACGAGCGGACGGCGCTGTTTGGAGACGACTTCTGCCCGGTCAATCCCCTCGAGATTGGGAACGGCGATTTCTCGGCAAAAAGCAATGGCTTCTTCTGCTGCCATTTCGTAGTTGTGCATCACGTGCAGAGGGTAATCGTTCTGCATCAGATGCAAGCGACCAAGCGAACGCCATGTACCACCGACCGCATAGAAGGTGCGCTCGCCGGGTGCCAGTTCCGGCCAGTCGTAACCGCTGAGTGCTTTCTCGGTAATGCGCCGTGCATTGTCGATCTTGCCGTCGGCCTCTTCCGAAAGTCGCAGACCACCAAGCGGGAAAGTTGCCCCCGTTCCAGGGATATTCTCGTCAATCTCCACGAGTTCCAGGCTGCCGCCGCCCATGTCGCCAACGATACCGCGTGGCTTCCAGAAACCGGCCACAACGCCCAGAGCCGAATAGTAGGCTTCCTCGTGACCGTCCAGAATGCGGACCGGCGCCTCGAGTATCTTCTCGACCTCGGCAACGAATTTGGCACCGTTTTCAGCGTCCCTGGCCGCAGCGGTCGCGACAATGAACAGATCCTTGCAGCCGGTGTGCTCGATCAGCGCCTTGAACCGCACCAGTTCGCCCAGGGCCAGGTTGACGGATTCTTCAGCCAGTTGCCCAGTGGCAGCCACGCCGCGCCCCAGGCCCGCCAGCAGTTTCTCGTTGAACAGCATGGTCGGAGTTCGGGCCTTGCGCTCATAGATCACAAGACGCACCGAGTTGGAGCCAATGTCGACGACCGCAACCGGTCCGGCTCCGTTGAGCCTGCCGCGTGCAGGCTGAAACTGCTTAGTCATGTCAGGACCTTGCCCATTTTTCCCGAACCATGCCCCCGGTCCAAATCATTTTGAATTCCAGAACGTTGAATCGCGTTGTTGAGGCAACAGGTGACCTTCCAACGGAGTTGATTGCCAGCACCAACCTATCCCCTCTTCTGCCGTTTCAGGAACGGTCTAGGCCGGTCGCTCTTCAGCGACTTGCCACGGCCCGACAGCGACGGGTTGGTCATGAAATACTGGTGTGCGTTGAACGGCTCTTCGTCCGGACCCGGCGACACTCTTTCATGGCTGCCGTCGGAAAGGATACGCCAGCTCTGCTCGTTGTCCTTCAGGTTCGCCACCATGATCTGGTCGAGAACCTGTTCGTGAACCGTCGCCGTGAGCAACGGTGCCAGCACTTCCACACGCCGGTCGATGTTACGCGGCATCAGATCTGCGGACCCGATATAGACATGGGCCTCGGGTGATGGCAGGCCGTGGCCATTGCCGAAACAGAAGATCCTCGAATGCTCGAGGAACCGTCCCACGATCGACTTGACCCGGATGTTTTCTGACAATCCCTCGATCCCCGGCCTGAGGCAACAGATCCCCCGTATCACCAGATCAATCTGAACCCCCGCCTGGCTGGCACGGTAGAGCGCGTCAATCGTCTCGGGATCGACGAGCGAGTTCATCTTCATCCAGATCTGTGCCGGACGTCCCGCGCGCGCATGCTCGATTTCCGCTTCCGTCATCTCAAGCATTCGGTCGCGCAGATTGACCGGCGAAACCATCAGATGGTTGAGTTCCGCAGGTTCCGCATAGCCGGTGATGTAGTTGAACACCCGCGCTGCATCCTCTGCGATCCCCGGGTCATCAGTGAAGAACGACAGATCTTCGTAAATCCGGGCGGTGATCGGGTGATAGTTGCCTGTGCCGATATGGCAATAGGTCTTCAATTGCCCATGTTCACGCTTGATGACCATGGACAGTTTCGAGTGGGTCTTCAGCTCAATGAAGCCGAAAACGACCTGCACCCCCGCCCTTTCAAGGTCCCGCGCCCACTTGATGTTGGCGGCCTCGTCGAACCTGGCCTTGAGCTCGACCAGGGCGGTTACCGACTTGCCCGCCTCGGCCGCTTCGGCCAGCGCCTTCACGATCGGCGAGTTGTTTGAAGTGCGATAGAGCGTCTGCTTGATTGCAACGACATCCGGATCACGCGTCGCCTGTCTCAGATACTGAACGACAACGTCGAAGGACTCATATGGGTGATGGACAATGATGTCCTTCTGGTGGATAGCCGCGAGGCAGTCGCCGCCATGTTCGCGAATCCGCTCGGTAAAACGCGCGGTATAGGGACTGAACTTCAGATCGGTCCGTTCAAGATCGACAATCTGGGACAGGTTGTTGAGGGCCAGCAGACCGGTGGCGAGGAAGATCTCGTCCTCAACGACATCAAGAGCGTCCGCAACGAATTCGCGCAGAGCCGGTGGGGTCGTTTCCTGGATTTCCAACCGGATCACCGATCCCCGGCGGCGGCGTTTGAGCGCACTTTCGAACAGGCGCACCAGATCCTCGGCCTCTTCCTCGATCTCCAGATCGCTGTCGCGAATGACCCTGAAGGCTCCCTTGCCCCGGATCTCGTAACCCGGAAACAGGCGCCCGATGAACAGGCTGACAACCTTCTCGATCGCTATGAACCGGGCCGAGCCGTCTTCCGCATTCGGCAATTGCACAAAGCGCTCGACCTGATTTGGAATCCTGAGAAGCGCAATCATGCCACGGCCACCGGATGTCGGCGCAAGTTCGAACACGATCGAGAACCCGAGATTTGGAATGAACGGGAACGGGTGCGCCGGGTCGAGCGCCAGAGGTGTCAGAACGGGAAAGACATAGGCCAGAAAATAGTTCTGCAGCCAGGCCTTGTCCGCTTCGCTGATCGTGTCCCGATTGAGAACCTCAATGCCTTTTTC
This sequence comes from Roseibium sp., assembly GCA_017643925.1. GTDB lineage: Bacteria > Pseudomonadota > Alphaproteobacteria > Rhizobiales > Stappiaceae > Roseibium. The sequence continues at coordinate 234,720 of JAEPML010000002.1, read as the reverse complement.
GGCAATGTCACGGCGCAGCTCACCCCAGATCTTTTGCTGGGAGGCCTGGAGTTCGCTTACGGCATCGCTGATTTTCTGCAGTTGCTCGGTCGGCGTCAGCCCGTCGTCCGACAGGTTGGTGACCTCAGCTCTTTGCTGGCCGCGAAGTCCGGCAACACGTACCATGAAGAATTCATCGAGATTGTTGGCTGAAATGGACAGAAAACGAACCCGCTCAAGCAGCGGGTGGTTCTCGTTCATCGCTTCTTCAAGAACGCGCAGATTGAATTGCAACCAGGACAGCTCGCGGTTCATGAAGCGCGATGGAGATGCGGCCAGTCCGGCGTCCCAGTTCGTGTCGGGCACGGAAACCTGATGATCGGCGGCGACGGAGGATGTCGACAGCATGTCAGACATGTCTGGCGTTTCGTTCATGTCACCATCCTTTTCCACGCAATTCCGTGTCCAGGCCAGCCTGGATTTGCCGTGACTAACACGAACTCACTTTTGAGCAAATGACAGCTTAGTCGCATTTGCCCGCGTTAATGGCTTTTATGCACATCTTCAAGGACGCGGCCTGCAAGCGGCTTGGTAATCTTCACGCGCCCCGCAAGCGCTTCCTGATCAATGGCCTCGACTGCGCGCAATGCCACTTCAAGCGATCTTTCCATGCGAACCACCAGATAATCAACCACAGCGAGGTCAATGGCGATCTGACGGTCTGCAAACAGTTTTACGAGCACCCGGCGCAAAAGATCGTCGTCCGGCTCAAGGATCTCCACGGGTGTTGCGGCCCGCAAGCGGGACATCAGGTCCGGCAGGCTGATTTTCCAGCTTGCCGGCCAGGTCCGACTGGTGATGAGCACCTTCTTACCTGCCTGTCGCGCCGCGTTCAGCAAGTGAAACAGAGCGGTGTTGTCGACACCCAGATGGGTGTTTTCAACCACAATCGCAGGCGCCCCTGCCAGGGCAGCAACCGCAGCCTCGTTAAGAGCCGGCGCTTCAATCACGGCCGCCCCGGTTTCGTCCCGAAATGCATTGACCAGATGGGTTTTTCCGGAGCCAACCGGCCCGGCCAGCACCACCACGGGGGCCGGCCAGTCCGGCCAGCGCTCAAGAAGCTCGAACGCGGCCCGGTTTGAACCTCCAACAAGGTAGTCATCCCTGCCGAGGGCCGCTTCGTGCGGTAGATCCAAAGGTAACTGGCGCGGTGGTTCCGCCATGGTACTGGTACTTACTCTTCGATTGGCGCCGATGGGCGGCCTTTTCCTTTATAGACTGCGCTCGCTAGGTACTGCTTCAGGGCAAAACGCGCAAGGACGCCGATCATCGCGGCAGCGGGAACCGCCACGAGCATCCCCACAAATCCAAAGAGATATCCAAAGGCAAAGAGAGCGAACATCAACGTCACCGGATGCAACCCGGTGCTGTCTCCAACGAGCTTGGGCTGGAGAATATTGCCCTCCAGGAACTGGCCAACGGCGAAGATCGCTCCAACGACCAGTATCCAGGGCCAGTCAGGCCAGAATTGCACGAGGGCAACACCCAGGGAGACCAGGAAGCCAAGACCGGCTCCAACGAAAGGAATGAAGCTAACGAGACCAGCGGCCATTCCGATCAACAGACCGAAATTCAAGCCGACCAGTGCCAAAGAGATCGCATAGAAGCATCCCAGCAGGAAACAGACCGAGACCTGGCCGCGAACGAAACCGGCGACGGCCTCATCCATTTCCCGTGCCAGAGACCGCAGTTCCCCAAGGTGGTCCCGTGGCAACCAACTGTCGATCCGTTCCACCATGTGGTCCCAGTCCAGCAGCAGGTAGAAGGCAACCACGGGCGTGATGACAAAGAGCGAGATGATGCCGAGCAGAGCCTGCCCCCCGCTCCAGATGGACTGGGCCAGCTTGCCGACAAATGCGGCGCCCTGACCGATCAGGTTTGTCATGGAGGCCTGGAGGTCTTCCGGACTGATTCCGGCAAGGCTTGCCAGATCGGCCGGCAGATACTTGGAGAACAATGCCTGCAGCTTGCGCACCAGTTCCGGGAAATGCTCCAGGAAGAGCGCCAGCTGGTTTCCGAGCACCGGCAGCAACAAGATGAAGAAGAGCACCAGAATGAAAATGAAGGCAAACAGAATGGTCAAGGTCGCCCACATGCGGCGCATGCCCAGGGCTTCGAGCCGGTCGCAGACCGGGTCAAGCAGGTAAGCCACCGCCATGCCGGCCACAAAGGGCAACAACACACCCGAAAACACGTAAAGAAAGAGGCAGAAGACAGCCAGGGAAATCAACCAGAACTGGACCTGACGCTTCAGGGTCATGGAAATACTCCTCAACAACAAGGCAAACCAAAACAGCAAGCCTCTTGCAAATGGGAATAAACACCCGAACCGGTCAAGTCCACAGCAACAATTATCGGCACCATTCGATAAAACGGCTGAGACCGATCGAAACACCGTTCAATCGACATATTGGGGCAAGAAATGGATCCGGGAGTGCTGACGTTTGGCGCCGAGGTTTGCTCGACAAGTGCAAGCGTGAGATTGCCCGAAATGTGCCCAACCAGCCAGTCTTGAAAAGTTTGCCCGGCAATTCTTCCGGCAAAACCGGCTCGCCCCTTGTTTTCCTCCGCTCCAGACTGTAATCCGCGTGGGCACAGCCAATCGCTTCTTTGCCTCGGAGTGCCTAATGAGCCAATCCACGCCTTCCGGAACCAACGGCCTGACCTACGCGGATGCGGGTGTCGACATCGATGCCGGCAACGAACTGGTCAACCGCATCAAACCGCTGGTGAAGGCGACTTCCCGGCCAGGTGCAGACAGCGATATCGGCGGCTTTGGCGGTCTGTTTGACCTCAAGGGCGCCGGTTTCAAGGACCCGGTTCTGGTGGCCGCCAATGATGGTGTGGGAACGAAGCTCAAGATCGCCATCGAGACCGGCCAGCACCGCACCGTGGGCATCGACCTTGTTGCAATGTGCGTGAATGACCTGGTGGTTCAGGGTGCCGAGCCTCTGTTTTTCCTCGACTATTTCGCAACTGGCGCACTGGATGTCGAAACGGCGACAGATGTCGTGGCGGGTATCGCCGACGGCTGCAAGCAGGCCGGCGCGGCCCTGATTGGTGGCGAAACCGCCGAGATGCCGGGCATGTATGGCGAAGGCGACTATGACCTTGCCGGTTTTTCTGTCGGTGGCGTCGAGCGCGGCGAAATCCTGCCACGCAAGGATGTCGAGACAGGTGATGTCCTGTTGGGCCTCGCCTCCTCCGGTGTCCACTCGAACGGTTTTTCGATGGTTCGCAAGATCATCGAGCTCTCCGGCCTGACCTGGTCTGATACCGCCCCCTTCGACGCGGGCAAGACGCTTGGCGAGGCCCTGATGGAGCCGACCCGGATCTACGTCAAACCTCTGCTGGCGGCGTTGAAGTCGACTTCCGGCATCAAGGCGCTTGCGCATATCACCGGCGGTGGCCTGCCGGAAAACCTGCCGCGTGTCCTGCCAGACAACTCATCAGCGCGTATCGACCTCTCCCAGATCAGTGTGCCACCGGTGTTCTCCTGGCTGGCTTCGGCTGGTGGTGTGGCAGAAAGCGAAATGCTGCGCACCTTCAACTGCGGTATCGGAATGGTTGTTGTTGTGGCCCCCAATGAGGCGGATGCCGTCACCGCAGCCCTGGAGGCCGCCGGAGAAACTGTCGCAAGGATCGGCCAGATTGAAGCATCGGGTGACACGCCGGTCCTGTTTGACAACACGCTGAGCCTGACCACATGAGCCGCAAGCGGACTGCCATTCTGATCTCAGGCCGCGGCAGCAACATGGGCGCGCTGATTTCCGCTTCCATGGCCCCCTCCTATCCGGCGGAAATCGCACTGGTGCTCTCAAACCGACCGGATGCGAAAGGTCTGGAACGGGCAGAAGAATTCGGTATCGCAACCGCTGTTGTCGACCACAAGGAGTTTTCAGGCGACCGGGAGGCCTTCGAGCGTCAGGTCGATGCGGTGCTGAAGGACCACAGGATCGAACTCGTTGCCCTTGCCGGCTTCATGCGCATCCTGACACCTTACCTCGTCAACGCCTGGACCAACCGGATGATCAATATTCATCCGGCCCTGCTCCCGTCCTTCAAGGGTCTTGCGACCCATGAAAGGGCGATTGAAGAAGGGGTCAAGCTGCATGGTGCGACGGTTCACTACGTCTCAGCCGAAATGGATGACGGCCCAATCATCATACAGGGTGCGGTTCCAGTTCTGGACAATGACACGCCCGACACGCTTGCTTCCCGGGTGCTTCAGGTCGAGCACCAGATCTACCCGAAAGCGCTGGAACTTGTTGCCAGCGGCAAGACCAGAGTGTCAGGAACCCGCGTGACCGGTGGAGCCGGTCAGCACGACACGGCCTCGCTCGTCTGGCCGTAGCAGCATTCAAAGGGCCCGGAGCATTCCCGGACCCTTCCTGCATGAAAACGCCTCAATTCGGATCTCAGAAACTCCGTGTCCAGGTGTTTAACGCCGCATCCATGGCGCGACGTTTGCGTTCCCACACCTGTTGCAAATGGATAAATGCGCGTGGGGTGTCGCCTGAAATCGGCGCCCAGGCTTCCGCACCCGGAGTGCCGATCCACATCTCATGGCACTCCCAGTCGAATGGACATCGATCTTTGCGATGTCGGTTCCCCGCACCGCACCTCGCAACCTGGCAGATGTGTTAGTCTCAACACGAGAGCATGGGAGGATCTCCGGCATGGCTGCGGACGAATTGACTGTTCTTGTGGGCACGACCAAAGGCGCCTTTCTCATTTCCGGTGGCAAAACACGCACTGGCTGGTCTGTCAGCGGGCCGCATTGCGATGGCTGGCCCATCAATCACGTCATAGCCGACCCCGTCTCGGGAGACCTGTGGGCTGGTGGTGGCAGTGACTGGCACGGTGGCGGCGTCTGGCATTCCGCCAACAATGGTGCAAGCTGGACGCTGACTCGCCTGACAAAGGGCATGATCGACGAGTGGGCAGCCAAAGATCCCGACTTTGCGGCCATGATCGGCTGGAGCGAAACGCCTTTACCCTTCAGCGACACCTTTTCCCAGATCTGGTCGCTCGAATTTGCCCATGGAACGCTTTACGCCGGTACCAAGCCGGCACGTTTGCTGGCCAGCGGTGACAAGGGGGCGAGCTTCGAACAGGTTGAAAGCCTCGCCAACCATCCGTCTGCAGACAGCTGGAATCCCGGCGCGGCAGGCCTCGTCCTGCACACGATCGTGTCGGATCCGGAAAATCCGAAAAAGCTCTGGATCGGCATCTCTGCAGCCGGCGTTTTTGCGACGGAAGATGGCGGCGCGACCTGGGAACGCCGCAACCGGCTTTCAAATGCGGCAGCCTGCGAAGGACACAACCACCCAGCAGCCCCACGAGACGGGGAAACGGGCCACTGTGTCCACAACATGATGCGCGCCCCGGGCAGCAAGGACCTCCTCTACCAGCAGAACCATCACGGCGTCTGGCGTTCGCTGGACGGGGGCCGCAGCTGGGACGATATCAATGACGGCCTGCCATCCACCTTCGGCTTTCCCATTCGCGTTCATCCACGTGACCCGGAAACGATCTGGACCCTGCCACTGAACTCCGATGCGGGCGGCAGATACCCGCCGGACGCGGCGGCAGCAGTCTGGAAATCCTCCGATGGTGGTCAGACATGGCAGGCAAAGCGGAACGGTTTGCCACAGGAAGCCTGTTTCTTCACAGTGCTGCGCCAGGCAATGGCAGGAGACCGGCGCGATCCCGCAGGTCTTTACTTCGGCACCAATTCAGGTTCGGTCTTTGCAAGTCTTGACGAGGGTGAAACCTGGGAGGAAATCGCGCGGCACCTGCCAACCATCCTGTCGGTCGAAGTGAGGGATGGTTTACAGGGCGATGATTAGCGTGACAAATTCGCCTCAAGACAATATACAGTCAATATGCAGTCAATTAAAGACAAGAGCAAAACCGCATGACCGACTGGTGTCCCGACCTTTCCCGCAGCAATGCGCCTCGATACCTGGCCATCGCCGATACCATTGAATCGGACATCAAGTCAGGCCGCCTGACAGCGGGAGACCGTCTGCCGGCCCAGCGGGATCTGGCGCGCAGACTGGGGCTGGATTTCACGACCGTCGCGCGCGGATATACGGAAGCGCGGAGAAGAGGCATCATCTCTTCACAGGTGGGCAGCGGAACCTATGTCTCGACGACGAGCGACATCCCGAAGGACACTTCAACGCGCGCTCCACGACGCCAATCTCCTCCGGACCATTCCATGCTGCTGCCACCGGAACCCACGGACACGACATTGCTTGCGCGCATGAAGAGCGGGTTTGCCGCATTGTCGGCCGATCTTGTTTCCCTGATGCGCTACCAGGATCTGGAAGCATCGGAACAGGACAAGCAGGCGGGTGAAAAGTGGCTCAAAGACATGCAGCTTCAAGTCTCCCCCGAGCGGATCGCATTCGCCCCTGGTGCCCAGGCAGCCTTGATGGCGATCCTGCAGGACCTGACCTCGCCCGGAGACCTGATCGCTTGCGAAGCCATCACCTACCCGGGGATCCGTTCGCTTTGCGCGCAGCTGGGACTTGGACTGATCGGCCTGCAAACCGATGGCGATGGCATTATCCCCGACGCATTGCGCAGCAAATGCCAAACCGAGACCTTGCGGGCGTTATACATCAATCCGACGCTCAACAACCCTACAACAAGAACCATCCCAGAGGCCCGGCGGAAGGAACTCGTGAACATCGCGCGCGAGTTCGGCATCCCCATTCTCGAGGACGATCCCTATAGCCCCCTGCTGCAAATCCCTCCAAAACCGTTCGCAGAACTGGCACCTGAGCAGACCTGGTACATTGGCTCCCTGTCAAAGTCGCTTGGTGCCGGGCTGAGGCTTGCCTATGTCGCAGCACCGGACAAGAGCCGTGCCTGGAGCCTGCAGCGCGCACTCAGAACGGCAAGTGTCATGCCCTCACCCATGACGGTTGCCCTGGCCAGCCTGTGGATTGAGAACGGCACGGCAAAGGCAATTCTCGATCACGTGCGTGATGAAAGCGCAGCACGCCAAAGCCTTGCAGGAAAGATGCTGGGTGACTTCAATATCGCAACCGACGAGGCTGCCTTCCATCTCTGGCTCAACCTGCCCGCGGCCTGGACACGATCCGCCTTCGTCAGCCAGATACGGCACCTGCCGATCGGCATTGTGGAAAGCGATCCATTCACCGTTTCCGGCACGCCCGCAGAAGCCGTGCGCATCTGCTTTGGAGGACCAGTTGATCGCGCCCGTCTTTCCCATGCACTAGAAGAGATCGCCCAAACCTTGAGAAGCTCCCCGCAAAGCGCGTCGGCCTTCTTTTGAAGACCTGCTGACGCCAAGGCCAATTTGCCGCATCAAAACCGCTTGCGACAAACTCCGATTGCTCTATTTTGAATGCATGCACTTCCAATCAATCGATTGAAAGTCCGATCATTCAGACCCGCGCCCTCAACGGGGAAGGACAGGACATGAGCAACCAGCAGGACTGGCCGGAACTGCCGCCCATTCAAACCGGTATCAAGGGCCGCTGCCCGCGTTGCGGCCAGGGCAAGATCTTTGACGGTTTTCTTGCCCTGAAACCCGAATGCGACCACTGCGGGCTCGACCTGAGCTTCGCAGACCCGGCTGATGGACCGGCCTTTTTCGTCATATGCTTCGGCTGTGTTCCCGCCGTTGCCTTCGGGATCTGGCTTGAGATCGCCTTTACCGCACCATACTGGGTGCATCTGGTCACAACCCTGCCCCTGATCCTCCTGACCTGCATTCCGGTGCTGCGGCCCCTTAAGGGCTGGCTAGTGGCGAGCCAGTATTTCTACAAGGCCGAAGAAGGCAAGCTCGACACGTCCTACCAACAAGCCTCGGAAAATCAGACCTGACCCGGACGGATTGGGTCCGGAAACACGATCTGAGCCTGACTGAGGTGGGCGGCGGCGTCGGGACGGACGATCCGCCGCCCTTCGTTTGAGCAACCGGGTGCAGTCCGGTCAAAGTCCCAGGGGCAATCCCTTGAACGGCTTGATCTCCTTCAGGGCGAAGTTGGTGGTCATGGTCTTGATGCCGGGCAACCGCCGAAGAATTGTCATGGAAAACTCGGCATACGCATCCAGGTCCCGGCTGACAACCATGAGCATGAAGTCGGCTCCCCCGGACACCGAATGACAGGAAATGACCTCGGGCAGTTCCTGGATTTGCCGCTCGAAGCGCGACGCGTCCTCGTCTGAATGGTTGTCGATCTGGATGGTGACATAAACCAGGACGCCCAGGCCGATCTTGCGCCTGTCGAGATTGGCGCTGTAGCCCTGAATGACACCATCCTCCTCAAGCTGGCGCACCCTCCGCCAACAGGGCGATGCTGACATGGATACTGCATCCGCCAGAGAAGCGTTGGTGATCCTGCCGTCTGCCTGAAGCCTGTCCAGAATCTTCACATCTTCCCGTGATATCTCACTCATCGGTCACTTCTTTCTAAATTTTGGAGAAACTCGGTAAAATCTACCGGTATTGAGCTAAAGATCAATGCAATCAGACAGCACCTTTCCCGAAAATCGGACCAGTTTTTCCTGACAAAAATTCAGCCAGGAGGAAACGAACCTGCCATGAGCCTTCAAGGAAACGGTGATCTGAAAATCGCAATTGTCGTCAATCCGGTCTTGCCGGTCGGCCTGGTCTCCAACACGGTGGCAACCATCGGGATCGGTCTTGGCGCCGGTCAGCCCGGATTCGGAAATGTGGAACTGAGCGACCGTCCGGGCCTGACTTATCTCGCCAGCGCCGATCGGCCTGTTCCCGTTTTACAGGCGGCCTCGGACGAATTGCATGCCTTGATGACCAAGGCCCATATTTCGAAGCCCGAGCACGGCAATCTGGTGCTGTTTCCTGCCTTCGCCCGCATGATGCACTGTTTCGATGACTATCGGAATGCAGTCCCCATGCGCGACCTGAGCGAGGAACAAATAGACGGCATTGGTCTCTTTGGGCCGTCCAAATGGGTCAAGTCACTGACGGGAAGTTTGAAACTGTTGAGCTAAACCGCCCTCACCCAAACCGCCGTGTCGTGGAACGCGGCACCACCGTAGGGGGCGACAGGATCGGCTCCAGTCAGGGTGTTGATGCCACGGCCGTCCTCAAACGAACTGTTCGGCCAGATGCCTTCGGAAATGACGGCGCCCGGGGCGACGGTTTCCACATGGCGGGCATGCAACGTTACCACGCCGCGCCGATTGCCCATTTTCACCTTCGCGCCATCCTCGATGCCGTATTGCGCGGCCTCTTCCGGTCGCAGCCAGACCTCCGGGCGCTGCTCCTTCTTCTTCGAACTTTCCGTCTCCGTGAAAGAGGAATTGAGGAAGGAGCGCGCCGGTGATGTCACCAGACGGAACGGATGCTGCGCGTCGGCGCGTTCAATGCTGTCCCATTGGTCGGGCAGTTCAGGCATGCTTTCCCAGGGACCGAATGCGGTGTCACCATCGGGTTTGTTGGGGGCAGCCGAACGGCCCCAGTCCGGGCGGAAGTGGAACTTCCGGTCGGCATGTCCAAACCCGTTCAGGTAGTGAGACGTTTCGAAATCCGGCTGCAGGTCACGCCACTTGTTCGCCTCAAGGTCGGCCAGCGATCCAAAACCGGAGTTCTGCAGCATCCAGTCGATATGATCGCGTGCGCTCATGTCGAACCCGGGATGCGAATCTGATTCAACACGCCTTGCTATCTCGTTGATAACATAAATGTTTTCTCTAGGACCTTCCGGCGGCTCAACAGCCTTTGGCCCAAGCAGGAAATACTGGTGGCCTCCGCCCTTGTAGATATCGTCATGCTCAAGAAACTGGGTTGCCGGCAAGACAATATCCGCCATTTTCGCCGTGTCGGTCATGAACTGTTCATGCACCACGGTAAAGAGGTCCTCACGCGCAAAGCCTTGCCGTACGAGTTCCTGTTCGGGTGCCACGGATACCGGATTGGTGTTCTGGATCAGCATGGCCTTGACGGGCGGTCCACCCATAAGGGCGGCTTCGTCGCCCGTCAGGATGCGACCGATCAGACTCTGGTCGAGCGCACGGATCGACTTGTCGGCGAGTGAACCGGCTTCAACCCTCTCCTTGTTGAAGGCGAACAGTCCGCCATTGTTATGGAAGGCTCCACCACCTTCATACTGGTAGCTGCCGGTAATGGCCGCGATCGAACAGGCGGCATGCATGCCGACGGCGCCGTTGCGGGAGCGGGTGAAGCCATAGCCAAGACGGAAGAAGGTTTTCTTCGTTTCGCCGATCAACCTGGCAACTTCCTCGATCTGCTCAACCGCAAGACCGGTGATCCCGGCCGCCCAGTCGGGCGTGCGCGATTGCAGGTGCGCTTCCAGCTCCTTCGGACAATCCGTGTATTTTTCCAGGTAGTCCCAGTCGGCGTGACCGTCCCGGAACAGGACATGCATGATCGCACAGGCCAGTGCGGCATCGGTACCCGGTTTCAGGATCAGCCCGATATCGGCCTGTTTCATCGTCTCTGTCTGGTAGACATCGACCACGATGATACGGGCGCCGCGCTTCTTGCGGGCCGCAATTGCGTGGGTCATGACATTGACCTGCGTCGCGACAGGATTGGTGCCCCAGATGATCACCTGGTCGGACTTGGCCATTTCGCGCGGATCCGGCCCCGTCAGACTGCCGGTTCCGGCCACGTAACCCGTCCAGGCCATGTTGGTGCAGAAACTGTCGAACTGGCGCGAATACTTCTTGGCGTGGCGCAGACGGTGGATGCTGTCTCGCTGCACCAGGCCCATGGTGCCGGCATAGTGGTAGGGCCAGACGGATTGCGCGCCGAATTCCCGTTCGGCAGCCAGAAATTTCTCGGCAATCAGGTCAAGCGCGGCGTCCCAGGTGATCTCCTCGAATTGCCCGCTCCCCTTTTTGCCAGTGCGGCGCAAGGGCGTCAGCAAGCGCTCCGGATGATAGAGACGTTCGGGATATCGAGCGACCTTGGCGCAGATGACACCGGCCGTATAGTCGTTGTCCTTCGCGCCGTTCAGGCGCCGTACATCTCCATGCGGATAGAAATGCACATCGAGCGCACAGGTTGACGGGCAATCATGCGGACAGGCAGAGAAGGTCGGTTTTGGAGGCTGCTGGTTCATCAGGGTCCAGTTGGCTTTGACAGGATCAAAGCCTTATGAAAACAGCAAGAGGCGCCGTCAAGCGCCTCCAGCATCAATTCTCATAACCAAAACAGTCAATCAACTGCCGCTACAGGGGGATCGGCCACCGGGCCTCTGTCCTCGACCGGGCCCCCTTCCGGCTCCCGGAGGCGGCGGACGGCCCCCCGGGAGGAAACGCGGCGGGTGTCCACCCTGGGCCTGGACCAGCTGGACCGCTACGTCGATGTTGTCGGCGAAGACCGCGAAATCGATCGTTGCCTCTCTCTCGTCGGTCTCAAGGTCTGCACGCCCCCTGCCCTTCAAACGCATGAAACTTGAATCGGGCGAGCCCATCCAACACCGCGGAATGAAGGGAAACGTGTCCGTCAGGACATAGTGATAGGTACCGTTCGGATATTCCGGCGTTACGGCGAAACGTCCGTTGCACTGGTCAAGGTCGCCTGCCCCGGAGACAAAGGCCCAGTCCTGCGTGAACTTGCCGTTGTAACGGCCGCCCGGTCCACTCGGGCGCGTGCCGCTCTTGACCCGGTAACTGCTTTTCAGCTTCTTCATGCCGGACTTTTTCGCCGGATCCGAGTAGCCATATTGACCATAGATGGGAAAACCGTCCGCCGCGAAGCCAATCATCGCGGGCACCGAGTTGCCGCCGCTTGATGCAACAACGCCCTTGGGAATGCCGTGATAGTGGTAGGTTCCATCCGGCTGGACGTGGGCGTTTTACCGGTCGAGGCCAAGTTTGCAGGCCCCGCCCAGCGCTTCGTAGTTCCAGCCGGAGCGACGATTGTTCTGCCAGAATTCAGCCGTCCCCGGATCCATGACAACACCGTTGAGCGCGATCCCGAACACGGAGCCCTGCGCATTGCGGGCACGACCGTTCTTGCGCGGTTGCAAAGGAACCTTGAGATTGTAGTTCTTCTTCGAAATCTGATGCGGGTTGTTGCGGTTCGGAAATTGCCCCGGTGGCTTGTTGGGGTATCCGTTAGCCCGAATGCGGCGCGTGTTGCCATTGATGGTGATATCTGCCGCAGCTTCTGCTTCGGGCAGGAGCAGACGCCAGAGTTCTTCACTGATGTGTTTATGCTCGATGGCGTCTTCGCCGCTGATCGGCAATGAACTGTCATGCGCTGCTGCAGGCATCGCAATCAACACCCCCGCCAGGGCCAGTTTCATTCGCATTTTTCTTCTCCCGTTCACACTACCCCGACGCAGCCAGTATGGCGGGAATGCGGCGCGCGTGCTGTCGCGCTATCGTAAGAATGTGTAACAGGATGTAACTGGCAAAATTGCCAATCAAAGAACAAAAAAGGCCGGCACACTGGCCGGCCTTCCGATTGATTTTGGTGTCTGACCTTAGCCGACGAGTTCGGTGCCGGAGAACCAGAATGCGATTTCTTCAGCAGCGGTTTCCGGAGCGTCGGAACCGTGAACAGAGTTTTCGCCGATGGAAAGAGCATATGCCTTGCGGATCGTGCCTTCGGCAGCTTCAGCAGGGTTGGTTGCGCCCATGACTTCACGGTTCTTGGCAATGGCATTTTCGCCTTCCAGAACCTGAACAACGGTCGGGCCGGAAGACATGAACTCGGTCAGTTCGCCGAAGAACGGACGCTCTTTGTGAACGGCATAGAAGCCTTCAGCTTCGCGCAGGGACATCCACACGCGCTTGGAGGCTACAACGCGCAGGCCGGCTTCTTCCAGCTTGGCGGTGATGGCACCGGTCAGGTTGCGCTTGGTCGCGTCCGGCTTGATCATGGAAAACGTGCGTTCAATCGCCATGGTTTTGTCTTTCTCGTTTCGTGAGTGCGGCAGCCCGGCTGCCAATACGGGAATTCAGAAATTTCGCGGCCTTAATAACGGGGCCTTGCCTGCCCTGCAAGGGGGCGCCGTCATGACATTTTCATGTCGCCCTCTACTTCACGGCCCTGGAAGCTGCTAACTATGCTCTCAAGCGACGAGCGCTCGGCCGGTTTCGGTCGTCGGAACAACAGTCGTTCCATATCAAGGATAGCCCGGACAATGACGCAAAAGACCACAAGATTCACTTGCCTTTCTTCGATACTGGTCCGCGTGTTTTTTGGGCTAATGCTTGTACTGGGCGTTATGGCAGGGCCGGCGAAGGCGCAGGACCAGGACTTCTCCCGCCTTGAGAAACGCCTGTCCGAACTGGCATCGGAAGACCTTGAGGAACTGCTGGTGTTCGTTGCCGGCAATGCGCTGTTCACCCTCTACCACGAAGGCGGGCACATGCTCGTCTCCGAGCTTGAACTGCCGGTGCTTGCCCAGGAAGAGGACGCCGTCGACAATCTTGCCACCGTGTCCATGCTTTCGGCCGACACTGACGACATGGATCTTCTTCTGACCAATGCCATGATCGGCTGGTTCCTGATCGCCGACGAGAATTATGAAGACCTCATCTTCTACGACGAGCACGACCTGGATCAGCAAAGGGGGTATCGTATCCTCTGCCTGATGGTGGGTGCAGATGAAGATGCGTTCCTGGAACTGGCGAAGGACCTCGGTCTCCCTGAAGAGCGTATCGAGACCTGCGGGTTCGACTACGAGCAAACGGCGGATTCCTGGGACTACACGACCGAACCCTATCTTCGAGAACAGGAAACGCCGGGAGGAAAGATCAAGGTCTCCCACGAACCGGCGCCCAACGGGCTGGCCTCGCTAGCCCTGTTTTTGAAGGAAAGCGAGCTCGTGGAACTGGTCGCAACTGAGCTCGACACATATTACGACCTGCCGGAAACGGTCACCTTCCGAGCTGCGGAATGCGGCGTGGAAAATGCCTTCTGGGATCCGCAATCACGTGAGGTCATTCTGTGCCACGAGCTGCTTGGCGGATTTGCGGCTATCTATCTGGAATTTCTGCTGGACGAAGGCTGAGCTTCTTCCGGAAGGACGCCGGCGCTTCTCCATAGACCTTTCGGAATTCCCTGTAGAAGTTCGATCGCGTCAGGAAGCCCACCTGTTCCATGATCTTTGCAACAGGCTCATCTGTCGACGTGAGAAGCCGCGCGGCTTCGGCGAGGCGAACCTGGTTGACGAACTGGCTTACATTCATGCCGGTGGCCTGGTTTATCGCCTGTGACAGGTCCCTGTCAGGGACGCCGACCCGCCTGGCAAGCCGCGTCAGGGTCAGTCCGGGATCCCTGAAGAGAGATTTTTCAGCAAGCACCTTTCGCGCTCTCTCAACGAGGTCCTCTGAAACCGGATCGTTGGCCTGCGGCGTTTCAACAGCGCGCCGGCCCCGCCTGGCCTGAAGTCTCAGGCTCTCTGCCAGCAGCGCCAGTGTCGCGATCAGAAAAAGCAGGCTCACCACGGAAATGGTCACCGCAGCCGAGCCAGCCATTTCATTGGCAAACAGTATGGCAATGAAGACATCCACAAGCAGCGTTGCCAGCATGACGGTGACGGCCAGGCCAAGCAACTTGAGCAACACTTCGCTGAGTCGCGTCGGCGCCTGCGAGAACTGGTCGGCACCACGACGCCAGAGTCGGAACAGAAGAGCCGTATAGGTGGCAAAGGAAGCTGCGATCAGAAGATCAATGTAGCCGCCGAACGGAATCGGGAGAAACATGGCCGTTGTCAGGACAGCGGAGATCCCGAAGTTGATCCTGATCTGACGCCAAGTCGCCTCTTTCGAGACCGTCAGGGCGACAAAGGAGACATAGAGAGCCGGGGCGATCCAGACCGGCAACGCTCTTTGAAGGAACAGCAGATCGTAGATATTGAAGGCGAACCGCATGCCCACGAGGACCGCCTCGCAGGCCATAAGAGCGAAAGCCAGAAGAAAGAGCATGCGGGAGAGTGGCGGCAGTGACCGCCAGGAGACCATGATCAGCCCCAGAAGCAGAAACAGACAGGCAAGCAGAAATGAGACCGGGATACTGATCATTTCTGATCCATACTGGGAACCACGTTGAAAGTCCTGTCCTTTATCACGATTCAGGACATCTGTTGGGCCGTCTGGGGATTGTTATCAGCCCTACTGGTCACGCATCTGATCACCATCGCTAATTATCGAAGGTGATTTCATGATCTCCCAGTTCACAACACGCCTCATTGGCGGTGTCCTGTCTGCCGTGTGCACCCTTTCACTCAACACATCTGCAGTCAGCGCCGGCCCCCAGGACAACACACGATACGGTCCGGGTGTCGCGAAGATTGAGGTCTCGGACACATACGGCGACCGTCCCCTTGCCGGTGACATCTGGTACCCGACCAACACGCCAGGGCGGATGCAAAAGGCTGACAAGAGCAAGGTCTGGGAGATGGCGCCGGCCGATCCGAACGGCACGCCTGCAAAGGGTCCCTTTCCGTTGATCGTGGTCTCTCACGGAATGTATGGCAACACCTTCAACCAGGCCTGGCTCGGCTCCGAACTGTCACGCCGCGGCTTTGTCGTTGCCATGGTCAATCACCCGGGGACGAGCACCTTTTTGCGCGACCCCGACCAGGCTCGTGAACTCTGGAAAAGGCCAGCCGATCTCTCGCGGCTTATCTCCTACCTGACCGGTCCAAGCGATTACCGCGCCCTGATCGACGAGACCCGGATCCATGCGGCCGGACACTCCCTTGGAGGTTTCACTGTCATGCTGCTGGCCGGTGCCCGGTTCGACAGTGCCCGGTACGAGACCGCCTGCAATGTCGAGACCCCGCCGGTCGCCTGCGGCGTTCTGAAAGGCTGGTCCGTTGCGGAGACGCCTGGAGATCAGGGCGCGATGCAAGCAGATCTCAAGGATCCGCGTGTTTCCAAAGTGATCAGCATGGATCTTGGAGGCACACCCGTCTTCTCCCGCGCCAGTCTCGGTGCCATAGACATCCCCATCCTGGTTCTGGGCTCCGGACGGGCGGACATGTTGAACCAGGACGTTGAATCGCGTGCCCTGTCTCGCGCCCTCCCTGACACAATGACCCGGCACATTGAGCTCAAAGATGCCGGACATTTCGATTTCATGGGCAAATGCAAGCCGGAGGGTTTCGCGATCCTTCAGGAACACGAACCCGGGGATGAGATCGTCTGCATCATGGGAAGTGTCGAACGCGCGGAACAACACCAACGCATCGTGGAGGAGATTCTCAGTTTCCTCGGTTCGTGACGGCAAGGGCTGTGACTCTCCTGTGCAGGATTGCCACAGCCAGCCTGCGGAAAGCTGTTTCGGCCTGCTTTCCGCTTGCATCCTCGGGGCGGGTTCGCCAAACATCCCGCCATGTTGCAAATTTCGGACCTTACATATCGGATCGGGGATCGCCTCCTGATCGACAAGGCAAGCGTGACGCTGCCCGGAAAGGCCAAGACCGGACTGGTCGGCCGGAACGGTGCGGGTAAATCCACCTTGTTCAAAATCATAACCGGGGACCTTTCCACCGAGACCGGCTCCGTCCAGATCCCCAAACGCGCACGGATCGGCCAGGTCGCCCAGGAAGCGCCCGGCACCGAAGACAGCCTGATGGATGTCGTGCTTGCTGCGGACAAGGAGCGCACGCGGCTTCTTGAGGAAGCCGAAACGGAATGCGACCCGCACAAGATCGCGGACATTCACACCCGTCTTGCCGACATTGGCGCCCATACGGCAGAAGCACGTGCAGGTGCGATCCTGTCGGGTCTGGGGTTTGACGCCAATGCCCAGAAACGGCCCTGTTCGTCCTTTTCGGGCGGATGGCGCATGCGCGTCGCCCTCGCAGCCGTGCTCTTTTCCGAGCCGGACCTCCTGCTCCTCGACGAGCCGACCAACTATCTGGACCTGGAAGGCACGCTCTGGCTGGAAAACTATGTTGCGCGCTATCCGCACCAGGTGCTGCTGATCTCCCACGACCGGGACCTTCTGAACAACGCGGTCGACAGTATCGTGCATCTGGAAGGCGGCAAGCTGACCTACTACACCGGCGGCTATGACAGTTTCGATCGGCAGCGCCGGGAAGCAATGGTCCTGGCGGAAAAGGCGAAGGTCAAACAGGACGCCCAGCGCAAGCACATGCAGACCTTTGTCGACCGGTTTCGCTACAAGGCCAGCAAGGCCAGGCAGGCTCAGTCCCGACTGAAAATGCTTGAAAAGATGCAGCCGATTGCCGCCTTGACCGAAGAAAGCAGCAAGCCGATCCACTTCCCGGATCCGGAGGTGCAACTTGCACCGCCAATCCTGAAACTCGAGAGCGTTTCAACCGGATATGGCGACACCCGGATCCTGTCCCGTCTGAACCTGAACATCGACACAGACGACCGCATTGCGCTGCTGGGCGCAAATGGCAACGGCAAGTCGACCTTCGCCAAGTTGATCTCCGGCCGTCTCGGTGCAATGGACGGTGATATCACCAAGGCCACCAAGCTGAAGATCGCTTTTTTTGCCCAGCACCAACTCGATGAACTGAAACCGGCGGAAAGCTCCGTTGCTCATGTGCGCGCGCTTATGCCGGACGCGCCAGAAGCAAAAGTGCGCGCGCGCGTTGCCCGCTTCGGCTTGCCTACCGATCGAATGGATACGCCGGCAAAGGATCTTTCGGGCGGCGAAAAAGCCCGGCTGCTTCTGGGCCTGGCAACCTTCGAAGGACCACACCTCCTTATCCTCGACGAGCCGACCAACCATCTGGACATCGATAGCCGCGAAGCGCTGGTCATGGCGCTCAATGAATATCAGGGAGCCGTGGTGCTGATCAGCCACGACCGGCACCTGGTCGAAGCTTGCGCCGATCGGCTCTGGCTGGTGGCTGAGGGCAAAGTCGAGCCCTATGACGGCGATATGGAAGATTATCGACGCCTGATCCTGCAAGGCCCGGAGGCGGCCCAGAAGGCCCGGGACAAGGCGACGGAGGCTGAAAAGGCGTCGGCACAGGACAAGCGCAGGGAAGCCGCGCAGAAACGCAGTCAGCTCAAGCCGCTCAAGCAGAAGATCGACGCGGCCGAGAAAGAAATGGCGCGTCTTCAGGAGAAAATCGGCAAACTGGATGAAGCGCTGACGGACCCTGAATTCTTTACGCGAGAACCCGAACGTGCGACGAAATTCGCGAAGGAACGGGCTTTTTGCGAAAAGAAGCTGGTAAAGACCGAAGAGGAATGGCTGGAACTATCCGCCGAATATGAGGAAGCCGGCTGATGGCAGCGCTGACGACGCTCGGGTTTGATGCAGACGACACGCTCTGGCACAACGAGCGCGTCTTCAGGTTGACCGAAGACAGGTTCGCCGACCTCCTGTCGAACTATTCGGACAAGAGCCGTCTCAGCGAGCGCCTTCTGGCAGCCGAGCGGCGCAACGTGCTGCATTATGGCTACGGCGTGAAGGGCTTCACCCTGTCCATGATCGAGACAGCCATCGAAGTCACGGATGGAAAGGTCTCGGCAGACGTCATCGCCGAAATCCTGGCAGCCGGCAGAGACATGCTGTCTCACCCGGTTGCGCCCCTTCCCTATGTTGAAGACACGCTGAAGGCGGTCAAGGACGACTATCACCTTGTGCTGATCACCAAGGGGGACCTGTTCGACCAGGAGCGCAAGGTCTCGGCGTCGGGACTGGATGTTTATTTCGACGCGATCGAGATCGTTTCGGAAAAGAATGCCGGAACCTATCACACGCTTTTCGCGCGCCATGGCACTGGCGCCCGAGAGGCAATGATGATCGGAAACTCCCTCAAGTCCGACATCCTGCCGGCCCTGGAAGCTGGCGCGCAGGCAGCGCATGTGCCTTATGAAATCACCTGGGCCCTGGAAGAAGCCGATACGCCGGATGAAACCGAGCGCTATTTTCGGCTGGACCATATCGGCAAGGTTCCGCAGTTGCTGGCGCGCTTGAGCTAAGGCGTTGGGCTTTTACCTCAACTCTGGCAGTGCGGTTCGAATTGCTGGTGAAAACCGGTAGCCAAGGCCGCACAAGTTTCAGTTCAACCTGCGGAACCAGCCCGGGATCAGCCTTTTCCAAAACGACTTCCCGGGTTTTTCTTCCAAATGGAAAGTCGCGGACCAGTTTCCGGCCACATCAATCTCAAAGTCGTCAGCACTTTCTGCCAACTCGTCGAAAAACTCTGCTTCCAGGCGGTCAATTTGGAACTGGGCCTCCCGATCTTCCGGCGACAAATCCAGTCTGCGAAAGCCGGGAAAGTCCGGAGCAAGCGAAATGGCAGAACTCCAGAATTCCTGCTCCTCGTTCGAAACCTGCAGATGCTCCCAGATTTGCCTTCGAATGCTCAATAACCGGATGACCTCGTCGTATGCGCCATTGCCCAGTCTTCGGAGGGCCTTGGTGTCGGGCATCTCGTCAGACCAATAGAGCGTGCTGACCGGAACGATTATGGAAAGCTGCTCTGCTGCAGGGTCGTATGTCTGCCTGCGCAAATAGTCGACGGTCTCAGGTGTCAGCATGCAACCGCCCTGCACTCTTGGTGGGCCCGCCCGGACCAGTGTTCGCGCTTCTTCGTGTCACGCTCACGATCAAGCTTCATTCAGTCTCGGTTTCGACCGCCCCGCCCTGTTTCACCCAGTCGCCGAAACCATCCTTCAGATGGGCCGCCTGGAATCCCATCTCGTTCAACGTGGCAACTGTCAGGGCTGAGCGCCAACCGGCAGCGCAATGGAAAATGAAACGCCTGTTTTCAGCGAAAATCTCCTTGAAATAGGGACTTTCAGGATCCACCCAGAACTCCGCCATACCGCGGGGACAGTGAAAGCTGCCGGGAATGAACCCGAAACGCTGACGCTCGCGAATGTCCCTGATGTCGACAAAGAGCACGCCGGGATCATTGACCAGCGAGATCGCGTCCTCCGTCTCGACTTCCTCGATTTTCGCCTTGGCCCGGGCGACGAGTTCGGCAGAAGAGATTTTCAGTTTTTGCATTGGGTATCCCTGATATTCTTGAAGTCCGTCAGGCTTTTCGTTCCCAGCCACCGGCTTGAGTCTGTTGCCAATAGGCGATTTCGAAACCCTCTGACTTGGCCTCTTTCCAGCGGTTCCGGGCTTCCTGCACCGCTTCGTCGTCGTTGCCATCAAACATGTAGATTGCGCGCTTGTAACTGGAAAGCGGTGGCGGAGATGCCCTGTCCACCAGAAACCGGACATCGGCATCGTTCGGATTATCCTGTTCAGGCGTCAGGTAAATTGGCTGGTGTTCGGCAAATCCGTCTGCCTTGGTCCCATGCGGCAGGAAACTGTCGTCGCTGAACGTCCACAGGTGAGCGTCGAGCGCATTGCAACGCTGTTCGCTCCCCGTCTGGACGACCACTTTCCAGTCACGTTCGAGACATTTGAGCAGCAGTTGCGGCAGCGCCGCTTCCAGCGGCTTGTGCAACAGATGATAAAAAATGACCTCAACGCTCATCGTTTCTCCGTGCGGTGCGCTTCATTTGACCTCGCATCCGGCTCCACGATCAAATCGGGAAGTCCCCCGCCGGGACAGTGATGCAACCTTGCAACAGCCGATGGTTCATTTTCCCTTTACAGCAATGCCAGCATAGACATGTCAGAAGACTCGTATCATTAACCCTTCGCAAATGTCGATTGACTAGGGTTCGTTCTGGGGACGATCCAAGGATCATTTTTTACGGCTGGTGAACGGTTTCCCGACCCGGCCTGTTTTGGGGAAAAACAAATATGCTCACGCGTGTCGTTGTGTTTTGTGCTCTTGTCGCTGTTGTGGCTGGCGCCACCGCCGGAATGGGGTTTCTGGTTGAACCGGCAACAGCCTGCGGAGCTTACAAAACCTGCTGAGCTGATAAGCTTGAATGAAAAAACCCGCCGTTTCGGCGGGTTTTTTTTGTTTCCAGGCTCAGTGGCCACAGCTGAATGGCTTTCAATCAGCCTTCGTAATGATCGGCAACCAGCTGGTTCAGCAGACGAACGCCATACCCTGAGGCCCAGCTTTGGCAGATATCGTCCTTCGGCGCACCGAACGCCGTTCCAGCGATATCAAGATGTGCCCAGGGAACGTCATTTGCAAATCTCTGCAGGAACTGGGCGGCCGTGATGGATCCTGCCCAGCGGCCCCCGGTGTTCTTCACATCGGCATTGGGCGTATCAATGATCTTGTCATAACCCGGGGACAGGGGCAGGCGCCAAACCGGCTCGCCACTTGCCTTGCCTGCTGCCAGCAGATTGTCGGCAAGCTCATCATTGTTTGAGAAAAGACCTGCGTTGAGGTTGCCCAGGGCAACTAGGACGGCACCCGTCAAGGTTGCCAGATCGATCATGATCGCAGGCTTGTACTTTTTCTGGGTGTACCAGAGCGCGTCTGCCAGGACCAACCTTCCCTCGGCATCCGTGTTGAGGATTTCGATGGTTGTGCCAGACATGGCCGTCACGATGTCACCCGGACGTTGGGCGTTGCCGTCAGGCATGTTTTCAACTAGCCCGATGACGCCAACGACATTGGACTTGGCCTTGCGCGCCGCGATCGCATGCATGGCGCCGACGACTGCCGCCGCACCGCCCATGTCGCCCTTCATTTCTTCCATGCCACCAGCCGGCTTGATCGAAATGCCGCCCGTATCGAAAACAACACCCTTTCCGACCAATGCGACCGGAGCGGTTCCCTTCTTGCCGCCGTTCCAGCGCATGACAGCCAGACGCGGTGGGCGAACCGAGCCCTGGGCGACGCCAAGAAGGGCTGCCATCTTCAGCTTCTTCATTTCCTTCTCGCCGAGGACTTCGACCTCGACACCGAGTTTGCCGAGTTCTTCCGCCTTTTTGGCAAATTCGACCGGTCCCAGGACATTTGCCGGTTCATTGACAAGGTCGCGGGCGAGAATGACGCCATCCGCAATGCCCTCGGCTGCAGTCCAGGCCTTGCGAGCTCCTTTCGGATCGGCAACCTTGAGAGTCAGCTTCAGATCTTGGGCGGGATCATCCCCTTGCTTCTTCGACTTGTAGGCATCGAACGCGTAGGCCCTGAGCTTTGCTCCCATCGCAATTTCCGCGATGTGCTCGTTCGACAATTCTCCCTCCAGCGGGGACTCGAGAACAACGGTTGCCGCATCAGCTTTCGCGTTTTTGAGCGCCGCGAACACCCTGCCTCCGAGTGCGCGCCAATCATCTCTGGAGATATCGTCAGCCTTTCCCAGACCAAAGACCAACAGGCGATCAAGGCCAAGACCAGCCGGCGCAATCAGATCAAGAGAAGATCCCTTCTTGCCGTCAAACCCGGCAATATCCGCGCTGCGCGCCAAACCGCCCTCAACGCCCGCAACGATCTCCGTTGCCGTTGACCCGAGGCTCAGGTCCTCCCCCGCCAACAATACGGCGATCCCGCTTTTTGGAGCATCAATTCGGGAAAAGGAAATTTTGGCTAATTTGGTCACTGAGGACTCCCTGTCTTGTTGTGTTTGCGGCATGCCGAAATTGAAAAAACCGGCGTTCTGAGAGGTTCTTTTTTCACGGCGCAGCAAGTTCGTTGCCGAATTGCCGTTTTGGTTCGAGATTGATCTGGAAATTCCGTTATATCGTTTCCATATCCGGCAAGACCGGAAATTGGTGGCCAATTCTTACAAAGCATGGGGTTTTAACAGCTTTCCGGCAAGAGCCGCCAAAATTAATGTATATTAACCATTCTTATTCATGGGCCGTTCACCACATTCCGTGTTATTCGGAGTTGGAAGATTTTAGGGCATTTTTGCAAGGGCAAAATCCGGCAAGTTTATGAAAACGCTTGAACGTTACATTGTCCGCCGGACGTTGGTCGCATTCACTTTCACGATTGCGGCAATGACAGGTGTTGTCTGGGCGACACAGGCGCTCCGCCAGCTGGACCTTGTGACCTCCAAAGGCCAGACCATTGTGCAGTTCATCGGCATTACCATGCTGGCGCTGCCGTTCCTGATCGTGATCGTTGCGCCGTTTGCCCTCATGATCGCCCTTATTCTGGTCCTCAACGCCCTTTCAGGCGACAGCGAGCTGATCGTTATCGATGCGAGTGGGGGCTCGCGGTTTCTCGTGTTGAAGCCGGTCGTGCTGTTCTCGTTCCTGGTCATGTTTCTGACCGCGAGCATGTCGCTCTATTTCGCGCCCATGGGTCTTGCGCAGTTGCGCACTGAGATCACGCGTGTGCGCGCCGACCTGGTGGCCAACATCGTCAAGCCGGGCCGCTTCATCAATGTCGAGAATGGTCTGACGTTCCATATCAGGAACAGGTCCGGCAACGGAACGCTGGACGGGCTTCTGCTTCACGACACGCGGGATGAAGAGACGGCTTTCACCTATCAGGCCGATACCGGACAAATCATCGAGACGGCTGACCGAACCCTCCTGGTGATGCAGAACGGCACAATCCAGCGGCGTCCCAAGGAACAGGGCGACATTTCGATCGTGCGGTTCCAGTCCTACGCCTTCGATCTGTCAAATCTCATTCCGGAGGCCGGTGAACCGGTTTTCAAGGCAAGCGAGCGCTCCACTGCGAACCTGATTGCACCAGGCCGCAACGATGCCTATGCACTCCAGAACCCGGAGAAACTGACTGCCGAACTTCATGAGCGCTTCAGCCAGCCGCTTTATTGCCTCGCCTTTGGCCTGATCGTCTTTGCATTCCTCGGAAAAGCAAGGACAACACGCCAAAGCCGCGGACTGTCGGTCCTTGGCGCCATCATCGCCTGCGTGCTTCTGAGAACCAGCGGTTTCGGTGTCACGGCGATTTATGCCGGCAACACCGCGCTGCTCGGCCTGCTCTATGCCGTTCCGATTGCCGGGTCCGCGCTCGCGCTGATGTCCATCTTCAGGGAACAGACTTCGGCACAGCCAAGATGGCTGACCGAACTGCAGCTTTCCGTTCAGGACCGCATTGACGCCATTGTCGACCGCCTGAACAATCGCCAGACCGGGGGGAGCGCATGATCCTCGGCCGCACCCTTTCGCTGTATTTTTCAGGCCGTTTTCTAAAGGCCATCATCGGCCTGTTCCTGTTTGCCGCCGCGCTCATCTTCCTCTTCGACGTTCTGGAACTGGTTCGACGTGGCGGAGACCGCGAAGGTTTTTCGGTGCTCCGCGTTGCTCTCATCTCGGCATTGCGGGTGCCGCTGCTGCTCGAGCAGGTCATCCCGTTCACTGTCCTTTTTGGTGCCATCGCGGCCTTTGTTTCCCTGAGCCGGGCCCTGGAACTCGTTGTCACGCGGGCGTCGGGCATCTCGGTGTGGCAGTTCTCCGCACCGGCGATCTTCGTCGGTCTGATCCTGGGGATCCTGTCGATCACCGCGTATAATCCGGCCGCTGTCTGGTTTCAGCAAAAGTCGGACGAGGTAGCCACCGGGCTGTTCGGCTCGGAGCAGAGTTTCCTTCTTCAGACAACGAATGACGTCTGGGTTCGACAGGATGGCCTGGACGGCGAATCCGTGCTTCTGGCGAAACAGCTTCTCGACGGCGGCACGCTTCTGCGCGGTGTCACGATTTTCACCTTTGACCGCGAGGGCACGTTCAGGGAACGGATCGAGGCGGCCGAAGCACGACTTGGTGATGAAATCTGGAATCTGAGCGACGCAATCGTCTACACGACCGAGCAAGATCCACAGCCATATGGTCGCTATCAGGTCAGTACATTCCTGACTGCGACAGAGGTCCGCGAAAGCATCGGGTCACCCGAATCGATATCGTTCTGGAACCTTCCCCGCTTTATCGAATTGGCGAGAAATGCCGGATTGCCGGCCTATCGGTATAATTTGCAATATCAGACTCTTCTGGCACGACCTCTTCTTCTGATTGCAATGATTTTGATTGCAGCGGCAGTTTCTCTTAAAGTTTCGCGGTTTGGCGGGCTTGGAAGTATGATTCTGGGTGGAATCCTGTCCGGGTTCGTGCTTTACGTTCTAACCGAGCTTGCCAAGGACTTCGGGGGCGCGGGTATCGTCCCTCCTTTGGTGGCTGCATGGGCGCCTGGAATATTTGGAGTACTTATGGGTTTGACAATTCTCTTGCATCAGGAAGATGGGTAAGGCGATGTCTTTTCCAGCTTTCCTGAACACAGAGATTTGGGCCAACAGGGGCAGATTGCTGGCGGCGGTGAGCGCGCTGGCGGTTGGTGCTTGCCTAAGCCAATTCGCGACCCTGCCCGCATCTGCCCAGAATTTTACCGACGAGTTGGCAAAGCAGGCCGACCCGAATGCGGAATTGCTGCTCGAAGCCAGCGAAATCACCTATGATTTCGACCGCGACCTGATCGTCGCGACGGGAAGCGTTCAGGTCTATTACGACGGCAACACGGTCCAGGCTCACCAGATCATTTTCGACCGCAAGAGCCAGCAGCTCATGGCACGCGGCAACGTCATCTTCATTGAATCGAACGGCAATGTCGTTCGGACAGAGGAAATGACCCTGTCCGAGGACTTTTCGGAGGGATTTGCCAGAGCCCTTCAGATCGACACGACCCGGCGCACACGCTTTATCGCGGAACAGGCCCGCCGCGAAAACGACAACGTTACAACGATCAACAACGGCATCTACACCGTCTACACCAAGCCGACCAATCCGCCGAACAAACCGCCGCTCTGGCGGGTCCGTGCTGAGAAGATCATTCACAATCAGCAGGAAAAAATCATCCGGTTCGAAGATGCGGCGTTCGAGGTCTATGGGCAGCCAATTGCCTATTTGCCCTATCTGTCGATGCCGGATCCGTCCGTTCGGAGAAAGTCCGGCTTCCTGATGCCGTCCGGGATCGTCAATGACAAGCTCGGCTACGGTGTCACGGTCCCCTATTACTGGGCGCTGAACCCGCACTACGATGCAACGGCTGCTCTCACTCCACTGACAAAACAGGGCCTGTTTGGCGATGTCGAATACCGGCATCGGTTCACGTCCGGACAGGTGAGTTTCTCGGCCGCCGGTCTTTTCCAGGCGCAGCCCGGTCAGTTTTCCACCTCCCGCGCCGATGAGCGCTGGCGGGGTGCGATCAACTCCAAGGCGTCGTTCAACCTTGCCCCGGACTGGACGCTTGGCTGGAACGTTACCTACAAGAGCGACAGGGCCTTCTTCAAGGACTACTCCTTCACGAGTTTCGACGATAACGGCGAGACTTCGGAGATCTTTCTTGAAGGGAAATCCGATCGAAACGCTCTGTCTGTGAAGGCCTACGCGTTCCAGATCTCGCAGGAAGACTATTCGGACAGCCAGTTCGACGCCAATGGCTTCTCGCCCGTGGGCAGTTCGCTGCAGGACAAGCAGCCTCTCGTTTTGCCGGTCATCGACTATGACTATGTCTTTGCCGATCCTGTTCTCGCCGG
Organism: Roseibium sp.; assembly: GCA_017643925.1. Taxonomy (GTDB): domain Bacteria; phylum Pseudomonadota; class Alphaproteobacteria; order Rhizobiales; family Stappiaceae; genus Roseibium. Next base: position 208,365 of record JAEPML010000002.1, on the reverse strand, counting down.
GGAACTGGCTCTGACGGCCAACTTCACGTCGCTGACGCGTGACGAGACAGACGCATTTTCCATTGACGGTGGCACCACTCCCCGCTTCCGCGGTGTCGACGGCACGTTCTCCCGCCTGACCCTCAAGGGGGACTGGCGCCGCACGTTCATCGACCCGCTCGGCCAGTCGTTCACACCCTTTGCCTATATGCGCGGTGACCTGTTCTTCCTGGCGTCACCCGATGCGGACGTGCTTGCCCTGACCGGGGAAAGTTTCGTCGGCCGAGCAATGCCGGCGGTGGGCATGGAATACCGTTACCCGATCATTGCAACTTTCACCGGGGGCAACCAGATCCTGGAACCGGTTGCGCAGGTGGTCGTGAGGCCTGATGAACAGCGGATTGGCGAGCTGCCGAATGATGACGCACAGAGCATTGTTTTCGACACCTCCACCCTCTTCGACTATGACAAGTTCTCCGGATTTGACCGTGCCGAGGGCGGTACACGCCTGAACCTTGGCCTGAACTACAAGCTCCAGCTGGACAACGGCTACTATCTCAGCGGTCTGTTCGGGCGCTCCTACCATCTGGCGGGTGAGAACTCCTACTCCACTCCCGATATTCTCGGCGCTACTCAGGATTCCGGCCTTGCCGGCGACCTGTCAGACTATGTCGGCAGCCTTTACCTGGACACGCAATACGGCGTGAAACTGGGCGCCCAGGCCCGACTGGACAAGGATGACTTCTCCTTCAACCGTGTACAGGCGCAGGCCAGCGCCATCTACGGGCCGGTCGTGTCCTCACTCGCCTATGCGTTTTTGAACGCCCAACCGGATGTGGGGATCGATTCACCGCGCGAGGAATTGCTCGGCTCAGCCAGCCTGCGGCTTGAGGAAAACTGGCGGATCTTCGGCTCTGTTCGCTACGACCTGGAAAACAGCAACATCGTTCAAGACGGCGTTGGAATCGGCTACGACGACGAAGGCTTTTCGATGTCCGTCTCCTATGCGGAAGACCGAAGCCGGAACGATGGCGATTCCGTCAATCGCACGCTCTACTTCCGGATTGGTCTCAGGACGATCGGCAGCACCCAGGTTTCGAGCGGCGCTCTGAATTAGGGTCAAAGACGCTGGAGAGCTCATTCAAGTCATTTTGCTGCCACGAATACCGGCAACAAGCGTGAAGGCTTTGAATTAGTTGTCATGATGTGCGAAATATCATGGCACACTTACATTCACTTCGGTTCGGCCCCAGGCCAGCACGGATGGTTATTAAATGCGACTTCGTTTCGTTCCGGTTTTCCTTGGTCTCGCGATGCTGCTGGCAGTGCCCATCTCGCTTCCGGCAGAGGCAGCAATCAGAGTGATCGTCAATGACGTGCCGATCACCGACTATGACATCAGTCAGCGCTCCCGGCTGATCACGCTCACCCAGAGAAAATCCGCTTCGGTCGCCAAACGACAGGCCAAGGAAGAACTGATTGACGATCAGATCAAACTTGCGGAAGCCGAACGCGTCGGTGTCGATATCGACCAGTCAACGATCGACAATGCGTATAACAACATCGCACGCAACGTGAAAATGTCGCCCGCGCAGCTTTCCAAAGCCCTGCGCAGCGGCGGCGTCAAGCCGGAAACCCTGAAAGCGCGCCTGAAGGCGCAGCTGGCCTGGAACCAGGTCTTGCAACGCAAGTTCCGGGGCAAGATCGAGGTCCATGAATCGGACATCATTGCCGCACTCAAGAAGACGGACGAGTCTGACCGGCAAAAGTCCATCGAGTACGATCTGAAACGGATTATCGTCGTCGTTCCCAAAAACTCCTCCGGTGGCTTCAAGTCCAAGCGCAAGCGGGAAAGCAACCAGATCCGGTCCAAGTTCGACGGCTGTGACGCAGCCGGCGCACTTCTCGGCCAGTACAGCGAGGTGGTCGTGCAGCCCATCGGCCGCCGCCTGGAGACTGAATTGCCTGCGAACATGCGGGACGAGATCAACGAACTCACTCCGGGCAAGCTGACCAAACCAAGCACTACCCCCGTCGGGTTCGAGATGATCGCGATCTGCGGCAAACGGGAAATTGCCTCGGATATTGCAGTGCGTACCGAACTGGAAAACGAGCTGCGCGCCAAGGAAGGTGAAAGCCAGTCCCGCCGTTTTCTGAACGAAGTCCGGCGCCGGGCGACGATCATCCACCGTTGATCCGATATGCGAGCACCTGAAAAACCAATTGCCGTCAGCATGGGAGAACCTGCTGGCATCGGTCCGGACTTGGCCCTGCTGTCCTGGGTCAATCGCCGTAAGCTCTGCGCCCCCCCCTTTTATGTGAGAGGTGACAGTGCCCTGCTTTCGAGCCGTGCCAGACATCTTGGTCTGAATGTTCATCTGGAAGAGCTTTCCCCGGAGGACGCCATCGGTCATTTCTCCAGGGGCCTGCCGGTGGTGCAGACCGGACCGGCACTGAAGGACACTCCAGGCGAAGAAAGCTACGACACCGCCAATTCCGTCATTTCGGCCATCGAACACTGCGTCGAGGATGTGCATGACGGCAAGGCCGCTGGCATCGTGACAAGCCCGATCAACAAGTCGGCACTCTACAAGACAGGGTTTTCCTTCCCCGGACATACTGAGTTCCTGGGTGAGCTGGCCCGGAAACATTGGCCGGGAGCCCCTGCTCAACCGGTCATGATGATCGCCGGCCCGGAACTTATGGTAATCCCCGTAACGATCCACATTCCGTTGAAGGACGTGCCGGACACCCTGACCACTGATCTGATCGTCGAGACCGCGGAGATCGCCTCGAACGACCTGAAGCAGCGTTTTGGATATGCCAATCCCCGTCTGGCAATTTGCGGGCTCAATCCGCATGCCGGCGAAGACGGCGCGATGGGACTGGAGGACCAGGACATTATTGAACCTGCCGTGGCACAACTCAAGGCCAAGGGCGTCGAAGCGACCGGTCCGCATTCAGCCGATACGCTTTTTCATCAACGCGCACGGTCAGAATATGATTGCGTTCTGGGCATGTATCACGACCAGGTGCTGATACCGGCCAAGACAATCGGGTTTGACGAGAGCGTCAACGTCACGCTTGGCCTGCCGTTCGTACGCACGTCACCGGATCACGGGACGGCCTACGACCTGGCCGGTACCGGCAAGGCCCGTGTGGACAGTTTTGCAGCCGCGCTTCGTCTTGCGAACGCTTTGGCAAATCCTGACCAGTATTAGCGGCTCGCAAATCTCATGGCGCAAATCGATACCCTGCCCCCGCTTCGCGAAGTCATTGCCACGCACGGCCTCAATGCCAAGAAGTCACTTGGTCAGAATTTCCTGCTCGACCTCAACCTGACGTCCCGTATCGCACGCTCTGCCGGGAACCTCGAGGACTGCACGGTTCTGGAGATCGGCCCGGGTCCCGGCGGTCTGACCCGTGCGCTCCTGGCGGCAGGTGCAAAGAAGGTCGTCGCCATCGAAAAAGACACACGTTGTCTTCCGGCGCTCGCTGAAATCTCGGACCACTATCCCGGACGACTTGAGGTCATTGAAGGCGATGCGCTGGACATTGATCCTGTTGCTGTCACCGGTGGTGACAAAGTTCGGATCGCGGCCAATCTCCCCTATAACGTGGGCACCCAGTTGCTGATCAACTGGATCACGATACCGCAGTGGCCACCGTTCTGGCTGTCGCTAACGCTGATGTTTCAGAAGGAAGTCGGCGAGCGTATCGCAGCCCAACCGGGCAGCAAGGCCTACGGGCGTCTGGGTGTGCTCGCCGGATGGCGCTGCAAGGGTGGCATTCTGTTCGACATCAGCCCGAAAGCTTTTACGCCGCCGCCCAAAGTGACAAGTGCCGTTGTGCACCTCACCCCCAATGCCTCGCCCCTTCCCTGTGATCTGAAAGCCCTGGAAAGGGTCACGGCGGCGGCCTTCGGTCAGCGCCGCAAGATGCTGCGCGCCAGTCTCAAATCTCTGTCACCGGATGCGGAAACGCTGATCTGCGAAGCCGGCCTGAAGCCGACCGCACGCGCGGAAGAAATCGATATTGCCGGGTTTGTCGCCCTGGCAAATGCCTTCAACTCTGTTCACCCGGATTGATTTGACAAGACCTGGGCACAGTCACAGTGTTGCTACAACTCGTCTCTCTTTCAAAGCGCCTCTGCTCGGGCATCTCAAGACACACATCCTTGGCCAACCAGGCCGGCCATTCAGCCTTGTCTTTCGACAGATAGAGACTTGCGGGCCGCCGACCCTGCAGAGACTCCCGAATTCGCGCAATCCACTCAAACATTCAAACCGCCCTCCGTTGAAAATCGGAGAGTGCCACCGGCGTCTGCATTTGCAATTGAATGTTTCTATATGATATTATTCAAAAATGAATATTCATGATCTGGACTGGGATGACATCCGGATGTTCCTTGCCGTCGCAGAACATCAGAGTGTCAGCAAAGCTGCAAACGCCTTGTCGGTCTCTCAGCCGACCGCCGGGCGTCACATTTCCCGACTTGAGAACCAGATCGGCCTGCAACTGTTTGACAGGCGGCAGTCTGGATTTGCGCTTACGGAAAGCGGCCACCGGTTGTTCGAAGCGGCTCAATCGATGGCTCAAAGTGCTGCCGACTTTCAACGCGCAGTCGATCTGGAAAAGATTGGAGAAGCCAACCAGGTCTGCCGGATCACGCTTGGAGAATGGGGCCAATACTTTCTGACCCAGCACGCAGACGCTTTGCTTGAGGGCCTCGAGGGTGTGCGGCTCGAATTTTACGCTGATGACGTCTTTTGGGATCTTTCCCGCAACGCTGCGGATATTGCAGTCGGCAACCGCGCCCCGAAGCACGCGCACCTAATTGCCCAGAAGCTCGGACAGAGACAGTTTCACGTCTACGCGTCCAGAGGTTTCCTGAAAGCCCACCCTGCAGCGGCCTCTCCTTCCAACTGGAAAGATCAGATCTGGGCGGGCTATTGCGGCACGCGAGCGCAACTCCGGTCCGCGAAGCTTCTGTCTGATATTCTCGAAGGCAAGTCACCGCGCTTCAGTGTCAACAGTTCCGTAGCCCTGCTCAGAGTTCTGCTCTCGGATCAGGCCATGGGAATTCTGCCGGACTGGATCGGCGAAGAAGAAGATCTCGTCAGGGTATCGGACGTTCCCCTTGCGACATCCCAATCCTGGCTCAGTTTCCACGAACGGCTGCGCTTTCATCCGCAGTTGTCGAAGATAAAGACACGAGTCGCTGACTTGTACCGACACCGATTTTCGGCAACCGGCAGCAGTTAAAACCAGATCGCGTAGGTGGCTAGTTAATCCACTGGTCTACTTCTGAGACGCCAGTTCCTGTTCCAGGTCATCAACCATGCCCTGGATAAGGGGGCCGATCTTGGGTGAGCGGAACTGTTTCAGACGTTCTGCACGCAAGATCGCCCGAACGTTTTCGTAGGCCCGCTCCAGATCGTCATTCACGACAACATAGTCGTATTCCGACCAGTGACGCATTTCGCCAACCGCGGTTTTCATCCGTTTCAGGATGATTTCATCCGCGTCTTCGGCGCGTCGTTTCAGACGGGATTTCATTTCAGCGATAGAGGGCGGCAGGATGAACACCGAGACGACGTCGGAACGCATCTTCTCGTAAAGCTGGAAAGTGCCCTGAATGTCGATGTCGAACAGGATATCACGACCGTTCTCGATCGCTTCCTCGACCGGCCCTCGTGGCGTTGCATAGTAGTTGCCGTGAACCTCGGCTGACTCAAGCAGCTCGTCGTGGTCCCGCATCTGTTCAAAGCGCTTGGGATCGATGAAGTGATAATGCACACCGTCGACTTCGCTGGACCGGCGCGGCCGGGTCGTCACCGAGATGGACAGTTCCAGATTGTCTTCGTTTTGAAGCAGCAGGCGGGCAATGGTCGACTTGCCGGCCCCCGAGGGAGACGACAAGACCAGCATCAGGCCACGTCGCTGCTGTTCGGCCTCATCCGCGCTGACGGTGGTTCCGGTCGAGGCGTCGCTCATGAAGATCACTCCAGGTTCTGTATCTGCTCTCGCATTTGATCGATTACGGCTTTCAGGTCCAGTCCGATTGCCGTGAGATCCACATCATTGGACTTGGAACACAGCGTATTGGCTTCACGGTTGAATTCCTGCGCCAGAAAATCAAGCCGGCGGCCAATGGCACCGCCACTGTCCATCAACTCGCGGACAGCTGCGACATGCGCGTGGAGACGGTCCAGTTCCTCGCGAATGTCTGCCTTGGTTGCAAGAAACACTGCCTCCTGATGCAGGCGTTGAGGATCCAGCTGGCCTTCACCTGCCTCCATCAACTCGGCGATCTGCTTCTTCAAACGGGCCTTGATTGCCTCGGGTTTTCGGGCCGGCAGGTCCTCGGCGGCCTGTGTCAGTTCCGCAATCCTGTCGATCTGGCCACGAACCACGCTGGCAATTGCACTTCCTTCAGTGTGGCGCATGTCGACCAGATCGATCAGGGCCGCATCCAGTGTCGTCAACAGGGCATTGTGAAGGGCAGCCTGTGTTTCCTCGTCGTCTTCCGGCTCCTTGAGCTCGAAGACGCCCTTTTGGGCCAATATGCCATCGAGGGAGGGTGGTGCCAGATCCGGCACTCGCTGTTTCAGGAGCTCGATCGTCGACAGGACTGCATCCAATGCGGATTCATTGACTTGCAATTGCTGCTCTGACTGACCGCGCTGCATGGCCAGACCGATGGAAATGTTTCCGCGTCTGAGAACCTTGCTGCAACGTTCGCGGATCCTGGGCTCAAGGACTTCCAGCCCGGTCGGAATGCGAATGCGCAGGTCCAGCGACTTGCCGTTTACCGATCTGAGCTCCCAGGTCCACCGAACCGGATCGGCCTCGCCCATCGACCGCGCAAATCCTGTCATGCTGGCAAGTGCCATATGCCCCTCCGGAATTCCAATTGAGTGCGGTCGCTAAGCGGACCGAGTCCCGATCAGTTTGACGTAGATGATTGTGCTTCCTTGTTCTTCTCATCCTGTCGCTTTTGACGCTCGATCTCCCGCCATTTGCGGACGTTTTGTTGATGCTGTTCGTAGGTCTCGGCGAATGTGTGACCGCCCGTACCGTCGGCCACGAAGAACAGGTCCTGCGTCCGCGACGGATTGGCGACGGCTTCCATGGCTGCCCGCCCCGGATTGCCGATCGGTCCGGGTGGCAGACCGTCGATCTGGTACGTATTGTACTTGTTCTCGGCTTTCAGTTCGGACTGCTTGATCGCAGACCGGTCCTTCAACCAGGCTTCCCCGCCGTAGAGACCATAAAGAATGGTCGGGTCAGACTGCAGTCGCATGTTTTTGTTGAGGCGGTTGACGAAGACGCCTGCAACCCGCGGACGTTCGTCGGCAAGGGCGGTTTCCTTCTCGACGATCGACGCCAGGATGACGAGTTCCTCCGGTGTGGTCACCGGCAGGTCGTCAATCCTGCGTTCCCAGATTTCAGCAAGCAACTTCTCCTGGGCTTCTTTCATCTGGTCCAGGACCTCCTGGCGGGTCGTTCCGCGCGCGAAGGTATAGGTTTCCGGCAACAACGCCCCTTCAACCGGAACATCGGTGATCTCGCCGACCAGGACAGGGTGCTCCCTGACGCGCGCGATAATCTGCGCGGTTGTCCAGCCTTCCGGAACCGTGACCGCATGCGTGACGGCCTTGCCATCAACCAGGTCTTTCATGATTTCCTGCATGGAAACCCCGGGCGCAAAGGCATATTCGCCTGCCTTCAACTTGGTCGCGTTCTTATAGAAACGAATTCCCAGATTGAAGATCCACTCATCGAAGATATTGTCGCTGATGACGCCCTTGCCGGACAGGCGATCCGTGATGCCCGACAGGCCGGCGCCGGATGAAATCACAACAGTGGTTTCTTCCTGAAGCGGTCCTGCCTGCTCGAATTTCTGTTTGCCGAAGTAAAGCGCCGCACCGATCGCCGCCAGCCCGAAAACGGCCAGCGTAATCACCATGTTGATCAGAATAACAAGTGGATTGCGGACATGTCGGGAGCGCTGAGGCGGTCCCGGAGCCGGTTCCGGCTGCAAGGCTTCTCTCGGGCTTTTCGGTTTAATGCGCATGTTGGGTCGCACCTCCAAGATTGAGCCCCAAATCCCGTGAACCGGACCGCGAAGGGCCCTTCGTCACTGTCAAAGTTTCAAGCCAGAACCGTTTTTTGATTCTGGCTTGACTGAACTTGAAATGGTTATGCGGCAACTTTGCGGAAGACCAGGGACGCATTCGTGCCACCGAAGCCAAATGAGTTCGACAGGGCAACATTAATGTCCATTTTCTTCGGCTTATGCGGCACTAGATCGATCTCGGTTTCCACAGATGGATTGTCGAGATTGATTGTCGGAGGCGCCATGCCGTCGCGAATTGCCAGAACGGAGAAGATTGATTCCACCGCACCGGCAGCTCCAAGAAGGTGACCAATCGAGGACTTAGTCGACGACATGGTCAGGCTGGATGCATGATCCCCGGCCAGACGTGTAACGGCGCCAAGTTCGATTTCATCGCCCAGAGGTGTCGAGGTTCCGTGCGCGTTGACATAGTCAACATCTGCAGGCGTGATGTTCGCACGCTTCAGGGCAGCTTCCATGCAGCGATAGGCGCCGTCACCGTCCGACGACGGTGCCGTGATGTGATAGGCGTCGCCCGACAGGCCATAACCAATGACTTCGGCATAGATATTTGCACCGCGCTTGACAGCGTGTTCGTATTCTTCCAGCACCACAACGCCGGCACCCTCGCCCATGACAAAGCCGTCCCGGCCGGAGTCATACGGGCGCGAACCCTTTTCCGGTGTGTCGTTGTAACCGGTGGAGAGCGCGCGGCAGGCTGCGAAACCGGCGAGAGCCAGACGGCAGACGGGCGACTCCGTACCACCGGCAACCATGACGTCAGCATCACCGAATGCGATCAGGCGTGAGGCATCACCGATGGCATGTGCGCCAGTGGAGCATGCAGTCACGACTGCGTGGTTCGGCCCCTTCAATCCATGCCGGATGGAAACATAACCACCTGCAAGGTTGATCAGTCGTCCGGGAATGAAGAACGGGCTGATGCGGCGCGGTCCCTTCTCGGCAAGCAGGTGTGCGCCCTGCTCAATGCCTTGCAGTCCCCCGATACCGGAGCCGATCAGAACACCGGAACGGGCCTGCTGCTCATAGGTCTCGGCCTTGAAGCCTGAATCAGCCATTGCCTGGTCGGCAGCGGCCAGCGCATAGACGATGAAATCGTCGACCTTGCGCTGTTCCTTGACTTCCAGCCAGTCGTCCGGATTGAAGACACCTTCATCTGCTGGGTCGCGCGGAATTTGACACGCGATCTGGCAAGCCAGATCGTCGACCTTGAAATTCGTGACCTTGTTGGCCCCGCTCTTTCCTTCAAGGATTCTCTTCCACGTGACATCGACACCGCCACCTAGTGGCGTCACCATGCCCAACCCGGTTACGACTACTCGCCTCATACACCCGCACTTACGTTTGAAGGGCCGGGCGGGACATGTTTCCCGCCGGCCCGATTTTCATGTCAAAAAAAGCAAAAGGCGTAACGCCTCTTACTTGTTGGCTTCCAGGAACTTTACAGCATCGCCAACAGTAAGGATGGTTTCAGCTGCGGTGTCCGGGATTTCTACGCCGAATTCTTCTTCAAATGCCATGACCAGCTCAACGGTGTCGAGGGAGTCAGCGCCCAGATCGTCGATGAAGCTTGCACCTTCAACAACCTTGTCAGCGTCCACACCGAGGTGCTCAACGACGATTTTCTTTACCCGATCCGCGATATCGCTCATCTCTTACTTCCTTGCTTTTCGTCTATTCTTCTCGCGAACTGCCCTGGCCGTTTTTGAGGAAGCCAGAAGCTCGAACCCGCGGTTTTCCAGATGTCTTAGCGCGACCCGGCCACAAACAGGGCCTGATCACGCAGTTCGTAACAATCGGCGGGTTGGTAACACACTTTGTTGACCATTACCAGCCGGTCCGGGCCGCTTCTGCGCAACCAGGATTCTTTTTGCCTGTTCGGCAAATCTTCCTTTTAAATCATAGCCATGCCGCCATTCACATGCAGGGTCTGCCCGGTGACATAAGCCGCCTCATCACTGGCGAGGTAGAGTGCGGCTGACGCAATCTCGTTCGAGGTCCCCAAACGGCCTGCCGGAACGCTTGTCAAAATCGATTCTTTTTGCTTGTCGTTGAGCGCGTCGGTCATTGCGGTTTCGATGAAACCCGGCGCGATCGTGTTGACGGTAATGTTGCGGCTCGCGACCTCGCGCGCCAGGGACTTGTACATGCCGATCATGCCGGCCTTGGCCGCCGCATAGTTCACCTGCCCCGGATTGCCGGTAACGCCGACAACGGAAGTGATGCCGATGATACGGCCGGAACGCCGCTTCATCATGCCCTTGATCGCGGCGCGGCACAGACGGAAACCGGAGCTCAGGTTGACTTCAAGAACCTGGTCCCACTCGTCGTCCTTCATGCGCATGAAGATGTTGTCCCGGGTGATGCCGGCATTGTTCACCAGAATGTCGACACTGCCCATCTTCTCTTCAGCGGTCGGCAGGAGTGCGTCGACGGCCTCGCGGTCGGACAGGTTGGCCGGGGTCACAAAGGCACGCTCACCAAGGTCCGCTGCAATCGCCTCAAGTTTCTCGGCGCGTGTTCCGGACAGGGAAACGGTGGCGCCCTGTGCGTGCAGAGTGCGCGCAATGGCCTCGCCAATTCCGCCCGTCGCACCGGTGACCAGTGCGTTCTTGCCTTCCAAAGTGAACATTGAGGGTCCTTCCCTGATCGGTTTGGAGCCGGCGTCACGGTTCCATGCCGTGAACGCCGCAATGAGTGTCTTAGCCTGAAATCTTTTCCATGAGAGCGTCGATGTCTTCCGGTGTGTTCACCGGAATACCCGTGGCACCCTTGTGAATGCGCCGGACCATGCCGCTCAGAACCTTGCCGGTTCCCACTTCCACAAACGTGTCGACACCATTTTCGGCGAGCCAGGTAACGCTCTCGCGCCAGCGCACCGTGCCCGTGACCTGCTCGACGAGACGGGCCCGGATTTCAGCGGGATCGGTAATCGGAGCAGCAAGGACATTGGCAACCAGTGGCACCGCCGGGGACTGGATTTCCGCGTTCGCGAGCGCGGCAGCCATTGCGTCGGCAGCCGGTGCCATCAAGGAGCAATGGAACGGTGCGCTGACCGGCAGCATCACAGCCCGCCGGGCGCCTTTTGCCTTGGCGATTTCAACAGCGCGCTCAACGGCCGCAAGGTGGCCGGAGACCACCACCTGTCCGGGCGCATTGTCGTTTGCGGCCTGACAGACTTCGCCCTGGGCCGCTTCTGCTGCGACTTCTGCGGCGACATCGAAATCGAGACCGAGAAGAGCGGCCATCGCGCCCTGCCCGACCGGAACGGCACTTTGCATTGCATCACCGCGCACACGCAGAAGCCGGGCGGCGGTCGCAACGTCGAGACTGTCTGCAGCGGCTAGGGCGGAATATTCTCCCAGCGAATGTCCGGCTACGAAAGAAACGGCGGACTTCAGATCGAGACCCTTTGCTTCCAGCACGCGTAAAGTGGCCAGGCTGACGGCCATAAGTGCCGGCTGCGCGTTGGCAGTGAGCGTCAGATCTTCTTCGGGACCGTTCCACATGATGTCGGAGAGTTTCTGATCCAGTGCATCATCCACGGCATCAAAGACCGCCTTGGCTTCCGGATATGCGTCGGCAAGCGCCTTGCCCATGCCAACATTCTGGCTGCCCTGTCCGGGAAATGTGAATGCAATTGTCATCTGGATAGCCTCCAAGACATAGTCGAGATCTGTATAGAGAGAATGGTCAGATCTTCTGTTCTGGTTAGAAAGCGTCGCACCTGTCCGATAGCGGATTGAACGTCGACCTTGGCGCGTGCCTATGATACGGGCACCCCCCTACTGTCAAGGCCCAGACGTTCATTCAGCTGATAAAATCAGGTCTGACCGCCCGTTTTCAAGCTGCATTGCATCAATTATAAAGAATTGGCGGACAACGCGGCGCGAGTAATGCTCCCATGTCCGACACCTTTTGCCAGGTGGAGCGTGCGGACACTTGATTATCCACGCGAAGCGGCAGATAGCGCTTGCAATTTCCCGGAAACGGAGTATAGAGCGCCCTTCACCCGGGGTTTGGCCGGGGGCTGAACGGAAGGGCTGCGGCCAGGGTTCTTGAATGTTCCCGACTTCCCGTGTTCCCGCTCTCGTTGGATTTCTCGTGCCTTTCGGAGGGCTACGAGGAGGCTTTGCGCCAACCCTGCGTTGTTAACACGAAGAAAGGCTGTTTCCATGCCTCTTTACGAGCACGTATTCCTGGCCCGCCAGGACGTTTCGGCCCAGCAGGTCGAACAACTCGTCGAACAGTACAAGGGCCTCATCGAAGGCGCTGGCGGCACTGTCGGCAAAGTGGAAAACTGGGGTCTGCGCACCCTTGCTTACCGCATCAAGAAAAATCGCAAGGCTCACTACACACTGATGAACCTCGACGCTCCGCATGACGCGGTTGCCGAAATGGAACGTCAGATGGGCCTGAGCGAAGACGTTCTGCGCTTCATGACCTTCCGCGTTGACGAGCTGGACGACGAACCGTCCGCAATGATGCAGAAGCGTGACCGTGACGACCGCCGCGGCGGCCGTGGTGACCGTGGCGACCGCCCGGGTGGCGGACGTCCTCCGCGCCGCGCAGAAGGGGAATAAGATACTATGGTTGATATCGCACAGCTTCCGAGCCGCCGTCCGTTCTTCCGTCGCCGGAAGACCTGCCCGTTCTCCGGCGCAAACGCACCGAAGATCGACTACAAGGACATCCGTCTCCTGCAGCGCTACATCTCCGAGCGCGGTAAAATCGTACCGAGCCGCATCACCGCTGTCTCCGCAAAGAAACAGCGTGAACTGGCCCGTGCCATCAAGCGCGCACGCCTTCTCGGCCTGCTGCCGTTTGTCATCAGCTAAGCCCTTTCTGTAAGGAAAAGGCCCTCTCCCGGGTCCGCCCGGGAGATCCGTATTGGGACCGCGGACAAACGGTCTCTAACCACCTTAAAGAGGTGGGACAGTAGGAGAAGAAAATGCAAGTTATCCTTCTTGAGCGTATCGCAAAGCTCGGCCAGATGGGCGACACCGTCAAAGTACGTGACGGCTATGCCCGCAACTTCCTTCTGCCGCAGGGCAAGGCACTTCGTGCCAACAAGGCCAACCTGGAGCGTTTCGAAAACGAGCGCGCCCAGCTTGAAGCCCGTAACCTTGAGCGCAAGAACGAAGCTGAAGCCGTTGCTTCCAAGCTCGACGGTGAAGCTCTGGTCATGATCCGTTCCGCTGGTGAAACCGGTCAGCTCTACGGCTCCGTTTCCACCCGCGACATCGCGGAAGGCCTGACCGAAGGCGGCTTCACGGTTGCCCGCAGCCAGGTAGAACTGCGCACGCCGATCAAGACCATCGGTCTGCACTCGGTTCTGATCCGTCTGCACCCGGAAGTCGAAGTTTCCATCACTGTCAACGTCGCCCGTTCCGAAGACGAGGCTGTTCGTCAGGCAGCTGGTGAAGACCTCACCACGCCCGAGCAGGACGTCTTCGAATTCGAGGAAGACGAAGAAGCTGAAGGCGAAGGTGAAGGCGAAGACGGCGAAACCGCTGAAGCTTCCGAAGAAGCTCCGGCCGAAGAAGAACAAGCCTGATCGCTTCATCCGATCATTAAAGACCTTGAATGCGGCGCCGGAAACGGCGCCGTTTTCTTTTTGTCAGATACACCCGCTTTCTCAACCAGCGGCTTTAATTTTCCCCACAAGACTTTGAATTTGATGGCTAATTAGCATGCGTCGCAAACGGCCACGAAAAAACACAGAAATTTCAATGGCTAAGCGCTAGCGCCTTGAGTCCGTTCAGGACTTGAGAGTCAAGCGGGATTCGATTCTTTCCCCGTTGATCTTCGCGACTCGGTGCGAAACTCTGTCAACCGGTTTTGATTCTTGAGCGGCCCCGCCGCAACGAGTATTCCCAATGAACTTGGGTTTTCGGGGGACGATATGAAGGGCACTCTACAAAAGGTAGAAACAGAAGAAGACGTACAGCGCCTCGCACCGCATAACGCGGAAGCGGAACGGCAGCTTCTGGGTGCGATCCTGGTCAATAACGAAACGTTTTACCGGGTCTCTGACTTCCTGGAACCGCATCATTTCTTCGTGCCGCCGCATCAGGATATCTACGAGAAAATCGCCCACCTGATCCAGGCCGGCAAGACCGCCTCGCCGATCACGCTGAAGACGTTCTACCCGGCTGACGCCAAGATCGCGGATCTTTCGGCCACGCAGTTCCTGCTGCGCCTTGCAGGCGACGCCGCCTCGATCATCAATGCGGAAGACTACGGCCGCACCATCTATGACCTGGCCATCCGCCGTAACCTGATCCGCATTGGCGAAGACATGGTCAACATCGCCTTCGACGCTCCGATCGATGTGCCGCCGGTTCAGCAGATCGACGATGCCGAGCGCCGCCTGTTCGAACTGGCGGAAACCGGGCGCAGCGAAGGCGGGTTCGTCTCCTTCGGCGACGCGCTTTCCGAAACCATCGAGATGGCGCACGCCGCCTATAACCGGGAAGGTGCGCTTTCCGGTACTTCTACCGGCCTGCGCGAACTCGACCGGCTCATGGGCGGCCTGCAGCATTCTGACCTGATCGTTCTTGCCGGACGTCCGGCGATGGGCAAGACCTCGCTGGCCACCAACATCGCCTACAATATCGCCCAGGCCTACAAGGCCGAAGAACAACCGGACGGCTCCCTGAAAACCGTCAATGGCGGCATTGTCGGTTTCTTCTCGCTTGAAATGTCGGCAGAACAGCTTGCGACGCGTATCATTTCCGAGCAGGCCGAGATCTCGTCCTCCAAGATCCGCCGTGGCGACATTTCGGAGGCTGAATTCGAGAAACTCGCGGCCTGTGCCCAGTCCATGCAGACGACACCGCTCCATGTCGACCAGACCGGTGGCATTTCCATCGCGTCGCTTGTGGCAAAGGCCCGGCGCCTGAAACGGCAGCGCGGCCTCGACCTTCTGGTTGTCGACTATATTCAGCTGCTTTCGGGTTCCGCCAAGAATTCCGGCAACCGTGGGCAGGAAATCACGGAAATCACCACCGGTCTGAAGGCCCTTGCGAAGGAGCTGAATGTTCCGATCATTGCCCTCTCACAGCTTTCCCGTCAGGTGGAATCGCGCGATGACAAGCGTCCGATGATGTCCGACCTGCGTGAATCAGGTTCCATCGAACAGGACGCCGACGTCATTTTGTTCGTGTATCGCGAGGAATACTATCTCTCCAAGACCGAACCGGAGATCGGGTCACCGGAATATGCAGCCTGGGAAGCCAAGCACGACGCTGCCAAGGGCAAAGCCGAAGTGATCATCGCAAAGCAGCGCCACGGCCCCACCGGCACGGCGAACCTGCACTTCCAGGGCGAATTCACCCGGTTCTCGGACCTGGCAGAGGATGATCACCTTCCGGAGCGCTACGAATAGCAAGCGCGCCTCAAAGGCAGCCTTCGGACAAAAGGGCATCCTGGAGCTCGACGGGGCACGCTCTTTGGCATGACATCACTCGACATTTCAACAAAGCTTTGTTGAAATACCCTCCTGACAGCCTGAGGGTTCGTGATGTCCGGCTTGAATGCAGCGATCGAAGCCATTCAACAGCGCAACAGCGCTGCGCCCCTTCCCTCTGCGCCACGCGCTGTACTCCTCGGAAAGACGGACGACGTTCCCGAAGCCCCAACTGGCACAGGCCGGGCCGAAGGCCAGTCCTTCATGATCGAGTATCGGTCCGAAACCGGTGAAGCTACGGCACGCAGGATAACGGTCTTTTCCATTCAGGAAGATACAAATGGCATCCCGGTGCTGATCGCCCGGTGCCATGAACGCAACGCGGAGCGTGCTTTCCGCGCGGACCGCGTCAAATGCTGTATCGACTATGACGGTGAAGTTCATGAAAACGTGCCGGAATTTCTGAACGAGACCTTTGGCATCACGCTCGACCCGGCGAAATTCATTGTAACCGAAGACCCGGTTTCAATGGCCCCTGCGCCATCGGACTGGGAACTGGCCCGCTCTTACCTTCGACCCCATGCAGAAATTCTTGCAGCACTGTCCTTGAGCGACGGCACGATGAGCAAGGCGGAAGTCAATGTCGCCGTATGCCATTGCAATCACATCGCCGGCTCCGGTGGTTTTTCCACCGCGGCGGACCAGGACAAGCTGATCTCCTATATCAAACGGCTACGCCCGACACCCGCGACGCTGCAGAAGTCAATAGAGCAGCTGAGCGAGGCACCTCCGCACGAAATCACCGAACTGCTGATCAGCGCCGTTGAGCTGATTGACATCGACGGAGACCGGGACCCTGCTGAAGTGGAACTGGTCAATCAGTTGTCGCAGGAACTGGCGCGCATGGACATGGCGTGAGAATACCGTCCCGTTTGCCTGGGTGAAGCATTCAATGGTCCTTTGTGATTCTCGTCACACTCCCTCCTCTCACTCTTCGCTACCTTGTCTTCAGGGGGCTCCCGTGAGGAGGAAGCGACAATGAGATACGGAGATCGCCGTCTGGCACACATTGCAAAACTGTGTGGCAGCAACCTGCCCCGGCCGGAGGATAATGACACCGACAAAACGGACAAGAAAGAACAGGTTGCCAACCAGTAGCGTCGGGAAACCTGTCCGATAAAACAAGTCCGGAGGACGACCTCGTCTGGAAACATCGCGCTGTCCTTGCGACCGCGTCAAAGTCCCGCATTTGCATTCTGCATGGCACCTGCCCCCTCCGATGCGCTAAGCTACTTGCCGATTCCCTGGCTGACATTTTCGGAGCAAGCCTCAGACCGTGCCTTCGCCCAACACACCCAAGTTCCCAGATGATCTGTATGGGGGACGCTTGACCATCGATCCGGATGCCATTGCGGCAAACTGGACCTATTTGAATGGCAAGCTGAGTGGAGCAGCGGAATGCGCAGCGGCCATCAAGGCGGATGCCTATGGCACGGGCCAGGATATTGCAGGCAAGGCCATGTTCGACGCCGGGTGCCGAACGTTTTTCATCGCCGTTCCAACTGAAGCGCTGGCTTTGCGCGAAACACTGCCAGAGGCCGTAATCTACGCTCTGGACGGATTGTTTCCCGGTACCGCCGAACACTTTATTGCGCATGACATTCGTCCCGTGCTCGGGTCATTGGCCGAGCTGGAGGAATGGGCATCTGTTTGCAAAGCTGCCGGAAGGTCTCTTGACGCCGCCGTTCATGTCGATACCGGCATACATCGGCTTGGATTGTCTCCTGACGAATTCAGCGTTGCCCTGAAGGACAAGGGCCTTCTTGGCCCGTTTACCCCCTCGTTGATCATGAGCCATCTGGCCTGTGGCTCGACACCCGATCACCAAATGAACCGGCGGCAGCTCGATCTCTTCAGAAAGGTCACAGACCCGTTTGCCGCTATTCCAAGATCGCTCGCAAATTCCGCCGGGGTCCTGATGGGAGCGGATTACCATTTCGATCTTGTCCGACCCGGCATCGCGCTTTACGGCGGCCAGGCGATCGAGACCGAACCCAACCCGATGCGCCCTGTTGCCAAGGTCGAGGCCCGTATCATGATCGTGCGGGACGTCCCAGCCGGCGACACGATCGGCTACGGAGCCCGACAGACCGCGAAGCGCCCACTCAGAAACGCCGTTGTGGCCGCTGGGTACGCAGACGGATTGTTGCGCCGGGCGAGTTCGACTGACGAACGCCCGGGCGGCTTTGGCATGATCGGCGGCCACAAGGCGCCAATCCTTGGCCGAATCTCGATGGACATGATCACGCTCGACGTCACCGACATACCCGATCATCTGGTTCGGCGCGGCGCATATGTGGAAATGCTTGGTCCGAATGTTGCCGCCGCCGACCTGGCAGCTTATGCGGAAACGATCGACTACGAATACCTGACAAGTCTCGGGCGGCGCTATCGGCGCATCTACGGCCCACTCGACTGACCGAACCAAGAAAGCACATTTCTTCCATGGCCAAACGGTCCACTTCCTTTGTCTGTCAGTCCTGCGGTGCCGTCACTGCCAAGTGGGTTGGCCGCTGCGAATCCTGCGGCGAATGGAACACGATTGTCGAGGAGCAGACCGGAGGCGGAATTGGTGGCGGCCCCGGTCGCGCCTCACGCAGCAAGGGCCGGGTCGTCCCGCTTGTCGGGCTCTCGGGCGATACCAAGGAGGCACCACGCTTCCAGACCAAAGTTGCCGAGCTTGACCGGGTGACGGGGGGCGGCTTCGTGCGCGGCTCCGCACTCCTGGTCGGCGGAGACCCGGGCATCGGGAAGTCAACACTGTTGATCCAGGCCGCGGCACAGCTCGCCCATCTCGGGCACAAGACCATCTATATTTCAGGCGAGGAAGCGATCGGGCAGGTTCGGCTGCGCGCGGAAAGGCTCGGGCTTGCCGACGCACCTGTCGCGCTTGCCGCCGAAACCAGCGTCGAGGACATCCTGGCGACGCTGGAAGCGGACAAGGCTCCTGCCCTTCTGATCCTCGATTCCGTGCAGACCCTGTGGACAGACCAGGTCGATTCTCCTCCGGGTACGGTCACCCAGGTGCGGGCATCGGCGCAGGCGATGGTGCGCTATGCCAAGAAAAACGGGACGACGCTGGTCCTGGTCGGTCACGTCACCAAGGACGGGCAGATCGCGGGCCCGCGCGTTGTTGAACACATGGTCGACGCTGTTCTTTATTTCGAAGGCGACGGTGCGCACCAGTACCGGATCCTGCGATCGGTCAAGAACCGGTTCGGTGCCACCGACGAGATTGGCGTTTTCGAAATGACGGGCAAGGGATTGGTCGAAGTTTCCAATCCGTCGGCGCTGTTTCTGGGTGACAGGACAACATCTGCGCCGGGCGCCGCCGTTTTCGCAGGACTTGAAGGCTCGCGTCCGCTCCTCATCGAGATCCAGGCACTTGTCGCCCAGTCGACGCTCGGCACGCCCCGTCGTGCCGTCATCGGCTGGGACAGTGCCCGGCTTTCCATGATCCTGGCGGTGCTGGAAGCACGCTGCGGGGTCAGGTTTTCCCAGCATGATGTCTATCTGAATGTTGCCGGTGGCCTCAAAATCAATGAGCCCGGAGCCGATCTTGCAGTGGCGGCAGCCCTAATCTCTTCACTCTCCGGGCTTGCCCTTCCGGCCAATTGCGTCTATTTCGGCGAAGTCAGCCTGTCCGGCGCCATTCGGCCGGTCGCGCAGGCCCAGTCCAGGCTCAAGGAAGCCGAGAAACTCGGCTTCGATCAGGCCTATTGTCCGGAGGGCAACCTCAAGGACAATGCCGCGTCGTCTTTCAAGGCGACCGGATTGCCGGAACTTGGGGACTTTGTCGCCAAATTGTCGGCAGAGGCTGGTGCTAAAGGGGCGACTTGACGCATGATGGTGCCGGGTAAGAACTGAAGATTTCCGCTCGTTGCGGAGCGACAGACAGAGGATTTTTCAGGAACATGCCGATTACGATTCTGGACGGACTGCTCCTAGTCATCATGTTCATTTCGGCTGTCCTGGCGATGATCCGCGGGTTTGTCCGGGAAGTTCTTTCGATCGTGTCATGGGTTGCAGCGGCTGCAGCTGCCTTCCTTCTCTATGAACGCGTTCTTCCCTACACGAAACAATATATCTCGCATGATCTCGTCGCCATCGGTGTATCGGTCGCAGCGGTCTTCCTGGTGACCCTGATCGTCGTCAGCTACATCACCATGCGAATTTCCGACTTCGTGCTGGACAGCCGTATCGGCGCACTCGACCGGACGCTCGGCTTCGTGTTTGGCGCGGTACGCGGCCTGTTGCTCGTTGTCGTGGCAATGATGTTCTTCAACTGGTTCGTTGTTCCCGAGCAGC
Source organism: Roseibium sp. (assembly GCA_017643925.1). Taxonomy (GTDB): domain Bacteria; phylum Pseudomonadota; class Alphaproteobacteria; order Rhizobiales; family Stappiaceae; genus Roseibium. Next base: position 188,464 of record JAEPML010000002.1, on the reverse strand, counting down.
AACCGCAATGGATCAAGAACGCGAAGTCGCTTCCGATCCTGATGTCGGTAGGCGAACGGCTTGTTGCCGTGTTGCCGGAGGACCCGGAGAAGGCAATTCTCGACAAGATCCGCGAAAACAATCTGACCGGAGAAAGTGCAAGCGCACCGGCCGAAGAGCCGACATACAGCGATTCCGAACGTCAGGGTCTAGAACAACTGACGACGGACAACAACTGACGCCAACAGAGGGCGCATGCGATTGTTCCGGAGCATGTCGTGTTTGAAAAACACCTTTGAATGCTCCCGACATCAAGGAGAGATCAAAATACCTGCCACCACGCCCTAGCGCGTGGCGACGGGCCGATCTGGTGACCTGGGCCGACCCTCTCAAGCGGCCAGTAAAAGGAGTGTTCGCCATGACTGGCGGAACCGAGCTGCACGAGCCTTTTGACATCAATGCCGACACGCTGCGCGAAGAATGCGGTGTCTTCGGAATTCTGGGCCATGAAGATGCCAGCGCCCTGACGGCGCTCGGGCTTCATGCCCTTCAGCATCGTGGCCAGGAAGCGGCCGGCATCGTCACCTTCGACAATGACCAGTTCCGGGCCGAGCGACATCTCGGTCTTGTCGGCGACCACTTCTCGGATGCAGAGACCATTGGCCGACTGACAGGACGCGCTGCGGTTGGGCATGTTCGCTATTCCACAACCGGCGAAACCATCCTGCGAAATGTCCAGCCGCTTTTCGCGGAACTTGACGGTGGTGGCATCGCAGTCTGTCACAACGGCAATTTCACAAATGCCCTGACCTTGCGCCACCAGCTGATCAAGGACGGTGCCATCTGCCAGTCAACGTCGGACTCCGAGGTCGTTCTCCAGCTGGTTGCCCGTTCGCGCAAGGGCAAGATCATCGAGCGTTTCATCGAGGCCATTACCCAGATGGAAGGCGCGTATTCGCTGGTCGCCCTCACCTCCAAGAAGCTTATCGGTGCCCGCGACCCGCTTGGCATCCGGCCACTGGTTCTGGGTGATCTCAACGGAGCTCCGATCCTGGCCTCCGAAACCTGTGCGCTTGATATCATTGGTGCCAAGTTCGTCCGGGAAGTCGAAAACGGTGAAGTCATCGTCTGCACGTCGACCGGCATCCAGTCCTTCTTCCCGTTCGGCAAGCAGCCTGCGCGTCCATGTATCTTCGAATACATCTATTTCTCGCGTCCCGACTCCATGGTCGGTGGCCGTAGCGTCTATGACGTGCGCCGGGAAATGGGTCGGCAACTTGCCAAGGAATCCGCGGTGGAAGCCGACGTCATCGTTCCGGTTCCCGACAGTGGCGTTCCCGCCGCCATCGGCTTCAGCCAGGAAAGTGGCGTTCCTTTCGAACTCGGCATCATTCGCAACCACTATGTTGGCCGAACCTTCATCGAACCGACACAGCAGATCCGCGCCCTTGGCGTGAAGATGAAGCACTCCGCCAACCGCGCCCAGATCGAGGGCAAGCGCGTCGTGCTCGTCGATGACAGTCTTGTTCGCGGCACCACATCGGTCAAGATCGTTCAGATGATCCGGGAAGCCGGTGCCAAGGAGGTTCACTTCCGTCTTGCCAGTCCGCCGATCAAGTACTCGGACTATTACGGCATCGACACGCCCGTGCGTGAAAAGCTGTTGGCCGCAAAATACAGCCTTGAAGAAATGCAGGCTTATATCGGTGCCGACAGCCTGGCATTCCTGTCCGTGGACGGGATCTACAAGTCGATGGGATATGACGGCCGCGACGATGCCAATCCGCAATTCACCGATCATTGTTTCACCGGCGACTATCCGACCCCTTTGACGGACCTGTCGGAAGATCAGGACTTTGTCAGCGCACCACGCCTGGTGGAAGTCGGCTAAGAGAATTCACATGGAAAAAGACTTTGAGGGCAAGGTCGCCCTGGTAACCGGAGCCTCCCGGGGCATCGGTTACCAGATCGCCAAACAGCTTGGCGAGCGCGGGGCGCATGTCATTGCTCTGGCGAAAACCGTCGGCGGTCTGGAAGATCTTGACGACGAGATCAAATCCGCTGGTGGTCAGGCCACCCTGGTTCCGCTGGACCTGACGGACTTTGAAGCGCTTGATCGCCTGGGCGCCGCGATTTTCGAACGCTGGAAGAAACTGGACATTCTGGTGGGCAACGCCGGAATGCTCGGCGTCCTGTCTCCGATGGGGCATATCAAGCCAAAGGACTTCGAAAAGGTCATGGCAGTGAATGTCACTGCCAACTGGCGCCTGATCCGGTCGCTGGATCCGCTGCTGCGCCAATCAGATGCCGGACGCGCCGTGTTTCTGACCGCGGTCCAGGCAGCGACCTGCACGGCCTTCTGGGGTCTTCAGTCAACAAGCAAGGCGGCCGTGGAGGCTATGGTACGGACCTGGGCCAATGAAAGCCTGCAGACCGCCATGAAGATCAATCTGGTCGACCCGGGCCCGACCCGGACGGGTCTGCGCGCCAAGGCAATGCCTGGCGAAGCCGCGGAAAACCTGCCTGAGCCGTCACAGGTCGCGGAGGAAATCCTGCCGCTCCTGAAGCCGGATGTCCTGGAAACCGGCCGGCTCTTCGATCGTCTGAGCCGAGAATGGGCCTGATTTAAGGGCCTATTCAAACCTTCACTGGCAATTCTACCTAAAACGCGCTTTGCTTGTCCCCTGCTCTTCGAGGAGGGATCGACATGCAACTTGGCGCGTTTTCCATCAGCCTGACGGTCAAGGACCTTCAGAAATCAAAAGCCTTTTACGAGGGCCTCGGCTTTTCCGGCATGGGGGGCTCCGGTTCGGACGGCTGGGTGATCCTGAAGAACGGCGAAACCGTCATCGGGCTCTTCCAGGGGATGTTCGACAAGAACATGCTCACCTTCAATCCCGGCTGGAACCAGAGTGCTGAAAAACTCGCGGAGTTTCAGGATATCCGTGAGCTTCAAAAGGAACTCAAGACCAAAGGGTACACGTTCGCTTCCGAAGCCGATGAGACAGGAAGCGGTCCGGCCAGTTTTGTGCTTGTGGACCCGGACGGCAATCCGGTGCTGGTGGACCAGCACGTCTAGGCTGTGTTTTCTGCCAGTGATCTGCCCCGGCCTGCGTTTGGGTCAAGACCGAGCTTGACCCAGGTAGTCGAGCGTCTATCCGCTTCAGGCGGCCTGTAGTGGTGCGAAGGAGCTGTCGGCGATTTCCTTCAGGTCCGCGAACACACCCGGCGCCCCGACCACCACGCGTGCCCCGTGATAAAGCGCGTGGTTGATGTCCTGTTCCATGACCACGCCACCGGCTTCACGCGTGATCAGCATGCCGGCCAGGCAATCCCAGGCATTCATGTGAGATTCAATGTAGCCGATCAGGCGGCCCGAGGCGGCATAGGCAAGCATGAGACCGCCAGACGCATTTCGAAAGAAGACGCCTCCCTTGGATACCAGTGCTCCAACGGCATTGACCGCATCCGTAATCGCGGTCCGGCCATTGAAGCCGACGCCGACGGAACCATTTGACAGACTTTCACTGTCAGACGCCTTGATCGGCTTGTCATTGAGAAAGGCGCCCTGCCCGGCAGCGGCCTTGAAGGTCTCACCTGCCACCGGGTCATGGATGACCCCGACGATAACCTGCCCTTGATGCACGCAGGCAATGATCACACACCATTGCGGAATACCAGCCACGAAATTCGCCGTTCCGTCGATCGGATCAGTCACCCAGGTGTATCCCGAGGCTCCTTCTTCCATGCCGTGCTCTTCGCCCAGGATGCCGTCATCCGGATAGGCTTTCGCAAGCTCCTCACGAATGAGCGTTTCGACGTTCCTGTCGGCTTCCGACACGAGGTCCTGATGGCCCTTCTGGGTGATGGTCAGAGTGTCCAGCCTGCGGAAATACTCCAGTCCAAGTTCGCCGGCCTTGTGGGCAAGGTTCACGGCAAATTCCAGCCTTTCGGAAACCATCAATCATCTCCTTCGGAAAATCACAGAATGAAACAGGCCCGGGTCCGGCATTGAACAAGTGCCAGCCCCTGCCCGGAAAAATCGAACAAGCTTGCGCTACTGGATCTTGCGCTTTTTCTTCGGTGCGTAAGGGTTGTCCCCCTTGCGGTAAGACAAGCGAATGGGCGTCCCCTGAATGTTGAATGTCTGCCGCAGGGAATTTACCAGATAGCGCGTGTAGCTTTCCGGAAGCTGTTCCGGACGCGAACAGAAGGCAACGAAATGCGGTGGCCGTGTTTTCGGCTGCGTCATGTAGCGCAAGCGAACCCTGCGGCCCGCAACGGCCGGGGGCGGATGGTTGATCACGACCCTGTCCAGCCAACGGTTCAGCTTGGAAGTCGAAACGCGGGAGTTCCAGGCCTCATAGGCCGTGAAGACACTTTCCACCAGCCGATCGACGCCCTGTCCCTGGATCCCGGACAGGGTTGCGATCTGAACACCGCGGATCTGGTTGAAATAGCGCTCGTTTGCGTCCCTGATTTTCTTCCATGCCGCTTCGCGGTCCTCGATCAGATCCCACTTGTTGACCCCAATGACCAGGGCTCGTCCTTCGCGCGCAACCAGATCAATGATCTGCAGGTCCTGTTTTTCGAAGGACATCGTTGCGTCGAGAGTGACGACGACCACTTCGGCAAACTTGATTGCCCTGAGCGCATCGGCGACGGACAGCTTTTCAAGTTTCTCCTGAACACGCGCCTTCTTGCGGATACCGGCCGTGTCGAACAGCTTGATATGCCGGTCGCGCCAGGTCCAGTCCACAGAAATGCTGTCCCGCGTGATACCGGCCTCGGGGCCGGTCAGCATGCGATCTTCGCCGAGCATCTTGTTGATCAGGGTTGACTTGCCGGCATTGGGACGACCGACAATCGCGACACGTAGCGGGCGTTCGCGCGTGCCGACAGGGTCTTCCTCGTCGATGATCTCACCGTCTTCGTCGATATCGACATTGGTGACGGCTTCTTCGCGCCGAGACTCTTCCTCTTCGGTTACACGGTCCACATGCGGCTTCAGCGCGTCATAAAGATCGGCCAGACCTTCACCGTGTTCAGCGGAAATGGCGATCGGATCTCCAAGACCAAGCGAATAGGACTCGTAAAGCCCCCCCTCGCCCGCCTTGCCTTCCGCCTTGTTCGCAAGAAGGATCACCGGTCGCGTGGTCTTGCGGGCAACCTCGGCGAAATGCGCATCGAGTGGTGTGACACCAGCACGCGCGTCAATGACGAACAGGACAGCATCGGCGGTCTCAATCGCCTCTTCCGTCTGTCTGCGCATTCTTCCTTCAAGGGAGCTCTTGTCCGCATCCTCGAGGCCGGCAGTGTCAATGATGGTAAAGCGCAGGTCTCCAAGACGCGCTTCCCCCGGCCTGCGGTCACGCGTGACGCCGGGTGTGTCGTCAACCAGAGCCAGTCGTTTACCGACCAGCCGATTGAACAAGGTGGACTTGCCGACATTCGGCCGTCCGATAATGGCGACGGTAGCGCCCACGATTCTTACTCCTGATGGGAGGGCCTGGCAGCCCTGCCCTGAAATCTAGTTGAAGGCAGCGACGCCGTCTGTTCCGGTCAGAACGACGATACGCCCGCCAGCCACGATCGGCGTCACATAGACGTCCGTGCTGGTCCGGTTTGTCGTCATGATACTTCCGGAAGCGGCGTCCACCAGGGCAACCTGTCCATCGCTGGAAAATGCTACGAGCGCCCCGTTTGCCAGAATTGGTCCGGCCCAGTTGCGGCGGCGTTTCTTTTTCTCAGGACGCGGCAGCGAGGTCGCCCAGAGCGTCTCGCCGCTTTTCACATCGAGTGCCACCATGCGATCGTCCAGGTCAACCATGAAAAGCGCGCTGCCCGACACGATAGGTGTGTGAACGCTGCCGAGATCCTGCTCCCATCGACGCTGGCCTGTACGGGCGTCCACGGCAACGATCTTTCCTGCAACACCTGTCGCGTAGACGGTATTGCCGGCAACAACCGGGCTGGCAGAGACATCAGCAAGTCCGGAGAGCGCCAGCGTTCTGAAACCACGGGACACCCCGTCGATCCAGGCAGGTTCGCCATCCTTGATGTTGATGGCCATGATCTCGCCGGAGGAGAACGGGACGATCACGCGGTTTCCGGAGATGGCCGGATTGGCCGCCGACAGCAGTCCTGCAGTCTCTTCGATGCCCGCATAGGTCCAGGCAACGGTGCCATCGGACTGGTTGAGAGCATAAACTTCGTTCGTCTGGGTCACGACAAATACATGCCCGGCTCCAGCGACCGGTGCGCCGCGTGCCGGTGCGTCCAGATCAGCTGTCCAGATCACGCGTCCGGACCCCGCCTCGAGCGCTGAAAGCTGCCGGTAACTGGTGGCTGCATAGACAACGCCGTCAGCGACGGTCACACCACCACCGGGTCCGACGTCGCGCTCGCCCTCGGGACGCAGGTTCGCCGTCCATTGACGGCCGCCACCTGTCGACAGAGCGACCACTTCGCCATTTGGCTTGTAGACGTAAATCCGGCTGCCATCGCTGACAGGGCGTGCTGACACGCGCAGTGCGGCTGCCGTCAAACCCCGGCCGGAGGAACCAACCTGGGCTTTCCACGCTCGCGAACCGGAGATGGACACGGCCACATTGCCCGGGTCGTTGGTCAGGCCGCCGCCGGCGGTGGTCCAGGTCTGGCCACCCGTTGCAGCACCGATCTTGGCAGCCTGGCCAAGCGCTGCAGCAGCCGGATCGGACCCTTCAAAGACCGGTTGCCGTTCACCCGGAAGAATTTTCTCGCGGGAAAACGGGTTCAGGTTGGAGGCAAAGTCGGTTGCACCTCCGCACCCTGTCAACAGGAAGGAAAGCGCAAGAACGCCTAGCAGCCCGCGTCCGCCCGTCGGAACCATCACAGATCTCACTGATTGCTTCCTTCACTTCCCTCGGGCGCCCCGCCCTTTTCGCCGCGAATGACATCAGCCAGCAGACCGACGCGGCGACGCACATCGCCCGGCGTCTGCTCGTCTTCTTCCAGGCTGGTGACCCAGCGCTGCGCTTCTTCGGCATTGCCGGTTTTCCAGGCGCTTAGAGCAAGAAGCTCGCGTGCCGCCGCGCGAAAGGGGTTTGTTTCACCGGTGAGTTTTTCCACGCGGTCCGCCACGGCAGCATAGTCCTCGCTGTCGACGGCGATATAGCCTGCACGCAGGGCCGCAACATCGCGAAGTGCCGTTGGCAAGCTGCTGTCCTGTGCCAGTGCATCAAATCGTGAAAGCGCTTCGCTGGCCTTGCCTTCATTGGCAAGATCGGTTGCCAGACGCAGCTTGGCAATGGCCGGATAGCCGCCAATGGCCGTTTCCAGTTCGCCGTAGATCTCGGCAGCCTGCTGATAGTCTCCAGCCTCTGACAGCGCCACGGCCTCGAAAAACTTGTCACCGGCTCCCTGCGACTGCTGTTCCTGCCAATAGAGCCAGCCCCGGTATCCACCCGTGACAGCAACAATCAAAACAGCAACGCCGATCACCAACGGCCCGAAGCGGCTCCAAAGTCGACGGTACTTCTCCTGGCGGATGTCATCATCGACTTCACGAAAAATATCAGACATGCGTGTCTTGTTCCTGCATTCACTCTACCGGCCCGGCACATACCACGGACCATCACCCCTTGTTGAGGGGCGCACATTATCCATTTGATCCGTATCGGGCAATTCCCTGATCGGGCTTAAAGCCATCCTTCGTGGCGCAAGTGGGGCAATATTCTCCGAAAAGACACATTCAGGCGGAATTTTCACCGCTTGAGTGTGCTTACGCTGCGGGAACCCCGATCAAAAGCACATGCAGCTTCCAAACGAACAGTCCATACAGAACCAGTCCGGCCAGAATCACACCGATGTCGGAGTATTTGCCCGGATCGATCAGCGACATCTCTTTCTTGCGGCGCTTGATCGAGATGCGATCCATGACAGCCCAGACAAGGAACCCACCAAAGAGCAGAACCGAGGCCAGGTCGCCATTGGCCAGAAGATGCGAAAACGCCCAGAGCTTGACGGCAATCAGCATCGGATGTTTCAGCGCCCGCTTGATCCTGCAAGGGACATAAGCTGCGACGAGAAAGATGAAAACCGGAACCATGAGCAACATGGTGACATGACGCAGCCAGAATGGCGGATCATAGAGAACAGGCGGACCGTCGGCCCGTGCAACACCATAGCCGTAGATGACAAGCACCAGTCCAACAACGGCGATCAGGGTAAAGAGGCCCTTGAAGCCATTTTCACCGAGCTTTGAAACGAGGCCATCGCGGGTTGCCGGCAGCATCGGCAAGGTATGAATTCCCAAAAACAAAATCAGTCCGGCAATCAGCAATGTCATGCCTGCTCTCCCCTCTCAGATGCAGCGGGCTCCGAACAATGGACGCGTCCGCGGCAGGCAGAACATAGGTTGGGTGATCGTCACTCGCAACAGCTGGGCCGGGAAGCAAGTTGTGACGGGTTCAGGTGCGGTCGAGAACTGGTGTCAAACTGCAGGTATTCAGGCAACCTTCCTGCAATTCTTGCAGATCCCCCGTAACTCGATGGTGGTCCGAGACAATGCGAAACCATTCGATTCCGTCCAGGCCTTGAGGCTCTGGACAACTTCATCCGGCATGAACTCCCGAACGTCACCACATTTGTCACAAATGGCAAAGGCCGCAGTGCCATGTCCGGAGCAACCCTTGTGACTACAGGCGACGAAGGCGTTGAGGCTTTCCAGCCGGTGCACCATTCCGTATTCGACCAGCTTGTCCAGCGCCCGGTAGACCTGAAGTGGCGCGCGAAAACCGTCGTCGCGCAACTCATCGAGAATGGCATAGGCCGTCAGTGGCCCACCTGCTTCGGACAGGGATCCAAACACCATTGACTGGTTTTTCGTCAATTGCGGATGCGAATGCGCCGTCACGACTGGTCTCCTTGTCTTTTGACCAAAAGGCTTCTCACGAACCGACCACCCGGTGCAAGACTGATAACGAACAGAACCATCGCTGCAACCACGATGGAAGGACCGGAGGGCGTGTCATAGTTCAGAGAAGCGTACAACCCGGAAACAACAGCAACGGCACCGAGCAAGGCTGACATGACAGCCATCTGCTCAGGTGTGGCAGAGAGCCGCCTTGCAGCTGCAGCCGGAATGATGAGCAGCGCTGTAATCAAAAGCGCCCCGATGATCTTCAGGGAAATGGCGATCACAACGGCGGTCAGCAACATGAAGATCAGCTCCGTCCTGTCCGGGTTGAGGCCTTCACCAGCCGCAAGGTCGGGGCTCACCGTTGCGGCAAACAGCTTGCGCCAGATTGAAATCAAGACGGCCAGTACAAAGCTGCCCCCGGCAAAGATCATCGCAATATCAAGTTTCGTGACCGAAAGAATGTCGCCGAAAAGAAGTCCGAGCAGATCCACTCTCACCCAGGTCATGAATGCAAGGCAGACAAGCCCAAGGGCCAAAGCAGAGTGCGAGAGCAGTCCGAGGATCGCGTCGGAAGAAAGCGTGTTCTTGCGTTGCAGGATGACAAGCAGGATCGCCAGCAGCATGGACACCGCGCCAACGGCCAACGTCGCATTTACCTGCAGAAGCAACGCGAGCGAAACACCCAGCAACGCAGAATGCGAGAGCGTATCGCCAAAATAGGCCATCCGCCGCCAGATGACAAAGCAGCCAAGCGGCCCCGCCACGATGGCGACACCTATGCCGGCGACCAACGCCCTCGTGAAAAAGTCATCCAGCATGTCGTGCCTTCCCATCCGCGCGATCGTCGCCGGATGCATGGTCGTGATGCTCGCCCGAACAGGAAGAACAGATCGACCCGTCTGCATGCCGAACCTGTCCGTCCGGTAGATGCTCGTGATCGTGACGGTGCTCGTAAACCGCGAGCCCGGCGCCCGCCCGGGTTCCGAAAAGGGCGTGATAGGCGTCGTTCTGTCCGATTTCGGAGGGGGTTCCGCGGCAGCAGACATGACCGTTCAGGCAAATCACCTGGTCGGCCGCAGCCATGACCACGTGAAGATCATGCGAAATCATCAGGATGCCGCAACCTTGCGTGTTCCTGATCTCCGAAATCAGGTCATAAATGGCTATTTCACCGGAATAATCGACGCCCTGCACTGGTTCGTCGAGCACCAGCAAATCGGGCTTGCGAGCGATCGCTCGGGCAAGCATGACACGCTGCAATTCGCCGCCTGACAATGTCCTGACTTCGGAATGCAGCAGGCTTTCCGCCCCAGTTCGCTCAAGCGCTTCGCGACACTCTGCGTCAGTGAGAGGATTTGTCAGCCTCAGAAACCTGTGTACCGTCAACGGCAACGTCCAGTCGATGGCCAGTTTCTGGGGCACGTATCCAACAGTCAGGTTCGGCCCGCGTCTGGCAGTTCCTTCGCTTGGTCGCAGAATACCGAGGGCCATCTTGGCCGTTGTTGACTTGCCGGATCCGTTCGGACCGATCAGGGTCACGATCTCTCCCGGAGAAACCGTCAGGTCCACCCCACGCACAAGCCAGTCACCGCCAGCGCGGACGCCTGCACGGTCCAGCTGAACCAGCGTGGCGTTGCTGTCATTCATCTTCCATCAAGCCTATCTCGCCGAGGATGGCGTTTGCTTACGACGTAATATTATTACGTCAATACCCCGGAGGGGGGTTGCTTGCAACTTGTATCACCGATCATTAACAATCCAAGGGCTACGATCTTGGCGGAGCCCCAATTTACTCTACAAGAATCAGGAACATAAAGATGATTTTCCCGTGCATTCTGTCAGGTGGGATCGGTTCCAGACTGTGGCCACTTTCGCGCAAGGACAGACCCAAGCAATTCCTGCCTCTCTTCGGCGGCGAAAGCCTGTTTCAGAAGACGGCCAAGCGCGTCAATCACAGCGGCTTTTCTGCCCCCATTGTTATTGGCAGCAATGATCATCGTTTCCTTATCGGTGAACAACTCTCCGAACTCGGCATCACCGCGAATTCCATACTGCTGGAACCCATGGGACGAAACACGGCGCCCCCCGCGCTGATGGCCGCGCTCATTGCGGAAGAGTCTGATCCGGACGCCCTTGTCCTGCTTCTGCCTTCAGACCACCTCATCCGCAAGGAAGAGGTTTTCCTCGAAGCTGTGCGTGGCGCGGAACAGGCGGCAAGAGACGGTGCAATCGTCACCTTTGGCATCAAGCCGTCCGAACCCAACACGGGCTATGGTTACATCAAGGTCGTGCCCGGTGAGGAACCCGTCCGCAGAGTAGACACCTTTGTGGAGAAACCGGACCTTGCACGTGCGGAAAGCTTTTTGAAGGACGGCGGCTATTTCTGGAATGCCGGCATTTTCCTCTATTCCGCGAAAACCATGATCGAGGCCTTCAAGACGCATCAGCCGGCGCTCTACGAGGGACTGCTCGCCGTCATGGAGACGCGGCACAGCGATCTGGACTTCACGCGGCTTGACGCAGATCTGTTCGGCAAGCTTGAGAACATCTCGATTGACTACGCGGTCATGGAAAAGGCGGAGAACGTCGCCTGTGCACCCGTGGCACCGGAATGGGATGACCTGGGGTCGTGGTCGGCAATCTGGACGGTGCTGGACAAGGACGAGGACGGGAACTCCAGCCTCGGCGATTCCCGGTTCCTTGGCAGCCGGAACTGTCTTGCCTATGCGGACCAGGGGCTGGTTTCCGTGATTGGACTTGAGGATGTCATGGTGATCGCAACGTCAGACAGTGTCCTTGTCGCCCACAAGGACAAGGCTCAGGACGTCAAGCATGTGGTGGACCAGCTGAAATCGGAAGGACGCGACGAAGTTGACCGCCATCCCCGTGCCTACAAGCCATGGGGCTATACGGAACGCATTAATTCGGGTGACCGCTTTGCCGTCCAGTCCATGATGATCAAGCCCGGAAAACAACTCAGCGTGCAAAGTCATCTGCACAGGGCCGAGCATTGGGTGGTCATGTCCGGCACTGTCGAGATCACGATCAACGGTGAAACGCGCCTGCTTTCGGAAAACCAGTCCGCGTATGTCCCCCTGGGTGCCCAGCACACCTTGCGCAATCCCGGCAAGATACCGGTTCGCATGATCGAAGTGCAGTCCGGGACCTATCTCCAGGAAGACGACATCGTCCGGCACAGTGACACATCACAGGTTTCCTGATCAGGGGCCGTTTTTTGTGATGCATTCTTGCCTTTGCCGGAAATGTCCGGCAAGACTTCGGCTCGATCGGTAGAGATGGCCCGGGAAACGAACACATGCATCACGTCTATATCTGCGACTATGTCAGGACACCAATCGGCCGCTACGGCGGGATGCTCTCCTCGGTGCGGACGGATGATCTTGGCGCAATCCCGCTGGAAGCCCTGATCGAGCGCAACGCCGACACGGACTGGAACGAGATCGACGACGTCTATTTCGGATGCGCCAACCAGGCCGGCGAAGACAATCGTAACGTTGCACGCATGTCCGCCCTTCTGGCAGGTTTGCCCGACACCGTGCCGGGCCTCACGCTGAACAGGTTGTGCGGCTCGGGGATGGATGCGGTGATGACGGCTGCAAGGGCCATCAAGAGCGGTGAGATCGACCTGGCGATTGCCGGCGGTGTGGAAAGCATGTCGCGTGCGCCGATGGTCATGCCAAAAGCCGACACTGCGTTTTCCCGCAGTGCCGAAATCTACGACACCACGATCGGCTGGCGTTTCGTCAATCCATTGCTCAAGAGCCAATACGGCATCGATTCCATGCCGGAAACAGCAGAGAATGTGGCTGAAGAGTTTTCCATTTCGCGGGAAGACCAGGACAGATTTGCACTCAGAAGCCAGCAACGGGCAGCGAGAGCGCAGGAGACTGGGCGATTCACCGAAGAAATCGTCCCGGTCATGATCCCGAAGCGCAAGGGCGATCCGGTTCTGGTGGACAAGGACGAACACCCCCGGGCGAGCACCAGCCTCGACTCGCTATCGGGTCTGCGCACGCCCTTCCGCGAGAACGGCACGGTGACCGCGGGCAACGCTTCGGGGGTGAATGACGGCGCCGCTGCGCTTCTGATCGCGTCTGAGAAGGCGGTCGAAAAATTCAATCTGAAACCGATCGCGCGTATCATCGGTGGGGCAACGGCCGGCGTGCCGCCGCGCATCATGGGGATCGGCCCTGCCCCTGCAACACGCAAGCTTTGCGCGCGGTATGGCATTGGGCTTGCGGAGTTTGACGTGATCGAGTTGAACGAGGCCTTTGCTGCCCAGGGCATCGCGGTGATGCGGGATCTCGGCCTTCCGGAAGACAGCGAGCATCTCAACCCCAATGGCGGTGCAATTGCGCTCGGTCATCCCCTTGGCATGTCGGGTGCAAGGATCACGGGAACCGCAGCGTTGGAACTCAAAGAACGTGGAGGAAAGCTGGCGCTCGCGACGATGTGTATCGGGGTTGGTCAGGGCATCGCGCTGGCCCTGGCAGCGGTTTGACCGCAGTCGAAACCGCGACAGTTCGTCAGACCTGATTGGAGACCTCGGGGGCATCGACAGCAGAGCGCCGTTGCATGTCCTTCTCGACGCCTTCGACCTTTTCCGCCAAACGCTCGAACAGCAGCGACGGCATGCGCACCGCGGCCACAAATAGCGTCAGCGCCTCGTCCGAGGCCCCTTTCCAATCCGTTTGGGCCACTTCCCGGTAGACCGCGTTTGCAAGATCCTGCAACTCGACCGCGTCTTCTACCCAAGGCTGCACATAGCGGACTGCCTCCTGTGGCTTGTGGGCGACCACAAGCGCCAAAAACACGAAAACAAACGCAAAAACAAAAACATGAAGATTTCGAAACACGTAACGCATTACAACCTCTGGCAATGATTAATAAATCATTAATCTATTGAAGGTGGTAAAGCAGCGCTGCAGCCGGCGCAACCCGACAACCCTGGATTTAAGTTGTATTTTAGGTTGTATAGTTAACTTGCCGACCAGATTTGGCCTTACCCCTGCGGCAGGCGCCCTGTGCAAAGTTCTGCACCTATACTGGTGGGCATGGACGGTTTCGAAACCGCCTCACCTGCCAGTGGCCTGCAATCTTGAAAAATCTACGGGTCTCTAAAATTTTACAGGACCCGTTACCCTAGCCTTAGAAACCCGGCGATATAACGATCACATCAACATGGAGGTCATCATGATGGAAAGACGCGAAGACAAGACGCTTTCATCTGCTGGTATCCTGCTGCTTTTGACAGCCGCCGCCATGATCTGGTCGGTCGATTTCGGAAAGATTTCCTTCAGCGCGGTTCAGCCGGGCTATGCCTATCATAACCTGATCCACTGAACAGGAACATTCGGCTGGTCAATTCGCCAGGTCGTTTCTGCGGCGATGTGCACGAGCGCGTGCCTCGACCGGGATCGGCTCGAGTGCCTTTCCCTCGAACAGGCTGATCCAGGAACGATGACCACCCCCACCGCCGGAGTTGCGTTTTTCTCCCAGCAGCATGATCGCGGACCCCATGACCACCGACGCCAGCGTTATCACCAGCGCGACCGCCAGCATGACCAGTGGTAGAAGCGGATTGTCGGATGCAAACACCAAAGTCCTGAGATTACCGATATTTGACCAGATGATGCCGATCAGGACCAGCGAGGCGATGCCGACACCGGTCAGGGCATTGATCGCCAGCAAGCGCAACAGGGGATCCTTGGGAAGCTGAAGACGGTTATGCATTGTACTTGTCCTGATCACATGGGGCCCTTCAGTCGCTATCCTGCAACTTGAAGTCAAGATAGCGTAGCCCGCGTTCATTGCGACCGGCAAGCTGTCAAATTAGGCAGAAACGCCTCAATTTCCGTCAAGGTCAGCTTCCATTAATTATTTTTCATATTTTGTGCAGCGCACCCTTGATTACTTCCGGAATGATATATATTTGTCCGATATATCAATCCAACATATGACACTTCTTACAATGATGTATCGGTCGGTTGGAGCCTGATCCACGCTGTAAGAAGGCTGTCACGCCGGGAGGACGCTCCCAGGCTGGAGAATTCGATGAGCGTTAGAAGCTTGTGCCTTGCCATCCTGTCCTTCGGGGACGCCACCGGATATGAAATCCGGAAGGAATCCACCGAAGGCCGGTTCAGCTACTTCGAAGATGCGAGTTTCGGCTCGATCTATCCGGCGCTGGCGCGTCTTGAATCCGAAGGGCTGGTCACGGTTCGCGAAGAACCCCAGGCAGGCAAACCTGCGCGCAAGGTCTATTCCATCACGGATGCCGGCCGTTCCGAGTTCATCGGTTCCCTGTGCGAGCCACAGGCCGCCGACACGTTCAAATCCCCATTCCTGTTGATCGCCCTGAATGCGGCTCAACTGCCACCGGATGTGATCCGGCGGGCGCTTGAGCGCCGCAAGATGCAGGTCACGGAAGAACTGCAGCAGATGATCGACTGCGAAAAAGATTCGGAATGCACGCATCCCGGGTCCAGCTGGACCCGTAACTACGGGATGGCCTGCATGAATTTTACCCTCGCCTACCTGGAAGAACACGGCGAGGCCCTCATCAAGATAGCTGAAGACGCTGCCAATCCCATTGCAACGGCAGCCGAGTAGGCAAGACGTCTCGGAGTTACGACGCATGAAAGTCAAAATCTCATATATCCTGGCGGCCGCGCTGACTGTCGGCATCGGTTTCTGGATGTCACAGGGCACAGTTGTCATTGGCGGTGTCGGTGACGGTGAAAACGCCACACCGGCTCCCGCGGACCGGGTCGCCGAGGGACAGGACACCACATTCCGGGTCCAGGTCCTGAAACTCGAAGCCCAGGATCGCCAGGCCATCCTTGAAGTCCGCGGACGGACCGAGTCCGAGGCCAAGGTTGAGGTTCGTGCGGAAACCACCGACGACGTGATCGAGCGCCCTGCCCGCGAAGGCGCCTATGTGTCCGCCGGCGATATCCTTTGCGTCCTCGACAAGGGCACCCGCGAAGCACGTATCCTGGAAGCCAAGGCCCTTCTGGCCCAGGCGGAGATGGACCACGCAGCCGCTTCCCAGCTTGCCGAGAAAGGCTACACCGCCCAGACCAGGGCCGCCGCAACACAGGCGCTTCTGGACGCAGCGCGTGCCCGCATCAAGGAAGCGGAGCTCGAGCTCGAGCACACGATCATTCGTTCCCCGATCAGCGGTGTCATCCAGACCCCGATGGCTGAAGTCGGCGCTCAGCTCGAAAAGGGCAGCATCTGCGCGACCGTGGTCAATTCGGATCCGATGATTGCCATCGGCCAGGTGTCGGAACTCAACGTTGCCCAGGTCTCTCTGGACATGACGGCCGAAGTTGAACTGGTCACAGGTGAGACCATGGAAGGCAAGGTCCGTTACATTTCACCGGCAGCCAACCCGGATACGCGCACGTTCCGCATCGAAGTGGAACTGCCCAATCCGGACGGCGCGGCCCGAGATGGTGTTACTGCTGTCACCAAGCTGCCGCTGCCGGTCGAGAAAGCGCACAAGATTTCTCCGGCAATCCTTACGCTGAATGATGACGGCGAAGTCGGCGTTCGTGCCGTCAGCGACGACAACAAGACGGCGTTCTATCCGGTCAAGGTGCTAGGTGGTGAGAAAGACGGCCTCTGGGTCGGCGGACTTCCGGACACGGTCAACGTGATTGTCGTCGGACAGGAATATGTCGGGGAAGACCAGGTGGTCGAGCCGGTTTTTGAAGTTGCTGAGGTTGCTCAATGATAGGCATGCTTGAAGGCGTCCTGCGACGCCCCAAAACAGTCTTTGTGCTGATGCTGGCGCTGCTTGTTGCCGGGGTTTTCAGCTACATCAATATTCCAAAGGAAGACAGCCCGGACATTGATGTCCCGGTCTTCTACGTCTCCATCGCGCAGCAGGGTATTTCCCCCGAGGATGCCGAGCGCCTGCTCGTGCGTCCGATGGAAACCGAGTTGCGTGGTCTTGACGGCCTAAAGGAAATCACCGCGATTGCCTCCGAAGGCCATGCGGGGATCGTCCTGGAATTCGACATCTCGTTCGACAAGGACGAGGCGCTGGCGGACGTGCGCGACAAGGTGGACGCGGCCAAGGGCGAGCTTCCGGCAGATGCCGAAGAGCCGACGATTTCGGAAACCAACTTTGCGCTGGTCCCGACCATCACGATTACCCTGTCCGGCAATGTTCCCGAACGCACGCTCTATCAGCATGCACGGCGCCTGAAAGACCAGATTGAAGCAATTGACACGGTTCGGTCCGCCGACCTGAAGGGTCACCGCGAAGAGCTTCTGGAAGTCCTGATCGATGCCAAGAAGCTGGAATCCTACGCGATCACCCAGCAGGAACTGCTGACGTCTCTCTCCAACAACAACCAGCTGGTTCCAGCGGGCTATATTGATGGTGGCCAGGGGCGGTTCAACGTCAAGGTTCCCGGGCTCGTCGAGAGTGCGCTGGATGTCTATTCGCTGCCGATCAAGCAGGCCGGTGAAGGCGTTGTCACCCTCAGCGATGTCGCCAATATCCGCCGCACGTTCAAGGACGCCGACAGCTACACCCGCGTGAACGGCAACCCGGCCATTGCGCTGGATGTCACCAAGCGGATCGGCACCAACATCATTGAAAACAACATCGCAATCCGCGCTGTCGTGGACGAGGCGACCAAGGACTGGCCGGAGACCATCAAGGTCGACTACATGATCGACATGTCCTCGAATATCTTCGAGGTTCTGGGATCGCTCCAGTCCTCGATCATGACAGCGATCTTCCTCGTCATGATCCTGGTCCTGGCCGCGCTTGGACTGAGATCCGCCCTGCTGGTCGGTCTCGCCATTCCGACCTCCTTCATGGTCGGCTTCCTGATCCTGTCGGGTATCGGCTACACCGTGAACATCATGGTGATGTTCGGCCTCGTGTTGACTGTCGGCATGCTCGTCGACGGTGCCATCGTGATGGTCGAATATGCCGACCGCAAGGTTCATGAAGGCATGGAAGACCGCGAGGCCTATATCCGCGCCGCCAAGCTGATGTTCTGGCCGATCGTCTCCTCGACAGCGACGACGCTGGTGGCCTTCCTGCCCATGTTGCTGTGGCCCGGTGTTGCCGGTGAATTCATGAGCTATCTGCCGATCATGGTGATCATCGTCCTGTCGGCGGCGCTCCTGACCGCGATGGTGTTCCTGCCGGTAACTGGCGGTATCTTTGCGGTGACAACGCATTGGATGGAGCGGAATGCTGCCTGGCTGCTTGCAGCGCTGTTCGGTGTCGCATCAATCTTCCCGGCACTGGCCATCTTGGGCATTCAACCGGGCACACCGGATTTCATGGAACAGCTTGGCGCTGCACCAATGAGTTTCCTTGGTGCCTTAGGTATCGGAGCCGGTGTTGCGCTGCTATCCTATCTCGTCCTGAACCCATTCGTTCGGTGGCGCCGGGCACGGGCGGCCAGACAGGTGGAGGCAGAGAACCAGAAACCGGTCAAACGTTTCCGCTCAGTGACATTTGTCTCGCTTGCATTCGAGTTTGTCGCAGTCGGTTTCGCGGCCTATTTCGCCTATTTCCTGGTGACAAACCGGCCGCCGGTTATCGTTGACAACGTCAATGCTGTCTTCGGTTATGTCGCAGGACTGGCGCAGCCTCTTGCGGTTCTAACCCACCCGATTGCACTTGATGTCGGTTTCTTCCTGACCGTTGTCGCTCTGACAATTGTCGCGGTCTGGGCCGGTTACCGTGCGATCTCACCAGTAGTGCATCTGCTCGAGTGGGTCTTCGACGAAATCAGAATGTTCTTTGGATTTGGCAGCCGCAATGGTGGTGCAAAAAGCGACAAGCCCGAAGAGCTTCAGTTTGACGCAAACACGGTCAAGGGCCTGACTGGCCTTTATGTGCGGCACCTGAAACTTCTGGCGGGGAACCCGATCGGAAACATCCTGACAATTGCCGCAGTCCTCGGGACTTGCTTGCTCATTCTTAATGCCTTCGGCTCGAACTCCACCGGCGTCGAGTTCTTCGTCGACGAGGAACCTGATCAGGCAGTGGTGATGGTGTCCGCGCGTGGCAACATGTCGGCCGCTGAATCGCTTGAGATCGTCAAACAGGTCGAAGCGGAAATCCTTCAGACCGAAGGCATTCAGAATGTCATTACTTCCGCCTTCCCGCCGGGTGGTGGAAGCGGCCCGCAGTTCATTGGCGGCGTTCAGGACAAGCCGGCTGACGTGATCGGCGAAATGACCCTGGAACTGGCCAAGTATTGCTGTCGCCGGAAATATGTCGAGATCGTTGCGGATATCAAGGAACGCACAGCGGATATTCCGGGAATCAAGGTCGAAACACGCAAGATCGAAGGCGGTCCGCCGACGGGCAAGGACCTCCAGCTCGAGGTCAAGTCGACCGACTATGACACCATGGTTGCCCAGGTTGCCCGCATTCGCGATCACCTGGACCAGATGGAACACCTGATGGACCAGGAAGACGGACGTCCCCTGCCCGGCATCGAATGGCAGATCACCATCGACCGGGAACAGGCGGGCCGCTACCAGGCAGGAATCGGTTCTGTCGGTAACATGGTTCAGCTCGTGACCAACGGCGTCCTGATCGGCAAGTACCGCCCAACGGATTCGGAGGACGAGGTCGACATCCGTGTACGCCTCCCGGCCGATGAGCGCACGCTTGACCGGTTTGACCAGCTGCGCCTGCAGACGCCGCTCGGACTGGTGCCAATCGCAAACTTTATCGACCGGTCGCCCGAGCAGAAGGTGTCCTCGATCACCCGCCGCGACGGCCTCTATTCGATGATGGTGAAAGCCACGGTCGACAAGACGGCAATTGACGCTGAAGGCAAGGAAGTCACGGTGGATGGCAAAGTCCAGGAGCTTCAGACATGGATCGATGCGCAGGTCTTCCCGGACAATGTCTTCCTGCAATTCCGCGGCGCCGATGAGGACCAGAAGGAATCAGGCGAGTTCCTCATGAAAGCGATGGTGGCATCGCTGTTCCTGATGTTCCTGATCCTGTTGACCCAGTTCAACTCGTTCTATCAGACCTTCCTGACGCTCTCGACGGTGGTCATGTCGGTCATGGGCGTGCTTCTGGGCATGATGCTGACGGGACAGAAGTTCTCGATCATCATGACAGGTACGGGGATCGTGGCACTTGCGGGTATCGTGGTGAACAACGCGATCGTTCTGATCGACACCTATAACCGCTTCCGCCATGACGGGTTTGATCCGCTTGACGCGATCCTGAAGACCTCGGGCCAGCGTATCCGTCCGATCCTGTTGACAACTGTGACAACGATTGTCGGCCTGATCCCGATGGCGACCGCTGTGAACCTGAACTTCTTCACCCAGACGATTGCCGTTGGCGGCATCACTGCGATCTGGTGGATCCAGCTCTCGACAGCCGTGATTGCAGGTCTCGCCTTCTCCACGATCCTGACCCTGGTCATGATCCCGGTGGCAATTGCCCTGCCGAGCACGTGGGTCAGAACCTTCAAGGCAATCTGGAACTGGATCCTCAAAGTGGCCAGCCGTGTTAAGGCGCTTTTCTCCAAGCGTGCTGTTGTGCAACAGGATCCCGAACAGGACGTTGCAGACGCAGAACCGAGAGTTGCGCCGGCACCGGAACCGGTCGAGGAACCCGAGCAGGAGAAACCTGCGGCGAAAGTTGTCTCGATGCCGAAGCCGAAGCCACCGAAAGTTCCCCCGCAGGACGAACTTCCGCACGCCGCGGAATGATCCTCCAATCAAGAAGAAAGGCCGCCGAACTGGCGGCCTTTCCTTTTGGTCTCGTCTCCACTTCAGGGCCAAGGCCGTAACAGACAACTTTCTGATTGGTCCCAAGTGAAATCCATGACGGCGTTCGGTTCAAAAGCTTACGACGACCCACGATATCAATCGAAGTCATCCCGGACCTGATCCGGGATCCAATCACCCTGTCTTCAATTGCATCGATCATTCAGGGGCAAGGCGCAAGAACAGAACGCCCGCCAATCGCACTGGAATCCTATACTCCCCGGGTGAAGCGCAGGGATCGCAGGTGTCAACGGCACGCTCGGGAGACGGCGTGTGAAACTTCTTCCCGCCTCCAAAACTATGTTGCAAAGTTCCGGCAATCCAATATAGTTGCTTTATACAACTATTTCGGACATCCCAATGACTATCCCTTCTCCTTCCGTTGTCAACGACATTCGTGCCGCGTCCCGTCAGCTGGTGCGAGAATTCGGCTTCCTCGACAAGACCATTGCCGGCACGGACCTGTCCGGTTCCGGCGTGCATGCCGTTCTGGAAATCGGCCTGAATCCTGGCATAACCGCGAAGGAAATTGCAGCGAAACTCAAGCTCGAGAAGTCGACGGTCAGCCGTCTCTTGAAGTCTCTCGAGCAACGCGGGGATGTTGTCCAGACCCGCTCGGAAACGGATGGAAGAGTGTTTGGTCTGAGCCTGACAACCACGGGCCGGGAAACCTTCGCCGCCATTGATCAGTTCGGAAACAACCAGGCCCATAGCGCCCTTGCCCGGCTCAAGGGCAACGATCCGCAAACCGTTGCCAGCGCCATGACAGCTTACGCCGATGCCCTCTCCGACCGCGATGCTGAGACGTCCGAAACTCCGTGTCAGATTGAGATTGTTGAAGGTTATCAGACCGGCATGATCGGTGACATTTCCGCCATGCACGGACGAACCCACGGACCCATTGTCGGAATGGGTCCCACCTTTGAAAGCGTCGTTGCCAAGGCAATGTCGGAATTCATGCCGCGCGTGCATCGCCCTATGAACAACAGCTGGAGCGTTGTCGACAATGGTGAAGTCATCGGATCAATCAGCATCGACGGCGAAGATCTGGATGGCAATGTCGCTCACCTGAGATGGTTCATCCTGTCCGAGCGCCTGCGTGGCAAGGGACTTGGCAAAGTCCTGCTGAAGAAGGCGATCGACCATTGCGATGATCTCGGCTTCCAGGAGATCCACCTTTGGACCCTGAAGGGCCTGGACGCGGCCCGATCGCTCTATGAGCGTGCTGGTTTTGAACTTGCCGACGAATATATCGGTGACCAGTGGGGCAAGGCCGTCACCGAGCAGATGTTCGTTCGGAAGAGATCCTGAACCGGGGCGCAGATCAAGGCGCCCACAGCGCCTTGCTGTCCCAGGGCGGCGGGACCAGCAGTTTTCCTGATGTCTGCGCACTGTCGGGGCGGAGCTGGACCGATTGCCAGGCTTCACTCCAGGCATCCGGCAACTTGTAGGGCGGTTCGATCCGATCATCGGGCCGGAAGCCGAAACGGCTGTAATAGGCTGGATCGCCCAGAACAAGCACCTGGCTGAGTCCGACCTCGTTCAGTTGCTTGAAACCTTCGCGGACAAGAGCGCTGCCGATCCCCTGCCTGTGCAACCTCGGCGCAGCGCAAAGCGGGGCAAGTAGAGAGACCTCACCCCCGTCCGGCGAAACCTCGCAAGTGGTGAAGGCCACGTGCCCGACGATTTCGCCAGCGTGCGTGGCCACGATCGAGAGGACAGGAAAGTCGCCGCCGGACAGTTCCTTTACCACCGGAAACAGGTCCTCGTCGGGAAAGGCCTTGGCGTAGAGATCCTTGAGCCCTGGAAGATCGTCGCCGGAACAGGCTCTCAGTTCGGTCTGATCGATCACGACGACATCCTCCCGATTTCCAGGCGGTTCCAAAGCGCGCTTTTCGTTTATCCGCCGTGGTCCTTGTCACGATCGCCGATGCCGTCCAGATCGGTATCGCATTCGTCACCATCATCATCGAGTGCAAGGTCCGCGTCCGCAAGGACCAGCTTGCGATGCGCCCGCCAGGAGAAAGGAATGGCCAGCAGATAAAGCACCGATATCGCCGACAGCATGCGGAACGGATAGCTGGCAGTCAGGGCGACGACCAGCACGGCGAATACAAAGAGTGGCAGGACGTAGTCCCGGCGCACGCGTGTTCCAAGTGTTTTGCCAGAAAAGGTCGGCAGGCGGCTGATCAGAAGAAAGGCAATCCCGATCGTGTAAGCCGCAACAAAGGCGCTGTCGGCAAACCAGTGCGGAAAAAGCCCGAGAAACTCCAGGTAAATTGGCAGCAATACGGTAATCGCTCCCGCGGGTGCCGGGACACCGGTAAAGAACCTGGACGCCCAGGCCGGCTTGTCCGGATCGTCAAGAGCAACGTTGAACCGCGCCAGGCGCAAGGCTGCGCAAATTGCGAAGATCAGGGCGGTTATCCAGCCCAGCGAGCCGGCGTCCTTGAGGATCCAGAGATAGAGCATCAGTGCCGGCACAACACCGAAATTGACAAAGTCGGCCAGGGAATCCAGTTCGGCGCCGAATTTGGACGTGCCTTTCATCAGACGGGCAACGCGCCCGTCGATCCCGTCAAGGACCGCCGCCAGCAGAACCGCAAACACCGCGAATTCCCACCGCCCCTCAAATGCCATCCTGACAGCCGTCAGGCCTGAACAGAGCGCCAGCAATGTCACCATGTTGGGCACAATCAGGCGCAGGGGCACGCGCCGGAACCGGGGGCTCGTACGCGTGTTGGTGTCAGTCGGCTCGGAGTGCGGTTCCACGGTCTGCCTCAGCTCACGCGTGTCAGTGTTGGGGCTGGTGCCTGTGGCTGGCTCAGATCAGCCAGAACGGTCTCGCCTGCAATCATGGTTTGACCAAGGGCAACCTTCGGTACGGTTCCAACAGGAAAATAGACATCCAGACGCGACCCGAACCGGATCAGGCCGAACCGTTCACCGGCATTGATGTTCTCCCCTTCCCGCACAAAACAGACAATCCTGCGGGCCACGAGGCCCGCGATCTGCACGACGCCGATCCGGGTGTCTCCCATATCGATGACAAGACCGTTGCGCTCGTTGTCATCGCTCGCCTTGTCCAGTTCCGCGTTCAGGAACTTGCCGGCACGATAGGCTACGCGGGTGATCTTGCCACCAACCGGGGCACGGTTCACATGGCAGTTGAAAACGTTCATGAAGATGGAGACACGCATCAGCGGTTCGTCACCAATTTCAAGTTCCTGTGGCGCACGGGCCAGACCGACATGGCTGACAACACCATCGGCCGGAGAGATGACTAGACCTTCACCGACAGGTGTCACCCGTTTCGGATCCCTGAAAAAGTAGCAGACCCAACCGGTGAAGAAGAGACCGATCCAGAACAGGGGACTGACGAAGTAACCGACGACCACTGTTGCGACCAGCGCGATGGCGACAAAGGGCCAGCCTTCCCTGTGAATGGGGACCATGGCCTTGGTTACGGAATCAACTATCGACATTACAACTTTCCGATATGGGTGCAGCGCGCTCGCCAAGGGTTCTTGTGACTTCCTTGCAGCAAGCAATGATACGCACCAGATGCGCTCTAGGTTCTCCCCCGCTTCTAGAAGCTTTTTCATCCAAAGAGAACCTTCTAAGCAGGAAAATCGTCAGTTGTGGGTGCCGCTTTCCCCGGACTTTGCCGCCATCGCCTCACGATAGTCGGTTTCCCAGTAAGGTGGCCGCCCATATTTGGAAATCAGGAAGTCGATAAAGGCTGTCACCTTTGGCGGCACATATTGTGTCGGTGGATAGACAGCCCAGATCGCCCCGGTTCTGGCAATCGTGTAATCCTCCATGACAGCGACCAGGCGACCATCCCTCAGATCGTCCCAGACATGGGCCAGCGATTTGAGGCTCAACCCCAGCCCGTGGATGGCCGCGTCATAGGTCAGATCGCCACTGTCGCCCTTGATGACAGGCTTCTGCAGTTCAAAGGCCACCTCGCCTTCCGGCCCGTTGAAATACCAGACAGGCACCGATGCCATGCTGATGCAATCATGGTTTGCCAGGTCCTCCGGCGTTTGCGGCACACCCTTTCGGGCCAGGTATTCCGGTGAAGCACAAAGGGCACGCGGATTGCCGCCAAGACGTCTTGCAAGCAGCGAGGAATCCGCCAGCGGAGCCCCGCGAATGGCAATGTCGTACCGTTCCTCGATCACATCGACCATCCGGTCCGAGATATCCATCTCAAGCTCGATATCAGGATATTGTTCCCGGAACTCCACCAGGTAGGGCAGAATGTGCTTGCGGCCGAAAAAGGTGTTGCACGAGATCCGCAAGGACCCGCGCGGGGCTTCGTTTGCCGCTTCCAGAATGGAACTTGCCTGGTCAATTTCCGAGATCGCCGTCCGGGCGTGCTGCAGCAGAACCCGACCAGCCTCGGTCAGCGTCGTTCGGCGCGTGGTCCGGGCAAAAAGCTGCGCGCCAAAGGCCTTTTCCAGGCTGGTCAGGCGGGTGCTGGCGGCTGAAGGTGACAGGCCGATTTCGCGCCCGGCACCTGACATGCTGCCCAGCTCTGCGATACGGACGAAGAAACGCAGGTCTTCCAATCTCATTATTCGATTCCTTCGAAAGATGATTTCAAAATTACCCTCATTCTTCGAAAGAACGCAATATGAGATAAAGCGTCATCACTTGAGAAGGAGACCAGTGATGTTGCATACAGGCGATACCTACGAAACCCGTGCCCGCGCTGCCCGCAACCGGGAACTGCGCAGCCTCACGCGTGCCCTGACCGGCTTCCTGTTCGGTCGCAATGGCCCTCAAAGCCGAAACCGCGCGACAGCGTTTACCGACCTGAATTGCGCCAATGATGTGATTGAAAAAAGCAATCGCGCGGCCTGAGGGCCGCGCATTGCCCTCCCCGGCCTATTTTGCAGGGACGTAGTCGGCGGCCTGGCCGCGTGTGACGATGCCGAGCTCGTCGTTTTCCCTTGCCACCCGCAGTCTTTCCTCAGCCTCATCTGCTTCGCGCTGACGCGCCCACATGGAGGCGTAGAGACCGTTGGCTTCCAGCAGTTCCAAATGCGTTCCCCGTTCCGCGATATGTCCGGCTTCCAGAACAATAATCTGATCCGCATTCACGACCGTTGACAGGCGGTGAGCAATCACCAGTGTTGTCCGGTTCTGGGAAACCTCGTCCAGCGCCGACTGGATTTCGCGTTCCGTGTGCGTATCAAGGGCCGATGTTGCCTCATCCAGGATCAGGATGGGCGGAGATTTCAGGATCGTGCGGGCAATGGCAACGCGCTGCTTTTCACCACCTGAGAGCTTCAGGCCACGCTCGCCAACTTCCGTCGCATAGCCATCCGGCAGTTTTTCGATGAAATCGTGGATCTGCGCCATCCGCGCGGCTTCCCGGACTTCCTCGTCAGTCGCATCCGGCCGACCGTAACGGATGTTGTAGGCGATGGTGTCATTGAACAGAACCGTGTCCTGCGGAACCATGCCAATGGCATGACGCACACTTTCCTGGGTTACATCCCGGACGTCCTGGCCGTCGATTTCGACCTTGCCGCCGGTCACGTCGTAGAACCTGAACAGCAATCTGGAAATTGTCGACTTGCCGGCCCCGGAAGGACCGACGATCGCGATGGTGCGGCCAGCCGGGACCTCGAAGTCAATGCCGTTCAGGATCGGCCGCACTTCGTCGTAGTGAAAGTGGACATCCTTGAAGGAAATCTTGCCTTCGACGGCCTTGAGGGGAGCTGCCCCCTCCTTGTCCTGAATTTCAGCAGGCACCAGCAACAGGTCGAACATGGATTCAATATCGGCAAGACCCTGCCGGATTTCGCGATACAGGAATCCGATAAAGTTGAGCGGGATGGAGATCTGCATCAGCAAGGCGTTGATCAGCACGAAGTCGCCGATGTTCTGTTCCCCTGCCAGCACCGCCCGGGCCGAGAGGGCCATACAGATAGCCATGCCGATGCCCAGAATGACCGATTGTCCGAGGTTGAGCCAGGCCAGTGACGTCCAGGTTCTGGTAGCCGCCTTTTCATACTTTGCCATGGACCCGTCGAAGCGCTCGGATTCCATCTTCTCGTTGCCGAAATACTTGACGGTTTCGAAGTTCAGAAGACTGTCGATTGCCTTGGAGTTCGCGTCGGTGTCGCTTTCATTCATCTCGCGGCGAATGCCGATGCGCCAGTTCGATGTCTTGATGGTGAACCAGACATAGGCAACGATCATCACGGCAACGATGACCACATAGAAGAAACCGAACTGGTACCAGATCACGGCTGCCATGATGGCGAACTCGAAGATGGTTGGAAAACCGTTCAGGATCGTGAAGCGAACAATGGATTCAATGCCCTTGACCCCGCGTTCGATGACCCTGCTGAGACCGCCGGTCCGCCTGGCAAGGTGAAAACGCAGGGAAAGCTGGTGCAGATGCCTGAAGGTGAGTTTGGCGAGCTGACGCACCGCGTGCTGGCCGACCCTGGCAAAAAGGGCGTCCCTGAGCTGGTTAAACGCAACCGCGAGGATCCTTGCCGCATTGTAGGCCAGGACTAGCATGACCGGCGCCACGAGGAAGGCGGGCAAATCGGCCCCCTCGCCGGTGAGAGCATCCGTCGCCCAGGCAAAGAAGTAAGGCGACAACACGGTCACGAATTTCGCGATGATCAGCGCCACCACCGCCAGCAAGACACGCCTTTTCAGGTCCGGCCGGTCCGAAGGCCAGATATAGGGCCAAAGATTGGCCAGCGTTGACATCGTGCTGCCTTCGTCCGCGCTGACGACCTTTTGCGCGCCCGGCTGATCCTGCTTTGCGTTTGCTGCCGTCGAACCCTTGTTCGATGAGGTGGCTGTGGTGTCTGTCACACAGTGTCTCCAGACTGCAAGAGGCAGCCGTTTGAGTGTATTTATTCGCCAGCGATCTGCGTTGCCGGGCCGGCTGTTTCGCGCTCGTCAGGACGCATGGACTTGATGCTGTCCCAGAATTGCGCCGAGCAATGTTCAGCCTGGCTGAGCTTGCTCCAGTTCAGAAGGTAGTGGCAGTTCCTGCCTCTGGCATCGCAGATCAGGAGATCCGCATCCTTCAGAACTTGCAGATGCTGTGAAACGGTAGATTGCGCAAGCGGGAGATGGCTGACGATCTCACCGCAACAAGCTTCATCCTGAGAGGCAAGTTGTTTGATGATCGCAAGGCGCGCCGGATGTCCCAGCGCGCGAAATATGGATGCCAGCTCTTCGCAGCTTTTCAGGCATTGTCCGGAAACGACGCTGTCCTTGTCAGACGGATCGTCCGCCTTGCCCATGAAAAGGTCCCTCACTCACGCATTCGTGTTTCATCGTTGATATACGATGGATTATCCGAATGACAAGAGGCGGACTGAAAATCGGGCCGAAAACCACAAAGGTTTCCGGCCCGATCTGATCACTGCCAAAGATGGTTTCTAGCCATCTTCCTTGGGCTTCGGCCAGTTAAGATCACCCTCTGGTGTCAGGAAGACCTGCCCCGGGTAGATCAGGTCAGGATTCCGGATCTGATCCTGGTTGGCCTGATAGATCGTCGTGTAACGCACGCCGTCTCCATAAAGACGCCGGGAAATCCGCCAGAGATTGTCACCCTTGCGAATGATGACGCGCGGCAGAGCCTTCTGAACCGCAGCACCTTCGTTTTCTGCGCCCCCACCGGTACCAGTGGCGACGACCTTGGTCAGGACGATCTGCTGCTCGGCTTCTTTTTCGAACGTAACCGCGGCACGTGCATCCACCTTGTTCCCGTCATCCCCGACGAGATCCGCTCTCACCTCGACATTGCCTTCCGGGACATTCTTGTCACCCTCCAGCAGCCACTTGCCGCTGGCATTGACTTCTGCTTCTCCCTGGAAATCGTCGTCAACATAGACACGCACCGAAGAGCCCGGTTCGCCTGTGCCTGCGACAAAGACCTTGTCTTTTTCCGATTCCACGGCTTCCACCGTGACCGTCGGCGCCGGAACCGGAAGGTCTGCTGGCTGTTCCGCCTGGCTTGCAGGAGCTGTCGCAACTTCGGTTGTCGCCGAAGGCTGATCGCTCTGCCCGTCTGTCGGAGCCGTGGCAACCGGTGTTCCTGCCTCACTTCCCTCAGGCTTGGCCTCGGGTACTGCAGCTGCGGTCTCCGTCGGCTTGGCCGGAGCGTCTTCAGAGGCACTCGCGGTGACAGTGCCTTCACCCGTTGTCGCGGTTTCGGACTGATCGCTTCCGCCGGGAACCGCTGCAACTTCGCTTTCCTGCGCAGGTTGCTGCGACGGAGCGTCCGCGGTTTCGGTTGCAGTTGTCGGCTTGGACTGTGTGTCCTCAGAAGTCGCCGGGGCTGCGACGGTTTCGGTCGGAGCCGTGGCCGGTGCGGTCTCTTCGCTTGAAATTGCCGGTGTGCCGGCAACATCGGTCGCCGAATTGTCTTCGCCCGTTTCGGTCGGCGCAGCAGTGGCCGCCGGTGCCGTTTCGGTTCCCGATGTATTGTCAGGAACAGCTGCAACCACCGTTTCCTTGCCCTCACCGGACGGCTGTGTTGACGATCCGTCTGTGGCGGCAGCCTGTGTTTCGGATGAAGCCGGTTTTTCGTCAACCTGTGCGACCGCCTGCTCCGTTGCCGGTTTCTGCAGGATATCGGAAGGACCATCGGTGGAGTTCAGCACCACGAGCGGCTGTTCCTTGCCTCCCTCAGGCACGGACACCGCCAATCGCTGGTCCGATTTACCGATCGCTTCACCCTGCTGGTCGTGCACTTCCAGGCCAACATCATAGTCGCCCGGTTTCAGAGGTTCGTCGAGGATGATGGTCCATTCGCCGACCTCGTTGGCAATGCTCTTGCCGATGACCTTGCCATTCGCGGTCAGCGCGACGATCGCACCTGCATCGGAGCGGCCCGCAACAACGGTTTCACCTGTGGGTTCGACACCCACGACATCGAAACTCGGTCCCTTGACCGTTTCATTCACCTCTTCCCCGGGTTTGGGTTCTGTTTCAGCAACCTTCGTTTCGCCCGAGCTAAGGGTTTCAGTGGGCTTTTCTTGTGATCCGGCACCCGCCTGCGTGCCTGTTTCTGTGCTTTGGTCGGAAGGTGCCGACACGGTTTCTGCCGGTTTCTGGAACGGAAGATGGCCGGACTCACGATAAACATAAGCTGTTGCCAATGCGGCCAGAGCGACCGGCACCGCGATGATCAAAGTCCAGATCAGAGTTTGTTTATTCATTCTTTGTCCTGCCAGGCCAGCGAGGTGTATCCCTCAACTCACCCGTATCTGTCCCCTTCTTGCGCAGCTATGCCCGCGTTCTTCAGTAGTTTGTTCGACGCCATCCATAACCGTCTTTTGCAGGCGCGGCAAGAAAACCCGCTTGAAAAGCAAAGCCTTTCAAACAGAAGCCTTGACCTCATGGCAATCACAATGCCACATCTTTGCGTCATGAATACGGTTTCTCAAAAACAGCTTACAAGCGTTTGTGTTTACTGCGGCTCCAGCTTCGGGTCGGACCCGGCTCACGAGGCAGCTGCAACGCGCCTGGGACAGCTCATCGCGGAAGCGGGACTGCGTCTCGTCTATGGCGGTGGCTCGGTGGGCCTCATGGGGACAGTTGCCAATTCGGCGCTTGAATCCGGTGGCGTCGTCACGGGAATCATCCCGCATTTCCTGGAAAAACGGGAAGTCATGCTGGAATCCCTGGATGATCTGGTGATCACCAAGGACATGCATGAGCGCAAGCACCTGATGTTTCAGAAGGCCGATGCCTTCATTGCCCTTCCGGGAGGCATTGGCACGCTTGAAGAGGCTGTCGAAATGATGACCTGGGCGCAACTCGGCCAACACCGCAAACCTGTTCTCCTGGCAAATATCAACGGCTTCTGGTCACCGCTTCTGGAACTGCTCGATCACATGCGTGCCCAGGGTTACATTCGCCCCGAAACGGAAGTCCCCTACCTCGTAGCCAAAAGGATCGAGGACATTCTGCCGATGCTGCGGCAAGCGGTGGCGGGCGACGACACGCGCCCTGAGGGCGGGCTTGCTTCCGTGAAGGATCTCTAGCACGCGGAATTTAAGCGTTCCTGCCAATCCGGCGTGCTAAAAATTGTTCCCGATCAAATTGCAACGCTTGCCATAGAATAGTACCGTCGCCCAAGAACCCGAGCTACAGGCTTTTGCATGCAAACCACACTCCTGGTTGAAGACGCTGCTTTCTTCGAGAAGGCGATTGTCAAGAAACTGCATGAAGTCGGTCGGCATCAGATCATGGTGGCCCGTACATATGCCGAAGCCGAAAGCTGCCTCAACCTGCCTATTGGCGAGCCCGATCTGGCACTTGTCGACCTGACTTTGCCCGATGCCCTGAATGGCGAGATCGTCGATCTTTGCGCTGAGTGGAACATTCCGACGATCGTCTTCACCAGCCGCTTTGACCCAAAGACCAGACGCAAGGTCCTCGGCAAGGGTGTCATCGACTACGTGCTGAAAGACTCCCCAGGCAGCTTGAACTATGTCGCCGATCTGATCCGGAAACTGGCCCAGAACCCCAAAATCGGGATTCTTGTCGTCGACGACGCGCCGGTTGAACGAGAAACCATTGCCCAGATCGTTTCCAGGCATCTTTACAAGGTCTATCAGGCCGACTCCGCCGACGAAGCGCTGAAGATCCTTGAAGCCAACAAGGACATCAAACTCGTCCTCACGGATTATTTCATGCCGGACAAGGATGGGTTTGATTTCCTGAAAACCATGCGACGCAGCCGTAATCCGGAACAGATCGGCGTGATTGGGATGTCCTCATTTGCCAGTTCGGAAAACCGCGTCAGATTTCTGAAATATGGCGCGGCTGATTTCGTCGACAAAAACTGTTCTCCGGAAGAGCTCTTGCTGCGGATCTCCCAGAACCTAGACTACATCTACAGGATCGAGGAACTCAACAATCTGGCCATGCGGGATTCTCTGACCGGTCTTTACAATCGTCGCTTCCTGCTGGAACAGGGCGCCATAGCCGTCAAGACATGGTCCTCGGATGAGGAGGTTGGAAACTGGGTCGCTCTTCTTGATCTCGATTCCTTCAAGGAGATCAACGATAAGCTGGGGCACGACTTTGGTGACGCCGTCCTCACGGATTTCGCCCGTCACCTGTCCATACTGGGCCAGAGCAATGATATCGTCGCCCGCCTGGGGGGGGACGAGTTCTGCATCGTGTTCAAGAGCAGAAGCGAAGACGAAGTGGTTGAATGTCTTGAGAACCTGCTGACAACGCTCTCGGAAAAACCGGTCCAGCACAATGGAGACGCGCATAGCGTGCGCACCAGCATCGGGCTTGCGCCGTTGGCAGACCTTGAATTGACCGAAGCCATGAAAGAGGCGGACAAGCGCCTCTACGCGGCCAAGCGAACCGGACGCAGTCAGCTCGTCTACAAAGACTGACAATCAAGCGTCAAACCGTCTCCACTGGCTTGCGAAACCGCTTCCAGCTGTCAAATGTGAAGATGACCAGTGCAATCCAGATCATCACGAATGTGAACAGCTTGGTGTGGTCCAGCGGCTCCCCCCATAAATAGACGGCCATAAGGAAATGCATGGACGGTGCCATATATTGCATCAGTCCCAGCATGAAGAGGGGCAATCGACGTGCAGCAGAGGAAAAACAGACCAGCGGCAGGGCCGTGACGATCCCGGTCCCGACAAGGGCAAGCAGAACAGGGGGATTGTTCAGGACAAGCGCGTCCTCCCCCCAGCTCAGGACCAGGAAAAGATATCCGAATGCCAGAGGAAACAGCAAAACGGTTTCGACGAAGAGGCCCGGGGTCGCCTTGACCGGCGTGACCTTGCGCACATAGCCGTAGCCCGCAAAGGAAAATGCGAGCACAAGCGATACCCAGGGCAAGCCCCCTGCCATCACGGCCTGCAGCACGACGGCCAGGGTCGCAATCCCGACAGCGATCCCCTGCCCTAGCGAAAGTCTCTCTCTCAGGACAACGAGACCGACCAGAATGCTGACCAGCGGGTTGATAAAGTAACCGAGCGATACGTCCAGAACCTGCTTGTGGCCAATCGCCCAAACGAAAACGAGCCAGTTCACGGCAATCAGCGCAGCCGAACAGGTCAGTCCGACCAGAACCTTTGGCTCACGGAACACTTGCAGCACTTCCGCCCAGCGGCCCCTGAGATAGAGAAACAGCCCGACAAACAGGACCGACCACACGATCCGGTGGCCCACCACAAGATCCGCCGGGACGGTTTCCGTCAGCTTGTAATAGGCAGGCAGGAAGCCCCACATGCCGTAGGCGGCCAGGCCAAACAGGAGACCACGACGGAACTCTTCATTCGCCTCGGTGTTTGAAACCGGCTGCGACATGGATCTTGCCTTTCAGGCGCAGGGGCCTCAGGCGGTCTCCGCCTTCAGCAGCGCAAATGTAATGGAGTCGACCAGGGCCTGGAACGAGGCGTCGACGATGTTGGAGGAAACTCCGATCGTGAACCAGCGACGATGTGTCTTCGTATGATGGCTTTCGATCAGCACGCGTGTGACGGCGCCCGTCCCTCCATTGAGGATTCTAACCTTGTAGTCGATAAGCTCAAGTCCCTCAATCGCCGACTGGTATTTGCCCAGATCCTTGCGCAGAGCCATGTCGAGTGCATTGACCGGGCCGTTGCCTTCGGCAACCGACATGCGCGTCTCGCCATCGACATCGACTTTCACCACCGCCTCTGAGACGGTGACCAGGTCCCCAATTGCATTGAACCGCCTTTCGACCATGACCCGAAACGAGTTCACCTCGAAGAAGCGTGGGACCTCGCCAAGCTCACGGCGCGCGAGAAGCTCAAAAGACGCGTCGGCGGCCTCGTAGGCATAGCCTTCCGCTTCGCGTTCCTTCACAAGCGCGAGCAGGCGATCCAGACGCTGATCTGACTTGTCGACCTCGATCCCGACCCGGGCTAGCTCACCCAGAAGATTGCTCTTTCCGGCCTGGTCGGACACCAGAACCCGGCGCTGGTTGCCAACGCTTTCCGGAGTTACATGCTCATAGGTTTGCGGGTCCTTGAGGATTGCCGAGGCATGGATCCCGGCCTTTGTCGCAAAGGCGGTTTCTCCGACATAGGGCGCCTGGCGATCGGGAGACCGGTTCAGGATTTCATCGAAGGCATGCGAGATCGCAGTGATTTCTGAGAGCTGCTCATCACTCACGCCGATTTCGAGCCGCTCACAGAAGAGCGGTTTCAGCTTGAGCGTCGGGATGAGTGTGATCAGGTTGGCATTGCCGCACCTCTCGCCCAGACCGTTCAGCGTTCCCTGGATCTGGCGCACGCCCGCATCGACGGCGGCAAGCGAATTTGCGACAGCATGGCCGGTGTCGTCATGCGTGTGGATTCCCAGATGCGTGCCCGGAACCACTTCCTGTACCTTTGTTACGATGTCATAGACTTCGTCGGGGAGCGCGCCGCCATTCGTGTCGCACAGGACGATCCAGCGGGCGCCGGCCTGATAGGCGGTTCGGGCGCAATCAAGGGCATAGTCCGGGTTGGCCTTGTACCCGTCGAAAAAGTGCTCGCAGTCGATCATGGCTTCCTTGCCGGCAGCCACGGTTGCGGTAACCGTGTCGTGGATCGACTCCAGGTTTTCCTCATTAGTGCAGCCGAGCGCGACCTTGACGTGGTAGTCCCAGGCCTTGGCAACAAAGCAGCACGCGTCGGATGCACTGGCGAGAACCTGTTGCAGTCCGGGGTCGTTGGAGGCGGACCGTCCCGCCCGCTTCGTCATTCCGAATGCGGTAAAGGTCGTATTTTGCGTTCGCTTTTCACTGAAAAACTCGGTGTCCGTCGGATTGGCCCCGGGATACCCGCCTTCAATATAGTCGACACCAAGCCGTTCCAGGAGTTCCGCGACAACGATCTTTTCGTTGACCGAAAAATCCACTCCGCTTGTCTGCGCACCGTCACGCAGCGTTGTGTCAAAGAGATAGAGGCGTTCCTTGCTCATGGGTCTTTCCTGCCTAGCGCCGGGGCTCGGTTACTTTTGGTCTGTTTCGCCAGAGGGAACCGGCGGCCAGGTGTCCGTGTCGTGATCGGGATGTTGGTTGGAGACAATCGAGGCCAGAAACACTGCTGTCTCGCTGTCTTCTTCGGTTGTTCTGGCCGGAATTTCGGCCATGGCATCGGTATAGGGAAGCTTGCCCTCCACGCCATACTGGATCACCGGCGCGAAGTCTTCAGGCTTGTCAAAGGCGCCGATTGCGATCGCCGTGTCGTCATTCGGCGCTTCATAGGTCAAGGGCGTCCCGCAGTCAGCGCAAAAGCCCCTGGCGACCACGTTCGAACTCTGAAACCGCTTGGGCTCGCCGCGCGTCCAGACCAGTTCCGCCTCTTCCCGTATGCTGACCAGGGGCGCATACAGGCTGCCGAAGGCCTTCTGGCACATCCGGCAATGACAGATGGACGCCGTACCAAGGTCGCCCGTGATGCGGAAACGAATGGCGCCACACTGACAGCCACCGGTGTGAATGGTCGTCATGAACGGTCCTCCGGCCAGGCGTCGGTGTCTTGATCCGGATGCTGACAGGTCGTCGATGCCACATCAGCGATGCCGCCAGGCAAATCGTCCCGGTTGGACACCGTTTCCTTCAATCCGAACAGGGAATGATAGAAAGGAACCCTTCCCTCAACACCCGACTGCTCGATCGGGATGACGGCTGAAACATCATCCAGGCTGCCATGCGTGAAGGCGATGTGGTCATCACCGACCGTGTCGAATGCCAGCGGCGTGCCACACTTGTTGCAAAAACCCCGGCGTACCGGCTTGGAAGAATGGAACCACGTTGGTTCTCCGCGGGTCCATTCGAAGTCTGCCTTTGCCGCACCGATCAGCGGCAGGAAGAAGTTCCCCGACGCTTTCTGGCACATGCGGCAGTGACACAGATGCGGGTAACCGACCTCGCCGTGCACGCGGTAGCGCACGGCTCCGCATTGGCACCCGCCTGTCAGGACCTGCTGACCTTCCGGGCTCACTTCTTCACCTCCCACGAGGTGAGGCGTTCACCGGTTTCTGAGTCTTTTGAATCCTTTAGCTGAATGCCTTGAGACGCCAATTCATTCCGGATCCTGTCGGCTTCGTCCCAGTTCTTATTCTTCAGCGCGTCCAGACGCGCCTTGACTGCGGCATCGATTGCAGTTTCATCGATACCGGACAGATCCGCACTGACCGGTGCAACGCCGAGCAAGTCAGCCGATGCCGAGTAAACGGGCAGTTTCTGCGGGTCTTTGGCTGCCTCGACTGCAAGTGCGTGCAAGGCCTGGATCGCCGCCGAACTGTTCAGATCGTCCGAGAGCAGCTCAACGATTTCCGGATCGGGCTCGACGTTGGTCTCGACGAGATCCGGCCATTTTGCCAAAAGGTTCTCTGCTTCCTCCAGCTTGCGCATGGAGAAATCGATCGGTTCCCGGTAGTTGGTCATCAACATCGCCAGCCGCAAAACTTCACCCGGCCATTTGCGACCGCCAAAGTTCTCCGTTTCAAGGAGCTCCTGAATGGTGAAAAAATTGCCTTCGGACTTGGACATCTTCCGGCCTTCCACCTGGAGAAAACCGTTATGCATCCAGTAGTTGGCCATGGTTCTTGTATCATGGGCGCAGCAGGACTGGGCGATCTCGTTTTCATGATGCGGAAAGATCAGGTCCAGACCGCCACCGTGAATGTCGAAAACCTTGCCCAGGTGGTGCTCGCTCATCACCGAGCACTCGATGTGCCAGCCCGGGCGCCCACGTCCCCAGGGGCTGTCCCAGCCCGGCTCCTCTTCTGAGGAGAGTTTCCAGAGAACAAAGTCTCCCGGGTTCTTCTTGTGGGCATCGACGGCAATGCGCGCGCCTGCGAGCTGATCTTCCAGCTTGCGTTTGGAAAGACCGCCATAGTCCGGCATGGAGCCTGTATCGAACAGGACTTCCCCACCCGCCTGGTAGGCATGTCCCTTTTCGATCAGCACGCCAATCATCTTGACCATGCCCTCGATATGCTGTGTCGCACGCGGTTCGAAGGTCGGCTCCTGGACGTGCAGGGCCTTGATATCCTTGTGATACTGATCCGCCGTCTTCCTGGTGACCTTGGCGATCGCGTCGTTCAACGCCAGGTCGGGGTAGTCCCGCAGTGCCCGCGCGTTGATCTTGTCGTCGACGTCGGTGATGTTGCGCACATAGGTAACGTGGTCTTCGCCGTAAAGATGCTTCAACAGTCGGAACATCACGTCGAAGACGATCGCCGGACGGGCGTTGCCGATATGGGCATAGTCATAGACTGTCGGTCCGCAGACATAGAGCCGCACGTTCTCGTCGTCGATTGCCCGGAAGTCTTCCTTCTGGCGGGTCAACGTGTTGGTGAGCTTCAAGCCCTTGAAAGTGCCGGTTGCCTGTGTCTCAGCGGCGCTCATGTCAAACGGTCTCCTGGCCGGCTGACCGGGCGTCCGTCTCAAAGGAAATTTTGCCAAGAGGGAACGGCCACAGCCAGCGGTGTCGCTAGCTGCAAATAATGGTGATCGAAATGATGTTCCGTGTGGCCGTCATCATGGATCGCTTTATGGACCGGAAATCGGAACGCGGTCAAGGCTGCATTTCCTGTGAGCGGCCGTTCAATTGTCGGTGTTTCCCACTTTTCCTGCCGTTGGCCTGCCCTACCACTTCCTCTAAGCTTTCGGTATTGGGAATCAACCGGGGGGAATTTCCAGTGAATGCAAGATTGAGAAGATCCGGAATTGGCACAGCACTGGTAATCGCCGGCGCGGTCGGGTTCGTTGGGCCGCTTGCCCTGCCGACCGCAAAGGTCTGGGCCCAGTCCGCAGAGACGCAGCAAGTGGCACCGCCGGTGTTCCGCGATCCCGAGACACCAATCGCCTTAGCCATTCAAGCGGCGATGTCAGCCGACATCCATGAGGAAATTGCCCTTCACTACGGTGACCGGGCCTTTGCGCCTGTCTGGTTTGACGAAAATGGCCTGACCGAGAACGCTCACCTGACCATTGCCGCCATGGCCGAAGCGAATGATCACGCGCTCAATCCTAACAATTATGGCCCCCTGGAACTCCTGCAGCAGTCGGAAACCGCCCAGACCCCGGAAGACTGGGCGCAATTCGACCTTGAGCTTTCCGTTCAGTACATCCGCTACGCCACCCACTTGTCATCAGGTCGGGTCCAGCCGAACCGGATCAACAAGGCCCTGAACCTGTTCCCGAACCGTCCCAAGCCCGAAATGCTCCTGGAAGCGGCCACGGATGCGGTCGATTACAGCACCTTTCTGGAAGGACTTGCCCCACGGTCCGACAATTATGCACGCCTGAAACGGCGGCTTGCACAGTACCGGGAAAAGGCAGCCGACGGCGGGTTTACCCCCGTCCCGGACGGCGAAGTGTTGAAACCGGGGATGAGCGATGACCGCTTGCAGGCGCTCCAGCAACGACTCATGGAAGAAGACATCCCGGGCGCAGCTGACCACAGGGGCGACGTCTATGAGGGCGCGCTCGTAGAGGCGGTAAAGGTTTTCCAGGAGTATCATGGGCTGGAGACCGACGGCGTGATCGGCAAGAACACGCTGGCCCGTCTCAACACGAGCATTCACGACAAGCTCATCCAGATGGAACTCAACATGGAGCGCCGACGCTGGATGCGCGACGACCTTGGACAGTTTTATGTCTTCGTCAATCTGGCGGATCAGAACCTGAAGGTCGTCAAGGACGGCAAGACAATCCACACCACGCGCGTCGTCGTCGGCAAGCCCTACCACGCGACGCCAGTCTTCTCCGACGAACTGGAATATGTCGAGATCAATCCCTTCTGGAATGTCCCCTACTCAATCGCCACCAAGGAATACTTGCCCAAGCTGCAGCAGAACCCATCTGCCCTCTCCTCCCAGAAGATACGGGTCTTCCGCGAAGGCAGCGAAGTTGCCGCCACCCAGGTTGCCTGGAACAGTTACTCCCGCAAGAATTTTCCCTTCCGGCTCAGACAGGACCCGGGTGATGGAAATGCCCTGGGCCGGATCAAGTTCATGTTTCCGAACGAATTCAACATCTACATTCACGACACGCCGTCCAAGTCATTGTTCAGTCGTGCCGAGCGGGCCTACAGCCACGGCTGTATCCGGGCGTCCGATCCCTTTGCCCTTGCGGATGTCCTGTTGCAGCATGCCGACCCCACACCGGGTGTATGGGAAAGACTGCGGGATGCAGGCGACCGCAAGGTCGTCAAACCCGGCGTTCCCATCGAAGTCCACCTGACATACCTGACCGCCTGGATGAACAAGGACGGATCGACCCATTTCAGGAAGGACATCTATGAGCGCGACGACGTGCTCCTGAAGGCTCTCAGACGGGCAATGACCGAGAATCTGTAACCAACAAGCTATTGTTTTTTATCGAGAAACAGCGCCGTTTACCTACCTGAACGGTAGCTGAACGCAGTGCTCAGCATGAGTTCAAGGCCACAAGGCTAGTCTCCAGGCAATCGATACGGATTGCCATCAGGAGACACCCATGTTGAACCGCATTTTTGTCCTTATCTTCTTCGCCATCGTTCTGGGTGGCCCGTTTGCAGCGATCATCGCGATCACCGATGGCACCAAGGCCTTCGGCCAGGAAACCCAGCAGAAGGGCATGTGCCTGATGACGGGAACCGGTTGCGGCAACGGCAACATCATTGTCACGGTCGCTGGTCGCCTCTAAAAGGAAACCGGATCGGAACCGCGCCCAGCTTGCGGTTTGGCCCCATGTTTGGCAAAGTTGAGCGATGGACTACAAGGCACTAGAAGACAAAGCGGAATCTGCGGCGGAATTTATGAAACTGATGGCATCCGCGCCGCGTCTGCTTCTCATGTGCCTCGTCCTCGAAGAAGAACGCAGCGTTGGTGAACTCGCCGAAACGACCGGCATGCGCATGCCAACGGTCTCACAACAATTGGCATTGTTGCGGGCTCAGGGTCTGGTCTCCACCCGGCGCGAAGGAACCACAATCTACTATCGATTGGCGAGCGAACCGGTCAAAGACATCATGGCCATGCTCTACAAGCATTTTTGCGCCGATGAAGACCTTCCCGTCGCAAGGCATCTTGAAAAGCTTGACGCGGACTAGCTCCCGCACTCACTGACCAAAGGTCAATCGTCAAGATAATCCGCACATTTCGGAGGCTGCTGATCCCCCCAGGGCATCAGCGGGACCGTCGAGGTGGAGTTCTTCGGGCTGCCTTCAATCAGCTTGTCGGAATAAACGAGATAAACAAGAACGTTCCGCTTGGTGTCGCAGCCACGCACGATCTGCATCTTCTTGAACACCAGTGAGCGACGCTGTCGGAACATCTCCTCACCCTGCTCGAAGTTCTCCTTGATGGTCACCGGCCCGACCTGGCGGCAAGCGAGAGACACGTCCGAAACTTCTTCGGCAACGCCAAGCCAACCCGAGACCCCTCCCTTTTCCGGGACGGTGAAATGGCAGGCCACGCCATCAACGAGAGGATCATCAATGGCGTAGGTGGCCAGCTTGTGATCCGGTGTCAAAAACTTCCAGACTGTCGATTTCTTGAAAATCAGGTCCGGCTCATCCGACGCCAGGGCCAAACCGGCTCCCTGCAGGCAAACAGACAGGGCAAGTGCGGCGGCTGTCAAAAAACGCATGAATGATCCTCCGGATACTGAAACGTCCCACATGTGGGGATAACATGTCCGCGATCAAGCTGCGGAAAAAACAAAAAAACACGCCCCAGGCCGGAGCGTGTTTTTCTAAGCGCCTGTAAGCGCGACCTGTGAAGGTTCAATCAGTAGCGTGCGTCTTCGAGCACTTTTTCTTCCAACCCATCTGTTACCTCGTCATCGTTTGCCTCACCCGAAACTTCGGGTTCGCCTTGTTCCGGCTCAACGATGTCGTCAGCAGACAGGTCCAGTGCCATCTCGTCTTCGGGTGCAGCGGCTTCGTCCTCCAGTTCGGCCCCTTCGTCCAGAACCAGAGACGCGGCAAATTCACTTTCAGACACGAGATCACCTGTGTCCTCATTTGCCTCGATTTCTTCGGCAGCCTGATCCTCAACGACCGCTTCTTCCGAGATCACTTCTTCGGGCTGGGTGGAGACATCCTCATGACCGACAGGTGCAATACCGTTCAGCGCATCCTGCAGATCGGCAACACGCTCGAGTGTCCAGACCTGCGGTTGGTCAAGGCCAAGCGCTTCGTCATAGGCACGTGCCACGTTGAACGGCAAGGTGCCTTCAAAGTCCGTTTTTGACCCAAAGCGCGGTGCCAGGGCGTCCTGAACGGCGTTGAATGTGTCTTTCAATCCAAGGCTCTGCTCCACGCAGGCCTCGGCTGCATCTCTGAGAAGCGTGATGTATTCACGCGTGTTTTCAACGGCTGAGGTGACTGCGGCTGCGTCAAGAGCTGACCGCCCTCTTCCCGGCATCAGGGCATTTGGCCGGAAGGCCGCAATCCTGTCCAGTGCGCGCGGCCAATCGGCAAGATGTGCATCACCGCAATAGGGAGCTGCCGTTTCCTGCACCAGGTCGCCGGCAAAAATGACGCCGCTCTCTGGAACCCACACAACCATGTCACCCATCGTGTGGCCACGCCCAAGATGCATCAGCCGCACTTCCAGGCCACCGAGATCAATGGTCATGGAGGACGCAATGGTCATCGAAGGTTCGCTGAGCTCAACGTTATCGGGCACCGAAGACAAAAGCGCGGCACTGCGCTGCTTGGAAACACTGATCTCGTCCCTGCCCCGCGTGTCCATCATCCTGCGTGTCAGGTCGGAAGCAATGATCTCGCTTGGTTCAAATGCATGCGCACCGAGCGAATTGTCCGCATGGAAATGTGTCAGGACCACCTGTTTGACGGGGGTGTCGGAAATGTCGCGAAGCTTCGCCAGAACCCGTTGTGCGTGTTCAGGTGTCGCTTGCGCGTCCACGATCAGGACACCCTTGTCACCGATGACCACGCCCGTGTTCGAGCAGCCGTCAGCGCTATAGGCGTAGCAATTGTGGCCGAGTTTCTCGAACCGCTCGTTTTCACCCGGCACGGCCTCGGAGTTGGTGGTTGTTTTTGCCATAACGGCCTCGCTTTCCTGCCAGCAGTCTGCTTGCGCTCTCCGGTCTGCGTGGACCGATTTCAAGCTGCTTTTTTGTTGACTACAGCGTCTCAGTTTCTGTGTACGATTCGCAAATCCAGCCCCGCCAATTCCTTAACTATTCCCTCCTTATCAACAGATAGGTCCGCAAAATTCGCTCCAAAACGTCTTTTGATCCGCAAGCTCTTCGGCTTCAATGCTGACTTTGCAAAGAAGCCTGGAAAATCTTTCGGACGTTCTTCGATGAGCTATACTTGGTAGACTTGCAAAATGGCTGGAAAACGGCAGAAATCAATCGGGCGATCCGCCCTATCAATCTGAACAAGCAAGGCAGCGTTCACCTCATGACGGACAAGACTGTTTCCCGCGCCCGGAATATCGACCCAACAGGCGATGTCGTCACCGTCCTGAAACTGAGCCGGTTCCTGCCTTACCAGCTCAACCATCTGGCCGAAGCCGTCAGCAGGTCGTTTTCGAAGATCTACGCTGACCAGTATGGTATCGGCATTCCGGAATGGCGGGTCATGGCGACGCTGGGCGAGTATCAGTCGATGACGGCGCGCGATATCGGCAAGGCCACGTCCATGCACAAGACCAAGGTGAGCCGTGCCGTGGCCGCTCTTGAAAAGCGCGCGCTGATCGAGCGGGACGTCAACCCGAAGGACCAGCGCGAACAAAGTCTGCAGCTCAGCGCAGAAGGCAACCGGATGTACGAGGAACTCGTTCCCCAGGCACTGGCCTATTCCGAACAGCTCCAGGACGCCCTCACGCCCGAGCAGCAACAGGTTCTGGACGACATCTTCGAGCGCCTTCACAAGGCCGCGAGCGAGCACAAGATCAGCTGAAAACCACCCCTTTTCTGCGCTCCCATTAACCGAACGTCAGAGCTTTCGTTGCTATTGATTGGCGTTGCAGCGATAGTATAGCCGCAGGTTTCGGGTGCGGACCTGAAACCGAAGCGGTGCCGGGTATAGCGCGCTGTTTGGGGGATGGACCATGAGACTTCGCAGGATTTCAAAATCTGCGATTGTTGTACACACGCTCATTGTCGGCGTGGCGTTTGGCCTGTCCAGCGGCGCGGCAGAAGCAGCAAGCTGCACCAGCCTGAAGTCCGAACTCAATCGACTGCAATCCGCTTCCGCCAAGCAATCTCCGGCTGCCCGGAAATGGTCCAGCGCCAAGAAGCAGCAACAAAAAGCCCTTTCGGCCGCCCAAAGGGATGCCGGGTTCTTTGGCTGCGCAAGCGCGTCGACCGCCAGGTGTCAGGCTCTGAACACCAAGATCAAGCGCATGACCAGGAACCTGGCTGCCATCGAGCGACAGCTCGCCAAGGCCGGCGGCGGCGGATCCTCAAAGAACAGCCGACGCCTGAAACAGGTCCGCGCTCAGATCGCCAAGCAGAACTGTGATGCGCCCGGTCGCACTAGGGATGCCCGGAAAAACAACGCAGGTGACGAAAAGCCAAAATCATTCTTTTCGCGCCTGTTCAGCCCAAAACGGGATGTCGAGCTTGCGTCCGCCAAGGCGGGTGACAGGGACATCACGTCGGCGAGGTCCAGAACCAACCGGAGTTCAACCCGCTTGAGCGTCCCTTCAGGCGGCAAGTTCAAGACGTTGTGCGTGCGCACCTGCGACGGTTACTTCTTCCCGCTCAGCTATTCCATTCGCAAGGATCAGGTGGCTTACGACGTGGCCAGATGCTCGGAGATCTGTCCGGCAGCGGAAACCGAGCTCTATGTCTACCGCAATCCAGGCGGTGACCAGTCGTCCATGATGTCGCTTGCAGGCAATCTCTATTCGGAACAACCGTTCGCCTATCGCTACAAGTCCGAATATGTGGAAGGTTGCAGCTGCCGGCAGGTAAAACAGCAATCAAGGACACGCTCAGCCTGGCAGGAAGTATCGACCGGCACCGGCAAACGCATTTTCCTGTCAGACATCAGTGCTGGTGTGCCAAGACGTACACTGCAGCCCAGCAGGGGCGGAACCTTTGACGACAGCAACAAGGCGGCCTCGCTGCTGTCCAGGCCGCCATTGGCCGTCACCCAGCTCCCGAGCTACGAGGACCCGGACACGCTGTTCAACCTCGAAAAGGGTTTCGACGTGACGGTATCGCTGAACTCAAAGATCATGGCGAACGGGAAGTCCCAGGAAAACCTGACCCTTAGCGGTTTGACGGAAAACGGCTTGCCGCTCTTGAGACGTTCAGATCAGTCCGGAGAAGAGGTTTCAGCAACCTC
Source organism: Roseibium sp. (assembly GCA_017643925.1). Taxonomy (GTDB): domain Bacteria; phylum Pseudomonadota; class Alphaproteobacteria; order Rhizobiales; family Stappiaceae; genus Roseibium. Next base: position 144,466 of record JAEPML010000002.1, on the reverse strand, counting down.
CCCAGTGTTCAAGAGCGACGATCCCGGCTTCCGGCCTGCGCCAGACAGGGACGCGCCTGTCAGGGTAGTCGGTCCAGAATATTTTGTTTCCCAATAAGCGGCAAAAGCGCCTTCATGTCGGGCCCGTGATCCATACCGGTCAGGACCCGGCGCAACGGCATGAACAATCCGCGCCCCTTGCGACCGGTTTCCGCTTTCAGGGCTGAGGTCCATTCGCCCCAGCTTTCCTGCGTTATCTCGCCGGACGGCAGGAAATCCCTGGCCTTGGAAACAAATTCCCTGTCCTCGTCCTCGATACGGCTGTCCACCGGACCTGTGATTACCTGCCAGTACCGGCTCGCGTCATTTACCGTCTCGCAATTGCCACGCACGGTCTCCCAGAACTCCTGGCCGGCCTTGATGCCGTGAGCCTCCAGCCGCGCTGAAACCGCTTCAAAGGGAAGCTCGTGGACCAGACGGGCGTTCAGCCCCTTCAGTTCCTCCGGGTCGAATTTTGCGGATGATTTCGAAACGCTTGTGAGGTCGAACTTGTCAACAAGGGCAGCCATCGTTGGAACCGGCTCGACGGCCTGGCTGGTCCCCGTCAGAACCGCAAGCGAAGCCACCGACATCGGTTCGAGACCTGCTTCGCGCAGAGACCCGATGGACAAGGCACCTTTGCGCTTCGACAAGCCCTCGCCGTCCCGTGTCGTCAGCAGGTTGTGATGACCAAAGACCGGAGGCTTTGCCCCGAGTGCATCGAAAATGGCAATCTGAACGCCCGTATTGGCCACGTGGTCTTCGCCGCGGATTACGTGGCTGACGCCCATGTCGACGTCGTCGACGATGGACGGGAGGGTGTAGAGATAAGTTCCGTCCGCGCGGATCAGCACGGGGTCGGAAAGTGAAGCCAGGTCGACAGCCTGATCGCCGCGGCACAGGTCATTCCAGGTTACTTCCGTGCGTCGGGTTTCGAACGGGTCGCCATCGTGATTGGGCAACACGAACCGCCAATGGGGCTTGCGTCCCTCGGCCTCGAAGGCTGCCCGTTCCTCGTCCGTCTGCCTGAGACCGGCCCGGTCGTAAACCGGCGGGCGCCCGAGCGCACGCTGGCGCGAGCGACGGCGATCAAGTTCCTCTGGCGTCTCGTAACAGGGATAGAGAAGTCCGGCATCCTTCAGCTTCTGAGCCGCCGCATCATAGCTGGCGAAACGTGCTGATTGACGCTCGATCACATCGGGCTCGATCCCGAGCCAGCGCAAGTCCTGTTCAATGGACTGAGCGTATTCCTGTTTCGAGCGTTCCAGGTCGGTGTCGTCGAAACGCAGGATGAAGCGCCCGCCCTCCTTCTGGGCAAAAAGCCAGTTGTAAAGCGCGGGACGGCTGTTGCCGATATGAATGTGGCCGGTCGGAGACGGCGCGAAACGAACAGTGACAGTCATGTGGGTGAGTTAGCTTGGGATCGGGAACACGGCAACCCCAAACTGCGCTTAGCCTGCACTTTGTTCACTTGAACGATAGGCCCGCGCACTGATGGTCAGCAGCGCGCAGAAGACCAGACAATAGATCCCCATCACGTTGACCTGCAGATCCAGCGACACGCCGATGTCGATCAGCCAGCCGACCAGTCCCGGTCCTGCCGCCGAGGCAAACACCATGATCGCGAAGGCAACCGAGCGGATCGCCCCCATATGCTGCGTCCCGTAGACTTCAGGCCAGAGGGCTCCAACGAGCGTTCCATTGAAGCCGTTGGAAATGCCGACCAACGCCATGAAGGCAAAGACAACAATCTGCGCATGAGTGTTGGCCAAAAGGAAACAGGCGAACATCAGCGGAACCAGAGTGAAGGGCAGAAGCTGGCGGGCCGAAAACCGATCAATGAGCGGTCCGATCACGAGGGTCGCACAGACGACGCCCGCAGCCATGAGGAAAAAGGCGCCGGCAAAGAGCTCAAGCGACCAGCCGCGCAATTCCACAAGATAGACCTGATGAAAGAAGATCGACGTTCCGATAAAGGCCGGTGCGTTGACACCGCAGGACACGAGCCAGAACCGCCAGTCACAAGCAGCATCCCACAATGTCCACTGACGCCCGGTCACCTTGGCCGCCTTCGCTTCCGAGGCACTGGGAACCCTGTCGCGTGACAGCAGCACCAGGAGCAAAGGCAACGTGACGAGAACAAGCACGACGGCACCGAAGGTCCAGGCCCCTCGCCAGCCAACCACGGCACTGAGTGCAACGAACGTGATCGGAAACAGGGCTTCGGCTGTCGGAAATCCCAGTATTGAGATAGACACCGCCCTGCCCCTTTGGGCCGTGAACCATCGACCGGCCGCGGTCAGCGACGTGTGCCCCATCATACCCTGCCCGCAAAGGCGCAGCCCGTAATAGGCGAAAGCAATCATCCAGACCGCGCTGACATTGGCCATGACGAAGCAGAAGAAGGCCAACCCGACAACCACAGTCGCAGCAATCCAGCGGACCGGATAGTGGTCGAGGGTTCGGCCAATCACAGGCAGGGTCAGGGCGCTCCCGAGCGTTGCCAGCATGTAGAGACCACCAAGGTCGCCATGACTGAGACCAAATTCCGCCTGAAGATCGCCTGTCGACAACGCAATGAAAAAGGTCTGCCCAAAGCCGGAAAACACCGTCATCAGGTAACAGGCAAACAGCCAGCGCGCATTTTCGCGTAAGAACGCCAGATAGGTCATCTGTTCGGCAAGCGCCTTTCGATGTCGCGTGCCGGGTCAAAGGGCCAGGCAGAATTCAGTGGTCGGCTCGGAACGGAAAAATCGATCCGATTTCAGGAATGAAGGAACCGCGAGGAACACGCTCGGCCGCCCACCCGCCTGACGGCTTCAGGCAGATGGGGCCTAGAGCGAACCAAGCCGTTCAAATGGTCACGACCGGTCCCGGAACCTGTTGGTGATCGGGTATCGGCGGTCCTTGCCAAAATTGCGTTCTGTAATCTTCACCCCCGGGGGGGCCTGTCTGCGTTTGTACTCAGCGATATAGAGAAGATGTTCAATCCTGTGGATCAGCGCGCGATCATGACCCCGCTGCTCGATGTCCCCGACCGACATTTCCTCTTCAACGAGGCACCGCAGAATGTCGTCGAGCACGTCATAGGGCGGCAGCGAATCCTGGTCGGTCTGGTTTTCGCGCAATTCCGCGGTTGGTACCTTCGTGATGATGTTCGACGGGATCACCTCTCTCCCCGGACCCTGCAACCCGTCTGGTCGGTGTTCGTTGCGCCAGGCCGCCAGATGATAGACCTGCGTCTTGTAAAGATCCTTGATCGGATTGTAGCCGCCGTTCATGTCGCCATACAGCGTTGCGTAGCCAACCGACATTTCCGACTTGTTGCCGGTGGTCATGACCATGCGACCGAACTTGTTCGAAACCGCCATCAGGATCACGCCACGGGCCCTCGATTGCAGGTTCTCCTCGGTGGTGTCTTCCTCGGTCCCTTCAAACAGGCCGCTCAGAGCGGAACGAAATCCCTCGACAGGCTCGGAGATCGGAACCGTGTCATAGCGAATGTCCAACGCGGACGCGCACCTGGCCGCATCCTCGATGCTTTCCTCGGAGGTGTAGCGATAGGGAAGCATGATCGCGTGCACCCTGTCGGCACCGAGCGCATCCACCGCCATGGCAGCACATATGGCAGAATCAATGCCTCCTGACAGTCCCAGAACCACGCCCGGGAAGCCGTTCTTGTTGACATAATCTCCCAGCCCCATCACGCAGGCGCGCCAGTTGGCCTCATCCAGATCCGGAAGTTTTGCAACAGTCCCGTTTTCGCAGACCCAGCCGTCACCGTCCCGTCTCCAGTCGCTGATGCCCAGGCTGCTTTCAAACTGAGGCATCTGGAAAGCCAGTGTCCGGTCCGCCTGAAGCGCAAAGGAGCCGCCATCGAACACGAGCTCGTCCTGTCCACCCAACTGATTGCAGTAGACCAGCGGCAACCCCGTCTGCACGACACGGGAAACAACGACCTGAAGCCGTTCTTCAGCCCTGTTCTCCCAGTAGGGAGAGCCATTGGGCACGAGAAGCAGTTCGGCTCCTGTCTCTTCTAGACACTCACAGACCTCTTCGTTCCAGATATCCTCACAGATGGGAATACCGATCCGCACACCCCGGAAGTCGACAGGCCCGGGCATGGGACCGGGTTCAAAAACACGCTTCTCGTCAAAAACGCTGTAGTTGGGCAAATCGGCCTTGAAGCGGATCGCCTGGACCTTGCCCTTATCGAGCAGTACGGCCGCGTTGTAGACCTTGCCGTCATCCCCTTTCCAGGGCGTACCGACAATCATTGCTGGTCCGCCATCAGCTGTTTCAGCTGCAAGGGTTTTCGCCGCGTCCATGCAGCTGCGAACGAATGCCGGTTTCAAAACCAGATCTTCCGGCAGGTACCCTGCCAGAACCAGCTCCGAAGTCAGAACCAGGTCCGCGCCCTTCTCGGCTGCCTCGGAACGTGCCTCAAGCACGCGCTTCGCATTGCCGGCAATGTCGCCAACCGTGGGGTTCAGCTGCGCAACAGCGAGCCTGAAGTGATCAATAGTCATTGGGATTAGCACCAGGAAGTGTCATTGCCTCTTGGTGTAACGGCATGCGTGGATGGATTCAATCACCCGAATGCAACATGTGACTGCCTGGTTCGAAGTCGGGCGTGCCTATTGCGGAAGAAGAGACCTCTGCCTGATCACAAAAGGGCGAGGCCGGAATCCTTGATGGTAGGTTCGAGCTTGACCTCGACCGGCTTCGGCTGCTGCCCGGGGCCAAGAATTCCCTTCGAGCGACCATGCATTTCCTGTCGTTCCAGAACCTCGCCAATATGGCGGTAGAGAATGGCAGGTGCGATCGGCTTGGCAACAAAACCATGAATTCCGATCTTTACGGCCTCCATGATGTTCGCCTTCATCGCATGCGCTGAAACAATGAGAACAGGTGTGGTGCTGATAACGAGATCATGGTCTCCGCGCAGGATCCGCAAGAACTCGTTGCCACCAAATGGTCTCATGACCCAATCGCACAAGACGATATCGGGTTTTCGGTCGACAACCTGCTCAAGCGCCTCCGCGCCGTCACTTGCTTCGTGAACGGCACGTATCCCGAACCCAGACAGAACCGAGCGCAGGATCGAACGCATATGTGGATTGTCTTCCGCGATCAGGCAGGAGACTTTTGAGAGATCCCACGTCGAGCGCAAGAGAACCTCCGTGAAAAAATGACTTAAATCTACATATGCGCTCAGAGCGTTAAACGAGGCTTACCGATCCGTAGGAAAATCCTGAAACATCGTCAGAAAGAACAAGGGCGACCGAGGCCGCCCTTGAAAAAATTCGTCAAACTCACTTGTGCCCTCAGGCCGAGGCAACCAGGGGTTCTGATTGACGGCCATCGCGCTCCTTCTTGAGGTTTTCGGCGATCAGGAAAGCAAGTTCCAGGGCCTGATCCGCGTTGAGGCGCGGGTCACAATGCGTGTGGTAGCGGTCACCCAGCTGCTCTGCCGTTAGTGCCCGCGCACCACCGGTGCATTCGGTGACGTTGCGACCGGTCATCTCGACGTGAACACCACCGGCGTGGGTTCCCTCGGCGCGGTGCACCGCGAAGAAGGCCTCGACCTCCTTGAGGATGCGGTCGAACGGACGGGTCTTGTAACCGCCGGCCGTGATGGTGTTGCCGTGCATAGGGTCACAGGACCAGACAACAGACTTGCCTTCCCGCTCGACAGCGCGCACCAGCTGAGGCAGATGATCAAAGACCTTGTCAGCGCCAAAACGGGCGATCAGGGTCAGGCGTCCGGGCTCGTTATCCGGGTTCAGGATATCGACCAGTTCGAGCAATCCGTCCGGTGTCAGGGATGGGCCACATTTCAGGCCGATCGGATTCTTGATACCGCGGAAGAATTCCACGTGAGCATGGTCAGGCTGCCGCGTGCGGTCGCCGATCCAGATCATGTGGCCGGAGGTGGCGTACCACTCGCCGCTCGTAGAATCGACACGCGTCAGCGCTTCCTCATAACCAAGAAGCAAAGCTTCGTGGCTGGTGAAGAAATCCGTCGAGTTCAGCTGCGGCACGCTGTTGGCATTGATCCCGCAGGCGCGCATGAAGTTGAGCGCCTCGGTGATGCGATCCGCCAGTTCCTTGTAACGGTGACCTTGCGGACTGTCGGTGATGAAGCCGAGCATCCACTGGTGAACCTGGTCGAGATTGGCAAAACCACCCTGAGCGAAAGCGCGCAGAAGGTTCAGCGTTGCTGCGGACTGGCGGTAGGCCATGGCCATGCGGCTCGGGTCCGGGATGCGGCTGTCCGAGGTGAAATTGATGTCGTTGATGATGTCACCGCGGTAGCTCGGCAGCTCGACATCGTCCTTCTTCTCGACATTGGACGAACGCGGCTTGGCGAACTGACCTGCAATACGCCCCACCTTCACGACAGGCTGGCTGGCGGCATAGGTCAGGACAACCGACATCTGCAGGAAGACGCGGAAAAAATCACGAATGTGGTCGGGATGATGCTCTGCGAAACTTTCAGCACAATCGCCGCCCTGGAGCAGAAAACCGTTGCCATTGGCAACGTCGGCGAGCTGGCTTTTCAGCGCGCGCGCCTCACCTGCAAATACCAGCGGCGGATAGGTCGACAGGCGCTGTTCAACATCCGCCAAAGCCTTTTGATCCGGGTATTCCGGCACCTGCAGGATCGGTTTTGATCTCCAGCTGTCCGGGCTCCACGTGTCCGCCATTATTCCAACTCCTCACCGGTCTCGCGCGATCGATTTTGAATTCCTGCGCGCAAACCGCGACATTTTCATTCGATTTAATTAGCTCAAACAGAGCAAACGTGCGGCCTTATACACCCCAACAGCCGGGAACGCCACAGAACAATCGGCCAAATTTGCAGCAATTTGGGAACTGAGTTTTTCCAAACCACAGCCAGCAAAAAACAGGCGACTTGAGACGGATCATGGCGGTGCAAAGGAAATTCGGAAAGTCTGGCTGTCATGAACGGGAAATCGTCATGACAGGCACGAAACTTGAACACAGTCACATCCCCGACGACATAGCCTCTCGGCTGGCGACGGGCCCACAGGCAAGTTATCTCAGGGACTGGGTCTACGGGGGCATAGACGGTGCGGTCACGACCTTTGCCATTGTGGCCGGGTCGGTGGGTGCTGATCTGTCCTCGCGGATCATTCTCATCCTCGGGGTCGCCAATCTGCTGGCCGACGGATTTTCCATGGCAGCGGCCAACTACAGCAGCTCAAAGTCCGAGATCGAAGATTATGCGCGCTTGCGTGCCATCGAGGAAAAGCACATTGCACTGGAACCGGATGGAGAACGCGAAGAGATCCGCCAGATCTTCAAGGCCAGGGGGTTCAAGGACGAGGATCTTGAAACGCTTGTGCGGCTCGTGACCGCCAACAAGGCCACGTGGATCGATACGATGATGCAGGCGGAATACGGCATGCTGGATGCACCGAGAACCCCGTTCAGGGCAGCGCTCTATACCTTCGCCGCCTTTGTTCTTTTCGGATCGATTCCCCTGCTGCCTTTCATCTTTTCCCTGTCAGCAAGCGCGACAACGGCAACCGCTTTGACAGCGCTCGCCTTTTTCGCCATCGGGTCGACGCGCGCGCGCTGGTCGCAGAGGCACTGGTTTTCCTGCGGTTTCGAAACAATGGCTATCGGCATGCTGGCGGCGGGGATCGCCTATCTGGTTGGGCATGGTCTTCAGCTGGTGATCAGCTGACTAGTCCGCGGACCGCTGTGCGTGTGAGTCCTTGAGAGTGAAAAAATCAACGCCGAGCTTGTTCAGCTTCTCGTCGATCAGATCCGTCAGCTCCGGTGCGACGGTGACACTTCTGGGATAGCGCGGCTCTACGCGATCCTGAAGGACAGGCACGTGCCAGCCATCGGTGGTTTCGAGGAAATGATCAACGCCCTCTTCCCCCCAGATCCTGAAATAACCCGCCAAAACGCAATCGAGATAGGATTGCAGGATCGGATGAACGTGGCAGCCCCAGGTTCGGTGTTCCGGAGACGCCTTGAACAGGAACAGGTCCTCCGGCCCCGGTTGCCGCGCGGCCTCACAGGCAAAATGCATCCCGATGGACTCTATCTTGTGATAGCGTTTTTCGCGCTGCTCGAGGGCTTCCAGACGGGTCTTTGGCTCCTGGGCAAGCACACCCCAGATTTCAGCACCGGGCTTTTCTCGCACCGTCAAGGAACACCTGCCGTGCCCGTCAGTTCCTATCCCGCACACCCGCCATTCCCGTATCCAGCCCTTCAGGCGCCCGGGCGTCACATTTGCCCCGGGCGGGATCGTGTCTACATTGACGAGCGAGCCATATCCAAAATAAGTGATCGTCATTGGTTCTAGAGATCGATTCCGGTCAGTTGAGTAATCTTATATCTGGGAGTTGCCCGTGATTGTTCCATCCCTTTCCGAACAAGACGTTGCCCTTTTGCGGGAGGATACCCCTGCCACAGATCAACTGATCCACTTCAACAACGCCGGCACGGGTCTTGCGCCCCTTCCCGTTTTGAAGGCCGTCAAGGGTCATCTGGATCTTGAGGCGAACCTTGGCGGTTACGAAGCCGCGGCAGCTGCAAAACTCGAGCTTGAGACATTCTACACCAGTCTTGCCGCACTGATCGGCGGCAGGCCACAAGAAATCGCCTATGTGGAAAACGCAACCCGTGCATGGGACATGGCATTCTACGGGATCGATTTTCGTGAAGGAGACCGTATTGTCACCGGGCGTGCAGAATATGTTTCCAACTACGTCGCCTTTCTCCAGGTCAAGAAGCGCAAGGGGATTGAAATCGACATCGTCGAAGACGATGAAGACGGACAGATTGACCTGCAGGCGCTCAAGGCTGCTATCGGACCCAAAACGCGGCTGATTGCGCTGACACACATTCCCACCTTCTCCGGGTTGATCAATCCTGCTGAGGAGGTCGGAGAAATTGCGCGTGCCGCGAAGGTCCTTTACCTGCTCGACGCTTGCCAATCCGTCGGACAGATCCCGCTCAATGTGAATGACATCGGCTGCCAGATGCTGTCGGGAACGGGCCGCAAGTATCTTCGCGGACCGCGTGGCACCGGTTTCCTCTATGTCAGTGACGCCGTTCTGGATCAGCTTGATCCTCCCTTTGTCGATCTGCAGGCCACCAACTGGATCGACGAGCACACCTATGAGCTTGTTCCCCATGCGCAACGCTTTGAAACCTGGGAGCGGTACGTGGCCGGCCAGGTCGGTCTCGGTGTTGCAGTCACCTATGCCATCGGCTTCGGAATGGAGCGCATCGGCAACCGGGTCTGTTCGCTGGGCGCGCAGCTGCGGTCCGAGCTTTCGCGCCTGCAAGGCGTGCAATTACAGGACAAGGGAAAGCGCAAGGGTGGGATCGTCACCTTCTCCATCGATGGCGAAACACCTGCACAGGTGAAAGCGCGCCTGAGCCAGGATGGCATCAATGTTTCGGTGAGTTCTGCGAGTTCAGCCCGGATAGACCTGCCCCTTCGCGGGCTGGACAGCGTCGTTCGTGCTTCTCTTCACGCGTTCAATACCGAAGCGGAAATCGAACGCTTTGTTAAGGCTCTTGGAAATTATCAGGAGTAATTCGAGCTCGGATTCCGCTCAGGAACGCCGCGTTAATGCGTTTCGGTTACTTGTTTCCCTATCTTTGCAAGATCTGGGTGGCTCATCTTGTTGACCGAGAAGCGTTTTGAAGACCAAACACCGCATCCCGGCCTGCCGCAACCGCGGTCCGGTGGACGGATAACCCTTTGGGTCTACGGCCTTGCGGGTCTGCTGATCTGTCTTTCAGCGGCTTCTCTGACTTTCATTGCACATCTGGCGTGGCGCGAAGCCGACCGCCGTGCTCTAGAAGCCGAGCAGGCCCGGTTTGAAACCACGCTTGAAGACGTTCATCGCGAAGTCGTTCAAGACCAGATTGCGCTTGCCCAGTGGGACAAGACCTTCAAGGCACTTCAGCAGCCGAGCAACAAGGACTTCGTCCGGAACGAACTTGCCGATTATCTGTGGGGTGACTACGGCCTGAACCAGAGCTATCTCATTGCGCCGGACGGGTCCCTGATTGCGCATCTGGTCGAAGGAGAGACGCGTTTCGACAGCCGAGACTTTACCGATGGAAACATCGTCAGCGAACTGGCTGCGACGACAAGTGAAGCCTTCAGGGAAAAGCTGCTCAATTCCGCTTCGGTGTTCTCCGGCTGGTACCTGCCGGAAGCCGAACTCCTGGATGTCTCGGATTGGTCCTTTGCAAGAATTGACGGCAAACCAGCCTTCGTGAGTGCCGTGCCGGTTCTTCCGGACGACCCGAATATCCAGCTTGATGCCGACTACCCACCCATCATGGTGAGTGCGATTGCACTTGAAGATGAGTGGATGGAAGAGCTCAACGAGCATCTTTCCTTCAAGGACCTGAAATTTCTGGAAGGTGCCCCGCAAGATGCCAATCCAACCAACCACCAGATCTTCGCGCAAGATGGTTCGGTGATCGGTCACTTCCAGTGGGACCATGCGAAACCCGGTCGGGAAATCTGGCTCTCCGCCCTACCCCTGATCGGGCTTCTGGCGACATTCATCGGGCTGGTCGCCTTTGCCGCGGCAAACAAGATCGGGCGCCTGACTGCATCGCTTGAAGAAAGCGAGCGCAAGAACCACCATTTTGCGCGCCACGACGCCCTGACGGGCTTGCCGAACCGGCATCATTTTTCAGACTGTCTCGCCTATTCGCTGGATGCGCTGCCGGAAAACCGCTTTGCCATCATTGCCTGCGATCTCGATCACTTCAAACCGGTAAATGACACACATGGGCACGAAGCCGGTGACAAGGTGCTGTGCTGTATTGCCGACAGACTGCAGGTGGTTGTCGGCAAAGCTGGTGTGGTCAGCAGAATTGGTGGGGACGAATTCATCATTCTGGTGACGCAGACCATGGAAAAACAGAAGCTCCATGCTCTTTGTGACCAGGTCAGGACTGCCATCGCCATGCCGGTGGATATCGGCGAAGGGATCTCGGTCCAGATCGGTGTCAGCCTTGGTGTTGCCTGCGCGCCCGAGTGCGGCACTTCCGAAAAGGAACTGTTCCGGATGGCAGACGAAGCGCTCTATACCGCCAAGGACCGTGGCCGAAATACTTTTGAATTCGCCAATCCAATCGGAAATACTTCAAATAGAAAAAGTGCATCCAACGCAGAATAAGAGAAATTGCCGAAATACTCACCATGTAAAATCTGTCAATACTCTCAAACACAGCCCTCAAAGCCGCGAATCTTTCTGTTTTTCCTTTTGTGACCAACATTTATTAACGCCTGCCCGGCAAGAATACTTTTCAGCCAGTTGTTCAATAGAGACCACGTGGCCAGCAAGTTTCGCTTGCAAGCGAATTGGCTGACAGGTCGTCGCGAAAAGCCGGAAGCATCGATTGAAATCTCCGCGACACCATATTTCCCGCATTGCCTTTCTGCTCGCAGCCCTGCTGATTGCGGTTACGTCCGTGTCGCTTGTGTTTGTCGGCTTTGTGGCCTCACAAACATCGAGGCAACAGGCGCTTCAAAATGAAGAACGACTGTTCGAAAGTGCCTTGAAGGAACATCTCAGAACGCTCGCGCGCGACCAGATCAGTGTGGCTGTTTCAGACAGGTCCGTCGAAAACTTCGTCAGACAGTTCGATCCCGGATTTGTCAGGGAACGCTTCGACGATCTGTGGACCAACCACGCACATGACAAGAACATGCTGATCGCCGGAGACGGTATCATTCGTGCAGAGTCATTTTCCGACTACACGCATATTGTCGAGCGCCCCGTGTCAGAAACACCTGGCCTGAGTATCGTGGCCGCACGGGTCAATGCGCTTTACCTTGCCAACCGGGTCCGCGTACCCGGCGGATTCGGAATCAAATCGGTCCAGGGCCAGATGCCGGACCAATATGCGGTGACCGGCTTTCTGCGCCTCGATGGCAAGCCCACGCTCTTCAGTGCGATGCCCATCTCGCCCGACGCCTACAAGACGACCCTGCCAGACGGCGAGCCTGCCATCCTGCTGTCCGCACATTACATCGACACCGTCTTTCTCAAGCAGTTGAACGCACAGCTGGACTTTTCGTCGATAACCTTCTCGAGCGCCGAGGACCCCGCGCACCCCGGTCCCATGCTCAAGGTCAGCGGCCCGAACGGCGATACGATTGGTCAATTCCTGTGGAGCAGCCCCTCCCAGAGCAGCTCCATCTGGCCGACTGTCATTCCGGTGATCGCGCTTCTGAGTATCTGCCTGGCGGCCCTTGCTTTCGGGATCGCCTGGAAGATCGGCAAACTGACGGCGTCGTTGCAGGAGAGCGAAGAACAAAACCGCTATCTTGCCCTTCATGACAGCATGTCCGGGCTTGCAAACCGCCTCCAGTTCAAGAGGGCACTCGCAAACGCTGCAAAATCACTGCCCAATCGTCCCTTTGCCCTGCTTCATTGCGATCTCGACAAGTTCAAGTTCGTCAATGACACCTACGGCCACGGTGCGGGAGACCTCGTGATCAAGACGGTGGCATCCAGATTGAAAGACCTGGTCGGAGATCAGGGCCTTGTCTGCCGGGTCGGCGGCGACGAGTTCATGGTGATCTACAGGCAATCCGCAGCCCGGTCGCGATTGCGGCTACTGTGTGGCTCAATGCTTGAAAAAGCCCGCGAACCCATCATGCTGAGCGAAACGGTTTCGGTCGAAATCGGATTGAGCATCGGCATATCGATTGCACCCGAACACGGAACTTCACCGGACCTTCTGGTGGCACGTTCCGACACCGCCCTCTATCAGTCAAAACAACAGGGCCGCGACCGCTTTTCGTTCTTCTCGGACAGCGGGCATGAGCCGGGCAATCCGACGCAGCAGGACCAAATCAGCCAGGCGGCGGCAAGCTAAGTCCCCGGCAAACAAAAAACCGGGCACACAAGATGCCCGGCTCTTTGTTTTTCAATCCAGAATGATCGGGGTCAGCCGCGCAAACGCTCGGTCGGCTCGCGCATTGTCACAAGCTCTTCGGCTGCGGTCGGGTGAACCGCGATCGTCCTGTCGTAGTCATCCTTGGTTGCCCCCATCTGCAGGGTCACTCCGAGGATCTGCGCCAGCTCGCCCGCATCAGGTCCGACAACGTGGACACCAAGAACTTTTTGGGTATCGGCATCGACGATCATCTTCATGAGCATCTTTTCGTCCCGGCCCGACAGCGTGTGTTTCATGGGACGGAAGCTGGACTTGTAGATATCAAGATTGGACGTACGCTCAAGCGCCTGTTCCTGGGTCAGTCCGACGGTTCCCATCTCGGGCTGCGAGAAAACAGCCGTCGCGATCAGGCTGTGGTCGACCGTCCAGGATTTGTCCCCGAACACAGTGTCTGCAAAGGCATGCCCCTCGCGGATCGCCACCGGCGTCAGGTTCGCGCGGTTGGTCACGTCGCCAACCGCATAGATGGACGGCACGTTTGTCCGGGAATCTTCACTGACCTTGATTGCACCACCGGCATCCATTTCGACCCCGGCCTTCTCAAGGCCCAGATCTTTCGTGTGCGGGTTGCGACCGATCGCAAACATAATCTGGTCAGCCGCGAGACTTTTGCCACCCTTTGTCTTGCCGACAAGAGAACCGTCGGACTGTTTTTCAATGCCGGTGAAAGTGTCCTGAAGAACGACCTTGATCCCCTTCTTCTCCATTTCCTGCCGGACAGTCGTCCGCAGGTCCATATCGAAGCCGCGCAGAATTTCCTCGCCGCGGTAGATCAGGGTGGTGTCGACCCCAAGGCCGTTGAAGATGCCGGCGAACTCAACCGCGATGTAGCCGCCACCGGCGACGATCACCTTGCCCGGCAGTTCATCCAGGTGAAAGGCCTCGTTGGATGTGATCACGTGTTCGATACCTGGGAGCGTGTTGTCCAGGTTCGGGGACGCTCCAACGGCGACCAGGATGTATTTTGCCGAAATCGTCTGTCCGGTGGACAAAAGACGAACAGTGTGCGCGTCCTCGATTACCGCCCGGGAGTCGAACGCTTCCACGCTGGTGCGTTCGAGGTTCTTGCGATAGAGCCCTTCCAGGCGCGTGATTTCCTTGTCTTTCGCCGCAATCAGCTTCTGCCAGGAAAACCCGCGCTCCCCAACGGTCCATCCAAAACCTTGGGCATCTTCGAATTCTTCGGAAAACTTGGAGGCATAGACAAAAAGCTTCTTCGGAACACAGCCTCGGATGACACATGTGCCGCCGTAGCGATACTCTTCTGCAATGCCGACCCGCGCACCGTGTGTTGCCGCAATACGGGCAGCGCGGACGCCACCGGAGCCACCGCCAATAACAAAAAGATCGTAGTCGTAGTCGCTCATCGGTGCCTCGTATTGTTGTTTCGCGGCTGGGGCCGTTGAATTGAAATTTGAACCTGCCCGCACATAAGCAATCGGGTCCAAAGTGCAAGCCCACCAAAGGGGCTCTGCTGCCCGGTCGCGGCGCAACAGGTGCCCGCAGATACAAAATGGGCCGCATTTGCGGCCCCGAAGCCTGACATCGCCAGGCCTCAATTTATCGTGTGAAACGCGTGTTCAAGACTGCAATGGTCTCAACTAGGCGTTCCCCAACGAAAGGCTCTACTGCGCGGTGTTGCCCTTGGCCAGTTCTTCCTGGACCAGCGTTACCATCTCGGTGGAAATCTTGTCCTGCCACTCGCGTGCCGCGCCAACCGATGTTGCCGTGATCTGCGGAATGGTGTTGGTGAGTTTCTGACCAAGTTCCGTGTTGTAGAATTCTGCCAGCTGGTTGAGTTCGGCTTCCGTGAAACCGGCTGCCCAAAGCTGGTAGACCTGATCGTTCAACTCAGAACGCTTGGCGGCCAGTTGCAGCGCAACGTTCTGGGTCACTTCAATGATTTCCTCAGCCCGTGTCGGATCAGCCTGAATGAAGGCGGTACGGGTCTGTTCGGCCAGGATCGGCAAAATGTCGTCAAACGGTTCCAGAACCTTGGTCGCCGCAGCAACTTTCTTGGCGGCTTCGAGATGACTCGGCGAGATGTCCTGCGCGGAGGCAGTGGCCGAAAGAAAACCAGCGGTCATGAAGGCGACGCCCATTACAGCTGCCCGCGGGAATGTTTTGACAAGTTTCATTTCTCTACTCCTAGGCGGCCCCCAATTAATACATGGAAACCCGAACTCATATCTACTGGATGGGCAAGATGGTCTTTACCCCATCTTCGCCGGCCACGTAAGCTTTTGTTGCAAGGCCAATGAACAGGCCGTGTTCTACGACACCCGGGATGGCAACAAGGCGGCTGGCAAGCGAACTTGCATCTCCGATTGCCTGAAGCCGGGCATCAAGGATGAAATGACCACCGTCCGTCAGGAAAGGCTGGTCATCGCCTCCTCGCAATTCGAGATTGGTTGGCAGTCCGAGATCGGTGAGTACCTGCACAATGGCGCGTCTTGTCGCTCCAAGACCGAAGGGCACCACTTCAATCGGCAGAGGGAACTGTCCAAGTGTCTCCACCTCTTTGCTGCCGTCTGCGATCACCACCATCTTGTCGGATGCTGCAGCGACAATTTTCTCGCGCAACAGCGCACCGCCACCGCCCTTGATCAGCGAAAGATGGGCATCCAGTTCGTCAGCACCGTCAACCGTCAGATCCAGGTCCGGTGTTTCTTCGAGCGTTGTCAATGGAACACCAAGTTCCCCCGCCAGTTTGGCGGTCCGCTCCGAAGTCGGCACACCGATCACTTCAAGCCCGGCCTCGACGCGCTTTGCCAGCGCATGAACAAAGAACTCAGCGGTCGAGCCTGTACCGATGCCTAGGCGCATTCCTGACTGGACGTCCTCTGCGGCACGCTCTGCTGCCTCTTGCTTGAATTGATCGCTCATGATGCTTCCTTCAGCCGGTTCCGTTTCAGAAGGATCCGGGCCGGTGGTCCTTATTAGCAGGCGGCTGCTTAGCATGGGCCGCCTCCGCGGGTCCAGTGACATTCCGATCTTCAACAGGGAAACAGCGGCATTAATGCCTTGGGAGTAATCTGTTAACCATCATTTTAGGAAAATTATCGATACTGATTTCAATCTCCGCGGCTTTTAAAGATTGAAGACAGATGAACCTTCTCAAACTAAGACCACGGCAGAAAAATAATAATGTTTCAGAAAAAGACTATTCTGCCGCAGAGGACCTGAACGAACTCCCGAGCGAGACGCTTCCGGAGGATACCAACACTGACCAGATGCGCTTTGTTCTGGACAGTCTTGAAGACGACCTTCAGGTCGCAGCAAGAAACATCAACACGGCGGCCGAAAAGGTCCAAAGCCGCATCGTCAGCCAGATGGACAAGCTGGAAACGATCCGCAGCGACAGCCAGTCCCTCGCCGAGCAGTCATCGGTAGCCGACGAAAATGCTTCTGACCTTGCCTCTTCCATTCAGGAGCTGTCGTCTTCCAGCGGCGAAATCGGAAACCAGGTTGGCGTTTCAAATCGACTGGCCGATGAAGCCCGGGAAGTTGCCGACCAGGTGAACCAGGGCGTGATGGAACTCAAGGGTGCCATCGACGACATTGCCAACGTGGTCAGCCTGATTTCCGATATCGCGAAACAGACCAATCTTCTCGCACTCAACGCCACGATCGAGGCCGCGCGCGCCGGTGAGGCCGGCAAAGGCTTTTCGGTTGTCGCCAGCGAGGTCAAGGCGCTCTCGGTCGAGACCCAGTCCGCGACGGAACAGATCGTTGCCAATATCGAGCGTCTCAATGAGTCGGCAGAGCACAGCCTCGGGTCGGTCAACCAGATCATCGAGGTGATCGGAAAGATACGCCCGAGTTTTGCCGCGGTGGAAGAAGCCGTGCAGTCACAGGTGGAAACGACCAGCCGGATCGGTGACAGGGCCAATCAGACGGCCAATTTTGTTCAGGAAGTCGTCCAGACCGTAAAGACGATCTCCGATTCTGCGGTTGAGGCAGAAAAAGGCGGCATGCTGGCCAGCGAAACCGGCGCCGAAATGAGCGAGACGTCCAAAACCTTGCGCGCCCGCTTCTCCATGATGATCCGGCAAACCGAAATGGGCGACCGGCGGCAGCATGACAGGCTACCGGTCAAACTTTCCGGGACCGTCTCGGCAGGCTCCGGGTCTTCGCGGATCGAGTCACACGACCTGTCGCTCGGCGGCATCCTCTTCAAGGCCGAAGACACGGGCCTTCTGGGTGTCGGGAGCAAAGCGTCGCTTGATCTTGCAGGCGTCGGGACATGCGATGTCCGGGTTGTCGCCGTCACGGAGTCCGGCTGCCATTGCTGCTTCGTAGACCCGGACGAGAGCTTCCAGGCGTCTCTGGAGCGCAAACTAGCCTCGATCCATGCAAATCATGCGAAAGAAGTTGAACGGGCCCAGGCCGGGGCGTCCCGGATTTCCGCCGTCCTGGAGGATCTGATCGCCCGCAACAAACTGACGGTCGACGACCTCTTCGACACGGACTATCAGCCTATTGAAGGCACCAATCCGCAACAGGTCTCTACACGTGCCCTTAACCGGCTTGAAGAAGTGCTGCCGGCAATCCAGGAAGAGATTCTTGAGGCCACACAAGGGATGGCCTTCTGCGCATCCGTTGACAGGAACGGTTATTTGCCGGTGCACAATCTGATCTTTTCCAAGCCGCAAAAGCCTGATGATCCGGCCTGGAACACCGCGAATTGCCGCAACAAGCGGATCTTCGATGATCGCGCCGGTCTCAGTGCCGGACGCAACACCCGCAATTTCCTGATCCAGTCCTATCCCCGCGACATGGGCGGTGGCAACATTGTCTGGATGAAGGAGGTGGACGCCCCCATCATCGTCAACGGCATGCATTGGGGTGGTTTCCGGACGGCCTACAAGCTGTAATTTGCAGCTGACGCACGCGTTTGAGCTTCGACACGCCCTTGCGAGCGGCAAAGGATGCGGTTAGGCACTAGCCAACCGCATTTTTGCTGAGGATTTCATGTCTGTTCTGGTTTTTGATCTGGACGGTACTCTGGTGTCGTCCATGGAAGATCTCGTCGCAACGCTCAATGTTGTCATGACGGCTGCAGGTCACGCCGCCATCCCGAGCGATGAAGTCGCACATATGGTCGGCATGGGCGCGAAGGTTCTGATCCAGCGCGGACTGGACTACAACGGGGTTGACTGGACGGAGGAAACCGTCGAGCAGCTCTTCCAACATTTCCTGGACTATTACGCCGCCAATATCGCCGTTCATACGAAACCGTTCGACGGGGTTGTCCGCGCATTGGAAGCCTTCCGGGAGGACGGATGGAAACTGGCCGTCTGCACCAACAAGGCCGAACGGCTGACGCTTCCCCTTCTTGCTGAGCTTGATCTGGACAAGCACTTTGACGCCGTTGTCGGCGGCGACACGTTTGATCTTCCAAAACCGGATGCCAAACCAGTTCACGGTGCGATCGAGCGCGCCGGCGGAACCATTGCGGGCTCCATCATGATCGGAGACAGCGGGACGGACATCAATGCAGCGCGCAACGCCGGCATTCCGGTCATCGCGGTCGATTTCGGCTATACGCCGGTCCATGTGTCCGAGCTTGGCCCGGACAAGGTCATTTCGCATTTTGACGAACTTGCACCGGCTGTTGCCGAAGTCATCCAAAATACGGCCTGAGGGTTTCAAAGGGACTGACACAGCCGTCCTGCGACGCCGGGCGGCGTCTGCCTTCAAAGTGAAATCGGGCCGAATTTCTCCTGCTTTTCTACAACGACCCGGTTTCCCGACACCCCAAAGCGCCTGATCCGTTTCGGGCAAAGCGGGCATCAAACACAAAGAAAGCTGGGGTTATCTGATCATTTTACTCGAACTGTCCCAATTTCAGGCAGATCCTCTTAGTAAGGCAGAGGTAGGGTAACGCACGACATTGATGACAGATCGGATTCTACTTGGTTCTCTTGAGCGCAGTTGAGGCACCGGCCTCCTCCCCTTCTGGCCAGCTATGGCCTGCGCTGTTCCTTGTCAGCTTGCTTTGGCTCTTGCTCCTGTGTCCTGCCTCTGCAGCAGCAATACCGGATCATCGGGATTGGCGAACGGAAAATGCCAATGCTTCCTTGAAGGCTGGTGCTCGCGCACCTGCAACAGCAACATTCGATCATGGCACAGTTTCGAATTTGCTGCAGCTTGCGCAGGTCGACGTGCGGCAACTTCAGCTCGAGCTCGAGCTGGAGCGACAAAGGATCGAGCAACAGCAACGCAAACTGGAAGCCTTGCGCCGGGAGCAAAGGCGGCAACAGGCAATAATCCGGCAACAACAGATCCTGCTTCAACGGGAGCAGCAGGCCCGCACCACGACAGGCGGAACGCAGCAATTTCAGCGGCAAGAGTATCAGCGGCAGCAATATCGGCGAAATCGCACGCAGCCGCAGCGGTATCAGCGGCAGCGCTACCAACAGCAGCAATTCAGACGTCAGTAGCCTTTTGAGGCCGGTAAACCGGTAATCCCCAAACGAAACTGCTCACAGGACTGCCGAAGCTGCGTGACGGCGGCCAAGCCTGCTATGATCGCCGTGATTCCATCGCGTGGGCGATGTCGTTCCGGAACACTCGAGACTCTTCATGCAAGCGCAAAAGGCACATAACCCAATCCGAGAGAAGCTGCAGAAAGGCCTGGCCCATCAGCAGTCCGGCGAGATTGAGAAGGCGCAGCGTCTCTACAAGCAGGTTCTGAAAAAGGTTCCAAACAACCCCGATGCCCTGCACCTTCTTGGCGTCACGTACAGACAGCTTGGCTATCCGAAAAGAGCAATCGAATACATTCAGAAGGCCATCAAGTGTAATCCGAACCAGGCCCCGTTCTACGCCAATCTGGGACGCGCCATGATGGACCTGGGAACGGATCCGGAAAGCCTTCTGGCCGTTTGTGACAAGGCTTTGTCGCTGAACCCCAGGGAACGCGAAGCGCGGAACATGAAGGGGATCGCGCTCACCAAACTGAAGGAATTTGCCGAGGCGGAGAAGCTGTTTCAGGACCTGATCCTGGAATACCCCAATTTCTCGGATGCCTATCAGAATTTCGGTACGCTGCTGATGGATGCCGACAAGGCCGAGCATGCCGTGAATTTCTACACCAAGGCCATCATGCTCGACCCGAGCAACGTCAACAATTTCCTGCAACGCGCCCGCTGCCGACTGAAACTGAAGCAGTTCGAACCCTCGCAACTCGAGCTCAGCGAGGCACTTGAGCGATTCCCGAACAACAGCGACGTTCAACATGAAGCGGCGCGTCTGCTGTTCAGCATGAACGAATCCAACAAGGGTATTGAATACGCACGTCTTGCGCACGAGTCCGATCCACGCAACTACCACAAGACCATTACCCTGGGCGTCAGCCTCCTGATGCACGGAGATTCTGCCGAAGCTCTGGAAAAAATGAAGCTGGCGCAAAAGCACGCTCCAGAGGGCAACAAGACCATGGAGTGGAACCTTGCGCTTGCCCACCTGGCAAATGGTCAACTCGAGCAAGGCTGGGAGTTTCACAAGGCCCGTTTCGAGGATCCGTCCGCGCAGGTGCAGCACAGGACTTTCGACGTTCCTGAATGGCGGGGGGAAGACATTTCCGACAAGACCGTCGTTGTGTGGGCCGATCAGGGGCTCGGGGACGCTCTGAAGGCCGGAACGATGCTGCCACAGCTCATGGACCGGGCCGGAAAGGTGATCGTTGAATTGTCGGCCAAGGGTGCCCAGTTCTTTCAGCACTCTTTCCCGGATGCCATCTGCCGCGCTGCCCAGATGAATGTCGACCTCGAAGCAACGGCGTCGGATTACGATCTGCACACCAACATCAGCGATTTGGTGGAGTTCTTCAGACGAGACATCGAAAGCTTCAAACAGGCGCCCTGCCCGGTCTTCACCTTTGAAAAGGAAAGAGCCCGCGACTATCTGGCTCGCTTGAAGGGGCACAATGACAAGCCGGTGATCGGGTTTTCCTGGCGGTCAAAGAACCTTGCCGTCAACAGGGCTCGCTTCTATCTTTCCGCGCCGGGTATTGCGCCATTGCTGGAATCCCGAGATGCGATCTTCGTGAACCTTCAATATTCGGCAATTCCCAAGGAACTCGACTTTCTCAAGTCCAAGTTCCCCGAGCGCTTCCACAATTTCGAAGACGTCGACCTTTTCAACGACTTGCTTGGGGCAGCGGCTCTGACAGCCTGTTGTGATTTCGTCGTCTCTGCCAATACGAGCGTTGCGGACATGGCGGGTATCCTCGACATACCGAGCATTCGCTACGGACAGCAGGAACCTGCCCTGCTTCTGGGCCAGAAAAATCCGCCCTGGTATCCGTCGATGACGTACATGCATCCGTTTGTGGACCGTCCATGTGCCGATTTCGTCCCGGAAATCATCGCAGAAATGGACAGGCAACTTGAAAACTGGACGCCGGATCAAAGGAACGCACGCCTCGGGCTCTAGAACCCGTGCGAGTTGGCAACGGGTAAGCCTCAACAGGTTTCAAGAGACCTCAAGACGGTTTCCGGGCGATCGCAACAAGGGTGTCCGTGCGGTCAACCCGGTTGAGAGATGCTTCATAGGCTGCTGTAAGCTCGGGCGTGTCCAGAAGCGCAAGTGGCGATTTGTGCCCGCCTGGACGTCCTTCCGAGAGCCATGTCAGATGATTTGACAGAGGATAGCGCTGAACACCTTCGACGATCACCGGATCGAAGCCTGAATGCCCAAGCATTCGGGACAAACTATCACGCGTATGCAGCACCAGGTGCTGGCTCCAGAGCGTGAAGCCCCTGAAGGCCGCGTTGTTCAGGTCTTTCAGCAGAAAGTCGTTGGCGTGCGGCACCTCGATGATCGCCACTCCGCCGGGTTTCAGCACCCTGTTTATCTCGTTCAGGATCGGCAACGGTTCGGGCAAATGTTCCAGAACGTGAAAACTGACGACGGTGTCAATGCTGTCGCTGTCAAAGCCATCCAGCGATGTTGCGCAGGGAATGCCCTCGTCATTCAGGGCCTGGACATAGTCCCGCTGCAGCTCGACCCCGGAAACAGAAGCGGTTTCGTGGCGTACCGCGCGCAGATATGCGCCATCCCCGCATCCGAAGTCGACAATATTGCGGCCACAAACATATTTCCGGTAAGCGCCGGATCGCCGCTCGGCATCGCGCACGATTTCGTAATCACGTGCGCCGGACGCCGCCAGATTGACGGTGCGATAGTCTCCTTCTTCATAGACCTCGTCGCCGCCGTAAAAGCCATCGATATAGATGACACCGGACCGACGGTCGCGATAGACGGTCACGTCGTCCCTGTCGCGCGTTCCACTTGCGTAGACGTCCCGGGTGTCTTCGTCAGCAACCCCGATCTCCGACAGGGTCTGAAAAATGCTTGTCATCGCGCATTGCCTTGCAGAAGTTTGATCTCAGTGTCCCTATTCAATCGGCTGTTCCACCACCCGTCCCGAAGCAATCGCAAATGCTTCCAGCGAGAGCCAGTCCTGGGGTGTATCCAGATCGATTTCCGTTGCACCAGGCAAGGGAACGGGAACGCTCTTGCCGAAAAACCGCTGTCCGGATTGCACGAAGCCGTCTTTTCTCAACGCGTAGATAGCCCCGGTTTCCCGGAATTCCTCCGGCCTGTCCTGTCTGCGCTGTCTTGGTCTGGTAATGTCGTGGTTCACACCGATCCCGGTCCCATCCGGATTGATGCGCCAGAGAAAGGCGTGGACTTCGACAACCGAAAACGCTGTGTCGGCCCCAAGCCTGTGCCGAGCCTCAACCACCTTGTCTATCTCTTCTGACGTGGTCAGAGGAGCCGTGCATTGCAGAAAGACGATCGTATCGGCATTCCGACAGGCGTCATGCGTTTCGATGGCATGGAGCAATGCGGATTCCGACGAGGCTTCATCGCCGGATATCTCGCCTGGCCTTCTCACCCCAATTGCCCCGTATTGCGCGGCAACCTCAAGAATGCCGTCATCGTCGCTTGTCACGAGAACCTCGGATACGGAACCGGCATTGCGGGCGGCTTCGATGGAATGGGCAATGAGCGGCTTGCCGAGAAACGGCTTGATATTCTTGCCCGGAATGCCCTTGGAGCCTCCGCGGGCGGGTATGATCGCTACTGCACGCTCCATGCTGTTCCTTGCCTTAGACGTCTCCGGGCGACTGCCGGTTTTCGGGCACCGCTCGCCTAGATCCCTTGCGTGTTGACCGCTGCTTTCTTCAGATCATAGATGGCCATGCGCCGCGCCACTTCCGGGGCCAGCACTTCCGGCTTCCAGCCCAGTATCTCCTGGGCCTTGGTATTGTCACCCCGCAGATAGACCACGTCGGAGGCCCGGAAATATCTTGGGTCGACATAGGCGATCAGCTTGCCGGTCTTGCGGTCGTAACACTTTTCCTCGATGCCCTCGCCTTCGGAATGAAGATCGAAACCGAACTCCTGGGCTGCCAGGAACAGGAAGTCGCGCACCGTGTATTCGGTGTTCGTGGAAATAACGAAATCGTCGGGCTGATCATGATCGAGCATCTTGATCATCATGTCGGTATATTCCGGGGCATATCCCCAGTCACGCACACTGCTCAGATTTCCAAGCGGCATGGCTTCGGCATTCTGCAACTTGATACGCGCAAGCCAACTGGTGATCTTGCGGGTGACAAATTCGTAGCCGCGCAATTCCGATTCATGGTTGAACAGAATGCCCGACGTCGCGAACATGTCGTAAGCCTGACGGTAATTCACGACAATGGAATGCGCCGCCAGCTTCGAGACTGCATAGGGACTGAGCGGATTGAACGGGGTCTTTTCCGTCTGGGGTTTTTCCAGAACATCGCCATACATTTCCGACGTCGAAGCCTGGTAGAGCTTCGCGTCAAGCTTCAACAGACGCATGGCCTCGAGAATGTTGAGAACCCCCATGTAGTTCACATCCGAGGTATAATGCGGGAACTGAAAACTGTCCGCGACGAAGCTCTGGGCCGCCAGATTGAAGATCATGTCCGGGCGGATCTCGTTCAGGATGTTCTGGACGTTTGCAAACTCGGTGACTTCCAGGGTGCAGAACTTGACCTTGTCCCGGATGCCCAGCTCCTTGAGCCGCCCGGTTTTGGACGTGCTGCCCCTGCGCATCGCGCCCCAGACTTCGTCGCCCCGGTTCAGAAGCGAGCGCGCCAGAAAGGCTCCATCCTGTCCGGAAATCCCGGTAATCAGCACCTTAGCCATGGTTTTCTCCTAATTGCCGGATGGCGTTGTCAAACCCGTCCCCTTCGGACAGATGGCCCTGCCAAACTTCCAATACCTTGCGTCCCGGCCCTTCTATGAAAGGTGCCGGATCACCCAGTTCGCCCTGTCCGAACTCGATCCCCTCGCCATCGACGCCGGTTGCGTCGGCAATGTGCAGATGGCGCGCCAGCGGAATCAATGCATTGTACCAATCGAGCCAGTTCTCCTTGGCGGAGTTCGCCGACAGGATCAGGTGCGACAGGTCCAGGCACAGTTCCATGCCGATTTCGCGTACGATTTCAATATCGTCCGCCCTACAGAACATGTCCAGCACATCAGCGCCGCCGAAGTACCAGGCAATGCGCGGCAACCACTGTGGGTAGATCGGTGCGCCGCGGTCTTTCCCCTGTTCGGTCAGGTAGTCCTGGAGCTGCAGATAGGTCGGCTTCTTGCCTTCCGGGCGCAGCCGGGAAAAGCTGCCAACGATCGGCACGCCCGCACCTGTTCGCTCGGTCAGCTCCAGAGCAAGATCCACGCAGGTTTCGACAATTCGCCGGCTGCCGTGACGCGTATGCTCGTCATCCGACAGCGGGTCGATCAGGGTTTTGCTGTCGATGTAATCCGGAATGTGGATCGAGTAGTGCCGTGTCAGGTCCAGCTTTGACAGATTGTCCGCCATAGCATCCCTGAACCGGCCGACTTCCTCATAGGACAGATGCAGCTCGTTGTTCCTGATTGGAAACCGCGTTTGCAGCTGTTTCGCATCATGTAGCCGAAGCGGAATGGACAATTGTTTTTCGTCGCAAAAGTCGACCAACCGTTGCTCCAGTGGCGGCTTCGGGTCTGTGAAATGCAGGTCGGACACCGCCGTGCCGGCGCCCATTGGCCTCTTGATGGCCGTCAGCCCCTTTCTTTTGACGTCGCCCCAGGTCAGGCCCTTGCGTGGCGCCTTCACGACCGTGTTGTCCTCGTTCAAGACCTCTCCAGCTGCGATATCCCGGCTGGCATAAAGCGACGACCCGAGATTCTGCATGTTGATGCGTTCACCCTGGTTCAGCTCGCGCCGACCGTCTGCCTGGATATCCTCGAAGGCGTTGATCAGGTGGCAGAGACGGATGAATTCCGCCGGATCGGAGCTGGAACTGTCGTCGATGCCCTTGCCATGCTTGTCCAGGGTCAGGTGCCGCTCGAACACCGTCGCACCGTTGGCCGCGGCGACAAGGCAAACCTCCCAGTCCTGATCGTGGCTGGAATAGCCGACAACCGAACCGGACATTTCCTTCAGTGTTTTCACAAACCCCATCTGCTGATTGCCGAGCAGAACCGGGTAGTTGGAAATGCAATGGAGGTACATGACATCGGGAATTGACTTCGTTGCCTCGACAGCACGCGTGATATCTTCTTCCGAGTGCCCGCCCGTGCTCAGGATGAGCGGTTTGCCCAATTCTGCCAGCGAGCCGATCAGCGTATCGTTCAACAGCTCCGCTGAAGGCACCTTGAAGAAATCGAACTCCGAAATGCTGTCACCGAAGTCGGCGGCATCGTCGAACTTGAAAAAGCTGATCCCGGCGCTCATGCCCTTTTTCTTGATACGCGCCGT
Source organism: Roseibium sp. (assembly GCA_017643925.1). GTDB lineage: Bacteria > Pseudomonadota > Alphaproteobacteria > Rhizobiales > Stappiaceae > Roseibium. Next base: position 118,662 of record JAEPML010000002.1, on the reverse strand, counting down.
CAAACGCAGGACTTCGTCCGGATCAATGTAGCTTTCATCGATTTCGCGACTCAGGATCTCGTCACCGATTTCATCGGTTGCCTGGTAGAATCCCGTTTTCGCGCGGTACTGGAACTTGGCGCCCCAGGCCCCCGCCTCGCTTGCGATGTCAATCAGCTGTTCGGCGATCGCGGAGGACCCGCGATGATTGATGCCAAGTTCAGCAATAACTTTCATGTCGAGCAATCCAAGCCCAGACGCGGCACCGCCTTCGGTAACCGCGTTAATCAAAGTAACTTGGATGCAGAGTATTGCATGGTCAGGTCAGTTGATATTGATCCGATCCTTGGCGTTGGCGCCTTCCACAGATAAGCGGGAATTTGAGCGAAGTTTACACGCGATTTGCATGGAAGATTGCCGCTGGTGGCTCAGCCGGAAGATGAAGACGCAAAAAAGGCCGGAAAATCCGGCCTTTAACTGATTCTCTTTTGATGACGGCCGTCAGCCGACGAATGCGCGCTCGACGACGAATTCCGCGGGCTTGTTGTTGGCGCCTTCATTCAGGCCAGCCTCTTCCAACAGCTCCTTGGTGTCCTTGAGCATCTCCATCGAGCCACAGATCATGCCACGATCAACCGCAGGGTTGAGCGGGGGAACACCCAGGTCCTCGAAGAGCTTTCCGGACTTGATCAGGTCGGTAATCCGGCCCTGCCGCGGGAAGTCCTCGCGCGTGACCGAGGTATAGTGGACCAGCTTGTCCTTGGCGAATTCGCCAATCAGCGGATCATTGAGGGTTTCCTGGACCAGATCCTCGCCATATTTCAGCTCGGCAACTTCGCGGCAGGTATGGGTCAGGATGACCTGGTCGAATTTCTCATATGTGTCCGGATCACGGATCAGGCTCGCAAAGGGTGCAATACCGGTGCCGGTCGAGAACATATAGACGCGTTTTCCAGGGATGAGCGCATCATTGACCAGAGTGCCGGTCGGCTTCTTTTTCATGAGCACGGCATCACCCGGCTGGATCTTCTGCAAATGCGAAGTCAGCGGTCCGTCGGGAACCTTGATGGAAAAGAACTCCAATTCCTCGTCCCACGCCGGGCTGGCGATCGAATAGGCCCGGTAGATCGGTTTGCCGTCGACCATCAGGCCAATCATGACAAATTCACCGGAGCGAAAGCGGAAGCTCGCCGGGCGTGTCATGCGAAAGCGGAACAGCCGATCCGTATAGTGCTGGACGGTTTTCACTTCTTCGACGAACACATTGGCCGGAGCTGCAGCTTCCAGATCGGCGGGTTTTGCAAGTACGTTCATTTGAATCGTAATCCGTAGGTCATCGCATATTTGATATTGTGGACCATGTAGCACCCTTCTGGCGTTGACTTGAAGCAACTCGGATCCACGAAACCGCGAATTTGCCAGAAAAACTTTCTAAATATGCTCAGGTTTGGAGCGGGTCGTAACATTTCGAGCCGAATGAATCCAGTCGCACCTTCGTCGCAGGAGATGTTCCGCTCCGGCCCGAAGTCAGCTTTCGCCGGACTTGCAGCCGAAAGACCGCGTACGGTCGCCCTCCCTCATCAACTGATCGACGACAAGGCAGGAAACGCCTGACCAGACATTGCATCTGCTTCCGTAGCGGGATGATCGTTCGGGCGGCATTTCAGAATTAATTGTGACAATCACGCAAATTATCTTGTCGTGAATTTTTTTTATTTGACAGACAAATAAAAAATGCAAAACTTACTGCCATAACAAGATAACGCGTAATAATACCTTCCAATGAGGCAAAGTAAATGTCCGGACGCGCACACGATGATTCAGGCCAAACCATAGCATTCGTGCTCATGGACAGGTTCTCCATGAACGCTTTCGCGAGCGTGATTGAGCCGCTCAGGATAGCAAACAGGCTCCTGGGAAGGGATCATTACTCCTGGACTACTTATTCCCTTGATGGGAATTCAGTCGTCGCAAGCAACGGCTGCGAGGTCGCAGTAAATAAGTCTATTCGAGAACTGCACGACGCAGATATTACTCTTCTGTGTACTGGAATTGACGTTGAGCGCCTGCCGCTGGATCCAGACCTCGGGAACAAGCTGCGCAGACTGAACGCCATGGGCCGTACTTTTGGCGCCATCTGCACAGGTGCTTACCTGTTGGCCCGCTACAATCTCCTTGATGGCCGGCGCTGCACGATCCACTGGGAAAACCTGAGGTCCCTGCGTGAAGAATTCCCGGATGTGGAAGTGACCTCAGACATCTTTGCAATCGACCGCAACTGCATCACCTGCGCCGGTGGCATGGCTTCCCTGGACATGATCCTGCGCATGATCGCGATCCAGCATGGCGCCTACCTGGCGCATGAAGTGGCCGAAGTGGCCCTTTACCAGAACATGCGCTCGGGCGAATCCGCACAGCGGCACGACATCGAGGCCCGCACCGGAATTTCCAATGCAAAGATCCTGGATGCGATCCGCATCATGGACCTGCACATCGAGGACCCGTTGAGCTGTCAACAGCTGGCGATGACCGTCAACCTGTCGCCCCGTCAGCTGGAACGCCTGTTCCGCCGTCACTTCAACTGCACACCGGGACAGTACTACCTGCGCCTGCGCCTTGAAACCGCGCGCGATCTTCTCCGCCGTACCAGCCGGCCGGTCCTGGACGTGGCCTTGGCCTGCGGCTTCGCGTCGACGTCGCATTTTACCAAATGCTACCGCGAGCGCTTCCTGTGCACTCCGACCGAGGAACGTCAGTCCTATCAGTGGGCCAATACCAAAACGACCTCCGGCGTCGGTACCGCAACCGCCATGCGCCTCGTTGCCAAGTAGCGGCTCGAACAAGATGTTTGAATAACGCCGCGCATTGCGCGGCGTTTATTTTTACCAGAGCCGCCACACGCCGAGCGGGATCAGATAGAGACCCAGGACCAGGATCGCACCCAGGATCAGGCGCCTGAAATTCGCTTCAGATACATTGCGCCTGATCTTCTGGCCGATCCAGACGCCCGAAAGCGCGGGGACGACCAGGGCCAGCGACGCCAACGCCTCGTTGCCACCCATCAGCCCGAAACTTCCCAGCGATGCGGCAAGCGCGATTGTCGAAACCAGAAACAGAAGCCCCATCGCCTGGATGAGTTCGTCGCGACGCAAGCCAAGAGACTGCAGATACATGACGCCCGGGACGGTGAAGGCTCCTGTCAAACCGGAGAAAACGCCGTTCAACAAGCCTGCCACCACGCCGACGGGAACGACCTGCGCCGGGGACAGAGTCAGAACCACGCCCCGCAGCAACGGAACGGCATAAGCGACCATCAGCCCCCCGAGCAGGAGATCGGCGGCCCCTTCTGCAACCTGCGTCAGAACAAAGGTTCCGACGCTCAAGGATACCGTCGCTGCCACGAGAAAAGGCCACAGCCTTTTGAGCAGAAACGACAGGTTGCCGCCACTCACGCCCTGCCAGAGATTGGTGAGGAAGGTCGGCCAGAGGATCAGGACCATCGCCTTTTCCACGCCGACGAACACCGTCATCAATCCCATGGAAATCGCAGGCAGACCAAATCCCACAAGGCCCTTGACCACACCGGCGCTTGCAAACACCAGAACAGACACCAGAACCAGTGCCGGGTTCACCGCCAGAAGGTGGCTCATGTCCGGGTTTCCAGTGATAATTCAGTCTTGCGGAGCTTCATCCTCAGGAGACTGGTAGGCTTGGATGATCTTGTCCAGTGCTCCAGAGCTGATTTGTGTACTCAGCACCTCGTTGAAGGCATCCACCAGGTCTATGCAGGGTGAGGATCGGGAAAAGAGAAAATGGAGGGTGTTCACGGCAGCGGGCCAGGACAGCGGTTTGAGACTGTCTTCTACCCCGAGATAGCGGGTCAACCGCTCACCTTCCTGTCGCGCAATGATCAGGTAGTCGACCTTGCCTTCATTCAACAGTCGCATGTTGGTGGCGAAGGCTTCAAACGGCTGCCGCTCGATCTTGAGGTGCTTTTCTGCATATTCATCAAACTCCTCACCGAAATTGGCACCGAAAGGTGCAAGCCCCATGAGGTCCTTGAGATCTTCCAGAGATTGCGGCTGGGTTTCCAGATCCGGTCTTACAAAAACAGCGACCTCTTCCGTCATTACCGGGATGCTGGCGCCGTATTTTTCAAAGCGTTCCCTGGTGCGGTAGGCTCCGGTCAAAACGTCTATGCTGCCATTGTCCAACAGGACGAATGATCGCTTCCAGGGCACATCCGACCCGAATTCCGTTTCAACCTTCAGCTCCTTGAAGATCTCTCGTGCAAGGTCCGGAAAGATGCCGCGCAGGGGCGCCCCCTCTGTCGCCCTCAACGAAACGGGATGCCACAGACCCGATCCGTTCAGCTTGACCGAGTTGCAGGTTTCCGAGGTCGTGGCCGCAGCACTCAACCCCGTGGCCACAGCAATGACGCCACAGGCAAGGATCGTTTTGATTTTGGCAAATTTCTCCTTGAGCATTTTGCCACACTAGCGGAAACGAAAAGATCGTGCGGTTAAAGATCGATCTTCATTTTAACCCCATTCGCATGAAATCGGGACCCGTGTCATTTCATGCAATTTTTCTTCATTGCCGGGCGCGAGGTGCTAAGGTTTGCGCATGAGTGAATCGTCTCTTCCCAGGGTGCCGAACGGTCTCGCACGACGCCTTTTCCTTGAAAAACATGGATTGTGTGCACCGCCAAAAGGAAGCGGCAAGGGAGATGACCTGTCAGGGGTCATAGATCAACTCGGCTTTGTTCAGGTCGACAGCATCAATACGGTCGCCAGGGCTCATCACATGATCCTGGCCGCCAGGCGCCCCGCTTACCGGGAAAAGAACCTGAAGCAGCATCTTGAACGAGACAGGTTGCTGTTCGAACACTGGACCCATGATGCCTCTGTTGTTCCAACAAAGTTTTTCCCGCACTGGAAACTGCGCTTCGAACGAGATCGGAACAAACTGATAGGCCGCTGGCGCAACTGGCGCCGGGACGGGTTCGAGCAAAAGTTCGAAGACATTCTGAAGCGGGTCAGTGACCACGGTCCGGTCACATCTGCCAGCGTTGGAGAGGACGAGAAGCGAAGCAGTGGTGGCTGGTGGGACTGGCACCCCTCCAAAACGGCACTGGAGTTCCTGTGGCGCACGGGAGAACTCTCCGTCTGCCATCGTTCAGGCTTCCAGAAAGCATACGACCTCACGGAAAGGGTCATTCCAGACAAACACCTGAGTGTCAGTCACGACACCGAGGAGACCATCGACTGGGCCGCCAGATCGGCCTTGCAGCGACTGGGTTTTGCAACTTCGGGAGAAATTGCGGCCTTCTGGGACCTGATCACGCCTGAAGAGGCCAAGACCTGGTGCAACGCCGAACTCGGGCGCGGCAATCTCGCTGAAGTCGAGATTGAATGCGTTGACGGCAAACTTCGTAAATCGCTGGTCTTTCCCGAAAGTCTGGGCACTCTTGAACACCTTCCGGAGGCCCCTTCCCGCGTCAGGGTCCTGTCTCCCTTCGATCCGGCCTTGCGCGACCGAAAACGTGCCGAACGCTTGTTCGGGTTCGATTACCGCATCGAGATCTTTGTGCCCGAGGCAAAGCGAAAATACGGTTATTACGTCTTTCCGGTCCTGGAAGGCGAGCGCCTGATTGGCAGGATCGACATGAAAGCGCTGCGCAAGGACGAGAGGCTCCAGGTTCGCGCCTTCTGGCCCGAAAAAGGCGTCAGAATGAGCAAGGGCCGGCTGGACCGCCTGAACTCGGAACTCAACCGTATGACCCGGTTCGCCGGTTGCTCCGACCTTGCATTCGACAAGGACTGGCTTCGCGCCAACTGATCATGTTGCAACAGGCCGTATGTTGGCGCCCCGACTGCAAACAGCGGTGGGAGAACACGTCAGACGTACGTTTTATCAGTAGTTTACCGTAGTTTTTTGATCAGTGTTTTTAAACCAATTCCGGTCACCATGGATGCTTGAACCGGAGTTGGTAGTAATGCGTCCGTCTGATGGAAAAGCTGCCGTTGCCTGGCCCAGATTGAGTGGTCCGCATATTTGCATGGGGGCCGGTCAGCAGGCGTTGGAGCTTGCGCGCAAGAGCCTTCAAAGCGCTGCAGAAATGCGCGGTGGAAAGCTGAGCACGACCGACATCACCATGGTGTTCGACTTCATTCTTTCCTCTCCCGACCTCTTCGACATCTACCGCTCGAACTACGAAGCCTGCGGAAAGATACACAAGAAGCAGCCCTTCGTCGGCGCCAACAAGGACTTCTTCGCTATGTCCGTGTTGCGCTTCCTTTGCTACGACGTCCTGCGCAAGGTTTTCGACCCGCAGATCAAGCGGGCTGATGCCGATTGGGAAATCGAGTTTCTGCAAGCCTTCAGCGCCTATATCGACCGTACGTCAGGCACCAAATTCGTGGACACGCTGTCCGAAGCCTACAGGATCCTTTCCAAGAAACACGGCAACGACATGACGGCCATCACGATTGCCGGCGACAGCACCATCCAGCAGATCATGAAAAGAGCCACAGAGGCCTTTCCTGCAGAACACATAGACTTCGTGAATTTTTCCAATTCCGTGAACAAGGCCCTTTCGGACAAATACGAGAATTACGGGCCTTCTCCGCTGAAGGTCTCAGAGCCTTACATCGACAAGTTCTTCACGCAGTTGAAAGAACCGGGCGGCAACTTCTTCAGGAAAATGGTTCTGGCCTAGCCTGGCATCGTCATCACGACCAGACGTTTCCAGTCTCAGTTGCCAGCGTAAGCCTGCCGGCTCACCTCAGGTGTCGATCCGGTCCAGCCATGAAACGCGCGCACGAAGGAATTGGGGTCCTCATAACCGAGGAGAAACGCGATTTCGGCGTTCGAATAACGCGTCCTTTCCAGATAGATCCTGGCCATGTCAGTGCGAACTTCGTTCAGGAGCGCCTGAAAACTTGTGCCCTCCTGCGCGAGCTTCCGTTGCAGCGTGCGGGGGCTCATGGCGAGGTTTCCGGCAATATCTGCGATACCCGTCAGCCCACTCGCCATGGTCTCGGTCAGGCTGGCCCGAACCCGTTCCGTCAGGGTCGCTTCCTGCTCCAGTTCGGCAAGGCGTTTTTCAAGAACTGATTCAAACACCTCGAACATCGCGTTGTTGACGCTCAGGAAGGGCAGCAACGTATCGCCTGTACGGAACACGATCGTGTTTTCGTCAGCCTGCGTCACCGGGATACCAAAATAGCTCCGGTAGTCGGTCAAACGGCTCGGAGGCTGTTTCACCATGACCTTGAGCGGTGAGATGGTCTGACGTGTCGCGTTGCGCGCAAGGTTGACCAGGAAAACCATTTCCATCATCACGAACGAAGCAGGCAGTTCGATGTGATCCGGCATCCGCAAAGTGACCCTCACTTCTTCCGCTGTCTTTTTCACATCCATGGACATCGGACAGATGATCGGCTTGTAGGCACTCAATCGCTCGAGTGCCACCTTGAGATTCGGGCTGCAATAGGCGGCAAATAGCGGCGGATTGAATTCCTCGGGTGTCATGACCTGGCCAATGGTCAACGGAAACAGGGGATCTTCTGTGAGAACCTCCAAGCTGTTCCAGACCCGGAAATAGGCGTCAGTATCGAGTTCCGGACTTTTCTGCGAGAACAGGTCCTGAGGCAGGCCCGCGTGCCGCAACAGATCGTCAGGCTTGATCCGGAGCCGGTGCAGCACACCGGCCCAGCCAATATCCACCTTGAATTTTGTCGCCGCCGGTCGCACTCACGCCCCCTTCATCATTCTCGTGACCTGGCTCATGATCAGACGGTCAAATGCCCGGTCGGACAGCCAGTGCCGGAAAAACAGCAGCATAGAGGCCATCTTCCCACCATGGTAGCGCGTGTTGGGTCGTGCCGAACGCACGGCGCGCATCACCAGATCCGTGATGACACTTGGCGAAGAGGCAACGCCATTCCTGTATGCCCCGCCGACGGCCTTGGCATTGGCCTTTGCCAGATCCGCATAGGCACCGTGACCGGACCGCTTCAGCATAGGTTCCGCCATGACGTCGCCAAACTCTGTCTGGATCAGACCCGGTTCGATGACCACGACACTGATGCCGAAGGGTTTCACTTCAAGCCGCAGGCAATCCGACCAGCCTTCAAGAGCATGTTTGGTGGCGTGATACCAGGCGCCGAGCGGTGAATAGATCTTCCCGCCGATGGAACTCAAGTTGATGATCTTGCCGTACCGGTTTTCGCGCATGGCGGGCAACAAAAGCTGGGTCAGGCGCGCCAGACCGAACAGGTTCACCTCGAACTGGTACCTGGCCTCGTCGATTGCCGTGTCTTCCACCGCGCCGTACATGCCAAAGCCGGCATTGTTCACGAGCACGCCAACACCACCAGCTTCGCGCGTGATCCGCTCGACCGCGGCGACGATTTCCTCTTCCTTTGAAATGTCCATCGCGATGGGACGGGCGCCGGCCTCTTCCAGATCATCCATCTTGTCGAGACGCCGTGCCGCGACATAGACGGTGAAACCTTCATTGATAAGCCGGAAGGCAATGTCCTTGCCCATTCCCGAAGATGCGCCGGTGACAAGTGCCGTTCGGCTGAAACGTTGGGTCATGAAACTGATCTCCATATGACTGGTTGATCAGAACCTAAGAGCTGGTGGGCATGCACTCACTTGCCGATGACGCCAATCCGTCGCAAATGACGCCAATTGCCTGCATTCTACGTCAGGCATTTTCAATGGTCGTGGGCACGACCATTTGCCACCGCAGCCGCCGGGTGTCGCGATTTCATGACCAGTTCAGCACGACCTTTCCGGTTTCACCGGATTTCATGGCTTCGAACCCTTCCCGGAAATCATCGACGTCAAAACGATGGGTGATGACATTTCGCACATCGAGGCCGTTCTGCAACATAGCGATCATCTTGTACCAGGTCTCAAAAATCTCCCGGCCATAGACCCCCTTGATGGTGATCGCCTTGAAGACGATCCGGGACCAGTCGACCGGAGACTTGCCGGGCGGGATGCCAAGCAGTGCAATCCGACCGCCCATGACGAGGTTCTCGACCATCTGATCGAGGGCAATCTGGTTGCCGGACATCTCCAGACCGACATCGAAACCCTCTTTCATGCCAAGCTTCTGTTCGATGCCTTTCAGATCTTCCCTGGCAACGTTGACCGGCACCACGTCTGCGACACGGGTTGCCAGATCGAGCCGGGACTGGTTGACGTCCGTGATCACGACATTGCGCGCACCAACATGGCGGGCAACGGCTGCGGCCATGATCCCAATCGGCCCCGCACCGGTGATCAGCACGTCTTCCCCGACCAGGTCGAAACTGAGCGCCGTGTGAACAGCATTGCCGAGCGGATCCAGGATCGCGCCGATATCGTCGTCGATTTCATCGGGCAAGGGCACGACGTTGAACGCCGGCAGGCATAGATACTCGGCAAAGGCGCCCTGCTCGTTGACACCGATGCCGCGGGTCTCCGGATCCAGATGAAACTTGCCGGCGCGCGATTGCCGGGACTGTTTGCCAATCAGGTGGCCCTCACCGGAACAGCGCTGTCCGATCTCGAACTCCGTCACGTTCTTGCCAAGTTCAACGATCTCGCCGGCAAATTCGTGCCCGGTAATCAGGGGAACCGGAACCGTTCTGGCCGCCCACTCGTCCCAATTCCAGATATGGATGTCCGTGCCGCAGATACCCGTCTTGTTGATCTTAACCAGAACATCATCCGGTCCGATCTCCGGCACGGGTGCACGGGTCATCCAGAGCCCCTCTTCAGGCTTAGACTTGCAAAGTGCCTTCATTTGGTTGCTTGTCATGACAGAACTCCCGTTGCCTTTCCGGCTGTCTCGAACGCCTCGAGGGCACGGTCCAGATCTTCGCGCGTCAATGCAGCATTCATCTGGGTTCGAATGCGTGCCTGGCCACGCGGCACCACCGGGAAGAAGAAGCCGGAGACATAAACGCCCTCTTCAAACAGTTTTGCGGCCATGGCCTGCGCCAGTTTCGCCTCTCCCAGCATCACCGGGATGATCGGATGTTCACCTGGCAGCAAGGTAAAGCCGAGACGCTCCAGTCCGTCCCGCCAGTAACGGGCGTTTTCAAAAAGGTTCTTCCTGAGATCGTCTCCCTCTTCCACGAGCCGGATGGCTTCAATGCCGCTCATGACCACCGCGGGAGGCAGAGAATTGGAGAAAAGATAAGGACGTGCGCGCTGGCGCAGCAAATCTATGACAGGCTGCGGTCCGGCGATGTAGCCACCGATCCCGCCGCCCAGCGCCTTGCCGAGCGTTCCGGTGAGGATGTCCACGTCAACACCGAAATGGGCCGGGGTCCCTTCCCCCTTGGGGCCCATGAACCCGGTTGCATGACAGTCATCCACCATCACCACCGCGTCGTGTTTCTTGGCCAGGGCCGTGATCTCAGGCAACTTGGCCAGATAACCGTCCATCGAGAACACGCCGTCCGTCGCAATCATGATGTGGCGGGCACCCGCCTCGCGTGCTTCCAGCAACTTGGCTTCAAGATCCGCCATATCGGAATTGGCATAGCGGAACCGCTTGGCCTTGCACAGGCGAATGCCATCAATGATGGAGGCATGATTGAGCGCGTCCGATATAATCGCATCCTCCGGACCAAGAAGTGGTTCGAAAAGGCCGCCATTGGCGTCAAAACACGCGGCAAACAGGATGGCGTCGTCCTTGCCCAGAAATGTCGCCAGGCGCTGTTCCAGCTGTCGGTGAATGTCCTGGGTGCCGCAGATAAAGCGCACCGAGGCCATGCCGTAACCCTTGGGTTCCAGCGCCTTGCGCGCTGCTTCCTCCAGAGCCGGATGGTCGGCCAGGCCGAGATAGTTATTGGCACACAGGTTGATGACCTGCTTTCCGCCAACGTCGATCACACCGCCCTGCGGTGAAGTGATCAATCGCTCCCGCTTGTAAAGCCCTTCGGCTTCGATCTCTTCGAGCGTGGCGGAAATATGGGACAGAAACGCGTCAGGCACGGAAACCTCCGACAAAATGGATTTGAGTCCAATATAGTGGATTATCGTTCAAAATAGAAGATTTCGATTCCACTATTACGGATTTTCAATCTTTGGGCTGTCACGACGTTTCTTGAGTATGCGCGCAGTCTGCCGGACCGCCTACCCTCGATTTCCGCAATATTGCTCCTCCGGGTCTATGCGCAGACTGCCTTAATGTTCCATACTGGGTTGTGATATTGTTGATTGCCATCAAGCCATGCTGTTACCGAAACGCAAAATTTCTTGGTTTTTGCTGAAGTGCCTGCCAGGCGTGTTGACAGTGCCTGCGCTGCTGGTCCCCTCCAATGCTGTTGCCAACCCAGCGGTGGTTCTGACGACACATGACCTGCCGCCCTACAGTTTCCGCGATGCAGACGGCAACATCGATGGCCTAGCAGGTCGGGTCGTGGCTTGCGCATTTTCAAGCATGGCAAGGGACTTTGAAATTCATATCGTGCCCTGGAAAAGAGCCCAGATAGAAGTTGAACGCGGTACCGCCGACGGATTTTTTGCTGCCTCCCGCAATGCGCAACGGGATGTCTATGCCGTCATGAGCGACATCATCGCCGACCAGAACTGGACCTGGTACCTGCTCTCCGGGACAGAAGGGGACCCGAATTCGGACGCGTTCAGAACCAGCAGATCCGTTTCGAGTTTCCTTGGTGCCAACATGCAGGGATGGCTGAACGAGAATGCTTATCGAACGGTCGATTATCCGCCGCAAGACAATGAAGCGCTGCTGGACATGCTTCTCAAGAACCGGTTCGACGCCATCCTGGCCAACGACCAGGTCATGGATGATCTGGTCAGGTCCCAAGAGCTTTCGAACAGTCTCAGAAAGGTCCTGCTACGCAACAAGCCGCTTGGCGTCTATTTTTCGAAGACGTTCCTGGCAAGCGAGCCGGGTTTTCTTGAAAAATTCAACGCTGAAGTTCCCAAATGCCGCGATACTGAAGAAAACAAGTCTTCCTGACGAACGGCCTTTTCACTCAAGGCTGGAATGACGGGCGGACAACCGCAACTTGTCCCGCCACTCAGAACAGCACACTCTCCACGTGCCATCAGGACATGCAGACCGTCTTCTGGTAGAGTTTTGCGGCTGGGAGATCGTCGTGAACGAGCTTAACCTGATAAATCAAAAGACGCTTGTCGGAGCCCTGGCTGCCGGATTTATCCTGGTCGTCTTGATCCGCATTTTCTTGCAAAAGAACGAAAAATTACCGGAGGACACAGTCCAGACCTCCATGACACGCATGTGATTTCTGGTGTCGATAGCAGCAATAAAACTCATCCTCCTAGGGGTACTGGCGCTCTATTTCGTCAGCGTGGTCTTTGTTTTTGACCTCGGAAAACCTGTCTTCCTGGAGTGGAGTCTGCCTGTTGTCTTCTTGCTCGCCGGCTCGGCCTATGGACAGGCATGTTTCCTGCGCACAATCAACATTGGAGGGTCTGTCTGGCTTGCATTGCTCGGCATTGTGCCGGTCGCCAACCTGTATCTCTGGTTCGCACCGCCTGGAGGATCCTTCAAAGATCAAGATCTGAGACCCTCCGGCACGATACCTCGCTTCCTTGTCAGCCTGGTTGCGCTTACCGCTTTCCTTGCGTCCGACTACGCCTTTACGAAGTTCAAAGTCTTCATGATCGGACAGAAAGCGGCTCGTTACATCCAGCAGGACCTGTTTCTTGAAAAGGCAATTCCCCCGACTTTCATCGTCAAATCAACGCGGTTTGACGGGATGAAGGTGCATCCCGGGGATAAGGACGTCGTTTTCCTGCTGACCCTCACTGACGAGGCGTTCAACCGCGACGGCTTCCGGTCCTGGCTGAAAGAAAAAATGCTGCCCGAGCAATCAGGTCTGATCTGCGGAACGCACCTGATTGCCAATCGTGACTGGACGATCTGGTGCGAGTATTATGACGCGACCGCAGCCTTGGTCGCGAGCGATGATGTTTCTAAGCAAACCTGCGACGAACTCGGCTTCAAGCCAAAGCAATAATTTCACAAAAACAGGCTTTTGGCCGAATTCAGAACTTCACCACCATGAGGATTGCGCGGGCAGGCCCATCCAGCGCTTCGATGCAATGGGGCACATCGGCAGCATATCGCGCTGTATCCCCCTTCGTGATGATCCCCTTGGCGACCCCGGACGTCACTTCAAGCCGACCATCCTCGGCAATCAGCTGTTCGCGTGTCCCGCGTTCATGCGCCTTGCTCTCCAGCTTGCCGCCTTCGGAGAAAATGAGCTCGTAGACCTCGAACCTTCCAGTGTCCTGCGGCGGTGACAGGATCCGGATCTTGCAGCCGTCCCCTGCCCGGTCCAGCGCAGGTGTCTGGTGTTCATGGAGGATCTCGACCCGGTCTTCGGCAGCTTCTTCTCCGAGCAGCCCGGCAAAATCAACATCCAACGCTCTTGTAAGGTTGAGCAGGGTTGCGACTGTCGGATTGGACTCGCCCCGTTCTATCTGGCTGACCATGGACCGGGAAACGCCCGACAGCTTTTCAACGGCTTCAAGCGAAAGACCTTGCGCTCGCCTGGCATTTTTCAGTCTTTCCGGGAGCCGGGATAGAACATCAGAATCTGTCATAACGGCAATAAAGTTGGTTTGAGCAGATTTTGCAATTTTCTTTTTTCTGCTCAACCATCGTGAAATTCCGGGAAAGACGTCGCCGCCGCTGCAGGTTCCTGCGCACTCGCAGGCAAATCGCTTCCCTTGCCGCGACACGCATCCACGTGCTGTCGCAGATATTCAGGTCAGCCCAACCAGGGAATATGACTTTCAACAACCTGGGACGGTCCCAGGATGCAAGGAACCTGATCAAATTCGAGGTCGTCGAGTTCCTGTCTTGTCTCTTCGACCAGATCAGCGAACGAAATGCGTTTCCGCTGGCGCAGAATTTTTGCGAGATTGTAGGTGAAGGCACCGTGGCTGGTGACGCCGTGACGATACTCGTAGGCAAACTGATCCGCTCTACATGCCTCGATAATCACGGGCAGGTAAGCGCCATCGGCCTTGCGACTGTCCTTCTTCTTCAGCTGTTCGAACTGCTTTTGCGACAAGCCGCGCAGCATTGAAGCCCTGCCTATTCGTTGCGTTGCTCCCATGGGACCGAAATACTTTTCCGCGTCGTCCGCATTCGGAGTGAAATCCTCGTTGATGCGCTGGAAATCACGGCCAACCCAGGTGCTGGTTGCCATATCCCACTTCAGCTCCCGGTGACGTACGTCATCCGGTGGCGCAATGCCGCGGATTGCGGCTCCCCCGCTCTTGTGGATGCCGCCCGAGTTGCAACAGTCGAAGATCATCACCAGCCGAACGTCGTAAGGCAGCTGGCTATAGAGCTTATAGATCTGCTTGTCCGCGATCGACGTTTCCTCGCTCCAGGCAAAGTCCCAGGGAACCAGCGTTTCCACGAAGTGATCGGGCTCTCCGTCAGGCCCGTATTCCGGATACCGCGCACCGTGTCCGCTATAGTAGAACACAAGCTCGTCACCCGGTTTGGGATCATCCAGCAGCCATTCGAGCCGCTCCAGAATTCCGCTTGCGGTGGCGCGATTGTTCAGGCACGTTCGAATGGAGGAAGCTGGCATGCCGCCTCTTTGAAGCAATTCGCTCATCGTGAAAACGTCATTCACGCATCCTTCCAACCGGTCTGACACGGCAGGATATTCGTTGATCCCGACCAACAGGGCCTTCTGCGCTTTCTTGCGCTTTCCGGTGATGCCCCGAACCGCCTTGATGGTCCGCCGTGTCTGGCCAACAAGCGTTGCATAGGGCATCCAGACATCAGCGACCGTTTGAGGATGCGACAGATACTCGGTCGCATCATGATCGGCGATGCCGTCGATGTCGAAGGGAGTCAGCGTTTGCCTGAAATTGTCGGCCCCGATATTCACGATGGGACGCGTAAAGACGTCGTCATGCTCGTTATAGAGATGATGCCAGAAGTCGACCTCGAGTTCGGAAATCCGGCCATTTGTCAGGTTCTTCAAGACAAACGGATTGTTGAGCTGAGAGCCGAACGTGACGTAAACGGCCTTCTTAAGCACCTTCTTGACGGCCGCTGCGTCGGCATCCTTATGAGCAAACGCATCATAGGTTAAGAGGGACCCCAGGCTGTGAGCCAGAATGATGTCCGGTTTCTTTTCGGCAACCTGGGACAGCATGAACTCGCGTGTGCGTTTCTTGAATGCGTCGTCGGCACACCAGGCAACAACATATCCCGCAGTCCACCTGATGCGGTCTGTCACGCCGGAAAAGAGACCGCGGCGACGGCCAAACACGGACGAAAGACCGCTCCATCCCAACTTGGCCAACGCTTCCATGGTGGAAACGAATGAAAGGTCGGTGTCCTGAAAGATCGGGTCGTAGTTGAGAAACTCAAACTCCAGTTTGCTGTTGGGCGGCAAAGGAAACGCTTCGCGAACCGCTGCAGCCCATCGGCCCTCCCAGGTCCCGTCGGTATGGTTTCCCAGTCCATGAACGCAAAGAACCTTGATTTTCCTGGTCGCCATAGCATCCTCCCATGATATATATTTAAAATTGAAAAATGTTTCATGGCAACCTATAAAAGTCCTCTGAATTCGGCGGATCCTGGCCAGGCTTTTGACCCAGAAAGGCCTGAAAAATCCAACCGTCGTTTCCGCGGCGCATCCTGTCGCTTTCGGAACATTTTCAACCCCGCCTCTTCAACTAGCGTTTCGTCCAACATCAAGGCAGCCCGGTAACTGGTGCCGGCCTGCAAAAAATTGGAAACGCTCCGGAGAAAACAGATGGCCAGCGATATTGAAATTGCCCGTGCAGCCAAGATGAAGCCGATCCAGGAAATCGGCGCGAGGTTGAACATTTCCGAAGAGGCCCTGCAGCCCTATGGCCGCACCAAGGCAAAGATCTCCGCAGACTATATCGAAGGCCTGAACGGCAAGGAAAGCGGCAAGCTGATCCTCGTCACCGCGATCAACCCGACCCCGGCTGGCGAAGGCAAAACGACGACAACCGTCGGCCTTGGCGATGGTCTCAATAAGATCGGCAAGAACGCCATGATCTGCCTTCGGGAGCCGTCTCTCGGCCCATGCTTCGGCATGAAAGGTGGCGCTGCGGGTGGCGGCTACGCCCAAGTGGTGCCGATGGAAGACATCAACCTGCATTTCACCGGTGACTTCCACGCGATCACGTCAGCGCACAACCTCCTCTCCGCGCTGATCGAAAACCACATCTACTGGGGCAATGAGCTGGGCATCGACCAGCGCCGCGTTACCTGGCGGCGCGTTCTGGACATGAATGATCGCGCCCTGCGCTCCATCGTCTGTTCGCTTGGCGGTGTTGCCAACGGCTTCCCGCGCGAAGGCGGCTTCGACATCACGGTTGCCTCGGAAATCATGGCTATCCTGTGCCTGGCCACCGACCTGGAAGACTTGCAGAAGCGCCTTGGCGATATCATTGTGGCCTACCGCCGAGACCGCACCGCCATCCGCGCACGCGACTTGGAGGCCGATGGCGCCATGACCGTCCTCCTGAAGGAAGCACTGCAGCCGAACCTGGTGCAGACGCTGGAAAACAACCCGGCCTTTATCCATGGCGGTCCGTTCGCAAACATCGCGCATGGATGTAACTCCGTCGTCGCAACCCAGACTGCCCTGAAGCTCGCGGACTATGTGGTCACGGAAGCCGGGTTCGGTGCAGATCTCGGTGCCGAGAAATTCTTCGATATCAAGTGCCGCAAGGCCGGCCTTTCTCCGGATGCCGTAGTGATCGTGGCAACGATCAAGGCCCTGAAGATGAACGGCGGTGTCGCGAAAGAAGACCTGGGATCGGAAGATGTCGACGCAGTCGTGAAGGGATGCGCCAACCTTGGCCGCCACATCGAGAACATCAAGCAGTTTGGTGTGCCGGCAGTCGTCGCCATCAATCACTTCACCGCTGACACGGAAGCGGAAGTGCAAGCGGTCAAGGACTACTGCGCGGAACTGGGTGTCGATGCCATCCTGGCAACGCACTGGGCCAATGGCTCCGCGGGCACCGAAGAACTTGCGACCCGGGTCGCGGAACTTGCTGACAGCGGCGCGGCGCAGTTCGCACCGCTCTACGAAGACAGCCTGTCACTGTTTGAGAAAATCGAAACGGTTGCCAAACGCATCTACCGTGCCGACGAAGTTCTCGCAGACAAATCGGTGCGCGACCAGTTGAAGCGCTGGGAAGCCGACGGGTTCGGCGATCTGCCGGTCTGCATGGCAAAGACCCAGTATTCCTTCACCACCGACCCGCAGCTGCGCGGCGCTCCGACGGGCCACAGCCTGCCGATCCGCGAAGTCCGGCTGTCGGCTGGGGCGGGCTTCATCGTGGTGATCTGCGGTGAAATCATGACCATGCCCGGTCTGCCGCGCGTTCCCTCCGCGAACCATATTCGCCTGGATGACCAGGGACAGATTGAAGGGCTGTTCTGATCTCGTCCGGACCAGAACGGCAAACTGGCGCGCCGGGGAAACCCGGCGCTTTTTTTGAGGCGACCCTATCGCGTCACCAGCCACCTGCGGTCGATGCGGGGTTCGCCCGACACGCAGGAGATCCGGGCGAGCGACTGCTGCCGTTTGCGGTCCTGGTAGGCGTTCGCCTCTTTTTGGGTGGTGCAGGACGGCTTTGACTGAAGTGTGTAGCCCCGCTTGCTCAGGCAACGCTGGAACTGGCGTGCACGCAACGCCTCGTTCGGGTCGTAACTCACGACCGTTGGCGGCCCCGCAAAGCCGCGATAGCCGAAACAGCCCGAACCGACACAGTATCTGGGACCGAAGCCTCCATATCGGCCGAAGCCACCATACCCACCAACGGTTCGAGTCTGATAGGACGGGGGAACATCTCTCAAGGCCGACACCTGACAGGCATCGATCGCGCTGGCACGCTGCTGGGGTGTGGAGCCGGTCTTGTGCAGAAATGACACTGCACCTCCCAGGGACTGACACGCGGCGAGCCCGGCGCAGAGCGCAAATACCGTCATCCTGACACCAGGTCCTGCCATCAATTCACCCAATTCACCGCGATCATGTTCCAGGGTAGCTTATTCCGCTTTTTCTCCAACCGGAACAGGTGTTTGATGTCTTCCAGGCTCCCGCTGTCGCGTAAGCGACTTGCGGTGTCGCTTTGAAGATATCGACCAAAGCACTGCGAGGCATAAGGTCTTTTACTAAGATGAATGCACTTGCGCGGTTTTGGAGCTGCCCATGTCTGACGAAGACGATATCGAACTCGCCTCCCTGTCCGATGATGAACTTGTCGAACAGATGCATGACGACCTTTACGATGGCCTGCAGGAGGAAATCGAGGAAGGCGTCAATATTCTGCTGGAACGCGGCTGGACCCCCTACGACGTTCTGACCAAGGCCCTTGTTGAAGGCATGCGGATCGTCGGCATCGACTTCCGGGACGGCATCCTGTTCGTTCCTGAAGTTCTGCTGTCCGCGAATGCCATGAAGGCCGGCATGGGTATCCTGCGGCCTCTGCTCGCTGAAACAGGCGCGCCAAAGGTCGGCAAGATGGTCATCGGCACCGTCAAGGGTGACATCCACGACATCGGCAAGAACCTCGTTTCGATGATGATGGAAGGCGCCGGCTTCGAAGTGATCGATATCGGCATCAACAACCCGGTCGAAAACTACCTCGCCGCGATTGAAGAGCATCAGCCCGACATTCTCGGCATGTCTGCCCTTCTGACGACCACCATGCCCTACATGAAGGTGGTCATCGACGAGATGAAGGAAAAAGGCATCCGCGACGACTATATCGTGCTCGTCGGCGGCGCTCCGCTGAACGAGGAATTCGGCGAGGCCGTCGGTGCGGACGGCTATTGCCGCGACGCCGCCGTGGCGGTGGAAATGGCCAAGGACCTGATTGCCCGCAAGCATAACCAGCTTGCAGCAAGGGGCTAACGCGCCGTGTTCAGGGAGGCTGCCGACATGCAGGCGGGCGAGCCTCTTTTTCCGATCGAACCAGACGAGGTCGCGAACGACAAGATCGGTCGAGTCCTTGTCATTGCCTGCGGGGCACTCGCACGCGAGATTGTCGCCATTCGCGACCAGAACCGGCTCGACCATATCGACCTGACCTGCCTGCCGGCCAAGCTGCACAATTCCCCTGACAAGATCCCTGAAGAGGTCCGCCGCACCATCCTGCTCAACCAGGATGTCTATTCGGAGATCCTGGTCGCTTACGGGGATTGCGGCACCGGCGGCATGCTCGACAAGGTGCTTGAGGAGACCGGCGCGCGGCGGATAGAGGGCGCCCATTGCTACGCGTTTTTCTCGGGCATCGAAGCCTTCGACCAGATGGAAGAAGACCAGCTCGGCACATTCTATCTGACCGACTTTCTCGCCCGGCATTTCCAGACCATGGTGATCGAACCCCTGGGGCTCGACTGGCACCCTCACCTCAGGGACATGTATTTCCAGCACTATACGCGCCTGCTTTACATCGCCCAGACCGACGACCCTGCCCTGGAACAGGCCGCGCGCGAGGCTGCCGAAAGGCTTGAACTTCCTTTTGAAATGCGGCGCACCGGCTTCGGTTTGCTGTCCCCTTTTCTTGCCGGTGAAAGCTGAAGTTGAAACAAACTTGCCTGCGCGCTGAATAAGTCGGTTTTTCACGTGATGATGCCGTTATCAGGCGACCTGAAAACAAAGTCTTCCGGCAATCATGGTTTCAAGAGGAAAGAGGAACCATGGCGCAGAAGATCATCGTGTTTTGGCGGGACATCCCGGCGCAGATCCTGGTGAAGAAGGGCCGCAAGTCAGCCCGACGGGAACTGCCGGCCATGTTCATGGAAGCCATTGACGCCTGTGCCATGCGTGTCGGTGCCAAGGACAGTGAAGCCTATATGGCCGAATGGCGGCGTGCCGACCCGGTGGAGGTCTCCGATGACCTTGAAAGCGAAGCGGAAACGGCCCTGAACGATCTTGTCGCGGCCTATCCGAAGGATCGACTGAAAACCCTGCTTGCAAGTGGAGGCACGGAGAATGACTGATCAACGCCTGTTGGCGAATGGGCGGCTTCCCGCCTCCACGGAAATGTCCCCCAAGCAGGTGGTCGAGAAGACCGAACTGTTGGCCAATATCCCGGCGAGCACGCAGGTATATGTGACCGATCTCGGGAATGCTTCCGAAGACATGATTGTCTCTGCCGCGCGCGTGTTGACGGAAAGCAAGCTGATACCGGTCCCGCACATGGCCGCCCGCCGTTATCCCTCTTATGAGGCGTTCGAACGGCGGATCAAGCGTCTGACCCAGGAAGCCGGCGTGACCGAAGTGCTTGCGATTGCCGGCGAAGCGGAAGAGGCCGGGCCGCTCACTTCGTCGGTTGCGCTCCTGGAGAGCGGACTGTTCGATCAACTTGGCATTCGCAAGATCGCCGTAGCCGGGCACCCCGAAGGCGCGCCGGATATCAAACCGGACGTCATTGAAGCGTTCCTGAGGCGCAAGCATGAACTGGCTGCGGAGAGCGACGCCGAGTTTCGGCTCGTCACCCAATTCGGCTTTGATCCGCACCGTGTCAGCCTTTGGCTGGACGAACTGCGCGAATGGGGCAACGAATTCCCGGTTCATGTCGGTGTTGCCGGCCCTGCCAAGATGACGACACTCCTGAAATATGCTGCTTTCGCAGGTGTCGAGAACTCTCTGAATTTCCTGAAGAAACGCCGCGGCGCCGTGGTCTCCATGCTGTCCGGTTATGATCCGGCAACCATGGTTGAACCGCTTGAGACGCGCGTGACCAGCCAACCGGAATCCCAGCTCGCGCAAATCCATGTTTACCCGTTTGGCGGCATCCAGAAGACCGCCGACTGGCTGCATGGCCGCGGTAGCTGGTCGTTTCAAACCCCGTCATCCAACTTGACTGCCAATGAGAGCGCCTAAATGACCCGTACCGTCGTCGCATCCGCAACAAAGGAAATCGTTATCGGTTTCGACCAGCCGTTCTGTGTCATCGGCGAGCGGATCAATCCGACCGGCCGCAAGAAGCTTGCGGCCGAAATGGTCGAGGGAAACTTCGAAACCGTCAAATCCGATGCGCTGGCACAGGTTGCCGCCGGTGCCACGATGCTTGACGTCAATGCCGGGGTGACAGCCGTCAACCCGAACGAAACCGAGCCACCGCTCCTGGTCAAAACTCTTGAAATAGTTCAGGAACTTACGGACGTTCCCTTGTCTATCGATTCATCGGTCACCGAAGCGATCAAGGCGGGGCTCGAAGTCACCAAGGGCCGCCCGCTGGTCAACTCGGTAACCGGCGAAGAGGAAAAGCTGGAAGCCATCCTGCCCCTGATCAAAAAATACGATGTGCCCGTTGTGGCAATCTCCAATGATGAGAGCGGCATTTCCGAAGACCCAGACGTCCGTTTTGAAGTCGCAAAGAAAATCGTCGAACGAGCTGCCGACTTTGGCATTCCGGCGCATGACATTGTCGTGGACCCGCTGGTGATGCCGATCGGCGCCATGGGCACAGCCGGTCAGCAGGTGTTCCAGTTGCTGCGCCGCCTGCGCGAGGAGCTGAAGGTCAACACAACCTGCGGCCTCTCCAACATTTCCTTCGGCCTGCCGCATCGCCACGGCATCAATGCCGGCTTCATCCCGATGGTCATCGGCGCCGGAATGACCTCCGCGATCATGAACCCGTGTCGTCCGCAGGAGATGGAAGCCGTGCGCGCTGCCAACGTCCTGAACGGCACGGATCCGAATTGTCAGGAATGGATCATGACGTATCGGGATCATCAACCGGCATCGGCTGCCGGCGCATCGTCAGCCCCCGCAGAAGCTGCGGGCGCTACTGGCGGTCGCAGGCGCGGTGGCCGTGCGGCACGACGCGCAGGTTAAGGGTGGTCGACGCAACGCAGCGAACATCTCAACCGTTCGCAGAACGGTTGGCCCGAACACGGTTCCCCTCCCATTTCGGGAGGGGTTTTGTGCTTTGAAGCAATTGCATGTCATCGATTGATGACTTGCAGTCGAACCAAGTAAAAGAAACAAAGACAGGCACTTAACAAGACACTGCCCATGACGGACACCACCAAACTCGCGAAGGTCGTTTTTCAGCCCAGTGGCAAACGGGGAACCTTTGAAGTCGGCACCCCCCTTCTCGATGCTGCCCGGTCGCTCGGGGTCTATGTGGAATCTGTCTGTGGGGGTCGTGGCATTTGCGGCCGCTGTCAGATTTCGGTTTCGGAAGGCACGTTCGCCAAGGAAAACCTGACCAGTTCAGCGGAAAATCTTGCCGGCGCAACCGAAGCAGAAACCCGCTATGCAAGCTTGCGGAACCTTGCCGGGGACAGGCGCCTGTCCTGCCAGGCAAAAATCCTCGGGGATCTGGTTGTCGATGTACCGACCGACGCGCAGACCAACAGACAGGTTGTCCGCAAGCGCGCAGAGGCCAAACACATCAAGCCGGACAGCGCCGTCACGCTGGTGACGCTTTCGTTGAGCGAACCGGACATGGAAACGCCGCGTGGCGATGTCGACCGGTTGAGGGAAGCGGTTGCGGCCGAGACAGGCCTTGGTGGCCTTGTGGTGGACCCTGTCCTGTTGCCTACGGTGCAGTCCATTCTTCGGAAGGGCGACTGGACGGTCACGGCTGCCATTCATTTTGACCAGGGTGAACAACCCGCCATCGTTGCGCTGTGGCCGAGCGAGAAACGGGCGGTCTACGGTCTTGCCGTCGATATCGGCTCCACGACCATCGCGGCGCATCTGTGCAATCTTCAAAACGGCCGGACCGTTTCATCAGCCGGAACCTCCAATCCGCAGATCCGCTTTGGTGAAGACCTGATGTCGCGCGTGTCCTACGTTCAAATGAACCCCACGAAACTGCCGGATCTGACAAAGGCCGTTCGCGAAGCCATCAATGCGCTGGTCGGCAAACTGGTGGGCGACGTTGGCGCTGACCGAAGCGACGTTCTGGACGCTACATTTGTCGGCAACCCGGTCATGCATCACCTGTTTCTTGGGATTGACCCGGTCGAACTTGGCGGCGCGCCGTTTGCACTGGCAGCTTCCGACGCCATGGTTCTCAACGCCCGGGATCTCGGACTGGAACTCAACCCGGGCGCCAGGGTCTATATGCTGCCCTGCATTGCCGGCCACGTCGGCGCAGATGCGGCTGCAGCGACCCTTTCGGAAAGTCCCTACAGCCACGATGAGATGACGCTTCTTGTTGATGTCGGTACGAATGCGGAAATCGTGCTTGGCAACAAGGACCGCCTGCTGGCTGCCTCGTCGCCCACCGGTCCGGCCTTCGAGGGGGCAGAAATCTCCTCGGGCCAGCGCGCCGCTCCCGGTGCCATCGAGCGGATCCGGATCGACAAGGACACGCTTGAACCGCGTTTCAAGGTGATCGGTGTCGATGAATGGTCTGATGAAGAAGGATTTGCCGAGCATATCGACAGCGTTGGTGTCACCGGTATCTGCGGATCCGGCATTATCGAGGCGGTCGCTGAAATGTACCTCGCCGGGCTGATCACGGAGGACGGAGTCATCGACGGGTCCATGGGTGCGCGCACGTCCAGAATACGATCCGAGGGGCGCACATTCTCTTACCTGATTGCCGATGAAGACGTCGAAATCTCCATCCTGCAAACGGACATTCGTGCCATTCAGCTGGCCAAGGGCGCACTTTATGCCGGTGTGAAGCTGTTGCAGGACAAATTCGGAAACCACCAGCTGGATCGCATCAGACTGGCCGGAGCCTTTGGCAGCTACATCGACCCCAAATATGCAATGGTCCTCGGCCTTATCCCGGACTGTCCTCTTGACGGTGTCTCAGGGGTCGGCAACGCCGCCGGCACGGGTGCGCGCATGGCACTGCTGAACCGTGGCTATCGCCGGGAGATCGAACAGACCGTGCGCGACATCGAAAAGATCGAAACAGCGCTGGAGCCGAAATTCCAGGAACATTTTGTAAACGCGATGGCCTTGCCCAACAAGGTCGATCCGTTTCCGAACCTGCGCGCTGCCGTGGACCTTCCGGAACGCAAGGAGGCAGCTCCGCAGGAGGGTGTGGGCGGCGAAAGGCGCAGGCGCCGTCGAAGAGGCTGACCGGCAGTTCCCTGACTGTTTCCAGCCCTGCGCGTCAGTGTCCCCCCAGGAGACCCGTCGAGATCTGGAACAGGGCAATTGCCAGACAAAGCCCTGCGCCGCCCAGCCCCCAGTATCTGAACTGATGGAGCCGGCCTTCTCCTGCTGAACGACCGAGCGCAAAAAGCGCGAGATTGACCAGGGAAAAAACCAGAAGGGTTACAAGGCTGGTCACCTCTGCCAGACGTACCAGCGGAAAGACCAGGGCCAGTGATATGATGACGACCGCCACAAAAACGGTTGCCCGTACCGGCGTCTGCCGCTGCGGATGGACTTGTGCAAACCAGATGGGCGCAATGCCTTCATTTGCCATCCCGTAAAGGACGCGGCTGGCCATGACGATCTGCACCAGAACACCATTGATCATGGCAATCGTCGCGGCGACTGCGACCGGCTTTCCGGAAAGACCTGACACTGTTTCGAACAGGCGCGCCATGGGAGCAGATGAAGACACGATCGCCTCTCGTTCTCCCGCAAGAACCGCGATGATTGCCAGTACCACATAGACCAGCAGCGTTATGCCCAAGGTCCAGTAAATGGCCTTGGGAACTGTTCTTTCAGCGTCCTTGGTCTCCTCGCACATGTTCACGATGTCTTCAAAACCGATGAAGGCGAAAAACGCCAGGACGCTGCTTGAAAGAACGCCGGTCAGTATTGCCAGATCCGTTGTCGGCGAAAGTGTGAGCAGGACAGCATCCACGTCGCCAAGCAGTGGCAGCCCGAAAGCGATGACAACCAGCAGAGTTCCAACCTCAAGCAAGGTTACCAGGGCAGCGAACAGTACGCTTTCTCTGACCCCATAACAGGCTATGGCCGAAAGGATGGTCACGACCATGATCACGAGCAGCGCGTTGGGAAGTTGCAGCAGGTCCTGAATGTACCCTGCGAAGGCAGGCGAAATGACCGCGCTGGAGACAATTCCAGTCGCGACCACACCGAACCCTGCGATCCGCGCCCAGAATGCGCCAAGGCCCCGGTTCACGAAAACGGCTTCTCCACCCGCCCTTGGATAAATACGGATCATCAGCGCGTAGGATACGCCCGTTACCCCTGCTATGGCTCCTGCAAACAGAAAGGCCAGCGGCGCCTTGTCTCCGGCGAGTTCGAGTACAACGCCCACGAGTGCAAAAATGCCGGCCCCAATGGTGACGCCGACACCGTAAAACACCAGCCACGGCAACGTGATTGCACGCTTCAAGCGAACAGAAGATTCAGTGCCCATACCCAGGAGTTTGGCTCATTGCGGGGGCCAATCAAATCGGTCAGATCACTTACGTGATTGCTGACAGCGTTCTCACGGATCCCAGTAATACTGTTCCCTGAGCCGCTTCCAGATTTTTTCACCTACCAGACAGTCATACGGCTCTTCCACCCTGAACTGAGCGCGGATCACTCTTTCTCGCTCCGGTGGTCGGTAGCCGATTTCCAGGATCAGTTTGCGTCGAACAGCGTCAGGAAACTGGTCCCAATTCGTCACGGGAATGACGAAACTCCCCGGGCCGCCGGTCACGCAGCGTCGATAGTATTCGTCCAGGTCCGGAATGTTGAACTGGAACCCAACCCCACCCTTGGTCATCAATGGCAAACCGTTGATGGTGATGCCTTTTTCAAGGGCTGCGGCCCTGGCTCCGAGGACCGGTGGCCCCTGATTGTTGGGACCATCGCCCGAGATATCGATCACGCGGCGATCCGCGAGGAAGGGGACGTCGTTCAGAAAGGCTGCCGCGTGCCGGATCGCGCCGGAAATCGATGTCCGGTTTTGCGCGCGGGTCTGGTCTTCCATCACGACACTTGCAAACCGATTGGCGTCGTCCTGCGTTTCTATGAGCGCCCAATCGGCGATGACGCGGGCATGGTTCTCATTTGCCCATTCGAACATCATCAGCGCGATGCGGCCATGCGCACCCAGTTCAATCGCCCGCACGACCTCAGGGCTCGAGATCGCTGCCGCGTAACCCCGCCTCTGGATCTGCAGTTCTTCAGGAGACATGGACCTTGAGATGTCAACGGCAAGCACCAGCGCAACATCGACGTATTCTTCCGCGCTGGCTTGCCAGGCCGGCACGAAGACGGAAACGAGAGCGGCCAATGCGCCCAGAAGTGATCCAGGTTTCGACATCCCTGATTAAGATAGGCCAGTCGACACCAACGGCCAGCCTGCAAGATGTTCTGCCCTCCGTGGCGTCAGAAATCGTCCCGTGAATTGGCCGCAGGTTGACGTGGGACAGGCTGAAGACAATCGGCTATAACACCCGCAGAACAGTCAAATCAGGAAATTCCCGATGTCCGAAATCGCCGCAAACGACGATCCTCAAAAACCCTTGCTCAAGACGCTGCTGCACAATGGCGTCTACAGGATTGTCATGCAGCGTCCCGACAGGATGAATGCGCTCTCGACCGAGATGATGACCGCCCTTTCGGCGGAGCTCGACCGGGCTGCCGAAGACCCCGAAATTCGCGTCGTTCTTCTGGGCGCCGAAGGCAAGGTGTTTTGTGCCGGTCATGATCTGAAGGAACTGACCGCCGCGCGCGGCGAAAGCGATGGCGGCAAGGCCACCTACGAAAAGGTCATGCGGCAATGTTCGGACCTGATGCAACAGATCGTGCGCCTGCCCAAACCGGTCATCGCGGTCGTGACGGGCGTGGCAACCGCTGCCGGCTGCCAACTGGTTGCGTCCTGCGATCTCGCGATTGCCACTGACACAGCCACATTCTGTACGCCTGGTGTCAATATCGGCCTGTTCTGCTCCACCCCGATGGTGGCCCTGTCGCGGAACGTTGCCCCTAAGCAGGCAATGGAGATGCTCTTGACCGGCGAAAGCATCGATGCCTCGACGGCCAAGGACTTCGGGCTGATCAATCGGATTGTACCCGGCGATTACCTGGAGCAGGTTGTTCAGAAATACGCCGAGGTCATTGCCTCAAAGTCGGCAAAGACACTCAAGATCGGTAAGGAAGCCTTCTACAGGCAACTGGAAATGCCCTTGTCGGAAGCCTACGACTTTGCAGCTCAAACCATGGTCGAGAACATGATGGCCAACGATGCGGAAGAAGGCATCTCCGCGTTTCTGCAAAAACG
This sequence comes from Roseibium sp., assembly GCA_017643925.1. Lineage (GTDB taxonomy): Bacteria > Pseudomonadota > Alphaproteobacteria > Rhizobiales > Stappiaceae > Roseibium. Next base: position 91,470 of record JAEPML010000002.1, on the reverse strand, counting down.
CAAGCCTGAGTGGAAGGACAGTTGAACCTGCACAAAAGGTAGGTTGGCAATGGCAAATGCGGGTTATTCCGGCCGTCCCCTTTCCGCGAAGCTCGGCCTTAAACCCGAGATGGTCTGCTGGCGGCACTGCATGCCAGCGGACATCGCCGATCTGCTCGACGAACAGGAGCCTGGTCTTAGTCTCCTCAAAGAGCCGTACTCCAGGCTCGATTGCGCGCATGTCTTTGTGATAGACCGGGATGCGCTTGCAGATCTGCTTGAAACCCTGCGCAATCTGCTGGCACCAGACGGCATGATCTGGGTGTCCTGGCCCAAGAAATCCAGCAAGGTTCCTAAGACCGTCACGGAAGACACGATCAGAGACATCTGCCTGCCTAAGGGGCTGGTGGATGTGAAGGTCTGTGCCGTTGATGCCACCTGGTCCGGGTTGAAGCTGGTTATTCGGAAGGAATTACGGTCCGAGCAGGCTGAACGGTTGGCAGAGCATTCATAACTCCTTGCAATTCATCCGATATTGGGCCCCGCCCCTTGTTTTCAAAGCAATATCCCTTTGGTCATCCCCGACAAGCGCAGCATGATCGGAGATCCATTGGCCGCAAAAAAAAATTAAGTTGCGGAGAAGTGGATTGGATCCCGGCTCAAGGCCGGGATGACCAGCGCATGGAAACACGCCTCTTGGACACGCCCTTTCGCTTGCAAGAATTGTCACTTGAGCGGCAGGAAAATGTCTGCTTGGGCATCATGTTCGGGAACATCCGGATAAAAACTCAGTCTTTGCACAAACAGCGGAAAGTCACGCAAGTCTTCACCGCTTGAGGGCAACCAATCCCGATAGAGAGACCGGATCGTGTCCTCGGCAAAGTCGAGAGAGCCGACATGCCTGACAACAGCGCAACGACCGGCGGGAATGGTTTTGGGCACAATTCCAAAATCGTTCGCAGAAACCGGGCCTTGAACAGAACAGCAAAAGTCGAAACGGAAACTCTCTGGATCCGTTGTCCGTGGGTCATCATAAAGTATGTTGAATGTGGCACTTTCAGCAGGTGGAGAGCCGTGCTCCCTGCGCCAGGCAATGAAACGCTGAACGGTGGCTGTCAGGCCGGATTGTGGGCCAATATGTTCAAGGGCGGCCACCTGCGTTTCGGGAAAATCCACTATACGGATGTGATTTGGTTCATCATTGTCGACAGGCATCAGTTGTCCTTTCAGCTCGGTTAGAGGCGCGTAGGTTTGATGCCAGATGGTCCAATCCGGGGCTCTTCGGAAGTCTGAAGGGTTCTGGCCGAAACAGCGCTTGAACGCCCGGCTGAAGCTCTCCAGATTTTCATAACCCGCGTCATAAGCGATATCAGTGACTGGAATTTCGTTCCTGTAGGCAAGCTGGTGACCCGCACGCTTCAGACGCGATAGCCGTCTGTACTCGGCAACCCCCAGTCCCAGAAACGCCGAAAACAGACGCTGGAAGTGAAACCGTGAATAGGCGGCAACGCCAGCAAACGCGTCGACCTCCATCGGTTGGTCGAGTGTGCGGTCCATCTCCGCCATGGCTCTCGCCAACCGTTGTCTGATCTCAGTCATTTAGCCCCGCATTTCTTGCAAACCATCTGGCCCACCTTGAATAGGCGCTGAACTGCCTCTTCCGCCTGACCGAACGTGCGGTTTTCATGATCTTGATCGCATGCGTCAAAGGAAACTCTTGCGACAATGCGCGAATTCGACTTGGATAGCGCGCCACACCTGAGGATCTCGACCAAATGAACCACGACGCTTATTCCGATACCTATATCAAGGGCATCCTGGATGAGGTCAAAACTGTCGCCATGGTCGGCGCGAGCGCCAACTCCGTGCGCCCCTCCTACTTCGTGCTCAAGTATCTGCTTTCAAAGGGATATGTCGTTTGGCCGATCAACCCAGGCCAGGCAGGAAAGGAAATTCTTGGACAGAAGGTCTATGCCTCGCTGGACGATCTGCCAGCCGTTCCGGACATGATCGACATCTTCCGCAACTCGGATGCTGCCGGTCAGGTCGTTGAGCAGGTTCTCGCCAGTGAACGCCTGCCCAAAGTGATCTGGATGCAGTTGAGTGTACGCAACGAAGATGCCGCAAGCCGAGCGGAAGACGCCGGCATCAAGGTTGTCATGAACCGCTGCCCGAAGATCGAATATGGCCGCCTTTCGGGCGAAATCGGCTGGGCAGGTGTTAACTCCAAGACCCTGTCCTCGAAGAGACCCTCCCTGAAGTCGGGATTTCAGCATCGAGGCCTGTCTGAAAGCAAAGACGGCTAATTCTTCTGTTGCCTTGAATTCGGCAAGATCTCTCCCGGAAATCGACAAACTTGTTTTCCAGACTTGACCAAAGGTGGGAAACAGGAAGAGCAGACCATGGTGCAGGATCCGACGTTATTTACCGCGGTTGAATGGGTTCTGGCCGGGCTGGCCTTTGCGGTTTCCCTTTTGCTTTTTCTGGTTGTTCACAAGGCCGGGCCCGGTTCGCCATTCGCCGTTCGGGACGAGAGCTGGTCGCGGGATCCCGGCAGGCGTCTCTCCAAGTCCTTCCCCGAAAAGGCATCTTGATCGGCCAATACGAGCAAACTGGTTATCGACACCTTCCGTCTCACCCGGAAACTCGGGAAACACCCGGGGCAATCGACTCCAATTTATCCGCCTGTTGAAAAAGTCTCACAGCAGATCTTGAAGTACCGGGCTTCGCCGAAGTGTTTAAAAAACAATCACTTCTCAGTTTTCAGTAAAATTTCAATCGGAATTTAGACGATGTTTCGTAGAACTTTCTGCGAATATGCCTGAACTTGTTTCTATTCACTCCATTCTTCCCCCCTACACTGGCGCTGATTGCGGAATCTGGAAATTCTGGAGATGAACATGCTTTTTGTCGTCAGCAACCCTTTTTTGATGACCCTGATATTACCGGTCGCCGCTTCTGTACTCGTGTTCGGCTTGTGCGTGCTTTTGAAGGTGGACGACAAGAATAAAATGACGGATCGATAAAGGTCTTGCTCCAACACTCGGCGGGAGGGGCTTCACCCTAACCGTACGGATCAGTTTAACCCGTTGATATTCATCTTTTTTCCATTCCGGCGAAAATCCGGAAAATCCTTCTTTGACCTCCCCCGTTGCATCGTTCAAACTGGCCGCAATTCCAACAGGGAGGTCAATTAATGAGCGAAAATATTCCGGGTTTTTCCACCCTTGCCATTCACGCTGGCGCAGCGCCCGATCCGTCGACGGGTGCCAGAGCAACTCCGATTTACCAGACGACGTCCTTCGTATTTGACGATGTCGACCATGCCGCCTCCCTTTTCGGTCTGCAGGCCTTCGGCAACATCTATACCCGCATTACCAACCCGACCACGGCAGTGCTTGAAGAACGGGTTGCTGCTCTGGAAGGTGGCACGGCTGCCCTTGCGGTTGCCTCAGGCCATTCCGCGCAGTTGCTCTGCTTCCATACGCTGATGCAGCCCGGCGACAATATCGTAGCAGCAAACAAGCTTTATGGTGGTTCGATCAACCAGCTCAACCACTCCTTCAAAAGCTTCGGCTGGGGCGTGAAATGGGCGGATCCGGCTGACCTGAATTCCTTCGAAGCGGCCATCGACGACAACACCAAGGCCATCTTCATCGAGAGCCTGGCAAATCCGGGCGGCATCGTTGTCGACATCGAGGCGATTTCCGCGCTCGCCAAGGCAAAAGGCATTCCGCTGGTTGTCGACAACACGATGGCAACACCTTACCTGTGCCGCCCGATCGAGCATGGTGCCGACATTGTTCTGCACTCTCTGACCAAGTTCATGGGCGGCCACGGCAATTCCATGGGTGGCGTCATCGTCGACGGTGGTTCCTTCGATTGGTCTGCCGGTGGCAGATACCCGCTCCTGTCCGAACCCCGCCCTGAATACCAAGGCGTTGTCTTGCACGAGACATTCGGCAATTTCGCCTTTGCGATTGCCTGCCGTGTGCTCGGTCTTCGGGATCTCGGCCCTGCAATTTCGCCGTTCAATTCGTTCATGATCCTGACGGGCATCGAGACGTTGCCGCTGCGAATGCAACGTCATTCGGACAACGCGAAGAAAGTCGCGCTGCACTTGTCCGGTCACGACAAGGTCAAGTGGGTGTCCTACGCGGCCCTTCCGGAAGACTCGCACCATGCCCTGCAGCAGAAATACATGCCGAAGGGTGCCGGTGCCGTTTTCACCTTTGGTGTTGAAGGCGGATATGATGCAGGCGTGAACCTCGTCTCCAAGGTCGAGCTGTTCTCGCACCTTGCCAATATCGGCGACACGCGCAGCCTGATCATCCACCCGGCCTCCACGACCCACCGCCAGCTGTCCGACGAGCAAAAGGCGGCAGCAGGTGCCGGCCCTGATGTGGTGCGCGTTTCCGTGGGTCTTGAAGACGTCGACGACATCATTGCCGATCTGGAACAGGCCCTCACCGCCTGATCTCCGGGATCAATCAAAAAAAGCCCGCTCATGAGCGGGCTTTTCAGCTTGTTGACAGCCTCATTGATACTGTCCCGGACGAAGTGAACCGGCGATCCGGGACCCTGCACGTCCAAAGGCCAGGCATAGAACCTTCATGACTTAAGATGACCAGGTGTGGTCCCGGCTCAGAGGCCGGGACAGCAGAGTAAGCTGTGAGCCTTGTCAGAAGGCGGACAGACCCGCTCATGAGCAGGCTTTTTTCAGGTCCTGATCGGGTAAGCGCCCTTTATCTTGGCCAGATAGTCCACACATGCGGCCAGGACGATAACGGCAAACCCCTGATGTACCAGCGCCATCGACAAGGGTACGTGCCAGACAAGTGTCAGAATGCCGAACACGGCCTGCAACCCGATGAAGGCACCAACGTGAGCCGCTGAACGCCTCAATTCACTGCGGGTCGCTATCTTGAACGTCAGATACGTCAGGACCAGCCCTGCCAGAACAAGCAAATACGCAGTCATGCGGTGCTGAAACTGCACGGTCATCACGTTTTCGAAGAAGTTCAACCAGACCGGCTGCATGACCAACAGACCACCGGGGATGATCTGCCCGTCCATGTAGGGCCAGGTGTTGAAGGTCAGACCGGCGTTGAGCCCAGCAACAAGCCCTCCAAGAAAGATCTGCAGGAAAACCAGCCCAAGAACGACCTGACCCAGGAGCCGCAGGCTGCCCTGCTCGCTTGGTTCTGGCGCATTCAGCGGGGCAAGGCGCCGGGCAATCCAGTACAGATAGGCGAAGATCACCAGGGCAAGTGTCAGGTGCGTCGCCAGCCGATACTGGCTGACATCCACCCTGTCGACCAGACCCGAGGCGACCATCCACCAGCCCACAAATCCCTGAAGTCCTCCCAAGGCCAATCCGACAAGCAATCTGGGTTTTAGCCACGGTTCGATCCTACCAGCAGCCCAGAAGGCAACCATGGGCACGAAAAATGCCACGCCAATGAACCGCCCCAGCAGGCGATGCGCCCATTCCCACCAGAAAATGAACTTGAACTCTTCCAGGCTCATGCCCTTGTTGATCAACTGGTATTCGGGGATCTGCCGGTACTTCTCCAGCTCTTCCTCCCATTCCGCCTCTGACAATGGCGGAATGACACCGTGGATCGGCTTCCACTCGGTGATCGAAAGACCTGATTCCGTCAAGCGCGTGGCGCCACCAACAACGACCATTGCGAGGATCAGGGCGCAGACAAAATAGAGCCACCAGCGGATCATCACGCGGCTTTTTTCAATCTTTTCCCGTTTGGCCGGCAACATGTGAACCTGTTCTCCCGTGGCAATGCCTTCAGCTGTTGTCATCTACCTGTTCCAGCCACACTTCAATCACAATTGACGTTTGGCTTGCGGAGATATAGGTGCAGGATCACAACGGCAAGGGAGCAAGCTGCATTTGCGGCAAAAGGTCCCTCAAACAGTATCGGTCATCATTTTAGACAGGACCCTCACCCCATGGTTCCATCCTTTCGCAAATTTGTCGGCATGGTGCTGCTGGTCATCTTCGTTGTCGTCTACGCGTTTACCGCGATGGTGATTGGCGACATGACGTTGCAGCAGTCTTCGACGCTGGTGAGGTTTGCGTATTTTGCAGTCGCCGGCCTGGTCTGGGTCATACCGGCGGGTGCCATCATCTGGTGGATGGAAAGAGGCGGGAAAAACCGGACCTGAGTCCAAAGCCCGATGCCGCCCATCTGGCCGCACGGTAGAGCGCAAAAGGTGCGCCGGTCAGATACTGGTCAACGACAGCCGGATCCTGAAACCTGCCATTGAGCGACACGCGCGGCAGCATCATCGGATCGCGGGCATTGGCCGATTGCAAGACACCCGGAAGTGTCGTTACCGATGATGCGAAGCCGATCTCGCGCAACAACTCCGCGTCCCGCAGGCTGACCGCATGCGACTTGCCATATGGATAGGCAAAATGCTTCGGCCTCTGGCCGAGCTCCTGCTCCAGTCGTTCCATGCCTTTCAGAACGTCGGCGCGCGCGCCGGATGTTTCCAGGCGCGCCATGGCAAAGTGATCGTGTGTGTGGGCCCCAATCGTCACCAGCGGATCGGAAGCCAGTTGCCGGATTTCGTCCCAGCTCATCACCATTTCGCTGGCCAAGGCCTCCAGATCGATTCCGTAAATCCCCGCGAGCGCCCGGATGATCTTGCGCTGGTCCAGTTCTCCAACCTCAAGCGTCAGGTGATCGACAATCTTGCCGAAACAGGCGCTTTTTTCTTCAACCGTCCGGCAAGGAATGCCACTTTCTTCCCCGGCCTGCGTGAACACGACCTCGTCGTTCTCGGCAATGATGCGCTCAAGCGCGAGCCACCAGAGTTCACTTGTCCGGTCGACAAGGCCGGAGGTGATGAAAACGGTGAACGGGGCGTTCAGTTCTTTCAGGATTGGATAGGCAATCTCCAGATTGTCCTTGTAGCCGTCGTCAAATGTCAGCACAGCGTATCTGTGGTTGCCATAACCGGACTTCAGAAGATCAACGGCTTCGTCCATGGCAATGATCTCGTAGCCGTTGGCACGGATGCGCTCAACCGCCATGCGGAGAAATTCAGGTGTGATTTCAAGATGCCTGTTGGGCTGAAACTCGTCTGTGCGCCCCGGGCGGACGTGGTGCATCATGAAAACGGCGCCACAGCCCTGCGTTATCGGGGCCAGAACGCGACCGATTCCAGTTCCTTTTAGAACTCTGAACGCCCTTGTAACCGCTTTTTGCCGAATGCCCATTTGGCTGCAATGCCTACCCTTGAAGAAAGTACCAGTAAGGCACGGTTTCTTTAATAAATATTGCTAAATCTAGCGAGAGAAATTCAGTTCTTCCACCACAGCGCGTAGCTTGACCCAATTGTTTGTCAAAATGGTTTACCCGCCCTTTCCAATTCACTTCGGCCTGAAAGAAACGAGACACTGATCACGCCATGACGCAATTCATCCCCGAAATTCGGTTGATGCTCCATACCAGCCTTCAAGAGGCTGAACACGATTGGCGACAGTTGAACAATGCAACACATGGCAATCCTTACCAATCCTTCGATTGGCTAAATGCGTGGTACGAAACCATTGGGTGCAAGCTCGACATTGAACCCTTGATTGCCGTTGCACGGACGGACGAAAAAAGCGTGTTGGTTCTGCCGCTTGCAAAACAGAAAAACTCCGGTGTCACGACGCTGGAGTTTCTCGGTCACCAGAATGGCAACCAGAATACAGGCATCTGGGATGCCGACTATTATGAGACTGTCGCGCAGAACCAGATCACGGTGCTGCTTGAAGATATTGGTCGCAAGGCCAGGGCTGATCTCGTTCTGCTTCAGAATGTTCCCGAAACCTGGCACACGCGGCTTCATCCACTGGTGCTTGCCGGAGCGACACCCAGCCCAAGTCCGATTTTCACACGTGTCCTTGCCTCGGATTTCGACCAGCTGTTCCGGGAGACGCACAGCAAGTCGTCGCGCAAGAACCTGACGCGCAAGCAACGGCATCTGCAATCCGCCGATGGCTATCGTGTCGTTCAGGCAAGTTCAGAAGAAGACCTGCGCAAGGGTTTCGAGGCGTTCCTCGAGCAAAGGTCCAGGCGGGCAGTCGAAGCCGGCATCCCGAATGCATTCTCCGAGCCTGCGGCGAGAGACTTCCTTTCAAGGCTTCTTGGCCTTGGCGCTGTAGGGGAAGATCCAGAAAAGAGGTTCATTGACCTTTGGTACCTGGAAGTGGCCGGTGCGATCAGATCGACTTACCTCTGTGTTGAAAACGCCGACACCATATTTGCCTACAGCAACTCAGTCGCCCATGACGACATGCTGCCCAACAGCCCCGGTCTGGTGCTGATCAAGGAAATCATCGAAAATGCCTGCGCAAGGCAGGACATCAAGCTTCTGGACCTCGGGCTTGGCGAAGAAAGATACAAGACTGCCTGGGCCGACCCGGTGCCGCTCAAGGACAGCCGACTGGCATTTTCAGCGAAAGGGCGCGTCATCGAGCACCTTTACGCTTTACGGTCTGGCGTCAAGACAGCAATTCGCAATTCGAAACTGCTTTGGCCACTGGTGCGCAAGCTGCGCAAGATCAAGGCCGGCCTTGGGGCGTCAGCACACAAGAGCGACTAGATTCTCTCCTGAATGAAACAGGATCGTTTCAGGCAGCGTGTCCGTCGCCATTACGGCGCGGTCCCGGTCCCCTGCCGCCAGAGATGACCACCTCGACCTTGGCACCAGTGTTGTGGGCCAGCAGGTTTGCAGCGCTTTGCAGCTCATGACCATGGTCCGGCGCACTTGCGGCGATGAGAACCCGATCGGCAAAACTCAGCATGCGCGCGCTCGCCAGCGTTCCGTCAATTGCTCCCAGGTCAACAACCACGGCCTGATAGGTTGAGCGGATAGCATCGAGAGCCAGTTTGAAACGGTCCGAATCGACCATATCATCGGTTATTTCTACCCGTCCGGCTTCAATGATATGGGCTTTTGAACCGGCATCCCTGTAGACGACCTTTGCAAATGGCGCGTGCCCGGAGACGATGTCCGAAAAGCCTTCCGCTGCCTTCTTGTCGGAATGCTCCGGAAAGACCTCCATGATGAGTGAGGACGTTCCCGTGGCTGCCGCCTTGCGGCCCAGGTCAAATGCCAGTTCGTGGGACAGGGCCTCGTCATCGACACTCAGGACCACGATCCGGCCGGCGGCCTCGACGTCGTCGGCATAGGTCGTTGGCAGGACCGGGATGTCTTCGGGCGGTGGCACATCTGCCGGGATCCGCGCCTCCGCGATGTCGTCATTTTCCGAATTGCCAGCCCAGTCGGGGGACGTTTCGCGGTCAAACCTTGCCCGTTCGCGCTCGGCGCTGCGACGAACAATCGAATCGAGGCTTGTTTGCGCAAGGTCCTCGTGCCGTGACCTTGCAGATTTCGGTTCAGAGCCCATTTTGGCAACTGCCGGTTCAAACTCCTCATCAACAACGTCGGGCTCTGGCAGGTCATGTTCTGCCTGACGGTCGTCAAACCGGCCATGCCCGAGCCCGGGCTGCATGCTGTAGCTGGCCACGGTTTGCCCGTAAGCAGCTCCCCAGCCAAAGCCGTCATTTCTTTCCGGTTCAACAGTTCCCCTGAATCGTTCGCGCGGCATGTCCGCCGATGCAGGTTCCCTGTCAAACGCATCGTCGCGAGACCGTTCCATGTCGACATCGCGCTTGCGAAACTCGGGCTCGTTCACCCGGTAGAGAGCACCGCCACTCAGAAATTCACGCATCAGAACAAATGTGCAGCCAAGAATGAAGGTAACGAGAGCTGCGATAATGGTGCTCGGAATCACCTTGGGCGAATAAGGCTCAACCGGAACGCTCGCCCTGGAGATGATCCGGGCATCGGCCGGCAGAACCTGTGCTCTCAGGCGGGAATCAGCTTCCTGAAAGCTGAGCAGCAGCTGGTCGAGTTGAGCAGCCTTGGCATTGGCCTCGCGCTCAAGTTCGCTCAGGCGCGCCTGATCGGCGTTGGATTTTGCTGCAGCCGTCTTGAGTGTCTGCAGCCGCCTCTCGAGCGCAAGGGCTTGCTGATTGGCAACCTTGGCGTCGTTTTCCAGTCCCTGCAGGATCTTGCGAGCCTCGGCCCTGATCTGGCGATCATAGTCGCCAAGCTGGGACTGAAGTGCCTTGAGCTGCGGGTGACCCGGCAAAAGGGTGATGGACAGTTCGGCAATGTTGGACTGTATCTCCACCTGTCTTTCACGCAGGCGCTGGATCAGTGTGGAATTCAGAACATCGCTTGCTGTTTCAAGCGACCCACCGGAATTCAGCAATTCACGGATAAGATCGGCCTTGGCCTGGGCCTCTGCCTTGGACGCCTGCGCGGCGGAGTAATCACTGCTGGTCTCCGCCAGCTGTTGCTGGTTCAGCGGGATATTGTCAGCACCGATCAGAAGGTCTGCCCTTGCACGAAAGTCAGCGACGGCCTTGCGTGCCGCCTGCACTTCCTTGCGCAGTTCGACAATCTGAGGCTCGAGCGCCGCAGATGCCATTTCGGTGGTTTCCCGCTTGGCGCTTGACTGGACCGCCAGATATTCGTCCAGAATCGTGTTGGCCACGCGCGCGGACAGAACCGGGCTTTCCGAAGAATAGTCAACGGCGATGACGCGAGAGCCTTCAACCCTGTAGATGTCCAGGTTCTCGTAAAAATGCTTGAGAACGCGCTCTTCCGCACTGTTCCCATTTGTGTCGCCACCGACACCGACAATCGAAAACAGGCTCTTGAGCAGCGAGCCGTTGCCCTGTGCATCAAATTCGGGGATGGACGCCAGGTCGAGTTTCTTGGCAACCCGGCGGGCCAGGTCCGTCGACATCAAGAGCTGCACCTGGCTGGCAACGCCTTCACTGTCCAAAAGCGCCCTTTGTTCTTCAACATCCCTGGAGGCGCCCGGAAACTTGTTGTCGGTGCTTTCAATCAGGATTCTGGCTTCACCCTTGTATTTGGGTGCCACGAACTGAAGTCCCAGAAAGACAACAATCGTCACGCTCAGGGTGAGCGGTAAGAGCCACCTCAGGGAACGGCCAATCGCCCGCAACAGACCGCCAAGGTCCAGCGCCATATCGTCGTCGGAAAGTGTCTGCCGCTCAGCATTCATTGTCAGAAACTCCAAATTCCCGACAAACTATGTCGAATTAGGGTAAGCGATCGGTTAAAGCCCCTGCAATCTGACCGGGATTTGCGTTAATTATAATATTGTGTGCTCTCGCATTCGCCCGATCATAGTCTTTCGGCCATTCACGCTCAATTAACCATACCGCGCGATGCTGTCCTTGAATTGTAGGAGAGTCTTTGATGCGAATGAGAGCGCTACTTGTCCTGGGCTTGTGCCTGGGCCTAGCTGCATGCAGCGGGTACAGGCAGCCGCCAACAGCATTTCATGAAACGCTGACACAGCCTTACCGTTTGGATTCAAGCGACAGGCTGCGCATCATCGTGTTTGGTCAGGATGACCTGTCCAACACTTATGTCATTGATCAGGCTGGATATATTTCTTTCCCGCTGATCGGAAGTGTTGCTGCGCGCGGCAAAACCCAGCAAGGTCTGGCGGCCGTCATTGCCACGAAATTGCGGCAGGGCTACATCCGCGACCCTGACGTTTCAGTCGAGGTCGACACCTATCGGCCGATCTTTGTCATGGGTGAGGTGCAAAATGCAGGCCAGTACAACTACGTGGCCGGCATGACCGTGCAAAACGCCATTGCGACGGCAGGTGGCTTCAGTTCCCGGGCGCAGCAGAGCGATGTGGATATCACGCGTCAGCTCAATGGTGAAATCCTAAACGGACGTGTGCCTATTTCGGACCCATTGCGTCCTGGTGACACAATTTACGTCCGCGAACGCTATTTCTAGGGGTCCTCGGGATTAACTGAGGACTCATTTCCCTTTGTTACGGTGCAGTTCAAGAGCTTCACGGGTTCAATAAGAAACCTGGGAGCCAAAACAGGGAAACTGCACCATGACTACGACTCCCATGAGGATCGTGCATTGTGTCCGATCGCCAATTGGCGGGATTTTTCGCCATATCCGCGATCTGGCAATGAGCCAGGCGGCTGCCGGACACCAAGTCGGCATCGTTTGCGACAGCAGCACGGGCAGCACATTCGACAACCGGATGGTGGACGAACTGCGTCCGCATCTCGCTCTCGGCCTGGCACGCTTTCCAATGCAGCGTCAACTGACGATCCAGGATCTCTCTGCGACGTTCGCGCTATACCGTCATATTCGTGACTTGAAACCTGACATCCTGCACGGGCACGGTGCAAAGGGTGGCGCTTATGTTCGCCTGATCGGCAGCATCCTGAAGCTGAAGGGTCAAAAGGTCTCCAGGATCTATTGTCCGCATGGTGGCAGCCTGCATTACGACCCGAACCGGTTCGAGGGGCGTGTCTATCACGGTCTCGAACGGTTGCTCGGCAAGTTCACTGACGGCCTGGTGTTTGTTTCCGACTACGAATCGGCAGCCTATGAAAGCAAGGTGGGGCGCCCCAACGCGCTGACCCGCATTGTTTACAATGGCCTGAGGCCCGAAGAGTTTTCACCGGTAACCACCAATGAAGACGCGGCCGACTTTCTTTATATCGGCATGTTGCGCGACCTGAAGGGTCCGGACCTCTTCATCGAGGCGCTCTATAACATCCGTCTCAAGACCGGAACCGCTCCACGCGCGCATATCGTCGGAGAAGGCCCGGATGAACAGCGCTACCGCAAGATGGTGGACAATCTGGGCTTGAGCGATGCGATCAGTTTCCATGGCGCGCTTCCGGCACGCGAAGCCTTCAAGATGGCGCGCAACGTGGTCGTTCCGTCGAGAGCGGAGGCCATGCCCTACATCATTCTGGAAACGGTTGCCGCACAGCGGCCGCTTATTGCGACACGCGTCGGCGGCATTCCGGAAATCTTCGGTCGCTTTGCCCACAGGCTCGTCGAACCGGGACATATCGGCAAACTCACCGCGGCCATGGAAGAGGCCCTCGCCTCCCCCGCCAAGATGGAGGCAGATGCAAAGGAACTGCGCGGCTGTCTGGCGGAGACCTTCTCGATTGACCTGATGAGCGATCGGATCACGACGCTTTACCAGGAATTGCAGGGAGTTGCACCGGCCGAAGGCAAGGTTCCGACACGCGCTGACGGTGTGTCTGCAGTCTCCCGTGCACAAACTGTCTACGCAAGATCGAGCAACCGATAATGAGCAGCCCAGCCCTTAGCCCCAAAGAGCCCGAGGTAGAGGCCCCCCGCGAAACAGCAGAAACAAGGGTCGATCAGCGCCTCGAGGAAAAACTGAAGCACACTGTTCAGGGAGCGACCGGACAGATGAATGTTGAGGTCTTCACGTCCAAGAAAGCGCACCTGTCCGCCAGCTCTGCGGCCGTGGCGAAGAGCCTTGGCGGCAAGGGTGTTTCCGTTCCCGTTTTGGCCGGCAGCGTGCGGGTTTCCGACATCGTTCTGATTGCCACAACAGCCGCGATTGCCGCGTTCACCAGCGGTGAAGTGGCAAACCTCGGACTGACTCACCTGGCCGCGCTTGCAATCGCGACATTGTTTGCCATCGCCTTTTTCCAGGCTGCCGATGTCTATCAGGTTCACGTCATGCGCCGGGGCCTGTCCCAACTCGGACGCGTTGCCGCCGGCTGGACGCTCGTCCTCGGTGTTTTTGCCGTTTTGCGGACAACCACCGGTGTCGGCGGCGGGTTTTCCGAAGCCTGGATCGGCAGCTGGTTCGTCATGGGTCTGGCTGCTTTGTGTGTTTCCAGAGCCGTCGTCTATTACCTCGTTCGCAAATGGATGGTGTCTGGCCGTCTGGAGCGCCGCGCCGTCATTGTGGGCGGAGGCAGCGCCGCCGCCGAACTGATCCGCGACCTGGAAGCCCAACCGGACAATGACATCCGTATCTGCGGCATTTTCGACGACCGCGCCAACGACCGGTCCCCGCCGATCGTTGCCGGTTATCCGAAGCTCGGCAACATCAGCGGGCTGGTCGAATTTGCCCGTCTTGCACGGATCGACATGCTCATCGTCTGCATTCCGCTGCGTGCCGAGAAGCGTGTTCTGGAACTCCTGAAGAAGCTTTGGGTTCTTCCGGTTGATATCCGCCTGTCCGCGCATACCGACAAGGTGCGGTTCCGCAATCGCGGCGCTTCCTTCATCGGCACCGTGCCCTTCGTTGATGTGGTCGAAAAACCGATTGCGGACTGGGACATGGTGGCAAAGCGGATCTTTGATCTGGTCTTTGCAACCCTCGCGCTGGTCACCCTCTTCCCGGTCATGATCGCGACAGCGATTGCCGTGAAGCTGGAGAGCAAGGGTCCTGTCCTGTTCAAACAGAAGCGATATGGCTTCAACAACGAGATCATCGAAGTCCTCAAGTTCCGCTCCATGTATACCGAAATGGCGGATCCAGATGCCAAGCAGGTCGTGACCAAGGGAGACCCTCGCGTCACCCGGGTTGGGCGTTTCATCCGCAAGACTTCGATCGACGAACTGCCTCAGCTATTCAACGTGCTGGCGGGAAGCCTGTCGCTTGTCGGCCCGCGTCCGCACGCGGTCAATGCCCATACGGACAACAAGACCTGGGACGATGTCGTCGATGGCTATTTCGCCCGCCACAAGGTCAAGCCGGGCGTGACCGGTTGGGCGCAGATCAATGGCTGGCGCGGCGAGGTCGACACGCCGGAGAAAATCCAGAACCGTGTCGAATGCGATGTCTATTACATCGAGAACTGGTCAATCCTGTTTGACCTGAAGATCCTGTTCCTGACACCGTTCAGCCTGCTGAATACGGAGAACGCCTATTGAGTGCAGTGGCCGATGCTCACGGCAGCGTGTCTGTTGCGCGCGTGCCGTTCGGGCCTTCGGCCAAAAGCCTGGGCAACGGAGCCCTGTGGCTTGCTGCCTTCCTGTCGGGTTTCGTGATCGAGGAGCCGGCTCCCTATGAGCTTTACATGGCGGTCCTGTCCGTCGTCTGGCTCGCCTGCGGACTGAAGCTGCGCCGGGAATTCGGCCCCCTGATCATCTGCATGATGCTCTATACGGCCGGGGGCATTGCCTCCATCCCGATGGCCCAGGAAATGGGCGACGCGATCATGTATATCGCCGTCTCCGGGTTCCTTGCGATCACGTCGATCTTCTACGCGGCCATCCTCGCCGACGATCCGAACCGCATCCGGATCATTCAAAACGGTTACATCGTCAGTGCCATCTTTGTCGCCACCATCGGCATTGCGGGTTATTTCCACCTGTTTCCCGGAGCCGCTTACTTCACACTATATGACCGGGCGCGCGGCACGTTTCAGGATCCGAACGTTTTCGGACCGTTTCTGGTGCTGCCGACGGTCCTGTTGATCCACAGGCTGCTGCGTGGTCCGGTGTTCAGGAACCTGCACGTTGTTGCGGGTCTTGCCATTTTGCTGCTTGCCATCTTCCTCAGCTTCTCGCGCGGCGCCTGGGGCGTTCTGTTTGCAGCTGTCCTGCTGGTCTACTTCCTGTCCCTGGTCACGGAGCGGAACTCACGCCGGCGCGCGCGGCTTGTCTTTCTGGGAGTTGCCGGTGTTCTGGCTGTCTTCGCATTGTTGGCGGCCGCGCTTTCAATCGACACCGTTTCCCAGATGTTCGAGCAACGTGCCCGCCTTGTGCAGGAATATGACGGTGCCCGTCTCGGACGGTTTGCCCGCTATGCGCTCGGGTTTCAGTTGGTAATGGAGCACCCGCTCGGAATCGGGGCGCTTGAATTCAACAAGTATTTCCCGGAAGACGAACACAATGTCTATCTGAAGGGCTTCACCACCTATGGCTGGCTCGGCGGGACGGTCTATATCATCATGGCGATCTGGACACTTTGCGCCCTTGTCCCGCTTTTGTTCAAGGCGCGGCCCTGGACCGGCTTCACACAATGCGTCTTTGCCGTCTTTGTCGCGCACCTGATCCTGTCGGTCATCATTGATACCGACCACTGGCGGCACATGTACATGCTTTACGGGCTTTCCTGGGGTCTGATCGCCATCGACAAGCTGGAGCGCAAACGCTTCTTCGGCAACCGGCAAGACCCCCTTCCCGCCGCCCGCTAAAAGTCTGGGCACAACTCTTCACGGCCTTGCAACAACCTGCTTGCGCTTGGCAGACGACTGGGCTAGGTAGGGTCCGTTCGGGCAGTAGCGCAGCCTGGTAGCGCACTTCACTGGGGGTGAAGGGGTCGTCGGTTCAAATCCGGCCTGCCCGACCATTCCGAACAATTTTTATCATGGCACATTTGTTGTCTTGCGAGCTTCCAGTACAGCGCCTATAGCGCTGTTCTGATCGTCCCTATTTCACCGAAATGCAGGTGCATTGGGCACGATTGAAAACCTCTTGAGAAACGCTGCCGAAGGTCGCCAGGTCAGATTGGGTGACGCCCCTGGCCCCCATAACAATGGTGCCGGCTTCAATTTTCTGTTGCGTTTTTAGGATCTCGTCAGCAGGCGAACCGCTCGTGATTGGCAACACCTCAAATGCAGCACCCTGTTTCGCAGCCCTTTCTGCAAAGTGATCAAGGATGATCTGACCGACCCTCTGAAGGACTTTGTCGGGGGCCGGTCCGAGGTCGGCCACAATCGCAGTATTCATGAGCTTCTGCAGATGCTGGTCGAACTGACTCGAAATATCCAGTTCCATCAGGTCGCTGGCATCCTTGCCTCTCAGCAGAATATGGAGAATGTAAAGGCGCCCCTGATACTTGGTTGCCAAATCCGAAGCGACTTTGAGTGCCTTCATTGCGTGGATGGAGCCATCCACCGGTATCAGGATTTTGTGCATGTTAAGCCCAGCTGACTTTGAAGTTTGCAGGTAACACTAAGGACATTCCGGACAGATATGAAGTTACTTGTCAGACGATTTTTTGCCGAAACGGCACGTCGGACCCACGTTGAAGAAAAGGCGCGTTGACGCCAATTCCCGGTCACTTCGTGACGCGATGTCTCGCCCCGAACCCTGGAATGCAAAGCTGGAAGTGGACGTGATCAGCCTAGAAGTTGCGAGGCATGCTTCCAAACCTCGGATGAGGTGGAGCATGTACTGCAGGTCTCAGCGGCGGAACTGATTTTCGGTTTCCCGAGCCAGTCTTGGCATTCCCCACCGCGTGCCGTTTGACATCATAACTGTTTGTGTTTTTGGCGGCCAACCAGACACCTCTCATCGCCTCAACTCCCAGGTCGAAGCCGGCAACACCGCCATAAATCCGGCAAAGCGTGAACAATGAGGGAAATATTCCGGCTGAAATCAAACATCCCGAAACACCGAAACCGACAGGGCAAAATGTAGCCGACATCAGAAGGCCGGTGCTCAAGTTCAAATCATTCAATGAAAATGGATTATCGCACTTGATTTTGTTGAAATCGGAATCTGTGAGACCGTCCCAATCGAGCGATATTCCCACCGGCAAACCCAATGAATATCCTGCGGACCAAAGACAAAAGAACTTCCTGACATTTAGTCTTTTCGACCGAAACTCGACACCGAGGGTGTTCACGCCTACAGCTGCGCCAGCTCCACACGCGATAGTTCCGGCTGCTTCCCAGTCATCGGTCTTGGTGTTTTCTGATCCACTCACGCTGTTTCCCTCCACGATCAATATCCTGGAGACAATTCATCGATAAAGCGCAGTTCTTGCAGTAGCGCAGATCACATTATGAACGAACAGCTTGGCAGAACGGACCTTCAGCCATTTGCGGTATGATGAACGATGACCGGATCAGTTAGAACGGTTGTCGATGCGCCAAGGACCTCATGGATTGAGCTGCTATTCTCAATCCTCCTTGTCGGCGAAGTACCACTCCTGCGTCGCAGCGAACTTGAGCTTCTCTTCAGAGCGGGCGCGCAGGCTTCTGATGAGCTCAGCGGCCTGTTGGTAGGTCACTGCCACAATGGCCGACCTTGAGGGATGTATGGCGCCCTCGTAGATTTCCAGAAGCATACGCCCCTGGAACGGTTCGCCCATCGGTGGTGGCATCGGATGGCAGGGTTGCTCTGTCCCGGCGATATAGGATTGCAGCTTCCTGGCAAGCGTTCTCCTGTCCTTGCGGGCGCGCCTGAACTCGTCCCGATCGACATTCCCGAAAAACTTGTGCTGACCTCTGGGCGGGTGATAGCCGATATTGTCAAAGTTCTTGTGAGACTGGGTGAACCGGGCACCATTGGCGAAATAGACAGTCGGCCTGATCTTGCCCCGCTACGTGAAGGACTGCTCGGGATGGCCTGCAAGGTCTGCCGGATGAAAACCGGGTATCGCCGTTCCCGCCAGGGCATGATGATCGGCAGGTGTGACGCCGATGACGTGCGTTGCGGTCAAATTGCTGGGAAGAGTGTAGATGTTGGTCGGCATGATACGCTTTCTCCCGCATCACTGGCGTTGCAACCCGAAACATTCGAGCCCTGGTAACCATCCTTAGGTTGTATCAAGTCACTTTTTTCAATCTGTGATTATGGTCACGTGTTTTCAGAAACTTTCCCTCACGGCGTCGTGTCAGACACTCGGCGCAGGCCCATGCTCAACCTCGTGAAACTGAAAGACCAAACCAATGTGGACCTTTGCCACCTTGGCCAATAGCCGAAGTTGCCAATCCGCGTGTTGGCGAATAGGTTCCTGTTTTTGCATAATCACTTGGTGGTGATGGCTGTGGGGGGCGGCCCGGCACGATGAATAAGAGATCCAGGGTTCCGATAACGGTCAGCCTGTTCACGGTCACGCTTGGCGTTGCCCTTGCACTTGCTGCGACGATCATCACCTTCACGCATTATTCCAATCGACAGTCAGCCCTGACCGCCGGACGCGAGCTCATGGAACGGTCAGTGGAAGTCGTGCGCCTGCAAACCGCAGCGCTGATCGCGCCGATTGACTCCATTGCGCAGTATTCGGGCGACTGGCTGGATGTGAATGCGGTTCCAAAGGCAAGCGGGCATCCTTCACGCAAACGGCTGATTTCCTTTGTCAGGGTCATGCCCCAGATCGCGAATATCTACATCGCCTATGAGGATGGCAGCAACTACCTGATCGGTGCGGCACGCAACCGCCCCAAAGAACGGCTGGAAGCCCTTGGCGCTCCGGAGGGTACGGCCCTCCTGGAACAGATCATCTTGCGGGGTGACCGGAAAAATCCATTGCGCATTCAACGCTTTCTGGATGCAAGCGGTGACACGCTGGCTACACGCTCGGAGTATGAAGCGAAATACGATCCGCGCGAACGCCCGTGGTACAAGCTGGCCCAGCAGTCCAATGATGTGGTGCGCACCGCAGTCTATATCTTTGCCGGATCAGGTGAGCCGGGCCTGACCGTCAGCAAGCGGCACGCGCGCGGTGTCGTTGGTGTCGATCTCACACTCAGGGACATCGACACCTTTCTCGATTCTGAACCTCAGGCAGAACAGGGCGTGCTCGCCATCATCAGCAATGAGGGAAAACTCCTGGCCCGCTCGTCCCCCCCCGCGGCTTTGGACAATGGCGACAGGGATGCGCTTCTGGAAACCCTGCAAAGCCAGGCAACGGTCGCGGGCGAGGCAAGAAACCAGGAGATCGTCGTCAATGACCGCACGTGGCTGACCCACGTGTCTCCAATCGAGTTGGGCGCAGGCAAGGTCGAGAACCTCGCAATCGCCCTGCCCCTGTCAGACGTTGTCGGACCGATTACACGCGCTTCGCGTCAGACTATCGTTTTTTCCATCCTGATCGCCCTGGGCAGCATCCCCTTTGTCTGGTTGATTTCGAGGATGCTGTCACGGCCGCTCAAGGCGCTGGCCAGCGGCAGCAACAAGATCCGGAAATTTGAACTGGATGAGCCTTTCACCCGCACGTCCAAGGTGGAAGAGATCTACCGGCTCGAGGTTGCGCTGGACCAGATGCGCAGGTCGCTTCAGACATTCGGACAATATGTGCCCAAGGCACTCGTGCGTCAGATGATCGAGAGGGAAACGGAACCGGAACTCGGTGGCCAAAAACGCGATGTCACTGTCATGTTCATGGATCTGGAGAACTTCACGGCTATGTCGTCCCATCTCGAACCGGAAGAGGTCATGAACCGCATGTCCCGCTATTTCGAGATCGTCACGCAGACCCTGCTCGCGCACGACGCCACCATCGACAAGTATATCGGCGACGCTGTCATGGCATTCTGGAATGCACCCAACGATATTGCCGACCACCCTCAAAAGGCATGCGAGGCCGCCCTGGCCATCATCGAGGCCAGCAAGAGCGAGACGGATTCCTGGCAGGAAGACGGCATCAGGATCCGCACCCGGATCGGCATCCACTCCGGCGACGCCATTATCGGCAATGTCGGCAGCTCGGACCGGCTGAACTACACAGCCCTTGGCAGCACCGTGAACCTTGCCTCCCGTCTCGAAGGTATCAATCGTGATCTGGGGTCTAGCATTCTGGTAAGTGACGACCTGGCCATTCGTGTTCAGGGCAAGTTCAAACTGCGGTCCGCAGGCGAGGTCGAGGTCAAGGGCTACGACGAACCGGTCAAGATCCATGAGCTCCTGTCGCGGGAGGAAACCTGAACTCTGCCTTGGCCCGTCACTGCCATGTCTGCGGAAGAAACGTGCTATGCATTGCGGCATCGATCCGTAACAGGTTGGGGGTGGTTCCAGCGTTACTGTGAGAATCAATACCCGAAAAGCCGGTTCGGTCGGCCGCGGCTTGACCGCGAAACGGCCATCAGGATATTTGATGCGGCCGCGATGAGTTGATGTCTTTGCAGCATCGAAAAATGATCTCAGGTTCGCCGAAGAGCACTAGGCGGCGGCCTGCTTTGCCTTTTCAATTTTTCCGACAAACTCTGAAAGCCAGGCGATTTCCTTCAAGTAGACTTCCATGCTGAGAGAAGCCAGTTCCATCAGCAGCGCCTGAGGGTCCTGATTGTCAAAACCGGACTCCTGCAGAAAGGTCTCGTATTCTTCCCTGAAAGCCTTTGGCACCTTCATCTGGTCTCAATCACCCGTAGATCAGTCGTCTTGGGCCAGCCCCTGCTCGCCGTTAAGAAATCGTTAAGAAAAATGATACCCTCCCGGTATCGTCATTTTTGTCATTTCCTCGCTATCCCCAAGCCCGGGTGGCGAATTCCGGGACAAGTCACAAAACCGAGCAAAATCGGAGAAAAAACTCCAATCTCTATTGCGTTCGACGCGAAAAATTCGACGTGCTGTCAAGAATCACAGGTTGCAGGTTACCGTAAAGCCAGGCCCGGCAAGAGTCGCGATTGCTCCCTTCCACAGGCCATTTGAATAACAAGGACAACCACCACGAAGTCAGTTCGATCTTCAGTGCCCATGATTTTGAAGAGGGTTTCCTGGTGCCCCAGTTTCACAAATTTTGACTTTATCAACTGTTTAACTGGCGACCGAAGCCCGCATCTGTAGATCACCCGTGGGTGAAACCCTACTATTTTTGACAGGACGGCTCTGCATCAGCCATCGAGCTTGCCGCCGCTTCCAGCAACACTTGCACAAACCAGGAGCCCGGCACTCTTCAAAAGGTCTTGTCACGAAATAGGTCCAGGAAACTATTGTAGGAGTATCTTCGTTTGAGGGAAAAAGGTGCAAATTCAGGCACTGGTCTCGGCGCTCTGAAAAGGGGTTCTGCTGGCTTGAGCCCCTTCGGCATCATGTCCCTGTCGATTTTCCTGCTTTTTTGCTGCATCGGGCTGTTCTCACTCTTCATCGACTATTCCATGTCGGGATACATGCGTGCGCAGGAGGAAGAGTATGCCCGGGCCAAGGCGCGCTCGGCTGCCCAGTTCGTTCAGGCACTTGCCGGAGATCTTTCATCCCCCCACACACAAAAGAGGGTCAATCAGGAACGATTTCTGCCCTTGCAAAGTGAAATCGGGCGCCTCGCCGAAAATGTGGGCTCCCGAATTACAATCATATCCGAAAGCGGGATCGTTCTGGCCGACAGCGACATGTCGGTCTATCAGCTTCTCAATGCTGACAATCACGCGGAGCGTTCGGAAGTAAGGGCGGCACTGGAAACCGGCACAGGTGTCAGCGAACGCAGCAGCCCGACCTTGGGCGTTGACTACCTTTACTACGCTGTGCGTTTTGAACGCGCCGGTGAGACCTTGATCAGCCGGGTCGCGGTCGACCTGGAGTCGCTTTACCTGCAACAGACCCGCCTGCGACAACTGCTCACGATCGGCATGGTTTTCGGAATTGCCCTGGTTGGCCTTATCACTTTCAGCCTTGCGAGAGCCCTTGCCAGATCGGTTGAACACAGTCGAAAGAGACTGGAAGCCAGGGTGACGGAGCGAACCGCGACCCTCAGGCAATTGCAGGAACTTGGTACATTGCTCGCGGTATGCAATTCGCTGTCCGAGGCAAGCGAGGTTCTTGCAGTTCAACTGCCCCAGCTCCCGCCAGGCACCAGGGGTGCCCTTTCGCTGATGAACAACTCGCGCGACATGATGATTGTCGAGCAGGAATGGGGCGGGCGATGGACGAAAGGATCGTTCGTATCACCGGGCAGCTGCTGGTCCCTCCGCAAGAACAGCATGCACTGGTCCGAAGACAATTCCCTGGTCTGCGATCACCTGAAAGACGAAGCGGACAAGGACGTCCTGTGCGTTCCGCTGATCGCCCAGGGAGACATTCTGGGTGTGATCCACCTTTGCCAGAAGGCCGGTGGTGCCTTCGGCAACATGGAACTGGAGATCGCACAGGCTATCAGCAAGGAAGCGGCAATCGCGCTTTCAAATCTCAACTTGCGGGAAACGCTGGAGCAACAGGCTCTGCATGACCCGCTTACCGGGCTCCATAACCGGCGCTTCCTTGAAGAGAAATTCGACACCTTCATCGAGAAAGCGACGCGGGCAGACCAGAACTTCTGGCTGCTCGTCGTCGATATCGATCACTTCAAGACCTACAACGACAAATATGGCCATGATGCTGGCGATTTTGTCCTGGTCGAACTTGCGACCCTGTTCCGAAAGTCCATCAGGAACAGCTTCACTGCCTGCCGCCTTGGAGGCGAGGAATTTGCCCTGTTGCTGCCTGACCTTGACGAGGCCAAGGCTCTCGAGTTCGCAGAGCAGCTCCGTCGTTCTGTCGAAAACATGCGTCTTCGCTTCGAAGGGCAACCGCTTGGTCAGATCACGATCTCCGGTGGCCTGGCGGGTTTTCCCAAGGATGGCAGCAACCTGTCATCGATCCTCAGGCCGGCCGACGAAAGGCTGTATCACGCCAAAGGGCTCGGTCGGAACCGGATCTGCAAGGACCTTCTGGTGGACGAACTGACAGATCCCCGGTTTTCCCAGCCGGCCAAGACGGCACAGCGCCACTGAACCAATCCTCTCCCGGTCCCGCTCGGCAATCCCCGGCGATCTGATAACGCGTCGTGCGTCAATCAATTTCTGATTGCCGACGCCGGAAGATCGAATAAATTCGACCTCTTGGTAAAGAATCGAGACCGGTACATGAGCACAGCCGCATCCTTGCCCTTTCAGCCACTTTCAGCTGAGTTCGCGCAAGATCCACATCCCTTCTATGCAGACCTGCGCGCCCGCGAAGGGCTGACCTATTTCGAGGATTTCGACGTCTGGCTGGCTGCCAGGTTCGACGATGTCTCGGAGATCGTGATGCACGAAAAGATGGTGCGCTCGATGGAACATGTCGCGAGTGCCGAGGAAATCGCCGACCAGAAGCGGGCCGGAAACTGGCATGACATGCCACATCACTCACGTTTCGTGCAGTTCTCCTTGCTGGACAGCGATGGCGACGTGCACGACCGATTGCGCAAGCAGGTGTTCAAGCTGTTCACGCCCGTGATGGTCAACAATTTGCGGGACGACATCCAGACCTATGTCGACGGCCTGTTCGACAGCCTCTCAGATCGACAGGAGATCGACTTTATAGAGGATCTGGCCGCGCATGTTCCCGGACATATCATCGGCCGCATTCTGGGAGTGCCTGACGAAGACTGCCCGCAGCTGCGGATCTGGTCGGAAAACATCGTCCAGTTTTTCGACATCGACCGCTCCGATGATCGCAAGGAACTGGCTGAACGAAACACGACCGAATTCTACCAGTATCTACAGGATCTGAAAGCCAAACGCGAAGCGGCCCCTGAGGACGACCTGCTCTCCGTTATGATCGAGGCTGAGCGTCATGGACACATGAACCATGATGAACTCTTTTCCACTGCCATGCTGATCCTCATGGCAGGGCATGGGTCGACCATCGACGTGCTTGGCAGCGGCATGCATGCCCTGCTCAAGTTTCCAGGTGAGATGCAGCGCCTGCGTGACGACCCAACTCTCATGAAGACCGCCGTCCAGGAAATGTTCCGCTACGAGTCGCCCCTGCCCTTCTTCCACCGCTATTGCACGAAAGACGTTGAAATCTGCGGGCAAAATTACCCGAAAGGCACGAAATTCGGTGTGCTCTACGGCTCCGCCAACCGCGACCCCAAACAGTTTCCCGATGCCGACCGGTTCGATGTCGGCCGTTCGCCGAACTGGCATATCGCCTTCGGCCGCGGGGCTCACTTCTGCCTGGGCAACCATCTTGCCCGCCTGGACATGGACATCATCTTCACGACACTCCTGAAACGCTATCGATCGGTCGAACTGGCGCAGGAGACCGTCACTTACAAACGTGGCCTGTCTGTCCGGGGCCCGGAAGCCCTCAAAATCCGGCTGCACCCACACCAGACCGTCTAGCTTGCCCCTTGTTCGGGTGTCGCACTCCCCTATCTAACCAGTCCTTGTCATTTTTCTCAGTGATCCTTCCATGCGCCCACTTGTCCTCTCTCTCGTCGCCGGCATTCTGTCAGCCCCCCTTTCTCCCGCGCTCGCCGGTGAAATCGACCTCGGTCCCCGGCCAGCATGGCTGGTCAGCCAGATGGAGGATGGCCCACTGAAGGAAAAATTGCAGGCCTGCCTTGGTCAGCCGGTTGAACCGACGCTTTTTTCCATCAGTCACCGCGGCGCGCCGCTGCAGTTTCCCGAGCACACAGAAGAGGGGTATCGCGCAGGAGCCCTGATGGGTGCCGGCATCCTGGAATGTGATGTGACGTTCACGGCCGACAAGGAACTCGTATGCCGCCACTCCCAAAATGATCTGCACACGACCACCAACATCCTGACCAGCCCGCTTGCAGGGAAATGCACGGCCGGTTTCACGCCCGCCAACGGTGACACGCCAGCGTCCGCAGAATGCCGGACGTCCGATCTCACGCTGGCCGAGTTCAAGACACTGAAGGGCAAGATGGACAGTGCCGACAAAAAGGCGACGACTGTCGAAGCCTATATGAACGGAACAGCCCCCTGGAGGACCGAACTCTATGGGGCCGCCGGCACGCTGATGTCCCACAGGGAATCCATCGCGCTGTTCAAGGACCTCGGTGTCAGGTTCACGCCGGAACTGAAGGCCCCCAAGGTCACGATGCCTTACGAGGGCTTTTCTCAGTCTGACTATGCTCAGAAACTGATCGACGACTACAAGGCCGCCGGTGTTCCGCCCGCGGATGTCTATCCGCAAAGCTTCAACTTGAACGACGTCCTCTACTGGATTGAAAACGAACCGGAATTCGGGAAGCAGGCGGTTTATCTGGACGGGCGGCGCAATCTGAACCCGATGGATCCGGCAACCTTCTCACCTTCCATGGATGAGTTGAAGGCCATGGGGGTCAATTTCATTGCACCACCACTCTTCGTTCTGCTGACCCTTGAAGACGGAAATATGGTCCCCTCCCCCTATGCCAATGCCGCAAAGGCTGCCGGTCTCGACATCATCACCTGGACGCTAGAACGCTCCGGCCCGCTCAACAATGGTGGTGGCTGGTACTACCAGAGCGTTGGCGACGCGATTGATGGCGATGGCAGGATGCTGGAAGTGGTCGACGTGCTGGCCGCTCAGGTCGGCGTGAAGGGTATCTTTTCCGATTGGCCCGCGACAACGAGCTTCTATGCGTCTTGCATGGGCCTCGAATAGACAGCCATCAGGCGCCCTTTGTGCCCCTTAAAAAAAAGCCGGACACTGTCCGGCTTTGTCACCTTGATCCGGGCCGCTTAGCGCGCCCTGTCAAGCGTTCGCTTGCATTCCAGCAGTTCGAACAACGTCGCCTGAAGCTTGCGTATATCGTCCTTGGAAATGGCGACTCCGGATGCCGGTGTCTCAACAGCAGGTTTTTCGCCCCGCAATCGGCTCAGGATATTCAGTCCGCCGGATGTTGATTGCGTCTGGAGGTCTGGTGCATCGTCCGCCAAGACGCCGGTTGGCAGCTGATCGGGAACAGCGTCGACGCTCGGCTGGCTCTCGACCGGAGAAACAGATGCGATGGCAGCCTGAGGAGGCTGCTCTGTTGAGGCCACCCCGGCAACTCCCGGAGCGTTTTCGCGCCAGATCTGCATGGCAAATCTGGGACCGTGTTCCTTGAGGATGCGCTGCACGCCCTTGATAGTATAGCCTTCGCCATAAAGCAGGTGGCGAATGCCCTTGAGGAGTTCGACATCGTCCGGCCGATAATACCGACGGCCTCCCCCTCTCTTGAGGGGTTTTATCTGTGAAAATCGTGTTTCCCAGAACCGCAGCACATGCTGCGGCAGGTCCAGGTCTTCAGCGACTTCGCTGATGGTACGAAAGGCGTCCGGGCTTTTATCCTGCGAGCTCATCCGGTCTTATTCGTTAGCGGTCTATCCCGTCAGCGCATCGTTGATCCGCTGCTTCAATACATTTGACGGCTTGAACACCATCACGCGGCGCGGCGAAATCGGTACTTCCTCGCCGGTCTTCGGGTTCCGGCCAATACGCTCGCCCTTGGAGCGGACCACAAAAGAACCGAAGCTTGACAATTTTACCGATTCTCCCTTCACAAGACAGTCAGAAATTTCGGAAAGTACACGTTCGACCAATTCAGAAGATTCGGTCCGTGACAAACCAACCTTTTGATAAACGGCTTCACACAGATCCGCACGGGTAATAGTCCGATTGCCCATAACCCCTCCCCATTGACGCCAACGATCTGGCTGATTTTACAAGAGAACTTCGATGCAAGACCTTACGGTATTGCCTCACGGCGGGTCGGTCAACAAGAAGTCGGCATCTTGATGATTTTTGTCGTCTTGATGCGCAGATCAAGACGCAGCAGAAAATCAGCATTTCTGCGCCCTTGAAGACCCGTAAAAGGACATTCGGGGACCATTGAGAATTTTCCCGAGTATTTGGATTATGCGCGCTCAGGAATTGAACACCTGCAAAAGGTCAGGACTTTATCCGGCTGCTACCAGCGCAGAAGCACAGAGCCCCAGGTAAAGCCACCACCCATCGCTTCAAGCATCACCAGGTCATTTTTCTTCACCCGTCCGTCCCGGACAGCCATGTCCAAAGCAAGCGGAATAGAGGCTGCGGACGTGTTTCCGTGCCACTGGACGGTCGTCACAACCTTTTCGGGAGCAATCTTGAGCTTCTTGGCGCTCGCATCAATGATCCGCTTGTTGGCTTGATGCGGAATAAACCATGTCAGGTCTTCAGCATTGTATCCGGTTGCTGCAAAGGCGTCCTCGATCACATCGGTGATCATGCCGACCGCATGTTTGAAGACTTCGCGGCCTTCCATTCTCAGGTGACCGACTGTCTGGGTCGCAGACGGGCCACCGTCGACAAAGAGCTTTTCCTTGTGACGGCCGTCGGAACGCAAATGCGAGGTCAGGATTCCGCGATCGGTGTTAAGGCCCTCGGCCTCTGAGGCTTCCAGCACGACCGCGCCGGCTCCATCTCCGAACAGCACGCAGGTTGTGCGGTCGTCCCAGTCGAGGATCCTGGAAAAAGTTTCGGCACCGATGACCAGGCACCGCTTCGACATTCCCGAGCGGATATACGCGTCCGCAGTCGTCAACGCATAGACGAAACCGGAACAGACTGCGTGGACATCAAAGGCGTAGCCATGCGTGATACCCAGGTTCGCCTGAACGGTCACCGCTGAAGCGGGAAACGTGTTGTCGGGCGTGGCCGTCGCCAGAATGATGGTATCAACGTCGGACGCTTCACATCCGGCTGCCTCGAGCGCGCGTTTTGCAGCCGCTGTTGCCAGGTCAGAAGTCACTTCGCCGTCCGCGGCAATGTGACGTTGCTTGATCCCGGTGCGCTGGACAATCCATTCGTCAGACGTATCGACCATCTTGGCCAGATCGTCATTGGTCAGAATTTTTTCCGGCAGATAACTTCCGCTGCCGGTGACAATTGAACGGACTACGCTCACAAATCACCTTCCGAATCCGGCGCAGCTTCTGCGAAGCGGCCGCGATGGTAATGCACGAGATCCTGGGCGATCTTGTGCGTCAGTTCATTTTTCACCATGTCATAGGCCAGATCGATCGCCGAAGCATAGCCCTCAGCATCTGTGCCACCATGGCTTTTGATCACAATGCCGTTCAGTCCCAGGAATACGCCCCCGTTGACCTTGCGCGGATCCATTTTCTCACGCAGCAGATCAAAGGCGGCTTTGGCGAAGAGATAACCGATTTTGGACATAAAGGTCCGATTCATTGCGGAACGCAAGTAACTGCCGATCTGTTTGGCAGTTCCTTCGGCAGTCTTGAGCGCGATATTGCCCGCAAATCCCTCGGTGACAACCACGTCTACCGTGCCCTTGCCGAGATCATCCCCTTCCACGAAACCGGCGTAGCGCAAGGAACGCAAAGGGGTTTCGCGCAAAAGGCGTCCCGCCGTGCGCACTTCTTCCAGTCCCTTGACCTCTTCCACACCGATATTCAGAAGACCTACACTTGGTTGCTGCACGCCGAAAAGAGCGCGTGCCATGGCCCCGCCCAGAATTGCGAAATCTATCAGCTGCTGGGCGTCGGCACCGATCGTTGCACCAACATCCAGCACGACGGATTCACCGCGCATGGTCGGCCAGATCGCGGCAATTGCCGGTCGTTCGATATTGGCCATGGTACGCAGGCAGAATTTCGACATTGCCATGAGCGCACCAGTGTTGCCTGCGGAGACGGCGACGGCAGCTTCGCCGGTCTTGACCGCCTCGATCGAACGCCACATCGAGGAGCGCCAGCGCCCCTGCCGCAAAGCCTGGCTCGGCTTGGTGTCCATTGCGATAGACACTTCGCAATGATGCACGGTCGATGCATCACGCACCCTTGGATACTGTTCCAGCAGCGGCAACAAGACCTTTTCGTTACCGTAGAGCTGGAAACGAATATCGGGATGTCTGACAAGCGCGATTTCAGCGCCCGGAATAACGACTTCGGCCCCGTTGTCGCCGCCCATGGCATCCAATGAAATCGGAATAGTTTTCGCCATATATCAGGTCTTCGACGTCTCTTGATCACCGGCACTGCCGAACGGCAGGCCAAGAAAATCCTGCCGGTTCAGCAGGGGCCCAGAACGGGCGCGAACATAACGGTTTTGGCCGTTGTGACAACCGTTTTCATGTCGGAACTGTCAACTGGCGTTGAAAACCGCCTTGAAAGGCGTGCATCCGCCCTGCATTCGCCACCCATTTAGTCCTCGGCCTGCCCCTTCAGCGCTTTCAGAGCGGCAAAGGGCGACGGTTTTTCGTCTTCCTCAGCGTCGACCTGATTGGCTTCTTCATCTGGTCCGGCTTCGAACTCGACACCCGGTTTTCGCGGAAATGGATCAAGCGAAAGAGCGATTTCCTCACAGATCATGCCACCGAGATCCAGCACACCATCCAGAATCACGTCCGGTGGGTCTAGAGACTCAAGGTCGATCTCGATCTCGCCGTCTTCGTTCAGGTCCCTGACCTTGCGTGGCCGACTGCTATGAGGTTCAAACGTCCGGTCGACATCCAGTTTGAGGACCGTGTCGAACGGTTCAAGTGAAACGACGCATGTCCGGACCATCGATATCTCTATGGTGCCCACGGCCCTTATGCCGGCCTTTCTGTAGGGCTTCAGAACGAGATCGGCCTTCAAGGCTTCAATCGCATCGATGTCATACGACCCGGCAATTGCCTGCCGTTCAGCCGCGTTCGGCTCGATGACAAGGGCCAGATCCTTGTCCACCACCTTCCCGGCGTTGACGGGATAGGAATAGGGAAAATTGTCTTTCGTCATAAGTCTCTTTCATCCGGCCATGCCGGGTTCAGTCGGCACTCACAAAAACCGAGGGGTCCGGCCAGCTGATCTCGCCTTTCATCAGGTCCGCGCTGCTTTGGTCACCAAGGACCTTGGCGGCCTCAATGACATAGCGTGCAAGCTTGAGCTGCGCCACGGGCTCCGGGGCTTCGGTGAACAGGTTTCGGCCAAGGGCCGCCGCCAGCTCCTCTGTGTTGCCGTTATCGATGGACGGGATATAGGCATCGGCACGTCCGTAAAAAGCCTCCCCCATCACCTTGACCTTTTTCGGCACCCGCGTATCGCTGACACCCATCTCCCTGAGCGAAGCGTCCATGTCGCTGAAAAACAGGTCGAACACGTTTTGTGCGAATTCAGACACCTCTCTGCCTTCGCCGCGCATGCGCCGGAAATACAGAACCGCGTGGACCACGATCAGGTCAAAACGGCCGTCGATTGTGTCCGGTACGAGAAACTCTGTATAGAACACCGGTTGCCGCGCTTGAGCCACGATTTCACAATAAGCTTTATGCTCGGCGTCACGGGACCGGCGGCGGAACAGGCCGAATAGCATGACCGTCTCCTTTAAAGTCAGGTATTGCCTTGTGCCCTAACCCACGATAGTGACTTTGCCAAGCAACGAAATTCAAAAGCAGCCAGATTGATCTGGCCAAACGGGACTTCTTAGATGAACTTCAAGGCGAGCGCCCTGATCATTCCGCTTATGGCCACATTGCCACTCGGCGGCTGTTTTACCACGACCTACACGCATGGCCATGTCATCACCGGTGACATGATGAACCAGGTCCAGGTCGGTTCAAGCCGTGAACAGGTCGAGCTGGTCCTTGGATCTCCGTCAACGACATCGAGCCTGAATGGCGACGCCTATTACTACATCTCCCAGAAAACCGCGACGACGGCCTTCATGCGCCCCGACATCGTGGAGCAGCGTGTCGTTGCCGTCTATTTCGACAAGGACGGCTTCGTGCAGGACATGGGCAACTACACGCTTGAAGACGGCAAGATTGTCGACATCGTCACCCGCAAGACCCGCACAGGTGGAGCCGACTACGGCTTCCTGACACAGATCCTGAAGGGTGCGACCAATCCAGGGTTCAACCTCTAAGCCTCATAGAGATCTGAAAAGCAAAAAGCCCCGGCCAAGACCGGGGCTTTTCTTTTCTCGGGTTCTGGCGTTAGTGCGCCAGGATCGCCAGCAACAGCAGGGCCACGATGTTCGTGATCTTGATCATCGGGTTGACTGCCGGGCCAGCGGTATCCTTGTAGGGATCGCCGACCGTGTCGCCGGTGACAGACGCCTTGTGGGCCTCGCCACCCTTCTCGTGCTTGACGCCATCCTTGTCGACGAACCCGTCTTCAAAGGACTTCTTGGCGTTGTCCCATGCACCACCACCGGCAGTCATGGAAATCGCCACGAAGAGACCGGTCACGATCACACCGAGCAACATCGCGCCGAGCGCCGCGAAGGCATCGGCCGGGGTCGCCACGGCCCGCACCACGTAGAACACGACAATCGGTGACAGAACCGGCAGCAAGGACGGCACGACCATTTCCTTGATCGCCGCTCTGGTCAGCATGTCAACGGCTCGGCCGTAGTCAGGCTTTTCCGTGCCCTGCATGATGCCCGGCTTCTCCTTGAACTGGCGCCGGACTTCTTCAACCACGGAACCTGCCGCACGACCGACCGCGGTCATGGAGATCCCGCCGAAGAGGTAAGGCAGAAGCCCACCAAACAGCAGACCCGCAACGACATAGGGGTTTGACAGCGTGAACAGCGTGTCCACGTTGATGCCCGCGAAAACGGACCCTTCAGTTGCCGTGCTGGAGAAGTGCTTCAGGTCTTCCGTGTAGGCTGCGAACAGAACCAGGGCACCGAGACCTGCAGAACCGATGGCATAGCCCTTGGTCACGGCCTTGGTGGTGTTTCCGACCGCATCGAGAGCGTCCGTAGTGCTGCGAACTTCGGCCGGCAAATCGGCCATTTCAGCAATACCCCCGGCGTTGTCCGTCACCGGACCAAAGGCGTCCAGAGCAACGACCATACCGGCAAGCGCCAGCATTGTTGTCACGGCAATGGCGATGCCGAAGAGACCGGCAAAGGCGTAGGTCACCAGGATACCGGCGATGATGATGATTGCCGGCAACGCGGTTGCTTCAAGTGAAACAGCCAGACCCTGGATGACGTTGGTACCGTGGCCGGTAACCGAGGCCTGTGCGATGGACCGCACGGGGCGATAGTCTGTCCCGGTGTAGTACTCCGTTACCCAGATAATCAGGCCTGTCACGATGAGCCCTGCAAGGCCACAAACGAACAGGTCGAACCCGGTGAACGCCGCTTCGCCGCCAATCATGTATTGCGTGTCCGCGCCGAGCCAGCCGAAGACGATAATGGCCAGAGCGACAGCAGACAGAACGGCAGTTGCGATGAACCCCTTGTAAAGGGCCCCCATGATCGAGTTGTTGCTGCCCAGCTTGACAAAGAACGTTCCGATAATGGACGTGACCACACAGCTCGCACCAATCAGGAGCGGCAGCGTCATCAACTGTGTCGCTTCAGTGCCGGTAAAGAAGATCGAGGCCAGGACCATCGTGGCCACGACCGTCACGGCGTAGGTCTCGAAAAGATCCGCCGCCATGCCGGCACAGTCACCCACGTTGTCACCGACATTGTCGGCAATGGTAGCAGGGTTTCTGGGATCATCTTCCGGGATACCGGCTTCGACCTTGCCCACAAGGTCGCCGCCGACGTCAGCACCTTTTGTAAAGATACCACCGCCAAGACGCGCAAAGATCGAAATCAGCGATGCGCCAAACCCGAGAGCGACGAGCGCGTCGATGACTGTACGGTCCGTTTTATCGTATCCCAGTCCTTCGGTCAGGACCGCGAAGTAAACCGCGACGCCCAGAAGCGCGAGACCGGCCACCAGAAGGCCGGTGACGGCACCGGACTTGAAAGCGATTTCGAGACCTGCACCGAGGCTCTGGCTCGAGGCCTGTGCGGTCCGAACGTTCGCGCGCACGGAAACCATCATGCCGATATAACCGGCCGCTCCTGACAGGACGGCACCGATGGCAAAACCAATTGCCGCTGGTCCGGACAACAGGATCCACGCAAGAACAAAAACAACGGCCCCGACGATCGCAATTGTCGTGTACTGACGGTTGAGATAGGCGCTGGCCCCTTCCTGGATCGCACCTGCAATTTCCTGCATGCGTGCGTTGCCTGCATCCGCCGCCATGACGGATTGAATTGCCCACGCGCCATAGGCGATGGACAAGAGGCCACAAATAATGATGACGACAAGTTCGATCATGCTTCCTCCCAAGATTGTGGCGGGCAGATCTTCTTGTTGTTGTAGCCGCCGCTCTGTGCTTCACACCATCACCTCGGTGTGAGGCGTGCACACGATAGCAGCAAATCGGAGCGCTTCGTCAAGTTCTCACATTGTTTAATTTAACAGTTCCGTTGCGGTATTGTTTGGTGCAGTGCGGTAAATTTGCTGCACCGACGAAAGCAAATTGCTCCATCATCCTAAGCGTTTGTTACTGCTTTTCTTTCCGAGACCGTCAACCAGACGAGCAAACCAAGACACAACAAAACGAATGGGAATACGATGACATTGACGGTTGCCCAGCCAAAGATATTCAACAGGGCACCGGACGAGAAAGACGCGGCCGCGACGAATCCAAAGACCAGGAAGTCGTTGACGGCCTGGACCAGATTGCGTTCTTCCGGCCGGTAGGTATCGGTCAACATGGCCGTTGCGCCGATGAAACCGAAGTTCCAACCAAGACCAAGAAGAACGAGCGCGATCCAGAAATGGGCCAGCTCAATGCCCATCAGGGCGACGATCGAACACCCGGCCAGCAGTGCCAGTCCGATGGAGACGATCCGTTCCTTGCCATAGCGTGCAATGAGATTTCCGGTGAAGAAGCTTGGTCCAAACATGGCAAGGACGTGCCACTGGATCCCAAGCGCAGCGTCGGTCTCTGTCAGTCCGCAGGCAATCATCGCAAGCGGTGTGGCGGTCATGACCAGGCTCATCAATGCATAGGAGCTGATGCCACAGGCCGCGGCGACAATGAAACGCGGTTGCGCCATGATCTGTCGCAGCGGGCGTCCCCCTGCCTGCGCATGACTTTGCCGGGGCGGTTTGGGGATCCGGATGAAGGCGAGGAGAAACAGGGCGATGAAAGCGAGTCCTGCCTGCGCGAGATAGGTACCGGCAAACAGGATCGGGGCAAACATGTCCTTCGTGGCGATCACGGTCTGCGGACCGACGATACCTGCCAGCACACCACCTGCCAGCACCCAGGAAATCGCCTTGGGCTTGAAGGCGTCACTTGCAGTGTCAGCGGCGGCAAACCGGTATTGCTGAACAAAGGCGCCTGCGAACCCTCCCATGCAACAGGCCAGGCTGAAGAGCATGAACTGGTCCACGAAGACGGAATAGGATGCAAGCAGACCCGACAAAACGCCCAGGAACGCTGCGCCGGTAAACCCTGCCCTGCGCCCGTAGCGCCGCATGAACATGCCGGCCGGAATGGTCCCGAAAGCGGTTCCAAGAACCATCGCGGAAACCGGGAGCGTGGCAAGAGACTTGTCTGACTCCAGCATCATGTATCCGACGAGCGGTCCGGTGGCGATCACGATCGAGGCAGAGGCCCCTCCGAGGGCCTGGGCAAGGGCAAGCAAAAGCGCATTGCGTTTCGCAAGACGATCGTCAACAAACTCTTCCGTTGTCGCGGCTGTCATAGGTCATATCTCGGGGCTGGCGGGAGGTTTTCCCGCAAAGGGCGTGGGAGGCATGGGTATCATGGCAATCGCTCAACTCAAACCGGCAAGCGATCACAAGTTCAGGATATGAATCCATTGCACTCTAAAAGTGCTTGAAACCATGTAGGTTCCTGATGTCGAGGTCAACACCCGAACGCTGAACTCGAAGGTCACCTTCACCGGCTTCGACGCGGCCAATGCGTGTCACCGCACAGCCATTTGCTGCCGCATCGCGCTCAAAATCATCTGCTTTCTCAGCCGAAACGCTGGCAAGTATCTCGTAGTCGTCGCCGCCGTTGAGACATTCAAACATTTCCTCGTCCCGGCCTGCGGCCAGGCTTCCCCTTAGCGCTGACGAAAGCGGAACTTGATCGAGGTCTACAACCAGCGTGCAGTTCGACGCGGACGCCATGTGGCCGCAATCGGCAAACAGACCGTCGGAAATATCCATGGCAGCGCGGGCGTAACGGGTCAGGCACCCGGCAAGCCCCGTTCTTGGACGCGGCATCAGGTAGCGACCCAGAATGTGGTCTTTTCCGCTTTCGCTGATACCTGCCCGGGAGCAGAATTCCGGCTCAAGCCGCGCCTTCAGACCGGCAGCGGCATCCCCGATGGTCCCTGAGACAAACAGCACGTCACCCGGTTTCGCACCCGATCGACGTACGGCCTTGCCGGCCTCAACCTCACCGATCGCGGTCACGGATATCTGCAGGCCATCTGCAGAACGGATCGTGTCCCCGCCGAGCAATACGATCTCATAGGCGTTCTGGTCCGCGGCCAAACCGGCACAAAAGGCCTGGAGCCAGCTTTCGGTCCAGTTTGCAGGAAGGGCGAGGCCGAGGAGGTAACCGCGTCCCCTCGCCCCCTTGGCCGCAAGATCGGACAGGTTGACCCGCAGGGCCTTTGCGGCGATTGCTTCAGGCGGATCATCGGCAAAGAAATGCACACCCGCTGCCAGCATGTCCTTGGTGAGAACCAGGTCAAAACCGGGTTCAGGCGTCAGAACAGCAGCGTCGTCGGTCAACCCCAGACTGCCCGGGTCTTTCGCCAGCGGGGCGAAATATCGTTTGATCAGATCAAACTCTCCGGGCCGCGGATCGCTCATGTTCAGGAGGCGTCGCTTGCCTTGGGGGGATCGAGTTCGGCATCGCGCAGTTCATGAGCCAGACGGTCGAGGACCCCGTTCACCAGACCAGGTTCGTCATCCTCGAAGAATGCCTTCGCAACGTCGATATATTCCGAAATGATGACTTTTGCGGGCACGTCCTTGCGTCGCAGCAGCTCATAAGCGCCCGAACGCAAAATCGCGCGCAAAAGACTGTCGATGCGTTTCAGGGGCCAGTCTTCGGTCAGCGCTGTGTGAATGAAGGGATCGAGAAACTTCTGATCCTCCACAACGCCCGAAACATTTTTCTTGAACCATTGTTCGTCGGCATCACGGTACTGCGCACCGTCGATTTCCTTGCCAAGCCTGAAGGCCGTGAATTCACTGATCACGCTGGACAGCGGTGCGCCGCCCACATCCATCTGATAAAGAGCCTGAACTGCGGCAAGACGGGCGACGCCGCGCTTGTTTGCGGGGCGCACAGTTTTTGCAGCCGGTTTTTCCGGGTCGGCCTTTCCGGTCATTTCTTATACTCCAAGCCGTTCGCGCAAGGCGATCATGTCAAGGGCTGCCTGCGCTGCAGCACCGCCCTTGTTCTTGTCGTCAACTTTTGCACGGGCCCATGCCTGCTCGTCGTTCTCGACGGTCAGAATACCATTTCCTACCGCAAGATCTGCATCCACGATCAGATCCATGATCACGCGGTTCGATTCAATTGCGACAATGTCGTAATGCGTTGTCTCGCCGCGGATAACAACACCGAGAAGCACAAAGCCGTCATAGAGAACACCGTCATTTTCCATTGCCGTCATGGCCATGGACAGCGCCGCCGGGATTTCCAGCACGCCGGGAACGGCGATCCTGTCATAGGTTGCGCCAGCTGCCTCAAGGGTCTTGATTGCTCCCTCCGCCAGGGCATCCGCCAGATCATTGTAGAAGCGGGCTTCAATAATCAGAATTTTCCGGGCAGCACTCATGGGTCTTCAATCCTTTGTAGGGCGGCGACAGGAACCATGTCTGCCCCGGTTTGTCCAGTCTCATTCGTGCAGGAATGGCTAGACCTGGCAACAATCGCGCCGCCTGGTAAATGCGATCCGGCATGATAGCTCTTTTCAAGGGTATTGGGACCGTCCACTAACCGGTCTTGGTGAATTCCGCAAGTCGTGCTGCGTAGCGTGCCATCATATCCACTTCCAGATTGATGTTGTCACCGACCTGTCTGTCGGACCAGGTGGTCACTTCCAGCGTATGAGGGATCAGAAAAACGGAGAACAGCAGTCCGTCGACCTCATTGACGGTCAGAGACGTTCCGTTGAGCGCAACGGATCCCTTCTTGGCGATAAAGGGTGCCGTCTCCGCAGTGGCTTCGAACTGCAAATAGACCGAATCCGGATGGTCTTCGCGCTTGACGACCCTGGCCATGCCATCGACGTGGCCAAGCACCAGATGACCACCAAGTTCCGCTCCCATGGTCAGCGAGCGTTCGAGATTGAGCTGTTGCCCCACCTTCCATTCCGACACCGTTGTCAGCGCGAGTGTCTCAGCGGCAGATTCAATGTCGAACCAGTTGCCTTCTGGCGCATTCTGTTTCGCCGTAACCGTATGGCAGACGCCTTCACAGGCTATTGAAGCGCCGATGTCGAAACCGTCGGTGTCGTAGCTGGTCCGGATGCGCGTGCGCTTGCCCGCCGGTATGTCTTCGATCGAGAGAATTGTGCCAAGGTCGGTTACGATACCGGTGAACATGTCAGGCTCCACGCCGTCTGAGATATTGATAACGGTCGGCACCGAACTTGCCGGCAGCGACCCGCTCGAATTTGGGGTCTTTCATGACGTCTGCAAGGTCCAGACCGTGCAAAGCCTCAATTCCGTCTTCCCCAATCACCAGGTCGCCGGTGACGACACAAAGATCATCGACCAGGTCAGCCAGCAGGAACGACGAAGCCATGCGCGCACCGCCTTCAAGCATCACGCGGGTAATTCCCCGCGTGGCCAATGCGCTGAGGATGACAGAGGGTTTGATGCTGCAGTCCGATGCGGGCACCCGGATGATGTTCACGCCGGCGGCAGAAAGGACTTCAATCTTTTCAGCGTCCGCATCATTGCCGCAAATGAGCCAGACTGGGACATCGACACAGGTGCGCACGAGTTTCGATTCAAGAGACAGACGTGCGCAACGGTCAATGATGACCCGTACCGGGGACCGTTCCGCTAGACCCGGAAGGCGACATGTCAATTGAGGATCGTCCGCCAGTGCCGTTCCCGATCCGACTAGGATCGCATCATATTCAGCCCTGAATCCATGCACCTTTCGCATGGACAAGGGGCCTGAAATCTTGACTTGTCCCTCTCCCGATCGGCCGATATAGCCGTCAGCCGACTTGGCAAGCTTCAGAAACACTTGCGGGCGTTGTTTCAGTTGCCGGAGCATGAATCCCTTGTAGAGGTCTTTCATCTCCGCTTCGCAGACCCCGACAACGACCTCGACACCAGCTTCTTCAAGCATCTTGACACCACGGCCGGCAACACGCGGATTTGGATCCAGCATACCGACCACGACACGCTTCACGCCAGCCTTGATCAACGCCAGGCTACAGGGCGGCGTGCGACCGTAGTGTGAACACGGTTCGAGGGTGACATAGCATGTCGCTCCCCTGGCAAGGTCTCCCGCCTGGTTCAGGGCATTGACCTCAGCATGCGCCATGCCGGGCCGAGAGGTTACGCCGCGGCCGACCAGACGTGTGCTCTCGCCGTCTTCGTGAACGATCAGGGCCGCGACGGCAGGGTTCGGCCAGACCCGACCAAGCCCGCGCCTTGCCAATCGGCCAGCGGCGGCCATGAACCGCTTATCAGTGTTTGAAATGTCAGACATCTGGGATCAATCGCGGCAGATCAGTCGTTCTTTACCGGCTGCCCATCAGAATCGCTGAGCTCATCCAGAAGGGCCTCGAAGTCCTTCGCTTCCCGGAAATTCCTATAGACGGATGCAAAGCGGACATAGGCCACATCATCAATGGTCTTCAGGCCTTCCATGACGTGATTGCCTATCGTCTCGGCCGTAATCTCGCTTTCACCGGCGCTTTCCAGCTGTCGCACGATGCCGCTGACCATGCGCTCAATGCGATCAGGCTCGACCGGCCGTTTGCGGACCGCGATCTGAACCGATCTCATGAGTTTTTCCCTGTCGAAGGGAACGCGACGGCCAGAGCGTTTCAAAACCATCAATTCGCGCAGTTGAACGCGCTCGAATGTGGTGAAGCGACCGCCGCAAGTGTTGCATATCCTGCGGCGGCGGATCGCCGTGTTGTCCTCGGTCGGACGGGAATCCTTGACCTGGGTTTCCTCGCCACCGCAAAACGGACATCTCATTTCTCAAAGCTCCTGAACGAGCCGGCTGGTTATTCCCCGTAAATCGGGAACCGGGCTGTCAGTGCTTCTACCTTGGCTTTGACGGCGGCTTCAACCGCTGCATTGCCCTCTTCACTGTTTGCGGCCTTCAAACCATCCAACACTTCCGTGATCAGCATGCCAACTTCGCGGAATTCGGCCACGCCGAAGCCACGAGTGGTTGCCGCCGGCGTGCCCAGACGGATGCCCGAGGTCACGAACGGTTTTTCCGGGTCGAACGGGATACCGTTCTTGTTGCAGGTGATGTTTGCACGACCAAGCGACTTTTCTGCCGATTTCCCGGTCGCGTTCTTCGGACGAAGGTCAACCAGCATCAAATGGTTGTCGGTGCCGCCCGACACGATGTCGAGCCCCTGCTCTTTCAGAACTTCCGAAAGCGCCTTCGCATTGTCGGCAACAGACCTTGCATAGGCCTTGAACTCCGGCTGCAGCGCTTCCTTGAAAGCGACAGCCTTGGCCGCGATCACATGCATCAGCGGACCGCCCTGGAGGCCAGGGAAGACGGCGGAGTTGATTTTTTTCGCAATCGCTTCGTCGTTCGAAAGGATCATGCCACCGCGCGGACCGCGCAGGGATTTGTGCGTTGTGGTGGTGACGACGTGTGCGTGCGGAACCGGTGACGGATGCACACCACCTGCGACCAGGCCCGCGATGTGGGCCATGTCGACCATCAGGTAAGCACCAACGCTGTCGGCAATCTCACGGAACTTCTTCCAGTCCCAAATGCGGGAATAGGCGGTGCCACCCGCCAGGATCAATTTCGGCTTGTGTTCGTGAGCCAGGCGTTCGACTTCTTCCATGTCCAGGAGATGGTCGTCCTGGCGCACGCCGTAGGACACGACGTTGAACCACTTGCCCGACATGTTGACCGGCGAACCGTGGGTCAGGTGACCGCCAGAATTCAGGTCAAGGCCCATGAAAGTGTCGCCGGGCTGCAGAAGCGCCAGGAAAACTGCCTGGTTCATCTGGCTTCCGGAATTCGGCTGAACATTGGCGAAGTTGCAGCCGAAGAGTTCCTTGGCGCGTTCAATCGCCAGTGTCTCTGCAACGTCGGCGAATTCACAGCCGCCGTAGTAACGCTTGCCCGGATAGCCTTCGGCATACTTGTTGGTGAAAATTGAGCCCTGCGCCTCGAGAACCGCACGGGACACGATGTTCTCGGATGCGATCAGTTCGATCTCGTGCTGCTGGCGACCGAGTTCCTGCTCGATGGTACCGAAGATCTCCGAGTCCACCTCAGAAAGGCTGCGGGTGAAGAAACCAGACTGCGTGGACTGACTGGAGCTTTCCATCAATGACATCGCACCATCCTTGTATCAATTTCGAGGGTCAGCGGCTTCCATTCGGGCCTGCTCGCAACGCGGCGAATGTGCCCCAAATCTGCCGATTTCAGCGAGGGAGTATCACACACCCAGTGAAGAACCAAGGGCTATACCGACGCATCTATTTCTGAATCCGACAAACCAGTTTCGAGTTGAGCAAAAGACCGGTTTTAAGGCTTGAAAACAAAACGCCGCACCTCGGACGAATACTGGAACGATTTCGCGTTTTCATCGGTCAGCCCCGCCCGGGTTTCTTTGACGTTCCTTTGGCGCGAAAAATTTTTCCCGAATTCAGATCGCAAGAAAACGGTTTTACACGGTCACTGGTCGCGACAACTTTATTGAATTTGGCTGATGAAAAAGGGGCGACACGTGCAACGGAGCGGACTTTTCGCCCTGTATGAAGGAATCACAACACTGCCTGTTTCGTGTCAATAGAGATTGGACTCCGGCCGGGAAACGTTGTCTTCAGCTTCCTTCTCCAATCGGCGTTGCAACTTTCTGACAGCGACCCGCTTCAGGTCTTCCTGTGCCACAGACTTCGGGCCGAAGGTGGACACTTCAATTCCGGTCGCTGCATCGATCGCGGTGACCTTCACCTGCTGACCGATCGCCCGAAACTCAAGATAGATTTCACCAGGTCGCGGTGCGCGACTCATTGCCCTTCTCCTTGTGTCTTGCGGTTACAAGACACGAAACGCCGGCCTGTTCAAGGCCGGCGTTTGCACAAAGACTGTTCGATACACGCGTTTCAGAGCCCTGTCAGAGCCGCGCCTGTGTTCCGGTTCCGTAAAGATCGTCCCGGTTGTAGATATCATCGCGGAAATGCACCACGCCGTCCGAGTTGGCCCACGCCGTGACATAGGTCATGTAGAGCGGAATGGATTTCCGCAGCTTCACGTCTTCACGTTCGCCGGTGCGGATCATTGAATCCACGCGGGTGCGGTCCCAGTCCGGCGTCGTCGACTGCAGCAGCCAGGTTACGAGTTCACGCACATTCTGCACACGTACACAACCGGAAGAGTGGAACCGGTTGGCCTCGCCGAAGAGTGTCTTGGACGGTGTGTCGTGCAGGTAGACCTGGTGCTTGTTGTGGAAGTTGATCCGCACGGAACCAAGCGAGTTTTCCGCACCCGGATCCTGGGTGAAACGATACTGGGTCGCCTCATCCGTATTCCAGTCGATCTGCTGCCAGTTGAGCTCGTTGTTGCTCCAGTCGAAAATTCGAATGTTGTTTTTCGACAGGTACTCCGGATCTTCCTTCATCTTCGGGATCAGGTCCTTGCGGATGATCGACTTGGGAACGGTCCAGTATGGATTGAAATTCAGTTCGTAGATCTTGCTGTTGAGGATCGGTGTCTGGCGATCGATCTTGCCGACAACGGCCGTGTGGCGCGAACGAACCCTGCCATTTTCGACCGCTTCGATCTCGGCAGCAGGAATGTTGACCATGACATAGCGGTCTCCGAGGAAACCGGACATGGATCGCATGCGCACGAGATTGGTCTCAAGCTGCCGCAAACGCACATCTGCCGGAATGTTCAGTGCCTCAACAGTACCCGCGCCCATGACACCGTCAGGGATCAGGCCGTGGCGCAGCTGGAAACGCCTCAATGCCGCGTCGACATAGGAATCGAACGTGTCCGACAGACCGGCCTGTTGTTCCAGATCGCCAGAAACGATGAGCCTCCGGCGCAACTCGACCACGCGGGGGTCCTTCATGCCGATGCGCAAAGGCTTGCCACCCGGTGATACCGTGCCCCAGCCACCAGCCTGGACGATGCGCTGATACCGATTGATAGCCACCGAAATGTAGTCTGCCGTTTCCGGAGACAGCGTCGGTGCCGAAGATTTGACTTCGGTAATGTTGTCGGTCGCGATGTCGAAATTGTCCGCCCATTCGACATTCTGGCGATTTTGTTGCAGCGATTGCAGCGCGGTCTGCGCGGACGCCGGTCCATTCTCGAACAGGAAGGCTGCAAACCCCAGGGCGCACACGCCTTTCAGCGTCTGTCCTGAGATCCGCTTCAGGTGGTTCATTTTCCCGAAAGATCCGGAAAGTCGGTGCATTGCAAACCCCTCGTGATGCGCCTTCTTGCGTCAAGATTCATCGTCGTGTGGACCTGGTCCGGAAATTCGGACCTCGCCAACTGCCTCAGTTCCAACTCGTAACCGATGAAAGTTAACAAATCGCTTGATTTGTTAACCATCCTGTAGCCTGGAAATGCGCACAAAAGACATTCCAATGTGACCACATGATGTCAGCCAGAGAACAACAGGCTGGCTCCAACACTCACAAAGTAGTTTCTTGACCAAATTAGAGGTCGATGAAAAGGCAAATTTACGTGAGGTCAACAAAAAAAGCACCGCCCGGTGGGCGGTGCTTCGTCATCTGGATTCGCCGC
Source organism: Roseibium sp. (assembly GCA_017643925.1). GTDB lineage: Bacteria > Pseudomonadota > Alphaproteobacteria > Rhizobiales > Stappiaceae > Roseibium. Next base: position 48,376 of record JAEPML010000002.1, on the reverse strand, counting down.
GAATTTCTTAGAGGCGATAAAGAATCTGGTCGGTCCAGAACCGCTCGAGACGGCGCAGCGATTTGTTCAAGGATACGAAATCCTGTGCGCCGATCTCACCAACCTGCTCAACAGACAGCATGTGACGCTCATAAAGATCGTTGACGATCTTGGCCACTTCTTGCCCTTTGTCCGTCAGGCTCACACGAACCGAACGGCGGTCCATACGCGAGCGCTGGTGATGAATATAGCCGGTTTCAACCAGTTTCTTCAGGTTATAGGACACGTTCGAACCGAGATAGTAACCGCGCGTGCGCAGCTCGCCTGCGGTCAGTTCGGCATCACCGATGTTGAAAAGCAACAGCGCCTGCACACTGTTCACATCGGACCGCCCCATGCGGTCGAATTCGTCCTTGATTACGTCCAGCAGTCGCCGGTGTAGCCGTTCAACGAGAGTTAGAGCTTCAAGGTAGAGTGGTTTGATTTCCACTTCTTCCCCTTCACCCGGTGCCACAGCGTCGACTGCCCTGCTTGCGGTGATCATGTGTTTACGCCTCTTACAATTACCCTGTTCGACGGATATTTTTTTTCCCGCCTTGAGACACACATTAGCGGGCTGATTCTAAAATCCGCTTAAGAGACACACTGAATCATCCGTTAACTTTTGAAGGGTGTTTTCGCCATGCGATTCATGACTTGTTAATCATGCCCTCTCAGAAACTTCACGATGCCAGAGAAATCCAGGCTTTCTCCACCCGAGTTGCAGAAGAGCGTGTAGAGCGACGCTGCTTCCGCCCCCAACGGCGTTGCAGCCCCGGCAGAACTTGCCGCCTCCTGGGCCAGTTTCAGGTCCTTCAGCATCATCGCCGCGGCAAAGCCCGGCTGGTAGTCCCGATTGGCGGGTGACGACGGCAACGGACCCGGCACGGGGCAATAGGATGTCAGCGACCAGCACTGTCCGGATGCGGTCGAAGAAATATCAAAGAGCTTTTGCGGATCCAGACCGAGCTTCTCCCCCAGAACAAAAGCTTCCGAGACGCCGATCATGGAAATGCCCAGGATCATGTTGTTGCAGATTTTGGCAGCCTGACCGTTGCCGGCACCGCCGGCATGCACGATGGTCTTGCCCATGATGTCCAGATACGGCTTGGCCGCATCATATGCTTCATCCGGACCACCCACCATGAAAGTCAGCGTTCCCCCGGCAGCACCGGCGACACCACCCGAAACCGGGGCGTCCACCATCGGCATGCCTTTTTCAGCGGAAGCGGCGCTGACCGCCCGGGCACTGTCGACGTCGATGGTGGAGGAATCGATCAGAAGCGTTCCGGGCTTGGCATTTTCAAGAATACCCCCCTCGCCCTGATAGATCTGACGTACATGTTTTCCAGCCGGAAGCATCGTCACGATCACATCGGAGGCTGCGGCCAGATCGGCAACACTCGTCCCTCTGTCTCCGCCAGCCTCAGCATGGGTGGTCATGGCGGCATCGGAAAGATCAAACCCGATCACCTTGTGGCCCGCCTTCACAAGATTGATGGCCATTGGGCCACCCATGTTACCAAGACCGATGAAACCGACTGTGCTCGACATTGTTTTCTCCCGAATGAAATTTCGTATTGTTTTTGAATCCGTTACCGGCCCCTGCTGAGACGGGGTCGAAAGAAGTTGAGAAACTGATTCAGCCCTGGCTCAGCGTGCACTCGCCCCGGCAGCCTTGTTTTCCTTCATCATCAGATAGGCCAGAAGGGCATAGATCGAGATCGTCAAGAGATAGAACGAGATCTCGTAAGGGCGCTTTCCGTAAAGATCCGAAAACGCGGTGTGCATGACGATCTGGCAGAAGCAGCGGAAAATCCACATGACCGTGCCCCAGGATACGGTCAGCCACAAACCCGTTGCGGCAACCAGATCAAGAACGGCGAAAAACACGATCGCTCCCTGCATGGCGATCGGCATTTCCCAGAACCAGAGCCCCCGCCACTCGACAATCCCGATGATGCGCGCCCAATAGATGACACCGCCCCCAATCAGGATGATTGCCATCAGGCGCAAGTACAAAATCAGCAGCGTGCTCCAGGGCGGGCGGGTCTCTATCAGGTCCTGAAAGCTCGTTATCATGAATTGTCCGGTTCACGGGTTAAAGGGGCAGATCTCCATCTGGCGGTGACTGGAAATACGACGCCAGATCCGCGCTGTCCACTTGCCCAAGGGATGAAGGCGACCATTTCGGCGACTGATCCTTGTCGACCAGCACCGCACGAACCCCTTCAAAGAAATCCTCACCCTGAAGTATGCGGGTCACGATACGGTATTCAAGCGACATGCACTCGTTGAAGGAAAGCTCAGCTCCACGTTTCATCTGTTCAAAGGCGATGAGGACGCTTGTCGGCGACTTTTGACGGATCGTTGCGGCGGTCTTGCTGGCAAAATCCTGGTCGGACGCATCCAGTCTCGCCAGCACTTCCTCTGCGCTGTCGGCAGAGAATGCCTGCTCGATCAGGTCGGCATTTGCCATGACCGGTCCGTCTTCCACCTCGACCAGCCAAGGCTCCAGGGCCGCGTCGATGTCATCTGCGGTTTCGAGTGCCCTTTCAAGATCGGCGAGACCTGCTTCGGAAACCGCGTGGGTCAGAACACCGGTTGCCAGGGCGTCTGCCTGTTTCAGCCGTCCGGCGCTCATTGCACAATAGACGCCCGTCTTCTTCGGCATGCGCGGAAGAAAGTAGGTCCCCCCTACATCCGGGAAAAACCCAATCCCGGTTTCGGGCATTGAAAACAGTGTCTTCTCGGTGCCGACCCTGTGGCTCCCGTGGACGGAAACCCCGACACCGCCGCCCATGACAATTCCATTGATCAAGGCGACATAAGGTTTGGGATAGGACTTGATCTGCGCGTTCAGCAGGTATTCGTCGCGAAAGAAGGAATTCAGGCCGTCCAACTGTCCGGCCAGCCGGGCATCATAGATCTTGCGGATATCGCCGCCGGCGCAGAAGGCCTTATCGCCGGCCCCGGTTATGACGACATGGGCTACCGACGGGTCACCGGCCCATGCTGTCAGCTGCTTTGCCAGCGCGCGCACCATCTCTTCCGTCAGAGCGTTGAGTGCCTTCGGCCGGTTCAAGGTCACAAAGCCTGCCTTGCCGCGTATTTCAAAAAGAATGTCTTCGCTCACCGAAGCGCTCCTAAAACTTGAGTCTGTTCAATGGTCTGGCCGGGCCGGTTCGTTCAGCCCTTCAACAGTTGCCTTGCAATGATCAGGCGCATGACCTCGTTGGTTCCCTCGAGGATCTGGTGGACCCGGACATCCCGGAAGAACCGCTCGATCGGGTAATCGCGAAGATAGCCGTAACCACCGTGAAGCTGCAGCGCCTCGTTGACCACCTTGAATCCGGTGTCTGTCGCGAGACGCTTGGCCATGGCGGCAAGCTTGGTCGCATCATGAGATTTCGCGTCGACGGCGACAGCCGCCTTGTGGAGCAGCAGACGGGCTGCCTCGAGCTCCGTCGCCATGTCTGCGATACGGAACTGAAGGGCCTGGAACTCGGATATCGGTTTACCGAACTGCTTGCGCTCCTGGACATAAGCCAGAGCATGATCGAGGCAGGCCTGGGCCGCGCCCAGCGAACAGGCGCCAATGTTGAGCCTGCCCCCGTCAAGCGCGGACATGGCAATCTTGAAGCCCTGCCCTTCAGCACCAACGAGATTGGCCTTGGGGACGCGGCAGTCCTGGAAATTCACCTGTGCCGTCGGTTGGCTTTTCCAGCCGAGCTTCACCTCGTTGGCGCCAAAACTGAGACCGGGAGTGCCCTTTTCAACAAGAAGACAGGAAACGCCGCCCGGGCCCTCACCTCCGGTGCGAACCATGACCGCATAAAGATCACTGACCCCGCCTCCGGAAATGAATGCCTTGGACCCGTTGAGCACGTAATGGTCACCATCATCACGGGCGCTGGTGCGAAGACTTGCAGCGTCAGACCCTGATCCGGGTTCGGTCAGGCAATAGCTGGTCAAAAGCTCCATGGTGCACAGTCTGCTCAGGAACTTCTGCCGCAATTCCTCCGAACCGTAGGTGTCGATGATCCAGGCGACCATGTTGTGGATCGAGATGTAGGCCGCCGTCGAGGTGCAGCCCTTCGAGAGTTCCTCGAATATGACCGCTGCATCGAGGCGTGAAAGCGAAGACCCGCCAACGTCTTCCTTGACGTAGATGCCGCCAAAGCCAAGTTCTGCCGCCTTGCGCAGGGTGGGAATCGGAAAGATGCTCTCTTCGTCCCAGGTCTTGGCGTTGGGAGCGAGTTCATCTGCCGAAAAACTTGCAGCCATGTCCTGAAAGGCGCGCTGATCTTCGTTCAGGGAAAAGTCCACGATTGTCCTCCTTCGAGCCGCAGCCCGCGCGAATCCGCGCACCCAACGGCTGCCTCTTCCATTTGGCGCTGAACTAAACCACATTTGACGCGAACGTCAAACAATCTCTTTTTTGTTTTTAATTTCAGTTATTTTACAGAATGTTGGAATGCGTCAATCTGCGTGATAGATTTGCGGCGCACTTCGGAAAGAATGCAAATTTGTCGATCTTCTCATCAAGCAGGCTGAGTTCATGCCGTCCAATTCCAATCTCCCAAAGATCACGTCCGACCATATGGACAACCTGCTGGCCGGGACGCGCATGCGCCGCAATCGCAGGACGGATTGGTCCCGGCGCCTGGTCAGTGAAAACGCGCTGACAACCAACGATCTGATCTGGCCGATTTTCCTCGTGGACGGTACATCTGTTCGCCAGCCGGTGCCGTCCATGCCGGATGTGGTTCGCCTGTCGGTCGATGAAGCCGTTCGTGAGGCCGAAAAAGCCTCTGCGCTTGGCATTCCGGCACTCGCGCTCTTTCCCTATACCGATCCTGATCTGCGCGACGACACGGGCTCCGAAGCGCTCAATGCCGAAAACCTGACCTGCCGTGCATTGCGCGCCATCAAATCGGAAGGACTGAATCTCGGCCTCATGACGGATGTGGCACTCGATCCCTACACAAGCCACGGCCATGACGGTCTCATGGATGGCGACCGGATCCTCAACGATGAAACGGTCGATCAATTGTGCCGGCAAGCCCTTGTCCAGGCCGAAGCCGGATCAGATGTCATTGCACCATCTGACATGATGGACGGTCGTATCGGCGCCATCCGACAGGCGCTTGACTCCCAGGGCCACCGCGACACCCAGATCATGGCCTATTCAGCCAAATATGCATCCGCGTTCTATGGGCCCTTCCGCGACGCCGTCGGGTCCTCCGGAACATTGAAGGGCGACAAACGCACCTATCAGATGGACCCGGCAAACACGGACGAAGCGCTGCGCGAAGCCGAACTCGATATTGTCGAGGGCGCTGACATGGTGATGGTCAAGCCCGGCATGCCCTATCTTGATATCGTACGACGCATCAAGGATGAATTCCACGTTCCGACCTACGCCTACCAGGTGTCCGGCGAATACGCGATGATCAAGGCCGCCAGCGCCAATGGCTGGCTGGATGGAGAGCGCGCCATGCTGGAGAGCCTGCTTGCCTTCAAGCGCGCAGGTGCCGATGGCATCCTGACCTATTTTGCGCCCAAAGTGGCTGAAATACTGGCGAGCAACCAGTGACCGGTGCTGTGGACCGTTCGGCGAACCTTGTCTCTTTTGAAAAAATCCGGAAGGCCGCTGCGCTGATCAAAGGCGCGGTTCTCGAGACCCCCTGCCTGCCAGCCCCGCGCCTGTCTCAGCTGACTGGCGCCGATGTTTTCGTCAAGTACGAAAACATGCAGGTAACGGGCGCGTTCAAGGAACGAGGTGCCCTCGTCAAACTTGACAGTCTCGGCGACGACGAGAAAAAGCGGGGCGTGATCGCCGTCTCGGCCGGCAACCATGCACAGGGCGTTGCTTACCATGCCGGCCGCCTCGGCATACCGGCTACCATCGTCATGCCGGTTCTGACCCCTTTCGTGAAGATCTCCGCGACACGTGGTTACGGTGCCGAGGTCGTTTTGGCGGGCAACACGCTGGCGGAAGCCAAGGCAGAAGCCGACCGCCTGGCGGAGGAAAACAACCTTGTCTGGGTTCACCCCTATGACGACGTGCATGTCATTCACGGGCAAGGCACCGTGGCGATGGAGATGCTCGCCGCTCAGCCGGACCTTGATGTCCTGGTCGTGCCAATTGGCGGCGGCGGGCTGATCGCCGGCATGGTGACGGCGGCCAAGGCCATCAATCCCAACGTCGAGGTGATCGGTGTTGAAACCACGCTCTATCCCGGCATGTGGGGTGCGTTCTACGGGAAGGAAGTACGCTGTGAGGGTGCAACCATCGCCGAAGGCATCGCGGTCCGCGATATCGGCGAGATCACGACCGAAGTCGTCAAAAAGGCGGTCGACGATGTCCTCCTGGTATCGGAGAGCAGCATTGAACGGGCAATCAACGCCTATCTGACACTTCAGCGTACCATTGCGGAAGGGGCAGGAGCTGCCGGTCTGGCGGCGCTTTTGACCGATCCCGACCGTTTTGCGGGCAAACGCGTCGGGCTGGTTCTTTGCGGCGGCAACATCGACCCGCGCCTGCTCTCCAAGATCGTTGTGCGGGAGCTGGCCCGTGACGGCAAGCTCGTCTCGATCCGGATCGACACGCCGGACCGTCCGGGAACACTGGGTGAGATCGCCACCGTCATTGGTGACATGCAGGGCAATGTCGTTGATGTCGAGCATCATCGGCTGTTCCTGAATGTGCCCGCCAAGGGGGCAACGCTCGACGTATCCTTCGAAGCCTTCGACAGGCCGCACGGCGAGCGCATCGTCGCAGCCTTGCGCGACCGAGGCTTTGTCGTCCGCTATCTGGAAATCGGCGACCGGATGGACTGATCCGGCATCCGGAATTTGCGAAATCGGCTTTCCAACCCCACATGAAAGTCATCACAAATTCAGGAGCCCGAGAATGTCTGCAGAAACCACCTCTGATTACGCACGCCAGGACGCGTTCGACCCCGTTCGCAACCCGGAGCTGTTTTCAGGCGTGCGCAGCCGGCGGATCTTCGCCTTCCTGATTGATGTTGTCATCATCGCCCTGCTGACGCTTGGCTCAGGCGTTGTTGTCTTCTTCCTGGGCATCTTCACGCTTGGCCTCGGTTTTCTGCTCTACGCGATCCTGCCGACTGCGGTCGCCCTGCTCTATGTCGCCTTCACGCTTGGAGGACCACTTGCGTCCACGCTCGGCATGCGTGCCATGGGGCTGGAAATGCGGCTCTGGTACGGTGCCAAACCGTATCCTTTGCTCGCAGCCGTACACGCGATCCTGTTCTGGTTCTCTGTGTCGCTGTTGACGCCGCTCGTGCTGCTGGTGTCGCTGTTTTCCGACCGGAAGCGCCTGCTGCACGACATCATTCTCGGCACTGTGGTCATCAACTCGGCCAGCCATCGGGAGTATGTCGGTAATTCCCACCAAAGCTGAGGCATTGAACTCCGGGAAACCTATTTCACGACCAGCTGTTGCTGTTCATCCTCTGCGTTGAGAGCCTCTCCCAGACCGGATGAACTCAACCAGGCCTCCAGGGCGTCGAGCGAAGAAGCAGGCGCGAAGTGGGTCTCCGAATTTCCAGTTGTCGCAATGGCGATCTTTGGTTGCCATTGAGCTCCGTCGCGACAGGCAACCGACACGACCGAGTGACCATTCACCCCTTCGTAATCGAATTCACGGCACAGCACGCCGGCTTCATCCACGAAGGACGCGATCAGGTTAAGCGTTGCGCCCGATGCCAGAACGCGACTTTCGCCTGACGGTGTCGACGCGAGCACCTCTTCAATTCCCGGATCAGCGAGCGCTGCGACACCAAAGGGCGAGCCCTCTCCTGCCTGATCAGGCTGTTTGAGTGTGTATCCCGTCCCCAGACCAACCGCGAGCGCCAGGCAGGCGGCTATCGCCGTGGGCACAAATCCGGAACGCCCCAGCCGTCGGAAGGAAACCACGTTGTCCGGCTCCGCGGCAGCAGTCCTGTCTTTTTCATCTGCAATCAAGGCGTCAACACGGCGCGCCAGTTCATCCGGGATCGCTGGAGCGGGCTCTGCACGCAACCGGTCAGCGGTCTTCAGGAACATGGCGAGCTTGCGCTGCGCGGATTGATCCGACTTGAGCGCTTCTTCAATCCTTGCCGCCTCGTCTACCGACAATTCGCCATCAGCGTAGGCCATGATGAGTTCGTCTGTCATCTCAAACTGGTCCATAGTTAGCCTCTACTTTTCGGAATTCGGATTGAAACTCGAACTAGTCCGAAGACAGTCCCATTTTGCCTGCGAGAGCGTTGCGAGCCCGACAGAGCCTGCTCATGATCGTTCCCTTAGGCACATCGAGTATCTCTGCAACTTCCGCATAACTCAGCCCCTCAACGCTCACCAACAGAAGAACTTCCCGCTGACCGTCGGGAAGAAGGTCGACTGCAGCCATGACACTGGAAACCATCAAGCGTGCGTCCCCTTGATGACCCGTCGTGTCAGCGATTTCAGGCGCTTGGTCGTAATCCAGTTCCTGCCCGCGAACCCTGTTTTTCCGCACAATATCGATCCAGGCGTTTCGCAGAATTCGGAACAGCCACGCTTCTATCCTGCTTGCAGGATCGAAACTTGCGCGCGCTTTCAAGGCTCGTTCGACGGTCGTTTGCACAAGATCGTCCGCCTGGTCGCCGGATCGACACAGCGACAGGGCATACCGCCTCAAGTTGGGCAGTTTCTCAATCAGCAATCCACAAAACGGGTCAGTCATGCATGTACCATTTAAGAGCCTGAGGGACGGAATATTCGAGCCGTTTTCACGTTCTTCCTAAGAGTACGAAACAAGCGGGCGGTTTATTCCACACCCGATGCATGAAAAGGTTGCGTCATGAAGAAGTTGTTTTTTGCGCTCATAGCAATGCCACTGTTCCTCGCCTTGACCGACGCCTTCAGACCGGAAGGCGCGTCGCATCTGTTTTTACAGGCAGCCTATGCTGACGACGATGATAGCGATAGCGCAGACAGCGATAGCGATAATGACGACGCGGATGATGACGACGACCGCGACGACAGCCAGAGCCAGAAAGCCAATCAGAATAACCAGAAAAACCGGAACACCGGCTCTGTTTCAGGTCCGTCACCCCTGCGCTGGCTGTTTGGAGGTCAAAACCGGCGGCAACAGGCACCAGCGTCAACCGGGCTGACACCCCCTGCCGGCCCCCTGGCTCAATTCGCATCTTCGGAGATTATCGTTTTCAACATCTCGCCACAGGATCTGCAAAGTCTGCTGGACGGTGGTTTCAGCGTGCTGGATGAGCGTTCGGTTTCAGGTGGAACGGTTCGCTCCTACCGTCTGAGCCCTCCAACCAACACCAGCCTGCAAGATGCACGTGACGCGGTGCGGGCACTGCCGTCTGGCGGAAATGCAGACTTCAATCATTTCTATCGGCTGGACCGAGGAGACAACCAATGCTCCGGGCAACATTGCGCGGCGTTCGCGCTGATAGGCTGGCCACAACAGGTCTCGGAACTTCCGAACCGCTGCGCTATCGGGATCCGTATCGGCATGGTCGATACCGGCCTCAATGAAAATCATTCCACTTTCGACGGTGCCAATCTGAAGGTCTTGCGGTTGGCGGACCAAGATCGGCGAGCCTCAAAAGCCAGCCACGGAACCGCAGTTGCCGCCATCCTGATCGGTCAACCGGACACGCGTTCACCGGGTCTGTTGCCTGGCAGCGAGCTGGTCGCTGTTGATGCCTTTTATCGAAGCGGCCGAGATGAAAGAGCCGATGCCTTCACGCTGGTCGAAGCTCTTTACACGCTCGCCGACGAGCAGGTTTCCGTCATCAACCTCAGTCTCAGCGGACCAGAGAACAGCGTCCTTGCGGCTGCAATCAATGACATCAAGGAAACCCGCGGGATCGCGTTGATCGCCGCGGCTGGAAACAACGGCCCTGGCGCCGCACCGGCCTATCCCGCAGCCTTTTCCGGAGTATTGGGTGTGACTGCGGTCGACAGGAACAAGCGTATTTATCGCCGGGCAAATCGCGGGAGTTACATCGACCTGGCCGCGCCGGGGGTCAACGTGTGGTCGGCCGCCTCCGTAAAGGGGGCAAAGTGGAAAACCGGAACGTCATTTGCCGTACCATTTTTTTCCGCTGCAACCGCGATAGTCCGTCAGGGCAATCCTGAACTTACGGTCGACGATGTTTTTGAGCTTCTCAAGTCAAAAGCTGAAGACCTGGGTGAGCCCGGTGCCGATTCGATATTCGGTGCAGGGCTGCTGTCGGTCTCTACTCTATGTGAAGACTGGTAGGCGACTTTCAATCAGTGTCAGATGCTGACAGAAACAGGAGCGTTATTCCGGCATCCTGTGCCAGCTTACGGACGCTCTGTCCGACAGAGTTCTCCCGGCTCAGACCGCTGTCCTGGCAAACGATCACCTTTGGTCGCCGCAAAAACGCGCGCGCAAGTCTGATGGACAATCTGTCGGCGGCAGACAGGCGCGCTGCGGTCCTGCTGTCCCAGCCTTGTTGAAGCTCAAATATCTCAAAGAGGGTTTCCAGAGCCTCATCAGAAACATCCGACTTCATGCCCAGTGTGGCCGCTTGTCTGTCGCCAGGTTCTTCCGGGATCCCGTTCGCGGAAGAAATCAAGGTCACTGCCCGCCAGATCTCCTTTGCGCTCAAGGACGCATAATCGGTTTCGCCAAGGGAAATGCACCCCGGCTCTGCCTGCGACGTCAGTCCGCCAAGAGCAAGCGCAAGAAAATGCCGGTCCTCCGGATCAGCCAGGAAAATTTCGTTGCCGACCTCCGGCTCGATGCGTGCGGAAAGGTGTTCGCCGGACGGCAACTTCAGGTTCGATATCAAGAGCGGGGCACGCCAATCGACATTCCGGCGATGCGGAACCGTTGCTGTCTTCAAGACTTCCAAATCAAGGACTTTTGCCAGTTTTTCGCGCGCAACCTTGTTGGCCTCGTAATATTCGACACCTGCCGCACCTGTCTCAAGCTGCGCAGCCAGAAACGCAAACAACATCAGAAACAGGACGATCGTTTCCGTCTGGTTGGACATGGTGAGCATAAACACTGCGACCGCAACCGGGAATGTTGCGCGGCTGCTCGCTTTCAGCACGCCTGACCATGTCGCTCGACGAACAAGATAGCCGCAGACCTTCTCACTGCGTTTGGCCAGCCGTTTCATCAGCGGCTCCAGGCGACCGTGAAGCAGCAAGGGCAAGCGATCTGGCAACGATCGCCCGAGAAGCAATGCCATTCCACCGCGTTTTTGCCTTGAACGCCGAATGCTGTGCCTGAGAGCGGGTAACACCGCCCAAATTGCCAGCCCCCACATCACGACGACCGTGAACAGCGGCAGCAAAAGCATTGGTTCCGCTAAGGATATCCAGATTGCCAGCGTCACGACCGTTGGAACGAGCGCGATCAACGCAAGCAATCCTCTCGAGAGCCAGAGTTTTATTGCCCCCAGATCGTGAACGAGCCGGGTCAGCGACAAACCGATACCCGGCGCCCGGCCGTCAAAGGGCAATAAAAAGACCTGACGCGCATAAGCCATTCGCAGCTCGTGCACATAGGACAACGCAAACTTTTCTGCTTGCCTATTGTGAAAAATGAAAAGCCCGAGGGCGGAGACCACCGCAACGACAAAGACCGTCAGAACGGGTTGCCCAAATAGTTCATCTTCCTTTCTGAGCAGTGAACTCGTGCTGATGGAGAGGAGGATTGCAGCAACGGTCTGCACGATGCCGGCCGCGACAAGCACCATGCACATCCCCGTCCGGCGCGGCTTCCACAATCGCGGGAAGCCGCCGCCAGAGCTCGCCTGATTTCGGTTCATCCGGTTGCCGCGTACCGAGGCGAAAGCACGCTATCCATGATCTGCGAGACCTTTTCACCCTCGTGAAACGCCGAAAGGTCATACGCTGGTAGGCCGAGGTTCTCGGCGGCTTCCCGTGCTGCAAGCGGAGAGCGCAACAAGGCCCCTGAAATGGCAAGAACGTTGTAGCCGAGATCGCAAAGCTGTTTTGCTCCGGCAACCGCGCCCAGCGCATCTCCAGAAGCAAACACCACGCCATCAAATGCCGATTGAATAAGTTTGCTTTCAGCAATCTGCCTTGTTTCGTCCTGAAACAGCCCGTCTGCAATTTCGACGACCGCGAGATCACAGTTCGATCTGCTGAGTGTCCTGAGAAGATTGCGGGTCGAGGCAACCAGCGTGTCGAGTGGCACGCCAAATGTGGTCGCCATACCGGCATCCGTAAAATCAAGGACTTCACTTGCTCCGGAATCACGCATCAACCAGGGATCCCCTCCCGCGGCAGTGCCGGTAATCTTGAGGGCCCCGACGCGATAGCCACTCAGAGCGAAGCCTCTTACGAGCGCTGCGGCGGTTGCCGTTTTTCCGGAATTCATTGACGTGCCGAAAACACCGAGCACCACAGAAGGCATAGGACCGGCCAAGGTCGGGAGCGCGTAGGCGTTCAAATTGACCGGATGGCCGTTTGACCGGCAGAGCACGCCAACCGGTTCTATTTCGGTAGGTCCTGAAAGCTTGTTGTGCCAGGAGACGGCCTTCGAGGCTATGCCACCAGCCGCAACCATATGGCAGGCTTCAAGGTTTTCCGGCACGTAAGATTCGTACTGGTCGGGGGCATATCTGTTGCCATAGGCCAGGATGATTTCGTCGCCAACATGAAGCATGGCTTTTCGGCCATTGGGCAATTCGATACGACCATGCGAGCCGATCCTGGTAACGCGCGCCAGAACGAGATCGCCAGCTTGCGGTTTGTAGTCCGCTGACGACAAGAATGTGCAGTCTTGCAGGTCGACGCGTCGCACGGCATACGATGATTTCGCTGCGGTGATGCGGGCGTGTGGGAGGTTTTCCATGTCCGTTTCCTTTCTGGTCAGACCGCTCTTGCGTGGTCCTAGAGAAAAACGGAACATCACCGAAGTTATTCCATTTGGCTGCTTGTTTTCGACAGTCCCTGGAAGCAACTGGTTTTCCCGCAAATGCTTTTCTGGTTTCCGGTCTGGATTCTTTCAGTCGGCAAGCCAAAGGGAATACGCCAAACGAAACTGACGCAGGCTGTGAATCGCGAGACGGCTTCGCCAGAACAACGAGCATTGCCTGCAGTTGAGGCCCGGTCAGGATTGATTGGGCTTCCGTCTTGTCAGGACATCAGTTCAAAAGCGCCAGCGAAAGATTCAGGGTGGCTGCAAACGCCGCCCAGAGCGCATAGGGCAGAAACAGGACGGCATTTACCTTGTCGACGCGCCAGTTCAGGCAGATGAAGGTCACGATCGCGATCAGCATGACCAGAATCACGAAAAAGGCCGCCCAGGTCATGTGAAGCACGAAGAAAACAGGTGACCACACCCAGTTCAGCCCCATCTGCAGGTACCAGGTTTTCATCCTGCGGCTCCGAGGTGCCCCTAGATAGGTCCGCCAGCCTGCTATGGCAATCAGCACGTAAAGAACAGTCCAAACCGGTGCGAACACCCAGTTTGGAGGATTGAAGGCCGGTTTTGAAAGACCCGCGTACCAGTCCCCGGGGGGCGACCCGACGCCTATCAGGATGCCGACGGATAGAACGACCAGGAGAAAAAGGCCCAGATAGCCAAGCTCACCTGGATCGCGCTTCTTGCCGTTGTCATCTGAAGTCATGGGCTCTTCCGTTCTCGCCAGTATTCATGTCGACCCCGAACCATCTTCTAATTCCGGTTCCCAATCTCCTTTACGGGGCCTTGTCGTGCTCGGTTCGGTCAGATGGAAATGAGATGGGTGCTTTCGAGCATCGAGACGAGCCGGGAAACGTGTCGGGACCTTGCGGGTTTCTGGCTCCAGCAAGCGACAATGTCGAGCATCGCAGCGCTGCCGTCCGGCTCCAAAACGGGCAAACACGGCCCTTGCCGCGACCTTGAAACCTTGCTTGCCGGGAGCAATGCCGCTCCAAGGCCGAGATCCGCCCAGTTTTCGATCGCCGAGTAGGAGATTGCGCGTCCGGGGTAGAGCTTCAGGGCAAGACCAAGTGCCTCGAACATGGATTGCGTGGCTTGCGAAAGCCCGCAATATCCAGAAGTCAGGATGAGAGATTGATTGACAATGTCACCCAGCCGAAGCGCGTCCTGGTCAATTCCGGCCGCCACCGCTCCCCTGGGCAGAAAGACCCAGGGGTCGGTGTAGATCGGTGCCGTTTGCAGTCCTTTGTCGTCCACCGCCGTCTTCGGCAACACTGCGAGATCGAGCGTTTCGGCGTAAAGCCGGTCATGAAGATCGTTGACGAAACACTCCTTGAACACGAACTCGATGGCGGTGTTCTGCTCCTGAAATTGCGCGAAGACCTCGACAAGGCGGGAAACCTCGACGATTGGAGACACGCCGATGCGGATGAGTTCGATATCCGGTGTCAGCAACTGCCGGGCCTGAGCCATCAGGGCGTCTTCTGACGCGACGACGTCCCTGATCGCCGGCAGAATCTGTCGACCGAACTCCGTCAGCGAAACGGAGCGGGTGCTGCGCTGAAACAGACGCGCGCCAAACTGACTTTCGATCTGTTTGATGCCGGCAGAAAGGGTCGGCTGCGTCACGTTGCAGGCTTCAGCAGCGGCCCGGAACGCCTTGTGTTCCGCAACACTCAGGACAAACGCAAGATGACGCCTGTTCATTGATAGAATATCCCTATCAATTAAAAAAATTATTCGATTTCTATAAATTTAACTCAGGTGATAGCCATGAGGCAACCAAAACCTGAGAGGAAATCAGATGCCCAACTCACCTGAACTCGTCTGGCTGATTGCCATTGCAGTCGTTACTGCGGCCATGTGGGTCCCCTACATTCTCGAGAGTTTCGTGCGCCGTGGTGTCTTTGCCACCATGGGCAATCCGTCCCCTGACGACCCTCCGATGCCGGCCTGGGCCGATCGCGCCAAGAGAGCACACCTGAATGCCCTTGATAATCTCGCTGTCTTTGCCGCAGTTGTCCTTTCGGCCGTCCAACTCGGCGCAACCGGTGGGTCTGTTCTTCTGGCGGTCCAGATCTATGTCATAGCCAGGATCGCGCATTACTGCGTTTTCGTTGCCGGCATTCCCGTCGCTCGGACCGTGACGTTTCTCGCAGGCTTCTTTGCCACACTGTTCATTGCGTTCGCCGCAATCGGAGGAAACTGATGACACAAAGCTTGGCGATTGTTGCAGGTGCCGGTGGGGCGCTTGGACCTGCGATTGCACATGCGCTTGATCAGGCGGGATATTTGCCGGTGGGCATTTCCCGAACGAATCCCGGAGACTCTTTCAGGGACTTCGTTCCCGCAGACCTCTCGAACCCGGAAAACACTGAAAGTGCTTTGACTTCCATTCTTCAAAGACACGGGACGCCTGCTGTACTGATTTACAACGCACACAGGTTTCTGATTGAGGCCTTTGAAGACACTTCGCATGAAGATTTTGAAAGTGTCTGGCGCACCGATGCGCTTGGTGCCTTCGTTTCCGCCAAAACCGTCATCCCGACAATGCTTGAGCACGGTGGCACCATCCTGTTCTCCGGAGCGACCGCTTCAACACGCGGCAGTGCCCGCTTCTCAGCTTTCGCATCGGCGAAGTTTGCGTTGCGCGGCCTTGCGCAAAGTCTGGCTCGTGAATACGGACCGCGCGGTATTCACGTCGCCCACATCGTGATCGATGGATTGATTGAAGGCGGTCACGCACAAAAGCTTTTCAAAGTGCCGGCGAAAGACTGCATTCCCGCCGGTGCCATCGCACATGAATATCTCAATCTGATCAGGCAGCCGAAAGGTGCCTGGACCCACGAGATAGATATTCGGCCTTCGGGAGGAAAATTCTGATGGAACTTCGTGCAGATTTTTCACGCCGGGAAGTTGTCCGGCCCGAGGACGAGGCCTGGCGCGCCTCCCCCGTGCCGGGTGTTGACCGGCGCATGCTGGACCGTATCGGCGACGAGGTGGCTCGTGCCACGACAATCGTTCGTTACGCGCCCAATTCGTCTTTCAGCGCTCATGCTCACGACGGCGGCGAGGAGTTTCTCGTTCTGGAAGGAACCTTCGCCGATGAGCACGGGCGTTACTCCAAGGGGACCTATGTTCGCAATCCGGTCGGAACGTCGCACACGCCTGAGGTCGGGGACGATGGGTGTACCATCCTGGTCAAACTTCACCAGTTTTCCCCTGAAGATCAGGCCAGAACCGTGGTCGATAGCGAGGCTGCGCAATGGTATCCCGGAACGGTTCCCGGCCTCTCCGTTCTTCCGCTGCACCAGTTCGGCACCGAATCCGTTGCACTCGTGCGCTGGGCACCGAACACGCAGTTCAACGGTCACAGGCACTGGGGTGGAGAGGAAATTCTCGTCCTTGACGGCGTGTTCAACGATGAACACGGAAGCTATCCGGCCGGGACCTGGATACGCTCACCGCACATGTCTGAACACACGCCGTTCACCGGGCCGGAAGGTGCCTTGATCTATGTGAAGACCGGACATCTGGCAGCTGACTGAAAACCTCCAGCATCGCGGCGTTTCACTGGTCTCAAGATTTGGGTTCGGCAATTTTTCGAGGTGCCTCGATCAGCCGAACCCAAGAAACCACTTGATGATGAAGGCATTTGCCAGATCGACGAAGAAGGCCGAGATCAGCGGCAGCACGATGAATGCCAGCGGCGATGGGCCGTATCGCTGTGTCACGGCCTTCATATTCGCAATTGCTGTCGGGGTCGCGCCAAGTGCAAAGCCCGCAAAACCTGCCGACAGGACGGCCGCGAAGTAGTTTTTGCCCATCAATCGGAACACCACGAAGATGATGAACACGGCTGCGGCGGCGGCCTGAAGCAGCATCGTGACCGCGAGGACGCCCGCGCTGCCTGCCAGAGTCCAGAGTTCCATGCTCATGAGCGACATGGACAGGAACACCGACAGGCTGAATTCGTTGATCAGGTCCATCGACTGGCTACCGCTCGGCGCCTTGGCTTTCTTGAAGATCAGGGGAAGCACGTTCGCGAGAAAGATCCCCGAGATCAGGCAGGGCACAAAGAGGGGTAACCGCAGGCCGGCTGCCTCCAGGCTTTCATTGACGGAATAGCCGATCGCGATCGCCAGATGGATCCACAGGATGCAGCGCATGATTTCAACATGCGTGATGGGCGCGGACGTCTTTGCCGCTTCCGATGTTTCGCCTTCTGGCTTTCCGTCCTCTTCTGCCGAGGCGGTCAGACCGTTGCTGGAAATCAGGTACTTTGCGATCGGTCCTCCCAGGACGCTCGCAAGGATGAGACCGACGGTGGCAGCGGCGATGCCAAGTTCCGCAGCCCCGACAACACCGTAATCCGACGCGATGGTCGGACCCCAGGCGATCGCTGTTCCATGCCCGCCGATCAATGACGCTGTTCCCATGAGCACGCCTGCTTGCGACGGCAGTCCGAACAGCATTGCGCCCAAGGCACCAACCGAGTTCTGCACAAGCATGAAAATGAGCGTCAAACCTAGAAGCACGGCAAGGATTGGGCCGCCTTTCATGAGATCGGAAACGCGTGCGTTGAGCCCGACCGTCGTGAAGAAATAGACGAGCAACAGGTCACGGACCGCAAGGTCGTATTCGATGACGCGCCCTGTCGCCACGACAACCAGCAGTGCCACCAGAGCGGCCACGATCCCTCCGCTGACCGGTTCCGGAATGCTGTAGGCTGAGAGGAGTGAAAATCTCCTGGTCAGTTTTGCCCCGAGGAAATAGACGATGATGCCGAGCGTGAACGCTCCAAAGGCATCAATCAGGATGGGGTCGGGACTCATTCAATTTCTCCTGCAGTTGGCGAGGGCATCTTGGCGTTAAAGTTGTCCCATGCACAACCGGCAATTCATGGAATGCCATCCCGTAAGCGCCAACGGGTCGAATGACCTCCCCGTCCGGCGTCGATAAAGTTTCAACTGCAACGACTTAGACCCGTTGGACGAGGCGATATCAACGCTATTCTGATGCTTCGGCCCTTCCCTTGTGAGGACCGCCTGTTTTAAAGTGCGCGTTCGTATGATTGGCCACTTTGGCTTTGGGCAGGTGAATGCACTCAGTTGATATCGCGATGGCGCTGACCTTTGTTGTCATAGCGTCAACCGTCGTTCTTTACGCCCTTGAGCGTTATGCGATTGAAACCGTCGCCCTGGGCTCCGTCTCTGCGTTCATCGTTATCTTCTCCGTAATTCCGGTGAACATGCCCGACGGCACGCCCGTCACCACGGGTGACTTTCTGGCCGGATTTGCCAATCCGGCGCTGATTACCGTGATTTGTCTCTTGATCATCGGACAGGGTCTGTTCCAGACAGATGCGCTTGAAGGCCCGGCCAAGACAATTGTCAGGATGACCAGAGGCCGCTCGCAGCACGCCACAATCCCCATTCTCATCGTTGTTGCCGCACTCAGCGCGTTCTTGAACAACACCCCCGTCGTGGTGATGTTCCTGCCCATTCTGACGGCCGTTGCCGCGACTGTCGGACAGTCTCCGGCTCGCGTTCTCATGCCCCTGTCCTTTATCGCGATCCTGGGCGGCATGACGACACTGATAGGCTCGTCGACAAACCTTCTCGTGGCCAACTACGCTGCCCAGAGTTCCGATCTCAAACTGACCTTCTTCAGCTTCACGCCGATTGGCCTGATGGTCGCAAGCGCAGGCGCTGTCTATGTGCTTTTCATCATGCCGCACTTGATGAAGAACCGGAAAACAATGGCCGAGGAGTTTCAGGCAACTTCCGGCAAACAGTTCATTGCCCAGATCGAAATTACCTATGATCACCCGCTCGTCGGTGTCGAGGCAGTTTCCGGCATGTTCCCGAAGCTGAAGGACATGACCGTCCGCCTGGTGCAACGTGGCCAGAAACCCATTTTGCCTCCGTTTGAAAACGTGGTTCTTTCGCCCGGGGACACGGTGATCGTGGCAGCAACGCGCGCGGCGCTCGCAAATGCCCTCGCCCGCCGCCAGCCGCTGATGGAGACCGAGTCCGAAGGCAACACTTCCGGCCGGGAAGCGCAAACGGCCCAACCGGGCTCGATCAGCCTGGCAGAAGTGGTCGTCGCGCCCGCTTCGCGCCTGATGGGAAGGACCTTGCCGCAATCCGGGTTTTACAACGACACGGGATGCCTGGTTATGGGCATCCAGCGCCGCAGCCGCATGCCCCGCATGGCGATGAACGACATACGGCTTGAGGCCGGTGACGTATTGCTGGTTGCCGGCAACGAAGCGGAAATCGCGCGGTTGCGCGGTAATCGCGATGTGCTTCTGCTCGACTGGTCAACCACCGAAGTTCCCCGCCGCCGCTACGCGCCGCGGGCATTGCTCATCTTTGCCTGCGTTGTCGCGCTTGCGGCCAGCGGTCTGGTCCCGATCGTTTCAGCGGCTGTCGCCGGCACATTCGCCATGATCGCCACCGGCTGCCTGAATATTCGTCAGGCCATGCGCGCCATCGACAGCAGGATCTTCATGCTGGTCGGTGCATCGCTTGCGGGCGCGGTTGCGCTCGAGGCAACGGGAGGCGCGGCGGCCATTGCCACGGCGCTGGTCGACCTGCTTTCAGGCGCCTCGCCACCGGTGATCTTGTCCGCGTTGTTCTTCATTGTGATGATTCTGACAAATTTCCTGTCGAACAACGCTGCGGCGGTTCTGTTCACGCCGATTGCTATCAACCTAGCGGACCAGATCGGTCAGGAGCCGGAAGCGTTCGTCGTTTGCCTGATCATAGCCGCCAACACCTCTTTCGCGACCCCGGTTGGTTATCAAACCAACCTGATTGTTATGGGCCCGGGACACTATAGATTTATTGACTTTGTGAGGGCTGGAACACCGCTTGCTCTTATTCTATGGTTGACCTTCTCGTTAATCGCCCCATGGTACTACGGACTGTAGGACAAATAAGAGGTTTCGCGGGAAAGCACTGTGACACGGCACCCGACAGATCATCCGCAGTTTTATCTGACTGCTCCAGCGCCCTGCCCCTATCTTGAAGGCAATCAGGAGCGCAAGGTGTTCACTCATCTGGTAGGCCATGGTGCGCCTGCGCTCAACGAGGTCCTCACGCAGGGCGGCTTCCGCCGAAGCCAGAACATCGCCTACCGGCCTGCTTGCGAGAATTGTCAGGCCTGCGTCTCAGTCCGCGTGCGCGTCAATGATTTCAGATGGAGCAAATCGTTCAAGCGGGTCTGGAAGTCTGCCGAAAACCTGGTTGGAACACGCCTGCCGCCTAGCCCGTCAGCCGAACAATACGACCTGTTCCGGGAGTATCTTGAAGCCCGGCACGAAAACGGCGGCATGACCGAGATGAGCGTACTGGATTACGCCATGATGGTTGAAGACACACATGTGGAAACGCTTGTTGTCGAATATCGCCGGCGTGGTGCTGACAGTTTCATCACCGGGACCGGGGAAGGCCCGCTTCTGGGGGTCGCCCTGAGTGACCAGCTGTCTGACGGTCTTTCCATGGTCTACTCGTTCTATGATCCTGCGTATGCGGACACGCCTTTGGGCACCTACATGATCCTTGATCACATTGAACGCGCCAGGAGAATGAATCTGCCTTACGTCTATCTCGGCTATTGGGTCGAGGGATCGGCCAAGATGGCTTACAAGGCGCGGTTCAGGCCGCAGGAGCATCTCGGTCCCAACGGCTGGACCCAGGTCGACGCCACCAGCAGCGAGAAGTGCTGCTAGGGCGCACGCAAAATCTGTTTTCAGGGAATATGGACGCGGATCTTGTCAAAGACCGACCGGAACATTTCGGTCGTCAATCGTCCCGTATTCGTGTTGTATCGTGAACAGTGATAGCTGTCGAAGAGGCGCAAGTCATAGCCTGGCAAAACATGCTCGGCACCATGCGCGAACTTGAAACTCGCGCGTTTCAGATCCAGAGCAGTCAGGAATGTCTCGTGCGCGATCCGTCCCAGGGCAAGAACAGCCTTGACGGAGGGATTGGCTGCCAGGGTCGAAAGAAGGTAGGGCCTGCAGGTCTTGATTTCCGCGCCCGTCGGCTTGTTTTGAGGAGGCAAACACCGGACGGCATTGGTTATCATCGCGTCCTTGAGGGTCAGCCCGTCATCAGGCCTTGCGTCATAGCTTCCCTCGGCAAATCCGTAGGCCAGCATGGTCTCGTAGAGAAGGTCACCGGCATAGTCTCCGGTGAATGGCCGACCGGTGCAATTTGCTCCCTTCAATCCAGGCGCCAGACCAATGACCAGCAGTCTGGGAGATGCCGACGTAAACGTCGGAACCGGTGCATTGTGCCAATCGGGATAGGTTACCTTCAACTCGTCGCGCAGGGCAACGAGCCGAGGACAGGCCGGACAGTCCAGCGGCGGGTCTACCGGCCCCAGATTTCCCTTCAGAACGGACATGACCCGACCTTAGTAGTCGTCATCCTCGTCGTCGTCATCGTTTTGCGCAGGCGCCTGCGGCCGCACCGGACGTTCCGAAGGATCGCGCCCGATTTTATTGGCAAGATTTGCGAGATCGATAAAGTGGTCCGCCTGACGGCGCAGGTCGTCGGCGATCATCGGCGGTTGGGTTTTCAGGGTTGAAACCACGCTCACCTTGCGGCCCTTGCGTTGAAGCGCCTCGACAAGGGAACGGAAGTCGCCATCGCCGGAGAACAGCACCACGTGATCGACGGACTCGACCAGTTCCATGGCATCAACAGCGAGTTCGATATCCATGTTGCCCTTCACCTTGCGGCGCCCGGCGCTGTCGACAAATTCTTTCACCGGCTTGGTAATGACCTTGTAGCCATTATAGTCCAGCCAATCGATCAGCGGTCTGATTGAGGAATATTCCTGATCTTCAATAAGCGCGGTGTAATAATAGGCGCGCAGAAGATAGGCCTGACCTTGGAATTCTTTCAGCAAACGCTTGTAATCAATGTCAAAACCAATGGCCTTGGCAGTCGAATACAAATTGGCTCCATCAATGAACAAGGCTACCTTTTCTCGAGCATCAAACATCTTATTTGAAACCTTTCCGAGTCATATGCGCCAACTATGTTGAGACGAAGGACCTGGCTTCCCGCGGCCGAGCCCGACACTTTCAATTATTCAATTAACGCATAATTCGCTGCGTTGACGCTTTTCGCTGCGCCTAACCGTCAGCTTATTGTTTTGTTTTTCCGTTTAGCTCGTACGATTCTCAGAAAACCGTATGAGTGCCGTACACTATAATATTGTGCTATCGCAATGCAAAAGCGAGATCAGCTTTCAAAAAATCGACAAAAATTCAACGGAATGTGTTTTGAACCTCTAACAATTTACAAGGGGTTGCTTTTTCGAAATCCGAACACTATACGCTGGTTCTTCAAGTTCCTTAAACTTATGGAGACGTCGAATGGCGCGCGTGACCGTCGAGGACTGCATCGACAAGGTCGAAAACCGGTTTGAGCTGGTGCTGCTTGCTGCGCATCGCGCTCGCATGATCTCAAGCGGCTCACCGCTGACGATTGACCGTGACAACGACAAGAACCCGGTTGTTGCATTGCGAGAAATTGCCGAGCAGACCGTCAGCCCGGAAGACATGAAAGAAGACCTTATCCACTCCCTGCAGAAATTTGTGGAAGTGGACGAGCCTGAAGCAGAAGCTGTTCCGGTTGTACCGTCCGCTGCCGGTCAGCAGCAGCAGGTGACACAGGTCAATGCCGTCGACGACAGCGCCGTTGAATTCGACCGCATGTCGGAGGAAGACCTCCTGCGCGGTCTTGAAGGCCTGGTTCCGCCAGAGCGGACAGACGACGTCTGATTTTGTTGCGAGCTCGCTCGAAGCGCTGGCGGGTGCACCGCCCGCTTCGGACGAATTTTTCATTCCCTGCTGAAGTCTCAGCCGGTTTCCTGGGTCGGTTGCGGCCATGATGCGTCAATACGAACTCGTCGAACGGGTTACGCGCTACAATCCGGATGCTGACGAAGCCTTGCTCAACAAGGCCTACGTCTACGCCATGCAAAAGCATGGTTCGCAGATGCGTGCTTCCGGCGACCCCTATTTTTCCCATCCGCTTGAAGTTGCTGCAATCCTGACCGACCTGCGTCTGGACGATGCCACGATTGCCGTTGCCCTTCTTCATGACACGATTGAAGACACCGATGCGACGCGCGCTGAAATTGACTCCCTTTTCGGAGAAGAGATCGGAAAGCTCGTCGAGGGGCTGACCAAGATCAAGCGTCTGGACCTGGTTTCCCGCAAGGCCAAGCAGGCCGAGAACTTCCGCAAGCTTCTCCTCGCGATCGCCGACGATGTCCGGGTACTGCTGGTCAAATTGGCCGATCGCCTACACAACATGCGCACACTCGGCCACATGCCCGAGCACAAGCGCGGTCGCATTGCCGAAGAGACCATGGAAATCTATGCTCCGCTGGCCGGCCGCATGGGGATGCATGACATGCGGGAGGAGCTGGAAGACATTTCCTTCCGCACGCTCAATCCGGAAGCCTACGAGACGATCACCACACGGCTTGCGGACCTGCGGGAGCGCAACCGGGATCTCATCCTGGACATCGAAACCACGTTGTCGGAGCGGCTGAGCGAACGTGGCATGGCCGCGTTGGTCAAGGGGCGCGAAAAACGCCCCTATTCGATCTTCCGGAAGATGCAGCGCAAGGCGATCGGCTTCGAACAATTGTCCGACATCTATGGCTTCCGCGTCACCGTGGGCACCGAAGAGGCATGTTACCGCGTTCTGGGTGTAATCCACACGACCTGGCCGACTGTACCGGGCCGTTTCAAGGATTACATCTCCACGCCCAAGCAGAACGACTACAAGTCGATCCACACAACAATCGTCGGCCCGTCCCGCCAACGTGTCGAGCTCCAGATCCGCACGATTTCCATGGACCGGGTCGCCGAGTACGGGATTGCAGCCCATGCGCTCTACAAGGACGGTGAACTCGGTGGCCGCAATATCGCGCGGCACACGGAAGATTGCCGGGCCTTTGAATGGCTCAGGCGCACGACGGAACTCCTCGCCCAGGGGGATTCTCCCGAGGAGTTCATGGAGCACACCAAGCTTGAGCTGTTTCATGACCAGGTGTTCTGCTTCACACCCAAGGGACGTCTGATCGCCCTGCCGCGCGGAGCGACCCCGATTGATTTTGCCTATGCCGTTCACACGGACGTCGGCAACACCTGTGTCGGCTGCAAGGTCAACGGCAAGATCATGCCGCTGGTTACCGAGCTGCACAACGGCGACGAGGTCGAGATCATCCGCTCGCCCGCACAGACACCTCCCCCCGCCTGGGAAGCGATTGCCGTAACCGGCAAGGCCAGGGCCGCGATCCGCAGGGCAACACGCGAATCCGTGCGCAAGCAATATGGTGCCCTTGGCGAACACATTCTCAAGCGCGCCTTCGCACGCGCCGACAAGGTCTTTTCCGAAGATCTGCTCGAGTCCGTCCTGGGCCAGCACCATCAGACCAGCGTCGGAGATCTGATGGCATCCGTTGGCCAGGGCGATCTCAGCGCGCAGACCGTTCTGAAATCGGTCCATCCCGACTACCAGGACGAACGCGTGGTAATATCCGGCCCCCCCGTGGAAGAGGGCTGGTTCGGTCTCAAGCAGGGTCACGGTCTGAAATTCCGCATCCCGCCGACGGAGCATCTCGAACAGGGCAAAGAGGAAGGCGCTGTCGCGGAAGAAGACGGTGAAGGACCGGCGCTGCCGATAAGGGGGCTTTCCGGTGACATTCCCGTGAGCTTTGCCCCCAATGGAGGCGCTGTCCCGGGCGATCGCATTGTCGGTATCTTGACCCCGTCCGAGGGACTGACCATCTATCCGATACAGTCGCCTGCGCTGAAGGAATTCGACGACCAGACCGAACGCTGGGTCGATGTGCGCTGGGACATTGATGTCGACAATCCGGAACGTTTCCCCGCAAGACTGATCATATCTGCGGCAAATGAACCGGGCTCATTGGCCACGATTGCTCAGATTATCGGTGAAAACAGCGGGAATATCGACAATGTGAAAATGGTTCAGCGGGCACCCGACTTCCACCAAATGGTCATTGACCTGGAGGTATGGGATCTGAAACACCTGAACCGGATCATCAACCAGCTGCGCACCAAACCGAATGTTTCCAGCGTCAGCCGCGTAAATGGCTGAACGCACCACATAGACCAAGGGGATTTCGTTTATGACTCGTGATGAAGTGTTGGCCGTATTTCGCGAAGCAGGCGCAATTCTCGAAGGACATTTTATCCTGACCTCCGGACTTCGCAGCCCAGTCTTCCTGCAGAAGGCCCGCGTGTTCATGTATCCGGACAAGACTGAAATTCTCTGCAAGGCACTGGCCAAAAAGATCAGGGCGTCAGGGCTGGGACCGATCGACTACATCGTCTCCCCTGCTCTCGGCGGCCTGATTCCCGGATACGAAACGGCCCGTCACCTCGATGTTCCCGCCATGTGGGTTGAGCGCGAGGATGGCGAGTTCAGGCTGCGCCGGTTCGAACTTCCCAAGGGCGCACGGGTGATTGTTGTTGAGGATATCGTAACCACAGGGCTATCCAGCCGCGAGACGGTAACCTCCCTGAAAGCTCTTGGTGCTGAAGTATTGGCTGTCGCCTGTCTGATCGATCGGTCCGGCGGAGAAGCAGACGCCTCTGTTCCGGTGGTTGCGCTGGCGGAATACAAGGTACCTGCTTACGAACCTGACAAGCTGCCGCCAGAGCTTGCCGCCCTTCCTGCCGTCAAGCCCGGCAGCCGCGGATTGGCCTGAACGATAAAACACGAACGGGATTGAAACCGACACATGCTGTTCCGCCGGAGAAATAGTCCATCACGCATTGAACGCCTTCGCGTTGCCGTGTGGCCCCGGAACAGCTGGGCGAGATCTACACGTTATTTCGGGAAACGGGTCCTGAGACTTACTGCAACGCCTCATGCCATCGCGATAGGTTTTGCCGCCGGCGCCTTTGCATCCTGCACGCCCCTGGTCGGATTTCACTTCCTGACAGCCTTCGCGGTTGCCTATGTGGTCCGCGGCAACATGATAGCCGCCGCGCTCGGCACCTCGATCGGCAACCCGCTCACATTTCCATTCATCTGGGCCTCAACCTTCAAGCTTGGGCAATGGATCATCCACGGGCGGGTCTCCAGACACCAGGCGGACAAGGTTCACGAAAAATTCCAGGAAGGCCTGGGCGGACTGACGCACGATTCCTTCTGGGACTACCTGTCCTCCATATGGCAGTTCCTGGTTTCCTTCTGGCCAAATTTGAAACTGATGTTCATCGGTGCCGTACCCCTCGGCCTCGTGGTGGGTACGATCTCCTACCTTGCTGTCTACAAGAGTGTTGAAGTTTATCAGCGCCGTCGGCGTCAGACGCTCGCCACGAAAAGCGGATAGTTTCGCTGCGCTGCCACCGCAGAGAACGGCAGTGCTTGAAAATTGATCCGGACTGGTCCACCTAAGACCAGCAAAAGCTGCAATCACGGAAATACAGAGATGATCCTGGGCATAGGCAGTGACCTGATCGACATTCGGCGTATCGAGAAAACCCTCGACCGGTTCGGCGAGCGGTTCACCAATCGTGTGTATACCGAAATCGAACGCGCGAAGTCCGACCGCCGAGCGGAGCGTGCTGCCTCCTATGCAAAGAGGTTCGCGGCAAAGGAGGCCTGTTCGAAGGCTCTCGGCAGCGGCATTCGCATGGGTGTCGCCTGGCGCGAAATGGGTGTTGTCAATCTTCCTTCCGGCAAACCGACCATCGCGCTGACCGGCGGGGCACTGGAACGCTTGTCGGCAATGACACCAAGCGGCTTCAAGGCAACCATCGATCTGACAATTACCGATGACTTTCCACTGGCCCAGGCTTTCGTGGTGATCTCCGCCTGGCCGGAAGACTGGCCGGAACCACCGGCCAACACGGCAAAATGATTTGAGTTTTGGACACAGGCCTGCACGCATTGCTTCGCAAGGCCTGAACCGCTAAGAGTTTCGCTGGTAAGGCGGTTTCGCCTCCGGGAAACCGGACAACGATTTAAGGGATAAAATGAGCGTGTCGGAAAACAAGAAAGAAAGTGACAGCGGATTTTACGAAACCGTGAAAGTCGTTGTCCAGGCGCTCCTGTTGGCCTTGGTCGTCCGCACATTCTTGTTCCAGCCCTTCAGCATTCCGTCCGGGTCAATGAAGGACACGCTGCTTATCGGCGACTACCTGTTTGTTTCGAAATACAGCTACGGGTATTCCCGCTATTCCTTTCCGTTCGGCCTGCCGCCCTTCTCTGGTCGCGTCTGGTCAGCCGAACCTGAGCGTGGTGACGTGGCGGTCTTCAAGCTTCCGCGGGACAATGCCACCGACTATATCAAGCGCGTCATCGGCCTGCCGGGGGACACGGTCCAGATGATCGACGGCGTGGTCCACATCAACGGTGAACCGGCAAAACGCGAGCGGATCGACGACTATATCGAGCAATCCCCGTCCGGCATGGTGCGCCGTGTGCCCCGCTATCGCGAGACCCTTCCGAACGGAGTTTCCTACGACACGCTCGACATCTCGCCGCGCGGAAACCTGGACAACACCCGCGAATACAAGGTGCCTGAAGGGCACTACTTCATGATGGGTGACAACCGGGACAACTCACAGGACAGCCGTGTCTTCGGCTATGTACCGTTCGAGAATTTCATCGGTCGCGCCGAGATCCTGTTCTTCTCGATTGAAGAAGGAACTGCCGCCTACGAGATCTGGACCTGGCCCTGGACAGTGCGCTGGAACAGGATCGGACGTGGGCTGTGACAGGGCCTTGCCCTTTGAGGTCTGTTTCGGCATGACGATCCTATGACACAGGACAGAAAAACGAATTCGATTTCGGCGCTTAAAACGGCCCTCGAATATGATTTCAAGGACCTGGAACTGCTTCGGGTTGCCCTGACCCATGCCAGCGCCTTGGCACCGTCGGAAACGATCTCGGGCAGCTACCAGCGGCTTGAATTTCTGGGGGACCGGGTTCTTGGTCTTGCCATCGCATCCATGCTGCACCGGCATTTCCCGAAAGCCGACGAGGGTGAACTGGCACGCCGGTTCAATCACATGGTCAAGCGCGAGACCTGCGCGGAAATTGCCCAGGAACTGGGTGTCGGCGATGCTATGCGTATCGGACTGGCGGAAGCACAGACCGGCGGCCGCAAGAAGACCGCACTTTTGGCCGATATCTGCGAAGCGCTGATCGCCGCGATTTACCTCGATGGCGGATTTGATGCCGCAGAGGCTTTCATCAAGCGTCTGTGGGAACCGCGTATGCTATCCTGGTCGGGCCCGCTCCGCGATGCAAAGACGACTTTGCAGGAATGGGCGCAGGCCAAGAGCCTGCCGACACCGCGTTACGAAGTGACCGGGCGCGACGGGCCGGACCATGCGCCAAATTTCACGGTGTCGGTCAATGTCAGAAGCCTTGCTCCCGGAGAAGGCAAAGGCGGCTCGAAGCGGATCGCTGAACAAAACGCGGCCGAGGCCGTGCTGCGCCGTGAAGGCGTGTGGAAGGAATGAAGCAACTTGAACACCGAAAACGACCGGGACGAGCTCCCTGAAGACGACGATGACGGCTTCGTACCCCCCAAGGGCCGGTTCGATATTCCGCTGCCCGACCCGATTTCACAGATGCCAACCGACACCAAGGCGGGGTTCGTTGCCCTGATCGGCGCGCCGAATGCAGGCAAGTCCACGCTGATCAACCAGCTTGTCGGCACCAAGGTCTCGATCGTCACGCACAAGGTTCAAACCACCCGCTCAATCATTCGCGGCGTTGCCATGCACGGATCGGCGCAGCTGGTCTTCATCGATACACCTGGCATTTTCAAGCCGAAACGCCGTCTTGACAGGGCCATGGTCGACACGGCGTGGGGTGGAGCGCGGGATGCCGACCTCATCGCCCTGCTGATCGATGCGCGCAAGGGCATCGATGAAGAAGTGGAGAACATTCTCAAGCGTTTGAATGGTCAGACAGCGCTAAAGGTTCTCATCCTGAACAAGACCGATATCGCCAAGCGTGAGAAGCTCCTGCAGATCGCACAGAAGGCCAACGAGTTCATCGAGTTCGAAGAGACCTTCATGATCTCGGCGCTAACGGGAGACGGCACTGACGCGATCCTGGACCATTTCGCTTCGAAGGTTCCCGAAGGTCCCTGGCTTTATCCTGACGACCAGCCTTCGGATCTTCCCTTGCGCATACTTGCAGCGGAAATCACGCGCGAAAAACTGTTCGAACGCCTGCACCAGGAATTGCCCTATATCTCCACCGTGGAAACCGAGCGGTGGGAGACCAAGAAGGACGGTTCCGCGCGTATCGAGCAAACCATTTACGTCGAGCGCGACAGCCAGAAGAGCATTGTCCTTGGTAAAAAAGGCCAGACCATCAAGGCGATCTCCAAGGCGGCCCGCGAAGAGCTCGCCGACATCATCGAAGCACCTGTTCACCTGTTCCTTTTCGTGAAAGTGCGCGAGAACTGGGCGGATGATCCCGAGCGCTACCGTGAAATGGGACTCGAATTTCCGAAGTAATTGGCGAATTGGCCCGAATCCGCCAAAATCCCCTCCCAAGCTGTTGCGGGAAAAGTCACGTGGAATGGAGCGGACGCGGCGTGGTTCTGACCACCCGCCGACATGGCGAAAACGATGTCATCCTGGAGGCCATGACGCTCGAACGCGGCCGCCATCTGGGCCTGGTGCGCGGCGGTCGATCAAAGCGTCACCGGCCGGTTCTCCAACCCGGCAACGAGCTCGACCTTGTCTGGAAGGCGCGCCTTTCTGACCATCTCGGACAGTTTCAGGTTGAACCCGAGACGCTTCGGGCCGCGGATCTCATGACAAACTCCATCGGGCTGACTTGCATTCAGCACCTTGCCTTTCTTCTCAGGCTTTTGCCGGAGCGTCACCCTTATCCTCGCCTTTTCAATGCGTTGCAGGTCACGCTGAACCATCTGGAAGCGGCGGATGTGACCGCTGCACTGATGATCCGCTTCGAACTGGAGCTTCTGCAGGATCTGGGGGCAGGCCTTGACCTGACGTCTTGCGCGGCCACCGGCCAGGACCATGATCTGGCTTACGTCTCTCCAAAGTCAGCGCGCGCGGTCAGCCGGGAGGCGGGAAAACCCTATCACGACAGGCTTCTTGCCCTGCCCGCGTTTCTCCTGGAAGGACAGCGACAGGCAGGCAGCGAACTGACCTGGCCTGATGTGACACAGGGCTTTGACCTGACGAGTTTTTTCCTGAATAGACACCTGCAGGAGCATAACCGGCCCGCCAGCGATACCCGCGCCCTTCTTCTGGGTGCGTTGGAGAAACGGTATCGGGAAGACTTCCCCTGGAACTTTGCGCAGTAGTTACCTGGCATTGCCGGAAACCGGCTTCAGATTACGCCACAAGAGCTGGTGGTTCCTGTCGAAATAGGTTCTCGTTGCAATCCCGTTCACATTTTCCGCCGGTACAAAACCAACGCGCGAGGCCTCCCTGCTGTCGACCGCGTTGTCCCGATTGTCACCCAGCACAAAATAGTGCCCCAAAGGCACCTCAAAGACGCGGGTATCATCCAAAAGGCTCCCCTCGAAGAGGTCGAGCGTGTCGTAGGAAACACCGCTCGGAAGGGTCTCGCGATAGCGGGCAATGCGGCGGGGTACGCCTTCGCTGTCCAGGTCAACATAGTCCTCAATGCGTTCCCGGTTGACGGGTTGACCATTGATGTGAAGCACACCGCTCGCCATCTGGATCGTGTCGCCCGGCATCCCGACAACGCGCATCGCATATATGGTGTCGGGGCTGCTCGGTACTGCAAATGTGACAATGTCACCCTGCTCCACGGCAAGCGGTGCCAGCGAATGAGAGGACAACAGGAAGGGATACGCCTGGAAAGAGCGATGCATACCAAGGCGTACCAGGAACCGGTCTCCCGTTTCGATTGTGGGCTTCATGCTTCCAGACACGGCATTGTAGGACTTCATGCGCGTCGACTGAAAATCAACCGCGTCATAGCCGATATCGGCGGTCAACAAGGCAACGGGAACAAGAAAGGGAATTCCGAACGAATAGATGCGTTTCTTCATGTTTTTCTCAAAATGGGCAAATCACTGATTAAACCGGAACTCGCGTGACAGTCGAGCAATATGATGAATTATATCAACTCTGTTACACGCGCCTGTCAGACCAGCGTCACAGTTTATCTGCTTGTCAGCTGCCGTCGGCTCATGTTCCCAGACAATGCTTCGCCGGATGCAGTGGACTTTCCCACAGAACATGCGAAATCCGTTGAAAATCAGCCAATTTCCGCCGATTTCAATCGGGGATGAATTGCGCTTGACCGGCGAACAAGCTAGCAAACGGGAATGGGAAAAGAGACGACTCCACCGCCAAGCGGTATTGAAGGCATCAACCTGAAAGACGCGCTCGAAGAGCGCTATCTGGCCTACGCGCTGTCAACCATCATGCACCGGGCCCTGCCCGATGTACGAGACGGACTGAAGCCGGTCCACCGGCGCCTTCTCTACGCCATGCGCCTTTTGAAACTCGATCCCGGTCAGGGCTTCAAGAAATGTGCCCGCGTGGTCGGCGATGTCATCGGTAAGTACCACCCGCACGGAGACCAGGCGGTCTATGACGCGCTTGTCCGACTGGCACAGGATTTCGCGCAGCGCTACCCGCTGATCGACGGCCAAGGCAATTTCGGCAATGTCGACGGTGATAACGCGGCGGCGATGCGTTACACAGAAGCGCGCATGACCGACACGGCCAAGCGTCTGCTGGACGGCCTGGATGAAAACGCGGTCGATTTCCGGGAAACCTATGACGGCGAAGACAAGGAACCCATTGTCCTTCCCGGTGGTTTCCCCAATCTGCTGGGCAACGGGTCTTCCGGTATTGCCGTCGGCATGGCCACGTCCATTCCGCCACACAACGCCTTCGAGCTTTGCAACGCGTGCCAGCACCTCATCAAGAACCCCAAGGCTGAAGTCGACGAGCTGCTTGAACATATCAAGGGCCCTGACTTTCCAACCGGTGGCCTGCTGGTCTCGGACCAGGGCTCCATCCGTGAAGCCTATGCAACCGGGCGCGGAAGCTTCCGCATCCGGGCCCGCTGGGAAGTCGAGGATCTCGGGCGGGGTCAGTGGTCAATTGTTGTCACGGAGATCCCCTACCAGGTCCAGAAGTCGCGCCTGATCGAAAAGATCGCTGAGCTTCTGACCGCCCGCAAACTGCCGCTTCTGGACGATATCCGCGATGAGTCTGCCGAGGACATCCGTATCGTTCTGGTGCCGCGTTCGCGTAATGTCGATGCCAATCTTCTGATGGAATCCCTGTTCAAGCTGACGGATCTGGAAAACCGGTTCTCGCTTAACATGAACGTGCTTTCCATGGGCAAGGTCCCCATGGTGATGGGACTGAAGCAGGTTCTGCAGGAATGGCTGGATCACCGCAAGGTCGTTCTGGTGCGACGGTCCGAGCACCGTCTCGGCCAGATCAACCACCGGCTGGAGGTCCTGGAAGGTTATCTTGTCGCCTACCTGAACCTAGATGAGGTCATTCGCATCATCCGCGAGGAAGACGATGCCAAGGCAGAGCTTATCCGGACGTTCGAACTGACCGATGTTCAGGCC
Organism: Roseibium sp.; assembly: GCA_017643925.1. GTDB lineage: Bacteria > Pseudomonadota > Alphaproteobacteria > Rhizobiales > Stappiaceae > Roseibium. The sequence goes on along the minus strand of JAEPML010000002.1, from coordinate 15,765 downwards.
GAAGCCATCTTGAACATGCGCCTGCGCTCCCTGCGCAAGCTGGAAGAGATGGAAATCCGGAAAGAGCACGACAAGCTCACCGACGAAAAGGACCAACTCACCAAGCTGCTTGGTTCCGACGCTCGTCAGTGGACACGGATTTCGAAAGAAATCGCAGAAATTTCAAAAGTTTACGGACCTGAAACCGAGATTGGAAAGCGCCGAACGGACAAATCCGAAGCGCCCGAAGCAGACCTGGTGGACATCCAGCAGGCCATGATCGAGAAGGAACCGATCACGGTCATCATCTCCGAAAAGGGCTGGATCCGTGCGCTGAAAGGTCACCAGTCCGACCTGTCCAGTCTTTCGTTCAAGCAGGGTGACAAACTCAAGCTCTCCTTCCACGCCGAAACGACGGACAAGATCCTGGTGTTCTCGACCGGCGGCAAGTTCTTCACGCTCGGTGCGGATCGCCTGCCCGGAGGACGCGGCCATGGTGAACCGATCCGGCTCATGGTCGAAATGGATGAATCGCAGGACGTCGTGAACGCTTTCGTTCACAAGCCGGGTCGAAACCTGCTCCTGTCAACCAACGAGGCGCGAGGCTTCGTCGTCAACGAAAATGACGTCATAGCCAACACGCGCAAGGGCAAGCAGGTGCTCAACATGACGGCGCCAACCGAGGCCGCGCTTTGCGTGGAGGCAGCCGGCGACCAGGTGGCTATTATCGGGCAGAACCGGAAACTGCTTGTGTTCCCGCTTGTCCAAATTCCGCAAATGGGCCGCGGACGCGGCGTGCGCTTGCAGCGGTATCGCGACGGCAATATCTCTGACGTCAGAGTGTTCACGGGCGAAGAAGGACTGACCTGGACGGACAGTTCCGGCAGAAGCTTCACACGTTCGCTGGAAGAACTCGCTGAATGGCGCGGTGAACGGGGTCAGGCGGGCCGACTGCCACCAACCGGCTTCCCGCGCTCCAACCGGTTCGGACCGAGCAATCTCTAGCGACCATTGGCGGCACTAAGTTGCCGCCATCTTCCCGGAGCCATGCCGTAGGTCCGCTTGAAGTGCCGGCTCATGTGGCTTTGATCGGCGAAACCGTTTTCGATGGCGGTTTCGGCCAGAGGCCCAACCGCTGCCAGAGCGGTCCTGACCCGCTCGAGCCGTCGCATGACCAGGAAACGATGCGGACTGGTCCCGAACGCGGCGCGAAACTGGCGTGACAGGGTAAACCGGTCCATTTGTGCCAGCGCTTCCAGCTGCTCTCCCCTGACCTGTTCGCAGATATTTTCTCTCAAGAACTGGGCGCACAGGTTCAGCGCTGGCCAGTCGAGACTGGATTGACGTGCCTTTCTGCCTTCCGCATGCCGTTCCAGACAGGCTGCAAGGTCTGCCAGCAATGCATCGCGCTTCAACGCACCGAGACTCAAGTCAATGTCTTCAAGTGCTTCTGCAAGAGTTTGACGGAAGTTCAGATCGCTCAAGACGGGTGAGTTGACGAATGGCAGCGCCCCACGCCCCCCGAAATCTGCCGCCTTTGCAATCAGCTCCGGCGGAATGTAGATCATGCGGTATCTCAGCCCGAGCTCGGATCCGGCCCCACCGTCATGCAATTCGTCGGGGTGGATGACGATCACCTGCCCGGGCAGCGAAGCTCGCCGTTCACCCCTGTATTCGAACGTCTGCACTCCGCTGATGGTCAGTCCGATTGCATAGGTGTCGTGTCGATGCGGCTCAAATCCGTTGCCCTGGAACCGTGCTTCGATCCGTTCGACCCCTTCCTCCGCCGGCGCAGACCAGATCACGTCCTGTTTCAGGCTGCACAAACGTTCAAGACCCACAGGCTGATCGCCTTCACCCTGCAGGTGATTATCCCTTTCCTGCAATCCGCGTGTGGAGTTGTTACGCATGTTCGAGACCAAGTTTGTCGTCATTGTCCGTGAAGACCTGGCCGTCTGGCAGAAACTGAACGTTACCGCGTTCCTTGCGACAGGCGTCGCGTCCGCCAAGCCGGACATCATCGGAGAAAACTATCGCGACGCCACCGGACATGTCTACCATCCCATGAGCGCCCAACCGATTATCGTTCTGAGCGCCAATGTGGACACCATGAGCAAGATCCACAGTCGCGCTCTACAGCGCGACGTCGCAACGAGTCTTTACATCGAGGAAATGTTCACGACCGGTCACGATGCAGCAAATCGGGCCGTTTTCGCGGAATTTTCCGCCGATGATGCCAAGGTTGTCGGTCTTGCTTTTCACGCTGACAGAAAGGTGGCGGACAAGATCACCAAGGGCGCTCGCATGCATCCCTGACTTTGTGCTGATGGATAACCAATCCACCCTCGACGGATCACCTTCGCATATGCAAACTGTCCAGGATCGCAGAAGCGGAGGAACTGAATGATCGGGGCTTTCACGTTCAACACAAGCCAGCGCATTGTGTTTGAAAACGGCGCGGCCGAGAGGCTTGCCGTGCATGCTGCTCCCTTTCTTGGTGCAAGACCCTTCCTGGTGACGGACCCTGGGATTGTGTCGTTGGGACTGCACGCCCCGAGCGAGGCCAGCATGCGGGCCAAGGGTCTTGCCCTGGAGCGTTTCTCCGACGTTGTGCCCGATCCCCCACGTGTGCTCGTTCAACAGGCTGTCGAGGCCGCGCAGGCGCATGGTGCAACCTCCATCGTGGGCTTCGGGGGCGGCTCTTCCCTGGATGTGGCCAAGCTGGTGGCACTGCTTCTTGGAAGCGGGGAAGACCTGGAAGAGGCCTGGGGCATCAACAATGCTAAAGGCCCGCGCCTTCCGCTTGTGCTTGTTCCGACAACGGCCGGGACCGGTTCGGAAGTTACCCCAATCTCGATCATCACGGTGGGAGAGGAGGAAAAACGCGGCGTCGTTTCTCCTTATCTGCTCCCCGACCTGGCAATTCTGGATCCACAGCTGACACTCGGCCTGCCCGGACCGGTGACTGCGGCGACCGGCATTGACGCCATCGTGCATGCCATCGAAGCCTATGCATCCAAATCAGCAAACAACAATCCGGTCTCAAGGGCGCTCGCGGTCGAGGCGCTCAGACTGCTGGGCGCAAACATCGAAACAGCGGTGTTTTCTCCCGGAAACCTTGATGCCAGAGGCGCCATGCTGCTCGGATCAATGCTCGCCGGGATGGCTTTCGCCAATTCTCCCGTCGCGGCGGTCCATGCCCTCGCCTACCCGATCGGTGGCACGTTTCACGTCCCGCATGGACTTTCAAACGCATTGGTTCTGCCGCATGTTCTGAAATTCAATAACGCAGTTTCTGCAGCGACTTACGCTGAAATCGCTCCGGAAGTTTTCCCGGCACTTGCAGAAATAGAGCACCACGAAAGCCGTGCAGAACACTTTGCGCACAACCTGGCAGATCTGGGAGCGCGCCTCGGCCTAGAAACACGACTGCAGGATGTCGGCATTTTTGAACACCACCTGCCAAAGCTGGCAAGGGACGCCATGAAACAGACCCGGCTCCTGGTGAATAACCCCAGGGATCTTTCAGAAGAGGACGTTCTGGAAATCTACAGGGCAGCCCTATGATTTCCACAAACACTCCACAGCCGGAACGGCCCGTCCCCCTGGACCGGGATGCTTTCACAACCTTCCGTGAAATCCCCACCCGGTGGATGGATGTGGATATCTACGGTCACGTTAACAACGTGCAATATCTAAGCTTTTTCGACACGGCCGTGAACGGCTGGTATATCGACAAGGGAATTCTTGACCCGGCTCATGGTTCCGAAGTCTTCCTGGTCGTCGAAACAGGATGCCACTATTTTGCTGAACTGAAGTTTCCCGATCCGGTTTTTGCCGGGATCCGAATTGAAAAACTCGGCACAAGCTCTGTGGTTTTCCGCATTGGATTGTTCTCCGGAGAAGAAACCCGGACAGCGGCACACGGGAAATTCGTTCACGTTCATGTGGACCGGGACAGCAGGCGACCAAGTGCAATTTCCGACCAGAAGCGAGGTATCCTCGAGGGTCTTCTGCTGCGGTAATCAGAAAGTTTTACGGCAAAGCTCGTTGACAGGGCTACCCACATGTTTCGAGCAGCTTTTTCACAACCTGGCGTCCAACAGGGCGCACAGGAAATTCACAGGTCACACACAGGATATCCCCACCTTGCCCACAGCAACCAGGACAAGACATCAGGTTGCGCCTGTGAACAAGTTTCAACCCAGATTCTTCATCAATCGGGATTTTTCGCGTTGCCAGTCCCGCTTCTTTTCCGTCTCGCGCTTGTCATGCAATTTCTTGCCCCGCGCCAGAGCAAGCTCAAGTTTCGCCCGCCCCTGAGCGTTGAAATACAGCTTGAGCGGAACAATCGTCTTGCCATCCTTTTGAACGGCGCCGGCAAGCTTTCCTATTTCCCGCTTGTGTAACAACAACTTACGAGGCCGACGCGGTTCATGGTTGAACCTGTTTGCCTGCAGATATTCAGGGATGTAGACGTTGTAGATCCAGATCTCGCCCGCATGTTCAGCAGCGTAGGATTCGGCAATATTGGCCTTGCCGTTCCGCAGGGATTTCACTTCCGTGCCCTTCAGCTCGATCCCCGCTTCCAGCGTGTCCTCAATCTCGTAGTTGAACCGGGCTTTCCGGTTATCGGAGATGATGGTCCGTCCCGGATCGCCCCCTTTTTTCGGAGCCATTTTTGTCCTTCAGGGTGCACAGCACCCAATTCTGCTCAGTTGATCAGGCCTGCATGCGCCATCGCGGCCCGGATCTCGACTTTTGTTTCTTCTGTGATCGGCACCAATGGCAGCCGCAGATCTTCTTCGATCTTGCCAAGGAGTGACAGAGCATATTTCGAACCTGTCGGGCTCGGCTCCAGGAACAAGGCCCGGTGCAATGGTGCTAAACGGTCCTGATATTCAAGAGCCTTCTTGAAGTCACAAACAAGCGTTGCCGCCTGGAACTCGGCGCACAGACGCGGCGCCACATTGGCCGTCACGGAAATGCAGCCAACGCCGCCGTGTGCGTTGAAGGCCAAGGCTGAAATGTCTTCGCCGGAGAGCTGAATGAAATCCGGTCCGCACAACTGGCGTTGACGGCTCGCTTTTGCAAGGTCGGCAGTCGCATCTTTCACGCCCTTGATGTTCTCGCAGGTCTCAAAGAGCTCCGCCATTGTTTCAGGGGTCATATCGATGATCGAGCGACCTGGAATATTGTAGATGATGATCGGGATACCGACTGCATCATTGACGGCACGATAGTGCGCCTTCAGCCCGGCCTGGTTCGGCTTGTTGTAATATGGCGTCACAACAAGAATGGCGTCGGCACCTGCCTTTTCCGCGTGCTGTGCGAAATCAATCGCTTCGATGGTGTTGTTCGAGCCGGCGCCGGCGATGACCGGAACCCGGCCGGACGCGGCTTCAATGCAAAGCTCGATGACCCGCTTGTGCTCATCATGTGTCAGGGTCGGGCTTTCGCCGGTGGTTCCAACAGGAACAAGCCCGTTGGAGCCTTCGGAGATCTGCCAATCCACAAAGTCCTGAAACCGTTTCTCATCAAGCGCTCCGTCCTTGAACGGGGTAATGAGCGCTGGAATGGAGCCTTTGAACATTGCGGTTTCCTCTTGGATGACACTTGTACTTTACCGGCCGAAACGATACCGGGATTCACTGGAGGCGCAACATACTCATCTGCCGCAGAAGGAGCAATGCTCCCGATGGTATTCTTGAGCCGCATCGCGAAATTTCTTTGGCCGATTGCGTTTTTTTGGCGACACTGGCGGTTCGGTCGACTCGGGTCAGGCAGGAACCGCAATTGCCAGCCAAATCGAAACCACATTATCCGGGCAGAAGAAACACGAAATGAAACGGAGCCGGAAAAGAATATGACACTTTCCTTGCAGGAACTCGCCGGAAAACTCGCGAGAAGTTCAGACGGTGAACCAGTCAGCTTCAACTGGACCGCTCCAGACGGCTTGGTGCTCTCCGGTGACGCCTGGCTTCCAGAGACCTGGCAGGACCAGACAACAGAAAACGCCTTGCCCGTGCTTTGTCTTCCTGGCCTTTCCAGAAACACCCGTGATTTCCAGGAAGTCGCCAACTATCTGAAACAATTGGAACATCCCGTCTTCGCCCTTGATTACAGGGGACGTGGAAAGAGTGCATGGGACCCAGATTGGAACAATTATTCACTTGCCGTCGAGGCCGAGGATATCGACGCTGCCATAGAATTTCTGGGTTTGGACCGGTTCGCTGTTCTTGGCACATCACGGGGGGGCTTGCACGGCCTGGCCATGTCATACCGATATGGTGCAGACCGAATGAAGGCAGTCATTTTCAATGACATCGGACCCGACGTCGAAATGACAGGGCTAAAGCGAATTGCCGGTTCGCTTGGTCACAATATGCAACATCCGGCTCTCGCCGACATTGCCGACATGATGGCGTCTGCCCTTGGACCACAGTTTCCAGGTTTTGACGATGTGCATTGGCAGAAGCTTGCCGGACAGCTCGCCTCTCGCCACGATGGACGGTATGTCCTTGATTATGATCCGCAATTGGCAAGGCAACTGGACAATCTGGAAGACGCGACACTCATGCCGGATCTCTGGCCATTGTACGATCGATTGACCGACAGGCCCGTTCTCGTGCTGCGCGGTGAACATTCCGACATTCTGAGTGAGGCGACTTGCCAACGCATGTTGGACACCCACCCGAATGCGACGGTGAAAATCATTGAGGGCCAGGGTCACGCACCTGTCTTGTGGGAACCGGAAACCCATGAAGCCATCGGAAAATTCCTAAAAGACTGCGCGCAGTAGCTTTTTTTGCTCCCAGGCAAAACGAAACCACGCAAGGGTGGTCTCTTGAACTGACAGGCAGGGCCTGCTCAGACCCGCACTCCTGATCGACTGATCATCTTGAGCGATCATGAACTCGGTCTTCAAACAAAAAGAAACCCGGCGTTTCCGCCGGGTTTCCCATCAAACCTCGTGAGAGGGTTGATTAGAAGGTGCGCTGCAGACGTACACCGAACAGCAGTTCGTCAACGTCGCCAACGTTAGAGGTGTCGGTGTTGGCGTAACCAACGTCTGCACCCATTACGAAGCCAGAGACCGGCTCCCACTGTACGGAACCGTCGATAGCCCAGCGGGTTACGTCGTTGCCGTTGTTCTTGACGTCGATGTCGGAGTAAGAACCGTCGAGTGCAAGACCGATTGTGGAAGTTGCCTGGATGTAAGCACCACCGGACAGGGACCAACCGGTGTTGGTGTCGCCGTTGGTTGCGTAATCGGAAACGCCAGCCTGGTTGCCCATGTAGGACAGAGCGCCGTCAGCGTAGAAGCCCTGGAAGTAGATGTTGGAACCGGAGTTCGCCATCGGCAGGTTGAACTTCACGCCAGCGCCGATTGCCCAGCCCATGCTGTCTTCAGTACCAGTGGTGTTGGTCTGGTTGAAAGCAGTGTTCGGGTAAACCTGGTGCAGAGCACCGGAAAGCTGTGCAGAACCCCAGCCCTGGGATACGCCGAGAGCAGCTACGATGTCAGGCATACGAGTGCCGCCGTAGTTGCCGGACTCACGCGGAGAACGGTCTTCGATAGCGATCGTAGCGGAGAAGCCGTTGCCGAATGCAGCGGTGTAAGCCAACTGGTTGAGGGTTTTATCCGACCAGTCACGACCTACGACACCGACGAACACCTGACCGGTGTAGATGTCGAAGTTAGAACCGAGACGACCAGCCGTCAGACCGCCCCACTGGATGTAGGCGTTATCCATGGTAGCGCTGGTTGAGCCGTTGGTGTCGGACCAGTACATGGAAGCGTATGCGCGCAGGGTACCGAATTCGGTAGCTGTGCGAGCGTCGAGGTACAGGTAACCACGTGCCAGCCAGGAGTAGCCGTCGGAGTCACGAGTGCCCCAGTTGCCGTCGTCCAGAACGTTGTTGACAACGAACTGAGTACGAACACGGCCGCCTACACGCAGGCAGGTTTCGGTGCCCGGGATGTAGTAGAAGCGTGCGCCGTAAGCGTCACAGACGCGAACGTAGTCGACCGGCTCCGGAGCAACCGGAAGATCGGCTGCTTGAGCAGCGGTAGCAGTAGCGGCTGCTGCTGCACCGAGCATGATGCTCTTAAAAAGTTTCATATCTGACCTCCAATCAGTCATATCAATTGGCACAAGAAAGAAGCGCCATTGTCCCCGCGAATTTTTTCTGTGTTTGCTTCCGACCGGAGGTTGGATGTCCGAGGCATGCAAACCAGTGCGGCCCGAAGCCGCTCGCAGTTGTGACCATACGCATCCAGTTTCCCGGTTCAACACCGAATGCAGCCTGACCCCCGGGTTGGGGCTGTTTTCAAAAACCGGTGTTGCGCGAATGTCACAAAATCAGGGGTGATCTTTAGAAACTGTTAGGAATTTCAGGGAAACTCGCCTGCAAAACCGGGCGCAAACCGCCATTGACGCTACGGCATTTCTTCTTCAACCAACCGGGCAGAATCGTGTTTGAGACCTGCATACGGACGGAGGATTGGCAGTCGTCAGGGTCAGTCACTGTTGGTGATGTCACTTTCGGGTTGCCAAGGCTGGAATCAGATTCGCGCTTATGACCCGTTCCGAATGGCCACTTTATCCAGGCCCGATCGAAATCGATTCGATCTCTCGCGCGGCAGGAACTTGAAGCGGGTCTCGTACACAGCGTCAGCGCAGCAGGACCGAGACCCTGGCACTGGAACCCTTTGCGTCCAGGATGGTCACATTCGCGAAACCCGGAGAATCGGGTTGCCAGACAAGTTGTCTCTTGCGTGTCTTTTCAGGCAGGGGTGCCCCATTGACCAGTATGGAAAAGGGTGCCGTTCCCCCCTTGAACTTCACGATCATCGGCTGAGAAGAGTTTATCCCCCCCGAAGCACCCACCAATCCGAGGTCCAGCTCGGCACCATCCGGAGGGTAAGCAATCTGTAGACCTTCAGCCTGTTGCGCCTGCACCGGCCGACCGGGAAGTCTGGCAAACCTGAGAGGCCCTGGCACTTCCCTTTCCAGCGCCAGCCGTGCCTCGGGAGGCGCCTTTATCATTGGTGCCCGCTTGGGCCCCAATTTCTGGAAGACTCCAAACAACAGCGGAACGGCCGACTTTGCACCGGTCTGGCCTGGAACGGGAGACCCATCCGGTCGCCCTACCCAGATCCCAACCGTATGCCGACCGTCAAATCCCAGGGCCCAGGCGTCCCTGTAGCCATAGGCCGTTCCCGTCTTGTAGGCGATCTCGCCCGTTTCCGCTCCAGTTGCCTGGGGAAGCCCCGTCAGAATGTCTCCCACAAACCAGGAAGCCTTTGCGGACAGCACAGCCACAGGGACCGGCGCAGTGGCCGCCGACGCGCAGTTCCGCCGACAGACACGCAGGGAAACAGGCCGCCCTCCCCGCGCAAGCGCGGCATAGGTTTGTGTCAACTCGTTCAGGGAAAGCCCGAGTCCCCCAAGACTGATGGCCAAACCCGGGGCAGTGTCATCCTTGATGACCGGCCGAACGCCTGCCCTCTTCAATCGTGCAATCAACCTTGCCGGTCCAACGGCTTCCAGAAGCTGAACCGCGGGCGTGTTGAGAGACAGCTGCAAGGCTTCGCGCAGGGTCACGGTGCCCTGGTAGGTCAGATCGAAATTGGTTGGCTGATAACCGCCGATATTCGTGGCGCGATCGACAATGAAGCTGTCGGGCAGACCAATACCTTCTTCAAAAGCGAGCCCGTAGATGAACGGCTTCAAGGTTGAACCGGGAGAACGTTTGGCACGGGTCATGTCCACGTGACCCAGGCGGCTGCCATTGAGCAGGTCCGGAGAACCGATGCTGGCAAGGATCTCGCCACTTTGATGATCCGCCACGATGATCGCCAGGGAAATCGGCTCCGCATAGGTTCCAATGCCTTGCCGCGCGAATTTTTCCAGCGATGCCTGGAGGTCCCGCTCAATTGTCAGCCGATGCACTGCGGCATCCCTATCGGAGAGCCTTGCCCGCCGGCTTTCGTGGGGAGCTATCAATGGCATGGCGAATCGTCGGTTCCGGACAGCTTCCCTCGCCGCGGCGGAAGCTTCTTCGGCCGTCAGAACGCCGGCAGCGACAGCGCGCTCAAGAACGCGGTTGCGCGCACGCTTTGCATTCTCAGGCGCCCGGTCTGGCCGTCGCGCTTCAGGACTTTGGGGCAAAGCAACAAGAAGAGCGGCCTCAGCCGGTGTGAGACGGCGAGGCTCCTTTCCCAGCCAGGTCAGGCTCGCGGCCCGCACCCCCTCAAGGTTCCCGCCAAACGGCGCCCGAAGGAGATACATCTGCAAAATCTCGTCCTTGCTGAAGGTTTTCTCCAGCTGAACGGCCCTGAGCATCTGGTCGTATTTTCGCGAAAGCGTCCGTGTTGGTGTCTCACTCAGCAGCCTGGCAACCTGCATCGTCAGCGTCGAACCACCGGAAACAATGCGCCCCTGGCGAAGACTCGACAGGCCGGACCGCGCCAATGCGATGAAATCTATTCCGTCATGCTCGAAGAACCTCTTGTCCTCAAAGGCCAGCAGCATCTTCAGATAAAGCGGGTCCACGTCCTTGAGCTCAATCGGCAGGCGCCACTTTTCGTCCTGACTGGTGAATGCTCTCAAAAGCTGGTCATTGCGGTCCAGCACGACAACTGAAAGGGAGAGATCGGCGATTGGGGGCGGCTGGGTCAGTGCACCGAAGTCACGGTACACCTTCAAGCCAATCCCGAGCGCTGCAACAGTGAAGGTGAGGCTAGCGATGAAAATCCATCGCCGGCCAACCTGCCACATGCGCATTGACCTTCCGGACATGGCGGCCGACCTAACGCGTCGGTCCGAGCACCACGAACTCGGAGGTCGCGGTGATCGCCCGCCGGTCCGGTCTGTACATATCTTCAACCGATGCCGGAGGATGGGCAAAAGTCCCCGGTGTCGCTGCACGGGCCAGGTACGCGAAGGTCAATTCCTGGTTACTCCACCTGGTCTGGTCCACGGCCACTTCGAACCGGTCCGTATAGAATGCGGAGTGTTCGGGCTGGTCGATGGTGCTCAGGAAATCAAGCCCGCCAAGGTCTCCCGACCGGACGAGGCGTGGATTGTCTATTGCTAGACCCGCCGGCAGCCGGTCGACGACCATCAGGCGACCCGGCTGTTTTGTCAGCGCCCGGACCGTTACAACGACCGCAAGCCGGGTGTTCACAGGAACGGCACTCGGATCAACCGGATTGCCATCCAGATCGTAGACCGTGCGTTCGATCGAATAGTCCTTGCCACCAGCAGGTTCCGGAGACAGGGGTTGCCCAACAACCGAGACCAACAGGTTTTCCGAGGCATCGCCGTTGTTGATGACGCTTGCTGCGTCTTTTGCGATCTCGCTCCCCTTCAGGGACCAGGCCAGCCGACCAGCCGTTTCCTGACCCCGCACCGAAATTTTCGCCTTTTCGGCCGACTCGTTCAGTGACCGGGCTGCGAGAAGCAACCATGCCATGTCCTGGGTGGATCGATTCGCCGTGCGGGCCTGCGCCGATTTCAGGATATCGACGGCCTCACCGGTCATTTTGTCTCCCATGGAAGCCGTGACCACGTAATCAGTCACCGCAGCGCTGTCGCGCAGGATGGAGCCGTAGTCGCTTCGATATACGGTCGGCTTTTCGGAGGGCAAAGAGCCCAGGGCCGCATTGAAACCCGTTGTGGCGCGTTCCTGCTCTCCGTAAAGCGCGAGACTTGCCGCCAGTTGAGCCTTGGCGAGAGGGGTCGCAAAACTATCCAGTTTGGCATCGAGATAGTATCTCAGATCACCCATCGAGGCCCGACCGTTGCGGGCGAGCACATAAAGGGCATAGGCGACACCTTCGCCGCCATTCTGGAAATCGGAGGCGTAGGCCATGCGATTTTCAAGATTGTCGAGCGCAGTGGTGAACGCAAGATCAGGGACCTTGTATCCCTTCTCCCGGGCACGTGTCAGGAAATCGGTGACATAGGCATCAAGCCATGTGTCACCATCCCCGTAACTGTTCCACAATCCGAAGTCGCCCGAAGAGGACTGGTTTGCCAACACCGCGGCTATTGCCTTGACCACCCGGCCGCGAATGGCACTGTCCCCGCCAAGCCCGGCCGCTTCCGCAACCTCGCTCAGATAGAGAAGCGGCAGCGCCCGACTGGTTGTCTGCTCCGTGCAGCCATAGGGATAGCGATCCAGCGCCGCAAGCAGCCCTGCGACGTCGATGCTGGCCGCTCCCCCCGCCGCAAGCGTGACGTCAACCGTGTCGGCCCGAAGTCCGTCGAAGCTGTCTGCGGTCAGGTTCAGTGTGCCACCAGCGGCAAGTTGGAAGGAGGACCGTCGAACGACTTCCGGCTGAGTGTCCCTGACGTCCAGCCGCATGCGTTTGACGAATTGCGATCCATCAGGTCCGGTCAGCGAGGCGACGATTTCGCCCTCATGGGGCGACGCCCCGGCCGACACCGGCAGAATGGACAGGACTTTCTTGCCCTGCTGAAGATCCAGCTTGCGCGTCTGCGCGCTGTCACCGTCCAGGAAGACGCCTTCGCTTGCGCTCAACTCGAGCTCATATTCTCCGGAGACGCCATCGACATTGTCGAGTTCCAGTGCAAGACGTGACTGGTCCCCCGGAGCAAGAAACGCTGGCAGACTAGATGTCATGACGACAGGAGCGCGAACCTTGACCTCGCTGTCGGCGTGCCCGACCCCGTCCCTGGTCCACGCGACAACCATCAGCTTCAAGGCACCATTGAATGCCGGGATGTCGAAGGAGACCGTTGCTTCGCCGTTATCGCCGACTTCTACAAGTCCGGAGAAGAGGGCAACCGGCTCCTCGTCAGGTGGAGGCGCGTCCAGGCGGTTGGCCATGGCATCGCCGCCAGACCGCACGCGGCCCAGCGTTCCGGCAGTCCGGTCAATCAGCTGACCGTAGAGATCACGGATATCCGTTCCAAGCCGACGCTGACCGAAATACCAGCTGTCGGGATCGGGCGTCTTGTAACCTGTCAGATTGAGGATGCCGACATCCACTGCAGCGACCGTGAGATAGGCTTTTGTGCCTGTCTCAAGACCGGCAAGCCGAATGGGCACATCCAGCGTGGTTTCAGGAAGGATCTTTTCCGGAGCCGATATCTCCACGTTCAGGACCCGGTCACCCGGATCGACCTGCAACCAGGACAGCCCGACAGCCCTTGAAGGCATGCGGTTCTGATCAAGATCCATGGGCCGGTAAAGGCTTGCGGTGATATAGGCACCCGCCCCCCAATCGTCGCCGACCGGGATTTCGACCTCGGTTTCTTCGGCAGTGACTTCAACGGTCTGGCTGGACAGCAAGCCTCCCGAGACAACGTTGACAACCGCGATCCCTGCCATCTGCGGCTTCAGGCGCAATTTCGCGATGTCACCTGACTTGTAGCGGTTCCGGTCAAGACCGACTTCGAGATAGTCCGGCGTGTCGGAGGTGGAATCGGCGGCATACCAGCCCGCATGGAAGGTCACGCTGGTTGCCGTCTGGAGCGATCCGCTGCCCTCGATTTCAAGCCTGTACTCGCCCCATTCGACCGGCAATGACAATTGGCCGGGATTACCCGGAGCCGTGTCCAGCTCGCCGCTGGCCACACGCCGCGTTGTCGTGATGGGCTCATAGGCCCAGCGGCCGTCATACCGGTACCATTGGTAACGACGGTCGACCTTCGAGAGGTTCCATTTCAGGTCCGAACCAGCCTGCTCTTTCCCGGTGTCACCGATAACGATGACGGAAAAGTCGGCCGGTCCGCCTTCCTCAACGTCTCCGTCGAATGCCGGTTTCACACCGATGCGCGGGCCGTCCAGCGCAACCGGCAGATCCAAGTCGCGTTCCACGTAGCGCCCGCCCGCTTCCACAAGGAGTGCAATCAGCCGTGCATCGTAAAGCAGCGTGGTTTCCGGAAGATTGGGCAGAGACACGTCAAAAGACAACTTGCCTTCGGCATCCGTCTTCAGACCAGCCGATATGGAATCGCGCTGGGAATAGGTTTCCGAATCTTCCAGTCCGAACAGGTAGCCGGGATAGGCCTCCAGCCTGTGCACCGGACGGACGATGATATCGCCTTCCAGTTTCTGGCCGCTGGCGGGAGACCCGTAGAGGTATTTCGCCTCCAGCGACAGTGCCGTCGGCGAGGTTCGGCTGAATGCGGTTGCACTTGTTTCCAGATCAAAATCGACCCGCTCGGGCTGATAGTCCTCGACCATGAACGTGCCCTGGGCAATGGCACTCCCCTTCGGATCAGCCAGGACCCGCCAGGACCAGATCCCCTGCTGGGACGACTGTGAAAGCGTCAGATCCTGCAGGTGCCCTCCCAATCCGCCGTCGGCAACGGTGTAGCGGGCATGCTCGACACCGTCCGGACGGTCAAAGACGAAGGTCAACGGGAAGTCTTCTTGCGCAACGGCCTTTGAGTTTCTCAGCAGCGCCTGGGCGTGAACGGTTTCCCCCGCCTTGTAGATGCCCCTGTCGGTCCAGGCGAAAACGTCGAGCGGTCCAGGTGCAGGGCGTCCTTCGACACCACGATCGGACAGGTCAAATGCCGGCTTGCGCATGTCGAGGAAGGAATAGTCACCGTCCGAAGTCTCAGCAACAAGAACGCCGGGTGCCCGGCCGCCCCTGCCCCGGATCATTCCGACCGGAAACTCAACAAAGCCCTCGGCATTGCTCTTGCCTTCCGCCAGAATCTCATTATTGACCGCCAATAGACGCACACTGACGTCCGACAGCGCCTTTGCCGTGGAAAGCGAACGGATGTTGGCCGCAATTCCGTTGTCGCCGGAAAGTGCGGTCAGCCCCAGATCGGACACGAGGAACCACTGCGTTGCCTGTGTTCCCCAACGGTTTTGCGTGTCCAGTTTCGACCGGGCAGTCATGGCATAGACGCCAGGCTTCAATTCCAGGCCCGTTTCTGTGATCGGAATTGCCGTTGTAATGTCCTGATTGAGGCGGTTTTCGGTTTCAACGATACCGGTCCAGACCTTTTCTCCGAGTTCGTCCTCAAGCTGGTCCTGCTGGTAGGAGTCGAGCTGACGCAGAAACTTGTTGTCTCGCAGAATGTCGGCAACCGATCTGTTTCCAACCCGGTAGATCGACGTCTCGACTTCGGTCGAATTGACCGAAACGATCGGGATGGTCGGGTTGCCTCCGGAAGGCAGAACGTAGGATCTGCTGAGGAAATTCACGCTTGGAGAGCGGTCCTTGACATAAATCGAGAGCTTGGCGGATTTCTCCAGCTTTTCACCGTCAGCAGCAGGTAGACCGCTTCTGGCTGTTACCTCGTAGCGAACACCGTGTTCCAGGCCATCGGCGCAGACCTGCTGACCTTCCGCTTCAACCGACACCGTCTTGTCACTGTTCACCGTGACATAGGGTGCATAGTCTTCACCGCGCGCGAGGGCCTGTGAAAACACAAGGCAGATCCGGGGAGATGCACTGTCGGAATCGACCTGGTGGTCAACAATGCGAAAGCCGTGTTCTGCGATCAGCTGTTCATATCGACGACGCAGATTGGCGTTTTCCTGAAGCGCAAGCGAGGCCCGCAGGACCTTGATGGCCGGGCGGTAGGCGCTCTGCTTCTCAACACCGTGCGCCAGCAGATCGAGGGCATAGGCCCGCTCAGGCGCACTGACGGCGCGCATGCCGGGCAGGTCGAGATCCGGTCGGCACTGCGTTCGGTCAAGGCCGAGATCGAGAACCTTCTGCCGATTGATCATGTTGATGTGTGTCTGGTGGATGACGAGGTCATCTGGCACACCAGCTACGAG
>JAEPML010000029.1 GCA_017643925.1 Roseibium sp. | reverse complement strand
ACCGAACCTCAAGATCCGGCCCAACAAGACCAATTTTCTGGAATTAAGGTCAAAAAACCTTGTCGCCAGCGACGTTGCCGCCGTCGATGAGCCGCGTTATACGCACCACCAACAAAACCGTCAACAGCTGTTTTTGATTTTTTTCGAGAAAATTTTCCACCCACAGGCAGCGGTGGATATTAACCACAAATTAACCGCAATTTTGCCCCTGTTCCATCCACTTACCCGATGGGCGCGTTGCCAAATCCCATCAAGCGCTGCCCTGCATCGACCACAAGTGTATGGCCGCTGACCTGGGGCGCCTGCACCAGATATTTGACGGCGGCTACGATGTCATCCGGCCCGAGACCCGGGCCCAGCGGCGTGAGTTTCTGCCGGCTGTCGAAGTTTTCCTGCGTCTGGTCGCTCGGCAGGACAAGGCCCGGAGCGACGGCATTGACCCTGACCCCCCTTGGGCCGAGTTCATAGGCCGCCAGGCGGGTCGCGCCATCCAGCGCAAACTTTCCGCAGAAGTAGCTGAACCGCTCTGGCGACGCAGACATCATCTGGGTATCGAGCATGTTGACGATCGCACCGCTCTCCGGCGCTGGATCCTGGTTGGCGAAGGCCTGCATCAGGAAGACCGGCGCGGCCGCGTTGACATCCATCAGGAATTTCCAGCTGTCGAGCGTCAGGTCCGAAAGACAGTCGGTGTTGAAGGCTGACGCCGAGTTCACCAACACGGTCACCGGACCGCCAAGCGCCGCTGCGGTCTCACCGATCAGTTCGCCCGCCAGTTCAGGCCGGCTGAGATCCTTTTGCAGAAGCACTGCCCGACCACCTGACGCCAGTATCTCGTCATGGAGATCCTTTGCACCTCCGACCGAGGAGTTGTAGTGCAGTCCGAGCGCATAACCTTCTTCCGCCAGGCCGCTTGCAATTGCCTTGCCGAGACGCTTTCCGGCCCCGGTTACCAGTGCGATCTTGTCGTCGGACATGTTCTTTCTCCAATTCGATCAGGCAAAGTCCTGAAGGTTCAAGACCGGTTGCACCCTCGGGACTTCATGGCTGCGCACCAGGTTGGCCTTGGACAGCACGGCAAGAGTGGCCGCGCTGGTTTGTGCAACGCGGACTTCGTCCCGGAACAGATAGACTGCACCGGTCAGCTGGACGGTGACAGGCCAGCCAAGTTCGCGAAGCCGAAAGGATTGTAGGATGCTGTCGGTCTGGTAGCGGATCCGGTCCGGACCGTCCGGCAGGTGAAGCGCAAAGCCGAAACCGGGATCCACCCAAAGTCGTTCAACACCTGCATCGGTCGCCAACCTGACCCGTTCCCTGAAGAAGGTCAGCTGATGATCGAAAATGTCGGAGACGGGGGGCAGATAGTCGTCTGACCGGGCGTTCTCGCCCGGCGTGTAACACATGACAACGCCAGCCTGGTGAAAGGCAACGGCTTCGTAGAAGGCCGAATCGTCAACCCGGCCGGTCAGATTGACCACGCCGGCACCTGCCTCCAGCAAGGCAACGCCGACCTCGGGATGATAGGTTTCCACCGAAACCAGGATATTGTCCGCTGCAAGCGCCTTGACGACCGGCCGCATCCGGTCGATCTGCTTTTCGATCGAAACCAGGTCTGCGGTTTCACCTGTGGATTCCGCGCCAATATCGACCATGGCAGCGCCCTCGAGTGTCATGCGGCGACCCCGATAGAGCGCGGCTTCGAACGTATGGCACACCGTCTCCCGGTAAGTGCTGTCCGGCGACAGGTTCAAGACGCCCATCTGATAGGTTCTGTCTTCAAACCGGCGGCCGAATTTCGGAAACTCGAACGTACGAACCGGTGTTTCAAGCGCATCTCGATACTTGAGCCAGAGCGGCAGAATGCGGTCGGCGGAAATCATTTCAATCAGAACTCCCAAAATGAGCGGTCAAGTCAGACAGATAACGTGCGATCTCGCAAGGCAAGTCCGGTTGCCGAAGTTCACGGCCGCCGCCGACAGATGCAAATACCAACACCTGCGGCCTCTTCGAAGATGTCCGGCTTGGTCACCTTGACCGTCACCTGTTCGGCCAATGGATTTTCAAGAACAAATTCGGCGATCGACTCGGCCCACTCTTCAACCAGTTCGACATGCCCGCCATCTCTGGCCTTGTCCTGAATGAAGTGAACCGTGTCGGCGTAGGAGACGTAGGCCCCGGTTTCGCGCACGATCTGGCGATAGCCGGCAACTGTCCGGATCTCGACATCAAACCGGACTGCCTGTGTGCGTCCCTTTTCGCTCTCGAGAACGCCGATCTGGGTCTGCAAGAGCAGACCGTCGATCAGGATGACATCCTGCCCCTGTTCGATGAGGTCCTGTTTGCTCGTTCCGCTGTCTAACATTCAATCCCCTGCTGGTTGACGCGAGATCTGTACCAGCACTGGGAATTAACCGCGACAGGTCATTCGTCAACCCTTCTGAATTGCCCGTGAGGCAAATGTCAGATCTCACACTCAGAAGCCGAGCGCGTCCACGGCCCGCGTGACACCGCGCAATTCGCTCAAGCCTCGGAGCCGTCCGATGGCCGGGTATCCAGGCGTCGACGTACCGGAAAGATCGTTCAAGATCCGGTGCCCATGATCAGGGCGCATGGGAATTGCCTTTTCCGTTCGCCGTTCCAGTGATCGCAGGGCCCTGACGATTGCGACCATGTCGAGATCGCCTTCCAGATGCGCGTCTTCGTGGAAACTTCGAGGATCCTGTTCCCGCCGCGTCGCTCTGAGATGAGTAAAGTGGATATGCTGACCGAGAAGTTCGACGATCGAGGGAATATCGTTGTCCGGATGCACACCAAGTGATCCGGCGCAAAGCGTGAAACCATTGGCTGAAGAAGGATGCATGTCCCGGATGCGAACAAGATCCTCAGCTGTACAGACAATTCGCGGCAGACCGAACAGCGACCGAGGCGGATCGTCAGGGTGGATCGCCAGGACGGCACCAACTTCCTCGGCCACCGGAACCACTATGTCCAAAAACCCCTTGAGATTGCGAAACAGCTGTTCGCGGTCGACGTCCCGGTAGCTTTCGAGCCGGGCCCGGAAACTTTCGAGCGTGTAGCTCTCTTCGGCTCCAGGCAGACCGGCGATGATATTTGCCGTCAGCCTGTTCAACGCCGCATCGTCCCGCTTGCCAAGCCATTCTTTCGCTGCCTCGACTTCGGCGTCCGAATAGTCGCTTGCCGCGTCTGCCCGCTTCAGGATGAACAGGTCGAAAGCCGCATAGGCCAGAAACTCGAACCGCAGGGCCGTGGCCCCGTCGGCCAATTCGTAGTCGAGATCCGTGCGGGTCCAGTCGAGCACCGGCATGAAATTGTAGCAGATCGTCGTGACACCCTGGCGGGCCAGGGCCCGGACCGTTTCAGCCCAGTTCTCCGCCAGACGCTCCCAGCCCGGCGCGCCGGTCTTGATATCCTCATGCACGGGAATGCTCTCGGCGACGACCCAGGTCAGACCTTCGGCTTCGATCATGCGGCGGCGGGCAGCGATATCTTCTTCCGGCCAGAGCGTCCCGTTGGGAATCTCGTGCAGTGCCGTGACAATTCCGCTTGCCCCGGTTTGGCGAACGTCTCTCAGGGAGACCGGATCCTCGGGTCCGAACCAACGCCAGCTCTCAATCATCGCATCAGGTCTTTCTTGTTCTTATGGTGACGCAACAGCGGGCGTATAGAGATACCCGTCGAACTCCGGATCGCCCACGTCGGAAAGTTCGAGCAAGGTCAGGCGCACGTTTTCAAGATGTTGCCACATCGCATGGCGTGCCCGGTCGGAATCCCGGTGGCGCAGAGCCTCAAGAATGATCGCGTGGTCGTCAAGCCACCTGGTGCGGTAACTCAGATCGAAAATACGATCGTGCAGGCGTGCCCACATGGAGCTGTTTTCGCGCTTGGTCCAGAGATCCTCGACCTGCGCGACGAGAACGCTGTTCTGCGTCGCTTCGGCAATCAGCAAGTGGAACTGTCGGTCCGCCAGGTAATCCTCGGTGCCGTTCTCGATGGCCTTGCGCTCGAGCTCAAGCGTTTCGCGCAGCCTGATAATGTCGTTCTTGGTGATGGTGGTCGCGGCAAACCCCGCAATGCTGCTTTCCAGCAGCTGCCGTGCCTGCAGCAGCTCGAAGGGACCGAAATCAGACTTCTGGACATTCAGCGAGATTTTTTCGCCGTCAGCCACGTAGCTGCCGGACCCCTTGCGTACATCCAAGTAGCCTTCGATCTCCAGCACGATGAAAGCTTCGCGCACCAGCGACCGGCTGATGCCCATTTCCATCGAGATCTGGCGTTCCGTTGGAAACTTGTCGCCAGGTTTATAGCCCTCTTCGGCGATGCGCCGGGCCAGCAGCTCGGCGATCTCCTGATAGCGGCGCTTTGAGTCATCGCTGGTCATGAGGCTTTCCTCGCGTTCTCCTCACCTTCTGCCAGCTGACGGTAATAATCGGCAAGTATGTGGAACGCTTTTTTCTTTGTTTTCTTGTCGGCGGCGATCAGCCCCTTGTGATTATAGCCGTTCTGGAAAATATTTTGGCGCCGTTCAACACGAAAATCGTACAGTATCCACGGCGACATGCCTTTCACGTAGTCGAGCTGACGGAGCGTCGCAATCTGATTGCGATAGACTTCCGCCATGTAGTCTTCACTGAATAGCCCTTTTTCGGGGCCCTTGGGTCCAATGACCCCGTCAGCACCCGTTTCCGAGATCACGACCGGCCGGTCAGGATTTGAGTTCTCGCCAATCGCGGCCAGGTCATCGAAATTCTCTTCGTACCAGCCGTAATATTCGTTCAGGCCAATCACATCGATACACTCCGCCAGGCGGTCTTCAATGCGATTTCGGGCGTGGTTGACCAGACAGGCCGCGGAGGTCAGCCGGGTCGGATCGAATTTCCTGCAGGTGTCGGCCAGGCCGCGCATGAAGGTCAGGCGATCATCCGTGTCGGGGTTCTCGTTGCCAACGGACCAGATCACCACGCTGGCGCGGTTGCGGTCCCGCTTGATCAGTTCGATCAGCTGGTTCTGAGCATCGCGGTAGGTCGCGGGATTGGCAAAATCGATAGCCCAGTAGACCGGAATTTCTTCCCACAGGAGAAATCCAAGTTCATCGGCAATTTCCGCTGCCCGTTCATGATGAGGATAATGCGCAAGGCGAAGATAGTTGCAGCCAAGTTCACGTGCGTGTTCGAACCGCCGGCGCAGATCTTCTTCATTGGTCACCTTGCCCAGTTCGGCATCGTCCTCGTGTACAGAAATTCCGCGCAGGAAAACCGGTTTGCCGTTCAGCAAGATCTCTGTCCCGCGCCGTTCGATCTGGCGGAAACCCACCCGGTCACTGACCCGGTCGTCGCCAAAGGTCGCGGTCACGTTGTAAAGAACGGGTGTCTCGGGTCCCCAGAGCTCGGGGCTCGCGGCAAACTCGACCCGCGCATGCCCATTCTCGTCGACAGGACATGTCAGATCCACGCCGAGCTCCGGGATCGACAGGGTCAGCGGGAGATCCAGGTCGCCGTCGACAGCTATCTCGGCGCAAATCCTGGAATAGGAACCGTCGGGCACCAGGTAGACAAACAGGTCCCGGATTACACTTGCAGGCGTTTCGACCAGAGCCGTTTCCCGATAAAGGCCACCATAGTTGAACCAGTCCGTGTTGCGCATCGGCACGCGATCCCGCGTGCGCGTATTGTTGACGCAGGCCATGATCCAGTTGCGGCCCCGCTTGAGCTTGCCCGTCAACTCGACAAAAAATGGCGTGGACGCACCATAGTGGTTTCCCAGAAACACGCCGTTCAGAAAAATCTTGCAGTCATAGCTGGCCGCGCCAAGGCGCAGGAAAAGACGTTTTCCGTCATCGATGGTTTCGACATCAAGTGGCCGGGTGTACCAGCTGCTGCCTTCGAAAAAATACCATTTCTCCTTGAGCGTGGCCCAGTTGGAGGGCACTGGAACCGTTTCCCCCGTATAGGGATCGTAGTCCCACGGTTCGGTTCGCTCTTCGGGCGCCTCCGGCAGCATGGAAAACCATTTTTGCCGGAGGCCGGTGTCCAGGAGATCGACACAAAAGGTCCAGTCCCCGTCGAGACTTGTTGATGCCCGACCGCCCATGAACACCATGCCGGCATGGTTCAAAGACTGCGTGTTGAAAGGAACATCGTAATCTTCGTCATGCAGCGCCTGGAGCGCATTGTCGGCAAGGTGTGAGCGTTCGAGCATCTATCGGTCTCCAACTGGTCTTCAAGCGTTACGGGGCAATCGCCTTGATGCGCTTGATCAGGTCAGCAACCACCGGCGACTTTTTCGCGGCTTCTTCATGCATCGGCAGAACAGCTTCGATGAAGGGACCCTTTTCCACTTCGATGAATTTCACACCGAGTTCGCTCTTCGCGGTCTCGACGGCAGCAGCGCTCATCGCATCCCACTGGTCGCGGTGGAAGTCCATGGACTCCTTCGCAGCCTTGGTCAGAGCCGCCTTGTGCTCGTCCGAAAGGTCGTTCCAGGTCTTGGTGGAAATCATCACAACGGACGGGATCATGGTGTGGCCGTCATTGGAATAGACCTTGGATACTTCACCGTGACGGGCCGACGTCAACGCCATCGGGTTGTTTTCTGCACCGTCGACCACGCCCTGCTGGAGCGCACTGTAGAGTTCACCCCAGGCAATCGGGGTCGGGTTACCACCGAGCAACTCCACCATGCGGATGGCGGAAGGACTTGGCTGTACGCGGATCTTCATACCCTTCAGGTCTGCAGGAGAGTTGATTTCCTTGTTGGCATAGAAGGAACGTGCGCCCTCGATGTAATAGGCGAGGCCGACAAAGCCCTTGTCTTCGGATGCCGCAAGAATGTCTGCGCCGATGTCACCGCTCAAGACATCGTAATAGTGGTC
Organism: Roseibium sp.; assembly: GCA_017643925.1. Classification (GTDB taxonomy): domain Bacteria; phylum Pseudomonadota; class Alphaproteobacteria; order Rhizobiales; family Stappiaceae; genus Roseibium. The sequence continues at coordinate 44,757 of JAEPML010000029.1, read as the reverse complement.
GGCATTGACGAAGATGTAAGGCAGGTTCAGGGCACCATAGGACTCTTCAAAGGCTTCCAGCTCAGACGCATTGGAACGGGCCATGTCAAGGGTGCCGTTCTGCATGAGCTCCATGGATTCGCGCTGCGTGCCCAGCTGTGCGTTGGCATAGATCCGGATCTTGAGATCACCATTTGTGGCCTCTTCCAGCTTCTCGGCCATGAATTCCATCGACTTGTGCAGCGGATGGTCTTCCGGGTTGTTGTGATTAAGACGCAAGGTCTTTGCGTTTGCGGCTGCACCAAGAGCCACGACACCAGCAGCCATCAGCGCTGCGAGCTTCACGAATTTCGACATGATATCCTCCCAAAAAGCAGCCAGAATCCTGCGAAATGGCCCGTTCAGAGCAACAAGCTGGCTGCGCTTCTCGCGGCGGAACGATGCCGCGGATGGCGAATTGTTCGTCCAATTTCTCAAATCAGTCAACCTTTTTTATAAAATTGGTTGACCAATTTTTCCGAATGGCGCATTTCTATTGCCGTCGAAACCTGCAAACGTGCCTTCTGAGCGAATGCACGCACAGGCCCGACCTAGGAGGACGAACGTGACAACCATCACCAGAGGCGTCGACTTGATCCTGCGCCTTGTCATCACAATTGCCTTTGCCGTTCTGGTCGCCTGTGTGATCTGGCAAGTCTTTTCGCGTTACGTGCTTGAAAGCCCGAGCACGGTCACGGACGAAATGGCGCGGTTTCTCTTCATCTGGGTTGCCCTGCTTGGCGGCGCCTATACGCTCGGTCAGCGACGCCACCTTGCCATCGACCTTTTGCCCCAGATCACGTCCGGCTCCATCAGGCTTCTGGTCAATGCCGGCATCATTGCCGCGATCGCACTTTTCGCCGCACTGGTCATGATCTATGGCGGACTTGATCTTGTCGGACGCACGCTCGAAACAGGCCAGGTCTCACCCGCGCTGCGCCTGCCCATGGGGCTCGTCTACATCGCCATCCCGTTTTCCGGGCTCTGCATTCTTTATTACTGCCTGACATTCCTTGCCGACCTCTTCCGCGACGGACGTGGCCCGAATGATCAATCAGGCACGCCGAAGGCCGGCGGTCCGCTGGACTAGGTCCGATCGGGGTTTAGGGGAACTTCATGGATATTCAATCGATCCTGGTCCTGTTCGGGACATTTGCGCTGCTCATGATGCTGGGTGTACCGATCGCCTTTTCGATCGGTCTGGCGGCGTTTGCGACATTCCTGCTGTTCATGTCCTTCGACCAGTCGGTCTATATCGTTGCGCAGCAGGTTGCATCTGGCCTGGACAGTTTCACCTTGCTGGCCATTCCGTTCTTCATCCTGGCCGGCAACATCATGAACCGGGGTGGCATCGCCATTCGGCTCATCGAATTTGCGAAGGTTCTTGGTGGACGTCTGCCCGGGGCCTTGGCGCACTGCAACGTCATTGCAAACATGATGTTCGGTTCGATTTCGGGTTCAGCCGTTGCTTCGGCCGCGGCGGTTGGGGGTGTCATGGCGCCCCTGCAGAAAAAGGAAGGCTATGACCCGGCCTACAGCGCCGCCGTCAACATTGCGTCCTGTCCAACCGGGCTGCTCATTCCCCCGAGTTCAACCTTCATCGTCTATTCGCTCATTACCAACGGCACATCGGTCGCCGCACTGTTCGTTGCAGGCTATGTTCCCGGCATCCTGATGGGTCTCTGCCTCATGGTCGTGGCCGGCATCATTGCCAAGAAACGCGGCTATCCGGTCGCGGAACGGGCAAGTGGCAGTGAAGTCATGGAAAAAGCCCTGGCAGCCATGTTGCCGCTTGGACTGATCTTCATCGTCATGGGCGGTATCATCGGGGGCATCTTCACCGCCACCGAAGCCTCTGCGGTCGCCGTGGTCTACACCTTGTTCCTCGCGCTTGGCATTTACAGGGAAGTGACCTGGCGGGAACTTCCCAGCATCATCCTGGAGAGCGCGGTGACCACCTCCATCGTGCTTTTGATGATCGGCTGTTCGATCGCAATGTCGAAAGCGATGGCCTTTGCCGATATTCCCTATTCGATTTCCGATATCCTGCTCGGCCTCTCCGAAAACCCGATCATCTTGCTGCTGATCATCAACATTGCCCTGCTGGTCGTCGGCACTTTCATGGACATGACACCTGCGCTTTTGATCTTCACGCCGATCTTCCTGCCGGTGGTAAAGGATCTCGGCATGGATCCGGTGCATTTCGGTGTCGTCATGACGTTCAACCTTTGCATCGGCATCTGCACACCGCCTGTCGGGTCCGCACTCTTCGTCGGATGTTCGGTCGGCGGCGTGAAAATCGGCGACGTCCTGCGTCCGATGTTCGGCTTCTACGGCGTTCTTGTCGGCCTGCTGTTGGTGGTCACTTTCATCCCGGAACTCAGCCTGTTCCTGCCCCGTCTGCTGCTCGGCTACCAGGGGTAATTCATGAAGGCCTTGAGAAACTGGCAGTTTTCAGAACGGACTGCCACCGGCTTCCGGCTGGAGGTTGAAAACCGGCACAGTCTCCAGATCAGCGTTCTGGAAAATGCCCTTGTCCGGGTCAGTCTCCTGAAAGACGGCGTCTATCGCCTGGCAAGGACATGGGCCATTGCGCCCGAGGAGGATGCCCCCTGGGAGGGTCGTCAGCGGGACGACCTCAGCGGCTTCGACTGCCCGGAATTTGACTTGTCCGTTGAGGACGATTCAATCGTCCTGACCGCTTCGAACCTGCGCCTCACCGTCGAGCTGCCCCTTGCCCTTGTCTGGGAATGCCGCTCCGGACCGGATGCCCCCTTTCGGGAAATCGCCCGGGACCGTCCACAGGATGCCTACATGCTCGGGCGCCGGGATCATCGCAAGCACCATTACATGCGCCGGTATCCGGATGAGCGCTACTATGGTCTCGGCGAAAAGAGCGGAAAGCTGGAGCGCTCGGGCAGACGTTATGAAATGCGCAACCTCGACGCGCTTGGCTATGATGCGCAATCCACCGATCCGCTTTACAAGCACATTCCGTTCACGATTACCGAGCGGGGCGACCTTGGTGCGTATGGCCTTTACTATGACACGCTGGCGTCATGCTGGTTCGATCTCGGCAATGAGAAGGACAATTACCACCTGCCCTTTCGCGCGTTCCGTGCCGCAGATGGCGATCTGGACTATTTCTTCAGCTGGGCGCCGTCCGTCCTCGACGTTACAAAAACCCAACACCGCTTGACGGGCGGAACCGCTTTCATGCCACGCTGGGGCCTGGGCTATTCCGGCTCGACCATGGCCTATACGGACTCGGAGAACGCGCAGGAAAGACTGCTGGAATTCCTGAGCCGCCTAGATGAGGAAGGTCTGCCCTGCGACAGTTTCCAGATGTCGTCAGGCTATACCGCCATCAAGGGCAAACGCTACGTGTTCCACTGGAACACCGACCGTTTCCCGGATGTGAACGCGTTGACGGAGGCCTATGATCGCGCCGGGGTCCATCTCATTGCGAATATCAAGCCCGTTCTACTGACCGACCACCCCCTCTTTGAAGAAGCGGAGACGGCGGGCCTTTTCATTCGTGACAGCGAAACAAAGGCACCCGAACAGTCGCCATTCTGGGACGGTTATGGGTCGCATCTGGATTTCACCAACCCGGACACCGTTACGTGGTGGCAGCAGAACCTGAAAGACAAGCTGTTCGACAGGGGCATCCGCAACACCTGGAACGACAACAATGAATATGAAGTCTGGGACGACGAAGCGATCTGCCGAGGATTCGGAGACCCGATCCCTATCAACCTGGTCCGGCCACTGCACAGCCAGCTGATGACCAGGGCTTCCCATGACGCCCAGCGCAACAATCAACCCGGCAAGCGTCCCTACCTGATTTCCCGCTGTGCCGCTCCCGGCACACAGCGCTACGCCCAGACCTGGACCGGCGACAATTTCACCAGCTGGGACACTTTGCGCTGGAACATTCCCATGGGGCTGGGCCTGAGTCTTTCCGGTTTCTACAATATCGGTCACGATGTCGGCGGTTTTGCAGGACCGAAACCTGGTCCCGAATTGTTCCTGCGCTGGGTACAGAACGGCATCTTCCATCCCCGTTTCACCATCCATTCCTGGAATGATGATGGCAGCGCCAACGAAGCCTGGATGCACCCTGAAGTCACGCCGCTCGTGAAGGACGCGCTCGGACTGCGGGCCCAGTTGATCCCCTATCTCTATACGCTGCTCTACCGGGCGGTCGCCGAAGGCGAGCCGATGCTTCGCCCTCTGTTCCTGGATCATCCCGATGACACGGCTTGCCACGATGCCGAGTTTGACTTTCTGCTGGGGCGCGACCTCCTTGTCGCTTCCGTCGTCGAGGAGGGCGCCGACCATCGTCTCGTGACGTTGCCGCGCAACGCGGAAGGCTGGTGGGCTTTTGATGGTGGTCAATGGTATCCGGGAGGTCAGAAGATCAAGGTCCCCGTGTCGCTGGAGACGATCCCGCTCTTCGTGCGCGGTGGCAGCGTACTGCCCCTTGCAGCTCCGAACCTGCGGTCAGACCCACGCTTCGACACCGAGCGGACCTGGCGTCTCTACCCGCAGCCGGAGGGCGTGACGCCCGTCCGCTCTTGCGCCTATGATGACGACGGTGACACCGTCGACGCCCTCTCGGGCGCCCATTCCCTGACACTTTTCGACCTCGCGAAGACCCAGGGAAAGGTTCAACTGAACTGGGAACGCCACGGCGAATGGCAGCCGGCCTTTGACACGGTCTCGGTCTGGCTTGCGGGGTCGGCCCCGCTTACGATCAACGGGAACGCCCACGCGCCCGGCGAACCGGTTCATTTCCACCTCGCCGGGGCATCCAGGTGACGGCTGACATGACCAGACTTCTCAAACCGAACTATGACCGCAGCCGCCTGAAACCGCGCCTGTTACACATCGGTTTTGGCGCTTTTGCCAAAGCGCATGTCATGGTGTTTCACGACGAGATGCTCCACACCGAAGCTTCGGACTGGGGTGTGGTGGCGACACGATTGCATTCCGGGATCGAGGACCTTGATCGGCTGGATCAGTCCGACGGCCTCTATTCGGTGGGCGAAATGTCCGACGACGATCTACGTCTTCGACAGGTCGGGGTCCTGACAAAAACACTGCATCCGCGTCGCGACGGACCGGACAGCTTGCTGAACCAGATCGCCGAACCGGAGCTCGGCGTTGTCACGATGACAATCACCGAGAAGGGTTACTGCCTGTCAGGCGGACGACTGGACCTGCAGAATTCCGGCATTCGGCAGGATCTGATTTCGCCTGCGTCGCCCGAAACAGCGATCGGAGTTCTGGTGGAGGGACTGTCCCGACGCCGGAATGCCGGTCTGAGTGGATTGACAATCCTGTCCTGCGACAACCTCCCTGAAAACGGCAGGCTCTGCCAGTCTGCCGTGCTGGACTTCGCTGAACACCGCGACCCGGAACTGGCCAGCTGGATCAGATCAAAATGCCGTTTCCCCTGCTCCATGGTCGACCGGATCACGCCGGCAATGACCGAAGAGTCCTTTTCGAAACTCGCAGATGCCCTGGGATACAGCGACCCAAATGGTGTTCTGTGTGAACCCTTTCGCCAATGGGTCATTGAAGACAATTTTGCCGGCGCGCGTCCCGACTGGGACCTCGCAGGAGCAGAGTTTGTCGAGGACGTTGCACCTTTCGAAGAAATGAAATTGCGCCTCCTGAACGGATCGCATTCGTTTCTGGCGTATCTCGGCGCGCTTGGTGACAAGGAAACCATTGCGGATTGCATGGAAGACCCGATCCTTCGCGCCGCAGTCACCAGGCTCATGTTCGACGAGCAAGCCCCGACATTACGCGTTCCGCAGGGCGTCGACATCGAGCGGTATGCCAAGGCGCTGCTTGAACGGTTTTCAAATCGCGCGCTGCATCACAAGACAACACAGATCGCGTCCGACGGAAGTCAGAAACTGCCACAACGGCTTCTGGCTCCCGTGCGCCAGCACCTCGCGGAACAACATGGCTGGCGCCTGTCATCCCTGGCGATCGCTGGCTGGATGCTCTATTGCCGGGGCAGGTCAGAGACGGGAGCCAGCTTGCCGGTCAATGATCCTCTTGCGGCCCGAATTTCCGAAATCTCAATGCGCACTGACGGTGATGCCTATGTGCACGAACTGCTGTCGCTCGAAGATGTTTTTGGCAACGACCTGCCGGACAATGCCGACTTCGTTGAGAGCATATCCTCCGCCTATCGGACCCTGCAGGACCACGGCGTTCTGAAGTCCCTTTCGAACAGTCTTTGAGGCCTCAAATGACTTCTTCCTTTCTGGGGGACGATTTCCTCCTCGATACATCCGCAAGCCGGCACCTCTATCACGAAGTTGCAGCGCCCCTGCCGATCGTCGACTTCCACAACCATCTCGACCCGGCCGCAATTGCAGATGACAGGAAATGGTCTTCGCTTGGGGAAATCTGGCTGGAAGGGGACCACTACAAGTGGCGCGCAATGCGCTGGAACGGCATCCCGGAAGATCTTGTGACAGGCAAAACGGATTTCCGCGAAAAATTCCAGGCCTTTGCCGAAACGGTCCCGCATTGCGTCGGCAATCCCCTTTATCACTGGACCCACCTGGAGCTGCGCCGCTATTTCGGCTGGCAGGGTCTGTTGAGCGCAGACACTGCCGAGGAGGTCTGGGGGATGGCCAATGAGCAGTTGACCAAGGACAGCCATTCGGCCCGTGGCCTGTTGGAACAGATGTCGGTCACATATATCGGTACGACTGATGATCCATGCGACGCGCTCCCTCACCATGTCAAAGCACAGTCGGACCCTGACCTTGCGTTCCGCGTTGCTCCGAGCTTTCGACCGGACAAGGCGCTTGATCCATCCGCGGAGGGCTTTGCAGCCTACATCTCGCGGCTTGAAAACGTCTCGGGTATCTCCATCGCGTGCTTTGAAGACCTGGTCGAGGCGCTGCTGAACCGTCTCGATTTCTTTGTCACGCTCGGATGCAAGGCCAGCGATCATGCGCTGAGTGAAATGCACGGGTTTTCCAAGCGCGCCAGTGGAGAACTTGACCTCATATTGCGAAACGGCCGGAACGGCTGGACGATGTCCTCCCAGGACGCGGAGGATTTCCGCGCCGCAGTTCTGGTCGAACTGGGCCAGGCCTATGCGGAACGTGACATCGTGATGCAGTTCCATATCGGCGCGTTGCGCAATCAGAACGCCCGTCTTTTTGCGGCACTCGGCCCGGATGTTGGCGGGGACAGCATGTCGGACAAAGGCTGTGCCGCCCCGCTCAACATGCTGCTCGACCAGATTGACCAGCGCAAGGGACTGCCCCGAACCATTCTCTATTGCCTGAACCCGGCCTTGAACGAAGTGCTGGTGACAATTGCAGGCAATTTTCAGGACGGTTCAGTGCCGGGCAAGATCCAGGCCGGTCCCGGGTGGTGGTTCAATGACCAGCTGGACGGAATGGAACGGCAGCTCACGCAAGTGGCGCAAATGGGATTGTTGTCGCGCTTTGTCGGCATGCTCACCGATTCCAGATCCTTCCTGTCCTTCCCGCGTCACGAGTATTATCGGCGCCTCGTCTGCCGGATGGTCGGTCGTCAAATTGAAGGTGGGAGCATTCCGGACGTGCCGGGACTCACGGAAGGGCTGATCCGGCGGATCTGTCACGACAATGCACGAGATTGGTTCCTGCCGGATGCGGGGTAAGAGAAGATAAACCTGATCAGGCAGGCTAAGCGGTTTCTTCCATCTCGCTCAGCATTTTCTTCGCGCGCGGACATTGCAGCTTGTCACGCAGCGGACTGTCCGGATCAATGTCCTTCTGACAGACGACGCATTTGTCGGCTCCGGAAATGGCGTTCAGTCCACCACAGCTGCCCTTGATCGTCTTGCCCATGAGCATCACGCCCAGCGACATGCCGACAACGACCAGGATCAGGAGCGTAAAAGCGAGAACGAAGGTAGCCATGGGAATTCCATATAGAGCCGAAGTCTGAATTATTTGTCTTTCATCAGCGCATCAAAGGCGCTGCTTGCCACCGTAACATATGGGTTTTCGGCGCCATTTCCACCGCGGGAAATGAAATAGACCGCAATGTTGTTGGCTTCGGCGATCTCGAGCCCCCGCTCGCTGCCAAGCACCAGCATTGCTGTTGCCCAGGCATCGGCCATCATCGCGCTTTCCGCGATCACACTGACGGAAGTCGTCCGGTGCGTGATCGGTCGGCCGGTCGTCGGGTCGATGATATGGGAATAGCGAACACCCTCGTGTTCGACGAAGTTGCGGTAGTCGCCGGAGGTCGCCAGGCCACGATCCTCAATCTCGACGACCAGCTCGACGACCTTCTCTCCCGGTTCGGGTTTCTCGATACCGATCTTCCAGTCTTCGCCCTTTTCATTCTCGCCGGCTGCAACAAGGTCACCACCGATCTCGACCATGTAATTCTCGATCCCGAGCGCTTTGAGCTTGCCGGCCACGGCATCGATCCCGAAGCCCTTGGCGATGGCGGACAGGTTGATCCCGACCTCGGCAGCCGATTTGGAAATCGTCGAGCCTTCCTCATCAAGCGTCAGCCTGTCTTTTTGCCCCACAAACGCCAGTGCTGCGGTAATGTCACCGTCCGACGGCACCGGATCTTCCGGCTTGCGCGGGCCGAAACCCCAGAGTTCGATCAAGGGGCCGAGCGTTACGTCAAACTTGCCGTCGCTGAGGTCATGAACCTGATTGGCCGCGGACATCACCGTGACGAAGTCCCCCGAAATCGTCACCGGCGCAGTTTCGGTCGAAACGTTGAAAAGGGTTACCTCGGACTTCTTGTCCCAGTTCGACATCTTCGAATTCACATCGGCAAGAACGGATTCGACATCTGCCGACAGAGCTTCCTCGCTTACGTCCCCGGGCACACCAACAGCGACGACATTGTAGGTCGTTCCCATCGTCTTGCCGGACAGTTTGAGAACCTTCGCCTCCTCTTCTCCCATACAGGCAGACAGGGCGAAAGCGGCAAGAAGAGCGAGAACTTTTTTCATGACATCCAATTTCGGTTTTTTTGGCCCAAAGGCAGGATTTGCCAAGAGAGCGTTAACCTTGAGCGGTCCATTGTCCCGTCGGGTACGGACGCAGGTAATCAATTTACCGGCTGATACTGTTTTTTCAGCAGAAACGCTAGTTGTTTTTCCGCTGGAATTGCAATAAACGCTGAGCGGGCGGCCTTATGGTGAAAGCCATCCAATCGCTTTGCGGCCAGTAGTCTCACCATCACACTTTGACGCATAAAACTGCGGCCCCGATACAAACGTCGCAGCGGGTTTGAGATGGATACAATTAAAATCAAAAAGGGTCTGGACCTGCCTCTTGAAGGCGCTCCGGAGCAAAAAATACACCAGGGACCTGAAATCGGGTCAGTCGGGGTGATCGGACTGGATCAGATCGGTCTGAAGCCGAAGATGCTCGTTCAGGAGCAGGAAGAGGTCCAGCGCGGCACACCGCTGTTCTTTCACAAGGACAATCCGGAAGCTGTCGTCGTCTCCCCCGTGACCGGACGCGTGCGCGCGATCAACCGCGGCGCCAGACGTGTCCTTGAGAGCGTTGTCATCGATATCGGCAAGGCAGACGACAAGGGCATCGAGTTTGGCAAGCTTGCGGATGACGCCTCTGCGGACGACATCATCAAGGCTCTGTGCGCATCGGGTCTGTGGACCTCCTTCCGGACACGTCCCTATTCCAAGATCCCCCATGTTTCGACCAGGCCGATCGCGATCTATGTCAGTGCGCTGGACAGCGAACCGCTGGCAGCGGACGCCGACCTGATCATTGCGGAGCGGAGCGAGGACTTTGAAAAGGGCCTGGTCGCCATTTCGAAACTCACCGAGGGACCGACTTATCTGTGCCAGTCCGCGAAACCCTCGTTTGACGGTTCAAAGGTTCCGGGCGTCACGGCGGTTTCCTTCAGCGGCCCGCATCCGGCCGGACTGCCCGGAACCCACATGCATTTCCTGACACCGCCGCAGGCCGAGTCCCCGGTCTGGACGATTTCCTACCAGGACGTTCTTGCCATCGGCGCGCTCGCGCGCACCGGCTATCTTGACCCGAGTGTGGTCATCTCGCTCTGTGGTCCCTATACGGCGCGTCCACGTCTGGTCAGAACCGTTTTCGGTGCGTCGACGGCCGACCTGATCGATGGCGAAGTCAAAGGCGACGGCATCACGCGGGTCCTGTCAGGGTCTGTGCTGAGCGGCCGTGAAGCCGCCGGGTCGCTGGCTTATCTGGGTCGCTATCACCGACAGGTTTCGCTGATCGAGGAAGACCGCAAGCAAAACACGCTTGGCTGGATCCTTCCCATGCCGAGCAAATACGCAGTCCAGCCGGTGCTTGGATCCGCATTTTCCAAAAAGCTTTATGCGCTCACCAGCAATCTCAACGGTGGTCGGCGCGCGATGGTTCCGACCGGAACCTTTGAAGAACTGATGCCGCAGGACTTCCTGCCGACCCAGTTGCTGCGGGCCCTGCTCGTCAAGGACACGGATTCCGCTCAGCAGCTGGGTGCGCTTGAACTTGATGAAGAGGACCTCGCCCTGGTCGGCTTCGCCTGCCCGGCAAAATACGAATATGGCCTTGCCCTCCGCGAGTGCCTTGAGAAGATCGAGAAGGAGGGCTGATCCTTTGGGGCTGCGCAATTTCTTTGACCGTATCGAACCCCTTTTCGAGAAGGGCGGAAAATACGAGAAACTGTTCCCCATCTACGAGATGGTGGAATCCTTCATCTACACGCCGAAGACCGTAACCAAGAACGCACCCCATGTGCGCAGTTACGTCGACATGAAGCGGATCATGACCTACGTGGTCATCGCAACGATCCCCTGCATCCTGTTCGCCTGGTACAACACGGGCTGGCAAGCAAACTCGGCGATCGTGACACTTGGCGCTGCATCCGAAACCGGATGGCGGATCTGGTTGCTGAAAGCCTTCGGCATCGGACTGGATCCAACCAACATCTTCGCGAACATGATCCACGGGGCGCTGTATTTCTTCCCGATCTACATCACCACGCTGGTTGCAGGCGGGATCTGTGAAGTCGTCTTCGCAACCATTCGCCGCCACGAGGTCAATGAAGGTTTCCTCGTCACTTCCATGCTCTACACGCTGATCCTGCCGGCTTCCGCACCCCTGTGGCAGGTCGCGCTTGGCATCATTTTCGGCGTGGTGATCGGCAAGGAAGTCTTCGGTGGCACCGGAAAGAACTTCCTCAATCCCGCATTGACAGGTCGTGCCTTCCTTTACTTCGCCTATCCGGCGCAGATGTCGGGCGACACGGTCTGGACGCCGGTCGACGGCTTTTCCGGCGCGACCGCGCTTTCCGTCGGCGCGTCCGAGGGCTTTGAGCACCTGGCCGCAGCCGGTATCACCTGGATGGACGCCTTCCTTGGCTTCATGCAGGGCAGCCTTGGCGAAACATCGACACTTGCCTGCCTGATCGGCCTTGTGTTCCTGCTGGTCACGAAGATTGCCAACTGGCGCCTCGTCGTCGGCTGTCTGGCCGGCATGATCGGCTTTTCGCTGCTGCTCAACGTCATCGGATCGAACACCAACCCGATGTTCGCCATGCCCTGGTACTGGCATCTCGTGATCGGCGGCTACGCCTTCGGCCTGGTCTTCATGGTCACCGAACCGGTTTCGGCTTCACACACCAATGTCGGACGGTACTTCTATGGTGCACTGATCGGTGTGATGGTGGTTCTGATCCGCGTCATCAACCCGGCTTTCCCGGAAGGCATGATGCTCGCCATTCTATTTGCAAACGTGTTTGCGCCGCTGATCGACTATTTTGTCGTTCAGGCGAATATCAAGCGGAGGATGCGCCGTTATGGCTGATCAAACGCCAAACTCCGACCAGTCGAAGGGGCTTTTGCGCAAGTTCCTCGACCTGCCGACGGACTCCGTTCCCAAGACCCTGTTCGTCGCCGTGACACTCTGCCTGTTCGCTTCCATGATCGTGTCGCTTGCGGCGGTCTCGCTCCGGCCGATCCAGGAAGAGAACAAGCTGCGCGACAAGCGCATCAACATCCTTCAGGTCGCCGGCGTCTACGACCCGAGCCAGAGCGTGCGTGAGGCTTTCGAGGCCTTCGAACCTCATGTCCTGGACCTGACCACAGGCAAGTTCACGGATGAATTCGACGCGACAACCTTTGACGAGCGCGCGGCGGCCGACGACCCGGAACTGTCCCGTCGCCTGACAAACGACCCTGCAGGCATCGGACGACAGTCCAACTTCAAGACCATCTACCTGCTGCGCACCGCGGACGGTGACATCGACAAGGTCATCCTGCCGGTTCACGGCTACGGTCTCTGGTCGACGCTCTATGGCTTCATCGCGCTGGAAGCAGATGGCAACGACATTTACGGGCTGCAGTTCTACCAGCATGCCGAGACCCCGGGCCTCGGTGCCGAGGTCGACAATCCGCGCTGGAAGGCGTTGTGGAGCGGCAAGAAGCTGCGCGACGAGAACGGCGATCTGCAGATCACCGTCGACAAGACACCGCCACCGGCTGGGATCGACTTTCATATCGATGCGCTGGCTGGCGCGACGCTAACGTCGCGCGGCGTGGACAATCTCGTGAAATTCTGGATGGGTGAGGAGGGCTATGCAACCTTCCTCAGCAACCTGCAAGCAGGAGAGATCTGATGGCACAGAAAAGAAAAGAGTTGCTCGTCGATCCGTTGGTGGACAACAACCCGATCACCCTTCAGGTTCTCGGGATCTGTTCGGCGCTCGCGGTAACCTCCTCGTTGCAGGTGGCCTTCGTGATGGCCCTGGCCGTGACAGCCGTGACCGGCTTCGCATCCATGTTCATCTCCATCTTGCGCAACCACATCCCCAGCTCGATCCGCATCATCGTGCAGATGGTCATCATTGCCTCGCTGGTGATCCTGGTCGACCAGATCCTGAAGGCCTTTGCCTACGAGATCTCCAAGACCCTGTCGGTCTTTGTCGGACTGATCATCACCAACTGTATCGTGATGGGCCGCGCAGAAGCCTTTGCCATGAAGAACCCGCCCGTTGCGTCTTTCCTGGACGGTATCGGAAACGGTCTTGGCTACGGCCTCATCCTGATGCTTGTCGGTGTTATCCGCGAGTTGTTCGGGGCCGGGTCGCTCTTCGGGATTACCATCCTGGAAACCGTCAACAACGGTGGCTGGTATGTCCCGAACGGGCTGCTGCTTCTGCCCCCGTCGGCCTTCTTCGTGATCGGTCTTCTGATCTGGGCCTTCAGGACCTGGAAACCCAAGCAGGTGGAAGAGCGCGAATACAAAATCCAGACTGTTGAGGCCCATTGATGGAAGGCTTGATTTCCCTCGCCGTCAAAGCGATTTTCGTTGAAAATCTGGCGCTCTCCTTCTTCCTCGGCATGTGTACCTTCATTGCCGTGTCGAAGAAGATCTCAACCGCAATTGGGCTTGGCATCTCGGTGATGGTCGTCCAAGCGATCACCGTGCCGACCAACAACCTGTTGCTGACCTATCTCCTGAAACCGGGTGCGCTCGCCTGGGCCGGTTTCCCGAATGTCGATCTGACCTTCCTCGGCCTGATCTCTTATATCGGCGTGATTGCCGCGATGGTTCAGATCCTGGAGATGATCCTCGATAAGTTCTTCCCGCCGCTCTACAACGCGCTCGGCATCTTCCTGCCGCTGATCACCGTGAACTGCGCCATCCTTGGCGGATCCCTGTTCATGGTGGAACGCGACTACGACTTTGCCCAGTCAACAACCTATGGCATCGCCTCCGGTTTCGGCTGGGCCCTGGCGATCACCGCCATGGCAGGCGTGCGCGAGAAGCTTAAATACTCCGATGTGCCTGATGGACTTCAGGGCCTCGGCATCACCTTCATCACCGCCGGACTGATGGCCCTGGCCTTCATGTCCTTCAGCGGCGTCAAGCTCTAAGGGAGACGATCGGAATGGAAACATTCAGCCTCGGCGTCGTCCTGTTCACGCTGATCGTTCTGGCGCTCGTAACCATCATCATGGTGGCCCGCAGCCAGCTCGTTTCGACCGGGAACGTCAACATCACCATCAACGGCGAGAAGACCGTCTCCGTGCCTGCAGGCGGCAAGCTTCTGCAGACCCTTGCGGAACAGAAACTCTTCGTCCCGTCAGCTTGCGGCGGTGGTGGCACCTGCGCCCAGTGCCGGGTGAAGGTCAACTCGGGTGGCGGCTCGATCCTGCCGACCGAAGAAAGCCACATCACCAAGCGTGAAGCGGCCTACGGCGACCGCCTGTCCTGTCAGGTTGCCGTCAAGCAGGACATGGACATCGAAGTTCCAGAAGAGGTTTTCGGCGTCAAGAAATGGGAATGCACCGTGCGTTCCAACGAAAATGTCGCAACCTTCATCAAGGCGCTTGTTCTGGAACTGCCCGAAGGCGAGGACGTCAACTTCCGTGCCGGTGGCTACATTCAGATCGAAGCACCGGCGCACCAGCTCGCCTATACCGAATTCGACGTTGAGGACGAGTATCGCGAGGACTGGGACAAGTTTAACCTGTGGCAGTACAAGTCCACGGTGGATGTTCCGATCGAGCGCGCCTATTCCATGGCGAACTACCCGGAGGAAAAGGGCATCATCATGCTCAATGTCCGTGTGGCTTCACCCCCTCCGGGCTCCGAGGGCATCCCTCCCGGTCAGATGTCGTCCTATATCTTTAACCTGAAGCCAGGTGACAAGGTGACGATCTCCGGTCCGTTCGGCGAGTTCTTCGCCCGCGAAACGGAAAAGGAAATGGTCTTCATCGGCGGTGGTGCCGGCATGGCACCGATGCGCAGCCATATCTTCGATCAGCTCAAGCGCCTGAAGTCCAACCGCAAGATTTCCTTCTGGTACGGCGCCCGGTCCAAGCGCGAGATGTTCTTCGTGGAAGACTTCGACATGCTGGCGAAGGAAAACCCGAATTTCGAGTGGCATGTCGCGCTGTCCGACCCGCTGCCGAACGAGGACTGGGATGGCTATACCGGCTTCATTCACAACGTCCTTTTCGACGAATATCTGAAGAACCATCCGGCTCCGGAAGATTGTGAATTCTACATGTGTGGTCCCCCCATCATGAACACGTCGGTCATCAACATGCTGCTCGATCTAGGCGTGGACCGCGAAGACATCATGTTGGACGACTTCGGCGGCTGACCTGATTTCACGAAGAAAGGAACCGGCGGGAAACTGCCGGTTTTTTTGTGGCTGCATGAAGCCGACGGCTTTCCGTGGCGGATGAAGGAAGCAAACGTACTTGCCTCACGACCTCGTCCCTGAGGAGGATCTTCAGGTCCGTCACGAAGGATGAGCCGCAAGCTAAAAGCCAAACAACCCATCCTTCGAGACAGCGCGTTGCGCTTCCTCAGGATGAGGGTCGAGTATTTAGGGTCGATTGAAAATTCAGTACTTCAGCGGGAGAAACGCCAGCATGAGGAGGCCGACGCCAGCTGGCACGCCGTAAAGCCAGGCGCGCAGCCGCCAGCCCTCCGGCTGTTTCTTCCAGTTGTCGCGGTAGAGATGACCGAACCCGACAACGAGAACCATCAAGATCGAGCCGGTGAGCGGCGTTATGTATAGATCTTCAAACACGTATTTGTCCGGCTGTCACTGACAGGAAGCCACCCGCTCTTCCATTTTCAAGGTGCGGAGCGGGCAGGGCCCGCTCCGAAACAGGTGATCACGCCGGTGCCTTGACCTTGCGCAGGTAAGGCAGCGGGGCGTCGAACTCACCGAACTTGGCCTTGGCATCTTCATCGCTCACGCTCGGCGGAACGATCACGTCCTGGCCGACTTCCCAGTTGGCCGGTGTTGCCACGCCCTTGGCAGACATCTGCAGTCCATCAAGGGCACGAATGACTTCGGCGAAGTTCCGGCCAACCGTCATCGGATAGGTCATGGAGAGCTTCAGCTGCTTGTCCGGGCCGATGATGAAGACCGAGCGCACGGTGGCGCTGTCTGCAGGCGTGCGTCCGTCGGGAAGGTAGGCTTCGGCTGGCAGCATGTCGAAGGCCTTGGAGACTTCGAGACCGTCATCAGCGATGATCGGGAAACCCGGAGTTGCGCCGGAAACCTTCTCGATGTCACCCTTCCACTTGCGGTGATCTTCCGCGTTGTCGACGGACACGCCGATGACCTTTGTGCCGCGCTTGGCCCATTCATCCGCCAATTGTGCAACGACACCAAACTCGGTGGTGCAGACGGGTGTGAAATCCTTCGGGTGGCTGAACAGGATTGCCCAGCTGTCGCCGATCCAATCGTGAAAAGTGATGGTTCCCTGATCGGTTTCCGCAGTGAAATTGGGAACCGTGTCATTGATACGAAGAGACATTTGAATGAATCCTTTTCAGGTACCTGTCGTCTATTGGCGCGAGCACCATACCGCCTGCAGCCGAATTCGCCAGTGCAATTGCATCAATCCTTCGGATGAGACCGGCGCCGGGTCCGCAGATGTTCCGCTGGCGCGGCAAAAGATCTTTTGCCATGGATGCGGCGCCAGCTAAAAATCATTCAATTCAAGGATGGCTCAGAGCTCCCAAAGAGCGCCAGACGCGCACTGCGGGAGACGAATCAGGCGGAGAGTTTCCGAGGCTCCGGCGAATCCGCAGCAAGGCGCCTCTCCCTGATCAGGTCTGCAGCCTTCTCCGCAATCATCACCACCGGCGATGCGGTGTTACCTGATACGATCTTTGGCATGATCGAGGCGTCGATCACACGCAGCCCTTCGACCCCCCGCACGCGCAGCTCCGGATCGACGACAGACTCCTCATCCGCCCCCATCCTGCAGGTCCCAACCGGATGAAAAATGGTCGTTGCAATGTCGCCAATGCTCTTCAGAAGATCTTCGTCAGTCTGAACCGCGGGGCCAGGAAGAATTTCTTCCGGTTGATATTGCTCCAGCGCCTTTGCGGTCATGATCTTGCGCGCCTGCCGGACGGACGTGATCGCAACTTGACGATCCTTCTCCGTCGAAAGGTAATTCAGACGAATGTCGGGCTGCTGCGAGAGGTCCGTGCTGGACACATGACAGGAGCCGATACTTTCCGGCCGCAAATTACAGACCGACACCGTGATTGCCGGAAACGCATGCAAGGGGTCGCCAAGACGGTCGGTCGACAGAGGTTGGACGTGATACTCAAGATCAGGTGTCGCCATGGCCGGGTCCGACTTGGTGAACATGCCGAACTGGCTCGGTGCCATCGACATCGGTCCGGAACGCTTCATTGCATATTCCATCGCGATCCTGGCCTTGCCGAGAAGACTGTTTGCCCGCGTGTTCAGAGTGTCGGCGCCATGCACCTTGAACACGGTGCGGATCTGCAGATGGTCCTGTAGATTTTCGCCGACACCTTCGCTTTGGTGCCGGACATCGATCCCAAGCTCCGAAAGGACCCCGCCCCTGCCGATGCCGGACAGTTCCAGGATCTTGGGAGAATTGATCGCACCGGCCGCGAGCAGCACTTCGGCAGAGGCCATTGCCGTCATCTCACCACCTTTTGTGCGAAAGCGGACGCCAACCGCGTGTTTGTCCTGCAAGAGAACCTGACTTGTTTCAGCGCCTGTAATGACACGCAGGTTCGGGCGTTTCAGCGCAGGCCGCAAAAAGCCCTTTGCCGTGTTCCAGCGCACGCCGCCGCGCTGATTGACCTCGAAAAACCCGCTGCCTTCATTGTTGCCGTCGTTGAAATCGGGACGTGGCTCGATCCCGAGTTCCCGCGCGCCCTCCTGGACCGCACGCAGGATGTCCCAGTCGAGTCGCTGGCGGGACACTTTCCATTCACCGCCTGTGCCGTGCAACGCGTTCTTGTCGCCGTGATGGTCTTCGGATTTCAGAAAATACGGGAGCACGTCTTCCCAGGACCAACCGACATTGCCGAGTTGGCGCCAGTGATCGTAATCGGCCGCCTGGCCGCGCATGTAGATCATTCCGTTCACGGAAGTGCAGCCGCCCAGCACCTTGCCACGCGGATAGACGAGGCTCCGGCCGTTCAGCCCCTCCTCATTGGCCGTTTTCATCATCCAGTCGGTTCGGGGATTTCCGATGCAATAAAGATAACCGACCGGAATATGAACCCAGTGATAGTTGTCGGACCCACCGGCTTCGAGGAGCAAAACCCTGACGGATGGATCTTCCGTCAAGCGATTGGCCAGAACACAGCCGGCCGTCCCGGCGCCCACGATGATGTAGTCGTAGGTTCCATCCAATTTGTCCGACCGCGCCATGTTCACACCTGTTTCTTCCAAGTCCATTCCAGTGCCGGATCTATTGATCCCGGCCAGAGCACCCTGTCTCCAAGCTAGTATTTCACCACAAGCTTGCCGATGGTGGCACCCTTCTCGATGATCCGATGGGCTTCTTTCAGGGTCGCGGCGGAAAGGCCGTTGAGCACGCGCGTTTCCAGCGTGGAAATGACACCGTCCTCAACCAGTCGGGCCATGCGGGACAGGATCTGGCCCTGTCGGTCCATGTCGGGCGTGCCGAACAGCGACCGGGTAAACATCAGCTCCCACATCAAGGCCGCGGATTTGCCCTGCAGGGCCGATACATCCAGCCTGTCCGGCGTCTCGACGATGGTGCCGATGCGGCCCTGGGGTGCAATCAGCTCGCACATGGCGTCCCAATGCTGCGACGTGTCGGCATATTGGGTGATGTAGTCCACGGTCTCATGACCCGTGTCACGGGTGCTTTTGACGAGGTCCCCGTGATCCACGATTTCATGCGCGCCCATTTGACGGCACCAATCTGCAGACTCAGTGCGCGATGCCGTTGCGATGACTCTTGCCGCCGTCAGTTTGCGCGCGATCTGCGTGGTTATCGACCCAACGCCGCCGGCGCCACCGATAATGAGAAGCGAGAAGGGCTCTTCGTCAGCCGGCACCTGCAGGCGGGAAAACAGCATCTCCCAGGCCGTCAACGTCACCAACGGGAGCGACGCGGCTGCCTCCGGCTGAACGCCCTTGGGCGCCAGCGACACAATGCGGTGATCGACACTCTGGAGTTCTGCATATGACCCTGGCCGGGAGGCGTCACCCGCGTACCAGACCCGGTCACCCGGCTTGAACCCGGTGACGGCACTGCCGCAGGATCGCACGATCCCAACCGCGTCATAACCGAGCACAAAGGCCGTTTCGTGTGGCGTTTCTGCCGCCGTGCGGATACGACGCTTTGCGTCGGCCGGGTTGACGGACACCGCCTCGATCTCGACGAGAAGGTCCGCCTCGCCGACATCCGGATCCGGAAGGTCCACATCCAGCAGACTTTCCGGATGCTCGATTGGCAGGGAATGAAAAAAACCGACTGCTTTCATGACATCACGCTCCGGGCAAGTTGGTGTCTGACCTGCCGCTCCAGAAACCCTTCATGGCTTCGGTAAGCTTCAGGAAGGTTTGATAACGGTTGTTGTAATGGCTCTTCATCGAAGAGGTTGGCCGATATGTCTTGCGAACGCTCGTCATCGAAGAGACAGCTTGCTCGTAGGACGGAAAAAGGTCGGCCCCAACGCATGCCCCGATCGCAGCACCGAGGGCGCCGGTCTCACGTGCGTCGGCAACACCGATCGGAACGCCAAGGCAGTCTGCGAACATCTGCGGCCAGACCGGGCTGCGCGCACCGCCGCCCGACAGGATGGCGGCATCAAATTGCACGCCGGCGGATTGAAGGACCTCAATGTGCCGCCGGTGTTCGAACATAACGCCTTCGAACAGAGCCCGCAGGAGATGTGCTTCGGTGTGCCAGCCTGCCAGACCATAGAAACCTGCCCGAAACTCGGCGCCTTGCCCGGACCCGTAAAGGAACGGGTGAAAGAAGGGGTCGCCTTCTCCCGGTGCAATTTCGGCAATCCGGTCGTTGCAATATCCGAACGGGTCATCATGGTGCGCGCCGCGTTCGACAAACTCGCGGACATACCATTCCAGATTGGCTGCGGAGGTGGCGCTCGCTTCGATGTTGACGAAACGACCAGGAGCGAACCCCGAGGCCATGAACATTGTTCGGTCAACCACGGGTTCCTGCGAGAACACCTGGTTGATGCTCCAGGTGCCCGCGATGATCGACGCTTCGCCGGGTCTGACCACGCCCGATCCGATCGCGCTCGCGATGACATCGAAATAGCCCGCGACCACCGGTGTGCCCTCGGCCAACCCTGTCAATGCGGCGGCTTCCCTGGTTACACGGCCGGCCACATCAGTGGGGTGGATGAGTCGCGGCAACAGGTTTCGTGCATCCTGCAATCCGTAGAGCGTCAGGAGTTCGTCGTCATAGACACATTCGGGCATGCGCGTCAGGCCACAACCGGACATGTCGGATATGTCGCTCACCTTCTGGCCGGTGAGTTTGAACGTGATGAAATCCTTGCACAGGAAAAGCGTTCCGGCCCGCTCAAAGAGGTCCGGCCGATTGGCCTTTATCCAGGCCAGCAGCACCGGCGTCTGTGACGGCCAGGGCTCCTGCAGGCAAAGGCCATGGAGCGCTTCGCCCTCTTCGGATCTCAACAAGTCGGCCAGTTCTGCTGCCCTGGTGTCCAGAGACTGGATTCCAACGAGCGGCTGATCTTCCTTGTCGAGCAGGTAGAGACCATTTCCGTGTCCGGCACACCCGATCGCGGCAATCAGGGCGGGATCAATTCCCGCACCTTCAATGCATTGCCTGATGGCGACCTGGGCGTTGCTCCAAAGCTCCCCCAGGTCCCGTTCCACATGACCCGGCTGCGGCGTGCTGGACTGCCCGTCCAGCGCATGCATGGCGATCTGCCGACCTTCAAGGTCGAACAAAACGGCCTTGATGACCGTGTTGCCGGCATCGAGGCCCAGCACGTATGTCGTCTGCTCAACCACGATTGTAGATATCCCAGGCTTCGTCGCCATCTGCCCCCTGATGGATCATGGCCATCAGGGCGGCGACAACCGCACGCGGATTGGCGTGCTGATAGATGTTCCGGCCATAGACCATTCCCTTGGCTCCCTGTTTCATGAGCGCCGCGGACTTTCGCAGAACGGTTTTCAGGTCTTCCTTGCCACCGCCGCGCACCAGGACCGGCACCCGCGCCGCTTCGACCACCCGGTGAAAGTCTTCGGGGTTCTCGGTCGGATCCGCCTTGATGATGTCCGCTCCCATTTCACTTGCCAAGCGAACCAGAGTGACAATTTTCTCCGCGTTGCCGTCAACCTGATATCCACCCCGGACCTCATTGGGCAGCATGACCAGTGGCTCGATCATCAGCGGCATGCCGTATTTGTGGCAGGCCGCGCGCACACGGGAGATGTTTTCGACGCATTGACGGAAGAGCTCCGGCTCATCCGGCAGCATGAAGAGATTTACCACCACACAGGCGGCATCCATCTCGAGTGCGCCGATGATCGGTTCGTCGGCATTTTGCAGTATCGACCACATGATCCGGTGGCGCTGGTCGTTGTAGGGATTGCCCATATCGATCCGCATCACCAGGGCCGGCTTGTCCTTTTCCGGTCGGTTCTGCAGCAGGTCTGCCTGCCCATAAGCCATCTGGATGGCATCCGGTTTTGCATCGACAAGGGTGTCAACTACGCCAGCCATGTCTTCCAGGCCGACCATGAAGCTCGGTTCGTTGCAAACGCCATGGTCAATGGCCACGTCAAGGCAGCCGCCATGCGTGAACATCCGGTTCATGCGGGCTTTTGTGCTAACACGCATTCGTCACTCCAATTTTGATTACGCGCTTCCAGCATCTGCAACGAGACACCTTGATAATCGCCAAGTTCCTGAATGAGGCTCGAGCGTTGCTCTTCCGCCTCGTGCCGGGTGAGGTGTTTCTCCTCCAGGACCAGCCGGGTGAGCTGGTCGATGATGTCGAGAGACAGGCTGCCGTCGATCGCCAGGGACGTCCGCCGCAGAACGAGATCCGACAGGGTTTCCACCAACTCGTTTCGGATCAGATAGATTGCTTCGTTCCGGGTCAGGGCACTTCCGTTGACCGGTTGATCGGCTCCTTCAGCAATGCAGAATTTCTGAAGATCTGCGGCAGCGGTTCCATAGGTTCGTGCGAGGTAGCGCGCGCGCTCCGGAGTAACGGAGAATTCCCGCACCAACGCCTTTTCGAGCAAGGTCTGGTCCTTGGGGAACACCTGCCCGCCGCCAATCGGGACATTGAGAGTATTCGTCTTTCTCGGCCGCCGAAGCTCCGTCAGGACTTCGTCGGCCGTTTGCTCTGCAAAGGCCCTGAACGTCGTCCATTTGCCGCCCACCATGCACAATTGGGGCACCTGGCCTTCGAGGCGCCTGGTGTGGTGGCCGCGGGAAATGCGCCCGGTGAAATCATGATCGCTTTTTGGAAGCGGGCGAATGCCGGCATAGCTGAAGACAATGTCCTCGACACCGATGGCGATCTCCGGGAACACGAGGCGCAATGAGTCCAGGATGTAATCCCGTTCCTCGTCCTCGCAGCGGACACGCGACGCGGAATTGACCCGAATGTCTGTCGACCCGGCCAGCACCTTGCCGAGATATGGAAATACGATACAGACTCGTCCATCGCCGTTTTCGAAATAGACCATGTGGCCGGCCAGGGCTTCCACCATTTCCGGATTGTCGATGATGAGATGAGATCCCTTGGTCCCCGAAACCAGCCGTTCTCGCTTCACGTTGCCGCTGATCTGCCGGATTGTCTCATCCAGCCAGGCTCCGGTTGCATTGACAACGATCCTGGCCGTCACGGTTTCGATTTCGCCGTTGCGGAGATTGGAGACCTTGAACCCGCCACCTTCACTTGGTGCTATCTCGGCATAGTTCAGAGCCAGGCAGGCTGGGCTGTGTTTTTCCGTATCCCGGATCAGCTCCATTCCAAGGCGCTCCGGGTGACTGATCCAGGCGTCGTGATAGGTTGCGGAGAATTTCAGGTCGGGCATCAGTTTGGGCCATTTGGCCCGTGTGGCCTTGCGGCCCATGAATGCGTGCGTGGGCAAAAGACGCCGCTTGCGCGTGACCCAGTCATAAAGCGAAAGCCCAAGCTTGATGGGCAAGGCGCCGCGGCTTGACGGTTTACCGGACAGGCCGAAGAAGCTGGCCGCCGAATTCAAAAGACCAGAGAAAACCGACTTGATGGGAATGACGGTGGGAAGCGGATGAACCAGATGCGGCGCATTTTCCAGGAGTGCATCCCGCTCGCGCAAGGACTCGCGAACAAGATCGAACTCTCCGTTCTCCAGGTACCTCAGACCTCCATGGATCATCCGCGACGGCGCCGCGCTGCACCCGGAGCAGAAGTCGTTCCGCTCGACCAGTAGAACCCGCAGACCCTGCAGCGCCAGTTCACGGTAGACACCTATGCCATTGATGCCGCCGCCGACGACAACGACATCGAACGCACTGTCGGTGCGCAAGCTGTCCCAGTTTTTCTGCCGTTGATCGGACATAGGTCTCCCGTTCGCCGAAAACTCGTTCGACGTCCCTTGATTTGCTTTTTCAGTGTGCGCCTGGCGCGGTTGGATCAGGCGGCCAGCTGGCTCAGATGGGTTTGTGCTGCTGTGCTGATGGCATCCAGATCTGATTGCGACAAACGAAGCCGTCCGGCCCGGGCGTTTTCAACTGCCTGGCCTGCATCCCGCGCTCCGCAAAGTGAGAATGTTATGCCGGGCTGCTGCAGGGTCCAGGCAATCACGACCTGGGCCTTGCTGGCTTCATGCGCCTCGGCAATGGGTGCGATGGTTTCCATCAGTCGGGCAACCTTCTGCCGGTTCTCGATCGAAAAGCGCGGATTGTCCTTGCGCTGATCGTCCCCGCTGAAGGTTCTGTCCGGTCCGATTTTTCCGGTCAGAAGTCCCAGTGCGAGCGATGAATAGCTCAGCATGGAAACACCTGCCTCCAGGCAGACAGGAACATGGCTTGCTTCAATGTCGCGTTTCACCATGCTGTATTCTTCCTGGATCGCATCGAGCTGCCCGGCCGCTACATAGGCTTTCAGGTCCTCGACACTGGTGTTGCTTGCCCCGATGGAGCGGATCTTGCCCTGAGACTTGAGTTGCTCGAGCGCCGCCATCGTTTCGTCGATCGGGGTGGTGGGGTCCTGCCAATGGGTGATGTAGTGATCAATGTAGTCGGTCCCCAGGCGTTTCAGGCTTTCCTCGACCTCGTAGACGATCGCATCCTTGCCGAGATAGCGATGGACCGGCTTGCCGTCATAGTCGAAGAAGTGATTGCCCTTCCGGGTGTGCCAGACCAATCCGCATTTAGTCGCCAGGACGACCTTGTCACGTCGGCCTTTCAGCGCCTTGCCGACAATCTCTTCCGCAAGACCCTGACCATAGGCCGGCGCCGTGTCGATCAGGCTGATACCCTCGTCGATCGAGGCCTGAATGGCTTCTATGGAACGGGTTTCATCGGTTCCCCCCCACATCCAGCCGCCGATGGCCCAGGTGCCCAGGCCAACGGCCGAGGCATCGATCCCTGATTGACCGATCTTTCGTGTCAGCATGTCATGCAACATTTTGAGCACCTTCCGTTGCTGCCAGAACTTCGCTGGCGGTGTCTTCGTCCAGAATGAGTGAATCTATGTGGTGGCCGTTCAGAACGGCCCGGATCGGCATCACCTTTTCCTCGCCCGATGCGACCCCGATGACCCGTTTGCACTGCCTGAGTTCTTCCGGCTTCAAAGCCACCAGGCGCGAATTCAGTGCGTAGTCGGCGACCGTGCCGTCCTGCTTCATCAAGTGAGCGAGGAACTCGGCCGTTACACCAGTTCCGACGAGCATCTTGCGGTCGCTTTCAGACATGGGATGCAGGTCGTAATAACTCGAGCCCGGGGTCTGGATCGACCCGACACCAACCAGGGCAACATTCGCCTGGCGGGCTGTTTCAAAGGCCTGCTTGATCGAGGCGACATCCATCAGCATGTCGCGCTGCTCCCGGCTTTCGGCGAAGAGGGGCGCGTGCACAAGAACCGCCGAACCGCCCAGGCGGTCGGCCAGCTGTGTCGCCAGATGATTGACGTCAGTGTAGAATTTGCCCTGGACGCCGCCGGTCAGGGGAACAACGGTAACGTCGAATTTCTTGTCCGTGTCGATGTTCTGGACGACGGCGCTGACCGCCTTGCCGCCTGATATGGCGATGACATCGCCGTCCCGGATCGTCTCGATGAGATGATTGGCGGCCGCCAGTCCAACCTGCTTCAGCGTCGTATCCGGACTTCCGGGAACGACAGAGGTCACCAGCGCCCGGTTCAACGGGACCTGGTCCTCGAGCAGCGCCTCCAGATCGGTCAGCCTCTGGAAGGGGTTCTCGATATCGATCTTGACCATGCCCAGCTTGCGACCCTGCGTGATCAACCGGTTGACCTTGGACGTGGACAGGTTGAGCGTTTCAGCGATTTCCGACTGCTTCCTGCCTTCCAGGAAATGCAGCACCAGCACCGTGTGCATCTGACGCATCAGCTCGATATCGTTTTTCTTGTCTGCCATCAGGAAACCCTCTTTCGCGACGCCGGATCAGGCACGTTTCTTGACGAGATAGTGGTCGATGGACACTGCGGCGAGCAGGATCGAACCCCGAATGATGTCCTGCCAGTAGACCGAGACATCCAGCAGTGCGAGTGAACTGGAGACGACCGACAGAAGCACCGCGCCCAGGATCGCCCCGAAAATCGTGCCCGAACCGCCCGAAAGACTTGCCCCGCCGATCACGGCTGCCGCAATCACGTTCAGTTCCATGCCGATGCCGAAAGTCGGTTGTGCAGACCCGAAGCGTGCCATGTAGATGATCCCGGCAAAGCCGCACAGGGCCGAACACAACGTCGTGGTCAGGAACACGACCTTCTTGGTGCGAATGCCCGAATAGGCGGCGGCTTTTTCGTTGCTGCCTGTATAGAACACTTTCCGGAACATCGTCGTGCGGCGAAGCATGAAGTCGAAGGCTACGACAACGACGATGAACAGGATGATGACGACCGGGATCGGACCTATCGAACCCTGGCCGATAAACTTGAACTCCGGCGGCAGGGTGTAAAGGCCGAGCGGTCTGCCGCCCGTCCCGAGGAGACAGGCACCCCGCGCGATCACCATCACACCTAGCGAGACGATAAAGTGGTGGAGGCCGATCCGTGTCGTGAAGAAGCCCATGAAAGCGCCGATGCCGGTACAGGCCGCTATGGAAATGGCGGAAGCCACCCAGGGATCAACCCCGTTCAAGAAGAGCCAACCGGCAATCACCATGGCCAGGGCGGTCACGGATCCGACCGACAGGTCGATGCCACCCGATATGAGCAGGATGGTCATCCCCACCACGACAATGCCTTCCACCGCGAAGGCCATCACCATTGCCCGCATGTTGACCCAGGTGAGGAAGTAGGGTGAGGCAAAGGACATCACGATAAACAGCAGCAGGATGATCGCGATCAGTCCGGTTTCGCGCATGCGCAAGATCCGGCGGATCAGCGAAGGACCATCTGCCTTTGTGTCTTGTGTTCCGGTCAGGGAGACTGCGTCTTCCATGGTATTCCCACCCTTAGTGTATCGTTGCCTGCGCGCCGCCGACCGACGCCAGGTGCATGATGTTTTCTTCCGTCATCTCGTCGCCGGTGACCTCGCCGCTGATGCGTCCCTCCCGGACGACAAGCACGCGATCACAGACGCCGATCAGTTCCGGCAGTTCAGAGGAAATCACGACGATGCCGACGCCGCTGCGCGCAAGATTGCGCAATATGCGGTGAATCTCGGCCTTGGCGCCGACATCAACACCGCGTGTCGGTTCGTCTAGAAAAATCAGTTTCGGATTGACGGAGAGCATCTTGGCAATGGCAACCTTCTGCTGGTTGCCACCGGAGAGCGAGGACACCGGGTCCGACAAGGTGCCGCATTTCAGGTTGAGCCGGTCACCCAGCTCCTGTGCCTGCTCGTCTTCGCGCTGTTTCTGGATCAAACCGAGGGCATTCGCCACCTGTTCGGGCTTGAGAGCCGAGATGTTGGAGGCAATTGACATGTCCAAGAAGACGCCGTCCCCCTTCCGATCCTCGGACAGATAGACCACGCCTTCGGCGATGCTGTCGCGATAGGACCCTACGTCGAGTGTCTTGCCGTTCAGGGTGACTTCTCCGCTCAGGTCTTCACCTTCTAGCTTGCAGATCCCTTTGACGATTTCGCTGCGTCCGGCGCCGATCAGACCGGCAATCCCCAGGATCTCTCCCTTCTCGAGCCGAAAGGACACATCCTTGAAGCGCGTGCGCTCGGACAGGTTGCGCACATCGAGGATGATGTCGTCGGACTTTTCGGCCTCCGACTGTTTCTTCGGATAGAGGTCGTCGATCACCCGCCCGACCATGGCGTTGACCACGTCACTCGGTTGAATGTCGGCGACGTCCTGGGTCGTGATGTAAGTTCCGTCGCGATAGACCGAGACCCGGTCGCAATTGTCGAATATTTCGACCATGCGGTGGGAAATGTAGATGATTGATATGCCCCTGTCCGCCAGCTGCCTCATGATCCCGAAGAGGATCTGGGCTTCCTTTTCGGTCAGGGCCGCGGTTGGTTCATCCAGGATCAGGATGCGACAATCCAGCGTCAGGGCCTTGGCGATCTCGACCAGTTGCTGATGGGAGATCGACAGGTTGCGGACCAGCGTGGCGGGATTGATGTCGCTCAGCTGTCCCAGGACATCGGCCGCTTTCCTTTCAAGCGCCTTGTAGTCCATCAGGAACGAGCGGCTGACATTGGTCGTGGCCATGAAGATGTTTTCCGCCACCGACACATCCGGACACAATGCGATTTCCTGATGAACAAAGCCGATGCCGAGTTTCTGCGCCATGGTCGGAGACGTGATCCTGACGGCCTTTCCGTCGAAGATGATCTCGCCCTCATCCGGCTGCAGGATCCCGTCGATCACATTCATCAAGGTCGACTTTCCAGCGCCGTTTTCACCAGCGATCGCGTGGATCTCCCCCTTGCGGAGTTCGAAGTCGACGCCTTTCAGCGCACGGACCGGACCGAACGACTTGCTCAGGTTCGAAATCTGGAGGATCACGTCATCACGCATGACTGAAACACTCTGCTCATGAAGGTCTTCGGAAATCGGGCTGCCTGTGCGCTTGCTGTTCCACAGGCAGCCCGCAAGTTTGGGGCACTGACGCACCCCGGACTTGAGGTCAGCTCGGGTCGCGGCCGTCCATGTAGGTGTTCAGGTCAAAGCTGTCGGCATTGTCCTTGGTGATGACAGCAAAGCCGTTGTCAACGTAAGGGATCTGAACCGGGTTGTAGCCGGAGACCTTGTAGTCGTTGAACGGATCGAACACGTCCGAGTGAGCGGCCAGGAACGTCGCCATGAAGCCCATGAAACCCTGCATGCCCTGGTTCGGGTTCAAGGCCATGTGGATGTTGCCGGCCTTGATGTGCTCCAGCGTCGTCGGGGTGACGTCCGCATGCATGATCAGAACCTTGGCTTCCGCTTCAAGCACGGCGGCCACGGCACCTTCGGCAGAACCTGCTTCCGGGATCCAGAGAGCCCCGAGATTCGGGTTCGCCTGAAGAATGGAGGCGGTTGCGCGGTACGCGGCGTTGCTGTCCTGGTTGGTCGCCTGGCGGCCGACCAGCTTCATGTTCGGGTAGTTGTCTTCCATGTAGGAGATGAGAGCCGTCACACGCAGGTCGTGGTTCGACTGGCCCGGGTTTTCCAGAACGGCGTATTCCGCGCTGTCGCCAATCTGCTTGACGATTTCCTCGGCTGCAAACTTGGCTTCGGCCAGGTTGTCAGAGGTGATGTAGGACGTCCGGTTCGATTTCGGAGAGTCGGCAGCGAAAGTGACAATCTGGGTGCCGCTTTCAATCGCGCGGTTGATCGGCTCGATGAACGGGTCCGACTGCATCGGATGAACCAGGATACCGGCCGGCTGTTTCACCATGTCCTGTTCGAAGGACGCGATCTGTTTGGTGATGTCGTAGTCCGGAGTGCCGGAGAAGACGGTTTCACAGCCAAAAGCTTCAGCAGCCTGCTTGAAGCCCTGATAGACAGGGACCCAGTAGGGGTGACCGGAAACCATGACATTCATGATGTAGGTTTCACCCGGCTCACATTTCAGTCCGTTTGCATTCGCCGGCATTGCTGACAGTACAGCAGTCGATAGCGCGGCGGACACCAGTA
Source organism: Roseibium sp. (assembly GCA_017643925.1). Taxonomy (GTDB): domain Bacteria; phylum Pseudomonadota; class Alphaproteobacteria; order Rhizobiales; family Stappiaceae; genus Roseibium. Next base: position 15,644 of record JAEPML010000029.1, on the reverse strand, counting down.
CAGCTTTCAATTTCAAAGCGCCCATAGTTTCCTCCCTAGAGCAACTCCTCCTGATCCTGCAGCACAGCTTTCCAAAGACAAAGCAGAGTTGCAAGAAATTTCATTGCCCGGTTTTTATCCCGGACGAGGAAGTGATAAGGGCAGCGCAATCCGGCGGTCAAACATTTTTGGTAGAAATTTCTTTTTGTGAAATTTATTTCAATTCAGGTTGGGCGCCAGAATGGTTGAAGAGGGTGGAGAAAGCTGCAGAACTCTCTTGTCGCCCGAGCGTGTTAGTATCTGAAAGAAATGGGGTTTCTGGTTTGGGTCTTAGCGTGGTCCGGCATTGCGAACCTATCGGTGCAGACGCGTCGCCGACAAGATCCGGGAACGACAACGACGCCTGTCGCTTCCTTAAGTCGACGCCTTTTGCGCTGGAGCGAGTGCAAATCCTCGAAGGGTCTTGCCCGCTCCATCGTCAATTCGACAAAGTTTTTCTTTGAGAGAATGCCTGCTAAGCCGGTCTGAGTGCCTCGAGTTCCCGGGCAAGATCCTCGGCAAGCCTTGCCAGATGGGCCTGGTTCCGCCCCCTTTGAACTTCGATCCGCAACGCGGTCAGGTTCATCTGGTAGCGATGCGCAAGATAATCCGGGTCAGCCCCGGGTGGCAGTTCACCGGCACGTTCCGCAGCCCGGAACACGGATGTGAATTCGTCTCCCATCTGGTCCAGATAGTCCCGAGCGGCGTCGCCAATCACCTTGTCGGCTTCAGTGGTATCCAACATGGTTTTCACGACCATGCAGGCCTGGTTGCTCTGTCCCGCTTCACCCGGACAGCCGAATTTTCGCATGAATTCGGCCAGCGCCGCCAGCGGCGACCCTTGCTCGGCAACCATTGTCCGCAAGCTTTGCCGGTTGTCGAGAAAATACCGTTCAAGGGTGGCCAGAAACAGGGCCTGCTTGCTTTTGAAGGCCGCGTAGATACTGCCCGGTTTCATGTCGAGCGCCGCTTCCAGGTCTTTTAGCGACGTAGCGTGATAACCCTTTCGCCAGAATAGGGTCATGGCGGCGTCAAGCGCCGTGTCTCGGTTATAGGGGTCCGCTCTTTTCATTCCTCCAAGATAGGAACTGTTTCAGCGCTTGTCTTGCCGCGTTCCTGACTGACCGTCTTCACGTTTGAGTGATTGCTCAAATTCCTTATTGAGTGATCACTCAAACTTATTACATGCCTCCCTGTCAAACCGGGCACCGCCCCTTGAAGAGGACACAAGACATGACCGAGTTCACACTGCACGACGCCACCACCGCACCCGAGGCATCAAAACCGCTCCTGGCCAATTCTGTCGCGGCGTTCGGGATGATCCCGAACCTCCATGCCGTCATGGCGGAATCTCCTCAGCTTCTTGAGGCATACCAGCGCATTCACGCACTTTTTCAGGAGACGAGTTTCGACAAGGAGGAATTGACCGTTGTCTGGCAGACGGTGAACGTGGAGAACAGCTGCCACTATTGTGTTCCTGCCCATTCGGCGATCGCCAAAAGCGAGGGTGTCGATGACGCGGTTACAAATGCGCTTCGCAACCAAACGGCATTGCCGACCGCAAAACTCGAAGCCCTGCGTACGTTCACGCTCAGGGTCGTCCGCGATCGGGGACATGTTGACGAGGCTGCGGTCCAGGCGTTTCTGAACGCCGGCTATACAAAACAGAACATTCTCGAGGTCGTGCTCGGATATGCACAGAAGGTGATGTCGAATTACACCAACCACCTTGCGGACACACCGGTTGACAGGCCGTTCCAAAAATTCGCCTGGGAACCCGCACAAACAGCTGCATGACGAATTACGGCCCGGCAAACCGCCGGGCCGTTTTCGATATTTGCTGCCAATTGAACGGGATCAAATTGAACCCGTGCGGGATTGAGGCTTCAGCCTGCGATGTTTTCAACGATGATCGCAATTCCCTGACCGCCACCAATACACATTGTGGCAGCGCCCAGCCGAGCATCTTTCCGCCGCAGCTCATGGACCAGTTTTGTCATCAGGATCGCACCGGAGGCTCCGATCGGATGTCCGAGTGCGACCGCGCCGCCATTGGGATTGACCTTTTCGGAAGGCAAGCCCAATTGATCGTTGACCGCGCAGGCCTGCGCTGCAAAGGCTTCGTTTGATTCAATCACGTCCAGATCTTCGGCCGTGATACCAGCCCTCTTCATCGCGATCTGCATCGCCGGAACGGGACCGATGCCCATCACGGCCGGGTCGACACCTGCGATGCCATAGGCACGAATGCGCGCGAGCGGGGCGACGCCGAGCTCACTTGCCTTGTCCGAGGTCATGAGGATGAGCGCTGCAGCGCCGTCATTGATGCCCGATGCATTTCCAGCCGTTACCAATCCGTCCTTCTTGAAGACCGGACGCAGGCCCGCCATGTCCTCCAGCTTTGCCTCGTGGCGAACATGTTCATCGGTATCAAAGACTGTTTCCCGCCCTCTTCGACCAACCGTCATCGGCACGATCTGGTCCTTGAACCGTCCTTCCCGGATAGCTTCGCTTGCGCGCCGGTGGCTTTCCACCGCAAAGGCATCCTGGCGGTCACGGCTGATGTCGTAGCGCTCAGCCACGTTTTCTGCCGTCACACCCATGTGGCCGATCCCGAAGGGGTCGTGGAGCGCACCCGTCATCATGTCGACGGCCTTGGCGTCTCCCATGCGCTGCCCCCACCGCCCGGACGGCATCATGTATCCGGACCGGCTCATGTTTTCCGCGCCGCCAGCCAAGGTCACGTCGCCGTCACCCATGCTGATGGCCTGGACCGCGGACACGATGGCCTGCAGGCCGCTGCCACACAGCCGGTTCATGGTCAGCGCCGGAGCATGATCGGGCACGCCGGCCTGGCGTGCGCCGACACGTGCCAGATACATGTCCCGTGGCTCTGTATGGATCACGCTTCCGAAAAAGGCCTGCTCCACCTGATCGGCCTGCAAGCCAGCCCTTTCGATGGCTGCGCCGGCAATCGTGGCCGCCAGATCACAAGGCGCGGTGTCCTTCAGCGACCCGCCGAAACTTCCAATCGCCGTACGTGCGGCGCTCGTGATGACTATGTCTTTCATTCAACCAATCCCCGATTGCTTGCTCGTGACTATCAGACAGGTTGTGCCGACTTTGATCAACCGAGCCAAAGGGTCAATCAGGCAACCGGCTCTCAAATCTTCAAAAGCACTGAACCGGCCCTGGCTCCCTCGGCAACAATGTCATGTGCACGCGCGCATTCCTCAAGGCGTAAGACTTCTGAAATCCGAAAATCCAGCGCCCTGCGCTCAAGCAGCCCCGTAAGGTTATCAACCGTGACCGTTCGTTCTTCCCGGGACAGGAGATAGACGAGAACAAGATCGATCGTGACCGCCTTGAACATCAAGGGATAGAAGGGCAGGACGGGTGTCATCTCCTGCGCGGATCCGTATGCTGCAATCGTCCCGCGTTCGGCGATTATCCGTGTATTCGTTTCGACATTCCTGCCGAATTCCACTTCAACGATCCGGTCCACCGGACGACCGTCTGTCCAGTCGAGTATCTGCTCTGCAAGGGTGTCATCGGAATAGTCGAAGACCTTTTCGGCACCAGCGGTCCTGGCAGCCTCCATGCCGCTGTCACCCCGCGCGGTCGCAAGCACCCGTGCTCCCGAGGCTGTGGCCACCTGAATGGCAAGACGCCCAACGGTCCCCGCACCACCGCTGACCAGAACGATACGATCCCTGACCGGTCCACCACCCAGAACAGCATGGCAGGCCGTCATCCCAGGGATCCCGAGAATGGCGCCTTCTTCGAAAGAAACGTCATCAGGCAAGGCAACCGCCTGTTCCTGCGGCAAGGCGATATATTCGGCCGCAGTCCCGAACGCACGCTGCCATTGGCCGTTCCAGATCCAGACACGTTCGCCGATGCGCGTGCTGGAAACACCTTCACCGACCGCTTCAACAATGCCGGATCCGTCGCTATGCGGAATGATCTTGGGAAATGGCGGTTCCGTAACTCCGGGACGACCGCCTGCACGGGCACGATTGTCGGACGGGTTCACGCCCGAAACCTGCAGGCGAACCAGGACTTCTCCCGGCAAGGGCGTCGGCGTCGGCACATCTTCCAGTTTCAAGACATCCCGTGCCGGCCCGAACCTGCCGTAGGTTATTGCTCTCATGGCCGTTCTCCTTCTCTTTGGAGCCAATATGCGGTGGGCCGCCACATTTTCAAAATGAATTTACTTGATCTTCTAAATTCGATATTTGAATTCAGATGAAGGATATCGACCTTGACCTGCTCCGCTGTTTCGCCATCGTGGCCGAAACGCGGAATTTTACCCTTGCGGGTGAACGGATGGGACGCAGCCAGTCGGCCGTCAGCATCCGGATCAGAAAACTCGAAGAGCAGCTGGACTGTCGATTGCTGGTCCGGAACAACCAGGAAGTCCGTCTGACGGATCGCGGCAAGACCCTTCTCCCCAAAGCCATCGCATTGCTTGAAAGCGGCGAACACCTTCTGGCCGAAATGCGGGGTCCCACAATTTCGGGCAGGCTGAGGATCGGGTTTCTTGAATATGTCGCACCCCACAGGACGCCTGCAATCCTCTCCGCCATAAGGCGCAATTTGCCGGACGCGGACCTGTCGTTTCGGATCGGGCTCAGTTCTCACCTGTCGACCGCCCTTCAGCAGGGCAAGCTTGACCTTGCCGTCGCCCTGCATGATCCAGAAAGCCAAACCTCAACCGGTTTTGCGAGCGACCCCCTGGTCTGGGCTGAAAGCGAGGACAGGATGCAAGGCGAGGCAGAAGAGACATTGCCTGTCTGCCTCATGGACGCCCCTTGCATCTATCGCCAGGCCGCTCTTGCAGCGCTCGCGGACAACAAGATGGCGTTTCGTGAAATCCTGACAACAAACAGCGTTCAGTCGGTGCGCAGTGCAGTTGCGTCGGGTGTCGGCTACAGCGTTCTGGGCTTGTCCTGCATTGGTGACGGATTGAAGGTGTCGGAAAGATTTCAGCGATGGAAAAAACTCCCCACCGCGATACTGAGCCTACATGGCAGCGACCCGCGCAAGAAGGACGTCCTGACTGTCTTTCAGCAGGTTTTCCAGGACAGGTTAAACCTCCAACCGCCCGGCATTTGAAGCATGCAGTTTCGAGTCCGGTAAAGGAAACGTTCTGAAGGAAGATCCTGAAGCGCCTTGTCTGTACCGGCATCCGGTATCGGACGCTCCGGGTCCTAGTTTGACTTGTCCGTGACGGCCCTCATTACTTCCTTCGCAACGATACGTGAAACCGGGGTCAGGGATTGCCCGTGGCGCGTCAGGAAAGAATAGGTTTCCACCGAGAGCTCGAAGTCCACTGGCAGAATCACGATTGACCCTGCCGCGCCTTCATAACCGGACGCAAAACTCTCGGCCACCGAACGGGCGACCGGTCCGATCGCGTTTGTTTTCTGGATCGTGATCAACGTGAAAAGAAAGGAGGATGTCGTCAGGATCCGGGTAGGCAATTGCAGTTTCCTGTCCCTCAGTGCCTGTTCTGCCGTCGCCCGGATGGGAGACCCAACGGGCGGTAGCACCCAGTCGAATCCGAGCAGCAAATCAGGCGCTATGACCGACTTGATCCGGGTCAGCGGATGATCGACGCGCGCAACCATGCAGGCCGGTTCCCTGAGCAGCGGCCGTTCATCAAATTGTCTCGGATCCAGATCCACTGGAACGCGGCTCAAGGTGAAATCGAGCCTGCCGTCCTCAAGCATGGGTGCCAGCGACTTGCTGGTGCCGATCTCGACGGAAATCGAGATCTCGGGATAACTGAGCCGGATATGTCGGATGGCAGGCAGGACATACTCCACCGCCGGGCCCGTTACAGCGCCAATGCTGACATGCCCACGAAGACCGGTCTTGTATTGCTCGATATCCTGCCCCGCATCCTGGAATTCCTGCAAGATCCTGACGCATCTTTCGGCAAGATTGGCACCAATATCCGTGAGCTCTATTCCACGGCCACTGCGTACATAGATCTCGGCATCGGTGATCCGGGCCACTTCAGAAATCAACCGCGACGCTGCGGGCTGGGTAATCCCGAGAACAGAAGCCGCATCGGTCAGCTTAGACTGCCGTGCAAGCTCAGCCATTAGCCTGAGATGGGGAACTTTGAGGCCACGCCGCAAGAGATCAAGGCTCAATAAACTCTCCAATACATATTAATTTTGGTATCTGTTTATAATGTATAATAATTTGACGGTCATGTATTTTTCCCTTCAGTTTCCACCCCGGCACCATTGGCCAGAACTGATTGGAGACCGGTGGCTTTCCGGTCTGGGAGGAACAAATGAAATTCATGACCAAGACGCTTGTCGCATTCGCGGCGGCTTCGACCCTTTTGTCCGGCTATGCACTGGCTGAGGACAAGGGAACCATTGGCATCGCAATGCCGACCAAATCGTCATCTCGCTGGATTTCCGACGGCAACTCGATGGTCGAGCAATTCACTGCCGCGGGCTACGGCGCTGACCTGCAATATGCTGAAGATGACATTCCGAACCAGCTTGCTCAAATCGAGAACATGATCACCAAGGGTGTCGACGTTCTGGTTATTGCGGCCATCGACGGCACGACGCTTTCCAACGCCCTGGAGAACGCAGCCGCATCAGGGATCAAGGTCATCGCTTATGACCGCCTCATTCGCGATAGCGGCAACGTCGACTACTATGCGACATTCGACAACTTCAAGGTTGGTGTTCAGCAGGCCACTTCGCTGGTCAACGGATTGAAAGAGCGCTTTGGCGACGGGCCGTACAACGTGGAACTGTTTGGCGGCTCTCCGGACGACAACAATGCCTTTTTCTTTTACGACGGTGCCATGTCCGTGCTTCAGCCGCTGATCGACGATGGTACAGTCGTGATCCAGTCCGGCCAGATGGGTATGGACACTGTCGGAACATTGCGCTGGGACGGGGCCGTCGCCCAGGCCCGCATGGACAACCTGCTGTCAGCCCACTACACAGACAAGCCGCTTCATGGAGCCTTGAGCCCGTATGACGGTCTCTCTATCGGCATTCTCTCCTCGCTCAAGGGTGTTGGCTACGGTTCAGGCGACCAGAAGATGCCGATCGTTTCCGGTCAGGACTCCGAAGTGCCTTCGGTAAAGTCCATTCTCGCAGGCGAGCAATATTCGACCGTTTTCAAGGACACACGGGAACTCGCCCGGGTGACTGTCGGAATGGTCGACTCCCTGCTTGAGGGCGGAGAACCGGAAATCAACGACACCAAGACCTATGACAATGGCGTCAAGGTCGTCCCGTCCTACCTCCTGGAGCCGGTCGCGGTTGATGCTTCCAACTGGGAAGATGTCCTCATCGGCAGCGGCTACTATAAAATGGACCAAATCAAATAACCCCAAGGTTCCATTCAAACTTCCGCCCGCAATCCCGCAGATTGCGGGCGGTTTTTTCCTCAGGCTCGGAGTTTGGGAGCCATGGCACTCCTATCCATGCAGAACATCAGCAAGACATTTCCGGGCGTGAAGGCCCTCGACAATGTCAACCTGGATGTCGAACAGGGCAAGATCCACGCGGTCGTCGGCGAGAACGGTGCCGGAAAGTCCACACTCATGAAAGTTCTGTCCGGCGTTTATCCGCACGGACACTATGACGGCGAAATTCTGTTTGAAGGCGAACCGGTCCGCTTTTCCGGCATTTCGGACAGTGAACGCCAGGGCATCATCATCATTCACCAAGAGCTGGCACTGGTGCCCCAGCTGTCCATTGCCGAGAACATCTTCCTCGGCAACGAATGCGCCAGCAGCGGCATCATCGACTGGCGCCAGACCAACCGCAGGACAGAAGAGTTGCTGGCCAAGGTGGGCCTTGGCGAAGCGCCGTCCACGCTGGTCGACAATATCGGCGTCGGCAAGCAGCAGCTTGTCGAGATCGCAAAGGCGCTTTCCAAGGATGTGAAATTGCTCATCCTGGACGAACCGACCGCCGCACTTCAGGAAAATGACAGCCGCAAGCTCCTCGACCTGATGCTCGAACTGAAGGAACAGGGCGTCACGAGCATCATCATTTCCCACAAGCTCAATGAAGTCCGCTACGTGGCAGACAGCGTCACCGTCATTCGCGACGGCATGACGGTCTCCAACCTCGATGCCACCGGGGGCCTGAGCGAAGACGACATTGTGCGGGACATGGTCGGGCGGGACATGACCCACCGGTTTCCCGAACATGTGCGGTCTCCGGGCAAGGTGCTGCTTGAGGTCCGGGACTGGAATGTCTGGCACCCGGAACACACGGAACGCCAGGTCATCAAGGAAGCGTCCTTCAATGTCAGGGCGGGAGAAGTGGTGGGCATTGCCGGGTTGATGGGATCGGGCAGGACCGAACTGGCCATGTCCATCTTCGGTCGCTCCTATGGACGCAACATCTCGGGCTCCGTCAGATTGAACGACAACGAGATCGATGTCAGCACGGTCGATCGGGCCATTAATGCCGGCATCTCATACGTGACAGAAGACCGGAAGACCCTCGGGCTGGTGCTCGATGAAACCATTCGGTTCAACACGACGCTCGCCAATCTCAACGACGTGTCATCCGGCCCTGTTCTGAACAAGAACGAGGAAACGCGCGTTGCGGAACGGTTCAGGGAAGCGCTGGCGATACGGACCCCGTCCGTCTTCCAGAAAACGGTAAACCTGTCCGGAGGCAACCAGCAGAAAGTCGTGCTCGCCAAGTGGCTCTTCACTTCTCCGGAGGTGCTGATCCTCGACGAGCCGACACGCGGTATCGACGTCGGAGCGAAATACGAGATCTACACCATCATCAATGACCTGGCTGCCGAGGGAAAAGGCGTCGTGATGATCTCGTCGGAAATGCCGGAGCTGCTCGGAATGTGCGACCGGATCTATGTCATGAACGAAGGGGCTCTCGTTGGCGAACTCGACGCCGGCGATGCGAGCCAGGAGCGCATCATGTCGCTCATTGTCAACGAGTAGAGATTGAACACCATGGACCTGGATCAAAGCGACACCAATCCTGCACCACAGGTAAAAACAAAGAGCATCGGCGAGTATCTCTCGTCTCACCTGAGGCAATACGGCCTGCTCTTTGCCCTCATCGCCGTCATGGCGTTCTTTCAGATCGTCACGGACGGCACATTGTTGCGCGCGGTGAACGTCACCAATCTTCTGCTGCAGAACTCCTACATCATCATCATGGCCCTGGGCATGCTCATCGTGATCGTGTCCGGGAACATCGACCTGTCAGTCGGTTCGGTCATGGGCTTCATCGGAGCGCTCGCAGCCGTGATGATTGTGAACCTGGACCAGTCGGTCCCCTTCACCATCATCACATGCCTCGTCGTCGGCGGGATAATCGGTGCGGCACAGGGCTATTGGGTCGCCTATTGGAAGATACCGTCCTTCATCGTGACACTGGCCGGCATGCTGGTCTTCAGGGGCCTGTCTCTCTGGCTTCTGGAAGGACAGTCCGTCGGGCCGTTCCCGAAGGAATTCCAGTTGATTGCCACCGGGTTTGTGCCTGACATCTTTCCGGTCAGCTGGGGCGACTCCCTGGCAAACATGCTGGAGATCCGACGCGTCAAGCATGTCAACATCCTGGCCCTGAGCACCGGCATTGTCGCTGCCGCCATGGTGATCTGGATCGGTCTGCGACAGAGGGCCCAGAACAAGCTTTACGGGATTGAAGACGAACCTCGGAGCTTCTTCATTGCCCGCAATGTGATCGTTGCAGCGGCGCTTGTCTTCGTGATGTACAAGCTGTCCCTGTTCCGTGGTCTGCCGAACGTGCTCATCACAATGGGCGTACTCACCCTCATCTATGCGTTCATCACCGAAACGACAACAATCGGTCGCCGGGTCTACGCGCTGGGTGGCAACCAGAAGGCCGCGAAGCTCTCTGGCATCAAGACGGAAAGACTGACCTTTCTCGCATTCACCAACATGGGTGTTCTCGCCGCCGCAGCAGGCCTGGTCTTCGCCGCCCGACTGAACACGGCGACACCCAAAGCGGGATTTGCGCTGGAGCTGGACGTCATCGCGGCCGTGTTCATCGGCGGTGCTTCAATGGCGGGCGGCGTCGGCACGATCATCGGCGCGGTCGTCGGGGCATTCCTGATGGGTGTCCTGAACAACGGCATGTCAATCATGGGGATCGGTATCGACTACCAGCAGATGATCAAGGGCCTGGTGCTGTTGGCCGCCGTAATCTTCGACGTTTACAACAAAAACAAACAGGGATGAATCCATGCTGATTTCTCAAGTCTTGGATGCAGCCGGCAATCGCTGTGTCGTGGTTCGAAATGGAAGTGAAGCGTGCATCCTGAAAGGCATCGGCTCGACCTACGAACTGGTTCTGGAGGCCATCGGCAAGAAACAGAGCCTGACGGAGTGCATTCGCACTCACGAACTCGGCGCTGCTGTCGATCTGGAAAAGCTTGCCGAAGAAGGCCGGATTCTCCTGCCGATCGATCATCCGGATGCCGCCCACATGCATTTGACGGGAACCGGCCTGACACACCTGGGCTCGGCCGCAACCCGCGACGCCATGCATGCCAAGGACGACGACGAGGAAACCCAGCTGACGGACTCCATGAAGATGTTCCGGATGGGGCTGGAGAACGGCAAACCTCCTGCAGGAAAGGCAGGTGTGCAGCCGGAGTGGTTCTACAAGGGCAACGGCTCGGTTGCGACGGCTCCGGGAGAGGATCTCGTCAGCCCGGGATTTTGCGACGACGGCGGTGAGGAACCGGAAATTGCCGGCATTTATGTCATCGCGTCCGACGGTACCCCGTTCCGCGTCGGCTTTGCCCTCGCGAACGAGTTTTCAGACCATGTCATGGAACGTCAGAATTACCTTTATCTCGCCCACTCCAAACTGCGGCCCGCGTCCTTCGGCCCTGAACTCCTGGTCGGGGATCTGCCAAAGAGTGTCGAGGGGACAAGCAGGATCTACCGGAACGGATCCGTGATCTGGGAAAAGCCCTTCCTCTCCGGCGAGGCAAACATGTCTCATACCCTGGCCAATCTGGAGCATCACCATTTCAAATATGACCTGTTCCGGCAGCCGGGCGACGTTCATGTCCACATGTTCGGAACGGCGACCCTGTCCTTCGCGGACGGTGTTTCCTGCAAGGAGGGCGATGAGGTCGAGATCTCCGCGCCCGGTTTCGGCGTTCCCCTGAAAAACAAGCTCTCATTTACCCCATCGACCCAATCTGCGACCATTGTGAAAGTGCTGTAAATCATGGTTTTCAAACCGGCGAAGTGGCCGCGTAAACTCAGGTCGGCCGAATGGTTCGGCGGAACAAGCCGGGACCATATCTACCATCGCAGCTGGATGAAAAATCAGGGGCTGCCCGACGATCTCTTTGACGGTCGACCGGTCATCGGTATCTGCAATACCTGGTCGCAGCTGACGCCTTGCAATGCGCATTTGAGGGATCTGGCCGAGCGGGTCAAACACGGGATCTACGAGGCCGGCGGGTTCCCGGTGGAATTCCCGGTGTTTTCGACCGGCGAGAGCACCTTGCGTCCCACCGCAATGATGTTCCGTAACCTTGCCAGCATGGACGTCGAAGAAGCCATTCGCGGTACCCCTCTGGATGGTGTCGTGCTGCTGGTTGGCTTTGACAAGACCACGCCCTCCTTGCTCATGGGCGCTGCTTCCGTCGATCTTCCCGCCATTGTCGTGACCGGCGGTCCCATGTTGAATGGCTGGTTCCAGGGGGAACGGGTCGGTTCAGGGACGCACCTCTGGAAATTTTCGGAAGCGATCAAGGCCGGCGAGATGACCCAGGAGGACTTCCTGGAAGCCGAGGTGGCGATGAGCCGGTCTCCGGGAACCTGCAACACGATGGGCACCGCCTCCAGCATGGCATCCATGACGGAAATTCTGGGCATGGCGCTCTCCGGAAACGCCGCCATTCCCGCCGTCGACAGCCGTCGCCGGGTCATGGCGCATCTGTCGGGCCGGCGCATCGTGCAGATGGTGAAGGACGACCTGAAACCTTCCGACATCATGACACGGGAAGCGTTTGAAAACGCCATCCGGACAAACGGCGCCATCGGTGGTTCGACCAACGCGGTCATCCACCTTCTTGCAATCGCGGGGCGCGTGGGCGTCGATATCACGCTGGACGACTGGGACAGGCTCGGTCGGGACATCCCCACGATCGTCAACCTGATGCCCTCCGGCGAATATCTCATGGAGGAGTTCTTCTACGCCGGCGGACTGCCTGTGGTTATCCGGCAATTGGCCGAAGCCGGCCTGTTGCACAAGGATACCCTGACGGTGTCGGGAGAAACGATCTGGGATCAGGTCAAGAACGCGACGAACTGGAATGAAGATGTCATCCGGACTGCAGACAATGCCCTGACGGATCAAGGTGGCATCGCAGTCCTCAAGGGGAACCTGGCGCCAAAAGGCGCCGTGCTCAAGCCCTCGGCGGCCTCGCCCCATCTCCTGCAGCACCGGGGACGCGCCGTCGTGTTTGAGGACATTGACGACTACAAGGCCAGGATCAATGACGAGGATCTCGACATTGACGAAACCTGCATCATGGTGATGAAAAACTGCGGCCCAAAGGGCTATCCAGGTCTCTCCGAGGTCGGAAACATGGGCCTCCCGCCCAAGATCCTGAAAAAGGGGATCACCGACATGGTTCGAATTTCGGACGCGCGCATGTCGGGAACGGCCTATGGCACGGTTGTGTTGCACACGTCCCCGGAAGCAGCCGCCGGCGGACCACTGGCTGTCGTCAGAGACGGTGACATGATTGAACTTGACGTGCCTGCCAGAAAGCTGCGTCTGGAAATAAGCGACAGTGAACTTGAGCAAAGGCTCGCCACCTGGACACCAACCCATGATGTGCCCGAAAGTGGCTATGCCAGGCTGTTCCATGATCATGTTCAGGGCGCGGATACCGGAGCGGATTTCGACTTCCTGATTGGGTGCCGCGGCTCAGGCGTTCCAAAGGATTCTCACTAATGGCCCAAAAAATAGCGCTGGTCGGGATCGGCAAGATCGCCCGCGATCAGCATCTTCCCGCCATCTTTGCCAATCCCGATTGGTCTCTGGAAGCCGTTGTCAGCCGGAATGCCGGTGTTGAGGGTTTTGACCACTACAACACCCTCGACGACTTGCTGAAGGACAGGGCGGATATCGACACGATTTCCCTGGCGATACCTCCGCAACCCCGGTTCGCCTACACCGCGACCGCCCTGAAGGCCGGCAAGAACGTAATGCTGGAAAAACCGCCGGGGCAAAGCCTTGCAGAATGTTTCGCGCTGGAAGACATGGCGAAGCAAAACGGGGTTTCCATTTTCGCCACCTGGCATTCCCGCTATGCCGATTGCGTCCCTGACCTGAAAGCGTGGTTGTCTGAGCGAACCCTGAGACAGTTGCGGATCACCTGGAAAGAAGATGTCCGCAGGTGGCACCCGGGGCAGGAATGGATCTGGGAGCCCGGGGGCATGGGTGTATTCGATCCCGGCATAAACGCGTTGTCGATCCTGACCGAAATACTGCCTTTTCCGGTTCACCTCTCGCAGGCTTCACTCCTGTTTCCGGAAAACAGGGCCACACCGATCGCTGCAAACCTGTCATTTGACAATCCGGTGTCGGCCGACATGACGGCCGAGTTCGACTGGCGCCAGGAAGGACCTCAAAGCTGGGACATAGACATTGAAACCGATCAGGGATCGGCCCGTCTGTCGCTCGGCGGAGAAAAGCTGGAAATCGATGGCAAGGTCGTGAAACAGGGCACCAACAACGAATATGCAAATCTCTACGCCCGTATGGCCGAACTTGTTAGAGGCGGGCAAAGCGACATGGACCTGTCGCCGATGATCCATGTTTGCGACGCGTTTTCGCTCGGTCGCCGTCTCGAGACAGCACCGTTTGAGTTTTGAATAACCAAGGGACAAAGGGTGTCATGAGTTTCAAGCCACACGGAAAACATCTGATTGCCGGAAGCTGGGTTTCCAGCGACTGGACATTTCAGTCGGAACCGGCCCAGGGGAACGCCCATGCGTTTTCTGTCGGGACACCCGAACAGGTAGACGCCGCATGTAGAGCTGCGGAGGAGGCGTTCTGGACGTATGGACACACGTCACGGGAAGAGCGCGCGCGGTTCCTGAACACGATCGCGGACGAGATCGAAGCCAGGGCGTATGCCATTACGGAGATCGGCACGTCCGAAACCGGTCTTCCGGAGGCACGACTGCAGGGTGAACGCGGCCGCACGACGGGGCAGCTTCGGACTTTTGCGCAGCATATCCTGAACGGTGACTACCTCGACCGCCGCCACGACACGGCACTGCCGGATCGGCAACCGCTGCCCCGTCCGGACATAAAGCTTGTCCAGCGCCCGGTCGGTCCCGTTGCAGTTTTCGGCGCCTCGAATTTTCCGCTTGCCTTTTCAACAGCTGGCGGCGACACGGCGGCGGCACTGGCGGCTGGGTGTCCGGTCGTGGTCAAGGGCCATTCTGCGCATCCGGGCACCGGCGAGATCGTCGCTGATGCGATAGATGCGGCGGTCAAGGCCTGCAACATGCCAGCCGGTGTCTTTTCCCTGATCCAGGGTGGCAATCGCGCAGTCGGCCAGGCCTTGGTGCAACATCCTGATATTGCAGCTGTCGGCTTCACCGGTTCGCTTGGTGGTGGCCGGGCTCTCTTCGATCTGTGCGCAAAACGTCCGGTCCCTATTCCGTTTTTCGGTGAGCTGGGTTCGGTCAATCCGATGTTCCTGCTCCCAGCCGCGATCTCTGAACGTGGCAAGGCCATTGCCGAAGGCTGGGCGGGCTCCCTGACGATGGGGGCGGGACAATTCTGTACAAATCCGGGGATTGCGCTTGTGATTGATGGCGCGGACACCGACGCCTTCATTCAGGCCGCAACCGACGCTCTTGCGGATAAGGGCAAGCAGACGATGCTGACGGACGGCATTGCGGAGGCCTATAGATCCGGAACGCGCCGTGTTTCCGGAAGCACCGGCATTCGCGAACTCATAGGCACGGCCTGTGACACACGGGAAGCGGCGCCCTACCTCTTTGAAACGAGCGGCGACGCCTGGTTGGCAAATGAGGAACTCGCAGAAGAAGTGTTCGGGCCGCTTGGTATCGTGGTTCGGGTCAGGGACGAGGCACAACTGCTCGAGATTGCAAAACACCTGCAGGGACAGTTGACCTGTACGCTGCATTTGAACGATGCCGACCAGGATCTGGCAGCACGCCTGATGCCGGTGCTTGAACGCAAGGCCGGCCGCATACTAGCCAATGGGTTTCCAACCGGTGTCGAGGTCAGCGATGCCATGGTGCATGGCGGGCCCTATCCGGCGTCCACAAATTTTGGCGCAACCTCCGTCGGCACCCTGGCCATCCGCCGTTTCCTGCGGCCCGTCAGCTTTCAGAACATGCCGGGAAACCTGGTGAGCGACTTTTAACCGGTAACTCAGATCCGGCTTCCGCTTTCTTTTGACGACAGAGCCAGGAACCACGGCCCCGTCGTCCCTTCGAAGGCGACCACATCGGTCAATCGGACTGGTTTTGTTTGTTTACGTGATTTTCATCGAGCTAAATTTCCAAAACCCCCGGTTTTCGTCGGGGGTTTTTTGTTTTGTTTTCGGGATCA
>JAEPML010000028.1 GCA_017643925.1 Roseibium sp. | reverse complement strand
GAACTGCGCAACCGGCATGTCGGAACGCGGATCACGATAAAGCGGAACCAGCTGCTCAAGCGGGCGGTCACCAATGACAACACCCGCCGCATGCGTGGACGCGTGCCGGTAAAGCCCTTCAAGCTTCTGGGCCATTCCCAGAAGGCGCTCGACGACTTCTTCTTCCTTGGCCGCTTCGCGCAGGCGTGGCTCATCTTCGATGGCCTGTCCGAGCGTCACCGGGTTTGCCGGGTTGGCAGGCACAAGCTTGCACAGCCGGTCGACCTGGCCATAGGGCATCTGGAGAACGCGTCCGACATCACGCAGAACAGCGCGGGCCTGCAGGGAGCCGAATGTGATGATCTGCGCAACCTGCTGGCGGCCATATTTTTCCTGAACGTATCGAATGACCTCTTCACGCCTGCTTTGGCAGAAGTCGATGTCGAAGTCCGGCATCGAGACACGTTCCGGATTGAGGAACCGCTCGAACAGGAGCGAGAACCGCATCGGATCGAGATCCGTGATTGTCAAAGACCAGGCCACCAGTGAACCTGCGCCCGAACCACGGCCTGGCCCGACCGGAATATCCTGGATCTTGGCCCACTTGATAAAATCGGCAACGATCAGGAAGTAACCGGGGAATTTCATCCGTTCGATGATGCCTGTCTCGTAGTCCAGGCGGTCCCAATAGTCCTTTTCTTCCAGCCCGGGAGCCAGGCCATGGGCGTCGAGGCGAGCTTGCAAGCCTTCTCGGGCCTGCCTTTTCAGTTCCTCGGATTCGGCACGTTCCGCTTCCTCCGGATCGGCATCAGCCCCTGCAAACCGTGGCAGGATCGGATCCCTGCGCATCGGGCGGAAACTGCAGCGCTTTGCGATCTCCACCGTTGAAGCCAGGGCCTCGGGCAGATCAGCAAAGAGAGAACACATCTCGGCGCGGCTCTTGAAATAGTGTTCCGGTGTCAATCGGCGCCGGTCGTCTTCAATCAGCACGCGCCCTTCGGAAATGCAGATCAGGGCATCATGCGCTTCATAATCTTCGCGCTTTGGAAAAAAGGCCTCGTTGGTCGCCACCAGCGGCAAGCCGAATTCATAGGCCAAGTCGAGAAAGGCCGGTTCCGTCTTGCGTTCGGCCTCCATGCCGTGACGCTGGATCTCGACATAACACCGGCCCGGAAATCCTTTGGCGAGCGTCTGAAGCCGCTCTTTTGCCAGGTCCTTGCGCCCTGCGAGAATGGCGACGCCAATTGCACCATTCCACCCTCCGGTAAGAACGATGACATCATCAGATCGTGACAGCAGATATTCAGCAGACACATGGGGGCGAAGCCCGGTATCGGTGTCCAGAAAGGCGCGCGATGTCAGCTCCATCAGGTTGCCGTAACCGGCTTCGGTCATCGCAATCAGGACCACGTCTGCAAGGGCCGGTTCACCGCGACGACCACTGTCGAGGCCATCATCGAAGAACACGGACAACTGGCAAGCGGTTATCGGCTGGATACCAGCCCCCCAGGCCTTTGCCGAGAATTCCTGGGCCCCAAAGAGGTTATTGGTATCGGCGATCGCGAGCGCAGGCTGCTCATCGGCCTTAGCAAGATCCAGCAGCTTCTTGATGGGAAGCGCGCCCTCAAGGAGCGACAGCGCGGAATGAACTCTCAGATGGACAAAGCCAGGTCCGCCTTCTCCCCCTGAAGTGACTTCAGCTCGTGTGGTAGAAGGTATCGTATCTGCAACGGAACCAGTCATTCGGCGCTCTTAGCATCATCCAGAATCGTCTGCCAAGTGAAGCGCCTCGAAGGAGCTCTGTCGAGCGATCAATCGAGTTGTCACCGTTGTTCTTTTCCAGGGCAACTAACTGATACACGGCCCAAGAATGTACGAGCGGGAAACCCGTAAAGCGAACACCATCCCACTCTGAACAGAGCTGATGCCCGATCAGCCGGCGGTGAAAAGAACCTCGCCCCATACGGCAAGCGTCGTGCAAAAACACACCAGGGAACCGAATGCAGCAAAATCACGAGCGATGTGGAACATGTCTTCCTCCGACGTTTGATCCTTGCGTAAAAGTGACATTGTTCGATTTTTGTTCTCTTTGCAAGCACTTTTTGTTCTTATTTGCCGGAAGCAAATAAAATTCGCAGAAAACCTGATGTTTTCCGTTTGTTCTCAAGGCTGAAACATGGTGGAACACGTTGGGCCCGGGAACGAAATCCCGACAGATCCATGTGCTACAGGTCCGTAACGAGACCGTCTTGAAGGGTGATTGCCCGATCCATTCGCCCAGCCAGTTCCATATTGTGGGTGGCAAAAAGGGTCGCGACACCGGATGCTCGCACAAGGGCGGACAGGGCATCGAAGACATAGTTGGCGGTCTTCGGATCCAGATTGCCTGTCGGTTCATCCAGAAGAAGAATGCGTGGTGCATTGGCCACGGCACGTGCCACGGCCACCCGCTGCTGCTCCCCCCCGGAAAGCTCCGAGGGCCTGTGTTTCCCGCGCTCGCCCAGCCGCATGTAGTCCAGCAGTTCGTCAGCGCGTTCCGCTGCCAGTTTTCGGGGCAGCCCGCGGATCATCTGCGGCATCATGATGTTTTCCTGCGCGGTAAATTCCGGCAGCAGGTGATGGAACTGGTAGACAAACCCGATATCGTTTCGCCGGATCGCTGTTCTTTCGTTGTCGGACAGCTCGGAACAATTGACCGGTCCAAGAAAGACGTCACCGTCATCCGGGCGTTCAAGCAGGCCCGCAATGTGAAGCAGCGTCGACTTGCCGGTGCCAGATGCTGCCACCAGCGCGACCATTTCGCCAGCTTCGATCCTGAGATTGGCACCTTTCAGGATATGCAGCTGGCGTGCGCCTTCGTCGAAGCTGCGCGTGATCCCGGCCAGCTCGAGGGCGGCAGGCTTCAATTGCGGTGCGCGGTGCGGATCAACGGCCATGTCCATTTCCCACCTCCCTATTCATACCGCAGTGCTTCGACTGGATCGAGGCGGGCCGCCCGCCAGGCCGGGTAGACGGTCGCTAACAGCGACAGACCAAGGGCCATCACGAGAACGGTAATGGTTTCGCCGCTGTCGATGTCAGCCGGAAGGCGCGACAGGAAGTAGAGTTCCTCCGGGAAGATGTCACTCCGTGTCACCCACGAAACGAACTGCCGGATGCTTTCGATATTGAGGCATACAACGAGACCGAGGACAAAACCCGCCAGAGTTCCGACGCAACCGA
The DNA here is from genome assembly GCA_017643925.1 of Roseibium sp. Classification (GTDB taxonomy): domain Bacteria; phylum Pseudomonadota; class Alphaproteobacteria; order Rhizobiales; family Stappiaceae; genus Roseibium. The sequence goes on along the minus strand of JAEPML010000028.1, from coordinate 53,922 downwards.
TGCTGGCTCCCGTGATGAGAAAGATCCGCATGACAGCCCCCCGTGTCGAACCCATGGTTCGCAGGATCGCGATGTCCTTGCCCTTATCCTTCACCAACATGATCATGCCTGAAATGATGTTGAGAGCCGCGACCAGCACGATCAGTGTCAGGATGATGAACATCACGTTGCGCTCAACCTCGAGCGCGGCGAAAAACGTGACGTTGCGCTGGCGCCAATCCGTGACGAAGGTCGGTCGTTCTGCAGCCTCTTCGATGGCCGTCGTCATGTTGCCGACCTTGTCGGGATCGGTTACGTAGATCTCGATGCCGGTCGCTTTCGTGTCCATGTTGAAATAGGCCTGCGCCTCTTCCAGCGGCATGAACAGGAACGTGCCGTCATATTCGCTCATTCCGATCTTGAAGATCGCCGTCACGGGATAGGACTTCACCCTTGGCGTCACCCCCATCGGCGTGACGCTGCCACGCGGCGAAATGATGGTGATGTTGTCGCCTGCCATCAAGCCGAGCTGCCGTGCCATGCCTTCACCAATTGCAACCCCCTCACCCGCGTCAAAGCCATCCAGAGTGCCGTGCTGAACCGTGTTGGCAACAAGGGGAATACGGCGCAAGTCGCTTTCATAGACACCCCGCACGAGAGCGCCCAAGTTTCCGGCCGGACCGGACACCAGCGCCTGTCCCTCGATAAAGGGTATGGCGGCAACCACGTCCGGCACGCCTTCGAGCCTTCCGGCAACGGCATCATAATCGGTAAGCGGCAGGTCAATCGGCTGAACGAGCATATGCCCGTTGATGCCCAGGATCTTTCCGAGGAGTTCGGACCGGAACCCGTTCATAACGGCCATGACGATGATCAGCGTGGCTACACCGAGCATGATCCCGGCAAAGGAAAACCCGGCAATAACCGAGATAAAGGTTTCCCGGCGCCTGGAACGCAGGTAGCGGCCCGCGATCATCCATTCAAATGCAGAAAAGGGACGCGTGGGGGCAGTCGAAACCTGCCCCTCGTCAACACTGGCCGTATCTGCTGCTGTCATCGTCCATCCATCTCAGCGATGCCCGCAAGGCTGCATACACTGCAGCCGAATCCCCGCCCTGAGGATCACCGGACTTTAATTCTCCGTCAATGCCGCCACCAGCTTGTTCAGCGTTGCTTCCGGCGTCAGCATTTCCTTTTCCCCAGTTGCGCGGTCCTTGACCTCCAATAGACCGTCCTTGAGGCCGCGTGGCCCACCGACAACCTGGAACGGCAAACCGATCAGATCCATCGTCGCAAACTTGGCCCCTGCCCTGGTGTCGGTCTCGTCATAGAGAACCTCGATGCCCGCGGCCTCGAGCTTCCCGTAAAGGTCTTCACAGGCTCCGTCCGTCAGCGCATCGCCCGGCTTGAGGTTGACCAGACCGACATGGAACGGTGCCACCGACTTCGGCCAGATTATGCCGTCATCGTCATGATTGGCCTCGATCAAGGCGCCAAGAAGGCGCGACACGCCAACACCATAGGATCCCATGTGGACCGGCACTTCCTTGCCGTCCGAAGTCGCAACCTTCGCGCCCATCGCGTCGGAATACTTGGTGCCGAAATAAAAGATATGCCCGACCTCGATGCCGCGCGCGGAAACCCGCACGTCCTCTGGAAGCGCGTCAAAGGCCGCCGCATCGTGCATCTCGTCCGTTGCGGCGTAGGGTGTCGTCCATTCGGTAACCAGAGGTGTGAGATCCGAGAAGAAGTCTGTTTCTTCGCCGGGAATCGGCATTTCGAGCAGGGACTTCTCGCAGAAGACCTCACTCTCGCCCGTGTCGGCAAGAATAATGAATTCGTGGCTCATGTCGCCGCCGATCGGACCGGTATCGGCCTTCATCGGAATGGCCTTCAGGCCCATGCGGTCGAACGTTCTGAGATAGGCAACGAACATGCGATTATAGGCATGCCGCGCCGCTTCCTTGTCCAGGTCGAACGAATAGGCGTCCTTCATCAGGAATTCACGCCCGCGCATGATGCCGAAACGCGGGCGAACTTCGTCACGGAACTTCCACTGGATATGATAGAGGTTCAGCGGCAGGTCCTTGTAGGACCGCACATAGCCACGGAAGATATCCGTGATCATTTCCTCGTTTGTCGGCCCGTAAAGCATGTCCCGGTCGTGGCGATCGGTAATGCGCAGCATTTCCTTGCCATAGGCATCGTATCGACCGCTTTCGCGCCAGAGATCGGCCGACTGAATCGTCGGCATCAGAAGCTGCACGGCACCGGCCCGGGCCTGTTCTTCTTCCACGATCCGCTCGATCTTGCGCAGCACCCTGTGGCCGAGTGGCAGCCAGGAATAGATTCCCGCCGATTGCTGTCGAATCATGCCTGCACGCAGCATCAACCGGTGCGATACGATTTCAGCTTCCTTCGGCGTTTCTTTGAGGATGGGCAGGAAATATCGGGAAAGGCGCATAAATATTCTCTCAAGTTTGGCAGAGCCTGTCTGCTGCGCAGTCAAACCGCAAGCGGCGTTTAAAAACAAGCCTTTTGCGCACTCGCTGCCGCCTTATACATAAATTGCGGCAAAATCGGCAAAAATTGGGAGTATTTCTGATGTTTTGCCGCCTCAATTTCGGAGTGTTCCGACCCACTGCGAAGTTGTTCCTTAAGGAGCCCGGCAAAAAATTCAAGTTACATGCGACAAATAGGTGACAAGCGCGATTCAATCCGCTAGGTTCCACCACAATAATAAAAAATGCCTTGGCAGAAATGCTAAGAAGCTCAAGGACATCGCGGTCTGAGTCTTGGGAGGAAGGACCCTCTGGCGCACCTTTGGTTTGCAGCCGCCCAACCAGGTTGTTCTTACAGCCGGTAAGGGAAGCAGGGTCAGTTTAGACGCGGAACTTTTTGAAAGGCAGAGCTTGGCTCTGCCTTTTTTCTTTGACCGGCAAACAAGTGTAGTTCAGCGTTTCAAGGAACGACAAGCCGTTCCTTTCCGGCAATCAATTCCCTGAGGAGCTGCTGATGCTGCTTGGAGGCTGTAAGAACGGGATATCGTCCAGCCCGAAACCTGCCTGCCGAAGCCCGATGAAACTGCCGAAAACCAGCGTCGTAACGACGGTGGTGGCAAGGATCACCTTCAGAAACCTCGGCTTCTGAGGGGCGCTGGCCTCTGTTCCGGGAACCACATCACCTGCTTCTTCCTGTGTCCGGTGCAGCCCGAACGGCAGGATCGCAAAGAGAATGATCCACCAGAGCATGAAGTAGATCGCAAGACCAAACGCCACTGACATACCGTTATGCCTCTTCCAATTCGGTCAAGGTACCGAGGAAATCTTTCGGGTGCAGGAACAGGACCGGTTTTCCGTGCGCACCGATCTTCGGTTCACCATCTCCAAGCACCCTGGCGCCCTCAGCCAGCAGCTTGTCCCTGGCTACGATGATGTCATCCACTTCGTAGCACACGTGATGAATACCGCCTGACGGGTTCTTTTCCAGGAACTTCAGGATCGGGGAACTCTCCCCCAGCGGCTCCAGCAATTCGATCTTGGTGTTCGGCAAGGTGATGAACACGGTGCTGACGCCATGGTCAGGCTGTTCTTCCTTCGCTGAAACCGTTGCTCCCAGCGTGTCACGATAAACAGCGGTTGCCGCTTCGATGTCCGACACCGCTATGGCAACGTGATTGAGACGTCCAATCATTCAAATTCCTCCGATGAGCCATTCCGGCTGCCAGGGTCTTTATAGTTGGGTCACCATCACCTTGCAGAGCGTCTTTTTGCCCCACACGTCCAGGATCTCCGAGCGTGCTGCCCGCCTGGCGGCTTCGCCGACCAGGTTCTTGTCCTTGCGCCGGGCCTTGGGAATGCTGGTCACCGCTCCAATCACGGCCTTGGTCACGATGTCCTCCATCGGCTCGCCATCATCGTCCGTGTCTGGCAATCCCAGCAACGTCACGTCCGGGTCGTCCAGCAGGTCCCCTGACCGATTGACGACCAGAGCAACCACGGCAGCCCCGGCAAAGGACAATTTGCGGCGTTCTCGAACACCCGTGACTTCCGGGTCGTCCAGAATGTGCCCGTCCTTGACCAGAATGCCGGAGGGAGCCTCGTCGATGATCCCAGCTTTCCCCGCCACAAGGCGGATGATGTCCCCATTCTTGCCGCGCACGACTTCCGGAACACCCTGCTCCTTCGCAAACGCAGCATGGGCGGAAAGATGCAACGGTTCGCCATGAACGGGAAGCACGACTTTCGGCTCGACCAGTTTGTACAATTGCTCCAGTTCGCCGCGTCTCGGGTGACCCGACACATGCACGAGCGCGTCCTTGTCGGTGACGATCTGCGCATCCTTGTCTGCCAGGTTGTTGAGCACCTCACCAACGGCCTTTTCGTTCCCCGGGATCGTCCGGGAAGAGAAAATGACCATGTCGCCCTTGGACAGAGCGATGTTGCGATGATCTCCTGCCGCGATGCGGGCCAGAGCCGCCCGGTTTTCTCCCTGCGATCCGGTGCAAAGCAGGACCACCTTTTCGCGCGGCAGGTACCCAAACGCCTCCTCGTCGTGGAAGGGCTTCAGCCCCTCCAGGTAACCGAGTTCGGCGGAGACCTCGATCACGCGCCGCATGGAGCGGCCGACAACCACGACGTCACGGTCATTGGCTGCCGCAGCAAGCGAGATTGCCCGGATGCGCGCGACGTTCGATGCGAAGGTGGTCACAGCGATCCGGTGCTTTGCCGCCGCCATGACGTCCTTCAACGCTTCCGCCACGTCTGCCTCACTCGGGCTGACACCGTCGCGCACCGCGTTGGTGCTGTCACAGACCAGCGCCATGACCCCTTCCCGGCCAAGCGCTGCCAGCCGGTCGACATCGATCGGCAAGCCGACACCCGGTGTCGGATCGATCTTCCAGTCACCGGTGTGCAGTACCATGCCGGCAGGTGTCCGGATCGCCAGCGCACAGGGCTCGGGAATGGAATGTGCCATGGCGACAAATTCCACGTCGAAGGGTCCGATCTTGTGCCGCTCCCCCTGTTTCACGACCGTTACCGGCACCTCTTCCGCGCCCGGTTCGGACTCGGCTTTAGCGGCCAGCAAACCGGCAGTGAAGGCCGTGGCATAGACCGGCACCTTCAGATAGGGCCAAAGGTGCAAGATGCCGCCGTAATGATCCTCATGCGCGTGCGTGATCACCATGCCGGCAATATTGTCGACTTCTTCTTCGAGGAACTTGATATCCGGAAGGACCAGATCGATGCCCGGAAGTTCCGGGCCTGCGAAACTCACACCGCAATCGACGATCAGCCAGGTCCGGTCGTCTTCGGGGCCGTAGCCGTAAAGACCCAGATTCATTCCGATTTCGCCTACCCCGCCAAGGGGCAGAAACACGATGTCATTCTTGTTATTTTGGGCCGAAGCCATGAATTGCTCCTTTTACCCCTCGTCCGGATGACAAGGGGCCGGTTATGCACCAGACAAGAACACGTCACCTGCATAAATGGTGCGTTGCCGGCCATCGTCCTGTTTCAATACAAGATGGCCGCGCTCGTCCAGATCGGCAAAAACGCCGGTAATTTCATCTTGCGCCGTGCGCACCGAGATTTCCTTTCCCAGATGCGCGGCGCGTTTGAGCCATTGTCGGCGGATGGTTTGAAATCCGCCTGGCTGTTTCCATTGGCCAAGATAGTCCGACATGGCCGGCAACAAGGCCTCGAACAAACGGTCTGCAACAACCTGATACCCGAGGCTTCGAAGATCTGTCGCCTGATACAGCGTCAGCGGTGGATGGGAAACACAATTCACACCGAAGCCGATAACAACAGCCTGCCGACCATCGGAAAGCGTTTCCGCCTCGAGCAGAATACCCGAAAGCTTCGCGCCACCGACGAGAAGATCGTTTGGCCATTTCAAGTCGACCAATTGGTGCGCACCCGTTGCATTGTCAACGGCATCCGCGAGCGCAACGGCTGCAGCGAGCGGCAATTCACCAATCCGATCAGCCGGCTGCGGGTCTATCAACAGAAGGCTGGCAAAGAGATTGCCGCGCGGCGAAGACCAGTCGCGACCCCGGCGGCCCCGTCCTTCTGACTGAACCTCCGCTCGGATCCAGAGATTTCCGGGGTGGCCGGCAGCAGCCCGGTCAAAGCAGAGCGAGTTGGTCGACCCGACGGTGTCGTGTTCCTCAAAACGAAAATCTGGCGCACCCGGCGCCAGATTCTCAGTTTCCCGCGGTGTCATCCGGCCGTCAGAACAGAGACGCTGCTGCTGCCGATGTGGCACTGACCACATGTGCAGGCGCAAGCCAGAACAGGACGACGAAAACGCTGGACAGGCCTAGAACAACCCGCAATTCCATCGGCATTGCATGGAAAGCCTCGGCCGGCTCGTCGAAGAACATCACCTTGACGATGCGCAGGTAATAATAGGCACCGACAACAGACATCAGGACACCGATGATCGCCAGCGGATAAAGGCCAGCCTCGACAGCCGCAACAAAGACATACCACTTGCCGAAGAAACCAATCAGCGGCGGAATACCGGCCAGCGAGAACATCAGCAGCGCCAGCAGGATCGCCATCGGCAGATTGGTCTGTGACAGACCGGACAGATCCTCGATCTCCTCAACCATGCCGTCCTTGCGGCGCATGGAGAGGATGCAGGCAAAGACGCCGAGGGTCATACCGAGATAGGCGAACATGTAGAAGATCACGCCCTCGACACCCGTTTGCGTACCGGCTGCCAAGCCCACCAGGGCGTAACCCATGTGGCCGATGGAGGAATAGGCCATCAGGCGTTTCAGGTTGCTCTGCCCGATCGCCGCGAAGGCACCAAGGGCCATGGAGGCAATCGACACGAAGACGATAATCTGTTGCCAATCGCTGGTCACCGGATGGAAGGCTTCGATCACAATGCGCACCAGCATGCCCATGGCGGCCACTTTCGGGGCTGCGGCCAGGAATGCCGTGACCGGCGTCGGTGCACCTTCATAGACATCCGGCGTCCACATGTGGAATGGCACGACCGAAATCTTGAATGCCAGACCCGCCAGGATGAAGGTCAGACCGATCACGAGACCGATCGAGGCGCCTTCATGCGACAGGACTTCGGCAATTCCGGCAAACGAAATCTGACCGGAGAAGCCATAGACCAGGGACATGCCGTAAAGCAGCATGCCGGAAGATAGCGCACCAAGGACAAAATACTTCAGACCCGCCTCGGTCGAACGCACGCTATCGCGGTTGATCGCTGCGACGACATAGAGCGAGAGGCTCTGCAGTTCCAGACCGAGATAAAGCGCGATCATGTCGTTGGCCGACAGCATCAGCATCATGCCGAGTGTCGCGAGAACGATCAGGATCGGGTACTCGAAGTGATCAAAGGACTGGCTCTTGGCGTAGGCCCAGGACATGGCGATCGCGAAGAACGAGCCTACGAGCACCAGCAACTTCAGCAGATAGGCAAATTCGTCAAGAACGAAGGATCCGCCGAATGTTTCCCCGTAGGCAGGTGCAAACAGCAGCACCAGGAAAGTGCCGCCGAGCAGGCCCATGGCAATCCCGAACACCGCATAGTTGACACCCTTGCCACCAAAGGCACCGATCATCAGCAACACCATGGCGCCCACGGCTAGGATGATCTCCGGAAGGACCGGCATGAGATCTGGCAATTGGGTCATAGCTCTGTCTCGTCCTTAAAGCCTTAGTGAGCCAACGCTGCGGCGGCAGCGTGCTGCGTTGTTTCAGCGGCAGCAATCGCTGCCTGGTACTGGGTGATGAGATTGTCGACTGCGCCCTGGGTCACGTCCAGAATGGCCATCGGATAGAAACCGAAGAAGATCGTCAGCGCAATCATCGGGAACAGAATAGCCTTTTCCCGCAGATTGAGATCGAGGATCGATTTCAGGCTTTCCTTCTCGATGACGCCGAAGACGACCCGGCGATAGAGATAAAGCGCATAGGCGGCGGACAGGATCACACCGGTCGTGGCGAAGAAGGCCACCCAGGTATTGACCTGGAAAGCACCCATCAGCGTCAGGATCTCGCCGACAAAGCCGGACGTGCCCGGCAGGCCGACATTCGCCATGGTGAAGATCAGGAACGCCACCGCGTATTTCGGCATCCGGTTGACCAGGCCCCCATAGGCCGCGATTTCCCTTGTATGCATGCGGTCATAGATGACGCCGACACACAGGAAGAGCGCACCGGAGACAATCCCGTGCGAGAGCATCTGGAAGATGCCGCCCTGAACGCCCTGGTGGGTCATGGTGAAGATGCCCATGGTCACGTAGCCCATATGGGCAACGGATGAGTAGGCAATCAATTTCTTGATGTCTTCCTGGGCAAGCGCCACCAGCGAGGTGTAGATGATCGCGACCACGGACAGGGTGTAGATCATCGGCGCAAACATGTCCGAGGCAATCGGGAACATGGGCAGCGAGAACCGAAGGAAGCCGTAACCGCCAAGCTTCAGAAGCACACCAGCCAGGATAACCGACCCGGCAGTCGGTGCCTCCACGTGGGCATCCGGCAGCCAGGTATGCACCGGCCACATCGGCATTTTCACTGCGAAGGACGCAAAGAACGCCAACCAGAGCCAAGTCTGCATCTCAGCCGGGAAAGAATGGGCCAGAAGCTGTTCGATATCCGTCGTACCGGCGTTCCAGTACATCGCCATGATGGCGATCAGCATCAGCACTGATCCAAGCAGCGTGTAGAGGAAGAACTTGTAGGATGCGTAGACACGACGTGCCCCACCCCAGACACCGATGATCAGGAACATCGGGATCAGGCCGGCCTCGAAGAAGACGTAGAACACCACGATGTCCAGCGCGCAGAAGACGCCGATCATCAGGGTTTCAAGAACCAGGAAGGCAATCATGTATTCCTTGACCCGCTTCTGCACGCTCTCCCAGGAGGCAAGCACACAGAACGGCATCAGGAACGTGGTCAGGATGATGAAGAGGACGGAAATCCCGTCGACACCCATCTTGTAGGTGATATCACCGCCAAGCCAGTCCCGGCTTTCCACGAACTGGAAACCCGGATTGGCGTAGTCGAAATTGCCCCAGATGAACAAAGACAGAAGGAATGTCACACCGGTGGTCACCAGGGCGACCATGCGGATGTTCTTCTTGCTGCCTTCATCATCTCCTGGAACCAGAAGAATGAAGAGCACGCCGAGCAGCGGCAAGAAGGTTGTGAGTGACAGAATTGGCCAGTCAATCATTAGTGTGCACCCCCGCCGGTGCCCGCACCGGTGAACATCGACCAGGTGATGAGCGCGGCAACGCCGATTAGCATCGCAAAGGCATAGTGATAAAGATATCCGGTCTGCAGCCTGACGACCCAGGAGGTGACGTTCTGCACGCGCGCAGCGACACCGTTAGGTCCAAAGCCGTCGATGATCGTGCCATCGCCCTTTTTCCAAAGGACACGACCAAGCCACATGGCAGGACGGACAAAGAGGAAGTCGTAGATCTCGTCGAAATACCACTTGTTGAGCAGGAACTGGTACAGCCCGTGATGGCGTTCGGCCAACCGCTTCGGGGTCTCCGGAGAGCGGATGTAGAACTGGTATGCGACCAGCAGACCCAGCACCATCATGACGAAGGGCGAAAGTTTCACCCAGATCGGTACGTCATGCATGTCGTGAAGGACATGATTGTCGCTGAACGCAGGCAGGGCTCCGTTCCAGAAGGCATTGTAGGCTTCTTCTGCATAGAAGAACGACCCGTAGAACACCATACCGGCCAGGACAGCGCCGATGGACAGGATGAACAGCGGCACGGTCATCACGAGCGGTGATTCATGCACATGCTTCATGACATCGACGGGAGCACGCGGCTTACCGTGGAACGTCATGAAGGTCAGGCGCCAGGAATAGAAGGACGTCAGCGCAGCCGCGATGACCGTCAGCCAGAAGCCGTAGAGCGCCATCGCGTTGGCGTGTTCGCCACCGGCCGCAGCATAGGCCGCTTCAATGATGCCGTCCTTGGAAACGAACCCGGCGAACCCAAGATGCGTGAGCGGAATGCCGACACCGGTCAGGGCCAGCGTACCGATCATCATCGTCCAGTAGGTAATCGGGATATGCTTGCGAAGGCCACCCATCTTGCGCATGTCCTGCTCGTCGGAAACGGCATGGATCACGGAACCTGCACACAGGAACAGGAGCGCCTTGAAGAAGGCGTGGGTGAACAGGTGGAAAATGCCGATCGAATAGGCACCAACGCCGAGCGCGACGAACATGTAGCCGAGCTGCGAACAGGTCGAATAGGCGATCACGCGCTTGATGTCGTTCTGCACCAGGCCGACGGTCGCTGCGAAGAAGGCCGTCGTGGCACCGAAGAAGATGATGACGGTCAGGGCCGTTTCGGAGAGCTCCATCAGCGGTGACAGGCGCGCCACCATGAAAACACCAGCCGTCACCATGGTCGCAGCGTGGATGAGCGCGGAGACCGGTGTCGGGCCTTCCATCGCGTCCGGCAACCAGGTGTGTAGCAGGAACTGCGCCGACTTGCCCATTGCCCCCATGAAGAGCAGAAGGCAGATCACGGTCATCGCCGCCTGATGATCAAGGTGATATCCGAGGAACGACAGGGCTTCGCCCTCGCCTTTGATAAAGGACGGGGCATCGTTGAAGATCGTCGTGAAGTCGATGCTCTGGAAAACGTAGAAAACGCCGAAGATGCCGAGTGCGAAGCCGAAGTCACCGACACGGTTGACGACGAAGGCCTTGATCGCGGCAGCGTTTGCAGAAGGTTTTTGATACCAGAAGCCGATCAGGAGATAGGACGCCAGGCCAACGCCTTCCCAGCCAAAGAACATCTGCAGCAGGTTGTCGGCGGTCACAAGCGACAGCATCGCGAAGGTGAAGAGCGACAGATAGGCGAAAAAACGCGGACGATGCGGATCGTGGTGCATGTAGCCGATCGAATAGACATGCACCAGCGCAGAGACGGTGTTGACCACCACCAGCATCACTGCAGTCAGCGTGTCGACACGAATGGACCAGGAAACTTTCAGGTCACCGGCATCCATCCAGCGGAACAGTTCCACGATCTGCAGCTCGGAACCTCCGAGCCAAAAGCCGAAAAACACAATCCAGGACAGCAGCGCAGCGACAATAAGCAAGCCGCTGGTTATATATTCGCTTGCCTTGGCTCCGATCTGGCGCCCGAAAAGGCCGGCAATCAGAAAACCGATCAGAGGCAGGAACAGGATAGCATAGTACATCAGTCCCTACCCTTTCATCATGTTGACGTCTTCCACGGCAATCGAGCCGCGGTTTCGGTGGAACACCACCAGGATCGCGAGGCCGATGGCCGCTTCAGCAGCGGCAACCGTGAGAACAAGCATCGTGAAGACCTGCCCCATCATGTCGCCGAGGAACGACGAAAAGGCGACAAAGTTGATGTTCACCGCGAGCAACAACAGCTCGATGGACATCAAGATGACAATCACGTTTTTCCTGTTCAGGAAGATCCCGAAGATCCCGATCGTGAACAGGATCGCCGCGACCGACAGATAGTGCGACAGACCGATTTCCATGGGCGCCTCGCCGTGCTCCCCTCGTTTACCCCAACCGGAAACCGCACGGAGGAGCGTGCCTGTTTCCGGACTTTCTCAAAAAGACGCAGCGATCCGCGTCAAAGTCCCTTGCCAGATTCCACCTTGCGGACCTCGACAGCTGCCTCGCGCGTGCGGCCAACCTGATCCGGGATGTTCTGGCGTTTGACATTCGGTTTGTGGCGCAGTGTCAGGACGATTGCCCCGATCATGGCCACGAGCAGAACCAGGCCAGCGACCTGGAAGAAATAGATGTACTTGGTGTAGAGAATCGAACCGAGCGCCTGGATGTTGGAAACACCCTCTGCACCGGGAACACCCGCGATCGGAGGCATCGGTTCGGACCCGTGTCCGACAAGCTCAGGCACCAGGACCCAGGCACCAACACCCAGGAGCAGTTCGACCATCAAGATCAACCCGACCAGCGCGCCGATCGGCAGGTATTGCAGGAAGCCCTGGCGCAGCTCGACGAAGTCGACATCCAGCATCATCACAACGAAAAGGAAGAGAACCGCCACCGCTCCGACATAGACAACCACCAGAAGCAGAGCCAGGTATTCGGCACCGAGCAGGATGAACAGGCCGGCGGAATTGACGAACGCAAGGATCAGAAACAGAACCGAGGTCACCGGATTTCGGGACGCAATCACCATCAAGCCGGACGCAAGCGTGACGCCGGCAAAGAGGTAGAAGAAAAGGGCTTTCAGGATCATGTCAAAGACCTGTGTGTCGATGGCCCGCCGGGCCGGAAGTGCGGCACCCGGCCGGATTGCCGGGCTGAAGTCGAAGTAACCGGTTAGCTCCTAGCGGTAAGGAGCGTCCATATCAATGTTGCGCGCGATCTCGCGTTCCCAGCGATCTCCGTTCGCGAGCAGCTTTTCCTTGTCGTAGTAGAGTTCCTCGCGTGTCTCGGTCGCGAATTCGAAATTCGGTCCCTCAACAATCGCGTCCACCGGGCAGGCTTCCTGGCAGAAGCCGCAATAGATGCATTTGACCATATCGATGTCATAGCGGGTGGTCCGCCGTGTGCCGTCATTGCGGCGCGGACCGGCCTCAATCGTAATGGCCTGGGCAGGACAGATGGCTTCGCACAGCTTGCAGGCAATACAGCGCTCTTCACCGTTCGGATAACGGCGCAGGGCGTGTTCGCCACGGAACCGCGGGCTGACCGGCCCCTTCTCGAAGGGGTAGTTGACCGTGGGTTTCGGCTTGAAGAAGTAGCGCATCGCCAGGATGAATGCTGACACGAACTCCTGCAGAAACAGCGATTTGACGGCTTGACTAAGTCCCATCGCTTTTTGCCTCTCTTTCCTCAACCAGCCAGCGCGCTGGCCGCCCAATAACCGATAATCGGAAAGCCGATGATCGGGATACCAAAAATCAGTGCGCCAAAGAGCGCCTTGTACTTGGCGACGACACCCCCGTCGCCGCCGGCTTGTCTGTTCTTCGTCTCCAGCGCCTGAAGCATGCCCTTCAGGATCGTGTAGTCGAGCCAGCCCATATAAAGTCCGACCAAAGCCCCGACGACACCCGCCAGAGAGATGCTTACCCCGAGGTCGGAGCCCATCCCATCACCATCAGCACTGCCGCGACAACAACGACCATACCCAGCGACAGCGGCAGGAACACTTTCCATCCCAGGCGCATCAGCTGGTCATAGCGGTAGCGCGGCACCATCGCCTTCACCATCGCGAACATGAAGAAGCCCAGGAAACACTTCAGCAGGAACCAGACGATGCCCGGCACCCAGGTGAACGGTGCGAAGTCGAACGGCGGCAGCCATCCACCCATGAAGAAGATCGTCATGAGCGCGCACATCAGGCAGATGGCGACATATTCGCCAAGCATGAACATCATGTACGGCGTGGAGCCATATTCCACCATGAAGCCGGCAACCAGCTCCGATTCAGCTTCGGCCAGATCGAACGGGGGACGGTTTGTTTCCGCCAGAGCCGACACGAAGAAGACGACGAACATCGGGAACAGCGGCAACCAGTACCAGTTCAGGAACGCCAGCCACGGCACACCCAGCATATCGGCAAGACCGGTCTGCTGTGCGTGAACAATACCCGTGAGGTTCAAGGTGCCTGCGCACAGCAGAACCGTCACGATCACGAAGCCGATGGACACCTCGTAGGACACCATCTGGGCGGCGGAACGCAGCGCCGACAGGAACGGGTATTTCGAGTTGGACGCCCAGCCACCGATAATGACGCCATACACCTCCAGCGAGGAAACAGCGAAGACGAACAGGACACCGACATTGATGTTGGCGATCACCCAGCCATCGGCCACCGGAATAACCGACCAGGTCAGCAAGGCCAGCAGCACCGAAATCAGCGGCGCGAGCAGGAACAGGATCTTGTTGGACCCGGACGGGATCACCGGTTCCTTCAGAACAAACTTCAGAAGATCGGCAAAACTCTGCAGGAGACCCCAGGGACCGACAACGTTCGGGCCGCGACGGATCTGAACGGCCGCCCAGATCTTGCGGTCTGCGTAAAGAATGTAGGCGACGATCACCAGAAGCACGACCATGAGCAGAACGCTCTGCAGCGCCATCAGCAGGAACTGCCCAAAGTAGGTCGTCGTGAAGAACTCAACCATTTCGGTCCCCTACCCCCTATTCAGCTGCTTCAGCCGCACGCGACTGCGCGAGCGCCGAACATTCGGCCATCACCTTGGAGGCACGAGCGATCGGATTGGTCAGATAAAAATCTCTGACGGGGCTGGCGAAGCCGGCTCCGTCCATCTTGGCCTTTGCATTGGCCAGTTTCGCGACATCACCGGCATCACCTGCCTCGATCGCATCGATGCTGGCCATATGCGGCACGGCCTCAAAAAGCTTCGCGCGCAACTCGCTCAGTGAATCGAAGTCCAGTGTCTGTCCGACACTCGCAGACAGGGCTCGCAAAATGGCCCAGTCCTCGCGCGCGTCCCCGGGAGGAAACGCGGCCCGGTCTGCCATCTGCACCCGACCCTCGGTGTTGACGTAGATTGCGGATTTCTCGGTGTAGGTCGCACCTGGCAGGATCACGTCGGCGCGGTGTGCACCGCGATCACCATGTGTGCCCTGATAGACCACAAAGGCGCCTTCCGGAACTTCGACCTCGTCGACACCCAGCAGGAACAGAACGTCCAGTGCGCCCGGTTCCAGCATGGCGCCAGTGTTCTTGCCACCCTCGCCCGGTACAAAACCGAGATCCAGAGCGCCCACCTGGGAGGCTTCCGTGTGCAGGATGTTGAAACCGTTCCAGCCGTCCTTGACGACGCCGAGCGACTTGGCAGCGGCGGCGATCGTGGCGAGCACTTCCGCGCCGTCCGGGCGGTTCAACGCGCCCTGACCGACGATGAACATCGGCTTTTCGGCCTTCGCCGGAGCATGCTCCACGAATTGCTTGAGGCTCTCTGGACCTGCGCCCAGATAGGTCGCCGGGTATGTCAGGTCGGCGTTTTCACCGATCAGGCCGATGTGAACGTCACCGCGAACCCAACGTTTGCGGATACGCGCATTCAGAACCGGTGCTTCCAGACGCGGATTGGTGCCGATCAGCATGATCGCATCCGCCTCTTCGATCCCCTGGATCGTGGAGTTGAAGATGTAGCTGGCGCGTCCGTTCTTCGGGTGCAGCGGTGAGCCCGGGAAACGGCTGTCGGTGTTGGCAACACCCAGCTTGTCCATCAGGCTCTTGAGGGCGAACATGTCTTCCACACCAGCCAGTTGACCTGCCAGTGCCCCGATCTTGTCGGCGGATGTTCCCTTGACCTTCTCGGCAATGATCTGGAACGCCTGCGGCCACGAAACCGGCTGCAGCTTGCCGTCGATCTTTGCGTAAGGCCGGTCAAGACGCTGGGTTTTCAGACCATCCCAGATGTATCGGGACTTGTCGGAGATCCACTCTTCGTTGACCTCCTCGTTCAGCCGCGGCATGACGCGCATGACTTCGCGGCCACGGGTGTCAACGCGGATCGCGGAGCCGACCGCGTCCATGACGTCGACACTTTCTGTCTTCGTCAGTTCCCAGGGACGGGCATGAAATTCGTAAGGTTTGTGCGTCAACGCGCCAACCGGGCAAAGATCAGCAACGTTGCCCTGCATTTCGGACGAAAGCGCAGCTTCGAGATAGGTGGTGATCTCGGCGTCTTCCCCGCGTCCAACAAGACCCATATCGGTCACGCCACACACTTCCGTGGTGAACCTCACGCACCGCGTGCAGTGGATGCAGCGGGTCATGATCGTCTTGATGAGCGGACCGATTTCCTTGTTTTCAACGGCGCGCTTGTTCTCGTGGAACCGTGACCCGTCGACGCCATAGGCCATCGCCTGGTCCTGCAAGTCGCATTCGCCGCCCTGGTCGCAGATCGGGCAATCCAGCGGGTGGTTGATGAGCAGGAACTCCATCACCCCTTCGCGCGCCTTCTTGACCATCTCGGACTTGGTTTCAACGACAGGTGGCTCGCCATTTGGGCCCGGACGCAGATCCTTGACACCCATCGCACAGGAGGCAGTCGGCTTGGGCGGCCCGCCCTTTACCTCGACGAGGCACATGCGGCAGTTTCCGGCAATCGAAAGCCGGTCGTGGTAACAAAAGCGCGGAACTTCTGCTCCCGCTTCTTCACAAGCCTGAAGCAGCGTGTAGTCCGAGGGGACCTCTACTTCGTTGCCGTCGATGATGAGCTTCGTCATCCGTTGCTCTCCAAACCCGTTCCGCTCACTCAGCCGCTACCATGGTCGAAGAGGACTTCGACTTGGCAACATAGTCGTCGATGCGCTGCTCGATGACCGGCCGGAAATTCTTGATCAAACCCTGGATAGGCCAGGCTGCCGCGTCGCCAAGCGCGCAGATGGTATGGCCTTCGACCTGCTTGGTCACCTTGAACAGCATGTCGATTTCCTCGTAGGAGGATTCACCTTTCACCATGCGTTCCATCACGCGCCACATCCAGCCGGTGCCTTCCCGGCACGGCGTGCACTGACCGCAGCTTTCATGCTTGTAGAAATAGCTGAGCCGCGCGATGGCCTTGATGATGTCGGTGGACTTGTCCATGACGATCACTGCCGCCGTGCCGAGACCGGAGCCGAGGCCGCGCAGCGTGTCGAAATCCATCGGCGCGTCCTTGATCTCGTCCGCCGTGCAGCATGGCACGGAGGATCCGCCCGGGATCACCGCCAGGAGATTGTCCCAGCCACCGCGAATACCACCGCAATGCTTGTCGATCATCTCGGAGAAAGGAACACCCAGTTCCTCTTCGAACGTCGCCGGCTGATTGACGTGGCCGGAGACACAGAAGAGCTTGGTACCGGTGTTGTTCGGACGGCCAAGCGCTGAGAACCAGGCGGCACCGCGACGCAAAATCGTCGGCGCAACAGCGATGGACTCCACGTTGTTCACGGTTGTCGGGCAACCATAAAGCCCGACATTGGCCGGGAATGGCGGTTTTAGGCGCGGCTGGCCCTTCTTGCCTTCAAGACTTTCCAGCAGAGCGGTTTCCTCGCCGCAAATATAGGCGCCGGCACCGTGGTGAACGTAGATATCGAAATCGTAGCCGTTCTTGTTGTTCTTGCCGATCAGGCCCGCGTCATACGCCTGGTCGATCGCGGCCTGAAGCCGCTCGCGCTCACGAATGAACTCGCCGCGCACGTAGATGTAGGCCGCAATCGCGCCCATGGCGAAACCGGCAACGAGGCAGCCTTCAACCAGGGTGTGCGGATCGTGGCGCAGGATTTCGCGGTCCTTGCAGGTGCCCGGTTCGGATTCGTCGGCATTGACGACGAGATAGGCCGGACGACCATCGGATTCCTTCGGCATGAAGGACCATTTCAGGCCGGTCGGGAACCCGGCGCCACCGCGTCCACGCAGGCCCGAATCCTTCATTTCCTGAACGATCCAGTCACGGCCCTTGTCCAGAAGCGCCTTGGTATTGTCCCACTGGCCGCGCTTTTTCGCGCCTTCCAGCCCCCAGTCGTTAAGACCGTAGATATTGGTGAAGATCCGATCCTGATCTTTCAGCATCTCTTCCCCCTAGTCTTCGCTCTTCGAGGAGGCCACATCGCCGGCTTCCACGCGCTTGGAAAATTCGGTGTCTTCGCCGGATGCCAGGATTTTCGCCTGCTCGATCCAGCCGTCACGCTCGATACGTCCCTTGAATTTCAACCGGCTGTCCACCCAGGCCACTTCTTCCGGTCCCCAGCTGGCGACCTGATCGAAATGGAAGAAACCCAGTTCGTGCAGGGTCGACTCGAGTTTCGGACCGACCCCCTTCAGCTTCTTCAGGTCGTCCGGCTTGCCGCCACGGGCTTCCTTCAGCACCTCGGGAGCCTTTTCGGCGACAGGCGACGCATCCGTCTCAGCCTTTGCAGGCTCCGCTTTCTTCTTCGCTGCCGGCTTGGCCGCTGCTTTTTTGGCAGGTGCCTCAGCCTTCTTGGCAGCTGGTGCAGCGGCCTTTTCGGCCACCGGAGCCTCTGCCTTCTTCTCGGCCTTGGCAGCAAAGGCGGCTTTCACCTTGGCAACGGCGTCTTCGGCAGGTGTCGGCACACCGTCGTAGTCATTGCCCTCGGCATTGATCGGGCCACCGGCGAAGTGATGAGACGCTTTTTCCGCCCCGTCGACAACGTGAGCGACCGGCAAGACACCCTTGGTGTCGTCGTCAATCTCGGTCAGGGAAGTCTGACCGCCCTCGGCCATGGCAAAACGGCGTCCGTTCTGCGGACCGGGCGTGACTTCCTTGCCGTCGGCAATATCGTCGATCAGCTTATTGAAGCTATCCGGCGTCAGGTCTTCGTAGGTGTCCTTGAAAATCTGCACCATCGGCGCGTTCACGCAGGCGCCCAGGCACTCGACCTCTTCCCAGGAGAACATGCCGTCCTCGGAGATCTCATGCATGTGCTTGGCAATGCGCGACTTGCAGATCTTGATCAGGTCTTCCGATCCGCGCAGCTGGCACGGTGTCGTGCCGCATACCTGGATATGCGCTTTTTTGCCGACCGGCTGAAGCTGGAACATCGTGTAGAACGTTGCCACTTCCAGAACCCGGATCTTCGGCATGTCCAGCAAATCCGCAATGTAGCGGATAGCCGGTTCGCTTACCCAACCGTCATTTTGTTCCTGCGCCCGCCACAGCAGCGGGATAACGGCGGAAGCCTGACGGCCAGCCGGGTAACGGTCGATCAGCTTCTTGGCCCAACCGAGGTTTGTCTCGGTGAACTCGAAGCTTTCTGGTTGTTCCGCGGCAAGTCTGCGAACTGCCATGGTGTTATCCCCGTTCTTTCAAAGCGACCGGAGCCGGACAAGCGGCCGCCAGGGTCGAGAAATTGCGATGAGCGCCCGCATCAGCGATCGACCTCACCAAACACGATGTCCATGGAACCCAACACGGCGGAGACGTCCGCGAGCTGGTGGCCACGGCAGACAAAGTCCATGGCCTGAAGGTGGGCGTAACCCGGCGCCTTGATCTTGCAGCGATACGGCTTGTTGGTACCGTCCGACACGAGATAGACACCAAACTCGCCTTTCGGCGCCTCGACCGCCGCGTAAACCTCGCCGGCGGGCACATGATAGCCTTCGGTGTAGAGCTTGAAGTGATGGATCAATGCTTCCATCGACCGCTTCATCTCTCCCCGTTTCGGCGGCACGACCTTACCGTCGATCGACGATATCGGACCGGACTCGACGGTCAGTTTCTCAAGGCACTGTTTCATGATCCGAACCGATTGGCGCATTTCTTCCATGCGGATCAGGTAACGGTCATAGCAGTCGCCGTTTTTCCCGATCGGAATATCGAAGTCGAGTTCGGAATAACACTCATAGGGCTGCGACTTGCGCAGATCCCATGCAGCACCCGACCCGCGCACCATGACCCCGGAAAAACCCCAGGCCCAGGCATCGTCGAGGTCAACGACACCGATATCGACGTTGCGCTGCTTGAAGATCCGGTTTTCCGTCAGAAGACCTTCGATGTCGTCGCATGTCTGCAGGAACGGATCACAGAAATCCCAGATGTCGTCGAGCAGATCACGCGGCAGATCCTGATGCACCCCCCCCGGACGCACATAAGCCGCATGCATGCGGGCACCACAGGCGCGCTCATAAAAAACCATCAGCTCTTCACGAGGCTCGAAGCCCCAGAGCGGCGGTGTCAACGCGCCAACATCCATTGCCTGCGTCGTCACGTTGAGAAGATGTGACAGAATGCGGCCGATTTCGGAATAAAGCACACGAATGAGCTGGCCGCGCTTGGGCACCTCGATATCAAGAAGCCGCTCCACGCCAAGGGCAAAGGCATGCTCCTGGTTCATCGGGGCCACGTAGTCCAGCCGGTCGAAATAAGGCACGGCCTGCAGGTACGTCTTCTGTTCGATCAGTTTTTCCGTACCCCGGTGCAAAAGCCCGATATGCGGATCGACCCGTGTCACGACCTCGCCATCCAGTTCCAGAACCAGACGCAACACGCCGTGCGCAGCCGGGTGCTGCGGACCGAAGTTGATATTGAAATTACGGACCTGAGCCTCAGCCATGTTGAGGTTCCTGCTGTTGGATAAAATAGGCAATCACTTCCGGACCCGTCGTTGTGCGGGTGTCGTTGGCGACGGCAAAGTTGTCTGGCTGTTCGTCAGCAAGGGTTTCCATGTTGAACTTCAAGACCGAGGGATCATCATGGGCCTGCGCAGTGAACCGCACCGCGCCAGAAAAACATCCACCTGTTAGCCGATCGCTCATTCCGCCCTGCCTCAGTTCGTCTCGGCTTTTTCATCGCCTGGCAGCACGTAGTCCGTGCCTTCCCAGGGTGAAAGAAAGTCGAAGGACCGCATTTCCTGATTCAGGCGAACCGGCTCGTAGACAACACGTTTCTTTTCGTCGTCGTAACGCACTTCAACGAAACCCGTGACCGGAAAGTCCTTGCGAAGCGGGTGACCGTCAAAACCATAGTCGGTCAGGATGCGGCGCAGGTCCGGGTGCCCGGTGAACAGGATGCCGTACATGTCGTAGGCTTCGCGTTCGAACCATTCGGCTCCGGGGAAAAGCGGCGTCAGCGACGCCACCGGCGTCGTCTCGTCGGTCGCGATCTTCACACGGATACGTTCGTTCTGGACCGGTGACAGGAAGTGGTAAACCACGTCAAAGCGTTTTTCGCGCGCCGGATAGTCGACGCCGCAAATATCGGTCAGGTTGACGAATTTGCAGGAACTGTTGTCGCGCAGAAAACGGACCACATCGAGAATGTCGGTCGCGTTTACGGTCAGCGTCAGCTCACCATATTCGACCTTCCAGGACACAAGGGACTCTGCCAGGCCAAGCTCAATATGCTCAGCGAGTTCCTTCAATGTCTCATCCATCTTTATCGCCCTCACTCCAAAGGAGCCCAATCGCGGAACGCGGGACGTTCCGACTTAATAATCTGCCGCCCGGAGGCGGCAAAACTTATCGTTCAATCGTGCCCGTACGGCGGATCTTCTTCTGCAGCATCAGGACACCGTAAAGAAGCGCTTCAGCCGTCGGCGGGCAGCCCGGAACGTAGATGTCGACCGGGACCACCCGGTCACATCCGCGGACCACCGAATAGGAATAATGGTAGTACCCGCCCCCATTGGCGCAGGATCCCATCGAAATGACGTAACGCGGCTCCGGCATCTGGTCGTAAACCTTGCGCAGCGCAGGTGCCATCTTGTTCGTCAGGGTCCCGGCAACAATCATCACGTCCGACTGTCGCGGTGACGCGCGCGGGGCAAAGCCAAACCGCTCGGCATCGTAACGCGGCATGGACATCTGCATCATCTCAACGGCGCAGCAAGCCAGTCCGAACGTCATCCACATCAGTGATCCGGTGCGCGCCCACTGGATCAGATTGTCGGTGGACGTAACCAGGAAACCCTTGTCGGCCAGCTCGTCGTTCACTTCCATGAAAAACGGATCGTCGGCACCCACAGGTTTTCCGGTATTCGGATCAAGAATGCCTTTCGGCTGCTCGGTGACGAGCGGCTTGGTCGTGGTCAATCCCATTCCAGCGCTCCCTTTTTCCATTCGTAGATGAAGCCGACAGTCAGGACGCCCAGGAAGACCATCATCGACCAGAAACCGTACCAGCCCAGATCACCGAAGACGGTTGCCCACGGAAACAGGAAGGCCACTTCGAGGTCAAAGATGATGAACAGGATTGCGACTAGGTAAAACCGAATGTCGAACTTCATGCGGGCATCATCGAAAGCGTTGAATCCACATTCGTATGCCGAAAGCTTCTCGGGGTCTGGGTTCTTGTAGGCAAGCAGGAAGGGAGACACCAGCAATGCAAGGCCGATCACCAGCGCAATGCCGAGGAAAACGACAATCGGGACGTATTCCCGCAACAGTTCTTCCATTTCTTTCGCGTCCTTGCATATGGATGTGGATCAGGGCGATCCAACACCGAGGTTCTGCGCTTCGTGCCCCAAGGGGCGAGCGGCCATGCAGAACTCATCGACCATCTGAAACCAACATGCGAGCGCACGCTTAGCTTACGCCTTGGTGCAACGCAAGACCCACTTGCGGTCAAACTATTGCCACGCTTGAACCAAATTTCAGACGAGCCTCGACAATCCCCCAATTTTAGCCAGTTTTTGGCTCACCAATTTCCCAATTCAAACTGATGGGAATAATGACGCACCTTCACCAGATCTCCAACTGAGACAAGATTCGCAATGGAATCAAGGAAAATCAAAGCGACAGCATCCGGAATTGCAAAGCGTTGCTGCCGTCGCCGCACCTGCAAAGACCGCGCGCAACCAGTCGCATGTGAACACACTTCTAATGTGCCACCTCAATAAATCAGGAAAAGTTGTTGAGATATTTGGGATACCGTGAGTGGCGCGAGTGACGGGGCTCGAACCCGCGACCTCCGGCGTGACAGGCCGGCACTCTAACCAACTGAGCTACACCCGCACATTCACGGTATAGTGCGCCACTCCAAAAAGTACGTCAGTACATTTCAGGAAGTGGCGCGAGTGACGGGGCTCGAACCCGCGACCTCCGGCGTGACAGGCCGGCACTCTAACCAACTGAGCTACACCCGCTTCGCGCGGCGACGAGATGTCGTCGCGAAGTGGCGCTGATGTACGGCGGCTGGATTGCGAAGTCAAGCTCCCTAATGCATCCAAATTGCCGTTTTTTGACAAAGCGGCAGACAAACTGGTTTTTCCACTTCAAACAGCTGGTTTTTCAATGTGGATAACTTACGGAAATGAAAGGTAGATTAGGAAATCACCGACCACCTTTCCTTCGACCACGTGCATGTTGTTTTCTGCCGTGGTCTGTCGCGATCGCCGAGCCATGTCTTCCGGCGTGCCTGCGCATCGCCGGAAGTCTCTGGAGGCTACTCTGCCGGAACCAGCCGGGTATCCCTCAACTGCCCTTCCCTGGCCAGAATGGGAACCGCGACGGCGGCGAAAAGGGAATTGATCTCCTTCAGGCTGCGAACAACTTCCATATGCGCATTGCTGGATTCCATGCTTTCCGGGGTTCTGGTTTTCAATCTGTCCAGGTGCCGGTTGTGGCTCTCGCGTTCCAGCTCGCGCATCCGGTCCTTTTCCGCGATCAGTTCACGCGCCGATTCCACGTCTGCGGATACAAGCACGTTCAGGGCAAGGTTCATGTTGGCCAGCACGCGATCATGCAGGCTCTCCAGTTCCATCTGCCCCTCGGGCGAGAAGTTTATGCGGTTCTTCTGCAAATCCAGGGCACGTTCGAAGAGGTTCTTCGAGACCAGATCCCCTGCCCGCTCCAAGTTTACCGCATAGCTGACCAGCTCCATGCTCTGCTCGGCCTCTTCGGAGGTCAATTCGCCCCGATTGACCTCCGCAATATAGAGCTTGATATCGGAATGGATCTTGTTCACATCGGCATCAAGCCGCTGCAGCCGCCTTATTTCCTCTTCGGTCCCCCGTTCGAGCATCATCATGACCGGTCTTGCCATCGCCTCGACGATCTCGCCCATGCGCAACAGTTCGCGCGTTGCGCTGGCCAGCGCCAGGCGTGGAATATGAACCACCCTCTCATCAAGCGAGCTTTGCGGGGCAAACTGATCACTCTCGCCGGACGTTTCGTTCAACGGCAAGGCAAACTCGACCAGCCGGGCAACAACGCCTGTCAGAGGCAGGCAGATCAGAACCAGAGCCAGATTGAACAACACATGTAGCGCAACAACCTGCTGAGCCGGGTTGCTGCTGACATTTTCCAGTGGGGGCGCGTAAAAGGAAAAGGCGATCAGCGTCAGGATCGCGCCTCCTGCCCTGAAAACGAAATTCCCCAATGGCAAAAGACGGGCCTTGTGCTCCATGCCCCGCGTCAACCAGATAGCCACCAGTCCGGCACCTATGTTAGCGCCGAGGACCAGGGGAATTGCAGCTTCCATGGGCAAGCCGGCATTCAATACAAATGCCGCGACCATGAGAACGGCGGCCACGCTGGAGTGAACGAGAAACGCGAGGAGAGCCCCCAGGGCAAGCGCCGTCGGCGCGTCGTTTGCCAGAAAGCCGGCCACGTGGGGCATGAAATTCGCTTCTTTCAGCGGGGCCGTCGACTCTCCGATCATCTGGAGTGAAATCAGGACGAGCGCAATCCCGATCAAGATCCGGCCTGTCTGCTTTACCTGGCGCGATTCAATCTTGAGAAAGAGCCATGCACCTACAGCCAGCAACAACGGGATCAGCCAGCTCAGATCGAACGACAGGAACTGGACAACCAGGGCGGATCCCAGATCAGCTCCCAGCAATACCGCCAACCCTGCAGCTGTCGAAATGAACCCGGACGTTGCGAACCCTGCAGCCAGAACGGCAACAGCGGTCGCACTTTGAAGCATGATAGCGACAATGGTTCCCGATGCGGCCCCTGTTATCCGTCCGGACGCGGCTTTTCCAATCACCCGCCTCAGGGATGGCCCGGATGCACGCTCAAAGCCGGTTCGAACCATTCTCACCGCATAAAGGAGCAGCATAACTGCCCCCAACATCTTGATTAAAACGAGTATCGCCATGGCGCTAAGCTGTTATCTCATATTTGTTTTTTAGTTAGCCGCGCAAGTTTATCGAAAGCGAACGAAATTGAAAACAACAATCAACGCACTCAGTACACTTTTTTCTTATGAGATCATAAGTGTGAGAAACTGGCGATTCCGGGACATCGGAGCACGAACCGAACTTTGATTTGAAGCAGTGCTCAACCGTCGGGCCCTCTTCGGAAGACGAAATGTCCGGCGAAAAACCGACCGTTCTGATCCGAAGCTTGGGTTACCCGGAAAGTGCCTCGCCCATCTTCCCCGCGATTTCCAGCAATGGGTCTCCAAATTCCTCCAGGGCCCGTGCGCTGTCCATGGCGCTGCGTATCCAGATAAGCGACACACATCCCAAGAGATCCCCATCGAGCAGGACAGGAGCAGCGATCGAGGCGGTCTGCGGGCGAAACTCGCCCGCGTCCCGGATTGCAATGCCGCGGGCGCGCGTCTCACCAATCAGGCGGTTAAGCCATCGCGCCTCGAGAAAAGGCAGATCTTCAGGGTCTTCCAGGCGACGAATGTGGTCCAGGATCAAATCCCGTTCCTGGTCCGGACAAAAGCTCAAGTAGGCCCGCCCGGCCGAAGTTCGCAACACCGGCAATCGAACCCCGGTCATGCCACGATCGATGGAAAGCGGTGATCTGCCGTGTGTGGTTTCCTGAATGATCATCGCCGCATTGTTGTAAACGGACAGATCAAGCGGCCATACAAGGCGGCTTGAATACTCTGCAAACAGGGGCCCTGCAGCCTCACAAATCTCGGAAGTCAGTGCGTGGCCATCTCCCAGGGCCGCCGCCAGACGTGTTACCCGCACATTGCTGGAGGTTGCCGAAAAGGCCACATACCCGAGCTCCTCCAGCGTCTCCAGCAAACGGTAAACCGTTGGACGCGGGACATCGAGTGCCTTGGCGATCTCGCCCGGACGAACTTCGCCCATCTTGTTGACGTAACGCAGAATGGCAAGGCCGCGCGCAAGCGAGCGCACGGCGCTGCTACTGGATTTCCCGTCATCATCAAGCATTGCCATCCGACGACTGTCTCACAAGTTCCAGTCGGTTGAAAAGATCAGGCTACTTCCGCCTGAACAGGGTTCGTCAGCGTCCCGATCCCGGAGACCTCAACCTCGCAGACATCGCCCGCCTTCATCCATAGCGGTGGAGACCGCCTGGCGCCGACACCTCCGGGCGTTCCTGAGACAATCACGTCACCCGGCAGCAACGGCAGAATTGTAGAGCAATAGGAAATCAGACGGGGTATGGACGCCACGAGCAGCGACAGGCTGGTGTCCTGCACGGTCTGTCCGTTCAGGCGGGTCTGAAGGCGCATTTCGGTTGGATCCGGAATTTCGTCCGCCGTAACCATCCAGGGTCCGAACCCTCCCGTGCCCGCGAAGGTCTTACCCGGCATGAACTGATGGCTATGCTTCTGCCAGTCACGCACGGAGGCATCATTGTAACAGGCATAACCCGCGACATGATCGAGCGCCGTATCCTCTGAAATTCGACGCCCTTCCCTGCCAATGATCACGGCAACTTCGCCTTCATAGTCGAACATGTCGGACTCAACCGGTTTGATAAGGGCAGACCGGTGCCCGACCTGAGACCCGGAGTAACGCGCAAACAACACGGGAAAAGTTGTCTCCTCGCGGCCCGTTTCCTCAATATGCGTATGAAAGTTGAGCCCCACGCAAATGATCTTGTCCGGGTTTGGTATGACAGGGTCATGTGTGACGTCGTCGAACGCATGGTCGATGGGCAAGTTCTCAAAGTCCCGGGCGGCATCCAACCTCTCTTCTGCCAGAAAGTCGCGCAAGGTTCGCGCTTCGAACCGTTTCCCGAGATCGATGATACCACCGCCGGCGACCAGGCCGTAGGACGATTGGCCGTCCTTGGTGAAAGAACATAATTTCATGGGTCAGACCATCTCCGGTTCATTTTGTGTGATTGGATTGGGCAGAACGCTTTCCAGCAGCAGTGCCAACTCTTCTTTCGTGTCCGCGGCCCCGAGCGTGTGCCCGTCAGGGCGCAAAACAGCCGCCCGTGCCCCCAGATGAGCCAGGTGCCTGTCCGCATTCGACTGAGCTGTGGTGACCAGTGCAACGCCGGGCGGCAACTCCAGGCCCCGCGCAAGGTCATCTTCCGACACAAGCGCAAACTGGTGTGGATAGACCTCGTTCATGAGGTCTCCATCTGAAAGGCGAGGTTGACCGAAAAGACGTCCGGCCTTGTCGCCAAAGCCAAGTCCGGGGCCCAGAGGGGGCGCTATGCTCACCATCCGTGCGCTGCCATCGACCCCGGGCAACGCTGCCCGCAGGGCCTCTTCCGTGCCCGCAGCATTGATCAGTCCACCGAGACGTACGGCCGTGCGGATATATTCAGCCGCATTGGGTTTGCGTTCGCTTTCATAAGTATCCAGCAGGAACTCCGCCCGATTGCCCTTGACCTTGCCTTGACACGCCAGTGCGAGTTTCCAGTAGAGGTTGGCAACGTCCCTGATGCCTGCGCACATGCCCTGCCCCATGAAGGGTGGTGTCTGATGGCAGGCGTCACCTGCAAGAAGAAGCCGTCCCTTGCGCCAGCGTTCGGCGACCAGAGAATGAAAAACATAGACCGCCGTGCGTTCCAGAACGGCCTCTTCCGGCGTCACCCAGTCAGACAGCAACTTCCACACGTTCTCCGGCTTGCTGATCTCGTTCGCATCCTCATCCGGTAGAACCGTGATTTCCCAGCGCCGGCGCAGCCCAGGGCATCGGACATAGGTTGCCGGTCGTTCTGGCACGCAATACTGGATCGAATGATCGCCAAGATCCGGCTTGTCCTGATTGAGGATTACGTCGACGACCAGCCAGCGTTCGTGAAAACCGTAGTCTTCCATATCGCTTTCTATGTAGCGACGGATCAACGACCGGGCTCCGTCGCACCCGACCACATATTTGGCTGTGACCCGTTCAACTTTGCCTCGGGACATGTCCTCGAAGCGCAGTTCCACAAGGTCCCCCTTGTCTTCCGCGTTGAACACATCGCAGCGTGTGCGAACGGAAACACTGGATCTCGCTTTGAGGCGCTCCCGCAGGAGTTCCTCCAGGTCCGGCTGATGAAAGCGATAATTTGCCCGCCAGCCTTGAGGGCCTTCTCCCTGGGGTCGCGGCCAGTCCAGAAGCAGCTTGCCGCTGCCATCCACGAACCGCATTCCCGGATGATAGAAGGTCTTGGGCTCCATGGCCTCTGCGATCCCGATCCACTGAAACACCTGCATGACTTCAGCATCAAAGTGGACTGCCCGGGGCAAATGATAGGCAACGGATTCTCGCTCCAGAACCAGCGTTTTCAGACCGCATTGCCCCAGCAGATGCGCGAGGGTGGCCCCTGTCGGTCCATATCCGACAATAGCAACGTCGAAATGTTCCATCTTCACTCCCCGTGCCTCGTCAGTTCGCCGAAAAGCCATGGGCAGTCGGCAACAGGAGGTGACCGACGCCCGCCGGCTGCCGCTTCAAGCCGCATGTCCCGCAGGCGTTTTCGCCCCTCTTCTTCCGTTAGATAAAGGCGCTCATGCCCCCAAAAGCTCGGTCCGTCATGGGTCTGTTGCGATTCCCATGTCTGCGGATCGATGACCCGGCCGCCCCATCCGCTTTCCACAAAGAATCCGTTGGGCGAATAGGCGTAGTAGGAGGTCATGTAGTCATTCGTGTGCCGCCCAAGCGTGTAGGCGATCCGGTCTTCCTGCTGCAGGGCAAGGTCATAGCCCTGACCCACGTCATCCAGGTTTTGAAACTCCACCATGAAGTGATGAAAGCCGGACTGCCCTGACCCGACCATGGCAAAGGAATGGTGGCGTCCGTTCACGTGAAAAAAGTAAAGCCCATAAGGCTTGAGACCGTAGTCGGAGACGTGAAAATCCAGCAGATCACGATAAAATGGGAGCATCACTTCAATGTCTTTGACATGCAACACGGCATGCCCCATGCCGAGCGGCCCGGTCATGAAACCGTCGATCGGCCTGCCGGGAACAAACGGGTCCGAGGCAATCATCGGTCCATGAAAAAGCTCGATCCTGTTTCCACAGGGGTCTTCGAACCAGATCAGGTCCTTTACGAACCGGCGGTCGCAAAGGTCTCTGCCACCCGGGTTCACCCGTGTTCCGTATCTCTCCAACCTTGCCGCATAGGTCTGAAGATCGTCGCGCTGCTCAACTTCCCAGCCCATGAACGCGAGGGTTTCACCCGGCTCGTCAGAGACCAGCAACCGTTGCTGCCTGTCATCCATGCGAAAGGCAAGTGCCTTGCCACCCCGGTCGATCCTCTGCATACCGAGCAGCTTGCCGGCGAAGTCGCCCCAGTCATCCAGCCTGTCGGAACGCACACCGAGATAGCCCAAAGCATTGATTGCCATGGTTTTCTCCAATTGTCTTTTGAAAGTTCCGGTGGCTTGAGCCAGGCCCCGCCGACCGGAAACCGGTCCCCGTCCGCCCGGCGGACGGGGATGGGTTTACTGCGCCGAAAGTTCCGTCGCGCGATCAAGAACTGCCTGCGCGCTGGCAGCATCTGGTTGCTCGGCCACCCAGGCGGCAGGAGCTCCGGCCAAAGCCGCATCCCAGGCTGCTTTCGCCTCTCCATCCAGATCGACGAATGTTACCTGCTCGTTTTCCCGAAAAGCGGCCTCGACTTCCACATCTGTCTTGTCCACCACCGAAGCAACCCATTCGGCAGTCGCCCGACCGGACATTTCGTCGAGAACCTTCTTATCGGCATCCGATAGGGCTTCATACGAGGCCTTGTTCATCAAAATGGCTAATGGAGAGGCCGTGAAATGGGTCGACGTGATGTAAGGCGCAACCTCGTTCAGCCGGAACGTGCGATAGGCATCCATCACCCACACGGCCCCCTGCACTACGCCACGTTCAAGGCTCTCATAGACCTGGGGTGCCGGCAGGCCAACACCCGACGCTCCCACCATATCGAAGAGCTTTGATCCGAACTTTGACGGCGTCCGCAATTTCAAACCATCGAGGTCTGCTGGTGTCGTCACCGGTTTGTCTGCCATGAAGAACCTGTAGCCGGGGGTGCTGAACAGGGCGATGATCTTGTAGTCTGCGTATTCCACGTCCATCGCCCCTTCCTCCAGCAGGGTGTTCAGGATGTTGGTCCCCTCCGCAGATGTTTCTACAAGGCCTGGGATTTCCACCACTCCGGTCATTGGGAACAGGCCTGGCGTATAGGTCGGTACGACAAATGCGACGTCGGCGACACCAGCCTTGACCAACTCTGCCTGCGCAGGTGGTTTCCCGATGATCGAACCCGGATAGAGCTTGAAGTTGGTTCCGTCTGAGAGTTTCGGATTGATTTCATCGATCCAGACCTGAAGGATCTTGGACGAATAGAAACCTTGTGCAGGCTCGAACGAGGACACCCGAAGTTCGCGGGCTTCAGCAATCGATGCACCGAGCAGAAGCGTCGCAACTGCCGTTTTGAGTATGGTCTTGATCATGTCTCTTCCTCCCAAGAGTGGTTAGTGATCAGAAAGCGCTCCGTGGCAGCCACAGGACGATCGCGGGAATGGCGATGATGATGGCGACACGAATGAGATCGGCGATGACAAAGGGGGTAACCCCACGCCAGAGTTCGACAAGGCGGATACGCGGGTTGACCGTTTTCAGGACAAACAGGTTCATCCCGACGGGCGGCGTGATCAGGCCCATTTCGACCACGGTGATGGCAAAGATGCCAAACCAGACCAGATCGATCCCGGCCGCCTGCGCCACCGGCACAAAAAGAGGCACCGTCAGCAGCAGCATGGCGAGACTGTCCATCAAGGTGCCGAGCACCAGATAGATGAGCAGCATCAGACAGATCACCATGAAGGGCTGGTCCAGGATCCCGGTAAACAGACTGGTCAGGGAAAACGGCAGACCGGAAAGCGCCAGAAAGAAATTGAAGAGGTTGGCACCGATCAGCACCAGATAAAGCGCGCCACAAACCTTGGCCGTTCCCATCAGGGCAAGGACAAAACCGCGGGAGGACAGGCGGCGCGACAGGACACCATAGGCAAGAACCACGCTGGCCCCGATCGCAGCCGTTTCGTTGGCAGTGAACGCACCTGAGTAGAGTCCGCCCATGATCAGCGCAAATATGCCGACCGGGGGGATCAATTCACGCAGGGCATCCGACCGTTCCCTTCCTTCGGCACGCTCGCGTTTCGGCGCAACCGACCACCCGAGCCAGACAGGAACCCATATCGCCAAGCAATAGAGCAGGACAGCAAGGAACACCGGTCCGGCAGTCGCCAGCAACAGCTCCCGAATGGACTGCTCGGCAATGAAGGCATAGATGACAAGAACCGTTGATGGAGGGATCAGGATGCCCAGTGTGCCGCCAGCAGCGACTGAACCGGCAGACAGCGCGCGCGTGTATCCGGCCGACAACATCTCCGGCATGGCAATCCGACCCATCGTGGCAGTCGTTGCCAGCGACGATCCGGAAATCATGCCGAAACCGGCAGAGGCACCAATGGTGGCCAATGCAAGTCCGCCGCGACGGTGTCCGATCAGCGTTGACATGGATTGGTAGAGACGGGTCGAAAGGCCGCTCTGTGCCGCCAGATTGCCCATCAGCACAAACAGCGGCAGCATGGTCAGCGTATAGTTGGTCACGCTTTCCCAGACCGTCGTTGCGCCGATCGTCATTGCGCCCGACGTTCCGATAATCATGCCGGAACCGACCAGCCCCACCAGCCCAAGCGCCACGGCGACCGGAATTTCCAGGAAAATCATGATGATGGCGGCAGCGAAACCGAGCCCGCCCAGCAGCAAGCCGCTCATTGGTCACCTCCGGAGCGAAACCGGATCGCTGCGAGAGCACCCGCTACGGCCGAAACAGCGGCAACTCCAAGCGTTATCGTGATCGTGCTGAGCGCTATGGGTATCGGCAACCCGAGATCGGTCGTGGTTTCAGGTGATGTCAGTTTTGACCAGGTATTCTCGACAACAATCCAGAACAGCATCACTGCAAATAGGACAGAGACCAACGCACCCAACATGCCCAAGGGTCTCTCGAAGCGGGCCGGCGACAACTCTGACAAGAGTTTGGCCGTCACGTGGGCCCTGTGGGCGTAACAGACCGGTATGGAAAGCAAGGCCCCGAGGCCAATCGAAAGGGAAGTCAATTCGATGGCAGCGGGAACATTCGAACCGGAGATTGCCCTGAGCGCAACATCAACCACGGTCACGCCGGTCCCCAGCAGAAAACATCCGCCGGCGGCATACAAAAAGGCGTTGGAAAATCCGGTTCCGATCTTTGACAGGCTCATGCGGTAACCTCACCACACCCGTCCCGCGGTGAGTTTGTGCCGCATGCGCCAAAAACCAATTGCCGGCCAAAACTGCGACCACCTTGCGTTTCCATGGGCCCTCCTCCCGAACGCTGTTCCGATTTGTCGCAGGTTAAAGCAGGCGGTCAGATTGACGCAGGCCACACAGCAAAGTGTCCGCCAGGCGGACAATCAAGGTCACTCAAGGAAAAAACGAATGTCGCTTCCGAAACTGGAAGGTAGATGATGGCGAAAATGGCGCCGTAGAACGAGCAACGTTTGCCACAACGCAGTTCCTCAGCTCTCAAACGGCATCACAACAAAACAGCGCGTTTGAACTGGAGTGCGTCGGCGCAACAACCAGCCCAGACCAACCCCATTTATAGACCTGTATCTGAGGTACTTTGTGAAGGAGAGGCAAGTGAGAAGGGGCCTAACTGTGCAACGCTGGAAGTGCATTACTGCAGAACAGCAATGACCTGCCGGTCTACTCAAACTTTCCGGGAGTATCGTCGAGAGTGTTTCCTGAAACCAGCGGTCACCTGAAATCAGCATCCAAATTTAGTTTTGGACGAAAATTCATGCCGTTCAAGAGCACGAAAACCGTCCCAGAACGAGCAAAAGCAATGCAGGCGAATGCCCGAATTTACCGAAAGTCTTTGAAAGGGAATGGTGGGCGATGAGAGACTCGAACTCCCGACATCTTCGGTGTAAACGAAGCGCTCTACCAACTGAGCTAATCGCCCTCAACGAGGTGAGATGCCTTTTAGGGGCTCCCTCTTCTCTTGGCAAGTACAATTTCAAAGAAATTTCGCCCCAACCATGTGCCTGTGGATGACTTCAATTCGACAACCGGCAGAGCGACCAGCGCTCCAGTAAATTGCTGATTTCCTTCCCCTTCTTTATCGAGCATCGAAGCTACATCTCCGACAACCCGGCCTTGAGGAAATGAAACCGATCAGCGGAACCGATAGGCAAATCTCAGCATTTCGGTAATCCCTTGCTGAGGGTTGTCCGCCGCCAGGCCGTTTCTTGAAAAGAACTGTGCCAGGCGTGCAATCCCCTGGTGATCTCCCGGACCTCTCGGGGGTGCCTGATCCATGAGCTTGGCAGAGATGATCCAGGACATCGTCCTTCGGTACCGTTTCTGGTTGGCAGAGAACTCCGGATTGCTCGCCGCCCGTTCAAACAAACCGCCCCAGGCCTGATTGACCGCATCGTTGATTGCTTCAACGCGAATGAAACCGGCCTTGTTTGGACTGCGTGCCTTGTTGAGCAGATGATCGATATTGTACCCGGCGAGGTCCTTGCTGGTTGCCTTGATGCCGTAGACCTGCCGTACAAAGCCCAGCCATGCTTTCTGATAGGAAGAATACCCGGCCCGCACCCAGACACTCGTGTTCTCGTCCAGATTACCGGGTTTGCGCACAATCGCGACATTCTTCAGACTGCGCCGCCCGGCTTTCTCGGTCTCAACCGTCTCGTCGAAATCCTCCAGAAAAACCAGACGCCCGAGTCGCTCGGGATGTTCAACCTGGACCTGAACCAGTGGATTGCGCACCCAGGCCTCGAAAAGGGATCGTTGACGTCGCTTTATGAGAGCCTGCAATGTCATCCCGGACCTCCGACAACACATGTCTTTGAACAGGACGACCTTACAATGAAAGAGCGGAGGCGACACGCCGCAATCTGAAATTGAACCCTGCAAACGAAAAACCCCGTGGCTGATAAACAGCCACGGGGTTTTCCAAAGTTTAGTGCCGTTTGAATCCGATTAGGAGTTCACAGCGTCTTTCAGGCCTTTACCAGCCTTGAACTTCGGCGTCTTAGAAGCCGGGATCTGGATCGTTTCGCCAGTCCGCGGGTTGCGGCCTTCAGTGGCTGCACGTGCGGAAACCGTGAAGTTGCCAAAACCGATGATGCGTACTTCATCACCGCTTTTCAGCGTTTCAGTGACAGCATCGAAAGTTGCGTCAACTGCTTCGCCTGCCTGCGCCTTTGTGAGGCCGGTCTTTTCTGCAACAGCTGCGATCAGATCGTTCTTATTCATAGCAGATACCTTTCTAAGAAACGGCAGAGTGCCAACGATTCCTGTCGGCGCCGTTAGCGGGAAATTCGTGCGAAATGACTCGAAACGCAAGTGGTTTTTTCGCAGAAAACAGCCAGTTTGACCAATTATTCAAAAGAAAAGCCCCGGTTTTGCCGGGGCTCGCCTTTTTGTGCAGTGCATATTGACACCTAATGCGCCAAAACGCCCGCTTTCTTGTCATCAGAATCACCCGCCTTTGCGGCCGCTTCAGATGCATCTTCGTCCCACTCGATCGCCTCGGGCTGGCGGACAAGAGCGTGTTTGAGCACCTCTTCCATGCCGGAAACCGGGATGATTTCGAGCGAGTTTTTCACCGAGTCGGGAATGTCGGCCAGATCCTTGGCGTTGTCTTCCGGGATCATAACCAGCTTGATTCCGCCTCTGAGCGCAGCCAGCAGTTTTTCCTTCAGACCACCGATTGGCAGCACCCGACCACGAAGCGTGATTTCACCAGTCATGGCAACGTCACGGCGCACGGGAATACCGGTCATGGTCGAGATCACGGCGGTCGCCATGGCGATACCGGCAGACGGACCATCTTTCGGTGTCGCACCTTCCGGCACGTGCACGTGAATGTCCCGCTTGTCGAAGCTCGGCGGCTCGATGCCGAAGTCGACGGAACGCGAGCGGACATAAGACGCAGCAGCGGAAATGGATTCCTTCATCACGTCTTTCAGGTTGCCGGTCACGGTCATCTTGCCCTTGCCAGGCATCATGACACCCTCGATGGTCAGCAGCTCGCCACCGACTTCCGTCCAGGCGAGACCGGTGACAACACCGACCTGGTCCTCGAGTTCGGCTTCGCCGTAACGGTACCGGGGCACACCGAGGTATTCCTCGACCACTTCCGGGGTCACCGTGATGCTTTCCTTGTCGCTCATGAGGATGTCCTTGACGGCTTTACGCGCCAGGGTCGCCATTTCGCGTTCAAGGTTACGCACACCGGCTTCGCGGGTGTAACGACGCACGACAAACTGCAGGGCATCGTCCTCGATCGAGAACTCGCCTTCGCGCAGCCCGTGATCTTTCTCCGCTTTCGGAATGAGGTGACGGCGGCAGATTTCCACCTTCTCCTGCTCCGTGTAACCGGCAATGCGGATCACTTCCATACGGTCCATCAAGGGCCCGGGAATGTTGAGCGTGTTGGCAGTGGTCACGAACATCACGTCCGAAAGGTCGTATTCCACCTCGAGGTAGTGATCCATGAAGGAGGAGTTCTGTTCCGGATCGAGCACCTCCAGCAGCGCCGAAGACGGGTCCCCACGGAAATCCATGCCCATCTTGTCGATTTCGTCGAGCAGGAAGAGCGGATTGGATTTCTTGGCCTTCTTCATCGACTGAATGACCTTGCCGGGCATCGAGCCGATATAGGTACGGCGGTGACCACGGATTTCCGCCTCGTCGCGCACGCCGCCAAGGGACATCCGGACGAATTCACGGCCGGTGGCCTTCGCGATGGACTTGCCAAGCGAGGTCTTGCCGACACCGGGAGGTCCGACCAGGCACAGGATCGGTCCGCGCAGCTTGTTCGCACGGCTTTGTACCGCGAGATACTCCACGATCCGTTCCTTGACCTTGTCGAGGCCGTAGTGGTCCGTGTCCAGAACCTTTTCGGCAAAGGCCAGGTCATGCTTGACCTTGGATTTCTTGCTCCACGGAATACCGATCAGCCAGTCCAGATAGTTGCGCACGACGGTCGCCTCGGCGGACATCGGGCTCATCTGCTTCAGCTTCTTGATCTCGGCAGCCGCGCGTTCACGCGCTTCCTTGGTCAGCTTGGTTTTCTTGATCTTCTCTTCAAGTTCCGCGATCTCGTCGCGGCCGTCCTCGCTGTCACCAAGCTCCTTCTGAATGGCCTTCATCTGCTCATTCAGATAGTACTCGCGCTGGGTCTTCTCCATCTGGCGCTTGACCCGCGAGCGGATGCGCTTTTCCACCTGCAGAACCGAGATCTCGCTTTCCATCATGCCGAGCACGCGCTCAAGCCGCTCAGCGACAGAGACGACGCCAAGGATTTCCTGCTTTTCCGGGATCTTAATCGCAAGATGAGAGGCAATCGTATCGGCCAGCTTGGAATAGTCGTCGATCTGGTTGACTGCTCCGAGGACTTCCGGCGACACTTTCTTGTTGAGTTTGACGTAGTTCTCGAATTCGGAAACCACGGAGCGCGCCAGCGCCTCGACCTCGATGTCTTCGCCATCCCGCTCCGGAAGAACGGTCGCGGTGGCCTCGAAATAGTCGCTGCGATCCGAATATTCGCCAATCTGCGCGCGCGCGCCGCCTTCAACAAGCACCTTGACGGTGTTGTCCGGCAACTTCAGCAGCTGCAACACGGTCGCAAGCGTGCCGACG
The DNA here is from genome assembly GCA_017643925.1 of Roseibium sp. Lineage (GTDB taxonomy): Bacteria > Pseudomonadota > Alphaproteobacteria > Rhizobiales > Stappiaceae > Roseibium. The sequence continues at coordinate 17,620 of JAEPML010000028.1, read as the reverse complement.
TTGTAGATCTGATCAGGATTTGGGTCATCGTCAGCGGCATTCATCTGGGTGGCCAGAAGAATGTGCTTGTCGGTGGTCATTACCTCTTCCAGCGCCTTGATCGATTTCTCACGGCCGACAAAAAGCGGCACGATCATGTGCGGAAAGACGACGATGTCTCGCAGGGGCAGGACAGGATAGACAGCAGTGCTGTCCGGATCGGTGGCGCGAATTTCTGCGTCGCTCATTTTTTATCCTTTCTCAGCGTATCATGGCCCCACTCGGTAAAAGGCAGCCAAGACACTAGAAAACGACTTTCAGGGCGTATTCCTGAGAGGCCGAACCGCAGCACCCCAACTGGGCGCACTGACAATTCGCACTAGCCGTTCTTTCGACCTATTAGGTGGACACCTGCACCGCCGGTGTCAAGGCACGGAGCACCCCTTCATTGGTCTTGTCTGTTGACGACTCACACACCCGGTGGAAAACACCGGAGCGCGCTCCGAGAGATCTTGAAAAAGCAAATGCCGCCCTGAAAGAGCGGCATTTATTCACTATTAATATCTCTGAATTTCAGCGGCTTCAAGCGCTCGTTGCAGAGTTCTCCTCACGATCCTCGTAGATGTAAAGCGGACGTGCCTCGCCCTTGACGACTTCGGGCGAGATCACGACTTCCTTCACGCCCTTGAGGCCCGGAAGCTCGTACATCGTATCAAGAAGGATCGATTCCAGGATGGACCGCAGACCACGAGCACCTGTCTTGCGCTCGATTGCCTTGCGGGCAATCGCCTTGAGCGCTTCGTCGTGGAAGGTCAACTCGACCTGCTCCATCTCGAAGAGACGCTGATACTGCTTCACCAGGGCGTTTTTCGGCTCGGTCAGGATCGTGACAAGCGCGTCTTCATCCAGATCTTCAAGCGTCGCGATCACCGGCAGACGACCGACGAATTCCGGGATCAGACCGAATTTCAGCAGATCCTCGGGCTCCAGCTCGGCAAAGAGCTCGCCGATACGGCGATCTTCGGGCGCGTGGACCTGAGCCTGGAAGCCGATGGAGGTCTGCGTGCCGCGATCGGAGATGATCTTGTCGAGGCCTGCAAACGCACCGCCACAGATGAACAGGATGTTGGTCGTGTCCACCTGCAGGAATTCCTGCTGCGGGTGCTTCCGGCCGCCTTGCGGCGGTACGGAGGCCACGGTGCCTTCCATGATCTTCAACAGCGCCTGCTGCACGCCTTCGCCCGAGACATCACGCGTAATGGACGGGTTGTCGGCCTTGCGGCTGATCTTGTCGACCTCATCGATATAAACGATGCCGCGCTGCGCACGCTCAACGTTGTAATCGGCAGACTGCAGGAGCTTCAGGATGATGTTCTCGACGTCCTCACCCACGTACCCGGCTTCGGTCAGCGTGGTGGCATCGGCCATCGTGAAGGGCACATCGAGGATACGCGCCAGGGTCTGAGCAAGAAGCGTCTTGCCGCAGCCGGTGGGCCCAACCAGAAGAATGTTGGACTTGGCCAGTTCGACGTCGTTGTTCTTCGAAGCGTGGTTGAGACGCTTGTAGTGGTTGTGAACGGCGACCGACAGAACTTTCTTCGCACTGCCCTGCCCGATGACGTAATCGTCCAGAACGTCGCGAATTTCCTGAGGGGTCGGGATTCCGTCCCGTGACTTCACCAGCGAGGACTTGTTCTCCTCACGGATGATATCCATGCACAGCTCGACACATTCATCGCAAATGAAAACAGTCGGGCCGGCGATCAGCTTGCGAACCTCATGCTGGCTCTTGCCGCAAAAGGAGCAGTAGAGCGTATTCTTGGAATCGCTGCCGCTGGCCTTGGTCATGTAGTCAACCTCGCGTTGTTGGGGATTTCTCCCCTTATCTGTCCGGATTCAGCTTCATCGAGGCCGAACCGGTTCTGAAGTGACATTCATGGGACATCACTTCATTGCCTGATGTCACCATGCTTCGCCATTAAAAATCAATATAGGTTTAAGGCGAAGATGAAAACCCGGCTTTGAACCGGGTTTTTCTGGCCTTATACGCGGAATTTACAAGCATCCTTAAGGCCAGGTTAGTAAACTTACTCTTCGGCGTCGCCACCCAGTGTCGTGCGATCGCTGATCACATTGTCGACGATACCGAATTCCTTGGCCTTTTCAGCCGTCATGAAGTTGTCACGCTCAAGAGCTTCTTCAACCTGATCGAGGCTCTGGTCCGTGTGCTTCACGTAGATTTCATTCAGACGCCGTTTCATGGCCAGGATTTCCTGTGCATGAAGCATGATGTCGGCCGCCTGGCCACGGAACCCGCCGGAGGGCTGGTGAACCATCACCCGCGCATTGGGCAGAATGAATCGCATGTCCTTGTTGCCGGCGGCAAGCAGCAGCGATCCCATCGAAGCAGCCTGACCGATGCAGAGCGTCGAAACCGCAGGGCGGATGAACTGCATCGTGTCGTAAATGGCAAGGCCCGACGTCACCAATCCTCCCGGAGAATTGATGTAGATCGCAATCTCCTTGCTCGGATTCTCGGCTTCCAGATAAAGAAGCTGCGCACTGATAAGGGTAGCCACGTGATCCTCGACCGGACCGGTCAGGAAGATGATGCGCTCCTTGAGCAGGCGCGAGTAGATATCGAAGGCCCGCTCGCCCCGGTTGGTCTGTTCAACAACCATCGGGACCAGTGTGTTCATGTAGATATCAAGTGGATCCTTCATACCTCATCCATAAGCTTGAGATGATGCCCGGAGACGTTCCGGACAGGAAACAGGCCATGAAGCGCATCGATTCAGGGCCTGACTCGAAAAAAGCGACATCCCGTATATATGAGATGTCGCTCTATTCGCAAAGTCATGACAGACGCGGTGTGAAAGCAAAGTTAAAGCCGACACCGCATCTGGGGATATTTTTAGAAAACGCTTATGCGTCTTCCTCGTCTTCAGCGACCAGTTTCTCCAGCTCTTCCTTGGAAACCGTCTTGTCGGTGACCTTGGCAAGCTCGAGCATGAAGTCGACGACTTTTTCCTCGTAAATTGGGGCACGCAGCGATGCCAGGGCCTGCTGGTTGTTCTTGTAGAATTCGAAAACCTGCTGTTCCTGACCCGGGAACTGGCGAACGCGATCATAAAGCGCACGCTGCAATTCCTCATCGGTGACCTGGATCTCGTTCTTCTCGCCGATTTCGGAAAGAACCAGACCAAGACGGACGCGACGCTCGGCGATCTTGCGATATTCCGCCTTTGCTTCCTCTTCCGTCGTGTCTTCGTCTTCGAAGGTCTTTTCGTTGCGCTTCATGTCTTCTTCGACCTGGCGCCAGACAACCTCAAACTCCGAATCGAGCAGCTTTTCAGGCAGCTCGAAGGAATAGTGGTCGTCCAGTTTGTCAAGCAGCTGACGCTTAACGCGCTGACGGGTCATCTGGCCGAACTGGCCCTCGATCTGACCGCGTACGATTTCCTTCAGCTTGTCGAGAGACCCAAGGCCAAGGCCTTTGGCGAACTCGTCGTCCAGGGTAACTTCGCCCGGTGCGCCGACTTCCTTGACTTCAACATCGAAGGTTGCGGCCTTACCGGCAAGGTGAGCTGCCGGATAATCTTCCGGGAAGGAAACTTCAACGACCTTGCTGTCGCCTGCCTTCGCGCCGATCAGCTGGTCTTCGAAACCGGGAATGAACTGCCCGGAGCCCAGAACCAGCTGGCCGTTTTCGTCGGCACCGCCTTCGAACGGCTCGCCGTCGATCTTGCCGAGGTAGGACATGGTGACACGGTCGCCTTCTTCGGCAGCACCATCCTTGGCTTCAAACGGGGTGTTGTTCTTGGCGATGTCGGCAACCTGCGTGTCGACTTCTTCTTCAGCGATGTCGACAACCGGCCGCTCGATTTCAAATTCCTTGAAGTCGACGATATCGAAGTCCGGCAGAACATCGTAGGTCATCTTGAAAGACAGATCGGCATCGCCGGCCATGATCTTTTCAGCTTCTTCTTCCGGAAGGTCGATTTCCGGTGTCAGAGCCGGGCGCTCGGAGCGCTCCTCAACGGCCTTCTGCGTGGTTTCCTGGATGGTGTTCGACAGGATCTCGGCCATGGCCTGACGGCCATACATCTTTTTCAAGTGCGTGAGCGGCACTTTGCCCGGACGGAAGCCCTTGATGTTGGCCTTGGACTTCAGATCGGCCATGTAATCTTCGAGCTTGGCAGCGAGATCGCCAGCCGGAATGTCGATTTTCAGCTCTCGCTTGAGGCCCTCGGCGAGGGTTTCGGTTACCTGCATGGGTTTTGCTTCGTCCTCGGTCCGCAGCGGCTGACCGCCCGGAGGTTTTGATTATAAAATTCCGTGTGCCGCGCTGCCCGCACTCCCCTTTTTGCAGAAGCGTTCTCAAACAGCAGCGCACCGCCCCGGACAGAGCCCAAGACGCACGATGGGAGCGCGATAAAGGCTGGACCGGAAAGTGTCAAGGGGAGAGCGGGGAATTGCCGGTAAAAGCGCAGCAATTCCCGAGAGTTTTTTCCAAACGCACCTCAGACGCCTGGATTGTCGCAAGGCATCATCGATCGAATGTCGCTCGCGGACCGGAAACGTCACCGGTCCGTCACCGGCAACCGGCCGCGAGCCTACTCCTCTGCCAGTTCGTCATCGAGATATTCGGCAGCCCGGATCCCGCTCAGATAAGCCCCGTGCGTAGTCCCGTGATAGGCAAAGTCCGTGTGTTCGCCGGCGAACAGGATCGTATTCGCGACGGGTTCTTGAAACCTGTCGAAATCCTCGGGCCTGCTGCCAACGCTCGAATAGGAATAGGCTCCAAGCGTCCAGGGGTCTTTTGACCACCGGGTCGCCAGATGACCTGTCGGTTCGGCAACGTTTTTTCCGAACATGGTCCGCACGGCCTTCATGCAGTCGGCAACCATCTCGGCATCGCTCATCTGCTCGACCACTTGAGGATAATCTCCCACACTCACACCCAGCAGGATGTTTTCCTTGCTGAAAGTCCGGTAGTTCAGGAAATAGTTCCAGCGCCCCTTGGTCTCCGTCATGAGCCCGAAATACTGGATCTCGACCGGCCAGAAGGCCTCTTCAAACTTGAGCGCAAGCTTGGTGACATTGCCGAACCCGATTTTTGCGACACTCTCCTCAAGGGATCCGGGCAACGGTGGATCGAAGGAAATGGCGCCCTTTTTCAGAACGCCGAGCGGCACCGTGCAAATCACGAAATCGGATTCGTAAAGGCCTTGGCTTGTATAAACCGAAGCGCCATCACCCTCTTCATATTCCACGCTTTCAACTACCGTATTCAGTCGAACATCAAGATCACGCCCGACAAATTGCGGCACCTGGTCGTAACCATCCGGCAGGATCACGTCCTCGCCCCAGAACTCCTCGTCCTCATCGAAATAGTACGCGGACAAGTTCTCCAGAGGCGCACCGGTTTCGAACTCCGTATATGCGCTTGCCATCCAGCGAAGAAGTGGATCCTTCAGGCCGGTCTTCGAAGTTCGACCGATGGCCCGTTCCAGCGACTGGTCGGAGCTGAAGCGATCATCTATGCGTTTGTAAATGCGCTGCAGTTCCCTGTAAGTCTTGATGACTTTCCGGCGAGGCTGAATCTCGCCTGACGCCGAGAAAACCTGGAAATTCTCGTCATCCGTCAGGAATGTCGGGGCACCGATTTCCGCGACAAGTTTCGAAATGGGATTCTTCCCGGGTCGGTGGATCCAACCGGCTCCAACCTCGAACGGTGCACCGAGCGTCCAGTCCGTGCGGATACGCCCACCGGTTTGCCCGCTTGCCTCCAGCACGACCACCGAATACCCCAACTCGCTTAGGTATCGTGCCGCGGCAAGCCCTGAAAGGCCAGCACCGATCACGATGACGTCGAAATCGTCATTGCGCGCCAGAACTCGCCTGGGCTTGACCAGGGGGGATACGAGCAATCCAGCTCCGGTCGCCTTGAGAAACCTGCGGCGAGAAACGCCGGGCAAGGCAAGATCAACTGGAGACATTCTTTTCCTGGTCATCGTCTATGCACAGCCCTTGATCTTTTTCCAATGCGGCGTCTTTCGGGATTACCCTGCTGCGGTTTCAGCAGGCAAACGCCCTTTCAGAACATATGTTTTCATTTTCCCGCGCCCCTTGATCTCGGTCAGGCCGCGTTCTTCGAGGTCGAAGGCTCCCTTCAGCTTTCGGTAACTGGCTTCACTCACCTGGATCATGCCCGTTTCACCAGAAGATTCCATCCGGCTGGCGATGTTTACGGTATCGCCCCACAAATCGTAGATGAATTTCTTTCGGCCGATCACGCCTGCAACAACGTTGCCGGTGTTGATCCCGATCCTGATCCTGATTTGTGTCCCGGACTGCCTTGAGAATTCCTCGGTTGCGCTGATCATTCCGAGCGCCATGTCCGCGATCGCTTCTGCATGATCGTCCCGGTAAACCGGCAGGCCTGCGGCCACCATGTAGGCATCACCAATGGTCTTGATCTTTTCCAGACCCAGCGCATGGGCTAGCTCGTCATATCTGGAGAAGATGTCGTTGAGCATGGAGACGAGGTCTACCGGAGACATCTTCGCCGACAACGGCGTGAAACCGGCAAGGTCGGCAAACAGGACGCTGACCTCCTCGTGAGAATGAGCGATCGGTTCACTTGTCGACTTCAGCTGCTGTGCGATTGACGCCGGCAGGATGTTCAGGAGCAGGTTTTCAGCCCGTTCATGTTCTTCCACCACCCTTGCCTTGCTGGTCTCCAGCTGATCCAGCATCCAGTTTACCGTGCTGCCAAGCTTGCCGAGTTCGTCCGTACCATCCACGTGAACCCGGACACTGAGGTCATCCCGGTGACCGATTTCGGTGACTTCCTCACCCAGCCTGGCAACCCGACGCAGAACCAGTCTTTCCAGAAGCAAAACCACGCATCCGATCAACACGGCCCCGATCATGGCCATGGCGGCCAGCAGCAGCGTAAGGCTTTTCTGGCCCTGCATGTGAATATCGCGCGGAATGGTCACGGTCCATAGAAGCAACGGGTCACCGAAGATATCCGGCATCAAAATGTTGCCGGTTAGGGTTTCGTCATCAACCGGAACCAGCAGATGCGGCGGTTGAAACAACGACAAGGCATTCCCCTGCAACTGATCGATCAGGGTGTCGATGTGACCTTCCTGCTCCGCAGGGAGTGTCGACAGCAATATGTTTTCGAAGGAAATCTCCAGCTGGGTCCGCAGCTTGAGTTCCTTCAATAGCCTTTCATCGAATTCGCGGCCCACCAGCATAATGCCCCTGGAAGGTCCGCCGTCGTCGCTTTTCAGAATCGGCGCCATGGCGATCATCAAGGTGGAGGATCCGATCGTGATTAGTCCGAACTCCTCCGGGTGGTCCTCAAAGAGGTCCCCGTCCAGGCTCAATTCTTCGCCGAGCAACGCAAGTGTTTGTGCGACGCCATCGCGCGATGCTCCGTGCGAGGATTGGTGGATCACCTCCCCGTCCGAATTCACGATGAGAATCAATTCGATGCCCGGAACGGAAAATGTCTCCGTCGAGAAGTTGGATTGAACATAATCAGCGTCGCGCGTTGCCACGAAGTCGTAGGTATCGTCCCACGAGGCGAAGTCTTCCAGCACGGAAAACAGTCCCTTCAAGTCCGCCAGAAAGACCTTTTCAAGCCGTTCGAGATCGCGATTGGCGCTTTGGGTTTCCAGTTCGGCATAGCTGCCCAGAGTGATCGAAGAGGCGAAATAGAGCAGCGCTGCGGCAGAGACCACAAATGTCGCAAAGACGAGTGCAAGCGTCTTGAGGCGCAGGTTCACGCTGGAAACCCTGAGCGGGAGTAGTCGGCATAACCAATTGTGCAAAACGTCGACATCGACCGGCGCTCCGTTCAAACTTGGCAGTGCGGCCCGGACGGAAGACCAGTGACCTCGGTCTCACAATACAGATCGTGATAAGTTGATCAATATCGCTCGAACGAACGGCCTTTTCTGGCAGCCATGACGTGCGACGCCATCAAACCCGCACAATTCTTGTCGATGAGCATTTGCTATGCTTGCCGGTCACCCAAACGGATCCTCGTCAGACACATGAGCCGCTCAGATATTGCCTCCCTCCTCGTTGCAACGTCCGCGGGACTGTTTTTGGCAACTGTGGGACCTATGCAGGCAGCCGAAGCGAGCGGCACGAAACCGATTCTGCCAAAATCTACAAATCTGATGGACGTTGAAGAACGAGTAATTCCGTCGCTGAAGGAACAATTTGCGGCCAAGGGGTTGCAGCTCGGTAATCCCGTGTTCGTCCGGGTCTTCAAGGAGACGCGGGAGCTGGAACTCTGGGTACGGGCATCAACCGACTACCAACTGTTCAAGACCTATCCGATCTGTTCCTATTCCGGCGCGTTGGGCCCGAAACTCAAGGAAGGTGACAGACAGAGCCCGGAGGGTTTCTACAAGGTCTACCCGTTTCAGATGAACCCGAACAGCAGCTTTCATCTGTCCTTCAACCTGGGATTTCCCAACCGATACGATCGCGCCTGGCAAAGGACCGGCAGCTATCTGATGGTGCACGGAAACTGTGTTTCAATCGGATGCTACGCGATGACAAATCAAGGCATCGAGGAGATCTATCTTGCGGCCAATGAGGCATTCAAACACGGGCATGACAGTTTTCCTGTTCACTCCTTTCCGTTTCGGATGACGGGTGAGAACATGTCCCGCCACAGCGGCTCCGATTGGGTCGAGTTCTGGGAAAACCTCAAGGAGGGCTATGACGCGTTTGAAAGAACCCGCATTCCGCCCGTCATCCAGGCCAAAAACCAACGGTATCTCGTTGAAAGAAGCATTGGGATCAGCAATCGAAAAAAGATCCCGAAAGCCAAGCCGGCATCGTGAAATTACCGGGTGTCCACCAGGGACGCTGCATTCGAATTGTTTGAGAAGGTGCAAGCTTGAAAAGCATTGGTGCGGATGGAGGGACTTGAACCCCCACGCCTTGCGGCACCAGAACCTAAATCTGGCGTGTCTACCAATTTCACCACATCCGCGAACAGGGCAAGGACACCCTGTGTGTGAAGCGGGGCTTCTATAACACCACTGTTTTTCCCGTCAAAGAAAAAAGGTCTCGGGTGCCTTAGCCTTCGCCGGTTTTGTCCACAAGCATTGCAATGGCAGGCCTGAGCGCATCGGCAAGATCCTCGGCAATCAATCCCGGTCCCGCTTCCCTGCCCGCTTCGCCGTGAAGCCAGGTTGCCTGGCATGCTGCTTCGAAACCAGGCACGCCCTGCGCAAGCAGACCCGTCAATATACCGGCAAGGACATCGCCTGATCCGGCGGTCGCCAGCCAGGGCGGTGCATTTTCATTGATCGCGGCACGACCATCCGGCGCAGCTATGACGGTGTCCGCTCCCTTCAACAGAACGATTGCACCCGATCGCTCCGCAGCAGAACGCGCCCTCAGCAACTTGTCGCCCGCAATATCCGGAAAGAGCCTTGAGAACTCGCCCTCGTGGGGCGTCAGCACCACGGGAGCCGATGTGTCCCTGATCATTTGAAACAGGCGTTCCGGTTGCCCGGTGAAACTGGTCAGCGCATCGGCGTCCAGCACTGCAGCTCTTTGCTGGCGCAACAGCGTTCTGACGGCGTCACATGTGTTGTCACCGACACCATATCCGGGGCCGATGAGCACCGCATTCAGGCGCGCATCCGTAAGGAGCTCCGCGATGCCCTCAGTGTTGGCGATCTTCTTCAGCATCACGGCCGTCAGGTGTGACGCGTTCACCAGCATCGCATCGGGGGGCGACGCAAGCGTGACCAGTCCCGCACCTGCCCTGAGCGCTGCCATTGCCGAAAGCCGTGCAGCCCCTGTTGAACTCATGGGGCCACCAAAGACAACGGCGTGTCCCTTCCCATATTTGTGACCATCCAGCTTGGCTGTCGGCCACTCGTGCTGCCACAGGGAAGGTTTGTTCTGGAAGTTTTGCGGGTTGATTGCGCCGAACACGCCCGGCTGGATGCCGATATCGGCAACGGTCACCGTTCCACAAAGTTTGCGCCCGGGAAAGAGCAGATGGCCGGGTTTTTGGCAGAAAAAGGTCACCGTCGACGCGGCTCTGATTGCACCGCCCAGATCCTCACCACTTGCCCCGTTGACACCGGACGGCAGGTCGACGGCCAGAACCGGACAGGACGAATTGTTCACCTCATCCACCAGATCCAGACCTGGTCCGCTCAGCGCACGGTCGAGCCCGGCACCAAAAAGCGCGTCGATGACGAGGGCGCAGGTTTTCAGCTTTCACGGACAAGGTCCGGCGTTACGTCCACGCCGAAGATGCCAGCCTTCAATCCCATTCTATGAAAGGCAGTCTGCGCATCCCCTTTCAGACCGCCGGGATCTTTAAGCAGCAACACATCCACTTCATACCCTGCAGCCGCCAGACAGCGTGCCGCAATGAAACCGTCGCCACCATTGTTACCCGGACCGCACAACACCAGAACGGGCTGATGCGACCCGGTGCATTTCATGGCTACGCGGGCAACGGCCTGTCCCGCATTCTCCATCAGGACGATGCCGGGAATGCCGCCCTCGATCGTCATCTGGTCCGCTTTGGACATCTGTACCGGCGTTAACAGCATATGAGAGGTCATTGATCCGATCCGGTCAGTTCGTCAGATGGTGAAGTCACATCTGACAACCTGCATAGGATCGTCATTTTTGTCGAGCAGGTTGTGGCTGCCGACTTTTGCGCCACAAATTCTGCCTATTTTGTATTCATTATGCCTAATAAATAGACATCTTCACATCACCCGAACCATTCCAGCGAAAATTGCACTTTCGGGTCTGCCACTTTTTTTGGCGGAAATCCCGGAATTGAGAAAAATCACTGCCATCGCCCTCCGATTGGCACACATTGTGCTTTAAAGGCTGCAACGGGCAGCCCCGGGGATTGTGACGGAAATTTATCCGGTTTCCCATCCGGACTGACCTGCCGAGTTTGCGGCCTTACATAGAGAGAGACAAAAGGTGATGAAAAAGATCGAGGCGATCATCAAACCCTTCAAACTGGATGAGGTAAAGGAAGCTCTCCAGGAAGTTGGCCTTCAGGGGATCACCGTGACGGAAGCCAAGGGTTTCGGCCGCCAGAAGGGCCATACTGAACTTTATCGCGGCGCCGAATATGTCGTCGATTTTCTGCCGAAAGTTAAGGTGGAAATCGTCCTTGGCGACGAGATGGTCGAAAAAGCGGTTGACGCAATCCGTTCTGCAGCGCAAACCGGCCGCATCGGCGACGGCAAGATCTTTGTCTCCAACATCGAAGAAGCTGTTCGCATCCGGACCGGCGAGTCCGGCATCGAAGCCATCTAACCCACCGTTCCGGCATTCGCCGGTATTCCGAATTCCGGTTCAGATTTAAGAACCCCGTTTTGAGGTCGCGTCCGGCCGGAACCAAACCTAACTGTTCACATGATAAATCAAAGGGATGGACATAATGACCACAGCCGCTGACGTCCTGAAGGAGATTCAGGAAAAGGACGTGAAATACGTCGACCTGCGCTTTACCGACCCGAAAGGTAAAATGCAGCACGTCACCATGGATGCTGCGCTTGTTGACGAAGACATGTTTGCCGAAGGCGTTGCCTTCGACGGCTCGTCCATTGCCGGCTGGAAAGCCATCAACGAGTCCGACATGATGCTGATCCTTGATCCGGAATCCGCACACATGGACCCGTTCTTCGCTCAGTCCACCATGGCTGTCTTCTGCGACATCGTCGACCCGATCACCGGCGAAGGCTACAACCGCGACCCGCGCATGACAGCCAAGAAGGCAGAAGCCTACGTCAAGTCCGGCGGCTTCGGTGACACCGTCTTCGTTGGCCCGGAAGCTGAATTCTTCATGTTCGACGACGTCCGCTTCAACGCTGACCCGTACAACACCGGCTTCATCTTGGACAGCTCCGAACTGCCGTCCAACATGGGTTCCGAATACGAGACTGGTAACCTCGGCCACCGTCCGCGCACCAAGGGCGGTTACTTCCCGGTTCCTCCGGTCGATAGCGCCCAGGACATCCGCTCCGAGATGCTGTCCGTGATGAACGAAATGGGCGTTCCGACCGAGAAGCATCACCACGAAGTGGCTGCTGCTCAGCACGAACTCGGCATGAAGTTCGAAAAGCTCACCAGCTGCGCCGACAACATGCAGATCTACAAGTATGTTGTTCACCAGGTCGCACACGCTTACGGCAAGACCTCCACGTTCATGCCGAAGCCGGTATTCGGCGACAACGGCACGGGCATGCACTGCCACCTGTCCATCTGGAACGAAGGTGAGCCGACATTCGCGGGTAACCAGTATGCAGACCTCTCCGAGACCTGCCTCTACTTCATCGGTGGCATCCTGAAGCACGCGAAAGCCCTGAACGCTTTCACCAACCCGTCCACCAACTCCTACAAGCGTCTGGTCCCGGGTTACGAAGCTCCGGTTCTGCTGGCTTACTCCTCGCGTAACCGTTCTGCCTCCTGCCGTATTCCGTTCACGGCTTCTCCGAAGGCAAAACGCGTTGAGGTTCGCTTCCCGGATCCGACTGCCAACCCGTATCTCTGCTTCTCCGCCCTTCTGATGGCTGGCCTTGACGGCATCAAGAACAAGATCCATCCGGGCGACGCAATGGACAAGAACCTCTACGATCTGCCGGCTGAAGAACTGGCCGAGATCCCGACGGTTTGCGGTTCCCTTCGTGAAGCACTGGAAGCAGTCGACGCTGACCGCGACTTCCTGAAAGCCGGCGGTGTCTTCGACGACGACCAGATCGACGCTTACATCGAACTGAAGATGGAAGAAGTCGAGCGTTACGAAATGACCCCGCATCCGGTCGAATTCGACATGTACTACTCCGTCTAAGACCTCGGTCTTTCGGAACAGGAAAACCCCGGCCAATCGGCCGGGGTTTTTGTTTTTGCAGGTCTCCGGAACTTATCGATTGGCGGCAAGCCAATCCGCAAGCGATGGGCGATGGTTTCCTGACCGGCCCGTCATCGCCGGTGACGCGATCATCGAATTCAGGACCGCTTCCTGTGTTGTTTCCGTCGCAGCCTTGAAGAGCACGTCGATCCTGTCTTCCTTGAGCACATCAAGAGCAACAAAATCACTCTCCTGGAAATGTGCCAGGCGCTGAGCCGTTGAAAAGGCAAGCGCAACGTCCCCGCTGCCATTGCCATAATAGGCGCCAAGGCGGGCAAGCCCTGCGGCAGCCCGTTTGGCAACGCGCTTCAACTGACGGCTTTCAAGCGGCACATCCATCGCAAGGACGATGATCACCGAGCCGCGCTCCTCGGTCTGCCGCGCCGCTTCAGGAGAAGGCCTGCGACCATCGGGGAGTACCAGATCCCCTGCCCGCCCGAAATTTGATTGCACCAGTGCACCCAGCGTGTAGGCGCTGCCATCCAGATCGAAAACACGGGATGCCGAACCGATCCCGCCCTTGAAGCCAAAACAACTGGTTCCCGTACCTGCGCCAACACTGCCTTGCCCGAAATTGTCGGAAGCGGTTTTCAGAGCAGAAAAGGCGTCGTCTTCGGAAAGCGCCAAAGCGTTGATGTCACTGAGATAACCGTCATTGCATTCCATGACGAGCGTGTTGACTGTTCCAGCAGACCGATCAATTTCGGGGTTTTCCGCAAGTTCGCGTCTGACAAGGGCATTCACCCCGGTGCCGACCCCAAACGTATTGGTCAGGAGAATGGGCGATTCCAGTGTTCCCAACTCCTCCACTTGCATCAACCCCGCACTTTTTCCAAATCCGTTGATCACCTCAACCGCAGCCGGCAGTTTCTCCCGAAACAGGTTGCCCTGATGTGGCCAAACGGCAGTGAACCCCGTTCTGAGATTGCCCTCGATCACGGTGTGATGACCGACGGAAACGCCGCTGACATCGGTAATCAGATTGCGAGAACCGGGCTCCAGGTCCCCGCATATAAGACCGTGGGAGCGCGAGGGGGACGTCAAATTTGAATTCATGATGCACCGGGAAAGAAATCAGGAGGGTGCAATCTGGATCCAGATCAAAGAGAATTCAAACGAAAAAGCCTCCCGAAGGAGGCCGTTCGTGTGCGTTCTGAGCCGTTGCCTCAGTAGCAGACACGGCGGTATCCGACCACTACGTAGCGGCGCTGATAAGGGTTCCAACGAGTAATCGCCCTGTTGTGGCAGCTGACCGGGGCGTAGTACCGCGGTTGGGCCTGCGAGGCGATGATTGCGCCGGCGGCGAAGCCGATAATGGCGCCTGCGGCGATCGCTCCACCGCGTTTTCCGGCATGGGCGTCGGTCGGGGTTACCGCAACGGTTGCGGTGGCAAGGGTAGCGGCCGAAAGGGCAGCGATGGCAAACTTCCTGAACATGATCTCAACTCTCCTCCAAGCTAGGTGGCGGTGAATTCCGCCGGTGAAAGGAAACTAGATCAATGCGGGATGCCTTGTTGTGACCAGGGTCACGACGCGTCGGTTTCACATGACAGGCCCGGCAAAGATGCTAGAGTTTTGACGAGGTCAATTTCAAGGAGAGTCCCATGTGGGCGATCATGGCAGTTTCCATCCAGATGTTGTCCGGCCCGAATGTCTGGGCTGTTATGGACGAAGGCACCTTTGAAAATGAAGCCCTTTGCGAGGCCGCGCTGGCCGAAGCTGTTCCACGCACCTTGTCAGAGGAAATGCGCATAGCCTGGGAAGCAGGCGAACTGAAATATGTCTGCCTGAAGGTGCGCGGGGCCGGCCCCACTTGACGAACGAGTAGCGCCAAAACCCTGCCATACTCCTTATTTCCCACCTGCCGCAATTTACATCCTCCCCCGCACGCGTTAGAGCACGTGCAACACGAGCCGAACGGCCGAAATTTGTAAGCGAACGGACAGGCAGGTATGAGCGAGTTCAAGTCGGACTTTCTAAACGTTCTTTCAGAACGCGGTTTCATTCATCAGATTTCCGACCCGGACGGGCTGGACGCATTGTGTGCCAGGGAAACCGTCACCGCCTATATCGGCTTTGACTGCACCGCGCCGAGCCTGCACGCAGGTTCGCTCGTTCCGATCATGATGCTGCACTGGTTCCAGAAGACCGGACACCGCCCGATCGCCCTGATGGGTGGCGGCACCACCCGCGTTGGTGATCCCTCCGGCAAGGATGAAACCCGCAAGATCCTGACCGAAGAGGCTATCGAGGAAAACAAGGCCGGTATCAGGAAGGTATTCGAAAAGCTGCTCACCTTCGGCGATGGTCCGCAAGACGCCATCATGCTGGACAATGCCGACTGGCTGCTGAAGCTGAACTACGTGGACTTCCTGCGCGAGATCGGAAGGCATTTTTCGGTCAACCAGATGATCCAGCGCGACTCGGTGCGTTTGCGCCTGGAACGCGAACAGCACCTGTCGTTCCTGGAATTCAACTACATGCTGCTTCAGGGCTACGACTATCTTGAATTGTTCCGTCGTACCGGATGCCGACTGCAGATGGGCGGCTCCGACCAGTGGGGCAACATTCTGTCCGGAACAGATCTTGTGCGCAGGTTGGGAGAAACCGAAGCCTTCGCCCTCACCTCACCACTTCTGACAACCGCCTCCGGCGCCAAGATGGGCAAGACGGCCGCTGGCGCTGTCTGGCTGAACGAAGAGCAGCTCTCTGCCTACGACTACTGGCAATACTGGCGCAACACCGAAGACGCCGACATTGAGCGTTTCCTGAAACTGTTCACTGTTCTGCCCATGGACGAGATCACTCGGCTTGCCGCGCTGGAAGGCTCGGAGATTAACGACGCCAAGAAAGTCCTGGCGACTGAAGCAACGGCACTGATCCATGGCAGGGAAAAGGCCGAAGCAGCCGCCGAAACCGCCCGCAAGGCGTTCGAAGAAGGACAGTCTGCCGCGGGCCTGCCGACAGTAGAGATTTCCAAGGCGGACCTCGAGGCAGGCCTTGGTGTCCTCAGTGCCTTTGTTACCGCAGGCCTTTGCGCCTCAAACGGGGACGTGCGCCGAAACATCAAGGGCGGCGCGGTCAAGATCAACGACAAGGGTGAAAGCAACGATCGCCGTCAGCTGTCAGCGGACGACATCACCGATGACGGCATCATCAAGCTGTCGCTTGGCAAAAAGAAGCACGTGCTCTTGAAGCCGGTCTGACCAATAAGGAAATGACGAACAAAGGCCGGTTTCGAACCGGCCTTTTTCAATTGGCCTGGAATTCAAACATCTTTCGGAAGATGCCCGGCGCAATGGCGGATATCGGGTTGACCGTCAGGACCGGATCGGCGACCGAACCGGTCAGGCGATAGGTAACACCGATCAGGCCTTCACCGGAGTTGCCACCAAGTGCAAAACCCAAGAGCGGGATTTTCGCAAAGAAGTTGTTGAGGGCATAGATCGGTACGAATGTGCCGGTCAGCCGCAGCGTCTGATTGTCGAGGTCAACCTGACCGCTCACGGTTCCCCCGAGGGCACTGCCGCGCAGCGCGCCACGACTGATCGTCAAGATGTTGCCTTCGCGCGTGAAATTGATGTCCAGCGTATCAAAATTGGCCGAGCCGTCGACTTGCCTGGCAACGCGCGTGGAACCGTCTTCATTGATTGTATCACGGTCCCGTTCGCGGATGCGCTTGATGGCAGGATCCTCGGTTATCCGAAGCGTGCGAACGTTGAATTCGCCTACCCAGCTGTCTTCGTCAGCCATGGCAACGCTCAGTTCGCCCGCACCGCCTTGCATGCGTTCGTAAAGATCCAGGAAGTTGAGCGTCGCGCCGGTATCGGCGAACCTGCCATTCGCCAGCTGGCTGCTGTCCTGCTCGACGACCGTAAATTCGAAATTGGAGTTGCCATTGAGCAGTCCCCGAACATCGGCGGACATCAGGCCTTTCTTGCCCGTTTCGAACTTTCCGGAAAATTGCTCGATGACCTGGTTGTTGAACCCCTTGACACCATCGATGGATGCCGCGATCCGGGCACCCTCCGAAAAGTCGCCGGCGCCCTTGCTGCCCCCCGGGCTTCTCAAGCTTCGGATCAGCCCCCGACCGTCAAAGGAAGCGCCTGAGAAGATAATGTCGTAACGCGCGTCATTGGCCCTTTGAATGACAACTTCGACATCGTCCCCCGGCCGGAGCTGAAAAGTCTCGAACGAAGCGTTCAGCAGATCGCCAGCCTGGGAAAGCTGCATGTTGCCCGAAATGCTGGCGCCCTCGGATGTGAGGCGAAAGTCCCTGACCAGACGCTCGTTCTCGGTTTCCACGAGCTTGAAGGACGCGGTGGCAGGAACCCCCTTGGCCTTTTGCCATCCGAGCGCCAGCAGGCGCACATCGGTCTGGCGAAGATCGATCACGAACTCCTGCCCCTCGGCAATCTTTGCCACGCTGAGCGTCATCGCCCCTTCGAGGAAGGCCGTCAGGTCGACACCCTTTTCCTTCAGTTGTTTTGCTGTCAGGGAAACAACCACGTCCTGCCGGGCAGCGATCCCCGAACCACCGATCGGAATGACGAGATCGATATCCGCTTTCAGGCCGTCGAGTACGCCCTTGCCGGTTATGGCAACCTGTTGCCGATCGGCGTCCAGCACGACATCCGCATTCTCGATCGTGTGGCCCATGATCGGGTTCTCGTCCGTGAAATCGACCAACTCGCCAGTC
>JAEPML010000027.1 GCA_017643925.1 Roseibium sp. | reverse complement strand
TGCGCGAGGCTCAGCGCTTCCGGATCGGCATCCGCAACACTGGTCAGGACACAGACGTGGTCCGCAAGATACTTGCCGCTTCTTGTGTCCCATTCCGGATAAAGCACTTTGCCGGAGAGGCGCTCTCGGTCGACATCTTCCGGGGCCAGGTCCAGATGCAGCTTCAGGCGGGTTGCCGGAGCCTTGGAAATCTGGCCCAGACCGATTTCGTCCTGGTCTTCCGCAGCCTTCTTGGCATCATCATTTTCGTCGTCGTCGACACGGCGGTTCAGGTTGAGGAACTCGGCCCAACTCAAGATGGCTTCGAACTTGTGCAGGATCAGGCTGTCGTTACGCTCCGCCTGTTCCGACTTGCGCCGGCGGGCACGTACGGTTTTGCCTGTGCTTTCCTCGGGTGTCCCTTCCGTATCCCGCGTTTCAACAGCATCCCCGGTCGAGAAGACAACGTCCCGCAGCTGTGGCCATATGGCGACAGGCCGGAAAGGACGATAGCCACGCGGAGCTTCCAGGTCTTCAAAGCTTCCGGAGAAACACCGGTCCTTGAGTTCCTCGACGTCCCTCGGCAGATCACCGGGCTCTCCGAGCTTGTGCCGGATGAGTTTTTCGATCCGGCCTTCCCAACCAGGCAGCGAGGCTTTCGGACGCTGCGCGAGTATGCCGGAGCTGAGCGCGGTATGAAGATCTCTCAGACCCGGCGCTTCGGTGAGGGTTTCGGTGATGATCTGGTCGACCGCCTGAAGTGCCTTGAGATCGGCCTTGAGCGGATCGGTTTCCTTGGCATAGCGCGGCGCATGAGCGGCCATCGCGGTCAGCCATATATAGAGGGCCGCATTGGCCTCTCTTGATGGGAACACAGCCAGTTTGGCCGGAAGCCGCAGGACTTCGCCGTCGAAACTGGCCCGCGGAATGATTTCCGCTTCGGTTCCAAGCCGCCTCAGAAAACCGAGGCGGTGGTTGGATACTTCTTCGGAAACCGGGCGAAGCTCAACGGAGTGAGCGCCCCCCAGTCCCCGGAAAAAGACTGCAAGCCGCCCGCCGACCTCAGAGAGGCCGACCGCGGCTCCATGATGCACCTCGGGTGCATCCAGGCGACTTGCAAACGCGTGCCACATTTTCCCGACGGTTTCCTCGGGTTCCCATGGCTCGAATTCGATCTTGCCCATCGGTCTGGCCTCACCCAAACACGGCCGTGACAAGATCAAGGAGCCCGCGTTTCACGTCTTCATCGTCCGTGAGCGGTTCGATCATTGCTGCCTTCACGGCACGCTCTACCGGCATGCCCTGGGCAATCAATGTGGCGGCATAGACAACCAGCCGCGTGGAAACACCCTCTTCAAGGTCTTGCCCCTTCAGCCCGCGCAGCTTGTTGGCAAGCCGGACAAGAGACTTCACGCGCTCATGGTCCAGTCCGCTTTCCTCAGCAACGACCTCAATCTCGAGATCTGCTGCCGGGAAATCGAACTCGAGCGACAGAAAGCGCTGACGGGTCGAGGGTTTCAGGGTTTTCAATATGTTCTGGTAGCCGGGATTGTAGGAGGCAACCAGCATGAACCCGGGAGCAGCGACAAGTTCCTCGCTGGTCCGGTCAATCGGCAAGGTTCTGCGGTCATCCGTGAGCGGGTGCAGCACAACCGTCACGTCCTTGCGGGCCTCGACAACCTCATCGAGATAACAGATTGCGCCTTCGCGCACGGCCCTGGTCAAAGGTCCATCGACCCAGACCGTCTCGCCGCCTTTGAGAAGATAGCGGCCGATCAGGTCGGCGGCAGCCAGGTCATCGTGACAGGCAACCGTGTAAAGCTTCCGGCCAAGTTTTGCCGCCATATGAGCAACGAACCTGGTCTTGCCGCAGCCGGTCGGTCCCTTCAAAAGGACCGGCAGACCATTCTTGTGCGCAGTTTCGAACACATCGCACTCGTCTCCCTGCGGGAGGTAAAAAGGGGCGGCTGCCGCCCCTTTTGCAATTGAGATGCTTCCTTCCATGAGGATTACTCCGCTGGAACACTGGCATCGCCAGCTTCAATGATTTCGCGCCGCGGAACAGCAACTGCGTAGATGAAGAGCAGTGCTCCGATGACGACAGCGACACCAGAACCGAAGCGCATCCAGTAGAACAGTTCCAGCTGATCCTGGACATCCATGAAGTAGTCCCCGTTGACCCGCTGAAGGTGCGTCTGGATCGTACCGGCAAAGGTCAGGACGAAGGTCATGAACGCCATGCCGCTGGACATCAGCCAGAAGGAGGCCATGTTCAGCACCTGGTTGTACGGATCCCGGTTGCGCAGGATCGGCATCGCGTAGCTGATGATCGCCAGGTTCAGCGACACATAGGCTCCAAAGAAGGCCAGGTGACCGTGAGCTGCGGTGATCTGCGTGCCGTGGGTGTAGTAGTTCACACCATGCAGCGTGTGCAGGAAGCCCCATACCCCGGCGCCGAAGAAGGCAAGCGTTGCACAACCGAGTGACCACAGCAGGGCAGCCTTGTTCGGATGATCCCGGCGGCCTTTCCAGACCATGACGAAGGCAAAGGCCATCATCGCAAAGAACGGAATGACTTCAAGCGAGGAGAAGATCGAGCCGATCCATTGCCAGTAGCTGGGGGTGCCGATCCAGTAATAGTGTTGACCGGTTCCCAGGATGCCGGAGAACAGGGCTGCGGCGACGATGACGTAGAGCCATTTCTCGACAACCTCACGGTCGACACCGGTCAGTTTCAGCATCAGGTAAGCCAGGATAGAGGCCATGATCAGTTCCCAGACGCCTTCAACCCACAGGTGGACGATGTACCACCAGTATTGCTTGTCGAGCGACAGGTTGTGCGGATTGTAGAAGCTGAACAGGAACAGCAGCGCCAGACCCCACAGACCCAACAGAAGGATGTTGGAGATCGCGGTTTTCTTACCCTTCAGAACCGTCATGGAGACGTTGTAGAGGAAGATGAGCGCAGCAACGACGATGCCGACTTTTACCCACTTGGGCTGTTCGATGAATTCACGGCCTTCCTTGCCAAGCAGGAAGTTGCCTTCGAACAGATCGAACACGTAGGTGACAACGGCCCCGAGCGTGCCGACCACCAGGATCAGAAGCTGCAGGTACGCCAGTTTGGTTGAATGGATTTCCCGCTCCGTTTCCTCAGGAATGAGGAAATAGGCAGCGCCGAAGAAGCCAAGCAGGAGCCAGACAATCAGAGAGTTGGTGTGCAACATTCTGATGATGTTGAAGGGCAGCAGTTCGGACAGGAAGTTCGGTGACACATACACCCAACCTGCCAACAATCCGCCCAGAACCTGGATGGCAAAAAGGGCCATGGCGACGGCGAAATACGCCAGGGCGACTTTCTGTGATTGATATTTCATCTTGAGTTCCCTTTCGCTTTCCGATCAGCCGGCGTCATTCGGCGGCCAGTCTTGGGCGTCGATCTTGTCGGTCCAGATCAGGAAGTTTGCGAGGTCGCGAATTTCCTCGTCTGTGAGGTTGAACTGGGGCATCTGCCGGCGGCCCTCGATGCCGGTCGGCATGGCTTCCATCCAGCCTTTCAGCGTTTCGAAAGCAGCGTCCGGGTCGTCCAGAACGCCCCAGCGCGTCATCACGTTGGCGACCTCCGGTGCGAAGTAGGCACCTTCCCCGAGAATCGTGTGACAGTTGATGCAGGCTTTGTCTTCCCAGACCCGCTTGCCGGCCGCCACGCTCTCGGTCAGCTCAGCGTGATTGCTGGACGTCCCCGTAATGTAGAAGTGGCTGTGAACCGACAGGCCAAGGAAGATGATGATGAAGAACAGTGACCCGCCATAAAAGATATTTCGGGCCATGCTTTTTGTCATGACTTCGCGCATTACGCGCTCCTTTCCGCCGTGTTGATTATGGCGAAAGGGTGACAGGGCGCGCGTTCGTTTCCTTAACCAAAGTCAAGCAATGTGATTCATTACAATATGGGTAGTAGAACTACGGAGGGAGTGACGCCCTCCTTCATGAGAAGCCCTCTTTGCTCCCGGCGTGACAAAATTCCCGCAGAAAACCTGAATATAAAAACCATATTAAATGCTCAAAATCTATATTTCGCAGCAACATAAATTCATTCATCTTAGATGAATATTATTTTTACTTGGACTGACCATGCGCTCCAATCGCTCTGCTTAACGAAAGTCAAGGAAGCAGCTCCCCGAATGTTGAAGGTTCGCGAGTGCCTCACCAGCATTTGGAGTTTGAGAATGTCACATCCAAGAAAGAAAAAAGGGTCAGGGCACGCATTAGCGGCCAGCCTTGCGCTGCTGCTGAGCAGCGTGACAGCTCCTGCCCTTGCCGAAGGTCCTACCTTGAGCGAGGAAGCCTTCGAATCATCCAAGCAGCTGTATTTTGAAAGATGCGCAGGTTGTCACGGCGTACTGCGTAAGGGTGCGACAGGTAAAAACCTAGAGCCTCACTGGAAGAAGACGTCTGCCGACGGAAAAGTCACCGAAGGCGGCACTTTGAAACTTGGCCAGGAACGCCTTGAAAAGATCATTGCCTGGGGCACCGAAGGCGGCATGAACAACTTCTCGGACATCATGACCGAGCAGGAAATCAAGGACATGGCGACCTACATCATGATGGAGCCGCCGAAGCCGCCTGAAATGTCCCTGGCGCAGATGGAAGCGACCCGCAAGGTCTATGTCGAGCCCAAGGACTACCCGACAGAGCCGCTGCATGGCCGGAACTGGGAGAACTTCTTCGTCGTCATCGAGCGTGACGTAGGGAAGGTCGCCGTTATCGATGGCGATACGAAGGAAGTGCTGGCGCACATTCCGACCGGTTACGCCGTGCACGTTCTGAAGGCTTCCGAACACCACAAGGTCACCGAACCTGAGCATCCCGGCCGTTTCTGGTACACGATGGGCCGCGATGGCAAGATGACCAAGATCGATCTCTGGCAGAAGCCCGAGAACATGCTGGTCGCGGAAGTGAAGATCGCCTATGACGCCCGCGATGTGGCCGTTTCCGGCGATGGCAAATACGTTATCGGTGGCGGCTACTGGCCTCCGCATTTCGCAATTGTCGACGCAGAAACCATGGAGCCGAAGAAAGTCGTCTCGACTCGCGGCACCAATGTTGACGGCGAATACGTGGAAGAAAGCCGCGTTGCTGCCATCTACACCACACCGAACGAGCCGACCTGGATCGTGGCGGTCAAGGAACTCGGCCAGCTCTGGCAGGTTGACTACACCGATCTGGACAACCTTCGGATCGACAAGATCAACTCCGCCAAGTTCCTGCATGACGGGTTCTTCGACCCGACAGGCCGGTATTTCCAGATCGCGGCAAACGCGTCGAACAAGATGGTGGTTGTGGACACGGAAACCCACAAACTGGAAGCCATGATCGACACAGCTCCGTTGCCGCACCCCGGCCCCGGTGCAAACTGGAACGACCCGAATTGTGGTCCGGTCGCTGGCACGACTCACCTCGGTGAGGGAACTGTCACGGTCTGGGGCAACGATCCGAAGAACCGTCCGGATGACGCCTGGAAAGTCTGCTACGAAGTTGAAACCGATGGCGCGGGCCTGTTCATCAGAACACACCCGGACTCGGATTACATCTGGGCAGACCAGACCAAGCACCCAGAACCTGAAGTGCAGCAGTCGGTCCAGGTCATCTCCAAGGAAACTGGTGAGATCGTGAAGACCATCCAGGTCACGGATGAAGAAGGGAACGTCGCCGTTCACTTCGAATTCAACCAGGACGGTTCGGAAGTCTGGGTCTCCAAGTGGAACCGCGCAACTTCCAAAGAGCCGAACGGTGAGATCGTGGTCTACGACGCCAAGACGCTTGAGGAAAAAGCACGGATCAAGGGCCTCTTTGCCCCGACCGGCAAGTTCAACGTCTACAACCGTTCGAACCACGTCACCTGATGTGACCTAGCGAGCCTTGGAAGGGCGGGCTGCTCGCCCGCCCTTCTTTTTTGCCAGCGACCTCAGGACCGCCTCGGCTCATGGGCAGCCGTAACGATCAAGCGCTCCCGCGCAACCTGAACCCGTTGGTCAGCGGCCCGACTGCGAAGGGTCGAGCGAAAAAAACCGAAAACGGAGCCTGGACATGACCGAGAGCAGTCAGGGTGGAGACAAGAAGAAGCCGATCTGGCGCAGATACGTGCTGTGGGGCATGCCCATCGGGGGAGTCGCCGTAGCCTTTGTCGCCGGCATTGTCTTCTGGGGTGGTTTCAACACCGCCATGGAAGCCACCAACACCAAGCAATTCTGTATCTCGTGCCACGAGATGCGCGATTTCGTCTACGAGGAATACAAGGGCACGATCCACGACGTGAACCGTTCGGGCGTCGGGGCGACCTGCTCGGATTGTCACGTCCCCAAGGACTGGACACACAAGATCATCCGCAAGATCAAGGCCTCCAGGGAACTCTGGGGCAAGATGACCGGGTCGATCGCAACCAAGGAAAAATTCGAGGCAAAACGCCTGCACCTGGCGAAGAACGAATGGGAGCGGATGAAGGCGAACGATTCGCGTGAATGCCGCAACTGTCATGGCTTCCAGTCCATGATGCCGGAGTTCCAGAAACCCCGAGCACGCCAGCAGCACCTGAACGCGATGGAAGCGGGCCAGACCTGCATCGACTGTCACAAGGGCATCGCTCACTCGGATCTGCGGGACCGGGCCGATTCCGACTACATCGAAAAACTTGAAACGCCGAATCCGGCCTTCAAGCGCGATGTCCCCCAGGAATACCTGGCCAGCCTGAAATTCATCACCGAGAAGGAAGCTGAAGAAGAAGCTGCCAAGAAGGCTGCGAAAAAGGCGGAACAGGAAGCTGTTCAGACCCGGATCGCGGCGGCCGTTGAAGCAGCCAGGGCCGAAGAACAGGCCAAGGCCGCCGGCGCCGCAGAAGAAACAGCGGCAAGCTCAGGGGGCGATGGCACTGTTGCCGCGAATGTCGACTGGAACGCCGCCACGCCCGCGGACCTGACGCTCTTCTATCCCGGACAGGCCTCCTTCGAATGGGTGCAAAACGGCAAAACCCACGGCGGTGCACGCCCTCTCACCAAGGGTGGCGATGCCTGCACGACCTGTCACGCCAAGGAGCTGGAGGCGATCGGAAGCAAGATCGTTGCCGGCGGCGAGACCGAGCCGACACCGATTCCGGGCAAACCGGGGACCATCGACGCAACCGTCCAGGCTGCGCATGATGGAGAAAACCTCTATGTCCGCCTGCAGTGGCCTGAAACCGCTCACAGCCCGGCCCCGTTTGTCGATGGCGGCAAAATGGATCCGGACAACCAGATCAAGGTTGCCATGATGATCACGGGCACCGGCATTGAATTGGGTGAACAGGTCGGGTGCTGGGCATCCTGCCATGCCGACAACACCTACATGCCATTTGATCCGGGAGCGGATGCAATTGCTGCCAATGCAGATGTTGCAGCCCAGCTCGAAGCCAAGGACACGATCACGAAATACCTGACCGAAAGCCGCACGAAGGTGGAAGTCAAGGGCAGGCGTGGCAAGGCCCAGGGTGGCTGGGACAAGCTGAAATCGGCTGACGAGATCGCCCAGCTCTTCAACGACGGCACTTACCTGGATCTGTTGCGTGTCTATGCCGATGGCTCGGCAAGCAACGGCTACCTGCTTGATCGCAGGGTCGAGAACGAAGGTGAGATCGCAGCCGAAGCCAGCCTGTCCGGTGGCATGTGGACCGTGGTCTTCTCCCGCCCGCTCAATTCGGGTGCACCGGGTGATGTTCCGCTCGAGGCTGGCAAGACCTACACGGTCGGCTTTGCCATCCACGATGACTACTCATCGGCACGGTTCCACCACGTCACGCTGAACACCAGCCTGGCCCTGGATGACGACGCTGCACAGATCAACGTCGTGAACCAGTAAACAAACCGGGCGGCCGCAGACAGCGGCCGCCCTTTTCTTGTCTTACGAGGGAGAATTCGAATGTTTGTGAAAATGTCCCGTCTTCCCTTTGCCGTTCTTGCAAGTTTTCTATTTCTGTCCCCTGCCGCTGCAGAGGACGACAACGCAGCCTTGTGCGCCGAAGCCGAGGAGCGCTATGTCGACATGTTCGGTCATCCGTCCGCCGATGAAGACGGCGTCACGGTTGTCACCATGTACAAGTACCGTTTCTGCCCGGAAGAAATCTCGGTTCCCGTCGGCACGACCGTTCGCTGGGTCAATGTCGACAAACGCACCAGTCACAGCGTGATTCTCAAGGATCTGGGCGAGCCGGAATCAGACCGGCTGTTTCCCGAAGAAGCCTTCGAATTCACCTTTCTGTCCGCAGGCGAACAGAACTATCTGTGCGGCCCCCATTGGGAAACCCAGGAGATGATTGGTCGCGTGACGGTCACAGACTGACCGGGTGAAAAAAACTTCGGGCGAAATGCCAAATCTTGACCATTATCAAGCTGTTTCCGCCCGAGTTGAGCAATCATGCTCTCATGAAACGCCCAGCCAGAAACTCCGCCGTCCATGACCGGTGCCACCCTACCGGTGGCACCGCCCTCGAACGTCGGAATTCAATGCTCCGGGGCATCCAGAGATTTCAGGGGAAGCGAGGTTTTTCATGACTGGTAAAGTCTGTCTCATCGGTGCCGGACCCGGCGATGTCGAACTCCTGACCCTGCGCGCACATCGCATGCTGCAGGAATCCGATGCAGCGGTTTACGACCGCCTCGTGTCTCCGGAAATTCTAGCGCTGGCGCCGCCAAGCGCAAAAAAGGTTTTCGTCGGCAAATCGCCCGACAGTCACCCGGTTCCTCAGGAAAAGATCAACGAAATCCTTGCCGACCTGGCTGACGAAGGTCACACCGTCGCGCGCCTGAAAGGCGGAGATCCGCTGATATTCGGACGCGGCTCCGAGGAAGCAGCCTACCTGGCCGAGCGGGGCATCGAGGTTGAATACGCGCCCGGCATTACCGCTGCACAGGGCGCGGCTTCTGCCAGCGGCGTTCCCCTGACACACCGGGGACTTGCGACAGGTGTTCGCTATGTCACGGGCCACCGGCAGGCAAACGGATCGCTGGACCTCGACTGGAAAAGCCTTGCCAGTGAGGAGACGACCCTTGTCGTCTATATGGGCGTCGCCAATATCGGCCAGATCGCCATGCGTCTCGTGGCCGAAGGATTGAGCGAAACCACGCCTGTCATGGCCATTGCCAACGCGACGACACCGCGCGAAACGCGCCTTTATTCCGAACTCGGACGTGTCGCGCTCGACACAAGGGATGCGGGCCTGAAAGCCCCTGTTCTCTTCGTGATCGGCAAGGTTGTCACGCTCAGCGCGGAGTGGCCACAGGCGGCCAGCGAGTTTCTGAAGATGGCGGAGGTCCCCTGCGCCACCGGGCTGCAGGCTCATGCGTAACCTCCTCATCGCATTGTTGATGTGGAGCGGTCCCGCACTGGCGTCCGACGCAAGCTCCACAGACGACCTGATCAACCTCGTGAAACAGGATTGCGGGTCTTGCCATGGCCTCACCCTCAAGGGTGGCCTTGGCCCGGACATCCGGCCCCAGTCCTTGTCCCACTACGACGTGGAAACACTGTCCACCGTCGTTCTTGACGGAATTCCAGACACGGCAATGCCGCCCTGGCGCCCGCTCCTGAGCGAGGCCGACGCGCAGAAAATTGCCGAATACCTGTTGCAGGGAGACTTGAAATGAAGTGGCTTGGCAGCACCTTCCTGGCAATCTTCATGGCCGCGAGTGCGCAGGCCGAAGACATTGTCACCACCGGCGACCTTGGCCTTGTTGTTGAACGGGCAAGCGGTTCGCTCCTGTTGGTTGACCAGTCCGAACGGTCCTCCATCGCACGGATCGAGGGTCTGGGCGACCTGTCCCATGCCAGCCTCGTCTATTCCCCTGATCAGAGATACGCCTACGTGTTCGGGCGGGACGGTGGATTGACCAAGGTCGATATCGCCAGAAAGGAAATCACCGATCGGGTCGTGCAATCGGGCAACGCCATCGGCGGCGCCATTTCCGACGACGGCACGCTCGTGGCCGTATCCAACTACGAACCCGGCGGCGTTCGCATCTTTGATGCCGAAACGCTTGAAATGGTTGCCGACATTCCGACCGATTCCAAGACAATCGGCCTCGTCGACGCACCGGGCCGCCGCTTTGTCTTCACCTTGTGGGACGCCGGCGAAACCTGGATTGCCGACATGTCGTCCGGCGACCCTCAAATCACCAAAATCACTGAAATCGGCGCGAACCCCTATGACGCGCTGATAACCGGAGACGGCCGTCTCTATATTACCGGCCTCTTCGGTGAAGATGGTCTGACAGCAATCGACCTTTGGTCCCCAGAGCCAAAGCCCATTCGAGTGCTGCCGGACTATGGCCGCGGACAGCAGGATCTACCAGTCTACAAAATGCCCCATCTTGAAGGCTGGGCTCGCGCAGGGCGCGAGTTTGTCCTGCCCGCGGTCGGACATCATCAGGTTCTCTGGATCGACGGCGGCTCGCTGGAAGAAACAGGTAGAACCGACACTTATGGCCAGCCGGTGTTCGCCATGGCTCGTCCCGACGGGCGTCAGGTCTGGGTTAATTTCGCCCATCCGCTCAATGACACGATCCAGGTCATCGACACGCTCACCAAAGAGATCGTCCATGAATTCAAGCCGGGGCCTGCTGTCCTGCACATGGAATTCTCCCCGCGTGGTCACGAGGTCTGGATCTCCGTTCGCGACGCCGGAAAGGTCATGATCTACGACACCCGCACTTTTGAAAAACGCGGTGAATTCGAGGCTGAAAGCCCATCGGGGATTTTCTTCACCTCGCGGGCCCACAAGACGGGGCTGTGAACGATGGAACGCATAGGTGATCCCGTTGACATCCGGCTTCTGGACGATTGGCAAAGAGACCTGCCGATTGTCTCCCGCCCCTTTGCCGCCATGGCCGAAAAGCTCGGCTGCAGCGAACAGGACGTTCTGACGCGACTGGAGAACCTGAAAGCGTCGGGTCGCATCACACGCGTTGGCGCCACCTGCGCTCCCAATTCGATTTCCGCCAGCACGCTTGCCGCGCTCTCTGCGCCGGTCGAAACGCTTGAGCACGTCGCGGAGATCGTGAGCGATCAACCCGGCGTCAATCACTCCTACCTGCGCGAAAACCACTGGAACCTCTGGTTCGTGGTCACAGGCCCCGACCGGGAACACGTGGATCAGACCCTCGACAGGATCCGCTGTCAGACAGGGTTGCAGGTTCTGGATCTGCCTCTCGTGCGCCCGTTCAATGTCGATCTCGGCTTCAAGATGACAGGCCGCTCGGACCAACAACTCGCAGCGCGGCCGGTCCGAAAGGAAGTCATCGAGGAAGGTGACAGGGAAATCCTTCAGGCACTTACCACGGGCCTGAAAACCTGCGCGCGTCCGTATCAGGCGCTGGCGAATGAGCTAGGCAGCAGCGAGGACGCTGTCCTGAAACGGATAGAAATCCTCCAGGACGCCGGCATCATATCCCGTCTCGGTGTGATCGTGCGTCACCGGGCGCTCGGCTGGCGTTCGAATGCCATGGTTGTCTGGGACATCGCTCAGGATCGCATCGCGTCCGCCGGGCCGGTGCTGGCTGCGCTTCCGGGCGTCACGCTCTGTTACGAGCGCCGACCCGTCGAACGGGTCTGGCCATACCGCCTCTACTGCATGATACATGCGCAAAGCCGCAACATGGCACTCGATACGTTGACCGAGGCTTCCCTGCTGCCGGAACTTGCAGACGTGCCGTACCGAATCCTTTTCTCCAACCGGTGTTTCAAACAGACGGGTGCAATGATCTCGCACAGGGGAGCTGCAGCATGACCGCAGATATCTCCGATCTGGATCGCAAACTGATCAACTGCCTTCAGGACGACCTGCCCCTGACATCAAGTCCATTCTCACCGATCGCGTCGCAATTGGGTATTTCGGAAGAAGAGGTGATCGAGCGCACGAGACGGCTGCGGGATGATGGTCTCTTGACCCGGTTTGGTCCGTTTTTCGACGCCGAGGCGCTCGGTGGTGCCTTTTGCCTGTGCGCAATGGCAGTTCCAGCAGATCGTTTCGAAGAGGTTTTAACCAAAGTCAATGCGTTTTCCGAGGTCGCGCATAATTATGAGCGAAACCACAGGCTGAACATGTGGTTCGTACTGGCAACCGAGACAAAGTCCGATATCGCCAGGACGACCGCGGCAATCGAACGGGAAACCGGATTGCAAGTTCTCCTGTTTCCAAAAGAACAAGAGTTCTTCATCGGATTCCGGGTAAACGCATGACCTTGAACAGCAAAGACCGCGCAATCGTGGAAGCAACCCAGGCGGGTTTGCCGCTGGTGCCGAACCCTTACGAAGTCGTCGCCGATACGCTCGGCCTGGACGAGGCAGAACTGCTTGAGCGGCTTGCCGATCTGAAGGCCCAGGGTGTGATCCGCAGGATCGGCGCCGCACCCAATCACTACCGACTGGGCATGACAGCCAACGGCATGACCGTCTGGGATGTCGACGACAGGGTCGTCGATCTACTTGGTGAGCGCGTCGGCGCCCTGCCTTTCGTCACGCATTGTTACCGCCGTCCGCGGGCCCTGCCCGACTGGCCTTACAACCTGTTTGCCATGGTCCATGGCTCAACGAATGAGGAAGTCGCTGAAAAGCGGAAGGAAATCGCTACGCTCCTCGGCGAAGCCTGTCGTGCCGGCGACATCCTCTTCTCCACTCGTATCCTGAAAAAAACCGGAATGCGGCTGCGCAGGAAGGAAAACTGACCCATGTTTCGACTGTCCGAATACATGAACCAGATTGTCGAACCGACCCCGGTTCGCCGGCGCGGTGACCCGTCGAAGGTAAAACCCGTCGTCATCTGGAACCTGACCCGCCGGTGCAATCTCAAGTGCCGTCACTGTTACACGGTTTCGGCCGATGTCGATTTCCCCGGTGAACTGACCCACGAGCAGGCCATGAATACCCTGGAGGACCTTGGTCGTTTCAAGGTTCCGGCCCTCATCCTGTCAGGCGGCGAGCCGATGGACCGCTTCGACCTGTTCGATATCGCCAAGCGCGGACGTCAACTCGTGCGCATGCTGGCATTGTCAACAAACGGCACCAAGCTCCACGGCGAAAACGCCGACCGGGTTGCCGAAATCGGCTTTGACTATGTCGGCATTTCCATCGATGGAATCGGGTCCACCAACGACTGGTTTCGCGGTGTGCGAGGCGCATATGTTTCAGCCTTGCAAGGCGTCCGGGAATGCAAGGCCCGCAGTATCAAGGTCGGTTTACGCTTCACCCTGACGGAACGCAATCAGGACAGCCTGCCCGATCTCCTGCGCCTGTGCGACGATGAAGGTGTCGACAAGTTCTACCTGTCACATCTTGTCTATGCCGGTCGCGGGGACAAACACCGCGGTGAAGACGCGGCCCATACCAGGTCCCGCTGGGCGATGGATCTTCTGCTCGACCGTGCCTGGCAGGGTGCCAACGGCGGCAAGAAACTCGATATCGTCACCGGCAACAATGACGCCGATGCAGTCTACTTCCTGAACTGGGTCCACGAGCAGTTCGGCGACGAAAAGGCAGCCCATGTCAGGGAACATCTGGAAGCATGGGGTGGCAACTCCTCAGGCCTCGGTGTTGCCAATATCGACACGCTCGGCAATGTGCACCCGGACACCTACTGGTCCGACTACACGATCGGAAGTGTGAAGACGGACCTGTTCTCGGACCTGTGGACCGGTGACGATCCCATGCTCGCACAGCTGCGTACGCGCCCGCGTCCGCTCAAAGGACGTTGCGGAGACTGCTCGCTGCAAAAGGTGTGTGGCGGAAACACCCGCATTCGCGCGCTTCAGGTGACAGGCGACCCCTGGGCGGAAGACCCGGCCTGCTACATGCGCGACAGTGAAATCGGTATCGACAACGCAGACTACGAGCGCCTTGTCGTTACTCCATTCCGAGGTAAGAGCCATGATCCGGTTCACCGCTTTAATTAGTGCGCTGCTCCTTTCGAGCGGTCTCGCAACGGCCGGCCCGGCCGAGACATTCAGCGAAAGCTGCGCAAGCTGTCACGGCGAGGACCGTCTCGGCGGGACAGGTCCCGCCCTGATCCCTCAAACCCTGAAACGCATGCGCGGTCCAAATCTCGAGAAGGTCATCCTGAATGGTCGTCCGGCGACCCAGATGCCCGCCTTCGCGGATGTCTATTCTGCCGAGGAAATCAAGGCGATGGCGGCCTATATCAAGGAACCGCTTGATATCGTTCCGGAATGGGGTGAAGACAAGATTGCCGAGACCCTGACGCTGAACGAAGACTATGTTCCGGCGTCCAAGCCCGTGTTCTCGGCCGATCCCATGAACATCACGCTCGTCGTGGAAACCGGCGACCATCATGTCAGCGTTCTGGACGGTGACACGTTCGAAGTCCTTGACCGGTTCGAAACACCCTTCGCCGTGCATGGCGGCCCGAAATTCAGCCCGAATGGACGATATGTCTTCATCATGTCCCGTGACGGCTGGGTCCAGAAATACGACGTCTGGTCACTGCAACAGGTCGGTCGCGTGCGTGCCGGGCTCAACAGCCGCAACATCGCCATCAGCCATGACGGCAACTGGCTGGCCGTTGCAAACTACCTGCCCAACACGCTGACACTCCTGTCGACGAAGGATCTGAGCGTTGCGGCAGTGAAAGACATCAAGGGCAAGGACGGAACTCCCAGCCGTGTCTCGGCGGTCTATCAGGCGCCTCCAAGGGAAAGTTTCGTGCTGGCGCTCAAGGACGTGCCGGAAATCTGGGAAGTGTTCTACGGCCCCAACCCGCCTCACTACGGCTTTGCCCATGACTGGCGGGTCGAAGGCCCGGCACCGCACACCAAGCCGTTCCCCGTTCGCAAGATCACCACGCCGGATTACCTGGACGATTTCTTCTTCGACCAGAAATACGAATACGTGATGGGCGCTTCCCGCAGCGGTGAAGGCGGCCAGGTGATCGACCTTGTCATCGGTCACAAGACGGCTGATCTTGATCTCCCCGGGATGCCTCACCTCGGCTCCGGGATCACCTGGAAATATGGTGACACGACGGTCATGGCGACCCCGCATCTGAAGGATGGAACGGTCTCCGTCATCGACATGGAGACCTGGAAGACCGTCAAGCGGATCGAGACGCTTGGCCCCGGTTTCTTCATGCGCAGTCATGAAAACACGGACTATGTCTGGGCAGACGTGTTCTTTGGCCCGAACAAGGACGCAATGCACGTGATCGACAAGCAAAGCCTGGAGATCGTCAAGACATTGCGTCCGGTGGAAGGGGCGACAGTTGCCCATGTCGAATTCACCCGGGACGGCAGCCATGCCCTCGTCTCGGTCTGGGAAGATGACGGCGCGGTGATCGTTTACGACGCTGCCACGCTGGAAGAGGTCAAGCGCCTCCCGATGCGCAAGCCTTCTGGGAAATACAATGTTTGGAATAAAATTACATTCTCTGAAGGAACCAGTCATTAGGGCCTTCAGGCCGCGTGTCATTGAACGCCCGGAGGGCCCCTTGATCGAAGCGCTGATCGTCTCCCATGGTCAGCCACTGGATCCGGAAGCCGGAGAGAAGCAACTTGCCGCGATCGCGGACAAGGTCGGTGCCCTGTTGCCCAATTGGGACATCCGTTCCGCGACACTGGCAGCACCGGACCGGCTTGAGGAAACCCTCGAAGGTTTCTCCGGCGTTCCCTACGTCTTTCCGATGTTCATGGCCGACGGCTGGTTCACCAAGACGGCCCTGCCGGAACGCCTGGCAGGCAGAAGCGTCCACCAGCTGTCGCCGCTTGGCGTGCATCCCGGCCTGCCGCACAAGACCTTCAAATACCTGAAGAGCGTGGCAGCTGCGCGCAACTGGACCTTCAACTCCTGCGAAGTGATGATCGCCGCTCACGGCTCAAGCACGAGTTCAGCTGCCGCCGAATGCGCACTCTATTTCGCCAAGCGGATCCGATGCCTGACGCCCTTCAAGAAGAAGATCCACACGGGGTTTCTTGCCCAGCGCCCCTTCCTGCATGAAGTCGCCCGGGTGAGCACACCGCGCACCCTCCTGTTGCCCTTTCTGGCCGGTTCCGGACCGCATCTGACGGAGGACATTCCGGAAGAACTTGAAAAGGGCCGCTTTCTCGGTGTGCTTTTGCCGGCAATAGGCGAAGCCGATTTTGTGCCGAACCTGATCGCTCACGCCCTGAAATCCGCAGAACTGAGGAGTTTGGCAGCATGACACAGGCAGACGGCTCCTGGCCGGTCAGGAAACTTGCGATCGTTCTCTATCCCTTTGCCGCGGCCGCGGTTGCCATCAATCTTTTTATGCTGAGCCTCATGTGCATTGCCTTTGGGGTTCCGGCACTTTCACCCATCACCGCCATTTGGCTGAGCATACCACTCGGCATTCCAGCCACGTGGTGGACCGCGAAATGGGTTCGTGGTCTGATGGATGAGGCAGAAGGCAAAAAATAGTCAGACGACTGCCCCCGGATCTGATCGCGGAGGCTTTTCTGCCGCGCGTCCTTCAAATCATGGACAAACCGTCGACGATGGTCGGCACCAATCGGCTTATGTGAACGGCCTAGCTGAGTGCCAACCAGCCTGAACTCTCGTCTGCACGCAGAACGAACCCGCTTGTGCCACGCACCCTGTTCAAGGCTTTCACCAATCCCGCTTCTCCCATGACCAGTGCAGCCGTCGAGAGACCGTCCGCGATCGTGGCGCAATTGGCAATCACGCTGGCTGCTTCCAGATCACTTTGGACCGGCAGCCCCGTTCGCGGATCAAGGATGTGAGACTTGCGAGCAGCCTCGTCAAAAGTCGTGCCTCGCCGTGCAGAACTCGCCACTGCGGCATCTTTCAGCGTGACCTTGATTTCGGCGTCGGGCCTCGATGGATCCGGGCGCAATCTAACCGGCCAGCCGTCGTTGGCGTAATCCCCCTCGATATCTGCCCGGCCAATCGCTGAAATTTCTCCCAGATCGACAACCACATCCGTGCAACCGCGGGATTTCAGCAGTTTTGCGATCCGATCCGTGATGAAGCCTTGTGCGATTCCGTTCAACGTGATCGACATGCCCGGTTTCCGGAAACCGATCTCGGAGGGTTCGATGACAACGCTCGCGAAATCCACCTGCTCCAGTATGGGTTCCAGATCCCCGGCGTCGCCCTTCCCGGGCATTGGCGCCTCATGCGCATGGTGGTCCCAGAGCGGCTGAACCGTCGGATCAAATGCGCCTTCGGTGAGGTCATGGATCTGCCCCGAAAGCCCAAGAAGTTCGACCATCTCCAAAGAGGGACTGGACAGGCGGCCATCACGGTTCAGCCGAACCAGTTCACTCTCGGCCCTGTAGAGGCTGAATATCCCCTCAAGCCGGCGGACTTCCGCCTCGATCTCCCCGAACATTGCCTTGGCCATTCCGGGGTCGTTGAGAAGCAGGTTGATTTCTGCCCTCGCCCCAAGCGCCATGCCGGTCCAGCGATGGACCCGAGGCTCAGCTGCACCCGCTATGGGAGCAAGGGTAGCACCGGCCAGCGCCGACGCGCTGATCGTCAGAAATCGACGGCGGTTCAGTTTTGACGGAACGCGGATATCGCTCATTGACGGATCTCGCCTTCCGTTTCTTCATTCAGCTGCGTGGCCGCGGAGAGTTCGACGGGCGCCAGAACGTAGTCAGCCGGAATATCAGCGAAACGAAGGACCTCTCCTCCATTTTGTGCTGCGAACTCCGCTGCGCCTTTTTCAGTACCGAACGGGATCGTTTCCGGCGCCCCCATGCCTCCGACCTGCTTGCTGTTGACGACGAACCAGGCCGCCTCCACTTCGATCCAGTTGTCAAAGCCCGGTTCCTCCCAGCTGGCGGCCTTGTCCATGTCGTTGACAT
This sequence comes from Roseibium sp., assembly GCA_017643925.1. Lineage (GTDB taxonomy): Bacteria > Pseudomonadota > Alphaproteobacteria > Rhizobiales > Stappiaceae > Roseibium. The sequence continues at coordinate 39,723 of JAEPML010000027.1, read as the reverse complement.
AGATGGCCGCGATGTTTTTCGGCTCTTCCGGTGAATGTGTGAATGCCACGGCATCGCGAACCTGTGTGAACCAGAACGGGAACGGATTGCCCGTCAGATGGATCTGGGCCTTGGGACCGGTATGTTCCAGCACCGTCATCTGGCAATAGTGCCCGGCGGCTTCCGGTGTAAGTTCGATCGCGGTCGGCTTGGCGATTTCAATCTCTTCCTGGCAGGCGGTCAGGAGCGTCAGGGCCGCCAGTGCAACAAACATGCGTTTCATGGCGTTATTCTCCGGATTAGAACGGCGGAGGCCGACAGGGCAACCGCGACGAAGACAATGAGGGACACGAGTGCGAAACGCGGATCGAAAGGCAGCGTCTCAGAGACACCCGCCATTCCCCCAACCAGTTCACTCGCGCCGAGTGCGGTCAGATTGAACAGACGGAATGCATCCGCCGGGTTCAGGAGCACCGCATAGGGAAAGACGCTGGAGGCAAAGACACCGCTCGGATTGGCAACAAGCGCACCAAGAAGCGCCAGGTCATAAAGGACCACCAGCACAAGCCACGCGGCAATCGCGGCGGCAGCCGCCGTGCCGGACTGGCGTGTCAGGGAACTGAGAACGTAGCCGAGCGCCAGAAAACAGACACCAAGCAGAATGGACGTCGCGATCAGGCGAGCGAAATCGGTCAGTCCCGCTGTTGATCCAGCCCCCATTCCGACAAGAAGACCCGCAGTCAGTCCATAACCGATCACAAGCGCGAAGGTCAGAACCAGCGTGTGCCCAAGGGCTTTCCCAATCAGAAACTCGGTCCTGGATATCGGGCAGGAGAATGTCATCAGCAGCGTGCCCTTCTCCACTTCGCCGCAAATGGCATCAAACGCCAGGAGCAAGGCGATCAGGGGCACGAGATAAACGGACAGACTCGCCAGGGACGCAACCGTGATCGTCAGGCGATCGACGCCAAGCGTGCCGGCAGGTGCTGAACCGAGCAGCGCCAACGCGAGCGAGAAGACGGCCAGGATGAGCGTTGCCAGCAGGATCCAGCGATTGCGTATGCCAATGCGGATTTCCTGGCCTGCGACTGTCAAGATGCGCGAGAACATGGCTCAGGCCTCCTTCTGCGCTGTGTTGGAGAAATGCCGATAGACATCGTCGAGACTGGGCGCATGCACATCGACATCCTCGACAAGGTTGCCGAGCGAACTGATTGCGGACAGTGCCTGGATCTTTTCGTCAAGGGTGCAATCCAGCTCGACCGAGCGGCCATTCATCCGCGTCGACCCAAGCTGGTTGGCGACTTCCTGCACCGCGTCGGGTTTTGTCCAGATTTTCAGACGGATCGGCAGACCGGCCTGTTCGCGGAGCTGGTTGAGCTGATCGTCAGCCACCAGACAGCCCTTTGACAGGATCAGAATCCGGTCGGTCTTTGCCTCCAGTTCCGTCAGCGCGTGTGACGACAGAAGCACGGTGGCGCCCTTCGCCGCGATCTCCCCGATCAATTCATAGACATTCTGCCGCGAGATGGGATCAAGCCCGGTTGTCGGCTCGTCCAGCAGAACCAGTTTGGGCTGCCCGATCAGCGCCTGGGCCAGGCCCAAACGCTGGCGCATGCCCTTTGAGTAGGTCGACACCTTGCGGCCGGCTGCATCGGCAAGACCGACACGTTCCAGAAGCGGAAGTGCCAATGCAGGTTTTTCACCTTTCAGGCGAGCATAGAAGGTCAGCACTTCCTTGCCGGTCAAGGCTCCGGGAAACGCGACAGCTTCCGGAAGGTAGGAGGCGCCGGAGCGCGCAGCGTGGCTTCCCGGCTCCGCACCCAGCACTGAAATTCTGCCACCGTCCCGCCTCAGAAAGCCGAGGATCATCTTGAAAAGTGTGGTTTTGCCAGCGCCGTTATGGCCCAGCAGAGCCACGCGCTCGCCCGCATTCAGGTCGAAGGTCACGTCGTCGACGGCCTTGAACCCTGCGAAGTTTTTGCTGGTGTTTTCCACCAGGAGGCTGGAAGTGTTCATCCCTGAACTCCCGAAACTGGCATGGACCGGGCCGGTGGATGCATGAGTGGTGCATTGTCGACGATGCCGCCGGGCAGCAGCGCCGGGAACTGTGATTGCGTCCAGCGCAGCAATTGCACCGCCGGACTGCCGATCAGCAGCTTGGCCGAAGGCTGGGTCCAAAGAACCTGGTCGACCATGTCGTTGGGCCGGTAGGCGGTGTCGGCGTATCCGTCGCCATTCATGTCGAAGGCGGCATGGTCGCTCCAGAAATTGCCACGGCCATCCGTGCTCCAGTCCAGTGACCGGCTGCCGACATATTTGACCTGGGTCCTGTTCTGAATGAAGGCATTGCCCTGGAACCTGTTTTTCGCCGAGCCAGCCGTGAAATGCACGCCGATGGGACAGCCCTCGAACCGGTTATCCGTCACCGTGTTCTTGTTGGCATTGTACATGAAAAGGCACTTTTCACCGCCGTCGAAAACCTGGTTTCCGACGATCTCGGCCCGGTTGGCATAGTTGAGCATAAGCCCGTGTTTGCGATCACCGATCGAAACGTTGTGCCTGACCGTCAGCCGGTCGGAGAACATCAGCGCGTAGCCGATGGTGTTTCCGGTCGAGACATTGCCTTCAATGATACCCTTGTTGCCGTGCATGTAGTGAACGGCAAAGCGCAAGTCCTCGAACTTGTTGTTGCGGAACGTGTCTTTGTGGCTGGTATTGACGAAGACGCCGTCACGGCCAAAGCGGATGGTGTTGTATTCCGCCAGCAGGTGCGGCGCGTTCCAGACATAGATGCCATTTCCGCGCTCGTTGGGCCGCAGATCCTGCCGGCCTTCGATCAAATTGTTCGAGACGATCGCATCCTTGGCGCCATGGACATCGACACCGGTCAGATTGTTGAGAATTCGATTGTTCCGGACCACCGCGCGATGCGCTTTCTTGGTCAGTTTGACCCCGGCATCCAGCGTCTCGTGGGACAGGCCCGAGCCTGTCAATGTCAGGCCCTGGATCGTGACATCCGGAACAGTGGCCGTGACGACGCTTCCGGTACCGTTTCCGGTAATGGACGCTTCGCCGGCACCATCAAGCGTGATCGCCTTGTCGACGATGACTGGCCCAATGTGTTCGCCTGGTGCAAGCCGGAGAACATCCCCGACTTGCGCTTTTTCCATGGTCTCCTGCAACGCGCCCTGCTCTGCCGGGACAGACCAGTCCTTGGCGGCAAGCGGTCCGCAAACCGCAAGTGTTGCCGCAAAAACCAGGCCTCCCGTCAATTGGTGCAGGACGCTATGCATGGATCAGGCTCCTCTGGGCTCTACGAACATGCGGCCGCGCATTTCCATGTGCAGGGCATGACAGAACCATTGGCAATAGAACCAGTGAACGCCCGGACGTTCGGCAACGAATGTCACCGAGGCGGTCGCCTGTGGTCCAATTTCCATTGCGATACCGTAGTTCGCCAGGCAGAAGCCATGAGTTAGATCATCGATGTCATCAATATTGGTGACATAGATGGTCACTTCATCTCCCTGTTTGACCGTGAACTTCTCAAGGCTGAAGTTCGGGGCAACAGAGTGCATGTAGACCCTGACCTTGTTGCCGTCACGGATGACATCCGCTGCGTCTTCAAGATCGATCCCGTCGGCTTCAGCCTGCTTGACCGCATCCGCAAAGCTTGGGTCATTGCGCTCCCAGACAACGGCCGGGTTCACTTTCGAGCGATGGACGATGATGCTGTCATGCGGCTCGGCAAACGTCGGACCGTCATGGACAACCTTTATTTCGTCACCGGAAATGTCGATGAGCTGCTCGTTCTCCGGTTTCAGAGGACCAACGTTCAGGAACCGGTCCTTGGAGAACTTGTTCATCGAAATCAGCCACTTGCCGTCAGCTTCCGCGGTTTCACCCATGGAAGTCGAGTTGTGGCCCGGCTGGTAGTGAACGTCGACCTTGGAGATGATCGGATCGACATCTTCACCGGCATATGCGCGGATCGCCTTGTCCATGTCCCACTTGACCACCTGACTGTCCAGGAACAGCGTGGTGTAGCAGCCGCCCTTGCCGTCAAACGCGGTGTGAAGCGGACCAAGGCCCAGTTCCGGTTCACCGACAATGGCAGAGCGCGGGTCAGCATTGTCGCTGAACAGAGCGTCTACCTTGGTGACATCAATGATGGAAACTGTCGGAGACAGCTTGCCGTTGATGACAATGTGCTTCTTGTCCGGAGCCGCGTTACAGCCATGCGGGCTGTTCGGGATCGGTATGTAGCGGGTGAACTGGGAATTGGCTTCCTTGCGGCCGTCGACAACCGGAACACCCTTCATCTCGGTGTAGTTCCCGGCAGCTACAGCTTCCTCGATGGCCTTGATGTTGAAGACAACGCAGTGATCCAGCTCGCTCTCTGTCATTTCGGCAAGATTGGTGCCCATTTCCGAGTTGTAGCTGGTCGAGAAGGCGTATTTACCCTGGTAGTCGGCATCCGTGTTGTCGAGGTTGCCCGACACGATCACCTGCCAGGCGACTTTCATTTCATCGCCGTCAATGGCGGTGAAGATGCAGGCGTACTTGTCCGGCTCGTCCAGGATGGAACCGTCATTGACCAGCGGTGCTTCATGTTCACCATTGGCGAAGATGTAGCCGGTACGCGGATATTTCTGCGGACGCATGCCGTGAATGTCATGTGCGTTCGGGATCTCGATGATCTTGTCGCACTTCATCGTTTTGCAGTCGATACGGGCCACGCGGGTGTTGGCCTTGTCGTTTGCAAAGATGTAGCGACCGTCATAGGTGCCATCCGTGAAGGACATGTGCGGGTGGTGCAGGTCGCCATTGTCGTAGGTGACCTTGCCCTGCGCCTTCAGGTACGCCTTTGTTTCAGGCAGAAGCCCTTCGGTCAGGATCTTGAGAGACTCGTTGGTCTGGCCCCAGCCGGTGGCCGAACAACGGTTGAACACCGGAATGCGCATCAGTTCGCGCATCGACGGAACACCGAGAATACGGACTTCGCCGGTTTGGCCCGACGACCAGAAGCCGTAATACTCGTCAAGTTCGCCCGGGGCCATTTCCCACTTCTGGCCACCTTCAGCCGCATAGGCCGGGTTTGCGCCGCTGACAGCGACCGCCCCCATGCCTGCGACCACCGCGGTCTTGGCAGTTCCGCCCAAAAGATCTCGGCGGGACATACGTCCTTGGGTTTCATTCTCCTTCATGGCTGCTCTCCTTATTGCCTTTTGAAGGTTATTCGGCCGGAGCCGGCGTTGCCGGTTTGGCACCCGCCTCCGGTTTTCGCAGACCGGTCTGCACTTCGAACTTGCGCCTCTTTGCAAGTTTCTTGATGCAGACGGGACATTTCTGATCGTGCTGGTACAGGACCTGGCAATGCAGGCAGTTCAGACACTCGTTGGGATTGATGTTGCCTTCGGGATGAATGGCCTGGACCATGCATTCCTTGGCGCAGCGATGGCAGGGATTGCCGCACTCGCGGTAGCGCTTCAGCCAGTCGAACATGCGCAGGCGCGCAGGAATCGCCAGCGCCGCACCCAGCGGGCACAGGTAGCGGCAATAGAAGCGCTCGATGAACAGGCCGGCAACAATCAGGGCGACTGCGAACAGGACAAAGGGCCAGGCGCGCTGGAACTTCAGGATGATTGCCGTCTTGAACGGTTCGACCTCTGCATAGTGTTCGGCAACGTCCAGCGAATAGAGGGACAGTCCGAACAGACCGAGGAAGATGATGTATTTCAGCGGCCACAGCCGTTCGTGCAGGCCCCAGGGCACCTCGATCTGGGGAACCCGGAAGAACTTGGCGATCCGGTTCGTCAGTTCCTGAAGCGCGCCGAAGGGGCACAACCATCCGCAATAGGCGCCACGCCCCCAGAACAGCAGTGCTGCAGCAACAGAGAACCATAGCAGGAACACCAGGGGATCCATCAGGAAGGCGTCCCAGCTGAACTCGCTGGTAAGGGATGAGAAGAACGCGAGTACGTTGACGACGGAAAGCTGTGCGTTTTCGTACCAGCCGAGCCAGACCAGCGTGAAGGTCAGGAACGTGATGCGGAACCAGAACGTGAACCGCTCGTGTTTGGTCACCTGCATCTGGAAGAAGAAGACCAGCGTCAGCAATCCGATTGCGACAGCAAGCACCGAAATATCGAAGACCCGGCCTTGCCAGATGCGTTGCCAGAGCTTTGTGACCACGTTGTCCTCGACAACATTGCCATTGGCGACCTGGTCCGATACCGGGCTTGCTGCGACCGGGATCGTCTTCAGATAGCCGTCTGGCAGCTGATAGCCGAGGTCAAAGGTCAGGAAGACCTTGTCGATCGCACCGACCGCGCGCTGGACCAGCAACTGAAGCCTGAAGTCCCGCGCCGGATCGAAGCCGATGTCAGCCGGAATGATGAAAAGATCCATCTCGGTGAAAGCCGGCGCACCCTCTGCCGCGATTTCACCGACACGGGATTGCTGCTTGTCAAAGAAGCGCGCCGAGATGTCATGCTGGATCATCTGGATCCGGTCGAAGATGCCACCGCGCACATAGCCGGATCCCTTGAAGGAATAGCGGCCTCGTCCCATGACGAGCAGCGCATGTTCGCCTTCTTTCAGCCGCTTCTTCAGATTGCCGTATTCGGCTTCACCCAGAAGCGACAGCCCGATGCTGGGGACATCGGCAAGCGCCATGTAAAGATCAATGAAGGTATCCGTGTCCGGGCCGGGTTCGGGCCGCGCAACCGCACGGGGATCCCCCTGGGCCGAAAACGCCTCGTTGATCTGGGCCACGTCGAGGGACAGGCGCCGAACCGACCCATCACCGGTCAGCGTCATCCAGTCCAGGACTTCCTGCTTTTCGGTGTCAATTTCCTTTTGCGGCCCGGTGTCGGCAATTTCGGGAGCCAGCCCGCCCAATCCGAGCGCCCGGGCAACCTTCAGACCGGATCTCACGATGGAATCGTCGATCACCATGATGGTGACCGTGGCGCCTGAAATGATGTCCAGTTCGTGCGCAGAACCACCCTTCTCGGCTTCCGTTTTCAGGTCGAGACCTGCATAGCCCTCGGTCACGGCCCGGATCTTGGATTCCGGGATGCCTATCAGGACGATTGGCTCGGAGTGCTTGACCAGGCGCACACCCGTGATCACGGCATTCTGGTCGACACCGACCAGCGTGTGGATCGGCTTGCCGGAATACCCCGTTGTGGAAACAAAGTCAGAGGTCAGAAACACCCAGCCGACCCGCTCGCTCCCCTTGAGCGCAGGCACGACGGGGACGTTTTCCTGAAGCGGACCGAAGGCATCGGCACCCGGAACCAGCTCGGCAACATCGACCTTGTCGAGAAACCGAACAAGCATTGCATCGGCAGCGAGCGGCGATTGCGCCTGCAGGCTGGCCAGCAGGAAAAGGCTCATGAGAGCCACAAAGCGGTATATTTTCTTAAAGGGACGCACGTAGAGCGCTCCGGCACTTTCTCTTTTACGTTGTGCCGACAATCTGCCTCCTGACGCCTTCCTTCCTTGATGATCGTCAAGTGGACAGCATTACAATTGAGGCTGTGCCACGGCGAACGTATGCCGCAGAAAAAAGCGGTCTCAAGTGGCGGTTTTTCTGGGTTTTGTCAGGATCGGGAAATACACGAAGGCATAAATGCCGAACGCTGCGATCCAAAGCGCTCCGGAGCCGATCATGACCGGAAAATAGTCGAATAGTAGCGTTCCGAATGTTCGGACAATCGCCGCTGAAACAACTCCCAGATACGCGATGACAATCGGAATGGGCGCCCTCAGGGGGCGCCCGCTGTGACCGAGTGCCGCCCGGGTCATCATGGCCAATGTCATGCTGCCAATGGCGCCAACCGCCAGCAGATGGAGCGCGGCAATTTCACTGAGGATGCCGAAAACAAGCGCAAGGCCATAAACCAGATATCCCGTGCCGAGCAGGAAGAACGCCAGGTGAAGGATCCAGAGAATCGGACTGCCGACCGTCCGCCATCCCTTCCAGCCGGACAGCCTTGCGAGGTTTATGGCACCGGCCAGAAGACAGACCCAACCGGCCGTCGCTCCAGGAAAAAGAATGGCGAGCGCGGCCAGCACCGCAGACAGGATGCCAGCACGTTCCAGCCAGGGGGTCGATTGCGGCAGTTTTGTTGTTTGCCCGGCTCGTGTCAGGGCATTTCGTGTGAAAGCCGGGACCACGCGGCCACCGACGATCGCGATCATTGCCGCGCTCACGAGGACGCCCAGCCGAACGCCAACTTCAGCCGTGGCCGTTGTCCAGCCGATCCACTCCAGGTGGACAAGCAGGTTTGCCGTGAATAGCGCAGAGAGCAGAAACAGGAAGACCAGGTTGCGGGTCTGGGACTTACGCGCAAGTCGAGGAAGAATGTTCAGGGCCAGAAGAGGCACAAAGGCGAGATCAATGATTGCAACCAGGAGCGGATCGAGCACACCTGCCCACCAGATCGCAATTCGTCCGCTCAGCCAGAGAAGACCGCTGAGGGAGACAAAAACCGCTTTTGCCTCCTTCGTTCCCGTCCAGTTCGGTACCGCGGTCAGGAAAAATCCGGCCATGACCGCTACCGTGTAGCCAAAGATCATTTCATGGGCATGCCACAGGTGCGGCAGGATGGCGTCGGGAAACGCAAACAGAATGCCGCCTTGCTGCTGCGTTTCAAGCCAGGCGGTCCAGGCAAGCATTGCAAAGACAGCGTAGAGGCCGGCTGCAAGGAAATAGAACCGGAAACCCGCTGTCAGGAAAGTCGGAACACGCACGGAAGCTTTTCCCTCCCGGCGCTTTGATGTCGCTTGCATGGATTTTTCTCGTCAATGAATTCCGAACAACCGGTCGCTGATAACCCGTCAAACAAGTGGCTTGCAGCCATGTTCGCCGGAGCCGCGCAGGAATGTCTTGATGAAGGTCAAGACGAAGAACAGCTGATCAGTTTGGCGCTCTTTCAGGCATTCTCTGGAAACTTCTCGCTGGACAATCTTGTGAGACTGCGCGCGCAGCGGTCTGCCATGTCTGCTAGGAACTTGAGGCTTTCCGAGTGATCCCGCAGGTCCTGTTGCGTCAGATCGATCTGATCAATCTCGCCCAGATCCGTGAGGAACGAGATACCCGAGACAAGTTGCTCATAGTCCGACTTAATCGACCTGACCAGCTCCCTGCGGGTCTTAAGGGCGTGCCACATCTCGATGGCCACGATGGTACGATCAAGTTCTTCCTTGCATGCGCAGGGCAAATCAAGCCTCGCCAGTTCTCTGTGTATCTGCTCAAGAAGCTCATGGTCGGTCGGACCCGACACGGCGCCGGTTTCTAGGCCGGAAGAGCCATCCTTTTCCATCCCGCGTCTCCCAGAAGATAGGCGTTGCACAAGGGGCCGGGCAGGTTCAGCATTTCGAGCTGTTGCTCGAACTTGTCCACATCGCAGTGCCCGTCCAGAAAATCCCTGAACAAGCGGCTGACGGCGATCATGTCCGTCGTGTGCGGCGACAGCCGCAGCCGCTTTATCCCGAGCGTTGCAAGGTGTCCGGCGGAAAGGCCGGCAAAGTGACAGGCATCGGACAGGGTTTGAATGCCGTTGGCCGCCAGGAACCGCCGTCCGTCCAAGGTCGCGACGTCCATGCCGTCCGGATCCTGCTCGCAGATGAACTGGCAGGAATCCTTGCGCAGGCCGTGGGCACGGGCATGGTAACAACGCGATGACAATGCCAGCGGCAGCCGACCGAAAGCGAACAGTTCCAGATCCACCTCAGGCACCAGCGCAGCAATTTTCTGGATGCTGTCCAGCGAAAGCTCAACGGGTGGACACCATGTTCGAGCACCCTGCCGGGCCAGGAATGACAAGGTTGCCTCGTTGTAGACGTTCAGGTAGGGCCCAACTGCAAAGGTGCCCTGTTTGCGCGCCGGGACCATGGACATGTCATTGACTTCAATCGGCATGTCATAGCCGGCCTGTTGTTGCAGGATTTGTCGCTCACGCTTGTTGACCGGCTGCGCCAGGGTCGACAGGACGACCTCCTTGCCAGCAGCCTCCAAAGCTTCAATCGCCTCCGGCCAGATATTGTCTGTAAACGGCATGCGCTTTCCGCAAACAACTTCACCGAGATAGACCCGGTCTATCGGGGCTTCAGTGGCAATCTTCTTGTAAAACGCAAGCAATCGGTCGGCCGGCCAGTTGAATAGGCAGGGTCCGAGGGCGAGTTCTATGGACGAGGAATTCGGCATCGGTCAGCGCCAGGTTTTCTTGTAGGATCCGGCAGTCTGTTGACCACCTTCGGAAAAGGCCTTGAGGGCTGCGATGGCCGGACGCGCATCCGCGCCGCTTTCAAGTCCGTCGACCGCCTGCCGGAAGGCTTTCACGACCCCGGCAATATAGGCCTTGCCGCGCTGGCGTCCCTCGATCTTGAGGGCCGTGACCCCGGCGCTCGAAAGCTCTTCAAGCAGTTCAAAGGCATTCAGACTGACCGGGTCTTCAAAGAGATATCCGGTTTTTTCAATCGCGGAAAACTGACCCTTGCAAAGGGTTGGATAACCGGCGGCTTGCCCGCTTTCGAAACTGTCGATGGTAAAACCACCCAGCCTGGCCTGGAGCCGCCCGGACGGGTCTTCCGTGTAGTCCACATGGTCGGGAGGGGAACAAACGCCCGTCAGGTTTGGTGATTTGCCGGTGGCATAGGACGACAACGCGCACCGCCCCTCCGTCATCACGCAAAGTCCACCGAATACGAAGACTTCCGTCTCCACATCGATTTCACGGTTGAGGGCCGCAATTTCCGGCACACTCAGAACGCGCGGCAGAACCACGCGTTTGACACCGAAGGTCTCGGCGTAAAACCGGATTGCCTCGGGCGTGTTCGCGGCCGCCTGAACCGACAGATGCAGTCGAAGATCCGGGTGGTTTGTCGCTGCATGTTGAAGAACTGCTATGTCAGCCGCGATAACGGCATCTGCCCCCGCGCTGGCGGCATCGTTTACAGCCTCTTCCCAAAGGTGGATCTGTCCAGCCTGGGCGAAAGTGTTGATCGCAACCAGAACCCTGGCCCCTTTCGCATGGGCATAAGCCACCCCATCAGCAAGTTCTGACGGCGAGAAATTCAGGCCGGGAAAGTTGCGCGCGTTGGTTTCGTTGGCAAATCCGCAATAGATCGCATCTGCACCGGCATCCGCGGCAGCGCGAAGAGCCGCCGGTGTACCGGCCGGACAGACGAGTTCCATGCGCTTGGTAGTACCTTCCGGCATCAGTGGGGCCGCCCAAGTGTCGACGGCTGGGAGCCAGTGCGCGCTGCGAGCCACCTCGCCTTGTCGAGCATCCTGGCGCCAACACCGTTCACCCAATCCGCAGAACGACCCGACAATCCGAAGAACTCTCCCGGGCTAAGATCAGCTTCTTCAAGGGTATTTCGAAGAGCAAGTACATAATCCGTCTTGCCCTCGATGCGCAGGTCCCGCGTAAAGAACAGGGCATCGCCGTCATAGGTTCCGTCCAGCAGACCCAACAGAACAAGGAAGGGCGCTCTGACCACGGCCTGCGCGTCCGAAATTTCAGTCTTTTCGCAAATGCTGACACTGGATTTTTCGTTGTCCAGCGAAAGCAGGAAAGCGTGCGGCATATCGTCGGGAACGATTGCAATCGGCACCTTGACCACGGCACCGAGCCGCCTGAGCAATTCGGGTCGTCGGGCAACCAGCCGCTTGGTGAAGGCCGACAGAAGCATTTCCATCGGGGACTTGGGAAGTGGTGCGATCAGTGATGAAACGAGAGGAGGAAGGTTCAGGGAAGAAGACTGGTTGGGCATGCGGGTCTCACTTTCTGGACCCCAAGCTATTCCATCGTCCGCGCATGCCAACTTGATATCGGTCAAGGAGACACGGGAAAGTTTTGACGAGTTTGCAAGATGAAATGGCGGAAATCTGCCAGTTTTAAAAGTCTTTCGAAAGTTCCATGACTGGCCGTGACCTCCCTGCTTTCCCGAACCTGCGGGATTTTCTTTCGCACCTTGAAACCGACAACGAACTTGAACGGTTTGACGCCCCTGTCGATGTCCAGCTGGAAGCGACTGCGCTCCATCAAAGGGTCATTGCCGAAGCTGGTCCGGCACTTTGTCTTGAGACACCAATACGCGGCAACCAAACACGTTTCGAGACACCGCTTCTGGTCAATCTCTTCGGAACCCGCAAGCGCGTCGCCAATGGATTGGGCCTGCATCCGGACCATCTTCCGGATCTTGGAAATTTTCTGGCTTCCCTGCGATCACCTGAACCCCCGGCCTCGTTGAGGGAGGCCTACAAGCTCTTTCCCATGGCCAAGGCGGGAATGAACACCCGCCCAAAGAAAAGTGCGCGTGGCGCGTCGCTGGAAACCGTTGCGCCGGATCTGAACCAACTGCCGGTACAGACCTGCTGGCCGGGCGATGCAGCCCCCTTGATCACCTGGGGCATGGTCATCACCAGGGCTCCGGGTGCGGATGATCCAAGAACCTACAATCTCGGCATCTATCGCATCCAGGTGCTCGGCCCGGATCGTGCGATCATCCGGTGGCTGCCCTTTCGGGGCGGGGCCCAGCATTGCCGCCAATGGCAGGCAGCAAACGAAATCATGCCGGTGGCCATCGTGATCGGTTGCGACCCGGCAACGCTCCTCTCCGCGGTCATTCCCGCCCCGGGCAATCTCAGTGAATTGGCGCTGGCCGGCATCTTCAACGGCACACCATCCCGTCTGGTTGCCTGTAAAAACATCCCGCTGCATGTGCCGGCCAGCGCGGAAATTGTGCTGGAGGGAGAAGTCCACCCCGGAGAAACGGAACTGGAGGGTCCCGTTGGCGACCATACAGGTTACTACAATGACGCTGCGCACTATCCCGTGTTTCGTCTGAAAACCATGCGCAGGCGAAAGGATGCGGTCTACCTGTCGACTTTCACCGGCCGGGCTCCCGACGAACCGTCCGTCATCGGAGAAGCCATGACGGACATCTTCTCCCCCATTCTGCGCCAGGCGATCCCCGAAATTCGAGAGGTGTTCCTGCCTCCGGCGACGTGTTCCTACCGCGTCGCGATCTTCCAGATCGACAAGTCCTATCCCGGTCAGGCCCGACGCGCGATGATGGGCTTCTGGTCGTTGTTGCCTCAGTTCTCGATGACAAAATATGTCATCGTCGTTGATCCGGACATCGATATCAGGTCGTGGGACGACGTCATGTGGGCCGTTGCGACCCGATCGGACCCGGAAAGGGATCTGCTCGTTCTGGAGGGAACTCCAGTCGACCAGCTTGATTTCGCCAGCCCGAGAGAAGGCCTCGGTGGCAAACTCGGCATCGATGCCACCATCAAGACGGGTGCGGAAACTCGGCGGCCCTTTGCCGAAAAACTCTCCATGCCCGCGGAGGTTCTTGAGCGCGCGGAAGCACTCTTTTTGCAGATACCGAGAAAGGAAACAGCGCTGGGGGACGCCCAATGAAACCGGTCAATCGCGTGATAGTCGGGATATCGGGCGCTTCCGGAGCGGTCCTCGCCATCGAGCTGCTTCAAATGCTGAAAGATCTGAGGATCGACAGTTTCGTGACCGTAACCGCTGGTGCCGAGCAGACCATCCGGCACGAACTCGGCGCATCTGCGCGGGAGGACATTCGCTCATTGGCCTCATTCGACCTCCCCTCAACCGATCTCGCGGCCCCTATTGCCAGCGGCTCATTCCAGGTCGATGCAATGCTGGTCGCTCCCTGTTCCATGCGCAGCCTTGCGGCGATCGCATATGGTACCGGCGAGGGTTTGCTGGTGCGTGCAGCGGACGTAACCCTGAAGGAGCGCCGGCCTCTGGTCCTGCTTGCACGCGAAACGCCCCTCCATGAAGGTCACCTGGAAGCCATGCTGAAGGTCACCCGCATGGGTGCAATCGTTTCACCACCCGTGCCCCCATTCTATGCGGGCGCCCGGACACTGGAGGAAACGGTTCGCCAGATTGCAGCCCGGGCGCTGGCGTCGGCAGGGATCGACCCTGGGCATCATCTGAAGCGGTGGGAGGGCATGTCGTCCTGAGGAGATTCAAGTTCATTGGTTGATCGCTCGGAGAAGGACACTTTTCTGCTTCCTGCCATGCTGACAGTGGGTATTATCCTGAAACCCTCTTGCAAGGATCGCCGGGAGAACATGCAGACAATCACAAGACACTCCTTCCCGGCTGCCCATGTCTGCTGAAACCCGTGACGACGGGGTACCCGGCTCCCCCCCCTACAACAGGGTTCTTCGCACTGACGACTGGGTGATTACCGCGACAGAGGATTGGCGCAGCCAGGCAACCGAATGGTGTGCCCTTGAAAGACGGGCCCTGCCCTCTCCCTTCCATTCCTATACCTGGGCCGCATCCTGGTACGAGATCGCGGATGCAAGTAAAGCCGCATCGCCATTGGTGGTGACCGGACGCTACAAGGATGACAGGTCCCTCACGGTCTTGCTGGCCCTTTGCCGCTCGCGCCGGTATGGCCTCACGATGGTCAGTCCTGCGGACAAGGGCGCCAGCGACTACTTCAAGCCACTCATGGATGAACGGTCGGCAAAAACCTTGCCACCCATGGCCTTGGCCGGGTTTTTCAAGGCCTTGCCTGATGTTCTTCCCCGACATGACCTCGTGATGCTCAACCGGCTTGACTCAGAAGATCTGCCAATTCTGCCAAGTGACTGGCCCCACAACACCATTCGGCTTGCGCCTGTCGGCACCTGGAGCATGGATCTTGATCAGGTCACGCGGGAAAGCTTGAAGTCACGTCTCAGTTCCAGGCTCCGCAAAACGCTTGGATCGAAGATCCGGGCCATGGAGAAAAATCTGCCTCGCAGGGTCGAACATCACTGGCCCCTCAAGGACACGGATGTTTTGCAGTCCGTGCTTGATATGCAAGCCGAGCGATTTGAAACAACCGGTCACCGGAACCGGGTCGCCGAAGGTCCCTGGCGGGACCTCTATGCAAGCATTGTGAAATCAAATAGTGCCGAAACCCACCTGGCTGCATCCTTGCTTTTCTCAGGAACCACTTTGACTGCCGGCATGATCGGCTTTGTCACCGGGTCCAATTACATCGGCCTTGTCCAGACCTTCAAGCACGGGCCAGCAGAGCGCTATTCTCCCGGCACGCAAATCGTCTTTGAAACGTTGGGCAAGGCTCTGGACGAAGGCATTGCCAGTTTTGAGCTCTCGATTGGTGATCAGCCCTATAAACGCAGTTTCGGGTGTCAGCGTCGCCCGCTTCATACAGTCGTTCTGCCGAAAACCCTCTTGGGCAAGGCGGCTTGGTGCGGATGGCTTGCGCGGCATGCAGTCCGGGGGCTGACCGGCGGGTTGAAGCGATCAGGGACGCACCGGGGCAGCGCGTAAAGCGTCTGCAACAGCAAAAAAGGCGGGTTTCGGTCTCAGGTCCTGGTCAAAAAGTGCCGGTCGCGGCGTGCCTTTGCCGCGCTTGAACGGCGCGTACCCTTCCACAATCCAGTGGAACCGGTCTGTCAGCCCCCAAAAGCCGATGCGTTTGACATTGTCCTGTGACAGGACCGCATCGAGGTAGTCCTTGTAAATCTGCGCGATCAGGTGATCCCGCTCGACTTCGTTTTCCGGAAGATCAATGTCGTTCACATCCATCTCACTGACATGAACGTCCAGCCCCAGGTCTGAAACATCCTGCAAAAACGCCTGGACCTTCTTTGGCACCACGGGCCAGCGCGGGACAAGATGCGCCTGGACCCCCAGAGCATCGATGGGCGTCCCCTGGTGCAGCAGCCTCTCGAGCGTTCGGAGCAGGGTTGAACGCTTGCTGTCGCAAAAGGCTGCACCGCAGGAAAGATTGTAGTCGTTCAGAACCAGGGTGGCGTGGGGCGCAAGCTGCCGCGCCGTCGTGAAGAGGAACTTCAAAAAGGCATCCCCCTTCTCCGACAGGATCGTGTTTTCCCGATATCCTTCCGTGTGGTCCGAAATCGGTTCATTGACCACATCCCAACTCTGGATCTGGGGGTAGCGGGTCATCACGTACCGAAGGAGTTTCGCATGGGCCCTTTCTGCATCTTTAATGGATGTCGAACCGAGCCATGCCGGAAGGCTTTGGTGCCAGTAAAGGGCGTGACCGTGCAGGCCAAGCGAATTTCGACCGCAGAAATCTGCAATCTCGTCCATCTTGTCCGGTGTGAATCGCGTTCCGTCAGCAGAGGAGATTTCCGCAGCCTTGAGCGCATTTTCAGGCGTGATCACATTGCAATGCCTGACAAGGAGTTCCAGGAGCCTGGGGTCCTCCCAGCCATTGTATGCACTGCTGATCTGAAGGTTCCTGGCAGCTGCAATCTCTTTCAGCGAAGGACCGTCCGGATTGGCCGCTCCGGCCACGCTCGTACCGGCAACGCCGCCCAGGAGCAGCGCAGCGCCACCAGACAGCACCGTACGGCGTGTCAGTGCATCCGGTTGTTCCACGACGGACATTACAGTCCGGCGTGGGCAAGATCCGTTTGATCCGGATGTA
Source organism: Roseibium sp. (assembly GCA_017643925.1). Classification (GTDB taxonomy): domain Bacteria; phylum Pseudomonadota; class Alphaproteobacteria; order Rhizobiales; family Stappiaceae; genus Roseibium. The sequence continues at coordinate 23,259 of JAEPML010000027.1, read as the reverse complement.
CCGCGACCGTATCGTTTGCAGGCTTGTGGGCGGACAGATGCGTGTCGAAATAGTCGATTGTCCGCTGCAGACCTTCGCGAAGCTGTACCTGGGGCCTCCAGTTGAGCTCTTCGACCGCGCGACCAATGTCCGGCTGTCGCAGCTTGGGATCGTCAGAGGGCAGGTCTTCGAAAATCAATCGGGATTTCGACCCGGTCATTTCCAGAACCAGTTCGGCCAGTTCAAGCACCGTGAATTCGTTCGGGTTGCCAAGGTTCACCGGACCGGTTGCAAGCTCGGCGTTGCTGTTCATCAACCGCATCAGGCCTTCGACAAGATCGTCGACATAGCAGAAGGAACGGGTCTGTGAACCATCTCCGTAAATGGTGATTGGCTGACCCTGCAGCGCCTGGACGATGAAGTTGGAAACCACCCGGCCATCATCGGCCCGCATGCGGGGTCCATAGGTGTTGAAGATCCGGGCCACGCGCGCCTCAACATCGAACATCTGGCGGTAGGAATAGATCAATGCCTCAGCAGACCGCTTGCCTTCGTCGTAACAGGACCGGGCGCCAAACGGGTTGACATTGCCCCAATAGGTTTCCGGCTGCGGATGGATCTGCGGATCGCCATAGACCTCGGATGTCGACGCCTGAAGAATGCGGCCTTCACTTGCCTTGGCGGTTTCAAGCGCATGCAAACAGCCAAGGAACGACGTTTTCATCGTTTCGATCGGCTCGGCCTGGTAGTCCTTCGGCGATGCGGCGCTGGCCAGATTGTAGGTCTGGTCGGCCTGCACCCAGAACGGGATCGCAACATCATGCCGAGAAAACTTGAACCCGTCGCGCTGCAGGAGCGGCGCGATGTTGGCGGTGGTGCCCGTATAGAAGTTATCCAGCGCCGTGACGTCGTGCCCCTCGTTCAAGAGACGCTCGCACAAATGGCTACCGATGAACCCTGCGGCTCCTGTGACCAAGATTTTCTTTCTTGTCCAATGCGTGTGGTTCATTCGCCGTCCCTCGTCGAAAATTCTTGATTGAACGTTTCTTCTTTGGCTTGGCGGGAACTTCTGTTCCCTTGAAAATGTGCAGCACCCAGGCGGCAAAGACGCCGAGCATCAGGCCGCCGGCAATCGCGATGACCAGGAGAAGCGGTCCCTTGGGCTGTGAGGGGCGCGAAGGCGGATAAGCCGCCGACACCACTCTCGTGTTGTCGGACTGCAAGCCGACTTCCTCGTTGACCTGCTTTGAGCGGGCCCGGAAACTCTCGTAGATCTTGCGGCTGAGATCGGCTTCCAGCTCAAGCTCACGCAGACGAACGCTGTTGCTGTTGGAACGCGCGGTGTCGGCCTCCAGTCCGGAAATCTGCTGCTGCAGCGCCGCTTCGTTCTGACGCGCGACCTTGACCGCGGTCTCGTAGCGGCTCAACACGCGTTCCAGTTCGGTCTTGACCGCTGCTTCCAGGCTCTGGCGCTGTTCACGCAGCGCAGTCAACCTGGGGTGACCATCCAGCAACGTTGTCCGCAAGGTCGCTTCCTGGGCACGGGTATCTGCCAGCCGACCGATCAGTTGGAGAAACAGGCTTGATTCGAGTGCGCTGCCATCCGCAGTCAGAGGGTCGGCTATGGCGCGCTTAGCCTCGTCAAGCAGCGCTTCCGACCGGCTGAGTTCCGCCTGTGCATCGCTCAGTTTCTTGTTCAGCTCGTAAAGCTGCTGCTCCACGACAAGCGTGTTCTGGGCTCCGATCAGCCCGTGCTGGTCCCGGTATGCCTCTACGGCCTGTGCGGCCGCCTGCATGTCGGCGCGCAAAGCGTCGAGACGGCCGTCAATGTCACTGGCAGCCGAGCGTGTCGAGTTCTCGGAATATTGTCGGCTTTCGTCGATGTAGATTTCAGCAAGCGTGTTTGCGATCAGGGCGGCCTTGCCGGGATTTTGTGACTGGCTTTCGATCCTGACCACATAGGTGTTGCCGACCCGATCGATATTCAGGCGCTTGCCGAGCTTTCGCTTGGCCTTGTCGTATTTCGAACGCTCGTAAAGCGCCGCGTTGCCGTAGATGATCCCGCGGACAATCGAGGTGGCTACCTCGACCGGCGAATTTCCATTGCCACCGGAGAACTCCGGATCGCTGACCAGATCCAAGCGGTCGATCAGGCCCCCGATCACCGATTCAGATTTCATGATTGCCACCTGGCTTTCGACCAGGGCCGTGTCGGCGCCGAGAGCCGAGGTTCCCAACCCGGACGGAATGACTTCCGTGCCGATCAGTTGACGTTTGCGGGGATCAATCAGGATTTCGGTGGTTGCGGAATAGAGCGGTGTTGCGATGCGCAGGTAGACAAGCGCAAGCACAATGCAGCCCGCCATCGTCAGCAAAACAAGCTTCTTGCGGGTCCAGATCGCGCGGAACATATCGATCATCTCGTCTTTGAGCTGCCTTTCAGGCTGGGCGTTCTCAACGTCCCAACGAGGCTCAAAATATCTGTGATCCGGATTTTTCACTGCGCGTCTCTGATCTACTCAGCATTGGTGAAAAGTTAAGAAACAATCTACACCAAGCTTAATAATGGCAGCAGGAAAAAACCTTCCCATTCATTACTTTACGGTATTTACCTTACCAAACATAGTTAACAATGATCTCGAATTTTAAGCACCACTTGGATGTTAATCCTTTTTGTTAACTACAAACTGACAAGCGCGTATCTGGATAGTTAAATATTTACTAAACTACGCGCGTGCCCTTCCCGTGAAGCAAAACCGGCAGCGTTGTGAACAACACAATCTTCTTGTCTGTCTTCGATCAGTTGCTCGTCAGCGGATCCATGTTTCTGCTCAACCTGCTTTTGATCAGCATGTCGGGAATGGAATCCTATGGTCACTTCGTTCTGGTGTTCTCGCTGAGCCTGATCGCATTCGGTGCCCAGAACGCAATTGTTCTGATGCCGCTGAATGTTCTCCTGCCGGGGGAACGCGAAAATCGCAAGCCACTCACCATCCGGATGCTGGCGACACTGGATCTGGCAGTTCTGAGCGCGATGTGTCTGCTCGTCGGAGGCCTCGCCTTCGCATTCGGTGTCCCCCGGGAGCTCTGCCTTGCCGCGGTACTGCTGGTCTTGACCAACGGGATGCGAGAATTGCAACGCTCCCTATTTCTGACCCGGCAACAACCGTTTCACCTTCTGCGTCTGGACGGAGCCGCAGTTATCGCCGGCACTTTGGCACTTATCATCGGACTGCAACTGACCGAACCGCCCCTGGCCGGTCTGCTGGCAATTGCGGCTGGCAACTTGGTGTCCGTCATTCTTTATGCCCAGCCGGTCTACAGGTCTCCCCGGCGACTGGGCCAGATGATGCGGCTCTATGCCCCCTACTGGGCGAAAAGCCGCTGGGCCCTGGGAGGGGCAGCGCTTACCGAGGCGCATCTTCGGCTTTACGTTTTCATTGTTGAGCTCGCCAAGGGCAGCGCCGCGCTTGGTCTCCTGCAAACCGGACGGGTTCTCGTCAATCCGGTTTCACTGATCGCTTTCGGCTGGGCGCGCGCCAGCAGGCCGCTCATTGCACAGAAGATTGCAGACGGTGATCATTCAGGCGCCAAAAAGGTCGTCTATGTCGGCACCGCCCTGCTGCTGACGATCGGTGTTCTCTACATAGCCGCTCTGAACCTGGGCTGGCCTTATCTTGCGGTTATCATGGAGCTCGACGGCGCAGGTGCGCTTCATGAACTGATCGCCGCCTGGAGCCTGTTTGCAATTGCCGGTGTCCCGTCGATCTGCCTCAGCGTCTATCTGCAGGCCACGCACAGGTATCGCGCACTGACCATTGCAATGGCCTATTCGGTCGCCCTGTCCAGCGCGTTCTTGTTGTTGCTGTTCACCGATTTCGGATTGAGCTGGGCGATCTGGGCCCTGATTGCCGGTGAAGCCGTTCTGTTCGTTGCCATCAGCATGAGCCTGCGTCCTCAAGGCCGACCGCTTGAGGAGAAGAGCGCATGACCCTTCGCGCGATCCCCCTCGCCCAGCCCATCCACGGACCGGTCAGAACCCGGGATTTTCCGCTGCGTTCAACGATGCTCGCAGCCCTCGCGACGCTTATACCCGCGCTGTTGCTGACCGATCCGATGCTGGTCTGGCCGCTTCTTTATGCAGAGCAGCAGGCGGCACAGGCAGGTGCCCTTCTGTCGCGCGGGGTCTACACGACCTTCGTGCTTCACAAGATCTGGATACCACCGCTTTTCCTGATGGCTTCGGCTCTGTTTGCACTCGCCTGGAAGCGCGTTCCCGGATTTCATCTCGCCACGACGGGCTGGTGGATTGCGACCTTCTTGTGGTTTGCCCTCACCGTTTCCTGGGCGCTCGTGCCGGGTATCGCGATGTCGCGGTTAATCCTGCAGGTCATGATTGCGGCAACGCTCTATTTTGCCTTCTGCGCCTCAAACCGTCCGGGCGACATACTGACCTGCATTTACTGGCTCTTTGTCGCGACGATTTTCCTGAACCTTGCGGCTGTCCTGACACAGACACCTTCCCCGATCGGCTACCAGGGCATCTACGAGCACAAGAACTATCTCGGGGCTGTCGTGGCGCTTGGTTTTTTCTTTGTGCTCTGGAAATGCGGCACCGGTGAAAGGCTGCACCTGCTCGTTGCGGCAGTGGCCTTGCCCGTCTGCCTGTTCCTTCTGGTAATGAGCCAGTCGAAAACATCAGCCGGCCTGCTATTCATTTCCCTGGGACTGGGAACAGTCAGTGCCTTCTTCGCCCGCTTTCTGCGCATGCCGGCGATCCTGACCTTTCTGCTGGCCCTTGTGGCTGTTGTCTTCGTGATCCTGTTCGTGAACGCGATGTTCGGCCTGCCGCTCACCCGACAAATCGAATTGCTGACCGGTGATGCCACCTTTACTGGGCGCACGGGTCTTTGGGTCTTCACTCTGGAGCATTTCGGCAACCGTCCCTTGCACGGTTTTGGTTTCAGGTCGTTCTGGGACATTGGCGACGCCTCGCCTTCGCTCCGGACCGGTATGGGTTTCCTGTCAACCGCAACGGCGGCCCATAGCGGCTATCTCGACATCATGCTGAATGGCGGCTGGATTGCGCTGCTTCTCTTCATGCCGGTCCTTCTCATCGCTCTGCAACTGTGTGGGAGAATTGCCCGCAAAGATCTGTTCGAAGGCACAATGCTTTCGACGATCCTGTATTTTTTCATCTTTCACAACATGCTGGAAACAACGTTTTTTTACGGAGCACACGCCCTGTTCGTGCTGTTTCAGATTGTCTGGCTTTACATCATTTTCACCGCCCCGCGCCGGAGCTCCGGTCGCAGCGACAAAAGGCATTTCAAGGCATGACCAAGGTAACCGTCGCCATACCAACGATCGGCCGGGAGACGCTTCGTAAAACGTTGGCGTCCCTCGAGGAGCAGATCCATTCGGCAGATCTTGATGTCGAGATCCTGGTCATTGACGACACGCCGGACCTGAGTGTTGCCAGGTCCATGGCAGACCTGCACATGGGCAACGTCAGGTATCTTGCATCTGGACGACAAAACATTGCCCATGCCCGGAACGTGTGCCTCGACCATGCAACAGGCGACTTCATCCTGTTCATAGACGATGACGAGACCGCGCCCTCCGACTGGATCAGCGCAATGGTGGCGCAAATTGAAGGCACCGACGCGGATTGCCTCTTCGCGCCGGTCAAACCCGTCTACCGAAAAGACGCTCCGGACTGGCTCATGAGGTTGGAGCCCCTTTTCCCGAGCGAACTGAAAACCGCGATGAAGCAGTCGCGCGTTGTCGGCCGGACCGGCAATTCAATCGTGCGAAAGTCTTTCATCGACCGCAATGGTCTCCGGTTCGACCCTCACTTTCGCGCTGCCGGTGAGGACCTCCATTTCTATCATCTTTGTCTTCGGGCAGGTGCCAGGGCTCTGGCTGTCAACGCGCCGGAGCTGGAGGAATGTGTCTGTGTCCGGTACCACCGGCTTGGTCCCGTCCTGTCAAAACTCTATCGACGCGGACAGGCCTACGCGGATGTGCGGTGCAGATTGAGCCAGCAGACCGGACGGGAGCTCCTGACCATGAGCGGAGCCGCCTTCATGAAGCTTGCCGCAACCGTCATAGCCTTCCCCTTTGCGCTGCTGTTCGGCCGACAGGCCTGGATGCGGCTTGCCTTCCGGGTCGCGATGGAAGCTGGAAAAATGCGGGGCCTTGGTGCCTATACGCTCCGGTCGAATTCGTCCTAACCGTATCGAATCCGTTGCGGGTCGGCATCGGTAGACCGACTGTCCAGCTCGCCAAGAAAATACTGGCGTGCAATCTCAAGGCAGAACAGCGGATTGAGAAACACGTAGCGGCGCCAGAGCCGGCGTGGTTCGCGCGTCAGGCGGTAAAACCACTCGAGACCCCGGTCCTGCATCCATTTGGGCGCCTGGCTCAGCAGCCCGGCGTGAAAATCGAAGGCCGCACCGACAGCCAGAACCGGCATGGCGAGGTCCCTGGTGTTTTCGTAGGCCCAGACCTCCTGCCGGGGGCAACCCAGCCCGACAAAGACGATCCCCGCACCTGACGCCCGGATCTCTTCAAGTGCCTGAACGTTTTCCTCGCTGGAAAGAGCCCGAAACCTGGACGGTGTCAGTCCAGCGAAAATCAGGTCCGGAAAACGCTTCTTCAGGTTTGTCTCGAGCGCCTGCAACACTTCAGGCCGGCTGCCGTAAAAATAGACGGGTACGCCTTCATTTGCCGCGGCCTGGCAGACCCGCAGCGTGAGCTCGGGTCCATAGACGCGATCAGGCAGGCGAATGCCATGGAGGAGACGCAAGGCCCACCGGACCGGTTGGCCGTCCGGCACCAGCAAATCCATCTTGCTCAACCGGGACAGATGCTCGCGGTCCAAAACGCCGGTCATGACCCCATGAACCGCAAGCGCCGACACTGCCAAGGGGCGTTTTTGTTTTGCAGCCTCCAGAACGCGCTGTGTCGCGGCCTCGTAGTCGACCGCGGAAATCGGCACGCCGCCAACGCTGTGCACGCCGTGATCGATCATGATGCCAGGGCCTCCCAGCGTTCGGCTCCATTGTCGTGGAGATCGGCAATAACCGCTTCGATGTCGTATTGGAGTTCAAAGCCGGGATAGTCAGCCTGGAACTTGGAGATGTCGCTGATCCACCAGATGTGGTCTCCCGCCCGGTTGTCATCCGAGTAGGTCCAGTTGAGTTCCCGTCCCGCACGTTTCTGGCACAGGTCGATTGCTTCCAGCATTGAACAGGAGGAAAACCGCCCGCCGCCAATATTGTAAACCGCAGCCGAGGTTGGCGCCTGGACGAAACGCCAGAGCGCTTGCACAAGATCGCTGGAATGGATGTTGTCGCGAACCTGCTTCGCCTTGTAGCCGAAAACCGTATAGGGTTTGCCGGTTACCGTGCATTGCATCAGATAGGCGAGAAAACCGTGAAGCTCTGCGCCCGAATGCCCCGCACCCGTGAGGCAGCCACCACGGAAACAGGCGGTTTTCAAACCGAAATAGCGGCCGTATTCCTGAACCATGAGGTCGGCTGAGGCCTTGGAGACGCCGAAGATCGAATGCATGCAGCCGTCAATGCTCATAGTCTCGTCGATGCCCCGGTCATGAAACGCGTGGCTTGCATCGATTTCCCAGCGGGTCTCTGTCTCCACAAGCGGAAGCGCATTGGGCCGGTCGCCATAGACCTTGTTGGTGGACAGAAAGGCAAAGGCGGCATCCGGAGCATGTTTGCGAAGCGCTTCCAGGAGATTGAGCGTGCCCAGGGCGTTGATGGAGAAATCCGTCACGGGTTCCTTTGCTGCCCAGTCATGGCTCGGCTGCGCGGCTGCGTGGATAACGCAGCTGAGTTCGGATCCGATTTCCTGAAAAAGGGCATCAATCGCCTCACCGTCCCGAATGTCGATGGATCGGTGCCGATAACCCGGGCAACGGTTTTCAAGATCCCGGATGCGCCAGTTGGTCGAGGCGTTGTCACCGAAGAAATAGGCCCGCATGTCATTGTCGATGCCATAGACGGTCAGCCCCTGCCGCGCCAGAAAAAGGACAGCTTCCGCGCCGATCAGACCGCCTGATCCGGTTACTAGTGCAATGCTCATGTTTCATTCCCCGCACCGGCGGCCCGGTTGATCCAGCGGTTCGTTACCGATGGCATCAGGCGGAGCGCCAGAACTGCAGCTAGGGTTGAAAGGGATTTCACCGGCTCGGTGAAAAACGGTTTCAGGGAGAAGCGAAGGGATTTCGCCAGATAGGAGGCTGCTTCCCGGCTGTCTCCCCGCGCAACCGAGCGGCGCGCGAAGTAGCGCATCTGGTAGGCATTGGCGAGACTCGAGTGAGACTTGTGGAGGTCCGGTGCCTGGTCACGCACATAGGCGTCGATCGCCAGCCAGCCCTGATGCATCTTGTCGATCCGCGCCGAAAGGCCTGCATCATGTATCCGGTAGAAAGTCAGCTCCTTGTCGATGCCTTCAAACGTGAGCCGGGAATGAAGGGCCATGCGCAACCAGCATTGATGGTCTTCTGCATGACTGGCACCGGGAGCCGAAGCCTTCACATCGAAACAGGCGCGGTGACCATCCCCGGAACGGGGCTCGACAATGTCGTCGAAGATCTCGCGTCGAAAAAACGCTGTTGAACCGCCGGCAATCGGGTTTCTGCAATAGACATCCGCAGCGCTGATGCCGGACAGTTTCGGCCGATATCCCGTTTTCAGGCGATTACCTTGGGAGTCTATAAATCGGCAGGCACTGTAGCTGACGCCGACATCTGCCCTGCGATCGAAATGCCCGACATGTTCAGCGATCTTGTCGCGATGCCAGAGATCGTCTGAATCCAGAAAACCGATGATGCTGCCCCTGGCAAGATCGAGCCCCTTGTTGCGGGCAGTCGAAACTCCATGGTTTTCCTGCCTGTGATACCGGACCCGGGGATCGGAAAAGGACTGGGCGATCTTTGAGGACCGGTCCGTTGAACCGTCATCAACCAGGATCAGTTCGTAATCTTCAAAGGACTGCGCAAAGACAGAGTTGACGGTCGCAGGCAGATACGCTTCGGCGTTGTACACCGGCACGATCACACTGACCCTGGGAGCGAGTTTTTCAGCACTCATACAGTTAACCAAACTGCCGTTTTCCGCTTTCTCTAAACGTAGGGAAACTGTATCCCATAGCTTATGGTTACGAACCAGTTAAAACGCAAAAGACGTGGCAAAACTGGTATTTATCGTTAACGGCTGGTACGGGCAGAAGGCGGCTGGATGTCGATACATGTGAACGAACGAATGGCTGCGTCTTCCGTTGAAACCGCGCCGGTCCTTCCTGTTGCCCCCCTCGCCCCCGGCACAGCGGACAGCTGTCTCAACTCCAGGACAAAGCGTTTCATTGACATTGTCGGCAGCGCATCCGGTCTGGTTCTCCTGTCCCCCATTTTCGCGCTGCTGATGGGGCTCATCTTTCTTCAGGACAGGGGGCCTGTTTTCTTTCGCCAGAAACGCACCGGTCTTGACGGCAAGGTCTTTCATATCTGGAAGCTGCGGTCCATGTCCGTCACACCCAAACCGACACCTTTCAGGCAAACCAGGGGCCCACACGACCCGCGCATCACGCCTCTTGGGCGTTGGCTGCGTGCAACCAGTCTCGACGAATTGCCGCAACTCATGAACGTGCTGGCAGGTGAAATGTCCCTGGTCGGTCCAAGACCACATCCAGTTGAGCTCGATGCGTCCTATAAACCGCGTTTCGAATCCTATATGCAGCGTTATTCCGTGCGCCCGGGCCTGACCGGCAATGCCCAGGTTTCAGGCGCCCGCGGTCCGATCAATTCCCGCGAGGACATGCGGAACCGACTGCAACATGATCTGGACTACATTCGAGACTGGAGCGTCTGGCTGGATGTCAGGCTGATCTTCAGGACGGTTCTCTTCCCGTCGAAAGGTCACTAGGCGGCCCGGAAGGCTCCCCGTGACCGGATAGACCGAATTATTCCGTGGGCAAATTAACTGTCGTAACGGAAAGCAATTTCCATTCTGGAAATCGCGTTCTATATTCGAACAAACAACAACCACAGGCATGCAATGACTGCAACGGCAAACCACGATCAGCTTTTGGCTGATTGGGTGAACGACGTGGTTCCCAAAAGCGGGCGCCAGGTGAGCGAAGTCGCTGAGATGCTCGACATGTCGAGATCTTCCCTCTCCAAGATCAAGGGGGGACAGCAGCAGCTCAAGGCATCGCAACTCCTGTTACTTGCAGAACAGCTTGACGCTCCGCTGCCACGGCTGACGTCAGCTGTCGTTCAGGACAGCGCGCCGCAGAGAGCTGTCGCCAGTTTCGATCGGGCCCTGTTCGACAAGGCGCATGCCTATGTAATTGCAGAAAACGACAAGATGCCAGCGGCAGACCGGATGGATCAGTTCCAGGTTCTGGAAAACACGTTTCATGTCTACAAGACACTGATGTCGGGTGCAGGCGGGAGAAGGTGAAGCAGAAAATGAAAAACAACGATTTCACCACGGAGCAACTTGAATTCCTGGATCTCTGGAAGATCGCAGCCGATTACGATTGCCTCTATCTGCTTGATTTCTATTGCTACGACATGTTCGACCACAATCAGACAAGCGATTTGACGGACGAAGAAAGGGCGGATCTCGCCCGCACCGCACGGCCGGACATTTTCGCCGAGGCCATCCAGAAAGGCTACGTGCCCTCATCAGACATGTTCGGAGGTGCCGATGGGCAGATCCGCCTTTGTTGAACCATTGTCACTGGCCATGGTCGAAAACGGTCTTGCCGGTGACATGGAACAGTTTCTCTACAAGACCTGGCGCGAGAACAACGGCATCATTGCACGCGAAACGCCCTTGAGCCGGCTGTCTCCCTATTTGCTGATGACGGCGGCCCATGCGGAGACCGGTGACGTTCCGCAAGTGACCTTTGCAGGTCACAAATCGACATTCCGCCGTTTCTTTCCCGAAGCCCTGGAGAACCGTGAAGTCAGGTCGCCGATCAGCTATCTGCCGGAAGAGTATCGCCGAGGCGTGGCGGATGCCTATCCTGTCGCCTTCGCAGGCGAGCCCTGGTTCGATTTCCAGCGCACGGGACGCAGGCTCGGCGACGGTGTGCCCGACATGACCTTGCAGCGTCTGCTGCTCAAGTTCACGACCGCCGGGGGCCATGAACGTGTGTTCTGTCTAATAAAGCTGCTTGCGACCCATCAACGATCCGGTCGATCAGATCGCACACGTCGTCTGCGGAGTTACCAACGAATATCAGGTTGGCGTCCAGGGTCTCGGGCAAAGGCTCTTCCCAGCTGATGCCATTGAAATGGGCCCTGGTAAAACCGCAGTCACGCCAGAATCCGTCCATGAAATTGTGCCCCTGCACCCAGCCGTAGAAGAAGCTCGCCCGCCACTGGTCGAGAGCGACGATCTGCGCCATCTGGTTGAGCAGAGCCCCGAGCTTGACCCCTTGCCAGTCGACGGCAACCTCGGTTCCACCGAGATAGGCAACGTCACCCGTGATCCGCCGGCCGACACGCGGTTGCACAGGCGCCAGCATCACCTGACCACCGTCCGCGTTCGGGTAGCAGCGGTGAAAGTATTTTCGCCAGAAATCCGTGAGCGTCATCGGGTATTCCATACGGTCGAAACGCGCACACACCCTTCCGACCAACCGGTCATCCCGGTCCAGCAATCCGAGCCAGAAGGCCTGTGAAGGCGTGTAGGTGTTCAGGACAGGCGTAAAGTGACCTTCGAGCGGACGCAGCCCCCCCTCTTCTGCAAGATCCTCGATAGCAACGAAATCGGACCCCTGGTGAAGGGTCAGCCCATGAGATGCAAACTGCCGATCCAGCACGCTCCATGCTCGGCGCAGCTGTGGCATGTCGATTTCAAAATCCAGTTTCTGCATGGACACCCGTTCCGCCCCTAAAAGGCGCACCCCACTGCCGATCGCTTCCCGCTCGCCTTCCATTTAAAGAATGCGAAAACGAGACCAGCGACACCTGTCAGTAATCACGACGCCCGAAGCTACGGTATGCAGATTGACCAGTCGGTTAAACAAAAAATAGAGATTGACTAAAATGGTAGGCGTTCAGAAGAGGTCAACCAGTGCCGGAAATGCGCAATACCCGACACTGAGAAACGCAAGTTTCTGCGCTTTGGCGCAACAATTCTGTTGCCGAAAAATCCTCAACCACGCTCGTCGGCGAAGTAGGATTCGATAACCTCCACTTCAGCCTTGCACCCCAGCACGACGGAAATGCGCTGGTGATGTCCGGTCGGCTGAACGTCGAGAATCCGCTCCGTGCCGGTGGAAGCGCGGCCGCCGGCCTGTTCCACAATGAAGCCCATGGGATTGGCTTCATAAAGGAGCCTTAGCTTGCCTCCCATATGCGCGTTGGCACTGTCCTTGGGATAGAGAAAGACACCGCCCCGTGTGAGGATCCGGTGAACTTCGGCAACCATCGACGCTGTCCAGCGCATATTGAAGGACTTGCCCCGGACGCCGTCCTCGCCGTCGATACATTCTTCCACATAGCGCCGGATTGGCGCGTCCCAACTTCTGAAGCGGGAGGCATTGATGGCGAATTCCTCGGTTTCTTCCGGCAGTTTCATGTCCGGGAAAGTCAGCAGAAATTCACCCGACCCGATCTTGTGGGTAAAACCGTTCACGCCCTGACCCGTCGAGAAGACCAGCGAGGTCGATGGTCCGTACAGGGAGTATCCTGCACAGATCTGCTTTGCTCCCTTGATCAGGACCGCTTCGTTGCTGAGCTCGGCAAGATCGTCCTCCAACTCGACAACGGAAAAGATCGAGCCAACCGAAAGATTGACATTCAGGTTCGAAGAACCGTCAAGCGGATCGAAATAGACCAGATAGTCGCCCTTCTTCGGTGCGTCCTTCAGCCAGATGACCTCATCGATCTCTTCGGACACGAGAGCTGCAACGCGCGCGCAGTTGCTGCAGTGGCTCAGGAAAACATCATTGGCAATCACGTCCAGCTGCTTCTGGGTTTCGCCCTGGACGTTGGAGGTCTCGGTTGTCCCAAGTATGTCGAGAAACGGCCCGTTCCTGATCTGGTGCGCAATGATCCGGCAGGACGTCGCGATATCTTCGAGCAGCAGCATCATGTCCTGTCCAATGCCGCTTTTTTCCTGTTCCTGAAGCAGGAATTTTCGAAGAGTCTGGCGTTCCGTAGTCAATTGGCTGTCCTCTTGATTTGCCGGTCAGAAAGGGCACCAACCCTGACACTTACGACTTTGGTCTAAACCCTTCCCGGGTCCTTGTGACCCAGTCAGGCAGGAAATTCAATCGCAAGCCGCAAATTAGAAGACGATCGATGACAATGAGACAAAGGTCAGCCCCTTGGACTTCAGGCAATGTGCGATGTTACCGCACCCATTTGGCGACAAGACTCCAACGCTCAAGAGAGCGCCACTCGATTTCTCCGATACCCCGGGCTCTGACGTTGCCTGCCCGATCGACCACGAGCGTGGCCGGCAAGATGCCACCCATTAACAACCCGTCGGTTTCCAACGTCCCTTCCTGCAAAAAAATGTTGGAAGCAGGAACACCCATCCCGTCTATGTACCGCTCCACGACATCACTGGTTTTGTCGAGCGAAACCGCCGCGTGGCTGAAACCGGCGGCACGACAACCGGCAAGCAACAGCGGAAGCTCCCGCAGACAGGGCGGGCACCAGGTCGCCCAGAAATGCAGCAACAGCCCGTTCGAATTGGCCAGTATGTCCGTCGAGTAGCCTGGTGTCATGGAAACCAGTGACAATTCGGGAACGGCACGGGCAACGGTCAGTGGCGTCAATTGAGCTGTCGGTGGCGCCAGTGAAGTCATTCTGGCCGCCGGCGCCCTGGTCACACCAAAGATCCTGATGCATTCCGGCATTGGCGAGGCCGATCACCTGGCGTCCTTCGACATCCCGGTCAAGGTGGATCTTCCAGGCGTCGGGCAGAACCTGATCGACCATCCTGAAGTCCCGATCACCGCCTATGCGAACGGGCCCTTTGGATATTATCGTCAGGGCGAAGGCTGGCGCATGCTCTGGAACGGTCTTCAGTTCAAGATCTTTGGCAGCGGCAGGATCACGTCGGCAGGCGTGGAGGCAGGTGCTTTCATGAACCCCAAGGATCGCGAGGCCCTGCCCACGATCCAGGCCTTCTGTGTCCCCATTGTCTACCTGGACCGAGATGCCCAATCGGAGTTGAAGGACGGCTATGGCGTGACGGTCACGACAGTCGTGGTCAAACCGAAATCCCGTGGCGAGGTCCGGCTGGCCTCCAAGGATCCGACCGACATGCCCATCGTGTGTCCGAATCTCCTCAAGGAGGAGGAGGACATGCAGGAAATGATCGCAGGCCAGCGGTTCTTCCTGGAAGCCTTCCGGTCAGAACCTCTCTCGTCGAGACTGAAGGGCGTGGCCATTCCTGGCCCGGCCGAAACCTCGGACACCGCGCTCAGGGAACACTGCAAACGCTTTGTAAAGACCAATTACCACCCGGCCGGAACCGCCCGGATGGGCACCGACGGCGACAGGATGGCCGTGCTCGACGCCAGGCTCCGCGTGCGCGGTGTCGACGGCCTCAGGGTCTGCGACATGTCGGCAGTCCCCGACATAAATGCCGGCAACACCAATGCCCCGGCCATGATGCTCGGCTCCCGCTGCGCCGATTTCGTGCTTCAAAGGTAATTGCTCACAGACGCCCGCCAAGCACGATCGGGCCCACACGCGGCTTCAAAACCTGCAGTGCGCCTCAAGGCAATTCTGTCGATTGAGGAGATTTGGTGGGTGAGTAGGGACTCGAACCCTAGACCCGCTGATTAAGAGTTATTGCCAAAGTCATATTTTTCAATAACTTACAGCAGGTCAACACTCCGGTCGTACGCATTTTTGTTGATCCACAGGCGACCAATCAGAGGGCCTATTTCGAGCCCAAGCGGCGTTCCCGTTCCAGGCGTTCGATGGTCTCGCGGGTCCGCGCCATCTCGGTCAGTAAATGCTTCATGTCGCTGCGCAGTCCGGCAACGCTGGTTTCGAAACCCCGTTGATCTCGACGCAGTTCCTTCAGCTCTTGTTCGGTTTCGGTGATCCGGTCATCATGATGCGCCAGACCGGTTTCCAACCTGCTCCACCCAACAGCCAGGCTGGCGATCATGGTCCCCAGGACCACGAGGTTTCCCAGGGAGAAGCTGGCCTGGAACATGCTCTTGCGTTGATCAGCCATCAGAACCTCCAGCCGCAGGCCTCACGGCCGTATTCGTTGTGTTTCACGACCTGGGACTTTGTGCCGTGGGTGACCTGGTCCTTGACTGAAGGCCTGATCGGCTCGGCAACATCGCAGAAATTACCTGTCGTCGCGCATGTACTCAGCAAAACGCTTATCAACATCGGCGTGGCCCATGGCTTCCACCTCATCATTGATTTCCTTCCGTCTCCGCATCGCCTTCAGGCTGGCCTTGTCAGCGGCCGTGCGAGCGGCCGCCCTGCCTGCCAAGTAGGCTTTCAAAAGGACCGCGCCGAAGGCAGCGACAACTACCCCCAGCGCGGCAAGTTTGGCCTTCCAGCCCGAGAGAAACCCGAACAGCCTAGCGATCATGCCGCGATCCGATCACGTTCCAGGCGATAGACCAGGTAGACGCCCCCGACGACCAGGACCGCAGCAACGGCATAGGAGACCGGTCCGGAGCTTGTGGCAATGGTGGCAATGGTGGATCCGAACGTGCCAAAGATCCCGAACCATTTCGGATCCTTGGCCGCTTCCTGGACAACCTGGATGACCCCGGCGTCCTCCTCCAGGGCTTTCCCGGGAGCTTCGGCCTTGGGTGCCGGGATCGGGACGGCCGTGGTGTCAACTGCGTCGTTCCTGGCCAGCATGACGCCGCGATCAATCACACCGATATCATCGCTCTGCGCACCCATGCGTTCGCCCATGATCCGGCGCGTCCAGCCCCGACCGAAGTGTTTCCAATGCTTCAGGCCCTGGACAAAGCGGAAGCGGCGCTTGCAGAGCTTTTGGACGATCTCCTGCGGATCCGTCTGCGTCATGGCCGCCAGGGTCTCGTTTCCAACCCATCCGTCCGGCCGCGCACCGACGACGCGCTGAAGGTCCTTCACCGCCCGCCTTGGTCCGGAGTTCACGCCGTAGTCAAAGACGGCATAGTCAACCCCGGCCGGGAGGGCATCGCCGGCAACTGCTTTCCAGTATTGCTCCCGGTAGATCGCCCGCACCTCGGCTTCCGTGATGCGCTTTACAGACTGAGGCTCCAGGCCCATCCGGTGACGATAAGCGTTGTAGGTGCGCTGGATGACGCCCCTGTTTGTCGCGCCTCCTGGATCCTTGGGATGATTGACGTAACCTCCCTCGTGGACCAGCGTCCAGGCAAGAGATGTTTCGAAATTCAGCGCTGTCATGCCCGCGATCTCCGGTTGCCGGATTGGTTTCTGATCGCAATTATGGAATGGCACAGACGAGGTTAATTGAGAGGAGAGAGGCTAAATGGCGGCCAACGGTCCGAAAATGTACTCAAATGACCCCACCGACTTGTATTTATGGGCTCAAAATTTTGCAGAAACGAGCCTACTTTGTGCGCAGCAACAAGCGCGAGGAGTAGCCGGAGATCCGTTTATTGTTTCGGGCTTTACAAACGCAGCTCTCGCCCTAGAGCTTTATCTCAAAGCTATGATCATGCAGGAACGCGGCAGTTTTCCGGCGATACATGAGATAGACCGGTTGGTTGATTATCTAACCCAAGACACAAGACTGGATCTCAAGGAACGATACGAAAAGCCCAGCAGAAGAACCCTAAACGACAGAAACGCCAGAGAGAAACTCGGAATAGTAAACGCGAATTTTGAGCAGGCACTTAAACTTAGCCGAAACTTCTATCTTACGATGCGCTACCCTCCAGCTAGAGGGAAACGCAAAATTCAACAGTTTGATCCTTACCTCATTCATGTCACCAGAGAGCTGTTGTTAATTAGAAATCCGAGTTGGGAAAGAAAGTTTAACGTGGTCCCCTATGACTAGTGTTTACTTCGCCCTGTAGTGGATCACGCCAATCAACCGCACGGAGCCGCCTGTCGGCAGATCGGTGATGTTGATGTTGGATGCGTTCTTGGCTGAGCCGCTGGCGCGGAACAAAAATGACTTTCCATTAGGTCCAACACGGGCAGCGAGTTGCGTGTAACCTGCTCTCGTAATTCCCGACCACTCAAGCGAGCCCGTCAGGGTCTGACCGTCGGCATTGGCCTGGTTGGGCAGACCATCGATCGTCAGGGCACCCGATGCGGTCGTGTGGGTGAATGCGCTTGTGACGATCTCGAAAAACGCAGTGATAAGTTTGCCGTTCCGAACGACCTCGCCACGCTGCGCTGAATAGGTGACTGCGAGATCACCCGGTGTCACAGCCGTCAGCACCGGCGTCCAGGTGTCCTGTTTGATGAGATCCGCAACATCAATGCGCTTTGTCAGGACCTGGGCGGCGTAATAGTAGGTTGTTTCCTGCCCATAGGCGAGCAGACCGATCCCCGATTGCGGGTGGATCCAGAGCGATGGATAACCGGAGAGATCTTCCACTCCGGTGACAATCGTTTTTTCCTGGCTCCAATTGTCGGCAGAGGTCAATGCCTTTTCAGCTTCCACGAAGACCAGTGCAATCGTGTCCGGATTGTCTGCCGGAGCGGATCCGCTGTCCCGGATCATGTAGGTCATGACGATATACTGAATGCCGTCAACCCAGATCGTGGACAGATCATGCGACTTGTAACCGCCGGTCACAGGCAGATTGGTCTGCCCCATGTCTGTCCAGGTATCGCCCCCGTCCAGGGTTTTTGACTGCACCAGCGAGCCCGTCAGATTGTCGATCCGGGTGATCGCAATCCCCCTCTTTTCGTCCAGCATGACAGGCGTGATTTCCGAATGCGTCTGTGCTCCATCCAGGATCACACGGCGGGAAACCCAGTTGGCTCCCCGGTCGTCTGAATACATGACAAAGCTTTCGTCACCGTCATAGGCGCCAACAAAGAGACGGCCGGAGGGAGATTTCTGCACGTCTCCAAAAAATTCAACAACGGAGGGGACATCGCCGGTCACATTGATTTCCACGGCCGGCGCAGACCAGTCCTCACCGTCAGGCGATGGTTTCATGAGTGCCCGATAGGTTTCCGTTGGAATGTCGCATTCGGAGGCGAGGGCAATGAAAGAACCATCGTCCATCGCACCGAGCGCGCCCCAGTAGTAGACGCGCTGGTCAGTGTCTCCATCAAACACGTCAATGCGATCAGACCAGCTCGCACCGCCGGTTTTGGTCCACTTGAAGGACAGGTTTTGCGGAACCATTCGAAAGCCGATGCTGACGGTACCGGCGGTGTCATCGTCAGTCTGGGCACCATCGACTTCATCGAATTGTGAAACCGTATCAACCACAGTTCCCGCCGCACCGCCCGAAACATTCTCCAACACTGGCACACTGTTCAATGTGCCACTGATGGTGAAAGTTCTGCCGGTCTCGTCGGCGCTGAATACAAGCCGGACCTTTGTCCGTTGGGGCGGCGCTGCGACACCGCCGGAAGCCAATGCACCGTCGATGGAAAACAATTGAGTACCACCGGAGGAAAAACTTTGCGCGCTCGCCACGGCTGTATCATGTGCGCTGTTGTGCTGCGGCCCACGCTTGTAAAGAACGCCGAGCTTGTCAGGACCTGCCGACTGGACAGGAAAATGCTCATAGCTTCCACTATCGACCGTACTGGAAAGATACGGGACCTGACCACGCGGATAAGGCGCGATGTCAAGCATCCGCCGCACATCGGCAGGGTCCAGATCTTCGGGCGCTCCCGAGCCGTCGGAGAGCCTCCCCTTAAGCCGCTGCGTGGACATGTCCGCTAACTTGGCGTTCCCAAGGCTGGCGTCATCTGGAACCAGGGAGAGCTGGTCAAAATCCTGGACAAGTTGCCAGGGATCACCCAGCTCCGGATCTTCGCCTAGGGACGTGTCCGCTGCCAAAAAAAACAGCTTATTGCCTTTGCTAACTTGAGAGCCCCGCGTGTAGGTTTCAATCGCACTCCACCCTCCCCTAAAGTCCGTCAGCAGCAATGAACCGCCGCTCACCAGGTTTCCATCTTCTCCCATGACAATTGCATGTCCAGCGGGAATATCACCGACCATTGCGCCTGGCGTTCCGACCTGGACACGAATTGCTTCAAGAACATCCCGCCGAAGCTCCTGTCCCTCGACAGCAATTTTGGACAGTTCCTTTTCCAGCGCAGCAGTATCAATACCACCGCCCTTAACGACGGCGGCAGAGCGTTCAGGTGTCCGCTCGCCGCGCACAATATAGCTGCTGGTTGCAGGATGAACGGTGTCAAAGGCCACCGAGAAGGTATCATAGGGAAGTCCAGTCGTCTTAGTGACAGTGACTGCATCCGTTCTGGTATAGCTGTCTTCGCCGGCGTGCTTGATGTAAACCGCCACATCTTCCAAGTCGAAGATCTTGAAATCGAACGGCCCATACACGGCCGTCAATCCATCAAAGGCACTTGCCCCCGACGAGCGTGTTTCACGGGGAAGCGGATAGGGCTGTGACATTTCAGGCGGTCTCCTATTGACCGCCCGATGATCAGGCTTTCAGGCAAGGGTTAAGTGGGATCAGATCCTGTCAGCTGCCGGGCCGCAACACATCCAGCTCTGGAGCACGCTCCGGAACCGTTTGACCAGGTGACCACCAGGTATCCGTCCCGAGATCGCTGACATAACGGCTCTTGCGCCGAAATGCCTTGTCGGCCCGCGGATCCGTCAAACGCCTCAGATTGTCCATAAGCACCCGGTCATAGGCCAGGCGCAGGAACCAGAGCGAACGGCCGGGCGTATTTTTTTGGACAAATCGCCGGGTTTCCTCGGCCGCATTGGTTGTCTCCCCGCTGGCAAACTGAATGGCGTTGCCGAGCGTCAGGTTGCGGAAGTCGTTCAGGGTATCGACCACCGGCCCGCCAATCATGTCCGCCAGGCCGCCGCCGTACCGGTTCACGTCCCCCAGGATGAAATCCCCATAGATCCCGAAGCCACCGCCCTGCATGACCGCCTGGCCGAAGAACGGCAGCGGATTGCCGTCCTTGCCGTTGATCGGTCGAGGATCCCGACCGGCTAGGATGTCTTTCAGCCAGAGCGAGAGTGCACCACCCATTGCCGTTGTCAGGAAAACCGCTGACGCGTACCCGGCTCCGGCCGCCTTTGACTGCCCGAACTCGCGCCAGGTGCGCCCGCCGTACAAAAGCGCATAGGTCACCGCAAATGACTTGAACATTCCGGCCGAGCGAACGATCTCGCCCCAGAGCGTCCCCGGCTTGGTGCCGAAGCGCATGAAGGCCCGGCCGCGCAATGTGCTACTCGGCACCGCGTATTCGGTTTCCATCAGGATCATTTCCTGGATCCGTTCGGCCAGGTGCTCGTCAATTTCCGAGATTTCGTTTGGACGCAGGAAGGTCGCGCCTTCCCGCTCGTGGAGCCGCGCTTTGCGGATCAGATCCCAATCCTCGGCCGAGATCCCCCACCGCTCTAGGGTGTTGGCCGTCGCTCGTTCCAGGGTGCCTTTCTTGGCGGCCTTCAGCTCGGCCAGGCTCTTGCCAGCACGGTCCGCCAGCATGCCCTGGAAACTCAGGCCGAACGAATGGCGACCGGCTTGCGTCCAGGCTGTCAGGCCTTGCCAGGCCAGGACCCGGTCCGGCAACCACCTGGACCAGGCCGGTCCGGAGAGCGTTCCGACGTAGCGCGCCTGGGTGCCAAACACATGCATGGCGCTATCAAGGATCAGACCGCCGCGCACGGCTTCCATTCGCGAGCCCTTGCCGAGTGCTGATACCAACTCGCGCGCCTCGCCCAAAGCCGGGATCCCGGCATAGGAACGTGCCAGCTTTTGATAAATCGGATCCGTCGGCAAGGCTGATATGACCGCCCCGCCCAGGATCGCCGAGGTCAACCAGTTGTGGGTAATCGAAAAGGCCGTTGCGGCATGGGTATCAACAGCCACTTCCGCATTGCCGCGATAGGCTTCCCACATGTTGTCAATCGTGGAAATCTTGCCGCGCGAACGCGCATCTGCCCGGGCCTTCCAACCGGCAAAGGGTACGGCGTCCCCCTTCTGCTTGGCCTGGCCCGCCTGCTCAATCCGCTGCTTCAGGAAAGTCAGCATGGCTTGCGGGTTTGGCCCCAGGCGCTCAATGGCGGCGATGTCCCGAGCCATGGTGTTGATGTGGTTCATCATCGCCGCGAACGGATCGCCCTGACCATAGTCGCGCTGATAGGCCAGCCAGTCGTCAGCAGACTTGAAGATCAGGAACCGATGCTCGGCGTGTTGACTGGCAATCGCACCGCGCCCGGTTTGCACCTGGCTCGGATCCCGGCTGGCCCAACCGTTGGTAACAATATCGTCCCAGACACGATCAAGGATCTCGTCAATCTCGAAATCCAGGATCGCGTCATCCGTCACGGGATGGCGCATCCGGGAGAGATCCAGGCGGCCGCGTATCGCCCCTTTCCAGGTGTCCTTGCCCGCGCGCAGCAAAGCCTTGCCATCATGAACCTGCGGCAAGCCCCAGTTCTCCAGTTTGCCAATGTCGCCACCTGCACGGTTGAACCGCTGGCGCATGCCGTCCGCGACATCCGTCCAGGCACTGGCCAGGGCTTTTGCGGCCGGATCGCCGGTTGCCTCGCCGAACGCCTCGCGCACGATATTGTCCAGGTCCGCCTTGTCAGGCGTTTGGCCGGTCAGCTTGGTGCGCTCGAACTTCTCAAGAAGCTCGGCCAGTTCGGCATGCGCCTGGCCGACTATCGATTTTCTCAGGCCTTCCAGGGACTGATATGGCGCGGTGCCGTAATGCTCAAGAAGCGCAATTGTGCCCTCGGCAATATCCTGCTCGCCCTTGGCGGTCTGATACGACAATGTATCGCTCACAACACGTTCTTGTGCCCTTGCCTGGAGCAAGGTCCGCCGCCGCTTCTGGGTAGCATCAGCGGCCAGCCGTTCGGCCGTTTTGGCTTGCGCGCTCAGATCGGCATCTGCCGTTCCTCCGGCAGAAGCCCGCTTGCGATAGCCCTCGTAGAGCTGGCGGACTATTTCACCTTCACGCTCGGAGATCGAGCCTTGTTCAATGGCATTTACCAAACAGTGATCAATGCTCATGCTGGTCTGCATGCCTCCACGATTTCAGAAAGGAACAGGCCCCGGTCCGCTTCCTCCAGGGCTTCGCCGACGGTTCGGCCGTTCGCAATGATGCGGCCTTTGTCGTCAACGCTCAGGAGATCGACGATCTCGGCGTCCAGGTCGATCTGGTTTTCCAGGCCGTCAACCTGGGCGGAATATTCCGTGCTGTCGGGTTCAAACGGCTCGATCCGGCCCTCCAGCGGCGACGTGTCCTCGTAGAGGAAAACACGTTCAACAGCTTCATCAGGATCCATTCCGCCGTCCACCAGGCGCATGGCCCGGGCGCTTTCGTCCGGCGTCAACCGGCCACCCGAAATCTCGTAGATCTCCCGACGGGCCACCTCGCGCGCCTGGTGCGCCTCGATAGCCTCGCCTTCCTCCCGCCAGCGCAATGCCTGGGTATCATCACCAAGGGCATAGACCCGGTTTCCTGCCTGCTCTTCCCGAAGTGCAGCGAGAAGATCGTCAACAGTAGAATTTGCCATTGCGGCTTCACGGCCTCCATAGCCGTGAATATAACCCGCCTCGGCAGCAGCCTCCCGGGCGCGATCCAGGGGAACGCCCCCTTCCTTGCGGACAAGGCGTCCGGATCCGGGAATTGCCAGCTTGTCCAGGTCCATCGCGGCCAACTCACCGCCCTCGTCCTTCAGCCCGCCCTTGGCCAGAAATTCGGTCAGGGAGGGCGGACGGGTGACGGTTCGCCGTGGTGCGCCCTGGGGTACAAACCTGTCGGGCAAGGGCTGGTCGATCAGATCCGTGAACCGCTCGGCCCCTTCCATGGCTTGCACCAGGTCAGCACCGAAGTCATCGCCGAACTCGGAGCGGATGGAAGAACTGACCGCCCGCTCCTGGTCCACCACATCCACCGCCGCACGAGTGGCAGGGGACAGGTCATCACGAACAGGATTTAGATCGTCCACGATCTTTTCCGGCCCAGGCGCTTGGAGGCGCGGATCCGGCCGCCGGGACAATTGGCGTCGGATCGTGCCAGGCAGCTCAACAGCTCCGCGCACACCGGCCCCGATCACACCGCCCAGGGCCGTGGCCAGACCAACATTG
>JAEPML010000026.1 GCA_017643925.1 Roseibium sp. | reverse complement strand
CGTCGGCGACCGCTTCACAGTCCTCAATCGCGGAAAAACTCTCGGCACTGCCCTCAAGGGAGACATAAAGGCCGAAGAACTCCAGGACCTCATGGCAGGCGGACAGGAACTCGCCGAACTCGAAGGAACCCTCGGCGGGACTATCTGAGTGGGATCTCCTCCCCTCCAACTACAAGGCAGTGCGAGCCAGGCTCACACTGCCTTTTTTCATGGCTGATTGGTGACCCGGGCGTTCAAGTCATCATGCGCTGTCTGTATTTCGGGCGGCCACTGCGCCTTGATGAAGGACAGGACGGCGACGATCTCGTCGTCCGACAAAACACCTTCAAATGCCGGCATGTTCGACAGATAGTCCGGATCATTGATGGCCCTAGACGTCCCCAGCTTGGTGATCCGAAACAGCAAGTCGTCGGCGTGGCGCCAGGTATGGCCGCTCTCGTCGTGCGGCGGGGCCTTCAGGGTTCCATCCGAATTGGGCGTTTGCCAGTCCGGCTCCCCCTGCAATGCGGCCCCGTGGCAAGAGGCACATTGCTCCCGGTAGACGCTGCCGCCCAACTCCACCAGCGACACGTCAGCCGGTCTCAAAAGCGGCGTATGTTCGCCGCCTAGCCAACCGCCCGCTCCGTTCGTCCAGGCGATAAACCCCAGGGAAAGCGCCACCAGAAACGCCACAAGTGCGGACCAGATAAGGAGAGCCTTGCGCATGAAGTCCTCACCACACCATTTCCAAACCGGAGCTGCACGGATATTCAAGCCGTGCAGCCATGACCTGTGACTTATTCACCGGTGGTCATGAAGGGTTCCGGTTGATCGGACGGTTTGTTGCCGAGCGCGTAGACGGTGTATTTTGCCGAAGGGTCATACCCCATTCCAAGGGACCCTTCGGGCATGCCCGGAACGGAGATCCCTCGAATGTCGGGTCGCTCGCTCATCAGTTTGCCGATCGCCTCGATCGGTACATGCCCTTCGAGAATATACTTGCGGTCTTCCCCGATGACCGCAGTGTGACAAGCTTGCATGTCGTCCGGAACGCCGGCCTGTTTCTTGATCGCGGACAGGTCCTCAACGTCGTGAACCGCGACGGTGTAACCGGCGGCCTCAATGGCATCCGTCCAGACCTGGCAACAACCGCACCAGGGTGTCTTGTAAACGGTGACCGATGTTTTCCCGACCTCGCCTGCATGCGCATGCGCGGTAATCGACAGTGCCAGCAGGCCAGCTGCAAAAGTATGTTTGAACATGTTCTTGAACCTTTTCACAAAAGGAACGACGCGAGTTGGGTCGACTGCTTGGGTCCGGCATAGCCAAACCGTCCTCGCCCTGCATTGACTTCGCTTATACGTTCCGGATTTTTTTCGGTCGGAGCGCACCAGGCGTCTCCGTCATCAAAGGTCAGAATTGTCTTGGAGGTTGATGGTCAGGGGCCGGCAGCCATGCAGAAAGCTTCAGCGGCGGGTCGCCTTCACAAGTTACCGTGGCAGGAACCTTCAGCAACTGGATTTCACCGAACAGCCAAGGGCAATCGGAGCTGCAGCTTGTGCTTTTTGAACCGGGTGTCGCAGTTTCAAGGTCCTTGCAGCACTCCATTGGTGGGAGCACGTCCATCGCTGCCGACGTGGCATGTGCCACCTGATGTTCATGGGCGTGGACCGTCAAGCCGGCTTCCCCGCCACCAACGCCCAGGGCCGCGGCCGAATGGGCTCCGGCCACAACAAACATCAGCAATGCGATCATGAAGCGGCGCATGATTGATGCTTATCCCGCAATTCAGGCGAAATCCAGATCGACCGGACCGGGGCAAAACGTAGCAGCCGGCGTTCAGCGCTTCTTGCGCCTGAGTTGTGTCGGTGTTTCACCGAATTCCGCCTTGTAGGCCTGCGAAAAGGAAGCTGCAGAGGAAAAACCGCAGGCGATGGCGATCTCGATCAGCGCCATGTGCGTGTCGGTGACGAGCTTGTGCGCCTGCTTCAACCGGATCTTCTTGTAGAGCTTTGCAGGCGTGGTTTCGAAATAGACCATGAACAGCCGTTCGAGGTGGCGCGAGGACAGGCCGACCTCCTCGGCAAGTCCAGCCAGTTTCAGCGGCTGCTCGATATTGGTCTCCATCAGTCGCAGGGCCTTTTGAAGCCGTTTTTCGAAGAAATTCGGATTGTAGCTGGTGCCCTTGGGCTGCTCTTGCGAAAAGCTGCGCACGTTATCGAGGACCAGAAGGCTGGCGATTTCGGCGCATTCGCGCGCACCCAGCGTTTCAGAGAGTATGCCGATAACCGCTTCAAGAGTATGGCCGTGGCCGGCACAGGTCATAACACCGCCGCTGTCCACCACCAGCTGCTCACTCAACATGGGAAAGGTTCCGACTTCACGCAGGAGCGAAACGTCGCGCCAATGCGCGGCAGCCCGTCCCTCCTGATCCTTGGAGGCCCGAACGAACTCCCTGGCCGCATCGGACAAGAGCACCACGCGCCGCCGGACTTTCTGCATGGCACGAAGCCGGACCATCCAGCCTTGCGGTGAACTGTTTCGCCCGGCGATGACAATAAGACAGTCTTTCAGGTATTGATCCCCGATCGCGGGATTGGCACGGGCAATCAATTCGGCGCTGCTGTTGACAAGGCCGGGAACATCGGAAGTGATCTGCCAGGTGAACCGGTCCCGGTTCAAGACTTCGTTGGCCGTGCGCAGAACGGACGTGACCGCCGACAGCTCCAGATCCGAAAACCCGGGCTGGATGAAAATCTCGAAAACCTGCTTGTCGCTGCTTTCAGGTCTGTCCTGAGACTGTTCGGTGCTGGTCTGACTATCCATTCTTTTTTCAGTTACTGCCGCTCGGGCCGCATCAATCACCCTTGTTTGCCGTCGCAATGCCTCGGACCGAATTCCGATTAGCTCAAGCGTCCCTGCTCCACCAGCAGAAATTTTGTCCGTGCTCGCCTTCAAGGCCGTTCACAGACAGTGATGTGAGCGCACCGCATCCCCGACAAAGCAGATTATCCATGCTTCGTCCCAGGTTGTGAACCATTCCATCGCGCGAACACGAGAAACAGTTCCCGTTCGCTTGTTCCGGGACGCTCACCACCGACTATGCCGCGATCTAAAGGAGCTGAATTTTTGTTGGTTGAGACAGAATTCCGTTGCTCGGGCGGGTCTTCACACCAGCCTCGGAATCAGACGCGGCTTGTCAAGACAACCCAGCGCTTCATGGTCCCTTGCGAGATTTTCCAAGCGCCTACGGAGACGCAGCAATGCCGGTTTCCATGCCCGTTTCCAGGCTCATGAAGACGTCTTAGCCCCGCGGTTACGTCCTCGGCTAGTCAGTGTCGCAAGCATCGATGTACTCGTCGGAAAAGTCGCTTGTCAGCTCTACCCAAAGCGGTAGATGGTCGCTCATCTTGTAGGTTCGCCACGTCTTGTAAGACTGTTCTGAACGTTCGGGCGCGTAATTCGCATGCTCGTCCAGCCGATAAACGTGATCGAAAAAGTCGAACACGTTCGCATCCAGGATTTCCACGTTGACGTAACCGCGATTTCTGCGCGGCTCCCAGAAGGCTATCTGATCATAGGCCTTGTCCTGCTTGACATTGGTGCCCGGAATTGTGCGGATTTTTTCCGGCACTTCAAAACCATTCGCCTCAAGTGCGCCCATTGTCTCGTGCTCGGCGCTGATGATGTTGAAGTCACCTAACACGGCCGTGAGAACAGGATTTTTGGGGTCGTCCTTCATTTCCTTGGACGCCCGGTCGCCCAGCGCTTCGGTCAGTTGTTCGATTTCCCGCCGTCGCTGTGCAAGCAACCGCTCATCCTCGTTGGAGCCGAAATAGATGTGCACGGTCGCGAGATCAATTTTCAACCAGTTGGCCTGAAAGCTCACGACATAGGGTGTGCGGGCAAATTGCCGGAAACTTTCGTCAAGCGCCCCGCCCGGAAACCGCAGACGAAAGTCTTCGCCGGCAACGGCTCCTTGCGGCACGTTGACCTGAACCTCGCCCCTTGTTCCGGGCGGGCGGGTCACAACCGTTCCCCTGGTCACGGCCAGCGAGGCGCCTTCCGGCAGATCGAGGCGCGCGCCGGTAGGTAGCGGGATCTCGACATCGTTATCCAGTTTGACGACACCGCTGCTGTTCCTGTTGGAATTGGCCCGGTAGACGCCGGAAAGATCCGTGCCCGCCGGCAGTTGCAGGGACAGGCCATCTTCCAGCCTTATGCGTTCACCAAAACTGGCGAGGACCTTCTTTCCGCTCGGAAGCGTCAACTCACCGGCAATATTCCGAAACCGGGCACGGCTGCGATTGAAAGCGAACACCATGCGTTCACCATTCCCTGCCCTGCCATCGGTGACATCGGTCGCGATGTAGTCCCAGTCGGGCCCGAGTATCTTCAGAAGCCGATGGAGTTCAGCCAGGTCGCCACGCACTTCCTGTAGCGCAACGATGTCGAAGTTGGATATGATCTCCGCCATGTAATAGATCGGCTCGTAGCTGTCCCGACCACCATATTTATTGCCGCCGAATTCGCGGATATTCCATGTCCCGATACGCACGGTTTTCATGCGATCCGTGTTGTCAGGAAAATGGTCCTTGAGAGCGACCCGAAGTCGGCGAATGCCAGCAATCGTGCGTTTTCTGACCGCTTCCTTGTCCGGATCGTCCGGATGGGATCTGCTAAGCTTCGTGTAAAACGGCATGCCGTCCCCCTGCTTCCAGCCATGGCAACCAAATAACCAGGGATTGGTCTCAATGCTTCACGTTCGCCGCGATTGAGTGAACTTCAAATTCAAAGATCGTCCTTGAACGCAGCGATGCGATGTTTCCGTCGTCAATTCGGCCGCATCCAACAGTGTTGCAATGTGTGTGAGATCGAGCATTGGGCGGTTAAAATGGCGACAGCAACGCAGTTGATCTTGCTCCCCGACATACAATCAAAGGTAATCACCATGTATCGATCACCTTTTTTCCGTGCACTGTCAACTGTCGTCCCGAACGCGCCAGGGCAAGCGTCGTCCTATTGATGTTCAACTCGGTGCCATCAAACCCTTCCGCCCAGCATTGGTGGTGAGTTTGAGCTTTTCCGCCAATCGTAAATTCAGGACCACGCCCGGGCTTCTCCGCTGCAACCCGTCTCTTTCGGCTGCAAACGGTTCAGCCAGCTGGAGGGTCATACCCCTCCCCAGCGCGCAAATCTCTCGTGATGCGAATTCCAGAATCCACGGATTGCTATCCGGCCAACGCCAATACTTCAGAGCTCAGACAGTGATGTCGCACGCATGAAGCTTCATTTGCGAACTCGAAGAGAAGCGCACCTTTGGACCGTGATCCGGCCCAGGATATGGAATTTTGTCGAAAATGCTGCAGCGCCACGCCGAGCTCTTGACCCGTGAAGCAATTGTGGAACTTTCCTGAAGGTCAGTCCGACCGGATCGGGGATCGTGCAGAACGCCAGTCGAAGAACTCTTGCGACATGCCTTGATGACCTGCCGAATGCGTCGGTGCTTCAAATACTTCCGAGACATCCTGGGTTACGAGTTCTTTCAGAACATCAGCTCGCACAACACGACCGTCCAGATCTTCCAGGGTCTGGTGAAGCCTACTTGCCAAGTCCAAAGTCCGCATTTTTCTGCTCTCGATCGACGCGACGGGATGCACCGCACACTGGCCCCAATTCCTTAAGGTTGCCTAAAGGGATTCGGTAACTTTCGCACAGTGGCCCTGTCACATTTCCTTTACGGACACATTGTACCAACTCTTGGTACAAGTGAATTGCTTTTAAGCAATATGCCGAAACTTTGCGCAGCTCTATTTTATAACCTTTCTTGATTTTTTGCCGATACTTCATGACACTTAGAGTGCGAAGCGAGTATTTTTGATGGGACTGCGTTGATCAAAGAAAAGGGCGTAACGGGAGGCAAGTGAGAGGGTAATCTCATGGTTGCGAGTAAATGTGTACGTGTTGCCTTATTGAACGGCGCCAAATTTATTTCGATAGTTTGAAGTTGTTGTTTCAGGACTCCGATTTTGTTGTTGTCAGAAGCTTTGACCAGACGCTGGACGATTTCGAGCAGATCCAGACACTCAGACCTGACATTGTAATGACGGACTTTCGGTCCGTTTCCGATACCGAAAACCTGCTGAGCCAGCTGGAAGCGGCGGAAATTCGATTGCCGCTCCTGTTTACAAGACTAGGCCCGGAGGATCCGCGTCTGGCTGACCTGGTTGCCTTGAGCGAATTTGCAGGTTTTGTCAGCAGAATGGCGACTGTTGGCACCCTGCTGAACGCCCTGGAGGTCGTTTCCAAGGGGGGCCGCTTTGTAGATCCGGCATTGAGAAACACGCTCGAAAAGCAGGAAGCTGTTGAAAACGTTATCGAGTTCAGTAATGCGAGCCGAGATACGGACCGCCCCAGCACACTGAGCGGTCGCGAAAAAGAAGTGCTTTATTCGGTTGCCCTTGGCATGTCGTCCAAGGAGATCGCCGGACATATGGATCTTAGTTGCAAGACGGTCGAGACCTACAAAAGTCGCGCCATGCAGAAGCTGGATCTTTCCGACAGACCCTCCCTCGTTCGGCACGCCCTCGAACACGACTGGTTCACTGGATTGATTGCCGAGCTCAAGAAAGATCAACAGGCAACCGCATCGGAGAGTGTCGCCTGACAGGCCACACCAACAGTCCTCCCGCTTCAACCTTTTCGTGTCAAAGAGCCGGACCTCCCTATGGGGGCGTCCGGCTTATTTTATTACGCCTCCTTCTTTGTGCCCCAACCGGCATAGGTAGTCCGGCCCGGCCAACCCGGACTGCACCACTCATCGCACCGTCGAAACACAGCCTCTGAAACAACCGTTCCACCCGAAGGCGGCGCCCTGCATCTCCGGGAGTTGAAATTAACCATCTTTTCGCACTTGCGAAATGCGTTTTAATCCACCCAATTTCTCTAAATCGCAAATTTTATCGTTTTAAATTACTGTTTTAAAACATTTATTTTTCCTGTTTCCGAAAAACCTTACACGCATAGAAGAATTCCTGACTTTAGGTAAGTTTGCACCGCAATATAGTCTTAACAAGAAGTTAATTCGCGCTTTTCGGCGTGAGAAAACAGCATTCTGGCTTGTGAGGGCGTTGTGGCGAAAATCAGTATTTTTGGGATCGGTTATGTTGGCACCGTGGCAGCAGCCTGCCTGGCCCGCGATGGTCATACGGTGGTTGCCGTGGACATCGACCAGTCCAAGGTCGATGCAATCAACAGTGGCAAGACGCCTATTGTCGAAGATGGCCTGGAAGAGTTGATCGCGGAAGGCGCCGGGAACGGCCGCCTGACCGCAACAACCGATATTGCGGACGCAGTCGCCAGAACCGACGCCTCCTTTGTCTGCGTCGGCACGCCGAGCGCCGATGACGGATCGGTCGGGTTGAACTATGTCATCAGCGTCTGTACGGCGCTTGGCGGTGCAATCGCGACCAAATCGACCTTTCACTCGGTGATCGTTCGATCCACAATCGTGCCGGGCTCGATGGATCAAACATGTATCCCTGCACTCGAAGCTGCTTCCGGCATGGTCGCAGGCAAAGACTTCGGTGTCGGCTACTTCCCCGAATTCCTGCGCGAAAGCACGGCGATCGAGGATTACTACGATCCAGGGCTTATCGTATTCGGTTACATGGACCAGCCGACCCGGGATCTGCTGATGGAGGTCAACCAGGACCTGCCTTGCGAGATCCACGCGGTCGATCTGAAGACGGCCGAAATGATCAAGTACACCAGCAATTGCTGGCGTGCGGTGAAGGTCACCTTCGCCAATGAAATCGGCAACATTGCCAAGGCAGCAGGTATCGACGGCCAGAAGGTCATGAAGGTCCTGTGCTCCGACGGCAAGGTCAACATGTCCCCCTATTTCATGCGCCCGGGCTTCGCCTTCGGCGGATCATGCCTGCCCAAGGACCTGCGTGCGCTCAGGTATCTGGCGCGGACCCACAAGGTCCCCTCGCCCATGCTCGACAGCACTCTGCAAGCCAACGAAGAACAGATCCGGCGCGCCGAAACTCTTGTCGACAGTCTCAACGGTCAGTCCGTCGGCATGGTCGGCATCAGTTTCAAGGCCGGAACCGACGACTTGCGGGAAAGTCCGCTAGCGCGCCTGGCCCATCGGCTTATCGACAAGGGATACGATCTGAAAATCTATGACCCCTATGTCAAATCCGCGTTCGACCAGAAACTCAGTGGCGCTGGCCGTGGCAACGATTGCGTCGACAATCTCGAAAGCCGGCTTGTCAGCGGCATCGACAAGCTGATCGAGCAGTCCGACATTCTGTTGATCGGGAACAAGTACGACGAAATCATCGAACCCCTGTCCAAAGTCGCCGACACACGGCCGACCGTGGATCTGGCCAGGGTCAGGACTGATCTGGTGTCCAATGGCACCTATGAAGGCATCTGCTGGTAGGGGCTCGGACTGTGGCGCATTTCCTCTACCTACTCGTCTGTATCCAATTGGCACTTCTCGTGCCAATCTCGGTGGTAGACGCGGCCTCCGGGGCCATCGTGGTTCTCGGATTTATCGGGATCTGGCGATATTCCTGGGCAGGCGTGAATATCCTGCGCGCCGCATACTTCCTGAAAATCGCCCACCCGCGACGCAGACAGAAGGCAGAGAGTGCCTATGCGCTTCAGCCTCAAAAGGCCCACGCCTTTTTCCTGACCACCACCTACAAGATTGCGCCGGAAATTTCCGCCCGGGTTTACCGTTCGGTGTTCGCGGCGGCGGCCAATTCGCAAGGTGGCGCAACCGTGGTCGCTTCAGTGGTGGATGCGTCCGACATGCGCCTCATTCGCCACGTGTTTTCGTCCATGCCGGTCAATATGAGCAACGTCAAGCTCGTCTTTGACCGGATTGCCGGGACGGGCAAACGCGACGCCCTGGCCGTTTCGCTCAGGACAATTGCGAAACATTGTCCGACGCGACGCGATATCGTCATCTTCGTGGATGGCGACAGCTGCGTGCCGGAAGATGTCGTCGAGAGATCCGCAGCCTATTTTGTCGATGATGCGATCGGTGCACTGACAACGGACGAAACCTCCGAGGCAACCGGAGGCCAACTATTCAAGGACTGGTTCGACCTGCGTTTCTCGCAGCGTCAGATGATGATGTGCTCCATGGGCCTCGGGGAACGGGTTCTGACGCTCACGGGCCGGATGTCCGTTTTCCGGGCCGATCTTGCAACCCACCCCGAATTCGTTGCTGCAGTCCAGACCGACTATATCGATCACTGGCGTCTTGGCCGCGTGAACTTCCTGACCGGTGACGACAAGTCGACCTGGTTCTGGCTGCTCAAGAACGGCTACAAGATGGCGTATCTGCCCGACGTCAGAACCATTTCGATCGAAACGCAGCCGCGCGAGTCCTTTGTCTCGTCCGCGATTGTTCTGATGACCCGCTGGTTCGGCAACATGTTGCGCACCAATGGCCGCGCCCTGGCGTTGTCGCCGTCCCGGATCGGCCTGTTTACCTGGTGGTCCATTCTCGACCAGCGTGTCTCCATGTGGACCACGCTTGTCGGGCCCGTCAGCCTGCTGCTGGCGTCGGTATACGTCGATCCACTGGTGCTGTTGCTCTACTTCTCATGGGTGATGTTCACCAGGTACATCTACTGCGCCATCATCTCGCTGTTTCGCGGGCGCTACTTTCCAATCACCTACCCATTCCTTCTCTACTTTGGCCAGATCGTCGGGGCGCTGGTGAAGAGCTTCATTCTCTTCCGCCTCGATCGGCAAAAGTGGACCAGACAGAACACCACCACGGTGGGTTCAAAAAACGCCAACCGTCTTCTTCCCAGCGGAACCCTGTCCTTCTACCTGCACAGCCTCGCCGTCTACTGGCTTGTGTTCGGGGTCGCCTGGATCGCTGGAATTTCATGAATTGAGGGGTCGAAATGAAAGCCGAAGAGTTTGAGCCAGTGAAACGCACGACGAAATCCGAAACGGCCGAAGGTTCTCAATTGCTGGGCCTGCTGCCGGGAGACAACGAGAATGAGCATGCGTTGATTCAGCTACCGTTTTCGGTCGCGATCGAGGGACGACGCTTCGAGGGGTCCGGGCTGTCGCTGGTCAGCGCCTATGTAACCGGGCTCGCAACACCGGAGATTGAGGGCAGCAACAAGATTGCGGCTTTCAGGTTCCCGTTTGACGGATTCAGCATTTCGCTCTGGATCGATGTCCGCCTTGAACTCGTCGATCAGACCACGGGTCTCTACAAGCTGGCATTCCTGGACCCCACCGGCCCACATCTGCCGCAATTGCGTTATCTCATCAACGCCTTCATCGCAGGAGACATTGTCAGTCTCGACGAGATGATGAGGGTTCCGGCCGAAAAGAAACCGAAATCGGCCGGGAACACGGCAACCGGCGGCTTCTCCGTATCGGGTTTCCTGAAACGGCTTCTGGGATTTGGCGTCGTGGCAGCCGCCAGCATCGGCATGATTTTCACCATTTCCTATCCTCTCAAGGAACGTCTCTTCGTTCACGACATTCCGGCGCTCGCAGTCCTGGAGCCATCCGGACTGACACTACAGGCCCCCGAGGCAGGACAGGTTGCATTCATCAACGGCAACGCCGCGAAAGGCCAGGTCGCCTATTCGCTGCAGACCGTCCAGGATGCCGTACTCAGTATCGAAAACCCCTGCGAGTGTTCGATCGTGTTTTCGAAACAGGGAACCGTCGGGGCAACGGTCTTCCCAGGAACACCGGTCGCCTTTGCAGTGCAGCCGGACAGTGAACCCGTCCTGAAGGTGCAGGTGCCCGACAATCTCGCAAAAATGATGCTGGAGGGCGCCCAGGCCGAGGCGCGCATGCCAGACGGACGCATGGTGCTTACAAGCCTCCAGTCAGTTGAATCGGCTGGCGCGGCAAATGCCACGGAAAGCATGCTGACGCTGAAACCGGTCTCCGGCGCCTTCTCAAATGACGAAATCGGTGCCTCCGTATCGCTGAAGATCGTCAATTCCAGCTATCGCTCGACGGTGGACTGGTTCAGGCAACAATTCGCGTCGGCTGCCGATTTGGCCGGCGCCATCCAACTTTCTGAAATTTTCAAGAAAACATCCCAGGGCTGATCACGCCCCAACCCTTTGTGTGACATTTGGAGGGTGAAGAGTTGAATAAGATTTATCCAGTTGTTCTTTGTGGCGGCGTCGGGTCGCGGCTTTGGCCCCTTTCCAGGTCAAACAGCCCAAAGCAGTTCCAGCAAGTTGATCCGACCGACGTACATTCCTTTTTCCAGGCAACGGTCAAACGCCATCGCGGAGACCTGTTTCATGACCCCGTCGTGAGCGTGAGCACCAAGTATCTCCCGACCGTCGTCCAGCAGCTCGCGGACATGAACATCAATGCTTCGATTATCGCGGAACCGGTGTCGCGAAACACGGGTCCTGCCGTGTTGGCGTCGGCATTTCATCTGAACGAGACCGATCCAAGCGCCGTCATGGCCGTGCTCCCGTCGGATCATGTCATCCAGGGAAATTTCAACGAGCTTCTCGCACGAATGCTTCCGGCTGCCATGGCGGGGCGAATTGCCCTCTTCGGTATCGAGCCCGGTTATCCGGAAACCGGCTATGGCTACATCTTGGATGGTGGAGATCACCCCGATCATCCCGAAGCGCAGGAAGTCTCGCATTTCGTCGAGAAACCGCCGCTGGAGAAGGCCGAAGAACTGATTGCAGGCAAAAACGCCTACTGGGCCTCAGGGATCAGCCTGTTTCGCGCCGACGTGATCATCAGCGAATACGAAAAGATCGATCCGCAAACCTATCGCGCTGTCAAAACGGCCTTTGCCAAACGCAAGACCCAGAGAACGCATCAGACCCTGTGTGGCGAGAACTTCGCCCGGGCGAACAGCGGTCCGACGGAGGCGGTCATATTCGAGAAAACCGACCAGGCTGTGCTGGCACCAACCCGAGTGGATTGGAACGATGTCGGGGCCTGGAATGCTTTCCACACGATCAACGAAAAAGACCAGAACGGAAATGTTCTGTCCGGTGACGTGATTTGCGTGGAGACGAGCAACTCCTATGTGCGCGGATCAAGCTCAAAGCTCATCGCAACTGTCGGCGTCGACAACCTTGTCGTTGTCGATACCGATGACGCACTCCTGATTACCACGCGTGACAATTGTCAGAAGGTCAAGTCCGTCATCTCCACGCTTCAGGACCAGGGTCGGCAAGAGGTGGTCGATCACACGATCCAGCGGACCAGCTGGGGGCAATTCGTACGCATGGAAAACGGAGACGCCTATCGCCTCAACATGTTGAAGCTGGACCCGAATGCGGTGATCTCGTTCGACGGCGACATGGAAATGCACCGGCTTTTCACGGCTTCCGAGGGCGAAGCCCTCTTCAAGAGCGGGTCAGTCGTGAAACGTCTTCTGCCCGGCGAAGTGGCAGAGTTGCGGGTTGGCGAGAGCGGTTCTCTGCGGAACAGGGGCGACGGCATCCTCACCATCCTTGAAGTGCAGTATGACCGCGTGAGTGAACCGGCACTCGCCGAAAAAGCCAGCAGCACTTCGAAAGAACTGCGTGGCGAAGGCGTGGCATGATGTTCGGACGCGCAGGCACATCTGACCTTCTGAAAGCAGTTTTGCTTCTGTCTGTCGTCTCATGGCCGACAGGCGCAAACGCCGGCGATTTTGAACGAATGTTCGAGATGGATCGTCAGATGCGCTCGCTGGAAGCTTATCTGAGCGATGTTGAAGATCCCCAGATCACGGACGTTCATGCCCTTGCACGGGACCTGTTCGATCTTGCCGGTGTCAGCGGGTCACCACAGGCTGCCGTGCGTCCGCCCGTTACAGATATTTCAAAGGTGGCGCAGAACGCGCCAGACCCCAAGGCAACAGGCAATGCCGGGGAACTGAGCCTGGTGCCCATCGAGCTGGTGTTGTCACAGTTCTCACTCCAGATAGGGTCCAACCATCATCTGGAGCTCAAGGAAGCCCAAAGCCATCCGGACAAGGTCGTTCTTGTTCTGAGATCCGGGAAATGGTCCCTGTCCGACCTCGCACAGCGCCTTGCCGAAAGGGATCAGGGAGAACTGTTCAAAAGAACCCCCAATGGGTTCAGGGCAACGCTCCCGATTGTCGTTTGGAATGACGCTGCGCTGCATCTCGGCCGCGGTGACAATCTGGAGCTTGCGACCGAGACCGGCGCCTTCCTGCTGAACGCCGGTGAAATCAAGGTCGAAACCGGCAGTGTTGCCGGCAGCTCCGGGAAAAACAGCTTTGAAGACTTCAGACCTTTCGTTCTGACAGGGCTCGGGGGGCGCACGCATCTTGTGGGTGGCACCTTCTCCAATCTCGGCTTTGGCGATCGGCCACATATGCGGGGTGTGAGCTTTGTA
This sequence comes from Roseibium sp., assembly GCA_017643925.1. Classification (GTDB taxonomy): domain Bacteria; phylum Pseudomonadota; class Alphaproteobacteria; order Rhizobiales; family Stappiaceae; genus Roseibium. The sequence goes on along the minus strand of JAEPML010000026.1, from coordinate 44,330 downwards.
TCGAGCCCGTTTTTCCCCCGGAACACGCAAGCACTTCTGATCGGAAATCATTTCGACAAGGTACAGTCGATCGAACTGTCTGATGTCACGGGTGCCCGCATCGAGAGAAACCTGGTCACGCATGCGACTGGCAGCGGATTGCGCATCGACGGGTCGCGGGAAACCGACGTCATCCAGAACGTCTTCGCTTCAAGCAGCCATCACGGCCTGACACTGGGAGCCAGATCGAGAAACATCCTGATCGATGGCAACCTGTTTGTCGGGAACAAGCGCGCAGGCGTGTTTGCCGGCGGCGGTGTTGTTGCAAGCACGCTTTCCGGAAACCTTTTGGCAGGCAACGCCAAGTCCGGCATTTTTCTCACCGCAAGCGGTTGCGTGAACCTGACCGGAAACCTTCTCTACGGCAACGGACATTGGGGCGTTGTCTCAAAGAGAAGCTTCAAGGTGAGCTTCGACGACAACATCTTTGTCCGTAATATCGGTCCGGGACTGGAAATCGAGGGCGGTCTCTTTCCGGACGACCATGTTCAAGTGACCGGCAATGATTTCATTGCAAATCAGGCCGGCGTGACCGCTGACGGCTACACCTCGATCCTCTTCACCAATAACGACTTCACTGCTCAAAGGCCGATCATCTTTGCCGGCGACCTTGTCTCGCGGACTGTCGATTACCTGAGCTGGGCAGAGCTTCCCCAGGTCGACAGCCCGGAAACCTTTCATGCGAATTCCCTGAAAACGCGCCATCGCCCAACGCTTGGTGACGAGCGTTTGTCGGCATTCTCGGTCGCAGGTCTCGCAGACTGCAAAATCTAGGGCGAACACAATGGTATTTTCTTCAGAACAATTCCTGTTTCTCTTCTTACCGCTGTTCCTTCTGGCCTATTACATGACGCCAGTTGCCAAGAGGTCCTGGACCATCGTCGCCGGGTCCTATCTGTTCTATGCCTGGTGGCGCGTTGATTTCCTCTTCCTGCTGATCGGCACAACCGCCTGGACGTATTATTTCGGACTAAAGATCCAGGAACATGACGGTAGCAAGCGGGCCAAGATCTTCTGCGCCATCGGTGTCGCCGGTTGTCTGGCGGTTCTGGGTGTCTTCAAATACCTGAATTTCTTCATAGACAGCTTCGCTGCGCTTGCTGGCACCACGCCGGACCAGCTTGGTGTTCACTGGCGTCTGATCCTGCCGATCGGCATTTCCTTCTACGTGTTCCAATCGATCAGCTACCTTGTCGATATCTACCGCAAGGACGCACCGGCAACACGAAGCTTCATAGACTTTGCAGCCTTTATTGCCCTGTTCCCGCAGCTGATCGCAGGGCCGATCCTGCGCTACAAGGATCTTGCCGGTCAGATTTCCCACAGGGTCCACTCGGTGAACATGTTCGTCGATGGCGTGAGCCGTTTCACGGTGGGACTTGCAAAAAAGGTACTGCTCGCCGACGCGGTCGCTCCTATCGCAGATGCATCCTTCGCATTGTCCGACCCCACATTCGCCGAGGCCTTTCTCGGCATGCTCGCCTATTCGCTGCAGCTCTATTTCGATTTTTCGGGCTATTCCGACATGGCAATCGGGCTTGGCATGATGATGGGTTTCCGTTTCATCGAGAACTTCAACCGTCCGTATATCAGCCGGTCCATTACCGAGTTCTGGCGTCGTTGGCACATTTCGCTTTCGGTCTGGCTGCGCGACTATCTCTACATTCCGCTCGGCGGGAACCGGAAGGGCGTCCGCAGGACCTACTTCAATCTGATTACGGTGATGCTCCTGGGCGGTCTCTGGCATGGCGCCAGCTGGACTTTCGTGATCTGGGGTGCCTGGCATGGTTGCTGGCTCGCGATAGAGCGCGCAACGCGCTGGAGCTACACGTCGCACAAATACTGGATCTCGCTTCCCGTCACCTTCCTGCTTGTGATGATCGGGTGGGTCGTCTTCCGCGCTGAAACCGTTGGCAGCGCCTTCACGATCTACTGCGGACTGGTCGGGCTCAACGGTTTTGCACTCCGTGCCGACTACCTGGTCGGGTTGACCCAGGACAGCTTCATTTTCCTTCTGCTCAGCCTGGCGATTGTTGCGCTGGAAGGCCGGATTGTGACGTTCTTCAACCCGGGATCGAGCGAACCGCAAGTCACACCGGGTGGCCAGATGGTTCTGTCCGCTTCGGCCAGCTATCGGCAAATCGCCAATTCCGTTCTGCTTTCCGCGCTCATGGTTCTGACAGTCGCGAAACTGGCCGAGCAGAGCTTTTCACCCTTCCTCTACTTCCAGTTCTAGGGAAACAGGCATGCTTTCGATCCTGGCGAAATCTTCACGCTTCTTGTTGCCGGCGCTGTTTTTCGGGTACGCGCTGGCAGCGAACACAAACCTGGTTCTGACGGGCGAGTGGCGCTCCATTGAACCGAGCCTCGCAGCAGTCATGAAAGGTGACGTGGTTCGGGAAGTTGAAGATGTCTACAAAACCGAGCTTCCGCACCGCGAACCATCCATCGGTTTGCTTGGTGCCCTGAGATACCAGCTGCTGGGTGTCGGCAAGCCGGGAATCGTCGTTGGCAAGAACGAGTGGTTCTACACCTCCGAGGAGTTCGGCCCCGAAATCAACAAGGCGTCCCGGCTTGAACGCTCCGTTGAAGAAATCGTCCGGATCAAGAACAGGCTCGCCAAGGACGGCGTTCACCTGATGCTGGTCCCCCTGCCCCACAAGTCGGACGTCTACGACGAAAACCTGCCCGGCCTGCATTCAGCAAATGCCGGACGCGATCAATACACCAGCTTTGTGCAGAGACTGACAAAATCCGACATTCCTGTCGCAGATACCCGCCCCGCCCTGGCACACGGCAAATCTGAAGAGCCCGTCTTTTTCAGGACGGACACCCACTGGACACCTCATGGCGCGAACCTGGTTGCTCAGGAGGTCGCGCGCTCGGTACCGGTCGTCCATTCCTGGGAGGCTACGGATTTCCAGCTTCAAGCGGCAGACACCGTTTCGTTCTGGGGCGACCTCGTGAGCTTTGTCACCGACGAGGATTATGGGGACCTCGCGGGCCTCGAGCAGGAAAACACCCGGCTTTGGGAAGCGATCGAACCGGAAACGGAGCAAATCAGCGATTTGTTCGGTGCCGACAGCGCTTTTCCGGTCGTCCTGGTCGGTTCGAGCTACAGCGCAAATCCAAACTGGTCCTTCGCAGAATTCCTGAAGGCTCACCTCGCGGTTGATGTCCTCAATGTCGCCGAAGAAGGCCAGGGTCCGGGTACACCCATGTTCAAGTACCTGGAAAGCGATGAATTCGCGGACGAAAAACCCGTTCTTGTCATATGGGAGTTTCCGACCCGGTACCTGGCGCAGGATCTCCTTTGGGAAGCCGCCCCAGCCTCAAAGGATCCATCCAGACTGGCCTTGCAAAAACCTCAACGCACCGAGGAGACCATCCAATGAGAGTGCTCGGTCCTTCCCTTGCCGCAATTGTCATTCTGGGCAGCGCATTACCGTACTCATCGCAAGCCGCCAGCCCGGGCACCACGGGTGTTGCTGAAATTTTCTCCGGCACCAGGATCGCCAATCCCGGATTGCGCCTTGGAGACGACCTTGTTCGGATCTCTTCCTCGATCCCGCGAAATCCTGTCCTGAAAGACATTCGAAGACGCCTGGTCAAGAAGAAGCGTGTCTCTTTCCGGGAGCTGAGAACGTTGGCCGACACGGGTGACGGTCTGGCAGCCTATCGGTTGGCAGAACGGATTGTTTCCCTGGAAAAGCCAGAACTGCTCGGCGACGCTGCTCACTATTTTTCGATCGCGGTGTTTGACGGACGCGGATACGCGGTCCGCCCGCTTGTTGCCATCCTGTCCAACCCAGAACTGGACATCAGGGAAAGCCGTCTCAAGCATATCGAGCGATCCCTTCAACGGCAGGCGAGCGGTGGACAGCTGCGAGCCGTGGAGGCTCTGGTTCAGCTTTACAAGGCAGGCGTGCCCTTCGGCTTCAAACCCGAGGAGGCCCACGCTCTCATGAAAACGGTGCTTGAGAAGAAATTCGACGGTGAGATCGCTTTGCAGCTTGCCGTCAACATCGCCGGGAAAACACCGCTCGCACCGACCGAGATTTCGGAAATCCGCAAGTACCTGCTGATTGCCAAATCAAGTGACCTTCCGGGCACGCGTGCCGCGGCCCAGACCCTCCTGCAAAACTACCCAGCTCCGGAGATGCAAAACGATGCAAGTTAGAACCAGGCTCGGGACCTCACTTCTTAATGCTGGTATTGCCGGCGCGTTTGCCGCGAGCATGTTCGCACCTTTACCTGCCCAGGCGGTGGTGGAAGCACCTACCTCAGTCTTTGGCTGCAAACATCTGGAAACATTGGCAGAACCGCGTTCAATCGAGGGAGAGGATGGATTTTTCTACCGGATTTTCGCAGACCTTCGACTGCAGCACACCTTCACCGATGAGACGGTTGGATATCTGGCCGAACTGTCCGGGGTCCTGAAAGAACGGGGTACCACGCTGGTCTATGCGCCGGTGCCGACAAAGAGCCAGGCAATGCCGGACCAGGTGCCCGACCGTGCCGAACTCTATGGCTATGACTTCAAGGTCGCCGGGTTCGTGTATCAGAATGTCATTGACCGTCTTCGGGCAGCAGGCGTTGTCGCTGTCGACCTCCAGTCCGCGTTGCGCGACAGCACGCCGGATACGCTTCCTTTCCACAAGGCCGACTTCCACTGGAATTCAAATGGTGCGCGGCTGGCGGGAAAGGCGATCGGCGAAGAAATCAAGGCGCAACCGGAATACGGTGAGACCGACCCTACGGAGTTCGAGACAAACCGTCTTGATCTCGAGATTTCGTTCTCCGGCATGCGCAAAAGCCTTCAGACCTTCTGCCTCGACAGTCTGCCCGCCGTTGAGAGCTACGCCTATGAAACAACGGAAATGGCGTCTGGAGATCTCGGCGGAGCCGTGGATCTGTTCGGCGAGAACACCACAGTCCCGATCGCGCTGATCGGCACCAGTTTTTCCGATTCCAAGGTGAACAATTTCGACGGGTTCATTCAGCAATACAGTTCGCTCCCGGTGACAAATTACGCGATCACCGGCGGCAACCAGTTTGGGGCGATGCTTTCCTACCTGACATCGAACGAGTTCCAGGAAAACCGGCCTCGCTTCCTGGTCTGGGAAAACCCGATCTACAACAATCTGGGACAATACGGCCCGGCCCCCTGGATCGAGTTGCTTGCCGCCGCAGCGAATGAATGCAGCGCGCCTGCAACCGCCGTCGGACAAGGCAATTCACTCGAGTTCGAGGTGTCCCTGTCGGGGCAGGACTTTGCGGAAAATGCCGTCGTGATGGCAGATGCCCAGGACGAGGCAGTCCGTGCCGCGGCCTTCTTTGTTACCGATGCCAGGGGCAACAGGCGGGAAGTCGCCCTCAAGCGCAACGATCGACTGCGGGCGACCGGACGCTTCTTCTTGCCGCTGCCGCCATTTGGAAAGTCCGAAATCACCTCTTTGCGTGTTGTTCTCGACCGGCCTTCCGAGGGGCAGCCGGCGGTTCATGTTTGCCAGTACTAAGGAAAGGAATTGCGGGATGAAATCACTTAGACTGACGCTACTTGCAGCGACCATTGCCTTTGCAGGCGGAGCAGCCGCTCAGGACGGCGGGCTGTATGAAAAGGCAATCGATCCGAATTCGGCCTTCATACGCGTGCTGCTTCCGGAGAACACGGTTGCCAGGATTGAAGCCAAGTCGTTCTCGAATGTCGAAGACGGCCTGACACCCTACGTGGTGGTCGAACCGGGCGACATCGACGTTTCCATGGGGTCTGCGACCGAGAAGGTTTCGGCATCGTCCGGGAAATTCTACACGGCCACCTATGATGGCGAGGGACTGGTCAACGTGATCGAAGACAAGGTCACGACGAGCCCGTCCAAGGCGAACCTCACCTTCTACAACCTGACAAGCCACGAGGGGGTCGATCTTTTCGTTCCCCAGGCCAAGGCAAATGCAGTCAAGGGTGTGCCTGCCGGCGACGGGAAGACCGTGGCTCTCAAGGCCCCGCTTACCCTGGATTTTTCCGCCGTCGTGGACGGAGAAACCATGGCAACCGTTGAAGCGGTAAAACTCAGCCGGGGTGGTGGCACAACGATCATCGCAGCCGAAGATAGCGGCGGCATCAGCCTCTGGGCAGTTGAAAGCTCAATTACAAGATAATCGATTGGGAGCGAATGGTAATGCGTGTCCAAAAAACGTTGAAATCCAGACTGATGACCGGACTTTATTCCGGATCACTCTTTTTCGGCTTCAGTTGGTCGACGGCGCTGTCCGCTCCCATTGAACTTGAATTCCGACCGCCGGAAATCGAGGTCACGCGGATCTGCACACCGAAGCGACCCGATACGGACATCGAGAAGGACTGGTCGAGCTGGTCCGGGACGTCGCTCCCTGCTGGCCATAGCAAGGAAACGATTGCCCGCGATCTTGTGCGCTTGCGGGACATAGACGCGGCGAAACACTTCGACACGATCATGGCCGGTCTGGAACTGATGAAAAAGTCGGATCCGTCCTACAGCGACAGCCGGTATCTTATCGACAGGATCAACGTCTACATCAAATCCGGTCGCATCGAAGATCTCAAGAATGCCCGTCTCGTGGAAGAATTGCAGGCAAGCGGGTATATTGCCTCGCCCCGAGCCATGGACTTTCTGTCCGATCTTTATCTTTCCGGCATTGTGGTCAGACAAGACGCAGAACTGGGCCTGAAACTGAAGGTTCAGGCGGCCTATGGCGGCAATGCAAACGCCTTGCTCCATCTTGCTGCCCTGACCAGCAACGATGAGCAGGTGCCCGGCTGGACCGTCGATGCGCCTGTTGCGGTCACGCTTGCCTTCGGATCGCTTCTGGGAAAACTCAACCCGACGATCTGCGACCGGATCGGTCGTATCGCGCGCGAATATGCAAGTGGTGAAGTGGTGGAAGAAGATCACGCCCTTGCCGAAACCTGGTACCGCTTTGCTGCAGATCTCGGAGACACGAACGCCGCCTGGAAAGTAGCGGAGTACCATCTGGACAGCGAGTTCATTGAAAAGAACAACGAGCTTCTGCTCACCTACCTGACACAGGCAGCGGACGCCGAAGTGGTATCAGCCCAGATCGAGCTCGGCCGCATCTATGAAACCGGTGCCCTCACCCAAAAGGATGCCGAGGCCGCCTTGCGGATTTACGACAAACTTGCAAGTTCCGGTCTGCGCGTTGGCTTTATCCGAAGCATCCTGCTGCGCGAAAAACTCGGCCACGCGTCGGGACCGCACCAGGCGGAATACTCGGCACTCCTGAAACAGCTCGCCGAGCTTCCGGACGCGCCGGGTTGGGTCTTCACGAAACTGGGCAAACAAGCGCAAGCAGAGAAAGGCGTCTGGGAAAGTGCCGCGCTGGCAGAAGGCCATTTTCAGCAGGCGGCAGCCCTTGGTGAGGTCGACGGCAAGTATGAACTGGCCAAAACCTATCTACGCTCGTCATCGAACCGCGAGAAATACAACGCGGCTCTCGACCTGCTTTATTCCGCCGTGTCGGAAAATGGCAAGATTGAAGCCCTTTCCGAATTGCGCCGTGCGCACCTGTGCCTCAACCCGGACGGACCGGATATCGCGACAGAGGCCTATTGGCGAAAGGCCGAAATCGGGGCGGGGAACGAGACAATCGCGTTGAACAACGGGGACGAGTTCTCAGCCGACGGCGGGCTTCCCCCGATGTTGCATGCCGAAATCCAGACACAGGCGCTTTATGGCCGTGCCGAAGCACTGGGGAACTATGTCACGCTCTTGAAAGAGGGGCTTGTAGATGCTTCGCCAGACGCCCTCGCCTTCTGGGAAGATTACGGCCGGCGCTACGCTGGCGGCGACACGTCAATTGCCGTGCGCAGCTATGAGGTGGCCGAAAGCGATACCGACAAAGCGACGGCCATTGAAGAACTACGTCGTCTCTCGAAAGGTGGAGACGTACAGGCAACCGTCGAACTGGCCAATATCCTGCTGGTGGACAGTTCCGACAATCAGGAAGCCGTGGCCGAGGCGGAACACCTTCTGACAACAGTTCGCGAAGGTGCACGCGGGAAGATCTTGAGGATGCTGGCCAGATCCCAAAACGATGCAGGTGCTGCCGTGCATGCTGTGTCAGAGGAAAAGGCAAGAATGATCTCCGATTTCGGCGACGCTGATGCCCTGCTCTTCCTGGCTGGTACTGCGGACACAGCTGATGACCGGCAAAAGCTGTACCAGCGTGCGCGTGGCCTCATGCGCTGCAACTTCGATACGGTCTACCAGTTCGCGGAATTCTCGTCGCAGCATGGCTATGAGGAAGAACTCGACCGGTGGCTTGATGTCATGATGGCCCTTCTGGAGGGGAAAGCCTGGCAGGCGGTCAAGGTCGCCGACCTTTATTCCCAAAGGCCGTCAGCGACTGCGCAAAAAGCTGCGTTCGACCTTTATGTCGGCGCGCATGAAAAAGGGTATCAGATCGCGTCCTACCGGCTGCTCGACCTGGTGTCCGATCCGCAGGCGGCTACCTACGACCCGGCGCTTGGGCGCGAGATTTTCGCAACCCTGCTGGAAAGAGCTGACGGCAATCAACTCTATGGCGTGATCAGGCGCGTCCAGAAGTCACCGCCTGAAATCCAGGAACCGGTTCTCGCCCAGTTTGACATCAGATCGCTCTACCGGCGTGCAGCAGAAGCAGAATACCCGGCCGCGATGCGCGAACTGGCCAAGCTCATGCGCACGTCGACCGCCACGCGGGAAGAAATTCGCGAGGCAAGCGAATGGCTCAAGAAGTCGGCCGCCGCAGAAGATGTGGAGGCCATGGTTTTGCTCGCGCAGGCTTACGCATTCGGGATTGGGCTCGACCCCTCTCGCCAGGATGCCGTCAAATGGTTGCAGGCTGCTTCCGAATCCGGAGACGAAGCCGCTGCAAACCTGCTCGAGATCATTCAGCTGCAATAAGGAGCAGGCAAATGGCTGAAAGAAATATGCCGTTCAAACTGGTGAGGTCCTGCCTGGCCGCAGCAAGCTTTGGCGTGTCCGCAATGTTATACTCCCATCCAGCCGCGGCCGGGTCATCCGGCTTCGCCTGTCCGGAGTTTCCGACACCCACTGTCTCGCTTGAGTTCGGCAGCAGGTACAAGGCAGACAGCAAGTCTCGATCCGACAAGGACGTTGCCTCTGATGCCGAGGTGACGGCCGCGTTGAAGCCTTCCGACGACTTTGTGCGGATGCTGACCGAGGTCAGCAACACGGCGCTTGAAAAACCGGAGCTTGCCCAGGCTGCATCGGATTGCGTGGTATCAGCCGTCGGTGACTGGGCCAATGCCGACGCGTTCAGCGACATGCGCACGGTCACGGCAAAGATCTCCTATCCGGCGCGGGTCGCCGGCATTGCGGTCGCCCATCATCAGGTTCGGCCGTTGTTCGCGGGGCCTGAAGAAGACAGGGCGCTCATAGAGACCTGGATGCGCGTGCGTGCCGACGAGATCATCGCGTTTTGGGAGGGCGATGCGCCAACCCTGGCGAAGAAGGCCAACTTGCGCGCCTGGGCCGCGCTCGCAATTGCCCAGATCGGCCTCATACTGGATGAACCGCGGTACCTGGAATGGGGACTGCTCAGCCAACGGATCATTCTTGACACGCAGGACCCGGACGGTAGTCTGCCGCTGGAAATGCGGCGCGGAAAATACGGCCTTCACTACCAACTGCACGCGCTGGCCCCCATGAGCGTAACGACGGCCCTGCTCTGCCATGCCGGATACCGGAATTCGGAGCACTACGAGGCCCTATTGGAACAGGCAGTGCATTTTTCTCTCGAGGCCATCGAAAATCCGGAAATTGTCGAGCAAATCAATGGTAAGAAGCAGACCATCAAACCGGGTCTTCACGCCCAGAAGAATTTCAACATTGCCTGGCTGGAGCCCTACCTGAATTTCAATTTTGAGCCCGAACTGGACAAGCGCCTCGGTGAGTTTCGCCCGCTCAAGAACTCGAAACTTGGCGGCGACCTGACCCTGCAATTTCGCGAAAATCCGGATTGGCCCGTTGGATGCCGCGCGAGGGACAATTCCTGACGCAAGTCACGTCAGCTGCCTTGCCCGGTTTCAATTTGGAGAAAGACATATGGACGTTCTCGTAAACCAAGGTCACAGCGTTTCCACTGAACCGTTTGACGACCAGAAACCCGGCACTTCGGGCCTGCGCAAGAAGGTCGCGAGGTTCCAGGAAAAGCACTACGTCGAGAACTTCATTCAATCCATTTTCGACACCCTGCCGGAGCTTGCAGGTGGATCGCTCGTGATTGGGGGTGACGGAAGATACTTCAACGACCAGGCAATCCAGACCATCATCCAGGTGGTTGTGGCCAATGGTGTTGAAAAGCTGATCATCGGCAAAGACGGTCTTTTGTCGACACCCGCAGCAGCTCACCTGATCCGGCATACAAATTCGGACGCCGGCATCATCCTGTCCGCCAGCCACAATCCGGGAGGACCTGAGGGTGATTTCGGGATCAAGCTGAACATGAAAAACGGCGGCCCGTCTCCTCAGTCCATTACCGATGCGATCTACGAGAACACGAAATCTGTCAGGACATTCAAGAAGATCGATTGTCACTCGGTGGATCTTGCGTCCACGGGCCAAACGCAGGTTGGGCCGGCGCTTGTCGAGGTTATCGACCCGGTTCAGGACTATGCCGACCTGATGGAAACCCAGTTTGACTTCGACGCCATTCGCCAAATGCCTGTGCGTGGCATTCGAATGGTGTTCGACGCCATGAGCGCGGTTACCGGACCCTATGCGTGTGAAATCTTTGAAAACAGGTTGGGATTTCCCTCCGGCACCGTCATCAATGCTCAGCCTCTGAAAGACTTCGGCGGGGGGCACCCGGACCCCAATCCGGTGCATGCCCACGAATTGTTTGACCGCATGATGTCTGAGGGATCACCAGAATTCGGCGCCGCTTCCGACGGCGACGGCGACCGAAACCTGATCGTGGGGCGGTCCTGTCCGGTCAGCCCGTCCGACTCCCTCGCCCTCCTGGCCGCAAATGCGCATCTTGTTCCGGCGTTTTCCAAGGGATTGGCAGGGATTGCCCGTTCCATGCCCACCAGCAGCGCCGTAGACCGTGTCGCGGAAAAGCTCGGCGTTCCGCTCCATGTGACACCAACGGGCTGGAAGTTCTTTGGCAACCTGATGGACGCCGGACTCGTCAACCTGTGTGGTGAGGAAAGTGCCGGAACCGGTGGCGCCCATGTTCGCGAGAAAGACGGCATCTGGGCCGTTCTCTTCTGGCTCAATATCTTGGCCGTTACGAGCAAGTCCGTGCAGGATATCATGACCGATCACTGGCAGACATTCGGCAGGACCTTTTACCAGAGGCACGATTTCGAAGGCCTGGACGAAACCAGGGCCAGTGAATTCTTTTCCGCACTTGAAAAGGAAGCCGGAAATCTCGTTGGTCGCGGCGTCGACGGGCTCACTGTCGTTTCCACTGAAGTGTTCGAGTACAAGGATCCGACCACCAACGAGATTGCCAACAATCAGGGTGTGCAACTGTTCCTTGATGGTCACTCACGGCTAGTCTTCAGATTGTCCGGCACGGGCACGACCGGAGCCACCTTGCGCGTATACCTGGAACGTCTCGAGACAAGACCCGAAGCCTTTTCGACTGACGTGGCAGACAGCCTGTCCGGCCTGACGAAACTGTACCAGGAGCTCTTGAACCTGAAGCACTCGCTCGGTGTCACCGAACCGACGACCGTCGTTTGATGTCGAGAGGTAGGCACGCGGAAAGCAAGGGATCTCTCCGTGTGCCTCACCGGCGGTTTCAAACTACATGATTGACCTGTGCAGGAGGACAAAGCTTTGTTCAATGCTCCAAACCTGCCAAACCTAATGGAAACGGTGCTCGAAAGAGACCCAGGTGTTTCGAGGACAAGTACTCGAATTGATGTCCACTTCGCGCGACCATTGGAGACAATTGCCTGTTTTCGGCTCGTCCATAAAGGCCGGCATTCATCGCGTGCGCGGTGAATGCCCAGGCTGAGCGGCGTGTGGAGTTTCGCGGCGTTTTTGCGGATTGAACGAAACGGTCAGAATGAAAACCTGGAAGATCTCAGTTGCACTTCTTGTTTTGCCTGATGCGGATACTTGTCAAACGCATGTGAGAGCAGCTGGGTTGTCGGAATGGAAAGCGGTCCGTTCCGACACAGATTGCGCGCGCCCAAGTTTGAACAGAACCGGTTGATCGCCCGAATGGTTTGGCCCGTGAGCTGGCCGTTTGGCTTGCCTTTGAAATATCCGTCTTCGGCCAGGAGCCGCTGGGTGAAATAGAGAAAGGCATTGGGATTTGCGCGCAGCACACGACGCATGATGGCCGGACGGTCTGCTGGAACGATGTCCTGCAAACGCTGGTAAAGCGCCGGATACTGTTTCCTAGGGCTGCTCAGGGCATCGAGCAGAAACTGTTCTCTTGCCAGGGTTCCTGAAGACAGGGTCTCAGCGTTTTCGGCCAGAATCTGCCGCGCACGCGACGGGTTTTTTCGTGTGACACCACCACCGGCCCAGGTGTAGCCGTCGCGGTAGATCGCAACCAGTCTCAGGGCTGCAGCGGCATTGCCTTCCTGCGCGAGGCTTTGCAGTGTTCCAAGCCGGGCTGCAACACTTTGCGGAACGGCATTGGCATCGCGCGGCATCATCGCCAGAAACACAGCGGCTTCGCTTGATCCATTTTCCACCGATTGGACCAGCAGTTCTCGTCGTGCGGCTTGAGAGCCTGTCTTGCCGATTTCGCCCAGCATTTGTGCCTGAACCAAGGTGACCCTGGCATAGTCCGATCCTGCGGCCGCCGCTTCCTGCAGATAGTGAAAAGCACGCGCGGTGTCTTTTGGGGCGAAAAGGCCAAATCGATAGATGTCGGCGAGACGAAGCATGGCCGAAATATCATCCTTCGCCGCAGCCGCCTTGTAGGAGGACAGGGCCAACGGAACGTCGACACGTCCGCCATAACCACGGGCGTGGACATCTCCAAGGCTCATCAGCGCCCGAACATTCCCCTGCGCCGCGAGTTGCTGGAGTCGGTCGAAACCCTCTGCCGGGTCGAGCCAGCCGACTTGTCCCCTGACCGCCAATTCAGCAAGGCGAACGCGGGCCTTTTCATTTCCAAGCTGGTCTGCCCTGGAGTAATAGCGGGCGGCAACCGCGGGCTCATAAGGTTTTGCTCGACCTTCAAAATAGAGATCACCGAGGCGGGTATAGGCACTTGCCCGGGCACCGGGATCGGTTTCAAGCACGCGGGGTTCAGCGGTGACAGAAGATGATCCGGCCTCCCCTGCCGCCTCGCGATAGAGAAGTTCAAAACGCTCCGTGTCAGCCGGAGACTTGAGCCGGTAAAGGTCACCCAGGCGCAGCAGTGCGTATCGCGAGCCAAGACTGACAGCAGTCTTGTAGGCCTCTTCGGCACCGCCAAAATGCTTCTGGGCATCCGGCGCGGTTGCCAGGGCATCGCCCAGGGACACAAGCGCCGAAGGGTCACCCGCATCAGCCAAGGTTTTCAGCGTGTCATAGCCGCTCTGTCGGTCGCCTTCCGGAGCAGTCCCCCAGATCTGCATCAGGGCCAGGCGCAAAAGTCCGGATTTGCTGCCGTATTCCGCAGCCCTTTGGTAGTGGTTGAACGCCTTTTCCGGATTCGACGCAGTGCCTTGCGACACCCTGCCGGAATAGTAATCACCCAAAAGGAGGCTCGCACGCGCGTCCCCTGCAGTTTCCAGCGCCAAAAGCTCCGCGAGCAAGCGCTCTGAACCAACGCCGAGAACATCATGCTCTAACGCAAGTTCCGCAGAAAGGAGGCGACCCTGAATGTTGCCTGCCTGGCTGGCGGCCTGCGCGTACTGATACGCCGTCCGGATATTTGCATCTCCACCGGTGCGGGCCAATTCGCTGTAATGTTCAGCCAGTTTCAACGAAGCCTGGGCATTACCTGAGGCGGCCGCCAATTCCAGCATTTCCAGACCGGACTGAACGTCACGATCAACCCCGGCTCCTTCCAGGAGCGCTTCGGCCTTGCGGATCAGAGCTGTCTGGCTGCCAAGCTCGGCGGCCTTGCCATAGGCTTCTTGTGCCTTTTCCGCATCCTTCGGAAGAAATCCGGTGACGCCCTTCGCATAGAGGTCCCCCAGAAGAACAAGCGCCGACGGCTCCTGTTCCGTCGCTAGACGCCGGACAATTTGAAGGCCTTTTTGCGGGTCAGGGGTCACGCCCTCACCCAGGATCGTCATCTGCGCAACAATGACCGTCGCAGACGCGCTTCCGAGATCCACGGCCTTTCCGAAGATCTCATAGGCGCGCTCAGGATCCGGGGCAGAAACGCCTGTCAGTCCCTGACGATAGATGGTTGCAAGTTCCACGAGGGCACGCAGGTTGTTTGCTGTCGCTGCTTCTTTCAGAAGCTGCAAACCGCCCTCCACGTCCTGTTCGCCGCCGATGCCGCGGATCAGCATGATCCCCAGTTGCACGGTTGCATCTCGGCTGCCAAGCCCATCGGCCTTGCGAACCAGTTCGAGGGCTTCGCTCGCTCCGGGGTTTTGGGAGAGCAGGATCTCGGCAAGCTCCAGATAGGCATCCGGGTTGCCGAATTCCGCGCTGAGCTTGTAGGCAGCCTGGGCACGCGGAAGGTCGGGCGGACTGATGCCCTCCTCGACATGCGCCAGCTTGGCCGGCTGGATGACCGAAAAGATCGCACCGCTGCTTTCGGCCCTTTTCAGATAGTAAGCCTCGATTTCCGCCCCTGCTTCCGGACGAATGGATCCGTCACGATACAGGTCTCCAAGCGCCATGAAGGCTTGTGCGAGCCCCGGAGACGATACAGGTCTCTTTTCCCCGTCCCTGTCGGACAGGCTTGTATCTGCGGCTGCGTATGCAGCTGGCCCGCCCAAGAACATAAGACACGTGATGAGCTTGAGGAGCTTCACGACGCCTGCTCCATCTTGGCAGTGCCAAATTCCGGCTGCAGGTTAAAATGTCTCTGTTCCCTGAGGACGTTGCGCCTGACGAAACGCCACCCCTGCGACAAGAGGCGATCCTGAGGCGGGGCAATCGGCAGGTTTTCACCACGCAACAGGGTTTTGAGTTCCGTTGGTCCCACGTCTTCGGTGATGATCAGCCTGGAAAGGCCAAACCGGTCTTCACTGTCCGAAGACAGCGCATGGCGCACGCGCACCGCGGAAGAAAATCCAGCGTCCCGAACAATGTTGCGCGTCGTCCTGGAGGCATATCCGTGGGGATAGGCGAAGGAACGGACACGGGCGCCCAGTATGTCTTCCAGAACGTTGCGGCTTCCCACGATTTCCGCTCTGGCTTGTTCCGGCGCCAAAAGGTCCAGTTGCGGGTGGGTCATGCTGTGGGCGCCGATCTCGATCCCCTTTGCCACAAGGTTGCGCAGCTCTGCGGCATCGAGCATCGGCCGGCTGCCTTCACCAAGTGGAGACAGCCAGCGGCTGGTGCATCCCACCAGCCCAGCGACCACGTATAGCGTTGCACTCAATCCAAAAGTCTCGAGAACCGGCATGGCCCCTGTCGCAAAGTCCTGCAGGCCGTCGTCAAAGGTGAGCGCCGTGCATTTGTCCGGAAGCTGTGTGCCCGACTGCAACCTCTCGACCAGTTGCGAGATGGTCAGAACTTCGTAGCCCTCATCCGCCAGAACGGACAATTGCTCGCCGAAGCGGCGGCTGCTGACAGCCCAACGGCTATAGTCCTCAGTGACCCTCTCGTCGATCGAGTGGTACATCAATAGGGGAATGGAACGCATCAGTCCGGTCTCCCTAGGAATTCGGCTTGTGAACCAGTCGGGATGGCGACGTCGGTGTCTGATGCTCGTCCTTGCGCAGGAACCTGCTTCGCAGATATCCCGGGACACCCATCAGGATGCCCAGGCGCTCCTTCCAGATCAGGCGTCTTGGAAAGTCGACGGGCAGTCTTTGCTGCTTCTCGGACCGGTTGGAAAACAGGTGCGTGAAGGCAGCGGGCACGCGGCGCGCAAATGTAAGGGCGACAGCTGGCTGATCGATGATCTGCTTGGTCAGGTAGGCTCCAAGCCCAACACCATATCCATAAGCCTGTCCCTCGATCCCGCTTTCAGTCCGGCGGTGATAGTGCCGAAGGATCGCCGCAGGTTGATAGACCAGCTGAAACCCGGCGTTTACCACCGACACGAAGGACGCCAGGTCGTCTCCTCCCCTTGCGGGGGTACCGGCGCCCAACGCGTTGTCGAAACCACCGATTTTCGTGAGCGCTTCGCGACTGAACGCCATGTTCGCCCCAGAGCCGAAGACACCAGCCGCATAGGGAAACAGAGGAGAACCGGGATGGTTTTCCACCAGGTCAAAGACCTGACGCTGAAAGCCCTTGCCGAAACCGCCATGCGCCTCAATCAGTTGCTGCGCTCGCGTTTCAAGCTCTGCAGGCAGGATCAGGCCGGTAACACATCCGACCTTGCCGGCTGCGTCGAACGTTTCTTCGATCGCTTCAACCCAATGCCTGTCCACGACCACGTCGTCGTCGGTGAAGGCCAGAATGTCGCCCCGTGCATACAGGAGACCCGTGTTGTGAGCACGCGCCAGCCCGGGTCGGTCTTCGCGTACATAGCGCACGCGTCCGTCAGCCAAATATGTCTCTGAGAGCAGTTCTTCCGTTGCCGAACTGGACGGAGCGTTGTCAACGACGACGATGTCCATCTTCTGATGGCTCTGCTGCAGGAGGCTGTCGAGACAACGGGCAAGGCTGTCCGTCCGGTCTCGCGTCGCGACGATCACCGAAACGTGTCGCCTTTCGGCATCTGTGCGCTTGCGTTCTTCAGCATCGACGCCGTCGACCTGAACATTTGCCAGCGCTTCTTTCAATTCAGCGCCTTTGTCCGCGTTTTCACAGAAGTCGAGTTGCACCAGATCAACGGGGCGTCCGAAAGACCGCACAAGGCAGTGAACGCCGCCGGCGGTGTCATCCAGAACTGCATCCAGCGTGTCCGATGAGGCGGAGTTCGACGTGACATCAACATCAAGAACGGCAATGGGCTTGGCCTGCGCCTTTTCGGCAGGCCGAACCATTGTTCGTTTCATCTTCGAACCGGCATAGGCCCCGGCAACAAGTGCAAAACCGTAAATGATGGCGAGGCTCCGCCGAAGGCCGGATACATCTCCCTTCAGCGTGTCGGCCAAGCCGCGCAACACGCCCTTCGGCAAGACCTTCAGGGTATAGCTTCGCTCGCTGGACAAACCCTGTTGTGTTCCCACTGTCCGAACCATTTCGGCCTTGGAGATTCCTTCGGCAAGGCATCGCCTGCGGAAATATGGAAACGCCGTGCGCTCGGCTTCGATGTTGTGCCGGACCCTGGCTGCCGGTTCATACTGGATTGAACCTTGCGGATAGGCGTCCAGAGCTCGAATGAAAAGCTCGGTTTCTTCGCAGCCGTAGGCGTTGTTGTCGTCACGGCCGAGCGCCTCGCGGAAACCGCCGACCACATCGAGGACGTCACGCCTGATGGACATGTTGCAGCCGATGAGGTTGCGTACGCTGGCACGTTCGCGCGGCAGACCGAGGTAACTACAGCCGATCACCCATTCAAATTCCCTCGGAAACCAGTCGGGCCGTTCCTGGGGCCAGAGCGGTTCGATCAGGCCACCAGCCGCTATAACGTCGCGATCCTCATAGGTGGCAAGCAACTGCTCCAGCCAGTCGCTATCGGCAACGGCATCGTCATCTATGAAGGCGACAATGTCGCCGGACGCGTGCCGAATGCCCGTGTTTCGCGCACCGGACAGGCCTTTTCCACCTGCATTCGCGAGCACGTGCACGTTCGGGTAACGCACCGAAACGAAGGTTTCGAGTTCCTGATTGTGGTCGCAGACAACAATGATCTCGGCGGTCTTCACGGTCTGCGCGGCAATGGACTCGACCGCCGCGCACAACAGTGTAGCACGCTTCATTGTATGAGCGCAGATGACAACGGAAACGGGTGGCGTGTCCGTTGCCTGGAAGATGTCAGTTGGTGATGTCACGAATATCTCCTGCGAACCGGCTGTCAACAGCCCCCGGCTTGGAGATTTCGCCGTCGTGACGGCGTTTTCCGGAACCAACGGTGCCGAGCCGCTAGATGGTCATCAAGACCCGGAAGCCATCGGGGATGGTTCGCAGGTTGCTCACGCCGTGAATGCGCGGTGCTTCCTGGCTCGGAACCTCGTGCACGGTCAGCCCCGCCTGCAGGGCCTGGACATTCATGCTGGTCTCGATTTCAAATCCATCATCTTTTTCGAGGTAGAGGCGTGTCAGTGCATCGCGCCAGAAGGCGCTGTATCCGTAGCAAAGGTCCGAGTAGTTACCCCCGAACCGCCAGGTAACGAGCTTGACGAAACCCCAGTTGCCCAGGCGACGGTACCATTCCATGTCGTCGGTGCCGCCGCCTTGCATGAAGCGGGATCCCTTGACGAAGTCGGCTCCGGTCAGAAGCGCGCCGATATAGGCCGGGATCTCGCCCGGATCCATGGATCCGTCGGCATCGATCATGACGATGATATCGCCCTTGGAAGCCTCAAAGCCGCTGCGCAACGCAGCGCCCTTTCCCTTGCGCGACTGGCCGACCACCTTGATGTTCGGCAGGATGGAGCGCGCAACCGCGACAGTGTCATCCGTTGAATTGCCATCGACCAGAATGACTTCGTCAATCCACGACGGAAATTTGCTAAGCACGTGCGGCAGGTTCTTTGCTTCGTTCTTGGCCGGCACGACAACGCTGATGCTGGGGCTGGAAAACCCAACGGGAACGGCACCGGGTGTCAGTTCGGAAATCTTGTTCATTTTTTCACCAATCGTACACAGCCCAAAGAAGGAGTTTGTTGTTTCGTGGAGACGTACTTGCAGCGTCTCTCGCATTTTCTTCAAATTTTAATTTTGTTTTAATATGAGCGTTGGGTAACGCGCCGGAAAGCTTTTCATTTAATTAACGTTAATGTCATAATTGACTAATATTGATTGGACGAAACAACGGGTGGAAGCTCGGCATCCGGACTTGATCCGGTCTTCTCAAACCCGGAAGCCGGGTCACTTCGGACGAAGGAAGAACTTCGTGGACGAGACTAAAAGCAAGAAAGTTCTGGCGGAGTGGTTTCGACTGACCGAAGCTTGGCAGCAGGCCGAAAAGGATCTGGCACAGGCTCAGCAGGACGCAACTGCAGGATTGCCGGAAGGCGAGGCAAATGTTGCAAAAGCCCGTTCCGAACTGCTGCATCTCAAGGCGCAGATGAACGAGGTTATTGCCTCGGGAATGAAGGCCCGTGACAAGGATGCTTCTGATTTTGTCGCCGGGACGATCCAGTTTGGCAAGCTGAACTGACACGTCGCCCGGCGCTGCGTATCAGCGTAAAGGCTGCCTCACGCGAATTTGTCGGCTCCGTTGCAGGGTCACCTCTTGAACGCGCCGTTGTGCGGTGATGACCGCTGCAGGTTCAATGTTCCATTTCAGGACAGGAACACCGCGATCCGTTGAACCACCAGAACGCCAGAAGCTGCTGTCATCAGGACAACCAGCAGCGTCAACACACTGCGAAAAGCGACATTGCGCCAATAGCGGGTCGCGCGAATGCATTCCCGAAAAACCACCAGCAACATGGTGATCATAAGCAAGAGCGGACCAAGACCGCTGCTTTCTTTGAGTTGAACAGGATCTGAAGGTCCATCACGCAACTCGATCCTGAGCGTGGTCCGCCCGAGCCGGTCCGGCTTGCCTGCCAGTGAAATTCGTACCCTGCGAAACAGACCTGTCGCTTCCAGGTCTGCCTGGATGGCATCGATCACGCTTGCCCTGTAGGGATCTCCGGGCTCGATCGGCACAAGGTTCCGGGCAATGTCCAGTCTCCTGCTGGCCGCACCCTCGACCCGGACATCACCGATCACAACTGGCGGGCCGGGCTCAATTGCCAGCACAATGCCGACAGTTCCCGTGTCAGGCTCCAGAATGAGGTCCTGTTGCGAAACGGCGGCATTGGCAAACGAGGCCTCCCCCAGTGTCCAGGTCACACTTCTGCGCAGTTCGGCAAGGGTCTGCCGGTCAGCATCTTTTCCAACGCGGTCGTTGAGTAAACTGTTCAGGGAGCTGCTCACGGTTCCGTCGTCGTCCGGCGGCGAACCGTCGACCCTGATCCAACCAATCTTGTAAAGTGAACCGGGCACTGGCGTCATCAGGACCGTTTCCGGTGAACCGTCGGCCACAGTGACGTCGACCGTTGCCTCCAGGTAACCATACCCTTGCAGCAATGCTTCCAGTTTCGTGGCTTCCAGTTTTACGGATGCCAACCACTCGTCCCGCGACCTGGCCCCAACATCCAGGAACTCGGGGAGTGTCAGGTGACGCGTGAGAACATCATTGAGCTGCGCATCCTCAAGCGGTGCAACAATGATCTGCGCGCGCGCATCCGTCCCGTCCTGCGCCATTGCCGGAGCGATGAGCATGGCAATCAGAACCAATGACCTCAATGCCATTGCAACTATGTTCGTCCACCAAGCCATTGTGTTTCTGGTTCGTTTCCCGGGATTGTTCACCAGCAGGAGCGCCATGGTGAATCTCCGTTCAACTGCAGTATTTACCAAGGAGCGCACCAGACGTCTGCGTTAATCACGTATCAAAGTTAACCAATACACAGTCTATTAATCATGCTACAGGCCGCTAAATAAGCGGTTTCTAACAAGGAGTGTGGTAATGCTGGACCGGGTTGCTATGACGATACCGGTTGATGTCACGAACACCATTTCCGACACGGCCCGGGAAGCCATCTACCGGGCTGACAAAACGGTCATGCCCAGTCAATCTGCTGACTGGAGCAGCTCTATCGTTGGGGACGGAAGGTTTGTTGATGCCAGCAGGTGCTACCGATTTGCCGATGGCATGAGCGCCTATCTGCCCCTCTACAGATCTCGTCTTGGACCCGACTTGCTGAGCGTCTTCAGCTCCCCCCCTCCGGCCTGGGGATTTGGCGGACTGGTGTCTGACGCCCCCTTGACGGCGAGGCATCTGCGTACAGTCTTGAATGATCTCGAGCAGCTTTCCGGAGCTGCAGTAAAAATCAGACCCAATCCGCTGCATGGCGATCTCTGGTCAGAAGCAGCCGTCGGAACGCGTTGGACCCCGGTCGCGCGCAACGCCCATGTTCTCGACCTTTCAGGCGGCTATGACGCTGTCTGGACCAACAGGTTTCCTGGCAAGACCCGCAGCAAGATCCGCAGGGCCGGAAAGGCCGGCATAACAATAGTTTCCGGTCGAAATGAAGACCTGATCTCGGATTTTGATGGCCTCTTTCGGCAGTCCGTCCAAAGATGGGCGGGCAAACAGAATGAATTTGCGTGGTTGGCCGGCCTGAGAGCAAAGGTGCGGGACCCGAAGGCGAAATTCAGGGCCTTTGCCCAAAACACCGGCGGACTTGTCACATTCTGGCTTGCATATCGAAACGATCAGCCCGTTGCCGGGATCATGGTGCTCATGGATCGGAACGCCCACTATACGCGTGGCGCAATGGACAAACGCCTGATCGGCAACACCTATGCCAATCATCTGTTGCACGCCAGCGCAATTGAGGCCGCGTGCAAAGCCGGCTGCCGACACTATCACATGGGAGAAACCGGAAGCTCGACCTCACTTGCACAATTCAAGTCAAGTTTTGGGGCCGAAAGCAGACCATATGCGGAATACGTCCATGAGCGTATTCCTCTTCTGTCCGCCGACAGGAAATTGCGTGCAGTCGTCAAAAAAGCAATTGGGTTCAAGGATGCGTGAGATGAGCGGCTACCTGAAACATCTCATTGCTCCAGCGTGTCTTTCGGTCGCGTTTGCGGCAACGTCCGCTAATGCCGAAACGGCAAAACCACACGGTGTTGACGGCGCCTACTTTCTCGTGTTCGAAGACGAATTTACGGGTCCTGAACTCGATCTCAAGCGCTGGACGACATGCTACTGGTGGGACAAGAACGGCTGCACAAATCTCGGCAACAATGAACTCCAGTGGTACTTGCCCGACAACGTTTCGGTAAGGGACGGGACCCTGATTTTGACTGCAAGACCGGAACAGGTTCCCGGTTGGGAAGGACGGATATTCGATTACACATCCGGCATGGTGACAACAGGTCGCTATTACGAGGAAGACCCGTCAGAGACGCGTTTTGAAAGCACATACGGATTTTTCGAGATGCGGGCCAAGGTCCCTTCCGGTCAGGGGTTGTGGCCGGCGTTCTGGATGCTCCCGTCGACGCGAGAATCCAAGCCTGAAATCGACATCATGGAACTGCTCGGTCACCGACCGGATGTGCTCGAACTTCACTTCCATTATCGGAACGAAAACGGGGACAGCCGGAATGTCGGCCATGAAGTCAGGGTTTCTGACCTCTCGGCAGATTGGCACGTCTACGGGGTTGAGTGGAGCCCGGAAGCAATTGTCTGGTATCTCGACGGCAAGGAGATGTGGCGGCACGAGGATACGAGCCGCATACCCAACGAACCACTCTACATGATCCTCAATCTGGCCGTCGGTGGAAACTGGCCCGGCGATCCGGATGAAACCACCGTCTTTCCGGCGGAGATGAAAGTCGACTATGTACGCGCCTGGCAGAAGTTGCGCCTGTGACCCTTGAACACTCACAAAACAGTCCGGACATGTTTCCGATGAGGCGCAGGCTGGCGGATCACGCGGTCATTCGCGGCCTGCGATCCAGCCCCCTGTTGTTGAACGGGTATTCGCTGATCGCAAGCGCGGGTCTGACGTCCATACTCGGCGTGGTCTTCTGGATGGTGGCAACACGCTTGTTCACCCCGGAAGAAGTCGGGTTCGGCGCGGCGCTGATCTCCTCGATGACAACGATCGGTTATTTCGCCCAGATGAACCTGGGCTCGGTCCTCAACCGGTTTCTGCCGACGGCTGGCGCCGACAGGAGCGCTCTTGTCCGCAGGGTCTACCTGGCAGCCGCCGTTCTGGCAGCCATTGCGGCAACCGTGTTTGCCTTTGGCGTCGGCACGCTCGCTCCACCGCTCAAGGTCCTGGCGGAGAATCCCCAGGCCATCCTGTGGTTTGTTTGTTCCACCGTGATCTGGACCATCTTCGCACTCCAAGACACTGCACTGGCCGGGCTGCGCAAATCGGTCATCGTTCCCATTGAAAATGCGCTGTATTCGACCGTAAAGATTGCCCTTCTGGCGGTCCTCGCGCTTTGGGCCCTGCCCGTTCCGGGCGGGATTTTCTATGCCTGGACGCTGCCCTTGCTTCCGGCTGTCGCCATCGTCAGCTGGATCATCTTCAAAAACGCCTCTCGACCGGCCAGCGAAGGAAAGGCCCCCGACCTCGGCACCGTCTCGCGATTTCTGGGCTGGGATTATGCGGGAAGTCTTGCCCTTGCTGCCGCCTTCGGATTGGCACCCCTGATTGTTCTGTCGGTGGCCGGGGAAGCTGCCAATGCGGTCTACTACATTGCCTGGACTTTCACGTACTCAATCTATCTCGTCGGTCGTTCCATGAGCATGTCGCTGGTGGCCGAAGGTGCTGCAAATCGCGCACGCCTTCGCAGACTGGTTTCCGACACCGTCTGTCATACCTTGCCGCTCGTCAGCGCCGGTGTGGTCTTCGTGGTCGTTGCGGCGCCACTCCTGATGAGGCTTTTTGGTCCGGTTTACGCGGCGGACGGCACGGCCCTTCTCCGTATTCTCGTTCTGTCCTGCATTCCGTGGGCGGTGACGACCATATTCATCGCCGCAGCCCGGGTCACCGGAGAAACGCGCAAAGTCGCGGTGGTCCAGCTGGCAACCCTGCTGGTCTTTTGCGCTGTATGTGCCGTTTTGGCTCAAGGCATGGGGGCATCCGGTGTCGCAATTGCCTGGCTCTGCGCTCACGGATTTGTCGCAGTCGGCATTGTCGCCGTCCATGTGTGGACACATGGGCTCCTGTCTGTGGGGGAATGGGCTCTGACCATCGTCGCTTCCGCCGGTCAGACAGTTCAGGCTGCCAAGCGTGCTCTGGGACTTGCGGAGGACAACAAGGAGATTGCGTTCAAACTGCCGGCCGAAGCGACGCACTACGCCGAGTTAAGGGACCTGCAAACCCGGCCCCTTGGAGGATCTTTGAGCGATGTTTCCGTGGTGCTGTATCAGTTGGCGCAATCCACACAGCCTGGCAAAGACCAGGCTACGAAATTT
This sequence comes from Roseibium sp., assembly GCA_017643925.1. Classification (GTDB taxonomy): domain Bacteria; phylum Pseudomonadota; class Alphaproteobacteria; order Rhizobiales; family Stappiaceae; genus Roseibium. The sequence goes on along the minus strand of JAEPML010000026.1, from coordinate 20,090 downwards.
GTCTTGAAGGCAACCACTTCCGGAAAGGGTGCTGCGTCGCTCAGGCGGAACGAACATGTGCTCGAAGACCTGAACAAGGACTCCAGGGTTTCGCAGTATCAACATCTGTTTCCGAGGCTGGTCGACAAAGGATCGACCGCAGATATTCAATGGTCGCTCGAAAGCGGCGTGCCAGGCCGAGACGGAAGCAAGTTGCTGGCAGCTGGAAACCCTCGAACACGTCTGGCCGAAGTGTTCGTGACCATTGCTGATCTTCACCGGTCGACCGGGTCGACGACAAAAATCCAGGAAGATTGGATTTCGCAGTGGATTGACCATCCTCTTGAAAGCCTTGATGACCTGCAATCCGGTCTTTTGTCCGCAGACCAGCGGCGGGAAGCACTTGGTCTGGTTCGTGAGATGCTGGTCGGATATCTTCAACACAGGAAGCTGCTGCTTGGCCGAACTCACGGAGACCTTGCGCCTGGCAACATTCTTTTCACGTCCACCGGGGACGAGCCAGAGGATTACGCCCTATCCGGGCTGATTGATTGGGACAATTCCCAGGACGACGGCCCAGGGCAATACGATCTCTATCACCTCTTGCTTGCAACGCGGGTTTTGAGGAGCGGTGAAGACCTCGGCCCTGTCGTTCGGGACGTTCTGAAAAACGGATGGTCTGACGATGAACGGCGTCTCCTCGGCGAGGCAGCGACCGAAGAGGGTGAGTTCACACAGTCCGCTCAAAGGCCCCTGATCCTGTTGACCTGGATAAACCACCTGGCTGCCAACTTGAACAAGTCCGAGCGATACGCCAAGAATCGGTTCTGGATCGCAGCGAATCTCGACTGGGTGCTGATAGCGTTGAAACGCGACAGGCTCCTGTCGATCTGAAGGGATCAGCACATTGGCGTTGAATGATCAGGCCAGGGGCAGCAGCCTGCTCAGTGCCGGTAAGCTGGACGTGGCAATCGCCGCAAGTCTTGCGGCCGCGATCTTTCTCTGGCTGTTTGCCCTGCCTCTTGCGGACCCGGCTGACCTGGACGACCTCGGGCTGGTCTCAATTCTGCCGGCGCAGTACTGGACGGCGCTTGTACTCGTGATTTCCGCCTTTGCGGCAAGTCTCCACCCGCTCTCCCGCGTGGCCCTGCTGCGTCCGGCGTCTCTGGTCGCGCTCGTTATCCTGTTGCATACCACACCTGCCATCGTCTATGGCACGCTCCGTTACTCCTGGGCCTGGAAACATATCGGGATCGTCGACTACATCCAGCGCCACGGAACGGTAGATCCGACCGCTCCGTTCCTCGCGGCTTATCACAACTGGTCCGGCTTCTTCCGGTTTTTCGCCCTGTTCGCAGACTGGTTCAACCTTGGCCCGCTGCAGGTTGCAGACCTGGCGCGCTTCTTCTCGGTAATCTCGAGCCTGATCTTCATTGTGCTGCTGAAGTTCATCTTCAGGAGCTTTACCGATGATCGCAGGCTGCAATGGGCCGCTGTCTGGATTTTCCTTTGCGCAAACTGGGTGGGCCAAGACTATTTTTCACCGCAGGCCTTTGCCTACATTTTTTACCTCGCGGTATTGGCGTTGTGTCTCGGTCCGCTCATGCCGCAGGGGAGCAGGTCCCATTCTGGTGTCGGCAGGATGCTGCGCGAATTCCGCGTCATGTTCACCAGCTATACATCGCGCCAGCGCCAGGTGCAGCCCGTTCTCCGCATACTGGCAACACTGGCCGTCTTCGCCAGCATCATGATCATTGTTGCTTCCCACCAGTTGACGCCGCTCTTGCTGATCTGTTCTCTGGCGGCGCTGTCGGTGATGACGCCCCTGAGCATTGGCTACCCGGTGCTTGCCGGACTTGGCGTTGCGTTTTGGATTGTCTATCCGGCCGCTCCATTCACGGCCATGCATCTTCCTGCAGAAGTCGCTTCTCTTGGCGACACGCTGGAAGGCGTCACGGGCAAACTCGTCAACACGGCCAAGGTCAGTTCCGAAGTTGCAATCGTGACTTGGTCGGGCAGGATCTTGTCGGCCCTGGTCGGGCTGATGGCGGTTCTCGGTTGGCTGAGACGGCTTCGTGCAGGCTACCGGGATGGGGTTGTCTGCGCCCTGTTGGCCGCCCCTTTCCCGGTCATGCTCGTGACCTCATATGGCGGCGAGGCTATCTTCCGGATTTACCTTTTCTGTCTCCCGTTCCTGGCCTTCTTTGCAGCCTGCCTGTTTTTCGTGTCGCGGAATTCGGGACGTGGGACTGCTGTCTCCGTTGTATTTGCCGTCACCAGCATGTTTCTGACCGCTGGATTTCTTCTGGCGAACAACGGCAAGGACAGACAGTACCGCTTTTCCGGGCAAGAGGTTGCTGCGGCCTACTGGGTCTATGCGCAAGCGGGCCCTGGAACGCTTCTCGTGGAGGGTGCGCGCAGCTATCCCTCCCAATTCTCCAACTACGAAAACTTTACCTATCTGCCCATCGCCAACGAACGTCCGGAGGAAGTTGCAAAGATCCTTGCGGACCCCGCTGCCGTCTTGAGCCGCTGGTTTCGGGAACCCAATTGGAAGGACGGTTACGTCATCGTGACCAGGAGCCAGCGGGCTTATGTCGAGGCACTCGGCAAGATGCCGGAAGGTGCCCTGGATGAGCTCGTAACCGCGCTCGCACAAACCCCCGATTTCCAGTTGGTGTTTTCAAACGAGGAAGCTGTTGTCTATCGCGCAAGCAGATTTCTGCCCTGATTTTACTACCCCCGATCAGGAATATTCTTTCCACCCGATCCACTCTTCGCCCACGCACAGCCGTTAACTCTAACTTGCAGAAATTCCCGACACACCTTACGCAGGGTCGGAATTTCTGTTACTTCGAATTTAGATAAAATTTTATCGATTAGGGGCGGAACGGTTGGCATGTTTGGTGTTGAATGCTGGAGCAACCTTTTACTGGCTTGTTGCCATGGGGTTCATGCTGCTGACGCTGATTGAACTTGCCTTCAAAAATCGCATCAGTTTGCAACGTGTTACAGCAGCCGCCGCTTTTTCTGCCGCATGGCCGCTTACCGTCGCCATTGTCCGGTCAGCGTTGGAGAGACAACGCAGGAAACGGTGAGTGATTATTGCTTTTCACGGTGCCGCCAGAAATATTCCATCTCAACATACTGCTGAACGCAATCGGACGCCCCAATGGGAGGCAAGACAACAGAAACCTCAGGTTTCCGTGACAAAACGCGTATCAAACAGATTTAAGGAACTTGATCCTGAGGGAAGATGGCGGAGAGGAAGGGATTCGAACCCTCGAGACCCTTCCGGGCCTACTCCCTTAGCAGGGGAGCGCCTTCGACCACTCGGCCACCTCTCCGGCTGGATCGATGTACGGGTAAAACCTTCTGAGTTCAAGGCGTTTTTTGCCCCAAATTGATTTTTCCACTGCCCCGCACCCTGCAGCTTCTTGCAAGAACATGCAGCGAACGGAATGTGAATTGCAGAAAGATTTCTGCAAAACCCCGACAGTTTGTCCGCAGTTTGTTCTTCATTGGATTGTTCGCTGCGCCGGAGGTTTGTCGTCAGCTCAATTTTGATCCAACTGGTAATTCTACTCGCTATCCTAACGTCGCCAGTCCTCAAGCAATCGTTTGGCCCATTGTACCGCGATACCCAACCGCCTGATCAAATCAGCCCAGCCGACCTTGCTCTTTTGGACCAGAACAGGAAACTGCTGCTTGCGAATAAGTGCAACTTTCTCGGAACCTTGCTTCAACAACGGGAAATCAAGATGCCAACTTGGACCAGCTGCTTTCAGTTCGAGCTCGTTCTCGAGTAACTTCTGTACTCCATCGATAAGCGCGTCGAGCTTTGCTAAAACCTCAGAGATTTTTTGCTTTCGCTCAGTCAATTCGCCTGTCGCATACAGCCCGTCATATTCCTCGAAAACTGCGTCCCATTCAATGCTGGCGCTCTCTGTCCAGTTTGTTCCGTCTGAATGGTTACTCTTGTCTAGAGTCTCGAGTGCGACACTAAGATCGACAGCTTTTTTAGACAGTTCGCGGTTTAACTCACCAGCGCTATCAACAAACTCTTGATCCGTCTCCGCAGTAAGAGCCAGTGACGTAATTTCATTCTTCGTGCGCCTAAGCCCACGCAACTCTGTGTCAACAGGCCCTTTTAGCTCTTTGAACTCGGTGACGCGATGGGACCGCTTTGCTTCTCGAATTGACCGATAAGTGTTAATGGCGTTCCAGAGAAGGCTAATTCCAATAGCGAGCCAAGCAGCCCATCCTCGTGCGTCCATCTGGTACAGACTCAGTTAGTCATAAATGGACGGCGCTCCACCAACGACGCTTTAATACCCCTATCAATCTGTTGCAAAACGACAGGGTCTGCATTGAACTGATAGCGATCAAGAAACTTATCACGCCCGCCGAGCTGGCGAACACTCTCCGCGAACATTCCTTGGAAGAACGACGGTGTGATCGTGTAAATAAAATCGGGAATGCTTATTACAACGCGCTCGTTCGCTTGATCCAAATCAGCAAGACCAAATTTAGCACGTGCAGCCTGGCCCCTTTCATGTCCTGAAAGGTTTCTGACTTCACCACCGTTGGTCAATTCATTTAGCTCAATCAGTAGCATTTAGCACCGCCATCAGATCGTCTTTACTCAACACAAACGTCAGGCCAATGATTGTGCCTGGGAAACGTGAACGAAGATCAAATACGAAGTTTGAATCTGGTGGAAAATCCGGAGAATTTTCCTTATTGAACCAGAGCATTCTGGGTAGGTTTTCCCCACCTCTTTGCCCTTCAAGATAAGGAAATTTCGCCATTATGCAAGATTGACCCGATACGATCGTCATCCTGGGCTCTTTTCCAGGCTGATTGGAGACCCCCAAAACACTAATGAGTTCAAGAACTTCCTGAAAACCTATTCCACCACGATTGTTTGCTTCTGCTTCTCGATCACGAGTGACCCCATCTTGCAACCCGACCAAGGTGGTAAGAGTATCCGGAGAAACTCCACACCGATGATGCTTGGTTATGTACCTGTCAATTTGTTCCCTGGTAACATCTGATGCAGTCCTCAAGCTTTCAGAAATCGAAGCGCCGACGCTCAAGAAGCCCATATGGCAACGAAATACCTCAGTGCCATTCTCATCGCGATGCGCCATGAATGCGGCTGTAGACCAATCCCCGTCTTTACCGGGTGGATTGCTGTGTCGTTCTGCGTTGTCCAACAATTCGCCAATGATTGCTGCGAAGCGCGACTTTCCCTGCTTTCGCAGCTGCAATTCTTCCGTTGCAGTGGAGAGCCAATTGTCCAGAGCGTTACAAAAGTCATCAGCAACTCTCTCCCTCACTTGTGGTTCGAGGTTGAGATTATCGCTCTTTGAAGTGCCTGCCCCTCTGCGAGATCGCCTTGGAAACGCCCAAACCTTGTCCATATCTTTCAGCTGCGGCAACTTCATGCCAAGAGCTCGGCGCAACCCAAGCGCTTCGACAACTTTTTGAATCGACAGTCCCATGCGACCGCCTCGAAACACCCGCGCCATGTCCGGCCACATCTCCGCCAAAACCAAATATGCTGCCACGTCTTCGCAGTATTGATCATCGAAATGAAGCCGAGCCTCGACAGCAGAAGCTTCGAAATCAATTATTTTTAGTAATTGATTTATGGTCTCTTGCGGGTGCTCGATAAACGAAAACTTCTCAAGAATTAGCTCGTCATATGCTTGGTCAGGACGCCTCTGCAATATTGGTGTCCAAAGTTCGAGTCTGTCGGGAACCAGACCATTTGCAAGCTTGTTGTCTATGTATTTCCCAGTGAGCAACAAAGCTTTAGAAAACTTTGGCCGTTTCCCTCTTCGGACCTTTTTCAAAAGTTTTCGCGACTTACCCTTGGCGAAACGATTTAATCCTAAGGTCGGCGCACCTCGTGCCACCGCAGTGCTCTTGAGCCTTTTTCTGTATTTTATGAGCGCTCGCCGGACATCAATTTCGGAACCAATGGGCGATCCGTTGGGATCGTCCACGATTTCTCTCTTCCAATGTCCAAGATATTTTTTTCTTATTGCGTCGAACACGTGATTCCTCAACTCCGGCCACGAGTTAACGCGTAGTCCTCGCCTTATGCAACCATTGATCTATTTTGCAACTCCATCTCAACCCTTCGACTGGTGCGTAGTGCCAACCCTGAACTCACAGATTACAGCTGAATTTGCGATGACTAGCGTCACCCCTCAACCAAGCTTTTGATCGAATCTGATCCTTCCCGCCATTGACGCGTGAATATGGCGTCCTTCTAGGTTTCTATTACCATGCCAAACACCACTACGATCCCACACTTTTGAATTCGATAGCGCAGAGACCGCTGCAACCATCAAAAGTTGCAAACCCTATCAAATTCGCTAAGGTTATAGACCTTCCAGCCAATCCGGTTGGGGGACTTTCCTGTGTTTGTTTTTTGGAAGACAGAGTAATGTATTGAACATAGCATGGACCTACACAATCGACGCCCTAATAATTCTCTGCTAATCCGGAGTTTTTCCGGGAGTTGATTTAACTATGTTATTGCAAGTACATCTTGCACTACTTTCGATCCGGTTCCTCTGGGACCACTACAACACAAAAAAGTAGCAATCTCCTAACTAGGAAATTGCAAAAAAAGAGAGGCAAGTACTACTCTCTTTTATTAAATGGGGAGCTTAGCTCCCGTGTGAGCGAGCCCCTTAGGGGCCCGCACATTAGCGAAGACCTGTACAGTCTTTGAAAAATGACATGACTTCTCGAGGTTCAATCGAAGGGTCATGTTGTTTGTGAAAGGGAGGCATCAGCCTCCCTTTCTTTTTTTCACCCATGTGTTGTGAATATGCCCGGCAATCTGGATCAGGAGCCAAACGGTGCCAAAGATAGGCAACACCAATTGTTCTTTGGCCACCATCCACTCCAAATGCCTGTGTAGCTAGCTCCGCGAAAATGCTCCGATCGCAACCGGCTCGGTGATCATGTCTTGTTTATTCATCCCCGCCCCTTGCAAAGCCGTTCTTGTTTTCGTCGTACCAGGCCGCGCACCGTTGAACCCGGGCATTCGCGCGGCCAAGCGCCTGGTCTGTTCGGATAAGGGCAACGTCAAGCGACTCCCCTGTCCTGACGCCCGCTCGCTCAGTCTTTTGGATATTCGGGCAGCGTCTTGCCTGCTTCTGTGTGCCCGGTGTGCGTAGCGGTGCTCTGCAGTCGATCGTCAACGGTTGCGCACGCCCTCAACACGCTGAGTTTGCATCGTCTAAATTGCTTTGAACTTCCACTACCTCACACATCGAGCATTTTTGGCATAGTGTCGCCCAGAATACTTGGGCCAGGCGCAGGCAAGACCAGCCTTGACGAGCTCCATCCCAATATCACGATTGTTGACGAAGCACTGAGCGACAAAGCGGTCGTAGCTCTTTTTTCTTGATCGACCGTCGCAAGGCGTACCGCTACCTACAACTCGACATGTAATCTGCTTTCCACTGACGAGGGATTTGGTGAAGTTGGTTGCCTCCCTGTAGCCCCTTTGGCCGCGTTCTGGAGTGTCTACACCACAAAGCCGAATCTTCACGATCGGCCGACTAAGCTGAAACGTGTCACCGTCGATGACGCGGTTCACGGGGCTGGTGAAATCAGCTGCTTGGACTGGAACTGCCACGAGTGCAGCCAATAGAAACGCAAGAACTTTGGACATTGAACTACTCCATCAGATTGGCGATACGGAGCACACGAGCCATTTTCGGTGCTTCATGCCATAGATGGTGACACCAGGTATCTCTGAATTGATGATTATTGCCAAAATTCTTCCATTTGCCGCCAAAACAAGCGGTCTCTAAACCGCTTCAGCACATTGTGGGCCTTCGACGCGAGAAGAATTTACCGCTCGACTGACACGGTGAAAGGTTAGATCTGATCCCAGGTTTTGCCCGAGCAGCTCCCTCGCCTCATCAACCGACCGGTCAGGGTCTATCCAGTTTTCATAGGCTTCAGGTTTCAAGATGATTGGCATGCGGTGATGCAGATCCTTGATATTCGGATCCGCCGCGGCCGTCAGGATCGTGCAGCTGGTGACATCGAGCGCAGAGTTGTAAGCCCAAAGGCCAGCAAACGAGAACGGTTTGAACTCAGGGAGCTCAATCAGCCACGGGTCTTTCTTGCCGTCTTCGGCGTTCTTGGTCCACTCGTAGTACCCATCGGCCGGCATCAAACAGCGCTGTGTCTTGTAGGCATCGCGAAAAGCCGGTTTCTTGTGCGCATCTTCGCTCCGGGCGTTGAACATCGGCCATTTGGACGTCGGTTCCTTTGCCCAATGCGGTACTAGCCACCAGCGACCTTCGGAAACGACCTGGTTGCCATCCTTGTCGACATGAATGAATGGGACATCCTGGGTCGGCGCAATGTTGTATCGCGGAGCGGTATTGCGTGCCTTATCCTCTGGCCGGATTAGATTGTACATCTGCCAGAGGTCAGACCAAGACACTTTGAGTTTGAAGCGACCGCACATGCAAAAACGGTAGGTTGATGCATATGGACAGTCAACTCTCATCGCCATGGAGTTAATTGGCTCCATGCGAATAAACTGTTTCCCAATCCGGTGACTAGGGAGTGGCACGAAACTTCCGCCGAAACGAAAGATCACGAGAAGAACAAAACACAGCTCCTGGAGACAGAAAGCCGAGACGCAAGCTTGGAGAGAGTGCCCCGCATCCGAAGCTATGTTTACGTACAAAAAGGGCTCCAGGGGGCGTTTTTGCTCACTCTAGGGCAACGTCGCGCTCTTGGGCCTTGTTAGCGATGAGGCAAAACTGTTGGAGGCCCGGGTGAGACACATCAAGAAATACCGATCGTGGAACGATTGAGTTGCAACCCAGTTGCAAGTGAAGCCCCGCGCTATCAGAGAAAACCCCATTGGCATCAGGACTTCAAACACACCTGCTGGGCACCTCTAAGTTGGCTGGTTACTCGCGAGAGGAAATGCGCCGACTTTCGTCCCTTTTCCGGGCGGGAAGTCTTCCCATCATATTATGTGAGGTGACAGCTTTTCACCCCTATCTTGGACTTTCTACCGCTATCACGCCATTCCCGAGAGCAGCCGTTCGCTGGGATCAGAACAAATGACTCAGATTTGGACTAAGCGGCCGTTGCTTTTCTTCGACCTAGGGTCTGCATTGTGCTTTTCGCGACTGCTGCCGTTCTCCGGCTCCAGCGGTACGAAGGCGCGGCGCGACAAGCCTCGCAACATTTTTATTCGCGATCCTTTGGCCCGGTTTACAGCACTTCTGCAGGCACATAAGTTGTCGTTGAGAAAGTTAACTGCCGATCGAGGATTGGGGCGGATATAATTGAATCGAACAATTGTCATAGGAGTCTTATTCTGGTGTCTCATTTCGCCACTCAAGGCGATTTCGGAAGTTGCCCGGTTAGACGACAAGACAATCCGGATCACGGGTGAGTTCGATGCGAAGTTGGTTAGCGAATTCCATGCAGCCGTCGCCACTGCCCCTAACGTCACGACGGTCGAACTTCACTCACCTGGCGGCCAGGTCTACAGCGCTCTTGAGATTGCTCGGATCATCCACAAACTGAGATTGAATACATGGATCACGTCGGGCAGTGAATGCCATTCTGCATGCTCGATCGCTTTTCTTGCTGGAAAGCATCGACTGGCCGACGGCCTCCTAGGCGTTCATCAGGTCTCTGGGGTTAACGATGCCTCATTGACGCAATCGGTTATCTCGGATGTCTTCGATGCTTTGCAGAAGTTTGGTACTCCGGATGCTCTTGTTTCACGAATGCTGCGAACACCGCCGGACGACATTTACGTCTTCTCCGCGGACGAGCTCGAAAAACTGGGCATCAACCGACGGTCCGGAGATATCTCGGCCGACGACTTGCCACATCTTCAGGTTCTAACAAGTACACTCAACCAGGATTGGCTCACGGGGACATTCCTCAATACGCGCACCCTCAAGCCGTTTTTTGCAATGGAGAGCAGATCGCTCAATCCGGCTTTTCGCATCGTCTACTATCCTCATTCCAACATCTCGTTTGGTGAGATTATCTGGGAGGATCGGGAATTCCCGCTAGGTCAAACCGATTTAAGACTCATATTTGAACGCCGCGGAGAGGAAACAGTATGGGTTCGGATCAGGGCCGATGTGGAGCAGAATGGATTCGCCTTCGACCTGCCATCAGACGGCGCGTCCGGACTCACATCATTCTTCTCCGCTTTCGCCTACGCCCACGAATTTCGTGTCCAGGATTTCGCGGGTAGAACTATCGCCGACTACAGCCTAGCGGGGTCGCTCAGAGCCACGGAGCAGTTCATGAGCCTTTTGCGGCAGCGCTGATGCTGTCGGATTGGCGCACTATTGATCGGCTAATAAAGGTCGTGAGCGACTAGTCTGAAGAAGTTGCACCGTAGCGATGAACCCATCGGCATATATCCGGTATGCGCCCCCCTCCTAGGGAGCAATCTCGACATGGGGCGGGAAGCACTCATTCGCTGTACTTTGTGCCAACGTCCGGTTCACAGATTTGTTAGTTATCCGCTCCCGACCCCATACTTGAATGACTGGTCTCGCAATAAGCAGCCAGTCTGCTTCGCGCCCCTTGTTGGTCGTTCGCCGCATTGAAGGCTGCGCCCGAAAGCAGACGTTTGTTTGTAGCGCAGCAAATTCTCAGGACGGGCGGGAAATGGTCACTCGTTGCAGTCGAAGCGAATGACCGAACTGCGGACTTTGCTGCCGAAAAATTCCTCCTGACAAATTTTTAGAACAGGATTCTTCACGAAATGTAATAATTGCAATCCTCTGAAATTTATCGATCCAATGCAGTGGGTTTTGTACAACTGGATTCATTCAGCGATATAGTTACCATCTACAATTACGGGCTTACAATAATTGGGTTAATTCAACGCACTCTGTTATCAATCAATTTGCTGGTAGCTATTTGCTTGAAATGACCACACTATGGAATCGTGTGTGCAATAACTTTCCTCCAATAATGCGGTTTTGCATAGATGTCATAGCTTTCGGGCAATTTAAAAAATCTAATAATAACTGTTTCTGGTTTAGTACAAGCAGGGAATGCAGAGATAGCCTTGTTCATGAAGTCCATTAAAATGGGCTTGAAGTAAGCTTTTTCTTTGTTTGAAAACCCACCCCAAGTTCCATTTTTTTCTCTGCCAGCATGTAACCAATTGTTTTTTTCAAGCCACCAGCCCAAAGCTTGTCTGCTCCTACCACCACAATTTTCAATGCTATACATCTGGCGTGAGGCACCCGTAATATCGGTACTTCTGGACTTTCCCGGAACAAATGCTTTACAGCTCAAATAGGTCAGAACGAGGCACTGGCTCTTGGCTGTTTCGCCTGTTGTTACTGCTGGTAAAGGCTTATTCAACACGACCTTCAATTTGCTTTTTGTTCGATCATTACAAACCCAGCTCGTATTATCACACTGAGCATTGCGATTTCGTTTTCTACACTCTTGTGAAGCACGTTTCTGAACCGCATTGCGAGTAGCTCCAATTGCCCAGCCATGTGCAGTAGCTGATCCTCCTGTTGAGTGATAAGCCATGCATCCCTTACCTTGACCGATCATTTTGACGTCACAATCATTGCCGCCTCTTGACTTACACTCTTTGATGGCTCGCTCTTGTGCACTTTTGGCATCTGGATAGTCGTGTGCAAACCCATAAGCGCCGCCAGCCAGTGACACGGCAAGAGCTGCAAATTGTTCCGTGATAGGGGTGCTTTCAGCGGTATTCTTGCCAGATGAGAGAGTGCCACTTGGAGATGACAAGGCTTCAGCAATTGCGATTTCAGATGAAAGTTTTGCCAACCTGTCAGGCGCCACACCTTCTGACTTTGCAGTGATGTAGTATTGACGCGCTTTTTTGGGGTTTTTTGGCAGATATTCGCCTTTGATGTAAAAAGATGCCAGGTCATAAGCCGCTCTACCATATCCACCTGCTACTGCCTGGTTCATCATGGATAGGCCCAAAGCGCGATCCTTTGCTACTCCCAAGTTTCCACGGATCAGCCGCTCGCCGTAGTTGGATAGTGCAATCGGATATCCAGCCAGTGCGGATTTTCTCTGGTACTCAATGACGTCACTTTCGCTGAGAAACTTATAATTATCACAGTAATGCTGAAGCCATCCGGCGCTGTTCATCATGATCGGATCGCCGCCATTCAACCGCTTTTTGACTTCGTTCACGGCAGAGCGGTTCCCAGTACACGCGCGCTCTGCTAATTTGACCACCTCCACACGTTTCGATTGCCAAGGCTCTGGAAGTGGGTCGGCTACGGTTCGCGTAGTATTCACTGAGAAGAAAAGCAAACAAATGATTGCGAAAAATAGTCTGGGAGAGTGATTCATAGTTAGCCTGTATTAATAGTATTTATGATCAAACGCTAACAAGCTTTACTCATTGATTGCAATAAGTAATTGGAGGTCTGCTCTGGGCTCGGAGCGGACCTTTGCTGCGCTTGGTGCCAACGGTAGCGCCGGGCCGTTCCCGACTCTCGCTGCAACATGCACAGATGTCTGCTCTGGGCCAAAACCAACCACGAGACGTTCTGCGTGAATGTCTGCTTCTATGACTTTTTCGATGGAACCGGACAGTCAGTAATCGGCCCCAAATCAGTCGCTTGACATCATGCAAATTTCTACTGCGCAGATCAAACGGGGAATATGCCCCGCTTTGTTGGAAACATGGCTGTCTTTGTCTAGCGGCATTATTGGCCCGCCTCTTCAAGTAGGTTGAACTCTTCCGTTGCCTTCTGCATCTGCTGCAACGGAGTGCCGCCCATTTCTGACGGCCGAGTATTGTCGCCCAGGTCTTTCCGGTCAAGTGCATCCTGGCGCTCGTGCAGGTAGCGATCGCCGTTCAACTCCCAATCTTCCAAACGCTTAACGTGATCTTCAGTCAGGGCGCCGAACACATCGACACGGAAGGCAAAGGGAAGCTGTTGCAAAACCCCGTCCTGATCGACGTATTGAAGCGTGAAACGCGGTCCTAGCCCGGTTCTGTCGGCCGATCGTGACCGCGCATCTGCAAGCGTGTAGTGGTTCCCGACAAGATAGACTTTCTTTGCGTCTATCCCTTCCTCTTCCAAAACCGCGGCAGCTTGCTCGCCGATGTATTCATGCCCCTCACCAATGGCAGGGTGCAGCTTCTCGGCCGGGTACTTCAGCAGGACTTTTGAACCGTGCGGCGAATAATCCGAGACACCCCAATTTCGGGCGAACCTCGTAAACGCCAGCTCTTCAGCAGCTTCTAGGTTGCCGTCAACTTCGCCCAGACTTTCCTTGAAAAGCTCTCGGTACTCCGCAACAGCAATTGCCCTGACCTCTTCAGAGGCCCCTAACTGCGGATCGTTGTAAGGCCCCCACTTCGAGAATTTGCCCTCAAGGTGATCCGCATCAATTTCCTTCAGATACTCCTTAACCGGTTCCGACTTCAGCAGCGCATCACGCCGCTTGATCGCTTCTGGACTGTTCAACTCTGCCAGGCGTTGCCCGGCCTCACCGTTGGACAGGCCCATTGTGTCAGTGAAGAACCGCCACTTGGTAGCAGCGTCCTCAATCACATTGCCGTTTTCCGCACCGGTCACAGCCTGTGGGTAAAGCTGGAAATACGCCGCGGCTCGTTGGTGCGCCAGGGCAACTTCTTCAGCATTCGTGCTGTTCAGGCCATTCCGTATCAAATTGACGTAAGGCTTTGGCAACACACCCTTACCGGCCGCAACAGCGTTGGCCGCCTGGTCTGGACTTGCCCCGTTGTCTACGACTTGATTGTAAACAAGCTCGGCATTCTTTCGGTCTTCAGACGCAAGCGGGTTTCCGGCACCTTCAGTGTTGGCCCAATCAACGGCTTTCCGGTCTTTCTCGCCTTCTTTAAGCGCGCTATCCAGCGTGTTGATAAGACTTGCCTTTTGGCCGTCATCAAGAAACGCATCGTCAAGAATACGGTTTCTATCAACCGCAAGCGGATCCGTTGCAATGTCCAGCTTGAAGGCGTCCTGGCGATCGGAGGCAACTGACACAAGATCACGTTGCGCCTGGTCCGAAAGCTTAACCTGGTCCTCATAATCGAGATTATCCAGGCGCTCTTGCACTTCTGGCGGGGCGTTCGGGATCGCAGCACGGCCGCGGATAATGTCAGCTTCCTGTTGCCGGCGCTTTGAGTTCACGCCGCCGTTGTCACCTTTAAGGCCCTCGATCGAGGTTGCTACAGCCTCAAGGTCACCGGATTGAACGGCCTTGTGCAGCCGGCCAGGCAACTCCCCGTAATTGTAGGTGATCGAAGTCAGAACCGCTTGCGCTCTTGGCGGCATACGTTGCCAAGCGTCAACTCCAACCCCTTTGATTGCAATAGTCTGAAACTCTGCAATGCGGCGGTCTAGGTCGCGCTCTGCGTCTGCGCGGCTGATAACCGTATCTTTGGTGACACGAACAACTGTGCCATCTGCCTTTGTCACGGTGTCGGAGCCATAACCAACCCGCCAGCCTGAGAACTGCTTACCGTCAGGTCCACCCGTATCCGCGTAGGCTTTCGCCTCAAATCCTTCTTTGGCTCTGATCAGCGATCCAGCATCGGTCTTTGAAGGGCCAAACCATTGTGCCCGCTCTGACGCCGGCTGAGTTTCAATCCAGACTTTTGCCAGATTGCTTTTGAAAGCCCGCGACCTTTCACGTTTCTCCGTTGGTGTTAGCGCGCTATTTTCGTTGGTGAGCGTATGCTCTCGCAAAGCCGCATCATATGTGGCTGGATTTGAACGAACAGTCTTGAAAAGCTGATCTTCCACTTCTTGAGAGACCGTCATTGCCCGGGAAAAATCAATAACAGCCTGTCTCGCTGTTGTGTGAGAGTACAAATTGCACATGTATAAATCCCGGAATGTGGAAGATATCTCACATCATGATCCAGTGAGCACGGAATGTGGAAGATATTCCACATTTCCAAAGCGGAACGCGGTCAGTTCTAAATTGTAAATTATTTGAAACACGCTCGGTCGCCTCAGCATTTTGTGTCAAATCTTTTACATCCCGGGCCGCCTTTTTTGCCGCGCCGGGAGTTACAGAGATCGTTTACTCGCGCTTCGTCGCTCACCTTCGTAAGTCAGATGAGAACGAAGGAGTTGAACGATGGGTATCCTGCGCGATGGTTGGATTATTCGCAAGCGAACTTGCATCGCCTTTCCGTCGGCGATCAATTAGATGATTTCACCGTCGACTTTTTTTCGCAGGGCTGCTCGCCGGTCATCAACATCCTTTGTCATCGCCTGAAGGAAGTCCTCCACCGCTTCAAACAAGTCACTGGAGATGGACTTCACCTCGCCACTTGCTTTGTTAACGGCTTCGGCCTCCCCTGCAGTGGAACTGATCACATCGGATGTTCGGTCGACGTTATGGCGCGCGCTTTGGGTTCCGGTCGCAGCTGTGGTGATGCTCTTGGTGATTTCCTCCGTTGCCTGACGCTGATCCCCCACAGACTGCGTGATGGATTCGGCCATGGACTGGACATTGGAAATGGACGATACGATCAGCCGGATCGACTCCAGGGTCTCGTTCGTCAGGTTTTGGACACCCAAAATCTGCCCTTCGATCTCTTCTGTTGCCTTGGCCGTCTGCTCCGAGAGCTCTTTGACTTCGGCCGCGACAACGGCAAACCCACGTCCGGCCTCTCCGGCCCGCGCTGCTTCAATTGTCGCGTTTAACGCCAGAAGGTTCGTTTGCGCTGCAATCTCCCGGATCATCCCGACCACCGCACCGATCTTGTCGGTTGCACTTGCAAGTCCTGTCACCTGACTGTCTGTTTTGGTGGCAACCGAAGTCGCTTCACTAATCACATCACTGGCACGGGTTGTCTGCTCCAGGATCTCTGTGATGGACGCGGTCAGTTCCTCGGCTGCAGATGCAACAGCCTGAACACTGTGCGAAGATTGCTCTGTCGCAACACTGGCTTCGCTGGCGCTTTGCGCCGCTTCGCCAGCAATCTGGCTCATTTTGCAAGCGCTTGTGGTCATGGCGTCGGTTTTGACCGTAACCCGCGCCACAACACCTTCAATGAGATCCCGAAACTCCTGGATAGACTTGGCGACGACACCCTGGCGCTTGCGTTCAAGTCCGCGCTCTCGAACCTCGTCTTTCTCCAGTTCTCCGCGCCGCTGGACGCTTTCCCGGAAAAACTCGACCGCTCGGGTCATGTCATCAATTTCGTCCCGGCCACGGTCCTTTGGCAAAACCACGTCGTTCGCACCTTCTGCCAAGTCCTCCATGGCGCCAGCGAGCCGGTTCACCCGCCGCGTCAGTCGCCGGGAGTAGATCAACCCGGCAGCTCCCACCCCAAGGGCGATCACCGCTGCGATCAGAAGCAGGTTGTTGCGCAATGATACCAGCGGTGCCTGAACTTCGCTCGTATCCTGCGTTACGAGAACGGCATATGACTTTCCAAGACTTTCAAATGGCGCAAGAGCGGCCGAGACGGTTTTAGCGTTCACATTGTCCAGTGTCATATACTTGGCAGGACCAGACATTCGGCTGGTGACCTCCGTCCGTTTAAACGTGTCGCTCAAAAGCTCGCTTTTTCCCGGAGTTCGCGCACTGTCGTTCTGGCCAAGTCCGGTTCCGTTGACCCAATAGACATTGCCCGTTTGACCGAGACCGGCATAGGTCGACAGGGTATCGGAAAGTTTTTGGGTTGGCGTATGGACGGCGAGAACGCCGATCGTTTTCCGGCCAATCGCAATCGGCACGGCCATAACCGAAACAGGTCGGCCCGCAAATGCTGCATAAGGGGCCAAGTCCATCAAATGAACGGCCTCAACCTCGCCGGCCATGGCTTTTTCGAATGCCTGGGCCATGACCGATCCTGACCACTCAGAAGCCCGGAGATTGGTGGCAAAATCCTCTTGTTTCTTGACGGAATAGACAACATCTCCACCTGGTGAGATCAGGAGAAGATCTCCAAAACCGCTCTCCTCGATGTAGCGGCGCAGGATCGGGTGGTAACTCTTATGCGCCCGGTCATAGGGCTTTCGGCCAGCCCTAACCAGCTCTTCCCGTTGATCAGCGGGATGCGGGTTTTCCGCGATATAAACCTCCCGCAAACGGTCAGCCGACGTTTCGCCCCCCTTCTCCCACCCAGCAACGAAATCTGCAAGTGAAGCCCTGACCGTTTGCCCCTTCACCTGTGATCTGAGCGACCGAGCCGCGGCTGCGATTTGGTCTTCGAGTGCGGCCCTGTGGCTGCGGGCCAATGCTGTGAGCCTGTCTTCAGTTAAAGTCGCAATCAAACGGCTGCTGGACAGATAACTCGCAGTTCCAACCGCCGCAACACACACAAGCCCGAGGCCAACAATCATGACCGGCAAGGTTTTCGAAATCTTCATCATTGGCCTCAATGGCTAAAAAAAATAACTCTCGCTCCACACCCCGCTTAAGTCGGCCTAGAGCTTTTCGATGTTCACCCCGAATGTCATGGCACCGATTGGATGGCCGCTTTCCGGATCAGTCACGGTCACACTGACCTGGATTTGCAGCAGTTGGGTGGATTCGTCCTGTTCCAACTCACCGATGAGGACCTCGCCTGCACCTTGACCAAAGGTTTCCTTCCACTTCGCCTCATCACCTTGCCAGTAGTCAGAGGTCACATCACTCTGCCCAACATTCAAACCTTTGGCGTCCATCACAAAGATCTCGGTGAAAAGACCGTCACTGCTGTCCTGAATATCCATGAGATATTCAGACAGTGCATTCCCAAGCACCTCGTCAATCATCGGTTGGTCGATGGAATCGGCTTCCGCACGCCATGTCCGGTCCAGGTCGTCGATCTGGTTCTGCTGAAATGAACCGGTCCGATCGTTTTGAACCTTGATGGCCTCAATCACCTGATCAGATCCGGAGATCTCAGCGATCTTGCCACTGGCGAGGGAGTTGAGTTCAGCTTCAAATTGATTGGCGGCCGCTGGACTGCCCACCGCCCACAAGACAACTGCCGCAATGGGCAAATATCGTAACTTCATTATTGCTCCTCCAGTTTTGACATCCGGAGGTTGCGCAAAAATTGTTAAAAGAAATATAATCTATAATTGCATCAATTATTCCAATGCAATTATTGCGGATACCATGTCATACAAACACAACGCTAAAGGCTCAGGCAAATTGCCGCGCACGCCGGGGCGGAGACCCAAACCTTTTGGCAAAGGCCCGGGAAAAAGAAGCGGGGCTTGCAAAACCACACATATTGGCGACAACCTTGACCTGCCGCCCAGCGGCGAGCTCATCCCGTGCAATGTCGAGTCGCCAATTCGACAAATACGTCATCGGCGTTATTCCGATCAGGCTTTTGAAGGTCACTGCAAACTGGGTGCGCGACATGCCAGCGATTTCCGCAAGCCGTTCCAGTGTCCAGTTCTCACCGGGCGCCTCGTGAATGGCGACAAGAGCCTGCGCGACTCTCGGAACAGAAAGCCCATTCAAGAGCCCTGAATCGATTTCATTTCCTTCCATGGCATGGCGCAGCAGCCGAATCACCACAACCTCACACAAGCGCTGGAAGACAGCCTGACCGCCACAGCGGGGCCGCATCACCTCTTCCACCAGCGGCAAAACCACAGACGACAAACTCGGATCGTCTGCAAGGTCGACGGAAAGACAAATAGGAAGCGCAGCAAAGAGCAGTTTGCCGACCCCGGAGATTTCGATGTTCGTCGACACGACGATACTTTCATGGGCCCGCGGACGAACCAGCTCTATCGCACTCGAAGCACTGTCCTTCGGAGGGTGCAAAACAAGACGGAGGTCTTGCGCCGGGTCTTTGCAGATCATCAGCGTAGCATTTTGCACATCGGGGCCGCCCGCTCCACCGTCACTGACATGAACCCGCAACCTGTCAATCAAGGATGACAGCCGGTCCAGCCGAGCATTGAAATTCGTGCGATAAGGCGCTTGCATTTCCGTACTCTCAGCTTCTTTATTTGTACTTTTATATCGATATCGTTCGATATTCTAGCCCAAGTCGATCCGATTTACTCAAAACAAAGGAAGCTTCATGCTCATCCCTAGGCTCAGGACCCATTAATTTGCATTGAGCTTTGCGATGTGATTCAGGATGGCAAAGGAGTTTGCCATGTCTGATTTGTTTTTGCTCTCACCGTCGCAGATGGCGAAGATCGAACCGTTCTTTCCGCTTTCTCATGGTGTTCCGCGTGTTGACGACCGACGGGTGATTTCGGGCATCATTTATGTGCTCAAGAATGGTCTTCAGTGGAAGGACGCGCCGAGAGACTATGGGCCTCACAAGACGCTCTACAACCGTTTCCGACGGTGGGCTGAACTCGGTGTGTTTGACAGGGTTTTCAGCAACTTGGCAGCAAATGATGGGCCGCCGGATACGATGATGATCGATGCTACACACCTCAAGGCCCATCGCACCGCGTCGAGCCTGGTAAAAGGGGGGGTCTTTCCCGTCACATTGGCCGCACGAAGGGGGGATTGAACACCAAGCTGCATGCCGTTTGCGATTGCGAAGGCCGGCCCATCGCGATGTGTCTGACGGCCGGACAGGTTTCCGATCATGTGGGAGCCAAAGTCCTGTACCCGATGCTGCCTGATGGCGACAGTGCGACCATGATCGCGGACAAGGGATACGATTCAGACGAATACCGCGCTGCGCTTGAAGCCAAGGGGATAAAATCCTGCATTCCGCCGCGCAAAGGACGGAAGGCCCCTCCTGAATTTTGCAAAGCCCAATATAAACAACGCCATAAAGTCGAGAATATGTTCGGGCGGCTGAAAGACTGGCGGCGCATTGCCACCCGATATGACCGCAGAGCCGATGTCTTTATGGCCGCAATCACCATCGCAACAATCGTCATATGGTGGATTCAATGAGTCCTGAGCCTAGACAGGCCGCTCCGGCACTCGCCGTTGAGACACTCGGCGGCGGGGCATTTGATCTTTCGTGTCCGTCCGATGAAGCCGGTCTTCATGGTGGCGACGCGCTCTGTTACGCTGCTTTTGCAGCGTAACACCAAGGCATGAGTTCGTTGATGCGATTGATCTTGTGGTCGGCAATTTGTACCAGAACC
>JAEPML010000025.1 GCA_017643925.1 Roseibium sp. | reverse complement strand
TGTCCCGCTTTGTCGGGCTTCGCCCTCCTTGAAGGGGCCGGCTGATGTTCTCGCCGGTATCCCAGGTCCAGATACGCCAAAGGCCGCCCCTTTTGGGACGGCCTTTGTCGAATTTGGTTGCGGGAGCCTGAACACACCGAGACTTGTACGGGACGGACGATGGCACACCATTGGCGACATCATCGATCGGCTCGAAGCGCAAGTGCGTGCAACTACTTTTCGATCGCAAGATGCACGCAGACCTGAAATAATTGCACTCGGCAACCATCTGGAAGATGGTGGTCAAGTTTATGCGTATGCCTTCAGTGCGGGCAGAAAGACGTTCAGAAACTCGGTTGTCGCAGGCATGAAATGCGATCCATGATGATAACAGGGGTCGAGGCTCATGGCGACGAGACGGCCGGGAGCATAGGTGTCTCCATCTTCAAACATCAGTGCTCCGGGGCCTTCCACGATCAGCGGACGCTGAACATCGCTCAAATGAAAATGGCCGTGCAGATGCCAGGTTGCCGCCGCCTCGCTCAGTCCGGCGACAAGCGGATGATCTTTCGCGGTTATGACAGGTTCCGGCCCGGGCGTGCCTTCGATCCACCACCAGAAATTGGTTTCGCATGGCGTGAAGGAGATCCCCGGAAGCCAGCGGTCCGGAAAGGTTTCCCCCATTACAATCAAGGTTCCGCCATTGCGCATAAACGCCTTGAGTTTTCCTGCGAGCGGCGTGATCAAATCGGCGTTCAACCGGCAAGGCAAAACAAGCACTTTGATACCTTCCAGATCTGCGAATGGCAGGTCCCGGATGTAAATCAGCCTGTCGAAACAATCACCGAAAGGCGGTTCCGAAAGCGTGTGATGATGGAAATATGTGCCACCGTCGACAGCTGCGATCGTCATGCTCGGGCTCCGAAAAAGTCGAAAAACTGAAAGAGATACCCGAGTGAATTGGGATCAGCACGACGCCAATGGGCAAAAAGATCGTTGCCGCAATGAAACAGCAGCCGGCCCTTTCCACGTGGTGCGAGCCAGTCCACCGGCATCCTGCCCTCTCCCACGCTCGTCAAAACCAGTGCCTCCGGCGGTGGCGGGTTGCTGCCTCGGCTGTTGATTTTCACTGAGAACTGACCCGGTATTTCCACCGAGAATTGACCCGCCTTTTGTGTATGGAACGGCAGTTACGCCTTGGTCAAGATTTTGGTTTCCTACCCTCGTTTTTAGTCTGATTGATAGTGCTGTTTTTGAATCGGAAGCTTTCGTTTCCGGTTTCAAGGATGTGGCAGTGATGGGTGAGCCGGTCGAGCAGCGCTGTTGTCATCTTGGCGTCCCCAAAAACAGAAGCCCATTCCGAGAAGCTCAAGTTGGTGGTGATGATGACGCTAGTGCGCTCATAGAGCTTACTCAGGAGATGGAAGAGCAGAGCGCCACCAGACGCGCTGAACGGCAGGTATCCCAGTTCGTCAAGGATGACCAGATCGGAATGGACGAGCCGGTTGGCGATCTGTCCCGCCTTGCCCTGGGTTTTTTCCTGTTCCAGCGCATTGACGAGTTCAACGGTGGAGAAGAAGCGGACACGCTTGCGGTGATGTTCGATCGCCTGGATGCCGAGCGCTGTTGCAAGGTGCGTCTTCCCGGTTCCAGGTCCCCCGAGGAAAACGGCATTGTGAGCCTCCTCGATGAACTCGTAGCGGTGAAGCTGGCGCATGAGCGCCTCATTGACCTCGCTGCTGGTAAAGTCGAAGCCGCGCTGATCCCTTTAGGCAGGAAAGCGTGCTGCCTTGAGCTGATAGGCCACGGATCTGACCTCCCGTTCCGCGGTCTCGGCCTTGAGCAACTAGGACAGGATCGGGATGGCAGCCTCGAAGGCGGGAGAGCCCTGTTCGGTGAGATCACCGACGGCTTGGGCCATGCCATGCATCTTGAGGCTCTTGAGCATGATGACGACGGCGGCGCTGGCTGGATCATGACGCATTGCGGGTCTGCTTCAATTTACGCAAGGCGTCATAGCGTTCGACATTGGCCTTCGGTTCCTGGCTGAGCGTTAGCGCCTGAGGCGCCTGGATGGTAGGTGGGGTCACCAGCTTTCCGTCCGTCAGCCGGTGCAGCAGGTTAAGGACATGCGTCTTTGTCGGAACGCCTGCCTCCAGTGCCGTCTCGACCGCCGTCAGGACAGCCTGCTCATCATGGTGAAGCACGAGGGCAAGGATCTCGGCCATTTCCCTGTCTCCGCCAGGCTTCTTGAGCAGGTGCCGTTGTAAAGACCTGAAGGCTTCCGGCAGTTCGGCGAAGTGTGCACCATTGCGCAAGGCTCCGGGCTTGCGTTGGATGACGGCCAGATAATGCCGCCAGTCATAGACCGTTCTGCCGGGACGGTCATGGGACCGGTTGATGATCCTGTGATGTTCGCACACGCTCACTCCTACCGCGACCACGACGATCCTGTCCGGATAGACCCGCAAGCTTACAGGACGGTTGGCGAATGATGCCGGCACGCTGTAGCGGTTACGCTCAAAGTGAACCAGGCAGGTTGGCGAGACCCGCTTGGCATATTCGACAAAGCCATCGAAGAGACGGCCGACTTGCATGAACTTGGGAACTTCTTCTGCCCAGATATCTGCGATCGTTCCTGGTTGCGTTCCGTGCGCGATTGTTTGCCAGAGATCCTTGCAGCGGCTTTCCAGCCAGTCGTTCAATTCCTCAAGGCTGGTCACACGGGGCATGGGCTGCCACAGCCTGTGCCGGGCATCCCGGACGTTCTTCTCGACCTGACCCTTCTCCCATCCGGAAGCCGGATTGCAGAACTCGGCTTCGAAGAGATAATGGCTGACCAGCGCCGAGAAGCGGGCGTTTACCTGGCGTTCCTTGCCGCGCTCGACCTTGTCGACCGCCGTGCGCATATTGTCGTAGATCCCACGCCGGGGAACGCCACACAGAACCCGGAAGGCGTGGTTGTGGGCGTCGAACAGCATCTCGTGGGTTTGCAAGAGACAGGCACGGACGAAGAAGGCCCGGCTGTAACTGAGTTTGAAATGGGCGACCTGCAACTTGGTCCGCTCGCCGCCAATAAGCGCCCAATCTTCGGACCAGTCGAACTGGAAGGCTTCACCGGGCTCGAATGTCAGCGGCACAAAGGTTCCGCGGCCGCTTGTTTGCTGTTCGCGCTGCCGGTCCGCTTTCCAATCACGCGCAAAAGCGGCTACCCGACCATAAGAGCCATCATAGCCGAGGCTCACCAGATCAGCGTGCAACTGCTTGATCGTCCGTTTCTGCTTGCGCGATTTGGTGGCCTCCGCGCACAGCCAGGCCGACAACTTGTCGGCAAAGGCATCGAGCTTGCTGGGCCTCTCGGGAACCTGGAAGGTAGGCTCAACCGTATTGTCGCGCACATATTTGCGCACTGTGTTCCGGGACAATCCGGTTCGCCGAGAGATCTCCCGGATCGAAAGCTGATCACGAAAATGCCAGCGTCTGATTACGCTCAAAAACGCCATGTCTATCACTCCGTCGTCCCCCGCCGAAATCACGCAGGGGTGGGTTTAAACATGGGTCAGTTCTCAGTGAAAAAATCACGCTCTAACGGGTCAGTTCTCAGTAAAAATCAACACCCAAACCTCAATGTCTGGCCCAAGCGAGGGAATAGACGAAACGAATTCTGCAAAAAATTGACTTCATTCCTTCCGGAAAATGTGTCAACTTATGTTGACACTGATAACAGGCGGGAACTATGTCCAATCCATTTCCCTTTTCAGCAATCGTTGCCCAGGAGGACATGAAGAAAGCGCTGCTAATGGCAGCAGTGGAGCCACTACTAGGCGGCGTATTGATTTTTGGTGACCGGGGCACAGGTAAATCCACCGCCGTCCGCGCGTTGGCAGAACTGCTGCCAAAAATCGAAACCCGCACCGGTTGCCGGTTCAATTGCGAACCGTCCCGTCCTCAAAACGCCTGTCCCATCTGTAACCGTAGTGACGGAGGAAAACCGCCTAGGGTAGTGAAAGCCCGGACCCCCATGGTCGACTTGCCGCTTGGAGCGACTGAAGACAGAATATGCGGTGCGCTTGATCTCGAAAAAGCACTCGTTGCCGGTGAAAAGGATTTTGAACCGGGACTTTTGGCAGCCGCCAACAGAGGCTTTCTCTATATTGACGAGGTCAACCTGCTGGAAGATCACCTTGTCGACCTTCTGCTGGATGCTGCGGCCTCAGGTGTCAACGTTGTTGAACGCGAAGGTCTCAGCATCCGTCACGCCGCCCGTTTCGCGCTTGTGGGCAGCGGCAACCCGGAAGAAGGAGACTTGCGCCCGCAATTGTTGGACAGATTCGGTCTGGCCGTGGACGTGCGCACCATCGATGACCTGAAACAGCGGATCGAGGTGATCCGGCGCAGGGACGCGTACGAGGCGGACGCGGATGGGTTCTGCCAGAGCTGGGCGCGCAAAGATGCCGCCATCCGCAACCGTGTCGTCAAGGCGCGCAAGATCCTGCGCTACGTAGACATTCCCGAAGATGTCCTCACCCGCATGTCCCAGCTGTGCATGGGGCTTGGCATAGACGGAATGCGGGGTGAATTGACGCTGATGCGCGCCTGCAGAGCCTCAGCTGCACTTGGCGGACGGCAGGAGGCCACCTGGAGCGACGTATCCGAGATTTCTCCGCTGGTGCTTTGTCACCGCCTGCGTCGCGACCCACTTGACGATGCCGGCAGTGCTCCACGTGTGGAGCGCGCCATTGCCGCGGTCAGTGCAGGCGCCGGCCATGGCTGAACACGGTGCAGTGCGCGGCTTAGAACCCGTTCCGGACTGCCATCGGCCCGGTGCCTGGGAGGACGCACTTCTTGCGGCAAGACTTCTCAAAAGCGGCGGCAGTCAGTTGGGCGGCCTGTGGCTGAAAGCGCGTGCAGGTGGCGTCCGTGACGCCTATGTTGCGTATCTGAGGGACATTTTCGGCTCCGGAACGCACTGGATCAGGGTCCCGAATTCCGTCGGTCATTCCGCTCTCCAGGGCAGCATCGACATTCCCGCAACTGCCAAGACTGGGCGGGTTGTCACAATGCCCGGCCTGCTGGCACGCGCAGACCAGGGCGTTTTGCTCCTGCCCATGGCCGAAAGACTGGACGCTGCAACTGCAGCCGTCATTGGCGACGCAATCGATACGAAAGCGTGCCGCGCACTCTTGCAATCGAATGATCGAAGTTTCGAACAGGTGAAATCACGCTTTCAGGTAATTGCACTTGATGAATCCGCTTCACCCGAAGAGCACCTTCCAAAGGCGCTCTCGGACCGCCTCGGCCTGATCGCTGATCTGAATGCCGTCTCTTGGAGCGAAGTGTCCGAGACAAGCCCGGGCGTTCGGGGAGATGCGTCGCTGACCTGGCAAGACGTTGAACTCTCACTCGCAATCACAGAATTTCTGGACCAGGTAGCCCGAGCGGCTGGCTGTTCTTCTTTGCGTCGCTTGCGTTATCTCACCATGGTCGCTCGCATGCTGGCAGCCATGGATGGCCGGGACAAGGTCTGCGAAGCCGAAGCGCTGGCAGCCTTGCGCTTGTGCCTTGGTGTCAAACTGCAGGCGCAGCCGGTCCAGAAAGAAGATCAGGTTCCCGAAGACAGCGCGCAACCGTCTCCCGATGGATGCCAAGCCAAACAGCCCGAACCAGCCGAGGCCGAATTGAAAGATGCGGACCGGACCAACTCACCGCAGGACCTGACTGAGTTGACTGAGTTGCTCTCCGCGGTTGAAGCTGGAACTGTCTCTGGGCTGCCGGAACTTGCGGGCAAATGTCCGGTGCGGTCCAGTACTTCCAGGACGGGGAAAGCAGGAACTCCGCAGAAGAACGCCCGCCGCGGACGGCCGGTTGCCGTTTCCCGTGCAGCGCCCTTCCCGGACGCGCGGCCGAGCATTATTGCGACGCTGCGCGCTGCCGCCCCCTGGCAGGTGATCCGCAGCCAGAACCGGGCCGTGTTGTTCGCGCGTATGTCTGATCAGGACAAACGGCGTGTGAAACAGCCTCGCGCGCTGATCACACGGGATGACTATCGCTTCCAGCGTTTGCGCCATGAAACGCCTTCAACCGCCATCTTCATGGTGGATGCATCAGGATCAACGGCTCTGGAACGCCTCGGAGAGACCAAAGGAGCGATCGAGCAGCTTCTGTCCAGGTGCTACGTGCGCCGCGATGAGGTTGCCATGATTGCATTCCGCGGCAGGGGCGCAGAAACAGTGCTGCCACCGACGCGTTCGCTGGTCATGGCAAAACGCAAACTTGCGGGTCTGCCGGGTGGTGGCCCGACACCCCTTGTCTCCGGACTGGAAAAGGGGCTGGAACTTGCCTTGTCCGTCCGCCGGCAAGGCAGCACACCGGTCATGGTTTTGCTGACCGACGGACGCGGAAACATTGCACGCAACGGCGAACCGGACAGAAACCGCGCCAAAGAAGAGCTTGGGCTTGTTGCAGGCCAATACCGGAGCCTTGAAATGCGCTCGATCTGCATCGACATTGCCCGCCGCCCGCGAGAATCCGTAGCCTCACTGGCAGAAACGATGGGCGCGGATCTGCATTTCCTGCACCATGCGGATGCCGGGTCGATGTCGGATGTTGTGAATGCGTCCCTTGTGGAGGCAAGAGCATGAAGCGGGATCGCGACTGGCTGAATTGGGAGAGAGACGGAAGCGATTGGCCGTTTCGCGATGCCAGCCGATTTGTCGAAGTTGCGGGTTATCGCTGGCATGTTCAGGACCTTGGATCACGAACCGCACCCTGTGTTCTCTTGATACACGGGACCGGCGCCGCCTCGTTTTCATGGCGCAATGTGGTGCCGCTTCTGGAGAACCGTTTCAGGCTGATCGTCCCGGATCTCCCGTGCCATGGTTTTACACAGCCAACTGCGTCGCCGGACCTCTCCCTGGAAGGCATGACGACCTCGATCCGGTCTCTCATGAATGAGTTGGCTTTCCAACCGCTTACCATCATCGGCCACTCGGCTGGCGCCGTCATAGGCGTCTCTCTCGTTTCTGCCGCTCAAAAATCCATGAAGCACGGCCGACACTCGCATCGCGTTCTTGGCATAAACGGGGCGCTCAAGCCGATCCGTGGAAATCGTGTTCTGTCTCCTATGGCAAAAGCGCTTTTTGCGAACCCGCTATCGGCCTCGATGTTTTCCCTTTTGGCAAAGTCAACACCACTGGGTCAAAACCTACTGGCGGCAACCGGGTCTCCAATCGATACCCTCGGCGAAGAAATCTATCGCCGGCTGCTGGGATCGGCCGGACACGTGCGCGGCGCGCTCGGCATGATGGCCTCCTGGGATTTGACCCGTCTCAACGCCATGCTTCGGCGCCTGCCAACGCCGCTCGATCTGTTTGCGGCAGAAGACGATCCGATGGTTCCGGCCACAAGCTCGAAGAGAGCAGCGGGCCTTGCACCTCACGGCAGTCTCACCCTGACCCCAACAGGTGGGCACCTGGTGCATGAATGCCATGCGGAAGTCGTTGTCGGCTGGATCGAGACCATCGTTTCGAACGGCCACTCGAATGGCGCGGACGCAGCATGAGGCGAACGAGCACCATCTGCGGCGTATCGCTGAAAAGGACCCGGTCTGCCCGATGCACCCGAAGCTGGAGACAGACGTTGTGTCACACGGCAAATCCTTAACCGTGTTGCTGACGCTTGGACGTCTGCCGAAAGCGCTCGAACTCGCGCGTGCACTCGCCGCAGCCGGATGCCGGGTGCTGGTCGCCGACCCTTTCGCCTTTCATCTCTGCCGGGCGTCAAACGCGGTCGCGAAGTCGTTTAAAACACCTTCGCCGCACAGCTGTCAGGAACACTATTTGTCCTGCCTGCTCGATATCGTGGTGCGCGAAGACGTTGATCTGATCCTTCCCGTTTCCGAGGAGGCACTCCACGTCAGCCTGCTGAAAAACAGGCTGCCGGATCGAACACGTCTGTTCGCGCTTCCGAACGAAGACCTCCAGGCCCTGCACGACAAATACATCTTTATCCAAATTGCTGAAAAAGCAGGCTTGAAGGTCCCGGAAACACGCCTTGCCTCCGACGCACAGGCACCGCGCCTTGCGGGTTCTTGCGACACCGTCCTGAAACCGAGGCTCGGCTGCTCCGGCCAGGAATTGCGCATGCTGTCACCAGACAGCCTCGCGAAGGAAGTGCCTGGGAATTCGGAAACGATCATACAAAAGCGCATTTTCGGGCGTGAGGTCAGTACGTTGAGCCTATGCCGCGATGGCGAGGTGCTCGCACATGTCACCTATGAAGGCCTTGTCTTTGCCGGAACAGTCTCGGTCTGCTTTCAGCGCGTAGACGATTTGCAACAGGTGAAACGCTGGGTCGCCGATTTCGCAAAGTCCTGCCGCTATTCCTATTTTCTGGCCTTCGATTTCATCGTGGACGAGGACGGGACGCCATGGCCGCTGGAATGCAACCCGCGCCTGACCAGTGGCATTCACTTTCTTTGCCCCGAGGACATTGCAGACGCGATCACGAATTTCGAAGGGGCGACAGAAGTCGGAACTAAGCCGGGCGAGCGCTTTCAGGAAGCGCACACAACGCTTTTGCAGGTCTATGGCAACATTTTCCGGCCGCAAAAGGCCCTTCGCCATCTTCGCGCAATGCTGAGCGCGAGGGACGTCCTCTGGTCCCTGGCCGACCCCGCCCCTTTTCCGCTCATGACACCCTACTCGTGGCCTGTTCTAAAGCAGGTCATGTTTCGTGGCCGAACCTTCGGCGAAGCTGCAACACGCGACATTGCCTGGCCGCCGCAAAGGACCGACCGGAGCGAGGCCTCATCGCCCGCAGTCAAACCCGTTAGTGCCCATGGCTCCTGCTCCTGACCCGCACCTGGATCTCCTGGGAAGGCCGCGTTGTCAGGCGCGCAGCCGGCCTTACGCCTCCGGTTTCGACCGGAGAAAAGTCGAACGCGCGAGTCAGGCGCCCAAGGATCAATGCGCTTTCAATCGCCGCGAAACCAGCGCCGACGCAGGTGTGAGGTCCGGACCCGAAAGGAATGTAGGTTCCGGGCAGAACCTCCTTCTCTCGATCCGGCATGAAACGGTCGGGATCAAAGCAATCAGGATCCGTCCAGTATCGCGTGTGCCGATGAAGCGTCCAGGGCGAAATCATCAGGAGTGCACCTTTGCGAACCTTGTAGGTGCCGATCCGTGTTGCCTTGAGAGCAACGCGCGGCATGAAGGTGATTGGCGGGTAGAGCCGCAGCGTTTCCCGGAAAATCGCTCTGGTGTAGGTGAGCGAACGTGTCGCCTCGTAGGTGAGTTCCTCGCCCTCGGCGACAGCGTCGACTTCGCTTCGCAGCCTCGCAAGTATCTCGGGACACATCGCGAGCATATAAAATGCCCATGTGAGCGCACTGGCCGTTGTCTCGTGTCCCGCCAGGAAAAAGACCCCAAGCTGGTCGATGAGCTCGTCGCGCGTAAAGGGCTCGCCGGTTTCAGCGTCCCGCGCGGAAATAACCGCGCTGGCAATGTCGTCGAACCGGTCAGCGTCAGCGCCGGTATGTGTATCGATCAACCCGCCCAGATGGTGGCGAATTCGTTTACAGGCTGCCAGCACATCTTCGCTCTGGGGCACCTTCGTCCAGGCCGGGTCCATGATCAGCCGCCAGATCTTCACTTGAGCCACTCCGCGCTCAAAAACCTCGAAATCGTCGAAAACGTCTCTCGAAATCTGGGTGTCGAGAGATGTCGAAAACACCGTCCTGCAGATGATATCCGCCGTCAGCTCGCTCATGATCCGGTCGAGCGACAAAATCTCGCCGCGTTCGGCGCTCGAATGAAGGCGTTCGACATAGGCGTCAACGGCTTGCTGCATCGCCTTGAAGGCGTGTGTCAAACGCATCTTGGAAAAGGCCGGGTCGATCATCGCCCGTTGCCGTCGCCACTTCGCACCATCCGAAACAAAAATGGAATCGCCGATCAGAGCCTCCAGCGCGCCAACCATGAGGTCGCTCTTGGGAAAGATGCCGTCCGCGTCGTGAAGGATCTGACGCACAAGTTCCGGATCGTTGAACAACTTGATCGAACGTCGCGAATAGCCGAGTGCCCCGGCATCCATCGCGAAGGCGGCGCCGGGCAACAGGCTGAGAAGGTCTCCTTCCCCGTTCCAGACCGTGCGCAAAAGCGCCATGACGGGCGGCAAACGCGACGGGCGCGGTGGAACATAAAAAGTCTCAGCTACCGACATTTTTCCCTCCGACCCTCAAGGTGTAGCAGTCCATCACGGGAGATCCGCACCCATGACCGTTTATGACCTCTTCAAAGTGTTCATCGCTCTTCATATCGCGACAGGTGCTCCAGGACTGATTGGTTTCTGGGTTCCGGTTTTTGCCAAGAAAGGGGGCGAACGACACCGCTGGTGGGGCCGGCTCTTCGCCGCGGCCATGCTGTTCACCGGCACCGTCGCCATGCTGATGGCAACGCTTACGCTGCTGGCCCCAATGGCCACCCACCCGCATCTCGTCCACCACGAGGCGTTCTCCGATCCGGTTCTCGTCCGTGGTATTTTTGGCTGGATGATGCTTTATCTCGGGCTTCTGACAGTCAACCTTGCCTGGTACGGCTGGCTTTGCGCGGTCAACAAACGAGACCAGCGCAAAAATCAGACGCCCTTGAACTGGGGACTGCAGGCCGCTCTTTTCATCGCGTCCGCAAACTGCGCGCTGCAGGGTGTGCTGATCGCGCAGCCCATGATGATTGGCATTTCCATGGTCGGATTTGCGACGGTTGCAACGAATGTCTGGTTCCTGCTCAAGCGCAACCCGGGCCCGGTCGAGTGGTTGCTTGAACACATAAAGGCGATTGTTGGAACCGGAATCTCGGTCTACACGGCCTTCTTTGCATTTGGTGCCGTGCGCCTGATGCCGGAGCTCGCACTGGCGCCCGGGCTCTGGGCGATCCCTCTTGCAACTGGTCTGGCACTGATCTTCTACCATCGCCATCAAGTCAGCCGTCGTTTCCTGAACAGGTCTGCAAAACCTTCCAGCGGCAGGCCTCTCGACCTGGATGCCGCAGAATAATCCGAAAGGGTCTTCTTTCTGAGACAGAAAAGTGTAAACTAAAATTTACACAAAGGAAGAGCCTGATTGGCAGGCGGTGGTCCAGCCAGGCCGAATCGATGGGGAAAGGAGCACGAGCGTGAACATTGCCCCGGACATTCCATCAACGATCACGGAACCGGAGTGGTCAGGAGCGCCCCACGCCGTCGTGATCGGGGCGGGCGTCGGCGGGCTGTCCGCCGCGGCCCTCTTGGGCAAAAGAGGCTACCGGGTAACGGTTTTCGATCCGCTGGACGCACCGGGCGGCCGCGCCTATGCCTACCGGCAGGACGGGTTTGTGTTCGATGCCGGCCCGACGATCATCACCGCACCATGGCTCTTCGAAAAGCTCTGGGAGGATTGCGGCGGCAGACTGGAAGATGATCTCGACATTCGCGAGAACAGCCCGTTCTACAAGATTCGTTTCTCCGATGGCTCGGTGTTCACCTATTCGGCAGATAGGGCCGCCATGGAAGCTGAAATCGCCCGATTTGAGCCGGACGACGTAGCCGGATACCGCTCCTTCATGGAAGAAAGCCGGCAGATCTACGAGTATGCTTTCCTTGAGCTTGCCGACAAGCCCTTTCACAGCCTGACTTTCACGCTGAGCACATTTGCGCAACTCGTTCGTCTTGGCGGATACAGGTCGGTCTACAGCGTCGTCAAGAAACACTTCAAAAGCGAAAAACTGAGGTCGGTCTTCTCATTTCACCCACTACTCATTGGCGGCAATCCCTTCACCACAACGTCGTTTTACTGCCTGATAGCGCATCTTGAGAGCAAGCACGGCGTTCACTATGCGATGGGCGGAACGAACAAGCTTGCCCACGGTATTGCGGGCCTCGTTGAAAAGAACAATGGCACCATCCGTCTGAATGAGACCGTTGAAACCATTTTGACCGACGGCAAAAGAGCGACGGGGGTCCGTCTTGTGTCCGGCGAGACCGTGCCTGCGGACATCGTTGTGTCCAATTGCGATTCAGCGATGACATACGGCAAGCTCCTGAAAGACCACCCACGCAAACGCTGGACCGACCGCAAGATCAAACACGGCGACTTCTCGATGAGCCTGTTCGTCTGGTATTTCGGCACCGACCGCCGCTATGACGACGTCGGTCATCACACGATGCTGTTCGGGCCGCGCTACAAGGGGCTG
Organism: Roseibium sp.; assembly: GCA_017643925.1. Lineage (GTDB taxonomy): Bacteria > Pseudomonadota > Alphaproteobacteria > Rhizobiales > Stappiaceae > Roseibium. Next base: position 50,910 of record JAEPML010000025.1, on the reverse strand, counting down.
CTGGAAGATATCTTCATCAAGAAACACCTGGCGGAAGATTTCAGCCTCTATCTGCACCGTCCATCGGCCAACGATCCGTCCGTCGCCCCAGAGGGTTGTGACGCGTTTTATGTCCTCAGCCCGGTTCCCAACCTGGCGAGCGGCACAGATTGGACGACATTTGCCGAAAACTACCGCAAGAAGATTGAAGCGCAGCTTGAAGAAACGGTATTGCCTGAGCTCTCCAAGCATGTGGTGAGTTCGCGCGTCCTGACACCAGTGGACTTTCGTGAGCGCCTCCTGTCATGGCAGGGCGCTGCGTTTTCTTTTGAGCCCAAACTGCTCCAGAGTTCCTGGTTCCGGCCGCACAACAAAAGCGAGGAACTTGAGAACCTATACTTATGTGGTGCCGGGACGCATCCTGGAGCAGGATTGCCCGGTGTTGTCTGTTCGGCACAAATCGTGGCGGACCTCGTTCCCGATCCCAAGTCATTGGTTCAATCCGGGCGAAGTGCGGGGGAACCGGTATGAACAAGGTCAGCCAGAGTGCACTTGAAGGCTTTGAGCCCTTTGCGCTTTACGCAAAAAGTGCTCTGCCCCCCTCCGACAGGCGCTACGGGCTCTCTCGGTACCGGAGTGACCTGAATGCCTGCACCGCATCCATTCGCAAAGGCTCAAAGTCCTTTCACCTTGCCTCGTTGCTGCTGCCTCCCCAAACCCGAAAAGCAGCCGTTGCGCTTTATGCGTTCTGCCGCCATTCGGATGACCTGATCGACGATCCCCGCTCGGACAGGCACTCGCTTCAGCAATTGAGAGAAAGGCTCGACCTTATTTACCGGGGTACCCCGGCAGACTATCCTTGCGACCGTGCTTTTCAGAAGACCGTCAGAGATTACGCCATACCCGAGTGTATTCCCGCCGCATTGCTCGACGGCTTTGAAATGGACATTTCCAAGCGAACCTACCGGACGCTGGAGGACGTAAAGGAATACGCAACAGCCGTTGCAGCGACCGTCGGCCTGATGATGGCTCTCCTGATGCGCACTGGCGACCCGGAACATCTTGCCAGAGCCGCAGACCTCGGCATTGCGATGCAGCTCACCAATATTGCCAGGGATGTGGGTGAAGATGCACGAAACGGGCGCATCTATCTGCCAATGGATTGGCTGGACCAGCACGGGATCAATCCGCAGACATTCCTTGTGTCACCCCGGTTTTCCCCCGAGATGGGTCAGGTCGTGAAGCGCCTGTTGCAAGAAGCCAACCGTCACTACCGTCTGGGCCATGCCGGCGTTGCCGCTCTTCCGTCAGATTGCCGGCACGCAATCCGCTCCGCCGCTCTTATCTATGAAGAGATTGGCACCGAGATCGTGGCGAATGGCTATGACAGTGTGACGCAAAGGGCGCATACGGGCCTGATGCGGAAGGTCTCGATTCTGGCGGCAGCGCGCCGGCCCGCCACAGACCGAAGTGCTAGCGCAAAGCAAGCGAAGGAAGCAGCTGCCGACCCTGCGGCAGCCGGGCTCGTGAATGCAGCTGCCCGCTCCTTTTCGATCGCCAAGGCTAAAAAATCGGTTCAGTCGAACGGACTGCCAGACGCTTCCTCGTCTGAACGGTTGTTGTGCCTCCTGATCCGGCTCCAAAACGAAAGCCGTCAGGATGTACGCTTCCATAAACTGGCGGCGCGGCAACGCGCGGCAAGGCTGACGTGAGACGCGGCAAATCCAGCCGCTAACCGACTCATCGTCTGGTGTTTCTGGGCATCCGGAAAGGCAGCATCATCCGTACGAACGGATTGGCAAGGCGCACGCAATCAAGCGTCTCATGCACCATATCGAGCCTTTCCCCTCCAAGGGTCGTCTCGACAAGCGAGCGCGTATAGAAAGGCGTGTCTTCCAACCGTCTCGACCTGCTTGGCCTGGCCGCTTCATCGCAATGTATGTTGCCGCGTATACCCCATGCCCCGCGCTGCAAGGATGTTCGGGGCGGCAACTCAATTGTTTCCGCGTCGCGTCCGGCGGAAAAAGCCAGACCAAGTGTGCACTCTTCTCCCTTGCGCATTTTGGCGTCGTAAAGAACGATCGTCTTCTTGTCCCCTGCTCGCCCGCGCGCCCAATCCCACGAAATGAAATCGCTTTCGAGCGGACGTGATCCGAAGTTGAGATCGTGGTACGCCTCCCCTTCCCAGCCGCCGCGGGGAAGAAGATCGCACTCGACCTTGAGCCGCGCCTGCGGAACCAGTGGCCACCACACGTGACGGCCATCCGCATCCAGATTGAACGGCTTCAAGTGCAGAAACTCCGGCTCCAGACGGATGCGCCCCGTGAACCGCCGCGGCAAGAACCGATGTCCAGGCCAGGGAAGCGCCGTTTCTTCGAATTCAAGATCCAATCCGCCATCGGACCAGCCCAGGCCGCTGTTCCCTATCCAGAGGCTCCTGGCGTTGCGGACAAGGCTTTTTGAACCGCGTTCGGTCATCGCCCAGATGTTTCCAGAGCGCTGATAAAGCGCAACATTGAACGCCACGTGGTTCTCCGGCTCGTGGCGGCCGGACAGATGGTAGTAAGGGGAAAACACCGAACCTATGAAGGCAATGACCGTGAGGGCGTACGCACCGCAGTCGCTGGTGGCGTCGACATACCACCACTGATAACCGCCCGGTGGAACCGGTCGGTCATAGCGGCATCCGCCATCACCTGTTCGGCTGCCAGTTTCCCCGACAGCGCTGCCATCGGGATGCCCGGCCCCGGATGAACGCTGCCTCCCGCCAGATAGAGCCCAGCCAGCTTGCCCTTCGCCCCCAACCGGCTGAACGACGCCATCCAGCCGTGAGAGGCCTGACCGTAAAGTGCGCCTCCCGTTGCCGGAAAGAGCTTGTTGAAGCCGTCCGGCGCCGTCAGAACCTGGGCTTTCCGGTCTCTGTGAAGCGTCAGTCCGTTCTTCGCCAGCCGGCGGTCCATCGCTGTAAGGCATTGCTCCAACTCGCTTGTCGAATAGCTGTGGGTGTCGCCGTCGGCCGGCAGATTCATAAGGCAGTAAATGCGCTCATGGCCCGTTTGCGGGCCGGCAGATTGGATGCCACCAGAGCTGTTCCGGTCCTGTGCGCAAACATAGACCGTGGGATCCGCAGGAGCTACGCGATCCTGAAATACAGATTGAAACTCGGCTTCATAGTCATCTGAGAAAAAGACTGTGTGATGTGTCAACGCCACATCCTCGGCCATCGCCAGTCCGCACGAAACCAGGGCCGATTGGGAGCGTTTCTCATCGGGCACTTTCTGGAAGCCCTTTGCCGGGGCAGGTGTCAGCAGGTCGTCCAGCGCGCTGACGTCGCCATTGAAGATGATCCGGTCGGCCTCGATAACTTCGCCCGACGAGAGGCGCACGGCCGCGACCTTGCGTCCGGAACGATCCGTCTCGATCTGATTTACGCTGGCCCCGAAACGGAACCTGACACCGCAGGTTTCGGCCAGCGCCTGAAAGCGGCTTGCGATGCCATGCATACCACCTTTCGGGATCCAGACTCCCGCCTGTTCGACATGCGCGACCAGCATAAGTGTCGCGGGCGCCGCATAGGGGGATGACCCGCAATAGGTTGCGTAGCGCCCAAAGAGCTGTTTCAGCCGCGGATCAGAGAAATAGTCGCCCAGGGCCGTCCACAAAGTCGAGAACGGACGCAGCGCCAACATGTCCGCGATCCTGTGAAATCCGATCCGCTGGGAAAGTGTCACCGGATTGGGCCTGGACGCGCTGATGAACGTGTCCTTGAGCGTTTCGAAGACACGTTTGCTGTCAGAAGCAAACTTTCGATAGCCTGCCGCGTCTTCCCGCCCTGAAAACATCCCGATCGCGTCCGCGCTTTTCTCAACGTCGGCATACAAATCGAGAGCAGCGGCGCGCGCCCAATAGTGTCTGGCGAGCAAATCAGCCTTTTCCAGCGAGACCTCGTCTTCCAGGCTGGTGCCCAGGCCCGACAGCAAGTCGTCGAAGACCCACTTCATCGTCAAAACGGTAGGTCCAGCGTCGAAGGCCTGTCCCCCCGCCTCCACCTGTCGCATTTTCCCGCCGGGCGCTGCCGCCGCCTCGAGCACGGTCACGGAAACACCGGCCTTGGCCAGGCGCAGCGCCGCTGCAAGGCCGCCCATACCGGCTCCGATGATCACGACCCTAGTTTCCGGCATCTTGCCCACGACGCGGTCCTTGAAGTTGACATTTCAATGCAATGTGTCACTGTCAATTGACAGTATACCGTCAAATAAGTTTGACATCCATGCTAAATTGAGGAGTGGCTCCATGGACCTGTCGGATCGCATCGAAACCGGGATGCAAGCAGCCTTACGCTACGCCACTGCGAATGGCTGCCCTCAAAAACTGTCCGATGCCTTCCGATACGCCGTTTTCCCCGGAGGCGCCCGCATTCGCCCCAGACTGTGTCTCGCTGTGGCGCTCGCATGCGGCGACCGCGACCCGAAAGTGGCAACGGCTGCCGCAACGGCAATCGAGCTTTTGCATTGCGCCTCGCTGGTTCATGACGATTTGCCCTGTTTCGACAACGCGGAAACAAGGCGCGGGAAACCGTCGGTCCATGTTGAATTTGGCGAGGAGATCGCGGTGCTGGTCGGCGACGGCCTCATCGTGAGTGCCTTCGAAACCGTCGCGCGGGAAACCCAGCACGCACCGGACCTGACCGCGCCCCTTATCTCGACCATCGCGAATGCGGTCGGCTCCCCCTATGGGCTGGTTGCAGGACAGGCGTGGGAAAGCGAAACGGAAATCAAGATATCCGCCTATCATCGCGCCAAGACGGCATCCCTGTTCACCGGTGCGGTTTCAACGGGCGCACTTTCCTCCAATGGGAACCCACTCGAATGGTACGCCCTGGCCGACGCCCTCGGTGCTGCCTATCAGGCAGCCGACGATCTTTACGACGCCATGGACGACAATGGCAGCATGGGCAAACCGGCGGGACAGGATCAGGCGAACGGGAAGCCCAACCTGGTGGCGGAACTTGGCTTGGAAGGTGCGATGAAACAGCTGCAAAGCCTCGTTCTCCAGGCCGCGGACAGTGTTCCCGAATGCTGTGGATCGGACATGCTCAGAGCCATGATCCACAAGGAAGCGAAGAGACTGATGCCGAAAAAGCTCGCGGCTAGCGCTGCCTGAGGTCGCCAAACGGAGCTGAAAGTGGCAACAAGCAGAAACGACGAAGGCACAGCCCCCGAATTGAGCCTTCCATCCACGCCTCCCCTCTGCCAGGAGGCAGAAAAGCGCCTGTCCCGGCGCGCCATTCGCCTTCGGAACTGGCGCAATCGCAAAATCGCATCGGCAAGCTTTCGGAGCTGGATAATGCGCATCCCGGGCTTGCGCTCCATTGCCAACCGGAAGGCCGCAGCCCTCTTTCGTCTCACGGCAGGTTTCGTCTTCAGTCAGGTGCTCAGCACCTGTGTCAGGCTGGGTATTTTCGCGCAGCTTGAGAACGGCCCCCGATCAGCAGAGCAACTAGCACGCGACAGCGGAATCCGGCCCGACAAAATGCAGCTCCTCCTTGAACAGGCGGAGCGGCTGGATCTTGTGACACAAGTCCAGCCGGGATCCTGGATGCTCGACGATGCCGGTGCGGTCGTGGCCGGAGATCAGGGCATCAGACAGATGGTCCTGCACCATGAGATGCTCTACAGGGACCTTGAGACGCCCGAAAACCTTCTGAAAAATCCGGATAAAGAGACCCGCTTGAAGTCGTTCTGGGCGTATGCACGCGGCAGGCAAACGCTTGAAATGAAGGAAGATACGGCACAAGACTACTCTGCCCTGATGCGCAGCAGCCAGAGCATGCTCGCCGATTGCATTTTGGACGCACACGACTTCGGCCGCTACGGATCGATCCTGGATGTCGGCGGCGGAGACGGCAGCTTCCTGACGGCCTGTGCCGAGCGGCACCCGAACCTACATCTGCATCTGTTCGATCTGCCGGTCGTCGCCGATCTGGCGCGTAAAAACCTGACGGCCAATGGACTTGAAAACAGAACGAGCGTTCATGGCGGTGACTTTGTAAGCAGTTCGATTCCGACCATGGCTGACTGCGTTTGCCTCGTTCGGATCCTGTGTGACCATGATGACGATCGTGTTCGGGACATCCTCCAGAATCTGTATGCCTCGCTCCGGCCCGGCACGAAACTCATGATCGCCGAAGCGATGTCCGGCCCATCTGAAGGCGCCCGGCTCGCGGCCGTCTATTTCAGTTTTTACTTTCTTGCCATGGGGTCCGGGCGTTGCAGGAGCGATGCGGACATCAAGGCATTGCTACTTGAATCCGGCTTCGGCAAGCCCCGTACCGTCAAGACCAACAATCCCCTCTTGGCAACGCTGGTGTTCGCGGAACGCTGATTTTCACGCACATCGCCTCAAAATGTGTAAATATTAATTGACACTTTTGAGCGTCAATTTAGAATGACACTTGTATCTGCTGGATCCGATGTGCGGGAGGCACACAAATGGACACCACGGCAATTGTCTTTGAAGAGCCAGGCACGCTGAGCGTGAAGCAATTGGCACTGACTTCGCCGGACGCGCGCGACGTGGTTGTCGAAACTCTTTTCAGCGGAATATCCACCGGCACTGAGAAAATGCTTTTCGAAGGCTCCATGCCGCAGTTCCCCGGCATGGGTTACCCGCTCGTGCCCGGATATGAATCCGTTGCCACGGTCGTGGAAGCAGGACCGGAGTCGGGACGACGGCCCGGAGAGACCGTGTTCGTCCCCGGCGCAAACTGTTACGCGAACGCCGCCGGCCTTTTTGGAACCACGGCAGACCGACTGATCCTGCCGGGCGAGCGAACGATCCCGGTCCATCAGGACTTTGCCGAGGACGCAGTCCTGCTTGCCTTGGCCGCAACGGCGCACCGGGCCGTAAAGCGGGCGCAGCAGCCCGTTGACGTGATCATTGGTCATGGCGCGCTCGGACGATTGATCGCACGCGTTGCCATCGCGCTTGGACAAACGCCACCGCGCGTTCTGGAAGCAGACCCTGAACGGCGCAAAGGCGCAGCTGGATACGAAGTTTTTAGTCCCGACGGTGACGCGGCCAAGGCTGCAAGCTGCTGCACAATCGACGCCAGCGGCAATCCCGCCGCGTTGGACGGCGCGATCGCGCGCCTGAACAGGAACGGCGTTCTGGTTCTGGCCGGGTTTTACGGCGAACGCGTAAGCTTCGCGTTTCCGCCTGCATTCATGCGTGAAGTCTCCGTAGTGCTCTCCGCTGAATTCAAACCGCAGGACACCAAGGCCGTTCTGGACCTGGTGGCTGGCGGACGCCTCTCTTTGAAAGGTCTCATCACACATCACGCACATCCGCAGGAAGCTTCGCAGGCCTATCGAACCGCCTTTGATGATCCTTCCTGTCTGAAAATGGTCATCGACTGGAGAAAACCCTCATGATCCTCGAAAACCAGCCCGGTCAACGCTACCGGATGCAAGACTTTCTCCGCGAAGAGGCAGCGGTCGAGCCGGATGCCCCGGCCACAGGCCCGGTAACCAAGGAAACGCAGATCATAGCGATTTACGGCAAGGGTGGGATCGGCAAGAGTTTTACGCTGGCAAACCTCTCCTACATGCTTGCGCAACTTGGAAAAAAGGTTCTCCTGATCGGTTGCGACCCGAAAAGCGACACCACTTCACTCCTGTTCGGAGGACGGGCCTGCCCAACCATCATCCAGACCGCATCGACACGCAAGGAAGCTGGAGCGGAAGTCGCAATTTCAGACGTCTGTTTCAAACGGGACGGTGTCTTCGCGATGGAACTCGGCGGCCCTGAGGTCGGGCGCGGCTGCGGTGGACGCGGTATCATTCACGGGTTCGAAACACTCGAGAAACTCGGCTTTCATGACTGGGATTTCGACTACGTCCTGCTGGACTTCCTGGGCGATGTTGTGTGCGGCGGCTTCGGACTGCCAATCGCCAGAGACATGTGCCAGAAAGTCGTCGTTGTTGGGTCTAACGACCTTCAGTCGCTCTACGTCGCCAACAATGTCTGCTCAGCTGTGCAATATTTCCGCAAACTCGGTGGCAATGTCGGCGTAGCCGGTCTTGTCGTCAACAAAGATGACGGCACAGGCGAAGCTCATGCCTTTGCGCATGCCGTCGGCATTCCCGTTCTGGCTTCCATCCCCCAGGACGAGGACATCCGCCGAAAAAGCGCGAATTACCAAATCATCGGCATGCCGGGCGGAAACTGGGGACCACTCTTTGAGTCACTGTCCATCAACCTGGCGGAAGCGCCACCGGTGCTGCCCAACCCGCTTGATCAGGACGGCCTGCTTGGCCTGTTCGATTCCAGCGAAACCGGCGCTGACTATCAACTTGAGCCTGCGACCCCTGAAGACATGTGCGCGACTGGCGCGGCCGACAAGCCATCTCTCGAGGTGGTCTACGACACGATTTAGAGACCGGACAGGACCATGAAAACGAACTCCAAGGAACGCGAGCCGGATTACACTGGTGGCCCTGACGCCACCGGCGGTGAAGAGATCGCGCACCCGGATGAGCCCGCAGATCTCACGTCTGAAGGCGCTGGTTGCCACAACAAGGCTGAGTTTTCGAAAGCAACAGCACGTTCCCTCGGTAACGAGGACCTGATGGACCGCCTGGAGGCCGACTATCCCAAAGGGCCGCATGACCAACCACAGTCCATGTGTCCGGCATTTGGGTCCCTTCGCGTTGGTTTGCGCATGCGCCGCGTGGGAACCATCCTGTCCGGCTCAGCCTGTTGCGTCTACGGCCTGACCTTTACGTCCCATTTCTACGGCGCCAAACGATCCGTTGGGTACGTGCCCTTTGATTCTGAAACGCTGGTTACGGGCAAACTGTTCGAAGACATTGTTGAGTCCGTGCACAAAATGGCGGATCCGAAGAAATTCGACGCTGTCGTGGTTACAAATCTCTGTGTGCCGACGGCTTCCGGCGTTCCGTTGCAAATGCTGCCACGCCAGATCAACGGGGTGCGCATCGTCGGCATCGATGTGCCGGGCTTCGGAGTGCCTACGCACGCGGAAGCAAAGGACGTTCTTTCAGCCGCCATGCTGGCCTATGCGCGGCAGGAAGCTTCAGAGGGTCCCGTCTTGCCGCCGCGCGACGGCTTGAAGGACAAGCCGACCGTAACGCTTGTTGGCGAAGTCTTCCCGGCCGATCCTGTTGTCATTGGCGGTATGCTCGATCCCATGGGGCTGGCCGCCGGACCAACCGTACCCGTTCGGGAGTGGCGCGAACTCTATTCGGCACTCGACTGTGCGGTGGTCGCCGGAATTCATCCGTTCTACACCGCAAGTTTCCGGGAATTCAAAGCAGCGGGCCGCGAGATCATCGGTTCTGCACCAATTGGTCTTGAAGGTACCGATGCCTGGCTTTCGGCGATCGGTGAAAAGTGTGGGATTGCCGCCGACAAGACCAATATCAGCCGCAACGCAATGCACGGTGCGATTTCTGCTGCCCTTGGAGCCAATCGTATCGACGGACGCATCACGCTCTCGGGCTACGAGGGGTCCGAACTGCTTGTCGGCCGCCTGCTCGTCGAACTCGGTGCCGATCTGCGTTACGTGGGAACCGCCTGCCCCAGGACACCTTACAGCGAAGCAGATGCCCAGTGGCTGGAAGCACGCGGGGTCGAGGTTCGGTTCCGCGCGTCGCTGGAACAGGATCTGGAAGCTTTCGAAGCGTTTGAGCCCGATCTTGCAATCGGTACGACACCGGTCGTCCAGAAGGCAAAGGAAAGCGCAACACCTGCACTATACTTCACAAATCTCATCTCGGCCCGGCCCTTGATGGGACCGGCCGGCACCACCTCGTTGCCCGGTGTTATCTCCACCGCAATCGCCAACAAGGACCGGTTCCTGAAGATGCAGGACTTCTTTGAAGGGGTTGGCCGAGGGGATACATCCGGTATCTGGCAAGGCGTTCCGGAAGACAAAAGCGGCTATCGCCAGAAGTATGCCGCGCGCCTCAAAAAGTCGCAGAACGCGGTCGATAATGGGGAGAGCGTCGGATGCTGATCCTCGACCATGACAGGGCTGGCGGTTACTGGGGAAGCGTTTACGCTTTCACGGCGATCAAGGGGCTTCAAGTCATCATCGACGGCCCTGTGGGCTGCGAAAACCTGCCTGTAACCTCGGTCCTGCACTACACCGATGCACTGCCACCGCACGAATTGCCGATCGTGGTCAGCGGCCTCTCGGAGGATGAGCTTGGTCAGCATGGAACCGAAAGCGCAATCAAACGCGCACGCCAGGTGCTCGATCCGGACCTTCCGGCAGTCGTCGTGACCGGCTCCATTGCGGAAATGATCGGTGGCGGTGTCACTCCGGAAGGCTCAAACATCAAGCGTTTCCTGCCCCGCACGATCGACGAAGATCAATGGCAAAGCGCGAACCGGGCGCTGAAATGGCTCTGGACGGAGTTCGGCCCAAAGCGCGTTCCAAAACCGCGTAAACGCAAGGAAGGCGCGAAGCCGAGGGTCAACATCATCGGTCCGATCTATGGCACCTACAACATGCCTTCCGACCTTCACGAGGTCCGGCGTTTGGTTGAAGGGATCGGTGCGGAAATCAATATGGTTTTTCCGCTTGGCAGCCACGTTGAAGACCTCAAGAAGCTTGCCGATGCCGACGCAAACATTTGTCTCTATCGTGAATTTGGCCGTCTTCTTTGCGAGACGATGGAGCGGCCTTACCTGCAGGCTCCCATCGGCATTCATTCCACAACAGCCTTCCTTGAAACACTCGGCGAGATCCTCGATCTGGATCCGCAGCCTTTCATCGAACAGGAAAAGCACACAACGCTGAAACCCTTGTGGGATCTGTGGCGCTCCGTCACCCAGGATTTCTTTGCGACCGCCAATTTCGCGATTGTCGCTAACGAAACCTACGTTCGCGGCGTCCAGAACTTCCTTGAAAGTGAGATGGGGCTTCCCTGCACGTTTGCAGTTGCCCGCAAGGCCGGAACCAAGACAGACAATCCGGAAGTCGCGGAGCTGACTGCGAGCAACACACCCATGATCATGTTCGGTTCCTTCAACGAACGCATGTACATGGCCGAAGCCGGCGCGCGCGGCAAATTTATCCAGCTTTCCTATCCAGGCGCAATCGTTCGCCGGCATACCGGTACGCCGGTCATGGGGTACTCCGGCGCTTGCTGGCTGATCCAGGAAGTCTGCAACGCGCTCTTCGATGTGCTGTTCGAAATCCTTCCGCGCGCCGGTGAACTCGATTCAATCGAAGCGACTTCTGCGCACCAGAAGTCAGAATACCAGTGGCATCCGGATGCCCTTGCGGCACTCGACGCACGGATCAACCGGGAACCGGTCCTTGTGCGCATATCCGCCGCCAAACGCCTGCGTGAAGCAGCCGAATTGGAGGCCTGGGCCGACAACGTCACTGAAGTCACTTTTGCGCATGTCGCACGGGTCGCCAACAAGTCCGGGATCACCGCATGAGCGGGGTTTCTCCGCAATTCAGACCGGGAACTGAAGGAGCAATACAAATGGTTTCAGCAACACACCAGGAACATGTTGTCCGCAGTCGATATCGGGAACGGGAAGCCGAACGCGTCATAATGAAGCGTCTGTTTTTATTGGTCTTTCCGCTTTGCCTCACAACGATTGCGCTAGCCCGTATCAGTACTGTTTTCAGCGCGCGCGACGCCCGGGCTGAGGGCTCCGTCTTCGAAGAAGCCAAAGCATCGGCTTATGCAGCCTTGGGTTACGCCTTTCATGTGTAGCCCCCCACTTTGCCGGCGTTTACGGCGTTGGCGAAAGCCCAGAGGAACCGGTTAACCGACTTCACTGGAACCCTGCCGCGAGGGTTGTGCGCGGTAACCGCCGAAAGGCAAGCATCGGAGGTCATTTCAATGGCTTCAGACAAAGAGTCCCTGACGGGGATTTCTCATGAGGAGGCGCAGGAGTTTCATCGATACTTCGTCAAAAGCGCGATCTTGATGTCGCTCTTTCCCTTCCTTGCCCACATTTCGATGTGGCTCTACCAACCGTGGCTCTAGGTCCACAGCAGATAAGGATGTGAAGACATGTGGAGAGTTTGGCTCCTCTTCGATCCGCGTCGAGTGCTCGTTGGCCTCGCGGTGTTCCTTTTCACTTTGGCAGTGCTGATTCACTTCATCCTGCTGAGTTCGGAAAAGTACAACTGGCTGGACAACGCCGCTCTTTGGGAACCCGGATCGCAAATCGAATTGCTTTATCCGGACCAAAACACCGCCTTGGTCTGACAGACCAGGACGGTTCAACATCATCGGTGGCGGAGGGTCCCGCAGTCTCCCGCTCACGCGGCGCTCAGTGTCTTCCGCCACCAAGCCTTGCTTCAAGAGTTTAGCTGCGCTGATGCACCGTTATGCAGCGGCTAAGGAGGACTTCATGGCTTTGCTCAGCTTTGAAAGAAAGTACCGCGTACGCGGCGGGACGCTGCTTGGCGGAGATCTCTTCGATTTCTGGGTCGGCCCGTTTTATGTCGGCTTCTTTGGTATAACCGGTGCCTTTTTCATTATACTGGGCACTGCCTTGGTGATTTATGGCGCGGCGATCGGACCAACCTGGAATATCTGGCAAATCTCGATTGCGCCCCCTGATCTTTCCTATGGCCTCGCTCTCGCCCCCATGAAAGAAGGTGGCCTCTGGCAGATCATAACGATCTGTGCAATCGGGGCATTTTGTTCCTGGGCCCTGCGCGAGGTCGAGATATGCCGCAAACTCGGGATGGGATATCATGTCCCTATCGCTTTTTCCTTTGCGATATTCGCCTATGTGACGCTCGTCGTCTTCCGCCCACTGCTTCTTGGTGCCTGGGGCCACGGCTTTCCATACGGTATCTTCAGCCATCTCGACTGGGTGTCGAACGTTGGCTATCAGTACCTGCACTTCCACTACAATCCAGCGCACATGATCGCCGTGACCTTCTTCTTCACGACGACGCTTGCGCTCTCGCTTCATGGCGGTCTCATTCTTTCAGCCGCCAATCCCGGCGCGTCCATGGACGGTGGTGGCCAGCAGGCCGAGGTGAAAACACCCGAATATGAAGACACCTTCTTCCGCGACATCATCGGCTATTCCATCGGCACGCTCGGCATTCACAGGCTCGGTCTGATCCTGGCGCTGAACGCAGGATTTTGGAGTGCTGTCTGCATCGTCATCAGCGGGCCCTTCTGGAACCAGGGCTGGCCACAGTGGTGGAACTGGTGGCTTGACCTGCCGATCTGGAACTGAGGGGAAACGCTATGACCCAATACCAGAACATTCTTACGATCGTTCAAATCAACGGCCCGGCCGAAGAGGGCATGCCGCTTCCCAAGGACGACAGTCCGCGAACCGGAACACCCGTCATGTCGAGACTGCTGGGCTGGTTCGGGAACGCCCAGATCGGTCCCATTTATCTCGGCTATCTTGGGACATTGTCCCTCGTTTTCGGACTGATCGCATTTGAGATCATCGGCCTCAACATGTGGGCGTCGGTCGGCTGGGATCCAATCCAGTTCGTCCGCCAGCTCTTCTGGCTCGGCCTTGAACCGCCACCGGCAGAATACGGCCTGTCCATGCCGCCTTTGAACGAAGGTGGCTGGTGGTTGATCGCCGGTTTCTTCCTGACTGCGTCCATCCTGTTGTGGTGGGTGCGCGTCTACCGGCGGGCCCGGCAACTTGAGATGGGAACCCACGTTGCCTGGGCCTTTGCATCGGCGATCTGGCTCTTCCTGGTTCTTGGCTTCATCCGTCCGATACTGATGGGTAATTTCTCCGAGGCCGTCCCGTTCGGCATCTTCCCGCATCTGGATTGGACAGCCGCGTTCTCGATCCGGTACGGTAACCTCTACTACAATCCGTTCCACTGTCTCTCGATCGTCTTCCTCTATGGCTCAGTGCTGCTGTTTGCCATGCACGGCGCCACCATTCTGGCCGTCGGCAAATATGGCGGTGAGCGTGAACTGGAGCAGATCACCGATCGAGGCACAGCCTCTGAGCGCGCCGCACTTTTCTGGCGATGGACCATGGGCTTCAACGCCACGATGGAATCCGTTCACAGGTGGGCATGGTGGTTTGCCATTCTGACACCTCTGACCGGCGGCATCGGGATACTTCTGACCGGCACCGTTGTCGACAATTGGTACCTGTGGGGAATTGAGCACGGCATCGTCGCCCCCTTGCCGGACATTTATCCGGATGTCGTCGACCCGGCGGCGCAGTGAGGAGAGGGAAAATGCAACTTTGGATACCATTTGCAGCGTCCGCCGGAACACTCCTTGCCATCGCTAGCTTTGTCGGTGCGGATTGGGACGCACCGCCGGTTGAGTCGGTCCAGATCGGTTACCGCGGCACAGGCATGTACCTGGAAAAGGACATTGAAAAGGAAAAAGCGCTCATGGCGGCAAACGTCGTCCCCGAAGCGCCCTGGGAGGCTGATCCTGAAGGAGACCGCGCGAGCGAGCTTTACGAGAACGTCCAGGTCCTGGGGGACCTTTCCGATGATCAGTTCAACCAGTTCATGGCCGCGATCACGGAATGGATCTCGCCCGAGGAAGGCTGCGAATACTGCCACAACGCAGAGAACTTCGCCTCGGACGAGGTCTACACGAAAGTCGTCGCCCGCCGCATGATCCAGATGAACCAGACGATCAACGTGGACTGGGGCGACCATGTCGGCGATGTCGGGGTGACCTGCTACACTTGCCACCGCGGTCAGCACATCCCCGCAAACTACTGGTACGACGATCAGGAGCCGAAACCGGCAAGCGCCATGAGCCGCCACGGCGGTGTCGGCAAGTTCGTCGGCAACACCTCCATGCCGCAAAACGCACTCATGGACTATCTGCTGGAGGACAAGCCGATCCGGGTTCATTCGCTCACGGCCCTGCCCGATCCGAACAGTCCCAACCCGGCCGGCACCAAGGAAACCGAGAGCACGTGGGCACTTATGATGCACATGTCCGAGGGCCTCGGGGTCAATTGCGTGACCTGCCATAACTCCCGTGCCTTCAATGACTGGGATCAGAGCCCGCCACAGCGCGTAACGGCCTGGCACGGGATCAACATGACGCGGGCCCTGAATCTTGACTACATGGTCGGGCTGACACCGGTCTTCCCCGAAAATCGGCTGGGGCCCGAAGGAGACGTTCTGAAGATCGGGTGCTCGACTTGCCACAACGGTGTTCAAAAACCGCTCTACGGCGTGTCGATGCTGCAGGACTATGTCGATGCGCTCGACAAGAAGGGACCGACCGACGTACCTGATTTCTCCACATACGTTCCGGGGCAAACCCAGATCATGGGTGCGGGAACGCCGGCACAATCATCCGCGCTGCCTCTCCAAACCACAGTCGCGGATGCAGGAAACTGACCCCGCGCCGGCGGGACCGTCACTTGAAAGGGAGCCACTCCGGCTCCCTTTCTTTTTCGCCTTCAGCGTAAAATCGGTTTTGGCGCAACGGCAATTGGCAGCGGCAGAACACCGCTTGCCGCTCCCTTGTTGTCTGTCCTGCAAACAAATGACGTTATGCGCTGAATTTCAGTTCCGGAAACCGGTCAAGATAGATGCGGAACCAGGGCGTGAAAGCGTCCGGTGTCTCGGCGACTTCCGCATGCAACGTCTTCGCATCAACCCAACGAACGTCGTCGACCTCTTCAGGGTTGGGCTTCATGTCGAGCCGCGTCCGGTCGACTACGGCGGTAAACAGTGTTACCCGTTCATGCTCGCTCAACCCGTTGCCGACACTTGCTTCATATTCGACCGTTTGGTGCCGCGTCAGGGACAGCGAAAACCCGAGCTCTTCCTGCAGCCTGCGTTCCGCGCAAGCCTCGACGGTCTCGTCCCAATAGGGATGGCTGCAACAGGTGTTGGCCCACTGCCCGCCGCAATGATATTTCATCGCCGCCCGCTTTTGAATGAGAAGCAGGTCATCGTCGAAGACAAACACCGAGACAGCCAGGTGCAGCAGGCCCTGGACATGCGCAGCCATTTTTTCGACCGGGAACAGCGAGCCATCCTTGGCGACCGCCGGAATGATTATGTGCCTGTTCATCGTTTCCAGGATCCAGCTACAGGTTTCAGGCAACCGCACGCGCCAGTGCGCATTGCGACCAGAGCGAACACACCGCCTCGGCGAGCTGCCGGATGTCAGCGTCACTGTGAAGCGGTGTCGGCGTGATCCTCAGCCGCTCGGTCCCGACTGGAACCGTGGGATAGTTGATCGGTTGGACATAGATGCCAAAGCTGCTCAACAGAAAATCGGAAATCCATTTGCACTTTGAAGCGTTTCCGACAAGGACCGGCACAATGTGGCTCGGATTTTCCATATGCGGGATACCCCGCGCATCGAGCGCTGCGCGAACCTTGGCAACAACCGCCTGGTGAGCCTCCCGTTCCTTGGTGCTCTCTTTCAGATAGCGGATCGACGCCGTGGCCCCGGCGGCAAGCGCGGGTGGCAATGCCGTCGTGAAGATGAAACCGGAGGCGAATGAGCGAACGAAGTCAACCAGAACGGTCGGGCCGGTAATATAGCCACCCATGACGCCAAAGGCCTTGCCCAAAGTGCCTTCGATGACCGTCAGACGGTCCATCAGACCTTCGCGCTCCGCGACACCGCCACCGCGCGGACCGTACATGCCGACAGCATGCACCTCGTCCAGATAGGTGATTGCCCCGAACGCATCCGCGACATCGCAGATCTCTTCAATTGGCGCGATATCCCCATCCATCGAATAAACGCTCTCAAACGCAACCAGCTTCGGTGCGTTGGGATCGTCCGCCGCCATCAGCTCCCTCAAATGCTGCGGATCGTTGTGCCGGAACAGGCGTTTCTGGCACCGCGAGTGGCGAATGCCCTCGATCATCGACGCATGATTGAGCGCATCGGAATAGACGATAATTCCGGGGATCTTGGCCAGGAGCGTTCCGAGCGCCGCCCAGTTCGAAACATAGCCGGAGGTGAAAATCAGCGCGGCTTCCTTGGCATGCAGGTCGGCGAGCTCGCGCTCCAGCAGAGCGTGATAGTGGTTGGTCCCCGAGATATTGCGCGTTCCGCCGGCTCCGGCTCCGCATTTTTCGATAATCTCCGTCATGCGTTTGGTGACGACCGGATTCTGCCCCATGCCGAGATAATCGTTGGAGCACCAGACCGTGACGTCGCGCGTTTCACCGTTCTCGTCATAAAAAGTCGCCTTTGGAAAAGCCGAGCAGTGCCGCTCCAGTTCTGCAAAGACCCGATAGTTGCCGGCAGACTGCAAATCGGAAAGAGCGGTCTCCATGTGTTCAAAGATGTTCATCGGTCTCTCCTCTCCCCTGAGACTATGGTCCGGTCATTGCGCATCGGCGCGCCCCTTGGCGGCCACGTGCACGGATGACAGGTTCGGCTCTGTTGCCTTTGTTGAAACGGCCTCGGCCGGCACGGACCTTGGCACCGCCCAGCGCCAGAGCGCCGTATCAGAGACGGGCAACACCAGTATGAGATGCTCGAAGATCGCCAAGGCCATAAAGGTTGCGAGCAGGATATGGCCGACGATGGAATAGTCGAGACTGGCCTGTGCGGCGCCCGCCACAAGCGTGGCGAACAGGCCTGTGGCGATGGCCAGCAGGACGGGAAACAGCCGTGTCGTCCGGCCAGTGTTGAAGTAGCTCCGCAGGTGCAGAACCGCAGGTGGCATCAAACCGCTGACCGCATGACGGGCGCCCATAAAGATCAGCACCTTGGAGGAAATCCGCATGCCCCACAAAAGGCCGAAAGTAGCAAGCCCGAACAGGTTTTCCCCACCCGACAGCGTCGCCCAAAGGAAGATGCCCGTTACCAGAATGGCGATTTCATGGTCGCAAACCGCTTTCCAGGCCGCCTTGAACCGGTCAAATCCCGACAGTCCTGGTGGACATTCCTCCTTCCTGCGGCCCGTGACCATGCCGGTCAGGAACGTGGTTTCGTGCCAGGCCCAGACAAGAAGGGCACCGAAAAAACCCGCGTAGGACCCGAGGGGTGTCAGGTTGCGGCTGCCGAAGAGCATGAGCAGGAACCCGGCGACGCCGAAAACGGTTACCATCGGCAGCAGTTGCCAGGGCTCAAGCTTCCGTTTTGCCGACCAATGCACCATCGCCAGGACGAGCCCGGTCGACAGCCACCAGACGCCGATGGCTACCAGGATTGCCGTGACCGGGTTCGCAAGGTTCATTGCGATATCCTTACCAGACCGGCTGCAGCCGGGAGGTATCCGGCAGGTCGTTCTGTTTCGCCGGTACCATGTACATGCGCAGGAAATTCAGTCCGGCGGCCGCGCCCCACCAGACCTTCCCGGCAGCGCCCACAAGTCCGCCCCTTTCGGTGGAGGCCTGCATGTTCCGGTTGATGCGTTCCATGCGCCGGAATCCTTCGACCAGCGCCGGATTGTCGAGATCCAGAACCAGCGGAAAACATTGCCGGGAAATTTCGGATGTCAGGCGGAAGACCTTCATGTCGTAGTCTTCGATATCCACGCCCAGCGCTTCGTGAAAGGCCGGTCTCATGTGATCGCGCACATACATGGTCGCAAACACTGCAAGCAGGAAGAACTTGATCCAGAGCTTGTTCCGGCCCTCAAGCAGCCGCCTGTCCGAGCGGATGATCAGCGAAAAGGCTTCACCGTGTGAAAACTCGTCGTTGCACCACTGTTTGAACCATTTGAAGATCGGGTGGAAGCGTTTGTCGGGATGTTTCTCCAGATGCCGGTAGATTGTGATGTAGCGCGCGTAACCGATCTTCTCGGAAAGATACGTCGCGTAGTAGATGAACTTCGGCTTGAAGTAGGTGTATTTCTTGGCCTTGGCGAGAAAGCCCATGTTCACACCGATGCCGAAGTCCTTCAAAGCATCATTGATGAAACCCGCGTGACGGGATTCGTCCCGGCTCATATAGCCGAACAACTCGCAGATTTCCTTGTTCTTGCCGCGGCGCTTCATCTCCTTGTAGAGCACGCAGCCTGAGAACTCCGATGTCAGGGAGGATACGAGAAAGTCGACCAGTTCTTCACGCAGATCATCGGGAAGTTCATCAATGTCGATGTCCTCCCACTCCTCGTTGCGTTTGAAGTGGCCCCGGTTCGGATCGCTGCGCATCTGGGAAATGAGAGCGTCCCACTCTTCGCGCACCGGCTCGACGTTGATCTTGTCCATCTCATCGAAGTCGGTTGTGTAGAAACGCGGTGTCAGCATGGTGGACACCATGGCGCTGCGTGTCGTGTCGTTCTGGGCAGCTACGCGCTTTTCAAGCGTTGGTTCGTTGGCGGCCAGCTCCTTCGGCGATACGGTCTTGTTCATGACAATGCCCTTTCTGTGAAGCTGAATTCGCACAGTTCCATGAATTCGAAATCGCCGGTTGCTCGGGTCCAGGCCCGTTCAAGCCCGCTGGCGCGCCGGATGGTCGCCTTGCGGCGGAAGCTCTCGCTTTCGCCGTAGGGGATCGAGATCGGAGCGCCATGCACAAAAACCTCGTCTCCCGGCTGCACCACAACGCCGTTGTCGAAGCGGACATGCGCTCCAAGCTGATCAAACGTGTTGTTGATCTCAACCGTGCAGTCGACGCTCTCCTTCCACCGCAAGAATGCAAATATCGGGTTCATTGGCTTGCTCCTCTCCTTTGACCAAGCAGCACCTCGAAGGCCGCGGCATTGTCCTTGCCGAAGGCCTCCAGATAGATCCGTTCGCCAGTTGCCGTGTCTGACAGACTGACCGTTCCCGCCTCCCATTTGATGATGCGATAGGGTGCGGTTTCCGACACCTTGGCAACCATGCGCATGCGCTCGAACGCCCGCAGCGAGCCACGCACAAATCCACCCGTGTCTTTTTCATAAGCAGCGATCAGGACACCGTTGCGCGCGTCCTTGACCATCACGCTGTCGTCCGCGGTCCGCGTGATCGTCACGTCGCGGATGGCAACAGGTACCCCTGCGCGATGCTTGATCACACCGATGCCGGTTGTCTGGCCAAAAACGATGGCCCCGGCAGCGAAAACCAGCAGCGCGACGGCCCCCAGCAGAACGCCTTTGGGAAACGTGTTGGTGCGTTTGCCTCTGCGCTCACCGAAATAGCCAAGATGCGACACCGATCCCATTTCCGCCTCCTACTCCGCCGCTTCAACAGCTGCCGGCTGAGCCTGCGTGCCATTGACAGGTTCTGCCCGTGTCAACCGCGCGTGCCCGGAGTGCAGGGAAGCATGCTGGCTGATCGCAAGCGCCAGGACATCAGTAGCTTTCTTCGCATCCGTCAGACAGATCAGGCTGGGTTCGACATTTGCAAACCGCCAACCGCGAACATGCGGCCATTGAACCAGCCAGGACAGGCGGTGCCCTGGCAAAAGCTGGATCGCTACATTACCAGCCCTGTTGCCCTGGTCGGCCAAGGCAAGCGCACCTATCTGCTTGAACGGCAGATTGAGCGTTATCGAAAACGCCACACCAAACCGGAGCACAACCCGGTTCGTCGTGATCGTGTAAAGCGTTGTCTTCTGGACCCCCCAAGCAAACAGTTCGAGCATGCCGATCACGATGGCTGCCAGTGCAGTGAGAACTGCAACGGAAAATGCGATCCCCGCGAGAGACCTGCCATCGTAGAAACCACCAATGATGGCCCAAACAGCCAACAGCAGAAAATATCCGGCGATCCAGCGGTTCTTGAGAACGTGCCTTGCCACAAGGCGCGCGGACGGGCGGCCCTGCCAGAGCATCTGCTCGCCGTCGGGAAGGGTCCCCGGCAAGCCCGGCACGGGCTCAAGTTCATGCTCCCGGGTGACAAACTGTTTCACAGGAACGCCTCCTGACGGTCACGCAGCGCATAGAGGAGACCGGCGCCGAAATAGGCGGCGATCTTATCTTCCTCGAGCAGCGTCACCATTTCTTCCTTGGCCCGTGCGGGAACATCCACAAACTGTCCTGACGTAATTGCATGGACATAAAGATGAGGTGCCCTGCCCCTTGCGTTCCCTCCCTTGATCACGACGAAATTGTTCGGCAGCAACGTGCTGGCCGGGCCGCCTTCGACCTCGATCTCATAATACCGGATCAAGTGTTCAGCTCGGTCGACCCAGACATCCTTGACCGTGCCTGCAGCCTTTCCGTCACACCCAATGACTGTCAGCCCGATCGGGTTGGTTTCACCTTCAGCGATGTCGAAACCTTCAGCCGTGCGCATCGGAACAATGCGGGCATCGCCATGGGCGGTCAGATCGGGCGCATCGGAGCGCTCGGCCCATGATCCGGGCCCAACACCGGCAAGGAGCGGATTGCCCTCCGGCACAAGCGGGTAGCCCGGCCCTTTTGCCGTTCGTTTGGCGTTGAGGGGGCGCTCATCCCGCTTCAAATCCGGAACCTTCTTGACGCCCTGTCCATGCGGCAGGACAAAGGTCTTTTTGTCCGGCACGAACAGCCAGGGGTCCTTGCTGTACTTGCCGGTGACATCGTCTTCCAGCGGATAACCTTCCCGCCGGTCTTCCTGACGGATGTACCAGATCAAGCCGGCGAAAAAGATCCAGAATGCGTAGAGCACCACTTGCGCGACATCCAGGCTGCCGCCGAGGGAACCGGTCATGTCAATTCCTCCATTCAGTTCTCGGCCGTGCGGGCTCAGCCCGGCAACTCGGCCAATCCAAATCGCGTGTCACTTTCCTGGGTTTGCCTGTAACGCAGACCTGTCAGAGGCCCGAGGACCGCCAGACACAGAAAAAGAAGTCCGATTTCAAGATGATAGACAAAGAGATATCCCGTACCGGCGGTGTTCATCGCCGGCCCGAGAACGCCTTCGAACGCAAGCGCATTGACGACATTCTTGATGACCCCGCCCAGAAGCAGACTGACGCCGATCGCGGCTGCCTGAACCGCGCTCCAGGCCCCGACAAGGATGCCGCTGTCAGCCTTTTTGGAAATGCCGATTGCCCCAAGCATTGTGCAGACAGCAAACAGCCCGCCGCCCAACCCAACTCCCACCGCGCCTGCATAGAACAACCCGTCCATGCCCAGCGGCGACGCGAGAATGATGGCAGAAAAAGCGGCGATTCCGACAAGCAGTCCGCGCGCCGCCACACGGTACATGTGCGCCCCGTGGTTCAGGCTGTAGGCGGCCCAGGCGAAACCGGACATCGTTCCAGCGGCCCAGAGGCCTGTCAGTAGCGTCGTCTGCGCAACGCTCATGCCCAGGATTTCGCCGCCATAAGGTTCAAGCAGGATGTCCTGCATGGAAAAGGCTGCGGATCCGAGCGCCACGGCCAACAGCAAACGCATGGTGCCGGGGTGCTTGCGGTAGTCGGCGAGCGCTTCGAAGAACCCGGCCAGCTTCCTGTCGGAAGCAGTCCGGCTCGGGTCGCGGGCTTCCTGCTTCCAGATCGCGATAACGTTGAGCACAAGGGTCAACAGGGCCGTTCCCTGGATCACCTGAATGAGCTGTTTGTGCGAAAAGTCGACGAGGAAAATGCTGTAGAAGACCGAGGCAACGATCATTCCGACAAGCAGCATGACATAGAGCAGCGCGACGACACGGGGCCGTTTCGCGGTCGGCACGATATCCGTTGCGAGGGCCAGCCCCGCTGTCTGTGCCGTGTGAAGCCCGAACCCCGTCAGAAGGAACGCCAATGCTGCGCCGGCTGGCCCGGCCCAACCGGGACCGACGGTCTGAGTATGCAAGAGCAGCAGCACAAACGGCATGATGGCAAGACCGCCGAATTGCAGCAGGCTGCCGAACCAGACATAAGGAACGCGACGCCAGCCGAGCACCGACTTGTAAGTATCCGACCGGTAACCGATCAAAAGGCGCAGCGGAGAAGCGAGCACGGGTATCGCGACAACGGCGGAAACAAGCGCAACCGACACCCCGAGTTCGACGATCAGAACCCGGTTCAATGTTCCGGTCAAAAGAACAAGGACACAGCCCGCCGAAACCTGGAACAGGGCGAGGCGCAGCAGGCGGGACAGAGGCACGTCTTCCGAGGCCGCATCCGCAAACGGCATGAAACGCGTTCCGGCCTTTTGCCAGAGTGCGATCATCTTCCTGTTTGCGGCGTGCAGCATCACGGCTGGACCACCTCCATGGCCTGAGAGGTGTAGAACCCGACGGAGATCCGGTGTGTGCGGCCCGCGTGCCAGCCGGTCATGTGTGGATGCTGGACGAGCTGGTGCACGAGCCGTTCCGGATGGGTCGGATAAATGGCCGGTGCCCTGTCTCCCCTCGGGAACGCCTTTCCGACCATGAGCATGGCCCGAAGCAGATGGGAGCTGGGCGCGAGGGTGAAGAGCAAACTGCGCCGGGTGCGCATCGCCAGATTTTCCAGGACCCGCTTGGCGTCTTCCGGCACGTAGTGGATGAGAACATCCATCGCGACAACGCCATCGAAGGTGCCGAGCGTCAGGTCAAGCATGTCGCCGCTTCTGAATTGGACCGAGCCTGACCGGGGCAAGCTGCCGGCAGCGCGCAGGTCCGCTTCCCGCTGCCGGGCATAGGAAATCATGCGTGAGGACAGATCGATGCCGACAACATCCGCGCCGCGGGCCATGAGTTCGAGCGACAGCACTCCGGATCCACAACCGGCATCCAGAATGCGCCAGCCGGTCAGATCCTGCGGCAGCCAGCTGGCAAGGGTGTTGCGCATGTCTTCACGGCCCTGCCGGACGGTTGCGCGAATGCCGCTGACCGGCTGATCCCCCGTCAGCTTCTTCCAGGCATCCAGCGCGGTACGATCGAAATAATGTTCGATCTCACCAATCCGCTGCAGGTAGTTGGCCCGTGTCATCGTCGTTCCAGCCCTCTCATTCGAAGCCGAGAAATTCGAAGATTTCCCGGTCTTTCATGGGTTCTGCATTCAAGGCCTCGGTGCCCGCCCAAAGCTGTTCGGCAAGCTGAATGTATTCGGCCTGGATGGCCGCGATTTCCTGGGCGTCGCCCATCTCGAATAGCGTGCTTTTCTTCAAGCGGCTCAGACGGACATGATCCGAATCCGGCACATGCGCCAGCCGCTTGAGCCCGACGGTCTCGTTGTAACGGTCGATCTGATCGGTTTCGCGTGACCGGTTGGCAATGACACCACCGAGGCGCACCTCGTAATTCTTCGCCTTCGCCTTGATCGCAGCAACGATCCGGTTCATGGCAAAGATGGAGTCGAAATCATTGGCGGCGACGACGACAGCGCGTTCGGCATGCTGTAGCGGAGAGGCAAAGCCGCCACAGACGACGTCGCCGAGCACGTCGAAAATCACCACGTCGGTGTCGTCCAGAAGGTGATGTTCCTTCAACAGCTTAACGGTTTGACCGACCACATAGCCACCGCAACCGGTACCGGCGGGTGGCCCGCCGGCCTCGATGCACTGCACACCGTTATAGCCCTCCACCATGTAGTCCTCGGGGCGCAGTTCCTCGGTGTGAAAGTCGACCTGCTCGAGAATGTCGATGACGGTCGGGATCAGGCTTTTCGTCAGCGTGAAGGTGCTGTCGTGTTTCGGATCGCATCCGATCTGAAGAACGCGCTTGCCGATCTTGGAGAAAGCGACGGACAAGTTCGACGACGTCGTCGACTTGCCGATCCCGCCCTTGCCGTAAATCGCAAAGACCTTTGCGCCATCGATTTCCATCGTCGGATCGAGATGCACCTGAACACTGCCGTCGCCATCTGCGCGCTCGCGCAGCTTCTTGGCCTGGCGAGCCTCGCGCTCGGCTGTCTTCGGATGGGTGTAGATATTCATTCGGCAGCCTCCGTGACCAGGCCTTCCAGCCGGTCTTCCAGTTCTTCGCCAGCCCGCTGCAACGCCTCGAGCGTCTCGGCGTCCGGTTGCCAGTAGTTTCGCTCGTGCGCCTCGATCAGCCGCGAAGCGACGCGTGCCGCCGAGGCCGGGTTGAGGTCCGCAAGGCGCCGGCGCATGTCTTCGTCCAGAACGTAGGTCTCGGTGATCTTCTGATAGACCCAGGGATCGACACCGCCGGTCGTTGCCGACCAGCCGAGCGTGTTGGTCACATTTGCCTCGATATGGCGCACGCCTTCGTAGCCATGCTGCAGCATGCCCTCGAACCACTTCGGATTGAGCGTACGGGTCCGGGTTTCCAACGCCACCTGTTCACCCAGCGTCCTGACCTTGGCATCGCCCTGCGTCTGGTCCGAGATATAGACCGGCAGGGTAGCGCCACCCTGGGCTTTTGAAACGGCCTTGGAAAGACCGCCCAGCGTGTCGAAATACTGCTCGATCGTGGTGACCCCGATCTCGACGGACTCCAGATTCTGGTAGGCCATGTCGACGTCGCCGAGAATGGCATTGAGCAATTCCGCTTGCCGGGTGGTCTTGCCCCTGCGGTTGATCGCAAAGCTTTTCCGACTGGTGTAGGTTTCGGCAATTTCCTCGTCATCGGTCCAGGCTGACGATCCGATCAGCATGTTGACATTTGACCCGTAGGCTCCATCCGCGTTGGAGAAGACACGATACGCCGCTGCTTCCAGATCGCAGCCATTGGCCGCGCAATAGGCGAGTGCGTGCTTGCGGATGAAATTTTGATCTGACGGTTCATCTGCAGTCGCTGCAAGGTAGCTTGCCTCCGCCAGCATGCTTGCCTGGATCGGAAGCAGATCGCGGAATATGCCCGACAGTGTCATGACAGCGTCGATGCGGGGGCGGTTCAACTCCCCAAGGGGGATCAGTTCTGCGCCGCACACCCTGTTATAGGTGTCCAGTCTCGGACGCGCTCCCATCAGCGCCATGGCCTGGGCAAGCGGCGCACCGCCGGTTTTCAGGTTGTCGGTCCCCCAAAGAACAATCGCAACTGTTTCGGGCAGTTTGCCGTCAGTCTCAAGATGCCGCTCCAAAATGCGGGCCGCCTGTCGGGCGCCATCTTCCTGCGCGTATTTGCTCGGAATTCCGAAAGGGTCAAACCCGTGGAGGTTCCGCCCGGTCGGCAGCAGGTCGGGCGTTCTCAAGAGGTCACCGGACGGCGCGGGCGGCACAAAACTGGCGTCAAGCGCGCGGACAAGACCGTCGAGCTCTTCATTGCTTTGCAGGTTTTCGTTTATGGCCTTGAGATGGCGCACGGTTTCACGCGCCGCGTCCTCAAGACCCGAAACCGCTTTCTGCAGGGTGTAGACGTCATCGGCAACGATCAACCGGCAGATCTCGGACGCGTCGCCGATGCGCTCATTTTCCGGCATTGCCGCCGCGATATGAGTGAGCGTGTCAGCACGTTCGCTCTGTTCCATGCCGCGACCGGCGACATGCAATCCATGCGGAATGAGCGCATATTCCGTTTCCGTGATCGCATTCACGAGGTGCTGCACAAAATCCTCGGTGGAGTGATCCTTTGCGTCTCCCCCCAGATCCAGCTCCTCCGCCTGAACTCGGATCACGTCGAGCAGCCGTTCACGCTCGGCACGGGCATCCGGTGCGGCCGTGCGGTACTGATCCAGGCTGGCCTTCAGGCTGTGCAGCCCCCTGTAGAGACCGGCCTCGGTGATCGAGGGCGTCAGATAAGATATCAGGGTCGCCGCCGAGCGGCGCTTGGCAATCGATCCTTCAGAGGGATTGTTCGACGCGTAGAAATAGAAATTCGGCAGGCTTCCGAGCAGCCGGTCAGGCCAGCAAGTGCCGGACAGGCCGGTATGTTTTCCCGGCATGAATTCCAGCGCGCCGTGCGTTCCGAAATGAAGCACCGCGTCGGCACCGAATGTCTCACGCAAATAGGTGTAATAAGCGGCAAAGGCATGGTTTGGCGCGAAACCACCTTCAAAGAGGAGGCGCATCGGATCCCCCTCGTACCCGAAGGGAGGCTGCAGGGCGATGAGCAGATTGCCGAACCGGCGGCCAAGAATGTGTATCCCCCGACCGTTGCTCAGGATTCGTCCCGGTGCGGGTCCCCACTGGGCTTCGATCTCGGCAAGGAATTGCTCCTGACGGACGTGATCGTCGGCCGAGACCGTGGCATGAACATTGGCCTCCGTACCATAGAGATCTGCGTTGCCGCTCAAGAGCAAATCCTTGAGCGTTTCGGCATCTTCCGGCACCTCGACATCGTAGCCTTCCGCCTTCAGCCGTTTCATGGTCTCAAGAAGGCTTTCGAACACCGCAAGAAACGCTGCCGTTCCGATGTTTCCGCCGTTTGGCGGATAGTTGAACAGCGTCGCGGCGATCCTGCGCTCGGCGCGCGGTGTCCGGCGCAAGCGGGCCATCGCCGCAATCCGGTCGGCAAGAAGGCCGACGCGCTCATCGTCCGGCCGCATGCAGGCACGCCCTGAAGGACAGTTACCCAATTGCCGGGCGCAAATGCAGCTTACCTTGCTTTTCGCCGAAGCGTTGCGTCCGCCGATGACCATCGACCCGACAGCGCCGTCCAGCTCGGGAATGGCGACCATCAGCGTGGTTTCGATCGGTGTCAGCCCCTGTGTCGAGGCCTGCCAGCCGTCCCGCGTCTGGAATTCCGTCACACAGGCGGAAAGGTAGGGAACATTCAGCTTCTGGAGCGTTTTTGCCGCAGCGGCAGCATCGCTGTAGGCCGGACCACCGACAAGCGAGAACCCGGTCAAGGAGCACAAGACGTCAACGGTCGAATTTCCGCTGCCATCTGTCATGTATTGCTCAATTGCAGCGCGCATATCGAGCCCTGAGCAGAACACCGGAACCACGTTGAAACCACGGGCTTCCAGCGCGGCGATCACACCATCATAGTGGCCGGTATCGCCTGAGAGTATATAGGTGCGCAGCAGCAACAAGCCGATTGTGCCGTTGGCTTTCCTGATCTTTGCCAGATCATTCAGCTCTGTGACGACCCTCGGCGTCGATCTAGGGTGATAAAGTCCCATGTACGGATATTCTTCCGGAGGCTTTGCAGAAACGATGGAGCGCAGGGACTTGCGGTCTCCAGCAGCATATTTGCTGACCAGCAGCCGGACCATGTTCGCGATGTTTTCGTCCGAAGCTGCAATACGGTATTGCAAGGTCAGAAAGTAATTGCGGACGTCCTGTGCGGTCCCCGGAATGTACTTCAGGAGCTTCGGCAAGCGCCGCAGCATGGCGAGTTGGCGCTCTCCCGCTGTGCGACCGCTTTCCTTGCCACCACGGGAGCTACTGCCGCGCAGCTTCTTCAAAAGCGCAAGGGGGCCTTTCTGTTCTCCGTTCATGCGGAACCGGCCCATGGCCGTATATTTCATGATCGTACCGGCGGACATGCAGCAGACCATGGCATCACAGGCAAGGTGACGCTCTTCGAGCACGTCGGCGATCGCCTTGACGTGTTCCTCGACGAAAATCATCGAGACGATGATGATATCCCCGGTTCGGATCGCCTCACGGCAAGTTACCAGGCTGTCCGGATTGTCTGCCCAGTCGGTTGCGGCGTGGACGGTGAACGACAGACCTGGAATGTCTTTCTTCAGTCGAGCGCGCGCGTCGTCGACGGCTGCTGCGACGTGATTGTCCAGCGTCACGAAGACCACCCGGATGGAGTGGCCGCTATCGGGCGAAATGGGCTTTCGCATCGTACAACGTCTCCACGGTAATCGGGTGAATGCCGTTATCTGCGGCAAAGGTCTCTGTGTTGCGCCGCGCCTTCCCGCGCACGAAGAACGGCACTTTCTTCAGCTCGCGTTCGGCCTCGTCTGTCCAGACAGACGACATCGCAGGAACGCTGATGGCCGCATCTCCGGCCCGCTCAGCAGTGGAAACCGCCTGTTTGGGCGGCCCTTCTTTTGAGGCCGGGCTGTGTGCGTGCAGGTGGGACGCGGCTGCATCGTCATTGAACTCGAAATCGTCCCGGAACATCGACAGAAGGTGTTCTTCAAGGCCCATCATCAGCGGGTGAACCCAGCTGTCGAAAATGGCGTTGGCGCCTTCAAAGCCCATTTGCGGCGAGTAACGTGCCGGGAAGTCCTGCACGTGCACCGGTGCAGAAATAACCGCGCACGGAACACGCAGTCTTTTTGCGATATGCCTTTCCATCTGGGTGCCGAGCACCAGCTCGGGACGGGCCTCCAGGATTGCCGCTTCCACCTCGAGATGATCGTCCGTGATCAGGGGCTCGATGTCATACTCTCGTGCAGCGGCCCTGACGTCGCGGGCAAATTCCCGCATATAGGTGCCAAGTCCGCTGACCTTGAAGCCAAGCTCGCGATTGGCGATCCGGGCAGCTGCAATGGCATGCGTGGCGTCACCGAAGATAAAGACACGCTTGCCGGTCAGATAATTGCTGTCGATCGACTTCGAGTACCAGGTCAAACGGTCGCTTTCGAGCCCCGTGAGAGGCGAGTCCTCGAGGCCTGCAAGCACACGCGCTTCACCAATGAAACGCTGCGTTGCCTCCACTCCGATCGGGACGGTCGAGACGAAGGGCATATTGTGCGCCTTTTGAAGCCAGCGCGCCGCCGTTTCGGCTATTTCCGGATAAAGCACAATGTTGAAGGCAGCCTCAGGGAGGCGGGCAAGATCCGCTGGCCGCGCCCCGAGCGGCGCAACGAGGCGGACATCGAGACCGTTTTCGCCCAGCAAACGAGAGATCTCGCGGACATCGTCCCGGTTGCGGAACCCCAGCGACGTCGGCCCGAGAATGTTGCAGCTGTTCGGTGCGATGTTTTCAGGCCGTTGCCGATTGGAGGCAAAGGCACGCACCAGACGGTAGAAAGTCTCCGAAGCGCCCCAGTTTTCCTTCTTCTGGTAGGACGGCAGTTCAAGCGGCACAACTGGTATGTCGAGATCGAGCGTTCTGGCGAGCCCGCCTGGATCGTCCTGCAGCAGTTCGGCCGTGCAGGACGCTCCGACCAACAGAGCTTCGGGCCGAAAACGCGCAACGGCGTCGTGGCAGGCCGATTTGAAGACGTCCGCTGTCGAGGCACCGAGGTCGCGCGCCTGAAACGTTGTGTAGGTTACCGGAGGTCGGGATGGCCGTCGCTCGATCATGGTGAAGAGAAGATCGGCATAGGTATCGCCCTGGGGCGCATGCAGGACGTAATGCAGACCCTCCATGGAAGCTGCAATGCGCATCGCACCGACATGCGGCGGGCCTTCATAGGTCCACATGCTCAGCTGCACAATGCACCCTCCTTTATCGCGGTTTTGCCGCTCAGGGCGCTTCTGCGCACGAGGGGACGCGCAAAAAGCTCGGCGAGGTCGCCGGACTGCTCGTAGCCCTGGATCGGCGTGAAGGCGAACTCGATCGACCACTTTGTAAGCCGGCCTTCGGCTTCAAACGGATTTGCAAGCCCCATTCCACAAACGATTAGGTCCGGATCGGCCACACGACAGCGGTCGATCTGCCGATCGACATCCTGCCCTTCCGACAGCGCAGCTCCCGGTGGCAGCAGCGCAAGCTCGCCTGCGATGTGCTCACGATGCAGGTATGGACTGCCGACCTCGACGATCACCGCACCGATCTCGCGGGCGAGGAAGCGGGCAAGGGAAGGCTCCAACTGGCTGTCCGGAAACAGAAATACACGCTTTCCACTCAAGAGAGGCCGGTAGTGTTCAAGGGCTGCCCGTGCGCGCCTGCGCGCTGGTGCGGTCACGGTTTCAAAACGCGCGTCGGAAACACCAAACGCATCTGCGATAGCCTTCAGCCACGCCGTCGTTCCCTCTTCCCCGAGGGGAAAAATCGCGTTGATCCTGCGGGCGCCGCGTGACGCCAAGGCCTGTGCGGTTGCTCCGAGAAAGGGCTGCGCGAGGATAAAGCGAGTCGACCCGTTGATTGCCGGGATCGCATTGCTCGTACGACCGGGAAGAAAATGGATATCTTCAATACCGAGATCTTTGAAAAGCCGCTGGAACTGGTCTTCAACGACATCCGGAAGACATCCTGCGATAACGAGTGACGCACCGCCGTTCCCCGTGCCGGCTGACGGCGCTTCGCGCACAAGGGCTGCCAGGAAATTGTCTTCGCCCTGCGTGAACGTGGTCTCGATACCGCTGCCGGAATAGCAGATCACCCGGTGTTTCGGCGCATATTGACGATTGAGACGCTCCGCGGCTTTGCCGAGGTCGAACTTGATCACCTCTGACGGACAGGAGCCGACCAGGACGAGCATCTTGATATCCGGCCGCCGCGCCAGAAGTTTCTCGACGACACCGTCGAGTTCGTCGTGCATATCGGCCAATCCGGCCAAATCCCGTTCTTCCATGATCGCGGTGGCAAAACGCGGCTCTGAAAAGATCATCACACCGGCCGCAGATTGCATCAGGTGGGCGCATGTTCTGGATCCGACGATCAGGAAAAACGCATCCTGAACCTTGCGGTGGAGCCAGATGATCGAGGTCAGGCCGCAGAAAACCTCGTGCTGCCCGCGTTCACGAATGGGTGCATCCTTGTCGCAGCCAGGTCGGAAGGGCTGGTTCATTGAATCGGCCCCGCGACTTGGAGGCGCGTTGCGCCGGACATGTTTTCGCCGGCGTTGGCCGTCCCCCGGGACGCCTGATCCAATCTGGCCAGTCGCAGTTTCCAGAGAAACTGACCGGCATTGACGACGTAGGTCGCGTAGGCGGCGAGCGCGAGCCACATCAAGGGGGCCGGCGCAAGGCTGTTGGTAAAAAGCGCCACCAGATAGGCGGTATGCAGCGCAAGCACCAGGATCGAAAAGACGTCTTCCCAGAAGAACGGTCGCGCGAACAGGTAGCAGCCGAAGACATGCTTTTCCCAGATCGAGCCCGTTATCATAATGGCGTAAAGCGTGAGTGTCTTGATGACGACAGAGATCTCCGCAGGTCCCTGCGCTTTTCCCGTTGTCAGGAAATATATGATCAACGCGAGGCTGATCAGAAAAACGAAAAACTGGATCGGGGCCAGTATTCCCTGCACCAGTGTCCAAACGCTCGCGTCACGCCGTTTCCGTTCCTGCTCGGTGTACAGCACGCGTGCCTTCGCCGTCTTCCCTGGTTCGCCTAACGACATTTGATCCTCCCCCCGAACCCAGACATCGGGGTCGGCAGATAAGGAAGCGTAACGCTACAGGCGCAAAAGTGTCAACTAAACATGACGTATATTTTTATTTACACTTCCATTCAAGGGAGTCATGCTAGGGAAGCTCGCACATGCGGTATGCAACACAGATTGCACTCCGGAGCATGTCCCAACCGAAACGGTCCGGGAGGCCTGAAGCAAAGTGAGGATGATCGACACCATTGGCTCAGCCCCCGAAGACAAGCGCGAACAGTCTAAAACTGGCGCCTGTGATGGAATTATTGTCACTCGCGAGATACAAGTGCTAAAAAGAGACCGTTTACAAAGAGGTGAGAAAGACAAGCTTCGTCACCTTATTGAAGGGCCGGTGGCGGCAATGACGGCTGAACAATTGTCCATCGATATGGACACTGGCCTCGAAAATCACCCCCGTTATGACACGGCGATCTCCGGTCTCCGCCATCTTGTCTTGCAAGCCGGCACCCGGCTGGATGATTTGCTCTCCTGCCTCCAGAACGCCTTACCGGCAAATTCACCTGCCCCTGTCAAAGTTCTTATTGTTGAGGCCGTTGCCAGGCGGCTCGGCCGGGAATGGTCTGAAGACGCCTCCAGTTTCGTTGATGTCACGATAGCGTCCGCCAGACTGCAGGACCTTGCGCAAGCGCTTGCCACCGAATCCGCATACCGCAGCAGTGCTCATCCCAGCCCATTCGCGGCGATCCTGCTGCCAAAAGACGAACAGCACAGCCTGATGGCACATTTGACCGGGGCCTTCTTTCAGGCATTTGGGTGGCATCACCAGGTCCTGTCGCACGATCAGGCAACGCGGTCTGAGTTCGCGGGCGTTGTCGGCCGCGCCGATGCGGTCTGCGTCGGCTGGAGCAACATGCGCCTCAGACCTGAAGTCCAGCAATTGATCTACGACATAGGGTTGAATGCACCAAGCGTAAATCAACCCATGATAGCAGGAGGCGTCGCAGCCCTCGATTCCATTGATTTGCTTGTGGAAATGGGGATTGACTGTGTTTGCGATACTGCGTATTCAGCAGTTAAAGTTGCGGATAATTTCAACAATCTGGAAAAAATGAATTTTGGCACGCCACCGGTTCGCAGCGGA
The DNA here is from genome assembly GCA_017643925.1 of Roseibium sp. Taxonomy (GTDB): domain Bacteria; phylum Pseudomonadota; class Alphaproteobacteria; order Rhizobiales; family Stappiaceae; genus Roseibium. The sequence continues at coordinate 17,929 of JAEPML010000025.1, read as the reverse complement.
CAGAACGACCAGGCAAAAAGGATCGATTGGCGACTCCCATGACCCCACGCGCTCCTAACAGCGGACAGCGAGGTATTGAGGTCGCGGGTGAATTACAGAAAACACTCGAGGCTGAGGGGCTGGTTTCGCTGATCGGGCTGGGAACGGACATTGTGTTCCTCGTCGACAAGAACGGGAAAATCACCCACTCGCATTTTGAAAACCCGGATTTCGACGTCTACGGTCTTGATGGTTTCGTCGGCAAGCCACTTCGCGATTGCGTAACCATCGAGTCCGTCTCCAAAATCGACGCCATGCTCAAGTCGGGCCAGAAGCGGCCGGTCCGCGGCTACCAGGTCAACCACAGTGCACAGGGCAAATCGGATTTGCCGGTCGCCTATTCGGCTTTCTCGAAAAAGGGATTGCCATTCACGATCGTCGTTGGCCGCGAGATGCAGCAGCAGATGCAGGACCAGCAGCGGTTGGTTGAAGCACAGATTGCGATGGAGGCCGATTACCGCGATTTGCGGCAGGCCGAGGCAAGGTACCGGACTGCATTCAAGCTCGCGGAAACCGCTGACATCATGCTTGATGGTGAAAAGAGGACGGTACTGGAAGCCAATTCTGCTGCGGTCGCCCTTTTGGCAGGAAATTCGGGCAACCTGATAAACAAACCGGTTCGCGAGCTGTTCAACAAACAGGACCGGGACCGGCTGGGCGATGCCATAGGCGAGGCAAGGCACAGCGGTGAACCCGTCCTCATTGATGGATTGAAAAGCGCAAGAGGGGCAACACTTCAGGCAAAGCTGCGCGCTTACCGGGAGAACGGAGCGGCCAATCTGATTTTGACTGTTTGGTCTGAAGACCAGGCGACTCTGCCGGCACGCAATTCGGGCGCGAGCACACACGTTTCTTCCGCAATCGATCTTGATGCCCTTCCCGAAGCCGCAATTCAGACCGACAGCGACGGCAACCTGATCTCCGCCAATGCGCTCTTTCTGGATCTCGTCCAGGCCCCGACGCTCAACCAGGTCGTCGGCAGAAATGCCAGCAACTGGATCGGCAAATCGGCTGTCGACCTAAATGTGCTCTATGCCCGCACCAGCGACGAGCGAACTGTGCGCGGATATTCTTCGGTGCTGAATGACAGCATTGGCGGCGAACAACCGGTAACCGTCTCCGCCCATTTCGATCCGAAATCGGAATCCGTTCAACTGATCATCGTCCCGCAAGCGGCGAAAACCGAGAGCGTTGGGCTGCGCGCACCAGCAACCCAGGAACAGGCCCAAGGCTTTGCAAGCCTTGTTGGAAAAGTTCCGCTCAAGGAATTGATCAGGGAGTCCTTGGACGTCGTTGAGAAGATCTGCATCGAGGCGGCCCTCGACCATACCAACAACAACAGGGCCAGCGCGGCAGAAGTGCTCGGGCTCTCCCGGCAGAGCCTATACATCAAGCTTCGCAGACACGGGCTTGAAAACTACCGCCCCGGCTCGTAATCCGAAACACCCGGCACCCACTCCGCAATTGTAAACTCCGCATTACGAAAGGCGAGTCCGCTTACCCAAAAGTGTCAATTTTAATTGACACTTTTTCATGGCAGGCATACCATCATTGCCATGGAACTCACTCGGCACAGACCACAAACCAGTTTGCCGTCATCCGGCGCTGTCGTTGCTTTGCTCAAGCCCATCACCTGGTTTCCACCTATGTGGGCCTATGCCTGCGGTGCGATCTCCGCCGGCGAAGGATTCGGCAGCCGCTGGTTCTTCGTTCTTTGTGGCGTTGTGCTTGCCGGCCCTCTGCTTTGCGGAACCAGCCAGGCGGTCAACGACTGGTACGACCGCCACGTCGACGCCATCAACGAACCTGATCGCGTCATTCCCTCGGGGCGCATGCCGGGCCAGTGGGGTCTTTACGTCGCGCTGATCATGTCCGCTTTGTCGATGATCGTCGCCGCGATGCTTGGCTCTCTTATTTTTGCCGCGGCGTTGATCGGCTTGTGCTTTGCCTGGGGCTACAGCGCGCCACCCCTGCGTTTCAAGCAAAACGGCTGGATCGGGAACGGCGTCGTTGGCTTCAGCTACGAGACCCTGCCCTGGCTGACGGCAGCAACCGTCATGACCGGCGTTTCACCGATTGCCCCAATCTGGATCGTCGCGCTGCTTTACGGCACTGGCGCGCACGGCATCCTGACGTTGAACGATTTCAAGGCGATCACGGGCGACAGGGAAATGGGAATAAAGACCCTCCCCGTCCTTCATGGTGCCCAATCTGCTGCGACGATCGCCTGCGCCATCATGGCAGCGGCGCAAGCCGGTGTCTGCGCACTGCTTGTCTATCTTGATCTGCCGTTCTTCGCGCTCGCGATCGGGGTACTGCTGGCATTGCAGATCGGCTGCATGGTCCGCTTCGTGCGCGATCCGGGCAGGTTTGCCGTCTGGTACTCGGCGATCGGCGTCGGTCTTTACGTCACCGGCATGATGATTTCAGCATTCGGATTGCGAACGCTTGCCCAACCCGCTCTTTCAATGATGTGAGGGAAAACCCATGTTTCGCCAGGTCGCAAATCGCCCAGCGCCACAGCAAAAAGTCCAGGGCTTAAGCTGGTTTGCGATCGTTCGTCTTGGCCTTGTACAGGCATCGCTTGGCTCGATTGTCGTACTGACCAATTCGACACTCAACAGGGTCATGGTTGTCGAGTTGAGCCTGGCGGCGATCATACCTGGACTGTTGGTCGGCATTCACTATGCTGTTCAACTCTCGCGTCCGGTGTGGGGACACAGGTCGGATGTCGGTCGTTCAAGAACGACATGGATCCTGGGTGGATTGGCCCTTTTGGCCGTCAGCGGAACGGCCGCCGCAGGCACGACGTTTTTGTTCGAAGCGAGTTTCACCTTAGGGCTGATCGCGGCAGTTGCCGCCTACACGTTGATCGGGGTCGGCATCGGAGCAAGCGGCACCTGTCTTCTCGCGTTGATGGCGGCGAAAACCGCGCCAGAGCGCCGCGCATCGGCGGCCACCATCACATGGATGCTTATGATTGCGGGAATTGTGGTGACCTCGATCGTAACCGGGATCAATCTGGATCCCTACTCGCACGTGCGGCTTGTAACCGTTACAGCGATCACGGGCGTAATCGTCTTGGGCGTTTCAGCGCTCGCCGTTACCGGGATTGAAAGACAGCCCTCGATCATCGGCGACCGTGACCGGAAGCCCGCGGGCAGTTTTCGGGAGAGCGTCAGAGAAGTCTGGAGCGACCCCGAGGCGCGTTTGCTGACGCTTTTCATTTTCATGTCCATGCTTGCCTATTCAACGCAGGATCTTGTTCTCGAGCCCTATGCTGGTCTCCTGTTCGGCATGACTCCGGGGGAGACGACGCAATTATCGGGAACACAACATGGCGGTGTCTTTCTCGGCATGGCGGTCGTTGGTATCGCGGGCGGGCTGTTTTCCAGAAAAAGACCCGGACTCATCAAGTTCTTCATCGTGTCCGGCTGTCTCGGCTCGGGTCTCGCTCTCGCTCTCCTGTCGATGTCTGCGTCCTATGCGCCGGCCTGGCCACTGTCTGCGAACATCTTCGCGCTTGGTTTCATGAATGGTGCATTCGCGGTTGCCGCGGTTGGAACGATGATGGTTCTGGCGGGGGCCGGCAAGTCGACCAACGAAGGGGTGCGGATGGGCGTCTGGGGAGCGGCGCAGGCTGTATCATTCGGACTGGGCGGTGTCGCCGGCACCATCGTGCTGACCCTCGGCCGCTGGTCCACGGGTGATGACGGAACCGCATTCACCCTGGTGTTCGCGCTGGAAGCGGTCCTGTTTCTGATGTCGGCGTTGATCGCGCTTCGCATCGGTATTCAAACGGCGCCCCTTCCCGACTTCACGGCAAAAAAAGCGCCGTCAGCAATCCCGGCTGAATAGACCGGAAGCTCTTTTGACCTGAACCAGAACAACGAGGTCAGTCATGGATACCACCTATGATGTTGCTGTGATCGGCGGCGGACCAAGCGGCGCTATCGCAGCTGAATCGCTGGCCAAGTCCGGCCACTCGGTGTTGCTTGTAGATCCCGGCAACCGCATCAAACCCTGCGGCGGCGCCATTCCCTCCCGAGCCTTGAAAGACTTTGACATCTCAGAGGATATGCTCGTTTCAAAGGCGAACGCAGCTCGAGTCATCGCACCGTCCGGCAAAACGGTGGAGATGCGGATTGGCGACATCGGCTTTGTCGGCATGGTCGATCGGGCCGCCTTCGATCCCTACTTGCGCGCAAGAGCCGAAAAGGCCGGTGCGACCCGGCTGACGGGCAAGCTGACCCATATGAAAGAAACCGAAGATGGCAATCTTTTGCTTTCGGTCGAACCGACCGGCGAACAAGCTGGCCGCGAAAAGGTAACGCTGACGGCCCGGCTTGTGATCGGCGCCGATGGCGCCAACTCCGCAGTGCGCCGTTTCATGTTCCCCAAGAGCAAGAAACCACCCTATGTCTTTGCCTACCACGAGATCATCGAGAGCCCAAAAGACGCTTACGCCAACGGCTTTCGCGGGGACTGCTGTGACGTCGTTTATGACGGACGGATCTCCCCCGATTTTTACGGCTGGATTTTCCCCCATGGCGAGCAGACATCGGTCGGATGCGGATCGGCCGTGAAAGGCCACAATCTGCGCACCGCGACTGCGGCGCTTCGCAAAGCCTCTTCCCTGGAAGGGCAGCGTATTATTCGACGCGAAGGCGCGCCGCTTCCGCTGAAACCCATGCGGCGCTGGGACAACGGCAAGAACGTCCTGTTGGTCGGCGACGCCGCCGGGACGGTCGCCCCGTCTTCCGGCGAGGGGATCTATTACGCGATGCTCTGCGGGCAGTTGAGCGCGAACGCCGTTGCATCCTGTCTCGCCACCGGCAAGTCGTCGGATCTGAAGCAGGCCCGCCGGCGTTTCATGAAAGATCATGGCCGGATCTTTCTCATTCTCGGCATTATGCAGAGCGTCTGGTATCGCAGCGATCGTTTTCGGGAGCGTTTCGTCACCATGTGCGCGGACCCAGACGTTCAGCGTCTGACCTGGGAATCCTACCTGAACAAAAAACTTGTCCGACGTGATCCGCTTGCGCACATCCGTGTCTTTTTCAAGGACCTCGGCCAGTTGCTCCGAATTCCGGCAGGTCAGAAATGAGCATCCTGTTTTCCTGGATTGAAACGGGTTGGCTGGCATTCGCCGCCATGGCGATCTTGTGGGCTGAAACCCTGCTCCTGAGTTTTCTGTCGAGCAGACCGATGGCGCGTTTCAAGGCATTGGCCGGTGGCGCTCTGGCCGGAACCTTCCTGCTGGCGTCCCTGTCTTTCGCGCTCCGGAGCGACGCACATGGCTGGGTGCTGTTCTTCCTCACCTTGTCGCTCTTTGCACACCTGCTCGACGTCGCCGGCCGTTTGAAGGATCACTCCGCCGCATTGAGGCGCAACACCGACAAGTTAAGCAGTCCAGCTGCGCTGACCCAGAGGAGGTAGGGCACAAAAAGCAAAGAAGCCAGAGCAGAAATGGGCCAGGCAGTCACGATGAACCCCAAAATCGTGAGCCACAACAAGCCTAACTCGAACAGCGCCAGATCCATGCGTTTCAACCCGAAAAAGAACCAGGACCAGCACCCGTTCAAGATCAGCTGCACCACCCAAAGCGCTATTGCAAACGACCAGCCGGCCTTGGTCCAGATGTCCCACCCGGCATAGGCGATCATAACATATAGAATCGACCAAACTGTCGGAAATGCCCATTTGGGCGGTGTCCAGGAAGGCTTTCGCAAGGTGTCGTACCAAGGCCCAGGTTTGAACACTGCTCCGCTCATTGCGGCAAGGAAGGCAAGGAGTGCGAAAGTTGCTGCAGCCATTCGTGGCCCCTGTTCGTCGACAAAACAAGTTTGCTCAGCATATGTCGCGTCGCAGCAGTGAAACAACAGCCAAACGCTTTGACACTTAGCATGCAGCCACTGATCTCAACGAAGTCACGTTACGTAATAAATCGTCGAGAGTGCAAAGAGAGATATCTGGAGGGAATAAATCATGAAATGTACAATTGCGATTCTAACGGCTTTGTTCGCAGCAACGACGTTCAATGTCTCTGCTGCGGAGGGCGATGCCGCGGCTGGGGAGAAAGTCTTTCGCAAGTGCAAGGCTTGCCATGTGGTGGACTCTGATCAAAACAGGGTCGGCCCGTCACTTCAAGGTCTGATCGGACGGCAGCCGGGGACAGTCGACGGCTTCAAGTATTCTAATGCAATGATTGAGTTTGGCGACGGCAAGGTCTGGGACGAGGAATTGCTGACCGTCTATCTCGCCAAACCCCGCGAGATGGTAAAAGGCACCAGAATGGCATTCGCGGGCCTCAGGAAAGACGAAGAGATCGCCGATATAATCGCCTACCTCAAGCAATACAGCTCCGCCGAATAACCTGCGTGACCACACGCGTTTTCCGGTCAGTCGGCTGGTGTCTTTTTTGAAGGGAAGTGTAAAAAAAAGTTTACACTTTCATCCAGTTCGTCAAGAATGAAAGACAGCTAGCCGCCTGCCGGTGAAACCGGAACTGCTCCATCTCGTCGCGCCATAAAACGCCGGATCTGTGGGCAGGGGGGTACGGATCGGGCGGCACCAGGCGCGGGAGGAAACGATATGAGCTTCATATCCAGGAGAGTTGCGTCAACGCCATTGCTGGATCAGGTCCAGGACCCGCAACATCTCAGACGCATGACGACGGACGAACTGGCAGCACTCGCCGATGAGCTCAGGACCGAGGTCATTTCGGTCGTCTCCGAAACCGGCGGACACCTTGGTTCCAGCCTCGGGGTTGTCGAACTTACGGTCGCCATTCACGCTGCCTTCGACACGCCGAAAGACACTTTGATCTGGGACGTGAGCCACCAGTGCTATCCTCACAAGGTTCTTACGGGCCGGCGCGACCGCATGCGCACGCTGCGCAAGAAAGACGGGCTCTCTGGCTTTACCAGGCGCAGCGAAAGCCCTTACGATCCCTTTGGCGCCGCGCACTCTTCAACGTCGGTTTCCGCCGGTCTTGGCTTTGCCGTTGCCCGCGATCTGCTTGGTGGCTCTGAAGATGTGATTTGTGTCGTCGGAGATGGTGCCCTGACTGCCGGCATGGCTTATGAAGGGCTCAACAACGCCGGGGATCTCAACAGGCGGATGTTCGTCATTCTGAATGACAACAACATGTCGATTTCACCTCCAACAGGCGCTGTGTCGGACCACCTCAACGATTTGGCCTCCCGGACCGGTGCGCTTGCCAAGGAGCGCAGCCTCTTTGAGCATATGGGTTTCGAGTACCACGGACCCGTCGACGGGCACGACGTCAAGGGGCTGGTTGCTGTGTTGCGAAAGCTCAGGCGAGAAAGCACCGGACCCGTACTGCTACATGCTATCACACGCAAGGGTGCCGGCTACAGCTTTGCCGAAACCTCGCACGACAAATACCATGGCGTTTCCAAGTTCGACATTACGTCCGGCAAACAGTCAAAGGCGAAAGCCAAGGCGCCGAGCTACACGAAGGTCTTCGCCAATGCTCTCGTTGAGGAGGCGAAAAAAGACGACCGGATCGTAGCGATTACAGCAGCGATGGCTGCCGGAACAGGGATCGATATCTTCGCAAAGCAGTTTCCGGACCGCGCGTTTGACGTCGGGATCGCCGAACAGCACGCCGTCACGTTTGCCGGTGGACTTGCGGCCAGCGGAATGCGGCCGTTCTGCGCAATCTATTCGACCTTCCTACAACGGGGCTACGACCAGGTTGTCCATGACATCGCGCTGCAAAACCTTCCCGTCCGTTTCGCCATAGACCGGGCTGGTCTGGTTGGAGCCGACGGGCCAACGCATGCGGGTGCATTCGATGTCGGGTATATGGCGAACTTGCCGAATTTCACCGTTATGGCAGCGAGCGACGAGGTCGAACTCACTCACATGATCGCAACCGCGGTGCACCATGACGCCGGCCCGATCGCATTTCGCTATCCGCGCGGGGAAGGCACCGGGCAGCCACTTCCCGAGGCAGCCATCCCGCTTCCGATTGGAAAAGGCAGGATTGTCGAAAGGGGGCGCACCGCTGCAATCCTGTCATTCGGTGCACGGCTTGCTGAGTGCATGGGCGCGCGCGAAACGCTTGAGGCAGAGGGGATCTCCGTAACGGTGGCGGATGCAAGATTTGCAAAACCGCTGGATCAGAACCTGATCCTGGAGCTTTTTTCCAGCCACGAGCTTCTCGTCACGATCGAAGAAGGAGCAACAGGTGGCTTTGGCGCCCTTGTGCTGCATTTCCTGGCGGGCAAAGGCCTACTTGACGGGCGCTGTGACATTCGAACCATGACGCTGCCGGACAGTTTCATTTCCCAGGCCGCGCCGGTGGAGATGTACGAACAAGCCGGGTTAAATGCAGCCCAAATTGCTGACACCCTACGCAAAGCTCTGTTGCAAAAGACAAAAACCGCAACTCAACTTGGGCAGGCCTGGCCGGGAAAACAGGAGAACTACGTCCAGTTGACACATCGCGCGGAAGATCGGTGAAAATCGGGACTTATTTTCTCCAGCCAGGAACGCGCTCCGCGTTTTGCAGTGTGTACCTGACGTAGTACCTTTTCATCAGTGGAGGGGTGCCTGACCACCTGGGCCGAGCTTTCGGGAGGGGGAATTGGCCTATAAAGAAACTAGCGAAGACGCGGCGACCAGAAAAGAAATATCGCTGTCGCTCGCTGACAATGGCCAGACGTTAAAGTCAAACGAAAAAGCCCAATTGAACTCTCAGGATCTTTCGGTTCTGGAGACAGCTATTCGTGAGCGTGTCTCCGGCCTGGTCAATAACTTACATCCTGATGTCAACGGTCAGCCGTCCTCTTTGCCTACAGAGACGGATCTTGATTTCCGCCTCCATCCGGAGAATGACGAAAAGGCGCGACAGCTTTCCGGGACAGACAAGGCGATTTCCTTCCGCGAGAGATTTCTCAAGTCTCTGATAGATCCGGACCCCAGACACCACCGGGAAATAATCGAGGAACTGCTGCAAGCTGATATTCCGATGCAGACCCTAGCGATCCATCTGTTCTGCCCGGTGGCAACGCAGCTCGGAACCTACTGGTGCAACGATGAAACTGACTTCATGCAGGTCGCAGTAGCATCGACACGATTGAACACGATCGTCAATCACGCGACCTATGCGGGCGCTAAACTGGTCAACCCCCATCCCTCGGCCAAAAGAGTCCTTCTGGCCCGTTCGCACGGCACCAGGCACACGCTTGGCGTCACGCTGGTCCGGATGTGTTTTCGCGACATGGGCTGGATCGTGGACGGCGGCGCCGACATGGAAATCGGCGACACCCTTTATATGCGGCTTTCTTCACGTCCCTATAACCTCCTCGGTCTGTCGATCGGTCAAATCGAGGAGACAGCGGACTGCAAAGACGCGATCGCGCGCTGCCGTGCGGAGCCTGCGACACGCGACGTGAAAATTGCACTGGGTGGCGCAGCTGTCGTCACGCGGCCCGGCGAGTTCCAGAACACCGGTGCCGACGTTATCGCCCGCTCAGCCTTAGAGGTTATGAACCTGGCCGAATATGCCTCTCGCTAGCAACTGCAGAACATATATACGCAGCTATAAGTAGTTCTTGAAGATTTAAGCCAAGCTCCAACGCGCCCCGTGGTGTAAACTAAAAATGAAAATGACTCCAACCGGTGCAATATAGTGTTACGTGTGCAGTCGAATACAGTTCTAATTCACACTACGGGATGCATTAACAGAAACGCCACTGTTAAGAGGCTTCGGAAGCTACTAAGCTCTGCGTATTGATATCTAGGTTGGCAGTACGATGAATGTTTATAGTACCTATTCCGGGATACCTTGCGGCATAATAGGAACCCGAACAGCAGCGGTTGCGCCGAGAAATGCTGGCATGAATACGCCCGCAATAAATACAATTGCCAATGCCCAGTTGAACAAAAGGTATTCCCAGCCCAGCACCGCAACAACGCCAAATCCTACGGAATACACAAGGGCTGAAACGACACCGAAAACCGACAGGAATACCAGATAGGAGCCAAGTGTATGTTCGGTATGCGGCTTAATCGCCCTCACATAAGGCCTGTCCGTCATCAGGGTATTTCATGTCCCAATCTGCTCAATCGTTTGAGCGGATACGTTTTCGCCGGTTCATCATCGCTGAAGACTGTGAACCCTCCATCCACTTCGCCGTCCTGATCCAACTGCAGGATCCAGCAGTTGTGCTCGGCAGCTGCGAGGACCAACTCGCAGAACTCGGGCGAGAACCCTTCAGCAAACCTTTCTTCAATCCAGCTTCTTTGTTGTGCATCCGGGTTGGTTCCCCAAGGCCAGGCCCAGACAATGTGTACGACAATCGTATGTTCAGTCGCATGAACCCGGAAAGGAGTTTCAAGGCCGTTGCTGACATCGCGCGCCATGCTCTGGAGCAAATGGTAGTCACTCATCTTGATGTGGCAAAGGGCGGTATCGAACATGGCAACAACAGGCATTGGCTGATCTTGGTCTCGGTATCAGGAAAGTTTGGAAATTGCGTTCATCTCCGGCACTATCATCGGCGCCGGATGAACCGCTTGAATGGCTTCGACATCACGATTGTATTTCCTTCAAAGAGACACAGGTCGCGACATACACCGCCATCGGCTGCAAAGCTGACGACATCGACACCAAGGTCGTTGGCAACAAGCAAGATTTCGCAAAAAGCGTCTGAATAGCCTTCATTGTGACGGTGCCAAACCACCTTTTCCGGCCCGGGTACAAGCCCGTCGAGCGAAACAACCAGTGCGGTGTCTTTGACACGCACGTCAAATGCATTCCCAAAGACAGCTTCTTCCAACAAGAGCTCCAAGTCTGTCGACGAGACGTGTGCCGTGGACAGGACTAGCTCTCGCTGGTGACTGGCACCCGTGGCTGTTTCTGCAACAAGCGCCTTCGCATCAACACCGAGATTCTCATCGTCACCCCGTGACATTGAGTTATGGGGGGACTGGTTTGGTTTTGGCAGGAAAGCGCTGATATCCGGGCGACCTTGGTTGTTGTTCGGTCCCCGTGTTAGCACTTCCCCGGCTTCGTAGCGATCGACCAGGTCATCGAACGCCATGCGACTGGCAATCGGATCAAACCCGAGGTGGACGAGCTTCCCTACAATCCGATCCGTCAGCACACTAAAATGGCGTTTGGCCTCCGCACTCCTGCCCGTTGTTACCATATGGTGGAAAGAGGTGATCGCGATGTCCTCGGTGGAAGGCTTGCGCCGGGCCTTCTGTCGCCTCCGGTATGATTGCTGACGCTCAGCTGCCCAGGCACGCCGTCCCCTGGTTGCGCGAGAGAGTTTGGTCATGGCTGTCTCTGAGAGTGAGGGAAGTACATTGAAGAGAAAGCGCGGTTTCAAAGCTGCACCAAACCCTCAGGTCCTTTGCGCATGGGCACAATGATCTGGGTGTCCATGTCATTATCAGCCATGAGATCAGCCCAATTTTGCGGTGTCCATTCACCGGTGATTTCTTCAAACAGGTCGAACAATTTCCCGTCTTCGACAGGCTCTCCATTTGTTCCCGTGATCGAAATCGAGATCGGTTCGCGTGCAACCAGAGTCACCTTGTCAGCATATTCACCTTGCAACGCCAAATTCCCATTTGGCCCAACAAGCAAAAACTCATTGATGACAGCGTAAAACCTTTTGCACCGGATTATCCGGCAAACGCTGTAGCATTGCTCGACAACATGTTTGCCATCTGCATGTCTTGTTACCCTGTCTGGCAAGGCAAGCGCACCGAAGGCCAGATCACCCTTGTGTAGCTGGGTTTTGAATTTTGCTTCAGAAATGTTCATCTGGATTTCCTTTCCACTAAAACGCCCGGGCGCGTTCTGCCCCGGTCATTTCAGGCTTGGGCCGGAACCCCGTCGGCGCAATGGTGGAAAGCAAAAAAAATTGCGGAGCCTGGCCAAATTTGTTGACGAGGCCAGAGTTCAGCTGGGTTTAGCAGGCAAAATTTTTTTCAGTTTTTTTTCCAATTTGTCCCTGCGGGAAAGAAATTTACCGCTCAGCCGACGAAAAACTTGATCTATGCGGTGCCGGGTTGGTGCTCGCCAAGGATCTTTTTCAAGCGAGAAAACTGGCTCCCAGGTCCGGTAACGGCGTTACCCGATGAATCGCTTGCTTAGGAGATTGTGACGACTGCTTTGTCTCACCGTGACGCCTTGAATCGCATTTTCAGATCCTTGAATCGAAAGAGCGTAACTTGAGACACGTCATTCGAAGTCGCAGGTAATTTGTTTCCTGTTGCATGACATTGCCGGGAACGGTTTTTGAACCGGCCCTAAGCCGTCCTGATTTGTCCTATGCCCATTTCCTGTCGTTTCAGCCGTGAGAACTAGCCGCTAACTTTGACTGGTGGATCAGTCCCACCTTCAGGTTCTGCAGACGCTCGCTGCGCTCAGCTTCTGTTGCGGACACAAACTCCAGCACCTCCTTTCCCGTGAGCTTGTTCCGAAGCATCAGTGCATCGACCAGCGCCCGGTGTACCCCCTCATTCTCCTCAATGATCGCGCGCGCATCCTCATAAGCCTTGTCGAGCATTGCCTCAACGCGTCGACGCAAGGCGGGATCGGCAAGCAGAAGTTCCGGGATCTTGTTTGTTCCGCTCGAGATCAAATGCACGAGATTGTCACCAAGCCCAAGACTTGCTTCCATCTCCGTAGCGATCCGAGTGGCGGATGCCAGGTCCGACCCCATGCTACCACCCCCACCATCCGCAAACTCACCGAAGACCAGTTCTTCTGCCGTAAGACCGGCCAGATGCACCATCAACTGGGCTTCATAGTCGCGACGTGTTCGCCCCTTCAACACTGACTGTCTGATTTCCAGGGACCCCGCCTCACAAATTCCACCGTTTGGCATGATCTCCGGTTCGATCTTCAGCTGAACGATTTCGCCGTCGCAGGCCATTGCCTGGACAATCGCATGCCCCGCCTCATGAACGGCAATGCGCTTCAGCTCGTCTCGGCTTAAGGCAATCTTATTCGGCAGCCTGACGACGAGATCTTCGTACCGGAGCTCCCGCTTTTCCTTCCGTGCGGCTCGACGGGCGTCTCGCACGAGTTTTTCAATGTCCGCGCCCGAGTGGCCTTCAAGACGGTCGGCAATGACTGCCAGATCTTCGCCTTCGAGAGCGCCGTTCAAATGCCAGCGCAGGATCTGTTCACGTGCCGGACGATCGGGCAACGGAATCCAGATTGTCTTTTCCAAACGACCGGGACGGAGCAAGGCATGATCGACGAATTCCGGATGATTACACGCGGCAACAACAACGATGCCTTCCCGGTTTTCAACGCCATCGAGACATTCGAGCAAACCGTTGATTTTCTCGATCACGTAATACGCATTGTCTCCGCTGACCGCCCTGCGGTCCCCGACGGAATCAAACTCGTCGAGGAACAGGACGCAGGGCGCTTTCTTCCGAGCTTCGGCAAATGTCTTCCGCATGGCTTTCAACAGATCACCCAGGTGACCGGCCGATTGCCATTGTGCAAGTGAAGTGGCAATCAACTCAACATCGCAGCTTTTTGCCAGTGCCTTGGCGTAGGAGGTCTTCCCGGTTCCGGGAGGCCCGGCGACAAGGATCCCTCGATTGACATCTGACCAGGGAAGTTTTCCTGCCTGCCACGCTTTCAGATCATCGGCGAGTTCCCTGCCCCACTCCCCGGCTTCCCCCAATCCTGCAAGCGTCTCAAGAGAGAATACATCGTTTTCTGTTGGGCGATTTGATTTGGGTTTCTCTTCTTCGATCGCTTCCACAACCTTGCGCCAGGACTTTCCCCGCGATGCTGCCAGGGTCAGATCGAAGAGGCTATACCTTGTCAGTTGTTCGGCCTCTTCCAAGCTGATTTCGACACCCACGCAGTATGAGAATGCTGCCCGGATATGCCTTGCTGTCGGCTTGTCCAGAAAAACCACCGTATCTGCGATTGCGCGGAACAAATCCGGAATACACTCTTCCTCTTCGACAACCGCGAAGATCGCCTTCTTTCCTTTAAGGGCGAAGAGAATTTCCTCTTGGGTTCGCTCGAGTGTTCTGGAGGTTTTCGTTCCAGCTGGCTCACATTCGAGAAAGACGGCCAGCGGCTCCAGATATCTCGTTCGGAGGCGATCAAGGTCCTTCAGAAGCAACAGAGTGAGTGCATCCTGAAGTTCGTCGACCGGTGGATTGTCACCGGCGACGATGCCGACCACAGGCGGCTCGGACAGTTTCATCTCCGGCACTGACCGCAAAGCCCGGCGGACAATGCAATGGGCCAGGAACTGATGGAAGCTTGGTTTTTCCTTCTGGAAATAGTGACGAAGAATGTCGGACATCTGGTTTCTCTCTTGCGAAGCGCGATTGGGAGGTTTTTGGTTCAGCGGGACGCGCGTTCGCCAAGGCGGTACCAGCGGGTCAACGTCCTTGCCGCTCCGATGTCTTTCAAGACAACGAAGAGTGGTGAACTCACCATCGGCTCATTGTTTCCGGAAATGGTCGGATGCCCGGTTACGTCGCCCGATAACGCGGCGATCCCGCGTTTGATCACACGGTAGTCATTCAGAAACGGGGCTTTGGACAGAGTGTCGTTTGAGGGGTAGTTCCCTGCCCTCAGTGCTTTAAGATCATCGAGAAGCGCTTCAAGCTTCGCGATATCACTCGACAGTAACTCCGCTGCCTTCGGGTCGTTCAAGTTTTCAATGAACATGTGCAAATTTCTCCTGTTCCCGCCGAAGGATTTACGGGCGGGGTGCAGTTTCGTTGGTGATGATTAGGAGTTGGCCTTCCGGGTTATGTCCGGTGTCAGGCCACTTATTGCGTCACGGCGTTCTTCTGTGAATCGCCTGTTCAAGATCCTGTAACGCAGGTCTTGGACACGGCAGCTCGGTCTAGGCCTCGACACTGCGCATCTGACGACCCTGCCGCCGCAGCGGAAGAACGGACAAACAGTCTGCCAGTGATGGTCTTGGACCTGGGGCTTCAACAGTCATTTCGTTGGCAATGTCGGCATTAGAGGAGGCCAGCATCAGAGGCTCTTCAGCCTCAACCGCAATGTTGGTCTTGCCAAGCGCGGCCTGCAAGCGCGGCTCCATGCGAGCTGCGATCCCGGATTTCATGTACGCCGACATCGCCTCGACCTGGTTGGAAATCAACAGTCCAAAATAGGCATCGACAGTTTCTCGCGTAACTGTCTTGCGGGCAACAATCCCGGATCGGCCATACCAGTCGATAAGAACCTTCTTGACGGCGAGCACAGGAAGCCCTTTGCGGAGCATCATGTTCCTCAACATTAAGCCAGCCGCAGTCAGGTCCTTGCGGGCATTGCGCGCTGCTTGACCTCCTTGAGCACCGCCTCCGCGTTTTACCGAGACGACATGAAGGTCACCTGTCTCATGATCGAAGACGAGGATATCGATGACCACACGTTTTCCATGTGTCCCGCCAACAGGCAGGTTCAGGTCATCCAGATTGTCGAGCTTGTTGCTCTCCACCAGCGAGATGGCTTCCCTGGAAACCATGAGCGCAACCTGGGTCTGCACCTCATAACGGTCGCCGGCAGCAGCAAAGGCGTGCGCAATGGCATCTTCCAGCAACAGGCCGTGGCGCTTGGACAGGCTGTCCAGTGGCCCCCTCACCTGTGTGAGCCTGTTCCCCAGCAGTTCATCCGAGCAGTAGACCTTGTCGAAGCACTCCCGCAATGCCACGTCGACAGCTTCTCGCAGTTCAATTGGGAGATTTGCCGTTTCAGGAGCATAGGCCCCTTCGTGACCGGTTCGGGTGCCGGACGTGTTGGAAACTGGAAATTCGTTGTGCATGAGTGATCCTTTCTCGTTGACTGACGAGAACCAAAAGCGCACTTTTGATGCACTTTTGCAAACTGATTCACTTTTTGTGGTTAACGAATGATAAATGCGAAGCAATGCCGTGCCGCCCGTGCCTGGCTCGCCTGGTCTCAGGATGACCTTGCCGAACAATCACTTGTTTCCAAGCGGGCGATCGCCGGATTTGAGCTGGAAAAAACAGTCCCGCATGACCGGACACTACGTGACCTGCAACGTGCATTTGAAGATGCCGGACTGACCTTCCAAATGGATGGCGCAAGGGGAATTGGATTGCAGGAAAGTCAGGAAAACTCGAACTTGGGTTGAAGTCCTTTAACGGCAACGCATGACAGCGCAGCTCAATTTATCTGCAACTTCAAAAGACGCATCTCAAGTTACGCTCTTTCGATTCAATCGCCGAGATATGCGATTCAGCAGGCAACGCCGTTCCCGAACTTTTCGATTCAGTTGATTGAGCAGGCGTTACAAACGCAAACAGCGTGTTGCCTCCGGCGCCTCGCCACAAAGGAACTGCTGCAATCGTCTAAACAGACAAACCGCCGGAAACACTCCCGGCGGCTTTCAAAAACCAGGAACGCACTAGGCATTCAAAAAATCGGTCACGT
Organism: Roseibium sp.; assembly: GCA_017643925.1. Lineage (GTDB taxonomy): Bacteria > Pseudomonadota > Alphaproteobacteria > Rhizobiales > Stappiaceae > Roseibium. The sequence goes on along the minus strand of JAEPML010000025.1, from coordinate 1,446 downwards.
CTGAACAGAGAGAAGCGGCAAGCAGCCGCACGGGTCCCGGGACATTTGTCTTGCAAAGTTCACCGGACAGAAGCGCAAACTTCTCGATGATCGTCTCAAATGTCTCAGCCTTGGCGGCACCAACGGCCTGAAGGACTGCCGCTTCTTGTTCGACAAGTGCATTGCACTCGGTATCAGTGAGCCCTGCATCCGGATCATAAAGGCGAGTCCGGATCCAGCTCAGCTCGGCAAGAGCATGATCAACGGACAAGAGGGCGCTGGTCTGAAGTTCAGAGAGACTGGAATGAAGCTCCTTTACATTAGAAATGGTGGACATGGTGTGGTTCCTTCTGGCTAGGCAGGCCATCCCCTGATGACTGCCGCCCCGCAAGCTCTCGCTGGCGGGAGCTGGAACCTGGCATAGCGCAAACGAATTGTCCGCGGGCAAAACGATCGCAGGGTTAAGGATCTGCGATCGTGCTTGAGGAGTTTGGACATCCGACAAAAGCGATCAGGCTGAAGCTAGCGATTTCTGCCGACGTGCAAAAAACGCCTTCTCGGTCTCCTCCTCGTGAGTTTCCATTGGAAACTCAAAAAGTTCGTGAATGTCATAGTCTGCACCAAAATGGCGTTGCCACATCAGATCTGCAGCATTCGGTAGTTTTGATTTTTGAAGCTTGGCCAGCTGACGGCGCATTGAGTTTGCTTCTTTCTGCGTCACTTCATGGCTACAGCACCATTCCAGCAAGTCCTGTCGGCCTTTGTCGATCAGCCCTTCGAAGGGTTTTCGCCACTCAGCATGCAAACGCAAGGCCGAACGAAGATCAGATTTCACCTGTGGCGACAGAGTGCCAAATTCCGGTGAGGCTTCAAGCAAGGAAATTTCCTGGCTGAGATCGGTCAGTACTCTTCCTTTAATAAGTGTTCTGGCTCGATTAAGCAGGGACTTCTTATTCTGGATGGTGCCTCCGCTTAAGCCCTTGTCGGACTTGAGCCACGCAATAAAGTCCTTTTCTACGTCCGGAATACTCCGACCATGGTGTCGATCTAGAATGACTTGTCCAATCTCTTTCGCAAGCGGGGGTGGAACCGCATTGACCAGAGCCTGCATTTTGCCAGATGGACCACTTAACTTCTCAATTCCGCTCCAGTCCCAATCAACAGGAAAACCCTGGATCTGACAAAGTTCTTCGAAATTGAGAGGTCGAACCTCGTTGGCAAGCGCAAGGTCATCCTTGTGCGGCTTGTATGATGGCCTCGGGACCTCGTGCGACGTTCTGATCAGGGTCGGGCAGACCTCGTCGGTAGAACGTACACCTCGACCACCGGTAAAGGGCCGGATAAAAAATGCTCTGACATGATCCAGATGGCCGTTACCCGGATGAACACCTGCGTCATCGCCAAGTGCTTCCCGGATTGTAGTCTGCTGCGGCGAGCGTGCGCCTTCAATCGCACTGTTGAGGAACC
>JAEPML010000024.1 GCA_017643925.1 Roseibium sp. | reverse complement strand
TGATCCCGAAAACAAAACAAAAAACCCCCGACGAAAACCGGGGGTTTTGGAAATTTAGCTCGATGAAAATCACGTAAACAAACAAAACCAGTCCGATTGACCGATGTGGTCGCCTTCGAAGGGACGAAATTGTTCAAAGAACGGCAAGGTCTTTGAATTCCAGGCGGAACTGACCGTTCGCAACAGTTAGCGCCCTGGACTGCCTTTTGACGGAAGACTTGGACGCCTGGGCCAGTACCAATTGAATTGTTGTGATCTTCACGCGAAAAGAGACAGGAACGACAAAGCTCCAAGCACGAATGCCGTTCCCCACAAGAACCAGCAAAGTCTTTCGTAAAAAGCCCATTCTGCAAGGCTGGCGAAATAGGATGAACCAGCGCAAGCGATTGCCGTCCATACGCCTACATTGCCGCCAGCGAGCAGGTTCGCCTGAAAAAGGAAGACGATCGTCAGGGCTCCATAGATGTAGACTTTTGCTTGCATGGTCACGTGTCTCTATTTCACCGCCCCGGCAGTCAGGCCCTTGAGCATGTATTTCTGCATCCAGGAAAAGACGATTGCGACGGGCAAGGAGGCGCAAAGCGCTGCGGCCATGACAAGGTGCCAGTCCACAGCGTAACGTCCGGACACGATCGACAGGATCTGGATGGGAAGCGTGTAGTTCTCTTCCGCTCGAAGCAAAGTCAGGGCGAGGACAAATTCGTTCCAGGAGTTCACGAAGGTGAAAAGCGCGGTCACAACGATTGCCGGCACAGCCATGGGCAAAAAGACGCGTCTCATGGTCGTCAGGCGGGAGGCTCCCTCCATCCAGGAGGCCATTTCCAGGTCTTTCGGAATTGTCGAAAAATAGCTTTCCAGCATCCAGACCGCAAAGGCGGTGTTGAACCCTGCATAGAGCAGGGCGACAACATGCGCGTCGTCCAGCGCGTCGAAGACGACCAGGATCCGGAACAGGCCAAGGACCAGAACGATGGGCGACAGCATCTGGGTGATCAGCAGAAACCGCTTGAAGCTGCCCCTGCCGGTAAAGCGGTAGCGCGACAACGCATAGCCCGCAGGAATGGCAATGAACAGGGTCATTGCAGTTGCGAGAGTCGAAACGTAAAGAGAGTTGCCGAGCGCGCGTCCGAAACCCGTTGCAGTCCACATTTCCGCGAAATTGCTCCAGGCAATGCTGCTGGGAAACCACGAGGTCGAGAAGACTTCCGCCTGGGGCTTGATGGACGTGGTGCCCATGACGACAAACGGGAACAGCGTGATCGAGAAGACCGGCAGGAGGCCCAGCCAGATGACAATGGATTTTTGGAGCTTCTGCATGATCAGTTCTCCTCCTTCATCGCAAGGCGGACATAGATGACGGTAAAGACCAGCAGCAACGCGAACATGATCAGAGAAAGCACGGCTGCCTCGGAAACCCTGCCAAACCGGAAGGCGAGCTTGTAAAGGTAGGTCACAAGAATGTCGGTGGAGTTGGCAGGGCCTCCCTGCGTCGTCGCCCAGATGATCGGAAACGAGTTGAATACGTAAATCGTGTTGAGCACGACTGCGATATTGATGAAAGGGCGCATTAGAGGCAGCGTAAGTCGCAGGAAAGATTGCCAGTTTCTGGCGCCCTCCATTTTGGCTGCCTCGTAGATGTCGGTTGGAATGGACGCAAGGCCCCCGAGAAATATCGTCGTGGTGAAGGGCAGGGTCGCGATGATCCCCAGAACGATCTGCATCGGAAATGCCGTCTCCGCACGCGCGAGCCAGGCGATGTTTTCCGTGATCAGCCCAAGGTCCATGAGAAGGTTGTTGAGCGTGCCGCTGTTGCCGTTCAGAGCCCAGCGACCGACGATTGCGAGCATTGCCAGGGATATGGCCCAGGGCAACATGAGGAGCACGCGCGCCAGACCCCGCCCGTAAAACTCTTCATTGAGCGCAAGCGAGATCGGAACTGCCAGAACGAGGGTTCCGCCCACCACGCCGATCGTCCAAAGAAGCGTGCGCCACGAAGACACGTAAAGCTCGGGATCGTAGAAAACCTTTATGTAGTTTTCCACGCCGCCCCATCCCAAAACCTGCCCGAAGCGGTTCACCTCGCTGAACGAAAGTGTACCCAGCTGAATAAGCGGCCAAATAATGATCAGGCCGGACACAAACAGTCCGGGCGCGATCAGCAGGTAAGGATTGTTTCCTCGCATCATCAACAGTCACCATTTTTGTTCACCTCAAATGCAGCCGTTGGCGGCAACGGTAGCGCTGAGTAGGTAACTTACATTCTATCAAGATTTCAACAAAATTACGAAAAAAATTACCAAAATGAAAAGAGAGAATTTTTTGCCCGATCCTCGGGGTTGATATAGCCTTGATCGTAGTTCTCAAAATTTAATAGCAAAAACAGTATATTGTCGTCGTTTTTGCTGAGGCTGTCATTCAACCATAAGAATATGACATAACTTGATACAAGTAAAAAAGTTACAAAACTTAGCAAAAATATGTTGTAAAATTACATAATTGAAGATAGATGTAGCCGGCGAACCCACAGACCGATTCCATTAATGGAGGAGTTAATGAGAAAACTCATGGGAAGAGGCGGCGCCCTTCTGGCCGCAGCCACAACAGCAATTGCCTTGAGCACGGCAACGGTGCCGGCGAAGACCACCGAAATCCGTTTTACGCTTGGGGAGTATTCTGCAAACACCAAGAAGTCATTCGAACGGATCGCCGAGGCCTTTGAAAAGGAAAATCCGGATATCGACATCGTTATCGAAGTCATTCCCTGGGCAAACTACCTGCAGGCACTGACCACCGACATTTCGGGAAACAATGCACCTGACATGTCCGTCGTGGCGTCCATCTGGCTGGCCGAGTTCTCCCAGTCCGGACTGGTTGCGCCAATCGAGGGGGTCATTTCACCGGATCTGAAGGACAAATTCATTCCGGCCATGCTTCAGCCTTCCTATATCGACGGCGAACTGATGGGTCTTCCGATCGCTGCGTCCGCGCGGGCCATGATGATCAACACCGATCTTTATGCGATTGCCGGCGTCGATGCGCCCGAGAACTGGGACCAGCTCGAAAAAGCATCCCAGGAAATCGGTGCGCTGCCGGGGACGTTCGGATTTGGCCTGCCAGGCAAAGAAGAAGAAGTGGACGTCTATTTCTACTATGCGCTCTGGTCCTTTGGCGGCAGGATTTTTGACGAAAACGGCAAGAGCGCACTCGCCTCTCCCGAGGCGATTGCGGCAGCCAAACTCTATGCCAAGCTTGTGGAAGATGGGGCAACTCAGCCTTCCCCGACAGCCTATAGCCGTGAAGATGTGTTCAACATGTTCAAGCAGGGCAAGGTCGGGACCGTATTCACCTTTCCGATGCTTGTGCCGCAAATCAAGGAAGAGGCGCCTGAACTGAACTACTCGGTTCTGCCGTTTCCGGTAAAGGCCCAGAAGAGCACGATGGCGATTACCGATTCCGTCATGGTGTTCGAAAGCTCTGACGCCAAGGATGAGATCCAGAAGTTCATGGATTTCATTTTCGAGCATGACTTCAGGCTGGAGTTCAACAAGGCGGACGGGCTGTTGCCTGTGATGTCGAGTGTCGTCGCGGATTCGTTCTATCAGGAAGACAAGGACATGAAGGCCTTTGCAGACGGTCTGGCTTATGCGCAGTTCCAGCCGAATGTCGAGAGATGGGACGAGATTATCGACATCACCCGTTCGGCGCTTCAGCGCATCTATCTTGGCGAACAGTCACCTGAAGATGCGTTGTCGGCTGCGGCAAAGGAGATCGACGAGTTGCGCGGACTCGGAAGCTAGTTCTGCGCAATTCGAATGGGCAATCGGCGGTAAAGGTTACTCCCTCCCACATGCCGCCGATTGTTCACACGAGGACCCAAAGAGGAATGCAATGGCCCGCCTGGACCTGAACAACATTGCGAAGAGCTATCACGCAGTCGATGTCATCAAGAACCTGAACCTGGCCGTGGACAACGGAGAGTTCATTGTCGTGGTGGGGCCATCCGGCTGCGGAAAGTCCACCCTGCTTCGCATGATTGCCGGATTGGAAACCATATCCGGCGGCGACCTTCTCATTGACGATGCGCGTGCGAATGACCTGCCTCCGCAGAAACGGAACATCGCCATGGTCTTCCAGACCTATGCGCTCTTTCCGCACATGACGGCCCGGCAGAACATTGCCTTCGGGCCGGAAGTGCGTGGCGAGTGCAAGTCGGCCACCAGGGAGAAAATCACGCGGGCTGCGGGTATTCTCGGGCTGACGCCCTATCTGGATCGCCGTCCCTCCGAACTGTCGGGTGGCCAAAGACAGCGGGTTGCGATGGCGCGTGCAATTGTGCGGGATTCGGACCTGTTCTTGTTCGATGAGCCGCTCAGCAACCTGGATGCGCATCTGCGGGCCGATATGCGGACCGAAATCAAGGCTTTGCACCGTACGCTCGGCTCGACCATCATCTATGTGACCCATGATCAGATCGAGGCGATGACCCTGGCGGACCGGATCGTGATCATGAACAAGGGCAAAATTGAACAGATAGGCACACCTGCTGAACTCTATGACAGGCCCGCCAACAGGTTTGTTGCGGCATTCCTCGGGTCGCCGTCCATGTGTTTTCTGCCCGGCAAGCTCAGGCATGCAAGTGGTGGAGCCAAAGCGGAACTCGGTGAAAACATCACGATTCGTGTCGACAAACTGGCAAAACCCGTCGAACAGGCAATACTGGGCATAAGGCCAGAATCATTTGTGCTGGACCAGGACGGGCCAATCCGGATGACAATTGATGTTGTAGAACCGACCGGGCCTGAGGTCATGACCTATGGGCATGTGATGGATCAGAAGGTACGTTGCGTGTTCAAGGGGCGGCCGGATGTGTGTGTGGGGCAGGAAGTGCGCATGCGCGTGGACCCGGCCGACATACATTTATTTGAATCGAACACAGGAAACCGGCTTTGAAACCACTTGTCGACATCGTCACGCTCCTGCAGCAAAAACTGGTCGCCGGAACCGCCGCCGAACAGCGTCTTGCAGATGTCATCCTTCAGGACGTGGAAGCGGCATCGCGATTGTCCATTGCGGATCTGGCCGAACGTGCGTCCGTGAGTGAGCCAACGGTGACGCGCCTGGCGACTAGCATGGGCCTGGAAGGCACGCGGGACCTCAAGCTCAGCCTGGCACAGGCGATTGCGATCGGGGGATCATATGTTTCTGGCGATGATGATGTCGAAGACGGGGACACCGGTCAGGATTCGCTCGGGCTTATTTCCCGATATGCGATCCAGGCCATCCGGGATGTTTCAAAGTCACTGACACCGGACGCGCTGGAAGAAATATCGGATGCGCTGGCCAAGGCGAAAATGGTTCAGATCTTCGGTACGGGGGGCGTGTCTTCCATGGCAGCGCAGCAGATGGAGTTCCGCCTGTTTCGCCTGGGTCTGAATGTGCGTGTCCCGCTTGATGGCAGGCTGCAGCGCATGAATGCCGCCCTTGCCAGTGCCGATGCTGTCTTCATTGGCTTCTCGCTGTCTGGGGCGGCCAGTTCAGTCATCGACTCCCTCAATATCGGCCGGCAATACGGCGCCCGCACATTTGCGATTACGCCTCCCAGCACGCCACTGGCGCGCTGTGCCGACACCGTTATCCCTTACCGTTACGTGGAAGACGGTCATATCTACAAACCGAATTCCGCCAGTTTTGCACTGATGGCAATCATGGACGCGATCGCGTTTCGGACGGCTGAAATCATGGGTCCGCAGGTGATCGAAAACCTCAGGCGCATCAAGCAGACCCTGACCATCGCGGAGACCTACGACGCAACCCTGCCGCTGGGTGACTAGCGCAGCTCTCAAGTACAAGCCCTAGAGTACAGGACACAAAAATGCATATTCTTGTCACCGGCGCGAGCGGCAAGCTCGGGCGCCGGGTCGTGAGACGTTTGCTTGAAGACAGGGCCTTTTGCGACGCCAAGATCACGGCGGCGACCTATTCACGCGGCCTGGATATTGCAGACGATCGTCTTCAGGTCGTGAAGGGCAATCTGTCAGACCGGGCGTTTGTCCGGGAGATCATGAAGGGCGTGACCCACGTCCTTCACATGGCCACGTGCAAGGAAATCCCCGAACAGATCATGGATGTTTCGGTGAAGGGCATGTTCTGGCTTCTGGAGGAATTCAGGGAGCAGAACGGAAGCTATTTCATTCTGATCGGGGGTGACGCGGCCGTCGGGCACGCGCATTACGAGGTTGCCGAACCCATCACGGAAAACCACGCTCATCGTGCCTATCCGGGATGTTATGCCCTTTCCAAGGTTCTCGAAGAGGTGATGCTCAGCCAGGCGCATGTGCAATACGGGATCGAGGGGTGTTGCTTGCGCGCGCCCTGGCTGGTTGCGGATGACGATCTCCGGTTCGCCCTGTCATTTTCCGATGACGTGTTTGGCGCCCCCAGATGGTGCGATGAGGTGGCGCCGGAGCTTGCTGCGCGTTATGCCCGTAACCAGAGCGTGCCACTGGCTCTTGCGGCGGATGGCAGACCACTCCGTCGGGGGCTGCTCGCCGTCGAAGATCTGGTCGATGCGATCGTGCAGGCCATGATTGTGCAGCCAAAGGGCTGCGAAACCTTCAACATCGCGATGGACGAACCGTTTGATTATGCCGAGGCAGCCCGGTATCTGAAATCAGCCTTCGGCCTGGAAGCCATTGAAGTGCAGACTGACCTTCACAGCGTTACGCTCGACAACAGCAAGGCAAGGAGCCTTCTTGGCTGGGCGCCGAAGAATGATACGACATCCCTTGTCGCCAATGCGTGGCGGTTCGAGCGAGGAACCCGTGAACGCGAAGAAATCGCCTATCCGGGTTGATCGCCATCTTTGCTGCGACCGCAGGCAGGGAGTTGGAGTTGATCCTCTGAGGTGTTGTCCTGTCTTGTGCGCCGGAATTTCAGCGCTTCAATTTGTCCAGAGTTCCGTTTCCGGATGAAATTGCGACCAGGCGAACCAGAATGCCTGGTGACTGCCAAGGTCCTTGCCGCTTTCATCGACGGCCCGGATGCCGCCGGCATCGAGTAGAAGACGAACATTCTCGAACGCAACCTCCTGTCCGTTCTTCAATGCCAGATAGGCCTTGCTGCGCTGGAAGGCTATGGGTGTGCCGCTGGCAGCCACAATACCGATGATGTCTTCCTGGACCGGCAGGCGCGGGTCGATGTCGCCAACCGGGAAGATGGGCCCGTTTGCATCCCTGCCATTGCGGAAATCGAAGTCGCGACCGAGTGCGAGCGCCTCGACCAGCACGGTGGTTTCCGGATGGGCCCGTTTCCAGGTTCCCCAGTCCGTTGTCACAACGCTGGCCTGTTTCAGTTTCAGGCCTTTCTCCGCCAAGGGTCCCGTGACTGCATTGCCCAGGAATGTGTCGAAGACAGAATGGGTTACGACGTCATACATCACCTTGTTCGATCGGATCAGCAGCCCTGAGGTGCGCAGCACCGGGCGCTCGATACCGACAGGCATCTGATCGGTGAAGTAAGCCTGGGCAGCGCCACACAAGGTGCAATAGGGAATTCCCAGATCCCTACCGCCAATCGTGTCATTGACCATTTCGCGCACTTCCATGATGCGTCTCGGATAGGCCCTGAATTCACCATTCACCTCGATTCCGAAGACAATGTCGTCGTCATCGAGCCAGGTGGCTTCTTCAGCGGTGCTGACTTCAGGATTGTCGGCGGCCGGAATGCAGTTGCACATTTCGTCGGTCTTGTCATAGGGGCGACCGTCAATGAGGACGCCGCCCCACGAGACGTGCCGCCAGTCTATGTCACCTTCCACGAAGATCTTCTCCCATCCGGGCACGACCGTGGTGAAAATGGCGCGCTTGACGCTCAGATAGTTCGGGGGTGCGGGAATGTCCCAAGCGATGAGATGGTCCGTGAGAACACCCCAGTTGTTCTCCGTCGGAATGTCCTTCTCAAGCAGGCTGGACGCCGCTTCGGCTAGAATTGCGTTCAGCTGGCCCGAAGTCACAAAGCGCATCAGGTCGCTGATAATCCAGGCAAGGCGTGGATCTTTGGAATTTGCAATCGTTTCGAGTGCAACAACCTGATCTTTGCCCCAGGCGGGTTGCCTCAGGCTGTCGACAAAGGCCGTTTGAATCGCCGACTGCAAGTCTGCGCTCAACGGGCCTGTCGGCACTGCAGGGGGGGTGCCGAATTGTTCAACGACGTAATCGGGCAGTGACGTCTCGCCATGTGATCGGCCGGTCCACAGCGAGACGATCGCCAGAAATACAATGAGCAGAGGGATGCGCACGCCACGTGTCAGGGCCATGAGGATGCCTTTCGCTTGCCTGGTTTGACGGAATGGGCAGATGGTCTCTTGAAAACCATGTGAGCGATTCCGTGTTGCCCGGTCGACCTCTCGCCGATACGAGCTGTTGCAAGCCATACTGATCCCAACTGGCAAGATCGCCAGTCACGATGAATCAGCATTCGGTGAGGTGTTTATGATCCGGTGGTGGCAACCGCGCAGGGGATCACCGCGGGCGGTCTAGTCCTGGGTGTTCTTGAATGGTGCGGAGCTGACCCAGAGCTCAACGGATTCCTGGTCACCCAGCACTTTTGAATAGTGCGGTTTGTTGGTGTTGTGGTGGATCGTGTCACCGGGCGACATGATAAACACCTTGTCGCCAAGGTGATATTCCAAGCTGCCTTCCAGTAGGTAACAAAATACCTCGCCTTCGTGCTGCATATGCTCCGATACATGGCCAGGTGGGCGATGTATGATGCATGGATAGGTCAATGCGCCCGGAAATCCCGGACCAAGCTTCTCATAAAGGCGTTTGGACTTTCCCAGAACATAAGTCTGTCGGTTGTCTTTCGAGACATATTCGGAAAAGGGTTCAGGAACCTTGATCAACTGTTCCAGGCTGGTCTGAAGTGCGCTTGCGATGCGCATGAAAGATGACAGCGACGGCGAGCTGATGCCGCGTTCCACCTGCGACAGGAAGCCGATCGTCAGGTTGGTTGCCTTGGCAACGTCGTCCAGGGTCAGGCCAAGCGCCTTGCGCCGCTGCCGGATTACAGGGCCGTAGTTCGGCGTGTCCTGTTCGGCGTCTGTCGCGGCTGTGGGCTCGCTTGCAGTCATTGAGATCCTCCGTCTAGGCGCTCAGTTATATCGCCCTGCGCGTCATTACGCCAGCCTTGGTCAGAATTCAAAATTTATCAATACTAAAATTTTTTTTAGTGGCGATTTGAAGGGCAAGATATCTACAAAAATATAATTAATTCAGATTATTATGGTGTTTCACAAAATTTAGTTGAACTAGAATTTGTAGCCAAAATAATAGTAATACTAAAAAAATGACTTGCGGCCGGAAGCTGATTGACTAATCTCCAACGCCTCATGACATGTGCATCTGGGAGGACACACCATGAAGGCTGCAGCCCTTGCCGTTGGTTTGGCACTGAGCACCGCTCTCGGCGCTTTCACAATTCAATCCGCTGACGCTGTCGAGCGCGGCGGAACCCTCAATTTTGCCCGCTACGACGGATCAAAACTCGTCGACCCGATCTACGCGGACCGCAATCCGGATATCTGGATGGTCGGAAGCCTGTTCAGCACGCTTCTGGAGCCAAGCGCAGACGGCAAGGACCTTGTCGGTTCTCTGGCCGAAAGCTACGAAGTCTCGGCCGACGGCAAGACCGTTACGCTCAAGTTGCGTGATGGCGTCAAGTTTTCCGACGGCAGCCCTCTGACCGGCGAAGACGTCGTCTTCTCGCTGGACCGGGCGCGCAACCCGGATTTGGGTCCCTGGGCCGGGCTCCTGTCGGCGATTGCGTCGGTCGAGGCGGATGGAGCGAACATCACGCTTACGCTCAGCACTCCCGATCCGGCACTTCTGTCGATGCTGGCCACCTTCAATACGGCCATCGTCTCCAAGAAGGCCTTCGAGGCTGCCCCGGGTGCAAATGATCAGGAAAAGGCTGCGGCCCTTTTTGCCAAGGGTGGCCCCGGACTGGGATCTGGCCCGTTTTTTCTGAGCGGGTTCGAACAGGGCACGTCGATGACCTTCTCCGCCAATCCGCATTACTGGAAGGACGGCGAGGACGGCAAGCCGCTGCCCTATCTGGAAAGGATTGAATTCCAGATTATCCCGGACGATGCGACCAGGGTCCTGAAGTTGACTGCGGGCGAAGTCGACATCGCCGAGTTCATCCCGTTTTCGCGTGTCGCGGAACTGGATGCGGACCCCGCCATCGACATGAACCTCTTTCCGTCGACGCGGATTATCTATTCGCCGATCAACACCCGGGAAACACGGACTGACGGCTCACCAAATCCGCTCGCGGACAAGCGCGTACGCCAGGCCATCAACTATGCAACCAACAAGGATGCCCTGATCGGGCTGGTGCTGCAGGGCGCAGGCAAGCCCATGTCGTCGCCGGTCATGTCATCAGCGACCCGGCTTGCCACCGACATGAGCCCGCTCTACGGCTATGACCTTGACAAGGCAAAGGCGCTGGTGGCTGAAGCGGGTCTGGAGCCGGGCACGGAAATCACCCTGACAACGCTTGCCGGCTCCGCAGACGATGCCACCATCTTCGCGGCACTCCAGCAGATGTGGGCACCGCTTGGCATCTCCCTGGTGGCGGAACAGGTCGACGGGGCGACACGTGGCTCGAAGAACCGGTCCGGCGAATTCGACATCCACACCTATGGCTGGGTAGACGATGTCAATGATCCGAGCCAGGTCACGGGCTGGCTCGGCTATTACCCGACGCGCAAGGCGGTTGGAACCGGCTGGAACAATGCCGAGTTCAACACGCTCTACGAAGCATCGTCCTCCGAAATGGATCCGGAGAAGCGGGCGGACCAGTATCGCCGGATGCAGGAGATCTATGCCGAGGCGGCGCCGCTCCTCTTCATGTACGAGACCCCGTTTGCCGTTGCGGTCTCCGCAAAAGTGGACGGATACCTGCAGACACCGCTCGGCAACAATGTCTTCGAGCGGGCCTCTGTGAGCCGCTGACCCTTTCCCGCTGTCATGGTCGGGCGGCGAGGGAGTTCCCGCTTCCTCGCCGCCTCGTCAACAAACGGTATTCGGCAAGATCGAAATGGCTGGTGCACAATACACGCTGAACCGTCTGGTTCTGATGATCCCCACCTTCCTTCTGGTGATGATCATCATCTTTCTGCTGGTGCGGTTGTTGCCTGGCGATCCGGCAATTGCCATTGCCGGGGACAAGGCGTCAGACGCGGACATTGCCGCGATCCGGGACAAGCTGGGTCTGAACGCGCCGCTCTGGACGCAGTTCTGGCTGTTCCTGACCAACACGCTGCAGGGTGACCTTGGTCGATCCATCCTGATGCGCGCGCCGGTTCTGGATGTGGTTCTCGCGCGTTTGCCCACGACGATTTTCCTGGCCGTCTACGCGATCACACTCTCAATCCTGATTGCGGGGCCGCTGGCCTTCATCGCGGCTCTGAACCGGGGCAAATGGCAGGACAACCTGATCCGAGCGGTGTTCCAGGTCGGGCTGTCCATGCCGGTTTTCTACATCGGCCTGATCCTGCTGACCTTTCTCGCCGCGCAATTGCGGCTGTTCCCGGTCGGTGGTTACGGGGACACCTTTGCCGACAGGCTCTATCACCTGTTTCTGCCGTCGGTGACGGTTGCGCTCTATACGTCCGCGATCCTGATGCGAAATCTCAGGGCAGCCATCATCGAGGTGCTTGATGCGGAATATGTGCAGTTTGCCCGCGCCAAGGGCTTGCCGCCGCGGCTGATCCTCGGTCGCCACGTGCTGAAGAACGCATTGATCTCGACGATAACGCTCCTTGGACTGTCCATCGGTCAGCTGATGAGCGGTACGCTTGTCACCGAAACCGTCTTTGCTGTTCCGGGTGTTGGCCGGCTTATGCTGGAAGCGATTTTTGCGCGCGACTACCCGCTCATCCAGGGGCTGACGCTGACCTTTGCCCTTCTTGTTTCCCTGGTCTTCCTGATGACGGACCTCTTCCAGAGCTGGCTCGATCCGAGGATGCGCCTGACATGACAGATCTGACGCTTGCATCGGGGCCGAAAGCTGCCCAACGTCCAAGCCGGTTCCAGATGGCCCTGAAAAAACCGGGGTTCATGGCGGGAGCCGCCATTATCGGGGCCTCCACCATTCTGGCATTGTTTCCGCAGGTCTTTGCGCCGCATGACCCGAATTTCATCGATTATCTGGCCGTTCGGCAGCCCCCGAGCTGGCAACACCCGTTCGGAACCGACCTGCTGGGCCGCGATACGTTCTCGCGTGTGATCTGGGCCTATTCGGTCAATATGCAGATGGCGGTTCTTGCGACCGTTTTTGCCCTGACCATCGGCGTAATCGTCGGAGCACTGGTCGGCTACTATCGCGGCATTGCCGACATGATTTTCGGTCGCGTTGTCGATGCGATCATCACCTTTCCGTTCCTGGTACTGGTGATTGCCGTCGTCGCGGTTCTGGGGCCCGGGCTGATCAACATGTATATCGCCATCACGCTGGTTGGCTGGGTCTACTACGCCAGGCTGATGCGGGCGGAGGTCATTTCGCAGATGTCGAATGACTATGCTTCCGCCGGGATCGTGATGGGTTATTCGGATCTGCGCATCATATTCCGGCATCTGCTTCCCAATGCGATGACGCCGATTGTCGTCTACTGGATGACCGACATGGCTCTTGCGATCCTGCTTGGTTCCTCTCTCGGCTATCTCGGTCTCGGTGCGCAACCGCCCCAGGCGGAATGGGGCGTTCTGATTGCGGAAGGACGCAATTTCATCACCACTGCCTGGTGGCTGAGCCTGATGCCGGGCATTGCCATCGTGTTGACGGGCCTGGGCTTCTCGCTGATCGGCGATGGCCTGGCAGATCTGTTGAGGCCACGTGGATGACACTCAAAACTGTGCACACCCCCCTTCTGTCGGTCGATGGTCTTTGCACAACCTTCGGTTCCGGCGACGTGTCCATCCCCGCGGTCCGAGACGTCGGTTTCTCCGTGAGCAAGGGCGAGATCCTCGGCCTGGTCGGTGAAAGCGGGTCTGGAAAAAGCGTGACGCTGCGCTCCATCCTGGGCCTGTCGCGTCGCTATGGCGACACCACGGGCTCCGTTCTCTGGAAAGGCGAAAATCTGGTTTCGAAAAACGAAGCCGATATGCGCAGGATCCGGGGCGGTGAGATCGCGATGATCTTCCAGGAACCGATGACATCGCTGAACCCGCTTTTGACCGTCGGGGTCCAGATCGACGAGACCCTGAAGAGCCACACCGGACTGACGGCGACCGAGCGGAAGGCCCGTGCGATTGAAATGCTCGATCTGGTCGGTATCCCGGCGGCGCGCTCGCGCCTTGGCGAATATCCCCATCAGTTCTCCGGGGGGATGCGCCAACGCGTGATGATTGCGATCGCGCTCGCGGCGCGACCAAAGCTGCTGCTGGCAGACGAACCAACCACGGCGCTGGACGTGACCATCCAGGCGCAGATCCTGGATCTGATCCTGTCGCTTGCACAGGACTTCGACATGGGCGTCATTCTCGTGACCCATGATCTCGGTGTTGTTGCCCAGACCTGTGACCAGGTCGCCGTCATGTATGCGGGCCGCATCGTCGAACAGGGAGCGGTCCGGGAGGTCCTGCGCACCCCGCAGCATCCTTACACGGTGGGCCTGATGCGATCGGTGCCTGAAAACGTGCCACCTCGAACGCCGCTCTATTCCATCCCCGGAACACCGCCCAGCCTTCTGTCCCTGCCTGCCGGATGCGCCTTTGCACCCCGGTGTCCGCAAAGAACCGACCTGTGCGCGCAGTCGCGACCGCTTCTTGCGACCGAAACGGGGCAACGCGCCGTTGCCTGTTTCAACCAGGTCAAGAATCGGGGAGGGGCTGCCGCATGAGCGATGCAGTGCTTGAAATCAGGGACGTGAACCTTGCTTTCCAGGGCAAACGTTCGGTTCTCGATGTGCTGGCCAACAGACCTTCGCGCGACGTGCATGCATTGAACGGGGTCAGTCTGGACCTGAAACGGGGCGAGACCCTTGGTGTGGTCGGGGAATCGGGCTGTGGCAAGTCAACGCTGGCACGCTGTATCGTCAGGCTTCACGAACCGACCGGCGGTGAGGTCCTGTTTCAGGGAAGGGATGTTTTCGAACCAGCCGAGCGCCGGGACAGGACCTACAATCGCCGGGTCCAGATGATGTTTCAGGATCCCTATTCTTCGCTCAATCCGCGCATGACCACGCGCCAGATCCTGAGCGAAGCCCTGACGGTCCACGAGATGTGCACAGAGGACGAAGTGCCATCGATGCTTTCCGGGCTGATGGACCTGGTCCAGTTGCCGCAGGATGCGCTCGACAAGTATCCGCATGAGTTTTCCGGCGGCCAGCGGCAACGCATCGCGATTGCGCGCGCCCTCGCCGTGGAACCAGAGGTTCTGATTGCCGACGAGCTGGTCTCTGCACTCGATGTCTCGGTTCAGGCGCAGATCGTCAATCTGTTGCTCGACCTTCAGGAACGGCTCGGGCTGACGATCCTCTTCGTTGCGCATGACCTCAGGCTGGTGCGTCACGTCTCCAACCGGGTGGCCGTCATCTATCTTGGACGCATCGTTGAAATTGGTGACAGTGAAACGCTCTTTGCCAATCCGTCGCATCCCTATTCGCAAGCACTGCTGAGTGCAGCTCCGTCGCTCGACCCGGATGAAAAGGGCAAGAAAATTCATCTGGGAGGTGAATTGCCGTCACCCATGGACATCCCGCCCGGCTGCCCCTTTCACGTGCGATGTCGTCACAAGACCCCAAAATGCACCACCGAACTGCCCGCGCTGCGTCCCCTCGAGGGGCGTGGAACCGTGGCCTGTCACCATGCTGAAGAGATCGCGAATGTCTGAACCCCGCCACGCAACGATTTCAAGCCGTCTCGCGAGACTGCGCAAGGAACTGGCCGACCTTGAACTGGACGCCCTGATTGTTCCGCGCTTCGATGCTCACCAGGGTGAATATGTCGCCCCGCATGACGAACGTCTTGGATTTGTGACCGGTTTTACTGGGTCGGCGGGTGCCGCGATCGTGACAGCTGACACGGCGCGCCTTTTCGTCGACGGTCGCTATACCGTGCAGGCACAAAACCAGTGTCCGCCAGACCTGGTCGAGCGGGATCACCTTTTCGAAAACCCTCCGGAAAGCTGGCTTGCAAACGTGGCCAGCGACGCCTGGTCCATCGGCTATGACGCCATGTTGCTGCCGCCGAGCTGGGTAAGCCGTTTTGAAAAGGCGCTCGAGCCGGTCGGAGCAGAATTGAAGCCCCTGTCTCACAACCCGGTGGACAGCATCTGGGCCGATCAGCCGGAAGAACCCTTTGGCTGGATCAGCGCCTTTCCAGTTCAGTTTGCGGGTCGTTCCATCGAGGAGAAGCGGAAATTTCTACTGGAGGTTCTTCAGGAAGAGGGGGCCGATTTCATTGTCGAGACGCAGCCGGACAACATCGCCTGGTTATTGAATGTGCGCGGCGATGACGTCGCCTACAATCCGATGCCTCAGTCCTTTCTGATGCTCGACAGGAAAGGAAGTGGTCATTGGTTTGTCGATCGGGCCAAGTTTGAGGATGGTCTTTCGGACACGTTGCCGAACTGGTTGTCCATTCATCCCAAGAGCGCGTTCCTGGAGACGCTGGAAGGGGCATTTGAAGGGAGCGCCAGAGTGCTCCTCGACCCCGATTTCTCTCCGGCAGCCGTCAGCCAGCTGGTAACGAGAATGCATGGGGCGCCGGTTCACAAACCGAGCCCGGTCACGCGCGCGAAAGCCGCAAAGAACGCGACAGAACTCGAGGGTTTGCGAGCCTGCCACCTGGAAGATGCGGTCGCCTGGGCTGAGTTCGGCTCCTGGCTGCAATCAACCGTTCCGGCACGCGCTGCGTCTGGCGAGCCGGTGAGCGAATACGAGGCGGAACAAAAGATATTGGAATACCGAAAGGCACGTGCAGGATTCCTGAGCGAAAGTTTCCGGACGATTTCCTGTTCCGGGTCCAACGCCGCCATGTGTCACTACGCGGCGGATCCCGTTGCTTCTGCTTCGATCCAGCCGACCGCTCCCTTCCTGCTCGACAGCGGCGGCCAATACGAAACCGGCACAACGGATGCGACGCGTTCCTATTGTTTCGGTTCGTTGCCCGACGGTTATACCGAGGCCTACACAGCGGTCTTCAAGGCGCTGGTCGCACTGGCGACCTTGCGGTTTCCCAAGGGCACGCAAGGCCATCATATTGACGCGATCTGCCGTCGACCCCTCTGGGATCTCGGTCTCGATTATGATCACGGAACCGGGCACGGGATCGGGCACCGCCTTTCCGTACACGAACAGCCGCAGCGCATCGGCAAACCGTATAACCCCGTCGACCTGGCTCCGGGAATGGTGCTTTCCATCGAACCGGGATTTTACAAGGCCGGTCATTTTGGTATCCGCCTGGAGAACCTTTTCGAGATCCGGGAAGAGCAAGACGGGTTCCTGAGTTTCGGCAATCTCACCTTGATCCCGATCCAGACAGATGCATTGGTCCTCGACCGATTGAGCGAAACGGAAATCGGCTGGTTGGACGATTACCATGCCACGGTCCTGGATCTCACCGCTCACAAATGCTCCGAAGAAGCAAGAAAATGGTTGTCTTCGGCCTGCGCTCCCCTGGTCAGGAGCCGATCGGGTCTGCAGCGGGTGGTCTGAGGGGACGACCCGCCCGCGCAGCTGTCGGCCGATGCAGCGGAACTTGATGTGAATTCTCTCCAAGAAGCCATATGATAAGGGATGACCCTCTTTCAGCAGGGGCAGAGATCCAAGGTTGCGGCACGTGGAGGAATTCGATGATTTTCAGACAGCTGTTCGACAAGACCTCCTGCACCTACACCTATCTTCTGGCCAGCCGGAGCGGCGGTGAAGCGCTACTGATCGATCCAGTTCTTGAACAGACCGGCCGCTACCTCAAACTCCTGGAAGAACTCGACCTGAAGCTGGTCAAGGTCATCGATACCCATATTCACGCCGACCATGTCAGTGCGATGGGCAAACTCCGGGATGCAACCCGCTGCGTGACGGTGATGGGGGAACAGTCTCCGACCGATGTCGTCTCCATGCGGGTGAGCGACAACGAGAAACTCACCATCGAGGGCCTGTCGCTGACCGCGCTGCACACGCCGGGCCATACGAGCGAGAGCTACAGTTTCCTAATGGATGACCGGGTGTTCACCGGGGATACCCTGCTGATCAGGGGGACAGGCCGCACTGACTTTCAAAATGGCGATCCCTATGACCAGTATCATTCCCTGTTCGAACGTCTGCTCAAACTGCCTGAACAGACATTTGTCTATCCGGGTCATGACTACAAGGGCGATACGGTGAGCACCATTGCCGAGGAACGGGCGTTCAATCCGCGTCTCAATGTGTCCTCGGCCGATGAATATGCCGAGATCATGAACAACCTGAACCTGCCCAATCCGAAGATGATGGATGTTGCCGTGCCTGAAAACCTGAAGCTCGGGCTGCAACTAGATGCACAGCATCGGGTTCCCTCCATAGAGGTGGAGGAACTGCTCAACGCCTGGCCCGACCCGCAGGTCCAGCTCGTAGACATTCGCGAGGAGGGGGAGCGCAGACGGGACGGGGCAATTCCAGGCTCCATTCATCTGCCCTACGGTCGCTTCGGGTCACATTGCGCATCGAGTGGCACGCTTCAAAGCCTGAGCCGAAACGCGGATCTGCTGATCTACTGTGCGGTCGGTGAGCGCTCGACGCTTGCCGTCGAGATTGCGAACGAGCATGGGCTGAAGGGAATTGCACATATGCCTGGCGGTTTTCGCGCCTGGAAAGCGGCTGGCGGCGCGGTGGAAAGCATCGACTAACGCTTGTGACCGGTTGTCTTTCAAGGCAATTGCAGCCGATACTCATGCTGTTTCGAAAGCTTCGAAACAGCGAATCGATCCTCCGCGATTTGCACATTTCAACCGCCATCGGGATAGTCAGGAGATCGACCGGGAATGCATGTGCTTGTGATCGGGGCCGCCGGAATGGTTGGCCGCAAACTGGTGGAAAAACTCGCGCTGGATCCGGCACTCTTCGGTTCCGAGGTCTCCAGATTGACGCTTGTGGACGCTTTTGCACCTCCGGTGCCACCGGCCCTGGAAGAATACACGCACGCCATGACACTGGATCTGGCGGCACCGGGCACGCCGGAAAAGCTGGTCTCCGGTCGTCCCGACCTGATCTTTCACCTGGCCGCGATCGTTTCGGGTGAAGCGGAGACCGATTTCGAAAAAGGGTACCTGATCAACCTTGATGGCAGCCGGCATCTATTCGAGGCCATACGCCATGAAGGTGCAAAGGAACCTTACTGTCCGAGGGTTGTTTTCGCATCGTCGATTGCCGTCTTCGGTCAACCCTTTCCCGATAGGATCGGCGATGAGTTCTTCACAACACCGTTGACGAGCTATGGAACGCAGAAGGCCATCACGGAACTTCTCCTGGCCGACTATACCCGCAAGGGGGTCTTTGACGGGATCGGTCTGCGGCTGCCAACCATTTGTGTCCGGCCGGGCAAGCCGAACAAGGCAGCTTCGGGGTTCTTTTCCAACATCCTGCGGGAACCACTTGTTGGCAAGGAAGCAGTCCTGCCTGTTGCGGACACCGTCAGGCACTGGTTTGCCAGCCCCCGGGCTGCGGTTGGCTTTTTCGCGCACGCGGCCCGCATCAACACGGATGACATCGGACCGCGCCGAAATCTGACCATGCCGGGGCTGTCTGCTCTTGTTGGCGAACAGATCGAAGCCTTGCGTCGCGTTGCCGGGGACAAGGCCGTCGCTCTCATTCGCCATGAACCGGGTTCCGACATTCAAAAAATCGTCGCCGGGTGGCCGACGAATTTCGATCCGAAGCGTGCTTCGGCGCTTGGCTTTCAGGCCGAGACCACATTTGATGAAATTATCCGGGTCCACCTGGAAGACGAACTGGAAGGCAAAGATGCATGACGCAAAGCGGATTTGATGTAACGGGCAGAATTGCGCTTGTCACAGGCGGGGGCACCGGCGTCGGCAAGGCAGTATCCCGAAGCCTGAGCGCGGAGGGATGGCGCGTGGTGATCACCGGGCGTCGCAAGGATGTCCTTGAGGCTGCGGCCGCCGAGTTGTTCGCAGAAAGCGGCAACGAGGTAAACTGGGTTGCCTGCGACTTCGGAGACCCTGCATCGGTACAAGCGTTGTTCGAGGAAATCAAAAGCACGTTCGGGCGTCTGGATCTTCTGGTGAACAATGCCGGGATCGGCAACTCGCCGGTGCCGCTGGAAGAGATCTCCTTTGAAGAATGGAGCGCCGTTGTCGCCGCCAACCTCACCGGTGCGTTCCTGTGCACCCAACAGGCCTTCAGGATCATGAAGACACAGGATCCGCAAGGTGGCCGGATCATCAACAACGGATCGATATCGGCAACAACGCCGCGGCCGAACTCGGCCCCCTATACCTCCACCAAACACGCCATTACCGGATTGACCAAGTCCGCGGCGCTGGACGGGCGAAACTTCAACATCGCCTGTGGTCAGATCGATATCGGCAACGCGGCCAGCGACATGACTGCAAGGATGGAAGCGGGGGTTCTGCAGCCGAACGGCGACCTCATGCCGGAACCGACCATCGACGCCGCCCGTGTCGGTGAAGCGGTCGTCTACATGGCAGGCTTGCCGCTCGACGCGAATGTCCTGACCATAACGGTGATGGCGACGACGATGCCCTTTGTGGGCCGGGGATAGCCATGGGATCGCAAGTTACTTTGCGCCATGCGCGTTTGGTTTAGTCCAGCATCAGGTAAGGTGAGGGAGCGTGGCGGATGTCGCAGCTGACTGTGAATCTCATCGGGGCAGGACGTGTCGGCCAGACATTTCTCAGCCTTCTGGGCGGGGTTCGTGAATGCGTCGTCCAGGACGTTCAGAGCAACTCCTATTCCTCTGCCGAACAGGCGGTCCGGTTCGCGGGAGCTGGCCGTGCCGTTCGGGACGTCAGCGAGTTGCGTCCGGCAGGTCTTTGGATAGTGGCAGTCCCGGACACCCGGATCGCGGACGTTGCCGAGCAGCTGGCAGAGCACGTCGCAGCGAGCGAAATCGGACAAGAGCCACCGGTCGCCTTTCATTGCAGCGGGTTTTTTGCAGCCGACCAGATGAGCGCCTTGCGAAAATCGGGATGGCACCTGGCGAGCGTTCACCCGGTGCTGACCTTCGCAACGCCCGAACTTGCGGTCAGACAATTCAACGGGACGTATTGTGGTGTCGAGGGAGATGCGGAAGCGCTGGAATTAATCGGCCCGCTCCTTAAGAAGCTGGGAGCAAAGCCGTTTTCGATCAGCTCAAAGAGCAAGAGCCTCTACCACGCCGCCGCAGTCATCTCCAACAATTTCACGGTGGTGTTGCAGGCGATCGCGTGTGAAGCCTGGGCAGAAGCAGGTGTGCCGGAAGACGTTGCGCAACAGCTGAACGTGACCATGTTGCGCGCAACCTATGAGAATGTTTCGGCTGAGGGGCCACGCAACGCGTTGACGGGTCCGGCTGCCCGTGGTGACGACTTTGTCGTCCGGAAGCAGGGAGAAGACGTTGCCAACTGGAAACCGGAAGTCGGTGAAATCTACCGGGAATTGAGTGCCCTGGCGCGCAAGCTCAAGACGGACGGCCGTATTTGAGTGACGGTAGCTGAGCCCCGAGGGCAGGATTGCGCCCGACTGAAGGGGCAATCCGATCAACAAGCAGGACGAAACGAACTGATGTCTGAGCATTTGAACATGGAGGTTGATGGCGATACGCCGCCCGAGGCCTTTTCCGAACCTTTAAAGTCGCTGTGGTGGCTGAAAAAGGGGCGCCTGAAACTCGGACCGGAATGGGAAAGAGCGCACGCCATCTGCCAACAGGACGAGGGCAATCCCGACCACGACTGGGTTCACGCCTTGTGTCACCTGATCGAGGAAGATTTCGGCAATGCGGCCTACTGGTTTCGCAGGGCCGGGAAGCCCTCCGAAAATCGTGATGTCGCTGCTATCTGGAACGAAATTGCCGCTTCACTTAAGTGATTGGAGCGGATGTTCTTAGCGATAAGCGCAGGGCGATTGCCTGACCTGTCGAGCCTAAAAAGGAAACAGGAAAGGCGTAACCAGAATTGTCACCAGCCCGACAATCAGCGTGAGCGGGACACCGAGTTTCAGAAAGTCGGAAAAGGCGTAGTTGCCCGGTGTCACAACAAGCGTCACCACGGGCGTCGAAACCGGGGTTGAAAACGCAGCCGACGCGGCGATCAGAACGCTGATTGCCATTGGGTAGGGCGATACTTGCTGGGCTTCCGCTGCCGTGATGGCAATCGGTGCGACGAGAACTGCAGACGCCGTATTTGACAGCACCAGGCCGAGCGTCGCGGTCAGCAGGAAAAGCGCTCCCATCATGATCCTCGGGTTCGCTTCCCCGACCAGGTGGAGCAACTGCTCCACGATCAATGCTGACCCGCCTGTCATTTCCAGGGCGTTTGCCAGTGGCAGCATGCCGGCAATGAGGACGAGTGTCGTCAGGCTGACGGAGCGATAAGCGTCCTCTGCAGTCATCGTGCGAAACAGTACCGCGGCGATGGCCGCGAGCAGAACGGCGATCGTCACCGGTACGATGTTGAGCGCGCTCAGAACAACCATTCCGATGAGGATCACAATCGCAACGGTAAATTTGGACAACATCGGAACGGTGTCTTCGCGCTCTTTCGGATAGGACAGAAGGACAAAGTCGTCACGTTGCTCAATGAGAGCATCGAGTTCGTCCCACGGGCCGAGAACAAGCAACCGGTCCCCGCCCTTGATCTCGGCATTTGCAAGGTCTGAAACCGGGTCACCATTGCGCAGTATGCCAAGCACTTCCAATTCGCGAACATCGTGCGAAACGGCAGTTTCCGGTGTTTCGCCGACGATCGAGGCTTCCGGATGCACCATCACATCGGCCAGGCCTAGGTAGTCGCGCCAGTCCTCAGGGCGCGCGCCTGTCGCGGAGCGTCGGGTGAAGTCCGATCGTGCAGCAATCTGGTCCAGAACCTCCAGAGGCCCCTTGGCGAGAACCACATCGTCGCGCTGAAGTTCCATGCCATCCCTGAAGAGCACCGTTTCGCGTTTCCGGTCCTCGCCACGGCGGCGTCTTGCCACGAAGGTGACGCCTGCCTCGCCCATCTCGCGGATCGTTTCCAGGGAAACGGGGCCACCTATCCAGAAGTCATTGACGTCGCCTTCGAGCTGGAAGGCGCCCCACATGTCGGCTGCGGTGCGGGCGCGCCGACGTTTTTGGGGCTGTTGCGCAGGAGCGGTGGCGCCGAGCAGCATGCGGCCCCAAAACAGCATGTAGAGGACGGTCACTGCCAGGATCAACATGCCGATCGGGAAAAACGAGAAGAACCCGAGTGCCTGATAGCCTTGGGCGACCAACTCGTCGCTCACCACCAGGTTCGGTGTCGTTGCGATCAGGGTCAGCATGCCACTAATCAGGGCGGCATAGGACATGGGCAACAGCAGGCGGGACTTGTTGAGGCCGGTATCAGCGGCAATCTTGAGCACGATCGGAATGAAGATGGCAACGACCGCCGTGGAGCTCATGACGCTGCCGAGGATGGCCGCACTGACCATCAGCAGCACAAGCAGGCGGGTCTCGTTGGAGCCGCCCTTTTTCAGGATGAGGTCACCGACAAACCGGGCAACCCCGGTCCGCTCCAGCATCTCGCCAACAACGAGCAGACAGGCCACCAGAATGACCACCGAGCTGCCGAACCCGGACAGAGCCTGACCGACACTCAAGATGTTTCCGAGAACGAGCGCCACAACAACAATCAGGGCGACGAGGTCATAACGCACCCGGTTGCTTGCCATCAGCACGGCGGCAACGCCAATCAGTCCGAAGACAAACAAAACATCAGGTGTCATGGGCAAGCGGTTCCGGTGAAACAGGAGTACTGGAATACCTAAACTATTTGCACCGATCAGTATTCTGCAATTGAGGAAATTTCGGGGTGAAGCAAAAAACCCGCGAAACGCTGTTTGGCGTTTGCGGGTTTCCGATACTTCGTTGGCACTATAGCGAAGCTAAGTCGATCGGGCCGGGCTCTTCTCAGCGCTCACCTTTGCCAGGGTTAGTGTTCCCGGCGTTTGTTGGGACGTTTCAGCAAGCCCTGTTCATAGGCGATCGCGACGGCCTGGGTGCGATTGTTGGCGTGCAGTTTTCGGGTTGCCGAAGCCAGGTAATTGTTGATCGTCTGTTCTGACAGGCTGAGAATTTCGGCTGTCTGTACCGAGGTTTTGCCAAGTGCGGTCCAGATCAGGCATTCCTGTTCGCGATGGGAGATGCGATTGCGAGAATCCGTGGTGTCTTCGGAAACGTCACGCCACACGACGTGCAACGGCCGCAAGTGCTTGTAATGGACAACATTGAGGCTGACCTCCATGGAAATCCTTGAGCCGTCTTTGTGCAGGTGTTGCCACGTAAACCGGTGATGCCCGTTGTGCCTGGCGATGCTCATCATTTCATGAGCTTTTTCGCTGGACCATTGACCGTCAAGCTGGCGCCGGGGCGATATCTCTGCAGGATGGAGGTTCTGCAGATCATCCGGATCCTTGTAGCCGAGCAAATGTGCTGCCGAGTTGTTGCACATCATCAGCTTTCTGTCGTGGAGGATCCACATTCCGTCGGAAGCGTCTTCAAAGACCGATTTGAAGATGTCGTCTTTGAAGAAATCGTCGCGCAGTGCCAAAGTCATGATTTCGTGTCCCGCCAGTGTTCACCTGAACAGTTGCTGGCTTACTTTGCGCAAATTCCGGTTCGGTTAAACGCGAGATCTCGAGATTTCAAAAGAATTGTAGCGAAATGCACAGGCAATATGCGGCTTGCGCCACGGTTTGTTCCGGCGTGCCCCAGACGCACCTCCAAGGGGTTTTACTTGTAGCTGACCTAACTGAAACCTGTGGTGGCTGTCTCTCCGGGAAATTAACTCGTGACTCTCTTTGTAAAACAATGCAATCTTCTGGTGTTTAACCAAAAATCTTAATTACAGATTGCATTAAATTTAAGCGAGGTGGCGACACCGTTAAGAGCGATGGGAGAGGTCATGGAAGCGCCCGGATGTCATGGCGACAAACGCCTGTCTGTTGAAGTCGTGCCAGACGAGGAAAGTGCCGGCATAGAAGAAATTGTTAGGATCGGAACAAGACTGCAGGACAAACGCGCCGAAAATGACGCGTCCCAGGACGGGAAGGTCCTGCGCGGAGTTCATGCCAAATCCCATGGGTGCGTGCGGGCTGAATTCACGATCCGGGAGGACATAGCGGAGGATCTTCGCGTCGGGTTGTTCGCCTGTCCCGGGAAGACACACGAAGCGTGGATCCGCTTTTCCAATGCAGCGGTGCTGCGCGAAGATGACCTGAAAGCGGGAAAAGACGGGATCAGGCAAAATGGCAGCCGGGGCATGGCCATCAAGGTGATGGATGTCGACGGTGAAATGCTCTCCCAGGACAATGGCGGACACAATCAGGACTTCCTGTTGATCAACACGCCCATGTTTGCCTTTGCAAATGTCCGCGATTATCTGCGTCTTGAAAAAATTCTCGACCGTGATCCGCTTGGCGCGGACCCGACCGCCTATTTCCTCCCGGCAGTGCTCGCCAGCCTTGGGCCCGAGGTCGATGGTGAAGACAGTGCCATCACACAGAAGCGGCAGTTCCTGCAAGACATGGTGGCCAGAGACCCGCTGTTGAGCGGACTGTCAGCGCAAGATCTGAAAGGAACAATCGCTTCTGCAAAGGTTGCTGCCGCAATCGCACAGAAAACCGTGCGAAACCCCATGGAAGTTCAATATTTCGGAGCCGCACCTTTCCTGTTCGGGCCCGGGCGGGTCATGAAGTTTTCCGTCGCGCCGCGCGAGCCCGTTGAACAGGAACCGTTCGACACGATCACGTCCGACATCCCGGCACCCGATTACCTCCAGGATGCGGTCCGAAACACGATGCAGGGCGATACGATCCTCGAATACGACTTCATGGTTCAGACCCGCAACGAGGGTGAGGATGGTCTGAATATCGAGGATGCAACGACGATCTGGGAAGGCGAGCTTGCCGGTTACATCCCCGTTGCCACGATCTCGGTTCATGCTCCCCAGACACCGCACGGTGCGGTCGAGGCTGAGCATTGCGAGAGGCTGGCCTTCAATCCCTGGCATTCGCTTTCCGCGCACAGGCCCCTCGGGGGCATCAATCGATTGCGCAAACCGGTTTACTTCAGCTCGGCCAGTCATCGAGGTGCCGACGGTTACTAGGCGACAATCCTGAACGCTCATTCGTGAAAACTTGAAAGGGAATGCAGGACCATGCGGATCTCTACATCATGCGGCCTTTCACTGACGGCAGTTCTCTGGCTCGCGGCCACGCAGTTTTCGTTTGCCCAGACCTGTGACAGCGGTACCTTCGACGGGGCATTCGACACGGAAGTCGTGCTTCCGCAAAACCTTGATTGCGAAGACAGGCAGAAATTCTGGTTCACCGACCAGGGATCGCAGATCATTCCCTATCTCTGGTTCCTCAATCTTGAACAAGCCGGCAACACCGAAAAATTCGCAAGCCCGTCAAACATAAACCGGCTTGGTTATCTGCCTCAGAGCCCAACCCCAATGAACCCGGATGGTCTGCCTATCGGGTTCACATTCGGAAATGCGGAAGACAATTTCCGCTACAAACTCATTTCCGACCGCTGGCTGGGGTTGACCTGTTCCGCCTGCCATACGGGGCAGGTCGAGTATCAGGGCGCCAAGTTCCTGATCGACGGCGCGCCGACGATGGGTGACTTTGAAGCAACCTTCACCGAGTTGGTGGAGGCCATGCAGGCGACCTTGGCGGACGATGACAAGTTCGACCGGTTTGCAGCCTCGGTCTTCTCGGATGCCGAAGAACGCGACATAAAAAGCACCGGCTGGAAAAGCAGGCTGCGCAGGCAACTTCAAAAAGTCACCGACATTCGCGATGTCTGGAACGAGCGCAACAAGGGAGACACTGCCTACGGGCATGGCCGACTGGACGCGCTCGGGGCGATTTACAATGAAACATCCGTTTCCGCGCTGGAAGAGCCGGACAACAGGGAGCCGGCCAATGCTCCAGTCAGCTATCCCTTTGTCTGGGACACGCCGCAACATGACAAGGTTCAGTGGAACGGCAGCGTGCGCAACGCAAAGCTGGGTGCGCTGGGCCGCAATGTCGGCGAGGTTCTGGGTGTCTTCGGCAGTCTGGATTTGCGCAAGCGCATCGTGCTGCCGCTCGGGCATGACTCTTCGGTCGATGTCGCTGGCCTTGCCACGCTGGAAACGCTCTTGTGGAAGATGCAGTCACCGCGCTGGAGCGATACCACGCTTCCTGCTCCGGACGAGGATCTTGCAGCTCAGGGCAAGCTGCTTTTCAAGGATATGTGCGCGTCCTGTCACACGGACGAATTCGACCGCGCCGACATCAACAGAACGGTCCGCGCGGTGATGATCCCGGTCGGGAACGAGGACAATCCGCGCGATCTGCGAACCGACGAGACCATGGCCCGCAACTTTCTGGACAGGACGTCACAGGCCCCGGACCTGACGGGACAATATGTGCGGTATCTGATCACGGCCAGCGAAGGGAAAAAGTTCGAGGAGGAAAACGAGAACGAGGTCAAGAAAATCCAGATCCTCGCCTATGCCGTCACCGGTGCGATCGTGCGGTCCTTCCTGGAAGACCCGCGTGCTGTCATCGACGCACTCAAGGCGGGGCGCCCCGAATCGACACAGGACAGGCTTCAAGAGGCGGGTGAGCGGCTGTTGGCAAAATGGGACAGCAGCAGCAGGGAAGCCAAACTCGAGGCCATCAAGGGTTTCCTGGACACGTTCGGAGACAAGCAGTCGGACTATGAGCCGGTCGCGTCCGGGTCATCCTGTTTTCCGGAGGGAACCAAGGCCTGCTACAAAGCACGGCCCTTGAACGGGATCTGGGCCACGGCGCCCTACCTGCACAACGGATCGGTCAGAACCATGCGTGACTTGCTGCTGCCGGCGGACATGCGTGAGAAGACCTTCAAGGTCGGATCTCGGGAGTTCGACCCGGAGACCATCGGTTTTGTCAGCGAAGGAGCATTCGATTTCGACACGAGCGCGCCGGGCAATTCCAACGAGGGACATGACGGCCCGGTTTATGGCACCGATGAACTGGCCAACGACCCGGACAAGCTCAAAGCATTACTGGAGTATTTGAAGACACTTTGACCAGGCGTCGTTGCGAAAGAATGTCAGCGGTTATTGGTACACGTCGATCAGGCAGACAGCCTGCCCCGTCACTTGACTGACAGGTGCGCCAGGAGGGACTTCTTGGCGCCCTGAATATGGTCGCGGGTCAGCTTCGCAGCGAGTTCCGCATCCCCGTTTTCGCATGCTTCCAGGATACCGAAATGCTCACGGCCGGCGCGCTCCATGCCGTTGCTCATGACGAGCTGCGCGCGGATCTGACGCTCCACGCGGTCGATGGCATTGTGGGCGATCTCCAGGAAAAATTTGAGATCGCTGGCGCCGTGGAGTGTTTCGTGGAAATCCCGATTGAGATCACCCCAAGTCATGGGATCGGGAGAGGCCGAAAAGGCAGCGCATTTCTCACGTGCAAGCGCGAGATCTTCCTTCGACATTTTCGGTACGGCGTTGCGGATGATTTCCGGCTCGACGAGGGCGCGGAGGTCGAAAATCTCCTCCGTTTCCTGCGGCGACAAGCCGGCGACAACAGCTCCCTTGTAGCGCTGGGTCTTGACCAGCCCCTGTTCTTCCAGACGTGAAATCGCCTCGCGCACAGGGATTCGGCTGGTGTTGAAAAGGCGCGCGATCTCGTCCTGGCGCAGCGGCTCTCCTTCTTCGAGCTGGCCCTCGATAATGGCTTTCCTGAGCGCATCGAACACGATTGAGGACGCGGACGCGGTCGCGGAAATATCCATCGATTTCAGTTTCATAAGCCAACTCTCCTTACGCCACCCTTTTAGGGGAAGGTCCCATTTTGGTGAAGCGAAAAAACAAATTGAATATTTTTTATTGAATATTGGATCCAATTTAGGTTATCAATCTCCCGCCTGACAGAAAAGCTTCGAAAGACGGGTGCCGGCAGACAGCACCCGCGGGAAGGAAGCCTCGGGAACAGAAGAGGGGAACTCATGTTCAAGAAATTCATGGCCGCAACGGCCGTTACCCTGATGGCCGTACTGCCGGTCAAGGCCGATACGCTGGATGATGTCGTCGATCGTGGTCAGCTGAAATGTGGTGTCGTTCTGGACTTTCCACCGATCGGCTATCGGGATGCCAACAATGAGCCGGCCGGGTTCGATGTCGACTACTGCAAGGACCTGGCAGCCGCGCTCGAAGTCGAGCCGATCATCTATCCGGTCACCTGGGCAGAACGTCTGCCGATGATCGTCACGGGCCGCGCCGACGTTGTCTTCGGCGCGACCTCGGACAGTCTCGCACGTGCACGCACCGTCGGCTTCACCATTCCTTACGCGATCTATTACGCGCAGGGCGTGGTCAACACCGAAAGCGGCATCCAGAGCTTTGAAGACATTCGAGGCAAGCGTGTAGCAGGTGCCATCGGAACAGTGCCGGAGCAGGAATGGCTGAAAATTGCCAAGGAATGGGGTGAAGAGCATCTCTACCAGGGCTACCAGTCCGAAAACGAAGTGTTCCTGGCCGTTGCTCAGGGAAAGGCGGATATCGGCATCACGACAAACACCGCCGTCAAGCCGATCACCGATCAGTACGACACGGTCGAAGCCGGCCCGCGTATGCCCTGGACCACCGACTACACCTCCGTTGTCGGCAAGCGTGAAGACGTTACCTGGCTGAACTTCCTCAACCTGTTCGTCACCCACCAGGTCCGTTCCGGTCGCTATGAAGAGCTCTGGGGCAAATATGTCGGCGGTGAAGCACCGGAATTGCGTATTCCGGGTGTGATGTACTAACCGGCCAAGCAGCGCATGCCCGGCCTCCCCCAACCGGCCGGGCATGCGCAGTCCGTGTCAGGTTCGCCCGAACCGGAAGCGAAACCCGGTCAGCGCTGACCACCAGATTGCTTGCCAAGGCACGCCGCGACGCATTGCGTTCCCGGTGCCGGAGCCCACAAGATGTTCGACTACAATTTCCACTGGCGGCCGGTGATGAAAAGCCTGCCGGACCTTCTGGAAGCGGGATTGCTGACCCTTCAGGTCGCGGCGCTGTCCATGGTCATCGGTATCGTGATCGGTATCGTCCTCGCCCTGATCCGCATGCATATGCGCGGTCCGCTCTACTGGATTGCGACGTCCTGGGTGGAGCTGGCCCGAAACACGCCGGCGCTGTTCCAGCTGTTTTTCTTCGGATTTGGCCTGGGTGCTTTTGGTCTGCACCTGAGCCCGTTCCTGATCGTGCTGGCGGGTCTCAGTTTCAACTGCGCAGGTTACCTGGCAGAGA
The DNA here is from genome assembly GCA_017643925.1 of Roseibium sp. Lineage (GTDB taxonomy): Bacteria > Pseudomonadota > Alphaproteobacteria > Rhizobiales > Stappiaceae > Roseibium. The sequence continues at coordinate 34,110 of JAEPML010000024.1, read as the reverse complement.
ATTTTCGCGGCGGTTTTCAGGCCGTGCCGGATACGCAGCTGAGAGCTGCGCGCAGCCTCGGCATGACTGCCTGGCAAGCTTATACACGCATCGTCATCCCGCAAGTGTTCCGGATTGTCTATCACCCGCTGACCAACCAGCTTGTCTGGGCCGTCCTGATGTCCTCGCTCGGCATGCTGGTCGGGTTCCGGGAACTGAGCGGCGAAACCCAGTTCTTTGCCAGCCGGACTTTCCGCATCTTCGAATATTTCGCCGTCACCGCGGTCATCTATTACGTGATCGTCAAGTTCATTCTTGGGGTCTCGCGGCTCCTGGCCATGCGCCTGTTCCGGTACTGAGGAGGCGAATGTGCAGGAAACGATAAGCTTCTTCAGCGGGTTCACCCCCAACGATCTCTGGTTCCTCGGCGAAGCCGCCTTGCGCACACTCTGGATTTCGGCCCTGTCCATTTCCATCGGAACGGTGCTGGGTTGTGCATTCGGCTGGATGCTCTATGAGGGCAAGCTGGCGGCAACGCTGACGCTGGCACCGGTGTTGGATGTCTTCCGCTCGGTTCCACTGATCATCCAGCTGGTGCTGTTCTACAATTTTGCACCGATTGTCGGCCTGGACCTCGACCCGTTCGGGTCGGGCGTCGTGATCCTGACGATCTACACCTCGGCCCTGGTGGCAAATGTCGCCCGGGGTGGCATCGAGGCCGTTGAACGGCCCATGCGCCGGGCCGCGAGGTCACTCGGGATGAGCTACTGGCAGGACATGCGCTACGTCGTGTTGCCAATCGGTGGTCGCGCCGTCTTCCCGGCCTGGGTCGGGGTTGCGCTGGGCGTGATGAAGGACAGTGCCCTGGTTTCCGTCCTCGGCTATGTCGAGCTGCTGAAGGCAAGCCAGATCCTGATCACCCGGACCCAGGAACCGTTCCTGATTCTGACCATTGCCGGTGCGTTCTATTTCGCACTGTCCTTTCCGATCTCGCGCTATGCCGCAAAACTAGAAAAAAGGTGGGCCCAATGATCGAGATACGCGGCCTTGAAAAATACTTTGGTGCCCTTCAGGTCCTCAAGGGGATCGACCTGGACGTGGAAAAGGGAGAGGTCCTGTCAGTGATCGGGGCCTCCGGATCCGGCAAGTCGACGCTGCTCTATTGCATCAACGGCCTGGAGCCGATCCAGAAGGGAACCGTTCTGGTGGACGGAACGGATGTTCATGCCAAGACGACCGACATCAACAAGTTGCGTCAGAAGCTCGGCATGGTGTTTCAGCAGTGGAACAGCTTTCCGCATCTGACTGCGCTTGAAAACGTTGCCCTGGCCCCGAAGATCGTCAAGGGCAAGGCGAAGTCGGAAGCGCGCGACATTGCAGAAAAGCAGCTCAGGCATGTCGGTCTTGGCGACAAGCTGAATGTCTATCCGAACAACCTGTCCGGAGGGCAGCAGCAGCGTCTTGCCATTGCGCGGGCGTTGGCGATGGAACCGGAATACATGCTGTTTGATGAAGCAACATCGGCGCTTGATCCCGAACTCGTCGGAGAAGTGCTCGACACGATGCGCCTCCTGGCGGAGGAAGGCATGACCATGATCTGCGTCACCCACGAAATGGGGTTTGCCCGCGATGTCTCTGACCGCGTGGCCTATTTCCATCAGGGCGTGATGGACGAGATCGGGCCGCCTGACCAGATTTTCGGTGACGCCAAATCCGAGAACACCAGAAAATTTCTTGCAAACGTGCGCTGAACCGGCGCGAATGAAAGTAACGTCTGGCAGGGCAGCTGGAAGCTGGGCCCGGTCGCCAGAGACTTGTTCCTGAAGGAGTAAACCATGTCCTCAAATATTTTTTCCGGCTGCATGCCTGCCCTGATGACCCCGTGCAAGGCGGACCGCACACCGGACTATGATGCACTCGTGAAAAAGGGGCAGGACCTGATCGCCGCCGGCATGTCTGCGGTTGTCTATTGCGGGTCCATGGGGGACTGGCCGCTGCTGACGGATGAACAGCGCATGGAAGGCGTTGAACGTCTGGTCAAGGCCGGTGTGCCGGTGGTTGTCGGTACGGGTGCCATGAATACCAAGTTGGCCGTTGCCCATGCAGCGCATGCCGCCCGGGTCGGTGCACACGGGCTGATGGTTATCCCGCGGGTGCTGTCGCGGGGCATTTCCGTAACCGCACAGCGCAATCATTTCAGTGCCATCCTGTCGGCAGCACCCACGCTTCCGGCCGTTATCTACAACAGCCCCTATTACGGCTTTGCCACCCGCGCCGATCTCTTCTTCGATCTGCGCAAGGACTTTCCGAACCTGATCGGATTCAAGGAATTCGGCGGCCTGGACGACCTGCGCTATGCGGCGGAAAACATCACCTCGCAGGATGACCAGGTGACGCTGATGGTCGGCGTCGACACGGCCGTCTACCACGGTTTCGTCAATTGCGGCGCGACGGGTGCCATTACTGGCATTGGCAACGCCATTCCGATGGAAGTTCTTCATCTGGTTGCGCTCTGCAAGAAGGCCGCGGAAGGCAATGCCGAGGCGCGGCAACGGGCGAAAGAACTGGAAGAAGCGTTGGGCGTGCTCTCCAGCTACGATGAAGGTCCGGACCTGGTGCTTTACTACAAGCATCTGATGGTGCTGAACGGCGAAGAGGAATATCGCCTGCACTTCAACGAGAGCGATGCCCTCAGTGATGCGCAGCGCAACTATGTCGAGGCTCAGTACCAGCTCTTCAAGACCTGGTACGCGGACTGGTCCCGCAAGGGCGGAGTAATCGCCGAATGCGCGTAATCGACAGCCATACGGCCGGTGAACCGACGCGTATCGTCATCGAGGGTGGACCCGATCTCGGGTCCGGTCCCTTGAGTGAACGTGCGGCGCGCCTTGAAGCCGAGCATATGGACTTCTGCGCTTCCGTGGTTCTGGAGCCGCGCGGTCACGATGCGATTATCGGTGCCCTGCTCGTGCCGCCGACGCGGGAGGACTGCGTTACCGGCGTGATCTATTTCAACAATCTGCAGAACCTTGGCATGTGCGGCCACGCGACGATCGGGCTGGCCGTGACGCTGGCCCATCTGGGCCAGATCGAACCGGGGCGTCACAAGTTCGAAACCCCTGTGGGTGTTGTGGAGGTGGATCTTCTGGATGCCAACACGGTGTCGGTCGTCAATATCGAAAGCTACCGGTTGCACAAGGATGTGATGGTGTCGGTCGAGGGGCACGGATCTTTTACCGGGGATGTTGCCTATGGCGGGAACTGGTTCTTTCTCGTCAAGAACAGCCCGATCGATCTGGTGCCGGGCAACATTGTCGCCCTCGCTGACCTGACGCAGAAGATCCGCAAGGCGTTGGAGGACGCCGGTGTCACGGGGACCGATGGCGCCTGGATCGATCATATCGAACTCTTCGGTCCGCCCGCCGACCCGGCCGCCGACAGCCGAAACTTCGTGCTCTGTCCGGGCAGCGCCTACGATCGGTCACCCTGCGGAACCGGGTGTTCCGCGAAGCTCGCCTGCCTCGCCGCAGATGGTGTTCTGGAACCCGGTCGCAAGTGGATCCAGGAAAGCGTCATCGGCAGCACCTACACGATCAGTTACCAACCCGGTGAAACCGGCGGTGTCGTGCCGACGATCACCGGTCAGGCCTTTGTCACATCCGACGCCAACCTGATTTTCAATCCGGCGGACCCCTATCGCCTGGGTATCCGTCCCTGAGCTGGATCTTATGATGGACTATAAAAACTATATCGGCGGGACCTGGGTTGAAACTCCGGCCAGCCAGCCAAACGTCAATCCGTCTGACGTCAGCGACGTTCTGGGACATGCCGCCAAGAGCAGTGCAGAGCTGATGGAACAGGCAATCGATGCGGCGCATCAGGCCGCGCCGCAATGGGCTGCGTCAACTCCGCAACAGCGGTTCGATGTCCTTGATTTCGTCGGTTCCGAAATTCTCGCGCGCAAGGAAGAACTCGGCCGCCTGTTGTCACGAGAAGAAGGCAAGACCCTTCCCGAAGGCATTGGCGAAGCCGCGCGGGCGGGGCAGATCTTCAAATTCTTTGCCGGTGAAGCCCTGCGTCAGGCGGGGGACCGCTTGGCGTCTGTTCGGCCCGGGGTCGAAATAGACGTGACGAGGTCACCGGTTGGTGTCGTCGGAATGATTACGCCGTGGAATTTTCCAATCGCCATTCCCGCCTGGAAGGTTGCCCCCGCGCTTTGTTATGGCAATTCCGTGGTTATGAAACCGGCAGAGCTTGTACCCGGCTGTGCCCATACGCTTGTTGAGATTCTCTCCCGGTCCGGCCTGCCGGACGGGGTGGTGAATCTGGTCTTCGGGCGTGGTTCCGAGATTGGGCCGGTTCTGGTCGAAAGCGACAAGGTGAAGGCAATTTCCTTTACCGGTTCAGTGCCAACTGGACGCGGTATCGCGGCGGCCTGTGGTCAGAAGCTGAAAAAGGTTCAGTTGGAAATGGGCGGAAAGAATCCGATGGTGGTGGTCGATGATGCCGACCTGAACCTGGCCGTCGACGCCTGTCTCAATGGCGCGTTCTTTTCCACCGGGCAAAGGTGCACGGCCAGCTCCCGGCTGATCGTGACCGAAGGCATTCACGACCGGTTCGTCAACGAACTGACTGATGCGATGAAGGCGCTCAAGGTGGGGCATGCCCTGGAAACCGGCGTCCAGATGGGACCGGTCGTCGACGAGCGTCAGTTGCAGCAGAATCTCTCCTATGTCGAGGTTGCTGCAAAGGAAAGCGGACGCGTGATCGGGGGCGAGCGCCTCAACAGGGAAACCGAGGGCTTCTTCATGTCTCCCGCCCTGGTGACGGATACCGACAACGCAATGCGCATCAACCGCGAGGAGGTCTTCGGTCCCGTGGCTTCCGTGATCCGGGTGAAGGATTACGACGAAGCGCTGGCCGTTTCCAATGACACCGCGTTTGGTCTGAGCGCCGGCATTTGCACGACCTCGCTCAAACTGGCGAGCCACTTCAAGGCCAATGCCGAGGCCGGCATGGTGATGGTCAATCTGCCGACGGCGGGCGTCGACTATCACGTTCCCTTCGGAGGCACCAAGGGGTCGAGTTTCGGATCCCGCGAGCAAGGCCGCTATGCGGCTGAGTTCTACACCACGGTCAAGACGGCCTACACACTTCCCTGACGCTTCGGCCTTCGGAGCAAAGCGCACAGAAGGCCTGTCCCTGGTCCGGTTTCATGTCGAAAGAGACGATCGAAGACATTGTTGTAATCGGTGCCGGTATTGTCGGCATCAGCACCGCTCTCGCGCTCCAGGCGCGGGGGCGCCGCGTGCGCGTGCTTGACCGGCCAGACGGCAGGGCCAGGGCGTCGGAGATGAATGCAGGTGCTTTTGCCTTTACCGATATCGTACCGCTTGCAACGCCCGGCATCATGCGCAAGGCGCCGAAATGGCTGCTCGATCCGCTGGGGCCGCTGTCGGTCCCGCCTGCCTATGCGCTGAGGATTGCACCTTGGATGCTGCGGTTCTGGCGAGCGAGCTGGCCAGACCGTTACCGGTCGTCACTGGCGGCACAGGCGGCACTCATGAACCTGTCGCGGGACGCGCTGGAACGACAGGTCAGCGATACGTCGGGCGAGCGCCACCTGCGCCGCGAGGGTCAGCTGCAGCTTTTTGAAGGGGAGAAGGAGTTCAGGGCCAGTCTGCCGGCCTGGGAACTCCGCCGGCAAAACGGGATCCGTTTTGACCTGCTCAAGCGCAAAGAGGAAATTGCGGAGATCCAGCCCGGTCTTGATCCGCGCTTCACGCATGCCGGTTTCACGCCGGACTGGATCAACACGTGTGATCCGGCATCATGGCTTGATCATCTGGGCAAGACCTTCTGCTCAAGGGGTGGCAGGATTGAAGCTGACAGCGTCACGAGGATTTCGTCTGAAGAAGGTGCCGTCTGCCTGACGACATCAAGGGGCGACATTCGGGCCCGGCAGCTGGTGGTCTGTGCGGGCGCCTGGTCGCATCACCTTGCCAAGTGCCTTGGAGACAGGATACCGCTCGAGACCGAACGGGGTTACAACACGACCCTGCCCGAGGGGGCGCTCGACCTCAGAACTCACCTGACTTTTTCAAACCACGGTTTCGTGGTCACGCGCATCAAAGGCGGTGTTCGGATCGGCGGCGCCGTGGAACTTGGCGGGCTCGATTTGCCACCGAACTACAGGCGCGCCGATATCCTGCTGGACAAGGCGAAGACCTTCCTTCCGGACCTGGCGACGACGGCCGGTACGCAATGGATGGGCTTTCGTCCATCGATCCCGGACAGTCTGCCTGTCATTGACAGATCGCCATCGGATCAGCGCGTGATCTATGCCTTCGGGCACGGCCATCTGGGACTGACGCAATCAGCCGGTACTGCCGAGCTTGTTGCGGCCATGGCCCAGGACACATCCACACCCATCGACCCGGGCGCGTTTTCAGCGCGCCGTTTCTAATGCGTCTCGAGGAGATCTGAAGATGAAAATCTCGGCCATCAACGTGTTCCAGGTGGACCTGCCTCTGAAGGAAGGTCGCTACAGCTGGTCCAACGGCAATTTCGTCGAGGTGTTCGACAGCACGGTCGTCGAAATCGAAACCGATGAAGGCCTGAAGGGCTATGCCGAGTGCTGTCCTTTGGGGTCCGCCTACCTGCCGAGCTTTGCGCTGGGTGTGCGTGCGGGACTTCAGGAACTGGCCCCTCGGCTCATAGGGTGCGATCCCCTGAACATCGGTGAGATCAACCGTGTGATGGACACCGCCCTGCGCGGGCACCCCTACGCCAAGGCGCCAATCGACATTGCCTGCTGGGATCTCCTGGGCAAGGCAACGCTAAAGCCGGTCTACAGCCTTCTCGGTGGGGCGGCCCAGGAAGACGTGGTGCTCTACCGGGCGATCAGCCAGGAAGACCCGGAGATCATGGCCCGCAAGATCGAGGGTTATGCTTCGGAAGGCTACACGAAGTTCCAGTTGAAGGTCGGCGGTGACGCCAATGACGATATCGATCGCATCCATGCCACCCGCGCAGTTCTCAAACCCACCGATCTTTTGGTCGCCGATGCCAATACCGGCTGGACCCGGCACGAGGCCGCGCGGGTCTTGGGGGCGATCTCCTCTCTTGATGTCTATGTGGAACAGCCTTGCCTGACCTATGAGGAAAGCGTCTCCATCCGCCGGAGGACCGCGCTGCCTTTCATCCTCGACGAGGTGATTGACGGTGCCAACATGCTGGTGCGCGGGATTGCCGAAGACGCAATGGATTGCATCAACCTGAAGATCTCCAAGGTTGGCGGGCTTACGAAAGCCAAGTTGATGCGGGACCTGTGCGTCGCCCATGGGATTCCGATGACCATCGAGGATACCTGGGGCGGGGACATCACCACAGCTGCGATTGCGCATCTGGCGCGTTCGACACCAGCCGATTTCACCTTCTCCGCTACCGATTTCAACAGCTACGGTACAGTCGACATTGCCGAGGGCGCTCCGAAGCGCGTGAATGGCCGCATGACCGCATCGAACAGACCAGGTCTCGGCATCACGCCGATTTTCGATGCGCTTGGTGAACCGGTTGCCAGCTATTCGTGAGGGGAAACCATGCGCACCAGCAAGACCATTCACGTGATTTCCTGCCACGCTGAAGGTGAGGTGGGTGATGTCATTGTCGGAGGTGTGGCTCCACCACCAGGTGAGACCTTGTGGGAGCAGCGCAACTTCATTGCCCGAGACCAGTCCCTCCGAAACTTTGTCCTGAACGAACCGCGGGGCGGCGTCTTCAGGCACGTCAATCTGCTGGTTCCGCCGAAGAGCCCGGAGGCTGACGCTGCCTTCATCATCATGGAACCGGAAGACACGCCACCCATGTCCGGCTCAAACTCCATCTGTGTTTCGACTGTGCTCCTGGATGGCGGCATTGTGCCGATGCAGGAACCGGTGACGGAAATGGTCCTGGAAGCGCCGGGCGGACTGGTGCGTGTCAGGGCGGAATGCCGGGACGGCAAGGCGGAACGCATTTTTGTTCAGAATGTTCCGAGTTTCGCCGACAGGCTGGATGCGACGCTGGAGGTGGAAGGCATTGGGACACTGACTGTCGACACGGCTTATGGCGGGGACAGTTTTGTCGTCGTGAATGCGGAAGCCCTGGGTTTTGCCATCGAGGAAAACGAGGCCAAGGACATTGCCCGGCTTGGTGTTCGGATAACCAACGCGGCGAATGAGCAGCTCGGATTCTCGCATCCGGACAATCCGGAGTGGGACCACATTTCCTTCTGCGCCTTTTGCGGCCCGCTCAGCGCAACCGAGACCGGATTGACCGGTCGATCGGCCGTTGCCATCCAGCCGGGAAAGGTCGACCGTTCACCAACAGGAACGGCGGTGTCGGCGCGCATGGCACTGATGGCGGCCCGGGGGCAGATGTCTGTTGGCCAGAACTTCCTGGCACGCTCGATCATCGGGTCGACATTCACGGGCCGGATTGTTGCCGAAGAGACGGTCGGAGGCAGACCAGCAATCCGGCCGGAAATCAGTGGCCGGGCTTGGGTCACCGGAATTCACCAACACATGCTGGACCCGGCCGATCCCTGGCCAGAAGGCTACCGGCTTAGCGATACCTGGGGTGCGTGAGGCGGGCTTTGGAGGCTATTTGTCGCTTACGCCACCTTGCGCACCATGGTCGAGCGAATGGCTTCGACTTCGGCGCTCAGGAACTCGCAGAAGTCCTTGGCGACAATGGAAATAGGACGGTGGGTCGGTGTCAGGATTGAAAGCGAGTTCTGGATCCTGGGCCTGAACGGACGGAAGACGATCATCGGTGGACCCATGCCCAGACGTCCGTCTTCCTGTGCCTTGTAGGCCGTGATCATGTCGCAGATCAGCGCGCACAGGCCCGCCTCGACAAACCGCAGTCCGGGCAACGCCGTTTGCAGCTCAAAGCGCTGGTTGAAATTCACCCCGGCGTCGCGAAACCGGGCAAGCGTCTGCTTGTGGCTGCGATGTTCGGAATGCAGCAGGGCCAGGGGATAACCGTCGAGCTCGGTCGGTGTGATCACTTCCTTCGAGGCGAGCGGATCGGTGGCCGGAATGGCACACATGCATTCCAGATCGAAGTCTATCTGATCGAAGGAATTGCGTGCCCGGGGTGTTTCAGTAAAGCCGATGTCGAATTGTTGCGCGGCGATGAGCTCCTCGATTTCCGACGAGGTCCGGCTTGCGAGCGCGACCTTTACGCTCGGCTTGTCGGCTATGAAGCGCGACAGGCTGTTCGGCAGAAAATCAGACGCCACTTCGGGGATGCTTGCAATCCGCAACTGCCCGTGTTCACGGTTTGCGAGGCCACGCAGGGTGCGTTTGGAAATCTCCAGACGCTTGAGGATGGCTTCCGCTTCCTCGAGAAAAAACTCCGCTTCGGGCGTGGGCACCAGCCGTCCCTGTTCGCGCATGAACAGTTTCAATTCGAGCTCTGTCTCGAGGCCGGCGATGGTCGAGCTAACTGCTGGTTGTGTTCGGCCCAAGGTACGCGCGGCTTCCGAAATGGAGCCACTCCGCATCACCTCGCGAAAGGTTGCCAGTTGCCGAATTGACAGATTCATTTGTACTCGAACATCGCCCCAGGGGTTTGCCCAAATAATGTGTCTCTTAATATGAGCAAGGTCAACTATAAGAAAAATTCACGAGGATAGGTGACGTTGGCGTAATGTATTCATTGGGCGAGTGTTGGTGAAATATTTGTCGCTTTCGATGAAATAGCACACACTTTTCTTTCCGGTCCCGCAGGGGAACGTTGTGCATTGGGCAGCTGTTTCAGTGTTCAGGTGTTGTCAGACCAGAGGCGGGCGAGATCAAAGGCATGGACGTCTTTCAATAGATCAATAAAACCATTGGCGGCATGATCGAGTGAGAGACGCCCTTTTTCTGCGGTCGCGTTGGCCGCGTTGCCCAAAGCGCCGGATGGATTGAGGTCTTGGGCCTTCCAGCCGTATTGCGCCTTGCCATGACCCCGCAAATGCTTGAACTCCGTAAGGTAGCTCTGCTGTTCGGAAACAAAATCCCTGGCGAGATCCATTTTCACAAGATCAGGCCGCAGGTGGAGCATCAGAGACGTTTCTATGTCGCCGCCGTGGATCCCGTAGGTGAACTCCTCGTCAGGGAAGAGGCCTTCGGGTTGGCCGAAGCGCAGCCAGTTTGTGGCCGTGACGAACATGTCATGCCGGATACGCAGTTCACGGGCCACGATGTCCAGTATGGGTACGTTCCCGCCATGCGAATTGATCAGCACCATCTTCCTGATCCCGGCCCGGGCAACACATTCCCCAAGTTCGATCCAGCACCGTGTGACCGTTTCCCAGGACAGTGTCAGTGTGCCGGGGGAAGAGATGTGTTCGTCGGACTTGCCGACCGACTGGATTGGAAGAAAGGTTGCCGGCAGGTCTTCCGGAAGCAGTTCCAGAACTCTGCTGATCTGTCCTTCAGCAATCGTGGTGTCGGTCGAGAGCGGCAGGTGCGGACCATGCTGCTCGATCGCAGCGACCGGAAGGACCGCGATCCATGTCCCGCGATCCGGCTCCTCGAAATCGGCCGTCTTCATGTCTTGCCAGAGGTGCTTGGGCGGCATCGGGATGTCCTGTCCGGTGTTTTTGTCTGTCCGTTGCTTTGCATAGCCGGCGCGTACAGGCAAGTGCCGGGGCAGTGGTTGATCACGAACTTATGATAGGCAAGTCTTAACCACGATTCACTGTTTGCTGACGACTTTGCGAGAAAATCAGCACCATGATCGGCGCCCTTCTGTCCAATACGCCGGCGAACCTCTTGAGAGGCAACGGCGTCGCAGGCGAAATGACACCTGGTTCGGATGACGGCACATCCGACCGGGCGCAGCTGTCTGCGCGCGAAAGCCAGGCCAGTCCTCGCGCGACTGCAATACGTGCCGGACAAAGCCCCGTTCTGACCCAGCAAGCTGTTTTGGCCCTGCAGCAGGCGGATGCCGCGACATTCCAGAAACAAGGTTCATCGGGAGCAGGTGAAGCCGATCCGAATGAGGCCTCGCAAGACAGCGCGGCCGATGCGGACGGTTCACCGGTGAAGCAGGCACAACAGGAGCCGCAGGGTGCAGTTGCAAACCCGATCCAGTCGTCTTCCAAAGGCGACAAGGAGGAGGATCCCGATGGTGACGGTCTAAATGAGGCCGAGGAAAAGCAGGTCGAGGAACTGGCCAAGAGGGATCGGGAAGTGCGGGCCCATGAGCAAGCACATGCCCGGGTTGGAGGCGCCTATGCCAGTGCTCCCAGCTACACGTTCCAGCAAGGACCTGACGGCAAACGTTATGCCATTGGTGGAGAGGTCCAGATCGACACCGCCAAGGAAAGGACGCCGGAAGCAACCATCCGCAAGATGCAGATCGTCATTCGCGCGGCAACAGCTCCGGCAGAACCTTCATCTCAGGATCTGAAGGTTGCTCAGCAGGCCCGCTCGCAATTGTCAGAAGCCCAGGCTCAGCTGCGCCAGCAGAAGGCGGAAGAACTGAGAGGCGGAGATGACAAGGCTTCATCGGTTTCAGATACCTCGACCGGTCCGGAAAGCAGTGCACCTGACAACGCCGATGGCGCTGCGCCTGACGGTGGGGTCGCAGAAAACGAGCGCGCGGGACAGGAAGAAAACGGCGTCAGACGGGAAAGCGAAGACGCCGCTGCCGCCTATCAATCTGCGCTGCAACGAGTGAACGAGGCAGAAGCCCTCTTCGCTGCACTGGTTGCCTGAACAGTCGCATGATCTCGCGGTTTCGCGAAAACTTTCCACGTCGACCCTCCGCCCATGCGTTTTTTGCTAGACCTGCGCGCCGCGCAGAAGTAGAGGAAATCTCCCGCCAATGCCCTGGCGGGTGATCTGTTCTCCATTCGGGGCGCCTCAGTTCCGCCTCCGGGTCATACCATGCAAGCAGTTGCCGCGCGCCGCGTTGTTTCGGCCATTTTTTTCATGTGCGGATCCTTCATTGGCCTGTGGGCTTCAAGGATACCGCATATCAAGGAAGCCACCGGACTGTCCGAGGGCGGGTTCGGCGTGCTGTTATTGATCATGGCAGGCGGCGCTTTCGTTGCGTTTCCATTTACCGGTGTCATCCTGGACAGGCTTGGGGCGGCGCCCGTGTCCAAGACACTCGCCATTGCAACGGCAATCTGTTTCACGCTGGTTGGAATTGCTCCGTCCAATCTTCTCCTCGCCGTTGCGCTTTTCATGGCCGGCTTTACGTTCGGAGCCCTCGACGTCTCGATGAATGGCTGGGGGGCTGAAGTCGAGCAGGCCCTGGGCAGGCCGGTCATGTCCTCCTTCCATGGTCTCTTCAGTCTCGGAGCCGGCGTCGCCGCGCAGTTGGGTGGCTTTGCCATCGAGGCGGGTTTGAGCGTGATGCAGCACTTCGTGCTATGGGGCGCGCTGTCCGTGCCCTTCCTGATCTGGTTCTGGTCCCAGGCCTGGCCAAAAGCGGCACCGGAAGGTGGTGACGAGCAAAAAGCACCCCTGTTTGCCTTGCCCAAGGGAGCGCTCATCCTTGCCGGTCTTGTGGCACTGGTCGCGGCGCTTGGCGAGGGCGCTGTGACCGACTGGGCAGCGCTCTACCAGATCCAGGATCTGGGTTACTCGGAGGCAATCGCTCCGACGGCTTTCACTGTCTTTTCCGTCGGCATGGTGGTCATGCGCCTTGCCGGGGACAAGGTTGTGGCCCGTTACGGGCCTGTGCCCGTGGCACGCGTGAGCGGCCTGGTGGCATTCTTCGGATGTCTCCTCCTTGTCTCAGGCCTGCATCTCTGGGTCGTCTGGGTGGGCTGTTTCATCATGGGGATTGGCTACGCGGTTCTCTTCCCTCTTGCCATGTCGCGTGCGGCAAGCGATCCCATTCTTTCAAAAGGGGTGGCCCTGGCCTCGGTGGCAACGCTTGGCTATGGCGCTTTCCTGATCGGGCCGCCGTTGCTTGGATTTGTCGGCGAACTTTTCTCGTTGCGCGCTTCCTTTGTGGTGGTTGCCCTGCTGACCCTGGCGTTGCCGCTACTGGCGGGTGCCTTGCGGGTAAAAGACTGATTGATTGGTCCCCGCAAAGAGCTGACAAACTTGTTTAGCCAAATAAATTTCGGCATCGCCTTGGCAACGTCCGGAAAAAAGCAATTCTGCCCGTGATTGTCATTTGACGGTTAAATAACCTCGCTAAGGTCGCCGCCGTCTAAGGTTTTCGGACGAGCAACGGGGCGACGTAATGGGGTTCAACTACAAGAAAAGCGTAACATTTCGCCTGGTTCAGGCCGCAAAGGCACAGCGTGCACGCTCTGGTGCGCACCTGATGCGAATCGGACTGCATCCCGGCCAGGAACTGGTTTTGAAAGTGCTGGATGACACGGACGGCCGTACAATGAGCCAGTTGGCGCTGGCGCTCGGTGTGCAGCCACCCACCGTCACGAAGATGGTCACACGGCTCTCCAATCAGGGATATGTGACGCGAAAAGTCTCGGATACGGACGGTCGGCTCGCGCGGGTCTACCTGACGGATACGGGCCGCGAATTGGTGACATCGGTCGACAAGGCCTGGAAACGTCTTGAGCGTGAGGCCATGTCCGGACTAGATGAAAAGGACCGCAAGAAGCTTCGCAAATTGCTGCGCCAACTAGAAAAGAACCTCTCCATGGCGGTCGACGACGATCCGGAACACGATGAAGATCTCGAGCCGGATGCAGACGAGGGCGATGCGTCCAAGGACAAGGAATTGTCTGCCGCCTGAAGACAGGTCTCTTGAGAGGGGTGCCAAGCGTTTCCGTTACCCCAGAAACGACTTCACCGCGAACCCCAGAATAGCGGTCACGCCCAGCGTGGTGGCCATACCGCGCTTTGCTCCGAAAACCAGCAGAACGGCCAATAGCGCAATGCCGGCCAGGACAGGATCCAGGCTTGTCACGTCCGGACGAATGAAGTCGAACGGACCGTAGGTCAGTGTTTCGGTTCTGGAAAACAGGACATTCACCGCGAACCAGATTGCAAGGTTCAGGATCGTGCCCGCAACGGCGGCAGTGATTGCTGAAAGGGCCTTTGCCAGGTTCTGGTTTCCCCGCAGCTTTTCCATCCATGGTGCTCCCGCCAGCACGAACAGAAAACTCGGTACGAAGGTCACCCAGGTGGTCATTGCCGCGGCCAGCAATGCGCTTGCGAGCGGGGTCAAGGTGCCCGGGTCGCGCCAACCTCCAAGAAACCCGACAAACTGGGTAACCAGAATGAGTGGTCCGGGGGTTGTCTCCGCAAGTCCGAGGCCGTCCAGCATCTCTCCGGCCGTCAACCAGGACTTTGTCTCTACCGCGACCTGGGCCATGTAGCTCAAAAGGGCGTAGGCGCCACCAAAACTCACGACCGCAAGCAGGGAAAAGAACTCGGCAACTTCAACGAGGACACTCTGAGGTGTCAGTATAAGGGCAGCAGCGAGTGGGGGCGCAACCCAGATTGTCAGGCCAATGAGCAGCGTTTTCACTGTTTTGCCAAGCGAAGCCTTGCCGTCGACTTGCAGATCTTCTGCCGAGGTTGCCGAGGCCTTGCCAAGGGCAAGCCCGATGGCGGCTGCTGCAAGAATGACAAGGGGAAAGGGCACGGAAAAGAAGAACAATGCGCAGAAGGACAGGCCGCAAATGATCCATGACAGGCGAGTCTTCAGGGCTTTCTTGCCGATGCGCAGCAATGCCTGAAGGACGATTGCAAGGACGCCGGCTTTCACACCGTAAAAGATGGCCGACACGACAGATGTATCGCCAAATGCAGCGTAGATGTAGCTCACGAGCGCCATTGCGAAAGCACCAGGCAGGATGAAGAGAAGGCCTGCGATCAGGCCCCCAAACGTGCGCCCGCTGAGCCAGCCGCAATAGGTGGCAAGCTGTTGCGCTTCCGGACCAGGAAGCAGCATGCAGTAGTTGAGTGCGTGCAGAAATCGGTCTTCGGACACCCACTTGCGGTTTTCGACAAATTCCTGGTGCATGACGGAGATCTGGGCTGCCGGACCGCCAAAGGATAGTAACCCGACTTTAAGCGAGACACGTGTGACTTCGCCCAGTGTGGGGCCTGACGGGTCTTCCAGTTGTGTTCGGGACCGGGTGGCTTGATCTGTCTGCATGCAATCCTGCTTCGAAGGAGGACGCCGATACCTACGGGTCCTTTGTGAAAATCACAAGACGCAGGCGGCATCTGCAGAAATATTACAAATTGCTCATTTGAACGACCGCCTTGCCAAAACTACCTCTATCTGAGCTCAGGCAATTTGCTGGAGGAGTTCGAGATGGCCTTGAAGTATCAGACGATCAATGAGGAACGTGGTGCACGGCGCGCGGCTGAATTGCGCCAGCGCTTTCGTCATGTGTCCGAAACCTCGATCGGACGCCCGCAATTCGGTATCTGGAGCAAGCCCGAACAAGCGTCCCGTTCCAACAGGATGCTGCGCAGGGCCCAGAGAAACGAATTTCTGATCTGGGCCGTCTTGGCGGCAATCACCGTGTTTTTTGGATTTCTGCTGTTCTGAACGGTCACGGAGACACTTCCATGAACGGGCGCGCTAAAGCAGAAATGGATATCCACCTTCCATTTTGAGCAGCGCGATCTTGGTTTCGGTACCGCCTGCACCGGAGAAGCCGCCAAGTCCGTCGGCGGACAGAATACGGTGACAGGGGATGATGATGGGGATCGGATTGGCACCACAGGCCTGACCGACCGGCTGGCCGTAGGTGTTCAGTTCACGGGCCAGGTCCCCGTAAGTTCTGGTCTCTCCATATGGGATGGCCAGCATGGCCCTGAACACGCCCTGGTGCAACTCCCCGCCCTTGGGCGCTAGAGGCAGGTCGAATTTTTTCAGTTTTCCATCCATATAGGCGGAAACTTGCGCACATGCCTCTTTCAGCAAAGGTGTTTCTTCTTGGCGCGCAGTCCCGTTCCAGTGTAGTTGGGTAATGGCGCCGTCATCTTCGTGGATCGCAAGGCGCCCCAGCCACGTTTCAATTTCTGCAATCGGCATCTGTGTTCCGGTCTCTGCGAAGTCCAACTGATCCGTCGGCCAAACTTACCTTAAACGGGAGCTCTGTGCAGGAGCTCTTCCCGATATCGGTGGATGATTTCAGGGCAAGGACCGTTGGATGGCACAGGCGACCCAAGCGGATGAGACCAAGGGAAACAACGGGTCCATGGCACCGCTCGCCGGCATTGGCCTGATCGTGCTGGCGTGCCTGAGTTTTTCCATCCTGGATGCGATCGCAAAATACCTGTCTTCAAGCTTGCCGACGCTGCAGATCGTCTGGATTCGGTTTGTCAGTCACGTTCTGCTGACGCTGGTCATCTTTCAGGTCTGGAAGACGCCGTCCCGTTTCAAAACCGGAAGACCCGTGCTGCAGGTGGTGCGGGCCTTCTGCCTGCTTGGCACCACGGGGTTCAATTTTCTGGCTGTCCGCTATCTGCAGCTTGCAGAGACCATGGCGATCATGTTCGCAGCTCCTTTCGTGATAACGGCTCTCGCCGGTCCATTGCTCGGCGAGTGGGCCGGGCCAGGAGATGGGCAGCGATCATCGTCGGTTTCATAGGCGTGCTTGTGGTCACCCAGCCCGGCATTGGCGGCATGCATTGGGCCGCGATCTACTCCGTCGCCGCCATGACCTTCTATGCCCTCTATGCGTTGCTGACCCGGCAGTTGACGGCAACAGACAGTTCGGCCGGCATGCTTCTGATCTCGGGTGTCGTCGCCGCGCTGGCAATGACACCGGTCGGCGTGTCTGTCTGGGTCATGCCCCCGGATGCCCTGTCATGGATCCTGCTGTTTGCCACCGGCATCTTCGGTGCCGGGGGGCACTATCTTTTCATTCTGGCGCACCGGATCGCGCCAGCGCCCCTGTTGGCGCCTTTCATCTATATCCAGATTGTCTGAATGATCGCGCTCGGGGCCCTGATCTTTGCCGACATTCCGACAGCATCGACCCTGATAGGCGCCGCAATCGTCGTCACATCTGGCCTATACATCCTCTACCGCGAGCGTGTGAAGGGGCTTTGACGGTGTTCACTGTGTCGGATTTTGTCTAGGTCACAGCTGAAAGGTTGACGCGCCAACCGACTTTCATTCTTAATGCAGGCTGGCGTCTGACAGCTTACGACCTGTTTCGTCGGCTTGTTTTGGGAGAATTCGGATGGAACTCAACCGCCGGACATTTTTGGGAGGAGCGACGGCTGCCGCTGGTGCTCTTGTAATGCCGCAATTTGCTCAGGCGAGCGCCGCGGCAAATGCATATTTCAACGGGTACCAGGAAGACAACGGCTTTCAGTACCGGCGCACCAACTTCAAGAAGATCAAACCCGTCTGGCAACGCCAGATGGTGAAGTATTTTTCGCCGGAGCCACCGGGGACCGTCGTTGTGGATACAACCAACCATTTCCTCTACTGGATCTGGGAAAACAACACGGCCTTGCGGTACGGCGTTGGTGTCGGCAAGGAAGGCTTCAAGTGGTACGGCCGCGCACGGATTGACCGCAAGGCCTTGTGGCCACGCTGGGTGCCGCCACCTGAAATGCTCAAGCGTCAGCCCGATCTTCCGCGCAGGGTGGAAGGCGGCGCCGCTAACAACCCGCTCGGACCAAGAGCGCTTTATCTCTATCGCGACGGCCGGGACCTCGGCTATCGGTTGCACAGCACGCTGGAGCCCTGGAGCATCGGTCATGACGTTTCCAGCGGCTGCATCCGCATGTTCCCGGAAGACGTGATTGACCTTTACCAGCGCTGCCCGAAGGGCACAGCTGTTCTCGTGCTCGAGCATCTAGGTGCAAACGCGGGGTAAGCCCCGCGTTCGCGCACGATTTTTCATTAAAAGGATTGGGGGCTTTCCTTGGGTAGCTTGAATGGCCGTTTCGGCCGGAATGCAGTTTTCGCTCTGATCGGTGTTGTTGGCCTGGCCGGGTGCAACAGCGCCGGGACTCTGTCATCTCCTGACGTGACCAACGCGCCGGCCGCAGGCTTTGTGAACGTGTCTCCCGGGTCGGAAGAAGAGTTCATTATCAATGTCGGTCGACGTGTCTATTTCGACAAGGGATCTGCGACTGTTTCCGATGAAGCGCGCATGACGATTGTCAATCAGGCGAAATGGCTCAAGGACAACAAGAAGTGGGTTGTCAAAATCCAGGGCCACGCGGATGACGGTGGCAGCGAGGCTACCGAAAAGAATCTGTCGACCCAGCGTGGCAATGCGGTTATGGCCGAGCTGGTGAAACTCGGCGTGAACCCCAAGCGCATGTGGGTGAAAGGCTACGGTATCGAACGCCCCGTAACCGATTGTGACGAGATTACCTGTCAGTCGCAAAACCGCCGCGTCGTCGTCAATCTTCGAGAGGAATTCGACGATTCTGCTCCTCAGCGGCGGTGACCCGGAGCGACGCATCCTGTGGTCGGCGGGACGGCTGCGGGACCGACGTGACGGGCTGGCTTGCCGATTTTTGAGAAGCCAGCCTCAATTTGAACATTTGCCTGTTTAACTCGGCGGCACAGGGCTATAAGGACCTTTCCGGTTCCAGCCGTGGTAATTGAGAACAATAAATGTCTGAAGACAATGGATCGCCGCCTTCATCGGATTTGCCGCAAAAGCCCGGAAAGCGGCTGACGCTTGGGCATATCGCCGATCAGCTCGGGATTTCCACCGCGACGGTTTCTCTGGCGCTTCGTGACAGTCCGCTTGTGGCGGAAGAAACCCGGGCCAAGGTCAAGCGGACAGCCGAGGAAATCGGCTACATCTACAATCGCTCGGCGGCCTCACTGCGCACGGCGCGCAGTCAAATTGTCGGCGTTGCCGTTCATGACATTCTGAATCCCTATTTCGCGGAAGTTTTCTCGGCGCTTGAAGATGTACTGGAAGAGCAGGGGCAGATGATCTTCATCTGTAATCACCGCGACGACGTGAAACGTCAGCGTGCCTTTGTGAACACGCTGCTTCAACACAGGGCAGACGGTTTGATCCTGTGTCCCTCGGTCAACACGAGCGCGGAGGAAATCAATCGGCTGGTCGATCAGGGCATCCCGGTCACGCTGGTGGCGCGCGAAGTCCCGGGGGTCTGGGCACCTTGCGTCCGTGGGGATGATCTGGCCGGTGCACATCAGATTACCAAACACCTGATCGAACAGGGCCACAGCAAGATCGCCATGGTTGGCGGACGGCGCGGCAGTTCCACCGGACGTCTGCGCAACACCGGCTGGCGTCAGGCCCTGAGCGAAGCCGGGATTGATCCGGACAAGCAGATTGACCTGCCCGAGTTGATGACGCAGGCAGATGGCCGTTCAGCGGTGCCGAAAATCCTGGAAGCCAAGGACCGTCCATCCGCAATCGTCGGGTTCAATGACCTGGTCGCCTTCGGGCTGATGACAACGCTGCGCCGGGCCGGCATCGAGCCCGGTCCGGACATGGCCATAACCGGTTACGATGATATCGACGGCGCCGATGCGCGCACACCTGCTCTCACGTCCGTTTCCAATCAGCCGGACAAGATTGGCCGCCTCGCGGCCCTTACCCTGTTGCGCCAGATCGCAGGCGACCGCGTTCCGAACAAGCCGATTGTCATCGAGCCGGAACTGGTGGTCCGCGAAAGTTCACCGCCACCCGGTGTTCGTTTGGCCCCCAGGCTGGCGGACTAATGTTTGCGAGGTAAAAGAAGGGTGGCTCAGGGCCGCCCTTTTTGGTTTCTAGTGCGGCTCGACCCAGTTGCCTTTGAAAGTGGCGTAACAGACAAGCGGCACGACGATGGTGAACGGAAAGCCGGTTGAAGCGGCCATGGCCTAAAGCGCGCAAAGGCAGCCGCCAGGCAACATGGTGATGGCCCGGGTGTTCTCCGAAAAGGCGATGTCAGGCCCCGACGGCTTCCTCAAGAGGAGGGATAAAGGCGACGCATTTGTTCCTGCCTGTGGCCTTGGCTTCGTAAAGGGCCATATCTGCCCTCTGCATCAGGGTCGAAAACTCGACATCTTCGCGCACCGGCGTCGCCAGTCCCATGCTGCAGGTGATCGTTTCGTCCAGCCGCGGCAGCTGACAGTCGGCGGATATTTTTTTCAGCAGCCTCTTGCAGACCGCCATGGCACCGTCCATGTCCGTGTTGTGCAGGATCATGCAAAATTCTTCACCACCGACACGCCCGAAAACGTCAACGCTCCGCAGGGTGACACTGATTGAATCGGCAAACAGGCGCAGGACCCTGTCGCCAATTGCGTGGCCATACTGATCGTTGATCTGCTTGAAGCGATCAATGTCCATCATGACAGCGGTGAAGGGAGTCCTGTCCCGACGGAAGCGATGAATTTCCGTGTTGGCCCGTTCCAGAAAGGCACGTCGGTTGAGCACCTGGGTCAAGTCATCGGTACTTGCCATTCTCTCCAGATTGGCTTTGGCGTCCATCAGTGCCTGATGATCAAGCTGGCGTGCGATCTCATGCCCGATCCAGTCGGCAAGCTGCTTGACGATCTGGATGTCGGCCGAGGAAAAGCGGCGATTTCTTTGTTCCGGTGCTGAAAAGTTCACCGTTCCGTGCACCAGCCCGTCCACCAGAAGGGGCGCGCCGATATAGGTCTCCAGCGCAAACTTTTCGTAACGGGGATGAGCGGAAAACTCGGAATTGCCGGCGTCCACCGTTGCGAGCGGGCCGTCGGCCTCGAGGGTCAACGCACAATATGTGTCGCCGAGGGGAAATGATGTTCCCGGATCAAGTTCCCCGTTCGGGCTGTGCGCATGCGTGATCGTGTATTCGTCGTCCATCACATGGCTTATGATGCCAAAGGGCAGATCGAAATGTTCGCACCCAAGGCGCAGAATTTCGGCGATCTTTTCTTCGTGACCCAGCTCTCGCGTTGAGGTGATCGTGTAGAGTTCGGCAAGCGCGCGTTCGGTTCGTTTCCGGTCTGTGATGTCGCTCATCATGACAACAAGACCGTCTACATCACCTTCTTCATTGAAACGCGGATTGCAATCAAACTGGCATTCCCGCTTGACCCCGTCCGGGAAGTGGAAGGTTCCCTCTTCGGAGACGGGCTGGCCCTGTTTTGCGCGTTCGAACAGGCCGCGGACGAAGTTGCGCTCTTTCCAGGGAAGGCGATCCCGCAGCCGTGTGCCGAGCAACTCTTCATAGGTTCCCTTGAACCAGTCGCAGGCGGTCTTGTTGATGAACAGGCATTTGCCGTCAAGTCCGACCTCTGCAATGCTGCCCGAAACGCTGTCCGCAACAAGCGAAAGGTTCTTGTAGGCAAGTTCCGCCTTGGCCTGGGCTTCCTTGAGTTCCGTGATGTCGGCCCGGATTCCGGCTATCCCGCCGCGTTTGGTTCGGGTTTCCGAGATCCTCAGCCAGCGGCCGTCGTCCAGGCGCTGGTCAATGACGCTCCCGTCCGCTTTCTGATGGCTTGCAAGGCGCTCTGCAAGCCAGGCCTCGTCGCTCAGATTGCCGGTGTCATACTGATTTCTGTCGAGGCCATAGCGCAGAATGTTCTCAAAACTTGTGCCAGGTACCATGGCCGGTGCCGAGTGTGCGTAGATCTCGCGATAGTTTTCATTGCACAATTCGAACCTGTCATTTTCATCGTAGATCGCAAAACCCTCGGAGATCGCATGCAATGCGTCTTCGAGCGTGTAGGCCAGGTTCCTGTTCTGCTCTTCAAGCGCCAACCTCTCGCTGACGTCGCGGGCAAAGAACAACAGGCCCTTGAGGGTGCGCTCCGCATCAAACAGCGGGGCGCTGACGACTTCAGCCTTTGTTCGACTGCCATCGCCAAGTACGAGTTCAAGCAGATATGTCTGCCGATGCCTCTGGTCAGCGGGCGTGCTGTAGAGCTCGCCCATCTTTTCAAATTTGTCCGGATTAGCGAAAAAACGCTTCGTGGTGGAACCGATCAGGTCTTCGCTCTTGGCGCGCAACAGGCGTTCCATCGACTTGTTGACGAATATGATGGTCCTGTCCTGATTTGTGATCAGGACACTCTCGTGCAGATCGTCAAACGACTGCTTCAGATCCAGGTCAATACTTTCCGCCATACGAGCCCCACAGCCTCGCTACGCAATACATTCACAACATTAAACACTGTAAAAGTTTAATAAAATGCCCATGAAAGGAAAGCGTCATAGATCAAAAGTGGCCTTCAACTTGGTGAAATGATTTAATTTGGTAAGCGAAATAAATTACGTCTCATTTTTTGTTCTCCTGAAGGAATAAATTCACGCGTTCAAGAGCCTTTTTTATGTTTAACGTAGAGTTTGCGTAAGACAACCTTACGTAGCCTTCTCCCAATATTCCGAAGTCCGGTCCTCCGATAATTGCAACACCGGTCTCTTCCAGCAATGCAGATGCAAGCGCCTTGGCCTGCCACCCTGTGTTCTTGATATTCGGATAGGCATAAAAGGCTCCCAACGGCGTCTTGCAGGAGATCCCTTCAATGGCGTTCAGGCCTTCCACAATGACCTTTCGGCGCGTGTCGAACTCGTTGACCATGTCATGAACAGCGGTCTGGGGGCCGGTCAGAGCGGCCAGACCGGCAAACTGGGCCGGAGCATTGACGCAGGACCAGGCGTTGACGGCAAGTTTTCGCACCTTGTCGACCAGCGCGTCCGGCCAGACGGCAAACCCCATGCGCCAGCCGGTCATTGCGTAGGTCTTTGACCACCCGTCCAGGAGAATGAGCCTGTCGCGCAGGGACGCAAACTGCAGCAGGGAGACATGCTCCATGCCGTCATAGGTCATTTGCGAGTAGATCTCGTCCGACATGACGGCAACCTGCGGATGGTTTTCCAGCCCCGCAACGAGCGTCTCGATTTCGGATCTCGGCGTGACGCCGCCGGTCGGATTGGCCGGTGAGTTCAGGATCAGCAGGCGTGTCCTGTCGGTTATGAGCGACAGGGTTTCCTCTGCGGAAAACGCAAAGTCGTTTTCCTCGCGGATCGGGACCGGCACCGGCGTGGCGCCGGCAAACTCGATCATGGATCGATAGATCGGGAACCCGGGGTCCGGATAGAGGATTTCGGTGCCCGGTTCTCCGAACATCAGGATCGCCATGAACATCGTGACCTTGCCACCCGGCACGATCAGGACATTTCCGGGGTTCACATCGACATCGTGACGCTTGTGCAGATCTGCGGCCACGGCCTCCCTCAAGGGGGCGATACCTGTCGCGGGCGTGTATCCGTGATGCCCATCCCTGAGCGCCTTGATCGCGGCCTCGACGATATGGTCCGGTGTCCGGAAATCCGGTTGGCCGATCCCGAGATTGATGATGTCGCGCCCATCAGCGGCCAGTTCGGTTGCGCGCGCCAGAACAGCAAACGCGTTTTCTTCGCCAATGCGATCAAATCCGGGGATTGTCTGGAGCATGGAAAGTCCCTTCTGTTGGCCGGCAGGTTCGCGCAAGCTAGGGTCAGTCGGCCGCGTTTGGAAAGTCTAGATCGGAATGAAACGGTTCGGTACTGTCCACTGTCTGACACTGCGTGTGCGTAATTTTCGCTTCGCATCTCCCATTGCGAAGTCGTTGTGCTTATATTCGCGCCAAGATACCCGCCCGAAATCGGGCAACACGAACTCAGCATGCCAGGATTTGCAAGATGTCTGCGACACAGGACGTCCAGGCCCAAATTCCAGTGACCGTCTTGACGGGTTACCTGGGGGCCGGAAAAACCACTCTTCTCAACCGGATCCTGACCGAGAACCACGGTCAGCGATATGCGGTCATCGTCAATGAATTCGGTGAAGTCGGCATCGACAACGACCTGCTGGTCGAGTCGGATGAAGAAATCTTCGAAATGAACAACGGCTGCATTTGCTGCACCGTGCGCGGAGACCTGATCCGCACGGTGCAGAACCTGATGAAGCGCAAGGGCGCGTTTGACGCCATCATCGTGGAAACAACCGGCGTGGCCGACCCGGCTCCCGTTGCCCAAACCTTCTTCATGGATGATGACGTCCGGGCGTCTTCCAAGCTGGATGCCGTGGTCGCGGTCGTCGACGCACGCCACGTGCTGCAGCGCCTGGAAGATACGGAAGAAGCTGAAGACCAGGTCGCCTTTGCCGATGTCGTCCTGATCAACAAGACCGACCTCGTCAGTGCCGAAGAACTGGCCAATGTCGAGGCGCGTATCCGGGCAATCAATCCCTATGCGGTCCTGCATCACAGCGAGCGCTGCAGCATCGACATCGCCAAGGTTCTGGATCGCGGCGCGTTTGATCTCGACAGGATCCTGTCGCTGGACCCGCATTTCCTTCAGCACGGTCATCACGAGCATGAGTGCGGTCCGGACTGTGATCACGATCATGACCATGATCACCATCATCATCATCATCATGATCACGGGCATCATCACCATCATCATCACGACGATGCGCCGCATTCCGTAAAAAGCATTTCCCTGACCGCCGGTGAACTCAATCCGGACATGTTTTTCCCGTGGATCAACCAGGTAACGCAGGTCCAGGGACCGAATATCCTGAGAATGAAGGGCATTCTGGCATTCAAGGATGATCCGCAGCGCTACGTTATCCAGGGCGTTCACATGATCGTCGAAGGCGATCACCAGCGGGACTGGAAGGAAGACGAGGCCCGAGACAGCCGGCTCGTGTTTATCGGTCGGGATCTCAACTGGGATGTCCTGAAAGAGAGTTTTCAGGCATGTGCCGCGCAATAGGGACCTGAGTTTTGCCGACAATTGCTCCCGTTGACGTGGACGGATTTGTTGTCCGCGCCGGATATCTGAAAGACAGCGCCTTTTTCGCAACTGGAGAAGGCGAGGTTCTGTTTTTCGCCGAAGGAACGAAGTCCATCCGGCCGCACAAGTCCGGTCTTCTTGCCGCGGAACCGTCTCGCGACCACGCCTGCCTTGTGACATCGGGTGATGACGGCTGCATCTTCGCCTGCAGGGCTGATGGAACCCATGAACTCCTCGCAGAACGTCCCCGAAAGTGGATCGATCTGATCGCAACCGGTCCTTCCGGTGCAATCGCCTTTGCCAGCGGGCGCACTGCCTGGGTCAGAGACAGCGACGGCACGGAACGGGAATTCAACCATGAGCGTGCGGTCGGCGGGCTGGCATTCGCGCCAAAGGGAAATCGTCTGGCTGTCTCCCGCTATGACGGGGCAACGCTCTGGTGGGCCGGCAGGGACAGCGATCCGGTCACGCTTTCCTGGAAGGGGGCGCATCTCGGGATCAGTTTTTCACCTGACGGGAAGTACCTGGTCACCGCGATGCAGGAAAACGCGCTCCACGGATGGCGCCTGTCGGATACGCAGGATATGCGCATGAGCGGTTACCCGGCAAAGGTGAAATCCTTTAGCTGGTCCCACGGGGGCAAGTACCTTGCAACATCGGGAGCAAATGCAGCGATCCTTTGGCCGTACCACGGTAAGAATGGACCCATGGGCCAAGCGCCATTGCAGCTGGGCGCTCGAGACGATGCTCAAGTGACGGCTGTGGCCTGCCATCCGATGGAAGAGGTTGTTGCGATTGGTTACCAGGACGGCACAATTTTGATCAGCCGATTTGCGGACAACGCGGCGGTTTTGCTTCGCGGGCCGGGTGAGGGACCTGTCAGCACGATAGACTGGAACGATCACGGCGACCGGCTTGTATTCGGTACGGAAGCCGCCGAGGCGGGTATTGTCAGCCTGAAGGACTAGGAGAACTCATGGCCCGGGTGTTGATGCTGATCGTTATGGTGCTGAGCGGAACGGCGACCTCACAGTTGCCGGAATTCGCCCAGCAGTATCGGCAGCGGCTGGGTGGTGCAATTGATGCTCTGGAGGAGGTCCTGGCAGATTTCAAGCGGGATGCATCCCAATACGGATTGTCCGTCTCCGAAGCGATTTCCCGTCAGAAATCCTCCGAAGACCCTTTCATCCGGGCGCGGGGAGACAGCATGGCGAATGCGGACCAGCGCCTGGCGAACTTGAAGCAGCAGCAGGAGGAGCTGCTGGGAGCCGGCCCCTTCGACAGGCTCATGATCTTCTTGCGTGGTGTCGATCCACAATTGGCACAGGCAACGGCGCATGACTACGAACCCGCCATTCCCGTGACGCCTGTCGGTTTTGCAAGCGCAGGCGTTGGCGCGTTGGCGGGATTGCTGGTCATGCGGGTGCTGCTGGCAATGACCCGGCTCGGACGCCGGCGCAAGCTGGCAACCCGATAAGTTCCCTGCAAATGCTGACGGGCCTTGATACGCGGAGCGCGGCGCTTTGGCTCTGCCGGAAAATGCGGTAATCACTCGGTGAGTTGACACCGGAACGAGAAGGAAACCGAATGGACGCCATCACGCGCATGCGCTGCTTCATTCAAGTGGTCGAGTCCAAGGGGTTTTCAGCAGCTGCCCGTGAGATGGGCAGGTCCAAGGCGCTGGTGTCGAAATATGTCGGCGAGCTGGAAGATGAACTAGGCGTTCGCCTGTTGAACAGGACCACGCGCCAGGTGTCCCTCACCGAGGTCGGAGAAGCCTATTACAAGGAAGCGGTTGAGATCCTGCAGAGGATCGAGGACCTGCAGGCTTCGGTGCAGTCGTCCCACAAGGAAGTGCGTGGTCGACTTCGCGTGTCCGCACCAAGATCCATGGGCGACGATATTCTCAATCGGGCCATGATGCTGTTTCTCGTCGAGCATCCCGACATTGTCCTGGATCTCCGGTTGGAAGACCGGATTGTCGACCTTGTCGAGGAAGGGTTCGATGTGGCCGTTCGCGTGACGCAGTTGGATGATTCCAGCCTGATTGCACGCAAGATTGCTCCGTTTCGAACGGTGCTCGTGGCCAGCAAGGAGGCGATCGAGAAATACGGAGAGCCGAAAGTTCCGGCGGATCTTGCTGCAAGGCCTTGCATCATCGACACGAATTACCGCTTCAAACAGAACTGGGCTTTTCAGGACAATGGCGAAAAACTGACGGTTGCCGTCAAGGGCCCCCTGGAGGTCAACAGTGCCTCCGCAGCGCGCGAGGCAGCCCGGCTGGGACTGGGATTCTTGAGGACGCCTCTCTTTTTTGTCCGGGACGATGTTGCGTCCGGGGATCTGGTGGTCTTGCTCGAAAACTATGAGGAACCGCTTCGCGGCATCTATGCCGTTTATCCGCATCGCCGCCACCTGAGCGCCAAGGTGCGTGCGTTTGTCGATTTCCTGGTCGATTGCTATGGCAGTTCCATGTCGCCCTGCTAGCGGTGCTGAGGTGTGAAGCCCCACGTAATTAACCGGAATCCGATTTCTTTTCTCAGGAATATTTGAAACGCCAAGGCTTCATTAAGTTTAGGCGGAAGTAAGACTTGCAAATACAGGTCGGGCACCCCAAAGTCTAATCATGGATGACACAGAAGACACAATTGCAGCTGGCCTCGAGAAGGTGTTCTGGAGCCGGGGATTCGCGGATCCGAGCGTTCCGGAATTGCGCGCCGGTGTCGGTGTCAGCATGCGGACGCTCTATCGCTACTTTCCTTCCAAGGAAGCCATGGTGCTGGGAGCGCTTGAATACCGGCATCGCCGCTATCTGAAATACGTGCGCGAAGGGGTTAGCGAACCGGGTCTTGCCGCTGCCGAACAGTTGTTTGACAAGCTGGGTGGCTGGATGCGCATGACCGACGGCAAGGAATGTTTTTTCCGTCAGGCCCTGGCGGCCAATCCCGACAGCACGGATATCGAGAGCACCGTCAAGCGCCACAAGGGTGAGCTGCTCGCGTTCTTCGGCGAGCTCAGCGGCAATACCTCCTTTGCGTCGTCGCTTTATCTTCTGCATGAAGGTGTGACCGCCTGTTATGCGGAGATGGGAGAGACCGCTGTCGAGGATGCCAAGCGGGCGGTGCGCAGGATGTTCAAGGAAACCAACGAAACAAAGTATTCGTGAGCCTTACACTTCGGTCCGGGAGATCTCAATTGAAAACGGCGGCCATGGCCGCCGTTTTCCGTTCAGGATGTGTTTTCATACATTTCGTCAAAGGTTGCTTGCCTTTGACAACCTCTCCTCGGCCATCCTGTCCGCAATCTGTTCGGGCGTTGCCTCGTCGCGTTCGGCTCTCTCGTAGATCGCGCTCAGCGTCTCACCGATCGCCATGGTCTTCTCCGTGACTGCAATGTCATCTCCGCCCGGTGTTGCAAGGGCAATGGAAATCACGCCGCCGGCATTGATCGCGTAGTCCGGAGCATAAAGAATGCCGCGTTTCCTGAGAGCAATCCCGTCTGCCGGTGTCTGCAGCTGGTTGTTCGCCGCGCCGGCGACAACGCGAGCCTGGATCTGCGGAATTGTCCGCGCATTCAGACCAGCACCCAGTGCGCAGGGGACGAAGATATCCGCGTCGACCATATGGGCTTCTGCAGGATCGGCCGCCGTTGCTCCGAATGCCTCGATGGCGCGCAGGACGGCAGGGGCATGAATGTCGGACACGGTGAGCCTGGCACCGGCCTTGTGCAGTTTGCCGGCAACGTCAAAGCCGACATGTCCGAGCCCCTGAAGCGATACTTTCTTGCCGCTCAGATCGTGACTTCCAAACACATGGTTTGCCGAAGCCTTGATGCCCTCGAACACACCAAGTGCCGTATAGGGAGACGGATCGCCAAGACCCGTGTCGCTTGTGCCGCGTACATGGTCCGTATGCCGGGCAACGGCCTCCATGTCGTCGGGCGAGACACCGACATCTTCCGCCGTGATGTAGGTTCCCGCCAGGCGCTCCACATGACGACCAAAGGCCTCCATCATTTCGGGAGACTTTTCCTTGCGCGGGTCGGCCATGATGACAGCCTTGCCGCCACCGAGATCAAGCCCTGCGAGGGAGTTCTTGTAAGTCATTCCACGGGATAGACGCAGTGCATCGGTCAGGGCGTCAGCCGGATTTTCATATGGCCAGACGCGGCACCCGCCGAGGGCTGGTCCCAGTGTCGTATCGTGTACGGCGATGATCGCGCTCAGTCCGGTGTCCTTGTCCTGGACGAAGACAACGTTCTCGTGTTCGCCCATTTCCGGGTGATCGAAAACCGCGCTGTGGTGAACAGAAGTGTGCAAGGCGTTCATAACTGGCTCTGTCGTCGTTATCGTTGTGAATATTTTACGCGCAATAACGAGAAGTATGTCTTCTTTCTCCCGGATAACCACTGAAGATCGAATAAAATATTCCGTTTTTTGGGAATGATCACAAAATCTGTTTCTCAACAGTTTTGCGCTGCGGAAAGCAATTGTGGTCATTATCCTGCCGTCTTTACTGGTCAGAGACACGCAGCTGTGCCATTTAAACGAGTCCAGTCAGACATCGGGGAACCCTGTGCGCCGTCTTGTTGATCTGCTCTACTCAGCCATGACCAAATTTCAGAGGCACATTCTTGTTGTCTTCAGTGTCTTGTGCGCATCGATCGTTGGTGCACTGGCGCATCCGCATGTCTTCGTTGAAACCCGCTCAAAACTGGTGTTCGATGACAACGGGCAGGCCGTCGCTGTCAATCACATATTTCGCTTTGACGACGCGTTTACCGCCTTTGCCATCCAGGGGTTCGACAAGAACGGTGACGGCATCTATTCGCGGGAAGAGTTGAGCGAACTGGCCGACGTCAATATCGATAGCATGGCCGATTTCGGCTATTTCACCTTTGGTGACAACACGCGTATCGAACTGGATTTCGGTATTCCGACCGACTACTGGCTGGAAGTCACTACTGTTCCAATCGAAGACTACTGGGTCATGAAGCCCGAGGATTTCGAGGCAATCCAGGAAGACATTCGCATGAACGGTGGTGAGGCGCTGAAAAGTGTCGACCTCCTGGAGCTGCATTTTACGCTTCCGCTCAAGGAAACAACCGATGCTGCGAACACCATCACGCTGGACGTCTATGACCCGACCTATTACGTCGATTTCCGTTTCGGTAAGGAAGACAGTGCCGTTGGTATAGTGAATGCGCCGGGCGCCTGCCAGGTCACCCGAAAAGAGCCGCCGCCCCTGGATGATGCGACGGCCTATGCGCTGGCGCAGATCGGCCCGGACCAGCGGGACCTGCCCCCCGAACTCCAATCTGCCGCGGCAACACAGGTCAATCAGCTCATCGTCAACTGCGCAGGCGTTGCCGCCACCACGCCCGTCGCAGCTGCGCCGTCCTCTGTCGAGGTTGAAACCACGACCATCGAAATCGCAGACGCTCCGCAGGCGGAGCCGGAACAATCCTCAAGGGCGGACGCTGTTGTTACTGCCTCTCAGGAAACGGTCGCTGTCATTGATCCCGCAGATCCGGTGACGATGCAGACAAGTTTTTTCGACCGGATCTTCGGAACAATCGCCACCAAGCAGAAAGAGTTCTACCAGGAACTTGTCTCGAGCCTGCGATCCTTCCGAAACAATCCCAACGCGTTCTGGATCCTCATGGGCTTGTCCTTCGCCTATGGTATATTTCATGCCGCAGGTCCCGGTCACGGCAAGGCGATCATTACGTCCTACGTGGTGGCCAACAATGAAACCCTCAGGAAGGGCATTGTGCTGTCATTTGCTTCGGCTTTCGCGCAGGCCGTGACGGCAATTGTGCTCGTTGGCGGACTCGCGGTGGTCTTCAACCTGACCAGTATTGCCATTCAAGACACGGCGAAATGGTTCGAAGTCGGGTCGTATGTCCTGATTACCGCCCTAGGGGGGTGGTTGCTCTGGCAAAAGGCCCTGCGTTCGCTTTTGGCGGGCGTCGCGCACCGCATCAGTGGTGATCAACTGGCTTTCGCCGGTGCAGCTGGCCATGGTCATTCCCACAACCACCACGCGCACCATGATCATTCACATCGCCATCATCACGAAATTGGTCCCGACGGGGTATGTTCGACATGCGGGCATGCGCATGCACCGACCCCGGACATGATCCAGGGCAAGATTACGCTCGCCCGAGCCGCATCCATTGTCCTGGCAGTTGGACTGCGTCCCTGTACCGGGGCCTTGGTCGTTCTGGTATTTGCGTTGTCCCAGGGCATGGTTGCAGCTGGTGTCGCCTCGACCCTTGCCATGGCCGTTGGTACCGGTATTACCGTCTCGCTCCTCGCCGGGCTTGCAGTCGGCGCCAAGGATCTCGCCGTCCGGCTTTTCGGTGAAGGCAGCCCGATGTCGATCAGGATCCACCGGTCCATCGAAATCCTCGGCGCGTCGATCGTGTTCCTGCTCGGATTGACGTTGCTGATCGCCGCGCTTGGTTGGCGCTAGGCCACTCAGCTTGCAACAATTTCCCGAAGAGACGGATCAGAGCCCCAGACGTTTCTGTCGATAGTCTCGGATCGCCTGTCCAAAGGCCGCGAAGAGCTTTTTCGACGGGCCGTCCGTCATGACCCACCACTCGGGATGCCATTGCGTGGCAAGGACGAAACCGGGGCTGTCCTTCACCGAAATGGCCTCGATGGTGCCGTCCTCGGCCTGGGCTTCGATCACAAGGCCGTTGCCGAGATCGCCGACGGCCTGCCGGTGCAGCGAGTTAACTTCAAACGGTTCTGATCCAAGCGCGGCTTCAAGGCTGCCGCCGGCAGAGATTTCCACCGGGTGGGCGATCCGGAACCGTTCATCCTGCTTTTCAGATGTCGGTGCACGGTGATCGTTTCTGCCGGCAAGGGCCTGGATCTCCGTCAGCAATGTTCCGCCCAGGGCAACATTGAGTTCCTGCATCCCGCGACAGATGGCGAAAACCGGGATCCCGCGTTCTACGGCGCGCTTCAGAAGCGGCAGGGTCGTTGCATCGCGGTCCGGGTCATAAGGGCCGTTTTCCTCGGTTGGAACCTGGCCGTAGAGCTGCGGGTTGACATTCGACCGGGAGCCGGTTGCAAGCACACCGTCGACCTGATCGAGGGCAGAGTCCAGATCGAGATCGGCACCAAGCGACGGCAGGATCATCGGGATGGCGTCAGATCCCTTGAGGACGGCCTGAAGATAGGACGAAATCACGGCGTGCCAGTTGAAGCCATCGATCGACTTCACGTCGGCGGTCACCATTACGAGCGGCTTGGTCATTTAAAGGCCTGTGTGGAATGTTGGGTTTTGATTGCGGGGTCCGATGGAAACTGCGAGCGATGTCGTCAGTCCAGCAAACCCAGATCCTGAGCAACCTTGTAAAGCTGGGCAGCATTCTTATTGCCGACTTTTTCACGAAGGTTCAAGCGATGAGACTCGACCGTGCGTACGCTGATGCCGAGTTCCGCCGCGATATCCTTGTTCGGCTGCCCCTTGGCGACAGCGGTCAGGACCTGACGCTCCCGATCCGTGAGGCCGTACGGATCCTCAACCGGTGCGGATGTGTTGGCTCCGACCAGCGTCGGCCCAACGGCAGAGGAGAAATAATATCCGCCCGTAGCCACGCTCTTGATCGCGGTAATCATCTCGGTTGCCGAGATGTCCTTGAGGATGTAGCCCCGTGCCCCGGCCTGGACAACACCACGCACATATTCAGGATTGTCGTAGATCGACAGGATGAGAACGGCGATTTCCGGCTGTGTCTTGCGAAGCTGCATGGCGGCCTCAAGACCGTTCATCACCGGCATCGAAACATCCATAAGCAGGACGTCCGGCCGCAGGTCCCGGGCCAGGGCCAGGGCGTCCCGACCATTGGTGGCCTCGCCCACCACTTCCACTTCTGGAACCCTGCGCAAGCGCGCCCGGATGCCATCACGCACCAGTTCATGATCGTCGGCAAGCAGGACCCGGATGGGGCGGTCTAGGGCATGCGGTGAAGGTGAGTGCAGCGTCATCTTTTCATCATGCCGCTTTTGCCTGCGGGTTGTCGAGCGGCATCTGGACTTTTATGCGGGTGCCGCCTGATGTCCTGCGACTGAGAATAAGTTTGCCGCCGTAGGTTTCGATCCGCTCGCGCATGTTGCGGAAACCCAGTCCGCCGGATTTGGGCAGCGGGCGTGGCAGACCGACGCCATTGTCTTCCACACTCAGTATCAGGCTCTGCAGACCGACCTTCAGGCTGATATTGACTTCGCTTGCCTGCGAATGCTTGGCGACGTTGGTCATGCATTCCTGCACGACCCTGTAGAGCGCCGTCTTCGCACCTTCGGACAGGCGGCTGTGGCATTGCTCGGCGGTCACATTCACCGTGATGCCGGACTGGTTCTGGAATTCCTTGCCCAGGCTGCCCAGGGCAGCGGCAAGCCCCATGTCATCAAGAACACTGGGGCGCAGGTCCCGGGAAATGCGCCTGACTTCGGCAATAGTGCCGTCCAACGTTTTCAGGCATTTTGCCGCCTGCGCCTGAAGGTCCGAATTGCGATTGGCTTCACTGTGGATCATCTCCACGCCGTACCGCACGGAGACCAGCAGCTGCGAGATACTGTCATGCAGCTCCGTGGAAACGCGTTTGCGCTCCTGTTCCTGGACCTGGAAGATCCGGTTGGTCAGTTCCTTCAGCTTGGTGTCGGCAAACCTCTGTTCGGAAAAGCGCACACCGGCGATCAGGGATCCCGCAATGATGATGGCGGCCTGCGTGATCATGAAGGTGACCAGCAGGGTCTGGCGGATGCTGCGGGCAAAATCTACGCGGATCGCCGAAACCTCCCGCGCAATGTCGTCCGTGTAGAGGCCGGTTCCCAGCATCCAGCCCCATTTGTTCAGGAGGATCGCGTAGCCGAGTTTTTCCTCCACGGTCCCGGTGGAGGGCTTGTGCCAGACATATTGGTGAAAGCCGCCACCGTCCTTGGCGGCTGCGATCAGGTTGCGGATAACATAGTCGCCGTCATTGTCCTGAAGGTCCCACCAGTTGCCGCCAACCAGATGGGGCAGCTTGGGATGAACGATATTGGTGCCGTCCAGCGTATAGACGAAAAAATAGCCGTCGTAGTCGAAGGTCAGGTTCTGGAGAACTTCCTTCACCTCGGCCTGCGCAGCCTCCCGCCCGCCGGGTTCCTCGTCATAAAGCTGTTCGATCGATGTCAGGGCGAGGCTGACATAGTTGCGGATCTCCTGGCGCTTGGCCGCGAGGATCCTTTGTTCCACGGATCGCGTTTCGGCATTGATCAGCTGTCTGGACTGATAGTAGGTGGCACCGCCAATCAGGAGCGACACTGCAATCAGTGGCAGAATTGTGATGAGGAGCAACTTTGTCTTAAACGTCACGAAATTTGCCCTGTTGTTGCGTTTGCGGCCGTCATTTATCGGTTCTCTTGCGAGCGGCTC
>JAEPML010000023.1 GCA_017643925.1 Roseibium sp. | reverse complement strand
GACCAAGCGCAAGGGAATCCATTTTTCGCGGGCTGCGATAGCGAAGCTGCGCATCAAATTCACTGCGCTCCAGCATTTCGATGCTGGGCAGTTCCGCATCCGGGTAGAGCTTTTGCACTTCCACGTGAATATGCGTGTGTACATTGGCAAGGAAATCGAAAAATGTTGGTGCGTCGTCGAAAAATCTGCCGAACTTCTTTTGAAAGACCTCGCCAAGATAAGACCCGAACATGCGAACCAGTTCTTCCGGCTCGGTTCCCGTGTGTTGGGAAAACGCCTTGGTCAGGGTGACGATCTCGCTGTGATCATAGGTGCCTACGGAGGTATAGGCGCCGCCGCTCGGCAGGTCACAGTCTTCGATGACATCCTCGACCACATCTTCGCCGACAAGCTGCTCGGCAAAGGCCAGATACTCTGTAAAAACAATACCCTTCATGCGCCCGGGCCTCCCGTTACTAGGGGCGAAAACGCGTTGCCGTCAAAAGAGTACGAATGGACGTATTCTAGCCTAGTCAGGCCCGGATCACCCTGAAAGCGGAAATACGTAGAAATGAACGACTATTTGCCGCCCAGGAAACGGATCCGTTTCCGGGACACGGTACTTGAGTTGCTTCGGATCGGATAACCAATTATCGGTTGCGGGATTTGATTGGTCGACCTCGCTACATTTCACGATGATTGGCGACGCAATCGAAAACTCAAGCAAGTGCCGGGCGTGTATCGAGCAGGACCAGGTTCCCGGCTGATGGGCCTGTTTCCAATGCAGGGTTTCTTGCATTGGGATCGACAGTTTCCCATGTGCTCGTAGAGTGGGCAGGACTGAAGGAGACCGGAAATGCTGATTACGACCACCAACACGGTTCAGGGAAAAGATATTGATTACAAGGGACTGGTGACTGGCGAGGCCATCCTTGGCGCTAATCTTTTCAAGGACATCTTCGCGGGCATCCGGGACATTGTCGGTGGCCGTTCAGAAGCCTATGAGCAGGAACTGGCCAAGGCACGCCAGATTGCGCTCGACGAGATGAGTTCACGGGCAAAGGCCCTTGGTGGCAATGCCGTTATCGGCGTTGATCTGGACTACGAGACCGTGGGGCAAAACGGATCGATGCTGATGGTCAGCGCCACCGGGACCGCCGTCTATATCCGTTGACGGGGTAAAATTGACTGATTTTCGTTTGGTGGCCGGACTTACGGAAGCACAGCGGGCCGTCGCAGCGCGTTTTTTCTGGGCTGCGTTTTCCGGAAAACTCGGCAAGGTGCTTGGCCCTGAACAAAAAGCATTGGCCTTTATCGAAAACGCGCTGAACCCGACCTATGCGATCAGTGCCCTGGGGCCCCGCGATGAGCTTTTGGGTCTGGCGGGGTTCAAAACCGACGATGGCACATTCGTCGACGGAACCCTGGCCGACTTGAAAGAGGCATATGGCCTGCTTGGAGCTCTCTGGCGCGGGCTCCTTCTGGATCTCCTGGAGCGGGAGCCCGAGCCCGGGATCCTGCTGATGGACGGGATATTCGTCGGCGAGGCGGCCCGTGGGCGGGGTGTCGGCACGGCCTTGCTCGAGGCAATCTGCGCGGAGGCGCGGCGCCGGGAACTCGGGCGGGTGCGATTGGACGTTATCGATACGAACCCGCGCGCGAGGTCTCTCTACGAGCGCTTCGGCTTTGAAGAAAAATCGCGTGAGGAGACGGGGCCCTTCAGGCTTGTCTTCGGGTTCTCCAGTGCAACGAGAATGGAAAAGATCGTTTAGACGGGAACTCCGTCTTTTCTGCCTTCCCTTTTGGTGCTCTAGTGCGGCTGACAGCGCAATCAGGGAGGCAGTCCATGTCGGGACACGGATATGAAGGTGGGCGGCTCAATCTGCCCTTTGTCGGTATCTGCACATTCGGCAAGTATCCATATCAGCAGGACTGGGATGCCATCGACGCAGATGTCGCTATCCTGGGCGCGCCCTTTGACTTCGGAACGCAATGGCGCTCAGGCGCGCGCATGGGCCCGCGCGCAATCCGTGAAGCTTCGACCCTGTTTTCCTTCGGCCATGCAGGCGCTTACGATTTTGAGGACGATGTCACCTATCTGCCGGCGGAAACCACCCGGATCGTCGATCTGGGGGACGCGGATATCGTGCATACCGACACGATTGAAAGCCACAGGCGGATCGAGCTCGGCGTGCGCAAGATCCTGGAAGCCGGCGCCTTGCCCGTTGTCCTTGGCGGCGACCATTCGGTGAATATCCCCTGCATCAACGCGTTCGAGGATCAGGAGCCGATCCATGTGGTCCAGATCGATGCGCATCTGGATTTTGTCGATGAGCGCCATGGCGTGCGCTACGGCCACGGCAACCCGATGCGGCGGGCGGCCGAAAAACCCTATGTCACCGGACTGACCCAGATCGGCATTCGCAATGTCTCCTCTACCGCTCGGGATGGATACGAGGAAGCGCGTCGCATGGGGTCGGACATCCAGTCGGTCCGGCATGTGCGCAAGCTTGGTATCGACGGCATGCTGGCGCGGATCCCCGAGGGCAAGCGGTATTATCTCACCGTCGACATCGATGCCTTTGACCCGTCAATCGCACCTGGCACCGGAACTCCGAGCCACGGTGGCTTTCTCTATTATGAGGTTTTGGAACTGATCGACGGATTGGCGAAACGCGGCACTATCGTCGGCATCGACCTTGTCGAAGTGGCCCCGGATTATGATCCGACCGGATCAACCAGCACGCTCGCCGCCCAGATCCTGATGAACACGATCGGACGGGTACTGCATTATCGGCAAATCTGAAAAAAGTGTCGCCCCGAAGCATTGCGCACCGGGGCAACCGCGGCTTCAAAGACCTTCGAACAAGGCCGTCGTCAGATACCGTTCTGCGAAGGACGGGATGATGACGACGATGTTCTTGCCGGCCATGTCGTCGCGCTGACCAACTCGGATGGCAGCCGTCAGGGCAGCGCCAGAGGAGATGCCCACGGGAACGCCCTCTGTCTTGGCGACTTCGCGCGCCATGGCGAAGGCGTCTTCATTGGCAACGGTCTGGACTTCGTCATAGACGGCGGTGTCGAGAATGCCCGGGACGAAGCCGGCGCCAATGCCCTGAATCTTGTGCGGACCGGGTTCGCCGCCTGACAGGATCGGGCTGTCGGTCGGCTCGACGGCCACCACGTGGAGATCGGGCTTGCGCTCCTTCAAGACCTGGGAAACGCCGGTGATGGTCCCACCGGTACCGATGCCGGAAACAAAGACATCAATGGCACCGTCAGTGTCGTTCCAGATTTCCTCGGCGGTCGTGTTGCGATGGATTTCCGGATTGGCCGGATTCTCGAACT
Source organism: Roseibium sp. (assembly GCA_017643925.1). GTDB lineage: Bacteria > Pseudomonadota > Alphaproteobacteria > Rhizobiales > Stappiaceae > Roseibium. Next base: position 61,001 of record JAEPML010000023.1, on the reverse strand, counting down.
GCTGCGGCATGACGGCGCCATCGATGGACGCCAGCAGCTCTTCAGCGCGTGCAATCGCACCCTTCATACCCTTGGGACCTTCGGTGAGTTCCAGCTCGGCACCCAGGATCTTGAACATCTTGCGCCGCTCGACCGACATGGTCTCCGGCATCACCAGGATCAGGCGGTAGCCCTTGGCCGCGGCAACAAAGGCCAGCGCGATCCCGGTATTGCCCGAAGTCGGTTCAATAAGCGTTGTCTTGCCCGGTTCGATCCTGCCGTCGGCTTCCATGGCTTCGATCATGGCCACGCCGATCCGATCCTTGACGCTTGAAATCGGATTGAAGAATTCAAGCTTGGCGAGCAGGTTGCCCTTTACACCATGGGCCTCGGCAAGCCGGTCCAGCCGCACGATCGGCGTGTCGCCGATGGTTTCGGTGATGGAAGAATAGATTTTGCCGCGGCCATTGGTCTTCATAGTCATGGAGGTCTCCCGCTTGGCCGGATCGTCTTGCTGCCGGCGGTATGTTCTTTCGGAGGGCTAAGATAGTATGGCTTTTGCGAAGTTTTAAGGGGTGCAAGATGTCGTCAGGGCGACGGACGTAAAACCTTTTTCCATGAATGCCTCAAGTCTTGGAAAAAAGAAGATCCGGAAGCTCGGACATGGCTTCAAACAGAATGCCACCCGCCTCTTGCATGGCTTTCCGGTCACATGAACTGTCCTCGACAAATGCATAGACCGGCATACCCGCCGACCTGGCGGCGTGCACACCCGGCAGGCTGTCCTCAACCACCACGCAATCCGCCGGGTCAAAACCCATTTTGCTTGCGGCCAGCAGGAAGACATCAGGAGCGGGCTTGCCCCTTTCGCAATCCTGTGCGGAAAACAGCTTGCCCTCGAGGCGGGGAAGAAGCCCCGAGCTGCCAAGCGTTGCCCGCATCTTTTCATATTTTCCGGAAGAACCGACACAGTAGGGCACGCCTCGCCGGTCCAGCTCATCCAGAACGGTTTCTATGCCGCGGATGGCGGAAACGCCTTCCTGAAAAGACTTCAGATCTCTGTCACGAACCTGATCCGGCCAGTCCTTTGGCAAGGAACGTCCAATGAGGGTCTCGACGATCTCCTGCACGTTTTCCAGTGTGCGACCCATGAAGCGTTGCTGACACTCCGGCCCGGTGATGGGGTAACCGAGGTCGGTGACCATCTCGGCCATGTTCCGGTTGGCAAGGCGTTCCGTATCGACAAGAACGCCATCGCAATCAAAAATTACGAGTTTGGGTGCCATCTCGCGTTCTACCCTTGCCCTCAGCTTCGACCGGTTGAGCCGAAGCCACCCGAACCACGTTCGGTTTCGGACAATGTCTCGACTTCGACGATCTGTGCCTGGAGAACGGGCGCAACGACCATCTGAGCGATCCGTTCACCCCGGTTGATTTCGAAGGGTTCTGACCCGAGATTGATGAGGATTACCTTCACTTCACCTCGGTAATCGGCATCGATGGTGCCCGGCGTGTTCAGAACGGTTATGCCGTGTTTGGCGGCCAGTCCTGATCTCGGTCGTACCTGCGCCTCGTATCCGGCCGGCAGGGCCATGGACAGGCCAGTCGGGACGAGTGCGCGTTCACCCGGTGCAAGCGTCAGTGGCTGATCGACCGCGGCTTGAAGGTCAAGCCCTGCTGCCAGGTCGGACTGATAGGCTGGAAGTGGCAGATCTCTGCCGTGGTCGAGTCGTTTCAATTCCAATGTGACAGTCATCGATGGGCCCCGGCTGTTTGCTCAAGAGGCGATGGACGATATTCGGTCGGTCTTGTCAAGAAACGATGGGACCAGATTTACACCTGACGGAGGAGCAGTAACGACTTGAAGTCGTTGTCATCTCCTGAAACACTCTGCCGTATCGGAAGTTTATCCGGGGTACCTACCCGTGCAGGGAGATAGATAATATGCGACGTTTGATTTTTGCATTCACGACGGGATTGCTGCTGCTCGCAGCACCTGCCGCATTCGCGCAAACGGTGGGTTTTGCCGAGGCGATCAAGATTTTGTCGGCCAGCTGCGGCAAGGACATCGACAAATACTGCAAGTCCGCAACGCTTGCCAATAACGGCATTGGACAGTGCCTCGACCAGAACCAATCGAAAGTGTCTCAGAAGTGCAACGCAGACCGTGTGGTAGTCCGCTCCCTGATCGAGGAACGCCTCGCAGCCCAGGCTGCCGCACCAAAGATCTGCAACAATGATGCGCGCAGGCTGTGCAAGGGCGTGAAGGCCGGTGCCGGTCATGTGCTGCGTTGCCTGTTGAAAGCGCAGCGTTCCGTCAGCGACAAGTGCAACACGGCCATTGATCTGGCCGGATACCGTTAAGGCCGGGTTTCGGGAGAATTTCGATGAAAAAAATGCTTCTGGCCGGTATTTCGGCCGCCTTTGTCGCAACCTCATTCAGTGCTGCGACTGCCCAGACAGAACTGAGCCGCAATCAGATCATCAACTCGCTTCAGGGCGCGCAACAGAAGGTCGACGTCAGCGCGGACGAACTCCAGAAGGCCGCGTTTGACAACATCGCGCGCTATCCTGGTGCCAATTCGCCGCAAAACCTGCCGCTCGCTGACAAGCTGGCCTCCTTGCGCCAGTTCAATATCGAAATCACGTTTGATTTTGATTCCGCGCGCATTCGACCTGAATCCTACGAGGCAGTCGGTTTGATCGCCGATGCGCTTCACACGCCATACCTGCAGGGTCAGACCTTTTACATCGTCGGACACACCGACGCCAAAGGCGCGCGTGAATACAATCTGGAACTTTCCATCCGGCGTGCAAAGGCGATCCGCGAAGCACTCGTGACAACTTTCCAGGTTACCGGCGAAACGCTGTTTGCCGTTGGTCTGGGAGAGGAACAGCTTCGCGACCCGGCGAACCCCGATGCAGCGGTCAATCGGCGCGTGCAGCTGATCAACGTCGGCTACCGCTAAGAGCTGCTGGTTTCCAGCAGGCCACGAAACACGAAAACGCCCCGGTCTTGCCGGGGCGATTTTTTGGTCGATTGTCAAAGAATGCTGGACGGTCAATTTCCGATCGGGAGACTAAACCCGGGCAAAAAAGGTTTTATCTTTGAGTCTGGACCCGTTTGAAGGAGTGGCACAGTGCCGGAAACCGTAAATCGACCAGCCCCGGTGTTTTTCGCTCATGGCGCGCCCACACTGGCGCTTGAAGACACATCCGCGAGCCGGTTTCTGAAATCATTCGCGGAGGAAGGCAGCGCTCCGGCCGGGATCCTGATCCTGTCCGCACACTGGGAAACCCGCGATCTCAAATTGTCCGCACCTGGGCAATTGCCGACCTATCATGATTTTGGGGGCTTTCCGGCACCTCTTTACGACATTTCCTATCCTGCATTTGCGGACGAAGACCTTGTCGATGAAGCGGCACGGCTTCTTGAAGAGGCCGGATATGATGTGGAGCTGGACAGCCGCAGGGGTCTGGATCACGGCGCCTGGGTACCGCTTTCTCTCGCGTTTCCGTCCGCCGAGATCCCCGTCATGGCCCTCTCCATTCCGAGAGGCAGTACACCAGGATCCATCTATCAACTCGGCAGGGTTCTGGCACCGCTGAAGGACAAGGGTGTACTGATCATCGGGTCCGGCAGTACCACGCACAATCTGCGCGCTTTTCAGCCTCAAGGCTCTCCGCCACCTCAGTGGGCGACCAGGTTCGACGACTGGCTGGACAACGGGTTGCAGACCCGATCAATCGGCTATTTTGAAGACCTTGAGGCGGCGCCCGATTTCCGGCGCAACCATCCAACGGAAGAGCACTTGCTCCCGTTGTTCTTTGCCTTCGGGGCCGCAGAACCGGATGCCGATGCTGAGCTCCTGCATCGCAGCTATGAATATGGCTCGATCAGCATGAGTTATTTCAGGTTCGGGAAGTAGATTTTCCCGGGCTCAGGTCTGGTTCAGGGCGTCTCCTGCGCGGGCAATGATTTTTCGGGCGACTTCCGCCTTGTCCATCTGGGGCCAGTCCTCGACACCCTCCTGGCTGACGAGACGGACCGTATTGGCGTCACCACCCATGACCCCGGTTTCCGGGCTGACGTCATTGGCTATGATCCAGTCCGCGTTCTTGCGTTCCAGCTTGGAACGGGCGTTTTTCAGGAGGTCCTGGGTTTCGGCGGCAAAGCCGATCAAAAGACGGGGTCTGAGGTTCTTCTGGTGCCCGATCGTGGCCAGGATGTCCGGATTTTCCGTAAGCTCGAGAGCGGGCGGCTTGCCGCTGCCATCCTTCTTGATCTTCTGCGCGCCCTCGCTGGCAACACGCCAGTCGGCAACGGCGGCTGCCATGATAGCGATATCCGCAGGCAGATTATCCTCGACCGCGGCCATCATGGCAGCGGCTGACTCGACGTGGATCGTGGTGATGTTGGCCAGATCCGGAAGGTCCACCGGACCGGAAACAAGCGTCACGCGCGCACCGGCTTCAAAGGCGGCCCTGGCCAGCGCATGGCCCTGCTTGCCGGAAGACCGGTTGGCAATAAAGCGGACCGGGTCAATGGGCTCATGGGTTGGTCCGGAAGTAATCAGAACATGCTTGTTTGCAAGCGGCAGCGAACCTGCCTTGATGGCCTCCTCGCGAAGAACGGCCTCAGCGGCGGCGACGATCTCAAGCGGTTCACTCATCCGTCCGACGCCGGATTCATTGCGTTCGGCCATCTCGCCCGAAGCCGGGCCGACAAACGAAATACCCCGTTCCGTGAGCGTCTCCAGATTTCGCTGCGTGGCCTCGTGCAGCCACATCTTCGGGTTCATGGCCGGGGCCGCAAGCACGGGCTTGTCGGTCGCCAGCAACACGGCTGTGGCGAGATCGTCGGTGATCCCGTGTGCCATTTTCGCCATCAGGTTGGCTGTTGCCGGGGCAACCAGGATCAGATCATGATCGCGGGCAAGTCGAATATGGCCGACATCATGTTCTGCTTCCCGGTCGAACAGGTTCGTGAACACCTTCTCTGCGCTCAGCGCTCCCACAGCCAGAGGCGTAATGAATTCCTGCGCGCCGTTCGTCATGACGGGCACAACCCGGGCGCCACGCTCCTTCAGACGCCGGATCAGATCCAGGGACTTATAGGCGGCGATGCCACCGCTTATGATCAGGACAATATCCTTGCCACGCAACATCTTACGCACAAACTCCCGATGGTGGCGGTTGACCCGGCCTAGAACCCGCTGCGGAAATCGCGGGGCGCGGGTGAAATCACCTGCGTCCCCTTGCCGGTAATCTGGTAGACGGCCAGACCGCGTTGATTAAGTCCATTGGATTGGAAGCGGAACAATCCGTCAATGCCGATGAAGCCGTCGCGATTTGTCAGGATGCTTTGCTGGAAGCGCTGTTGTCCGGCAGACCGGATCAGGCCTGCTGCCAGGGTCACGCCGTCATAAACCAGGCTGGCATTGCGGGGTGGTATTGCGCCAAAAGTGCTCTGGTAGCGCTGGGCGAATGCTGCAAAGCCCTTGTCGTCAGGGCCGGCAAACCAGGAACCGGCAAGTACCGGGTTGTTCTTCACCTGTGGTGTATCCCACTGACCAGAGCCGAGCAATTTGACCCGCCCAAGATTGGCATTCTGGCTGACCAGCGTCTGAACGACCAGGGCCGGGACACCGCCTCCGGCCGGAACAAACAGCGCATCGATATTGTTCATCACCGGTTTGAGCGCGTTTGTCTTTGCGACCAGGTCGGATGTGTCGGAACCGGTCATCTTGTAACGCTGGATCGATGCGATCCGGCCTGTGCCCCGCCCGACTTCCTGGCGAAAAGCGGCTTCGACGACTGCGCCGTAGGTGCCGTCCGGAATAAGCGCCGCATAGGAACTCTTCTGCTGGCTGTTGGCATAGCCGATGATGCGTTTGACGTCGCCTTCCGGCAGGAAGCTGAGAAGGTAGACATTGCGTGCGGCGACGGAAGTGTCGGTCGAAAAGGCGATCACGGGGACGCCGGTTGCCCGGGCGGCGGTGCCTGCGCCGGAAACGGCGGGTGAAAAAATCGGGCCAAGGATCAGTTCAGCACCTTCCGCGATTGCCGCCTGTGCTGCGGCGCGTCCGCCTTCCGCGGTCCCGCCGGTATCCTTCACCAGAAGCTGAACGTCCGCGCTCGGGAAACTTTGCAGGGCAAGTGTTGCGGAATTCTTGAAGACCGTGCCGATCGATGTGCTGCCGCCCTTGCTGGACAGGGGGAGCAGCAGGCCGACGCGCACACCGCCTGTTCCGATGACTTCACCGGTCGTCAGCGGCTGCTCACCTGGCTGGACCTGCCCGGCGGGCAGATTGCCAAGGGTTGATCCCATGCAGCCGGACAACAATACCGAGCCGGTGCCGGCCAGCGCCGTTTTCAGAAAAAACCGTCTGTGCTGATGCACGATTTTGCCCCGCATTCCACTTGCCATATTTTACAACCCGCCCTCCGGCAAAGACTTACGTATTCGTTGTGGGCATGTCCAGTTTTTGCAGCCTTTCCGGCGAAATTCTGCCTTATGAACAGTGGATTTACCTTGCATCGGTTGCAGTCTGCGAGTAGCGCAAGGACAGATTTGGGTGTCTTGTAGGTGAAATTCCGGCCAGGCGGCCGGTTGGAAAGGGGACTTCTTGGCAGACGACTCACAGCACAGGCCAACGGACAGGAACCGTTTCAGCCTTTCAGAGCACGCCTTTGCCGCGCCCAATCTTGAGCCGGCGCTTTACATCGTCTCGACGCCCATTGGAAATCTGGGTGACATAACGGTCCGTGCACTCGAGACCCTTGCCGCGAGCAGCATCATCGCTTGCGAAGACACCCGTGTTACAAGCACCCTGACGCAGAAATTCGGCCTGAAAACACCCCTGCTCCCCTATCACGAGCACAATGCCGACAAACAGCGCCCGAAGATCCTTTCGGAACTTGAAGCCGGGCGCGCGGTTGCGCTTGTGTCCGATGCAGGCACACCACTTGTCTCCGATCCGGGATACCGGCTGGTGCGGGATGTGGTTGCCGAGGGCTTCAGGGTGATCCCTATACCAGGAGCCTCCGCCCCACTTGCCGGTCTTGTGGGCTCGGGCCTGCCGAGCGACACGGTTCTTTTCGCCGGTTTCCTGCCCCAGAAGGGTGGACCGAAGACGAAACGCCTCCAGGACTTGGCCGGCATTCCAGCCACGCTGATCTTCTTCGAATCTCCACACAGGACCGGCGCAACACTGGAACTCATGGCTGACGTGCTGGGCGGCGAACGTGAAGCTGTCGTGGCGCGGGAGCTGACCAAGCGCTTCGAGACGTTCGAACGGGGCACGCTTGCCGAACTGGCAGATCGTCTTGCTGATCGGCCGCTCAAGGGTGAAATCGTCATTCTGACCGGGCCACCGGAAGACAGGCCGGAGGCCGATGCATCCGATCTTGACGACCTGTTGCGCGAGGCCCTTTCCGATATGCCGGTCAGTGCCGCAGCCAAGACGGTCGCCAAGGCGACCGGACTGGACCGCAACGAGGTTTACAAGCGAGCCCTTGATCTGAAAGCCGGAGACTAGAGGTGGCGAGTGGCGACGCGTCAGGATCGAAGCGGCGGCGCAAGGCACACGCACGCGGACATTCCGCGGAAAGTTGGGCGGCATGGTATCTGCGCCTGACCGGTTGGCGCATATTGAAGCGTCGGTACAAGACCCGGGCCGGTGAAATCGATCTGATCGCCAAAAAACGCAAGACCGTGGCTTTTGTTGAAGTGAAGGCGCGGAAAACCCGTGCAGCCGCACTGGAGGCGGTAACACCAGCCAGCCAGAGACGAATTGCAAATGCCGCCCGCATTTTCGTCACCGAGCATCCAAAGGCAGGATTTTTCACGATGCGCTTCGATGTGATCGTGATCCGCCCTTGGGCCCTGCCGGAGCGGATCGAAAACGCGTTTGACGGGCGGGACTAAGCTTGGCGGTGGCAGAATGTCTCTTCTTGACCCTCCTTCGACCTCTGGACAAAGCCGAAGCGGAACCGCATATCTGGACCAACCGATCTGAAATCCCTGAGCGCTGATCTGCGCCCCCGCCGGGAGTTGCCTTATGGCCTTGAAAGTAGCGGTCCAGATGGACCACATCTCGACCATCAACATTGCTGGCGACAGTGCCTTTGCAATGATGCTGGAAGCGCAGAAGCGCGGACACCAGCTGTTTCACTATACGCCCGACCGCCTGGCGCAGCGCGGCAACGAGGTCTTTTGCGCGCTGGAACCGGTGACGGTCCGGGACGAGAAGGGCAACCATTTCGACCTCGGCGATCGCCAGCGCTTCAACATGCGCGACATTGACGTGGTGCTGATGCGCCAGGACCCGCCGTTTGACCTGTCCTATATCGCCGCGACGCATATGCTGGAGAAAGTTCACCCCGATACGCTGGTGGTCAATGATCCGGCCGAAGTCAGGAATGCACCGGAAAAGCTGTTTGTGACCGAGTTTCCCGACCTGATGCCACCGACCCTGATCACCAAGGACCGCGCCGAGATCGATCTGTTTCGCGAGGAATATGGCGACATCGTCATGAAGCCGCTATTCGGTCACGGCGGGGCCGCAGTGTTCCGGATCACGCGGGACGATCTCAACTACGGTTCGCTCTATGATTTCTTCGACGCGACCTTTCGCGAACCCTGGGTGATCCAGCAGTTCCTGCCGAACGTCAAGCATGGCGACAAGCGCATCCTCTTGGTGAACGGTGAGTTCGCCGGTGCGGTCAACCGTGTCCCTGCCGAAGGGGACCTGCGTTCCAACATGGTCCGTGGCGGCGCCCCGACAGACAGCGACCTCACAGACCGCGAACGCGAAATCTGCGCCCGCCTTGGCCCGTCCCTGCGTGAAAAAGGTCTCATTCTGGTTGGCATCGACGTGATTGATGGCATGCTGACCGAAATCAATGTCACCGCACCGACAGGCATCCGCGCCATTCAGAACCTCGGCGGCCCGGATGTTGCGGCGATGGTCTGGGATGTTCTGGAAGAAAAGGCTGCTGCATAACCAGGCGCAGACTGCAGGCGAATTTCTTGGTTGAAATTGCCGTCCCGGCCCTGAGCCGGGACCTTATTCACTCACTCGAGTTCGATTTCTTTTTCGTGTCTTTCCGCCTGGGCAAATGAGGTCCCGGATCCGCGGTTCGCTTGGTCCGGGAGTGCATCGGAGAGTTCGTTACGGCGCTGTGGCAAGCGCCTGGCCTGTCAGATCGCGGCTTTGGACAAAAAAACCTCCGCGCGAGCGCGGAGGTAAAAAGTTTGTGCTTAGACAATGCAACAGAGGGCCTCTCGGCAGCCTCTGTAAACTAAAACCCTCGCCGAGGAAGCTTCTTCCGCATTGTTTTGAAAAAATGGTCGAAGAAATTGGCTCAAGAATCTGGATGGAGCGGAAATGGTAATTGATTCAGGGGCTTACAATAGAGATTTTTCGGTAAACTTTTTTGAGTTTTTGACCCGGAACGATCCTGTTGATCGCATCTTCCGAAAAAAACGCAAAAAGGCCGCGCCACCGATCAGGAGCGCGGCCTTTTTCGAAGCTGCCGGGTTCGTGGGAGTTACTCAGCAGCTTCGGTCTTGATGACGCCTCTGCGGATCTGATCTTCCTCGATGGATTCAAACAGGGCGCGGAAGTTGCCTTCACCGAAGCCTTCGTCCCCTTTGCGCTGAATGAACTCGAAGAAGATCGGGCCGATGACTGTCTTGGAGAAGATCTGGAGGAGGATCTTCGTCATGCCACCATCGATCACCCCTTCGCCGTCGATCAAGATGCCGTGGCGCTTCATGCGCTCGATCGGCTCGTCATGGCCGTTCACCCGCTTGTGGGACATCTCGTAGTAGGTTTCCGGTGGGCCCGGCATGAACTTCAGCTCGTTTGCAGCCAGCTGGTCGGTGCCCTGGTAAATGTCATCCGTGCCGACGGCGATGTGCTGAATGCCCTCGCCCTTGTACTTGCGCAGATATTCCTCGATCTGGCTGGTGTCGTCCTTGGATTCGTTCAGCGGGATGCGGATCTTGCCGCAGGGGCTGGTAATCGCACGGCTGACGAGACCGGTGATCCGCCCGTCAATGTCGAAGAAGTGGATCTGCTTGAAGTTGAAGAGATCGCGGTAGAAGTCCCACCACTTGTCCATGTTGCCGCGATAGACATTGTGGGTCAGGTGATCGAGATAATAGAAGCCGACGCCTTCCGGCTTCGGGTCAACTTCGCCGAGCCACTCGAACGCGTCGGAATAGGCCGAACCCTTGTCACCATAGGTATCGACAAAATAGAGAAGCGACCCGCCGATGCCGACAATGGCCGGAACATCAAGCGTCTTGTCGTTGCCCTCGTAGGGTGTCGCGCCGCGTGCAACCGCGTGCTGATAGGCCTTTTGGGCGTCAACAACGCGCCAGGCCATCGACGGGGCGCAGGGGCCGTGCTCGTCGACGAATTTCATGCCATGGCTGCCCGGCTCCGCGTTCAGGACATAGGTAATGTCGCCCTGGCGGTAGAGAGTGATGTTCTTCGAGGCGTGTTTGGCAACCGGTGTGTAGCCCATCTTGCGGAAGAGGGCGTCGAGCTTCTCCGGTTCCGGGTGCGCAAATTCCACGAACTCGAAACCGTCGGTGCCTGCAGGGTTCTGCGGGGTGATCTGGGCGGGCGGTGCGTCGTGCGGGAACGGACCCATGGAAGGCTCTCCTCAAAGATGGCGTCATTGAGGTTCAGAATGCCTGTCTTGTTGCGCAGGGTGTGTGCAAAGCACGTGCTTTCGCATATGCTTATGCACGATATGTGTGAAAAAATTGGAAAACACGCATGATAATTGCTCTTGATGGCTATGACGTGAAGCTGTTGGCCGCCCTGCAGGACAATGCGGCACTGACAAATGCAGAGCTTGGCAGCGTGATCAACCTGTCCGCAAGCCAGGTGTCGCGACGGCGGCAGAAGCTGGAAGACGCCGGCATCATACGTCGTTACAAGGCCTCTCTCGATCCGGAAGCGCTTGGTTTGACGGTGACGGCCTTTGTCGGGGTAACGCTTGGTGCGCACAGCAAGGAAAATGCCCGCAAGTTCCGCAACATGGTCACCGCGATGCCCGAAGTCCAGGAGGCGCATACGCTGACCGGTGATGTCGACTACATGCTGAAGATCGTCGTGCCGGACCTGAAGACGCTGAGCCACATCATCAATGACGACCTCTTGCCCCAGGAAGCCGTCCACCATGTCCGCTCATCCATTGCCATGGAAACCCTGAAGGACGACAACCTGTTGCCGTTGAACCAGGGGCAGGTCGGCGTTTGAAGCCAGATTACAATTTGGCATGGGTCCCCGATCAAGTCGGGGATGACTGCCGAGTTTCCGGAGCGGCTTCGAGCTCAAACCGCCATTACCCATGTCTTGCGCAGCCAAGGAGAGGCAACGGAAGACACTTTCCTCTTTCCGGGTCATCCCCGACTTGATCGGGGATCCATGCCATTTAACGCGCAACAGCATTGAGACTAGAAACCCAGGACTTTCATCAGGTCCGACCAGAAATCATCCCGAAGCCCGGGGAGGTCTGGTGCCGGGTTGCCCCGGACATCGACGAGGCAGATGTCCGAATAGCCCTTTTGCGCGGAGAAGAGGCAGCCTGTGTCACTGTTTGAATCTGTATGGTAGATGCGCGGACCGGCATGGGTTTTGTAAATCAGTTCCGGGCCCCCCGGATCGTCATCTACCCGGAAAAGATACGTTGGGTATTCTTCTCCGCGAGGCCGTCCACGGTCCTGAACGGCGTAAAGCGTGTATCCGTTCTTTACGTCGTCTTTGCCGTCCGGCGACGTTTCGAAATTATCGGTTGCCTGGCTGTAGACGGCAAGTCTGTCTGTCGAACTCTCACCTGTGGCGGCCAGGGCTGATTGAAATGCCGCTTTCTCCCCGGCGTCGGTGAGCATCCGGTAGCTGTCCGGCGCCTCATCATCAAGGAACGCATGCGCGGGCGTGACGACCAAGAAAACGAAGACCAGGAATACGACGCTCCTGGTGGTTTTGAGAAAAAGTTCCATTCGAATTTGTCTGCTCCTGAAACTCGAAATCGCGGTCCCGACCGGAAAACTGTAAGCGAGTGTATCGCACGCTTGCTTCGCGGTAAGAAAATCCCAAATGATAGGAAACCTGTGTCTTGCCCCTAGCGGGCCGTTTTATGGAGCCAATTGATGTTCGACGCAAAATCCCTGCTGGATCAGTTTCTGGGAAGCCAGGGCGGCAACCAGTCCGGAGGCCAGTATGGTGGCCGGGGCGGTGCCGCAGCTGCGCAGCGCGGTGGATCCGGCGATCTCATGTCCCAGGGCAAGGATTTTCTGTCCTCCCAGGGCGGTGGCCTGGCGCTCGGCGGACTGGCGGGATTGATGCTCGGCACCAAAACCGGGCGCAAGATCGGCAAGAAGGCCGTGACCTATGGTGGCCTCGCGCTGGTCGCTGGACTTGCCTACAAGGCCTATCAGGGTCACAAGGCCAACCAGGAGAACCAGCCACGGCCGAGCTATCCGCAGGACGAGCCGATCCCCTTGGAAGCGCCGCGCGGCACCGCCTTCGATCCGGCGCAGCAGCCGGGCGGTGAGAACCAGTTCGCGGTGAACCTCCTGACCGCCATGATTTCTGCCGCCAAGGCTGACGGCCATATCGATCGTGAAGAACAGGACCGCATCTTCGAAAAGATCGACGAAGCGGGTCTGGACAGCGAAGCCAAGGCGTTTCTCATGGACGAGCTGCGCTCACCGCTCGACCTCGACAAGGTCGTGGCCAGCGCCAGTTGCCCGGAAACGGCCGCCGAAATCTACGCAGCATCGCGAATCGCCATCGACCCGGATCATCCGGCGGAAAAGGCCTATCTGCAGATGCTGGCAGCGCGGCTCGGCCTTGAACCGGGTCTGGTTGACGAGATCGAACTTGCCGTTCGTGAAGCCGAAATGGCCGGCTGATTATCGCGGTTCCCGGGCTGTCCCGGACTTAATCCGGGACCCGGGGGGTCTTTGAAGAGGCTCCGGCTCAAGGCCGGGGCGGCAAAGTTTCTTGAGAACGTCTCGTGGTCCCGCCTATCGCCACGGATCCTTTTCGAAACGCGCCAAACAATCTATTCCGGCATCGGTCCCACATACTGGGATGAGGGGCGGATTAGTTTGCCTGTGGTCTGCTGCTCCAGGACATGTGCGCACCATCCAGCCGCGCGGCCGGTTGCAAAAAGCGGTGTGAACAGTGTCCGGTCTATCCCGACAGCATCCAACAAGACGGCAGTGTAGAACTCCACATTTGTATCGAGCGGGCGATCCGGTTTTGCCTGCCTGAGGGCGGCTAGCGCTGCAGCTTCGATCTTCTCGGCAAGCTGTACCTTGGGGTTGGAAGCGCCAAGCAGGTGCAGACCTGCCTTCAGAACGTCGGCACGGGGATCGCGCGTGCGGTAGATCCGGTGACCAAATCCCATCAGACGTTCCTTGCGCGCCAACGCGCCGGTGATCCAGCTTGCCGCGTTATCTGGTGCTCCGATGGCGTCGATCATGTCGAGAACCGGACCGGGAGCACCGCCATGCAGCGGACCGCTCAAGGCGCCCATGGCACCGAGCACCGATTGTTTCAGACCGGCTCGGGTTGATCCGATCACCCGCGCTGTGAAGGTGGACGCATTAAGGCCGTGGTCCAGGATGGTAACGAGATAGCGGTCAAGCGCATCGGCCTCCTCGCTCGAGGGCGTGGACCCGGTCAACATGCGCAAAAGGTCCGTGGCAGTGTCCAGGGAAGGATCGGGCGCAATCGGGTGCAGGTTCTTTGAAATGCGGTGCGCGGCAGCCAGGAACACCGGCAAGGAGCCGCAAATGGCGATTGCTTCCGGCAATTCGGCATGGCCGGGCAGGGCGGTCAGTCCAAGCTGCATGAGCTCGTAGACGGAAAGTGCCGCAGGAGCACGCTCAAGAAGCGGCACGACGTCAAAAGCCGCCATGCGGGCGTCTGCAAATCCGGTTGAAATGGACGATACGCCGGTAAGATTCAGGTCCTGCCAAAGATGTCCGACCGCATCTTCGAACGGTATCTTGCCTGCCAGATCCTCGATCTTCTCACCCTTCAGGATCAATATGCCGTTCTGTCCGTCGACATTGCTGAGGCGGGTCACGGCAGCAACGACGCCTTCCAGGCCCGCGGTCGGATCCTGGTTCATCGTCACCGGGTTTGGTGCTTCTGTCATGGTCATCTCCTTGTTTCACGGCGTCACATGAAACAAGTTATTTGCATTGATCAATGTTGATATTTAAAATCAATGCATGAACAGGCCAATCTACCTTTCCGCGCGTGAAGCGGCAGCCGAACTCGGGGTCCAGCCGGCAACCCTTTATGCCTATGTCAGCCGCGGTTTGATTTCGTCGGTTGCTGGACATGGCAAGAAACGCCGCTACGATGCCGCAGATGTGCGGCGGCTCAAGGGGCGCCGTGCTGCTGAAGACCACACGGGCTCGCGGCCCCTCACCGGCGATCCGGTGCTCGAAACCGAACTGACGCTGATTTCGGACAATGGGCCGGTTTACCGGGGCAAACTTGCAAGTGATCTGGCCGAGACCTCGACACTCGAAACCGTGGCAACCCTGTTGTGGCGCTCAGATGCCGATCCCTTCGCCGAAAAGGCGCCGAAGGGCCCGCCTGACCTCCCTCAAGGACTTGGGCCTCTCGATCGCCTGATGATGGCACTGGCCGCTTGGCCACTGCAGGACAAGGCTGCCTATACGCAGGCGCCCAAACTGCTCCAGACCAAGGGCGCGGCGCTGCTGCGCTACAGCGTTGCGGCAATGCTCGACACCGATCCCGTCTCCGTGCCCATCCACACCCAGATCGCGGAAGCCTACGGTGTTTCGACAGGAGCAAAAAACGTGATCCGCGCAGCACTTGTCCTGTGTGCCGATCACGAGCTCAACACCAGTGCCTTTGCAGCCCGGTGCGCAGCATCAACCAGGGCACCGCTTCATGCGGCGCTTTTGTCGGGCATAGGCGCTTTCATGGGCCCGCGTCACGGTGTGGCACCGGACCGGGCCGCGGCCTGGCTTGCGGGGATCGAACCGGACTCGGACATCGAGACGATCCTGTCGGACCGACTGAGCCGGGGTGAACCCCTGCCCGGCTTTGGGCATTCGGTCTACCAGGGGCGCGACCCGCGCGCAGACTGTCTGCTGGATCTTCTGCTGGAAAGCGAAACCGGCAATCCCTTTGTCGCTGCGCTTCCGGGTCTGATCGAGGTTGCCCAGGATCTGTTTGGCCAACCCCCCAATATCGACTTCGCCCTGGCCGCGGTGCAAAGAACCTATGGCCTGCCGAAGGATGCTGCCAAGACGATCTTCTGTACCGGCAGGATGGTGGGCTGGATCGCACACACGCTGGAACAATATGCCTCGCCGGAGAAAATCAGGCCCCGTGCCGCCTATGTCGGAGAGCGACCGGAATAGTGCTGCGGTGAAGGGACGAAACCTCTTCGGCCATCTTGAAGCCGGCAGGGCAAATGGATAGATAGAAAGCAGCGCTGCATTCGCCGCGCCCAATGGAGACTTGATGTCAGAGCTTGCGTGAGCAGGCTCTCTGATCGCCAGAGAGCCCAAAATACATGAACCGGTGCCCTGTCGGGCGCCCGATGACGTGTGTTTAAGTCACGAGAGATCCGATGACACGAGACTATTCCGGTTTTTTTCCAGCCAGCGCCACCCCGCCTTCAAAATCCGTAAAGGCAAGCCCGCTTGAAGAGCTTGGGTGGCAGCCCTCTTTAGCCCAGCAGATCAGTGCCGATGACCTGATGAGAACACCCCCGGTTCGGGTTGTTGAGGTGCATCGGAGCGGCCTTCATGCGAGGGGCCAGGACATCGACCGGGTATTGCCGCCCAGGACCGACGCGACCGTCGGGGACTGGTTGCTGTTCGATGCAGACCATCCGGCATCGAGCAGATTGCTTGACCGCAAGAGCCTTCTTCAACGCCGTGCGCCGGGCAAGGGCCGGCAGGTTCAGCTGATTGCCGCCAATATTGATACGGCCTTTGTCGTTTCCTCCTGTAATCAGGATTTCAACATTGCCAGGTTGGAGCGCTATATCGCGCTTGCATTCGAGGCCGAAATCACGCCGGTAATCGTGCTGACGAAATCGGACCTGGCGTCTGATGCAGAAGACTATGCAGAACGGGCCCGCTCGATCTCGGACCGGGTTGCCGTTGTGTCCCTCGATGCCCGTGGTGAAGAACCGGGGAGCAAGCTGGCTGAATGGTGCAAGGCGGGCCGCACGGTCGCTTTCCTCGGCTCGTCGGGCGTTGGCAAATCGACCCTGACCAACGCGTTGATCGGGTCCGATGCGATCGCAACACAAGGCATCCGTGAGGATGACGCCAAGGGTCGTCACACGACCACCCGGCGCCAGTTGCACCTGGTCCCTGGCGGCTGTCTGGTTCTGGACACGCCCGGTATGCGTGAGCTTCAGCTGACGGACGTCGCGTCCGGGATCGACGATCTCTTTGCGGATGTGAATGCGTTGGCAGCCACTTGCCGCTTCAACGATTGCGCCCACCAGTCTGAGCCGGGATGTGCCGTTCAGGAGGCAATCCGCGAAGGGCAGCTGGACGAAAGCCGGTTGAACAGGTGGCGGAAGTTGAAGGCGGAAGAAGCCTTCAATTCCGCAACGCTGGCGGAACGCCGGTCGAAGGACAAGGCGTTCGGCAAGATGGTCAGGGGCATCATGAAGCAGAAGGCGCAGAAAAACTGGGACGGCGGTTAACCCGGCGCCCGAAACAGTTCGGCCGGAGGTGCTGCTGCGGGCAACACCTCCGGCCTGAACGCAAGGGTTGATTTTCCGCCACCGCCCCTTCTAACGTTCTCGCAGGACAACGCACATCAGGAGGGAACAGCGTGGCGGTCATTCTTGAACACGTCACCAATGTCCTTCTGCCCGTCCTGATCTGTGTGCTCGTTGGCTACGCACTGTCCGTGGTCAAGGCCCGGTTCGACACCGCCCTGTTTGGCGCGCTGGTCTCGAATGTCGGGTATCCGACGCTCGTCATTTCCCACCTGGCCAAGGAACATATCGAACTCGGTACATTCATGGTCGTGATTGTTGCCGCATCCGCACTGGTGTTGGTTTTTGCGTGTCTCGGTTATCCGGTTCTGCGGCTGCTTGGGGTTCCCGTGCGCGCCTATCTCGGTCCCATGATGCTGGCCAATGTAGGCAGCGTCGGATTGCCAGTGGCAACGCTTGCTTTCGGTCCGGAAGGTGCGGCTGTCACCATCGGCTTCATTGCGGTCATCCTGGTGGCCATCTTCACGCTGGGAATCGCGCTGCCCATGGGCCGTCCCGATTTCGGTGCGCTGGCCCGGCAGCCAGTGGTCTACGCCGTCCTCCTGTCCCTTGTCCTGATGGCAACGGGCTGGAAGATCCCAGCACCGGTCGAAAGTGCGATCGACATACTGGCCGGATTGACGATCCCGGTCATGTTGCTGACCCTCGGCTACAGCCTTGGAACGCTCAAGACGGGCGGCCTTGCCCGGGCCTTTGTGTTGTCGGCCGTTCATATCGCTATTTCGGCGGTGGCAGCGCTGGCACTGACAAGTGTCCTGCCCTTTGGCGCAAGGGTGGAAAGTATCATCGTCCTTTTGTGCTTCATGCCGCCCTCGGCAATCACCTACCTGCCTGTCGCACGGTACCAGGCAGAAGAGGCTCCGGGGGTGGCTGCCTTCATCCTGGTGTCTACCGTGCTGACTCTGGTGACGCTGCCGATCGTTCTCACCTACTGGGCAACAGGCTAAGCTGAGATAACGGCCGGATCGGCTGAAAGGAGAGTGGACCATGGAAGAGATTTTCGGGCATGTCGTCAATGTCATGCTGCCCGTGCTTTTGTGTGTCCTGCTCGGCTATGGCCTCGCGGTTTTCAAGGCGCCGTTCGACACCAAGCTGTTCGGCGCGCTCGTTTCCAATGTCGGCTATCCCGCCCTGATCCTGGCTCACCTTGCCAAGGAACATATTCAGCTTGCGACCTTCATGACCGTTTTGGCGGCGGCTGCCGGTCTTGTGATGGTTCTTGCGATCCTGGGCTTCGGTGTCCTGAAGTTGACGCGTCTGCCGATCAAGGCCTATTGGCCGCCAATGATGCTCTCCAATGTCGGCAATATCGGCCTGCCCGTGTCGACGCTGGCCTTTGGCCCCGAAGGAGCGGCGGTTGCCATCGGGTTCATTGTCGTTGTGCTGGTGGCGGTGTTTACAATCGGGATCGCCATTCCGATGGGCAAACCGAATTTTGCCGCCCTGGCCAAGCAACCGGTCATTTACGCGGTGATCATTTCGCTGGGCCTGATGGTGACCGGCCTGAAATTGCCCGGCCCGCTCGATCAGAGCCTGGAGATCCTCGCGGGTCTTGCCATCCCGATCATGCTGCTGACGCTCGGATACAGCCTGGCAACCCTGAAACTCGGCGGCGTCTCGAGGGCAATGTTGTTGTCGATCCTTCATATCGGCATGTCTGCGGTCGCGGCGCTGGTGCTTACCCGGGTGCTTGACCTCAGTCCCAAGGTCGAAAGCGTGATCGTCCTTCTGTGCTTCATGCCGCCGTCCGTTGCGACCTACCTTGCCGTATCCCAGCACCAGCCCGATGAAGCGCCGGGCGTTGCCGGTTTCATTTTCGTCTCGACAATCCTGACATTGGTGACCTTGCCGCTTGTGCTTACCTACTGGGCAACGGGCTGACTCGGTTCAAAGGGTGAGTTTCATGTGTACGATATGCTTGTCGCCGCGTTGCTCATGGCCCGTTTCCTCAAATCCCGCGCGCTTGTACCAATCGCGATTGCGGACCATGCGAACATTCGTATAGAGCCTGAGGACACCAAGTCCCAGTTCCGCGGCCCTGATCCTGGCGAAGTCCAGCAGGAACCGCCCGGCGCCACCGCCCTGATGGTCGGGATCGACCGCGATGCTTTCAATCAGCAGATGGTCTTCCTGCCTGATGAGGGCGAGACTGCCGATCAGGCCGGTGTCACCTCGTATGACCCAGACTTCGTGATCCCGGACAAGCGCGTGCAGATCGGTGAGCATAGGCGCTGGAACCGCATCCATGACCGGGATGAAGCCCGAATAGGTTCGGCATGCCAGGGCGTTCAATTCACGCGCGTCGTCAATCTTTGCGCGCGCCGGACGGTCCGGAAAACCAGGGGCCATCGGATATCAGGGTTTCGCTTTCATGAAATCCTCGAAATCGATGATGCCGCTGGCCCTGTCGAACGCGCCGAACGCCCCACCGTCCTTCATGTCCTCCGCCGCCGTGATGAAGGCACCGAAGGCAATGCGCGCCAGACCTGCACCGATCGAGACGCGCGCAACGCCCATGTCGCCGAGTTCCTTGCGCGTGAGATGGAAATTCTTGCGGCCAGCCAGAATGTTCAAAGGGGCGTTGACGGCAGTGAGAACCCTGGCGATCTGCTCCTTGTCTTTCAGTTCCGGTGCATAAACGCAGTCGGCGCCGGCTTCGACGAAGGCATTCAGGCGCTTGATGGTTTCCTCAAGTTCATGCTCGGTCTGGACCGGACCCTCGCTGCGCGCGGTCAGCACGAAATCGGGCGCGATCGTGTTCTTGGCATCTACGGCTGCCTTGATCCGTTCGACGGCCAGGTCGAGCGGGTAATAAGGCTTGCGGGGATCGGTGGTGTAGTCCTCAATGGAGCACCCTGCGAGACCGACTTCGATCGCACCCTTGATCGTTTCCACGACGTCTTCCGGGCTGTCGCCAAACCCGTTTTCAAGATCGCCATTGACCGGAAGACTTGTTGCGCTGATGACGTCGGCCGCGTGGGACAGCGCCTCGTTGCGGCTGATCAGACCCTCCGCGTCCTTCACACCTCTGGTCCAGGCATAGCCGGCACTGGAAGTGGCAAGTGCATCGAAACGGAGGCCATCGAGGATCCGCGCTGTTCCTGTGTCGAATGGATTGGGCATCAGGAAGGCCCTGCCCTTCTCGTGCAGGGCTTTGAACGTGGCGCGGCGGTTTGCGGCGGTCTGCATGGCAAGTCTCCCTTTGCTCGAGGCAGTCATGACGCAAGGCTTGAGCCCTGGAGCGTCGGGCCTCTTTGTTCTGACGATCCCCAAGGAGGGCGATTTGGGAAAGATCCAGTTTAGTCCAAACCCGGGGTCCAGTTGTGAAATTGGAACAGGAAGCCGAGTGCAACTGCCGGTAACAGCAAAACCCGACCCTTTGGATCGAGCTTACATCAGCGAGAGACGTTTCGAACATCAGGCAAAACCCGGAGGAGCCTCTAACAAGGCGCCCCCGGCAGAAGCCCCGCTCGTGTCAGGATGAACGGGTCACCTTGGCGGCAAAGCAACCGCGTCGTGCATAGTGCAGGTGAATGTAGTCGACCTCGGCATTGTCGAAAAAACGGTCGATCAAGGCAGCTGCTTCACGGCCCTCAATGACATCTGCGTCCACAATTTCGTCAGAGCTGTTGAATGCACGCACCGACAGCAAGCGGCTTGCGACAGAGGCGGGAATCTGGCCGGGTGCCGGGTGACCCTCAACGGCGCCTTCCTTGACGAAGATCGCGTGGCGGGACTTGTACGGGGAATTGCCGGGTTGATGCTCGAAATTGAGCAGGAACACGCGCTCGCCTTCGGCGACATCTTCCAGCGTGACCCGGCAGGGGAAAGCGCCGTCCGAGATGTGCACCTGCACGTTCTTTTCCGCGAGATCGGCATCTGGCAACCCGTTAAGCGGGGCGAACGTCTCGGCGGGGAGCGGGTGAATCTGGAACATGGTCGGGTCTCCTCATTTCATTGGAGAAGACCCTAGTCACACCGCGTCACCCGGGCGACCCGATTTGCGAGCGGAGTTGATTTTTGCGCACGCTCAGCTTGCGGTGCGCACAGACCCGGATTGCTGGCGATGCCAGCTTACAAGAAGGATCATGCCAATGATCAGGAGGTAGGGCAGATAGAACCGCGTCTCGAAATGCGGAAAGACCAGGTACTTCGCACAGATCGAGGCAAACACGGCGTAAAGCAGAACCCTCGATCGCTCTTCGAGTTTCGCAGGCTCGATGCATCGGGCATAGAACAGCACCTGGGCAAAGAGCAATGCCAACCAAGTCTGGCTCATCAGCGAACGCACCGTTGATCTCACCAGCATCTGAACATAGGCGACTATGGAAAATGGCGGGTCGAAGTCCTTCAGGGTCGGCACATACTCCACATGGGTAAACCACATGTGGATCCACCAACCGGGATGATCGCTGCCCCGTGTCAGCCAAAGATAAATGGCAAAACAAACGGCGAAACAGGCCGTCATGTTCCAGCGGCCGGGCCCATATATGGCAGCAAAAACGAAAAAGACCCCGATAAAGGCAAGGTGATCGGGCCGGACCAGGAAAGCAGCGACAAGACTGAGCGCCGCCGGGAGGTCCAGCCGTTCCAGGTAGAACAAGGCGGCGAGCAGCAGAAACACGGTTGCGTAGAGGTCGGGAGAAAGAAGCTGCGCCGCATCTCCGAATGCAGAACCGATCAGCAGGGCAACCACGACAGGGCCGTAAGCCAGCGTTCCTGTGCGTGCCATCCAGACCAGCAGGATCCCGCCAACGGCCACCGCAGAGACAAGCGACACCATGCGCAGAGCCTTGACCGGATCCATGTGCGCGCTCAGAAGTTTCGCGGTCTCGACGTAAAGGATTTTGAGCCGATAGAAGCCCAGCATTGTTGCGAAGGCCTCGGGGTCTTCGGCCTGCCGGATCCGGTAGGCGCGGTCCCGGGTGAGCGTCAGATATTCACCTTCAGAAACATTGTCCTTCACCAGCGCATAACTTTGCCGGTGCCGTTCGGCTGTATCGGGGACCTCAGCTTCCAGAACACTTGCCGTATAGGCGAACATGTCCCAGTTGGAGAGGGGGTAGACGTGAACCACGGCAGCTGTCATTGCGATGAATACGCATAAAATTGCAGCGCCAATCACGTTGCGCATGGGTTGGTACACGCGGTAGGCGGTGCGATATGCCAGCAGGAATGTTTTTTCCAGGCCGCGTTGCGCTAGGTTGGACACTGCGTCTACTCCGTTTCTGACCGGTGATTGGTCAGCGTCCGGTGTTTCTCCCATCTTCTCGTAAGAATTACGTAAACGGCTTGAGGACGCGTGCCTAGTCCACTCTCCGTGACATGCCGACCGAGCGCGGCGCGGTCTCCTTGAAGCCGAACTGCTCGTAGAGCCTGTTTGCAGGCACATCGGCGATCAGGCTGACATAGGCCGTCGGTGGCAGTTCGGTTTCCAGAAACTCCGTGATTGCAGCCATGATGCGCTTTCCAAGTCCCAGTCCCTGGTACTTCGGCAATACCACGATGTCCGTGACCTGAATGAAACAGCCGCCGTCGCCAATCACGCGGCCCATGCCGACTGGCTTGCCGTCATCCAGCAGCATGACGGAAAAAAGGCTGTTTCTCAGGCCGATTTCGGCGGCCTCGGGGGCATAGCCGCTCAGGCCGCCGCCTGCACGCAGCTCCAGATAAACCTCTGCACTTGGCGTTTGCACAACCAATTCGATCGCCATTCCCGTCTTCCTCACGTCTTACCGTCATTCAATCTGCCAGTTACCTGTTTCTGATTCCTCGCCACTTGTCGTCATAATTGTCTCGCGATGTGCCCGTTTTCGACCGGGAGCTAACTTGACCGGGCTCGTTTGTCGTGCCTCCATCGCGCAAAAGGATCGGGAGGATTTATGCGCGACCTCGGTGCATGGGATTATGTCATTGTCGGAGCCGGAACCGCCGGCTGTGTGCTTGCCAACCGGCTTTCGGAAGACCCGGATGTGAAGGTTCTCCTTCTGGAGGCCGGCAAGAAGGACAATTACATCTGGATCCACATTCCTGTCGGCTACCTCTACTGTATCGGCAATCCGCGCGTCGACTGGGGGTTCACGACCGCCTCCGACCCGGGACTCAACGGGCGGTCCCTGCTTTATCCGCGCGGCAAGGTGCTCGGTGGCTGTTCCTCGATCAACGGCATGATCTACATGCGTGGCCAGGCCTGGGACTATGACCAGTGGCGGCAGCTTGGGCTGACGGGTTGGGGATGGGACGACGTCCTTCCCTATTTCCGCAAATCGGAAGACCACTACGCCTGGGACAATGACCTTCATGGCCAGGGCGGCAACCTGCGGGTTGAAGAACAGCGCATGACCTGGGAGTTGCTGGACGCCTTTCGCGACGCCTGCGAACAGAACGGCATTCCAAAGACCACGGATTTCAATGGTGGTGACAATCTCGGCTCCGCCTATTTCCAGGTCAATCAGAAGTCCGGGTTGCGCTGGAATGGCGCCAAGGCCTTTTTGCGTCCCGCAGCGAACAGGCCGAATTTGAACGTCGTAACGGAGGCGCATGTCAGCCGATTCAGTTTTGAAAACGGCAGGGCAACGGATCTGGATCTGACTGTCGCCGGCGAGGCAGCAAAAATCACCGTCAACGGAGAGCTGATCCTGTCGGCCGGGGCAATCGGGTCGCCGCAATTGCTCGAATTGTCGGGCATCGGCAATCCGGAGGTCTTGAAGAAGTCAGGCGTCGAAGCGAAGCATGAATTCATGAGCATTGGAGAAAACCTGCAGGACCACTTGCAACTGAGACCGGTGTTCAAGGTCCGGAATGCTCCGACACTGAATGACATGGCGTCGACCTGGTTCGGCAAGGCCAAGATTGGTCTGGATTATCTGCTCCGGCGGTCCGGCCCCATGGCAATGGCACCCAGCCAGCTTGGAGTCTTCGCAAAGACCGATCCCTCTTTCGAGACTGCCAATGTCGAATACCATGTGCAGCCCCTGTCATTGCCGAAGTTCGGCGAGCCCCTGCACCCGTTTTCCGCAATGACAGCAAGTGTCTGCAATCTGCGCCCCGAAAGCCGAGGTCATGTGCACATCACGTCACCCGACAGGTCGGCCCAACCCGAAATCCTGCCCAACTACCTGTCTGCCGAGGCAGACAAGCGCGTTGCAGCGGACGCGATCCGTTTGACCCGGCGCATCATGGCGGCTCCGGCGATGCAGCCCTACGAGCCGGAAGAATTCCTCCCGGGTCCCGACTACACAAGTGAAGAGGACCTGGTGAAAGCTGCGGGCAACATTGGCACGACAATCTTTCACCCGGTCAGCACATGCCGCATGGGCGTCGACGAAAAATCTGTTGTCGACGGCCGACTGAAACTGCGGGGTTTTGACAATATTCGCGTGGTCGATGCGTCAGTCATGCCCAACATCACTTCCGGCAATACCAATGCACCCACCGTCATGATCGCCGAAAAGGGGTCTGACATGATCCGGGAAGACCGGCGGCAACTTGCACATTAGGGACTTTGCCTTATTGATCCGCCCTTGAACGCCGATTAGCTATGGGCAGGTCTTTAGCGTGAGGTCCCGATGATCCGGAGAGTGTTGGTCTCCTTTCTGTTTTTTTGCGTCACGGCGACAGCGGCGGCGGCCCAGTCGTCCGTTACGGTCTTTGCTGCGGCCAGCCTGCAGGAGGTGATGGAAGAGATCGGGGCCGCTTACACACGCGAAAGCGGCGTTCCTGTCGTCTTTTCCTTTGCCGGAACCGGAACCTTGGCCCGGCAGATCGAGGCCGGTGCACCGGCGGATGTCTTCGTTTCGGCTGATGTTGCCTGGATGGACTATGTTGAAAAGGCGGGTGCCGTGCGTCCGGATACGATTGCAGGGATCGCCTCAAACAGTCTCGTCTTGGTTGGCCCGGAAGGAAGCCAGAAGGTCGAGTTGAAAGTCCCGGATCTCGCGGCGCTTTTGAGCGACGGACGCCTGGCGATCGCCGAACCGGAGACAGTGCCGGCAGGGCGGTATGGAAAGGCCGCCCTTGAAGCCCTGGACGTGTGGCAAGGCGTGTCGGCAAACCTCGCGCCCATGGAGAATGTCAGGATTGTCCTAACCTCGGTCGCCCGGGGTGATGTTCCCGCCGGACTGGTTTACCGGACCGACGCCGAAATCGAACCAGGTGTTGAAGTCATTGCCGAAATTCCGGCGACGGCTCATCCTGACATCCAGTACCTTGCGGCCCTGACCGGCTTCCGGGCCAACCCGGCGGCTTCCGGCCTTTTGGCGTTTTTCGGCGCGTCTGAAGCACAAGAAATCTTGCGTTCACACGGGTTTCTAACCGATAAAGTGGATTAGGCCGCCGGCGCAGGACGGCTGATCGAAACAAAGACCGGATGCCCGTGGATTTTCTGACCCTTCAGCCAGCCGAATGGCAAGCCCTTCTGTTGACTTTGAAGGTGGCCTTCGCGGCTCTTCTTGTCGTGCTCCCGCTCGCAATCCTCGTGGCTTATGTTTTGGCCCGCTATCGTTTTCCGGGCCACGGTATGGTCAACGCGCTGGTGCACCTGCCCCTGGTCCTGCCGCCTGTCGTGACCGGCTATGTTCTTCTTCTCATGTTCGGGCGCAAGGGTCCGGTTGGTGCTTTCCTCGCCGACAATTTCGGGATCAGTTTTGCCTTCAACTGGATGGGCGCGGCACTGGCGGCCGGTGTCATGGCCTTTCCGCTGATGGTGCGGCCAATTCGGCTGTCCTTCGAGGCGGTCGATCCGAAGCTTGAAGACGCGGCCAAGTCTCTCGGCGCCTATCGGATCGTCGCCTTTTTGACGATCACGTTGCCACTCGCACTGCCCGGCATTCTCGGCGGGGCGATCCTCGGGTTTGCCAAGGCGATGGGCGAATTTGGCGCCACGATCACCTTTGTTTCCAACATTCCGGGTGAAACACGCACGCTGGCGCTGGCGATCTATACCGCCACGCAGTCGCCGAGCGGCGATGTTGCTGCATTCCGGATGACACTGGTGGCAACATTCGTGGCATTTGCGGCCCTGATTGCCTCCGAGCTGCTGGCCCGCCGGCTGCGGCGTGGCATTGGAGGTGGCCATGCTTGATGTCGACATCACCGGGCGCCTTGGTGCACTCGACCTGCAGGCCCGTTTTGCAAGCGAGGGTGGGGTTACATCCCTGTTCGGTCAGTCCGGATCGGGCAAGACAACACTCACAAACATGATCGCCGGACTGACCCGGCCAACCACGGGCCGGATCACGCTTGGAGATACCGTGCTGTTCGATTCAGAACAGGGCACCGATCTTCCAGTTCAGGCACGACGGATTGGCCATGTCTTTCAGGACGCGCGCCTCTTTCCGCATCTGAGTGTCAAGTCCAATCTGACCTATGCGCGCTGGGCCGGGCGGCGGGAAGGGACCCGGGACCTGAACGAAGTCGTCGATCTGCTCGGGTTGCGACACCTTATGAGCCGTAAGCCCGACACGCTTTCCGGTGGTGAACGCCAGCGCGTCGCGATTGGTCGTGCGCTGCTGTCCGACCCGCGCCTGCTGATCATGGATGAACCGCTTGCCAATCTCGACCAGGCACGGCGCAACGATATCCTGCCCTATCTGGACCGGCTCTGTGTCGAAGCCGGGATCCCGATCCTTTATGTGAGCCATTCGATCGAGGAGGTCGCGCGTCTCTCAAACACGCTTGTGATCCTGTCGGATGGTCAAACGCCAGCCTATGGTCCGGTCGCCGAGATGCTGGCCCGAACGGATCTGGGCAGGGCGACCGGTCGCCACGAAGCCGGTGCGCTTGTGAGCGGCACGGTGGTGCGGGTCGATACGCAATGGGGTCTGACGCATGTCGATATTGGCGGCGCAGTCCTGCAGATACCCGACATGGCAGCCATATCGGGCGACAAGGTCCGACTGCGCATTCGTGCGCGGGACGTGGCGCTGGCGACCGAACCGCCCAGGGGCCTGTCGATCCGGAATGTCTTTGAGGCGGACGTGAAGAGCATCTCCGAGGAAACCGGCCCCTATGCGGAAATTCTGTGTTCGGTCGGCGAGCAGACCATCAGGGCCCGCATCACCCGGGCTTCGGTGACCGACCTGGATCTCATGCCTGGAAAGTCGGTGACCGTTCTGATCAAGAGCGTGGCTATTGACCGCCGGCAGCGCAGCCCCGGGCAGCCGCTGTCCAACGAGGTTTCGCTCTAGTAAAACGCCCGACTTCACGGACGCGCGCACTTCATTATACTGCCCGCATGTTACGCGGATCCAAGCGCCGGACCTGGCGCAAGTTGAAAATGGGCATCGGTGCGGTGATGGTGCTCTCCACGCTGGTGATCATGTGGCTGACCGGTCTTGCCAGTCTGCGGATCACGCTGGCGGAGCTGGAGACCCGGGCCGAGGCCAATCTGGCGGTCCAGACCGCAGTCCTGGAAAGGCTGCTCGACAAGTTCCGGCTCCTGTCACCTCTCCTCGCAAGAGGGCCGGATATCGGCCAGCTGCTTACCGGCAGCGGAACGCCGTCCGATCCGGGTATCGCTGCTATTGCAGCAGGCATGTCCGGAGCCGAGGAAATCTGGCTGATGGATCCCTCTGGCAAGGTGATCATCTCCAGCCAGGATGCCATTCCAATGGGGTCGATCGGCGGGTCCGAAACCATTCCCCTCGCCTTCGAGCAGGCAAAACAGGGGCAGCTCGGACGTCAGCTCATTCCCGGAACGCCTGGTGTTCCGTCCAATTATGTCTTCGCCTCCCCCCTGCGCCGCGACGGACAGTTGATGGGTGTTCTGGCCGTGCGGGTCAGTCTGGATGACGTTGAACAGGCCTGGGCGCTCAGCAAGGACCCGATGCTTGCCCTGGACGGGATCGGGCGGGTGGTCGTGACCAATGTCCCCGCATGGCGGGGTCAGCATCTGAGCTCCTTTACCCCGGGCACAAACATTGCCAACCTGCCGCTTACCGGCCGCATGGAGCTCCTGCTGCCGACCAGCGACGTTTCCGACAATTTCATGCAGCTGACGGCAGACCTGCCGGTCCTTGGCTGGGAAGTCAGGACACTGGTCGATATCGAGGATGCGCGGCAGCGCTCCGGTTGGGCCATGCTCGTCGCGCTGCTTGTCTGTGTCATCGCGGCCGGCGGTGTCTGGGTGCTGATCGCACGCAGGGAAGCCTTTGCCAGGCAGGAACGCCGGAACAGGGCGGCGGCCCTGCGGCTTGAACGCACGGTGCAGAGCCGGACGGCAGAGCTGCGCAAGGCCAATGTGCTTCTTGAACAGGAGGTCAAGGAACGCGAGCAGGCAGAAGCGAACCTGCGCCTGACACAGGCCGAGCTCGTCCAGGCGGCCAAGCTGGCAACCCTTGGACGCATGTCGGCGGCGCTCAGCCACGAATACAATCAGCCACTCGCGGCCATCCGGTCGGACAGCGAAATCGCTGGCATGCTCATCGAGCGGGGGCGCGCGGAAGAAGCGCGCACAAATCTCACCCGGATCGGTGGCATGGTCGATCGCATGGCGGAAATCGCCAAGACGCTGAAAGGCTTTACCCGAAAATCCGGAACCGACATCAAGCCGGTCTCGCTCCGGCAGGTGATTGACGAGGCCATGCTCTTGCTTCAGCCGCAAATCAAGCAGAGCGAGGTGACGCTTTCGCTGTCGCTGCCCGAGAACGACATCATCGTGAAGGGAGGACGCATCCGGCTGGAACAGGTGGTCATCAACCTCCTGTCAAATGCGTTGGACGCCGTCGGCACGGAGGCGGACCCGAAGGTGAGCCTGAGCTTGCAACGCGAGGGAAAAGTGGCCGTCCTGAGCGTGAGCGACAATGGACCGGGTATCGAGGCGGAGGACATGCCCCAGATCTTTGATCCGTTTTTCACCACCAAGGATGTCGGCGCCGGTCTCGGATTGGGCTTGTCGATTGCCTATAAAATCGTCCATGACTTCTCGGGGTCGCTGAAGGCGGCGAATCGGGATGAAGGTGGCGCTGAATTTGTCATGCGCCTGCCTGTTGCGGATGAACATGTGCTGGCGGCGGAATAGAATTCATGGATCAGGCAACTGTCCTGCTGGTTGACGATGAAGAGGATCTTCGGGGATCGCTCAGCCAGGGGCTGGAACTCTCGGGTCACGAGGTCTTTGCCACCGGAGACCCGCAAGAGGCATTCGAACGCATCAACCGGGGATTTTATGGCGTCCTGGTGACCGATATCCGCATGCCGGGAACCGACGGGTTCCAAGTGATGAAGCAGGCCTTTGAAATCGACCCGGCCCTTCCGGTCGTCTTGATCACCGGCCATGGCGATGTGCCACTTGCGGTCGAAGCCATGCGGGCCGGCGCCTACGACTTCATGGAAAAACCCTTTTCCGTCTCGCGGCTTGCCTCTGTGGTGGAGCGCGCGCTGGACAAGCGGCGGCTGGTTCTCGAAAACCGCAAACTCAGGGAAGAACTGGCGGACAGGACCGGCCTGGAAAGCCGACTTGTCGGTCGCACGCCGGCGATGGAGCTCCTGCGCCGGAACGTGACGGCCCTTGCCGCGACGGATGCGGATGTCCTGATTCTGGGAGAAACGGGCTCCGGCAAGGAAGTTGTTGCACGCGCGCTCCATGATGAAGGTCCGCGCAAGCAAAAACCCTTTGTGGCGCTCAACTGCGGGGCGCTTCCGGCCGAGATTATCGAATCCGAGCTTTTCGGCCATGAGAAGGGCGCTTTCACAGGAGCCAGCGGCCAGCGCATCGGCAAGCTTGAACATGCACATGGCGGGTCGGTCTTCCTTGATGAAATCGAATCCATGCCGCTGGAGTTGCAGGTCAAGCTCCTGAGGGTGATTGAAACACGCACCATCGAGCGTCTCGGGTCAAACAAACCCATCGAGCTGGATGTGCGCTTCATCGCCGCCACCAAGGAAGACCTGGAAGCCGCCGGCAAGGAAGGGCGCTTCCGGCTGGATTTGTTTTATCGTCTGAATGTGGTCAACGTTGCCATTCCGCCCCTGCGCGACCGGCTGGAGGATATACCCCTGTTGTTCCAGCATCTGGCCGTCGAAGCCCGGGCGCGGTATCGCCGCGAGATCCCGGACATTCCAGACTCCTACCTGGCCAGCCTCATCACGCGCGACTGGTCCGGAAATGTGCGTGAATTGCGCAACGTGGCAGACCGCTTCGTTCTCGGTCTGGAACAGGCTCCCGAAACAATGGAAGACAGTGGCTCGACCTTGTTCGAACAGGTGGCCGCCTATGAGCGGGCCCTGATCGCCGCGGAACTCAAGCGCAATGACGGCGTCATCAAGCCCACATACGAAAATCTCGGCCTGTCCCGCAAAGCGCTGTATGAAAAGATGCGAAAATACGGGTTGGGCAAGGAAGAGGGACAACCGGCATAGCGGTCGCAGGAAAAAGATGCGGCCCGCGTCACAGGGCTTCATGCTGGATCGTCAAGAGAGTGTAGATCAACCCAATTGATGGAAAACACTCATGAGCAATCAGTCTGCTGTCAACCATTACGAGAACGTCCCGGCAATCGCCAAATGCTTCATGGCGGCAAGTGGTGAAATCGGTAAAACCGACCTCAACCCCAAACTGCGTCACCTGATCGACCTGAGAGCCTCCCAGATCAACCAGTGCGCCTTTTGCGTGAAGATGCATACCGAGGAAGCGTTGAAGGATGGCGAAAGCCAGGAGCGTCTTCAACGCGTGATCGTCTGGCGCCATGTCGATGATTTCACGCCTGCGGAAAAGGCGGCTTTTGCCTATACCGAAGCACTGACCAACCTGGAGCCGGACACGGACTTCGGAGCCCTGCGTCAGGACTTGAGGGAGCATTTCGAGGACACCCAGATCAGCGCGATCACGGCCGCCGTCGGCATGATCAACCTGTGGAACCGGGTTCAGGTCTCGAACCACTGACATGAGCGATTCTGCGGACAGAAACGTGTTCGAAAGTGCCCGGCCAAGACTGCTTGGCCTGGCCTATCGAATGCTCGGATCCATGGCGGACGCCGAAGACGCCGTACAGGACACATTCGTCAAATGGCAGGGCGCCGATCGCGCTTCCGTTGTCAATGCGGATGCCTTCCTGACGACCATCTGCACAAATCGCTGCCTGGACTACCTCAAGGCGGCGCACCGCAAACGGGTCGACTATGTCGGCCCGTGGATCCCTGAACCGCTGCAGACGGACACCGGTTCGGATCCGGAAACGGATCTTGAAAGGGCACAATCCCTGACCACGGCGTTCCTGATGCTCCTGGAACGTCTGACCCCGAAAGAGAGAGCCGCCTACCTTCTGAAGGAAGTCTTCGGGAAATCCTACCGGGAGGTTGCCGAGACCCTGCAAATGAGCGAGGCCGGATGCCGTCAGCTGGTTTCGCGTGCGACACGGTTTGTCCAATCGCAATCGCCGCGTTCGGTGCCGACGGAAGAACAGCAGAACATGTTTCTGTCGGCGTTCATGTCGGCTCTGGAGACAGGGTCGACAGATCAGTTGGCCGGACTTCTGGCCG
Source organism: Roseibium sp. (assembly GCA_017643925.1). Classification (GTDB taxonomy): domain Bacteria; phylum Pseudomonadota; class Alphaproteobacteria; order Rhizobiales; family Stappiaceae; genus Roseibium. The sequence goes on along the minus strand of JAEPML010000023.1, from coordinate 29,717 downwards.
AATCCGTTCAATACCGGTCCGATGGTGGTGGCAAGACGACCGCCATTACGCGAACCCTGGAGGGATCAAAGGCGGTTTCAAAATACGTTGCCAGGATCCTCGGCCGACTTTGGCAAGACGGGCAAGGCCAGGTCTTCGAAATGGAAATCAACGGCATGCGAGGTCTGGTTCTGCATAATGGAGAGCGGATCGAGACGGCCCTGACACTTGGCTTCACGGAAAACGGGCTCGTTGACCAGCTGTTTCTGATCCGCAATCCGGAGAAACTTGCCCGACTGGAAGACACGGTGCACTGCGACGCGAAGAGTGGCGCCCTGTGGCATTAGCCACTCGGTGAAACCAGTCCATGTGTCGGTTTCGACACATTGAGCTTTGCCCATGTGTCAAAGGCTACCCATTTTTAACGATGTTATCGTTGGAGCGACCGGATGGATTCCGGACTTTTTCCAAAAAAGTCAGCATTTCAGCCATTTTTTACGAATTGGCACGGCCCTTGCGATATTCGTTGCGACCAGCCCCTGTGCTGTCCGGCCGATCAATCGGTCGTCCAATTGAAATGTCTGGGAGGACATCAGATGAAAAAGTTTATGATCGCCGCTGCCGCTGCAGCTTCTTTTGCCATGACCTCTGCAGCTCATGCTGCTGATGAGTGCGGCGACGGCGAAGTTGTCATCAAGTTCAGTCACGTTGTTTCCGCACAGGGTCACCCGAAGGGTGAAATGGCGTCGGCGCTTGCTGACCGGATCAACACGGAGATGGAAGGCAAGGCCTGCATGCAGGTGTTCCCGTCCTCGCAGCTGTTCGACGATAACAAGGTGATGGAAGCCCTGCTTCTTGGCGACGTGCAGCTTGCTGCTCCGTCCCTCTCCAAGTTCGAATCCTACACTCTGAAGTATCGTGTGTTCGATCTGCCGTTCCTGTTCTCCAACATGGACGCCGTCACTACCTTCACCAAGGGTGACAAGGGTCAGGAACTGCTTGGCGCAATGTCCGATTACGGCTTCGTCGGTCTTGGTTATGTCTTCAATGGTCTGAAGCAGTTCTCCGCCAACAAGCCGCTTCTGGTTCCAAGCGATGCAGCTGGCCTGAAGTTCCGTGTTCAGACCTCCGACGTGGCTGTTGCCATGATCGAAGCCATGGGTGCAAACGCCCAGAAACTGGCCTTCAAGGAAGTTTATGGCGCTCTGCAGACCGGTGTTGTGGACGGTCAGGAAAACACTTGGTCCAACATCTACACCAAGAAGTTCTTCGAAGTTCAGGACGGCACAACGGAAACCAACCACCAGCTGCTGACCTACCTGGCCGTGACTTCCCAGGAATGGCTCGACAGCCTGGAAGCAGATACACGTGACCAGTTCGTGAAGATCTTCAACGAAGTTGCTGACGAGTACAACGCACGTGCCGCCGAGATCAACGAAGCCAACAAGCAGAAGATCATCGAAAACGGTGGTGTTGTCCGTCAGCTGACACCTGAGCAGCGCGACGAGTGGGTCAACACAATGAAGCCGGTTTGGGACAAGTTCCGCGACGACATCGGTCAGGATGTCATCGACGCAGCGGTTGCTTCCAACCAGGCCAGCTAAGACCTGAAGGTCTGAAACAGATGGGCTCGCCTGGCGAGCCCATCTTCCTACGAAAAAACTTCAATTCATCATGCGGCGCCCGGCAAGGGGCGCGGAACCGGTGCGGATGCGTACCGGTATGGGGAGGCTTTCATGTCCCGTGTCGGACGGTTCATCGATTCCTTGGAGGAAAACATCCTCGCCTTCATTCTGGCGTTGATGACCATCGTAACCTTTACCCAGGTGGTGGCCCGTTACGGATTCAATTCCGGATGGGGCGGTGCACTGGAATTCACCCGTGTCCTTTTTGCCTGGCTGATCCTGATTGGCATGAGCTACGGCATCAAGATCGGTGCGCATCTCGGCGTTGACGCCGTGATCAACCTGTTGCCGAGGCCTTTGTTCCGCCTGGCCGCTTTGCTGGGCGCGGCGCTGACCGTGCTTTACGCTGTGCTCCTGTTCGATGCGACCTGGTTCGGAACCTTGTTTGGCCTCGAACACAAGGGCTCGACTGGTGGGGCCTATGCCTATGTGGCCAAGTTCTACAAGTTGCCCATCGGCATGGAAGACCTGAAATGGCCGGTCTTCATTCAGGAATGGTTCGGCGTCAAGGAACGTGTCCCGCGCTGGATGCCCTACGTCATCCTGCCTATCGGCCTCCTGCTGCTGGCCTTTCGAGCCGCACAGGCCTTCGTGCTCATTCTCATGGGTAAAAAAGACGCCATCATCGCTGCCCACGAGGCAGAAGAACTGGTGGCAGAAAACAAAGATGTGCTGAAGGACTAGGGCCCGATGGAAACAGCATTCCTCTTCATTTTCGTCTTCGGCTTCCTCTTCCTCGGGGTTCCGATCGCCGTTTCGCTCGGCCTGTCTGCCGTGCTCTACATCGCGCTGTTCAGCCATGATTCCATGAGTTCCGTGGCGGTTCAGCTGTTCAACGCCTCGCAGAACTTTACGCTTCTGGCGATTCCGTTCTTTATCCTTGCGTCCAGCTTCATGTCGACCGGTGGCGTTGCGCGGCGGATCATCCGCTTCTCGATTGCGACCGTCGGTTCCATTCGTGGCGGCCTCGCGATTGCCGGCGTCTTTGCCTGCATGCTCTTCGCGGCGCTCTCGGGATCTTCACCTGCGACAGTGGTTGCCATCGGTACGATCGCCATCGCCGGCATGCGTCAGGCGGGTTACACCAAGGAATTCGCGGCCGGTGTCATCGCCAACGCAGGTACGCTCGGCATCCTGATCCCGCCTTCCATCGTGATGGTGGTCTATGCTGCTGCAACCAACGTTTCTGTTGGCCGCATGTTCCTCGCAGGAGTCATTCCGGGCATCATTGCCGGTCTGATGCTGATGATCGCGATCTACGTCATGGCGCGGGTCAAGAACCTGCCCGCGCAGCCCTGGCCCGGTTTCAAGGAAATCTGGGGTGCACTGTCGGAAGCGGCCGTTGGTCTGTTCCTGATGGTCATCATCCTGGGCGGCATCTATCTCGGCATCTTCACGCCGACGGAAGCTGCTGCCGTGGCGGCTGTCTATGCCTGCCTGATTGCACTCTTTGTCTATCGTGACATGGGCCCGCTCTCGGGGATCGGCTGGATCGAAGACAGCGACGGACCTCTGGCCCTGACCGGGTTCAAGGCCATCACCTATGCGGTTGTCGCCATGTTTGCCTGGTCCGGCATTGCCATGCTGGTCAGCGAGCGTTCCTTCTTTGAACTGGACAGTGCCATCGTTCTCATCGTGTCGCTGGTCGCCTATCCGCTTCTGCGCGCCGGGCTCAGCCCGGCGGCGCTGCCGGCAGCTTATGGGGCCGGCGGCATGGTCTGGGGGCGGAACCTGGGCATCATAGCCTGGAAGTTCTTCCCTGCCATGTTCCACAAGGACACCAAGAAGGTTCTGACGGATTCGGCGAAGACGACCATCATGCTGATGTTCATCATCGTCAATGCTCTGCTGTTCGCACACACGCTGACCGCGGAACAGATCCCGCAGGTGATCACCGACTGGATGGTCGAAGCCGGCTTCAACTGGTTCACCTTCCTGATTGCGGTCAACATTCTCCTGCTGATCGGCGGCCAGTTCATGGAACCGTCCGGCCTGCTGCTGATCGTGGCGCCTGTTGTGTTCCCGATTGGCCTGGAGCTGGGCGTGGACCCGATCCATCTCGGTATCCTGATGGTCGTGAACATGGAAATCGGCATGATCACACCACCTATCGGTCTCAACCTGTTCGTGACATCCGGTATTACGGGCATGAGTCTGGTTCAGGTGGTAAAGGCGGCGGCACCTTTCGTGCTGGTGCTGCTGGCGTTCCTGATCCTGGTGACCTATGTCCCGGCGCTCTCCACCTGGCTGCCATACAGTCTGATGGGGCCGGAGATCATAACGAGATAACAAAAGTGCTAGCAAAAACTTGGCGGCGGGTCCTCGGGCCCGCCGTTTTCTATTGCCGACCTTGATGCTGGTTTTGACAGGCCGGATCTGGAACTCTAGCCTTTCACGGGTTCAAGGAGGGTTCCATGGCGAGCAGCGACGACCCATTTGCAAGATTTTCCAATATCGTTACGCGGATCGAGGACCTTGAAGAGGTCATCGGCGAACCCATGCCGCAGATTGTTGCAAAGGAACTGCCTGCGCTCGACAGCATCTGCCGGGATTTCATCGCACATGCACCGTTCTGTTTTCTCGCTTCAAGCAATCCGGCAGGTTATCTCGATATTTCGCCAAAGGGAGATCCTGCGGGTTTCGTGAAGGTTCTCGATGAGGCAACGCTGGCAATTCCGGACCGGCCCGGAAACCGCCGTGTGGATACGTTCCACAATATCCTGAAAGATCCGCGGGTCGGATTGCTGTTTCTCGTGCCGGGCCGCGGCGAGACCCTGCGTATCCGGGGTGAGGCGCGGATCGTTCAGGATACCGATCTCCTGAAAATGATGGCGATCAACGACCGGCCCCCGAAACTCGCCTTGGTAATTCATGTTCAAAGCGCCTTCATGCACTGCCCGAAATGTGTCTTCCGCTCCAACATCTGGCAGCCGGAAAACTGGCCGGATACCTCCGGTCTGGCCGACATGAATGAAGCCATGGTCAAGCATGCTCAAATCGCCATGAGCCCGGAGGAATGGTTCGAGTCGCTCAAGAACAAGGGCGAGTTGGATCTCTGGTAGACCCGTCGGTTGTCCTGAAAACGCAAAAAAAAGCCGGTTCGCGGGGAACCGGCCTTTTACATGTCGTTCTGGCGTTTCTTAAACGATGCTGCCCAGTTTCATGGCGACGCTCATGTCACCTTCAACCTGCATCTTGCCGCCCATGAAGGCCGCGGTCGGATTGAGGTCGCCGCTGAGAAGATCGCCGAGATCCTCTGCGGTCATTTTGATGGTGCAGTCCGCGTCGCCGTCGTCATTGCTGACGTCCGAGCCCTGCAGAAAAATGGTGCCGTCGTCACCAAGGTCGAACTTGACGCTTTCTTCAATACCGCCGCTGGCGACTTTTTCGCGGACACCCTCGGTGAGCTGTTCCAAAGACATTTTTTACTCCCAGTCGATTCTGCTTCGCTTTCGTTGCCTTCTTGAAGCATGCCGTTTACGTAATCGTCAAGCAAAAAGACGCTTTGTCCGAAGCGCGTTCAATTCAGGAAAACCAAAGGGTGTTCAAAGTCAGTGATTGTCCCGAGGCAACCCCTTGTGTGCGACATCCTGGTATTTGACGGCCGGTTCCAAAACCATTCCCTTGTCAAACTGGCCAATCATGCCCCGCTGGATTTCCTGCCAGGGCGTCTGGCTGTCCGGAACCTGGAATCCGCCGGCAGCTTCGAGATCGGCACGTCTTTGGGCCAGCTCCTCATCCGATATCAGGATGTTCGCCGTTCCTTGGGCAAGGTCGATCCGAACGCGATCTCCGGTCTTCAGCAAGGCCAGGCCACCCATGGCCGCAGCTTCCGGCGCCGCATTCAGGATCGACGGAGAACCGGAAGTGCCGGACTGGCGCCCATCCCCGATACAGGGCAGTTCCGTGATGCCCTTTTTGATCAGTGCGGCTGGCGGCTGCATGTTCACGACTTCCGCACCTCCGGGGTAACCGATGGGACCGGCGCCGCGTACGAACAGCATGCAGGTTTCGTCGATGTTCAGGTCAGGATCGTCAATCCGATGGTGATAGTCCTCGGGGCCTTCAAAAACGATTGCCCGGCCTTCAAAAGCGTCCGGATCATCAGGGTTCGACAGGTAACGTTCCCGGAACTGCGGCGAGATCACGCTGGTTTTCATGATCGCGCTGTCGAATAGGTTGCCCTTGAGATTGATGAACCCTGCTTTTTCCTTCAGGGGCGCATCAAAGGACTTGATCACATCCGGCAGGTCCGTCGTGATGCCTTCGCAGTTTTCAGCAATGGATTTGCCGTTGGCTGTGATGGCATCCGGGTGGGGCAGCTTGCCGTGACGCAAGAGCTCCGCGACAACCGCGGGAACACCGCCGGCATGGTAATAGTCTTCGCCAAGATATTCCCCGGCCGGCTGGAGATTGACCAGGAGTGGCACGTCGTGACCGATCTCCTGCCAGTCGTCATTGTTCAACTCGACACCCAGGTGGCGGGCAACCGCGTTCAGGTGAATTGGAGCGTTTGTCGATCCGCCGATTGCAGAGTTGATGACGATGGCATTCTCGAACGCCTCCCTGGTCATGATGTCCGACGGCTTCTGGTCTTCAAGAACCATGTCGACAATGCGTTTACCAGTCTTGTAGGCCATTTTGGCCCGGTCACGATAGGGTGCCGGAATGGCCGCCGAACCGGGCAGCTGCATGCCGAGGGCCTCGGCGAGCGAGTTCATGGTTGTTGCGGTTCCCATGGTGTTGCAGAAGCCCGGAGAAGGGTTCGAGGACGCAACGAGCTCGACAAAACCCTTGTAGTCGATTTCACCGGAGGCAAGCATCTGGCGCGCCTTCCAGACGATCGTGCCCGACCCGGTCCGTTCGCCCTTGTACCAGCCGTTCAGCATGGGCCCGACCGACAGAGCAACCGCTGGAATGTTGACCGTGGCCGCCGCCATAAGGCAGGCCGGCGTGGTCTTGTCGCAACCAATCGTCAGGACAACACCGTCGATCGGATATCCGTGCAGAAGCTCGACCAGGCCAAGATAGGCAAGGTTACGGTCGAGATTGGCCGTCGGGCGCTTGCCGGTTTCCTGGATCGGGTGAACGGGAAATTCAAAGGCGATCCCACCGGCCTCGCGAATGCCTTCTCGCACACGTTTGGCAAGTTCAAGGTGCTGGCGGTTGCAAGGAGAAAGGTCCGACCCTGTCTGCGCAATTCCGATGATCGGTTTGCCCGACTGAAGTTCTTCCTGGGTCAGGCCGTAGTTAAGGTACCAGCCCAGATAGAGCGCAGTCATACCTGGGTTGTCCGGATTGTCGAACCATGCAGCGGATCGCAGCTTGGGGTGCTTGGTGTCGCTCATTGCGCCTCTTTCCCTCGAAACATCGCCTGAAACAGCCTAACCCGCCAAATTTCGGGTGGCCAAGCGTTGCAGCCGATAAACAACAGCTTCCGGGTGCTGTAAAGGCAAAGAAATCTCTAAATGGTACGTAGAGCGCAAATTCAGGCAGCGGATACGGATCTCTTCAGCGTATCAGCTATGGAAAACCGGGCAAAACCCCACAGAATGACAAGGCAGATCGCGAACACCACCGGCGCGCCAGTCATGGGCAGGATCGACAGGGCCCCTCCGAGACCCGCCAGAACCCAAAGTCCGGTCAGCAGTCTGCGGGCTTGAACAGCCAGAAGATTTCGGCGCATGGCAAGCGCCTTCAAGGCAGGAAATGCGCCAATGTCATCGGTATCGCTGACCGCGATGGGAGCACGTTCCTCGTTGTTGCCGTCCTTTTCCGGGTAACAGTCCCTGAGTTCCAGAGAAGCCCTGTCCTGGGAGAGTGACAGAACAAGGGGAGCCGTTTCCTGGAAGTTTCTGAGAGCGGCTTCCTGGGCGGACTCGCCTGGCATTGGATCTTCCAGGGTTTCCAGTCCCAGCATCTCGGCGAGCGCTTCCCGGGTCTTCTGACTGTCTCCGGTAAAGAGCCAGGGAACGAGGCCTTCGTTGCGCAGGGACATGCCGGCCACACCTGCATCCTGGCGCAGCGTGCCCTCCAGGCCGAGCACGCCCACCACGCGTCCTCCCACAGCAACGCGCAGAACGGTTTTTCCGTCAGCTTCCAGAGATCGGGCAATGGCATCCGCCGTAAAACTGTCGATTTTCAGCTGTTTCAGAAGGTCGGTCGTCCCGATGACCACGGTTTGTCCTCCGAGCAGGGCGACCGCGCCAAGCCCCGGTGTCGGTTCGAACCGGTCCGGTTGTTTCACTGCGACATGCCATTGTGCCGCCAGTTGCCGCAAAGCGACTGCAACCGGATGACTTGATTGCGCTTCGGCCGAGGCGGCCACCGCGAGCAGGGTTTTGGGTTCATTGTTGAAGGCCATGACATTTGTAACGATCAGGTCCGGGCCGGACATTACGGCGGCCTTGTCGATCACAATGTCTCGCGCCCTGGCTACTTTCGTGAAGGCGCCGGGCGTGAGGTCGCGTGCGCCCGCAGCAAGGGCCGCCTTATGGAAAACCTTGTCCGCAAAGGCATTGATGCCGTCGATCAGGTGCGGCCAGGACAGCAGGAGGCAGGCGGACGCTCCGGCGGGAACAGAGCGCGGATCAACCAGCCACCAGGCCACTCCAACGAGGAATGACAGCAGCAGCGAGCAACCGGCTTCCTTCAGGCCGCTGCGGTCGCCACGCGGGGGCAGGATCATGACGCCGAAGGCGCGCAGGGCCATGAGAAAGGCCCCAGCGAGCGCAGGCATCGCAGCCGACGCTGTGGGGATTCCAAAAAACTGCAGCGCCACTGTCGCAAGCAAGAGCAGCGCGCTGACAGCGGTGGTAAAAAGTGTCAGCGGACGACCGATGGGAGTGTTCAATGAAAGCGACAGGGCCAGCAGAGCAAAAATGGCGGAAAACATGCTGAAGAACAGCGCGGAATGATTGCCGAAGATTTGCAGCAATTTCATGGAGGCAACGGCTTCGCTGAAAGCCACGCCCGCTGCGAATGCCAAAAACAACAATGTGAGCCCAAAGAAGAAGGTCCATAGGACGGTTGGAAATGATGTTTTCGGCATGGCCGGAGGCTTTCATAAAGCGATAGTGGGTCCAGAAACGAGTGGCGAAGAAAAAAACGGACTGGGCTGCCCCTCACGAGTTGTCTCCAAGGATGCGGATCAGATCGGGTCCAGGCAATGTGGGGGAGCAAGAAAATAAGGCTTCGTGCCAACAAGTAAGTCAGTTTATCGACATTAATGCCGATGATTTGTGCGCTCTATAGATTGTGTCAGTTGTGTAGAGTGCTATGCTTCACATGTTGTATATTTGCTGGCCGAGCGTAAAAATGGCTATCTAATTGAAGTAGTGAAAGTAATTTTCATTCTGATGGGGTAAATACTGAAGGGGGGGTATGAGTGCCCTCCCTTTTTATTATCAGGACCCAAAAAGAGAGTTGAGTTTAGAGGCCTGTTGAACCTGTGAAACAATGAATCCGCTGCCGCAAGGAAGTTCCTCGATGAGCGTTTGACTTTGCCCCTGATCGACTGCCGAAAGGGGGCGGCAAAAAATGCCGGGTGCCGACTCCATTGTGGTTATTGTCCGAGGCAATGAGCCGAATCGGGGCCGCCGGCGGAGTCAAGCCCGCGACTCGCCCGATTCTGAAAAATGACTCATCTTCAGATACTTAGAGAATCACACCCTGGCTGGTGACAGAGCCTGATCTTCGCCGTCAGGCGCTTTCAAGATTCGCCCGTGACAGCAATTCCATGGACGGCATCAGCTCCAGCAGCTCACGTGTATAGGGATGCTGTGGCGCTTCAAACAGCTGGTCGCAATCCGAGACCTCACACAGTTCCCCGTGACGCATGACCCCGATCCGGTTGCACATCTGCCGGATGACCGCGAGGTCGTGGCTGATGAACAGCATGGTCAGTCCCAGCTCTTCCTGAAGGTCCTTGAGCAGGTTCAGGATCTGGGCCTGGATCGAGACGTCCAGCGCGGAGGTTGGTTCGTCGCAGATGAGGAACCTCGGACGGGTTGCGAGCGCCCGCGCGATGGATATGCGCTGGCGCTGTCCACCCGAGAATTCGTGCGGGAATTTCTGCCCCGCCGCGGCGCCGAGCCCGACGTGGTCCAGCAGGTCGTCGACAATCTGCCTGACTTCCGAGTTGCTGGAAGCAAGCCTGTGAAACTTGATCGGTTCGGCAATGATGTCCCGAACCCGAAGCCGTGCGTTGAGCGACGAATAAGGGTCCTGGAAAATCATCTGCATCTGACGGCGCATCGTCAGAACGTCCTTGCGGTTCTTCAACGACGTCAGTTCGGTCTTGCCGAACAGGATCGACCCGCCGGTCGGATGGTAAAGCCCCGTGATCAGGCGGGCGATGGTCGATTTGCCCGAGCCGCTTTCGCCGACGAGGCCGAAGGTCTCGCCCTCCTGGATATCGAAACTGACCTTCTTCACCGCCTGGAAGTATTTCCGCCGCGAAGGGAAGATCGAACCACGTGTTTCAAAACGCATGTCCAGGTCCTTGATCTGGACCAGCGGACCGGTGACTTTCTCGTAGTCGCGCGACTTGCCGAGCCAGTGCGTCGAGATGTCGATCTGTTTCTGCGGCGTCCCGGCCTCTTCGATGTAGTTGACGACCGGGAACCGCTCAACCCGGATGTCGGGCCGCGGCACGGCCGAAATCAGGCTCTGCGTATAGGGATGCTTGGGTGCGCCGAGCACCTGGGTCGTTTCGCCGAATTCGACCAGATCGCCGTGATACATCACGGCCACGTGGTCAGTGATGTCCGCAATAACGCCCATGTCATGCGTGATGACCAGCATGGCCACGTTGCGTTCGGCACAGAGCTTTTTCATGAGCTCCAGGATCTGTGCCTGAATGGAAACATCAAGCGCCGTCGTCGGTTCGTCGGCAATCACCAGTTCCGGCTCGGCACAAAGCGCAAGGGCGATCACGACGCGCTGGCGCATGCCGCCGGAGAACTGATGCGGATACTGCTTGATCCGTTCTTCCGGGTTGGGGATGCCGACCGCGTCGATCAGCTCTATGGCCCGCTTCTGGGCGTCCTTGCCGGAAAGCGGCAAGTGGGTGCGAATGGTTTCAACGAGCTGGGATTCGACAGTTTGAAGCGGATCCAGGGACGTGAGCGGATCCTGGAAGATCATGCCGATCTTGCGGCCGCGCAGGAGGCGCTTTTCCTTGTAGGGCAGTTGGTCGATACGTTTGCCGTGCAGGAAGATCTCGCCACCGGCAATATGTCCAGGTTCCTGCAAAAGACCGATCACGGCATTGCCGACGGTGGATTTGCCGGCACCCGACTCTCCAACAACCCCCAGGATCTTGCCCGCTTCAACACTCATGTCGACGCCGTTGACGGCAACAAAGACAGACTTGCGGCCTGGAAACTCGACCTTGAGGTCCTTGATATCAAGTACGTTCATGTCGTCCTCACCGCAGTTTCGGGTTGAGGGCGTCGCGCAGCCAGTCGCCCAGGAGGTTGACGTTCAGCACCAGAAGGGCCAGCGCCAGACCAGGGAAGATGGCAATCCACCACTCGCCTGAATAAAGGAAGTCGTTCCCGATGGCGATCAACGTGCCGAGTGAAGGCTGGGTGGGCGGCATGCCGACACCCAGGAAGGACAATGTCGCCTCGGTCACGATGGCCAGCGCCAGGTTGATGGTGGCGATCACCATGACCGGACCCATGACATTCGGCAGGATGTGCCGGATCATGATGATGATGGCGGGAATGCCGATCACGCGGGCGGCCTGGACGTATTCCTTGTTCTTTTCCACCATCGTGGAACCGCGCACCGTGCGCGCATATTGCACCCAGAACGACAATGCCAGCGACACGATCAGGATGTAGAAGGCAAACACTTCCCGGTCGATCGAGCCGAACACACCGGCGGCGACGCCGTCGATCAGAAGGGCGATCAGGATGGCCGGAAAGGTCAACTGAACATCCGCGATACGCATGATGATCGCATCCGTGCGTCCACCGGTGTAACCGGCGATCAGCCCGAGGGAAATGCCGAGGACCGCTGCGGCAATAACCGAGCAGAACCCGACAATCAGGGAAATGCGCATGCCATAGAATATGCCGGACAGCAGGTCACGGCCCTGGTCGTCGGTTCCCAGGATGAAACGTGGGTCTGCATATTCCATCCAGACCGGCGGGACACGGGCATCCAGGATCGAGATCGAGGCAAGGTCGAACGGGTTGTGAGGCGCCACCCAGGGCGCCAGGAAGGCCAGCAGGAACAGTATGAACGTTCCGATCGCGGCGACGACCGTCACCTTGGAGCGAAGGAACGAGTGAAACATGTCGCTGTCCAGAATTCTGGACAGGCGGCCCTGAGCAGCGGGTTCTCCCGCGCGCTCTTGTACTGCGGCTTTGGCTTCCTCGTTGGAGACGTAAGGCATTGGTTCTTGTCTCCCTTATGGCCGGCCGACGCGCAAGCGCGGGTCGATCAGGAAATAGAGGATGTCGACGATGAAATTGATCGCAACGAACAGGAAGGCGGTCAGCAGCAGGTAGGCCGACATGATCGGGATATCCACGTTCTGAACCGCTTGCAGGAACATCAGCCCCATGCCTGGCCACTGGAACACCGTTTCCGTAATGGTGGCGAAGGCGATGATGGCGCCGAGCTGCAGGCCGGTGATGGTGATCACCGGAACCAGCGTGTTCTTCAGGGCGTGCCGGAAATGCACAAGGCGATCGGGCAGGCCGCGCGCTCTTGCGAACTTGATGTAGTCAGTTCTGATGACCTCGAGCATTTCCGCCCGGATCAGGCGCATGATGAGCGTCATCTGGTAAAGACCGAGCGTAATCGAGGGCAGGATGAGAGCCTTCAGGCCGGAAGCGGTCAGAAATCCGGTGGTCCACCAGGACCCGACCTGGACAACTTCCCCCCTGCCGAAACTGGGCAACCACTGCAGGGTCACCGAGAACAGGAAGATCAGCAGAATGCCGATGAAGAAAGTCGGTAGCGAAATGCCGACAAGGGAAACCGACAGGAACAGTTTCGAAATTGCAGACTCCCTGTTCAGGCCGGCATAGATCCCCATTGGAATACCGACCACCAGGGCGAACAGGGCCGAGGTGAAACTGAGCTCCAGTGTTGCGGGAATGCGCTTGGCAAAGAGCTCCGAAACGGGCTGGCGGAACTGGTAGGATGTGCCGAAATCGAACTGGGCTGCCTGAGTCACAAACCGGGCAAACTGCACCGGGATCGGATCATTCAGTCCCAACCGTTCCCGAAGGGCTTCGCGTTCTTCGATCGAGGTTTCGATCCCGACCATCTGGTTGATGGGATCTCCCACAAAGCGGAACATGGTGAAGGCCAGAAGGGCTACCACCAGCATGACGACCATCGCCTGCAACAGGCGACGCGTTGCAAAACCAATCATTTCGGCTCTTTAGATCTCTTTATGAAAAGACGCTCCCGGCAGGGCCGGGAGCGCGATACGTGGCGTGACCGGGTTATTTCTTGGTCACGAAGCGGAACTTGAACTGGTTGTCCGCACGCTGAACAAGCTCGACATTGTCGGACACGCCCCAGGCCAGGCCCTGCTGATGCAGCGGGATGTAATACGCGTTGTCGTGGCTGATCTGGTAAGCCTCAGCGATCAGGTTGTCACGCTTGTCCGGGTCGATCTCGACGAGAACTTCCTTGGTCAGGCTGTCGATCTTGGCATCGCAGAAGCCGCCAAGGTTGAACGGGGAACCCTTGCCCGCTTCGTCGCGGCAGTTCATCAGGTTTGACAGAACATTCCAGCTGTCGAGGGACCCAGGGGTCCAGCCCAGCAGATAGAAGGACGTGTCGTAGCCGCCGGATGCCAGAACCTTGGCGAAATACTTCGCCTTCGGCTGCGCGTTGAGGTCCACTTTCACGCCGACACGGGCAAGCATGGCTGCAACCGCCTGGCAGATGGCTTCGTCGTTGACGTAGCGATCGTTCGGGCAGTCCATGCCAACGGAGAAGCCGTCGGCATAGCCGGCATCTGCCAGCAGCTTCTTGGCACCTTCCGGATCATATGGATACCGCTCGAATTCGCTGCCCTTGGAGAACAGGAACGGCGAAATCATGATGGCGGACGGTGTCGAAAGGTCACGCATGACCTTCTGCTTGATCGCCTCGATATCGATCGCCTGATAGAAGGCCTGGCGAACCTTGGCGTCCTTGAACGGGTTCTTGCCCTTCACATCGGAATAGAGCAGCTCGTCCCGCATCTGGTCCATGCCGAGGAAGATGGTCCGCAGCTCCGGACCCGTCAGCGCGCGCGTGCCGGCATTGTCGTTGATGCGTTTGATGTCCTGCACCGGGATCGGGTACACCATGTCCAGCTCGCCGGAGAGCAGTGCAGCTACGCGTGTTGCATCCGATCCGATCGGTGTGAACTCGACGGTGTCAAGATTGTGCTTGGCTTCATCCCACCAGCCATCAAACTTCTCGTAGACGGTCTTTACCCCGGCTTCATGGCTGAGGATCTTGAACGGACCGGTGCCGTTTGCATTCAGTGCGGCGTAGTTCGGCGTGGTGTCGGATGCGGAGGTGACCTTGACCGCGCTGTTCTCGGTCGTCCACTCCTTGTCCATCATGTAGAACGTGTCCCACTCGTAATGCAGAATGGGGTTCGGACCCGTCAGGACAAAATCCACCGTGTGGTCGTCGACGATTTCCACCTTCACGTCAGCGCCGACACGCGTGGTCAGGTCGGAACCTTCGGACCGGACACGATCAACGGAAAAGGCAACGTCCTCGGCATTGAAATCATTGCCGTTGTGGAACTTGACGCCCTTGCGCAGATAGAAGCGCCAACGGTTCGGCTCCACGATTTCCCATCGCTCGGCCAATGCCGGCTCAATCGCAAGGTCTGCACCACGACGGGTCAGACCCTCATAGGTGTTCCCCAGCGAAGACAGGGTGAAGGTTTCGTTGAGGCTGTATGGATCCAGTGCGTTCAGCGTGCCCTGAAAGGCGAATTTGAGTGTTTCAGCCTGAGCAGCCGTTGCTGTTCCTGCCGCGAGAAGTGTTGCGGCGAGCAATAGTGATTTGGTTTTCATTTTCCCCTCGTTTTCCGTCTTACGGAATGGCCCGACGAGCATGGCTTCATCCTATTTGCAGATGTGCCTACCCTGTCAGAATGGACTATGACACTGTAACTGTCTGTGTTCAAACCCGATTATGATCTTTGTTGGTCAACCCCTCGATCAGCCTGTCCAAAAACGCTGAGCAGCGGTTCAATTCCGAAAGTTCAATGAATTCGTCCGGCTGATGCGCCTGGTCGATGGACCCTGGACCGCACACCACGGTTGAAACGCCGTGGTCCTGAAAAATTCCGCCTTCGGTCGCATAGACAACCAGATTTCGTGCATTGTCGCCTGTCAGGCGACGGGCCACGAGTTCCGCGCGTCCATCCTCCTCGGCCTGAAGACCCGGCACATTGGCCAGCTCTTCGATCTCGATCCTGCAGTCCGGTGAAATTGCCTGCATGTCCGGCAGTACCTCGGCCTGCGCAAACTGCCTGTAGGCCGCGATCCAGTCCACAGCGTTTTCTTCAGGAAGCAGCCTGATGTCGGTGACGAATTCGCAGTCTTCCGCGGTGATATTGTGGGCCTGGCCTCCCGAAATCGTACCGCAATGCAGCGTCGTATAAGGCGGCTCGTAGCCGCAATCCGGATCCGACTTTGCCTTGTTGTCCGCGGTTTTGCCGTCCAGCCATGAAATCAGCTTCGCGGCCGCAGAGATTGCAGAGACGCCCCGGTGCAGCTGGCTGGAGTGAACCGGGTGGCCCTTGATGCGGGTCCTCAGCACCGCGATCCCCTTGTGTCCGGTGACCACTTTCATGTTGGTCGGTTCGCCGACGATGGCGAAATCCGGTCTTGCACCCGTGGCCAGAATGTCCTGAACCAGGGGCGCCGCACCAAAACAGCCAACCTCTTCGTCATAGGAAAGCGCAATGTAGATCGGTGTTTTGAGATCAGCCTTCACGAAGTCAGGTGCCTTTGCCAGCACGGTGGCGGCAAATCCTTTCATGTCCGCGGCGCCGCGACCATAGAGCCGATCGTTTTCCACCCAGGCGCTGAACGGGTCTTTCGACCAGTTCTGACCTTCCACCGGCACGACATCTGTATGTGCCGACAGGATCACACCGCCATCGGCAGCAGGTCCGATGCGGGCATGCAGGGAGGCCTTGTCTCCGGTTTCATTCGGTACGCGAAGGCTCTGGATTCCAAGATCTGTGAGGTAGTCTTCAACAAAAGCGATCAGGTCGAGATTGCTGCGGTCCGACACCGTGTTGAACGATATCAGTTTCGTCAGCATCTCCTGCGGCGACAGGCGGGAACTCACAGGGCCTCCGGTTCATATTCTATGCGTCCGTGGTGGCATCACCATCTGGAATTTGAACCGTATCTAATCCTTTCAGGAGTAAGATTTGCAAGGGAATTTCCTTGCCACGCAACCTGATTTCAGATGTTTCTGCGTCGGTGACGACAGCTTCCGCAGCGTCGACAACGTCTTTTGAAACAGCCAGAAAACTGCCATGGTTCTTGTTTTCCGCCTCGAGCCGGGATGCCGTGTTGACCACGTCCCCGAGCGCGGTCAGCCCGCCGCTCGAGCCGGTTGATCCGATCCGGCCGAGAATGGCGGAGCCGACATGCAGGCCGATGCCCAGCCTGATGGGGTCCCGGAATTGCGGTCCTTTTTCCGCGTCGAGCGATTGCATGACCTCTTCGATGCGCTTGCTGGCCCTGAGTGCTTGCCGGGCACCGTTTTTCACGCCGGTATCCATTCCGAAAATCGCCATGATGCCATCACCGATGAACTTGTCGACATAGCCGCCTTCGGCTCGGATCGCGGCTGCAGACTGATCCAGATAGCTGTTCAGTAGATGGACGACATCGTAGGCAAGCTGCGCTTCCGTGATCTTGGTGAAGTTTCTCAGGTCCACGAACATCACCACGACGTCCTGTTCAACGCCCCAGTAATAGGCGTCCTTGACGCTTTCCCGGGTCGTTGCGCTGGCCTTCACCGGCACCAGAGGTTGAACCTCCAGATTTTTCTGGGGCCGGATCTGACAGGCCAGCCGGACATTGTCCCCCGCCGAAATCCGTCCCAGGACCGCGGATTCCGGTTTCGCGGGATCGTCCAGCAGGTCAGCGCCGTCCAGGACCTTGACCCGGCAAGTTGAACAGCGCGCACGGCCGCCGCACACAGATGCGATCGGCACATCATTCATGCGGCTGATCTCGAGCAGCGTCGCACCCGGCTTGGCTTTGACGGAGAGCCCCCCTGGATAGGTGATTGTCAGCCGCCGGGAACTCAGATTGACCAGGTATCGGAACAGGATAACGAACAGGCTGATCGCGATCAGGCCGAAAACAATGGCACGAAGCTGAATTGTGGCTTCATACGCCCAGTCCATCTGCTCGGGCGTCACCTTGATACTGACATCCTTTGCGAGCGCAAGCCGCCGCGCGCCTTCGACGAACCCCCAGATGGCGGTGACCGGCATTGCGATTGCAAATGCAAGGGCCAGGAATTTGAAGCGGCGATACCAGGGATAGAGCCTCAACCAGAAATGAAGACCGATCATGGCATGGATCCAGACCACCAGCAAAAGCACGATTTGCGTGAATGCGTGATCGGGCCAGAGGATCGTCAGCATCTGATGATAGGAGGGAATGAAGCCGAAATTCTTGGCAAGGCCCATGGTCACGGTGACGTGGGGAATGAGGGTCCACGGGATATAGAGCCCGAGCACCAGTTGCGCGAATTCCCAGGGCGGTATCTTGAGTGTGCTTCGCTTTGCCGTGCGCCACAGGGCAAGACACACATGTGTAAAGGCAGCGAGAAGCAGCAGGCTTTCAACAACAGGGTTTCGCCAAACCCAGTAATGCCAAAGCGACCCTTTCTCCATCGCGGAAACCGAGATCATTCCCAGTGAATGATTGAGGAAATGACTGACGCAGAAGGCAAACAGGATCAGACCGCTCCAGAGCCTGAGACGCTGCCGCCAGTTGCCCTTCCCCGGACCGGAGTCGGATTTGGGTTTTACGACTGCCGGGGCGCCTGAAACTGTTTGTGTTTGTGGTACCGACATGGAGCGGCGAATGTCCTCTGCTACGATCTTGAACGGGCAGCCGGGTGTTCACTTTGAAAATCAGTGAACGGTGTCGCGGGTCGGGTCAAGTCGCACAGTGGAAAGATTCGCAAGGCACTTGAAACTCTTGGCGCGAGGGGCAAGGTTTTCGCCAGACAAACAGACAGGGAATTTCCGGATGAAAGTTTACGGCATCAAGAACTGCGACACCGTCAAGAAGGCTCGTAAATTTCTTGAAGAGGCTGGGATCGATTACACGTTCCATGATTACAAGAAAGACGGTGTGAACGCCGACAAACTGGCGGATTTCGTGGCCGAATTTGGTTGGGACAACGTGTTGAACAAGCGCGGCACCACCTGGCGCCGCCTGGACGAGGCAACACAGGAGTCCGTGGTCGATGCCGACAGCGCGCTTGATGTGATGATCGAGCATCCGTCTGCTATCAAGCGCCCGATAGTGGAAGGCGAAACAAAGAACTTTGTCGGCTTTGATGCCGTGGCCTGGGAAATGGCGATGGAACTGGGCGAGTTGAAGTAATTCGCCCAAGCGCGCCGCACTACCAGGTCCGGCGCGGTCCCGTGTCGATATGATAATGGCCGGAGGAATAGCGTTTGTAGCCGCCAACCTCCGGCTGCGCCTTCAGGAAGGCGATGACGGAAGACGGATTTCCTCCCACGGAAAAATCCACGGCCTTGCAGTTGAGGTGATAGGAGTTCTTGGCACCGCCCTTTCGCCAGTTCTCAAGCCACCATCGCTTGGTTGAATGAACGGTCACCTTGCCATAGCGCTTGGCAACCCGGTTCAGCACTTTCTTGAGTTTTCGTGGCACGCACCAGGACGTGTCATTGTAGGCGATCGCGCTGTGAGAGCCCGTCATCCATCCCATGCCGGTGACGCCGGCCACGGAACCGCATCCGGCCAGGGCCACGGTAAAGCCGATGAGAAAAATCCAGGCAAAGAGGCGCTGACACATAACTGGCTGCCTTGTCGAAACTGATTGCGATGTCGTCCCCCACACGCATGATGCGTATAATTTGATTAAAATTCGGATGAAAAACGTGGTTAATTTTCGCTAGAAACAAATGTTTCAGGATTGGGGAAATTCTGATACAAATGTCACAAGCCCGTTCAGGGCCGCACTGAAATCTCCAGTCAGGTTCCCGAAAATGTCTCATGTATTTCCCCGACACACCAAAGCCAATCCGCCCACTGCAGCGACCGGGGATGGCTGCTACATCATTGATAAATCAGGCAAGAAATACTTCGATGGATCCGGCGGCGCTGCGGTTTCCTGTCTGGGTCACAGCGATCCTGATGTGACGAGGGCGATCAAGGACCAGATCGACAGGATTGCGTTTGCTCATACAGGGTTTTTCACGAGCGAACCGGCAGAAGACCTCGCGGACCTGTTGATCGAACATGCGCCGGGAGACCTGGACAGGGTCTATTTCGTCTCGGGCGGATCGGAGGCTATGGAAGCCGCGCTGAAGCTTGCGCGGCAATATTACCTTGAAAAAGGCGAGCCTTCACGGCACCGGGTCATTGCCCGCCGCCAGAGTTATCACGGCAACACGCTGGGTGCCCTGGCGACCGGTGGCAACCAGTGGCGCCGCGAACCTTTCTCCCCCCTGATGATCGAAACCACCCACATTTCGCCCTGCTACGAATATCGTGGCCGCCGGGAAGACGAGACGGCTTTCGACTACGGCCAGAGGGTGGCGAACGAGCTGGAAAGTGAAATCCTGCGGCTGGGCGCCGAAACGGTCATGGCCTTCGTGGCAGAACCGGTCGTCGGCGCGACAGCCGGGGCCCTGCCGCCTGTCGAAGGCTATTTCAAACGCGTGCGTGAGATCTGCGACCAGTATGGTGTCCTGCTCATTCTTGATGAAGTCATGTGTGGCATGGGGCGGACAGGAACGCTCTTTGCCTGTGACCAGGACGGGGTCGTGCCGGATATCCTTTGTATCGCGAAGGGACTGGGAGCAGGTTATCAGCCAATAGGGGCAATGCTCTGTACGTCGGAGATCTATGGCGCCATTGAGGACGGGTCAGGTTTCTTTCAGCATGGCCATACCTATATCGGTCATCCGACGGCTTGCGCGGCAAGTCTGGCGGTACTGAAAAAACTGGTCGGTGGCGTTGCAGACCGTGTCATGCCCATGGGTGAAAAACTCGACGCGTCGCTCAGAGACGCATTCGGCCAGCATCCGCATGTCGGGGATATCCGCGGCCGCGGCCTGTTTCGGGGCATCGAGCTGGTGGAAGACCGGTCGACCAAGACCCCGTTTGATCCGAAGCGCGGTGTCAACAAGGCGGTGAAGAAAGCGGCTTTTGAAGCCGGTTTGATCTGTTACCCGATGGGGGGCACCATTGATGGGGTCAGGGGCGATCACGTCCTGTTGGCGCCTCCATTTATCCTGGACGACAGTCAGGTCGCCGAAGTCACCGAAAAACTAGACCGGGCGCTGAAGGCGGCAATCTGATCCATGGCACAAACAGAGTTTCAACCGCTGCCATTGATCATGGTGGCGCCGAACGGTGCACGCCGGACAAAAGCCGACCACGAGGCCCTTCCCATGACTGTTGCCGAGACGGTTTCGACGGCAAGAGCGTGCTACGAGGCGGGGGCGAAGGGACTGCATGCGCATGTGCGGGACGGTGCGGGAAACCATGTCCTGGACGCGGAGCAATACCGGAGCC
Organism: Roseibium sp.; assembly: GCA_017643925.1. GTDB lineage: Bacteria > Pseudomonadota > Alphaproteobacteria > Rhizobiales > Stappiaceae > Roseibium. The sequence goes on along the minus strand of JAEPML010000023.1, from coordinate 9,256 downwards.
TGCAGCACGACATGAAGGCGTGTGCGCCTGAAATGTTGGTGCAAATCACCACAGAGGCGGCCGGACGGCACAGCCCGGGGGTGCAGCAGGACCTTGTCCGCAAACTGAAACCGACCTCGGTTTCAATTGCGCTGCGTGAAATGATTCCGGACGCGGATACGCAGAGCGTTTCTGGTTTCTACGCCTGGGCGCGCACCGAGAACATTGCGATCCAGCACATTCTCTACAGCGATGACGATCTCGCCCGCTTCTTCGACCTTGTTGTACAGGGTGTCATCCCGGGAGAGGATCACCAGCTGCTATTTGTTCTTGGACGCTACGCCGACAACCAGGAAAGTGCACCGGAAGACCTTGACCCGTTTTTGAAAGTACTTGCCGAAAGACGTGGGTCCTGCTCACTCGACTGGGCCATTTGCGCCTTCGGTCACCGGGAAACGGAGTGCCTTGTTTCAGCGGTAGAACGGGGTGGAAAGGCCAGGATCGGGTTTGAGAACGGTCTGTGGAACCGCGATGGTGCACTGGCCCGGGACAACGCGGACCGGGTCCAGGATCTGGTGTCCGCCCTGATGGAAAAGAACCTCTACCCGGCGTAGGGGCAAGGGCGACAATTCGGTTACGCAACCATCGCCGTGGGAGAAAGCACGGGCATTCCATCTCGCTGAAGCTCGGCATGCACCCAGTCGCGGAACAAACGCACCTTGCGGCTGTTGCGATGGGTTGGCGGATAGCTGAGATACCAGCTCTCGTCTTCCGCCCTGCAGGTCAGCTCGAAGGGCTGAACGAGCTGCCCGGTCTCGAGGGCCGTCTTGCAGAAGTATGGGGTCAGGATCGCGACGCCCTGACCGGCAATGGCCCTGTTGGCTTCAAGGGCCTGCGATCCCATGCGGGAATTCGGCAGGTGGCTGAGATCCACGTCCGGCAGGCCCGCCACCGTGAACCAGTCGGTCCACCAGGTGTCCTGCGGATCGACGATCGGCAATTTCAGAAGGTCCGCCGGCGCAGTTATCTCATCAACAGTTTCGAGAAGGATGGGACTGAGCATCGGCGTGAAGTCCGCCTGCACCAGTTCATGGGAGTACCATCCCTTGGGGGGCGCCTTGCATGCGGACACCACGATGTCCGCTTCGTTGAATTCGGGATCTGCATTCGGGCCATAGGGCACAATGCGAACGGCAATATCCGGGTTCTGCATCTGGAAGTGCACCAGCCGGTTGGACAGCCAGTTGACCGCAAATGTGGTGTTGCTTGAAACAACCAGGTGCCCTGCGCTTCTTTTGGATATGTCCTCAAATGCCGTGCGCAGGGAGGCGAAACTGTCGATGACCTTCGCCGCCAGCAAGGCGCCATGCTCGGTCAATTCGATCTTACGGGTCTTCCGCGTGAACAGAAGAAAGCCGAGCCGATCCTCCAGCAACTTGATCTGATAACTCACGGCGGCCTGTGTCATGCCGAGCTCTTCACCGGCCTTGGTAAAGCTCAGATGGCGGCTGGCGGCTTCAAAGGCGCGAATTGCGGGGAGAGGCGGCAAATTGACGGGCATGGATAAAATCTCCTTATGCATACCTACGGAATTTTCGTTGGTAAGACAAGAAGCGAGAGCCGATATGTGACTTGAAAAGACAAGGAGAAGCAAAGATGTGCGATCAGTTTGTGGGCAACAAGTCCGTCGCGTCCAAAATGCCAGCCGAAAATTTTTCCTCAGTGAGGCTTATAGTCAGCTGGTTGGGCAACATCTTTCTCCGGAAGCGCAGGGTGTTGCGTACCAGCGAATTGTCACCGGATTTGCTGAGAGATATCGGCCTGGAAAATGCCGGACAAAAAACGGGCAGTTTTGAGGAAAAGTGGCGCCGGGAACTCGATCATCTGTCGAGATGACATGAGGCCGACGGGAGCGCGTATGGAAATGGTGCGGCGGCCCATTACACGGGCCGCATTTCCACTAAAGGGCGAGCGCCCAGACCGTCGCGGCCAGCATGGCGATCGCCATGGAGATCGTGATGGTGCGCATGAGCGGACCTTCGCCGATCACCGCCAGGATGGAAACGCCAACCAGCGCCCAGAGCGAATGAAAGACCATTCCGCCCGTCGTGAACCCAGCGACCAGTATAAGGGCATTCTCATGAATGCTCAGTCCATTGCCTGCCAGGAACGTGGAGAACGCAACCAGGTTCATGGCCCAGGTTTTCGGACTGAGAGGGTGGATCAGCAGGCCCTCCCAGAAACTCGGAAGGGAGACTTCTCCCTTGGGTTTGACGGTCAGGGAGACAATCCGCCAGGCGAGATAGGTCATGTAAGCCATGCTGAGCACCTTGAACACGGTCACGATCGGTCCGCCTGTGGCCATGACATGACCGAGACCGTAGGCGACACTCAGTTTCAGGGGCAGCGAGCCGACCTGCGAGGCAACGATCACGGGAAAGGCCGTGCGGTAACCCGCAGATGCACCGATCGCCAGAAAGGTCAGGTTTCCGGGGCCCGGTGTTCCGGTCATCACGATGATGAAGATCGCAAATGCGATGAAAGTGGTCAGATCCATGATTGTCTCCGAAACAATATCGATACAATCGATACAAAATAAGCAGAGACACTAATTGTCTTGAGAAATTGTATCAGTCAATGATAACATTGTTCTCATGACAATGTGGATGCCGAACATAGAGGCTGCCCAGGGGCCGATTTATCTCGCAATTGCCGATGCTCTGGAAGCCGATATATCGACCGGAGCGCTCGAGCAGGGAGACCGCCTTCCGCCACAAAGAGAGCTTGCCTATCAGCTTGGTGTGACCCTTGGGACAATAACCCGGGCCTACAGCGAGGCTGAACGCCGCCGCCTGGTGAAGGGCGAGACCGGGCGTGGAACCTACGTCGCGACCGAAAGCCAGAAAGTGTCCCCGCTCATTCCTCAGGAAGACGAGCCGGAGGCCTGTGATCTGGCGCGGAACTTTGCCTACCCGCACTTGAATCCAAGCCTGTCCGAAGGCCTGGTTCGCATGGCCAGGACCTCCGGAATTGACCGGCTGAACGGTTTTGTGCCGTCGGAAGGGCTCAGGGCACATCGGGAAACAGGTGCACTGGTTTTCAAGGATTATGGGTTGGAGGCAGATCCCGCGCGGGTCGCTGTCACCTGTGGCGCGCAGCACGGCATTCAGGTGACCTGTCAGGCGCTGTTCCGGGCCGGAGATGCCATTGCCGTGGACCGGTTTACCTATCCGTCCATTTTGAGCTCGCTGGAAAGCCTTGGCTTGAAGGCCGTGGCGCTCCCGGCGTTGCGCCGGGAAGATGGTGGTTTCGGGGCGATGGACCCGGAGGCATTGGCTCAGGCTGCCAGGACGCAAGCGGTCAAGGGTGTATTCCTGATGCCGAACATGCAAAACCCGACCACCCATACGATGTCGGTCGGGGAGCGGGACAGTGTTGTGCAGGTCGCAAGGGAGCACGACCTGAAAATTGTCGAGGACGATCCCTATACACCGTTCCTGCCCGAGACCCTTCCGGCCTTCGGGGCTCTGGCACCCGAGCGAACGGCATCGATCGCCAGTATTTCAAAGGTCTGTTCGCCAGGCAGCCGTATCGGCTTTGTCCATGTGCCGGAAATCTTCGGCGATTCCATTCGCAACAAGATCGGGGAGAGCACGTGGATGGCATCTCCGATTACGGCCGAATTGATTGCGGGCTGGGTGCGCGAGGGACATCTTTTCAAGACATTGCGCCTGAAGCGCAAGGCCAATCGCCAGCGTTTCCTCAAGGCGCAGGAGATCCTGGCGCCACATTTCCTGCAAGGTGATGTCAACAAGGTCTTCGGCTGGCTGCAATTGCCGGATCAGGTCGACCCGGACGGTGTGCAGGCCGCCCTGTCTCATCAGGGCATCTCGGTTCTGTCTTCCAGATACTTTCAGCTGAAGGATCACACGCCGGCACCTTACCTGCGCCTTACCTTCGGTTCGGAAGAAAGTGACGACCGGTTTTTCTGGGCCCTGGACAGGATCAGGACGACCATTGACCAATTGGCCGAATTGCCCGCATTGACGCGCCCTGTAGGATAAGCCGTCTTTGACAACTGGTCCTTTCCGGTCAATAAGCAGCCCGATCAGAAACGGATGTGGCTGCCCGGAAACGGCTGCGGCGAGGTGACATGGCACTCTGGCCCAAGAAAAAAAACAGGAAACCCGAACGCGTTTGCGACCCGGATGCGGACACCTTTGCGGTGTTCGACGGTGTCGGTGTCACGCTTGGTCAGCGCACCGTCCTTGAGGATCTCACATTGTCGCTCAAGGAGGCGCGCATTGGGGTCATTGGGCTCAATGGATCGGGCAAGAGTACCTTCGTCCGATTGTTGAATGGCTTGCGGACGCCGGACAAGGGCAATCTCACCTTGTTCGGTGCACCTGCTGCCGATGCGGAGCCCGAACTTCCACGTCATGTTGGCTTCGTGTTCCAGAACCCGGACCACCAGGCAATCTTTCCCACTGTCGAGGAAGAGATCGCATTCGGCCTGACCCAGCTTGGTGCGGGCAAGGAAGAAAGCCGGAAAGAGGCGCGCGCGTTTCTGGAGTTGCATGGTTGCCTGGAGCTTGCGGAAAGTCCTATTGCCGAATTGTCCGAGGGCCAGAAACAGCTGGTCTGTATTCTCTCTGTGTTGGTCATGGAACCGGAACTCCTCATACTTGATGAACCGATGACCAGCCTGGACGCCCTTGCAGTGCGCAGGATCTACGGCAAACTCATGTCGCTGCCGCAGAAAATCGTGATGATCAGCCATGACCTGACACATTTCGAGAACTTCGACCGCGTGATCTGGCTGGAAGGCGGCCGTGTTCGTCTGGACGGCCCGCCGCAACAGGTGCTGGCAGCCTATCGGAACGACATCGAAGAAAAGTCAGGCACAAAGATGGAGCTCGCAGCCCTTTGATCTCCATCTACCTCGACAAGGAAAGTTGGCTGCACCGGCTGCCGGCCGGTGTGAAGCTGCTGGTCGTCGCCGTTGTCAGCATTGTTCTGTTTCAGCTTGATTCTGTCTGGGTGTTCCTGGGTGGACTGGCCGGTGTTTTCGCGCTCTACGCCTCTCTTGGAAAGGACGGATTGGCCAGGCTGTCGGTGATCCGCGGGCTGCTGATGTTTTTCGGTATCGTGCTTGTCCTGCATTGGCTATCCGGCACGTTCTTCGAAGGCATTGTTGTGGTCATGCGGCTGACGATCCTGTTCCTGGCCGCAAACCTCATTTCCATCACCACGCGGATGGATGACATGATGGAGGCGCTGATGCCTCTTTTCAAACCGTTGCAGTGGTTTGGCGTTCAGCCGAGAAGGTTTGCGCTCGGTGTCACTCTTGTCCTGCGCTTTGCACCGCATCTTATGCAGATTTTTGCTATACTCAGGGAAGCCTATCAGGCCCGAACGGGGTCAAGGAATTCCTGGCGCCTGCTGGCGCCCTTTGCCATTCATGCCCTGCGCATGTCTGACAATGTCGCAGAAGCGCTCAAGGCCCGGGGTGGTTCTGCTGGGCTGTCAAGGTAACTCAAGAAATAATGCAAAGGCTATGGCAATCTGGAAGAATATGAGCTATCCGCCTGAGCATGGTGCCATGCAGCATATAGTGGTTCTTCAATGTAGATCGCATTCGGCGCTAGGAATGACTTAAAGAAAAGGTACGAATACGATATGGCTGACCGTTCTCTTGTTCACATAGCCTTCTATGCGGCTCTGATTGCTGCGTTGGGATTGGTTCCGCCTGTTGCTATTCCCTGGGTGGCTGGCGTGCCGATCACGGCCCAGTCGCTGGGCGTCATGCTGGCTGGCGTCATGCTTGGTCCGGTGCGTGGAGCTCTTGCAGTTCTGCTGTTCCTGTTCCTTGTTGGAATCGGTGCGCCCTACATTGTTCTCGCCGGTGGCCGTAGCGGCATGGGCGTGTTCGCCAGCCCGTCGGTCGGGTTTCTCATTGGCTTCCCGGTCGGAGCTTTCGTTGCCGGCTGGGTGATGCAGTCCACCAAGGACATGAATGTACTGGTCTCTTCGGCCATCGCAGCGGCTATTGGCGGCATCCTCGTCGTCTATGCGCTTGGCATCCCGGGCGTTGCAATGATGACTGATCTTTCCCTGGCAGCCGCTGCGGTTGGCAGTGCTGTCTATATTCCAGGTGACCTGATCAAGGTGGCAATCACCGCAATCATTGCACAGACGGTGGCGCGCGGATTGCCGAGTGCGATCCTGTCCAGGTCCTGACGCTGACCTGGTCAGAGGTTCGACGGGATGGCTCATATCGGCCAGCATCTGACGACCTTTGCGAAAGGCACACCTGACAAACCGGCTTTGAAGTTCGGCGACAGGATCCTGTCCTGGAAGGAGCTGGTTCAGAAAGTTACGGTGGCGGAAGACCAAATCCGCCACCGGTCCGATCGAGGCAACCGGATCGGGCTCTGCCTGTCGGATCCGGTTGATCTGCTGATCTGTTTTCTGGCCTGTACCCGTCTGGGCCGTATTGCCATGGTATTCGATCCGGAGTGGCCCAGGGCCCAGTTGGAAACCGTGTGCGGGGTCACTTCCCCTGATTTCCTCATAACCGATCCGATTGTCCGGTCCTTTGATCGGCAAGACCCGCTTGTCATCAGGCCGGGGGCTGCGGTGGAAACGCCGCCCCCCTGTGAAACGGATCCGTTTTATGTCGGGTTCACCTCCGGTTCGACTGGCGTACCGAAAGGGTATTTGCGCAATCAGGGGTCCTGGCTGGAGAGTTTTCATCTCAGTGACGTCGAATTCGGGATGGTGCCCGCGGCACGCGTCGTTCTTGCTGGCAAGCTGGTGCATTCATTGCATCTCTATGGCGCCGTTTACGGGTTGGAGCGTGGACAGGAAGTTGTTCTGCTCCCGCAGTTCGATCCCAAGAAGCTCCTGAGGGAAATTTCCGGGTCCCCTGATGGCGCCATACTCTATGCAACGCCGACGCAGGTTCATTATCTGGCGGAGACTGCAGAGCGCCACGGCACAGTCGACACGCTGAAGCAGGTGCTTGTCAGCGGTGCCAAATGGAGCGACGCGGATCGCAGGGTCCTTGGTGCCTTGTTCCCGGCCACCGACTTGTACGAATTCTACGGCGCATCGGAGACCAGTTTTGTGACCGTCCACGGTCCGCATGATCCGGTACCAGCGGGATCTGTCGGTGCCGCGGCCAACGGGGTCGAGATCGCCATTGGAGCACCGGAAGCTCCCGAGCCACCAGGCAAAGACGGCCCAATCTGGGTGAGAAGCGCGCTTCTGTTTTCCGGATATGTCAGCGGCAAGTCCGATGACACCCGCTGGCAGGACGGCTGGCTGACATTCGGCGACCATGGCCATCTGGACGACAACGGGTACCTTTTCGTCACCGGTCGAACAAATCGCATGGTGATCACGTCCGGGTTGAATGTCTATCCCGAAGAAGTCGAGGCGGTTTTAACCGGAAATCCTGATGTAGCGCAGGCCGTTGTTCTGGGCGTGTCCGATCCCGTGCGTGGTCAGGTCCTGGAAGCCGTGGTGGTTCTGGCGCGCGAGGAGGCGAATGAGGGCGACCTGCTTACCTATTGCAAGGAGCGGCTGGCTCCGGGCAAGGTTCCACGCCGGTTTCATTTCCGGAAGACGTTGCCACTCACGGCCGGTGGAAAATCTGATATTCAGAAAATCAAGGCGGAACTTCACCGAAACGGGAGCAGTGCGCAGACATGAATGATGAACGCCATGCAGTCATCGTCGCGGCACGGCGCACGGCAGTTGTTCCCAAGGGCGGCGCATTCAAGGGCCTTCAGGCGGACGAGTTGGCCGCACCGGTTCTCCGGCAGTTGATCACGGACGCTGGTATTCGGCCTGACCAGGTTGATCAGGTCATTCTGGGCAATGCTCTTTATGGCGGCGGAAATCCCGCACGGCTCGCCGCTCTTCGCGCAGGCATTCCGCAATCCGTTCCGGCGATGACGATCGATACCCAATGCTGCTCCGGGTTGGACGCGATTCTGATTGCAGCACGGCTCGTGGCTTCTGGCGCGGCGCAATGCGTTCTGGCGGGGGGTACAGAAAGCTTCTCGCGTGCACCGATCAGGATGCACCGACCCGCAGGCCCGGGGGAAAGCGCCATCGCCTATGCACGGCCACCCTTTGCGCCGGCGCCTTTCGAAGATCCCGACCTGACGGACGCGGCGGCGCGCCTTGCGCTTGAAAGACATATCACCCGCGATGACCAGATCAGATATGCAATCGCGTCCCATCAAGCGGCACTGGCATCCGCATCTGTCACGAAGGATCGTCTTGTGCGGCCGGAAGGGGTCGATCTCGACATGGATCCTTTCTCGCGGAACCTGACACCTGGAACCGCACGGCGTGCGCCAATCCTGTCCGGCGATGCGGAGACCGGGCTAAGCGCGGCAACAATCGCGTGCGAAGCAGACGGTGCGGCGGCTGTCCTGATTGTGGCGGGCCGTGAGGGCGCAGGCGATGGCTTCACGGGGTTGAAGGTGTTGAACGGGGCGAGTGTCGGCCACGACCCGTCGAAGCCGGCCCTCGGGCCGATCGCTGTCGCATGGGACCTTTTCAGAAATCTGGAAATGAAACCGGAGGATCTTGAGTCTGTCGAGATCATGGAGGCTTATGCACCACAGGCAATGGTGACGGCGGAAGAACTCGGCATTGTGCCGGAGCAGCTCAACCGGATGGGCGGCGCGCTTGCAAGAGGGCATCCGATTGGGGCCTCCGGAGCCGTTCTGGCTGTTCAGCTCTACGAAACCCTGAGATCCGGGCGTGTCTCATATCGCGGTGCACAAAAACGGGGCATGGCGCTGATTGCAGCAGCTGGTGGTTTGGCGTCTGGAATGGCGGTTGAAACGGTATGATTGCGATAACTGAAATTCGTTAGTCCTTGTTTTCATTGCGATAAATTGTGTTTGTGAAAGAATTTTGAGTTTTTTGAATTTTTTTCGAATTTGCCTGTTGACGGTTTTGTTGGTGGTGCGTATAACGCGGCTCATCGACGGCGGCAACGTCGCTGGCGACAAGGTTTTTTGACCTTAATTCCAGAAAATTGGTCTTGTTGGGCCGGATCTTGAGGTTCGGTTTTGGGTTGATTTTGTTTTGGGGTTTTAGGTTTTGATCTTTGAGATTTCGGTCTCTGTTCTTTGACAATTTGGTTATGAAGGAAGGGAAGCGTAGGCGGCGTTGGCCTTGCGATCCTCGGCGCGAGTTGAGGGTTTTAAGGAGTTACGCAGGTACGCTGATCTTTCAAACAAGGAAGCCGATT
>JAEPML010000022.1 GCA_017643925.1 Roseibium sp. | reverse complement strand
CGCGAAGAAGACGTTGTTCTGGTTGTCGGTGCCGGAACGGGATACAGCTCCGCGGTTATATCCAAACTTGCAGCGTCGGTCGTTGCCTTGGAGGAAAACGAGGATCTGGCGAAAATCGCGACAGACGTCCTGGTTGACCTGGGCATTGAAAACGCAGTCGTTGTCGAAGGGCCTCTTTCAAAAGGCTATGCCTCGGAAGGTCCCTTTGACGTCATTTTTGTAGACGGTGCGGTCGAAGTCCTGCCGGATGATCTCATTTCCCAGCTGAAACCGGATGGCCGTCTGGTCGCGGTCGAGGGCATCGGCGGGGCCGGAACTGCAAAGCTCTATCAGCGTTCCGGAGACGCAGTCAGCAGCCGGTTTGGTTTCAATGCTTCGGTCGGCCTGCTGCCAGGCTTCTCCAAGGCTGCCGAGTTTGTATTCTAGGCGGGATTGAAGTTTTCCGAACCAGGGGCGCTCGCCGGGGTGTGGCGTGCGCTTTTTTGTTTGGGCGATTGCGCCGGGGCTACTTGTTGCCATTAAGCCGCACTCGTGATTTTTCCGATTTTCTCGACGACAAACGGTTGAAGAGCAACACCCTACAGTTTACTCAACTAGACTAAGTATGTTGACCTGAAGGAGTGTGGGGTGTCTGGTCGTTCAACACTGAAAGCAGTGTCCGTTGCGTTGGGGCTCATGGGTGGGGTTGCCATCAGCGCACTGACCGGAGGCTTCGTATCGGAAGCCAGGGCGGATACCATCCGCCAATCGCTCGCGCTTGCCTATGCGAATAATCCAACCTTGAACGCGGCGCGCGCCCAGTTGCGCGGTGTCGATGAAAACGTGCCTCAGGCCTTGACCGGCTGGCGGCCGACGGTTTCGGCATCTGCCTCGGCAGGCCGGATTCGCAGTGGTCTCGACAATTTCGTCGACTATCGCAACAACGCCTCGATTTCCCTAACCATCAGCCAGGCGCTGTTCCGGGGCTTCCGGACCATCAACTCGACCCGTCAGGCCGAGGCGGTCGTCCGCGCCCAGCGTGAAAGCCTAAGCTCAACGGAACAGGACACGCTGCTCGATGCGGCGACGGCCTATGTGGACGTGATCCAGGATACGGCACTTGTCTCCCTGCAGCGCAGCGACCTTGCGTTCCTGCAAGAACAGGTTCGGGCGGCTCGTGACCGGTTCGACGTGGGCGAAGGCACACGTACGGATGTCAGTCAGGCAGAAGCCCGTGCCGCAGAAGCGCGTGCAAGCCTAAACACGGCCCTGGCCAATCTGAATACCAGCCGTGCCGTCTATCGCCAGGTGATCGGCATTGAAGCACAGAACCTCACGGCCGATACGACCATCAGCCGGTATACGCCGAAATCGCTTGAACAGGCCCTTCGGGACAGTGAGTCCAGCCAACCCCTGATTCGCCAGGCACAGCATCAGGTCGACGCGGCCGTGTTCAACATCAAGGCGATCGAAGGCGAGCTGCTTCCGACGGTTACACTTGACGGCAGCGTCAGCCGCAGCTGGGGCACATCTTCGTCTGTTGACATTTCCGACAATGCCCAGATTTTCGGTAATGTCAGCATTCCGATCTACCAGGGCGGCGGCGTGTCCTCCAGGGTGCGGCAAGCCAAGGAAGAACTCGGTCAGACCCGGCTTCAGCTCGATGTGACGCGTGACCAGGTGCGCGCGAATGTCATTTCCGCCTGGGGCAACTATCAGGCCGCTGAGGCGTCCATTGTTGCGGCACAGGCTGCCGTTGAAGCCCAGAAACTGGCCCTGGAAGGTGTCATTGAAGAACAGCGTGTGGGTCAGCGTACCACGCTTGATGTTCTTGACGCCCAGCGCGAACTGGTGAACCAGCAGTCGAACCTTGTGACGGCACAGCGCAACCGCATTGTCGGGGGCTATCAGCTTGTTGCTGCGGTCGGAAAGCTCGATGCCGCGTCGCTCGGCTTGCGGGTCACGATCTACAATCCGAAGCAGCATTATGATGCCGTCCGGGATCAGTGGTTCGGTCTTAGAACGCCTGACGGACGATAATCGTAACCACCGATTTTTTGGTTTTGCAGCGGAAGAGACGTGATCTTCCGCTGCTTTTTTATGCCAAACATCCGCAAATTAGCTGATATATTCTTGAAATCTGGCGCTTGATTCCTCCTGAAAGCAGGTAAAACCGACTTAAAAGGGGAAAAGGCGCACGTAAGGAGTGCGCCCGCTTTGTGCATTTCTTATTGGCCCGCATAATTTCGATTAACGAATCATTCAGAACTCTCTGAATGTGCAGTGGCGTAGTTGAGAAGTACGGGGGAAGCCCATGGCGCAGGCGAACAAGGCTGAAGAGCCGTCGATGGAGGAGATCCTCGCATCGATCCGCCGAATCATATCCGACGAGGACACCGAGAATCCGGATGCTGGGGAAGCCAGTGCAAGTGAAGTAGTCTCAACCCCTGTAGAAGAAGAGGCGAGTGACGACATGGGTGATGCCTCGGAGATGTCCCAGGACGACCTCGACAAGCTGTTCGATATGGCCGGCGATGACGAGGTTGCGAATGACGACGAAGCCGACGATATGGCAGCAGCCATGGAGGCGGACGCGGAAGAAGATGCTGCAGAGGACGATGTTCTCGAACTGACTGAAGAACTTGCTGTCGAAGATGACGGTGAGATGGAAATCGTCGAGGGCCTCTCGGAAGATTTCGACAGTCCGGAAGGCGATATCTCCTTCGCGGCGGATCCCGAACCGGAGCCTACTCCCGCGCCACCACCAATACCGGCTTCCACAATGGACACGATGCCGGTGCCGGACGACTTGCCAACCGTCGGCATGGATTCTCCGTTGACATCGGACGATACGGGTGAAGTCGTGCACGCAGCGTTCGACAACCTGTCGAACATGTTTGTCGGCACCCAGGCCCAGACAGTTGAGGAACTGGTCAAGGAGATGCTGCGTCCCATGCTCAAGGCGTGGCTGGACCAGAATCTTCCGGGCATGGTTGAGCAGATGGTGCAAAAGGAGATCCAGCGGGTCACACGCCGCCGCTGAGCCGTCTCACTCCAGAAAACAATTTTCAGCGGCTTGCCAGGCGGCAGCCGCTGAATTTGTTTTCAGCGATCTCTGTGCAGAGATCAAACCATTCGCATCCCTTGCAGGCGGACCGAATGGTCCCGGCGGCAAAAGCCTCCCGGAGTTTCAGGAGAACGTCTGCGGTGACTTCAAGCTGGTCACCGGTTTCGGGAACCTTGCCGAGGATTTCACCGACCTCCAATGCCGTGAGCCTGTCGCGTTCCAGGATGTTGTCGTTGTGACAATGACAATCCGCTTCACCAAGCATCGGTGCGCAGATGTCGTCGGCACCTTCAACAATCTCGAGGGCTTCCCCGGCATTCAGGCGCCTGATGATCTTGCCGTAATTGACGACGAATTGCGGCGTATACCCCTTGCCGAGAAAAGTCAGCATGCACAACAGGTGGTGCGGTCTGATCGAAACAGTCATGAAACGCTTATGACAGCAAATTGCCGGCAACCCAAGCAGGTGGTGCGCATCATGTCACATTCTTCAAGAATGCGGCCTTTCCAGCGCGGTTTCCGGCCACTGGGCTGTTGACTTGCGCGGGCGCTTCCGATTTACACGGTGGCTCACGAAATTCGAAAACATCCTCCCATTGAGTGACCCTGATGCTGGATAAAACCTACGATGCGGCCAGCGTTGAGCCGCGGATTTACGAAACCTGGGAAAAGGCGGAGGCCTTTAAGGCCGGAGCTGGTGCCAAAGACGGTGCACCTGCCTATTCCATCGTGATTCCGCCGCCCAATGTGACGGGCTCGTTGCATATGGGACACGCGCTTAACAACACGCTTCAGGACATTCTGGTCCGCTGGAAACGCATGCAGGGGTTTGACGTTCTGTGGCAACCGGGAACGGACCATGCCGGCATCGCGACCCAGATGGTCGTCGAACGCGAGCTGATGGAAGCCCAGCAACCGGGGCGCCGCGAAATGGGCCGCGAAGCCTTTGTCGAGCGCGTCTGGGAACAGAAGCGCAAATCGGAAGGCACGATCCTTGGTCAGTTGAAACGTCTCGGCGCGTCCTGTGACTGGAGCCGGACGGAATTCACCATGTCGCCGAACCTGTCGGACGCGGTCCTGAAGGTCTTTGTCGATCTTTACAATGAAGGGCTGATCTACAAGTCCAAGCGGCTCGTCAACTGGGACCCGAAATTCGAAACGGCCATTTCCGATCTCGAAGTCGAGAATATCGAGACCGACGGCCACATGTGGCATTTCAAGTACCCGCTTGCCGGCGGTGAGACCTACGAATATGTCGAGAAGGACGAGGACGGGAACATCACCCTCCGCGAGACCCGCGACTATATCTCGATCGCAACGACTCGCCCGGAAACCATGCTGGGTGACGGCGCGGTTGCCGTCCATCCGAAGGACGAGCGCTACAAGCCCATTGTCGGCAAGCTCTGCGAGATCCCGGTTGGTCCGAAGGACAAGCGTCGCCTGATCCCGATCATCACGGACGAGTATCCTGATCCGGATTTCGGATCCGGTGCGGTGAAGATCACCGGCGCGCATGACTTCAACGACTATGGCGTCGCCCAGCGTAACAAGATCCCGATGTACCGCCTGATGGACACCAAGGGTGCCATGCGTTCGGACGGAGCGCCTTATGCGGAAGAAGCTGCCAAGGCCCAGGCGATCATCGACGGAGCGCAGATGACGATCAACGAGATCGATCTCATCAACATCGTGCCCGACGACCTGCGTGGTCTCGACCGTTTTGAGGCGCGCAAACGCGTTATTGATCAGATCACCGCAGAAGGCCTTGCCGTTACGGTTCCGGCCGATCATCCGGAAGTTGCCTGGATGAAGGGGCAGGCTCCGGACTGGCATCCGCTTGGCCGCGCGATCGTCAAGCCGCTCGAGGCGGATGCCGAAGCGCCTGCAGAACTGCCAATGGTCGAATCCAAGAAGATCATGCAGCCCTTTGGCGACCGGTCGAAAGTCGTCATTGAACCGATGCTGACGGACCAGTGGTTTGTCGACGCCAAGACCCTGGCCGCACCGGCCCTGAAAGCGGTTCAGGAAGGCGACACCAAGTTTGTTCCGGAAAACTGGGACAAGACCTATTACAACTGGCTGAATGACATCCAGCCCTGGTGTATCTCGCGTCAGCTGTGGTGGGGTCACCAGATCCCGGTCTGGTATGATGAGGATGGCAAGGAGTATTGCGCCCAGACCGAGGAAGAAGCGGTTGCCCTGTCCGGTGGCAAGGCACTGACACGGGACGAAGACGTTCTCGATACCTGGTTCTCTTCTGCCCTCTGGCCGTTTTCCACGCTCGGATGGCCGCACGAGACACCGGAACTGGAGCGTTATTACAAGACGGACGTTCTCGTCACCGGCTTTGACATCATCTTCTTCTGGGTCGCCCGGATGATGATGCAGGGCATCCACTTCATGAAGGAAGTGCCGTTCCACACCGTCTATATCAACTCGATCGTCGTTGATAAGAACGGTAAGAAGATGTCGAAATCTCTCGGCAATGTTCTGGACCCGCTGGAACTAATCGACAGCTACGGCGCCGACGCAACACGTTTTGCGCTTGCCAGCCAGGAAGTCCAGTCACGCCGCACGCTGCGCATGTCCGACCAGGCCGCTGAGGGTGGCCAGCGCTTTGCCACCAAGCTCTGGAATGCGGCGCGCTTTGCCGAGATGAATGGCTGCGCCCGAGCCGCGGATTTCGATCCGGCAACGACCCGGCACACGCTTAACCGCTGGATCGCGACGGAACTCGGACGCTGTGTCACCGAAGTCACCGCTGCACTGGATGATTTCCGGTTCAACGACGCGTCCGGTGCTGTCTACAGGTTCACCTGGAACACGTTCTGTGACTGGTACCTTGAACTGGCAAAGCCGATTTTCAACGGGGACGATGAAGCTGCCAAGACGGAAACCCGCGCGACCGCGGCCTGGGCAATCGATGAAATTCTGAAGATCCTGCACCCGTTCATGCCGTTCCTGACGGAAGAACTGTGGGAACGCCTGGGCGATGAGGGCGCAAAGGCTGACGGTCTCCTGATGCTGAGTGCCTGGCCGACAGCTCATGTTTCGGACGAAACGGCAGCCGACGAGATCAACTGGCTCGTGACCCTGATCTCCGAGATCCGCTCCGTACGCTCCGAGATGAATGTTCCAGCAGGAGCCAAGGTCTCGATCGTCCTGGTTGGCACCAACGAGGAAACGCAGGCACGGCTAGAGACGCATCGTTCCGCGATCCTGCGTCTGGCACGCGCCGAAACGATCGATCTCGCCGATGCGGCACCGTCCGGTTCCGCGCAGATAATTGTCGGAGAAGCGACGGTGTGCCTGCCGCTTGCTGGTGTCATCGACCTGAGTGCCGAGAACGCGCGCCTCGACAAGGAAATCGGCAAGCTGAAAGGCGAGATCAGCAAGATCGAGAAGAAGCTTGGCAACCCGAAATTCGTCGAGAAGGCTCCGCAGGACGTTGTCGACGGTGAGCGCGAAAAGGTTTCGGAAGCCAAGACAAGACTTGAAAAAGTTCTGGTCGCGAAGAACCGCTTGGCGGAAATCGGGTAATCCACACATATCGGCCCGGAAAAACAGGCTGTCTTTTCCGGGCCGCAATTCGGTGCTAGCGCCACCCTGTGGAACTTCAGTATGCTGGCATTAGGGAATCTGTTGAGTTTTGATGGCTGACTTGTTGGATACGAAAAGAGCGGCAACCCGGGCCCTGGCGGCACTGGCACTTGCGACCGGCGCAATGACGGCTGCAACGCTTCCGGCATTGGCCGAGAAGATCGAAAATCCTGTCGCCGTCTTTTCCGGTCTCGACAAGATTACCGGCCGGATCATTTCCTTCGATGTCTATATCGGCGAAACAGTTCAGTTCGGCGCACTGCAGGTGACGCCAAGGGTATGTCATACCAGGCCTCAGACAGAGTCTCCGTTGACGACAGGATTCGTTCAGGTTGACGAGATCACCTTGAACAATGAAGTTCGCCGGATCTTCTCAGGCTGGATGTATGCCGCAAGCCCGGGTCTGCACGCAGTTGAACACCCGGTCTATGACATCTGGCTGACCAACTGCAAGTTGGCTTCCAAGGTCCCGCCACCAGATGACTATGACGGACCGCCGATCCAGGGGCAGGTCGCCGAGGGGGAAGATCCCCTGGCTGGCCCGGATGACGGTATCGATGGCGGCCCGGGTGTTCCGAGGAAAAAGCCCTTCCAGGGCTAATTGACAGCTTTGGGGTCAATCGATCCGGCGGGATGGATACCCGGGGCGGCGTATCTCGAAGCCGACCTTGCTGCGCTTGAAACCGGCCTGCTCGTAAAAGGCGTGAGCTTTATCGTTGGCGCTGCCTGACATCAGCATGACCTTGAAGCACCCCGCGGCCCAGGCCCGGTCCACGGCATGCCGTATCAGGTCTTTGCCGATTCCCTTGCCCCTGTGATCTGTGCGGGTCACGACATTTTCGATCAGTGCAAAAGGTGCGCAACCACGTGTCAGGTTGGGAATGACAAGCAGGACGCAGGACGTCACGGGCACTTCTTCTTGAAACCCGAGGATCACATCAAGCCCGGGCTGAACAAGCATCTTCTGAAATGTGTCCCGTCGAAGATCCTGCGAGGCTGGAAGGTCGTCCGGATTGAGATCTGCATAAAGGTCGACGATGTGCGACAGGTCTTGCTGACCAGCTGTCCGGAAGGTGAGACCTGAGGGCATCGATGGCCTGCCGTTCACATGAAAAAGCCCGCCGTAGGGCGGGCTCTTTGCTCAGTTGAAATCAATCGATGTCGACATAATCGTCTGGCGTCAGACCGAGGCGACCGTCCACATAGGTCCCGCAGCGTTCAAGAAGATCTTCCATATCGTTCTCGAAGAAATGGTTCGCACCGGGGATGGTTTCGTGATCGATCACGATGCCTTTTTGCGTCTTCAGCTTGTCGACCAGCGTCTGGACGTCCTTTTGCGGCACGACCTTGTCGTTGTCGCCATGAACAATCAGGCCGGAGGAGGGGCAGGGGGCCAGGAACGAGAAGTCGTGCAGATTGGCTGGCGGAGCGACGGAAATGAATCCTTCCACCTCGGGACGACGCATCAGGAGCTGCATGCCGATCCAGGCACCGAACGAGAACCCGGCAATCCAGCAGGCGCGTGCGTCCGGATGCACGGTCTGGACCCAGTCGAGCGCGGCTGCTGCATCGGAAAGTTCGCCCTGACCGTGATCAAACGTGCCCTGGGATCTGCCGACGCCCCGGAAGTTGAAGCGCAGAACCGCGAATCCCCGGCGCGCGAACATGTAGTACATCTGGTAGACGATCTGGTTGTTCATCGTGCCGCCAAATTGCGGATGCAGATGCAAAACAAGGGCGATGGGAGCGTTGCGTTTTTTCGCGGGATGAAACCGGCCCTCGAGCCGGCCGGCGGGACCGTTGAAGATCACCTCAGGCATGAAGCGCTATGTCCTTGTCATATTGTCGCGTCGGGAATTTTCGACGCTGGAATGCAGGTTCTAAATACGTGATTTCCCGTAAGTCTAAACTTGACTCTTAGTCTCCATGTTTCTAGAACCTTGTTTAGAATTATTCGAAAGTTCGCATCGCCGCCACTGGAAGACGATACTCGGTTCGACCGGTTGGGGGTGTTATCGTCATCACAGCGAAAAATATCAAGTTTTTCGAACATGTGCTTGGCATTACAGCGGATTTTCTACCCAGATTCAAACCTGCAACGGGCAAAATTCGTGTGATGACGCGCCAGACCTCTCCAATCTACCTCGACCATAACGCAGGTGCGCCTCTGCGCGCCAGCGTTCGCGAGGCAATGATTGAGGTTCTTGGTGACGCCGGAAACGCGTCTTCGGTGCATGCGCATGGCCGCAAGGCCCGCGGACGCATCGAACAGGCCCGCGAACAGGTTGCCCGCCTTTGCGGCGCCAGGAACCGGGCGGTCACCTTCGTCTCGGGCGGCACCGAAGCCAACATGATGGCCCTGACCCAGTCCTGGCGCGATCAGGGGACGCCGGTCTACCTCGACAAGCTGTTCCGCAGCGCGGTGGAGCATTCCTCGGTCGTGACGGGCGGCAGGTTCCCGGTATCTGATCAGGTTGTTTTGCCGGTCGATTCGAATGGCGTTGTCCTTCTTGACGCCTTGGACGAGATGCTCTCGGGTAAAGAGCCGAGCCTCGTGTCGGTCATGGCCGCCAATAACGAAACCGGTGTTGTCCAGCCTCTGGCCAAGATAGGCGCAGTGGTCAGGGAACATGGCCATTTCCTTCACGTGGACGCCGTTCAGGCAGCCGGACGGCTTCCGATCGACCTTGAAGAGTGGCAAGCGGACGCGATCACCCTCTCGGCTCATAAATTTGGGGGGGCGCAGGGCATCGGCGCGGTCGTGGTGCGGTCGACTGGACGTGTTCCGGCTCCGCTGATGATCGGTGGTGGGCAGGAGAACTGGCAAAGGGGCGGAACGGAAAACGTTGCCGCGATCACCGGATTTGGAGTTGCTGCCGAGGCGGCGCTTGAAGAGGCGTCCGACCTCGGCCATCTGAACATGTTGAAGAGCAGGCTCGAGAGTGGTTTGCGGGCCGTCTGTCCGGCGACCGTGATTTTCGGAGAAGAAACTCAACGTCTTGCGAACACGAGCTGTTTTGCCGTTCCGGGTATTGCTGCAGAAACCGCACTGATCGCTTTTGATCTTGAAAACGTATCAGTGTCATCGGGCTCTGCCTGTTCGTCCGGGAAAGTTGCGGTTTCGCACGTCCTGACGGCAATGGGCATAGATGAAACGCTCGCTCGGTGCGCTCTGCGCATCAGCATGGGGTGGAACACGGGCGAAGAGGATGTGGACCGCTTTCTGGAGATCTGGCCACGCATCGTGGACCGGCTGAACCCGGAAGCTAGGACCCGCGCAGCCTGAGACGCAGGTCTCGGGCTAAACTGGTATTCGGTGAGGTGTCTCACCGTTGGAATTAGGTGACCGCGGGCATGGGGCCCGCCAAATGGAGACAAGATATGCCAGCTGTACAGGAAACCATCGAACAGGTGAAAGCCATCGATGTTGACCAGTATAAATACGGCTTTGTAACGGACATCGAATCCGAGAAGGGCGCAAAGGGCCTCTCGGAAGAAACGATCCGGTTTCTGTCCGCCAAAAAGAACGAACCGGAATGGATGACCGAATGGCGTCTCGATGCGCTTCGCCGCTTCCAGCAGATGGAAGAGCCGGACTGGGCCCGCGTTTCCTATCCGAAGATCGATTTCGACGACCTTTACTACTGGGCGGCGCCCAAGTCGGTTGAAGGACCCAAGAGCCTTGACGAAGTCGATCCGGAACTGCTGGCAACTTACGAGAAGCTCGGCATCCCGTTGGCCGAACAGGAAATGCTCGCCGGTGTGGAGCCGAAGAACAGGGTCGCTGTCGACGCCGTCTTCGATTCCGTTTCCGTCGTAACGACCTTCAAGGAAGAGCTGAAAAAGGCCGGTGTCATTTTCTGCTCCATCTCCGAGGCGCTGCGCGAGTATCCGGATCTGGTCAAGAAGTATCTCGGGTCCGTTGTACCGGTCACCGACAACTATTACGCCACGCTGAACTCGGCTGTCTTCTCCGACGGATCCTTCGTCTACATTCCCGAGGGTGTTCGCTGCCCGATGGAGCTGTCGACCTATTTCCGGATCAACGAGCAGAATACGGGTCAGTTCGAACGCACGCTGATCATTGCTGAAAAAGGCTCCTACGTTTCCTATCTGGAAGGTTGCACGGCGCCGCAACGCGATGAAAACCAGCTGCACGCGGCCGTGGTTGAGCTTGTTGCGCTCGACGATGCCGAGATCAAGTATTCGACCGTTCAGAACTGGTTCCCGGGCGACAAGGAAGGCAAGGGCGGCATCTACAACTTCGTCACCAAGCGTGGTGACTGCCGTGGCAAGAACTCCAAGATTTCCTGGACCCAGGTCGAGACCGGTTCGGCAATCACCTGGAAGTACCCGTCCTGCATCCTGCGCGGCGAGAACTCGCGCGGCGAATTCTATTCGATCGCGGTCTCCAACGGTTACCAGCAGGTCGACAGCGGCACGAAGATGATCCACCTGGGCAAGAACTCGTCCAGCCGCATCATCTCGAAAGGCATTTCGGCGGGCCGGTCTCAGAACACATATCGTGGCCTGGTTTCGGCACACCGCAAGGCCTCCAATGCGAGGAACTTCACTCAGTGTGATTCCCTGCTGATCGGACAGGACTGCGGGGCACATACGGTGCCTTACATCGAGAGCAAGAATGCATCGGCTCAATTCGAGCATGAAGCGACAACCTCGAAGATCTCCGACGATCAGATGTTCTACTGCCTGCAACGCGGCCTTTCCGAGGAAGAAGCCGTGGCGCTTATCGTCAACGGTTTCGTCAAGGACGTCATCCAGCAGTTGCCGATGGAATTCGCCGTTGAAGCACAGAAGCTGATTTCTATCAGTCTGGAAGGGTCTGTGGGTTAAGCCCAGCCAAAGTTTAGGTTATCAGGGCAACCAAGCCCATTGAATTACAAGGACTTATCTCAATGCTTGAGATCAAAAACCTGCATGCCCGCATTGCGGAAGAAGAGACCGAAATCCTGCGCGGTGTAAACCTGACCGTCAACGCGGGCGAAGTTCATGCCATCATGGGACCGAACGGCTCCGGCAAGTCGACCTTGTCCTACATTCTTGCCGGCAAGGATGATTACGAGGTCACAGAGGGCGAGGTTCTTTTCAACGGCGAGAACATGCTCGACATGGATCCGGATGAGCGTGCCGCAGCCGGCATGTTCCTGGCGTTCCAGTACCCGATCGAGATCCCGGGTGTCGCCACGATGGAATTCCTGAAAACGGCGATGAACGCGCAGCGCAAGGCACGTGGCGAAGATGTGCTTTCCATTCCGGACTTCATGAAACGTGTGAAGGCAGCTGCGTCCCATCTGAATGTTTCCATGGACATGCTCAAGCGCCCGCTCAATGTCGGTTTCTCCGGCGGTGAGAAGAAACGCGCTGAGATCCTGCAAATGTCGCTGCTTGAGCCGAAACTCTGCGTGCTTGATGAAACCGATTCCGGCCTCGACATCGATGCCCTGCGGATTGTCTCTGAAGGCGTCAACAAGTTGCGTGGTCCTGAACGTGCAATGGTGGTGATCACTCACTATCAGCGTCTGCTGGACCATATCGTGCCGGATGTCGTCCACGTCTTGTCCAAGGGCCGGATCGTCAAGTCGGGCGACAAGGACCTGGCGCTTGAGCTTGAGAAGAACGGCTACGCCGACTACGTCGACACCGCAGCCTGAGGGAGCAACGCGACGTGAATGCCAGCGTACCCATCAAACACACTCAGGCGGAAAGTGACCTGTTCGATCGCTATGAGACCGCCAAGGACAATTTGCCGGGATCGGTAACCGTCAATGCGCTCCGTGAAGCAGCAATTGCCCAGATCAGGGACAAGGGGCTGCCGCACCGCCGTGTCGAAGAGTACAAATACTCTGACCTGCGCGCATTTCTGAAGTCGGCCGGGCCGCTCGCCGGAAACGTCGACGCGGCAAGTGCTCGTTCAGTTCTTGCAGCAGCAGACACTTTTGCCGACCTTGACCGCTACCGGATCGTTCTGTCCAACGGAACCTATGCCGCGGAACTGTCGGACACGGATGCCTTGGCAAAGGAAGGCGTAACGGTCACGGATCTCGGCGACGTGCTCACTGCGGAAGACGGCGCGCGTGTCCTGTCTTACCCCAAGACGGGGCCAACGGACGGTATTGTTGCGTTGAACACGGCCTTCGTGCAGGGCGGTATGGTTCTTGAGGTCAAGGATGGAGCGGAAGTATCCAAGCCTGTGGAACTTGTACATGTCGCCGAGTTTGCCGGCGCCCAGGTAACACGCAATCGCATTGTGGTCGGCAAAGGGGCGAAACTTCGTCTGCTGGAAAGCTTTGTCGGTGACACAGGCGAAGGCGAGATCAACGCTGTGTTTGACTACGATGTCGCCGACAATGCCGTTCTGGCTGCGACCCGCTTGATCGTCGGTCGAACCGAGGCTGCACGCCTTCTGACCACGACCGCCAGGCTTGGCGCCGAGTCCGAACTGCGCACGCTTGGCTTTATCGCCGGTCCGCGGTTCACGAGAAATCAGCAATTTGTCGATTTCACCGGAGAGAATTCCGAGGCCAAGGTCTATGGTGTCACCATGGCCGGCGGACGCGATCTCGCGGACCAGACACTGATCGTCGATCATGCCGTACCGCATTGTAACAGTCGTGAATTCTTCAAGACTGTTCTCGATGGAGAAGCTAGGGGCGTCTATCAGGGACGGATCAATGTTGCGCAACACGCGCAAAAGACCGACGGCGAGATGATGACCCAGGCGCTGCTTCTGTCCGAAGAGGCGGAAATGGCGAACAAGCCTGAGCTCGAAATCTTTGCGGATGACGTGATCTGTGCCCATGGTGCGACCAGCGGTCAGATTGACGAAGACCTGCTGTTCTATCTACGAGCACGCGGTATCCCGGAAGACGAGGCAAAAACACTGCTGGTGTTGGCGTTTCTTTCGGAGGCAATTGAGGAATACGGTGAGGACGACGTGACCGAAGGTCTGGAAGCGCGTGTGCGCGACTGGCTTGCCGGGCACTAGGTCTTCGGCGAAGTGAACAGGAGCAGTACCGCATGACGGTCGCCACCGCTGAACAGACGTCACAATCGGCCGGCTACGATGTCGAGGCCATTCGCAGGGATTTTCCCATCCTTGCGCGTGAGGTCTATGGCAAACCGCTGGTCTATCTGGACAATGGTGCGTCTGCCCAAAAGCCGCAGGCCGTTATCGACGCGGTCACGAAGGCTTATTCGGAAGAATATGCAAACGTCCACCGTGGTCTCCACTTCCTGTCGAACACCGCCACCGATAACTATGAGGCAGCGCGCGAAAAAGTGCGCCGCTTCCTGAATGCTGGCTCCGTTGACGAAGTGGTGTTCACCAAGTCGACGACTGAAGCCATCAACCTGGTTTCTTACGGCCTGGGCCCTGACTATTTCGACGAAGGCGACGAAATTGTCTTGTCGATCATGGAACACCATTCGAACATCGTGCCTTGGCACTTTCACCGGGAACGTCACGGCGCGAAACTGAAATGGGTCTATGTAAGACCCGATGGATCGTTTGATCTTGATGCGTTCTCCGACGCTTTGACGGATCGCACCAAACTGGTGGCGATCACGCATATGTCCAATGTTCTTGGCACCGTCGTGCCGATCAAGGAAGTCTGCCGGATCGCCCACGAACGCGGTATTCCTGTGCTTGTTGACGGCAGTCAGGCTGCCGTTCATATGCCGGTCGACGTGCAGGATCTCGATTGCGACTACTATGTCTTCACCGGCCACAAGGTCTATGGTCCGTCCGGGATCGGGGTCCTGTGGGGCAAGCCGGAACGGCTGAAGGCGCTGCGCCCGTTCAATGGCGGAGGTGAAATGATCCTTGATGTCACCGAAGATATGGTGACGTACAACGAACCACCGCATCGCTTCGAGGCGGGCACACCGCCGATTGTCCAGGCCATCGGTCTGGGAGCGGCGCTGGATTACATGGATTCGATCGGGCGCGAAAACATCGCCCGTCACGAAGCCGATCTGAAAGACTATGCCCATCAAAAGCTGAAGGAAATCAATTCTCTGAGGGTTTTCGGAGAAGCGCCGGGCAAAGGTGCGATTCTTTCCTTCGAAATTGAAGGCGCACATGCGCACGACGTTTCCACCATAATTGACCGGGCAGGTGTGGCCGTCAGAGCCGGGACACATTGTGCCCAACCACTCTTGGCAAAATATGGTGTAACCTCTACATGTCGTGCAAGCTTTGGGCTCTACAACACGCGTGAAGAAGTTGATGCTCTTTACGAGGCCCTGCTGAAGGCCCAGAGTTTCTTCGGATAAAACGGATCCAGCATGGAAAACGCAACCACAATCGATACTGACGTGAACGGTGAGGAACTGCAGGCGGAAGTCTCTGCAAAGAGCGCCATTCCGGCGGATGAAATTGACCGTCTGACAACCGATATCGTCGGTGCACTGAAAACGGTCTATGATCCGGAAATACCGTGTGACATCTACGAGCTTGGCCTGATCTACAAGGTTGATATCGAAGACGACCGTTCCATCAATATCGACATGACACTGACGGCACCCGGCTGCCCGGTTGCCGGTGAAATGCCTGGCTGGGTTGAAAATGCGGTCGCATCGGTCGCCGGTGTCGGTCCTGTCAATGTGGACATGGTGTTCGATCCACCCTGGACACCGGAACGAATGTCCGACGAAGCAAAGGTTGCACTCAACTGGTATTGAGTTGAAAACCTTTAATCCGATAAGCTGACACCCTATATCAGGTTTTGGACTTCAGGACCGCGAAGAGGAAAGAATGGTTTCCGCCGGAAAATTTCAGGTGATGACACTGACCGATGCGGCAGCGGGCCGCGTCAAGGAACTTGTCGAGAATTCCGACAAGAATGCCGTTGGCCTGCGTGTTGGGATCAAGAAGGGTGGGTGCGCCGGCATGGAGTACACCATGGACATGGTGGAAGAAGCCCAGGCCGGCGATGATATTATCGAAGACAAGGGCGCCAAGCTTTTTGTTGACCCATCAGCTGTGCTGTTTCTTCTTGGAACAGAGATGGATTTCGAAGTCACGAAATTCCGGTCCGGTTTCGTTTTCAAGAACCCCAACGAAGTGTCCGCTTGCGGATGCGGAGAGTCTGTTTCCCTGCAGGCGGCGGATTTGAGCAACGCCGCACAGTGAGTGCGGTCCGTTTCCATACCTGTGAGCATTCCTCATGAACTTGTTTGAGCGGCTGAAAGCCGACGCGGCTCCGCAATGGGCCGACTACACCGAGCACGAATTTGTCCGTCAGCTCGGGGATGGGACACTGCCTCTTGAGTGCTTCAAACACTACCTGGTTCAGGACTATCTGTTCCTGATCCAGTTTGCGCGCGCTTACGCTCTCGGGATCTACAAGAGCCCTACTGTTGCGGACATGCGGAACTCCCTGGAAGGTGTCAAGGCGATCCTGGATGTCGAACTGGAACTTCACATCGAGCTGTGTGGATCCTGGGGCATGCCGCGCGAGGAAATCGAGAGCGCTCCGGAAGATACGCCGACGATGGCCTATACCCGGTTTGTCCTGGATGCAGGTATGGCCGGCGACCTGTTGGATCTCCAGGCAGCGCTGGCCCCTTGCGTGATCGGTTATGCTGAAATAGGCGCCCGTCTGGTCCGTGAGGGCCGTGCTGTTGACAGCAACCCTTACAGGCGTTGGATCGAGGAGTATTCGAGCGACGCTTACCAGGTGCTTGCAAGAGACTTTGCGGCCTGGATGGACGCAACGGCAGACCACGTCTTGACGGAAAGCCGTTATCCGCGCGTTCTCTCGCTATTTGAAAAGGCAAGCAGGCTGGAGAGCGATTTCTGGCAGATGGGTCTCAACGCCAAATAGAGTGTTCGAGCAATACGGGTCATGCCCGCTCTGGTGCGTCGGCGCGCAGCTTACGCCACGTTTTGTTCCGACGCGTCTTCTTCCAAATCGGTCTCGGTCCTGACGAGATTGCGGCCCGCGTTCTTGGCGGCATACATAGCCTTGTCCGCACGGGATACGATCGTCTGGGCGCTTTCCTTGTCCTGGAATGTCGCGACACCGACAGAAATGGTGACACGTCCAAGATTTTCGCCGGTGGAGCGTTTGACGAGCTCTTTGGACATCACGGCAAGCCGGATCGCCTCACCGATTTTCTGAGCTTCTTCAAGGTTCGTGTTCGGCAGGATGATCGCAAACTCTTCACCGCCGTAACGGCAGGCGATGTCCTGGGACTTCACGTTCTGCTTGACCGCAAGCGCAACAAGTCTCAACACCTGATCGCCGGTTTGGTGACCGTAGGTGTCGTTGAAATTCTTGAAATGGTCGATGTCGGTGATGATGAGCGCGAAGCCGCGTCCGCTCTCCAGCGACTGGTCAATGACCCGTTCAATCGAGTTTTCAAAATGCTTTCTGTTGTTGAGCGTTGTCAGCTCGTCAGTCAGCGACTCGTAACGAATGGCTTCCAGTGAAGACTGAAGATTTTCGATATGCTTTTTGGATTCAAGCAGTTGGCTTTCGAGCTTCCTGTTTGAAGAGACGGCATTCTGGGTCGACTTCACCAGGTGTGTGACATAGATCTGAAGCTTCTCGGCGTCGGTCACCGATTTGATCTTCTCGCCGACCTGCTCAAGCGCGCTGCCATAGTCGGATGTTGCATCGGCGCTCAGCTTCAGGGTGTCGACCAGTTCTTCGACTTCCTTGGAGACCTTGGCTCCAACTTCATCAAGGGGGTCACCCAGACGGGTCGGGGACAGGAAGCGACCGTAAAGGGTTAACATCTCGTCCGTGCTGATGTGTCCGTTCTGCTTGATGGAATCGTTGACGGCCCGATTCAGGCCCTGATTGTAACCTGCCGAATATGTGTACCAAAGCTCATAAGAACGCGGATAGGCCGGCAGTACGTTCTTCTTGATATAATTGAGCGCGGATTCCCCATACTTAATGGTCCGCTTATGGTCGTCTTCATCAGCCATAAAGCAACTCTCACCTAGCTCTTCAAGCTCGCCCCACACGAGTCGAAGATCATGGTCCAAAATCTATCGGAAGGTTTAAGGAGCCGTTAAGTTTACCCCAAAACCTGAGCAAAACCGGTGTCAGGATGCTTTTTTAGGTCTGGGTTCGCGCAACAGAAACGCGGGAATATGAACACCGGGGCTGAAAGCCGGTTCCATTTTGTCACTCTTGGATTTTTTGCCGGACGAACGCGGCGGCAAGCTGGAAATTGGTGTCGGGTTCAAGATTTCCGAATGCTCCTCGTTGGATTCCTGTTTCGCACCACGGGATTTCGACGAAGATTTGCGCCGGCTTACCGGCTTTTCCTGTCCAGCTTCGTTATCGTTGCTGGAACTTGCATTCTTCGCGGCCTTGCCGGACTTGCGTCTGGCTTTGCGTTCCTTGGCAGCAGCCTCGAAATCAATGGATTCGCCCACCCAGTCAATAGACTGCTTGATCAGGGACTCAATGGCGTCCAGATATTTCTGGTCCTCACCGGTAACGAGCGTGTAGGCAGTGCCCGAGCGTCCGGCGCGACCCGTCCTGCCAATCCGGTGGACGTAGTCTTCAGCATTGATCGGAATATCGTAATTGAAGACATGGCTGACTTCGGGAATGTCGAGACCCCGGGCGGCCACGTCGCTGGCAACGAGCAGCTTGATGTTTCCTTTACGGAAATTGTCGAGCATCATCATCCGGGTACGCTGGTCCATGTCACCATGGAGCGCACCAACGTTGTAATCGTGTCGCTCCAGTGAGCGGAACAGGGTGGACACGTCCCGTTTCCGATTACAGAAGACGATCGCGTTCTTGAGGTCTTCCGCACCTTCCAGAAGCTCACGCAAGGAAGCGCGCTTTTCGTAGTCCTTGGAGGGAGATGCCTTCAGTTTCTGGGTAACGTTTTCTGCGGTAGATGACGTCGGAGCGACTTCAATCCGTGCAGGGTTCTGAAGGAAGGTGTCGGTCAGACGCTGAATTTCAGGTGGCATTGTCGCGGAGAAAAACAGGGTCTGTCGCGTAAACGGGATCAGTTTGCAAATCCGCTCGATGTCCGGAATGAAGCCCATGTCGAGCATCCGGTCCGCTTCGTCGATAACGAGAATTTCGACACCTTGAAGCAACAGCTTGCCGCGCTCGAAATGGTCCAGCAGCCGGCCTGGTGTCGCGATCAGCACGTCCGTGCCCCGGTCAAGCTTGCGATCCTGGTCGGCAAAAGATACGCCGCCGATCAGAAGAGCGACATTCAGTTTGTGGTTAGTGCCGTATTTCTCGAAATTCTCTTCGACCTGGGCCGCGAGTTCGCGTGTAGGTTCCAGGATCAACGTGCGGGGCATGCGTGCCCGGGCGCGCCCTTTCTCCAACAGCGTGAGCATTGGCAAAGTAAAACTTGCGGTTTTACCCGTACCCGTCTGCGCAATACCAAGGATGTCTCGGCGTTCAAGCACTTGCGGGATCGCGCCTGCCTGAATTGCGGTGGGTTCTTTATATCCTGCTGCGTCAACTGCAGCGAGGACCTTCTCGCTAAGGCCGAGAGTATCAAATGCCATGGAGCGTGTTGCCCAGATGTTGTGATTGTTGAATAGCAGGGTCTTGACAACCGCTGCTGCAAACTGCGCACACCCTACATTCATGTGTCCTGGTGTCAATGCGTTGAACAGGTAATTACGAAGAAAATCGAGTAAAACCCGACATCATTTGCCATCTCAGTTAATAGAGCAGGGTGGTTGGACTAGAATTCTCTGTCAGAAAGACATGACCAGGGGTGTTCATTAGACTTTTGTCGAAAAGCCCGGAAGGGTGCATCAAGTAGTTTGACCTGATGATTTTCCGCAGCTCTCGACTACCGCTCAGGCTTGCGCGAGTTCCTTGGAATAGAAAAGGTCGTAATCGGACTTGTAGCGATTACGAAGCTTGCGGCTCAACCAGTCGTCCTTGAAGGAGCGAAGCGTGCTGTGTGAAACGTAGTCAGAGATACGATACCGAGCCGTGGAACGCGGCTTCGCTTTCAATGAAATCTCCGACAGGAACATGTCCAGCGATTCCTCGTATTGTTCGAGGAGCAGAACGATGTCGGCCGTTAATGATCCCTTGTATGTCAGAGCTGCAGTCTGGCTGCGGAAAAGATTGTCCGCTTCAAGGTCGGAAATGAGCTCTACGTGAGAGACAAATTCCTGTGGTGACATGTCTTTGTGAAAATGCCGCTCGCTGTAGTATGAGGGCAGCGGCGTGTCTGCAAGGATCACCTTCTCGTAGCAATAGGCGAGCCGCTCCAGCGGATCCTGAACCCAGGCAACGATCGTCATGTCAGGATAACGACGCTTCAGCTCTCTGGCAGTGAGCAGCTCGACATTACCGTGAAACAGGAGGCGTTCGGAGTAATCCGCGCCGTTGTTCTCAAGTGCATCGTCTGGCGTGACTTCTGAAAGTCCCGCAAGCGCGTGAAGCACAGGGCAGAGCGCCCTGAATGCCGGTTCGGTGATGCGTGCATATGCGATGTTGTGATCTGGAAATGCCAGATATACGTGATTGCGCAGCGGACGCCGGCGACGGTCAAAAATGGTATAAACCCGGGAAAACATACAAAAAAGTCCGGTCGATCTTATTCGAATGGAAACCTAAATAGCAGACGTACTTCTACACCTAAATTTTATTTAAGTCTATCTCGATGCAGTTCACATCAGATGTCGAGATCGTCGGCAAATTCGGCGTTTTCCTGGATGAATTTGAACCGGGCTTCAGGTTTGTTGCCCATCAGTCGCTCGACCGTATCGTTGGTGTCGGAAACAGCTTCCTCTTCCACGTGAACCTTGAGCATGGACCTTCTTGCCGGATCCATGGTTGTTTCCTTGAGCTGTGCCGGTAACATCTCGCCAAGGCCTTTAAATCTGCCGATTTCCACCTTCGACTTCCCCTTGAACGTGGTCTCCAGGAGTTCGTCCTTGTGGGCGTCGTCGCGCGCGTAAAGTGTCTTGCCGCCCTGGCTCAGGCGATAGAGGGGGGGGACGGCCAGAAAGAGGTGTCCTCCACGAATAAGTTCCGGCATCTCCCGGTAAAAGAATGTAATAAGAAGTGATGCGATATGCGCGCCGTCAACATCGGCATCCGTCATGATGACGATTTTCTCGTAGCGCAAATCCGTCTCGCGATATTGAGACCGCGTACCGCAGCCCAAAGCCTGAATGAGATCTGCCAATTGCTGGTTGGCAACCAGCTTGTCACGCCCGGCATTGGCAACGTTCAGGATCTTTCCGCGCAAGGGAAGAACTGCCTGGTTGGAGCGGTTGCGCGCCTGTTTGGCAGAGCCACCGGCCGAGTCGCCCTCAACGATAAACAGTTCAGTGCCGTCTGATTGATTGGCGGAGCAATCCGCCAGCTTGCCGGGCAGTCGAAGCTTGCGGACGGCCGTCTTACGCGCAACGTCCTTTTCCTGGCGCCGGCGCAGGCGCTCCTCAGCGCGATCTATGACCCACTCCAGAAGCTTGTTTGCCTGGTTGGGAGACGCGGTCAACCAATGGTCGAATGCATCCCGTACAGCGGTCTCGGTAATGCGTGTCGCCTCGTTTGTCGCCAGCTTGTCCTTTGTCTGTCCGACGAACTCCGGTTCCCTAATGAACACCGACAGCATTCCTCCGGCGGAGGTGAGGACGTCGTCACCGGTGATGATCGAGGCCTTCTTGTTGTTGGTCAGCTCGCCATAGGCCTTCAGGCCACGCATGAGGGCGTACCGGAATCCGGCTTCGTGCGTGCCACCTTCCGGCGTCGGAACGGTGTTACAGTAGGAACTGACGAACCCGTCTCCGGCGAACCACGTGACCGCCCACTCGACCGATCCATGTTTGCCTGTCTTGTCCGTGCGGCCGGCAAAAATCTCGTCGACGACGCGACGCTCCTTATGAAGCCTTTCGGTCAGAAAGTCCTTGAGACCGCCGGGAAAGTGAAAGGTTGCTTCCGCAGGAGTCTCGTCCTTTTCGGACAAAAGTTCCGGAGCGCAGTTCCAGCGAATCTCGACGCCTCCGAAGAGATACGCCTTGGAGCGCGCCATCTTGAGCAGGCGGGCCGGTTGAAACTTCGCACCCTTGCCGAAAATCTGTGCATCGGGCTTGAACCGGACAAGAGTGCCACGCCGGTTCTGCGTGTCGCCAACAAGTTCGAGCGGCGCCTGGGCATGGCCGCGCCGAAACACCTGTCGATAGAGTTTGCGGCTTCGCGCAACCTCTACAACAAGCTCTTCCGACAGGGCATTGACGACGGAAACACCGACGCCGTGCAGTCCACCGGACGTTTCATAGACCTTGCTGTCGAACTTGCCACCCGCATGCAGCGTGGTCAGGATCACTTCCAGCGCGGATTTGTCCTTGAACTTCGGATGTGGATCAACAGGAATGCCGCGCCCATTGTCGGTGATCGTCAGGAACCCGTCGGCGGAAAGGGAGACATCGATCCAGGTTGCATGGCCCGCAACGGCCTCATCCATGGAGTTGTCGATGACTTCAGCAAACAGGTGGTGAAGCGCTTTCTCGTCCGTTCCACCGATATACATGCCGGGCCGGCGCCGGACCGGTTCCAGACCTTCAAGAACTTCGATGTCGGCAGCTGAGTAGTCTTCGTTGGCGGGAGCAGCAGCAGACGGCGTTTTTTGCGGCGCGCGCGCAGGGGTTTCCTGTTCCAGAGGGGTCGCAACCGCTGCGTTGCCTGCAAATAAATCGTCTTTTGCGCTCATTCCGTATCGCCTGATGGGTGTCTTGTCTCTTTTGAACTTCAGCGACGTTTCCTACACCGAATCAGGCTTCAGTTTGAAGGACAAAGATAGAACGGCAAAGTCTTTTGGCCAAAAGCCCTCGTTTTCAACAGTCTTTGAGACCAATTGCGATACGGAAACACATCGTCAACTCCGTCGTGGTCCAATGCTTACGTGCTTGGGCGGAGGGGATTCGAGGAATTGTGCTAAAAACGCAACAGTCTGAGACAGAGTCAGGTCTGAGGCGGCAGAATGGCCCTGTTGCCCATGTTCGGCCATGTTTGACCGTCACCCGTTACGCTAAAGTTCGTTTTTGTGCTGGCAGCGATCAATCTGATCCTGACTGGAATGGGACGACTGGTGCAACAAAAAGGTCTTATTTGGGCGCGTTATGGCCCAACTTAGGCCGAAATGATTGGCCATCTTGGAGTGGCCTGGACAAAGGACCTGCGACGAAACTGTTGAGCAGGTTTGTGTGTATGGCAATGCGCATTGCGCGGAGAAAGAAAAAGATCGCAGAGGTCGACCGGTGGGGGAATGGTCCTCGGCCGACGGCTGAAAGTGTGGCTGTGATGCAGAACAAGAGCCCTATGCTTCAACGCTTTAGAAAAGCCGGTACTGTGCTCGGCGCGTTGATTATTGTCGCATTGGCAGGCACTGCCAATGCCTTTGATGGACAACCGACGACCTCCAGGTCGATCGGTCCTGAAGACCTGTCTCCGTCTGAGGCCCTGAGAGCCGGTGCGCGGCAGTATTATTCGGGCGACAAGACGGCTGCCATATCGTCATTGCAATATGCGGCGGAAAACGGTCAGCCCATGGCCGCCTGGAAGCTCGGCGAAATGTACGCACATGGTGACGGTGTTCCCGAAGACGACTACAAGGCGTTCAAATATTACAGCCAGATTGTCCGCGAACACGGAGACGATCGGCCCGACGCGCCCGATGCCCCCTTTGTCTCCAGCGCTTTCGTCGCGCTCGGCTCCTACTATCTGAACGGGATTGATGGCGCTGTTCCCAAGAATGAGGCGCGGGCACGACAGATTTTCACCCATGCCGCTTCCTATTTTGGAGATGCCGACGCTCAATATCACCTTGGGCGCATGTATCAGGACAAGAACAGCCGCATGGCGGTTCGCTGGTACAACCTGGCAGCCCTGAAAGGACATGTTGGTGCGCAGGCACGCCTCGGTGAGACGCTCTATTCACTTGGAACCTCCGAGAAGAAGAAGGCCCGGGGCCTGATGTGGATGACCGTTGCGCGGCAACAGGCGACGGGTGCCGATTCTGGCTGGATCCACGATATGCATGAACAGTATTTTGCTGTTTCGCCTGAGCCTGTCCGTCAGATCGCACGGTCTCTCGCTGATGGGTGGATCGAGCAGAACCGTCCCGACATGCTGACGGCACAACAGGTCCAGACACAGTAGTCCGCAAGACCTGTCACAAAGACAACAATCAGTCAGGCGCGGCTTTCAAGCTCACAATTTTTCGGGGTTGAACATGGCGGTTTCCTGCCAGTTCGTCTTGCCTTCGGCATCGCTCGTCTGGGACTGGGACGCGGTCGGATTACTCTGGTCGAGTTCCGTCAGGGGGCAGGGCGCATTGCTGAATTTCCAAGACGTATTGTTCAGCACCATGGAGCATGTCGCCATGCGCATGCCATTCGACCCCTTGAGACAAATGGATTCGCCTATTCCGTAGTCCTCGCCCTGATATCTGCAGGTGCAGGACACATTTTGCGCATGACTGGCGGTGCTCAGCAGGAAGGTGACAAGGAAAACCGGCAGGGTCATCAAGCGGGCGACGCCAACAAAGGAACTCGCTCCGGCAGAGCTTTGCGTCGCCGACTGGTGGTTTCCGCTGAAAAAAATCGCGGAGGCGTATGGTCTCTTGGCTATCCCATGATCATCAAAGAGTACCATGACGATGGGGAACTGCAAGTTACAGAACCGTAACAAACGGGCCTGGATCTATCACATGCGCGCTGTTTGGTTCTGGTGATCTGTGCTGAATTTGTCCCGTCAGGCCGCCAGCTGAACCCAGACCGGAACATGGTCTGAGGGCTTTTCCCAACCGCGCACATGCTTGTCTATACCGCAGCCCATCATCAGGTCATTCGCCTGCGGAGACAACAGGATGTGGTCGATCCGAATACCGTTGTTCTTCTGCCATGCACCTGCCTGGTAGTCCCAGAAAGTGTAGGTTTCCTCGGCTTCTGTGCAGCTTCTGACCGTTTCAGTGAAGCCGAGATTCAGGAGCGCACGGAACCGTTGACGGCTTTCCGGCTGATAGAGCGCGTCATCAAGCCAGTTTTCCGGCTTTCTGGCATCGATCGGATCCGGAATGACGTTGTAGTCGCCCAGCAGAAGGAACGGGGTTTCTTCGGCAAGCCGTTTTTCAGCGTGCACAATCAGTCGATCCATCCATTCGACCTTGTAGGGGAACTTCTCGGTGCCGAGGGGATTGCCATTTGGCAGGTAAAGACACCCGAATCGGACACTGCCCGTGTCCGTGGAGACGCTGGCTTCGATATATCTGGCCTGCAAGTCGTCATCATTGCCCGGTAGACCGCGCTGAACATCTTCCAACGGCAGCTTTGAGAACAGGGCGACACCGTTGAAGCCCTTCTGACCGTGCGTTTCGACATTGTAGCCGAGGTCTTCAAAGGGTTGCCGGGGAAAGTTCTCGTCGACTGATTTGATTTCCTGCAGGCAGGCAATATCCGGAGAGGCTTCTTTCAACCACTCGAGCACGGTTTCGAGCCGGGCTTTCACGCCGTTGATATTCCAGGTCGCGATTTTCATTTTTGCCGCCTCGAAGGGAGAAGAACCGGCCGCCATGGTTGGGCCGGTGCTGTTTCGTCAGATTGTGAAGCTGGTTCCGCAACCGCAACCGGCAACGGCATTCGGATTGTTGATCTGGAAGGACTGGCCGATAAGATCGTCGACGAAATCGATCTCCGATCCGCCCATATATTGCAGCGAAACGGAATCGATCAGGACAGTCGCGCCCGGTTTTTCAATCACGAAATCATCGGATTCGCTGCTGTCGACAACATCATATTTGTACTGCAGGCCGGAACAGCCGCCACCTTCGACGCTGACCCTGAGCATGCTGCCCGAGGGTTCACTCGACAAGATTGCCGCAATGCGCTTGGCAGCGCGGTCGCTGACTGTTACCTGACTTTCAAGTGTTTCGGTCATCTTTTACCGACTCGCTTTGCGTCATCCACGAAGGATGAGCGTTCATCTGATTTATTCAGATAAGTAAGTTTTGCAACAGCCCGCGTCAATGCAGAGGGTGAGGGCTTGTCCGGAATGACACAGGGATCTCTGCGAGCGGTGGCAGAAAAATGAACACGACCGACATTGGCTTTGGCGCCCAGACCCTTGCCGACTATGCTCAGGATCCCGGCCGGAGCAGGGGAAGGCTCTTTCCGGAGCCTGAAAGTCCAACCCGGACACCGTTCCAGCGGGACAGGGACCGCATCATTCACTCTTCGGCCTTCAGGCGCCTGAAACACAAGACGCAGGTGTTTGTCTATCATGAAGGGGACCATTTCCGGACCAGGCTGACACACACGATCGAGGTGTCCCAGATTGCCCGCTCCCTTGCGCGGGCCCTGCGCCTGGATGAAGACCTCGCCGAATGCCTGGCATTGTCGCATGATCTAGGACACACACCCTTCGGACATGAAGGCGAAGATGTCATGCATGAGTGCATGGCACCGTTTGGCGGGTTCGACCACAATGCACAGTCGCTCCGGGTGGTAACCCACCTGGAACAAAGATATGCCGAATTTGATGGCCTGAACCTTGCCTGGGAGACGCTTGAAGGCCTGGTCAAGCACAATGGTCCCCTTGTCGACCGGAACGGCGCGCCACTAGGCAAGTTCCAGGGCAGTGAACTTCCCTTCGCAATCCGGGAGTATGCAAAGGAACAGGATCTCCAGCTTGATACCTGGCCAAGCGCGGAAGCTCAGGCTGCGGCAATCGCGGACGACATTGCCTATGATGCGCATGACCTTGATGACGGACTGCGTGCGGGTCTGTTCGCAATTGAGGATATGCGGGATGTCCCGTTCCTCTCGGAGATCCTGTCGGAGGTCGACGGCAAATACCCTGGTTTGGAAGAGGGAAGACGGATCCACGAGATCGTGCGCAGATCCATTACCAGGATGGTCGAGGACGTGATCGGCGAAGCTGTTCGAAACATCGAGGAGCTGAACCCGCGCAATGTTCAGGATGTTCGATTGGCGGGACGGTGTCTCGTGCGATTTTCCGATCCCATGGCGAAGGCGGAAAAAGAGGTCAAAAAATTCCTCTTTGCCCGGGTCTATCGTCACGAGGATGTTCTGGCGGTTCGCCGGCTCGTATCCCGCGTGGTGCGTGATCTTTTCTATAGATTCCAGTCCGAACCCGATATCATGCCGTCACCCTGGAATGTCGGATTGCAGGATATTGACGAGAACGCGGTGGCGCGCAGGGTATGCGACTACATTGCCGGCATGACCGATCGGTATGCAATTGAAGAACATCGCAGATTGTTTGACGACACCCCTGATTTAGGGTAGGCGCTTGGTCGAAAAGACGACCTCGTGACGCCGAAGGCGGTACCTTCGCTGCGCACGGGGCGTTTGTGCGTTATTGAGACCAATTCCAACCGGTGATTCATGAATATCTTCGCTGACTTCACGCAATGCGTTAAAAGCGTTCTGCAAGCACTTGATCTTAAAGATACTAACGGTGTGTCTCCGGATCTGTCGCGCGTGGTCGTCGAAGCGCCGCGAGATCCCGAACATGGTGATCTTGCGACGAATGCGGCAATGGTTCTGGCCAAGTCGCTTGGAATGAAGCCGCGTGACCTGGCGGCCAAACTGGTCGAGAAACTCGCGGAAGACTCGGAAGTTTCCGAAGCCACGATTGCCGGACCGGGTTTTATCAACATTCGGGTCGCCCCGGTCGTCTGGTACCGTGTTCTGGCAAATGTGCTGGAGCAGGGTGCGCGCTTTGGGTCCGTCGCGCTTTCTCCGGCGCCAAAAGTCAATGTGGAATATGTCTCGGCCAACCCGACAGGCCCGATGCATGTCGGTCATATTCGTGGTGCTGTTGTCGGGGATGCCCTTGCCAACCTGCTGACATTTACCGGCAATGATGTCGTCAAGGAGTACTACATCAACGATGCCGGTTCCCAGATCGACACGCTCGCGAGAAGCGCCTTCTTGAGATACCGGGAAGCGCTCGGTGAAGATATTGGCGAAATCCCGGCCGGGCTCTATCCGGGTGACTATCTGAAGCCGGTTGGCGTCCATTTGAAGGACGAATTCGGAGAAACACTGAAGGCCATGGACGAAAGTGAATGGCTTCCCATTGTCAAGGAACGCGCGATTGCCTCGATGCTTGATCTGATCCGGGACGATCTCGCATCTCTGGGGGTCGCGCATGAAGTCTTCTTTTCCGAGAAGTCTCTGCATGAGCGCGGAGAGGGTAATGGTTCCAGGATCGACTATATGCTCGACGGTTTGCGCGCCAAGGGGCTGGTTTATGAGGGTACCCTGCCTCCACCCAAGGGTCAGGTACCTGAGGATTGGGAAGATCGTGAGCAGACCCTTTTCCGTGCAAGCGATTTCGGTGACGACACAGACAGGGCACTGAAGAAGTCCGATGGTTCCTACACATACTTCGCTGCCGATGTGGCCTACTTCCAGGACAAGTTCGAGCGCGGGTTCAAGGAAACGATCTACGTCCTGGGGGCCGATCATGGCGGTTATGCAAAGCGCCTGCAGGCGGTCGGCAAAGCCGTTTCGGATGGTCAGACGGATGTCGTTGTGCGGTTCTGCCAACTCGTCAAGCTGATGCGCGACGGTGAACCGGTCAAAATGTCCAAGCGCTCCGGAGATTTCATCACGTTGCGCGAAGTCGTGGACGAGGTCGGCTCCGACCCGGTTCGTTTCATGATGCTCTACCGGAAAAACGATGCACCGCTTGACTTCGACTTCAAGAAAGTCACGGAGCAATCGAAGGACAACCCGGTCTTCTACGTTCAATACGGACATGCCCGTTGCTGCTCGATCTTTCGTGAGGCATCGAAAAAGGTTCCGGGTCTGGATTTCAGCGAAGCGGCGTTGGCAGATGCCGACTTTACGCTTCTGTCTGACAGTGGCGAACTCGAACTGCTCGCAAAGATTGCTGAGTGGCCGAAACTTGTAGCGTCTGCTTCTGAAACACACGAACCGCATAGAATCGCGTATTATCTTTATGAGCTCGCAAGTTCGTTGCACTCGCAATACAACAGAGGCAAGGATCTGCCGCATTTACGTTTTATTATCGATGGTAACGAGAAATTAACCCTGGCACGTCTTGCATTGGTAAAGGCAATTTCTTGCGTACTTGCTTCAGGTCTTGCGATTCTTGGTGTAAATGCACCTGAAGAAATGCGTTAGGCAAGTTTAACGGGCTCTTTGGCCCAAGCGTTGATGGAACCGAGATTAAACAGGACCGGTTTTCGTAAGGTACATGTCTGAAGATTACGAAACAAAGCGAACGGAACCGCATGGGCCTGCACAGGATGCAGCCGGTGAACGGTCTGCTTTGGACGATCCTCTTCTCGAGTTGGCACGTATTGTCCATAACAACAAGCAATCGGGGGCAAATGTGACCAGTGGCCGTGTCGGGAATACCGATTACTTCGCCGGGCTTGATGATGTCGCCTTGGACAGTGACGCAACTTCCGGAACCGCCAGCGCTCGCGTGGAGCCGAGTTTCGGCGCAGCCCAGCCGGCTGCCGACAACCAGAACAATGACGCGATCATCCCGGGCCTTTCACCCGTGGAATTGCGTCCGTCTCCCGAGTTTCAAACACCATCGGTGACACCTGGTCTCGGGACGCCTGAGACAATCACCTCGGAGCAAGCTCCGATCCGGAACGATTTTCCCGAGCTGCGGGCAACAGCCGCACCGGCTGTTGAGCCGGCACCGGCACCGCAGCAGGCACCTGCTGCAAACCTCGGCCTGGACAGGGAAGCCGTCACTCGGCCAGAGAGTGGCGCAGAGTCGCAACTGAAATCCGGTTTTTCGCTCGATCTC
This sequence comes from Roseibium sp., assembly GCA_017643925.1. Taxonomy (GTDB): domain Bacteria; phylum Pseudomonadota; class Alphaproteobacteria; order Rhizobiales; family Stappiaceae; genus Roseibium. The sequence goes on along the minus strand of JAEPML010000022.1, from coordinate 38,982 downwards.
GAACAGAACCTGACCGCGGAACTTGAAGACGAACTCATCGATGCATTGCGTCAGACCGTGCATGAAACGCCTGAAACAGCGGCTCAGACCGAGTTGCAGCAAGCAGCGCGCCAGTTCGGCAGTGAAACGCGCGATGAGCCGGTGACCGATCCACCTGTTTCTGGATTGGCCGGCGTTGCTCCCGCCGCAGCCACACCAGAAGCCGAACGGACCGTGAGTGAGTTTCCCAGCTTCAATGAATTCGGAACCACGGCCGAGACCGCTGCGGAAACATCGCGTGTCCAACCAGACGTGCCGACGCTGGATACCCAGACGAACCAGTTCGCAAACCCGGTTTCGGAGCCGCCGTTGCGCCAGGAACGGGTGCGTCCTGCGATCGACGAGGACGATCTTTTGGCGGCCCTGGGTTCCGATCAGCTGGATACATCAGCACCGCTTGAATCTGCGCCCGCCGAGCCAGGCGAGGAAGCCGCTGGCATTGATGCGCTTTTTGCTGACCTGGATTTTCCGGACCCGGTCGACCGCAACGTTGACCAGGCAGCGGATGAACCGGTTGCAGTTGAAGACCCGGCCAGCGCAAACGACATTGACGACATGACCTGGCCTGCGGCCGCTGATGCTGTGCCGCAGACAAGTGAAGAGGAAACAGCACCTCCGCCCGAGGGCTATGATCTGGATGCGGTTGCCCGGGCAATGCAGGAAAGTAATCCAAGCCTCAATGGGGCAGGGGTTCTGCCACCTCATTCCGAGACCGAGCAAAAGGCGGTGCCCCATTCGGCGAGCAGGTCCCGCCGTGGACTGATGGTGGCGGCTGGGGTCGTCGGCATTGCTGCGATTGGTGCTGCAGGGTTTTTCCTGATCGATGGCAACGCTGTTCAGGTGCCGAGTGGTCCTCCGCCTGTCATCAGTGGCTTGCAGGCTCCTTTGAAAGTCTATCCGGACGGAACCCAGACAACCTCCACCGAGCAACCCGGAAAACTGATTTATGACCGGGTCGACGGAACCAACGAGACCACTCCGGACCGGTTGATCGTGCCCAATAATCCGCAACCGGCGGACTTGCCGCCGGCACCGGCGGGCTCGACAGGGAATGCCGATCTTGTTCCCGGAGCCACCAAGCGGGTGTCGACCTATATCGTGCGCGCCGACGGAACCATCGTTTCCGAAAGCAATCCTGCTCCCGCCAGCGCGACACCGTCAGCAACGGTCCCGACAAATCCCGTTGCAGCGCCTGTTCCGACGGCGCCTGTTTCCGCCCCGGAACCGGCAGTTTCTTCGCCATCCGGAGGCAGCGAGACACCAAGGGTGGTTTCCACCACACCGGTGACAACTGACGGAGCCGTTCAGCCTGCTGCGCCGGTCGCGTCGACGCCCTCGAATGCCCCGACAACGCCGCCAGGTGCTGTCGCATCAGCTCCTGCGATTGTTGCCGGTCCGGATGCCACGACCCCGGTCACGACGACCGACGCTCCTGTCCAGCCGCCTGCAGAAGGTACGGTCAGTGAAGTCGTCCCGGAGACGCCTGCCGAGATTGTATCCGTACAGCCACGCAAGAAACCGGCTGCTCCGGTTCAGGTTGCCAGTGCGCCTGCAACAACGACACCGGAACCTGCAAGGCAGACGGATGGACCTCTTAACCTGACACAGCCGGCCGCTGCGCCAAGCGCACCGTCACAGCCCGCTCCGGCCACGAATTCGGGCAACATTCCCGCCGGCACCTATATCGTTCAGGTAACGTCGCAACGCTCCGCCGCGGCCGCCACGGGCGCCTATCAGGGGCTTCAGCGTCAGTTCCCCTCCATCCTCGGTAATCGCGATGCCGTCATCGTTTCTGCGGACCTGGGCGATCGGGGCGTGTTCTACCGGGCACGTTTGCCGATGGGATCGCGTACGGAAGCGATTTCGCTGTGCGAGAGCCTGAAGAGCGCAGGTGGCGATTGCTTCGTGCGCCGTTCGCCCTGAACGCGTCCTCCGCTGAATTAATCCGGAAGGTTGTCCGTCGCTCGACGGTTCGATGGTCTATTCGGCCGCGACCACTTGCGATGAAATCATCCGGCCTTCGAGCAACGGCTCCATCGTCTTGTAAACACTGGCGATCGCGTCGATCGCCTTGCGGACTGCTGGCTCGCGTCGAACATCCCGATGGACGATGATGTGTTCCGGATAGGTGAGTTCCGGCAACGGGCCGGTCAAGGCCACCAGGTCGGTATGACCGTCCGCCATGAAAACCGGCAGAAGCGCCAGACCCGCGCCCGAGGCGGTCATGTTCAACAATGTGGTCATTGTGTTGGTGCGCAGTTTCGGAGGGGGGATGTCCCTTTGTTCCATCCATCGGACATGCGAGGGATACCAAAGGTCATCCGGTGCAAATCCAAGCCAGGCGCAATCGGAATATCGTTTTTCAGTGATCGCGCACTCGTGCGTTTCGACATAAGCCGTCGAACCATAGACACCGTAGGCAAGGCACCCCACCTTGCGGGCAATGAGCGTGTCGGTTTCCGGCAGGCAGTTGCGAATCTGGAGTTCGATGCCCCTGGTCTGGTGATCGACGTGATGGTGGCTGGAAATGATCTCCAGTTCGATTCCGTCCAGCATGGCCGTGAGTTCACAGAAACGGTCCGTCAGAACCCTGGCCCGCACTTCGTCGACCGCAACGCGAACGACCTTGAGGGCCGAGCCGGAAAGGTCCGGTAACACGCGGCACGCCGCATCCGCCTTGTTTCGCATTTCCGCAGCCAACGGTATGAGACGGAGCCCCGCCTCGGTTGGTTTCAGGCCGGTCGGCGTCCGGTCGAAGAGACGAGCGCCAACCTTCTCTTCAAAGCTTTTCAGGCGGCGGCTGAGTTGAGGCTGGCTCAGGTTGAGCGCCTTCGCGGCCCCGGATAGGGAGCGACTGCGCGCAGCCGCGTCGATTAGTTTCAGGTCATCCCAGTTCATTTGCTGGTTATACCTATTTACCTTGAGAACCGCAACGGAATGCATAAACACATACCCGTCATGGGCAAATGACATCTGTCGGAATTGAGCGCCCATCGTTATCTAAGCAGTATCAAACCGCTACCAAGGCTCTCTGCAATGTCTCCAAACTCAATCTATGTGCGTCCGGAAAACACATTGCTGGCCTTCGCGTTGGCGCTTGCGGGAATGACCGCCTTCACACCGATCTTTGCAGCCGGAAAGATTGCGGACGGACTCTTGCCGGTCGCAGTTCTGGTCTGGCTGCGGTTTCTTGGTGGCGCCGTGACGATTACAGGCGTTGCTGTCGTGAACCGTGTTTCGATCCACAGGCGCCTGAGCAAATTGTGGAAGTTGCATCTGATGCGCGCCTTTTGCGGTGTCGGCGGCCTTGCAAGCTCGATTTATGCAGCGAGCCTTTTGCCGCTTGCCGACGCAACGGCGATTGGGCTCACAAAGGGTATCATCGCCATTGCGCTTGCCGGGTTGATCCTGAAGGAGGTCATCACCGGACGTCATTGGCTTGCCGGCATTTTATGTGCTTTCGGCGCCTACCTTGTGGTACGCGCCGCGAATTCAGGGCCTGGGAACGAGGAACTGGCCATCGCCGGTGTCGTCGCGGCACTCCTGGCAGCCGTATTCATGGCGGCCGAATCCCTGATCATGCGCTACATCGCACAGCGTGAAGACACCGTCACGATCCTTGCTTACGTCAACATATTCGCCTCGATCCTCCTGACAGGGCCTGTTCTCTGGATGATCTTCTCGAGTGACATCTCATGGACGAGCCTGCTTGCATTCGCCTGGATGGGGCCCCTGGCGATCATCGGGCAATCGCTGAATATTTCTGCCTACAGGAGGGCGGGCGCCGCGACACTTGCACCGATCTACTACGGTTCCGTTATTCTTTCGGCAATTTTCGGCTTTGTGTTCTGGGGAGAAATCCCGACACCTGTCGCGGTGATCGGCGCAGCTCTGATTATCGCAGGCGGTGCGGTGCTGACCCTGCCGATGCCCTTTGGGAGGTCGCGGCGGGCCTCCTGAGGAAACCCGCCAGGAAAGATCGACTAGCTCAAAAGGGCGTTTACGAGAAATGGCAGACTTTCATCGAGCCTGTAGTCGATGGACGAGTGGTTGTCCTTGAACTCCTGATAGACGTGGTCGACTGAACCAGCGACGAGGCTCCTGTGCAGACGGCGGGCACCATAGACCAGATTGTACTGATCGACATCGCCGCATTCGATCCAGAGACCCTTCATGGATTTCAGGGCGTCCAGATGCTGGTCGACAATATGCGCCGGATCCCATTGCAACCAGGCGTTCCAGCGGTCTTCTATGATTTCACAGGTCTCAAGGTCCACCGGCAGGCGGATCCCGCAGAAAACATCCGGATCTGGATCAGGATCGTAGGTCGCCGCCATCGCAAACGTCATGAGGTCATGCAGGGAATTGCCCGGAAACTTTGGGCCCGTTTCAAAATCTCTGACAAAGGCCTCAATGGAGCCGGCTTTCGCGATGGCGCGCAGTGCGCTCGGCATCTCTGGCAGGTAGCAGAGCTCAAAGGCCATATCTCCTGAATGGCATGCGGCAGCAGACCAGACATCAGGATATTTCATGGCATGAATGATGGACCCGTAACCACCGGATGACTTGCCAAAGAGCCCGCGCCGGCCTTTCCCGCCACATTTGAACCGTCCTTCGACTTCTTCGAGCATTTCTGTGGTCAGCCAGGTTGCCCAGGGGCCCATGGCATCGCTGTCGATATACTGGTTGCCTCCGAGACGCGTGAAACAGTCCGGGAAGGCGACGACTACCGGTGGCAGGTCACCGTCGTGGATCAGCCGATCGAGCCTTTCCGGCACGTTTTCACCGAAATTCTTCCAATTGACATGTGCGGGGCCTCCAGCCGTGAAGCCAACAATGTCGACAAGCAGCGGCAAGCCGTCTCCGTCATGTCCATGAGGCGTATAGACGACGATCTCGCGGGTGGCCGTATCTCCGAGCCGGTTCCGGCCTAGGATCTCGGACCTGTGGGTAATCCGGTGCAAGGTGCCGGCTGGAATATCGAGGCGTGCGCGCATGAATTGCTCCTGGCTCTGCAAGCGAAACGTCACTGCGTTTCAGGCACAGAATTCCCTGGTGGTCAAGAAACAAGCCGTCTGTCGACAGGTTTCAACCCCTCAACAACCCGAAGGCGCAGTTCCGGGGGAAAACGGAAGATCTCGAGGTGCGCTGATGCGTTATGCTCAACTTAAAAATGGGGGATTCTTGACGGTTAAAACCGGGGCCGGTAAGCCAGAATCATGACCAAAGCCTTTGTATCCGGTTGCGCCGGACTGACCCTTACGGACGAAGAGGTTTCCTTTTTCCGGGAAAACGACCCCTGGGGACTGATCCTGTTTGCGCGAAATGTCGAAACACCGGACCAGTTGAGGGAGCTGACGTCCGCGTTCCGCAACGCTGTCGGCCGAGAGGATGCACCGGTGCTGGTGGATCAGGAAGGTGGCAGGGTTCAGCGTTTGAAACCGCCGCACTGGCCGAAATATCCTCCAGCGAAGCTTTATGGTGATCTGTTCGACGAGGACCCTGATGCGGCGCTTCGCGCGGCCTGGCTTGGGGCAAGGCTGATCTGCAACGACCTCTTCGAGGTTGGCATCACGGTCGATTGCCTTCCGTGCCTCGATGTGCGGTTTCCTGACACCGTGGATGCAATTGGAGACAGGGCGATTTCAGCTGACCCGGAGGTCGTGATTGCTTTGGGGCAGGCGATGATCGACGGGGCGCAGGCTGCAGGTGTGTTGCCGGTGATCAAGCATATTCCGGGACACGGACGCGCTGTTGTCGACAGTCATTTGGAACTTCCGAGGGTTGAAGCCTGTGAAACAGCGTTGGAAAGCGTGGATTTCCGGCCCTTCAAGGCACTTTCCCACGTGTCATTGGGGATGACAGCCCATATTGTATACGCCAGCATTGACGCAGAAACGGCGGGAACACAAAGCAGGAAGATAGTTGAGGGGATAATCCGGGACCGCATCGGATTCAAGGGCTGCCTGATGAGCGACGACATGTCCATGCATGCGCTCGGGGGAGACTTTGGAGACCGGTCCCGAAAAATTCTCGAGGCGGGCTGTGATATTGTCCTTCACTGCAATGGTGACATGGATGAAATGCTTGCAGTCGCGGAGGTTGTTCCCGAGCTTTCCGGTGTTTCAAAAAGTCGATGTGCCGATGCGCTGGCAGCCCGGCTGGACCCTGAACCGGGTTTCGACAAGGCGGCTGCCTGGAACGAATTCCAGTCCCTGATGGGCTGGCAGGGTGTTTGACCGGGGAAAAGATGGCTGAGCTTGAGCAAAAACGGCAAGGGACAGAGGATGCTTCCTTTGATCTCCTGAGTTCCGTGAATGCAAGCGAAGAGCGTGCAGTTTCCGAACCCCAGCTGGTCGTGGATGTCGAAGGGTTCGAAGGTCCACTCGATCTGCTGCTCGGCCTGGCACGCACGCAAAAGGTGGATCTGACCCGTATCTCCATCCTCGAGCTGGTTGAACAATATCTCGAATTTGTCGCGGAGGCGCGACGCATGCGGCTTGAGCTTGCTGCCGACTATCTTGTCATGGCGGCGTGGCTTGCGTTTCTGAAATCAAAGCTCCTGTTGCCGGAACAGCGGGACGAGGACGAACCGACAGGTGAAGAACTTGCAGCTGCGCTGGCGTTTCGCTTGCGCCGCCTAGAGGCCATGCGCGAAGTATCGGAAAAGCTGATGAGCCGCAGCCGACAAGGGCGCGAGGTGTTTCACCGGGGGGCGCCCGAAACGATGTCGGTTGAACACAAGAGCATCTGGGATGCGTCGATCTACGATCTCCTGTCAGCCTATGCGACGCAGCGACAAAGGCAGTCCGTGACATCGGTCCGGGTTTTGAAACGCACTGTTTGGTCTCTTCAGGAGGCTCGGGAACTCCTGACCCGGCTTGTCGGCCGCGTCAGCGAGTGGGCACCGTTGAATGCCTATTTGCGCGACTATCTTTATGACAACAAGGACTGGGCGACCATCGTTGCGAGCACCTTCTCCGCCAGTCTTGAAATGGTGCGGGAAGGCCAGGTGGAAATACGTCAGGGTGAACCATTCTCTCCCGTCTATATCCGATCGATAGCGCAGGAGGCGGACCATGACGGTGAGTGATATCGGACTTCTGGACCTCGAAGACGAGGAAGGGGGAACTGAGCAGGGCGAACCCACCCGTTTTGAACGGTCCGAATTGCGCATGGTTGAAGCCCTGCTTTTTGCCTCGTCCGAGCCCCTTTCCCTGGAGGAGTTGACGCTGCGCCTCCCTGACGGTGCAGATGTTCTGGCTCTGCTTGAAGAGCTTCAGGCGACCTATGCCACCCGTGGTGTCAACCTGGTGCGTGTCGCTGGAAAGTGGTGTTTCAGGACAGCGGAAGATCTCGCCTACCTGATGCATCGAAACGTCGAGGAACAACGCAAACTGTCCCGCGCAGCGCTCGAAACTCTGGCGATCATTGCCTATCATCAACCCGTCACCCGGGCCGAAATTGAAGAGATCCGGGGTGTTTCGACGTCCAAGGGCACGCTGGATGTATTGCTCGAAACAACCTGGATCAGGATGCGAGGTCGGCGCCGGACCCCAGGCCGTCCAGTGACATATGGAACAACGGAACACTTTCTGATCCATTTCGGTTTGGAAAATGTCAAGGACCTGCCCGGCCTGGAAGAGCTAAAAGGGGCCGGTCTCCTCGACAGTGCCGTGCCGGTATCCTTCATGGTACCGACACCGAACGACGATGTTGCATTGACCGAGGACGAAGATCCGCTAGAAGACGGGTCTCTGTTTGATGAAGATGCGGAAGGCGCCGCCGAGGCTTGATGTCGAAGCAAAACAAGAGCTATTCCAACGGCACTGCGAAACAGTTGCGCTGGGGTGCACCGGGCACCGCAAGCGCGACGATTGCTGCCGGTCTCGTATTTGAGAACGTCTCTCATGACTATGATGGCGTCGCTTCCGTGCGGGATCTGACCCTGTCGATCGCTCCGGGTGAAATTCTATGTCTTCTGGGACATTCAGGGTGTGGCAAGACCACATTGATGCGAATTGCAGCCGGTGTTGAGAGGCAGAGCCGGGGCAGGGTGCTGATCAACGGTAGCGAAATTGCTGGGGACGAGACCTTCCTTCCGCCTGAAAAGCGCGGTGTTGGCCTGATGTTTCAGGACTACGCCCTGTTCCCGCACATGAGCATCCTTGCCAATGTGATGTTCGGCCTGACCAACATGTCGAAGAAGGAAGCGGAAACGGCCGCAATGGGAGCGCTCGGCAGGGTCGGACTGACCGAATATGCCGCAGACTACCCGCACGCCCTGTCCGGCGGGGAGCAGCAACGCGTCGCGCTTGCGCGAGCCCTCGTTCCACGCCCGGGCATTCTGTTGATGGACGAACCTTTTTCCGGCCTGGACAAGCGCCTGAGGGACAGCGTGCGCGACGAAACCTTGGCGGTGATCCGCGAAACCCGCGCAACCTGCATCATCGTGACACACGATCCGGAAGAAGCCATGCGCATGGGTGACAAGATTGCCCTGATGCGCCAGGGACGCCTCGTCCAGCATGGTAGCGCTGCGGATCTCTATAACAGGCCGGCAGACCTGTTTGCCGCTCGTTTTTTCTCCGAGCTCAATCAACTTGAGGGCCGTGTCACGCAAAATGGTGTCGAAACGCCTCTTGGAATTCTGTCGGCCGAAGGCTTGCCTGCCGGGTCGGATGTCGATGTCTGCGTGCGCCCGCAGGGTGTCGTGCTTGGCACGCCGGGTCTGTGCGGTGTGCCCGGTCGGATCAAGACCAAGCGATTCGTCGGAGAGGTGGAGCTTCTGTCGGTTGCGGTGGATGGAATGACAAGTCTGTTACAGGCGCGCGTGCGCGCTGGAAGCCCGTGGGAGCAGGGGATGGACGTGTCAGTTACCACCGATCCCAAGGACGTTCTTGTATTTCCGCATGAACAATCCCAAGTCTAGGGCAAGTCCGGTTCTGCTAATCATTCCGTCTAAGAGCTGAAAATGTTCTCGTCGTGTATGTTGCAGGTGAGGGGCCGTTTTTGTACAAGGGCCCAAAGGGCATTCAAGCCAATTATCAGGAGTTTGGCGTATGGGCATTAGTATTTGGCAAATCTTGATCATCGCAGTGGTGGTTGTTCTGCTGTTTGGTCGTGGCAAGATTTCCGAACTCATGGGTGACGTAGCCAAGGGAATCAAGAGCTTCAAGAAGGGCATGGCTGAAGACGATACGGCCGATGCACCGAAGACAATCGATCATCAGGCCAACGAAGAAGCGCCGTCAGCGAAAGCTGAAGATCAGACCAAAGCGAGCTGATCAAGATCTGCGTCGCGTCTCCTTAAGGGACGAAAAAATCTATGTTCGATATCGGTTGGACCGAGCTCCTGGTGATCGCCTGCGTGGCGATCATCGTTGTAGGGCCTAAAGATCTGCCGCGCATGTTGCGGACTCTTGGACAGACATTGGGAAAAGTGCGACGCATGTCGCGCGAGTTCCAGTCGACCTTCAATGATGCTCTCAAGGAAGCAGAGCAACAGGCCGATATTGCCGACATGAAGAAGCAGGTCGAGGAAGCCGGCAACTTCAATCCCCTTGGCGATCTGAAGAAATCCATCGAAGAAGACATGGCCAAGGTGACGGATCCTGTGAAACCGTCGAAAGCCAAGTCTGAAGCTTCGAAGGAAACCAAGGCCAAGGTGACAGAAGACCAGCCTTCCACTGCGGACGTGGTTCAGGAAACTGCCAAGCCGGCAGAATCCGATCTTCCTTCGGCAGGAACTGCTGAAGACACCCAGAAAACCTCCGGCAAGTCCGTTACGGAAGATGTGAAGGCATGAGCCAGGAAGACATCGACGATTCAAAGGCTCCGCTCATTGAGCACCTGATCGAACTGCGGCAACGGCTTATGTGGTCGATTGCGGCCATTCTGGTCATGTTCGTGATCTGCTTTTACTTCGCGACCGACATCTACAATATCCTGACGGTGCCCTATCTCAGGGCTGCACCGAACCCCGATGAAGTCCAGATGATCTTCACGGCGCCGCAGGAATGGTTTTTCACCCAGTTGAAACTGGCCCTGTTCGGAGCCCTCTTCCTGGCGTTTCCTGTTGTCGCCAGTCAGATCTACATGTTCGTTGCGCCCGGTCTTTACAAGCATGAGCGCGGTGCGTTCCTGCCGTTCCTGGTCGCAACACCCATCCTGTTCCTGATCGGTGCGTGCCTGGTCTATTTCCTCGTCATGCCGATGGCGATGGGATTCTTCCTGTCCCAGGAACAGTTGGCCCAGTCGGGGCAGGTTGCGATTCAGCACCTTGCAAAGGTCAGCGAATATCTCGGTCTGATCATGATCCTGATCTTCGCCTTCGGATTGGTGTTCCAGCTTCCCGTGGTCCTGACGCTTCTCGGACGGGCCGGCATGGTGACGTCCGATGGTCTGAAGACCAAGCGCAAATATGCGATCGTTGGTGCCTTTGCCGCTGCAGCAATTTTGACACCACCTGACCCGATTTCTCAGATCGGTCTTGCGCTGCCAACATTGCTTCTCTACGAAGTCTCCATTCTGTCTGTGAGAATGGTAGAGCGCAAACGTGCGGAACGAGAAGCCGAGCGTGAAGCGGAAGATGCGGCGGCCTGATCCAGGCAGCTGATCGCCTTGCCGGACTGACGGATGGAATTTGTCTACAACACCCGTCGTTCGGAAAGCGAAGATGTTTGATATTAAGTGGATTCGGGAAAACGCAGACGCCTTTGACCAGGCATTGGCCAGAAGGGGTTATGAAGCTTCTTCCGCCAAACTGATTGCGCTGGACGAATCCCGGCGATCTCACATCACGAAACTTCAGGAAGCCCAGGAACGCCGCAACGCTGCTTCCAAGGAGATCGGCAAGGCAAAGGGTGCCGGCGATGATGCGCGAGCCCAGGAACTGATCGACGAAGTTGCCCAGATCAAGGCTTTCATCCAGAACGGTGAAGAGGAGGAGCGTCGGCTCGTTGCAGATCTTGAATCGGCAATGGCGGTTATTCCCAACCTGCCGCTGGAAGATGTGCCAGCCGGAGCGGATGAAGCCGACAATGTTCTGCTGAAGACCCATGGCGAAAAACCGGTCTTCACGTTCAACGAGAAGCCGAAAGAACATTTCGAGCTTGGTGAGGACCTTGGCGACATGGACTTCGCCCGGGCGGCGAATCTCTCCGGGTCGCGTTTTGTCGTGCTGAAGGGACAGATTGCCCGGCTTGAGCGGGCGCTCGGTCAATTCATGATCGATCTGCACACGCAGGAAAACGGTTACACCGAAGTGTCGCCGCCGCTTCTGGTCAACAGCGATCCCCTCTATGGCACCGGGCAGCTGCCGAAGTTCGAAGAAGACCTCTTCAAGACGACGACGGATCACTACCTGATCCCGACCGCTGAAGTTCCGCTGACCAACCTGGTTGCAGGGGAAATCGTCGCAGAAGACCAGTTGCCCTTGCGCGTCACGGCGCTGACCTACTGTTTCCGGTCCGAAGCCGGGTCTGCCGGACGAGACACACGGGGCATGTTGCGTCAGCACCAGTTCCAGAAATGTGAACTGGTGTCCGTGACCAGGCCGGAAGATTCGCTCGACGAGCTGGAACGGATGCTCGGCTGTGCAGAAATGGTTCTGCAGAAGCTCGAGCTTCACTACAGGGTCATGACCCTTTGTACCGGCGACATGGGCTTTGGTGCGCGCAAGACCTATGACATCGAAGTCTGGCTGCCCGGCCAGGACACCTATCGCGAGATCTCGTCCTGTTCGGTCTGCGGCGACTTCCAGGCGCGCCGCATGAATGCACGTTACCGGCCGGCCGAGGCCAAGCAGACGGTCCACGTCCACACCCTGAACGGGTCCGGCATCGCGGTCGGGCGCGCGCTGATTGCTGTTCTGGAGAATTACCAGAATGGCGACGGGACCATCTCGGTGCCAGAGGTTCTTCGTCCTTATATGGGCGGATTGGAAAAGATCGGCTAAGGCCTCAAAATCGTGTCCGGAGTTTCTGACCGGGCAAGTTGGAACGCTTTGGCGGCATTGTCTAAAGCTGCCAAAGCGCCATTTCAGTCGCTTTTGGCTGCGTCCAACGCGCCATTTCTTCATTTGGGCAGGTAGAGCATGCGTATTTTGATCACGAATGACGACGGTATCCAGTCTCCGGGCCTTGACGCGCTCGAGCGGATTGCCAGGACCCTGTCCGATGACGTCTGGGTGATAGCACCGGAAACGGACCAGAGTGGTGTTGCGCATTCTCTGACATTGAGTGATCCGCTAAGGCTCCGACAGATCGACGACCGTCACTTCGCGTTGAGGGGCACGCCGACCGACTGCGTGATCATGGGCGTTCGCAAGGTGCTGCCCGGCCTCCCGGACCTGGTTCTTTCAGGGATCAACAAAGGACAGAATCTCGCTGAAGACGTCACCTATTCGGGGACCGTTGCCGGTGCGATGGAGGGAGCGATCCTCGGGATTCGTTCCATAGCAGTGTCGCAGGCCTATAGCTGGAACGTCGGCTCGGAACCCGATTATGGAACGGCAGAAATGCATGCACCGGAGCTTTTCCGCAAGCTTCTTGAATTCAACCTGCCGCCTTATTCTCTTTTCAATGTCAATTTCCCGGCCTGCAGCGCCGATCAGGTCAGGGGCGTGAAGGTCACGGTGCAAGGGCACCATGAGCAAAGCGGCCTGTCGATCGAGGAAAGACAGGACGGGCGCGGATATCCTTATTACTGGTTGAGATTCCAGGACCGCGGCAAATCCGTGTTTGATAATTCCGATCTCCATGCGATTGCAGATGGATATGTTTCCGTTTCACCGTTACGCATAGATTTGACGGCCCACGACCTTGTAAGCAGTCTGGCCGAGGCGCTGAACTAGTCTCTACCGGAGGAGCAATGGTGGGCACGACACCCACTGTCGATCAAACTGGCGGTACTGCCGCATTGCCCGACGAATCGGAGGCGCGTGCCGCATTGGTATTGGGGCTGAGGCAACGCGGCATCGGCGCTCGGGCCGTGCTCTCCGCAATTGAACGCCTGCCGCGACGCCTGTTTCTTTCTGCGCGTCACCACGGGCTTGCCTATGAAGATGCCTTGCTCCCGATCGAGTGCGGCCAGACAGTCTCTGCACCTTCGCTGGTCGCCTACACGGTTCAGGCCCTCGGCCTTGAACCCAACCATTCCGTTCTGGAGATAGGCACTGGTTCCGGCTACCAGGCGGCGGTCATGGCGCATCTGGCCAAGCGGGTCGAGACGCTGGACCGGTATGCAACATTGACGGACCTCGCAAACAGCCGATTTGCAGCCTTGAGGCTGGAAAATGTCAAGGCTCGCCAGGCGGACGGTTTGGAAGGCTTGCGAAAGAAGGGGCCTTACGACCGGATAGTCGCGACCTGCGCGGTGGGGGAGATACCTGACACATGGGTACAGCAGTTGAAACCGGGTGGCTTTCTCGTTGCCCCCATTGGCAAGCCGAAAGAGCCCCAGTCGCTGATACGGTTTCAAAAGTCCGATAATGTCATGACGGCCGAAACGCTCATCACGGTGAGAACCGTGATGTTGCAGCCCGGGGCGGCAAGCAGGCTCTAGGAATCCTCAGGGGCTGTCGCTTTGGTGATTCTATGCCACTTGTGGCGTGCCATTTACTATAAAAGCCGGATCCCGACCGGCAACGAGTGGTAAAACGCCGGGAAAATAGGCGTTTTGGTTGAAAACATCAGCCGCCTTTAGTCTTTATAAACCTTACTGAAGTCTACTCTTAACCATAACAGCCACAGTTAGCGGTTTGAGTTAGGCGATGAAAAAGCGGATGCGTACCCTCCGCGGGGATCTTCTGGGCAAAGTGGCAACCATGTCCTTGGTTGCGGTCTCCCTGGCAGCATGTTCGAGCGCAAGCGAGCGTTTTGGCGAGCCTCCCTATTACACAGGGAATACCCAAAATCAGCGGGAAATCCTGAACGGTGCCCCTGTAAAGCAGCCGTCATATGCGGATATCGTCAATGGACCTGGCGGAACGCCTGCCGGACTGCCTCCGGCTTCGTCCGAGCCTTTGACAACGGCTTCCGTTCCCAAATCCGGAAACACCGTGCAATCGGCGCCAATGCCGGCCCCTGCAGCCGCTGCGGCGCCTGCCTTGTCTCAGCCTGTAAAGAGCCAGCCCGTTGCGACCTTGCCTGCGCCGGAAGTGCGCGGAAAGAGCTGGAAAGGGTGGACCTCGGCTGGTGGAACAAGGGTGCAGCTTCGTCAGGGTGACAGTCTGCAATCCGTGGCGCGCCGGTATGGCGTTCCAATTCAGGCAATCGTTGCCGTCAATGGCATCGAAGATCCGGCAAAGGTGCAGCCGGGACAAAGAATCATCATTCCGACCTACGTCTATTCCGATCGCAACGGCCACACGAGTGCAACCGAGGGCGAGAACGGCAAGGTGAAATTGCCGAAGGTCTCTCGTGACGACAACCTGACGACAGCTTCCATTCCCTCGGCTGCCGGAAGGTTCCCTCAGCCGGATCGCAAGCCGGTCAGCCAACCGAGCTTCGCCGAGATAACGAAGCAGAAAATTGTCGTTGAAGAAGTCGAGATCGTAAAGATCAGTGCGCTGCCGAAGCGCAAGCCGGGCCACGCGGCGCGGCCGGTCACGACGGCTTCGGTGCCCGCTAGTTCAAGCCAGGCAAACGTGCCTGCACCGCGTCGGCAACCGGCAGAAAACACCGGTGCTCCGGCACCAGTTGCAGCCGCCCCGTCGGGAACGGTCGAGAAGAACAGCCTGCCTCAGCCGGCCATCACCAGCGAAGCCAGACCGACGGCTCCGATCAAGACACCAACCCAGGTGGCCAGTATTCAGAAGGATACTGACACGACCTCCGCAAAGTTCCGCTGGCCGGTTCGAGGTCGGATTATTTCCGACTTTGGAGCCAAACCCGGCGGTGGCAAGAATGAAGGGGTCAACCTCGCGGTGCCTGAAGGCACGCCGGTCAAGGCTGCCGACGACGGAACGGTTATCTATTCCGGGAATGAACTCAAAGGCTACGGCAATCTTATCCTGGTCCGCCACGACGAAGGTTGGGTGTCAGCCTATGCGCATAACAGCGAGCTGAAGGTAAAGCGTGGCGACGCGGTCCGTCGCGGCGATGTTGTCGGCCTTGCTGGCGCAACCGGTTCAGTCAACCAGCCTCAGGTCCATTTCGAACTGCGCAAGGGCAACAAGCCAGTGGATCCGCTCCAGCATCTTCCACGGCGCTAGGAGCGTAACAGTCAGCGAATGACGAAACCCGGCCTTGTGCCGGGTTTTTCTTATGGTCAGCTCTCAAGTTTCTTGCCGAGGCGACCGGCCAGGTCCTGGATGAACTGGTAGGCGACCCGACCGGAGCGGCTTCCGCGTGTTGTTGCCCATTCCAGAGCCTGCGCTCGCATTTCATTTTCCTCGACCTGAAGGCTGAAATGGTCGGCATAGCCGCGCACCATCTCGAGGTAGTCGTCCTGGCTGCACTTGTGAAATCCGAGCCAGAGCCCGAAGCGATCGGAGAGAGAGACCTTTTCCTCGACGGCTTCGGCCGGGTTGATGGCGGTTGAACGTTCGTTTTCGATCATGTCGCGTGGAAGCAAATGGCGCCGGTTGGAGGTCGCATAGAAGATAACGTTCTCAGGGCGCCCTTCGATCCCGCCTTCAAGCACTGCCTTGAGGGACTTGTAGGACGTGTCGTCATTGTCAAAGCTGAGATCGTCGCAGAAGACAATAAACCGATACGGGGCAGGCCGGATCTGGGCCATGAGCTTGGGAAGGGATTCGATATCCTCCCGGTGGATTTCGATCAGCTTGAGAGTGTGCGCTTCGTTTTCGGCGTTGACGGCAGCGTGGGCGGCCTTGACCAGCGAGGACTTTCCCATACCCCGGGCGCCCCACAACAGGGCGTTGTTGGCGGGAAGGCCGGCTGCAAAGCGCTTGGTGTTGTCGAGCAGAAGATCGCGCACATGCGACACGGCGCAAAGCAGCGAAATATCGACGCGGTTGACCTTGGCCACCGGTTGAAGATCACCAGGCTCCGGATTCCAGACGAAGGCATCGGCTGCGGTCCAGTCAGGCACCTGCGCTGTTGCCGGTACTGCACGACTGATCAGTTCGATCAGGGAATCGAGTTTTGCGCTGAGAACAGCGGTGTCGTTTTGCGCGCTCATTTTTCTTGTAACCCATGTCAAAAAGGCCCATGTGTGGCCTTGGAGATGCTGAGGCAGGAGTATCACGGTGGAATAAGTACGAAAACGCCAGTTATTCCGATACCGGTACGCAGGAAACCGCTTGCAGTGCTTGAAAAGAAGCGCGCCAACGTTATAGTCCGCGCCACCAGAATTTGAGCGTTATCCTCGTCGGCCCTGATGGGCTGGCATTGCCGGGGAGCGCCCCTTAGGAGAGTTGAATGTTTATCACCCCAGCTTATGCGCAAACCGCAGGTGCAGGCGGCCCTGACTTCCTGATGTCCCTGCTGCCTTTCGTGGCCATTTTTGCGATCATGTACTTCCTGATCATTCGCCCGCAGCGCCAGCGCATGAAGAAGCACCAGGAAATGGTGGCCAATTTGCGTCGCGGTGACACCATTGTGACCACCGGTGGACTTATCGGCAAGGTTGCCAAGGTGGTAGACGACGGCGAACTGCAGGTAGAACTGTCTGAAGGTGTCAAGGTCCGTGTTGTTCGGTCGATGGTGCAGGAAGTGCGCTCCAAGACCGAGCCGGCAAAAGACAAAGACTAAGATCCCGACACGTTAGTTCAGCAGATTTTGTTAGGCCGGAACCGTTCGGCCTGGCAGACTTTAAGGCTCGAAAATGCTCTATTTCGCTCGTTGGAAGATTGCGTTGATTTTGCTTGTGGTTGCCGCAGGTATCATCACAACACTCCCAAACTTCTTCTCGGAAAACCAACTGAAAAGCTGGCCCGACTTCCTGCCGAAGAACCAGATGGTTCTGGGTCTTGATCTCCGTGGTGGCGCTTATCTGCTCTACGAAGTCGACAAGCAGGACTATATGAAGGACCGCTTCAAGGCTCTCAGGGGCGAGATACGTTCCGTGCTCCGCGAGAACCCGCGTATCGGTTACACCGGTCTGGCCGAGCAGGGGGATGGGACACAGGTCCGTATCAGGGACCTGACGCGTCTGGCAGAAGCGGAAGAGCGTCTCGAGCCACTGGTCAATCCGCTGGTTTCCAACCTGTTTGGCGGGCAGCCGGTCAATGAATTCGAAATGACGGTCACCGATGACGGGTTGATCCGGTTCACCTTCTCCGAAGAAGGACTTGAGAACCGCATGACGACCCTCGTGCAGCAGTCCATCGAGGTTGTACGGCGGCGTGTCGACGAATTGGGAACGACTGAACCGAACATCCAGCGCCAGGGTGCGGAGCGCATTCTTGTCGAGGCCCCGGGTGAAGATGACCCGGAGCGCCTGAAAGATGTGATCGGCACGACCGCGAAGCTTACGTTCCACATGGTGAACAACTCCATGTCTGGTGAGCAGGCTTTGCAGAACAGGCCGCCAGCAGGAACAATTGTCCTGAATTCCATCGACGATCCGCCATTTCCGTATCTTCTGGACGAAGCGCCCTTGTTGAGTGGTGACGATCTCGTGGATGCGCAGGTCAGCTTCGACCAGCGCAACAACGAACCTGTGGTCACATTCCGCTTCAACCAGGCCGGTGCACGGAAGTTCGCGGTGATTACGCAGCAGAACGTCAACAATGCCTTTGCGATCGTCCTCGATGACGACGTGATTTCGGCGCCCGTCATCCGCGAACCCATCACGGGTGGATCAGGCCAGATCTCGGGCAACTTCACGGTTGACGCAGCAAATGATCTTGCCGTGCTGATGCGTGCAGGTGCATTGCCCGCCAAGTTGACGGTGCTTGAAGAGCGCTCCATCGGCCCCGGCCTTGGCGCTGACTCCATTGAAGCGGGCAAGATCGCCTCGATCATCGCGGGTGCGGCCGTGATCGTGTTCATGATCCTGGCTTACGGTCGCTTTGGTATCATCGCAGACCTGGCCCTGATGACGAACATCTTCCTGATCTTCGGCGCCTTGACGCTTCTGCAGGCGACGCTGACATTGCCGGGTATCGCGGGTATCGTTCTCACGATCGGTATGGCGGTGGACGCCAACGTGCTCATATTTGAGCGAATACGCGAGGAATCGCGTGCCGGAAGGTCCGTCATATCGGCGATCGACGCTGGTTACAGTCGCGCGCTCGGGACGATCCTGGACGCCAACATCACCACGCTGATCGCGGCGGTGATCCTGTTCCAGCTTGGATCCGGACCGGTTCGCGGGTTTGCCGTGACGCTGGCCATCGGTATCTTCACCACAGTCTTCTCAGCCTTCACATTCAGTCGACTGCTGGTCGCCCTTTGGGTGCGCCGCCGCCGTCCGTCTGAGTTGCCGATCTGATCCGGGAGAAAAACAAATGTTGCTGAGACTTGTACCGGACAACACGCATATCAAGTTCATGTGGCTCAGGACGGTCAGCTTCCCGCTTTCCATTGTCCTGGTGCTGGCGTCCCTTGCCGGGTTCTTTCTGGTCGGACTGAACTACGGCATTGACTTCAAGGGCGGTACGCTGATTGAGATCAAGACCGATGGACCGGCAGATATCGGCGCTATTCGTTCCGAACTGTCGACCCTCAATCTGGGTGACGTTCAGGTCCAGGAGTTTGGCGGGTCGGACGACATCCTGATCCGCGTCGAGGAACAGCCGGGCGGTGAACTGGCCCAGCAGTCCGTTGTCCAGCGCGTCAGGACGATCTTTGCGGATGACAATGTCGATTTCCGCAGGGTTGAAGTGGTTGGACCGCGTGTGTCGGGTGAACTGGCCCAGGCCGGTGCGATTGCCGTCGCAGCGTCCCTGTTCGCGATCCTGATCTACATCTGGTTCCGTTTCGAGTGGCAGTTCGCCGTAGGCGCCATCCTGACAACCGCAAATGACGTCATCATCACCATTGGTCTCTTTGTCCTGCTGCAACTGGATTTCTCGTTGTCGAGCATTGCGGCCGTTCTGACGATCATCGGCTATTCACTCAACGATACCGTGGTTGTCTATGACCGAATACGCGAGAACCTTCGCAAATATAAGAAGCGGTCATTGACCGAACTTCTCGACCAGTCGATCAACGAGACGCTGTCGCGCACGACCATGACCTCGGTGACGACCCTGCTTGCACTGATCTCGCTTTACGTGTTCGGCGGCGAAGTTATCCAGTCCTTCACGCTGGCCATGATCTTCGGCATTGTGATCGGCACCTATTCGTCGATCTTCATGGCTGCTCCGTTCCTGATCCTCTTCAACCTGCGTCCCGATGCCTTGTCGAAAAAGGACGAGGATGAAGAAAAGGGACCGGACGCCCAGGCAACGGTCTGAGGCAAACGGAAATGGAAATCCGGAAAGCGCATTTTCCGGGCCGGGCGCCGCTCGATGCCTATGGTGACGGCGGCTTCCGGTTTGCCCAGATGTCTCACCGCGGATCGCTTCTGTGTCTACCAAGTGGAATTTACGGTTGGGACCCGCAGGAAGCCGACCCGTTCACCCAAGAGGCCTTTCGCAAGGTTCTGGAGGAGCAGGAGGATATTGAAGTTCTCCTGATTGGCACGGGCCTGGATCTGAAACCCTTGCCGGAGGCGCTGAAAGCGACATTTCGTGAGGCCGGCATACTGGCAGATCCGATGTCGACCGGTGCCGCGGTCAGGACCTTCAACGTCCTCCTGTCCGAAGACAGAGCCGTTGCAGCGGCCTTGATTGCGGTAGACTGACAACAGCGGTGTGGGCGGGGCCATATGACCAGCGATTTTGAACACGCCACAGCGCTTCTTCGCCAATACGACATGGATCGTTATCTTTCGACCCTGTTGGCGCCGGAGGAACACCGGTCTGGCCTGATGGCGATCTATGCCTTCAATTCGGAGATAGCGCGTGTCCGGGAAGTGGTTTCTGAGCCCTTGCCGGGGGAGGTCCGGTTACAGTGGTGGCGTGACATGCTGGAAGGCACCGAGCATGGTGCGATTGCCTCAAATCCGGTCGCAGGCGCGCTTCTAAGCACTATCGATCGCTACAGCATGCCGAAGCCGGCGCTGGCTGCTGCCGTCGCAGCGCGCGTTTTTGATCTTTACAATGATCCGATGCCTTCGCTGAACGACTTGGAAGGGTATCTGGGAGAAACCGTTTCGTCTCTTTTCCAGATGTCCTGCCTGATCCTGAACAACGGTGAAGACCCGGGAACCGCAACGGCGGCCGGGCACGCGGGCGTCGCCTACGGTCTGACAGGCCTGATGCGTGCCTTGCCCTGGCATGCGTCGCGACAACAGATGTATTTGCCCAAGGATGTCCAGTCGAGGCATGGCCTCGATCCAGAGACGGTCTTTCGGGGGGAAACGACATCCGAGTTGCATGCCGTGCTCAAGGAGATGCGAGACCACGTGCGACATCATCTCGGCCGTGTTAGGCAGGCTGCAAGCCAGGTGCCTGAACCTTGCCGGCCCGCATTTTTGCCACTGGCCTTGGTTGAGCCATATTTGCGAAAGCTGGAAGCGACGGGTTTCGACCCTCTGAAGCAAGTCGCGGAACTCTCACAACTGCGTCGACAGTGGATCCTGTGGCGCAGCTCCGGCGATGTCCTGACAAAGATCTGAAACCGCGCGTCAGCTGACCAACGGTTAGAGTGCGCTGGTCATTCGGCAGCGGCCTTTTGAAGGCCCAGCCGTGCTTTCCATTCGGAGAAATCCACCTTGGCGCGATCGGTTAGAGCACGCTTCTTCGCACGCGCCTTGTCCTTGCCCTTCAGACGCTTGCCGTCTTCGTCCTTGTTTGGAGCCTCAACAGGCGGAAAGAGACCGAAATTGACGTTCATCGGCTGGAAGGACTTCGGCTTGCCGGCACCTTCATCACGGGAGATGTGGCCTTCCGTAATGTGACCGAGCAGGGAACCCATGGCAGTTGTTTCAGGCGGCGAAACGACTTCCTGACCACGAGCTTCCAACACCGAGAACAGACCGGCAATGCAGCCGACACTGGCGGACTCGACATACCCTTCGCAACCGGTGATCTGGCCGGCAAAACGCAGGCGCGGGTCGGCCTTCAGTCTCAAGGTCTTGTCGAGGACCTTCGGTGAATTCAGGAAAGTGTTTCTGTGCAGACCACCAAGGCGCGCGAATTGCGCATTTTCAAGCCCGGGGATCATCCGGAAGATATCGGCCTGTGCTCCGTATTTCAGCTTGGTCTGGAAACCGACCATGTTGTAGAGCGTGCCGAGGGCATTGTCCTGGCGAAGCTGAACCACGGCATAGGCCTTCACGTCCGGATTGTGCGCATTGGTCAACCCCATGGGCTTCATGGGACCGTGACGGAGGGTCTCGCGGCCGCGAGAAGCCATGATCTCGATTGGCAGGCAGCCGTCGAAATAGGGCGTGTTGGCTTCCCATTCCTTGAAGTCGGCCGTGTCACCCGATAGCAACGCGTCGATAAAGGCTTCGTACTGGTCCTTGTCCATCGGGCAATTCAGGTAGTCCTTGCCTGTGCCACCCGGGCCAACCTTGTCATACCGAGACTGGAACCAGGCCTTCGAGAGGTCGACCGAGTCAAAGTGCACGATGGGAGCTATTGCGTCGAAAAATGCCAGGGAATCTTCACCGCTCCTGGAAAGAATTGCTTCCGAAAGCGCAGGCGACGTCAATGGTCCCGTCGCAACAATGACATGGTCCCACTCCTGGGGCGGGAGACCGGCGACTTCCTCGCGATCAATCGTGATGTTCGGATGGGTCTCCAACGCCTTTGTGACCGCTTCGGAGAAACCGTCGCGATCAACCGCCAGCGCGCTTCCGGCCGGCACCTGGTTGGCATCAGCAGCACTCATGATAAGCGAACCGAGCTGGCGCAACTCGTGGTGAATGAGGCCCACGGCATTCTGCTCGGAATCGTCCGAGCGGAAGGAATTTGAACACACCAGTTCCGCCAAGCCATCCGTTTGGTGGGCGTCGGTCTTGCGCACAGGCCGCATCTCGTGGAGGACGACCTCCAATCCGGCCTGGGCGATTTGCCAGGCAGCTTCAGAACCGGCAAGGCCGCCACCTACGACATGAATGGGCATGGTTGTTTCCCTGGATTGAGTTCAGGCGACTTCAAGCAACAATCGTGTCGCGAAATCCAACCTGTTTTCAGGATCTCATTATATCCAAACAAGGCGGACTGCAATGTTTCTCCGCGTAAGACGTCTGGAATGGGTTGCAGGTGACTTTTGCCTTGCTTGGAGGATCAACAACCATTTCAAAAAAGGAAAAACGCCCGCCGGTGGGAGGATCCGGCAAGCGTTTTTGGGGTCTGCCTCTTGGGCAGTTTCACGAAACCGGAAGATGGGAGGAGGAGACTTCCGGTGTGTGAATTCTTATTTCGCAGACTGGCGCGCGTAATGTGCGATGTCTGCGCGGGCAATGCCCAGATCCGTCAGTTCACGGTTGGACAGGTTGGACAGCTCGTCATAGGTCTGACGGTAGCGTTTCCAGGTGTTGTATTTGCGAACTACTGAGTCGATCATTTTTGAGGCCTTTCGCTATCTAGTGGCCATGGCACCCGGATCGGCGTCTGGCCCGTTCATCTCTTACAGTTGGAAGATAGGGAAATTGTGCAGTGCGAGGTAGGGGGAATTTCGCGCGGCTGATATGCAAAAAATGCAATTCATCAGATGGTTAATGGAAAACCATAACAACGTGAGCGCCGCGAATGCACCATCTGGATGTGCACGCGCGAGCATACGCAGCATGCCGCTGGCGACTTGGATAATCTGTTTTGGGAAAGGTGTGTCCGGACAAACGAACGCCCGCCAGTGGGAGGAGGTACTGGCGGGCGTCGTTTCGACTGGCAGGGCTGGGAGGAGGATGCCCCGCGTGTCACACGTCCGTTGGCTGGGAGGAGGATGCCTCGGGACGCGATTTCTGAGTTCTGTTAGCCTTCGCTCGAGCGACGAGCGACAAACTTGATTTCGCTGCGGCTGATGCCGAGGTCGTTGAGTTCGCGAGTAGACAGGCGGGACAATTCGTCAACCGCGCGACGGTAGCTAACCCAGCTGCTGTATTTTTGCCGAACTGTGTCGAACATTCTCTTATTCCTTAAATGGCGAGCCGTCTGTGCGTCTCGCTGCGTTGTTGATCAACATATACGTCGCGGTTTTTCGTTTCTGTAGTGCCAAGTTTGCATGTCAGGCATGCATTTTGTGCAACGCAAAAAATGTGGAAAGGAATTGTTGCGATGATTCGAAATTGGTTAATGAAAACAAAGAGCGCCATAACATTGTTGCGGCGCACTACTAATCGGTTGAAGCTGGCTGTATTTGCTACTCTGCGGCGTCAGGCGCTCGTTGCGGTCTGCGCAGTAGAAGCTCGTGCAGAAACTGTCCGGTGTAGCTTTCCGCAACGTCCGCGACATCTTCCGGCCGACCTGTGGCGACGATTGTACCGCCACCATCGCCGCCCTCTGGACCAAGGTCGATGATCCAGTCAGCGGTCTTGATGACCTCCAGGTTATGTTCAATGACCAGAACCGTATTTCCCTGGTCAACGAGCTCATGCAGAACGTCCAGCAGTTTTGCCACGTCATGGAAGTGCAGGCCGGTGGTCGGTTCGTCAAGAATATAGAGCGTCCGACCGGTTGAACGCTTTGAAAGCTCCTTGGCCAGTTTCACACGCTGAGCCTCACCACCGGAAAGGGTCGTCGCTTGCTGGCCGACCTTGATATATCCCAGACCGACGCGGGCGAGGGTCTCCATCTTGTCCCGAACAGCCGGTACTGCAGAGAAGAACTCGGCTGCTTCCTCGACGGTCATATCAAGCACATCGGCAATCGACTTACCCTTGAACTCGACCTCGAGCGTTTCCCTGTTATAGCGCTTTCCCTTGCAGACATCGCAGGTCACATAAACATCCGGCAGGAAGTGCATTTCGATCTTGATGACGCCGTCACCCTGGCACGCCTCGCAACGTCCACCCTTGACGTTGAACGAGAAACGGCCGGGCTGGTAACCGCGGGCCTTCGCCTCCGGCATGCCGGCGAACCATTCGCGGATTGGTGTAAAGGCACCTGTATATGTCGCCGGATTAGAGCGAGGTGTCCGGCCAATCGGTGACTGGTCGATATCAATCACCTTGTCGAGGACCTCGAAGCCTTCGATCCGGTCATGCGGTGCCGGATTGTCGCGTGCACCGTTCAGTCTGCGTGCGGCCGCCTTGTACAAGGTGTCGATCAGGAAGGTGGACTTGCCGCCTCCTGAAACGCCGGTCACACAGGTAAACGTGCTCAACGGCACATCGACATCAATGTCCTTGAGGTTGTTGCCACGCGCGCCACGCACCGACAACTGCCGCTTCTTGTTGATCTTGCGCCGTTCTTCGGGACGCGAGATCAGCTTTTTGCCGGACAGGTATTCACCCGTCAGGGAATTCGGGTTGGCCATAACCTCTGCAGGCGTCCCCTTGGCAACCACCTGGCCGCCATGAACACCAGCGCCAGGACCGACGTCAACCACATAATCGGCGGTCAGGACAGCGTCTTCGTCGTGTTCCACCACGATCACCGTATTGCCGAGATCCCTCAAGTGTTTGAGCGTCTCGAGCAGCCGAGCATTGTCGCGCTGGTGAAGTCCGATGGACGGCTCGTCGAGAACATAAAGGACGCCGGTCAGCCCCGATCCGATCTGGGAGGCCAGCCGGATACGCTGGCTTTCACCACCTGACAGGGTGCCGGAGGACCGGGACAGCGTCAGATATTCCAGGCCAACATCGTTGAGGAACTTCAATCGCTCGCGAATTTCCTTCAGGATTCGACCTGCAATTTCTGTCTGTTTTTCATTCAGTTGGGCCGGCAGCTCCTCGAACCAGTCGCGTGCCTGACGGATCGAGAATTCTGTGATGTGGCCGATATGTTTGCCTGCAATCTTGACGGCGAGAGCTTCCGGTTTCAGGCGGTAGCCGCCACAGGCAGGGCAGGCGTGGTCCGACTGGAACCGCGCCAGTTCTTCCCGGACCCAGGTGGACTCGGTTTCGCGCCACCGCCTCTCGATGTTGCCGATAACGCCTTCAAAGGTCTTCTCAGCCCGGTAGCTTCGAACACCGTCGTCATAGACGAACTCGATCTTGGTCTTGCCCGTCCCGTGCAGGATAGCGTCCTGAACCTCTTCGGGAAGGTCCTTCCAGGGCGTCGCCATGCCAACCTTGTAGTGCTTGCAAAGCGCTTCCAGGGTCTGGGCGTAGTAGGGGGAGGTGGAGCCGGTCTTTGCCCAGGGCAGCACCGCACCTTCCCGCAAGGACAGAGAATGGTCGGGCACGACAAGATCTTCTTCGAAGGCCAGCGTCGTTCCGAGACCGTCACAGGTCGGGCAGGCGCCGAAGGGATTGTTGAAGGAGAACAGCCGGGGTTCGATCTCCGGAATTGTGAAGCCGGACACCGGGCAGGCAAATTTCTCGGAGAATATCAGGCGCTTGGGATCGCCGTTCTCGTCTGTCTGGTCGGCAAATTCGGCAATCGCAATGCCATCGGCCAGTTTCAGGGCCGTCTCGAGGCTGTCCGCCAGCCGTCCCGCGATATCATCGCGCACGACTAGACGGTCCACGACAACATCGATGTCGTGCTTGTATTTCTTGTCGAGAGCCGGCGCGTCCGCGATTTCGTAGAAGGTGCCGTCGATCTTGACCCGCTGGAAGCCCTTTTTCATGAGCTCGGCAAGTTCCTTGCGATACTCACCCTTCCGGCCGCGCACCATCGGCGCAAGAAGATAGAGCCGGGCCCCTTCCTCCAGCTCCATGACCCGGTCGACCATCTGGCTGACGGTCTGGCTTTCGATCGGCAATCCGGTTGCAGGGGAATAGGGGATGCCGACGCGCGCAAACAAGAGGCGCATGTAGTCATAGATCTCGGTCACCGTTCCGACGGTCGAGCGCGGGTTCCGTGAGGTGGTTTTCTGTTCGATGGAAATGGCAGGTGAAAGACCGTCAATCTGGTCGACATCCGGCTTTTGCATCATTTCCAGGAACTGGCGCGCATAGGCCGACAGGCTCTCGACATAGCGGCGCTGGCCTTCAGCATAGATCGTGTCGAACGCGAGGGAGGATTTGCCGGATCCGGAAAGGCCGGTCATGACGATCAGGCGATCGCGGGGGAGGTCAAGATCGACGCCCTTCAGATTGTGCTCACGAGCCCCTTTGACGCTGATGACCTTCGTTCGGTCGCTTTTCCAGGAGTCGTCCAGACCTGAGCTCTTGGATGTCGTCATTTTCGTTCTTTCCGACTTAATGCAATGCCAAACGCCCCGGCCATTGCATGCATAGATGTGTCATTCACGCCCCGAAACCCGGTTCGCCATTTCTCCGATATAGCAGTTTCATCCTGAGCTTCCAGTGGGGCATTTTCATCACTGGCGACAATGGGACCTTGCGCGTGCGACTGTTGAATCGTTTTTACAGAAGTGATAAGAACAAAACAAGTACAAGATGTGTATATAAGGGGATTACTCCTGACATCTGGCGACATGCATGCTGCAGACCATGCAGTCATCGATACTGTCCGGCGCAATTGGTCTTGTGGTGAGGTGATGAGCGGGACCGAATTGGCCCTTCTCAAGCAGTCTGAGTGATGAATTCGCGTTGCTGCCCTGTGGAAAATGGGAGCAGCTGGACAAAAATGAAGGCGAAACAGTTGGCGGAGCTTTAGGGTTCTGCTTTGTAGCAGCACAATGCTGCGCGGTTTATTGAAGTTGCTGTTGTGCCCGGCAAGCACGAAGGGTGGCCGAAAAGTCGCGCTAAAACGAACAGGAGTGCAGAATGGCGGGCAGCGTCAACAAAGTAATTTTGGTGGGCAATCTTGGAGCGGATCCCGAAATCCGCAGAACACAGGATGGCCGCCCCATCGCCAACTTGCGGATCGCGACTTCTGAATCCTGGCGTGACCGTAACTCGGGCGAGCGTCGCGAGAAGACGGAATGGCACCGGGTGGTGATCTTCAACGAAGGGCTTTGCAAGGTGGCTGAGAATTACCTGCGCAAGGGCTCCAAGGTTTACCTGGAAGGCCAGCTGCAGACGCGCAAATGGCAGGACCAGTCCGGTCAGGACCGCTATTCAACCGAAGTCGTGCTGCAAGGCTTCAACTCGAACCTGACCATGCTCGACGGACGTGGCGAAGGCGGTGGCCAGCCTGGCGGATTGCCTGACTACGGCAACGAGCCCCAGGGCGGCGGAGGCGGCTTTGGGGGCGGTTCCGGCGGAGGCTACGGTGGCGGCTCTGGCAGCGGAGGCGGCGGCTTTGGTGGCCAATCCGGTGGTGGCGGTGGCGCCGGTCCGATGGACGACGAAATTCCGTTCTAGAAACCAGTTGTTTTCAGGAGAGCCTCAACACCGTTGGGGCTCTTTTTCTATCCGCCAACATGTGGGTCATAGGGGGTGCGGGGATCGTCCACACCTTCAAAATACTCTTTTGCGGTGCCGAGACCACAGTGATAGACGGCCTCTTCCGCCAAGGTGTTGCCACCGGTTATCGGCGCTCCATTGTGGTGGGCCAGCTCATGGATGATCGTGGCAAGCACCATCCATCTACCCATTTTGAACGCGCGATCTCCAATTGCAATTTCTCCGGTCGGCACATGGATCTGACCATGCAGCGGTGAAATCATGGGGCCGTAATTCACCCAGATGCTGCTGTCATTGATCATATTCGACAGACTCCGGCCGTTGGGCAGGGAGCGAAAATAGGCATTGCAGGACGGGTTGTTCTTCACCATCCGAAACAGCTTGTTGCGCGCCCATTTCAACTTTGAATACTGGGTGGAATTGAAGCTCGTATAGCTGGAGACTGGCGACGAGTGGTCTCCGACATTGAACTGGAACGGCATTGCTTCCTCATCGTGGAATTCACGTTTGCGTGAGATGTCTATAAGCCAGCCCGAACTTGTGAAACGTGATCGGGGTCACGCTTCCACCGCTTCCAGCGCACAAGATGTTTGCAGCCTGGTTGGTGCCTCCAGCGAAAGACTAGGCCATTCTTGTTGTGTTGCCTTCAGGAGCTCGTGTCTGAACGGCGTATTAGGCCCGGAGATTGCAAGAGAAGTGGCATAAATCGATGCAGCTTCGTCACACTGATGTGAAAACGAAGGCTCGTGGAGCGCTATGCCCTTAACGATATACAGATGCCTGATATAGTATTAACCATCACTGGGGCGCGATTTGATGCGGTTTCTTGTCGAATCGCGCTTGATGTTTCAGGAAGAAACACGGCAGATATGTTTGGCTCGATTTGGGAGAGCCGATTTCCTTGGCGGGGAACAAGATCACCCGGTGCACTAGGGCAAAGCGCCGGGTCAAACAATTTGACGATTGCGGGTTGAGACAATGCATGCAGATGAAATGAAGCAACAGGCGCAAAGCTTGCACGAGCGGGATGCCAAAAAGGTCAGGCCCGGCAGGTCTGCGCTGACAAACTCGCTCAAGGCTTGCCTGATGGTGTCTGTCGTCGCTACCGGCTTTGGGGCCGCGAGCGTGGAAACGGCCTCCGCCCAAGGCTTCTTTCAACGGTTGTTCAACCCGGAAAATCATCGTCGTCAGCAGGAGCGGGACCGCCAGGATCAGCTTCGCAAACAGGTCGCACGTACCAAGGTGTCCGCGCCGCGCTATCTGAACTACACCGCCGATACCTGGAAAGCGGTCTCTCTGGCGCCGCTTTCTGAAAAGAAGACGGCCGAGGCGGACCCGACCGCGCCGGTGACCGAAAGCCAGGAAGGGACTGAAACCGCCGAAACAGCGGTAACGCCCACGGTGCCTGTCGTCCTGACAGCCTTTGATCAATCCCGACCGGTGCTCAAGGACATGACCTTGAAACTCCTGCCGGAAGTGGGAGAGGCCCTGATTGCGTTCTATCGGGCACACCCCGATTTCCAATGGGTCAAGGACGGCAAGCCGACCGTGAGCGCAGCGAAGCTTCGCCGCGCTCTGCGCAACGCCGACACCTACGCTCTGAACCCGGACGACTATTTCGTCGCACTGCCTGCTGTCGTTGGCCTTGAGGCCGATGCCCGCGATGCGGCTGCTATGCGATTTGAAATGGAACTGAGCGCAGCGGCTCTGACCTATATTCTTGATGCAAAGCGGGGACGCGTCGATCCGAACCGAATCTCGCAATATCACGATCTGCCTCGGCATGATGTCGATCTCGTAGCAGCGCTTGAAAGCCTGAGTGCCGCTTTCGATGTCGAGGCGGAATTGGCGGGCAATCACCCGCAAAACGATCATTACAGGAAGCTGGTCGCTGAACTGGCGCGTCTCAAGGCTGAAGACAAGGAAGCCGACCAGATTGTCATTGCGCCGGGCACCTTCCTGAAGGCCGGTAAATCCAGCCCGGAACTCAAGAACATCGTTGCTGCCATTCAGCGAAACGGGTCCTCTGAACTTCTGGCAACGCATGCGGAAACGCTCGATGCCTATGATGGTGCCGATCTGTATTCACCGGAGCTCGTCAGCCTGGTGAAGGCTTTCCAGAAAGAGGCCAAGCTCACTCCGGATGGCATTGTCGGCAAGAACACCATCAAGGCTATGGTTGGAGAGACCAACGCGGCGAAGATTGCAAAGGTCGAGCTGGCGATGGAGCGTAGCCGCTGGCTTCCGGAGAAGCTTGGCGAGCGCAAGGTCTTTATAAACCAGCCTGCATTCACCGCGACCTATTCCGCACCTGGTGAAATTCCGCTTTCCATGCGTGTTGTGGTCGGCAAGAAATCCAACCAGACCAACTTCTTTTACGACAAGATCGAGATCGTCGAGTACAACCCTTACTGGGGTGTGCCGTATTCGATCATCGTGAACGAGATGTTGCCCAAGCTGGCCCAGGACCCGAGCTATCTTGATCGTGCCGGCTACGAGGTGTCTACCCCGGGTGGCCGCAAGGTGTCATCTTCCTCGGTTGACTGGTACGCGGTGGCTGCCAAACAGCAGTCCATCAACGTGCGTCAGTATCCGGGCCGCAAGAACGCGCTTGGCGAAGTGAAGATCCTCTTCCCGAACAAGCACCATATCTACATGCACGATACGCCGTCCAAGAGCTTGTTCAACAAGGACGTTCGTGCCTTCAGCCACGGATGTGTGCGCCTGCACGATCCGAAGGGCATGGCGGCAGCTGTGCTTGGCAAGTCGAAGGATTATGTCACGTCCAGGATTGCGGCTGGCAAAAACGAGCAGGAGAAGGTTGCCGGCGACATCCCGGTTTACGTCTCCTATTTCACCGCCTGGCCGGATCTTGAAGGCAACATTGCGTTCTATACAGATGTTTACGACCGGGATCGGCACCTGTTGACTGCGATCCAGAAAACGGAAAACGCGCGAGCAAAGGCCCGCGCGTCCTGAATTGTTTCTGATGACCAATCGGGAAAAAGCCGCCGGATTGCTCCGGCGGTTTTTTTTATTCGCCTCGGAGGCAGTCTGCCAGGCCGTCGGCCAGGTTCATCAGCAGTGTCGGGTACAGATCCGGTCCGTTGGCAATTTCGGTTCCAAGCGGGTCGATCGTTCCCTTGCGTGCGGAGCTGCCTTCGATGGCAACATCCACCAGTTTTGCCTCGAACTGGGGCTCCTGGAAGACGCAGGTGACGTTCAGGTCCTTGATCGTGTCCTGGATCTTGGCAAGCCGTTCTGCACTCGCAATTGCTTCCGGCGTCAGTGTAACGGAGCCAGACGCTTCGATATCGAAGTGATGCTCGAAGTGGTGATAGGCATCGTGGAACACGATGAACTTCTTGCCGCCAACCGGCTCAAGCTTGGCTGCGATTTCTGATTCAACGCCTTCGATGCGCTCGGCAAACTTCTTGGCGTTCGCGCGATAGGTATCGGCGTGATCCGGGTCGGCCTTTGCAAGCGTTTCCGCCATGACATTGGCGATTGCAATGCCGTTGTCCGGGTTCAGCCAGATGTGCGCATCGCGGGCACCATCTTCATGGCCGTGGTCGTCGTGCCCGTGATCATCGTGGGCATGTTCTTCTTCATCGTGCTTATCGTGGTCATGGTCATCATGTGAAGCTTCCTTGTGCTCATCATGACCGTGATCATCGTGCGCATGCTCTTCGTCTTTGTGGTCGTCATGGTCGTGATCATCATGCGAAGCTTCTTTGTGATCATCGTGATCATGATCATCGTGGGCATGTTTTTCTTCATCATGCTTGTCGTGGTCATGATCATCGTGTGAGGCTTCTTTATCCTCATCATGGCCATGATCGTCGTGATCATCATGCCCGTGATCATGGTCATGAGAATCGAAGGTTGCGCCTTCACGCAGAGCCAGATGCTCGATGCCGGGCGCATCCATC
Source organism: Roseibium sp. (assembly GCA_017643925.1). Lineage (GTDB taxonomy): Bacteria > Pseudomonadota > Alphaproteobacteria > Rhizobiales > Stappiaceae > Roseibium. The sequence continues at coordinate 7,621 of JAEPML010000022.1, read as the reverse complement.
AATTCTACCGTTACGGCATCGCTGGCCATGGAAGAGATCGGTTTTGCAAGTGACGACGCGAGCCCCGGACCAACCCAGAAGACGACATCAGCGCCTTCAAGCAGGAAGGCCTGGGAGGGCTTGAGTGCGAAACCGTGCGGAGACGCGGCTCCATCCACCAGGATGAAGGGCTCACCGACACCTTCCATGACAGCGGATGCAATGGAATGGATCGGTTTGATGCTCGTGACAACAGACGGGGCATCTGCGTGTGCGGTGGTTGTCAGCGCTGCCAGACCCAGAGCAGTCGCGATTGATAGCCGTACGGCAGATTTTGGCGCTTCAGCGAAGCTGAACGGTGCGGCAGAGAAGGGGACCATGAGGCAGGTTTCCGAGTTGATGTAACTGTATAACGCGTAATTGTATAACTTTAATGCAGGGAGCCTTCAAGCGTCGTTTGAACCGGTGCCAAGCGCAACGCGAAGCACCTTGGAAAGTGGCTGAACGACAGATATGATTGGTAAAAACACTTTTGGATCAGTCGCTTCATGCATGCATCTGTCACAACCAGCGTAAGAAAGATGCTCGGCGAAAATCCTCCACGCGCGTCCCAGCTGATCGTTTCCATATACGGAGACATTGTGGAACCTCGAAGCGGCGTATTGTGGATGGGCAATCTGATTGCCTTGTGCGCCGGGTTTGACGTGAACGAGTCCCTTGTCCGTACAGCCGTTTCACGCTTGGTCACAAAGGGGCAGATCATGGGGCGCCGGCAGGGGCGGCGCAGTTTCTATGCACTGACACCGGCTGCAAGTGCGCAATATCATGAAGCCTCAGACGTTTTTTTTGGGCCGCTGGATGACGAATGCAATTGGATCTTGTGCCATTGCCCGATCCCGCCGGAGCAACTCCAGTTGACCCAGAACGGATATGCCGCGCTTGGGGGAGACATGTTCCTCGCCGCGAACCGGCCCGAGCGAAAATGTCTCGGCGTGGCTTTTGACGCCTCGGCTGTCGCCTCGACACAAGAAGACCTGAAGAAACTTGCCTGGTCAGCATTCGATCTTGCCAATCTGGCAGAGGCCTATTCCGGCTTCGTCGAACGCCTGCGGACCCTTCCGGTCGCGGCGAAAGATGTTTCAGACGGCGAGGAGGCCGTGACTTTGCGGCTTGCGCTGATACATGCCTATCGGACCATTCGCTTCACGGATCCAAGGTTGCCGCCATCGGCGCTGCCTGGTGACTGGTCCGGTCATGAGGCACACAAATTGTTTGCAGATGTCTATTGCAGTCTCTCCGGTCCCGCAGACGCCTACATTGGCGAGAATTTGCTCGACGATACCGGAAATCTGGCCAAATCCCCGCAGTCGATAGACGAGAGGCTCAACTCCCTTTCAACACGACTCCGGACCTGACAGGCGTCTTGAGCGAACCATTGGGCAAGTCTTCCCGTTGTCCGGCGTGTGGCCTATGCTGCCTTCCCGGGGAGTGCTGGAGCCGAACAGGATGAGTGACTTTTATATTGCCGAATTGAATGTCGCCAGACTCAAGCACGACATCAATGACCCGAGAATTGCTGATTTCGTCAACAATCTGAACAGGATCAACGCCGTCGCTGAACGGAGCGAGGGATTCGTCTGGAGGCTGAAGGATGACGCGGGCTCTTCGGTCTCCATGCCTGCTGCAAACGACCCACGTCTCATTCCGAATCTTTCGGTCTGGGACAGCGTCGCGTCGCTGCAAAGATTTGTTTTTGATACAGTTCACAAGCGATTTTTCAAGCGTCGGGCCGAGTGGTTCGAGGCGATGGACAAAATGCATTTCGTCATGTGGCCGGTCGAGGCAAGTCATACGCCGTCGCTCGATGAAGCGTGGCAGCGGCTGGAGCAACTCAACCGCAATGGCGCTTCCGACCAGGCCTTCGGCTGGGACTACGCGAAAGACGCCGGGCTCTTGCAAGCAGAGGGAAGTCCCTAAACGGCCGCGTAATCATGGGATCGCCTGTTTTTGGCACCCAGTATAGGACGGGCATTTTTCGGGCTCATTTCAACAACTGCACCAATAGTCGAATGCCGGTGCAATTTGAGAAAAACGATCAATATTTACAAAGAGATTCAGCTGATATTTACCTTAAGCGCGGATGCTTGGCCTCAAAGTTCATTTCCAGCATCAGGACGTCATGTTTAGTCGTAGATCCGCCGCTGAAAACATCCCGTTGGACATGCCTCTGGAATTGGAGGAAGGTCCGCCGTCTCACACCTACAAGCGTGTTCTTCAGGTGCTGTCGCTCAGTGCCGCCGCGTTTCTGGCATGGGCAATGGTCGGGCAGGTGCGCGAAGTCGCAAAAGCTTCCGGTGAAATCGTTCCGGCAGGAAAAGTTCAAACGGTAGGCCATCTTGAAGGTGGGATCGTTGCCGAGGTTCTGGTCGAGGAAGGGCAACTGGTCGAGGTTGGTACCCCGCTCGTGCGCCTTCAGGAAACCGCCACCTCCAGTGATCTGGAAAGGGTTCGTACCCGATTGAAGTTCCTGGCAGGTGAGGAACAGCGCTTTACCGCCGGTGCAGGCATGCATGATGCCAACGCCCTGCGCCTGTCTGCTGACGGAAGCTTCAGCGAAGCGCAGCAGGCCGCATTCTCGGCCCAGCAAAAGGCATTCGAGCAAGAACAACAGGCACTGAAGGCGCGTATTTCTGAAAAAGAAGCCGAAGTTGCCAGTCTTGTGGAGCGCATTTCCCTGCAGGAAGCCCAGGTCGAGATTGAACGGGAAAAGTTCTCGATTCAGCAATCCCTCTTTGATCAGGGCTACACATCCAAGCGCCGATTTCTTGACGCCAAGTCTTCGCTGCAGAACGCGCAAAGCGAGTTGAGTGAACTGAAAGGCATGAACGGGCGCGCTGAAGCCTTGCTTCGGGAGGCGCGGGCCGGTCTTGCTCGCTCTGTCGCGGTTGCCGAAGAAGAACTGGCCGAAGAGCGCAGCAGGGTTGCACAGGAACGCAGTGAGCTGGCTTTCGAGGCTGAAAAACAGCGCGACAGGTTTGACCGGCTCTTTGTGCGTGCGCCTGCAAGCGGTCACGTCAAGGCGCTCTACCTCAAGGGCCCCGGCAGCGTGCTGGCCCCGGGCGATGTTGTTGCCGAAATCGTTCCGAGCAACGGGGATCTGGTCGCTGAAGTGAGAATATCACCGCGGGATATCGGACACGTTGAGATAGGCGATGAGGCCGAAATCGCGGTCACCACGTTTGACCCCAATATCCAGGGTACCTTGAACGGCGAAGTTTCGGTCATTTCGGCGTCGAGTTTCCGTGACGAACAGGGTAACTACTATTTCAGGGCCAAGATACCGCTGACATCCAACCAGATTGGCTCCGGTTCGCAGGCCGAGACGATTTCACCGGGCATGGTGGTGGACGCCAAGATCGTGACCGGTTCCAAGTCGGTGATGCAGTATTTGCTGAAGCCGGTGACGCGAGCAATTGGTGATCCTCTGAGTGAACGATAAGGGTTCACCTTTAGAGCGCGCACCAAACATTTTACTCTTTGTGTCTGACACAAAATAAAAGCCCCGCCGTTTCCGGAGGGGCTTTTTTCAGTCACCGCTGTCCGGTGACATCAGCTACCAGCGGATCTCTTCCAAATCATTGAATGTGACGCGGCTTCCGTCTGCGAAGTCGATGTAACCATCAGCATCCTGTGAAAGATCAACAATACCATTATCGGTATCGACGCTCTCGACGGAACCATCGGTGATGGTGATGGTCCAGTCGGTGCCGTATTCGCCTGCAGAAGTCACACCTGGACCTCCACCAAGGTCAATGACGTCTGTCCATGCGACGCCAGCACCGGCACTGATTGTGTCGCTGCCATCTCCAAGACCATGCATGAACAGGTCGGACCCGTCTCCGCCCGTGAGCGTGTCATTGCCGGCGCCGCCCACGATAACGTCATCACCGGAACCGGCATCGATCGTGTCGTTGTCAGCCTGTCCGAATACAAGGTCTCGACCGCCACCACTGGAAATCGTGTCGTTTCCGTCGATGGTGCCACCTTCGATACGGTCATTGTAATCACCAGTCATGATCGTGTCGCTGCCGCCAATGCCGTCGACTGAATAGGATTGACCGGAACCACTGAAGGAACCGCTGCCCGTTCCGCCGGTCTGCACATAGTCATATGACCCGTCTACGGACACTGAGAATGTTTCTGTCGACGTCGAACCATCAGAAGACGTTGCCGTTACAGCCAGGTCGATGGAGCTTTCGACCTGGCTGTCGAAGAACGCATGATCAGCGATAGTGACAACGCCGCTTTCGTCGATTTCAAATCGGTCATCGTTGAGAGTGTAGGTGACAGCATCGCCGTCGGCATCCGTTGCGCTTGCCGTAATTCCAACCTGTGTACCTGCGGCAGCGGTTTCGTGAATGCTGTTTGCAGATCCATCCGTATCCGAGACAGCCCCGACATTTGATCCAAAGAGATCTGACATCGACTGGTCGCCATCGGCGAACCTGAGCGTTTCAATATTGGAAATCGTGTCTGACCCATCGGTGCCGACATTGTCTGTAATTGTGTAGGTGCTGTCGCCATTATCGGTGATTGTGTAGTCGGCATAGTTGCCGCTGTAAACGACAGTGTCGGTGCCACCTTCACCGTCAATGACATCGTCGCCAGCACCACCTGTAATGACGTCATCGCCATCCTTGACGGAAATCGTGTCATTTCCGGACGAGCCAACAATCGTGTCGTTGTTGTTGGTGCCGATAATTTCGTCAACGCCAGTCAGTGTGACATTCGAGAAATTGAAGTTTGCCTGTGTATCGTTGGTTCCGAGTTGATCGCCGGTTGCTCCGGAACCATCAATGATTTCAATACCTGCAGCTGCAGAGAAATCACCCTGGATACGATAGGTGCCGGAACCCGTACCAAGTTCGATAGTATCTGTGCCGCTTGTGCCGCTGTCGGTAATCGTATTGGTATTGCCACCGTCGATATCGTCCAGAACGATCGTGTCAGAACCTTCGCCGCCGTCGACTGTGTCGCCACCCGAACCGGTGTAGATCGTGTCGTCACCCGCGCCACCATTCAAAGTGTCGTTTCCACCCAAACCGTAAATGACATCATCATGGGAATATCCGGTAATGGTGTTTGCGCTGTCATCGCCCAAATGAATTCCGAGCTGTTCTGTGTAGGTTTCTCCTCCGGAATCAGTGACTTGGACGGTCACGGTCTCACCATTGATTTCGGCAACTGTCGGCCCGGATACTGCGTTGTTTTCATAGTAGTTGATATTGCCGCTGTCATCACCGACGAAGGCATCAAGGTCGCCATCTCCATCGATGTCCACCAATTCGATCTTCGAGTCGTTGCCGATGTCGATGCCGTCGAAAGGATTGTCGCTCCCCGTCCTTTGCGTAAAAGTCGGATTAGACGTTGTTCCGGTGTTTTCATAGTAATTTAGGTTACCGTCCCACTCTCCGACAACAGCATCCAGATCGCCATCACCATCGACATCAGCGAAGATGGGAGCCGAATCATAGCCAACGTCGACACCATCAAGCGGATTGCTGGAACCTGTGCGTTCGGTGAACGTTGGGTTCTCATCGGTGCCGGTATTCTGGAAATAGGAAATGGTGCCATTTTCTTCGCCGGTAAATGCGTCCAGGTCGCCATCTCCATCGATATCAGCGAATGAGATAGTGGAGTAACTTCCAACATCGACACCATCGAATGGATTGTCGGAACCACTTCTCTGCGTGTAGGAAGGTGAGGAAGTCGTTCCTGTGTTTTCGAAATAATTTATGTTGCCGTTGTACTCACCAACGAAAGCGTCGAGGTCGCCATCTCCATCTATGTCAGCAAAGGTCGGCGTTGCATCGTACCCGACGTCAATTCCGTCAAAAGGATTGCTTGAACCCGTTTTTTCGACAAATGTCGGGTTGGATACCGATCCAGTATTTTCGAAATAGCTGATTTGTCCCGAATCATTTCCTACAAAAGCGTCGAGGTCTCCGTCGCCGTCAACATCGGCAAATGTCGGGGTAACATACGATCCTTCATCAACACCGTTGAACGGGTTGTCAGAGCCTGTTTGCTCGGAGAATGATGCGTCGCCGACAGTTGAATTGACCGTGATTTCACCTGTCGAGCTGTCGATCGAGAACATGCCGTTTGCATCATCCGTCAGCGAATACGAGAATGTTTCACCAGCATCTTCGTCGGAAACGGACGAGACGCTGGCAATTACAGTGCCTCCAGCAACCGTCCCACTGGACACCGGTAGGTTCGAATTACCTTCGAATGAAATGTCGGTCGGCGCTTCATTCACGTCCGTTACAGAGATCGTCAAGGTCTCTTGGGAGGTGGAACCGTCCGAAGAAGTCGCAGTCACGGTTATGTCGATAGAACTTTCGGTTTCCGCGTCAAAGCTTGCACCTGAGGCAACGCTTACCGTGCCATCGTCTGCAACTTCGAAACGTGCGTCATCGACGGTGTAACTGACTGTGTCGGACACATTTTCATCGGTTGCATTCGCCGTAACTCCGATCGATGTACCGCCGGTTGCGTCTTCAGCAATTGTGTTGGCGGAGGCATCGGTATCTGAAACGTCACTAACCGATTTCGCAACCAGGTCACCTGCGAGCACATCACCATCGGCAAAACGGAAATTCTCAACGTTCCAAACGGTGTCGGTTCCGTCGGGCGAGCCACTGCGAGTGTCCACGATCGTGATAGAGCCGTTATCATTTTCTGTAATAGAGTAATCTGACCAGTTGCCCGAATACACTGCTGTGTCCGTGTCACTGCCGCCATCCAGGTAGTCATTGCCGGCGCCACCTTCCAGTGTGTCGTTGCCTGAACCACCATAGAGACCATCAGCGCCTTCGCCACCATCAATGGTGTCGTTGTCACTTTCACCTGACAGACTGTCGTTGCCTTCACCGCCTATTATGGTGTCGTCACCGCCGCCGCCATAGATTGTGTCGTTGCCAGCTCCGCCATCCAGATAGTTTGCATCAGAGTTTGGTTCTGAGCCAACTGCGTCATCGATGAAGTCGTTGCCACCGCCGCCATAGACAGTATCGGCACCTTCTCCGTAATTGACAGTGTCGTCGCCATCGCCACCATGAACAGTATCGTCACCGGCGCCGCTGTGGATCGTGCTGCCGTCAGCATGCGCGGTAATCGTGTCAGCGCCATCGTTGCCGGTGATGGTCGTTTCCGCAACACCGGTATCGGTAAAAGTATTGCCGCTCATCTGATGGTCTTCGGCGATATCCGAGACACTGATGGAGAAAGTTTCCTGCGAAGTTGAACCGTCTGTCGAAGTCGCCGTGACCGTCAGTGAAACCGTCGGCTCGCTTTCATAGTCAAACGAAGCGCCAGCCGCCACAGTGACAGTACCGTCTGCTGCAACTTCGAAACGCGCGTCATCAACCGTGTAGGTAACGCTGTCAGTGATGTCAGAGTCGGTAGCGGAAACGGTGACACCTGTCGAAGCACCTTCGCCAGCATTCTCGGCGATGGTATTTGCAGAGCTGTCCGTGTCGGTCACAGCAGAGACATCCGCCTCATCAACATCGGAGACGTTGATGGTGAAGGTCTCCTGGGAGGTCGAGCCATCCGTTGAGGTGGCGGTGACCGTGAT
>JAEPML010000021.1 GCA_017643925.1 Roseibium sp. | reverse complement strand
AACGGAAGACGATTTGGCGGGGGATCCCGGTCCGGAACCGGGACCGCGCCTGGACCCGTTGCCGAAGCCCAAACCGGATGTTCAGATTGCTGCAATTGAACCGGCCGAAACACCGGTTGACGCAGTCGAGTCCGAAGTCGCGCCTGAAGATTTTGGAACGGTCGGTCGTATCTCGACATCGACGACCCCAAGGGAAAAGCCTGATGCCCCGCCGGCAAGTCAGGTGGCACGCACGGCGCCTGAAACCCAGCGCCGGTCGGGTGGCAACCTTATACAGGCGCGGGAACTGTTCTCGCGGGATCCGCGCAACGAGACCCGTCTGGTTGCCGCCATGCGCGGCATGCCAGAGGGGCAGCGTCTGAACCTCCTGTGCATGACCGAGCTGCGCGCCCAGTTGACGGCGGTCAGTCCTCTGCCACCGGAGTTGTTGCCGTCCTTCAGACCAAGGGGTGGCAAGGTGCTGGAACCCAGAAACGCGGCTTTTCGGGCACTGGGCAGGTGGTATGACGTCAACTTCCGGTGTGAAACAGACGCTGCGGTCACCCGTGTTGTCAGGTTTGCCTTTCGGATCGGTGAACCCATTCCCCGTTCGCAATGGCTGCAGCGTGGCTTGACCGGTTTTTGATCGAGGCTGTCCGTTCCTGAACCGGACAAATTGCTGATGTTCGGACACTGCAGGCGGTCAACGAAACAGTGCAGGGCCGCCCGTGCAATCTGGTGAATTGCTTCACATTTTAATGGCAGGTGCTTCCGGGCTGTTTAAGGGGCGTCTGTTTATCAGGCGGTCTACGACTTAAGTATATTTTCCAAGTCGATTTGTTCCGTATATTGCTTATCCCGTTCGAACAGGGACATACAAGATATAGAGCTAAATGCTGAGTGTGGATCATCCGTGATCAGACCAGATAATCTGATTCCGTCTTGATTGGGCAAACGACTTTTCTACCATCTGACACGAACACGATAGCAATAGATGCCTCACAATTGGGAGTACGAGCGGAAATCGGCATTTTGCTGCGCCAAGCGCTGATGTCTGCTGTGCGAACGGGATAAGTAATCCGATGACGATCGCTCGTTTGTCTCATGCTTCACTCCTGATCTGTGAAGATGAGACAAAATCTCTCCCATAGGCTAGCAGCTTATCTGAACCCATAGGTGTTGATGGGGAACAACCCACGTTTCTTGTGCTAAAATATTGAATTTATTAGCAGCGGAGGAGAAACTTGAATCTCCGTCAAGGGGCTTATGATTCCGCCCGCTTGCCAATTAAGGGTAACTACCAAAGGCTTCGGACCCGCAGCCGCTGTATTAGTTGCTTTCGGGATCGGTCATAAGATTCCAGATGCGATGTGCCCTGCTGATGGCGTCCTCCGCGAGTCTTGGAGAGTTGTTTCTATCAATACGCTGAAAGTAGGCGCTGACCAGCACGCTGTCGGTCAGTTTGTAGAGGAATTTGCAGTAGGATTTTGCCTTTTCATTGCATTGCAAGGATAACTTTTCACGGTCTTCGTTCTTAATCTGGCGAGCCAGCGCACTCTTATCGACACCCTGCCAGCCCCAGATGTTTTCGTGTCCGGATTCCCGATACTCGAATTTCAGTTGGTAATCTGGCATCAGCTCGCACCAGGCCTTGGCCAGCGAGTCACTCCTGCGTTCACACCAGAGCCGTGGATTGCTGGTTTCCAGGCAATCATGGTTATTAGTCGCCTCACATTTAGAGAAACGCGACAAAGGCTTGATGTGCACATACTGAAGCTTGTGCGACGGCTGATCAGGGGAGCTGCTGTCAGGTTCTGTCGCTGCTTCGCCATGACCGGAAAAACGACAACCCTCCTTAAGACTGCTGTGCCGATCGAAACAGGTAGGGAACAAGGCAAGTCTTGGATTGACTGGAAGCACGATCTTCCGGTTGTCAAATGTAACCTTCAGATTTCCCAACTGAAACGCCAGCAACTTCGCCTGGAGCGCTTGGTGATGCTGAAACCGAATGTATTCCAGGAACGCCACTGAAGCTATGGGAGCACTGGCGGCGAGGAAGACGACAAGAGCAAATACAACTCGGAAACGTCGCAACCAGGTCAGCGCGGTTGCCAGGAGCCTGCCAAGGCCAAAGGCAAAGAGGGGGGCAGCAACCAGCAGCGCGAAGAACAGATAGGCTGCGCCAATAAAGCTGAATGTTGCTTTGGCGATTGCTAAGCCCAGGAGCAGTATAGCTGCCGCAATCATCAGGGGGCGTACGCCCGCAATTCTTTGCCCTTGCCGTGAATGACGGTAAAGAAAACGTCACGGAGAAGGTCAAAAGATAAATCGCAAGGACAACGTAGAGGAGGATGAGCATATCAGTTTTCGGTACAGCTGTTTGCAGGCCTAAGACGCGGCACTCGTCACACCGTCTGCTGCATGTGAAACTACACGCTTATCATCAACAAACGCTTTGCGAATTTTTGAATTGTCAGCCCACCATGGTTTCGGTGGATGCTGGTGCCTCCGCGTGACCCGCCTCTGCTCCTCCGGCCGCATCGAAAGTATCGGCCGCGAGGACGATTTCCGCTCATAGGTCCGCTTCTCCCTTGGATGTTCTGCCAGAACGTCCAGTGCGTCTCGACCCTCGACTTTCGCAATGATCTTTGCTGACTTGAGGCGTTCCGGATCGACGGCGCGATAAATGTCGTCTCGGTGTAATTTCTTCCATTCGGAGGTATCGCCGACAATTTCCCTATAGGTGACGGGACGGTGGCGAACACCCAGGCCGAGGAGCGTATCCAGGTTGGTCTGAAAATGACGGCGACGGTTCCAGCGGAACTCGATCTCGTTCAGATAGGCATCGAGGTGCTTCTCCCGGAACCCGTGATAGACACCCATGCCGAACCGCTTCATGTTCGAGAAGACACGATGGATGCCCGGCAGTTGAATATGGGCGGGCAGCGCATTCTTGGCGCTCAGATTTTTAACGAAGTGATTGCGCCCGTCGAGGTCGTCGTATGCGGGGTTTCCATCGGTTACGACGTTTGCTCCCGGAACCGTATTTTCCAGAACGAACTGTTTCAGTTCCTCCCGCGTGTTGCGTCCTATCATCTTTAGCCGGATGCGGCCGAACTTTCCGCCAGATTTCGCCTCAACGGCACCGACGACGGAGAGCAAACCTGCGGATCTCTTGCCCCGGCCATAAGCGACCGGATCGCTGCTTTTCCGGTAAGGAATAAATGTCTCATCAATCTCGACTGTGCCGGATAGTTTCTCCCGGTCTGGGTTGACCATCGCCCGCCGCAGCTTGTGTAGAAGCAACCAGGCTGACTTGTAGGATCCCAAACCAAGCTTCGCCTGAAGCTGGAGGGCGGAAATACCGTTCGAGTGCGTTGCGACGAGAAACGCGGCGATGAACCACTTCCGGATCGGGATGTGAGTGCCGTGCATGACCGTTCCGGCGATTAGAGATGTCTGACGGCGGCAGCGCCTTCCATCGTGGGTCTCGCCATCTCCAGCGCATTCGAAAATCCATGGTCGTGCCTCCAAGCGCCAACTGCGGCGGCCGCCGCAGTGCGGACATACGAAACCGCCTGGCCAGCGTTTCCGCTCAAGATATTCAGCGCACGCGTAGTCGGTCGGAAAGTCCTCCATGAACTTCTCGAGGGATGGTGGCTTGTCATTCCGCCAACGCGTTGGAAACAGGGCGCTCATGAGTGCCGGAACAGGGGAGAGAGGTTAAGAAGTCACGCCCGAACGCTAGATATGGTTACCACCTGTGCGAACGGGATAAGCAATTTCCGTATTGCTGACCATGTCAAAAATACAGTAACGGCTCATCGGGCTGTTAATAATCATTGAAAAAATCAGGAAAACCGGCTTGCGAAAAAATGAAAAGGGGAATCTTGTTGTAGTGTTTTGATCTTGTGAAATTGGGGAAGGGGGATTTGTGAAAACCGTATTTGCTTTTTTTGCTCTTCTTTTTCTTTTGGGTTTCTCCTCGGCCGTATTCGCAAAAACATTGAGTGTTTCCCTGATCGGAGGCGGTGAAGCCCGAACGGCCTACCTCATGATCAGCGAATTGTTTCAGAAAGAGACCGGGATCAAGGTTGTCTGGAACGTCAAGCACGATGCGGATTACAAGGGCAATCTGGAAAGCTGGTTCCTGGGTGAGGGGACACCAGACGTTGTTTACTGGCAGGGCGGTGAACGTCTGTTTCAGTATGTTCGCAAGGACTGGGTGGAGCCAATCACCGACTTCTGGAACGACGGGGATCTGGATCAGTCCTACACTTCAGGCATCAAGGGCACTGTCGCTCTTGACGGCGAAGTCTACGCGATCCCTTTCAGTTACTATCACTGGGGTTTTTATTACCGGAAAAGCGTGTTTGAAAAACTCGGACTGGAACCACCGGTCGACTGGGACGCCTTCCTCGCGATGTGTGACAGCACGAAGTCGGCGGGCATGGCGCCGATCGTGATCGGAACGCAATATTACTGGCCTTCGGCAGCGTGGTTCGACTACCTCGATCTTCGCATCAATGGACTGGAGTTCCATCAGGAGCTGACCCGCGGACATGTTCCCTACACGGACGCGAGGGTTGTTGCCGTCTTTGAGCACTGGAAACAACTTCTGGCGAAGGGTTGCTTCATGGACAGTGATACGCATCGCGCAATGACGTGGAGCGAACCCCTGCCTCTCCTTTACCGTGGCATGGCCGGCACCGGCCTGTTCGGAAATTTCGTCACAAATGAAATCTCCCCCCAAGTCCTGCCGGATTTCGGGTTCTTCCCCTTCCCGAAAATCAATGACGTGCCAACCGCTGAAGAGGCGCCCACCGATCTGTTCCTCATTCCAAGGAAATGCAAGAACAAGGATCTGGCGCTGCAATTCCTTGCCTTCATGGCACGGGCAGATGTGCAAGAGCGATTGAACAACACGATGGGAACCATCTCGACCAACAGGCATGCGGCGATCGGAGACGATCCGTTCATCCAGCAAGGCTCGATCCTGCTGCAATCCGCAGACGGCGTCTCCCAGTTTTTTGATCGCGACACGCCCAAACCGATGGCCGATGAGGAGGTCAAGATTTTCACGCGTTTCCTGGAGACCGGTGATGTTGACGAGGCGACCCGGGCACTCGAGCGTGTCCGCAGGGCCGTTTATTGATTTACGCACATCCAGACATATAAATATTTTTGGTTCTGGTTCCTGTGAGCGGGGCAGTCTGCAACATGAAAACTGGCCTACGCACTTTCTTTGTCGTTCTGATTGTCACCCTGACGAGCCTTGCGCAAGCGCCCGTGCGTGCTGATCCGGCGGAAGCATTTGAGCACGTCGTGTCGGTATTACCTGTCTGGCCCGGAAAGGCGCAGGGAGGGACCGGAGGCCGACCGGGGCAGGCGCCTGAAGGCAGCGGTGTCATCATACGCCTGGGCGTTGTCGCAACCGCATGGCATGTCATTGAACCTGCGGAACGCATTGATGTCCGGCTTGCCGACGGACGGATCATTCCCGCCAGGCTCATTGGGTCGGATGCGGCAAGCGACATCGCGCTTCTGGAAATCGACGACAATACGCCACCATTTGAACTGGCACCTCCTGCAGGCCTGGCGGAGCAGGCCTGTGCCATCGGGAACGCCTTTGGACTTGGTCTTTCCATCACTTGCGGTGTCGTTTCCGCTGTCGGCGTCAATCGAGCCGGGTTCAATGAGATCGAAGACTTCATTCAGACGGATGCTGCTGCCAATCCCGGGTCTTCAGGAGGGGCGCTTGTCGATTCCGATGGACTGCTCCTGGGGATGGTGTCTGCGATTTTTGCTTCGTCGGCGGATGCCAATATCGGTGTCAATTTTGCTGTCTCGTCGGCACTGCTGCGACGTGTTTCCGACGAACTGATCGCGCGTGGAAGTATTCGTTACCCTGAGCCGGGGTGGAGGCTTGGACGAGCGGATCGATCGCGAAGGGCAAATGTCGCCGCGCCGGTGGTTCGACGTGTCCAATCTGATGGCCCTGCAGCGCGCGCTGGTGTTGAAACGGGTGATCTCATCCTGGAGATCGGGACCAGGCGGACCAGAACACCGCGCGACGTAGTCACGGCACTCGCAATCATCCCCGCAACGCAGGCGGAGGTGACGATCAAGCTCCGGCGCGACGGTCAGGATCGTTCGGTGAAACTCCTCCTCTCGCCTCCACGGGCTCCGGAGGGGCGGACGGAAGCTGCTCAAACCGGCGATGTGGAGTGTCCCTACGTGCCCGAGGTCTGCGCAGTTCGCCAAGCGGTCTTTCCGGTTTCGAGTTTTGATCCCGCAGGAAGCGCCACCAGAATTGCGCCCGAACTGCTGGTGACAAACCGGCATGTGGTCGGTGATCGTCGTGATGCCATCGTGCAAACACCGTCTGGCCCATTGAATGCGGTGGTCCAGCCTTCGGCCTATGCCGGTGATCTCGTCCTGCTCGAAGTGGAGGGGTTGCCAGAGGACGGCCTTGTCCTGGAATTGGCAGATGGGCCGGTCGCCTCCGGCATCTACCACACGGTTGGGGCAGATATCGCCCGTCGCGAGATCAGGGTTTTCAAGCCGGGTGAGCTGATTTCAGGTCCGGCCGAGAGCGCGAAACTTGGAAGGTTGCATGTCACCTCCCAAATGCAGCCCGGTGTCAGCGGCGGCGCCCTTGTGACGGAAGATGGCAGCCTTGCCGCCATTGCGGTCGGCGGCGGAGACGGCCGTTTCGAAGCTATTCCCGTCAGTGGTGTCCAAAGGCTTCTCAGTCTTCGTGAAGACCAGGATGCCGAGGAGCGAACAAGGGAATTGGGGACAGCGTTCGCGCGCTGCGCCAAGGTGATCGACAGCGTTTCGGCCGGTCAGAACGAACAGGTGCTTTTTTCCGAGCTGCAGGAGAGCTGTCTGGCAGGCGCAAACCATGGACAGCTGCTTGAAGCAGGTCGGCTTCTTGCCCGTTCCGGAGATCTGCAGGGCGCAATCAGGCTGCATGGTGTGGCCCAGGAACAGGTGCCCAATTCCATCAATACACGGATGTCGCTGTTGGTGTCCCTTCAGCTTGGCGGGCGTTTCGAGGAAATGACGGAACATGCCCGCTGGCTTCTGGAGAAAGCGGGCGACGATCCGCAGGCGTTGCGCTTTTCAATCCAGTCAGGGGTCTGGGGTGGCGACCCGGATCTTGCCGAGGCCGGATATCAGGCCCTTCTGCTTGCAGATCCCCGTCAGGCGCAGGCCGCGCGACGTTTCATCGACAACGCACCGCCGGCGCCGCCGCGGCGCCAATGAAACCTTGAGACGTGGTTCGATTTTCAGTCTGCCAAGGGATCGGGGATCCATCCGTTGGCGACCACCCCATTGCGTTCAAATGGGGATTGTGAGGCACGCTTCAGGATCTGCGACTTCAACTCCAGCGCTGTCAGATCCGGGTCCTTTTCAAGAATTCTCGCGGCCAGGGCCGCCAGCAGCGGAACGGCGTAGCTCGAACCGGAAGCAACGCCGGCAGCTCCCCTGAAGTCCGTGACCTTCACATTCTCTGCCGGCAGCATGATGTCAACACTTTCGCGGCCCCAGTTGGATCCGGGCGCGAGCTTTCCGAAGGCATCTGACGACGTCACGGTGAGAATGTTTTCAAGATCGAACGCCGCCGGATAGACGGGGGTCCGGTCTATGTCATGTCCGTCATTGCCGGCTGAGACAATTGCAAGAATGTCATGGTGTTCCAGGACCTTAACAAAGGCGGCCCAGTCTGCGGCATTGCGGCTGCCCAGTGGCATGGCCAGAATGCGCACGCCATCTTGCGCCGCGCGTTCCACCAGATCTGCCATGCGATTCAGATCCGGCCTCGGATAGCGATAGGGGACCAAGGCGACGGCAGGCGCTTCGCGCATCAGAACCGAAGCGACCGCGGTTCCGTGGCGAATTGGAAAAAAGGGTCCGCGAGAAGTGTCACCGTCATAGGGCCACGGATCCATGTCCCAGTAATCATGTCCAAGCGGGTTGCCGGTCTCATCTCGCGCCAGTTGATCCCTGAAAAGGGGAAGATCATAGGCCAGGCCGGAATCCACGAGCCCGACACTGACGCCGCCTGGATCCGTGCCCGAGGGCCAGGGCGCCTGCAAGGTCTCTGTCCAGCGCAGGGTCTCCAGATCGCCTTCCAACTGGTCAAGATAGCGCCAGGCCTCCCCTTCGGAGCGAATTTTCCGTGCCGACTGGAATTGGCAGCTGCCATCGAGCATTGCCTGGAGCGACGGTTCCAGGGTGCTCCCGGTCTGCTCGAAAAACGAAAGCCGGAACTGTCGAAGCCGCCCGTTGACCTGACGTCGTTCCAGGACCAGTTCATGCGCTCCCGGCAGCACCAGCCTGACCATAATCCGGCGCGCAGCTCCCTCTGGCGGAAACCTGCTTTCCTCCAGCAACCAGCTTCCGGGAATTTCAAGCTGTGCCTCAATGCCTGTGAGATCATTGCGATCACACATGGCTTTTGCAGCCAGACGCAGCCAGTCGGCCGCATCTAAATCCTGCTGTGCCGCAGCAGGGAGAGGCACCGCAGTCAGCAGAACCGAAATGGCAAGGCAAAAAAGGCTACGCATCCATCAAGGGTATGGCAGACTTCTGGCCGGTTTCAACAGACACGTCACCGATGTGCCTGTTGCTGCGGCTTTTTCTGGCGCTGGCGCTAGTGTGTTTCTCAGAGTGTGCGTTTTGCGCGGATTGTCAATTTTGCTTAAAAATTGGACCTGCCGAAAAGATTTGCAAAACCGGTTTTCTCTCTCTAACGTGTCATGCTTGTGCAACGCAGGCCCGGTGTGGCGTGTGGCATGTGCCAATGAAGTCACTGGAGAATTTCATGTTTTACAAAAAGATCGTAGCAGCCGCCCTCGTGGCGCTCGGAACAACGGCTGCGGCGGCGAGCGACAAGACCGCTGTGCCCTTTGCGCTGGACTGGAAGTTCGAGGGTCCGTCCGCCCCCTATTTTGCCGCCATTGATAACGGTCACTTTGACAAGAATGGTCTGAGTGTCGAAATCACGGCGGGTGCCGGCTCCCTTGACGCCATTCCGAAGGTGGCTACGGGGGCGTTTCCAATCGGCTTTGCCGACATCAACAGCCTGATCAAGTTCCTGGACCAGAACCCGGGTGCACCCGTGATTGCGGCCATGATGGTCTATGACAAGCCGCCGTTCGCGGTCATCGGACGGAAGTCCCTGGGTGTCGAAGGACCCGGAGACCTTGCCGGCAAGGTTCTGGGCGCTCCGCCGCCGGACGGGGCCTGGGCACAGTTTCCGATTTTTGCTGCCGAGAACGGCATCAACATGGATGACATCAAGGTCGAGCCCGTCGGGTTCCCGACCCGTGAACCGATGCTCGCAGAAGGCAATGTC
The DNA here is from genome assembly GCA_017643925.1 of Roseibium sp. Classification (GTDB taxonomy): domain Bacteria; phylum Pseudomonadota; class Alphaproteobacteria; order Rhizobiales; family Stappiaceae; genus Roseibium. Next base: position 60,944 of record JAEPML010000021.1, on the reverse strand, counting down.
TCCTCCATCACCGGTTTCTCGTTCAGCTCCTACCTGAACCTTGTCCGTCTGGGCGTTCCGGAAGAGGACATCTCGACCATCCTGATGGCCGATCACGGTCTGGACCTTTATGGAAACGCCGTCATCGTCAACACGGATTTTGCTGCGAAGAACCCGGAAATCGTGAAGGGTTTCCTCGAGGCTGTTGCCATGGGCTGGCAGGACGCCATTGCCGATCCGGCAGCCGTCATTCCTTCTCTCGTCAAACGCAATCCTGCAGCTGACGCAGCGCTCGAACAGCGCCGCCTGCAGCTGGCGATCGATGCGAATGTTGTCACGGACTACACCACCGCAAACGGCATGGGCATGGTCGATCCCGAGCGCATGGCAAGTGCGATCGAGCAAATCGGCACGGTCTACGACTTCCAGAACACACCGGATGCCAGCCTCTACTTCACGGACGCCTATCTGCCTGAAGGTGGTTTTTCCCTGAAATAACAAAGTGTGGGGGCGTTCAGCCCCCACCACAAGGTTTTCATGACTGCACTGATTGATATCAAGGGTGTGCGCCATGCCTACGTGACCGCGGCTGGCCCATTACCTGTACTGGACGGGCTTGAAGTCTCCGTTGAAGAAGGCGGCTTCTGCGCCGTGGTTGGCCCATCGGGCTGCGGAAAATCCACGTTGACTCGCCTCATTGCCGGGCTGATGCGTCCCGACGAGGGCGAGGTCTGGCTTCACGGCGAGCGGGTCCGAGGACCAAGGTCGACGGTCGGCATGGCGTTTCAAAACCCTGTTCTCCTTGAATGGCGCACGATCTTGAAGAATGTCATGTTGCCCCTGGAGATCGTGCCCAACGGTCTGAAAGGCAAGGCGGCGGTGGAGCGCGCACGCCATCTCCTTTCCCTTGTGGGGCTTGAAGGTTTTGAGGACAAGCGCCCGTCGGAACTGTCCGGAGGCATGCGCCAGCGCGCATCCTTGTGCCGGGCCTTGGTGCATCAGCCCGAGGTCCTGATTCTGGACGAACCTTTCGGGGCCCTGGATGCGTTTACGCGCGAAGATCTCTGGCAGACCATGCATGATCTGAAGGAAAAGGAACCTTTCACGGGCGTGCTGATCACGCATGACCTTCGCGAGGCAATTTTCCTGGGAGACCAGGTCGTGGTTCTGTCCGGGCGGCCTGCACGTACGCAATATGTCATGAATATCGAACGTACGGCCCCGGCCAGTCTGGAAGATCTCTACACCGCGGAAGCAGCCGAGCGTCTCAATATTCTGCGGCACCAGATCGAGATCGCCCAGGGTCGTGTACCGGAGGAGGTGGCTTGATGACCGGTCGTCTTCGCAATTTCATTGTTCCACTTGTTGCAATGCTGGTGTTCCTGCTCTTGTGGGAAGCGCTGGTCTGGGTGAACGGTTGGCCAAATTACAAGATGGCCTCGCCCAGTGACCTGTGGCCCGCTTATGTCCGCTATTGGGAATTGTTCCTGGTGATGGGATGGCAGACGCTGTGGCGAACGGTTGTGGGTTTGCTTCTTGCTGTTGTCGTCGGCATTGCGTTTGGCATGGTCATGGGCTTCTCGCGCACGATGAGAGAGGCCCTCTACCCGTTGCTGGTAGGCTTCAACGCAATCCCGAAAGCGACGGTGGTGCCAATCGTGGCGCTCATGTTCGTTGGCGCTCACGATTTCAACACGATCCTGATCGCGTTCATGATCTCCTTCTTCCCGATAGCCGTTTCTGTTTCCATCGGCCTCTCGACGCTGGAACCTGAATATCGCGACATCCTGAGATCTCTCGGCGCCTCTCAGACCACGATCTTCTGGAAAATCGCGCTTCCGAAAACGCTGCCCGAGTTTTTCGGTGCGCTAAAGGTCTCCGTGACCCTGGCCTTCATCGGAACCAACCTGATGGAAATCGTCAGCCCGCATGGCCGGGGCCTGGGAGCGCTGTTCGACAGCGGCAAGACGAACTCGGATTATCCGCTGATGTTCGCCGTTCTGATCGCCCTGGCGCTGCTTGGGATCGTGCTCTACTACATCGTTGTCGGCCTGGAAAAGATGTTCGCCGGCTGGGCGGAGCGGGCGCCGGGCTGACCGTCCGGCGGCTCACATGATGGCTTCCTGCCGCAGGATCCTGTTTCGCAAGACAAAGGTCGCTGCGGCGGGAAGGATCGTGATCGCCGCCATGATGTAGAACAGCGTGGCTCCGGCCTGTTCAATTGCCTCGTAAGAGACGAGGCCGTCATTGGCTGGGGAAATCAAGCCGACCTGAATGGCCAGCAGGCCGGTCAACCCGCCTCCGATCGCAGCGCCGGCGGAAGACAGGGACGGCAGCATGCCGGAGACCAGATCGCGTTCACTTTCCGCGCTGCCATACATCAGCGACCGTGTCATGATCTGACTGCTGACACCGTGTCCGGCGCCGTTGACAATCGAGGCGGCCATGAACATCCAGAGGGACTTGAGGTCAACGGCTGCGCCCGCCAATGCGAGCCCCAGGATGATCAGCAAAGGCCCGCTGACCATGAAGACCATCTCCGCCCTCCGTGTTTTTGCCCGCGCCGATATCCAGGCGAACACCGTCCACGACATGGCAAGGAGCGCCGCGACATAGCTGGCCTCGGTGACGCTGAGGCCCCACATGACCTGTCCGAAAGTGGTGACGAAAATCGCGCGGACAGCAGCGGTTACCGAAATCAGAACCACCACCCAGGTGCCGAGCCCGATCAGCGTGTGTACCTTGAACGCTTCCAGCGGCAACAGTCTTGCGCCTGCGGACCGGTCCGCTTTCAGGAAAAGCACAGCCAGAAGAAGACCGGCACCAATGGTTGCCAGAAGCATCAGGGGATCGCGGACCTCGCCAATTGCAGTCAGGCTCAGAACGCACAGGACAAGCAAGGTCACCTTGATGAACAGGCCTCGCTTCTTAGGGTTTTGATTGCTGTTCCGGTGTTGGGGCGGGCGGCCTGGAATGGAGACAAGGATCAGTGTTCCGAGCAGTACGGTCAGCGGAATGTTCACGAGAAAGGCCGCGCGCCACGACCAGAGATCCGACATCAGGCCGGCCGAGACGGGACCAACCGCCGCCGCAATCGCCCAGATGCCGGACAGGACGGCAAAGACACGGGCCGCGACACGTCTTGGGTAGACGTCCGGAATGAGCGCGTAGCAGATCGCGATGATGACACCTTCGCCGAAGCCCTGCAGCGCCTTGCCTAGGACGAGCCCCCAGAAAACGGGACTTAGCCCCGCCAGGACCGACCCGACCGCCAGAACGAGCGTTGCGGTGAGAAAGGGAGATCTGGCGCCAAAGCGCATCTTTGCAGCGCCGGTGGCGAAACCGGCCAGGATTGCCGCCATTTCAAAGACGCTGAACACCCAGAATGCCTGGTCCTGACCGCCGAGGTCGCGAATGATGTCCGGAAGCACGGCCACGGTGACAAACCGGTTGACCGCATGGGAGCCGACGCCAAGTGCCAGGGCCAGGGTGATAGGAGCCCGCTCTCGCGTGAACAGGGACAGTGACGGGTCGCCTGCGCTGGACATGCGGGCAGGAGAGCTGGCGGACAATGACATGGAGACCTCAATAAAGAAAGTTTTATCTTTCTATATTGAGGTGTGGAAATAAGAAAAGCAAATTGTTTTTTTATTGATTTGGAATTCGGTCAGGTGTCGATTTCAAGAAACCTCACCGGAACCTCGATTGTCAGCCAGACGCCGTTTTCGGTTCTGTAGAACTGATGCCCTTCGGCTGCCATGGACTGCGCAGCGACAATGAGAATTGCGGGTTTTCCGTGTCGGCTTCCCACCTTGCGGGCGGTGCCACGATCGGGTGAAAGGTGCACGTGATGCCGGTTCATGGGCTTGAGGCCGGTTTCCACGATCAAGGGCAACGTCTTTTCAGCAGTGCCGTGAAAAAGGAAATCCGGTGGCGCTTGAGATGCCAGACCAAGGTCAACGCTGACCGAGTGTCCCTGTCTCGCGCGGATCTGGCTACCGTCTTCCGACAATTCGAAACGCTGCTTGTCATTGGAGGAAACGACTTCCTGAAGTCGTCCAGGATTGCAGGGCAGGCCACGACCTTCCAGCACCTTGAGCAAAGGGGCAACGGGCGTCCAGCCTTCAGGTGAGAGGGTGATGCCAGCGTCCTCGGGCTTGTGTCTCAGCCAGAAGGACAGCTGTTTTGAAATTCTGGTCGTATCGGTCATTTCGGAAAGTCTTTTCGTGAAATTCTTGTGAGAACGGCGCGGGTGGTCCCGCGCCGTTCAAGCTTGTTCAGGCTGTGCCTTCGTCACGCAGCCTGACGAGGTCGTTCATCAGGCCGCCCGTTCCGTTGTGAACCGTCAGGCGGTCCACCTTGTCGGCAATCGATTCAAGGGCTTCCAGCTCCTTCAGCCGCAACATGACCGGGTTTTCGGCCATGACCTTCGCCGTGTTCAGTAGCGAACGGGTTGCGTTCGTTTCCTCGCGGCGTCGGATCACGTTGGCTTCGGCTTCCTTTTCGGCCGTCACCACCATGTTGAGAATGTCCCGCATCTCGCCCGGCAGGATCACATCCTTCAGGACGATATCGGAGACCTCGATGCCGATCTCCGCCATGTCAGCCTTGATCTTCCCGGTGGCTTCGGCATTAACCTCGCCCTTGCGTTCAAGGATCTGGTCAAGCTTCAGCGCACCGAGCTGCTTCCGGAAAACCAGCTGCAGCGCCCGGTAGAGCGTGTCGGTGAAGTCTTTCACCTCTGTCGCTGCCTTCACCGGATCAACCACGCGGTAATCCGCAGACAGGTTGATCCGGATCGTGACGCGGTCGAGTGTCAGGACTTCCTGGCCGGTGACGTCCAGCGACTGACGCTTCAGGTCAACGACCCTCTGCGTCACCGTCCGCCCCGCTTTCCAAAAGGCATGGATACCCGCGTCAAGCACGCGTGTCATCACGCCGTCCATGGACAAGAGGGCGACGCTGCCATCCGTAACCGGGACGATCACGAACTGCTGCGTCTGGCGGGCATCGCCCAGCCGGCGCATCAGCTTCTGCGGCAGCTCCGGCTCGGCCTCGGTGTCGATCACCTGCCAGGTCCACGGCCCTGCATCAGTCCAGAAGACCTGCCGTTCGTCCGGGCCGAGGACCGCGTGGATCCGGTTGTCCCGCTCCACGATCGCCACTTCACCCGGATTGGTCCGGACAACGGTCAGATGCTTTTCGGCAACTTCGGGGAGTTTATCGAAAAGTGCCTTCTCGTAGGCGGACCGGAACTGGGGCGTTGCCAGGGATTGCCGTTCGATCACAAGGGAGCCACGGCCATTTTTCAGGCTGTGTTCTCCCGGTCCGAGAATACCCTGCAGCTCCCCCTTGTAGAGGTGGAGCGCCCGTTCGGTTTCAGAAATCACTACGCGGGTTCGCCCGCGGATCTTGTCGAGAAAAGTCGTCATTTCGATAATCCTTCCATTGCGCTAAGGCACGTGGTTGTCCTTTCGTGGTTGTAGTTGGTTGGAGGTTGATGATGTTCGGTGGGCCACAATCGGACCACCGAGGTGAAATTGAAAATTAGAGACCTGAAGAGAGCACGAGGCTCTCCGTCGGATCACTGGCCAGCGGGACCAGCGGCGATACGGCAGGGCGCGCCCATTCGAAAACAGGCGGTTTCGACCGTTCCGCGGCAGGACCATGGTCAATAACCGGACGAGTTGCCTGGCATCGGCAATCCGGATTCCCACCTGAGTGAAAAACGCGGGATTGCGTCTGCAAGCTCTCTTCAGGGCCCGCAATTTGAGACAGCACCCAAAGCTGTTGCCAAAACGGCGAACCGGGAGTCGAACCCGAACCCTTGAGGTTTACCAATTGGAGCGGGAATTGAACCCGCGACCGTCGAGTTGAATGCTCGATGCTCTACCCAACTGAGCTATCCGTGGATCGCCAGACAGGAATCGAACCTGTTACCTCCGGGATACAGTCCCGGCGTTCAACCATTGAACTTCAAGCGCGTGGTTTCCGATCGATCAACACAGCATCCGTACACGAGGCGACAGGGTCGGGTCATGCGGGTGGCGAAAAATGGCCGAACCGTTGATGTCTGTTCCGATGTGGTGACCGGTGAGCAGAGTGATAACGCGGCGATGGGCCAGGTTTCAAGCAGAAAAATCAAGAGAGTTTCGAATGATGCAAAAATGCAACATGTGTTGCATATGAGTTTGTCGGGTGGTTTTGGTTTATTGGTTTTGAAAGTCGTGTGCTGACTTTTCAGCTGACCGGGAGAAGATTTGTAAACCGCGATGGCGCATGTGTCTTGCGTGAGGCCGGTGGTACGGGCAAACTTCGGCCACCTCCTTTTCTGCGCGAGCAATTTCATGCCCAACAAGCAATCCCGATTTCTGATCGACACCTATTTCGCGGCCTTCAATGCAGGCGATACCAAGAAGATGGAAAGCCTGGTGACCGAGGATCTGATTCACGACGTCAATCAGGGCGAACGGCGGATCGGCAAGGACAAGTTCTGGTCATTCAACGTGCACATGACGCGCTGCTACAAGGAGCGCCTTTCGGACATCGTGCTGCTCGTCAATGAAGAAGGTACGCGGGCGGCGGCCGAATTCATCGTGCACGGGACCTACATCGACACAGATGAGGGCCTGCCGGAAGCCAAGGGGCAGACCTATGACTTGCCGGCCGGAAGTTTCTTCGAGATCTGCGATGGCAAGATTGCCCGCATCACAACCTACTATAATCTGCAGAACTGGATCGATCAGGTGCAAGGCGACAACGCCTGACGCCCTGAAAAGTCGCAGGTGTCATCTTTGGCGCCTGCCGGTTCAGATCAGAAGCGGTCTTGCGCGGGCGTCCTGCAAGGGCGTTCAGCGATCAAGCCCGACTCCCTTGAAGCGTTGCCTGATGGTGAAATAGGCCCCGATGTCCAACAGGGGCCGGGGTGGTATCCAGGAGGCGGGTTTCGAAGCCAGACAATCGCTTGCAAGATCACTTTCCGTGCCACTGGCAAAGTCGGCCAGTGCGTGTCCGAAAGCGGTGCCCCTGCTGACGCCCGACCCGTTATAGCCACCTGCCAGATAGAGGTTCGAAGCAAATTCGCCGAAGAAATTGGTTCCGTTCCGACTGATGCCTTCCACGCCTGACCACGCGAATTCGAACGGCACATGAGCGAGCTGCGGGAAGCGACGTTCGAAACTGGCGCGGTGGGTGGTCTGCCGTTCCTTCAACTGTTCGTCGCTCAAAAGATGACCGCCGTGATACTCGGCAACGTTTCGCAGACTGATTCTACCGTCAACGGTCAGGCGGACCGTGGCGCCGCCACCGTGAAGAGAAAGCACACCCCAATCGGAGACGGATCCGAGGCTCTTGCGTTCCTCATCTGTCAGGACGCGGGTGAAACTGCCGGACAATGTGGTTGCGCTGATACGCCCATTCAGAAAACCCAGCTTCGGCGCCTCGAAATTTGTTGCAAGCAACACCTTGTCTGCCTCCAGGACGCCTTTCGATGTCACCAGCCGGTGCGGCGCTCCGTGGTCGAGCCTTTCCACGGGGCTGTTTTCGAAAAGGTGCACATTTGCCGGCAACGTCTCGGCAAGGGCGCGCACCAGTGCTGCGGGTTGGACGAGGGCGCCTTGCGCTACGTGAATGCCCATCTGGTAGGTTTCGGTGCCAAGGCGAGCGGCCAGATCTGACGCATCAAGTGGTGAATGCTCGATCTCGAGTGCATCGAGATACCGCTGGAAATGAGCGCATTCCTTGCGTGCCTTTTCATCCGCCGCCGCATGATAGAAGCCCTGTTCACGCCATTGGCAGGCCAGGGCGTCAGACTGGACCCGGTCGCGCAGAAGTGCCAGGCCTGCCTGGTTGATCCGGTTCACGCGCCGGTAGTCGCGGATCTCTTCCTTGCTCAACCCGCTGCCAAAGTGGCTGATCGCGACCGCAAACCCGGAGTTCCGGCCGGAAGCGCCCTGGCCAACCTCCCGCGCGTCCAGCAGATAGATCTCCTGGTCGGGCCAGATCTCGGCAAGACGGCGTGCTGCGGCCAGGCCTGTGAAACCGGCGCCGATGACAGCCCACGGCGCGCGATGATTGCCCTGAAACGGTTGTGTTGCCTGGCGCGGCGAGAGCAACTCGGCCCATCCATGCCGGTCGGTGTTGAACGTGCTGCTGTTCACTGGAGATTTTTCCCTGTCTGGCCGAATGCCGTCTTAGTCAATTGGGTCTCACAGGCCGCGTGGAAACTGCAAGGCGGCGGGACCCTAGACCAGGCCGTGCCCGAAAGGAAAGCCCCCGATTGTTTTCTTCAGGTCAATTGAAAGGCTTTCAAGCATGACAGGTCAGCAGCTCGTACCGGATACGCAGCAACCGCGCACAATTTCATTGTTCTGGCAGCAGTCCTCCAGAAGGTAACGGACCAGCGCGCCCATTGTGTTGAAATCGACACGGTAACTGATCTGACGGGACTGGCGGGTTGCGACAACAAGCCCCGCGTCGGCCATGTTGGACAGATGAAACGACGCGCGTGACGGCGTTGCGTCGACACGTTCCGCGATTTCGCCGGCAGTCATTCCTTCAGGCCCCGCCGCAACAAGACCCTTCAGGATCCTCAAACGGGTCGCGCTGGAGATCGAGGAGAAGGCGGCGAGGGCCTCGGATTCATTCATATTTCAAACTTTATTGAAATGTGATTTCTGTTATGCATATATATATTTCAAGACTTCTTGAAATGAAAGGACCTGACGATGACACCTGAAATTCTCCTGAACCGTTTGCGGGGCATGCCAGTTGATGCCCCCCTTGTCTTCAAGACCGACGAGGGGCCGATCGGTGACGGGTATCATGTAACCGAGCTGAAATACGCCCGGGTCACGAGTATCGATTGCGGGACCAGGGTCGCGGAATGGACGGAGGCTGCCTTGCAGCTTCTCGATGGTGAGGGCGGGGGGCATATGCCGGTTGGCAAGTTCGCCGGCATCGTCTCCCAGAGCATCGGCAAGGTGAAAGGCCTTGCAAACAGCCCGCTTCATGTGGAATTCGCCCATGAAAACAGCGGGATGCGTATTTACGCGCTCGGAGAGCCCGATTTTGAGAATGGTGAGGTATCCGTGTCCCTGAGCGAGAGCAGGGCGCATTGCAAGCCTGCGCTTGATTATGCCGCCAGAAACGAAGGTGCTGCATGTTGTGGAACCGGTGTCACCGGATCCCAATGTTGCCAATAGGCAGATATGGTCAGTTCATTTGGTTGCCGGTTTCGACCGGCAACCGAAGATCTCGAGATGCGCTACTGCGCCGGGGCTGGTTGTGCCGGTCTGGCAAGGGCAAATCCAAGCAGCACGATCAGCATTGCCAGCCCGGCCAGGAGTGAGAAGGCGAACGGCAGGGATGTTACCTCGGCAACGAATCCGATCAGGGGCGGTCCGAGCAGGAGGCCTCCGTAGCCGAGGGTCGACACGCTGGCAATGGCAGCGCCCGGCGGCATATCAGGGTCGTTGGCGGCCCTTGAAAATGCCAGCGGCATGATGACAGCATAACCCACACCCATTAGCGCAAAGCCGAGCAATGTCGTCTCGTAACTTCCGAAGGACACAGCGGTCAGTACGCCGACCGCTGCGGTGCCGCCAGCAAGGCGCGCAAGAACCACCGGCCCGAAGCTCTGCGTGATCCGGTCTCCCAGAAGACGGGTGACGACCATAGCGACCGAAAACACCGAATATCCGAGAGCGGCCCGGGCTTCGTCGGCATTGGCCGACACGACGAGGAGCACGGCGCTCCAGTCGGCGATTGCGCCTTCGCCAATGGATGCACAGAAGGCGACGATGCCGACGAGCAGCAGTTGCCCCCTTGGCAGGAGGAATGCTGGTCCGCCCTTTGAGGCGATGCGGGCTTCAGAGGTCCATTTCACTGAAGCAAAGGGAAGCGTTATCACGGCAACGAGAAGCGCCGCGAAGGCGAAATGGTGAGTAACCTCGAGGCCCTGACTTGCTGCAAGATAGCCCGTTGCCGCGCCAAGGCCGGCACCGAGGCTGAACATGGCATGGAAGGACGACATCACAGGTCGTCCCATGCGGCGTTCTGCTTCCCCGGCCCAGGTGTTCATGGCCACATCCATTGCGCCATGCGTGGCTCCAAAAACGAGGAGCGCGACGGCAAGCGTGATTGTGCCGGGGGCAAGCGCGATCAGCCAGAGCGCGCCAACATAGAAAACGGCGATAACCCGGGTGACCTTTGCAGCTCCCATGCTGTCTGACAGTCTGCCGGCAACAGGGAATGCGACAATGGCACCTGCAGCCAGCAGCAGAAGCAGGACACCCAGCGAGGCGTGACCAAGCTGGTGTGTTTCCGCAATTGCGGGAATGCGAGATGCCCACATTCCCAACAGCGCCCCGTTGAGCACGAACATGGAAGCCACGGCCAGCCAGATCGAGCGCGGACGAAGAGAGATCGGCGCAGTCATCGTGTGGCTTCAGCGTGCGGAGACGCAGGGTGCTCTCGCGATGGAGGTGGTGTCATTGCCTCAGGTGCACGCGCCACTTCAACAAGATTTCCGTCCGGGTCGGTCAGCATCGCTTCGAAATATCCGTCGCCTGTCGCATGTGGTTCCTTGATGATCCTGCAGTTTCGATCACGCGCCCTTTGTGTGAGCACGCGGACAGCGTTATCCGTTTGCGCGGTGAATGCAAAGTGATGAAGTCCGACATGGTGGATTTCGTCATGATCCGGTGTTGCCCGATCAAGGACGCCCGGGATCTGCATGATCTCGAGCTGACAGCCGTGATCAAAGGAAAGGAAATAGGAGCAGAAGCCGCGTTCGTCTTCATAGCGTTCGCCGGGTACCGCCTTGAAGAGGTCTACGTAAAAGTCTTTCAGGGCCTCGATATCGCGCGACCAAAGCGCAATGTGATGCAGGGACATTTCAGATTTCTCCGCAAGAGATGGGTCAGGATCTGTCTCGAGAGCTATTGTGTCGACGGTTGTTGATCAATCATTCTTATTGAACTAGTTTTTCAAAAATGAACGATGTGAATTGGGACGATATCCGCGCCTTCCGCCTGGTCGCCGATCTCGGCAGCCTGTCCGGGGCGTCCAGGCGCTCCGGCATATCTGCTGCGACCATTGGTCGGAAAATCCTGCGACTCGAGCGCAAGCTCGGCTCGGCGCTGTTTGAGAAAACCCAGACCGGGTATGTCCTGACATCCTTTGGCCGGCAGCTCCACGAACGCACGCGGGCCATGGCCATTACCGCCAGTGAACTGTCCATCTGGCGGGATCGGGTCTTGGATCTGCCCCTCGTCACGATCGCTGCCGTTCCCGAAATCCAGTACCTGCTGGCAAGACACATCCGGGAGCTCTGGTCACCGGAAGACAATTTTCGAATTGCGTTCGAGGGCCACGTTCCTTCCCGGCATCTGGAGCATGACAAGTCCAGCCTGCTGATAACGCCCATGCGTCCGGAAGCCGGCAACCTCAAGGTCAGTCATCTCGGTTCGCTCAGAGAGCGGGCATATGTTCGCAAGGACTTCAACCAGACGAAGGACTGCAACTGGATCGGTTTCAGGCCGGATGCGGAAGCCGCGGTCGATAAGCATCTGGAACGGCTCGGTGAGGGCGTCTGGGTCACCATCTGGGCTTCCACGTTTGAAGGCCTCGTCGCGCTGGTGCAAAACGGTGCCGGCCGCGCAGTGCTGCCCAATGCCATCGGTGATGCGGATGAAGCCCTTGTTGTCGCCGAAGGGCTCAATCCGCAGACGGAAAAACCGCTTTTCCTGGTGTCTCATTCGGATGAAAGTGCGCAAGTCGAAATCGCGCAGCTCAAGCGGCGGCTCACCGTTTTGCTCACGAAGGCCTTGTCGCAGTCGCCTGCCGACGAGGCTGCAGAATAGCGCTCACTCCGGGATTGCAAGGAACCAGAGCTGCCGAGGAATGTTCCGGAACCAGCGGCTGGAGGACGGGCCGTCTCCGGCGTCCCGTTCGCCAGGGCCGTTATAGTTGAGACGATCATTCATCACTCTTGAGCCATCCCAGAAGTCGATATGATCACCCGCCGAACCGTCGTTTCGCCGGAAGCAATCCTCGAAATAGATGATACCGGGACGACCGGAGATTGTGCGCTCAATCTGTTCGGCCGTCATGGCGTTGCCACCGGTCTTGCGGAACCGTTCGAAGGTCCAGATGCCCCTGAGATACTCAATCAGTCGCGACGCGCTGGCATTGTGTGCGGCACCTGTTCCGCAGCGCCGGTTGGAGGCGCTATGCGTGTAACGGATACGGGTTCGGTCGAAATAGAAACCGATGTCGGCGCGCATCAGGGCAACGCTCATGCGCACGGCGCATTGATTGGTAATGTCCTGGCCGCAGGGCAGCCCCTGCACGTCGCGAAATCTTCTGTATTCTCGCAGGAGAGCCGTTGCGGTCGGTATTTGGATCGCACCGGGCCCCAGGGTTTCGGCAGTCTCTGCGCGCGGTGTTACAACGGGTGTGGGGGTGACACTGACGGGGACAGGTTCATGTGGTGCGCGCTCGTCGAGTGCGAGCCAGGTCAGCCGCCCCGCGATACCGTCTCCGGTGCCGCCATCTTCGGCCTGGCCGGCCATAGCCTGAAAACGGGCCACCGCTGAAACCGTTTCCCCGCCATAATCTCCGTCCAGCGTTCCATCCGGTCTAATGGATCTACGCATCGTGGCGGCGCCGACCCCGATCAAAGCGTTTTGCAAAATGCGCACTGCGTCCGCGTCCCTTTCGCCGCGGCGCATGGGAGGAGCGTTTTCCGACGCGGCCCGAATCCGGACGTTGTTTTGAAAAAGCGGGTTGGTCAAAGGCATGGCGCGACCTTTCCGAGGCTGTCCTGTTATCGCGTTGAACACGTGAGAGTGCCAATTTCCTAGCCTGTCGTGGCCATGCATGCCGTGACCGGCATCACGGTGCAGACGGGTTCAGGCTTGCAGTCGATTTTTGGAAATTCCGACGTTTGCACAAAATCTGCACACTCCGTGACTTTGACCTGCAATTCCCGGGGGCAGACTGAACGCATGACCCAGACCCGAAACCTCTTTCCGATCGGACCGGTTTGCGTATTGGCGACCGCATATCTGATCACGGCCCCTTTCAGATGGCTTGCTCGAACCGGTATGCGTCATATTCCAGACGTAAAACCGGGACAAACAAGAGGCTATGTTCGACCACGGAACACCGAGGCAAGACTTGAGCTCGACCCATCGCTACCGCGCAGTCTCCGAAAAGACGGATGGTGGCTTGAGACCTGAATTCAGGTGCCGGTATTGCACCCGGCACAATTTCGTCTGATCCTTTCATCCGTTCGATTGAAAGCAAAAGTGTTGCAAACCAGAACCATTCTCGTTGTTGATGATGACCCGCATATCCGGGACGTCATCTGCTTTGCGCTTCAAAAGGCTTCCTATTCCTATGAAGTTGCCACAAACGGCAAGGAAGCGCTGGACAAGGCAAGCCTGTTCGATCCAGCCCTGATCGTTCTGGATATCGGTCTGCCGGAACTCGATGGCCTCGATGTCTGCCGTCACTTGCGCAAGACTTCCGAGGTGCCCATCCTGTTCCTGTCGGCGCGCGATGAGGAAATCGACAGGATCGTGGGCCTGGAACTCGGCGCTGACGACTATGTCACGAAGCCGTTCAGCCCGCGCGAACTGGTTGCGCGTGTCGGGGCAATCCTGAAGCGCTACGGTGCACAACGGCCGGATCCGGATGCCGAGTTCGCAAGCCCGCTCAAGCAGGGATGTCTTTCACTGGACAAGGGGTCGCGCCTGGTTCAGGTGTCGGACACGCAAGTCGATCTGACTGCAATCGAGTTTGAAATTCTGGCAACGTTGCTCGGTCGCCCGAAGATTGTCTTTACCCGGGAACGGATCCTTGACGGTGCCTACAAGGACAATATTCACGTATCGGACCGGACCATTGACAGCCACATCCGGAATATCCGGGCTAAGCTGTCATCTGCCGGTTGTGATGACGCGGTCGAAACGGTTCACGGCGTGGGTTTCCGTCTTGGACCGTGTCAGAGCGCAGTGACCGAACAGAGCGATTGATGCTGCTTTCCAAATCCTTCCGAGACCGTTGGAGACCACCACTCAGTTTTGTAGTCGCGTTGGTGCTAGGCATCATGTTGCTCGTCCCGCTCGCCGGAATTGCCTTTTTTCGCGTTTACGAGAACCAGCTTGTGCAGGCTACCGAGGCCGAACTTATTGCGCAGTCTGCCGCGATCGGAGCAGGGGCCGCTCAGTATCTGTCTCGACTGCCCGAAGATGTGCGGCCGGAGGGCCGGGCGGCGCTGCACCTTCCGCCGCCCGATGAATACAACCAGTCATTTGGCCAATGGTCGCCGTTGCTGCCAATGCTGGACCTCAACAGAACCGCCATCCTGCCCGCGCGTCCGGACGGGTTGCCGACCGATCTGAAGCCACATCGGAGTTTGGCTGCACTTCGAGACATTCTCGACCCCGTGTTGGGTGAAACCCAGAAAAGAACCCTGGCGGGCTTTCGGCTGCTTGATCATAACGGTGTCGTCTTCGCCGGCCGCGATGAAGTGGGCCTTTCCCTTGCGCATGTGGCTGAAGTGGCCCGTGCCCTGGAAGGTCACTATGCAAGCGCCTTGCGGGAACGTGTCGTTGACAACCCCCAGCCCATTTACTCGATCAGCCGTGGCACGAAGGTCCGGGTCTTTTCGGCCGTGCCGATTGAAATGGACGGGAAGGTCTTTGGGGTCGTCTATGCCTCGCGGACGCCGAGCAACATCCTGAAGGAGCTGTATCTCAAACGCGTGACCGTCTTTTGGGTTCTGGCATTCATTCTGGCTGCGACATTCGTTGTGGGATACATCTTCGTTCGCGCCATTTCAGGACCGATCAAGGCACTCACGATACGTTCCCTCAAAATCGGAACCGGTGATCGGGACGCCATGAAACCGCTCGCCACCCACGGCAACCGGGAGATACACGCGCTCTCCGAGAGCATGCTGGAAATGTCACGCAAGTTGTTCGAACGCAACGACTACATCAACACGTTTGCCAACCACGTTTCCCATGAATTGAAGTCGCCCCTGACGGCGATCCAGGGGGCTGCCGAATTGCTGCGTGATGGTGGCAGCGAGCTGACGGATGCCGAGCGGGACAAGTTTCTCAACAACATCCTGAAAGATACAGACCGGGCATCACGCTTGCTGACGCGCCTGCGCGCTCTGGCGCGTGCCGACAGTCTCGAGATGGGCGGGACCTGCAACCTGGCGGATGTGGTTCGGCAAATGGAAGCGCGTTTCGAAGGGCTGACGATTGCTTGCCCCGTTAACTGCGCGCTTCCGATGTCGCACGAGAATGCGTTGATCGTATTCGAAAACCTGGCGGACAATTCCCTGAAACACGGCAGCGACAAGCTTGTTCTGTCGCCGGAGGAGACTGCGAGCAGCCTGAAGATCCTTGTCAATGACAATGGCACTGGCATCTCTGAGGGCAACGCCCAGCAGATTTTCGATCTGTTCTTCACGACGCGCCGGGAAGCCGGGGGGACCGGCATGGGGCTCGGTATTGTTCAGGCCATCCTGAAGGCGCATCACGGACGCCTTCGTCTGGTTCCCGAAGCGGACGGGGGCGCGACATTCGAGATCGCCTTCGACAAAACCGGCTGATCGCGTTTCAGGCCGAACGCTCCCATTCCGGGTGCCTGCCGATCTTTTTCAGAAGGAAATCGATGAAGACGCGAACCTTTGCGGTCAGCACATTCGACTTCGGATAGACCAGCCACAAGACGGAAGGGTCTTCGACCTCGAAATCCGGAAGGACCCTGACCAGCTTTCCCTCATCGAGTTCCCGATGCACGCTCCACAGTGAATTGGTTGATATCCCGACGCCGGACAAGGTCGCCAGCTTCTGGCTAAGACCGTCATCCATGACCAGACGGCAGTTCGCTCCGCGCGGATCAAAGACGCCCCGATCGCCGTCCGCATTCACCAGCTGTCGGGGGGAGGGGTTTCTGAAAGCCAACAGTTGGTGGGAGTTCAGCTCATCCGGGTGTCGGGGCACTCCCTTACGTTTGAGATAGTCGGGCGATGCGCAGAGCACCCGGCGATCGTCCGCCAGTTTGCGCCCTTTCATGCTCGTGTCCTCGAAGGCAGAATTCCGGAGAGCCAGGTCGAAACTGCCTTCGATCAGGTCAAAGGGCGTGTCGGACAGGCGCAGGTCCAGGTCAATGCCCGGATTGTCTTCCAGAAACTCATTCAGGATCGGAACGATATAGAGCTGCGCAAAGGTACTTGAAGCGGCGAAGCGCAAGGTACCGGTCGCGATTGGCTTTCCCATCCCCAGGGCTGCCCGGGCCGCGTCTTCCTGGGCCAGGATCTCGCGTGCATAGGGCAGGAATTCGGCCCCCTCAAGCGACAGCGAAACCTTTCTGGTAGAGCGATGGAGGAGGTCGGCGCCCAAGTTCTGCTCCAGTTTGGCAAGGCGGCTGCTGGCGACCGCGGGCGCCATGCCGAGCTCGCGGCCGGCGGCGCTGATGTTGAGCCGATCGGCAGCCAGCACGAACAGTCTCAGGCTCTGAAAGTCCATTATTATATCCAAAAACCGAATTAAGTACTCTTACTTGAGTGGTTTATATTCTTTATCAGGAAATTTATCTGTTGTCCTGTCTCCGGGAGAGACGATGAATTCAGACAGTTGCCCATGCGTGTCAGCACCACGGGCCGCAGACAGGATGACACTCAATGACCTATTATTCCGTACTCGCGGTAACGCCGACTTCCGAGAACTGGATCCCGGACTATATCGGCCCGGCAAACAAGCTGGTGGCGCAATATGGCGGCAAATACCTGGCGCGCACTGCAACACACGAGCAGGTAGAGGGCGCAGAGCAGGCTTCAGCGTTGCGCATCGTGATCGAATGGCCTTCCAGGGACGCCGCGATCAACTTCATGAACGATGCTGAATATGCCCCGCACCTGGAGGCACGGACAGCCGGTTCGAAAAGTTTCCATTTCCTGATCGAGGGCAAGGACGACCTTGCCTGACGGTTCCGGTATGCGGGTGGCAGAGCCCACCTGCCTGGCGATTTTCTTTGGAAGAATGACTGGATAGGCCATGTCGGTAACAGCCCAAGTGAACTACCATGTGAAGCGGCCTGAGCAGCAGGCCTATATCATCGACGCGGGCGGGGTCGCAGGGAAACTCGTGTCACCGGTTCAGGATCGCGCCACGGTTTCCGTTTCGGACATGCGCGGACTTGAAAACACGCTGCGCTTTGAGACGGACGGCCTTGCGTTTTTGCGCAAACCGTCCCGCGTTGTCGAATTTGACGACAGTGGGGACTGGAAAGGGGCGTATGATTGCGAGCTGACGGAGCTGCTGAAAAGCGAAGTAGGGGCTCGCGATGTGGTCATTTTCGATCATACCGTCCGGATCGATGATCCAAAATCCGGTCGCAAACCGGCGCGCAATGTTCATAGCGACTACAGTGAAGCCGGTGCGCACCAACGCCTCAAGGACCTTCTGGGCCAGGAAAGGGCCGCAGAGTGGGAGGAGGGGCACTTCGGATTTATCAATATCTGGCGACCGGTCCGGCACCCTATCGCCAGCGCGCCACTCGGGTTTATCCGGTCACAGACCGTCCGTCACGATGACTGGATAATGCTGGACCTGATTTATCCGGACCGGACCGGTCAGATCATGGGGCTGGTTCACGGACAAGACCATGAATGGATCTACCTCTCCGGAATGACGCCGGAGGAAATCGCGGTGTTCAATATTTACGACAACAAGGGACTGGCTTCGATCGCGCATAGCGCGATTGATCTTGTGGAAACGCCGGACACCGAACACCCCCGGATGAGCATCGAGAGCCGGACACTCGTCAGATACTGAGCAAAACGCAGGTTTTGCTTCTCGAAAAGGAGGCCTGGCATGCTTACGCGTGTCGAAAATCAGGACTTTGAACCGAGCAATTCCGGTTTCAACTCCGTCTTCAGGAAGAACCGCCTGAGCATTGGTCTGGTCGTGCCGCTTGAGTCCTACTCCAGATCGCCGGTGCCGGAGACGAAACAGCACCTGGAACGGGTTCAATTGGCAGAACGGCTCGGGTTTTCGGCTGTCTGGCTGCGTGACGTGCCCTTCAATGTGCCGTCCTTTGGCGACGCGGGTCAGATCTTTGATCCCTTTGTCTATCTCGGCTTCCTGGCCGCCGGAACCCGGAGCATTGCGCTGGGCGTTGCCAGTATCGTCTTGCCTTTGCGCCATCCGGCGCATGTGGCCAAGGCTGCTGCCAGCGTTGACCAGTTGTCAGGTGGCCGTCTCATTCTGGGGGTTGCGTCAGGTGACCGGCCGGAGGAGTTCCCCGCCATGAATCAGCCGTTTGAGGCAAGGGGGGAAAGGTTTCGCGAGAGTTTTGGCTATATCCGCAAGATGGCCGAGACAGGGGCCTCCTTTTCCAGTTGCTACGGGTCGCCGTCCTTCGGCATGGACATGTTGCCCAAGACGACCGGTGGGCGGTTGCCGCTCCTGGTGACCGGAGGCAGTCGGCAACATCCCGACTGGACGGCAGAACATGCGGACGGCTGGATGACCTATCCTCGTGAGCTTCCAGCTCAGCAACGGGTCATTTCCGAGTGGCGAGACCGGTTGGCGGAGATGGGGCAGCCCGACAAGCCCGTGCTGCAACCTCTTTATGTTGACCTCGCTCCCGACCCCGGCGCCCCGCCGCGGCCGATCCACCTTGGTATGCGGCTCGGGGTTCGGTACCTCAAATCCTATCTCAACGGGCTTCGGACCATAGGCATCAATCACGTCGCCCTGAACCTCCGCTTCAACGAAGCGGATATCGAAGACACCTTGAACCGGCTGGGTGATGACCTGCTGCCGGAGTTCCATTCTTGAGGAAATGAACATGTCCAAAACCATACTCATCACCGGTGCGACCGACGGTATTGGTCTGGTCACGGCCCGAAAACTGCGGTCCGATGGCCACACGCTGCTGCTTCATGGTCGCAACGAGGCGAAGCTGGAAGCAGCAAAGGCCGGAATTCTCGACATTCCGGGATCGGGCGATGTCCTGACATTTCGCGCGGATTTTTCAAGGCTCGAAGAGGTTGCGCGCCTGGTCCGGGAGGTAACGTCCAGCGTTTCCGAGCTTGATGTGCTGATCAACAATGCAGGTATCCTGAGGACCCCGAATGAAGTCACCGAGGACGGTCTTGATATCCGTTTCGTGGTCAATCTGCTCGCCCCCTGTCTGCTGACCCGCGGGCTCCTGTCCGTGATGTCGTCGGACGGCCGGGTCGTCAACCTGTCATCTGCCGCCCAGGCGCCGGTCGAGTTGCAGGCACTGGAGGGGCGCAAGCGACTGAGTGCCATGGATGCCTATGCACAGAGCAAGCTGGCATTGACCATGTGGACCCGCCAGACAGCTTCCGAGCTTGGACCACAGGGTCCTGCAATCATCGCCGTCAATCCGGGATCGCTGCTCGCCAGCAAGATGGTCAAGGAAGGTTTCGGTGTCGCCGGAAGCGATCTGGGAATTGGGGCGGATATCCTGATCCGGGCTTCCCTGTCCGAAGACTTCAGTCAGGCCTCTGGTCGCTATTTCGACAATGACAGTGGACATTTTTCAGATCCACACCCCGATGGGCTGAACGACCAGAAGGTCTCTCAGCTGATGGATGCCATCGACGGTATGTTATTGAAATATAGCTAACTAATCTCACTCCAGCAAAAGAGGAGCCGCACAGACCGGCTCCTTGAACAGCTTTTTCTGGACCATTGACAATGCCTAATAAACTATATAACTAGAAATATAGTTATATTGAATGAGGCAATGATGGATCTGGAAGAAGCTGCTCAGGGATTTGCTGCACTTGGCTCGGAAGCCAGGTTGCAGGTCGTGTTGACGCTGGTCAAAGCCGGGCATGCCGGCCTGACGGTCGGGGATATTCAATCCCGGACCGGCATGGCGGCTTCGACCCTGGCGCATCATCTGAAGTTTCTGTCCTCAGCATCGCTGGTGACCCAGGAAAAGGATGGCCGTTCGGTGATCAACCGTGCGGCTTTCAATCACCTGGAAAACCTGGCGGGCTACATCCTGAAAGAATGCTGTGTGGATGAGAGCGGACCTTTCGCGCCGTTTCTCAAGAAGGAAAATGCGGATGACTGACACGGTTGAAAATCTTGAAACAGCGGGCGGTGAAGCATCAAGCTGCTGTGCAAAGCCTGAGCCGAAATGGTCCTGGAAAAACCTGCCGGGACGGCAATACATCTTTTCGACCTGGACGATCGTGATCGCCGGGCCGCTTCTTGTCCTGTTGCTCGATCAACCCCAGTTCGCCGGCTTCGTCACCTTTGCGGTCACCGCGTTCGGCGGCACGCTTCCCTATATCGCATTCGCCGTTGCTCTTATTGCCTGGCTCAAGGCCTCCGGTGCCGAGGCTTATGTCGGCAAGGCCTTTGAAGGCCGCGAAACCCAGGCGATTGTTCTGGCGGCGCTGTTCGGCGGGCTTGCCCCTTTCTGTTCCTGCGAGGTGATCCCGTTCATTGCCGGCCTTCTGGCGGTCGGTGCACCGCTTTCCGCCATCATGGCATTCTGGTTGTCTTCCCCCCTGATCGATCCACCGACGTTGCTGATCACGGCCGGTGCGCTTGGCTGGGAATTCGCCATTGGCAAGGCCGTTTTTGCGGTCACCCTCGGTCTGTTCGGCGGAGCGCTGGTGGCCATGGCCATGCGTGCGGGCCTTTTCTCCAACCCGGTCAAGATCGGGTCGGCAGCCAGCGGCTGCGGCTGCGGTTCCTCTCCCAAGACAGGCAAACCGGTCTGGAAATTCTGGCAGGAAAGCGAGCGGTCGGACAGGTTCGTCACCGAATTGAAGGCAAATGCAGCCTTTCTGATCAAATGGCTGGCACTTGCCTATGTTCTGGAAGCCGCGCTCGTGACCTATGTTCCGGCTGATCTCATCGCCGGTGTTGTCGGTGGCAATGGTCTCGGCTCGATCGTGATTTCGGCCCTGGTCGGGATGCCTGCCTATCTCAACAGTTATGTGGCACCGCCCCTGCTGGCCGGTCTGATGGACCAGGGCATGAGCATCGGCGCAGCAATGGCCTTCATGATTGCAGGTTCTGTCAGCTCGATCCCGGCCATGGCTGCGGTCTGGTCACTCGTCAAACCACAGGTGTTTGCAACTTACCTGGGTCTCGGTTTTGTCGGTGCGGTCCTCTCCGGCCTGATCTTCCAGATGGTCGTTTAGGAGCGCAGAGATGAAAACCCATGTTTCTGTAAAAGTGGCGTCCCATGAGGACGCCACGCGCAAGCTTCTCGTTCCGGTTGGTCTGTCGACACCACACGAAACCCCAATCCGCTTCGAGATCTTCGGTGGCATGCACTCCCTGATAGGCGAAACGTCTACCGGTCAGATGGCGGCTCTGGTGACGCCGGAGGTTGGTGCGGAACTCGAGGTCCGGTACGAATTCGAGGCGGGCGGGCCGGGATATCCCGACGCGGTTTTTACCCCGAATGAGAACCGGTTCACCCGGGCTGCACAGGACCTAGTAGAAGACGCGGTCCGGACGGCTGAAACTCAAAAGGACGGCCATGCCGCCATTCAGGCTCTGGTCAACGCGGCGGCAGGAAGGTTCCGGTATGCCCATCCGGAAGTCAGGTTCAATGATGGCTGTGAGGAAATTCCCTATCTGGCCTGCGGCCTGACGGAAGGCTCCTGCGTCGACATCAATACCTACCTGATTGCTTCGCTCAGGGCCGCAGGCTTCGAGGCGGGTTACATCACCGGCTATTTCTTTCCTGAAGAAAAGCAGGGCTGCTGCAGCGACATGCATTGCTGGGTGGTCACGCGCCACAATGGCGTGGTGCTTGAGTGGGACATTGCCCACCATCTGAAAATGGGCACCCGCGACATCTGCTGCGGTCTCAATCCGAAACCGGGCGACCGGGTTGCCGTGGCTCATTCCATGGGGCTGACATTTCCAGCCGTTGGCATTGACTGCGAAAAACTCATGGCTGAACCGGCCTGGATCACTCCCGAGGGCAGCCTCGAACGGGCTGAAGTCACGATCCGGCGGGTGCAAATCCAGGTCGCCGAGGCCGCGTGACCAGCGGCAAGCTGGCGGTGTCCTGTACATCGCCGGCAACCGACGAACCGGATCTGCACATCCGCATGCCCGGCATGTGTGATTGGCGACAGAAAGCCACTTGTATGGCAATCCAAAGAGACTAATCTGGCAGCCGTCTTGTCAGGAAGTTTTCAATGTCTGTCATTGTCGTCGGTGCCGGGATTTCCGGCCTTTCCACCGCCTGGGCGCTGACCAGGCGCGGCGTTGCCGTCACGCTGCTCGAGCAGGGGGCAATTCCCAATCCGCTGTCGGCCTCTGGTGATCAGCACCGCATCATCCGCCGTGCCTATGGTGGTCAGGGCGGCTATCAACGCCGCATCGGTGATGCCTATGCCGCGTGGGACGAGATGTGGTCGGACCTTGGCCAGAAACACCTGGTGGACACGGGCTTCATGCTCTTGTCACAGGAGCCGGGGGATGGCGGTGAAATCTATCGCAACGGGCTGGTCGAGGGCGGCTACCCGATCGAAGACCTGTCGCCCGCTGACGTTGCCGAGCGATTTCCGTTCGTGGACCCGGCGACCATTCGTTATGGCGGTGTGAGCGCCGAAGGCGGCGTCCTTCTGTGCCAGAAAATCGCGGCGGGTCTGCGCGACTGGCTGGTCGCGAACGGAGCGGATGTTCGGGCGAACACGGCTGTTTCGAAAGTCGATGCGGCCGTCGGGTCCGTTACCCTCATGGACGGAGCCGAGCTCAACGCCGATCATGTGGTGGTCACGGCCGGTGCCTGGACGCTCGGTCTGTTTCCGAAACTGGATATCAGCCTGACGACATACCGAACTGCGGTTGTTTACCTGACACCGCCTGTGGATCTGCAATCCGCCTGGGAGCATGCCCCGACCATTCTGGATCCAGGTGGAAAAATCGATGGCTATGTGCTGCCGCCTGTCGCCGGAACCGGCCTGAAGTTCGGTGCGGGCACACACAGATACAAAGCCGCACCGAACCAGGACCGGGCGGCGAAACCCGGAGAAGGCGAGCAGCTGCGAGACTATTTCTCGCCACCTTTTGGGCGGATCGAAGAATACCGCGTCGATGATGTTGTCACCTGCGCCTACACGTTCACTTCGGACGAGCATTTCTTTGCCAGGACCGAGGGCAAGGCAACCATCGTCTCGGCCTGTTCCGGGCATGGGTACAAGTTCGGAGCGGTCGTCGGACAGAAACTCGCCGAAGGTGTCGTAACCGGAGACCTGGAAAACACGCGTGTCTGGTTAGAGGCGCGGGACTAAAAGAAAAAGGCGGGCACAAGCCCGCCCTTCTTGTCACCAGGGACGGGGATCAGGCTTTTGCCCGACCTTCCTCGACCGCATCCAGAATGAATTTCGGCAGGGCGAAAGCCGCTGCATGCACATCCGGTGTGTAATATTGCGTCTCGAAACCGGCGGCCTTGAAACGTTCTTCCAGAAGCGAAGCGGCCTGTCGGCGCAGGTCAGGATTGTCGCTTGCCCAGCCGAGGGTCATGTGTCCGCCAAAATAGGTCGGAATGGCGGCAATATAGGCAGCGGCGTCCTTGAAGATGCGCGAGAAGCGCTCGATGCTTGTGACGAGTTCGTCCTTTTGCAGGAACGGAACACCGTTCTGCGTCACCAGAACACCACCCGGGGTCAGCATCCGGTGGACATTCCGGTAGAACTCTTCGGAAAAGAGAACTTCACCCGGCCCATGCGGGTCCGTGCTGTCGACGATCACCACGTCGAAACGGCGGTCGGTTTCCGCCGCGAATTTCATGCCGTCAGCGATGACCAGTTCGAAGCGGGCATCGTCGAGAACACCCTCGTTGAAGTCACCGAAATGCTCCTTGGAGAAATCCACGACCGAGGCATCGATCTCGACCTGGACGAGTCGTTCCACTGTCGGATGCTTCAGGACTTCTTCTGCAAGGCCGCAGTCACCACCGCCAACGATCAGGACAGTTTTGGCAGACCCATGGGCCAGGATCGGTACGTGGGACATCATCTCGTGATAGATGAACTCGTCCTTCGTGGTGACCTGGGTGACGCCGTCCAGCATCAGGACCTTGCCAAAGACAGGATTGGTGAAGAGCACCAGATCCTGGTGCTCTGTCTTTTCCTGGTAGAGGATCTCGTCGCAGCTGTAGCTGACCTCGACGCCCGGATAGAGCGTCTCGTTGAACTTCAGGCCCGCGGTCATTCGGCCGCTTCCATCGTGTGCGGCTTGGACAGCTGGTCGGCGACCTCGCGTCCACGCAGCAGTTCCGACACGGCAGTCTTGCCCGGATTGAAGGCCTTGCGGAGCACTTCGACGCATTTTTCGGGCTGCGCGTCTCCGCACATGAAAACGTCAAAGGCGGCATAGCCGGCTTCCGGCCACGTATGGACCGAGATATGACTTTCCGCCAGCACCGCGACACCCGATACGCCTGTCGGCTCGAACGGATGCAGGTGAATGTGCAGCAGGGTGGCGCCGGCCTCGTCGACGCAAGTGCGCAATGCCTGTTCGACATGGTGCAGGTCGTCGAGCCGTTCGGCGTCGTAAAGATCAATGATCAGATGCGCACCAGCGCAGTGGATCCCTTCCTTCTGAATGAAGTGATCCAGACGGTCGTCCGCATAAACTGCGGAGGCCATTTTCGAAACGTTTTCTTCCTTCTGGGTGGTGCTTCTTGGCTCGGCAACGCCACATGCGTCTTCTGCTACACGAGCCTCCAAGTCCATCCCCAGTTCGAAGAGGGCGTTGCTTTCCATATCGCTCTCCCAAACCAGCAGATGTACCCGGTGTCATTTCCGGAGCGCACTCCTTACAGATAAAGTTCCTTGATCTCAATGGGAAACTTGTGAAAATTTTCCGGTGAGTTCGCAGTCGGCGTTCCAGCCATGCTTCCGTCCGGACAAGCTGAAGAAATTTATTTCGAGAATTGAGAGAGTTAGGCATGACGATCGAGATCGTAACCTTAACCGGAGAGGCGCTGAAAAAGACGTTGAATGAGCTTGCCCGCCTGCGTATCTCCGTGTTTCGGGACTGGCCTTATCTCTACGAGGGATCGATGGCCTACGAGGCCAGGTATCTGCAACGCTATGCTGAAACCGAGGGAGCCGTCGTGGTCGGTGCCTATGACGGCCGACAGTTGGTCGGTGCTGCAACGGGTGAACCGCTCGGAGACGAGTTGGAGGAGTTCAAGGCCCCTCTTCAGGCACGCGGATATGACCCGGCCGATATCTTCTACATGGCCGAGTCCGTTCTCGACCCGGCCTATCGCGGACAGGGCATCGGCCATCGGTTTTTCGACGAGCGGGAAAAACACGCCAGGGACCTGGGCTTCACCCAGGCAGCCTTCTGTGCCGTCATTCGCCCTGACGATCATCCCTTGAGACCTGAATCCTATCGACCGCTGGATGCATTCTGGCGCAAACGCGGCTACGAAAAGCTGGAGGGTGTCATCGTCCGGTTTCCATGGACTGATATCGGCGACACTTCAGAAACGGAAAAGCCGATGCAGGTCTGGTTTCGGAAGTTTGGTGTGTAGCGTTCGAATGCTTCCGGCAAAGCATGCTGAATGTCTGTAAATTGCAGATCAGCAAACGGTTTTGCTGGCAGCAAAAGCTATCCTGCTCTTGAATTGTCCGGTCCTGCGATGCCCATGCAGAGGCTCTCTCGCAAAAGCCTGAGGATCAATTGACGCGCTTCCTGTTGAAGCGCTGGTTCTTTCCAGTGCCAATCAATTTTTTTCGGTCCTTGTCACGTTTCCGGTCCGGTTCCCGTCGTTGAGAGGAAACCCTCTCGAACCGGAAACTGGAAATGACCCAAACCTTCGACGCCCCTGAGGCGCCTGCACCCCGGTGGAGCGATCTCTTCGCAGGAGACTTGCTTCCGTTTTCTGTCGTTCTCGGCGGCGGCGTGGTTTTGCATGCGATGAATGTTTTTGTCTCAGCAACCATCATGCCGTCCGTCGTGGCCGATATCGGCGGCATTGCCTTTTATGCCTGGGCCACCACGCTCTTTGTCATGGCGTCAATCGTAGGTGCTGCACTGACGTCCCGCCTGATGCAGCTCTTCGGTCCAAGAAAAACCTATCTCATTGCCTTCGGTCTCTTTTGTCTCGGGACCTTCATTTGCGGTCAGGCCACCAGTATTGGCCTCTTCAACGCCGGACGGAGTGTCCAGGGCGGCGGCGGCGGAATGCTCTACGCGCTTGCCTATGCCGTTATTCGTTCGGTCTTTCCTGAAAGGCTTTGGCCGCTGGCCATCGGATTGATCACCTTGATGTGGGGTGTTGCCACCATGGCCGGGCCCGCCGTCGGCGGTGTTTTCGCGGAGCTTCAGGCCTGGCGTTTTGCCTTTTTTTCGCTTCTTCCCGTGGCGGCCTTGTTGAGCTTTCTCTGTCTGCGCGTTTTCCCGGGTGATCACCAGCGTGAAAGCGCAGACGTGTCGGTGCCCTGGACCCAGCTGGGCTTGCTGCTTGCCATTGTTGCAGTCGTCTCGATCGGGAGCGCCGATGCAGCAGCGTCCACCAGCGCGCTTTCGATCCTTGCCGCCGCTGCGCTGATGCTTCTGCTTCTTCGTATCGAGACATCGGCCCGTGCGCGCCTGTTGCCGTTGTCGGTATTTCAGGGAAACGGAAAGCTGGGTCTGCTTTATCTGTATCTCGCGTTGATGATGATCGGCATGCAGCCGGAGGCCTTTGTCCCGTATTTCCTGCAGGTTCTCCAGGGGCAGCCCCCCTTGATTGCAGGCTACATGGGCGCGCTGATGGCGCTCGGATGGACCTGTGCCTCCGCACTCTCGGCGAAATTTACCGGAAGGCGAGCGGACCGAACCCTGATACTCGGCGCGCTCTTCAGTTTCGTCGGGCTTGGGCTCCAGGTGGTTCTGTTGCCTGTTTCCCTTGAAACCGTCACCGGGTTCGCGGCTCTGGCACTGGGTCTTGTCCTGGTCGGGTTCGGCATCGGCTTCTGCTGGCCCCACCTGACAACAAGGATATTCAGCGCCGCCGAAGCTGCCGACCAGGACGCCGCGGCGACCGCGGTTACCACTGTGCAGCTCTTTGCAACGGCCCTCGGGGCTTCCCTTGCCGGCATGGCTGCCAATGCCGGCGGGATGACCGATCCCGGGGGCACAGCTGGTGCTTCGTCTGCGGCTTTCTGGCTGTTTCTCACATTCCTCATTGCACCTGCGCTGGCCTTTCCCATGGCCATCCGGGCAACCGCATCTGAACCCCGAAACTGAAGGAACATCTCATGGAATTTTTCCCCGCATGGCTTCGTGTGGAGCCCTTTCTGCTGGCCGGTCTTGCGCTCTGGACGAGCCTTGCCGCCTTCAACAATGCCAGGGCCTTTGGACATGGCACAGCCTATATCGGCTTCATCATGGGCATGGGCGGCCTTCGAATAGAAGGTGTGCCGGACAGTCCGCTCATGGGCCGCGCCGTTAAGCACTCAGCAGCACACCGTCTGGTGCTTTTTATGATCATTCTTCTTGAATGTGCCACTGCCATCGCGCTTTGGGCTGCCGCTTTGCTCTTCTTCATGAGCACACCGCCGATTGATCCGTCTTTGGCCGCGTTTTTCGCGGTGTGCCTGTTCATGGGGCTGGGGTTCAAGTTGCTCGTCGGTGGATCATGGTTTGCCTATTACGCCCATATGGATCAGGCCCAGATCACCCACTTCCTGATGATTGCCCTGTCGGTTCTGGTGCTGTGCCTTCTACGCCTGGGCACCTGAGGTCCTGCGCTTCAAGACGCACTTTTTCCAATAAATCTCCGATGGTCCGTCACGTTCCAGGTGGCTGTGCCGTCGAACTGATGATCCAACAACAAAGGACACGAGACATGACACCTGAAACAAAAGCCGTGCCGTACGAAACCATCATTGGCGACGTCATGGGGCATCTGGGCAAGACCCATGTGCTGATGCATGAAAAAGGCCTGTCGCCGAAGCTCTCTCACTTGATCGAGCTGCGCATTTCCCAGATCAACCAATGCGCATTCTGCGTGAAGATGCACAGCAAAGATGCGCGCCGCGACGGGGAAACCGACCAGCGGCTGGATCGCCTTGCCGTCTGGCGCGACGTCTCTGATTTTACTCCGGCCGAGAAGGCAGCGTTCGCCTGGGCCGAAGCGTTGACCTATCTGGACCGCGGCACGGACTATGGTGTCTTGCGGGCAGAACTCAGGGCCCATTACTCTGACGAGATGATTTCCCTGATTACCACTTGCGTCAGCATGATCAATCTGTGGAACCGTGTTCAGGTCTCCAAACACTAAGGAACGACATGGTTTCATATGACAAGGAACAGGCATTTGAAGACGCGCGCCCCCAACTCCTGGGGGTTGCGTATCGCCTGCTCGGGACATTGGCCGAGGCTGAAGATGCGGTTCAGGACACGGCCTGCAAGTGGTTCGCCGCGACAGATTCACTGCCGGACAACGCAACCGCGTGGCTGACCTCGGTCTGCACAAACAGGTGCCTGGACATCCTGAGGTCCGTTCAGAGAAAGCGAACCGATTATGTCGGTCCCTGGCTGCCCGAACAGTTCCAGATGGAGGCCGACGACAATGCCGAGGTGCAGATGGAAATCGCTTCCAGCCTGACGACAGCCTTTCTGCTTTTGCTTGAACGGCTGAGCCCACGTGAGCGTGCTGCCTATCTGCTCCACGACATTTTTGGCGAACCATTCAGCGAGGTTGCCGGTACCCTTGGACTGAGCGTGGAGCATTGCCGCAAACTGGCTTCGCGCGCACGGCAGATGATTTCCCGGGAAAAGGTCCGGTTCGTCCCCAGCCAGGAGCGGCAGAACGAGTTGCTGGACATGTTCCGAACGGCGTTGGCAACAGGAGATGCAGGTCCACTTGCCGCGACGTTGAGCGCGGATGTCGATCTCAGGGCCGACAGCAATGGCATGGTCACGGCCATCCAGCATGTTCTCGCGGGAAGGGACGCGGTGGTGGCCTTTGTCGAACAGGTCATGTCCGAAGTTCCATCCGACCTGCAGTTCGGCCTGGTCAGGGCCAATGGTCAGGCATCGCTCCTGATCAGGCATCGGGAAAAGCCACAGGCCCTGGTATCCTTCGCCTTTGCCGAAACCGGCGAAATTCAGAGCATCTATATCCTGCGCAACCCGGACAAGCTGGAGCGTTTCGTCTCCACGTCACTCACCACGGACGGGGCGGGCCTGAAAAAGCCCGGCAGTCTTCACTGAAGAACGGACTGTCTGAAAAATTCGAAGGCGGCCTGCGCTCGAGTGCAGCGCAGGCGCACCATCGAAAGAGCGGCCGGACTACTTCAGGGTCCAGCGAATTGTCACGTTGGCCGAGATCGTTTCCTGGCCGGCCTCGACGGGCACCGGTGCAGAGGCCATCATCATGCCCTCCGCGCGCATCATGAGCGGACGCGGCATTTGGACACCCGTTTCGGCGATGGAGGCAATGTTGCCCAGTTCGACACCCGCGGCTTCGGCGAAGATTTCAGCCTTGTGGCGGGCTGCAGCAACAGCGTATTTGCGGGCCTCGTCCAGCTTGTCTTCCGGATCGCTGACCTCGAAACGAATGCCGTCGACGGAATTGGCACCGCTCTCCACAACGATGGTCAGGAGGCTGCCGAGCTTGTCGAGGTCGCGGACATTCACCTCAACCCCGTTGCGGATTTCATAGCCGATGATGTTCGGCTGCGCGTTGGAGTTGCTATTGTTGCGCTCATAGCGCGGATGAATGCCGAAGCCGCTGGTCTGGATGTCCTTGGCTTCAATGCCCTCCGCCTTGATGGCGGCGATGACCTTGGAGATTGCTGCTGAGTTTTCGGCCAGCACTTCGGCAGCGGATTTGCCTGTTGTGACGACATTTGTCGAAATCACGGCCATGTCCGGGGCAACGGCGACCGTGCCGGTGCCTTCCATCGTGATTGTGCCGGCCGGCGAGGCCATATCCTGCGCCATGGCGGGTGCGGCGGCAGCCAGCGCCGTTGTGAGGCCGACGACAAGCGCGGCCCTGCGTGCCACGGAAAGCGGCCGAATTGGCAAAGTTCTGATCAAAGAGGTCATTAAAACTGTCCTTTCTTGCAAAATCAGGTTGCGCGCAATCTCGTGGCTCATTGCGGCAGGGATAAGACAGGTCGGTTCAGCTTGCATTCATGTTCCGAACCCGACCCAACAGCCTGAAACGGCGGGTAAAAATGCCGTTCGGTCGCGTCAATCGTGTTTGAAACCGACATCGCCTGTCTCCGACAACAGGACCGCGACAGGGCGGGAGCCCTCAAAGCGGGCGCAGACAATCACGATCATGACGGTGAGCGGCACGCACAGCACCATGCCGACAACACCCCAGACCGCCCCCCAGAATGCCAGCGACAGCATGATCACGAGGCCGGAAAGATTGAGGTTCGAGCCCATCAGCTTGGGCTCGACCAGGTTGCCGACCGTGAACTGGATCAGGCCCAGGCCGGTTGCAATGGCAATGAATGGACCAAGGGTGTCGTAATAGACAATGGCCAGCAGGCTCGGGAAGATGACTCCGATCAGGGAGCCGATTGTCGGGATGAAATTCAACAGGAAGGCAATGAATCCGAACAGGGCCGCATAGGGCAGGCCAATGACAATCAGGACCAGGCTGGTGAGGGCGCCCGTGGCAATGGAAACCGCGGTCTTGATCGTGAAGTAATGCATGATCGAACGGTTGATCTCCGCGCGGATCGCGAAGGCGGCCTCGGCCCGCTCCGGGGAGGTGAAAAGGCGTTCGAACTTGCGGTCGAAGGTCGATTGTTCAAGCACCAGGAACAGGACGTAGATGAAGACCAGGCTTGCGGATCCTGCAATGGCGGTGACAACGCTTGCCCCGGCAGTCACCATGCGCGGCACGACGGAATCCGGGAACAGGTCCTTCAATTCAATCGGATCGTTCAGGTGAAACAGCGACGAGGCCTGGTTGAAGAGCTGTTCCAGGCGGCGCTGATAGGTCGGCGCGTCGACCGCCAGCTGCGCGAGATTGGCCGTCACGATGTCGATGACGATCGTGCCGGCGGCAAAGATCGTCAGCAGGGCCAGGGTGAAGGACAGGAACCAGGGCAGGCGCCAGCGGCCGAGCGGGACCTTGCCGAAGACACGCGCCAGCGAATTGATCATGTACCAGACGATCAGTGCAATGACGAAGGGCAGCACAAGCGACCGGCCGATCACCAGAAGCCAGCCGATCATGCAGACCAGAAGAACGCTCAGCGTGACGGACAGAAGCGGTGTTCGCATGTTGGCTCCGGCGAATCCTCAAGTTCAGATGGCTCCGCTAGAGTTAGATCAAAAGCGGGCAGGGAACGGAACCGGTTTTTTGGGTTAGGGGCCTGAAGCCGTGGTCGGAGAGGTGGCCAATGCCGACTTTCCAGACCTTTTTGGCAGCACATTCCTAAAGCACTTGCCCCTGAAAACTGCCGTGGTATAGGGAACATATTGTGCAATGCGTCGCGATTGCCGCGGTGCTGGCGCAAGGGCCTGTAGCTCAACTGGTTAGAGCCGTCCGCTCATAACGGATTGGTTGGGGGTTCGAGTCCCTCCGGGCCCACCACTCTTTCTTTTTCTGCCTTTGAATCAATAAGCTATTGAATTTCATTAGCTTATTTTGTCTACTCTACTCCATGATCCTCCGTTTTCCTAAACATAACGGCGGACCACCCCGATGGGGGAGGATCACAGGCGGCTAGGCCTGAGCGTCTGTTCCGTGAAGACGACTGGCAGGATCACGTTGCATAGTCCGCGCGATTGACCGCTGGCAGATCAAGAGTTTCGTCATCTACAGGTCGCTCTTGGCTTTTGTCTTTCACTTGAGATCGCATGTTTTCCAAGTTTGCCCAGTCAACCATGTATCCAGGGTCGCTGTGAATTACAGCACCTTTCAGACCGTTCTTGCAGTGCGGGAAATCGCCGGATGGCAGTTCATTGCCCCTGCGATACAGGTCGAAACCTTGCATTGAACAGGCACGCACCACAGCCGGTCCTCCGCCTTGCCGGTAAGGTCAGGAGGGCGTCCTTGCAAGGTTAAGCGTGCCCG
Organism: Roseibium sp.; assembly: GCA_017643925.1. Lineage (GTDB taxonomy): Bacteria > Pseudomonadota > Alphaproteobacteria > Rhizobiales > Stappiaceae > Roseibium. The sequence goes on along the minus strand of JAEPML010000021.1, from coordinate 28,871 downwards.
TAATGTGGTGAGCAGGCCGCATTTGGGTCCTGTATTTGCTTACCGGCCATGCGGGCTGGTTGTGTAAGGCCTCATCCGGGTTGGCGGATGTATCACCGCGACGCTGGCGCGCGGGCTTTCAGACAGGCGCATCCCTGCATGTCTCCGGCGCTCAGCGTGTCCAGCCAGGCGTCGAGCGCGTCGGACAGGATACGCTGCTGACTGTGCCCGCTCTGCACGGCGACGGTCAGAAGCCGGCGCTTCTGTTCCGCCGTCAGCCGCGCTTCGACCCGGTGCAGGCGGTCGATGTCGGCATGGGGATCGGCGGGCCATGTGACCCCGGCGCCTTGACAACAACCACCGGCGTCGGCGTCCGCCGGGAGGGGCTGCGCCGCCGGCGCCGCCGGCGCAGCCGGTGCAGCCGGTGCAGCCTGTGCGGGTTCTCGGGCGGGAGGGCTGGCCGCATCGACTGCGGGGGCCTTTCGCAGCAGGAGGGCGGCCCGGGCCGGCAGGTCGACCCCCGTGGCGTCGCGGCGTTCGCCCGGCCCCCGCTGCTCCGGCGCGGGCGCATCGACATAGCTGGCATCGGCAAAGGCCGAGGGCTGAGCGGGCGAGGCCTCGCCCTTGCGGGCCAGAAGCCCGGAATGAAGACTGGCGTAGCGGCTCATAGTATCGGTCTCCTTATGCCAGATGCCGGCGGCCGAAGGTTTGTTGGGAGCGGCGGCGATCGGGCTGGCCGCGCGGCGGGCCCGTATCGACGCGCCGGCGCTCTACCCCGTCCCAGTTGGAATTCACCGCCTCGGCGGGCGGATCGGGCTCGGTGACTGCGACACCGGCGCCGGTGCCAAAGCGCGGCGCCAGGCCGGGCAGGGCATAGCCGGGCCGGTCTTCCAACGGGGTCTCTTCCTCTTCCTCGGCATGGGACGACATCCCGGCCGTGGCCGGGCTGAGAATATCATCCTCGAAGGTGCGCCGCGGCGGCCGGTCGATCAGGTCCAGCCCGTCGCCCCGCATCCGCATCAGCCGGTCCTGGAAATAGGCCCACAACCGGGCGGTCTCCACCGCTGAACGGCTGTCGGGATTGACCTCACCCACGGTGCGGCCATCGATCATCGAGGCGGCGAAATCGACCCGGTGGTGCAGGGTGACCGGCGCCACGGTGCCGTGCTGGGACAGGGCAACAGCCGTCTCGCCGGTAATCCGGGCACGGGCCGTAGCCGAATTGACCACAAACACCAGCTGCTTGCTTTGCATCTGCACGATGTCTACCGTCGGACCCACCGCCCGCAGATCGTGAGGGCTGGGCCGGGTCGGGATCACCACCAGATCGGCATGGGTGATCACTTCGGCGATGGTCGAGGTCACCGCCGGCGGCGTATCGATAACGATCAACCGGTAGCCGGCCGCCTCCAGCACCGCTATGTCGCGGGCCAGGTCGGGCACGGAAATCTGGGCAAAGGCCGGGGTGGCGCTGGCCCGGGCATTCCACCATTTGGCCATCGAGCCCTGTGGGTCGGTATCGATCAGCGCCACCGGGCCATAGCCGGCCCGTTCGGCTTCCAGCGCCATGTGGGCAGAGACCGTGGTCTTGCCCGATCCGCCCTTTTGTGAGGCAAACACCATCACTTGTGCGGCTGCTCCTGCCCTATCGTCACTGGACATGTTTCACCTCTCTCTCCGGCGCCCATTGCAACCGGTCCTCTGGTGCATCCATGGGCCATGAAAGCAGGGGTGTCTTGCCAACCCGATAAACTAGCGATGCGATTTTGAGGCGAATTCGACCCAGATTTTAATCGATTACGCAGGAGGTGCGGCGAGTTGGGCCGCTGAGGGAGCGGGCGGTAAGCCTACCGGTCATACAGCTCCATAGTCCGATGATTGCACTCTCGAGACGTAACTTGAGCCCGCACAGGGCATTGAGCGTGCTCAAAAACTTATTGGTTTGTGTTAGCTAACTGCTCTGAATTGAGCCTAAATTCTGAATACGGTTCACAGTTGGGAGAGTTTAACCTTTCTCGCAAATGACTCGCACCAGGTTGAAACTTCGATCGAAAACGACCGTGTTCTGCCCAAGGAACTGGCGAATTTGCGCAGATGCGGCCTGCCTGTGTTTCCCGGTATATCCAAAAATTCCAGCTCAACTTTGCCGCCTCAAATATTGTCAGGCACGAAGTTCCAAGATTTCTCTTTCTGGTCGGTAGTGGCCCGGACGACAAAGCGCGGCACCAAAGAGGCGCTTGAGAACAACGCCCATGTCAGCGGCCTCCGTGCCAAACCGCTCGACCAGGCTCGAAAGAATGGGAATATCCAGGCCGATCACCGAGATACGACATGACGGCCAAGTCTAGAAGGGCAATGCAAGCCGTCCAAAGATCGAAGTGCTTGTCACATCCGATCCAAAGCCGGAATAAGTCCCATTGATTTGTCCATTTAAACCGTTGGTCAGCGCCACGCTTAACCCGCCTGTGACCGAGCCAAAGGCTGTTGGCGTGGAAACCACTGTGTTGCTGGTGGAAAGGTACGAATCCGGTCGCAGGAAATTCCAATTCCCGTTTACCCCAAGCGTGGGTTGGATCAGAGCAATGTTCTCGCTCACATTCCGGATTTGAAGACCGATCGTTGGGCCGAATACGAACGTCCCTTGTTCTGAGTCTTCACCGGGAATGACCTCACCATCGTCACGAACATAGCGTCGCCGTTTGGCAGCGATATAGGACAGTGTCAGGTTGGGATCGATAAAGAAGCCGGTATTCTTCATGCCGGTATCGACCCGAAAACGCCGGCTCAGTGTTCCGCCGAGGGTAAAGATATCCGTATCAAAATTTCCCGTGACAGTGGTGCCCCCATTGGCTATGGCAATGTCCGTATTGGCCCGTTCATAGGCGAACACAGGCGAAAGCACAGCGCCATACGGCAGGCGAACCTGGGAGTAGACCGAGGCCCCGAATCCGTCGCCGTCAGTCGTGACCGACCGGTCTGACCGGTCGGATTCATTAAACGCATATCGGAAGATGCCTCCGACACCGACGCGCGGATGGAAGGTGTAGTGGAGGCCGGCGCGCACAATGCCTGCCTCGCTGCTGGCTTCGGCGCCCGTCCGGTCATCATCTGTCCAGGTATAGGACCCATCGATCCACGCATTGAAACGGCGGTCACCCAATAAACCTGGCAGGTCCGGGTCAACATAACCCGGTCGCCCAGCATCGACGAAGGCATTTTCAATGCGGGTAGATGCAGATCGTGCCTTGGCGGCCCGTTGCTTGCGCAAGCCCCGCAACGACGCGGAAAAAGAGATCGAGTTTTCGGACAGAGTATGGAGACTGAAAGGGCTAAAGTATTCAGGTGTTGTCTGCGGTCTTGCTGGCAACCGACCATAGTCTGCAGAAGAACGCACCGGCCAATAAGATGATATCAAATTTGAGAGCTGAGAAGTAAGACTATTTATTTCTGACTGATAAGTATTTATTTTTGCTTGCGCATTTAGCTTTTTACTCTCCGAAAAATCTATTTGCTTCTGTTGATAGTCGATTACATACTGAGCCTTTTCGATCAAAAACTGCTGATAATTAATTTTATCCTCTAGATATTCCTTTTCTGTTCCAAATTTTATTGATCCCGTCAGTTCACTAGTCCAGACGCGCTCTTTGTCGGTTGCGTCCTTAAGCCATTTTTTTAAAATGCTTATTTCACTTTTAGCTGTTTTTTGATCCGCTTTTTGTTCTGTGATGATTGCTTGAGCCAGCCGTATGCTCGATTCCGCACCTTTTACTTCCCATCTTGCATCCTGTATTTTTGATTTCAACGCACTGATTTGCAGCTGTAAACGTAACTTGGCGATTTCTTCCTCACTGGCACCTTCTCGACGGGCTTGCGCCAGTTGCTCTTCTTGCCAAGTGTCTTCGTCAAACAAGTAAATGCCTGGACCAAGCTCAACGCCTAAGCCTGACACATTTCCGTCATCGCCTTCATCTTCGTTTTCTCCGCCAGCAAACCGTCTGTTGTTGTACCGCCCAGTATTGCCGTTCCAGGTCCAGAGGTCCGGATTGTCTTCATCGAATTCATCCCATTCCGATCCTTGTCCTGAGGGCGGAAGCCAATCGTCGGTTCCGGAGATTCCAAACCGGCTCTAAACAACCCCCCGGGTCTCTTCCAGAGAGGTTCTTTTCGTGGGCGTTTCATCCACGGGATCTGGGTCCGGATCGGGATCAGGGTCCGGATCTGGATCAGGGTCGGGGTCTGGATCTGGGGCCGGATCCGGGTCTGGATCGGATGTGCCACTGCAGGAGTAGCTGGCAACAATTCCAGCTCCAGGTCCAACGATCCTCAACTGCGCCCTTGATTGTCCCGTTGCGTCCTCAACGACGGGGAAGGAATAGCTGCCCCCGGTTCCCGATATTGTTGCGCTTTGAGGATCAACGCCGGATCCTGAAAAACCTGCAAGGGAAATGGTGGCGTCACCAAGGTGGGCGATACTGGGGAAGGGAGAAACGGTGCCGCTGATTGTGTCACCATTGTTGACGTCCAGATTCACATAATAAGTGATCGGAGGCGAGTTGCCTATTTGTGTGGTCAAGGAGCCAGACACACCATTGCAACTCGTGCCGGCATGGGCAGGAGCAGCAAAAAATGGGCCTAAACCCGTTCCGGCCACAGCCATCGCAATCAGGGTGCTTGAGGTCAGGCCGGTCGTTTTTCTTGAAAAGTATCGAACTGAGAATAGTGTTTTCCCGAGCAAAGAAAACTTTAAACGCATAACAAGCCCCCGGAGAAAAGCGCGCACGCCCTTCAATTAAGCAAGTAGAACCTTAGTCAAAAGGATGGAAAATCCTGCCCCAAAAGATCAGTAAACTTTACGATGAAAAAATGGTCAAGGTTTTTTAACGCAAACACACCTTGTGCTTTAGTCGATAATACTCAACAACTTGACCTTAGATATATTATTTTTTACCGGTACGACGTGAAACGGTTTTGCATGATGCCCCTACTTTTTTGCAGTCGTGTCCATAAAAACCGAGGGGCGTTGGAAGGCACAACCCCCACAATTTTGAGGGGCATGCCGTCAAAACCGGGTTTTCAGAGGAGGGCGATAGCTTCGATTTGGCAGGTCGTGTTGCAAGGTCGCGGCAGGGTGCTGATAGAAATGCGACCGGCGTATCACCGTATTGCAGGTGTCCTGACGGGTCAGGTCAATTGAACCCCATTCTAGATCGAGAAGAGCCCGTATTTTAGCCCCCGTGCGACGGCCTGCGCCTGGCTGCGACTGTCGAGCTTGGACATCGCGGAGCGCAAATAGTCCCGCGCCGTGTGCACACTGATACCTTCGATGATCCCAATTTCCTCTGCGGTCTTGCCGAAGGCACACCAGCGTAGACAGTTAACCTCACGCGGGGCAAGTTTGGCCTTGCGTCCGTCGTAGGGGCGCATCCCGAGCGTGTTGCGCACAATGCCTTTGTCGTCGGCGTCCGGGTCGCGTTCCGTCACGAAGGCATGGCAATAGGTGGCGAGCAATTGCAGTTCACCGAGGTAATTGATTTGCTGGGCGATCTCCGCCTCGTCAAGCCGCGAGATCAAGTGGACTCCACCCACATATCCCGGTTTGGATGTGGGAAACACCCATCCGCGTCCGTATCCTTGTTCGACAATATAATTCCAGCGTGGTGCGGCGGAGGGAAGCGGGTTGGCCCAGGCGTCTTCAATGCGAAAGGGCCGGTTCGTGCCCGTGGCGAGTTCGGCAACGGCCGGGTCATCGGACCACCAGGGGCTTTCCTCGTCAAGAGGTCCAAAGAAAGCCGGCATCGACGTGTAGAGAAGCAACTTCCACCGATCGCTCACATCGTAATCTGCAGCAACAAAACCCTGAAAGCCGTAGGGGTCAATGATCGAGACAAATGCCTGGATTACTCCATGGGCGGTGTCGTTTTCCTCCAACAAGCTGATTGCGGACGCAATACGTTCAGAGTCCATGTGATTTCCTTCAACACTGTTAGGCCGTTTGCAGGTCTAATATCGAACAACGTTACCCGTGTAAGGCACGAGCAATCCACGCGCCCAAACTGAACTGCGGGAACGGATAAATCGAACTCATAAAAAAGGGTTTTGCTCACGATTTCAATTCGATCGGAGCACTGTATTGGTAGGCCAGGGTCTCAGAGTTCACGGGCTCACCCCGAACCATGTTGCGAGATCCTCCTGTCTTGAGGCAGGCCGTCGGCGTGTTGTGGGCAATGGAGAACCAAGAGAGTCCCGGAACGGTTGGAAGCCAGGGGAAATCTCTTTCTCTCAAAATCAGCTTCATATTTTCGTTTCCGGTGAAAGTTCCTCCGGGCTCATCACTTCGCCCCCGCAGCTCATCACGCGCAAACCGCATGGACGTGCAGGTCAATGCAGATACGGCTTGCAGGTTCAAGGCGTGCCGTCCGGGGCGAGATCTCGTTTTCTGGCCCTTAGATGCTAGCCGGGTGTCCGAAGTTGTTCGCCCTCAAAGTCCCGGGAGCCACAATGCGATTTTCGGGAACAGCACCAGCAGGGCGACCAGCAGCAGTGAGCAGCCGATGAAGGGGAAGGCTGACGTATAGATGGTGCGCATGGTCGTGCCGGGTGGAGCGACCCCCTTCATGACAAAGAGCAGCAGTCCGAAAGGTGGTGTCGTGAAGCTGATTTCCAGGGCCAGCAACATGATCAGGCCGAACCAGATCGGATCGTAGCCAAGGCTCATGGCCAGCGGGAAGAAGATCGGCACGGTGAGGAGCATCATGGAGATCTGTTCCATGAACATGCCGAGCAGCAGCAAGACGGCGAACATCACCATGAGCATGGCAATCGGGGCCAGCTCGAAGGAAATGGCCCAGTTGACGAGGCCCCGGGAAGCTCCGGAAAAGGCCAGGAGCTGGCTGAAGGTCGCCGATCCAAAGACGATCAGATAGGCCATCAGCGTGACCTTGAGGGCGCCCGTGACGGATTTGCGCATCGCTTCCCAGGTCAGGCAACGGAAGATTGCGGCCAGGATCAGCACGCCGAGGGCACCGAAGGCGGCCGCCTCGGACGGGGTGACGAAGCCGTTTATCATCAGGATGATGATCACGACCATGACGCCGACCATCGGCACGACTTCCCGCATCAGAAGGGAAATCTTGCTCCACAGGGAGAGCGGCTCGACGTCATAGGCTGGGGCTGCATCGGGATCGAGCCTGGTCTGCAACCAGATCGTGGCGATATAGAAGCCGGCCAGGATCAGCCCGGGAATAACACCGGCAATCAGGAGGGCGCCGACATCGATCTGAGCCAATGTGGCCAGGAGAACCGCCAGGGCCGAGGGCGGAATGATGATGGCAAGACCACCAGTGCCGAGGATCGGGCCGATGCTCATGTGGGTCTTGTATCCGCGCTGGTTCATTTCCGGAACCATCAGCGAGCCGAGCAGGGCGGTGGAGCCCATGGAGGAGCCGGACAGCGTCGAGAAGGCCGTGCCTCCGAGAACGGTGACGTAGCTCAATCGGCCGGAGAGCCGCCCGAGCAGCTTGTCGATGGCGTTGAACATGCGCCCGCCGAGGCCGGTGTGGAAGAAGATCTCCCCCATCAGCAGAAACAGCGGTATTGGCACGAGCGCGAACTTGGTGAGAGACCCGAGGCCGTTGTTCAGAAGCTGCCCGATACCGCGTTCACCGCCCATGAAAACCCAGGCGCCGACGATATTGGCCGCCAGAAATGCCAAGGCGACGGGCATGCCCATGGCCATGAGGAAGACGATCACGCCCAGGAGCAGGGCAAGGGCTTCGTACCATTCCATTATTCGTGAATCCCCGCTTCACCGGTGTGCATCAGCTCCGAACCGACAACGAAGCGCATGAATTCAGCCGCCATCAGGCCGAAGCTGAGCGGAAAGGTGATCGTCAGCAGCCAGCGGGGGTAATAGTAGGCGCGCGTGTCGTAGTCACCGCGCTCGATGTTTTTCAAAAAGAGCTCCAGACCCTGCCAGGCCAGGATCACGCAAACGAGGACGCAGGCAAGCGCCACCAGGCGGCTGACAATACGCCTCGGGCCGTCGGGAATGGCGGAGGTGACCAGCTCGATATGGACATGTCCCTTTTCGCGCACGAGCCAGGGGGCGCCGAGCATGGTCATGTACAAAAGTCCGTATTCGGAGGAGGTGAACAGCCATGCAAAGGGTTGCAGGCCGAGATTGCGCATCAAGACCGAAACCACGACTGAGATCATCAGCCAGACGAGTGTGGCTCCCGCAACCACCGCCATGGCATCGATCAGAAACTTGTAGAACCTGGAAACAGCCGTCATGCACACGCCCCGGATCGGCAAGATCAGGCCCGCCGGAGGGCGGGCCTGACGTTTCAGTTATTTTGCAGCATTCAGATCGTAGAAGAGTTCGATCAGCTTGTCATAGTTGCCCGTGCCGCCCGGTTGTTCTTCCATCAGGCCTTTCATGCGCTCCCAGGTTTTCTCGCGCGCCGCCGCCAGGTAGTTGGCCTTGGCTTCGCCTTCCAGCGAGATGGCGGTCATGCCGGCGGCGTCCAGAGCGGCAAAGTCTTCATCCCGCTTCGCGCGCAGCGCGGCAACGCTGTCCTTTTCGTGCTGGATGGCAACATCCTGCAGGATCTTCTTGGATTCATCGGACAGGGAATTCCACTTGTCCATGTTGATGATGACACCGAGGTCGGTGGAGAAGAAGCAGGGTTCGATCCGGTAGTTCAGGAATTCGTTCCACTTCAGGTCGATCAGGCCGATCTGCGTCCAGCCGGTGGCGTCCACGACACCGCGCTGCAGGGCGGAATAGACTTCACCCGTCGGCAGGTCGATGACCTGGGCACCGAGATAGTTGGTAAAGAAGGCGTTGTAGACGTTGTTGCCGCGCAGTTTCAGGCCTTCGACTTCCAGGTTGCCGTTCTCGTCAAAGGTGGGTTCGTTGCGGGTCCACAGATTGTAGCAGACGCCGCTGTCGAACCAGCCGAGATACTTGAGCCCCATTTTTTCCTGATGGATCTGATCGATCAGCTCGATGCCGCCATTCTCGCGGGTCTCGACCGCCGTCAGGTTGGAAGCCACCATGGCGTCCTTTTCCGGAAGGGCACCACCATAGAAGGAGCCCGGCGTATAGACCATGTCGACAATACCGTCACGCACCGCGTCGGGCTGCTGGAACATGCCGATCGCCTCGGGCCCGCCGCGCACGTCGATCTGGACCACGCCCTTGCCAGCCTCGTTCACCTTGTCGACGAAGGACAGGAAACTCTTGGTGTAGATCAGTGTTTCCGGAAAGGCATGGACGGCAGTCAACGTGTCTTCCGCCTGTGCCGTTGCGCTGAACAGTGTTGATCCGGCAAGCAGGCCGGCCAGTATTAACCTCTTCATAGTCTCACTCCACTTTGCGGGCGGCCTGTGCCGCTTCCCTCTGGTTTTCAGGATCTGTCCTGAGGTTTTCTGCTCCTGTTGGATCAGGAATTCTTCGTGATTTGCGCGGGCCGTATCCACGGCGCACGCTGCTTGAGCTCTTGTGCGTGCCGATCGATTTCGTCCCGGTGGGACAGGGTCAGGTCGATGTCGTCCCAACCGTTGATCAACTTGGTGCGCCAGCCCGGATCGAGATCAAATCCGATCCGCTGGTCGCCAATCTGAAGGTGACGTTTTTCCAGGCACACTTCTGCAGCCAATGCCGTGTCGGCGAGGCCCTGGAACAGCAGGTTCATTTCCTCTTCGTTGATCCGGGCGGGCAAAAGACCGTTGTTGATGGCATTGCCTGCAAAGATGTCGCCGAAACTCGGTGCGAAAACCGCCCTGATCCCGGCATCGACCAGGGCGTAGACGGCCGCTTCTCGCGAAGAACCGCTGCCAAAATTGCGCCCTGTGACCAGAATGCTGGCATGGCCATGACGGTTCAGCGGAAAATCCGCATGGGTTTCGCCGTGGGCGTCCCTGCGCAGGTCGTGCAACAGAAAGCGGCCATAGCCCTCGCTTCTCGGCGTGGACATGAAACGCGAGGGGATCAATTGATCCGTGTCGACATTGTGGATTGGCAACGCGACGACGTGCCCCTGATGCTGGCTCCAACCGCTCATGTTGCGCGCCCTTCCAGAAGGGGACGTACATCCGTGATCGTGCCGGTGACGGCCGCTGCCGCAACCATGGCCGGTGACATGAGGTGAGTCAGGGCACCGGGACCCTGGCGGCCCCGAAAATTGCGATTGGTGGAAGAGGCGCACCGTTGTCCTGGAGCAACAAGGTCACCGTTCATACCGACGCACATGGAGCAACCCGCGTCTGCCCATTCCAGGCCGGCATCGACGAAAATCCTGTCCAGACCCTCTTCTTCCGCCTGTGCCTTCACAAGGGCAGAGCCCGGGGATACCAGTCCGGCGACCTTGGCCTTCCGTCCGGCAAGGACGGCGGCCGCATGGCGCAGATCCTCTATGCGCCCGTTGGTGCAAGAGCCGATAAACACCTGGTCGACCGGCGTGCCTTCAATCGGACGCCCGGCGGAAAGTCCCATGTAATCGAGCGCGTCGCGGGCGCCTTGGGCCTTGCCGTTTGTGAGCGTGTTCGGATCGGGGATCGTGGCGGTGACGGGAATTGCCTGTTCCGGGCTTGTGCCCCAGGTCACGGTCGGCGCGATGTCTTCTGCATTCAGGAGAATGTCCTTGTCAAAGACAGCCTTGTCGTCGGTGTTCAATTCGGCCCAATGCGCCCGAGCGGCTTCCCAGTCCGCACCCTGCGGTGCTTGGGGACGGCCCTGCAAATAGGCATAGGTGGTTTCGTCGGGGGCGATCAGACCGAACCGGGCCCCTCCCTCGATCGACAGGTTGCAAAGGGTCATCCGCCCTTCCATGGAAAGCGTACGCACGGCGCTTCCGGCATATTCGATTGCATGTCCCTGTGCACCGTCGGCGCCGAGCCTTGCTATCCAGTTGAGCGCAATATCCTTGGCGCTCACTCCTGGGCCGAGTTTCCCTTCGATCCGAATGCGCATGGCCGCCGGTTTCTTCTGCCAGATTGTCTGCGTGGCCAGAACGTGGGCAACTTCGGTTGCGCCAATGCCGAAGGCCAGCGCCCCGAAGGCACCATGGGTGGAGGTGTGGCTGTCGCCGCAATTGATCAGAAGTCCGGGCAACGTCAGGCCCTGTTCGGGACCGACCACATGAACGATACCCTGTCCGGGATCCTTGAGATCGAACAGGCGCAAGCCGTGACTATGGGCGTTCTTGCGCAGGGTTTCGACCATGTATTTGACCTTGGGATCCGCAATCCGGTCACGCCCGCGCGTCGGCGCATAATGGTCGATCACGGCAAAGGTCAAGTCTGGTTCGGCCACGCTGGCACCACGTGCCGCGAGTTTGCCGAAGGCATGGTGCGAACCCTCATGCACCAGGTGCCGGTCGACCCACAACAAGGACGCACCATCCTCGCGCTGCAAGATTTCGTGGGCAGCCCAGAGCTTGTCGAGGAGGGTGCGCGTTCCGGTCATGACGACTCACCCGGAGGTTTGCCGATGGCCGGTTGCCAATGGCGCGCACTACCGTCTCCAACCCTTGTGAGCGGCATCTCGAGACGGAACATGTCCGGCCGGTAAAGTGCGGAAAGATATTCCACTCCATTGTCGTTCACATCGCGCACCACGCGGCGCAAGGACAGCAAGGCGGACCCGACAGCAATTCCCAAAGCTTCCGCGACATCCGGCCCGGCCAGGGTTGCCGACACGGACTGGTGCGCATCCTTGATCTGCACACCGCTCAGTTCAAGCAACTTAAAAAGTGGTGTCGTCGCCAGATCGTTTTCCGAATAATTCTCTGCAATGCCGGCGGGAACATAGGTTGTCAAATGCGAGAACGGTGTGCCGTCGGTGCTGCGGACACGGGTTGCGATCTGAACCTGTTCCTTGGGTCGCAGGTGCAGGGCGCTGGCCACGAATTCCGGCGCTGCGCCGTAGGAAAAAGACAGCAGGCGCGCCGTCGTTGTCTGCCCCATCTCGACCAGCTGGGGCATGAGGGTCGCAAGATTCATTGCCATCGGCTGGCCGGCCTGACCCGAAGTGCGGACCGTCGTGCCGCTGCCTGCGCGCCGGACAACCAGCCCTGCGGCTGCCAGTGCATCCAGGGCCCGGCGAATGGTAACGCGGGAGACGCTGAAGATCTCCGCGAGCTTTTGCTCGGGGGGGAGGCTGTCGCCGTCTTCCAGGCGGCCGTCGGCAATCTGGTCACGCAGGGACAGATAGACCTGCCGTGCCTTGGCGCCTTCCGGAAGCAGCGATTTTTCGGGCTTGTTCACGCCGGAATTTCCTCCCTAATCCGCACTTAATGTTATCGCCGACTTCGGAAAGATCAAGCTTCTGTACGAAAAATTTGTCTTTTTTTGTATTAGCAACATATAAAAAGCTGTATTATAAAAGATACAGATTTTGGGAGAGCGGTATGCCGATTGTCGAGCTGCATCTTTTGCAGGGCTATGGGGGCGAGGATAAGCGCCGGCTGCATGAAGGCCTGACAAACGCGGTACGCCTGGTGGTGCCGGCCGGCCCCGAGGCCATAACCGTCATGATCCACGAAATGGACCACGCCAACTATTCCCGCGGCGGCCAAAGCCGCACGGGCGCGCCCGCGCTCCCCGACCCGGCAGCAATTGTCAAAGAATACCTGGCAGCCATGGAAGCGCGCGATCTGGAGAGCGCTCGTGCACTTCTTGCGGAGGGGTTTGTCATGCAGTTCCCGGGCGCGGCTCCCATGCATGCGCTTGATGACCTGATTGCCTGGGCCGGGCCCCGCTACCGCTTCGTCAAAAAGACCTATCATGGTTTTGACGCAATGCAGGGCACCGGTCCGGCAGCGCTGGTCTATTGTCGTGGCACCTTGTCCGGTGAATGGCCGGACGGGACGGCTTTTGAGGGCATTCGTTTTATCGACCGGTTTGAAATCGAAAATGGCAGGATCACACGTCAGGATGTCTGGAATGATCTTGCGGAGGTGAAGGCTAGAGCATGAGCGAGATTGACCCCATCACCCTGTCGGTCCTGTCTGGCCGGATGGAGCAGATTGCCGACGAAATGGACGCGACCCTGTTTCGGGCTGCCTTCAATCCGATCATCGCAGAAGCGCACGATGCCAGTCACGGGCTTTACCACGCCGGGAGTGGCGACACGCTTGTTCAAGGCAAGTCCGGTCTGCCGATTTTCGTGGGTGTCATGTCCTTCGCCGTCAAGGCGGTGATCGAAAAGGCCGCTGCAGATGGAGATCTGGCCGACGGCGATATCTTCATCTTCAACGATGCGCATATCGGCGGCACCCATCTGTCGGACATGCGGCTGGTACGCCCCTATTTTCGCGACGGCCAACTCTTTTGCTACCTGGCCTCGGTCGGCCATTGGCATGATGTAGGGGGCGCGGTGCCAGGCAACTACAATCCGGCGGCAACGGAGGTCTTTCAGGAAGCCTTTGTGCTGCCACCGGTCAGGCTGGCCCGGGCCGGCATCATCAATCAGGACATCATCGATATCCTCCTGCGCAACACGCGTCTGCCGCAATCCGCCAGGGGCGATCTGAATGGCCAGCTCGGAGCGCTTGATCTCGGGATCAGACGCATGGATGAGTTGCTGGACGAGTATGGTGCGGAGACGGTGCGGTCCGCGCTCGATGCGCTCGGGCATCGGGCAGAAGCACTGATGCGGGCCGAGCTCGACGACCTCCCGAACGGTCGCTGGGAGGCCGAAGATTTTCTCGACAATGACGGCATCAGGGATGAGCCACTGGCCATTCGGGTGGCGCTGGAAATCAAGGGAGACAGCATGACGCTGGACTTCGCGGGCTCAGCCCCGCAATGCGCCGGTCCCGTCAACATTGCCCTGCCGACAACGGTCGCAACGGCCTATGTGGCGATCAAGCACATCTTTCCGGATCTTCCGGCCAATGCCGGTGTCATGCGCCCGATCAATGTCGAGGTGCCGGAAGGCTCTCTCCTGTCGGCGGAGTTTCCGAGCCCGACCGGCGGCTACACAGAAACAATCCTCCGCATGATCGATGTCATTTTCTCAGCCTTTGCAAAGGCAGCTCCGGACCGCGTTGTCGCCAATGCCTACGGCACCATCAACGCGCTGTCGATTGCGGGCAAACGCAGCGACGGCAAACCCTGGGTGATGTTCAGTTTCTATGGTGGTGGGCACGGTGGCTCTCCCGAGGGCGACGGCCTCAACCATGGCAACGCGCCGATCTCGACCGCGACCATCCCGCCCATGGAGATCCTCGAGGCGGCCTATCCGGTCATGTTCCGCAAATGGGCCTTGCGCCCGGACAGCGCGGGGGCGGGCAAGCATCGCGGTGGCATGGGAGCCGTATACGAGATCGAGGTCCTTGAGGAAAACGGTGCCGAGGCGTTCCTGTTCGGAGAACGCGGGCGTTTTGCGCCCAAGGGCATTGCAGACGGTGAGGACGGTGCACTCAACCGGTTTTCGTACGAGCAGGACGACGGCTGGGAGCGACCTCCACTTGCTTCCAAGATGCGCGGCATCAAGTTGCGGCAAGGCCAGGCAGTTCGCCTGGAAACGCCCGGCGGGGGCGGCTATGGCAAGGCGGAAGAACGGTCGGCATCTGATGTCGCCCGGGATGTCGCGCGCGGGCTTGTTGCCGCGGAAGCGGCTGACCGGCTCTACGGATCATCGTGGCGGGAGGTTTCCCAATGAGCACACGCATGATCGGTGTTGATGTCGGCGGCACATTTACCGACATATTCGCGCTGAACGAAACGGACGGAACCGCGTCTGTCGCCAAGGTGCCGACAACACGCCCGGACCAATCGGGCGGGTTCCTTGACGGGATTTCGCAGCGGGTATCGGATCTTTCGGAGATTTCCGTGGTGGTTCATGGCACGACTGCCGGCACCAATGCACTTCTGGAACGCAAGGGGGCAACGACAGGGGTCATCTGCACCGAGGGTCTGCGCGACGTCCTTGAAATGCGGCGCCGGGACAGGCCATGCACCTGGGGTCTCAGGGGCGACTTTGAACCGGTTGTCGACCGGCGCAACCGCCTGGAAGTGCCGGAGCGCACATTGGCCGATGGCACGATCCGCAAGCCAGTCGATCTTGACGCAGTGCGTTCGGCTGCAAGGCAGCTGCAGGCACAGGGCTGCGAGGCTGTCGCCATACTCTTTGCCAATGCCTACGCCAATCCGGAAAACGAGGCAGCGGCTGTCGCTGCGGTACGCGAGATCTGGCAAAGCCCCCATGTGTCGGCCTCCTCGGAAATCTTGCCGGAAATTCGTGAGTTCGAACGCTTTTCAACAACGGCACTCAACGCCTATCTGCAGCCGGAAGTCTCCGGTTACCTGGATCGGCTGGAGCGGGCGCTGACCTCCGGCGGGTTCGATGGCGAGTTCATGATCGTTCAGTCCAATGGCGGTGTCATGGCTGTCGATACGGCCTGCCGGTTGCCCGTCAGGACAGCCTTGTCGGGCCCGGCGGCAGGCGTGATCGCGGCGGGCTACATCGCCTCCTCGGCGGGCTTTGACAATGTGATCACTGGTGACATGGGGGGGACGAGTTTTGATGTGTCCCTGATTTCCGACGGGCATTCGATGCTGTCTCCGCAAACCGCCATTGATTTCGGCATGGTCGTGCGCACCCCGATGATCGAGATCACGACCATTGGCGCGGGTGGAGGGTCAATCGCCTGGGTCGACAAGGGCGGGCTCCTGAACATCGGGCCGGAAAGTGCCGGTTCCAATCCCGGACCAGTCGCCTATGGTCTGGGCAACACCCGCCCAACGGTGACGGATGCCAACGTTGTTCTCGGGCGTATCGACCCGGACAATCCGATTGGCGGAAAACTTGAGAGACTTGATGTGGAAGCGGCGTCCGAAGCGATCAACGAACATGTGGGTCGCCCGCTTGGCCTGGACACGGTTCAGGCAGCAGAGGCCATCCTGCGTGTGGCCAACTCCCGTATGGCCGGGGCGATCCGGCTTGTCAGTATCGAGCGGGGCTTCGATCCGAAACGTTTTGCCTTCATGCCTTTCGGCGGCGGCGGTGCTCTGCACGCCGGAGCCATGCTCAAGGATGTCGGGATCGCCCGTGCCATCGTTCCGCGTTATCCCGGTGTCACGTCCGCAATGGGCTGTGTCATTGCGGACATGCGCCAGGACTTTGTTCAGACCATCAACTCGCTGGTCGATCAACTCGACACAGGCGCGCTCACGGCCTACATGCAGACGCATGTGGACCAGGGGCTGGCGATGCTTGATGCCGCGCGAACGCGCTTTGAGAGCCGCGTGCTCAGCTTTGAACTGGACATGGCCTATGTCGGCCAGACCCACACGGTTTCGGTGCCGCTCGTAATCCGGACAGACAACGACAAGGTGCTGCCGCCCACCGCTGCCGAAATAGAAGCGGCCTTTGATGCGGCCTATGAAGCGACGTTCGGCAGGCTGCTGGAAAACGGGGTCCGGCGCATCTTGAACCTGCGCAGCGCAGTCACCGGGCTCCGCCCCAAATTCGATCTGCACGCTCTTGCGCCCACGGGTGCGGGCATGCCCGAAGCCCGAACCAGGCGCAATGTCCATTTCGGCACGGAGTGGCACGAGACCGCAATTTACGATCGGCTTGCCCTTCCTGTCGGAACCGTCATTCAGGGACCGGCGATTCTGGAACAACCGGACACCACCGTGCTGGTTGAGCCGGAGTTGCAAGCCCGTGTCGATGACTTCGGCAACACCATCATCGAGCCTTCGGAGACCCTGTCATGAGCGAGCCGGCCACCTGGGACCTGTCCAGGACAGCGATCCTGACGATCGATCTGCAAAACGACTTCATCCATCCGGAAGGAGCTTATGGTCGTGCCGGTCAACGCTCGGACAGCATAGCGGTTCTGCCGGAGCGGATTGCGCCGCTTGTTGCGGCCCTGCGCCAGCGCGGAGGTCACTATATTTCGGCCCAGTTCACGCTCGTGCCTGACGCCAGGGGTGAACCACTCATTGCGCCACACCTGAAAAAACTGCGTCCTTTCCTTGGCAGGGGCGATTTCGCGCCGGGCAGCTTCGGCAATACCCTGGTTGACCTCTTGTATCCGGCCGATTTCGTCGTGGAGAAGGTTGCTTACTCCGCGTTCTACCAGACACGCCTTGAATACATCATGCGGGCTGTTGGCATCGACAACCTGATCGTCGGTGGCATCGTGACCAACGGTGGCGTGGCCTCGACCCTGCGCGACGCTCACTTGCGCAACATCGACACCGTTCTCCTGACCGATGGCAGCGCAGCCTTTAACGCCGATGTCCACGACGCGACCTTGTTGTCGCTGGCGACGGTGACCCACGAAATGAACTGCCAGGACGCTCTGGCCTGGCTGGAGGCAGCATCATGAGCCTGAAACAGCGTCTTCAAGAGAAAGAGATCCTGGTTGCGCCCGGTGTCTACGACGGGTTGACCGCGTCCCTGGCAACTGCAGCGGGCTTCGAAGCCCTGTACCTGAGCGGGGCAGCGGTTGCCTATACTCGCCTCGGCCGGCCCGACATAGGCCTGACCGCCGTGACGGAAATGGCCGATACCATGTCCCTGATTGCCGACCGGTCCGCGCTGCCGGTTATCATTGATGCCGATACCGGCTTTGGAAATGCGCTCAACGCACAACGAACCATGCGACTTTATGAACGTGCAGGAGCGTCGGCACTTCAGGTCGAGGACCAGACCTATCCCAAGCGCTGCGGCCACCTGTCGGACAAGTCGTTGATCCCGGTTGAAGAAATGGCGGGCAAGGTCCGCGCGATGGCCGACGCCCGCAGTTCGGACGAAACCCTTATCATTGCCCGCACGGACGCGATTGCTGTCGAGGGATTTCAGGCGGCGATAGACCGCGCTGAAACCTATCTGGAGGCGGGCGCCGATGTGCTCTTCATCGAGGCGCCACAGTCGCGGGACCAGCTTTCCGACATCGCAAAACGGTTTGAAGGACGCGTCCCGCTGCTTGCCAACATGGTGGAGGGCGGGGCAACGCCGATCACCGGTGCGGATGACCTGGAAGAACAGGGGTATTCCATCGTGATTTTCCCGGGAGGCATCGTGCGTGCGCTCGCACGCACCGCAAAGGACTACTACCAGAGCCTCCAACAGCATGGCAGCAACAGGCCCTTCGCCGACCGGATGTTCGACTTCGACGGTCTGAACGGCGTGATCGGCACGGCCGAAATGCTGGCCAAGGGTGTTGCCTATGACCGAAACGAATCCTGACGTCGCACCGACGCCGGAAAGCTTCGACCTGGACTGCGAAACCCTGATCATCGGCGCGGGAGCGGGCGGTCTTGTGGCTGCGCTGGCCGCCCATGAAGCCGGTCAGTCGGTCCTGGTGATCGAGGCCGATCCGGTGCCGCAGGGCTCCACGGCTCTTTCCGCAGGGCTTATCCCGGCGGCCGGTACCACGGCCCAGGCGGAAGCCGGTATCGAAGACACGGCGGCCCTGTTTGCGGCCGATATCCAGGCCAAGGCAAACAATGAAAACGAGCAGGCATTGGTGGACCGCTTGGCTGACGCCTCAGGTCCGGTGATTGACTGGCTGACGGATACGTTCGAACTGCCCTTTTCGGTGGTCGCGAATTTCGACTATCCAGGACACAGCCGCCGCCGCATGCATGGTTTGCCGACGCGCTCGGGCGCCGAGCTCATCGACAGGCTGCGCGCGACTTGCGAGACCGCCGGCGTCGATATCATTTGTGAACGACGCGCCTATCGGCTGTATCTGGAAAATGACCAAGTTTCCGGCGTGGCGGTCATGCGACCCGATGGCGGCGTTGAGACGATTGGCTGTGACAAGCTCGTCCTGGCCTGCAACGGTTTTGGCGGCAATCGCGAACTGGTGCATCAGTTCATGCCGGAGATCGAAAACGGTGTCTGGTTCGGTCATGACGGCAACCGGGGTGAGGCGCTGCTCTGGGGGCAGGAGATCGGTGCGGATCTTCAGCATCTGAATGCCTACCAGGGCCACGGCAATGTCGCGCACCCTCATGGCATCCTGATTACCTGGGCGGTGATCATGGAGGGCGGTGTTCAGGTCAATTGTGAAGGCCGGCGTTTCTGGGACGAAACCAGGGGGTACTCGGAAGCCGCGCAGGCAGTGCTCTCGCAGCCAGGTGGTGAGGCCTATGCCATTTTCGACGGCCGTATTGCCGAAGTTGCACGTCAGTTCGAAGATTTCAAGCAGGCGGAAGCCGCCGGGGCCATCAAGACATCCGAAACCCTTGAAGGGCTGGCTGATGAGTTTGGACTTCCCCGTGGTCCCTTCCTGCAGACCATGGGCGACATTCCAACTGATGGTCAGGATGCGTTCGGTCGCAAATTCAATGGCAAGCGGCTTGAAGCGCCCTTTCTGGGCGTTCGGGTGACTGGTGCCCTCTTTCACACGCAGGGTGGACTTCGCACGGGTGAGTCAGGAAGGGTTTTTCGTGCTGACGGCTCACTGTTTCCCAACCTCTACGCTTGCGGTGGGGCAGCCTGCGGTGTTTCGGGCAGCGGCGACAGCGGCTATCTCTCCGGCAATGGTCTGTTGAGCGCCGTCGTCCTTGGCAAACTCGCGGGTGAAGCGCCCATGCGCTGATGCCCGGCCTGCTCGGTGTTCAGTCATCCTCTTCCTTGGGTTGGTAAGCCCTGTTGCTACCGTCCTTGTAATAGATCCAGACGTCTCCCTTGTAACTGTCAATATAGCCGTGGCGGCTTTCTCCGCCCTGAGAGTGCTTTGCATTGGAACCCATGACCCGGGCACCGGTTTTCTTGGCGAGATACCCGCAAAACAGGTTGCCGTCCTTCGGGCCGGTAAAACTGATGATGTCGCAGGACGTGATCCATATCGTCCCAACACGCGGATCGCCGTTGGAGTAGCGCCAGTCGCTGATCCTGTTGATCCAGTCCCAGTTGACCGTGTAGTAGGGATCCTTGCCTTGCTCTGCACTCGGCTCGCCCCGGCCATCGATCCGTAATAGACATGAGCCGGCCAACCGTGGGCATTGAGCACGACGGACTTGAAGGGGGCGTTTTCGGTCTTCTTCTTCACGTGCATTTCAATCGAAGCAGCGTCTGTTACGTTGAACGTTTCATCCATCCTGTATTTGGCCAGTTTCGCCAGGTTGTGGTTGAAAACCATGGATGGTGACGGGATCTTGATTGCCATTGGTGGCCTCCCACTTTTGCGGGGCGCTTCCGTATTGATAGGGCGGTCGTTTTCGCAGCGCGTGGTGCCTTTTGGGCACGTAAAAATTCCGTCGGCTTCAAACCGGTGCAACGCTCCAAACGCCCTGGTCGCCGTTCGCCTCCCAGGTGTTCAACAGATCTCCCTGATTGGGCAGACGGCAATTGGCTCCGATGTCCTTTTCCGAAGCCTGCAGTTGGAAATATGATTGATTGAAGCATTACTGGAAAGCAATTCATAGTTGTTCAGGGGTTGAGCGTGTGGCCTATTGCGGTTTGGACCATGGCCCGAGCCCTCGTGCAAAATTTCCTGTTTTCAGATTTGGCTTTTGGGTGTTGCGGACAACCTGAGGGCAACTTTGGGCACATCTGCGCCCTGGTCACGCTTTGTCAAAGCTAACAATAAAAAAACTTGGTCACCCGCACTATGGTTTTCGGAGTGATTCTTGGAGAGCGACTGTCGGAAGGCCGTACGATTTCCATGCCAGGGCGGGGCGTTTGTGTTTGAGGAAAGAAGATCAGGTTCGGTGCTGATGCGACCGACCGAATGCAATTTGGTCGTGACCTTTGGGCGGGCCGAGACAGTCACGTCTCTGATCCGGCTGACCCCGCGTAGGAGACAAGAAGCGTGGCTGGCCGATGATACCTCCGCACATCGCTGATCAGGTTGGTGACAAATGCACCGAAGGGTTGGTTCTTGCGCTGGCCAGTGACGAAGATGGCGCCGTCATGGAACTTCAGTGGTGCAACAAGGCCTTTACCCGGATAACCGGATACGACCTGGCTGATATTCTGGGCCGGCGCGGAACAGTCCTGATCGGCCAGAACATGTCGCAGGGAGACCATCTTCTTATCATCGAGAAGCTGATGAATTGGGAGCACTTCTCGGTCAAGGTTCTGAACAACCGGAAGAGTGGCGAGCAATACTGGCACAAGATGAACTGGGTGCCTCTGTCAGACCCTGAAACTGGTGACAGATGGTGGCTCTGCTCGCTGATCGAATTGGAAGAGCAGTCCGGAAAACAGCACTCGACGCAGCCGTTTCAATCAGCGGCAATCGACCTGAATGAGCGGGCGGAGTTCCTGGAAAGAATCCAGCATCTTGAAAAAGAGAACACGCGTCTGCACGAGCTCGCAAAAGCTGTCGCGAAGGAATCCAAGGAAGATCCGTTGACCGGTCTGTCCAACCGGCGGCATTTCGAGGTCGAGTTGAAGTCCTGGATCATGGCGTTGCAGAAAGGCGGCGGAGACTTTGCGGTCTTCTATGTTGATCTGGACCGTTTCAAGTCTGTCAATGATACGCTTGGCCACGATGCTGGAGACCGATTGCTGATTGCGGTTGCCGAAATGTTGCGCCGCCTGACCAATGACAGTGACCTTGTAGCGCGCATCGGTGGGGATGAGTTTGTCATTCTGAGGCCGCTCGGGGACAGCGCCTTGGACATCAGCAGCCTGGCCGATGCAATTGTTCAGGAAATGCAGGCTCCATTCGCCTTTGAAGGCAAGTCCACATTTTGCAGTACAAGCGTCGGCGTTGCCATTGCGAATGCGACGATGGATATCCCGGAACAGGTAGTCGCCGATGCGGATATGGCGCTCTACCACGCCAAAACGCATGGCAAGGGACGGTGGTCCTTTTTCACCGAAGAGATGCACGCGGAGGCCGTGAGGACAAAGCGGCTGGTGTCAGATCTTCTGGTTGCCTGCGAAAAACGCGAGTTTCTTCCCTTCTTCCAGCCCGTCATAGACGCGCATACCGGTCGGATCGCCGGCGCAGAAGTCCTTGTGAGGTGGGCGCACCCTACCATGGGACTGCTATCGCCGGCCGCGTTTATCGAAACCGCGGCAAATATGGGGATCCTGAAACGCATTGATGAAATCATCTTCAGCTATCTTCCCGAAGTGCTGTCGTTTTTTGACGAGGCCGGTGTCAACCTTCCCCGCCTTTCGGTGAATGTTTCCGCGGGTCGGCTGGCCGATCCGAGCCTCATTCATGACATCAAGAGATCGGGCATCGACGCGAACAGGCTGGCCATTGAAATTTTGGAATCCGTTTATCTGGAACGCATTGGCGAGGTGGTGCACTGGACGCTTGGAGAACTGAAGGACCTGGGCGTGACGATTGCGCTTGACGACTTCGGAACAGGGCATGCTTCCGTTCAGGGTCTTTTGAAAATCAGTCCGTCAATCCTGAAAATCGACCGCCAATTCATCAAGCCGATCGTCGAGGACGAAACCGCGCGGGCGCTGGTCGAATCCATTATCGGCATAGGCAAAAGCCTGGGTATGGGCATTGTTGCCGAAGGTGTGGAAACGGAAGCGCATGGCCGTTTCGCCAGCGCCATGGGCTGCGACTATCTTCAGGGCTTTCATTTCGGAAAACCGATGTCTGCCACAGACCTGCATGATCAGCTGAAGCAGACAAAGGGTGCATACTGGACCCCGATCTCTGACCAATCGGATGCTCTTAGGGCGACACGTCCTGGCTGACGCGAGCGATTGACGGGTTTCTGACCTTCCACAAACCAGTCGGGGCCAAAGGTCAGGTGGGCTTCAATGCGCCAAGGAGGTGGTTCGGATCAGAACCTACTTGTCCGCATAATCCTTTTCCATCCGGTCGTACTCGTCTTTCCTGACAGCGTTCTGGCGCACTTCGAAGCTGGCGACCGGTCCGCTTTCGTCCATACGGCCATCGGTCTTGAGCAGGCTCAACGCGTCATGCATGCCCTTCAAGGCGCCCTGTAGAGCGACGTTTGCATAAAGAACCAGGCCGAAGCCCATTTCATCGAGCTCCGCAAAGTCGATGATCGGCGTCTTGCCACCCACAACGAGGTTGATCAACTGCGGGGTGCCCTCGAGCCGTTTCGGAATATCGCGGATGTTTTCAATGCTCCGGGGTGCCTCGATGAAGGTGATGTCTGCACCTTCCTCGATGAAAGCCTCTGCCCGTTCGATAGCGGCATCGAAACCATGCGTGGCGCAGGCGTCAGTGCGCGCAACGATCAGAAAGTTCGGGTCGATCCGGGCGTCGGCTGCCGCCTTGATCCGGCTTCGTGCCTCAATGAGATCGACAACATCCTTGCCGGAAAAATGCCCGCAGCGCTTCGGATTTAGCTGGTCTTCCAATTGAATGGCGCTTGCACCAGCGCGTTCGAGCGTGCGTACGGTATGATGCACATTGAGCGCGTTGCCGAAACCGGTATCGGCGTCAACCACGATCGGCAATTCAGTGGCGTTGCGAACCGTTGACGTGTGTTGTGCGATTTCCGGTAGCGAGATGAAGCCAAGATCGGGCATGCCGAGATAGGTGTTGGTCAAACCTGCACCGGAAATATAGACCGCCTCGAAACCGAGTTGATCGATCACACGGGCTGCCAGCGCGTTGGCGGCACCCGGCATCAGGACGGCTCCCCCCCTTTCCAGGCGCGCCCGGAATGCCTTGTTGATCTCATGGTTCATCATTGGTGCGCGCTCCGGTTCCGTTCCTTGCCCTTCTGCCTAGAGCCCACGCGCCCAAACAGCAAGGTCTGCGAGAGTGCGTTCTGTCTGATAAAACGCTGCTCTCAGTTCGTCGTCAGACTTCTTGCAAGGCTTTCCAGGAGCGGAATGGCATTCTCACGGGCTTCCTTGTCAAACCGGGTGGCCAGGCCCGAAACGGTCAGCGCGCCGGCCAGGTCACCAGCGCCGGTGAAAACCGGTGTTGAAATCGAAGAGATGTTCGGGTTGGTCTGTCCGACCGAAGTGGCCGTGCCGTTCTTGTTGAAGACACTGAGATCGCCGACATCCTCGCCGGAAAAGTGCCGCAGGACCAGTCCGGAAGCGCCGGTCGACAGCCTGAGTCGCATGCCTTCCTCAACATGAAACCTCAACAGGTTTGGAGAATTTTCCCTGTATAAACAAACACGTTCGTTTCCTGCGCGGACATAGAACGAGGCTGTTTCCCCCGTTGCTTCGGCAAGGATTTTCAAGGACGGGGCCACATGTTCCCGCTTGGTGAAGTCGCGCCGGAAAATCAAGCCGAGACGCCAGACACTCGGCCCCACGGAGAACCTGCCATCCGCGTCGCGCTGGATGAAGCCATAAATCGCCATGGAATTTGTAAGGCGCAGGATCGTGCTCTTGTGGAGGCCGGTTTCTTCGGCAATCTCCGCCAATGTCATGATCGGTTTCTGGGTCGAGAAAGCACTCAGAATTGACAGTGCCCGTTCAACGGATTCAGTGCGATTGGTAGCCAAGTTCGTTCTATCAGATGAAATGCTCCACGGCACACCTTGCCGCATGCCTGACAGACTGTCTAGCCTGCAGTCAATTCAGGAGAGAACACGTGCACTACAAGCCCATCGAACACACCAACTACTGGGCCGCGGATTACTGCGGGCTCCTAGGGGATGGCTTTCGCAGCCTGCCATTTTCCTTGAGAGTTCTGGCGGAAAACGCGGCCCGTCATTCAGAAGGCGGTGCAGCCGCGCACGATGTCCTGGCCAGAAAAGGAGGCGCGGTGCCGTTCCGGCCGGCGCGCCTTCTTCTTCACGATATGCTCGGTATCCCGGCGCTGATTGACATCATGGCGATGCGCAACCTCCTGGAAGAACAGGGTGGTGACCCGCAAACGGTGGACATGAGCCTGCCGGTGGACCTGGTGATCGATCATTCCATGTCCATCAATCACTGGGCCGACAAACTTGCCCTCAGGCAGAACATGGACCGGGAATTCGAAGTCAACCGGGAGCGGTTTGCATTCCTCAAGGCCTGCGAAACGCGCTTCCCGCGACTTAGGGTGATCCCGCCCGGTGGCGGGATATGTCACCAGATCAACCTGGAATATCTCGGGCAGACCGTGCTGCCGTCCCCCCACGACGAGGATCTGCTCATCCCGGATTCAAGTCTTGGTACGGACAGTCACACGCCGATGATCAACGCGCTCGGCATTGCGGGCTGGGGAATTGGCGGCCTTGAGGCGGAAGCGATCCTGTTCGGGGAGGCAACTCCGGTCAATGTTCCGCGCGTGATCGGCCTTGAACTCACCGGGGCGCCCTCTGACGACATCATGGCGACCGACATCGCCCTGGTGATCGCCGAAAGGCTGCGTGCCATCGGTGTTGTCGACACGTTTGTCGAACTCTTCGGATCGGGTTATGGCTCGCTGAGCGTGGCCGACCGGGCGACAATTGCAAACATGGCGCCGGAATACGGTTCTACCATGGTGTTCTGTCCGGTAGACGAACGCACCACTGCTTACCTGAAGCAAACTGGACGTGGCGACAATGTCGAGCAGACCGAAGCCTATTGCCGCGCCCAGAACCTGTGGGTCGACGGAGTAGATAGCGCGATCGATTATGACGAGGTCGTGCATATCGATCTCAGCCGGATCGGCCGTTCGGTGGCCGGACCGGCGCGCCCCGAGCAGCGGATCGACCTGGCTCAGGCCAGCGACCGGTTGAAGCTGGCCGGAGAAACCGAACGCCGGGTGCCGGTCGAGGGCGCCGATCACGATATCGGCGACGGGGATGTAATCATTGCGGCCATCACGAGCTGCACCAACACGGCGAACCCGCGCAACATGGTGACTGCCGGGCTTGTTGCGCGCAACGCGGCGGCTCGCGGAATGTCCGTGCCACCGCATGTGAAAACGTCGCTGGCGCCGGGCTCCCGCGTGGTCGCACGTTACCTGGAGCAAAGCGGGCTGCAAGAGCCTCTCGACGCTCTCGGGTTCGAGGTCGCAGCCTTTTCATGTTCCACCTGCAATGGCATGTCCGGTCCGCTTGATCCACGTCACGAGGCCGCGATCAAGGCCAATGACGTCAAGGGGGTTGCGGTCCTGTCCGGAAACCGGAACTTTGCGGGCCGCATCCATCCTCTAGCGTCCCGAAACATGATTGCGTCGCCACCGCTCGTAGTCGCCTTTGCGCTGGCCGGCACAATTCTGAAAGACATTGCCACTGAACCGCTGGGTGTCGATCGCGACGGCAACCCCGTGATGTTGTCCGACCTCTGGCCGTCTGCCGAAGAAGTGACTGAAATTGTCGAGACATTCGTGACGCCTTCCGAATTCAAGCAGAACTATGCTGCCATCAGTGACGTCAATTCTCAGTGGACCGCTCTGCAGACAGACGCTGGAACCTATGAATGGGTGCCTTCCAGCTACGTCTCTTTCCCGCCTTTTGTGCGGGAAATTCAGCCAAAGTCCGCTGGTGTTGAACCAATGAGAGGGCTTCGGCCACTCGCCATTCTGGGCGACAGCATCACAACCGACCACATCTCGCCGTCCGGAATAATCACGCCTGAATCGGAAGCCGGTCAGTACCTGCTGGCCCAAGGTGTCGAGCCGCGCGACTTCAATTCCTTCGGGACGAGACGCGGCTGTTCTGACGTGGTTATCCGATCGACCTTTGCCAATTACAGACTGCGTAATGAAATGACACCCGACAGGGAAGGGTCCTGGACGCGCGTGGAACCCGACGGACAAGTGACGTCGATCTTCAAGGCAATCGAGACCTACCTGGAACGCGGTCAGAAACTAGTGGTCATCGGGGGCAAGGAATATGGCTGCGGCTCGTCCCGGGATACAGCGGCCAAGGCCCCCTGGCTGGCTGGCGTGCGCGCCGTGATCGTCGAGAGTTTTGAACGGATCCATCGGTCCAATCTGGTGAATATGGGAATAGCTCCGCTGTGCTTCCCGGAAGGCGTGACACGCGAAACGCTCGGCCTCGACGGCAGTGAGACCTATGACATCGATTTTGCCGAGGACCTGAGAAGCGCAACGCTCACCGTGCATCGCAAGGATGGGGCTACGGAGACGACACCTCTTGACCTACGGCTTTACAACGATCTTGAAAGGGAGACCTTCGCCGCAGGTGGATTGTTGCCGCGCGCCTTCCGGAATTTCCTGGCGGAGGCCGCCTGATGCCTGAGAGATTGCGTGCAGCATTCTACCGGGGCGGGACCTCCAAGGCTGTTGTTTTCAGAGGTGAAGACCTGCCCGAAGACCAGGCTCTACGCGACCGGATCTTCCTGCATGTGCTGGGCAGTCCGGACGCTTACGGTCGGCAGTTGAACGGCATGGGAGGCGGGCTGTCGTCGCTTTCAAAGGTGGTCATCGTGAAACCGTCGGCCAGAGACGACGCCGATGTCGACTACACCTTCGTCCAGATCGCGGTGGATGAACCGCTGGCTGACTACGGTTCGGCCTGCGGAAACATGTCCTCCTGTGTGGGGCCTTTCGCAGTCGATGAAGGCATGGTCGCTGTCTCGCCGGACCAAAGCGAGGCTCTTGTTCGCATCTACGACACGAACACCAAGCGTCTCTATCACGCCCGGTTTCCCGTAAAGGGTGGCAAAGCCGTCGAAGGAGGGGATATTGCCATTCCCGGCGTGTCGGGAACGGGCGCTCCCGTCGTTCTGGATTTTCTGGCGCCCGGCGGGGCAGCCACGGGTAGGCTTCTGCCGACCGGTAACCCGCTGGACACGCTGGATGTCGACGGGGTGGGAGCGCTTTCCGTCTCACTGGTTGACGCTGCAAATCCGGTTGTCTTTGTTCGCGCTGCCCATCTTGGAAAGACGGCAACCGAGTTGCCGGGTTCCCTCGATGGGGATACCGCGTTCATGTCGCAGATCGAACGGATCCGCTGCGCTGGCGCGATTGCCATGGGGATGGCGGCTTCTGCAGCGACGGTGAAACGATCGAATCCCAAGGTCGCCATCGTGGGAGACGCACGCGCTTTCAATTCGCTGGATGGGAAAAGACATGCACCTGACAGTCACGACCTGAACGTCCGGCTTGTGTCCATGGGAAATTTCCACCGTGCCATCACCTTGACCGGAGGCATGTGCACCGCTGTCGCCGCACAGATCCCCGGCACCCTGGTTCAGGATCTGGCGCAAACAAAAACACCAGATCTTCGAATAGGAACCCCTTCTGGCGTCCTGAACGTCACGGCCCGGGTGGAAACCGGACCGGAAGGACCCAGAGCCGTGTCGGCCGGAACCTATCGGACGCAAAGACGGATCATGGAAGGCGCGGTCCTGTTTCCCGACGAATTGCTGGAGGACCGGAATTGAACCAGTTGGGAACTGATTTTTCGACTTGCGATCTGAACGATGCCCATCCGGACAAGGTTCGGTTTGTGAACCTGCAATTCCGGAATTTTGGCGCAAAATGCAAATTTGCCGGAACAATTCGCACAGCCGTGATGGTCGAAGACACCAAGCTGGTGCAGGAAGCTCTGTTTACTTCACCCGGGAATGGTGCTGTCATCGTCCTGGATGGGGGCGGTTCAGTCCGCACCGCCCTGCTGGGAGATATGATGGCTGAAAGGCTGATTGGAAACGGCTGGACGGGGATTGTTGTCAACGGAGCAGTCCGGGACAGCCGACAGCTTGCGGATCTTGATCTTGGGGTCAAGGCACTTGGAACAAGTCCCGTCCGGTCCGGCAAGACCGGGCGCGGCGCCATAGATATACCGGTCGCCTTCGGAGGCGTCCTCTTTGAACCTGGAAAATTCATCTACTGTGACGAGGACGGTGTCCTGGTCGCGGATGAACCGCTCACTTCCTGAGCAAAAATAACGCCAACAATTTGGGAGGATCAAATGGCGTATCGTAAACTATCCCGTCGGGCGTTTTCCGCTGCAATGGCGGCAGCCCTAGTCGTCGGCGCACCTGTGGCAGCTGCTGCAGAGCAGGTCGTTGACAGCATTCACTTCCTGATCCCGGGCGGTGCAGGTGGCGGCTGGGA
>JAEPML010000020.1 GCA_017643925.1 Roseibium sp. | reverse complement strand
TGCCGCCTTGGCAATGAACTTGGCGACGGAGCCGGAACAGTTTACCGATGTCAGGATGCCGATATAGTTGCGGGTCCCTGCTTTTCCGGTCGGACGCCGGTAACCAGCAAACATGCGCTGTTCGGCGATTGGATCGAGTGGCGCCGAAGCGAGTGCGAATTGGTAATCCTGAGCGTGATCCATCATTCCCAGATTGTGAACATGGACATGCTCACCCGGATGAATGTCGGCTTTTGCCTGGCCGATGATCTGGCCATAACGAACAATCGCTGCACCGGCAGCAACGGGCCTTCTCGCAATCTTGTGACCGCGCTGGACGCTGTTTACCAGCGGAGCATCAACGAAATCAGCGCTTGCTCCCGCCTCGATATCCTGCAAGGCCACGACCACGTTGTCGTCGTCGTTCAAAAGGATCGCATTGGCAAGAGACTGCAGCACTTATTCACTCCCTCGCGACCGAACAGCCGGCCGCCTTCCCTTTCACGATTAGCTTGACAGACAAACTGTGTCAACTAACATGTTAGCATTCTATACGAGACAGATATGACGCTATCGAACGAACAAGACATTGAAGAATACGTGCTGCCGGACATCTCCAAGCTGAGCGGTTCGCTGGCACAACGTGTCTATGAAGCCCTGCGCCAGTCGATTCTCGAAATGCATCTGCCCCCCGGTACAGCCCTGAAAAAGCAGGTAATCTGCGAACAACTCGGCGTGTCCCGCTCACCTGTGACAGAGGCGATCACCAAGCTTGCCGGTGAAGGACTTGTGGAGGTGATTCCGCAATCCGGGTCTCGCGTCACCCGGTTTTCCATGCCCGAGATCCGCGAGGGCGCGTTTCTGCGCGAAGCCATCGAACTTGCCGCGGTTGCCAAGGTTGCCGCGGAAAGAACCGAAGACCAGATGACGGCGCTGACAAGAAACCTGCGCCTGCAGGCGCTGTGCCTGGAAGACAATGACGAAGCTGGATTCTTTCGGGAAGACGAGCATATGCATGAGCTCATTTTCGCGTTTACCGGCTATCCAAAACTGAATGCCATTGCAGACACGGGCTGGATCCAGGTCAACCGGGCCCGTCTCCTGCTTCTGCCTTTGAAAGGCCGCGCCCAAAGCGCCTATGACGAACACAAGCTCATCATTTCCGCCATCCGCGACAAGGATCCGGAACGCGCCCGCAAGGCGATGCAGGATCACCTCAGCACCCTGGTTGTGCGACTGGAACCCCTGTCCAGGGAACGACCGGATCTGTTCGACTGACGACCACCGTTGCGACCGCTGATCGACAGCCACCCGAAATTCAAAAGGACTGCCACATGACCGGCCTCGGAAAGCACCTGCTCAATCACCGGACTGCGAAGCCGCTGCATCTGACCGAAATGGGGTTTGGCGGTGCACCGCTCGGAAACCTCTACCGCAAGATTTCCGACGAAGACGCCCAGTCTGCCCTGCAAGCGGCTTATGACCATGGCATTCGCTATTTCGACACGGCCCCGCAATATGGCCTCGGCCGATCGGAGGAACGGTTTGGCGAGGCCCTCAAACGGTTTGACCGCAGCGATTTGCTGCTTTCCACCAAGATCGGCCGCTTGCTGGTCGACTGCGAGCCAGAGGAAGTAACCCCGGAAGCCTTTGTCGACGTACCGCAAAAACGGATTGTCTTCGACTACAGCTACGACGGCGTCATGCGCAGCTACGAAGCCAGCCGGTCGCGATTGGACGTTGAGTTCGCCGACATTCTTTTCATCCACGATGTTTGCGCCTTTTCCCAAGGCTCCCAGGAGATGAGCGACCAGCGTGTGCGCGAACTGTTCGACCTTGGCGGCTATCGCGCACTCTCCGAGTTGAGGGAGAGCGGCGACGTGTCCGCCATTGGTGCCGGCGTCAATGAATGGCAGGTCTGCGAAAAGCTTCTGGGGCTCGCCGATTTCGACTGCTTCCTTCTCGCCGGGCGCTACACGCTGCTGGAACAGGAGTCGCTTGAGAGTTTCCTGCCGCTTTGCGAAAAACGAGACGTCGGCATCATCCTGGGTGGTCCCTACAATTCCGGCATTCTGGCAACGGGTGCCATCCCCGGTGCGAAATACAATTATGCGGATGCGCCGCCGGAGATTCTGGAGCGGGTGCGCCGGATAGAAGAGATCTGCACGAGCCACGCCGTGCCCCTGATCGCAGCGGCGCTGCAATTTGTGCTCGGACATCCAAGCGTCAAGACCGTTGTCCCCGGGGCGGTGAATGCGCGTGAGGTTGAAGCCAATCTTGCACTCCTGAACACGCCGATCCCTTCGGGTCTTTGGTCGGACCTACGTTCCGCAGGCCTGATACATCCAGACGCACCACTTCCGGAGGCACGCACATGCTCCGCGGCATAAATCCCCTGCTTTCCCCGGATCTGCTTCACGCCCTTCGGGCCATGGGTCATGGCGACGATATCGTGATCGCGGATGCGAATTTTCCAGCCACAAGCAATGGCAAGCGGGTCCTCAGGCTCGACGGCATTTCAGCGACAGACGCGCTGGAGGCCGTTCTGGAAGTCATGCCGCTGGACACGTTCGTTCCGGATCCCGCCCTCACCATGCAGGTTGTCGGCGATCCCACCGAAGTTCCGCCTGTGGTCGCTTCCTTCCAGTCGATCATCAATCGCGTCGCGGACAATCCGGCCGAACTTGCGAGCCTGGAACGCAATGCGTTCTATCTCAGGTCCATGACGTCGTTTGTCATTCTCCAGACCGGCGAAACAAGGCTTTACGGCAACATCATTCTGAAGAAAGGTGTCATCAGTCCCTGAGGGCGAGGCGTTGGGCAAGCCAGGTGATGTGCCCGGTGGATGGAATGCATGAAATACTGGTCCTTTGCTGACGATTTCGGATTGGAAAACCTGGTTCTGAAAACAGGTGACATGCCGAAACCGGGACCGCGGGATGTGCTGCTGGAAATGCAGGCAGCTTCCCTGAATTATCGCGACCTTGTCGTCATGCGCGGTCAGCATGGCAAGAATATTCGCCCGCCGCTCATACCGCTGTCCGATGGTGTCGGTGTTGTCATTGAGACGGGGCCCGATGTTACCGGTTTTGAACCTGGCGACAGGGTTTCGCCTGCCTTCTACCAGCATTGGCACGGGGGCCCTCCGCCACTCGATCTCGAAGCCGGTCGGCTCGGTGGCCCGCTTGACGGTGTTCTGGCAACCCACCGTGTTTTTTCGGCCGAATCGCTTGTGTCCGTCCCAGCACAACTGAGCGCCACAGAAGCTGCGACACTTCCCTGTGCAGGTGTCACGGCGTGGAGTGCGCTGAGCGAACCTGTGCCGGTCCGACCGGGTGAAACCGTGCTCATTCTCGGCAGTGGTGGCGTCGCCCTTCTTGCCCTGTCGCTTGCGAAGGCCTCGGGCGCCCGCACGATCATGACAACATCCAGCGCGGAGCGGGCGGAAAACCTGCGGTCCCTCGGTGCGGACCTGGTGATTGACAGGTCGACAACGGACAACTGGGCCCGCGAGGTGCGGAACGCCACGGGTGGCGAAGGCTGCGACCGGGTTCTGGAACTGGGCGGAGCCGCGACGCTTGCGAGTTCCATCAAGGCAGTGAGGAATGGCGGGATCATCATCCTGATTGGAAACGTCACTGGCAACAACGCGGACCTCTTCCTGCCGCTGCTGCTCACGCGAAAACTGACACTCCAGTCGGTCTCCGTCGGTTCAATTTCGGGTTTTTGCGCCCTCAACCGTGCGCTCGCCCTTCACGAGATCAAACCCGTCATCGCCAGGACCATACCCTTCGTCAGTGCTCCCGATGCGTTCATCGCGCTCGAGGCCCAGGAGGGGTTTGGAAATATCTGCATCGATTCGTTCCAGGCCTAGCGCAAGCCGTCTCCTGGACCGACAGGTCCGACGGAAAAGCCTCGCACACCAGGCGCGAGGCTTCCGATCTCACTTCGGGAACTGTGCGAAACCTAGGCCGCCGCAACGTTGGACAGGAACCCGTCGATCCGCTGTGCCAGCTGTCGGGTGTTCTCGGCAACTTCGGCCGAGGTTCGCGACACATCTCCCGCCGACAGGGTCGTCTCGTCGACAGCGGCCTTTACGCCGGTCATGTTCTCGGTGATCTCGCGGGTCCCCGACGCGACTTCCTGAATCGAACCACTGATCTCGGCGGTGGCAGAGCCCTGCTGTTCCAGCGCTTCCGTGATGGATCCCGTGAACTCGTTCACCTGAACCATGATCTTGGCGATTTCCTCGATCGCGGCGACGGAGTCCGAGGACGCGCCCTGGATGGCATTGATCTGAGCCGAAATCTACTCGGTCGCCTTGGACGTCTGGGTTGCAAGCTCCTTGACCTCTGCCGCGACAACGGCAAATCCCTTGCCCGCTTCCCCGGCCCGGGCCGCCTCGATCGTTGCATTGAGCGCCAGGAGATTGGTCTGTTCCGCAATGTCCTGGATCAGCTGCAGAACCGCACCGATTTTCTGAGCGGAAGCCGCCAGGCTCGCGACTTGTTCATTCGCCGATGTCGCTTTCGAGTTGGCGGTCGAGACGACTTCGCTGGTTTCCGCAATCTGCCGGGAGATTTCGGTGATGGACGCCGACAGTTCCTCAGAGGCTGATGCAACGGTCTGGACACTTGAATAGGCCTGCTCGGTGGCCGCCGCGACGGACGCCGTGCGCTCGGTATTGGCGCTGGACAGATCCATCAGGGCACCCGAGATGCTGCCCATGTTCTCGGTTGACCGGGCGACGGGTTCAAGCAGCCGCTGCGAATCGTCCCGGAACTCCGCAATCAGGTTTTCAAGGCTGGACTGCCGATGGCGTTCCGCTTCGAAATTCTGCCGCTGCTCGTCTTCCAGTTCGCGTTGGCGGAGCCCGTTGTCGCGGAACACCGCGACCGTTCGCGCCATCTGTCCCATCTCGTCTACCCGCGCGACATAAGGAATGTCGGTGCTGTAGTCGCCGCCGGAAAGGGTTGTCATGGTCTGCGAAAGGCGCCCGATCTGCCCGGTTATCCTGCGGATCAAGGCGACCAGGACAAGCGAAACCACTGTTATGGCGATCGCCGTGATGATCAGGGCGGTGGTCAATGCTTCGTTGCGTGCGCTCTCAATCCCGGCACTGTCAAAGCCGACATAGAAAAATCCGAGCGTCGTGACTTCATCACCATCGGTACGAAGGATTGGCTTCACCCCGATCTCGTAAGCCGAGGAGGCAATGAAGGCTGTTTCTTCCGTAACCTCACCCGAGCGCATGCTTTCTGGAATCAGGTCGACAAGTGTTTCCGCATCCGTGTTTTCCGCGCGAACCAGAGAGGAAAAGATTGTGCCGTTCTGTTCCTGGACAATCGCCCAGGCAAAGTCCTTGTTGTCGAGCAGCGACGCCAGCAGGCTTTCTCCAAGGTCCTGGTCGAAATCCCATATGGCGTTGCCAAGCGCCTGGTTGGTCAAGTTGGCGCTCATTGTCATTTGCTGTTCATAGGCTTCCTGAACAGCGGCAACGCGCTGTGTTGCGGAAATGACGGCGAAGGCAACAAACGCCATGGCCACGACCATCACGATGGGCACGGTCGTGGTGAATTTTACAGATTGCCAGAATTTCATGGTCTCCCCCGATCTGAATCGGCGATCAATTTTCCAGGGTCACAGCGAAGCAGGTCGACCTGTGCAAGTCGGAAGACCTGGAAAGCAAGAACCTGCCTGTCAGGTTCGCGAGCCGTCCCGTAGGGCGGCTCACCGTGTTCTCAGTGCATCAAGGTGCTGGCGCGGACCACGGGGCCCCTTTGGAACGGCGACCCCACCAGAACCCGGTCTCGGAGGGAACGGGAAGCGTCTGGATGGATCCCGACAGGGCTGCCGGTGCCGCTAGCACCTCGCAGTCCGCGCGTCAGCGTTCAGTTATTCGGCAACCGGCCAGTCCTTGACATAGTCGGCAATCCCGTATTTGGCCAAAGCCTGCGAATAGGCGTCCGACGCCTTGTAGCCACTCAACATCTCGTTGAACCTGGCAACGTCTTCCGCTGAAAACCTCTCGTCGGCGAGAGCAATACCGATCGGCACCACCCCGACTGCGAGTGGCAGGAGTTCGACTTTCGAACGGATGTCGCTCTGATCGAGACGTGGCAGGAAGGCGATCGAAGAAATGATAGCGGCATCCAGCCGACCGGCCAGAACCTTCTTCATGTTGGTGTCATCGTCTTTTGCCGGCTCCACCGAAACGCCCGCAGCCTCCAGGGTGGGATAGGCAAAGCCGCGACGGCCACCGATCTTCTTGCTGCTGAGGTCCTTGAGCGAGGCGTAGTCGAAACCATTGCCCTTCTTGACCACCAGAATGTTGTACGTCGTCAGGATCGGATCGCTGTAGAGCGCCTTGCCAGCACGCTCATCGGTACGCAACACGCCGATTGCGACGTCAATCTCACCGCTGTGGATGGAATTGTACAACCGGGCGAAGGGCAATTTGGTCGCCTGCGCCTCGAAGCCCATGTCCTGCAACAACTGGCTGCTCGCATCCCCCAGGACGCCGATAGGAGCGCCGTCGGACCCAACGCTTGCAAAGGGCAGACTGTCCCCTGTTCCAAGTGTAATTTCCTCTTTGACCGAAGCATTTGCAGTAATAGCGGCCATCACCATAAACGCCGCACAGAATTTTCTCATGATAGGTTCCCCAACCTCAAGTTTTCACGAGAAAAATCATGCCAATTTCAAAATAAATATTTACTAATGAATTGTTTTGATTTGAGAGATGCTTCTTCAAATTTACCAAAACAATGGAATTAAGGACCTATTAACAAATTGATAGAACAGACAGATGAGGAATCTTGGTTGATTGTCCCTGGCTGGATGCAGATTCGTTTCGGTGCGACCATTCGCTTGAAGATCCAGAAAATACTCGCGCCATTTTCTCGTTTTTCCGAAAAGATCTCTTTCAACTTCGCCCATGGTCGTTAACGGTTCCGGGGGCCATAGTGGGGACAATTGAGACTGAAAAAGAAAGGTTGCTCGTGTCACATGTAAAAGGGTCACACTCGGGCGGGTCGCGTTCCTACTATGCCCCACAGGGCGGACACCCGGGTCAGGAAACGCTGCTGACAGATCGCGCCGTTTTCACCGATGCTTATGCTGTCATTCCGCGCGGGACCATGCGCGACATCGTGACAAGCGCGTTGCCTTTCTGGACCAAGACCCGCCTCTGGGTACTTTCGCGGCCCCTCACCGGATTTGCGGAGACCTTTTCGCAATACATCATGGAAGTGTCACCGGGTGGCGGATCGGACCGGCCGGAAACGGACCCGACGGCACAGGGTGTTCTCTTCGTCGTCGAGGGCGAAGCCGTACTCACGGCCGATGGCCAGGTGTTTGAGCTCAGGGCGGGCAGCTACGCCTACCTGCCTCCCCAATGCGACTGGAGGCTTCGCAACACGGGAAGCGCACCCGTCCGGTTCCACTGGGTACGCAAATCATACGAAGCGGTTGACGGTCTCGACTGGCCCGAGTTGCTCGTGACCCATGAAAACGATATCGAACCGTCCGCAATGCCGGGCACGGACGGCAAGTGGGCAACGACCCGTTTTGTCGATCCCGCCGACCTGCGTCATGACATGCATGTCAACATCGTCACGTTCCAGCCGGGCGCCGTGATCCCGTTTGCAGAAACCCATGTCATGGAACACGGGCTTTATGTGCTGGAAGGAAAGGCCGTCTACCGGCTTAACCAGGACTGGGTCGAAGTCGAAGCCGGCGACTACATGTGGCTGCGCGCCTTTTGCCCGCAGGCCTGTTACGCCGGCGGTCCCGGACCGTTCCGTTATCTACTGTACAAGGACGTGAACCGGCACATGGCGTTGCAACCCGCCAGGGGCTTCGGCAGCGCGATGCAATCCGCGTTCCGAAGCGCGGCGGAATAGGGCCGCCTCAAAGAGTTTCTTCAGCCGGCGTCTCTTGCAAGCTCGAAACTTCGCCGCCAATGGCAGCGGTCAACCTGTCAGCAGCGGCCATGACGGCTTCCGCCAGGACCTCCACCTTGTCCAGCGCCACCCGGCTTGTCGGCCCGGATACCGACACGCCGGCAACCGCTTCTCCGAAATGGTCAAACACCGGCGCTGCGATGCAACGCATGCCGACGTTCTTTTCCTCGCCATCAATCGAGTAGCCGCGCGCGCGAACCTGCGAAAGATCGGCGCTCAGATCTTCCGCGTCGCACAAGGTGTATTCGGTAAATCGTTCTCTCTGTCCTTTCGAAACAATCTGCTCACAGACATCCGGATCCATGAATGCCAGCAGAGCCTTGCCGATGCCCGACGCATGCATGGGCGACAACGTGCCTGGCGGGAAAAACGCTCGAATGTTCGAATGGGTCTCGACCTGACTGACAAACAGGACGTTGTGGGACTGACCAACTCCGAGATTGGCAGTCTCACCCGTCTCTTCCATCAGATTTCTCAGGATCGGGCGGGCGCGCTCCACAAGGCTGGTTCTGCGCAGGAAGCGCGCGCCGACAATGAAGGCGCCCGGCCCGATGTGCCAGAGTTGTTCGGCCTGATCGAATTCGACCAGGCCCCGTGTTTCCAGTGTGAAGAGAATGCGGTAGAGCGTCGCCGTGGACTCGCCCGTCTGCTCCGACAGGGCAGAAAGCGACACGCCGGATTGGGTGCTCAGGTGCTCGAAAACAGCCATGGCCCGGTCAAGCGACTTGATGGTGTTCTGACCCGATTTGTCATCCCAGGATCTCGGTCGCCCGCGTGCTCGTCTGGCCGCATTTGTCTCCATTTTCTTGTCATTCATGACACACACTCAACAATCCGTGAAAAATCAATTCACGATATGAAAAAAGCAAGTCACTGACAATACTGATATTTTCTGCCTCATCTTTTTTTGAAAAATTTTTTTAAAAAAATTGCCGACTCCTGATCCGCTCCGGTACGGTTCTGGAAACTGAGAGGAAACGGCCATGAGCTTTCAAAACCCTGTTTTCATTCCAGGTCCGACAAATATGCCCGAGGCTCTCCGCAAGGCCTGTGACATGCCGACCCTGGACCATCGCTCACCCTTGTTCGGCGAGATCCTGCGCCCGGCCTTGGCAGGCGTGAAGAAGATCCTGAAGACCGAGACTGCCGAAGTCTTCATCTTTCCGTCCACGGGAACCGGCGGTTGGGAAACTGTGATCACCAACACCCTGAGCGCAGGTGACAAGATCCTTGCCGCGCGGAACGGCATGTTCTCGCATCGCTGGATCGACATGTGTCAGCGCCACGGCCTCCAGGTCGAGATTGTCGAGACACCCTGGGGTGCCGGTCTGCCCGCCGACCGATATGAGGAAATCCTCACCGCCGACACAAACCACGAGATCAAGGCGGTTCTTGCCACGCATAACGAGACGGCAACCGGCGTCAAATCCAATATTGCCGCTGTGCGCCGGGCTCTGAATGCCGCAAAACACCCGGCCCTGTTGCTGGTAGACGGTGTCAGCTCCATCGCGTCGATGGATTTTCGCATGGACGAATGGGGGGTCGACGCCGCGGTTACCGGATCGCAGAAAGGCTTCATGCTGCCTTCCGGTCTCGCCATTGTTGCACTGTCACCAAAGGCAAGGAATGCCATTGAAGCGGCCGACCTGCCGCGTACGTTCTTCGACGTTCGGGACATGACAAAGGCCTATGAGGCCAATGCCTATCCCTATACGCCCGCCCTCGGTCTGCTGAACGGACTGAAATCGAGCTGTGACATGCTGCTGAGCGAAGGCCTGGAAAACGTCTTCACACGCCATCACCGGATCGCCGAAGGCGTGCGGGCAGCCGTGCGTGCCTGGGGCCTAGAGCTCTGTGCCAAATCGCCGGATGTCTATTCGGACACCGTCAGCGCCATCCGGACACCGGAGGGGTTCAACGCCACGGACATCGTCACGCATGCCGCCGAAAAATACGGCGTCGCCTTCGGTGTTGGTCTCGGGGAAGTCGCCGGCAAGGTTTTCCGCATCGGGCACCTTGGCAGCCTGACGGATGTCATGACCCTGTCCGGGCTGGCAACGGCCGAAATGGTCATGGCCGACCTTGGTCTCGACATCAAACTCGGCTCCGGCGTTGCCGCAGCCCAGGACTATTACCGCAATGAGGAAGCCGTTGCTTCCAAGGAGGCCGCGTGAAAACCGACGTTTCCAACATCGACATCCCGACGCTGGAGGACATGCTTGTCGCGCATGAGCGCATCAAGCCTTACGTACACCGCACACCTGTGCTGACCTCGTCCTTTCTGAACGAACTCACGGGTGCGGAGCTGTTCTTCAAATGTGAGAATTTCCAGAAGGCCGGTGCGTTCAAGGTGCGCGGTGCCTCCAACGCCGTGTTCGGCCTGGACGACGAAACGGCCAGGGCGGGCGTTGCCACGCACAGTTCGGGCAACCATGCCCTCAGCCTTTCCTATGCGGCCGGCCGGCGCGGCATTCCCTGCCATGTCGTCATGCCGCGCACAGCGCCGCAGGCCAAGAAAGACGCAGTTCGCGGTTATGGCGGGATCATTACCGAATGCGAACCCTCAACGTCGAGCCGTGAGGCGGTCTTCGCCGAGGTCCAGGCCGAAACCGGTGCAGAATTCGTGCATCCCTACAACGATCCGCGCGTCATTGCCGGACAGGGCACCTGCTCGAAGGAACTGATGGAACAGACAGACGGCCTTGATGCCGTGATTGCCCCTATCGGTGGCGGCGGCATGGTTTCAGGCACTTGCCTGACTTTGTCCAACCTGGCGCCTGAGGTGAAGATATATGCAGCCGAGCCCGAGCAGGCCGACGATGCAGCGCGCAGCTTTCGGGCCGGGCATATCATTGCCGATGATGCTCCGGTGACGGTTGCAGACGGGCTGAAGGTTCCGCTGAAGGATTTGACGTGGCACTTCGTTTCGAACCACGTCACCGACATCCTGACGGCCTCGGATCCCGAAATCATCGATGCCATGCGCCTGATCTGGGCGCGCATGAATATCGTGATGGAACCGTCCTCCGCCGTACCACTGGCCACACTTCTGAAAAACAAGGACACTTTCAAAGGCAAACGCGTCGGCGTGATCGTGACGGGCGGCAATGTCGACCTGAACAAACTGCCCTGGACCCTTTGAACGATTACCGGAGACAAACCAATGAATGCACTGACCGGATTTGAAAAACTCGAAGTTGGCTATGACGTCCCGGCAATCCCGGGCATGGACGAGGCCGACATCCAGACCCCCTGCCTGGTGCTCGATCTGGACGCACTGGAACGGAACATCAAGAAGATGGGCGACTATGCCAAGACGCATGGCATGCGTCACAGGGTGCATGGCAAGATGCACAAGTCCGTCGATGTCGCCAAGCTGCAGGAACGGCTTGGTGGTGCCGTTGGCGTCTGCTGCCAGAAGGTAAGCGAAGCGGAAGTGTTCGCGCGCGGCGGTATCAAGGACGTGCTGGTCTCCAATCAGGTGCGTGACCCGGCCAAGATCGATCGGCTGGCACGGCTGCCGAAATTCGGTGCCCGCACCATTGTCTGTGTCGATGACGTTTCCAATGTCGCCGACTTGTCGGCAGCTGCCCAAAGACACGGCACGGAACTGGAAGTCTTTGTCGAGATCGATTGCGGTGCCGGGCGCTGCGGGGTGAGGACAACTGAAGCTGTCGTCGAAATCGCGAAAGCCGCAGACGACGCGGAGAACCTCAAGTTCACCGGCATTCAGGCCTACCAGGGCGCCATGCAGCATCTCGACAGTTACGAGGCTCGCAAGGAAAAACTGGATATCGCCATCGCGATGGTGAAAGACGCCGTTGAGGGCCTCAAGGCTGCAGGTCTCGAGCCGGAGCTCGTTTCGGGTGGCGGAACCGGGTCCTACTATTTTGAGTCCAATTCCGGCGTCTACAACGAACTGCAATGCGGCTCCTACGCCTTCATGGATGCCGACTATGGCCGGATCCTCGACAAGGATGGCAACCGCATCGACCAGGGCGAATGGGACAACGCCTTCTTCATTCTGACCCAGGTGATGAGCCACGCAAAGGCGGACAAGGCGATTTGCGATGCCGGTCTCAAGGCCCAGTCCGTCGATAGCGGTCTGCCCTTCATCTATGGCCGCAACGACGTTGAATACGTCAAGTGTTCCGATGAGCACGGTGTCATATCCGATCCTGACGGCGTCCTGAAGGTCGGCGAGAAACTGAAGCTCGTTCCCGGTCACTGTGACCCGACCGCCAATGTGCACGACTGGTATGTCGGTGTGCGCGGCGGCAAGGTCGAAACCGTCTGGCCGGTCTCCGCACGCGGCAAGGCCTACTGATCCCCACCCGTTTGTTGCCCCACTTGGCAAAGTCCTGCACGGGCTTTGCCTCTTTTTTTGGAGATCTCCATGATCATTGTTCCTGAAAAGGAAATCGCAGGCCTGATTGGACGTGCCGAAGCGTTCGACGCCGTGGAAAACGTCTTTGCCGCGATGTCGAGCGGTGCGGCCTATAACTTTCCGGTCATCCGCGAAGCCATCGGTCATGCCGATGCACTTTACGGCTTCAAATCGGGTTTCGACCGCTCGTCCCTGGCGCTTGGCCTGAAGTCCGGCGGCTACTGGCCGGGCAATGCCGACAAGGGCCTGACAAACCATCAATCAACCGTCTTCCTGTTCGATGCAGACACCGGCCAGGCGAAAGCGGTCGTCGGAGGCAATCTTCTGACCGCCCTGCGCACGGCCGCAGCTTCTGCCGTATCCATCAAGCATCTCGCCCGCAAGGACGCTAAGGTGCTCGGCATGATCGGTGCGGGACACCAGTCCGCCTTCCAGATGCGTGCTGCTGTCG
This sequence comes from Roseibium sp., assembly GCA_017643925.1. GTDB lineage: Bacteria > Pseudomonadota > Alphaproteobacteria > Rhizobiales > Stappiaceae > Roseibium. The sequence goes on along the minus strand of JAEPML010000020.1, from coordinate 72,049 downwards.
AACAGCGTAACTTCGAGAAGATCATCGGCTGGAATTTCCACCCCGAAATGCTGTCCAGGCTGGAGGAAACTGCCAGTGAACTCGGCCTTCCCTATGAATCGGTCGACCTGGACCGGATGGGCGCCGAAGCCGATGTCATCATCTCGATCACCTCGAGCTTTGACCCGATCCTGATGGCAGGCCAGGTCACCGAAGGCACGCACATTGCCTGCATGGGCACCGACACCAAAGGCAAACAGGAGGTCGACGCCGAGCTCGTGGCGACGGCGACGCTGTTCACGGACGAGGTCGCCCAGTCGGCGACAATTGGCGAATGCCAGCATGCCGTTGCCAGCGGAATTGTCTCTAGGGACAATATAAATGAGATCGGCGCCGTCATTAATGGTACACATCCCGGCAGGACCTCGGAAAGCGAGATCACGCTTTTCGACGGCACCGGCGTCGGCCTTCAGGATCTTGCCGTTGCTTCTGCAGCAGTTGATCTGGCGGTTCGGAAGGGCGTCGCACTCCAAGTGGATTTCTGAGACCTCGCACGGAACCGGGGACATGAAGATCGTCATCAACGGGTTCGGCCGTATCGGCCGGACCGTTTTGCGACAGGTATTGGCTTTGCCTGAACACCAGGCCGTCGAAGTGGTGCGGATCAACGACATCGCACCCCTGGAAACCTGCGCGTATCTCTTCCAGTACGACAGTGTGTTCGGTCCCTATCCCGGGCAGGTGTCCTCCGGCCCGGACAGCCTGACCGTGGATGGCCGGGTCATTCCCTTTTCGGCGGCACCTGATCTTTCCACGCTTGATCTGTCCGATGTCGATGTCGTGATGGAATGCACAGGCAAGGCAGACACTGTGGAAGTTGCCGAGCGCGGATTGAAGGCGGGTGCCACCAATGTCCTGATCTCAGGCCCCTCGGCCGCAGCCGACATCACCCTGGTCATCGGGGCAAACGAGGAAAAACTCGGAGACTTCCGCATCGTCTCCAATGGCTCGTGCACCACCAATGCGCTTGCACCCCTGTTGCGCGGCCTGGACGATGCCATCGGCGTCAAAAGCGGCCACATGACAACGATCCATTGCTATACCGGCAGCCAGCCGATGGTGGATGCCCCGCGCGGTCCGCTGGAACGCAGCCGCGCCGGCGGTGTTTCCATGGTGCCAACAACGACCAGCGCCACCAAACTCGTTGGTGTCGTGCTGCCTCAGCTCGCAGGCAGGGTCAGCGGTGCCGCTGTTCGTGTTCCGACGATCAGCGTTTCAGCCGTGGATCTGACGGTCACGCTGGCAGAACCGGTCGAAGCCCCCTTCAACAATCGGCTTCTGGAGATTTTCAGAGACAATCCGGTGATCGGGTTCGTCAAAGACCGTGTGGTCTCGACCGATATGCGCACCCGCCCGGAATCCCTTGTTCTTCACCTGCCCGAAACCCTGGAAGCAAATGCGCATCAGGTCCGTCTCTTCGGCTGGTATGACAATGAATGGGGCTTTTCCGCCCGCATGATCGACATGGCCCGGCTGATGGCGGCGCGGTAAACCAAACACTTTCGGTTTTTCAATTACCGACGATATCTGCCAGCAAGACAGCTCAGCAAACTCCGTGTCATCCCCGACTTGATCGGGGATCCACACCTGCCGCCCTTCAACATGTCCAGCGCTTTGAGAACGGACGGGGCATGGATTGCAGGGTCGAGCATTACCCTGTCTAAATCCTCCAATTGTTCCAAATCACAAAACAAATAGATCCCCGATCAAGTCGGGGATGACCGCTGGGGGGGGCGTCAAACAAGCACGGCTGTCAGCTTATCCAAAAACCCGTCCCCATCATCCGGTTAGCCCATGGCTTGACCATGGGATCCATGCCAGTCGCTTTACACCGCGCTTCGGATTCTTTGGCGCGGTCGCGGCCGGATTATCGGGGATGACCACGGGGAGTGCTTTCACAACAAAAAGAGCCGCGACTGCGGCCCTTTCCGTTTACGCATTCACCTGTTGATCAGGCGCTTTCCTCTTTCGGCAGCGAGCCATGTCCGTGACCTGCCATGCCGCCGGAGACCTCTTCGGTGGATTCACTTGAAAGCTCCTCCGGGAGAATGAGGTTCAGCACGATGGCGAGCAGAGCCGCCGGGAGCAGACCGCTGGTCAGCAGGACGCGGGCCGTGTCAGGCACGTGCTGAAGCGCACCGGGTTCCAAATGCAGGCCGAGACCGATGGACAGCGAGATCGCGAAGATCACCATGTTGCGCCGGTTCCAGTTGACGTCCGACAGCATGGAGACACCTGCCGCAACGACCATGCCGAACATGACGATCACACCGCCACCCAGCACCTCGATCGGTACCGTGCGGATAACGCTGCCCACTTTCGGGATCAGTCCGCAGATGATCAGGAAGATTGCGCCGAAGGTGACGACGTGACGGCTCATGACGCCGGTCATGGCAATCAGGCCGACATTCTGGCTGAAGGACGTGTTGGGCAGACCACCGAAGAAGCCGGCAAAGGCGGACCCGACACCGTCGGCATAGGTCGCACCGGCGATTTCCTTGTCGGTTGCTTCACGCCCGGCACCGCCCTTGGTGACACCGGAGACATCGCCCACGGTTTCAACGGCGGAGACAAAGGCCATCAGGCAGAAACCGATGACAGCGGCCAGCGAGAACTCGAAGCCGTATTTGAACGGCTGCGGCAAGGCGAAAGCAGCTGCATTCGACCAGGAGCCGGCAATGGCGTCGAAGGTCAGCATGCCGGTCAGAAGCGCGAAGATGTACCCCGCGATCAGGCCGATCAGAACGGCGGCGACCGAGAGCATGCCCTTTGCGAAGAACTTCAGGCCGAGCGTCACGACAATCACGACAAGCGCTGCGGTCCAATTCAACAGCGACCCGTATTCAGGTTTGCCGATAGCCGGCACGCCACCGGCCGCATACTGAATACCGACCTTTACCAGGGCCAGACCGATCATGGTCACGACAAGACCGGTGACAAGCGGCGGCAGAGCGAAACGAATGCGCCCGATGAAGAGACCAAGTACGGCATGGAAAATGCCTCCGATGATCACACCGCCGAAGAGTGCCGCCAGCCCGTCAACGCCTTTTCCGGCAACGATCGGGATCATGATCGGCAGGAACGCGAAGCTCGTGCCCTGCACGATCGGCAGGCCCGAACCGACCGGTCCGAGGGTCAGTGTCTGCAAAAGCGTCGCGATGCCCGCGAACACCATCGACATCTGGATGAGGTAGAGCAACTCGGGGAAATCCGGCGAGTTTGAACCGAAACCGAAGCCGGCTGCCTGTGCGACGATAATTGCCGGAGTGACGTTGGAGACGAACATCGCCAGAACGTGCTGGATCCCGAGCGGGATCGCTTTGGCCAAAGGGGGGGTGTAATTGGGATCGCGCAGCTGCTCTGCGGTCCCGATCGTCGAGCTATCCATAACTACTCCTCTGAAGGTCAAGAGGATGTTCCCGCCTCGTTTGGTGGGCCGGAATCATCCGAAGGTGGAGATGCGACTCAGGTGTCGGTCACCTCCACAGTCCAGGGGTCGGAGAACCAATGTTCCTCAAGATTGGTTCCATCCCCGATCCGGTCCACGACGACAAAGCGGCCTGCCTTGTCGAGGGGTGCCAGAACGCCATGCCAGGTGCCGCGATGCAGGTTGATCGACTGACCCGGCTGGCTGATGAAGGCTTTCAGGTTGACCGGTTTCCCGTCCCGGTCATCGGCGACGATGACCAGCATGGGAACCCCGTCGATCGGGATGAAAGCCTGGCTTCCCTCCGGATGCCGTTCGACCATGTCGACGACATAGGGAAGCGAGCGTGCTTCGGCCTCGAACAGGCTGATACCTGCCTGTCCGGTTCCGAAATCAAGATTGGCGCGGTCGTGAAAGCGGCCACACTTGCCCTGGTTTATGATCTTGTCCGGGCTGCCGGTATTCTCGATAACGTCGCCATAGGCGCTGAAGGCCTCGGCGTTCAGCGGTGATGGGGTGATCGTTTTGGTGCGCACAGTGCTCACGGCAAGAGATCCCTGAGCCGCCAATGCGCGATACGTTCCACCTGACGGCAGGCCTCGGTAAATTCCGTTTCGCGGTCATTGTCGATGCGCCGGTGAAACGCCTCCATGATGGACGCCTTGTTGTTGTCCCTGACAGCAATGATGAAGGGAAACCCGTGTTTCTCGACATAGGTCGTGTTGAGCCGCGTGAAGCGTTCCCGCTCCTCGTCGGTCAGGAGATCAAGGCCGGCACTTGCCTGTTCGGACGTGCTTTCTGCCGTGAGGCGGCCAGCCTGCGCCAGCTTGCCCGCCAGATCCGGGTGCGCCGTCAAAACGCCGAGCCGTTCTTCTTCGCTCGCGGAGCGGAACATGCGGCACAGGGCATTTTGAATGCCTGCCGCGCAGTCATGCGCCGGACCTAGTTCAAGATCAAAGGCCCGTTCCGCGATCCAGGGTGAATGCTCGAAAATGCTGCCGAAAGTCTCGACAAACTCCGGCTTGTCCATGCGGCTCGGTCGCAGTCCCTGTTGCGGCGGATGTTGGTCCGCCCAGTGCTGGGCAATTTCAATCCGGCGCGGACACCAGACACCTTCATGGGCCTGAATATGCGCGATGAACTTGCGCAGCGCCGCAATCTTGCCCGGGCGTCCGGCCAAACGGCAATGCAGCCCGATAGACATCATTTTTGGCGCGCCCGCCGCACCTTCCGCATAAAGCGTGTCGAAGGCATTGCGCAGGTAATTGAAGAAATCCTCGCCATCGCTCCAGCCCGGAGACACCGAGAAGCGCATGTCATTGGCTTCGAGCGTGTAGGGAATGATCAGCTGGTCGCGAGCCCCGGTTTCAAGCCAGTAAGGCAGATCGTCGTCATAGGTGTCGGAGACATAAGCGAAACCGCCTTCTTCAGCGACCAGACGCACCGTGTTTTCAGAGCAACGCCCGGTGTACCAGCCCCGCGGACGCTCGCCGACCACCTCGGTGTGGAGACGAATTGCCTCTGCGATCGCAGCCCGCTCCTCATCTTCCGCCATGTCCTTGTGTTCGATCCACTTCAGACCGTGGCTGGCGATTTCCCAGCCGGCGTCTTTCATGGCCTCGACCTGCTCGGGACTGCGGGCAAGTGCCGTCGCGACCCCATAGATTGTCAGCGGAATATCGCTTTGCGTGAACAGACGGTGGAGGCGCCAGAACCCGGCGCGAGCACCGTATTCATACATGGATTCCATGTTCCAGTGGCGCTGACCGGGCCACTGCGCGGCCCCTGGAATGTCGGACAGGAAAGCTTCGGAGGCCGCATCGCCGTGCAGCACGCAGTTCTCACCGCCCTCTTCGTAGTTGAGAACGAATTGAACGGCGACCTTTGCACCGCCCGGCCACTGAGGGTTCGGCGGGACAGGTCCATAACCACGCAAGTTACGAGGATAGCGATTCAAAACTGACCTCCGTCTTTTTTCTTCTTATAAAACAAAATAAAGCCGATGACTTTCTGGCTTTTTTAGAAAGTGCTTTCGGACAACTACGTATGCTCTTTCAAAAGGCAAGCGATCATCATTGCCCTGAAACACCCTGAATAGAAATCTTTTGAGATACAAGCCAAGGAGGTCCGGATGGCCGGATACCTGACAACCCATGTCCTGGACACCGCGCGCGGCTGTCCGGGTGAAGGCATCAAGATTGACCTGTATGAGATTTCGGGCGAGACCCGGACTTATGTCACCAGTCTGACGACCAACAGCGACGGTCGGACCGACAGCCCGATCCTGCCCGAAAGCGCCTTCAGGACCGGCACATATGAACTGGTCTTCCACGTTGGGGCCTATTTCGATGCGGCGGGCATCAACTCGGGCGAGCCCCGCTTTCTGGACACTATTCCCCTGCGTTTCGGCATGTCCGAAGGGGCCCATTATCACGTGCCACTGCTGGTTTCGCCGTACAGCTTCTCGACATATCGGGGAAGTTAGGAAGAACAGGCAAAAATGGCAGCGATTTAGTCGATCGCTGCCATGTATTATTTAATGCGCAAAAAATGATGCCTCTGACGGAAGCTGTTTACGCGGATCTGAGTTTCCCAAGGAAACCGACGAATTTCTCGTCAAGTTCCGCAGATTGGTGAGACAGACTGTCTGCGGCTGTCAGGACCTGATCTGCGGCAGTACCAGCTTGTTGAACGGAACTTTGGACAACAACAATGTTGCTCGCAACATCTTGTGTTCCAACGGCAGCTTCTTGAGCGTTTCTAGAGATTTCCTGCGTAGATGCTGATTGTTGCTGGACTGCGGAGGCAATCGACGCAGATGTATCTGAAATTTCGGAGATCACCTTTCGGATTTCACCAATTGAGACGACAGAGCTGTTGGTTGCGGTCTGCATGGCATTCACCTGTTGCTCAATGTCGCTGGTTGCCTTGGCAGTCTGGCTTGCAAGTGACTTCACTTCGCTCGCAACCACCGCAAATCCCTTGCCAGCTTCCCCGGCACGAGCGGCCTCAATTGTGGCATTCAGCGCAAGAAGGTTTGTCTGTTCAGCAATTTCATTGATCATATTGACGACATTGCCGACATTCTGAGCCATTTCAGACAACTCTGTCATCGTGTCGGTCGCTTCTGCGCTGGCCTTTTCAGCATTTGATGTAATGCCCAGCGCATTTTCAACTTGCCTGTTAATTTCCGCTATCGAACTCGTCATTTCCTCAGACGCAGCGGCGACGGTCTGAACGTTGGCAGACGCCTCTTCCGTTGCCCCTGCCACAGAAGTGGACTTGTGGTTCGCATCTTCTGACATCTGAGCCATGTTTTCTGCCGCAGAGCGCATTTGAGAAGCAGCTGTTGCCATGGCTTGAACGACGCTTTGCACATCGGCCTCCAAATCATCAGCCATTTTCAGTTGCGTATTTCGTTTGTCTTCTTCGATCCTTCTTTCGGCTTCCGCCTGCTCCTGCTCTAGCCGGACCTTCTCAATGGCGTTTTCCTTGAATATCTGAACCGTGCCCGCCATGTCGCCGATTTCATCACCGCGCCCGATACCGGGAACCTCGGTTTCCGTGTCCCCGCCTGCAAGTTTCTGCATTGCTTTGGTCATGGCGTTCAGGGGATTTGCAATGCCGCGGCCGATGAGCCATGCCATTAACAAGCTGACTAGAACGGCAGCGGAAGTACACGCAACAATAACCAGGTTGGTTGTCGAAACCGTTTGTTGGTTTTCTGCCAGACGAGCATTCATGAGCGCCTGTTCTTCTGCCTGGAAGTCGGTCATTAGGCCACGAAACGCGTCGAAGTACTTCTTTCCTCGCGCTTCTCCAACCAGATCGGCCATGTCATCCATTGTCTTGGCATTGCCGATTTCACGACGAAGAGCGATTGTGGGTTCTGTTACATTTGATTTCCAATCACTGATCGTCTTCTTGACTTCACCGAGAAGCTTGACCTGTGCAGGATTGTCACTGACGATTTTCTGCAGACTGTCGACAGCAGCAACGAATGCGTTTGAACCACCTTCGTAAGGCGCTAGAAAATCTTCCTTGCCAGCCAGCAGGTAACCCCGCATTCCGGTCTCCATGTCTAAAGCATGAGCCAGGATTTGGTTGGCCTGCTCGATCACGCCATATGTATGAGTTACCCAGGCTTCGTTTTCGCTCATGTTCTCAAGAGCAGATTGTGCGTTGGAACTTGCAACCTCCGCCGTAGCCTGCCGTTCTGCAATCAGTCCTTTTTCAATATTCGAAAACTCGGCCATAACAGCTCGAAAGGAGTCAAAATACTTCTTCCCTTCTTTCTTCTGAACAAGATGCTCAACAGAATCAAAAGACCGGGAACCAGTGACGACTTCGCGGCGAAGAGCGATTGCGTGTGAGGCGACTTTTTCAACCCAATCCCGGATCAACCTTTCTGCCTCTTCGATACGCTGCACCTGTGGCGGGTTGTCGCTTACAGTTTCCTTGAGTGCGCTCACTTCGACAAAGAACGCTTTCATCCCTCTTTCGTAAGGTTCGAGAAATTCATCCTGCCCGGCGATCAGGAACCCCCGCATGCCCGTTTCCATGTCAACGGCATTTGCCACGATATGGGCGCTGGCAGACAAGACTTTGTGCGTATGGTCCACCCACTCCATTGCCGAAATCAGTTCAGATTTTGCAGCCTGTACCCGGTCCTTTGCTGAGATAAATGCTTGTCGCCGCTCTTTAAGCAACTTGACTTCGCGTTCAGAGAACGTGGCAAGTTGTGTGCGGAAAGCATCAAAGTATTTCTTCCCGCGAGCTTCGGCCACCAGTTTGGCCATATCATTCATGGTCTTGGCATCACCGATGTCCCTGCGCAGCTGAATTGTAGGCTCCGTCACATCCGCCTGCCACTCCTTTAGAATGGCTTCTATTTGCTGCAACCGCTCGACCTGACCCGGGTTGTCGCTGACGGTTTGCTTCAATTCACCGATCGCCGAGTAGGTCTTTTCCTCACCCTGCTTGTAAGGCTCGAGGAACCCTTCTTTTCCGGCCAAGAGGTATCCCCTCATGCCGGTTTCCATATCGAGCGCGGAGCCGACAATACCCGAAGCATCCGCCAGAACAGTGTGTGTATGCTGAACCCATCGGTTCGTCTCTACAATGCGACTGACTGACCAGTAGACGGTAGCACTTAGTGTTGCCAACAAGAGAATCGGAATGGCAAATCCAATAAGCACCTTTCTTTGAGTCCCAACATCCTGCAGCCGCATATCAGCACCTCAACATCAAATTCACGTAGCGTTAGAATCTAACAATTGAGCAAATATGTTTAATATTTATAAATAAAAAAATTTATAAACATTAGTACTTTTATCAATAAACTTTTTTTCTTGAATAAATTCAAATAATTCAACCTTGCTTAGAATGAAATCTATTTTCTACTTAAAAGACGTGGTTAACTCTTCAATCAACCGAGTGTCAGCAATAGAAAAAGACCAAGGCCTGTGATCGCAAAATTTATCTGATCTGCATGGCCGAATACCTGACGACCAATAGCGACGGCCGGACCGACAGCCCGATCCTGCCCGAAAGCGCCTTCAGGACCGGCACATATGAACTGGTCTTCCACGTTGGGGCCTATTATCACGTGCCACTGCTGGTTTCGCCGTACAGCTTCTCGACATATCGGGGAAGTTGAAGCAAGAGGAATAGGCGCACCGGGTTTCCTGCGTTCGATCTAGTCGCGATCCGGAGATTTCAAGGAAGTCGCTGCAACGATTCCTGCCTCTTGCCCACCGGCGGGATCCTTCTTCACGATGATCTCGCGATGCGGATAAGGGATGTTGATGTTGTTTTCCTTGAAACTGTCCCAGAGCGCCAGCAACACCTTGCCCCGAATGTTGGTCAGGCCCTGTTGAGGGTCGCGTATCCAGAACCGCAGCACGAAGTCGAGCGAACTGTCGCCGAACCCGGTCAGCCAGCAAACCGGGCGACGGGTGACTTCGACGCGACCAACAGTCATCGCCGCAGCAATCGCCAGGCGGCTGACCTCATGCGGATCGGCGTCGTAGGAGACACCAAATTTGACGTCGAGACGAACGAGATCATCGCTGAAGGACCAGTTGATGACCCGATGAGTGATGAAATCCTCGTTCGGAATCAGATACTCACGCCCATCACGGGTGACCACGGACACGAACCGCGCCCTGAGTTCCCGAATCCACCCAAAGGTTCCCTCCAGCGAGATCGTGTCACCCGGTTTGATGGATTTGTCGAGCAGAATGATAATTCCGGAAATGAAGTTCGAGATGACTTTCTGCAGGCCAAAGCCGAGGCCAAGACCGACGGCACCCGAAAAAACCGCAAACGCGGATAGATCGATACCGACAGAGGAAAGCGCCACGGTCGCCGCAATCAGGATAAGACCAAACTTGGCGACCTTGCCGACCAGAACGCGGATCGAGGGGGTCAGCTCATCCGACTTTTGAACCTGTTCTTCAAAATACCGGCCGAGGGCCACCGCGATCCAAACGGTGGCGATCAGGAGCAGGGCAGCTTTCAGGACAAGCAGCACCGAGAAGCGCAATTCACCGATTGGCAGCGCCAGCTCATCCAGAAATGTTCCGGCTTCGTCATCAAAAACCAGAATGACCAGCGCCACATAGATCCAGGCGAGCCAGCTCACCGTCTTGGCGAGCAGGCGATTGCGGATCACCCGGGAAAACACCGAAACGAACAGCCAGGCAAGCGACAGGGAAAGAGCAACGGAAATGAAGTGGCTGCGGCTTGGCCAGGTGACACTGCGCATTATCGTAAGCATGATGAACAGAAACAGGCTGAACAGGATCCATTCGACCCGCCGCAACAGAGCGATCACCACGCGCAGCAGACTGGGATGCCCCCGGATTTCCCGCGCCCGTGCCTCCAGCCTTGGCTCAATCTTGAGGCTCAGAGCTTTGGCCAGTGCAAAAAGCACGGCAATGATCGCGATCTGATACGCAAACCAGGGCGCAGTCAGGTAGCTGAGCGCAATCGTGGCCCAGGATATCACTTCGGCAAAAATCGACTCAGCGGGCATTGGTGTTCAAATCCCGACGTCGGACAATTGTTCGGTTGTATCGTTCTTTCAGCTGCATCAAGAGCTTAACAGCGTTTTTCGGCAACGATCAACTTGTGATGACACACCCAGCGTTCGGCGAGGTGATTGACCAACGCTTGCGTTGGCCTGAAGGCCTTCAGATTTACCGTGCAGGCATGGCTGCAAGCGCTGACTGGATATGCGCAACCATGAAATCAATGAAGAGCCGCACTTTCGGGTCCTGCCGGCGCCGGTGCGTGTAAAGACAGGCCATCTGGATCGGAATGGGCGGTTCGTTTTCAAGAACCGGTACCAGCTGGCCGGATGCGAGATAATCGGCAACCTCAAAGGCCGGTTTCAGAATGATTCCGTGACCCTCAAGTGCCCATCCGGTCAGAACGTCGCCGTGATCGGATTCAAACGGCCCGGTCACCGCAACCCGCTTCACCCCACTTTCCGTCTGCAACGGCCACTGAAATTCCGGCGCCCCGGGATAACGCATGTTGAGACAGTCATGCTTGCCGGAGGACAGCTCTTCACTGCTCGCCGGATTGCCCTTGCGCGCAATATAGTCCGGCGATGCACACAGGATCCTGCTGCAATCGGCGATCTTGCGCATCTTCAGGTTTGAGTCTTCCGGCAGCCCCAGGAAAAACGCGGCATCCAGTCCCTCGCCGGTCAGATCGACCTTCCGGTCCGAGAGGCGCAAGCGGATGTCGATCAGCGGATTGGCGTCCTTGAATTGCGGAATGGCGGGCGCCAAAAGTCGCTGACCCATGCCGATTGGCGCGGCCACGAAGAGCGTTCCCCTCGGAGACAGGGTGACATTGCTGATCTCCGCTTCCGCCTCTTCCACTGCCTCGATGATCTTCGTCGCACCGTGATAGAAAAGATTGCCGTGTTCGGTCGGGCTGAGCGCGCGCGTGGTGCGCTGGAATAGGCGCACATTCAGGTGTTCTTCCAGCTGTGAAATGCGCGAGGATGCAACAGCTGAGGATATCCTCAGATCCCGGGCCGCAGCGGACATGTTTCCCAGTTCATAAACGCGCAGGAAGGTGCGAATGTTCTCCAGATACGCCATGATTTTATTGTTCCGGATTTTTTGAAACTGCTCGACATTATGCCGAGATACCAGAAAATTGGAAGATGGATTAGGTTCGCGGAAAGTTTTTTGGAGGAGACATCATGTTGGACATCGCCATCATCTGGGACTGGCTGGCCTTCGCCGTCCGGTGGCTGCACGTGATCACCGCGATCGCCTGGATCGGATCGTCATTCTATTTCGTGGCGCTCGATCTGGGGCTTCGGAAAGTGCCGCACTTGCCCGTTGGCGCCCATGGCGAGGAATGGCAGGTTCATGGAGGCGGGTTCTATCACATCCAGAAATACCTCGTGGCGCCGGAGAACATGCCGGACCACCTGATCTGGTTCAAATGGGAGAGCTATGCGACCTGGCTGTCGGGCGCCGGCCTTCTGATGATCATCTACTGGGTGGGCGGTGAACTCTACCTGATCGATCCGGAAAAGGCTGACCTTTCGCTGTGGCAGGGCATCCTGATCTCGGCTGCATCGCTCAGCATCGGCTGGCTCGTCTACGACTTTCTCTGCAAGTCGCCGCTCGGTGAAAAGCCGACGTTGCTGATGGTGCTTCTGTTCGCGCTGCTGGTCGTAATGGGCTGGGGGTACAACGAGATCTTCACCGGCCGGGCGACGATGCTGCATCTGGGCGCCTTCACGGCGACGATCATGACGGCGAACGTGTTTTTCATCATCATTCCAAACCAGAAGATCGTGGTTGCGGACCTGAAGGCCGGACGGACGCCTGACCCGAAATATGGCAAGATCGCCAAGCTGCGCTCCACCCATAACAACTACCTGACGCTGCCGGTCATCTTCCTGATGCTCAGCAATCACTACCCGCTCGCCTTTGCCTCGGAATACAACTGGGTGATCGCTGCCCTGGTGTTCCTGATGGGCGTCACCATTCGCCACTGGTTCAACACAAGGCATGCCCGTGCCGGCAATCCGACCTGGACCTGGCTGGTCACCGCGATCCTGTTCGTCCTGATCATCCAGATCAGCATGGCACCGATGTGGAAGGAGGACAGCTACGAAGCCTCTGAAAGTCGTGCATTGACGCCGACTGAACAGGTCTTTGCCAGTGCGGAAGGGTTCGACGACGTCATGGCGATCGTGCCGGGCCGCTGCGCCATGTGTCATGCCAGGGAGCCCTTTTACGAGGGCATCCACTGGGCACCCAAGGGCGTTGTTCTGGAAACACCGGCAGACGTCGCCCGCGCCGCGAAGGAAATCTACCTGCAGGCAGGCGTGACCAACGCCATGCCACCTGCAAACGTGTCCTTCATGGAAGAAGACGAGCGCCGGAAGGTCATAGAGTGGTATCGCAAGGCCTCGAAAGACCTGCCGTTTGGCGTGGCTTTGAATTAGAAAAGACCGGCCTTGCCACGTAGATCACCCCCGACTTGATCGGGGGCTCACTAGTTGCGAGATCCACCACTCTTTTAAGTTTCCCCACTTCGCCGCGAAGCACCTAGAGCTCATAGGCTCTGGAAGTGATTGGATCCCCGATCAAGTCGGGGATGACCTCCTTTACGCACAAATTCTTCCCCGAACACGTCATCCCATGGCTTGACCATGGGACCCGTGCCAGTGAGCCGTTTGGCAAATCATTGACCGGGAAAACACCATAGCCAGGCGTGCAGGGTCTAGCCCTGCAATGGCATGTGAAGCGGGATTTCAAAGGCGCGTTCAAGCTCGTTCGCTCGAGCATTCATTCGCCAAGGTCCGCATGCTTGATCACGAAATCTACGAAGTGCCGGATTTTCGGGTCTTGCAGACGGCGGTGCGGATAGAGGCAGCCGAACATGGTTGGTGTCGGCGCGGTTTCTGCGAGAATCTCGACCAGTTCTCCCCGTTTCAGATAGTCGGCAACATCAAAACGGGGCTTGTTGACGATGCCGTGGCCCGCCCGTGCCCAGTCGGTCAGCACATCGCCGTCATCGGCATCGTATTTGCCGGCGACCTGCAGTTTTCGCGGTCCATCGGCGGTTTCCAGCACCCAGAAATATTCAGGAGACCTAGGATAGCGCAGCAACAGGCAATTGTGGTCCTCGTTCAAGAGATCATCCGGCGTCTGGGGTGTGCCGTGTTTTTCCAGGTAGTCCGGCGAGGCGCACAGGACACGTCTGCAATCGGCGATCTTGCGCAGTTTCAGGTTGGAATCCTGGGGCGTTCCGATGAAGAAAGCCAGATCGAGTCCATCCGACATCAGGTCGACCTTGCGGTCCGAAAGCCGCATGTGAACTTCCGTTGCCGGGAATTGATCAACAAAACGCGGCACCAGGGGCGCAATGATCCTGCGCCCTGCCCCCAGTGGCGCCGTGACCCGAATGACGCCGCGAGGCGTGTCGGAAAAACTGGCAACGGCGGCCTCGGCATCCTCGATGGATTCCAGCGCCTTGCAGGCATAGTCATAAAAAACCTTGCCAACCTCCGTTGGCGTCAGCGACCGCGTGGTCCGGTTGAACAGGCGGACACCGAGATGTTTTTCCAGCTCCTTGATCCGCTTGCTGGCAACTGCCGGTGTCAGGCGCAGGTCACGACCGCCGGAAGTGATGCTCCCGAGTTCAACAACGCGTGTGAACACACGCAGGCTTTCCAGATAGGCCATCTCGGTTTCCTTGCCCGAAAAAACGTCATGTTTTTGTCGAGGCTTATCCAAACCCGACAATTCGGCATTTTTGTAGTTTCGCACGGATGTCGGTCGGGTATTTTCAACAAAATGTTGAAATAATTTCCGGTTTAGCCGGATTTTTCGGAAGGCATCGCGCAAGTACCGTCCCCGCTGAGAAGAGAGCAATCCGAGGACGCGATGACCCACCGCACTGAAATCCGGTTTCTGCTGAACGGCACCGACGTTACTGTCGCTGACGTGCCTGCCGACAGGACCCTTCTGGACTTTCTCCGTCTGGAAAAACGCCTCACCGGGACCAAGGAAGGTTGCGCGGAAGGCGATTGCGGTGCCTGCACCGTTCTGGTCGGACGCCTTCAGGATGGTGTCCTGAAATACGAGACCGTCAATGCCTGCATTCGTTTCCTCGCTTCTCTCAATTCCTGCCATGTCGTCACCATCGAGCATCTGCGCGGTGAAGCCGGCAAATTGCATCCGATCCAGCAGGCCATAGTCGATTTTCACGGCAGCCAGTGCGGCTTCTGCACACCCGGTTTTGTCATGTCGCTTTACGCGCTCTGGATGGAAAACCCGACGCCAAGCGAAACCGAGGTCGAAACCGCCATTCAGGGCAACCTGTGCCGTTGCACCGGCTACCAGCCGATTGTCGCCGCAGCCATGGCCGCAAACGAATATGGCACACCGGCCAATGACTTTCTGACCCTGGAGCGGGAAGAGATCTCGCAACGGCTCAAGGCCCTGATCGACGACCAACGGATTGTCACCGGCCCGGAAGACAACCAGGCCATCATCCCGGCCAATGTCCACGACTTCGCCGATGCACTGCTTTCACATCCGCAGGCAACCATTGTTGCAGGGGCGACAGATGTCGGTCTCTGGGTGACAAAATTCATGCGCCCCATCGGCCCGGCCATCTTCATCAATCACCTCAACGACCTGAAGTCGATCCGCGTCACCGACGCGGCGCTGACCATTGGTGCTGGCGTGACCTATAGCGAAGCCCAGGGCGCGATCATTGAAGCATTCCCGCATCTTGAAGCCTACTGGGACCGGATTGCCGGCCAGCAGGTCCGCAACATGGGCACGATCGGTGGCAACATAGCCAACGGATCTCCCATCGGAGACACTCCACCGGTTCTGATTGCACTTGGCGCCACGATCACGCTGCGCAAGGGCAAGGACCAGCGCAGCCTGCCTCTGCAAGACTTCTTCATCGAATACGGCAAGCAGGACCGGGCTCCCGGCGAGTTCGTCGAAAGCATCAACATCCCGCTTCCAAAATCCGGGCAGCTGGATGCGGCCTACAAGATTTCCAAGCGCCGCGACGAGGATATTTCCTCCGTTGCCGCAGGATTCAGCGTCAGGGTTCAGAACGGCATCATGACCGATTGCCGGATCGCCTTTGGCGGTATGGCGGGCACACCCCAGCGGGCTGCGGGCGCAGAGGCCGCATTGGAGGGACAGCCCTTCGGCGAGGCCGCATTTCTAGCGGCGGGCAAGGCCCTCGAAACCGACTTCACGCCGCTGACGGACTGGCGGGCCTCGGCCGAGTACCGGTCGCGCGTCGCGCGCAACCTGATGCGCCGCTTCTTCCTGTCCCAGACCGACACCACCGGCGAGCCGGTTGAACTGCTTTCCGCGTGATTGTGAGCCAAAGATGAAACACGACAAGATCCAGGAAACTCATCAGTCCATCAGCGGCGGCGTTCACACCAACCGTCGGCATGACAGCGCCGAGAAACACGTCACCGGACGCGCGGATTATTGCGACGACATCGCCGAACCCTATGGCACGTTGCATGCCTATCTGGGTGTCTCGACAATCGCGCACGGCCTGATCCGCGGCATCGACTTTTCCAAGGTGCTGGCTGCACCCGGCGTCGTTGGCGTTCTGACAGCGGAAGATGTGCCCGGCAGCAACGACCTCAGCCCGACGGGCCTGAAGGACGAGCCGGTGTTTCCGACCGAAAAGACCGAGTTTCACGGACAGCCGCTCTTTGCCGTCGTCGCCGAAACCCGTGATGCTGCCCGGCGGGCTGCGGAACTGGCCAAAATTGACTACGAGGAACTGCCGCACGCGCTCGATCCCATCGAGGCGACAGAGGCCCGTTATCCCTTCGTCACCGCGCCACTGAAACTCGAACGTGGTGATACAGGCAAAGCCTTCGCCGATGCCGAAAACCGCATCAAGGGCCAACTGGCGATTGGTGGCCAGGACCACATGTACCTGGAAGGCCACATCGCCTTTGCCCTTCCCGGTGAAGACGATGACGTCGTTGTCCATTCTTCCACCCAGCACCCAAGTGAAGCACAGCACATGGTTGCCCATGTCCTCGGCGTGCCGTCCAACGCCGTGACGGTCAATGTCCGGCGCATGGGAGGCGGATTCGGCGGCAAGGAAAGCCAGATGAACCTCTTCTGCGCGGTGGCAGCCATTGCCGCAAAGAAGTGGAACCGTCCGGTGAAGATCCGTCCCGACCGGGATCAGGACATGACGGCTACCGGCAAACGCCACGACTTCGTCGTCGACTACGACGTCGCCTTTGACAATGACGGCCGCATCCAGGCGGTCGATGGCACCTTCGCGGCCCGTTGCGGCTACTCCTCGGACCTCTCCGGTCCTGTGACGGACCGCGCTCTCTTTCACGCCGACAACGCCTATTACTACCCGAACGTGCTGCTGCGCAGCCGGCCCATGAAGACCAACACGGTCTCCAACACGGCCTTTCGGGGTTTTGGCGGACCACAGGGTGTTGTCGCGGCCGAGCGCATGATCGAGGAAATCGCCTACGCGCTCGGCAAGGACCCGCTGGAGGTCCGCAAGGCTAATTTTTACGGCGACCGGACAGATGGGCGGAACCTGACCCCCTATCACCAGGAAGTGGAGGACAACATCCTCCACCGCCTGGTCGGTGAGCTGGAAAGCAACGCCGATTACCAGGCGCGCAGACAGGCAATCCTGGACCACAACAGGCAGTCTTCGGTCATCAAGAAGGGCATTGCCCTGACACCTTTGAAGTTCGGCATTTCCTTCACGGCGACCTGGTACAATCAGGCCGGCTCCCTGATCCATATCTACAATGACGGATCGATCCACCTGAACCATGGTGGCACCGAGATGGGTCAGGGCCTCAACACCAAGGTTGCCCAGGTGGTGGCCGACACGCTTCAGGTCGATTTTGAGCGGATCAAGATCACGAAGACCACCACCGAAAAGGTGCCGAACACTTCGGCAACCGCCGCATCCTCCGGTTCGGACCTCAACGGCATGGCGGCCCTCAATGCGGCCGAACAGTTGAAGGAGCGGCTGGTCTCCTTTGCGGCCGAAGCCTTCGATGTGGCCCCCGAAGCCGTCATTTTTCGCAACAACATGGTGCAGGTCGGCCAGGACGTCATCTCCTTTGATGACCTGGTGCGCAAGGCCTACATGGCGCGTGTGCACCTGTCAGCTGCTGGGTTCTACAAGACCCCGAAAATCCACTGGGATCGCGCTGCCGGAAAAGGTCGTCCCTTCTATTATTACGCCTATGGCGCTGCCTGCTCGGAAGTCTCCGTCGACACGCTGACAGGCGAATACCGGATCGACCAGACGGACATTCTTCACGATGTCGGCCGCTCCCTGAACCCGATCCTCGACAAGGGTCAGGTGGAAGGTGCATTCATCCAGGGAATGGGCTGGCTCACCACGGAAGAACTGTGGTGGGACAAGGCGGGACGGCTGCGCACGCATGCGCCGTCAACCTACAAGATCCCACTTGCGTCCGACCGCCCGCGCAAATTCGATGTTCGTCTCGCCGAATGGTCCGAGAACAAGGAACGCACGATCAAACGCTCGAAAGCCGTCGGCGAACCACCGTTCATGCTCGGCATTTCCGTGTTCGAAGCCCTGTCGATGGCGGTTGCCAGCGTTGCCGACTATCGCGAATGCCCGCGTCTCGACGCCCCGGCGACCCCGGAACGGGTCCTGATGGCTGTCGAGCGCCTCAGGGAAGGTGGCTGAGATCATGACAGCCTCCACACACGCCCTGACTTTCCTTGAAGCCGACAGACCGCTCGTCCGGATCGAACTGACCCGCGTGCGCGGTTCCTCGCCCCGGGAAGCGGGAACCGAGATGTTCGTGTCGGCCACGGACCTTCTGGGTACGGTCGGTGGTGGGCATCTTGAACATATCGCCATCACGCAGGCGCGGACGATGCTGTCCGAAGGCACGCTGAGCACGCATCTGGATCTGCCGCTCGGTCCGGAGATCGGGCAATGTTGCGGTGGCCGGGTTGAGCTTCACCTCAGCCGGATGAGCCAGAACGATCGTGCTGGTGCGGTCCACCGGCACCGGGCCGCCCAGTCCGACCAGCCGCATGTCTATATCATGGGCGCCGGTCACGTGGGACGGGCACTTGCGGACGTGCTGCAGCATGCACCGGTGCAATGCATCCTGGTCGACATGCGTGCAGAGGAACTGGAGAAATGTTCCGCAGATGTCGACAAGCGCCTGCGCGCCATTCCGGAAGTGGACGTCTTCAACGCCCCTCCAGGCAGCGCCTTCGTGGTGCTCACCCACGATCACGGACTTGATTTTCTTTTGACATCGGCAGCGCTCGAACTCGGGCACGCCGCCTATGTCGGCATGATCGGATCTGCCACCAAGCGCGCCAAGCTGCGCAGCTGGTGCCGGTCCCACTGTGATGGATTGTCCATAGACAATCTGACCTGCCCCATCGGGGCAGCCGGAAGCCGCGACAAACGACCTGAACTGATCGCCGCTTTTGTAGCCGCTGAAGTCCTGACCGCCCTCACCGAGGGCTGCCAGATGATCGGCGGCAGGGAGGAAACTGTGCTGCTGGAAGCGGCGCAGTAGAAAGGGCCGCCCTGCCATGGCGGGAGACATGGCAAGGCCGCCCGTTTCATCGAGAAAGGAGACCCGAAATGCGGGTTGGGAGCTACGATTACAAGCTGTTTTCGCGCGGGGATTTCAGCGCGTTCTGGGCACTGTTTACAGATAATCTCGTCAATCTGATGGTGCTGGCCGGCATCTGTCAGTTTGTCTTTCAGATGCCTGCGGAAATCGTCTATGGCCGGATCGTTCCGGGCGCGGCGATTGCCGTTCTGGCCGGTATCGCCGTCTATGTCCTTCTGGCGAAAAGAGCCGCAGCCCAATCGGGCCATGACGTAACGGCCCTGCCGTACGGCATCTCGACGCCGGTCATGTTCGTCTATCTCTTCGGCGTCATCGGGCCGATCTACTGGTCCACCAACGACCCGGTTCTTGCCTGGCAGGTCGGTATCGGTGCCGGCTTCATCGGCGGGATCGTGGCGGCGCTTGGCGCCATCGTCGGCCCCTGGCTGAAAAAGGTCACGCCACGGGCGGGCATGTTGGGCACCTTGTGCGGGATTGCACTGGTCTTCATCGGCACCGTGCCCCTGGCAACCGTTTTTGAAAACCCCTTCATCGGCTTCGCCTCGATGATCATCATCCTGTGGGGTCTGGTCGGCCGGTTCCGCCTGCCGTTCAACATCCCGGCAGGTCTGCTGGCCCTGATCATCGGGACCGTTGTTGCGATCCTGATCGGCCAGTCGTCGGTTTCCCTGGATGGTGTCGGCTTCTACCCGCCGGTCCCCTATTTCGGTGACTTGGTTGCCGGTATCCAGCACCTCTTTGCCAACCCGGAACTGTTCCTGGTCCTGGTTCCGGTGCAAATCTACAACTTCATCGAGACGATGAACAACGTGGAAAGCGCGGAAGCTGCTGGTGACCACTACCCGGTCGCAACCTGCCAGATCACTGACGGTGCAGGCACCATGATTGGCGCGCTGTTCGGTTCGCCGTTCCCAACCACAGCCTATATCGGTCATCCGGCCTATAAGCGCATGGGCGCTCATTCCGGCTACGTGATCGGCGTCGGAATCGTGATCCCGCTGGCTGCTTTCTTCGGCTTCCTGGCCTTCCTGAGCAACCTGATCCCCGTGGCTGCCGCCGCACCGGTGCTGGTCTTTGTCGCCCTCAGCCTGATCACCAACACGGCTCATGCCGTGAAGACGGAGCACATGGCTGCGGTTACCATCGCAATGATGCCGCATGTCTCCAGCTTCCTGGTGATCAAGTGGGGTTCCCTGATGGGCGCACTCGGCGCAACGGGAGCCGAAGGCCTGCTGCCGCTTGGAAATCCGGAACTGACTGCAGCGCTGCTACAGCAGGGCGCTCATTACGAAGGCCACCTTGCCCTTAGCCAGGGGGCAATCCTGACCGGCCTGATCTGGGGTGCGATTGTCGCCAGCGTCATTGACGGGAAGTTCAAGATCGCCGGGGGCTTTGCGTTTGCTGCCTTCGTCATGTCCTCGGTCGGCATCGTCCACTCCGCGACGCTGCACTGGCCCGAGTTCGGAGCTGTCAGCCTCGGCTACCTGATCGCCGCCGCCTTCCTGATCATCTATCCGATCTTCCACAAGGAAGAGGCGGACGAGCGGGAAACAGAAACGGCTCCGGGCGCTGCGCTCAATCCCGGTGAATGACACCCAAACCCGACTTTCATCGGGGCGGCCCTGCCGCCCCGATTTCTACACAGACTGGACCCTGCAAATGCCCTCTGATCGCCTGTTGCTTCGCGGACGCATTCTCACCTTTCAATCCGAGCCGCAATCCGTGGATGACACCTCATCCCACGTCTATATCAAAGACGGTGCGCTGCTTGTCGAAAACGGCGTGATCCTCGCAAGAGGCACCTACAGCGAGGTTGTCGCCGAGGCAAGAGATGCCCAGATCGTCGATCACCGGCCGCATCTTCTCACTGCCGGGTTCATCGACACGCATATTCATTTCCCCCAGGTACAGATCATCGCCTCCTGGGGTGCACAGCTGCTCGATTGGCTGAACACCTATACCTTCCCGGAAGAAACGCGCTTTGCCGACGAAGGACACGCGTCGGCGATGGCCTGCCGCTTCTTCGACCTCCTGATCAATCACGGCACAACGACAAGCGTTGCCTATTGTTCCGTGCACAAGGGATCTGCCAACGCCTATTTCGAGGAAGCAGAGCAACGCAACATGCGCGTGATCGGTGGCAAGGTTCTGATGGACCGGAATGCGCCGGACGGTCTGAGGGATACGCCACAAAGCGGCTATGACGACAGCAAGGAACTGATCGCAAAGTGGCACGGCAAGGGTCGTGCGCATTACGCGATCACACCCCGTTTCGCGATCACGTCAACGCCGGAACAGATGGCAACCGCCGGAGCGCTCGTGACGGAACACCCGGATTGCTTCGTCCAGACGCACCTGTCAGAAAACCGGAACGAGATTGCCTACACGCTGGAACTCTATCCCGAGGCCCGGGACTATCTCGATGTCTATCAAAGTTACGGCCTTCTCAGCGACAAGATGCTGCTCGGCCATTCCATTCATCTGGAACCGCGCGAAATCGATGCACTTGCCGAAACAGGTGCGCGCCCGGTCTTCTGCCCGACATCGAACCTCTTCCTTGGCAGCGGTCTCTTCGATGATGCCGGTCTGAAGGCCAAGGGCATCGTCAATGCAATCGCAACCGATATCGGCGCCGGCACAAGCTATTCCATGCTTCAGACGCTCAACGAAGGCTACAAGATCCTGCAATTGCAGGACCAAAAGCTGCATCCCCTTCAGGCGTTCCACTGGATCACGCGCGGAAATGCCGTTGCACTTGGCCTTGAGGACAAGATCGGCACGCTGGATCCGGGAACGGAAGCCGACATCGTGGTTCTGAACTCACGGGCAACGGACGCTATGGCGCTGCGCATGGAGCGGGCTACCTCGCTGAGCGAGGAGCTTTTCGTGCTGCAGATGCTTGGCGACGACCGTACCATCGACGAAGTCTATGTTGCCGGTCGAGCCCAGAAGGGCGGCAAGGCCCTTTCCTATTCCATGCAGGAAGGCGCGCGGGCGCTCGTGTCCTGATCAGGACGCCTTTGCGCCGCCATCATAGTAGAGGCCGACTACATGTTCGGCCTCTGCAAAAAACAGCCACCTCGATGCAAAGGCGCCGACGAGATAGGAGAGTGTCGCGACGGCGGCGGTAAACGGATTTGCCGGCGCGGCCAGCACGACGACAAGCGGCACCAGGATCAAAGCGATAAATCCGATGACACGCAGTTTCTGAGCGTGTTTGCGGCCCACCTTGTGCACCATTTCCTTGAGCAGGTAATTGGTGCCCGTATGCGGCGGTTCGAACATCCTGACGCTGCCGATCGAACCAAGGCCCGTAGCCGTTTCCGCTGAGTGACCCCGCTCTGCAAAACGGCGATCTCCCAGAATCCAGTGCAAGGCCTGAAGTGCCCCCGCAATGACCAACAAGATAAGCGCTGCACGCCACTGCAGTGCCAGAACCGCACCACCTGCCAGGGATACGCTCACCATGTGGGCAGGCGTAAGCCAGTGATTCCACCGGGGCACCGTCTTCAACTGCGCATAGATCATTGCGGTCGAAAACACCGTTGCGATGCTCAGAACCGCTCCGAGCAGGCCGAGCGGTGCCACAAGCATGTCCAGAAAGACAGCGCAGAACCCGTAAAGCCCCATGACAATGAGTGCGAGGACCGAGATCCACGCTTCCCGCGACAGCCAACTGGTCTTCCACTGGGTGAAGGCCTTCAGGGCGCGCTGCGGATTGCCGAGATGAAAACTCGCAGAAACGAGTCCGCCGACGGCGGTTGCAAAGGCAATCGCAAAACAGAAAAACGCTGTCCAGCCGGTCACTGCCGGGAAGCCGAGACCGAGCCATGTCAGGTAGCCGAACCCGAGGCCGGACAGGACGGTGAAAATGATGACGGAAGGAGCCGGATGCATCAGAGCGCCTCCAATGCCTTGTCGAGCCAACCCAGGAAGCCTTTCGGATTTCCCGTGACCGGTGACATGTCGGCAGCGTCAGCGCCAAGTTCTTTCATGGTGTCCTTGGGGCGTGGCGGCAGGTACTTGTTGACCGGCCTGGTTCCCTGTTCCGGCATCAGATCGATACCGCCGCGTTCCCTGACCAGTTGCGACACGTTGCTCTGAGGATCAGCGAAATCCCCGAAATGCCGCGCGCCCGCAGGGCACGTCCGGACACAGGCCGGAACGCGATCCACTTCCTCGAGGTTTTCATTGTAGATGCGGTCGACGCAGAGCGTGCATTTCTTCATGACGCCCTCCGCCTGGTCCAGTTCGCGCGCACCATAAGGACAGGCCCAGGCGCACAGACCGCAACCGATACAGGCGTCCTCATTGACCAGAACAATGCCGTCTTCACTCCGCTTGTAGCTCGCGCCGGTCGGACAGACCGTCACACAGGGCGCGTCTTCGCAGTGAAGGCAGGATTTCGGGAAATGGATTGTCTGGGCCGGGCCCTTTTCGGGCTGAACCTCGAAGGAGTGGATCCGGTTCAGGAACGAGCCGACCGGATCACCTCCATATGCATCCATGTCGCTGAGCGGTGCCCCGTAATTCTCCGTGTTCCACCCTTTGCAGGCGATCACGCAGGCATGGCAGCCGACGCAGGTGTCCAGGTCTATGACCAGACCGAGTTTCTTCTGTGTCTGTGCAGGCAATTGTGTCATGGGCGCACCTTCTGCCGAACGACGTCCGGTCCCTTGCCGACGGGTGAGTTCTGTCCCTTGAACACTGGCTGGCTCTCCGCTTGCCGGTCTGCTTTTTCAATCCTGACCCGAAGGTCGAACCAGGCTGCCTGGCCCGTGATGGGGTCCGAGTTGGACCAGCGCAATCCATCGCCGCGCGCGGGCAACAATTCATGGATCAGGTGGTTCAGCAAGAAACCCCTGGTCGCTTCTGGCGCATCTTCATCAAGGGCCCAGGCTCCCTTGCGCTTGCCTATCGCGTTCCACGTCCAGACCGTGTCGTCATTCAGTGCCGCCATGTGGGCGACCGGAACCGTGATCTCGCCATGAACCGAGGTCACCCTGGCCCAGTCCCCATCCCGGAACCCGTTCTCCTTCCAGATCTTGCTGGACACATAAAGCGGGTTCTGGCCATGGATCTGGCGCAACCAGGCATTCTGGCTGCCCCAGGAATGGTACATGGCCATTGGCCGCTGGGTCAGCGCATGGACCGGGTAATCCGTTTCCGAAACATGATCGTCTTCGAGCGGCGGATACCAAATCGGCAGGGGATCCAGCTTCTCCCGGATCTGTGCCCTCAGATGATCTGGCGGCTGCCTCTTTCCGTGCCCCTCGGCGGCCAGCTGGAACCGGCGCAGCGGTTCGACATAGAGCTGGAAAAGATAGGGTTGAGGCTTGTCGTAAAAGCCAAGTCCGACGGCCCAGTCCTGATAGGCCTCGTTCCAGGGCTTGTAGAAAGCAGCTTCATCCGGGACGTGCTCTATGAAAAACCCGCCGTTCTCGATGTATCTGTCCATCTGGTCCGGATTGACGCCACCGCGGCCCGTCTGGCCGCCATCCCCCCTGAACCCGGCGAGCGGTCCAATTCCGGGTCGGCGTTCGTGATTGACGATGTAGTCCGCATAGTCCTCGTACTTGGCACTGCCATCTTCATTGACGAAACCGGGCAGGCCAAGACGCGCACCGAGATCGATCAGTACGGACTGGAAACCACGCACATCCCGGTCCGGTTCGATGACCGGCCACCGGATCGCGTCCGCCGCACCGTCCGCCTCGCAGATCGGCCTGTCGAGCAGGCTGATACAGTCATGACGCTCCAGGTAGGTCGTGTCCGGCAGGATCAGGTCGGCATAGGCAACCATCTCGGAGGAATAGGCATCGGAATAGATGATCCGAGGAATGACATAGTCGCCGTTCTCATCCTTGTCCGTGAGCATGTCCATGACACCCTTGGTGTTCATGGAAGAATTCCACGCCATGTTCGCCATGTAGAGGAACAGCGTATCGATCTTGTAGGGATCCCCGGCATGGGCGTTGGAGATCACCATATGCATCAGCCCGTGGGCGGACATCGGGTTTTCCCAGGTGAACGCCTTGTCAATGCGGGCCGGTGAACCGTCTTCCTTCAGCGCCAGGTCATCCGGGCCGCGGACGAAACCGAGATGGGGACCGTCAAGCGGACAATCCGGTTTTGAATGGCAATGCGGTGTCGGGTGGGCCTCGACCGGCTTGGGATAGGGCGGTTTGAACCGGAACCCTCCGGGGACCTCAACGGTGCCCAGCAGGATCTGGAGAACATGGAGCGCACGACAGGTCTGGAAGCCGTTGGAATGGGCGGAGATCCCGCGCATGGCGTGAAAGCTGACCGGTCGCCCGACCATCTTTTCATGGCGCTCGCCGCGAAAATCCGTCCAAGCCTGATCGAGCTCGAAGGCTTCTTCCAATGCAACACGCGCCAGCTCTGCAGCGATGGCCCTGATGCGTCCGGCAGGAACACCACATTTGTCTGCAACAGCTTCGGGGCTGTAATCATCTGACAGATAACGCTCCGCCAGGTGCTGGAACACGGTGCGATGGGTGTGACCATCCTGTTCGAATTGTGCCGCCAGATCCGGGCGCACGCCCTTGGCGTCGAAAGCCATGGGCTTGCCGCTGGCGCGATCGATCACGATTGGCTTGCCGTCGGCGTCCCGCAGTAGAAGGCCGTGTTCCTCGGAAGCCGGGTCTTCGTTGATGAGACACGGCGCGTTCGTGAAGCGGGTCAGATATTCCAGATCGATCTTGCCGGACTTCAGCAGCTCGTGGACCAGGGAGAGAATGAAAAGACCGTCTGTCCCGGGCGTGATACCGACCCACTCATCAGCAATGGCATTGTATCCGGAGCGGATCGGGTTGACGCCGATGACCTTGCCACCGTTCCCCTTGAGTTTTCCGAGACCCATCTTGATCGGGTTGGAATCATGATCCTCGGCCACCCCGAATATCATGAAGAGACGTGTACGCTCCCAGTCCGGCTGCCCGAATTCCCAGAAGGCACCGCCCATCGTGTAGATGCCGGCCGTCGCCATGTTCACGGAACAAAAGCCGCCATGCGCCGCGTAGTTGGGCGTGCCGAAATTCTGCGCCCAGAAGCTCGTGAAGCTCTGCGACTGGTCGCGCCCGGTGAAGAACGCGAGTTTCTCCGGCGCCGACTTGCGAAGGGGCTCCATCCAGCCGGTCGCGATCTGCAGCGCTTCTTCCCAGCTGATCTCTTCAAACGCACCAGACCCGCGCGGTCCGGTGCGTTTCAGCGGTGCGCGCAGACGAGACGGAGCCGTGACCTGCATGATCCCGGAGGATCCCTTGGCACATAGAACGCCCTTGTTGACCGGGTGGTCCCGATTGCCCTCGATATAGGCGACCTTGCCGTCCTTCAGATGCACATTGATGCCGCACCGGCAGGCGCACATGTAGCAGGTGGTCTTGCGGATTTCATCGGATACCGGCGGCGACGTCTCAAGAAAAGGTTCTGTATGAGCCATCAGGCAGGCTCCATGACTGACAGGGCATCACAGGCGATCATCCATTCCTCCTCGGCCGGCACGATCCAGGTCGAAACGGTCGCTCCCGGATCACTCAGACAGGCTTGTCCGGCTTCATTGAAGCCTTCGTTCAAAGAAGCACCGGCCCAGGCCAGCCCTTTCAAAATTCTGCCACGGATGTCCGCATCATTTTCACCGATGCCACCGGTGAAGGCGATGCCGTCCAATCCCTCCATGGCCGAAATCATAGACCCGGCATGGCGCACAGCCCAATAGCAAAAATGCTCGATGGCAAATTGTGATCGCGAGGTGCTCTCCGCGTGCAACCCGCGCATGTCGGATGTTCCACCAAGACCCAGCAACCCGCTCTCGTTATTGAGAATTTCCCCTGTGCGCTCGACACCGAATTGACCGGCAAGCCTCAAGACCAGATTGGCATCAATCGACCCCACCCGCGTCCCCATCGTCAGGCCTTCGATCGGGGAATAGCCCATCGTGGTTGCCACGGACCTGCCGTTTCGGATCGCGCACAGGCTGGCGCCGTTGCCCAGGTGAAGGGCGAGCAACCTTTCCGGCAACTTCCGGCCCGAGATGTCAGGCAGTTTCCGCACCATGGCAGCATAGGAAATGCCATGAAATCCGTAGCGCAGAACGTCAGGATCCGTGACCTCCAGCGGAAGCGCATAGCGTCGCGCAACATCCGGATTCGAGGTGTGGAAAGCCGTGTCGAAGCTTGCACATTGCGGCAGGTCCGGAGCGATCTGCGCCAGCGCTCTGATCGCGGAGAGATTGTGCGGATTGTGGAGCGGGGCCAATGGCGTACAACGCTCGATTTCTTCAAGAACACTATCACCCAACCGGCAGGGCTTCGTCAGATGAGGCCCGCCGTGTACCACCCGGTGACCCGCTGCCGCCAGGCTCGAGGGATCGACACCCTTCTCCTGAAGCGCTTTCAAGATCACCGTCATGGCGTCCACATGACTGGTGAGAGAAACGCCGCGGTCAACCCCATCCACAGACAGCATGGAGGCGCCACCGATTTCGGTGGCACTTCCATGAGTTTTCTTCGACAGGTTTTCATCAAACAGTGCGAACTTGATTGATGACGACCCGGAATTCAGGACAAGGGTCTCTCCCATAACCGCAATCTAACGCGTCAGATGCCGGACTGCGGTCTCATGTCCGACTTCGAGATGCCCGCGACCGCCACCGGCTTCTTCATGGCATCACGTCGGAAGGGTTCCCCCAGTTCCTGGTTGATCAGCACCTCGATCAGGGTTGTCTTGCCGTTTTTCATCTGGTCTTCGACGGCCGTATCAAGCATCTGGGTCAATTCATCCATCGTCCGTGCCTGAACACCCTGCAATCCGCAGGCCTGGGCGATCGCCGCATAGCTGACATCCTCGTCCAGCTCGGTGCCGACGAAATTGTCTTCGTACCAGAGCGTCGAATTGCGCTTCTCCGCACCCCACTGATAATTCCGGAAGACAACCATGGTGATGGGTGGCCATTCGCTGCGGCCGATTGCGGTAAGCTCGGTCACGGCAATGCCGAAAGCGCCGTCGCCTGCAAAGCCCACAACCGGTGTATCAGGACATCCGATCTTGGCGCCGACAATGGCCGGCAGACCGTAGCCACATGGACCGAACAGACCGGGTGCCAGATACTTGCGGCCTGCCTCGAAGGTCGGATAGGCATTGCCGATCGCGCAGTTGTTGCCAATGTCGGAGCTGATGATCGCTTCCTTTGGCAATGCTGCCTGAATGGCCCGCCAGGCCTTGCGCGGGCTGAGCCACTCCGGCTTGGCCGCGCGTGCGCGCTCATTCCAGGTCGTGCCTGGGTCATCATCCTCATGATCCATCGAGGACAGCTGTTGTGCCCATCTGGACTTGGTCTGGGAAATCGTGTGGCGGCGCTCTTCGCGGCCGGCATCGCCCGCAGACGAGGACAGGTTTTCAAAGATGGCATCGGCAACCTTCCTGGCGTCACCGACAATGCCCACGGAGACCGGTTTCGTCAGTCCGATCCGGTCCGGGTTGATATCAACCTGAATGATCTTGGCATCGCGCGGCCAATAGTCGATGCCGTAGCCCGGCAGGGTCGAGAACGGATTGAGCCTCGTTCCGAGCGCGAGCACGACATCGGCCTGGGAGATCAGTTCCATGCCGGCTTTCGAACCGTTATATCCGAGCGGCCCGGCAAAGAGCGGATGAGACCCCGGGAAGGCATCGTTGTGCTGGTAGCCACAGCATACGGGGGCATCGAGGCGCTCGGCCAAGGCAATCGACGATGGAATGGCGCCCGAAAGCACCACACCCGCTCCGTTCAGGATCACCGGGAATTTTGCTTCGCTCAGAAGTCTGGCAGCATCGGCGATAGCGGTGTCCCCACCACCCGGTCGTTCGAAATCGACGATGGCCGGCAGCTCGATATCGATCACCTGGGTCCAGAAATCGCGCGGCATGTTGATCTGCGCCGGAGCACTTGCCCGAAGCGCCTGCAGGATGACCCGGTTGAGCACTTCCGCAACACGGCTCGGGTCCCGGACTTCCTCCTGATAGGCGACCATGTCCTTGAAAAGCGCCATCTGTTCGACTTCCTGGAAACCGCCCTGACCGATGGTCTTGTTGGCAGCCTGCGGCGTGATCAGAAGCAACGGCGTGTGGTTCCAGTAAGCGGTTTTGACAGCCGTGACGAAGTTGGTGATGCCCGGTCCGTTCTGCGCGATCATCATGCTCATCTTGCCGCTGGCGCGGGTAAAGCCGTCCGCCATCATGCCACCGGAGCCTTCGTGAGCACAGTCCCAGAACGTGATCCCGGCTTCCGGAAACAGGTCGGAAATCGGCATGAAGGCGGATCCGATAATACCGAAGGCATGCTCAATTCCATGCATCTGAAGCACTTTTACGAAGGCTTCTTCGGTTGTCATTTTCATGTCGGTTTCTCCGGTGAATTCAGGTCTTGTTTCGATTAACTAGGGTCAGCCGAATACGGCGCCCAGGGCCTCGCCAATTGCGGATGAGATCTCGTCAATGTCGTCGGACGTGGAGATGAGAGCCGGTGCAAGGCAAAGCGTGTTGTTCAGGCCGGGCAGTGACCGGTTGGTCATGCCGATGATGACACCCTGCTTGCGGCAGTGGGCAACCACGGCCTGGACCATCGCCTCGTCGGCTGGTTCCCGCGTGGTCCGGTCCTTGACCAGTTCCGCGCCCACCAGGAGTCCCTTGCCGCGCACTTCGCCGATCACGGAATGCTTGTCCTGGAGCGTCCTGAGGTTATCCATCAGGCGCTCACCCATGCGGTCGGTGTTCTCCAGCAGGTTTTCATCTTCGATGATCCGCATGTTTTCCAAGGCCGCAGCCGGTCCGGAGGCACAACCGCCAAAGGTAGAGATGTCGCGGAAGAATCCGAGCGGATCGGACGCGTCATCCTTGAACTGGTTGAACACCTCTTCCGTGGTCACCGTGCAGGAGATCGCCGCATAGCCGGAGGCAACACCCTTGGCCATGGTCACGAAATCGGGTTTCACCCCATAGTGCTGGTAGCCGAACCATTCGCCGGTACGGCCGACACCGCAAACGACCTCGTCAATATGGATCAGGATTTCGTAACGGTCGCAGATCTCCTGCACCCGCTCCCAATATCCCTTCGGTGGCACAATCACGCCACCGCCCGCGGTAATCGGCTCAAGGCAGATTGCGCCGATCGTGTCCGGTCCTTCCCGCAGGATGACTTCCTCGATCGCGTTAGCTGCGCGGGCACCATAGTCTTCGGGACTGTCGAACTGGTTGCGATATTCAAGGCAATGCGGCACTTCCACAAAGCCCGGCGTATAGGGTCCGTATTCAGCCGCCCGCTGCGGCTGTCCGCAGGCAGACAGGGCCGTGATCGTGGTGCCGTGGTAATCACGTTCGCGGTACAGGATCTTGCTCTTCTTGCCGCCATGGCGACGGTGCGAAATCTGGCGCACCATCTTGAAGACCTTCTCATTCGCTTCCGATCCCGAATTCGAATAATAGACGCGGGTCATGCCCGGCATCTTCTCGGTCAGTTTCTTGGCAAAGAGAGACCCTGGAATGGAGCCGGCCGCGTTGGCGAAGTAGTTCATCTTCACCAGCTGGTCGCGTACCGCATCGGCAATGCTCGTGCGGCCATAGCCGACATTGACCGTCCAGACGCCGCCGGACACTGCATCGAGGAATTCCTTCCCCGTCGCATCCCAGACCCGCATGCCCTTGCCTTCGACCATGATCTGCGGATCGTTGGTCTCAAGCGCCTTGTGCTGGAGCAGGTGATGCCAGACATGCGCCCGGTCCGACTCGATAACCTCGGAAAGGTCGTTTTTCGAAAGAACAGCGTCCACAACGTTTCTCCCTGATCAGAATCCCGGCTGCTCGAACCGTCAGTTGGACTTCACATATGCATGGGTGCTTCAGGCGGAATAGGGCCAAAAATCTTCAACTAATAGGTCCAGATAACGGGTCTGCCACGGCAATTGACCCGCCAGGTTTCGGACCTCGCTTTCCAGCTCTCGGCCTTTCTTCGAACGATTTGTCTGGCGAGCCACATCTCACAGGCGAGCGTCAGCCGTCCCGATTTCACCGCCAGATGAAAAAAACTTTGACTTTTTCAAACGCCTCGTGAAAAAACTAGAGAAATTTTCATTTTGCCTGCCGCGCAGCCCACTCCCAGCCGGTTTTCCATCTCCAGGGATGGTTCCCATCGCTGACGGTCTGCAGGGGCGTTAGAACCACGGGCCAGTAAAATGCCATTTCCCCCCTCCAAAGCACGCGTTGTCATTATCGGTGGTGGTGTCGTCGGGTGCTCCGTTGCCTATCACCTTGTCAAAAAGGGTTGGTCTGATGTCGTACTGCTCGAACGCAAGCAGCTGACCTCAGGCACGACCTGGCACGCGGCAGGGCTCATCGCGCAGCTGCGCGCCACTCAGAACATGACCCGGCTAGCCAAATACAGCCAGGAGCTCTACGCGGGCCTCGAAGCCGAAACCGAAGTCGCCACCGGATTCAGGCGCTGCGGATCAATCACCGTCGCACTCAGTGAAGAGCGCAACGAAGAATTGTTGAGGCAGGCCGCAATGGCACGGGCTTTCGGTGTCGAAGTCGAGGAGATCGGTCCCTCGGAGATCAAGGCGCGCTACGAGCACCTCAACATGGACGGTGTCGTGGGCGGTGTTTACCTGCCACTTGATGGTCAGGGGGATCCGGCCAACATTGCCCTGTCGCTGGCCAAGGGGGCACGGTTGGGCGGCGCCAAGGTGCTGGAGCGGGTTAAGGTCACAGGTGTCAACCGTGACGGAAGACGGATCACGGGCGTCGACTGGCAATCGGAAGACGGCAGCGGAACCATCGAGTGCGAACATGTGGTCAATTGTGGCGGCATGTGGGGTCACGAACTTGGTCGCATGACCGGCGTAAACGTGCCCTTGCATGCCTGCGAACACTTCTACATCGTCACCGACAACATTCCGGGCCTGACCCAGTTGCCCGTTCTGCGCGTTCCGGATGAATGCGCCTATTACAAGGAAGACGCCGGAAAAATCCTGCTTGGCGCCTTCGAGCCCAATGCAAAGCCCTGGGGTATGGACGGCATTCCCGACAGTTTCGAGTTCGATCAGCTCCCGGAGGATATCGAACATTTCGAACCTATCCTCGAAGCCGCGGTCAACCGGATGCCGCTGCTCGCTGAGGCCGGTATCCATACCTTTTTCAACGGCCCCGAAAGCTTCACCCCTGACGACGCCTATCACCTGGGCCTCGGACCGACCATGGACAATGTCTGGGTCGCTGCCGGCTTCAACTCCATCGGCATCCAGTCGGCGGGTGGAGCCGGCATGGCGCTGGCAGATTGGATGGATACCGGAGAGAAACCCTTTGACCTGGGCGATGTTGATATCGCACGCATGCAACCGTTCCAGGGCAACAAGAGCTACCTCTTCGAGCGTTCGAAGGAAACGCTTGGGCTGCTTTACGCCGACCACTTTCCGTTTCGCCAGAAAGCGACCGCACGTGGTATCCGGCGCACGCCTCTGCACGAGCACCTGAAAGCCAATGGGGCTGTCTTCGGGGAGCTCGCCGGCTGGGAACGTGCCAACTGGTTTGCAGATGAAGGCCAGGAACGGGCCTACCAGTACTCCTGGAAACGCCAGAACTGGTTCGAAAACTCGGCCCGCGAGCACATGGCTGTCCGCGAGAATGTCGGGCTCTACGACATGTCCTCTTTTGGCAAGATCCGCGTTGAAGGACCCGACGCAGAAAAATTCCTGAACTATGTCGGGGGCGGCAAGTACGCCGTGCCATCAGGCAAGATCGTCTACACCCAGCTTCTGAACAACCGCGGCGGTATCGAGGCCGACGTGACGGTGACCCGCCTTTCGGAAACGGCGTATCTGGTCGTGACACCTGCCGCAACGCGCCTTGCCGACGAAACCTGGTTGCGACGGCATGCCGAGGGATTTCAGGTGGTGATCACCGATGTCACACCGGGGGAAGCCGTCATCGCCGTCATGGGCCCTAATTCACGGACGCTGCTGCAAGCCGTTTCTCCAAACGATTTCACCAATCAGGGAAATCCGTTCGGCACGGCGCAGGAGATTGAAATCGGCATGGCACTCGCGCGCGCGCACCGCGTGACCTATGTCGGTGAACTGGGCTGGGAGATTTATGTCTCGTCGGATATGGCCGCGCATGTTTTCGAGGCTCTCCACTCCGCCTGCCGGGATCTGAACGGCCGCCTGTGCGGCATGCACATGATGGATTCCTGCCGGATCGAAAAGGGTTACCGGCATTTCGGCCACGACATCACCTGCGAAGATCATGTCCTGGAGGCAGGTCTCGGCTTCGCGGTGAAAACCGACAAGCCCGATTTCATCGGCAGGGACGCGGTGCTGCGCAAGCGCGAGAACGGGCTTGAAAAGCGTCTGCTCCAGTTCCGGCTCAAGGACCGGGAGCCGCTCCTTTATCACAACGAACCGGTTCTTCGGGACGGTGAGGTCGTCGGTTATCTTTCCAGCGGCAATTACGGACATGCCCTTGGTGCCGCCGTCGGGCTCGGCTACGTGCCTTGCAAGGGCGAAACACCGGCTCAGATGCTGAGTTCATCCTACGAGATCGACGTTGCCGGAACGCGGGTCGCTGCAGAGGCCTCCTTGAAACCGCTCTACGATCCGAAATCGGAACGCGTTAAAGTCTGACGCGGTCTGTTTGCGTAAAACGGCTCAGCGATAACGGACCTGCCCGGCATGGCCGGGCACAGGTTTCAGCTTCTAGCGAGGTCAGCCAGGGGGAATGCTGCCCGCAGCGATGTGTCGGTCGCCGGATCGATTTGATGGGCTTCCTGGGAGAGAATTGACCTCACCCGTTCCGCGGCCGTGTTCAGCAGTCGCGGCTTGCCCAGTTCTTCCCATTCCTTCGGGCTGGAGCGGTTTGCCAGTTCCGGATAGACATATTCGCTCTGCATCAGCTGCAGCGTCTGGTCATGGCCGAGATAGTGACCCGGCCCGTCCAGGACAACGGAGCGGATCACGTCGATATCGACATATTCATCCTTGACCTCAACGCCCCTGACGCAGCGAAGCACCTGGCCGAGCATGTCGTTGCCAAGCACAAGCGATTCCATGCAGAACCCGAGCAGGGACGCGTGCATGCCAACAGCTTCGTAGACCATGTTCAGACCTGAAAGTCCGGCCATGACATTGCTGATGCCCTGTTCCCAGCCCGCCTGCATGTCGGGCAGCTTGGAATCCGCTATTCCTGCAGCGGCCCCGCCTGGGAGACCGTAAAACTTGTGCATCTGGGCGCAGGCTGCGCTCAACAAAGCCTGTTCACCGCTGCCGCCCGACATTGCGCCGGTCCGAAGATCGCTGACAAAGGGCCAGGTTCCGAATACTGCGGGATGTCCGGGCTTGACCGCGTTGACATAGACAACACCAGCCAGGCACTCGGCGACGGCCTGCACCACCGCCGTGGCAATCGGTGCCGGGGCGGTCGCCCCCGCCTGACCCGCAGACAGAAGCAGGACCGGCATGCCGGCATGGATACAGGCCTCCATGACCTCGCAGCTTTCCTCGGCAAAGGTCAGTGGCGGCACGACAAAACAATTGGAATTCGACACGAAAGGCCGAGCGCGCCAGGCGTCCTCCCCACCTGCGATTTCATGCAGCAGTTTCACGCAGCGATGGACATTGGTGGCCTCGGTAAAGGAGGTCCCGATGTGCTTCGTGGTGCCGGCGCAGGCAGCATAGACCGTGTTGAGGTCCAGTTCCTGCGGGTCGGCAAATTCCCGGCAAACAAGCGGGCGCTGAAAGAAGTGGACATTGTCGAGACGCTGGACGATGCGCGCAGCATCGTAGAGGTCCTGGACGTTCGGATTTCGGTAGTTGCCGGTTTCAGGTTCTACGATGTGAACGGCGGCTCCCGCAGTTCCGAAATGAACCTTGTTGCCCTGAAGGTCGAGATCGAACTGCGGGTCCCGGCCGCACAGGGTAACCGTCTTGCTCGCTTTGGCCAGCATGTCCTCGACAAGAGCACGTGGAAACCGGATACGGCCATCATCCCCTTCAAGGGCACCGGCCTCTGTAAGATAGGCGCGTCCCGAGGCCGGAGCAGATCCCATGCCGACCTGTTCAAGCGCGTTCAGGGCAGCCTCGTGGATACGCAGCACGTCCTCGTCCTTCAGAGGCCTGTACTGTCCGCCCGGCATGCCCGGCCAGACGGGACGCACCGCCGCATCAAGCGGACGGGAACGGGCCGCCGTGCGTGCGGAACGGCCGCCGGCGCGGCGACGTTGCTTCAGTTCACTCCCGACCATGAGTCTCCTCCAAAATCATGTCAAAGAGAAATCCAGTTTTTAGTGGCTCACGCCCGTATGCGCGCGTTTTCCGGATCCCAAAGCGGTGCATCCGCCTGAACTGTCGCCTTGCAGAGCTTGCCGTAGATTTCCACCTCGAGCTCTGTTCCCGGCTCCGCCAGGTCCGCACGAACCATGCCCAGCGCGATCGAGGCATTCACCCGGTATCCCCAGCCACCCGAGGTGACTTCGCCGACGAGATCGCCACCTTGAAGGATTGCCGCCATGTAGGGGGCGTCGCAGTCTCCGGCATCAACCAAAAGGGTGACAAAACGCTTTTTCGAACCCTGCTGCCTTTCGTTCATCAAGGCCGATTTGCCCGGGAAATCCTGCGGCTTGTCCAGCCTGACGAAACGATCGAGCCCCCCTTCAAGAAGCGAGTAGTCCGTGGACAGGTCTCCCTTCCAGGTGCGATACCCTTTTTCCAGCCGCAGCGCATTGAGGGCATACATGCCGAATGGCCTGGCACCGGCCTCCAGGATCGTTTCATAGATGAGCGGCATATCCTTAAAACTTGCATGGACCTCCCATCCGAGTTCCCCGGCAAAGGACACCCGCACGAGCATCGCTTCTTTTCCTGCGACCTTCGCCTCCTGATGGGTCAGCCAACCGAGCGACAGATCGGCGTCGGCAATCTTTTCGAAGAGCTCCCTCGACTTTGGACCACTCACGATCAGGGTCGACAGGTCCAGTGTTCTGTCGACAAGCTCCAAACCGTCAACAAGATTGAATTTCAGCACTTCAAAGTCGTGCCACTGTGCTGCCGCGGCCGTTATCAGCGTGAACACATCCTCGTCGTGCCGGATCACCGACATTTCGGTCAGGATGCGCCCGCGATCATCGGCAAAATAGGCAAGATTCAGACGACCCACCTTCGGCAACGCGCCGGTAATCCGGCCGCGCAGCCATTCGGCGGCACCTTCACCGCTCAGGCTAAAGCGCGAGAAACCCGGGAGGTCAAGAACTCCGACGCTGTCCCGAACAGCTTCACACTCCTCGCGGATGCGTGGTTCCCAGGGACCAGAGCGCTTCCAGGTCTGGGTGGCTTCTTCCGACGTGTCGTCGCCCGGCCTTGCGAACCAGTTTGCACGTTCCCAGCCATTGTAAGCCCCCATCTGGCCACCCAGCCCGAGCAGTTTGTCGTGAAGAGCGGATTTCTTGCGGTCACGGCCTGCCGGCCAGCTGTGATGCGGGAAGTGCATCGCGTATTCGTGACCGTAGACCTCCATCGCCTTGTCGATGCAGTAGCCCTTGTCGGTGTAGTCGGTATACCGACGCGGATCGCAGGACCACATGTCCCACTCAGTCTGGCCGTTGACAATCCATTCGGCGGCCACCTTTCCGGCGCCCCCGCCCTGGGCGATTCCGAAGGTGAAGGTATGGGCTTCAAAAGCGTTGGGGACGCCCGGCATCGGACCGATCATCGGAAGTCCGTCCGGAGCATAGGGGATCGGACCATTGATGTTGCGGCTGACACCCTGCGTTCCAAGCAGCGGCACGCGCGCCATGGCGTCTTCGATGTACCATTCCAACCTGTCCAGGTCGTCCGGATAGAGCTGGAAGCTGAAGTCGTCGGGCATGGGATCATCCGGCCGGACCCAGGCTGCCTGGCAATTTCGCTCATAGGGTCCGAGATTGAACCCGGTAGTTTCCTGGCGAAGATAGTAGGACGAGTCGACGTCTCTGAGCAGCGGCAGCTTGCGGCCGTGTTTTTCGCTCCACGCTGCAATCTCCGGAACCGGTTCGGTCAGGAAATACTGGTGGCTCATCACGGCCGCCGGCACCGGGCGTCCTCCTTGAGGGATGAACCATTCACCAACCCTCGGCGCATAGTAGCCCGCCGCGTTGACCACGTATTCGCAGCGAATGTCGCCCTTTTCGGTGTGCACGATCCATTCGCCATTTTCTCTGCTGACACCGCTGGCAGGCGTGAAGCGAAGGATCTTCGCGCCCATGGCTCGGGCACCTTTGGCGAGCGCCTGCGTGACCTGGGCCGGGTCGATGTCCCCGTCGAGCGGATCCCAAAGCCCGCCTTCTAGGTCATGTGTCTCCATGAACGGGTAGTGCTCAAGCAGCTGGTCGGGCGTGCAGACATCCATCTCAAGGCCCATGTGACGGCCCATGGTGGCGGCGTGTTCAAATTCCATCATGCGTTCATGGGAATGCGCCAGACGAACCGACCCGGTCACATGATAATTGATCGGGTAGTCGACTTCGTCTGCAAGGCCCCGGTAGAGCTCCAGACCATAACGCTGCATGTTCATGACGCCGAAGCTCATGGCAAAGTTCGGACAGTTGCCCGCCGCATGCCATGTGGACCCCGCGGTGAGTTCGTTCTTTTCCAGTAGAACGCAATCCGACCATCCGAATTTGGCGAGGTGATAAAGCGTGGATACACCAACGATACCACCGCCGATAATCACGACACGGGCTGTAGAAGGCACAGACATTCCAATGACCTTTTATAAGAGCTGTCAGTAAACAGGCGGGGAAATCACCCAGACGGCTACGGCCGGCTCCGAGTAGGGATTTTCCCAGCGATAGGAGGATTCGCGAATGCGGAAACTGTCGCCCGCTTCGATCGTGAATTTTTCGTCGTCCAGCCAGACATCGAGTTTGCCGGACACCAGATAGGCGACTTCCTGCGTCGGACGCGAAATCGGGTCCGTTCGGCGCGAACCGGGCTGGAATGTCGAATGGATCATTTCGAAACTGTCGGTCAGGTCAGGAGAAATCAGGGTTTCGACCAGGCCCCTGTCCCGCTCTCCGATCACCCGCCTGGACCCGGCGCGCACAATCCGGCCCTGTTCGTTCTCCGGCGCATCCGTGCTGCCGAAAAAGAGCGACAACTGAACACCGAAGATATCGGCAATCTGTTTGAGATCCGACATGCGCGGCACGGAAATGTCGCGTTCAACCTGAGACAGCCAGCCAACAGATCGGCCGAGCCGCTGAGCCAGCTCTTCAAGGGTCATTTTCCGGGTGATTCTGAGAGCCCTAAGGTCCTCACCCAAACTGCCAGTTTCAGCCATTGCGATCCGCTCGTGAAAATTTCACCGATAATTTCATGCAGAAAAATGAAAAAATCAACGAAAATCTCACGAAGCCAAGCCGGCCCGCGAAATGCCTTCCAAAACGTCAGCCAAGCAGACGATCCGGGCTTAGCCGGCTTTGCCCAATTCCTGCGCCAACAAGGAGATTCCACCGGGTATGCGGGCAGCCGCGATTGACGAGTAAGCCAAGCGGTAGAACCCGGGCTGTTCCTGGTGGCTTGCGAAGAACGCCCGGCCCGGTTCGATCAACACACCATGCTTGCGCAGGCGCATGGCGAGTTCGGAACTGTCGACGCCATCCGGCGCCCGCATCCAGAAGGAAGACCCGCCAAACGTGTCCTGTTCGGACTGAAACAGGCCGTGTTCCTTCATGCTGTATTCCATGGTCGACCGGCGCTTGCGGTAAGTTCGGCCCATCCGCGTTATCTGGGCGTCATAGTGGCCGAGTGAAAGGAAATAGGCAGCTGTTCGCTGGATGAGCCCGGGAGGATGGCGAAGGACAAGCGAACGCAGGGCACGCGCCTCGCGAATGAAAGGCTCGGATGCAACGATGTATCCGAGCCTCAGGCCGGGGAACATCGACTTGGAAAAGGAGCCGATATAGATCACCGACCCGGTCGGATCGATCGACTTGAGAGCCGGGGACGGCGATTTCAGAAACGAGATCTCGAATTCGTAATCGTCCTCGACAATGATGAAACCGTCTCTCGCGGCCCGCTCCAGCAAACGCTTGCGCCGGTCGAACGGCATGGTGGCATTGGTCGGGCAGTGATGACTTGGTGTCGTGAACACCACATCCAACGCCTCCGGCAGGTCTTCAGGTGGCAGACCGGAACCGTCAACATCCACCGAAACGGTGTTGCATCGTGTTTGCGCGAGGATCTGGCGCAGCCCGGGATAACAGGGGTTTTCCATCACCGCGGTCCTCCGCTGGGTCAGCAGGATCTGGGCGGTGATCCAGAGCGCATGCTGGGCGCCCATGGTGATCAGGATTTCTTCCGGCTTGGCGTTGATGCCCCGTCGCGGCAGGATCTGGCGCAGGATGAACTCGACCAACATCGGGTCGTCCCGCTCGTAATAGTCGGTCGCAAGCGTATCGAAATCCTTGCGCCCAACTGCTTTCAACGCACAATTGCGCCAATTGTGGTGGTCGAACAGTCTTGGATCAAACTGTCCGTAGATAAAGGGATACTTGTAGTCTCTCCAGTTTTCCGGGCGGACCAGCGTGATGTGCTCGGAAAAGCGCTGTCCGATGGTGCGGGACCAGTCGACCTGGGACCTGTCGGCCTGATCCGGCAGATCGAATGTTGGACGGCTCGGCGCCGTTTGGGCGACGAAATAACCGGACCGTCCCCGGGATTCCAGATATTCATTGGAGACCAGTTCCGTATAGGCGATCGTGACCGTGATACGTGCGATGCCGAGATGCTTGGCCAGCTTGCGCGTGGAGGGCATCTTTTCACCCGGCAGGCATCTGCCGGACAGGATCGCCTCGACGACCAGTCGCTGGATCTGCTGCTGCAGAGTCGTCTCATTGTCCGGCTTGATGAAGAACGTTTCGGCAGGAATTGCCATATCTGGACTTAACCTCTGAACTGGCTGGACCTAGAGGCTATCCCATCGGAGCGATTTGGCAATCCGTGAAATTCGAAAAATGCCTGGCGCGGCCAGAGCTTGTGAAAGGAGACCACAATCCCCGCAATTCGGCTCGATTTCCCGTGTAGCGCGCCCCCGCCAGAGGCGCGGAAGCGCACTTTTGTCATTCCGGCAAACACAAAGGTTTACATGGATTTTGCATCCCCCAAGACCAGACCAACAGGTCAAAATTCGCCCGCTTTTTCAGCAATACCTGCTCAATTTAATACCAGGCGCCCAAATTCCCGAGTGCGTATAAGACCAGATGCGGAAATGCTGTAGGTCCAGAGCGGCGTTTCTATTGTCACACTGCCTTTCTGCCGTAAGCATTTTCACCTGCAGATAAGTCGGCGCGCGAACGCTACGGCATCAGACGGGAAAACCTGCGGGTCTGCAAAGTAACAAGGGAACAGTGGGATACATTCGATGACATCCAGATCAAAAATATGCAGCGCATTGGCCGCCATGACCCTGCTCGGCAGCGTTCAGATGGCCGCCGCCGAGGACGAGCTGACCGTGGCTTACTTCCTTGAATGGCCGATGCCGTTCCAATACGCCAAGGTGAAGGGCCCGTATGACGAAGCACTCGGCGTGCCGGTCAAATTGGTTTCGTTCGACACCGGTACGGCAATGTCCGCGGCCATGGCTTCCGGCGACGTGCAGATTGCCGTGAGCCAGGGCGTGCCACCATTCGTGGTTGCGACCTCCGCCGGTCAGGACCTGAAACTGACAGACGTTGCCGTGAGCTATTCCGACAACGACAATTGCGTGGTCGCCGAAGCACTGGAAATCGAGAAGGGCAACGCCAAGGAACTCGAAGGCAAGAAGGTCGGTGTGCCGATCGGAACGGCCGCACATTTCGGCTTCCTTGAGCAAATGAAGCATTTCAACGTCGACATCACCACGATGGAAATCGTTGACATGGCCCCGGCCGACGGTGCTGCCGCCTTTGCCCAGGGCAATCTCGACATGGTCTGCGGTTGGGGTGGTGCTCTGCGCCGCATGAAAGAGCATGGCAACGTGCTGCTGACTGGTGCAGAGAAGGAAGAACTCGGGATCCTCGTGTTCGACGCCATCACTGCCCCGGCTGACTTCGTCTCCGAAAACCCGGACATGATGGCCAAGTTCCTGAAAGTCACCGCTGACGCCAATGCCAAGTGGAACGCTGGCGGCGACAAGGCTGAAATGCTGGCCGTGATCGCCAAGGATGCCGGTATGGATCCGGCCGATGCGGAAGCCTCCCTTGCCACCTTCACCTTCCCGTCGACCGAGGAAGCCCTGAGTGACAAGTGGCTTGGCGGAAACGTTCAGTCCTTCATGCTGGGTGTCGCCAATGTCTTCCTGGAGGCAGGCTCCATTCCGTCTGCACTCGAAACTTATGAGACCACGGTGGACGCAGGTCCGCTGACTGCTGCTGCGCAATAATCGCCAGTCCTGCTACGCTCGGGGTGGCGCTTACCGCGTCACCCCGGTTTTTCTTTATCTCCCGGCAGCAGGGGACCTAATATGGACGGCGTTCATATCGAGAATATTTCCATGCGTTTCGACCTTCCGACCGGAGCGCACGTTCAAGCCCTGAAAGATGTATCCATTGAACTCGGCGTCGGCGAAATCATGTCGGTGCTTGGCCCTTCCGGATGCGGCAAGACCACCCTCTTGAACATCGTTGCAGGCTTTCTGGCCCCGACCAGTGGTCAGGTTCGCATGAATGGACATGTGGTCACCGGACCCGGTGCCGAACGAGGCATGGTGTTCCAGAAAGGCGCGCTCTTTGAGTGGATGAATGTCAGTCAGAACGTCGAGTTCGGACCGCGCATGAAATCCATGCCCAGGAAAGAGCGCATGCAGATCGTTGACCATCTGCTTGAGACGGTCGGACTTCAGGATTTCAAGGACAAGGCCGTTTACGAGCTTTCCGGCGGCATGCAGCAGCGTGTTGCCCTTGCCAGATGCCTTGCCAATGATCCCGATGTCATCCTCATGGACGAGCCACTTGGCGCTCTTGACGCCCTGACCCGCGAAAAGATGCAGGGTCTGGTTCTCAAACTCTGGAAGGAGACGGGCAAGACGGTCATCCTGATCACGCACTCGGTGGAAGAGGCTCTTCTACTGGGTGAAAGACTATTGGTCATGGCACCGCGGCCTGGCCGGATCCACAAGGAATACCGGTTGCCCTTTGCCGAACGCGGTGTTGGTGCGGATCTCAGGGCCGTGAAGAAAAGCGAAGGCTTTGCCGAAACCCGGGACGAAATCCTGTCGATGATCTGGGAAATGGAAGAGGAAATCATGGGCCGGTCGGAGACTGCAGCATGACCGGTCTATTCATTCTCCTCCTCTACGCCGCCCTCTTTTTCATCGGCTACCTGATCGTCCACTACGTGCGCACGCTCAGCCGTCCCAAACAGAGCCTGACCAGCCTGAAAACGG
The DNA here is from genome assembly GCA_017643925.1 of Roseibium sp. Classification (GTDB taxonomy): domain Bacteria; phylum Pseudomonadota; class Alphaproteobacteria; order Rhizobiales; family Stappiaceae; genus Roseibium. Next base: position 29,474 of record JAEPML010000020.1, on the reverse strand, counting down.
TGACCTTCGGGGATGAAAGCGCCATTCGCCCGGATCGGGCCGCATCGGTCATATCGGTGATCGTTATCTTCCTGATCTGGGGAGCTTTCACAGGGTCCAAATGGGTCCCCATCCACATGCCCGGCCCCTTTGTCGGCGAAACGAGCTTCACCTACACGGCCACCGATGCGACCGGTCAGTCGGACACCGCAGAGGTGCGCGTCAGCGTCCATGAGGTCGGCAAGAAGGTCGATGCGCCCGAGGTCGAGGCGAAAGACGGACATGCACAGCATGATTCCGCGGCTGTCGGTGCCTGGCGGTCCGTTCTGGTGAAGGTCACCCGCAATGACGGCGAAGGTGCCGAGGTCACCGCCGTCAACGGCACGGCGATCGCGCCCGGAGAAACGGTCTCGGTCGAAAATGGTGACGTCACCATGACACCAAAGGGATCGCTCTATTTCCACCCTTCCAAGGGGTTGCAGATGGAGCCGATCTGGATGCCGTCTCCAGAAGCCGTGGTGAAGCGGTTCAGCGAAATCGCATCTGCCGGCTACCAGAACTTCACGCTCTGGGAACATCTCGGCTGGTCGCTGATGCGCGTGGTCGTGGGCTTCTTCCTGGGTGCACTGATCGGCATCCCGCTTGGCTATGCCATGGGTCTGTCGAACTGGGTACGCGGCTGGTTTGATCCGATCGTTGAATTCATGCGCCCGGTCCCGCCACTGGCGCTGATCCCGCTGGTCATCATCTGGTTCGGCATCTGGGAAACCGGCAAGATCGTGCTTCTGTTCCTCGCAGCGCTCTGGATCATGACGATTGCAGCCCGGGCCGGTGTCTCAGGCGTCAACATTTCCAAGGTTCATGCCGCCTATTCGCTCGGGGCGACCAAGTCACAGGTTCTGCGTTACGTCATCGTGCCCAACTCGCTCCCGGAAATCTTCACGGGTGCCCGTGTTGCCATGGGGGTTTGTTGGGGAACCGTGGTTGCGGCCGAACTTGTCGCTGCCCAGAAGGGTGCCGGGATGATGATCATCGCAGCCTCGAAATTCCAGCTCACGGATATCGTCATCATGGGGATCATCCTGATCGGAATTGTCGGCTACAGCATCGACATCCTGATGCGGTTCGCCGAGCGGATCCTCGTGCCCTGGAAGGGACACTCGTAGGAGAGGATCAGGGCTCAACCGGTCGTGCTGGTTGGCAACGTCTCCAAATCCGAACGACAGGCTGGCTGAATGCAAAACCCCACCCGCTTCACCAAGGTGACGCGGGTGGGGTTTTTCGGTTTGAAATTCGTGGCCTGCGTCAAGCCGTTTCCAGCGGCCCATGATCATCACAATGACCATCATGGGGATGATGCAATCGGCCATTCACGAGATAGCAGATGTGACCACCATGTGGCACGGCCTCGTGCCCACAGCCCGGCCCGTGCACATGTTCAGGATCATGACCAAGGTCACCCGCGGACACCGGTGCGCAGCCCTCCGGGTTGGTGTCTGAAACTTCAATTACATGTTCCTCGACACGGTCCCCGTCCTGGTGATGCAAGTGCCCGTCGTGAAGATAGTCCACGTGATCACCATGGCGCACAGCGGTGTGGCCACAATTGGGGCCGTGAACGTGGCTGTGATCTCCGTTTCGCGGGTTGTTGTTCGTCACGACTTATCTCCTTCCAGTTCTAGACAAGGGATGGGTCCTCTGCCGCATGATCCAGTATGTCGCGCAGGAGATGCACAACATGATCATCGGCAAGGGTGTAGTAGATATGCTTTGCTTCCCGGCGTTTGCTGACCAGCCGTGCAGCATGTAGCTGTTTCAAACGCGCAGAGACCGTGGCGATCTTTTCGTCTTCTGCTTCTGCAAGTTCGGTGACACACCTTTCGCCGTTTGCCAACAACAGCAGGATACGCAAACGCGCCGGATCACCGGCGGCCCGCAGCATCATTGCTGCAGCTTCAATGTTTGCCCGTGGTGGCAAGGTGGTGCTCTCACGCTGCGTATGTGCATCGGGGGAGCAGTCAGGCAGATCAGTCAATGGGGCCACTTTTATTTTTCCATTCTATCGAATGATAGAATGACACAAAAAATCCGCGATCTCAAGCCAGTCAGGAACGGGGCTCATCAAAGGCTGGAAACTGGCAACTCGATAGCGCTGAGATGTCCCCAACGCGGGCCTCGGTCATGGCCTGCCATTCCGACGAAAACTCAGGTCACCAACACGCAAGTCCTGCGTGTTGGCACGGATTGTGTTCCAGAGGTTTTGGTGTCTGGCCTTCGACGCACTTGCAAAGAGGAACGCTAACTGCAGTAGAACCACGCATGGTCACTGTGACTGTGAAAGCGTTTGCACCGCCTCTGCAACAGCCTCTTTTGTCACTTCATTCATGTGCGTATGCACCCGGAGCGTTACGATCGGTTTTTCAGGTTCAAGAACACCAATAACGGTTTCGATGTCCGGACAGCCATCGTCGCGGCAAGCCAGTTCGGCCACGGTGACCGGGCAATCCTCCTGCAACGCCATCTGCTCCCTTACCCAGCTCTTTATCTCCGTCGACTTTGACTTCAAACGGGTGAATTTCGGGGCAAGAGGATTGTTGAATCCGGTCATGCTCCTGCCATTTCCGGCATGGCGAAACACTGCCTGAAACCCTCTTCAATGGTGTTGCGCGGGAGGTCCCGCCCAATGAAGACCATTCGGGTTGTCCGCGGCTCCTCCGGCGACCAGGGGCGTTGATGATTTCCTTCCAGCAACATGTGGACACCCTGCATTACAAAGCGATCATCATCGTCTTCGAAGGCAATGATTCCCTTCATGCGCAACATGTCGGGGCCAAAGGTCTGGGCGACCGACTGGATCCACGGAAAGAAACGCTGCGGATCGAGCGGCGTGTCGCTCAGGAGCGAGAAGCTGGTCACATGATCGTCGTGATGGTGATGGTGATGGTGGCCGTGCTTAAGGAACTCCGGTTCAATCTCAAGCACACGATCAAGGCTGAACGCATCGCGACCGAGAACGTCCTTCAGCGCGACATGGCATCGTTCACTGCGGATGATCTTCGCTGTCGGATTGATTGCGCGTATGCGCGCCTCCACCTGCGCAATGTCTTCTTCGCCGACGAGGTCAATCTTGTTCAGGAGAACCAGATCGGCGAATGCCAGCTGCTCTTGCGCTTCATGGGCTCTGTCGATCTCGTCGAGCAAGTGTTTGGCATCGACCACGGTCACAATTGCATCAAGCTTCGTTTTCGCCTGAACGTCTTCGTCCATGAAGAATGTCTGCGCCACGGGAGCCGGGTCTGCGAGACCCGTGGTCTCGATCAGGATGGCATCGAAGTGGCCTTGGCGTTTCATCAGCCCGTCAATGATGCGAATGAGATCGCCACGCACGGTGCAACAAATGCAGCCGTTGTTCATTTCAAAGATTTCTTCGTCTGAATCCACGACGAGATCATTGTCGATCCCGATTTCACCAAACTCATTCACAATCACCGCATATCGTTTGCCGTGATTTTCGGTGAGAATGCGATTGAGCAACGTGGTTTTGCCTGCGCCAAGATAACCCGTGAGTACGGTGACGGGTGTCTGCTTCAAATCATTCATTGCGACCTCCGAGACGTGTCGGTGAAATTGGAAAACTTGCGGGAAATCGACGTTCTCAGAACGCCTCCCGCGTTTTTGAGCGAGTTAACAAGCGAAAACGGAGTCTTTTCGAGTATCGCGGTAAACAGATCACGCACCGGTTCGGGATCGATCCCGTCCATGATGAACACAAGGCGTGTTCGGTGGTCTTCATCGGGCCAGGCAGGCAACCGGTTGGGCTTCGATACGGTGTGCTGGACCGCATGGACAATCAGCGGCGCTTCCGGGCTTTCTTCGGTGGCGACGATCCCTTTCACACGCAACAGGCGCTGTCCGGCCGAGTTTTGGAGAAGGGACAGAAAGCGGTGAAATCGTTTCTCCGAGAGAGGGGTATCGCTGACAATGCTGAATGTTCGAATGCCATCTCCGTGCCTTGAAGACGAGCTGTGTCCGCTGGCTCGGTGGGCGTGTCCGGCATCCTGGGCCAGTACGGTTTCCAACGCCAACCACCCGGCCACGTCTTCTCCGCGGTCGATTTCCGAATAGGGCCGCGGTGAGAAAAGGCTCATCAGGTCGACGGTTTGACGGTCGATAATTTCCGCGCTTGCATTGAGTTCACGCAGTCCCTGTGTCAGCGAGACGCTGTCAGTGGCGACGTTCGTGTTCGTCGTCATGTCCGTTTTGGTCAGAACGATCTGATCCGCAAATGCGAGCTGTTTCAGCGCCTCGAAATGGTTCTCGACCGTCGCCGTCCCGGCAATCGTGTCGAACAGGGTAACGACGCCTGCAAGGTAGAATTCAGGACTGTTGGTATCGTCCCGGTTTCCCGGTTCCGTGCCGGTGTTGGCGGCAAATGCATTCACCAGCGGCGCCGGGTCGCCGAGCCCGCTCATCTCGACAATGACCCGCGCAAACTTGCCGGTCAGCCCCTCGGATACTGCATCCTCGAGATCAGCGAGTGTTTGACGAATGTCCGTTGAATCCGAGCAACACAAACAGCCAGTGGAAATCTGGCTGATCGTTGTTTGCCCCTGTCGCACGAGCAAGTGATCAACCGGCACGTCTCCGAACTCGTTGATGATCACAGCCGTGTCCTTGACGGAAGGATCTCCGAGGAATTCGTTCAGTAGCGTGGACTTGCCTGCACCTAGGAACCCACTCAGCAAGAAAACTGGAATTCGGTCAGGAAGTACCATGGACTACAGGTCGCCTTGGGTTGACTGGTTTGCTTGAGCTCAAATGCCTTGCCGCTTTCAGATACAACGCGAGGAATGATGCCCGGAGATCCGCCAATCCCCGCCTGTTCTTTCAAAAGTGAACAGGAACCTTGCAGGAACTGTTTCCGGGCCGGTACTTCTTTGGAACAAGAAGGAATAGATCCCGGCAATCGCAACCGTGCAACGCTTGTGGTCAATCCGGATCTTTTCGCTGTTGATCGTGCATTCGGCTTTGCCGTTTGAAAGAAAGAACTCAAAATAGCGACGACGTCCGGCCTCATCGGAAACGATCTCGTTCGACAAGGTCGGCACCAGAATTGCGTCCGGTGCATAGAGCGCCAAAATACCCTCCACGCGACCTACCGCGACTGCCTCGGTCCATTGTCTCAAGGTTGTCCGCGCCGCCTCAATATCAGAGGTTTCAGCGGTTTGTGACTGGTTGACGACACTTTGTTGCAAATCTTGATCCTGCCCTTGATCACGTTCTTCATATTGCGCGATTTGATGACCACGCAGCCTTCCAAAGGTGCGTTTACGGTCTCCATTGCTTCGCAATGTTATGTTATAACGTATTGAGTCCAAATCAAGGCAAGTGGGCTTGTTAGTCCCAGATGATGCAGGGTCAACCAAACCGAGGCCTCATGCACGCCGACACGAGGTCAAAGGCACATTTGGTCACCACACAAAATCGTAGATTGACTGTTATGTTATATCATTGCATTTATGTCGCCCGATCCAACGACAGAGGTTGTGAGACATATGACTTATGCTGCGACTGTTGCAGCCATGGCAGAGTATCGACGGGAACACGGGTTGCGCCCGTCCCGTGCTGATGCCGAAGCAGCTGTTCGGGTCCTGCTTGAGTGGAGCGGCGACAATCCGGACCGCGAGGGACTCGTTGACACTCCGGCGCGCGTTGTTCGCGCTTACGAAGAATTCTTCGAAGGGTACAAGATCGATCCTGCGGAACTGCTGGCCCGCACGTTCGAAGAGACAAATGATTACAATGATCTCATCGTGCTCCGGAACATGCGGCTGGAATCGCACTGCGAACACCATGTCGTGCCGATCATTGGCAAGGTGCATGTCGCCTACCTACCGGCCAACCGTGTTGTTGGTATCAGCAAACTGGCCCGTGTCGTGGAAGTTTTCGCAAAGCGGCTTCAAATCCAGGAAACCCTGACCTCTCAGGTTGCCGACACCATCCAGGAGGTGCTGCAACCTCGCGGCGTCGCCGTTGTTGTCGAAGCGGCGCACATGTGCATGACCACCCGCGGCATCAAGAAGCCGGGCGTTTCCATGATGACCCGACGCCTGCTGGGCGAATTTCAAACGGATGCTGAACTTCGAAGAGACTTTCTGTCTTCGATCAGTGGTTACAAAGGCGAGAACGTGTGATGACGACCAACAGTCTTTTCGCAAACCGCGTTTCGGTGGAACAGGTAGAGGAAGGCAAACTTCTCGCACCGAAATTTGACGCAAATGGTTTGTTGCCTGTCGTGACGACCGATGCCGAATCCGGCGAAGTGCTGATGATGGGCGTGATGAACGAAGAAGCCCTCACGCTCACGATCAAAACCGGTGAAGCCCATTACTGGAGCCGGAGCCGCAAGTGCCTGTGGCACAAGGGGGCGACCAGCGGACTCATCCAGAAGGTTGTCGAATTGCGGATTGACGATGACCAGGACGCCGTTTGGCTGCGTGTTGCCATTGATGGCGGTGCGAGCTGCCACGTCGGCTACCGCTCCTGTTTCTATCGCGCGGTACCTGTCGAGGTCGAAAACGGCCCCGTCGAACTACAGTTCACCGAAACGGAAAAAACCTTTGATCCAGTGGAGGTCTATGGCGACGCTCCAAACCCGACCCAGTTGTGAAGAGAAGGTCGAGACTGAGACCGGCTGCAGACATCAGGCTACGCCGAGCTCTTCCTGATAGCCGAACAGCGCCGGAACGCCTCCGGTGTGGATCATGACAACTTTCTGCCCGGGCCGGATGCGGCCCTCCTTCAGCAGGCCCAGCAGGCCTGCGAAGGTTTTGGCCGTGTAGACCGGATCAAGGAAGATCCCTTCCTTCTGCGCCATCATCACAAGCGCGGTGCGGGTGCTCTCGCCCAATCGACCGTAGCCGGGTGCCAGCGCCCCATCCCAGGTGATGATGTCCCTGTCGGGAACCGTTTCCTTCAGCCCGAGCAGGTCAGCCAACTTTTCCAGCACTGTCTGCATGCGCAGAAACTGGCTATCGCGGTTGCGGCGAACACAGATGCCGAAGACATCCGCAGAATGTCCGGCAAGGCGCAGTCCGGACAGAAAACCCGCATGCGTGGCACCGCTGCCGGACGGCACCACGGCGACGTCGAAATCGTTCATCTGCCGGGTCAGTTCTTCCGCGCAGGCCATGTAGCCCAGCGCGCCAAGGGGCGGATGCCCCAAACCCAGATGGATGACGTAGGGCGTTCGACCCTCGGTCCGGAGACCGGCTGCCCGTTCGTGCAGGGCGTTGTCGGCGCCGGCCTCGTCCTCTCCGACCGGATAACTCATATGTTCTGCGCCCAACAGCTGGGCCAAGAGCACGTTGCCCGAGCGATAATAGGCATCGCCCATTCCCGGCGCCCGCTCCTCCAGCTGCAATATGGCCTTCATCCCGAAAAGGGCAGCCGCAGCGGCGGTGGAGCGGACAAAATTGGACTGGACAGCACCTGTGATCAGCACCGTGTCAGCCTTGTTCGCAAGGGCCTCGCCGAAATAGAACTCCAATTGCCGTGTCTTGTTGCCCCCAAGACCCAGACCGGACAGATCGTCCCGCTTGATCCAGAGATCGATGTCGAGCGCTTCTGACAGACGTGCGAGATGCTCGACCGGCGTCTCGGCGGTCATCAATTCGGCGCGTGGAAAGCCGTCAAGGAAGTCGGCAACTGTTCTTGTTTCACTCATAGATCTCACCCCAACTGCATTGCGCGTCGCACAAGGGCGATACAGGCGAAGACAGAAATAATGCGGGTCGAAAACTTGATCACGGGCAGCGGCAAATAGCCTCCGACCATGCGTCCAAGCAAGGCACCTGCGATTGTTGTTGCGACAAAGGTGACCAGCCACGGAGCCTCGGAGACCAGGCTCCAGTTGGTCAAACCGTGCAAAGTGAATGCGACGCCATAGGCCACAAAGGCGATCGGCTGCACCAGAACCCGCGCCTGCCCGGATGTTCGGCCGCTGGCCAGCAATCCGATGACCATCAACGGCCCCGGCATCGCCGCCCAGGCGGTGGTCATGCCCGACGCCCCTGCAACTGTGACAATGCCCCTGGTGCCGATCAGCGGCAGGCGCGGCACAAAGCTTACAACCAAGCCAATGAACAGAAAGCTCGCGGCCAGCGACAGGAGCATGGCCTCGGACAGCAAGGGGTAAATCGCAAGACCTCCGAAGATCCCTCCCAGGGCCCCGACGATGGAATAACGGATCACGTCAGCTTCGGCACGCCAACTGGCCCAGTCAATTGCGGCCAGGGAAACGAGCGTGTTGAGCAGAAGAAGCAGGGGGATCGCTGTTGCCGTGCCAAGCATGATCATCATGAAGGGGGCAACCACGATGCTGAAGCCGATGCCGACACCGGCCTGCAGAACCGATCCGGCAAAAACGGCAATCATCAGGGGCAAGGCTTCCAGGGTCACAGCTTGGCTTTCTCATCGTGTTCGGTCCTGAGGAATACCTCCCCGTTCGATAAAAGAATAATCATAATCCTGTATCTTTCGATGCAAATTAGTTATCAAAAACGATGCGTATCACCGCCCGTCAGATCGAACTCTTTCAGATGGCCTACCGGCACCGCTCGACCCGTCGGGCTGCTGATGCGTTGAACATCACTCAACCGGCGATTAGCCGCGCAATCACCGAACTGGAGTTGGAAATTGGTGTTCAACTCTTTGATCGCGCCGGGCGGAAGTTCGAGCCGACGGCTGCCGCTCATAGCCTGAACAAGGCGGTCCAGCGTCACTACCAGGGCCTCGACCGGGTTCTGGAGGCTGCAGGAAAAATCTCGTCGGGCACGGGAGGCCTGATACGGATCGCAACGGTTCCGGCGGTGGCTGATACACGGATCGCCGTTGCCTCGGGCCGGCTCATGGCCCGCTACCCCGACTTGAGATTTGACGTTGATGTCCTGGGTGAACAGGCTTCAGTGTCGGCTCTGCGGGAAGGCAGGGTCGACTGCGCCATCATCTCCTCCGATCCGGGTGATCCCGGCCTCCACGCTGTCCGCCTGGCGGATCTGAAACCAGTGGCGATTCTGCCCGGAAACGACCCGTTCGCAGGAGGAAACAACATCACTCCGGAAGAACTTGCAGAAGTGGCGCAGGTCATGCTGCCGCCAGACAGTCCATTTCGCGACGCGGTGGAGCGGATGTTTGACGATGCGAGGATTTCGTTCCAGGTGAGAGCCGAGGCGCGCACCCAGTCGGCGCTCATCTGGATGGTTGCCCAGGGTGCGGGCCGCGCGATTGTCGACAAGGCCGCGCTGCATGCAACGCCCGGTGCAGACGTTCGAGAACTCACCCTGAAAGCCCGTTTGCGGTGGCCAATCCGCGTGATCACCACTTCCGCAACGCGCGATGCTCCCGGCCTGGTGCGGTTGACGGAAGAACTGCAAAAGTCGGGCAGTCACTCCTGACGTCCCGCCCGAGACGCAGCCCCGGTCAGTTTACGAGCGCGATGCGCGGCTTCTGGGATTGCACCAAGACACCTTCTTCCAGGGGCCGGTGTGCCCTGAAATGCTCCTTCAGGAAATTCACGAATACACGCAGGCTTGGTGCCATGCCCCGGTGCGGATGAAAGACCGCATTGAAGGTGACCGACGGTCCGCGCCATTGCGGCAAGACGGCGACGAGGTCACCATTGGCAACGTGTTTGCGTGCCAACCAGGCCGGCAGGAGCGACACTCCCATGCCAGCGAGCGTGAGGCTCAGCACCGCCTCGTGATCCCTCACTCCTGCGCGCGGCAATAGCGTGACCGTCGCAACGTCGCTCTTGTCGCTCAGATCGACCTGCATGGGTCCAAATCCCGTCCGGCTCGCGAGAAAGGCGTGTGATTCCAGTTCGGCAGGCTGGCTGATCGGGTCAGCGTTTTCCAGATAATGCGGAGCTGCGAACAGATACTGGCAGGATTCTCCCAGCGGCACCGCACAGAGCGTATCGTCCTCTATCGCGCCCTTGCGCACGGCGACATCGCACCGTTCCTCGATCAGGTCGACCTTCCGATTGCAGAACGTCACATTGAGACGAATGTTGGGGTAGGTATCGAGGAACTTGGGCAGCAGCGGCAAGATGAACGACCGCCCCAGTGTTTCGGGCAGACTGACATTTAACAGGCCACTGGGCGAGGAGTTCATCGCCATCATTGCGGCATCCGCCGCGCGGCCCTCTGCAACGAGCCTTGCGCAATATTCGTAATAGACGCGCCCGCTTTCGGTCACGCCGATCTTGCGCGTGGTGCGGTGAATGAGCTTGAGGTTCAACCTGTCCTCAAGCGCAGAAATTCTGCGGCTGATATTGGACTTGGACATGTTCAGGACACTGGCAGCGGACGTGAAGCCGTTGTGTTCCACCACGGCCGCGAATACGGCCATATCTGTCAGCAGTTCGGGATCCATATTGTTCCACCCACGCAACAAAGTGTTCCTTTTCAATATATTGTTTTGCCTCAAAACGCAATTAAACTGACAAAAAACAAAAATGAAGCTTTAAATCGTCTTTTTAGATGATTTGGCAAAAAAATCGCAAAAACCAGTTTTTGCCGGTTCAGCGTTCTGGGAGGAAATCAATGAACAGGAAGACACTCAAAAACCTCATGGGCAGCGTTGCCCTTTCAGCGGCCTGTGTGCTTGCGGGCGTCTCCACGGCGTCTGCAGTGGATCTGCCTTGCAGCACAGCGAAACTGATCGTGCCGTGGGGTGCCGGCGGTGGCACCAGCGTCATCTTCGGCATCTTTGAAAAGGCCATCGACGCGTCGGATGCACCTGTGAAGGTCAAGGTCGTGACGGTCCCCGGTCAGGGTGGGGCGAAGGGGGCCAAGGAAGCCCATGCAGCCAAGCCCGACGGGTGCACCTTGTTTGCCATCCACCAGCACCTGCCGGTCAACTACATCAATGGCGTCACCGATTTCAGCTGGGACGGCTTCGAGCCGGTGGCCATGCTGACCGACACCCCCGAGATCATCGGAGCAGGTGGTCATGTCCCCTATGAGGATCTCGAAGGCATGCTTTCTGCCGCAAAGGACAATCCCGGCGGGATCCCGACCGGTGTGTCCATGGGCGCAACCAGCCACTTCCTCTGGATCATGCTCGGCGCCAAGACCGGAACCGACTATGCCTATGTCCCGTTCCAGGGTGGAACGGCAGGACGCATCACGGGTCTTTTGAACGGATCGATTGACCTTGGCGGCATCAACATGGCCGCAGCACGCACCCAGCGCGGTGACGGCAAGCTCAAGGCCTTTGCAATTGCCGCTGATGAACGCAACCCGCTCATTCCCGACGTGCCGACACTGAAGGAAAAGGGTGTCGACATGACCTATTCCCTGACACGAGGCGTCATGCTTCCCAAGGGCACACCGAAGGAAATCGTCGATTACTGGGCGGGCGTCTTCAAGGCCCCCACCGAAGACCAGGAATTCGTGGACGCCCAGGCTGCCAAGGGTACGGCCGTTGTCTATCTCGGGCCGGAAGACTACGCGGCCTGGTGGGAAGGCACCGAAAAGGAATTCATCGACGCCGCGAAAGCGCTGAAGGTCGGACGGTTCCAGTAACGGGTTTCGCACCAGCGACGCCTCAATCAAAGAAATGCCAGCCGGATCGCGCCTTGCATCAGGGCGCGATCCGAAACTCTCCGGATTTCCAAGATGTCACTCAATCGGGATGCGTTCGTCGCCGTCTTCTTTCTGCTGCTCTGCGCGGTGATGTTCGTTGCGTCTTTCGACCTGCCGCCGCCCATGTTCGGGCAGATGTCACCCGCGCTCTGGCCACGCATCATTCTTGTACCACTTGCCCTGCTCTCGGTGCTTCTGCTGTTCCAGTCCCAGCGCAATCCTGCCGACAACGAGAAAACGTCGTTCTCCGACTGGATCGAATTCAACAAGCGGCCGTTCGTCTGTTTCGTCCTGTTCTTTCTCTTTCTCGTGACCATGCCGGTCGCCGGGATGCTGCTGGGTGGACTGGCTTACGTCTTCCTGACCCTGAGTGTTCTGGGAGGATGGAAACCGAGACAACTGGGTCTTCACGCGGTCATTTCGGCGGTGTTCGTCATCGGAATGTGGGCGGTTTTTACACAAGCCCTGGGCGTTCTTCTGCCCGAAGGTGAAATTCTGAGGGTCTACTGAGACATGGGTCTGTTTGAAAACCTGGCCGGGGCAGCGCCCGAGCTCTTCACCATCAAGACCATGCTGCTGATGATGGTCGGCACCATGGCTGGCCTGATTGCGGGTGCCATTCCCGGCTTTACAATTGCCATGGCCGTGGTGCTGGTCCTTCCCTTCCCATTTTCGATGACCCCGGTCGAGGGACTGGCAACCATGATTGCCGTCTATGTCGGCGGCTTGTCCGGGGGGCTGATGTCGGGAATTCTCACCGGCATTCCAGGCACGCCCTCTTCCGTGGCGACCACATTTGACGGCTACCCGATGGCCCGGAGCGGCCGCCCCGGGCTTGCGCTCGGGATTGGTGTCTGGGCGTCGTTTTTCGGCGGCGTGATCGCCTCCATCGTGCTGATGGTGGTTGCTCCGCAACTGGCCATGATCGGCCTGGAGTTTCAGCCCGTCGACTATTTCTCGCTCATCCTCTTTGCGCTGACAGTCACGGCCAGCATGGCGGGTGACCAGATTCTGAAAGGCCTGATGGCAGCCCTTATCGGCCTTCTGATTGCCACCATCGGAAGCGACGTGGTCTTTGGGCAGCCGCGGTTCACATTTGGTGTGGATTCCGTCGCCCAGGGGTTCGCGTTTCTCCCGGTGCTCGTGGGTCTTTTCGCCTTTTCGCGACTGCTAGGTGATGTGCGCACCAGGGAAAAGGCTCACCAGCGACTGGGCGGAGAGGAAGCCCACGCTGTTCACATCGACTATCTTGGTTCTGCAAGGGAAGTCATCGGGCGCTGGGGCAATATCTTGCGCTCCTCCCTGATAGGGGTGTTTGTTGGCGTTCTGCCCGCAGCCGGCAGCACGATCTCCAATATCCTGGCCTACGATCAGGCGAAGAAGACCAGCAAGGAATCCGACACGTTCGGCACCGGGGCCGTCGACGGCATCATCGCGCCCGAATCGGCCAACAATGCCACGGCCGGGGGTGCCCTGATCGTGATGATGGCGCTGGGACTGCCAGGAGACATCATGACAGCAATCATGCTGGGCGCGCTTCTCATACACGACGTGATCCCAAGCCCGTCCTTCATCACGGACGAGCCGCAAATCGCCTATTCGATCTTCCTGGCCTTCTTTGTCGCGAATTTCATGATGCTGTTCCTGCAGTCTTTCACCCTGCGTGGTTTCGTGCTGGTCACCAAGGTGAAGATGTACATGCTGGCAGCCGTGATCCTGTTTTATTGTTCGGTCGGCATCTTCGCGCTCAACAATGTCACCTACGACATGTGGACGCTCTTCATTTTCGGCATTATCGGCTTTGTCCTGCGCGGCCTCGGTTTCCCGATCGTTCCGATGGTCCTTGGTGTTGTTCTTGGCGGCATCGCGGAAAGCCGCCTCAGCCAGGTGTTTGCCCGGTCCGATGACATCATGGTGTTCATCAGCCGGCCCTGGTCCCTGTTTTTCCTGCTGCTCGGCTGTTTTTCGCTGGTCTTTCCTTTCTACCAGAAGAACCTCGGAAAGAAGGCCTGGACACGTTTCTTCGTGCCTTTGCTTCTGATTGTTCAGGCCGTGCCGGTCTTCATGATGCCCGGCATCGTTCGTCCATCGCTGGCAATCGCGATGGCAATGACTGGCGGCCTGATGCTCATCTACCGGCTTCGCGGCGAAAAGCTGCCGAACAGTGCCGGCTCCACAAACTCAACTGATTAAACCACTCTCGGGAGTTCACCTCATGGATTTGGGTATTCGCGGAAAGACGGCTCTGGTGCTCGGTGCCTCGCAAGGGCTGGGACGGGCCATCGCGGAGAAACTGGCCGCGGAAGGAGCCGATCTCCTTCTGACCGCGCGCAGTGACGACAAGCTGAAATCACTCGCGCATGATCTGTCGGAAACCTTCAAGATCACGGCAACACCCGTTGCTCTGGACCTTGCTAACCCGGCGGACGTCGACGGGTTCTGCCAGCGGATCCGCGAAGAGTTCAAACCGGATATCCTTTTGAACAATGCAGGCGGGCCTCCGCCATCGCCATCGCTCGGCGTTGCGGGAGATGTCTGGCATCGCTCCGCGCAAACGCTGCTGTTCAGTCTGTTCCAGATTACTGAGGCAGCCGTCGAGGGCATGAAAGAACGCAACTGGGGCCGCATCCTGACCATCGGGTCGTCCGGTGTCGTGCAGCCGATCCCCAATCTCGCCGTCTCCAACACCATTCGCGGCGCAATGGCCGGGTTCTGCAAGACCCTTTCCAACGAGGTTGCCGGGAACGGCGTAACCGTGAACATGATCCTGCCGGGCAAGATCGATACCGACCGTGTCGGGCAGCTGGACACCGCCCGCGCAGGGCGCGAAGGCAAGTCCCTGGAGCAGGTGCGTGCCGAAATCGCGGCCTCCCTGCCGGCGAAGCGCTACGGCCGGCCGGATGAATTCGCCAGTGTTGCCGCCTTTCTCCTCAGTGAACCGGCCGGCTATGTCACGGGGCAGATGACCCGGGTCGACGGCGGCATGATCAAAAGCATCTGACCCAGGGGATGACCATGTCCACCGTTCTGGAAAAACCGAAGAAACAAGCACTGCCTGAAAGGGACGATGATCTGCGAAGCGGCGGCCGCATCCTGGCCGATCAACTGCGCCTGTTGGGCGCCGACACGGTCTATTGCGTCCCCGGCGAGAGTTTTCTTGGTCTGCTTGAGGGTCTCTATGCGCATCGCGACGAGATCAAGGTCGTCACCTGTCGCCATGAATCGGGCGCTTCGAACATGGCAGACGCCCACGGAAAGCTGACGGGAAAGCCCGGTATTTGCGCCGTCACGCGCGGGCCGGGCGCGACCAATGCCTCAAACGGTGTCCACACGGCTTACCAGGATTCCACCCCCATGATCGTGCTGATCGGGCAGGTTGGCCGAAACATGCTCGACCGGGAAGCATTCCAGGAGATTGACTACCGGCGCATGTTCGGGGAAATGGCCAAGTGGGTCGCCCAGATAGACGATGCACGCAGAATTCCAGAATATCTCGCCCGCGCCTGGAAAACCGCGACGTCAGGTCGCCCGGGTCCGGTCGTGCTGGCGCTGCCGGAAGACATGCTGACGGACAATGTGGTCTGCGAAGATCTTCGCCCGACAGCGCTTCCCGGCGCGGCTCCCACACCTGCGGCAATGACACACCTTGGGGAAATGCTGAAACAGGCTCAAAAGCCGTTGCTCGTGGTGGGTGGCCCTTCCTGGAGCCCCGACTGTGCCCGGAAAGCCGAAACCTTTGCAGAGCGCACCGGACTGCCGGTCGCAACATCTTTTCGCTGTCAGGACTACGTCGACAACAGCCACGAAAACTATGTCGGTGTCATCGGGATAGCACCGCTTCCGCAATTGCGCAGACGGATGCTGGAGGAAGCCGATCTCGTGATTGCGGTGGGTCCCCGCTTTGGCGAAATGACGACACAGGGCTATTCGCTTCTCGGCATACCCAACCCGCGCATGACATTTGCCCATGTCCACCCGGCCGCAGAGGAACTCGGACAGGTTTACCAGCCGGACTTGTCCATCGTGTCCGATCCCGAGGCCTTTTTCGATGCCTGTTTGACCATCGAGTCCGATGGCGGAAAAGAGCGGTGGCATCAGTGGCGCCGGGCACAGCGGGACGACTATCAAGCGTTTCTGCAGCCGACGGCCGTTCCGGGACAGATGAACATGGGCAACGTCATCCGGCAGATCACCGAAACCATGCCGCCAGATACGGTGATCACCAATGGTGCGGGGAACTACACCGTCTGGATCCACAGGTTCCACGAACACCTCCGGTATCGAACTCAGCTGGCACCGACCAGCGGGTCCATGGGTTACAGCGTGCCAGCGGCCATTGCCGCCAAGCTGGCAGAACCTGACCGGGAAGTCGTCAGTATCGCAGGCGACGGCTGCTTTCTCATGACGGGACAGGAGCTCGCAACAGCCCGCCAGCACGGGGCCGACATCATCTACATCGTCGTCAACAACGGCATGTATGGCACCATACGCATGCACCAGGAACGCCATCACCCGTCTCACGTGATCGGCACCGACCTGGTCAATCCCGACTTTGTCGCCTATGCGGCCGCATTCGGAATTGCAGGCGAACGGGTGGAGAAAACGGAAGCATTTGCTCCCGTACTTGAACGGGCGAGAAGGAGCCCCGGCGGATACATGATCGAGATCATCGTCGACCCGGAGGCCCTGACACCCACCCAATCTCTCACCGCGGCCCGCGACCAGGGGCTCCGAGCCCTTGCGACCGCCTGATAGTGCCTTACGAATACTGGATGAACAAATGATCGTCGAACAACGAACCTACTCACTCAAGATCGGTGCGGTTCCTGAATATCTGAAGCTCTACGAGGCGGAAGGCCTCTCGATCCAGAGGGCTATTCTGGGCCGGATGGTCGGGTATTTCTCGACCGAAATCGGAGCGCTTCACCAGATTATCCATATGTGGGCCTATACAAGCATGGAAGAACGGACCCAGAGACGGGCGACCCTTGCCGCCGATGAAGGCTGGAAAGCCTATGTGCAGAAGGTCAGGCCATTGCAAATCAGCCAGGAGAACAAGATCCTTCTCCCGGCACCTTTCAGTCCCTGGGCCCAGAACGATCCAACCCTCGACATGGCGCTCACTGACCGCTGAGCCTCGACACGACCAAAACCGGAGCAGCTGAATGATCGATCTCTATACTTGGACCACACCGAACGGGCGCAAGGTCTCCATCCTTCTGGAAGAGCTTGGTGTCGACTACACCGCGCACCCGATCAATATCGGGCAGGGTGACCAGAAGACACCGGAATTTCTGGAGATCAGTCCGAACAACAAGATCCCCGCCATTGTCGACCATGACACCGGTCTCAAGCTCATGGAGTCCGGCGCGATCATGATTTATCTGGCGGACAAATATGGAAAGTTTCTCGCGGCAGATGGCGAGGCCCGAACAAAGACCATCGAATGGTTGATGTGGCAAATGGGCGGGCTCGGACCGATGCTCGGGCAAGTGCACCACTTCCTGCACTTCAATCCTGGCAAGGCGGCCTATGCCGAAGAACGTTTCGCTGCCGAGGCCAAACGGCTTTATGGCGTTCTGGACAAGCGTCTTGAAGGTCGCGACTACATCGTCGATGACTATTCGATCGCCGACATGGCCTGCTGGCCATGGATCTCGCGCTACGAATGGCAGCAGATCGATCTCGCGGACTATCCCAATGTGCGCGCCTGGTATCAACGACTGGCGGCCCGGCCCGCAGTCCAGAAAGGCTATCACGTGCCGAAGAAGGTCGGAGAAATTCCGGCGGGCTAACCGATTTTCCAAGGCACCTGTCGCAGCTGCAACCGGGATTGCAGCTGCCGCGTTGTCGCTAACGTCGGCAACTTTCTGCCGCCAGACCGGTAGGGGACACACTCTGGAAAGAACGGATCTCTCCCCTTCATGCACAAAAGAGCCCGCAAAGATTGCGGGCTCTTCTTCACTTCTAGATGTCGAACTTGACGCCCTGCGCAAGCGGCAATTCGGCCGAGTAGTTCACCGTGGAAGTCTGTCGGCGCATGTAACCTTTCCAGGCATCAGAACCCGATTCTCGGCCACCGCCTGTTTCCTTTTCGCCGCCGAAGGCACCGCCGATTTCAGCACCCGAAGGGCCGATATTGACGTTGGCGATCCCGCAATCCGATCCGGTTGCTGACAGGAACGTTTCGGCTTCGCGCATGTTCAGCGTGAAGATGCAGGAAGACAGGCCTTGCGGCACTCCGTTCTGCATATCGATTGCTTCTTCCAGGTCTTCGTATTCCATGACGTAGAGGATCGGTGCAAATGTCTCGGTGCGAACCGTTTCGGTCTGGCCCGGCATTTCAACAAGCGCCGGCGCCGCATAAGCACCACCCGGCACGCCTTCAGTCACGATATCGCCCCCGTGTACCTTGCCGCCTTCGGCGGCAGCGCTCGCAAGTGCCGACTGCATGGCGTCAAGCGACCTGGCATCGACCAGAGGACCGATCAGGGTGCCTTCCTTGCGCGGATCACCAATCGGCAGGCTGGAATAGGCCTTGACCAGCTTGGCCACAAGGTCTTCCTTGATCGACTTGTGCACGATGAGGCGGCGCAGGGACGTGCAGCGCTGGCCAGCTGTTCCGACGGCAGAGAAGACGATGGCGCGCACGGCCATCTCGATATCCGCTGACGGGGCGACGATCATGGCGTTGTTGCCGCCAAGCTCGAGTATTGGGCGCCCCCAGCGCGCCGCAACCTTCGGGCCGACGATGCCTCCCATGCGTGTCGAACCGGTTGCCGACAGAATGGGAACATCCCGGGACGTCACCAGCGCCTCACCAATGTCGGCCCCGCCGATAATAACCTGCATCAGTCCTTCGGGGGCGTCGTCTCCGAAACGGGCCACGGCCTTTTCGAAAACCTTCTTGCAGGCGAGGGCTGTGAGAGGGGTCTTTTCCGATGGTTTCCAGATCACCGGATTGCCGCAGACAAGTGCAAGTGCCGCGTTCCAGGACCAGACCGCCACGGGGAAGTTGAAGGCCGTGATGACACCGCAGGGACCGAGCGGGTGCCAGGTCTCCGACATCTTGTGGCCCGGTCGTTCCGAAGCAATCGTCAGGCCATAAAGCTGACGCGACAGCCCGACTGCGAAGTCGCAGATGTCGATCATTTCCTGCACTTCTCCAAGACCTTCGGACGTGATCTTGCCGGCTTCCAGCGTCACCAATGCGCCGAGCTCGTCCTTTGCCGCGCGCAGTTCTTCGCCGAGAAGACGAACCAGTTCACCACGTCGGGGCGCCGGAACGGTTCTCCAAGCGCTGAATGCGTCCCCGGACCGTTCGATCACTTTTGCAACTTGATCTGAGCGCGTTTCAACCACCCGGGCCACTTCAGCCCCGTCGATCGGTGAACGGACCGAAAGCGTACCTCCGGAAAGGTCAGCCTGATCGAAACCGAGTGCACTAAGGACTTGTGCGTGTTCCATGTTCATCTCCCTTGAGACCTGTTGTCTCTCTGGCATTTCATTCTGTTTCAGGATTTCAGGCGGCCAATCGCAGCAGCCATGCGGTCCATGCCGCGTTCCAGGTCGGCCCGCGCATAGGCAAAGGAAATCCGCGCGTGACCGGAGAGCCCAAAAGCCCTGCCCGGAACCATCGCCACCTGGGCTTCCGTCAACAGCCAGTCGCAAACCGCCGCGTCATTCGCGAACCGACCTGCTTCGATCAGTTCGGCAATATCTGGAAAAACGTAAAAGGCGCCATCGGGGACCGGACAGTTTACCCCGGGCATCGTGTTGAGACATGCGACGACAAAGTCCCGACGCTCATGGAAGTTCTGCCGACGCTCAGCCAAGAGGTCCTGACACCCGTTCAGAGCTGCCAGTGCCGCCGCCTGCGATATGGCACAGGCACCAGAGGTTACCTGTCCCTGGACTGCCGTCATGGCACGAACCAGGTCCGCCGGTCCGATGCCCCATCCCAGCCGCCAGCCTGTCATCGCCCAGGCCTTGGAAACACCGTTGACGATCAGGGTCCGTTGACGCAGGGCCGGAGCGGCATCGACAAAACTCGTGAATTCTTCAAAACTCAGATGCTCATAAATCTCGTCCGAGAGGACCCACACATCGGGGTGTCGGACCAGCACGTTTGCGAGCGCCTCGATTTCCTCCGCCGTGTAGATTGCTCCGGACGGATTGCTTGGCGAATTCAGCATCACCCAGCGGGTTTTTGGCGTGATGGCAGCTTCGAGCTTAGCCGGTGTCAGCTTGAACCCATCCGACATCGGGCAGGAAACGGTGACGGGCACGCCGCCTGCCATTCCGACGATATCGGAATAGGACGTCCAGAACGGCGCCGGAATGACAACTTCGTCACCGGCATTCAGCGTCGCCAGCATCGCGTTGGCAAGAACCTGCTTGGCGCCCGTGGAGACAATGACATTTTCCCGCTCGCCTCCTGCATCTGCAGCGATGGCATCGCGCAGAGCCGCCGTACCGGCGGTGGGCGGGTACTTCGTCTGCCCCTCGAGAGCGGCCTTGTGCGCTGCCTCGATGACGTGGCGCGGGGTCGGGAAGTCCGGCTCCCCCGTGCTCAGGGAAATGATGTCCCTGCCGTCACTGCGCAATTGCCTTGCCTTCTCCGAGATCTGCACGATCTCCGACAGGGCAATGCCCGAGATGCGCTCGGCGCGACGAAATTCGAATTGCCTACCCATTGTACCGGGCACCGTTCCGGGTCTTCAGGAACGCCTCCAGTGAGACATCTTCCTGTTTCAGGAAGCCTCTTGCCGGGAGCGAACCATCGCGCACCATCTCGATGATTGCGACGACCGAAGTCGCCGTTGTCCAGGCAATCGCGGTTCGCTCCTTGCCGGCGATTTCGATGGGCTTGTAGCCACGCACGAATTCGCTGCGCTGCATGCGTCCGCCGATCTCGCCCTCAGCCGCAACGTGGATATAGACGATATCATCTGTAACCGGCGGCTTGGCGTTGACCAGGATTTCACCGGCCTCCTGGCGGCGGTCGCGCATGAGTAGCTCGTGGAAAAAGAAGTTCATCAGCTGAACGTGGCCCGGGTACCGCATGGTCTTGTAATCAATATTCGGCACACGGTTCTTGTAAGTCTCGCACATGGTTCCAAGACCGCCGGACGTCGTGAACGCTTCCAGCTCGATGCCACCGATCACGATCTTCTCGATCCACTCCATCGGCGAGACCCACTTGATTTCGCCGTCTTCAAGAACCTCGCAGTCGTTAAGGTATTCGTTCACGACACCTTCCGGAGACCAGTTGAATGAATATCCCATTAGGCCGGTCGGGTTCTGCGGCAAGGCTCCAACACGCATGCGGCAGGACCGGCAGCTGTCGAGTTCTTCAATGAGACTGGCACCAACTATGCCGACAAATCCGGGTGCCAGGCCACATTGCGGTGCCATCAGGCCCTTCGACGTTTCGGCCAGCTCCATGATCGCCTTGGTGGTCGGAACGTCTTCGGTCAGATCGAAATAGTGAATGCCAAGATCGTGCGCGGCCGTGGCAACGCCGACATTCAGAAAATAGGGCAGGCAGGACAGCACGGCCTCGAACCCGTCAAGGGCGGCCTTGAGAGCGACACCATCACTGACATCGACCTGCCTCGTCTCGAACGGAAGTTTTCTGTCAGTACGTGTGTCGAACCCGGTCACTGAAAACCCACCTTCGTGCAGGAGTTCGCTTGCCAAGGTGCCGACCTTTCCCAGCCCGAGAACCGCTATTTTTTGCATGTCTGAAAATCCCCAACGCGTTTGTCAGAAAGAGTAACGTGACTTGACCCGCACAAAAACACCTGAAAAATAGTTATTTCCATGACTAAAACTCATAGAAGCGTTACGGCAGGTCTTCCATGGAACGCGATATACCGATTCCGAGCATTTCCGTATTACGCTGCTTCGAAGCGGCCGCCAAACACCAGAGCTTCACCGCCGCGGCCGAGGAACTGGGTCTGACCCAGAGCGGCGTCAGCCGGCAGGTCAAGGAACTCGAGGACCAGATAGGGGCTGCCCTGTTTCGCCGGGAAGGCCGGGGCATTCGCCTGACACATGCCGGCAAGTCCCTTTCGGATGGCCTGTTCTCGGACCTGTCGCGGCTCAGGAGAACCATCTCGCAGGCGGTTGCCGCCGGAGAAACCCAGGAGCTTCTCTCCATCGCCGCTCTGCCGACCTTTGCCACCCGTTGGCTGGTCCCCAGGCTTGGAGACTTCAAGGCGCGTCGCGCCAACCTGGACCTGATGCTTTACAGCCGGTCCGAGCCCTTCGATCTCGTGGAACAGGATATCGATGTCGCCATCCATTTCGGGGCCAATGACTGGCCAGGAGCAAAACTGACGCCACTTTGCCCGGAAGACCTGGTCGTGGTGGCCTCGCCAGGCCTTATCGACAGCTGCGACGTGGGTTCGGAAACAGATATCTTCAACATGCCGCTCCTGCACATGACCTCACGGCCGCATCTTTGGCGTGTATTCCAGAAAACTGTTCCGGAGGTCCCCGTACCGGTTCAGAAGGGAAGTTACTTCGACCAGTTCTCCCTGGTCATCGCCGCAGCCGTCGGTGGCATGGGAGCCGCCATCCTGCCCACCTATCTGATCGAAGCCGAACTGGGCAGCGGCGCACTTGTGCGGCTCGCCAATGTCGAGGACGGATCCGGGCACAACTACTATATCGCGACGCCGCAGGGTGAGCTCAGCACACCGGCTGCCGAATTCCTGGGCTGGATCCGCGGGCAGGTCAGTCGTCGGATCTAGGAAACGCACTTTTTGCGCTCCCTTGCAGCTCATCACCGCCTGGAACGAGCCGCTCTGATCACATTGTCGAGAGGGCGGGAGTTCACTTTTTTGTAAGATGCCCGATGACGAGGCCAGATCATCTTCGGAAAATTTCATTTCATCTTGAAAATTGACTCGAATAACTGCCCGCCGCCGCTACGTCATAAATCACAAAAACAATTTGGCGAGGTCTTACCTGTTGCGTTTGGAACTAAAATTGGAAAAGAATGAAATCCTATGCTAACAGAAAGAAAAAACCGGAAAACCGGTTCTAACAACCGAGGGGAAATCCATGAAAACTATGCTGAAACTTACAGCAGCGAGTGTGGCTCTTTGTGCCGGGATCGGCATGGCGAATGCGGAAACGCTTCGCTGGGCACGCGCTGGTGACTCGCTGACACTTGATCCGCATGCACAGAACGAAGGTCCGACGCATGCACTGGCACACCAGATGTACGAGCCGCTTCTGCAGCGCGACATGTCTGCCCAGATCATTCCGGCGCTGGCCACAAGCTGGGCTCCGACCGACGATCCGAAGGTCTGGGAATTCAAGCTTCGTGAAGGTGTGAAATTCCATGGTGGTGAAGACTTCACTGCCGACGATGTCGTGTTCTCCCTGAAGCGCGCCATGATGCCGACTTCGGCCATGAAAGAGCTGCTGAACTCCATCGCCGATGTGCGCAAGGTGGACGACAACACGGTTCACATCGAAACCAAGGGTCCGAACCCGCTGCTGCCGAACAACCTGACGAACCTGTTCATCATGGATTCGGACTGGACCGTGTCGAACGGCTGTGAAGCTCCGCAGGACATCGCCAATGGCGGCGACAACCCATGCGTGCGCTCTGTCAACGGCACCGGTGCCTATGTTCTGGAAAGCCGCAAGCAGGATTCCCAGACCATTCTCAAGCAGAACGAGAACTACTGGGGCAAAGGTGAGTTCCCGCTGGAAGTCACTGAAATCATCTACACGCCGATCCAGGAAAGCGCGACACGCGTGTCCGCACTGCTGTCCGGTGAAGTTGACCTGATCCAGGACGTACCGGTGCAGGATCTGGCACGGGTTGCCGAAACCGACGGTCTGGCACTGAGCACGGCGCCTCAGAACCGGACAATCTTCTTCGGCATGAATGTCGGTGATGCCGATCTCGGCAGCGACACGGTCGACGGCAAGAACCCGCTCGCCGATCAGCGCGTTCGTGAAGCCATGAACATCGCCATCAACCGCGATGCCATCAAGAAAGTGGTCATGCGCGACCAGTCTGCCCCGACCGGCGTGATCATGCCTCCGTTCGTGAACGGCTGGACCGAAGAGCTGGACGCTTATCCGGCCTATGACGTCGCCAAGGCAAAGAGCCTGATGGAAGAAGCCGGTTACGGCGATGGCTTCGGCCTGACGCTGAACTGCCCGAACGACCGCTACATCAACGATGAAGCCATCTGTCAGGCAGCTGTCGGCATGCTCGGCCAGATCGGTATCAAGGTGAACCTCGATGCCAAGCCGAAGGCACAGCACTTCCCGCTGATCAAGAACAAGGAAACCGACTTCTACATGCTCGGTTGGGGTGTTCCGACATTCGACTCGGAATACATCTTCAACTACCTGACGCACACCACGACCGACAAGCTCGGCTCCTGGAACGGCACCCGGTTCTCCAATGCTGACATCGATTCCAAGATCGAATCTCTCGCATCGGAAACCGACATTGAAGTCCGCAACCAGACCATCAGCGACATCTGGAACACTGTCCAGGCAGAGACCATCTACCTGCCGATCCACAACCAGGTGCTCAACTGGGGCATGAAGGACGCGATCAACTTCCCGGTCCAGCCGGAAGATCAGCCTCACTTCAAGTTCATGTCCTTCAAGAAGTAAGCTTGATGCAAGTCGATGCGCCGTTTGTTCGTCAAACGGCGCATCGTTCTGTTTCTAAAGGCAGATCCGACATGTGCCTCCGGGCACAGCCTTCAACCGGTTCAGGCCGGACAAGGGCACGGGGACAGTCGGATACTTAAAGGGACGGTTTCCGGTCCCACTCAAGACACCACAAGGGGGCCTCGCAATGCTGGGGCATTCGAGGGAAGTGGCGTAACAAATGCTCGCATTCATCATCCGCCGTCTGGGACAGGCGCTGCTTGTTCTCATGGCGGTCGGCTTCGTGTCGTTTTCCATGTTCAAGTTCATGGGCGACCCGCTGGAGAACATGCTCGGTCAGGAGGCAACTGTAGCCGACCGCGCTGAACTGGAAGAACGACTGGGTCTGAACGACCCCATCATCGTCCAGTATTTCGATTTCTTTGAAAGGGCTCTGCGCGGGGACTTCGGTGTTTCCTATCGCGTCGGACTGCCTGTCGGTGAGGTCATCCTAGACCGCCTGCCGGCCACCCTTGAACTGGCCTTCCTTTCAGGTGTTTTCGCAATCTCGCTCGGTTTTGTGCTCGGGGTTTATACCGCCATCAAGCGAGACGGTTTTCTCGCCAATTTCATCATGACGACGTCCCTGATCGGCGTGTCCCTGCCGACCTTCCTGATCGGTGTCTTCCTGATCTGGGCCTTTTCGGTGAATCTTGGCTGGTTGCCCTCGTTCGGACGTGGCGAGACCCGCAGCGTGTTTGGCGTTGATCTGGCGATCTTCACCTGGGACGGCCTGAGATCCATGATCCTGCCGGCGGTTACGCTCGGGCTGTACCAGATGACCCTGATCATGCGCCTCGTCCGGTCGGAAATGCTCGAGGTTCTAAGAACCGACTATATCCGGTTCGCCCGGGCCCGAGGCCTCAGCCAGCGCACCGTCAATTTCGGCCATGCCATGAAGAATACCCTTGTCCCGGTGATCACGGTCACCGGCCTGCAATTCGGGTCGATCGTGGCCTTTGCGATCATTACCGAAAGCGTTTTCCAGTGGCCGGGCGTCGGTCTGCTGTTCATCAACGCGGTGAGTTTTGTCGATATCCCGGTCATGTCGGCCTACCTGCTTCTGGTCGGGGTCATCTTCGTCACCATCAACCTGATCGTCGATCTGCTTTATTTCACGATTGATCCGCGCCTCAGTGTGAGCAGCAACTAGAGACAAGAGACCTTCATGAGCACTGAGACACAAAAGGGCGCAGAGGCCCGGCCGGAGTTCAAGGAAGTCGTCACGACCTCCACCTGGCAGCGCTGGATGCACTCAGACATCTGGCATTCCTACAAGCGATCGCCGGTAATCATCGTTTCGTCCCTGACCTTCCTGGTTCTTGTTCTGGGCGCGGTGCTGTCACCGCTCATTTCGCCCTATACGCCATTTGACCCGGCCAGCCTGAACCTGATGAACGGCTTTACCAAGCCCATGTCGGCCAACGAGTTTACCGGGGACTATTTCCTCCTTGGCACAGACGACCAGGGCCGCGACGTCCTGTCGACCATCCTATTCGGACTGAGGATCTCGCTCTTTGTGGGTGTTGTCGCGGTCCTGTTTGCCATGACACTCGGCGTCGTCCTCGGACTGGTCTCCGGCTATGTCGGCGGTTGGGTCGATGGCATGATCATGCGAATTGCGGATATCCAGATGACGTTCCCCTCCATCATGGTGGCGATGCTGCTTTACGGCATCGGCAAGGGACTGATCCCGCCGGATCTGCGGGACGAAATGGCGATCTGGGTTCTGATCATCTCCATCGGCCTGTCGGAATGGGTGCAGTTCGCCCGAACCGTCCGCGGTGCCACCATGGTCGAGCGGCAGAAGGAATATGTGCAGGCAGGCAACCTGATCGGCCTGTCGCGCTGGAGCATCATGCTCCGCCATATTCTGCCCAACGTGACCGGCCCGATCCTTGTCATTGCCACGATCAGCTTGGCGCTGGCGATCATCGCCGAGGCAACGCTCAGCTTCCTCGGCGTTGGTGCGCCGAAAACCGAGCCGTCCCTCGGGACGTTGATCAATGTCGGCCGGCAATACATCCTGTCTGGCGAATGGTGGATCCTGCTTTTCCCCTCGCTCACCCTGCTGGCGCTTGCGCTGTCCGTGAACCTCTTCGGGGACTGGCTGCGCGATATCCTGAATCCAAAGTTGCGATAAGACCGTGTCAGATACTCCAATTCTCAAAGTTTCCGACCTCATCGTCGAATTCCCCGTGCGCGAGGGCACCTTGAGGCCGGTCGACCGGGTCGGGTTCGAAGTCCGGGCAGGCGAAATACTGGGCCTTGTCGGCGAAAGTGGCGCCGGCAAATCCATGTGCGGGTCTGCAATCATCGGATTGATCGAACGCCCCGGACGCATTTCCGGTGGCGAAATCCGGCTTCATGGCGAACGGATCGACAATCTGCCGGAAGATGACATGCGCCGGATCCGCGGAAAGCGGATTGCCATGGTTTTCCAGGACCCGCTCACCAGTCTGAACCCGCTCATGACAGTCGGAAAACAGCTGACAGAAACGATCCGGGCACACTTGGCAGTCTCGTCGTCCGAAGCCCGGTCACGCGCCGTCGCGCTCCTGGAGGAAGTCGGGATACCCGCCGCCGCATCCAGGATCGATGCCTATCCGCACCAGTTCTCCGGAGGCATGCGCCAGCGTGTGGTGATTGCCCTGGCCCTGGCTGCCGAGCCGGAGCTGATCATTGCCGACGAGCCGACCACAGCCCTGGATGTCTCGGTGCAGGCACAGATCATGGCGCTCTTGAAAAAACTCTGCCGGGAACGTGGCACGGCTGTCATTCTGATCACGCACGACATGGGCGTGATCGCGGAAACAACCGACCGGGTGGCTGTGCTCTATGCGGGGCGGATCGCCGAGATCGGTCCGACCCGGGCAGTGCTGAGTACACCTTCGCACCCCTACACGATCGGTCTCATGGCGTCGACGCCATCAACAACCGGCAACCTGCAGCAACTCAGCCAGATTCCCGGTTCTATGCCCAATCTGCGCGCCATTCCTAAGGGATGCGCCTTCAATCCCCGATGCACCAAGACCATTTCGCCCTGCTTCAAGGATATCCCGATCCTTGAAACTGTGGATGGAAGCGAGGTTGCCTGCTGGCTCTACGACCCGGCCTACAAGGCAGACACGAAAGAAGAGACCGGAGCTTCCCAATGACAGCTGAAAAGCCCCTGATCAGCGCGCGTGACCTGGGCGCTGTCTTTGATGTTTCCAAACCCTGGCTGAACCGTATGCTTGCCCTGGAAAGCAAGCAATTCCTCACAGCCGTCGACACGGTCGATTTCGATATTCCGAGAGGAAAGACATTTGCGCTGGTCGGTGAAAGCGGATCCGGCAAATCCACGATCGGAAAAATGGTGGTCGGTCTTCAGAAACCGACAAGCGGCCAGGTTCACATTGACGGGCAAGACCTGTTCTCGATCAAGGATGCCAGGAAACAACAGGCCATGCGTCGGCGGATCCAGATGATCTTCCAGAGCCCCTACGCGTCGCTCAATCCGCGCTGGCGCGTCAAGCACATCATTGCCGAACCGATCCGCGCGTTTGAGCTCATACCGGCAGGCGACATCGACAAGCGCGTCGAGGAGTTGCTGGACCAGGTCGGCCTTGCAAAATCCGACGGTGAAAAATTCCCGCACGAGTTTTCCGGCGGTCAACGACAGCGGATCGCCATCGCCCGGGCACTTGCTTCCGATCCAGAATTCATCGTTTGCGACGAACCGACATCGGCGCTTGATGTTTCGGTCCAGAGCCAGGTCCTGAACCTGATGAAGTCGCTGCAACGGGACCTGGGCCTGACCTACCTGTTCATCAGCCATGACCTTTCGGTCATTCGCTACATGGCCGATGAAATAGGCGTGCTCTATCTGGGCCGTCTGGTGGAAGTCGCGGATCGGGATACGCTGTTTGAAAACCCGCGCCATCCCTACACGCGAATGCTGATGGACGCTGCACCGCATATAGACGCCTTCGGCAGAACCGCCGAACTTTCAACCGGCGAGATACCGGACCCGATCAACAAGCCAAGCGGCTGCAGTTTTCATCCCCGCTGCAACTTGACGACGGACCTCTGCAGGACGGAACGACCTGCAATCCGAGAATTCGGTTCCGAGCGTGCACGCGTTGCCTGTCACTTGTGTGAGGCCTGACCAGTTCAACGTTCGGAAAGATCCCAACAGCTAAATTTCCAAAACCCCCGGTTTTCGTCGGGGGTTTTTTGTTTTGTTTTCGGGATCATGCTTTTCTTGTTTTCTGTCCCGCTTTGTCGGGCTTCGCCCTCCTTGAAGGGGCCGGCTGATGTTCTCGCCGGTATCCCAGGTCCAGATACGCCAAAGGCCGCCCCTTTTGGGACGGCCTTTGTCGAATTTGGTTGCGGGAGCAGGATTTGAACCTGCGACCTTCAGGTTATGAGCCTGACGAGCTACCGGGCTGCTCCATCCCGCGTTATTTTTTCGCGTCCTTGATCGTTTTGATCTTGGGACGTCGCGTGAGCTTCTCCCTTTTGGATCGGCTCGATATTTGATTTCGCTGGAATGGAACGATTGTTCCGAAGCGCAGCGAAGGCAAGCGCAAGTGCGCGTCGGCCATTTTGGCCGCCCTCGCGGAGGCCAGGGCGAAGCCCGATGCGGCCGTGAGCGCTATGTTGAAGAGATTTCAAACTGCGTTTTGCAGGCCTGGCAGCGACCTACTCTCCCACACCTTAAGATGCAGTACCATTGGCGCTGGGGAGTTTCACGGCCGAGTTCGGGATGGGATCGGGTGGGGGCTCCCCGCTGGGGCCACCAGGCCGGCGAAGCGCAGTTTGTTGTGAACTGGTCTTGGTTTGTTTGCCCTCACGGCCGTACGCTGCGTTGCAGCTGGCCTCCGGGAGGCGACCTATTCGGTCGGCGCGCTTTGCGCTTGCGAACCTTACGGTCCGAACCTTTTCCCTTGAGGGGCAAACTGGTCTTAAACGCGCTCAAGTAGCCCAAAGGGCGATAGCGCAAGTAAAGATGAACATTGATTAATGAGAGCGATCAAGCCGAACGAGCTATTAGTAAAGCTAAGCTTCATGTGTTGCCACACTTCCACACGCTTCCTATCGACGTGGTGGTCTTCCACGGCTCTTCAGGGAGAGCTGGTTTTGAGGTGGGTTTCCCGCTTAGATGCT
>JAEPML010000001.1 GCA_017643925.1 Roseibium sp. | reverse complement strand
AGGCGTTTGATGCCTGCGGCAAGAAGGGCATGGCCGACCTGAAAGCGGCTGCCGACAGCGGCAACCTCTATGGCTCCATGGCCCATGGCCATGCGAACCCGGCTGCGGTCAAGAACGCGATCTACGACGTGGTGACCGCGCATTTCAACGGCGAATACGACAGCGCAACAGCCGTTGAAGAACTCGTAACTGCAGTTGAAATCAACAAATAACGACCTCCGGGGCTGGATTAACTTATAAAGAAGGGCGATGATTTCGCCCTTCTTCTCTTGGGGCTTGTCGAGATGGAACAATCCGTACCCAGCCGTAGCAAGTTTGCTGACAAACTTGCAGACGTTCTGCCCAAACTCGTGCTCAGTCCGAGCCTGGCGATCGTCCTGATTTTTGTCTATGGCTTTATCTTCTTCACCTTCTACCTGTCCTTTACGGACAGCCGCATTCTGCCCAGCTTCGGACTTGTCGGCTTTGAAAACTACGACAAGCTCTTTCGCCTAAGGGCTTGGGGTATTGCGGTCGACAACCTGTTCATATTTGGCGGGCTTTATATCGTCATCTGCTGTGCGCTTGGCCTGATGCTGGCGATTCTGCTGGACCAGAAAATCCGCAGCGAAGGTTTCATTCGCACCATCTATCTCTACCCAATGGCGCTCAGCTTCATCGTCACGGGGACGGCCTGGAAGTGGTTTCTCGACCCCGGCATCGGTCTGGAAGCCGTCGTACAGAGCTGGGGCTGGGAAAGCTTTCAGTTCAACTGGATCAAGGATCGCAACATGGCGATCTACACGATCGTCATTGCTGCCGTCTGGCAGACATCCGGCTTCGTCATGGCGATGTTCCTGGCCGGTTTGCGTGGCATCGACAACGAAGTGCTCAAAGCGGCGCAGATCGACGGCGCCTCCAACTGGGCGCTCTATCGCCGGATTGTCATCCCGCAGCTCCGCCCGGCCTTCATGTCGGCGTTCGTGGTGCTGGCCCACATGGCCATCAAGTCCTACGACCTTGTCATCGCGCTTACCAATGGCGGACCGGGGCGTGCGACAGAGTTACCGGCCACCTTCATGTATTCCTACACGTTTACCCGGAACCAGATGGGAATTGGCGCGGCATCGGCAACGCTCATGCTGATGACGATCGCGGCGA
Source organism: Roseibium sp. (assembly GCA_017643925.1). Lineage (GTDB taxonomy): Bacteria > Pseudomonadota > Alphaproteobacteria > Rhizobiales > Stappiaceae > Roseibium. The sequence continues at coordinate 751,833 of JAEPML010000001.1, read as the reverse complement.
TCATCGTCCCCTACCTCTGGTCTGAACTCAGGGAGAAGAAATAATGGCCCTGGCTTCATCCGATACGGCCGTGCGGACCGGTGGTGTCTCACGCTTCATCATCTACACCGTGCTCCTGGTCTTCTGCCTCTATTACCTGTTGCCGCTCTACGTCATGGTGGTGAACTCGCTCAAGCCACTCGACGAGATCCGCGGCGGCGGCATGCTCTCCCTGCCCCAGACCTGGACCATCGCCCCCTGGGGCAGCGCCTGGTCGACCGCACAGATCGGCGTCGAGGCCACCGGCCTGCGCCCCTATTTTGTGAACTCCCTTTTGATGGTCGTTCCCGCGGTGGCAATCTCCACCCTGCTGGGCGCACTCAACGGATATGTTCTGACCAAGTGGCGGTTCCGCGGAGACACAATCATCTTCGGCCTGATGCTCTTCGGGTGCTTCATTCCGTTCCAGATGGTGCTGATCCCGATGGCCCGCATGCTTGGCCTGATGGGACTTGCCGGGACCGTTCCGGGCCTGATCTTCGTGCATCTGGTCTACGGCATCGGTTTCTCGACACTCTACTTCCGCAACTACTACGCCCAGTTTCCGAATGAACTGGTGCGCGCTGCGATGATCGACGGCGCGGGTTTCTTCCGGATCTTCCAGAGGATCATGCTTCCGTCCTCGGGCCCGATCGCGGTGGTCTGCATCATCTGGCAGTTCACCAACATCTGGAACGACTTCCTGTTCGGCGCCAGTTTTGCGGATTCGGACAGCCAGCCGATGACGGTCGCTCTCAACAACCTCGTCTCCGCCTCCCATGGCGTGAAGGAATACAACGTGCATTTCGCCGGAGCGATCATGGCGGCCCTGCCGACCCTGCTCGTTTACATTGTCGCCGGACGTTTCTTTGTCCGCGGCCTGATGGCCGGTTCCGTTAAAGGATAACTCGATGGGCTTTCTCGATATCAAAAACGCAACCAAGTCCTATGGCACGGTGCAGGTCCTGCACGAAACCGACATTTCGGTGGAGGAAGGTGAATTCCTGGTCCTGGTTGGCCCGTCCGGATGTGGCAAGTCCACCTTGCTCAACATGATCGCCGGCCTGGAAGAAGTCACGAGCGGCGAGATCGCAATTCGCGGCAAGCGCATGAATGAGGTCAAACCGGCCGACCGCAACATCGCCATGGTGTTCCAGTCCTACGCGCTTTATCCCAACATGAACGTCGGCCAAAACATTGCATTCGGTCTCGAAATGCATGGCGTTGCCAAACCGGAACGGGAAAAGGCTGTGCAGGAAGTGGCGGAGCTTCTGCAGATCACCCAGCTGCTCAAGCGCAAGCCGGGACAACTCTCCGGCGGACAGCGCCAGCGCGTCGCGATGGGGCGTGCCCTGGTGCGGGATCCGGATGTGTTCCTCTTCGACGAACCGCTCTCGAACCTCGATGCAAAACTGCGCGTCGACATGCGCACCGAAATCAAGAAACTGCACCAGAAGCTCGGTCGCACCATTGTCTATGTCACCCACGACCAGATCGAGGCGCTCACCCTGTCGACGCGCATTGCCGTAATGTTCGGCGGCTATGTGCAGCAACTCGGGACACCGAAGGAGATCTACGACAATCCGGCGAACATGTTTGTCGCCGGTTTCATGGGCTCTCCTTCCATGAATCTCTTTCCTGCAAAACTGTCGGTTTCGGACGGCAAGGCCATAGCCAATTTTCAGCTGGCCGACGGCGGGACCGGCAGCTTGCCCGTTCCCGACCCCGCGATGGCGCGCAATGATGGCCGTGACGTCATTCTGGGCATTCGTCCGGAGGCTATTACCGACCCTGACGGCGCTGACCGAAACAGCAACGCGATCTACCAGGTCGAGGCAAGGGTCGAAGTCACAGAGCCCGCCGGCTCGGACACATTCGTGGTCACCGAGTTCGGCGGCAAGGAAGTCACCGGCCGGTTCCGTGCAGATGTCGATGTTGCGCCCGCCAGGGTGCAGACATTCGCGATCAACATGGAAAAAGCGGTGTTTTTCGACCCGGATACCGAAGAAAGGGTCGTCTGACCCGAACCAAACGATGCTTTCCCTGCGCATCTTACCGTTTCGTCGCCGAACCGGCACGGAAACGCTTCACGAGCGCCGTGTTCATGAACACGGAAACGTCTCGTATGTTGAAACGAGGATTGAGCATGCGTCTTGGAATTGATTGGGGCGGAACCAAAATGGAAATTATCGCCCTTGGAACCGAGGGCGAGGAAATGTTTCGCAAACGGGTCCCGACGCCGCGAGACGACTATCGCGGCTGCATCAAAGCCGTTGTCGCACTCGTGGCATCCGCCGAGGCCGAAACCGGTAAAGAGGGAACACTGGGCATCGGCATCCCGGGGTCACTTTCTCCCAAGACCGGCCTGGTCAAGAACTCCAACGCGACCTGGCTCAATGGCATGCCGCTGGACAGGGATATCGAAGAAGCGCTCGGACGGCCCGTCAGAATTCAAAATGATGCCAATTGCATGGCCGTTTCGGAAGCAACGGACGGAGCCGGTGCCGGAAAGCACCTTGTTCACGCCCTGATCATCGGAACCGGCGCAGGCTCCGGCATTGCAATCGACGGCAAGGCACATCGCGGTGCGAACGGCATCGCCGGAGAATGGGGGGCGATCACCGTTCCCTGGATACCCGCTGCGGATTTTCCGGGTCCTGATTGCTGGATCGGGCACAGGGGAGCGATCGAACGCTGGTGTTCTGGAACCGGCTTCCAGGCCGACTATCTCGAAAGAACCGGAATCTCCAGAAAAGGTCGCGAAATCGTCGATCTGAAGCGCCAGGGCGACAAGGTTGCCATCGCGGTCTACGACGCATTTGTCGACCGCCTCGGTCGCGCGCTTGCAATGTCGGCGAACCTGCTGGACCCGGATGTCTTCGTGTTGGGCGGTGGCATGTCGAACGTTGAGGAACTTTACGCCGACCTTCCCTCGGCCATGGCGCCATACGTCTTTTCAGATCGCTACGAGACACTGATTTGCAAGGCTGTCCATGGCGACAGTTCCGGCGTCAGAGGAGCGGCATGGTTGTGGTGAGTACTTAAGGCCTCGCGAGGACGCCGAAACTCCAGGTGGTCAGTCTCTCCCAAACCACGCGCGTGCACCCGCGCCAGACTCAAAAACTCTCAACTTTCTCTGTTTTTTGCAGGTTTTTGGCGTTTTTCCGACAAATCTGCCGATTTATTGCGCCGTGTCTGAAAATTTTTCCATTTTTTTCAGACGCGATTTTCTCCACAGGCAACAACCTATGAGTTAGGCAGGATTGTAAATTTTTCCAATCTTTCCTCCAAATAATGCACACATTAACAAACTCTCAACAAGCAATCAAAATTCGCCATAAAGCTCAATTGCTTAAACAATCAAGATTATCTGATAAATTGAGTAAACTTTTATTGGATTCTTCTCCCCTAATTATTGCCAATTAATTGCATCTTTTTCGCCATAATTGATCTTTTTTTTCGCCAAATTGGCTCGAATACATTAAGCGCATAACAACAAATCAACGAAATTAATCACTTGGGCATAACCGAATTTAGCACCGCCGGAACGGGCGGTGGGTGGGATTTTTTTGGCTTTTTGGGAGGCCAGCATCATGGAATCGAGCAGGACGACTTTCACGCGGACACCTGTTTTTACAGTCGCGGGCGAAACAGAACTATCCGGCGAGCACGGGGACTATCTTGAAGTGGGCAACCCCGAGAGCCTCAACCTGACGGATGGCACCATCGCCCTCACCTTCAATGCGGACAAGGTCACAGGTGGCCAGGCCCTCTTCTCCAAGGACGGCTCGGGCTATGACGATGGCGGACATCTGACGGCATGGATCTGCGATGGAAAGCTCTATGTCCGTCAACAGTCGGACAGTTCCAGCGAATACCTCAAGGTGCCCGACCTGGTTCTTCAGGCCAACACCACCTACCACCTTGCCGTTTCCTTCGGTGACGATGGCCTGATGGTGTACCTGAACGGTGCGCTTGTTGCGGCGGAGCCGGAGTTCAAGCAGGGCCTCGACATGAACGAGCGGTCCTTTGTCGTCGGTGCCTCCGGGGCCTGGCGCAGGGATGATGCCCACACCGCGTCCCAGCAGTTCGACGGCACCATCTCCGATGTCATGGTCTTCGACGAGCAGATTGCAGGCGAAGACATGGCTGCCCTGGCCGGGGAAGTCGATCCTGCTTTCCAGACCTCCGCACTGGAGGCCCTGGCACAGGATGACCTGATGCCGGCCTTCCAGCAGCTTCATCACGGCTCCGACGAGGCAAAGGCCCTCGCAATGGCCTTCGGCTTCAACCATGACGGCGAGCTCACAACCGGTGCCGCCTACCAGGAAGGCACGGATGCAGGCGAGACCATCGAGGGAACCGAAGGCGCTGACGCCATCAATGCAGGCCTTGGCAACGACACCGTCAATGGTGGCGATGGCAATGATGTCCTGCAGGGCGGATATGGCAATGACGAGCTCAATGGCGGTGACGGCAATGACGTGCTCGACGGCGGCCACGGCGAGGACATCCTCAATGGCGGCGACGGCAACGATCTCCTGATCTCACAGTCCGACGGACGCGAGGGACCGGTCGCCTATGATGCCGACCGCGATGAAGGTGACCCCTATAACGAGCTTACCAACGGCAAGCTCTATCCCGATCAGCCGATCCCGGCGGACGATGTCCTGACCGGCGGCTCGGGCGGGGACGTCTTCTACTTCCAGACCCTCATCAATGCCAAGGAGCGCTTCATCGAGGAGCACACCCAGGATGACGGCAACATCCGCTGGCACGGGGTCGCAGGCGAGAACGCAAACATCCACGACCACTGGGTCGACCAGATCGGCAATGATGTCATCACAGACTTCAACCGGGACGAAGGCGACCGGATTGTCATCGAGGGTCACACCACCAAGATCCGCTCCATCACCTATGGCGACAGCAATGGCGATGGTGTGGTCGATCACACCGTGATCTCCCTTTATTCCGACCAGGGATCAGGGGGCGGTGCCCACAACAACGATGACCTGGGAACCATCACGGTCTATGGCGATCTCGTCACACAGAACGACATCTCCACATCGGCAAAACCGGCCTATGGCATCGCCCGATCCATCGCAGACCTCGAAGAGGCCCTCCGGCCAATCGAGATGGGGGAAGACCGGGGAGAGATCGCTCCGCCGGAAGGTATTCCTTCGGTTGACGACCTGTCTCTGCCGGAGGATGTCAGACCCGTCTTTGCAATTGCAGGCGCAATTGAACTGAACGGCAGCCGTGACGGACAGATTGCCATTGAACATTCGGAAGAAATGGCAATCTCTGAAAGCACGATTGCCTTCTCGTTCCAGGCTGACACGCTGACCGGCTACGACGCCCTCTTTTCCAAGGACGCAACTGGCTACGGAAATGGTGGTCACCTGACGGCCTGGGCAACCGAGTGGGGCGATGTCAAACTCAGGTTCCAGAACGAGACCAGCGAAATCTGGCTCAAGGCTTCAGATGTCATTGAAGCGGGCACGGAACACGACTTTGCCCTCACATTTGGAGATGACGGGGTGTTCCTCTTCATTGACGGTGTTGAAGTTGCCGCCGACGAGGAGTTCCAGGTTGACTGGCTCGACAATGAGGAGTTCCTCATGATCGGTGCCAATGGCTGGGGCAGCCAGAGTGGTGAGATCGGCTGGACCAATGACCATTTCGACGGCACGATTTTCGACTTCGCCGTGCTGGATCAACAGTTGAGCGAAAGCCAGGTCCGAGACGAGCTCTTCGCTTAAACCTATCGCAACGGGGACCTCCCGAGAGAGGTTCCCAAGCGGGGCGCCGTTGCCGATCTTTCCTCTGGGAGATCGGCAACGGTTTTTTTATTCTGGCTCCAAGAAGAACGGCGCTAACAGAAGCGCGATCGTCCTTGGTGCCTGTAGAAATCGCGAGCTCTTGCCACGCAGCAAGCTGCAGCGAAGTGATCGTATTGCCTTGAATTTGGGAAGAAGAGTGGTGCCCAGAGGCTGCATGGGTGTATCGATCTGACGACGTATGACGGCGTACGCCTAGGCACTTCCATAAAAGTCAAAAAGCTAGCTAAACCAATATCTTGACCTAGTGCCAATGTATTTTTATGTACGCCTAGGCACTTTATCTAAAGTGCTGTTTAAAAGCGTAACACGCAAGCGAGAGGCACCACCTATGCCGGGCATTGAGATACTTAAAGCCAGCGCGCCAGAAGCAGCCGAGGCAAAACTCAAAAAGCAGGTCAAAGCAGGCACGGTGTAAGCCAGTGCTATCATTTCTTTCTCTTCTTGTATTCTTCCCACTTACCTAACGCGGGCTTTACATATAGTTCAATTGCGTTTTTAAGGCGAAGCTGCTGGATACCCGTTGTCTTACTTTGCTCGTCTTCCAGACGTTTAGTAACGGCAAGAAACCAATCGTACTCCGGCTCTAGCGTAGACAGAAAATTGCCATCGTACCGAGATTTAAAGAACATCAAAGCTTTCCTAAAGCTCGTGCTAGGCGTCGAAAGCAAAATATCCGCAAATTCATCGGCTTTCAATTGATGCAAAACTGGTATGTCGTGATAACTATCGCCCGGATTGTTCGTCACGCACATAGCACAATAAAAGCTGTGGTAGTCGTTTGGAATATTATTTGCTAAATTGGTAATTTTCTTGAGAATATTTTCATTAAACTCTTTGGACGCGACCGAATAGAGGTAATCGCTAAGATCTTGAAACTCGCTAGTCTCACGGCGCATCACCGCAAGACCAAAATATCCTAAATTGTCTTCTCTATAGTAATGCTCTCGTAGCGAAAGAGGGATCTTTGTTCGCTTTTCATCTATATAGTTTTTCCAATCGTCAAATATTTCACTCCACCTCTGATGCCGCTCTTTTGTGGATTCCACAGAGTCTGGATACACCTCGTTTTTGAGCCAAATTGAAATCCCAATTAGGTGGAGTATTTCTTCGCGTGCCTCGTATTTTCGTTCTCTAATTTCTTCTTCAAGTTTGCTGACTTCATTCTCAAACTCGTCTTGCTCTAGTGTGAGCCCGTGCCAAACCCTTACCCACGTCGCCTCTTTGTCCTTTGGTTGGAAGGCAGCGGCGTGTTTTAGGTTTTCAAGCAGTCCAGATGGATTCCCCTCAAAAAGAGCTTGCGACCAGTCGGATATGGAGACATATTTTTCTTGGGAAAAGCCCTCAAGCCCGCAGTAATTGAGCAGTTCATATATCCTAGGTTTTTCTTGTTCTCTAATTCGATAAACTAGTTCTGACTCTGAAAGATCTAGAAGATCCTTTTTTACCAAAAAGCCCTTCTTTGAAAAATAGCCAAGGACCAAATAAGTTTGGAAGAACTTAGCGAGATTTTCCTCTTGATCTGTTATCGCACTTGCAAACTTTTGGTGAATTTGTTGGTAGTCCAGTAGAGCCTGAAACAAACACCTAAAGTTGATTTCTCCATAGTCACTTTCAGAATCAAACTTTCTGCAAAAGTCTGTAATAAATTCGGTTTGCTCGCCAATAAAAATCGATGACCCTTCACGAAAATTTTTTAGAATCGAACTTACTGCGCTTTCAATGTCGGGTTTTATTTTATATATTCTTCCAATTAATTTTTCTTTTACATCTTTATATTCCTTGTTTTCTTCATCTATCTTTTTGTCACTCCCTATTACGATAGCCCTTACACCCAATATTTCGACAAAACTGTTTATGTACCCTAAGACATGTTGCATTTTTTCGAATTGGGCGCGTTCTAGATCATCAAACACGAGTAGCGATGCGTTTTCTGGGTTGTTGAACTCGCTTAGCTTGATATCTGGAAGGGCTGTACTGACAGAACCATCGGCTTTACCATCATCATCCAAATCTATTTTAAATGTTGCTCTAATGAATCCTTTTGCAAGCTTTCCAGCCAACCGAGTTTTCGGGTGACTTAATAGCGGGTGCATCTGCCTATAGATTTCATAGTCGATTTGACTGCTATCTCTTAAGCCGTACAAGCTCACCCAAACTGGATCGATAGATAGATCTTTTAAAACCTGCCGAACAGTATGGGTTTTGCCAGTTCCCCAATCTCCGGATACCATTAATGCATACCCAGGGCCGTCTTCTATTTGGAGAGAAGCATAGTATTTGATGCCCTGCCTAATATGTTCGTTGACGTCCGGCTTTGAATCTTCGGCAGTCATATCGAGCTCTTTGTTCGCTTGAGGTTTTCCAGCTTTGCCGCACTGGAGATTTCGAAAGAAATTGATAAAAGCCGACCAGGCTTGTAACACCACTTTGCTCATATCAGAAATTGTATCAGCCAGGATTCTGGAGGTCTAGCTGATGGTCAAGAGAGGTGCCCCGTTCCTTTGCGCTCGCTGTATATTGACTGCAGTAGTTCCGTAGCAAGTCGCTGGGTAAAAGCGTACCAGCAACCCAACGCACCTATCTAAGCATTTGTTATTAATTCAGTTTTTAGGAAAAGAATGGTGCCCAGAGGCGGAATCGAACCACCGACACGCGGATTTTCAATCCGCTGCTCTACCAACTGAGCTATCTGGGCTTGCTTCGAGGGCTGAGCGGGGCGCGCCCCGTTCGCTGAAAGCCCGGTCCTTATAGAGGCTCGATTTGGCCTTGTCCAGCACCCTGGCAAAGTTTTTTGGCATTCTTGCGATGCTTCCCTGGGGAAAACTCACATCGAAAACACGGCGCCAAAAGCCCATATTTATCATGCAATTAGAAACCATGCCGCCAGGCCTTCCCGCACGGGTGGGCGCAACATATCGCGTCACCAGCGGCAATGGCGACAGAGAGACCCGGCGCGTAGCCGGGATCGAAGTCAACAGCAGCCGCAGGCGACTGAATTGCGACCGGCCGGTAGGGTCAGTCAAGTTCGCCGGCGACGATCCCGGTTGCGCTCCAGTTCCCGTCGACCGCGTTGAAATTGCCGATCACACCTTCATGGTTCGAGTTCGGTCCGGTCACGATCGAGGTGTTCAGCGTGCCCGTAGCTCCGCCAGACAATGTGCCGACAAACATGTTGCCGCTTGAGACGGTCGTTTCGCTTACATTGGCGCTGAACGTGCGATTGTCGAAATTCGAGATGGTTGCTGTTCCGGCGCGGTCGGAGAAATAGACCTGCATGTTGAAATCGCCGGAAGCCAGGTACTGAGCGCCGTTGTTGACCACGCTGCCCACGGCATGTCCCGAGTAGGTTGCGGTTCCCGTATATGGCAGATCCGCTGAATTGGTAACGTTTCCGGCAATCCAGGTGCCCAGATGGACCGTGTCGAACCTTTCCTCCTGGCTCAGGTTCGTATCGTCAAACTCCAGCTTGGTGCCCCAGTAACCCCATTCCATGAATTCGCAATCGCATTTGGAAACGGTCTGGAAGAGCGCGTTGTCGGCGCCACTAACGAGATCGTTGGGGATCAGGTAGCTCTGTGCCGATGTCCCGCTCTTCTGCTGGATGGTCACGTTGCTGTCGGTGGTCAGGTATGTGTCCGCGTTGTTCCCGCTGGCCCTTGCGGCGAATGTGTCACCATCGACATAGATCGAGTTGCCGGTCCCCGGGCTGCCTGACGCGTCGCCGAAACCAAGCGTATAGCTCGAAACGTCACCGTCCGATTCCGTGACGTCGAAGACCTTCAGGTTCGCACTGACCGTCTCGTGGGTGCTGTTGAATTCGATTGAGAAGTCTCCGACTTCGCTGCTGCGCAACACGACCGGACCAACATAGGACCCGCGCTGTGGGTTGTAGTTCGTGGAGGCTTCCAGAACACCGGCGCTGTAGCCGCTGAAGGTGACGCTCTGGCGGTCCAGGGACGAGACTGCGGTTTCACCCGTCAGCTTGGCCGCATGCATAGTGCCGCTGAGCTGGTCCGTGCTGCTGATGCCCGAGGGCACCTGGGCATATCCGTCGGTAAAGACGCTGCCATTTTCCAGATTACCGACACTCAGAACCAGGTTGTTCGCATTGTTGCCGAAGAAGGTCCCCCCATTGGCGCCCACAAGACTTTCAACCGGCCCGCCATAGAGACCGGCCGTATTGGTTGCCAGGGTTCTATGACCGCCGTGACGCTCTCCGGAGAGCTGGAGCGTACCGTCGACATTCCTGACCTGTCCCAAGCTCAGGGACACGAAGGATTTCTGATCACCTTGGGTTCCGGAGATGTGAAACGAAGAGGCCAGATACTTGGCGTTTTCAAGCGTATCCGGTGACTGTTCGAGAATCTGCAGTCCGGTCGAACCGACGCTGGAGAGGAACGATGTTCCAAGATCGGCCGCAACTGCCGGATTCAGGAACAGGGCCAGGGACGTCGCCGGTTTCAGCTGACCGAAATTGTCTTCAGAGGCCAGCTGAAAGGCCGTCAACGCATCACCGTATAGAGTATAGACCTTGAGCTGGCGGGGATCGGAGCTGGATCCATAGGAGGAAAAGTCGGTCGCATTGCCATAGAGGCCGTAGAAATAGTCCGTTCCACCGTAGTTGAAGGTCGGGTCGCTTCCTGCTTGTGTCGCGATGAAGTGGGTATAGAAGCCGAAATCCTCATCGGTGATCCGCATTCCACGCGCATTCTGCACGATGGTTCCATCCAGGGACGGAGCGTCGGGAATGGAACTGGTGCTGTAATTTTCAATCACGTCACCGTCCGAATTCACGGTTTGCGTATAGTATTCGGTGGCTTCGGTCTGCGTATCAAAAATGTAGATATTCGTGTTGTCCGCGACACCTGACCACAAGCGGTAGGAGGACCCTTCCTCAGTAGCCCCTTGCGTGAAGACGACAACCTCGTTGTACCCGGCAACGATGCCCTGTGTGCCCGGGTCCCGTCCGGACGAGGTGGAACCATCAGGAAAACTCGTTCCCGCACGCAGGAAACGGGCATTTTCCGTAACCGCTTCCGCGGTGTCTTCTTCCTCGACTTGCGGCCGCAGGTCCTCGTTGTTCTTCCCCTGTGTGATCTGTTGCGTCTGCAACAGGACTTCTTCACCCTCGCTCAGCTGCGTGGATTGGACAGCACTTGGTTTCACCTTCGGCGTCACCGTCACCCGCCCGAGACGGGAATTGACATCCGGAATGCCCGAATTCGCAATCTGGCGATCGTTCGGAGGCGTCCTGATCCCGCCATTCTGGCGCCCGGCCGTTAGTCCGGTTTGGACAGCGCCAAGGTCACTTTGCGTCGTCTTGCGGACGCTGGCATTCCCGTTCGGGCCGATTTCCATCGTATAGCCGGCCTTGTAGACCCGGGATGTCTTGCCACTTGGACTTGTGAAGGTCAGGTCCTTGCCGAAAAGCAGGGAAATGACCGGCGAGTTTCCGGTGAGATTGAAATTGGCAATCCCGCCCCTGATGCCGATCGTCCCGACGCGGGTCTTGACCGTGACGCCGCCCCGCTTCTTGCTGAGCTTGCCACCGACAAAACGGGCCACGCCTTTGCTGAAGGAGGCGACAAGTTTGCCGTTTCCGCTGTCGGGGTCATAGACAAATTCATCGATAACAAGGTTCGAATTGGCACCGACCGTGAAAGTTGATCCGTCGACAAGCAACACCTGCACCAGCCCGGAGGAGCTGGTCTCGATCCGCTCGTTGTAGATCACGTTGTCACCCAGAACCTTGGTGCTGCGTGCGCCACCGGGCGGTGTCCCGAAAGCGTCGGAGTTCACGGCTGCGGCGACCCCGACCTGAGCGGCGTTTGCAGTTATAGGTGCGGTAACCAGCATTCCGAGCGACAACAATCCAGCCAGGAATGATCTTCCGTGCTTTGTCGATATCCGGTCAGAGGTGCTCGTCATCTGCTCTGCTCCTAAAAGGCCTTGGTCAGCGACACCAGTGCCGACGCGTTTGAATATGTGCCCAGGTCGTAGTTTGAAAATTGCCGCCGGACTTCCCCGGTGAACCCAAGCGCCAGATCGTTGCGCAGGGGAATACTCAATCCGGCCCTGCCCCAGCCCTCGTGGTCGAACTGGCTCTCGGTCGCGCTCACAAGCGGGTCAGGTCCCTGATATTCGCGGTAGATATATCCTGCCTCCAGATCGATCGACCATGTGTGGGGCAGCTTCTTGATCGGTGAAGCAAAACGGTACGTTCCGCCAACGCCGCCGCCGACCTCCCAACTTTGGGTCCATTCCTTCTTGGTCTCTTCAAAGTCGGCCAGGATCAGCGCCCGGAAGGTGAGTGCTTCGGACATCGTGCGCGAAACGGTGGTTGCCAGACGCAGGAACGACCCGTTCCTGTCGGAAACGGTGGGATATTCCGCGGTGTCGTTATACCAGCGGCGACGGTACTCGACCTTTCCGTCAATCCGCACAGTTGGCGTAACTTGCGAGACCAGCCTGACACCGAAACCCAGGGCACCATTGTAGTTCGCGTAGTTCAGACGAATACCGGAGGCGATGCCATAAAGTCCCAGCCTTGTATCGTCCAGGTCAAACCGTTCCAGGTTCAGCGAGGGGCCGAGCGTCAGCTCCGCGAGGGCGGTATCCAGTCGGACGATATCGGCATATCGCGCCCCGTAGAAAATCAGATCTGTCTCGAACAGGTCACCCTGCAGTCCGAGATCATAAGACCCGTGCAGCCGCCCGGCGAGAAAGGCGTTCACGTCGGCCTTGCCGGTCGCCGTGTCGTCCAGCACGAAGGTACCGCCATTCAGGTCCACCCGGCGACTGCCGGGGGCCGCGTTTGCATTCGTCTGGTAGCGAACACCGGTCACGACAGAGGCCCGAAAACTTGCCGGGTCTTCCTGCTTGGTGATGGTCTCCAAGTAAGCCTGCACCCGCGCCTCGACTTCAGGCGGCACGTTTGGTGCGCTCAGCGCTTGCTGAAAATAGTATCGCGCCGTTTCCGTCGATCCGAGGCGAAAATAGAGCACACCCAGTTCAAGCTGGATGCGCGGAACACCGGGAGCATAAATCAGCATGCGTTCCAGTGTGGAGATCGCCGCCTCGTAATCTCCCAGCAGCGAGGACACCATCGCATATTCAAATGCCGTGTCCAGGTCCTCAGGCGTCGCCAGCATGACTTCGAGCAACGAGGTTTGCCGGGCGGCGAGCGCTTCAGGAGATTGCGGGGGCGTCTGCAGGCCGGCCGTTTGCGCAAGAACGGCGCCGGGCGCGAGCAACAAGGTGCACAGAACCATCAGCGCCTTGAACAGACGCAGTCCTCGCCCACGTACAGCTAAAAGCCTCCTGCAAACCAAACAACTCTTCTCCTGCAAAACGCGGAGCACACACACCACTGAAAAAATTGTCGTTTTCTAATAACGCCGCGGGCTTTCCGCTGCGTCTGCCTATCTTAATTTTCATTTACGATTAGGGCAATCCCGGTTCCAAATTTTGGTCCCCACCAACAAAAAGCGCCCCGCAAGCGGGGCGCCTCGTAGTCACTGATCGATTTTGAGGATTACTGCTCGGTAATCCGGCCGTCGGTGAAGGGCTTGTAGCCATTCTTGGCAGCGAGGTAATCCGCGACGACAACTTCCAGTCCGGGACCGAAGTCATAGGCGTTCATGCCCTTTTCAGAGAAGACCTTGTAGCCGTCTCCACCGCCGCGCATGTAGTTGTTGGAGACAACACCGTAGACCTTCTCCGGGTCGATCGGCTTCCATTCGCCATCTTCCATCACTTCCACGACCAGGATCCGGTTTTTCCCGGCTTCATTCTTCCGGGACCAGGAATATTTCAGCCCGGAGACCTGCGGGAAGCGGCCCTTGGTTTCTTCAACCTGGCTGACGCCATTCTCGAGGGCGGCAATCACATCCGCGCCCTTGAGCTGGAATGTTGCAACGGTGTTCTGGAACGGCAGCACCGTCAGCACTTCACCCATGGTGACTTCACCGGCATCGATCGATGCACGCAGACCGCCGCCGTTCTGGATCGCAATCTGGATGCCCTGATCCTTGACGCGATCAAGCATTGCGTCAGCGACCAGGTTGCCCATCTGGCACTCGCCGGTGCGGCAGGACCCACGGTCACCATCGATCACTCCTTCCGTGGAGCCGATGACCTTGGCCTTCAGTTCCTCGATCGGCGCTCCAAGCTCGGCAACGCGGGCAAGGTAAGCTTCGTCCGGCGTTACAGATGCATCGAGCAGGATCGGTTCACCTTCCGCCTTGACCAGATTGCCGTCGTCATCCCAGGTGACATCGATCTCGCCCAGGAACTTGCCATAGGCATAGGCCTGGACGATCGGAACATCCTTGCCCTCCGGGTTCTGAACGATGACCGGATACGGTCCGGATGCTTTTTCCTGGGTGTTTGAAAGCAGCGTGTGGGAGTGACCACCGATGATCAAGTCAATTCCGGGCACCGCTGCAGCAATTTCCATGTCGCGCGGCAATCCCATATGGGTGACTGCGATGATCTTGTTGACGCCTGCTGCCTCGAGGCCTTCAACAGCACCTTTCAGATAATCTTCTGCCTGGATGAAGCGAACGCCTGCCCCGGGAGAAGACGTTTCAGCCGTGTCTTCGGCCAGCGCCGAAACGATGCCGATCTTTTCGCCGCCCTTTTCAACAATCAGGATACCGGGCACCTTGCCCTTGAGGCTTGCTTCGCCACTGACGTCGATATTGCCGGAAATCACCGGGAAGTTGGCTTTCCCAATGAAGTTCGCGAGGGCTTCGGGACCATCATCGAATTCGTGGTTGCCAACGGCCATGACGTCAATGTCCATGCCGTTCAGGAATTCGGCCGCGGCATCGCCCTTGTAGGTCGTATAAAAGAGAGAGCCCTGGAACTGGTCGCCTGCGTCAACAACGAGGACGTTCTTCCCCTCGCCGCTCAGAGCGCCCCTGCGCTCGTCCAGCTTGGACTTGATCCGCGCGATGCCGCCAAAGCACTTGCCCTCGGCCTCATCGTCTGCACCACAGGTCGAATCGTACTTGTTGATGGATTCAATGCGCGAGTGAAGATCGTTCAAATGAAGGATCGTCAGCGAATAGTCTGCATAGGCTGCGCTCGACAACGCGGTGGTCATGGACAGCACCGCGGCGCTCAAAAAAATCTTTTTCATCGGATCGTCGCCCTCAGGTTGGTTTTTGTTGCCAAGCCGAGACAAAGCTGTCTTCAGCTTCCCGGATTTGTTTCGTAATCCCAAAAAAATCGTCAACGCAAAGTGTCGTTCGCACTAGATACAACCGCTCGAGACAAGCTTGGGATCGCCGGTATAGGAGGATCTTGGTGCAGTTTCATGACAGCTGCAAGAGCCGAAAGGGGTCTTTTTGAAAAAAATTTTGCTGGGTAAATTTTTTTGCACTTTGACGTCTGAAGCGATGGCTCGGCTTTGGAAGCCCAAATCCCACGCACGGAGAAGCCCTTAGCCGGAAAACACACTTCTGAGCCTCAGACGCGGGATCGAACGAGGCGTATTTGTGGTTTCAACGGGACTGGTCAGGCACTCCGGTTGCTGGCTGATTGCGTTTACGCAAGTTCAGGCAAAAGGGTGCTGATCCAGCAAAGCACAGAAGAACTCAGTTGTCGGGAAAATTGCTTTCGTCAATGTCGTCCGTTTCGACGACAGGGATCGTGTAGCCTTCGGAAAACCAGCGATTGAGGTCAATCTTCGCACAGCGATCCGAGCAGAAGGGATAGTCCTCCTGCGTGGAAAGTTTTGAACAGATGGGGCATGCGCGCATCCGGCGCTGTGGCTTTTCAGCTTCAGACTTGGTCATGACGCCTCCAAAAGTCCGGTTGTTCAAAACCCGTTACCATCGGTCGGGTTCGAGGTCAGGCAGCCGCCGTGGCCCATCCCTGATGGACAGGATAACCCGCAGCTGACAGCAATCCAGCCGTTTCCACCAACGGAAGGCCGACAACGGCGGGATATGATCCGGTCAGCTTGACAACGAAACTGCCCGCCAGGCCCTGAATGGCATACCCGCCAGCCTTTCCGCGCCACTCACCCGATGCAATGTAGTCGTCCATGTCGCTGCGGGTCAGTCGTTTGAAACGCACTCTCGTTTCGACGAGTTTGGTGCGCACCTTGCCGCTCGGCTCCGCAACGGCAACGCCGGTGAAGACGCGGTGTCCGCGACCCGACAGCAAGGACAGGCACATGAGCGCCTGGTCCGTCAACTCGGCTTTCGGCAGAATCCTGCGCCCCACGGCAACCACGGTGTCGGCAGCAAGGACAACAGACGCGCGCAGGTCTTCGGAACCGTCGGCGGTCTGGCGGACCACCTCGGCCTTGCCCCGCGCCAGGCGGATGGCAAGACTGCGCGGCGTTTCATGTTTCTTGGGCGTCTCGTCGATGTCGGCCGGAATGAGATGATCGGGTTCGAGCCCGATCTGCTGCAGCAGCGCGAGGCGACGCGGAGAAGCGGAAGCCAGGATCAACTGAGGAGCATTCGTCATGAAAGCGAGAGCCTAATGCCTGCGTTACCCGGTTCGCTTACTTGAAGCGATAGGTGATCCGACCCTTTGTCAGATCGTAAGGGGTCATTTCGACGAGAACCTTGTCACCCGCGAGCACGCGGATACGGTTCTTGCGCATGCGCCCGGCAGTGTGGGCGATGATTTCGTGGTCGTTTTCAAGTTTTACGCGGAACGTCGCATTCGGCAACAGTTCTGTTACGACGCCCGGAAACTCCAGAGCTTCTTCTTTGGCCATTTGATATCCTGATTATGGCGGGTCGGGCCCGCAGGTGCCGGGGAAACTAACGGATTGGCTCGAGAAAGTGAACCTTTCTTTCGAAGTCAGGTCAAAGAAACCACGGCCTTGCACAAATTAGCGCATTTGCGGCTGGGTGCTGTCAGCCTTTCGAGACCCAAACAGACGCCATTACCCAGCCAATTCAGAGACTTGCCGCAGGTTGCCAATCAAGACGCTTCTTGATGCGCATCATCAATTGATCCCGGACGGCACGGTATTCATTCAGGATCTGCTCCCGGCTGCCTGTTGCAAGGGTCGGATCCATGGTCGGCCAGTATTCAACTTCAACGGCATCGGTGCGGGTCATGTCGAGGGCCTTGTGGTGGGCTTCCGGCGCCAGGGTGATCACGAGATCGAAGCCGGATTCCTCCAGTTCCTCGAATGTTTTGGGATGATGCGTGCTCATGTCCACGCCGATTTCGGACATCACCGCGTCGACAAAGGGATCGGTCTTGCCCTCTCGCACACCGGCGGAGCGAACATAGATCTGGTTTGGAAACAGTTTCTCGGTCAACGCTTCTGCCATGGGAGATCGCACGGAGTTCATCCCGCAGGCAAATAGAACCGCAGTCGGACGAAGGCCCGGCCCGGTCATGAGCGTCAGCCCTTCCAGTGCAAGGCGTAAACCAGGGTGAACAGCCTTCGTGCTGTCTGCATGTCCACCTCCACCTTGCCTTCCAGACGTTCCATCAGCACCGCTGATCCCTCGTTGTGCACACCGCGCCGGCCCATGTCGATCGCCTCGATCTGGCTGGGGGACGCATGGCGAATAGCTTCATAATAGCTTTCGCAGATCAGGTCGTAGTCCTTGACGATCTTGCGCAGGGGCGACAACGACAGAACATGCGTAACGACTTCCTGCTCGTCTTCGGTCCTGATCTGGAAGACCAGGCGTTTTTCGACCACTGACAATGTCAGAACATAATTGATGGCGGGGTGCCCGACGGGCTGAAACCGGTTGTCCTCGATCAGATCGTAGATCGCGACGGCGCGGTCATGTTCCACTTCCGGGGTCGAGCGCGCAATCGAAGCTTCGTCCAGAACGACATTCACCAGCTTGCCGCCGGCAGATTGCGGTTCGGTGTCCGGTTGCAGGTCGCTCATATGCTCGAAGCCTCTCCGATTCTGTGCCTCAAAGGTTCAGCCTGATGGAAACAGAGCGGGCGTGCGCGGACAAGCCCTCCGATTCTCCTAGTGTGATGGCCGCGGGGCCCAGTGCCCGCAGGTTATCGGCATTGCACTTGAGGATCGAGGTCCGTTTGACGAATTCCAGGACCGAAAGACCTGAGGAAAAACGGGCCGAACGGGCCGTCGGCAGAACGTGGTTGGACCCGCCGACATAATCACCAATGGCCTCCGGCGTGTAGTGGCCCAGAAAAACAGCCCCTGCGTTTCGCACTTTTTTCAAGAGTTCTTCGGGATCGGCAACGGCCAGTTCCAGATGCTCCGGTGCAATTCTGTTGGCAAGCGGCATCGCCGCATCCAGGTCGTCCACCAGGATGATGGCGCCAAAATCCTGCCAGCTGGCTCGTGCCACATCTTCGCGCGGCAAGGTCTTGAGCTGCGCCTCGACTGCCTGTTCCACCTGATCAGCCAGGTCGGAACTGTCCGTGATGAGGATCGACTGGGCCGCCGTGTCGTGCTCGGCCTGGGCAAGAAGGTCCGCTGCCAGCCAATCGGCATTGTTGCCGCTGTCGGCAACAATCAGCACTTCCGACGGACCGGCGATCATGTCGATGCCGACAGTGCCGAAAACCCGGCGCTTGGCGGCCGCGACAAAGGCATTGCCAGGACCAACGATCTTGGCGACCGGCGCGATTGTCTCGGTTCCATAGGCCAGAGCGGCCACCGCCTGCGCACCGCCAATCTTGTAGATTTCGGAAACGCCGGCGACCTTTGCCGCCGCCAGAACCAGCGGGTTGAGTACACCGTCCGGGCTCGGCACCACCATGACGATCCGTTCCACCCCGGCCACCTTTGCCGGAACAGCATTCATCAGCACGGAACTCGGGTAGCTTGCCGTCCCGCCCGGCACGTAGATGCCGACGGCCTCGACTGCTGTCCAGAGGGAGCCCAGCTCGACACCGATCGGATCAGTGTAGCGATCATCAGCCGGTTTCTGCCGGGCGTGATGGGCAAATATACGATCATGCGCGAGCTGCAATGCTTCCAGCGTTTCCGCGGGGACCTCTTTCAGCGCAGCGTCAATTTCGGCTTCCGAAACACTCAGGTCGGACATGCTGGAAGCGTCAAGGCGGTCGAACTTCGCCGTGAACTCCAGCACGGCCGCATCACCTTCCGCCTGAACCTTTTCCAGGATGCCGCGCACGATATGGTCGACATCTTCGGAAACCTCGCGCTTTCCAGCAAGAAGATCCCGGAACCTGGTTTCAAAATCGGTGTCGGCTTTGTTCAGGCGTTGAACCACACGTGTCTCCATCATGGTCGGCGCTTGGGCGCCGCTGCAATCAGTTGGGTGATCAGCTCAGATCATGCTGAGGCAGGTTGGGCGTGGACCATGCCGCGCCGAGATCGGACAGCTGTGCCTCTATGCACTCCACTTCCAGAAGCAGGCTTGCGCCACCGGCGAAAGCCAGCTGGATGCGCCCGGAGGGTTCTTCCCCGGCCTCGAATGTTACGGCCAGCAACTCCAGCACGACGCCCTTGGCGTCCTGGCTGATGTTCTGGACTTTCATTCCGGAGACCTGGGTGAATGCCAGTGCAGAGCGGCGGCGCTCATGTTCCTTGGACCGCTTGTCGGCTTCCTTGTCCCAGACAAAACGGTTCATGACGAAAACCGCCTTCTTTTCCTTCGGCAGGTAGCGAATGTCGGCAACCGTCAGAACGGCGTCCTGAAGATGAGCGGAAAGGACCTCGAGGTCCTCCTGATCAAGCGCGGCGAGTTTTAGCTGATCCATGGCGGTCGTGTTTTGATCCGTGTTGTTTTTGGCAAACCGCATATATGTGAGGTCTGCCCAAATCCCAAGGCTGTGACCTAATGGGCTTTCCGGCTTTTGGCAATGTCCAATGCAGACAAACGCGACCTTCGGTCCATTCAGGGGCCCTCATCGACCCGTTGGCGCAGATCGGCCTTGACCTCGTCGGGTGTTGCCAGACGCTTGAAGACCCGGCGCCCGAGCCAAAGGCCGAAGACAAGCAGAAACAGCGAGAGCGTCGGACCGTAGGGGGCGGGCACGTAGACAACGGCCGGAATGGCCACAAGGGCGAAACCCACCTGGATCAGGAAACGAATGGTTTGTGCGCCCAACGATATCTCCTCTTACCGGCCTGGCCGAAAGCAGTTGCCTCACCTTCATACGAGAATTCTATTCTCAAGATGTCCGCTATTGCAAAGCAGCTGGAGTTTGCAGACAGTGGCCCTTCAATGGAACGCAGGTGATACGGTGAAAGACGCATGTTGAAGAAACTGACTGGCACAGGGTTGTTGATTTGTCTGCTTGTCTCCCCGCCTGCCCTGGCTCAGGACCTTCTGGAGAAAGTTCTCGGAGAAACCATCTACGTTCCAGCCTATTCGCGGGTGTTCTCCCATCCCAACCGCTCCGATCTGCTTGCGGCAACCCTGGCTGTGCACAATGTGGATCCATCCACTTCGCTTACACTCAAGAGCGTCGACTATCACGATGAAGACGGCACGCTGTTGCGCAGCGTCCTGGAAAAACCGGTGGAGCTTGCGCCGCTTCAGTCAAAGACCGTGCTCATACCCATCAATGACACGTCGGGAGGTGTCGGTGCCAATTTCCTGGTTGTCTGGACATCGGACCAACCGGCGCTCAGCCCCATCGCGGAAGCGATCATGACGAGTGGCAGTGGCGGGCCGGGACCCTCGTTTTCGTCCCGGGGCCGGGTAATCGAGCGAAAACTTCCCTGACCCAGACGTGTCGTCCCGGCCTTTTGCCGGGACCTAACCGAGCACCTGCCGGTCCCCGATCAAGTCCGGGACAACGATGTTTGGCAGTCAACGATCCAAATGGAGCGTAAAAGTCTTACCCTGAAATCCGTTCGATCTTCGCACCGCACCGTGTGAGCTTGTCTTCCAGGCGTTCGAAGCCGCGATCAAGATGGTAGACACGGCTGACGGTCGTTTCGCCTTCCGCGGCCAGACCCGCAATGACCAGGGAGACGGAGGCGCGCAGGTCCGTGGCCATGACGGGCGCGCCGCGCAGCGTGGACACGCCATCGATCGTTGCCGTGCGTCCGTCGATCTGGATCTGGGCGCCGAGACGGGCCAGTTCCTGAACATGCATGAAACGGTTTTCGAAGATGGTTTCCGTGATGCGACTGGTGCCGCCTGCCTTGGTCATCAGGGCCATGAACTGGGCCTGCAAATCGGTTGGAAAGCCCGGGAACGGTTCTGTGGTCACATCCACCGGCTGAATGCCGTTGCCATTTCGGTAGACCTTGATGCCGTCCGGTGTCTGCGTGATTTCCGCACCTGTCTGGCGCAGCGTTTCAAGGGCTTCTTCCAGCAGATCGGACCGGGCCCCCTTGAGGAGCACATCACCGCCGGTCATGGCCACGGCCATGGCGTAGGTGCCGGTTTCAATCCTGTCCGGCACGACAGCATGATGTGCGCCATGCAGACGGGGAACACCCTGGATGCGAATAACGGATGTGCCCTCGCCTTCGATCCTGGCGCCCATGGCTTTCAGGCATTTGGCGAGATCTACCACTTCGGGTTCGCGGGCTGCGTTGACGAGTTCCGTCTCGCCCTGCGCCAGCGTCGCTGCCATCATGATGGTATGAGTGGCACCGACCGAAACTTTCGGAAATTCAACGCGTGCACCCTTCAATCCGCCTGGTGCCTTCACCACGACATAGCCGGCGTCGATTTCGATATCGGCCCCAAGGGCTGCCAGGCCGTCAATGAAGAAGTCGACCGGCCGCGTTCCGATGGCGCAGCCGCCCGGCAAGGACACCCGGGCTTCGTGCATGCGGGCAACAAGCGGGCCGATCACCCAGAAGCTGGCACGCATCTTGGAGACAAGTTCGTAAGGCGCGGTCGTGTCGACAATTTCGCGCGCCGTCAGGTTCAGCGTCTGACCGGCCAGTTCATCCTGACCGCTGCGCTTGCCGTTGACGGAGTAGTCGACACCGTGATTGGACAGGATCTGCATCAGCTGAGCCACGTCGCGCAAACGCGGGACATTGGTGAGCGTCAGGGTTTCATCGGTCAGCAAAGACGCAATCATCAGCGGCAGGGTTGCGTTTTTCGCGCCGGAAATCGGAATTGTTCCGTTCAGCTCGGCACCGCCGACAACTTTGATACTGTCCATGTCTTACCCCGTGAAAGGCCCGCAAAATCCTGCGGTCATCTCTTGTTTCTCACATCCGACGAGCGATCTACACGCAACTTGTGGCCCATGCAAGGCAGAGACCTGTTCAAAGACTGGCGATTTCGCGACACCGAGGAATTCGGCCGCTCAGCCGTCCTTCCGCGACTTGGCCGCGCTTTTCCGGCGACGCAAGTTGGCTCTCAGCGCCTCCGCCAACCGCTCCTCCTTGCTCTGCTTGGAAGCGGTGTCCTTGCTTTCTGTCTTTGACCCGGTTGCCGAACCGGCGCCGGATGTCGGGTTGCTGTCTTTGTCGCTCATGGGTTTGGTATTCAGTTCAACAATCGGGCATGTTTAGCAATCACGCCTTCTCCTGCATAGCCCGTTTGCAACAGCGCCTCGCCATGTCCAGCTCTCCTTTCGACCTGTATCGGTGCGCGGTCGGCGAAGCCGTCTTTCGATCAAGGACTTATCGGCCTGAAGTCCGGAGCCAGTCACCCTCTGAAGCAATATCCACAATCCGTTCAGGTGGTGAATTTCCCCAGGCTTCCTCCTGTTTTTCGGCGAATCCGCTCAGACCCGATGCCGGCCGAAGACCAGCGGCCAAAAAAATAGCAAAACACTGCTTGCGTCCCGGAACCTCTTATGGCAAAAGCCCCTTCATTCCGGTCGGCACCGCTGGTCGGAACAGGCATTTGCGTCCTGAAACTGGGGACTTTTCAAACCGGTTTTTGGCGATGCAGGGTGGTCCACCGAGGACAAAGGCACCCAGGAATGCTGCCGTAGCTCAGGGGTAGAGCACTCCCTTGGTAAGGGAGAGGTCGAGAGTTCAAATCTCTCCGGCAGCACCATTCAAGGTCTCAAACACACAATAGTTTGCGCGGTTGTCGGTTGTCGTGACCGCACCACTCTTCCAGAGCATTCTTGGCAAACCGCGCTGAAACGAAGAGTTCTGGCACGGCGCAGTGCAGTCTTGGGCATGAACCGAAGCTGGTTTGGTGGGCATTGGCTTTTCCGTGTCCTCACCGCAGGAGCCGGAATGTAGACGGCCCGTCAGTCTGGCCAGATCTCTGCTCCTCTTCCGGGCCTACAGCGGTTACTATGATCGACTGGTCCAAGCCGGAGGGAGCCATGCGGAAGCCCGTTTCCAGATTTGCAGTCTTTGCGTTGGCGATTGCACTGACCTTGCCCGTCTCCGCCATTGCCCAACAGGTTGAGTTTGGCGGGAGCGTCAACGTGACCCCGTTCGAGGCGCGCGGCATAAAGTTCTCGACCATTTACGCCGTGGACGGTGAATTTGGCGCCAAATTCGGGGTCAATGTCCCAGCGCCCTTTCGCCTTGCCGCACCGCGCAGGGACGGTCAGAAAATCCAGGCCCAGGCGAAGCCCGCCGGAGGCGGGCCTATCAAGATATACTTCACCACGGACGACGCCGAGGGGCGCATCTTTTCTTCGCTCCAGATCATTCCCTTCACATTGAAAACAGATGATCCCAAAAAGCGGATCGAGGTCGGCGACTATCTGGCAACGGAACTCCTCAAAAAGCTGGGTGCGACCGAGGACACGCGTTTGAACCTGAAACGGGGTGTGGAAATTGGCGGCCTGCCCGCCGCAGAGGTCATCGGCAATTTTGAAAACAAGGATGGAGACCGGCTGATTGTGCGTCTCGTTGCCCTTGCCAAGCCGGAAACACGCGACGGCATCATCGGAATTGCCGTCGGCCACCCGCGTCAGGGACAGATCAAGAAGGTGGAAGACATCTATGAAACGAGCGCGTCCCTGGCGTTTGACACGGTGACGTTCAAGTAGCTGGCAAAGACGGGCGAAAGTCCGCTGAACCGTCATTCAAATCCTGCGCAATGATGGGCCAGACGGTGTCAACGGACCAGTCAATTCGAGTCATGCAAGGTCTGACGGCTTCAACCGGCCCCACAAAGTCGTCCCTTGGCACGCACTCAGCAGTTCGGGTTCCCGCTACAAGCCTTTCTCGATTGTCCGAAGCAATCGGAAACGCGTCTTGCCCGTCTTACCGCCCAGGGAAATCACGAAAGGCACAAGGCCGTATTTGGACGTGTTCACGTAACCAGCCAGGGCGCGCTCACCGGGGATTGTGCCTGTCTTGTACCGGGAGCCGGCCTTGGTCTTCGGGAGGAGTTCGGCATGTGGTGCAAACTGCTCCAGGACCTTGGCCATGCCTTGTGTGGTGAAGCGGTTGTCCGGACTTAGGCCTGAGCCCTCCTTGAGTTCGATCGCATCTTTGATCCCGTGTTCGGCAAAGATCGTTTCGGCAACCTGCAGCGACTTTTCAACGCTGACAGGCCCTCCGAGCCGATGGGCGCCGATCTCCAGAAAGATCTGGTTGGCGATATAGTTGTTTGACCCCAGCAAAAGCAGTTTCACGATTTCCGAAAGAGGGCGCGACTGGCTGTGCACATGGACGGGCTCCAGGGTTTCAGGAACAGTTCCGGTTGTCACTTCTCCCTCAACACTGCCACCAGCCTTTTCTACAAAGGCGGCGATGAGCTCGCCGGCATAGCGCGCGCTCACCGTGAGATCGTCCTGGGGCAGAGAGATGCGGCCGCGTCCCTTGGGACCACGCTTGCGGAACTGGCTTGCGGCCAACGGTGTGATCGGCGTTTGCTTCTCTGCAGAGCGGACGGTCTTGCCCTTGCGCACCGCATGGATCGTGTTGAAGTTAGCCGCGAGCGCAACATTTGGAGCGTCATAGGACTTGTTTGTGTCTTCAATGCCAGGGACGCGGAGATCTGCCGGATAATAGCTTGCGTCCACAACGAGCCCCGCAAAAGGCTCCTTGCCGGTCGCCGCGACAAGGTCGGCAGCGAGCAGCTCGAGTTCCTCGGAAACCAGAAAAGGGTCACCGCCACCGCGAACATAGAGCCCCCTGTCGTTGTCCAGATAGAAGCGGGTCTTGAACCGGTAGTCGCTTCCCAGAACTTCCAGCGCAAGCCAGGCCGTGACGATCTTGGCAACGGAAGCCGGGACAAAGTCCCGATCTGCGTTCTGAGCCACCAATGCGTTGCCCTTGTCATCCAGCACGAGCACGACCCCCGAAGGCGCGGCAGCCGCGATCTTGTCCTCAAGACCCGCCTGTGCTGCCTTGGGAAGAAGGAAGAGAGCAAGGATGAGAGCAAGCAGACGCATGATGGCTCCAGTCAGCCACGATGTGCGGCTGTTGCACGTTGTCGATGTCGAGCGTCGTCGGCGCTCTCCGGTGATGGGCGCCGGGCAATCCAGGTATCGGGTCCGGCGCAACAAACCAACTGGAATTAGATCTCGTTTTGAAGGCTCCTTGTCAAATGCAGCTTCGTACGATCTTCCGGAGTCAAAATCTCCATGAACATGTTGAAGCTTTGCAGGATCTGTGTCCACGCCCGGGTCCGGCACAGATACCAGAGACCTTGATCTTCAATACGGGCTGCTTTTCTGAGGGGTGCTGCGGCATAGTGACCATGAAGGGTGGTCCGGGGTTCATTTCGCAATACCTGTTCTGATGACTTCGTCAGGTGTCTATTCTTTCCAGAAGGATCACCCTGGCGGTCTTTCAGCAGAACCGCAGGCAACCGATGCCTAAAGACGGTCTGCTTGTCGTTTACTCCTTGAGACGAGGGAATGATGACCTTGGACACCAGCAAACCGGAAGAAACAGAGTTAGCGCTTTCCAAGTTGGAGGACCGGTCCTTGCTCCTCCTCGATGATGACGCGGTGCTGCGGCAACGTCTGGGCCGTGCGCTGGACAAACGCGGATTTGAAACGACACAGGCAGGCACTATCGCAGAAGCCCGTGCTTTCGCCCACCGCAATCCCCCCGCCTTTGCGCTGCTGGACATGCGCGTCGGAACTGAAAACGGCCTTGATTTCGTTCCCGAGTTGCGGCGCATGCGTCCCCATTGCCGCATCGTTATGCTCACAGGCTATGGCAATATCACCACTGCCGTACATGCCGTCAAAACGGGCGCTGTTGATTACCTTGCAAAGCCTGCAGATGCCGATCAGGTGAGCGCTGCCCTGCTCGGCTGCACCGGCCCGGCAGAAGTTCCCGAGAATTTCATTTCTGCAGACAGGATCAAGTGGGAACACATTCAGCGTGCCTATGAGCTGTGTAACCGCAACGTTTCAGAAACAGCGCGCAGGCTTTCGATGCACCGGCGAACCTTGCAGAGGATCCTCGCCAAGCGGGCTCCAATCTGACACCGGGGCAGGTTCGAATGTAAGCTGGCGCCGGTCTGGCGGTTGAAAAGACGGCAGGCAATGCCCCACCGACAGGCCGGTCAAAGCACTTGAAAGTGCGAAGCCGATTGCAGTCAGACCGTGAATGCAAAGGACAACTGCCATGAAAACGGTTCTGGTTATCGGTGCGAGCCGCGGTATTGGCAAAGCGGTCTGCAATGCGGCCGCGAGTGCAGGCCTGCGCGTGCGCGCCATGTCACGTAGCGGTTCCGTTCCGCGCCGGCGAGACGATCTTGTCGAAGGCTTTTCAGGCGACGCACTGGATCTGAACGATGTCTCGCGGGCGCTTGAGGGCGTCGACACCGTGGTTCAGGCGCTTGGCGTCGACACCTCGCTCAATATGGTTCTCCGGCCGGTAACGCTCTTTTCGGAGGCGACCGGGATCATGTTGCCGGCGATGACGGAGGCCGGTGTTGGACGCCTGATCGCAGTGACCGGTTTTGGTGCAGGAGACTGCGCATCGGCGATCAATCCACTCCAGAAACTTCCCTTCCGGGCGCTTCTCGGGCGTGCATATGACGACAAGAGCAAACAGGAGCAATTCATTGAGGCAAGCACGCTCGATTGGCTGCTCGTCCGGCCGGGCGTCCTGACTAACGGCAGAGCGACCGGCAAATACCGTGTTCTTGAGGAACCACGCTCCTGGCGGAACGGCATCATCTCACGCGCAGACGTCGCACACTACATCGCCCAACAATGTTCGGTATCACCGCTTGGACGCAGGAAACCCGTGCTCATTCGATGTCCGATCTAGGTACTGGGTCGCAATCCGGGTAAAAGACGGCAGGCGCTTGTTCGACACGCGTTGCTGACCTGGTCGCAAGAACAATCCGATTGGATCGCCGCGTTGTCGGGAATTCTCAAACTGATGATTGTGCCGTAGAGGCAATCCGACCGCTGCCAGCTCTCGTATGCGAAGGATCAAATCCCTTCACATGAGGCCCACATCCATGAAATTCAGCGCATTCTTCATCTCAGCGCTTTTGTTGAGCGTCCCGGCTGCTCAAGCCAACCTCAGTGTCACGTTCGACGAGGGCGCCCCAAAGGACCAGTTCCGCATCGAGAATACCGGGAAGTGCACGCTTACGAGCGGATCAATCCTGCTTGACCTTTCCACCTCGTCCGCGGGCCTGATCTTTGACGTGACAGGCAGGGGAGCTGGTGTGGAGGTGTTCCAACCTCTTGAAATCATCGAAGGTGCAAAACTGCTGACGGAGGTGCCAAAGGTCGTCGACGGGCAATCGAAAATGCAGCTTGACGTCGACAGCCTCGCCCCCGGTCAAACCATCTCCTTCACGATCGACGTGGACGACACGGTCGGCCAAAGAGAGATTACCGTCTCAAATGCGGAGATCGCCGGGGCGACAATTTCGTATGAACAAGGGCCCAGCGCGGCCTCTGCCGAGTTTACAAACAACGCTCAGGCACTGGTTGCCATCGCGGATTGTTGACCGACACTCCAGCCTGATCAGATCTGACCCCCTGGCACGCATTCTCTTACCTGTGCCAGGGACCTGACATCAAACTGGCTGAGCAAAGTCCCCCGGAAGGCGTATGGATTCCAGCATGTCATGGACGGCCACCCCCGATGCCGCATTGAAGCAGCTGCGAGCTTTTCAGCCTAGGGCAGGCCAGAATTATTCGGCAGAGAGGAACTACGACTACGGACCAGAGAACCGCAGCAACATCTCCTGCCTCTCTCCCTGGGTCCGGTACCAGCTCATCAGCGAAGAGTGCATCTTGCGTGAAACGCTGGCCTGCCACTCGCTCGCCAATGCTGAAAAGTTCGTTCAGGAAGTCTTCTGGCGCAGCTATTTCAAGGGATGGCTGGAACACCATCCGAGCGTTTGGGCCCAGTATCGGTCAGACGTAAACCGGCTGATCAGACAATTGGAAGACAAGCCTGAGCTTCAGGACGGTTACCTTGCGGCGTCATCCGGCCATACGGGGATCGATGCCTTTGATTTCTGGGCAAGGGAGCTCGTAACAACGGGTTATCTGCACAACCACGCCCGAATGTGGTTTGCAAGCATCTGGATCTTTACCCTCCGACTTCCCTGGCAGTTGGGTGCTGACTTCTTCTATCGGCATCTGCTGGACGCTGACCCGGCGTCCAACACGCTGTCCTGGCGCTGGGTGGCCGGTCTACACACGAAAGGAAAGACCTATCTTGCGCGCGCGTCCAACATCGAAAAATACACCGGCGGGCGTTTTGCACCGGCGGGCCTTGCCGAGGTGGCTTCCCCAGTTGCAGAAGATGAGATCCATTCGCTGAAACCGATTGAAACCCGGCCCGGCTGTGATCCTTCGGGCCCAATCGGGCTGCTTGTAACGGAGGAGAACTGCACTCCTGAAGACCTTGCAGGCCAAGTTGAGGACCCGCGGTCCATTCTCGGAATTCGAACCAACACAGACCGCTCCCCTCTGGAAACCAGCGCCCTGGCAAATGCCTTTGCCTCCGATGCACTAACAGGAGCCCTAACCCGGGCGGAGCGCCGGTTTGGGGCACCGGCCAGTCTTGCGGTGACAGAGGATTGGACCACCGCGCTGGTGGAATGGGCAGAAGGAAACCGGATCCAGACCATTGTTACCCAATACCTGCCGGTTGGCCCGACCCGCGACAGGATCAATCAAGCTCGACCAGTACTCCAGAACAGCGGCATCCGCCTCCTGGAGATACCAAGACCGTATGACGTCGCCTGCTGGCCAAATGCGACAAAAGGATTTTTCAAGCTGAAGGCCCGCATCCCGGACTTGATCCAAACGCTAGGTCTCGCGCGCGCCTGACCCTGCGCGGCCGAGAAAAGTCCAATTGTTCCGACATATGCAAATGAACCCGTCTGCGCATTGCGACTTCAAATGCCAAATGTCGCAGGTGGCATCCCGCGGCACATCCAAGCCTTTGTCTGGCGCGTATGACCTGATGGAACCCTGATCGCGGATCAACTTCTTAAAAAACGGACAGAACATGTACTTCCCACGCGGCAAAATGATCGGTTGCTGATGAACGGACCTCGAATAGGCATCATTGGTTCAGGCATGGCGGGTCTCGCCTGTGCGCGCGAACTCACCAATCGCGGGTACCGGCCTGTTCTGCTCGACAAGGGGCGCGGTGTTGGCGGCCGTCTGGCGACACGCCGGGCCGGAGACGGCTTGCGGTTCGACCATGGCGCTCAGTACATCACGGCAGAAACGGACGGGTTCAAGGCCGAGATCGACAGGCTGATCTGCGAGGAAGCCGCAACTGCCTGGGAGCTGGAAGATCGCAGTGTCTTCACCGGCCTTCCGTCCATGAACGCGCTCGCGAAGGGACTGGCAACAGGATTGGACATTCGGCGCGAGACAGAAGTGGTGGCCCTGGAGGAATGCGCCGGTAGCTGGCGGGTGCATTCGAACGACCGGGCCTTCGAGTTCAACCGGCTCGTAATGACAGTGCCCGCACCTCAGGCGATCGCGCTCCTGGGCAGGTCACACGCGCTTTCTGAAGCCATCTCTGCGGTTCGGTTGCTTCCATGCTGGTGCCTGATGGCGGCGTTTTCAGACGCACCCAAGTCCGGCATTCGCGTAGAACGATCTCGCTCAGGTCCCTTCTCATGGATTTCACGCGAGGCGGCAAAGCCCGGTCGACAAGAAGCCGCCGGCTCTCAGGCCAATGCCTATGTTGCCCATGCAAGTCCGGAGTGGAGCCAAGATCACTTGGAATTCGAGAAGCGTGACGTCGAACGTCTTCTGTTGGAGTTACTTTGCCAACAGCTCAATGTCGATCCTGCCTCCGCGACCCATGTGGCAGCACATCGCTGGCGTTTTGCCAAGGTGAGTGTCCCCCTTGGAATGCCGTTCTTGCGCAACTCGAATGCAACACTCTACCTTGGTGGTGACTGGTGTCTGGGCGCGCGCGTGGAATGCGCCTGGCAAAGCGGGCAGGCCATAGGCAAGGCATTGCCGGAGCCAGACGCATGATCCGCGACCCGCGTGTCGTTCGACCACTTCGGCTGATCCTGCGCGCCCTTCGCCCACCGCCGGGCCGTCATCGCATCGGGCTGGCGCTCTGCTACGGAATTCTCTGCCACTTGGTTTTTGCTTGCGCGGTTGCCGCGATGAGCGTGGTCATGTTCCACGGGATGAACGCGAGCCTCGGTGCGGTTTCCTGGCCCTGGGCCCCTCTCGCAAACGGTGTGTTGTTGCTCCAGTTTCCGCTCCTGCATTCCTGGTTGCTGACGCGCCGTGGGCGGGCCGTTCTGGCGCGACTTGTTCCCGGAGATCATTCCGGCACACTCTCGACGACCAGCTATGCCATCATCGCGTCGGTTCAGCTGCTTCTGCTCTTTGCCTTGTGGACACCTACCGGGATCATCTGGTGGCGTGCGGAGGGTCTTTCGTTCCTGTTGCTCTGTACGATGTACGGCGCAAGCTGGCTTTTCCTGATGAAAGCAAGCTTTGATGCCGGCATCGAAGTCCAGTCAGGAGCGCTTGGCTGGATGTCCCTTTTGGCAGGAAAACGTCCGGTCTATCCTGGTATGCCGGTGCGGGGGCTCTTCAGGTACATCCGGCACCCGATCTATCTCGCGTTCACGCTGACGCTTTGGACCGTTCCGGTCTGGACACCGGATCAACTCATCCTGGCACTTGTTTTCTCTACCTATTGCCTGCTGGCACCCTGTCTCAAGGAACGCCGGTTCTCCAGGCACTATGGCGAACGGTTTGAGCGTTACCGAGCATCGGTGCCCTATTTCCTTCCGGCATTCGGCAGGGTTACGCGTCGGTTTGACGGACGACGCACCAATCAGAATGCACACCACAACCTCAAGACACCTGAAGAGGATTGCATGTAATGGAAACCGCGGCTCTTCTCGTCACGGCCTCCCTGTTTGGAGGTATGGTGCTCTACTCATTCGGGTTCGCGGCATTCCTGTTCTCGTCCCTGCCCGCTGAAACTGCGGGTCCGTTGCTCAGGCGTGCTTTCCCGCATTTCTACTTGCTTGTCATTGGAGCGTCCCTGCTCGCTGCGGGTCTGCTGATCCGCATAGACCCGCTTTCTGCGGGCGTGATGACGGCGATCGCGTTGACAACCGTCCCGACCCGGCAGGTTCTGATGCCTGCCATCAATGCCGCCACCGACAGGGGTCAGGGCACTACGTTCAAGTACCTCCATGGCCTGTCGGTCCTGGTGACACTTGGCCACATCATAGGGACCGCCATTGTTCTTGCGCGTTTTCT
The DNA here is from genome assembly GCA_017643925.1 of Roseibium sp. GTDB lineage: Bacteria > Pseudomonadota > Alphaproteobacteria > Rhizobiales > Stappiaceae > Roseibium. Next base: position 720,433 of record JAEPML010000001.1, on the reverse strand, counting down.
GTGAGCGTCGAGCAGGACACTCCAGGCCCTACGACTTGCCTGCCTGCTTGCCGCGCCACACGATGAACAGTCCCGAAAGTACGATCAGACCCGAGCCCGCCAACATTTCGAAACTCAGGTGTTCACCAAAGAGCAAGACGCCCAGCGCGATCCCGAAGAGCAGCCGCGTATATCTGAAAGGCGTGACGGCAGAAACGTCGCCGGTGCGCATCGCCTTCATCAGGCAGCTATAGGCGGAGACACCCGCAAGAACGGCGCCGGCGAGAAACAGCGAGGTCTGTGGATCAGGCAGGACAAATGGAACGCCCTGCCAGAACGAATAGAACACACCCGCCACAATGACGGACAGAAAACCGTAAAACCCGAGCAGGACCGTACCGACGGTCGCCGGGGCGACCCGGCTGGCAAGATCGCGACCCGCAAACCCGATCATGCCGACGACCGCAAGCAGCGAAAGTGCCGAGAAGCCCTCCCCGCCGGGCTGGACAATCACCACGACACCCGCCAGTCCGATGAACACCGCCAGCCATCTGCGCCAGCCAACCTTTTCCTTGAATACGAGAACGGCCGCAGCGACGACGACCAGCGGTGTTGCCTGCAGAATGACCGTCGCCGTGGAGAGCGGGATCAAGGCAACAGCAAGGACATAGAACAGGCGTCCCGTGACCTCGAAGACAACCCGAATGAGCATGGGGCGGGAGACGACATCCCTGATGAACAACGGCTCCCTGTTCGCAAGCGCAAGACCGGCAAACACAAGCGCCCCGCCAAGTCCGAACATGATCAGGATCTGACCGACAGGCATGGCCTTGGCCGCCGCCTTGACGAATGCATCCTCGACCGCAAACGCCCCCATCGATGCGATCATCCACAGACTGCCCGCTATGTTGGCCGCCCGGCCGGTTGCAATGGATGTGCTCAAGAGACGTCAACTCCAGTCCTGGTATCATCGCTGTCAGGACAACAGGTCCGACATTTTCGCGTGACTCGCTCGCAGACGTGTCTGCTCTACCCAGTCCGGATTGACAAGATCATTGCTGCATCATTTTGGTGACGTGCGGGCTAGAGCCCGATGCGACCAACCATCGGAAGCTTTATGGACAGGTCTTTCACATCAATGCCATAGGTCAGGCCAAGCAGATTGACCTCGAGCCCTTCCTCCCAGGCAATCAGGATACCCAGCAGCCCTGAAAGCGAGAGCTGATAGCCGGTCCCGCTCGGAGCCTTGGCCCAGAAGCCCGAGGGCAGGAAATCTTTCCCGACAGCGGTCGGCGGCAGATCCAATCTCAGTTCGGGAGCAACACGGCCCAGATGGGCGATGAACGTGTTCGAGTTGGGGCCGGGCCAGACCGTATAGGCATCGTTGTGGCGGTAGTCCTGGATCGCCGTCAGCAACCTTGGAATTGCGGCTTCAGCTTCCTTGCCACGGAACTCCGCAATCAAGCGAGGTTCCGACCCGAACCAACGGCTGTCCGGAGCCCTTCGGGAGACAGAAACGGCGTTCCCGCCATAGCGCACCCGCCAGCCGATCACCTCATAGGTGTCAAAATGCCCAGCTTCCGGCGGCTTGATCGAAATCCAGCTGTGCACCCCGAAATAACCACGCCAGCTAAAGGCCCGGGCCGCATAGACCTGAACGATGGCCTGGCGCTCGATGCGCGGATCAGGTGCAATACCGATGGGCGCTCTGCTGGCGCTGCTCCAATGCGACGATGTCGTGTGTGTTCCTGACAGGAACACGAACAGGACAAGCCCGAGATTGAAGACCAGGAAGCCCGCGCTCCACATCAAGATCCGACGCATTGTTTGTCCAGTGTTCCGTTCTTTTGTCTTTGTTGCACCATTCTTTCAACCGGACGCATCCAGGGCCAATCAAATTCCCGAGAAAAACGTCGGTCAGCGCACCATGAATTAGGCCCCTGAGTGCTGATATCCAGAACGGACCACCAATGACGACGTAGTGTCGCCTTTGAAGCAGGCACTTCGTGTTTCTGCGGTGGAAAAAATCATGCTGATTTGTGCCCTAATGGAGTGTGATCCGAGCGAACCAGCCCAACGTACTTGTATCGAACGCAAAAAGGTGCGGTTATGCTACTAACCTCGACAGCAAAAATGATTCCGGACGAACTCGTGCCAGAGTTTTCAAGCGACTATCAAAAGATGCTGCTGACGCGAATTGCGACCGACAGTGACAGGGACGCCTTCAGGGCGTTGTTCGTGCACTACGGACCGCGGATCAAGGCAGTCATGCTCAAGGCGGGTGCCGACCAGCAACTCGCTGAAGACCTGGTACAGGACGTCATGTTGAATGTCTGGCGAAAGGCCAAGCTCTATTCACCGGAACGTGGCGCTGTCAGCACCTGGATTTACACGATTGCCAGGAACGCAAGGATCGACAAGCTCCGACGTGGATCTTCAAAACCTTACGAGGATCTGGACGACGTCGAACTTGCCTCCGAGGAAGCGGACGGTGAAGACATGGTGATAGCAAACGAGATCTCCGGTCGGGTCACCGATGCCTTGTCGGAGCTGCCGGATGATCAACGCCAGATCATCAGGATGGCCTATATCGAGGACCTGTCGCAGAGCGACATTGCCAGCAAATTGTCCATTCCACTTGGAACCGTGAAATCCCGCATGCGTCTCGCCTATGGAAAACTCAGGTCAACTCTGGAGGAACTCAGATGACCACCCTCCACCATCTCGACGACGCCACTCTGCTCCGCTATGCAGCAGGGGATCTGGACGAAGCATTCTCGCTCGTCGTGGCCGCCCATCTGGCCATGTGTGAAGAATGCCGTCACAACCTGCGTCTGGCTGAAGAGATAGGCGGAAACCTTCTGGAAGATACAGAAGAAGCCAGCCTCGAAGATAACGCGTTGGATCGTATATTCGCAGGAATAGATTCAGCCGACAAAATTGAAGTGCCCGTTGCCCGGCGGCCCCGCAAGTCGTCCGACGTGCCGTTGCCGCTGCAGGACCATATCGGTCTTGAGCTTGACGCCGTGTCCTGGAAACGCGTTGCACCGGGCGTTCAGCGCCACCGGATCCCGCTTCGCACGTCCAAGAACACGTCGCTCTACATGTTGAAGATCAGCCCTGGAATGGCTGTTCCCGAACATGGACATGGCGGTTCTGAAATGACGCTCGTACTTTCCGGTGCCTATCGCGATGAACTCGGGCGCTTCGGGCCCGGTGACATTGCGGATCTGGATGAACACGTGGAACACCAGCCACGCGTCGAAGCTGGAGCGCCATGTATCTGCATCGTGGCAACGGAAGCTCCGACCCGTTTCAAAAACCTGATAAGTCGATTGCTGCAGCCCCTGGTCGGGATCTGATCAATGACTGCAACTGAACCTGACTGGCGCTCGGTGTGGATCACCGGCGCCAGTTCCGGTATCGGGCTTGAGCTCGCAAAAATGATCGGTGCACAAAGCGACCATGTCGCCATTTCCGCCCGCTCCGAAGACCGCCTCAAGGCAGCGTCGGCGGACTACGACACCCTGCATGCCTATCCTCTGGATGTCACCGATGCACCGGCGGTATCTGCTTGCGTTGCGGAAATCGAGGAAAAGACAGGCGGGATCGATGTGGCGATCCTGAATGCGGGCGCCTGGACGCTGATGACCGTGGACGAATTCGACTTGGCTGCCGTACGCAAGGGTGTCGAGGTCAATTACATGGGGGTCATGCACGCGCTTGATGCCCTGCTGCCCCGCATGCTCTCGCGGGGTAAAGGCCATATTGTTCTTGTGGCGTCTGTCGCCGGCTATCGCGGCCTGCCACTATCCTTGGCCTATGGACCGACAAAGGCCGCCCTGATCAACCTGGCGGAAACGCTGGCTTGCGAACTTGGCCCGCGCGGCATCAAGGTATCACTCGTCAATCCGGGCTTCGTCGACACACCCATGACCCGGGACAACCCGTTTCCGATGCCGGGACTGATGAGCGTCGAGAAGGCAGCCGCTGAATGCCTCGCGGGATTGAAACGCAGCAGCTTCGAGGTGAGGTTCCCCTGGGCCTTTACGTCTGCAATGAAAATACTGCGCCTGTTGCCCAACCGTCTCTATTTCTGGGTCGTCCGGCGGTTCATACACAAGTCACCCGCGGGCTGAGAGACAGGCGATCAGGTTTTTCTTGCGGTTTCAGCTGAGTTTACAAAGGTGACTGGGCTTTCGGGAGCCGGTGGACGCGGTACGAGCCGCAAGCCTTTCATCCACAAGCGCGCGGCCTCGATGTGAATGCCAGCCGTCACCTTGGCGGTCATCCAGCCGGTCCTGAGAAGGCTCTTGAGCAGACCGGTGTCGCTCAGCTCGTGTCTTTCACCACGGAAATAGGCCTTCAAGATCGGACCGTCCTGATTGCGCAGGGCGACGCCGACCGTCAACTCCTCGCCAGGAGGCGTCACGTGAAAGCTGTATTTGCCTTCTGCGGCATTAAAGGGAGACACGTAAAATTCTTTTTCGCATTCCTGCGCGATCACGCCGTTTTCGTTTGATCCGGCACGGATGACATAGGTCTTTCGCTCACCGAAGGTGTTGTTGACTTCATAGACGATCAGGCTGACGTCTCCAGCCTTGTCATAGCCGAAATACACGGTCAGCGGGTTGAAGGCATAACCGAAAATGCGCGGGTAACACAGCATGGAATATCGTTCGATTTCGTCCGCCATGCCTGCTTCATGCGAGATCTGCTTGAGATAGTCCCCAATGGGGCCACCATTGCCAAAATCCCGGTCGTGAAGAGAAAAGAGGTTGCCCCGGTTATAGGAAAAAAGCCGGAGCCTCCTGGAGGTTTCTTCAAGGCGATCACAGTCGAACAGGCAAGAAAACACCTGGTATTTCAGCTTGTGAATACGTGGCCGGACACGTGTGTGCCCGACCGTTCCGACATAGATTGCGCTTTCCTGATCCACTATTCCGCCGCCTCGATCGCGAAGGCACGTGTCTGCGACAGAGCCGCAATCCGTCCCGATTCCTTTTCGACCGACCACGGACGACGCACGCCGCCAAGAGCCTCGGCGACCGCCAGGCCGCTTTGCAGGCCATCCTCGTGGAAGCCATATCCGAAGTAACTGCCGCAGAACCAGGTACGCTGCTGGCCCTGGAGCGCCCAGAGGTCACGTTGCGCTGCCATTGCTGCCTGATCAAACACCGGGTGCTCATACATGAACTCGCGTTCGACCGCCTTGGGGTGGATCTCGTCGAACGGGTTGAGCGTGACAAACAGATCCGTGCTTGTTCCAAGTTTCTGCAACCGGTTCATCCAGTATGTCACGCAAAGTCCGGTCTCCGCGCCCTGGTCCTTTTTCAGGTAGTTCCAGCTGGACCAGATGCGTTTGCGTTTGGGCATCCAGCGTGCATCCCGGTGCAGGACAGCCTTGTTCGGTTGATAGTCAAAGCAAGACAGGAGCTTTGTCTCCAGCTCACCCGGCGTTTCCAGCAAGTCGAGCGCCTGATTGGCATGGGTTGCCATCACGATCTGATCGAAGGGCCTTATCGTTCCCATCGTGTCTTCGACAAGCACATGGCCCGGATGTCGGGCCACGCGTTTAGCCGCGTTCCCGGTGTGGACTTCAAACTCGCCCGTCTCGAGCAGACGTTTGACATAGGACCGACTGCCGCCGGAAACCGTTCCCCACTTTGGCCGGTCGGAGAACTGGAGCATTCCGTGATTGGCATAGAAATCCACGAAGCTTCTTGCCGGGAAGTCCAGCATGCCCGCCATGGAGGTCGACCAGATGGCAGCTCCCATGGGAACAATGTGGTCATCGACGAAGGCGCGCGAGTAGTTTTCCCGCTCCAGGAATTCACCGAGGCTGCAGTTTTCCGCAAACCGGTCGACCCTGTCCTGCGCCGTCTTGAAGAAGCGGGAGACATCGTTCAGCAGACGCCAGTGACGCGGTCGCGCCAGGTTACGCCGTTGCCCGAAGAAACCGTTGCCGCCACCGGCATATTCATAGGAACCGCCATTGAAGGACAATGAGAAGCTCATCTCGGTCGGGTCTGTCGCAACATCGAGATGGCGGAACAATGCCGTCAGGTTGGGGTAGTTGAGCTCGTTGAAAACGATGAACCCCGTATCAACCGCAATCGAACCATCGGATGTTTCCACATCCACGGTGTTGGCATGACCACCAACATGTTCACCGGCTTCATAAAGCGTAACGTGGTGCTTCTGCGACAACAGCCAGGCTGCCGAAAGCCCCGAAACGCCCGACCCGATCACTGCTATTTTCAAGGGTTCCATTTCAAAATCCGTCAAAATTGTTATGTGATCGGTACGGGGGCAGTTGGAGCCCGGATCACCTTAAAGGTCTGCGAGAAGGCAATAAAACCCGGCGGGTTGTGATCCGTGGTGTAAAGCATGGCGTAAGCAAATCAAACCTCACCAATGGATCGCTTTTCGTATGACGCAGTATCTCGTGGCTTACGCCTTTACGGCGCTCGTCTTTCTGGGCATCGACTTTGTCTGGCTGTCGAAGGTCGCGAAGACCTTCTATTTCGACCGGATCGGCGAGCATCTGCGCGACAGCCCCCTCATGGGCGCGGCTGCAGCCTTTTATGCGCTCTATGTCGTGGGCATCCTGATTTTCGCGGTCCTGCCCGGGTTGCGGAACGATTCCGTCGCGACCGCCCTGATGTACGGGGCCTTGTTCGGGTTCTTCTGCTACGCCACCTACGACGTGACGAATTACGCGACCTTGCGTGACTGGCCGTTGTCCGTTCTCATCGTCGATGTCATCTGGGGAACGGCACTCACCGGTGTTTCCGCGGCGCTCGGCACCTGGGCAACGCGCCTGGTACTCGGATCAAGCTAACCGACTTCGGCGTCTTCTGCCGCCAAATCTACCTGCCGCATCGATGTTCTGCGTGTCAGCACCATGCGTCTGGCAAATGCTGCGATGAAGACGCCGGTCAGGATCAGGATGATCGTCGGCGCCGGGGCGCTGTCAAGATAGAAGCTGGCATAGGTGCCGGCGAGCATCGAGACCATGCAGACCAGCACGGACACCCAGAGCATGGTCCCGAAGGTGCGCACAAGCAGAAAGGCGATGGCGCCCGGGGCTATCAGGAGCCCGATGGCAAGGATCAGTCCGGCAGCCGACAATGTTGCAACGATGGTCAGAGACAGGGCCGCTAGCAACCCGTAATGAAGCAGATTGACAGGCAAACCCGAAGCCTGCGCCTGGGCAGCATCGAAGCTGTGCAGCACCAGGTCCTTCCATTTCAGGATGAGAGCACCGCCGACCAGCACGGCGATAATGCCCGCTGTCACGAGGTCCTGTGCGCCAACGCCGAGCATGTTGCCGAACAGGATATGGTCGAGATGGGCGTTGGTCTCGATGGCGACATAAAGCACGATTCCGAGACCGAACATGCCGGAGAAGACGACACCCATGACGGTGTCCTGTTTCACCCGGCTGTTGCCGGACAGGTAACCCGTCGCCAGGGCGCAGACCATGCCGGCCACAAAGGCACCGATCAACAGCGGTATTCCAAGGATATAGGCAAGCACGATGCCCGGTAGGATCGCGTGACTGACCGCATCCCCCATCAGTGCCCAGCCTTTCATGACCAGGAAGCAGGACAAAAGAGCTGTCGGAACGGAAACGATGATGCAGATGAGAAACGCATTCTGCATGAACGGAAACCGGAAGGGCAGCAGGAGCGTGTCGAGATCCATCAGGTTACCCCCCCGCTTTCCGGACCTTCCCGGAGAGCCCGGGCCGCCATGCGCCTGGCCGCCAGCAATCCGTGTTTCGGCGCCAGCAGGAAAGCGATCAGGAAGATGGCGGTCTGCAGGCACACGATGATGCCACCGGTCGCGCCGTCCAAGAAATAGCTGATATAGGCGCCGAAGAAGCTTGTCAGGGCGCCGATGGCGACGGACAGCATGATCAGGCGCGGAAACCGGTCGCACAGAAGATAGGCCGTTGCGCCCGGCGTCACGACCATTGCAATGACGAGGAAGGCGCCGACGGTCTGCATGGCCGCGACCACCGACGCGGACAGGAGGACAAAAAACACCGCCTTGAGCAGACCGGGTCGCAAACCGATCGTGCGGGCATGGTTTTCGTCAAAGAAGGTGACCATCAGGTCTTTCCACTTGGACAGAAGAACCGCCAGGGAAACGAAACCGATTATGGCCAGCTGCAACGTGTCTTCCGGTGTGATCGCCAGGATGTTGCCCATGGTGATCGTCTGGATGGAGATGGACATCGGGTTGATCGAAACAATGAACAGTCCGAGACCGAAAAAGGATGTGAAGATCAGGCCGATGATCACGTCGACCTTGAGCCCGGAACGCTCGGACAGGAACAGCATCGCCCCTGCTGCAAGACCACCGGCGAGGAATGCGCCCAGCGAAAACGGAAGGCCGAGGATATAGGCACCGGCAACGCCCGGAACGACGGAGTGGGACAGTGCATCGCCGATCAGCGACCAACCTTTCAGCATCAGATAGGCGGACAGGAAGGCACAGACGCCGCCAACCAGCGCCGACACCCACATGGCATTCGTCATGTAGCTGTAGGAGAAGGGCTCCAGCAACAAGTCCATCAACGCGGCGCCTCGCGGGTCTGAACCTCGTCGCCATACTGGACAAACGGACGCTCGTCGTCGGTCAGGATCGTGACCTTGCGCTGGTCGCCATCGGTGTGCAGCGTCTCGTCACTGATGGTGAAGTGACGCAGGACACCACCAAAGGCCTTTTCCAGGTTCTCGCGGGTAAATGTCGAAGCGGTTTCGCCATAGGCGAGGACGGTTCCCTTCACCAGAACCGTGCGATCGCAGAACTCGGGGACAGAGCCCAGATTGTGGGTCGAGACCAGCATCACCCTGCCCTCGTCGCGCAACTCCTGAAGCAGTGCAACGATCTGTTCTTCGGTCTTCACGTCAACACCGGTAAAGGGCTCGTCGAGCAGGATGACCCGCCCGTCCTGGGCAAGCGCCCTGGCCAGAAAGACGCGCTTTCTCTGGCCGCCGGACAATTCTCCGATCTGGCGATGACGATAGTCCTGCATGTTGACGCGCCGCAGGGCCTCGTCAACCGCTTCGTGGTCGGTGGCCTTGGGCCGGCGGAGGAACCCCATGTGGCCGTAACGCCCCATCATCACGACATCTTCAACCAGCACGGGGAAAGACCAGTCGACTTCTTCCGACTGAGGGACATAGGCCACGAGATTCTTGCGGAGCGCTTCGCGGACCGGCATGTCGAGAATGCGGATCCGCCCTTTCGCCGCCGGGACGAAGCCCATGATCGCCTTGAAAAGGGTGGACTTACCGGCACCGTTGACACCGACAAGCGCGGTCACGGTGCCTTTGGGGATCTCGAAACTGGCATTCCACAGGGCCGTGTGACCGTTGCGATAGGTGACCGTAACATCTTCCGCAGACAGACCGGTGTCCACCACCTGTGATGTTGCGTCCATATCCGGGTCCCTGATGACATTCAGCATTCGGTCAGTCCATTAAAGAGCACATTTGCAACGATCACAATTGCCGCTGATGCCCCTGATGAGGGGCACCATTTCATACCTATCAGTTCGTGGCCGATTTCAAGCCCTCGGCAACCGTTCCGGCCGTCACCTTGAGGAGGTCGAGATAGGTCGGCACGGCGCCGTCGGCTTCGCTCAGCGAGTCCACGTAAAGCTCACCGCCGTAGGAAACGCCCGTTTCCCTTGCCACCTGCTTGGCCGGTGCGGTGCTGACCGTGCTTTCGCAGAAAACAACGGGAATGTTGTTTTCCCGCACACCATCGATCACCGAGCGAACCTGTTGAGGGGTTCCGACCTGGTCGGCATTCATCGGCCAGAGATAGAGTTCCTTCATGCCGAAATCGCGCGCCAGGTAGCTGAAGGCACCCTCGCAGGTGACAAGCCAGCGGCGGTCTTCGGGGATTTCCGTGATCGCCTGGCGAAGAGGTTCGATTGTCGCACGGAGCTTGTCCTTGTACGCGTCTGCATTCTTGACATAGACGGCCGCATTGTCCGGGTCTTGCTCGGAAAAGGCTTCCACAATGTTGTCGATATAGATCAAGGCGTTGTCCAGCCCCATCCAGGCATGCGGGTTGGGCTTGCCCTCGTAAGATCCCGATCGGATCGCAATCGGATCAATGCCTTCGGTCAGGGTTGCTGACGGGATGTCTCCCAGATTTGCCAAAAACTGCTCGAACCAGAGCTCCAGGTTCATGCCGTTCCAGAGGATCAGATCAGCATCTGACGCCCGGACAATGTCCTGAGGGGTCGGTTGGTATCCGTGGATCTCTGCGCCTGGCTTGGTAATGGAAACAACTTCGGCCGTGTCTCCGGCGACATTGCGTGCAATGTCGGCCAGAACCGTGAAGGTGGTGACAACCTTCAGCTTGTCGTCAGCCTGTGCGGATACCGAATAACCGGCAGCCAAGGCCGCCACCGATGCAGAAAGAACCAATTTCCCGAGCATTTCGATCTCCTGAAGCTCAAAGGGCCTGAAACTCTTGCAAGTGATATTGCAAATCATTTGCAACTGTCAAGCCAGTTGCGAACCATTCGCATCTATTTTTCATTTATCGCAGGTTTGACAGCAATCAAGATCCCGCGGCCGGGTTTTTTCCCGGTTCCGCTGCTCAAACACGCATGACTCATTTCTGTGGTCAGGCTGACATCCGAAGCGAATTCACCCGTCTTCGGGATCCTTCATGGGAACGTGCAATCGCTCCGAAGCACCGCGGATATGGGCTGCCATGGCGGCACGCGCCTTGTCTGCATCTCCTGCCTGCACGGCGGACAGCACCTCGCGGTGTTCCTCGATCGTCACGGATACAAGATTTTGCTCCGAATAGAGTTGCGCAGTTGCACGCGTCGTCTCTTTCAGTCGCGAAGAAATGTAACCCACGATGACTGAAAGATAGGAGTTTCCGGTCGCATTCCCCAAGGCTCTGTGGAAGGCCGCATCGGCCTCCAGACGCTTTTCGTCGAAATCCCGGTGCCCCTCCATCTGGGCAAGGGCAGCGCGCATCTCCGCGAGGTCGATTTCGCTCCGGCGTTCAGCAGCCAGACCGGCTGCCTCAATTTCCAGCAAGCCCCGCAATTCAAAGAGGTCCGCAAAATTTCCAGATTTGTCGAGCGCATTGATATCCACCCGAAAGGTTTCACGCTCGGAAAGGGGTTTGACCACGGCCCCTCGGCCCTGGCGGGATTCGATGACCCCATCCGCGCGAAGGCGCGCAATCGCCTCGCGTACTACGTTTCGGCTCACGCCAAACGTATCGGCAAGACTGTGTTCCGTTGGCAGGCTGTCACCAGGCGCCAGTTCACCGTCGTTGATTTTGGAAAGGATGTCGGCAGCAATGCGATCAGGCAACAAAGATGCCCGACGCACTTCCTTGAATTCCGGCATGTTCTGGCTCCCCCTCGCCTTGCCGTTCATTTCCGAGTTCTACCGCTCGGTAATAATGCATGCATAGGGCAAGGAACCCGGCTTGTCGAGTTAGACAGCTAACGTAACGTATCGTGTGACGGATTGCCGCAATCCTGGCGTTTAGAAGGCGTAGATTACCTCCGCAGCGCGCACTGCAGCGGAGGCCCTGTTTTCAACACCGAGCTTGACGAAAATCTGCTCCAGGTGCTTGTTCACCGTCCTGGGCGACAGGCTCAGAATTTCGCCGATATCCTTGTTGGCCTTGCCTTTTGCAATCCAGATCAGGACTTCGGATTCGCGCTGGGTCAGCTCGAACCTCTCCTGCAGCGCCTCGATCTGGCAGGCTTCGTCTTCCGCCGTTACGCGAAACAGGTTTTCGTCCGGGCCGACACGGCCGAGCGGGTGAAGCTGCACGGCAAGGTTCTCGGACAGGCCCAGCATAAAACTCTTGTGCCGAACGTCTTCGCCGCGCGAACCGTCCATCCAGTCTCCCAAGGCCTTCCCGAGTTGAATGAGCGACGTCTCCGCAGATCCTGTTCTGGCAAGAAGATTTTGGATCTGGGGTGTTGACCACAGCACGGTGCCGCTGCCGGACACGGCGACGAGATGCCTGCCCGCAGCATCCAGGGCGACATGGGCGCTTTGAACCGAACGGGCGTTTTTCAGGTGCACCTTGATCCTCGCCTGCAACTCGTCGACGTCGATCGGCTTGGTCAGAAAGTCGACACCACCCGCCTCAAGGGCCCTGACAATGTGCTCCGTTTCCGACAATCCGGTCATGAATATGACAGGCACGAGTTGCAGCACGGCGTTTTCCTTGATCCGCCTGCAGGTCTCGAAACCGTCCAGCCCGGGCATGATTGCGTCCATCAGGATGGTGTCGGGCGTGATCTTCTCGCATATGGAAAGCGCGGCCTCGCCGCTGGTTGCCACCAACACGGCAATTCCGGTCTTCTTCAGGGCTTCCGTCACAAAGCCAAGCGTTTCCGGACTGTCGTCAACGACCAGGACAGTTTCACGGCTTTCATCCGTCATGAGTTTCCAATCTGTCCAGTACGTTCCTGTAGGCCTTGAAATCGAACTTGTTGAGATGGTCGTGCAAAGCATCGACGAGCGGGCGGTTCCGGGGGTCTTCCCCGAGTTGCGCCAACTTGGCCTCGATGCCCTCCACATAGCCGATTTCCGACAGGGAGATGAGATCGGCGACGTGATCTGGCCCCGGTGATCGCAGTGGCCCGCTCACGGGAACAACACCGTCGTGTTTGCCGGGTTTTTCGGTCCACTCGACACCCATATGTTTCTGCAGCAGGTCCAGAAGCTGACCGATATCGAATGGCTTTGCCAGGGTTGAATTGTGATGCACCGGCCCGTCCGGACGCAGCGCCTGATCGCCAATATTGGCAGACAGCATGATTATCGGGGCGGTGACCTTCCTTTCGCGCAGCGCCGCTCCAAGCTCCCAGCCGTTCATGCCCGGCATAAGAATGTCGATGAGATAGACATCCGGTTTCAACGCCACGATGCCTTCCAGGCAGGCGCGGCCGCTGCCGGCTTCGAGAACGGTGAAACCGAGGGGTTTGAGGATATCGCAGACCAGCGCACGGTGATCCGGATTGTCATCGATCACGGCAATTGTTCTGCGTGTCCCCTTGTACCCCCGCACCTGCCGTTCCAGGCGAATGGTGTCCACCGGGCGATCAACGGCAGCCAACATGAGCCGGACTTCGAACGACGCGCCCTCCCCGGCATCGCTGGACACCGCTATCGCACCGCCCATTGTTTCGGTAAGCAACTTGGTAATTGTCAGACCAAGTCCCAATCCCGGCGTGCCCTGCCCGTTCGCCTGCTTGCTGCGACCGAACGGTTCAAACACCTTTTTCTGCTCTTCCAGCGGAATACCCGGTCCACTGTCCTTGACCACGAAACGAGCGACCTGAGACCGATAGCTGACGGCCAGCGAAACCTTTCCATGCTCGGTGAATTTGATCGCGTTGGACAAAAGGTTCACCAGGATCTGGCGGAGACGCTTTTCGTCCGTGCGCACGAAAACGGGCAGATGGGACGCCTGCTCATAGTCGAAGTCCAGTCCCTTCGCGGATGCCTGCATACGGAACATGTCGACGATTTGCTCGAGAAAATCGTGGATGTTGATTTCGTTGGAGTAAATCTGAAGCCGTCCGGCTTCAATCCGCGAGATGTCGAGCAACCCGTCGATCAGGCCCGAGAGATGTTCGGCACTCCGCCGGATCGTGCTGACGGCGGGCTTTCGCGCGACCGGCAGGGTCTCGTCCCGCTCGAGCACCTGGGCATATCCCATCACTGCATTCAGGGGTGTTCTGAGTTCATGGCTCAGACCGACCACGTAGCGGCTCTTGGCCAGGTTGGCGGCTTCCGCGTCTTCCTTGGCCTTTTGCAGCGCCGCGTCAGTGAGCCGGTGCGCATCGATTTCCTTTTGAAGCAGCGCATTCTGGCGAACCGATTCTTCTTCGGCAACACGACGGGTGTCATGGGCCAGGACGAGAAACCAGCAGGCAATGCCGGCAACGATTGTGAAAACGAAGAATATGAGCGTCACCGTCTGCGCGATAAGGCCCGTTGGATCGCCGAGCCGACTGACCGCCTGGGCATAGATGATCCACAGCGTCAGGCCGATCCCCGTCATTGAAAAGAGCAGTGCCAGCGCGTAGCGGCCAAGGCGCGTGCGGAAATAGGCCAGGATTGTATCGGGCAGGACAAGCGCCGCAACCGCCCCGATCTGTCGCGAAGCGCGCGCATCGGGTTTGCAGGAATCATGGCAGCGTGCATCGAGCGAACAACACAGCGAACAGATCGGCGCCTGGTAGGCGGGGCAATAGGCCATGTCCTCCGGCTCGAAAGGATTTTCACAAATGGAGCAGGCGATTTGATCCTTTTGCTGCCACTGTTTGCGAGGTTTGCGCGCCAGGTAGTATTTGCCCTTCGTTGCGTAGGCGATCAGGGGTGCAGCGACAAATGCGATTGCCATGGCAAGGAACGTGGCCAGTGCAGCCGCGATTTCACCGAACTGACCGAAATGGGCTGCCAGTGCAATCCCGGCCGCCAAGAGCATCGCTCCTGTGCCCACGGGGTTGATGTCGAACAGGTGCGCGCGCTTGAACTCGATCCCCGGTGGCGACAGGCCGAGCGGCTTGTTGATGAAGAGATCTGCCGAGATGGCCGACAACCAGGCCATCGCCACGATTGAAAACACACCGAGCGTTTCTTCCAGAAGACGGTAGATGCCGAGTTCCATCAGCAGGAGGGCAATGCCGACATTGAAGACCAGCCAGACCACGCGCCCGGGGTGCGAATGGGTCAATCTGGAAAAGAAATTGGACCAGGCCAGCGACCCTGCATAGGCGTTCATGACGTTGATCTTGAGCTGCGCAACCACGACGAATGCCGCCATCAGAAGCAGAACAACGGTCTCGTTGGGGATCATGTAGCCGAACGCGACAGCATACATGCGCGAAGGTTCGTCGGCATGTTCGACAGGCACGCCGTGCGAGAGCACGAGAACCGCCAGGAAGGACCCGGCGATCATTTTCGGAGCGCCCAGCACCACCCAGCCCGGACCGGCTAGAAACAGGGCGAGCCGATGCCGACGGCGCGCATAATCCTGGGCCGGCAGAAACCTCAGAAAGTCGACTTGTTCGCCGATCTGGGCCATCAGGGCCAGGATGACCGCCGAGGCAGCGCCAAAACCGACGAGATTGATGCTCGCGAGCCCGCCCGGCGTTTCACGGGGCGCATTCGTTGCCGGATCGATGCCGGAGAAACTCAGCCAGTTTCCGACAGCCTGCCAATCTGTAAATGCGATGAATATGAAGGGCAGGATGTTAAGGATGATCCAGAACGGTTGTGTTGCAAGCTGGAACCGGCTGATCCAGGTAATGCCGTAAGTCACCAGCGGAATAACGGCCACGGCGCTGATGATGTAACCCAGCCAGAGCGGCACACCGAACGCAAATTCCAGCGCGCTCGACATGATCGAGGCTTCGATCGCGAAGAGGATGAAGGTAAAACTCGCATAAATCAGCGAGGTGACAGTGGAACCGATATAGCCAAACCCCGCACCACGGGTGAGAAGGTCGATATCCACGCCGTAACGCATCGCATAGCGGCTGATCGGCAGACCGACAGCAAGAAGAACAAGGCTCCCGACCAGGATCGCCAAAAAGGCGTTTGCCGTTCCATGCGATAGCGTAATCGCCCCGCCAATCGCTTCCAGTGCCAGGAAAGATATGGCGCCGATTGCCGTCTGCGAAATGGCACGCGAAGAAAACCGTCGAGCGCTCTTGGCGGTAAAGCGCAGCGCATAGTCTTCAAGCGTCTGGTTGTTGACCCATTTGTTGTAGCGACGCCGGACCGGCAGGATGCGCTGGCGTGCTGTCATGGACAAACACTGCCCCTGACGCGGATGGAACCAGCCCCATTTTTCATCACATGCCCATTTTTTCGGCAAACATGCATAAAGATCGCCCGATCAGCCCCGTAAATTCGTTCAAGAAGCACTGCTGAGCACATTTCATGCCGTTTGGCCGTGCCGCGTTTTTGGGCTGCGTCCGGCGATTACGTCAATTGACGTATGTTGCAGCGCGCAAGATCCATCGCACGATCCATCCCCGACAGCGGCAGTCCTTCCAGCCGCCTGCACCGGAGCAAATTCCGGTGCCGTCACGCAAAGGGGAACTCTGATGAAAAAGACTTTTACCAAATTCGCATTGGCAGGCCTGATGGCTTCCACCATGATCGGTGGCGCAGCCGCTGAGGAAACGATCAAGGTTGGTGTTCTGCACTCGCTTTCCGGCACGATGGCGATTTCCGAGACCACTCTGAAAGACGCCATGCTGATGCTCATCGAAGAGCAGAACAAAAAGGGCGGACTTCTCGGCAAGAAGCTCGAAGCCGTTGTCGTCGACCCGGCCTCCGACTGGCCGCTGTTTGCCGAAAAGGCACGCGAGCTGATCGAAGTAAACGAAGTTGACGCCGTCTTTGGTGCATGGACATCCGTTTCTCGTAAATCCGTTCTGCCGGTCTTTGAAGAACTCAACTCGCTTCTGTTCTACCCGGTCCAGTACGAAGGCGAAGAATCCCAGCGCAACGTTTTCTACACCGGCGCTGCACCGAACCAGCAGGCCATCCCGGCTGTTGACTACCTGATGAACGAAGAAGGTGTCGAGCGCTGGGTCCTTGCCGGAACCGACTATGTCTACCCGCGCACAACCAACAAGATCCTTGAAGCTTACCTGAAGTCCAAGGGTGTTGCTGAAGAAGACATCATGATCAACTACACGCCGTTCGGTCATTCCGACTGGCAGACGATCGTGTCCGACATCAAGGCATTCGGTTCAGCCGGCAAGAAGACCGCCGTGGTCTCCACCATCAACGGCGATGCAAACGTTCCGTTCTACAAGGAACTCGGCAACGCCGGCATCAAGGCAGAAGACATTCCGGTCGTCGCATTCTCGGTTGGCGAAGAAGAGCTTGCCGGCCTCGACACGGCTCCGCTGGTCGGTCACCTGGCCGCCTGGAACTACTTCCAGTCTGCAGACACCGACATCAATGCCGAGTTCATCGAAGCATGGCACGCCTTCATCGGTGACGAAGAACGCGTCACCAACGACCCGATGGAAGCTCACTTCATTGGCTTCAACATGTGGGTCAAGGCTGTCGAAAAGGCCGGCACGACTGATGCAGACGCGGTGATCGACGCCATCGTAGGCGTATCCGTTCCGAACCTGACCGGTGGTTACTCCGCCATGATGCCGAACCACCACATCACCAAGCCGGTCCTGATCGGCGAGATCCAGGAAGACGGTCAGTTCGAAACTGTCTGGGAAACGTCCGGTCTGGTTGTTGGCGATGCATGGTCCGATTACCTGGACGGCTCCAAGGACCTGATCTCCGACTGGCGCGCTCCGATGTCCTGCGGCAACTTCAACACCGCAACCGGCAAGTGCGGCGGCTCAGGCTCCTAAGCCCTCTATGACGAATGGGGCGGGCCCGACCGGGCCCGCCCCTGACCGCTTTCAAGACGAGATCCCTGCGCGCAACCATGGCCGAGATCCCGGGAACCCTGAAAGCGCTCACCGAATTCAGCCGGCACCAATCCGGCAACCGTTCCTGACGACCCAAGCCCGGTGGACCGATGTCCTTCTTGAAGACGTTCCTAGTGTTTCTGTGTGTGGCTGTCGGCCTGGCTGGGCCAGCCTTCGCACAAAGCGATCCGGAAGCCTTGCGCCCCCTGATCAACGAGTTGGCAAAAGGCAAATATGCCGAGACCGAAAAACAGATCGGCGCGCTGGTCGCCACAGGCAATCCTGCTGTGGCTCCTGCGCTTGAGGCGCTTGGTGAGGGGAAACTCTTTTTCCGGAAATCGGACGGCACCGTTTTCATCACCGAGAAGGCCGGCAAGTCCTATTTGCTCACCGATCCGCTGACGCTTGAGGCCGCGGGTGAGGCAGGCAAGCGGGAGGTCAAGAAGGTCAAGGTCAACAACAAGCTGCGCCGGGTCATCCGTTCAGCGCTTGGATCCCTGACACTGATGGCTCCCGACCCGGCCGTGCGCAAGAGTGCGGCCGAAGCCGTCTTCAAGGCCCAGGACCCAGCCAGCATCGAGGCGCTGGACGTCGCGCTGCAGGCAGAAACCGACGACGGCGTCAGAACCGTCATGGAACAGGCCCGAGCCGCCGCTGTTCTGAATTCCGATCTCGACGAAGCGGAAAAGATCAAGGCCGTCGACACGCTGTCGGACATGGGCAATCGCGATGCCCTGTCGCTGCTGATCAACCTCGAAAACACATCCGAGGGCGTTGTGAAGGAAGCAGCTTCCCTCGCCGTTGCAAAGATCGAGAAATCCATCGCGGCCTGGAATGCTGCCCAGAATATCTGGTACGGGCTGTCGCTCGGCTCTGTCCTTTTGCTCGCCGCCATCGGCCTGGCAATTACTTTTGGCGTCATGGGCGTCATCAACATGGCCCATGGCGAGATGGTCATGATCGGGGCCTACACCACCTTTGTGGTGCAGGAATTGATCCGCACGACAGCACCCGGCCTGTTTGACTATTCGCTGCTTATTGCCCTCCCCCTCGCCTTCCTGATGTCGGGCCTGGTCGGTGTTGCGATCGAACGCGGGGTCATTCGCTGGCTTTACGGGCGTCCGCTTGAAACGCTTCTGGCCACTTGGGGCATCTCGCTGATCCTGCAACAGGCCGTGCGTTCGATCTTCGGCCCGACCAACCGGGAAGTCGGCAATCCGGACTGGATGTCCGGGGCCTTCGAGCTGGGACAGATGACGATCACCTATAACCGGATGTGGATCATCGTCTTCGCCCTGCTCGTCTTTGCCGGCCTGATGCTGGTGCTGAAGAAGACGCCTTTCGGTCTCTACACCCGCGCGGTGACACAGAACCGCAGAATGGCCGCCTCCATGGGCATTCGCACACCCTGGATTGACGCGCTCACCTTCGGCCTCGGCTCAGGGATCGCCGGAATTGCCGGCGTGGCCCTGTCGCAGATCGACAACGTCTCACCGAACCTTGGTCAGGGCTACATCATCGACAGCTTCATGGTTGTTGTCTTCGGCGGTGTCGGGAACCTTTGGGGGACGCTTGTCGGCGCCATGACGCTCGGGATCGTCAACAAGTTCCTGGAGCCCTATGCCGGCGCCGTTCTTGGCAAGATCTTTGTTCTCGTCTTCATCATTCTCTTTATTCAAAAGCGTCCACGGGGCCTGTTCGCCCTCAAGGGCCGGGCAGTTGAAGCATGATGTCCTCTTTCCTTTTCCGCGCCATGGATGCCCGTGCCGGGATCTTCATCGCGATCCTGGGCGCCGCGATTGTCCTGGTACCTGCCGGAAACCTTTTTGTTCCCGAGAGCTCCCCCTTTCACGTCCCGACCTATGCGGTAACGCTGATGGGCAAATACCTGACCTATGCCTTGCTGGCACTGGCGGTGGATCTGGTCTGGGGCTATTGCGGCATCCTCTCGCTCGGGCACGCGGCTTTCTTCGCCCTCGGCGGCTATGCCATGGGCATGTATCTGATGCGCCAGATCGGCACGCGCGGCGTATATGGCGACCCGATCCTGCCGGATTTCATGGTGTTCCTGAACTGGCAGGAACTGCCCTGGTACTGGTACGGCTTCGACATGTTCTGGTTTGCGGCACTCATGGTGGTGCTGGTCCCCGGCATACTGGCTTTCGTTTTTGGCTGGTTTGCTTTCCGCTCGAGGGTCACCGGCGTCTATCTTTCCATCATCACCCAGGCTTTGACCTATGCGCTGCTGCTGGCCTTTTTCCGGAACGACATGGGTTTCGGAGGCAATAACGGCCTGACCGATTTCAAGGACCTTCTCGGCTTTGACATTCAGGCCGACACGACCCGCGCGGGCCTGTTTGCAGCCTCGGGCATTGCGCTGGTCGTGTGTTTTCTCATCTGCCGTGCCATCACCCGTTCAAAACTCGGCAAGGTGCTGGTTGCCGTGCGCGATGCGGAAAGCAGGACCCGGTTCCTGGGCTACCGTGTCGAGCACTACAAGCTCTTCGTCTGGACCCTGTCTGCCATGATGGCCGGCATCGCCGGTGCGCTTTATGTTCCTCAGGTCGGCATCATCAACCCGGGCGAATTTGCGCCTGCCAACTCCATCGAGGTTGTCATCTGGGTGGCAGTGGGCGGACGGGGCACGCTTGTCGGTGCAGTTCTCGGCGCGGTTCTGGTCAACTTCGCCAAGACGTGGTTCACCGCGGCACTTCCGGAGATCTGGCTATTTGCCCTTGGTGGTCTGTTTGTTGTGGTAACGCTGTTCCTGCCCAAAGGCATTGTCGGCACCGTCAGCCAGGGATGGACGGCTCTGCGGCAACGGAAAATCTCGGCGGATTACGAGGCCGGTTCGGACGACCCACCATCGGCTCCGCCCCACTCTCCCGCAGCACGGGCAAACATCACCCCGCCCAAGCCACCCGCGCCTGTTCCGGGCAATGCAGAACCCCAGCCTGCGGAGTAGCACCATGGCCAGAGCAACAAGTCTTCTTTACCTCGACGGCGTCTCCGTTTCCTTTGACGGGTTCAAGGCTCTCAATGAACTCTCGCTGACCATCGCGCCCGGAGAAATGCGGGCGATCATCGGACCGAACGGTGCCGGCAAGACCACCATGATGGACGTCATAACCGGCAAGACACAGCCCGACAGCGGCGAAGTCTTTTTCAACGGTGCCGTGGACCTGACCGGGGAAGACGAGGCATCGATCGCGGAGTTGGGGATCGGCCGAAAATTCCAGAAACCAACCGTCTTCGAAAGCCATACGGTCTGGGACAATCTGGAACTTGCGCTGAAGGCGCCACGCGGTCCGTTCGCCACGCTCTTTCACAGCATCACGGAAAGCGAAAGACAGCGCATCGAAGAACTGCTTGAACTCATCCGATTGGGTGCAAAGCGGGACGAACTGGCGGCAAACCTTTCCCATGGCCAGAAACAGTGGCTGGAGATTGGAATGCTCCTGGCTCAAGATCCGAAACTTTTGCTCGTCGACGAACCGGCCGCCGGCATGACGGATGCCGAAACGGCCGAGACTGCAGAGCTGCTCAAGGACATAGCCAAGGATCATTCCGTGGTTGTGGTGGAGCACGACATGGTCTTTGTCCGGTCTCTCGGCGTCAAGGTGACGGTATTGCATGAAGGATCCGTGCTGGCCGAAGGTTCACTGGATCATGTCTCCGCCGACGAGCGGGTTGTTGAAGTCTATCTGGGGCGCTGAACCATGCTGCAAGTTGAGAACATCGATCTACATTACGGCGCAGCACAGGCGCTTAAAGGCGTGTCTCTGACTGCCGAGACCGGCAAGGTCACCTGTCTCATGGGCCGAAACGGCGTTGGCAAGACCTCGACCTTGCGCGCGGTGGCCGGACAACATGGCATCAGCGGTGGAAGGATCCTTTGGGAAGGGGAAGACATTTCATCCTTGCCGGCCCATGCCCGAGCAAAAAAGGGGATCGCGATCGTTCCCCAGGGGCGTGAAATCTTCTCGCTTCTGACCGTCAAGGAGAACCTGGAAACCGGTTATGCGCCCATCGGCCGCAAGGATCGCTACATTCCCGAGACAATTTTCGAGTTGTTTCCGGTGCTGCAGGACATGCTCAATCGCCGAGGGGGAGACCTGTCGGGTGGCCAGCAACAGCAGCTCGCAATTGCGCGTGCTCTGGTGACACGGCCCAGGTTGCTCGTGCTTGATGAGCCAACCGAGGGCATCCAGCCTTCCATCATCAAGGATATCGGACGCGCAATTTCCTGGCTTCGGGACCAGGGTACGATGGCAATTGTCCTGGTGGAGCAGTATTTCGAATTCGCACGCGACCTCGCCGATGATTACGCGGTCATGGACCGGGGAGAAGTGGTGCTGGGCGGAAAGGGTTCGGAACTCTCGGAAACCGAAGTTCGACAATATCTGACCGTATAACTGTCATGTTTCTCGTTTAGCAGGCTGAATTCGGCCACCGTGAGACGTTGTGCGCCCGTTCTGGCTTGAAGAGGCTAGCAAAGCGCTCCGCAGTCGTGGTAGGGGCTGTGCAGCCTTGTGCTGCTTAGGTACGAAAACGTCTTTGCTCTCAGTCCACTTGAGAAGCACACCCGAGAAACTGGAAATTTGAAATGCGCGTTGCAATGATTGGGACCGGATATGTTGGTCTCGTATCCGGAACATGTTTTGCCGATTTCGGTCATATCGTGACCTGTATCGACAAGGATGCCTCGAAGATCGACGCGCTCAACAACGGCCAGATCCCGATCTACGAACCCGGTCTGCAGGACCTTGTTGCGAAGAATGTGGAAGAAAACAGGCTGTTTTTCACCACGGACCCTGCCCAGGCGATCAAGGAAGCAGACGCAGTTTTTATCGCCGTTGGCACCCCGACACGCCGGGGCGACGGCCATGCTGATTTGTCCTACGTCTATGCCGCGGCCGAAGAAATAGCCGGACTGGTCGACGGTTTCACCGTTGTTGTGACCAAATCCACGGTGCCGGTTGGAACCGGAGACGAAGTCGAGGCCATTATTCAACGGACGAGACCGGACGCGGACGTGGCGGTTGTCTCCAATCCGGAATTCCTGCGCGAGGGTGCCGCCATCAACGACTTCAAGCGCCCCGACCGTGTTGTGGTCGGGACGGAGAACGATCAGGCCGTCGAGGTCATGCAGGAGCTTTATCGTCCGCTTTACCTCAACGAAACACCGATCATCGTCACGAAGCGACGTACGTCTGAACTCATCAAATATGCTGCCAACGCGTTCCTGGCGGTCAAGATCACCTTCATCAACGAAATCGCGGATCTGTGCGAAAAGGTCGGAGCGAACGTTCAGGAAGTCTCCCGCGGCATCGGTCTGGACAATCGGATCGGGTCCAAGTTCCTGCATGCGGGGCCAGGATATGGCGGCTCGTGCTTTCCCAAGGACACACTTGCTCTTTCCAAGATCGCGGCCGACGCGGGATCAGACCTGAAAATCGTCGATTCCGTCATCGAAGTGAATTCTGACCGGAAAAAGAAAATGGCCCAGAAAGTCATCGACTTTATGGGAGGTGACGTTCAAGGCAAAACTGTCGCCCTGCTTGGCTTGGCGTTCAAGCCGAATACCGACGACATGCGGGAAGCGCCCAGCATCGACATCGTTCAGAAACTGCAGGAAGCAGGAGCCCTGATACGCGCCTATGACCCTGCAGGCATGGAAGAAGCCAGCCGGATGATGTCGGATGTTCTCTTCTGCGACGGCCCCTATCATGCCATTGAAAATGCAGACGTCGCCGTGATCGTGACGGAATGGGACCAGTTCCGTGCCCTTGACCTCGACCGGGTTAAAACGCTGCTCAAGGCGCCCAAAATCGTGGACCTTCGCAACATTTACAAGGCGGACTACATGAGCTCCCGCGGGTTTGAATACACCAGCGTCGGGCGAAGCTACTAGGGCGCTTTTGCCGTGCCGATCCGCACGCACTGATCTTCCGGTCGGCACGGAAGGCGGAATTTGATCCCGTTTTGAAACAGTTCTGGCCCGTCGCTCGCCAATTCCGCGCAATGACCAACACTGTTTCAACCCTGGGGCCCTGTTTCCTTACAAAATTGTCACAATTATAGCGTGCATTCCAAGTTGTAGCGCACGGACTGATATGGTAACTTTTTCCTTAACAGGATTGCGCTCGCCCCGAGCTGTTAACCATTTGTTAACAATGCTGTAGCGCCTGTATAGGCGACCGGATACGATGGCGGTGATAAAGCGCAAGGCTGCTGGTATTGAGTTAAGGCTGGCGAAATTTGACCCACGAAACCGTCACATATGACGCCGATGAACAAGGTCGATCTGTACATAATAGTACAGACCCCCTTCTGGCGATTGGAACGGGCAGCAAGACAAAAACCGACCGTCATCAACTCCTTGGCACGTCCTGGTATTCAGGTACTGTCAAGCGCATTTTCGATCTCAGCTGCGCCACGATTGGCCTTGTTCTCCTTCTGCCATTGCTTCTGCTGATTGCCTGTGCCGTCAAGCTCACCAGCAAGGGGCCCGTGTTCTTTCAGCAGGAGAGACAGGGGTTGAATGGAAAACCCTTCCCTGTCTTCAAGTTCAGGACCATGTATTCGCATCTCTGCGATCAAAGCGGTGTTGAACAGACCATCAAGGACGACCCGCGCATTACGCTGGTCGGCCGGTTTTTGCGCAAAAGCAACTTTGACGAACTGCCCCAGCTTCTGAATGTCATCAGGGGAGAGATGTCGCTGGTCGGGCCGAGACCGCACGCTGCAGGCATGCTTGCCGCAGGGCAACCTTATGAAGAATTCGATCCCCGTTACAAGAACCGCCTCAAGGTACGACCGGGCATTACCGGCCTTGCCCAGGTGAACGGATTTCGCGGCGAGACAAAAGACGCCTTCGCCGCGAGAATGCGGCTGGAATACGATCTGCAATACATCGAGACACAGTCCCTGTGGCTCGATGTGAAGATCATAGCGTTGACGTTCCTGAGAGAATTTGTTGGCGGCAGGGGCTACTGACCAGCGAAGGCCGGTCTGGGACCTTGGCCGGTATTCATCATGACAACCGCGTCGCCAGATGCCTGACGGCGAGGAGATAGCCCTCCACCCCACATCCGACAATGATCGCGTTTGCACGCGCCGACACGTAAGAATGGTGCCGGAAGCTTTCACGCTGATGGATGTTGGAAACATGCACTTCGACCACCGGAAAATCGCACGTGTTCAACGCGTCCAGGATCGCCACAGACGTATGTGAATAGGCGGCCGGATTGATGACAATCCCCTGTGCCGCCTCGCGCGCTTCCTGGATCCAGTCGACAAGATCATGCTCGGCGTTGCTTTGCCTGAATATGACCTTCAGCCCGAGCTCGTCGGCAAGGGTCTCGCACATGGATTGCACATCATCCAGAGTTTGATGACCATAAATCTCCGGCTCCCGCTTTCCGAGCAGATTGAGATTCGGTCCGTTCAGGATGTAGATGACTTTTGACATGTGCGGATCCTTCAAATTGCGCAGCCACAATGCATCCATCAGGTCATTTTTACCAGTAATACTATCACTTTACGCCAATAGATTGTGGAGGACCTGCTCCTGCAACAAAATCGTCAGGCTACACCCTTGCGTTGATTGGATTTACGTACTATTAACCATGCGACTTCAGTGGGTGGGAAAGCAAATCAGCGAAAAACATGATAAAGCTACGTGAAAGACTGGACACGTTAGAAGCTCTGATGTCGGCTATAGAAGGCTATCAGCACCTTCCGATCGATGTACTTTCGCAATTCTTGCTTGACCACTACACCGTTGATCTGGATGTACTCGCCCAATTCGCTGATGCACTTGAGGCCAGCTCGAATTCGCAGGCAAGCCAGGACACTGTCTCACCACAAACTGTCGCGTCCGGCGCCCAGTCTGCAGCCTGAAGTCCCCAGGCCTCGATCAACCAATTGCAGTGAAGTTGTCGTCTTCCTGAGCAGGTGCCGCGCCCTCTCCTTGACCCTGCCCCTGAGGATGCCCAGGAGGTTGGCCGGGACCGCCTTGCCAGATCTTTTGGCGATTGCGAATTTCACGCGGAGCCGGTCCGAAGTAGGTCGCGGTCTTGATGAAATCACGAGGCTGCAGGATCACGCTGGAAACGCGTTGATAGAGTGATTTCGCGGAAATCGGCTTGGAAAGAAGCTCGTGCACACCGAGACGGCGTGCCTCCACGATTCTCGATCGTTCCGTATGCGCCGTCACCATGATGATGGGTATGTAGGCGAAAGGATTGTTCGGGCTGCGGATCATGCGCACCATGTCCGCGCCATCCAGGATTGGCATCACCCAGTCCAGGATCAAGATATCAGGATTTGCACGGTCCATCGCTTCGAGGCCGGAGGCTCCGTCCTCGGCTTCGACAATACGGCGCGCACCGAACCCCTGCAGCATCGTGCGCAGGATCGTCCGCATGTAGGCGCTGTCTTCAACCAGCAAAAATGTCAGCGAGGCAAGATCGAGGCTCACCTAACCCTCCTTGTTTCCCACCAAGTCTTGACATGAAAGTCTGAACAATGAGTTAGCTCGAAAAATCCTGATTCCGGGCAGGTTCGTCCGTGCAATGTGGTCCAACACTCTTCTGAACGTTTAAAAGGATCAGCCAAAACACATTAGAAATGCGTGAACCCGCTTCAGACAAAAGTAATGCTGCTCTCGATTAACCTTTTGTCGCTCCTGGAATTAACGAGGTGTTCAACCCTAGCGCGTCATTTAGCGGACATGATCTTTGCCTGTGACAAACACCGTGTGTCGACCCGACAAGAACACCCCCGTAACAGCCCGGGTGCCATCAGCGGTGAAAAAAAGCCATCATTTCCGTCCAGGCGCGTGCGTCTCGGCTCGAAACTGCTGATCCAGGACAACATGCTGCTCCTTTGGGGGTTCGGCCTGGTTCTGCTCGCAGCCGGAATGGCGCTCACGACGGTCGTTGCCTGAGCCCCTGTCTAGGAACGTGATTGTCGCGCCGAGAACAGCGCGACACACCCGATCATCCGAATGTTCACGGAACTGAAGCGCGCCGAAAGCTCGCTTTCAAGCGTTTCACGCGTATCCTGTTCATTCGAAAAAACTCCCTTGCCGTTGTAAATCGCCATGAGCTTGCGCGCGAGAGCAGAACGGGGCGCATCTCCCTGAAGGATTGTCGCTCCAAAGACGGTCCCCTCCTCGGCAAGATGCGGTTGAAGATGGTCCAGCAGAACACATTTGCTCGCCATCGTCCCGGGAAGACAATGAAGAACATAGTTCAATCCGATGCTGGTGAAGCGTCCCAGCGTCTCGGGCCAGGGAACGAGCGCATCGGCACATACCGTTTCCGGCTCATAGCGAGACACCCTGCTGGCCGCCTTGGCAAGACATTCCCGATTGGGATCAAGAAGCGTTATCTTCGGGTGTTCTGCGGGAAAGCGAGAACGGTCGAGAAAATAACCTGTCCCCACACCAATATCGAGATGTTGAGCACCGAGCATTTGCTCGTAGTGATCCGTCAGGTGACGGCTGGCACATCGCCAGATGAACCTGTTGGAGAGGCCCAGCACAAGTGCGTCATAAACTGCCAGGGACGTTTTTGAATAGATTGCGTATCCCGGTTCATGCGCTTCTGGAAACTGTTTCATCCGTCGCCTTTCCAATCCTCGTTACAGGTGGCTCCGGCAACTTGAGCGCATGAAAGGAGTTATTCCTAGCCTTTTTTCCCAGGCAAGTCGTCGTCGTCGAGGATGCGCCACTTCGCACCTTCCAGGTCGTCGTATTGACCGTTCTTCAGGGACCAAAGAAAGGCTCCCAGACCGAGGCCACCCAGGAACAGGGCAATCGGGATCAGATAAATCAGTACATCCATCTTCAAGCAATCCTTACAGCGTCCGCATCCTATGTCAGGAAACTGTGTCGCTGTCTGGGCGACGGTCCTGCCAACGCAGTTTAAGCGCATTCGCCGTTACAGCCAGTGAAGACGCGGACATGGCGACGGCTGCCATCAGGGGCGTCACGAAACCGGCAACGGCAATTGGCACGGCAATGACATTGTACCAGGCGGAGATCCAAAGGTTCTGTTCGATCGCAGCGCGCGCTCTGCGGGACAATCGAACCGCGTCCACGACCGGCTGCAGCTTGTCGCCGAGGAAAACCGCGTCGGCAGCGGCCTGACTCAGGTGTACCGCTGAAACAGGAGACAGTGACACATGTGCCCCGGCCAGCGCGGGTGCATCATTGAGACCGTCACCGACCATGAGCACCTTGCGTCCCTGGCGCTGCAACTGTTCCAGATGCTCGATCTTCTGGGCGGGCTTCATTCCAGCCTGCCAGGCAGCGACCTTGAGGGTTTGCGCACAAGTCTCCACTGCGGCCCGGGTATCACCTGAAAGGATCTCGACATCGAGGCCCAACTGCCGAAGCTGATCAACCGTTTCGCGCGCATCCGGACGCAAACGCTGCCTGAAGGGAAGGATCCGAACCGGGCGCGTTCCATGTTGTATTGCAAGCAACGAAGCCCCGGGATAGCACCCAAGTTCATGGTCGACACGCTCCAGGCTCACACCGCAGAACTGGGGACTGCCCAGGCGCAGGACTTCGCCATTGACCCTTGTCTCTATTCCGGCACCGGAAATCTCCCGAACGTCGGGCAACGGAAGCATGGCACCAGTGGCCTTCACGAGTGCCAGTGAAAGAGGGTGCCGGCTCGCGAGCGCCAGGCGCCCGGCCAACACGATTGTCTCGTCGTCGTTCTCAAGCGGGGCGCACAATTCGGTTTCGGCCAGCGTCAGTGTTCCGGTCTTGTCGAACAATACCGTGTCAATATCCGACAGGCGCTCGATTGCATCCCCTGAGTTGAGCAGAACCCCGCGCTTGAACAATTGTCCGGACGCAACAACCTGAACCGCCGGAACCGCAAGGCCAAGGGCACAGGGGCAGGTTATGATGAGCACGGAAATGGAAATAACGAGGGCCGGCTGCCACTCCATGCCGGCCAGAAGCCAGCCCAGGAAGGTCAAACCGGCGGCCCCGTGAACCAGGGGCGCGTAGAGGCGGGCTGCTCGGTCGGCGATCCGGACATATTTGGATTTTGCCTGCGAGGCAGCCTCCAGCAACCGGTTGACTTCGTCCAGCAGCGTGGCACCGGACGCTGCCTGCACCCGCACCTGCAGGCTTCCTGCACCGTTCATTGTACCGGCATAGACCCGCTGCCCGGTTGTTACCGGAACCAGCGCACTTTCCCCGGTCACAAGACTCTGGTCGATTTCCGAACGACCGGCCTCGACAACACCGTCGACCGGAACCCGTTCGCCACCGGAGACAAGCACCAGGTCTCCCGTCGAGATCTTGGAAAGCGGCACTTCGCGGACATCTCCATCAGAGCCGAT
Source organism: Roseibium sp. (assembly GCA_017643925.1). Taxonomy (GTDB): domain Bacteria; phylum Pseudomonadota; class Alphaproteobacteria; order Rhizobiales; family Stappiaceae; genus Roseibium. Next base: position 691,596 of record JAEPML010000001.1, on the reverse strand, counting down.
CCGTGCCGCGACTTCTGCCTTCAACGCGGCAATGTTCTCCGCAAAGGACCGGGTGCGCCCGCGCATGTTGTGATCGAGGTAGCGACCGATCAGCAGGAAGAAGAGCAGCATGACAGCTGATTCAAAATAGGCGTGATGATGGTGCTGCACCGTCTGAATAACAGACAGGGCAACTGCCAGGGACACACCGATGACGATCGGAACATCCATGTTCAGCCTGCCCGACGTCAGGGCACGAAAAGCGCTTCTAAAGAAAGGACGGCCGGAATAGGCCACCGTGGGCAAGGCGATCAGGGCTGACAACCAGTGAAAGAAGTCTCTGGTTTCAGGCGTGATATCCGTTGCGTTGCCGGACCAGACGGACACCGAAAGAAGCATGATGTTCATGCCGGCAAATCCAGCGACCGCCATGCTTCTGAGCAGTTCCTTGCCGGTGCGGTCCTGTCTTTCCTTCTGGCTGGCCGGGTCGAAGGGATGAGCGGCATAGCCAAGCTTCTCAAGCGTGGCAACGATCTCATCGGCTCCGGTCTGGTCCTCCATCCAGTCAACGGCAAGCCGTTGACTGGTGAGATTGACACGTGCGTTCTGGATTCCCGGCAACCGTTTCAACCCGCGTTCGATCTCGCCCATGCAGGCAGCACACGTAATGCCGTCAACCGCGAGGTCCATGTGAACCGCGCCGTTTTCGCCTTCCGTTACGAATGCCTGCCAGTCACGCTGATGAACGGTCACCGCTGATGCCTCAATCCTTCAGGAACAGTTTGCTTTCCGACTTGAACTTGCGTTGTCCGTCCTGCGCGATTTCGAGGATCAGTGTCCACTTTCCGTCGGCCAGGTTTTCAATCTCCGCCAGGTAGCGCCCGCCGCCATCGGCGGTCAAAACCACTTCCTGATCGGCTGCCTTCTGCGCCGGACGGCGCAAGGTTGCCTGGACATCGACACCGTAAATCGGGGTGCCTTCGGCATCGGTCGCTGTAACCAGCAATGTGCCGCCGGTTTCACCGGAGCGCGTGAGCTCGCTTCCGATCTGCCAATTCAGCTGATCCTGCGCCTTCGCGGCCGCAATCTCCTCGTTATAGGCCTGCCCGGCTTCGTAGGCACTCTTGACCACGACCCCCGGAAACGTTCCGAAGGCGAGGTAGAGAAAGACCACGTTGGCAGCAAAAACCACCCCAAAGAACCCTAGAAACCATGCGAGAACGGTCTTTCCGGTTATGGCCTTGGGATCTTTCATGTTCGATTGAACCATTGTCATGCGTTGCTCCTCAAGGCTTTCCTGGGGCTTTGAACGTGTCTGCCGTGGTCACGACCTCTCCCATCACGTTTTCAGTGATGCGGAACGTGACCGGCGTGCTGTGCGGCATATCGGCATCGGGTGGTGACGTGACCAAGACCCGGATTTCCCGCGTGGTGTCAGGTCCGACCACGACAATTGGCCGATCGGCGAACACTGTATCGACACCGACGGCTTCAACAAGCGTATTGGGCGGCATGCCCTCCACATGCAGCATGAAGCTGCGGTCGTGGCGGCGCTTGTTCGACAGGCGCACGGTATAGCCGTTGCGAACCGAGCCATCCGATTGTTCGACGAAAACCGGATTGCGGTCATGCAGAACGCTTATGTCCGAGAAATCCCGGTTCAGCAGCGTGAACAGCATGATTGCACCAACGACGGCGATAATCGCGGCATAGATGACGGTGCGCACGCGTACGATTTCGAAGACAGGTTCCTTGCCCTCGATGCGACGCTGAATGTTTTCGTCCGTATCATACGCGATCAGCCCCGTCGGCTTGCCGATCTTCTTCATGATATTGTCGCAGGCGTCGATACACAGACCACACTGTATGCAGTCCATCTGTATGCCTTTCCGGATATCGACACCCGTCGGACAGACCTGGAAGCACTGGTAGCAGTCGATGCAGTCCCCGGCCGGCATGCCCTGGGCTTCCAGTTTCTTGTTCTGTTTCAGGGAGCCCCGCGGTTCCCCCCGGTCCCAGCGGTAAGTGACGTTCAACGCCTTTTCGTCCGTCAGGGCCGCCTGGATACGCGGCCAGGGGCACATGTAGATGCACACCTGTTCGCGCATGAAGCCGGCCAGCAGATAGGTCGTCGTTGTCAGGATCCCGATCCAGATATAGGCCACCATCGGCGCCTGGAAGGTCAGCAATTGCCAGACCAGGGTCGGTGCATCATTGAAGTAAAGAACCCAGGCACCACCGGTCCACCATGCAATCATCAACCAGAAGAAGTGTTTGGTTGCCCGCTTGCGAAGCTTGCCGAACGTCCAGGGTTCCTTGTCGAGCGCAATACGTTCGCGGCGATCGCCTTCCACCTTGCTTTCGACCCACAGGAACAGGTCGGTCCAGACGGTTTGCGGACAGAGGTAGCCACACCAGATCCGGCCAGCGACCGCGTTCATGAGGAACAGGGCCATAGCCGCAATAATCAGCAGGCCGGTCAGATAATAGACTTCCTGCGGCCAGATCTCGATAAAGAAGAAATACGCCCGGGCATGTTCCATATCGACGAGAACAGCCTGGCTTGGTGCGTTGGGGCCCCTGTCGTAACGCACGAACGGCAGGAAATAATAGATGCCCAGAGTAAAGAACAGCAGTCCCCACTTGATACGGCGAAACAGGCCATGGGTCGACATGGGGTAGATTTTCTTGGCGGACTCGAACCAGGGTTCGGAATCGCCGCTTTCATGCGTCTCGGTGTCCGCAGACATACCGTCCGTCCTTTTTCAAAAACGATCCTGCCCCAATAGGATCCGTGTCGAGCCGGCAGGCCAATTGACCTGCCCCAGCTCCCTGACAGGTCCGGCACATCGGATTGGAAATGCGCCGGACCAATTCACGTCAAATCGCTTTTGTCACCGCAATGCGGCTGTTACTGACCACCACCGAAGGAGTGGACGTAAACGGTCAAAGACTTGATGGTCGCCGGGTCGAGACGATCGGCCCATCCCGGCATCACACCATTGCGCGGATTGGTGATCTGCGCCTTGATGGCGTCCAGAGACTTGCCATAAAGGTAGTTCGCAGACATCAGGCTTGGCGCACCGACTTCCTGGATACCTTCCAGGCTGTCGCCGTGACAGGCCGCGCAATTGTCTTCATAGAGTGTCTGGCCGGCAGCCAGGTCAACACCTTCGTCGGTCTCGAGACCCGCCTTGGATGCGACGAAATTCGCAACCTGGTTGATCTCGTCCTTGCTCAGGAGCTCATCCCGGCCATAGGCAGGCATGTCACCGATACGCGCGTCGTCGTAGTCGGAGCGGATACCATAGAGCAGCGTGGTATGGATGTCGTCCATTGTGCCACCCCAGATCCAGGTATCATCCTGCAGGTTCGGGTAACCTTCGGCTCCTGTGCCGCCGTTGCCATGGCAAGGTGCACAATTGTCACCGAACGCCGCCTGACCGTTGGCCAGCGCGAACTGCAGCAGTTCCTGATCCTTGGCAATGTCCTCCAGCGAGGTCGCAATGATCTTGTCGGCGAACTCGGACCTGTCGGCGATGCCCTTTTCATAAGCTGCAATGGCTTCCTGACGCTGATTGGCGCCGAGAACACCTGTGGTGTAGCTGGAGATCAGCGGCCAGGACGGGTAAAGCACCCAGTAAACGACTGCCCAGATGATTGTCACATAGAAGAGGTACAACCACCACTTCGGCAGAGGATTGTTGAGTTCTTTCAGACCATCCCACTCGTGACCGGTGGTTTCGACCCCGGAGATCTGGTCGACTTCCTTGTTGTGTGTATCTGACACGGATCAATCCTCCCGAAACGGGATCTGAGCAGCATCGTCGAACTTTTCACGGTTCTTCGGCCAGAACACATAGGCCAGTACGATGCCAAACAGGATCATGAAATAGAGAAGGCCCCAGGTTTGTGCGAAGCCTGCGACGGCTGAATACGTTTCGTTCATCGCCCTTACCTCGAGTTTGCCTTGTCGTCGTAGATGGAGAAGTCGACCATGGTGCCGAGCACCTGGAGATAGGCGACGAGCGCGTCCATCTCCGTGACTTCCCGCGGATTTCCGTCGAAGCTGCGGATCTTGGCTGTTGGCCACCGCTCTTCGAAGTCGTAGGCGGCATCCGTGTCCGGCATGGCCTGACCGCGAATGTCCGCAGCCGCGTTTTCAATCTGCTCATCCGTGTAAGGCACGCCAACAATCGAATTAACGGTCAGCGAGGCCTGGATGTCCCGCGTGTTCAGCTCGGTTTCCGCGAGGAACGGATAGCCCGGCATGATGGACGCAGGTACGAGCGAACGCGGATTGATCAGGTGCTCCACGTGCCATTCGTCGGAGTATTTTCCGCCGACACGCGCGAGATCCGGACCGGTCCGCTTCGACCCCCACTGGAAAGGATGGTCGTACATGCTTTCCGCAGCCAGCGAGAAGTGACCGTAGCGCTCCAGTTCATCACGCATCGGGCGGATCATCTGCGAGTGACACAGATAACAGCCTTCACGGATGTAGATGTCGCGCCCGGCCAGTTCCAATGGCGTGTAGGGCCGCATGCCTTCTGTCTTCTCGATCGTGCTCTTCAGGTAGAAGAGCGGAGCGATCTCCACGAGGCCGCCGATGGCGACCACGACCAGGATACCGACCAGAAGGACGAAGGAGTTCTTTTCAAAGACTTGGTGTTTGTTCCAAATTGACATCTCGTCCCTCCCTTATTCGGCCGCAGCCAGGGAGCCAGCCGGCGTGGCATCGGCTTCTTCAGCCTCGCCATGACGAATGGTCATCCAAAGATTGTAGGCCATGATCAGGGCGCCGAGCACAAAGAGTGCACCGCCAAGAGCACGGATGACGTAGAAGGCATGCATCGCTTCAACTGTTTCAACGAAGGAGTACTCGAGGAAACCGAGGGCATCGTAAGCGCGCCACATCAGACCCTGCATGATGCCGGAGACCCACATGGACGTGATGTAGAGAACGATACCGATCGTCGACAGCCAGAAGTGCCAGTCCACGAGCTTGAGCGAGTACAGGCTCCTCTTGTTCCACAGCCAGGGAACCAGGCAGTAGAGCGCACCGAAGGAGATGTATCCAACCCAGCCCAGAGCGCCGGAATGCACGTGGCCAATGGTCCAGTCGGTGTAGTGCGACAGGGAGTTGACCGAGCGCAGGCTCATCAGCGGACCTTCGAAGGTCGACATGCCGTAGAAGGCCAGTGAAACGACCATCATGCGCAGGACCGGGTCGGTCCGGAGCTTGTCCCAGGCCCCTGACAACGTCATCAGGCCGTTGATCATGCCACCCCAGGACGGCATCCAGAGGATGATCGAGAAGGTCGCTCCAAGCGTCGATGCCCATTGCGGCAGAGCCGTGTAGTGCAGGTGGTGCGGACCGGCCCAGATGTACAGGAAGATCAGCGCCCAGAAGTGCACGATGGACAGACGGTAGGAATAGACCGGCCGCTCAGCCCGTTTCGGGATGAAGTAATACATGATGGCGAGGAAGCCGGCGGTCAGGAAGAAGCCCACCGCGTTGTGGCCGTACCACCACTGTACCATCGCGTCCTGTACGCCTGCCCAGACGATATAGGACTTGGTCGAATAGATCGACACAGGGATGGTCAGGTTGTTGGTGATGTGAAGCATCGCAATCGTGACGATGAAGGCCAGATAGAACCAGTTGGCCACATAGATATGCGGTTCCTTGCGCTTCCAAAGTGTTCCAAGGAACAGAAGCAGGTACATCACCCAGACGATTGTCAGCCACAGATCGGCATACCATTCAGGTTCGGCGTATTCCTTGCCCTGTGTCGCGCCGAGCAGATAGCCGGTGCCCGCGATCACAATGAAGGCGTTGTAGCCGAGAATGACGAACCAGGGCAGGATCTTGCCCGGCATGCGCACCCGGCAGGTCCGCTGAACCACATACATGGACGTCGCCAGCAACACGTTGCCGCCAAAGGCAAAGATCACTGCCGAAGTATGCAGTGGGCGGACACGGCCGAAATTCGTCCATGGCAGGTCGAAATTCAGCGCCGGGTAAGCCAGCTGCAAAGCGATTACCAAACCAACGACGAAGCCGGCAACGCCCCAGAACATTGCCGCTATGGATCCGAACTTGATCGGTCCGAGATTGTAGTTGGGTTTGCCGTCGATTTCGGCCGGGATCGCTTCCCCGCCGTCATCGAAGTAGTTCTTAAAGATCAGAAAAACGCTGATAGCGGCGAACAGTGCGCCAATTCCAGCGTGAAATGCCATGACCTGGTCAAAGGTCTTGCCTGCTACGATCAGGCAGACAAAGGCGAGCAGCACGAGAAAGATGGCAAAGCCGCCTTCCTCGAGCGAAATCAGTTTGGCATTGCTTTTTGCCATTTCATGCGCCCCAGAGTTTACAATCGTTACAGTGTGCCAACGATGGCCCGAACATGCACACGACTCCCATTCAGCCGCGTTGATTCAAATCAAGGAGAGGACTACAGCGTTTAATTACTTGGAAGTTATTGCATTTTGTCGCATGAGACGCGCAGTGTGTCACACGTAATAGCACGTATGTTCCGGTCTCGCCCGTCCGCGAGAACCAGATCCCCTCCCTCTACGTCAACCGTAACACGAGCCAAAATCAAATCACCAGCGTTTATGTTGCGCTGATGAAGGCAAAGTGGAGACGCACTGAAACCCTTCAGCGATGGCACGATTGCAAACACCCGACCCCGCTCTGCGTGCAACGCCCGTTCAGGCCTTACATCCAGCGACGCGCCAAAACACAACCAAGGATATTACAAATATAAATAGCCACTACCTGCAATTTCAACTTCCGACAGGCACGCTACTTTTTAACTACGCAAAATAACATCTGCGTAAGTTCTTTTCATTCTTCTTGATAGATAGAAAAGAATCGCCGAAAAGCCGTAAACTTCATGGTCGGAATCGCAATCAATTGGCCAAACGCGAATGCTCAGAAACGTCAGGATAATTCACAAGTTCCCGCTTGTACTGATCTCGTTTGCGTTGCTGGCCGCCGTTACCACGGGCGTAATCGCCTATCTTCAGTCGACGCGGGCCCTTTATGCGCAGGCAGAAGCACATCTGTTTGCATTGCTAGAATCGCGGGAGGCGACGCTTCGTCAGTACCTTGAAACGGCGGAGAAGGATGTCCTCTTCCATGCTCAAAGCCCGCTGATCGGGCTTGCGATGCAAGACTTTACCGCGGCCTGGAAAACCCTTCCCGAAGACAGGGAAACTTACCTGAAAGAGCGCTACAGCCAGCTCAACCCCTACAGTTTTGAACGTATGCAGGTCCGCGCCTCGAAAGAAGACCTGTCTTCCTATTCTGATATTCATGCCCGGTATCACGCCGTCTTTCTCAGCCTGATCGCCTCCAGGTCCTTCTACGACATCTTTCTCCTGGATCCGGATGGCAACGTTGTCTACACGGCGCTCAAGGAATTCGACTTTGCGAAAAATGTCTCGGGCGATCCGGATCTGTTCGGTCTGAATCATGCCTTCGAGGCGGTTGCCCGAAATCACCGACAGGGAAGCGCGGTCTTCTCCGACTTCAAACCTTACGCTCCCAGTAACAGCGAACCGGCTGCCTTTATTGCGACGCCCGTTCTCGACAAGAATGGACAACAGCTTGGTGTCCTGGCGTTCCAACTTGCCATCGACGCAATCAACGACATCATGCAGGTGACGGTCGGAATGGGTGAGACCGGTGAAACCTATCTGGTCGGAACCGATCGGCTGATGCGCAGCGACTCGCGCTTCCTTGAAGATCGCAGCATCCTGGAGCAACGGGTCGAAACAAGCTCGGTGAACCTGGCCCTTGCCGGGAAGGCCGGCGTGCATGTGACCACCGACTATCGCGGCGTGTCGGTCTACTCCGCATACAAGCCGATTGACTTCCTCGGCGTGCGCTGGGCTGCTTTGGCTGAAATCGACGAGGCGGAAGTGCTCGGTCCCGTCTATCAGCTGAACTACTATCTCCTCGTTATCGGGCTTGCCCTTGCAGCTGTGATCGCCTGCCTGGGATATCTGCTGGCGACCGATCTCTCCAAGCCAATCCTGTCCATGGTCCACGCGATGAACCGTCTGGCATCAGAAGATCTGAAAACCGATATCAGGGTTCCCGAGAGAAGCGACGAAGTCGGGCTGATGGGCAAGGCGCTCATTCACTTCCAATCCTTTGCCATTAAACGCGAGGAACTGCGCGAGCAGCTTAGCCACATCGCAAAACACGACAGCATGACGGGGCTTCCGAACCGGAGCTACGCTCTGGATTACCTTCGCAGCCTCATTGAAGCCGGCAGCGTCGAGAACAGCGCTGTCTCGGTCTTCTTTGCGGATCTGGACGGTTTCAAACACATCAATGACACCTATGGTCACCAGATGGGTGATGCGGTCCTGAAGATGGCCGCGGAGCGGTTTCAAACGTGCATCAGAAAAGAGGACATGGTGGCCCGGATCGGTGGGGACGAATTCCTCTTCATTGTCGTCCATGACCGAACCGAGGCCGAACATGAGCTGATTGCGGCGCGCATTCTCGCCAGCGTCGACGTTCCGTTCAGGGTTGGCCTCAGGGAGCTCAGCGTGGGTGTCAGCCTGGGAATTGCCACGTGGCCGACACATGCAACCACCGTCCGGGAGCTGATGCGGCTGGCGGACGAAGCCATGTACGAGGCCAAGGCCCGCGGCAAAAACAGGTTCGCCTATTGCAATCCGATTGCCGCGTCCTAATCGTCAATTTCGGCCAGAACCTTCATCAGCTCCTGTACCGTGCCGTCCTGGCGACCACCCGGCAGCTGCCATAGTGAAATCGCATCATTGAGTGGCACAGAAACGTCGAACGGGGCAATCAGCTCCCCTGATTCCAGATACGGCCGCACCAGTGACTTGCGCGCCATCAGAACCCCGGCTCCGTTCAGGGTCTCCTGAACCGCAAGCGAATAGAGCGAAAAAACAGGTCCTCGTGGTGCAAAGCCCATTCCCGGCATCGCGGCGTCGATCCAGGACGGCCAGTCGCCTGACCAGGTTGTATCTGATAGACAGGCCTCGTCGCGAAGGTCTCCCGGCCGTTTCAACCTGTTTGCGATGCCTGGCGTGCAGACGGGCAGGATCTCGTCGGATCCCAGATCAATTCCGTTTTCTAGGCGCTGGGCGCCGTAGAACAGGCAGATGTCAAAAGGCACACGCTTGAGGTTTGGCGGGGTTTCCATCGCCGTCACCGAGATATCCACCTCCTTCATATGCCGACGCACGATCGGCAAACGAGGTGCCAGCCACAGCTGAGCCAGGGCCGGAAGCGCCGCAATATGAACCCGCCGGGGCGCAGCCTCCCGTCTGAGGTCTCTGACAGCCTGCCCAAGGGCGTCGAACGCGACGATAAAATCCGGCAACACGCGCTTGCCAAGCGCCGTCAGCTGAACCCCCTTGGCGTGACGCTCAAAGAGCTTCGCACCCACCTCTTCTTCAAGGGTCTTGATCTGTGCGGCCACGGCTCCGGGGGTCACGTTGAGCTCCTCGGCAGCCAGCGTAAATCCCCCCAAACGCGCAGCAGCCTCAAAGGCGCGCAGCGCGTTCAGCGATGGCATGCGGGGAATGGGTGGTGAAACCGACATCACTTAGACCTAATTTTTCTAGCCCTTATATTTCTAAAAACTGGTTTGTATCAAGAGGCGATCCGGTCAGAATGGCTTCAACACAGACCGGAGATCACACATGACCGTCCATGACCTGCGCCCATGGCTGCCTGACACATCCGCTGAACGCATCGACATCATTCAACGCCAAACCAGGGGCATGTCGTCCGGTGCCATCGCGGATCGGCTGAACGAATTGGCCGAGGCAAACCGGGTCATTCACGAAGAAGACTGCTTCAATCTCAACCCGGCCACAAATGTCATGAACCCAAGAGCCGAAAAACTCCTGGCCAGCGGTCTGGGGTCCCGACCATCTCTCGGGTACCCGGGCGACAAATATGAAATGGGTCTTGAAGCGATCGAGGAGATCGAGGTCATTGCCGCCGATCTTGCAGCTGAAATCTTCCTGGCACGCTATGCCGAAGTTCGGGTTGCATCCGGCGCGCTCGCCAATCTCTACAGTTTCATGGCCACGACCCAACCCGGTGATGCCATCATTGCCCCGCCTGCCAGTGTTGGCGGTCACGTGACCCATCACGATGCGGGATGCGCCGGCCTGTATGGGCTCGAAATCCACACCGCGCCGGTCGACGCAGATGGTTATACGATTGACCTGACAGGCCTTCGGGACCTTGCCAACCGCGTCAGGCCGAAACTGATTACCATCGGCATGAGCCTGAACCTCTTTCAGCATCCGGTTCGGGAAATACGCTCGATCGCGGACGAAGTCGGTGCGCATGTTCTCTTCGACGCGGCTCATCAATGCGGGATGATTGCCGGAGGCGTCTTCTCCAACCCGCTGGACGAGGGCGCCCACCTGATGACGATGAGCACCTACAAGAGCCTCGGCGGCCCTGCCGGAGGCCTGATCGTCACCAACGAGGCCGATGTGTCAGAGAAGCTGGATGCCATTGCGTTTCCCGGCCTGACGGCAAACTTCGATGTCGCGAAGACTGCCGCCCTTGCCATGAGCCTGCTCGACTGGAGAGACTTTGGGCCAGCCTATTCCCAGGCAATGGTCGAGACAGCTACCAAACTCGCCGAGGCTCTCGCCGAGAAAGGCCTGCCGGTGTTCAAGACCTCGAAGGGCTACACCGCGTCGCACCAGTTTGCGCTGGAAGCTGCGGCCTTCGGCGGCGGACAGGCAGCCTCCAAAAAACTGAGGGATGCCGGTTTCCTGGCCTGCGGGATCGGGCTTCCCATTGCTCCTGTCGACGGCGACATGAACGGCCTCAGGTTCGGCACGCCGGAACTTGTGCGCTGGGGCATGACGGCAGAAGACATGCCGCGTCTGGCGGAGCTTATCGCCGAAGCGCTGCGCTCCAACGAACCCACAGCGCTTGCAGGTCGTGTCGCCGAGTGGCGCAGAAGCTTCGACACTCTGCACTTTGTGCACGGGTAGAGCGTGATGTTTGTGCGCTGTCCAATCGCCTAGCGTCGCCCCAAGACCAGTCCCGTGATGAGCGGCAACAGCAGAACCATGCCTGTGAAGCGGGCTATCTGGTGGGCGGCGACGAAGGCCGGATCAAGATCGAGCATGAAGGCCAGCATGGTCATGACTTCCAGCCCACCCGGTGCGTAGGCCAGGAGCGCCTGGCCGAAAGGAATGCCGACGAGAGACGATGCCAGCAGCGCGCCGATCATGGAGGTCAGGAAAGCTGCGCAGAATGCTGCCATGGAGGCGCCAAGCACGCTGACGAACTGGCGGAAGGTCATCTCGCCAAATCGGCTGCCGATCATGGCGCCCATCATGACAAAGCAGGGCAGAACAACCATCTGGGGGAGTGCAAGGGTCCAGAGACCGGACGCATTCAGACCTGCGCTCATGAAAAAGGACCCGGTCATCCAGCCGCCCGGTACCTTGAACCTTACCGCCGCGAGACTGGCGGCAAGGCATAGCGGCAAGCCGATCGCAATTTCAAAAAGGCTTGAGGAGACAAAACGTATGCCTTCTTCCTCGAGACTCCCGCTGGTCGATACTACGGCGAACGGCAGGATTGCGACCAGAACAAACAGGCGGAGCGACTGGCTGGATGCAATCCGGGGCAAATCGGCACCACGATCGGTTGCCAGCGCAATCACGTAGGACAACGCGCCTGGAATCGCACCGAAATAGGCCGTCTCCCGGGACCATTTGGCGCCGAAATGCAACACGGCATAGCCGGCGAGGGTCACGCTGACGACGACCACGATCAGCAGGATCATGGACACCGGCCACTCACCGACGCGTTCGATGACATCAGGGCGCACGCCAGCTCCCATGGACACGCCGATCACCACGAACATGGCGTCGCGTATGCGGTTCGGAAACACTGTCGGGACACCGGCAAGGGTCGACATTGCAACGAACACCATGGCACCGGAAAGCCAGGCGGCAGGCAGCTTCAGCAACTGAAAAACCGCCGCTCCAACGCCGGCAATCAGCAGCGTCATTACGAAACGTCCGGCAGTGTTTTCAGGAAAGGTCAATGTCATCTTGTGCCTTGCGGTCATGCGGGATGACGACAGGTATAGGATGTTCAACGGACATTTTCATTGTTGATTGCATCGATCAATATGAACAATCTTATGAAGATCAAGCCGTGATACCGGGCAAGGTCATGGGCAAGGGTTTCATAAATGCCGGGCCGGAGATCTGCTCAAGCTCGCAGGCTTTGAGGACCGCCGGGCGTTTTTGAAGGAGGGTCAGGAGGTTCGCGAGACAGGGCGTCTCGTCGGGAGACCAGTTGTCGCCTGTTCCATAGATCTGCGCCCAACGCGCACAGGCCGCAATGTAAATGTCGACGCATGAAAGCTGCTCACCCAGCAGGAAGGGATGGCCATTGCTTTCCAGTTCGCTTTCCAGGTGCTCGAACCCTCCCGTGATCCTTTTCAGCAGGGCTTCGTTGAATTGCTGCCTGCAGGCATCGCCCGGCAAATACCGGTGGGGTTTGAAGAAGATGCGCAGATCGGAATGCAAGGTATTGGAAACGAAAAACAGCCACTTCAGAAAGCGCCCGCGCGCACTGTCCGAAACCCCGGGTGCAAGCGCTGCATGGCGATCACACAGGTAGAGCAGAATTCCGGCTGTTTCAAAAAGCGGCGCCTCCTGACCGGGAGCTTCCAGCACCGGGATCAGTCCCTGTGGGTTCAACCGTCGGTATTCTGCCGACTTCTGCTGCGACGTGTGCCGGTCGACCGGCACATAGTCGTAGGCTTCCCCGAGTTCTTCCAGGACCATGCGAACAACAAAGTTGGCGCTGTCCGGCGAGCCATAGAGGCGATACCTGCCAGGTGCCATTTCCGCTTGTTCCCGGCCTTTGACATCCTTCATTCAATGCTCCCGTCTTTTGTCCCGTGTCCACTTGAGAAAGATCAAGGCGTGCGGCACTTGAATCCAGATAGATACGCCCATGATGAAAGATCCGCTATCTTATGCCCTGCGCAACGTGCCGCGCTACACCAGCTATCCGACAGCACCGCATTTCCATGACGGCGTGACCTCTGACAGTTATGCGGACTGGCTCAGCACCATCAAGGCCGAAGATTCGCTTTCGCTGTATCTTCACGTGCCCTACTGTCGGGAACTCTGCCACTATTGCGGCTGTCATACCAAGGCGACGCGCCAGGATGCGCCGCTCCTGGCCTATGCAAAGACACTGGGCAAGGAAATCAGCCTCGTCGGCAGTCATCTCAAGGAAGCGGGCCCCGTCAGGCACATACACTGGGGTGGCGGAACACCAAGCCTGTTGCAACGCCAGAGTTTCGTGGACCTGGTCGGGTTGATGCGCGTTCACTTCGACTTCGCACCGGATCTTGAGCACGCCATCGAGCTTGATCCCCGTCTCGTGACCCCCGAGCTGGCTGAAACCTTCGCCATGGTCGGGATCAACCGGGCAAGCCTCGGCGTTCAGGATTTTGATCTTGATGTTCAAAAGGCGATCGGCCGGGTGCAGCCCTACGAAGTCGTTGCCAAAGCGGCCGAGCATCTTCGCTCCGCCGGACTGACGGCGCTGAACTTCGACCTGATGTATGGATTGCCCGGTCAGACTCCGTCGACCATTCTCGACACGGTCGAAAAGACCGTAAACCTGGCACCTGGCCGCATCGCTCTGTTCGGATACGCCCATGTTCCCTGGATGCGCAAGCACCAGCGGCTGATCGACGAGACTGCCCTGCCCTCTGCTGCGGAGCGCCTCGAACTGGCGGATCTGGCGCGGGCCGAGCTTTTGCGTGCCGGCTATGTCGCCATCGGCCTCGATCATTTTGCCCGCGCAGACGACAGCATGGCTATCGCACTTGCCGATGGTTCGCTGAAGCGCAACTTCCAGGGCTACACGACCGACCAGGGCGAACAGCTCATCGGAATGGGCGTCTCCTCGATCGGCAAGGTTTCCAGAGGCTACATTCAGAACATGCCGGATGTCGGCAACTGGAAACGCGCCATCGATGCGGGCGAACTGCCGGTTTCAAAAGGTCTGGCCCTTTCCGCGGACGACCGAATGCGCGGTCGGATCATCGAAGAGCTGATGACAAATTATGCCTGTGATCTAACCCCGGTTTGCCGCGACTACGGCCTTTCGACCCAGGATCTTGCGGATGCCTTTACCGCACTGGAAGATCTGGCCGAGGACGGTTTGGTGACGTTGGAACGCGGCGCGAATGACAACGCGAGCGTTCAGGTCACTGAAGCCGGGCGCCCTTATGTTCGCCTGGCGGCCGCAGCCTTTGATGCCTATCTGGCAGAGAGCCTGGAAAGCGGCAAGGCCCGCCATTCGGCTGCCGTCTGATCAACAGACCGTTTGTCGGCGGCACCGCGCGCGAGCGATTTTGGTTCGACCGAGTTCAACAAAAAAGGGCTGCGAGTAATCGCAGCCCTTTTTTGAAGCTTTGGATGGGATTTTGCAGCTCAGTGCATGCCGGTCATCTGGCAAAGACCACAGACGCGATTGAGATGAATCTTGTCCGCCTTGTCGACGCGGATGACTCCCTTGCGCTTCAAATCCGATACAACGCGACTGACGGTTTCAATGGTCAGGCCGAGGTAATCCGCGATTTCCTGGCGTGTCATATGAAGCTTGAGGTCAAAACCGTCGTCCGCATCCTCGTTTGGGCCAACGCAACCGAGACCACCGCGATCCGGAACCAGATGCATGAAGAAGCTGGCCACGCGCTCGATAGCCGATTTGCGGCCAAGAAGCACTGCGTGTTCGTGGAGCGCCTGCATCTGGTTTGTGAGGCACTTGGTAAGGGTGCGCTGCAGTTCGTCGGAACGCTCGACCGACCGCAAGTCGATTTCCTGAACTTCTGAATCCGTGAGCGTTTCCGCTGTGCAGTCGTATTCTTCGCCGCCAGCCAGACCGAAAATGTCACCAGGCCGCAGGACTTCGACCACCTGACGCCGACCGTCGGGAAGAAGCTTGTAGAGCATCACGGACCCGGAAACGAGTTCATAAAGCCGTTTGACCGGATCGCCCTCGTAGAAAATGACAGCATGTGTTTCATGGCGTGCCGTCTTGCCACCGAAATCGGCAAACGATGTCTTGCGCGGTTCGCAAACGCGCGCGCCGCCAAGGCTGGCTGCGACGCCCATTCCAGCGGTCTCAGTTCCCAGATATGCCATGTAACCCTCCTTCGTGCTGATACGCACGGCCTTCATCTGCAAACCCGGCGGTGGAGCATGTCAGCACCCTGTTACCAGCATGCTCAGGAACCCGACCAACCGTCACAACGCGTCCCGTCCGACGTGCTGTTGGTTGCAGATAGAACTGTAACGAGCGGTTTCTGTTCAGAAAATTCGGGCGACTGCGTAAGAGAAACTACATACGACTTTGAACCAACAACGCGGGACACTCCGCTACGCCATGGCAGCCGTGATCATGTCAACGGAAAGCGGCTTTCTGAGAACAGGCAAGTTCGGCAGATCCCTCAGATGCTGCTTCAGTTTCATGCGCGATCTTCCGGAAATGACGATCAGGCTCGGAGGGTCCTCCAGACCGTTCAACATATGAACAACGTCCGAACCGCTTATTCCAGGCAAACCCAGGTCGACAATAACCCAGTCATCGCCCGATATATCGGCCATTTCGAGAAAAGTTTCCCCGTCGGGATAGGTCATTGGCAAATGATCCAGCCCTTCAAGCACCGTTGCCAGTGCGTCCGCTACAGCGGCATCGTCTTCAACTATATGAACGACCAACGGGAGATGTCCTCAGGCTCGTATCGCTTTACCGCCCCGATGTAAAAGCATACGCGACAAAGCCTGCGAGGAATGTACGCACTAACACGCCTTCGTAAAAATACAAAGAATGAAGCGAAGCGCTTACCCGCCCGTGGAATGGCCAAGCACGATCCTGACAAGGTCCGCGGCGTTGCGCGCGCCGAGTTTTTCCATGATTCGTGCGCGATGAACCTCGACGGTTCTCGGACTGATGCCCAGTGTTCTGCCAGCTTCCTTGTTTGAGGCACCGTCGGTGATTTCCTTGAGGACTTCCAGTTCCCGGCGTGTCAGCTGTTCGGCACCATTGAAGGAATAGGTGGTGGTGTCAGCCTCGCGCTTCTTCATGGCGGCGATGCTTTCCTTCACGCGCTCCAGCACACTTTCCGCGGAAAAAGGTTTTTCAACGAAATCAAAGGCACCATTGCGGATCGCCTCCACGGCCATCGGAATGTCGCCCTGCCCCGATATGATGAAGATCGGTGCCGGATAATTCTCGGCGTTGAGTGCCTTGAGGATCTCGATGCCGGAGCGGCCCGGCATGTGAACGTCGAGCATCACGCAGGCCGGAACGGCCTTGCTTGCAGATTTTACGAAGGTGTCGCCGTCGGAAAATGTTTCGACGACATATCCTTCCATGTTGAACAAGACGGACAATGCATCGCGTACCGAGGGATCGTCATCAACAATGTAAATGGCTTCCGCGTCCACATTCATTTGTTTCTATTCCTTGTTTGCATCTGCATTCGCGGCGTTCTTCATCATTCGTCTGCCTCGTCCTCAATCGGTCCGACCGGCAATGTCAGGACAAAGGAAGCTCCCCCGTCGGTTCCGTTTTCAAGCCTCAGGTCACCACCATGGTTCTGGGCAATCGAACGGGAAATGGCCAAGCCAAGTCCAACCCCCTTGTGTTTCGCACCTGTGAAGGCACGGAACAACCCCTCCATGATTTCTTCCGGGACGCCCGGACCGTTGTCTGTCACGCGAAATTCAAGAAATTCATCGTTGCGCCGCACTAACAGAACCACCTTGCGCGTGCTCTGGTCGGCGACGGCTTCACGCGCGTTGCGCAACAGGTTGATGAGTATCTGGCGAATTTGCACAGGATCCGCCTGGAGCGCAGGCAGATTGTCCTCAAGCCGGGCCTGCAAAAAACTGTCTTCCTCGCCCAAACCAAGCTCGGCCATCTCCAGGCTTGTCCGAACCAGTTCGGCAACATCTATCGTTTGCCGGTCAGGCGCTTTCTTTTCGACGAGCTGACGCATGCGCTGGATGATCTCGCCGGCGCGCTCGGCTTCCTTTTCGGCCTTGCCGATAACATCCAGGATCAGGGGATCAAACGACCCGTCCTTCTTTGCCTTCCTCGAGACGGACTGAAGATAGAGCAGGACTGCCGTCAAAGGCTGATTGATTTCATGGGCAATCGCGGCCCCCATCTCGTCGAGGGCACTGATCCGCGTCATGTGCAGGAGCTGGGCCTGGGCCTTGGCCAATCGCTCTTCGATCTGTTTACGGGGACGCAGATCCCTCAGGATCCCGATAAACTGCCGTCCGTCCGGCGTCCCGGCATCGCCGACAGACAATTCGATCGGGAAGACCGTGCCATCCTTGTGCATGGCTTTGACCTCACGGCCAATGCCGATAATTTTCTTCTCGCCGGTCTCAACGTAGTTCGACACGTAGCGGTCATGCGCAGAGGCATATTCCCGGGGCATGATCCGGCTGACATTCTTCCCCAGCAGGTCCGACGCCTCGTAGCCAAACAGGTGCTCACAGGCCTTGTTGAAGGCAAGCACGTTGCCTCGATCATCGATCACGATGATACCGTCAACTGCCGTGTCGAAGACGCTTGCGAGACGCGCTTCGGAAACGGCTGCGATCGCATCCTCGCGCTCTAGAACACTGTCTTCGTCCATACCTCAACCCAAATGGAAATCGCGTCCATTTAAGCTTTAAGGAGAATCACTTAGTCCAGCAACCCGTCAAATGGCTAAATCTCTGGTAGCCAATCGCTAATTCGTTGAATGGCCGCCTCCAGGTGATCTTTTTTGCGCGCGTAGCAAAGGCGCACGTAGTTTTCGCCCCCTTTGCCGAATGCCGTCCCCGGAGCAAGCCCGACGCCGGTCTGCCTGACAAGGTCAAGCGCGAATTGACGGGTGTCACTGACACCGTCGATCGAGAAGAACAGGTAAAACGCACCCTCAGGTGGTTGGACATTAATTCTATTGATGCCGCGAAGCCCTTCCAGAACACACTGCCGTCCTATACGTGCCCGCTCAACCTGCTCGGCAAGAAACTCCTTGCCTTCCGTCAGCGCGGCGACAGCAGCCCATTGGGAGCTGGATGGAACACCTGATGTTGAGTACTGAATCAGGTTCTCAATAACCTGACCAAGTTGAGGGGGAGCCGAAATCCATCCGATGCGCCATCCGGTCATCGCCCAGTTCTTAGACATGGAGTTGACGAAAATCACCTGATCATCGTCGCTGCAGATATCGTAGAATGAAGGCGCCCGACCGCCCTCTCCGTAATAAAACTGGGCGTAGATTTCGTCCGCAATGATCCAGAGCTTGTGACGACGGGCCAGGTTCAAAAACTCTTCGAGGACGGTTTTGCTCGCAACCCAACCGGTCGGATTGCATGGTGAGTTCAGAAAGAGAGCCGTCGTCGCGGGCGTGATTGCCCCCTCGATGTCCTCGACATGCAGGTTCCAGCCATCCGGGCTTTCGCGCAACGGAACAGAGACTGCACGAGCACCATGAATTTCAACCGCAGCATTGATGTTTGGCCAGGCCGGCGTCGGCACAATGACTTCCTTGCCAGGCCCGGCAACGGCCTGGACGGTCAGCTGGATGGCCTGCATGCCGGACCCGGTGACAAAAAACCGTTCCGGTGAAAACGCCTTTCCGTACAGATCAATGTGGTAGGCCGCAATGGCCTCGCGAAGTTGCGGGATGCCACGCTGATACGTGTAGAACGTCTCGCCGCGGTCCATGGATGCCTTGGCAGCCCGGCAGATAAACTCCGGCGTTGGGAGGTCGCCCTCTCCTGCCCAAAGTGGAATCAGGTCCTCCCGGCCCCAGCCAGCGTTGAAAACCTCGACAATTCCGCTTTCCGGCGCATGCCTTGCCTCGGGACTGAGACGGTCGATCAGATTGGTCACTTGGCGTATCCCCTCATTTCGCTTTTGGCGCATCATACTTGGTTTGACCCGCGTTGATTTATGAAAGGATTTGAACCCAACTTCACAATCCCTGATCAATCAGATAGGAGACGAAGTCGGGAAACCGAGCAGTTTCAGTCTTGTACGCAAGGCGAATGGACTTATCGATTGAGCTGTGGTCCGATCCTGTTCGTCAGACAGGCTGGTCACAAGATAGCGTGGCACGATCCACGCAGTTCGGTCCTGGCACCTGAACCGTTTGGGAGGACGGTGAACCAAACAATGCTGCATGGATGGCTCGTGATACTGGCCGCTACGGCCTACATCCTGTTCTTGTTCGCAATCGCCAGCTACGGCGACCGCGTGACAAGGGGGAAGACGTCGCGGTCACGCGGGCGGCCCTTCATCTATGCGCTTTCCCTGTCCGTCTATTGCACATCCTGGACCTTCTTCGGGTCCGTCGGCAATGCCAGCCGGACGGGCATCGAATTCCTGACAATTTATATCGGTCCGTTGCTCGTGTTTGCTCTCGGCTATCCCCTGCTGCAGAGAATCATCAGGATTTCCAAGTCGGAAAGCATCACGTCGATCGCTGATTTCATTGGTGCCCGTTACGGCAAAAGTCAGTCTGTCGCTGCACTCGCCACCATTATCGCCGTGATCGGTGTCATTCCTTACATCGCCTTGCAGCTAAAGGCATTGTCCCTGTCGATCACGACGCTGGCCGGAGACCTGATTTCGCCAGGCTTCATGTTTGCGCCGATCTTCGACGACATCACGCTGATGATTGCGCTCGGCATGGCAATCTTCACCTGGGCTTTCGGCACGCGTCACATCGATGCAACGGAACACCAGGAAGGGCTGATGCTGGCGATCGCAGCCGAAGCGGTCGTCAAACTTGTAGCCTTTCTGGCGGTTGGCATCTGGGTCACCTACGCTCTTTTCGACGGGCCCTTCGACCTGGTCAGGGCGATCTCCGAAGCGCCTGAAGTTGCCAGTGTCTTCGAACAACCGATCAACACCGGAAACTGGATCGTACTGACAATGCTGTCGGCATTCGCGATCCTGCTGCTGCCGCGCCAGTTCCATGTCACAGTGACCGAAAACAACTCCGACGCGGAGCTGCGCCGGGCCACCTGGATGTTTCCACTCTACCTGGTGCTGATCAACCTGTTCGTGATCCCGATTGCCGCTGCCGGCATGCTGCGTTTCGGCCAGGACATCAATCCGGACACGTTCGTGCTCGCACTTCCGCTGGATGCAGGTCAGTACTGGCTCGCGCTGTTTGTCTTTATCGGCGGGCTCTCTGCGGCGACGGCAATGGTGATCGTGGCGACCGTTGCCCTTGCCATCATGATCTCCAACGACATTGTTGTGCCGCTCCTGCTGCGCCGTCACAGCGAGGATGAAATCGTCAACACCAGCGGGCGTGACATGAGCCGCCAGCTGCTGACCATCCGGCGTCTTGCCATTTTCGCAATCCTGCTGCTTGCCTATGCCTATTATCGGGCGGCTGGAGACACGGCTGCCCTTGTTTCGATCGGACTGCTTTCCTTCGCGGCGATCGCGCAATTCGCGCCGGCCTTCTTCGGCGCCTTGATCTGGCGCCGCGCCACGGCACTTGGAGCCATGGGAGGCCTGTTTGGCGGCTTTGTTCTATGGGGCTACACGCTGCTTCTGCCGACCTTCGCGCAGTCCGGACTTGTCTCGGACGGTTTCCTCCAGACCGGCCCCTTCGGCATAAGCTTCCTCAATCCGCAGGCCCTTCTGGGACTGGAGATGGATCCGTTCATTCACGGAACGCTCTGGAGCTTGCTTGTCAATATCGTGCTGTTCGTCGGCCTCTCCTTTCTTCGCAAACCTCTGCCGGCAGAAACACTTCAGGCAAATGTTTTCGTACCTGCAGAGTTCACGCAGTCGCCAAGCCTTCGCTACTGGCGAACGTCGGTAACCTCGGGTGACCTACAGGCAACAGTCGCCCGCTATCTGGGCGAGGAGCGAACGGAAAGGTCCTTCCAGAGATTTGCCAGCGAGCGCGGGATCCAGCTGGATCCGAACACGATGGCCGATGCGAGCCTTCTCAGGTTTTCCGAGCAGATTCTTGCTAGTGCCATCGGCGCGGCCTCTTCGCGGCTGGTCCTGACCCTGATGATGAAGCGGCACGACCCGTCCACCAAGGGGGCCGTCAAGCTTCTGGACGATGCCTCGATCGCCATCCAGTACAACCGCGACCTCCTGCAGACCGCACTCAACCAGGTCCGGCAGGGCATTGGCGTGTTCGACCGGGATCTGAGGCTGATCTGCTGGAACAGGCAGTTCCGAGACCTGCTGGGCCTGCCGGCTGAATACGGCCAGGTGGGAACAACTCTGGACTCCATCCTGCGGTTCAATGCCGAACGGGGCGAGCATGGCCCCGGCCATGCCGAAACGATCGTCGCCGACCGCCTGGAGAAACTGGTGCTTATCCAGGAGACCTTTCAGGAACGCCTGGAATCCACCGGTACGGTTTTCGAGGTGCGCATCAGCCCGATGCCCGATGGCGGCATCGTCACAACCTACACCGACATCACAGAACGCGTCATGGCTGAAGAGGCTCTGGCCCGTGCAAACGAAACCCTTGAACGCCGTGTGCGCGAAAGAACCGAAGAACTCACCCATGTGAACGAACGCCTGGTGGAGGCAACGCATGCCGCCGAAGAGGCAAACATCGGAAAGACACGGTTCCTGGCTGCAGCCGGCCATGACATTCTTCAGCCCTTGAACGCCGCCAGACTGTATGCCTCCGTCCTGGTCGAGAAACTTCAGGCAGGCCAGGAAGGTGAGCTTGTGCGCAATGTCGAACTGGCGCTTGAATCGGTCGAGGATATTCTCGGCGCCGTTCTCGACATTTCAAGGCTCGACACCGGTGCGCTGAAACCCGAACCGACCGTATTCCGGCTGGATGAACTGCTGCGCGGTCTTGCTCTGGACTTTCAACCGGTTGCCGAGGACAAGGGTCTGGAGCTCCGGATCGTCTCGACCTCCCTGTCCGTTCGCACGGACCGAAGGCTGCTGCGACGGCTGCTTCAAAACCTTGTCTCGAATGCGCTCAAATACACGCAGAAAGGCCGTGTACTGGTCGGGTGCCGCCGGCGCGGAAACAGGGTCATCGTGGAAATCCACGACACCGGCATGGGAATTCCGGAAAGCAAACAGAAAGCGATTTTCCAGGAATTTCACCGGCTTGACGACGGAATGCGGGTGGCAAAGGGGCTGGGTCTGGGCCTGTCGATCGTGGAACGGATCAGTCACGTCCTCAATCACCCGGTTGAACTGCGTTCAGAAATGAACAAGGGCTCCTGCTTCACCGTCGAGCTGCCGCGGTCGGCAGCCATGCCGGACGTGGCTGCCGTCCAGCAGGTGCCTGTATCTGCTGGCCAGCTGGAAGGTCTCTGCGTCGTCGCCATCGACAACGAACCGGACATCTTGAGTGGCATGAGGCATCTTCTGTCCAACTGGAATTGCCATGTTTTCACGGCCCCCGACGAAGTGGAGGCGGCTTCTGAACTGAACAGAGCGGGCCTGACACCCGATGTCATCCTCGCTGACTATCATCTGGATCACGGCACCGGCATCGAGGCCATCGTCAAGCTTCGCTGGAAGTTCGGCGCGCACATTCCGGCAATCCTGATAACGGCTGACCGCAGCCGAGCGGTCCGGACGGAAGCAAGCGAAAAGGACATCGCCTTCTTCAACAAACCGGTCAAGCCCGCTGCCTTGCGCGCGCATCTGACACGGTGCCAGTCCGGACAGGCAGCAGAATAGGATCGGGCAGACATCGTCTGCCCTATAACTTCAACGGATTTGGCTGGATTATTGAATCAGGCTTCTGCAGCCTGCTCCTCTTCGCCGCCGATCTGCCACTGGCCTGCTTCTATCTTGGAAGCGGCAATCACCGCCTGGGTGCGGCTTTCGACACCGAGTTTCTGCAGGATGGCAGATACGTGTGCCTTGACGGTGGCTTCGGAAACCGACAGCTCATAGGCGATCTGCTTGTTCAACAGCCCTTCGGAAAGCATCATGAGCACGCGCACCTGTTGCGGGGTCAGCGTCGCCAGTCTTTGAACAAGGTCGCCACTGCCATCGTCGGCGGAAAGGTCAACATCCGGTGGTGTCCACATGTTGCCTGCCATCACCTCCCCAAGAGCTTCCTTGATCACTTCGATGCCGTGAGATTTGGGAATAAAACCTGACGCGCCGAACTCGATCGCACGGCGAATGGCCTGCGGGTCTTCGTTGGCCGACACAACAACCACCGGCACACCGGAAAACTGCGCGCGCAAGTACATCAGGCCCGAGAATCCGCGCATCCCCGGCATTGTCAGGTCCAGGAGGATCAGATCTATGTCGCCATCCTGTTCGAGACGCGATGTCACGTCTTCAAGCGCTCCTGCTTCCAGGATTGTCGCGTCGGGATACTGTGTCTCAAGCGTTTGACGCAATGCCCCGCGAAACAGGGGATGGTCGTCTGCAATGATAAACCGATAAGAAGTCGCGGACACGTTGTTATTCCTCCCTCAACGGTCTTGGTCCCGCTTCACCACCGGCGATGCCGAGCCTGGCAGTCTCCCGATCCGCTTCCTGGCGTTTTCTCGGGTACCTGGGCTCCGTGTTGCGGACTCTTATTGTCTATGTTTGCCTCACAATTTGCAGGCAAGTCAAACCATGCTTTGGACCAACGAGGATAAGTCAGCTTGCAACGGACATCAGCTCGCCAATTTTGACTAGGGTCTATTGCGTAGCGTCCCAAAAGCAACTCGTGAGCGGCAGCAAGATGAAAAGCAACCAAGGATTTAATACTCTTGCTTATCTTGAATTCAGCCGACGCTCTCAAGAATCTGTTTCATTTGACGAATTTTCCACATGTTACATTTTTGATTGATAATCTCCTGAAACAGGGCAACTAATGTTTCGAGTGAAATTTCGACTGATTTGATAAACCGGATATCCAAAACAACACTATGACTCTTCAAGAAACGCTTTTTTCTTTTGTCAATAAATGGGAATGCGACGAAAACGACCATCTCAACGTTCAGTTTTACTTTAGCCGATTTGAAGAAGCCGATCGTCAGTTTCGACTTCTGTCCGGTCTTGGTGAAACGCTGGTTGGTGCCCGCCGGGTCCGTCATGTCCGCTACCACAAGGAGCTGCGCACGGGAGACCTGATCACCGTAAACTCGAGCGTTGCCTTCGATGGGCCCCACATACTCACGGTCGTTCACGAGATGCGCAACAGGAGCACGGGCGCCCTCGCCGCGACGGCCTTTGACGGCTATGAGCCAAACGTGAATTCGGCGAAAACACTGCGGCAGCGGTTCAAGGACTTCCAGTCGCCGATGATCACCGAAGCCGCGCCAAGAGGATTGCAGGCGGGCCCAGCCGGCCTGAAGGTGACCACGTCTTCCGTTCAGGCCAATGGTGCCGAAATCTGTTTTCGCGGCACAGTTCTGCCCCGCGACATTGCGACGGATGGAAAGGCCGATGACCGGTTCGCCCTGTCCTGCTGCACGGACGCGGTCGCACATGTCTGGGAACGAACACCCATGACACATGCCTATCTGACAGAGCATGGTCTTGGCCGGGTTGCCGTCGAGATGAAACTGACCTGGGCAACGCCACTGAAGACCGGCGACGCGGTCGCAGTTTACACAGGGTTCACAGGTGTTTCCTCGCGCACATTCTCGATGCGGCACCATCTTTTCGAGAGCCGGACGGGACGGTTGGCAGCGACCCTGGACGTCGTTGCGCTGACCATGCATTTAACCGACCGGAAAGCGGTATCACTGCCGGATGATGCCCACCAGGCGCTCAGCAAGATGCTCATCCAATAACAGCACGCGCCATGTTTCAGCAGGGCGGCGGCAGGTCAGTTGTTGCTGCCGTCTTCCTCGAAATCTTTCTGCAAATCGCGCACCATGCCGAAAAACCGCCGCATGGCGCTTTCAGTGAAGGTAAGAACTTTCTCCAGCTCTTCTTCGTCTTCCTGGCTCAGAACGGTGCGATCCTCATCCGGCTTGTCACCTTGTTCGGGCTCGACTTTCTCCATATCCGGTTCATCCGAAGAGGGACCGCTGCCTTCCTCGCTTTCGAGCTGTTCCAGGCGGGCAGTCAGGCGATCAACTTCCTCGGCGAGTTCGTTGATCTCGGCCAGATAAGCATCTTCGGCAAGAGGAACCGGGCTGCAGCGCCAGGCGTCGTTTTGTTCCTGGCAGACGGAAACCGTCCCGTTTTGCCGGTCCACCCGAAGAACATCACCGTCGATCGCCACCAGCGAATAGCGCTCCGGTTGCCCCTCCGTAACAGCTTCGGCAAGCACCGGGTCAATCTTGTCCTGGGCCAGTGCAGATACCGACAGGAGCAATACCGCCGAAAGGCCACCAGCGAGCACAGAAGACAAACTGTTTCGGTTGATCATCAAATCTCTCCAATCGTGATCCGACACGGCTTCACACATCCGCTGGCCGGATCTCCGGCAATTCCAAGCCGATCCTACCCATGATCGATGACATATTTCCGTGGCCAAAGCACGACCAAAACCGATTTATTCAAATGCTAAATCGCTCAACCCCAATTATCCATCTCCGGGTTCAGGCAGCATTGCGGTGAGTGTCTGCAATCTGTCGGCTTCTGCCGGAGACTTGTCCCATCGCAATCGTGAGATCCTCGGGAAACGCATCGCAACACCGGACTTGTGCCGTCCCGAGCGGTTCAATCCCTCGAAAGCCACTTCGAGCACGAGCCCGGCGTCCTTGCCATGCGTCACCTCCCGGACCGGCCCGAACCTGTTGACGGTGTTCTGGCGGACGAAGCGGTCGATCTCGCGCAATTCCTCATCGGTGAAGCCAAAATAGGCCTTGCCGACCGGAACGAGCTCCTCACCGTTTTCAGCCGGTCGCCAGACACCAAACGTGTAATCGGAATAGAAGGAAGACCTTTTTCCGTGTCCCCGTTGGGCGTACATCAGGACCGCGTCAATCAAGAAGGGATCCCGCTTCCACTTGAACCATTCCCCCTTCGGCCGGCCACCCGTATACGGCGCCTGCCAGCGCTTGAGCATGAGACCTTCGACAGCCTCGGCGTCATGAACTTCCAGCAAGTCGCCGGGATTGTCACGCGCCCGGGCAATGTCGTCCCATGTGTCACACGCAACCATCGGCGATAGATCGATACCTTCCCGGTCCAGCCCAGCCACAAACGCCTCAAGCCTCGTTCTGCGCTCACGGAAGCGCAAGCTGCGCAAATCTTCACCGTCTTCCCAAAGAAGATCATAGGCACGGATGGCCGCCGGATACTCCCTGATGAGCTTCGGGCCTGCGGTCTTCCGGTTCAGGCGCTTTTGCAGATCGGAAAACGGGCGGACTTTGCCCGCCGAAACAATCAGCAGCTCACCGTCGATGCAGGCATTGAACTGAAGCAGGTCCACGACGTCCGGAAAGGCCCGCGAGATGTCCTCGCCCGTGCGGCTGAACAGGCGGCTGACGCTATCGCCCTGTTCCGTTTTACCTGCCGCAGCCTGGATGCGAATTCCGTCCCACTTCCATTCCACGGCAAAATCGGACGCCTGAAGCAGTTCCGTGTCCTTCTCTGCATCCAGAGGATGCGCCAGCATGACTGGCCGGAATGGTGCCGGATCTTCGTTTTCAGGGCGCTCTGCGCGTCCTTCCGCCCAGGCAAACAGCGATGCGTAAGGTTGCTTCAGCCCGTGCCAGACTTCTTCGATGTCAGCAACCTTGAGAGAACCAAGGCGCGCCACCGCCGTCTTGGCGAGACGGGCTGAAACCCCAACCCGCATTCCACCCGTAACGAGTTTCAGCAAGGCCCAGCGGCCGGTTTCGTCGAGGCTGTCCAGCCAGGTGTTCAGAAGGCGCGGAACATCTGTCTTGCCGGCCTGCTCGAGCTGAGACACCAGGCCTGACAGCGACAGGTCTGTGACCTGTTCCGTCTGCTTCACCTCGTTCTCCGGCCAGATGAGAGCGATCGTCTCGGACAGGTCCCCCACAAAATCATAGGACAGGGCAAACAGCTGCGGATCGGTGCGCTCGCTGACAAGGCTTCTCAGCAAGGCGGGCTTTGCATGCTTGAAGGTCAGCTCACCCGTGAGCGCGGCCAACGCGTAGCCGCGGTCAGGGTCTGGCGTATCACGGAAATACCGGACGAGAAGCCGCTCCTTGGCAAGGCGGCGCGGTTCCAGGGAGAGCCTGTCGAGCAACTGGGCAAAGGACTGCATGCCCATAGAAAAGCCGGGAAAGATGTCGCTAGACAAGTCCTCCCCGGCAATTTTCGTTTTTGGAACCGGATTTGGTTCTTGATCAGGCTGCCACGACCTCTGCGCTTTCTGCCGCAAGATATTGCAAGCCGACTGCATCCTCACGGAGCCACCTGACGACCATCGGGAACCGGTTGCCCTCCGTATCTTCATAGGTCACGGTCATGCCTTCGTAGGCGCCCTCGAACAAGGCGACACCAATACCGCCTTCGGAACTGTTCACCAGGCGCACCTGTTGGACCTGGCCCTGATCAGTTACCAGGGTGATCTGCTGCCCCTGCTCCTGCTCGCGGCTCGCCCGACGCCGTTCTTCAACATCGTGCGACATTTCGACGAGGAACCCTTCGATGCCGTGCGCCATCTGGGCCGCAACGTCTTTCACCTCACCGGCGAGCCGGTCAACGGTTTCCGCTTCAATTGCCGTCGATTGCACCGACTGGTCAACAGTTTCAGCGCTCTTCACCGCGTTGCCCGTCTCGGTCGCCGCCATGGAAATGCTCTGGGAGATTTCCTGCGTGGC
Organism: Roseibium sp.; assembly: GCA_017643925.1. Lineage (GTDB taxonomy): Bacteria > Pseudomonadota > Alphaproteobacteria > Rhizobiales > Stappiaceae > Roseibium. The sequence goes on along the minus strand of JAEPML010000001.1, from coordinate 663,813 downwards.
CGCATTCTGCTCGCTCACCGCGGAGTTGATGGCACCTGTGACCTCGCTAATCATCTCGATCGAATCGGAGATCCTGCGGATGGACTCGACAGCCTCGTCGGTCAGGCCCTGAACCGAGGAAATCTGGTTTGAAATCTCCTCGGTCGCCTTGGCGGTCTGGGTGGACAGTTCCTTGACTTCGGCAGCAACAACCGCAAATCCCTTGCCCGCTTCACCTGCTCTTGCCGCTTCAATCGTGGCGTTCAGAGCCAGCAGGTTGGTCTGTTCCGCAATCGCGCGGATCATTTCAACGACAGTGCCGATTTTTTCCACCGCCTCAGCCAGGCTGGAGACATTGCTGTCGGTCTTGTGCGCAATGCCCGTTGCGTCCTGGATCACACTGCTGGCCCTGTCGGCCTGATTCATGATCTCCTGGATTGCAGCCGCCATTTCTTCTGCCGCAGCAGCGACAGTCTGGACATTGTTCGATGAACTGCTCGAGGCATCCATCGCCTGGGATGCAGATCCGGAGGCTTCGTGAGACAAGCTGCGCACCCGTGACGCAATCTCCGTCATCGCACCGGTTTTTTCGTCGACGTCACCGGTCACGCTTTCCATCAGGCTTCTGAATTTCGAAATAAGGTCTTCGACATGGTTCTGCCGCATGCGTTCGCGGTCGCGTTCCTTGGCAGCTTCCGCTTCCAACGCCTGCCGCACCCGCGCATTTTCCTGAAAGATCGAGCCGGCGCGTGCCAAATCCCCGATCGCGTCCTTTCGCTCCGCAAAGGGCATCTTGAAATCCACGTCCCCTTGCGAAATCCGAACCAGATTGGATGTCAGGCGAGACAGCAGTGTGTTGACACTCCGTATCTGCCAGATACAGACGGCAAGCGTGACCAGGATGACGATCACTGTTTCAGCCAGAACGACCATCAGGTGACCGTTTGCAGCGTCGGCCAGTTCCTGTGCCCTGACCTCGGCTGCATAAAGCATCTCTAGCGACGCCTGCCGGATCAGATTCAGCCTTTCCGTTGCCTTGCCAAACCAGACGGACCCTTCGATCCCATGACCATCCCCGGTTTCGGGCAGACTGCGCAACACCTTGCGCCATGCCTCAACCTGATTGACGGCCTCTCCGCTGACCGTCTGCGAGAACGCAGCAAGCTGTGCCGGCGTGGCGGTCTGCTGGAAGTTGTTCAGAAACGCCTTTTCAACGGAAAGACGGTCGAAATAGGCCAGGAAACGGTCGCCTGGCACCTCGCCCTGCTTTGCGACAATGGCGAACAGCTGACCTCCAATGGCGCGTTCCAGTCCACCGGCCTCGATAGCCTCCGTCAACTGAAGGAATGGTGCCATTTCACCAGCGTATTTTGTATCTGCGCTCGCCTGTGCGGCCGCCTGTACCAGAAGTATGAGTTCTCTGACCTTGCCGGAATAGAATTTCAGGTTCTGGGCTCCATTCAACACCTTCCCGTCGATACCGGATCGGTGATCTGAAATCTGTTCCAGACCAGTGACTGTGTCCATGACCCGCGAAAGAAGCTGTTCGTTGCCTGTTTCAAAGTCGGCAACCATCTCCTTGAGACCGGACAGAGCCCTGTCCGTTTCAGTCCGCTGGGCCAGGAGCAGGTCTTTCGGTTTGTCCGCATATCCGGACGCCAGCATCACGGCGGTACGACCACGCTCCTTCTGCAACTCGTGCAGAACCGCTTCCGACTTTTCTGCAACCTTGGCGATGGGAAGGATTTCAGAGGCCCTTGAGCTTTCAAGATAGGCTTCGTTCAACGCAATAACGCTCGCGACGACATAGGCGAGCAGCGGAATGATGGCCAGAAGTGCAATCTGGAACCGGATCGATTTGAGCATGGGTCACCCCCAGACATTAGCAAAACTGCCGCAATCTAGCGTTGAGACTGGTTAACAAATTCGATAAAATTTGAGGTGAAAATTTGGGCAGATTGTCGCCCCTGTCAGAAGTTCCAAATTATCATACGCACCCGTCTAAGTTACCGCTGTCAAATTTTGCAATCATGCACAAAATTGGTTCAAATTGACAAAGTGGACGCGGACGGAATTTCCCTGTATAAGCCGCGCCCATCCAATGGCTGAATGAGAAACAGCCTAATCCGGTAGACTGCTGACTGGCACGCAGATGATCCGGAGCAGTTGAAAGATTCCAATGACTTATTTGACGTCCTTCGCCCCGGCCCTGTCGGCCGCGCTGGCGAAAAAAGGCTATGAGAGCCTTACCCCCGTTCAGGAAAGCGTCCTGAACGACGCGCCTTCCGGCGCTGACCTCCTCGTCTCTGCCCAAACGGGCTCCGGCAAAACCGTTGCCTTCGGCCTTGCGTTGGCACCGACCCTGCTTGGCGATCAGGAGCAACTTGGCAAGGCAGGTGCGCCAATCGCACTGGCCATTGCGCCAACCCGCGAATTGGCGTTGCAGGTCAAGGAAGAGCTGACATGGCTCTATGCCGAAGCCAATGCGGTGACCACCTCCTGTGTCGGCGGCATGGATCCACGTACGGAACGGCGCGCACTTGATCGCGGTGCTCACATCGTTGTCGGCACCCCCGGCCGCCTGCGTGACCACATCGAACGCGGCGCTCTCGACCTGTCGGAGATCCGCGCGGTGGTCCTGGACGAAGCCGATGAGATGCTCGACATGGGCTTTCGCGAAGACCTGGAATTCATTCTGGATGCAGCACCGGAAACCCGGCGGACCCTCATGTTCTCCGCAACGGTGCCGCGCCCGATTGCCGAACTGGCCAAACGTTTTCAGAAGGACGCTGTCCGTCTTTCAACCATCAATGCGCGCGAGCAGCATGGTGACATTGACTATATCGCCCATCCCGTGGCTCCCAACGAGCGCGAGAACGCATTGATCAATGTGCTGCGGCTGCACGAGGCTGAAAAAGCGATCGTCTTCTGCTCCACGCGCGAGGCCGTCAGCCGACTGACGTCAAGACTGGCAAACCGCGGCTTTTCAATCGTCTCGCTGTCCGGCGAGCTCAGCCAGGAACAGCGCTCCAATGCCCTGGCCGCCATGAAGGATGGCCGCGCCCGCGTCTGTGTCGCGACCGATGTTGCCGCACGCGGTATCGACCTGCCCAACCTGGACCTCGTCATTCACGCCGACCTGCCGACCGGGAAGGCCGCCTTGCTGCACCGCTCCGGCCGGACCGGCCGTGCCGGCCGCAAGGGGACCTGTGTGCTCATGGTTCCATTCCCGCGCCGGCGTCAGGCCGAGCGGGTCCTGCATTTCGCCGGCATCAAGGCAACATGGAAAGGTGCTCCGACTGCCGACGAAATCCGGAACATGGACAAGCAGCGGCTGCTCGCCGACCCGGTCCTGGCAGCGGAGCTTGAAGATGAAGAGCGCGCAATCGCTGCCGAATTGCTGGCCCTGCACAGCGCGGAACAGCTGGCGGCCGCCTTTGTCAAACTGCGCCAGTCCCGTCTTCCGGCGCCTGAAGAAATCTCCGAACTCGGCGAATCCTCCCTGCACGGCCGCGATGCGGGTGCCCGGGGTGGCCGCAGTGCCGAGATCACCGGCAAGTTCGAGGACGGTATCTGGTTCTCCCTGTCGCTTGGTCATCGCCAGCGGGCGGAACCGCGCTGGATCCTGCCCATGATCTGCCGCGCCGGCCATGTCACCAAGAAGGAAGTCGGCGCAATCAAGATCTTCCAGAACCAGCTCTACTTCGAGATTGCCGGAAGTCATGGCGAACGCTTTGCAGACGTGATCAAGCGGGAAGGCTCGGGCGAAGACAACGTGACGATCACCTTGCTCGACGCGCGCGGCGGCAAGATCCCGGCTCCGCCGAAGGAAACCTACCAGAAGCGCGAGCGCAGCAATGCGCCGCGCCGCGACCGCAAAAGGCCCGATGCGCCGGACTACGAAAACATGGGGCCGGAAGACACGTTGAAATCGAGCCGTCCCAAGCGCGGTCCCAAACGCGATTTCGATGGACCGCGTGGACGCAAGCGGCGTCGTTTCGACGACGACGAAGGCAGTGCTCATCAACATCCCGCCTATGAGCCCCTCGACGTGAAGGCGCTCGCGCGCGACCTGGACGGCGGTGACGACAAGCGGTCCAGACCCGACAGGGACGCCAAGTTCGAAGACGGTGACAAACGCCGAAAACCGCGGACGAAAGCTGCCTCCAAGACTTCACCGAAGAAGAAGGCCGCCAAAAAGAACAAGCCCAGCCGTTCTGAGCGCAAAGCCGCAAAGACGAAGAAATGACAAAAGGCCGGTGGTTCGCCACCGGCCTTTTTTTGCCCGCCTTGGCGTGGGCTTTCCGAAGATGGCAGGTGTGGCGCTGCACCAGATTGATGGAAGTTCGCCACTGAGGCCCTGACGCAAATCCGCGTCGTTCAAACCCAGAAGCGTGGCCCGGGACCGCGTGCGGCGACCCGGTCATCCGGGTTGACAAATTTGCAGGCATCAACGGACAGGCAACCACAGCCGATGCAGCCGGTCAGTCCCACCCGCAACTTTTCCATCTCTGCGATTTTCTTGTCTATGCGCTCCAGCCACTTTGAGGACAGTTTATCCCAATCGTCCCTGGTCGGCGTGCGTTTCTTCGGGAGCTTGTCCAGCTCTTCGGAAATCTCCTCCAAAGACAGACCTACCCGTTGGGCAAACACGATGAAGGCAATCCGCCTCAGCGTTGAACGTGGAAACCTGCGATGTCCGGAGTTTGATCTCTCGGAGGCGATCAGGCCCTTTTCCTCGTAGAAACGCAGCGCTGAAGCCTTTACGCCGCTTCTTCGCGCTATGGCGCTGATGGTGAGCACTTTTTCCATGGCGACAGAAAATAACTCTTTTTTTAAAGTTCACTTTAACTTGCATAACAGATCGGCGTGCCGGGTGAAAGACCGGGCCACGCAATTTCACACGTTCCGAAAAGGGAAAACGATGACGACGATTTTGGAAAACAACTCCTACAGTTTCAGCAGGCTGGAGACTGAAGATGCGATCCTGTTCACATGGAAGCACATCCCCGGGCTCGAAGTGTCACTGTTCAAGGCAGGCCTTCAGGCATTTGCTGAACTGTGCCGTCAACACAACCCGGCCAAGGGCATCATCGATGCCACCGCGCTTGATCAGCAAAGTGCCGCGGTTGCATGGTTGCGCGGTCAGTCAGATGCAGAAGCACAAACCTACGACAACTGGTGGCTGGAGGAGATTGTCCCCAAGTACAACGCGGCCAACCTGACCGGGCTTGCAGTGGCAACCGGAGACCCGTCCGCACCCGGTGAACTTCCCAATTTGCCGGAAGCGGTCAAATTCAAGGTCGGATACTTTCCTGATATCGCAGCGTCGGTGGATTGGCAGCCTTAAGGAAACAAATCGGGGCGCTGCCGAAAGCAGAGTCGCGCTTTCGGTGGCGTCTGAACAGCAAATGCCGAGGCTTCAAGCCAGGGTGGGACACGGGCCCCGGCATCACCCGCCACACGGAATGTAAACACAATCCGACTGAAGCCAGGCCTCATGCACAATCAGGCTGCGCGTTCTGGAAGATGCCATGGGGTGAAGGCAGTCGACGTCGCTGCTCATAGAAAGATCCGGCAACGGATCCCGAGAAACATTTCTTTCGTCACATCACGCCCGCTGGCAATTGGGTCGCCTGGCTCCAGCGCTTTGGAGTTTCTCCATACATGCGCTTGAATTCACGACTGAATTGCGACGTACTCACGTACCCCACATGCCAAGCTGCCTCGCTCACATTCATGCCCCCGGCAATCTTCATGGCAGCCTGGTTCAACCGCATGGATTTCGCGAATTGTATCGGTGACATCGTCGTCGCCTGCTTGAACTTGCGATGAAACACGGCACGGCTCATGCCCGCATGTGCAGCCATCTCGTCGATGCTCACCGGTTCATGCAATCGCGCAGACAGGTACTCGATTGTCCGCGCGATTTCATTGCCAACTCCAAAGGCCTGTCTGACCGATGAACCCGCCTCCCCTTTCAAAACGGCATAGTAGAACTCGCGCAAACGCCCTTCTCCGAGCACGGCTGCGTCTACGGGTTCTTTTGCCAGTTCCACGAGCCTGAGCAGAGCTTCGCTGAAATCGGTGTCCCACTGCGCAAGCGTCAGGCCTGCCGAGTATGGTTCCTTGGCTGGTTTTCGAAGCGGCCCACCGGCGCGTTCCATTTCAAGGTTCATCTCGCTCAAGACCCGCGTATCCAGCGAAATCAGAACGCCGAGCAGCGGATTTTCCGGCGAAGCCGCAGGTGTACCGGCCTCAACCGGCATCGACATGGGACAACAAAGGTAGCGGCGGCTGTCGTAGACATGCCGATTGCCGTCCAGAATGGCCTCCTTCGTACCGCTTACGATGGCAACGACGGTGGGTTCGTAAACAGCGGGCGCGCACGCGACTGGCTCCGTAACCCTGAATAGCTGCACACCCTTCACCCCGATACCTGCCATCCCGGCTGTTGGGAGTTGTCGGTCGATAACTTGTTTGATCTTTTGCTTGCTCATGCTGCCATTTTGGGTCGAAAAGTTACCTATTTCAACAAACCTGATATAATCGGGCAATTTTTAGCGACCATTTCACCTTTTTCAGCCCGTAATTGATAGTTATTTGTTGCTCACGAAAGACTGGAACTTCCCCATCAAACGGCCAGTCACAGCTGGAAAGAGCAAAAGATGAGCAACAGATTTGGCCCCAAGGGCTGGACACCGGAACGCCTCGGTACTCTCAAGGGCAAGACTTACGTGATTACCGGCGCCAACAGCGGTGCCGGCTTCCAGGCAACGCGCCTGTTCCTGTCCAGAGGCGCACGCGTGATCATGATGAATCGAAGTGCCAGGAAATCAGCCATTGCCATCGAGACCCTGAAGAAGGAATTCGGGGCCAGCGCTGAGGTTAGCTCCGTGGCCATGGACCTCGCCGTTTTGGCAAGCGTGCGTGAAGCGGCAACGAAATTGCTGGACACCGTTCAGCAGATAGACGCCCTTATCTGCAATGCGGCCATCGCGCAGGTGGCTTCTCAGCAACTCACAGTGGACGGGTTTGAAAGCCAGCTCGGCGTGAATCATTTCGGACATTTTCTGCTTTGCGGTCTGCTCTTTGACCGGATCGAAAGCTCGGCGGGCCGGATCGTGGTTGTTGGCAGCAACGGTTACAAGATGGGCGACAATCGCATCCGTTTCGAAGACCTGAACTATGACAAGAACTATTCTGCCTGGAACGCATATGCCCAAAGCAAGCTCGCTCAGATGGTGTTTGCCTACGAACTCCAGCGCCGCGTTCTAGCTGCCGGGAAGAGCGTCAATGTTCTGGTTTGTCATCCAGGTGCGTCGCGGACAAGCCTGATCCGTGACACGGCGGGACTTGCTACGCGGGTTCTGGCCACTCTTCTGTCTCCCCTGGCACAATCGGCTGAACGGGGGTCGTGGCCTGAAGTCATGTGTGCCACGGAAGAAGGACTGGAACCGGAGAAATACTACGGACCGACAAAATTCGAAATGGTTGGCCCCGTTGGTGAATGTCCCCTGAAAGCTTTCACCCTGGAACAGGAACAGGCCAGCCGACTCTGGGCGATTTCCGAAGAGAAGACGAACCTGAGCTGGTCGCCCTAGGTGGCCAGCCCCCAAGTCACTCACGAGACGCGGCAACCCGGTGATTTGCACTGACGGCAGTCATGCTCGGAAGAGGTCGAAAGACGAATGAATTTTCCACGTTTCTCCCAGTCGAAATCCTGTAAGGTGTCTGGTCCCTGATAGTTTTGGCGATTGCATGACACCGTTTTCCAGGATCGGCGGCACCGGGCAAGGCATCTTGCTGATGATCGCCACGATGTTCTTTTTCTCCGTTATGGATGTGATGGCCAAGGAGGTCGCGCACCGCACCGACACGGTCATGGCCATCTGGGCGCGGTACTCGGGGCAGACGGTCGTGGTAGCCCTTCTTGTGGCACCGCGCATGAAAACGGTCCTGAAGACCGGATATCCGGGGCTGCAACTGCTTCGTTCGATTTTCTTGCTCATAGCAACGACCTTTTTCTTCTTCGGTTTCGTGACCATTGGCCTTGCAAATGCGGCGGCGATCATGTCGCTGAACCCGGTCCTGATCACGTTGGGGGCAGCGCTGCTTCTGGGTGAAAGATTTGGTCCCCGGAGAGCGTTTGGTGTTGGTGCGGCACTGATCGGTGCCCTGATCATCATTCGCCCCGGCTCTGCAGTGTTTTCGGGTGCTGCGTTTCTGCCGCTATGTGCTGCGATAGCCTATTCGGGCTACGCACTGACGACACGATTTGTGGGACGGAACGAGGACGCCTGGACCTCGCTGCTTTACACGGCCGCCTTCGGCGCCCTGGTCTCTAGCGTGATCGTGCCGTTTTTCTGGGTGCCTCCCGATCCGATAGCGATCGTGCTGATGTTGCTGGTTGGCTGCATTGGTGGTCTGGGTCACTTCTGCCTGATCCGGGCGTTGATGGTTGCCGAAGCAAGCACGATTGCACCCTTCACCTATTTCGGACTGCTGTTCGCGATTTTCTGGGGCATGACTGTGTTCGATGAGTTCCCCGATGCGTTCACCTATCTGGGCGCTGCCGTGATTGTCGCGGCGGGCATATACATCTGGCACCGAGAGACAAGTCTTGCGCGGAAGATGCCCGAAGGATGATTTCGCTCCGGGGCACACAAGTTGGCTCCCTGTTCACCACCCCCCGGGAGCAGGTGGCAGACGCTCAATGGCGGTGGGCATTGCCCCTGCCTGAATGACAGCAGTTTTGGCGACCTAGTGTTCGTGCTCGCAGAGCTGATGATCCGCAAGCGAGGCAAGTACATAGCAGTCTCCCGACACACCTTTGCCCTTGCAGCCTTGGGAAATCCGCTCGAGTTCTTTCTCAAGCGTCCGAAGTCTTTTGATTTTTGAACGAACTTCGGAGAGCTGCGAGTTCGCTATCTCTGACGCAGCCTGGCAGGATCGGTCCGGGTGGAGTTGCAGCTCGATCAGCTCTGAAATGGCCTCGATCGAGAAGCCAAGATCGCGCGCATGCCGGATAAAACTCAATCGCTGCAGGCCTACCGCATCGTACCGCCGCTGGTTGCCTTCAGTGCGCTCGGGTGCATCGAGCAAACCCATCTTCTCGTAGTAGCGGATTGTCGGAACCTTCACCTGAGTTCGCCGGGACAGCTCGCCGATGGAATACATGAATAATCCTCTTGAACCTCTAGTCACTAGAGACATTACATTGTGCTGACTACAGTTTCAAAGAGGCACAAACATGTCAGGTTGTTGCGGGCAGAACGCAAAATTCGACGGCGTTTCCGACGACTACAAGCGGCGCCTATGGATCGTGATCGCGCTCAACGCGACGATGTTCGCAGTCGAGATTGCGGCCGGTCATGTTGCAAAATCGCAATCGCTTCAAGCCGACGCTCTCGACTTTCTGGGAGATGCGCTCACCTATGGAATTTCGCTTGCGGTGATCGGCGCCTCGGTCCGCGTACGGACAAACGCAGCCCTGGCGAAAGGTCTGAGCCTTTTGCTGATGGGGTTATGGGTCTTTGGCTCAACGGTCTATCGCGTGTTCTACGTCGGCGTTCCCGAAGCCGAAATCATGGGCGGGATCGGCCTCCTCGCGTTGCTCACGAACCTTGCGAGCGTGCTCCTTCTTGTCCGTTACAAGGACGGCGACGCAAATGTGCGTTCAGTCTGGCTTTGCTCACGCAATGACGCTCTCGGCAATGTGGCCGTCATGGTTGCCGCTCTGGGTGTCTGGGGCACGTCGACCGGCTGGCCTGACCTGATCGTTGCCGCGATCATGGCGGGTCTGTTCTTGTCTTCTTCAGTTCAGATCGTGCGACAGGCTTTGGCGGAGCGGCGCGCAACGGAGATACATCAGGGGCTCGAGGCCTAAGGACATCGGGAGCTTCCGAAACAACAGTCTCGTGGCAAGTACCGACGGTCTGATGCCGGTACGGTTCGAGACTGTCTTCCGAAAACCTTGAGCATCAAACAGCCGCCCTGAAACCTTATTTCCTCCCTGCCGGCCCGTCTGTCGATTCCGGGCATTCTCGCCGATTTCTACCGTGTCAGGACAACCAGATCTGCAACCTTTTGGCGGCACTCTACCGGCCCACCTACTTTGCCTTCTAAATAAATTTAAATAAGCAACTCAACTCCTTGAACAATTTTTGTTGCATTCCTGTCGGACAGGTGCTGATAATCGAGGATCAAGCGAGGTGAACCCCAGCCAATGCCAAACACAGCTGACCTTGTAACCCAGAGAAAGACTGCACTTCCCCTACGTCGGAAAGCTGCAGGCAAGCTGCCAATTTCAACAGTTGCGGGTGCAAAGCCATAGACCAATGCGGCGCTCACCTGATCCCCGACAAGCGCTGAACATCACTGTAGGGATCCAGACCTGAAGCCGGACCAACCGGCCAGAAAACAACCTTGAGGGAGGAACAAACATGAAAAGAACCACTTCTACACTTGCAGGATCCCTTCTGGCTTTCGCTGCCAGTGTGTCGATGGCACACGCCGACAAACTCACTCTCTACTGCAGCGCGCAGGAAGACTGGTGCCAACTGATGGCCCGCAGCTTCGAAGACGCGACGGGCATCGATGTGAACATGACCCGCAAGTCCTCGGGTGAGACTTTCGCACAGGTCCGGGCAGAGTCCTCCAATCCGAAGGGAGATGTCTGGTGGGGTGGCACGGGTGATCCGCATCTTCAGGCTGCCGAGGAAGGGCTGACAGCCGAATATGTGTCTCCGATGCGCGATCAGCTGCACGACTGGGCGATCAGCCAGGCTGAAAGCGCGGGAAACCGGACAATCGGCATTTACTCAGGTGCCCTGGGATATGGCTATAACAGCGACCTCCTGTCGGCGAACAATCTGCCGGAGCCGGCTTGCTGGAAGGACCTGTTGAAGCCCGAATACAAGGGCCACGTTCAAATGGCCAATCCGAATTCGTCGGGTACCGCCTACACGACGCTTGCGTCCATGGTTCAGATCTTTGGCGAAGACGAGGGCTTTGAGTTCATGAAGGGCCTGCACGCCAACATCAACCAGTACACCAAGTCCGGCTCAGCGCCGATCAAGGCAGCCGGGCGCGGCGAAAACACGATTGGTATCGTGTTCATGCATGACGCCGTGAAACAGGCGGTCTCCGGCTTCCCGGTGAAGGTTGTCGCGCCCTGCGAGGGAACCGGATACGAAATCGGCTCCATGTCGATCATTGAAGGCGCCCGCAACATGGATGAGGCCAAGAAGTTCTATGACTGGGCCCTGAGCGCAGACGCCCAGAACCTCGCCCTCCAGGTCAATGCTTTCCAGGTGCCGTCCAACAAGGGTGCGGAAACTTCCGAGAGCGCACCTGACATGAGCCAGATCAAGCTGATCGACTACGACTTCAAGAAGTATGGCTCCTCCGACGAACGCAAGCGTCTCTTGCAGAAATGGGACGAAGACGTTTCGACCCTGCCGCAGTAAGTGCCGTTGGTCTCGAAAAACACCACTCCCCCGGTCTTGATCCTCTGGATCATCGCCGGGTGGGTCGGTTTCGGTCTTCTGCCGTGGTACGGCATCGAGGACGGCTTCTGGACGTTTGAGTGGCTGCTCGATGGATATCCATTTGATGAAGATTATGCGCCGGCAGTCTTCCTGATTGCCCAGGGCGAGAAACTCTGGCTGTCGCCGTTGCTGATACCGCTGGCATTGCCATTGCTGGCACTGCGATACCAGAAGTCGGATCCTGTCTATGCGCGGCTGTTGGTGCTGGCCGGCGCTCTCGGCTTCGCCTGGATGATCGTGCAAGGATTTTCCATCGGCATCCGCGGATACAATTTCGCCTGGATGAATGCCACCTTTGGTCCGCTGGACGATCGCCAGTTCGGCATGGGCTATGGTGCGCTGCTCTGCGCATCCGCTTTCCTGTTCCTGTTCACGCAAGGGATCGCTGCACGTGGCGCAGTGAACGGAGACGTTTTTGTCGTCAGCGCGATTGGCGGCGTGATCGTGATCGTTACCGCCTTCGTTTTCTTTCCGATTGCCAAGATGCTGTTCGCCGCATTCGTAACCGACGACGGCAGTTATTCCATCCTGGTCTTTTTCGACAAGTTCTTTGATGATCGTATCTGGGGGCTGGGTTGCCTTGCAGGTGCCCGCTGCGGCGCGGCCTGGAACTCGCTGTTCCTGGCAATCCTTGTTGGCTTCATTACAACGCTTCTCGGCCTGGCTTTCGCCCTCGTCGTGACCCGGTCGGGCTTCCGCTACAAGCGCCTGATCCGCGCCATGACGGTGTTGCCCATCATCACGCCGCCCTTTGTCATCGGTCTTGCGCTGATCCTATTGTTCGGACTGTCGGGAACGGTCACCGTGTTCTTTGCCGAACTCTTCGGCCTGCAGCCGACACGCTGGCTCTATGGTCTCCCCGGGGTCCTGATCGCACAGACGCTCGCCTTCACACCGATCGCTTTTCTCGTCCTGATTGGCGTCGTGGAGGGCGTGTCGCCGTCGATGGAAGAAGCGGCCCAGACCCTGCGCGCCAATCGGTGGCAGACCTTCCGAACGGTCTCGTTGCCGCTGATGCGGCCTGGTCTTGCAAACGCGTTCCTGCTTGGTTTCATCGAAAGCATGGCGGATTTCGGCAATCCGCTTGTGCTCGGCGGGAACTTCGATGTTCTGTCTACCGAGATCTTCTTTGCGATTGTCGGAGCGCAATATGATCAGGGTCGCGCCGCCGTTCTGGCCATGGTCTTGCTGTTCTTCACGCTCTCTGCCTTCTACGCACAAAGGGCCTGGCTCGGAAAAAAGAGCTACACGACCGTATCCGGCAAGGGTGATGCGGGGGTTCACCCCCTAATGCCCAAGGCTCTTGCCCTGCCGGTTCTGGCAATCGCTCTTGCCTGGGCGCTCTTCACCGCTGTCGTCTATGTCATGATAGTCTATGGCAGCGTCGTCGAGTTGTGGGGGGTCAACAACTCCCTGACCCTGAAGCATTACGTGACCGCCTTCTCGGTCCGGTTCGAGGAAGAGGGCATTCGCTGGACGGGCGCCGCATGGGACAGTTTCTGGACGACCATCACGATTGCGGCCATTGCCGCGCCGCTCACCGCTGCGGTCGGCCTTGTAACCGCCTATCTGCTGACGCGGCAGAGCTTCGTCGGCAAGAACGCCTTCGAATTCGGGACAATGCTGTCCTTCGCCATTCCCGGCACCGTCATCGGGGTCAGCTACATTCTCGCCTTCAACGTACCGCCGATCGAAATCACCGGTACCGGCATCATCCTCGTTGTCAGTTTCATTTTCAGGAATATGCCCGTAGGCGTGCGTGCAGGGATTGCCAGCATGTCGCAGATCGACAAGTCGCTCGACGAAAGCTCGCTTACGCTGGGCGCCAACTCCTGGCAGACTTTCCGGAAGGTCATTCTGCCACTGTTGCGACCTGCGATCCTGGCAGCCCTTGTCTACAGTTTCGTGCGCGCAATGACGGCGATCTCCGCTGTCATCTTCCTCGTGTCCGCGGAATATGACATGGCGACCAGCTACATCATCGGCCGGGTCGAGAACAACGACTACGGCCTCGCGATTGCCTATTCCACCACCTTGATCTTCGTGATGCTGGCCGCCGTCGGGTTTCTGCAGTTGCTGGTCGGTCGGGTGCAGATCGGGCGTCGCAAGCATATCGAAATGAAGGAAGCGTCATGAGCGAAACCTATATTCGCAGCAAGGCCGCGCCGGTCAGGTTCGATGGCGTGTCCAAGGTCTTCGGCAAGGACGTGGTCGCCGTTGACAATATCGACCTGAACATCGAGGCGGGTAAGCTAGTCACGCTCCTGGGCCCCTCCGGCTGCGGCAAGACCACGACGCTGCGCATGATCGCGGGTCTGGAAATGGCCAGCTCCGGGCGCATTCTGATCGGGGACACGAACGTCACTAAACTGCCCGCAACGGACCGTGACGTTTCCATGGTCTTTCAGTCCTACGCCCTTTTCCCGCATATGAGCGTGCTGGAAAACGTGATGTATGGACTGACCTTTTCCGGTTTTGACAAGGCGGAAGCACGCGCACGCGCGCTTGAAGGACTGGACCTCGTCGGTCTCAAGGGCTTCGGCAACCGACTACCCAGCGAGCTGTCTGGTGGTCAGCAGCAGCGTGTCGCGGTTGCGCGCGCGCTGGTTCTCGAGCCGCAGGTACTGCTTTTCGACGAGCCGTTGTCCAACCTTGACGCAAAACTGCGGCGGCAGGTGCGCGAGGACATCCGCGCAATCCAGCAGGATCTCGGGCTGACAGTCGTCTATGTCACCCATGACCAGGAGGAGGCGCTTGCCGTTTCGGATCAGATTGTTGTCATGCGCAACGCTTCCATTGCCCAGATCGGCACGCCGCGAGAGCTCTATGATCAACCCGTTGATGCCTTTGTTGCAGACTTTATCGGCGAGGCGAACTTGATCCCCTGTCAGATCGTGGAGATCCAGGGCGAAACTGCCACGGTTGATATCAACGGGTACCGGTACAGCCTCGCCTCGCGCGGCCTTGCCACGGGAGGCGCCCAGATTGCTGTTCGGCCGTCTCGACTGGTGATTGGAGACCCTGAGGGGATGCCGGCGCGTGTCGCCAAGGCAACGTATGTTGGCGTTCGAATGGAATATACGCTGGAAGGCAGCTTCGGGCAGGTATTCGCGGTTCAGGACAATGTCGACGAAACGCTGGAAGTCGGTTCGGAACTGAACCTGTCCTTTGCAAAGACGGGCCCGGTTCTCCTGCCTGCCGACTAGATGGGGTGCTTATTCCGGCACGTCGGCTACAAACAGCGTCTTCACGCCTGACAATCACAGAGTTTCCGAATGGAGAGCGCCATGCCGATCTACTTCGTGCGACACGGTCAATCCGAATTCAACGCGGTGTTCAAGAAGGGGGACAACGACCCCATGATTTTTGACGCGCCGTTGACCGCACTCGGTCGACAACAGGCGCTCAAGGCACGCGAAAACATCCAGGGGCTTGGCATTCGCCACGTCATAACCTCGCCGTTTACACGGGCAATCCAGACAGCGTTGCTGATCTTTCAGGACGAGGTGCCGATCGAGGTGATGGATGGTCACCACGAACTGCTGCTGCACAGTTGCGATGTCGGGAGGTCACCAAACGTCTTGAGCAAAGATTTTCCAGGCCTTGAATTCAGTCATTTGAGCGAAACATGGTGGCATCATGAAAAGGGCCGAGACATCAGTCCCGAGCCGGAAGAAACCTTCAAGGAACGCATCTCGGGGTTTGTTCACCGCCTCGACAGGATCGTTGATCGCCCCCTGGCAGTGATCGGTCATGGAAACGCATTCAACGAGATCATTGGCCGCAAACTTGAGAACTGCGAGATACATCGCTACCGCTGAATTTGTCTCGCATGTTGGCTTCCAGGCCGGGAGCCCCCCCTTGTGACCCGCCGGAGAAAACCCTGCGGGCGGGGCCCGCAGGGCTGGTGAAACTCGCCGCCCCCTCGGTCTAGGACCTCCCCCTCAGAAGGCGTAAAAGAGCCCGATCCCTGCCTCGAACTGGTCGGCCGAGCCCTCCTGTTTCACGATCGGGCTGTCGGCAGCGTCTCCCAAGAGGCGGCTGTATTCCGCACGACCGACGATCCCCCAGTTTTCCGTGATCGAAAAACTGGCCGTAGCGCCAATGCCCACATCCTTGATGCCCCCGGAGGCGGTATAGGCAGCAAGACCGGACCGGTTGGAGCCAGCCTGGGAAACCCCAAAATAGGTATCCATGTAACTGTCGCTGGCAAGCCCAACCGAGGCATCCAGCCCCAGGCGCAATCGCTCGGAAGCCGCGATTTGATAGGACGCATTGATGGTGCCGCTGACACCGTCATGCACGCCTGAGAGATCCGCCATCAGATCGGCAGAGATTTCAAAGACGTCAGACTGGGCGAGCAAGGCGTTGAATTGATAGGCAACGAAACCACCGGCCTCGAATGCGCCGTCGATCTTGTCCAACCGGTCAACCACCTTGTTGGTAGTTCCGTCTCTGCCGAGATCGTAACCGATTGACGGCCCGAACTGGAAAGCGGCATCCGGCCTGATGTTGAGTGTTGCCTGCGGTCCTTCCAGTTCAAGACCGAACCCGTAGGCCGTCAGGTTGGCGTAGATATGTGGCGTGGCCGCATAGTCTGATGAGCCTTCAAAATCGGGCTCCACACCACCGCCAAGGACAACAAATCCATGCAGTCCGGTCACCGCTTCGTCTTCCTGGTCCCCAAGATCCGCCGACCAGGCGGGTGCCACCGCGCAGCTCGTGGTGACGAGTGTCGCTCCCGCAGCCAAAACAAAACCCCTGCAATTTCGCAAAACAAACCTCCGTGCACTCAAAAATCCGCAAATGTGGTCGGGCCTGTGTTTCAGGACCCCTTGCGGTAGCTGGACTTTGCGCGGAGGCGGTGATTTCAGAAACTCGCGTTGCCGGTTGCCCGTGCCGGATCTTCACTGATCATCGATTTGAGATTAAAGTATTGTTTTTTATTGTATTTCCTAGACGCCTCTTAATCTGCCCGACTCCGGAGAGAGAACGAACACTCGCATTCCGGTCACAATTTTGACCAATCTCTCCCCCGTATAAGTACCTATGGAATGACAGAAGGATCTTCAGGTGCCCTTACAACTGGCCCCCGGGCAACGACGGAAACCCAAACAGCTGCGGTCCCGCCTCATGGTTGAAACCATCCTGGAAGCTGCCAGGCAGATATTCGCCGAACATGGGTTTGAAGCGGCGACGACCAACCAGATTGCGGAACGGGCCGGGATCAGTATCGGCTCGCTCTACCAGTATTTTCCCAACAAGGATTCTCTCATTCTCGAAATCCAGAGGATGCATCACGATGAACTTCTGGCGCTGATACGATCCGCGATGGACAAGTCCGGCAAGCTGCCGCTTCGCGAGGCCGTCAGATCGATCATCGGCGCCAATCTCGACATGCACCTGTCGGAAGCGAGACTTCATGGCGCTTTCGAGGAATGGATCCCTGCGCAGACCCAACTGGTCGACAGGGAACGCTTTCAGCAGGAGATGGTCGGACTGATAAACGGATTTCTCGACAGTCGGCCGGAACTGCCAAAAGGACAGGCGGCCAAGTCAGCGGTTTTTGTCATCATGAACCTGGTGAAATCTGTCATGCACGCCGCTGTCTCGGACGCCAAGGCAGCCGAAAACCGGGAGCAGATTCTCGATCACGTTGTCGATGGTATTCTTGCTTGTTTGCAACCACTTCCGGAGAATGCGACGCCCCCTCGCCCACACCACTGACGGCCTGCGACAGGCCGCTTGTCACCACCTGACAGTTTCCGTTACGGTGCCTTCATATTGGGTTATGGGGGGACCATGAAACTCATTCTTTTTGCGACCTTGTTCACTGCCTTCACAGCACTGGGTGCCGAATGGAAACCGGTGCACGCCCAGGAGGGGGTGGATTTTCACATGGACTGCCACATGGCACGGTCCAACAACGAGACCTTCATCTGTTCTGATGACGATCTCTTGCGCAGGGATGCCAAACTCGGAGAGCTTTCAGACAAGCTCTATGCTGTCCTCGACGCGCAAGGCAAAGCAGAGATGGCACGGGAATATGCCGAATGGCTGGCCAGCCGGGACGACTGCGAAGACAACTACCATTGCAACGCGTCGATGTATGCGGAACGAACCGCCTATGTGGAAGAGGAACTCGATCACATGGATGCGCCGGCAGCCCAGGTAGGTGCAGACGGGTTCGGCATGGTCGCCAATGCGGGCATTCCCGGTCATAACCAGGAAAGCTATCCCGGTTTGACGATCGACATCTGCAAGGCGATCTGCCTGCAGCGGGACTGGTGCAAGAGCATTGATTTCGACCGGGCCAAGGGCGCTTGCTACGTGCAGCCCGTCGCCGAAGAGGACGTCGGTTCGCTGCGAAGGGATTATCCCGGACACCCCTACGATCACTACTTCTATGCACCGCGGTTGCGTAACTGACGAGAAAACGAACGGGCACCTTTTCGACCCGAGCGCACGATCACCACAAGGCCAAGCCGCCTGAAGGGTGTCAGCATCGCTCCGCTTGCGGATTGTCCTGCTGAAGCACGGAAGATCCTTCCTGACGCAGGATGGTCCCCTCGTGTTCGCCTTCCGCAAGAAAACTGTTCTGAAGGAAGGAATTGCCCGAAGGCGACACGTGCATGTTGTCCCGAATGACCGTTCCCTCGATCGGTCTGTTCAAGACGCGGGAACGGAACGGACTTCCGAGATAGATGTATTCGAAGTCCCCGATGAAGCGGTTCGCCTCCACCGTGTTGTGATCATCCTCGATGCGTATGCCTGTCTTCACCCGTTCAAAGCAATTGCCCGAATAGGTGTTGTCTTCGGCGAAATCTTCGAAAAGATGGAGCCCCATGGGGAAAGGCCACCGGGGAGCCAGTGCCCGCTTGTCCACAAAACCCGCAATCAGTTCCGGGTTGAAATGATAGCCATTCAATCGGTCAGACCGCCCCCAGGGCCGTTCCCCCATCATGAGCTCCAGCGACACCGGGTTCTCGTAGGGGCTCGGGTCACCGCAATCCCACATCACGAGATCACGCGATTGCCGGGAAGCCACCCAGATACCGATATCCATATCGCGAAAGACATTTCCGCGAATGACATTGTCGTCGGATCCCTGAAGACGCGGCCGGCTTTCCGGATTGGTCGTGTGAAATTCCCAGCAATTCTTGTAATGCATGATACCGCCGAGAGCGTTTCGCTCGAAGGTATTGTTCTCGATAAGGTTTTTTGCTGACCCGTCGACAGACAACCCTTCCCTGCGGGTTGGGCCGATGCGCCGGACACCATAGTTGGTGAACAGCCCGTTGTTCCGGATCAGGTTGCCTGAAACCGTGTTTTGCCGAGACCCGTGTTCCAGATAGATCCCGACATGGTGCCCGTCCTCGACAATGGAGTTCCGGATAACCGCGCCGACCACATAGTGGTCAACAAAGACACCGGTCATGAAGGATTCACTGATGGTCAGGTGTTCCAGAACGACCCCTGAGGACGAATTTGCCCTGGCGTTTTCCCTGGCTTCCGGATCATCTGCCGGCGTCTGCCCTTCGATCAGGATGCCCCCGGTATCGTGCAGCCGGCAATCGCGAATGACGACGTTTTGCAATCCGGGCCGAATGATGATGCCCCGACGGGTCGTATTGGCAATTGTCGCGCCCTGGCAATCCAGGGTGACGTTGCTGGACGCAATGACCAGGCTTCCGTCATATCTGCACCCGGTTTCAAGAAGAATTCTGCCGGGTTCAATCCCGGGAAACTTGCAAACCTCCAACTTGTCGGGAGCCGGTGTCAGGGCGCCTGGACCGGCAGCACCCGGCGTCAGAGAAACGACCCACGCAACAAGCGCAAGCGAGAGGGTCACAACGCAACAGGAGATGGTTTTTCGCTCTGCGCGATTATTCATTGACCACGCCGGCGATGACCCAGTCATCGCCGTTTTGAATGAGCTGGTAGTGGCAGGTGAACTCGAACACTGCCTCGCCGTCGGCCGCCTCCTGTGACCAGTCCAGTGTGACCAACGCCGAAGACCCGCTGACATGACTGGAGGCAACGTGAAAGTCTGAAAGGGATACCTCTTCCTTTTCCAGCGCTTTCAGCAAGGCCTCGATGTTTTCAAGGAGTTCGTCCTCGTCGTTGAAAACATGCCCTTTCTCGTGCTGCCAGACGATGGCGGGCAAGGCAAAACAGTCGCAGATACGGTCCGCATCATAGTCATTGAAACCGGCCAGATAGTCGTCGAAAAGTTGCGCGATCGCCTCTTCCGCGTCCCCTGTCTCGCCGGCGTCATTGCCGTTCGTCTGGCCGCCGCCAGCGCCCGAGTAGCCCCCGTCATCCGCCATGACTGCCTCCTTCGACGATTGGAAATTCCGCACCGCGCGGCCTTGTCCTCATCGTCACCTTTGCGGTAATCCGATCATATTGAACACACGCCTGTTTCGTCCACTCCCGCGACATCGATTTCGCACCGGCTGGGCTCAGGACGGGGTGTTTGCCCGGTCTTTCCAAATCGGAGAACCGATCCCAACAGGCTGAGGATTGCACGTGCCCCAAGCAGATCTTTATTACAGTTCAGACCAAACGCTTGATTCGGCAAGGCTGCTTGCTGAAATCGAAGACACGATCCACGCTTTCGACGACAGCTCCGGCTTATGCAAGGGGCGTGCTCACGCCGTCAGCACGTATCACCACAGCCACATTCTGTTGCGTCTTTCCATGCTGCCAAAACCCCACAGGGGCGACGATTTTGCTCGGGAACTCGGGGAAAGGCTTGCCGCACTCCTGCACGGAAATGCCAAGGCGCCCTGCGCTGTCAATGTTCTGATCCGATACGATCTCGTGCACTATACCGGGATCACGGTCGAATAGATCCGGGCAGGCACAGGCCCGCTCATTCGGCTGCTTCCTCGCCGTCGTCATATCCGATCAGGTTGAGCGGACGCGCCGAAAGCCCTTTCTGTTCGCACCAGTGGACCAGCGCCTCTTCAGCACCGTGGGTGACCCAGATCTGATGCGCCCCGGTTTCCAGGATGGTTCGGCAAAGATCGTCCCAGTCCGCATGATCTGAAATGATCAGGGGCAATTCGGCACCGCGTTGTCTCGCCCGTGCCCGGACACGCATCCAGCCGGACGCCATCGCGCAGATCGGGTCACCGAAGCGCCGCGCCCATCGATCATTGAGCTGTCCGGGGGGACAAAGGACGATTTCGCCTGCCAGTTCCTTTCCGCGGTCCCCGACGGCTTCAAGTGGACCGAGGTCAATATCCTGACTGGAATAGTATGCTGTGAGTTTTTCCAGCGCGCCGTGCAGATAGATCGTTTTCTCGTATCCAGACGCACGCAGTTCCCCGAGGACCCTCTGCGCCTTGCCAAGCGCATAAGCACCGACAAGGTGAGTTTGCTCGGGAAAAAGTTTCACGGAATCCAACAGCTTTGCAATTTCCTGTTTCGCGGGAGGATGCCGGAAGACAGGCAGGGCGAAAGTCGCTTCGGTGACGAAAGTGTCGCAGGGAACCAGTTCAAACGGCCCGCAGGTGGGATCGTCCTGACGTTTGTAGTCTCCGGACACGACGGTCCGTTGCCCCCCGGCCCGCAGGAGTACCTGTGCAGAGCCCAGCACGTGCCCGGCCGGATGCAGCGAAACGTCGACGCTGCCAACCTTGAGCACTTCGCCATAGTCAATCGGCTGCGCCTGCCCGCAAAAGTTCTCGCCATAGCGAATGGCCATGATGTCGAGCGTCTGCCGGGTCGCAAGCACCGCTCCGTGACCGGCTCTTGCATGATCTGCATGGCCATGTGTGATGATCGCCTTTTCAACCGGTCTTACCGGATCGATATGCGCATCGGCCTGGGGACTAAAGAGACCGTCCTGGGTCAGGGTCAGAAGTTCAGACATGTGAGGTCATCTTGGACACAGTCGACAGGATATCAAGCGCCGCGCGAAACACTCCTGACAAATGCACGAACACCTGCGTGAACACAAAGTGAACATTTTGTCATCCACCCCCTCGCCTTTTGCCGTCGCCTATCCTAAAACTTTGCCATGGACGCTGCGCTGCTACCCAACAGATTTCAAAGCTGGTTCGCCTCCAGGGGCTGGGCACCGCGCGCGCATCAGCTTCAGTTGATCGATCATTTGGCTCAGGGCCACTCCACGTTGCTGATCGCCCCGACCGGCGCCGGCAAGACGCTCGCCGGTTTTCTGCCGAGCCTCGTGGAACTGGAACACCGGGGAAAACGCAAACCCGGACAAGCCGGGAACGGGATACACACGCTCTATATTTCGCCGCTGAAGGCGCTCGCGGTCGACATTGCGCGAAATCTTGGGGCACCGGTCTCGGAAATGGGCCTCCCGATCAAGCTGGAGACCCGTACCGGGGATACTCCGTCCCACAAGCGGCAGCGCCAGAAACTCAATCCACCCGATATCCTGCTGACAACACCGGAACAGATCGCGCTGCTTCTGTCAGATCCGCACTCCGCCCGGATGTTTGCCTCGCTCAAGACGGTCATCCTGGATGAGCTCCACGCGCTGGTGACGTCCAAGCGCGGTGACCTGCTGGCGCTTGGGCTGGCGCGGCTCCGTAGGCTGGCCCCGGACCTTCGAACCATCGGCTTGTCCGCAACCGTGGCCGAGCCCAATGACCTCAGGGCCTATCTGGTCAACCAGCCTGACCCGGACCGACGCGACCTGTCGCATGTGGTCGAAGTCTCGGGCGGCGCGCAGCCCGATATTTCCATTCTCGATTCCGAGGAACGCCTGCCCTGGTCCGGTCACTCGTCGCGCTATGCGATCGGCGACATTTACCAGCTGATCAAGGCGCACAATGTGTCCCTGCTCTTTGTCAACACGCGCAGCCAGGCGGAGCTGGTGTTTCAGGAACTGTGGCGCATCAACGAAGACACCCTGCCGATTGCGCTCCACCACGGCTCGCTGGATGTCAGCCAGCGGCGCAAGGTGGAGGCGGCGATGGCCTCTGGCGTGCTGCGCGCTGTCGTCGCCACGTCCTCGTTGGACATGGGCATTGACTGGGGAGACATCGATCTCGTCGTCAATATCGGAGCGCCGAAGGGCGCCAGCCGGCTCGCGCAGCGCATCGGACGGGCAAATCACCGGATGGATGAACCTTCCAAGGCCGTGTTGATCCCCTCCAACCGGTTCGAGGTCCTGGAATGCCAGGCGGCGCTTGCAGCCTCCAGACGGGGAGACCAGGACACCCCTCCCTTGCGCAAGGGAGCGCTCGATGTTCTCGCACAACACCTGCTTGGCCTCGCCTGTGCGGACCCGCTCGATGCCGTCGATGCCTTTGACGAGATCCGGTCCTCGGAGACCTATCGACATCTCGATTGGGAAACATTCGAAAAGGTGCTCGATTTCGTCGCCACGGGTGGCTACGCGCTCAAGAGCTACGACCAATATGCCAAGCTGCGCAAGAATGATGACGGCTACTGGCGGATCGCCAACCCGAAGATCGCTCAGCAATACCGTCTCAACGTCGGCACGATCGTCGAGGCACCAAAGCTAAGGGTGCGTCTTGTGCGCTCGAAGGCCGACGGACGCCGGGCGCCTGTCGGTCGAGGTGGCCGAATTCTCGGTGAGATCGAGGAATATTTCATCGACCAGATGACACCGGGAGATACTTTCCTGTTCGGTGGTGAAATCGTGCGCTTCGAGGCCATACGCGAAAACGAAGCCTTCGTCTCCAGGGCGAAATCCGACAACCCGATGATCCCGTCCTACATGGGCGGCAAGTTTCCGCTCTCCACCTATCTCGCCGAAGGCGTCCGGGCGATGCTGGCAACCCCTTCGAGTTGGAAACATCTGCCAACGCAGGTGCGTGACTGGCTTGAGATCCAGAAGGACAAGTCGGTTCTGCCGGCAAAGGACGGCCTTCTGGTCGAGACATTTCCGCGCTCCAACAAGCACTACATGGTCTGCTACCCGTTCGAAGGCCGCCTCGCCCACCAGACCCTCGGCATGCTTCTGACCAAGCGGCTGGAACGGCTGGGTGCGCAGCCGATGGGCTTTGTTGCCAATGACTATGCGCTGTCTATCTGGGGCCTGAAGGATCTTGCGCTGCAGTTCACCTCCGGCCGCATCCCTCTGGATGAGCTTTTCGAGGAGGATATTCTGGGCGACGATCTCGATGCCTGGCTCGCCGAATCCAGTCTGATGAAACGCACGTTCCGCAATTGCGCCATCATTGCAGGGTTAATCGAGCGCCGCCATCCCGGACAGGAGAAAACAGGCCGCCAAATGACAGTTTCCTCGGACCTCATCTATGACGTTCTGCGCTCCCATGAACCGGACCATATTCTGTTGAAGGCAACCTGGAACGACGCCTCCGAAGGACTTTTGGATATCTCGCGATTAGGAGAACTTCTCGCCCGAATTCGCGGACGAATCACTCATACTCACCTTCCGCACGTCTCTCCTCTCGCTGTGCCCATCCTGCTCGAAATAGGCAAGGAACCGATCTACGGCGAGGCAATGGATTCGCTTCTCGAGACGGCGGCTGACGAGCTGATTCTGGAGGCCATGGAATGAATGCACTGACATCACACTTGCGCAAATACACTGCTGCGCCCGTGTGTCATGACATTCAGATCAATGGCCAGCTTGTCGGACTTCATGACAGCGGTGTCTTGTGGTGGCCGGATGAATCGACTTTGGTCGTGGCGGACCTTCATCTCGAAAAAGGCTCAAGCTACGCGCGACGTGGCGTGATGCTGCCCCCTTATGACACCGGTGCAACACTTGAGAAGCTCGCAGGTGTCATGGATGCCTTCGATCCGGCGCGTGTGATCTGCCTCGGCGACAGTTTCCATGATGCCGGAGGCTCGGATCGATTGCCGGCTCCCTACAGGGCCATGCTGACCACGCTCCAGCTCGGCCGGGAGTGGATCTGGGTGACTGGCAATCACGATCCGATTGCACCCGTGCGCCTGTGCGGAGAAACGCTCGATGAAATCAAGATTGGGCCGCTGTCCTTTCGGCACGAACCGATCGAGAAGATCGGCTTTGAGGAAACGGCAGGCGAGATTTGCGGTCATCTCCATCCGGCAGCACGTGTCCGGCGTTTCGGGCGCTCCATCCGGCGTCCCTGTTTCGTGACCGACGGAACACGGTTGGTCCTTCCGGCCTTCGGTGCCCTGACGGGTGGCCTCAACGTGACGGATGAAGCCTACCGTCTCATTTTCAGACGACGCCAATTCTCCGTGTTCATGCTCGGCAATGACAGGCTTTTCCCGTTTACCGCAAGCCGACTGGTCGGGGACTGAGCACGGCTCGCATTTTGCCCCTCACCAGATTGGGGGCAAGGCCTACTGAATTAGGTCGAACGAATGTCGCGTTCGACCGTTTGGCGTCTTCCTTTTGAAAAGTCGAAACTTGTCGCCGATTGCGGGCAACTGACGTTTGAAAACCTTGACGTCAATTTCAGATCCATCTTCCAGGTGAAAGCAGGACTTAGTCCTCCTGTTCCTTTTCGCCCACCTTCACCCAGGCGATGACCAGCTCATAAAAGACAGCCAGCACGACCGGGCCAAGGAACAGCCCGATCAGGCCATAGGCAATGGTACCGCCCAGAACACCGATGAGAATCACCAGCATGGGCACATCCAGGCCACGCGACATCAGGATCGGTTTCAGGACGTTGTCAACCAGCATCACGGGCAGCATCAGGACGGTGAACAGGAGTGCCGGCAGGAATTCCCAGGAACTCCAGGCCCAGATGATTGTTGGCAGGATGATCAGGGCAGGTCCGATCTGAATGATGCACAGGATCAGGGCAAGGAATGTCAGGACACCGGCGAGCGGAACCGCGAAAGCAATCAGGACAATACCGGTCAAGAGCCCCTGGATGACCGCGACACCGATGACGCCCCGGGAAACGTTCCGGATGGTGGCACCGGAAAGGTCGACAAACTCGGCCCCGCGCGGTGCAATGATGCGGTCCGCGAAACGTTTGGCTCCCGATGCGAGCTTCGGCCCCGGAACGAAGAGGAAGCCGGACAGGATGATCGAGACGATGAAAAAAAGCACACTGCCGCTGAGCGAGGCCAGAGCCGACAGAATATGCCCGCCGGCCGGCACCAGCATGGGGCCGACCTTCGTGAAGAACAGCTCAAGGCTTCGGGATGCCAGCTGCCAGAGTTCCGCGATCTTTGCGCCAACGACCGGCAAGCTGGCGAGTTTCTCCGGCAAGGGCGGCAACTTGATAACCCCGTCCGAAATGCTGTGGAACCACCCCTGGAGCGTTTCAACCAGGCTGACGACCAGAACTGCCACTGGCCCTATGACAATCGCCAGTCCGATCAGCGTGATGATGAGGGCGGAGATGGTCTTTCGTCCGCCGAGCTTGTTGGCAAGCCAATTGTAGGCTGGATAAAGCGCAACGGTGAGAATGACGGCCCAGAGCAGAAACACGAAAAAGGGCGCCACGAGCTGCAGTGCCAGAAAGGCGAACAGTCCCAGCACGCCAAGGCGAATGGCAATGTCGATCACCCGAGCATCAAGCGTTGGGCCCGCGTTCTCGACGGTATCCTTTGAAGATCCGGTGGAGGTATTTTCCGACATGCCAGCTCTGCCCCAAATCAAAAACTGAAATATGGGATCAGCATAGCTTGGGAGTTCACCAGCGCCAGAGGAAAAAGCGCCTTTCACCGAAGCAGGCCACGCTCAGTCCTTCCGGAAGATCACCCCGGCCAGCCAGCCTGTGAAGATGGCGATGATGACCGCAAGAACGCCGTAAACCAGCGAATAGTTCTGTGCCATCTCGAACGTGATCTGCTCAAAACCGATCTTGGCGACAGCCAGTGTCTGCTCCGTTTGCGAGACGACATTGCCCTGGTTGAACAGGAAACTCTTCACCTTGTAGTCCCCGACCGGGATGTTTGCAGGCAGCGGAATGTTGGTGCGAAACATCGTGTCGGTCAGAAATTCAATCGAGGTTTCCTGTTCCGAATAAAGTCCTGCTTCCTCGCGAAGGCGAACAAAAGCCCGTCGGAAATCGTCACGGTCGGAAACGGCGACGTTCGAGGACCCGGAAATCGCAAGATTCAGATGGTTGAGGCCAATGCGAAGGTCGTCAAGAACGGTCCGGTCCGCTATGGCGCCGATGTCCGCGGTGCTCGCAACGGCGTAGAAGGACGGAACGCCCTGGAACCGTTCGGCTTCCCGGTTGACCCAGACACCGAGAAAACGTCCCTTGCGCCGCGTGGTAATGTCCTGGGGCGGTCCCTCGACCACGATTGCAAGCTCGAAGCCACCCGGTGCGTTAGGCTGCTGCTGAATATGACTGGCCTGGCCGAATACGACGATTTCCGTGCCGGTGAAGTTGGACTGGATCGACACCACTTCCGATGACAACGCGGTCACGAGATCCTTGTTGTCCTTGGCAAGGCTCTCTCCCAGGAACACCAAGGTGATCGCACACAGGGTCGCAAGATGCCGGATCATGCTCCTGCCCCCTTGCGGATCGCGATGGAGTAGAGATCGTCCGGCACCAGGAGCAGGTCGACGGCAAACCGCAGGCCGACGCCGAGAACGAGAAGAGCCAGCAACAGGCGCAGCTGATCGCCACGCAGCTTCTGTCCCATGCGCGCGCCGAACTGGGCGCCGATCACACCACCGATCATCAGCGTCATGGCCAGCACGATATCAACCGTCTTGGTGCCCATGGCATGGAAAATCGTCGCGGCCGCCATCGTGAACAGGATCTGGAACAGACTGGTGCCGATAACGATGCCGGTCGGGACGCGCAGCAGGTAGATCAGCGCGGGGACCATCATGAAGCCACCGCCAATGCCGAGTACCGTGCCGAGAAACCCGATGGCCAAACCGAGACCGACAACCGGGATGACGCTGACATAGAGTTTCGAACGCCGGAACCTTACCTTCAGCGGCAGTCCATGGATCCAGTTGTGCTGTCCCGGTTTGCGAGCAGACGGTGCAGAGCCGGCCTTGCGGCGCTGGATCGCCCGGAGCGATTCCACCAGCATCAGACCACCGATAGCGCCTAGAAAGGTGACATAGGACAGGGAGATCACAAGGTCGAGCTGGCCGACCGATTGCAAAATGTCGAACAGGATGACGCCGAGAAGGGATCCCAGGACACCGCCCCCTAGCAATATGGTCGCGAGCTTGAAATCGATGGCCTTTCGTCGCCAGTAGGTGACGACGGCGGAAGCCGAGGACGCGACGACCTGCGTGGTTACTGTCGCCACGGAAACCGCTGGTGGAATGCCGGAAAAGATCAGAAGCGGCGTCAGCAGAAACCCACCACCGATGCCAAACAGGCCCGAGAGGAAACCCACGGCGCCACCCATTGCAAATATCACGAAGATATTGACCGGGATTTCGGCTATGGGCAGGTATAATTGCACGAGGTCACGCCGGATAGAGCTGCAGCGAGGCTGCGACAGATCGAAGACTTGGACACTAAATTTAGATTAAACTGGTTAAAGACCGGTGCCGGACAATGTGTCAACCATACATCGGCCCGGTTTTGGCCAATGAAACAAATTTATGCACTATCTGGCCTCATAGATTTGGCAAATTGGCATTATGGCAATGAAGATGGCCTGTCCAAATCGAAAACAGCGCTTGATTGGTGAGCGCGCGCCAACACGGCCGCGGCTTTCACCGACGCTTCAGTCCGGAGTTATTGGAGATGTGCTTCAGCCCGAAACCGGGCTGAAGCTTCAGTGTCAGATGGCCTGGCTTTTCAGCTCGTCGATCAGTTTCTTGTCGACAATGCCGGTCTCAGGCAAGCCGATGCTGCGCTGGAAGGCGCGGACTGCACTGCGGGTGCGCGGCCCCATCTGGCCGTCCGGTGCGCCGGTGTCGAAGCCGAGATAGTTCAGCTTGTCCTGCGCCTCACGGATCAAGGCCGAGTTGTCGACGGCCTGGATGGAGGCCGTGGACGCCGGCAGGGAATTGCTGTCCGTCCAGCCCTGCTCCATGGTCACCTTGTTCGCGGCTGCATTCGGCGTCTTGAGCGCGAAGCCTTCTACTGCAAGCCGGGCATTGGCCAGGGTTTCCTGATCCATCATGTTGGCAACGTCATCGCGGCGCTTCGCCGCCTCCGGGTCGCCCTGGTCAGCAGCAATCGCAAACCACTTGTAGCTGGCGACAAGGTCCTTATCGACGCCGATGCCACCTGCGTAGAGAATGCCAAGATTGAACAGGCTGTCTTTCACACCAAAGTTGGCCGCAGATTCGAACCACTTGGCAGCAGCCCCGTAGTCCGGTGCACCGCCGCCGCCTTCAGCAAAGAGTACTGCAAGGTTATGCATGGCCTTGGCATTGCCCGACTCTGCGGCCTTGCTGTACCAGGCCTTCGCCTTGGGCAGGTCTTTCGCAACACCCCTGCCTTTTTCGTAAAGGCTTGCGAGACGATACTGGGCCGGCGCGAGACCTTTTTCGGCTGCCTTCTGGTACCAGACGGCGGCCTTCTCCATGTCGGCCGTGACACCATCACCCTCGGTGTATTTGACACCGACGAGGAACTCGGCTGCCGGGTTCCCGCTTGCGGCTGCCGTTCTGAGCGCCATCGGTCCGACGCCTTCCGGCGGCAGATTTGCCAGGAGAGCTGACGGTGCGTTTTCTACCCCGGTGGACTGGGATGGCGCCGGTGTAAAGCCCGCTGAGGTCTCTGGCCCCTGCGCGCCAAAGCTTCCTGCCACGCCGGATGGTGGTGCAAACGCGAGCTCTGTTTCAGGTGCGAGTGCACCCGAAGTCGATGCCGCCTGGATTTTTTCACCCGACGGATCGGCAGAAACGGGCGGTGTTGTTACCGGAGCCGTTGCGACCGCCGGGACTTCACGTGTCTCTGGAGCCGGAACGACGGGGACCGAAGCCTGCGGCGCTTCGGCCGGGGTTTCAATTGGCGGGACAGCTGCCGGAGGCGGCGGGTCAATTGCCGTGTTCGGCCCCGGTTCCACCGAACCCTGGGGAGCCTCCACTGCGGTCGGAATATCCTGAACCGGGGGAGCTTCTGCAGTCACGACCGGGTTTTCGGAATTGGCCGCCGTCTGGTCGCCCTCGGGCGCATGCGTTGCGATACGATATACCTGAAGCGTCCCGATCATCAGCGCGATGGCAACAGCTGCATAAAGAATGGCTCTCTTGCGGCCACCGGAACCACCCTTGACTTCAGGAGCCGGGCGGTCACCGGGCAACACAGGGGCATCGTGCTCTTCAAACGCCTTGTCGGCTTCGTCTTCCGGGCTCAGTTCCAGCTCGTCAGACGGCTCGATCCGCTCTTCGCCGATATCGGATTCAGCGTCTTTCTTCTTGTCACGTTTCAGCACATTGCGCAGCCAGCCGACACGGGCCTTGCCGCGTTCCTCGTCAGCTGCGTCACCTTCCGCAGTGGCCTTCTTGTCCTTTTCCAGCTTGGCTGCTTCGGCGGACGCAGCCTGTGCAGCGCGACGGGCGGCTGCAATGAAGTCGGCCTTGCGGTCCCTTGCACGATCTTCGTTACCGATTGGCGCGGCCGCTGCCTGGACCCTGCTCGCCTTTGCCGGCTCGTCCTCGTGCTTCGGCTGCGAGAAGACCGGCTTCGGCTCCTCGATCTTCAGCGGTGTAAAGTCGTCGGCCCCGGAAACACTCTGTGACGGGGCGTCTACCTTTTCCAGGTTGTCGAGACGCTCTGTCAGTGATCCCAGAACAGACTTGACCCCATCAAAGGTATTGCGGGTTCTTTCTTCACTTCCCTCGGCGGCGTCAAGCAGCCGCTTCAGGTCGCCCTGCAACGCCGAGATGGATTCGTCATACTGGGAGTTCTTCGCTGAAGGTGTATTCGCAACCGCTTTCTGTGCCGCCTCCTTGGCAATACCGGCCACTTCGGCACGCGTTTGCTCAAGGCCCTTCTCGATACGGTCGAAGACCGGCGAGAACTGTTCGGCACTCAGCGCCCTGCTGGACGTGCTCTCGATCTGTTCGGCCAGAGCCGCAACCTTGGCGCCCAGTTCCTCAAAGCGCCCGTCATCAGTTGCATCGGCTCCCTTGGAGATCATCTGCGCAAGATCTGAAATCCGCTGCTCCAGAGCCTCGGTCGAGGCCGGTGCTGCCACGGAGGCTCTCATGGAGCCGATTTCGTGACGCAACTTGTCAAGATCTGAGGTCGTGACCGTGTCTTTCGGCGCTTCCAGGCGCTCGCTCAGGTCATTGAGACGATCCTGCAGCTGTGACAGGACCTTGTTGTCTGTCCCGCCACCTGCGCGCATGTTTGCAGCGTCCAGAACCGGGACCGGACGGGATGCTTTCTTCTCGATCGCCTCGATCTTGCCGGAAATGAGTTCAAGGCGCTTCTCGAGACTTTGGAACGCACCGGAATCCGGGGTCTGCAAAGGCGCTGCCTGTTCCATCCGGTCCAGACGGTCGACGATTTCGTTGAGGCGCTGATCCACCTGGCTGAGATGTTCGGTTTCAACCGGGGTCGCGCGCTCGTCGGACATCATTCCGACGATGTCCTCCAGGCGGCCCTGCAAACGGTTGATCGTCTCGGGCTCTGGCATGCGCTGTTCCATCTGGGACAGGCGACTGTCCAGCCCGCGCTGCTCGCGCGCCAGCACTTCCAGATCGTCCAGACGGCTGGACACGAATTTCATCCGGTCATCGATGCCGTCCACCAATGCCTTGATGTCGATCTGTTCGACAAAACCGCGCACTTCGCGAATTTCTGCGCGCAGCGGCTCGATTTCTTCATGTCCCTTGCGCTGAAGAAGCTCTTCCATGCGCTCGGCAATGCTCGTGACCCGATCTTCAAGGACAAGCATATGCTCGGAGCGCGGAAGTGCCGCGAAGGCGTCCTCGATCTCGTTCAGGCGGACGGTGACGCTACGCAGAATACGCGGGTCGACGGAAGACCGGGACAGCTCGTCCAGCCTCTGAAGAATGTGCGAATAACCATGCTCGAGCGTCTGCAGGGAACCCTCGACATTCGTGCTGCCGACCATTGCCTTCAGGTCAGAGACTTCCTTCCGGATCTCCTTGGCCATCCGGTCGTTTTTCTTGTCATTGCGCAAACGCTCGATCATGTCGGAGAGTCTGCGCAGTTCAGCGTTCTGCCTATTAACGGTCTGGTGGGTGCCACGGGACAACCCGCCCAGGGCGTCCTTCAAGGAGCCGATTTCAGAACGAACGTGCTTCAGAGCCTTTTCCTGCGGCGCTCTCAACGCGTCGATACGGCGGCCAAGGTCCTTGTAGAGATGCATGGACGCATCGCGGCGACTGCGCTCGCGCGCGGGCACAGGCCGCGGCGCGTAGTCGTAATCTTCCTCGTCCTCGTAGCCGTCGGCACCATAGTCGTCCGCAGAATAAGGGTATTCGTCCTCGATCTGATCGTAGTCACGACGCGCCGGACGACGACGGTCCCTCCGCTCTTCATAAGACTCACGGTCTCCGAGGCCGCGGACCTGTTCGTCCAGCCGGTCAAGGGCGCCCATGATTTCGTTCACGCTGCCGTCGCGCGCATGGCCACGGCGGTCCGGCTCACCGCGAACAGACCGATTCTGCCTGGATTTTCTTTGCGGTCTGGCCCTGCCACGCTCGGACAGAAGCCGATCCATTTCGTCCGCCACGGCGTCAAGATCCCCATCTGACTCATCAGCCATATGCGGGGCATATCCGTTGCCGAGCGCAGTCGCGGTGCGCGTAAGCCTTTCTATGCGATGTCGCGCCGGTTCGCGGCGTGGTGCATCGTAGTAATCATCGCCTTCGTACGCATCACGGCTGCGGCGTCCTGCCTCGTGTTTTTTCCAAGCCGGCATATCTTGACCCTGGGCTGACGGTCCTTCAGGACCGCAGATGAAGCTGCCTGCATCCCATGATCCACCAAAGACGGAACAAGGCGCAGCGTTTTAAGAGACTTTGTCGACTTAGGGTAAACAGGGCGTTAATTGGTGTTGCCAAATGCAAAAAGCGCCCGGTTTGACGGGGAAAATGCTTGCTGATCCTGCATTTTGACCGCGAATCGCCCGGTGTTCGTTAACAGTCTTTTAAACTTTGACACCCGGACACTAGACCTTGACGCAAACGTAAGCTAAACAGAGGCAAAGAAATCGGCAGAGATCTGAACGCCAGACTTCAGCGGCTGCGTCTTTCGGACAAGAAACGACATTGGCACCGGTTTCAAACAACCGCAAACATCAACACAAAGCCGGAAAACGGCTTCAGACCGAGAACGAACTGCTATGAGCGAAGCCCTTTCGATCCTGAACGAAGACGATCTTGTGGACGTTGTGTCCGCGCGGGACGACAGCACCAAGAAAACCCAATTCACAATCGGCGATCTCGCCAAGGAATTCGGCTGCACTCTCCGTACGCTGAGATTTTATGAAGACAAGGGCCTGATCAACCCCAAGCGCGATGGAATGAACCGCGTTTACAATCGCCGTGACCGCGCGCGCTTGAAACTGGTTCTGATGGGCAAGCGCGTCGGCTTCTCCCTGTCCGAGATCCGCGACATGCTCGACCTTTATGATCTTCGCGACGGCCAGGTAACCCAGCTTCGCGTTGCTCTTTCCAAATTCAACGAGCAGATTTCGGTGCTGAAAGACCAGCGCAAGGACATCGAGCAGGCAATCGAAGAATTGTCCCGCACCGTCGAGATCGTCTCCGGAATGCTCAAGCAGAAGGAATCCGAGGAAGGCTGACACTTTCCACGCTCCGTTTCAAAAGACCGCCGAACGCGTTTCGGCGGTCTTTTTTTGCTCATGACGAAATTATAGATTGCAAGCTCTGAAAATACAATTTTTTAGAGAAGTGCCAATTCCGGCGTTTTTTGAGCCTATCGCGCACGGAATCACGTGCCGCTCACCTCAAAATCATTTCCAATTGCATGTTTTCGACGTATTTTTTTGTCATCCCTTCCGTTGGGACACCACTTGCCGGAGCAATTCAAGACGCGTATATAACGACCAACATGACGTTTACGGAAACGTAAGCTTAGATACCAAACGGCAGATCTGGGAGGATTTCCATGCCGAGCTATACCGCACCCGTTGATGACACTCTCTTTCTCCTGAAAGACGTATTTGGGTACGAGCGCTATTCAAACCTTCCGGGTTTTTCCGACGCCCCCATGGATCTTGTCGAGGCGATCTTGCGCGAAAGCGGAAAATTCGCCGAAGAAGTCCTCCAGCCTCTGAACCAGAGCGGTGACCAGGAAGGTTGCACCTGGAAGGAAGACGGCACCGTCACGACACCGAGCGGGTTCTCCGAAGCCTACCAGGCATTCTGCGAAAACGGTTGGGGCACGCTTTCCGCGGATCCAGACTATGGTGGACAGGGCCTGCCGCACACGTTGGCCACCATTTTCAACGAGTTCGCCTCCTCGGCAAACATGGCTTTTTCCATGTATCCGGGTCTGACGGCCGGTGCTGTTGCCGCCCTCACCCTGCACGGGACGGACGACCAGAAGCAGACCTACCTTCCCAACATGATCGCCGGCACCTGGACCGGAACCATGAACCTGACCGAACCGCATTGCGGGACGGATCTAGGCCTGATCCGGACCAAGGCAGTCCCTCAGGCGGACGGTTCCTACAAGATCACGGGTACGAAGATCTTTATCTCCGCCGGTGAACACGACATGTCGGAAAACATTGTCCACCTGGTACTTGCTCGTATCGAGGGCGCCCCGGAGGGTGTGAAAGGCATTTCCCTTTTTGTCGTTCCGCGCAATTCCATCGGTGAAGACGGCTCGGTTGGTGACAGAAACGGCGTTGCCTGCGGATCCATTGAACACAAGATGGGGATCCATGCGAACGCGACCTGCGTCATGAATTTCGACGACGCGACCGGTTGGCTCGTCGGAGAAGAGAACAAGGGTCTGAAGGCCATGTTCACGATGATGAACGAGGCGCGCCTCGGCGTCGCGGTACAGGGCCTGTCTCAGTCGGAAGTCGCCTACCAGAACGCGGTGACATACGCAAAGGACCGTCTGCAGGGCCGCGCGCTGACCGGTCCCAAGAATCCGGACAAGCCCGCAGACCCGATCATCGTTCATCCGGATGTCCGCCGCACGCTGATGTCCATCCGTGCCTTCAATGAAGCGGCCCGTGCGCTGGTCATCTGGACCGCGCTGCATGGCGATGTTTCCCACCGCTCTGATGACGAGACCTCGAGACAGTTCTCCGACGACATGATGGGGCTGATGACCCCTGTCCTCAAAGGCGTTCTCACCGACACCGGCTTCGCCAATGCAGTCAACGCCCAGCAGATGTATGGCGGCCACGGCTATATTGGCGAATGGGGCATGGAGCAATTTGTCCGCGATGCCCGCATTGCCATGATCTACGAGGGCGCCAATGGTATCCAGGCGCTTGATCTTGTCGGCCGCAAGTTGCCGGCAAACGGCGGCCGGGCCGTGATGAGTTTCTTCAACGAAGTCAACACTTTCCTGAAGGAAAACAAGGACAACGAAGACCTTGCCGCTTTCACCGGGCCTTTGAAAAAGGGGATGGACGACCTTCAGGGAGCCACCATGTGGTTCATGAACAACGCCATTAAAAATCCGGACAATGCCGGGGCAGGCTCCGTCGACTACATGCATCTCTTTGGCCTGGTGGCTCTTGGGTACATGTGGACGAAGATGGCCAAATCCATCAAGGAACAACTCGCCGATGGCGCTGGCGACAGGTCCGAGTGGCTTGAAAACAAGCTGGTCTTTGGAACCTTCTTCATGGAGCGCACCATGCCTGAAACGGCCGCTCACCTCGCCCGGATTTCTTCGGGTTCCGAAACGATGATGTCTGTCGGCGCAGACGCGTTTTAATCTTCACCCGGCCCGGTCTCGTCCGGGCTGGAAATCCACCCGCGCATATCTGTTCGAGCCCGTATAGTCTTGCTTCGGATTCGATTTGCCAGGGAGATTTTCAAGTTATGGCTGAATACGTTCTACATTGCATGGCCCAGTCCGGTCACTCCTACAAGGTGGCCCTGATGCTGGAACTTTGTGGTGCCGATTGGGAACCCAGATGGGTCGACTTTTTCAACGGTGAAACCCGCTCGGAAGAGTTCCGCAACACGCTCAACGAGATGGGTGAAGTGCCTGTCCTGCAGTTTGATGGTCGCACTCTGACCCAGTCAGCGGTGATCATGGACTACCTGTTCGAAAAATTCGGCAAGTTCGGATGGAATGACACCGAAGAACGACGTGAAGTCCTGCGCTGGACAATTTTTGACAATCAGAAAGTGTCCGGGCTGATCGGGCCGCTCCGTTTCATGCGCACGCTTGCAAAGACGGGCGAGACCGATGTCACGAAGTTTCTGGATGGCCGCGTCAAAAGCGCACTCGCCATCCTGAACAAGCATTTCGCCGAGAACGAATTCGCCATTGGCGCCAAGCCGACCATCGCCGATTTTTCCCTGTGCAGCTACCTGTTCTACGAGGGAGAACTCGGCATCGACATGGCGCAATACCCTGATGTCACCGCCTGGCTGGACCGGATCAAGGCCCTGCCCGGCTGGAAACACCCTTATGACCTCATGCCCGGCCATCCCATGCCGGACGCAGGATGAGGACGTTCCGTTCCTAAGGAGGATCTGATGCCAGAAGCCTATATCTATGATCACGTGCGGACCCCGCGTGGCCGCGGCAAGAAGGACGGCGCCTTGCACGAAGTGCCGTCTGTCCGCCTGGCTGCAACGGCCCTGGAAGCCATTCGCGAGCGCAACAATCTGGACACCGCCAAGGTGGACGATGTTGTGCTTGGCTGCGTGGATCCGGTCGGGGAAGCCGGCGGAGACATTGCCCGGGCAGCCGTCTTTGCAGCCGACTATGACACCTCGGTCCCAGGCATGCAGATCAACCGCTTCTGCGCATCCGGTCTGGATGCGGTCAACATGGCATCGGCGCAGGTCATGGCCGGTCAGCACAAGCTTGTTGTTGCTGGCGGTGTTGAAAGCATGAGCCGCGTCGGCATCGGTGCTTCGGGTGGCGCCTGGCCGATCGAGCCGCAGGTGGCCATCCCCTCCTATTTCATGCCGCAGGGCGTTTCTGCTGACCTGATCGCGACAAAGTATGGCTTTTCCCGGGACGATTGCGACGCCTATGCGGTTCAGAGCCAGAAACGTGCCGGCAAGTCCTGGGACGAAGGCCGTTTCTCCAAGTCTGTGGTACCGGTCAAGGACATAAACGGTATCACCATCCTAGATCGGGACGAGCACATGCGTCCCGAGACCGACATGCAGTCACTGGCATCGCTCAATCCCTCGTTTGAACTGATGGGCAGCATGGGTGGCTTCGACGCGGTCGGCATCCAGGCGCACCCCGAAATCGAAACCATCAAGCATGTTCATCATGCCGGCAACTCGTCCGGAATTGTGGATGGCGCTGCCGCCGTCCTGATCGGCTCCAGCACCGCGGGCCGCTCCTCCGGTCTAAAGGCGCGGGCTCGCATCAGGGCTTTCGCCAATATCGGTTCCGAACCCGCCCTGATGCTGACAGGCCCGGTGGATGTCACCGAAAAACTCCTGAAAAACGCCAAGATGGAGATGAAGGACATCGATCTCATCGAGATCAACGAGGCCTTCGCTTCCGTGGTCCTGCGCTATCAGCAGGCCTTCGACCTGGATCCGGACACGGTCAATGTCAATGGTGGCGCGATCGCCATGGGTCACCCGCTCGGTGCAACCGGCGCGATGATCATGGGCACCGTTCTGGACGAGCTGGAACGCCGGGACCTCAACACCGCCATCGTCACCCTTTGCATCGGTGCAGGCATGGGCACGGCAACGATCATCGAGCGGGTCTGAGCCATGATCAGCAACATCGACAGGGAATTTGCCGAGATCTCCGATTTCTGGTCACCGCGCGTCGTCGCTGACGTCAATGATCAGAGCGTCAAGCTCGCCAAGCTCAAGGGCGAGTTCGTCTGGCATGACCACGAGAACGAAGACGAGCTGTTTTTCATCGTCAAGGGCAGCCTGACCATGCAGTACCGCGACCGCGACGACGTCGTCTTAAATGCGGGCGACATGCATGTCGTGCCCAAGGGGGTTGAACACAACCCGCTCGCAGAAAGCGAATGCTGGGTGATGCTGTTTGAACCAGCCGAGACGAAACACACGGGTGACGTGGTGGTGCAAGGGACCAAGTCTGCAGCACAGCAACGCGCGCACTTGCAATCCACCTCATCCCACTCCACCGGCGCCTGACGAGAGGAGAATTTTCCAATGAGCTACACAAATTTCACCATCGAAACAGACGAAGACGGCATCGCCCTTATCACGTGGGACATGCCCGAGAAGTCCATGAATGTCATCGATTTGACCGTAATGGACGAACTCGATGCGCTGATCGACCAAGTTGTTGGCGACGATGCCGTCAAGGGAGCCGTCATCGCGTCCGGCAAATCCGCTTTTTCCGGCGGCGCCGACCTGACGATGCTGGAGGGCCTCTTGAAGGACTTTCACGTCAAGCGCGGAAACGATCCGGAAGCGGCCGCAAAATCCCTGTTCGAAGGATCACGGAAACTGACACTCGTCTACCGCAAGCTTGAGACCTGCGGAAAACCGTTTGTGGCGGCTGTCGCCGGCACCTGCATGGGCGGTGGTACCGAACTGGCGCTTGCCTGCCACGGCCGGGTCGTTGACGAGGGTCTGAAAATGGGCCTTCCGGAAGTCAAGGTCGGTCTTTTCCCCGGCGCAGGCGGCACCCAGCGTGTGATGCGCATGACCGATGGCCAGCAAGGCATGCAGTTCCTGCTTCAGGGGCGGACATTGCGCGCACCACAAGCCCGGCAAATGAAGCTTGTGGACGAGGTTACCGGCACACGAAAACTGGTCGCAGCCGCCAAGAAAATGCTGAAGGCCGGCCTGGACCCGGTCAAACCGTGG
The DNA here is from genome assembly GCA_017643925.1 of Roseibium sp. Lineage (GTDB taxonomy): Bacteria > Pseudomonadota > Alphaproteobacteria > Rhizobiales > Stappiaceae > Roseibium. The sequence goes on along the minus strand of JAEPML010000001.1, from coordinate 625,443 downwards.
GACAAGAAAGGCTACAAGCTTCCCAACGGCAAAATCTATTCACCGGCAGGCTTCCAGTTCTGGCCTGCGGCCAACGCGATCTATCGCCGCGAAACCTTCGACAATTACCCGGGTGCCCGTTACCTGCTGCATGCGGTTGTTGAAGGCCTGCAATTGCCGATGGATCTCGCGCTCCAGGTCGAAAGCCGCTATTTCGCCAAGGTGCTGCAGACGCCTGAAGCGGCCAACATGATCCGGTCCCTGTTCGTCTCCATGCAGGAACTCAACAAGCTGGCACGCCGTCCGGTGGATCAACGCCCGAACAAGATCAAGAAGGTCGGTATACTGGGCGCCGGCTTCATGGGCGCGGGCATTGCTTACGTGACGGCCCAGGCGGGCATCGATGTCGTCCTGATCGATCGTGACCAGGAAGCCGCCGACAAGGGCAAGGCACACTCGGACGAGTTGATCAGCAAGGCCATCAAGCGCGGCCGGGCCACCGAAGAGCAGAAGGAAAAGCTGCTCTCCAAGATCACGGCGACCGCCGACTATGACGCACTGGCGGACTGCGACCTGGTAATCGAAGCGGTCTTCGAGGATCGCGAGATCAAGAAGATGGTGACGGAGCAGGCCGAAGCGGTCATGAAATCCCGCGCGATCTATGCCTCGAACACCTCCACGTTGCCGATCACGTCGCTTGCCCAGGCGTCCAAGCGTCCGAAGAATTTCATCGGCATCCACTTTTTCTCGCCTGTCGACAAGATGATGCTTGTTGAGGTGATCCTGGGCAAACGCACGTCCGACCGCGCCCTTGCCATGGCCCTCGACTACATCAAAGCCATCAAGAAGACGCCGATTGTCGTCAATGACAGCCGCGGTTTCTACACATCCCGCGTGGTGATGACATATATCCGCGAAGGCCTGATGATGCTGGCAGACGGCGTCCCCGCAGCCATGATCGAAAATGCCGGCAAGATGGCTGGCATGCCCGTCGGTCCTCTCTCGCTCGGCGACGAGGTCGCACTTGACCTGGCGTGGAAAATCGTCTCGGCAACGCGCAAGGATCTCGGCGTGAAATATGTCGAAGGCCCGCTCGACAACATCCTGGAAGAAATGGTCGCCAACCGGGAGCGCTTTGGCCGGAAAAACGGCAAAGGCTTTTATGACTACAAGGGCAAGGACAAGAGCCTTTGGCCCGGCATCCCGGAAGTGACCGGAAAACCCAAACCCGCCGACAGCTTCAATATCGAGGAGTTGAAGCAACGCCTTCTGGTGATGCAGGCGCTGGAAACGGCCAGGATCTTTGAAGAAAAGTGCCTGACCGATGTTCGCGAAGCCGATGTCGGTTCAATCCTCGGATTTGGCTTTGCGCCGTATTCGGGCGGCACGCTCAGCTACATCGACATGATGGGGACCCCGGCCTTCGTCGAGCTTTGCAAGAAGTTCACACGCAAATGGGGCCCTCGTTTCAAGGCCAACAAGCTGTTGCGCGATCTTGCGAAGGAAAACCAGACCTTCTACGGCAAGTTTCCTCCAAATGGAGCGCTGAAAGACAAAGACGCAGCCTAATCAAATCCTTAGAACCGCCTCCACCCGGAGGCGGTTCTTCCTTTTCCAAAATTGAACCCCAATTGATATTTGCCAGAGACGACAAAACTTGATCCTTGTGGTCCAGTCATGCACCATCTGCGTTAAAGGATTGCAGAGATGAGTCGGCCGGAGAAGAATATGCCGCTTGGTGGCGAATGGGCGCGCGCTGACGTCTTTCGCGTTTTGCGCGATATTTGTTCAAATGAGGATTTGGACTGGCCTCATATCGCCCAGCTTTATAATTTTGACCTTGCCAGCCTTGAAGATCCGCAGGGCGTCGTGCCGATTACTGCATGGCATGGCGTGTTTGAGCACGTGGCCTCGGAACTCTGCAGCGACGCGGTCATGTTCGATCTCTTCAACAATGTCGACATCGGCTGTTTTTCCATCTTCGACTACCTGTTTGCCTGTGCGCCCTCCCTTCGTGAGGCCTGTCAGGCATGGGTCAAGTTCATTCCCATTCGAACGAACGCCTACAAGATGATTTTCTTCGAGGACGAATCCAGTGGCTATGTCGAGTGGCCCATTCTGGAGGGGCGCGGCGAGTGGCGGCAAAACATGTTCGCGAGGATTGGATGGGCAACCCAGCAGCTTGAGCATGCCCTCGACATGCAGACGCCGCCTATCCTCATCGAGATTGCGACGTCGCCGCCAAACGATCTCTCCGCGTTCCAAAAGAAGTATCAGGGCCGCCTGAAATTTGGCGCGCCCCACAATCGGATTTCCTTTCCCAAGTCGCTTCTGGCGCGGCCCCTGCGCCGCAACGACAGCCACCTCTACGACATCATCTTGAAAGCCGCGACAGGCGAACTCGACAGGTTCGGCCAGATGGAAGCGCCCCTGTCGCGGATTGCAAACGAGGTCGCGGCCAGTCTTTCGGATGGAAGCTGCACGTTGCCGCAGATTTCTGCCAAGCTGGGCATGTCCCAACGCGCCGTTCAGCGTCTTCTGGAAAAGGAAGGGACCAACTTCCGCAAGCTCAGCGAGGAGATCAGGCGCTCGGCAGCCGAAAGATACCTGCGAAGCACCAACCTTCCCATGAAGGAAATCGCCTACCTGCTCGGGTTTTCCGAGTTGAGCACCTTTTCGCGGGCGGTAAAGACCTGGTTCGGTGTGTCTCCGCGAAAAGTCAGGGACCAGCGCCCACGCGCAGGTGCTGCGCGCAATGTCTCACACAAGGCCAAAGAAGACCAGGAACTGGAGCTCTCACCGCTCTCCGGCATCTCACAAGGCGTTACGGGCCTGAGAGAAGCTTCAGAGGTCGAGTGATCGACTGCCGATAGCGCGTATCGCATCCGGTCGAACTCAGAGTTTTAGAGAATTGCGGCACGGGGCGGATTCGGGCGTATCAGCCACCGTGCCAAAAATCGTTCCAAATGCCTGACAGATCTCAAGACTCCCGCTTGAAAACCTGTTCCAGTTCAACATGCCAGGACGAGGAGACAACGAGAAACGTCCTTGTGCACGTAACTTCAAGCCCATCCTGCAACGTGGCCGTTTGTCTTGCACCTTCGGACTGGGTCCGGCGATGCGGTTGTCTTTCGCCACAGGTAGAGAAAAGACTGAGCCGAACCGATTTGTAGGTGGTCTGCACGTCCCAGTTTTCTTTTCTGATTCATCAATAGTCGAACTTGAAGCGGTTGTCTTTGGCGTGAGACTGTCGGGATTTTACTATTTACGACACCAAATGAAATTAATATGCAGTTTCGACAATGACCAAAGGGACTACATGTCCCCTGGACCATTCTGCCGACCTGCATTGTAATTCGCTGTGATTGTTCCTAACTTCCTTGCAAGTTTGGTAAATCAGTACCCTTGGAGGGAAACATGTCCGACAACGGCTTGAGCCGGTTCCTGGGAGGCTCACCCGCGCAGGTTTTGCTGCGGCTGGTGTTTTTGTCCTTTGTCGTCGGAATTGTTCTTTCCGCCCTCAATCTGGACCCGATTGACCTGGTGCACATGGTCATCGACTTTTTCGAAAGGCTCTGGAACCTCGGCTTCCAGGCCATCGGCAAACTGGGTGGCTACCTGCTCATCGGCGCGATCGTTGTTGTCCCTATCTGGCTCGTGACCCGAGTGCTGGCGATGGGAAAATCCCGCTAGCCTGTTTAGTCGAACGTTTGCTTCAAGGTGAGGCGTTCTCGAACCCTGTTTCGAACACCGCGCTGGCTTGCCTGTGAAGGGTGACGTGACGGTCGGCCAGTTCGTCGATGTCGTCCGAATACCCCCCACCCAGGACGCCTGCGAGTGACAGTCCCTTCTCGCGGACCGTTTCGATGACATAGCGATCCCGATCACGCAGCCCCTGCCTGGACAGCGACAGGCGACCAAGCCGGTCATCGGCAAAGGGATCTACCCCTGCGTTGAAAAATACGAGATCCCACCTGTCGCTCGTCAACAGGTCCGGCAAGACCTCTGCCAACGTTGCCAGGTATTGGATGTCACCCGTGTCGTCATCCAGACCCACATCGAGATCGGAAGGAACCTTCCGAACGGGATAGTTCTTTTCGGAATGCATCGAGAATGTAAAAACATCAGGATCACCCTGGAAGATCTCGGCGGTGCCGTCACCCTGGTGAACGTCGAGATCTATCACCAGCGCCTTGCGAATAGCCCCGTCCGCTTGCATCACCCGAATGGCAACGGCAACGTCGTTGAAAACGCAGAAGCCTGCTCCGTGCCTGCGGCGCGCATGATGGCTGCCACCGGCCGTGTTGCAGGCAAGCCCGTGCTCAAGCGCAAGATAACCCGTCAGAACGGTGCCGCCGGTTGCACATCTGGCACGCAAGGCAATGTCGTCGCGCATCGGGAACCCGATTTCCCGGGCGATCCTCTCAGGGACGCGGCCGTTGAACACCTGATCGACATAGGCAGCATCATGCGCGAGGGCGATCCATTCGAACGGTGCCGGTCGCGGTCTGACAAAGTCTCCGTCGCCAAGCAGACCCTCTGACCGGATCAGGTCGGCAACAGCCCGGAACTTGTCCATCGGAAAGCGGTGATTTGCCGGCAGGTCTGCGCAGTAGGCCGGATGGTGAACGATGGGCAGGGTCATTTTTGAGACTATAGCGCGCATTGCGGGTTCTTAAAGCCTGTTCCCCTGTTTGGAAACCGGTCCCGGGATTGAGGGTCAAAGGGGATTGACGACCAGCCCGCAATGGACAAGAAGACCTGCTGATCCAAGAAAGCCATCCATGTCTTCAGCCCCACCCCGCAATCCGGCCGACCTGTCTTTTTCGGTCACGCATCGCTCCGTTCTGGCCATAGCCGTGCCCATGACGCTTGGCTACCTGTCAACGCCGCTGCTGGGTGTTGTCGATATGGCTGTGATCGGACGGATCGGGGATGCCGCACTTCTGGGTGGCATCGCCTTGGGTGGCATCATTTTCGACCTGGTCTTCACGACGTTCAATTTCCTGCGTTCGGGAACAACCGGACTGACTGCGCAGGCCGTCGGCGGCCGAAACGATGAAGAGATCAAGGCGACGCTTCTCAGAGCCTTCGTCATCGCGGCCCTGGGCGGGCTCTTCGTGATCGCAATTCATGCGCCTGTCCGGGACGCAGGATTATGGTTTCTCGGTGGATCCGACGAGGTTCAGTCGGCAACGCAACGCTATTTCGATGTTCGGATCTGGAGTTCGCCCTTCCTGTTGGCCAACTACGCGATCCTGGGCTGGTTCATCGGACTTGGCCGAGCCGGAACGGGACTGGCGCTGCAGCTGTTTCTCAACGGCCTCAACATCATCCTCAGTGTCTGGTTCGTCGTTTACCTGGGCTGGAGCGTCGAAGGTGTTGCCTTCGCGACGGTGTTGAGCGAGATCGCCGCTTTTGCCCTGGGCGTGGCACTCGTCCTGACCACTGGAAAACGGGGGACGTGGCCGGACGCCCGCGTCGTTTTCGACAAGCGCCTGTTGTTGCGAATGATGGCCCTCAACCGGGACATCATGATCCGCTCTTTCGCCCTCCTTTATGCCTACGCCTTTTTCATGGCTCGGTCGGCTGATCAGGGCGATGCGATGCTGGCAGCGAATGCCGTTCTGGAAAAATTCATTCTCGTCTCGGGCTATTTCCTGGACGGGCTGGCGACAGCGGCCGAGCAGCTTGCAGGACGGGCTGTCGGAGCGCGTTACCGGCCTGCATTCGACCGGACACTCAAACTCACGGCAATCTGGAGCTTCGCCCTTGCCGGTCTGCTCTCGTTCCTGTTTCTGGCTTTCGGTCCGCACATGATTGCGTTCATGACAACTGCGCCCGAGGTTCGCGAGCTCGGAGCCACCTATCTGATCTGGGTCATCGTCGCCCCGGTGGTCGCGGTTCTGGCCTTCCAGATGGACGGTGTCTTTATTGGCGCGACGTGGTCGGAAACCATGCGCAACATGATGCTGCTGTCGCTCGCGGCCTTCATCGCCGCCTACTACATCCTGTTCCCGTTTCTGGGCAATCATGGCCTGTGGCTTGCGCTGGAGATCTTTTTGGGGCTGCGCGGCATCTCGCTCTGGCTGGTATGCCGGAAACGCGCCGCGCAGACATTCGCCAGCGACTGACCCTAGCGGATCAGGGCGTTTTTGCGGCCCATTCTTCGACCTTGCCGTCCCGCGCGTCTCTCAAAGTGCCCAGTCCCTGCTTGTCCAAAATATTCGACAGTCCATTGAGGATGTCGGCCACGAGCGCAGGTCCCTTGAAAACAAGCGACGAATAGAGCTGCAGCAGGTCGGCGCCTGCCGCGATCTTTTCAAAAGCCGTTTCGGCGCTGTCGATGCCGCCAACTCCAATGATCGGCAAATCCGGTCCTGACAGCTTACGGGCACGGGCCAGCATCACCGTCGACTTGTGGAACAGAGGGCGCCCGGAAAGACCTCCAGCTTCCTGGTCGCGGGGTGACCCGCTCAGCCCTTCCCTGCTGACCGTGGTGTTGGAAACAATCAGGCCATCGACATTCTTCGCCAGGACTTCCTCGACGATGTCGGTCAGGTCCTCGTCGGCGACATCGGGCGCAATTTTCAGAAGGACAGGAACCCGCCGCCCGATCTTATGCGTGGATTCATCACGCGCGCTGATGACCCCGGTCAACAGGTCCGCAAGAACCGAGCGCGCCTGCATGTCGCGCAGTCCTGGCGTGTTGGGTGAAGAGATGTTGACTGTGAAATAGGAGGCTATGTCTGCAAACCTGTAGATCCCGGCGACATAATCCGCAATTCGGTCCTCCGCGTCCTTGTTGGCGCCGACATTGATGCCGACGATACCCTTCAATGACCGGCGCCCGTCGAGACGACTGCGCAAGGCCTCGTGGCCTTCATTGTTGAAACCGTAGCGGTTGATGACACCTTCATCCCCGGGCAAACGAAACACCCTTGGCTTGGGGTTGCCCGGTTGAGGCCTCGGTGTAACCGAACCAACCTCGGTGTAGCCAAATCCCAGATCCAGAAGCGCATCTGGAACCTCACCATTCTTGTCAAATCCGGCAGCCATGCCGACCGGGTTCGGGAAAGCCAAGTCCCAGAGCTTCACCTCGAGACGGGGATCCGGCCGCCCCTTGCGTGGAGGCATCAAGCCGGACTTCAACGCAGCGATCGTGGCGCGATGGGCTGTTTCAGCGTCAAGGCACTGGAGCCCTTTCAACGCGACATTCTCGAACAGGCGAAAACTCATCGGCTCAGCTCCGGAAACACATGATCACCCTGTTCGTCCAGCGGCAATTCCTTCACCCAAAGCGCTGAACCGGGCGCGAACTTCGCGTAGAGGTGCGGGAAAAGTGCGCCGCCCCGGGAGGGCTCCCACTTTAGGTCTTCGCCGAACTGCGCAGCGTCGAAAGCGGCCAGAAGCAGATCCGTCTGGCCTGTGAAGTGCTTGGCGGCTGTTTCCGTCACCTGCTCAGCCGTTGAAAAGTGAATATAGCCATCGCTCAGATCGACCGGTGCGCCGGTGAAGACATTGGCCTCCACGGCTTCCTGCCAGAGAGGTTTCGGAACGATCTTGAAGATAAGTGTCATGCGCGCGCCCGGTTCTTCCAAAGGTCGGTTTCGGTGATTGGACATCAGAACAATCACGAATTTGGCCGGACACTACTTCGAGGAATATCGTGGAACAAGCCGGACTTCGCCACTTTGAGCGCGAACTCCTGCATTGCCGACAGTTTTCCGGTTCAGGATGAATGACTGCCCTTGCTAGCGACACAGGATTTTGCGTTTCAGGAACATATTTACTAAAGAAGCGAATTCCCCCTCGGCAATCGGGACGCGGGATCGTATTATTGATCCGTCCCGTCATCTAAACCGGATCTGCAATGAAGTTTCGGCCATTTCTGGTGCCCGCACTGCTGCTCACCGCCTCGGGTGGTTTGCTGTCCTGGCTGATGCTTGCCGAGCCGCCGCAAGTTCAGACCGTTGCAGGCGGTACCGGAGGCCCCGTCAGCGTTACACCGACACGGACTGAACAAACGGAGCGCGCTCCGGTTTCTCTGCCATCGACCGCTGACTCGCAAGCGGCTTCGGCTGCACCCAACCCGACCGACATCCGGGACGTCTCGCCAGAAGGCGTAACGGCGCCTTCAGTCAGCGGAAAGCTGACGCGTGTGGAGCCTTCCAAACGCTATCTGGAACTCAAAAACCCGACAATTGAGCCTATTCCTGACGGGCCGCTCGAGCTTCGCAGGGTTCAGGTCATTGACGGGGGACACATCAAGTCGGCGCGCATGGTCGTCACGCTTGCCCACATTACCCCGCTGAAGCTGGACGAAACCTGTGTTTCCCGCCTGGGCGGCACCTGGCCTTGCGGTACCCGGGCCAGGACGTTCCTGCGCGGGCTGATCCGGCAATTCAAGATCACCTGTGAAAAGATCGACGACCTGGGACCACAGCAAATCCTGGCAAGCTGCCAGCGCGGCAAGGTTGATCTCAGCGCGCGCCTCGTGCGCTATGGCTGGGCTGATCCGAAAGATGATGCGCCAGATCACTTCCAGGAACTGGCCCTGTTGGCCAAGGAAAGAAAGGTCGGCAAGTGGCAGGCTGAGTGGCTGAACGATCTGCCACCGTCCAACTGGTCGCTCAGCGAAGAGGCAACGCTTCCGGGTCTGGAAGAACTGGCGCCGGAAATCGTTGAGTGGAGTCTGAGCGGCGATCTGGAACAGAGGGGAACCCAAGACCTGCCTGTGCAGAACGAGGACCTGTTTCCGGCGCCGCAACAATAGGCAACTCCCATCGTGGTCAGGGCTATTCCAGCGCTTGCAGCTGCATCCGCCCCTCACACACCCTTCCCCGTCTAACGCATTGGCAAATCTAGGCAATACAAAAGACCAATGGTGTTACTACGTACGCTTTTCCAGCCCCGATTTTAGAAATTTGTTTACGACGGATGGCCATTTTTTTGCGGGAATGACCCCATCCAAAGAGTCGTGAAATGGCAGCAAATCCAAACAAGAAACCAACAGAAACTGAGAACATCGACAAGTATCTCAGGTTCATGTCGGATGCAGGAAGCAACACCGCTACTGCGCAACGGGCATGGAAGTCACTTCAGCCGGCGCTGCCCGGGATCCTTGACCGGTTTTACAATGACCTTCTGGCCGAAGAGGAACTTCGGCAGAAAATGGGTCATCATCAGGACAACACGTCACGGCTCAAGAATGCCCAGACCGGGCACTGGGACTACATCTTCAACAACGAACCTGACCTGGAGTTCGTCGGACAGGCGGCACGCATCGGACAGGCGCATGTGCGCATCGGCCTGAAGGCCGAGTGGCTCATGTCTGCCTTCGGCCGTTTGCTGAACGAGGCCATTCCGGTCATCGTCAAGAAGCACCGGTTTTCTCAAGGTGCCATGATTGAAGTGCTTCAGTCCGTCGTCACCCGCTTCTTTCTGGACATGATCCTGGCGCAGCGTGCCTTTGAAACCGAACAGCGCCAGATCGAGGAGATCGAGGAACGCGATACAGTCGGACTGATCAATCTTCGAACGACAGCAAACACCATCTGCGAACTCAATGAACTGGTCATGGCGATGGCCCTGTTGTCGCGGAATACCAAGGAAGCCAACGCCAACAGCCAGTCTATCTCGGCCGCTGCCGACCAGCTGGTGGCTTCGATCGGCCAGATTTCGGAGAACAGCCAAGGGGCCGCGGAAGAGGCCCAATCTACCAATGGAGCCGCCAAGGATGGTCTGAACAAGATGGCCGCTGTCTTCGAAGCGATTGGCGACATTGCAGCAACTTCACAACAGACGTCTCACAGCCTTGCGGACCTGAATGCAGCGGCATCGCAAATCAGCGAATTCCTGTCGGTGATCCAGTCGATCGCCGATCAGACCAATCTTCTCGCCCTGAATGCCACCATCGAGGCAGCCAGGGCCGGTGAAGCCGGAAAGGGTTTCGCGGTGGTGGCTTCCGAGGTCAAGACACTCGCTTCGCAGACCGGCAAGGCGACGGAAGATATTTCGACCCGGATCGACGCATTGACCACCGGGATGCAGACCATTCAGGCCGCCATCCAGAGTTCGGAGAGTGCGATCAGAACCGGTGAGGAGGCAATCGGGTCGGCGAACGAGATCATGCAATCAATAGATGGCATGGTGGGCACCGTATCCGAGCGCGTTACACAGATCACCGAAATCTTGCACCAGCAGCAGGAAGCCAGCCACGAAATCGCACAAAATGTGTCAAGCGTTGCTGAATCGAACCGGAATACCGACCTCCAGCTGATCGACATGCAGAGGATCCTGCGCCAGAGCAACGACCAGTTCAGTGACAACGCGAAATCCTTCTTTGACGCGGACTCCGACAAGTCTCTGGTGGAAATGGCCCGGATCGACCATGTGCTTTTCAAGAAGCGGGTTGTCGACACGGTGACCGGCCATGATGACTGGGCGTCGTCGGCCATGCCCGACCACCATCACTGCCGGCTTGGCAAATGGTATGACGGGATCAGGAATGAAAAGGTCCGTTCGCATCCATCCTTCAAGGACCTGGTCGCGCCGCACAAGCTCGTACACGAGGCCGGCCACCGTGCCCTGAGCGCCGCCGAAGACGGCAGGATGGCAGACGCGTTCGAAGCGCTGGCAGAGCTTGACCGGGCCAGCAAGGAGGTCATTGAGGGTCTGACGGATCTCGCGACGGCAATGGAAGGGGAACTCCTGGATGCCGAACCACGCAAGGCACCGCGCCATGCGGCTTCGGGATCTGCAGAAATTCACGTGAACGGTGAAACGGAAACCGTGCAGGTTGAAAATGTCTCGCGCACCGGCATGAACGTCAACGGCCTGGGCGAGAGCGAGCCGGCCAAGACGGTGAGCGTCAATTATCAGGGTGAAGAACGCCTGGGGCGCACGGTCTGGACCGATGGCAAGTCGACTGGCGTTCAGTTTATCGGCGGCAGCAGCTAGGCCTATGATCCTTGAAGCATCCTGCGGCACCCTGGGGTGCCGCAAGTGCAAAAGCTCGTTCGCCTAGGCTGCGAGTTCGCCGGCAAGGGCCTTGCGGATCATCTCGCGGGTTTCCGCAATGCCATACAGAGCAACGAAGGATCCGAACCGCGGTCCTTTTTCCTGACCGAGCAGCAACTGGTACAGCGCCGAGAACCAGGCAACCGAAACGCCAGGCCCGCCGTCCGGACCTTTCTTCTTCGGATCCTGGTAGCGCTCGATGGCACGGGCAACGTCGAGAACGGCGTCCTGAATGGCTGCCCCGTCCGCGTCGCCGGCAAGCGAGGCAAGCTTCTCGTCCAGCTGTTCCAGGGCTTTGCGCTCGATATCGTCCGGTGCCTTGAACGACTTTGTCGGTTTGACGAAATCATCAAAGTACCGGATGGCGTAGCCGACAAGAGCGTCCAGCGCCGGATGTGTTTCTGCGGTCACACCGGGTGCATAGCGCGAAATGAACGCCCACAGCACATCCTTGTTTTCCGCATTGGAGGCCGACACGAGGTTTAGCAACATCGCGAATGGAACCGGCATGTCGATCTGTGGAATCGCACCGGAATGGATGTGCCAGGCCGGGTTCTGCAATTTCTGCTCGACCGGCATCTGGTCGTATTTCTGGACAAAGGTGTAATACTCGTCCACCGCCTTCGGAATGACGTCGAAATAGAGCTTCTTGGCGGTTTTCGGCTTCTGGAAGTTGTACAGCGCGAGGCTCTCCGGCGAGGCATAGGTCAGCCACTCGTCGATCGTCAGGCCGTTGCCCTTGGACTTGGAGATCTTCTCGCCCTTCTCGTCCAGGAACAATTCATAGACGAAGTGCTCCGGTGCCTTTCCGCCCAGGATATTGCAGATCTTGTCGTAGATCGGTGCATTGGTCATGTGGTCCTTGCCGAACATCTCGAAGTCCACGTCGAGCGCCGCCCAGCGCATACCGAAGTCCGGCTTCCACTGGAGCTTCACCTTACCGCCCGTTACCGACACGGTGATGTCCTCGCCGGTCTCGTCTTCAAAGGTGATCGTGCCGTCCTTGGCATTCACGTCCTTCATCGGCACGTAGAGAACGCGGCCCGACGTCGGGGAGATCGGCAGGAAAGGAGAATAGGTTGCCTGACGCTCTGCGCCGAGCGTCGGCAACATCACATCCATGATCTTCTGGTACTTTTCGGTCGCCTTGATCAGGACGTCGTCGAACTTCCCGGACTTGTAGTACTCGGTCGCACTGGCGAATTCGTAGTCAAAGCCGAACGTGTCCAGAAACCGCCGCAACATTGCATTGTTGTGCGCGGCAAAACTTTCGTAGTCGCCACCGAACGGGTTCGGCACGTCGCTCAACGGCATCTGCAGGTACGGTTCCAGCGCGGCACGATCCGGCACATTTTCCGGGATCTTGCGCATGCCGTCCATGTCATCGGAAAAGCACAGCAGGCGGGTCGGGATCCTGTCTTCCGTCAGCAGGCGAAACGCGGTACGAACCATGGTCGTGCGCAGCACTTCACCGAACGTGCCGATATGCGGCAGGCCGGATGGTCCATAGCCGGTCTCGAACAGAACCGGTTTGTCGCTCTCCCGCTTCTCGATCCGTTTGACCAGTTTTCGCGCTTCTTCAAACGGCCAGGCTTTGGATTTCCGGGCCGCCTCAACAAAGTCTTGCGAAAGGTCAAGCGTGGGCAGGGATTGGTCGGTCATGTTCGAATGTCGTTCTTTTGATATGAAAGGAAACCGGCTGATCCGGTCGATCTCAGGGCCTGTTGCCCGGATGTTGCGGCGCGACACTAGGAAAGCAAGCGGCCGCAGTCAATCAAATGTCGCAACTCCTTGACTTGAAGCTTTGCCGCCAACCCTTTAAACCGGGCCTTCGATTTGCCCCTAACCGGCGCCACTGGAGAATACATAGTGTCTATGAATGAGCCGATCAGCATTCAGGAAGCCCTCATCTACATGATGGTCATTGTCTCGGCATCCGACAATCAGATGACCGACAAGGAACTGGCCACCATCGGTGACATGATCAAGATGCTGCCCGTGTTCGAGGACTATGACACCAACAAGATCATTCCGGCAGCCCAGCGCTGCGGTGACATCCTGCAGGAGGAGAACGGTCTGTTTCTCGTGCTGGAACTCGTTGGTGATGTTCTACCGCCGAAACTCTACGACACGGCCTATGCGCTGGCGGTTGAAGTGGCTGCTGCCGACCTTCATGTCGAACAGGAAGAATTGCGTATCCTGCAATTGCTGCGTGACCGCTTCAGCCTCGACAAGCTGACCGTTGCGGCCATAGAACGCGCTGCCATTGCCCGTTACCGGACGCAGTGATCGGTTTCTGACCGCCACCAAGCGCTTAAAAGCCGTCCTCACAGGGCGGCTTTTTCGTTTCAGGGTATTTTTCGGATCCGGCCTGTCTCGCGGCTGTCCGCAAACCCCAGGCCAAGGATTTCCCGCACCAGTTTTCGAACCATTGCCTCGGTGTAATTCTCGTAACTGTTCATGGCCTGGACAAAGGCGCCCGGCCCGCGGATGACCTTGTTTTCGAAATAGCGATAGGTCCGGTCTTCCTTGCGGATGACAAGCGCATTCACGGTGATGTCCGAGAAATTTCCCGAAACATAGGCCACATGGGGATCGTAGCCTTCGTTGTTGATCCCGTCGGCTGACACATCGACCACGTTCCGCTCGCATCTTTGCGGCGCGTTCGCCAGAACACTTGATGCGTGGCTCAGCGCATGCCCCAGTGCCGTCATGAATTCCCGGCTGTCACGCGTGTTATCCAGAATCTCGCCGGCAGCAGATCGAATGCTCGCTTCATCCGACAGAAACTGCCAGTCCAGCAAGGTGTTCTGCTGGTAGCGCCCACTCCATTCGAAGCCGTATAACCAGATACCGCCAACCGCCTCAATTGCCTTGACGACATCCCGATGTTGCAGGGCCTCCGCGATGCCCCTTTGCTGGAGATCATATTCAACTTCGCTGATGCTTGCTGAGACGTCCACGGCAACCACGAGGGCAAGGGAGCAGGCCAAAACGGGCTGAGGAACGGCAAAGCTGCACAGCAAGGCCGCCATCACCCATCCGAGTGATTTCAGGCGAGCCCGGAAATGCGTGAGATGTGAACGCAGGATAACCATCGCCAGACCTTTCGGTTCCTGGCGAAATAGATTGTGCCCGGACGGTAAACTTCAAGCTGGCTGGCAGGTATCACACGCGACAAAGGCTACTTCGGCACCAAGTAGAGAAATTCGCCTCAGTTCAGGCTTCGGATCGCATCCGGCAAGTCCAGCGAAAACGCCGGGATCATGACGTCGAAAACCGAACCGTCCGGACGCTCCATCGCGTAGGACCCGGCCATGATGCCTGAATCCGTCTTGAGTGGGCAATGCGAGGAGTATTCAAAGGTCTCACCCGGCTCAATCACAGGCTGTTCCCCGACAACACCTTCGCCGCGCACCTCTTCCAGGCGACCCATCGCATCCGTGATTTGCCAATAGCGGGTCTTCAACTGAACAGGTTCAGCGCCACCATTGTGGATCTCGACCATGTATGCCCAGATAAACGCGCTTTCTTCCGGCTGCGATTCATCGTCCAGATAAAACGGTTCGACGGAGACCTCGATCCCCTCGGTAGTGGCGCGGTAACTGCCAGACACGATTGTTCCCTTGTTTGCCAGACCATAAGTCTGGGACTTCCGCTGGGGCTTATAGGGCGAATGAAGGATGCGTGAAAGAGTGTTACTTGCGATTTCCGGATGGATTTTGCATGTACACCCCTGAAATGAGCAATCATGCGAAAGAAAACAGGGTCAGAACCAGATGCTTGATGCCCGGCTGCGGCCGCTGATTGACCCGCCTCTCAACCGGTTGGGCCAGAAGTTTTTCGACCTGGGCATCAGCGCCAACAGTGTCACCCTGTTCGGATTCGGGCTTGGTCTGCTGGCCGCCGTGGCAATCGCTTGCGGATCCTGCGTACTCGGTTTTCTTCTGATTGCCGCCAACCGTATTGCCGACGGACTGGACGGTGCGATTGCCCGGGTGGAAGGCAAGACAGATCTCGGCGGTTACCTCGACATCACGCTCGACTTCTTCTTCTACGGTGCAATCCCGCTAGCTTTCGCAATCCATGACCCCGCGCTGAACGCCCTTCCGGCTGCGGCGCTCCTTTGCAGCTTTTACGCAAATGGCTCGGCATTCCTTGCTTTTGCGATCATGGCCGAGCGCAAGGGACTGTCGACCGACTCGCAAGGCAAGAAGTCACTCTACTATCTTGGAGGCCTCGCCGAGGGGACGGAAACGATCGCTCTTTTCCTGTTAATGGCGCTCTTCCCCGACTGGTTTCCGGTGCTTGCCTGGGGGTTTGCGGCGGTTTGTACGGTGTCGGCGATTTCCAGGGTGATCATTGGCGTATCGAGCCTGAAGGAAAGCTGAGCCTTCAGATCTCCAGCCGGGTACAGAACTGCCAGAACCGCTCTGCCACACCTGACCGTGCCGTGCGTTCCAGCCGCACAAAACCGATTGACCGCGGAGCAATCGGATCAAGCTCCAGGACGCGGCACCTGCCGGACAGTTGCGGCAAAGCCAACCTGGCAATCATCGATATGCCCAGACCGGCCTCGACGAGCGCGACGAGCGATGTGACCTGCTGGATGGAGTGGACAATATTCGGCTGCAGTCCCTGTTGCCGAAACCAGTTCTCGACCAGCGGTCCACTGCCTCCCTTTGTCATGATGAAAGGGTGACCTGCCAGATCCTCGGCCGAAATGGCCTCACGGTCAGCGAGCATGTGATCAGCACTCACCAGCGCAACAAGTGCATCCGTCACGATGGGTTCTATTTCGAGGTTTTCGCCTTCCGGGACGGTCATGATTGCGAGGTCGACGATCCCGTCTTCCAGAACCTGCAGCAATTCGGCATCCGGATGTTCAACGATTTCCACCCTTACCTCAGGCGCATACCTGGCAAACGCTAACAAGACGCGTGGCAGGATATGGAAGGAGGCAGAAGACCCGAAAGACCCCAGGCGCACAGTGCCGGAGCGGTTGTTGCGTGCATCGGAGAGGCTCTGGAGCGCCCGTGCCTTCAACAGATCACTCTGGGTCGCATAATGGGCGAGCACCCTGCCCTCGTCGGTGAGCGAAAGCGGGCGTGCCCCGCGGCGCAGCAAAGTGGTTCTGAGCTCCTTTTCCAACAGGGCAATGCCCTTGCTGATCGCCGGCTGGCTCACGCCCAGCTGACGGGCTGCATCGGACAGGCTTCCGCACTCATCAATCAGTCTGAGCGCCCTGGCTACGGTTGAAGGGATGTCATCACTGGCCATGGGAGAGTACAATAAATAACTTTAAGTTATTTTTCTATGAGTTTCATATCCCGCACTTACGAAGGGTCTCTCAACCCGACCCTCGTGGATCTTTGACATGTCTCTTGAAAGCTGGCTGGCCTTTGTCGCGGCGTCGCTCCTGCTCACGATAACACCCGGGCCCAGTGTCGTTCTCGGCATGGTGCATGCCCTCAATTTCGGCGCTCGCAAAACGCTCTTTACCGCGCTGGGGGACATTACAGCCAACATGATCCAGATGCTGATGGTGGCAGTCGGCCTCGGGGTGGTCATTTCGGCTTCGGAAACAGCGTTTCAACTGATCAAATGGGGTGGAGTTGCCGTTCTCGTGGTCATGAGTTTCAAACTGTTCAGCGCGAAACCAGTCTTGCAAGACCAGGCTGCCGAACCGAAATCAGCACGACCCTTCAAGCTCTTTGCTGCCGGGTTTCTGGTTGCCATCGGCAACCCGAAGGCTCTGGTGTTCTTCACGGCCTTCTTCCCCCAGTTCATCGATCCGCAACGGCTGCTCGCGCCGCAACTGGTCCTTATGTGTCCGACAATGGCGTTTCTGGATTTTCTCTTCGTGATGCTCTACGCGCTCGGAGCCAAAAGTCTGCTGGGCTTCCTGCGCAATTACCCGAGGCTGCTGAACCGCTTCAGCGGGACCGCGATGATGGGTGCCGCCGGGCTCATGGCGATGAGCAGATAATTTCACCCGGTTCAGCGGTCTACCCGTTTTCAGCCCGGAATCGCTCGATCCATTGCGCGTTGGTCCTGTCCGCCAGTCTGGCCAAGGGGAGCGAGCAAATGGCGTAAGCCCGATAACCGGATCGGCTCATTTTCGACGCGGCCAGGTTGTTGGCATTCAAGGGACTGTGGACGCACAGCCAGACTCGATAATCACGGTAAACGCAAGAAACCCCGGCTCGATGAACCGGGGTTTTGAAAGAGTGTTGCACTTTCAGCTCTATCAGACTGCGGCGAGCGCCTTTTCAACATCTTCCAGCAGATCCAGAGTGTCTTCCAGACCGACCGACAGACGCAGGATTCCATCAGAGATATCCAGTTCTTCGCGCGCTTCCTCGCCGATCGACTGGTGGGTCGTTGTCGCCGGATGGGTGATCAGGCTTTTCGCGTCTCCAAGGTTGTTGGAGATCCTGATCAGGTCCAGTGCATTGGTGAAACGGAAAGCGGCTTCCTTGCCGCCATCGATCTCGAACGCAACCATGGTTGAGCCGGCTCGCATCTGGCGCTTGACTATATCCGCCTGCGGATGGTCGTCCCGTCCCGGATAGATCAGGCGGCTGACCTTGGACTGTCCAGCGAGGAAGTCGGCAATCTGACCGGCACTGTTGGTCTGCTGCGCGACGCGCAGCGGCAAGGTCTCCAGGCCTTTCAGCAGCACCCAGGCACTGAACGGGCTCATGTGCGGCCCGGTGTGTTTGACAAAGGGCATCACCTCTTCGGTGATCCATTCTTCATCGGAGAGAACGACGCCACCCAGACAGCGGCCCTGGCCGTCGATGTGCTTGGTCGCGGAATAGACAACAACATCGGCTCCCAGCTCAAGCGGAGACTGGTAGAGAGGCGTTGCAAAGACGTTGTCGACAATCAGTCGTGCACCGACCGTCTTGGCGAGATCGGCAACAGCGGCAATGTCGATGATTTCCAGGGTCGGGTTTGTCGGGCTTTCCAGGAACATGGCCCGGGTGTTCGGGCGGACAGCTTTCTTCCATTGATCGATGTCGGTGCCGTCGACCAGCGTGCTTTCGACGCCGAAGCGTGGCAGCAGGGTCTCGCAGATATAGCGGCAGGAACCGAAAAGCGCCTTGGAAGCAACAACATGATTCCCGGCCTTGACGGAGGCCATCAACGCCAGATTGACGGCTGCCATGCCACTGGCCGTGGCCCTTGCCGCCTCGGCTCCCTCAAGAGCCTTAATACGATCCTCGAACATCGAAACGGTCGGGTTGGCATAGCGGGAATAGACGTAACCCGGATCGTCACCGTTAAAACGGGCTTCGGCAGCTTCGGCGCTGTCGTAGACGAAGCCCTGTGTCAGATAAAGTGCTTCCGAGGTCTCACCAAATGGCGACCGCATGCCGCCTTCATGCACCAAAGTGGTTGCCGGGCGCCAGTTCCTCTTACCGGTCTTGGTGTTCTCAGTCATTTCATTCCGCTCCAAACGCAAAAAACCCCAGCCTCAAGACCGGGGTTTGCACCTCCGGCCTTTTTAGCGACTTATTTAACGTGGCTGCAAGCCGGCCGGCCCAAATCACCACGGAATGCGATCGTCCTAAGCGAAAACATGCCTGCGGTCAATGTCTATCACCCCGATCAATAAGCCCGGACAGGCACTTTTTCCGTTCAGACCTGCCCGGAAAAGACCAATTCGGGCGCAATCGCGGTTGGCGCGGGCGGTCTCATCCGGTAAGGACGTTAAAAGAGGAATTGACGGGATAACGCAATGAACGTGACAGCGGGCCAGACACTGAATGGAAGCGCAACCCTTTCAGCAAATGGCATTTTGCCCGAACGGATCATTCACGCCATGTTCGCCGCCGGTGAAATCTCCGCAGAGGCGCCGCCGGTGGACGGCCAGGTACAGCCGGCCAGCCTGGATCTGCGCCTCGGTCCGGTCGCCTATCGCGTGCGCGCAAGCTTCCTGCCCGGGCCCGAGATCAAGGTGGCCGACCGGCTCGACCAGTTGAAACTGCACACGGTCGACCTGAAGGAAGGGGCCGTGCTCGAGACCGGCTGTGTCTATATCGTACCGCTGCAGGAAAGCCTTGCGCTCGCACCCGATATCTCGGCAACGGCCAATCCGAAGAGCTCTACCGGGCGCCTGGATGTCTTCACGCGCGTCATAACCGACAACGGCCTCGCCTTCGATACGGTGCCTGCGGGTTACACAGGACCGCTCTACGCGGAAATCTCGCCGCTCACCTTCCCGATCCTGGTTCGCAGCGGCTCGCGGCTCAGCCAGATCCGTTTCAGGCGCGGCCAGTCGCTGATCCCGGACAACGAACTGGAGCATGTGCACAAGACGCACACGCTCACGAGCGGTGGCAAACAGCGGATCGGTGGCGGCGTGCAGCTTGCGATCGACCTGGAGGGCGACGGTCCCGGCAGCCTGATCGGCTATCGCGCCAAGCACCATTCAGGCCTGATTGACGTCGACGTTGTCGGCGCGCAGGACCCGCTGGATTTCTGGGAGCCTATCTATCGCCGCCAGAGAGCCGAGCTGATCCTGGATCCGGACGCCTTCTACATCCTGGTCAGCCAGGAAGCGGTCCATGTTCCGCCCGACTATGCCGCCGAGATGGTGCCCTTCGACCCGCTGGTCGGTGAATTCCGCGTGCATTATGCCGGTTTCTTCGACCCGGGTTTTGGCCATGCCGGCGCAGGTGGCATCGGCTCGCGCGCTGTCCTGGAGGTCCGCTCGCATGACGTGCCCTTCATCGTCGAGCACGGCCAGACGATCGGGCGCCTGGTCTATGAACACATGGCCGAACGTCCAGAAACGCTCTACGGCGAGGGCATCGGCTCGAACTACCAGGGTCAGGCACTGAAACTGTCGAAACACTTCAAGGTGCCAAGCTAAGCATCTCCGTCATGGCGCTGAAGACTGTCACTCGCGAATACGAAGGCTTTCTGGAAGACCGGAAGTCCCGGTTTCTGGCGCATCTGGTTCCCTATGACCAGTTCGAGCAACGCCTGGAAGAGCTACGCAAGGAACACCGCAAGGCCAATCACGTTGTCACTGCGCATCGGCGTCTTCTTGCAGACGACCGGATCGAGGAAAGCGGCAAGGATGACGGCGAACCGGCCGGCACTTCCGGAATGCCGACCCTGCGGGTTCTTCAAGGGGCAGAGCTGATCAATTGCGCGGTCCTGATCGTACGCTATTTCGGCGGCACCAAACTGGGCGGCGGAGGGCTGGCACGCGCCTATTCAGGTGCTGCGCAGGATGCGATCAACAATGCCGAGCTGGTACCGTTTCAAAAGCTTGCATGCCGGAAAGTCAGCACCGATTTCGCGTCCGGCTCGGAACTGGAACGACGGGTCGAGAGCCTCGGTCTCTGCGTGCTGGCGCGGGACTACACCGAGGACGGTGTAACGCTGACGGTCGAGGGGCCGGAAGACGCAGTGTCACTGTTGTGACACGCTGGAGCCGCCGAAAGCTGCGGCCAACAACGGCTCCGGGGCGAACAAGTCTTGGAGGACAGCGTCACCCGCCGGTCAAACTAAAAAAATTCCCTCGCGCAAGAACATTGCAGATCGGGCCAAAAACTTGACCCAAATCGCCTCAGTCAACAACCACCGCCGCCCCTTCCCGGCGATGGTCTCCGATACTGCTGAACCCGCCGCGACTGTCAGCACAGACAGCATGCACACCGCCGAAGAACATGTTCTTCTCCGGCCAGATGCGATGATCCGGAAAGCGCTCCTGCAGGCAAGGCAAGGCATCGTTAGGCTCGGGAACCTCAACGTCCAGATGCCCCTCTTCGACATGAAGCCGCGGTGCCTCGACCGCTTCGGCGAGGCTGGCCTGCCCCAGACAGAAACGCGCAACCACCTGAAAGATTGCCGATCGGATCCTGTTGGAGCCACCTGAACCGAGCGCAACCAGGTCCCCCTGGGAAGTATCGATCAGCGTCGGACACATCATCGACGCCAGTCTCGTGTCTGTCGGCCAGTCGGCCGACCCGTGCGGGTTGACATCCTCTTCGCCGAGAATGTTGTTCAGCATGAACCCGTAGCCGTCCACGACTTCGCCGTTGCCGGTGCCATTGGACACCGTGACCGAGCAGGCGTTGCCTTCAGCATCAACAACCGAGATGTGCGTGGTTCCCTTCTGGCGCATCGGGCGGTCCAGCAATCTGGAGAGGTCGCCACGGGCGGAAAGACGGGCCGTGTCGGTCAGGTGAAGCGCCGCGGCCATATCAGGCATGTTGCAGGTTTCAAGGTGGGTGAGCGCGTATCGGATCAATGCCCCGCAGGCAGCCGGTGGGGGATTGAGGTAAACGCGTGCTCCGTCGAGA
The DNA here is from genome assembly GCA_017643925.1 of Roseibium sp. Lineage (GTDB taxonomy): Bacteria > Pseudomonadota > Alphaproteobacteria > Rhizobiales > Stappiaceae > Roseibium. Next base: position 604,117 of record JAEPML010000001.1, on the reverse strand, counting down.
TCGACACGGATCGGTTCGCGTGTTCGAACTTCATAGGCTTCAAGGTCATCCCGCGTGAGGTGACCATTTTCACGTTGTTCCGCCAGGATCTGATCGGCGATAGCGGATTTCTTCCAGTCGGCGCGCGCCAGCTCTGAAAAAAAGTCGCCAATGCCGGCATTGACAAAAAGTGACCCGGCAGCCGGCAAATCGCCTGTTGGGGCAAACAGGTGACGTGCCCGTTCCGTCGCAGTCAGGATCGGTCGAACGACGGTGGACAGGTAATGCTGATAGCGGGTCACACGGTGTCCGGTTCTTGCTGCCCTGATCGCGGGCGCATAGAGGTCTGCAAGAGGCAACGTCGCGCCTCTTTCGTGCAGGGCGCTCAGACCGGACAGGAAACCCGGTGTCGCAACAGTCGCCGGTCCGATGTGAAAAACCTGCGTCGCCGAACCGAAATCAGCGGTGATGCTCTGAAATCCCCTGGAACAGTCGCCCCGTCTTTGCCGTGGGGTTTGGGGAAAAAAGTCGAGCAGCTCCGTCTTGCCGCTTCGGCCATCCCGGATCTTTGCGAAACCGCCACCGCCGGGCGAGGCCAGCACCGGCTCGCACACACAGGCCGTGGCGAGTGCCGCAATGGCCGCGTCAAAGGCGTTGCCGCCCTCTCGCAACATGTCTGCGCCTGCTTCCGCCGTGAGCTGATGGCCTGCCGCAACAGTGCCCTTTGGATTCCCTGTCATACCTTCCGACAAATCACGCGCCAGACCTGAACGCAAGCATCGCTGGGGAAAATTGGCCTAGCGCGAGTTTTCGGAGACCTTGACCCGTAGTTCCTTCAGTTCGGCCCGCAGCGCCTTGACTTCTTCCAGGATCAGGCCGGTATCGTCGTGGATTGCCTGGCGGTTGGCATCGGCCTCGGCATCATGCTCCTCCTGCATGGCGGAGACGATGATACCGATGAAGAGGTTCAGAACCGTGAAGGCCGTGCACAGGATAAAGGGAACGAAGAACAGCCAGGCCAGCGGAAATTCGTCCATGACCGGCCGGACGATGCCCATCGACCAGCTTTCCAGCGTCATCACCTGGAACAGGGTATAGAGGGACGCGCCCAGATTTCCGAACCACTCGGGAAAGGCTGCGCCGAAGAGCTTGGTCGCCATGACCGCAAACACGTAGAAGACAAGCGCCATCAGGACGACGATCGAGCCCATGCCCGGCAGCGCCGCGACCAAACCTCCGATCACGCGCCGAAGTGACGGGACGACGGAAATCAGGCGCAGGACACGCAGGATGCGCAAGGACCGGAGCACGGTGAATGCGCCGCTTGCCGGCATCAGCGAAATGGCCACGATCAGGAAATCGAAGATGCTCCACGGATCCTTGAAGAACCGGAACCCATGGGCAAAGAGCCGAAGCGCGAGCTCGATCACGAAAATGCCCAGGATCACCCGGTCCACGAAAATCAGCGTGGGACCGAAGCTGTCCATCACGGCCGAACTGGTTTCCAGCCCGAGCGTGATCGCATTCAGAACAATGATGGCAACGATGCAGTATTCCCAGTTGCGCGAGGCAACCAGCGCCTTGACCTGGTTTCGCATGAACCTGACCCGGTATGTGTTAAAGCTCCGCGCTCACGCGCCGGCGGGAACATGGCGATTTTGTTGGCTGAACGCAAGATCACGCGCTGCGGGAAAAGCAAATTCCCCAGCTTGACAGCATGGGCTTCAAGGCGCAGAACTCGAGGAGACGCGGGTGTAGCTCAATGGTAGAGCAGAAGCTTCCCAAGCTTAAGACGAGGGTTCGATTCCCTTCACCCGCTCCAGCAAGCCTTGGAAGTCTTCCTTTTCCCACTGGTTTCAATTGTGGGTGCGTCAGCGGTGGGGGACAGATTGGAAGGACCTATGCAAATTCAGCAAAGAGGTCCAGACAATCTACGATCAGGCACGTCTTGCTATTTCACGCAGTGAAACGTCATATCTCCATATCCACCGAACGACGGCTGATATTGAGCATTCTTGCCATACTTTTGGCAGTGAGCCTGCGCTTTGTCTGCGTTTCCCTTCGCGGTAAACACGTCACCGCCCGCAAAAGAAATGCTTGCCGGGGTTGTTACCGTCTGGCATCCAGCCAGAGCCAAGCTGACAAGCGTGATTGCTGCGTATTTCATTTTGGCATTTCCTTTTACTCAAGTGTGAAATTGCTGGCACAATCCAATGCGGTGGCGCCGTTATTGTCAGCCTGCGCCGGGCTGAAGGCCGCGATTACGCATGCCAGCGCGAACCCCGCCATGAGGGCGTAAAACAGTTTGTTCATTTGGCAGTTTCCAATGTGCTGCGGCCGGATATGACGGCCGATTTGGGAGCAACCCGAAAAGACCATTCCGCACCACCGCAAGCAGTCACAACCGCGGACACCGATCTTCTTCGTTCGGTTTTGATGTGGTGGTGATTGGCGGTTGCCGATTGCTCGTTTCAGCCAAAGGATTGCCAATCGCTGCCAGGTGGAAACAAATCCGGTTGCCCCGGGGTCCCTACGTCTCGAAACAGACAACACGCCCGTCTTTCAAGAGCACGGGCTTGGTTCCGTTCGCGCAGGAATATTCATCGTCTCCGATGATCAGGATCGCCCCCAGATAATAGGGCGCCCTCGACGGGCGGCGTTGATCCGTCGCATCGTTGCCGCGTCGTTTGCGTTTCCTGATCTTGTGAAAGACAGGCGGTCGTTCGGCCAGCAGAGCAGGTTCGAGTGTGACCGGCGATGCCAGAAGGGCGCACCCCATAAAAGCGGATATCATCCAAACCTTTCCTTTCAGAATTGCATTGCCCCAACCAGGGCAACAAAACCCAGGATTACGAGCCAGTGCAGTTCGAACGCCCAGAAGAGGAACAGCAGAACGGCAAAGGTCAGCAGCCGATAGCCGGGTGCGGCGAACATCGAAATCAGCACGGCCAGAACAAGGGCGAGCACGGGTTTTCTCATCATTGAAACCAGAACGATCAAGCCGACACTTCGCGAACGTTTTGGACGCGGGTGTCTCTTGTCATGCTGCTGAAATGGGGGAAAAAGGTCTTTGCGTTTTGACCTTTGCTGCCAAACCGCATGCAGATGATGCCAAGGCACAAAACCGGTTCGTGCGCTGGCGCACTTCGCAGGATTGAGTTTTTCAGAACACCACTGCTCCTGTGGCGAAGTTCCCGGGAAGGTGACTGCCTGGACCCTACGGCACCAGAACCGCCGCGCCCTGCAACCGCCCTTCCCTCAGATCTTCCAGAGCCTGGTTGGCCTGCTCCAGCGGATAGGCAATCGTCTCTGTTTTGACGCCTGCGGCTTCCGCAAGCGGGAAGAATTCCTCACCGTCCGCACGGGTGAGGTTGGCAACGGAGAGGATCGAGCGTTCTTCCCAGAGATCCGCATAGGGAAAGGCCGGGATGTCACTCATGTGAATGCCGCCGCAGACCACGCGCCCGCCCTTGCGCACCGCTTTCAGGGCCAATGGCACAAGCGGCCCCACCGGCGCGAAGATTATCGCGGCATCCAGTGAAGCCGGTGATGGCACCGAGGAGTTGCCGGCCCAGGCTGCGCCAAGGCTTCTGGCGAAATCCTGTGCGGCCGTGTCGCCGTCGCGCGTGAAGGCATAGACCTCGACGCCCTGGTGGCGCGCGAGCTGGCACAGGATGTGAGCCGCGCCACCGAACCCGTAGATACCGAGTTTCTTGACCTCACCCGCCAGCCTGTAGCTGCGGTAGCCGATCAGCCCGGCGCAAAGAAGCGGGGCCAGTGCGACAGGATCGGCCGCCTCGGGAAGGCGAAACACATATTGGGCATTGGCTGCGCAAAATTCCGCGTAGCCACCGTTGATCGTGTAGCCGGTGAAGCCGGGGGCATCGCAGAGATTCTCGTGGTGTGACCGGCAATACGCGCAGGTGCCACATGTCCGCCCAAGCCAGGGCACCCCGACGCGCATGCCGGTGGAAAAACCTTTCACGGCCTGTCCGGTTGCCTCGATACGGCCAACGATTTCATGGCCGGGCACAAGCGGCAGTTTGGGATGCGTGAGATCGGCATCGACCACGTGCAGGTCCGTCCGGCAGACACCGCAGGCCTCGATACGGATCAGCACCTCATCGTCGGCGGGTTGAGGTTCCGGAATTTCCTCAAGCTTCAATTCCGGCCCCGACCCGTCGAACACCATGGCGCGCATGCCTGCCTCCCGTCCTCATTCGGCTTCCGAAAACCCCCGTCGATTAAGGCTTGGCGGGGTTTGAAATGCAAATGCGGTGAAGTGCGTAGACGTTCCCTGCGATGCCTTGCCCCGGCCCACGAAACGGGGCTGACCGGAAGAATTCCTGGTCCCGGTTCAAGCCAGGAAGTCGCTGGCCTTAATTCTGGTGCCCCCGATCCCGGATCTCCGTTACGCTTCGTCCGGGATGGCAAACGAGATTCTTAAGGCGCATGAAGTATGACCGGTTCCAACCTCATAAATGAAGCGACCCGGCTGCTCGGCGAAGACATTGCAGAGATTGAACCGCTTAACGGCGGCGATCTGTCGGACGTCGTTCGACTGCGAACCGCCAGCGGCAAAACCCTTGTTGCCAAGACAGGACCCTTTCCTGAGCGAGAGGCAAACATGCTGCGAGCGATGATCGCTGGCGGAGCCAACGCTCCTGCGCCGCAATACGCAAGTTCCCGCCTCCTGGTTCTGGAAGATCTCGGCCCGTCCGTGTCACCATCGCAGAACGCCTGGCGGCATCTCGCAGAGATCCTCCGTGCATTGCACGGCACAACAGGTGAGACCTTCGGTTGGCCCGAAGGTTACGCTTTTGACCGGCTCGCCATCCGGAGCACACAAGACCCAAACTGGGCGGATTTCTGGATCAGAAACCGGGTTCTGGTCGACACTACCGAGTTGCCGGATGCCCTTGTTCAACGCCTTGAAGAGGTAGAGCCGATCATCCGGGCCGTCCTGCCAGAAACACCTGCGGCCAGCCTGCTGCACGGTGATCTCTGGACAGGCAATGTGCATTTCACCTCAGGCGACCAAGCTCACCTGATCGACCCGGCCTGTTACTACGGTCATTTCGAAGTTGATCTGGCAATGTTGACACTGTTCGGCAGCCCGCCCCAATCGTTCTGGGCAGCCTATGGGCCATTGGAACCGGGTTGGGAGACCCGCCGGCATATCTATCAGCTCTGGCCAGCCCTTGTGCATTTGAGGCTCTTTGGAGCGGGGTACTTGCCGCTTGTGGAACGTTTGCTGGATGCGCTTGGCGACGGTTCCGCGTCGTCTTTCGGTAGCAGTTGACCCTGGCTTTGGTGCGAACCCGACATCACCTTCAAAAAAATGACCGCCACATCTTGCAAAATCGGGTTCGGCGTCGCAGGTATGACGCAACTTTATAACATTACGTCTGAGTACCTGATTATGTCTGCACATTCGAACACCGACCAACGCCTTCCTGTCGCGGTTCTCTCCGGTTTTCTTGGAGCCGGCAAGACAACGCTGCTGAACCATGTTCTCAACAATCGAGAAGGCCGAAAAGTTGCAGTGATTGTGAACGACATGTCGGAGGTCAACATCGACGCTGACCTTGTTCGTGATGGCGGTGCGGGTCTCTCACGAACGGATGAGAAACTGGTTGAAATGACCAATGGCTGCATCTGCTGCACTTTGCGTGACGATCTGCTCGTTGAGGTCCAGCGCCTCGCCGACGAGAAACGCTTTGACTATCTCCTGATTGAAAGCACAGGGATTTCTGAGCCGCTTCCTGTCGCAGCTACCTTTGATTTCAGGGACGAAGAAGATCACTCCCTGTCAGACTTTGCGCGACTGGACGCCATGGTCACAGTGGTCGATGCAATCAACCTTCTTCAGGACTACAGTTCGCGGGACTTTCTGCGGGATCGCGGGGAAACGGCCGGAGACACAGATGATCGAACCCTGGTTGACCTTCTCGTCGAACAGATCGAGTTTGCCGACGTCATCATCATCAACAAGATCAGCGATATCAAGGCAGAACAACGGGACGAGGTTCGCCGGGTGGTGCGCGGATTGAATGCAGATGCACGCATTGTCGAGACGGACTTTGGCAGCGCGCCGCTGGACGCCATTCTCGACACCGGGCTCTACAGCGAGGAACGCGCGCAATCTCATCCGCTTTGGCTTAAGGAACTCTACGAGTATGACGATCACACGCCAGAAACCGAGGAATATGGCGTCCGTTCCTTCGTCTATCGGGCACGCAAACCCTTCCATCCCGTAAAGCTGCACAATTTGCTGGGTGATGGTTTCAATGGCGTCTTTCGGGCAAAAGGTCACTTCTGGATTGCAACCCGCCCAGACTGGCTGGGTGAACTGTCCATTGCAGGCACGGTCACGCGTACCGAGGGTCTTGGACGCTGGTGGGCGGCAGTGCCAAAGGAACGCTGGCCAAGCGATCCAGAGTCGGTTGAATTTGTTCGCAAGTTCTGGAACTCGACCTGGGGAGATCGCCGGCAAGAACTCGTCTTCATCGGAGGTTCGGAGATGGATGAGCCGGCCATACGCAGCGCGCTGGATGCCTGCCTTCATGGCAGTGCTCTCACAGGTGTTTCGAAAGCCCACCGAAAGCTCGAGGATCCCTTCCCAGCTTGGGGTTAGGAGCGCGCAAACCATACACCCAGCCAAAAAACCAGTCTGGCCGGTGATTTGTCCCGACCAGTTACAATTGCAACGGCGCGAAAAGCATTACTTGCAAATCGGCAGCTCCAGGGGCGGTTGTTTCGGCAGGGAGCGCCGCCATTCGTTGATGATGGGCTGGAGCTTTCGCTTTGGCCAGAATTTGGGGGCGCCAATTGTCTTCAGACACGTGGTGTTCCAGTAGAGCCCGGCCTTGGAGAGAGACTTTCCGGCCTTGACTGCCCCTGCCACCGCGTCGATGTCACGGCCTTCTGGATAAATGTAAAGCGTTGTCGGGTTTCCCTCGACGAGCGAAATGATGTCCCTGGAGTTGGCCGGTGACCAGGTTGTGCACCCGTTGCTGCGGCCCCCGGTGTAGTTCACGAGCCGACCATAGGGTGTGTAACCCTGCTTGTCCGCATGGGGACTTTTCGGATTTTTGAACCGGCATTGCCATTTCAGAAAAACCGCCTGGTGGCCGCCAATCGCGCGCTCTCTGGCGTTTGCTGTATCGCCTTCGCCATCAAAGAGCAGGAAGGTGCGATGGAAGGGTGTCCTTTTGCCGGACCGGCGAAAGTACCCCTTGAAAGAGGTTCTGGTTTCCGCCGTGACGTAGGATCCGCCAGCGGTCAGCTTCGATCCTTCCGCGTTGCTAAAATTCCCGGCACACTGCCGGCCATTGGAAAAGTTCGCGCGTTTCAGTTTTCGCCCATTGCCATAGCCCGACGAGACTGCACGGAAGAACTTTCTTTGTTCGCAGATTGTGTAGAACCGGCGTCCCGGTTTGCCGCTGCGAGACGTGCTCGGGCGCGTTGCATCCATTGCAAGATAACAAGGGTTTCGGACTTCGCCGCTTCGACGCTTGCGCTGATAGAGCGCCCGCGCCCTTTCAAGGACGATCGGTGCAATTTGTCCGTCAGCCATACCAACATGCTTTTGGAGCCAGGCCGGAATTGTCGAGCTTGACTGCGCGGCAACTGCCGGCGTCGTTCCCCAAAGGGTGACAGCAAGAAAGAAAACGAATGTCAGGCGCAGCAAAACAGTCGCCATGGTCTGCTCTCCTCCGAACCTCGTCCCGAAATGACAGACATCATACATGCAATTCAGCTATCGAGCACGGACATGTAGTGCCGGGATAGCGATCCCTGTTGACAACCTTCTAACCGGAGCCGTCTTACCGCCCGGAAAAGTCGCCGGGGATCAGTGTGTTTCCCGTTCGAACAGCTTTCTGGCCATGACCCCGGTGCGCTCCTCAACAGCTTCCAGAGCGTTGAGCACGAGGTCTTCGCGGAACCGTTTTCCGACGACCTGGACCGCGACAGGCATTCCATCATGCATGCAAGGTGAAACGACGCCTGCGGGAAGGCCCATGTAGTTCATGGCAAATGACCAGATACCGCAGCCAAGCACCTCCATGATGCCGTCTTTTCCTTCCGCATCCCTGTTCCAGGCATAGGTCGGCGTCGGCAGGAAAGGCGTCAAAACGATCGGGTACCGCTCCAGCAACAGGTTCCACTGGCGAATGAAATGCGATCGCCTCGCCATCTGGCGCAGGAGTTCGTCGCCCTCGAAGGGCGGAAAGAGTTCGAAATACTCGTCGAACATCCGATTGATCTCGGCGCTGCCGTGCCTGCGAATATCGTTCAGCATCAGAACGTTCACCTCGCCCATCAAGGCGCGGTATCCCGTCGTGCCGATCTCGCCGATATCGGGCGTCTCGACTTCGACAACTTCATACCCGGCGTCCACCAGGCAGTCTCGTGCCGTTTCCAGTGCGGTCAGGACCGCCGGATGGCACTCGAACTGATAGGTGTCTTTCGTAAAGCCGACTTGCATCGGCTGTTCCATATCAGGGCCATCGAAAGGAACTGGAACCTGCCAGGGATCGTGCGGGTCATAGGCGATGGCGGATCTCATCGCGAGGCGGACGTCGCGCACCTCACGGCAAATGACGCCCTGTACCGACATCAATTGCGCGAGCAAGCCCCGCTCGACGTTCTGCGAGGGGTTCCAGGCAGGTGTGCGACCAAGTCCTGGTTTGACGGTGACAGCACCAGTGGCCGCAGAAGGAAAGCGCAGCGATCCGCCAATATCATTTCCATGTGCTATTGGGCCGATGCCACTCATGACTGCGGCCGAGGCACCACCTGAGGAGCCTCCGGCAGAAGCCCAGTCGTTCCAGGGATTGAAGGTGCGACCATGCAATTCGTTGGTTGTCGTCGCGCGAAAGGAAAATTCAGGTGTATTGGTCCGGCCAATCACGATGGCGCCGGCATTGGTCAGGTTCCTGACAAAGGGGGCGTCATCCGGCGCAATGATTTCCGTAAAGCCCTTCACGCCGTTCGTGGTCGATTTGCCTTTCTGGTCGACATTGACCTTGATGGTGACCGGCACCCCATGCAGTGGTCCCACCGGACCAGTTTTGCCCAGAGAGGCATCAAGACCCCGCGCCTGCGCGATCGCCTCGTCACCCAGGTCTTCGACAACAGCATTCAAGTGGCCGTTGACGGCGCGCATGCGTGCCACCGTTGCGGTGACTGCTTCTTCTGCCGTGGTCTCGCGTCTCGCGACCTGTTCCGCAAGTTCACTTGCGCTCAACTGCCAGACCGGTCTCTCCGCCATGTGTCAGGGCTCCTACCTGCAGCCAACATGCGCAACTGGTCAGTTCAAGAGGCATGGGTGCCACATCTTGGTACAAGAGCAATTCCCTGACGACAACACCGTAGAATTACCCCGTGATTGAGGGCTCCTACTGATGTGTGCATCATCCTGCCGGCGCCATCTCCAGCGTTTCCCGAGAAGTCCCACCTTGCGTTTCGTCAGGCATTTGTGGCGACCAGGTCTTCAGTCGCAAGGCGTTCCCGAGCACGAAAACCGAGCTGAGTGCCATGGCTCCGGCCGCGAAGACGGGTGACAAGAGAATGCCGAAGGCGGGATAGAGGATCCCCGCCGCGACCGGCACCAGGGCCGTGTTGTAGGCGAAGGCCCAAAACAGGTTCTGCTTGATGTTTCGGATTGTCGCCTTCGAAAGTGCAATGGCCTTGGGCACGCCGGAAAGCGAACCGGAGACCAGGACGACATCCGCCGCCTCGATTGCCACATCCGTTCCGGTGCCGATTGCCAGTCCCACATCCGCTTCGGCCAGCGCCGGGGCATCGTTGATCCCGTCGCCGACAAAAGCAACACGTCCATGCGCCTGCTTCAGGGACTTGATGGCCTCCACCTTGCCTTGAGGCAGGACTTCCGCAACAACTTCATCTATCCCGAGCCGCCGCGCGATGGCATTCGCTGTGTGACTGTTGTCCCCGGTGATCATCGCAACCTTGAGGCCGAGCGCGTGCAGCGCGTCGATCGCCACTGGCGTGGTTTCCTTGATCGGGTCGGAGACCGCGACGATTGCTGCAAGCTTGCCATCGTAGGCCACATAAAGTGGCGATTTCCCCTCGCTTGCGAAGCGCTCGGCAACGTCTTTGAAAGCGGCAACGTCGTGCCCGAGCTGGACCATATACCGGTCCGCCCCGATTTCAACGCTGTGTGCGCCCGCCTTCGCCGAAACGCCCATGCCGGTCACGCTTTCGAATTCGGACACATCTGGCAGCTGGAGTTGTTGCTCCTGTGCGGCCGCAACGATGGCCTGACCGATCGGGTGTTCCGACTTTGCCTCGACCGCCGCTATATGGGCAAGCAAGGTCGAAGCTTCGAAACCTGGCGTCACTTCAAGGTCCGTCAAGCGCGGTGCACCTTCCGTCAAGGTTCCTGTCTTGTCGAACGCGACGACCTGCGCCTGTTTCAAAACCTGAAGCGCTTCCCCTTTGCGGAAAAGGACGCCCATTTCCGCTCCGCGCCCTGTTCCCACCATGATGGAGGTAGGCGTTGCAAGCCCCATTGCGCAGGGGCAGGCGATGATCAGAACTGCAACCGCGTTCACGAGACCGAAAGTGAGCGCGGGTTCGGGCCCGAAGAAGAACCAGACACCAAAGGTAAGCAGCGCAAGGCCAATGACCGCAGGTACAAAATACATGGTGACCCTGTCAACCATGGCCTGGATCGGCAGCTTGCCACCCTGCGCCTCTTCCACCAGCCGGATGATCTGCGCCAGCATCGTGTCATCGCCGATTGCAGTGGCGCGGAACGCAAGACTTCCGGTCTGATTGACCGTTCCGCCAATCACAGTTGCCCCTGCTTCCTTCGCGACCGGCACAGGCTCTCCCGTCACCATGCTCTCGTCGATATAGGTGGACCCTTCGATCACTTCTCCGTCGACCGGCAACCGTTCGCCTGGACGCACTTCCACAATGTCGCCGAGGGCAACAGCGGCAACATCTATCTCGACCGTTTCCCCGTTTCGCCTGACGCGCGCAGTCTTGGGGGCAATTTTCAGAAGGCGCTGGATTGCGTCGGACGTGCGCCCCTTGGCACGCGCCTCCATCCAACGCCCGATCAGGATCAGTGTCACAATGACAGCGGCCGCCTCGTAATAGACATTCACCGTGCCTTCCGGCAGCAGGTTCGGTGCGAAGGTTGCAATGACCGAAAACAGGTAAGCCGCCGCGGTCCCGACAGCCACAAGGCTGTTCATGTCGGGAGCCCCCTTCAGGAGAGCGGGAAAGCCCTGAGTGTAGAAGGACCGGCCTGGCCCGATCAGAACGGCACTTGTCAGCACAAACTGGATCAACCAGCTGGCTTGCATACCGATGGTCTGGCCAATCAGATGGTGAATGGCCGGGACCAGGTGGCTGCCCATTTCAAGGACAAAAACCGGAAAGGCAAGCAGAGCCGCAACGATGACACGTCTTTTGAGCTGACGACTTTCCGCGTCGCGCTTCGACGACGCTTCCAACGAGGAGGCTTCGTCCCTGCCGGCTTCGTGTGCAACCTTTCCGGTTTCCGCAACCGCACCAATCAAGCTCTTGAGGTCGGTGTAACCGCTCACCTCTGCGCGTTCGGTGGCCAGATTGACTTTCGCGTCCACAACACCTGGAACCGCGCGCAGTGATTTTTCGACGCGTCCCACGCAGCTGGCGCAGCTCATCCCGTCAATGGTCAACTGAAAGGTTTGTGCCGGAACCGTGTATCCCAGCTTCTCTATGGCCTCGACCAATGCAGCAGGATCGACAGCTCCGTCAATCCGGACAACCGCTCGCTCGGTCGCAAGGTTCACGTTGGCCTCAACCACACCGGCAATGCCCTTGAGCGCCCGCTCGACGCGACCGACGCAAGACGCACAATGCATGCCTTCGACAGGCAATGACAAGGTTTGTTCTGATTGGGAATCGGCAGCCATTGCCCGCCATACTCCATCCTGAAAGTTGATGTTGACCCCCAAGATGGTTCTTCCAGTAACTGGAAGGTCAAGATCAATTCTCTACTGATTCATGTGTTCAACAAACAGCACGCCATTGCCGCGACTGCCTGACAACTGGCAGTCTAGCGGCAGCGCCCGAACGGGTGCATTGGGCAAAATCAATTCCGGCCCATCGACCCGACCCGCAAAAATGGCCTTGCCACAGAAGCTTCAGCGAGTCTCACGCAAGGCTCAACCTGCAGGCACATAGGCGCACAACTTGTTGCCATCAAGATCGCGAATATAGGCCCCGTAAAACCCATGCTCCCCGCGTGGCCCTGGTTCGCCCTCGTTCGCACCGCCCAGGTCGAGTCCCGCGGCATGGAGCTTCACGACATCTTCCCTGCTCTCCAGTTTGAGCGCGACCATGACACCATTGCCGACCGTTGCCGTCTCGCCATTGTTAGGTAGCGTCACGACCAGAGCCGGTTCCTCCCGGCTACGCCCCCAGGCAGCCATGGTTCCATGGGTCCAGAAGCGCTTGATGCCAACGTTTTCCAGCAGCTTGTCATAGAATTCCGTAGCGGCTTCGAAATTGCTGGTTCCAAGAGTGACGTAGCCAATCAAAGGTCTTCTCCAAAATTTTTGAACGAATGGCTCGTTCTAGGCCATCTTGGCGAAAGTGTCAGTCCCCCAGTGGCTGCGGGCCTGTGCGGCCGTGATAGGCGGTCAGTGAGGACCGGATCCGACGGAGGTTTTCGCTGGTGGCTTCCTTGGTCTCATAGGCAACGGACATGGCCAGGGTGTCCAGGATTGCCAGATAGGCATAGCGCGAGGCGGTCGGCTTGAAGATGTCCGGGTTTTCCGGAAGGTCGACTTCTATCGGGATCGAGACGGCGCTTGCGAGCCGTGTATAAGGCTTGGAGACGCAGATGGTTGTTGCTCCATAGGCGTCTGCCACCTTGGCAGCACCGACAATTGCGTCGGTTTCACCGCTTGCGGAAAACAGCAACAGCACGTCTCCCGGTCCGAGTGTCGCAGACCGCATCTGGATGATGTAGCTGTCATTGACCGCCGTGGCCGCAAGCCCCAATCGAAAAAACCGGTTGGCAGCTTCCTGAGCCAACATGGACGAGCCGCCGCCGATACCCGCGATGAGGAGCTGACGGCAGCCAATGATCGCCTTCTTTGCCTCCTCCAGCCTGGCGGCGTCCAGCTGCTGGCGCATGACATTGGCCGTGGCATAAATGGCGCTCAGCACCCGGTCGAGCGCATTTTCCGTTGCCGGCGCCTCCTCCGTGATATCGGCCTGGATATATTGCAGGCTGACAGCCAGGTTCTGGGCGAGCCTCAGCTTGAATTCCTTGAAGCCATCGCAGCCAAGCGAACGGCAGAACCGAATGACGGTCGGCGTCGACACTTCAGCGGCGGCGGCAAGCTCGGCAATGGTCATAGTGCTGATCTGATCGATGTTCTGCCGGACATAGTCTGCGACCCGTTGCTCGCGTGCGGCCAGGGTGCCGTTGACACGTTCAAGTGCGGAAATGATGTCCGCGACCGCCGCCTGCCCGCGCGTTGGCAGGTCTGAATTGTCTTCGCGGTCATCGACCATGTTTCTCTCCAAGCAGCCTTCGAACAAGTTGTAACTTAAGTACATTTTTTTCGAAAATCCAGATCTTAATTACGGCGAAACATCCATTTCGAATCCTTATTTTGTACTTTAATTATATTTTTTGCTTGATTTGACGAAATTTCACGCTCATTGTGTACCTAAGTTACATTTCTTGGGAGGCATGAATGCAAGCTTGGGCGCGATTGACGAGCGCACGCATCAACACGGCCATTGAAACGCTGGTTGCGGTCCTGATGCTGCTGCTTGTTCTGGATGTCTGGCTCGGCGTGGTCGACCGCTATTACTTCCGCTGGCAACTGCCCTGGCCGGAGGTGATGGCACGCTACCTGATGATCTGGGCGGCAATGCTGGCGATTTCCTGCGGGATCGCGCGCCGCGAACATATCGGGTTGACCGCATTCCTGCATATGTGGCCCGCCCCGATACGCCGCCTTGTCCTGATCCTGATGGATGTCCTGGCACTGGCGCTGTTCCTCTATGTGACCTGGTACGGGATCGCGTTTGCGCAAAGCGGCGCCACGAGACACGCAATGATCTTCGACCTCAGCCTGGAACCGTTCTACGCCGCCATACCGGTGTCAGCGGCTATCGCCTCGGTCCAGCTTTTCCTGGTGCTATTGCGGGATCTCGGCACCCATCTTGAACTCCCTGCCGAAGGGGAGGCTGCCTGATGTTCGCCGGTCTTGCATTTCTTATCCTGATCCTGTGCGGCATGCCGATCGGCTTTGCCATAGGTCTCGCCGGTGTGGTCGGCCTGATCGACATGGGCGGCATGCAGTTTCTTGCCATCGGCCCCAGCAAGATATTCAATTCGCTCAATATTTTCCCGTTCCTGGCGATGCCGTTCTTCATCCTGGCCGGTGAGGTCATGAACGGGATCGGCATCACCAACCGCCTCGTGAGACTGGCACAGGTACTTGTCGGCCGGTTCCGCGGCGGGCTGGCCCATACAAACATGCTGGCCTCGGTCTTCTTTGCCGGTCTCACCGGGTCCGCCACCGCGGATGCTGCTGCCTTCGGCAGAACCCTCGTCCCCGCCATGGTCAAGGAAGGCTACAAGCGCGACTATGCCTGTGCGGTGACTGCAGCCGGGTCCATCATCGGTCCGACAATTCCTCCCTCCGGACTGATGGTGGTCTACGGCTCGTTGATGGGTGTTTCGATCGCGGGTCTGTTTGCGGCAGGTGTCCTTCCGGGGCTTGTCATCTGCCTGGTCTGCATGGCGGTCATCGTCATCGGCGGCAACCGGGAAAACCTTCCCAAGGCTGTGCGCGGCGCCAGCTTGAAGGAAGTCTGGACCACCTTCGTCGGCTCGCTCACTGCGCTTGCCATGCCCGTCATAATCCTGGGCGGCATTCTTGGCGGGGTCGTCACGCCCACCGAAGCCGCTTCCATTGCGGTCGCCTATGCGGTCTTTATCGGCTTCTTCGTCTATCGCACGCTGAAACTGAAAGCCTTCTTCCAGATGCTGGTGCGCACAGCGCGCATCACCGGTGTCATTTTCGTCATCATCGCCTTTGCCGGCATTCTCGGCTGGTGGATGAGCTTCGAGCGCATTCCCCAGATGATCGCCGAGAGTGTCCTGACGCTCAGCGACAATCGGTATGCCGTGATCGCGATCATCATCGGCCTGCTGCTGATCGTCGGCATGGTGATGGACATCACCGCCATCCTGATCATCCTGGCACCGGTGCTGGTGCCGCTGACCGAGCAGGTTGGCCTGGAACCGATCCATGCAGGCATCATCTTCGTGCTTGCGCTGAACATCTCCCTGATGACCCCGCCCGTCGGCGCCTGCCTCTTTGTCCTGTCCTCGGTGACAGGCGAGAAGCTGGAGCGCATCTCGCTCAAGCTCATGCCGTTCCTGCTGGCTGAGGTCACCATTCTTTTCATCTTCGCCTTCTGGGAGGACGCGGCCCTGCTCCTGCCGCGCGCCTTCGGATTTGCCAACTAACCCAATCAAGCTCAAGAGAGGAACAAGCTGATGAAACTCCTGACTACCGGACTGGCGCTTGCCGCCACAATGACTGCAACGGCTGCACTTGCAGGCGGTGGCGTGATCAAATTCGGTCACGACAACAAAACCGACCCTTTCGAGAACCCGGCCCATGCCTGCACCGCCGTTTTTTCCAACCTGGTTGAATCCGGCACCAACGGCGCTGTGAAGGTCGAAGTGTTCGGTTCCAACCAGCTCGGTTCGGCTGCCGAACATGTGCAGCAGGTCAAGGACGGCGTGATCCAGGCCACCCTCACCTCCACCGGAGCCCTTGCCAGCTACTACCCCCGCATCGATGTTCTGAACCTTCCCTTCGCCTTCGCGGGCAACGAAGCCACCTACAAGGTGTTTGACGGTCCGTTCGGTGAGGCCCTGAAGGCCGATATCGAAGCAACTCTGGGCGACGTTGTCGTTCTGGGCTTCCCGGACACGGGCGGGTTCTTCGCCGTCACCAACTCCAAAAAGCCCATTGCAAACCTGGAAGACTTCGACGGCATCCGCATTCGCACAATGACCCTGCCCTCGCACCAGAAAATCATCCAGGCGCTCGGCGCAGAAGCCTATCCGCTGTCCTGGGGCGAAGTGTATTCCGGTCTGCAGACCGGTGTGATCGACGGTCAGATGAACCCTGTGCCGATCATTTCCTTCGCCAACTTTGCGGAAGTCCAGGGTTACCTGACCCTCACCAATCACCTGTTCTCACCCTACACCTTCATGATCAACAAGCCCTTCTACGAGGGTCTTGACGATGCACAGCGTGCAACGCTTCACGCGGCAGCAGAGAACTGCGTTGCGGCGAGCCGCGGCCTCTCCCGGATCATCGAGTCCTCCGACCGTGGTCTGGCCGGACTGATGGATGCCATGGAAGTGACAGCGCTAACCGACGAGCAACGCACGGCCATGGCCAACGCGACCCAGCCTGCCTTCGAAAACCATGTCAACGAGAACCTCGACGCCAAGGCTGTGGAACTGCTGACCATGTTCAAGAAGGAAGTCGCGGCCGCCAACGCCGACACCTATCTCGACTGATCCATTGAACCGGCGGGTCAAGCGACCCGCCGGTTCCCGTTCAAAGATAACAACAAAGCCCAACAGCGAGACTGGATCTTCAATGCGCGTCTTCTGTGCCTCCATCGCGACAGAAACCAACACGTTTTCACCCCTCAGAACCGACTTCTCCGATTTTGCAGAAAGCTTTTACGCGGCCCCGGGTGACCATCCGAAGACCCCGACCCTGTGCAGCGGGATCTTCCCGGCCTTGCGTGAACGGGCGCGCAAGGGCGAGATCACGCTGATCGAAGGAACGGCGACCTGGGCAGAACCCGGAGGGCTGGTCAACAAGGCAACCTGGGAACGGCTTCGGGACGAGGTACTGGACCAACTGCGTGCCGCATGCCCTGTGGAAGCGGTTGTCCTCGGCCTGCACGGCGCCATGATCGCCGACAGCCATGTTGATTGCGAAGGTGAACTGATCGAAGCGGTTCGAATGATAGTTGGGCCCGACGTCAAGATCGGCGTGACTTTCGACCCCCACAGTCATCTTAGCGACAAGCGCGTCCAAAACGCCGATGTCATTACGGTTTTCAAGGAATTCCCGCATACCGACTTTGCCGAGACGGGTGAAGCCTGCGTCGACCTGACACTGAAGGCGGCACGGGGTGACATTGCCCCGGTTATCTCGGTCTTCGACGTGCGCATGATCGAGGTTCTGCCGACCAGCCGGCCGCCGATGCGTGGATTTGTCGATCGCATGATCGAACTGGAGCGCTCCGATGAGGTGCTGTCGGTCTCCGCAATTCACGGCTTCATGGCCGGTGACTCCCCGGATCTCGGCGCAAAGCTTCTCGTGATCACCGACGATGACAGGCAAAAAGGTGACAGGCTTGCCGAAAAGCTTGGCCTGGAACTGTATTCGTTTCGAGGCACAACCCGGCCGGACTTTCTGGAACCCGAAAAAGCGTTTGAGATCGCGGCTGGACACCGGGACAAGCCCGTGGTGATCGCCGACGTCTGGGACAATCCCGGTGGCGGTGTCGCGGGAGACAGTACCATCTTGCTGCGTCAGGCTCTTCAGATGGGACTGACGAACACCGCCTTCGGCACGATCTGGGATCCAATGGCTGTCCGGATCTGTCATGCGGCGGGAGAAGGTGCGTCGCTGGATCTGCGCTTCGGGGGCAAGACGTCGGCGCTTGGCGGTGATCCGATCGATGCCACCGTCACGGTCCTGAAGACCCAAAAAGATGCCGTCCAGAGCTTCGGCCGTTCGGTCGTGCCGCTCGGCGATTGTGCGGTCATTCGGGTTGGCGGAATTGATGTGGTGCTCAACACCAACAGGGCGCAGGCCTTTTCTCCGGACCTCTTTACCAATCTCGGTATAGACGTTTCTGAGAAACAGGTGCTGGTGGTGAAATCCACCAATCATTTTCATGGCGCCTTCGAACCCATTTCTGCGGACATCCTTTATTGTGCAGTCGATGGCCCTTATCCGAATGACCCGTGCCGCAACACCTACAGGAACCTGACCCGGGAGCTCTGGCCGATTGTCGAGCACCCGCATGGACAAAGGGTCGCCTGACACTCAGGCAGGTAAAATCCCCTTGGGATGGACCAAGTTCCGTGCTGACAAGAGACTGGCGATCGCGATAGTCTGCGCTACGAGATCCGACGCTCCCATTCGGGCGCCGGGCCCCATGACTTCGGGAAGACCGCGTGACGTCAGGAATGATCAAAACGGCAGGTTTACTGGCCAGGCTCCTTGGGTTGCTCGCGCTGTTGAGCGCGCCCCAGTCTCTGGCGCAGGAAGAGGCCGTCACGGTTCCGAATTTCTGGGATCCAAAGGCCGTCCACGATCGCCCGAACTCCATCCCCGACAAGATCCAGTTCCTGTCGACCGATGGATACCCTCCGTTTGTGTTTCGTGATCCGCAGGGACGACTGACCGGCTTCAATGTCGACCTGGCTCGTGCGCTCTGTCAGGAGCTCGGCAGTTCCTGTGCACTCAGGATCAAGGATTTCGACGTGCTGCTGCCGGCCCTGGATGAGGAGGAAGGCGACGCCATCATCGCGGGCCTGTCCCGCAACCTGCCGGCGGCCCGGAAACTGAACTTCACGGACGACTACCTGAAACTGCCAGCCCGTTTCATAACCACTGCCCGCAATTCCGGTGCGTTCAACGAACAAGAACTGTCGGACAAGTCCATCGCCGTCGTTGCCGGTTCCAGGTACGAGGCATTCGCGCAGCGTTTCTGGCCGGACGCGGAGATTGTCAGTCTTGAAACATCCGCTGACGCACGCAAGGCCGTCATCGACGCAGAAGCCGATCTGCATTTCGGAGACGGTCTCAGCCTGTCCTTCTGGCTCCCAAGCGAGGATGCGGCCGGGTGCTGCGTCTTTGTCGGCGGTCCCTGGCTGGAGACAGGCTATTTCGATCAGGGCATGGCAATTGCCACGAGAGCTGACGATCCGGAACGGGCTGCCGCGCTGAACTATGCGCTCAGGCAGTTGCACCAGAAGGGCGTCTATCGCGAACTATATCTTCGCTATTTCCCGAAGAGCTTCTACTAGCCCACTCTATTTGCCGTTCCAGGACCTGCCCTTGCCACTCTTGCGCTGCGCGTTGTCGAAAAACGGTATGGCGAGACTGAAGGGAAATGAATGCGCCTTCGGGGTCATTGCGGGTCCGAGGCCGATCTCCATTTCGTCATGGCCTTTTTCCGGCTGATCAATATAGGTGCCAAAGAGACGGTCCCAGACGGACAAATAGAACCCGTAATTTGAGTCCGTTTCCCGGCAGATCACGGAATGATGGACCCGGTGCATGTCCGGCGTCACGATCACCAGTCGCAACAGCCAATCCAGCCTGCGCGGAATGCGCACGTTTGCGTGTCCGAAAACAGCTGACGCGTTCAAAACGATTTCAAAAATCAGGACGGCTTCCACGGGACCGCCAAGCGCCACGATGACAAGCCCTTTCCAGACGAAGGAAAGCAGGATTTCGATCGGGTGAAAGCGGAGCGCCGTGGTCGCGTCGACCTCGCTGTCCGCATGGTGCACCCGGTGGACGCGCCAGAACAGGGGAACCTTGTGGGAGGCCAGGTGCTGGAACCAGACGGCCAGATCGAGCAGCAGAAAGGTGATCACGCCCGCACCCCAACCGGACCAGCCAAGGGTTCCGAACAGCCCCCAGCCGCGCTCCTGCGCCAGCAGTGCAAGTCCGACACCACCAATTGGAAAGATCAGCCGGACAAGCAGGGAATCGAGCAGGATGAAGCCCCAATTCGTCGGCCATCGCTTCAGACGGCCGCTTTTCAGCTCGCGCCTTGGCAGACCCGCCTCCAGCAACGCCATGACAAGAAATATGCCGGCGAAACAGGCCATCCGGATCTGGTTTATGTCAAACTGTTCAAACATGCGTTCCGGTTACCACCAAGTCGTGTTCCCGCTTGCCAAATATGATGCTGCCCGATAGGCCATGCAATTACGTAGCTCTTTCTACTCCCCCTGCCGCTGAGACGGATCACCGCATCATGAATTCCTTTCTCTGGAACCGGCCTGAAGCCGAAACGCACGCAACCTTGCTTCTGGCCCATGGTGCCGGCGCTCCGATGGATTCCACCTTCATGGAAAAACTCGCCGGCTCACTCTGTCTGGCAGGCATCTCGGTGGCCCGCTTCGAATTTGCCTATATGGCGCAGCGGCGAACCGGCGGGTCAAAACGCCCGCCTCCCCGCGCGGACAAGCTTATCGGCGAGTTCCAGACCGCGCTGCAGGCCGTGATGAGCGAATGCGAGGGACCGCTTCTGCTTGGCGGCAAATCGATGGGCGGACGGGTTGCCGCCATGCTTGGCGGTGGCGGATCGCTGCCTGGCCGCGTGAAAGGCATCTGCTGCTTCGGCTACCCGTTTCACCCGACCGGTAAACCCGATGCGGACTGGCGCCTTTCACCTCTGGAAGAAGCAAAACGGCCGGTCTTGATCCTGCAGGGAGATCGCGATCCTTTCGGCACAAAACCCGAAATCGATGACATCTCGTTGCCCGCACATGTGTCGCTTACGTACCTGGAAGACGGCAACCACGACTTTGGACCTCGCGGCAAGTCACCGGCGACACTGGACGGCAACATTCAGATGGCCGCCAAGGCTGTTGCGTCTTTTGCCAGCACGCTCTGATACGCCTACGGCGACGGATCTCTCGGGCGATTACTCCGCCGGGGTGATGCCGCGCGCGTCGCTGGAAATGGCGAGGTCGCGTTTCTTGCGTATTTGAACAAGGCTGGCAATGTCGTCGCCGATCTTGATCAATGCCGGTACCAGCACGAGGACCAGCGCCGTTGCGGTCGCCAGACCGAACACGATGGTGATTGCCATCGGCAGCAGAAACTGCGCCTGCAAGCTGGTCTCGAACATCAACGGCAGCAATCCGCCGATCGTGGTCATCGAGGTCAAAAGCACCGCTCGCAAGCGATCGCAGCTGGAGCTGATCGCCGCCGAGTTGAGATCTTCACCGCAGGCTCTGCGTTCTTCGAACCGCGCCACCAGGATGATCGAGTTGTTGACCAGGATCCCCGCCAGCCCGAGAAGTCCGATCATGCTCAGGATGGTCAGATTGAAACCCATCAGGTAGTGGCCGACGATGGCCCCGACGATTCCGAAGGGGATGATAGACATCACCACGATCGGTCGCGAATAGCTTCCAAAGATGCCTGCCAGGATGATGTAGATGGCGGCAACCGCCATCATGACACCGGTCAGGAGATCGGAGAAGGCATTGGATTGTTCCTCGGCCCGTCCGCCGAAGGCATAGTCGATCCCGTAGCGTTGTGACAGGTCGGGCAGGAACTCCTTGCGAAGCTCCGCGATGATCTCGTTGTTGGACGTTACGGTGCTGTCGACGTCCGCAACGACGGACACCTGGGTCTTGCCGTCCCTGCGCAAGATGACCGAAAAGCCCTGTGCGTCGGTCAGATCGACGACCTCGGTCAGCGGAACGAAATTACCTGCCGGTGTTCGCAAGGAAAGCTGCCGCAAGGCAGCCGTGCCATCCTTTTCAAACGTCTGTTGCACCCGAACGGCGACTTCGTCGTCACCTTCCGCGAAGCGCCGCGCAATCGTGCCTTCAAAGGCATTTCGGATCTGCCGCGCGGCGCTTTCAACCGTGAAGCCCAGAGCCCGCCCGCGCGGTGTCAGTTCGACAAGCAATTCCGGTTTGCCATAGGGCAAGTCGTCCTCGACGGCGCTGGTGCCCGGAAAACCCGACAACTCCTGTTGCAGCTCCTGCGCCGCCCCTTTGAGGTCCTGAAGCGACGCGCCCGAAAGGCGGATATCCAGGTCCCGGCCCGGAGGCCCGCCCCTGCGCTCTGCAATTGCAATTCGGGATGTGCCGGGAATGTCCGGAACGGCATTCCGCCAGGCCCGCACGATCTCGGGCGTTCTGACGCTCCGCTCTTCAGACAGGCTGAGCTGGACTGTTATGTTCGCAATGTTGTCACCGCGATTGTTTCCCGCTTTTCCAAGGGTGGCATAGGTGGCCACAACGAGCTGCTGATCTGTTCCCTCGGTCAGCTCTGCCTCTGCATCGCGCAGCGCCTGTTCGATCCGATAGATGCCAGCAATAGCTTCTTCTTCCGGAATGCCCGCGTTGAAGAAAATGGACGCCGTGAGGTTTTCAGATTCCGGGGACGGAAAGAAGGTGAAACCGACTCGTCCGCCGCGAACAAGGCCGACCGCGAGGATCATGCAGGCAACCGCAACAGCGAAGGTCACATAGCGCCAGTTGACTGCTGCCGAGACAAACCCCCTGAATGGTCTGTCCCTCACCCAGTTGAAGCCCGTATCAAAGCCATGCCTGAACCAGCCCGGATGATCTTTGTTCGCGCTGGCCCGCCTGGACCGGCGCAACACTGCCAGAAGAGTCTCAACCATCAGCGCCAGCAGGAAACAGGCGCCAATCACGATCAACTGGAACGGAAACGCCCCGATGGTTTCCTTCAGGCTCCGCAGAGGGTCGTCAATCGGATCAAGGAAAGGCGGAACAGCAAGATCGGGCTGGGATACGAGACCGGTCAGGAAAAACGCCGGCGCGCCGGCCAGGATGGCCACGCGCCACCAGTTCCAACCCGGACGTCCACCCAGGGAATGGGACAGGTGACCGGGCAGCACCAGAAAACACTCGATCAGCGAGGCAATCACGACCGACACAACAACGATCGGCAATGCGCCCATGATCTGCCCAAGCACGCCGCTCACCAAAAGGATCGGCAGGAACGCGGCAATCGTGGTGAAGCTTGCGGCGAAAATCGGGGCAACCATGGTGGCCGCGCCATTGATTGCCGCCTCGTCCGCTTCGTCGCCCATGCTTCGTCGCGTCGCGGTGTGTTCACCAACCACAATCGCATCGTCAACGATCACGCCGAGCATCATGATCAGCGCGAACATGGTGATCATGTTGACGCTTTGACCCATCGTCCACATGATGCCAAGGGTTGCCATCATCGCGACGGGTATGCCCGCGGCAACCCAGAAGGCGATCCTGGCATTTAGAAAAAGAAACAGGATGGCAACGACAAGCACCAGTCCCGACAAGCCGTTCTTGACAAGCAGCGAGATCCTGCTTTTGACCGCGTCCGCGCGGACATCATATTTCAGGATTTCGAGCGTCTTGGGCAGCTCCGCCGTTATCTCTTCAAGATAGTCGTCGACAATCTGTGCGGCCTTGAGCGTGTCTGTGTTTTCGGTTCGCAGGATCTGCAATTCAATCGCGCGGGACCCTTTTGAAAATCCCTGGTTCTCGTTGCTGCTGAAGTCGCGGGACACTGTGCCGATATCCTCGACACGCGTTTTTTCACCAGAGGCCAGTGACATGACTTCGACACGAGCGACGGCTTCTGGTGACCTCTCCTCAGACAATGCCCGGATCTGACGCTCGACGGCGCCATCGAGACTGCCAGCGGGAAGGTCGATGGTGTTGCCGGCAATCTGACCGGCCACGTCCGATATTGTCAGATCAAGCCGGCGCAATTCGCGCTCCGGTATTTCGACGAGATATTCCGGCGACCGGTATCCGAAGAGGTCGACCTTGTCGATCCCGCGCCCCAGCAGATCATCCCGGATCTGGCGGGCAAAGACCTTCAGGGCCTGCTCCGAAAAGGGTCCACGCAGGGCAAGGGTTGCCACGCCATCGGTGAAGGTGGGTGCGGTTATGACCGGTGTTTCGGAATCAACGGGAAGCGTCGTGACGCCGGACAAGGCCTGTTCCACATCGGAAAAGGCTGTCTGCATGTCCGTACCTTCGACGAACTCCATGCGCACCGACGCGTTGCCCTCTCGACCGTAAGCGATAATTTCATCGAGCCCGTCCAGAAACCTCAGCTCGGGTTCAATCACTTCCAGAATGTTGGAAGTCACATCCTCCGCGCTTGCGCCCGGCCAGTCGATGGAAACGACAATGAAGTCGATCTTGACCGTAGGAAAAAACTGCGTGTTGAGCTTGGCCAGGCCGTAGGCACCGAAAAGGACCATCACGGCCATGATCAGGTTGGCCAAGTTGTGATGGCGGACAATCAGCTCCAGGAGACCGCGTGATTTTTCTTTCATCGCCTGACGCTCCCCTTACCGGCCAGCGTCTGCGCTGTGATTATCCGTTGACGGCATTTCGGTTTCACCGGGGCCCGCCGCCTGGTTGACGTCCCTGACAAGGAGGCCTGTGCCCGCCTCGGGTACCCGGGTGGTCAACAGGGTTTCGCCCGGGTTGAGGTCCCCGGTCACCAGAATGCTGCCATCGTCGATCGCCAGAGCGGTGACCGCGCGCTGTTCAAGTCGGCCGTCCTTGACGACATAGACCGTGCCCTCGCCGTAATAGGCAGTCTCCGGCACCTTGAAGCTGTCATGATAAACCTGATCGGACAGGGACACTTCGACAAAGGCGCCCGGCCGAAGCGACACGGTCGCATCAGCGCTGTCAATTGTGGCGATCAGGTCAACACCGCCGCGCGTGCTGGCAACATCTGCACCGATGCGGCTGACCACGGCCGGATAGGTCACCGGCTTGTTGCCCAGGAACCAGGTCACCTCGACGGGGCGACCAACCACCGTGCCGCTTTCGGCAAGCAGGCGGCCATATTGATTGTCTGAAAGCGTGAAACGGACTTCAAACTCGTCGCTGCTGTAGAGGGAAACAATGGCGTCATTGACGCTCACCAGACGGCCGAGTTCAGCGGCTTCCGAGCGCACGATTGCATCAAACGGTGCTCTCAGGATCGTATTGTCCAGCTGGCGCTGTGCGTTCTGCAAACGCCATTCCTGCCGTTCGATCGTCGCGGTTTGCTGAACCACCTTGGCCTCTTCAAGCGACAATGTGTTCTGTGTCCTTTCCAGCGCCTGCTGACGCTGTGAGACAAGCAGTTTGCGGTCATCAACGGTCCGCTCGGTGACGGCCCCCTTGCCCAGCAGCTCTTCTGCACGCCGCAGGTCCCGCTCGGCAAATTCAAGCTGTTCCTGGGCCCGCACGAGATTGGCCGTTTCAAGCCGCACCCGGCCGGTGCTCTCGACAAGAGCTGCCTTTGCTTCCGCGAGATTGGCCTGAGCCTCGGTAACGGCACCGTCGTAATCAAAGCGATCAATGGCGACCAGAACGTCGCCCTGCGCGACCTGGCCGCCCGCTTTCAGGTTCGGATGGATTTCCATCACCTCACCACCGACCAGAGCCCGGAGATCAACTTCCCGGCCTGCGGCGGTTTCGCCGAACACGTTGATGGCCGGCGCATGGTCGCCAAGTGCAAGTGCCACGGTTTCAACCGCGTAGCTCTTTTCCTGAACAGGTCTTTTGGGGACGTCGGGTTTGGTCGCCACCAAACGGTTGAGCCCCATCACGGCGGCGACAATGATCGCGAGAGCGAGCAACGTCTGGAAAAGGGCCTTCAAAACAATTTTTACCCGCCAGAACGCCCCGTGCTGCGTCGCCGCATCGGGGGGAAGAAATTCTCTGACAGGCTGGTTGCCGGTTTCTGTATCGACTGACTGCAACATTCTCAGCTCACCAACGGCCCTTCTATGGTGCTTGAACGCGTGTTTGGTCCCGCAGGAAGGAGGATTCCTGCAGGACCTGCGCCAATGTCACATAATACTGACTTTGCAGGTTGGCACGCCGTTTATTGTAACAGAGTGTAACCCCGCTCTCGTTGTACGCGGAAACCCCGTACCGGGATCAGTTGCCGAATTCGTACTTTGCGCTGCAGAATTCACAGGTCACAACGATCTTGCCATCAACGGTCACCTGGCGGACTTCCTCTTCACTGAAATTCGCCAGGACGTTTTCGATTTTCTCGCGCGAGCACCGGCATTTGTCGGCAATCGGCTGGGGTTCGAACAGGCGTACGCCACGCTCGTGAAACAGCCTGAACAGCAACATCTCGACACTGATTTCAGGATCCGTCAGCTCGACATCCTTGACGGTGTCGACCAGCACCTTGGCTTCGACCCAGGCATCATCTTCCTCGATCTCATGCGGGACGGTGCCCTCCGGTGCGTCACCGGGGTCGATGTCGGCCTGGACCAGGCGTTCCGGTGCTTCCGGCAGAAACTGGATCAGAATGCCACCGGCCGTCCAGGAGCGGGACGGTGCTTCTCCTTCCTGACGCGTGAACAGCTCACCGACACCCAGGCGCACTTCGGTCGGGATCTGTTCCGACCTTTCGAAGTAGCGGCGAGCCACTTCTTCCAGCGAAATACCATCGAGTTCAACCAGACCCTGGTAGCGCTGCATGTGCTTGCCCTGGTCGATGGTCATGGCCAGGTGGCCATGCCCAAGAAGCGCCTCGGGGGTTGCCTTGCCCGCCCGGATCAACGCGTCAACGCGGTCTGGATCAAACGTCGCGCAGGCCCGGATCGCGTCCGGGGACGCGAAGTCAACCACGACCATGGAGACCGGACCTTCGGTCTGTGTCTGCAAGGTGAAACGACCGTCGAATTTCAGCGACGTACCAAGAAGGCTCGTCAGAACAGTCGCTTCAGCCACCAGCCGGGATACCGGCTCCGGGTAGTCATGCCGTCCAAGGATTTGTTCAAGGACAGGCCCAAGCGCGACCGCACGGCCGCGCACGTCCAGGCCCTCCACGGCAAAGGGCCGGACAGCGTCCAGCCCTGCGGGCGTAATGCCCAGTTCATCGAGATTCAATGCCACGTTGGCTTCGCCTCAAGCTGCGCCGAAACACCAGGCCAGAATGCCTTTCTGGGCATGGAGCCGGTTCTCGGCTTCGTCAAACACAACAGAATTGGGACCGTCCATGACTTCCGAGGTGACTTCCTCACCCCGATGCGCCGGGAGACAGTGCATGAACAAGGCATCCTTGTTCGCTTCCGCCATCAGTCGCTCGTTCACCTGGTAGGCACTCAGGAGATTGTGACGCGTTTCCTCATCGTCGTCTCCCATAGAAACCCAGCAGTCTGTGACGACACAGTCGGTCCCCTTGACCGCCTCATATGGGTCTGTCGTGACCATAATGGAACCACCCTTGGCGCGCGCAGCATCAATAAGTTCCTGTGGCGGGGCCAGTTCGGACGGTGTTGCAATGCGCATTTCGAAGTCAAAACGCGGCGCGGCATGCACCCAGGAGGCCAGGACGTTGTTGTTGTCGCCAGTCCAGGCAATGCTCTTGCCCGAGACGGAACCGCGATGCTCTTCAAACGTCATCAGGTCTGCCATGATCTGGCACGGATGAGACAGTTTGGTCAGGCCGTTGATGACGGGAACAGTCGCGTTTTCGGCCAGTTCCTTGAGATCGCTATGGCTAAGAATGCGGATCATGATGGCATCGACAAAGCGCGAGAGAACCCGCGCGGTGTCGGCAATGGTTTCGCCGCGGCCCAGTTGCATTTCGGCGCCGGTCAACATCAGTGTTTCACCACCGAGTTCACGCATGCCAACGTCGAAGGAAATGCGGGTACGGGTGGACGGCTGTTCGAAGATCATCGCCAGAACCTTGCCTGCCAGCGGGCCTTCACCGCGGCGGACACCATTGCGGCTGGCCTTGATCTTCTTGCCTGTTTCCAGGATGTCGCGCAGTTCCTCGCCTTCGAATTCCGTCAGATCGAGAAAGTTCCTGTAGGTTCCGTTGGCGGTCATTCGGCCGCTCCTTCCACCAATTTTTCCTCGATTGCACCGGCAGCCTGTTCAAGGCGCTCAACGGCAACCGCAATTTCATCTTCGGTCATTGTGAGAGGCGGCATGATGCGCACGACGTTGTCGCCCGCCGGCACTGCCAGCAATCCGGCGTCATAGGCAGCTGCAACATAGTCACCAGCCGGCACGACGCATTTGAGACCCAGCATCATGCCGTTGCCGCGCACTTGTTCGAAAACCTTCGGATGGCTGTCCACCAGCCCGGCGAGCTTCTGCTTCAGGTTCAGGCCCTTCCTCTGGACCTCTTCCATGAAACCATCTGACAGAACCACATCGAGAACGGCATTGCCCACGGCCATTGCCAACGGATTGCCACCAAATGTCGTGCCATGTGTTCCGGGAACAAGAGCCGAGGCGGTTTCAGCGGTCGCAAGGCATGCTCCCATCGGGAAACCGCCACCGATCCCTTTGGCCACGGCCATGATATCGGGTTCGACGCCGGACCATTGATAGGCGAACAGCTTGCCTGTCCTGCCAACACCGGTCTGGATCTCGTCGAAGATCAGCAGAATGCCATTCTCATCGCACAATTTGCGCAGCGCCTTCAGGAAGTCCGTCTGGATTTCCCGAATGCCGCCCTCACCCTGGATCGGTTCGATGGCAAGCGCAGCGGTGTGCGGACCGATGACAGCCTTCAATGCGTCCAGGTCACCCGTGGGCACCTGGTCGAAGCCGGGGGCCTTGGGTCCGAAGCCTTCGAGATACTTCTCCTGGCCGCCAGCCGCAATCGTCCCGAGCGTTCTGCCGTGAAACGCACCTTCAAAGGTCACAATGTGAAACCGGTCCTTGTCGCCCCGGTCGTAGTGGTAGCGACGCGCGCACTTGATAGCGGCTTCCATCGCCTCGGCGCCGGAGTTCACAAACAGGACCTTGTCGGCGAACGTTGCCTCGGCAAGACGCTGAGCGAGCCTTTCACCATCCGGAGACTGGTGCAGGTTTGAAACGTGCCAGAGCTTGCCAGCCTGTTCCTGCAATGCGGCAACGAGATGCGGATGGCTGTGTCCGACGGAGTTCACTGCAATGCCGGAACCGCAATCGAGAAATCGTCGGCCGTCTTTCGTAACAAGCCAGACACCTTCCCCGTGATCGAATGCGAGTTTCGATCTTGCGTAGTTTCCGAATAGTGCAGTCGCGGACATAACCTCTTTCTTTCTCTTAGAGCGCCTTCCCCGCAAACGAAGACCTTTCGCGACGGGGCGTCTCTCCGTCGTGGAGCAGACAGGCAAAAACGCAACATGCCGCCCCGAAGAGGCGGCACGTCGCGGCTTTCTTATACACCGTCGGCACCGTCGCCTGTCAATGGAAATGGCACCAGCCTTACGTAAAGGAGGAAATTCCGAAATCCCGAAGCCAATTGTACTATTTGGGGAAAAGTCACTTCATCCCCAACTGGTTTGGGCCCAATGGTTGCCTCCCAAATTAACGTTATTGTAACCTATTGATAATCAAACACGACATCTCGTATGGCAGGTTAGATTGAACCACTAAATATGCCATAGCAAGCTCGGTAGGCAGGCTTAAACGGGATCAAGGACCGGGAAACGGTCAAAACTTGAAGGTGCGGCAATGAGTTGGACGAACGAACGGGTTGAGCTTCTCAAAAAGCTTTGGGGTGAAGGCTTGAGCGCGAGCCAGATTGCCGGAGAACTGGGTGGTGTTACCCGGAATGCAGTCATTGGCAAGGTTCACCGCCTCGGTCTCTCGGGTCGCGCGAAGTCGACATCGACCAGCGCCAAACCCCGCCGTCCGCGTGCAAACACCCCGACGAGCAGCCCGGCTCCCAAGAAGCCGACGCCTCAGCCGCAGACAATCGGCGCGACAGCCCTGAAGGCTGACATTTCG
This sequence comes from Roseibium sp., assembly GCA_017643925.1. Classification (GTDB taxonomy): domain Bacteria; phylum Pseudomonadota; class Alphaproteobacteria; order Rhizobiales; family Stappiaceae; genus Roseibium. Next base: position 574,551 of record JAEPML010000001.1, on the reverse strand, counting down.
CCCGCTCCGGTGATCGAAGCCGAGCCACAGGTTGAGCCCATTGCCGAGCTGGTTGTTCCGATTTCCCAGCGCGCCACCATCCTGACGCTGACCGAGCGTACCTGCAAGTGGCCGATTGGAGATCCGGCAACGGATGATTTCTATTTCTGCGGGCGCGTTTCCGACGCTGGTGTCCCTTACTGCGCCCATCACTGCAAGATCGCCTACCAGCCGGTCGCAGACCGCCGCCGTGACCGCAGGACCGTTGCTCAGGCTGGCTGAGCCAGACAGGTCCTAACAGAGCGTTGCACACCCGGTTGAAACCAGCCGGGTGTTTTTTTGTCGCCATTTACCTTAATTTCCAAAATCCCGCTGAATTCAGCCTGCCAGCTGGAATGTGTGACCGACATTACAGCTGAAACCGGCTGTCTCCTCAAAGCTGTTTCCATCGCGAGACGGGCTTTGCCATGTGTATTCGAAGTCCTCTCACCCGGAACGTGATCAAGGATCACCCGGGCTGCCCAAAGACAGAGGAAACACATGAGACACCTTAAAGCCCTATCCGCTACCACGGCTCTGACGCTTGGCCTGGCTTTCTCACCTGCAAGTCTGGCCGAACCCACATCCATGTTCATACTTGATGCCTCGGGATCCATGTGGGGGCGCCTCGACGACGGCCAATCCAAGATCTCTGTTGCTCGAGACGTCATGGGAAAACTAACCGCAGAGCTCCCTTCGTCGGTAAATGCAGGACTGATCGCCTATGGACACCGACGCAAAGGCGACTGCTCGGATATCGAGGTGGTTCATCCAATCAGCGCAGCCGGCGGTGCAGCAATCAGCAAAAGGCTGGACGCCCTTGTTCCACGTGGAAAGACACCAATCACCGAGGCTCTCCGCCAGGCAGCCAATGCCCTGACCGGCAAGGAAGACGACCGGTCAATCGTTCTCGTCAGCGACGGCATCGAGACATGCAGCGGTGACCCCTGTGCCCTCGCAGAAGCCCTGCACAAATCCGACGCTGGCCTGCGAATTCATGTTGTCGGCTACGGCGTCGATGCAACTGCTCAAGAACAGCTGCAATGCGTCGCGGAAAAGGGCGGTGGCGTCTATTTCAAGGCGAATGACACGTCAGGACTGACGGACGCATTGACCAGGGTCACGGAGAGCCTTGCTGCCCCGGAAACACTCATGGTTGAAGCACCTGTTGTGGAAGAAACGACGGAAACCATCCAGCTGCAGATCGCAGGTCCCGGCACGATCAAGCTGAAACTCGCCGACTGGGTTCAAATGCCCAATTACTGGAAGATCACCAATCCGGAAACAGCCGAAGAAGTGGCCAAGGTCACGGATGACAGTGTCGCTGCCATGCCGGGAGCCTATCAGCTGGTCTGGCGGCATCTGGAACATGGCGCCCAGGAAGTCACGCTACCGGAAGTCGTCGAAGTCGCACCCGGAGAAACGACAGAGGTCTCCATCGACACCGGATTGCGGCTGGTTCCGCCGCAAGGCGAAAAGCGCCCCTACTACTGGCAGCTTCTCACAAATGTCGAAGATCTGAAGAACGATTACCGGAAGCGCGAGCCTGCGGCCTGGTACCGGGTATGGGATGCCGTACCGGTTCCCCCCGGTGACTACACCCTCATCATGCGGCAAAGCGAACATGACCATTCCGAGGTCAATCTCGGCAAGATCACTCTCCAGAAGGGAAAACTCACGCAAGTCCCGCTGGACCAGGGACTGAATCTCGCCTGGAACGACGATTGGGGCCGCATCTACTACCTCAAAGTGACAGATGAGGCTGGTAAGGAAACAAAGTTTGATGGCCGCGGCCCGGTATTTCTGGCCCCAGGGAGCTACAAGCTGTCGCTTCGTTTGACGGAGCACAATCACAGCGAGGCTGACTTCGGGACGATTGTCGTGCCTGAAGAAGGGTTCGTCGATGCGCGGCTCACCTCCGGCATCAAGTTCGACACCAAGATCCCGGGCGAGATCAAGGTTACAGCGACCAATCTGGATACCGGTTCCGAAAGCAGCATCAGCTGGAGCGGATCCTCCAGCAACCCTTGGCCACCCATGCCACTTGGTCCTGGTCGCTACAAGTTCGACATGAAGCTCAAGGGATCTGCACCGATGACCATCATCCCCGAGTTTACCATCAAGCCCGGGCAGTTCATCACCGCGAAGATGTAACGCAGACGCGCACAGGCACAATGGTTCATGATTGAATTCCCGTTCCTCAACGTCTCCCGGCGTTGAGGATCGGTGTGATTGCAAGTGTCAGCAGCTGCGCAGAGCATATGCCTCTGCAGAAAGCTGAAAACACAAAAGCCCGCCAATCAGGCGGGCCTTTTTCCTTCACTCGCGGTGCCGTTTCAGGCGACGACAGAGAATTGGTCGTTGAAGGCATAACCGGCACCGCGCACTGTCCGGATGGGATCCTTGGCCTTGCCCTTGTTCAGCGCCTTGCGCAATCGGCCGACATGAACGTCCACGGTGCGCTCGTCGACATAAACGTCATGACCCCAGACACCATCAAGCAGCTGTTCACGTGAGAACACCCGGCCCGGTGAAGTCATGAGGAACTCCAGTAGGCGGAACTCCGTGGGGCCGAGGTGAATTTCCTTGGCGTTTCGGCGCACCCTGTGGGTCTCCCGATCCAGCTCGATGTCGCCGGATCTCAGCATCGTGGACACAACTTCCGGGCTGGCCCGCCGCAGGATGGCGCGTACGCGAGCCATAAGCTCGGGCACCGAAAACGGCTTGACCACGTAGTCGTCCGCGCCGGTAGACAGGCCCCTGATACGCTCGGCCTCCTCACCGCGCGCCGTCAACATGATGACTGGCAGCCGCTCCGTTTCCTCTCGGGCCCGCAGACGCCGGCACAATTCGATCCCGGACAGGCCCGGCAACATCCAGTCGAGCAGCAGGAGATCGGGAACGCTCTCCCTCAGCCGTATTTCCGCGTCGTCCCCGCGGGAACAGGCCTCAACGGCGTATCCCTCGGCTTCCAGATTGTATCTTAAAAGAAGGCTGATAGGTTCTTCGTCTTCTACGATGAGCACCTTCGGCATGCTTCCAGGCTCCGATATCGTCAGCAAGCGGCTACTGCCTGCCGTCAGTGATTAGTTCCAAAGAGACAGGGTCACGCAGTGCCTGTCGTCTCATCCATCTTCTCTCGATCCTCAGGCAAACGCTCGCCAGTGACCATGTAGTAGACGTTCTCGGCAATGTTGGTGGCATGATCACCAATGCGTTCAATGTTCTTCGCGCAGAACAGGAGATGCACACACTGTGTGATGCTTCTGGGATCTTCCATCATGTAGGTCAGAAGTTCGCGGAACAGGGACGTGTAAATCGCGTCGACCTCCGCATCCGCTTCCTGTACGCGCCGGGCCGCTTCCGCATCCTTGGAAGAATAGGCATCGAGTACTTTTTTCAGCTGTGACAGAGCAAGCTCGGTCATGTGTTCGACGCCGATTGCAAGCTTCTTGTTCTGCAGATCGCTGTCGATGGCGATGACGCGCTTTGCAACGTTCTTGGCAAGGTCGCCGACGCGCTCAAGGTCATTTGCAATGCGGGTCGCAGCCGTGATCTCACGCAGGTCCTGGCCCATCGGCTGACGGCGGACAATCATCTCGATCAGCTTTTCCTCGATATCCTGGTGCAGGTTGTCGAGACGCTCATCTTGCACAATTGTGGACTTGGCGAGCGCAAGATCCTGGGAAACGAGCGCGGAGACCGCGTCGGCAAAGGCCTTTTCAGCCAAGCCGCCCATTTCGGCAACCTTGCCGGCCATCGCCGTGAGTTCGTCGTCGTAAGCCGAGACTGTATGTTCAGACATCCTGTGTCCCCTTCTGTATTGGGAAAAGCGCTTAGCCGAACCGGCCGGTAATGTAGTCCTGCGTGCGCTTGTCTTTCGGATTGGTGAAAATGTTATCGGTCGGACCTTCTTCAACAAGAACGCCCAGGTGGAAAAATGCGGTCCGCTGGGACACGCGAGCCGCCTGCTGCATGGAGTGGGTCACGATCACGATCGTGTAGTTCTCACGCAATTCGTCGATCAGTTCTTCCACCTTTGCCGTTGCAATCGGGTCAAGCGCCGAGCAGGGCTCGTCCATGAGGATCACCTCCGGGCTGACGGCAATCGCCCTTGCGATACACAGGCGCTGCTGCTGCCCGCCCGACATGCCCGTTCCGGGCTCATCCAGGCGATCCTTTACTTCGTCCCAAAGGCCCGCCTTTTGAAGACTGGAGGACACGATGTCGTCCAGCTCGGACTTGTTGCGGGCGAGCCCGTGGATCCTTGGGCCGTAGGCAATGTTGTCATAGATCGACTTCGGGAACGGATTGGGCTTCTGAAACACCATCCCGACCTTGGCCCGCAGCTGAACCGGGTCAACTTTCGGATCGTAGATGTCCTCACCGTCAATCCTGATCGAGCCTTCAACGCGGCAAAACTCGATCGTATCGTTCATGCGGTTGATCGTACGCAGAAAAGTCGACTTGCCACAGCCGGACGGTCCGATGAAAGCCGTGACAGACCTTGGCTGGATCTCGATATCGACGTCTTTGATGGCATGGTTGTCGCCATAATAGACTTGGACTTTGTCTGCGGAAATCTTGCTCTCGGTCATAGCGGTCGCCTGTTCAATATTCGGCATCTCGTTCATCGGATCATTCCTTACCAGCGGCGCTCAAACCTGCGGCGCAGGATGATAGCGAGAATATTCATGGAGAGGAGGAACACCAGAAGAACGATGATTCCACCCCAGGCTTTTTCGTAGAAGGCAAAGTCCGCGCGCGCTGCCCAGGTATAGATCTGTGCCGGCATTGCCGAGTTCGGCTCGGTAAAGCCGGCGATGAAACCGTCCGGATAACCGCGCGCCACGAAGCCGACCATGCCGATCAGGAGCAAGGGAGCAGTCTCACCAAGTGCCTGGGCAAGACCGATGATCGTGCCGGTCAAAATGCCCGGCATCGCCAGTGGCAGCACATGGTGGAAGGTCGCCTGCATCTTGGAGGCACCAACACCGAGAGCAGCATCACGAATGCTCGGGGGAACGGCCTTCAAGGAAGCCCGGGTCGAGATGATGATTGTCGGCAGGGTCATGAGTGTCAGCACGAGGCCACCGACAAGCGGGGCCGATTGCGGCAAGTGCATGAACTGGATGAAAACCGCCAGGCCAAGGATACCGAACACGATGGAGGGAACGGCAGCCAGGTTTGAAATGTTCACTTCGATCAGGTCGGTGAACCGGTTCTGCGGTGCAAACTCCTCAAGATAGATCGAGGCAGCGACACCGATCGGGAGCGACAGGAACAGCACCACCAGCATCATGAAGAACGAGCCGATAACCGATGCGCCGATACCTGCACCGCCCGGGTTGTCCACGCCGGAATCTGCGCCGGTAATGAAGTTCCAGTTGAACACCGTCTTGATGACCTCGGTTTCAACCAGTGCGTCAACGATGTCGAGGTCGGAGGCCTGGAGGAAACGGCTATCTGTCATCGTTTCCCGGGTCACTCGGCCGTTCATGTAACCGTCAACGCGGGAGGAGGCCGCAAGCTCGAATGCGACGGGTTCCCCGAGCTTGTCCGGATTGGCCCGGAAATATTCGCGAATGGTGCCGCCCGTCTTGCCGACGATCCGTTCAATGGCTTTTGCATCGAACGGAACGTTCAGGCCGCTTTCTTCGAACTGGCCCTGCAGGGCTCCGATGAAGAACCTCTCGTAGGCCTTGGTCTTGAAAAGCTCCTTCTCCGCAGCGTCGAACTGTTCCTGCGTGATGGTGAATTCAACCTGGACCACAGTGCGTGTGAAGGCCGGGATCCCCTTGGAGATGATCGAGTACGCCAGCACGACAAGGAAGAGCAGCCCGATCAGAATCGCGGCAATGCCATAGGCCTGAAACCGCTTTTCCGCAGCATTCCGCTTCTTGGTCAGGTCATCCAATGCATAGAGCGATCTTGACGGTGCAGGCGCTTTTGCGGACGTGTCGTTTGCTTCGGGAGTGAGAGTTGAATCGGTCATCAGTCATACTGCTCCCGGTATTTGCGCACGATGTAGAGCGCGACGATGTTGAGACCCAGGGTGACGACGAAGAGCGTCATGCCGAGGGCGAATGCAACCAGTGCCACCGGCGATGCAAAATCGGCATCGCCCGTCAGCTGGCTGACGATTTTGGCGGTGACGGTTGTCATGGCTTCGAATGGGTTGAGGCTGAGGCGCGCAGCCGCACCCGCCCCAAGGACAACGATCATGGTTTCGCCGATGGCCCGTGACGCCGCCAGAAGAATTGCACCGACGATGCCCGGCAAGGCCGCCGGCAGGATCACCTGCTTAACGGTTTCGGACTTGGTTGCGCCAAGGCCATAGGACCCGTCCCGCATGGCTTGCGGCACCGCATTGATGATGTCGTCAGAGAGCGAACTCACGAACGGGATCAGCATGATGCCCATGACAAGGCCTGCCGTCATGACCGCCGTCCCGGCTTTCATGATGCCCAGACCGTTGTCACCGAACACCGAAACCAGCATCGGGCCAACGGTGAGGAGAGCGAAGAGACCGTAGACGATGGTCGGGATACCCGCGAGAACTTCCAGAAGCGGTTTGGCAACCGCCCTCACCTTGGGGCTGGCGTATTCAGAAAGGTAAACCGCTGCGAAAAGCCCTATGGGCACAGCCACGGCGAGCGCGACAACGGAGATGTAGAATGTTCCCCAAAGAAGTGGAATGATGCCGAGTTCGGAAGACCCGCCGCGTCCCGAGAAACTCGGCGACCATGTCAGCCCGAAGAAGAAGTCGCTGGCTGGATACAGCCGGAAGAACTCCGCCGTATTGAAAACCAATGACAACACGATGCCGATCGTTGTCAGGATCGCGATCGACGCTGCACCGATAAGGATCGCCTTGATGCCTTGCTCAACTGTGTTCCGCGCCCGGAAATCCTTGTTGGTTTCCCGCAGAGCCCAGAGCGCCCCGGCAATCGCGACCAGAAGCACCGCGATCGACATGTAGAAATTGCCGCTGGCGACCAGGACGCGATACTGTTGTGCAGCCCGCAATACCGGCTGCGTGATATCCGAAGTAACAATTTGGCCCGCCTCTTTCAAACGGGCCGTTACATCATTGAAATCAGCGCGTGCGTTGCTGGCAAAGTCGTCTTCAATTGCACCACTTGCGACAGCATTGTCCAAACCACGTGCGGTTCTGCGAACTTCCGCCAGAACCAGTCCGCGGGATGACCCTTCGGCGATCGCCGAATCCGGGATCATGTCAGAGATCGTGCTGTTGATGAAAAAGGGTTGCGCAAGCAACCAGCAGATAAGGAGCAGGAATGCCGGCACAGCCGACTTCATTGCCACGTTCGCCCCGTAATAGGACGGAAGGGAGTGCAATGCAGAGCGCTCTCCCCCGGCGCTGGACAAGGCCCGCGCCCGCCCAAGAACGTAACCGGTCACCGCAATGGCGAGTACGATCAATATGAGCCAGAACAAAGACATCTGCTCCCCCGAGGATATTATGAAATGTCCAAAAAAGAAAAAGGGGCGGCGGTAATCGCCGCCCCTCGGGTCGAGCTCGGCTCGATTACTTCATGGTATCTTCAGCGTCGACGGAAGCCTGAACAGCTGACAGCTCCGGATCGGAAACCAAGCCGTACTGGGCCAGCGGGCCGTCAGGGCCAGCGATTTCGTCAGCGATGAAGAACTGAGCGTATTCTTTCAGGCCCGGGATGACACCGATGTGCGCTTTCTTGACGTAGAAGAACAGCGGACGGGAAACCGGGTACTCGCCAGAAGCGATGGACGCAGTTGACGGAACAACGCCGCCCATGGTGGCAACTTTCAGCTTGTCGGTGTTGTTCTCGTAGAACGCCAGACCGAAGACACCGATGCCATTCGGGTTGCTGTCGATGCGAGCCAGGGTCTCGGTGTAGTCACCGTCGATGTCGGTGGACTTACCGTCGGCGCGAACGTCGATGCAGGCATCTTCAGCATCGTCTTCGGACATGCCGGCGTCCATCATGGCTTTCATGGCACCGGTGTGCTCACAGCCAACAGCCAGAACCTTCTCTTCGAAGACTTCACGGGTGCCGTGCTTGGTGCCCGGGATGAAGGCAGCGATTTCCACGTCCGGCAGGTCTTTGTTGAAATCAGACCATTTGGTGTGCGGGTTGTCGACGATCTTGCCGTCTACCAGAACCTTGGCACCCAGAGCGTTGAAGATGTCTTCCGGCTGGAAAGCAACGAAAGCCGGACCGTCTTTCTGAGAGGCGAAAACGATTCCGTCGTAGCCAATGCGAACTTCGATGATGTCTTTGACACCAGCTTCGGCGCAGGCCTTGATTTCTTTTTCGCGGATCTTGCGGGAAGCGTTGGCAACGTCGATGGTGTTTTCGCCAACACCTTCACAGAAGCGCTTCAGACCAGCGGAAGAACCACCGGACTCAACGACCGGGGTCGGGAAGTCGGTGTTTTCGCCGAATGCTTCAGCAACGATGGAAGCGTAAGGCAGAACTGTGGAAGAACCTGCAACCTGAACCTGGTCACGAGCCTGGGCTGCGCCAACGAATGCAGTGGAAGCAACAGCCAGGGCAGTTGCGCTAACGAGGGTCGTAAATTTCACTTGACCACTCCCTTTGAATGTCAAGGTTTGTTGATGTTCACCGGGCCTGATTGCGCTCCAGCGATGCCGGGAACCTAGGGCGTCTGCATGAGAGTTCTATGACAGTTACATTTCACTTTTGTGACAAAGCAAGATATTGATAAATATAAGAAAATTTCAGAATTCTCGAAAACGATGACAAAATGACATGAGAGCTGGCGCGAAACTGTCACAAACGTACCGGTTCCTTGCGTAAAAAGACAGCCTGCGTGTCAGGCGAGTCGTGCGATCGGGTGTATTTGACCCCGGCAAGAAGCCTAAATAGGCGGGCTTCGTCCGTCTGAGCGGATTCGGTCCCTCCCGGCCTGAGCGGCGGAATCCGCTACAACTGCGGCGCTTGCAATCCGGCAACATTCTCCGCCTGCCGTTTGCGCATGTCACCGGCCAACGGGATTAGCCCTCCCTCAGCCAGATACCCATTGTCTCCCCAGGCTTCCTCGCTGATAAACTCGGCCACATATTCCTCAAGACCCGGAATTTCGCCGACATGTTCTTTCTTGATGTAAAAAAAGAGAGGACGCGACACGGGGTATTGGCCCGAGGCAATGTTCTCGAATGTCGGCTCGACACCGTTCACCTTCAAGCTCTGGATCTTGTCCTCGTTCTTGAGCAGGAAAGAATAGCCGAAGATACCGACCGCACCCGGTTTCCCCTGAAGTGCACCGACAATCAGATTGTCGTTTTCACCGGCCTCAACAAAATTGCTGTCCTGGCGCAATTGCGTGCATGCATCCCCTTCCAGGTCCGGAACGGACTTGCAGCCCTCCTCCATGACAAGTTCTTCGAAGGCGTCACGGGTTCCTGATGTTGGCGGCGGGCCAAGCACCTCGATCTTTTCAGCTGGCAATGCCGGATCGATATCGGACCAATTTCGATTTGGGTTGTTCTGAGCGGTGCCATCGACGGGGAGTTTTTCGCTCAGTGCCCTGAATATCTGATCGATGGTCAGGGAAAACTTCGGGCCCTTCCTTGAATTTGCGAGGACGATACCGTCGAAACCGATCTTCACCTCAACAGGCGTAACACCATTTTTGACGCAGGTGTCCAATTCGGATTGTTTGATTCTGCGCGACGCGTTCGTGATGTCGGGAGTTCCCTCCCCGATCCCCTCGCAGAACAGCTTGAAGCCGGCGCCCGACCCGGTCGATTCCACCACCGGATGTTTCAATCCATCCTTGCCGACCTTTTCTGCAACCGCCGTTGAAAACGGAAACACGGTCGACGACCCTACAATCAGCAAACGATCTCGCGCCTCGGCCGAAATCAGAAACGCCACATTCGTCGCGAGCAACAATGCGACCGTGGAAAAAGGCTTTTTCACAAATATGCTCCCAAGACCAAAAAATAGCTTTCCGACCAGCAGGTGACCGGCTCTTAAAATGAGAGTTTCAGTCCCGACACCTGCCCCTCGAGCACGGCCTGTCAGGATGGAACCTTGTTTAAAATTGCTTCAGCAATGTCTTCTGCCGGCAGAGAGACCTTGAAGGCCGCTCCCTTGCCGGGCTCACTTTCGATATCAAGCTTTCCCTGGTGACGCGCAAGGATGTGTTTCACGATCGCTAGACCCAGGCCTGTTCCCTTCATGACCTGCCTGGAGTCATCGCTTACCCGATAAAACCGTTCCGTGAGACGTGGAAGATGTTCAGACGCGATGCCTTCGCCGTAATCCCGCACCGATAGCTGCCATTGCGGCAATTCAGGCGTTTCAACCAGTTCCGTCAATGTAACGTCGACGAACTTGCCGTCCTTGCCGTATTTCAGCGCATTTTCCACGAGGTTTTCCGCCACCTGGATGAGTTCGTCCCGATCACCCTGCAACTTGACCGGTCGATCTGGCACCTCGACCCTGATCTCCACATCGAGATCGGCAGCCAGCGGTGCCAGGGCATCCGCCGTGTGCCGGACAACTTCCTTCAGGTCCACGACCCCGGCCGGGCGGACATGGGCTTTGAGTTCGATCCGCGACAGCGACAGGATGTCGTCGATCAAACGACGCATGCGCTCCGCCTGTTCCTGCATGATCGACAGGAACCTGTCCCTTGCCTCGGGATCGTTTCGTGCAGCTCCCTGGATGGTCTCGATAAATCCCGTGAGCGATGCAAGTGGCGTGCGCAGTTCGTGGCTTGCATTGGCAACAAAGTCCGACCGCATGCGTTCCAGCCTGCGGTTTTCGGTCTGGTCCTGGATGACAACGAGAATGAAATCCGGTTGACCGCCGCGCTGGTCGCTGGACAGGCTGCCCGGCATGAAAATCGGGGCGACATGCGCTTCGTACCAGGTTTCGGTCGGAACTTTCTCGATCCAGTTGATCTGTTCGGGAAGTCCGGTTTCGCAAACGCGGTCAAATGCTTCGAGCAGTGACGGCGCTCTCAGGGAAAAGGACAGGGGGCCACCCGGTTTGACGTCCCCATAGACCTTTTGCGCTTCGTGGTTGACATAGCGGGTGATCCCCCTCCCGTCAGCCACGAAACACGGGTTCGGCAAGGCATCGACCGTCACTTTCATTCCGGTTCCGGGCCACATCCTGCGGACTTCACGCTGGGTTTTCAGCTTCAATCGTCGGCTGCTCGATCTTCTGGGCGCGAAGGCCGCAGCAGCCGTTATCGCAAGCAACCCGAGCACTGCCGGCCAGAATGGAATACCGAAAAAGGCGACCGCTCCCAACGTAACGAGTACAGCTGTTGCCAAGACCCATCTCGCATCAGAGACCCTCGAGAGAGGCGACGCACTCGGTCTGGTTTCTGATGTGTCCTCGGTTGGGGATGGGATTGTAGTCATGGATCTCGGGAACTGGTCTTTCAATTGCGCCGTCAAAGATGGAGATTTGTGCCATCAAGGCCTTGCGGTGGCCTGTGGCCTAGCATGAAATCCATGTCATATCAGCGACAAAATGCGATGTTTCCGATCCACGAGCGGGCGCACTCCCTTCACTTCATGTTCTTGGCGGCGTTCTGAAGGTTTTCGATGATCCTCGGCCACCAGCCGGACGTGCGCACATGTTCCATAACCTGTGCGCCCCTTTCTCCATGTCGAAGAAATTCGGAGTGGACAATTTCGATCCGGGTCTTTTCTCCGACTTCGCGAAAACTCGCCATCACCCGGCTGGCTGTTCCAGGATCCGGTATGGGCGTTCCGTCCTCGGACACCTGCCAGGCCAAACGGACATAGAGGGGACTTTCAAAGGACAGGACGGTTCCCCAAACACGGTGCTGACCCGCTGCGTCGTTTTCATAGCAGCTCCCGCCAACGAGGGGTTCGATCGCGACTTCACTTTCTTCATCGCTGGTGTCCCCGAAAGGGGTCGACCACCACAAGTCAGAGCGGTCGACAAATAGCGAAAATGCTCGCTCTCGGGGCAAGTCCAGCAGTCCGTCAAATCGGCATTCGTTTTCAGGAGCCATTTTCGTTCAGCATTCCGTCCCAGATCTTGTTTGTTTTTCAATGTCCCACAAATGGACTCGTTTTGGCAAAGTGTTGATTGCCTTATAGGCCAGACACGTCAATCACGTGACACCGGCTGGAACGAACAGACCCGGCAAGTATATAAGCTGGTGCCATTGCCAAATTCGTCAAATCAACCCACGTTCCTGACAGCACGATAAACTCCATAAAGCGGACGGGACACCACGCCATGCAACATGACCGGGATTTTGATCCCTGCTACGGCGAAGCCATTGAACTGACACCAGGTCTGAGGCGTTTGACGGCAAGGAATCCCGGTCCCTTCACGTTCATGGGCACCAATTCCTACATGCTTGGCTCGCAACGGCTTGTTGTGGTGGATCCGGGGCCCGTTCTCCCGGAACACATCGAAGCCCTTTTGCGCGCCGCGGATGGAGCAACCGTCGAAGCAATCCTTGTTACGCATACACATGTGGATCACTCGCCCGGCGCAAGACTTCTGAAGGAAAAGACCGGCGCGCCAATCATCGGCTGCGCGGCGCACCACGCAGCGCGGGTGCTGTTGGCCAACGAAGTCAACCCGCTGGATGCGAGTGCCGACAAGGACCACTCACCTGATCATCAGCTGGTAGACGGAGACATTTTCGACGCGGCGGAACTGTCGCTTGAAACCATTGCCACTCCCGGACACACGGCCAACCATCTGTGTTTCGCAATCAAGGGCGAGGGCCTCCTGTTTTCCGCCGATCATGTCATGGGCTGGTCAACGTCCATTGTTGCTCCGCCCGATGGTAACATGCGCGATTACATGCAATCCCTCGACAAGCTGCTTGATCGACCTGAAGAGATCTATCTTCCGGGCCATGGTGGCAAGATCGAGGATGCCCGCGTCTATGCGGATCAACTAAAGCATCACCGATTGAACCGGGAAACCGCGATCCTCACCCACTTGGCGGGAGCCGATTCAACGATCCCGGAGATCGTGCGCGCGCTTTATACGAATGTGGACCCGAGCCTTTATCCCGCGGCTGGACTTTCCGTCTTTGCCCATCTGGAAGACCTGTCGGAACGGGGGCTGGTTGCAGCCGAGGGAGGTCTGTCACTGAGCGCCGTCTACAGCAAGCTGCCTTGACAGACGAATGCATAAGGATTGCGGCTAGCCGGCTGTAACCGTCAGGTCCCGTCCCTCAAGTTCCTCGGGCAAGAATTCTTCTTCGGTCTCGAAATAGGGTTTGAAACCCGGGAGCGGGATCGTGTCACGCTCATCCTCAACGAGTTCCGGCTGCAGATCCTCTTCCTCAAGGCCGTCTTCCTCGATCGACAGTCGTGCGAGGTCGCCGTAGGTTTCCAGCAGTACACGATCAATCTCTGCAAACAATTGACGAATGCGGTTTGCATTGTCCGTCAGGTCCCTGAGCGGCGTTTGCGACCTTGATCGCACATCCAGCAGAGCCCCGACCGTGTCCGGTCGAATTCGCACTGCAATGTCATGCTTCAAACCGAGAATACGCGTCGAACCTTCCGCCTGCATCCATGTCGGTGCATCGAGGAGGTCGGGTGGCAATTCTTCAACGATGGCCCAATCGAGCGTTTCCAGAGCCTTGCCGCTTGCGACATGAAGATGAGCAGGCGAGATCCGGTAGCGGCGTGAAACGATATCCGTTTCTTTCGTCGGCGTCGTGGCTTCATCGCTTGCTTTGCCGTCGACTACCTGCGCCACAGCAGGCCACACATAGTCTCCCAATGTCACATTCAGCCAGCTCAGGAACGGCTGGTTCGCCGCAACGAGCCGTTCCGTCATTTCAGGTGGATCAGTCCTGTCGGTCGACAGGTCGTCCGGCCCGGACTGCAAGACGAGCATGCCGATGACCAGGCCCGGAGGGGCAAGTGCCAGCAGGCCGAAACAGATACCAAAAAGTGCCGACGGGACACCCGGTCCGCCGTTGCTCCAGATTCTCTGAAAAGCAAGCAGAGCAAGGACAATTGCCGTGAGCGCAACCATGCCGGCCGCGATGAGAGACAGGACAAAGACATCAGCGTTGATCAGGTTCAGGCGTTTGGCCAAAAACGCGACCAGCGCCAAGGCAAGCGCAATGGAGCCAATTGTTCGGCTCGCGGGTGCTGCGGCTGTCCTGTAAACGGCGTAACGCTTCATCTCGATCCAGTTGCAAAATCCGTCAGGCTGCGCTTTGGCAACAGCGCATTGTGATTGTTTCGTCCTTTATCCGCGACTTGTCAAAACAAACCCTACTTCCGGAACATAAACATATGGTTTGAAAATCAAGAGTTTGAGCCGTTTCGACAAACACAAGGCAATTATGTTACTCAGATCATCATGAGCTTGAGAAACTCTATCGACCAGGCAGATGCCGCAAGGCCTTCCTCCGACAATGGCATTCATGCCCTTGCAAGCCTTTGCAAACGGCCATTTCAGGCGGGCATGGTCAATGTCGGGCTGTGCCATGTCATGATGTCGACCTATGTGCTCAGCCCCGTCGCACTCGTTTTTGCGACCGTTTATGCCGACGTTGACAGACAGGTGCTCCGTGAGCACCACCACTACATTAAAACCAGTGGTGCAATCCTTTTGATCGGGACAAGTATCTCCGGTTTGCTCTGGCTCGCAGGAGCCGCGCTCTCGACGGTCCTGATTCTCATTGGACTGGCTGCGATGAGCCTGACAGCGGCCCTGGTTTTTCTGCGTTCGCTGAACGGCCTGGCCTTGTGCCTGCGCAAGCAGCCACCGAAAAATTACAGAAGCTACCTAGTCTGAGACTTGTTGCCGGCAAATCCGCGCCGAAAATAGCATCTTGTTCGGTTAAAAATCGCTTAACTATCCACTTCAAATTCCTAGCGATTTCGTAACAACCTGTTATGGATTTTGAATAGCCGGATTTCATAAAAAGGCGCATCCTGATTATGTCCAAATCAGGATTTTTTGCAGGCATGCGACAAATGCCTTCCGATCGCCTTATTTGGATACGACATGCACCACCGCCCGCAGGACTTTCAACAAGGAACACCAGGTCGCGGGCACTGGAAACAACACGGACTAGAGACAATGTCTGAACAAACTGCCCGCCCGACTTCAAACTCGCAGGCCGGAGCTAAACTGGAAAATCTCTATAAACCGGTAGGTATTGCCGCTCTGACGGCTGCCGCGCTCTGCAAGAACGCCGGCGCCGATAAGAAAAAGCAGTAAAACCGGCCGATAACCGTCCAAAGGGCGCTCGTTTCCGCGCGAAATGAGCGCTTGGGCGGTTTTGCCCAGGTCGCGGAGCGTTCCCGATCGAGGCTGTTGCCGTTGTCTGATCTCTTAGGCAAACTGCCACCTGGACAGCTGATTTGTCCCCGTGGAGAAAGCCTACATGATCATTGCCTATTGCCCATCGGTCAAAGGCCTGGAGAAGATTGAACTGTCTCCCGGCGAACCGCTGCCCTCCACGTCTGTCTGGATAGATCTTGTTGCGCCGACCCGCGAAGAGCGGCAACTGGCGGAAACGCTGATGGGCGCCGAGATCCCAGCGCGCGAAGACGTCGCTTCCATAGAAACCTCTGAAAGGCTTTACCTGGAACCGGGGGCGGTTGTCATGACCGCTCAATTGCCGGTAACCGCGCGGACAATCGATCCAGTACTTTCTTCCGTCGCGTTCGTGCTGAATGCAAAACGTCTGGTGACGGTCCGTTATGGTGACCTGAAATCCATCGACCAGTTTTCGCAAAAAGCGCAATCGGATGCGACCATTGCGCATGTGGGCCCGGCCGTCTTCTTTGCCTTGATGGATATTGTTGTCGATCACTGCGCCGACAACATGGAAGCCGCCTCGCTGCAATATGACGAGTTGTCTCTCGAAGTGTTCGGCGACCGCCTGAACACACGCAAAACCGCCAGCTACCAGGTCGCAATTAAACGGCTGGGCCTGATCGGACTGGATGTCGCCAAGTTGCACGACGTGTGTGCGAGCCTTTCAAGACTGCTGCTTTTCATGAACACCCAGGCCGTGCGCCTCGGATTGAGCGAGCAACAGGTGTCCGACTGCAAGGCCGTCGGTCGGGACGTGCACTCCATCAAGGAACATGGTGACGCTCTCGACAACAAGCTGTCTTTCCTGCTGGATGCGACGGTCGGTCTGGTTACCCTCGAACAGAACCAGATCTCCAAGATATTCACGGTTCTCGGCGTTATCTTCCTGCCACCTACGCTGATTGCCTCGATCTACGGAATGAACTTCAAGAACATGCCCGAACTCGAGTGGCAGCAGGGGTTCCTCTTCTCAATCGGCCTGATGCTGGTTTCGGTCTTTTCAACCTTTGTCGTTTTCCGGTGGAAACGGCTCCTGTAGCCCTTCTACAAAGACCCTGGCGCCGCAGCAGCGTGAGCCTTAGCCCTTTGCACCGGGCCCTTTCCGACGCTGAAGGTCGGCCTTGCTCAGGGATAAAGCCGCTCTTTGGACCAGGGCTCGTCTGCATGTTGGCGTGTGAACAAGATCCGGTCGTGAAGCCGGAACGGCCTGTCGTGCCAGAATTCGATCGAAGTCGGCACCAAACGCATCCCGGACCAGTGTTCCGGGCGGGGAATATCACCTATCCCGAATTTCGCGGTGTACTTGGCCACTTCCTTTTCCAGCGCAAATCGACTTTCAAGGGGTCTCGACTGCTTTGAAGCCCAGGCACCAATTCGGCTGCCGCGCGGCCTCGAGCCGTAATACTCGTCGGCTTCCTCTGCGGAGACCTCGACGACCTCGCCGCGAATCCTGACCTGCCTGCGAAGGGACTTCCAATGGAAGCACATGGCGGCCTTGCCGGCGAACAGGAGTTCCTCGCCCTTCGTGCTTTCAAAATTTGTGTAAAAGACGAAACCGCGTTCGTCGAAACCCTTCAGCAGAACCATCCGCACATTTGGCAGGCCATTTTCGTCTACCGTGGCCAAAGACAGCGCATTCGGGTCATTCGGCTCACTGCCCTTGGCGTCCTCAAGCCATTCATGAAAAAGCTCAAATGGTTTCTTGACCTCCGTAAAGTCACCTTTTGTTAACTGTTCAGAAGGATGCTTCAAGTCTGTCATTGGATACCTGTCGAAGGATCGACGGCCCAGCACAAGGCAAGCATCTGCGAACCGGGGGCGGGCTGTCTAAAAATGCACCATATGCGTTCATATACTGCTGGTCACATCAAGATCCAACACTTTGTGGCGACTGTGTTCTGCTTCAGCGTTTTTCTGGGCGGCTGCAGCCACGTGACCGTACCCATGGGTGCCAGCAACATCGACACACCCACGGTTATCACCGGCTCCATTCCGTCATCGACCGACATTGCGTATTCCGATGTAAATGAGGACGACCGCAAGATCATTGCTGAAAACCTCGACAAACTTGGTTCCGGCCTCACGCCGCCCTCCAGTTCAGCCGAGCTTTCCGTCCACTGGCTGAATGCACTGAGTGGCAACTCTGGAACGCTTTCTCAGATCGATACAGCGACGCTGTCGGAAACGGGATGCCTGTCGTTCCAGACCACGGCCAATACCATTGCCGGGATCAAGCTCTATTCCGGAACCGCGTGCCGCGATATCACGCAAAAATTCAGTGTCACCACTCTGACGGTTGCCGACGCTTGAACCTGTCGAAAAAACCGCTAAAAGCGTACGATCTTCGGGCAGGTGATGGAGACCTAGAATTTTCCCCGGTCCAACACAATATAAGAGACAATTCCGGTTCGGTTTGGTCTCTGTAAATTGTGCCCTTTGGAACATGATAGTATCCGAAGAGCATAGCCATGGACCGCTGAGCGGAAAATCTGAGAAACCTGGTGAAACGAATGCGTGATCCCTACAGCGTTCTCGGCGTGGCGAAATCCGCCAGCGAGGGCGACATCAAGAAGGCCTTTCGAAAGCTGGCCAAGAAATATCATCCTGATCAGAACAAGAATGATCCGGAAGCACAGCAACGTTTTGCGGAAGTCAACCAGGCCTACGAAATCGTTGGCGACAAAGAAAAACGCGCCAAGTTCGACCGTGGCGAGATCGACGCGGAAGGCAAGCAGAAGTTCCATTCTCAAGGCTTCGAAGGCTTTTCGGGCTATGAAGACTTTGGCTCGGCAGGCAATACACGCGGCTTCAAATCCTCGACTCGCGGGGCCGGTGGCTTCGACGACATCTTGAACGACATTTTCGGCGGGTTTGGCGGCGGTCGTGGCAAGTCTGGCGCAGGTGCGCGCCCTGGCGCGGGTGCTGCCGGGGCCGGTGCACGCACACAGCCCCCTCCCAAGACCAAAGGCAAGAATGCCGAGATCGTGGCGCGTGTGACGCTCGAGGACATCGTCAACTCGGGCAAGGCTCAGGTCACTTTGCCCAACGGCAAGACCGTGAATGCCACCTTGCCCAAAGGCGTGGTTGACGGGGAAAAAATCCGGCTGAAAGGACAGGGTCATCCGGGCGCGAATGGCGGCCCTGCCGGCGATGCCATGGTGGAAGTCCGGATCCGGCCCCACAAGCTGTTTGAGGTCAAGGGATCGGACATCGTGCTCGACCTTCCGCTGACCCTCTACGAAGCGGTCCTGGGTGCCAAGATCAAGACGCCGACGCTGACCGGCGCAGTCAACCTGACCATCCCGGCAAACGCTTCAAGCGGCAAGGTCATGCGCCTCAAAGGCAAGGGTCTGCCGACGAAGTCCGGTGGACATGGTGACCTGCTGGTGAAACTTCAGATCGTCCTGCCGTCGCATGCAGACGGTGAACTGGAAACCCTCATGAAGGCGTGGAAAGAAGTCACGCCCTACAAGGCCCGCGGTCCGGAGTTCGACTAAGTCCGCGAGCGTGCCAGGCAGTCGCTGGAATTTGTTCAAGACCAAGCGCGCGGCATAATAACAATTGCGTCTCCCGGTACCCAACCGGGATTGATGCCAGCCCATCAAAAATCCAGACGGGTCCCGGACGAAATCCGGGACCCGTTGTCTTGTAAGTTGCTGACCAGGCCCGAAGCGCTGCGCCAGCGTGAATTCGGTCAGGCCTGCAGTTCGGCAAGCAGCTCTGCCAGCATCTCCATGCCTTTGCCCCAGCCCTTGTCCAGACCACTGATCGCCCCGGCAAAACATTCGATTTCCGCCTCGGTGGCCTCGTGGGGTGTCCAGACCAGTCGGACATCCGTGGCGTCGCCATCCTGCAGGAAGGTGACTGTCGTAAGCAGAACACGTGGCCAATTGGGCATCATGGGATTGTCCGCAATTTCCCACTCACCGTCGGATACTGAATGCAGCCAGACGAGCTTTTCCGGTTTGGAGACTTCCGTATATTCGACCCGCTGGTAGTGTGATCCTCCGCCATAACGCATCTCGTTGAGCCAGAGACCGCCCGGTTGAACGTCCAGTTTGTGAATGATGGTCTCGACACCCGGGCCATACCAGCGCGACAACAGATCCGGTTCCGTCCAGGCCCGCCAAACCAGTTCGCGCGGTGCATTGAAACGTCTGTCTAGAATGAATTCCGGCAAAGACATTTTGTATTCCCCTAACTATCCGTGTTCTTCAGTTGCTCAAGAAGCTCATCGAGCTGATCGAAGCTTGATGACCAGAATTGCTTGAATTCTTCCAGCCAGGCGATCGCTTCCTTCATCGGTGCAGCGTTCAACTGTGCTGGCCGTTTCTGGCGGTCGGCACCGCGCGTCACCAGCCCTGCCCGTTCCAGGACTTTCAAATGCTTGGAGATCGCGGGCTGGCTCATCTCAAATGGAGCGGCGATCTCGTTGACCGAGGCTTCGCCAGTCGCCAAGCGGGTCAGAATTGCCCTCCTTGTTGGATCCGCCAGGGCGGCAAATACGGCGTTCAGGTCACCGTCATCCTTTATATAACCAATTTGTTCCATAACTAATTGGTTATTTCAATCGCAATGAAGTGTCAAGCAAGAGGTCTTGAAATTTTACATATACAGTTATATAACATGTTATGTTAATGAGGTTGCACATGGTTCAAGACGTTGTTCGCACACTGGGATACGCCACTTTAGGCAGCCGGCTGAAACGGATCGGTGAGAGACTACAGGCACAGACGCAGGATCTGACGAGTGAACTTCTCGGCACCGACTTGCCCACGCCTCACAATCCAGTGCTCGCCGCTCTTTCCATACACGGCCCGCTGAGCATTGGTGATCTGGCAAGAACACTCGGGCAAAGCCAACCCGGCGTCACCAGGATGATCAACAAAATGAAGTCTGACGGTCTGGTTGAGGCACGTCAGGACGATGGTGACAGGCGTGTCAGCACAATCGCACTGACACAAGAAGGCGCACGGATGGTTGAAACGCTCCAGGCGACCCTTTGGCCCGCCGTCGCACGTTCCGTAGAGGACGCCTGTTCAGACCTGAACGGTTCGTTGTTACGACAACTGGCACAGCTGGAAGATGCCCTGGCAGCAGCGCCGCTCAAGTCACGCAGACCCACGCTCCCCGTGCGAAGCTGGCCAGAACTGATCCAATCGGGAGACCTTGAGAAATGATCAAGAGAGTTTGGCATGGCTGGACCACGCCTGAAAACGCCGACGCCTATTTCCGGATTCTGACCAACGAAGTCATACCTGGCATAGAGGCGAAGAAAATGGAGGGTTTTCGAGGCATTGAAGTGTTGCGTCGCGAGCTAAAAACCGAGACGGAATTCTGTACCGTCATGACCTTTGAAACACTCGACAACATCATTGCACTACATGGCGAGGACTACGAACGCAGTTATGTTCCAGACGCGGCCCAGAAGGTCTTGAGTCGCTGGGATCAGACGGCACAGCACTTCGAAATCCTAGAGGTCAGGCGCTATGACGCCTGAGATCCAGGAAAGCGTGCTGAAGCGCGTTGTCTGGTCCGCTTTGACAAGTCGGCAGAGCCGGTTCTCCGTCGGAGATGCAAAGGCACGCCGGTTCGATCCGGCCATAACGCCGTTTGCGGCCAGCATCGACAATTCAGAGGCAGCACTGGCGTCCCTTGCCCAGGTGCTCGGGGATGAAGACGATCACGTTTACCTTCTGCAGGCCGAAGAGGTGGGCCTGCCTGATTCAATTGAAACCGTGAAGTCTGCGCTTGGCGTCCTGATGATCGAGCAGCTTCCGGGTGAGAGCCCGTCCCTGGAGTTGGGCATTCATGCGTTGTCCCTCGCTGATGTGCCGGACATGGTTGAGCTCGCGGAACTGACTCAGCCCGGCCCCTTCACGGCCCGAACGCCCGAGATCGGTTCTTTTTGGGGGATCAGGCGCAATGGAAAACTTGCCGCAATGGCCGGGACACGCCTGAACCTGGACGGTTACACCGAAGTCAGTGGCATTTGCACCCATCCCGGGTTTCGCGGCCACGGATTTGCCTCGGCACTGTCGCGTTTTGTAGCGGCTCAAATCCGGGCTCGGGGAGACCGACCCTTTCTGCATGCCTATGCGGACAATCATGGTGCAATCGCACTTTACCGCAAGCTTGGATATGACATCTGGAGCGAGGTGAATGTTGCGGTGATCCGGCGAAAACCAGCGGTCGCGGCGGCAACTGACCCCGGCACCTAATCGCTCTTGGCAGCTTCCCTGATCCGCATTCGCAGGTATTTGGCGGCTGATCTGTAGTGGCTCGGCCCTGCAGCCTCGGCCCAGCGCCCGGTTGGCCAGTGGTTGTTGGCTCCTTTCATCGGTGCCCCGTAGAGCTCCTCTTCGGTGAGGCCCTCGACCAGGTCGATCAGATCTTGATGACGGGCAGACAAGAGCTCGAGTGCCGCCTCCCAGGACAAACCGGCCTGCGCGGTTCTCAAGTCAGCATTGTAACGCCTGGTTTCATTCCACTTGTATCCTTCGGCGGGAAAGAAAACCTTGCTGCCGGCCTGACCATCCCGGTACCACCCAAGAAAGAGTTCAATCCAATGGCCGCGGTGGCCGAGGATATCCTTTGGAGAGGTGTCCTCCTCGTCCTTTGCGAGACGCAGCTTTTCAGGCAACTGGGACAGGACCCGTTCGAGCTTCTCAAATTCAAGATTGGTGGCAAGCAGCAGTTCAGATTTGTTTTTGGCAGCCATGATGCGTCCCCTGGCTATAGAGAAATGAACGATTGCAAAACAAGGTCGATATCGAGGGCGCGTGCGACCGGTTCACAGCATCCGACCGCACCAGATCGTGCTGCGTTTTCCCCGGGAAAAGTCTTCACGAACCGATGTAAAGCCGCGCGAAGTCCAGAATTTCAACCCGGCAAGATTTGTTGCGCTCACCCCAGCATGCACCGCTCGAACCTGTTCCTGCCTTGCAGCTTCCACCCAGGCTTCAAGCAGAGCGCTTCCGACACCCCTGCCCCGCGCCCTTTGCAACAGGTTCATGTGAATGTGCGCCGGAAACTCCCGGACAATCTCCTCCGGGATCGGCCGCGGATTATGGATAAGGTCGCAATAATGCTCATCCGGCGACCAGTCATCAGATGGTCCACCTGGAAGAGGGTACCTGCTTCTGAGATCCGGCAACCATTCGGATACAAGGATTTTCTCGTAAGACCGGGTATCCGGTGCCCCGACCGCGTAACCGAGCACACCTGCTTCGTCCTCGGCAACGAAACTGATGCAGCCTTCCAACACAAGGTAAGGTGCTCCGTAGACATGCCCGACCAGTTTGGGATCCTCGAACAGGTGTTCGGCATCCCGGCCTGCATCTCCGGTTTTCAGGCAAATCTCATAGACCGCCCCCAGGTCAGCCTCCACGGCCTGCCGGACATTGACGCTCTTTTCCGTCACTTCTTCGATCCCGCAATTCTCTTGTCTGATGGCGTTGTAGGCGGAGCCCGGGGGGCTGATCAATGCGCCATCAGTTGCACCTTTACCACACACGCAGGTTGAAGTGAGTAACTACGCCTTTCAATGATTGCATCGTTTCCGATTGTTTTCTATCTGCACGCCATCGATAAAAATTACAAGGTTAGCACAATGCGTATTGTCATTAGTCTTTTGGTTCTTCTTTTTGCTTCCTCCATTGCATCTGCAGAAACTATCCGCCGTGAAGTTCCGGCCAACAAGACCTCAACTGTTGGCGCGCATGCAACCTACGGCCCGTCTTGCACCGGTGGCGCGATCCCTAAATTCAGGGTCACGAAAGCACCGGAACATGGCCAGGTAACCTTCAAGGTCGTTTCCTTCAAACTCAGCGACAAAACCGGTCGCTGCGCCGGTCGCAACGTCAAGGGTACCGCCGTCATCTACAAGCCCAATCGTGGCTACCGCGGCAAGGACGTTTTCAAGGTCGGCTTCAAGATGGACATGTACGTATCGGGTTCGGCAAAGATCCGGAACGTGGTCGACAAGTATGTCATTGAAGTAAAATAGTCATTTCAGGTGAGGCGGTGTCTCTACCGAAGGGGCATCGCCTGTCTGGGTCTACCGGTCCTGCCAGCCATACCACCAGTAGGCCCCTTGCAGATAAAGCTTGCGAAGAGTTGCCAGAGGAAATCTGCGCAAGGGGCTGCTGACGACTGCAGGCAGGTCTTGCTGGCGGATCTTGCCCGTGATCAGGCCAGCAACCTTTTCGCCCGAGATGGAAGCCATGGCGATGCCGCTACCGTGCCAGCCCATGACCGAATAGACGCCTTCCATGTGAGGGATCTCACCGACGAATGGCGTCAGGTCTCGCGCCAGGCAAACGTTTCCGTGCCAGCTGAACTCTGGTTCAATCCTGACCCAGGCCGGAAACATGCGCTCGAAATCGGCACGGGCGCGCTTGCGCATGTTGGCCAGCGATTTCGGACTTTCGAAAATACCGCCGCGGGTTCCGAACAGGAACCGACGATCCGGGAGCAATCTGAAATAATGCAGCAGGATCCTGGTATCGGCGGCCATGATGTCCGACGTCCAGTTCTGGGCGGACAGTTCCTGCTCGCTCAGCGGCCGCGTGACCTGAATTGAGGACATCACAGGTAAAGTTCGCCCTTGCAACCAGCGCGGAGCATCTTCACGTGCATAGCCGTTTCCTGCCAGAACAACTTTCCTGACCCTGACAAAACCGTGCTCGGTTTCGAGACGCCATCGATCACCATCGCGCGTCACCCCGCTCACCTGGGACTTGCCGAAAATCTTGCCGCCGGACTGCCTGACCTGGTCAGCCAGTGCATGAACGTATTTCATGGGATTGAGTGCAAACCCGTAGGGAAAATGCATCCCACCGTAAAACTCCGGTCCGCCAAACCCATTTTTTTCCAGATCGTCCTTGGAGAGCAATCTGGTCTTGATGCCGAAATTCTCTTTCAAAAAGCCCGCATCATCCTGCAGGCTGGCTACATCGCGAGGTCTGTGCGCAAGGAAAATCTCTCCCGTGGAATGGCGATCCACATCCGCATTCCAGAGGTTCAACCGTTCCTCGACCAGGTTCACCCCTGCCAGTTGGTAGGCAACAAACTTCCGGGCTTCCTCCAGACCGAACTTCCTGATCAAGGTGCGTTCGTCCAGCTTGGTGCCCCCCAGGCAACAGAAGCCACCGTTGCGTCCAGATGCACCAAAGCCCACCTGCTCGGCTTCAAGCACACAGGTCGACACGCCGTCCTGTGCAAGTTTCAGCGCTGCACTCAGGCCCGCGAACCCTGCTCCGATGATTGCGACGTCGAAAAGGGCGTTGCCCATCAGTTGACGGTCCTGCCGTGGTGCCTGAATGCTGGCTTCCCAATAGCTGCCGATAGTGGTTGGGGTATCGGAATTTCGCTGAAGCATGTCAGACCCCAAGCCTGTCGCGCAGCGAGAACCAGGTCATGGCAAGCACCAGCAGCGGGAACCGTAATCTGTCTCCACCCGGGAAAGCGGGGATATTCAGTTTCTCGAACGCTTCGAAGCGTCCGGCAGTTCCGGCAATGGCTTCGGCCAGGACCTGTCCCCCAAGCGTTGCCATGGCAACGCCATGTCCTGAATACCCGGTCGCGGTCAATGCATTGGGTGCAAGCCTTGCAAAATACGGCATGCGTTTTGGTGTGATCGCCAAAGTGCCACCCCAGCCATAGTCAATTGCGACATCTTTCAGCTGCGGAAATATGTCCAGCATCGGACGTTTGACAAAGGACCTGATGTCGTCCGGAAAGCGATAGCCGTAATTTTCGCCACCGCCGAAGAGAAGGCGCCTGTCTGCTGACAGGCGAAAATAATTGATCACGAACTTGCTGTCGGCGACCGCGACATTGTTCGGTATGATCTCTTTCGCTTCGGCCTCCGAGAAGGGCTCCGTCGCAACGATGAAATTGTTGATCGGCATGACATGGGCCGCGGTCTGCCGCTCGAGGCGCCCCAGATAGCCGTTGCAGGCCAGAACCAGGTGGCCTGCGGTCACGTTCCCCGTTTCCGTCTTCACCGTTATCCGCGGTTCACCAATGCCTTCAACATCGATGACCTTTGTTTCCTCGTGCAGATTGGCGCCGGCGTCCCGGGCCGCCCGGCCAAGACCAAGCGCGAAGTTGAGCGGATGGAGATGGCCTGCGCCCATGTCGAGCGAGCCACCGAAGTAACGCGGACTTCCGACCTGCTCCCCGATCTCGTCGCCATCCACAAACCGAATGTCCTCGTAGCCATAGTGCAGTCGCAGATGTTCCACATAGTCGCGGCTTTCCTCGACAAAAGCCTTGCGATGATCCGCGTGTAAAATACCGGGCGTGTAGTCACAGGCAATTTCATGCCGTGCGACCAGGTTTCTGACCAGGGCCTTGGATTCTTCAGCAAGGTCCCAGAGAAGCTTTGCATGGGACTTGCCGTGCCGCTCTTCCAGTACGGTCTGCTCTACCCTCTGTCCTGAGCCGACCTGACCACCATTGCGGCCGGAGGCACCCCAGCCAAGTCTGTTGGCTTCCAGCAAAACGACATCCATGCCTCGTTCGGCCAGATGCAGCGCCGCCGACAGGCCGGTGTATCCGCCGCCGATAACACAGACGTCGCAGGTCTTGTCGCCATCAAGAGGTTCATGGTTGGTTTGCCAGTTGGCAGTCGCGGCATAGTAGGACGGCGCATGCTGACCGGGCGTATCGTTCGCTGTCAGGAGATCAAGCGTCGTTAGCATGTCAAATTGCCTGCCCATTCTGGAAAAGCGTTTGTTCCAGGGTTTCTGCCGCTGGCCACCTTCCCTTGTTCAGCAAACTGTTGCAAGATTATTTCCACTCTCTTGGGGCAAATTTAGCTTGATTTTGCAAGCTCTTGACACTCACCTTACGGCAACTGCCCACGCATCGCGCATGGCTCCAATGACGCAGAAGGAAGGCAAAACTTTGTTTGGTCCCGTTGAACACCCCTGGTTTGACCCGCTCTGGCGCCGCATCCTGCTAGTGGCCTTCTGTTTTGGCTGGACCGGGGTCGAATACTATTTCGGCAATACCACCTGGGTCTACATCGTCGGAGCCATCGCCCTGTTTGCAGCCTATGCCTATCTTTATGCCTACAAGGGGCCGGACGATCCCAGCCGCGAAACGCGCCCTCGAATGGAAGACGACGAAGGATAAGCACCTGATGTCCCGGGGCCCGTCCATGCGCAGGTTACCCAGAAAGATCGCAGCCATGTTTGGGGCAGCGATCCTTGCTTTCCTCACGCTACATGTCGCCCCTTCCGGATACATGGCGCATGCCCAGCAGGCAGTCACCCAGCAGATGACGCCCACGGTACAGGACACGCTGAACAAACGGTGTGTCGTCTGCCATGGTTGTTATGATGCCCCCTGCCAACTGAAGCTGTCATCCGCCGAGGGCTGGCGGCGGGGCGCCAGCAAGGACAAAGTCTATAACTCGTCGCGTCTTGATGATGCTCCCATGACGCGGCTCGGCATTGACGCCAAGTCTGTTCCCGCGTGGCGTCAGAAAGGCTTTTTCCCGGTCACGGGCAGCACAAGTTCGCCGTCGCAACTGGTTGCCCTGTTGAAAAGAGGGCGCGACATGGCTTTCACGCTCGGCGCGCCCCTGCCCTCGTCCGTCGAGATCGGACCGCACCGGAAAAACAGCTGTCCAGCGCCGGCCGAAATGGCGGGTTACCTGAAAGACCATACATATGGCGGCATGCCCCACGGCACGGCGCCATTGTCCGAGGACGAGTTCAACACGCTGTTGGAATGGGCCGAAAAAGGCGCACCCGCCCTCTCGCTGGCAGTTATGCAGGCCCCGCTCGACGATGTCGCCGGACAGATTTCCGAGATTGAGACCTTTCTCAACCAGCCTCAAAATCGTTCGGCCCTGGTCGCACGGTACCTTTACGAACACCTCTTCCTGGCGCATCTGCATCTGGAAGGAGACACCCATCGGCGTTTTTTCCGTCTCATCCGTTCCAGAACAGGGCCCGGCAAACCCGCAGACGAAATTGCGACGCGCCGACCTTTTGATGATCCGGGCGAGACGTTTCACTACCGCCTGATTCCGATCGACGGGACGATCCTGCACAAGGAACACATCACCTACGAAATTGGCCCTCGGAGGCTGAAACGATATGATGAACTGTTCCTGAAACCGGATTGGGCACTTGACCAACTGCCACCCTACTCGATCGATGCAGGTGGCAATCCGCTGTCGACTTTCCAGGCCATTCCGGCACGCAGCCGGTACCAGTTCCTGCTGGACGATGCCCTCTATTTCGTCCGCTCGTTCATTCGCGGCCCCGTCTGCTACGGACAGGTCGCCGTCAATGTAATCGAGGACCGGTTCTGGGTGTCGTTTCTTGATCCGGACGCAGACCTTTCCGTCACCGATCCAACCTTTCTGCAGGATGCTATTCCCATTCTCGAATTGCCGGTTGCTCGGGCCGACGGTACCGTGAAGCAGCGGCTGTCGAGCCTTCTGACAGTCGGGCCGATCCGGTACCAGAGATATCGCCGCGATCGTTACGCGCGTCAGTTCCAGAACGTTGCCCCACCGGACTACGACCACATCTGGGACGGTGACGGTCACTACGCCGGCGCGCGCCTGACCGTTTATCGAAACTTCTCTTCTGCTTCCGTGGTGACGGGCTTTGTCGGCTCAGTTCCCAAAACCGGCTGGGTGATCGACTTTCCGCTGTTTGAACGGATCTACTACAATCTGGTGGCCGGGTTTGACGTGTTCGGCAATGTAGAACACCAGCTGACGACCCGGATCTACATGGACAGCCTGCGCCGGGAGGGCGAGCGCAGCTTCCTGTCCTTCCTGCCACCTGAAACGCGGCAGGACCTGCATGCAGACTGGTACCGGGGCCCGCTGGTTGAACTCGTGGACCGCTGGAAGGAAAGCACTCTCGACACAAGCTCGCCGACAGGAATTGCCTTCAAAACGGATCTGCCCAAGGCGGAGTTTCTGACCGGATTGCTTGAGAACGGGCCAGACCTTTGGCCGAAAACCGATCCGATCAACCGCTGCGACGGCAGCACTTGCGCAAAACCCGGATCAGCGGCGGACA
Source organism: Roseibium sp. (assembly GCA_017643925.1). Taxonomy (GTDB): domain Bacteria; phylum Pseudomonadota; class Alphaproteobacteria; order Rhizobiales; family Stappiaceae; genus Roseibium. The sequence continues at coordinate 546,140 of JAEPML010000001.1, read as the reverse complement.
GATTGCGTCCCCTGACGGTCGTGCCTGCTCCGTTTGCGAAATTTTTGCCGGATATCAGTGTCCTCCTGGTCGAAGACGATACGGGGACCGAGGTTTTCACGCTTGTCCACGACATGGCGCATAGCAACGTCGCCTTCATCTTCAACGAAGACCTGCGTCGGGAACCCGAAAAGGACACGATGACCGTCGTGGAGGGCCAGTTCAGCAGCTACCCGAATTTTGTCTTTCGTGTTCGCCGGGAAGAGCTGGATGATTTTGTTGCAGAGACCCTGGCCTTGCGCAAACAGCAGGACTTTCTGGACCTCATATCGAAGTTCGGAATACGGCGGACGCATCCGGAGTTCTGGAGCGTTTTCGATGAAGTCCAGGCGAAGCTGAACGCACAGAGTGCCGTGGAAGCCGGGGTCCTGGATATCAACCGCTATGATGACCCGAAATCGAGCGATCCGATCGAAAGACTGTTCGGATATACCTACGCGATCGACTGAGAATGCTGCGTCAGGTGTTGCCGGCGCTCATTTCCGCAGCAAGCCAGTCGCAAAACACCTGCGCATCCGGGCTCAGGGTTCGGCGGGGACCAGACGTAACGAGATAGTAGCTGTGCCGGCTCTTGAGTTTTCGAGGGGACGCCTGGACCAGGCGTCCGTTTTCGAGATAGGGCTGTGCCAAGGTCTCCAGCACAAGCGCATGTCCATGCCCTAGGGCGGCCAGTTCCAATGCGGACAGGCTCTGGTCGACTTGAAGCCCGTTGCGCTCTGGCACCGGGTATCCGAAATTGCGGAAGAAACTCTCCCAGGTGTCGATAACCCCCATGATATCGAGACGCGTCGCATCGGCCAGGGCGACAATGTCTTTCTTGCCTTCCGGCAACACAAGATCGGCGCGACAGACGGGAATGATCGGATCGTTGAGCAGAAACTCGACCGCGCCGTCCTGCCACGAACCGTCACCAAAGCGGATATCGATGTCGATCGATTGCGGAGCGAGTGTCTCTGCCCAGGAAGCCGACATCATCTGCAACTCGATCCCCGGATGTGCTTCCTGGAAACGCCGGATCCGGGGGATCATCCACAATTGCCCAAAGCTGTTGAGGCAACGAAATCGCACCGGCTGCCGATCGCGTTCACCGAACACCGAAACGGTTGCGATGGAGAGGTCCGAAAATGCCTTCTCGACGGTCGGCAGGTAGGTCTGTCCAAGGCGCGTCAAAACCAGTTCACGGTGCACTCTGTCAAACAGGGGATAGCCCAACAGCTTTTCCAGCTGGCGAACCTGGTAGCTGACGGCTGCAGGCGTGATCAGCAACTCTTCGGCAGCACGCGTGAAATTGCCCTGCCGCGCCGAGGCTTCAAACGCACGCAACCAGACAAGGGGCGGGAGATTGTACGACATGGAATCCGTTTCTTGAAAAGTGAACCTGAACAATCCTTACGCAACTTTTTCGTAGGAATATCAGCTTTTGTTTCAAATTTTTTCAATGTTACACCAAATTTTTTTTCGTTTCAGCTTTTCACTAAAATGGAAGAAACTGGTTCATACGAAAGCAACCTGTTTGATCGCTCATGGAACCATTCGATTACATTGTTGTCGGTGCCGGATCAGCCGGGTCGATCCTCGCCGGGCGGCTGAGCGCGGATCCGCAGACCCGTGTCCTGGTGCTGGAATCCGGCGGTTCGGATGCATCGCCCTGGGTGTCGCTGCCGCTCGGCTATGGCAAGCTGAACACCGATCCCGATCGAACCTGGCAATTCAAGACAGAGCCTGATCCGGAACTCGGTGGCCGGTCCGGCACCTGGCCACGCGGACGGCTGGTTGGCGGATCGGGCTCTATCAACGCGATGATCTATTGCCGAGGTCTTCCGGGTGACTTTGACGACTGGGAACGCTCCGGGGCAAAAGGCTGGAACTGGGCGTGCGTGAAAAACGTTTTTGAACGCCTTGAAACCAGGGTGTCCACCAGCGGGCAAACGTCCGGCGATGGCCCGATCCATGTTCAGGACGTCAGTGATCAGGTCCACAGGTTGAACCGCCACTTTCGCGCTGCCATCGATGAAACCGGGTTGCCCTGGTCGGAGAACCTGAACGGTGACAAATCCGAGGGCGGAGGCGTTTACCAGATCAATACGCGAAATGGTCGGCGCTGCTCATCGGCAAAGGCCTTTCTGTACCCTGCACTCGGGCGCGAGAACCTTCACCTAGAAAAGAACGCCCATGTCCGGCGCATTCTGTTCGAGGGTTCAAAGGCAACCGGGGTCGAACTTGTAAATGGCAGGACGTTTGTCGCGCGCCGAGAGGTCATTCTTGCGGCGGGTGCCATTGGTTCACCGCAACTCCTGCAATCTTCCGGTATTGGACCCGGCCACCTTTTGCAGGATCTCGGCATACCGGTCCTGCGCGCCAACGACAATGTCGGCGGCCATTTGCAGGACCACCTTGCAGCCACTTACACGTTCGTGGCGCGCGAACCGACCCTGAACGCAGTTCTGCGCCCGTTTCTCGGGAAAGCCCGTGCCGCATTAAAATATGCCTTCTGCGCCAGGGGACCGCTGGCCCTCTCGATCAACCAGTGTGGCGGTTTCGTTCGTTCGCGGCCTGATCTGGATCAGCCGGACCAGCAGCTCTACTTCAATCCGATCAGCTACAAGGTCACGCCACATGGTGAACGGCGACGTTTCGAGCTTGACCCGTTCAACGGCTTCATCATCTGCGCGCAACCGGCCCGGCCAACGAGCCGCGGGCGCATCGACATTCAAGGTGCGGATATCACCGTTGCGCCGAAAATCAGCCCGAACTCGCTCTCAACGGAGGAGGACAGGCGGGCTGTGATTGACGGAGGGCGCCTGTGTCAGAAACTCATGGCGACAAAAGCGCTCAGCGCGCTGGTCGATCAATCCGTCGCCCCGCACCTTTCAGAGCTGGATGATGCCGGATTGCTGGCCGACTTCCGCGCCCGGGCGAGCACGGTCTACCACCCCGTCTCGACCTGCCGCATGGGAGCAAGCAGCGAAACTTCCGTGGTCGACAATCGCCTGAAAGTTCATGGCGTCGACGGCCTTCGTGTGGTTGACGCCTCGGCCTTTCCGAACATCACATCAGGAAACACAAATGCCCCGACCATGATGCTGGCGCTCAAAGGGGCAGATCTAATTCTCGAAGACCGGAAGAGACACGCCTCATGACAGCCCAGGACATCGCAAGAACCTATCTGGAAACAGGCAAGCTGGATGCGCTGCCCGATGGCCACTTCATCGGCGGACGCACGACACCTGCTTCAAATCGCAAGATGGAGAGCTTTGATCCCGGCCGGTCCGAAGCCTTTGCCGAATTCTCACTCGCTGACGACAGCGACATGGATCGCGCGATTTCTGAAGCGGAAAAGGCGGCAAAGAGCTGGCGGCAAGTAGCGCCTTCAGAGCGCTGCCGCATCCTGAACAATGCTGCCCGCGTGCTGCGGGACAATGCAGACAGGCTGTCGGTGATCGAGGTTGTCGACAGCGGCAAGACCCTGGCTGAGGCAGCGGGCGACGTTCAGTCCTCTGCGCGCCTCTTCGAGTACTACGCCGGCGCGGCAGACAAACTGGATGGCCGTTCGGTCAATCTCGGGCCTGGTTACACCGCCTTCACCGTGCGAGAGCCGGTTGGTGTCACCGGTCACATCATCCCGTGGAACTATCCGACGTCGACTTTCGCTCGCGGCGTGGCACCCGCTCTTGCCGCCGGATGCTCCGTTGTTGCAAAACCTGCTGAAACCACCCCTTTTACCGCCCTCGTCATGGCCGAACTGCTGGTCGAGGCCGGTGTCCCTGAAGGCCTGGTCAACGTCGTCACCGGGCTGGGCGCCGAGGTCGGCGCCAAGATGGCGCACGATCCCAGGATCAAGCAACTCACCTTTACAGGTTCGGTCACAACCGGTGTCAGCGTTGCGCAAATGGCCGCACCGAATGTCACCCGCCTGACGCTTGAACTGGGCGGCAAGTCTCCCTTGATCGCATTTGAGGATGCCGACCCGGAAAAGGTCGCAGACGGCGCCTACTGGGCGATTTTCTCCAATTCGGGCCAGATCTGTTCAGCCGGCTCCCGACTGATCCTGCACAAGGCGATCCGCGACGATGTTCTGGCCATCCTGAAAGAAAGAGCATCTGCAATCCGGACGGCCCATGGTCTCACGGCTCCGGACATGGGAGCCGTGAATTCGGAACTGCACCTGTCACGCATCAAGGCCCATGTGGACGCCGCCAAGGCAAGAGGGGCCAACCTCCTGACCGGTGGCGACGTTACCCATGACGTGGAGACTGGCAAAGGCTGGTTTTTCGAACCCACCATACTTGCCGATCTTGCACCGAACGACCCAGCCGTCCAGGACGAGATTTTCGGGCCGGTCCTGTCGGTCCAGAATTTCGAAACCGAGGAAGAAGCCATCGCGTTGGCAAACGGCACCGAATTCGGCCTGATCGCCAGCGTCTATACAAACGATATCGGCCGCTCGATGCGGGTGGCTGCTGCCATGGACTGTGGCCAGGTTTCGGTCAATGATTACTGGGCAGGTGGTCTGGAGCTCCCATTCGGCGGCAACAAGAAATCCGGTTACGGTCGCGAAAAGGGCTGGGAAGGACTCGACGCCTATACCAAGGTGAAATCAATCACTATCAGCAATGCAAGCTAGGTCACGGCTCCAAGCATGAAACTGGACTCAATCGAAACCTTCGTTGTCGGAAACCCGCCTCCCCGCCATGGCGGCCGCTATTTCATCTTCGTCAAGTTGACCACTGCCTGCGGGATCGTCGGTTATGGCGAGATCTACAATGCGACTTTCGGTCCGCACCTGGTCGCCGACATGGCCAAAGACGTGTTTGCGCGTCAATTCGAAGGTGCGGATCCGCACCATATCGAAAGGCTCTGGCACAAGACTTATGGTGCTGGTTACACCCAAAGACCCGACGTTTCGGTGATGGGGGTGCTCTCGGGATTGGAAATGGCCTGCTGGGACATTATCGGCAAGGCCGCAGGCCGTCCGGCCTACGAGCTTCTCGGTGGCAAGGTTCATGAGCGTCTGAGATCCTACACCTATCTCTATCCAACCGAAGGCGACGTCTATCCGGACCCGAATGCACCAAATGTCTACAACGACCCGGACATGGCGGCCGAAGCTGCCTTGAAGGCTGTCAATCAGGGCTTCACGGCGGTCAAGTTCGATCCGGCCGGTGCCTACACGATCTATGACGGCCATCAACCGAGCCTCGAGGATCTTGAAAGATCCGAAGGCTTTTGCCGTGCCATCCGGGACGCCGTTGGAATCCGGGCCGACCTCCTTTTCGGCACACATGGCCAGTTCACGGTCTCGGGTGCCAAGCGTCTGGCGCGGCGGCTGGAGGCGTATGATCCGCTCTGGTTCGAGGAGCCGATCCCGCCCGAGAAACCGGAAGACATGGCCGAAGTCGCCCGGTTCACGTCCATTCCGGTCGCAACTGGTGAAAGGCTATGCACCAAGTACGAGTTCTCACGTGTTCTGGAAACGGGGGCCGCAAGTATCCTTCAAATGAATCTCGGCCGGGTCGGCGGCCTGCTGGAGGCCAAGAAGATTGCCGCCATGGCGGAATGCCATTCCGCACAGGTTGCGCCGCATCTTTATTGCGGGCCACTGGTCGCGCTCGCCAATATCCAACTGGCCACCTGCAGCCCGAATTTCCTGGTGCTGGAATCCATCCGGACCTTTGACGGTTTCTACGCGGACCTGCTGAAGACCCCGATCTGCTGGGAAGAAGGCTATGTCATTCCGTCAGCTGAACCAGGGCTCGGGCACGAGCTCAACGAGGAAGTTGCTCGCGCACATCCCTATGAAGGCAACGAGCTGCATCTGGCTTTCCAGGAGACCCCGGCAGCACCGCTTTGAAAAAAGTGAAGTCAATTCATCGGATTGAGATAGCTCGCCATGATCCGATCTATCTCACCGCTGGATTTCAATTAAAGAATAGCCGCGTTCAAGGACGGCAAGTGTTCCGCTGCGCATGAATGGACACGAAGGGTCAGATCGGTGGACTGGACAACTTGCGCAAAGTGGATTTCCGCGCCCATATCATTTGCAAGGAACTGACCAACCGTCCTCTCCAGAATACCTGCTTTCGCTCGCCCCTGTTCCAGCATGTTGATCATCGACCGCTCGGATCCGACATCAAGCCTTCCCGCAAAATCAAAGGTCGGATATCGGTAGCCAAGCACTGCCAGAACCGGTTCTCCTTCAAGAGGAATATGATCCAGACCCTGATCTGCCCCCGCGTAGGCGATCATGTCCATATGTTTCATGAACGGTTCGGAAAACTGAGAATTTGCGTGTTCCTCTTCCGTGTACCAGGACGGGGACACACCGAATTCCAGTTGCAGGTGACAGCGTTCAAAAAGATACCGACCCCGCGTAGCCGGATAAATCCCCCACTTGATTTCAATGCCTGTAATCTCGGTGATCCGATGGGCAATATCGAAATAGATGCCACGTCGTGGAGAGCCGAGGGGAAACAGGAAAGGGAGATATCCCTCCTCGGCTTGCCCAGTCAAAAGCACAGGGCGTTCGAGGTTCTTTTCCTCGGCGACTGCCAGACTTGTTTCAGACGCAAGCACCGTCGCGATTAACATGGCAAACTGAAATGCAAACCGACAAGAGATCGCTGAACGCACACGCAAAGTTCGAGCAGATGAATTCATACTTGGGAATCTACAAAAAATTCGCGGCTCTTTCTGTCAAGTTTGAGTTGTAAATTGGCTTTGGAGTAACCGACGCGATCGTCTGGATAACAGGGGACGAGATGAAGATCGGTACCGCTCGCCATCGCAATCTCGCGGCGTTCAGACCTGCGCCTAACCACGGCATCATGGGCACGGCTCCCGAAAACGAGTGATTTGGCTCTATAGTGGCTGTAAAGACTTCGCGCCAATGAAGGACTGCAACCACGTGGCTAAGAAAAAAGAACTGCTGAAAAAGCTTCTGAAAGGTATCGAAACAGGAGATGCAAAGGCGGCGGCCGTTGTGAATGAGGCTCGCTACATCCAGCACAATCCGCAGACACACGAAGGCAGCGAAGGGCTTGCCGTGCTGTTTGCGCGGCTGGCAAAGACCAATCCGAAAGTCACCTTCATACGGGTGTTCGAAGATGGTGACTTTGCCTTCGCCCACAACGAATATGACTTTTCCAGCCTCCGCGCTGCATTCGAGGTGTTCCGGTTCGAAGACGGCAAGGCTGTGGAACACTGGGACAATATTCAGCCGCTCAAAGGCCCCAATCCCTCAGGCCGCGGCATGCTGGACGGGAGCACCGAAATCGCTGATCTGGAAAAGACAGAAGCCAACCGGAACCTGGTCCGCAGTTTCGCAGAAGAAGTCCTTGTGGAACGCCGGATCGATCTGATCGGCAAATACGTAAGCGCGCGCCTGGTCCAGCACAATCCTGATCTTGCCGACGGCATCGACGCATTGCGCAACGCATTGGAAGCGACATTCAACGGTGCACCAAACCTTCGATATGACAAGGTTCATCGTGTATTGGCTGAAGGCAACTTCGTCTTGTGCATGAGCGAGGGTTTCAGAGCCGGCGTGCACAGCAGCTTCTACGACCTGTTCCGCCTCGACGACGGCATGTTAGTCGAACACTGGGACACCATCGAAGCCATCGCACCGCGCAGCGAATGGAAGAATGACAACGGGAAGTTCTAGGCGCCGGCGAAGAAACGCCGAGGCCGAAACAGACCTTTTGGCGCAGCACCCGGCAGACGGGGCTTTTCGGTCTGGTGGCAACACAGTTCCCTGAATTGAAGCCCCTTCGCCCTGCTTGAAAAAGTCGAGGCGCCCGATGGGGCGCCTCTTCCAGATCAGGCCACCTTGGCCTTGAATTCAATCCGACGTCGGTGAAGGACCGGTTCGGTATAACCGTTTGGTTGGGCCGTGCCTTCGATGACCAGTTCGAGTGCTGCCTGGAACGCAACCGAGCCGTCGAAGTCGTCGGACATCGCACGGTAGAGCGGATCGCCGGCATTCTGGCCGTCAACAACGGCTGCCATGCGCTTCATGGTCTCGACGACCTGTGCTTCGCTGACGACGCCGTGGCGCAGCCAATTGGCGATGTGCTGCGAGGAGATGCGAAGAGTTGCACGATCTTCCATCAGTCCGACATTGTTGATGTCGGGAACCTTGGAGCAGCCGACGCCCTGTTCGACCCAGCGCACCACATACCCGAGAATCCCCTGGGCATTGTTGTCGAGTTCAGCCTGGATATCCTCCGGAGCCCAATTCGGACGCTCGGCGACCGGAATGGACAGGATATCGTCGAGCTTGGCCGCATCCCGCGTCTTCAGTTCAGCCTGGCGCTCAGCTACCGACACCTTGTGATAGTGCATGGCATGCAGGGTCGCGGCCGTCGGAGACGGCACCCAGGCCGTGTTGGCTCCGGACTTCGGATGACCGATCTTCTGCTCGAGCATTTCGTGCATCAGGTCAGGCATCGCCCACATGCCCTTGCCGATCTGCGCATGGCCCGGAAGGCCACAGGCCAGACCGACATCGACATTGTTGTTCTCATAGGCACCAATCCAGGTCGCCGCCTTCATGTCGCCCTTGCGGATCATGGGGCCGGCTTCCATGGAGGTGCGCATCTCGTCGCCGGTACGGTCCAGAAAACCGGTGTTGATGAAGAACACACGATCCTTTGCCTGGCGGATGCACTCCTTGAGGTTGACCGTGGTGCGGCGTTCCTCGTCCATGATCCCCATCTTGAGCGTGTTCCGGTCCATGCCGAGCGCATCTTCCACACGATCGAAGATTTCCGATGCGAAGGCGACTTCTTCCGGGCCATGCATCTTCGGCTTGACGATATAGACCGACCCGGCGCGGCTGTTGGTTTCACGGCCATTGGGACCGACATCATGCAGGGCAATCATCCCGGTCACCATGCCGTCCAGCAAGCCTTCGGGCACCTCGTTGCCGTCCCTGTCGAGAACGGCGTCGATGGTCATCAGATGGCCTACATTTCGAACGAGCAGAAGCGACCGGCCATGAAGGTTGAGCGCGCTGCCGTCCGGTGCGGTGTAGTGGCGATCGCCATTCATCCGGCGCGTCACGGTTTCCCCGCCCTTCTGGAATGTTTCTTCCAGGTCGCCTTTCATCAGGCCAAGCCAGTTGGTGTAGACAACGACCTTGTCATCCGCGTCCACTGCAGCCACGGAATCCTCGCAATCCATGATCGTCGACATGGCTGATTCCAGGACCACGTCACTGATATGCGCCTTGTCCGTCTTGCCGATAGGGTGCTTGCTGTCGACATTGATCTCCAGATGCAAGCCGTTGCGTACAAGCAGGATCTTGTAGGGGGCTGCCACATCGCCGGAATAGCCGGCGAACTGAGCCGGATCGGCGAGCCCTGTCGTCCCTGCACCTGTCGATACCTGCAGGTTTTCATCCTGCACGGCGAACCCGGTCACATCGCTCCAGCTGCCACTCGCCAGTGGAATCGCTGCATCGAGGACACCCCGGGCATAGGCGATGACTTCAGCCCCACGCGCCTCGTCAAAACCGCCAGCCTGCGGCTTGGTTCCCATGGCATCCGTGCCGTAGAGCGCGTCATAAAGCGATCCCCAGCGGGCGTTGGCCGCGTTGAGAGCATAGCGTGCATTCATGACCGGAACGACCAGCTGGGGTCCGGCAACCTGCCCGATTTCAGGATCAACATTTTCCGTGCCAACCGAGAAGGCCGGGCCTTCGGGAACCAGATAGCCGATCTCGCTCAGGAAGGTCTTGTAGGTCGACATGTCCGGCGTACCCGGATTGGCCCTGTGCCAGGCGTCGATCTTTTCCTGAAGCGCATCCCGCTTCGCGAGCAGCGCCCGGTTCTTCGGAGCCAGGTCATGGACAAGTTCGGAGAGGGACCTCCAGAAGTGCTCCTGGTCAACGCCGCTATCCGGCAAGGCCTTTTCGTTGATGAAATCATAAAGAACCTTGGCAACCTGCAGTCCGTGGGCGTCAATCCGACCAGTCATGTGTGTCTCCACTCGATGGGCAATTTTTCAGTTTTCTGACCTGTGTTTTGGGGTCAAAGCAGCCGTCCGTCAATTGGGCCGCGATACCCATGACTTTTTCCATTTTGGAAAAGATCCAGGTAATTATCTCCAACAGTATAGGCCGGTATACAAAAATAAAGACCTTTCCGGCATGGCGTTCTTCCTATACCGGTATGGGTCCGCAGCTTCCTTTCGCGGCAAGGTTTCAATGGTTTCACTGGTCAAACGCTTCGGCAGCCTGACATTCGGCAATGCCTATCTCATGCTCGGCCTGACCACCCTCTTCTGGGGTGGGAACACGGTTGCCGGAAGGCTTGCGGTCGGCGAAGTCTCGCCGATGATCGTTGTCTTCCTGCGTTGGCTGATTGTGGGCTCCATCCTTATGACCCTGTGCTGGCCCCGCATCCGGTCTGAATGGCCTTTGATGCGCGCCCACTTTCCGCGCATGATCCTGATGGCTGCCTTCGGCTTTGTCGGCTTCAACACGCTGTTCTACATCGCAGCAACGGACACGACGGCGGTCAATCTGGGCATTATCCAGGGATCGATGCCGATCCTTGTGTTGATCGGCTCGGTCATCTGGTTCGGGACCCGTATCCGGATGCTGCAGATCTTCGGGATCCTTTTGACGCTGATCGGCGTTACGCTGATTGCAGCGCAGGGAAAACTGGACGTTTTGAAGGAGCTCGCGATCAACCCGGGTGACGGTGTCATGCTGATCGCCTGCGTGCTCTATTCCGGATATACGCTTGCCCTTCGCAACCGCCCGCAAGTCTCGGGCCTGACGTTCTTCGCGGTCCTGTCGGGCATTTCGGTTGTTACCTCCTTGCCTGGCCTTGCCTTCGAGCTGAGCACCGGGACTGCGCAGTGGCCAACGGAAACCGGCTGGCTGGTCGTCCTTTACATCGCGCTGTTCCCGTCCTGCCTGTCGCAGATATTCTTCATGCGCGGCGTGGAGCTGATCGGCCCCGCGCGTGCAGGCGTATTCATCAATCTCGTCCCAATCTTTGCCGCGGTCCTGGCCGTCAGCATTCTTGGCGAACCGTTCGAATGGCACCACGGACTGGCGCTGGCGCTCGTTCTTGGCGGGATCTGGCTTTCGGAGCGAAAGGCCGGCGGCTGACGCCCTGCACTGGAAAATTCCATGTAGAACAGCTATTTGCCTTCACATCGCCGTAGTTCAACTGAAAAAGCAACGACGAAAACGGGCAGAAAAGCCGCCCGCTTGAAACCCGGTTTGAAGTCGCGCCAATCGCAGGGCACAGTGCTGGAATGGAAACACCCCTGATCACAGGCGCTTTTGCGCTGCTGCTGATAACAATTTCGCTGCTGCAGCCTCTTGCGCGCCGTATGGGTGTTGCCCCCAGCGTGTTGCTGGCGACTGTCGGCACGCTGATCGGCATTGGTGCGACCTACCTTCTGAACACGACAAAAACCGACGCGTTCAACCCGATCGCCAGCGTCTTCGTGAATCCGCCCCTGGATTCAGAAATGATCCTCTACATCTTCCTGCCGCTGCTGCTGTTCCAGACCACGCTCACGCTGGACGTGCGCCGCATCCTGGAAGACATCACGCCGATCCTCGTCATGGCGGTCGTTGCGGTCTTCGTTGCCACGGGTTTCATCGGTTTCGCGCTATACCCGATTTCGGGCATGTCGCTGATCGCGTGCCTTCTTCTGGGTGCGATCGTCGCCACGACCGACCCCGTGGCCGTTGTCGCGATCTTCAGGGATATCGGCGCGCCCGCGCGTCTTGGCCGCATTGTCGAGGGGGAAAGCCTCTTGAACGACGCCGCAGCGATCGTGATCTTCGTCATTCTGCTCGGCATATTGACCGGTCAGCAGACCCTGACGATGAGCGAGGCATTCATTGCGTTCGGCCGCTCGTTTGTCGGCGGTGTCGTCGTCGGTATCCTGGTGGCCCGCGTTGCCGTCAGCCTGCTGCCGCTGATGCGCGACCTGCCGCTGGCACAGGTCACGCTCAGTCTCGCCATTCCCTATGGCATCTATGTGATCAGCGACCAGTTTGCCGATGTCTCTGCCGTGGTTGCCGTCGTTTGTGCGGGCACAGTATTCAACCTCTACGGCCCGTCACGCATCCAGCCGTCCAACTGGCAGTTCCTGCACAGTGTCTGGGAACAGATTTCCTTCTGGGCGGCATCCCTGATCTTTTTGCTTTCTGCGATCCTGATCCCTAGATTTGTGGAAGGTTTCACACCCATCGACATCCTGCTGCTGCTGGTCGTCATCGTTGCGGCCTTTCTTGCCCGCGGTGTTGTCATTTTCGGTCTGCTGCCGGTGCTGAGCCGTCTTGGAGCCGGACAGGGTGTGAACAGGAAATACAAGACGGTGATCCTGTGGGGCGGCATGCGCGGTGCGGTCACGCTGACACTTGCACTCAGCGTCTCCGAACACACGGCTCTTTCGCATGATGTGTCGGTGTTTGTGACCAAACTGGCCACCGGATTTGTCCTGTTCACCCTGTTGGTCTACGGCACCAGCCTGAAGCCGCTGATCAAGCTGCTTGGGCTCGATCAGCTGGGTGCGCGCGATGAAGCGCTGCGAACGCAGTTTCTTGCCCTGTCTCTGTCCGATGTCCGCCATGAAGTGGAAACCGCAGCCAAGAACTATCACATTCAGCCACGCGTCACGGAAGGCGTTCTGAAAGACTATCGGGAGCGGGCGGCGGACGCCGCTTCTGAAACAAACCGCCTGGAAGAACTCAAAGATACCGATCGCGTGCGCATCGGATTGATAGCCCTAGCAGACCAGGAACAGCAGCTGGTCCTGGAGCATTTTCATGACAAGACAATATCGGGCCGGTCCGTCTCCCGTTTCCTGGCTCTGACGGGACGGATCGGCGATCTGACACGCAGTGATGGCCGGTTTGGCTATAACAAGGCTGCCCGCAAGCCGCTCAAATTCGGGTTCGGTTTCCGCTTTGCGCAATTCATGCAGCGCAGGTTCCGGATCGCGAGACCACTGGCCATCCAGCTTGCAGACCGTTTCGAATTTCTGCTCGTCTACCGGATTCTCGCGGACGAGCTGATCGACTTCAACGCCCGACGCATCCGGCCCCTGCTCGGCGATCGCGTTGGCGATATTCTGCACGAGACGCTCACCACCCGTCAGGAAGAGACTATCCAGGCGATCGATGCGCTGCGGCTTCAATATCCTGACTACGCAGACGCCCTGGAAGACCAGTTCCTGCGCAAGGCCGGTGTCCGCCTGGAAGAAACCGCCTATGACGATGCCAAGGGCCAGATGCTCATTGGCACGGAACTTCACAGAGATCTGCTTCGCGATGTCGAAAGAACACGCAAGGCGTCCTACAACAGACCAAGACTGGACCTCGGCCTGAAGACCCGCGAACTCATCAGCGCGCATCCGCTGTTCACGGACTTGCCTAAAAAGCAGCAGAAAGCCATCCGCAAGATGATGCGGCCGCAGTTTGCGACACCGGGGGAGACGCTGATCCGTCGTGGCGACCGGGGTGATGCGGCCTATTTCATCGCGTCCGGTGCAGTCGAAGTCAGGACACCAACCTATGACGTCCGGCTTGGGCGTGGGGACGTCTTCGGTGAAATCGCCCTGATGACAGGCGGACGCAGGAGCGCCGACGTGGTGGCGCTCGGCTATTGCCAGCTTCTCAGTCTGCGCGCCGCAGATTTCAAGGCCCTGATGGAACAGTCTCAGGACCTCAAGGAACACGTTGCCGAGCTGTCCCGCAAGCGCCAGCTGATGAATACCGAGCAACCGCATGAAGAGATGGAAGACCCGGTCGTGCCGGTCTTTACATCCAATGAAACTGGAGAAGGTGAAACCGCATCGATCGAGGAACAGCTGGTGACTGCGGAAGAAACACCAGCCAGTGAAACCGAGGCGACCGATACGGACACCTCAGACGCGACTGAGCCGCCGAGGGCGGAACAGGCAACGACCGATGAACCCGCTCAGGATCTGGCCGGTTCCGACGCACCTGCTTCAGGAGAGGACGTGCCCGAGGGAGACGAGACCACGTCGACCGAGGCGGAAGATAAGACGGACAAGGCAAAGAAGGAGACCGCCTCCGGCTGAGGCGATCTCCCTGACGTCGAACATACGGGCGGGTCAGCCCTTCTTCTGGATCTCGACGGAGTGCGGGTAAGGAATGGAGATGCCGCCGGCGTCGAAAGCTTCCTTGACCGTCTTGAGCATGTGGAACTTCAGTTCCCAGTAATCCCCGGCGTTGCACCACAGGCGCACGCCCAGATCAACGGAACTGTCTCCCAGATTGGTGACCCGCACCCAGGCTTCCGGGTCCTTGTGCACACGCTCGTCAGCATTGGCGACGTCAAGAATGATCTGGGTCGCCTTGTTCGCGTCGTCGCCATAATCAATGCCGAAGGTCAGATCCAGTCGACGTGTTTCATGCGCCGAGAAATTGGTCACCACGGTACCCCAGGCCTTGCCATTCGGCATGATGATCTGAACGTTGTCGGGCGTGACCAGTTCGGTAACAAAGATGTTGAGATCCTTGACTGTTCCGGATGTGCCTCCGATGTCGACAAATTGCCCGATCTTGTAAGGTCTGAAGATAATCAGCATGACGCCCGCCGCAATATCGCTGAGCGTCCCCTGCAAGGCCAGACCGATGGCAAGCGTTCCGGCACCCAGCACCGCGACAAGGCTCGTTGCCTGAACCCCGAAGAGCTGCAGAACGGCAATCACCGTGATCAACAGGATCAGCCACCGCACGATCGAGGCGGCAAATCCACCAATCGTATCGTCGATCTTGGGATGGTCGCGTATCTTCTTCTTCACCAGGCTGGACAGGAAACCGGCCAGGAACCAGCCGATGACGAGAACCACAATCGCCTTGCCGGCATTAAACAAAAGCTCACTGAAAAGACCTGCTGAACCTTCCATCGGAAATCCTCCGTCCAGGATAAAGTGACAAATGTGACTATGAGAAAGTACTAACAGCGCTTGCCTGCCTACGCCAGATTATCAACTTGTCATTACCAGCAGGCCTGGCTCGACAAAGGCACGTTCAGCAAACAATTGCGGTCAGACACCTCCAGACCGGGCGGGCAGGTTCCCCTGCCCGCCCGTCTTGATCAGCGTGCTTGTTCCTGCCAATCCGACAGGAACAGCGCGAGTTCCTCGTTGCCGCAATTGGTGATGTATTGCGGGTAAAGCACGCTTCCTGCCTCCAGCAGCAAACGCGCGCAGGCGACGTGATCCGCCTCCTTTCGCCTTGGGGCGAATTCCGAACCATGCAGGACCGTATCGAGCGCGTCACCGCCATAGTCATTCTTGCGGACCAGATCAGGGCTCAAGCCGAGAAAAAACTCGAGCTCGGGAACAAGACCGTTCCAGCCGGCAGTATGAAGCGGTGGCAAGCCCATGCTGTCGCAAACATCAGGATCAAGCCCTGCCTTCACCAGCGCCATGACCTGGTCCAGTCGCCCGGGCATTCCGACAAGGTTCGTCAGCAGGCTCTTGTCTTCTCTGGTCAGTGCACCGAGTTCCAGTCGGCCGGGGTCCTCGACACCTTCAGCGCAGGCCGCCAACACTCCTTCGTTTGCCGACAGGGGTGTGGCATGCCCCTTCGCTTCCAAAAATCGGGCTGCCGCGACGTTTCCGTATATGCGCGCCAGAGCGTAGGGCGTGTGCCCCTCCCAGACGGCAGCAGGGTCTGCACCATGTTCCAACAGCAATTCGACACAAGCGGTGTCCCTGCCTCTTCGAACGGCCTGATGCAGGGACGGCACAGTATTCATCGGCATGCCGCTTGGATGATCGGGGATCGTCAGATTCGGGTCGGCGCCTGCCTCCAGCAGAAGCCTTACCTTGGCGACGTCGTCGAAATCGAGAGCCCTTGGCAGAGCGTTGGTGCCATCCGGCTTCGCGCCGTGCTTCAACAACATTGCGAGCGCGCGCGTGTCGTTCAATTCCGTGCTGTGATAGAGGCTTTCGTCATCGTTGGGGTCGGCGCCACGCTCCAGCAACCAGGCGCCAAGCTGGAAATTATCCGCATGGCAAATGGCGCCATAGAGGGCCGAAAGCTTGTGATCTGCGCCAGGTTCAGCCGGGTAGGCATCATCGACATCTGCACCGTTGCTGACGAGCAGTTCCGCAATGGCAATCATGTCCCGGGCTTTTTCCGGACGCCGATGGATTTCCCTGGAAAATGCCAGGTGAAGGATCGGTGAGCGAATGCCGACCACTTCCGTCGCAGCCGACCTGTCCGCTTCAATCGCCTTGCGGACCGCGTCCAGATCATAAAGCGCAACCTGCAGACCGAGATTTGAAGACGGCAGATCCGGGGTTTCGGCCAGCAGCTTTTCAACGACCCAGTTTTGACCGAAATAAAGGGCCATTTTCAGCCGTTCGGCCTTCTCCGCGTTGGTCATCGCGGCACTCTGGATAGAAAACTTCAACTTCGGCCAGCTCTCATGCCCCGCTTCCCGGGCAATCACATGCAAAAAGTCGGCATGTCGAAATTGCTTGCCGTCAGGCGTGTGTGCGGCAACCCGTTCGATGGCCTGCGGGTCGTCCTTGGCGTGGGCCTTCCTGAGACGCCTGGCTGATTTCTTGTAGGTATCGAGGGATTTTGCGATGTCGTCGGACATGGCTTTTCTCCTGTGTCATCTGCCCGGGCGATCCGCTGGTGTCGGGCGCAGGTGAAAAACCGGCATATGTCGTCAGGTGTCAGGGTGCTTGCGCTTTCCGCGGATCCGGTTGCCGCCCTCGTCGGCACCCGAAACCTGCCGGAACAGGCCTTGAATTGCAAGCCCGTTCCAGCTCGTTTTCGAAGTTCTACTTGCTGATCGGCCCCAGTTCACAGGGCGCTTCGCTGTCATCGGGAACGAAGAAATCAGGCGCGAGCGCCAGCGTTGGGTCAACGCGATACTGGTCGAAATCCGTTACACCGCGACTTGCCAGGAAAGTGTCATCAATCAGGAACTGGCCCGTGAAATCCCTCGAGGGTGACGTGAAGATTTCATAGGCAGCATCAGCGAGTATGTCCGGTGTCCGGCTCTGCTGCATCATCTTGTCGCCACCGATGATGTTCTTGATGGCTGCTGTTGCAATTGTCGTCCGGGGCCAAAGGGCATTGACCGCTATCCCCTTCGATCGCAATTCACCCGCCAGACCCAACACGACCAGGCTCATGCCGTATTTCGCAATCGAATAGGGCGTAAAGGGCGCGAACCATTTCTCCTGCATATCGAGCGGAGGGGACAACATGAGGATATGGGGGTTGTCCGAGTTTTTCAGATGCTCGATGGCATGTTTGGAGCAGGCAAGCGTGCCACGCGTATTGATCTGATGCATGAGATCGAAGCGCTTCATGTCAGTCTGCTGCAACGGAGTCAGCTGGATCGCGCTGGCATTGTTGACCAGGATATCGAGACCGCCAAAATGCGCTGCCGTCTGGTCCAGCGCTGCCTTGACCGCATCGTCGTCGCGCACATCCAGAACAATCGGCAGCGCCTTGCCACCTGCGGCTTCGATTTCCTCGGCCGCCGTGTAGATCGTGCCTTCGAGCTTGGGATGTGGTTCGGCGGTCTTGGCCGCAACAGCCACATTGGCCCCGTCACGGGCTGCCCTCAATGCGATTGCCCTGCCGATGCCGCGTGACGCACCGGTCACGAAAAGTGTCTTGCCCTTCAGGGACATGGTCATTCTCCTTTGAGAGATTTTGAGCTTGCGCCTTCCAAGCCCGCCTTGTTTTCAGGCCTTTGGCTTTTTGGTCATGAACGCCTGGAATGCCGCGATGGTCTCAGGCGCGGTCAGACGGTTCGCGAAGATCCGGATTTCCTCTTCGACACGTTCGGACAATTCACCTGTGTCACCACGCAGCAGTTTTCGGGACAAAGCCAGCGCCTCCGGAGGTTTGGCCGAAATTGCCTTCGCGCAAGCCAGTGCGACCTCATCCACATCTTCAGCAACCACTTCATTCACCAGGCCGGCCTGAAGTGCGCGTTCGGCCGAAAACGCATTGCCCAGACACAGGAGTTCAAAGGCTCGTGCATGTCCCATGAGCTGGGGCCCAAGCAAGCTCGAGCCCGCCTCCGGGACCAGTCCCAGGTCCACGAATGGCGAGCGGATCAGAGCGCGCGGACTTGCGAAAACCATGTCGCAATGCATCAGCAACGTTGTTCCAACACCGATTGCAATACCGTCGACCGAGGCAACGAGAGGTTTTTCGTTTGTTACAAGCGCGCGCAGGAACCGGACAACAGGTGTCTCGTCGATCGCAACCCTTCCTGCATATTGCAGGAAGTCGCCTATATCGTTCCCGGCGGTGAAGATTTCCGGTTGGCCGCAGATCAGATGGCAACGCACATCCGGGTTGCCGTTGCCCGTTTCCAGCGCTTCGGCGAGGTCCGAATACATCGCACCGGTGAGCGCATTTTTCTTTTCCGGCCGGTCCAGACGCAGGGTCTGGACGCCGTCTTCAAGGGATATACGGATCATCTTTTGCTCGCTTTGAACGATCAGGAAGCCAGAGCTTCCGCGTCAAAGGCCTGAATGGCCTCGGCGGACAGCAGGATATCGGATTTCAGACCAGCGGTTTCACCCAAGACGGTCTCGCAGAAACTGCGCGCCAGCAGCGTTCGCTCACCAAGTTTCGGTGCCGGTTCCGACGTTGATCGCAGGGCTCCCTTTGCCAGCAATGCGCCGCCCAGGACAAGACCGGCGACCCTGAGATAGGGAGTGGCACCCGACAGGGCGTCTGCCACGCGGCCCTCGGCCTGCGCGGTCGCCATGTAATCGGTCGCCTCGCGCAAGTCCTCAATGCTCGCGGCAAGCCTTTCTGCCGTGGATCCGAATTCCGACCGGTTGGATGCCGCAACCTCGTCCGCAATCTCCTGAAGCTCCTGGATGAAGCCCTTGATGTGCTCGCCGCCCGACAGGGGCAGCTTGCGCATGACGAAATCGATCGACTGGATGCCATTCGTGCCTTCGTAGATCGGTGCGATGCGGGCATCGCGCAGATGCTGTGCAGCTCCCGTCTCCTCGATGTAGCCCATGCCGCCATGGATCTGGACGCCGAGCGAGGCAACCTCCACGCCGAAGTCTGTCGGCAAGGCCTTGGCAATCGGCGTCAGCAGGCTGGCCCGCTCGCTCCAGAATGTTTTGCTGTCAGCCTCTTCGGCGATGTTGGACATGTCGATGGCATGCGCGCAGGCGTAGCAGATCGCCCGCGCGACCTGCGTTTTGGACTTCATGGAGAGCAGCATGCGCTTGATATCCGGGTGACGTGCAATCGGGCTCATGCCCTCCTGCGTTTCACCCGGTGCCCGGCCCTGCTTGCGATCCACCGCGTAGCCGAGCGCATGCTGATAGGCCCGCTCGGCAACTCCCAGCCCCTGGACACCAACGGCCAGTCGGGCGTTGTTCATCATCGTGAACATGCAGGCAAGTCCGCGATTTTCCTCGCCAACCAACCAACCTGTGGCACCGCCTTCGTCTCCATAGATCATGGTGCAGGTCGGCGATCCGTGGATCCCCATCTTGTGTTCCACACCGGCCACCTTGACGTCATTGCGTTCCCCCAGCGAGCCATCGTCATTGACGAGGAACTTGGGAACCAGAAACAGCGAAATACCCCGTGTCCCGGCCGGTGCGTCCGGCAACCTGGCAAGAACCATGTGAATTATGTTGTCGGTCAGATCGTGGTCACCGTAGGTGATGAAAATCTTCTGGCCGAAGATGCGGTAGCTGCCGTCCTCGTTGCGTTCCGCGCGTGCTTTGAGCGCATTGAGATCCGACCCGGCCTGTGGCTCGGTCAGGTTCATGGTTCCCATCCATTCACCCGAGACCAGTTTCTCAAGATATTTTGCCTGAAGTTCGTCGGACGCATGCTTCTCGATGGCTTCGACCGCCCCCATGGTCAGCGTCGGACCGATCGCAAAGGCCATGGAACCCGAATTCCACATCTCCAGGGCAGCGACCGAAAGCATCTGCGGCAAGCCCTGCCCGCCAGCGTCCGGGCTCGCCGTCAATCCGTTCCAGCCCCCCTCGATCCAGGCGTGATAAAGCTCCCGCCAACCCGGCGGTGTCGAGACCTTCCCGTCCGACAAGGGCGTTCCGTGTTCATCGGCAACCGAGTTGAGCGGAGCAATCTCCTCGGACGCAAAACGGCCGGCCTCCGTCAGGATCGCGTCGACAAGATCATCGCCCAGTTCTGCGTGGCTCTGATTGCTCTGCAGGTCACCGAGACCGCATACGTGTTTCAGCGTGAAGCCAATTTCATCGACCGGAGCGCGGTACATGCAAATCCTCCCAGTGGCCCACCAGCCAGAGTGCCGCGGACCTTTCTTCGTTTTCTCTGCCCAAAACTTGACGCCGGTGGAGCTTGCCCCCAAAAGGCACGTTTGACAGTTGTTGACAGGACAGTAGCTCTGTTTACGTAAACGTCAACCCGTACCGCAGCGGCATGTGAGTGTCTTTTCACTCGATCCCCCGCCACAGACCAGAAGATACCGGTTCATGCAGCTTTGGAAACTCGACACAAGTGACTATGACTGGCAGCAATCAGCGATGGCGGATGCAGCCTGCAAGTCACTTCTGGCCGGGGAATTGGCTGCCATCCCGACGGAGACGGTCTACGGGCTTGCGGCCGACGCGACCAATGCCACGGCCTGCGCGCGCATCTTCGAGGCCAAGGGGCGCCCCCAGTTCAACCCGCTGATTTCCCACGTGGCTTCGCTGGACGCAGCTCGGGAACACGGAGACTTCTCGGAGCAGGCCCTAAAACTGGCCAATGCATTCTGGCCAGGCCCCCTGACGATCGTTGTTCCGAAAAAACAGAGTTCCGCCATTTGCGACCTCGCGACGGCGGGCCTCGACACGGTCGCTCTGCGTGTTCCCGGCGGTCCTGTCATGCGGCTCTTGTCGGAAAAGTCAGGGCGCCCGCTGGCGGCGCCCAGCGCAAATCGTTCGGGCAAGATCAGCCCCACACGCGCCGAGGATGTCATCGCCGATCTGGCACCCTCCCTGGGTTTCGTGATCGACGCGGGGCCCTGCGCAGTCGGCATTGAATCCACGATTGTCGGGTTCGTTGACGACACACCGCGGCTCTTGCGGCCCGGTGGCGTGGCGCGTGAAGAGATTGAGAGGGTACTGGGCGTCCAACTGGCCGCTGCCGCACCGGACATGAAAGCGGACGCGCCAACAGCCCCTGGCATGTTGTCATCCCACTATGCTCCGGATGCACACCTCTACCTGAATGCACGAGAAGCAAGTCCAAGGGATGCACTGCTTTCTTTCGGGCCTGAGCCTCTTCCAGGCGCCGAGCATGCATTTTCCGAGTTCAATCTGAGCCCCCGCGGCGACCTTGTGGAAGCTGCCGCGAACCTTTTTCGGGCCATGCGAGAGCTTGATGCGAGCGGCGCCCAAGCAATTCGCGCACAATTTATCCCCAGCGAGGGTCTTGGCGAAGCGATCAATGACCGCCTGCGCCGCGCCGCGGCACCCCGGGACTGAAAATCGCGCGCCACCACTGTCGGGACGACTTCCGATAGGGAAGGCAACCGAAACTTGCGCGCAGTTGAAAAGCCTTAAAAATCAGCACTTCGCAGAAACTGCTTATTCCAGTGCCTGAAGATCGATCAGATCAAGTCAAGCATAAGGACAGCCAAGTTTCCAATATAGTAGAATTTCTTAATTCCAACTTAAGCCCACAAAAAGGGTAAGCATTTCGCACAATATCCGACTGCTTCCGCTGCGCCTCACCAGACTTATCAACATCATAATAATACTGCATTACGGTAAAATGCTCGCTTTTTGCCATCTGAATCAAGTAATGTGTGGACATGATTTGAGATGCAGCGGACCTCCCCTCGGGCATCGCGGTGCTCGCACCTTTCAACGGGCTGGCTGAAGAAGCCGGCCCCTTTTTTTGTCTTTATGCCAATATCGGCCAAAGGATGTTTTGGCCTATCTTCAATTGACAGAACTCCTGCACCTCGCTCAGATGTCAGGAAATTCAAAGGCTGATTATTCAATTTCAAGCAATAGACCTTCCGGAATCGCTCACGTGTCAACACTCGTCATTCACCATCCTTCCTATCTCGACCACCTGACGCCCGTTGGACACCCGGAACGACCGGACAGGATTCGAGCGGTGGACCGGATCCTGGAGCATGAAAAGTTTCAGTCACTGGAACGGGACCTTGCCCCGGTCGCAGCCCTCGAGGACATCGCGCGCGCACATCCCATGAGTTACATAGACTCATTGCACCGTCTTTCGCCTGAAGAGGGCACCGCGCGTGTCGATGCAGACACGACAATGTCACCGGGAACATGGGAAGCCGCGCTGCGCGGCGCTGGAGGTGCTTGCCGTGCGGTGGACGAAGTGCTCACAAGGAAGGTCAGCAACGCCTTTTCCGCTTCCAGGCCCCCCGGCCATCACGCCGAACAAGAACGTGCGATGGGGTTCTGCTTTTTCAACAATGCTGCCGTTGCAGCGCGCTATGCCCAATCCAGATACGGGATTGACCGTGTCGCAATCGTCGATTTCGATGTTCATCACGGCAACGGAACCCAGGACATCTTCTGGGCGGACCCGAGTGTCATGTATTGTTCAACGCATCAGATGCCGCTATATCCCGGCTCGGGGGCAGCCTCGGAAACCGGCGATGCCAATACAATCGTCAACGCCCCCCTTGCCCCGGGCGAAGACGGCACCGGTTTCAAGGAAGCCTTCGAGGTCGTCATTCTTCCGAGACTGGAAGATTTCGCACCCGAACTCGTGCTCATCTCGGCAGGTTTCGATGCTCATGCGCGCGACCCGCTTGGCGGACTGAACCTTACAGAGGCGGACTTTGCCTGGGCTACGCGCGTCCTGATGGATGTCGCGGACAAACACGGGAACGGACAGGTCGTTTCCGTCCTGGAAGGTGGCTATGACCTGGAAGGCCTTGCGCGCTCGGTAGCGGCCCATGTGATGACACTGATGACCGGCTGAAGCGGGTGGATCAGAAAAACCACGGGGATCATAAGCCCAATTCTCCACAGAAGCCTTGACCTCAACAATCAGGGCCGCGACTGTCCCAACTGAACTCGACTCTATCCAGGGACAGCACACATGACGGATGCCGCCAACGACATTTCCGGCCTTTCCTTCGAAGACGCGCTCAAGCAGCTGGAAACGATTGTGCGCGAACTGGAGCAGGGAAATGTTCCACTGGAACGCAGCATCGACATGTATGAACGCGGCGACGCATTGCGGAAACACTGCGATACCTTGCTCAAATCCGCCGAGGCCAAGGTTGAAAAGATCCAGCTCGGACAAGACGGTGAAGCCAAAAGCACCGGTGAGCTTGATCCTCAGTAAAGCCGGCCAGCTTCGAGTGGACCGTTCACCCCCCCAAGGACAGCCCTTTCACAAAAACAGTACCCGCCGATTTCTGGTCATCGGGCAAACCTGACTGTCTGGCCTCTTCCCGGCCTTCCCCTCGAAAATTTGCCTTGTCACGATAGGGTCGACAGGGCGCGCTCGGCCTTGCGACTGGCCTACATGCCGCAGATCGACTTTATGTATTACTTGTAGTTGTCCTACAATCTACGTAGCAATACCTACGAGCGATCAAGATATCGGAATCCAATATGTTGCGACTCCAAAATTATACTGATAGAAAAATCAGAAGAAACACAAACAGACATGCAACATCTCGTAAATGCCGCAAGTTACACTCGCACTCAGCAAATCGGATCAGGCAAAATTACTTTTGCTCGCATTTGAGTGTTCGACTTCGGCCGACGGTTGGCCGCAATTTCTGACGTTTATCGAAACGACCGTCGGCTGCCACGTATTCCTCAGTGAATTTGACTCAAACGGAAGCTCCACACCGGCATTTGCCGGGCATCGCCCGGGACATGAACTGGGCAACGTCATGGCGCAGATCGAGATGGAAGGAGGCCGAAATGCCTTTGAATTCCTCCTTACGGAAGCCTCCCTCTTTTACCCCTATTGCAAAACTTCTCTGGATCGATCGAACGGGCCTGGATCTCAAATCGGTCAGCCGATCGCCGGTTCCAGGGACATGGTTCAAGCGACACCCAATGATGCATTGCGGAGTGCACCAGGCCTGATTTGCCCCGTAAACCGTGCCAACGATACGGCAACCCTGTTCGCCTTTCTGTTCCCGGACGAGGCTCCCGATGCAATCGACACGGTAAGCGCGACAGAAACCTTCCAGACGATCGTCAACCTGCTCGTGCCCGCGCTTGACCTTCACCAGAGACTGGTTCGGGAACGAAGAGACAATCGGCTGACGAAGATGTTGCTTGCCTCCATGGACAGCCCGGGGATCCTTATCGATCAGCACCGGGACATCCTGGCCCAGACACCCAGTGCGCTTGAATGCTTGAAAAAACTGAACGTTGCGAAACCACAAGGAAACACGCTTGTGTTTCAAAATCCACAAATCGAAGCCGGTTTCCGACAGCTTTGCGAGAGCTGGTTTTCGGGAAACGTTGATGCATCTGGTGTTGGGATGGAAGAAACCCGGGAGAGCGAACCACCTTCCTCGTCGCTTTGCATCTCCGGCCCAAACAATTTTCCAAGACGCGTTTCAATCGAAGTGGTTTCTTCTCGATCTCGTGAGACCGCACCGGTCGCGGATCCCTGGTTCGTTTTGCGAGTGTTCGAATCGGTCGAGCCGAACCGGCATGTCGAAACACTGCTGCAGGAAGAATTCGACTTGTCGCAATCAGAGGCAAGGCTCGCTCGTGAATTGACCCTGACAGGGTCCATGCACGACACCGTGACCCGCCTTGGGATCACGCGAAACACTGCAAAAACGCATCTGCGACGCATTTTTGAAAAGACCGGTGTGAACACACAACTTCAGCTCGCAAGGCTGGTACACAAGTTGTCGGGACTGTTTTGACGCCGCTGCGCAGCACATCGAATAAAATCATTCCCAGCCAGCGTATTTGCTGACCTGAACGACCATTCACATGTTTGCTCAGAAAAGAAAAAAGGGGTCGTGGTTACACGACCCCAAGTTGATCACTGTGCACGTGGCCCCATCGACCACGGTCAACCAATTAAAATACATTTGGGAAATATGCATCACCCAAACGGGTGACTGACGGTGAATTCGTTGAACTGCTGCAAAAATTTCCTGAAGATCTCCCACCCGGTGTCGTGATTAACTGCGCAATAACTGCAAAGTGACAGTCGATGCTGCCGCATAATGGCGCATTTCCAAGCAAGCGTTTGCGCCCTATATCGGGTTGGTGTATGCCTGCCCGCCATGTCCCAAACAGTGGAGCCATCAAGAGCGTGACTTCGAAGCCACTAACGCCCCTTCTTGATACGGTCAGGTCACCAGCGGACCTTCGCAACCTCGATGAGGCCAACCTTCAGCAATTGGCCGAAGAATTGCGTACCGAAACGATTGATGCTGTCTCGATCACGGGCGGCCATCTTGGCGCCGGGCTTGGTGTGGTCGAACTCACGGTCGCGCTTCACTACGTTTTTAATACGCCTGATGACAAAATCATCTGGGATGTCGGACACCAGTGTTATCCGCACAAGATCCTGACCGAAAGGCGCGACAGGATCAGGACATTGCGCCAGGGCGAAGGGCTGTCCGGTTTCACGAAGCGTGCCGAAAGCGAATACGATCCATTTGGCGCTGCGCACTCCTCAACATCGATTTCCGCGGGTCTGGGCATGGCCGCCGGTCGAGACCTGAAGGGTGGCGACAACAATGTGATCGCCGTTATCGGTGATGGCGCGATGTCTGCTGGCATGGCCTATGAAGCCATGAACAATGCAGGACACCTGGGTTCTCGCCTGATTGTCATTCTCAACGACAACGACATGTCCATTGCACCGCCAGTGGGCGCGATGTCGGCCTACCTGGCCAAGCTGGTTTCCGGTCCGACCTACCAGACGCTGCGCGATGCCGCGAAGAACATTGTCAAGAACCTGCCCAAACCGGTTTTCGAAAAGGCCGCACGAGCTGAAGAATATGCGCGTGGCTTCTGGACCGGCGGCACCATGTTCGAGGAACTCGGCTTCTACTATGTCGGCCCGGTTGACGGCCACAACATGGAGCACCTGCTTCCGGTTCTGAAAAACGTTCGCGACACGCATCATGGACCGGTGCTCATTCATGCCGTTACCCAGAAGGGCAAGGGCTATGCTCCTGCAGAAGGTGCGAAGGACAAGTATCACGGCGTTGCGAAATTCGACGTCGTCACTGGCAAGCAATCCAAGCCGAAGGCGAATGCACCGAGCTACACAAACGTCTTCGCGACATCCCTTATCAGGGAAGCCGAAGAGGACGAAAAAGTCGTTGCCATCACCGCCGCCATGCCGGACGGCACTGGCCTTGACCTTTTCGGCGAAGCGTTTCCTTCGCGAACATATGATGTCGGTATCGCCGAACAACATGCAGTGACCTTTGCCGCCGGCCTGGCGACCGAAGGGTTCAAGCCGTTCGCCGCGATCTATTCCACCTTTCTACAGCGCGCCTATGACCAGGTCGTTCATGATGTGGCGATCCAGGGCCTGCCCGTCCGTTTCCCGATCGACCGGGCCGGACTGGTTGGTGCCGACGGTCCGACACATGCCGGCGCCTTCGACACCACCTTCCTGTCCTGTCTGCCGGGTTTCGTAGTCATGGCAGCCGCCGACGAGGCCGAGCTCCGCCACATGGTGGCGACCGCCGTAGCCTACGACGAGGGCCCGATTTCGTTCCGGTATCCGCGTGGTGAAGGTGTTGGCCTGGACCTGCCCGAGCGGGGAAGCGTGCTTGAAATCGGCAAGGGCGTAATCCGCCGCGAAGGCACGAAGGTTGCCTTGTTGAACTTTGGCGGCCGAATGAGCGAATGCCTCAAGGCGGCCGATGAGCTGGACGCTGCAGGGCTGTCGACCACGGTCGCTGACGCCCGCTTCGCCAAACCGCTCGATATCGATCTGGTCCATCGCCTGGCCCGCGAGCATGAAGTGCTTGTCACCATCGAGGAAGGGTCCGTTGGTGGCTTTGGCAGCCACGTTCTCAACCAACTGGCCCAGGATGGTCTGCTTGATCGTGGACTAAAGGTCCGGACCCTGACGCTCCCCGACACCTATCAGGACCATGACAAACCAGATGTCATGTACGCCAATGCCGGTCTGAACTGCGACGGTATTTTGAAGACGGTCTTTGCAGCGTTGGGAACGGAATTCATGAGCGCGCCCCAGCGAGCCTAAACGCCTGAGGCTTCTCGCCAATTCTGATGCCTCGACTTTGCTTGGGGCGCCTGAAATTTCGTTGTTGACACGAACCCAAAGACCTGTGAAGGCTGCTTGTCAGGATCAATCGCGTCGGTTCCTACCGGCGCTTTTGTTTTTGGGTATCGACAAGGACCGGCGGTGTCTTTTCCGGCCCTGTCAGGATTTTCGCGATCGCGACAAGGCGGGGCAATTCATACGACCTGATTGATAAATTCTCGTTTCAATCAGCTCGTATATTGCTCCAGTCTGTGGGAGGCTGCCTTGGCTCAGACACTTCTTTCCGTGTCCGCACTCTTGCTGTCGGTCGCACTGCTCATTTTCGGGCATGGCCTCCAAACAACCCTCCTCCCGCTGGCCGCCGACCGGTTCTACTTCTCGGATTTCGAAATCGGTGCCGTGTCCTCGGCCTATTTCGTCGGCATGGTTCTGGGCTGCCTCGGAGCGCCGCTCCTCATCATGCGCGCCGGCCACATCCGGGCCTTTGCGGCCATGGTCTCACTGATGTCGGCCGCTGCAATCATGCACCCGGTTCTGATTGACCCCATCGCATGGTTCGTGATCCGCGTTGTTTCCGGTTTCTGCCTCGCGGGCTTCTACATGATCGTGGAGAGCTGGCTCAACGAAAGCGCAACGAACGAAAACCGCGGCACGATCATGTCCGTTTACATCGTCATTCTTTTCGGCGCGCTTATGCTCGGACAGATCTCGATAGCCAGCATGAGCATATCTTCCTTCGTGCCTTTCGTGATCGCATCTGTCAGCGTCAGCCTTGCCGTCATGCCCGTATCATTGACATCGTCCACGCAACCGGCCCCCATCACGCTGGTCCGGTTCCGTCCCGTTCAGTTGTTCCGCAACTCGCCTGCGGCCTTTGTCGGCATCCTTCTCATAGGAACGTCGCAGGGCGCGATCCTGACACTGACCCCGCTTTATGGCTCACAGATCGGGCTGTCGATCAACCAGTCCGCCTTTTACGCCGCGGCCATCATTGGCGGTGGGCTCATTGCGCAATGGCCCGTTGGGCGTCTGTCCGACAGTATGGACAGGCGCCTGGTTCTGGTCGGACTTGGGACAGGAACAGCGGCTGCCGCATTGGCCATCGTTCTCTTCAGCCCAAGCGAGTTCACGGTTGCGGCGCTGACAGCCGTCATCGTCGGCATGTGTTCGCAGCCCCTTTACGCGATTGCGGTGGCGCACGCCTTCGACCATGCGGCGCCGGAGGATTTTGTCGAAACCTCTTCGGGCATGCTTTTGTCCTTCGGCCTCGGGTCTATCGCAGGTCCACTGATTGCCTCGACGCTGATGAGCCAGATCGGGCCCTCGGGGCTCTACGTCATGGTCGTCGCGGTCAATGCTGCGATGGCCGCCTTCATCCTGACCCGTATCTTCACGCGCGACGCGCTGACCTCCGACGAAAAGACGGACTTCGAGTACGCTGCGACCGCGCAGGTGGGTACGGTCATCTCGCCTGAACCCCTGGATGCGGAAGCCGAGGAATATGTCATTCCACCGGAAGAATTCCCGGCCTATGAGGATGACATCTACAATTTCGACTCGGTCACGGAAGACGACGAGGGTGACAAGAAACAGGAAGACAGCGCCGGCGAGTCCCGGTCAGGGGCCGAAGAGACATCGCCCGAAACAGATGCGGATGCGGAGGCGCCCGATAAACCTGAGCGATCCTGAGGGTCCGGCAGCGCGGTGTCACCTGCGCTGTTTCGCCCATGGACAAGGGCAATTTATCGGCCTATAGGCGAGACATGAGCTCGCAATTGACACAGATGCAAGTGTTGCGCCGGGAACGTCACCCGTTGGTGGCGCTGGCGACGATTGCGTTTGCGATGCGGCTCTGCCTCGTCATCCTGGCCTCCGCCCTTTCACCGGAAGCAGCCTCTGCTGCAGGACTTCAAAGCCTCTGTCAGCCATCCGGACAGCAAGAACACATTGTAGGACTGCACGACCCGCTCTCCTGTCAGTGTGGACCGACCTGTGCTCATGGTTGTTCGTTTGGGACATGCCTTGCCGGCAAGTTTCCCGCAGTTGCGCAAAGTGAAAGTCTCCTGGCAATCTTTTTGCCGAACGCGGCTCAGGATGATTTCCGGTCAACAGCCGGCCGAACAGATTCGATACGCGGCCCACCCAATTCCTTGATCTGAATTCTCTTTTGCAAACTCAGAACTCAAGGATTTGACATGAAACTCTGGAAATCGATCGCTGCAGCGACAGCCCTCACGCTTGTTTCGCTCTCTGCCGTCGCCGCTGACTACAAGGTCGGTGACCTCACTCTCAGCAACGCCTGGACCCGCGCAACACCACCCAAAGCCAAGGCCGGCGGTGGCTTTGTCGAGATCGTCAACCACGGTGGGGAAGGCGACCGACTGATCGCCGCAAGCTCCGACGTATCCGGCAAGACCGAAATTCATGAAATGGCGGTCACCGACGGCGTCATGAAAATGCGCCAACTCGAAAACGGCATTGAAATCCCCGCGGGTGAAACCGTGACCTTGAAGCCGGGCGGCCTGCACATCATGTTCATGGGTCTGAACCAGTCTTTCGAGCAGGGCTCAGCCGTTCCAGTTGTCCTGACTTTCGAGAAGGCCGGCGACGTGACCATTGAACTGGACGTTGCCAAGATGGGTGCCAAGTCGATGCACGGCAAGAAAATGGATCATTCCGAGATGGACCATTCAAAAATGGACCATGACAAGATGGATCACAGCAAGAACTGAAGCGTCTCAGAAGAGGACAATCCATGTCAGGCTTGAAACTCTTCCGGTATGTGGCCTGGGCAGCAGTCGCTGTCCTGGCCGTGGTATCCGGAGCACTGGTCTACAAACAGACCGTCGGCAACGACAATTCCGGCGCGTTGATTGAGCCGCTTGCCGCCATTGGCGGCCCGTTCGAACTGGTGAACGGAACAGGCGAGACCGTTACCGACAAGACTTTCGCCGGGAAGCCGACCGTCTTGTTTTTCGGCTTCACCTATTGCCCCGATGTCTGTCCGACAACGCTGTCGGAACTCCAGGGCTGGATGGAAGGGCTCGGCGAGGATGCCAACAAGCTCAATTATGCTTTCGTGACCGTTGATCCCGAACGTGACACGCCCGACGTCATGCGGGACTATGTCTGGGCCTTCGACAAGCGGATTACGCCGTTAACCGGATCCCGCGAACAGATTGACGCGATGATCAAGACCTACAGGGTCTACGCCAAGAAGGTGCCCCTTGACGACGGCGACTATACAATGGACCATTCTGCGGCCGTTTACCTGATGAATGCAGACAACAAGTTTGTTGGCACCATTGCGTACGGCGAAGCAGAGGAAACAGCACTCCAGAAGTTGCAGAAGCTGATTGCATCATCGCCAGCAACTTCGTGAGTGATCCGGAGCAGACCAGCCAGATGGGCAAAACGCTTTACATCGGACTGACAGCCAGCGCGACAGGTCTTGTCGCGCTGTCGGCCCTGTTGTGGCTCTACGCCGGAGAGCGCGTTTATGCAGACCGTTTGCTGTCGGCCATTGCCAACTGCTTCTGACCGGGTCTGAAGCCCCTTCCCACATGCTTTACAGCGGCTTATGACTGGGCGCATGACTAAACAACGTCTGGATCAGCACCTCGTCGACACCGGCCATTTTCCAAGCCGCGCCAGAGCGCGGGATGCGATTTTGCGCGGAACGGTTGCCCTTTCAGGCGAGACCTGCACCAAACCCTCCCAGAAGGTTGCTTCCAATGCCGACATCGTGGTCGACGATCCAGCGTCACGTTTCGTGTCCAGGGCAGCGCTGAAGCTGATCGAAGGCCTTGAACGCTTCGATGTTGATCCGCAAGGGCGCATTTGTCTCGACATCGGCGCGTCAACAGGTGGTTTTACGCAGGTGCTTCTGGAGCGAGGTGCTGAAAAGGTCCACGCCATTGATGTCGGTCACGATCAGCTGCACGAAAGCCTGCGCGACCAGGTGCGTGTTCAAGCCAAGGACGGCCTCAACGCCAGGGACCTCACGCTGGAGCATCTGGGTGGCGAACGTCCCGGCCTGCTGGTGTCCGATGTCAGTTTCATTTCGCTGAAGCTTGCCCTGCCCCCTGCCCTGGCACTGGCTGCTCCGTTCGCCGAAGGCATATTTCTGGTCAAACCTCAGTTTGAGGCCGGCAAGGACAATATCGGAAAGGGCGGCCTTGTGGATCCGGATGTTGCTGAGCAAACCGCCAGGGACGTTCAGGCCTGGCTGTCGACTGTCCCTGACTGGACCGCAGGTGAACTTGTTCCCTCCCCGCTGAAAGGCGGTGATGGCAATGCCGAATGGCTGCTCTACGGAAAAAAGACCGGTTAGCTGTCTCGGTTTACGTTCATGCGCAACGAAATCGCCCGGTGTCACCATGAAAACTTGCTCCCAGGACCGGTAAACGTTATCGCTCAGCCATGAGTGAGAGAGAACTGACAATTGCCGAGCTCGGCCACCGGGGTGACGGGGTCGCGATGACGGAAAACGGCCCGGTCTTTGTGGCGGGTGCACTGCCGGGAGAGACCGTTCGGACGCAGGTGGAAAACGGCCGGGCCAAAAATCCGGTTTTTCAAACCCGGTCGGCCGACAGGGTGGAGCCGGCCTGCCGGCACTTCGACAGTTGCGGCGGGTGTTCGGTCCAGCATCTGGCAGAAACACCCTACCTGGACTGGAAGCGCAAACTCGTTGAAAAGGCCCTGCGAGACCGGGGCATCGAGACGGCTGTTTCTGAAACCGTTGCCGCGACCTCGGGAGGCAGGCGTCGAGCCGTCCTGACCGCCACGCGAGCGGGTCGGCATACCTTGCTCGGGTATCATGAAAAGGCCAGTCACAGGCTGGTCGACATATCCGAGTGCCCTGTTCTGGAACCGGCAATTGTGCAAGCGCTTCCGGGACTGAAGTCGCTGGCTTCGGAAATTCTGCCCAAGAAGGGCGAACTGCGCCTGACAGTTCTGAACACGACGGCCGGTCTCGATGTGGCGATCGACAAGGCCGACAGGAATTACGACCGGAAGATACCTGTCCTCTCACAGAAGACCGTCGAACTCGACCTCGCACGCCTTTCGGTCAACGGCGAAGTCTTGCTCGAGATCCGGCCTCCGGTTCTGGATATGGACGGCATTGGTGTCGTGGCCGCTCCCGGTGGTTTCACGCAGGCCACAAAGAGCGCTGAAGAAACACTCTGCCGGCTGGTGCTGGAGGGTATCGGCAAGGCCAAGACCGTCGCCGATCTCTTTGCAGGTGCCGGAACCTTCGCGCTCCGCCTGGCGAAGCATTCCAATGTACATGCTGTCGAGGGTGATGCAGCTGCCATCGCCGCCCTGGACAGGGCCCTTCGAAAACCACAAGGGCTCAAGAAAGTCACCTTCGAAAAACGGGATCTCTTCAGACGCCCTCTGGTTCTCGGAGAACTCGAACCCTTTGACGCTGTCGTTTTTGATCCGCCTCGCGCGGGTGCACAGGCGCAATCTGAGCTTCTTGCCAGTTCAAAGGTGAAGACGATCGTCGCTGTCTCCTGCAATCCGGCGACCCTTGCGCGCGACCTGCGTCTTCTTCTGGACGGCGGCTATGCGCTGCAAAGCGTCACACCCGTGGACCAGTTCCAGTATGCGCCCCATATTGAGGTTGTGGCAGTCTTGACCCGGGAGTGAGCAATGGCCGTGGCGACAGGTGACAACAAGGCGTCGAACCGCATTCGAAACGCGGCACCGCTTGCCAAAATCGCGCGCCGGACACGTTACGTGCTTGATCAGGGATCGCGCGTTGCGCTTTACACGCTTCACTCCGAAGCCATGCGGCGCATGAACCAGCGCTTGCAGAAAGACCTGCCGGAAACGCCACGGGTCACCCCGACCGGCCCGGTGCCAAGCCAGCGCCGCATGCTCGCCGACATCGCAAAGCTCTTTGCCAGCGACCTGAAGTCCGTGGAAGACGGCCTGTACCCAATGCCCTCGGACGGCACGATGAGCCCGGCCGAACTCCTGAACACGAGTCGAGCGTTTTTCAAGGACGTGCCGGAAGTCGCCCGCCGCCGCGCAACGGGTGCCCACCAGGAGGTCAATGATGATCTCGACGAATTTGCGGAGGCGCTGCCGCGTTACTACAGGCAGAATTTTCATTTCCAGACGGATGGCTGGCTGTCGGAAGAAAGCGCAAGGCTTTATGACTTCCAGGTAGATGTGCTGTTCTCAGGCGCAACAGCTGCCATGCGGCGGCGCGCGCTCGTGCCCTTTGCCGAGATACTGAAAAGGAAAGATCAGCGCAGGGTGGCTTATCTTGATCTGGCCTGCGGCACCGGCGGATTGCTGGGGCCTGCGCTCAAGGCGTTTCCGCGGCTAAGAGGAACCGGTCTGGACCTTTCAGAGCCTTATCTCAATGTCGCAAGGGGGCGGATCAAATCAAACCGAGCCTGTTTCGTGACCGGACTTGCCGAGAGCCTTCCCTTTGCAGACAATTCGCTCGACGTGATCTCCTGCGTCTATCTGTTTNACGAATTGCCGCCGAAGATCCGTCGTCAGGTTGTTGCGGAAGTTGCCCGCGTGTTGAAACCGGGAGGGTCATTCCTTTTTGTCGACAGTCTTCAGACCGGCGACGTACCGGACTATGACGGCCTCCTGTCGATTTTCCCGCAGCTGTTCCACGAACCCTATTTCACCTCTTATCTTCAGGAGGACCTGACCGGGATTTGCGCCGAAAACGGGCTCGAGCAACACTGGATGGTGCCGGCGTTCGTCTCGCGCGCCGCGCAGTTCGTCAAGACCTGACCCCTTTCAGTATCGCTGAAATTTTGCGATTCATTCTCTTGTGAGTGAATGAGAATGCGCGTATATGCTCAAGCATGAGACTTGACCATTGGCTGGCAAAAACCGGAGAAAGCCGCAGCGCCTTTGCGCGCCGCGCAAACCTGTCTCCCGCATCTGTCACCGCGCTTTGCAACGATCCGAATGCATGGATTTCGCGCGACATGGCCCGCAAGATTGCCGTGGCAACCAATGGTGACGTCACTCCCAATGATTTTCTCGGATTGGCTACAACCAAGGAGCATCCCGTGTCCCAGGCCCGTGTCGCAGAAGCTATCCGCGCATTTGAACGTGGTGAAATGGTCGTCGTGACGGACGATGATGACCGCGAAAACGAGGGCGACCTGATTGTCGCGGCGTCCAAGGTGACACCTGAACAAATGGCCTTCATGGTTCGCCACACCTCCGGCATCATCTGCGCTCCAATGACCGTCTCGCATGCGCGCCGTCTGCGCCTTGATCCGATGGTCGCGGAAAACGACGCGCCCCTGGCAACGGCCTTCACCATCTCCGTGGACTACCGCCAGGGCCTGACCACAGGCATCTCCGCCGAAGAGCGCTGTTCAACGGTTCGCGCCTTGGCAAACCCGAATGTTGGTGCCGAGGATTTTGTCCGGCCGGGGCACATCTTCCCCCTTGTCGCGAAGGAAGGCGGCGTGATGATCCGGTCAGGCCATACCGAGGCCGCCGTTGACCTGTGCCGCCTGTCCGGCCTGGAGCAGGTCGGGGTGATCAGTGAGCTCGTCAATGACGACGGGACCGTCAAGCGCGGCTCTCAGGTTGCCGAGTTTGCGGCAGAACATGATCTGAAGATGGTTTCGGTGTCCGACCTGATCGCCTGGCGCCAACGAACCGAGCGGCTGGTCGAAAGGGTCAACGAGCAACCCGTCGAGACAGTTGCCGGTCCTGCCTATGCCATGACCTATTCAACGCCTTATGACCCGATGCATCACCTTGCCATTGTGTATGGGGACATTCTCGACGGACGGAATGTGCCCGTTCGTCTCCAGCTTGAATCGGTTCTGGACGATGTCTTTGGCGAATCCCAACCGCTCGATCAGATCATGCAGCATTTCGCGGAACGCGGCCGCGGCGTTATCGTCTATCTGCGCGAGGGTTCTGTTGGTGTCGCCCGTCAGTCCAGGCGTGCCCGGTCAGACTTTGAAGCAGCCGATACCGAAGAGCATTCATCGGCACAGGCACGACAGGAGCAATGGCGCGAGGTCGGACTTGGTGCCCAGATCCTGAAAGATCTCGGGGTCAGCTCGATACGGCTTCTCGCCTCGCGTGAACGGCACTATGTTGGTCTTGAGGGATTCGACATCAAGATTGACGAGACCGAGATCCTCGACTCCTGAGACAATCCAGAAAGCGGGCGCCATGGCAGCAAATTCTGAAAAGGAGATTTCAGACCCTGTTGCCGAATTTGCACCCGCATCCTTCGCTGTCGGGTTCGATTGGAAACAGGGCGAAAGCTTCGTCTATGGCTGCGTGGTGTTCACAATCCTCGTCGCCGTGGTGGGTGTTGCCGCACAAGTTCCCTATCTTGCGCTTGGCTCTCTGGTCCCGCTGACGATCGCCTATTGGCACTATCCGATGATCGAAAAAGGCCTACCGCAACTCGCGGCGGACAGGTCCGGCCTGTTTGTCGAAAGGCTTGGCCTGATCGACTGGGCCGCGATTCAGGGTTTTGACCTCAGGAAGACGTCCGTTCGCAATATCATACTGGTCAAGCTGGACATCGGGCTCAATCGACCAGTCGATCAGGCGGTTATCCGCCCGCATCAGGTTCCCTTTTGGAAAAAGGTGATGATGCGAAACTGGAAGATCAATCATGGCGGTGACAAGAACTGCGTTACGGTTGAATTGCATCCGCTTGTCGGCAGTCCGGAAGAGATCCTGAGCCGCCTGCAGACTTTCAGGTCCAACTGACGGTTTGCAGGAACCGGGCCCGGGTTTCCCCGGACCAGGCAATTCGCGTTCTTCTGCCTATTTCAGATACTCGTTGAAGAAGGCAATCGTTCGCTCTTCTGCGAGTTTCGCGGCTTCCGCATCAAATCTCGGTGTCGTGTCATTGTGGAAGCCGTGGTTCACACCCGGATACATGTGCGCAACATAGTTTTTGCCGTTTGCCTTGAGCGCTTCCTCGTAGGCCGGCCACCCCTTGTTGATGCGTTCGTCGAGTTCCGCATATTGCAGCATCAGCGGAGCCTCGATCTTGGCGACATCCTCGACAGCGGGTTGCCGGCCATAGAAGGGCACACCGGCAGCCAGTTCCGGATAGGCGACCGCAATCGCGTTGACAACTCCCCCGCCATAACAGAAGCCGACCGCCCCGACCTTTCCGGTGCTCTCGTCGTGTTTGAGCAGAAATTCGAATCCGGCAAAGAAGTCGTTGAGAAGTTTTTCGCGGTCGACCGTGCGCTGGAGTTCCCGGCCCTTGTCATCCGTGCCCGGATATCCGCCGACCGATGTCAGTCCATCAGGTGCAAGTGCAAGAAAACCCGCCTTGCCAAGCCGGCGTGCGACATCCTCGATATAGGGATTGAGACCGCGGTTTTCGTGAATGACGAACACTGCCGGCAGCTTGCCGGTCGCTCCTGCAGGTTTCACCAGGTAGCCGTTGACCTCGCCGTGGCCATTGGGTGACGGATAGGTGATGCGCTGGGTCTCGATGCCAGCATCATCCGGGTCCACCTGCTGCGCAAGCGCGTAATTTGGTGAGAGCTGGTCCAGCAACATGGCAGCCGTGACCCCGGCAACCGCGAATTTTGCGGCACCGCTCAGGAACTCGCGCTTGGTGATTTTCCCATGAGCATAGAAATCATAGAGATCGAGAAGTTCCTGAGGAAAATCCTTCGCCGTCATCCTGCGCATCGGTGTCATGTCGTTCATCTTGCACTCCCTCTCTGCCGCGAAATGCGGCTGAAAGGCCAACTAGCGCGAGAGATTGGCCGGTCCATGGCGGGCAAGGCCCAAAAGTGTAATGAAGTGTAACGACAACTTCCGATCGGAGGATGCCCTATCCGACCTGTCCGCGATGACGCAGGAAATGGTCCGCCAGCACGCAGGCCATCATGGCCTCCCCGACCGGAACCGCGCGGATGCCGACGCAGGGGTCGTGCCGTCCCTTGGTCATCACGTCGACTTCCTCACCCTGTTTGGTGATCGACTTGCGTTGGGTGAGAATTGAGGAGGTCGGTTTCACGGCAAAGCGCACGACGAGCGGGTCTCCATTGGCAATGCCACCGAGCACACCACCGGCATTGTTCGTCAGGAACTTCGGTTGGCCCACGTCGTCGATCCGGATTTCGTCGGCATTTTCCTCACCCGTCAGGCTGGCCGCCTCGAAACCATTGCCGATTTCAACACCCTTTACGGCGTTGATGGACATCATCGCCGCCGTCAGGTCGGTATCGAGCTTCCCATATATCGGAGCGCCCCACCCCGCCGGCACGCCTTCCGCGACGACCTCTATCACCGCGCCGACCGAAGATCCGGCCTTGCGGATACCGTCCAGATAGTCGCTCCAGAAGGCTGCCGCCTTGGCGTCAGGAGAGAAAAAGGCATTGTTGTCGACTTCAGACCAATCCCAGTTATCACGGTCCACCTTGTGCGGGCCGACCTGAACAAGTGCTCCTCTGATGGTCACACCCTGCAGGACCTTGCGTGCAACCGCTCCAGCCGCTACACGCATCGCCGTTTCGCGGGCTGACGAGCGGCCACCGCCGCGATAGTCGCGGATGCCGTATTTGGCGTTGTAGGTGAAATCGGCATGGCCCGGCCTGAAACGATCCTTGATCTCCGAATAATCCTTGGACCTCTGGTCGGTGTTTTGAACCATCAGCGAGATTGGCGTGCCGGTGGTCTTCTGGACCCCATCGTCATCGACCATGACCCCGGACAGGATCTTGACCTCGTCCGGCTCCCGGCGCTGCGTTGTAAAGCGCGATTGGCCGGGTTTGCGCTTTTCCATGAAGCCCTGAATGTCCGCTTCCGTCAGGGGCACCAATGGCGGGCACCCGTCAACCACGCAACCAATTGCCGGTCCGTGGCTTTCACCCCAGGTGGTGACACGGAACAAATGACCAAAACTGTTGTGCGACATGAACGGCTTCCGACTTCTTTAGAAGTAAACTGCAGGCGCCGAGCGATACGCCAAATGCCAGCCAAGCTCAAGCCCTTGGGCTGACCCGCCGTCAAATATGCCTTCAGGCAAAGTGTTCCTGTTCGGCGCGAAAGGCATGAAAACGGACTTTTGAGGGCTAAAACTCTCCCTAATTTTACGAAGACTTTGTTTTAGACGCGAAAAAAACCAATTGAAACAAGACCAATTCGACCCTTGATTTGCTATTCTTTAATTCTCTACCGTTATTAAGCATCGAGGTGGCAGAATTACGCGAGGCACTAAGGTGCGAATCCGGGGCTGGTTGACAGGACTGATTGTTTTTTTGTTGGCGCCCAGCCTGCTGTTCGCATCGCTGTGGTTCTACAACAAGTTCGAAAACGTCAACGCGATTGACAGGAGCCTCACCGGACTTGGACTGATCCAGGCCCTCGGTCCCCTGATGCAGGAGAAGGCTCTCACCGGGACAATCAAATCCCCGCCGGAACATCTCAAGCAACAGCTTGTCGATTTTGCAGGTGAAAACCGCGTTGCTTCCATGCTTCAGGATCTGCGGACGCTCCTGGGAGACCCGGAAGTGCCCCTGGCGTTGCGGAAGGCCCAGTCGCTTTCCACGTCCCTGTCGCAACTTGCCATGCTCGAGTCTTCCGTTTCCTACGAAGCTTCCCGCTTGCCCGGACTTATCAATGACACCTTGCCATCTGTTGTCATTGAATCGTCTACCATGGTCATCAATGCGAAGAGACTGTCCGAACGCCCCAAGATCAACACCTGGGACAAGATGCTGATCCCCGTGCAGGGGGGCCAGTTCAAGGTGGCAGCCGACGCTGCGATCCGGCAGATCTCTGCGTATGTAGATGCATTGACAGGTGAGAAGGCCGAAGCGCTCCGGCTCAATGCAGAACGCTACAAGAAAAGCAACTATGCCTACCAGACGGAAGGCGCAAAACTTCTGCGATCCACTCTGAAAGGCTCAAAAGGCTCCGACATCATTGCCGAACCGGTCGTCACTGTTCAGCCTGATCTCGTTCGAAGCTCCTTCATGTTGTGGCAGGCCTCCGTCGACTATCTTTACCAGGACTTGCAAAAGCGACGGGCGGAAACGCTTTTTGCAGTCTCGCTTGCAGGCGTGGTCGGTGGTCTGGTCATCATTGCGGCCTTTGCAATCGGCGTCGCCCTCACCCGGGCCCTGGCGGACCGTACACAGAAAGAATTCGAAAATCTCGGTTTTCACGACCCGCTCACAGGCCTTCCGAACAGGCGCGCTCTGCTGAAGGCGATCCGTACACAAACAACCAGTGAACAGAGCTCCCAGTCCGGCCTCATTCTTTTCGACCTGCGTCACTTCAAGAAGGTCAACGACCGGTTTGGTGACCATAATGGCGACTCCATCCTTCGCGACGTTGCCGCACAGCTGATGGAGTTTGCCGGGACCGACGACTTCATTGGCAGAACGGGTGGTACCGAGTTCCTGCTTCTACGGCCCGAGATCAAGGACCATGCCGGTTTTGTCCAGTTGGGCAGCCAGATCCTGGAAGGCCTGGAAAAAGAGCGCACGGTCGACGGGCACAAGACATCCCTCGAGGTCAATGCAGGCCTCATGATCAGCCAGGCCGGCGAGCCGGTCACGGACCAGATTCTCGTTGATGCCGCATTGGCGCTCCGTTCTGCCAAGCAAAAAGGACCCGGCAAGGTCGATCTCTTTACCCCGGTCATGCGTTCGCATTTCGAGAAGAACGGCGAAACGGTCAAGCAACTCAAAAAGGCGCTCGGCAAGGGTGATATCAAGCCCTGGTTCCAGCCCCAGGTGGATGTTCATACAGGCAAGGTCGTTGGTGCGGAGGCGCTGGTGCGCTGGATCGACAACGACACGATCCGTTATCCGGGTTCGTTCCTGCCGGCAGCCTCGGAAGCGGGCTACATGGAGCAGATCGATGCCACGTTCGCAGCAAAACGCTCGAACTTGCCGCGCAGATGAACGGTGGCGCCGGTCAACGCATTCACTTCGGCCTGAATGTTTCCAGTGATCTCCTGTCCAGTGCGGACGCTGTCGAAGCCCTGTATAATCAAGTCAAGGACATGGGACTTGAGCCGACTGTCGTGAGCGTGGAAATCCTGGAAGCGGTGATGATTGATGAAAATGCGTCGACACCGATCAAGGAAAACATCGCCCGACTTTCCGAGCTTGGATTCTTTGTTGAGCTGGATGACTTTGGCACCGGTCATTCCAGCATCTCCAGCCTGCGCGATCTGAAAATCGACCGGGTGAAGATTGACCGGACATTTATCTCAGGCGTGGACACTGATCCGGACCTCCAGAAATTTACCAGCGCCCTGATCAACCTGGCCAAGAGCCTCGACATCAGTGTGCTTGCGGAAGGCGTGGAAACCGAAGGGGAATTGCGCTGGCTCCAGGAAAACGGCTGTGATGTCATCCAGGGTTTCCTTGTCTCCAAGGCAGTGCCGGAAGATCAACTTGCTGCAATGGTCCTGAAGCGCAACTTCGTTTCGCAGAACGAAGAAGCCTATGTCGTGGAGCAATATCGCAACGGCGCGCAGGCCTTGCGCTAGAACCGACGTGTTTCACTTGATCTGACAAAGCGCTGCCCGCTATTGGGCTCCTCGTCTCAGGGCGATCGACCCGTTTCAAACGCAACTGTCCCTAGCCCACAACCGGACAAGGCGGCAATTTTCAGCTACCGCAATTCCCGCTTTGCAAGCCCGACCTTTTCGGGTCATGTTCTTTGCCGATTTCTCCAGTTGGGATCTACAAATGACTTTTGAGACCTGGGCGGCCTTTGTGGTTGCAAGCGCAATTGTGGTTCTAATTCCAGGGCCGAATATCGTTCTTACCGTCAATTACGCAATTCGGGACGGGAAACGATCCGGCCTGGCGACCATTCCGGGCGTGGTGGCTGGTTCATTCCTGGCCATGTCGCTTTCACTTCTGGGTGCCGGTGCACTTCTGGCGACTTCCGCATTCCTGTTCACCCTTCTCAAGCTCGCAGGCGCTGCCTACCTGATCTGGCTGGCCTATTCTCTCTGGACGGCGCCCGTTGAAGAAAAGTCACCAGGTGCGACCGTGCGCTCGACTTCCCTGACGAAACTGTTCTGGCAGTCGTTCTTGATCAGTGTCCTGAACCCCAAAGGCCCCGCCTTCTATGTTGCCTTCGTGCCGCAATTCATCAATCCGGCCGGACCGATCTTCCAGCAATTCGCCATTCTCATTGCGACATTCCTGGTCGTTGGAACGTTGAACAGCCTCTTCTGGCTGCTGTTTGCGAGCGGACTGCGCACCCAGTTTCAAAGGCCACGTGTCATGCGGCTGTTCAACCGCATTGGGGCAAGCTGCCTTTTTGCCGCCGGTATCTTTGCTGCACGGGTTGGGCGCGCAACCTCATAGGTGAATTGACCCAGAAAAGCTTTCTGACCGCCTTGCGCGGCCACTGCATTCAAGCGTGTCCGAGCACCGCAGATTGACGTTGCTTGAACTCTGCCGCCGCGACCGAAAAACCACCGTTTGCCCCGTCAACAAAGTGGATGTGATGTGAATTGCCGATGTCCTGCACGAAACAGGTCATCAGGGCTTCGGATGAGACATGCAGTCCGTAAATCAGCTCGCCGGCTTCATAGGAACTTTCCAAAAAGTGTTGGACTGCCTTCAGCTCATCCGATGTCAGGTCCAGAACGAGCTGCAAGCTGTCGCCAACCTTGCGATGATCCGTGTTGAGGCTCAGTTCCTTCATGTATCGCGCCGGATCGAACGGCCCGATCCGCCAGCCCGTCAGTCGCCCGACAACAAAAAGTGCGCTTTGGACGAGCGCCTTGGCATGCCCCTTGATGATATGACCGGCAGACGTCAAATGGACTTCAAGTGCCAACCCTTTCGGGAAGAAACTGTACCTGAGGTGATCCTCGTCAGCCATGCAGGTCCGCTTCTCGTCCGCAAGGGGATTGAACCCCATCTGCGCACTCAGGTCTTGCATGACCTTCGGCAAGGTCTTGTCGCCATCGGGTTTGATGATGAGGGAGACGATGTGCCCCTGCTTCGACGCCAACGGTTCCCAGCGGCAGGACAAGCCGTCGAGCGGTGGTGTCACGGCATCCGGAATGGTCAACGCGAATTCCCGCGATGCTTCACGGTCTTTCAGGATCCTGTCGGCAACGCCCAGGCCGTCACCAATGATCATTGCAAGGTGATTGCCGGGGCTTAGACGATACTTACGCAGACGGATATCCGAACCGAGTTCTCTGAGACGGGCAACCGGGATGGCGGCAGCACGCAACTCCAGCTCTGTTACCTGTCTTGCGAGCTCCACCACGCCTG
The DNA here is from genome assembly GCA_017643925.1 of Roseibium sp. GTDB lineage: Bacteria > Pseudomonadota > Alphaproteobacteria > Rhizobiales > Stappiaceae > Roseibium. Next base: position 503,612 of record JAEPML010000001.1, on the reverse strand, counting down.
CCAGTGCCTCTCTGCCGGCCTCGACATCGGACTGCGGAACGACAAGCATGGCGCCATCACCACCAAAGACAAACGGGACCCTGTCTCGATCAAGACGATTGAGAACCGCCGCGATCACGGCTGCCCCGATCATGTTCACTTCCTTGTAGCGGCCCGCCGCGACCGCATCACCGGACCGCACGATGTCGGCGGCCAGTACAAACCAGTCGTCAGGCACAGGCTTGTAGTCATCCAGCACGCCAATCGTGCTGAAATCGGTAAAACTCGGAAGTTCGCTGTAAAAGTCTTCCGCTGACACGACAATCACCCACTCGTTTCAGGCAGTACGCGAGAGCGCTCAGCCCGGATTACGAGAAGGGTCGCAAACCGAACGCTCCGCGCTCAAATAAACTTGAACGCGCCGTTGCCCCAAACAAAAACCTTGTCCTGTGGCACGGCGAGCTTGGGAACAGCGTACCTGTCCAGCCCTTCAAGCAGACCGCGCAATACCCGGAAAACGCCCCCATGAGATACCACGACAGACGGGCGCTGCACGGTCTTCAGCCAGCTGCCGATACGCTCTGCAAGCATTTCATAGCTCTCGCCGCCGGGCGGAACGAATGCCCATTTGTTGGCGCGCCGTTGGAGGATCAGATCCTGTTCCTCATCGGCGATTTCCTCAAGCGTGAAGCCTTCCCAGGATCCGAACGTGATTTCGCGGAGTTCGCCTTCAAGGCGGTAGTCTTCGGCTGGCAATCCGATCGCCCCGCGCAACAACTCCATCGTCCTGCGGGTGCGAACCAAGGGCGAGGAAACGAAGTCCAGGTCACCCGGGTCGATGTCATGCTGTTGCAAATAGCTGCCCAGGCGCTTGCCATTGTCGGTCGCCTGGCCAACACCGACAGCGTTCAACGGGATATCCCTTTGGCCCTGCATGCGCCCTTCCGCATTCCAGTCGGTCTGCCCATGTCGAATGAAAATCAACAGGTTCGGGTCATGAAGACGAGGCAGCGGGTGCGGGGTTCCAGAAGTCGCGAGCGTCGACATTTTCGCATCCAAACACAAAGGCGCCCCGGCTCATGGAGCCAAGGCGCAAATGAACAAAAAGCCGGCATGTCAGAATGCCAGCAGGGTATATCAGTCCTTGACCACCGAAATGTCGGGGGCGTCGACCGCTTTCATGCCGACAATATTGTAGCCGCAATCGACATGCTGGATTTCACCGGTCACCCCACGGCCGAGATCGGACAGCAGGAACAGTGCGCTGTCGCCAACCTCTTCGATGGTCACGGTCCGACGCAGCGGCGAGTTGTATTCGTTCCACTTGAGAATGTACCGGAAGTCACCGATGCCCGAAGCAGCCAGTGTCTTGATCGGTCCAGCGGAGATCGCATTGACGCGGATGTTTTGCGGACCCAGGTCCATTGCCAGGTACTTCACGCTGGTTTCAAGCGCCGCCTTGGCAACACCCATGACATTATAATGGGGCATGACCTTCTCTGCGCCATAGTAGGTCAGCGTCAGAACCGATCCACCATCGGACATGAGCTTCTCGGCGCGCTGCGTAACAGCGGTCAGCGAATAGCAGGAAATATCCATCGTCCGCGCAAAGTTCTCGGAGGATGTGTCTACGAAACGCCCGGTCAGCTCGGCCTTGTCGGAAAATGCGACGGCATGGACAACAAAGTCGATCTTGCCCCAGGTCTCCTCGAGCGTGTCGAATACCCGATCGATCGTTTCGCCTTCGGTCACATCGCAATGACCCACGACGATCGCACCAAGCTGCTCGGCCAGCGGCTCGACCCGTTTCTTGAGGGCGTCGCCCTGATATGTCAGCGCGAGTTCGGCTCCTGCATCGGCTAATGCTTTGGCAATACCCCAGGCAATCGATTTGTTGTTTGCCACGCCCATGATCAGGCCACGTTTGCCATTCATCAGTCCGCGCGTTTCCGCCATCGTATTCTCCAAATTGGATTCCAGTGCCACCCCAGCGGGCTGGCATCCTATGGCACAAGGGAATTGTTCCTTCAAGTGACACGGCGACGGAATGAGGCGTCGACGGCGCAGGTCTGAGTGACTATGTTGGCGCCAAATTTTTACTGTCAAACTTCACAAGGACCCCGCTCATGGAGCGCTCTCCCCATGCCGACCGCATCGCCGACCTGATCGGCGCTGCCAATGTACTGACCGACCCGAAGGACCAGGCCCCCTACCTGACCGAGTGGAGAGATCTCTACCAGGGTGTCACCCCGATGGTGCTTCGGCCGGGCACCACGGAAGAGGTCAGCGCGGTTGTGACCTATGCCTATCAGAACGACCTGAAGATCGTACCGCAAGGTGGCAACACCGGACTTGTTGGAGGCCAAATCCCGCAGAAATCCGGGGACGAAATCGTTCTGTCGCTGTCCCGACTGAACCGGGTCCGGTCGGTCGATGCAGCCGGTTTCACCATCACGGTCGAGTCCGGTGTGGTGCTTGAGACCCTTCAAAACGAGGCCGAAAAAGTCGATCGCCTGTTCCCCCTGTCACTCGGCGCTCAGGGCTCTTGCCAGATCGGTGGAAACATTTCCACCAATGCCGGCGGGACGGCCGTGCTGGCCTATGGCAACACACGAGACCTCGTTCTCGGGCTCGAAATCGTCCTGCCAACCGGCGAGATCTGGAACGGTCTGAGAACCCTTCGCAAGGACAATACCGGTTATGATTTGAAACAATTATTTATCGGTGGCGAGGGCACTCTGGGGATCATTACCGCTGCTTCGCTGAAGCTCTTCCCGAGACCGAAAAAACTGGAAGCGGCATTCATCGGCCTGTCCGATCCGCATGCCGCACTCAGGCTGTTCTCGATGGCCAAGGCTCAGGCGGGGCCGGTGCTGACCGGGTTCGAGATCATGCCGCGTGTCGGAGTCGAATTCTGCCTCAGCCATCTGGATGGTGCCCGGGATCCGCTGGAAGGCGAACATGCCTGGTACATTCTCATGGAGCTTTCCAGCGGATCGGAAGCCTTTCCGGTGCGAGACTTGATGGAGGGCATTCTTGGAGAGGCATTTGAAGAAGGCCTGGTCGAAGACGCTGCCTTTGCCCAGAACCTGTCTCAGGTTCAGGACTTCTGGCACATCCGGCATGGAATGTCGGAGGTACAGAAAGCTGAAGGCGGGTCCATCAAACATGACATCTCGGTTCCGGTCGCGACCATTCCCGACTTCCTGGACAAGGCCATCGCAGCGGTCCAGGAATTTGTCCCCGACTGCCGTCCGGTGCCCTTTGGCCATATCGGCGACGGCAACATCCACTTTAATGTCAGCCAGCCCATCGGGGCGGACAAAGAAGAATACCTGGCCAAGTGGGATGAGATGAATTCAATCGTTCATGGCATCGTCGCAGAGTTCAACGGCAGCATTTCTGCTGAACACGGTATCGGGCGCCTGAAGAGCGGTCTTCTTAAAGATGTGAAGTCAAACATCGAAATGGACTTGATGAAACGGATCAAGTCGGCCCTTGATCCCAAGGGACTGATGAATCCGGGACGTATTCTGGAAGACTGACCCGGCAAAGCCAGGCTCCTGGACACTCAGAACACGGCTGCTCCCTACTCGGGGCAGCCGTTTACCTTGCGACACAAAGAAACGCCGCCAACCGGAGAGGTTTTGCCAGGCAGCACGTCTGGAACAATCTCCGTCGCGTGAGCGGTAGTATTCCTTTTTCTCTACTGCACTGAACTTGGCTGTCTGGTTCGTTTTCTTTTTGGCATCGGAATTTCGGCCCCAAATGTCGGCGCGCACATATTCGCATCGGGTTTCAATTGGGAAAAGTTACAGGCGGCGCAAAAAAGCGAGCCTCTGGGGATAAATTCCAAGCCGAGACCACAAGTGACATGCAGACGTCACTTCCGGTTTCGCAGACACAGGCATGATCCAATTGGTAGATTGCGTAGATCGGCCTGAAGAGCGTTCATTGAAGTTTTCGCGCTGCGCTCGAAAATTGTCCCCAGTTTCCGAACCGATTCTCTGTCCGGGGACACCGCATTCGAGCCCCTGGGACGCAAACAATCCCTGTCAGAAATTCTTTGCTTCGACTGGACCTGTCAAAATTGTCTGCGTTTTCAATCACAAGACGGCCCTGTCCTTGCAAAAAATCGCAATTTTTCGAAGCTTCTTTTGATAACTTTCAGAAAAACGGCGGCAAAAGTTAAATTTTTCCTAAAATTTTTTGTGTGTCGAAAGGCACAGTTGTGTCAGCAGGAAGGGAACAACTGTTGCAGGACTGTTTGCACGTCCTGCCGATGTTGGATTGCAAGATTCTCTATGTAAAATTTACATGCAGAACCTCCAACATCTACAAAAATTACAATACGAAACGTCTATGGCCTCATAAAAATAAGCTATTTGAGTTTATGGTAAGTAAAAGGTTAACGTTGGTTCATAGGCGTCAATAAGCCAAATCGGCCGGGGGACTTCAAGAAGCTCCTGGACCAAAAAAAAGCAAACGAGCGGCGATAGTGGATGGTCGTGGCTCATAGACAGTGCACGGGGGGGATCTGCAAAAGTTCCCTCATATGGAGGCCACTATGCAGGTTCAGAACTTAGCCAGTTCGGATCAATGGGATCGTGTGAAAAGGGAACTGAGAAACGAACTCGGGGATGACATTTTCTCAAACTGGTTCGGCAGGGTAAAACACGAAGAAACGACAGGTGACTCGGTTCGTCTGTCCGTCCCAACCCGTTTCCTGAAAAACTGGATCCAGAGCAATTACGAAAAGCAGCTGATTGGTTTGTGGAAGCGCGAACAAGTCGACATCAAGCGTGTCGAGCTGACCGTTCGCGGCGCCCTGCGCCCACGCCAGATCAATGGTGGTCAGGCGCCGAAGGCGATTACGGCCCGGCGCATCAGCGGCCGCCCCGCTCCGTTCAGCAGCACACCCCAATTCGGCACACTTACAAATACTGCCGCCATTCCGTGCCTCGCGGATACCGGTGAGGAAGCTGCCGCAGAATTCCTGAACGGTGCAGCGCTCAATCCGAAACTGACGTTCGAGACATTTGCAGAAGGTGCTTCCAACAGCCTGGCATGCGCCGCTGTGCGCCAGATGGCCGCCGGCCACGAGGGCACGCTCAACATGCTCTATATCCATTCCGCGACCGGAATCGGCAAAACGCACCTGCTGCAGGCCGCCGCATTCGAGGCCCGCAAGACCGGCCGCCAGGTTGCGTATCTTTCCGCAGAATTCTTCATGTATCACCTGGTTCCTGCGCTTCGCACACCGGCATTCCCGGTCCTGCGCCAGGCGATGAAGTCGATTGACCTTCTGCTGGTCGACGACCTTCAGTTCCTGCACGGAAAACAGGGGCAGGAGGAATTCAGCAAGACACTTGAACTTTTGATGGAAGCTCCGTCTCAGGTCATCATGGCGGCCGACCGTACTCCTGAAGAACTCGGCACGCTTGGCCAGTCGCTCTGCAGCCGCATCCAGACCGGTGAGGTTGTCGGCATTCAGGCAACCGACTATGCCCTGCGCCACGAAATCCTGCGGAAACGGACCGCTTCCGCCCGCCGGACACATCCGAGCTTCACGGTTCCGGATGAGGTCACAGACTATATCGCACGCTATGTCATCGCCTCCGCGCGTGACCTGGAAGGTGCCCTCAATCGTCTGTTCGCCCACAACCAGCTCACCAAGCAGCCGGTGACCATGGAACTGGCGGAAAAGACCCTGCATGATCTGGTCCGCATTGGCGAACCGCGCTCCATCAAGGTGGAGGAAATCCAGCAGGTTGTTTGCAAGCATTACAGCGTCACCAAGGCCGATCTTCTGTCGTCCTGCCGGGCCCGCACGCTGGTGCGTCCGCGCCAGATCGCGATGTATATCGCCAAGGTCGTGACCGGACGTTCGCTGCCGGAAATCGGACGCCGCTTCGGCAACCGGGACCACACCACTGTCCTTCATGCCGTGCGCAAGATCGAAGGCATGGTGAAGAAGGACAAGGTACTTGCCCAGGAGATCGAACTCCTGAAGCGCCTGATCCACACCTGATCTGTTTCGGGGCCCCACCCCGACACCCTGCGGCAGCGGGCACGCCCGCTCTCGCATCTGGCTCCCGGCGGTAATTTCGCCGCCCGGGTTTCATCTTACCTCCCTCTCCTTGAAGCCGCGCACGCGGCTTTCTTTTTGTTTCGTTGACAGAAGCCCGCGATCGGCCTATGCCTTGCGCCCGGTTGAGGGAACCTGCCGTCCGCTGGCGCTTTGCCCTGGTGAATCCCTCTCGCAGCTTGAATTGCGACTACTATCGACCTTCACAAGGATGTGCAGGCAGATGGCAATGCGGACCCCATTTCAAACGCCTGCCTTTCTTGGAAAGGTATCAAAATGACGCTTCCAAGCGTTTCGGAACTCAAGGCCCAGGCCAAACGGCTTCGCGCCGCACTGTCTGCAAAGGGGCAATCCGTCTCTCACAGCCAGTCCCTTGAGTTGTTGTCCGCCCAATACGGCTTTCGAGACTGGAACACGGCCTGTGCCGCCGCGTCCCTGCGTTCACAACAGCAATTTGCGCTCGGTGACCGGGTGACCGGGGTCTATATGGGACAGGTCTTCAACGGTGAAATCAGGGGACTGTCGAGACTGGGCGATTCCCGCCATTTGCGGGTCACGCTTCAATTCGATGCTCCCGTGGACGTGGTCACCTTCGAGAGCTTCTCCAACCACCGCAACCGCGTGACTTGCGTGATTGGGGAGGACGGTGTCGCGCTCAAGAAGACCTCCAACGGGGAGCCCCATCTCAAGATGAGACGCCTGGACTAGGGCACCCGGAGCACGGCTCTCCGCGCCAAATGCCATTCAGCCGGTCAGTCGCCATTGTGTGATGCAGACCCATGAAATGTGCATTTGGCCGTGGCATACTCTCCGGAGTATCGCTGACAGGCCGGGCTGCGCGCGCAACAACAACCGCAGCCCGGTCGTCGCCCGAATTGGGAGTTGACTGCATGACATCAGGCGTTTCAATTGCCGGCCGGACATTTCGTTCATACGCCCTGCTGACAAGCCTCTTTTGCCTGTTCAGCATCCTGAGCCTCATGGAAACCCGCGCGGCCGTCATGCCGGGCGGAAATGGTGGCTGGTTGGTCATAGCCAGCCGTTCGCAGGCTCATGAAGCGGTTGCGATCGCGCAAGGGTATGCAAGCCGCTACCCCAAGACGACGGTGTTCCAGTCGAACAATGGATATTACGCCGTCACGATCGGCTGGATGAACCAGCCCGCAGGCAATTCCTATCGCAGCCAGCTGATTTCCTCAGGCGCGATTCCAGGTGACAGCTATTTCCACAACGGGCAGAGATTTCAATATGTTGTCTGGTCGGCCACCGGCATTACCGGAGGCGCCTCGCCCTCCCTCTTTGCGGCGACCCGGATCGATGGCGGCGCCGGGCGTCCCGCTGCGCAAGGCTATGTGACCGGTCTAGATCCGCGCGGTGACAATTACCTGTCCCTGCGCACCGGACCTGGAACGCGCTATCAGGAAATCGCCCGCATGGGCCCCAATACGCGCCTGACGATCCTCGGTCGCAGCGGGTCCTGGCTCAATGTAACCTTGACCACCGGCCGCACGGGCTGGGCACACAGCCGTTATATCGCATCCTTGCCAGCTAACACGCCGATCGTGTCGAGACCGCCCGCTACCGCACCACCAGTGGTATCTCCTCCCGTTGTCACCAAGCGCACCATCTCCCCGCCGAGGCAGGCTGTTGTCGGCAACCTGGCGCAGAGCGGCGACACTTTTCTCTCCGTCCGCACAGGTGCCGGAACCAGCCACCCGGAAATTGCCCGCATGCTGGAAGGCACACAGGTGCAGATGCTTGCGCAACAGGATGCCTGGGTCGAGATCGAACTGCCAAACGGGATGCGCGGGTGGGCACACGGCCGCTATCTCAAGGCTCCGGAAACGAACAAGGTCGTGACGGACATTCCCGTCGTCGGCCCCGAAACCGTCCCTGTCGAGAACGATGCTCTGGACAAACTGGTCAGTAACTTGCCCAACGGCAAGCGCGTGGCACTCATCATCGGCAACTCCGCCTACGAACACACGACACCACTGGACAATCCGAAAAACGACGCCACCGACCTGACAGATACGTTGAAAAGACTTGGGTTCACGGTTCTGCTCGGCCTTGATCAGAGCAAGGCGGCCATGGACATGACAGTCCGCTCCTTTGTCCAGAACATCTCAGATGCGGATGTCGCGCTTTTCTTCTACGCAGGTCATGCCATGCAGGTTGGCGGCAAAAACTACCTGATTCCCATTGATGCCAAATTCGAGGATTCCACCGCTATCGATTTTGAAACGGTCGAGCTCGGAACCATCCTCAACTACATGAACGCCCCGGGCCGGCTGTCGATTGCGCTGCTTGATGCCTGCCGGGACAATCCGCTTTCCCGCCGGTTCCACCGAACACTTGGCAAGAGCCGGCAATCCTTCGCTTCGCGAGGTCTTGCGGCGCCCGAAGCCGGAGGCGGCAACATCCTGATCGGGTTTGCAACGGCCCCTGGCGACGTTGCGCTCGACGGGGATACCGACAACAGCCCCTTCACCAAGGCGCTCCTCAATCATATCGAGACACCGGATCTCGAAATCGAGATCATGATGAAGCGGGTCAAGGCCGAGGTCTATGAAACCACGCGGGGTGAGCAATCTCCCTGGCACAATTCGGCGCTGCGCCGGGAGTTCTATTTCGTCCCCAAGAAGTGACCGTGACAGGTCACAGCAACCGGGCCAACACGAGATGACCCGGCACGGGTTCACCCTCTTCGAGGCGCACGGTGATCGGGTCCATGGCCAGAATGTCAAATCCGAATGTCGCCAGTGCGGACCGGATATAGCTCTCGGCCTGAGCAAAGCGGTTCTTCGGCCCCACCATGTACGGCTTGCCCTTCAGAAGCGCTTCACCCAGGGTTTCGGTTGAAAATGCCAGGTAACCTTTCGGCGTCAGTCGGGCGACCGCTGCTGTCAGGAACGGCTCCACCGCGCCGAGATAGGGAAAGACATCGGTCGCAGCGATCAGATCCCAAGACGGGCGTTCACCGTCGTCTTCCTCGAATTCCTTCAAAAACTCGACCGCTTCGCCGACATAAAGATCGTCATAGACCTGTCGGTCATAGGCGAGTTCGACAATCCGTTCGGAAAGGTCCACACCGGTCCTGTGCCCCGTGCAATCGGCCAGCGCCATACCTGTCAGGCCTGTGCCGCACCCAAGATCCAGCAGCCTGTCAAACGGCCCGACCTGCAGCCGGGTGATCAGATCCCGGAGCAGCAGGGGAACACAATAGCCCAGTTCGTCCACCAGGATCTCGTCGAAGACATCTGCGTGCTGATCGAAAAGCGTGGCGACATAGGCGTCCGGCATCTTTTCAGGAGACTCGTCCGCGCCGATCGCGGCGAGCCGTATACTGGCTCCACCTGAATCCTCCGGATCAAGTGACAGCACTTCACGAAAGGCCGCTTCCGCTGCCTTCAGTTTCCCCGCCTTTTGAAGCTCCAGGCCGCGATTATAGGCCTCGGCGAGAGCATCGTTCTCGTCAGCGTCGTTGGAAACAGGGTCGGTGTCTTCGGTCATGGATCTCTTCCTGGGCGAGAAGACTTTCCCCTAACGGCCCGAGACGGCAAATGCACGAGATTTCTTGGCATTCCCACCCTCAAAACAGATCGAGTTGATCGCTTTGCTTTGGTTCTTCCGTTTCGCGGCGCGCCGGTGAAGCTGTTTCCATTTCGATCTCAACCGGCGTCTGGACGTCGGGATCGTCATTGACGACCTTGTTGACCCGATTGGATATGGGCGTTGCCACCAGGTAGTCATCCTCGACCGGTTGCAGCATCTTCCTGGCTTCCTTGACATCGACGTTCGCCGTATCCAGCCACGCATCGAACGAATTCGGCTTCAGGATCACCGGCATGCGATGATGGATCCGGGACATCATCCGGTTGGACCCGATTGTCAGGATGGCGCCGGAATCCATGTCACCTCCATCCGGATCGCACCATGTGTCCCAAAGCCCGGCGAAGGCCATCACGTCGTTGTCTGCCGGCCGGATCCAGAATGCCTGTTTGCCTTCGGGCGTCCTGCGCCATTCGTAAAATCCGCTTGCGGGGATCAGGCAACGATGGTGCCGCATGGCAGCTCGGAAAGACGGTTTTTCCGCTGCCGTCTCCGCCCGGGCATTGATCAGGAGCGTGAAGGCCGAGGGGTCCTTGACCCAGGACGGAATGAGCCCCCAGCGAACGAGGTGAAACCGGCGTTTCCCATATTCGTAGCGTACCGTCGCGATCGGCTGTGTCGGCGCAATGTTGTAGCGGGCCGGAAAATTCGGCTGGTCCGCATAGGCAAAGAAATCCCTCACCGCATCCGGGGGTGTTGTCAGGGCTAAGCGGCCGCACATCTGCTTCTCTCCACCTTGGAACAGGTTTTCTGACCACCCGGTCACAACCGTTCCTCAAGTTAGGCAATTGGAAACAAAAAAGAAGTAGGATGGCTGACAAGTCAATAATCAGGGGGCAGGTATGGAATGTTTGGATCCAGTTTTGGGCGCCGGAGATCTGGCAGCCGAACGGCTGGAGCAGGCAAACATCAATGCAACGACTGGCCTTGCGACTGATTATCTCAATCATTTCAACGAAGTGATGATGCTTCTCGAAATGCTTCCCGACATGCCGGATTGCGCAGAAGACGTCCTTGAATGGGCTCCTCTGGATTACGAGGGTCATTTCGAGAATTCGACCTTCAAGGACAAGCAACTGGCCATTCAGGCCTATCACGCGGCGCCGTCCTATCTGCGTGAGCATCTCGAGAACCAGGTTTCCGAGATCAACCTGCTCGTTGGCCAGATCCAGGACCAGCTCAGGGGAACGCCCGAACCGGCCAGCGTCGCCGATGAAGTCGCCTATATGGCAACACACGAGATCAAGCCGCTGATCGCAGCAGCAGGCGCCGTCATTCACGGACATGTGGAGCCTGAAGCGACACAGCACGAAGGCGACGGCGCGCAGGCAGAGATCGACGCCCTGTTTGCCTAAAAGGCCAATTCATCCTAGATCAACCGCATGGCACGGTTTTATCCAGAAGCACCACGGATCGGCGTCAGCGTATTATGCGCGAAGGATGGTTTCGCCCTCATGGTCAAACGCGGCAAACCACCGTTCAAGGACCACTGGAGCCTGCCTGGCGGACTTGTCGAACTTGGCGAGACCCTGCTGGCGGCAGCCGAACGCGAGCTTCTTGAAGAAACGGGCGTAAAGGCAATCCTCGACGAACCGGTGGAAACGTTCGATTCCATTCAGCATGACCAGAATGGCGCTGTCCTCACGCATTTCGTTCTGACCGTTTTCAGCGGAACGCACCATTCGGGAGACGTGTTGGCCGGTGACGACGCTGCAGATGCCAAATGGATTGCACTGTCTGAACTGGACAATTTGCTGACGACACCCGGCACGCCCGAGCGCATTCGCAGGCATATCAGGCGCTGACCGGCTCACGCAGGTGTGCGGTTCTGTGATTCCCCTTGAGCGCACGACTCTGGGATCATGTGGCAGGAATGCAGAGCCGGAGGTGCCGCATGCTGAAGAAAGTGATCCCGGGTTCCTCGAAACCGGAAGTCCTGCTGCTGGCAGCCCTTCTGATCGTGGTCATGACATTCGCGGCTTCGGCAAATCCCGATCGATGGCGCCGTGGCGGCTTCTCGACCGATTTTTCAAAAACGACAATAGACCTGAATACGATTTTCTCCGGTGGTCCTCCCAAAGACGGGATCCCCTCGATCGATGACCCGCGTTTTGAAAAGGCCCGTGATGTCACATGGCTGAACGAACGGGAACCGGTGATCCAGGTCTTCATCGACGGCAGGGTCAAGGCCTATCCGCTGCAGATCCTGATCTGGCACGAGATCGTCAACGACGAAATCGGGGACACGCCGGTCTCCGTGACCTATTGCCCGCTGTGCAATTCCTCCATTGCCTTTGATCGTCGGTTGAAAGGCAAGGTCCTGGACTTTGGCACGACCGGTCTCCTGCGCAATTCCGACCTCGTCATGTATGACCGGCAAACCGAAAGCTGGTGGCAACAGTTCACCGGCGAGGGCATCGTCGGCGCGCTTGCGGGACAAAAGCTGACGATGATCCCGTCACGGGTGGTTGCCTTTGACGCCTTCCAAGCCGAACATCCCGACGCACCGGTGCTGTCGCGTCCCGTTCCTCCGCGCCGGGACTATGGCCGGAACCCTTACGTTGGATACGACAGCAGGTCCGGCCCCTACCCGCTTTTTCAGGGAGACCTGCCCGACAACATCAATCCGATGGCGCGGGTGGTCGTTGTCAGGGACGGCGAGAAAGCTTACGCGGTGACGCTGGATCATGTCAGGGAAAGGCGCAATGTCGCCCTGTCGGAAACGGTTTCACTGAACTGGGCTGGAGAGCAGGCTTCCATCCTCGATCAAAGCTCCACGGGACAGGGACGTTCGGTCGGCTCGGTCGAAGCCCTGAAATCCGGAACCGAGCCGCTGGTCCACGACGTGACCTTCGCCTTCGTGGTGCACGCCTTTCACCCGAATTTACCAATTCTTGGGATCAAGGCCCCGTAACCCTTGCGGCAGCCCCGACCAATGAGCATGATCCGCTCATGATCACAAAGTGCCCGCGATTTGCCCTCAAGCGCACCGCATGTGCTGCGGTTCTTGCCCTGTCGTGCCTCGTGACGCCGGCTGCTGCGCAGAGTATCAGCGCCGACGCGCCGCCTTACGAGCAACAGCTGATGCGTCTGTCGGAAATCTTCGGCGCACTTCATTTCCTTCGCCCGCTATGCGACCAGCCGGACACCCCGCCCTGGCGGGACCGGATGGAGGACTTTCTCGACGCCGAAACGCTGGACGAGAACCGGCGCCGTCGCTTCATCGAACGATTCAATCAGGGTTATCGAGGTTTTTCAGTCGCTTACAAGGAGTGTACAGACGCTGCGCGTATCGCAATGGGACAGTATCTCAGTGAGGGCGAGACGATCATCACCGATGTAACCAGCCGATATGGCCGATAATTCATGCGGAAATCCCCAAAATGTTACGAGTTGGTTAACCTTTTGAATCAAATTTGTGGGTGGCCGTTAAGTTTGCGTTCACGGTTACTTATCAGCGCGGTTAGCCGTGCTAGGATCAGACCATGAGATTCGAGGCAGAGGCACTACGGTGTTTTCTCCGGGCGATCGGGACAGACCGGTAAGGGAACGAATGATAAACGACGATTATGCTGACGCGGCAATGGAAGCAGAATTTGCCGAAGACGAAGACATCAGACGTGCTGCTCTCGGCTTCATTTCCGACGCCTGGGCAGAAGCCATAGCCAATGGAGTGGACGCCGACGCGGTCGCCCACGCTGCCATGTTCACAGCACTCGCAGACCTTGTCGCCGCCTATGGTGAGGACGCTGTCGCAAAACTTGCGGAAGGCCTGCCGGACCGTATCCTTCAGGGTGACTACACGGTCAATCGCGTCCTGCAGTAACGCTCCGTAACACGAAAGAAACGAGGGCCGGGTTTCCCGGCCTTTTTGATTCTCGTGACATGGACCGGTTTGCCGGGGTCAATCACCACAGCAGGTCAATGACCAGCTTGGCGTAAATGAGTGCGCCAAAGACCATCAGGACAAAGCCGGCGATATGGTTGGCCCGACCAAGCCACTGGTCGTCAATCCGGGCCTTGAAATGCGAGACCAGCGCGGAAACGGTGATCCACCAGGAGGTTGCGCCAGCGGAAACACCCGCCACCATCATCAGAGCACCGAAGTGATTGCCATGGGCCGGCCGATAGTCACCCAGCACCCCGAATATCGAAATGAAGGCGAAGATTGTGCCCGGATTGGTAATGGCCATGAAGAATGCAGCGGCTGCTTCTCCCAGAAATCCGTGCTCTCCATCATCGCCATTGCCATTCAGATGCGGATGCGTATGCCAGATCTTCAAACCGAAGATAATTAGGAGCGCACCGCCGACGATCTCGATCAGCCTCAGCTGACCGTCAATGAACTGGGTTATGGCCGAAACGCCGAAAATGGCGGCGGCGGCATAAATCGTGTCTGCAACGACGGCCCCCAGTCCCACATAGACGCCGTGATGAAATCCGCTTCGAACCGCCCGCTGGATCGCCATGACATTGACGGGCCCGACGGGTGCAGTCATCACGATACCGACGAGGTAGCCGATCAGAACGTATTCCAAAATTGCCACAGTCGGTCCTTCTCGCTCCGCCGTCACTCTTATCCAGGTTCAAGGCTGACAGTCCTTCGATAAACACCCGTTCATCTGATGACAAGAAAGAGAAAAGTCGGGTGTCCCGGTTTCCACACTGCCGTGAATTGTTTATGGAAGATCCACGAGGTACCGGGGGCGGGATACCAGGAGACTTTTGCCATGAGACGGATTTCTTCGACGGCGTTTTTGGCTGCCCTGATCATGTCCGGTGCGGTTATGGCCAAACCGGTCCAGACTGAAACGATCCCGATCAATCCCGAAATCGAGCCTCAATCAGCGCCTATCCCGACAGAAGATCTGGAACTGCCCGAGAGTGCGCCCGTAGAATCAGGAACAGGGTCTGTTGAAAGCGAACCAGACCCTGAATCTGCCGAACTCCCCCAGGTCCTCTACAGCACCGACCTTCTGCCAAAACCGGTCAAGCGGATGCACGATCAGCTCAGGGAGGCCGCGCTCTCGGGAAATCTGGAGCGGATCCGGATGGTTCTGGAGAGCAACGAGCTGCCTCCGACCCTGTCTTTCGGCGACATCGATGATCCGATCGACTTCCTGAAAGCAAGTTCCGGCGATGGTGAAGGCTTCGAAATCATGGCCATACTTGCAGACACGCTGGATGCAGGTTACCTGCATGTTGATGTCGGCACACCACAGGAAATGTATATCTGGCCCTATTTCGCCCGCTATCCGCTCTACGATCTGACCCCGGACCAAAAGGTTGAAATGTTCCGGATCGTCACGGCCGGCGACTTTGCCGATATGGAAGATTTCGGTGCCTGGACGTTTTATCGCGTCGGCATCGGTCCCGATGGCACGCTGCACTATTTCGTGGCCGGCGACTGAAGCTCTTACTCGCCGGACGGTTCCCAGCCCGCACCGCGCATGGCTGCCCCAAGCTCCCTGCCGTAGTCAGGGTCCACAAACAGCTCCTCAAAGAGCAGGTCAACGCGCTGCCCAGGCCAGTTCTGGCTATACTGCGCCGCCAGTTGCGATGATTTCTCGGAGCGGCCAAGCCGGTGCGCCGAAGCCATCATGTAGGCAACAGCGACAGGGCTGACAGGACCTCCTTGAGCAACCGTATCCCCAAACGCCTTGAGCGCACCTGCAAAGTCTCCCGTGTGAAAAAGGGCTGACCCCCGGGCATTGCGAAAGACGAAATCGGCATCATTTCCCAGGAGATCGATCATTCTCGAGGTTTCACTCAATACCCGTGTGAAGTTGCCCGAATAGAGCGAAATCAGGGCGTCAAACTCAAGAATATGCGGATCATTGCGGTCCAGTTCGACTGCCCTTGAAGAAAAGGTCTGTGCCTTTGAATAATCGCGCGCAGCAAAGGCAGCCCAGGCAATCGCACAGTGGGTCCAGGATGCGGACGGGTCCAATCGAAGGGCAGCGTCACTCGCGCTCAGGGCGCTTTCCAGTTCCCGCGCGGAGAATTCGGAATCGCGGACCAGAAGAGACCTGATGCCCTGCACCTGTGCCAGGCCCGCGAAACTGCCGGCATAGGTCGGATCGAGCTCGATCGCCGACTGAAACACCAGCTGCGCAGCATTCAAGCGCTTGGGGTCGACCGCCGGAAAGATCAAGTCCCGGCCTTCCTCGGCCAGATTTATTGCCTGCAATCGCTTGGGCGAAACCTCAAAGGTTGCACTCCGTTCGATTTCATCGTGCCTTTCGCCGGTCTCACCGTTCCAGAGACCGGGCAGATAGGTGCCCACCAACACGCCAACGCCAAGTATCACGACTGCAGTCGCAGCCAAGACGACCGGAGAGTGGAGCCTCAAACCCGGCTGAACGGAGCCGTGTTGATGTCCCGCCTCGTCGGCTGAGCGATCTTCGACACTTTCGAAAGAGGGCACATACCGTCCCTTCGGGATTGTGATGACGACCTTTTCGTCCACCCCCTCTTTCGAAAAATACTCCGCCAATCGCTTGCGAACCCGTCCAACGTCCACGCGTATGGCGTTTTCCCGTTTTTCGATTTCTTCGGGGTCGTAGCCATAGAAATCCAGGGCAATGGTCTTGCCCCTGATCGTCTCGCCCCGGCCTGCCAGCGTTTCATCAACGACAAACCTCAACAGGCCCTGCAGGCGCTCCGAAGTCTCGAATTCCTTCGAGGCCAGGACACGCTGCAACACGTCTCTTACGTCGCTTTCCTGGGCTTCGCTGGTCTTCGAGGCCCCATCTGGTTGGGTGTGGTCTGCCATAGCTCCAAAGCGATCAATCCGGGCTCGACGCTACGGTAGCATGCGCTGCGCAACCTGCAAATCAGGACGGCGAAACGGCAGGCTGAAACACAACCGGTGTTCTGAGAACACCATTCCAATTGTTTTCCAATCTGCAAGAGCGTCTTCCGCAGGACCCCTCGATCAAGAACCCGGAGCACAAAATGAACTGCCATCATCGATTTATCGAATCATTTCGTTCCTTTGCGCTTGCGTTCGCCGCTCTGTTATCCGCCACCCTGTTCGCGTCTCCAATCCAGGCGGCGGGAGGCGGCACGGTTGACGAGGGATACACACCGACCGATCCCTACCCCTCCCAGGAAGTCTACTATCCGGGGACAGAAGCCCTTGGTGAAGATGAAATCAGGGTGATTGCCTGCGGGACCGGAATGCCGATGCCGCGCACGAAACAGGCCGCAGCCTGCTTCCTGATCGAACTCGGAAATGGCGACAAGTTCATTTTTGATCTGGGCACCGGCGCGTTCACAACGCTCTACGCCATGGGCATTCCGCTCGACTACCTGACCAAGGTCTTCATCACCCACCAGCACGCCGACCACATGGGCGATCTGCCCACGATGTGGATCTACGGGATGCAGAACGGCCGGACCCTGCCTTTGGAAATCTGGGGTCCGGGCGGCGGCGGCATGCCGGCAGAATGGGGTATGAAATCGGCCACGGACGGCATCCTGAAATTCTACAACTGGATGTACGAGACCTCGAAGGGTGGGCTCGACACCCGTTCGCTCGTCATGAATGTCCATGAATATGACTGGTCAAAGGTCAACAACGTCATCTACGACGAAAACGGGGTCGTCATCAGGTCCATTCCTGCCGTCCACCTCGAAGGCTCCGCGAGTTTCATCCTGGAATGGAACGGTATGAAGATCGCCTATTCCGGTGACACCCTCGCGAACCGCTGGTGGACCGAACACACGAAAGGTGTCGATCTGTCGATCCACGAGGCCTTTCTGCCCAACCGGAATTTCGTGACCAAGTATCGCTTTCAGCCGGCCGAAGCGATTTATGTCAGCACATTGGTACACACCACCGCGCCCGTCTTCGGCAAGGTCATGGCCCTCACCCAGCCCCGCAGGGCGGTTGCCTATCACTTCCAGAACGATCCGGACACCCTGCCTGACATGGTCACCGCTGTTCGACAGACATATGACGGCCCGGTGGATTTCGCTGTTGATGGCATGGTCTGGAACATCACCAAAGACGAAATTCGGTCCCGCGTTTCCATGCTCAATTCCCAACCGTTTCCACCGCCCCTCGTTAACGCGCGCCAGCAGGCTGCCCCGGGGGGAGAACGTTACGAAACTCCTGAATGGATCTTGCAGGGCTATGAATGGGACACGCTGGACCTGATGGATGATATCCATCGCGAGTTCAACGAGGAATTCGGAACCCAGTTCGAGTTTCCGCTGAGACCGAAGGAATGAGGTCAACTCGACTTCGAATGCCTTCAATGCATTTCAGGGAGAGCCTTCGGGCTCTTCCGTTTCAGTGCCCGGTCTGTGACTCGGGAATGCTCTCTTGATTCAACGAGAAGCCTCGCCTGAAGTCCGCCCGAGTGTGTCACTTGTCTTTTCGGTTTTTTCGCGTGCAGACTGCGTCAGGTCCGCACTTCAAGAAACCGCTCATGATACTTGCCTTTCTCGAAGCCCTGCCGATTGCGCTCGGCACCTTCCTTGCAACCTTGCCCTTGGCGGGGGGTTCCCTGCTTCTTGCCTCGCGGACACGGAGGAAGGCACATCTGTCCTTTCTGGGTGGTTGGATGACAGGTGCACTTCTCGTCGGCCTTCTGGCAATCCTCCTGTCCGACGTCAGTGCACCGGGGCAAGGGCCGCCCAGGCTCTGGGTTGTCTGGCTGCGGTTGATCCTGGGTATAGGCCTGATTGCACTTGCGGCTCGCAAATGGATCAAGGCGTCGGGAACCGGCACGGATGAAGCACCCGGCTGGATGCGCGCGTTCGAGACCGCCGGGGCATCGCGGCTCTACGGACTGGGCCTGATCATTGTTGCGCTCAATCCGAAGAACGCCATGTTGTTTGCATCCGGCGCGCTTGTCATAGCGGCAAAGACATATGTCCCTGCAAAGCAGGTTCTGGCCTATTCAGGCTTTGTGATCGTTGCCAGCCTGAGTGTCCTGGCCCCACTTATGCTTTCTGTTTTGATGGGCGAGCGGGCCGACGCTCCGCTCGCCACGCTCAAGAAATTTACGGCACGGCACAGCGCCGTCATTCTGGCGGTTGTCACCGCTGTGCTTGGTGCCATCGTCATCTACAAGGCACTTCTGGATCTGGCCGCCTATTGACGGGTTCACGGCAGCACTCGTGCAATTGCGCCGGCATCTTCGAGTTCCAGAACGTTCCAGGCTGCCTTGATAAGGGCTTCCTGGCCGGCATCGCCCAGAACCCCTGCGCAACAGGACCGGACCTTTGCCTCCAGCTCTGCGTCGGAGAGCGGGTTTTCCGGACCGCCGCGATAACGTTCGTCGGCCCAGCCGGCCACTTCGGTTCCATCCTTCAACTTGATGGTGATACGTGAGCGCATCTTGTCGAAGCCCTGTGCCTCGATATCCGGATCAAGCTCGGTCCTGATCCTGCGCTGCATGTCCTGCATTGCGCCGGAGCCGACGAAGTCATCCGAAAACTCGACCTTGCCCGCAGCCCGTGCCAAAGCAATCATCGCAAGAGCCGCCGGCAGGGAGAACTTGGCCTGAAGGTGGTTCTTCGCGATCGGGTAGCGGATCGGTTTCAGGATATTGGTGCCGGCGAACACGGTCACCGCGTCAATGTCCTCCGGCCGAATGTCTGCATCGACAACCAGGCGCAGCATCAGGTCGATTGTCGGATGTGTCAGGACACCACATGGATATGGCTTGATCGACACGCCCGGCTCAACGATGGTCCAGGTCTTGCCGAAGCCCTGCGAGACCTTCTCCCCACTGACGCCACCGCCCTGTACGGCCATGAAGCCCCAGGGTCCATCGAGCGCACGCGGATCCGCCGTGAAACCGCGCGCCGCGAGAAGCGCAGCAGTGATCCCGTTTTCCGATGCACGCCCGACATGAAGCGGTTTGGTCATGGTGCCGAAATTGCACCGAATACCGGCGGCAAAACTGGCAGCAATTCCAAAACCGTTGCGCAGTTGCTCACCGGTGAGCCCCATGAGTTTGGCAGCCGCGACATAGGCTCCAAAATGTCCGACCGTTCCGGTGGAATGCATGCCCTGCATGTAGTGCTGCGGCAGCATCCATTCGGAGATCTTGCACTCGACCTCGAACCCGGTCAGAAACGCCAGCATCAGTTCCTTTCCGGAAACGTTGCCAAGCCTTTGCGCCATGACAATCGCCGCTGTCAGAGGCGGAATGGTCGGATGGGTCAACAGGCCGTAGATATGGGCCGGATCGACGCTGACCTGACTGTCGTCCCAGTCGTGGGCATGTCCGGCTGTTCCAAGCACGCGGGCGGCCATCGGCGCCGGGACTTTTGTCCCCTTACCAAGCAGCAATGCATCACCACGCCCACCCATCTCAAGAGCTTCCTCGACGAGAATGTCCAGGGTGTGTTCCTCGGAGCCGGCGACGTAAAGCCCCAGGCCGTCAAGAAGGCACCTTTTCCCGATCCGCAAGGCTTCCTGCGGGATGTCCTCGAACCGGACAGCTTCGACGAAGGACGCCGCGTCTTCGGTCATGGTCGTATCAAGGGGCATTTCGGCAAATGCGTTGAGGGCGACTGACATTGAAATCTTCCTTTCAAAACGAATGCAATCAGGTTGCCGATGCGGCGTTGCCGCTATTCATTGCCGTGCGCGAGCCGGTCGGCTTCACTGCGCTTTCGGGTCTTGATGAGCCGGCCCAGGGGCGTGGAAGCAATGCTGACGGCCGCGAGCGCAAAGAAGAACAAGGCGATCGGTCGGGTCAGGAACTGGCTTGCATCCTGGTCGAAGAGGATCATCGACTGGGCCAGGGAATTTTCGACAAGGTGCCCGAGCACCAGCCCCATGATGATCGGGGCGGGCGAGAAACCGGCCTTGTTCAGGAAATAGCCGAGCAATCCCGCAACGAGCATGATGTAGACGTCGCTCATGGACTGACCGACCCCATAGGCTCCGACGACACACAGGCAGAACACGGTTGGCCACAGGAACTGGCGTGGGATCAGGGAGATACGGCTGAAGAACCGTGCGCCGACAAGACCGAAGCCCAGGAACACGAGGTTGGCGATGAGCATTGCGAAAAAGATCGCATAGAGAAGGTTCGGCTGGTTCTCAAAGAGATAAGGACCGGAACGCAGGCCATGGATCTGCAACCCGCCGAGGATCACCGCCGCCGTAGCGGAGCCCGGAATGCCGAGTGCGAGTGTCGGCACCATTGCACCGCCGGTCGCTGCGTTGTTGGCGGCTTCCGGTCCGGCAACCCCTTCAAGTTCGCCATGGCCGAAATTGTCCTTGTTCTTCGACCAGCGTTTGGCCTCGTTGTAGCCGATCATGGCGGCCACGGTTGATCCTTCTGCAGGCAGAATGCCGACAAAGGTACCAATTCCCGAGGATCTGAGGATCGTGTGCCAGACGCGCTTGAAGTCGGCCCGGCTCGGCAGTTTCAAGGCCGACATGGAGAAGCGTTCCAGGGGCATGTCTTTCTGACCGGCCTGATCCAGAAGCTCGGCCATCGCGAAGAGTCCGATCAGAACCGGGATAAAGCTGATGCCTTCGTAGAGTTCCGGGAAACCGAATGTGAAACGTTCGACACCGGTCGTCAGGTCGACGCCGACCGTTGCGATCAGGACACCAAAGGCACCACCGATGAGATTCTTGACCGCGGACTTGCCGCTGATGGAGGCAAGCATAGAAAGACCGAACACCGTGAGTGCAAAATATTCGGGCGGGCCGAAGCGATAGGCGATTGTCGACAGCGCAGGCGCTGCCAGGATCATGACAAGCAGCGAGAAGATGCCGCCGGCAACACTGGCGACAGCCGCCATGCCAAGAGCCTTGCCAGCCTCTCCCTTCTTGGCCAGCGGATAGCCGTCGAACGCGGTTGCCGCGGCAGGTGGCGCCCCTGGCGCGTTGATGAGAATGGCGGTGATCGACCCGCCGAACGTGCCCGCGCAATAGAGCGCTGCCAACATGGCGATGGCCGGGATCGGATCGAGATAGATCGTGAAAGGAAGCAGAAGGGCAACTGCCATCGAACTTGAGAGACCTGGCAGAGCGCCGACCAGAACGCCGACTATTGTGCCCGCACAGATCAGCAACAGCGTCGTCGGCTGCAGGATCTCAAGCAATCCACCGATGATATCCATGGTTTCCTCCTCAAAGACCGAGTGCGCTCAGGGGACCGACGGGCAAGCGTAGGCCGAGCAGAATTTTGAAGATCACGTAGATCGCCGCAGGGACGCAGACGGCGAAAACCGCGATGACGGGGTAGTTCCTACTTCCCCACAAAACGGGCAGAAGTGCACAAACGGCAAAGAAAGCCAGAGGAAGACCAAGGGTTGAAAACAGGAGCGCGATGGTCCCGAGCAGGACGGCGGTCGCCCCGACGCGCCAGGGTGGCGCCCGCCATTCGGTCTTCTCGGCCTTTCGAAGACTTTGCGCCATCATGAGCAGCGTCAGGCCAGCCATGACGATCAGGATCAGGCGCGGCATATGAGTTGCCGGCATGCCCTGGACAAGCCCGAGCGGATCACTGTCAAAGGTCGTTGTGACCCACCACAAAACAGCCGACAGAGCCAGGATGACGCTGCCCGCAACGATGTCTTTTGAGAGATTCATGTGTCCGCCTCCCGGAAAGATCTGGACGGCGCACGGATGCGCGCCGTCCGGTTCGGAGCTATTTCCGCAGACCCAGTTCTTCGAGCGTGTCGAAGATGTTGTCGTACATTTCACGGATCTGAGCGTCCCAGACCTCGGCCCCGGCAATGCTTCCGCCATCGAGACCGATGCCGCTCAGGTAGGCCTGATAGGTGCCGTGGTTCATCGCCTTGAGCAGCTTTTCTTCCAGAAAGGCAACGCGTTCTTCGGGCGTGTCATTCATCACGATGACACCGCGTACGGTGGAAAAATTGACACCTTCGATCCCGAGTTCCCCAAGCGTCGGGACGTCCGGCAGGACTTCCAGACGGCTCTTGGCCATGATCGCGAGCGGCACGAAATCGCCGGAGTCAATGCCATCGACGGCTTCACCGTAGTTCAGTCCGGCCGCCTGGATATTGCTGCCCATCAGGTTGGTGATCATGGCGCCGCCACCATCAAACGGAACATAGGCAACCTTGGCGCCCGAGCGGTTGGCAAAGGTCATTGCGGCGATGTGGTCAATGCCGCCGGCCTGCGTGCCACCCCATTTGATCGGTGATTTTTTCGATGCCGCAACCAGTTCGTCGAGGTTGGTGATGCCGGTGTCCTTGTTGACGACGATGATGATCGGGTCATCGGTCGAGCGAACAACGCCCCTGATGTCGTCGATGCCGATCGGGGCCCGGCCCCGCGCCATGGTGATCAGGTGTGTCGGCGTAATCGCCATCAGGGTGTGCCCATCAGCGGGCTTGCCGGAAGCGTAGCTCATGGCGACCGCACCGCCGCCGCCCTTCTTGATCTGAATGAACGCGTCGGACTTCAGCTCCTTTCGCGCCCGGATCAGCATCGTGCGTGCAGTCGTGTCAGTCCCTCCGCCTGCCGACGCATGGGTCACGACTTCGATCGGCTGCACCGGAAACTCGTCCGCCAGAACCGGACCACAGGCCATCGCCAGGGCTGCGCCTGCCGCCATCAGATATGTGCTGAACTTCATGGATTCCTCCCTCCACTGTTCGGGTCACCGGACCATCCGGCACTGGGGAGGAAATATCATTGCAAACTGTAAACTGTCAACAGTTTATAATAAGGCACTCGAAATACTACCGAATTCCGATCCCGGCTCAAGGCGTTAGAGAGAGGCTAAGAGTCTGTCCAAGCCGTTGGAAACATGTTGTTTCATGGCTTGAGAGGCAGCTTCGAGATCGCGTGCGTTCAAGGCATCGGCAATTGCCCTGTGTTCCTTGTTGGAAACAAGCAAATTGCCTTCCTGAACCAGACCGCGACGGCGAAGAAGGTGCAGTTGGTTCACGATGCGCTGGTAGGTTTCCGCCAAAGCCGCATTGCCGGCGGCTTCAACCAGCATGTCATGAAAGCGGAGGTTCAGTTTGTAATAGGCGGCCGTATCTGACTTGTCGGCCACCGTTTGCATCCGGTCGACCAGCTCGGACAAATCCTGTACCTGCCCGTCGCTTGCCTTTCGGACGATCAGCTCGCCAACGAGGCCCGCCAGGGCACCGCGCAGTTCATAGAGTTCCTTGGCTTCGTCAACCGACATCTCGCGGACATACATGCCGCGGTTGGTCTGGTTGCTCAGCAGCCCGGCCTGCTCGAGACTGCGGCAAGCCTCGCGGATCGGCCCCCTGCTGATCCCGAGCTGATCGGCAAGCACGCTTTCATTGATCCGGTCCCCGGCAACCAGGTCGCCGGATTTGATCATCTCCTCGATCGCTTCCGCCGCGATCGTCGTCATTGTCCGGGAGCGGCGCTGACTGATTTTCTTGAGTGCCGAACTTGCAGAATCTGAGATAGCCATGGCGGGACTCTCTGCACTGCATCGTCAACTGTCAACAAACTTTCGATGAAGCGCAAATGGGCTCCCCTGATTGCGGTTTCGGCGCCAGGAGACGACGGCGGCCTACAAGTGGCACTATTCTTTGCCTCGAGAGAAGGCTGATCTGCCTGCCTGACCAGGACAAAAGAACCGGGAGACCACCACAACGGCATCGCCATTGTCTGGTACGTGGTTGCCAACGACCTGTTGCCCGTTCACTTCCTCAACATCCGTCCGGCGTTCCGTAGCCCCGTCCAGCCTTGAGACTCTTGGAGACCCTGGTGACGACGGGGTCCATGCGGGTCTTGTCGGATTTCGGATAGGTCAGGGTCAGCGTGCTCAGTACCTCGCCGCCGCAACTGAAAACCGTTTTCTGGTAGACAATGTCATCTCCCAGAAAACCCGATGCGACAATCCAGTCCCGTCCCTGGCGCTGGTATTCAACCGAGGTAAAGACATCGGGACTGCTCACCAGTTCGGACAGATAGGCTGCGGGCGACTGGTCGAAGACGTTATAGGCTCCAAAGACAAGGAGACTCGCTCCAGAGGTGACTGAACTGAACAGCCGGCCATCGTCATTCGTGGGTGCTTCCTGGGCCTGAAATTCGGCGGGGACATCGACGCTGATGCCAAAACGGCCGTTAAGATAAGAGCGCCATTCCTCAGAAGAAGCTTCACCAAGAGAAAAGACAAGAGTAATTAGAAGAACGAATACTGACACTTTACCTTGAAACATTTCACTACCTGTGAATTGATTTTGTATTTTTACGTATGTTTGCTCAAGCTGTATTTCATGTTAACTCTCGCTACAATCAAAAAACAATCCAAATTTTCTTGATTTTGTAAACATACGAGGAGATCGACATGAGGGAGCACTCGAAACTCTTCATTGTTCTGCTGGCGTTTTGCAGCCTTTGCGGTGCCGCGTCAGCGCAATCCTATTCTGTCTTTCCAAACAGTTCGAACAGATCCTTGTACGACAATGAACTGTCGGTGCTGACCTGTCAGGACCTTTGGGTGGCACGCAACGAGATCTATGACCGGCGCGGCTATTGTTTCAAGACAAGGCGCGGTCAGGCCTTTTTCAGCAATCAGGGCTGCTGGACAAATGCAGCCCAGCTCAGTCGGCTGGAGAACCAGAACGTCGCCAGAATCAAGGCGTGGGAGCGACGTTTCGGGTGCTGACGCGTAAGACTTGAAAAAACGTCTGTCACCCGCGTTCTGCAAGCCTCAAATCAGGGAGGCGTAAATGCGATTTCTTCTTGGACTTATCTTGACCTGCGGGTTCCTTCTCTCCGGAGGAGCAGTGATGGTTGCCTTTTTTGAAGTTTATGCGTCCGAAGGCATGAGCGAGGATGCAGGTGCCGCGCTTTTCATCGGTGGCATGCTCTTGTTCATTGGCATCCTCATGTTGTTTGCCGTTTTCAAGAGCCGTCGCAGACGGCAGCGGTTCGATGCCGAACAGGCAACGGCAAAGGGCATGGCCCACTGGATGGCGATGGATCACTCCGGCGACAGTGGTGATTTCGATGGCGGCGGTGATGGCGGCGGTGGCGACTGAACGGCAGTGCCCACTCAATGTGGCGAATGCAGGCTTTGCCCACGCGCCAGGCTTGGCGCTTACTGGTAATTCAGCTCTTCCAGGTCGACATAGAACTCGGACACAGCGAGATCCTGCCACTTGTTTCCACGGTAGCTTGAGGCAATCTCCAGCCTGAAGA
Organism: Roseibium sp.; assembly: GCA_017643925.1. Lineage (GTDB taxonomy): Bacteria > Pseudomonadota > Alphaproteobacteria > Rhizobiales > Stappiaceae > Roseibium. The sequence goes on along the minus strand of JAEPML010000001.1, from coordinate 477,783 downwards.
ACTCTGCTTCGACAGGTTCGCTCAAGGTGACCCGCTGGACCGACATCGTGTCTTCAAGCCGAATTGTTTCTATGAACTCTCCATCGGCGAACACACGAACATCCTTGGGCCGTGCGTTGTTCTGATGAGCCTTCCTGCTTTTGGCGTAGCCAGCAAGAATTTCGAAGCTCTGCAGCCGCATCGGCCATTCGAACAGATATTCGATCCATTGACCGCGTCCATCTTCCGGGGCCCCTTCAACCCAGGCCGTGGCCGGGTCGCCGTCGAAAACCTGCTCCGGTCCGTAGCGGTTGCCCTTCTGCGCCGGCAGAATGGAGGAAACACAGACTTCAATGTGCCCAAACTGCCCCTCGAAAACCAGAACGGCACATTTTCTGTCGGGATCGTTTTGCTGCGCCGTTGCATAAGACCCAAGAGCAAAGGCAATCGCGGCACCAAAAGCAGCAATCGAAAGACACCTGACGGCTCCTCCGTGTAATCGGCAAAGACTTGCCATGGTCTCCCCTTCCGGAATTCCCACCGAAACTGATGGCATAAAGATAACAACAATCGACTTTGTAGACGATAAAGGGAAACTACTACCATCAACAACACCATAGGTTGAATTAGCGTATTTCTACCAATTGACCGAGTTCGAAGTGATTGTTTCTATTCATTAACCGACTAACCCAACAAAACGCGTGACCCCGCCGAGCGAGCCGGGTCGATACCTCGCCCTTCCAACGGCTGGAGGCAGAGCGCATCAAGGGGGAATGCGATGTTCGGACGCCTTTGCCTTGTCATTTTCTGTGCGGTCGTCTGCTTTTTTCTGCCCTGGCAAAAGGAAGTGCTCAGCGCCGAAGTTCAAACCGAGTTCAAGGTTGGCTTCTGGGAAGGAGCGTCCTATTTCGAGAATGGAAGTTTCGCCTACTGTCTGGTCGGCAGGCTGGGAAACAACAGAAAATACCTGATGATGCTGCGGGCTCCCTCAGTGGGTTATGCCTTGACCGTATATGACACCTCGGCCCCGTTTCAAGAGAATGCGACCTACAAGACCTTTACTAGGGTCGACAACAGCTGGACGCTACGTGCCCAAGGTATCGGCGCCACGAACGAACTACTGCGCATCCTTATTCCCGAAAACCAGGTACAGAGAGCGCTTGACGAGATTGCGAGTGGTGGCCGGCTGCGCGTTGATGTGGACGGTATCCGGAAACTCAGCGTTTCCTTGCGCGGAAGTCGCAAGGCGATCGACCGGTTGGAACAATGCTATGCGGAAAACGTCCAGTTGGCCCAATCAGGTGGCACAACCGATGTAAAGGTCATTGCGTCTCGCCGGGTGAAAAGATTGGCGGACGCTGTTGGAGTTCCTGTTCCCGCCGGAAACCTTGCCGACCTTCGAAGCCGGGCCGAATCTCTGGACGCAACGGCGGTCATTGTGCTCGGTCTGGCGTTGATCGACCTGCCCGAACACACGCTTTACGAAGACGAAGCGTCGTCCCTGATTTCCCTGGCCGCAGATGCAGGCGACGTCAGGGCCCTCTATGTTCTTGGCCGTATGATCCAGATGGGCCTCACTGCCGAAGCCTATGATGGTCATGCGGAAGAACTGATTGCAGAAGCTGCGGCCGGAGGTTTGTCACAGGCAATCTAGGAACTCGCGAAGTCACAGCAGCCCGCCGACCAACCGTCCTCAAGTCAGGGCGCTGGTGGAGAAATCAAACAGCTCGAACAACAAACGAGCTCGGTCTCCCAATCGGCATCGACTCCGACATCCGCCAAACCGCAGATTTCAGTCACACAGTCACAAGTATCTGAGGGAAGCCAGATCGAAGCACGGTTTTCCGGCCTGCCGGAGCCGGGGATCAATTGGTTGGCCGTGGCCGCAGAAGACCACACTGCCGAACAGTATTTCGACCTCGCAATGCTCGAAGAAGGCACCCTGGCGGGCAGTCACCGCTTCAAGGAACTCCCGGCAGGGCGCTACGAGGTGCGTCTTTATCTGAACTGGCCAGATGGAGGCTATGCCATTGCCGACGCCGTGAAGGTGACGGTCGAGGGTGCTCAACCGACAGAAAGCGCCGACCCGGCTCCATCTGCCGGATTAACGCCGCCCGAACCGGACTACGAACTCATGGGCACCCTTGCCTGTTTCGGAACGGCCACTTACCCGGATGCCTGGCGCGATGAGGCAAAGTGCCGGCTGCAGGGCTGTTTTTTCGGAGAACATGACCTGAAGGCCTGCCTGGCGATCGCGGAAACAAAAAAGGCTTCGATCGTCATGCATGGTCTGCCGCAAGGTCTATGGCCGAACGAGTGCTGGCTGCAGAACTCTTGCAGTGACATGCGTGAGCAACCGGACTTTCAGGTTTACCGAAGCAACGCGCTTTCCGGCGCCCCGCTGGCTCAGTCCGCCCCAAAAGCTGCGCCTGCGCCGGAAACGCCACCTCAAGAAGCGCACTCGATGGCCGAGTTGCAGGTTACCCCTGCGACAGCAGCTCCGGACGGAACGATTGAAGTATCGATTGCCGATCCTGGCGACATGGGCCCGGGTGCCTGGCTCGGACTGTTTCCGGAAGGCGCCTCCGGCGGAAGTGATACGGCAAATGCCGAGACCGTTTTCGTGCGCAAGGCCATCGGTGGAAATGGGGGGCCATTCGCTTTCCGGTTCCCAGCCGCGAGGGCAGCTATGAAATCCGGTTGAGCGATCCGGATCTTGATGCCGAACTCGCGCGCATCAGTTTCAAGGTCGAACTGGACCGAAGCGCGGCGTCACTGACACTCCAGGAAACGGTTTTTGAACCGGGTGCCACGATCGAAGTCTCCTTCACGGCCTCGGCTGACTACCGCCCGGACAGCTGGATCGGGATTGTTCCGGCGCGGACAGCGCATGGCAGCGCCAACAGGAACCTGCTTCACGCGGTTTCCCGCGAAACGCTATCGGGGACCGAAACCGGCCAGTTGAACTTCGTGGCTCCCGACGAAGCGGGCGACTATGAGATCCGGCTGAATGAAACAGGCAACGACCTGGAACTCGCCGCCGTCGCGTTTTCGGTTGCCGCTCCGTTGGTAGCCGTTCCCGAGAGCAGCAACACATCCCCGGATGGTGTTGTCGTTACGGCTCCGGAACCCGGCATTGATCTGGTGATCACGGTTCAGTCCCTGCTGTCCGTGATGGGTTACGATGTCGGGATTCCGGATGGGCAGGTGACGCAGAAAACCCAGGAAGCAATCAGGGCGTTTCAACGCGACACCGGGCTTACCGAGGACGTGTCCGTCACCACGGACCTGCGTGATGCGCTCCTGGCTGAAATCGCCGCACGCAAGGAGGCGTCCCAATGACCTGTAACAAGAACATGGGGGTGCGGGCACGCTCTCTTGGCTCGGCGATCGTGATCGTCTTCCTTTCGGCTGGCGCCCCCCTGGCCCAGGAGACCAATGCGGCACGGCCCCTCAACGACATCATGCAGGATCTTGTTTCCCAGGTTGTCCAGGAAACCGGGATTGATATCGCGGGGGTCGGGTCCTGGATCAGCAAGAATAAGAAATACATCCCCGGAAAATCCGATCACGACCTGCGAATGGTGCTGAGCAAGGAAAAGTTCAAGGAGCTCGGGCCGGAAGGTGCGGCAAAGGCCTGGCGGCAGGCCCAGAGCCGCCTTCAGGAACTGGTCAAGATGACCTTGTCCAATACCGAACATGATCCCAACACGATCCTGAAAAACACCAACTTTTATCCACCTAATCAACTCATGGATGGCGTGGAAAACAGCGCGGATGCACTAGAGGCCGTCCGCAAGTCCGGCGCAGTTCCGAATCTCGGATACGTCGGAACCATGGACGACCTTGCCAAGAAGGCCGCCGCGGGCGACGAAGCCGCGCTCGAGCTTGTCGAAGGGCTCTACGGCAAGGGAGCGCAGGCCTTCCGGCAAAGATACGAAGCCAGCGCCGGCAAGCTGTATTATCTCGACAAGAAAACCGGAAAGGTCTTCAGCGGCGGCGTGGATCTCACTCATTTCGCCGAAGAGCTTGGCCTTTACAGCACTGTTGGCAGCGGTAACACGGCGCGGCAGTGGTCCGAAAAACTCCTGCATGAGCTGGGTTCATCCAACCCCAATCCAAAGACGATCGCCAAATACCTGGAAAGGATGAACAACGACATCCTGAAGGGCACCGACCTGGCAGGTGCAGGCCTCGATCCCAACTGGACTGCGAAAGTGAAGAACCTTGAGGGCAAGTTGTCCAAGCTGTTCGAGGCGGTGAGCGATCCGACAACAAACGAGGTCATTCCTGAACTGCTGGCAAAGAGAGAAGCCGAATTCACCAAGCTCATGGAACAGGCCGGCAAAGTCCAGAAACAGGGTTTCCACAAAGCGTCGATCCTCTCCAAATGGGACGACATGATGCCCATGGAACGGGATTTGATGGACAACATCATGCGAGATCTCGGCAAGGAAGCGACCGAACTGGACGGCCTCATACACAATGTTCCCTGGAAGACTGTTGCTGCGAAGGCAGCTCTGTTTGGCTTGTCTATCTATCTCTCGAAAGAGGCCCTGGAAGGAGATGATGTCGAACAGGCATTCCTCGACGAAATGGCCGGAGTGCTTCCGGGCGTATCACCAGTCATACTCGGGTTGATTACCGCTCAGATCATGAAGAGCTCAAAGGATCTCGGTCACGGACTGGCGGTGATGCATGTCGACCTCAACGCGTTTCTCGGCGGAGTCTCCGGCGACAAATCCGAGGGCTTTTGTGCCCATTACGATCTGCCGATTTGGAAAATCGTGAAGTTTGCCAAGGACGAACGCAGCCTGAAAAACATTGTCGAGGGACGCGCCATAGAATGCACCCGAAATCCGGAAGAGGCCAAGGTGCTCATTGGCAAGGTCTATCCGAAGATAAAGCGTATCTGGACCTATCATCGCCAACTCGCCAGAAAACGCCTTGAGATCGCGGTCGGCAAGGCATTCAAGACACCGCTTCTGCTTACCTACAGCCCGGTACCGGCCAAACTGCCCAAAGGTGACAATCCAAAGCTTACGGTAACTCTCACGGCGAATACGGGTGGTGACCAGCGCAACAAACTGAAGCCGCTTATTGAAAAAGCTCTCGCACCCGTTTCACCTGATGGCGTTATCGTAACCACCTATCATCTGTGGTCCGTGTACAAGAGTGACGAAACCGTTGCTTATCTTGAGGCCGACAAACCTGGCACTTATCCCGTGGAACTGACATTCAAGGTATCTGCCCGACTGGAAAGCGCGACCTGGGATTCCGGCTCCCCCTTCCGCTTCGAGAAGGATGCAAAGGCGACCATTGACGTCATCGTTCTTCCTGCAGACGCCAAGGACGACGAAGAGAAAGAGAAAAAGGACGACAAGCAGAAAAAGCCCCAGAAGCCGAAGGTCACGAAAAAGCCGGAACCGAAAACGAAAAAACCAACCAAGACCCAAACGTCCGGTGGGACCCGCCAGGACGAGGACCACGACAGCGATCCGCCGGAGTGGGTCGTCTCCAACAATCCTGAGCCCACATTCGAACCATCTCCTGGACCTGCCGGCAACAGCGAACCTTGCGCCATCGGTGAAGATGTCGCCAATGCGCTGCTGGCCCGGATTTCCTCGGAACTCGATAATCCCTCGCGCATGGCCAGTCTCGCGAACCGTCTTTTGAAGAAGGACGCCAAGGCGAAGTTGTTGAACTGTATCTGCCGGGTTCATTCCGGCAAGACCTCGAGTGTGTCGGTCTGGTTTCAGACCACGCCGCATGACGGTTCAGACAGCTGCATGGACGTGTCCAACGGCCCCTGCGTTGGACAGGGTTGGGGCTGCAGTCGCTCCAGATTCATTCCAGACCGCAAGGCGCTCGAACATTGCGGAGCCGCAAAAACGGTCGCCGAAGCCCTGTGCAGACCCATGAAGGGAGGTTGACGGATGTATACTCGAATATGCGCTGTTTTCGTCCCGTTGCTCTTTCTTTCGACGCCCTCTCACGGACAAGCTGAAATCGGACCGGTGATAATCGACAATTGGAACAAGGGCAGCTGCGGTTTGACCGACACGATCCGTTTCTCTTTTTCCTCTGCACGCGATATCGGCCTGATCCGCACCTGGATCAACTGGCCACAAGGTGTTGAACGCATTCCCTACGAATTGCGCAGTGGAGGGCGCTCGCTGATGTCAGGGGAGTTGACCCGTAACGACTGCGATCCGTACCAGCACAGCTGGTGTCAGGGAATTACGACCTGGAATGCGCGCCTGTCGGCCGGAAGCTACGAGATCGTCACCGAACTGGGACGGATCTGCCAGAACGGGGGCAGCCAGTCCAACGGATTTATCGCGCTCTACGAGGCGGTGAAACCGAAAGTGACGGAAACGCCTGCACCTGCAACGGAACCGTCCGCGCCGGCCCCTTTGCCGGCTTCGCCCGTCGCACTCCCTGTCCCGGCATTGCCATTGCCGCAATCGACGGCGCCTTCATCGGGCTCTGCGCCCAATGCGGCGCTCCCTCCACCGGCCTCCCCGCCACCCGTTTCTGCCGACGGCATTGCGGTCGGCGACTTCGATCAGCGCAGCGGCCCGTTCACCTCGGATGAAGAGACGGCGGGCGAGTTCACCAATGTCTTCGCCACAACAAAGGGAATTGTCGAGTATCGACCATCCGGCGCGGTCATCGTTTCCGGCAGCGCGCCTCCCGGCGACATTGACGTGGCCCTGTTCGGATTGGGAGAGGATGGAGACGTCAAAATCACCATCCGGCCTTGTTCAGCTAGCGGACGGGTGACGCTCTACGACATTTCGGGACGAAAGCTCGGCGGCACTGGCGAGGTTGGTTACGGTTATTACGGCCTTTATGCCAACAAGTCCTTCACGGGTCTGAAAAAGGGAGCCTATGCCCTGGCGGTCGAATTTCCTGATGGCAGCCTGTGTGACGACGGCAAGAACGGCTGGACCGTGGACGTTGCCGGAAATGTTGTCGATCCGCAACCGTTTGTCGGCCCCTTCGAAAACAAGCCTGACTACTCGGTGCGCGAAGACCTGAATGTGGACGATCTCATTCGGGACCTGTCAGCAATCGTCAATTGACCGCTCTGCGTCAAAACATCCTGTGGGTCCGGCCCAGGATCTGGCAAGGGCGTCCACTTTCAATGCCTCTACGCAGCCTCAGGTGTGGCTGGCCCATTTCAGCAACTTGAACAAGTGTGGTCCTACTTCCCTTTTTCAAGCTCCGCGTAATCGGCATAACCGCGATAGAGATGCCGAAACGAGAGTGTCGTGCCCGTCCTGTCTGCCAGGTTTTCAAGTTCGGCCAGAAGGTCATGACGTGGTGACACATGGAAGGATTGTAGCCACCTGAAAAGTAGGGCCTTGAACCAGCCCGGCAGTTTTCCCTGTTGTCCGAAGTCAACAATGTGGATGCGGCCGTTATCGGCAAGTTGCGACGCACCGGCCGCTAGAGCCTCCCGCCAGATCGGGATCATCGACAGGGTATAGGAATAAAAGACGCGATCGAAACCATGCACGCCAAGGCTTTGTGTCGCCATCGGATTTGCGGCATCCCCCAGGATCAGGGTGACACGATCGCTCAGCCCTGCCCTAACAATGTTCTTTTCTGCCGTGTCCAGCATCTGCCGGGAAATGTCGAGACCAAAGAACCGGGCGTCCGGGTAGCGTCTGGCCGCTGCAATCAGATTTCGGCCAGTGCCGCAGCCGAGCTCGAGAACCACACCACCCGGGGGCGGAGTAAGTCGTTCAATCAGGCGGTCACGCCCCAGCAGGTAATACTTGCGGGTCAGGTCGTAGAAGTGACGCTGGTTACGATAGACCGCGTCCATCAACCGGGCAGTTTCGGCGGCTTGGCTCATGACGTGTCCTGAACCCGATCTCAGCCGTTGAAGACGTAAAGGTGAAAGCCGCCATAAATTGACGAGCGGTCCTGCCGACCAAGTTCAAGACTTTCCTCTTCCTCATAGCTCCAGCGGTTCAAAATATCGTCGGACACGCGCCCCGGCAGCAAGGTCGGCTCGGCTGCGGTGCGGAAGATCACCCTGGCACCCGGGCGCGCAGAGCGGGTGATTTCGGACCACAGCGCATTCAGTTGATGATCCGTCATCCAGTCCTGAGCATCGAGCAGCACGTAGGCATCCAGAGTGTCGTTCTGAAGGCTTTGCAGATGTTCCGTGAAATTGCGGTTGAGCACACGAACCCGACCGGCCCGTTCGCGGATATCGTCAAAATGCGACCGTTTCAGATAGGGCGGCAGAGGTCCGGATTCGCCCGAAGTCTCATCAGCCGACGGGGCATAGCCGCGGCCGAAGGCCTGCCAGGCAAAATAATTGTCCTGCATGGAAAAATCACAGGCCAGCTTTTCAAGGCGCTGACGCAGCACGGCGCTCATGTCGCCATCGGCGTTGGCGGAAACCAGTGCATCATATTGCGCAGGCGGAATGCCCAATCCGTAGAGCGACATCTTCTTGGAAGTAGCCCAGCGCACCATGCGCTTGTCAAAAAGCGGAGCCAGTGCCGTATCGAAGAAGTTCCGCTGCTCTTCCAGCGAGCGTGTCTTGACCATGTGCTTGGGGTCGATGCCGTAAAGACGGGCTACCAGGTGGCCAAGGCCGATGCAGTAACCAAGCAGGCCATGGTGATAGAGGTCGCGCGAGAACAGCGTGATCCGCTTGCGGCCCCAGTTGGCCAGATCCCGGCCTTCCCAATAGGCAACCGTGTCCGGATCGAGGTTGTCTTTCAGGAACCGGTTATAGGCCGCGACATTTGTCTTTTCGTCGGCTTCTCCAAAGAAACGATAGAAAGTCTCGTAATTCGGGAAATGCTTTGCAGCAGCAAGTTTCAGACGGCCCAGCGCAACATGGGCACGATTGAGGTCGACCGCCGTGATCTCCGCCGGATTGGCCGTCAGGTAGGACATCACGTTGCAGCCACCCGAGGCGATCGTGATCATCCTGCTGTCTGGTGTCAGGCGCAGGGCTTTCATGTCCACGTCGGGATCTTCCCAGATTTGCGGATAGACAAAGCCCTTGAAGGCAAATGTGAACAGCCTCTCCAGCATGCCTTCCCGGGTCGAGGCCTCGGAGCGATGCACCGCGTTCTTGAGCCGTTTCTTAGAAGCTGTAAGCGTACTCTGCGCCATCAGGGTCTCCCGGGTGTTCAGCGAAGTTTCGCTTGCGATACGTCAGGGAGACGACAGTTTGGTGACGTGGTGGAAGGTTTCTGAGCTTATCCGGACAAAAAAAGCCCCGCCGAAGCGGGGCTTTCGCAAAACGTCTTGGTGTCAGCGTGTGATCACGACAAAGTCGGTACCCAAACCGGTGTTCCGCTTGAAACTGCGGTCGGTGATGGTCAGGGACGTTCCCGGTGTCAGCATCTTCGACAATTCGGCAGACACTTTTTCCGGAAGTTCGATGCGGTCCAGAATGTCGGGGGACGCGCCGCCGCGCTCTCCTTCGGCCGTGACAGCCATCCATTCAACGGAGCTGTCGCCCTGCTCGAACTGAAGTGCCGTGAACACATGCGTGCCGATTTCCTGGTCGATGTTGCGGATGGAAACCGGTGCCTGGTAGATGTCACGGAACTTCCGACGCACGCGCAGGACGGCGTTGTGCGGCTTTTCGTACCCGGCTTCCTTGTGGATGCGGGCGACCAGAGCATCGGTGACATTGCCTGTAACAGGCAGCTCCGCACCTTCCTGGTAAAGACTGATCGCGGCACGGGTCTTGCGGCCCATGATGCCGTCGACCGGCCCGGCGTTGTAGCCCATCTGGTTCAGGAGGCGCTGCAGGACCTTCACGCGGCTCGGCTGTTTTTGAGGTGTGATGATCATCCGGAGCGGACGATCAAAATGCGGGTTCTCCGGCTGAACCAAGGTGACATTGCTGTCGATGGAAGCCGGCTGGATCGCTCCGCGCAGAGCCGGATCAGCCTCGATGGTCTCGCCCGACAAGCTGGCGACTTCCGTCTTCGGGACAAAGGGCTGCGGCAGGACAGCGTGGTCAACCGACTCCGGTGTCGCCGGGTCGCGGGTCACAACCACATGCATGCCGCGGCTGGTCATGCTGTAGAGCGACTTTGCAAACGGACGCGGCATGCGAATGCAGCCGTGGGAAGCCGGATACCCCGGAAGCTTGCCCACATGAAGGGCAACACCGGACCAGGTCAGGCGCTGCATGAACGGCATCGGTGCATTGTCATACAGGTTGGAGAAGTGCTTCCGGCGCTTTTCCAGGATCGAAAAGACACCAGTTGGCGTGCTGTGACCGCGTTTGCCGGAAGAAATCGGCGAGGTCTCGATCAGATCCAGGCCTTGGTAGACACTGATTTTCTGTTCATTCAGCGAAACCAGCATATGAAGAGGCGCCTTGTTCTCCGCCTCTTCTTCCGCCTGTGGCGCGGAATCGCGCGCCGAAGCTCCCGTAACGGCAGCCATGGACAGTGCAGTGGCGCCGGCCAGAACGCAGGCAAATGATTTGCGATATTCTTTCTTAAACGACAACATCCCTGAGCTCCCCAACGCAAAAACCCAATAAGCTCGTTAAAAACACTAACAAGGACCCGTGTAGATCGGGTTAGGAAACACGGTTACCCATTGGTTTCCTTCATCCTTTCCCCCAAGCTCACACACTAGCGGGCTTCAGACTGTTATTCACATCACAAATTGTTCGGAATCGTCAGACAAAGACGACCTTCCGTGAAGGCGGAGTAAAACAGGAGATGATGGCGACCGTCGCTCCGGTCGCCGGAATTGCACCCGATGTCGCGGATCAGCGCGTCAGGCCGTCCTGAAAGACGACGGCTTCACCTTGTGACGGGGTCGTCAGTTCGCCGTCCCACATGACACGTTGACCGCGCACGATTGTCCCGATCGGCCAGCCTGTGACTTCCTTGCCGTCATAAGGCGTCCAGCCGCACTTGGATGCGATCCACTCGTTGCGGATGGTCTCCTTGCGCTTCATGTCGACGACGGTGAAGTCGGCATCATAGCCCACCGCGATACGTCCCTTCCTGGCAGTCTGGAACAGGCGGAGCGGGCCGGCGCTTGTCATGTCGACGAACCGCGCCAGGCTCAACCGGCCTGCATTAACGTGGTCCAGCATGATCGGAACCAGGGTCTGAACGCCGGTCATTCCGGACGGCGACGCCGGATAGGGTTTCTGCTTCTCTTCCAGAAGATGCGGTGCGTGGTCCGACCCGAAGATATCGAGGATCCCCTGCTGCAGGCCCCACCAGAGCTTTTCGGAGTGACGCGGTTCCCGAACCGGAGGGTTCATTTGCACAAGCGTGCCGAGACGATGATAGGCCTCGTCCGTCAGGGTCAGGTGATGCGGGGTCACCTCAATGGACGCGACATCCTTGTGGTCGATCAGGTAGTCGACTTCTTCGGCCGTGGACAGGTGCAGGATATGGATCTTGGCCCCCGTCTCCCGTGCGATACCGACCAGCCGCTGCGTGCATTGAAGCGCAGCGATCTCGTCCCGCCAGATCGGGTGGGAACTCGGATCGCCTTCAACACGCTCTCCCTGGCGTTCGCGCAGCCGGAACTCGTCTTCGGAGTGAAACGCAGCCCGGCGGCGGGTCGCCGACAGAATGTCCCGAACACCCTGGTCATCCTCAACCAGCAGATCGCCGGTGGAGGATCCCATGAACACCTTGATGCCAGCTGCCGCCGGCAGACGTTCCAGTTCCGGGATGTCCTTCACGTTTTCACGCGTGCCGCCAACCCAGAAAGCGAAGTCGCAGTGCATGCGATGGTGGCCACGCTGCACCTTGTCTGCCAGCGCCGCTTCGGTAACAGTCAGCGGATTGGTGTTCGGCATTTCGAACACCGACGTGACCCCGCCCATCACGGCTGCGTGGGAGCCCGATTCCAGGTCTTCCTTGTGATCGAGCCCCGGTTCGCGGAAATGTACCTGTGTGTCCATGACACCGGGCAGGATGTGAAGCCCGGTCGCGTCGATGACCTCGCCTGCCTGAGAGGCATCAAACGAGCCGATGCCGGCAATGCGGCCATTCGTGACGCCAACATCTCGCAATCCCTCGCCGTCCTGATTGACCACCGTTCCGCCCTTCAGGATCAGGTCATACGTTGCGCTCATGAGGCTCCTCCGCGAAGAAATTGAGATGACAGGACTGGATTTACCGGGCTTATACGCGCCGGGCACCAAAAGCACCAGTGACCTGGTGTCGATTTCCGCATCTTGCCCGGATGCCCCAAAGCGCCTATTTGGCCTATGGTTCGTACCGCAAACCGTGACCCATCGATTTCCAGGAGCACTCCGTGCCGTCTTCTTCCTTTGCTCATCTCACCGACCGGGCCCTGATCAGGGTCGCAGGCGAGGATGCATCGCATTTTCTGCAGAACCTCGTCACGGTGGACATTGACGATGTCGACAAGTCCGGCGCCGGCGCAAGCGCGTTATTGACCCCTCAGGGCAAGATTCTTTTCGACTTCCTGATCTACGCCAACGACCAGGGGTATCTGGTGGATGCGCCAGCGGCGACGGCAGGAGACCTCCTCAAACGGCTCGGGTTCTATCGATTGCGTGCAAAAGTCGAACTCGAAATTCTTCCAGAGAACATCGGTGTCTTTGCCGTCTGGGGGAAACCTGCGGAAATTCCTGCTGCCATCACATCTGTTGCCGATCCGAGACTGGCCGACCTGGGACACCGCATCACCGGACCGGTCGAAGAGTTGAAACAAGCCCTGGGGGACGGCGAAGAGGACCTGGCTGCTTATGAAGCTCATCGGATCGAACTTGCAGTGCCGGAAGGCCTCAAGGATTACGATTATTCCGACATCTTTCCCCATGATGCCGATCTGGACCAGCTGAACGGGGTCTCCTTTTCCAAGGGCTGTTATGTCGGCCAGGAAGTCGTGTCCCGCGTGCATCACCGAGGCACCGCGCGCAAGCGCTTTTTACCCGTTCAGGGCGACAGCGCCTTGGCTGAAAAGGGCGCCTCCATCACAGCCGGCGGCAAGTCGATTGGTACGATCGGTTCCTCGACACAGATCGAAGACAGACATGTTGGTCTTGCTCTGCTGCGTCTTGACAAGGTTCGGCAAGCCCACGACAACGACACTCCGATTTTGTGCGGTGACACGAAAGTCCAGGTCAGCTTGCCCGCATGGGCAGGGTTTTCCTGGCCTGACACGAACGCCACCGATTGACACTTCAAGACGTTCGTGACCAATGCCATCATCCCGATCCGATCAACCGCCACGCGCCTGGCAGCGCATGTTATCCGGAAGACGCCTGAACCTTCTGGATCCCTCCCCGCTCGATGTCGAGATTTCCGACATCGCACACGGTCTGGCCCGGGTTGCGCGCTGGAACGGCCAGACTTACGGCGACCATGCCTTTTCCGTCGCAGAGCACTCGCTGATCGTCGAAGACATCGCACTGATGCTGAAACCGGACCTGCCGCCACATTGGCGGCTGGCCGTGCTTCTTCACGACGCGCCTGAATATGTGATCGGTGACATGATCTCGCCTTTCAAGGCGGTGATCGGCGAAGCCTACAAGGGCGTCGAAGCCCGTTTGCAGGGCGCCATTCACCTGCGTTTCGGATTGCCGGCGGAAGTTCCTCAGACCGTCAAGAAGCTGGCCAAGCGGGCCGATATAATCTGCGCCTATTTCGAAGCTGTTGAGCTGGCAGGCTTCGAGGCCGAAGAAGCGGCACGCATCTTTGGCAGGCCAAGGGGATTTCCGCTCGATGAAAACGGCGAGCTGCATATGGGACTGAAGCCAATGCCTGTCGCCCGGGCCCAGGACAAGTTTCTCGAACGCTTCGAGGAAATCGAATCCCTGCGTAAAGCCGAGGCAAAACCCAAAAGAACCCGCGCAGCCAGGTGACCTGGCACGCAATGCGCCCTAGGTTGGTAGAAACAAACAAAGTCCGGGCTGGAAATGCTGCACGTCTGTTCCCTGTCGAAACTCCCCCAAACTGTCGCGTCAACCGGTGCCAAATCCGTCGTCACGCTCATCAATGCCGAGATGGAAGTCGAAACGCCCTCGGGCGTATTGCCGGACCGCCACCTGTTCCTTGCGTTCAATGACATTGTTGATCCGGTGGCAGGCCTCGTGCCGGCAAGCGAGGAACATGTCGACAGGTTACTTGCCTTCATCGAGACCTGGGACCGGCAGGAACCTCTTGTCATTCACTGTTGGGCTGGCATCAGCAGGTCAACTGCGGGCGCCTATGTGGCTGCCTGCGCGCTCAACCCGGATGCGGACGAGTATCAGCTTGCGCAGACCCTCAGAGAACGCTCGCCCTCCGCAACCCCGAATGCCCGGCTTGTTGCCATGGCCGACAAGAAACTCGGGCGCGAGGGGCGCATGATCGACGCCATACGCAAGATTGGGCGCGGCGCAAACGCCTTTGAAGGCACGCCATTTGCCATGCCGATCGATTGACCAGGCTCAAGGTTTTACAAAAACACCGGTTGCTAAGCAGCCACGAATATATTTTTTTTGAACAAGGTCCAGGACAGCATCCATTGCCGCGTCTTTGACACCCCGGGTTCCAGTTGGAGATGAGATGCCCCATCGGCACGCCAGCATTGAGATCGGACTGAATGCCGTCATCGTGTCGGTCGCAGATGGAGTGCCGCAGATCGTTCACGTCAACGACCCGAACGACGCCACTCAGGACGGACTGCCCTTCGGCCCCTTCGATCCGATCCGGCACAGGACCTTCGAGATCGGTCTCAGAACCTGGGTGGAAGATCAGACGGCATTACGGCTTGGCTACATCGAGCAGCTCTACACATTTGGAGACCGGGGACGCCACAGGGTGACAGGCGATGAAGGGCCGCATGTTGTTTCGGTAGGGTATCTGGCGCTTACCAGGCAGACACCGGACTCCGAAGAGACGCTGGCGAAACACAACTCGGCCTGGCGTTCCTGGTACGACTATTTCCCCTGGGAAGATTGGCGCAACGGCCGCCCCCCTCTTCTCGACAGCGCAATTCTTCCCGCCCTTGATGCCTGGGCCGAAGAACCCCCGGCTGCAGGCGAACCTCCCAGAGCGCTTAGCCGCAAGGAGCGCATGCACCTGGCATTTGGCGGTGAAACGGCCAACTGGGACGAGGAACGCGCGCTTGAACGGTTCGAGTTGCTTTATGAAGCCGGACTTGTCGGGGAAGCGAAGCGAGACGGCCGTGCTGCTGCGCAGCGGCGCGCCGAGCTGCCGTTTCTGGGTACGCCAATGCGTTTCGACCATCGCCGCGTGCTGGCAACGGCAATCTCCCGCCTGCGCGGAAAACTGAAATATCGTCCGGTCATCTTCGAACTCATGCCGGAGCAGTTTACCCTGACTGAACTGCAAACGTCCGTCGAAGCCATTTCCGGGCGCCATCTCCACAAGCAGAATTTTCGCCGCTTGGTGGAAAATGCCGATCTCGTGGAGGCGACGGGAGCAACCTCCACGGCAACAGGTGGCCGCCCCGCCGCCCTGTTCCGATTCCGTCAACAGCTCCTGAGCGAGCGTCCCGCTCCGGGACTGCGAGTCGGCGGGCGCTGAGAGACATTTTCCCGGAAACCCTGAGGCGCCTCACGGGTTAATTACTTCGTAATATTAACCATGTTTTCCATCTTCCGTAGGAATCTTCATCGAAATCCTGCGATTTCTTTCCGTATTAACGTTCTTTCAAGGTTAAGCGGACATCTTCGATCTTACTGTTGGCGTTTACAAACCGTCAGCATTTGCCGTCCGGCGTATTTGGACGATGTGTATCGAGTTGGAGTTGGCTGCGTATGTCTGGCCTTAGAACCCGCAACGGAAAGCGGTTACCTTCTACAGTGACACAAAAATATGGACCCGTCCGAGCGCGCATGCGCCGGATTAGAAACGTGCTTGTCGCCAGCCCTCTGATTTATCTCGGACTTGGCGCAGCTGTCGGCGAACAGGATATTTTCGCCCTGATCAACGCGCGCAACGAACAGACGCCGCGCTGGATGATGGCGCTCGAGCCTGCCAATTTCGCAACGAAGATCGCTCCGAAACTGTCCCTGGCCACGACGCCGGTGCCGGATCATGTCAGCGCACCCGTTTTGATGCTGACTTCCGCAGACAAGGACTTTGTGCCCAAACCGATCACGGGCCTGGGCGATATCGTCAAGGGAACCCGCCCTACCGAAGTGCCTGAAAAAATCGCCAGCAACACGTCGGCCAAGGGCGATCGTCTCATCACCCGGGCACCGGACCGGCACCTGGTCGACATGGCAGCCGGCAATCTCTTTGCCATGCCCAGCCTCATCTCGACGGACAATGAAACCGGTGATCTCCCGCGCGTTGCCTTCGTGAAACCGGAACCGCTCAGTTCGAAGCAAACGTCCCTTCTGGCCAAGGCCGGGGAAGATGGATTGCTGGAAGGTGGTCCACTCGACTTGCAGAAGGTCATGATGGCTCGCAACGCCGCCGCGGCGAGTTTCTCCCTTGTGTCGGCCTATGCTCCGGACAGCGTCAAGGAAACCAAGGAACCGTTTGATGCACTGTTTGGTGCGGCAAAATACGAGCAGGATCTGCCACCTGCCGAGGACCCGGACAACCCGCACTGGTGGGCGCAAAAACCATTGCCGCTGTCTGTCGGTACGAAGAAAGAGCAACGCTGCCTGGCCGAAGCCATCTACTTTGAGGCCCGTGGCGAAGTCGAAGAAGGACAGGTCGCCGTCGCGCAGGTCGTGCTCAACCGCGTGAAAAACCCTGCCTATCCGAACAGTATCTGCGGTGTCGTCTATCAGAACCGCCACAAACGGAACCGCTGCCAGTTCTCGTTTGCCTGTGATGGCATCAAGGACCGGATTTCAAGCAAGGCCGCCTGGAAAACCGCCCAGCGCCTTACCAAGGAAGTCCTTGATGGCAAACGCTATTTGAAGATGGTAGACGCCTCGACCCACTATCACGCCACCTATGTGAACCCGCGTTGGGCCAAGTCCATGGCCAAGCGTGGTCAGGTCGGGCTGCACATTTTCTACAAGACCTACGCAGGCGGCTGGAACTGAGCCCGCCTGCCCTTCCGGCTAGTCGCTTGACCGGAAGACGTTGGTAACAACGTAGGTTGCCAGCAATATCAGGTGGAATCCGAAGAGCGCGGCAATTTGCAACGCACTGATCTGCGAGAATTCCAGAAGTTCGCTCAATACGTGAATGGATGAAATGATGATGATCGTTGATACGATCCTGTGTTTCATCCGCCTGTAGGCGCGTTCGCTTTCCTGAATATAGTCCTCGCCCTGGGTCGAGGACTTCAGCTTGTAGGTATTGTAGGTGTTGTTCGCCACCATGACGACGAGGTTGGCGATGAAGACCATGTCCAGCATGTTCAGGATCAGGAGGATTGTCTTCTTGCGATCCAGAAATTCATAGGTCTGGATTGCGTCGTAGATGTCGACGAAAAAGGTGATCAGAAAGAGCACCATGCCGATCGACAATCCGATCAACATGGGGATCTGAGCCATGCGTGTCAGCGTGTTGGCAAGATCCCTCTCGTGTGTCTTGGCCTCTTCCGACTTCGTATCATTCATTGCGTTGCCCTGATCCGTCCTCTCTGTTCCAACTGCGCACGCTAGAGCGGTTGTCAGCGCTGTGCAACGGTTTCACACGTCAGGACAGGTTCGGAACCCTCTCCCAGTTGGGGCCCATCTGGTGCCGGTCCTGAGCTGGGCTGATGCCGTGTGCAGCCCGATACCGTTTGGAAAAATGAGAGGCACTGGCAAAACCACAGGCAACGCCAATATCGATGATCCGCATGGATGTGCGGCAGACAAGCTGGCGGGCAATGTCGATACGGATCTTGTTGTAGTGCTCCAGTGGAGAACAGTTCAGGTATTTCTGGAAGTCCCGCTGCAATTGTCGCGGACTGGCACCAAGCCGTGCAGCGATTTCCTGCAGCGACAGGGGTTCGCTGACGTTGTCCGTCATCAGCTCGACGCAACAGCGCAGTTTCTGCGGCACCCTGTTCAGGTCGTCGCGCATCAACGTGTGTTGCCGCTCGCTGCCCGAGCGCATGTCATGATGAAGTGCGATCTCGGCAACATCGCCGGCAACAGCCCCCCCATACACTTCTGCGATATAGCCGATCATCAGGTCCAGCGCCGTCGTGCCGCCGGCACAGGTCAGGAACTGGCCATCAGATTGAATGAGGCTGTCGACAAGTTCCGCTCTTGGAAACAGCTCCCTGAACAGATCTGCGTACTCCCAGTGGATCGTGCAGCTGCGGTCGTCGAGCAGGCCGAGATCGGCCAGCACATAAGCGCCCGTGCAGATGCCGGCAATACGTGTTGACCGGTGAGCAAACTGCCGGATGAGCGCCTTTTGTCCAGGCGTCAGGGCGACGAGTTCGACGTCATCGCTGCTGCACACGGCCAGAAGATCCGCTCGGACTATGTCCTTCAAGGCACAATCCGCCTGCACGGCACTGCCATTGCTGGCAATGGCGTCTTCGCCGTCCACCGTACAACACCGGTAGTGGAATGCCTTTCGTTTCAGAACCTTGTTGGCAATGCGCAAAGGCTCGATTGCCGACGCGAAAGAAAGAAGCGAAAAATGCGGCAGCAACAGGAAACAGATTTCCGATTCGATGGGAGCAGACAACTGCGCGGCGTTCGCCACTGCCAACCTGTCCCTGACTGTATCCTTCGACTGCTCTGACAAGACGTTGTCCTGGCGTTCGCTCAATTCAATAATGGACCATACGCCCCTACGCACAATCCGAATTCATGCCTTAGCGGAAACGACCTCCCACCAAGTGTCAGACGCGCGTGCGACACCACTGGCACCGCTATTCGATCTCAATGTCCAGACCGAGGTCAAGCACCGGAGCGGAATGCGTGATCCATCCGGAAGAAATCAGGTCAACGCCGGCTTCTGCAACTGCCTTGACCGTATCAAGCTCAATTCCACCTGACGCTTCGAGCAGAACCTTGCCGTCAGCGATGTCGACTGCAGCCCTGAGTGTTTCTGGCGGCATGTTGTCCAGCATGACCACGTCGGGCCCGACGGCCAGGGCTTCGCGCAATTGGTCGAGTGTGTCGACTTCGACCTCTATCTTGACCAGGTGCCCTGCAAAGGACTTCGCGGCGGCAACCGCTTCGCGCACACCACCAGCAACCGCGATGTGATTGTCCTTGATCAGGATCGCATCATCCAGACCAAAGCGATGGTTGGACCCTCCACCGCATTTGACTGCATATTTCTCAAAGGCACGCAGCCCCGGTGTTGTCTTTCTGGTGCAGACGATATCCGCTTTCGTGTGGGCAATCAGGTCGGCAAACCTGGAGGTCGCCGTTGCAATGCCGGAAAGATGTCCAAGAAAATTCAGGGCAACCCGCTCCGCGGCCAGAAGCGCTCGCGCGGGCCCTTCGATCCGGGCGACCACGTCACCCGGCTGCAACCTGTCTCCGTCCGACATCTCAACCAGGATGTTCAGTTCCGGACTGGTTTGACGAAAGGCGCTTTGGGCAAATTGCACACCAGAGAGCACGCCTGGTTTGCGCGCTGCAATCACGGCCTTCGCGGTAGCATCTTCCGGAAGTGTTGCCTGGCTGGTGATGTCCCCTGCGCGGCCCCAGTCTTCCAGCAAGGCCGACTTGACGGCTTCATCGACCATCAACAGCGGCAATTCGGAAAGGCGTTTCGTTGTCATTCAGAACCTCGGCCTACGCGGTTTCCAGGGCTTCAGACACAATTGCTTCAACTTCCTTGAGGGTGGTGTAGGACCGCTTGGCCTGCGACGGGTCTTCGCTCGGGAAATCCTTGCGGAAGTGACCGCCCCGGCTTTCCTCTCTTTTCAGAGCTGCCGCGGCAATGATTTTGCCGGTGACCATCATGTTGCGGATCGACTGGCGAATGCAGATCTTCTCTGCCTCGACGATGTCACCAAGAGCCCGTTTCAGACTTCCTGCATCCCTGACGACACCGACATTTTTGAACAAGGTGCCACGAAGGACGCTGATGGCATCTCTTTCCTCGACATTGCGCTGGCTTGGAAGACCTGGCGCGTCGTCCATCTCGTTCCAGAAAGCGCTACGCGGCGTTGGCATCAGGCCCTGAATGTCCTCTGCAATCCGTGCTGCAAACACCACCGCTTCAAGCAGGGAATTCGATGCGAGCCTGTTTGCTCCATGAGCGCCTGTAGACGCCACTTCACCGGCCGCCCATAGTCCGTCCAGCGACGTCCTGCCATTGGCATCCGTCAGGACACCGCCCATATGATAGTGTTCGGCCGGCGAGATCGGAAGCAGGTCTTTCGCCGGGTCGATGCCAGCTGCCGAAGCGGCGGCAAACACGGTTGGAAATTCGTCCTTGAAAGCGCTTCCTATCGCCTCGCGGCAATCCAGGAATGCACCACGTCCCTCGGCAATTTCGGTGAAGATCGCACGGGCAACAATGTCTCGCGGCGCCAGGTCCAGGTCCGGATGAACCCCTTCCATGATGCGCTCGCCGGCCTTGTTGACCAGCACCGCTCCTTCACCGCGCAACGCTTCTGTTGCCAAGGGTGCAGGGTCCCTGCCAACATCCAGCGCCGTTGGGTGGAACTGAACGAATTCCGCGTCTGCAATCACCGCACCGGCACGGGCAGACATGGCAAGACCGTGGCCATTGGCTTCATGCGGATTGGTTGTGTGTCCGTAAAGATGGCCGATGCCGCCCGAGGCCAGGACAACGGCCTTGGCCGGAAACGCAATGCGCTCGATGCCGCCGCGCTTGCGCACGAGAACGCCGGTGACATAGCGTCCGCTGCCCAGAAAACTTTCGCCGATATAGCCTTCAAGGACCCGGATGGACGGCGTCTTGCGAACCGCTGCTATCAGGGCATCCATGATCGCCCTGCCCGCCATGTCTCCGCGCACCCGCACAACACGGCTGTTGGAATGCGCAGCTTCCCTGGACAGCTGCAACGTGCCTTCCAGGTCCTGGTCAAAGGGCACTCCGAAGGACAGGAGGTCCCGAACGCGGTCACTGCCCTCCCGGGTCATCTGTGAAACGATCTTTTCCTCACAGATCCCGCCACCGGCCGCGAGCGTGTCGTCCCGGTGCTTTTCGACGGAATCCTCTTCGGAAATTGCAGCAGCAATGCCGCCTTGCGCCCAGGCCGACGAGGCGCCCTGTCCGATCGGTGCATTGGTGATCACCGTCACGGGGCGCGGGCTGAGTTTCAGGGCACAGAACAGGCCTGCAAGACCGCCCCCCAGAATGACGACGTCATCCACATCCTTGCCCAGATAGGCAGGTGCAAAATCCTCTACCGACACTTCCATGGGGTTCTTCCTGAAACAGTTTGGGCCTGGACCCGAAAGGGGCCGGGTCGAAGAGATCCGGCCCGGCAGAACGCGTTAAAGCGGTGTAGACCGAACCCGGTCAGATTTTCAAGTTGATCATCCGCTCGACTGCGGTTCGCGCCTTGTCGGCAATAGCAGGATCAACCACCACTTCGTCCTTCATCTCGACCAGCGTGTCGAGGATCTTGCCCAGCGTGATACGCTTCATGTGCGGGCACAGGTTGCACGGACGGATGAAGTCGACACCCGGTGTCTCGCTGGCAACATTATCGGCCATTGAGCACTCGGTGATCATCATCACCTTCTCGGGCTGCTTGGTCTTCACCCAGTTGATCATGTGCGCAGTGGAGCCGGCGAAGTCGGCCTCGGCAACAACCTCGGGCGGGCACTCAGGGTGCGCGATGATCTTCACGTTGGGCTCGATCTTGCGGTAGTCCCGCAATTCGTCAGCGGTGAAGCGCTCATGCACTTCGCAGGCGCCGTCCCAGACCAGGACTTCCACGTCGGTCTTGTTGCCGACATTGGCCGCAAGATATTTGTCCGGGATCAGGAACACCCGGTCGACGCCAAAGCTCTCGACCACCTGAAGCGCGTTCGAGGACGTGCAGCAGATGTCGCACTCGGCCTTCACGTCGGCTGACGTGTTGACGTAAGTGATGATCGGGACACCGGGGTTGCGTTCACGCAGGGCACGAACATCCGCTCCCGTAATCGACTCGGCCAATGAACACCCTGCCCGCATGTCCGGGATCAGAACGGTCTTCTCCGGGCTGAGGATCTTTGAGGTTTCCGCCATGAAGTGCACGCCACACTGCACGATCACCTCGGCATCGGTTCGGGTCGCCTCGATGGCCAGCTGCAGGCTGTCGCCGACGATATCTGCCACGCCATGAAAGATGTCCGGCGTCATGTAGTTGTGCGCCAGGATCACCGCGTTGCGCTCTTTTTTCAGCTTGTTGATCGCATGAATTGTGGGCGCGAGGGCCGGCCACTCGATGGCCGGAATGATATGCTTGACCTTTTCGTAGATCGGCGCGGTCGCCTCAGCGACCTCCGGCGTATAGGCCAATTCAGGACGCTCCAGCTTGCCATAGCGTTCCAGGGCCGAGATTCCGGCTGCAATTGGCGTACCGATCGGTGCATTGGTTTGGGCAATGGTCATGGCGACCTCCCTCTTGATCGCGGCTGGAAACGGACTTTTCCGAACCGCCTGGCTCTTATACTCATTTTGAGCATATTACTCGCAAAAGAAAACGGGCCATAGGCCCATGCACTTTTGCTCTTTCAGAGTTTATATAAGCTGTCTGAAAACAAAAATCCAATTATTTTGGGCGCATAATGTCGCGCCATGTTTTTCCTTCGCTTTTTCAGAAACTTACATCGACAGAAATAACGGGGAGACTAGCCGGCTAAGATCGTATTGCCCCAATTTGCAGGGTATTGCCTGATCGACGCGAACCACATCAAATCGAATATTTCGCGTTGCAAGGTACTTGTTCCACACTCATTCCTGTTTTTGATTGATCGATCAAAAATTCGCGTTTTATCCCGCCTGACGCATGATTTATCGTAACGTCAATTCACGATGAGAGGTTTTTCATGACGATTGCCAGCAATCCGGCCCGAACGGGCCCGAACGTCCCGCTTGTGATTGCCTGCGGTTGCCTGATCGCCCTGATTTCCTTTGGCCCTCGATCCGCAATGGGTCTTTTCTTTCAACCCATGACAGAGGCGCGCGACTGGAGCCGGGAAATCTTCGCGCTCGCAATTGCCATTCAGAACCTCATGTGGGGTGTCGGGCAGCCATTCGCCGGAATGATGGCCGACCGCTTCGGAACCTGGAAAACCATGGCACTGGGCGCGGTCCTTTATGTGACCGGCCTCATCCTGATGGTTGACGCCCAATCTGCGGTCGCCTTGCATGTATCGGCAGGCGTGCTTGTCGGTCTCGGCATCGCGTTCTCCTCCTTTTCGCTTGTGCTCGCGGCCTTTGGCCGGACGGTGACCCCAGAACAGCGCTCACTCGCCTTCGGGATCGGCACGGCCTCCGGCTCGCTCGGCCAGTTCCTGTTTGCGCCCCTTGGCGGCGCTCTCATTGCCAATATCGGCTGGCAGGACACGTTGCTCGTCTTTGCGGGTATCAGTGCGACCATCCCTCTCCTGGCCATTGCGCTGAGAGGCAAGGCCTCCGCGGCACCCGGCGCGCCTGCAAACACTGACCAGAGCCTGATGTCCGCGATGGCCGAAGCATTCGGCACCAGGGGATTCATCCTTCTGACACTCGGCTTTTTCGTGTGCGGCTTCCACGTGGCCTTCATCACCGTTCACCTGCCGCCCTATATCGCCGACCTCGGACTTGATCCGAGCTGGGGCGCCTGGGCAATTGCACTGATCGGCCTGTGCAACATCGTCGGGTCCCTGGCATCCGGCTATATCGGCGGCCGCTATTCCAAACCGATTTTCCTGTCCCTGATCTACATTGGCCGCTCGATCGCAATCTTCGCCTTCATCATGCTGCCGGTGACGCCTGCATCAGTGCTGGTTTTTTCCGGTGTCATGGGCCTCCTGTGGCTGTCCACCGTGCCGCCGACCTCAGGTCTGGTCGCCGTCATGTTCGGGCCGCGCTACATGGCAACCCTGTTCGGCTTCGTCTTCCTGTCTCACCAGATCGGCTCCTTCCTGGGTGTCTGGCTCGGTGGCAAGTTCTACGACGAAACGGGGTCTTACGACCTCATCTGGTGGAGCGGCATTGCACTCGGCATCCTGGCCGCAATCGTCCACTGGCCGATCGAGGAAAAACCGGTGCCCCGGCTGGCACAGGAAGCAGCAGAGTAAAAGCGAAAAAGGCGGGCCTCAATGACCCGCCTTTATTCGATAACAGCCGTCCGGCTGCCCTTAACCTGCAACCCTGGAAAAGTCGGCGACGACATGGGTTGCGTCGCGGATCTCGTCCAGCAGCCGAAGCCGGTTCATGCGCAGCTCCGCCTCGTCTGCATTCACGAGGATATCTTCAAAGAAACGGTCGACGGGAGTGCGCAATTTCGACAGCGCTTCCATAGCAGCTTCAAAGTCTTCATTTGAAACTGCTGTCGCCGCATCGGCGCGGGCGGTGTCGATCGCAGCTGCCAGATCAATTTCAGCCTGCTCGCGGAAATGATCCGCATGCGGCTTGCCGCTGACCGGGGCGCCATCCTTCTTTTCTTCGGCCTTCAGGATGTTGACCGCGCGTTTGTAGCCTGCCAACAGGTTGGCGCCGTCATCCGAGGAGATGAACGCTCCCAGCGCCTCGACGCGCTTGACCACCATCAGCAGGTCGTCCTGCCCCTCAAGCGCAAAGACGGCATCGATGAGGTCATGGCGTGCACCTTCGTCCTTGAGGTGCACCTTGAGGCGGTCCGCGAAGAATGCGAGCAGGTCGGACTTGAGGGATCCAAGATCACTGATGTCGACGGCCTGCGAGCGGGCAGCCGTCTCGATCACGTCCCCAAGACGAATTCGGAGATTGTTCTCAAGGATAATCCGGATGACACCGAGCGCCGCACGCCGCAGGGCGTAGGGGTCCTTGGAGCCTGTCGGCTTCTCATCGATGGCCCAGAAGCCAGTGAGCAGGTCAAGCTTCTCCGCCAGTGCCACGCTAATGGAGACCGGGTCTGCCGGGACCGTGTCACTAGGTCCCTGAGGCTTGTAGTGATCCTCGATTGCCTGGGCAACCGATGCATCCTCGCCCTGGGCGGCAGCGTAATAGCGTCCCATCAGTCCCTGCAGTTCAGGGAACTCGAACACCATGTTTGAGACAAGGTCGGCTTTCGCCAGTTCCGCAGCCCGTTGTGCCATTTGAACGTCGGCATCAACGATCGGGGCCAATTCACCAGACAGTGCAACCAGGCGCTTCACGCGTTCCCCAACGCTGCCAAGCTTCTCGTGGAACTTGACCACATCGAGCTTCGGAAGATTGTCGGACAGTTTGGCCTTCAGGTCCGCATCCCAGAAGAAACGGGCGTCGGAAAGACGGGCGCGGATCACTTTCTCGTTGCCAGCTACAATCAGCTTGCCGCCGTCATCGGCGACAACGTTTGAGATCAGCACGAACTTGTTGGCGAGACGACCGGTGGTCGGGTCCTTGAGCACAAAACACTTCTGGTTCACCCGGATCGTCAGCTGAATGCACTCATCCGGAATGCTGAGGAAGTCCTCGTCAAAACTGCCCGTCAGAACCACCGGCCATTCCACGAGGCCTGCCACTTCTTCCAGAAGACCGGGATCCTCGACCAGCTCCAGGCCCAGCGCGAGCGCCCGGTCCTTGGCGTCGTTCAAGATGATGTCCTTGCGGCGGTCTGCGTCCAGAACAACCTTGTGCTTTTCCAGTTCGGTTGCGTAGTCGTCGAAGCGACGTACATCAAACGCTTCATCCGCCAGAAATCTGTGTCCACGGGTCGTTTTGCCGGACTGAATGCCATCAAATTCAAACGAAACCACGTCCGGTTCTTCGGTTTCGGGACCGAAGGTTGCCACGATGGAGTGCAGCGGGCGTACCCAGCGCGTAGGCTTGTCGCCCCAGCGCATGGATTTCGGCCAGGGGAAGTTCCGCAAAATGCCGGGCATGAATTCTGCAATCAGATCGATTGCAGACCTCCCCGGTTTTTCAATTACGGCGACGTAAAAGTCGCCCTTCTTGGGATCGTTCTGGATCGTTGCGTCCTCGATGGAGGACAGGCCTGCCCCACGTAGGAAACCCTCGACAGCCTTTTCAGGTGCTCCGACCCGCGGGCCCTTGCGCTCTTCCCGGGTCGCTGCGGACCCTACCGGTACGCCCGCCACGTGCAAGGCGAGACGGCGCGGCGTCGCGAAAGCCTTTGCACCCTCGTATGGCAAACCGGCGTCCACCAATGCGTTGGTCACGAGGGACTTCAGGTTTTCGGCCGCCTTGCGCTGCATACGGGCCGGAATTTCTTCGCTGAAGAGCTCAAGCAGAAGATCGGGCATGGAATCTGTGGCCTTTGATCAGGGTGGTACACCACCGGAAAGGGATTGCGCCGTCCGTTACCAAGTCGCTGGCCACTTGTCACCCCCTTTCGCGCCGGGCACTGATACCGCAAATCGGGGCACGCAACGATTACTACCAGAAATTGCTTCACTCTTCTTCAAGAATTGCATGTGAAACTCTGCTCAATACAACAAGACGACGTATCGGGGCTTATACGTGAACGGCAACAGAGCGCAGGATTACCGTTTATTGGTACGATCCATGGCAGCACTACTTGTGCTCGTCCTTGTTGCCTTTGCTGTTATCAAGTTCTTCCCTGGATTGTTGCTTGGAAATCAGCACGATCACAATCATCTTGCCTATGACCTCGTAACGAGCGGTTTGCTGGCCGTGGCAATCATGGGCCTGGCTTTCGGAGCCTGGGCCACGCGCAAGATGCGCAAGGAACTCAAGGCGCGATCCTTCGCGCATAACGAGGCCCTGGCACTTGCGCAACACGACCCCCTCACCGGCCTGCCAAACCGACGCCGTCTGCTGGAAGCCTTTGCCGATCTCAGCCGCGAAATCAGTCCGGACAGTTTCCGGGCTGTCATGATGCTGGACCTTGACGGCTTCAAGCCGATCAACGACGTCTACGGCCACGCCTTTGGCGACAATCTGCTGCGCAGCTTCGCCGACCGGCTCACAGAAATGGTCGATCAGGATGGCGTCGTTGCCCGTCTCGGCGGTGACGAGTTTGCAATTGTCTCACCGGAATTCAAGGACAAGTCCGAAGCGGCCGGTTATGCCCGACGGCTGCTGACGCGCATCAGCGACCGGTTTGAATTCGGAGACCGGCAGATTTCCATCGGATCAGGTATCGGTATCGCTCTTTATCCGCATGACGGATACGCAATCACGGAACTCTTGCGCCGCGCGGATATTGCGCTTTACCGGGCCAAGTCTTCAGGACGGTCTACCTATCGCTTCTTTGAAGTCGACATGGATGCCTCGATCCTGCACCGCACATTGCTGGAGCAACGACTGCGCCGGGCAATCGAGGCAGACGAAGTCAATGTCCATTTCCAGCCAATTCTGGACATGGACACGGGTCGCATTGCGGGCTTTGAAGCGCTTGCGCGCTGGACCGACGGAGATTTCGGCAACGTTCCCCCGCTCGAGTTCATCCCGATTGCCGAAGATTGCGGCATCATAACCGATCTCACGCGTCACCTTCTTGCCGAGGCTTGCGAGGTCGCGAAAACCTGGCCGGACGATCTTTACCTGTCTTTCAACCTGTCACCCGTCCAGCTTCAGGACCCGGCACTTTTCAGCCAGATAACATCCATACTGGAAACATGCGCATTTCCCGCCCAGCGGCTCGTGCTCGAGATCACCGAGACGTCACTGCTCAAGAACCCGGAATCAGCCAAACGCATCCTCGCCGAACTGACAGAGACCGGGGTGTCAATTGCTCTCGATGACTTCGGCGCCGGGCATTCCAGCCTGAGCTATCTGCGTGACTTGCCCATCAAGAAAGTGAAGATCGACAAGTCCTTCACCGAGCGCATGCTGGTCGACAAACAGTGTGCTGCAATCGTTGAGGCTATCCTCGTCCTGTCCAAGGGACTGGAAATTGACGCCGTTGCTGAAGGCGTCGAGGAGAGCGAGATCCACGACGCTCTCAACTCGAATGGTTGCCATTACGGCCAGGGATTCCTTTACGCCGCAGCAGTGAGCGCCACGGAAGCGGCCGAACTGCTTGACAGTCAGGTCGACGGCAGGTTGCCTTTCACGGGCAAGACCGACGCAGCCTGAAGGCAGCTCAGCTTACCAACCGCCACCACCACCGCCGCCGCCACCGCCACCGGAAAACCCGCCCGAGGAACCTGAAGATCCCGAACTGGACGATTTCGGGACCGGAAGCGACGATTGAAACGAACCCGCCATCGAGCTTGCCGTGGACCCCAGCGTGTCAGAGACGTGACGGGCATCGAACGTATCACCGGAATACCAATGAGGGTGGTAGCTGCTGGCCACGGCGGCACCGGCTGCAGTTGCAAGCCATCCTTCGAATGCCTTGGCCCAGGGCTTTTCAACGCCAAGGGCAACGGCATAAGGCAACAGCTCCTCGAAATGCCCTGAACTCATGTCCGGCGCTTCGGCCATGTTCATTCGCTCCTTCTCGGCGACTGACAGATAGAGTTTCAGACCCTCGATCTCGTCCAGCGTTTGTCGGCCGAGCGCGGTCGGTGCCCCGATGATGAAGAAGAACAGGATGTTCAAGGCAACAAGCGTGGCGGCAAGAAACGGCAGGACAGGCACCGTGTCGACGCCACCAGTGATATTGAAAGCGCCATAGGCAGCTCCCGTCATTGCCAAGCCGAAGAACCCGAAGACCAGCGCAATCCGGACCTGTATGGAAGCAAAACGAAACGCGACCTTGCCGAGATTCACGGCAATCACCGATGCAAAGATCGACAACATCAGAAAGACCATGACAAAGCCTTCCTGATCCGGGGCCAACCGTCCAAACACGAGCAAGGCAAAAATTGTCACAATGCTCAAGGCGATGCCCGGAATGAGATAGACGCGATTGGTCTTGAAGAAGACGTCCCGGTTTTCCTTTTCGATCGCGTTTCTGAATTTGGTTCCCAGCGATTTTATCGAACCGCCATTGTCCTTGTTGAGCGGCAAGGGAGACGACCGCCCTCTCAGGTAGGAGACCAGAGCCGCCTCACCCTTGGGGAGCCTCGTGTCCCTCGCATCAGTCCGGTCTTCAAGATGCAGGGTCACTTCGCCACTGTCATCTTCAAGCCGGAGCCGTTTTTTGACAGCGAGGTTAAGACAGGCTGCCGAAAGCGCGACCCAGCCGCCGTCACCGAACCCACGGTTCAGGATATATTTGGCAAGTGCAGGAGAAACACCTTCCGGAGCCTTGAACCTGGGGAATGTAACGCCACGGGGCGGATCTCGCCCAACGATCCACCAGGCAAACAGATAGTAGACCAAGACGACCGCCAGGCCTGCTCCCCCGATCAGCTCGGCACTGTAATCGCTCAGGAAGTATTGCAGCTGCTTTTCCCGAGACGGGGCCGGGATCGCGCCTTTGGGCATACTCACGACGACCGACAATCCCTTATAGGAGCTCAACGGCCGCGTCGTCCTGAAAGTGATCTCGGAGCCACCCTCAGCGGAGCTGGCCGTGAAATTCTTTCCGGTGTCACCATAGTAGCCGGTGTAGGCAGTCCACTTAGATGCAGCAACACCTTGTGGCAGGACGACCCGCGCAACCACTTCATCGATTGGGAAGACCCATTCATTGCCGGTTACATTCCAGTAGACTTCATCATGATCGTCGAAAAACCTGATCTGGCGATCGGTTTCATATTCGATCGTATATGTGTGCGTGCCTTTCGGCACGAACTGGTCTTCACGGCCCACATAGATCCGGACCCCGTCCCCGCTGTCACTCTGGAAATGCGGTTCGGGCTCACCGTCGCGCAGCACCGACAGAAGCGTGAAGCCGACCCGATAGGTCCGGCCATTCGCACCCTCCACTGTCAGGGGAATGTCGCGATAGATCCCCCGTTTGATCTGCGCCCATTCGGCCTGGACCGTAATTGTCTCGGTGACTGTCAAAACGCCGTCCGCAGCGACGTCGATTTTGGAGACAAACCGCAGGATCCGCTCGTCGGCCACCGCCTGGGAAGACGCAGCCCCGAGGGAAACGAGCAACAGAAGAACCGCAAAAATCCGTTGTAAAGCCATGAGGATGCAGCCCGTCAGAATGAGACTTTCGGAACGGCCCTGTCGGCCTCGTCATCGATTTCGAAATATTCCGCCTTCTCGAACTTGAACTGGTTCGCGATCAAATTCGAAGGAAAGCTCTCGACCGCAACGTTCAAGGCTCTTACGGCGCCGTTGTAGTAGCGCCGGGCCATCTGGATGGCGTCTTCGATCTCATCAAGGGACTGATGCAGATCCGAGAAATTCTGGCTGGCTTTCAAATCCGGATAGGCTTCGGCAACTGCGAACAACCGACCCAGCGCCTGCGAGAGAGCCCCCTCAACCTTGGCCCGTCCGGCAACATCGTCGCCTGTCATGCCGCTCACT
Source organism: Roseibium sp. (assembly GCA_017643925.1). GTDB lineage: Bacteria > Pseudomonadota > Alphaproteobacteria > Rhizobiales > Stappiaceae > Roseibium. The sequence goes on along the minus strand of JAEPML010000001.1, from coordinate 447,430 downwards.
TTCGCGCGCAGTTCGGTGACTTCGTTCAAGGTATCCTGTTCGTGGGAGGCGTAGCCCTTCACGGTTTCGACGAGGTTGGGGATGAGGTTCGCACGGCGTTTGAGCTGAACGTCAATCCCGCTCCAGCCTTCTTCAACCATCTGCCGTTTCTTGACGAGCGCATTGTAAAGAATGATTGCCAATACAGCGAGTGCGAGAACAAGCGCAAGAATGAACCAGGTCGCCATGAAAACCTCCGTAAAAAACACGAGCGAGGCTATCCGGACTTCAGGCGATTGTCGTCCGCTTCAAACCACTGTTTTGTTTCAGTCCTGTATCCAGGCGCAATTGTCAGGCTGGTTGCTGCAAGCGCAGCGAGAGGTGCCTTGAAAGCGCTAAATCAGCCGTTGATCTGATTGTGATAGCCGACACCGCCAGCCTCGGTTTCCAGGAACGCCGCACCGCAGGCCTTGGCCAACTCGCGCACACGCAGGATATAGCTCTGGCGTTCTGTCACGGAAATCACACCGCGCGCATCGAGGAGGTTGAACGCGTGGCTTGCCTTGATGCACTGGTCATAGGCAGGCAGCACCACCTGGTGCACCGCCGCCCCTGCCGCTTCGCGGGCCTTGGCACCGGCGTCCAGGATTGCCAGGCACTCGGTTTCGGCATCCTTGAAATGGCGGAACAGCATGTCGGTGTCCGCATGCTCGAAATTGTGCCGGGAATATTCCTGCTCAGCCTGCAGAAAGACGTCGCCATAGGTGACCTTGTCTGCGCCTTCCATGCCGTTGTAGTTCAGGTCATAGACGTTATCGACACCCTGGATATACATGGCGAGACGTTCCAGGCCATAGGTCAACTCACCGGATACCGGCGAGCATTCAAAACCGGCCACTTGCTGGAAGTAGGTGAACTGCGAGACTTCCATGCCGTCGCACCAGCATTCCCAGCCAAGGCCCCAGGCGCCCAATGTCGGGCTTTCCCAGTCGTCCTCGACGAAACGGATATCGTGCAGTTTCGGATCCAGGCCGATGGCATAGAGCGAGTCGAGATACAGCTGCTGCAGGTTCTCAGGTGACGGTTTCAGGATGACCTGGAACTGATAATAGTGCTGCAGGCGGTTCGGATTTTCACCATAGCGACCATCCGTGGGCCGGCGGGACGGCTGAACATAGGCCGCTTTCCACGGGCGTGGCCCGAGCGAACGCAAGGTTGTTGCCGGGTGAAACGTGCCGGCGCCGACTTCCATGTCATAGGGCTGCAGAACCACGCAGCCCTGGTCGGCCCAAAAGCGTTGCAGGGTCAGGATCAGGCCCTGAAAGGAGTTTTCCGGACGCATATGCGCAGGCAATGTTTCAGTCGACATGGATTGGTTCCGAAATCTGGCTTTCTGCGGCAGGTGGTGCCTGCCGGTCGCGGCGACAGGTGCCACGGTGACGGCATCAGGTCAAGGGTGGATGAGCGATCGGGTATATGGCCGGCATTTCTCTACCGCGCAAACCTGCAGTCCTGAATTCATGAACAGCTTCCGTTTAGAGGTGATTGTGATAACCAGACAAGGGTTATGAACACGACATTGCCCATCATCGCGCAGGCACTTCAATCCGACGCCAGCGCACTTGCCAGCTTACGCGTAGAAGCCATGCGCCCGAGTCTTGAATCCGTTGGCCGCTTTGACCCGCAGCGCGCACGCAACCGGTTCCTGCAGCGCTTTCAACCGGACCAGACATGGAAACTGATCCGGGACGAAGACCTGGCCGGTTTCTTTGTCTTGCAGCAACATCTCGACCACCTTTACCTGGATCATCTTTATGTTGCCCCCGCATTCAAGGGATCGGGTCTTGGTGCACTTGTCCTCGATCACATCAAGTCTCTCGCCTTGCCATTGGGGCTGCCAATCCGCCTCATGGCCCTCAGGGATAGTCCGGCCAACCGGTTTTACCAAGCTCACGGTTTCCGCAAGACAGGCGAAACCGAGCTCGACAACTTCTATGAATGGTGCGCGGACTCAACCCGACCTGGCAGCTCGTCGAAATCGGATCACACATAACACCTGCTCTTGACGATGGCCCCCTCCTCTCGATAGGGTCCGGGCCGGTTCCAGATACCGGCCGCTCGCAGGCGTGTCAGCCAAGGTGAAATTCTGGCTCAGAGAATACCGGTTTTTGCGCATTTCTTCTCCGGTGGCAACGCGAGCTCCTCCAGTTCACATTCATGATCGGAGAACACCATGTCGCAAGACACGGCTCGCCCCAACATGTTCACTGCGGGGCCTCTCGGCCTGACGCTCGTCAAAACGGCATTGCCCATCATATTCGTGATGAGCATGAACGGACTGCTGACCGTCGTGGACGCCATGTTCATTGGCATCTTTATCGGACCCGATGCCCTGAGTGCGGTTACACTCATGTTTCCCGCCTATATGTTGCTCGTTGCCACGGCAACGCTCGTTTCAAGCGGCATGTCGAGCCTGCTGGCACGGCATCTTGGCGGCGGCAGAACCGAGGCAGCACGCGCTGTGTTCAGCGGAGCGCATGGCCTTGCGCTTCTCGCCGGAGGTCTCCTGACATCGGCGCTCTTTCTTTTCGGCTGGGAACTTACCCTGATTGCCGCAGACGGAGACGACTCGATCGCGTGGATGAGCTACACGTATATATCGATCACCATCTGGTGCTCGCCGCTGCTGTTCGTGCTTGCCGTCAATTCGGACGCCCTGCGCAGCGAAGGCCGCATTGCGTTGATGGCCGGAACCAGCGTGTTCGTCTCGCTGGCGAATATTGTCTTCAACTATGTCCTGATTGCCATCTTCGAACTGGGCGTTGCCGGGACAGCCTATGGCACCGCGCTTGCCCAGATGATTGCGCTGGCCGTGATCATTTTCTACCGCTTGCGGGCACGGACGGCTCTTGGGCCAGGCAATCTGCTCCGGTTTCCGCTCAACTCAGACTGGACGTCCATCCTGGCGCTTGGTGCCCCGCAAAGCCTGAGTTTCCTCGGCATCGCCATTGGCTCGGCGTCCACATTTGCGGTGCTGCAGCGTTTTGGAGGCACCGGCTACGAGGCAACGGTCGCCGCGTTCGGTATCATCACGCGGATCATGACCTTCGTCTATCTGCCCCTGCTTGGGTTGACGCATGCGCTTCAGGCGATGATCGGCAACAATTTCGGTGCACAGCTGTGGCAGAGATCGGACAATACCTTGCGTCTCGGGTTGGCGACATCGCTCGCCTATTGTGCGGCCGCCCAGGTGATCCTGACCATCTTCGCAAGGCCGATCGGACTGCTGTTTGTCGAGGATGAAACGGTTGCGGAAGAAGTTGCGCGGATCCTGCCCATCATGGTCGCGCTTCTGTTCTCCGCCGGGCCGGTCTTCGTCATCGCAACCTATTTTCAGGCCATTGGCGATGCTTTGCGGGCGGCAATCCTCAGCCTCGTGCGGCCCTACCTGATCTTCCTGCCGGCCTTGTGGGTCCTGCCGGTCTACATGGGAGAAGTCGGTATCTGGTGGGCCGGTCCGGTGGCAGATTTCCTGGTCGTTGTGCTGACCATTGCCGTTCTCGCACAATCGGCCCGGCGGAACACCGCGCGCTGGGGCCTGTTCAGGGCAGTTCCGACGTAGCAATTAAAAACTGGGCGGGCGAGAGAGGTCTTGCCCGTCCGGTGATGGGCAAGGACATGTTTGAAACAGGGTCCGGAAGTCTCAGGACTGCGGGCGATACTTGCCGCTGACGGGATCCAGCACAAGCTTGGCTCCGCGTCCATTGGGATCAGCTTTGGCAGCCGCCCTGGAGATCTGGTTTTCCACTTCGGCCATCTTGCGTTTGACGCGTTGCACGATCCAGTAGCCGCCAACCGCGAGTGCCGCCACTCCTATCAATTCCGTCATGGTAGTCCCCTTCTTCTGCCCGCCAGATCACACATGCAATGTGCCTTTTTAAAGGCCATAGCGCATCCACAGCGCCCGATTTTCGATTGACGAGATCAGCTCGTCTCCAAGCCCCTCGGTCAACCGTTCGCCGGAGAGGGCTACACCCAGTCCCGCCTTGCGTCCCATGAGACCGCGCGGAGCCGAAATCAGCTTCGGTTCGGCTTTGTCGCCATAGCGTTCCTTGATCACCGAGCGCAAATCGCCGATGGCGTCAACGAGGCCAAGCTGCACGGCGCTTCGACCTGTCCAGAACTTGCCGGTGAAGAGATCCGGATCATCGGTAAGGACGTCGCCACGCCGGGACTTGACAATCTCAATGAAAGTCTCGTGAATTTCCAGTTGGAGGGATTTGAGATACTCGATATCCTCGGGCACCTCGGGCTGAAACGGGTCGAGCGTGACCTTCTTCTCACCGGCGGTGTAGACCCTGCGGTCGACGCCGATTTTTTTGATCATTTCGGTGAATCCGAACCCGGCGGCCACAACACCGATCGAGCCGACGATCGATGACGGATCGACGAAAATCTCGTCCCCCGCGAGCGAGATCATGTAGCCACCACTTGCGGCGACGTCCTCGACAAAGACCAGAACGTCCTTGTCGTTCTCCTTTGCCAGATCCCTGATACGTTTGAAGATCAGACGCGACTGCACCGGCGATCCGCCGGGCGAATTGACAATCAGGGCGACGGCCGGAGCTTTCTTGATGGAGAAGGCTTTTTCCAGTGGAAGCGCAGCAGTGGCGAGCGAAAGTCCGGACCGCATCGGACTGGACATGCCGATCGCACCCTGAAGGCGGACAACCGGAATAACAGACTTCTCGTCGCGGAAACGCTTGGGAAGGAAACGGCGAAGTTTTGAAAGCACGCGCTAATAGCCCTGACAGAGTTTACAATCTCCATCGATATATGTACGCGACGTCCACTTGCAAAGAGCGCAGGTCGGCAAATCTGCCGCATTCTGTGTCACCTACGTAGATTGACAGGATCTAACGACCGAAGGCGCTGACTTTCTTCTTGGGTTTCGCGACCTTTTTCTGCCGTTCCTCGACAAGTTTTTGCAACAGGATATCCGTGGAAGGTTTGGGGTCCGGTTCAAACGGCCAAGCCAGTTGAACACCCGCCTGGTTATCCTTTCTCCAGACAATCTTGCCCGGAATGGGCAAGTTGAGACCCGGAATGGAGACTTCAATCTCGGGAGGCAGACGATCGAGGCCGGAGCCTTCCAAACGACACCCGGATTTGCTGGCGTCAACGATACGGCATTTCATGGTGACAGGATGTGTACGCCCGCAAACAACCGCCGTGAGCCAGACCGGTCTTCTGATTTCGCGCCGTTTTTCGGTCGGCTCATCAAACTCGACCTTGAAGGAGATCTCCGCTTCGCGATCGCCATAGGCAACGATGTTGGCACGAAGCAGCTTGTCTGACCCTTCGATGCGCAAACCGATCTGCTCTTTCAAGAGATCAATCTTGTCCGAGACGATCCAACAGCCATTATCATTCAGGTCATGCACAGCCACTTCCAGGCACGACATGTCAGCAAGATCGACGACCAGTGCCGATACAAGATTTTCGGTGTCCCCCACCACGGCCAGATTGTTCAAATCATCCCCCAAGACAATACAACCCAGTTTGCAACCACGAGTCTGAAACCCGGGTTAACACCCCGCTTTGCCGAGAGGATTTATTGCGACGTCAGTTTCTCGCGAATGCTCAGAAAATCCCTCCACGACAACCGCTTTTCCAAGGGGCTGCGGAGCAGGTAGGCGGGATGATAGGTGGCAATGGCAGCAATCTGCTTGCCGTTACCCGGGTACTGCATCCAGCGCCCCCGCATCTTGCGGATCCCATCCTGAACGCCGAGCAGGGTTTTGGCCGAAGCAGCGCCGAGAAACACAAGCACATCCGGGTTCACAAGCTCGATTTGCCGTTGAATGAAAGGCTTGCAGATTTCGGTTTCCTGGGGCGTCGGTGTCCGGTTGCCCGGTGGACGCCAGGGGACGACATTGGCGATATAGGCGGACGACCTGTCGAGCCCGATAGCCGTCAACATGCTGTCGAGCAATTGTCCGGACCGGCCGACAAACGGCTTGCCTTGAAAGTCCTCGTCCCTTCCGGGAGCTTCGCCGACGAACATCAGCCTCGCATCAGGGTTACCGTCCGCGAAAACCAGCTTCTTGGCTGTCAGCTTCAAATTGCACCCGTCGAAGGCCTCGAGACAGGACCTTAGATCGTCCAGCGTCGCTGCTGTTGCAGCCAGGCCCCGGGCTGCACCGACAATCTCCCTGTCAGGAATGACAGCCGGCTGTCCGCTCGAAGGCGCGATCGGTTGAGCGGGGATGGTTTTCACAGGCGGCGCGAATTGGCTGTGCCTTGTGTCCCTTGCGTCTGCGCTGCCAGTGTCTGGTCCGGAGGGTGCCTGTGCCGCAGGTCGCGGTTCCTGGCCTTGCTGGCGAAGTGCGGCCTGTTGTCTCGTCAGTTCGAACCAGTCCACCCGGTCGTCTCCGGGAAAAGAGTCGACACCCGCTTCAAGGTAGAAGTCCAGCAACGCTTCAAGCTGACGCGTTTCTATTGAGTTTTGCTGCAAAATGTCGGCCTCCGGGGCGCAAGTTTAACGCACGGTTCGGTCAGTACAAGATACCCGGCGGGCTGCACAGGTCCGGCTGGCCTGTTTTCCAGAGCTTGTACACATCAACGATGTTTCCAAAGATCACATACCTCTAGTTTACGTAAACGTAATTTCTTCCCTTGACGAGGCGACCGGGCTTTGGTCTATCTGGGCTCAAGTCGGCTAAATTCTGCACAAATTCGCATTTGACTATGAAAAATGTCGTGTATTGCGCTGCAAAATAAGGCAAAGAATGCGAAAAGGGCATAGCCCTTGAGGGCGGAGGGAGAAAATATGAGCGAACAGGAAGCGCTTGGCGAACGCGAAAGCATGGATGTTGATGTCGTTATTGTCGGCGCAGGTCCAGCGGGGCTCGCAGCTGCCATTCGATTGAAACAGATTGCAAATGACAAGGGCGAGGAACTGAGCGTCGTTGTCCTGGAGAAAGGCTCCGAGGTCGGCGCCCATATTCTGTCTGGCGCCGTCATTGATCCCATCGCACTGGATCAGCTGCTGCCGGATTGGCGTGAAGAAGACACACCGATCAAGACGCCCGTTTCCGCCGACCACTTCCTGGTTCTGGGACCTGCGGGGTCCATGCGCCTGCCAAATCTTTTCATGCCCAAGCTCATGAACAACCACGGAAATTACATTGTTTCCCTGGGCAATGTCTGCCGGTGGCTTGCCGAAAAGGCAGAAGCGCTTGGTGTCGAAATCTATCCGGGATTTGCCGCTGCCGAGCTGCTTTACGACGACAATGGCAATGTCGTCGGTGTCGCCACCGGCGATATGGGGATTGGCCGCGACGGCAAGCCCAACGCCATGTTCACGCGCGGGATGGAGCTGCGCGGCAAGTACACCCTGATCGGCGAAGGTGCCCGCGGCTCGCTCGCCAAGCAACTGATCGAACAGTTTGACCTCGACAAGGATTCCGACGTTCCGAAATTCGGCATCGGCATCAAGGAATTGTGGCAGGTGGACCCGGAAAAGCACAAACCGGGCCTTGTCCAGCACTCCTTCGGCTGGCCGCTGGATGGCAAGACCGGCGGCGGCTCTTTCCTCTACCACCTTGAAGACAATCAGGTCGCTGTCGGTTTCGTGGTGCACCTGAACTATGAAAACCCGTGGCTCTCGCCTTTTGACGAGTTCCAGCGCTTCAAGACCCACCCGGCCATTCGCGAGACCTTCGAAGGCGGCAAGCGCATCTCCTATGGTGCCCGTGCGATCACCGAGGGTGGCTACCAGTCCGTTCCCAAACTCTCCTTCCCCGGAGGGTTGCTCATGGGCTGTTCTGCAGGGCTCGTCAACGTCCCCCGGATCAAGGGGTCTCACAACGCCATGATGTCCGGCATGCTCGCAGCGGAAGAGGTCATGGCTGCGATCGGACGCGGAGAAGCCAATAACGAGCTGACCAACTATGACACCACCTGGCGCAACAGCCCGATCGGTGAGGACCTCAAGAAGGTCCGCAATGCAAAACCGCTCTGGTCGAAATTCGGCACCGTGCTCGGCGTTTCGCTTGGCGGGCTGGACATGTGGACCAACGAACTGTTCGGGTTCTCCTTCTTCGGCACCATGAAACACGGCAAGCGCGACTCCGAAACGCTGAAGCCTGCAAAGGACTGCAAGAAGATCGACTACCCGAAACCTGACGGCGAAGTTTCGTTTGACAAGTTGTCCTCTGTCTTCCTGTCCAACACCAATCACGAGGAAGATCAGCCGATCCATCTCAAGGTGCGAGATGACGCCCTGCAAAAATCATCTGAACACGATGTCTTTGCCGGCCCGTCCAATCGCTACTGTCCGGCAGGTGTATATGAGTGGATCGAGGAAGGCGACGACGCGCCGAAGTTCCAGATCAACTCGCAGAACTGTGTCCACTGCAAGACCTGTGACATCAAGGACCCGAACGGCAATATCACCTGGACGGTTCCCGAAGGCGCCGGTGGACCGAATTATCCGAATATGTAGGTCGGCAATTCCCTTGCAATAGACTTCAAGCGGTCACGGACATTAACTTCTGTGGCCGCTTTTTTCATGAGAAATTCCATTTACTGCCGAAATGCGGCCCAACATATTCCACTGCAGTGGATCAGATACAGCCTCCCCGTTCGCAGCACTGCCGCTGCCAACCGAAAGGAGGCAATCATGCCGAAATCCCTTTTTCTGTCCTGCGCAATTGCAACAACAATGACCCTTGCCACGCCTCTCGTGCCGGCCTCGGGGCTCGCTGAAAGGATTGCTGTCAGTGCTGCAAAGGCCGACAACGGTGCAGCAAGGCGAACCGCAAGACGCACTGCGCGGCGTGTCAGCCGCCGCCAGGCGCACTATCACAACGCCTTGCCCGCTGGCTGCGTCAAGGTGATCTTGCGCGGAGCAACCTACTTTCAATGCGGAGCCGTCTACTATCAACCGGTCGTGCATCAGGGGGCCAGCGTCTTCGTAATCGTGACGCCATGAATCCGGGCAAAGTTGAGATGAGAAAACAAACGGCACCGGGAAGGGGGGCCCTCCCGGTGCCGTTGCCTTGTGGCCGATGGGTCGGTATCAAGCTGGCTAAAGTGGGGGGCCAGCCTGTTGCGGTTATCAAAAACGCGCAGTAGGGAGTGCGGACGCGCCGCACATCCGCATACCATGCGCTTTTGCCCGCGCCACAAGGGGTTTGCCTGCCCACAACGAGCCTGCAACCGTTTAAAGGGGTCGGTGGTCCAGATGGAGCCGACGTGCACATTTTTCCAGATTTGATCTGGACTTTTCTAGCCAGGTTTTCAGGGCTCAAGGGCCTGTTAACCATAAACCTGATGGAGCCGGGATATCGTGACGCTACCGTTGGGTCAATGAATTATTGGGCTGAATAAAAATTTGTTATAGCTCCAAAACGACCTCTTATGCGAACCGCAGAAACCTGCGCCTTGGAAACTGAAGCTGCCACATTGGCTTCACGTCGTCAGCGACCACCAAAGTAATACGAGAGCTTCATTTGACATTCCCAGATTTTGGGCATGAGTAAAATTTGGCCATATTTTCAACGAATTGGATCAAGTCTGCGACCTCAATGAAGCCTCATAGAAATTTTTTATACCCGGATAAATTAGGGAAATACTTCCGGCAATTCTTTGATTTTTAATCATATTTTCTGGAATCTACAACCTCGACACAACCAAAAGATGTTCCCGCAAAACTGGAATTACGCCAACGATAGACACAACACACTGTTTTATTTGGCATTTTCGTTTATTCACAACACACGCACTTCAAACACGGCATTGGTTGCAGATCGAAGTTAATTAATTTAGCTTTACTTTTAACGGGGCACTTCGTTGAAAATCTCAAAGTCCTTAGGGGCTTTGGTCAAGACTTTCGGCTTTACCCTGACAATAAAACTCATGGGCGACCGCGTCGCCCTTGTGCACATGGATTGGAAGTCTGAACGCGGTATCCGGGCAGCGGCGGCACCGGGATACACGACAAAACGGCTTCCGGAATTATCCCCAGGCGGCCAGTGCCCCCTGGACACCCATCAACCACTGATTCCCACCGGGACGGCCACGTCCCGGTGTTTTTTTAGCCCGTCTTCACGTTCTTCGGCTAATTGCCGAATTACGCTGCGTCCCTGCGGGAGCCCTGCCTGCGCCTCTGGTTCCGGGAACGCGACCTGTTGTCGTTGTCTCCGGAAGACGCCCTTTTCTGGAAAGGCTTCTTGCCGCCCGGTTTACCGCCCTTGTTGCGTGCGCCTCTTTGCGACCTCGAGGCGGCTGCGGAAAGAGGTGGAACATCACCGCTCGCAACGGAAATCTCGATGCCAATCAGTTTTTCGATCTGGCGGAAGAGACCAATCTCTTCGGGAGCGCACAACGCAACGGCTTCCCCTTCTGCACCTGCGCGCGCAGTCCTTCCGATCCTGTGAACGTAGGCCTCGGCGACCTCCGGCAGTTCGAAATTATAGACGTGGCTCACGCCCGGAATATCAATCCCACGTGCCGCAACATCCGTCGCCACAAGGACATTGATGTCACCATTACGGAGGTCCCGGATTGCCCGGTCACGCTGGTTCTGGCTCTTGTTGCCGTGAATGGAGCCCGCAGCGACACCGCTTTGTGCGAGTTTACGCATCAGGCGCTCTGCACCGTGTTTGGTCCGGCAGAACACGAGCGACAGATCTTGCGGGTTCGCCTGCAACTGCTCCACGAGAAAACCGGTCTTGGTTTTTCTATCCATGAAATGGACGGACTGGGAGATCTTGTCGGCAGTCCGGCCGGCCGGCGATACTTCAACACGCTCCGGGTCAGTCAGGTAGGACTGGGCCAGTTCACTGATCTGCCTCGGCATCGTTGCCGAAAAGAGCAGCGTCTGTCGCTCGTCTGCAACCAAACCTGCGATCCGCCGCAGAGCATGAATGAAACCCAGATCGAGCATCTGATCCGCTTCATCCAGAACGAGATAGGAGGCAGTGCCCAAGTCGACCGCTTCGCGGTCAACCAGGTCCAGCAGACGGCCCGGAGTGGCAACAAGAATGTCTGTGCCCTTGGAAAGGCGCTTGATCTGGGCATTGATCGAAACACCGCCCACGACGGAGGTAACCCGCAGCGGTGTTTTCTTCAGAAACGAGATTAGGTTCTTGGCGATCTGATTGACCAGTTCGCGGGTGGGCGCGAGGATGAGTGCCCGGGTACCCCTGGCTTGCGGCCTGGTGTTTTCTTCCATCAGTCGGTCGATGAGAGGCACTCCGAAGGCTGCCGTCTTGCCGGTTCCGGTCTGCGCCAGACCCATCAGGTCCTTGCCCTGAAGTACGAGCGGGATGGCTTTTTCTTGTATCGGCGTCGGAGTGTCATAGCCGATTTCCGCAATTGCAGACAAAAGGCCCTTGGAGAGTCCGAGGCTTTGAAAGTCGGTCAAAATAAATTCCTTGGTTCAGGCGCACGAAAACACGCCTGTGGACCGCGAGACATGTCGCAGTCAAATTCGTGGTTTGCGGCAGCTGTCCCCCGTTCGGAGCACAAACTCTTTGCCGCCAGACCCTCGCGTGAAATGGGAACTGGGCGAGTCCGTCCGGACTCGAAGCGAAAGCAATATGACCCGTTACACATCGATGATCATTTCATCGGGACGAATCTTGAGTGCTGCTCACGCGGCAGCGATTGCTGGGCGCTATATCGTTGGGACGGGTCGAAATGTCAAGCGAAATGCCCGGAAACCTGTTTGCGCCTGACGAAAGCTCAGCCCTCTTATTGCGGTTTGAGCCGGATCAGCTGACCGTCATCGCTGTCGGTGAGCACGTAGAGGTACCCGTCCGGAGCCTGTCGGACGTCCCTGATCCTCTCACCGAGATCTTCCAACAAACGGCTTTCCGAAACGATGGCCTTGCCATCCAGTTCCAGCTTGGCGAGATGTTGTCCGCGAAGAGCACCGACCAACAGGTCGCCCTGCCAATCCGGATAAAGATCGCTGGTCACAAAGGCCATGCCGGAAGGAGCGATGGACGGGTCCCAGTAGTGGATCGGCTGTTCCATGCCATCCTTCTGGGTCCCCTCACCTATTTTTCCGCCGGAATAGTGGCGGCCATAGGAGATAACGGGCCAGCCATAGTTCTTGCCGGCCTCCGGCACGTTGATTTCATCGCCACCGCGCGCGCCATGTTCTACAGTCCACAAGATACCCGTTTCGGGATGAATGGCCGCACTCTGCGGGTTTCTGTGTCCAATGGACCAGATTTCCGGCTTGGCGGATTGATCGCCTGCAAAGGGATTTCCCGGTGCCGGGTCACCGTCTCGCGTCAGGCGAAGGACAGACCCGGTGTGGTCGGACGCGTCCTGCGATCGCGGGCCGTCACCACGGTCCCCCAAGGTCATGAACAGGTTTCCGTCAGGCGAAAAGGCAAGGCGCGAGCCAAAGTGCCGACCTCCGTAGGCCTTGTTGTTCGCTGCGAAGATCGTGTCACCATCGATCAGTTCATAGCCACCGCCAGCCGGATTCAATCTGGCGCGGTAGACAGACGTGCCAGCACCTTCGGGCGAGCCTTGCGAGAAGCTGAGGAAAATCGTGTTGTCGGTGTCGAAATCAGGACTCAACACAACATCAAGCAAACCGCCCTGCCCCTGAGCAAAAACCTCCGGAGCGCCGGCCACGACACTTTGTGCTCCCTCATCGGAAACGAATTTCAGGACACCGTCGCGTTCAGTCACCAGGTAGCCTCCCTGAGGCAGAAAGGCGACGCTCCACGGATAGGACAGGCCATCGGTTACCGTTTCAAGCGCAATCGATGACTGGGAATGCACTGGAACGGCTGTCCAGATGAATGTCGACAAGGCACCAGCGGTGGCAAGGGATGCAATACGTGTTGAGGCCGTCATTCGGGGCTTCCTCTCAAAATCGCGAAAGTTCCAGTTGCCCCTTTAGGTAGGACTGTCGCGATCGCTTTACAGGCGGCCCGGCATCAAATTTTGTCAGTCTCAGGCTTCTGCGGGTGCCTGTTCTGTGTCTTCGAGCATCTTTGCGATTGTCCTGCGCTCGTAGTCTACGTTCCAGTCTATGAGGGAACGCCAGACAATTTCGGCCTGCTCTCCTTCGAGGCCCAGTTCTTCCGCCCGGGCCTTGAGCCGCGCAACCATGGTTTCAATGCGGTCGTGATCGAATGCTTCATCCGGGCTTTGCTTCAATTGCGCCATACGGCGCACATAGCCCTGTCTGCGGGCAAATATCCGCAGCAAGTCCTCGTCGAGGCTGTCAATGGCCGACCGGATATCGGACTTGTTCATGCAGTCCGCTGGTTGCTTCACCTGGGTCATCCGAAAATGTCGCTTGAAAGGAAAGACGCGGACCGTTCATAGCGGTCCGCGCTTTTGAAATGAAGGCGCAAATTGAAGCAGCAATTTGCGCTGCCGGCAAAAATCAGTCGCCCTTGGTCTGCGCCTCGACGCAAGCCAGAGCCGACATGTTGACCACGCCGCGCGAGGTCACGGATGGGGTCAGGATATGCGCCGGTCTGGCTGTCCCCAGCAGGATAGGTCCGACATGGAGCGCCTGTGTTGCAACCTTCAGGAGGTTGTGCGCGATATTGGCGGAATCCAGGTTGGGGAAGAGCAAGAGGTTGGCTTCACCCGACAGCTTGCTGTCCGGCATCACCCGTTCGCGCAGCGCAACACTCAGGGCGGAGTCACCGTGCATCTCGCCCTCGGCCTCCAGTTCCGGATGCCGTTCCCAGATCATCTCGATCGCTTCCCGCATCTTCCGGGACGAGGCCGTATCACGCGAACCGAAATTGGACAGCGACAGAAGCGCGATTTTCGGTTCGATACCGAAGCGCCGGATTTCCTCTGCTGCCAGGATGGCCATTTCGGAAATTTCCTGCGCCGTTGGATCTTCCGTGACGAATGTATCGGAGAGGAAGATCGCGCCGCGGCTGTTGATCAGCAGCGACATGGCAGACAGGTCGCGCGCTGTTTCGCAGATACCGATCACCTGCTTGATGTCGCGAAGATGTCTTATGAATCGTCCCTCGAGACCACAGATGACCGCATCCGCATCCCCTCGACGCACGGCAAGCGCGGAAATGACCGTGGTATTGGTTCGAACGACCGTTCGCGCGGCTCCCGGAGGCATGCCCTTGCGGCCAACACATTCGAAATACTCTTCCGCATATTCGCGATAGCGGGGATCGTCCTGGGGATTGATGAACTCGAAATCGACATCGGGACGGATCTTCAGGCCGAACCGCTCGCAGCGGGCCTTGAGAACATCCGGACGGCCGACCAGGATCGGCTTCGCGATATTGTCTTCCAGCAGAACCTGCGCGGCGCGCAGCACGCGCTCGTCTTCGCCTTCCGCATAGATGATCTTTTTCGGATCCTTGCTGGCGTTCTGAATGATCGGCTTCATGATCAGGCCGGATCGGAAGACAAAACGGTTCAGCCGGTCCTTGTAGGCGTCGAAGTCCTCGATCGGCCGGGTCGCAACACCGGAGTCCATCGCGGCCTTGGCGACGGCCGGAGCAATCCTCAGGATGAGCCGCTGATCGAATGGAGACGGAATGAGATAATTCGGGCCAAACGTTTCTGTCTTGCCGCCATAGGCACGAGCGGCGACATCGGACGGTTCTTCCTGTGCAAGGCCTGCAATTGCCTCGACGGCCGCCCGCTTCATTTCCTCGTTGATCGTTGTCGCGCCAACATCCAGGGCGCCGCGGAAGATATAGGGGAAACACAGGACGTTGTTGACCTGGTTCGGATAGTCGGAGCGCCCGGTGCACATGACCACGTCGTCGCGCACTTCAAGGGCATCTTCCGGCATGATTTCCGGATTCGGGTTGGCAAGCGCCAGGATCAGCGGGCCCTTGCCCATCTTCTCGACCATGTGCGGCTTGAGGACACCGGCTGCAGACAGGCCCAGGAAGACGTCGGCATCACCAATGACATCATCCAGCGTCCGCTTGTCGGTCTTCTGCGCAAAGACCGCCTTCCATTCGTCCATCAACGCCTCGCGGCCTTCATAGACAACGCCTTCGATATCGGTGACCCAGATATTCTCGCGCCTGGCGCCAAGCGACACCAGCATGTTGAGGCAGGCGAGTGCCGCGGCCCCAGCGCCAGAGGCGACGATTTTTGCGTCCTCGATCTTTTTGCCGGCCAGGTGCAGGCCATTGCGAACCGCGGCACCTGCAATGATTGCCGTACCGTGCTGATCGTCATGGAAGACCGGGATGTTCATTTTCTCCCGGAGCCGGTCTTCGATCATGAAACATTCCGGTGCCTTGATATCCTCAAGGTTGATACCGCCAAACGTTGGTTCCAGTGCCGCAACCGCATCGACGAACTTGTCGACATTGGTCTCGTCCACCTCGATATCGAAGACATCGATACCGGCAAACTTCTTGAAAAGAACGGCCTTTCCTTCCATCACCGGCTTTGAGGCAAGCGGACCGATATTGCCCAGGCCCAGAACCGCGGTTCCGTTCGAAATCACGGCGACCAGGTTGCCCCGCGAAGTGTAATTTGCAGCCTTTGACGGATCATCGGCAATTTCGAGACAGGGTGCGGCAACACCCGGGGAATAGGCCAGCGCAAGGTCGCGCTGGTTTCCGAGCGGTTTGGTCGCCTGGATTTCGAGTTTGCCGGGTTTCGGATGCTCGTGGAAAAACAGGGCTGCTTCGGTCAAATCGCTTTCGGTTTTATTATTGTCGCTCATGAGCTTCCCTGTCCTGTTTGCCCGAGTTTCCGGGTCGTTGATTTGATCTGCAAGCCGTGTCCTGCTGCCGTTACTGGACCTTGCGAAATCCTGAGTTGTCTCTGTGGTTTACCCGGCACGATGCAAAATGAGAACCCGCAATAGTGAATAGAGCACGACGGCGTTGAGGATATGCCACAGGAAATGCGTTCCAATAGCAAGTTGTCCGCATAGCGGTTCGTCGATTGTTCTGAATGTCAGAGACAGCGCAAAGATGAGCCCGGTCTGCAATACCAGCGTGCCCAACCTGCTGTCCTTTCGGCAAAACGAGCCGCCGACCACGAATATCGCCAGAAGAGCCGGAACATACCCTGCAGAGGAGCCGACAAATGGCGCAACAAGCTGGCCGACAAACGGCGTGAAGCCAAAAAAGCCGACCACGATCACAAGCGCAACCCACCATGGCAGTTCCAGAAACCGTTTCAGGGCGAAGAAGAGATAGATGTGAATGAAGAGCGCGATCGGGATGACGTCCGCCAGCAGGGCCCATCTTGTTGCAAATGTATGGAAGAGAAATGAGCCGACACCGGTCAGAAACACGATCACGACCAGAGCAAGCCCGGCATAGTCATTCGGTGTCTTGCGCTGCCAGACCAGATAAGCAAGCAAAGCGGCGACCAGAAAGGCAGCATTGGTCACCGCATTCAGCGGCTCGGACCAGAAGTCCGGACCAAGCCGTTCGCAATAGTTGTTGAACTGATCGCTTAGTGCCATGGGCCGCGTGCCTGCAATCTCGTCTCCCCTTGATTTGATTACAGCTTGGATGTGACAGTTTCAGCAATCAACCTGCCAAGACGCGAAACACCTTTTTCAATTTTCTCATGATCGGCACAGGAGAAGCTGAGGCGCATGGTGTTGGCCCCCGTACCGTCCGCATGAAATGCCCTGCCGGGAACGAAGGCAACCTTGGCAGCCTCGACCGATTTCTCAAGCAGGTCCGCAGCATCAATTCCATCCGGCAGCTCAACCCAGATGAACATGCCGCCTTCCGGTCGAGTCCAGCGGACACCTGCCGGCATGTGATTTTCGAGCGCGGCCAACATGGCGTCCCGGCGTGATTTGTAAACTGCACGGCTGTTCGCGGTGTGCGCCTCGAAGACCGTCTCTGCGACCTGGGCCATGGCTTCCTGGTTGAGAACAGGTGTATTCAGATCGCTCGCCTGCTTGATCAACACCAAACGGGCAATCACCTCACGGGCAGCGCAGATCCAGCCGAGCCGAAGTCCGGGTGACAGGGATTTTGAAAAACTGCCGCAATATAGGGTGCGGCTTTTTTCAATCCCGCCCGACGTCGCGCAATCCAGAGCAAGAACAGGCGCCACCGGATCTCCGTCATAGCGCATGCTCTGATAGGGAGCGTCCTCGATCACAGCACACGAGAGCTCGTTTGCCAGCGCGAGGATGCGTTGCCGTTCATCAAGCGTGAGCGACTGTCCGGTTGGATTGGCGAAGTCTGGAGACAGATAGGCAAACTTGACGCTGCCACCTGCCTCTGAAGCGCGCAACTGGTAGTCACTCGCCTCCCGGTTGGCACCCGGATCAAGCCGGTCGAAAGAAGGTTCATAGGAATTGAAAGCCTGGATTGCGCCGAGATAGGTCGGCCACTGCACCAGCGCCGTGTCACCGGCTGACAGGAACAGCTTGCCGATATAGTCCAGTCCCTGCTGCGATCCCGAGGTGATGAGAATGTTGTCTTCGCTACATGGAACACCGAGCGATTTCATGTGATCCATGATCCAGGATCGCAATCGCGGGCTTCCTTCACTGACACCGTATTGCAGCGCGCGCTCTGCCTCGTTCGACCCCAGAATGGAGGCATAGGCCTCCTTGAAGGCATCGGCCGGAAACAGTTTCGGGTCGGGAATGCCACCTGCAAATGAAATCACGTCGGGCTTGTCCAGGAGTTTCAGCAGCTCCCTGATTTCGGAAGCCCGCATGCGCGCGGCACGATTGGCGTAAAGACTGTCCCAGGTTGTCATTGTGAGCTCGTCGGCAATGTAAGAGTGATTAATTAAGTCAATAATACTGACCTAACTATAATGCAAGTGTCTCAATCTTGTTATTTTTTGTAATTTTATTTCAAGATCCTTACTCACACTGATGTGTCAAAATCGCCTCTGGCACGGGCTCGATTGATCGCCTATGTCTTGATGGCAAAGGAGTTTTCCATGTCCCGCATCGATGATAGCCGCCCATTTATCCCGCTGAACATTGCCGTGTTGACTGTTTCCGACACACGCACCCTGGAGGAAGACCGGTCAGGCAACACCCTGGTGGAGCGGATTGAAAAGGCCGGGCATACGCTTGCGGACCGAAAGATCGTCAAGGACGACGTTCCCGCGATCCAGGAGGTCGTCAAGGGATGGATCGCCGAGAAGGGTGTCGATGTCGTCATCTCGACCGGAGGCACCGGTTTCACCGGCAGGGATGTGACCCCGGAGGCCGTGGAGCCCCTTTTTGAAAAACGCATGGACGGATTTTCAACCGTCTTTCATCGCCTCTCCTTCGAGAAGATCGGCACGTCGACAATCCAGTCGCGCGCAACCGGAGGCGTCGCTGGTGCGACCTATATCTTTGCGATCCCTGGTTCACCTGGTGCCTGCAAGGACGCCTGGGACGGGATCCTGAAGTGGCAACTCGACTACCGGCACATGCCGTGCAATTTCGTCGAGATCATGCCGCGCCTCGACGAGCACCTGAAACGCGGCAAGCTGCAGGAAGCCTGACATCCATGGACCTCGAAATCCGGACAACCGTTCTTGAAGACAATGACACTGTCTCGGATTTGCTTTTGAAGAGCTACACGGCCTTGCTCGCCAGGGCCTATGATGCCGTAACACTCAAGCAGGCGCTGCCGCTCATCACCCGGGCGCAGAAGGACTTGCTGACGTCAGGCACCTATTACGCTGCCGCGACCGGGGACGGAACAATCATCGGTGTTGGCGGGTGGACCCGGCACTCGCCTACAGGCAAGGACGAGACCTCAACAAATGGCAACATCCGCCATTTCGGGACAGATCCCGACTTTGCCGGAAGAGGAGTCGGTCGCGCACTGATGACCAGATGCATCGAAGACGCCCGCTCCGCTGGCGTGAGTGAATTCAACTGCTACTCCACGCTGAACGGCGAAGCCTTCTACAGGGCCTGCGGCTTCACCTCGATTGAGCCTTGCCCGATTTTTCTTCCCGGAAATGTGACTTTCCCGTCGATCCGCATGACACGCCCCCTGTAACCGGACGCAAGCGTTCCTATCTTGTCTTCCAGGAGGAGATTTGGATGGGACTGCTTGTAGACGGGGTCTGGGACCCGGAAGCCACCAGCGAAACCGTTGCGAACGACCGGTTCGAGCGCTCAAAGGCGCTGATCCGAAACTGGGTGACGGAGGACGGGGCCGCGGGACCAACGGGTGAAGCCGGTTTCAAGGCGGAAAGCGGGCGTTACCACCTTTATGTCGCATGGAATTGCCCCTGGGCACACAGGACACTGTTGATGCGGGCCCTGAAAGGCCTTGAAGATCACATCCCGATCTCTGTTCTTGCGCCCAGACGCACGCCCGAGGGCTGGGTTTTCAATCCGAAAGACGGTTACGTCGATACCCTGACAGGGTCCTCGTCGCTGCACGAGATCTATTCTCGCGGCACGGACGATTACACCGGACGGGTGACGGTGCCGGTTCTCTACGACACGCTGACCGATCGTCTGGTCAGCAACGAGTCGGCAGAGATCATCCGGATGTTCAACGGCGCCTTCAACGAGCTTGCCGGGATCAAGACAGACTATTGTCCGGAAAACCTGCTGCCCGAGATCGATGCGTGGAATGATGTCATCTATCCGAAGCTGAACAACAGCGTCTATCGCGCCGGTTTTTCCCGTTCCCAGGCCGCCTATGAGGAAGCCGTACAGGATGTCTTCGAGACGCTCGACCTGATCGAGGAAACGCTGGAAGGGAACGAGTGGCTCCTGGGAGACACCGTCACGGAAGCCGACATTCGTCTGTTTCCGACGCTTGCGCGTTTCGACGTTGCCTATTGGAGCGCCTTCAAATGCAACAGGAAGCGTCTGATCGACTATCCGAAATTGTGGGCCTACGCGCGCCGTTTCCACGCACTTCCCGGTGTCGCAGACACCGTGAAACTGGAGATTTACCGACGTGGTTACCATTCCAGGAGCGAGGCCCGCAATCCGCACGGCATCGCTCCGCTTGGTCCATTGGTGGATTTCAGCCTGCCCGGCAAGGCGAGTGCCCAGGTCGCCTAACCGTGAAGCTTGACTGCAAGACTTGCGGGAATTCGAAGCGTACCGACACAGAAGCGCGCGATCGAACGGCGCAGTCCTGACACGAGGCTTTCCTCTTCGGGTTCTCCTGAAGAAACTGCTGCAGCGCGCAAGAAGACCATCCGCCCCCGGCCGATCCGCTTTGCCAGATCGAGATCTTCCAGTTCGGGCAAAGGCCGATAGCCACCGAGCTTCTGGTAAAACTGGCGAGAAATGAGGAGACCCTGGTTGCCGTAGGGCATACCAAGCAGCTGCGAGCGCAAAGCCGCGATTGTCTCGCTGATCCTGGCGCTCATTCCGAAGGCTTCGTAGCGCAGACGGAAGCTCGCAGCTGTTCTAGGGCCGTTCGGTGCTCTTGCAGCTCGCTCGACGAAAGCCTGGGCTTCATGATGCCAACCGCTTTCCAGCAGCGTTTCGGGGCGCAGGAACAAGAGCCAGTCGCCACGACGGGCCCTGTCCGCTCCATAAGCCAGGCGTTCGCTTCGCGTGCCGTCGATCCTGACCCAGTCGCAGCCGGCCGCGTCGGCAACCTGCTCCGTGCCGTCCGCCGACCCGCCATCGACAACGATCACCTCACGGACCACGCCTTCTGCGGCAGCCGTCACGAGAGCTGACAGCGTATGAACGAGTTCGGTTTCCGAATTTTTTGTCGCGATTATGACACTGATCATGGGCCCGGCTTTTACAGGAAAAAAAACAAAAACGCGAGTGAGGGGCTTGCTTGAGCGCGCATCTCGGCTAATGTTCTTGTTATGTTCTACATAGTTTGCGATTCCAGTAGATGAGTGCCCCCCCTCTTTCAAACGAAGCCTGCCTCGCCACCGATGAGATGCGGTCTGATGCCGAACGTGTTCGGGAAGACAGGAGGCGTGGCAGAGGGTCTGCGCTGAACAGGTCGGGCCGTTACGAACCGATCTCCCGTGAGAGTTTTGACGACGGTTGGGACAGTCTTGAAGACCTGCCACCGCTCAAGACCCAGGTGCAGGAGGAGCGCGCCCGCACGATTATCACGCGCAACGAGTCTCCCGATCTCTCTTTCGACAGGTCCATCAATCCGTATCGCGGCTGCGAGCACGGTTGTGTCTATTGCTTTGCGAGGCCCAGCCACGCCTATATGGGCCTGTCTCCAGGACTGGACTTCGAGACCCGATTGTTTGCCAAACCCAATGCAGCCCAGCTTCTGGAGCGAGAACTCTCCAAACCCGGATACACCCCGCGCCCGATTGCAATTGGAACAAACACGGACCCGTACCAACCGCTGGAGCGACGCTACAAGCTGATGCGGGAGGTGCTGGAGGTGCTCGACACTTGCTCTCACCCGGTTGCCATCGTCACCAAGTCAGCACTTGTCACCAGGGATGCCGATATCCTGTCGCGCATGGCGGAACGGAACCTTGCCAAGGTTGCCGTTTCGCTCACGACGCTTGACCACAAGCTCAGCCGGACGATGGAACCGCGCGCGTCGGCGCCGCATAAGCGTCTCAAGGCGATCCAGGTCCTTTCAGAGGCCGGTGTCCCGGTTTCCGCGATGATGGCCCCGATCATTCCTGCTCTCAATGACAGCGAGATCGAGGCAATCCTGAAAACCGCTGCCGATCATGGCGCGAGCGAGGTGGCCTATGTCCTGTTGCGCTTGCCCCTTGAGGTCTCCGAGCTCTTTCGCGACTGGTTGCTCAGGGAAAGGCCAGATCGTTATCGACATGTCATGAGCCTTATCCGCTCCATGCGCGGCGGCAAGGACTATGATGCCAAGTGGGGTGAACGTATACGCGGGCGCGGACCCTATGCCGAGCAGATCGGCAAGCGCGTGTCCCTGGCTGCCAGGCGCTTCGGCCTCAACACGCGGCGCAAGAAGCTCGACACAGGCGCCTTCATCAAGCCGCAAAAAGGCGGTGTGCAACTCGATCTGTTCTGAAGAACGCGCTTGCACGCAAAATCCGTTCGGGACAGGCTCAGCGAATGCCCGAGAACCTCTCCCTGTTCGACCTTGCGTTCGGCGATCGCCCCGATCTGAAGCTGGAGCGCAAACATGCCGCGCCCTTCGACGGACTGATCTCTGGTGTCGACGAAGCCGGGCGCGGTCCCTGGGCAGGTCCAGTTGTAACCGCGGCAGTCATCCTGGATTATGAAAATGTCCCGGAAGGTCTGGACGATTCCAAGAAACTGACCGAAGAAAAACGCGAAGAGCTCTTTGATAAGATCGTCACCAGTGCACACGTCTGCGCGGCGAGTGCTTCCCCGGCGACGATCGACCGGGTCAACATTCGATCGGCGACCCTCTCGGCCATGGTCCGGGCAATCAATGGACTGCCCCGCGTCCCCCGCTACGTGCTCGTGGACGGTCGCGACGTTCCACCCGGTCTCAAGCAACCGGGACAATCCCTGATCAAGGGGGACGGGCGCTGCCTGTGCGTCGCAGCTGCATCCATTGTCGCCAAGGTCACGCGAGACCGCATGATGGTACGGCTGGAGGATCATTGTCCGGGCTACGGCTTCGCGCAGCACAAGGGCTACGGCGTGCCGCAGCACCAGGCAGCGCTTCAGGAGCTGGGACCCTCACCTCATCATCGAATGAGTTTCAAACCCGTGCGACTGGCGGCAGGACGCCCTGACTAATACCGCGTCCGCTTGGTCTCCCATGAATGATCGAAGATCGCAAAGGTGTTCCGATTGTTCAGCATCACGGCCTGGATTGCCGGTTCAAACCCGGCATTGACAACGAGTAGCGTGATCTCTGAAACGAGTCGGGCCTGACCGTGACACGAGATTAGATGCCCTCAACCAACAAAAAAAGCGGCCCGGAGGCCGCTTTCTAGAATACTGGCTGAGAAACTGCCTCAGTTCAGACGATCTTTCACCTGAGCAATGCTCTTGGCGAGAATGTCGTCGGCAACCTTGTCCTTGACCTTGGAGGCCAGGATCTGTTCGGCGGCGGCAACGGCGATGTCTGCTGCCTTGGCGCGAACGTCGGCAATTGCCTGCGTCTCGGCCTGAGCGATCTTGTCTTCCGCTGCCTTGGAGCGGCGGGCGATCATCTCTTCCAGCGCCTTGTTGGTTTCCACCGTCAAGCGTTCTGCCTCTGCACTCGCCTCAGCGATGATGGCTTCAGCTTCACCTTCAGCTTCG
Source organism: Roseibium sp. (assembly GCA_017643925.1). Taxonomy (GTDB): domain Bacteria; phylum Pseudomonadota; class Alphaproteobacteria; order Rhizobiales; family Stappiaceae; genus Roseibium. The sequence continues at coordinate 424,293 of JAEPML010000001.1, read as the reverse complement.
TGACGTTTGCGCTGGTATTCCGACAGCAGTTCCTGGGCTTCTTCACGCATTTTGCGTGCTTCTTCCAGTTCCTTGCGGATACCATCTGCGCGATCGTCCAGAGAGGAACCAATCTTGGCTGGAACCTTGATGTAGACGATGAGCGCCAGGAAGAGAATGAGACCTATCAGGGCCCAAAAACTAGCATCCATGATGGTCTCCTCAGTTCATCGCAGACTTGAGCGCCTTGGTCAGATCGGTCTTTGTCGGAGCCTTGCCAATCAACTGCTCTACGAGCGCTGAGGTGGTCTCTCCGGCAATGTCGCCAATCTGGGACAGGGCTTCAGTCTTGATACCGGCAATATGCGCTTCAGCTTCTTCCAGCTTCTTGCCAAGCTCGACTTCCGCCTTTTCGCGGCGTGTCTCGTTCTCGGCCTTCAGCTTCGAGCGGGTTTCTTCAGCGATGCCATGTGCCTTGTTCCGTGCGTCCGCAAGAGCCTGTTCGTAGGCAGCAATCGCAGCGTCGGTTTCCTCTTTGAGGCGGTTCGCCTCGGCAAGGTCTCCGGCAATGCGGTCCTTACGGTCTTCAAGGATCCCCGAGATCCGCGGCACAGCCACGTTCTTGATGATCCAGTAGAACACAGCGAAAGTAATGGCGAGCCACAAAAGCTGAGACGCAAAAGTGGTGCTGTCGAACGGCGGGAAGTTTGAACCCTGTTCGGAAGCCGGCACCTCAATGGATGCGTGCGTGCCTTCTGTGGTCGATTGATTTTGGCTTGCCATTTCCTGTCTCCAAAATCCGGTTAGGCGGCGTCAGACGCCGCCACCGGAGTCGCATCGAAATTCGCTACGGATGAGCGGATTAAGCGAACAGGAGGATCAGAGCGACCAGCAGGGAGAAGATGCCCAGAGCTTCCGTCACGGCGAAGCCGAAGATCAGGCGGCCGAACTGGCCGTCAGCTGCGGACGGGTTGCGCAGAGCGCCTGCGAGGTAGCTACCGAAGATCTGACCCAGGCCGATGCCTGCGCCGCCCATGCCGAGGCATGCGATACCGGCACCGATGTATTTTGCTGCTTCTGCTTCCATGACACGTGCTCCTAAAATGGTGTTTGCAGATTTCTCACAAGCGGCGGATCGCCGCATGATTGGATTGCCCTTAGTGTGAAGGATGGATTGCGTCGTTCAGGTACATGCAGGTCAGAACCGTGAACACGTAGGCCTGAAGGAATGCGACCAGGAATTCAAGCGCTGTCAGCGCCACCGTCATTCCAAGGGGAAGGATGGAACCGAAGATACCGACCGCGCCCATGGCGCTCAGGCTAACGATAAATCCGGAGAAAACTTTCAGCGTGATGTGACCGGCGAGCATGTTCGCGAAAAGACGAACGGAAAGGCTGATCGGACGAGAAAGGAAAGAGATGATCTCAATCAGAGTCACCAGCGGGATAAGCGCACCGGGCACACCGCTTGGGACGAACAGCTTGAGGAACTTCATGCCGTGGCGCATGAAACCATAGAAAATCACGGTCAAAATAACCAGCATCGCCAGTGCGAAGGTCACGATGATGTGGCTGGTTATGGTGAAGAAGTACGGGAACATCCCGAAAAGGTTGGCGACGAGAACAAACATGAAGAGCGAGAACACAAGGGGGAAGAAACGCATCCCCTCCGTCCCCGCAGCACTTCGTAGTGTTCCGGCAACGAACTCATACGCCATTTCCGATACGGACTGCAGACGGGTCGGAACCAGTCCACGGCCGCTTGTAGAGAAGATCAGAAACGCGGAGGTCGCCGCCACGGTCAAGACCATGAACAGCGAAGAGTTGGTGAAAGAGAAATCCATGCCCCCAACTTCGATCGGGAAAATTTTCTGGATTTGGAACTGATGGATCGGATCGTTCGCCACCGGCCAGCCTTCTTCGTTCGTTCATAATCACTGCGCCGGATTGGCGCGATTAATTCTGTTCGGGTTTGTCTTTTTGAACAGTGGTTTCACCGGGTCTCGTTTCTCCTGGCTGTTCAACCACACCGGCTGAACGCAAGACATTCAAGACGCCCGCGGCGAACCCCAGCAGAAGGAAGACGATCAAGCCCAAAGGCGATGTCCCGAACCACTGGTCAGCGACCCAACCGATCCCGGCTCCCACAAGCACACCGGCGATAAACTCCGAGGAGAGTTTCATTGCCTGGGCGTATCCGGAGGAATTGCTTTGAGACTTTCGTGCGGCTTTTTCCTCTTCCACACGCCGGTCATCAAGCTTCCGGTTCAATTGAGCCCGCCGTTCCGACAGACCCGCTTCCGAGGCAGCTTCATTCCGATCTTCAAAATCGCCGTTTTGGGAAGACATGATCTAAACCCCCCTTAGCGCCGACATGTCAGATACTACAACAAGTGAGCCCCGTAAGCCGCGCGCACCATAGTCGGCACCCCATGCCATGTCAAGAAGCCTTAATTATAATATATGTTATTGATTTTATTATTTTTTTTACGTGTATTGGAAAATTACTGAACCTAAGTTGCATATCGTTTGGACGGGAGTGCCCTTCGCAATGCACCCTTAGCCGGTTTCCCGGAATCGTTCGGCTGTCTCCAGATCGACCGAAACCAGCTGCGAGACGCCTCTTTCGGCCATCGTGACGCCGAACAGGCGATTCATTCGCGCCATCGTAATCGGGTTGTGGGTGATGACCACAAAGCGCGTGTCGGTACTTGCAGTCATTTCGTCCAGAAGATCGCAATAGCGCTCCACATTGGCGTCATCGAGAGGCGCGTCGACCTCATCCAAGACGCAGATTGGCGCGGGATTGGTCAAAAAGACCGCAAAAATCAGCGACATGGCCGTGAGCGCCTGCTCCCCGCCTGACAGGAGCGTCATGGTCTGCGGCTTTTTGCCCGGAGGCCGGGCAATGATTTCGAGGCCGGCATCCAGCGGGTCATCGGAGTCAACCAGCTGCAATTCAGCGGTTCCTCCGCCGAACAGGTGGGTGAACAGCCGCTGGAAGTGGCCATTGACCACTTCAAAGGAGGCAAGCAAGCGCTCACGGGCTTCCCGGTTCAGGTTTGAAATCCCCGTTCGCAGCCTGCGAATCGCCTCGATCAGATCATCGCGCTCCGATGTCAGGGTTTCTTTCTGCTCATCGATTTCCCGGAGTTCCTCTTCGGCCCGCAGGTTCACGCCGCCCAGGCGTTCGCGCTCGGCCTTCAGACGATCGAGCTTGCGCTCCATGGCCTCAGGATCGGGCAAGGGAGCCCCTTCCTTCAGGCCTGCGATTTCCGGAAGAGCTGCAACGGCAACTTCCAGGTCCTCGTCGATCCGTCGCTCCAGGTTGCTCTTGCGTTCCCTCGCCGCCTCAAGGCGCTCTTCAGCCCGGATCTTCTGCTCGCGCGCTCCGGACATGGCCTCCATCGCAGCCTTGGCAGCCCGGTCGACATCGGCCTGATCAAGTTCGGCCTGTTGCAGCTTGTCGTCTCTGGCCTTTTTCTCTTCTTCCGCTGATGCAATGGCGGAGAAGAGTTCGCGGCGCTTGAGTTCGATGTCGTCCGGGGCCTCGATCAGTTCGGCTCTTTCTTCCTCCGCCTCCCCGCGCCGTTCCGTCAGGATAGAGATCTGCTGGGTGGCATTTGCAGCACGGGTTTTCCAGCCATCATACTCCCGCGCGATCGCTTCAAGACGCCGGTCCCTGAGCTGCTGTTCCCGGGACAGCCCTTCCGCGACAGCCCGGGCTTCGGCAAGCGCACCGCGGGCAGCGCTGACTTTCCCCTGCAACTCCTGAATCTGATCCCGGTAGCTGGTGGCGTCCGGAGCACTGGCCAGGCGTTCTTCCGCTTCAACCACCTGTTCGCTTGCCATTTCGGCTTCTTCGGCAAGGCGTTCGGACCTGTCTCTTGCAGCTTCCTTCCTGGCGGCAAGCTGGGAGATCGCGCGCTCCGCGTTCGCCAACGCGTCGCGAACTGCCGCAACCCTGCGCTGACCGTCACGAACCTTGCCACGCATGGCCTGTTCCTGTTCGACGGTCTGGCGAACACGGGCAGCTGCCTCTTCAAGTTGACGCTGCCGGTCACCGACAAGAACGCGGGCCGTTTCAATTTCATCGGCAAGTTCTGCAAGCCGGTTCTTCTGCGCCAGTCTCTGGGCGGCCGGTGTTGGCGCATTGGCCGCGACCACGAAACCATCCCAGCGCCAGAGATCGCCTTCTTTTGAAACCAGCCTTTGCCCCGGTTTCAGGGAGGCGCGCAGCGCCTTTCCATCGCCTTGCTCGACAATGCCGATCTGTTCCAGTCGACGGGTCAGTTCTTCCGGCGCCTCGACCACGGATGCAAGCGATCTCACGCCGTCGGGCAGTTTCTGGTCACCGTTTGCCGGCAGCGCGGTTCCCCAACGGACCGCCGCAGTCTCTTCCAGTGAGGCATCAAGGTCTTCACCTAGCGCTGCCCCCAGTGCCGTTTCATATCCCTGTTCGACGCGGATCTGCTCCACTACCGGCGTGTGATCCTGGTCAGCGTTCACGTTGAGCACCTGCTCCAGCGTGCGCGCTTCCGTTTCCAGTCCCTGCAAGCCTTGCTGAGCATCGCTGAGCGGACCACGGGCGGCCTGTTCCTGTTCGCGAGCCTTGCGTGTTGCCGCCTCGGTTTCCTCGGCTGAAAGCTCTGCTTCGGTAAGTTCCTCTTCGGCCAGCTCCAGTGCTTCCCGATTTTCCGACACGCCATCCTGCTCGGACATCTGAGCATCCAGATCGGCCAGCGCTTGCTGGGCTTCCTGGGCCTGGGCGACAAGTCGGTCGGCCCGTTGCCTGCTGTCGGCAACGGCGCGCTCCAGCTGTTGCCGCTCAGCACTTGCCCGCGCTTCGGCTGCAGTCAGTTCCGAAAGCCGGCCTTCAATCGTGCTTACGACTTCCTCGGCTTCCGTTACCTTCTCCCGGGCAGTTTCGGTGCGTTCCTGCACCATCTCATTCTCTTCCAGAAGCTCGGCACGCTCTTCCGCCAGCCGCTCCAGAACCTCGTCATTTTCCGAGACCATGCTCTGTTCGCGGCGTATGTCTTCCGACAACTGGACCAGGCGGCGTTCCAGATCCTGGAGCCGTTCTTTCACGCGCCGTTCTTCGGCATCAAGTTCGTTCCGTGCAAGCACCAGACGCTGCAGGGCTGCGGCCGCCTTGACGGCGTCATCCCGGAGTTCCGGCAGCTTGTGTGCGGCAATCGCCTGCACACGCGCGCTCTCGGCCTGAAGCGCAGTTGCCTCGTTGACCTGCTTCTGGGCCTCGGTGAAATGCGTTTCTGCAGACGACAGCGCATCTCTTGCCTCGGTCCAGCGAATAAAGAGGATGGAGGCTTCCGCCGCCCGTATTTCAGAGGACAGGTTTCGGTAGCGCGAGGCCTGGCGCGATTGGCGGCGGAGACTGTCCAGCTGGCCATCAATCTGCACCAGAACATCTTCCAGGCGCTCAAGGTTCTGCTCTGCGGCCCGAAGGCGGATCTCCGCTTCATGGCGCCGGGAATGCAAGCCCGAAATGCCGGCCGCCTCTTCAAGGATCTGCCGACGCGAGGTTGGCTTGGCCGCGATCAGTTCACCGATCTGCCCCTGGCGCACCATGGCCGGTGACCTGGCGCCTGTCGAAGCGTCGGCAAACAGCAGCTGGACGTCGCGCGCACGCACGTCCTTGGCGTTGATCTTGTAGTTGGAGCCCTGTTCTCGCTCGATGCGTCGGCTGACTTCGAGCGTGTCCGCGTCGTTGAAAGCCGACGGCGCCGTACGGTCCAGATTGTCGAGAAACAGCGCGACTTCGGCTGTGTTTCGGGCGGGGCGGTTGAGGCTTCCAGAGAAGATGACGTCGTCCATTCCGGAGGCGCGCATGTTCTTGTAGGAATTCTCTCCCATCACCCAGCGCAGGGCTTCGACAAGATTGGACTTGCCGCATCCATTCGGCCCGACAACCCCGGTCAGGCCGTCACCGATAATGAACTCCATCGGTTCAACGAAGGATTTGAAGCCAACAACGCGGAGTTTGGAAAACTTCATCGGCGCCCGTGCCTCAACGTGCCGCGCGCCGAAATCTTGAAGGTCAGATCAAAACAACAGCCCTTAAACGACGGGTGTCCCGTCGGTTCAAAGGTATTCCTCGATCTTTTTCCCCATGTCGTCAATCGACAGTGCCCCGGAAACTCTCTCGCCGTTGATGAAGAAAGTCGGTGTGGAGTTTACACCAAACTCCTCAGCGCCCCGATCCTTCACTGCATTAACTGCGTCCAGCAGGCCCTGGTTTGTCAAGCATTTCTCGAAGGACTCCTGTGTAAATCCAATCTGCTTGGAGAAATCGAGCAGGGATTGATACGGATTGTCGGTGAACGCCCAGCTGCGCTGCTGGTCGAACATGACGTCCACGATCTCGAAATACTTGTCCTGGGGTGCGCAGCGCGCGAGCATGAACGCTGCGGCAGCGACCGGATCAAGCGGGAATTCACGGAAAATAAAGCGAACCTTGCCGGTCTCGATGTAGTCCTTTTTCAGATCCGGCCAGGTACGCTTGTGGAAATTGGCGCAGTGCCCGCAGGTCATGGACGCATATTCGACGATCGTGACCGGGGCGTTTTCATCGCCGAGGATCTTGTCACCCAGCGGACCGGGCTTGAGCAGATCCTCCTGGTCGACCGACTGTGCAAAAGAAGGGCCTGTGGCGAGGACACCGAGGGCAGCAGTAGCGAGAGCGGTGGTCTTGAGAAATTGTCTACGGGTCTGGGTCACGAATATCGTCCTGTCACAAGTTGAATGCGCGGCACCTCTTCAAGGTGCAAATCCTGTTGCCTGATGTGCCCCTTTCGGCACGACACGTCAACAAAGCTTATCAAATGTGGCAGGAACGAGGAGGTTCCGAAACAGCTCTTCACAGTCAAGTTATCGTTAGAACACAGCTTCGGGAGCTGCCCTTGGGGCAATTTCTAGTCCGTGTTTTTTGCGATGACCTGGGCACCGAGTTTTTTCAGGGCCTCTCGCAGACGGTCATTTTCAACGCCTTCGATGCTGGCGTCGAGTTTTTCCTGTTCCGATCGCGTCAGGCTGCGGAGTTTCCGGGGTGTCTCGGTCTGTTTTCGAGAGACCGGTTTTTGCAGGATCTTGATGCGGCCTATCGCCGCCCAGCCATAGAATGTGTTGATCCGTTCCAGAACCTGGCCGTTGTCATGCGACAGCATCAGGGCGGTCGCGCCGTCCGTGTGCACAACCAGTGTCGCGGGCTGTCTCGGTGAGTCTGGATCGCTCAGATCGGTCTGGCGGGGCCAGATGAGGCGATCAGGCTGAACTCTTGTGCCATAGCGCTCTCCCACGATATCGGCCCAGGACGCAATGATATCAACGGACGCAAATCCCCGTTTCCTGCAAGCAGGTGTCATCGCCTTGCTGACGAGATCAGCCAGACGACTTGCCTCCCTTGGCTTGCGAACAGAGTTTGTCTTTGCCACGCTGATGACCTACCTCCTCTTGCGAGCGGTCGGGGCTAGTCTTCTTGCCGGAACCGTTTCACGGCCTGACACTTTGTGTTGCAACAGAATACGACAAAATGACGACGATTACTTTTTTACCTCAATGTTCATGCCTTCTGTTTGCAGAGTTTTCCCCAAGCTTTCCAGTACTGCACCACGATCTTCTAACGCGTTGAGAGAGGCCTTTTCGTGAAACCCGAAACCGCTTCTTCACTGCTTCTGGCCTGGTATGATCGGCATGCCAGAAAACTGCCCTGGCGCGTCAGTCCGGAAGACCGGAAACTTGGTGAAGTACCGGACCCTTACAGGATCTGGCTGTCGGAAATCATGCTGCAGCAAACAACAGTGGCGGCGGTCAAGGACTACTATGACAAGTTCACGAAGACCTGGCCGAGCGTGGAAGCGCTCGCCGCTGCCGACGAAGAAGACGTCCTGAAGGCCTGGGCCGGCCTGGGCTATTATTCGCGCGCGCGCAATCTGAAGAAATGCGCCGACAAGATTGCCGGCGAGTACAACGGTGTTTTTCCGAAAGAAGAAACAGATCTCCTCTCGCTCCCCGGGATTGGTCCCTACACCGCTGCGGCCATCGCCACCATTGCCTTTGACAGACACGCGGCTGTTGTCGACGGCAATGTCGAGCGGGTACTCGCTCGCCTTGACCGGATCGAAACACCGCTTCCCGATGCGAAACCTCAGATCAAACGGCGCATGGCTCTGTTGACCCCTGACGACCGTCCCGGTGACTTCGCCCAGGCCGTCATGGATCTCGGTGCTACAATCTGCACGCCGAAGCGGCCCGCTTGTGCATTGTGTCCCTGGAGCGATGGCTGTGTTGCGCGGAAGATGGCCGACCAGGAAGGCTTTCCCCGCAAGGCGCCCAAAAAGGAAAAACCAACACGTTTCGGTGCGGCGTTTGTTGCAGTCGATGCAGAACAACAGGCCATCTTGCTCAGACGCCGACCACCCAAAGGTCTGCTCGGCGGGATGACGGAAGTGCCCGGAACCGAGTGGTCGGAAGTTTTTCAGAAAGAGCATGCCCTGTCCCACGCGCCATTTCCGGCACCATGGAACATGTGTGCTGGTGAAGTGAAGCACACTTTTACGCACTTCCATCTCAAAGTGACGGTTTATAAAGCCGAAATCCCGTCACAAACTGTTCCTGAAAGCAGCGACACGTGGTGGTCTTTACCGGGGGACCTTGAGGGGGAGGCACTGCCTACTGTCATGCGCAAGATCATCGACCTGGCCAACAGGTAATTGCACGGCTTTGCCCTACCGCGCGCACCCCGGGCGCGCATAACGCGTCTACACCTGAACCGGATCACCCGGAAGACGGTTTAAATGGCAAAACAGTTTTTCTCATCCAACTGCGGCATCCTGACGTAGACCTCATCGACACAGGTTACAACCAACCCTTTGATTGCGCTCGGGAATTGAGTTTCCGGAGACGGGCGCGCTCGCCTGTGCACCTAACTGGGAGCATGACATGAAACTTATCCAACGCCTTGTATTCGCCCTTATGCTGATCCTGCCGGTCTCGGTCGCGAAAGCCTCTGAAAAAGACATCGTCGACACAGCCGTCGGCGCAGGTTCCTTCAACACCCTCGTGGCAGCCGTTCAGGCAGCAGGCCTTGTTGATACCTTGAAGGGCGATGGTCCTTTCACTGTTTTCGCACCGACCGACGAAGCTTTCGCCAAGCTGCCGGCAGGCACCGTTGAAAACCTGCTGAAGCCGGAAAACAAGGACCAGCTCGTCGCCATCCTCACCTATCATGTCGTGCCAGGCAAAGTGATGTCCTCTGACATCGCCGGCAAAAAGGCTGACGTTGCCTCGGTCCAGGGCGGTGAAATTGCTGTCGACGCTACCGACGGTGTCAAAGTCGACAACGCGAAGGTCATCGCAGCTGACGTTGAAGCCACCAACGGCGTCATCCACGTCATCGACACCGTGATCCTGCCTAAATCCTGAGCTTGATTGACGGCGCTCCCTCCCCCCAGCGCTGTTGATCTCAAATGGCGCGGCTTCTCCCGAAGCCGCGCCTTTTTTGTGTCTGGAAACTTCTCTTTTTTGGTAATCTGGCGCTGGACATAAAACGTAGAATGATTCTAAAGTAGCCGCGTTATTCGCTTACAAGGAGACCCGCTGTGAAAGGGAACGCGAAAGTCATTGAACGCCTGAACGAGGCTCTCTTTCTGGAGCTGGGCGCAATCAACCAGTACTGGCTTCACTACCGCCTCCTGAGCGACTGGGGATTTGCTCGGCTTGCCAAGAAAGAGCGCGAAGAATCCATCGAGGAAATGCAGCATGCGGACAAACTGACCGACCGCATCATTTTCCTGGAAGGTCATCCGAACATGCAGAAGGTTGCTCCGCTGCGGATCGGCCAGAACATCAAGGAAGTCCTTGAATCCGACCTGGCCGGTGAATATGACGCCCGGGCGTCCTACGCCAAGTCGCGTGACATCTGCAAGGACGAAGGTGACTACGTTTCCATGAAGCTTTTTGAAGAGCTGCTTGAAGACGAGGAAGGCCATATCGACTTCCTTGAAACCCAGCTTGAGCTTCTGGAAAAGATCGGTGAAGAGCGCTATGGCCTGCTCAATGCGGCCCCCGCAGACGAAGCCGAGTGAATTAGAACACTCTCAAGAAAAACGCGGCCAACTGGCCGCGTCAGCTTTTTGGCAAGCCTTTCCATGCCGTCACGGACGAAGTGAAACGCAGATCCGGAACCTTATGCGTCCCGAGGTCAAGCTCGGAAACTCAATTCCTTCCAGAAACCAGGCAAGGTCCCGGCTCAAGCGCCGGGACGGCGCTATTTGCTTCAAACTCTGTCAGCAGTCAGACGCGGCGCTCGGCCGCGTTTTTTGTTGGTGGCGCAAACACTCAGGCTGCCACGCTTCGGATAGAGCCAGGTAGCAGCCTTACTGGAACGCTGTTTCCGCAAAACTCCTGAGCTTGCGTGAATGCAGCCTCTCTGCCGTCATGTCGCGCATCTTCTCCATCGCCTTGATGCCGATCTTGAGATGCTGAGCCACCTGGCGCTTGTAGAAATCCGTTGCCATGCCGGGAAGCTTCAATTCGCCATGAAGTGGTTTGTCGGATATGCAGAGCAACGTGCCGTAGGGCACGCGGAAACGGAAACCGTTGGCGGCGATTGTCGCTGATTCCATGTCCAGCGCGATCGCGCGCGATTGTGAAAAGCGTTTTACCAGCTCCGGCTGATCCCACAATTCCCAGTTCCTGTTGTCGAGCGAGACGACGGTGCCCGTGCGCATCACGCGCTTCAGTTCATAACCGTCATAACCTGTTGTTTCGGCAACCGCGTCTTCCAGCGCGACCTGCACTTCGGCAAGCGGTGGGATCGGCACCCAGACCGGCAGATCTTGGTTAAGCACATTGTCGTCGCGCACGTAGCCATGGGCCAGAACATAGTCGCCCAGGGTCTGGCTGTTCCGAAGACCCGCACAGTGTCCCAGCATGAGCCAGACGTGGGGACGCAAAACCGCAATATGATCGGTAATCGTTTTTGCGTTGGACGGACCGACACCGATGTTGACCATGGTGATGCCGCTGCCATTTGCCCGCTTCAGATGATAGGCCGGCATCTGCGGCAGTTTAGCCGGTTCAGCACCACTACACGGTTCGCTGTCTCCTGCCATCGTCACGAGGTTACCCGGCGAAACAAAGGCCTCGTAACCGCTGTCCGGGTCTGCGAGCAGGTCCTGCGACATGCGGCAGAATTCGTCGATATAGAACTGGTAATTCGTGAACAGCACGTAGTTCTGGAAATGCTCCGCGGCCGTTGCCGTGTAGTGTTGAAGACGGTGCAATGAATAGTCGACACGAGGTGCGGTGAACGACGCCAGCGGCATCACGCCGTCGGCTGGTTCATAGGTGCCGTTCGCGATGGAATCGTCCATCACGGTCAGGTCCGGCAGATCGAAAATGTCTGCGAGCGGGCGATCGAGCTCTGCAGCCGCCGCTCCGCCTTCCACGTGGGTTCCGTCATAAAAGGCGAAATGCAACGGGATCGGCATGTCGCTGTCACCGACCTGGATCGGCACGTCGTGATTGCTCATCAACAGGGACAGCTGGGTTCTCAGATAGTTCTGGAAGAGATCCGGCCGTGTAATGGTCGATGCATGTGTTCCGGGTCCGGAAACAAATCCGTAGGACAGGCGGCTGTCGAGCCTTATGTGGCTGTCGGTAACGATCCGCACTTGCGGATAGACGGCGCGCACGCGTTCGGTGATTTCCTTCCCCTCCAGGAGGTCCTGGAACTGCGCCCGCAGAAACGCCGTGTTGTCTTCAAAGATTTCAATCAGCCGGTCAACCGCTTTACCTGCATCCGTAAAGACTTCGAGAGGATGCGAGGGGGCGCATCTTGTGCGCCGAACGGGTTGCTGAAAATCGCTATTGTATGATGTAGACATTCAAACTTTCCTTATTGTTGTTATCCTTTCACAGTCCCGCCTAGTCTTCCCCGCGTCAATAGCTATGACATCAGAATTTGAATTTTTTTTCGCATGGAGAAAAATTCTTCATTTTGCGTTGTTCACTTGCATCACCGCTCTTTCCGATCAGGCGGGAAGCCGGTAAGCTCCTCCAGATTTTTGACGAGGAGTTTCCCATGCAACGCACATTCCTGACCTTGGCATTCGCCGTTTCGACCGTGCTCGGGGCAAGCGCAATCGCGCAGGCTGATGATCTTCCGGACCTTGGCGGCAAGGAAGTCGTCATTGCTTCGGAGAACACATACCCGCCGCTTCAGTTTGTCGACCCCAAGACGGGCAACCCAACCGGTTGGGAATACGAGGCAATTGCCGAAATTGCCAAGCGGCTCAACGTGAAGGTCACCTACGAAAACACCAGCTGGGATGCGATGATCCCGGCTATTTCAGCAGGTGAATATGATCTGGCGATGAACGGCATCACCATTCGCGCCGACCGGGCCGAGAAGGTCGATTTTTCCGAACCCTATATGCGCTCGGAAATGTTCATGCTCGTTCGGGCCGACGAAGACCGCTTCACCGATCCGAAGAGCTTCGCCGCAGAGGCCGATTTCCTGGCGGGAGCGCAGCCCGGCACGACCCCGTTCTACGTTACAGTCTACGAAGTCCTCGACGGCGACGAGGCCAATCCGCGCATCAAGCTGTTTGAAACCTTCGGCGCCGCCGTTCAGGCCTTGAAGACGGGAGACGTCGATCTCGTGCTGACGGACAGCACGGGCGGCCAGGGATACGTTGCCACCAACCCTGACACGTTCAAGCTGATCGGTGATCCGCTTGGCAGTGAGGATTTCGGTTTCATTTTCCCGAAAGGCTCGGAGCTTGTTGCTCCGTTCAACGCGGCCATTGCCAGCATGCGTGCGGACGGGACGCTTGATGCCCTCAACAAGAAGTGGTTCTTCGACTACAAGGCCGCGCAATAAACACGGCCTGACGTCTTCAGGCGGCTAGACACGTCTAGACCTGGCCGGTATCCGGATCTTCCGTTCCGATACCGGCCATTTCATTTCCGGCTTCCGGTTGCACGCATCACCTTCCCGACAAGACAGACCCATGTTCCGCAAAAAGTCATCCCAAAGCTCTCCGCAACAAGACTTTCCCTACTGGCTTGTGGTTGCCTGCGGAATTGCCATCTTCCTGCTGTTTCAGATCGCGACGGACGAGATCTATACCCAGGTGATGTCCACGGTCTCCCGTGGCATCGGCCTGACCATTTTCGTGACGCTGGTCGGGTTCTTCCTCGCGTCCCTCCTTGGGCTCCTGCTGGCTCTTGCATCCCTGTCCGGCTCTATCATCCTGAGGCAAGGCGCAAGGTTCTATGTCGAGATTGTTCGCGGTCTGCCGATCATAGTCCTGCTCCTTTACATCGCGTTCGTGGCAACGCCCCTGATTGTCGCGAGCGTCAATGCCGTGATCGAACCACTTGGTTTCGACGCCATGCGCACGCGCGACTTTCCCCTTTTGTGGCGGGCTATCGTGGCATTGATGATCGGCTATTCCGCCTTCATTGCCGAAGTCTTTCGCGCGGGTATCCAGGCGGTCGACAAGGGACAGATCGAGGCTGCCGAGGCCCTGGGCATGAACCGGTGGCTGCGCTTCAGGCTGATCATTTTCCCCCAGGCGCTGAAAACTATCCTGCCACCGCTTGGCAATGATTTTGTCGCCATGATCAAGGACAGTTCCCTGGTGTCCGTCCTTGGCGTTGCCGACATCACCCAGCTCGGCAAGGTCTATGCCGCTGGTTCGTTCCGATATTTCGAAACCTACAACGTGGTTGCCCTGATCTACCTCATGATGACAATCACCCTGTCGCTCGCCCTGCGAAAATTCGAGAGGACGAAGGAGGTCGGTGGGCGGTAGCCTTCTGGTCAAACGGCGAAACCATCACTGGGTCACAACAAACCAAACGTGCTGCTTCCACGTCAATCTCGCCATTATTCGATAATCAGGGGTATGGATTAGCGGATGAAGCCGGTGATGACTGTCAAAGGGCAGAGAGCTTGAAAAGAGGAGGAATGCATGCGGTCCTTTGAAGAGATCGAAAGCTTGGCGGTCGAGAAGAAAGGCGGCAAAGCGCAACTCGCATCCCTGCTCGGTGAGCACAACCTGCCGAAATCAGAGACGGAGCTGGAAAAGATCGGCGATGACCGATGGCTTGCCATGTTCACCAAATGCGTGTTCCAGGCTGGCTTCAGCTGGAAGGTTATCGACCAGAAATGGCCCGGCTTCGAAGAGGCATTTGAAGGCTTCGACATTGCCCGCCTCTCCTTCCTGCCTGACGAGGCCTTCGAGGCACTATTGAAAGACACCCGCATTGTTCGAAACGGTGCCAAGATCAAAACCGTTCAGCACAATGCCGTTTTTCTGAAAGACCTGGCTGTCGAACATGGCAGTGCTGCGAAGTTCTTCGCACGGTATCCGGTTACGGACCAGATCGGGCTAATGGAGATCCTCAAAAAGCGTGGCAGCCGGCTTGGCGGAAATACCGGGCAACTGGCGCTTCGTTTCATGGGGAAAGAGAGTTTCATTCTCTCCGGCGACGTGGTTAACGCGCTGATCCGGGAAAACGTGATCGAGAATGAACGACCGTCAAAAAAAAATCTGATCGCAATTCAGGCCGCTTTTAACGATTGGAAAGAAAGTTCGGGACGATCTCTAAACGAAATCAGCAGAATTCTGGCCTTTTCGGTCGGCTGACCCCGTTAACTTCTCATTCAGCTTTTACGATTGTAAACAAAGCATTGATTCAATGGTAATTTTTGTTTTTGCCGCTTAACCCCTGATTTACCAAACCCGGTAACCATGACACTCGAAATTGCGTGAGGTATTGCGTCGCAATGAGAGTACTGAGTACCGGGGTGTCCGCAGTGGCACCCCACCCGGACAACAAGACGGAAGCGTCTGCTTCCTGGCTGAACACGATCCTGAAGGGCGACTGCGTTGCCGCCCTTGAGAAACTGCCGTCCCGGTCGGTCGACCTGGTTTTTGCAGACCCGCCCTACAATCTTCAGTTGGGTGGAGACCTGCACAGGCCCGACCAGTCAAAGGTGGATGCCTGCGACGATCACTGGGACCAGTTCGAGAGTTTTCAGGCCTATGATGCCTTCACCCGGGCATGGCTTCTGGCCGCGCGCCGCGTGATGAAGGACAACGGTTCGCTTTATGTGATCGGCTCCTATCACAATATCTTCCGTGTCGGCGCGATCCTGCAGGATCTCGGCTTCTGGATCATGAATGATATTGTCTGGCTGAAGTCGAACCCGATGCCGAACTTTCGCGGCAAGCGGTTCACCAATGCCCATGAGACGATGATCTGGGCGGTGAAATCGAAAGATGCCAAGCCGACCTTCAACTATGACGCCCTGAAGACCTTCAACGAAGACCTCCAGATGCGCTCCGACTGGCACCTTCCGCTGTGCACGGGAGCGGAACGGTTGAAGGACAAAGAAGGTCAGAAAGTTCACCCGACGCAGAAGCCGGAAAGTCTTCTCTACCGGGTTCTGACCGCCTCCTCCAAACCGGGCGACGTTGTCCTCGATCCCTTCTTCGGCACCGGCACCACAGGTGCTGTCGCCAAGAAACTCGGCCGCAACTTCGTCGGGGTCGAGCGCGAGCAGGACTATATCGACGCCGCCACGGCCCGGATCGATGCAATTGAAACCGGCGACGCCGATAGCCTGGAAATGCAGCAGGGCAAACGTGCCCAGAAACGCATTCCCTTCGGTACGCTGCTTGAGAGTGGTCTTCTGGCCCCCGGTACGGAACTGACCTGCTCCAAGGGAAAACACCTGGCCATCGTCCGTGCCGACGGATCGCTCAAGTCAGGTGATCATACCGGTTCGATCCACAAGGTGGGCGCACTGGTTCAGGGTCAGGAAGCCTGCAATGGCTGGACTTTCTGGCACACGATGGAAGGCAGCTCGAAATCTCCAATCGACGAGCTGCGCAAGGAAATAAGATCCCGCCTGCAGGCATAAGCAGGCCACAACAAGAAGCAACCTTCGCGTTCCCCGCGAAAAAAACTCCCCGCCTCCCAGAACAGGAGGCGGGGTTTTCTTTTCGCTTTTGCGCGGTAACGCAAGAAAAGATCCGTTTTCATCGCGCCTGCAAAATTCATTGGGCTCTTCTGGAGCGTCTTGCTGAAGTGGCAGGCCAACGACTGCCCCGAGCAACGCATGTGTCTCAAAACTGAAACACATTGGAGCAATGGCTCGAACTGCCTGCTTGCAACTTTTGGCGGCTGCCGCCATTCTGGCATGTCTTTTGGACGTTTTGGGAGGAACGGATCAGGAGCGCAAAGAGCCGAAAAGGCCTTCTGCTCGAGATCCCTGATTGCATTCATGAAGGATCATGTCGAAACCGTATTTCGAACCGTTGAGTCCGGGTCGGCACCGGCGGTGTCGCGAATTGCTGCATCCTGGCGCAGATCGATAAACCAGCATGGCCTCCATCCGGGGGAGCAGCGCGCACCGGACCGGCTCGACGAAGCCACCCTTCGCAGGCGGCGCGATGATGTCGGTGCCTTTCTACAGATCGCCGCCCCCAAACTGGACCAGCTGTTCGGGCTTGTCGGACAGTCGGGATGCACCGTTGTCCTGACGGATGCCGACGGTGTCATCCTGGACCAGCGGTGCACCGCAGCCGACCAGGACGTCTTTGAAGACTGGGGTCTGGCACAGGGTGCCGACTGGAGCGAGGCAGCTGTTGGAACCAACGGTGTCGGTACCTGTATCGCGGAAGAGCGGAACGTTATCGTGCACCGGGACGAACACTTCCTGGCCCAAAACGCGGCCATGAGCTGCATGGACGCACCAATCTATGGGCCGGACGGTCACATAGCAGGCGCCCTTGACGTTTCCTCTGCCCGGTTCGACCAGACACAGGCCTTCAACCGCCTGATCGCAGCGATGGTCGCGCAGACCGCGCGCCAGATCGAAGTCGATACGTTCCGTGCTGCCTACAAGAGCAGCCGGATCGTCTTTGCCGACAAGGACCCGACGGATACGGCCATGCTTTTGGCGGTGGACACCGACGATATCGTGGTCGGAGCCACGCGCGGTGCCCGCAAGGCCTTTGGCCTTGGTGCGGCAGGTCCGATTTCGCCCATTCCCGCGTCCGACCTGCTGGGCCGCGGCGATGGGCCGACAGGCTTTGAAAAGGCCGAACGCGCCGCCGTCATGCGCGCGCTGGCGCGGGCAAATGGCAATGTCTCGGAAGCTGCGAGGGCACTTAGTGTCGGTCGCGCGACGCTCTACCGGCGCATGAAAAGGCTCGGCATCAGCGATTGATCGAAGCGCCTGTCTCGGCCCTGAGACAGGTCACTCCGGAAACGATTTTTCCCCCGCTGACAACAAATCTCCTCCAATGCAGTTTCCTCCGATCCCTGGCGGAGGACCAGGCAATTGGAGGAAATATCATGAACGAGATGCCCAGTTTCGCGAAGGAAAACGAGTCTCCTTTCGCGCAACGCTACGACAATTTCATCGGCGGGAAATTCGTTGCACCGGTCAATGGCCGGTACTTCAACAACATCACCCCGATCTCGGGCCTGACGGTCTGCGAGGTGGCACGCTCCGATGCAGCCGATGTCGACCTTGCCCTTGATGCCGCGCATGCGGCGAAGGACGCATGGGGCAAGACGCCTGCAGCAGAACGCGCCAACATCCTGTTGAAGATCGCCGATGTGATGGAAGACAATCTGGACCTTCTGGCCAAGGCGGAAACCTGGGACAACGGCAAGCCGATCCGGGAGACGGCCAATGCGGACATTCCGCTTTCTGTCGATCACTTCCGTTACTTCGCCGGTGTCCTGCGCAGCCAGGAAGGTTCCATGTCGGAGATCGACGCCGACACGATCGCCTACCACTTCCATGAGCCACTCGGTGTTGTCGGTCAGATCATTCCCTGGAATTTTTCCATCCTGATGGCGGCCTGGAAGCTGGCCCCTGCCCTTGCCGCCGGCAACTGCGTTGTCCTCAAACCCGCCGAACAGACGCCTGCTGCAATCATGGTCCTGGTGGAACTGATCGGCGACCTCCTGCCGGAGGGTGTCCTGAACATCGTCAACGGCTACGGCGCCGAAGTTGGCGCGCCCTTGGCGAAATCGGGGCGCATTGCCAAGATCGCCTTTACCGGTTCGACCCAGACCGGTCGCCTGATCATGCAATATGCGACCGAGAACCTGATCCCGGTTACGCTGGAGCTCGGCGGCAAGTCTCCCAACATCTTCTTCTCCGATGTGATGCGCGAGGACGACGCGTTTCTGGACAAGGCCATCGAAGGGTTCGTGCTCTTTGCCTTCAACCAGGGTGAGGTCTGCACCTGCCCGAGCCGCGCCCTGATCCAGGAAGACATCTACGAAGCCTTTATCGAGCGGGCGATCGAACGGGTGAAAGCCATCAAGCAAGGCGACCCGCGCGCCATCGACACCATGGTCGGTGCACAGGCCAGCCGGGAACAGCAGGACAAGATCCTGTCCTATCTCAATATCGGCGTCGAGGAAGGTGCAGAAGTTCTCGTCGGCGGTGGCGAAACCAGGTTCGAGGGTGAACTGTCCGGAGGCTTCTACATCCAGCCGACGATTCTGAAGGGCCACAACAAGATGCGCGTCTTTCAGGAGGAGATCTTCGGCCCGGTCGTCTCCGTTACCACCTTCAAGGATGAGGCGGAGGCGCTCGCGATTGCCAATGACACGATGTACGGCCTCGGAGCCGGTGTCTGGTCGCGCGATGCCAATACCTGCTACCGTTTCGGCCGTTCGATCGAGGCCGGCCGCGTCTGGGTGAACAACTACCACGCCTACCCGGCCCACGCGGCCTTTGGTGGTTACAAGCAGTCCGGTATCGGACGCGAGACCCACAAGATGATGCTGAACCACTATCAGCAGACCAAGAACATGCTGGTCAGCTACAACCCGAACAAGCTGGGCTTCTTCTGAGGCCCCTCGGGACCATCCTTTGGAGGCGGTCTGTTCGGGCCGCCTCCGATTGCCTCAGCTGAACACAAGCATTTGCCGTCCCGGCCACCGAGCCGGGACGGCCCTGGCTGGCAACCCAGGTCAGGGTTCGTACCGACCGGAGCAAGCGACTGGTTCCGGATCATGTCCGGGACAGCAATATCTGGTGGCATGGCAGGTCAGAAGAAGACCCTGGTCACTTCAAAGCGCCAAGGTCTCCAGAAGATCTGCAAGGCCTTGTGGGGCCGTGACCATGGCATCGTGACCGGTCCTGATCTGCGCCACAGGCCAGCTGCGCTGTCGCGCCCGTTCCAGCGCGATCTTTGCTGGCGGATAGGCAGGCTGCGTGCACTGGATGTAAGCGGCCGGCAAACCATTGCCGACGGGGCCCGACAGCGTGAGCCCGGTCGTGAACGTCCTGAAAGGATGCGGCGTCAGGCGCGGTTCAAGAAAGGCAGCATCTTCTGGCTCGGTAATGCCGAAACTCTGAACGGGTGCGGGTGGCAGGCTAAGCCCACCGCTGCTTTCCTCGGCCAGTTTGGCTCGATCCCTGGCGAGTTCTTCCGGCAGGAGGTCGAACCAGGTTTCACCGGAGTTCAACATGATTGCGTCCAGATAGATCAGTTTGGTGATCCGTTCCGGTATCCTGTCCGCGACGCCAGTAGCCGGCGCACCGCCAAAGCTGTGACCGACCAGTATGACGTCGGAGAGATCTTCGAAGGTCATGTGCTGGACGATGTCGTCGACGAAGGTTTCCAGCGTGATGTCGGCACTCAGGAGATGGGCCCTTTCCCCGAGGCCCGTTTGCGTGATTGCGCTGACCCGGTGGCCCCTCGCTGTCAGAATGCCAGCCAGCCTCGACCAGCACCAACCGCCGTGCCAGACACCATGCACCAAAACGAAGGTTCTTGATTTCATTGAGAAACTCCCTGCCGGCCTCACTCGGCGGCTTCGGCGACAGCGTGATATCCTCGTCTTGCCTTCAGCTTGTGCCCAACCTCGACGATGGCCTCAAGCGCCGGGATCAGTTCCTCTCCCAGATCTGTCAGCTCATATTCCACGGAGGGCGGCGATGTCGGCCGGACATGGCGCAGGAGGACACCGCGCTCTTCCAGCTCCGAAAGACGTGCGGACAGAACCTTCGAGGAGACAGGTGGTATATCCACCTTGAGCTCGCTGAAGCGGCGCGGGCCCGCGCGCAGGCTCCAGATCACATTCGGTGCCCAGGCGCCCGCAATCACCTGCATGCACTCTGTCAGCAGGCAGGGTTCGGGTGGTTTCGGACTGCGATTCTTGCGCATTTTGAGCGGCATTGCCGGGCCTCGTTCGAAAATCAGGTTTCTCTCGGGTAACTCGAAAAACATAGTTACCATTAGAAACCTACTTGTCAAAGGAAACCAAAAGAAACACCTTCCGGTCATCGCAACACAGGAAGGATCTACCTCATGAAACTCTTCTACAAGCCCGGTGCCTGTTCCATGGCCGCCCACATTCTCCTCAACGAGGCTGGTGTCGACTACCAGCTGGAGAAAGTCGACACCGATGCCGGCACCACTGAAACCGGAGCGTCCTACGGAACAACCAACCCGCGTGGATACGTTCCGGCGCTCCAGCTTGAAAATGGTGAAGTGCTTACGGAGAACGTGGCCGTGCTTCAATGGCTGAGCGAGCAGCTCCCGGGGTTTGCCTCCAACGACAATTCAGCTCCCTTGAAGAAGTATCGTCAGCTTGAGCTGTTGAGCTTCCTTTCCTCCGAGCTGCACAAGGGGTTCAGCCCCTATTTCAGCGGCGTGGCGTTCTCGGAGGAAGAAAAGGCCGCTCACGCGACGAAACTGAATGACACGATTGCACAATTTGATGCGATTTTGCCGAAGGAGAGCCCCTTCCTGCTGGGTGAAACCTTCTCTGTCGCAGACGCCTATGCCTTCGTCATTCTGAACTGGAGCAACTTCATCGGGGTGTCGCTGGAAGCCTGGCCAAGAACCAAGGCCTATGTCGAAAAAATTGCCGCCCGCCCTGCGGCACAGCAGACATTGCGTGAAGAAGGCCTTGCGGCATGAGCAGCGCGTTGAACGACCTGCAAGGCGTGATCTCGGAGTATTTCGAGGCGCTCTATCAATGCGATACCGAACTCCTGCAGAAGGTTTTTCATCCGAAGGCAATCTACGCAACGGCCGACGAAGCACCGCTGCTTTATCGCACGATGGCAGAATATGTCCCGGTGGTCGCGGCTCGAACCTCGCCAGCTTCACGGGGTGAGGTCCGCACGGATGCCATCGACGAGATCCAGCTTGCCGGTGACAACACCGCCTTTGCCCGTGTTCGGTGCAGCATCGGCAACAGCGACTTTGTCGACTTCCTGACTTTCGTCAGGGACGAAGGCCGTTGGCAGATCATGTCGAAAATCTTCCAGATCAAACCACGCGAAACCGGAGGCACTTGAGCATGCCTTATGTGAACATCCAGGTGACCCGCGAAGGTGTCACGACGGAGCAGAAGAAGCAGCTTATCAAGGGGGCAACGGATCTCCTGGTCGACGTTCTGGACAAGAACCCGGCAACCACCTTCGTCGTTATCGAGGAAGTGGAGCTTGAAAGCTGGGGCATTGGCGGCTTGCCCGCCGAAGATTATCGCGCCCAGCTCGCAGCAAAATAGAACGGTCCAGACTGGAGCCGGGCGCTAAAGCCCGGCTCCGATGTTTTGCTTTCTCATTCAAAACCAACCAGAGCCTTGCGACGCTTGCCGACGGAGACTGCAAGCCGGTCATCCGCCTTGAGGTCGCCGGTTGCGATCCGCCGCTTGGGATTGTCCACGATCTGGTTGTTGAGGCGAACCGCTCCGCCTTCCACCAGCCGGCGAGCCTCGCCATTGGATCCGGCAAAGCCGAGAGAAACGACAAGCTCGAGCAGCCCGAGACCATCCGCGAGTGTCTTGAGCGGAAGTTTGTGGGTCGGCTCGAGAATCTCACCCTCACCCGCAAACAGCGCATCGCCTTGCTGCAGGGCGGCGCGTGCTTCTTCCGGACCGTGCACAATGGCGGTGACCTGGGTGGCCAGGATCTTCTTGGCTTCGTTAAGCTCCACCCCTTTAAGCGCGGACAACCTGTCGATCTCGCTCATCGGCAATTCGGTGAAGAGCCTCAGGAACCTGGTTACATCAGCGTCAGTCGTGTTGCGCCAGAATTGCCAGAAGCCGAAGGGGGAGAGATGTTCCGGGTGCAGCCAGACGGCGCCGGCTGCTGTCTTGCCCATCTTGGAACCATTGGCCGTTGTCAGCAGCGGAACCGTCAGTCCGTGAAGCTTGCGGCCATCACGGCGGCCAAGCTCGACCCCGTTGACGATATTGCCCCATTGGTCGGAACCGCCGACCTGAAGAGCACAGTCATGCCGCCTGGAGAGTTCCAGGAAATCGACCGCCTGGAGCATCATGTAGCAGAATTCCAGGACCGTCAGCGGCATCTGCGCCTCGAGCCGGGACTTCACGCTGTCAAAGGTCATCATGCGGTTGACGGTGAACTGGGAGCCATAGTCGCGGAGGAATTCAAGGAAGCGGAATTCATTGAGCCATTCGGCATTGTCGATGAGCAGCGCACCATCCTCGCCCTCCATGTCGACCAGTCGTTCGACCGACCGCCGGATCGTTGCGATGTTGGCCGCTATCTGGCGCTCCTCAAGCATCGGCCGCGCGTCCTTGCGGAAGCTCGGATCGCCGATCTGGCTCGTGCCGCCGCCCAGAACCACGATCGGCCGGTGGCCCAGCTTCTGCAACCAGCGCATGGTCATCAGGGGCATCAAATGGCCGACATGGAGGCTTGCAGCCGTCGCGTCAAAACCGGCATAGGCCGTAATCGGACCTTCCGAAAGTGTCTTGTCGAGCGCATCGATATCCGTGCATTGATGCACGAGCCCACGCTCCAGAAGCACGGCAAGTGCTTCCGATTTGAGTTTTGTTGCCGGCTTCCCGGCTTCAATCATGTGTCTGGTCATTTTCGGCTTCCTGGTTCCCCCGCCAGGAGCCTTCAGAAACCAAAAAGCCGCCTGACGCGGCGGCTTTTGAGGTGTCTGTTACTTGAGCAAGATCCTACGCAGCCGCCGATATGTCGGTGACGTAATAAAAATATACGAAGGTTGCGGTCATCTTGGTCATGGCAGTTTAAATGCGCGATGGACCGGCAGGAGTCAAGACGCTTTTTTCAAGGACAGCCCACCGCGGCGAAACCAGCCTGTCCACCTGCCATCCGAGACAGGTCTTTACTCGGTCACCGGTGCGCGCCTATTACCTTATCCTCGTCCTTCTACTTAACCGACTGAGAAACAAGCTTTTTCAGGATCGACGAGATTGTTTTCATGTCGCTGTCGGACATGTGTTCAGCGAACTCGCGCTGCACAGCCTCGCGGTAAACCGGCCACATTTCTTCCAGCAGTGTTTCACCCTTTCGTGTCAGGCAGACCTTGATGCCGCGCCCGTCTTCTGGCGACTTTTTCTTGTCCGCATACCCCGCTGCGGCAATCCTGTCGATCAGCCTCGAGACATTGTACTGGGCAAGCAGCGTGTGCCTTTCGATCTCGACAGGCCGCAGGCTTCGATCCTCGGCCCTGCGCAATTCCAGCAGGACATCGTACCAACCCAAGGGGGGAAAGCCGGCCGCCTTCAGCCGCGCTTCCACCCGCTCCAGAACTGCCGTGCTTGCGCGCTGAAGCCTGACCCAGGCGTCCATTGAAAGGTCTTCGTGTCTTGTGTCGTGATTCTGCATGGTTCCATATCCAATCATTTTGATGCATTTGCATCAATCTTGATTTTTAAATGCACTTGCATATATTTTCATGCAACTGCATGAAAGGATACTCACGATGACAAAACTTACCCTGATCAGCCACACGCTCTGCCCCTATGTGCAACGCGCAGCGATCGTGCTTGATGAAAAGCAGGTTGCGTTTGAACGGGTCTATATCGACCTGGCGAACAAACCGGACTGGTTCAAAGCGGCATCGCCGCTCGGAAAGGTCCCTCTCCTGAAAACGGGCTCAGACCGTTATCTGTTTGAATCCGCGCCTATCGTCGAGTTTCTGGAAGAGACAGAAGGAGACCCGCTGCATCCGTCGGATCCCGTCTTGCGCGCCCAGCACCGGGCCTATGTCGAGTTCGCTTCTCAGACACTGAACGGTATCGGAGCGCTGTATTCTGCCCGTGACGAAGCCTCCTTCCGAAATGCGACACAGGCGCTCAGGACCAAATTCGAACATCTTGAAGACCGCCTTTCCGATGATGGCCCCTTCTTTGAAGGCTCGTCATTCAGCCTTGTCGACGCCGCCTTCGGACCGGTTTTCCGGTATTTCGATGTGTTCGAGGCATTCGCGGACCTTCAAGTTTTCACCG
Organism: Roseibium sp.; assembly: GCA_017643925.1. GTDB lineage: Bacteria > Pseudomonadota > Alphaproteobacteria > Rhizobiales > Stappiaceae > Roseibium. The sequence goes on along the minus strand of JAEPML010000001.1, from coordinate 399,999 downwards.
GGTTGGAAAAGGTATCTGACTGGCGATCAGAGTTGGCCCGCCGGCCCTCCGTGAAGAACGCGGTCACCGAGGACTATCCGGACCTGCTTCGTGACTTTCTGGCAAGGCGGGGCACCTGGATCTCGAAGCTCCTGGCTGAATCGGACCAGGACGCGGCCTCGACAGCTGCTTGATCGACGAGAAATTCCGGAGCAGTCAGACTTGCCTGAACTGCTCCGGACATTTCGAGGTCAGCGGCGTGTTACTGAACCGACAAGGGCTGCGTCAACAAGACCTTCTTGTTGTCGCCATTATAGTATCGCAGCTCATATTCACCCGCTGCCTTGGGAGCATTGAGTGTCACGGTCTGCGATCCCTTGTCACCGGACCACACCCGTTTTTGATGGACCACCTTGCCTTTTCCCCCACGCGCTGAAGGATCCCAGATCTGAACCGCATCGTAGCGTGCACCGGGTCCCTGCCAGTCAACGTCAAATCGCGTTTCGGTCTCGACCGAGGGTGGGGCTTCCAGACTGATTTCCAGAGGCGTTATGGCAAGCGGCCGGGTGACCAACACTGACTTGTTGTCCCCGTTCCAGTAGCGCAGCTGGTAGGTTCCCGGTGTTATCGGGGTGGGCAAAGACGCCGTGTTGTTCTCGAAATCATCGTTGCGCAATCGCTTCTGATGGATCACCCGGCCCACACCGCCGCGCGCTTCGGGATCGAAGATCTGGACGCTGTCGTATCGGGCCCCGGGACCTTGCCAGGTCACCGTCAAAATCCGGCCCTGCCCGATTTCGCCGGGAGCCTTCAGCGATACCACGGCAGCAGTCACTTCAATCGGCACTGACGCCAGGACCGTCTTGTTGTCCCCATTGTAATATTGCAGCTCGTAAGGTCCCGGCTTCACCGGCCCAGGCAAGGAAACCCTTTGATTTTCAAAGTCGTCGTTGCGCAGTCGCTTTTCGCGGATTTTCTTGCCAGACGCAGGATCCACCAGCCAAACACTGTCATAACGAGCTCCCGGTCCAACCCAGTCGACGATGATTGGTCTGCCCGCTTCCGCAGCCTCCGAGGTTTCCAGAGTTACCGGGGCCTCGATGATGTCGATCTCGCGCGTCGCCAGGACTTTCCTGTCCTGTCCCGCATAGTAGCGAAGTTCATAAGTCCCCATTTTGGCAGGCGTTGCCAGTGTCACCATGCGATTGTCGAAATCGTCGTTTCTGAGCGGTTTGGTCCGGATCACCTTGCCTTCTCCGCCGCGCACTTCTGCATCGAACAACTGAATGGCATCATAACGCGCACCGGGCCCGATCCATTCGACCATTACCGGGCGTGCCATGGCGATCTCGGCGGGTGCAAAGAGGGCGACTTCAGCCGGCGTCACTTCAATCAAGCGACTGGCAAGCTGCTGACGGCCGGAGCCGTCCCAGTATCTCAATTCATAGGTTCCCGGCTCTGAGACAACGGTCATGGCAACGGATTTGTTGTCCAGGTCACCGTTATGAAGTGCCTTGGACCTCAACCGCTTGCCTTCGCCGTTGCCGGCGGCCGGATCAAAGAGGTGAATCTGGTCATAGCGGCCACCTGGCCCTTGCCAGAAGATATCAATCCGGGCCCCGATCGAGACCATGTCCGGTGCGTCCAAAGAGGCCTCCGGCAGCTGCGCCGGTTCCGCGGACGCCGTGGTTTCAAGTTCCGGTTCCAGTTCCACGGTTGCTGTCAGGGCATCGGTCAGTTCCGATGTGCTTCCGGCCTGGATGTAGAGCCCTCCGGTATTTTCTGCCAGGCAGGCTACCTGCCGACCTTCCTCCTCCGTCAGGCCAAAACCGATAACATGTGCCGTGAAATTCACCCCGAGTGCGGCCAGCTCGTTCCCCAGCGCACAGGGATCCGCATTGCAGGTTTCAATCCCGTCCGTCACCAGAACCACGGTGGCCTTGTCTTCGGTGAATTTGAGCGTTTCCGCTGCATATCGAACTGCAGCACTGAGAGGTGTCTTGCCTTTGGGAGTAATGCCATCCGTGGCGGATTTTATGACGCTTGCGGTCCCTTTTGCCGCGGGGACGACAAGTTCGATGTCCGCGCAACTCCCCTTTTGACGATGGCCGTAGGCAATCAGGCCAAGTTCAAGGTCGCCGGGCAGCGATCCGAGCACATTTCCCATCGCGTCCCGGGCAATTTCAATCTTGGTGCGCCCTTCGATCTGGCCCCACATGGAACCGGAACCATCGAAGACAATGGCAAGCTTGTCATTTGCCCAGGAGGCGCTTGTGAAAACAGTGAGTGCAATGCATGCCGAAACAATTGGTCGAAACATGTTTCCTCCACAAATTCCGCCGCACGACACCTCAATACCACCCGTCCCAATGGTGCCACAGGACTGAGCGGACGACTAGGAGACAGTTTCAGCACTGCAAAACGCTCTAGCTCATCTCTGCACCAGCCAGCTTGAGCTCGCCTTTCAGGCCGGCCCACTTTTCAGGTGTTGTGGTGAGCGTCGACGCTTCGCGGACCTCCACCCGATAGCCGCGTGCAAGCCCTCCCCTTGCCGTCAGCTGCACACATTGGCACGCGTCCAGCCCGGTCAGGATCAGTCTGCCGATCTCTCTCCGTGCAAGCCAGTTTTCAAACTCAGCATTTGAAAATGCGTCACCAATCGCCTTCTCAAAAATCGGCGCCTCCCGGACATCCAGGACTGGATCCAGCCGCAACCCCTCCCGTCCGGGCGTACCGACACCTCCGGCAAGCAGCTTCATCGCCATAATCGCCCACCAGTCTCGGAAAACATGCTTGATGAAGACAATGTCCTGACCGCTGGCCCGCGCTTCTGCAAGGTTGCGGTTGATGTCTGCAAGCGCCGCATCCCGAGACGCAGGGTCAAAGCCGTTTTTTCCGGTCTGGTGCGTGAAATCCTCCTGAACGTCGATCACGACAAGTGCGGTGTTCGGTCGTTCGCTCTGGTCAATCCTTGCGCCTCGGGTCGGTGTGCTGATCTTCCTCGAGATGAAAAGCGTGTAAAGCACAACCGCCAAAATGCACAGGCCGGCGGCAATCAGGCCTATCCAAAGTCCAGACATCGATCCCTCCTGGAGTGTCCCTGGTTAAAATGGTCTTGGACGATCCGGGTCGTCCTCGAATTCTGCAAAATGGTCGAGCATGGCACAGAGAACCCTTTGTGAAGACTGCAACTGTTCATCTGAAAACAGCTCACAAACGGCGTCCATCTCCAGGTTTTCCCGTGCCCTGATTTCTCCAAAACGGGTACGCCCAGCCTCGGTGAGCGCAAACAGGGGCGAGCGCTTGTGAGCCGGGTTTGGCCGACGTTCGACCAGTTCCAGCTCCTCAAGCGTGTTGATCATCAACTGAACCTGCTGACGTGCAAGAAACAGGGTGCGACCGACTTCCGGTACCGACAACGGCCCGGCCTCTTCGAGCACTTCCATGACCGCCCGCATGCCAACGGTTATGCCGGTCCCGGTCAGTTTGGCCTCGACCGCGCGCGCAAGGCGCCTGTGAACCGGTCGGATCAAGCGGATGATCTCGTAAAGCTCTGTTGTTTTGTCCATGCGATCCTCTTTGACAATTAATTTGTCATAATGACAATATTATTGTCAATTTGATTTCCCATCTGGACGCACAAAAAAACCGGGTGGATATTTCCACCCGGCCTCTCCACCAAAGCTGGAGAATGATTTCCTGGAGATGCGCTTTCGGTCGTCAGGAAGTTTTCAACTTGAGCGGCAGCGGCTCCACGATGATTTCACAACTGACCGAATTGGCGATGAAACAGACGTCATGCGCCTTTTCATGAAGATCCGTCAGCCAGGTCGGATCCGGGTCTTCATCGGCAATCAGCGTGATTTCGGGGCGCAGCACAACCTTGGTGATCGCCATCTTGCCACGTGCCACCCGGTTCATCTCGCCCTGGGCGTTATCCCGGTAGCTCGAGACGTTGAAGTTGGCCCGGCGTGCAAGGTCCAGAAAAGACATCATGTGGCAGGATGAAATCGCCGCCACGAAGGCCTCTTCGGGATCGACTGCCGCCTCTATGGAATATGGCAGGGGCACCACTGTCGGGGATGCGCTGGCAGGTATTTCCAAACCGCCGTCGAACCGCCAGACATGCCCACGCGAATAGGCATTTCCGAGATAGTCTCCGTCGCAAGCCCATTCAACGTTCGCCGAGTAATAATGCCCCGCCATGGATCACAGTGTCTCCACGTATGCCTTGTAGGCCGCTTCGTCCATGAGGTCGGACAATTGCCCCGGATTGGCGACTTTCTGTTTCATGAACCAGGCAGCGCCTTCCGGATCTTCGTTGACCTTTGCAGGTTCGTCGGCAAGCGCTTCGTTGGCCTCGACCACCTCGCCATCAAGCGGTGCGTAGACCTCGCTGGCCGCCTTGACCGATTCCACTACAGCAGCTTCATCGCCCTGGGCGAGCTCCTTGCCCGTTTCCGGCAGTTCAACATAGACCACATCGCCAAGCTGTTCCTGGGCGTAGTTCGTGATACCGACGGTGGCGACGTCGCCTTCAACGGAGATCCATTCGTGGTCTTTTGAGTAATAAGTCGTCATTTGCAGTGTCCATTTTCTGGCAAGGATCAGGTCTTGGGTTTTCGATAATAGCGATTGGGTACGAAAGGCATTTCCACGACCCTGGCGGGAAGCCTTCGATTGCGCACGATCAGCTCCAACTGGGTTCCGCTGTCCGCATGTTCGGTTGGCACATAGCCCATTGCGATTGGTGCTCCCACCGTGGGAGCAAAGCCGCCCGATGTCACCATTCCTACAACCGGTCCACCAGGCAAGGCAATTTCAGCGCCCTCGCGAGCTGGTGCCCTGCCCTCCAGGAGCAGTCCGACACGGAGCCGGCCAGGCTTTTCATCCAGTTCCGATCGGATACGGTCCGCGCCCGGGAAACCACCTTCCATTCGCCGGCGTTTCTGCATGCAAAACGTGATCGCGCCTTCGACCGGCGAGGTGGTTTCGTCGATGTCGTGCCCGTAAAGACATAGACCGGCTTCAAGACGCAGGCTGTCGCGCGCGCCCAGTCCAATGGGGGCAACACGGTCATCGGCCAACAGCGCACGGGCAATCGGTTCCGCAACGCCGGCTGGAACCGACATTTCCACCCCGTCTTCGCCCGTGTAGCCCGCGCGACCGACATGACAGTCAATACCGTCAAACTCCATTGAAGAAGCAGACATGAAGGCCAGGTCAGTCACCTTGGGCGCATGGGCGGCAACGACCTCGACGGCCTGTGGCCCCTGCACGGCGATCAATGCACGTTCCTCGACGACTTCCAGCCTGACATTGTCCGGCAGACGGTCGCGGAAATGTGCGTAGTCAATCTCCTTGCGTGCGGCGTTTACAACCAGCATCAGCCGACCGTCGTCGTCTTCCGAGACGGAGCGCGTCACCATGATATCGTCGATGATCCCGCCTTCATCATTGAGGAGAACCGTATAGCGCTGGCGCCCAAGTCCGAGTTCAATGAAATTGGACGGTGTGAGGGCTTCAAGCGCACGCGCGGTGGTCTCGTGATCAGGTCCGATGAGGAATGCCTGCCCCATGTGGGAGACGTCAAACAGTCCGGCAGAACTGCGGGTGTGCAGATGCTCCGCCATGATGCCGTCGTTGAATTGAACGGGCATGGTGTAACCGGCAAAGGGCACCATCCGCGCACCCAGTTCTTCATGAAGATCATGAAGGGGTGTCAGCTTCAGGTCACCATTCTCGCCAGTTGCCGCCATCAAGGTTCCTCGCAATAGGAAGCGCGCGGTTCACCTCGCCGTTGACAGGCAAAGCTTCACCACACCCCCTCTGTCCGAGTACCTGAGAGATTTCCCACCGGCACTCACAAGGCCCTGCCAGCGGTTACTCCTTCGGTGAGCAGTCCGCGTCAATCACGGAGCACTGCTTTCCAGAGCGTTAGGCACCTGCGGTCCTTTTGCCTGAGAGTTTCCGGGGCGGTTGCTCCTTCGGCGCCGGTCCTTGTCAACCGGTCTCTCCCGCAAATACGCCAGTGTGTCACCACACCAACCAGGGGACGACCCTGATTTACGAGGCGAGATTGTGGAAGCGGGGCAAGGGCTTGTCAATATGCGGTGCGGCTTGCCCTACAAATTGACGAGGCGCCTTCCAAGCTCCTGAAAGGTCAGGGAGTTTGTACGGCAAGCAGGCTCAACGACGGCGTCCTTCATCGAATCCGAAGACAATCTTGACGCTGTCGGACTGTGCAACCGCAAATTTGCTATCAATCAGGGTCCATTTTTCTGTTGCTGAACCTGCCGGCAAAGACACGGGCACCTTGAAAATTTCGGATTCCAGAGGCTTGGCATCCGGTCCACCCGGGATAATGGCGACACGAAGTGGCAGCACCACGTCTCCGCCTTTCCAGGCCGGTCCCGGGGTCACATCCCCTGAAAAACCCATCTTGATGCGGCGTTGATTGCCTGCTTCAGCAGTACACGTGTTGGCCCAGTCTTCGACCGTTGCCTGGTAAAGCAGGTGGTCCTGCTCGTTTTCCTTGCCGCGCTGGTACTTCCGGATCAGGTAGGTGTTCGATTGCAGCTGCATTGGCGGACAGGGAACAGGCGGCGCGAAGGTTTCAGGAGAAATCTCGATCGGCTCCTGACCACCGGCAATGATCTTCTCAGCACCACCGCAAGCGGCCAACACGGTCGCGCTTATCCCCAAGCCGAGGATTGTTTTCATTTTTGCACCGGTTACGGCCTGAAACACACTGAACATCATCTACCCATTTTGACTACATAGCAGCTTGGCGGGGCTTCATAGCAGTTCCATATTTAGTTGGCGAGTTTTATTGCCCCTGACGCGTCGCAGGTGTTTGAAACAGCAGATTGTGGCTGAATTGGCGCGCGATGCCGCACCACTCTTGACACGGGGCCTCCGCAAGCCCTTATTGCGGCCAACAAGGTTTCAGAAAGTGCACGATGACAGAGACCAGCGCAAACAAACCAACCCTGACCATTCGCCTTTGCGCGCCACGCGGATTTTGTGCCGGCGTCGACCGGGCTATCCAGATCGTTGAACTGGCGCTCGAGAAATACGGCAGACCGGTCTATGTGCGGCACGAAATCGTGCACAACAAGTTCGTCGTAGACGGCCTCAAGGCAAAGGGCGCAGTCTTTGTCGAGGAACTGGAAGAAATCCCGGCAGAACACGTAGACCGTCCCGTCATTTTTTCAGCACACGGTGTCCCGAAGTCCGTGCCGGAAGATGCTCAGGCGCGGAACATGTTCTATCTCGACGCCACCTGCCCGCTCGTTTCCAAGGTTCACAAGGAAGCCGAAATTCATTTCCGGCGCGATCGCGAGGTTCTGCTCATCGGACATGCCGGGCACCCCGAGGTCATCGGAACCATGGGCCAGCTACCGGTAGGAACCGTAACGCTGATCGAGACGGAGGAAGATGTTGAGGCCTTCCAGCCGAAGTCCGATCTTCCCCTGGCCTATATTACCCAGACGACCCTTTCGGTTGACGACACTGCCGGCATAGTCGCGGCCCTCCAGGCCCGTTTTCCCGACATCGTCGCTCCTCACAAGGAAGACATCTGCTACGCGACGACCAACCGGCAGGAAGCCGTCAAACACGTCGCTCCGGATGTCGATGCGATGGTTGTTGTCGGAGCGCCGAATTCTTCCAACTCTCAGCGCCTGCGCGAAGTTGCCGAACGGGCGGGCTGCAGGGTCTCGGTGCTGATACAGCGCGCAAGCGACATTAATTGGCAGGATTTCGAAAACATCGCTTCGCTGGGTCTGACAGCTGGTGCATCCGCCCCGGAAACACTGGTAGAGGAAATCATCAGTGCGTTTTCGGAGCGGTTCGAGGTAACGGTGGAAACCGTTCGGACCGCCGAAGAAACGATTTCTTTCAATCTTCCGCGTGAATTGCGGGACATGATCTCGCCAGCCAGCGCGGCCACCGGATAAGAGCATGGCCGTTTATACAGAAGTTACCGATGAGGAATTGAACGACTTCATCGGCGCCTATGATGTCGGGCGTCTGCTGTCGTTCAAGGGCATTGCCGAAGGCGTTGAAAACAGCAATTTCCTGGTTCACACCGACAAGGCTTCCTTCATTCTCACGCTGTATGAAAAACGGGTAAATCCGGACGATCTGCCCTACTTTCTCAATCTGCTGGAACACCTGGCGGGCAAGGGTCTGTCCTGCCCCACGCCGGTGCCGTCAAGGGATGGCAAACTGCTTGGAACCCTGGCCGATCGACCGGCCGCGCTCGTTACGTTCCTGGAAGGCATGTGGGTCAAACGCCCCCGCGTTGATCACTGCGCCGAACTCGGCAAGGCCATGGCCGAACTGCATCTGGACGGCCTGGATTACGACGGGTTCCGGAAAAACGCGCTGGATGTCCAGGGCTGGAGGCCGCTGTTCGATCAATGCGGTGAACGCAGCGACAGCGTGCAGCCCGGGCTGGGCGCCGAGATTTCACGGGAACTGGATCTTCTCGAAACCTCCTGGCCAGGCGATCTGCCGAGCGGTGTCATTCATGCGGACCTGTTTCCCGACAACGTTTTCTTCTTGGGTGACAAGTTATCCGGCCTGATCGACTTCTATTTCGCCTGTAACGATGCCTTTGCCTATGACATTGCCATTTGTCTGAATGCCTGGTGTTTCGAGCAGGATGGTTCGTTCAACGTGACCAAGGCGCGTGCGCTTCTGAAAGGCTATGCGTCCGTTCGTCCGTTGACCGGAGACGAATATGAAGCCTTGCCGATGCTGTGCCGTGGCGCGTCGCTCCGGTTCCTGCTTACCAGGCTTTACGACTGGCTGAGCGTCCCCGAGGGGGCCCTGGTCACGCCAAAAGACCCGTTGGAATATCTCAAGAAATTGCGGTTTCACCAGACCGTCGACAGCACGGAGGCCTACGGGCTGGAGCGATGAACGCAGTGAACAAGGTCACGATCTATACCGACGGCGCCTGTTCGGGAAACCCGGGCCCGGGTGGCTGGGGGGCAATCCTGCGCTTTGGCGAACATGAAAAAGAACTCCAAGGTGGCGAAGCGGAAACCACCAACAACCGCATGGAACTGACGGCCGCCATCGAGGCCCTGAACGCCTTGAAGCGCCCGTGCGCCATCGACCTTTATACAGACAGCACCTATGTACGCAGCGGTATCCGAGAGTGGATGGACGGCTGGAAACGCAAGAACTGGCGCACATCGACCAATAAACCTGTCAAGAACGCCGACCTCTGGCAGGCACTTGATGCGGCGCGGGAACGGCACGACGTCACCTGGCATTGGGTCAAGGGGCACGCCGGCCATCCGGACAATGAACGCGCCGACGAACTGGCGCGCGGTGGCATGGCCCCCTATAAGGGCTGACAAGACTGCACTGAAGGGTCAGAGAGCAGGAGATCTTGAGTGAGAATGTTCTGGTCGCCTGCACCGTCGAAACCAATTGTCCCGGCACCCGGCGAAACCGGGTCGGTACTGATCATGGCAAACCCGACATCCGGTGGATACCGGGCCGAGACGCTGGAAAAGGTCCGGCGTCGGCTTGAAGAACTCGGCTGCCGGACGGAGTTGCGCCTGACCCGTCACGCAGGCGAAATCGGCGAGACCTGCGCCGATCCCTCCCTGAACGTCCGCACATTCGTGGTGGCCGGGGGAGACGGCTCCATCAACGAGGCACTGACCGGGTTCCAGCATCATCCGTTTCCACCGCAACTTGCGGTGATACCCTTTGGCACCGCAAATGTTCTTGCGCTTGAACTGGGTCTGCCACGCAGGCCCGAGGCGATTGCCGAGATGATCGCGAGACAGAAAACACAGCCACTGCATGCCGGCCTGGCGAATGGTCGTCCCTTCGTGCTCATGGCTTCCACCGGGTTTGATGCAGAAGTTGTTCACGGTGTGCCCCTGGCACTCAAGCGGAAGCTCGGAAAGCTTGCCTATGTGATTACGGCTCTGAAAATCGGCCTGACGCGCAAAGGCATTCCCTTGTCGATTGAGCTGGATGGCGAGAAGCACCACGGAAAATTCGCCGTTGCCAGCAACGCCCGGCACTATGGCGGCCCCTTCGTGATTTGCCCGAGCGGCGCGACCGACCCGGGCATGCACATGCTCATTCTCGAAAAAGACGATCCCTGGTCTTCGTTCCGCTATGGGATTGCCCTGTTGCTGGGGCGCATTGGGAAGGCAAAGGGGGCAACCGTCAAGGCCTTCAAGACCGCCAGGATCTCGTCCCCGTCACCTGTGGCAGCCCAGATCGACGGCGACCCCTTCGGAGCGACCCCGATCAACATCAGCAAAACGGAAAAGACCGTTCCGATCCTGGTGCCCTAAATTCATTCCAGTATTGCTTCGACGCCGTTCGGGTGCGCGCTTACGCAGGCTGGGCTTCCGCCGGCATCTTGCGCAGGATCTTGGTTGCTTCCGCGGCGGAGACGGCTTCCCCGAAAAAGAAGCCTTGGGCGTATTCACAGCCGAGCTGGTATAGCTCCAACGCGTCGGTTTCGCTCTCAGCGCCTTCTGCCACCACGGACATGCCAAGGTCGTGCCCCATGGCAACGATTGTCCGCAACAACACCGGACGCGCTGCCAGACCGTTCGGTTTTACGAAGGACTGGTCAATCTTGATCGTGTCGAACGGGAAGCGCTGCAGGTAGGAAAGCGACGAGTGCCCGGTTCCGAAATCATCCAGGGACAGGCCAGCGCCAAGCCCGCGAAGCCGTTCCAGAACCTTGGCGGAAAACTCTGGATTGGACATCACCAGAGACTCCGTCAGTTCCAGCTTCAAGGTGCCCGGCTCAAGAGAATTTCGAGACAGGACCGCCTTCACGTCGTTGATCAGGTCCTGCTTCAGCAACTGTCTTGAAGACAGGTTGACGGACGTGAACAGCGGTTGCTGCATGGGGAATTCACGCTGCCAGTGCGCCAGCTGCTGAGCGCCCTTGTCGAGCATATACATGCCGAGTTCGTTGATCAGACCGGATTGTTCAGCCACCGGAATGAATTCGGAAGGCGCGATCTTGCCCCGCTTCGGGTGGTTCCAGCGTGCCAGCACCTCGAACCCGGCGACCGACTGGTCTTCCAGACGGATGATCGGCTGGAAGAATACGCCAAGGGTTTCCTTCTTGATCGCCTCGCGCAGGTCGCCCTCGAGATCGACAATGTTCTTGCCGAGCGGGCGCAGGATCGGACGGAAGACCTCCTGCCTGTCACCGCCAAGTCGCTTGGCGTGATTAAGCGCAATTTCGGCATTGGTGATCATGTCCTCAATACCCTGCTTACCGCCTTCAAAGAAGGCAATGCCGACAGAGCAGGTGAGAAAGATTTCCCGGTCTCCGAAGGTAATCGGTGCGCGGACCGCTTTCCTCAAGGCATCAGCCAGTGCCACGATCCTGTCCGGTTCCTGTTCGGACAGGAGCACAAGACCATATTGGTCACCCGAGAGCCGGCCAAGCGTGTCCTGCTGTCCGATCAGGCGGCCCATGCGCCGCGCGACGGTCAGCAGGATGCTGTCACCGGCGGACAAGCCAATGCTGTCGTTGACCTGCTTGAACCGGTCGAGATTCAAAACCAGAACCGTGGGTTTCGAGGTTTCCTCGGCCTTGGAGCGGACCACGCTGGTGCGCAGGCGGTCGACAAACAATTCGCGATTCGGCAAACCGGTCAGGTTGTCGTGGACTGCGTCGTGCATCAGCCGCTCTTCGGCAGTGCGTTCTTCGGTCACGTCGAGCAAGGTTCCGACGCACCGGATCACCTCACCGTCGGACCCGATGATCGGACGCGCTCTCAGGCGGAACCAGCGGAAATGACCGTCTTCGGAGCGCAAGCGAAAGGTCTGAACGACCTTGCCACGACGCTGGTCGATGACGGCATCCAGCGTTGCACGGAACCTGTCCCGGTCCTGGGGATGCAGCACCTCGAGCCAGTCGCGTGCCGGGCCCTCCAGCGTGCCGTGCTTGAGATTGAGAAGATCCTCGACCTCATTGCCGGTAAAGATGCGATCACGATCGATATCCCAGTCCCAGATAATGTCGCCTGCCCCGGTCAGCGCCAGCGCCTTGCGTTCCACATCCGAGATCAGACCCTGGGCAATCGCTCCGCCCGCAAAGGCGTGCTGCATGACCGTGAAGCCGATCAGGAGGACGATCAGCACAAGGCCACCACCGAGCGCCGGCTGGACGATATCGTTGGACAGGTAGCCGGTGATCGTCATGCCCGCGCCGATCAACCAGGCGATCAGAAGGCACCAGGTCGGGATCAGAAGAATGGCGCGGTCGTAGTGCTGGAAGGCCAGGACGGCGATCGTGACGAAGCCCAGCACGCCGATCACGCCGAGCGAGAGACGTGCGATACCTGCGGCGATGGACGGGTCCCACACGGCAACGCCGAGCAAACCGAGGATCAGGATCAGCGTGGTCAGGGCCAGGTGCGAATAGTGAATGTTCCAGCGGTTCAGGTTCAGGTAGGCATAGAGGAAGATGATCAGGCTGGCGGCAAGCATGACTTCGGCACAGGCGCGCGCGAGCTGGCTTCCGCCACCTTCCAGATTGAACACCATTCCCCAGAAACCGAAATCGATGCACAGATAGGCCAGTACCGACCAGGCCAGGGCCGCTGTTGCCGGGAACATCACCGTCCCCTTGACCACGAACAGTATGGTCAGAAACAGGGCGAGGAGACCGGAAATACCGAGAATGATCCCCCGGTAAAGCGTATAGGCGTTGATAGTCTCTTCGTAGACGTCAGGTTCCCAAATCCGGATTTCGGGAAGATTCGGCGTGGTCAGTTCGGCAACGAAGGTAACGATGGATCCGGGATCGAGCGTGACCAGAAAAACATCCGCATCCAGGCTCTTCTGCCGGACCGGCGCGATGCCCTGGCTGGGTGTGATCGCGGCAATACGCGACGAACCGAGATCCGGCCAGAAAAGGTCCGAGCCAACGAGCTTGAAGTTTGGTGCCACGATCAGCCGATCGATCTGTTCGTCGCTGGTATTGACCAGTGCGAACACCGCCCAGTTCATATTGGATCCGTCACGCGACGGGACCTCGATCCGGCGCACGATACCGTCGGCTCCTGGTGCGGTCGAGACCTGCAGGCGCGTACCGGCTTCGGTGTGAAGGTCAATGGACTCGGTGATATCGAGTGCTTCGATATCGATAGGCACAGCGATCGGTTCGAGAGCCTGAACCGGCAGGGCGACGAGAATGGACACGACCGCGAACGCAAGAATGGCAAGACTTCTGAACACGCTGCTGATCGGGTCCCGGTTGAAAATTGACATGAAGCGAAGAACTACCGGGTTGTGGCGCATGTCACAAGAATTCTTTCAAGATTCCCTCAATACTCGGTGCCACTTTTTTGGGTCTCGCAGCGTGATCCTCGGCCAAACAGGAAAAAAGAATGTGATCCTGCCAGATGCCGTTGATTAACAGGTAATTGCGCGCATACCCTTCCCGGTGGAACCCGGCATTTTCGAGCAGTCTGATGGATGGTGCATTGGTCGGCAGACAAGCCGCTTCGATACGGTGAAGGTTCAGCACATCGAAGCAAAACGGCAGGATCATGGCGACGGCGGCAGACATGTGTCCCTTGCCTGCGTGTTTTTGACCCATCCAGTAGCCAAGCGTTGCGGTCTGGCTCACTCCCCGGCGAATGTTGCTGAGGGTCAGGCCGCCGAGCAATTCCTCAGATCTGGCACGAAAAAGGAAAAAGGACAGGCTGCGGCCCTCCTTCCGGTCCCGGGCGTAGCGCCTGAGGCGCCTTCGAAAGCCGCTCTTGGTCAAATCATCGGAAGGCCACAACGGTTCCCAGGGTTTCAGAAAGGTCCTGCTTTCTTCACGCAACTCGGCCCAGGTCTTGAAGTCGGACATGATCGGCGGGCGCAGGAAATAGCCACCTGCCTCGATCAGCAGTTCGGCATCTGGTGATGATCCCGGTCTTAGCAGCGCCATGTCCCAGCTCTCCGCAAGCTTACATGGATGCCGCCCGCAAGACCGGGTCCTGTTGCAACCTGTCAGCAAGTTCAGTGGCGTTCATGATACCATCGACCGGACCAATTGCCGTCAGCGTGGGCTTGGTACCCACAAAAGTTTCGTGGGCCACCCTGCGAATATCTGCTGCAGTCACAGCTTCGATCTTGTCCGAGATCTCGTCTGGCGCAAGAACCCGTCCGTGAACCAGGATCTGGCGGGCGATCTGGCCGGCACGGGCAGCTGGGCTTTCCAGTGCCATCATGAGACCGGCCCGGATCTGCGCACGCGAGCGGGCCACCTCATCGTCGGAAATGGTCTGTGTCGCCGCGATCAGCTCGTCGGCAATCATTGGCATCAGGGCCGCCAGGTCGTCATGGCTGGTGGCAGCATGAAGGCCAAACAGGCCGGTGTCGGAAAAGGCCCAGTGGAAACTGTAGATGGCGTAGCAAAGGCCGTGTTTCTCGCGGATTTCCTGGAACAGGCGGGACGACATGCCACCGCCGAGCACGGAGGCAAGGATCTGGATCGCGTAATAGTCCTTGGACTTGTACGGGCGCCCTTCGAAACCGATCAGAACCTGCGCTTCCATCAGGTCCTTGCTGCGGAGCGTTTCGCCGCCGCCGTAACCGGCTTCGGCTTCTTTCGCAGCTGCTTCGCTGCTGAAACAACCGAACTTGTCCCGAGCCAGGGCAACAAGTTCGTCATGATCGACCGCACCTGCCGCAGCCAGAACCATGTCCGGAGCCCGGTACCGGTCGGACAGGTAGCCGTTCAGCGCGTCCCGATTGAAACCCTGGACGGTTTCCGGTGTCCCGAGAATCGGCCGACCGATTGCCTGTCCGGGCCAGGCGGTGCCCTGAAAAAGGTCGAAGGCCTGGTCTTCGGGGGAATCGTTGGCGGCTCCGATTTCCTGGAGAATGACGTGCTGCTCACGAGCAAGTTCCTGAGCGTCAAAGGTCGAATTCTGCAGGATATCCGCCAGGATATCGACCGCCAAAGGCATGTCTTCGGCCAGGATCCGCGCGTAGTAATTTGTGTGTTCAATGCTCGTGGAAGCATTGAGTTCACCACCAACTGCCTCGATCTCCTCAGCAATGCCTCGCGCCGTTCGGGTTTTCGTCCCCTTGAACGCCATGTGCTCCAGAAGATGGGTAATCCCGTTCTGGTCCACGTTTTCCGCACGGGATCCGGTTCGCACCCAGACCCCCAAGGCAGCTGTTTTAAGGTAGGGCATCTGGTCCGATACGACCGTCATCCCGTTTTCAAGCACAGTTGTTTTTACATTCATATAGTTACACCCCAGCGGTGACGGCCCGGGCGTGATCGTCGATAAATCGCTCCACCACGTTCTGTTCTGCCGCCAATACCTGCTGACGCTCCTCCGCAGTCATCATGTCTTTCAGGTTGTCCGGCAATTCAGGCCTCACTCCGGACGCCTTTTCCACGGCATCCGGGAACTTGGCCGGGTGCGCCGTTCCCAGAACCACCATCGGCACGGAACCGTCGTCATGCGCCTTGGCAACATGCACGCCGATCGCCGTGTGGGGATCCAGGAGATACCCTGCTTCCTTCCAGGTTTCAGAAATGGTCGCTGCAGTTTCCTCCTCGTTGCAGCGGCCAGCGCCAAAATGGGCCCTCATTTCGTTCAGGGGACCAGATTCAATTTCAAAACTTCCGGACTGAACAAGCTGGTTCATCATCCGGCGCACCGCTTCTCCATCACGACCACATACTTCCGCAAGCAACCGCTCGAAGTTGGACGAGACCTGAATGTCCATGGAAGGGGAGATCGTCGGCTTCACACCGCGCTTTTCGTAGCGACCGGTTTCAAGTGTGCGGGCCAGGATGTCGTTCACGTTGGTGGCGACAATCAGCTTTTCGACCGGCAGCCCCATTTTCATGGCCGCATAACCGGCGAAAATGTCACCGAAGTTACCTGTCGGGACCGTGAAGGAAACCTTTCGGTGCGGTGACCCCAGCGCTGCGCCGGCAACAAAGTAGTAGACGATCTGGGCCAGGATCCGGGCCCAGTTGATCGAATTCACGCCGGACAATGCCACGCGGTCGCGGAACGCGAAATGGTTGAACATGCCTTTCACGATCGCCTGGCAATCGTCGAAATTGCCGGTCAGGGCAAGCGCATGCACATTGTCTTCCGCAGGCGTCGTCATCTGGCGGCGCTGAACGTTCGAAACCCTGCCATCGGGAAACAGGATGAAGATATCGGTGCGATCCCTGCCCCTGAAGGCCTCGATCGCGGCACCGCCCGTATCGCCGGAGGTCGCGCCGACAATCGTCGCCCGCTGCCCCCGCTTGGCGAGAACGTAATCCATCAGCCGGCCCAGCAGCTGCATGGCGACATCCTTGAAGGCGAGCGTCGGCCCGTGAAAGAGCTCAAGAACGAATGTGTTTGCTCCGGTCTGTACCAGAGGCGTTACCGCCGGATGCCGGAAACCGGCATAGGCCTCGGCGATCATCGCCTTGAGATCGTCCTCCGGAATGTCATCCCCGATGAACGGCTGGATGACGGTAAAGGCGACGTCCTGGTAGGATTTACCGGCAAAGGAGGCAATGGTCTCAGCATCGAATTGCGGCCAAGTTTCGGGAAGGTAAAGTCCGCCATCGCGCGCAAGCCCCTGCAGAAGGACATCCGAAAATTCCAGAACGGGTGCTTCACCGCGCGAACTGCTGTATTTCACCTTGCTTTTCCCTTTTCTGCGTCCTGCCGCGCTCGGGCGTCTGTCCCGTCAGGCAACAGGGACACAACGATCACGTTCCGAAAGGCCGGTGTCAGACACGACCTTCTTGAAACAAACATGCCATTGAAGCGACTTACGCGCCATAACATTCAAGCGCAAGTCGCTTTTGGCTAAAATCATGACCGTGATTGAACAAGAACCGCACAGTTTCCACGTCACGCGGGATCATCAGGCGTGGCCGGCATCTGAAAACAGCATTGCCGGATCGATCCCCAATGAACCCAGGGCCCGTTGCCACTTGTTCTCGAAATTCGGGTCAAACAGGATTTCTGGATCGGCCGGTGCCGTCAGCCATCCGTTGGACTGAATTTCGCTTTCCAGCTGGCCAGGTGCCCAGCCTGCATAGCCGAGTGCCAGCATGGCCTGTTCCGGGCCTTCCCCTTCGGCCAGTGCACGCAGGATCTCCAGCGTCGCCGTGAGACAGATGCCGTTGTCGATTGTCAAGGTCGACTGGTTCAGCATGAAATCGTCGCTATGCAGCACGAACCCGCGTTCAATCTCGACCGGTCCGCCCTTGTGCACGTTCATGTCGCGCACCTGTTCGGGCAGGCGGATCGGGTTCTCGTCATTGACGATGTCCAGTTGAATGAGAAGCTCTTCAAGTGACAGATGTTGGGCGATCTGGTTCACCACCAGCCCCATGGCCCCCTGCTCGGAATGCGAGCACAGGTAAATTACAGAGTGCTCGAACCGACTGTCTGCCATGCTCGGCATTGCAATCAGGAAATGGCCTTCGAGGGAGTCAGTTGCTTCGGCTTCGACCATATGCTCCTCGTCGTTTATCGCCCCTGGCGCCTTTTGAAAGCATAGACCCTTTGCCCGGCTTTGTTAATGACTGTTTCGTGTGGAGACGCCTCACCACCTCACACTTGCGTCACGAGGAAATGACCTCGAGTGTGCGCCAAACCCAATGACGTCCGGGACTTTCTCGTGTAGCAAAAGCCCATGATAAGGATTGCCCTCACACTTTTTTTCGCCCTGTCGGTTCTCTGTCTGCCTGCACGTGCGGACACCACAGACTGGTCCGAAGTGCATGGCGGAGCTGTCAGGCTGATCTCTGCCGGGCCGCTTGATCATGACCACTACCTGGCTGGACTTGAATTTCTGTTGGAACCCGGTTGGCACACATACTGGCGATATCCCGGCGAAAGTGGCATTCCCCCGCAGATAACCATCACGCAATCCAGCAATCTGAAAACCTTCGAGGTCCTTTATCCGGCACCGGTGCGGTATGCGGACGGGTACTCAAATTCAATTGTCTATCACGACGGAGTTGTCCTCCCGATCCGCGTCGTTCCGGAAGATCCGGCGCAGGACGTGCAGGTGTCTCTCGAGGTTCTTTTCGGTGTCTGCAAGGACATCTGTGTCCCTGGCGATGCCGTTCTGTCCCTCGACTTCGCGCCGTCTGCAAAGATCGACAAGCTGTCATCTAAGCTCATCAAGAGAGACCTGGATTCAGTCCCCCAACAAGCAACGGATCAGGCTCCCCGTATTGTTTCGGTAACGGCTTCGGGTGACCGGCTGGTCATTGTCGCAGAGGTCGAGAATGCACCTCAGCCGGACCTGTTTGCTCAAGGACCCGAGGGTTCCTATATCGGGCTGCCCAAGCTCGCTGCCCAAGAAGACGGAACAGCCACGTGGCACTTGTCGACCAAGGGACTGGCGGAACCTCAAGGAGACCAGAAGCTCAGGCTGGTTCTCACCACGGATCGCTCTCCGGTCGAGCACCTGGAAGCAATTGATCCTGCCTGGCTCCGCTAAAGGCGCCCGTCATTCCCGCCAGAAAAAATTCTTTGCCAAAACCCCCTCGACGGCGCGACCCGGCGACCCTAAGTGTGCGGTGTGCCAGACGCACCTATCAGTCACTCAAGGAGGGTTCATAAAATGACAATCAAGGTTGGTGATCACCTGCCGGATGCAACATTCAAGATCATGACGGCAGACGGTCCGGGAGAGACTACGGTCAAGGAGCTGACGGGTGGAAAAACCGTCGTTCTGTTCGGGGTACCCGGCGCTTTTACGCCAACCTGCCACATGAACCATCTTCCCGGTTTCGTTGAACACGCGGAAACCCTGAAGAACAAGGGCGTGGATGCGATCGCCGTGGTCTCCGTCAACGATGTCTTTGTTATGGATGCATGGCAGAAGGCATCAAATGCGGGCGATGCAATCGCCTTTCTCGCAGACACGTCTGCCGAGTTTGTCGACGCAATGGGTCTGGGTCTGGGCCCGGCGCCCATTTTCGGGCACTTGAGATCGCAGCGTTTCGCTCTCGTTGCCAAAGACGGTGAAGTCACATTCCTGGCCGTCGAGGAAACGCCGAGCGACGCCACCAAGACGGGTGCTGCCGCCGTTCTTGAAGCCATCGGCTAAACCACCGGCAGACGGAACCGGCAAGGTTTCTTCTAGGTTTCTTTTTCCTTGCGCGGCCACAGGATCGTGGCCGCGTAGGTGAGGAAGACCCCGATCAATGTAGCGGCAAGACCAAACCACGTCAGCGCGTACCCCAGGTGATCGTTCTTGAAGCGGACGATCGTCTCGCCCGCCTGCGGCAGGCCGGTTGCCGGCGTGTACTCTGCGTCAAGATCGACGCTGTACGGTGCAAGATTGTCGGCGTCGAGCCCCAGAAACGCTCCCATGGCGTCCGTGTCACGGGCGAACCAGATGCGCGCGGACAAATCCGGATCCGGCGTGGTCCAGATCGGTTTTTCACTCAGGCGCAGCAGACCGTTCAAAGTCATCGTTCCTTCGGGGGGAACAATCGCTGTTGTCTGTTTTTCGTCCGAAAGAGATTGTGGCAGGAAGCCGCGGTTGACGAAGACGGTCCAGCCATCGGTCGTTCGGAACGGCTGATAGGCCATCAGGCCTGGCCCTCCGATCGGACCGGCCGGATTCGACAGGGCGATGTAGTAAAAGACAGCGCCATCCAGAAATTCGCCGGTCAACTGAACATGGCGGTAATCGTCCGCTTCCCCCACGCTTTTCCAGTCTGCCGGATCCGGTGCAGCCACGGGATCATTGACGATTGCATCTTCCACCTGACGGATCAGGTTTTCCTTGAAAGCCAGCCGATCGAGCTGCCAGAAACCGAGATTCAGCAGAATACCCAGCGAAATGATCGTGGCGATCGTGGGAAACAGCAGTTTTCTAATCGACCCCATTGCCGCGTTCTGCTCCAGAATTTCAGGATGTCTGATCTTCATCGAGGCGCGCTTCCCGCGCCTCGTGTTTGTATTGCAGTGCGATCATCAGGCCCTTTAACGGGCGCAATGTCGCCGCAGCGAGGCCGATCGTCAGGGGAAGCCAGATGATCAGGTGCAGCCAGATCGGGGGCTGGAAGGTCAATTCGACAAACAGCACCAGACCAACGATGACAAAGCCGACAATCATGATGACGAAGACAGCCGGCCCGTCGCCGCTGTCGGCAAAGGAATAGTCCAGCCCACAGGCCGAGCAGGATTTCCGCACAGTCAGGAACCCGTCAAAAAGGCGTCCCTGGCCACAACGCGGGCAGGTGCCGGCAAGACCGGCGGCTGCCGGGTTGACCGGCGGAAAGTGAGCCTTGTCTTCCATTCAGACCTCTTCAGTCCCTCAAAACGAAAGCGCCCGATCCGGAAACCGGATCGGGCGCCATCTCAAGCTTGTGTCTACGGCCTTAGTGAGCGGCCGGTGTGCCTGCGCCCCAGATGTAGATGGCAACGAACAGGAACAGCCAGACAACGTCAACAAAGTGCCAGTACCAGGCGGCAGCCTCGAAGCCGAAGTGTTGCTTGACCGTGAAGTGTCCGGCCAGCGCGCGGAACAGGCAGACCGCAAGGAAGATCGTTCCGACAATCACGTGGAAGCCGTGGAAGCCGGTCGACATGAAGAAGGTTGCTCCGTAGATGTTTCCGTCGAAGGAGAAGGCCGCGTGTGCGTACTCGTATCCCTGTACGAACGTGAACAGGATACCAAGCAGAACGGTCAGAACCAGACCCCATTTCAGACCTTCCCGGTCATCGTGCAGCAATGCGTGGTGCGCCCAGGTCACGGTCGTACCGGAGCAAAGCAGGATCAGGGTGTTCAACAGCGGCAGGTGCCAAGGATCGAATGTCGCTATGCCATCGGGCGGCCAGTGGCCACCGGTTGCTTCCACGCGCGAGAACTGAATGGCTTCGCCGGCGAACAGGGCAGCATCGAAATAGGCCCAGAACCATGCAACGAAGAACATCACTTCCGACGCGATGAACAGAAGCATTCCGTATCGCAGGTGAAGGGAAACGACCCGGGTGTGATAGCCTTCATGGGCTTCCTTGATCGTGTCGGCCCACCAACCGTACATCACGTAAAGGACGACCAGCAGGCCAATCGCGAAAATGCCCCAGCTGGTGGACGCGAAGTCGATGCCGAAGAGGTCAAAGGACTCTCCGGCCGCCGCACGCATCCAGGAGATAGCGCCAATCGCCATCACAAATGCACCGATCCCGCCCAGGAACGGCCATGGGCTCGCATCCACCAGGTGGTAATCGTGGTTCTTGGTATGTGCCTCAGCCATCGGCAAGCTCCCCAAACACAGTCATCTCAGGCGCGCGTTGCGCCAATCACTTACAGTTTCGTTTCAGTTGCGGGCGCTTCCACCCGCGCTGCAACAGGTTGTTCCGGCTCATCCACCGGAAAGAAGGTATAGGACAGGGTGATTTCCTTCACATGTTTCAGTTCCGGATCCTTGTCCATTTCCGGGTCGACAAAAAAGACGACCGGCATTTCCACGGTCTCACCTGGCTCCAGAGCCTGTTCGGTGAAACAGAAGCAGTCAAGCTTGTTGAAGTAGATCCCCGCGGTCGGTGGCGACACGTTGAAGGTCGATGTTCCGACGGTGGTATTCTCGCTCACGTTGGTTGCCAGATAGGCGAGCTGCGCGGTCTCCCCCATCTTGAAGGTTACCGAACGTTGTTCCGGCTTGAATTTCCAGGGAAGCGATTTGTTGACATTGCCGTCGAAGCGGATCGTGACGATACGGTCGATCACGTAGTCGCTCTCGGCCTCGGCCACCTGCGTGGTCCCGCCGAAGCCGGTCACGCGGCAAAATAGATCGTAGAGAGGAACAGCTGCATAGGCCGCGCCGACCATGAACGCGAACACGCTTGCAGCCGCGACCGCTACACGGCGATTCTTGCGGGCAAGATCCATAGAGTTTTGCGCGTCGCTCACAGACATATCCTCACAGCGGCCTGTTCATCACGCCAGGCCCAAGCTTGACGTAGGTAACCAGGAAAATCAGCCCGACGAGAAACGCCAGGGCCCAGCCGATGGCGACCGAACGGGATCGTCTCGACTTGAGTTGCTCGTCCGTCAACTTGATGCCCTTTTCCTCTTCTTCCGCCATCACGCCAGAACTCCTGCAACCAGGCTTTCTCCCAGAAGAAGAGCGAAAAGCATGAAAAGATAGAAGATCGAAAACTTGAACAGGCGGACCGTCGCCGTGCGCGCCACGTCGCCTTCGCGTTTGCGCCAGACATCAACAGCCAGGGCGACAAAGGCGAGACCGAGAAGGGCCGAAGCCACACCATAGACCGGGCTTGCGAAACCCAGGAAATAGGGAGCCACACCAATCGGCGCAAGGAAGACCGAGTAGAGCAGGATCTGGTGGCGCGTGTTGGTTTCACCGGCCACGACAGGCAGCATCGGCACGCCGGCTGCGCGATAGTCACTGCTCTTGAACAGTGCCAGCGCCCAGAAATGCGGCGGCGTCCACATGAAGATGATCAGGAAGAGAATGAAGCTTTCCAGGCTGACCGATCCGGTGACGGAGGCCCAGCCGACCATCGGAGGGAACGCGCCGGCGGCACCGCCGATTACAATGTTCTGAGGCGTCGAACGCTTCAGCCACATCGTGTAGATGACGACGTAGAAGAAGATCGTGAAGGCCAAGAAGGCACCGGCGAACCAGTTGACCATCAGACCAAGCAGAAGAACCGACCCGATGGACAGGGTCATGCCGAAAGTGAAGGCTTCTTCGCGCGTCACCTTTCCGGCAGGAATGGGCCGTTTTTTCGTGCGCGACATGACTTCGTCAATGTCGGCGTCGTACCACATGTTGAGCGCACCTGAGGCGCCCGCGCCCACTGCGATACACAGGATTGCAACACCGGCCAGAACAGGATGCAGTGTTCCCGGTGCCAGCATCAGACCGACGAATGCCGTGAAGATCACCAAAGACATAACACGCGGCTTCAGCAGCGCCAGATAGTCGCTCGCTGTTCCCATGCCGCCTGTCCAGACGACACTGTCTTCGTTCATCATATCCTGGCGCTCAACGAGCGACATGGGCGTGTCCTTCGAATTCTCTCTGCCAGCCGAATTTCATTGACCGACTGGCTTCGGCGGCAGGCTTTTTGCGGAACACACCGCGCCGAAGGATCGGCGCGGCGCTCATTTCATGGGGAGGAATTTCCTCCCGGCATCGTTTTACTTGATGCGCGGCAGCGTTTCGAACTGGTGGAACGGTGGTGGAGAAGACAGGGTCCACTCCAGTGTCGTTGCACCTTCGCCCCACGGGTTGTTTCCAACAGCGCGTTTCTTGGAGAACGCTTCCACGATGCCGAAGATGAAAATCACAACGGCAAAGGCGGAAATGTAGGATCCGATGGAGGAAACAAAGTTCCAGCCTGCAAACGCGTCCGGGTAGTCGGCGTAACGACGCGGCATACCGGCCAGGCCCAGGAAGTGCTGCGGGAAGAAAACCAGGTTCACGCCCACGAAGGTAACCCAGAAGTGGAGCTTGCCGATCGTCTCGTTGTACATGTAGCCGAACATCTTCGGGAACCAGTAGTACCAGCCAGCGAAGATCGCGAAGACGGCGCCCAGGGACAGCACGTAGTGGAAGTGCGCCACAACGTAGTAAGTGTCGTGGAAGGCACGGTCGAGACCGGCATTCGCGAGCTGCACGCCTGTCACACCACCGACGGTGAACAGGAAGATGAAGCCGATTGCCCAGACCATCGGTGTCTTGAACTCGATGGAACCGCCCCACATGGTGGCGATCCAGGAGAAGATCTTAACGCCGGTCGGAACCGCGATCACCATCGTGGCTGCCACGAAGTAGGCCTGGGTCTCGGCAGACATGCCGACGGTGTACATGTGGTGCGCCCACACGATGAAGCCGACAACACCAATCGCGACCATCGCATACGCCATGCCGAGGTAACCGAAGATCGGCTTGCGGGCGAAAGTGGAAATGATGTGGCTGATGATGCCGAAGCCCGGGAGGATCAGGATGTAAACTTCCGGGTGACCGAAGAACCAGAACAGGTGCTGGAACAGGATCGGGTCGCCGCCACCGGCCGGGTCAAAGAACGTCGTGCCGAAGTTACGGTCGGTCAGCAGCATGGTGATCGCACCAGCCAGAACCGGCAGGGACAGAACCAGCAGGAAGGCGGTGATCAGCACGGACCATGCAAACAGCGGCATCTTGTGCAGTGTCATGCCCGGCGCACGCATGTTGAAGATGGTCGTGATGAAGTTGATGGCACCCAGGATGGACGACGCACCAGCAATGTGCAGCGACAGGATCGCCAAGTCCATGGCCGGGCCAGGCTGACCGGATGTGGACAGCGGCGGGTAGATCGTCCAGCCACCACCAACGCCCTGGCCACCTGCCGGACCGTCCACGAAAAGGGACAGCAGCAGAAGGAGGAAGGCCGGCGGAAGCAGCCAGAAGGAAATGTTGTTCATGCGCGGAAAGGCCATGTCCGGCGCACCGATCATGATCGGCACGAAGAAGTTGGCAAATCCGCCAATCATGGCCGGCATGACCATGAAGAAGATCATGATCAGACCATGAGCAGTCGTGAACACATTGAACATGTGCGCATTGTTGAAGATCTGCATTCCCGGCTCTTGCAGTTCCATGCGCATGCCGACGCTGAGTGCGCCGCCTACGATGCCTGCGAAGATCGCGAAATAGAGATACAGCAACCCGATATCTTTGTGGTTGGTCGAATAGACCCACCTGCGCCATCCTGTCGGATGGTCATGTGCCGCATGTGCTTCGGTCCCAGCCATGTGAGGCTCCCTCTTTAGTCTTCCTCAGCGGCGCAGCGTGTCATCGCGCGCCTCGCCAATTCCATTATCTAGCGCCGCGTTATTTCGCGGCGACAGCGATCTCGTCCAAATTGCCCTTGGCAGCCAGTTTCTTGGCTTCTGCAATCGAGGCCAGAAGCTGCTGGTTTGCTGTGTCCAGATCGTCCTGCGCGGCAGCAGCCCATGTCGTGAACTGGTCCTTGGAGACGACGCGCACCGCGATCGGCATGAACGCGTGGTTGACGCCGCACAGCTCGGAGCACTGTCCGTAATAGACACCTTCTTCACGTGCATGGAACCAGGTCTCGTTCAAGCGGCCCGGGATCGCGTCGATCTTGATGCCCATGGAAGGCATTGCAAATGCATGGATCACGTCTTCAGCGGTCACCTGCAGGCGAACCGTCGTGTCGACCGGAATGACGAGGTCATAGTCCACGGCCAACAGGCGCGGAACCTCGTTGATGGCAACACCGCGCTCTTCAGCGAACTTGGTCCGCGCTTCGAGATCCTTGTCGAGATCCTGTGCGTCACCAACCATGTAGCTGTCGAAGTAGAGGTCGCCCATGCCTTCGTCGGTATATTCATATCCCCAGTACCACTGGTAACCGATGGCCTTGACCGTCATGTCATACTCGGGGATTTCCAGCTGCTTGTAGAGCAGGCGGAAGGACGGGATCGCAATCACGACCAGGATCAGGATCGGAGCGATTGTCCAGACCACCTCGATCATGGTGTTGTGCGAGGTGCGGGACGGCACCGGGTTCGCCTTGGCGCTGAACTTTGTCATGCAGATAAGCAAAAGCGCCAGAACGAACAATGTGATCACCGTGATGATGATCAGCGTGAAGCTGTTGAACCAGGTGATGTCATCCATGACATCGGTAATGGAACTCTGAAATCCGAGCTGCCAATCGCTAATGCCTGCTTCAGCGGCCAATGCCGCGCTGGACATCCCTGCAAATGTCGCCGCCGAACCGGCAATAGTCATGAGACGTTTGAAGACTGCCTTCACGTCCACGCTCCCTTCCCTCAGCCGCACAATTTGCGGCACATGCAAAAACACCGGCCTTATATCCCGGCCTAATCAAGGTGCGGCAGTAACGGGCTTGACGCCGCCGCGCAAGCCCAATCTGCCCTGTCTGCCCTCTCGACCAGATCCTTCGATCCCGGGACTATAAGCACAATCCAAGTCTTAGAGCGATGACTACCAATGGGCAGAGCGGCGATGTGCCGCATCACCCCAGCGTCACCTTCGTGCCGCACAAAAACCACAAGAAACGCCAAGCTGCAACGGTATTTCCCACTTTTCACAGCCAGTGGCCAGCTTTGTTTGTTTGACCATTGTCAAAGACAGCCGATTTTCGACAAAAAAACCGTTTAATCAGGCCGAACCGTTCCGGCCAGACTGGAATCAAGATCCATCATGCGGCAAGGTCTGGGCTGAAAAACATCATGATTCGCGGGCAAAGTCGCGTCCCTTGCAAAAGGCCCGACGGATCAGACAACGATTGACTGGAGGATTTCTTGTCAGCCAACTCATTGCTATCCTGTGCTGCCCGACTGGCAGGATGCCCGAAAATCTCCGTGTCCAGGTTCCTTGCAATTGCAGGGCTCGCGCTGGCAACCATTGCCCAGGGAGCCACGACCGCAGGCGCCCAAGGGGAAGTGCGTTCCGCGCATGGGGATTGGCAGATGCGCTGCGACACGCCTCCTGGCGCTCCGGGGGAACAATGCGCCCTCATCCAGAACGTAACGGCCTCCGACCGTGAAAACGTCGGCTTGTCTGTTATCGTTTTGAAGACTGCAGACAAACAGGCGCGCATCCTGCGGGTGCTGGCACCGTTGGGTGTGCTACTGCCTTCCGGTTTGGGGCTTCGGGTAGACAATGCGGATATTGGCCGCGCCGGTTTCGTGCGCTGCCTGCCCAACGGCTGTATCGCCGAGGTCATTCTGGATGAAGAACTTCTGAGCAAGCTCCGGGCAGGTGCCCAGGCCACGTTCATCATCTTCCAGACACCGGAAGAAGGGATCGGGATTCCCATTTCACTGACCGGGTTCTCCTCCGGCTTCGACTCGCTGCCGTAGCAACGAACGTTATCGGACAAAGAAAAGGCGCCGCTATCGGCGCCTTTTTCATTCAGCAGGTGCGTCTTGCTTGCCTTTGCGGCGCTGACCGCGCGGCGTCACGCGGTGAAGCTGGTCCTTGCCGGCATATATGCCTTCGCTGAGCTGAACGGCCAGGCGTTCTTCGTCCCGGTGACGCACGTCTTCCTCGATCTGATCGATCCGGTCGAGCGGCGTCCCAAGCGCTTCTAGGGCAGCTCGCCCGAAGACGACGCTGGATTCGAAAGTCTCGCGGACCTGGAAATCAACACCGCGCTTGGTCAGGTCGAGCATATGCGCGCGATCGGTTGCCCGGCAGAAGATCAGCGTCTCGGGGAAACCTTCCCTGATCAGGTCTATGGCCTTCCCCATGACCTTGTAGTTCTCGATGCACATGGCGACCAGGGCGGCCTTGCCGGCACCGGCAGCAGACAGGACGTCGGCGCGCGTGGCATCGCCATAATAGACCTGGTAGCCCATCTTGCGTGCATAGGCGATCCGGTCCGGCCGGTTGTCGATGGCCGTGATCTCAAGTCCCTCCGACGTCAGGATCTGCGCCACGACCATGCCAAAGCGACCGAAGCCGATGACGAGGACCGTCGGAGCCGCCTCTTCGAAAGTTTCTATCGAGGGATTTTCGACGCCGCGTGCCTTGACCCGCGCCGCCAGAGTGTCCAGCCCGATACAGGCAACGGGTGTCAGCAACATCGTGATGATCACGATGGCATTTAGGAGGTTGGCTGTCTGATAGTCCAAAAGGCTGTTGCTGACAGCCGCAGTGAAGAGGACGAAGGCGAATTCCCCCCCCTGGGGCAAGGTCACCGCGATGCGCAAGGCATCGGAATTTGGAGAGCCTGTCCCCCTGGACAGTGCCCAGAGAAAGCCGCCCTTCAGGATCATGACAGTTCCAACGCCTGCAGCCACGATCATCCAGTTTTCAACGACCAGGGAAAAGTCCAGGGACATGCCGACCGCCACAAAGAAGAGCCCCATCAGGAGCGAGCGGAAAGGTTCGATGTCGGCCTCCAGCGTGTGCCGGAAGCTGGACTCCGCCAAAAGCACGCCAGCGAGGAAGGCACCAAGAGCCATCGACAATCCGACCGCGTGCATGATGCCGGCGCTGCCCAGGGCAACGAGCAGGGCTGCCGTTAACATCACTTCCCGGGCGCGGCTGGCCGCGAGAAAGAGAAAGATCGGGGAAATAAGATAGCGGCCCGTGAGAATGACCCCTGCCACAGCGGCCAGAACGATCGAAATCTCGCTCAGAATATTGGCAAAGGTTGTCGGCCCTGGTCCGGGAGCGAGGATGGCAACAAGGGCGAGCAGCGGAACAATGGCAATGTCCTGTAGCAGCAGGATCCCAAAAGCCCTTTGCCCATAGGGAGATGACAGCTGGCCACGCTCTTGCAGGATTTGCAGCGCAAAGGCGGTGGAAGACAGCGCCAGTCCAAATCCGGCGACCAGAGCCGTCGCGTGTTGCAGCCCTGCGAGGCGGGCGGCAGCGTAGAGACAGGTCCCTGTCAGGAGAACCTGAGCAGTGCCAAGTCCGAAAATGTCACGCTTCATGCGCCACAGTTTTTGGGGGTCAAGTTCCAGCCCGATCACGAAGAGCAGCAGCACCACGCCAAGTTCAGCGACATGCAGGACATCTTCTCCGGAGCCCAGCAACTGAAGGCCATGTGGTCCGATTGCTGCCCCGGCAGCAAGATACCCGACCACAGACCCGAGCCCGAGGCGTTTGGCGAGCGGCACGGCAACAACCGTCGCCGCAAGGAACACGATCGACTCGGCAAAAAACGGAGGTGCTGCCTCTGCGGCCATTCCCACTCCCCTGAGGTCACGACGCGAACCGCTCCCGACTCATTTTCAGGACCGGTATTCAGATCAGTTTATCAAACAATTGCCGGTCTCCCCGAAACAAATCCGGCTATTCAGAGATAAAACAACACTGATTTCAATGAAATGAGATAGGTCAACCCGCTGTTGCGAACCAGGTCGCAATCGCAGTGTTTCAACCTGCTAGGTTCAAATGAGCCCACGGTCCTCGAGAAACGACCTGAAGCCTGGCAAATCCGTGTAGACATGTCCGTCCATTCCGGCGTTCAGCGCGCCAGTGACATTGCCCTCCCGGTCGTCAATGAACGCGCATTCCTGCGGTGCGTAACCGTATTTCCCGCAGATGCGCTGATAGACGAGGACATCCGGCTTGCGCGCCCCGAATTCGGCCGAGACATGTGCCTTGTCTCCGAATATCTCGACAACATCCGGTGCACAGACCGGCAGGGCCGCCTTCAGCATCATGCCGTTGTTGGTCAGGAGTGCCACGTCGACCCTTGACTTCAGACGTCGGACAAGATCGAGCACATCCGGTCTTGCGCGCATCATTTGCCGCCTGATGTCCGCCCAGGTCTCGAAATCGATCGGAAAGCCCAGAAGCTCGGCATATTGCGACAGGTAGGCCTCCGCCGTGTCCGGATCTCCGGCTTCGGCCTTGTTCTCATGCGGTCCGCCCCAGACAGCCGCGTCGATGTCCTCCGCAGGTCGTCCCGTCAATTCATCAAGCAAACGCAACCGGATCCGGTGATCGTAGTCGTAGAGCACCTCGTCCATGTCAAAGATGACGAATTTGATGTCCGGTTCCGGCACGGTCTGCTCTCCGGTCAGACCGCAGTCCCGCCTATGGTCATTTCGTTGATGCGCATGGAAGGCTGCCCCACACCAACCGGCACGCCCTGGCCCTGTTTGCCGCAGGTTCCCATGCCGGGATCCAGTTCCATGTCGTTGCCAATCATGGTCACGCGCGTGAGCGCATCCGGGCCGTTGCCGATGAGCATGGCCCCCTTGAGTGGCGCACCGACCTTGCCGTTTTCGACCCGGTAGGCTTCCGTGCAGGAAAAGACGAACTTGCCAGAGGTGATATCGACCTGACCGCCGCCAAAGGCAACCGCGTAGATCCCATCCTTGACCGAACCAAGGATTTCCTCGGGATCCTTGTCGCCGGCCATCATGACCGTGTTGGTCATACGCGGCATGGGAATATGAGCGTAGGACTGACGACGACCATTGCCGGTCGGTTCCATTCCCATCAAGCGCGCATTCTGGCGATCCTGCATGTAGCCGCGAAGAATGCCATCCTCGATCAAGACCGTCCGGCCGGCAGGCGTGCCTTCATCGTCGACCGTCAGCGACCCCCGGCGGTCCGGAATGGTTCCGTCATCGACGATGGTCACGCCGGGCGATGCCACCCGTTCGCCCATCAGGCCGGCAAAGGCCGACGTCTTCTTGCGGTTGAAATCGCCTTCCAGACCATGCCCGACCGCTTCGTGCAACAAGATGCCCGGCCAGCCGGGGCCCAGCACGACGTCAAATGCACCGGCGGGTGCCGGAACAGCTTCGAGGTTCACCAGTGCCTGTCGCAATGCCTCGTCGACACCGCCCTGCCAGTTCTCCATCGTGATGAAACGCTCAAAACCCTCACGGCCACCGCAGCCGAAGGAACCGCTTTCCTGCCTGTCGTCATTGCCGGCGACAACCGAGATGCTCATACGCACCATGGGCCGGACGTCGCGGACAAGATGTCCATCAGCACGCAGGATCTCGACAACCTGCCAGGAGCCGGCGAGCGAAGCCGAGACCTGGCGAACGCGCGGGTCCCTGCCGCGCGCATAGGCATCAATCTCCTGAAGAAGCTTGACCTTTTCCTCAAAACTGGGCCCGCCGAGCGGATTGGCATCGCTGTAAAGAGAAAGGTTCGTCCTGGCCGGTGCGGCGGCGTAGCTTCCCGAGTATCCTTTTTTGACGGCGCTGACGGCATCGGCAGCACGTTTCAAGGCGCCTTCGGAGATTTCGCCCGCATGGGCATATCCGGCCGCTTCACCGGCGACCGCCCTGAGACCAAAGCCCTGTGCCGTATCGTAGTTGGCCGCTTTCAGGCGACCGTTGTCAAAGACGAGGCCCTCGGTCTGCCGGTACTCGACATATAGCTCACCGTCATCGGCACCTGACAAGGCATCTTCTGTAATCCGTTTGGCTGTTTCCAGACCAAGGCCGGAGGTTTCGATGAGATCTGTCGTGGAAATGGTCATGCATCAGTCCTGTTCGCCTTGCCACAAGGCGTTCATTGCCAGCCAGCGGTGCGAAGGCTGTTTCCTTTCCCCAAACATAGGGGTTTTGCCCGGGAATTCATCCCAAATCCGCGGAATTCCACTTGCATTTGTTTTTAATATGAGTATTTAACTCAAGTTAATTGATCTGCTTCGACCTGCAAGCGATCAAAGCCAACCGTTTTCTGCGGTCTCAGCCAATCTCACTTACGACCTTCTCCATGCCGCGCGTCGCGACGATAGCCGAGACCCTTTTCCATGACAGATCGCCCCCAATTTCCGCTGAATCAATCCCTTGCCTCTTTTCACGCAATTGCATCAGAGCGTGGTGAGGGAATGCACCCTTTGCTGCTCCAAGCACTTGGCAAGTCCGGACGCGTTTCCGGCCCACCTGCGCCATCCGAACAGAACGATGACAATGTTGTCCGGGTGTGGTTCGGCAGCCCGGAAATGTCGGGGCAGAAAGTGTCGGGACCGAGCCGATGAAATCCATTCTTGTCGCAATGCACCTGGTCGCCTGTCAGCCCGACCTGCTGATTTGTCAGGACATGTCCGTCAACGCTAAAAGATGGGCGGACATGGATACCTGCCGCAAAGATCGTGACGCGGAAATGAGACGGACGCGGGACATGCTGCCGGAACACCTTGTAGTCATGTCCAGGTGCCGCTATCTCATTGGTCGAGACCGACGCAGCTTGCCGATGTTCTAGCGTTCCAGCACGAAAGGTGATCGGGTTTTGCGTAGCTTTGTCTTGCCCAAGCAGCGCCGCTTGCCGTAAAAGACGTGAAAGAAACCAACTGATCCAGACACGACACCAATGAACCGTTACGAAAACCCGCGTATCCCGAGCGAAGCCCGCGTCCGTTACCTCGACGGTGACTATCAGGTCGAGACGCCTGGGACATTTGTGCGCTGTGCCGTAACCGGAACCGCAATTCCGCTGGACGAACTCAAATACTGGTCCGTCGAGCGTCAGGAAGCTTATGTCGACGCCAACGCGTCCATGAAGCGGCATCTGGAACTTAGCTAAGATCCCGGTTTACTTGCTGAACGCCAGGTTCCTGAGCTTCTCGCGGATCAGGGACATGAGACGCTCCGTGTCGTCAATCTTCATGTCGACGTCCAGAACCTCGGCTCTGGATTCGATCCAGTGAAAAATCTCGCCGTCCGAGGTCTTCAGTCTTGCCATGTCCTTTGCGGTCGTGACCAGTTGCAGTCCTAGTTCGTCGGCTTCGGTCAACAGGGAACGGACCTCCGCTGCACTATATTGATGGTGGTCGGCAAACGACCGTGTCTTCTTCAGTTCGCATCCCATTGCCTCCAGAGTTGAGAAAAACTTCTGGGGGCGTCCAATGCCTGCAAAGGCATAGAGCTTTTGACTTTCCAGCTTCTCGTTCACTTGCGGAACAAGATGGGCATGCAGAATTGGCAGACCTTTGCGTGCTGCAAGATGGACCGCGTCTTCAGCCGCCTCACCCTCGCCGACGATCACAAGACAATCGGTTTTCAGGATCTGCATTGCAGGCGGTGCCCGCAGCGGCCCCGCTGGCAGGCAAAAGCCATTGCCAAAGCCGGTCGCCGCATCCACCAGAACCAGGCTCAGATCCTTTTTGAGAGCCGGGTTCTGAAAGCCGTCATCCATGATCAGGAGGTCGATATCCTGCTGTTCCGCAAGCCTGGCGCCCGCAACCCGGTCGGCAGAAACAATTGTTGGCGCCTCCTGCGCCAGCAGCAGGGCTTCGTCACCCACTGCAGCGGCCGTGTGCCGATCCGGATCAACCAGCAGCGGCTGCTTCTGACGACCGCCATATCCGCGCAGGAGGAATCCCGGGCGATACCCCTCTTCTGACAGGCACTCGGCCAGTTCAAGTGAAAAGGGTGTCTTGCCTGTTCCCCCGACAACAAAATTGCCGATGCAGACAACCGGAAGCTTGCTCGTGGCCTTGGGCCTGGAAAGCATGCGCCGTCCGGAAACCCTGCCATAGATCCAGCCCAGGGGCGCCAGCAGGATTGCAGCAAGTGACGTCCCGGACGTCATCCAGAAATCGGGTGTCTTACTCATGAAGGGCCTCATGCCCCTTGCCTCGAACCTCGATGGGAAACCGGGCCTCGAGTATTTCCAGCGTCTTTGCCAATGCGCCTCGACCGGCCTCCACCAGAGCCCTCGCCCGTTCGGCTTGCTCGACCGCCATTTGCGGCTGCCTGAGCAATTCCCCGACCAGCTCTTCCAGCGTCTCGGGTGAGGATGCTCTACCCGCCCCTTCCGCGGCCCAGAGATCCTTGTAGACGGCACGTGCATTGGAAACCCTGGGACCCGTCACCAAGGCAGATCCGGTAAGCGCTGCCTCGACAGGATTATGGCCACCGGCGTCATTGAAGGACCCGCCCAGAAAAGTGACCGGCGCCAATCGATAATAGAGCCCCATTTCTCCGAGCGTATCTCCCAGATAGACCCTGGTCTCCCGTTCGATCCTGTCACCACGACTGCGTGACGAGACGCTCAAGCCCTGTAGTTCAAGTTGTGCCCGGATGTCATCCGCTCTCGCCGGGTGCCTCGGAACAAGCACCAGAAGCAGATCGGAAAACTCCTTTTCAAGCGTCTTGAAAGCATGCGCTGCAATTTCGTCTTCACCTGGATGGGTGAGTGCCGCCAGCCAGACCGGACGACTGCCGATCTGTTCCTTCAATGAGGTCAGATCTTCCAAGGGAAGTTGCGGTTCGGGAGCATCGAACTTCAGGTTTCCCGGAGTTTCGACAGTCTTGCACCCCAGCCGCCGAAACCGGTCTGCATCTGTCTTGCTTTGAGCCAGGACCAGATCCAGACAGTTGAATATGTACCCGGAGACACGAGACAGTCTTTGCCAGCTCCTCATCGAACTGTCGGACAACCGGCCATTCAGGAGGACAAAAGGGGTGGACCGCTGCCGCATTCTGTCGAACAGACAAGGCCAGATCTCCGATTCAACGACCATGGCAAGATCAGGATTCCAGTGGTTCAGAAAGCGATCCACGGGCCCGGGAGCATCGAAGGGAACGAACTGGTGAAACGCGTTTTCCGGCAGCCTGGAATGCGCGAGCTCCGCCGATGTGACGGTCACCGTCGTCAACAGGACCCGATTGCCTGCATCCGAGAGCGCTTCGATCAGGGGCAGAACGGACATGGTCTCTCCGACGCTGGCTGCGTGGATCCAGACCAGGGTACCAGTCGGCCTCGGCATACTTCCAAACCCGAAACGTTCAGACTTTCGGCCGGAGATTTCCTTGCCGGATCGGCAACGCCACCAGTGGAGGACATGAAACAAGGGCGTCAGAGCCCATGCCAGGCTCTGGTAGATGCTGATCAGAAAAGGTCTTCTTTCAGCCATCCGTCCTTCCGACCAGTTCATATGCCCGTTTCGTGGCGGCGTTCAGCCCATCTTCCACCTGTTGGCGGTAAGTTTCCAGCGCGTCGTCTTCCACATCGGAGGGAACCCTGATGAGTTCGCCTACGGCAATGCTGCCCCGACCGAAGGGAAGGTTCACGCTGGCCTTGTCCCAGCTGTTGAGTTCCTTGCTGCGGCTCGTGGCAACGGCCACCGGCAGGATCGGACGACCGGAGTGCTTCGCGAGTTGCACGATACCAACGCCCGACTTGCGCGACGGTCCCTTGGGCACGTCTGCGGTCATGGCGACACTTTGCCCTTCCTTCAGGGTCCGCAGCGCCTCAATGAATCCTTTCATGCCACCGCGTTTCTTGATCTGTCGGGCGTTGCGCCCGCCCGAGGCGCGGATCAGTCCCAGACCAAGCTTGCGGGCAGCAATGGCGTTGACCTCTCCATCGGCGGATCGGGAAATCATCACTTTCGCCGGCCAGTGTGCCGGCTTTGCAAATGGCACCATGAAATGCTGACCATGCCACATTGCCACGATCACGGGGAGATGCTCTTCCATCTCGTCGTGAACACCATCCGGCTTCACAACAAAACGGTTGGTACGATAAACGAACTTCAGCCACACAGCCATTGTGGTGCCCACAAAGCTCAGGACCCAGGGCTGACGGCCAAGGCGTTTGATCATTTTTGTTGTGCCTAACGAAATGCGCCGGCTTATGCGGCTGTTTCAGGGTCCAGCAAGCGGTGCATATGAACGATGAAGTACCTCATGTGGGCGTTGTCGACCGTGGATTGGGCCTTTGCCTTCCAGGCAGTGTAAGCTTCGGCATAGTTTGGATAAATGCCGACAATGTCCAATTCGTCGAGGTCGCGAAATGTCAGACCTTCGGGCGATTCAAGTTCACCGCCGAAAACAAGGTGCAGAAGCTGCTTGGGTGTGTCGCTCTCGCTCATGAGTGTCCTCGTTTCGTCTCATGCATCAACATCTGCATGGTTCATAACTTATCTGATCAGTGCATCCAGCGCTTCACGCACGGGCGCATTCAAGGCAGCCGGGGTCGCGATCAATGCCGGATGCCCGGTCCGAGCGCGGTTATAGACCAGATGCCGACCGGATAGGTCGGTCAATTTGCCGCCTGCTTCCTGCACCAAAAGATCGGCTGCTGCAAGGTCCCAGTCGCTTGGGCCCCCTCGCGCCGTGCCGACATCAACCCTGCCCGCTGCCACCATGGTCAACCTGTAAGCCAGCGAGCGCAAAATGGTGGTCGGGGTAAATCCGGCCTCTTTGACAATCTGGCTGGCAACGATGGAATGAGGGCCGGTCAGTGTTGCTCCCCGGATACTGTCCTTCCCGGATACCGTGATCGTTTCACCGTTCAGCCAGGCCCCGCCGCCAAGGCTGGCCAGAAACATTTCCGACCGGCATGGGCAGAACACGGCGCCTGCAAGCGGCCGGCCGTTTTCGACAATGGCAACAGAAACCGTCCATTCGTCGCCACCGGCGAGAAAAGCCCGCGTTCCGTCAATAGGGTCAACGATGAAAACCCGCTCATTTCCAAGCCGGGACCGGTCATCGGCGGTTTCTTCCGACAGCCATCCATAGTCCGGGCGCGCGGTTCGCAGTCTTTCGGCAAGAAACCGGTCAACAGCAAGGTCGGCTTCGGAAACCGGCGACTTGTTGCCCTTGAACCAGGTCTCCGGGTCCCTGCCAAAATAGGTGAGGGCCAGCGCGCCGGCGTCCCGGGCAGCGGCTTCAAGAAGGTCCCTGTCCGACCCATGGTCACCGGCGATGCCGGTCCGATCAGCTTCCGGCAAGAGCCATCCCTTCGACCATCAGCGAGGGGGCCGCCGCAGAATACCTGTTGTCCAGATCACTTCCCGGAATGAGGCGCTTGAACATGTCGTTGAGGTTTCCGGCGATCGTGATTTCGCTCACCGGCTCGACAATCTGGCCGTTTTCAAACCAGAAACCGGCTGCGCCTCGTGAATAGTCGCCGGTCAGACCGTTGACGCCATGTCCGATCAGATCGGTCACCAACAGCCCTTCGCCGGCGTCGGCCATCAACTCTTCCAACGACCGCGTTCCCGGCATCAGGGTGATGTTGGTTGCCCCCGGAGATGTGCCGCTGCCACTGCGATGCGCCCGCCCGTTCGGTTTCAAACCGAGTTCACGCGCCGCGGCACCGTCAAGAAACCAGTGTTGCAGGACACCGTCATCCACCATGTTGAGGACTTCGGCGCGCGTTCCTTCGCCATCAAAGGGGCGGGTCGCAGCGCCGCGGCTCTTGAACGGATCATCAACGACCTTGATGCCGGGCGCCAGAATGGCTTCGCCCATCTTGTCTTTCAGGAAACTGGTCTTGCGGGCAACCGACGCGCCGTTGATCGCCCCCGTCAAGTGACCCAGGATGCTTCGTGCGGCCCGCGATTCATAAATGACATTCGCCGTTCGGGTCGTGAGTTTCTGCGGATTGAGGCGTCTGACAGCCCGTTCGCCTGCCCTGCGACCGATCTCGGACGGAGCCTCGAGATCTTCAAAGAAGGTCCGGCTGTCGAAATCATAGTCCCGTTCCATCGCCGTGCCTTCGCCGGCAACCGCGGTCATCGACATTCCGAAGCGCGAGGAAAGATAGGACCCCTGAAATCCGTGACTGGTCGCAAGCACGACACCGGCAAGGCGCCAGGACGCCCCGGCCCCACCGGATTTGCTCACCCCGCCGACTGCGAGGCCGGCCGCCTCTGCTTCAAGTGCAATGTCCGTCAGCTCGCTCGCGGTCAATTCCCTTGTATCCAGAAGCTCAAGCTCCGGAAATTCCTTCACGAGCAGATCCTGGTCGGCAAGACCGGCATAGGGATCTTCCGGCGCAACCTTTGCCATCGCCACTGCCCGTTCAGCCAGTCCAGCCGGATCATCAAGCTGGTTTGCGGAAACAGCCGCCGTACGCCTGCCGACGAAAACCCGCAAGGTCACGTCGTCGCCTTCGGCGCGCTCCGTTTCCTCGACCTTGCCTTCCCTGACATCGACACCAAGCGACACCCCGGTTACGGCAATCGCATCGCAGGCGTCTGCGCCTGCCGCCTTTGCTGCCTCGACAAGCCGCACGGCACGTGATTGCAGTTCGCTTTGATCAATCAGTTCAGACATTTGCTCCGCCTTTTGCTTGAGCTGATGTTTACGCGTCGCGCGGTTGCACCGCAACAGCTTGTGAGGGTTTGGCAACAACAAGGTTAGATATCGGAGTCGCGGGCAAAATCAAAAACAGGATGACACCCGCCACGGCCATTGTAGTGAACAAGCCGTTAGCGGTCCGCTTACACTCCGGTAACCCTCTTTAAAATCACAATTTTTTAACTCTGTCTCTTAAGTGGTTCACGATCTTTCTCCGTTACCTTCAAAAGCATCAAGAGACCAAAAGGTCCGACGGAGAGTCATTTGAGACGTCAAACAGAAAAACAGGAAACAGAGACAATCGGGAGCGGCCAGCACGCGTTGCCGCATCCCGGTTGTCTCCCCGTTCAATTCCAGCAAAGACTGGAAAGCAGACCGGGCACCACTTCTCTTCCGGCCGAGATCACTCTTGATCATGAAAAGGCAGTCATCAAGCACAGGGTCGGCGGTGTTCCGGTCAAGGTGGTTGTGCCGGCAAGCGGTTTTGACGGTGTCATGGTGCGCATTGTCCCGGGCGAGGCTCCCGGTGAAATCATGGCGGCCCTGATCCTGAAACATCCCGACAGCGGCCTGTCAATCACGCTCGCCGAAACCGAAAACTCCGACAGTCTTGCGGTCTTGTGGAGCCGTTGGGCCCAGACGCTCAACCTGCCGATGCTGGTGTGCGATCTTGGCGGCAAGGTCAAACCGATCGAGGCCTATAGCGCAACACCCGTGTCGAGCCCGGCCCCGCGCAGGAAGCTTCGGCACCTGACCGGTCGTCGCCCACGCTTCTTGAACAAGCGCCGTCCGGGGCATTCGGTCGATGCTCAACCCAAATTCGGCCACGAACGGGAAATCATCGCGCGCAGCTGACGCGCGATCAGGACTTCCCTTTTTGGAACGAGGCTCCGCGACGGAGCCTTTTTTCGTTTCAACGGGGTGTCAAAGCCAACCGATCAGGGCGTCGGCCACAAACCCGGCAAACAGGATCCAGCCGTAGGTCGTGTTGGATCTGAACAGTTTCAGGCATTGATCCCCGTCATCGATATCCAGCGTCACCACCTGCCACCCCAAATGCAGAACGCCCAGCAGAATGCCGGCAAACGCGGCGGGACCCGCATCAGCCAGGCTTGCCGCCAGCATGAACAGGACGGTCGCAAGCGCATAAAGCACGATGAGAGCGGGTTTCGTGCGGTTCCCGAACAGACGGGCCGTTGATTTGACGCCAACCAGGGCATCATCTTCCTTGTCCTGGTGGGCATAGATCGTGTCGTAGCCGATGGTCCAGCAGATGCCGCCAGCATAAAGGATGATCGGAGCCCAGGAAAGGTGCCCGAATTCTGCCGCCCACCCCATGAACGCTCCCCAGGAGAAGGCAAAGCCGAGGAACAGCTGAGGCCAGTTCGTGAAGCGTTTCATAAAGGGATAGATCGCAACGGGCACAAGCGACGCAACGCCCAGGGCTATCGTAAAGAGGTTGAATTGCAGGAGAACAATCAAACCCACCAGGCACTGCAGTACCAGAAAGATCTTGGCCTGGAACCTGGTGACCTGCCCGGCAGGAATCGGTCGCGAACGTGTTCGTTCAACCTTGCTGTCAATGTCCACATCCACAAGGTCGTTATAGGTGCAGCCCGCACCGCGCATGGCAATGGCCCCAACCAAGAACAGCACGACATGCCAGGGATTCGGCCAGCCATTGCCCGCGGCAATCGCGGCCAGGGCCGCCGACCAAAGACACGGCCACAACAGCAGCCACCAGCCGATCGGCCGTTCCCAGCGGGCCAGCCGCGCATAGGGCCGCAAGGACGCCGGCAGCCTGGTGTCGACCCAGTGACGCTTCACGGCATCCGCGACCGGTCCTGTATCCTTGGTTGAAAACAGCATTGCTAAGCCCGTCCAATCCGTGCGCTTGAATTTCTACTCGAGCTGCCCCGGGTAGCTCGGCACTTCTAACGATATTTAAGGTGAATTACATCCCGCAAGAGGTCATAGTGCCGCCGTCGTGGCAGACAACGGAGTATTTTCGTGCATTTCACATCCAAATTCCTGTTTGGAGCTCTTTTGGCAACCGGCCTCGGTCTGGCGGCAATACCGGCATCGTCCTTCGCCCAGAAACCGCCGCCTCCTCCCGGAGGCAAAGGCGCCGAGCTGAATGAAAGCAAGATCGCCTCTTCGGGAGCACGCGAGATTGTCGGTGAAGTCTGGGTCGACAACTGGTTCAAGCTCTATATCAACGGTGCGCCACTGCTGGAGGACAGCGTATCGATAACGACGGAGCGCTCCTTCAACGCCGAACGCTTAGAATTCAACGCCGACCTGCCAATGACCATCGCCTTCGAGTTCCGAGATTTCATGGAAAACGAGACGGGTCTTGAATATATCGGCACGCGCAAGCAGCAGATGGGGGACGGCGGCGCGATCGCGCAGTTTCGTGACCGGTCAAATGGCCAGCTGCTGGCGGCGACGGGATCCGACTGGCGCTGTCTGACTGTCCAGTCTGCTCCGGCGCAAAGTTCCTGCGAGCGCGAGCGCGATCCGGACGTGTCGCAGGCCAATTGTGCTGAAACGAGGATTTCTGTTCCGGACAACTGGATGTCACCCGGGTTTGACGACAGTGCCTGGCCCCCGGCAACAATCCACACTGAAAGGGACGTCAGACCCAAGGATGGCTATGACCGGGTCAGCTGGGAAGGCTCCGCCAAACTGATCTGGGGGGCGGATCTGCAGAAGGACAACATCCTTTATTGCCGCGTGACGGTCGACGGCTGACGACCTTGCGAACATCCCGGCACTTGAAGCAGCAGGGCCTTCGCAAGCCCGGAAAAAGCGCCCGTCAATTGCAGTGCGTTCCGCTGCGTGTTAGACCCCGCCGCAAAAGAGCTGCCCGAACCCGGTGCAGCGCTTTACTCACCTCAAACGCGCTTCAAGAGACGGGCAAATCATGAAACTTCTTCTTATCGGATCCGGTGGCCGCGAACATGCACTTGCTTGGGCCCTGGCTAAATCTCCGAAACTGACGAAGCTTTATGCAACGCCCGGCAATGCGGGCATTGCGCAGGTTGCCGAACTCACCGACCTGGATGTGTCCGACCACGGCGCTGTCATTGAATTCTGCCGCAGCAGAGGCATCGACCTTGTTGTTGTCGGTCCCGAAGCACCGCTCGTCGTTGGTCTCGTCGACGATCTTGAGGCAGCGGGCATCAAGGCCTTTGGTCCTTCCAAAGCCGCAGCACAGCTCGAAGGCTCAAAGGCTTTTACCAAGGGTGTGTGCGACGAAGCCTCTATCCCCACGGCCGGTTATGGCCGTTTTGACAACGCAGACGCGGCACTGGCCTATGTACGCGCGCAAGGCGCACCCATCGTGGTCAAGGCGGACGGCCTTGCCGCCGGCAAAGGCGTCGTCGTTGCAATGACGCTCGAAGAAGCCGAGGACGCGGTGCGTGCCTGTTTCGAAGGGTCCTTCGGAGCAGCCGGTGCCGAGGTCGTGGTCGAGGAATTCCTCGAGGGCGAGGAAGCCAGCTTCTTTGTTATCTCGGACGGAACCAACGCGTTGCCGCTGGCAACCGCCCAGGACCACAAGCGCGCCTATGACGGCGACAAGGGCCCGAACACGGGTGGCATGGGCGCCTATTCACCGGCCCCGGTGATGACGGACGCTCTTGTGTCCGATGTCATGAAGCGGATCATCGAACCGACGATCTCAACGCTCGCCAAACGGGGCACACCTTTCAAGGGTGTGCTCTATGCCGGACTGATGATTACCGACGAGGGCCCGAAGCTTATCGAATACAATACCCGTTTCGGAGACCCGGAATGCCAGGTGCTGCTGATGCGGCTCGAGAGCGACATTCTCGACATCATCGTTGCAAGCGTCGAGGAACATCTGGACACAATCAGTGCCGCCTGGCGCGATGATGTTGCGCTGACCGTGGTCATGGCCGCCAAGGGCTATCCCGGAAGCTATGCAAAGGGTACCGAAATCCGCGGCCTGGAATCTCTGGGTTCTGACACCGTTCAGGTCTTCCATGCCGGAACCAGGCGCGATGGTGACCGCTTGCTCGCCAATGGCGGACGCGTGCTGAACGTGACCGCTCTCGGGGCGACCGTAGGTGACGCGCAGAAAAATGCCTATGACGCTGTCGCCAAGATCGACTGGACAGACGGGTTCAGCCGCAGTGACATCGGCTGGCGGGCCATCGAGCGCGAATCCAACAGCTAACCTCAGGACAACATAGTCTCTTGGCTCACTTGACAGGCCGGAAGCGGTGCAAGTACTCTCTTGCGGTCTGAACGCGAGGAGAATTGTGCGGTGACCGATCCGCCCGAGCTGTTTCCAGGTTTTGAAGCGCGAACCATCAGTGTCGGGGGTGGCAAGCTTTTTTGCCGGGTCGGCGGCAAGGGACCTGCCCTCCTTTTGCTTCATGGCTACCCCCAGTCCCATGTGATCTGGCACAAGATCGCCCCGACGCTTCAGGACCATTTCACGCTGGTCATGCCGGATCTTCCCGGATACGGAATGTCCTCCATTCCCGCACTCAGCGCGACGCATGAAGCCTATTCGAAACGGTCGATGGCCCGCATGATGGTGGAGTTGATGCGCCAGCTGGGCCATGAGCGGTTTCTGCTGGCGGGACATGACAGGGGTGGGCGGGTCAGTTACCGGATGGCATTGGACCATCCTGATGCCGTAGAGAAACTGGCAGTGCTCGACATCCTGCCTACATCGGATTACTGGGACCGCCTCGACAGGTCCTTTGGTCTGAAAATCTATCACTGGATGTTCCTGGCCCAGCCCGCTCCACTGCCTGAGAACCTCATCTCCGCGTCTGCAATTCCCTATCTGGAAACCACGCTTGCCGCCTGGACCGCCGACAAGAGCCTGAAGAGCTTTTCGGACGAGGCCATGACCCACAATCGCCACTGGTACGCAGAGTTCGCGCGCATAGCGGCAACTTGCGAGGATTACCGCGCCGGAGCGACCATCGACTACGAACACGATCGTGCTGACAGGGACGCAGGCCGGAAAATCAGGCCACCTCTGCTCGCTCTTTGGGGCGACAAGGGTATTGCCAGCAGCGTGCAAGATCCGTTGCAGGTCTGGAAGCAATGGTGCGATGACGCTTCCGGACAGTCTCTCAGTTGTGGTCATTTCCTTCCCGAAGAAGCAACAGAGGCCTGCGGGAAAGCTCTCCTCGACTTCTACACCAGTGAGTAGAACACCAATTTACAGTAGACCCGAAACAACACGTGCGCCGCACCTGATTTGAACTGACAATCGATAGAAATCCTCTTCACAAACAGGCACCTAAGTCGTTTACCCTTAATAGTTTTTAAGAAATACGTTCAATACAATTTAACGTTTCAAGACTATTGAGAGAATTGGCAGGGAGTATGCGGGCGAATTTGCGCTGACCGACCTATCTGGGACAGCACGCGCTTGCCGGGGTTACTTGGTGACTGCCGCCGGGGCAAATTGGGTGTGAAGTGGGCGATCAGGGCAAAGAGGACTGGGATAACCAGCGCACCGGGCAAGAACCG
The DNA here is from genome assembly GCA_017643925.1 of Roseibium sp. Classification (GTDB taxonomy): domain Bacteria; phylum Pseudomonadota; class Alphaproteobacteria; order Rhizobiales; family Stappiaceae; genus Roseibium. Next base: position 356,952 of record JAEPML010000001.1, on the reverse strand, counting down.
GGCAGCCGTTGGCTGGACCGCATTGTCGCGCGTTGGGGATCGGACGAAACCCATTTCGAGACACCCCTTCGAATTGTCTTTCTGTCATTTCTTGCGCTGACGGTCTCGATCCTTACGCTGCAGAATGTCTTCACCGAATACCGCAATCTGAACGAATCCCAGGATGTGACGGTTCAGACTGCGGAAAGTCTCCTCATGCAGCAAAAGGCCCTGGCATCCCAAGCCCTCGACCAGGCGCTCCGCTCCGTTCGCAGCAACACGGAGCTGCAGAACGCGATCGTTCAGCAAGACAGCGCCGAAATTACAAAAATTGCCAAACAGGTCTTTGCGAAGAAAGGTGAAGGGCTCGATATCGTCGAGCTGACGATTTTTGGAGCTGACCAGACCGCGATTTTCCAGTCGGACAATCCCGACCCTCCCAATCCGTACGACAGCGCTCCATCGAATACGATGGAATTCGATGTCTCGGATCTGGAAAACGGCATCTCGTTCACGGACGACAATCAGCTGGTCGCCAGCGTTTTGCGTCCCTGGACTTCCAGCGGCCAACTTGTCGGCTTCCTGAAGCTTTCACTGAATGTCGAACGCTCGCTCACGCTCGCAAGCTCCGCAGTTGATGCTCAAATTCTCAAGATCTGCGAAATTCCTGCCAAGAACGAGGAGGCGTCGACCTCCGTTCACTATGAGGTTCTGGGAAACAACGCACCTCCGGGTTTCAACATCGCCGGGGTCAGCGCGGCCAGCAGCATGCCAGGCGACCTGAACCAGTTCGTGATTGAAGATGGCAAGGTCTTTCTGGTCAGGGACCTGCCGATACGAGTGCTGAATAACACACACGCCGTCAAACTGGCCCTTGTGAAGGATGTCACTGCAAATGTCTGGGCGTTTGCAAAGCGGACGCTCATTTCAATTCTCGCAGGTCTCGGACTGGCCCTGCTGTCCTGGTCTGTCGTCAAACGTCTCCTGAAGAAGCTACAGGGGTCCGTTGAAACAACCCGCGCACGTCTGGAAGCGGAAGTTCTTGAAAACACGCAGAAGCTGGAGCGCAGCGCCCTACAGCTTCTCGATGCCCAGCGCATCGCCAATGTCGGCAGTTGGGAAACCGATCTCGCCACCGGCAAGGTTCACGGTTCGGAAGAGTTCTACCGGATCTGGAGGGTCCCGATGGGTCTCACCGCTTCGGAAATGCATTATGACATCTGCAGCCGCACACCCGAACACGAAGCCGAACAGGCAAAGAATGCGATCAGATCGGCCGTCGAAGAATGCGGGAAATTCGAGTTTGAAAACACGATGGTTCTGGAAGACGGCTCTGTCCGTTATCTGGAAGCGCGCGGATATGTCATGGCAGGTGCTGACGGCAAGGCTGCCAAGATAATCGGCATCGTTCATGACATCACGGACCGTTTCAAGACCGAGCGGCAGAACCAGCTTCTGGCAAATATCCTGGAATCCTCGCTCAACGAGATCTACATCCTGGATGCCAAGACGTTCCGTATCGACTATGCCAATGCCTGTGCGCTTGAAAATCTCGGTTACGGGCTCGAAGAGCTGAAATCCCATCGGATCTGGCATATCAATCCGGTGTACGACGAACAGAAAGTCCAGCGCCATCTGGCCCCGCTGCTGAAAGGGCAACGCACCAGTCTTTCCGTCGAGAGCATGCACAAGCGCAAGGATGGCAGCGAATACCCGGTAGACCTAAGGGTTCAGCTGCTCCACGATCATGAGCGCGAGCTTCTTGTGGCCATCGCCAATGATGTCTCGGAGCGTGTTCAGCGTGAAAACGAAACGCGTGAAGCGAAGGTACGCGCCGAGCGCCTCGCCTATTACGACCCCCTTACCAAACTCTCCAACCGGGCTGGGTGTCAACGCGATGCCCGAGAGCGTTTCGACAAGCCGAACAAACCTGCATTCCTGATCCACGTCGACATGGACAACTTCAAGCGGGTCAACGATTCCCTCGGCCACCTTGCAGGTGACCATTGTCTTGCAGAAACCGGCCGGCGCCTGCGTGAGGTCTGCCGCGGCCTGGCAACACCCTATCGGTGGGGTGGCGACGAATTTGTCATCCTGGCCAACAGCAGCACCGCAGATCCAAACGAGCTGTGCGAGCGCGCACGCCGCATCATGCGCGACCCGATGGAATACAACGGCAACCGTTTCTGGCCCACCGTCAGCATGGGCATCGCGCTGTGCCCCGATGACGCCGAGGACTTTGAGACGCTGCTGGTCAACGCCGACCTGGCTCTTTACCAGTCCAAGGAAGACGGCAAGGACCGGTATTCCTTCTTCAAGCCAGACATGAAGGCGGACATCGAGACGGAAGCCCAGATCGGTCTCGAACTTCACGATGCGCTCAAGAACGGCGAGTTTTTCCTGGAGTACCAGCCGCAGGTGAACCTGAGATCCCAGGCCGTAACCGGTGTGGAAGCACTGATCCGCTGGCAGCATCCGGAACGCGGAGTCGTCTCTCCCGGTGAATTCCTTCCCGTGGTGGAAAAGAACAGCCTTGCGCCGATGCTCGGCGAGTTTGTTGTTGACCAGTCCCTGGCGGCAGCCAGGCACTGGCTGGATACCGGCCTGGAATTCGGGCGCATTTCAATCAACATCTCACCGTCCCATCTTGCCTCCGGACTGCTGGTGGATCATTTCCGTGCGGCCATGGACAGGCACGGTGTGGGCCCGGAGCGGATCACGGCAGAGGTGCTTGAGTCGGTGTTCCTGGACGACGATCGAGCAGGTCACCTGGCGGCGCTCGAGGAGCTTTACAATCTAGGTGTTCATATCGAGCTGGACGATTTCGGCACCGGCTATGCATCGCTCACGCATGTCGCGGACATGCCCATCAACGGGCTGAAAATCGACAGGTCCTTCACCAACCAGATGCTGGAAGATCCGAAAAAGGAAGCCGTGGTCAACCAGCTCATTCATCTGGCCAGATCCCTGAATATCGGAATTGTCTGCGAAGGTGTGGAGACGGAAGCCCAATATGACCGGCTGCGGATGATGGGAGATTTTTCCATTCAGGGTTATCTGATCGCCAGACCGATGTCTTTCGACAAGATCACGGACTGGATGTCTGAATCTGCGGATGACCTCTATTTCGTGATCTGATCTTCCCCACGACTGCCAAACCTGAACCGAAGCGGTTGGCACACGAGATTCACACCCCACATCAGGCAGGCATCTGAATTCAACCGGAACCTTTCTGATGACTGAGACATCTGCCTACCCACGCATCGGCCTTGCACTTGGCGGAGGTGGCGCGCGTGGCCTTGCCCATATTCCGGTGCTGGAAGCCCTTGACGATCTCGGCATCAAACCTGTGCAGATCGCGGGCACGTCCATAGGTGCGATCTTCGGTGCGGCTTATGCGAGCGGCCTCAGCGGTGAGGAAATCAGGCAGATCGTCCTGGAAACCCTGTCTGATCGGAAAGCGGTCCTGTCCCGCCTCTGGCAGCTCAGGCCCAGAAAGTTTGCCGACATGTTTCGCGCCGGGCCGGTTCAGTTCGACCCGGAACGCGTGCTCGATGTCTTCGTGTCGAACCATCTGCCCGACAGTTTTGAAGACCTGCAGATACCCTTGCGTCTGCTGGCGACCGATTTTTACGGCTGCCAGGAGGTCGATTTCGAATCCGGTCCGCTTACCCGGGCCATCGCCGCTTCCATCGCGATTCCGGCCATCTTTCGACCGGTGAAAATCGGCGACCGCCTGCTGATCGACGGCGGCGTGGTGAATCCGCTCCCGTTCGACGGCCTTCGAGCCAATTGTGACATTGTCATCGCCGTGGACGTCGTCGGCGCGCCTGTGCCGCGGAAAACCCGTGAAGACGTCAACATGATGGATTCGCTTTTCGGGTCGTCTCAAATCCTGATGCAGACGATTACCAACCAGAAACTCAAGTTGGATCAGCCCGACATCCTGATCAGGCCGCCAAACGATTCGATACGTGTTCTCGACTTCCTGAAAGCCGACCAGATCCTGGAACGGGCGGAGTCTCTACGCAAGGTTACCAAGGAGAAGCTAAAGACCCTGACAAAAGAAACGATGCAAGTTACCGAATAGCAACATAAGTATATTTGACCAGATAAATCGTTTTTATTAATCGAACTTGGACATTTAAGGAACCATTAAACAAATATCGAAATACTTTTTTTAATATATTAGGAGCAGGTCAATGAGACCCACTGGATCTACAGACTTAGAAACTTGTCCGATCCCGGACGATCTGCTGGAGCGGTTGCTGAACGCAACGCTGAATGCAGTCACGGATGTGGGAAGCCAACTTCCCGAAGAACAACGCGCTGCCCTTGCCGTATATTGTTATAGGCGGTCACATTTGCGCCGTCTCGGCCTGTCGCTGGCGTCGCTGTGCAGCCGGCAGTCTCTGATGATGGAGGCCGGCCACGCCGGTGAACTCATTCATATGCAGGCAAATGCAACGTCTCAATCAGCTGACAACGACGCTCATCCGCGCGCGCGGGGCAGCCGCCCCCCAGTCAGCCTTCATGTGGTTTGAACGTTCCCTGGGGCCGGTTTTTCCTCCCTCCCGCCCCCACCTTCAGGCAACCGTCGGATAGATCCCCAGCCGGTTGCCTTTTTCTTTGTCAGCAATTTCATCGAACCGTCCGCCAGCTTTACAGCCGTTGTCTGATCCGCTTGCCGCAAATACAGGCTTGCCCTATCCACTCCGCCCCCTAAACTTAAGAAAACTTGCTGAAACCTGGAAAACAGACCATGGCACTGGAAGCATCTGCGATCATGACAACACCCATCCGTCTGTCGCAGCTCGCGCTCACGGCCAGAGGCCTCGTTTGTTTTCTGTTCGCTCTCGTGCCTGCACAGCCAGCGTTCGCCGTGTGCCAGTTTGTCGCCAATGCACCGTATTTTGCGCCGCAGCCGGGTGAAATGCGGGTCTGGAAGGTTGCGCTCCAGCCCGATGAAGTCCAGATCCGGTACATCGGGCATTCGACCTTCGAGCTTGAGACTCCAAAGGGGGTCAGGATCGCAACCGACTACAATGACAGCGTCCGGCCTTTCCTGCCGCCGACCGTCGCCACCATGAACGGGGCGCACAGCACGCATTACTCGGTTAATCCCGATCCGAACATCGAACACCTTCTCTATGGCTGGAACCCGCAAGGGGGACCGATAGATCACGACCTCACGGTTGATGATGTTCGCATTCGGAACATTCAGACCAACATCCGCGGCTGGGATGGCGAGACCCGTCGGCTGGGCAACTCAATTTTCGTGTTTGAGGTCGCGGACCTTTGCATTGCCCATCTGGGGCATCTTCATCACCGGCTAACGGCTGAAGACCTTCAACGTCTCGGGCAGATCGACATCATTTTCGCTGCGATCGACAATTCCTCAACGCTTCGTCTCGACAGCCTGATGGATGTCATCAAGAGCATCGGCCCGGCGATGATCATCCCGATGCATTTTCACTTTGCCGGCGCCTTGTCAGCCTTTACCGAACGTGCCGAGGAAGCCGGGTATGACATTACCCGTGCGCCCACGTCCAGTGTCGTCGTGAGCCGCGCCAACCTGCCAACCAAAACGACGGTCTACATCATGATGCCTGGCGGCGCGTGACAGAGCCTCAAGGGCCCGAAACGACTCCAGCTCAGCCGAACCGCAGAAAGACCACCTGACTGTCACCGGCCTGGCGCCGGTCCTCTTCTGAAAACCCGGCGGGAATTTCAAGCTGAACAGAGGCCCTTTCCTCAAGGACGCAGACCGCCTCCGGCTTGAGCCACCCGCCGTCTGCCGCTGACTTGAGCGCCTTCTCGCCGAGACCCTTGCCGTAGGGCGGGTCGGCGAAAACCAGATCGAAGGGTTCTATGGTGCCAGGCTGGCCAAGACGGGTTGCGTCGCGGCGGAAGATCTTGGCCACACCATTGAGCCCAAGCGTTTCCATGTTGCGTCGAATAACGCCACGCGCGTCAGCCGCCTCTTCGATGAAAGTGCAATGACGTGCACCCCGGCTGACGGCTTCAAATCCCAAGGCACCGGTTCCGGCAAAAAGGTCGAGCACGCGGCGGTCTTCGAGGTCGAAATCCAGCCCGTGCGCCAGGATATTGAAAATCGTCTCGCGCAAGCGGTCGCTGGTCGGACGCGTCGCCTGGCTCTTCGGGGCGGCAATGGCCGTTCCCTTGAAACGCCCGGCGACAATTCTCACGAACGGCCTCCGCGCGGGCCACGGCCCTTGCCGGGGGGACCACCCCGGTCACGCTTGTTCGCGTTGGAACGGCTTTCCTGCTGCTTGTCTTCCATGAGACCGTCGTCGCCCCAGATCCTGCGCGGGGGTGCACTCGGCCGCTCCTCTTCGAAGCCTTTGCGCGGTTTCGGCTCCGACGTCATGCGAAACCTTGAACGCGGAGAAACCTTTTCCTGGCGCGGACCGGCATTGCTGCGTTTGCCCTGTTTCTGACCCGAACGCTCGGACTTTGCAGCCTTCTTGCGATCGGTCTCGGACTTGCCTTCGCGCGCGGTCAGCCATTTGCCCTGACTGCCTTCGCGGCGTTCACCACCGCGTGGACCGGAGCGTCTACCGGCACCAGATTTCTTTTCCTCTTCGGGTTTGGCCTGGTGGAAGATCGGCGCATCGAAATCCGCGCCGGCTTCCTCCGCAAGTGCTTCACCCAATTGGTCCCGCAGGACCCGGCCGCGAATTTCACGGACATCGCGCTCAGGCAGATCCATCAGCTGAAAGGGGCCATAGGAGACGCGGATCAGGCGGTTTACCGCAAGACCAAGATGTTCAAGGACCCGTTTGACTTCGCGGTTCTTGCCTTCACGAAGGCCGACGGTCATCCAGACATTGCCGCCCTGCTCCTTGTCGAGCGTCGCCTCGATTGCCCCATAGAGAACGCCATCAATGGCAACACCGTCTTGCAATCCATCCAGATCGGCCTGCGTCACCTTGCCGAAAGCCCGCACGCGGTAGCGGCGCAACCAACCGGTCGATGGGAGTTCAAGCACACGCGCCAGACCACCGTCATTTGTCAACAACAACAGCCCTTCGGTGTTGATGTCCAGTCGGCCCACCGTCAGAACGCGCGGCAGCTCCTTCGGCAACCTGTCGAAAACGGTTGGCCGGCCCTCCGGGTCCTTGTTGGTCGTCACCAGGCCCCGGGGCTTGTGGTAGAGCCAGAGGCGTGTGCGTTCCCGCGTCGGCAGCGGAGCACCGTCCACGAGAACCTTGTCTTCGGCGGTTACGGTAATCGCCGGCGTTTTCAGAACTTCGCCGTTCAGCTGCACGCGGCCGTTTTCGATCCAGGTTTCGGCTTCGCGCCGCGAGCACAGACCGGCGCGCGCCATGACCTTTGCAATGCGTTCGCCGCGCTTGTCTGCATCACTGGCAAAACTGCGCGCTGCCAGTTCCGGCGCAGGCTTCTTTGCCGCTTTCGGCCTGGAGCCGCGCTTGTCAAACGTGCGCTTCTCGCGTCCCTGACCCTTTGAACGGCCCGGACGCTGTGGAGTGGATTTTCTTGTCGTCATGCGCGCGTCATAGCAGAGCTGCGCCGTTTCGGGAATCGCTTGTTTTCAACTATTTGGGCATTGGTGCCATTTACAAGACGCATAGCTCCCGAATATCGCTTGTGTCCGCAGTCGGGGGCTGACGAAATTTGCATTTCCAACTAAAAGGTCAGACTGCACTTCGAATTGGAACCGCATGACCGACCATCCCGCCGGAACACGGCTCAAAACATTCATGGAACTGGCCCTGGAAGAAGCTGAAAAAGCTGCCGCCAGGGGTGAAGTTCCTGTCGGCGCCGTTCTGGTAAAGGACAATGAGGTGCTGGCGAGGGACGGCAACCGCACCCTGGAACTGAACGACCCGACAGCTCATGCCGAAATCCTGGTTATCCGGGCGGCTTGCGAGAAACTCGGTTCCCAACGTCTCACCGGGTGTGACCTCTATGTCACCCTGGAACCCTGCCAGATGTGCGCCGGGGCCATTTCATTCGGCCGAATTCGCAGGCTATATTATGGAGCAGGTGATGAAAAGGGAGGCGCAGTCGATCACGGTGCCCGCTTTTTTCAGCTGCCAACCTGCCACCATGCCCCGGAAGTCTATTCCGGGTTTGCAGAAACCGAAGCGTCGAACATCTTGAAATCATTCTTCAGATCAAAGCGATAAACTCTGCGCTCTCCAGTTGTCGCGTTGCACAAACACAACACGCCTCTCAAAATCTGCCGCTAGGTCAATAAAGTGACCGTCCTGTCATGCAATTTCCGGCGTTCTCGTTCCATAGTGGTTGCGGGGGTAGTTCCGCATTTTTCGGAGTAGGAAATGACTCGTACCACTGTTCTTGGGGCACTTGCCGGTCTGCTGGCCATTGCAAATCCAGCCCAGTCGGCTGACCTGCCGGTCGCGCCGGAACCGGTTGACTATGTTCGCGTCTGTGACGCCTACGGCTCCCGGTTCTACTACATCCCGGGCACCGAAACCTGTCTGCGCGTTGGCGGCCGCGTCCGGACCGAGTTCAGGTTCCGCAACTTTGGCGACTCCCCGAATGCCTGGGGCGAACGCGATACGGACGGGTATCAATGGCGTTCCCGCGGATATCTCTATCTCGATGCGCGCACGGCAACCGAATTCGGGACACTTCGCGCCTTCATCGAAGCCTATATCACCGCGACCAACGACAACAATTCGGCGGCAACCCTGGACAAGGGATACATCCAGTGGGGTGGTTTGCTGGCCGGCCGTGCCGGATCGAATTTCGACTTCTTCACCGGCTATTCGTACAATGCGCAGATCGAAAGCTACAGTGACCGGAAGCTGAACCAGATGGCCTACACCTTTGCGTTCGGCAATGGTTTCAATGCCACGATGGCCGTTGAAGATCAGGCCGGTCGCGCAACCGCCGTTGGACTGAATGGCGGCACGCAGGGGTATGGTGGCACCCGGATGCCCGATTTCGTCGGGGCCCTGGGCATCAAACAGGGATGGGGTCAGGCCCAGGTCATGGGTGCGCTCCATCAGGTTTATCCCAATGCGACCGTCAACGGTGTCGCCGGAGGCTCCGAAGATGACCTCGGCTGGGCCATCGGTGGTGGTGTCAAAATCAAGATCCCGGGCCTTGCCAATGGCGGAAGTGTTGCCCTTCAGGGTGTCTATACAGACGGCGCCAGCGGCTACGGCTCAACCGGCTGGAACAGCCGTATCACCGACTCCGTCGTCAGCGGTTCCGGCACGAACACAACCAAGACCTGGAACGTCTTTGGTGGCGTCAGTCTTGGCCTGACACAGACCCTCAAAGCCAATATCGAAGGTGGCTACCACAATGTCGATGGCGGCACGTCGGCCTATGACTTCACTCAGTGGGATGCCTCGGCAAACCTGGTCTGGGAACCGGTCAGTGGTTTCATCATGGGACCGGAACTCCAGTACCGGAATGTGGATTTCAGCCGGTCATCCGGCCTGAGCGACACAAACGATCTCTACGGAACGTTCCGTCTGCAACGCACCTTCTGAGCCCGTCAGGGACCAATGCAAAAGCCCCGGATCATCTGATCCGGGGCTTTCTTTTTTCGCTCTGACGACCGGACAATTGTCCGCCGCCGCTATCGGCCCTTCGCCCACAGGTCCTGTACCGCCGTCCAGAGGCCGTTCTTCCAAAGGTCGCTGTGGCCGATACCTTCAACAATGACAAGTTCCTTGGGATCATTGGCGATCTCAAAAAGTCTGCGACCGTGTTCGACGGGAATGACCCAGTCCTCGGTGCCATGCAGGATCAACACCGGCGCCGTTACACTGGGCAAACGTTCCCGCGTCAGCATCTTGTCCTTCATCAGAAAATCCACCGGCAACCAGGGATACTGGGCGGAGGCCATGTCGACGAGCGCGGTGTAGGGCGCTTCCAGCACAAGCAATCCGGCATCTGCTCGCTGTGCCGCAACCGCAGTTGCAACGCCCGAACCCAGACTTTCGCCATGAACAATGATCTCGGCGCCGCTGTCGGCCAGCCGGTCAAAATGCTCCAATGCGTCTGCAACAAGCGCCGCTTCACTGGGACTGCCTTCACTTCCCGCGTAGCCCCTGTAACCCGGCGCATAGAGGCCGTAGCCGCTGTCCAGTATCTGCTTGAACCGCTTCCAGCGCGTTGAGAGATTGCCGGAGTTTCCGTGGAAATAAAGGACCGTCGGCGCTCCAGGTTCCACCGCCTCGGCCGACCAGACGACGACACTGGTCCCGTCGGCCATCTGGACATTTTCAACCGATACGTTTTCCAGCCCCTTTTCCAAGGGTGTGGCCAGTTCTCCGCTCGGCACGAAAATAAAGCTGCGCTGGTTCAAATACATGTAACCCGCCGCGATCGTATAGGCGACGGCAAAACCAACGATGAGACCGCCAACCAGGCGTGTCACTTTTTTCCGGATCCCTCCGGACTGCCCCGATATCGTCCCCGCCTGATTTGCTTCGGCGTTGTTCATTCAAATCTCCGCATTGCCGGTGCACAGGATACGGCCTGTATCTTTTGGCAGATCAGGCTCATGGCCTATTTGCGACCGAATAGCTTTTCAATATCCGTCAATTTCAGTTCAACCCAGGTCGGGCGTCCATGATTGCACTGACCCGAAAGCGGTGTGGCTTCCATGTCGCGCAGCAACGCGTCCATTTCCTCAGGGCGCATCCTGCGACCAGCGCGGACGGAGCCATGGCACGCCATGGTGGCAGCAACATGGTCAAGCTTTTCCTTCAGGCCGTCGGCTGTGTCCCATTCCGCCAGCTCATCAGCCAGGTTATGGATCATGCCCTTGATGTCCATATCCCCCAGGATTGCCGGTGTTTCGCGGACAGCGATTGCACCGGGTCCAAAGGCCTCGAGGCAAAGCCCTACCTTTTCAAGGTCTTCGGCGCGTTCAGCCAGGCGGGAAGCATCTTCCTCGGGCAGTTCAACGACCTCCGGGATCAGCAGGATCTGCCGTGCGACATCTTTTTTCGCAAGCGCTTCCTTGAGGCGTTCATAGACAAGGCGCTCATGGGCGGCATGTTGGTCCACGATGACAACACCATCCCCGGTCTGCGCGATGATGTAGGTCTCGTGCACCTGTGCACGCGCTGCTCCGAGGGGCAAAAAGGTCTTTTCCGCCTCAACCGGGGCCTCATGCGCCCGGGCGTCCGCTGAAGGGGCGCTGAAATCCGTGAACCCGGCCTGTTGATGGACCGGTGCCTGAGGCTGTTCCGAAAAGCCATGCGAGACAGGCCCGGCCGTTTCCAGCGGGCTGAAGGCATCGGGTTGCCAGCGCGGCTCATAGGACACCTGACCGCCTCGTTGCGCGTAACCTGCCGCGTTGCCCGTCACCGGCCCGGCGCCCGGCGCTCCGGGTCGAAACCCATTCCCCTGCCCACGCAATGCATCGAACGCAACGGCCGCATTCGAGGTAGAGGACCGATGCCCGGCCTGCACAAGCGCGTGCCTGATGGCACCGACCAAGAGGCCTCGCACCAGCTGACCATCACGAAAGCGGACATCTGCCTTCGCGGGATGAACATTCACGTCAACCTGGGTTGGGTCCAGGTCGATGAACAGCACGACAACGGGATGTCTGTCGCGGGCGAGCACATCCGCATAGGCTCCGCGCAAACCGGACAGCAGAAGCTTGTCCTTCACCGGTCGGCCATTGACGAAGAAAAACTGATGCTGGGCGTTGCCGCGATGATGGGTTGGCAAACCGGCAAAACCCGAAAGACGGACACCTTCGCGTTCGGCGTCAATTTCCATGGCGTTGTCGACGAAATCCTGACCGAGAATCTGGGCAATCCTGGCAAGCTCCGGCTCACCCCCGCGTGCCGCGGGCCAATTCTGTGGTTGCCGGTCTGCACCGGAAAGAGAAAACCCGATCTCAGGATAGGCGAGCGCGATCCGCTTGACGATTTCCGTGATTGCGGCAGCTTCGGCCCGGTCGGATTTCAGGAATTTGAGGCGAGCCGGCGTTGCAAAGAACAGATCCCGGACCTCGACCTGGGTTCCCCTGTTGCGGGCAGCAGGCACAATCGGCTGTTCACGTCCGCCATCCACTGCGATCGCCCAGGCGTGATCCTCCTCCGCGTGGTGGGTCTGGATCGCGAGCCTAGCCACCGATCCGATGGACGGCAAGGCCTCGCCTCTGAAACCGAGCGTTCGAATGTCGAACAGGTCGTCATCTGAAATCTTGGATGTGCAATGACGGCGGATGGCCAACTGCAGATCCTGCTGCCGCATTCCAGCACCATCGTCAGACACACGCATGAGTGTCTTGCCACCGGCGGCGGTGACAATTTCGATGTTTTTCGCACCGGAATCGACCGCGTTTTCAACCAGTTCCTTGATGACGCTTGCCGGTCTTTCAATGACTTCGCCAGCGGCAATCTGGTTGATGATCCTTTCGCCAAGTTGCCTGACCTGCATGAAACTCCTTCTACTCGGTTTCGCACCGCGTCATGTTCCTATATGTTCCGCGCCGAGTTTGACCCGATTCTTTGCCAAGATTACCAGACCAATCGCAATTCGAGTGACCCGCCATGACCGTTTCTGCACCGCTTCTTGTTGACGGGCTCCGCGCCCTCGCCCCTTCCTACAAGGGTATCCTGTGTGATGTCTGGGGTGTTCTTCACAACGGTGTAGCAGCCTTCGAGGATGCTCACAAAGCCCTTCGAACCTACAGGGAAGAAACGGGTGGCAAGGTCGTCCTGATCACCAATGCACCGCGCCCGGCCAAACAGGTCGGCGAAATGCTTGCCAGCCTTGGTGTTCCGGAAGAGGCCTATGATGACATCGTCACTTCCGGTGACGTGACGCGAGCCATCCTGGAAGCTCAGGGCAGCAAGACCCTTTTGCATATCGGGCCCAACCGGGATCAGCCGCTTTACTGGAACCTGGAAGCAACCTTCACCTCCAATGACGACGAGGCGGAAGCCATCAGCTGTACCGGCCTCGCCGACGACGAGACCGAAACGCCCGACGATTATCGCGATCGCCTCCAGAAACTTGCCGAGCGCAAGTTGCCGATGATCTGCGCCAATCCCGATATCGTGGTTGAACGCGGCGACAAGCTCGTCTGGTGTGCCGGTGCCCTGGCGCGCCTATACGAGGATCTCGGCGGTGAGGTTGCCATCCTCGGCAAGCCGCATGCCCCGATCTATGACGCGGCGCTGGAACGCCTTGCAAAGCTCGCGGGGACACCGGTCCCGAAAGAGGATGTGCTGGCCATCGGTGACGGCCTTCCAACCGATATCCGCGGAGCTGTTTCGCAGGACATCGATGTCCTCTTCATAACTGCCGGCATTCACGCGTCTGACTTCGGACCGAGCGAAGACCCGGAAGAACACCTGATCCGCCGGCGCCTGACCGAAGAAGGTCTGCGTGCCCGCGCTGCCCTGCCGCGTTTGTGGTGGTAACCGGCACAAGTTCCGCTGCTGCATAAGCCTGCCGGGAATTCCGGACATTGATTGGTCACGCCTCAGGCGCCATGGCCTTTCAAAAACAGCTCCACGTGGTCGTCGGCATCGAAGTCAAACTCCTCCGGTGCCAGCTTTGCGACTTCCATGAAGCCGGCAACGGCAAGAGGGGCGATCAGCTTGAGTGCAAACTGATCCGGATTACCCTCCCTGATCCGACCCTTCTCCTGGTGCGAAGCTATGATGCCGGCGACAGCCTGCATGTTTGGAATGAGCGCCCGGGCAGCACCCTGCAGCTCCGGATAGTGGGTTACCTGCGCAATCAGCGTCATCACCAGGCCACCGAACTCGCCATGGGTTTCCAGGAACGACCTCACCACGTTCACCAGATCCTGCCGGACGTCGTCCGTGGGCGGAAACTGGGCGAAAGGGGCTTTTGACAGGATCTCCGTGATTGCGGCCTCCACCAGGGCAACCTTGGTGCCGAAGCGGCGAAACAACGTCACTTCGTTGATCCCGGCCCGATCCGCGATCTCCTTGGTGGTGGTTCCACCAAAACCCCTTTCACAAAAAACCTGTGTGGTCGCGACGTAAACACTTTCGACGTCAATGCTTTTCGGCATCCGAACCTGTCCTGCTGATTGCTGTTGCCCTTCCGTCCCACCGGTCAGCCATCGTCTCCATTCAAGGCGATTGCCTTCCTTATTGCAAGTGATCACTTGCAAAATAAAGCACGCTCATGTATTGCAAGTGACTACTTACAATAAGATCGTCGCGCATTGTTCCAGGTCAAAGCTCTGTCCTGGAATCGGACAAGAAAAAGTTTCCCAGACGCTTGCCAACGACCGGAGAGCAAAACGTGTCGCTTTTGAAAAAAGTCATGATCGTGCCGCCAATTGCCATTGGCGCTGCCCTTGTCTATTTCGCAGTCAGCGGCAAGAACGCTCCCGAACGGACGGAAATCGCCGAGACCGCCACAACTGTGAGGGTCGTCACGTCTTCCCCGCAGACGTTCATCCCGCGCGTGATCGGTTACGGTACGGTCGAGCCTTCCCGAACCCTAGATGCCATTGCACAGGTCTCCGGCCGGGTGATCTACATCAACCCGAATTTCAAGCGTGGAGATTTCATCGAAGAAGGCGATGTGATCATCAAGCTGTCGCCAGAAGACTACGAACTGGAGATCGCCGAAGCCGAAACGGACATTGCCAGCGCGCAGGTCGATCTTGAAGAACTCGCGGTAACGCTGGAAACCCAAAAGAAGTCTCTGGAAATCTCGAAAGCTGTTCTGGAGCTGGAGCAACGAGAGCTGGAACGCCAGAAGGAATTGCTCAAACGGAACGTGAGCTCCAACCAGCGGGTGGAAGACCAGGAAGCGGTTGTCTTGCAGCAAAGGTCGGACGTCCAGGATCTTGAAAACGAGATTGCCCTCAACCCGGTCCAGCGCAAGGCCCTCGAACAGGCCAAGCGCAAGAACGAGGTTCGCCTTCAGACCGCCCAGCTCAATCTTGAACGCACCACGATCCGTGCCCCCTTCGACGCGCGCGTGTCGGAGGTGAATGTCGAAATCGATCAGTTCGTTTCCTCCGGCAGCACGATCGGTGAACTGGATGGCATCGATGCGGCCGACATCGATGTTCAGATCAGCCCCGCCAACATGTCAGGGTTTGCAAACCTGGCTTTTCCAGGACAGCTTGATACCGAAGAAGGCATCATGCGGGCGCGCCGGGAACTCAACAGGTTGTCTGCCATCGTTCGGGTCGGGTCAGTTGGCGACGCCGCAACCTGGGACGCGCGATTGAAACGCGTCAGCGATACCGTCGATCCCGATACGCGGTCGGTTGGTCTGATTGTGTCCGTCGACAATCCCTATGACACGCTCCGCCCCGGGGTAAAGCCCCCGCTCGTGAAGGGCATGTTCACCGAAGTGGAACTGTCAGGCGCTCCGCTGCCGGGACAGACGATCCTGCCGCGCAACGCCGTCGCAAACGGCAAGATCATGACCGTGACGTCAGAGAACCGGCTTTCCTACGCGGATGTCGAACTGGCCTATCGCTTCGGTGACATTGTCGTTCTCAAGTCACCGCTGCCGGACGGAACACAAGTCATCATCAGCGACGTGTCCCCCGTCATAGATGGCATGTTGTTGAAACCCGTCGAGGACCAGGCCGCCGTCGAGAGCCTGAAGCGTGCCGCCGGTGCGGCTGCAGCAACGGAAAGCGCGGCCCAATGATCCGGTACTTCGCGCAACATCCGACCGCCGCCAACCTGTTGATGGCCGGGCTGATCATTCTCGGCCTGCTGAACATTCCCAACCTGCTGATGGAGACCTTTCCGCAGGTCCCCATCAAGGAGATCACGATCAACGTCGCCTATCCGGGTGCAACCTCCGCGGATGTGGAAAGAACCGTCTGCCGACGCGTTGAAGATGCGCTCGACGGCATCGAGAATATTGATGAACTCAGATGCGACGCGCGCGAAAATCTTGCGCTCGCGACGGTCCGCATCACCGAAGGCAAGGACATCGATCAGCTGATGCTCGATGTGGACAGGGAGATCAATGCGATTTCCGACTTTCCCGATGGTGTCGAGGACCCGGTCGTGGAGAAGGCCGGCCGCCTGAGCGACGCGACGTCCGTTGTCATAACCGGCATCACCGACAAGCCACAGCTGAAAAACTATGCGGAAGCCGTGAAGGAAAGGATGTTGCAGTTCGGTGGCATTCCCCAGGTGGACGTCTCCGGATTTTCAGACCGCCAGTTCCGCATCGAGGTGCGCGACGCTGCGGCGCGCGAGCTCGGCCTGACGCTCGCCGAAATTGCCGATACGCTGACCCGACAGAACATCAATGCCCCCTCAGGTGAGATCACCAGCGAAGGCGGTTCCATTCTGTTGCGCTTCGCCGACGAACGCTTGGCCGCAGATGCCTATTCTTCTGTCATCGTCGCTTCTTCGGCCCAGGGTGGGCAGATCAAGCTTGGCGATATCGCGACGATCACCGACCGGTTCGAGGATGAAGAGGTTGAAACGCGCCTCAATGGAGAACTGGCCGCCGTGCTCGACATCTCCATGACCCGCAGCGACGATCTCATCGAAGTCGTTGACCGGGTAAAGGCCTTCATCGCGGAAGAACAGGCGCGCACCGCACCCGGCATTTCGCTTACCTTGATCAATGACGGATCGATCGCGCTCAAGGACCGTCTGCAGATGCTGCTGGACAACAGTGCACAAGGCCTGGCGCTCGTTGTGCTGGCCATGTGGATTTTCTTCGGCGGCCGCCAGGCATTCTGGATCGGCATGGGCTTGCCGGTTTCCTTCCTCGGCGCCCTGGCAATCATGGCGCTGCTCGGTCTGACCATCAACATGCTGTCCATGGTCGCCCTTCTGATCGTCGTTGGCATCATGATGGATGATGCCATCGTGATTTCGGAGAACATCGCCACGAAGCGCCAACAGGGACTGTCCCCGCTGGAAGCCGCCGTCCAGGGCACGATCCAGGTGGCGCCGGGTGTGATTTCCTCCTTCCTGACAACGGCAGCGATCTTCGGGGCACTGGCCTTCATTTCCGGTGACCTGGGAGACCTCTTGAGGGTCATTCCGATTGTCATGCTGCTGGTCCTAGCAATTTCACTGATCGAAGCGTTTCTGATCCTGCCAAATCACCTCTCGCATGGCGCTGCAAATGACAGTCCAAACTGGGTCACGCGCAAGGCCGAGGCCTTCGTCTCCCGCGTGCGTGACCATGTGGTCGGGCCTTGCGCAAGCTGGTCGGTTCGAAACCGGTATCTTGCTCTGGGGATCTGCATCATGTTCTTCCTGAGCACCCTGGCGCTGTTCGCGGGCGGCATCGTCAAGTTCAGGGCCTTTCCCAATGTCGAAGGCGACCAGATCGAGGCACGGATCGAGCTTCCCGCAAGCGCGACGCTCAAGGACACACGGCACGTCGTGGCCGAGACCATATCCGCCCTGGAGCGCATGAATGCGCATCTCTCGCCGCAGAATCCCGACGGCAGGTCTCTCCTGAAAAACATTCTTGTCCGGTTCAATGAAAACAGCGATGCCGGCACCAACGGAGCGCACCTCGCCACCATCAATGTTGATCTCCTGGAGGGAGCGGACCGAACCGCGGGCAACCAGGAGATCCTGACGCAGTGGCGCGCCGAAATGCCTGACACGCTTGATGTCCGCCGGATCGTGATAACCGAATCCAGCATTGGTCCGGCCGGACGCGCGATCGAATTGCGCCTCGCCCACCCGGACCCTGCCATTCTCGACCGGGCATCTGCTGAACTGCAGACCTGGTTGAACGGCTACGAAGGGGTCTACAATGTTTCCGATGACCTGAGCCTCGGCAAACCCGAACACGCCCTGTCCCTGAAAGACGGTGCCGGAGCCGTCGGTCTTGACGCCAAGGAAATCGCCGACCAGCTGAAAGGCGCCTATAACGGCATCACCGCCGACGAGGTGCAGGTCGGATCGGAAAGTTTCGAAGTCGATGTCCGGCTCGATATCGCGGACCGGAACAGCCTCGGTGACCTGGAGCTTTTTACAGTCGAAACGCCCTCCGGAAACCGGGTTCCGCTTGGTACGGTCGCAAACATCCTGTCCGATCGGAGCTACACGCGCATCAACCGGATCGACCGCATGCCGACTGTGACCGTGACCGGGGATGTGCTGCTGGGTGTTGCCAATGCCAATGAAGTCGTGACAGACACGGCGAACCGGTTTTTGCCAGAACTCTCAGCGTCTTATCCGGGTCTGCAGGCTTCCATCGAAGGTCAGAACGCGGAAGGAGCCAAGACACAGGCATCAATGGCAACCGCTCTTGGGACCGGGTTGATCTTCGTCTTCATCCTCCTCAGCTTCCAGTTCCGGAGTTACGTGGAACCCGTGGTGGTCATGGTGCTCATCCCCTTTGCCCTCATCGGGGCGGTTTGGGGGCATCTGCTGATGGGGATCGACTTCGCCCTGCCGAGCATGCTGGGCTTCATTTCGCTGGCCGGGATTGTCGTCAACGATTCCATTCTTCTCGTCCAGTTCATCAAGAACGAGCATGCCCCGGACATGGACAGCGTGGCCGACATCGCACCTATAGGTGCCAAGGCCCGTTTCCGGGCAATCCTTTTGACCTCCGTCACGACCATTGCGGGGATGATGCCGCTTCTGTTCGAAACAAGCCCACAGGCACAGATCCTCATACCTTTGGTGACGTCGATTGCCTTCGGCCTGATCGGCACGACCCTGATGATCGTTTTCATCGTGCCGGCGTTTTATACGATCCTGGATGACCTTGGACTGACGTCACTGGTGAGGGAGCGAAAAGCTCATCGCAACGCCATGGTTGCTGCCGAATGATGCGGGAAAAGACCTGCAGGGTCATTGCAGGGCTTGCCCCGCAACCCGCGACATTGAACGGGCCTGCAGACTGAAAAAGGTCGGGCCTGGCTTCGTCGGTCATGCCACGGAATGATTGCGATTGGTAAGGCAAAGCCTGAACGAGAAAGGGCCCTCCGATGGAGAGCCCTTTTTTGATTTCGTGTTGCAGGCAGATCAGTCGAACAATTTGTCGATGTCAGCCTGTGCGTCGAACAGCAATGCGTCGATGTCGTCCTGGGAAACACCCTCGCCATCGTGCTGCGGCCCGTGCAGGATCAGTTCGCGCTTGCGCCGATCAGCATCAGATTCCTTGTGGGCAGCATCCAGATCCTCGGGAATGCGAAGATGCTCGATGAAGGACGATACGCGCTCATCGATATAACGAAGCGTCTCGACAACCTTTGAAATACGCTGACCGGTGATGTCCTGGAACGTGCAGGCTTCGAAGATGCCGATCATCTTGTTGCTGACGAGGTCCTGGTAGGCCTCCGCATCGCTTGTATCGGCGCCCATGATTTCTTCGGCAGCTTCCATGATGGTGTTCGTGGCGTCTTCTGTCGCCTCGACAATCGCATCAAGTTCGCGGCCGGCATCAGGGATCTTGTTGCCGGTCATGTCATTCGCGCGCAATTGGGAAATTTCTTCTTTCATGCGCGAGATTTCACGGGCGATCGACGTCAATTCTTCCGTGACGGCCGGCTGGACCGACGACAGGAAGTCGTGCATTGACCCGGACATGACTTCAGCAAGATGCATCACGTCATTAAGGGACACTTCGCCTTCGCGATTTTTGTTTTCTTCCAGGAATTCAATAACGCGGGCAACGTTTTCCTGTTTCATGTCAGCCATGAACTCCGCCTCTCTCCATGAAAGCCCCCCGAAAAGCCGTTTGAGAACAGCGTTTTCTTTCCGGATTCCCGGTATCGGCCTGAAGACTGCGTCCCCCGCAGTCCCGGTCCAATCCGATCATCCAATCCACACCGGCGGAGTAGCCCCCAACGCTGCCCCGCCTGATGCGAGAAATTATTCGGAGAAGACGGCTTCGATCTTGCCCTTCAATGTCTGCGCATTGAACGGTTTCACGATGTAGTTGTTCACGCCGGCCTTCTTGGCGGCGATCACATTCTCTGTCTTGGATTCAGCCGTCACCATGATGAATGGTGTCTTGCTGAGACCGCTGTCGGCGCGAACCTGCTTCAACAGTTCGTAACCGGTCATCGGCTCCATGTTCCAATCGGAAATCACCAGGCCATAACGGCGCTGCTTCATTTTTTCCAATGCTTCGGTGCCGTCCGCGGCGTCGTCGATGTCCTCGAAACCAAGCTGTTTCAGAAGGTTCCGAATGATGCGAATCATCGTTTTGTAGTCATCGACCACGAGGACCGGCATCTGAAGATCAAGGGCCATTGTCTACTCCATACTGTCAATTGGCGCGGCCCCTGGCCGTGGGCCGTTGGAAACGCGATATGACTTTGAAGGAGAGCAACACAGTTTGTGTCCTCACCTCCCCACACTCAAAACAATTTAAGGGCTGCCCCTGAAAAGACCGTTAATAAGGCGCGGTTTTTTTCTTCGCCCAAAGCACAATTGCCAGAAAACCTTGCTCCGCCTAGCGTTCGGCCAGCTTGAAAGCGACTATTCAGGGCGGAAATCACAATGTTGGAACTACAAAACCTTTGTTTCGAAGACCTAAAAACCGGTATGCGTGAAGAACTTGTTAAACATGTGAGCTCTTCAGATGTTGTCGGTTTCGCGGAAGTTTCAGGTGACCGCAACCCGATTCACCTGTCGGAACACTTCGCGGCGCGTACGCCCTTCAAGACCAGAATTGCACATGGTCTTTATACCGCGAGTCTCATTTCCGCCGTTCTGGGCACCCGTTTGCCCGGTCCCGGCGCGATCTATCTCTCCCAGACCCTGAACTTCAAGGCCCCGGTCCGGATTGGCGACGACGTCAAGGTCACGGTGACGGTGGAGGAATTGATTGAACGCGGCAATCGCGCGCGCCTTTCCTGTGTCTGCAGCGTGGAAGATACCGTGGTTCTGGAAGGCGAAGCCCTGGTCAAGGTCCCGAGCCGCGACGACGACCGGTCCGGGCTTTAACTCTCTGCCAGCTTCTTGCTGGTCAGCCTGCCTCGAGAATACCGGCCGGGTCCCTGCACAGTCTTCGTGACCTCGCGACCCGGCCAAATGCAACCCGAACACACCTACAGGTTTAACTTCTTAAAAAATTACGCAAAAGTTGATCGCTGCCCAATTCCATAGTTTAGTTTAGTGGAACGTATCCAGATATGTCTCGTGTGATCCGGAGGGGCCGATGTCCGAGACTGTTGCGGAAGGTGGCGTGGCCAGAAAGGCCCGCAGGGAAAAACGGGTTGGAAAGACTGCTTCCAACCTGGTGATTGGAATCTGGCTCGTGTTGCTCTACGTGGCCACCATCTCGATTTCGATCCTGATGCTCAGCAGCTACCAGATTCAGTCGCGCATCCAGTATGTGAATATCAGCGACACCCGATTGTCGATCTGGAGACTGATCGAACTTTCAAATGTCTACTCGGTCGAAAAGAACATCCTGGAAAACCGGCTCAGAGTGCTGCAGCAGATGCAGGACCGGCTCGACGGCATCGTGGCAAGGCGCATCCAGCTGGACAGGGAATATACCCAGATATTCGATCCCTATTACCAGGACATCAGGGCGTTCAAAACGAGTGTTGAAACCAGCTACGAGGATTTTTCCTTTGTCCCGCTGGAAAAGCATCATCTCAGCGTGAAGATCCTCTACGACGACGTCGCTCAACAACTGGACGGATATTCCCTTTCCGACGAGCACAAGAATACGCTCAAGGATCTGGAGCTGCGCCACAAACGCGGCGACGACGTGTTTCGAAACCTCGGCGGCACGAAACGGAACGAGGCAGAAACACGGGCAGAAGTTGACGCCTACCGTTTCGCTCTGAAGGCAATCTCGGATCAGATCCGCGCCGGGGTTTACGGCACCATCAGTTCCACACAACCGTTCGACCAGCTTGACGAAAGCGAAAAATCTCTCCTCCAGGACGCGGTTTCCGAGTTTTCGTCTTTGAAGAACATTCTCTGGAAGCTGCCATACAATCTCGCAATCATGCCGGCTGAGGTGCTGGTTCTGTTCCTGGTCCTGGCCATGGGAGTTCTCGGAAGCACGATCTTCATCACCCAGCTTTACTTCCGCCGGGAAAAATACCAGTGCAAGTACGACGAGCATCTGAACGCGGCGTTCTTTTTCTCTCGCCCCTGGTTCGGGGCCATCACCGCACTTTCCATCTATGTCCTGGCCAAGGCCGGGGTTCTGTTTCTCACCGATCCTTCAACCCAATCCGGAAGTGCGACGCTCAGCCCGTTCTTCATCTCGTTCATAGCAATCATTTCAGGGCTCTTTTCCGAGCAGGCCATCCAGTCGATCAAGGCGGCGGCCGACAAGTGGTTCAAGAACCAGGACCCGGATGCGGATCGCTGGGGGGTTGGATTGTCATCGGCGCTTGGTGAAAAACAGCGCGATGCCGTCCAGTTTGCAGAAGCGAGCGGCGTCCCGCTGCCCACGGTGGAAAGCTGGATATCGGAACAGAAACCGGTCCCGCCTAAAATGCAGGACATCCTGAGTGTCTGGCTGGAGACACCAGGCAGAAGGCTTTTTACCGACATTCCGCCAGCGAAACCGGCGAAGGACGACGCCTAGCCAGGGCCTGTTCGCGCCTCCGCTGCTTCCGCGACACCTCCCTGACAGTCTGAGACTTCCCGCTCAGCTGATCTTGACCTTTGCCCCTCTTGGCGGCAGTTTCGCCACCGGTGCGGTTGTTCCTGCTTCGGTCGACGTCATGCGCCAATTCCTTTCTCGGGCCTGCCCAGGCCTGGTTGTTTCATCGCTTTAAGGTCTGCCGAATGCCTTCGTCCGAAATCTCCGAATTCCTGATTGCCGAAAGTCTGGACGCTTTCCCCGATGTCCTGAAAGGTGGCATCGTGGCGATCGGGAATTTTGATGGTGTTCACCGCGGACATCGTGCGGTGCTTGATGCAGCCTTCGGCCTCGGGCATGGAACGCACCACCCCGTCTTCGCAATGAGCTTCGAGCCGCATCCGCGTACTGTCTTCAACCCCACCAATCCCGTCTACAGGCTGACGCCCCCGTCCCTCAAACTCGAGGTGCTTCGGGTATGTGGTCTGGACGGAGCGTTGATCCTTCCGTTTACAAGGGAATTTGCCGGAATGGAGGCGCATGCCTTCGTGCAGGACATTCTGATCGATACGCTCGAGATTTCTCATGCCGTGACCGGATATGATTTCCACTTCGGCCGCGCGCGTAAGGGAACACCCGACTACCTGCGCTCAGCCGGTGCCGAACATGGTTTCGGCGTGACGATTGTCCAGCAGGAAGAAGACGAAGGTGCCGACGTCATCTCGTCCACACGTATTCGCGACAGCCTCGGGCAGGGCGACATTGCCCAGGCCAACGCTCTGCTTGGCTACCGATGGTTCTTTGAAGCCAAGGTGCAGCATGGGGACAAACGCGGCCGGGACCTTGGCTACCCCACTGCCAACCTGCAGCTCGGCGAGAACTGCCCGCTCCTCCAGGGGATCTATGCGGTCAAGGTCAAAACCGCAGATGGCTGGTTTGATGGCGTTGCCAGTTATGGGCGCCGCCCGACCTTCGACAACGGCCAGCCGCTTTTCGAGGTCCACCTGTTCGACTTCAAAGGTGACCTCTACGATCAGGACCTGCGGGTACACATCATCAGCCGGCTGCGCGGCGAAGAGAGCTTTGAAACCGTGGATGCCCTGGTGGCCCAGATGGACAGGGACAGCGAGGAAGCCAGGGCTGCGATTGCCTCCGTTCAGCCGCTCTCCGAAATAGATCACAAGCTTCTGGATTTCACTGCGTGACGCGGCCTGCCGCGTCGACCGGGGTCGACCAGAACCCGCTCTATGCCATTTTCCTCATGACCGTCGCGATGCTGATCGTCCCCGTGATGGACATTATCGCAAAGTATCTGTCGGCCACCCTGCCCCCGCTCGAGGTCACGTTCGGGCGGTTCTTCTTTCAGTTTCTGATCTGCCTCGTTCTGGCCATTGTGGCCGGGCGCCTGTTGCGCATGCGCGGCAAGCAGCCTGTTGTCAATTTCCTGAGAGGCGTTCTGCTGGCTGCCGCTTCCTTGTGTTTTTTCACGGCGGTCAAGTTCATGTCTGTCGCAACCGCCATTTCAATCTTTTTCATCGAGCCGATGGTTTTGACCATCCTCGCGGCGCTGATCCTGAAGGAACAGGTCGGTATCCGGCGGATCGGGGCGATCCTTGTGGGGCTCCTGGGCGCCATCGTCATTCTGCGGCCCAACCTCGCCGAAATCGGCCTGGTCAGTCTGCTGCCCGTTGCCACCGCCTTCCTGTTTTCATTTTATCTTTTGCTCAACCGCCTCTACCCGGTGGAGGACGATCTGTTGACCATCCAGTTCGGCGCGGGGTTGTCCGGCGCGCTGATGCTCGGTACGGCACTGCTGGCGGGCAATCTGGCTGGCATTGAAGGAATCGCTTTCGTTGTGCCAACGCCATATCAGGTCGGACTGCTCGCCCTGATCGGACTGATCTCCTTTGCCGCGCATGGTCTTGTGGTCGCAGCGTTTCAGCGCGGCAGCGCCAGCCTTCTGGCCCCGTTGCAATATATCGAGATCGTCAGCGCGACCCTGTTCGGCTACCTGGTTTTTTCAGACTTTCCCGATGGGCCGACCTGGCTGGGCATTGCCCTGATCGTCGGCAGTGGTCTTTACATCGCGCACCGCGAGCGCTTGGCCAGGCGTGCCCGTTCAGCCTGAGACAGCCTCGGTTTTCCCGTCAATTCCCGTGACTTCGGACCCGGAGTGCGCCGAACCGAGACGACGCATGCCAAGCAACAGCACCAGAAGCGGCAAGAGCGGCGCCACCGGCAGACCAAGCCAGATTGCCAGCGGGCTGGTTGAGGCGGACAGACCGATCACCAGGAACAAAGTGACTTTCTCAAAGGCAAGGAAGCCGTCCTTGAGACCCTCGCGGATCAGGAAAGCGCAGGGAACGATCAGCAAAGTGAGGTCGTAAGACAAGGCAAAGGGCGTCACGAGCAACGCCCCACCGACAAGAACAAGGGCCCTGACCGTCATGTCAGTGCTGCGCCGCCAGGCCAGCCAGACGCACGCAGCCGAACACAGGGCAAAAACCGCCTGAACACTCATGGCGGTCAGGTGACCGGCACCCATCAGGCGCGCGCTGCCATAGACGGAAATCATCTTGCCCCATTCGACGCCACCGAGTTCCATCATGGCTGAGGCGACGGGGGCCTGCTCCCAGAAAACCTGCCACACGCCCAATCCCAGAACCGCCGCGCTTGCTGCGGCGAATGCGAGGGTTGTCACCGATGCGCTCAGAAAGGTCCGCCAGTTCTGGCTCGCGATCAAGGCAATGGGTATCAGGATGCCCAGTTGTGGCTTGATGGTCAGAACCCCAAGGGCAATACCGGCCCATATGAGGCGATTGCGTTCCACGCCGATGAGAAAAAAGGCGTAAAGCGCAGCGGTCAGGGCCGCATTCTGTCCATGAAAAGCGTTGTTTGCACAGGCCGGAACCAGAACCAGGCAGAGGGCGAACAGCCAGTTTCCCGTAATCATCCGGCACGCTACGCACAACAGCCCTGTTGTCACAACGACGAAGGCGGCAAATGCCAGCTTGTATGGCAGGAACGCGAACAGGCTCTGCAGCAGCTGAAAAGTGGGCGGATAAAAGAAGCCGAAGACGGTGTCGGTGCCTGACAGTTCCTTCTGGATTACAGCGAACTCCGCCGGAATGTAAGCCAGTTCGGGCGTTCCCTGCAGCGCCTGCTGACCGGCCAGCCAGAAACTCAGATAGTCCATGAGGACGATGCCATTGGGTGAGCCGAAACTGTTGGGAATTGCCAGCATCCAGATGAGCCCGAGCGTCAGGCCAACACCTGAACACAGGCCTGCAAACCCGATCCGATCCCAGGTCAGCCAGTCGCCGGACCGCACGCCACGCTGCCAAAGGGTTGCCATCAAACCGGGCCGGGCTTCGCTTTCATCTGCAAGTGCCATTAACGTCGAACTTCCTGACCGTGGCTTCAACTCATCCATGCAGTCTTGGCAGACAGATATCTATATTCGGTTACCTGCCTGATTTGTTGTGCCTATTCAGCACTATTGCAGGCCATTTGATGCAGGAAGCGCCGGAAGATCTTTATTCGCGCGTCAAGTGCTGCTATGTCCCATGCCATGCATCATGTGGCCCACATATTTGCTGGCTTTCCGGCAATCGCGATCACGCGAATTACTAGCCCGGCCTTCGGCTGACGCGGAGACGCGGCGCCAGGGACCGGGATCTTCCTGTTCTGACTGCTGGCTGGAAACTGGCCTGCACGTCCCCTTATTCATGAATGCGGGCTATCGAGACCCGCGCGACCGGATCGACTTTACGATGACCGAGACAGATAAACGCGACTATTCCGAAACGCTCAATCTCCCCAAGACCGAATTTCCCATGCGGGCGGGTCTCCCCAAGAAGGAACCGCAAATCCTGGACCGTTGGGAGAAACTGGACGTCTACAAGAAGCTGCGCGAACAGGGCAAAGACCGAGACAAGTTCGTGCTCCATGACGGCCCACCCTATGCCAACGGCAACATCCATATCGGCCATGCGCTCAACAAGACGCTGAAAGACATCGTCACCCGCTCAATGCAGATGATGGGCTACGAGAGCAACTACGTGCCCGGCTGGGACTGCCACGGCCTGCCGATCGAGTGGAAGATCGAGGAACAGTATCGCGCCAAGGGCAAGAACAAGGACGAAGTGCCGATCAACGAGTTCCGCAAGGAATGCCGTGAGTTCGCCGAACACTGGATCGACGTCCAGCGCAAGGAGTTCAAGCGGCTCGGCATCGAGGGCGACTGGGACAACCCCTACCTGACAATGCGCTTTGAAAGCGAAGCGATCATTGCCAGGGAACTGATGAAGTTCGCCATGTCCGGCCAGCTTTACCGGGGATCCAAGCCGGTCATGTGGTCGGTGGTTGAAAAGACCGCCCTCGCCGAGGCCGAAATCGAGTACCAGGACTACAAGTCCGACATGATCTGGGTGAAGTTCCCGATCGTGACCGCCGGGGGCAGCGACGACGAAGCCGTCGACCAGCTCCTGGACGCGTCTGTTGTCATCTGGACCACCACGCCCTGGACCATCCCGGGCAACCGCGCAATCTGCTATTCCTCGCGCATTTCCTATGGACTTTACGAAGTCACCCAGGAAGGACTGCCGGACGACAACTGGGTCCAGCAGGGCGACCAGCTGATCTTGGCTGATGCCCTGGCTGCAGACGTGTTCAAGAATGCCCGCATCACCGACTTCAACCGTGTTCGGGAAGTCACGGCCGACGAGCTCGCATCCCTGACCTGTGCGCATCCGCTCGCCGAGCTAGATCTTGGCGGCTACGAATTCGACGTGCCCCTGCTGGACGGCGATCACGTGACCGACGACGCCGGTACAGGTTTCGTGCACACGGCACCTGGCCATGGCGCGGACGATTTCGAGATCTGGATGGCCAAGCGTGAAGACCTGGAAGCCCGGGGCATCAACACGGCAATCCCTTTCACCGTTGCTGACGATGGTTTCTACACCAAGGACGCACCGGGCTTCGACGGCTGCGAGGTCATCACCCACAAGGGCGAGAAGGGCAAGGCCAACAAGGCGGTTATCGAGAAGCTGAAGGACAGCGGCAATCTCATCGGTCTTGGCCGGATGAGCCATTCCTACCCGCATTCCTGGCGCTCCAAGAAGCCGGTCATCTTCCGCAACACGCCGCAATGGTTCGTCTATATGGACAAAACCCTGTCCGGTGAGGGCGACACGCTGCGTACGCGCGCGCTCAATGCGATTGACGCAACGCGCTTCGTGCCGGGCAGCGGCCAGAACCGGTTGCGCTCCATGATCGAGAACCGGCCGGACTGGGTCCTGTCCCGGCAGCGCGCCTGGGGCGTCCCGATCACCGTGTTCATCCACAAGGACAGCGCTGAAGTTCTGAAGGACGAAACGGTCAACGCCCGCATCTATGACGCTTTCGCCGCCGAGGGGGCTGATGCCTGGTACGCGGAAGGCGCCAAGGAACGTTTCCTCGGCAACGAGTACAGCGCCGATGACTGGGACATGGTCACGGACATTCTTGATGTCTGGTTCGACAGCGGTTCAACGCATGCCTTCGTCATGGAGACCCGCGACGACCTCAACCCGAAACGCAAGGGTGAAGGCGGCAAGGACTACGTGCTGTACCTGGAAGGCTCCGACCAGCATCGCGGCTGGTTCCATTCTTCCCTGCTGGAAAGCTGCGGCACCCGAGGTGTCGCGCCCTATGACGCCGTCCTGACACATGGTTTCACCATGGCCGAAGACGGACGCAAGATGTCCAAATCACTGGGGAACCAGGTCTTCCCGCAGGACATCATCAAACAGTATGGCGCCGATATCCTGCGTCTTTGGGTTGCTTCAACCGATTACTGGGAAGACCAGCGTCTCGGTCAGGAAATCATCAAGACCAATGTCGACAGCTACCGCAAGCTGCGCAACACGCTGCGCTGGATGCTCGGTTCGCTGGCCCATGCCACGGGCGAAGACGTTGCCTATGACGACATGCCGGAGCTGGAACGGCTGATGCTGCACCGGCTGGCAGAGCTCGACGAGATGATCCGCGACGCCTATTGGGAGTTCGACTACAAGAAGATCTTCCATCAGCTGTTCACGTTCATGACGGTCGAACTGTCCGCGTTCTATTTCGATATCCGCAAGGATGCGCTCTATTGCGACGCGGCTTCGTCGACCCGCCGCAAGGCATCGCTCTACGTCATCGACAAGCTGTTCAACTGCCTCGTCACCTGGATGGCACCGATGCTGCCTTTCACCATGGACGAGACCTGGGTGTCCCGTTACGGGGAGGATGCTTGCGTGCATCTGGAACAGTTCCCGGTTGTTCCGGCAAGCTGGAAAGATGAAGCGCTTGCGGCCAAGTGGGCAAAGATCAAGACCGTGCGCCGTGTCGTGACGGGTGCGCTTGAGATCGAGCGCCGGGAAAAGCGTATCGGCTCATCCCTTGAGGCGCATCCGGTCGTGCACGTAACCGATCCTGAGCTGATGGCAGCCCTTGAAGGCAAGGACATGGCAGACATTGCCATCACGAGCCAGTTGACGCTGACATCGGACGCTGCACCGGCGGACGCCTTCACACTGGATGACACCAATGGTGTTGCCGTCGTCCCGGCGTTGGCGGAAGGTCAGAAATGCGCCCGGTCGTGGAAAATCCTGCCGGAGGTTGGCAGCGATCCGGAATATCCGGATGTCACGCTTCGCGATGCCGGCGCCCTTCGGGAATGGGACGCAGCGCATCCGGCCACATAACCGGAAAGGCGCAAAAAGCATGAGCGACCCGGAGACAGCCACGCACGAAAACTCGAATCGCCCTCTCTTGTGGGGGCGGTTCAGTGCCGTCGTGCTGGTACTTACGCTGATCGGGGTTGCTCTTGATCAGGCAACCAAGCTCTGGGTGCTTCATGGCAGTGGCATCCCTCAGAACGGGCCGATACCGGTGTTGCCGATCCTTGATTTCGTGCTGGTCTGGAACCGGGGCATTTCTTATGGCCTGTTTCAGCAGAACAGCGATCTCGGGCGATGGCTTCTGGCGGGGGCAACGGTCGTGATCACCATAGGCTTGTGGATCTGGTCGGCAAGGTGCCAGTCAAAATTGCTGGCGGTTGCACTGGGTTTTGTCATCGCCGGGGCGATCGGAAACGGCATCGATCGACTGGCCTATGGCGCTGTTGTCGACTTCGTCTATTTCCATGTCGGGACATTCTCGTGGTATGTCTTCAACCTGGCGGATGTGTGGATCGTTGCGGGTGTGGCCTGTCTCCTGTATGACAGTTTCGCAAATGGTCCTAATTCAGCCGCAAAATAGCGGTTAAAGACAGATCAAACTGGTTGCGGGCGGGACGCTGTCCGCGTTTTGGAAGACAAATCGGGGAGTCTGCTGTTATGCGGACGATTGTTGGATTGGCAAAAAAGTCTGCGATTCTGGCGCTCGTCGCCGGGTTGGCAGCCTGCCAGGCGGCTGACGGAACAAGTCAGGCACCGGATGTGGCTCTTGTGGACTCGGTCATGAAAGGCCTTGGTGCCGTTGACCCGAATGAAAAGCCGATCGACTACAAGCCGCGTGCCCCGCTCGCCATGCCGGCGGAACCCGGAAAACTTCCCGAGCCTGAAACCAATGTTGCCGGCACGAATTCCGAGAACTGGCCGCAGCAACGGGAAAACAGCGAATATACCGAGCTCAAGGAGCTCTATGCAGGGGCGGGCCGCATGCGCGACGAACCGCTTACGCCGGAGCAGATGCGCGGTTTCAAGATCACCGGAGCAACCCCGGTACGCGACCGCGAGGCGGAGCGACGCTTCGAAGAGATTTCGGACGGTCAGCGTCTGACCCGTGCCGAACAGGCTGAGGAATGGGAAAAGCTTCAGAAAATCAGGGCACAGCAGGCAGGGCTCACCAAGAGTGGTCTGGCCACGCGCCGTTTCCTGACCGAACCGCCAACCGACTACAGCACGCCGTCTCCGGATGCGCCCATGCCCGACGTTGTTTCGAAGAAGAAGCGCAAGCCGTCCAACCACGACGTCTACGATTCCAAGCCGCTTGATCCGCGTTGTCTCGAAGGCGAGTCAGCCTACTGTAACTAGTTCTGTCATCCGGACGCGCCACAGCGGTGCGGTTGATGACAAAAAAGTAACGAGACCTCCGGACTTCGCTTCCTATATGGAAGAGAAAGTCCGGAGGTCTTTTTGCATTTGTCGACCCGAAACGGGAGGTTCATGTGAACCCTGAATTTCAATCTTTTTCTCTTCCCCTGCGAAACAGGCTGATGCGGTCGGTCAGTTTCGTGCTGCTGCCGGCGTTTTTGCTGGTCGCCGCACCGCTTCCCCACGCTTCCGCCGTAGCAGCTGAAAGCGTCGTGGCAGGCGATCTTGTCATCGCGCCCAACCTGGAAAGCTTCACGCTCGAAAACGGGCTTGAGGTCGTTGTAATCCCTGATCGGCGGGCACCGGTTGCCACGCACATGATCTGGTACAAGGTCGGCTCGGCAGACGAACCGGAGGGACAGTCCGGAGTGGCCCATTTTCTTGAACACCTGATGTTCAAGGGCACTTCAAATCATCCGGACGCGGCCTTTTCGAAAATGATTGCCGAACGCGGCGGCCAGGAAAACGCTTTTACCAGTACTGACTACACTGGCTATTTCCAAAGGGTCGCCAAGGAACACCTGCCCCTGATGATGGAAATGGAAGCAGACCGGATGCAGAACCTTGTCCTGTCCGACGAGGTGGTCGATCCGGAGCGTGATGTCGTGCTCGAAGAAAGACGTTCGCGCGTCGACAGCGAACCCGGCTCCAGGCTGCGTGAAGCCATGAACGCCATCACCTTCGTCAATCACCCCTACGGATCACCCGTGATCGGATGGGAAAGCGAAATCAAGGCCCTCAACAAGGAAGCCGCCATCGCCTTTTATGACCGGTTCTACACGCCAAACAATGCAGTCGTGGTTGTTGCAGGTGATGTCGAGGCCGACGAGGTCAGAAAACTGGCGGAAGAAACCTATGGCAAGGTCCCGCGCCGCGCCGAACCGGGCGAACGGGTCCGCCCTGCCGAACCTCCCCTGTCCGGGGAACGGCGCGTTGTTGTTTCCGACCCGCGCGTCAGGCAGGAATCCGTCTCTCATGTCTGGGTGGTTCCCAGCCAGTCGACCGGGACCGGCGTAACACCGGAAGCGCTCGATATCCTTGCCTACATTCTGGGTGAAGGTCCGACGAGCCGGCTTCACAAGTCGCTGGTTCTGGACAAGAAAGTTGCGATCAGCGCTGGCTCCTATTACCAGAGTAGAGCGTTGGATGACGGACGTTTCGGTGCTTACGCGGCGCCCCGCCCCGGTCACACGCTCGCCGAGATGGAGAAGCTGATCGCCGAGGAGATCCGCATCCTGCTGGAAAACGGTGTGACCGAAGAGGAAGTCCAGCGCGCGAAGAACAGCATGATTTCCAGCGCGATCTACGCCCAGGACAGCCAGTCAGGGCTTGCGCGCCTGTTCGGAGCTGCCCTCACGACAGGACAGACCGTCAAGGATGTGCAGACCTGGCCGGCACAGGTCAGCGCCGTGACGGTTGTAGACGTGGAAGAAGCCGCCAAGACCTACTTGTCCTCGCAGCCGGTAACCGGTGAATTGAGGATGAAGGCAGCCGGTGCACCGGAAGCGGCCCATTCGCAAACCCAGAAACTGGAAGACAAATCCTGACCATGACACAGACTTTCAATGTTAAGGGCTTGAGCCTGGTTTTTATATCGGCGTTTGTGCTGCTTGGATTTGCCCGGTTGGCAAATGCGGTCGAAATTCAACGCGTGATCTCTCCCGAAGGTGTTGAAGCCTGGCTGGTTGAAGATCATACGGTCCCGATCATCGCCCTCAATTTCGCCTTCGGAGGCGGCGCAGCCCAGGACCCACAGGACAAACAAGGTCTGACCCGGTTGCTTGCGGCCACCATGGACGAGGGCGCAGGCGAACTGACATCCGAGGAGTTTCAGGCCAAGCTCGAAGAACTCTCCGTCAGCATCAGTTTCGATGCCGGAAAGGATCGTCTCTATGGCTCCATGCGCACCCTCACGCCAACTCTTGACGAAACGGTCGACCTGCTGACGATTGCTCTAAACGAGCCAAGGTTTGATGCGACGCCTGTTGAACGCATGAAGACCCAGCTTCAGACACAAGCTCGCCGGAACCTGAGCGATCCGAGTGCGATTGCCGGGCGCTCGCTCGCCACCGCCATGTTCGGCGACCACCCTTATGCCAAATCAACCCTTGGCACGGTTGAGTCTCTTGGTGACCTGACATCAGAGGACCTTGCTGACCATCATCGCAAGCTGGTGACGCGCGAAGGCCTGAAAATCGGCGTTGTCGGCGCGATCGACGCCGAGACACTGAAAGCCCTTCTGGACAAGGCGTTTGCGCCGCTGCCTGAAAAGGGCGAGCTGGATCCCGTTGCCGAGCTCACGCCCCAGGTTGGTGACCGTGTCTTCAGCGAACTCGACGTTCCCCAGACAACCATTCTCCTGGGATTGCCCGGCCTGAAGCGTGATGATGAAGACTACCAGGCGGCCTTCGTCATGAATCACATTCTGGGTGGTGGAAGCTTCACTTCCTGGATGTATGAAGAGGTCCGCGAAAAACGTGGACTGTCCTACGGCGTGGGCACGTCACTGTCTCCGTACCGGCACACCGCAATCCTTGTCGGCTCCGCCGCCACGAGAGCGGACCGATCCGCTGAAACCGTGGACGTGATGCTGGCACAGATCGAACGCATGGCCAACGAAGGACCAACCGAAGAAGAACTGAAGAAGGCAAAGCAGTTCATCACCGGGTCCTATCCGCTGCGCTTTGACAGTTCGGGAAAGATCGCGCGTCAGCTGGTGGCCCTGCAGAACGCAGAGCTTGGGATCGACTACTTTGATCGTCGCAACAGCGAGATTGAAGCCGTGACGCTGGAAGACGTCCAGCGGGTTGCCAAGCGTCTGTTTGCAGACAATGCACCAACCATTGTAACCGTCGGTCCGAAACTGAACTGACCCTGAGAAAATCGGGAAAAAGGATCGAAGACTTCAGCGGCGGGTTGGGATCAACCTGCCGCTGTTCTTCTGGGGCCCGGCGCTGGTGCGCCTTGTAGGACCTCGGCCCGGACGGGACGCGGCGGTGAAAACAGGTTCCCCTGTGCCAGCTTCACGTCGTAATCTAGCAGCTCAAGCACCTGAGATTCCGTTTCGACATGGTCCGTGATGAGCTCCATGCCATAGCGGTGCAGCAGGTCCCCGAAATCGGACGGGTGGATATGGCCGTGGATCGCCTCGCGCCTGCCGATCAGATAGTCCGCATGCAGCTTGCCATACTTGAAGCCGCGCCCGGCGAGCGAGTTGAAGTCCATTTTCATGTCTGAAATCTGGTCAACCGAGAAACGGAATCCGAGATCGTAAAGCGCGCTCAGGCTCTCAAGTTCCGCCGCTCCCATCGCGGCAACATCCGGCTGGGAGAATTCAAACACCAGAACATCGCAGAAGTTCTGATTGGCTTTGACGAATTCCAGGAAACCCGGGAAGAAAGTTTCGTCCACCAGAGAGACGGAAGAAATGTTGCAGAACAGGATCGCGTTTCGGCTGCGGGAGGTCAGACGTCGAATGACCTGCACCGAGCGGAACAACAACAGGTTGTCGATACGCGCGATCTGGCGGGACTGGATTGCCTCCGGCAGGAAAGCGGATGCCTCAATCAGGTTGCCACTCGTATCGCGCAGGCGCGTATAGGCTTCGTAGTATTTCACCTGCCGCTGAGGCAACGTGACGATGGGCTGAAGATGCAACTCAACCCGATTGGAATTCAGTGCTGAAGTTATCAGTTCCCGCATTGCATGATTTAGTGCGGGAGGAGCCGGTGTTGAAACCGGAGTCGGCTCGCTGCGAATTGGTTCGCTGGCTGCTGTTTGGCCGCCACCCTCGAATCTCTGTTCGTGCGCGTGACCGTTCATGTCGCCAAGGGCCGTTTCCGGTCTGTCCGCACCACGATCAGCATGTATCCCGTATTTCCGGTCCAGTTCGGACATTCCGCCATGGTGCGGGGCCGGTGCCTCGGCATATCCCTGAGGGGCCGGTGCTCCGGAATGCGGCTGGTAGTTTTCCGGTGCCGCAGGCATCGCACCGAGCGGTGGCGCCGACGGGTATTGCGGTTCCGGCGCCGGGACGTATCCCTGCGGTGGCTGAGCGTTATGAGGATAGCGCGGAAGGCTTTGCATACGCGGTGGCGGCGCAATCGACTGCTGATCCTCCACCTTGGTCTCCAGATCGGACATGGCTTCCGCCATCTGCTTGACCAGCGTGCCCAGAACTTCCACCTCGGCAAAAAGAGGGTCGATTTCCTCGCGCGCGCGGCGTGGCATCGTGTGTTCCATGCCCGTCAGCCGGCCTTCCAGATTGCCGACATCTTCATCGATGTCGGTCATCCGTTCTTCCAGCCTCTCGACAGCCTCGCTCACTGCACCCCGGTCCCGCGCCCGACCGATCAGCAAATGGATCAGGATCATGGTGCACATGAGCGCGAGGGACAGCGAAATGGCTTCGCCGAAGGGGCGTCCAAACTGGAAGATCAGCACGATCGCAGAGGAAAGTGCTATCACCGCCATACATATTGCTACGAAAATGGTCCCTGTCCGACCCATACGCCTGAATCTTCCGACTCGAATCAAAGTTACTGGTTAATCATGCCTTAAGAAGCAGTCGCAACCGAATCCGCAACCTACTTTGCCATGGAGAATCCGTGACTTGTCCCCGACTATGCTGCCTCTATCACGGTTTTTTGGCATTTCGTGGTCCTGAAACCGGTCACACATCACATCTGTAGCCAATCTCGTTCATCCGTGCAGCGGCGTCGATTGCTATATAATTTCATTTGAATTTGGCCATGACTACCCTAAACTGACCTTAGGGAACGTGTGTCGTGGCACTTTCAATAGCTCCAGTTGCCGAAGGAGACTGGAATGCATGCTGCTGGCCAGAATTTCCGACCGACTCGCGCGCGCAACACGTGTGACAAAGTCTCTGAAAGACACGCGTCTGCGAAGGCGTCTGGTGAACCGGGCGAGCCAGGACGCAAATACTCCAAAAAGCCACAACCGGAAACAGCAAGACATTTGCCTGCCGATCAGGTACAGGCCGCACTTCAACGCGCGTTGAGCAGTGCCGAGTTTCAGTCGGCGCCCCAACTGAGGTCATTCCTTGAATATGTTGTGCTCGCCACGCTTGAACACCGGAGCGAGAAGATCAAGGGCTATGTGATTGCCGTAGAGGCCCTCGGCAGACCAAGGGACTTCAACCCGGTAGTCGACCCGATTGTGCGCGTGGAGGCCGCCCGCTTGCGGCGCAGACTGGCCACTTACTACAAGGGGTCAGGGGCTTCCGATCCAATTCACATATACATTCCCAAAGGCAGTTACGCATCACAATTCCGCCTGGCCAGCCGGGAAGCCCACTCCGCGAAAGAGGCGCTCGATCTTCCAACCGCAACCTGGGGCGACAGTCCCGCCGCAGATGCCGCTGCCCCATCGGATCAGCGCAAACCGGCCATCACAACCGACATCGCGCCTCAGGTCTCGAGCAAGGTCAGCCAGGTCATTTATCAGCTCGGAAATTTGTCCCGGGACATTTGCCACCGGAGGATTGCGCTCGGGTATGCGCTGCTTTTGAGCACGTTCTGCTTTTTGGCCGGCTACCTGATCGCCACTGGCTAAAATCCGGATCTTGCGGGCATTTTTCCCCGTTTTCACCGACAAAAATGCAAATTGCGTCAATTGACAACGCTTTGTTTACCCTGTTCGGAGAATTATCAAGTTGACGAATCTTTCGATTTCCGAATGACCCAGGTCGAACGATGGGAGTTGCCCAGCGATGGGGAGTAACGAGGGCAAAGAATTGCCTGTAATAGTTCGCGTATTGGACGCATCGGCCTCCGAGGCCGCCCGCACCTCAGCGGTTTGTGCAAAATTGGCTGCAAACTGCTCAGATCCTATTCTGTATACAGATTCAACTTCCTGCCTTCAGGACCTGGCAGACAAATCCACCGACATTCTCATCATCGATCTTGAAACGATCGGTGGCGACGACGCACTAGAGGCTTATGCCGTCAGATGCCCGAAAGCGGTGATCATCGCCGTGTCGGCCAAGGGGTCGGTGTCCAGGGCCGTCAGCGCAATGCGTGCCGGCGCTCATGACTTTCTGACCAAGCCGTTTTCACTGGATGTGCTTTCGGCAAAAATCTCGTTTCAGCTCGAACAGCGCAGACCTTTAAGCACCCAAAGCGCCAAACGTCCGGCAGACATCCAGGAGACGTCTCAGACACCGGAGACGCCGCGGCAGAAATCACCGGTGATCGCAACACATGACGAGCCCGAAGGCTTGAACCGTCTTGTGGGCGCTTCGCACCAGATGGTTGACGTTCATGACCAGATCAAACGCATGGCGCCCTCGCAGGCACCGGTGTTCATCACTGGAGAATCCGGCACGGGCAAAGAGCTCTGCGCCAAGGCGGTTCATGACCTGTCAGACAGACAGCCCAGCCGTTTTGTCACACTGAACTGTGCCGCGATCCCGCGCGATCTCATTGAAAGCGAGATCTTCGGTTATGTGCGGGGGGCCTTTACCGGAGCCGCCGACAACCGGGTCGGCGCTGCCGAACAGGCAGATGGCGGAACGCTGTTTCTCGACGAGATCGGCGAAATGGATCTTCTGCTTCAAAGCAAGCTTTTGCGCTTCCTGCAGACAGGAACCTTTCAGAGGCTGGGCGACACCGAAAGCCGCAAGGTTGATGCACGCATAATCTGCGCAACCAACCGGAACCCCCTTTCAGAGATTTCAGCCGGCCGGTTCCGCGAAGACCTTTACTACCGCCTTCACGTCTTGCCGATCCACCTGCCCCCGTTGCGTGAACGCCGCGAAGACGTTCTCCCGCTGGCAGAAGCATTTCTCCAACGCTACTCCCATGAAGAACGGCGTGGTTTCAAAGGGTTCGATGCGGATGCCGAGGCAAGAATCGTCACGTATTCCTGGCCTGGAAACGTCCGCCAGCTGGAGAACACCATTCGCCAGATTGTCGTGATGAACGATGGCGCCGCTGTTACCTTTGACATGCTGCCAATGGCCATCAGGGATCAGTCGGCACGCCCGAATGCCGTGATCGATCTCTCCCGAGAGCGCTCCCGCGCCGCTGCACCGGCCAGACCGTTCGGCACGATCGAGCCGCTTTGGGCCCAGGAACGGCGTATCATCGAAGATGCGCTGGATGCGTTTGACGGAAACATAGCCATGGCTGCGGCTGCGCTTGAAATCAGCCCGTCAACCATCTACCGGAAGCGTCAATCCTGGCTGGAGCGGAGTACTCAGCCGGCCAGCATTTAACCCCCGCGTTTACCGCAACGCACACATTTCCTTGTCTAAAACGACAAGTCGGTCTATATCGGCGAAATCGCTAAGAAAAGACAAGACTAAAAGGCGTATGGGGAATTATGACATTGATGCTTGGACGACGTGCCACCCGGCGGATTGCATCTGCAGTTCTGATCGCAACTGGAACCTTTGCTGGTGCGTTGTCTGTCAAGGCGCAGTCTGACGACGGGCTGAATGCGGCGCCCTCGCCTGCTTTCACCGAAGCACTCGACGCATATGACCGGGCCTGGGACGCCTCCGGTCTGGCGTTTTCGGTCTATACCTTCACCGAAGGCAGCGGATCGGGCTATGGTCAATACCAGCCCAAATCCGACGCGGTGATCGCCGATGGTGAAGCGCTTTCCGTCTATGCGGAGCCGGTCGGTTACGGTTTCACGGAAAACGGCGGCACTTATTCCTATGAGCTGACCGCCAGCTTCAAGCTTTTGAACATGTCCGGGCAGGTTCTGGCAGAGCAGGACAATTTTGCCGTGTTCACCGGTTCGGGCCGGTCCAAGCAGCGCGAACTCGGAGCCAATCTTTCCTTCCAGTTCAGTGGGCTGCCGGCAGGCGACTACAAGCTTGAAACAGGCTTCAGGGATGAAATCGGCGGCAAACAATCCGGCTTCACCTTGCCGTTTACGGTCAGGGCTACCAACTAACAGGTCTGGAGACGGTTCACGCCGTCTCTTCCGCAACTTTTACAGGGAATATCCCCGCTGGCACGATCTCGTTAACCACATCAGTGCCACTAAGGGATAAGTCACCCGAAATTCTCCTCTCAAAGCATTGACAAGAAGCTCCGAGCTACATAAATCCAGAGCGCTGTTAGCACTCGCCTGAAGGGAGTGCTAACGGGCAGCGAAGGGCAAAACATTCCTTCGTTCCAGTCAACCTTTGTAATCATGTCTCGCGCGCTGCCCATTGCGTGGGGCGCGCTCATGAGAGGAAACAAGTCTTATGGCATTTCGTCCACTGCACGACCGTGTCGTTGTTCGCCGCGTAGACTCTGAAGAGAAAACCGCAGGCGGCATCATCATTCCGGACACCGCAAAAGAGAAGCCGCAGGAAGGCGAGATCATCGCTGTCGGCACCGGTGCCCGCAAGGACAGCGGTGAGCTGATCCCGCTGGATGTTAAAGCAGGTGACCGCGTTCTGTTCGGCAAGTGGTCCGGCACCGAAGTCAAGATCGACGGTGAAGACCTCCTG
This sequence comes from Roseibium sp., assembly GCA_017643925.1. Taxonomy (GTDB): domain Bacteria; phylum Pseudomonadota; class Alphaproteobacteria; order Rhizobiales; family Stappiaceae; genus Roseibium. The sequence continues at coordinate 317,865 of JAEPML010000001.1, read as the reverse complement.
ATCATGAAGGAATCCGACATCATGGGCGTGATCGCTTAATCAGCGAACCGCTTTTGATCTCAACACCATTCCAATTTTAAGTGAGACGACCCTATGTCTGCTAAAGAAGTAAAATTCTCCTCCGACGCCCGTGAGCGCATGCTCAAGGGTGTGGACACCCTCGCAAACGCCGTCAAGGTGACCCTCGGCCCGAAAGGCCGTAACGTCGTTCTCGACAAGGCTTTCGGCGCACCGCGCATCACCAAGGACGGTGTTTCCGTTGCCAAGGAAATCGAACTGGAAGACAAGTTCGAGAACATGGGCGCACAGATGGTGCGTGAAGTCGCTTCCAAAACCAACGACATCGCTGGTGACGGCACGACCACTGCAACCGTTCTGGCCCAGGCCATCGTCAAGGAAGGCGCCAAGGCTGTTGCCGCCGGCATGAACCCGATGGACCTGAAGCGCGGCGTTGACCTCGCTGCTGCAGAAGCCGTCAAGTCCCTGGAAGCTGCTTCCAAGACCATCACCACTTCTGAAGAAGTTGCCCAGGTCGGCACCATTTCCGCAAACGGCGACGAGCAGGTCGGTACCGACATTGCTGAAGCCATGCAGAAAGTCGGCAACGAAGGCGTTATCACCGTCGAAGAAGCCAAGTCCCTGGAAACCGAGCTGGAAGTCGTTGAAGGCATGCAGTTCGACCGTGGCTACCTGTCTCCTTACTTCGTCACCAACGCCGACAAGATGCTGGCTGACCTGGAAAAGCCATACATCCTGCTGCACGAGAAAAAACTCTCCAACCTGCAGGCCATGCTGCCGATCCTGGAAGCTGTTGTTCAGTCTTCCCGTCCGCTGCTCATCATCGCTGAAGATGTTGAAGGCGAAGCCCTAGCGACCCTCGTTGTCAACAAGCTGCGCGGCGGTCTGAAAATTGCTGCTGTCAAGGCACCTGGCTTCGGCGACCGCCGCAAGGCCATGCTGGAAGACATCGCCATCCTGACCGGTGGCACCGTGATTTCCGAAGACCTCGGCATCAAGCTGGAAAACGTCACGCTCGACATGCTCGGCACTGCCGAGAAGGTCGCGATCACCAAGGAAACCACCACCATCGTTGACGGTGCAGGTTCCAAGGACGACATCAACGGTCGCGTTGGCCAGATCAAGGCCCAGATCGAGGAAACCACTTCCGACTACGACCGCGAGAAGCTCCAGGAGCGTCTGGCCAAGCTCGCCGGTGGTGTTGCAGTTATCCGCGTTGGCGGTGCAACCGAAATCGAAGTGAAAGAAAAGAAAGACCGCGTCGACGATGCGCTGAACGCAACCCGCGCTGCCGTTGAAGAAGGCATCGTACCGGGTGGCGGCACCGCTCTGCTGCGTGCGAAGAAGGCTGTCGAGGCTCTGGCCAACGACAACGCCGACATCGCAGCCGGCATCAAGATCGTTCTGCGCGCCCTCGAAGCTCCGATCCGTCAGATCGCTGAAAACGCTGGTGTCGAAGGCTCCATCGTTGTTGGCAAGATCCAGGAAAACAATGACGACACATTCGGCTTCAACGCGCAGTCCGAAGAGTTCGTCAACATGATCGAAGCTGGTATCATTGACCCGACCAAGGTTGTTCGTACTGCCCTGCAGGACGCAGCATCCGTTGCCGGTCTGCTGATCACCACCGAAGCCATGGTTGCCGAGCTGCCGAAGAAAGACGCAGGCGCACCGGCAATGCCGGGCGGCGACATGGGTGGCATGGGCGGCATGGGCTTCTAAGAAGCCTCAGCTCAAGAGCTTTCCAGAAAGGGCGGTCCACGGGCCGCCCTTTTTGCATGACAAGCCGCCCATTTTTTTTCGTTTGCACCGCTTGCCGGCGCCGGGAGCACGGCTTTCTTCCAACCGTCATCCCGTCGCAATCGCGCTCTCCCGTCGGCGCAAAGTTTTTCAACTGGCCTTCGGCATCTATTGAAGCACCACCGTGCGGAGCGCCTGGTGAATATCGGCTTTGAGGTTTGCCGCTCTCATAATCAGCAGATCCAATTGCTGAACGGTCTCCCGCGCACCAACCTCGCCGTACCAGAAGAAGTGATTGCCCGGCACTCGTGCATTCAACGCGCCCGAGGTTGCATAGTTCATGCTGTCCATGAGTTTCTGCCAGGCCAGGGGATCAATCTTTTCCGACTTTGACAGAACCGGCAGAACCAGGTTTCGGTAAAGATGCTGAATTTGGTAGAGCCCCCAGTTTCCCCGGTCGGTCAACGCGTGATCGTTGTCCAAAATCCTGTTCCCGGAGATAGTGACCACAAACGGAAAGTCGGTCACTTTCAGCGCCCCGGTATCTGCCAGCGCCCGGTCGAGATCTCTGACGAAATCTCCGTCTTCGTAACGCGATGCAATCATGATCGCGTTGAGCGCCACGGGGATGTCACCCAGAACGTCACTCTCGAAAGTCACCCATGGCATGATCTCGTGACCATTCAGTCTGTCCTGGGCGACAACGTATTTCCGGAAGAGGTCATAGAATTGCGGGGCAGCAGACAGACCGTTCTTGCTCTTTGAGATTGCGCCTGGTGCCGCAAGAAGCAACGGTACCGGAGGCGTTGAAGCAAGTGACACGTAAAGGTGCATGTCGAGCCCCTCAGTTTGCGATGCTTCATAGACGGACTGGGCAATCTGCCCACCCGCGCTCCACCCGAGTACGATCACTTCGCCGGACAGGGCGTATTTATCGACATAGTGTTTTGCGGTTGCTGCAACCTGTTTGCCCCAGTCCCGGATCGAAAATGCCGGATAGACATTTGAATAGACCTTGTTGCCCGTCGGATAAGATGCGCCGAGGAAGGAATACCCCTCCCGTGTCAGCCAGTGGGCCAAAAAGTCCCTCTCGTTGCCCCCTGGATAGCCATAGGCAACCCGGGCCAGATGGAACCCGCCGGGTACGAAAACAACCAACGGCTTTTCCGGATCTCCGGCTTTGAAATAGGCCAGCGTCTCGATGCCATTTGTAAGCAACATCTCTTCGCCCGGATAAAGATCAGTGTCTGACCCGGTCTTTTCGACTTGCCAGACCTCACCCGCTTCAGCAACGATTGAGAAAAGCGGCACCAGCAATACACAAAGAAATACTCTCACCCTTGTCATTGCTCCCTCCTCTGCCCTGCGCATTGGTTTCGCGACCAGTTTGGTCGAATGGTGGGGTACAATCGTATCGTATCTGGCGCGACTTGCAGCACTTGCCCCCCTGCACTTTGGTTCAGACTCGATTGTCGAGCTTCAAAACCCGATGCCGTGCTTGCAACTCACGATTTTTGGGCGGCCCTGCACTTCGGAGGGACAAGAGCCCAATTCATGAAGCTCTTCAGAAAGGAGACATGAAATCACACGATCATGGGCATCCAAGGATCCAATGAGCGTTCGGCATTCACCCACATTGCCCGGCGTTCCCCTTTCCGTTCGAACGGCCTTTTGAGCGCAGTATACATACCAACAACCTGCAACAGCCTTGCGCAGTTCAATTCTGCCGTGCCACTAGTCGCGCTCAGGTGTTACCCGGAGCGGACAGGAACAACGATGGAAAACGGATCCGAGGAGATTAGCCCACTGGGGGTCGCCCTTGTGGGTGCAGGCATGGTTGCAAAAACGCATCTTGCCGCCATCCTGGGGGCACACCGACACGTGACCCTGCGCGGTCTTTATTCGCGTACATCGGAGCGAGTTGCTGACCTTCTGAAAGCTGTCCCGGCGGACTATAGCTGCCAACCCCGGCCCTATGGTTCCCTGGAGCAGTGTCTCATGGATGATTCCGTGGATGCTGCCATTGTTGTCACGCCTCCCAATGTGAGGGAAGAGCTGATCCAGCCCCTCGCGGAGGCGGGCAAACATATTCTCCTGGAGAAACCGGTTGCCCGCAATCTGCCCGAAGCCGAACAGGTGGTTTGTGTCTGCGAACAGGCGGATGTACAGCTCGGCATCGTGTTCCAACACCGGTTTCGCGCGGCCTCTCAGATGGCGAAACGGCTGGTGAACCAGCGAAATCTGGGCAGGCTGGGCGCCGTCGAGGTCTCGGTTCCCTGGTGGCGGGAGCAAAGCTATTACGATGAACCGGGTCGCGGCACCTATGAGCGGGACGGCGGTGGTGTCCTGATCAACCAGGCCATTCACACCATCGACCTGTTCCTGTCCCTGACCGGCCCGGTCGAAAGCGTTCAGGCCATGGTGTCGACAAGCCCGCTCCTGAAGATGGAAGCGGAAAACTTCGTGGTCGCGGGCCTCAAATTCGAAAACGGAGCCGTCGGTTCACTGACAGCCAGTACCTGCAGTTTTCCCGGTGCGAGCGAGGTGATCGTGCTCCACTTTGTAACGGCGAGCCTCAGGCTCGAACGAGGTGTCCTGTCGGTCTCCTGGCGCGATGGCCAGACCGAACGCCACGGCGAAGAGAACACTTCCGGAGGCGGTGCCGATCCGATGGCCTTCACGCACGCCTGGCATCAGGCGGTTCTGGAAGATTTTGCAGAGGCAGTCGGACGAGGAACCCGCCCCACGGTCACAGGGCACGACGCCCTGGCGGCGCACTGGCTCATTGAAGCCATTGAACGCTCCGGAGAGCGAGGGCAAGTGGTGCAGGTGACGAACTGACATCCGGGGCACCAAACCATGCCCAGCTTGATCGCCTTGGTTCAGGGTAATTGAGATTATTAACCATAATCCATCATCATGGCACTGCTGTTTCAATCACAGGCAGGTCCGTGAGGCATGGTGCGATGAAGCCCTTGAAGGTCCAACTCTCTCCCGTTCGGGAGATATTCGGGATTGACCTGCGAACGCTTGCCCTCTTCCGGATTCTTCTGGGCATCTACATCCTCATTGACCTTTGCCACCGCGCCCGGGATCTGGTGGCGCATTACACGGATGCCGGCCTGTTGCCGCGCGCCGTGCAGATGGATTTTCTTTATTTCAGCACCTGGTCTGTCCACCTCGGCAACGGCGCTTCCTGGTTTCAGGCACTCCTGTTTCTGCTGGCGGGTTTTCTTGCAGTGCTTCTCATATTGGGATGGCGAACGCGACTGGTCACGGCACTCTCCTGGCTTCTGATGCTTTCGGTGCAGAACCGGAACACGTTCATCCTGTCGGGCGAAGACAACCTGGCACTGCTGCTCCTGTTCTGGGCGATGTTCCTGCCGATCGGCGCGCGCTATTCAATCGATTGCGCATTGGACAGAACCGATCGTTTCTCGAAGAACGCCTACTTCTCGATGGCGACGGTTGCCCTGCTGATCCAGGGCATGTCGATGTATTTCTTCAGCGCGCTCTTGAAGACGCACCCGATTTGGGTAGAGGACGGCACGGCCGTCTATTACGCCCTGAATCTGGACTATATGGTAACGCCCTTCGGGCTCTGGTTTCGGCAATTCGAACCGCTTTTGACAGGGCTTACCTACTACGTTTACCTGCTGGAGCTGGTGGGACCCTTCCTCATTTTTTCACCTGTGTTTCACAAGACACTGCGAACTGTCTTCATGCTCGCCTTCATGACGATGCACTTGGCATTCGTGTTCTTTCTGGAGATCGGATTTTTCCCGCTGATCTCGATCATCATGAACCTGACCTTCATGCCGGGCTGGATGTGGGACAGACTGGGACGACTGCTTGCTCCGCGCACGCAGGTTCCCGTCACCATCTGGTTCGATAAGGGGTGCGACTTCTGCCAGAAGACCTGCCATATCCTGAAAATCTTCCTCTTCCTCCCCTCACTGCCTGTTCGCGCTGCGCAGGACGATGCGGAGATTGGTCCGGAACTGGAACGCCGAAATTCGTGGGTGTTGACGATTGGAGAGGATCGCTATTTCAAGTTCGAGGCGATCTGGCGGCTTGTCGGTCTTTCGCCATTGATCTTTCCCCTGGCGTGGCTGCTCAGGAGGAATGTACTGCAAGGTGCCGGGGAGAGGTGTTACGACTGGGTTGGTGCCAACCGGTCTCGCTTTTCCGGTCTGACACGAACGTATCTCCCCTGGAAAGACACTCCAGCCGGGTTTGGCTGGTTAACTCAGACACTGGCCGCCATCTTCCTGGCCTTCATCACGATCCAGAATATTTCCACGCTGTCCTGGAGCGGACTGACACTGCCAAATTCATTTATCGCTGTCAGGCAAGCGCTGGGTCTATACCAGAACTGGACAATGTTCGCGCCTTATCCGGAAATGAACAGTCCCTGGCCCGTCATCGAAGGTGAATTGACGGACGGAACGCTTGTCGACGTCTACAGGGGGCGCAAGGGTCTGGCGAGTTTTGACAGGCCCGACGTGGTGTCCGAGGCCTACGCCAATTACCGTTGGCGCAAGTACCTGTCCAATCTGGAAGATCGGTCCTACGACGACAGCCATCATGTCCACGCGCTCAACTATGCGCGGTATCTGTGCCGGTCCTGGACTGCTTCTCATCCAGACTCTCCCGCGCTCTCAACCTTTGTCATCTATTTTCAGGTTGAGGCAACGCCACCACCCGGAAGCGACAGGGAGATCTCAACGCGGGCGATATGGGAACACAACTGCCTGGGTTGACCCTTCAGAACCTGACAGTGAGCCATGGAGAACGCTCCCCACTAAGGGCCAGAATTGTACGGCCCAAGAGCACGCACAATTTATCGATCGAGACAGCGCACGAAAGCGAAACGCCCATCCCAAAGCTTGCGACCCATGCTTCATTTCGTTTTAGTTGGGCCATGGGCGCGATCACCTCACTCTTTGTACGAAAGGTCGTGGCGGCTGCCGGACCGGGAACTGACGCCAGGAACCTGCTTGCGTCGGTCGGGCTGGAAGCCGATGCGACTGTCGACCCGAAAGTGATGATCGCGGATACCGCCTATTACGACCTGATTGAGCGGATTGCTTCAGAGACCGACATCACCGATCTGCCACTGCGTACCGGAGCCTCAATGCGCTGCGACGACTATGGTGCGCTTGGTCTTGCCTTCAAGGCGGCTCCCACGCTCCAGGGCGCCTTTTCCCGCGTGGAACGCTATGCCCGTCTTTGGACGAACGTGGTGGAATATGAACTCAGATCCGAAGGAAACACCGTCTGGTTCTTTCTTCAAAGGTCTGGACCTCGCCGCCTCGGCCTTCGAATTTCCAACGAAGCGACACTGGCAAGTGCCGCGGCGATAGCGCGGGAGGTGTCGACGGACGGCATCTTTGATCCAATTGAAGTGCACCTTCAACATGCGGCCCCGGCCTCGACACGGGCGCATGAAGACTATTTTGGCTGCCCTGTCCATTTTGGCTCGGACAGGGATGCCCTCCTCCTGTCGAAAGATGCTCTCGCTCGGCCAAACAGATTGGGAGACGAAGGCATCACGCAATATCTGCTTGGTCATCTCGATCAGGAACTGGCGTCGGTTGAAAGCCCCAAATCGATCGCCCGCCGCACCAGGGATGTCATTGCGCGCGCGTTGAGTGAGGGCGTCCCGAAAATGGAAGACGTCGCAAGGCGGCTTGGGATGAGTGTGCGCTCCCTTCACAGGAAGCTCTCCGAGGATGGTCTCAGTTTCCAGAGCCTGACCGAAGAAACACGGAAAGATCTCGCCGTTTCTCTCCTGAAGCAGGAGCAATACTCGATCGCCGAAATTGCCTTTCTGACCGGCTTTTCCGAACAAAGTGCCTTCACGCGTGCTTTCAAGCGATGGCTGGGCGAGACGCCGGCGACCTTTCGAAAGAACAGCTAAGAGGACCTGATCGACTTTGGCCGTCGCGGTCAAAGACATGGCATTGGCGGTCAATACGCAACAGCCTTGCCACCGCTATTCCTTGAGCATCGAAACGTTCAAGGGAAACAGAAGATGCCCACGCAACCTATTCTCGTTATCGGCTCAACCGGCAAGACCGGATCGCGCGTCGCCGCCAGGCTGGAACAACGCGGTATTGCCGTCCGTCACGGCTCCCGCCGCGCCCCCATCCCTTTTGATTGGGACACGCCGGAAACCTGGCCCGCTTCGCTGGAAGGGATCAAGGCCGCTTATGTCACCTATTTCCCGGATCTGGCCTTTCCGGGCGCCGTCGAAAAGGTCGAGGCCTTGTGCCGCGTCGCCAAGGAGGCCGGTCTTGAGCGGATCGTGTTGTTGTCCGGTCGCGGTGAACACCATGCAAGGCTTGGAGAAGAAGCGGTGCGGGCTTCCGGGCTGGACTACACCCTGGTGCGGGCGTCCTGGTTCGCCCAGAATTTCAGCGAAGGTTATCTGCGCGAACCTGTCCTGGAGGGTGCGCTGCCGATGCCCGGAGGCGATGTCGCCGAGCCCATCGTCGATGTGGACGACATCGCGGATGTCGTTGTTGCCGCGCTTACGGAGAACGGTCACTCGGGTGAACTGTACGAAGTCACCGGTCCCCGCCTTCTCACCTTCGCGGACATGGCCGCGATCCTTTCGGAAGCAACGAAACACACGGTTCGTCACATTCCCATTTCCTTCGAGGAATTTCACAAGGGCCTGGCAGACAGCGCCGGTCCCTTCATTGCGGATGTCTTTACCGGGATCGCCCGAGAGACCCTGGACGGCCGAAATGCCAGCCTTTGTGACGGCGTTCAAAGAGCCCTTGGCCGAGCGCCGCGTGACTTTGCCGAATTTGCATCGGCCGCCGCCCGTGCCGGTGCTTGGTCCACTGCAGCATGAGCTGAACCCAAAAGGAGCCGGACCATGTCTTACTGGATCATTGTTCTCGTCCAGGTTTCCATCGTCGCCTACGCTCTTGTAGGCGGCGTCTTCCTGGCCTTTTCAGACTTCATCATGAGGTCGCTGCGCTTGACCCCCGGAACCGGTGGCATCGACGCGATGCAGTCCATCAACCTTCAGGTTTTCCGTTGGGTTTTCATGTCCCTCTTTCTCGGTCTCGGACCCGTGTCGCTGATCCTTGCAGCCTATTCAGGCTTTTCACTAACGGTGCCGGGCGCCGTTCTGGTCTTGCTCTCGGGTGTCTGCTACCTGGCCGGTTGTCTTGGCGTCACCATTTTCTGCAACGTGCCCATGAACGAGCGGCTGGCAAAGATGAATTCCTCAGACGACGCCACTCGGGATTACTGGACCGCCACCTACCTGCCCCGCTGGACCTTCTGGAACACGGTCCGCACCCTTGCCTGCACACTGGCTGCAGTGCTTCAGGTCTTCGGGTTGGTGACCATCGTGGCGAGCTGATGCAACAATGGTTCAAAGACCGAGAGCAAGCAGAGCGAAACCGGCGCCGAGCAACAGGCAAAGAGGGGCGTAGTAGTTTCGGTCCAGCGTGACAAAGGGCTCAACCGCCTCCATTTTCCTGAAATAGGACGTGTAGCTCAAAGTGCCTCTTGCCAGAAAAACCAGCGCCAGGGCACCAAGCATCACCAAAGGCAGATAAGACCGAAATGCCACCGGCAGCAGACCTGAGACCGGGTCCGGCAGTATGTCGGTAAAGACCAGCGGCAGCACTCCAGCTGTCGCGATCAGTGCTGCCACCACAATGGTCAGCGCGGTCCCCGGCATCTCTTCCATGTGCTTCACGCCCACGACCATACGCGCCAAGGCAGCTTCGTCACCTGCAGGCCAGAGCCCGCCAAGCGCCCAGTAAAGATGCAGCACGGCAACGCAAAGCAGGACGACAAACAAAAACAGCGCGACAATCTCAGGCATTTCGGTTTCCCATGACGACAGAACATACGCCACCGTATGGTCAACATGTTGCGCGAGTCAATACGCTACCGTATGGTCGCGACAATATGCGTAAACCAAGATCCTCCCTTACGGCTACCAACTGGATACAGGCCGCGTTCAGGGCCCTGTCAGAAGGTGGACCGCAGGCAATCCGGGCAGAGGCAATCGCCCGGGCGCTGAAAGTAAGCAAAGGATCGTTCTACTGGCATTTCAAGGATGTTCCCGACCTCAAGCGGCAGATGCTGGACCACTGGCGCGATCAGGCGACGGAGGCCATCATCTCCTATGTCGACGGAACCGGTGGTTCGGCGCGGGAGCGGTTGCAGTCTCTGGTCAACGCGTCAACGGGAGGAGAGGCGGAAGCTTATGGCGGCGTTCAGGTAGAGGCGGCCATTCGCGACTGGGGCCGCTATGATCCGGCAGTCCGCGAAGCGCTCAAGAGCGTTGATCAAAGGCGCCTGCGATATGTCGCCGATCTTTTTGGAGAATGCGGGTTCGATGCCAATGCCAGCCGGTCCAATGCGAACCTGCTCTACGGGGCGCTGATCGGACTGGAAGCCCTGAGCGTACATTCCCCCATCGAGCGGCGGCAAGAGCTCACGCGGCTCTTGGGCCATCTCGCTCCCGCTCCCTGAGTTACACCCTATCATCGGAACCGCTGACCCTCGGCCCATCGAGACCGGCGCCCATTTTGGCTCGGTCCCGGATCAAGTCCGGGACCGCATCTTTAGAGATGATCTTGCAACAAGCGTTGCGATGGAACTTTTACTCCAAGCTGATCAGCTTGCAGGTCGCGGTGGAATGTTCAGCGCTTTCTCGCTTGCAGGCCGGGCAAGGCAGGTTTCAACCCAACGCACGACATTCTTGAAGTCGTGGTAGCCGGTCACATCCGCAGCTTCATAAAACCCGTTGATGTTGCGGGCCCAAGGCCAGGACGTGATATCGGCAATCGTGTACTGGTCCCCCATTATGAATTCACGACCGTCCAGTTGACGGTCCAGTACACCAAGCAGGCGCTTGACCTCGTCCCGGTAGCGCTCGAACGGCCGACGGTCTTCATACTCCCTGCCCGCGAATTTGTGGAAGAAGCCAAGCTGGCCGGTCATTGGCCCGAATCCGCCCATCTGCCACATCACCCATTGGATCGCCTGATACTTTTCCGTCGGGTCCTGCGGAAGTAGCTTGCCGGACTTCTCGGCCAGATAGTGCAGGATCGCGCCCGATTCCCAAAGCGGCAGCGGTTTGCCGTCCGGTCCATCCGGATCGATGATCGCAGGTATCTTGTTGTTCGGATTAAGAGACAGGTATTCCGGTGTCATCTGGTCACCGGTCAGAATATTCACCAGATGCGGTTCATAGGGCAGTCCTGTCTCTTCCAGCATCGCTGATACCTTGATGCCGTTCGGCGTGGGCAATGAATAAAGCTGGATCCGGTCAGGATGCTGTGCTGGCCATTTCCGGGAAATCTCGAAGTCAGCTAAGGCGTTCATGTTCCGCTCTCAATCAATTTTCCTTCCTGACACCCCCTGCCAGGATACGGCTCTCATATAGGGGTTGGGCCCTCGTTTTAAACCCATCGTTTTATAACGATGAATTTAGACATTTCCTTCCGACCCGCATTGTTTATAGCTGCGTCAGCCCATGCGGTGCAAAATACCGCCAACTTGGACCACCCACAGGAGAACGAACGTGTCGCAAGATCAGGAAACCCGGCTTGAAAGGCTGGAAATCGATCTGGCTCACGCCAATCACACGATCGACGAATTGAACGGTGTTGTTGTCGATCAGGGCAAACAGATCGATCGGCTGAGCAGGTTGCTCTCGAACATGACGGATCAACTGGAAGAAATCATCGACAAGTTGCCGGGACACCAGGTCGAAAAACCGCCGCATTACTGAGTGCGCCTGAAACATCGGGGCACCTGTCAACCGTCCGCCGGTTTGACCCATGCCAAGGATTTGCCGACAGGAGAAGCTAAACTCAGGGCATAAACCGGTTTGGTGCATCATGCGATCCTGGCGTTTTCTATTCTCGTTGATGGCGGTCGTCGCCATCCTGTCTGTCTGGTACTGGTGGGCCACCCGCGCTCCGGTTGTCGACTACGTGTCCCCGACCAACGGCCGTGCTGCAGAAGTCGTCTACGCGACTGCCGTCGTGGAACCCGTCAGATGGGCCAAGGTCACCAGCATCGTGCGGGAACGCATCATCTCCCTGTGCGGCTGCGAAGGCATGGAGGTGAAGAAGGGTGACCAGTTGGCCGAACTGGACAGCGGTGATGCACGCGCAACACTGGCCGAACTCGAAGCCCGCCAGGCGCTGGCCCAATCGGACCGGGAAAGAGCCCAACAGCTCCTGGAACGGCGGGTCGTCAGCCAACAGGTCTATGACAAGGCACAAAGCGAACTGATCCGGATCAACGCGATCATCGCGGCTCAAAAGGAGCGCTTGCGGGACTACCGGATCGTCTCGCCACTGGATGGCATGGTTTTGCGTCAGGACGGAGCGGTCGGGGAAGTTGCCGAACCTGGCGAGATCCTGTTCTGGATCGGGCAACCCTCCCCCCTGCAGCTGATAGCGGAAGTGAACGAGGAGGACATTCCAAAGGTCCAGAAAGGACATCAGGCTCTCATTCGCTCGGACGCCTATCCGAACCTTGGCCTGCAGGCAGAGGTCTCCAGAATCACTCCGAAGGGCGACCCGATCCTGAAGAATTACCGGGTCTATCTCGATCTTCCACCCGACACGCCCCTGATGATCGGAATGACCCCGGAAATCAACATTGTCACCCTTGAAAAGAAAGAAGCGGTCTTGCTGCCGCTCCCCGCTTTTGACGGGTCCACGATCCAGACAGTGGGCGCTGGAAACCGTATTGAGCCCATGACCGTGGAGACAGGTATCCGCGGCACCCGGTCCGTCGAGGTCCTGACTGCGCTGGACAATGATGTGCGCATTGTCTTTCCGTTCCGAACCGATCTCCAGCCGGGACAAAAGGTCGTGCCCGAGGCGCGAGCGAACCCATGATGCTCTTGCTGCGGATAGCGGCCACCCATGTCCGCAACCGGCTTCGCCAAACCATTGTCTCGACACTGGGTGTTGCCCTCGGTGTCGGCTTTTCAATTGCGATGGCCAGCCTGATGGAAGGATCCCAGCGCGACTTCGTCGCGACCCTGATCGAGGCCATCCCGCATGTTCAAATCAGGGATGAGAAACGCTCACCGGCCGAACAACCGGCGAGCCTGATCTACGATGCTGTCCAATTCAACGGCCTGCGCCCGCGAGAGGACCTGCGCGGTATTCACAATCCGGTGGAGGCCCTGGCTTCCCTGAGGGATTGGGTCGGGGGCAGCCTTGCACAACAGCTGAACGGACAGGCCGTATTGCGTTACAGCGGTCAGGACATTGGCATCACCCTTGTCGGGGTCATGCCGAGGCAGGAACTTGAAGTGTCCAAGATTGGCGATGACATGCGTGAAGGCGCCTTCGAGGAAATACAGACGATCTCGAACGGTCTTGTCCTGGGAGACAAGGCGGCCGAGCGCCTCGGCGCGGAGCTGGGTGAAACTGTGACCCTGACCTCGGCCAACGGAGTTGCAAAGCGATTCAAGATCGTGGGCACGTTCCATACCGGTGTCACCACGAGTGACGAGGGGCTCGCCTATGCGAACCTGAAAGCCGTCCAGATCCTTCTGGAGAAACCGGACATCATCAACAGCATATCGGTGAAGCTCGACGATATCTCGCAGGCCAACGAAGTGGCGGCCCGGGCGGAACGACAACTTGGATACAAGGCAGTGTCCTGGGAGGAAGCCAACGAGGGTCTGATGGAAGCGTTCCTTGTCCGGAACATCATCATGTACACGGTGGTCGGGGCCATCCTTGTTGTGGCCGGCTTCGGCATCTTCAATATCGTCTCGACCATCGTGCACGAGAAAGCGAAGGATATTGCCATACTGAAGTCGCTTGGATTTCCGGAAACGGATATTCAGCAGATCTTCATTCTGGAAGGCCTTGTCATCGGCGTCATGGGCGCGATTGTCGGATGTGCGCTCGGCTTTGGTCTTTCGAGCTACCTTGCCTCCATCAAGTTCGAATTCACGACCAATGTCGAAATGACCCGTCTGCCGATCCACTTTTCGGCTTCCCACTATTTCATCGCCTGCGTTCTTGCTCTCTTTTCTTCCGGTACTGCCGGCTACATTCCAGCCCGAAAGGCAGCACGGCTCAATCCGGTGGACATCATCCGGGGGGCGACATGAATACGCCCGTCGCCGAGAAGCAGGCCGCATCGGCCACGCTTCTGGAAGCACGTGATCTGACCAGAATCCTGCCGGCCGTCGTGCCCGTCACACTGGTCGAATACATCAACATCAAGGTGACAGAGGCCGAGTTTGTCGCCATCACGGGTCCATCCGGCTCCGGCAAGTCATCGCTCCTCTATCTGCTCGGATTGCTCGACCGGCCATCAAAGGGCGAGATCCTCATTAACGCGATCGACACCCAGCACCTGTCCTCGTCCGAATTGTCCCGAATTCGCCTTGAGAAAATCGGCTTTGTGTTTCAGTTCCACTTTCTGCTTCCCGAATTTACCGTTCTCGACAATGTCATGATCCCCATGCAGAAGCTCGGGAAGTTGCCCCAGAAGCAACAGGTGGAGCACGCAACGGGTCTGTTGACTGATCTTGGACTTGAAGAGTTTCTGCACCGCCGCCCTGCGCAATTGTCGGGCGGACAAAGGCAACGCGTGGCGGTCGCGCGGGCACTGGCGAATTCACCGGATCTCATCCTGGCGGACGAGCCAACCGGAAGCCTTGATTCAGCCGCAACAGAGCAGGTTTTCGAAAGCCTGCAGAAAATCGTCGAGACACAGCGCACGACAGTCGTGGCAGTCACGCACGATATGGACATCGCCTCGCGAATGGAACGCCGTATCCATCTTGTCGATGGCCGCGTCGACTACGACAATCGACAATAGACGCGGAGCCCCTCTCACCGAACCCGGCCGGGCGCTCTTCGCCCCATAGCCATTGCGGCTTGCCAAGGCGCTCAGGACATGTCATAAGCCCGGCATCATCAAGAGAAGGGCTGGCGCCCTCGCCAACCTGCCTGACCGGGCAAGGTGGTTCCGCAACAGGGATGCGGCCGACTGGAACCTCAACAGGGGCGTGTCGGCAACGAAGCGGTTGTTTTCATGCGCCAGTCCTCCTCGGGCAACCGATGGAGGATTTTTTGTCTCAACAGCCTTTTGCCGGACGTGCGGCAGACCTGATCGAGAAACATACAGCCGGCAGCGCGGAGCTCGCGTCTGCAGATGTATGGGCCGAAGCAGCCGAGGATTGTGTGCTCGCGCGCATCAAGTCGCTGCGTCTGATTGGCGGCCTTCCACGTCACAAGACACCGCTGAGCAGCGACGAGCGTATTCAGCGTCTAAAGACCTTGTTGAACCTTTGGGCGAGCGGTTGTTCCTGCGCCGTCGATGAAGATCTTTTTGCCGACATCGTCAACCGGCACAGGCAGGCTTGAATTTTCCTTCTTCCCCTGTCGCCTAGGCGAGAGGCGGGACCGGCCTTGGCCTGCCGTTGTCGTCCACTGCGACCATCGTGAACATCGCCTCGGTGACCTTTTCCCGGTGCCCATAACGGTGCCTGAGCACCCAGGCTTCGAGCTTGATTTCCATGGAAGACGTGCCGACACGCACCACTTCCGTGTAGACGCAAAGAACGTCACCGACATGAACCGGCCGGATGAATTTCATCTTGTCGACCGCGATTGTGACCACGCGGCCCTCGGCCCTTGCGCCCGCAGCAATGCCACCGGCCAAGTCCATTTGCGATAACACCCAGCCGCCGAAAATGTCACCATTGGCATTGGTGTCGGCCGGCATGGCCATGGTTCTAAGGGTCAGGTCACCGGTTGGGGTTTCTTCGCTCACGCCGCGTCTCTCCTTTGCTTGCCTGGCAAAGACTAACGACGGTTGAGAAGATCACAAGGGTTGAGGACAGTTTTCCGGCCCTAAATCAGCAACATCAGGATTGCCATGATCCACAGGGGCATCGGAGCCGCAACCCAGATCAACAGGATCGGCAGACCGCGTGGCAACAGTTTCGACAAGTTCATGATCCTCTCCTTCCTAGCTGATTGTCGGAATTTCCATCACGGTCAAAATGGTGAGCGCCACCATTCCGGTGATGAATGCCAGTTTGGCGCTGCCGACAAGTGTTCTTCCTGCGACGTCCAGCCGAGGCAGCTTCATGTCACGGGAATCCAGGTACATCGACAGAAGCATCAGACAGAAGACCGCAAACCAGACGACGACCAGCGCTTCGGCGACAAGTACGATTGCTACCAGCATGATCCACTCCAATCAGACGTTTGAGAATAGAGTTCGCGCGGCGGGTTGGATCCGGCATGGCCGAATGTCGCAAGCCACAGGCTCTGGGCAATCCTTTCCGCGACCGCAATGATTTCATCAGCAAGATCCGGCACGAATAGCTCACGGATCACGGGACGGAAGACGCCGAGCCATTCTCCGTAATCCGCGCTCAGCAATTCCTTCTGCTTGAGATGGGCCGGTACCGGTTTGCCCTTGTAGGCCCCGTTCTTCAGAAGCACCGATTGCCAGAACAGTTCCATCTTGCCGAGATGTTCGTCCCAGCGCCCCGCGAGGCGGCGTTCGAAAATTTCTCCCAAACGGGGGTGTTCGCGAATGCAGCCATAAAACGTGTGCACCATGGTCTGGATCGCCTGCACGTCGACCTGTTCATAACGGCGCAAACGGTCTCCGGCCCTTGGATCGGGACGACGGCGGAATTCCGGCCGTCTTGGGCGTGCGGTAGCGCTGATCATCTCCATCTCCAAACATTCATTTAAAATGCATCTTTTAAATGCCACACCTTTCTTCTAAAATCAACATCTCAAATGAATGTTTTATGGGACCCTGCCATGCGCCTCAGTCAGGCCTCTGATTTTGCACTCCGAATACTGATGGCAACAGGCCAGTCCGACGAGCCACAGACAGTGGACCGATTGACCACGTCACTGGGCCTCGCAAAATCCCACGTAATGAAAATCGTCGCCCATCTTGCGCGAGGGGGATACCTGGAAACGACACGCGGACGCGGCGGCGGCATTCGGCTCGCGAAGGCACCGGACCAGATCAGACTGGGTGATGTTGTCCGGCTGATCGAACCCGATCTCGGCGTGGTGGCCTGCCTCAAACCGCAACCGGCGACATGCGCCTTCCTGCCCCGCTGTGCCCTGAAGGGTGCCATGGCCCAGGCCTCCGAAGCCTTCCTCGACAGCCTGAACACGCAAACACTTGAAAGCATGCTGGTGGGCACGCAGAAAGCCGTCCCGGTCTAGGCCAACTGGTCACGATCCGGAGTAGCAGGAATATCTGCGAAGCACTTTCCTGGTCCTGCGCGGAACCGAACCCGATTTTCAAAACAAAAGCCCCGGCTTGGGGCCGGGGCTGCATCCTGTGACGGGACATCTGACGGCAACAGACTGGCGTTGCCGCTGAGAAGGTTCGTGCTACAGCGTCGAGGCCTGTTCCAGAAAATCAGGTTGCTCGATGCAGTAGTAGCCCGAAATCCGGCTGATCGTACCAGACCGTTTCCAGTCGTTCAGAACACGGCTGACATTTTCGCGTGCGGCGCCCGCCATGTTTGCAATGTCAGCCTGACTGAGCTTGTAGTGAATCAGCATGCGGCCATCGTCCAGCGGTTTGCCGAAGGTTTCGGCAAGCTGCAAGAGTGTCTGGGCAACACGGCCGGGAAGCGGCAGGAAAGAGCGTGCGGCCAGAACATCGTTGGCCTGGCGCAAACGCTTTCCGACAATCGACAGCATGTGGCGGTAGACCGCCGGGTTTTCGTCGGCAAAGCGCTGAAAGGCGGCTTTGTCGATGAAGGCAAGCTGCGCGTCTTTCAAGGCGCTTACGGTTGCCGAGCGCGGACGGCCGTCAAGAAGTGCAAGTTCACCGACAAGATCGCCCGGCCCCAGAACGGCCAGCAACTGCTCGTCTCCCTCGACGGAAAGCAGCGAAACCTTGAGCGAGCCTTCGAGCACTGCGTAAAAGCCGTTACCGGGGTCGCCGTTTTCGAAAAGAATTGTTCCGGAAGAAATCTTCATTGGCCTGGCAAGGCGGGAGAGACCGACGGCCAGCTCCTTGTCGAGCCCTTCCAAGGAAAAACTGTTTTTTAGGAAATCCCGAATTTCTGCCACTCTACCCCCCTGCCGCACCGCAGACACCAATGATCAAGGCCCAAACGCAATCTTGTGATGTTCATCACGTGCATTCAAGCAAAATAACCCTATATCTAAAGACATGGAAGCGGGGTTGCCCCTCCCCCCTTCCAGGCCTCCACGAAAAACGGCTCTGTTCCCCGCAGGGCCGTTTTTTCGTTTCAGGAGTTCCAAGCCTCAGTTCAGGAACACATCCTTCTTGTCGAGTGTCCTGAAGAACCGATCGCTCGAAAGCACCTCGTACTGGCACTCGCGGATGGCGATTTTCTTGCGGTGTTCGTCTCTTCGCAGACGATCATCCGAACGCCCGGGGATGGCTGCCACGAAACTGCGATCCGTCATGCCGTCGAAATGATTGTGCAACAGCCGGTGCAACTCCTCCGGATCACTGATCTCAGGAAGCGGATTTGCCCTTGGCAGCATTTCCAATCCGTAGGACTTGGCGAGGCGTGAAAGCCGCAATGGCTTCAGTCCGGACCGCACCGGCGAGATCACGAGCGGAGGCTTTTGGTAATCCGCATGGATAATCGCCTTGAACACGATACGCGCCAGCGAGGTTCTCTCCAGAAGTCCTTCGCGAACCGCCACGAAGTCCGGTTGCCGCTTCATCAAGATGCTGTAGCGGGCGAGCTGTGCCTGTGCCTCGTTCAACAGCAGGTCATCGGGCAGCAACCTCATAAGCGCGCGCCGCTGCAATTTCTCGCGGCTCCACATCCGGTCACCATAGACTTCCTGCATCCGCGAACTGACCGGGCTGACGCGATCACCCGTAAATGCCAGGGTCACACCGAACAGGGCCCGGTTGCCAACCTTTTCCACTGTCTCCTGAAGCGGTCTGAACTCCCTCGGCCAGAGTTCCGTGGCGACGAGTGCACCAAGCGCGCTCAACCGTCCCTGTTCGACGAGGGCACGCAGAGCACGGTCGACCCCGAAGGCAAGGCCGTAATCCAGAGCACCAAGGGTAATTCGTTTCATCAATGTTGCATGCAGACCGGACAAACAAGAAAAACAGCAAACCTTCCCTGCGGCATTCACCGCCAATTTGCAAGTCTCTTGTTGAACTTAGCTTGGACGTTTCTGCGCTCAATTGGCCGGGATCGGCTCAAAAACCAGTCCCTTTCGATCCGTCACCTTGTAAACGACGAGATCTTCAAGGCGCACGCCCTTGACCTGCCGCTCCAGCGTCTCGAGTTCTTCGACAGTCTCAAACGCCTTTTCAAGATCACCGGCCTTGTTCCGGCGCTTTTCGGTCACGTAGAGGCCTGTTTCGTCAAACAGGGTCATGTCCGGCGCCGGCTTCATGAGGTAACGGATACGTTCCGTCAGCTGGATGACCGGCAGCTGATCCTTCAGCAGGAAATCGATCTGGCCATTCAGTCCGTAACTGGTGGTGACGACGAAACCGGCCTGTTCCCGCCTTGCAATGTCAGTCAGCTCATTGCCAATTTGCGGCCATCCCCTGAGCTGGAAAGTCGGATCCTTGCGGGCCAGTTGTCCCGTGATCGGCCAGACCGCATGTATCTGGACCAGCAAGGCAACGACCAGACCCAGAAGAACACCCGCACCCGCCCAACGTTTCCAGAAGCGTCGTTCGTCTGAAATCCCGGCAACAAAAACGGCCGCCATCAGGGCGAAGGTCGGAAACAGGGGCGCGGGCCAATTGGCCTGCACCCGGGAATGCAGCGAGTGATAAACAAGATAGATCACGAAGGGCAGACAGGTGAGCCACAAGAGCGCGGCGACCGTGTCTTTCTTGAGCGCCTTCTTGAAGAGGGACGCTCCACCGAGAATTGCGAGAATTGCGATCAGTGGATTGAGCAATCCCAGCACGGCGCCTAGGAACTCAAAAATATACTTCGCCGTATATCCACCAGCGCCGGCTCTTCCGAACTGCTTGTAGAAACTGGCCCAGTCATGCAGGTGGTTCCAGTAGAGAACCGGCAGGAAACACAGAAGCGCGATCAGGCCACCTACCCAGAGCTGCCAGGCGGACCACCAGCGCCGGGCCTCCGGCACCCAGACCAGCCAAAGCACAATTCCCACCCCGAGGAACAGCAGGGAATATTTCGACAGAAGGCCAAGTCCGGCAACGAGCCCGACCATCAGCCACCAATTGGCGTTTTGTGATCGTACCAGCTCGGCAAGCCCCCACAGGCTCAGCCCCCAGAAGAACACCGAAGGCGCATCAGGGGTCGCAAGAATGCCGCCAATTCCGACCAGCAGGCTGCAATTCAGGAAGAGTACGGCCCAACCGGCAACGCGCCTGTCAAAGAGGATGACAGCCGTCCGCCAGAGTACGGCGGAACCCACCACTCCCAAAATCACGACGAGTGCACGGACCGCGAAGATCGTGTCACCAAAAAACATCTGCCCGGCGTTGATCCACCAGCCAATCATCGGGGGATGATCGTAGTAGCTGAGCGCAGGATAAAGGCCCCAGATCCGGTAATAGGCCTCGTCTTCAACGAAATGCGCGTTGCCGGCCGCAAAGAGCTTGAGCACCGTCAGGGCACCGACAATCAGCACCAATCCCGACTGGCGCAGGAAAAACGGAAGTTCTGCGGACTTCTGGTCTGCCGACACGTTGCGCCTTCAGTTTTTACGCCAGGTCAGGGCCGAACTGGCGGCGTAGTTCCAGACGGCTCCCATGATCGCACCCGCCGTGCCGGCAAACCACCAATAGGCCGGATCGGCATAGATCAGATTGGCAACCCCGACATTGGCCAGCACGCCGACCGAACAGACCGCATAGAAGGTCAGCAGCCCGACCAGGGCCTGAACACCCCGCAAACGCCGGTCACGGTAGGTCAGCTGGTTGTTCAGGAAAAAGTTCGATGTCATCGCCACAAAAGACGCGGCGGTCTGTGCCGCGTTGAAACTCATGTCAGCGAGCAGGAACACCCGCAAGGCCACAAGGTGAACCACCAGGCCACTGGCGCCAACGAGGCCGAACATCAGGAAGCGGACGGAGACCACATCGCCAAAATACTTGGCCAGGAGCAGACCGAAATAGTCCAGCGTCACCAGCGTGTCGAGTTTGCTCTCGCCATGCTGACGTTCGCGAAACGTGAAAGGCAATTCCTTGATCTTCAACGTGCCATTGGCACTGGACACAAGGTCGAGCAGGATCTTGAACCCCTGCGGTGACAGTTTCGGCGCGATTTCTTCGGCCCTGTCCCGGCGGATCATGAAGAAACCGCTCATCGGATCCTTCAAGGTCACGTTCAGCAGTTTCTGGGCCAGACCATTGGCGATGTTGGACCCCCACGCCCTGATGGAGGAGAGGCCCTCGCCGATCTCGCCGCCGTCAACCTTGCGGCTTGCAACGACCAGGTCGGTGTCGCCGGTGCGCAGTTCAGCCAGCATCTTGGGCAGTAGCGTTTCATCGTGCTGGAGATCGGCATCCATCACTGCAACGAATTTTGCGGAAGAGGCCAGAATGCCTTCGATGCAGGCCCCCGACAGCCCTCTGCGTCCGATCCTGCGGATCACGCGAACACGCGGGTCGACCTGCGCGATCTTTCTCGCGACCTCTGTCGTTCCGTCCGGGGAATTGTCGTCGACGACAATTGCTTCCCAGGCGATGCCGGTCATGACACCGTCTAGCAGATCGATCAGGATCGGGATATTGGCCGCTTCATTGAAGCTCGGCAGGATGACACTCAACTCGGCCGCCTGCGTGCCCGAAGCAGCGTCAACCGCCCCTTCATTCACCGCCTTGCCTTCGGCAATGCCCACCGCGCTATCCATCATCTGCCTACATTCACTTCAATTTACCCGGCATTCGCATACCGGGCCACCCCGCGCGGACCATAGCCTGTCAGAGATTAATGACAAGAAAAGAACCGGCAATTCCAGGAAACCGGACCGGGAAGATGGTCCTTGACCTTACCTGTCTGCGGCTCCTTTTACCCGTAACTGTGATGCAAACAAGGCGCTTGATGCCTTCATTTTGGTTCCCGCATCGATAGAAGACCTCGACCCGGCCATTGCACAGGGCAGATAACCTTGCTCTCAAGGATCGTTTCGTCTAGGACAACCCCAACATAATCAGGGCAGTTCGGCGGCATATTGCGCCACGCCCTGCCAGGAACTCGCCAGGATCTAAGAACCTTCATGGCCAAGAAAAAACCGAACAAGCTCAAGGCCCGCCTGCCACGGGGCTTTGTTGACCGCTCTGCCGACGACATTCGGGCAACCGACGAAATGCTGGGCAGGATCGGGGCCGTATATGAGCGCTACGGCTTCGACCCGGTCGAAACACCGGCGTTCGAATATACCGATTGTCTGGGTAAATTCCTTCCCGATACGGACCGTCCAAACGCCGGTGTCTTTTCCGCTCAGGACGAGGACGAGCAATGGATGAGCCTGCGCTACGATCTGACGGCGCCGCTCGCCCGCCACGTCTCGGAAAACATCAACGAGATCCAGCTTCCCTACCGCACCTACCGTTCAGGCTGGGTGTTCCGGAACGAAAAACCGGGACCCGGCAGGTTCCGCCAGTTCATGCAGTTCGACGCCGACACTGTTGGTGCACCGGGTGTCCAGGCAGATGCCGAGATGTGCATGATGATGGCCGACACGATGGAAGCGCTCGGCATACCACGCGGCGACTATGTTATCCGGGTCAACAACCGCAAGGTTCTGGACGGTGTTCTGGAGTCCATCGGCCTGGGTGGCGAGGAACACGAAGAACGGCGACTGACCGTGTTGCGCGCCATCGACAAGCTCGACAAGTTCGGCCTTGAAGGGGTTCGCCTCTTGCTGGGTGCCGGTCGCAAGGACGAGAGCGGTGACTTCACTAAAGGCGCCGAACTCGACAAAACTGCCATCGACAACATTATTGCCTTTGTCTCGGGTACGGGGGCGCTTGAAAACGAAGGCGTCAGCGAACTCAACACCATGGCGGCAATCTTCAAATCCTGCGGATACGAAGATGACCGGGTAAAAATCGATCCGTCTGTCGTTCGCGGGCTGGAATACTATACCGGCCCCGTCTTCGAAGCCGAACTCCTCTTCGACGTCACCAACGAAAAGGGTGAGGTCGTTCAATTCGGATCAGTAGGTGGCGGTGGCCGTTATGACGGTCTGGTTAAGCGCTTTACAGGCCGCGACGTACCGGCAACCGGCTTCTCCATCGGTGTCTCCCGCCTGATGACGGCTCTGAAGAACCTCGGCAAGCTCAACACCGCCGACGTGGTTCCACCGGTCCTGGTCACCGTGATGGACGGTGACGTCGACGCGCTTGGACGGTACCAGAAGATGGTGCAGGACCTTCGTTCCGTCGGCATCCGGGCCGAAATGTACCAGGGCAACTGGAAGAAATTCGGGAACCAGCTCAAATATGCCGACCGGCGTGGATGCCCCGTCGCGATCATTCAGGGATCTGATGAACGCGATGCCGGCGAGGTCCAGATCAAGGACCTGATCGAAGGCAAACGACTGTCCGAGGAAATCACAGACAACATCACCTGGCGAGAGAGCCGTCCGGCACAGGTCACCGCAAAGGAAGCGGATCTGATCGAAACCGTGCGCGGCATCCTGGATGGACAGGCAGAAGACCGCAGACGCCAGAAAGAGGGCTGACAGATGACACCGGCGGCACAGGCACCCGGACTGGATCCGGCACTGATAGACAAGGTTCTCCAGCTGTTCCAGGCGGCCGGGCACCATCATGTCAGTCCGCCGATCCTGCAGCCCGCTGACGTTTTTCTGGATCTGACGGGTGAAGACATCCGCCGACGCTTGTTCCTGACCACCGGCACGGACGGCGTCGATCTGTGCCTGCGGCCGGATTTCACCATCCCCGTGTGCCGTTTGCACCTTGCCGATGCCGCGGCATCGCTGCCGGCAAACTATTGTTACAACGGCCCCGTCTTCCGCCAGCGCCCCGACGGTTTCGGCGAGATCCCTCAGATCGGCGCGGAAAGTCTCGGGCGTACCGATATCGCGGAAGCAGATGCCGATCTGCTCGCGCTGTCCGTAAAGGCGCTTTCGTCCTTCGGGCTGACGGCTCCCTCCATTCGCATTGGTGACGAAACCCTGTTTGCATCCGTTCTGGCCAATCTGGATCTGCCAACCGTCTGGCGCCGGCGCCTGAGAGATCTCTTCGGTGAGACAGACAAGCTGACGGCCGCAATCAAGCGCATGTCCGGCAGCGCCGCCGAAGTCGACGACAACCGGGACGTCCGGCTGGGCTTCCTGTCGGCGCTGGAAGGCACGGCGCCGGAAGCGGCTCACGCCGTGGTCGAGGACCTTCTTTCGATTGCAGGCATTTCCGCCGTCGGCGGGCGCACGCCTGCGGAAATTGCCGACCGCTTTCTCGAACAGGCTGCGCTGGCCAGTGGCACTGGCGGGCACGACAGGGCCGCCGAGATCCTGACGGCCTATCTTGCCATCAAGGCTGATGGCACCAGCGCCGTTGCGTCGCTTCGGAAATTCAGCGAGGAATTCGGCCTCGAACTTGGTGACAGTATCGGCGCATTCGAAAAACGCCTCTCGGCACTGGAGACAAAAGGCATCGACCCGAGCCAGCTATCCTTTGCTGCCGAGTTTGGCCGTCGGCTGGACTATTATTCCGGGTTCGTATTCGAGATACACAGCGAAACCCAGGCGGTTGACGGACCGCTTGTCGGCGGCGGCCGCTACGACAAGCTGGTGACCCTTCTTGGCGCTGCACGGGACGTTCCAGCCATCGGGTTTTCCATGTGGCTGGACCGGATTACCGCGTGTGTGAAAGGCTGAGCCATGACTAAACTGAGTATTGCCATTCCCTCGAAAGGCCGCCTGCAGGAAAACACTCACGCCTTTTTCGGCCGTGCCGGCCTGAAAGTTCTGCAACCGGGCGGCGCCCGCAATTATCGCGGTGCCATCAAGGGACTGCACAATGTTGAAATCGCCTTCCTGTCGGCTTCGGAGATCGCGCGGGCGTTGGCAGAAGGCTCGGTGCATTTCGGGATAACCGGGCTTGACCTGGTGCACGAGAACATCTCGGATCCCGCCAAGTCTGTTCACATCGTCACGCCTCTCGGGTTTGGACCGGCCGACGTTATCGTTGCCGTGCCCAAGGCCTGGATCGACGTAGAAACCATGGCAGACCTCGGCGACGTCGCTTCCGACTTCCGGAACCGTCATGGCAGACGCATGCGCGTTGCGACCAAGTACGTCAACCTGACCCGGGCCTTTTTTGCCAATCACGGTATTGCAGATTACCGGATCGTGGAAAGCGCAGGGGCGACGGAAGGTGCGCCGGCCGCCGGTTCGGCCGAACTGATCGTCGACATCACGACCACCGGATCGACACTCGAGGCGAACAATCTCAAGATCCTGTCTGACGGTGTGATGCTCAGGAGCCAGGCCAACCTGGTCGCTTCCATGAACGCCGACTGGTCAGAGACCGCGTTGACAGCAGCGCGCGCTATCCTGGACCGGGTTGCGGCTGAAGAAGCAGCACGCGATGTCAAACTCATCAAGGCAGTCGTTGATGACCGCACACAGGCGCTGCGGGCCGTCAGCAAGGTCGGCGCCATCGGCCGGTTCTCTGACGCCGATGACTCGCGCATTGTCAACATCCTGTGCCCGAAAGACGCGATTGCGGATTGTGCGCAGCTGTTGATTGATGAAGGAGCCGATACGGTGACAGTCGAAACGCTCGACTACATCTTTTCGCGTGAAAACCCGCTGTTCGCACCACTGAAAGAAAAAGTCGAGGCCTGACCGCTTCCGCTCAGGACCTGGGCACAGGCCTCTTGAACGCGGCGCGTGCTTTCTCGACTTCTTCCCTGCAGATGCAGCCTTCCAGGTGATCGTTGACCATGCCCATGGATTGCATGAACGCATAGACGGTCGTCGGGCCGACAAAACTCCAGCCGCGTTTCTTCAGATCCTTAGAAAGGGCCGTGCTTTCGGCTGTCTTGCCCAGAGTGCGGGCCGTCTCAAAGTCGATTTTCGCTGGCCGGTTTTCCGGCTTGGGTTCGTAGGACCAGAAATAGGCGGCCAGTGATCCGAACTCGTCACTCAGCTCCAGTGCCCGGTTGGCATTGTTGATGGTCGACTCGATCTTTTTGCGATGTCGGACAATCCCTGCATCCTGCAGGCAGCGTTCAACGTCGGCCTCGGTGAAGCGGGCAACCTTCTCGAACTCGAAATTCGCAAAGGCGTTCCGAAATCCTTCACGCTTGCGCAGGATGGTCAGCCAGGACAGTCCGGACTGAAAACCCTCGAGACAGATCTTTTCAAACAATCGTCGATCGTCATCAACCGGCCACCCCCATTCGGTGTCATGATAGGCCTGATAATCGTCCAGACCACCGTGCCACCAGCAACGGGGTTTTCCGTCCGCCCCCTGCAGCAAACCCGTGACTGGATCCCGCTCTGGTTTTGGGGTTGTCCCAGACTTCTTTTCGCTCATGCCACCACCAATATTCACTATTTGTTCTCACACTTGGTAATGGGAGATGCCGCCTTTTTCAAGCGTTGTCCCTTCCGTTCGAGCAAAAGTGTTCCAAAAGAAGCTTGCAAATGAAAAAGCCCGGCAATAACCGGGCTTTCGAACCAATTCGGGAACGGAACCTATCAGGCGAAGAGGGCGTCGATATCGTCCTGAGTTGCCACGTCGACATCGCTTTCCAGGGACGGACCGTTGAGAAGTGCAGCATCGCCCTCCTTCAGATCGCGCTCTTCCACTTCGATATCCTTGAACGTCTCGATACCACCCCAGATGTCCATCATCTGGACAATGCGGTCCTCGACGAAACGCAGCGTGGCCACGACCTTGGTGATGCGCTGACCGGTCAAGTCCTGGAAGTTACAAGCCTCGAAAATATTGATGACCTTGTCCTGGATGTCACCGGCAAGCTCGGCGTCCTCGGCTTCTACGCGTGCGGACAGGGTATTTGCGGTCTCGTCGATAAACTCGGCGGCAGCCAGAATGGTTTCCGTTGCCCCTTCGGTCCCGATCACAACGGCATCGAGCTCGTTGGTCACGCGGGTCATTTCCTCACCCTCAGCGCCGGTAGTGTGGTGAAGCGTCGCGATTTCTTTCTTGGTCTGTGCAATCGCTTCATAGATTGCATCCAGTTCGACCTTGAGCTTCGCAGCCTCGGAAATCTCCTTGCGGAACTCGGACATGAACTTCGCGCTCATCTCGTCCGGGTCCAGAGCCTGCTGCTGGTCACCAGCACCCGACCGGATCAGGGCCTTGAGACTGGAAATCTCCGCCAAGACTTCCTGGTGACGGCGCTCGTCAGTGTAGGCCGGGTCATCCTGTGCCCCGGTATTCATGTAAATCAAGCTTTCCGCTCGAAAAGATCTCTTTACCGCGGCCATGCCTTCTCCCGTCCCCTAACCAAGTCCCAGCGCTTTTCATTCGCGATTAGATCCAGTTATACCGGGTGAAGTTTAAAGAATTGTTTTCTTGCGTTCGATTGGCCCAAATCCCTGATTTGGCGTTTGGTAACACTTTATTGGCTTCCTTCTTTCATGCGCTTTAGATATTCTGACCGCCGTATTTCATGGAACTCCCGGGCAATGGCCCGCGCCTGGAGGCCCTGGTTGTTTTCAATGCCGTTCATCAACCCTCTGGTCGCCAAGCGCGTTTTTTCTCTTCCGCATGTCCTTCGCCCTTTCCTGGCGTTGATCATTGCTGCGCTGTGGTTGTCCGCACCTGCCGCGAAGGCCGCCAATGACAGTTTCTCAACTGTCGAACTTTTGGCAGGTTTCGAGAAAACGGTTTTCGGGCTGGAATATCGGAGCTGGAGCTGGAGGCCCTACCAGGTCAAGAAGTTCACAAAGCCCGTCCAGTTCTATGTTTATAACCTGTCGCGACGGGATCGGCGCGGCACGGTTCACCGCTTCGTCAAGGAAATCGGTCGTCGTGTCGGCGGATTGACAACCCAGATCACCAACGATCCTGCGGCAGCGAATTTCAAGGTCTATGTCGTCGACCGCGCGCAATACGTCCCGGTGGTCCGGAAAGACATCTACAAGAACGATCGCGCCAAGGTGCCAGGGCGGTGCCTGGTCAGGGTGGTGTCGGGCCGAAAAGGGATCAAGCAATCGGCTGCGGTTATCGTGTCCGACGAGGGTGAATTCCTCTTCAAAAGGTGCCTGGTCGAGGAAATTCTGCAAGGCCTTGGCCCGATGAATGATGACGAAAGCCTGACGCACTCCGTCTTTAACGATTCCTCCCGTCACAGCCGGTTCACCGTGTTTGATCAGCTGATCATGAACATGCTCTATGACCCCAGGATCAAGCCGGGCATGTCTCAGGAACAGACCAAGGATATTTTGCCGCTGGTCGTGCGCGATGCCCGCAGACGGGTGCGTTAACCAAACAAATCCCGAAAACACAATTATTTTAGCACTTGCGTTTCAGCACCTTGCGCCTCGCTGTCTTGGTGTAGCAATTCGTTAAGCCTGTTCCTCAACCAAGAGGAAACCATAAGTAACGATAGATCGAATTCAATGTACTTGATTCATCTTTGACAGAGCAGCTCCAATTATCATCATTTCCAATCAGTTAATCGGCGACATAAAACACCGCCAATCGTGGTTGATGATAAGTTAAAGAGTTCTGCCATGTCATTTATGCGCGAATTTCATACCAAATTACTGGCGATAGCCGGTGCGATGATCCTGAGCACAAGCTTTGTGGCACCTTCGGCATCTGCCGGTCAGGTCGCTCCGCCACCGCTGGTTCTGAGCCCGAACCTGACCGAACCGTGGCTTCTGCAGCTGCAGCCGCGCGGCACGCGCAGGGCAACCGCCCCCGTGCAACGCCGGCAGGTCCAGCAACCTCAGGTCCGCAGGGCGAACTGGTGGTCTCCGCGCCAGCAACCAGTGCGTCAGCAACCCCGGAAGCAACGGCCGTCCCGACAGGTTGCGCCGCAGTTCCTGCCAACGGTGGTGGACTATCATGGCAAGCACAAGCCGGGGACCATCGTCATCGACACGAATGCGAGATACCTCTACCTGGTCCAGAATGACGGCACCGCCCGCCGATACGGTGTTGGCGTTGGCAAACCCGGTTTTGAGTGGGCCGGTACGCACAAGATCACACGCAAGGCTGAATGGCCGGACTGGCGTCCACCGGCAGCCATGCGCAAACGCCGCCCGGACCTGCCCGTGTTCATGGCCGGTGGCCCGGACAATCCGCTCGGCGCCCGTGCGCTCTATCTCGGATCAACGCTTTACCGCATCCACGGCTCGAACCAGCCCTGGACGATCGGACACGCGGTTTCGTCCGGCTGTATCCGCATGCGCAATGAAGATGTCATGGACCTTTATGAACGGGTCCGCGTCGGCACGCGCGTCATCGTCATGTAGGCACAGGCAACAGCTGACCGGCTTTCAACGAATTGAACAGCGCGCGGGAGACCGCGCGTTTTCTTTTGTATCGCCCACTGCCCTTGCACGCCCGACCTTTTCTTTGCAGTCTGATGGCGGCGGCATTCGAATCCCCGACGTTGCAATTCCTCGACCCCCGCCGGCTGTGGCATGATCAAACGACCTACCTCTTCTTCCGCTCGGTCCGATGCGGTCTACTTCGTAAAGGCCGCGGCAGTCGGGTTGCTGGTCGGCGCCCTGGCAACCGGTTTTCATTCCGGCCTCGAGATCATCTTCTCGCACTACGCCACCTTGAGAGCGAGCCTTGGTGGCGGCGTTACGCCATATCTGGTCTCGATAGCGATCTCGTCCATCTGCGTTGCAGGCGCGTTTCTCCTGGTACAGCGCGTGGCGCCAGAAGCCGCTGGTAGCGGCATCCAGGAAATAGAAGGGGCGATGGAGGACAAGCGCCCGCTGAACTGGGCGAGTGTTCTCGTGGCGAAGTTTTTCGGAGGCCTGCTCGCCCTCGGGTCCGGGCTGGTTCTCGGCCGGGAGGGTCCGACCATTCACATGGGGGCAATGACTGCCGAGGCTCTGTCGAGATCACACGACATCTCGCCGGCCGACCACAAGGGCCTGCTTGCCGCAGGCGCCGCTGCCGGCCTGGCTGCCGCTTTCAACGCTCCGCTCGCCGCCATTCTCTTCATTGTCGAGGAGACCCGGCGTCAGTTTCCCTTCGGCTACCGCACCTATATGGCGGTCATCATTGCCTCCATCCTGAGTGCGGCCGTCACCGAAGAACTGACGGGTATTGGTCCCCCTCTTCTTGTTGAAGTGACCTATGTCCCCGTGTGGAGTTTCCTGCTGCTTGGCGTGCTCGGCATCTTCCTCGGCGCCCTTGGCGTGTTCTTCAACTGGGCCCTGATCACGGTCATGGACCTCTTTCAGAAGATCCCGGCGAAGATGCGGTGGGTGCCGGCGCTGGCGATTGGCGCCGTGACCGGCGTTGTCCTGAATGCCTTTCCCGATGCCACCGGGGGCGGTGAGGACCTTGTGCATGACCTGGTGACCAGCCATTACGGCATCCTGGCTCTTCTTCTGCTCACGGTGCTGCGCTTTGGCGGCGTCCTGTTTTCCTATGCCTCGGGCGTGCCCGGCGGGATCTTTGCTCCCATGCTGTCGATCGCCACGTGCGCGGGCCTCGCATTCGGTGTCGCTGCCATCTCGGTTCTTCCCATAGAGGACGAATTCAGGGCGGCCTGCGCCGTGGCCGCAATGGGCGGCTTCTTTGCCGCCTCCGTCCGCGCGCCTCTTGTCGGCGTGGTTCTGGTGATGGAGCTGACCGGCGCCTATGCCTTGATCATGCCGGTTCTCGTCACATGCACCGCTGCGGCCCTGACCGCGCATCACCTGGGTGGACGTCCCATCTACGAACAATTGCTGGAAAGAACCTTGCGTCTTTCAGGTCAGCCCACCGATGACGAACCGGACAAGACGCCGGTGCAATTGGGCACGCGCGAAAGCTGACGTCGCCTATTCGATGACACGTGATGATCCGTACGGTTTGCGGATGCGTACCAAGTGCTGATAAGGCGACAGAACAGCCCGAAGCTGAGACGGCGTCGGACCCGGTGAGGATCAAGAGAAAACGATAAGCAATCGAGAAGCGGCAATGAGCAACCTGACGGACATGGAGATTTTCGCAAGAGTGGTCAGCGCCGGAAGCATGTCCGCTGCCGGCCGCGAGATGAACCTGTCACCTGCTGTCGTATCCAAACGGATCCGCCGTCTGGAAGAGAAACTCGGCACGCGGCTCCTGCAGAGAACGACGCGCCAGATTGCCATGACCGAGGCCGGACAAGGCTTTTTTGAACGCGTTCTGGCAATCCTGGCGTCCGTGGAAGAGGCCGAGTCGTTCGTTTCGCGCGGCTCCGAAAGCGCCCGAGGCAATCTGAAAGTGGCGGTCCCCACGTCCTTTGGCAGGTTGCACGTGGCGCCTCATATAGGCAGGTTCCTTGAAGAAAACCCCGACCTTTCCGTCAATCTGGACCTGTCCGATGATTTCGTCGACATCGTCGGCGACGGTTTCGATCTGGCGATCCGCATCGCCGAATTGTCGGACTCCAGTCTGGTGGCGCGTCGGCTCGCACCGGTCCATCGCATCCTGTGCGCGAGCCCGGACTATATCCAGCGCCATGGCAAGCCGGAGAGCATCGAGGATCTTGTCGCCAACCACGTGACGATTGCAGCAACCAGCCAGGATCCCTGGAAACTGGCAGGACCCAACGGTATCGAGACCGTGCGCACCCGGGCACCCGTCAACACCAACTCGAATGAAGTTGTCAGGGAGTGTGTCCTGTCCGGTGTCGGCATCGCGTTGCGTTCAACCTGGGACATCGGTCCGGAACTGCGCGAAGGCAAACTGGAGATTCTCCTGCCGGAATACAGGGCTTCCAAGGATGTCGGCCTTTACGCGGTCTATCCGAGTCGCAAGTTCCTGGCCGCAAAAGTCCGCGTTTTCATCGATTTCCTGGCCGAACTCTATGGGTCCTCGCCCTATTGGGACGCCGGTCTTGACAATTGGCTCCGACTGCCGAGCAAGGCGCGCGCGGGCTGAACCGACATGGCGGCGGAAATCGCACACGATTTTTGCCTCTTGCAAACCTTCACTTTCACGAAGTTGCGACACGGCGTCACTTGCATCGTGACGACTTGTTCTGTTGTGTAGATCCGGGATTAACGCACCCATATCGAGGGAGAAACCGATGCAGCGATTTCTGATGATTGCCGGAACAGCGATTCTGGCCATGACCGCCCAGGCCAGTGCCGAAGGTGATGCCGCCAAGGGTGAAAAGGTCTTCAAAAAATGCGCCGCCTGCCATGCCGTTGGTGAAGAAGCCAAGAACAAGGTTGGCCCGCAACTGAACGGGATTATCGATCGCCCATGGGGCGCCATCGAGGGGTACAAGTATTCCAAGGCGCTGATCGAACAGGGTGACGGCAAGGTCTGGGACGTGGAAAGCCTGGATCTCTACCTGACAAAGCCGCGGGACTTCATCAAGAAGGGCAAGATGGCCTTTGCCGGCTTGCGCAAAGACCAGGACCGCGCCGACGTGATTGCCTATCTGGCCCAGTTCAAGGAAGACGGCACGACAGAATAACGTCGCGTTACAGACACGATCAAAGGCCGGAGAAATCCGGCCTTTTCTTTTGGCTGGAATCTAAGGTCATCGCACAATTGTAACTGTCGAATTACACCATTGCGGTGTTTCCGAAACAGTTGCCTGACTGTTTCGGACAAGCTCAGAAGGTTCGGGGCCTCAGTTGCCAGAGACCCCGAACTCCAAAGCTATTTACCTTGCTTCAACTCAGAATAGTCACCACGAGTTTTCAACGTCACAGTAACATCGACCTTGTCGCGATTGCGCCAGAACCAGCCATGGTCACCGGCGAATGGTGCTTCAAAGCTCCCCTCGCCCGACGTTTCACCACGGCCCTTTACATAGTCAACTGACTTGCCTCCGCCATGCGCGTGCAGATCGTAGTTGATCCGACCGCCATCGGTTGACCATTCATACTCCGCATTGTCACCCTCGCCCATGACGAGTTTGACTTCCGTGTATTCTCCAGGTGCGAGCGTGAAAGTGACCTCGTCGCGCCACGTCTCCTGAGCGTTCGCTGTGCTCACGAAAAGTCCCAGAATTCCGTCCAAAAAGCTTGATTGATCACCATGTTTGTTTCGGTCTTCCTCCGCTTCACGAGCGAGCTCCTGCTTGATCTCACCCATTTCGGCAAGACCAATAGCCTTACCAATCCCCGTTGGATCGATGTTGTATTCAGCAGGAAGAACGATTGTCACGAGGATGACGACGGCAGCGATGAAGGCAAGAATAGTTGAACGGAGCAATTGTGCAGAGCTCGGCAATTCTTCCGGATCGGGTTTGTTGGCATTGTACATGTTAGATCTCTCTCAAATTCAGGTTGTCACGAAATATCCGGTGATCTGATAGCCCATGAGCACAAAACCCATCGACATCATAACCACATTGGCCGTGTATGCGTGTTTCCAGAAGCTGTGGGTTTTGCGCCAATAGCCCATGACAATCAGGATGACAGCAAGCGCCAGCAACTGTCCGATCTCGACACCAACGTTAAAGGCGAGCAGATTGGGTATCAGGCCATCGCGTGCGATCTCGTAGTCCTGAATTTTCGTTGCAAGTCCGATCCCGTGGATGAGGCCGAAGATCAGCGTCGCAGACTTGGTATCTGGCTGGAAACCGAACCAGCGCTGATAGGCCCCAAGATTGTCGAGCGCTTTGTAGACCACGGATAAACCGATCAGAGCGTCGATAATGTAGGGGTTTACATTCCAGCCGAAATAGACGCCTGCCAGCATGGTTACGGAATGGCCGACGGCAAAAATGCTCACGTAAATGGCGACATGTTTCATCTTATAAAGAAAAAACACGACCCCCAGCAGAAACAGGATGTGATCGTATCCGGTGACCATGTGTTTGGCACCGAGATACATGAACGGGATGATGTGCACACCCCAGATTTCCTGGATATATCCTGCATCGCCCTCCGTAACATTATGGGCCATGGCAGATTGCAGCCCGGCTGAAAAGGCGAGCAGGCAAAGCGACACGACGAAAGTCAGGGCGAAGAATGCCCCGCTACGCCGGTCGAAGAACAAAGGTTTCATTTGATCCTTCCAAGTGATTGACAGATTGGGTTCAGCCCATGCGGGCCCCTGTCAGATCCTTGGAGGGCGTTCTGGCGGGAACACGAGAACAGAAGAAGCGTCGCTGGCAGGAAGCCTCCAGGACGACTTGTCGAAATCAAGATGAGATTTTGGGCCCGACTTCACCAGATCAGCCGTGTTGTGGTCATGGTCTGCAAGATCGTGCTGGTGACCATGCATTGCCCATAGAAGATCAAGTTCAAGCCCATGCGAATGGCCATGATCTTCGATCATTTGCAGGTGATCCTGCACCGTTTCCAAAAACTTGGGGGTATGCGACGAGGACGGAACCGTCGTCCAGACAAACACGCACGCGCAAACCAGCCCGGCCAAGAGCTGTCGCCAATGCAGTAATGTCTGGTGCCTCTGTCGCCTCAAACCTGTTTTCCTGTTCGTTCCAAGTTCCCAAAAAGGAAGACAACTCGAATCGCACATTTCTAGATAACCGCGAAATATGGCCAATCGGCGGGCTTATGCAAGTCCTGTGACCTTAACGCGGCGACGCGTTTGGAATACAAAGGCGCGATTTCTAGTTCAGTAAATCACGGCTGGCAAAAACAACGATCAACAAGCCGGCAACTATATCGAGCCCACGGGACAACGTTTCAATTGCCCCACCTCGCCTTGTGGCGAGTTTCATGAGTGCTCGCCGGCCTACCACAGTCGCGATGGCCACCAATCCGAGTGTGATTGCTATACCGATCAGCATCGAGCCCGCGAAAACTAGCCCCGCCTCCGGAACACCACGCGATAAAGCCGCAACGACGACGAACAAGGTCAGCGGGCACGGAACCAGCCCCGTCGCCAATGCGACACCGAGGCCTTCATGCTTGTCCGCACGTTTCCGGACCCGAATTGCTCGAAAGAGCAACCAGAATCCAATACCGAGGAGCAGGAAGCGACTTAGAAACTCAAGCGCAGGCGCTCGTCCACCACCGACAAAAGACCGCTCCATCAGATGCGCCGCGAAAAAGGCAATCAGAACAGCCGTCAGGACATGTGTTGCCGCCAGTACTGTGGAGACCGAAAGTGCCCTCCCAAATCCTTTTCCCGACCCTGCCAGATAGCTGGCCAGAATGGTTTTACCGTGCCCGGGTGTGAGTGCGTGTATCGCCCCAAACACGACCCCTGTTGAGATCATGCCGAGAAGAAGCCACGCATCACCCGATTGGTCGAACTCTATGATGGAGCTGCGGATACCGTCATAAATCCAACGCTGCCAGGCAACGAGCAGGTCCAGCATGCTTCCATCCAGATTCGGGGTAGATCCTGAGGCGTCACCTTATCCAAGAATATCCCAAAGACGAAGGACAGCTTTAGAAAATTCGGGCGTGCAGGCACCACTGCCGACACCCCGCGCCTGCCCTCGTCACCTGGTTTGCTTTCAAAGTAAACAATGGAACGCAACTTCGTTGACCTGGTTTGTTTGAAGTCAATGCACAGTGATCGTTTTGGTGCTTGGGTCTTTGAACGCGCGCTTTACGTAGCTGGATCTTTCTTGAAACGAAGACGCGCTCGAAAAACGCTCTCTTTTTATGGAAGGAAGTTCATGGACCAGAACGCGAAATCAGCCCCTGCACCCGATCAGGAAACGGTCGCTTCCAGTACCGATACAGCTCTTCCGAAGGCGCCGAAAAAGAGGCCGCGCAAGGCGGCAGCCAGCCGGCCTGTCGCCCATCCGGCAGTCCACAAGAGCCATTCGTTGC
The DNA here is from genome assembly GCA_017643925.1 of Roseibium sp. GTDB lineage: Bacteria > Pseudomonadota > Alphaproteobacteria > Rhizobiales > Stappiaceae > Roseibium. The sequence continues at coordinate 282,214 of JAEPML010000001.1, read as the reverse complement.
TGCTGCACGAACGCTCGATCACCAAGGGAAACAAGGCAAGTCTGCCAGACAATTACCCCTATAAGCGGCGCATGAACCGCGCCCAGTATGAAGCCCGAAAGCAGGAGCTTCAGATCGAGCTTCTGAAGGTGCAGAACTGGGTCAAGGACAGCGGCCAACGCATTGTCGTCATCTTTGAAGGGCGGGATGCAGCAGGCAAGGGTGGCACCATCAAGCGCTTCATGGAGCATTTGAACCCGCGCGGTGCAAGGGTCGTCGCCCTTGAAAAGCCGACCGAGGAGGAAAAGGGGCAGTGGTACTTCCAGCGCTACGTGAAGCATCTGCCCACAAAGGGTGAGATCGTCCTGTTCGACCGGTCCTGGTATAACCGGGCGGGGGTCGAGAAAGTCATGGGCTTCTGCTCGCCGGCCGAATACATGGAATTCATGCGCCAGGTTCCGGAATTTGAACGCATGCTCGTGAGAAGCGGAATTCGCCTGTTCAAGTTCTGGTTCTCGGTGAGCCGCGAAGAGCAATTGCGGCGGTTTCAATCTCGCAACAGCGATCCGCTGAAACACTGGAAACTGAGCCCGGTGGACGTGCAATCCCTGGACATGTGGGACGACTATTCCGAGGCGAAGGAGAGCATGTTCTTCTACACGCACACAGCGGATTCACCCTGGACCGTCGTCCGTTCCGACGACAAGAAACGGGCGCGCCTGAACTGCATGCGGTACTTCATCCGGTCGCTGTCCTACCCGGCCGCCGATACGGAAATCAACCTGGAGGCAGATCCCAAGATCGTCGGGCCTGCGGATACGTTCTATCAAACGCTGCAGGACTTCGACGCAAGCAGGCAGTTCAAGGTCGAATAGCAGGCGCATTTAAGCCTGGGACCCGAGCCTGATCCAGCAATGCCTTGTGGTCCCGGCTCAGTGCTCGCCGTGCTGTTTGCGGATACGGCGGACGATCCACCAGATCAGCAGAACCACGACGGGAACGGCAAGGCCGGTCGTGACGCTGGCATTTGGAACCGGCAGGCCGGCTTCCTTGCCCGCCTTGGCGAGATAGGAAATCAGACCGACGACATAGTAGCTGACAGCTGCGACCGACAGGCCTTCGACCGTCTGCTGCAGTCTCAGTTGCAGGCGTGCACGCCGGTTCATGGATTGCAGGAGGCTGCGGTTCTGGTCTTCCAGTTCCACGTCGACCCGGGTGCGCAGCAATGTGGTTGCCCTGGCGAGTTTTCGCGACAGCATGGCCTGCCGGTCTTCAATCGCCTGGCAGGTGCGCATGGCCGGCGCCAGTCGGCGTGAGAGAAAGGTTGCCATGGACAACTCGCCCGGCGCCGCACGCTCCTTGAGCGTTTCAAAGCGCGCCTTGACGATTTCGTCATAGGCCCTGCTCGCGCCGAAGCGGAACGTACTTGCGGTCGCACCTGCCTCCAGGTCGGCGGCCAGCGCCGACAGCCTGTCGAGGAGTTCCTGGTTGGCCCCGAGCGCGGACGCGTCCTTCATCTGACCGGTCATTTCGGCCAACTCGATTTCAAAGCGCCGGATTTCCGGCTGCAGGCGCGTGGCTTCAAAGAGGCCAAGCATTGCAAGGGTCCGGTAGGTCTCAACTTCCAGCAGCCGCTGCACCACGGCCCCGGTCTGCACTTCACTCAGGTTCTTGTTGAACATCAGGATCCGGGTCAGTCCATCCCGGTCCTGTCGGAAGTCGGTCGCCACGGTCGCGCTGCCGTCATAGACCTCCGAAACCGTCAGGCTGCTCGGGTCGAAGTGATCGCGCCAGGTTTCGCTGTCTCGGGGTGCCCGAAGCTCCAGTCGCACAGCGACAAGCAGGTCGCCGGGGGCCCGAAAGGCCGCTCCAAAGGGATGATTGGCGGGCGCCTCGCCGAAGATGACGTCGGTGCCGATGGCGCCATCCCAGGTATAGGTGGTGAACTCGGCGTGCTGCTCCCAGCTGAGCGTACCGCCGCCGAATGGCAAGGTGTGGTGGCGAGCACCATTCGCTGGTCCGTTTCCACCACGTGAAATACACAGCTCGGTCAGCCAGGCCTGATCCCTGGCCGCCTCTTCCGAACTCGTCAGGAACGCATAGTGGATGATGGTTCTTGGCGCAGTCAGTGCCCTGAACGGGCGTGCGTGAACCTCTCCCAAAACCTTTTCGCGCAGCGGCGAAGGTCTGAAAGAGGGAAAAGGTGAACCGTTTTCTGATCCCTGCCCCAAGCGAGCCCCCTACTTTGGTAGCATGTCCTCACCTTGCACAAGTTGCCGGTGCCAACAAGGCTGGTCCGCGTCGATTCCTGTCATATTCCCGAATTGCGACAATACGCGCAAAGCACGCGCTTCAAAATTGGACAAAAAATTTGACCAATTTTCCTTTTGGCGGTAGTTTCGCCGCGAAAAGGGAATTTCTGCATGTTTCGACCCATCGATCACCAAAAGACCGCCAACGCCGTGGTGGAACAGATTGAAGATCTGATCCTGAAAGGCGTCCTGCATTCGGGTGACCGACTTCCCTCCGAACGTGACCTTGCAGAACAGCTCAAGGTTTCGCGGCCGGTTCTCAGAGACGCCCTGAAGATTCTCGAGGACCGGGAACTGATCGAAGCCCGCCGTGGCGGAGGCACATTTGTGTGCGATCTCATCGGTTCGATCTTTACCGAAGCGGTCGTGCAGCTGATCTCCAGGCACCCTTCCGCCGTCAATGACTATTTTGAGTTCCGCCGGGGCATCGAGGGTCAGGCTGCCGCACAGGCGGCCATGCGTGCAGCGCCGTCCGATATCCGGCGTCTGACCGATATCATGAACCGGATGCAGGCAGCGTTTGATGCCGACGATCCGGAAACTGAGAGCCGGCTCGATGTCAAGTTCCACCATGCCGTGGGTGAAGCCGCGCATAACGTGGTGCTGCTTCATACTCTGAGATCCTGTTATAGGCTCCTGGAGAACGAGGTCTTCATCAATCGCGGACGCCTCTATCATTTTCCCAATGCCAGAAGCGAAGTGATGCAGCAGCACTGGGCCATCATGGACGCCATTCGCGAGGCGGATCCGATGGGCGCGCGCCGGGCCTCCGAAGAACATATCGACTATGTGCGTGGCACATTGGCCGAAACGATGGAAAGAGACCAGCGCGAGCAGCTTGCCGAGCTGCGGGTCGCCAAATCCAAATAACAACACCAACAATTCCTGATCGCCGCAGGAGGAAATTTCATGACAGTTGTGACCGACGTTGCCGACATGCAGGCCCTTGCCAGGCGCAGGGTGCCCAAGATGTTCTACGACTATGCCGACACCGGCTCCTGGACGCAGAGCACCTATCACGAGAACGAGGCCGCCCTGCAGCGCCAGAAACTGCGCCAGCGGGTCGCTCGCAACATCGACAATCGCTCGGTCAAGACGACGATGATCGGCCAGGACGTCTCGATGCCCGTGGCGCTTGCGCCAGTGGGTCTAACAGGGATGCAGCATGCCGATGGCGAGATCCTCGCGGCTCAGGCGGCGGAAGAATTCGGTGTTCCCTTCACATTGTCGACCATGAGTGTCTGCTCGATCGAGGATGTCGCGGAGCACACCAAAAACCCCTTCTGGTTCCAGCTCTACGTGATGCGCGATCGCGGTTTCTCCGAGAACCTGATGCAACGGGCCCTGGCCGCAAACTGTTCCGCGCTGGTCCTGACGCTGGACCTTCAGGTGCTTGGACAGCGGCACCAGGACATCAAGAACGGCCTGAGCACACCACCCAAACCGAAGCCGCATGTGCTTCTGGACCTTGCCTTCAAGCCGCGCTGGTGCCTGAACATGCTGAAGACCAGTCGACGGGAATTCGGCAATATCCACGGTCACGTATCAGGCGTTGAAGACATGTCGTCGCTGGCGGAATGGACTGCCAGCCAGTTCGATCCGACGCTCGACTGGTCTTCGGTCGAATGGGTGAAGAAACACTGGGACCGGAAACTGATCCTGAAGGGCATCAACGATGTCGAGGACGCCAAAACGGCGGCCGAACTCGGGGCAGACGCAATCGTGGTTTCCAACCATGGCGGACGCCAGCTTGATGGTGCCCTAGCGTCCTACGAGGTGCTGGGAGACATTGTCGATGCCGTTGGCGACAAGATCGAAGTCCATTTCGATGGTGGCATCCGCTCGGGTCAGGATGTTTTCAAGGCGGTCGCGATGGGCGCCAAGAGCACCTATATCGGCCGCGCCTTCATCTACGGGCTGGGCGCCATGGGCAAGGAAGGCGTCGCGAAAGTTCTCGAGATCATGCACAAGGAACTGGATGTCACCATGGGCCTGTGCGGCGAGACCGACATCGCCAAGGTGGGCCGACACAACCTAGTTCTGTGATCCTTGTACCGGTGGCTTGCAAGAGCCGTCGGTCTCAGTGGTCGCGGAGGCTGGAGGGGCTCAGCCCCAGTCTTGCGCGCATGAGGCTGCTCATGTGGCTCTGGGAGGAAAAGCCGCATTCCAGGGCAATCGCTGCCAAGGAGCTGTCTGTCTCGGCCAGCATCCGACGCGCGGCCTGCAGCCGTCGGCTCAGGATGAAATCATAAGGCGACTGACCGCAATAGGCCCTGAAGGCACGGGTCAGAAAGCTGGAAGAAACACCGATTTCCCGGGCCAGCGCGGAGACCGTGATTGCGCTGGCGTACCCGGCTTCGACTGCATCGACAACGCGTTTGTAACGCGCCGGGGTCATCCACCGAGCAGCCTTGTCCTGCCGCTCCGGTTTTGACACTGCCTCCGCAAGCACCCGGAGCATCGCCTCGGCTTCAAGCACATCGGGTTGATTGCCGCTCAAGATCCAGCGCCGGACATGCGATGCAGCTGCGACCGCGAAAGGTGCACGAATGTTCGTCCTGTAACCGTCAGGCAAGCTTTCGATTAGAGGTCCGGTGACCAGCAGATATTCACCACCCGCCCTGGAACGGGACCTGACGTCACAGCCTCGCGGCATCGCGGCCAGGCTGTTTGGTATCCTGACGAAGGCTTCCGCTTTGTCCGACCCGATCGCGTGGCTGCCCGACTGGGCATCAAACGCAAAGCCGATGCTGTCACCGGAGGCAACATAAACGGTCTCGTAAGGGCCAGACGGCAGCAGCGTGACCCGGTGGTTTGCCACGACCACTGATTTTGGCGGTTGAACATTCATCGCGCGCCAAGATGATGCAAACCTTTCGGCAGCTCAAGTCGATTGTGGTTCAGGATCCTGAAAGACAATCCTGGAAACTGAAGGCAAACTGGCAGTCTCGGGGCAACGATTCCGCTCTCGGAAAACCAGCCTGCAACATATGCCATCCACCGAAAGACTACTGATGACACCGCTATTTGCCCTTGAAGACCTGGAGGCCGTCCTGCCGATTGTCCGCCGGATCGCGCCCGATACCCCGGCCTATGCCTGGCCATTGCTCCAGGAACGCTTCGGTTTCGAGGTCGTTGTCAAACACGAGAACCATACGCCGATCGGTGCCTTCAAGGCGCGCAGCTCAATCGTCTACATTCAAAAGCACATAGACGCGCATGGCCGCCCGAAAGGTGTCATCTCTGCAACCCGCGGCAACCATGGTCAGTCCATGGCACTGGCCGCGTCCAGGCTGGGACTTCCCGCGACACTTGTGGTTCCAGAAGGCAATGCGGAAGGCAAGAACAGAGCCATGCGAGCCTTTGGCGCCGATCTGGTTGTCGAGGGGCGAGACTTCGATATCAGTCGACGGGTCGCGGAGGAAAAGGCCGAGGAGCATGACTATCTCATGGTGCCGTCTTTCCACCGGAACATCGTTCTTGGCGTCGCGACCTATGCGCTCGAGTTCTTTCAAAAGCACTCCGACCTGGATGTCGTTTATGTCCCTGTTGGAATGGGGTCCGGCGCTTGCGGGCTGATCACTGTTCGGGATCTGCTCGGTTTGAAAACCGAAATTGTCCCGGTGGTGAGCGAACGGGCTCCTGCCTATCAGCTGTCACACGCAGCGGGTCACATCATCACCACCGACACGGCCAAAACGTTCGCAGATGGCATGGCCTGCCGTGAACCCAATCAGCAGGCTCTGGACATTCTGACCCATGGGGCGGACCGGATTGTAACCGTCAGCGAAGATGAAGTCGCAGAAGCTGTCAGGATCCTGTTTGCCGACACGCACAATGTTGCAGAAGGGGCCGGCGCTGCCGCACTCGCCGCCATGAAAAAAGAAGCCAACGGCCTTACCGGCAAGAAAGCCGGCGTGATCCTGTCAGGCGGAAACATCGATGAAGGCGCGCTGCAAACCATTCTTCAAGGTGGCACACCGGCCCCATGACTTTCGTATCTTTGACTGCGGTGGGAAATTGGAGATGACCAACGCGCACCTATTGGAAGTCTTGATGGATAGATCAAAAACAATCATTTGTCCTGAAGTGGCGGGCGGCTCACATTAGGGCCACCTTCTTCTTCAGATTGGCAAATTCATGAGCGTCGCATCCCCTGCCGCCAGTACCGGTTCCCATGGCTTCAACGCAACCGACTACGGCCTTTATGCGGTGACCGTCCTGGCCTGGGGCTTCAGCTGGATCGCCATGAAGGGCCAGGTCACCCATGTAGCGCCGGAAGTCTCGGTTTTCTGGCGCTTTGTTCTGGCGGCCGCCATCATGATGGTCTGGGCCCGCTACCGGGGACATGACCTGTCCTTCCCGCTGCAGGATCACCTGCGTTTTGCCGGGCTTGGCGCGTTCCTGTTTTCGACGAATTTCACGCTGTTCTATTATGGCGCCGCGCATCTGCCCTCCGGGCTGCTCGCCGTAATCTTCTCGACCGCGTCGATCTTCAACCTGTTTCTCGGTCTGCTGCTGTTCGGTCAACGCCCCAACATGCTTGCGCTTGCAGCCGGTATTCTCGGCTTTGCCGGCATCGGCCTGATGTTCTGGCCAACGCTCGCAAGCGCGGAATTCAGCCCTGAGACCCTTTTTGGCCTCGCCATGTGCATCGGTGGCACGCTGTCCTTCTGCTTTGGCAACATGTTGTCGGCCGACACGCAACGAAGGGGCATCGGGGTCACACCGGCAACCGCGTGGGGCATGGTCTATGGCATGATCTTTCTCGGAGTGTTCTCTGCCCTTCGGGGACAGAGCTTCCAGATCGACTGGTCCGTGACCTATGTCGGCAGCCTCGTCTATCTGGCGATCGTTGCTTCGGTCATCGCGTTTGCGTCTTACCTGACGTTGCTGGGGCGCATCGGGTCAGCACGCGCCGGATATGCAACGGTGATGTTTCCTGTCGTTGCACTCAGCCTGTCGACGATTTTCGAAGGGTACCAGTGGACACCGCTCGCGGCCGCCGGCTTGATCTGTGTACTCGGCGGCAACCTGATGATGCTGCGCGCGCGCTAGAACCGGCAGCCTGGCCTACTCGGCTGCCATCTGTCCCGCCCCGTTGCCGACATTGCCGATCGCGGCGATGAGGTGATTGCACAAGGTGTCGTGCATGCCCTCACGCGCAGATTCCGAACGCAGTAGCGCAATGTCGCAATTGGGGAGCGCCGGGAATCCATCCTTTTCATCTAGGATGCGCATCCCGTCCCGGATCGCACTTTCCGGGAACACGGTAACTGCCAGTCCGGCCTGTACGGCCCCGACGAGGGCGGCCGCACTGGAGCTGGTGTAGCAGACACGATAGCGCTGCCCGGCCCGGTCGAGCGCATCCATGGAAAGCCGCCGCCACAGGCATGTGGTCGGCCCAAGCGCCAGTCTGATCACGTCCTGGGTATGCGCACAATGCTGCGTGGAGGTCACCCAGTAGAGCGGTTCCCGCCGAATGATCTCGCCGCGCAAGTCCAGCGTGTCGCTGGACGTCGTGATGGCAACATCCAGCGCGCCTTCGCGGATGGCCTCTGTCAGCCGGGCGCTCGACAGGCATTCGACAAGAACTTCAATGGAAGGATTGAGCCTGTTGAAGGCGGCAAGAACCTGCGGCAGCAGGCGATCCGCATAGTCATCCGGCACACCGAGTTTGACGTGCCCGACCTCTTTTTGGCCGTTGAAAGCGGACAGGGTCTCATCGTTCAGCAGGATCATGCGGCGCGCAAATTCAACCAGTCGCAGACCGTCTTCCGTCAAGCGTGACTGGCGCCCATCCTTGATGAAAATCTGCTGCCCGACACGTTCTTCAAGGCGTCGCATCTGCATTGATACGGCCGATTGGGTCTTGTGAACGGCTTCGCCGGCTTTCGTGAAGCTGCCAAGTTCAGCAATCGCAAGGAAGGTACGGAGCTGATCGATATCCAGTGCGTGATTCATGCCAGTCCAGTAGAGAACGCCCGAGTCAGCCGGGAAATTTGAGATGCGAATTGATTGAGGTGTTATACATCAACATCTCTTACAACTCAAACGATTTCCAGGCTAACAAAAAAACCACGCACTGGTTAAGCGATTGATTGCACGAAAAAATCTACGCTGTCTTTGTTATTCCGCAGCTTGTGGAACAGACAGGTTATCCAGGGACGAGATGATGTGTTCGACAAGAGCGTCGGTCACCCTGGAATTGTTGTGCCAGGACCGCAGGATCCCGATTTCGCAATCGGGCAGCTTTGGAAATCCGTCGGCTTCGGTCAAAACCCGCATCCCTGAGCGCAGGGCCGATTCCGGCAGGACAGAAATCGCAAGGCCAGCCAGAACGGCGGCACCGACTGCCGTGGAGTTCCAGCTTGAATAGAGCAGGCGGTGTTCCCGCATCTGGTCGCCAAGAGCATTGATGGCAGCCTTGCGCCAATCGCATGTTGCGCGCCCGAGAGCCAGTGGCAAAGGTGACTCGTTTTCAACGGCGTGGCGGGCAGACGCGACCCACAATAGCGGTTCCCGCCTGACAAGTTCGGCCTGTTTGCGCCCCTTTCTTTGCACGTGCGTAATGATGGCGACATCAAGTTCGCCTTCAGCAATCATGTCCGCAAGGTTTGGCGTCGGAGCACAGACAACACTGACTTCCGCCTTCGGGTTTGATCTGGAAAAACGGGCCAGAATTTCCGGCAGAAAGCGGTCCGCATAGTCGTCCGGCGTGCCCAGTCGCACCAGCCCAGCAAGCTCCGTGTCGTCAAAAGCAGCCAGCGTCTCGTCGTTGAGCTGCACCAGACGGCGCGCGTAGTGGAGCAGGCGTTCGCCATGATCCGTCAAGCGCGACTGACGACCGACCCTGACAAAAAGCGGTTTGCCGATTCTTTCTTCCAGCCGGCGCATCTGCATGGAGACCGCAGACTGAGTCTTGTGCACATTTTCCGCCGCCCGCGTGAAGCTGCCGCTTTCTGCAATGGCCACAAAGGTCCTGAGTTGATCCAGATCCAGCATTTTTCGCCCCAAATATCAGCAAGACTCATGTGTAGCACACAACCCATCAGAACACGAAATAATTCGAAACTTGAAGGACTTGCAATGGTGCGATGTGTTGCGCGTCAATTGGCATCACAAAATGCGATCATTCATATCACAAACATTCGTTGGATTTATAAAAGGCAAAACCTCATCTTGAGGATGTTCCACAAACACGGAGTGCCAAAACTGGCGCGGAACAAGCCGTCGGAAATTCCTCCGGCCGCTAACAGGAGACTTTTGCCATGACACACATCACCAACCTTCCCATCATCGCTCTCCTCGGGCAGACGGTTGCCCGTGCATGGCGTTTGTTTAACAACCGCCGCCAGTTTGCAGAGCTCAAGACCTGGTCCGACGACCAGCTCAAGGATGTCGGCCTGACCCGGAGCGACGTTCAACAAGCAATGGCTCTACCATTCTACGTGGACCCGACTTCCCTTTTGAGCGGCGCCTCCACCGCTCATCTGGCAACCGGCTTTCTCCCTGCCAACGCCTCCAACCATCCGGTTGCAGCCGTGCACGGAAAGCTTGCTGCCTGATCCCCTTTAGCAGCCCCTGTCGGCAAGCCTTGCTGACGAAACTGACCCGCCACCTCCGGCGGGTCTTTTTTTTGGCCAGCTGCAATGCGCTGCGCCGACCTCACCGGGATTTCATTTCAGAATTTGGGACATGGGACAGAAGATGGGCAAACACCTTGGAGGCAGAGACCGGATGAACGCTGCCGAATTGCGCCTGGAAAGCACCCTGACCTGTCCTGAATGCGGACATGCCGCAACAGAAACCATGCCTGAAGACGCATGCCAGTGGTTCTACGAGTGCGGATCCTGTCGGGCACTTCTGAAACCGCAATCAGGGGACTGTTGTGTTTTTTGTTCCTATGGAACGGTGCCTTGCCCACCCATTCAGGCCGGAGCGTCCTGCTGCAACTAGGCGCTTGCAGCTTCAACCCCGTCGACTAGTCCGGTTTCCCGCTTTTCTCCGCGGCGACAAACGCGCTCATCAGGTCGTCATAGGCTCCGTTTGATTTCAGCTGCGCGATCTCGCGGTCGAACTTCTCGATCAGATCCGGCGCGCGTTCGAAGCTGTTGGAAACCAACAAGGGGAACTGCGGACTCTCTTCATATTTCAGGTCGACAATCTTCAGCTGTTCGCCAAGGCCGAGCCTTGTTTTGAAGATCTCGAGCACAGGCTTTGCGTGAACAACAACGTCAACCCTGTTCAGGCTCAACTGAAGCAGGCAGTGGTCGATTGTTGGCGCGATCGAGTATTCGATTCCCCTGTTGCTGTAAAACTCCTCTGCCCAACCGTTGCCCAGAACGTCGCAATATCGGAGATCCTTGAGCACTTTGAGTTCGGGATCGCGCAGGATGTCCTCTTCGAATTCACTGTCCACGCGGATGATCGGGTGGAACGGTATTTCCAACGCCGCTTCTCGACTTGGTCGAGAATACTTGAGGCGCTTCTGGGTGGCTGTCGTCACCATTCCATCAACCAGGCCTCCGAAGAAAACCTGCTGTGCCCGCTCCCAGGGCAATCCGGAATGGACGACCTCATAGTCCTCGATACCGGCAAAAATACTGTCCATGAGGCGGGGAAGAATTCCTTGAACGTCGGCTCCAAGACCATAGGAATAGGGCGACCATTCGCTCGCATAGGCAATGGTGAACTTCTCCTTGTCAGCAGCAAGAACCGCGGGAGAAAACGCCACGTAAGAAAAAAGATGTACGAACAGGAAGAGCGCGGTGATGCCCCCGCCTCGAAATTGCAGAGCCTTGGGACGAGATCTCTCTTTCATGCCTTCACAAGCTCGCATCACAAAAATGGCACGAAAAGACCGGACCCATGCGCCCATTTTGACAAGACTGCCAACTCCGGTGACGCCTTTTCCCGCCACGCCTGCGCGCTCGTAGCAGACGTCAGTCCCCACCAAGATCCTTGGCCGCCTTTTCGAAGAAGCTGTCGAAGGCCTTGAACTGGCTGGACTGGAAGTCCTTGCCTGCAGCCATCCAGCCCGAGACCATCTCCTCGAATTCGGAAGGTGCTTCGGATGTTGCCTCATCTTCCTCAGGTTCCGCTTCGGGTTCGGGCTCCGGCTCAGGTTCCGGCTCGTCTTGCATGTTCACGATGCTGGCCGGTTGAAGGAACGCGCCCCAGAATGCCTGCATCGCCTCGGCATAGCCTTGCAGGTAGTCGGCCGGGGTGGGCTGCGGCTTGGGGCGCCCGCGGGCAAAGCCGCGCAAATAGGCGTCCAGGAGATTGCGGGCTTCACCGTGAACAAAGGGACGTGCGATCTGTCCCATCGCCAGTGTCGCGGCAACCGGCATCATTTCCCGAATGGCATCCTGCTGCAAACCCGTCATGCCGGAGACCTGGTCGGCGAGCGCCTTCTGCACGGCCTCCGGACCAAAGAAGGGCGTCAGAGCCGCATCGGTTGGTGTCTGGAAAAGGCCTTGGTAGGCCGAGAACGGGTTTGGGCCACCAAATCCCTGCGGAGACGTCTGACCCAGGAAATCCGTAAACCCGGGGACGGCGCTGCCGAAATAGCGAAACCCGTTCAACGCGGCCGGGAGAAGCTGTTCCATGACGTTGCTGAGATCGTCGTTGGACCAGCCAAAACGATCCTGCACGTCTTCCAGCAGGGAGAAGATATCAAAAGGGGGAGCTGACGTTTCACTGGCAGTCATCGCTCTGCTCCGGTCATGTGCCTCGGGATCCTGCATCGCAGGATCGATTCCCTACACAGTGACCGCTAACTGACACGAGGTCAATTCAGGGCGCCTAGCGTCCACAGCTCCCACAACTTTCAGAAACTCACCCTTAGTAGGCGTAATCCCTGAAGACCTGGGTCACATCCTGGTTCCAGGAACCGTTGTAGCGCTGAAGCAGAATGTCCGCCGGGCACATGCCAGATGCCAGACCTTCCTCGATCGGAGCCAGATGCACGCGCTCGTCCAGATCGCCATCGCTCAACCGGTTCCGGCGCTTGAGCCCTTCCTGGGCGAGTGCCAGGGCTTCCTTGGCAACGTCCAGAACAGTTCCATTGCGGAACGGTGTTTGAAGGGCATTTTTAGGCACGTCGCTGCGCAGGGCGGCACGCTCTTCCTGTGTCCAGTCCTTCACCAGCTCCCAGGCCTGATCCATCACGCCCTTGTCGTAGAGGAGACCGACCCAGAGTGCCGGCAGGGCGCAAATACGCCGCCAGGGGCCGCCATCCGCGCCTCGCATCTCGATAAACTGCTTCAGACGAACATCAGGGAACAGTGTTGACAGGTGATTGTTCCAGTCGCCAAGGCTTGGCTTGGCGTCCGGCACCTTGCCTTCCAGCGCACCATTCATGAACTGGCGGAAGGTCGTGCCGGTCACGTCATAATAGGTCGTGCCGCGCTTGACGAAATACATCGGCACATCCAGCGCCCATTCGACATAACGTTCAAACCCGAACCCATCCTCGAAGGCAAACGGCATGTCGCCGGTCCGGTCGGCATCCGTGTCTGTCCAGATCTGCGCGCGGAACGACTTGAAGCCGTTCGGCTTGCCGTCCGTGAAGGGGGAATTGGCAAAAATGGCCGTCGCAATCGGCTGAAGCGCCAGGCCGACACGCATCTTCTTGACCATGTCGGCTTCAGAGGAGAAATCCAGGTTCACCTGAATGGTCGAGGTCCGATACATCATGTCCAGACCGTATGAGCCGACTTTCGGCATGTAGTTGGTCATGATGTCATAGCGGGATTTCGGCATGCGTGGCACGTCCGCGCGGGACCATGTCGGTGTCATGCCGATGCCGAGAAAGCCAACGCCGAGCGGTTCGGCAACCTGGCGCACCTGGTGAAGATGCTGGTTGGCTTCGCGGCAGGTCTGGTGAAGGTTTTCAAGTGGGGCACCGGACAACTCGAACTGTCCACCCGGCTCGATCGAGATCGCGCCGCCGCCCTTGTCGTCCGCAAGACCAATGATCTTGCCGGCATCCTCGATGCGTTCCCAACCCAGAAGTTTTTCCATGCCATTCAGAACGGCCTCGACACCATTGTCGCCTTCATAGGGAATAGGAGACAGCTGCTTTTCGCAGAACAGGAACTTCTCGTGCTCGGTGCCAATGCGGAACCGATCTTCAGACTTGTTGCCCGCCTCAAGCGTTGCAGCCAGATCCGCAACGGTTTCAATTGGAGTGGTGTCGACCGTATCGCGGGCCATGGAAGCGTCCTAGTTGCTGCGCGGCCCATCAGACAGGATGCCCCAACACCCCTTAAACCGCAGTGATCCGGCGCGTTCGAAAAACGCTTTTGAGTTTGCGTGATTTAGGATTGCTGACTGAAGAATGCAAGCAAGGAAAATGCGTAGTGGCCAAATCACGCAATTCTGAACACCGTGAGCGGATCTGAGCGGCCGCGCAACTGGACCGTCCCGAGGCTCGTTGCACTTTCCCCTTCCGGCAGCTGGGCCATTGTGTCACCGCTCACCAAGGCAATCACCCTGGCATCCGGATCCACCTGTTTGCCATGTTCCTGCAGGCGGGCCGCAACATTCACCGCGTCCCCGATGACCGTGTAATTCATGCGCGCGCTCGAGCCTATGTCACCAACCACAACCTTGCCCGTGTGAACACCGATGCGAACACGCATCGTCACCGAAGGAGATTGCTCTACCCGTTCTGCGAGCCGCTTAACGGCGGCAATAGCCATGGAAGCGTGTTCCGGCTGATCGGATGGGGCGCCCCAAAATGCCATCACACCGTCACCCAGATACTTGTCGATCGTGCCGTGACTTTCGGCAATTGCCTGCGAAACCGTTTCGAAATAGCCATTGAGATAGGACGCCGTCTCCTCGGCCGTCATGTGAGACGCCATGTTGGTGAACCCGGCCAGATCGGTAAAGACGATGGTCATTTCCCGGATCTGGATGTTCCGGGAACTGGTCATGCCTTCTTCGATCAGACGCGTCACAAGCTGTCTGGGCACATATTTCGCGAACGCATTCAGCGCACCGATAGACCCGTTGAAAGCCTGATTGACGTCATCCAGTTCACTCAGCCGGGAACGTGGCAGCTTTTCGGTCGCATCGAAATCCAGCTGCCTGAGACCGGATGCCGTATGCGCCAGACGCGACAGGGGTTTTCCGAGCATCCGGCCAACGATGAAAGACAGGACGGCGCCGACAATCAGGGCAACCAGAGCGGCATAAAGCACGATCCTTGTCTGATCGAGTGCAGCCCCGAATTCATCAGCCTGATAAAGCGTGCCAAGGATCCAGCCCTTCGCCGGGCCGGAGTTCACATCAGTGTAGATGGCAGTGAACATGCGCCGGTCGCCGGGAAACACCCTCCCATCGATCACGCCACCCATGTCATGTGCCCTGCCCTGATCATTCCAGATCAGGTGCAAGGGCGATGCGGTCAGCTGGGAAAGGTCCGGCAGTGGATTTTCAGGTGTCGCTGCAAAGTCGCGCTCTGAAACACCGCCGACGACGACGGCCTTGTCCCTGCCAGACAGGATGAACGTTTCCTGCTGTCCCTCCCATGTCATCGAGCCGGCAACCGTTTTGAAAACCGATTGCGGGTAGTCCCCGATCAGAAGCTGGCCATTGCCAAGATCCAGCTCTGCCGACTTTACGCCGGTCTCAAATCCTTCCTTGTAGCGAAAGTCCGTCCAGGAAACCGCCGGCAACTCGTCGGCAGGTTCTTCGCTGAGGACCGCGCGGCCAAGCTCAAGCCGCGCTCCACCTGGCAAAAGTCTGGTGAAGGGCTCAAGATCGGCGTCGCTCAACGTCTCTTTCTTTTCGGCCGCATGAACGGCAATCGACCTGAACAACAGCTCCTGTTCAGAAAAGAAGCTTTCCAGGACGGTTTCGTTGCGTTTGAGAACCGCCAGGCCCTGTTCGTCCAGCAACCGTCCGGCAATGCGGCGATCGGCCGAGGCCATGTAGGTGATGATCAGGCCGCAGATGACCACCAGCAGAAGCGAAAAGATCAATCCAAGCGCAACACCGACGGGGAGCGTGAAACGCATCGGCCCGTCCCTCTGGCCGACTGTACGCTGCGCCTGCGTGTCCCCGGACGGTTCCACTCCGCGGGGACCGTCGGAGCTCGTGTTCTGGGGAGGCAGGATTTCTTGCGACATGGGTCTATGTCCAGTCACCCACGGTGGCCTGGATGACGGCCAGGGCCGCCACTGCGGCAGTATCGGCCCTCAGGATACGGGGGCCCAGGGGAATTGCCGACACGAAATCCAGACTGCGCAACAGGGTTCTTTCGTCTTCGGAAAAACCACCCTCCGGGCCGATCAGGACGGCAAGCGGTGGTGCGCCGGTGTCTTTCATCTGGGCGAGCGTCATCAGCGGATTATGCGACCCTTCGGCTTCATCGCAAAACAGCAGCCGCCGGCCCGGCTGGGCTTCCGGCCAGACTTCAAGCACATCCTTGAGGGGTTGGGGGGCCTGTACTTCGGGTATCGACAGAACACCGCACTGTTCTGCGGCTTCAATGACGTTGGCTTCCATGCGCTCAAGATTGACACGGCTGGTCTGGGTGTGCTGCGTCATGACCGGCTTCAGACTGCCAACGCCCATTTCCACCGCCTTTTGAACCATATAGTCCAGGCGAGCATGTTTGAGCGGAGCAAACAGATACATGAGATCGTTGCGCTCGGTCTGCTCCCGCGTTTGCTCCATGACCAGAAGCGCACACTCCCTGCGGCCGCCGCTGGCAACCTTGGCCAACCATTCCCCGTCTGAGCCGTTGAACACGAGAATGTAGTCGCCATCCTTGAGACGCAGGACATTCATAAGGTAATTCGCCTGCCCCCTGTCTGCCTCGATTCGCGCGCCTTCGGCGAGAACATGTCGCAAAAACAGTCGTTGCATCTTGAACTCATACTTTCCCATGTCCTGAACGTAGGCGTTCGATTGTGTGGGTTTCAAGGCGGATATCTGCGTAGGGAAAAGTGTTCACATAAATCGGGATCGTGAACAGGGATCCTCCCTGTTGTCTTTTTTACCCCTCTTGCCCACGATGACCCGATCCGCTTGCCCACTCGCGCCGTGACTTGAAAGTCCGGCACATGAGCAGGAAAGAATTTTGATCAAGCCTCATTTCAGCACCTGGTGTCTTGGCGGGATATTGCCGCTGAAGAGAAGCCGGATCGTACCGGAGATACTCGCCGGCCTGACCCTTGCCGCAATCGCGATCCCGGAAGTCATGGGCTATACGAAAATTGCCGGCACACCCGTGATCACGGGGCTCTACACGCTTCTCGTACCGATGGCCCTCTTCGCGCTGTTCTGTTCGTCCCGCCACCTTGTTGTGGGTGCGGATTCGGCTACGGCGGCCATTCTGGCAACCAGTCTTGCTGGCATGGCTGCAGCCGGGTCGGCAAATTACGTGGCACTCGCAGGTGTCCTGGCACTTCTGGTCGGCGTCCTTCTTCTGGTTGCGAGCGTGGCGAAAATCGGTTTCATGGCCGACTTCCTGTCACGGACCGTCCTCACCGGCTTCCTGACCGGCGTTGGCATCCAGGTTGCTCTCCATTCCCTCCCCGGGATGGCCGGCGTCTCCCTGGGTGACGAAAAGGGCCTGGAAAAGCTGGTCGGAATTGTTCCTGCGCTCGCCAATACCGACCTGACGGCTGTGGGAGTATCCGTTGGCGTCCTTGCGATCATTCTGGGACTGAAACTTGTTTCCAAATCCATCCCGGGGCCGATCGTGGCTCTTTCCTTGGCAACCCTTGTCAGCTGGTATCTTGGCCTGAAGTCGCACCTGGCAGTTGTCGGCAGCGTACCCCATGGCCTGCCGGACCTTGCACTTCCATCTGTCACCTGGTCCGTCGACCTCATCTGGCAGCTTGGCCCAACCGCGCTGGCCATGCTGATGGTGATCCTGGCGCAAAGCGCCGCCACCGCACGCGCCTATGCCGCCAAGTACGGGGAGCAGTTGAGCGAAAGCACCGACCTGCGCGCGCTCGGATTTGCCAATCTCGGTGCAGGCCTGACGGGCACTTTCGTCGTGAACGGCAGCCCCACGAAGAGCCAGATGGTGGAAAGCGCCGGTGGACGCACACAATTGTCCATGCTTGTCACATCGGCAATCGTGCTTCTGGTTCTCCTGTTCTTCACCGAACTCCTTGCCAACCTGCCTGAAGCTGCGCTTTCGGCGCTGGTCTTCCTGATCGGGGTCGACCTTGTCGATCTGAAGGGGTTGAAGAAGATCTATCGGACAGGGCGAACGGAGTTCTGGGTGTCGCTGGCCACCATCCTGGTCGTTGTGCTCGCCGGTGTAGGGCCGGGCATCGTCCTGGCCATCGTGCTGTCCCTGATCGTTCACACCCGCCACGGCTATCATCCGGTCAATGTGCTGTTGACGAGCGAACCCTCGCTGACCTGGCAAGCACAACCCCTGGGCACACGAGCGCTCGCCGAGCCGGGTTTGATGGTCTACCGGTTCACGCACAGCATGTATTATGCGAACGCCGACCGGATGGCCGAAGAGGTCAGGTTCCTGACGGTGCCGGGCAATCGGGAACTCAAATATTTCTGCATCGATTTTTCCTGCGTCGACGACATTGATTTCACGGCCTTGCAGACGCTCAGCGTTCTGCAAAGAGAACTGGCAGACAGGAACATCGAACTTCTGTTTGCCCATATGCTGGACGATCCGGAATCCCGCAGCCGGGTCCAGCTGATAAGCACCTTTGGAGACAAGATCGTTCTTTCAACAATGGAAGACGTTCGCAGTTACGCACAGGGTTTCGTGCAAGCGGGGTCCGCTGCCACCCCCAACTCTTGACCCTCCTGACGATTGACTCCAACTTCTCAGCAGCTGAAGGGAATCATTCGTGTCCGATCAGGGTTCAAACGTCACCGAGTTTTCCGTTTCCGAGATCTCGTTTTCCATCAAACGCACGATGGAGGACACGTTCGGATATGTGCGGGTGCGTGGTGAGCTGGGACGGATCTCACGGCCAGGGTCCGGGCACATCTACCTGGACCTGAAGGACGACCGGGCAGTGCTGTCGGGCGTGATCTGGCGTGGTGTTGCCTCGAAACTCAAGATCCAGCCCGAACAGGGCCTGGAGGTGATTGCGACAGGCAAGATCACCACCTTCCCCGGCCAGTCGAAATACCAGATGGTCATCGATGCGCTTGAACCTGCCGGAGCGGGTGCGCTGATGGCGCTGCTGGAGGAACGCAAGAAGAAACTCGCCGCTGAGGGGCTGTTCGCCGAGGAACGCAAGCGATCGCTGCCTCCCCTGCCCAAGGTCATCGGCGTCGTGACATCACCGACCGGGGCCGTCATTCGCGACATTCTCCACCGCATCACCGATCGCTTTCCGCTGCATGTCCTTGTCTGGCCCGTGCGTGTCCAGGGTGAAACCTCGGGCGCCGAGGTCGCCAATGGCATCAGGGGGTTCAACGCCCTGGCGCCCGGCGGCCCCATTCCCCGCCCTGATCTTCTGATCGTTGCGCGCGGCGGTGGCAGCATCGAGGACCTTTGGGGCTTCAACGAGGAAGCCGTGGTCCGGGCCGCCGCGGCCAGCGAGATCCCCCTGATTTCGGCGGTCGGGCATGAAACCGACTGGACGCTGATCGACCTTGCTGCCGACCTGCGTGCGCCCACGCCGACAGGCGCTGCTGAAATCGCGGTGCCGGTCAAGGCCGAGCTGATGTCGATGGTCGACGACCGGGCGCGACGTCTCAACTCGGGGCTCGTCCGATATGTGACGACACGGCGTACGGAACTGCGCGCGGCAAGCGCTGCCCTGCCAGCTCCAAGAGATCTTCTTGCCCTGCCGCGCCAGCGTTATGACACGGCGGCGAGCAGCCTCGAACGTGGCCTGATCGTCAACACGCGGCATCATCGCACATCGTTCCAGAACGCGTCGGGACGCCTGTCCCCGATTGTCCTGACCCGCCTGACGAGCAAGGCACGACAGGATCTGTCGCAGACGGGTGAGCGGCAACAGCGTGCCCTGTCCGTGGCGATTTCCCAGAAGCGGCAGGCTTTTGCGGCCCTTGAAGCTCGCCTGACACCGGCGCGCCTGGCACAACAGGCGACGCTCGGCACGGAACGACTGACCGGTCTTTCGGACCGTCTCGACCGGGCTTATCTGGCAAAGCTCAGCCAGGACAAGGCGCAGCTCGACGGCCTCCAGAAACTTTTGAAATCCCTTTCCTACAAGGATGTGCTGGCCCGTGGATACGCGGTTGTCCGGGATGACAGCGGGCAGCCGGTTCGCTCGGCCGCATCAATCGCGTCCGGAGCCTCCCTGGCAATCGAGCTCAGCGACGGAACGATCGATGCAGTCGCCATGAGCGAGGGGGCTGTCCCCAAAGCGAAGAAGACCAGGTCGCGGAAAAGCTCCCCCGGCAAGACCACGCCGGAAGATCAGGGCAACCTTTTCTGACGTCCGACGCCGAGTTCGTAAAAATTTATCCAGTTCCCGAAACACCATCTTAAGTTGCATCGCCTAGTGTCACGCCATTCGGTTTAGACGTTTCAGGAGGCGAAATTGACAAAGTCATTCGGGCGTAGAGGCGCCGGAGCATCGCTGTCCGGTCCGGGCATTCCCCCTCGCAAGGCATTCCCGCAGGCTTCCTTTTCATCCAACAGGCAAGATGCACCGGCGCAACAATCGGTTGGTCTTGCATCAGGCGATATTGCCGTTGAGAAGGAAGGTGGCAAGTTTCTCTCGTTTGTCATCGCCTGTGCCTCAGGCCTGACTTTCAGCATCATCATCCTGGGCTTGTACAGCGGGACCCAATCGACCGGCTTTTTTACGAGCAGGATATTCATGAACATTGCCAGTGGAATTGCCCTTTACAGCTTCATTCCGTTTCTGCTCCTGGCGGCCCGCGTGCTCGCAGACGTGATGCGCCTTGTGCAAGTTCCCAGGGGTTATTCGGACATTATGATTGGCGCAATTCTCGGGTCGGCCATGTTCCTGCCGTCTGTCACCAGCAACGAACCAGTCGATTGGAGAGCCCTTGCCTATGTCGTT
The DNA here is from genome assembly GCA_017643925.1 of Roseibium sp. Lineage (GTDB taxonomy): Bacteria > Pseudomonadota > Alphaproteobacteria > Rhizobiales > Stappiaceae > Roseibium. Next base: position 261,909 of record JAEPML010000001.1, on the reverse strand, counting down.
GGCGGGGGGCTCGGCGGCTTCACCTACTGGCGTTCGCGGGGTTATCCGGGATTACGACGCAAATATACCGGTGCTGCCAATCTGGGTTTCAACGCTCTCAAGCGCATCAAGCTCGACTAGGCAAACGGCCGTCGCTGCATCAACTGATCCTGACCGTCCGCACAAAACGAAAAACGCCGCCGAAGTGTCTCCGGCGGCGTTTCTGTTTGAAGTCCCGAGGTTCTCCTACCCCATCAACGACGGCAGAAGCGTGATGATGGAGGGGAACGCCAGGAGCCCTGCGATGGTCAGCACGTCCGCAATGAAGAACGGAATGCAGCCCCGGAAGACTTCCTGTACCGGAATGTCCGGGCGCACACCCGACACCACGAAACAGTTCAGTCCTATGGGTGGGGTTATCAAACAGAGCTCCGCCATCTTGACCACCAGGATTCCGAACCAGATGGCACAGGCCTCGCCCGACATGCCGAAGGCACTGTCGGCCGCCGAAACGCTTTCGCCGCCATTCAATGCAATCACGGCCGGATACACCACCGGCAGCGTCAGGATGAGCATGCCGATTGCGTCCATGAACATGCCGAGCACCGCATAGGCCAGCAGGATGCAGATCATCACGATCCAGGGTGAGAATTCCAGACCGACAATGAAGTCCTTGAAGGCATCGGGAAGTCCGGCAAAACCCAGGAAGCGCACATAGACCAGAACGCCCCAGATCAGCGTGAAGATCATCACGGTCAGCTTCGCCGTCTCATGCAGTGCCTGGCCGAGCTGCTTGGCCTTCATACCCTTGGCAAAGGCGACGATCAGAACCACGAATGCTCCAAGTGACCCTGCCTCGGTTGGCGTTGCCAGGCCAAAGAAGAAGGAGCAGAAAATGATCCCGACAACGGCGATGATCGGCAGTGTGCCCGGTACGCTCTCGATCCGCTCCATCCAGGTGTATCCCTTGACGGGCGGTGCATCCCCGCGCCATGCGGACACCGCGACGATGATGCCGACATAGATCAGCGCTGAGAAGACCCCCGGAAGGAAACCCGCGATAAGCAATTTGCCGACCGACTGTTCCACCAGGATGGCGTAGATCACCAGAATGGCAGACGGCGGGATCAGCGAGGCAAGTGTGCCGCCGGCCGCAACGACGGCGGATGACAGGCGCTTTGAATAGCCGGCCGCCAGCATCTCGGGAATGGCGACGCGCGCAAACACAGCGGCCGTTGCAACGGAGGCGCCGGACACAGCCGCGAACCCGGCCGTGGAGAAGACGGTTCCGACCGCCATGCCACCCGGCAGCCAGCCGAGCCAGCGCTTCGCCGCTTCGAACAGCTGCTTGGTGAAACCGGCGTAGAAGGCCAGAAATCCGATCAGGATGAATGTCGGCAGAACCGACAATGCGTAAGTCACCGACTTGGAATGCGGAATGGTGCCCGCCATTTTCAGGGCAACGAAGAAACCGCGTTCAAAACCCATCTTCATCGAGAAGTGGATGATCAGGCCGACGAGACCGGTGAAGGCGGCTGCAAAGGCCACGCGAACACCGAAGATGACCAGTACCAGCAAGACGCCGGTCATCATGAGACCAACTTCAAACGGCGTCATTTGGCGTCTCCTTCAACCGTCTCTTCGCCAAAGGCTTCTTCGATTTCGTGCTTGGCATGTTCCTCGACATCCTCGATGACCGGAACGGCCACGGGTCGACGTGAAGGATCTGCGACCAGGCGTGCATAGCCGTAGACCTGCATCAGGAGACGCAGCAACAGGAGGCTCAGTGCCACGGGAATAATCAGTTTGGACGGCCAGGTCGGCAGCCGGATATCGATGGTGCTGTCGCCCATCGACCAGGACCTGTCAAAGTGGTACCAGGATCCCCAGACCAGCAGAGCCACCGTGAAGGCGATGATGATCACACCGATCATCTCGCAAATGTAGAGAGATCTGCCGGTCAGCTTGCCGAGCACGATCTCCATCCGGATATGACCTCCGACACGCTGGCAATAGGCGACGCCTGCGAAGGCGAAAATTGCCATGGCCTGTTCCGTGATATCGATGAACCCCGGGATCGGCGTGTTGAAGAAAAAGCGACCGAGAACCTGGGCTACTGCCAGTAGCATCAGCGCCAGAATTGAGAAGGCCGCGAAGAGGTTGAAGGCGTTTTCGACGTGGCCGAGCCAGCCATCAAAGCGGATATAGGTGGTCGGTCGTTCCGAAGCGGAACGCCCACCGGGATCAGTCGTCATCATACTTGAGAGCCCCGAGCAGGGCTTTCTGGCACCCGGCAGTCCGCCTGTGGGCGCCAGAAAGCAGTAAGGTCAAGCCAGTTTCAGGGGCTTATTCGGCGATGGTCTTCTTGACCATGTCGAGCAGTTCCTGAGCCGGCAAGCCATTCGCTGTTTGCTCTTCGATCCAGGCGTCATGGATCGGGCCGGCCTTTTCGGCAAAGGCAGAAAGCTCGTCTGCCGAGAACTCGACCTGGGTGATGCCACGGCTTTCCAGCTCCGGCCACCACTTGTCGTAAACCTTGGCGTAGGTTGCCAGGTAGTGGTCGATTGCCGGATCAACGGATGCATCGAGAGCTGCCTTGAAGTCGTCCGGAAGCGCCGCATAGGCGTCAGTGTTGACCACGACAGGGCAATGCACAGTGCCCGGGTTGAGGTTCTTGGTCCACCAGTTGGCCACTTCAACGACCTTGAAGGCCAGGTGGGCGTGAGGCGCAAAACCGGCAGCCTGAACGGTGCCGCTGTCGATCGCCTGGTAGGTTTCCGAAGCGGTCACAGACGTCGGCACAGCACCGGCAGCGTCCATCAGCTTGCCGAGACCACCAAGTGCACGCACGCGCATGCCGTCGAAATCGGAGACCGATGTCGGAGCGTCACCCTTGCCTGCGAAGTTGTATTGCGGCATCGGAGACGGCATCAGAAGCTTGGCGTTCCAGCGGCCAAGGTCCTTCTGGACAGCCGGATGCTCGTAAAGGGCCTTGGACACCTTCACTTCGGTTTCCAGGTCGTTGACGCCCAGGAAAGGCAGCTCGAGAACCGTCAGCGTCGGGTTCTTGTCGGCATGGTAGGAGGCACAGAACTGGGCCATCTCGAAAGCGCCGAACGAGATACCATCGAGGTTCTCGCGAGACTTGGACAGTGCACCACCGTAATGCAGCTTGATTTCAAACTTGCCGTCGGTTCTGGCGGCTACTTCTTCAGCCAGCTTCTCGACATGTTCGGTGAAGGCCCGGCGCTTGCCCCAAAGGGACACGTTCCAGGTCACGTCAGCAGCAAAGGTTTCAGTCGCAAACACAAGAGAAAGCGTGACCGCGGAAAGGGCGGTCGCCGACTTGAGCGAAAAGAGCATGAAATCCTCCCAGATCATTTAAGCTCAATTCCTTGACAGCTCAGTCCGGTCGCGTAACGCGAAACGGGCCCGTGCCAAGTCGTTGAACCCTAAGCATGACCCGTGCCAGCTTTGATTGACAACAGCTCAATCGCGGGATTTTGCGGTTTTTTTTGCTCAACACGGGATTTGCTGCAGCGCAACTCGGCAAGATCTTGCCGATCCCAACAATGTGTCGGCGGAATCCCGCCGAAAGGAACCGGTTCAGGCGTCAGTGGTTTCCGACTGGCCTGCGAGATCACGGCTGAGACCGTGCCGCGCCATCTTCTCGTTCAACGTCCGGCGCGGCAAATTGAGTTCCCGCATCACGTCCGCAACCCGCCCGCCGTGACGGCGCAGGGCGCTCTCGATGAGATTGCGTTCATAGGCGTCCATGAGCTCCTTCAATCCGCCTTCCGCGACGGTCATGACCTCGCTTCGCTGTCCGGTCACGAGAGACTCCAGTGGTTGCGGGCTCACGCCTGCATTCAGCACGAACCTTTCGGCAGCGTTGCGAAGTTCCCGCACGTTGCCCGGCCATCCATAGGTTTGCAGAAACGCCTCGTCCTGCGCCGACGTTCCCGGGACTTCCAGTCCATAATGCGCGGCGAAGCGGTTCAAGAAGGTATCGAACAGCAACAGGCTATCTCGGCCGCGTTCGCGCAACGGGGGAACCGTGAGCTCTATCGCGTTGAGGCGGAAAAGGAGGTCTTCGCGCAGATTGCCGGAGCGCACGGCTTCGCGCGGATCCATGTTGGCCGCGCTGACAAGCCTGATGTCGACATCGACCGGTTTGGTTCCGCCGATGCGGTCGACTTTCTTTTCCTGCAAGACCCGCAGCAGTTTCGGTTGGAGTGCCAACGGCATGGACACGATCTCATCCAGAAAAAGAACGCCTCCGCTTGCGGCCTCGATCCTGCCGGTGCGCAAACGATCTGCACCGGTAAAGGCGCCGGCCTCATGCCCGAACAACTCGGCTTCGACCATGGTTTCAGGCAAGGCTGCTGCGTTGATGGCGGCAAATGGGCCATCCTTGCGCAAACTGAAATCATGCAGGGCCTGGGCGATCACTTCCTTGCCCGTGCCGGTTTCGCCGGTGATCAGAACCGCTGCATCGGTCTTGGCGAAATGCAGGATCTGCTGGCGCAAGGTCTGCATGGCCGGGCTGTTGCCGATCAGGCGGCTTTCCAGGCTTGCCCCATCCGCCAATTGCGTCTTCAGTGCCCGGTTTTCCAGAACTAGCGCCCGCTTGTCACAGGCACGGCGCACGACTTCGGCAATGTGATCGGGATCGAACGGTTTTTCGACAAAGTCGTAGGCACCCGCACGCATCGCCTCGACTGCCATGGGAACATCACCGTGACCGGTAATCAGGACAACCGGCACATCGCCGTCCAGACTGCCGATCCGGCGCAGCAATGACATGCCGTCTTCGCCCTCCAGCATGACGTCCGAGACGACGCAGCCTTCGAAATCCGGTGTCAGTTTGCCCATGGCCTGGTCGGCGGTCGCAACCTCCAACGTGTCGAATCCCGCCAGCCTTATCCATTGCCGCAAGGCGGCACGCATGGACGGGTCGTCATCGACGATCAGGACGCGGACTTGATCAGTATCTTGGGTCATTCAGCGGCTTCGTGATCCGGACTGGAAACATCAGCATGCAGGATCGTCTCGGCCGAGAAGGCCGGCAGACGAAGTTCGAACAGCGCACCTTTAGGAGTGTTCGCACCAACAGACAAGTTTCCACCAAGATCTTCTGCAATCCGCATGGAAATCGCCAGGCCCAGTCCCATGCCTTCGGAGCTGCCCTTGGTTGAAAAGAACGGGTCGAAAATGCGCTCTCTCAGGTCCTCTGGAACGCCCGGACCATTGTCCGTGATCCTGATCAGCACCTCACCGTCCTGTTCGAGGGCCTGCAGCAGGACTTCACCCTTCTCTTCACCGGCGGTCGCGTCGGCACCGTTTCGCAACAGGTTCACCAGGATCTGCTCGATGCGGAGCGGCGCTGTTTCCACATCGAGAGAGCGATCAGGCAGTTCGAGCGTCAGATGAACGCCCGTTTCTTCAAGGCGCGGCCGAACCAGTTTTTCAGCGGCCCTCACGCTCTCGCGCATGTCGACCTTTTCGATCCGACTTTCGCCCGGTCGCGCGAAACGCTTCAATTCCTGCGTGAGGCTGGCCATGCGCATCTGCAGTGAATCGATCTCGTTGAGATTTTCCGTCGCCGTGCCCGTGTCGCCCTTTTCCAGGAACTTTCGCGTCCCGGCAACAAACATGCGCAGAGCTGCCAGAGGCTGGCTCAATTCATGAACGACCGCAGCCGACATTTCCCCGACGGCTGCCAGACGGCTGGATCGTGCGAGCCCGCGCTGTGCTTCCAGAAGCTCGCGTTCGATGCGTCGGCGTTCCTGGATCTCTTCCACCAGGCGCGTGTTGAGTTCCTTCAGGTCTGCCGATTCCTGGCGCAGCTTCACGGACGCCTTGCGCAACCGGCGTCCACGCAGCACCAATACGATCACCGCATAGACAAGGCAGATGGCAATCGCCCCGGTCCAGATCGGCAGAACGCTCTTTCGCGTTTCTTCCACCGGCACCAGAAAGTGCAGCGTCCAGCCAAGCAATCCGACATCCGCTGCATTGTGACGGAATGCCCTGCCCTCGATCGTCAACTGGTCCTTCGACTGGACTGGCTGGTTGCTGACGGGCTGAAGCGCCTGCCCGCCATACTGGCGTGTGCTGCTGATGGTTTCGCGTATGTCCGGGGGCAGTTCAGACAGGGTTCGGTACCGCCATTCCGGATGGCTTGAGAGAAAGATCACGCCATTTGCATCGGAGGCAAACACCGTTTCACCGCCTTCCGCCCAGGCTTCCTCGAGGGGGCCCATGTCCACCTTGACCACCGCAACGCCCAAAGGCTCGCCAGAGACCGGTGTCGGTCGCGCCAGGAAGAGACCGGGCTCGCCCAATGTTGCCCCGATGGCAAAGAACCGTCCCTCTTCACCCTGAATTGCCGATTTGAAATAAGGACGGAAGCCGTAGTTGCGCCCCACCAGCGACAAGGGATCCTGCCAGTTGCTCGCGGCAAGCGTGGTGCCTTCGCTGTTCATGACGTAGAGCAGATCGGCCCCCGAGGTCTCTGCCATTTCCTGAAGAAAACGGTTAGCGCTTTCCACGGGTTGTCCGAGGCCCAGAGCCGAGGTCGCGCGCGGATCCCGGGCGATCATGTAGGGTAGATACCGGTACTTCTGGTACTCGCCGAGGATCGTCTGCCGATAGAGGGTCAAACGTTCGGCAGCCTTGCGGTCGACGCTGTCCCTGTCCAGCTCCAGGAACAGCTGAACGAGCACAAAAGCCGCCCCCAGCAGAAGAATGGGTGGCAGCGTCAGATAGAACCAGCGTTTCGACATTCCCCCATATTGCGCATTTTTTTTCATTTCGCCAGCGCGGCACAGACAGGGCCCGGGCTATTGATACCTGTCAAAGACACGTCTGACGGGAGTTGTAATGATTTTTGACAAGCCTAATCTAAGGTCACGACCTGGTTAGGGACACCCGGTCACAGGAGTGTATGTTATGCCCATCAAAGATATATTGACCGTTCTTGATCTGGCCGGCGATCAGCCAGCCGCAAAATACGCCCTTGAATTCGGACGCAGCTACGATGCGCACGTCACGGGGCTTGCCGTTTCCTTCGAACCCGTTGTACCGGCCTTTGCGGCCGCCCCCATGCCCGTCGATTACATGCAGGCAGCCCATGACCAGGCCGTCGCCGCGGCAAAGGACGCCCAGAACCAGTTCGATGAACTCGCACGATTGGCCGGGGTGAAGAATGAAAGCCGGCTGGCAGAGATCCTGACCGGAGGACCGCTGGAAAACGTTCTGGTCCATTGCCGCCCGACGGACCTGGTTGTCATCGGCCAGGCCAATCCGGACCGGCCGGAACCCATGCGCGAATTGCTGATCGAAACCATCCTGTTCGAAAGCGGCGTTCCCGTCTTGCTGGTTCCCTATATCGGCAGCAAGACCTTCCAGCCCAAGAAGGTTCTTGTCGGCTGGGATGGAAGTTCAACCGCGACCCGCGCGATCCATGCCGCGCTTCCGGTTCTTGAAAAGGCGGAAAAGGTGACGCTGCTGGTCATCGAGAAGAAGCCGTCCACCGCCAATGGCCAGCCGGGTGCGGATGTGGCCAATTACCTGGCACGTCACAATATGGACGTGACCATTGAAGTGGTCGCGAACCCACAAACCGGGGTTGCCGATACGGTGCTGAACCACGTCTCCGACAATGGCAACGATCTTGTGGTGATGGGCGGATACGGTCACAGCCGCATGCGCGAGTTCCTGTTCGGTGGCGCGACCCGCGAAATCCTGGAAGCCATGACCGTACCGGTCCTGATGGCGCACTGAGTATCTCGTTCGCAAACCGAACCGCGGACCAGAAAATGACTGGTCCGCGGGTCATTCTGTCTTAATTCTTTTCTATAGTTCTTTCAGTGACGGTCCACGCCCGAGGACAGATCCCGTGACCATCCGCAACCTGGACGGCTTTTTCAATCCGTCTTCCGTCGCCGTTATCGGCCCCAACCGCCATCCGGCGTCTCTGGAAACAGCGCTGCTCCAGTGGCTGGCGGCTGCGGAATTCCCCGCTCGTGTCAGCCTCGTCGGTCTCACGGCACCGTCCGGCTGGACCGGCAACAGTGTCGATCAATTGAGTGACCTGGCGACACCTCCGGACATGGCGGTCTACCTCGGCGAACCCGAAACACTACCTCATACAATCGCGGCGCTCGGAGACAGGGGTACACGCGCCGTCCTGATCCCGTCGCAAGGCTATGAAGCCTGGCCCGAAGCTCTCATGCAGGAATGCCGGGAAGCTGCGAGGGAGACCAACTTGCGCTTGATCGGACCTGGCAGTCTCGGCATTTCAGTTCCGGCGGCTGGTCTCGACGCTCTCCTGAGTGCCGATGTCCCACAAAAGGGAGATGTCGCTTTCATTTCGCGTTCCGGGGCGGTTCTGAACGCAACTCTTTCCTGGGCCAAATCTCACCATACCGGGTTTTCCGCCGTGGTCTCCCTCGGCGACCGCATGGATGTCGACCTCGGCGACCTGATCGACTATTTCGCGCAGGACTACCGGACCCGTTCCATCGTGCTGCACCTGGAGGGAATCGCGATCCCGCGCAAGTTCATCTCCGCGGCACGCGCAGCAGCGCGAAGCAAACCGGTGATCGTCATCCGCTCCGGCAAGAGCGCAGATGCACATAGTACTGGGCGAACGCATGCGGGCAATCTGGCAACAACGGATCAGATCTACGAAACCGTGTTTCGCAGGACCGGCCTCCTGCGGGTCTATGATCTTGATGAAATGTTCGAGGCTCTCGACACGCTTTCAAACATGCGGGTGCCCCGCTGCAGCAACCTGGCGGTGATCGCCAATGGGCGGAGCCTTGCAAGTCTTGCTTTTGACCGCCTGATGGATCTGGGCGGCACTTTCGCGGAGTTGAGTGCAGAAACGGTATCGGACCTCGCCGAGCTGACTAGACCGCATCCCGAACTCACCATGACCCCTGCGGTCAAGGGCTCCCTCATTCTTCAGGAGAACCTGAAACAAGAGGATATTGCACGCGCGATCACGACTGTCCTCAAGGATCGCCAGGTCGATGGTGTGATCGTTCTGGAAGCCGCAAGTGCCTTTCAGTCCGTCAGAACGATTACGGAGGCCATTATCGAGGCTGCCGAAACGGATCGACGGCGCAACGGCCGGCGCAAGGCGCTGGTGGTCGGACTGGCCGGCAGTGACGGCGTCATCCGGGCCGAGCTGACCGCTGCAAAAATACCAAATTACCAAAGCCCGGCGGAGGCCGCGCGCAGCCTCATGCACCTGGCCCATGACGCACAGGCGCGCGAGTTTCTGATGGTGGCACCTCCCAGCTTGCCGAGCACCTTCACGCCCCGCGCCGACAAGGCGAGAGAGGTCGTGGAGCGCGCGCTGGAGGAAGGTCGAAGCTGGCTGAGCCCGACGGAGTCCTGCACAGTGCTGGAGGCTTATGACATTCCGATCATGGCAACAGCGATGGCAGAAACGCCGAACGAGGCGGCCGAGGTTTCGCGTAGGTTTCTTGAAGCAGGGCACCGGTGTGTCGTCAAACTGATTTCGCCGGACCTGCCGTTCAAGTCCCGCATCGACGGTGTGCGCCTTGGACTGGAAACTCCAGAGGCCGTAGAGGAGGCTGCGAAGGAACTGATCGCGCGGATCAGTCAGGAACACCCCGAAGCACGGATTTCCGGGATTTCGGTTCATCCAATGCTGGAAGAACGGCATGGCCTTGAGCTTTACATGGGCCTGGCAGAGACGCCGACATTCGGACCTGTGCTCGTTTTCGGGCAAGGGGGTACCTCGATTGAGGAGAGCAAGGACATTTCGCTCGAATTGCCCCCGCTCGATCTGCATCTCGCAAAGGCCCAAATCGACAGAACCCGAATTTCCAGACTGCTTGACGGTGGGCCGGCAAGCCCAGCGCTTGACCGGGCAGCCGTCACCCAGGCTCTTGTCAAACTGTCGCAAATCACGATCGACATTCCCGAGATCCTGGAACTCGACATCAACCCGATCGTGGCTCTGCCGGAAGGGCTGATGGCGCTGGATGCTCGCATCAGTCTCTGTCATCCGGAAAGACGCCCGGGTCGAACCGGCGGGTCCCGCCTGGCCATTGCGCCCTATCCGAAGGAATGGGAACAGACGCTGACCCTCAAGGAAGACCGGCAGGTCTTCGTGCGACCGGTGCGTCCGGAAGATGAGGATCTTTTCAGGGAATTCTTCGAAGCCGTCACGCCGGAAGACCTGCGATTGCGATTTTTCGCCCCTGTGCGGGACTTCAGCCACCGCTTCCTGGCCCGGCTGACGCAGCTCGATTATGCCCGCGCCATCGCCTTTGCTGCAATCGACCCGGTCGACGGCAGGCTTCTTGGCGTCGTGCGTCTGCATGCGGACCCTGATCACCAGACGGGAGAATACGCGGTCATGGTCCGCTCGGACCTGAAGGGGCTGGGGCTTGGCTGGGCCCTGATGAAACTCATTTTGAGATATGCAAAGTCGGACGGTATCGAGACCATCAAGGGCGAAGTGCTGAAGGAAAACACCTCGATGATCTCCATGTGCCAGGCCCTGGGCTTCAAGATCGGCACCTCCCCAGACGACCCCGGGGTCGCGTTGGTGACCTTGCCTGTCACGGACCTGCCCGACTGATCTCCCCAACACAACTGCGCCCGCGAGGTCGCTTTTCAGCTTGTGACGCCGCCGCTTTCTGACGTAGCGTGAGAATTGTCGTGAGAGTTGGAGATCTGAATGGACGCCAAAGCGAAGCGAATTCTTGCAGCCGTTTCAATCCCTTCCTTCCTGATCGGAACCGATTTCACTGGCGCCATGCTGCTTGTGACACCAATCGAGCAGGAATATTCCGTCGACATCACGACCACACAATGGGTGCTCAACGCTTACGCGCTCACCCTTTCCATGGGACTGGTTGCCGGGGGCCGGCTCGGAGACATGCTCGGCCACCGGCGTTTTGTCCTGATCGGGCTCGGCATCTTCATCCTGGCGTCTGTTGCCTGCGTACTGGCCCCGAATGTGACCGCGCTTGTTCTGGCGAGAGCCTTCCAGGGGATTGGCTCGGCCCTTGTCTGGCCCTGTATCCTGGCGCTGGCAGCAACCTCGGTCGAGGAGGATGAACGCGCCAAGGCCATGGGCATCCTGATGGGGACTGTCGCCGGCGGCAATGTTCTTGCCCCGTTCATCGCCGGCACACTTGCCGAATTTGGCGACTGGCGCGGTTTCTTTGTCTTCAATGCCATCTTCGCGATACTGGCCGTGGTGCTGATCGCACGCTTCATCGAGAAGGAAAAGGAGCACAACACGGACGAAGCGGTCGACCTGATCGGAATGGGTGTCATGGCCGCAGGCGTGTTTTGCCTTCTGTTCGGGCTGGATGTGGGTGCAGATTTCGGCTGGACGGGCTGGGTCACCCTCTCGCTGTTCGGCATGGCCATCCTCATGTTCGTGGCCTTCCCCCTCGTCGAGAAGCGCGTTCGGGACCCGATGATACCAATTTCGATGATGCGCAATCATCAATTCGTGCGCGCACTTGCATTGAACGGGCTGCCTGCGGTCGTCCTGTTCTTGTGCCTTCTCTATCTGCCGCAATACATGCAAAAGGTTCTGGGCTGGTCGGTCTTCTGGAGCGCTATGGGCATGTTGCCGCTGGCTATTGCCCTCGCATCAATGAACCTTGCCGTGGGCAACTACTACAACTCGGTCGGCCCCAGGAAACTGATGGCGCTTGGCCATGCTTTCCTCTTTGTCGGCTGTATCTGCATGCTGTTCCTGCAAACATCCTGGGGCTATCCAGCGCTTGTTCCGGTCATGCTTCTGGTCGGGCTTGGCGGAGGGCTCGTTTTCGGCCCGGCCGGTACGGCCGCCGTCAATGCAGTTGGCGCCAAGGGTGCGGGCCTGGCGGGTGGCTTGTCCTTCATGTTCCATCTTGGCCTGGGCGCAATCGGAATCGCCTTTGCAACGGCGCTGATGTTCTTTTCAGCCATGCGGTCGGTTGAAGGCGCCCTGTCCCAGGCAGGGATCACGCTCGCTGCTCGGGACATGCACACGCTGGCAGCCGGCACGCTGAAAGATCCCGCGGTTGCCGCCGTCCTCAATCAGCTTGACGGCAAGAATGCCGATCTGGCCGCAACTGCGGTCCGCGAGAGTTTTGCAGCCGGTCTTCACTCCGCCTTCTGGTTCGGTCTCGCGGTTGCCCTTGTCGGCATCGTTGTGTCCCTGAGTGTTGACGAGGGCAAACTGAAGACCGAGCCACAGGCAACCTGACGGTCGGAAGTGAGACGCGCTTCTAATTGCCCGATTTTTCCAAGGCCGCAGACCTGATCTGGCTGAGCGAGGCGGCAGGTGTGATCGCTTCAGGATCCAGTTTCAAATGGAGGATGGCCGGCTGCCCAGATGCGCGCGCGCGCTCGAAGGCCGGTCCGAACTGGTCAGTCGTCTCCACTGTTTCACCATATGCGCCATACGTTTTGGCAAGCGCTGCAAAGTCCGGATTGACCAGTCGTGTCGCCGAAGGACGCCCCGGATAGGTGCGTTCCTGGTGCATGCGGATGGTGCCATACATGCCGTTGTCGATGGCCAGAACGATAATGTTTGCCCTATCCTGACAGGCTGTGCCGAATTCCTGCATCGTCATCTGAAGGCAACCGTCTCCGGCGAAACAGACAACTTCCCGATCCGGGAAGGCCAGTTTCGCAGCGACTGCCGCCGGCAGGCCATAGCCCATGGAACCTGATGTCGGCGCAGCCTGCGTGCCGTAGCGGCGGAAGCGGTGAAAGCGGTGCAACCAGGTGGCATAGTTTCCGGCGCCGTTCGTGCAGATCGCATCATCAGCAAGATTGGCTTCCAGCCAATCCATGACACCGGCCATTTGCAATGTGCCAGCTGTCTCGGGACGCGCGCCCGACCAGTCCAGATAGTCCTGGTGCGCTTCCTTTGCCTTTCCGGCGCCTTTGATCACGTTTGGTGGCTGGAGACCTTCGGCGGCCTTGCAGAAGGCCGTCGGGCTTGCGTGAATGGCCATGGCCGGTCGATAGACCCGCCCGAGTTCCTCAGCATCCGCATGAACGTGAACCAGGTCTTGCGCCGGTGCGGGAATGTCGAGCAGGGAATAGGACTGGCTCGGCATTTCAGACAGGCGTCCTCCAACCAGCAGGATCAGGTCGGCGACCTTGACCCGCGCCAGCAGTTTCGGGTTGATGCCAATACCGACATCGCCGGCATAGTTCGGGTGAAGGTTGTCGAAGAGCATCTGGCGCCGGAAGGAACAGGCGACCGGCAATTCGAACCGCTCTGCAAAACGGGTGAACGCAGCCACGGCGTCATCCGACCAGCGGCTGCCGCCAAGGATGGCGATTGGGTTCTCGGCCGCCCAAAGCCGTTTCTGCAACTCTGCCATCTGGGTCAGGCCTGGATGGGTTTCAACCTGTTGCCAGGCCGGTGGCTGTGCGACTGCAGATGTCTCCACCAGCATGTCTTCCGGAAGCGCCAGCACGACGGGACCGGGTCGACCGGACGTCGCGACATGCCAGGCCCTGGAAATGAACTCGGGGACACGGTCAGCGTGATCGATCTCGGCAACCCATTTTGCGATGCCGCCGAACATCTGGCGATAATCGACTTCCTGAAAGGCCTCACGTTCGCGCATGCCCCGTTCGATCTGGCCAATGAACAGGATCATCGGGGTCGAATCCTGGGCGGCAACGTGAACGCCTGCGGATGCGTTGGTCGCGCCCGGTCCACGGGTCACCATGCAGATGCCCGGCTTCCCGGTCAGCTTGCCATGGGCGTCGGCCATCATGGCGGCCCCGCCTTCCTGCCGGCAGACGGTAACCGGAATGGAAGCATCATGCAGGGCATCAAGCACGGCCAGATAGCTTTCTCCGGGAACACAGAACACTCGCTCTGCCCCGTGAAGCTCCAGCGCTTCCACCAACAATTCGCCGCCCGTCTTTTGCCGCATGACCTTGCCCCGTACCAAAAACACTTCCTTCATTCTATACCGTAAGAAAGAACCGGCTGTCAGAGAGCGAAACCAGATTAATTTGCAATGAGTTCATTCCATTTTGGAAGAAACATAGATCACTGAAGCAACAAAACGCAAAAAAGGCGCCGGAATTCCGACGCCTTTTGCGTTCTTGCTGCCCGTCCACATCAGATCGGCATGACCGTCACGACCTGGAACGTGTGCATGTCACCATCTTCATCCTTGATGGAAACATATTCTCCGGGATTGAAAGCATGGGCACCGAAGCGGTAGCCAGCTTCGTCGTCGTCGTCACCGTCAATATCGTAGTGAAAGGCCCAGGACCCGCCGGGACGGTGCACCAGGTGACCGATTTCTTCCACCTCATCACCCCAGAATCGGCGCACGCGACAATGATCACGTTCCTTCTTCCAAAGTCCCGCATCGATATGTCCGGTTTCATCCAGCGGCGCTGTAAACTCATATCCATGACGTGCCGAGCCCTGCGGATACTCTTTCGTCCGGGCCAGGTTCAACCTGATCTTCCTCAAAGCCGGAAAATCGCTCATGGAAACCTCCTTTGCTGACATTTCTGTTCTTTTGTGCCACATCGCTGACATAGCTCATTGAGAAGGATCAAACCGCCGGACAGGATCGTCAGGCACTGTCTGATTGAGCCCGCAAAAAGGAAAGATGATGGATCGCCCTTCCTGCCAGGACGAAGCACTCGCGTTTTTGGAGCGCCTTCCCTCGGATGACGCAGTTCGACCCGAAGTCAAACGGATCGACACGCACGCCAACATCGTTTTCCTGGTCGGTAGCCTCGCCTACAAGGTCAAACGAGCCGTCACTTTTCCGTTTCTCGATTATTCCACCTTGGCCCTGCGGGAAGACGCCTGCAAGGCCGAAATTTCCTTCAACAAACCCAATGCGCCGCAAATCTATCGCGAGGCCCTGCCAATCACGCGTGAAGCAGACGGATCGCTTCAACTGAACGGTTCCGGAGCTCCGATCGAGTGGGTGATCCAGATGAACCGGTTCGAACGCGCCCAGGAGCTTGATGTCATCGCGGAAGACGCGGTAATCGAAGATCCATTGTCGAAGGATCTCGCCGACATGATGGTGCGCGCGCATGCCGATGCCCCCTTGCGGGACGGTCAGGGCTTTTACGACGAACTGGCAACCTATGTGGAACAGAATGATGTCGCGTTTCGCGAACATCCCGAGCTATTCCCTGCCGAGCGGGTCCGCCACCTGACGGAGACCTCACGCTCCGTCCTCTCCACGATCCACGAACTGATCCTGCTGCGAGGTGAACACGGTCTCATTCGCCGCTGCCATGGCGACGCGCATCTGCGCAACATAGTGATGATCGAAGACCACCCGGTTCTTTTCGACGCCGTCGAGTTCTCCGATGCAATTGCGACCGGCGACGTCCTTTACGATCTGGCCTTTCTCCTGATGGATCTCTGGGAACGGGGGCAACGTCGCGCCGCCAATCGTGTCTTCAACCGCTATCTGGATACTAGTCCCTCCGGGCTGCATGCAGAAGGGCTTGCCGCCCTGCCCTTTTACCTGATGATGCGTGCTGCAATCCGGTCGAAGATTGCTGCAAGCAGTGCTCAGAACCAAGCGGACCCGGCGCAGAAAGCTGCGCAACAGGAGCTCGCCAAAACCTATTTCGACTATGCTCTTGCGTTTCTGGATCCCTCGCAACCCAAGCTGATTGCCATTGGCGGATTTTCGGGTACGGGCAAGACCACCCTTGCCTACGACATTGCGCCTGAGCTCGGGCGGGCACCCGGCGCGAGGGTTCTGCGCACGGACGTGGCGCGCAAACGCCGTCTCAACATCGCGGAACTCGAAACGGCGCCGGCCTCGGCCTATACCCTGGAAGCCTCGCAAAGCATCTACAAGGAACTCGACGCCTCGATCCAGTCCATCCTGTCAGCAGGTCACTCGGCCATTTACGACGCCGTCTTCGCAGCCGAAAGCGAACGGAAAACCGTTCAGTCAGTTGCGGCACATGTTGAGGCGGATTTTCAGGGTCTTTGGCTCACCGCACCGCGTGACACCCTGCTGGCCCGTGTCGCGGCCAGGGCCGGCGATGCCTCCGACGCGACGGCAGACGTGGTGGAAAAACAACTCGGCTACGATCTCGGGCAAATGTCCTGGGCCATTGTCGAGGCGGGCGGTACGGGCGCGGCAACCGCAAGGAATGCCCGTGAAATCCTGACGCCTGCGTCTGTCTAAAGACCGCCGGCGCGCAAGGCAGCAGCTGCGGCGGCGGCGCAAAAGACAGCGATATATTCTTTTCGCAACTTGATCTGCGCGGCAGCAGCCACGATCAGACACAGACCGACTGCAAGCCCGCCCTGCAGGACAATTGGCAGGACCGTGGAGACGATAATCGCCCCCGGCAAGGCTTCCAGGCCGCGCCTGACACGCGGCGTGATCGGCAAGCGGCCCATGACCCAGTAACCACCGGCTCTCAGCGAGTAGGTGATAGCCGTCATGCCCAGCACCGCCAGAAAGAACATGCCGTCAACGGAGAAAGCCGCGTCACTCATCGATGTAGGCTCCCGCGATGGCACCTGCGATGGCACCGGTGAATATGCTCCAGTACCCGCCGACCAGAAGCCAGGTGACGACGGCAACCGCACCGGCGATCAGCCAGCTATAGGTCTGGCGCTTGCCCTTCCAGAGCGGAACCAGCATGGCGGCGAAGAAGGCGGGAAGGATGACGTCCAGACCGAAAGCTTTCGGATCCGCAATCAGCGTGCCCAGGAAATAACCCGGAATGGCCGACAGGGACCAGAGACACCAGAACAGCATCCCGCTTCCCAGGTAGATGCCCCAGTCCCGATGCCCCTTGTCGTATTGGGCCATCGCCATCAGCCAGTTCAAATCGGTCAGGAAGAACAGCGCCGGATAGGTCTTGTACCCGGGCTCCTGTCCCAGCCAAGGCCGAAGGCTGGCTCCGATCAACAACATGCGCATGTTGACGGCACCGGTTACGCCGATCATCGCGATCAGCGCTCCCATCGTCAGAGGGTCGCTGTAGACTTCCATCGCGACAAACTGGCTGGCGCCGGCAAATACCAGCGAATTCATAAGGATCGTTTCAAGGAAGGTCAGCCCCTGCTGCGCGGCAACGGTGCCAAAGACCGCCCCAAGTGCGATGACGCCCGGGATGACCGGGAGGCACATCACGGCCCCTTGCACACAGCCTTTCCAGCTGAGAGTGACGTTTTTCTCAAGCATATCTGTCCATGGGTTCCAAGGCCGGTACCCGGCCTGTCCGAAGCCCGGCACTATCCCTCAAATTGCGGTTCGGGACCAATGAAACCTTTTGATCCACTTATCAACGACACTGTTCTTACGTCAAAACGCAACGTCATAGATCATGCGCAGGCCCGTAAAACCGAGGAAAAGCGCGAAGATCAGCTTCAGTTTCGAAGGATCGATCGCGTGCGCGATCTTCGCCCCCAACGGTGCGGCGTAGGTCGAGGCCGGAATGATCAGGAAAAAGCCGATCAGGTTGACATAGCCCAACGAAAAGGGCGGCAGACCCTCCGCGTTCCAGCCGAAATAGATGGACAGAAGCGTTCCGGGAACAGCAATGATCAGGCCGATGGCTGCTGCCGTGCCGACTGCCTTGCGGATCGGGTAGTTGAACAGGGTGAGCGTCGGAACACCAAGGGTGCCGCCGCCAATGCCCATCATGACCGAGATGCCTCCGATAAGGAATCCGAGCAATTCCTTGAGCGGCGACCCTGGCAATTTGTCAGCGAGGTGAGATCCGTCCTTGCGAAACATCATGTTGGCGGAAACGGCAAGCGCCACGATACCGAAAATGAGCGTGAGCGCGCCGCCTGAAATGTTGCCGGCAAGCGTTGCACCGGCAATCACGCCCAGCGCAATCGCCCACCACCACCGTTTGAGCAGATCAAGGTCAACGCTGCCGCGCTTGTAGTGAGCGCGGGCAGACGATGTTCCGGTCGCCAGGATCGTCGCGAGCGACGTACCGACGGCGACATGCATCAACACCGACGGATCGATCTTCAAGGCGGTAAACATGTAATAGAGAACCGGCACGATCACGATGCCGCCTCCAACACCGAGCAGCCCCGCGATAATCCCTGCAACGACACCTGTTGCCAGAAGTGCGAGGGCCAGCAGGCCCAGCGAAAGAAGGCTGAGATCTTCCACGGTCGTTTCCTTGTTAGCCGGTTATCCGTGCACGATTGGCACGTTGCCCGAAATTGTCTCCCGGGGCTTAGATCATGATCTACAGAATTTCCAAAGAGAATTCAGTTCAAACTGCTTTGCCCTGCGTTCGAACTCTTGCAGTCCGTTAAGATTGACGCCACTGTCAAACCCGTTGCAGTTCGCAGCGGGAGAGAGAATGTCTGGGAACTGGCTCGCCGTTTACACTTTCGCGCAATTCCGCACACGGGCAGATGACCCGTCAAATGACGACTTCTTTGAACACGAACCGGCCATCTGGGCTGCCATGGAGCGCGCCGAGGGTTTCATTGCGCGTTCGGGCTATGAAGACGAACCGGGGCCTGATAGCTGGGGCGAGCAGGTCTTTCCGAAGTATTGGCAAGACAATGGCGATGGCTGGGCCCCGTCAACCATCTCCCTCTGGCACGACCTAGAATCGGCCCTGGCCGCGATCTATCGCGGACCACATGCCGATATCCTGCGACTGGGCCATCTCTTCGTGAAGGAAGCCATCGACTATCCGCCTTACGTGCTCTGGTGGGTTGAAAACGGTCATCAACCCGATTGGGACGAAGCGGTCGAGCGACTGGAACTGCTTGGCGACAACGGACCGTCGGCCGCTGCTTTCACCTTCAAGTCGGCCTTTGACGCGGATGGCAGGACCGTTTCAGTGGATGGCGGCCGTTCCAGGGATATTGCGCAGCGAAACCTGCTGACCGCAGAACTGCCCAAATCCGTACAATAGTTGATTGTTCAAAAATCGAAGACTAATTGTCAATTTTTACCGCGATTGTAAAATTTTTCTGTTGAACCAAATCCATTCCCAACAGTGCCCGGACAGGTTTCCGGCGCAAGGACACCACTCGCTTGGGAAAGGATTAAACATGAACCAGATACTTCGTCCGTCTGATGCCCGTGGCGACGCGGATTTCGGCTGGCTGAAAAGCAAGCACACATTTTCCTTCGGCTCGTATTTCGACCCGAACTATATCGGTTTTGGTGCCCTGAGGGTCATCAACGAGGACCGCGTGGCCCCGACGGCGGGTTTTCCATCGCATCCGCATCAGAACATGGAAATCATTTCCTACGTGGTTTCCGGAGCCCTGGAACATAAGGACTCGATTGGAACCGGCTCTGTCATTCGTCCGGGTGAGCTGCAACGCATGAGCGCTGGCACCGGCGTGCGCCACAGCGAATACAATCACTCAAGCACCGATCCGGTTCACTTCCTGCAGATCTGGATTGTGCCTGAAGCAGACGGTCTTGCACCCGGCTACGAGCAAAAGGCTTTCCCGGATGTCGAGCGACAGAATGCATTGCGTTTGATCGGCTCCCGAGACGGGCGCGACGGATCCGTTGTGATCCATCAGGATGTGGACCTTTATGCATCCTTGCTTGATGCGGACAAGAGCCTTTCCTTTGACATTCGGAAAGACCGCAAGGTCTGGATCCAGGTGGTAAAGGGCCGGCTTACGGTTGGTGGTCAAGCACTCGGCGCCGGCGATGGCCTGGGCCTTCTCGATGCCGGGGCAGTTTCGCTGAGCGCTCAGGAACCGGCAGAATTCCTGCTGTTTGATCTCGCAGCCTAGAAACACCACATCGTCCAACTTTCGAACCGGACGTACACCCTTGCCCGGACTTGATCCGGGCAAGGCCACCTCTAGATGGAACGAACTGAATGTCCAGGCTTTCCGATAATCACGCGGGCAAATGTCCCCTCCAAACAGAAAGCCACCCAGGAGAAAACAATGCCGGAAGCACAATCGCCCACCATTGCGCTTGAACAGGAAGGTGCCAAGGGCCGCTATATTGCCCGGATCGAGGGAATTTCAGAACCTGCTGAACTGACATTTTCGATCGTCAACGATCACATGATCATCGCCGATCACACGGGTGTACCGGATGCCATGCGAGGTCTTGGTGTTGGCAAGGCACTGGTCGAACGACTGGTTGAAGATTCTCGTCGAAAAGAGGTCAGGATCGTTCCGCTTTGCCCCTATGTAAAAGCACAATCGCTGAAGCATCCCGAGTGGTCGGACGTGATCCAGTCTTAGGGAATCACAAGGCCTGACTGCATGTCATGGAAAAAGGCAGCAAGGGCGGTTTGGTTGTGGGGTCCGTCCCCTGCTGCTTAAGAGGTTCGTTGCCGTTTCCCGGTCATCTCGGGAACCGGCACCCTTCATCTAGGTGCATCGCAACATGATTTAAATCGGGACCACTCCCTAGGTAGAATTGCCAGTCATTTTTCCGAAGTCATCGAGCCCGCCCGGTGCTCAGCCTTCCGGGGCAACAGTGGCTGTTTCGGGCGCACATCCGCGCAATGCATGGAGCGCCCTGGTCAGGGCATCTCCGGCTTCCTCAAAAGCGGCGGAAGTGACCTCTGGCCCGGCCGCGGTAATCCCTTTCGCCGTTGTCTTCAGTTCAGCCAGATTCTGATTGAGCTCCCTCAGCTGCTGGGTCACTTCCCAATGGTCCAGATTGTCCGGATTGGCCAACTGCCCCGACAAGAGCTCGATCCTGTCGTCAAGTTCGGTCAGCCGCGTCTTGAACTCGACAGGTGACATCTGCAGGCGCGAAAGCGCCGCGTCAGTTACGGATCCTGCAATCCGCGCGCTGGCATCATCCACCCGGTTCAATGTCACGATTGTCAGAATACAGGCGATGATCACCAGCAACGCCGTCGGGTTCACCAGCGCCAGCAACAACTGGCCGGGCAAACGGATCAGTCGGGCTCCAAGGCCTGGAGAGTCGTAATACATCTGCCGCGTCCTCCCTGCTTTCGCCGCGCCATTGCCTCGACGCAACAGCCTCTCCTTATCCAGACTGAGTCTTGTGCCGGGTTCAATACAAGGGCCTGATCTGGATTTGATCGTCTGGTGACAACTCCAGATGAGAGTGGTGACGTCGGGACTTCAGGGGTTTTATATGCAATTTTAACGAGAGATTTACTGGCTTGTTAACTCTTGCGCGATACACGGATAGGTGGTTTTAACAATCAGAGGTGCACAAGAATGAACCTCAGACGACTTTTGCTTTCTCTCCTGTTCGTTTACGTCACTGCAATCCTGATGAAATTTGGAAATCAGAACTACGAGGTTTTGAGAAACGACTTTGGCATCCTCGGCCCGCTCTCCGTCCTGACGTTCGGGCTCATATCCGGCACTTTTGGAATATTGCTCTTTATCAGGTCGTTTCAGAAAGCCTGATGCTCAGTGCACCATGGATTTGGAGAAAAGGTTGATGATTGCCACCCCCGCAATGATCAGCCCCAGTCCGAGGAGTGCCGGCAGATCCAGTTTCTGATCGAACAGGAACCAGGCAACCATGGTGATCAGGACGATGCCTGCGCCTGACCAGATTGCGTAGACAATGCCAGTGGGCAAGACGCGGATCGGAAAAGACAGCAGCCAGAAGGAAAGCGCATACCCGACGACGGTGATCACAGTCGGCAACAGCCTTGTGAAATTTTCCGTTCTTGCCAGTGCCGACGTGGCGACAACTTCGGCAACGATGGCTGCTCCGAGGAAAAGGTAGGTGGTGACGGCGCTGGCAGGCATTTGCTGGGTCCAATCCGGTGAAGATGCAGGAAATTCGGCCTGACGAATTCTCTAGTCTCTTTCAGGCAGGTGCGCCAGCGTGGAAGCGCTTTCTCGGGTCAACGAAATCGGCACAGCAATGCCGACGTCAGTGCCTTAAAGCACGGCACGACAGATGGGAATACAAAGAAGAGGAGTGGTACAGACGGGTGGATTCGAACCACCGACCTTCGGAGCCACAATCCGACGCTCTAACCAACTGAGCTACGTCTGCTTAAGGTCGTTGAAGTGGCGCGGACGATACTTGTCCGGGGCGCCACTTGCAAGGGCGTCTTCTAAACCCGTTTTTTCCAACCGGCAAGCGCGAAATTTCGAAAATTTCCGCCTGTTGAAAAAGCAAATGCCCGGAGCGTTGCTCCGGGCATCAACCTTGTGCGCTGCGCTTCAAGCGCGGCTCAACTGACTTAGTTGACCTTCAGGTCCTTGAAGGATTTTTCGACTGCTTCCTTGACCGGAGCAGAAACGTCGGTGCCAAGCTTGGTGGCCAGTTCCTGCATTTCCTTGCTCTGGCTGCTCAGTGCGTCGAACTGTGCACGTGCAAACGTGGACTGCAGTTCGATGGCTTCAGCAAGCGTCTTCACGGACATGATGTCCTTGATGAAGGTGAAGGTTGCATCAGCATTGGTCTTCGCAGCATCCACGGCCTTGTGGTTGAACTCGACAACGCCCTGGCGGGACGTTTCGAACGTGTCTTCCAACAGGTCGGTTGCGTCTTCTGCAGCCGTTTTGACCTTGTCGTAAGCTTCACGAGCATTCTCGAGGCTTTTTTCGGTGGCTTCGCGGAATGCAGCCGGAACTTCCATTTTCGGCATTGCGAAAGCTTCGAATTCCGGGAAAGTCACTTTGGAAGGGGCGGCTTTGGCTTTGGTCGTGCGTGCCTTTGCAGCCGGCTTTGCAGCAGTAGTCTCAGTCATGATCTCATCTCCTTAGAGTCCGGATGCGATCACTGGTGAAAATTCTTTCCGCCGGTCCTTACCGACGGACCCTGTCGTCATCCGCATCCCTTACATAGCACGACTCTTGTTGCATTGCAACATATTTTTGCACTGCACAATAAAAATTCCGTCGGGGCATACTGGGATTTGGGTCTGCGCGAACGCAATAGTGGCCGCTGGCCTGTCGTTGCCGCGAACATGATCCGTCCGCACATTTCACCGTCGCGCATAACCGCGTGCTTGTTGCATCAAGGCGTCAGGCGATCGGAACAACGATTGCGCCCGGAGCCGGATCAGCAGGTCCGGCGCCGGAACAAATTCCAAATCAGGACTTCTTGGAGGCTGCCTTGGCGGCGTCCTGCACAGCCTTTGTGGCCGTGTTGGAGAACTCGCGGGTCTGTTCCCCAAGAACTTCCATCTGGCTGCGCAGGTAGTCCTGCTGCAATTTCATCATGTCTTCGACATTGTTCGCCTTGACGAGTTCCTGGGCGAACTTGAAGGCTGCGTTGACATGTTCCTCGGCATAGTTCAGTGCCTGCTTGTTCACGTCCTGGGCATTCGCCTGGACAGTGTTGGCACTTTCTTCCACGTTTGACACCGCTTTCTGGGTCGCGCCCATGAAATCGTCAAATGCCTTGCGCGCCTGATCAACGCTCTTTTCAGCGAAGTCGCGCATCTGTTCAGGGACTTCAAATGCAGTCTTGTCGGTGCTCATGTCGGGCTCCTTGGGTGGAAGGCAGGCGGTGGTTGATCTCCTCAGATCTTCCCATGCCAAAAATTCGTAACATGCAGATGGCTATCCGGCAAACCAATCCCCTCGGATTAACCACGCTTTCATGTAAACCCTTTAGGAACATTGCTTTACGTGGACGATCCGGCGGATAGCTTGTATTAACAGAGTGTTTACCAATTCAGGCACATCCGTCCGCAGCCGCATAGCGGAGTTGCAGACCAGTTTGGAGAGTGCAATGGACAATCAGACCCAATCATTCCTGGAACTGAGTGCCAAGAATGATCTGGTTCAGCTTGTGGCTGACAAAAGGGCTGCCTGGCTATGGTCGGCAGATGGCGCCCGGATTTTGTGGGCCAACGGTGCCGGCGCGTCCTTTTTCTCGGTGCAGTCCCTCCCCGAGCTCGCAGGTCTGAAATCTCTTGAACGGTCCCCGGCACGCCAGCACATTGCCCGGATCGCAACGTCGGGCCAGCCGGACAAGTTCAGCATCGAAAGACTTCGCTTCTATCGCGGTCTGCGGGTCATGCTTCTGACGTGCCAATGCAAACGGCTCGAGCTGGAAAACGGCGAAACGGCAGCGCTGATCGTCTGTGGCGACAAGGGCCTGTCCTCAACGAAGGAACCGATGGAAGCCTTTGCCCGTCTGGTTCAATACACTGAGACCACAGCGTTCCTGTTGAACGGGGACTATGTCCAGCAACGCGTCGGAGAGCTGGACGGTGTGCCCGAGCAGCTCGACCTGCCCGGAGGCCAGAACGTTCTGTTTGGCCCGCTGGAATTCGAGGGCCGTTTTCACGACGGCGCCCTTCTCAGGATTCCGGCGGCTCAAAAACTGATTTTGCTCGACAACGAACCTGTTGCCGATGACGCGCCTGAGGAAGACAGCGTTTCTGAAAGCGCCCTGGAAAGTGCCGTTCTCCCTGTCTCGACCTCCACGGTCGATGAGACAGCGCCTCCTTCCGACCCCGAAGCTGTCAAAGCGCTGGAGGAAACTTCCGAAACGGTTTCCGAGGTTGATGTCGATACGGAGACTGAAACGGGAGACCCTGACGACACGGAGACTGCATCCGGAGATACTGACAGCACGGTTTCTCGGGAGCAGGAGTCCCTATGGGTTCGCGCCGACAGTGATGACCTCGCGACAGACACCGACGGTCCGGAAGAAGAAGAGGCCGACCTTTCCGCCTCGGCAGACGAGGACGGATCCGACGAGACAGCTCCAGACGAACAACCGGACACTTCAGAGCCAGTGCCTGAAACCGCCGCTGCAGCAGAGAGCGCGAACGCGGCGAACGAAGCCCCGGCAGATGAAGACGAACGACCGGAAGCCGACGTCGGCGACAAAACTGACATCGAAGCAGCCGATACGGCAGCGAGCGATGACGACACCCGGCTTCCTGACGTGGAAGCAGAAGCATTTGCCTTTGAACCAAGACGACGCCCGGTGCGCTTCGCCTGGAAGATGGACATCGAACAACGGTTCACTTTCGTTTCTGACGAGTTTTCCGAAGTGCTCGGACCCAAGGTAACTGACATTGTCGGGCTGACATGGCAGGAAGTTGCCGATCAGTTCGAGCTCGATCCGAAGGGAAACATTGCGCGCGCCCTTGATCGCAGGGACACCTGGAGCGGACGGACGGTTGACTGGCCGGTGAGCGGTGCAGCGCTTCGGGTTCCTGTGGACATGGCCGCCCTGCCCGCCTTTGACCGAAACCGAAAGTTTGAAGGCTACCGCGGATTTGGCGTCTGCAGGACCGCCGATGCAATGGACGCCCCGGAAGTGCTTTTCCTGAGCCCAGCACTGACAGCCTTTGACGAAGCCTACGCCACCGAACCTGCACCGGAGCCGGAGACTATCGGCGAAACCCCTGTCGACGAAACCGGATCTGACGCCCCGCCGATCGGAACGGAGCCTGAGGTTGCACCGGAGATTTCCGAAGAAGGAACCTCCGACGCCGAAGACACAACGTCCGACACCGACGCCGGGACCGCAGAAACAGGCGTCGAGCCCGCGACACAAGTACCTGCTCCTGTCTCGGAACCTCAGGACAGGGTCGAAGATCTCAGGCCGGCGCAACCCGATACTTTTGGCGGCAAGACTTTCCTTGGTGCGAGCGCGGCCGCACTTGTTGGTTCATTGGCCCGTTTCACGGGCAAATCCGGATCAAAGGAAACCGAGAGCTCTGGCGACCCGGTGGACACGGAAGCCGTATCTGACGAAGCCGATAGCGTCGGCGCAGCTCTCGACCGCAAACTGAAAGAACTTGAGACCGGCGAACCCGGCGCCGGGCAAGAACCGGAAACGGACATTGCTGACGAAGCGGCTGAAACCGGAAAGATTGAAGACGACGAGAACGAAAACAGCGAGAGCGGGAAAGACGAAACGCACGTCCCGGACAGCGCAAAATCCGTAGCTGAAGCGCCCGAAACAGACGAGCTTGAGGCGACAGAGGAAGAAGCGACCGGGGAAGAAACCCTGGCTGACGAATTGGCAGAAGCCTCACAGGAGGAAGAACCGGTAGGCATCAACGGGCCTGCCGAACTGAAGCCTGCCGAAATCGAGAGCGCCGTCAAATCTCTGGCAAAGTCCTACAATCCTTCAGAGCGCAAGTCTCCGGACCTCTTCGATAATACTGCTGACGACGTGGAAAGCGTGGCTGACCTTTCGCCTGCAAACGACGAACAGGCACCCGACGAGGCGGCGGAAACTGTTTCAGCGCAGGAGACAACGCCAGACGCTGACGAGTTGAATGACGCCCCGCCGCAGGAAGATGAGGACACTGTCTCGGGTGGGCTCGACAATTCTGACGTCGATGAAGACGTCGACGAACGCGAATTTTTCGAGGAAACGGCTGCCTTCGAAGCGGAAGACCAGATCGCCGAAGCCGCCGATGGCAAAGAAACTTCTTCCGACGGCCCCACATCAGGCGAGGTCATTCCGCTTGCCACGGCGAGGCCGCGGGTGGTTCCGGTCGACACCTCCGGCCTGTCGCGCCCCGAGCGCGCGGCATTCAGGAAAATCGCCGAAGCCCTCGGTGCACGCCTCGAGGGTGACCTCGGCGATTTCGAAACATCCGACGCGGAAAACGATGATCTAGACACGCTGCCTCCGGAAGTTCCCGAGGCCGGTCCGATTGATCCGACCCTGCTGGACCGGTTGCCGATCGGCATATCGATCGTCAGCGACAGGGAAGTGCTCTACGCAAACAAGGCACTTCTGAAGATGCTCGGCTACAAGTCCGTCACCGACCTCTCCGAGGCTGGTGGACTGGAAGCCCTCTTTATCGACGACACCGAAGAACTTCCCTACGGCATTGGCGCAGAAGACGAAGTCGATGAAGCCATGAAGGTTCGACTGGCCGATGGCGGCGTCATGAATGTCGACGCTCACATGCATTCGGTTCCCTGGAACGATAGCCACGGGTTGATGATCTCCGTCACGGAACGCGTGGCGAAATCCGTTACGTCACCGGCAGAAGCCCCCGCCTCACCGAACTTCTTTGCCGAAGTGCGCGAAGAGCTCGATGGTGCGCGCAGCCAGATTGCGGAAATGGACACCATTCTGGAAACGGCAACAGACGGCGTTCTGGTACTCGACCAACATGGTTCGATCGTCAAGGTGAACGGGTCAGCGGAAGCGCTCTTCAGCGCCAACCGGTCAGACATGATCGGCGAACCTTTCACGGAGTTTTTGGCACCCGAGAGCCACCGCGCTGCGGCAGACTACCTGGACGGACTGTCGCGCAATGGTGTCGCAAGCATCCTGAATGATGGCCGTGAAGTTCTCGGCAAGGTTCCGACCGGCGGGCTGATCCCGCTGTTCATGACCATCGGGCGCATCGCCAACGGCAAGGGCGAAGACAAGTTCTGTGCCGTGTTGCGCGATATCACGCAGTGGAAGACGGCAGAAGAAGAACTGACCCAGGCGAAACGGCAGGCGGAGAACGCAAGTTCCCAGAAGTCGGACTTCCTGGCCAAGATCAGCCACGAGATCCGTACACCGCTCAATGCCATTATCGGCTTTTCGGAAGTGATGATGGAAGAACGGTTCGGGCCGATCGGCAATGACCGGTACAAGGACTATCTGAAGGACATTCGCACGTCAGGCTCACATATCATGAGTCTCATCAACGACCTGCTTGACCTTTCCAAAATCGAGGCCGGCAAGCTTGATCTGAACTTCACCGCCGTTTCGACCCATGACGTGATCAACGAATGCGTCGCCCTGATGCAGCCCCAGGCCAACAGGGAACGGGTCATCATACGCGCCAGCCTGCCCGAATCGGTCCCGGATGTGGTCGCGGATCCGCGATCCTTGCGCCAGATCGTTCTGAATCTCCTGTCCAACGCGATCAAGTACAACAAGTCGGGCGGCCAGGTGATCCTGTCTACGGCTCTGGAAAGCAATGGCGAGGTTGTTTTGAGGGTGCGCGACACCGGAACCGGCATGACCGCCAAACAGCTGGCGGCGGCCCTGGAACCTTTCCGGCAATTGCACACCGCAAGCCGCGGCGGGGGAACCGGCCTCGGACTGCCGCTGACCAAGGCTCTTGTCGAAGCCAACCGGGCGAGTTTTCATATCGATTCCACGCCGGATCAGGGAACACTGGTCGAGATCGTTTTTCCGACCCAGCGCGTCCTTTCGGAATGACACCTGCGAACGTCACGCTTGTCGACGACAATATCTGGATTGTGGAAGGTGGCATTGTCCCCTTCTTCTCCTGTCCCTACCCGACTCGCAGCGTGGTTGTTCGTTTGCCCTCTGGTGAGTTGTGGATCTGGTCGCCAATTGAGCTGAGCGACGAACTCAAGCAATGGATCACTCAACTGGGGCGCCCTGCTCACCTGGTCAGCCCGAACAAGATCCATCACCTTTTCCTGCAGGATTGGAAAGAAGCCTGGCCGGTCGCCAGGCTATGGGGGCCACAGAGCACCATCGACAAGCGCACGGATCTCGGTTTTGAAGCTGCGCTCGACACTGAAGCACCCACGGTTTGGGAAGATCAGTTCGACCTTGTCAGGTTCCACGGGTCCCCCGCGATGGACGAAGTTGTCTTCCTTCATCGGCCAACATCGACAGCCATCCTTGCAGATCTCAGCGAGCATTTTTCCGAAGACTTTCTCGCCCGCCACTGGAAGCCCTGGCAACGTGTCATCGCCCGTTTGTGGGGGATCGTCGAAGGCAAGGGCTATGCCCCACTGGAGTGGCGCCTGCCCTTCTTCAATCGCGCCACCGCCAGAAAATGCAAGGGCAGGATCCTTGCCTGGAAACCGGACCGGGTCGTGATGGCGCATGGTGAATGGGTCCGCGAAAACGGAACTGCATTCTTGAAGAAATCCCTGTCCTGGGTTTAGGCAAAATCTTCAATTCAGTCGGACAGATTGACGCGGGTTTGGCAACTCCCGGGCCTCCCCGTGCCTGAATTCACTGTTTTGACCGGACTCGCGTTGTAGGCCAGCAACTAAAACATGAGCCCTAAGCTCCTGTTTTTAGGTTCTTTTTGGCCTTTAATCTGGAGCTTTTTGCTCATGTTAGTTTTGAATCATTCTAAACTATTGATTTTAAACGCTTTTTTTGTTGACTTTCCCGAATTTCGGCGACATATAGCAAGCACAGACTTCAGACTGGGATCTGGAGCCGAAACAATATCCTGATAAGGGAGATACTCATGCAATCCAAATTCCGCGCCCTGTCCGGTGCATTGATCATGGCCGCCGCAGCAGCAACATCTGCCCCGGCGCTGGCCGATGGCGAAGTGAACATCTATTCCTACCGCCAGCCGTTTCTGATCCAGCCGCTGATCGATGCTTTCGCGGCTGAAACGGGTGTCAAAGCCAATGTGATCTTCGCCAGCAAGGGCCTGGGAGAACGTATTGCCGCCGAGGGTGAAAACTCTCCCGCCGACGTTTTGCTGACCGTTGACATCGGGCGTCTCGACGGTGCCAAGCAGCTTGGCATCACGCAGCCAGTCTCTTCCGACATCGTCAACGAGAACATTCCCGCTCAGTACCGTGACCCGGAAGGTCACTGGATTGGACTGACCAACCGTGCCCGTATCATTTACGCCTCCAGGGACCGCGTTGATCAGGACTCCATCACATACGAAGAACTGGCGGATCCGAAATGGAAGGGCCGGATTTGCACGCGCTCCGGTCAGCATGTTTATACCATCGGCCTGATCGCCTCCATGGTCGCGCATCACGGTGAAGAAAAGACCGAAGAGTGGCTCGCAGGCGTACGTGACAATCTTGCCCGCAAACCGGCCGGAAACGACCGCGCTCAGGTGAAGGCGATCAATGCTGGCGAATGCGACATCTCCATCGGCAACACCTATTACATGGGCAAGATGGAAACCAACGACAAAGAGCCCGAGCAGAAAGAATGGGCGGCATCCGTTCGGATCCTGTTCCCGAATGCCGAAGATCGCGGCAGCCACGTCAATCTGGCCGGTGTTGTGCTCGCCAAAAACGCGCCCAACAAGGACAACGCGGTCAAGCTGATCGAATTCCTGACATCCCCGGAAGCCCAGAGAATCTACGCCGAGACCAATTTCGAATATCCGGTAACACCGGGCGTCGAGGTTTCCGAGCGCGTCAGCAGCTGGGGTGAATTGAAGCCGGATGCACTGCCGCTGGCCGATATTGCCAAAAACCGCAAGACCGCCAGTGAACTGGTCGACAAGGTCGGTTTCGACAACGGACCGGCTTCCTGAGAAGCGTCATAATGACATTGCAGAAAAGCGTCGCGCGAAGCGGCGCTTTTTTGCTTTTTGGGACAATTCCAGTTAGTGCTTCTGCAACTCACTATGAACTGACAAAGACCGGCCTTGCTGCGCACGCCTTCTCTCACGATCATTGACCGTTTCTGGCAATTTGCCGCGTTGCTGATTGCAACCCTGGTGCTGTTGCCCGTCCTGGCCATCGCCTGGCTGGCATTCGAGCCGACGGGCGACGTCTGGGGCCATCTGTTTCTGACGGTTCTGCCAGGGTCCCTGCAGACCACGATCCTCCTGATGCTCGGGGTGGGGCTGAGCACCGGGATCACCGGCGTGGTCACGGCCTGGCTCGTGACCATGTGCAACTTTCCCGGCCGCAGGATCATGGATTGGGCATTGCTGGTGCCGCTCGCTGTCCCGACCTACATCGTCGCCTTCGCCTATGTCGAGGTCCTCGACTACACGGGACCGGTCCAGAGCTTCATTCGCTCCGTTTTCGGTTTCCAGACGTCACGGGACTATTGGTTTCCGGAGATCCGCTCCCTCGGCGGCGCGATTTTCGTCATGGGCGCGGTGCTCTATCCCTATGTCTACCTGACGACCCGCGCCGGTTTCCTGATCCAGTCCGCATCAACGCTTGATGTTTCCCGGACACTCGGTGCATCACCCTATGGTCTTTTCTTCCGCATCGCCTTGCCGCTTGTCCGGCCCGCGACGGCCATCGGTGTTTCCCTTGCCCTCATGGAGTGTCTGAACGATATTGGCGCCGTCACGTTCTTTGGTGTCAAGACACTGACCTTTTCCGTCTATGACATCTGGCTGAACCGGTCGAGCCTGGGCGGTGCAGCGCAGCTGGCCCTCGCCATGCTCGTCATGGTGCTGCTGCTTTTGTGGATGGAACGGTTCGGCCGCCGCAAACAACGGTTTGACAGCGGTGGTGGCTCCAAGCATCGTCCACCGACGCGCTTCGACCTCACCGGGCCCAAGGCTGCCCTGGCGCTGATCGTGTGTGCAATGCCCATTTTCGTCGGGTTTGTGGTTCCCGCTCTGCTGCTGGCGGACAGGGCCAGCCGGCGCCTGGATGACCTGTTCTCACCCGGGTTTCTGGAAACGATCTGGAACAGTTTCAGCCTGGCGGCCGCAGCTGCCCTGCTGACCGTCGTGATATCGGTGTCACTGGCCTACTCGCTGCGTCTCAACAACAGCGGTCCCTTGAGAGGCGCCGTCCGCCTTGCTTCCATCGGCTACGCCATTCCCGGGACGGTACTGGCCATCGGCATCCTGATCCCGATGGCCCGTTTCGACAATTTTCTGGACGCCCATATGGAAGCCTGGTTCGGGATAAACACCGGGCTGCTGCTTCTGGGCAGTGGCACAGGCCTGGTTTATGCCTATGTCGTCCGTTTTCTTGCCGTCTCCTATGGTCAGGTCGAAGGCGGGTTCGGCAAGATCACTCCGCATCTGGACATGGCGGCCCGCACGCTCGGGCGCAACAGTGCCCAGACGCTGACCCAGATCCACCTGCCGATCCTGAGGCCGGTGCTCCTGTCAGCTGCCCTGCTCAGTTTTGTCGACTGCATGAAGGAACTTCCGGCGACCATCCTGCTCCGCCCCTTCAATTTTGACACGTTGGCCACAACCGTCTTCGAGGCCGCCTCGCGGGAAGCGTTCGAGGAAGCGGCCCTGCCCTCTCTCGCCATTGTGCTGGTCGGCCTGATACCGGTCATCTACCTGGCGCGGTCCAGCGCCACTTCCTTCCGCACGAAACAATCGAAGCGGCAAACAGCGGCCGCCGCTTGAGCTTTCACAGCACCGGATCGCCTTGACACAGGCTGATCTAACCGTCCCAATGGCCCCATTGCCCAGTTCATTCTCAGGACAGATTTTCCATGGAAAAGAAACACCAGATCAACCTTTGGTACGCCTTCATCGCCATGATGCTGGTGTTGATGTTCCAGAGCTGGTGGACGACCTACAAGACCGTCGAGCCGATCCCCTACAGCCAGTTCGAGCAATATCTCAAAGACAAGAAAATCGAAGAGATCGCGGTCAAGGAAAACACGATCGAGGGCAAGTTCAAGGAACCTCTTAAGGACGGCAAGCAGTATTTCGTCACGACACGGGTCGAAATTCCCCTGGCCGACGAGCTGAGCAAGTACGACGTCAAGTTCACGGGTGTCGTGCAAAGTACCTTCATCAAGGACATTCTCTCCTGGGTGCTGCCGGTGTTGCTTTTCTTCGGCCTGTGGATGTTCATCATCCGCAAGTTTGCAGAAAAGCAGGGCATTGGCGGCATGATGACCGTCGGCAAGTCCAAGGCCAAGGTCTATGTCGAAACCGACGTGGATGTCCGCTTCGACAATGTTGCCGGCGTTGAAGAAGCCAAGCGCGAACTTGTCGAAGTCGTCGACTTCCTGAAAGACCCGACCGGCTATGGGCGATTGGGTGCCCACATGCCCAAGGGCATTTTGCTCGTCGGGCCTCCGGGTACCGGCAAGACCTTGCTTGCGCGCGCCGTTGCCGGCGAAGCCGGCGTTGCCTTCTTCTCCATTTCCGGGTCCGAATTCGTCGAGATGTTTGTCGGGGTCGGGGCTGCTCGCGTCCGGGACCTGTTTGAACAAGCCCGCAAGGCCGCGCCCGCCATCATATTCATCGACGAGCTGGACGCACTCGGCCGTGCCCGGTCGAGCGGCCCTATGGGCACCAATGACGAAAAGGAGCAGACGCTCAACCAGCTTCTGACGGAGCTCGACGGTTTCGACACGTCAAGCGGCATCATCCTGCTGGCGGCCACTAACCGGCCCGAAATCCTGGACCCGGCGCTCCTGCGTGCCGGACGTTTCGACCGGCAGGTCCTGGTTGACCGTCCCGACAAGCCCGGGCGCCGTGCGATCCTGGATGTTCATGTCAAGAAAATTGAACTCGATCCTGCAGCAGACCTTGATCAGGTTGCGCAGCTGACTGCCGGTTTTTCAGGCGCGGATCTGGCCACGCTCGTCAACGAAGCCGCACTGCTGGCCACCCGCCGCAATGCGGACAAGGTCACCCAACAGGACTTCAACGAAGCCGTTGAACGCGTAGTGGCCGGACTTGAAAAACGCAGCCGGATCCTTTCGGACAAAGAGCGAAAAACCGTCGCCTTTCACGAGATTGGTCATGCCCTCGTGGCTGCAAATCTTGATGGGTGCGACCCCGTCCACAAGATCTCGATCATTCCACGTGGCATTGGTGCGCTCGGTTACACGATGCAGCGCCCGACCGAAGATCGTTTTCTCTTGTCCACGCAGGACCTTGAGAACCGAATGGCGGTTCTGATGGGGGGACGTGCCGCAGAGGAAATCGTCTTCGGCGAGATTTCAACCGGTGCCTCGGATGACCTGCAGAAGGTGACCGAAGTCGCGCGAGACATGACCATGCGCTACGGCATGGATGTCTCGCTCGGCAATCGCGCCTACTCCACCCAGCGGCAGAACTTCCTGGGGCAGCCTGCAGGCGACGTGGCCGAGGTCTCCGAAGAGACCCAGCGTGAAATCGACCTTGCGATCAAGAACCGAGTTGAAAACGCCTTCAACCGCGCAAAGGACCTGCTGAAAACCCATCGCAAGGAGCTCGACCAGGGCGCTGCGCTGCTCCTGGAAAAGGAAACGCTCACGGACAAGGATTTTCCTGCTCTGCGACCCGTTGCAGAGCGTCAGGGTACAGCGGCTGCCGAATAGAAGGAACCAACTGTCCTAGGCAGCGTGCTCGGTGCGCCCGCGCCGGTTCCCCTGCGCTCCAGGATGATGACGCACCGGGTCGGAAAATGCTTTCATCCAGCCCGCGAAGATCTCTGGCGGCATCGGCTTTGCAAACAAAAAGCCTTGCGCTGTTGTACACCCCTGCCCGGTCAGGAATTCCTGTTGCTCGACGGTTTCAACCCCTTCGGCGACCACTTCATATTTCAGGCTCTTTGCCATTGCGATGATCGTCTTGACGATTGAACGGCTGTGCTGATCGCTCCCCAGACCGCAAACGAAGCTGCGATCGATCTTGAATGTGTTGAAGGGCAGTCTCTGCAAGTGAGCAAGGCTTGAATAGCCTGTGCCGAAATCATCGATGGCAAAGGTAATTCCGGCCGCCAGCAACGGTTCTGTTGCCGCCGAAACACTTTCAGGGTCGGCCATGGCCACCGTTTCAGTGACTTCCAGCTGCAGCAATTCAGCGGGAAAGCGGGTCGTTCGCAGGATGTTCAGAACGTGTTGCGTGAAGCCCGGTTTTTCCAGTTGCCGGATTGAAACATTGACGGCAAGCGGCACCTCAAGTCCATCGTCCAGCCAGCGTCGTCCCTGCCTGCAGGCCATCTCCAATACGGTGTCACCGAGACGTGTGATGAGGTCACTCTCTTCGGCAACATCAATGAAGCTGCCGGGCGCCAGCAGTCCTCTTTGTGGATGTTGCCAGCGAACAAGCACTTCTGCGCCCACCACCTTCATGGTTTCACAGTCGACTTTTGGCTGGAACTCGATCCTGAATTCGTCTCGGACAAGAGCTTGCTTCAGCTCCACCTCGAGCGTGACCCGCTCCTGGCCGCGAAACTCGTCTTCGATCTCACTGTAGAAGCAAGCCCTGTTGCCACCTGTTCGCTTGGCGGCATACATCGCGATATCCGCGTGCTTCAGGATCGCCGTATAGTCTTCTCCGTCGTCAGGATAGGTCGCGACCCCGATACTGGCTCCAACGGCCATCGTCAGGCCGTTGATCTCCACCGGTTGCTCGACACATTGAACAAGTTGCTCGGCAAGTTGATCTACCGCCGACGCGCGACCACTGGCCGGGACGATGACTGCAAATTCGTCGCCTCCGAGACGCGCCACCTGCGGTGGCACTGCCGAGGGGCGTTCCAATACGTTCTGAACGATTGGGCCCGTCCCTTCGGTGTTGCCGCATGAGCAGCTCGACGGGTTCAGGAGACCGCACAGTCTGGCGGCAATCTCGCAGAGCAGTGCATCGCCATGATCGTGTCCGAAGCTGTCGTTGATCCTCTTGAACCTGTCGAGGTCGATGAACAGCACCGACATCCGGTTCGGCTTTCCACCGGGACCGATCATGTGGTTGGTGAAGTGCTGTCTGAAGCATTCCCGGTTCGGCAGCTTCGTAACGGGATCCTCAAACGCCAGTTCGTGAATCTTTGCCAGATTGTTCCGGATCGTTCCGACCATCTCCCGATAGGCGCGCGCCAGAACACCGATCTCGTCGGTGCGTTCCACCGGAAACGGCGCATTGAAATTTCCCGCGCTGACGGTGTGCGCAGTCTCGGTGAGCGCCTTGATCGGGCGCACGAAATTTGTCGCGAAGTGAAAGGTGAGCGGAACGCAGAAGACGAGCAGGACCAGCGTGATGACGAGGTTCCGGGCCCAGATGGATACCAGCATACCGTCGATGGACGGTCGCTGCATCGACACCATCGCAACGCCCAACAGGCTGTCATTCTTCATGTCACGCACCGGCAGCGCAATTTCGACCCGGTCCTGATCCTGCCTGATCTGTTCGACACCCGTCTCGTAAGCCAACTTGACGAGCGGATGCATGTCCTGCTCATCGAAGTAACTGGTCTCGGGATCTGAATCGACAGTCAACGCCCGCGCTGGATCCAGCACCTGGGCCAGCTCGACCACACCACTGGCGGCGATGCTCTCCAGCTCCTGTTCCAGGATGAGGTAGTGGTGGTTGCTCAAATGCGGAACGGCCAACCTGCTGACGGTGGCGACGATCGCGCGCGCATCAGAAACGACACGCTGTTCCTCGTCCCTCAGGTCAAGATAACTGGCCACCATGATCATGACGAGGGAAAGCGCCACGAACAGACCCGCAACGAGCAGCACAAACCGCGTGCGCAGGCTTGGCAGCCAAGAAGGAAGCAATTCTACAATCTTCGACATTGCCCTGATGCTTTTTAGGAAAAGTGACGCTGGAAACTTGTCCTACAATAGCCGTCAAGTCTTGAAGCCGCGTTGATTGCAGCAAGTCCGTGAGACCCGAGCACGTAAACCTGGCGCACTGCTTAGCCGGGAAAACAAGGCAGCGCGCAGATGCTGATCAAACTGGAAGAACAATGCCGGATTTGGTGTTCCTCTAACGCAAGTTAGCGTTAATGCGACCACCGTTTCCCTTGTGAAAATCACGGATAGGTCCCAAATCGGGACATCGGCTGGCTATTGTCAAAACAGCCCGATCGCGATTCTTTCTTTTTTCCAACAAATTCATTGAATTCAAGAAAGAAAAGGCGGTTGCAGGAAACAACCGCCTTCCGTCGCAGGATCAACAAAAATGCGTTAGAGCACGGTCGCCAGCGTTTTTTCCTTCACTTCTTCCAGAGTGACATCCGGAGCTAGCTCGACCACTTTCAGGCCACCTTCGGTAACGTCGAAAACGCCGAAGTTGGTGATGATCCGGTCAACACACTGAACGCCGGTCAACGGCAAGGAACATTCCTTCAGAAGTTTCGGATCACCGGCCTTGGAAGTGTGGTCCATGATGACGACGACGCGCTTGACGCCGGCCACCAGGTCCATGGCACCGCCCATGCCCTTGACCATCTTTCCCGGGATCATCCAGTTGGCAAGATCGCCGTTTTCGGCCACTTCCATCGCGCCGAGGATGGACAAATCGATATGTCCACCGCGGATCATGCCAAAGCTGTCGGCAGAGGAGAAATAGCTCGTCTGCGGCAGTTCGGTGATGGTCTGCTTGCCTGCATTGATCAGGTCGGCATCCACCTCGTCCTCGGTCGGGAACGGGCCCATGCCGAGCATGCCGTTCTCGGACTGTAGCGTTACGTGAACGCCCTCGGGAATATAGTTGGACACCAGTGTCGGAATACCGATGCCCAGGTTTACGTAAAATCCATCTTCAAGCTCTTGCGCGGCGCGCTTCGCCATATCATCGCGTGTCCAGGCCATGATGTGTCCTCCTCAGGCTTCGCGCGTGGTGCGTTTTTCGATACGTTTTTCGTGATCGCCGACAATGATGCGATCAACAAAAATACCGGCGGTGTGGATGTTGTCCGGATCAAGTTCACCGACCTCGACCAGCTCTTCAACCTCGACAACACAGGCCTTTCCGGCCGTTGCCATCATCGGATTGAAGTTGCGCGCGGTCTTGCGGTAGATGAGGTTGCCTTCCTTGTCGGCCTTCCAGGCCTTCACGAGGGAAACGTCAGCCACCAGACCCGTTTCCATGATGTAGGTCTCGCCGTTGAAGTCCTTGTGCTCCTTGCCCTCGGCAATGAGCGTGCCGACACCTGTCTTGGTATAAAATCCCGGGATCCCGGCGCCGCCTGCACGAATGCGTTCAGCAAGGGTCCCCTGAGGGTTGAACTCAAGCTCCAGCTCGCCGTTCAGATACTGTTTCTCAAACGTGGCGTTCTCCCCAACATAAGACGACACCATCTTCTTGATCTGGCGGGTCTGCAGCAGCAGGCCAAGACCGAAATCATCAATGCCTGCATTGTTGGAAATCGCGGTGATGTTCTGGGCGCCGGAATCGCGAAGCGCTACGATCAGGTTTTCCGGAATGCCGCAAAGGCCGAACCCGCCGGCCATCACAGTCATACCGTCAAAGGTCAGCCCTTCCAGCGCTGCCTTTGCGTCCGGATATATTTTGTTCATGTTTCACTCCCGTTTAAGACCGCAAGGTGCGTGTCGCGCACATTCGCTGTTTGTTTTCCCTCGGTCAAGCGATCTTTGCCGCACTGCAGCGAAAAACATGAATAGGGTGTCAGTTTTGAAAGGGAATGGCTTCATTCGGCCTGACACGAGGTGCGGTTCAGTCCAACGCAGTCCCCGGATTGTGCCATCTGGTTGCCGGGGCACGACCATCATGTGGGCCCCGCATCGAATATGGTCGCGCCTGCCCCGGTTGATCAGCTCAGTGCAAGTCGGTATTTTTCCTAGTCTTGATGACACAGTCCGCGCGAATTGCTGATCCCTTTCGGACCTCCAAGTCCGGGGATGACTTCTCCCGAGAAAGATGAATGGGTCAGTTCTGCCCCCTCACACCATGAAGAACTTGGTGACAACCTATCAAATCCGGCAATTTCTGAGAAAATCAGGCATGCGGTTTATGTAACCAACGGGGTCTTTTGATAAAGTGCTTGAATGAAAAACGGATTCAGCGCCTGAGCGTGCGGCGGGGGCCCCTTGTACCAATTCCTGTCCACCATCTTCAAGATTGCAGCGATTTCGCTCCTTGTGGGGGCAGGCCTATCGTTCTTCAATGTCAGCGCCGAAGACATCCTGGGCTCGGTCGGTCTCAGCCCGGTTCAGCTCTGGATCTATCTTCTTGAATTCTGGGATTGGGCGGTTCCGAACATGATCCTCGGAGCCTTCATCGTCGTCCCGGTCTGGCTCGTCATCTACCTGTTTCGTCCGCCCCTGAACCGGCAATAGCGCCGGGTCTCAGCCTTCCGACACAGTCTTTTCATAGAGCGCTTGCGAAATCTTCTTGGCATGAAGGGCCGTGACAAATGTCCTGCCGCGCATGTTTGTCGGGATCAGAATACGCTTGGTTTCCAGCATCGAAGCTCCGAAGCGGTTCTTGTAGGAATGCAGGCCGGCCCCCAGGCTGAAATTCTGGATGTTGTGCTCCCGGGCCCATTCCATCGACTTGACGAACAGAACCATGCCCGGAGACATGCGGTGCCACCTGGGATCGCCTATGGAAACCAGAACGCCATTGGCACTTGTCCCGTTGGCAAGGAGAACCACGGCTGCGACGATTTCCTCGCCCTTTTGCAGGGCGAGCATCGTGACAGGCCCGTTCTCACCGCTCAGCGTGGCAAGATACTGATAGAACCGATCCCTGTGGTCTTCGTCCTCGGGGTCAGGATCGCCCAGTTCTTCAAGTCTTTTTCTGCGCTGTTCCAGCAGAATTGCGCAGACACGTTGGCGTTCTTGCGAAGCCTCGACTTCGACAAGCGAGACCTCCTCTCGTCCAAGTTTTCTGAACTTGGTGCGGGCCTCCTTGTAAACCGACTTTTTCGATTGACCGTCGACCTGCGCAAGTGCGTCAGCGTCGAGGTAGAGGGTTTGCCCTTCCGGATAGGCCTCTGCCGCATCAAAGAGAGGATTCGCGATGCCGGAAATCCTTGGATGTATCTTGCAGATTTTCAGGACATCGCAGTCCGTCAGCGACTGCATGAGTGCGCCTACCAGCGCGTCATGGATGTTGCCCGGGCTTTCCAGCAATCGTTTGCTGAAAACGGGCCCGTTCTGATCAGCCAGTCCAAGGTCGGGGGTCGTGACAATCCGGAATGGTCCTTTGCGGTACCACACGAGCGGCAACAGCAGGACGGGCTCTCTTGTTACCTCATCGTGCAGAGCAAAGATCGCAACTCTTTCACAGTTGACCGGAGCGATCTTTTCAAAAAAGGCATGCACAAATTCGACCGATTGAAACGGCGTGCATACCGCACCGCCCGACAGTCCGCTCCACAATGATTTCAACTGACCAAGGGTCGGCTGATCATGCCACCCGGGGACAAGCCCGAGTGCCGCCGTCTTTGCCCGTTCCTGAGCAAGGCCCAATCCTGATCTCAATGCAAACCCGTCCATGTCCAAATACGCGTTATGGAACTCTAATTCATAGGTAGAATTATCTAGCACAGCGCAATTTAAAATTGGTTAAGCGCAGCACCCTCAGAAGGCCCAGCCGCGTCACTTCAGGAACAGGAAAACTGTCTCAGGATGCTTCGTTTCCGAAGGCTGCGCGCTCGTCTCTTTCCCTTTGCACCTGCTGGCGCTTGGTGACGATAGAGGCTGCAATCACGCCGATTGTCACCAGCACGACCAGGATGGTGCAGACGGCATTGATCTCAGGCGTGACACCCAGTCGTACCTGGGAATAGATCTTCATCGGAAGCGTTGTTGCGCCCGGTCCGGTGGTGAAGCTGGCGATCACCAGGTCGTCCAACGACAGCGTGAAAGCAAGCATCCAGCCAGCAATCAC
The DNA here is from genome assembly GCA_017643925.1 of Roseibium sp. Taxonomy (GTDB): domain Bacteria; phylum Pseudomonadota; class Alphaproteobacteria; order Rhizobiales; family Stappiaceae; genus Roseibium. Next base: position 221,781 of record JAEPML010000001.1, on the reverse strand, counting down.
ACCCGGCAGGATAATCGGCAGGGTGATGAGGAAAAAGGTCTTCACGGGCGGGCAGCCGAGATCTTCGGCTGCTTCTTCCATTGACTTGTCAAACCCGACCAGGCGCGACTGGACAACCACAGCCACGTAGCACATGGCAAAGGTCGTATGTGCCAGCATGACGGTCCAGAAGCCGCGGGCCTGGTCCATGGCCACGAACAGGAGCAACAATGATAGCCCAAGGATCACTTCCGGCATAACAAGGGGGGCGAAGATCATGCCGGAAAACAGCGAGCGCCCGAAAAACCGGCCGGACCGGACAAGCACAAGAGCCGCCATCGTTCCGAAGACCGTGGCGACACTGGCCGAAACGAAGGCAACCCGCAAGGTCACCCAGGCCGCATCGAGCAGCTGCTCATTCTGCAGAAGCGATGCATACCACTTGGTGGAAAACCCACCCCAGACCGTCACAAGCCGGCTTTCGTTGAAGGAATAGATCACCAGCAGCACGATGGGCAAATACAGGAACGAAAAGCCCAGCACGAGCGAAGTGATGTTGAACCAGGTCGGACCGCGCGTCATCCATCCGCCTCCGACATTTTCTGCTGCTGGTTCTGGAAGAGCACGATCGGGATTACCAGGATCATGAGAAGGATGACCGCAACGGCTGACGAGACGGGCCAGTCTCGGTTGTTGAAGAACTCCACCCACAATGTCTTGCCGATCATCAAGGTGTCCGAGCCGCCCAGCAGATCAGGAATGACAAACTCGCCGACCGCCGGAATGAAGACCAGGAAACATCCGGCGATCACGCCAGGCAAAGACAGGGGCAGCGTGATTTTCCAGAAGGCCTTCCAGGGCGGGCAGCCAAGATCTTCGGCTGCCTCGAGCAGACTTCCATCCAGCCGTTCCAGGCTGGCATAGAGCGGCAAGACGAGGAACGGCAGGTAGGAATAGACAATGCCGATATAGACCGCGATGTTGGTGTTGAGGATCACCAGCGGTTCATCGATCACTCCCAGCAACAAGAGGAGCTGGTTGAGCAAGCCCTCGTTTTTCAGGATACCGATCCAGGCATAGACCCTGATTAGGAAACTGGTCCAGAACGGCAGGATCACCAGCATCAAAAGTGTGGGCCGGATCGAGCGAGGGCTGCGCGCCATGCCATAGGCGATCGGGTATCCTATCAACAAGGTCAGAAAAGTCGAGATGGCCGCGATCGTGACCGATGACAGATAGGATTTCCAGTAGAGCGCGTCTTCTGTCAGCCAGACATAGTTGGCAAGCGAAAGGGCTCCCAGATTGTCCCAGAATGCCTGCCAGCCGTCGGCCAGATCGAAGGTCGGAATATAGGGCGGAATCGCAATCGCGACTTCGGAAAGAGAGATCTTGAAGACGATCAGGAACGGCGCGAGAAAGAAGATCAGAAGCCACAGGTATGGTGCTGAAATCAGGGCCCATGAACCGAGGCTTCTTCGTTTGGGAGGGGCGGTATTCGCTTCCATCGCTTCCTCCCTAGCGTGTCAGGATGACGCCGGCATCCCGGTCGAATGACATCACCACCTCGTCTTCCCACATGATCGGTTTTTCGACCATGCGCGAGACATTTGCGAAGGTCGCCCGAACGATATCGTCGTCGCTCTCGCCAACCTTGGAGTGAATGATCGAAACGTCACCCAGATAGGCGATATCCCAGACCAATCCGTTGATCTGATTGGCCGCGCCATCCTCTCCACGCCCCTGGGAGATCCGGACCTTCTCCGGCCGGATGGCATACCAGACCGTGTCACCGACACCGGCGTCCGTTTCCTGTTCGCTGTCGATGACAAATCCGTCGACCACCGATACAAGCCGCGTGCCCATGCCCGACTTCTCAGCGACTTTCGCCTCGATCATGTTCACGTCACCGATGAAATCCGCGACGAATTTCGAGTTGGGCGTTTCGTAGATTTCAGCAGGCGTGGCCACCTGGACCAACTGCCCCTTGTCCATGACGGCGATACGATCGGCAACTGTCATTGCCTCTTCCTGGTCATGGGTCACGATGAGGAAAGTCATCTCCAGCTCTTCCTGGAGATTCATCAGTTCAAACTGGGTTTCTTCGCGCAGCTTTCGATCGAGCGCTCCAAGAGGTTCGTCCAGCAACAGCACCTTGGGCCGTTTTGCCAGCGACCGCGCCAGGGCGACGCGCTGTCTCTGACCACCCGAAAGCTGATGCGGTTTGCGCTTGGCAAACTGTTCCAGCTTTGTCAGGCGCAACATTTCCGCAACGCGGGTCTCGATTTCGGACACCGGCAGCTTGTCCTGTTTCAGACCGAAGGCGATGTTCTTTTCAACGCTCATATGCGGGAACAACGCATAGGACTGGAACATCATGTTGGAAGGGCGGCGGAACGGCGGAATGCCTGCCAGGTCCTGCCCGTCCAGGAACACCTGTCCGGATGTCGGAGTCTCGAAACCGGCAAGCATGCGCATCAAGGTGGTCTTGCCGCAGCCAGACCCGCCAAGAAGCGCAAAAAACTCGCGTTCGTAGATTTTCAGGGAGAGGTCGTTGACCGCAACAAAGTCACCGAATTTCTTGGTGACATTGCGAAACTCGATGAAGGGCGCGTGATCAGGATTGTCCCACGGCTTGAACTCACGGCGCACCGGACCAATTGATTTCTTCGCCAAAACAATCCCCCACCCCAAAGAGACTTACAAAAGGCAAGTCGCCAGGCTCAAAAGAACCTGGCGACGTGCTGTTTACTGACCGCTCTTAACGCCGGTCCAGGTGCGGGTCACAATCCGCTGGACCTTCGGCGGATAAGGCGTAGTCGTGTAGAGGTTCTTGACGGTTGCCTCATCGGGATAGATTGCCGTGTCGCCGATAACGTCGTCGTTCAGCAGTTCCTGGGAAGCCTTGTTGCCATTGGCGTAGTAGACATAGTTGGAAGCCTTGGCCATGACGTCCGGACGCATGATGAAGTTGAGGAACACGTGTGCCTCTTCCTTGTTCTTGGCGTCCGCCGGAATTGCCATCTGGTCGAACCACATCTGTGCGCCTTCCTTCGGAATCGTGTAGGCGACGGTTACGCCGTTGTCGGCTTCTGCTGCACGGTCACGGGCCTGCAGCACGTCACCGGACCAGCCAACAGCCACACAGATGTCACCATTGGCGAGCGCGTTGATGTATTCCGAGGAATGGTACTTCTGGATCGACGGGCGGATCGAGGAGAGCAGCTCGCCAGCCTGCTTGATTTCATCCGGGTTCTTGCTGTCCGGATCCAGTCCCAGGTAGTTGAGGGCAGCGGGGATCATCTCGGTCGGTGCATCAAGCATGTGCACGCCACATTCTTTCAGCTTCTCGATGTTTTCCGGCTTGAAGAGCAGATCCCAGCTGTTCACGGGAGCATCCTCCCCCAGCAAGGCTTTCACTTTTTCGACATTGTAGCCGATGCCGGTGGAGCCCCACATGTAGTTGATGGAGTACTTGTTGCCCGGATCGTACTTCTCGACCCGTTCTTCAATGTCCTTCCACATGTTCGACAGGTTGGGCAGCTTGTCCTTGTCCAGCTCGGAGAACACGCCGGCCTGGATCTGGCGGGCAAGGAAGGTGCCAGTCGGGACAACGACGTCATAACCGGTTCCGCCGGCGAGCAGCTTGGTTTCAAGAACCTCGTTGCTGTCGAAAACGTCGTAGACGATCTTGATGCCGGTTTCCTTGGTGAAGTCTTCCAGGATCGATTCATCAATATAGTCGGACCAGTTGAACACATTCACGGTCCGGTCCTGAGCGAGCGCTGCGCCACTCATCAGGCTGAGCGCGGCAACTCCTGTCAACAAGCTTTTCAAAGTCATTCTGAACTCCCCTTCAGAGGTTTGACGGCGGCCACCTTTCTGGCCTAGTCCCTGATTGCAAACGGACATTCCCGTTTGTCGTTGTTTGTCTATTCCGATCATTGGCGATGGCGCCGGACTTTGTCCAGCACCGATTTTGAGCAGCTCTCCCGTCACACATATGTCTGGCGTTCCAGTGACGAAATTTCCCGCCCAAATTCGTTGAGTTCCTCCCGCTTGATCTCGGTCAGAACCTTGTGCATCTCCTTGCCGACCGCCCGTTTCATCAGCTTCGACGCCTCAAACGCGTCAATGGCTTCATCCATCCAGGGGGTCAGGCGTTTCTTGCGTTTTTCATAAGCGTTTCCTGTCACCGGCGCCGGCGGATCCTTCTGAAGGTTCAGCCCCTCCATCATGCCTGCCAGGATACCGGTCAGAACCAGGTACGGATTGGCATCCGCTCCGGCGATCCGGTGTTCCACCCGGGCCGCCTCCGGACTTGATGCGGGCACACGAAGAGCGACGGACCGGTTGTCATAGCCCCAGCAGATCGAGGCCGGCGCATAGGAGCCCGGTTGCATGCGGCGGAAACCGTTGAAGGTGGAAATGAACAACAGGAGCGCTTCCGGCATGGTTTTCATGAGACCGTTGATGGCATAGCCAAGCCGCTGCGGGCCATGCTCCGGATCGGCGAACAGGTTGCCGTTTTCATCCTCCATGGACACATGCACATGCATGCCGTTTCCGGGCCATTCCACGAAGGGCTTGGCCATGAAGGACGCCTTGAGTTCGTGCTTGCGGGCAATCCCGGCCACGAGCCGGCGCAGGAGCACGACGTCGTCGGCTGCCAGAAGGGGGTTCTTGCGGTGATGCAGATTCAGTTCAAATTGACCTGGAGCGGCTTCGGAAACGGCAGCGTCAGCCGGGATTCCCTGTTCGTCGCATGCCTTGCGCAGGTCGTCCACGACCGGCAGCAAGGCTTCCAGGTCCGAGAGTGCGTACATGTTCTGACGCGCAGGACCAAGATGCGTTGAGAACAATGGCTTGGGCTGTTCCGTCCAGTCGCCCTCGCTTTCCTCAAACAGGTAGAATTCGAGTTCGAAGGCGCAGGTGGCGGTCACGCCAAACTCTGTCTTCAGGCGATCGACCATGTTCTCCAGGACATGGCGCGGATCCGCAAGGAAGGGCTCCCCGTCCCGGTCATACATCGACAACAGAACCTGGGCGGTCTTCCGGTCGGTCCACGGAACGAGCTTCAGGGTTTCCGGTATCGGCCAGCAGACACCGTCCTTGTCGCCGGTCTCAAGATGCATGCCAGTCGCCTCGACCTCGCGCCCCCAGACATCCAGGCCGAACAGCGAATAGGGAAACGCAACACCCTGTTCGAAGACCTTGGGCAGCGCCTTGCCGGGCAACCACTTGCCTCTGAGAACACCGTTTGTATCTGGCAGGACGACTTCAAGCGTATCCAGATCGGGATGCGCCTGCAAAAAGGCGTCAAAGTCCTTCTTCCACCCGGGTTCCGCCGGATGTTCCAGGATCTGGTGGGGAAGTTCGTTCATCTAGAGTGTTTCTCGATCGTTGCGTGGCGTTTGACCGAAACGGTATTGGTCGTACACAAGGCGAATTTCCCGTTGTGGCGTAATCCCACCACGAGGGTAATCCAACGCTGCGAACGGCCCATAGCATTCGGCCGGCTCGAGTTCAGAATTCAAGGCTTCTTCGCAAGGCATGGTGGAGGCAAATCTGGTCATCCGCTTCGTTGCTCCGCGTGCCCGATGCCGCGCATCGCACTTCGCGGCGCGCCGCGCCGACGGATCAGACTATCGCCATCAAATGTCACGCAATGCTCGAGAAACACTCTCGCCCCTGCTTTCGGGCCGGCTTCAGCAGCACCGTTCAAGGGGCTGGTTGCCAGCTTTTGTTTGCTTCCTTTTCAAAAATGTGATCACTTTTGGAGAAATCTGTCAAGACGAGCTCTGAATATTGCTCGCACAGTGAGGGGAGAACACACGATTGGCGGTTCGGCGCTCCGCTCTGCAATCCGGTCCGAGCAAGAACAGCGGCACCAGGCCCGGTTCGTCACGGGGAGCCGCGCGTGAGCAGGTTGACGATGCTGTTCGCTCCGGCCTTCTGACCGGACGTTTCATCCCCGGGAAAGCAGTCACGCTGCGCGGGCTGGCGGCGGAACTCGGGGTCAGCCCGATGCCCGTTCGCGAAGTGCTTCAAAGGCTTGCGGCGGAAAATGCGCTCGAGGTCAAGCCGAACGGCCGCGTCCAGGTTCCGGACATGACTCCGGGGCGCTTTCAGGAGGTCCTGAAAGCAAGGCTTTTGCTGGAACCCGAGCTGGCAGCCCTTGCCTTGCCGCGCCTGTCTCCAAAGGATGCCGACGACCTCAAGGCGATCGACGATGACATCGACCAGTGCATTCTGAGCGGCGACGCGGAATCCTACATGCGTCTCAATCACGCCTTTCATTTCAGGATCTATCGCGCCTCGGCATCCGAAGTGCTGCTGCCATTGATCGACAGCCTTTGGCTGCAATTCGCGCCCTTCATGCGCACCGTATATGGCCGCGTCGGAACGGTGAGCCTGGAAGACCGGCACAAGGAAGCCATCCGGGCAATCGAGGAACGGAATGAAGCCGCCCTGCGCGGTGCAATCATTGCCGATATCAACGACGGCATGGGCATTCTGGGAACAGAGATCCTGACCGGTAAAGGCAAAGCTTGATCCAACGTCCGACCCGTGTCATTTTGTGATCACAAATTCGAAGCTGGATCTTCATCCAAAACATAAAAGGAACGCGCGCCCCATCGACACATGCACTCAGTTCCGATCCGTCTTCGACAGCGAGCCAAGCAACGGGAGCCTGACGTGACCGCCGAAACCCCTGCCAACACCAAACCGAACCCGGTCGACAGTGTCGTTGGCGTCCCCGACATGGAAGCGGCCCGTGATTGGCTGAGCGCCCGAAACATCCAGGACATCGAGTGTATCGTGCCCGACCTTGCCGGCGTCGCCCGCGGCAAGATGATGCCGACGGAAAAGTTCTTTTCCGGACCGGTCATGACGATGCCCGCTTCAATCTTCGCCCAGACGATTTCCGGCGACTATCCGGATGACGACGAACGGTTTCAGCACAGTCCCACGGACGGTGATCTCTATTTCCGGGCCGACTACAGTACCTTGACGACGGTTCCCTGGGAATCTGACCCGACTGCGCAGCTCATTCACGACGCCTATACACGCGAAGGTGCCCCCGTTGAAACCGCGCCGCGCAACGTACTCAAGCGGGTGTTGAAGCTTTACGAGGACAAGGGTTGGGAACCCGTTGTCGCGCCGGAGCTTGAATTCTACCTTGTGCGGCCGAACACGGATCCAGACTATCCGCTCGAGCCGCCGCGTGGTCGCTCCGGGCGCCCAGAAGTCGGCCGTCAGTCCTATTCCATTACGGCTCTCAACGAATTCGACGACCTGATCGACGACATCTACGACCTGTCGGAAAAGCAGGGCCTTGAGATCGATACGCTGATCCACGAGGAAGGCGCGGCCCAGATGGAAATCAATCTGCGCCACGGACACCCGCTGGCGCTTGCCGACCAGGTCTTCCTGTTCAAGCGCACGATCCGGGAAGCTGCGCTGCGGCACGAGATGTACGCCACCTTCATGTCAAAGCCGATGTCCAACCAGCCCGGCTCCGCGATGCATATTCACCAGTCGGTGGTGGATCGCGAAACAGGTGAGAACATCTTTGCCGGCGAGAATGGCGACGAGACACCTGCGTTCCTCTCCTTCATTGCCGGGCACCAGAGATACCTGCCGGACGTCACCTGCATCATGGCCCCCTTCGTGAACTCCTACCGGCGTTTTTCGAAAACCTCGACGTCACCGGTCAACGTTTTCTGGGGCTACGACAACCGTACCGTCGGCCTGCGCGTGCCCTATTCAAGCCCGCAGGCCCGCCGCCTGGAAAACCGTATCCCGGGCTCGGATGCCAATCCCTATCTTTCGATCGCGGCAAGCCTGGCCTGCGGGTATCTCGGCATCGTCAACCAGCTCAAGCCCGATGCCCCTCGCGCCGACGACTGCACCGAGACGGCCAAGTCACTGCCACGCGGTCTGCCGGAAGCCGTTGCCCGGTTCGAAAAATCGGACGAGATGGTCGAGATCTTCGGCGAGAAGTTTGTCGCGACCTACCGGGCGATCAAATACGAAGAATTCGAAACATTCATGTCGGTGATCAGCCCCTGGGAGCGGGAATACCTGCTCCTGAATGTCTGATCCATCTTTCCTGTTTCTTTGGAGTCCCTGCCATGACGGCTCATTCCAACATCTATCCGACCAAGGCCCTTCAGGAGCTCGATGCCGCCCATCATTGGCATCCCTTCTCCGACATGAAGTCTTTGAATGACGAAGGCAGTCGGGTCATCACGAGTGCCGACGGTGTCTGGCTGCAGGATTCGGACGGCAAGAAAATTCTCGATGGAATGGCGGGCCTGTGGTGCGTTCAGGTCGGACACGGGCGCAGGGAGATCGCGGATGCGGTCTACAGCCAGATGAATGAGCTCGCCTATTACAATACCTTCTTCAAGACGACCCATCCGCCGGCCATCGCCCTGTCGGAAAAGCTTGCCAAGCTCGCGCCCGACCACATCAACAAGGTCTTCTACTGTTCCTCCGGCTCCGAGGCGAATGACACCGTGTTCCGCATGGTCCGCACCTATTGGGACAAGATGGGAAAGCCGGACAAGAAGGTGATCATCGGCCGCTGGAACGGCTATCACGGCTCGACCCTTGCGGGCACCAGTCTCGGTGGCATGAAAGCCATGCACGCCCAGGGTGACCTTCCGGTCCAGGGTGTCCACCATATCGACCAGCCTTACTGGTTCGGTGAAGGCCAGGACATGAGCCCGGAAGAATTCGGGGTCTATGCAGCACGCAAGCTCGAACAGGCGATCGACGAACTTGGTGAAGACAAGGTGGCGGCCTTTATCGCCGAGCCGATCCAGGGTGCCGGCGGTGTCATCATCCCACCCGAAACCTACTGGCCCGAGATCCGCCGGATCCTGGACGAGCGTGACATCCTGTTCGTCTCCGACGAGGTCATTTGCGGCTTTGGCCGCCTCGGTGAATGGTTCGGTTCGACCTATTACGGCATGAAGCCGGACCTGATGCCGATCGCGAAGGGCCTGACCTCCGGCTACCTGCCGATGGGGGGCGTCATGGTCTCCGACCGTGTCGTAGAGGGCCTGATGCTTGCCGGTGACGACTTCAATCACGGCTACACCTATTCCGGCCACCCGGTCTGTGCGGCTGCTGCACTGGCAAACCTCGACATCATCGAGCGTGAAGGCCTGGTCGACCGGGTCAAGAACGATATCGGCCCCTATCTGAAGGATCGCTGGCTGACGCTTGGCGACCATCCGCTCGTCGGAGAAGCCCGCATGACCGGCCTCGTCGGCGCACTCGAACTGGTGCCGGACAAGCGCGATCTGAGAAAGACGTTCAAAGATATCGGCACTGTCGGAAACATCTGCCGCGACACCTCCTTTACAAACGGCATGGTCATGCGCGCCGTGCGCGACAGCATGATCATTTCGCCGCCGCTGGTGCTGAGCCACGAAGAAGCAGATCATCTGGTCAAAACGGCAGCGCAGACGCTGGATCAAACCCATGCGATCCTGAAGCGGGATGGCTGGCTCGGCTGATGCCGGAGGATTGACGGGTGGATCGGTTTCAAGTGAAGGAAACGATCCGCTCGATCAGCCAATAGCTGGACACGCCGCCAATCGCATAAGCCATCACCACGACCACGGGACGATGGCTCATCACTGCGCGTCGGCCGAAGGGGAGTGACAAAAGCGACAGCGCGATCGCTGCAACCATCACGAAAACCAGCTGTCCGAGTTCCACACCGACATTGAAGGCCAGCAGGGCAAGCGGGATATCCGCCTGCGGAAGGCCGATCTCTTTCAAGGCGCCGGCAAAACCGAGGCCGTGCAGAAGACCGAAGGCAAATGTCACCAGCCAGGGTGCAGTTTGCGACAATCGCCTTTCGTCGTCCCGTGCCGAGATGATCTCAACCGCCAGAAACACGATTGAAAGCGCAATCACGGCTTCCACAGGAGCTCCCGGCAGGCTGATCCAGCCAAATGTGGAGGCCACCAGCGTCAGGCTGTGCGCGACCGTAAAGGCCGTCACCGCGCCCACAAGACGCCAGAAATCCGGGATCAACACCAGGAGCGCAAACAGGAACAGGAGATGATCCCACCCTTCCAGAATGTGCTCGAAGCCAAGGCCTGCATAGGCAGAAAAAACGCTTTGCCAATCAGGGTCTTCCGGCAGAAGAACGCTTGTCTCGTCTGCCGTCAGACGAAGTGACACGGATGGCTTGTCCAGTGGTGCAAAACGGATCAGGACATCGGTCTGGGTTTGATCGAGACCGGGAACGGCAATCAGTTTGCCGGCAAGCCCCCCTTCGCATACGGCAACCCAGTCGGCTTCCTAGGATCCACTTTGCGGAACGACGTCGGGTCCGGTGCGCGGGAGGCAGGTTTCGGGAAGCAGAAGATCGATCGCCATCGCCCTGCCCGCAACATCGGGCTTGCGCCAATAGATTTGCCAGCGCCCCTCGTCGATCTGGTCGAGGGCGGCATAACCCGGCTGTAATTCGTGCGCGATTGAAGCGACTGGCAGCATCAGGCCCAGCACCACCGCCAGGCTCAGGATCGCATTGGACAACTTCACTGCGCCTGTCCCTCAACAATGATCCGGTATTGGGACTTGAGCGCTTCCTGCTGGTCTACCCTGGCCTGCTCGTAGCGCTGCAGGGACCAGTCTTCCGTCACGAATTTTCTCGCCTCTTCAAAGGTCAGCTGTTCCGGCAACTGGTTTTCCGTGATCCGGACCAGATGAAACCCGTAGCCCGATTTCACCGGCCCCTGCCAGTTCCCGGCCTCAAGCGACTGGAGCGTTTCAAACAGACCATCCCCAAACAGACCGTCAACCTTGGCGCGCGCAGACATGCCCAATTCCGACGGCAGCAAGGTCCGCTTACCCAATTCACTGAAGGGCACACCCGCCTCAAGCTTCGTCAGAATTTCCGTCGTCAAAGTCTCGTCCGGAGACTCACCCAGAAAGACCTGTTCGAAGGCCACGCGCCCGGGCCTGAGATAGGATTCGCGGTTGGCTTCAAAATGCGCCGTCAGATCATCCTCGGAGGGCTTTTGCGCCCTGGCTGACGAGGCCGCGAGATAGTCCATTTTCTGGATAAGCCGACGGCGCAACACCGTATCGTCGCGATCCAGTCCGAGCCGCAGGGCCTCGCGCACCAGCACTTCCTCGCGAATGAAATTGTCGATCAGTTTCTGCTGTTCGTCAGTTGTGGGAGCGCGCTGCCAGATGGCTTCAAACTCGGTGTTCAACCGATCCAGCTGAAGGGACGTGACGGCAATTTCTGACGAAGGATCTCCGCCGGGTTCAGGATCGCTCGGCGCAACCGCGCCGTAATACACAAAGATAAGCGCGCCCAGGACCAGAAAGTGGAGAAGCGGCTGGCGTAGGAAACGGGACAATGCAGTCAAGGATTCTTCCGGTTCAGCTCATGTCAGGCAGGTTTCAAACCCGCCTGACACTAAAGCATGGTCAGGTGCCCGGCGTATACCAGATCGGTGAGGTATAGGCACGCTCCTGCTGGCTGGTTGGTGCACCGTCCGGCATGTCGACCCCGAAGCGGAAGGCATCATAGGCGTACCAGGGCGGCGTCGGGATCTCCAGGATACGGGCACAATAGAAGGCACGCTCTGCCGGGTCGAATTCGGGATCGGACCAAACAGTCGCCAATTCCGATGCACCAATGGTGTTGGTCCAGCTGGCGCTTTTCAGATCGACCGTGTTGCCGACAGGCGGCAATTTTCCGTCCGCGTCCGGTTGCCTTTCATCCGACCAGGCGACATCGAACACCTTTTCCTGCGTGTTGCCGTCCGCATCGACCCAGCCCTTTACGATCTGGATCCGGTCCAGATTGGCGCCGATCGGATCGCGAAGGGCATAGACAAGAAACGACGGTGCCCCTGCGGCTTCCGGCTTCGGCATCAGGTCGCCACCCATCGGCACCCCTTTCCGGTAGCCCAGGATCGCCGGATTGCGGGTGTTGATGTCAGTATCGGTGAAATCCCATCCACCGAACAGGCGCACGGCAATGCGCGTGCCTGTTGTTGCGTAGGTCTCCTTGCGCTGCATGGCATCGAACAGTGATTCACGCGTGTTTTCGCGTGCCCACACAGCTGTCAGGCCGGACGAAACCATCTGCCAGGCGAACAATTCTCCCTGGTCGGTTTTGACGAAGGGATGGGTCAACCGTTCCGCGGAGGGTTCGTAGCCCGTGTGCTTTCCGAAGAAATTGTCCTCTTCAAACGTCGCCAGACCGGTGTGGCTGTCGGTGGCGCCGGAAAAACCGAACTTGTAGGGATTGGTCCCGAACTTATCTTCAAGCACCATGCCGTTCTTCAGGGCCTCACGCGCATATTCCCCGGCCAGCATGTCATTGGTCTTCGCGACGGTCAGATCGAGATTGCCCTTGTCCCAATTGTAGTAGTCGGCGAACTCGTCATTCGGAGACAGGAAGGGATGCGCCTCGCCGTCACCCTTGATCTGGGTGATCTCATAAAGCGGTTCCCACTTGCCGCGCAGCTCGACATACTCCTTGTCAATCGCCTTGCCGGTGAACTGTGCGTCGACCGGGAACATGACGCCGTTGGACAGATTGCCGTTATGGGCCAGCGCCAGAACGGCGCCATTGGTCTTGTCCTCGTAGGCCTGCATCCACTTGTAGAGGTCCAGCGGATCGGGGCTGCCGAAAGGTGGCGTCATCGTATAGGGCACCACCTGTCCGGCGCGATTGGCACCATCACGGAAGATCACGTTTCGATGCAGGTTGTTGCCCTTGTCGAGCGAGGTCCATTCAAAGCCGATCAGTGCCGTGAACGTTCCCGGGTCGTTGAACGCATCCGACGTCTTGACGTTGTCCGACCAGATCGAGGCAAACCGCCGTGCGCCCGGTTGATACTGTTCAAACAGTTCCGGCTCCACATTGCCCTGGCTGAATTGCGTGATCAGGTCGATTGTGGCGGCAACGGCTTCCTGTCCTCCCGCCCGATAGCCCTCTGACCATTTCCGGCCCTGCTCGTATTTCGTGACGTTCGGGGAGGCATCTAGAATGTCCGTGATGAGGCCCATGCCGTCGGAGTGTTCCGTGATGACCATCCAGTCGAGTGGGCGGTAAAGGCGCACGGGCTGACCGGACGAAGCCGTGATTTCCTCACCGCGTGCAAAGCGCCAGGCATCCTCCTGGGTGAGCCGGGCGCCAAAACCGCCAGCATCCATCGACTGTCCCGTGTGCAGGTGCGTATCGCCCCAAAGCGGACGCTCCGGGAAACTGCGACCGGCATAGGGGGAATAGGCTTCCCCCGGATAAACATCCTGGAGCTGGTCTTCGTTGAGATCGAACTCGGTTGCCGAGGTCAGCGCGGTTGAACAGAAAATCGTCAGGACTGCCAAGGACCGAGCGCGCATTTGTATCTCTCCCATATACAACTTTCACAAGAGTAAGGCATAAATTGTTTCGCAATGACAGTTGTCAAAACTGACTGGCGGCCGGTTAAGTGAAGGCGCATTTGAGCGCAAGCAGACCGAGTTGTCCGAGGTCTTGAGGAGACTTTCGCTGTTTTTCTTCCGCTGCCTGTCGGATAAGCTCGCACCCACACGTTCCTAGTTCTGATAACAGACGCATGCCCCTGGGAACTGGAGGAATTGAAATGATATTTTCCGTATTGATCTATGCGAGCGAGGATTTCATTGATGCGCTCAGCCCCGAAGAGCATCAGGAAATTCTGAAGAAGCATGGTTCGTTTCACGAACACACCAAATCCAACAAGAACTTTGCAGCCGCCGCCAAACTGATGTCGACCGGAACCGCGGTTACCATCAACAAGGAGCGAGACGAATTCCTCGTCACCGACGGCCCCTTTGCTGAAACGAAGGAGCAGTTCATGGGGTTTTACCTGCTCGACTGCCCCTCCCTGGAAGAAGCGATCCAAGCGGTGAAGATCCTCCCGCTCGACCATGGCCGTATCGAAGTGCGGCCGGTTGAATTTTTCGAGGGGGCCGATTTCAAGAATGCAGAGCGCATGGTTATCAACGCATCTTAGAGCTGCCCGTCCGCGTGTTCTGGCCGCACTGAACCGTGTCTTTGGTGACATCGACCTGGCCGAAGACGCATTTCAGGAAGCGTCTCTCAAGGCCCTGAGAACCTGGCAGCGGGAGGCACCTCCGCGTGACCCGACCGCCTGGCTGATTGTCGCCGGGCGCAATGCCGGGATCGACAGTATCCGCAAGAAGAACCGCGAAACCCTGTCGGCTCCGGAAGATCTGGAGCCGGGCTTCGACGGAACGCATCCCGAGGACGAGCTGACGCGGTCTCTGGATCAATCCGCTTTCCGGGACGATGTCCTGCGCTTGCTATTCACCTGCTGTCATCCGGTTCTGCGCAAGGATCAGCAGATTGCTCTTTCGCTGAAGATTGTCGCCGGCCTGTCGGTCGACGAAATTGCCCGCGCCTTTCTGGTCCAGCCCAAGACAATGGAACAGCGGATCACCCGGGCCAAGAAACGGCTTCAGGCAGCAAAACTGCCTTATGAGGAACCGGACGCCGTTGCCAGGGCAAACCGGTTTTCCGTTGTTGCCAACGCCATCTACCTGTTCTTCAACGAAGGCTATTCGGCGTCCCAGGGGTCGGTGCTGATCCGCGACACCCTTTGCGAAGAAGCCATTCGGCTCGCAAGACTTCTTGTGCGCCTGTTTCCCGAAGAGCCCGAGCTGCGCGGGCTGCTCGCCCTTTGTCTCATCCAACACTCCCGGCGCAAGGCAAGACTGTCACCTAGCGGAGAAGCCGTGATCCTGGAGAAGCAGGACCGAAGCACCTGGAACCGGAAGGAAATCGCGGAAGGCAACGTCCTGCTGGAAGCAGCCTTGCGCAAGGCAGCGCCCGGCCCCTTTCAGATCGAGGCAGCCATCGCCGCCACCCATGCTCGTGCACCAAGTTATAAGGATACGGACTGGCAGGAACTGGACCGGCTGTACATCGCGCTTCAACACATCCGACCGTCTCCCGTGGTCGCGCTGAACCGGGCGGTGGTGCAGGCGCAATTGCACGGACCAGCCTTTGCACTTGACCGTCTGTGCGACCTGGAAGCGCCCCTTGAACGCTACGCAAGTTTTCATTCGCTCAAGGCCGCTCTCCTTGACGAAGCCGGAGACGGACCGAAGGCTCGAAAGGCCTATGAGCGCGCGATCGAACTGGCGGGCACCGACGTTGAACGCAGTCATCTGCAGAAGCGACTGGACGGGTTGAAGCCCGTGAAAGCCATTTGAAATCTCGATGCCCCTATGCGGCTCAGTGCAAATGTGCTTGGCTGAGCGCAGTCGATTCCATGTCAAAACTCGGACAGGCAGGAACATGAGCCTCAAGGACACCATTATCCCGCTCATCATGCTGGCCGCCCTTTTCGGGCTGGCGGTGATGACCTTCAATTTCCCGGTCGGCATGCATCCAAAGGCCTTCGGCGCCTTCGTGTTTGGTGCGATCCTGCTGTTCGGATGTCTCAACCTTGTTCTGGTCTTTTTTGAGACGAGGAACAGGAACAGCAACAAGGATCAGGACTGAACCTTGCCGGGCCGCGCAAGCCCGCCGAAGCCACATTCAATAAAGGCCAGGAACCTGCAAGTGTCCCCCGGGGACCGAGGACTGTCGGGATCGACCCGCGTCGCGTCTGCAATCAAATCGCCGCAGTCATGACTGACTTTCATTAAAAAAACATCGCCACCCTGTCGGATCTGCCAAGGCGTATCCGTCCTCAGCTCACCTGGACAGTCCAGGCGAGACACTTTTTGATTGAGGATGAATGACATGAGTGATGCGATGCAAACCCACGGTGCCTTCAGCTGGATGGAACTGCACAGCGGGGATGGTTCCAAGGCCAAGGCATTCTATACGGACCTTCTCGGTTGGAACACCGAGGAAATGGAAATGCCGGGCATGAGCTACACCGTGATTGCCAATGGTACCGAAAAGATCGGTGGTTTCCCGCCCATGGTGGTCGATACACCTCGCTGGCTTCCCTATGTCACCGTCGACGATGTCGATGCGCGTGTTGAAAAGGCAAAGTCCCTGGGTGCAACGGTTGCCGGTGAACCCATAAGTGTCCCTGGTGTCGGCCGCATGGCAACACTGGTGGATCCGGTCGGTGGCGTCATCGCGCTGATCACCTACGAAGCGCCGACAGCCGAATAGCTCCCCTTTTCAAGGCTGGCCGGTCACCGGACCGGCCTTTCCCCAAAATCTCAAAGAGGATCCGCCAAGATGGACATCTTTTCCTCGTTGCCCGTTACCCTGGTCTTTATCGCGATTTTCGCACTGATCCAGATCCCGATGACGATTGCAGTCGGGCTGCGCCGCGCTCGATCCGACATTCATTTTCTGGATGGCGGTGACCCGGTGTTGCTCAAGCGCATGCGGGCGCACGGCAATTTCACGGAAACCGTTCCGATTTCACTGATTGCCATGGCTGCAGCAGAGCTTGCCGGCGCCCCAGCCTTGCTCTTGTGGATTGGAGGCGGTGCTTTGCTCCTCGGACGTGGCCTGCATTACGGAACACTGGTCAATTCAGGGTTTGGCAACGGTCGCGCGATCGGCATGCTCTTTACCATGACACCCATGCTGATTTTTCCGGTCTATGTCCTGTGGTCTCTGCTTCAGTCCCAGTCTTGAAGCGTTGCAGCACACAGCTCCCCGGCTGTCTCCTTGTCCGGCCGGGGACACTCTCATGTGGTCAGGGATGAGATTCAGGTCCCGCTTCAGGCCCGATTGCACATTTTTGCTGAATAAATCGAATTTAGACTTTCAAGACACCGCGTCTGGAAGAGGCATCATTGTAGGTTAGCCGCACTCAAGGGAAGGCGCGCCAAACTTCATGATTGTCTCAGATTTCAAAGATAGCCGTCAGGCACCTCTTTCGATCTTTGCCGGCCTTTCGAAATGTATTGGGCGGTCAGATCCGCAATTCTTCGTATTTCCAATCAATCCGGAAATGAACAATGCTGTGAAACAGCCATGGAGCGGTGTTGTTGCCTAAGCATTTTGTTCTGGTCTTTCTCGCACTTGGGATGCTGATATCTGTCGGCAGCTACTTTCTGTATTTTCAGAAGCAGACACCTGCGGCCTTTGATGAATTCAGCGATACCATGGTTCTGGCCGTGGATCTGAGATCGGCGTTCAAGGCTGCCTCGACGGCACGCCTCGGTTTTGAAACCTATCTGCTGTCTCTGCCCGGCAAGGACGCTGAGCTCCTGCGCAACGCGGGACAATTCATGACGACGGCCATGACCCTGGCTCGGGACAGGAAGGCCGAGGACGCTTCACTTGTCAGCCGAGTTGCACCCCTGATTGAAGAAAATCAATCAATTGTATCAGCGGCGGGTCTTGCGCCCACTTCCTTGCAGCTGCAGACCCTGGAAAAAAACAACGCGAAGATCGTCCAGACAATCACCGGTGTCGAAGGACAGATCTGGGATCGACTTCAAACGGACTTTGTCAATTTTGCCGCCAGCGAAAGAGCAGTTCATACCCAATATCAGCTCATGCTGGCGGCTGCCGTTGTCGGGTCGCTTATCCTGTTTGTCGTTTTCATGAGGCAGCATCAGCTCAACAGGGAGCTCCGGAAGACGGAGAAGGGGCTGCGCGAAAGTGAGCGCCTGCTGCGCGAGGCGCAAGCCCTCGCCAGCCTTGGCAACTGGAGCGTGGACCTCAAAAACGGCATTGCGCAATGGTCGGACGAGCAGTTCCGACTGTTGGGCTACCAACCCGGTTCGGTGCATCCCTCGACAGAAACCTTCATAAACGCCGTTCACCCGGACGACCGCCAAGCGGTCCAGGATGCAAAGCTGCGTGCGATTGCTCCGGAAGAAAGAAGCCCGTACCACATTGTTCACCGCGTCCGGAATCCCGGCGGAATCCGGTATCTCGAACAACAGGGTCAGGTGGAGTTTTCAGAAGACAACGAACCGTTGCGCCTGTACGGGACAACGACGGACATTACTGATGTTCGCAATTCCCAGGCAGAGCTCGTGCGCTATCGCGATCAGCTTCAGGAACTGGTTGAAGAGCGGACACAAGACCTTGAAAAGGAAATTGCCGAACGAAAGCAGATCCAGGACGAACTCCGGAAAAGTGAAACCCGGCTCAGACAGATCCTGGACAGTTCTTCGGCGGGCATTTCGATTCTCCGTGTTAATCCCATCCAGCGCGTCTACGCCAACCAACGTTTCCTGGACATGTTCCACGCTAACTCGATGGAACAGCTGGACGACTACGGTTTCAAAAACACCTTCGTGTCGGACTAGAATTACAACGAGGCCACGGCCTGTGTTTCGCGCGGCGAAGGGTTCAGCCGGTTTCTCATGGAACGGCGCCGGGTCGACAACAGCACCTGGTGGGGCATCCTGGATGCTATCCCGATCGAATTTGAAGACGCTCCAGCGACCATTGTCTGGCACTACGACATCACGGATCAGAAGCTTGCCGAGCGGGAACTGGTTGAAGCAGAAAAGCTGGCCTCCCTTGGAGGGCTGGTCGCCGGTATTGCGCACGAGGTCAACACACCGATCGGGGTCGGCCTGACAGCCGCAAGTTTTCTGGAGGAGAAGGCCACAGAGATCAGTGAACTCACCAACGAAGGGGCTCTGACGAAAGAGAATCTCGAAGCCTTTCTGACGGCTTCGCAACAGTCCGCGTCGATGATTGTCAGCAACCTCCACCGGGCATCTGACCTCGTCAGAAGCTTCAAACAAGTCGCCGTAGACCAATCCAGTGACGAGCTCAGAACATTCAAGTTGCTGGACTATGTTGAGGAGATCCTGAGGAGCCTGCTGCCGCAGACAAAGAAGACACCACACAAGATCACCGTGACCGGAGACGAGGACATCATGTTGTCCAGCTATCCCGGAGCGCTCTCTCAAATCATCACCAACCTGGTGATGAACTCACTCGCGCATGCCTTTGAAGACGGCACAACAGGTGAAATCGGGATCGTGGTGAGACGAACCGGCTCGGGCGCTCAAGTCGATTACCGCGACAATGGCCGGGGTGTGACGCCTGAAGTTCTGGGCTGCATCTTCGATCCGTTTTTCACCACGAAACGGGGAAGTGGCGGCAGTGGCCTTGGCATGCACATCGTTTACAATTTGGCGACACGGAAACTAGGTGGCACAGTGGCCTGTGAGAGTGAGCCTGGTCAGGGGATCTGCGTTCGCCTGACGATTCCGCTCAATCAGGACAACGGCCAAGAGAAGCAATGAAAGACCAGGGTCCGGACATTTTCTTTTCCGAGCCGGCCGAGGCCTCCGAAGCCTCGGGCGTCCCCTGGAAAGTGCTCGTGGTGGATGATGAGCAGTCGGTCCACGACGTCACAAGACTCGCCCTATCCGATTTCAGGTTCGAAGACAGGGGCCTTGATTTCATTTCAGCCTATTCCGGCGAAGAAGCCCGGAAGGCAATCCTGGAGCATCCCGATACCGCGATCATTCTTCTGGACGTGGTCATGGAAACGGAAACGGCCGGTCTGGAAGTTGCTCATTTCGTCCGGGAAGTCGCACACAACAAGGCGGTACGCATCGTATTGCGGACGGGACAACCAGGACAGGCGCCCGAAAAGGACGTCATCGCCCAGTACGACATCAACGACTACAAGGAAAAGACCGAACTCACCTCCCGCAAGCTGTCCACTCTCATGTATGCGTCCCTTCGGTCCTTCCGGGACATCGTCGCACTGGAGAAGAACAAGAGCGGGCTGGAAGCCGTCATTGAAGCCTCGGCCAAGATTTTTGAACTCAAATCCAAGGAACGTTTCGCGGAAGGCGTGCTTGAACAAGTCAGCATGCTGCTGAAACACGGCTACCGGGGACCGGATGTGCAAACCGATGCACTTGCCGTGCAATATGACGGAGAGGAAACAATCGTCACCGCCGCAACGGGTGCATATCGTCCCTATGCGGGCGCGGCACTGACGGATATCGAGGCCACCGAGCTGCGAGATATCATCGAGGCTGGCCGCAGCGTCGAAACAAGCACCTTCTCCAATGACAGCTACACCGGTCACATCCACTGTGGTGATGGGATCAACAGGCTTCTCTACCTGAAGGGGCTGTGTTGCGAGCCGGCTGAAATGGACCGTTCCTTGCTCAAGCTGGTTGAGCGGAACATTGCCATCGCCTGTGAGAACATCGATCTGCTTCAGGAAATCGAGCAGACCCAAAATGAAATGATCTATCTCCTCGGCGAGACGATCGAGACCCGTTCGATGGAAACAGGTCACCACGTACAGCGTGTCGCCGAAATCAGCAGGTTGCTGGCACTGGAATATGGCCTCGGGCCGGAGGAGGCCGAAGTTCTTCGGATGGCATCTCCTCTGCACGATATCGGCAAGATCGGTATCTCGGACGCGATCCTGAACAAGCCGGGCAAACTCGATGCTCGGGAGTGGGACATCATGAAGACCCACACCTCGATCGGATACGACATGCTGAAGTCCTCACGCAGACGCGTGCTGCAAGCCGGGGCCATCATCGCACGCGACCACCATGAAAGATGGGCCGGGGGTGGCTATCCCGCCAACAAGCGCGGCGATGAGATACACCTCTATGGCCGCATCACAGCTGTCGCGGACGTGTTCGACGCCCTTGGCAGTGAACGCAGCTACAAGCACGCCTGGCCACTCGAGGACATTCTTGACCTGATGCGTGCCGAGAGAGGACGTCACTTCGAACCGAGACTTGTCGACATCCTGCTTGAAAACATCAATGAAATTCAGCGTATCTGCCAGAGCAACAAGGATTAGGCGCGGATATCGGAACGGCAAAAGCCAGGTCCCGAACGTCTTCGGAACCTGGCCTTGACCTGAGAACGATGGCAGCGTCAGTGACTGACGCGAAACTTATTCCGCCGCGACGGCAATATCGCGATGGGACCTGCGCGCCCAGGGACGCGTGCCGACCGGAATTTCGTCAACGGTTCCGACTGGCTGAAGGTATTTCGTTACCTCCGGCCATTCCCCGGCTTTCAGCGCCTTGAGCACTTCCGGCTTGGAGATTTCAAACGAGGACACCCCACAGCGACGGGCGAGCGGCACCTGGTCGAGAATGTATTTTCCGACAGCGCGAATGTCGCCCTTGTAACCGAGCTGTTCACGCAGAACGCGCGCGGCGGAAAAACCACGGCCATCTGCAAAGCTCGGGAAATCGACGGCTACATAGGCCAGCTGGTCAAGGTGGTTTTCGAGCGGTTCGACGTCGTCTCCGGCTTCCACCAGAACCGCGACCAAGCCGTCATGAGACAGGACCTTGTCCGTCTCTTCCAGAAACTGTTTCACCGGCACCAGCAGGTTGCCCTCGACGGCTGTATCAGCCTCCGGCTCCACCCGCGTCCATGTTTCTTCGACGAACTCGCCGTCCTTGTAAATCGTAGCCATTTTGCGTCCTCAAATGTTGTTGGACAGCAGCGGTCAAATGCCGCTGCCGTCGATTTCCTTGCCATGAGTGGGCCAGTGAATGCCGCACTCCGTCTTGTCCTGTCCGCGCCAGCGTCCCGAGCGCGGATCTTCACCAGGAGCCACCTTGTCCGTGCACGGCATGCAACCGATCGACGGATAACCCTGCGCGACCAGCGGATGCGGGGGCAGATCGTGCGCCTTGGCATAATCAAGAATGTCGGCAGCCGACCAGTCTGCCAGCGGATTGACCTTCACCCGACCCTGGTCAAGCTCGAAATATTCCAGGTTCGCCCGCGACTTGCTCTGGAACCGCTTGCGGCCCGAGATCCAGGCTTCGAAACCGGTCAGGATGCGCTCAAGCGGCAAGACCTTGCGGATGTGACAGCAGGCATCCGTATCACTCATCCAGAGCATGCCGGCCGGATCCTTGGCTTCCAGGTCTTCCTTCGAAGGCTTGAAAGTGCGCACGTCGGTCAGGCCGAGCTTCTCGATCAGTTCGTCCCGGTAGAGCAAGGTCGCCGGGAACATCTTGATCGTGTCGCCAAAGAGAACCGGCGTCGTAGGATCGATCTGGGACACCATGTGCAGAAGCACGGCGCTGTCCGCGCCAAAGCTGGAAACCAGAGCGATATCACCGGCAAACTGGTGCCGGATGGCCGCCCTCAGGATCTCCTGCGCGGTTGCATCCTCGAACTGGGCATTCAGAGCGGCCACTTCCGCCTGCAAGCCCAGTTCAGGGTCTACGCCCAGACTGAATGTCTCATGCAGCGCCATAAAGGGCCTCCTTGAAGGGCTCCTCCCCGACCCGGCGGTAAGCCTCCAGGAAGGTTTCCTCGTTTCCGGTGCGCAGGCCGAGATAGGTGTCGACCAGTGTCTCGATCGCATCGACAACCTGTTCGGACGAGAAGCCGCGGCCGACGATTTCGCCGATGGAGGCGTTCTCGTTGGCGGAACCGCCCAACGTCACCTGGTAGAATTCCTCGCCCTTCTTCTCCAGGCCGAGAATGCCGATATGGCCGACATGGTGGTGTCCGCAAGCGTTGATGCAGCCAGAGATCTTGATCTTCAGCTCGCCAATTTCCGACTGGCGTTCAGCCGTTCCGAAACGTTCGGAAATCCGCTGCGCCACCGGAATGGAGCGTGCTGTCGCAAGGGCGCAGTAATCCATGCCCGGGCAAGCGATGATGTCGGTGATCAGACCGGCATTGCCTTCCGCGATCTCGGCAGCAACCAGCTTGTCGAACAGGGCCGGCAGATCCTCAAGCTTCACATGCGGCAGGATCACGTTCTGCTCGTGACTGATGCGCAGCTCGTCATGGCCGTACTGTTCGGCAAGATCGGCAATGACATCCATCTGATCATCGGACGCGTCACCCGGAATACCGCCAATCGGCTTCATGGAAAGCGTCACGGACGTATAGCCCGGCACCCGGTGCGGGTTCAGGTTATGCTTCAGGAACTGGGCAAAGGCAGCGTCGCTGGCACGGCGGGCTTCGACCACGTCGGAGGTTGCGCTGCCGACTTCAAGCGGCGGTGGTGCGAAATAGGCTTCGATGCGGCGGACTTCCTCGTCCGGCAGGCGCAGGACACCGTAGCGGATTTTCTCGAATTCCGCCTCGATATCCGCCTTCAGCTCTTCCAGACCGGTTTCGTGAACCAGGATCTTGATGCGGGCCTTGTACTTGTTGTCGCGACGGCCATAGCGGTTGTAGACGCGCAGGATCGCCTCGGAATATGCCAGCAGATCCTCTTCCGGCAGGAAGTCGCGCACCTTGCGGCCGATCATCGGTGTCCGGCCGAGACCACCACCGACATAGACAACAAATCCGATTTCGTCGTTGTCGTTGCGCACAAGCTGCAGGCCGATGTCGTGGACCTGCACGGCTGCGCGGTCATTCGGCGCACCGGTGATCGCGATCTTGAACTTGCGCGGCAGGAACGAGAATTCCGGGTGCAGCGACGACCACTGGCGCAGGATTTCCGCATAGGGACGCGGGTCCGCGACTTCATCGGCGGCAGCGCCAGCGAAATGGTCCGAGGTCACGTTGCGAATGCAGTTGCCCGATGTCTGGATGGCGTGCATCTCGACTTCGGCCAGCTCTTCAAGAATTTTCGGCGTGTCTTCCAGCTTCGGCCAGTTGAACTGGATGTTCTGGCGCGTGGTGAAGTGGCCGTATCCCTTGTCATAAGTGCGTGCGATATGCGCCAGCTTGCGCATCTGCCGGCTGTTGAGCGTGCCGTAGGGAATGGCAACGCGCAGCATATAGGCGTGAAGCTGAAGGTAGAGACCGTTCATCAGGCGCAGCGGCTTGAACTCGTCCTCGGACAGTTCTCCGGCCAGACGGCGGCGGACCTGATCCTTGAACTGCTCGGTGCGCTGATTGACAAAGCTCGCGTCAAATTCGTCGTAGCGGTACATTTTTCTCTCCTGACGGGCGCTGCCATTCAAGGCGCAGCCCTTCCTTCCTGTCTGTTACACGGATACGGCCTGGGCCTGTTTTCCAAATTCCGGATGGGTGGTCGGTCCAGCCGCACGGATCTTCTCGCGCAGGCGAACCGGGTGGATCACACCGTCCTCGATGGTGACGTCCATTTCGTAGACACCGACGACTTCCTGGTTTTTCTCGGCCGTGGCCCCGACTTCGAGGCCGGATGCGACGGCATCCTTGCCTTCAAACACTTTTGCCAGGGTGACCCGTTCAACCCAGTTCTGGTTTTCACCGAGCCAGACAACGTCTCCGTTCAGCAGTCGGTTCGCGGTAATGACTTTCATTGCGTCCACTCTCTTCAAATTCAGGCAGCTGCGACCCGGGCGGCCGTCTTGGGCGCCAGTGGCTCAGCGTTGTTCAGGGCGGCGTGGCCGACGGCCTCGCCAATTACGATCAGGACCGGTCCGTCGATCTCGCCGCGGTTCGAAAGAACCGCAAGTTCGGACAAGGTCCCGGAAAACTGGCGCTCGTCGGGATGCGCTGCGTTCTCGATGACGGCGACCGGCGTCTCGGCCTTGAGGCCAGCTCCGATCATCCGGTCAGCGACCGCGGCAGCCACCGTGCGGCCCATATAGACGGCAACCGTCGCACCCTTCAGTGCGAGGCCTGCCCAGTCGGGTAGTGTCTCGGAATTTGCGTTGTGGCCGGTTGCAAAAACCAGGTTGGAGGCGACACCGCGCAGGGTGAGTGGGATCTGCGCCGAAGCGGCGGCGGCAAAGGCTGCTGTAACGCCGGGCACCACTTCAAAACCGATACCTGCGACGCGGAGCGCCTCCATTTCTTCTGCCGCCCGACCGAAGATCATCGGATCTCCAGCTTTCAGACGCACAACTTTCAGACCCTTGCTGCCAAGCTCGGCAAGCAGTTCGCAGATCTGCGATTGCGGAACGGAATGAGCTCCCTTGCGCTTGCCGACCGAAATGCGATCCGCGTCCCTGCGCCCCATGGCAACGACATCCGCCGGAACCAGGGCATCATGCACGATGACATCGGCTTCCTGGAGCAGGCGCTGCGCACGCAGGGTCAGAAGGTCTTCGGCACCGGGGCCGGCGCCAACCAACCAGACGAAGCCCGACTCTTCAGCCATGCCGTTCAAAAGGCGCTGCGCCTCGGTGCGTGCGACGCCCGTCTTGCCGGCATAAAGGTTGGAGGCCACGGATCCGGAGAAGAACCGCGCCCAGAAATTCCTGCGCAAAGCACCGTCGGTGATGACCTTGGTCGCAGCATCACGAAAACTCTCGGCCAGCCGGGCCAACTCGCCGGTTGCGCGTGGCAGCATGGCCTCGATCCGCGCACGGATATGACGGGACAGGACCGGACCGACGCCGGTCGATGTTATGGCAACGGCGATCGGCGCACGATTGACCAGCGCACCGGTGTAGAAGTCGCAAAGCTCGGGCTTGTCGACGGCGTTGACCGGAACACCGAAGATCCTTGCGGCATCAACAACGGCCTTGTCGAGCGCCAGGTCTTCGCGGGCGGAAAAAACCAGTGCAGCCTCTTCAAGATGCCTGGGCACAAAGTCCTCGGCCACATGTTCTGCCTGGAAAAGATCGATGGCATCCTGCAGATCGGCTTCGACTGTTTTCGAAACGACCACGATGCGGGCGTTGGTTTCACCCAGCAGGCGCACCTTGGCGGCAGCTTCTCCGCCATGACCAACAACAAGCACCTTGCGTCCGGCGACCTTCATGAACGCCGGAAACACGTCGAGCCTTGCATCGGGCTCTTTCAGTGTCTTTGCAATGCTGTCTCGGCCACGCGCCATCAGGAACAGACTCCAATCCCAGTTTGATGGCTCTAATGTAAGCGGCGGGCCTTGCTGGCGCCGGGCACGGGTTTTCAAAGCTCGGCGCAGAAGGAGAAAAGTTTTTTGCAAATGGTGTGTTTGACCAATTCCCGTTCCAGAAACGCGCAGAATTGCCCGGGTTTGTGGAATCCTGTCCGTCAGCGTGGTCAAAAAGTCCGACGGAAACAGGTGACGCAATCCCCGTACCCGTTTATGTCTCTTGTCCGGGACGCGCGACACAATCTGAAAAGCAAAATCACATGAACACAATCAAAAATCTGTTCTTCGCGACGACCTGTTTGGGTCTCCTGGTGGCGACTTCCTCTGTCTGGGCCCAACAAGCCGCGCAAGATACGCTCTGGCAGACACGATGTGCCGGTCCGTCCCGCTCGGCAGATATGCTCACCTGCGAAACATCGCAGAGCCTTCTTGTAAAGGACAGCGGCAAGCTGCTCTTCAAGATCGATCTGATCTACCCGCCGAAAAAAGCACCGCCGGTCCTCCAGATGCAGGCCCCGCTCGGATTTTACCTGCCGGGCAAGATCAAGCTGGCTGTCGACGGCACTCCCATCACCGAGCTGACCATCGGAACCTGCGACGCGCGTGGCTGCTTTCTGAGCGCACCGGCCACTGACAAGCTGGTTGCTGCCATGAAGGCGGGTGCAAAGATGCAGATCGACTTTGCCCCCTCGGCTGACAAACGGCAGTCCGTTGACATTCCGCTGACGGGTTTCAGCCGCGCAATCAACGACATCCAGTAAGACGGAACACCTTCGTCTTACCTACGTTCATCAGCACAAATCCTGCAGGTCCTTTCTTGAAGCCGCTACGGAATTCGCTTAGCCTTTCCAGATGACAGGCGGAGGAAATCCGAGTTCCGTCTCGGCATCAGGGGGGATCGATGCGACTGGTTAAGTATCTGGGAATAGTAGGGCTTGCCCTGTTTGCCTTTGTCGGGCACGCAGGTGCCGCTGCAGTGGACAGTTTCAGGCTTGGCGGCTGGAACGGCAATGCGTTCACCGACGACCAAAGCGGTCTCTTCACGTCCTGCGTTGCTTCTGCCGATTACAAGAGCGGGATCACGCTCTATGTGGAAGTCGACACCAACTACAATTGGGCCATCGGATTTTCCGCGCCGCACTGGAACATGGATGTCGGCTCCGACATTCCCCTGCAATACCGTATCGACCGCGGCGGCTGGCAGCAGGGCATGGCCAAGGCCGAAACCAAGAACCTTGCGCGTATGCAAATGCCGCAAGGCGGTTACATCATCACCCGCTTCCGCCGTGGACGGACGCTGTACGTCTATGACGGCTCCTATAACTACCAGTTCCGTCTGACCGGAACGTCGAAACTGATGGCCCGGATGGCAAAATGCGTCGAGCGCAACGTGGCCCGCCACGGTGCTGCGCCGGCCCAGAATACGGCCACCGCCCCTTCCGGCGGGCTCGGCCAGAACCCGCCAAGCAACCCCTCCTCCTCGACGGCAGCCGCCGACCCACAGCTCGCGGTGGAGGCAACCCAGGCCCTGTTCAACCTGATGGGCAGTGCCGGGATCAGCGGCCTGAAACTTTTGCCTGATGGGCAGAGGGAAGACGAAGACCTCAATGGTCTGCATGCAGTTGCCGCAAACGATGCCCGGACGCTGGTGGCACATATTTTTGGCGCGGGCAGCTACCAGAGTGAAAACGAGCTGATGTCGCTGATCATCGCCGACAGCCAGAAGTCCTGTGAAGGCAGTTTCTCGTCCGGCTCGGAGCGGGTCAATGAAGGCGGCAAGGAGCTCTATACGAGTTACGCCAATTGCGAAGCGGGCGACTACCAGCTGATCGAGCGCGTTGCGATCGTCAAGCGCAATGCCGGCGGGATCTTCGTCTATGGCGTTGCCGACACTTATGTTGGCGAAGGTGGCGGTGCGCCTGTATCGCCTCCGGAACTGACGGATCCGGACTTCTATGCGGCGGCTGCTGCAGCGGCGAACTGAAGTGTTTCCTGGACGGCATCAGCAGGGTGCCGTCCAATCACCTGCTTGAAAAGCTGACCATAAACCGTCCCGGCCTCGAGCCGGGACCCGCATTCCCAATCCATTTTGGTCCCGGGTCAAGCCCGGGACAGCGATGTCGATGGGCTGCTGACATTGTCATCCGCACCTGAATGAGGCTTTTTTTGCCTTCAAAACCAAAGCATTGCCGGACCAAAGCATAGAGGCTTATCGGTTCCCGGCTCATTGCTGCGCTTCGCGCTTGGTCAGCATAGGTAACGCTGCTCAAACAAAAAAGCCGACGGAAACCGCCGGCTTTCTAACCAATCAATCCAGGTGACTATTTCATCGCCTGCATCACCGACACGAAGTTCGCGACAGCTGCGCCACCCATGTTGAAAATGCCGCCGATTTCGGCGTTCTTGACCTGGATGTCGCCTGCTGTCCCGGTCAGCTGCATGGCCGTGAGAACATGCATGGACACACCGGTGGCACCGATCGGATGACCCTTGGCCTTCAGACCGCCTGACGGGTTGACCGGGAGCTTGCCGTCCATTTCCGTCCAGCCCTCGAGGATCGCACGCGCGCCCTCACCTTCGGGTGCGAGGCCCATGGCCTCGTATTCGATCATCTCGGCGATGGTGAAACAGTCATGGGTCTCGACAAAGGAGAGATCGTCGAGAGCCAGGTTGGCATCTCCGAGTGCTTCGCCCCAGGCCTTTGAACAGCCTTCGAATTTCAGGATGTCGCGCTTGGACATGGGCAGGAAATCCTGAACATGAGCCATGCCGCGGAAAGCGACGGCCTTTTTCATGCCGAGTGCAGTTGCCGGGTCGGTCAGGACCAGAGCGGCCGCCCCATCGGACACGAGCGAGCAATCCGTGCGCTTCAGCGGGCCCGCCACGAAGGGGTTCTTCTCGCTCTCGGCACGGCAGAACTCGTACCCAAGATCCTTGCGCATCTGTGCGTAAGGATTGTTGACACCGTTCCTGTGGTTCTTGGCTGCGATTTTCGCCAGGGCATCGGACTGGTCACCGTATTTCTGGAAGTAGCTGTCGGCGATCTTGCCGAAGACACCCGCGAAACCGGCCGGAATGTCGCCGTCTTCCTTGAGATAGGATGCTTTGAGAAGGTTCTTGCCGATTTCCGGCCCCGGCGTGGTGGTCATTTGCTCGACACCAACAACAAGCACGAAACGCGCATCGCCCGAGGTCACCGCGCGCACGCCCTGATGGACCGCCGCAGACCCGGTAGCACAGGCATTTTCGACACGGGTCGCAGGCTTGAAACGAAGCGCCGGATCTGCCTGAAGAACCAGGGAAGCAGTGAAGTCCTGGGCGGAAAAACCGGCATTGAAGTGGCCAAGGAGAATCTCGTCGACGTCTTCCGGGGCAATGCCCGCATCGTGGATGGCATCAACGGCCACCTTGACGATCATGCTTTCAACGGTTTCGTCCGCGTGTTTGCCAAAGGGCATGTGCGCCCAGCCAACCATCGCTGCAGTCATGACTGTTCCTCCAGAATTTCCAACACCAAGTGGACTGCGCAGGGTTCGTCACCGGATTCGCGGGAGACGTGCGCATGTCACTTTGCGATTTCAAGATCGGGAGAGACATTTTCAGCTTCCATGCTGCTTTGCAAGAAGAAATTGACCTAAACGTCATACAAAATTAAAAATTATATCTTTTTCAATATGTTACTCCCAATCAAATTTACCGAAGCACCTTTCGTCTGATTGATTGAAGTGACAATCGTGAAAAGTGCCACTGGCAATTTCACAACCATTAGCCATTTGTTCACATCTTTGTCACGCGGGCCTGCTAGAAGGTTGACTGTTCCGGACAAAAACTTGTTTCGAGACTTTTTAGATGCTCCACCGGTCCTGCTTGCAGGGCCGGTTTTTGCATTTAAAGAGGCTTTTTCAGCCCCCGCCCCTAACCTTATTTCAATGTTCTCACGACTTTTTCAGGCATTTCACTTGACCTGATTATCCGCGGCATATAGCCATTCAAAGCGCTTTGAATTTTTCGCCGCGATTGGACGGCACGGAGACAGGCAATGTTCGAAGAAGCCGAAACAGGCCAGGAGGCTGTCATGCCCTCGAATTTGATCAAGGACCCGGATTGGTGGCGTGGAGCCGTGATCTACCAGATCTATCCGCGTTCCTTTAACGACACCAACGGGGATGGCATCGGTGACCTCAACGGGGTTACCGAGAAGCTGGACTATATCGCCTCGCTCGGTGTCGACGCGATCTGGCTGTCCCCCTTCTTCACGTCGCCGATGGACGATTTCGGCTATGACGTCTCCGATTATGAAGATGTCGACCCCATGTTCGGAACGCTGGCCGATTTCGACAGAATGACCGCCGAGGCCCACAAGCGCGGTCTGAAGGTCGTGATCGACCTCGTGATCTCGCACACTTCTGATCAGCATCCCTGGTTCAAGGAAAGCCGATCCTCAAAAGACAACGCCAAGGCGGACTGGTTTGTCTGGGCAGATGCCAAGCCGGACGGCACGCCCCCGACCAACTGGTTGTCCATTTTCGGCGGTCCAGCCTGGGAATGGGACAGTCGGCGGTGCCAGTATTACATGCATAACTTCCTGGCCAGTCAGCCGGATCTGAACTTCCACAACGCGGAGGTTCAGGATGCTGTGCTCAAGGCTGCGCAGTTCTGGCTGGACCGGGGCGTGGACGGGTTCCGTCTCGACACGGTCAATTTCTACTTCCACGACGCCGACCTGCGCGACAACCCGCCGCTCAGCGCCGATGAGATGCCTTCGACCGTCGATCCGACAAACCCCTATGGTTTCCAGGATCACGTCTACGACAAGACCCGGCCTGAAAACCTTGTCTTTCTGGAAAAGCTCCGCCGGTTGCTCGACAAGTATCCAGGCACCACATCGGTGGGTGAAATCGGAGCTGATGGTCAGGCAGTCGAGCTGACTGCGTCCTACACGGAAGCCGACAAGCGTATCCACATGGCCTACAGTTTCGACCTGCTGACACCGCAGCACTCGGCGGCCTATATCCGCCGGATCGTGGAAGAGATGAACGCTGGAATCGGCTCCGGCTGGGCCAGCTGGGCCCTGTCGAACCACGACGTAAAACGTGTCGGCAGCCGCTGGGGTGAAGGTCTGGATACCCGGAAGTTTGCACCGCTCGGGGCGGCCCTTTGTGCCTCATTGCGCGGGACGCCCTGTGTTTACCAGGGTGAAGAACTGGGCCTGACCCAAGCGGACGTGCCGTTCGAAAAGCTGCAGGACCCTTACGGGATCCGATTCTGGCCGGAATACAAGGGTCGGGACGGTTGCCGCACACCGATGCCCTGGGTGAAAGACAACGCCCATGCCGGTTTTTCGGACACCGACCCCTGGCTTCCGGTCGCCCCTGAACATCGGGAACAGGCCGCGCTTGAACAGGACAAGGACGCCGGGTCGATCCTCAACCGGAACCGTGCCTTTTACGCCTGGCGGCAAAACGTAACGCCCCTGAAGAAAGGTGACATGACCTTTCTGGAAAGCCCCGGGGAAACGCTCGTTTTCACCCGGGCCCATCAGGGCGAAACGATCTTGTGCGCGTTCAATCTGGGGCAGTCACACGAGACGATCACCCTGAATGGCCTTGAACTCGAAGACCTCAAGGCGCCCGGTTTCACGGGAACTGCCCAAGGCACAACACTCTCCCTGAATGGCCTGGATGCCGTCTTCGCGAAGGTTGTTTCCTGATTTTTCTTCAAATGCCTGTCCGGCGCGGCTAAAAAGACGCGCCGGCTTCATTCCGGCGACACATGTTTTTTTGCCGGAAACCAGATGACCGACCGCCTGCCCCTTTCCGTTTTCATCATTGCCAGGAACGAAGCCGACCGGATCGCCCGTCCGATCGAGAGCGTGATCGGCTGGGTGGACGAAGTCATTGTCATTGACAGCGGATCGACCGACGACACGATTGCCGTGGCGGAAAAACTCGGTGCCCGTGTGGTGCCCAATGAATGGCCGGGTTACGGACCGCAAAAACGTTTCGGCGAGGACCGGTGCCGGAACGACTGGCTTCTGAACCTAGACGCGGACGAAGAGATCACCCCGGAACTCGCTGCTGAAATCCAGGCCAGGTTTGCCGATGGCAGCCACGCGGACGCCGATGGATGGCGGATCATGATCCGCGACATGTATGCGCATGAGAAAGCGCCCGCCGCATGGGCCTACGGATATCACCAGATCCGCCTTTACGACCGGCGAAAGGGCCGGTTTTCCGAGTCCATCGTCCATGACACGGTGCGCCCGCAGGAAGGCACAAAAATCGCCAATCTTTCCGGTATCATGGCGCATCGTTCGATCCGCTCGCTCGAATTCCAGGTCGGAAAGTACAATCGGTATTCGGACATGCAGGTAGAGGACATGCGGGCGCATGGCCGCAAGTTGCCGCGCAGCCGGTTGCTGACGGAGTTTCCGGTAAGCTTCTTCAAAGCCTACTTTGTTCGAAAGTACCGGAAATACGGCTGGTGGGGATTTATCCTGTCGATGAACTACGCCCACGCCCGGTTTCTGCGGGTTGCGAAAGCCTATGAAGCGGATCTTCTGGACCGCACCCGATCCGGTTAGGCAGTCAATTCCCGGTCCTCAGCGCGTCTTGCGCAACAGCGTGACGCTCGACCCGAACTGGCTGGCGCACCCCGACAGTCTGATGAAAATGCTGCAGCCGCCGAATGGTCGTCTGGGTCAGTGCATGACCGCGCGAGAGCACCAATTCATGGCTGTTTTCGGTCAGCACGTCGTCCATCAGGACATCGCCTGGCTGCAATGACGGAATATGGCACTCGGATACAAAGCCGCGTTTTTCTTCAGGGACATCGTCCAGCAGGACCTTCCGTGCGAGATCGAGCAGCACCGGGTCATATTTAACCTGATTGATCATCAAGGCTTCGAATGCAGCGGCATCGGGTCCGCTCTCCGGGCTTGCATACCAGAGATCCGTCAGAACCTTTAAAATGCGCGAGATTTGAGGAATTTCCTCACCCGTCGGACCGTCTTTGGGGAAACCCGAGCCGTCATAGCCGCGTGCGGAAAAGTAGAGATGTTCAGAGACGCGTTCCAGTTGCGGGATGTTGCGCAGGAGGTCCCTTGCCTGTACCGGAGCGCCTTCCAGGACCAGCCGTTCCTGTTCTGTCAGGGTTCTGGCGGCACGGTAGCGTGCCAGCACATGCTTTGGCAGCACCGCTTCCCCCAGCGGGGACAGCATCACCGCCATTTCCAGTTCCCAGGTCTTTTCGAGCCCGAGTACCCGCGCGATCTTGAGAGCCTGCTTGCGCACGATACCCGTTCGACGAAACGCCTCGGGATGAAACAGGCCCAGCGTTTCGATCAACAGTTTTACCGAACCGGCAAGCGTCCTTTCCAGCAGTGCACGGTCCCTTGCCTTTTGACGGTGATGCGCCAATGCCAGGTCGAGCGCTTCCAACAAGTCATTCGTCTTGCAAGGTTTTTCGAGAAACAGGAAGGCATGGCCCTCGTTGAGAGCTTCCTTGACCGCCTGTTTTGACTTGTCACCTGTCAGCATAACCCGGGCGGCCTGCGGCGTGATTGTCTGGGCGGCGCTCAGAAATGCGCTTCCCCCCAGGCCCGGCAGGTTGAAACAGGAAAACACAACGGCAACACCGGGGTGCTGCTGGAGGAAGCGTAATGCGTCCTCTGAGTTGTCGAAGCAGGCGACCCGGCAACGATCCTGCAACAGATTCTTGAATCCCGAATGGACATTCGGGTCCGGATCGGCAACGACAATCAGGCTCGTTTTCTCTTCCATGCCCGACTTCCCTTTGGTCAGATCCAAGACGATCGAGATTTCACCTGGAATTCCCGTGAAGTTTGCCACAGCCCCGATAACAAATACTTGCGCTAGATCAGCAGCGGTCGAAAAACATGGCGAGTTCCCCGCTCCGGGACATGAAGGTGCTGTACAGCGGCCGCGACCCTGCATTAAAAAGCGCCATGATCGATGTCCTGATAGTTGGTGCCGGACCGTCCGGACTGTTCGCTGCCGAATTGCTTGCAGCCCAAGGCCATGCCGTCACCCTCGTTGAACGCATGCCCTCCCCGGCACGAAAGTTTCTGATGGCAGGGCGCGGTGGCCTCAATCTGACCCACAGCGAAGACCTGGAAAAGTTTGTCGAGCGCTATCGGCCCTCGGGCGGGTTTGTTGAAACCCTGATCAGGGACTTCCCCACAAAGGACCTGATTGCCTGGTGTCATGGTCTTGGCCAGGAGACATTCGTCGGCAGCAGCGGGCGTGTCTTTCCCAAATCCATGAAAGCCTCGCCCTTGCTGCGAGCCTGGCTGCAGCGTCTTGGACGCCTGAATGTGCAGCTTCTCGGCCGCCACATGTTTCTGGGGTTTTCAGAAACGGGAGATGCCCTGATCCAGACGACAACCGGTGAGACCAAGGCGTTTCCGGCACACGCGGTTCTGCTCGGACTCGGAGGCGCAAGCTGGCCGAAACTCGGGTCCGATGCGTCCTGGGTCCCATGCCTTGAAGCCAGCGGTGTGCGGGTCAACCGGTTCGAGCCAGCCAACTGCGGATTTCTAGTCGATTGGTCCGCGCATTTGAAAGCGCGTCATCCCGGAGCTCCGCTGAAACGCATTGCCCTCTCGCTTGACGAAAAGTCGGTCCTCGGGGAAGCCGTGATCTCGGAAAAAGGACTGGAAGGCGGTGCCGTCTACGCACTGTCCGCAGATATTCGCGAAAAGATCAATCAGGACGGTGAAGCGGAGCTGGCGATAGACCTGCGCCCCGCGCTGACCCTGGAAGAGCTGATGCGCAAGCTGTCGCGCCCACGCGGCAAGCAATCCCTGTCAACGTTTCTCAGGAAGTCAGTGAAGCTCAATCCTGCCGAACAGGCTCTCATACGGGAAGCCGGACCGTTGCCCCCTGATCCATCCGAACTGGTAACCCGGATCAAGTCCGTCCCGGTCATGTGCAGAGCTCCCTATTCCATTGACCGCGCGATTTCCTCTGCGGGGGGCATCGCGCTCGACGAGCTTGACGAAAACCTCATGCTCAAGAAAATGCCCGGCGTATTTGCCGCCGGAGAAATGCTCGACTGGGAAGCGCCAACGGGTGGCTACCTGTTGCAGGCCTGTTTCGCGATGGGGCAAAGGGCTGCGCGCGGCATCGACGCTTACCTGGCAGACAAAAAGGAACTTGCGCCATGACGGTGCTTTACGTGGATGCCGATGCGTGTCCGGTGAAAGACGAGGCCATACGGGTCGGTGAACGACACAAAGTGCCGATCAAGATCGTCTCCAACAGCTGGATGCGGCTTCCGGAAGGGGACCTGATCGAACGGATTGTTGTTCCCGAAGGGCCTGACGAAGCCGACAACTGGATCGCTGAGCGGGCCGTGAAAGGCGATGTCGTCGTCACAGCCGACGTGCCGCTGGCGGCGCGATGCGTCAAGACTGGTGCCCTTGTCATCGGCCCGACCGGCAAACCCTTTCGCGAAGACGGGATCGGCATGCGTCTGGCGATGCGCGATCTGAACACACATTTGCGAGAGATCGGTGAAATCCGGGAGAGTGGACCATCCTTCACAAAGGCCGACCGCTCAAGGTTTCTCAACCAGCTGGAAACAACGATGCGCGCTGCCAGGCGGCTGGCCGAAGAAGGCCAGGGCTGAAACCAAACAAAAAACTCCCTGCAAGGCGGGGAGGATACCTTGCAGAGAGTTGCCGGATTGACCCATTTCAGGGCTGCTTGCACCCCGGCGAGAACGGACGGCGAAGTGGTGTCTTCAGTCCGATCCTTGTGCGCTCACAGAGCGCGATATCAGCGGCAGAACTTGTACTGACCGGAATAGGCCAGGAAATAGCCGGTGTTCGGATTGAACGAACGGTATTTGCGGCTGCAGTAGTTGTACCAGGCCGGGGACCACGGAGCCGGACGGTAGACAACGACCGGAGCCGGTGCCGGATAATAGACAGGCGGCGGTGCGTGGTAGCGCGGCTGGGACAATGCCGATCCGAGGATCGCGCCTGCGGCCAGACCACCGGCAATGCCGACGCCGACCTGCCAGCCTTCAGCGGCTTTCGCGGATTGTGTCGGTACGGTCAAGGCAGCACCAGCGACAAGTGCCAGTGCGACGGAGGTATTTGCGACTTTCCTGAACATGTCTTTGTTCCTTCTAGCTCTGAGGCGGTGCTCGTTGCCTCAACTTCATGAAGACAACCTAGCCATCAGAACCGAAAGCCTCTGTGACCCGGGTCACAGGGTTGCGTTTTACCATTTTTTGCCTGTTTTTGACGCTAAGTGATTTTCTCAAAAATCTTTCACTTGCCGGGCTCAGGAACGGGACCTACATTATCTCGCATCGGTGCGAAACGCGCCGTACGGGACATGACGTAGACCCGGTGAGACTGAAGACTTCGGCGGCTGCTCCATTAAGCGCCGCTCTGAATACCCAAGCTTTCCGTTTCTAATTGACTTCTCGTTTTTCCGCGGATTTCCGGCAACGGAAATGCGCATCCAACTGACGGAAAGGTTTCTCCATGCGCGAGAACGGTACAATCAAGTTCTTCAATCACGACCGCGGGTTCGGCTTCATCACGCCGGAAAACGGTGGCAAGGACGTGTTCGTCCACATCACCGCTTTCGAACAGGCCGGCATCGGAACGCCGGTCGAAGGCGCCAAAATCTCCTTCGTGCCGGAAGACGACCGTCGCGGCCGCGGCAAACAGGCTGCACAGCTCGAGCTTCTCTGAGCTGACGTCAAAAATCATGCGCACGGCCAAAAGCCGGCCAGCACTTTGAACAAGAATGAAAACGGGGCCAGTCGGCCCCGTTTTTGGTTGAAAAACCTTCGCGTTCCGTCCCGGACGAAGTGAAACGCTGATCCAGCCCCCCCTGTATTTATCTTCCCAACATGGATGTCAGTGAATCCGATTGACCAAGTCAGGTCCCGGCTCAAGGCCGGGACGGCACAACTTGATTTGGCTTTGTCAGCAGTCTGACGGGGCCAAATGGCCCGCTTTGTTTGCCCCGTGAAAATGACTACCTCGGCAATTGGAACCTGGTTGCCGTTCCCCTTAAACGGGTCACAATAAAGACCTGCAACTTTTGCATTTTGTTTGGGGAGCCAAATTCTTGAAAACCTACAAAGCGCTGCTGAGCACTTATCGAACCGAAATCAAAAATGGCAGTTTTCGCGGCAACTTGTTTCGAATTCTGGTGTTTGCTCCAATCGGCGTTTTCTTGTTCATTTTGTTCGAGGTTGCACTGACGGACGCTCTGCACACGACACTGATTGCGCTCACGGCCGGTTATGTGTTGGCAATGGCACCGTTTCTTTGGTTTTTTAATGGTGACGGCCCGTTCGGTGGAGATGAGGAAGGTGGCTCCTACTTCTCCTTCAGCTTCGGCAGTGGAGATGAGACATCGTCAAGCCAAGACGACTTTTGCCATCAAACCTCTTCAGATTTCTCTGGCGGGGATTCCTGCGGGGATTCTGACTGAACCGGACTATTCCCCGATATCCCGGGCACGCAGGATTTCTGGATAACGGGGCCAAATGGCCCCGTTTTTGGTTTGCAGGTAAATTCGGGAAGAAGACTCTAGAGCATGCAATCCAGCAGCTCGTTCTCGCCGATTACGCCGACAATCGCACCGTCGCTTTGAACCACGACCGGTTCCGTGCTGGTTTTCTTCAGTTTTGCCACCTCCCGGATCGGTGTGCTGGCCTCGCAGGTCAGAGCGCTCGCAAGCGAGCCCGGCAGGCTGCCCGGGGGCACCATGATATCCCGGGCACGCAACACGTTCAGCGGGTTCATGTGGCTGACGAAATCGGCCACGTAGTCATCTGCCGGGTTCTTGACGATCTCCTGGGGAGTGCCAAGCTGGATTACCCGTCCACCCTCCATGATCGCAATCCGGGAGCCGATCTTTGCGGCCTCGTCCAGATCATGGCTGACGAAGATGATGGTGCGGTTCAGTTCCTTTTGAAGGTCCAGAAGCTCATCCTGCAACTTGTCGCGGATCAACGGGTCGAGCGCCGAGAACGGTTCGTCCATGAGCAGGATCGGGGCATCCGTTGCAAACGCCCGGGCAAGCCCGACACGCTGCTGCATACCGCCGGACAGCTCATGCACCTGTTTTTCACCCCAGCTTGTCAGGCCGACCAGCTTCAGCTGCTCATCGACTTTGGCAGCGCGTTCTTTCTGGCTCATGCCGGCAAGCTCAAGTCCGAATCCGACATTCTCGGCAACCGTTCGCCAGGGCAGCAGGCCGAATTGCTGGAACACCATGGCGATCCGGTGCCGGCGCAGTTGCCGAAGTTCGTCTTCCGAACAGGTTTCCGGATTGACGTACCGGTTGCCGTCATGAACCTGGACTTCGCCCCGGATTACCGGATTGAGCCCGTTCACGGCGCGCAGAAGCGTCGACTTGCCGGAACCGGAGAGCCCCATCAGGACGAGAACTTCGCCCTCATGAATGTCCAGCGTCGCCCCGGCGACACCAAGGATCTGTCCGGTTTCCGCCTGGATTTCCTGCCGTGTCTTGCCCGCATCCATGAGCGGCAGTGCCGCCCTTGGATTGGTTCCAAAAACGATATCGACATCCTTGAAGGAAACAATCGGTTGCCTGTCGGTCATCGCTTGCCTCCTTCTTCCTTGCGGAAGAACCTGTCCAGAACAATGGCGATCAGAACAATGCAGACGCCGACTTCAAACCCTTGCGCAATGTTGACAGTGTTCAGCGCCCGCAATGTGGGAACGCCGAGACCATCCGCGCCGACCAGTGCAGCAATCACCACCATGGACAATGACAGCATGATGGTCTGGGTCAGCCCGGCCATGATCTGCGGCAGGGCGTATGGCAATTCGATTTTCCAGAGCAGTTGCCGTTTCGTGGCCCCAAAGGCCTGACCCGCCTCCAGCAAGGCGGTCGGCGTTGAGGAAACGCCGAGCTGGGTAAGCCTGATCGGGGCAGGTATGGCAAAGATCACCGTTGCAATCAGTCCGGGGACCATGCCGAGGCCAAAAAGGATCAGGGCCGGGATCAGATAGACGAATGTCGGGATGGTCTGCATCAGGTCAAGCACGGGCCGGATGGCAGCGTAAAAACGGGGATTGTGTGCCCCAAGAACACCCACGGGCACCCCGACAGCCATGCAGACCACCGACGCTGCGATCACGAGCGCCAGTGTCTCTGTTGTCTCTTCCCAATAGCCCTGATTGATAATCAGCAAGAGAGCAACCGCAACAAACACGGTAAAGGCGATTGTTCTGTGAACCGCGTAGCCGATGCCTGCGGCGATTGCGACGACCACCAGGGGATTTGGCGCCTGAAGCAACCAAAGGATGCCGTCAATCAATGTCTCGAGAAAAAGCGAAATCCCGTCAAACACCCAAAGGGCGTTGTCCGTGAGCCAATCGACGAAGTTCTTTGCCCAGCGTCCGATAGGCAATTTGTGATCTGTGAGCCAGTCCAACCCGCCGCCCCCATCTTAAACTATGCCTGCAGATGTTTCCGCATGCTCCAATAGGACTACATCCGGCACACCGAAATCAATTCCCGGGTGCAGCAGGACTACATCCGGCACACCGAAATCAATTCCCGGGTGCAGCGTTCGTTCGACAGGATGTCGGGCGGAACACGACCAGCACGCAAGGATATGAAGTCAGACCAGAAAGTTCCCGGAGCAGAACAGAAAAGTGCCGGCGAATGCCGGCACTTTCGATGACCAGACCTTAGAGGCCGAGAGCACCTTTTACGGCTGCGAAGGAATCACCGCCATCAACGGTTTTTACGCCGACGAGCCAGTTTTCGAAGGTCGCCGGATGTTCTTTCAGCCATGCAGCGGCAGCCTTGTTGGGGTCTTCACCGTCGATCAGGATCGCGCCCATGATCTCGTTTTCCATGGCCAGCGAGAATTCCAGGTTCTCCAGAAGCTTGCCGACATTCGGGCATTCCTGAACATAGCCTGCGCGGACATTGGTATAGACGGTTGCGCCACCAAAGTTCGGCCCGAAAACGTCATCACCACCTTCAAGATAGGCCATCTCGAAGTTGGCATTCATCGGATGCGGCTCCCAACCGAGGAAGACAATGTCAGCCTCGCGGCGGTTGGCGCGGGCGACCTGAGCGAGCATGCCCTGTTCGGAGGACTCAACCACTTCAAAGCCTTCCAGACCAAACTGGTTCTGGTCGATCATGCCGATGATGAGGCGGTTGCCGTCGTTGCCCGGCTCGATGCCGTAGATCTTGCCATCAAGGTCGTCGCGGAACTTCGCGATATCCTGGAAAGACTTGAGCCCCTTGTCGAAAGTGTATTTCGGCACGGCGAGCGTATATTTCGCTCCTTCAAGATTGGCACGGACGGTTTCAACCGAACCATCTTCCCGATACGCCTTGATGTCACCTTCCATGGTCGGCATCCAGTTGCCGAGGAAGATATCAATGTCCTTGTTTTTCAGGGAAGCATAAGTCACCGGAACGGAGAGGATCTTGACTTCCGGCTCGTAGCCGAGCGCTTCAAGCACCACCGATGTGGCGGCCGTGGTTGCAGTAATATCCGTCCAACCGACATCTGAGAAGCGAACGGTCTTGCAGCTGTCCGGTTCACTTGCAAGCGCGGTTCCGGTGAGCATCAGACCAAGGGCCAGACCTCCAGCGAGTTTCGCTGCAACTTTCATGATTGTGTCTCCTTCGGAAAGTGATTTTTATTTCTTTGCACGAAGCCGCACTCCCCGCAGCTTCTTGAGCTCGCCATGTCCTCCAATAGCAGCCTGCCTGAAGGTGATCCAAACATCACTTGAAAGAATTTGCAAGTTTTCATTGATTGATTGATCAATTAAAATTAAAAATACTGCATAACGGGAGGTCATTGATGCCCAAAGTCGGAATGGAAGCGGAACGGCGGCGCAGTCTGATCCACGCAACGGTCGATGCGATCCACGAGCGTGGTTACAGTGACATCACCATGGCGCAGATTGCGAAGCGGGCCGGCGTGTCCGGCGGCTTGGTGCATCACTATTTCGGTTCCAAGGATCAGCTTTTGGCCGCCACCATGCGTCACCTCCTCACCGAATTGGGCAAGGCGATCCGGGAAGGCCTTTCGAACGCGGCGACGCCGCGTGAGCGCATTTCCGCAATCATCGCCGGCAACTTTGCACATGATCAGTTCCAGCCGGCCGTGATTGCCGCCTGGCTGGCCTTTTACGTGCAGTCCCGTACAACAGACAGCAACAACCGGCTCTTGCGCATTTATG
This sequence comes from Roseibium sp., assembly GCA_017643925.1. Classification (GTDB taxonomy): domain Bacteria; phylum Pseudomonadota; class Alphaproteobacteria; order Rhizobiales; family Stappiaceae; genus Roseibium. Next base: position 180,864 of record JAEPML010000001.1, on the reverse strand, counting down.
CAGCCAGGCTGGCCTCAAACCTCACCTTCAACCTGCGTGCCTTCATCCCGCGAGAAGACGCCAGGCGTGTAGCGGAAGGCACCGCTTCAATGATTGACGGCGTCTGGATCCGGCAGGCTCTGAGCGACGCTTCCACGGATCGGAACGCCGCGATCTCCATGGTTGAGGATTACGTCGAAACACAAATCGCCGCCCATAGCGCGCGCGCAGCAACAAGCTGATATTCCGGAGCAAGGACCCTGATGATCGACGAGTTCGATTTTATTATCGTTGGCGCGGGCTCTGCCGGCTGTGCCATGGCTTCCCGACTTTCTGCCGATCCCAAGAACAAGGTTCTGGTCCTGGAGTTCGGGGGAACGGATGTCGGTCCGTTCATTCAGATGCCAGCCGCCCTGTCCTATCCAATGAACATGCAGCTCTATGACTGGGGCTATGAAAGCGAGCCGGAGCCTCACCTGGGCGGACGCCGGCTGGCAACCCCGCGTGGCAAGGTCGTTGGCGGCTCCTCATCCATCAACGGCATGGTCTATGTTCGCGGACATGCCTGTGACTTCGACACCTGGGAGGACATGGGCGCGAAAGGGTGGGGTTTCCGCCACGTTCTTCCCTATTACAAGCGCATGGAAACCAATCCCGATGGCCAGGTTGGCTGGCGGGGCACCGAAGGCCCGCTGCACGTACAACGCGGCACCAAGTGGAATCCGTTGTTTGATGCCTTTAAACAGGCGGGTTCGCAGGCCGGTTATGGTGTGACAGCCGACTACAACGGCGAACGCCAGGAAGGCTTCGGCGACATGGAAATGACGGTCCACAAGGGCCGTCGATGGTCGGCGGCAAATGCCTATCTGAAACCTGCGCTGAAGCGTGGCAATCTCGAGCTGATCAAGGGCGCGCTGGTGCACCGGGTTCTCATAGAAAACAACCGCGCAATCGGTGTCGAGTTCGAGGTTGGCGGAGAGCTGCGTGAAGCCAGGGTCTCGCGCGAGGTGATCCTTGCCGCCTCGTCGATCAACTCGCCCAAGATCCTGATGCAATCCGGCATCGGACCGGCAGAACACCTGAAAGAGGTCGGGATTGACGTCGTCGCGGACCGGCCCGGGGTCGGAGCGAACCTGCAGGATCACCTGGAACTCTACCTGCAACAGGCCTGTACCCAGCCAATAACCCTGTTCAAACACTGGAACCTGGTTTCAAAGGCGCTGATTGGCGCACAATGGCTGTTCTTCAAGCAGGGTCTCGGCGCGTCCAACCAGTTTGAAAGCTGTGCTTTCATTCGCTCGAAGGCAGGCGTGAAATACCCGGATATCCAGTATCACTTTCTCCCCTTTGCCGTGCGCTATGATGGCCAGGCTGCAGCGGAAGGTCATGGTTTCCAGGCCCATGTCGGACCGATGCGCTCCAAGTCGCGCGGTCATATCAAGCTGACTTCGAAAGACCCGCGTCAAAAACCGTCGATCCTTTTCAACTACATGTCGCACGAAGAGGATTGGGAAGACTTCCGAACCTGTATTCGTCTGACACGGGAAATCTTCGGACAGGAAGCTTTTTCCGAGTACCGAGGCAAGGAAATCCAGCCCGGAGACCAGGTGCAAAGCGACGATGAACTCAACGATTTCATCCGGGAACATGTTGAAAGCGCCTATCATCCGTGCGGAACCTGCCGGATGGGTGATGCAGCGGACCCGATGGCGGTCGTCGATCCGGAATGCAAGGTCATTGGCGTGGACGGCTTGCGCGTTGCCGACAGCTCCATTTTCCCGCAGATCACCAACGGCAATCTCAACGCCCCGTCGATCATGGTCGGGGAAAAGGCCTCGGACCACATTCTGGGCAGGGACCCGCTTCCCGCCTCCAATCTGGATCCCTGGATCCATCCTGACTGGGAAAACAGTCAACGCTAGTATTTGAGAATTTCGGCAGTCGGGCGCCCCACTGCCCCAATATCAGGAGCAATCCCATGCGTGCGCAACCGCAAGCATCGCACTATATCGGTGGAACCTACCAGGAGAGCCAGGACGGCACGCCCTTCGATTCGCTGTATCCGGCGACCGGAGAAGTGATCGCACAGATCCGCTCGGCAGACGATGCCGTGATCGACGAGGCAATCCGGACGGCCAAGGAAGGCCAGAAGGTCTGGGCTGCAACGGCTCCGGCAGAGCGTGGGCGTGTTCTGAGAAGAGCTGCCGAAATCTTGCGCGAGAGAAACCACGACCTCTCCGTTCTGGAGACGCTGGATACGGGCAAGCCCTTACAGGAAACCCTGATCGCAGATGCCGCATCGGGTGCCGATTGCCTGGAATATTATGGCGGTCTTGCTGCCACCCTGACGGGCGAACACATCGACCTTGGTGGATCCTTTGCCTACACGAAGCGGGAACCGCTCGGGATCTGTTTCGGTATCGGCGCCTGGAACTACCCGATCCAGATCGCCTGCTGGAAGGCAGCACCAGCGCTCGTCTGCGGCAATGCGATGATCTTCAAACCGTCGGAGGTCACGCCGCTCAGTGCCTTGAAACTTGCAGAAGCTCTCACCGAGGCCGGCCTGCCGGACGGCGTTTTCAACGTCATCCAGGGTTTCGGTGACGTCGGCGCCAAGCTGGTCGCACATCCTGCAATTTCCAAGGTATCGCTGACCGGATCGGTCCCGACCGGTGCCAAGGTCGCGGCCCTTGCCGGCGAGCATCTGAAGAAGACAACGCTGGAACTTGGTGGAAAATCACCACTGATCGTCTTCGACGATGCGGACATCGAAAACGCGATTTCGGCCGCGATCAATGCGAATTTCTACTCTACCGGTCAGATCTGTTCCAACGGCACGCGCGTCTTTGTTCACTCTGCCATCAAGGACCGCTTTGTCGCGCGTCTGGCGGAGCGCACATCGAGCGCTGTCCTCGGGGATCCGCTCGACGAAGCCACCAATATCGGGCCTCTCGTCTCCAAGCAGCAGCTCGACAAGGTCCTTTATTACATGCAGGTCGGGCAGGACGAGGGCGCGCGGCTTGTCTGCGGCGGCGGCACCGCAAATGTCGACAGCCTGCCGGACGGGTACTTTGTACAGCCAACCGTATTTGCGAACGTTACCGATGACATGCGCATTGCCCGCGAGGAGATCTTCGGCCCCGTCCTCAGCGTGCTCGATTTTGACGACGAGAATGATGTCATTGCACGTGCCAACGACACGGAATTCGGTCTCGCTGCAGGTGTGTTCACCAAGGACATTCAGCGGGCCCATCGTGTGATCGACCAGCTGCAGGCGGGCACCTGCTGGATCAACACCTACAATCTGACACCGATTGAAATGCCGTTTGGCGGCTACAAGAAGTCCGGCATTGGCCGCGAAAACGGTCACGCCGCGATTGAATATTACAGCCAGATCAAGAGCGTCTATGTCGAGATGGATGGTGTAGAAGCCGCATTCTGAGGTTCAATAGACGACAAGGTGGCGCCTGGCTTCATACCATGCGCCGCCTTTTTTGTGTCGCGGGTCATTTTCAGATTGAACTTTGCGGCTGGCCAACCAGATTAGAGGGCAAAGCTTCATAGTTCCGACTGGAGAGAGCATGAACCTGCATGTGCTAGACCCCGCCCCGCGCACCTATGTAAAGCACATCCACCTGCTGGCACGCTCCGACAGGGGCCCGGCATGTGCGCCCGAACAACAGACACTGGAAGACGTTCACGACTGGCTGTTGCACGATGCAACACAGATCGACAGCGTGATGCTGATGTTCGAGGAGTTCATGTGGCGCTGCAAGGCAGCAGGTTTTTTTATCGACCGCTGCACGCTACACGTCGGAACGCTGCACCCACGCGTTGTCGGATTTTCCTGGGTGTGGAACAGCACGGACACGCTTTGTGACGAAATCGCGGCCGACGCTGCAGCGGTCAATGCCGTTTCGTTCACCAGCAATCCTCTCTTCCGGGTGATGCGCGAAGGCGAGATTATCAAGCTGGACCTGGAAACCGAGGAAGGCCGGAACGCCGGTTCGCTGATGCAGGACCTCGCGGAAGAGGGATACACCGCCTATGTCGCCCTGCCCTTGAGTGCTGCCGGCGAGATGCACAACGCCATGACCTTCGCGACCAAGCGACCCGGTGGTTTTCCGCCGGTGGACAAGGAACGCATTCGCAGCCTGATCGATCTACTCGCGCTTCACGTCGAACGCCACATCGTGCAGAGGATCGCGCGCAACGTGGCCGATACCTATCTTGGTCCGATTGCCGGCCGTCGTGTCCTGGACGGTGAAATCCGGCGCGGCGACGGGGATGCCATCAAGGCCGTTGTCTTCATGTCGGACATGCGCGGCTTCACCCAGCTGGCAGACCGCCTCAGTGGCCCGGAAGTCACGGCCATCCTGAATGCCTATTTTGACCGGGTTTCAGATGCAGTTCTGAACCATGGCGGAGATATACTGAAATTCATGGGCGACGGCATTCTCGCTGTCTTCGACCAGAATGTTCTTGGTGAAAAGGCGGCTGCAGAAGCCGCGGTGAAGGCCTCAAGGGCCGCGCTTGCCGCAATCGAGGACCTTAACGAAACTCCCCTCGACACCCTGCCTGATCCCGATCTCTGGCAGCCGCTCAAGATCGGTATCGGACTGCACCGCGGCGAAGTCTTTTTTGGCAATGTCGGCGGCGAAAACCGGCTCGACTTCACAGTGATCGGCCGTGCGGTCAACGAAACCAGCCGCGTTGAATCCCTGTGCAAGCCTCTGGGGCGGGAACTGCTCATGACTGCCCCCGTGAAGGAGGCCCTGTCCGGCGATCTGCAATCCGGACTGAATGAGATGGGCGAGCACGCCTTGCGCGGCGTCGGCAAGCCTGTGGCAATTTTTTCGGCTTGATAAATGCCGAATAAACTCAGCGGGCAAAACGCAACAGGTTTTGCCCGCCCAGTCGTCTGATCAATTACTTCGTGAGAATCAATTTGCCTTGCTTGGTGATCGACAGGCGGTAGGTTTCTTCGTTGTGATGGATCTGGATCTGGCGCAGACCGCTGAAAAGCTCCCGGGAATCGATCTCAGTCTTCTGTTCGCGTTTTGAGTCCGTCTTGACCTTCTCCGCGAGTCCCTGGCGAGCCCGAATGGCGGGCGCTAAAGAAAGACGGCTTTTCTGGCTGTTTGCGGTTGGTGTCATAGCCACAATTCGGTCCCTGGCCTTGTGTTTGCCCTTCCAAAAACCTGGGGCTTCGGAGGGCGTTTCAATAGGAATTTCTAAAGATGAGTTTTTAAGTCAACTTTATACTTGACACTCATACTCAACTTTTCCTATCAAGGCAATGCCTGATCGAAACGGAACTGGAAATCGCGTCCTCCGGTTTTGCAGAAGACAGGGCCCCTGGTTCACCAGGGGGACAAAATGCCAGGCAAGCCACCCGCCCTCTCCTCTCCCTCAGCGGCTAGCCAGCCAGGCGTTTTCCAAACAAAAAAGGCGCCTACCGAAAGGTGGCGCCTTTGTCTTATCTGATCTGGCCGGGTTAAGGTCAGGCGTTCGCGGCCATCGGTGTTTCCGCGACATCGATCTTCAGTAGATCCCGCATTCCGAAACGGTCTTCGGACAGATCCGCAATCGACTTTCCATCCAGCACTTCCATGAAGGCTTCGAGGGCTTCATGCAACAATCCGTTGAAACCGCAGGAAACGATCAGCGGGCAATCCTTGCGGCCCGAGTCGAAACATTCTGCGAGAAGGAAGCTCTCTTCCGCCGCGCGAACCACTTCGCCGACGGTGATCTGTTCTGCCGGACGTCCAAGCATCACCCCACCGTTGCGACCGCGGATCGTCTTGGTCAGATTCGCGTCAACGAGGACCTTCATGATCTTGAACAAATGCGTTTCGGACATCTCGAAGCTGGCTGCAATATCGGCAACCTTGCTCGGCTTGTCCGGGTTCACGGCGCAATACATGAGCGCGCGCACGGCGTAATTGGTCTGTTGTGTCAAGCGCATACCCTAGATATGCGCCGACCGTCCTTAAAGGTCAATCCAAAAAATTGAGTATTAGAGGCGACTTTTTAACACACGCCCCGGAAAAGCCACTTGCCGAACCGTATTCAGGACAGGTTGTCCTTCAGGAAAACATCAATTCCGATACGTTCCTGACCTTCGATAATAGGTACCCCATCGCATAGCGCTTTCAGCACCCGGATGGCACTGCGGATCTCGTGGCCGGGGTCCTGTGCAATGACCGCATCGAGAATGTCGGCTTGCAGGGCTCCGCGCGTATAGGGCGTCAATTCATGCCCGACAAAAACGATTTCCCCGGCCCGACCGGATTTGCTCAGGGCCGAGATCGTGCCCCGATTACCGGCACCGATATTGTAAAGGCCGGCAAGGTCGGGATGATCTGCAAGGAGCTTCTGAACGAGATCCGCATTGCGGGTGTTGTCGTCACGCCCCTCGCGCACCTTCAAAAGCTCCAGGTGCGGAAAGTCCTGCTCGATCACCTGCTTGCATCCGGCATAGCGATCGGCATGGTCCCTCAACCCCAGAGAACCGGCAATCAATCCAACCTTCGCCCCTTGTCTGGGTAAAAACCGCCCCAGCAACCTCCCCGCCGTTCGACCGGCCGCCACATTGTCGATCCCGACAAAATGCTGACGGGTAGAGGAAGGGTGATCGGAGACCAGCGTGACAACCGGAACACCCCTGTCCTGTAGCCGGTCGATTGCCGCGCGCACCTCGGGAAAGGCCGGTGCGACCACAGCAACCCCGTCGCAGACGCTCGCGTCGAGTACCGCGAGAGTTCCGGCAACCCTGTGACCGTCGAAGGCATCGATCGGCTCCACGTGCACATGCATTCGGTCGCCGCTCATCGTTTCCGCGTGAGACATGGCTTCGTGGGTCAGGTCTTCCATAAAGGCGTTGGGACCATTCGGCAGAAGGAAATGAAGCCGGTAGAGACGCTTCTTTGCCAGTCCGGCGGCAAAGACATCCGGCTTGTAGTTCAGCGTCTCTGCCGCCTGTTTGACCTTTTCTATCGTCTTCTTGCGTACACCCGGGCGCCCATTCAACACCCTGTCCACGGTCGCAAGGCTGACGCCGGCCGTTTCAGCGACGTCATGTATCGTCACACGCTTCATTTTCGTCCTCGATTTGACGCGAGTATAGCGAGGAATGAGGGACGGTCATCAAAAAACGCTCCGCCGCAGGAACCCTTTTTGAACGAATGGCTTAGAGCAGGCTCAAACGACCTGTCCGGCGGCATGCCCGGAGGACCAGGCCCATTGGAAATTGAAGCCGCCAAGATGCCCCGTGACGTCCACCACTTCACCGATGAAATAGAGGCCGCGAACCTTGTTGCTTTCCATCGTCTTTGAGGAAAGCTCCTTCGTGTCGACGCCGCCAAGGGTGACTTCGGCGGTGCGATAGCCTTCCGTTCCCACCGGTGTCAGCTGCCATCTGTTCAGCTGGTCGCCCGCCCGGCGCAAGACCTTGTCTGACTGATCCGCAAGCCGCCCCTTGAGCTGAAACACTTTTGAAAGTTCTTCTGCCAACCGGTTTGGCAGCAACTGCGCAACGGCGGTTTTCACATCCTGCTTTGGTGTTTCCTGCCGCGCGGTTCGTAGCACCTCGAACACGTCGGCTTCCGGTGTCAGGTTGACCGAAATCGGCTTGCCTTCCTGCCAGTAGGACGAGATCTGCAGGATCGACGGACCGGACAGGCCACGATGGGTGAAGAGCAATCCTTCCCGAAACGTGGTCTTTTGAAAACTGACCTTCGCGTCCACCGACACACCGGACAGACGGCTGCACAGTTCCTTGTTGGCATCGGAAAATGTCAGCGGAACGAGTGCAGCGCGTGGAGGGACAATGGTCAGGCCGAATTGCCTGGCAAGTTCATAACCAAAACCGGTCGCCCCCATTTTCGGGATGGATGGGCCTCCGGTTGCCACGACAAGAGAACGCGCCCGCAAGGGCCCTTTGGATGTCGCCACGGAAAACAGGTCATCCGGCTTGCTGACGGATTTGATTTCCGTTTCCAGTTGCAGCGTCCCGCCTGCCGCCTCCAGCTCGCTCAGCAGCATCTGGATGATGTCCCTGGCACTTTCGTCGCAAAACAGCTGACCAAGTGTCTTTTCGTGCCAGGAGATCCGATGACGGTCCACCAGTGCCAGGAAGTCCTGTTGAGTGTAGCGCTTCAGGGCCGACACACAAAAACGCGGGTTTTGGGACAGGAAATTCGCAGGTGAACAATGCAGGTTGGTGAAGTTGCAGCGCCCGCCACCTGAAATACGGATCTTGTCGGCCGGGCGCTTGGCATGGTCGATCACCAACACCTTGCGCCCACGCTTGCCCGCTTCAATCGCACACATCAGACCGGCAGCCCCGCCGCCGAGCACAAGAACATCCAGATCACGCATGGCGGCGTGTATAACGGGAAATCATCTGCGGGGTAAGAGGTTATTCAAGAACAAAACCCGGCCCACCGGACACGGCTGGACAAGCGAAAACCGGCGATCGTTTCCAACCGCCGGTTCCGAAAATTTCTTCTTGAAGGAAGAAACTTACTTCATTTCGGTGACAACTTCGTAGCCGTCGGAGCCGACTTCCCAAAGAGCGTAGGTGCCCGGAACGTCGCCTTTTTCGTCGAAGTTATGGTCGCCAGCTGCGCCCTTGTAGTCGATGGCGGTGCCAGCTGCGATCAGCTCTTTCGCCTTCTTCCACTCACCCGGGAGGATGGATTCACCTTCGCCGTTTGAAACTTCAACCATGGCCGCTGCCACGCCTTCTTTCTTGCCGCCGGCCTTTTCAACAGCCAGGGCCAGGAGGAAAGCCGCATCGTAGGAGTTGGAAACAAAGATCGCGTCCGGATCGCCACCGACGCCCTTGAAGGCTTCGTTGAACATGTCCAGGGACTCGGACTTCTCACCAACCGGCGAAGAGGCCACGAAGCTGGCAAGGTTTTCAGCGCCAAGTTCGTTGATCACGGCGTCGGACTTCATGCCGTCACCACCAACGAATTTCTCGAAGAAACCGTTTTCCAGTGCCTGACGCAGAATGGTGAGGCCAGTGCCATCGCCATAGTCGAAGATGACCAGCGTGTCTGCGCCACCCTTGGCAAGTTCAGCCAGGTTGGAGCGGTAGGACGCCTTGCCTTCTTCATGTGCTGCGAACTGCGTGATTTCACCACCGAGTTCATCGACATACTCAGCCTTGAACGCACCGGCCAAACCTGTGCCGTAGTCGTTGTTGAGATATGCAACAGCGACCTTGCCGTAGCCCTGTTCCTTCATGGTACGTGCCAGCGCACGACCCTGATAGTCATCGGACGGAACAGTACGGAACACGGTGCCCTTGTCTTCCAGGTTGGAGATTTCAGGCGAGGTTCCGGACGGCGTGATCAGCGTGATGCCGGCGGGGATGGTCACGGAGCCGGCTGCAGCCAGAACAGCACCGGAGCAATGCGGACCAACGGTGCCAACAACACCTTCGATGTTCACGGCCTTGGTGGCAGCGTCCGTACCGTTCTGCGGGTTACAGGCACTGTCGCCAACCACACCAACGAGTTTCTCGTTGGCGCCGATGCCGCCCTGCTCGTTAACCTGCTGAACAGCCAGCTGGGCCGCGTCGATCATGGCCGGTGCCATGGCTGCGATCGGGCCGGAAATACCGCCCAGAAGACCGATCTTGACGTCGGCTTTGGCCGGGGCAGTTGCCAGTGCGGTTGCAGTCATCAGACCAGCAGCAAGTGCAAAAAACTTGGTTTTCATTAAGAGTACCTCCTCAATTATCCGGTCTTCGCCGGGTCTTTGGGCTTTCGGGTGACCACAGCTCAAAGTTTAGCCGTGTCCCGAGGAAGCGGGCCTAGTTCTGGTCCGCACCCGTTTTTGCTGTCCGCTGGTCTCCCCGAAGCGGTTCGGGCAGCAGTCCCTCCGGTCTAAACCTCAGAACAAGCTGAAGCATCAGGCCAATGAGGAACAAGCGGATGTATTTTGCCTGAACCGCATATTCATGCGGAAGGCGATCAGTTGCAATCTCTGAAACGGACCAAATGATCCAGACGACGGCAGCTCCTAGGATCGCGCCCCGGTTGTTGCCCGACCCACCGAGGATCAGCATGATCCAGACCAGGAAGGTCGCCACCATCGGATCGATGGCTTCCGGCGTGATCGCCCGGTTAAAATGCGCAAAGAGCGCCCCACCCAGGCCCATCAGTGCCGCTCCGAAGATAAAGGCTTCAAGACGACGGAACTCGACGTCCTTGCCCATGGCTTTCGCCGCGTCTTCATTGTCACGGATTGCGCGCATCATCCGGCCCCACGGGGCGTTGAACTGCCGTTCAACCAGAACATAGGCGGCAATCAGAACCGCCAGCACGATGATCAGGTAGGCGACCTGGCTTTCCATGTAGCCAATGTCGCCGGCAGGACGGGGAATGTTCGAGATCCCGCGCGCACCATTGGTCAGCACCGGCTCGGACTTGATCACCAGGCGGATGATCTCTGCGATGCCGATCGAGGCAATCGCGAGATAGTCGGACCGGAAACGCAGACAGATCTTGCCGATCGGCCACGCCACGAGAGCGGCAGCCAGCATCGCGCCGATCCATCCAAGGACGAAATGCAGGTCAAATCCGCCAAAACGACCATCCGCCGGAGGTGTCGAGATGATGGCGGACGTATAGGCTCCGACGGCAAAGAAACCGGCAATCCCGGCGTTGAAGAGCCCGGCAAATCCCCACTGGATGTTCAGACCCAGCGCCAGCAGCGCATAGATGCCGATGAAGATCGCCATGAAGAGGGCATAGTTGACAAGACCCAGAAATTCCATCTCGCGCCCTCCCTAAAGTACCTTGCCCTTGAGCAGCCCTGTCGGGCGCACAAGCAGCATGAACAACAAAATGGCAAACGCCATGGCGGCCTTGTATTCGCTCGGGATCACCAGGACCGACAGCTCTTCTGCGATACCGACAATAAGCCCCCCGAGCACGGCTCCCTCAACCCGTCCGACACCGCCGAGAATGGCCGCCGCGAACATCGGAAGAAGCATGTGCCAGCCCATCATCGATTTCAGCTCGGTGTTGAGACCGAGGAAGAAACCGGAGGCCGCACACAATCCACCCGCAATGATCCAGGTGAGCATGACAACCTTCTTGTTGTCGATGCCCGAAAGCAATGCCAGGTTCGGGTTGTCCGACATGGCCCGCATGGCCTTGCCCCATTTGGAGCGGGTCAGGAAAAGTTGCAGTCCGCCGACCAGAAGCAGCATGGCAGCGACGGTGTAGAGTTCCCGATCCCGGATCCGCAGACCGAAATAGTCTTCGGGACGAACGATCCCGCGCGTATAGGTCTGAGTATCGACCCCCCACACGACCTGGACGACCGAACGGACCATCAGTGCGATGCCCAGCGACGCCATCACGGTGACGATTTTCGGGCGTTCGCGCAGATGTTCATAGAAGACCTTGTCAATGCCGACAGCGACCGCCGCGGTTGCAATGATGGCAACCGGCAGTGCAACGAGCGGTGACACGCCAAGCGCGGTGACGACTGCCAGGGCGATAAAGGCACCAAGCGTTGCCAGGTCGCCATGAGCCAGATGCGCATACCGCAGGATAGCAAAGATCAGCGTGATGCCGACCGCACCCAGAGCGTAGATCGAGCCGAGCACGATGCCCGGAATGACGTAGAAATTCAGAAGTTCAAGCAGCTCCACGACCGTCAGCCTCCCAGGAACATTTCGGCGACTTCACGGTCGGCCAGGAGCTCGGCGCCCGTGCCTTCGTGACGGTTTTTGCCGGCGGCCAGGACGTAACCCCGGTCGGCAAATGCAAGGGCCTGCTTTGCATGTTGCTCCACAAGCAGAATGGCGACCCCTGTATCCCGGACATCCCGGCAGATCTGGAAGATCTGTTCCATGTATTTGGGAGACAGGCCCGCGGTCGGTTCGTCCAGAAGCAGCAACTTCGGATCCAGCATCAGGGCGCGCCCCATGGCCACCATCTGGCGCTGACCGCCGGACAGGCTGCCAGCCATGGTCTTGCGGCGTTCCTTCAGATCCGGAAACAGTTCGTAGACACGGTCATAGGCAGCCGTTAGGTCGCCCTTTTTCAGGAAACCGCCCATCTCCAGGTTCTCGTGAATGGACATTTCGCGGAAGATGTTGTCGACCTGCGGGACATAACAGATGCCGCGCTGAACAATGCGGTTCGGTGCCCAACCGGTGATGTCGTCACCATCAAACAGCATCTTGCCACCTCGGATGGTCAGAAGTCCGAAAACGGATTTCATGGCCGTGGATTTTCCGGCGCCGTTCGGACCGACGATGACAACGATCTCGTCCTGGTCCACATGGAGGTCAACATTCAGAAGGATGTCCGCGTCGCCATAGCCCCCGGTGAGATTTTCCATCGAGAGAAGCGGGCTCATGCGGCATCTCCCGTGGTCTCGCCCAAATAGGCTTCCAGGACCTGGGGATTGGAACGAACCGTCTGAAAATCGCCCTCGACCAGAACCCGCCCCTCGGCCATGCAGACCACCGGGTCACAGAGTTTCTCGATCATTTCCATGTCGTGTTCGATCAGGATGAAGGTATAGCCGCGTTCCTTGTTCAGGATCTCGATCTTGGTCTCAAGTTTTCGGAGCAAGGTTCGGTTCACGCCGGCCGCCGGTTCATCCAGGAGGACCAGCTTGGCATCCGTCATCATCGTACGGCCAAGCTCAAGCAGCTTTTTCTGGCCGCCGGAGAGGTTGCCCGCGCGCTCATGCGCTACATGGGTCAGCTCCAGGAATTCCAGGGTTTCGTAAGCCTTGCTCTCGACGTCGCTTTCCGCAGCCTTGACCCTGGACCAGGAAAACCAGTTGGACATCAGGCTTTCACCCGGCTGGGATGGTGGAACCATCATCAGGTTTTCAAGCGCAGTCAGCCGGTGGAATTCGTGCGGTATCTGAAACGTACGCACGAGCCCCTTGTGGAACAACTGGTGACTGGCAAGACTTGTGACGTCTTCGCCCAGGAACCGGATCCTGCCGCTTGTCGGTTGCAGGGCTCCCGCGATCAGGTTGAAGAGAGTGGTTTTACCCGCCCCATTTGGCCCAATCAGTCCGGTGATACTGCCTTCGTCGACACGGAAAGAGCAGCCATTGACCGCCTTGAACCCGCTAAAATCCATAACGAGCTGATCAAGCTCTAGCATCCACGCTCCTCGCCGCCCCCCAAGCGGTCATTCTTTTGTCTTTCTTGGCCGCATTTGCCTTGTTTTTTTGTTCGGCGGAACAGGCGCGAGGCGGCCCGTCCGGCTGCGGCGTTTTGCTCTTCTAACTTCATTGGCAGCGCAATCAACTCATAATGTCCAATCCCCACCAAAATTAGGGCAAGATATTCCGCGTTTTACTCGTTGGCGAAACGAACGTTCCAGTACCAAGCGTTACACCGGGAAGAATAGCTCTTCTCCTGACAAATCAGCGACAATTCTTCGCCGTTCGGCGCCAGCGACGCGCACCAAAACACCACGACCATCTGGCTTCATACCAATTAGCAGTAGCCTTTTGCTTGTTGGAGAGTCCAGTCCCGCCTCGAAGCAGAGGCTGACTAGGTAGGCATCATGTTCAAACCAAGGCACTGATCGTTACAAGAATTTAATTCCTGGAAAAAACAAACGCCGTTCTGTTTGAAATGAATTTAGTTCTAGCAAATTGGAAAAAGTAACATTGATTAAATGCAGGTGAAATTTGTTAAGTTATCCTACGGTTTTCCATGGTGGGAATTGATTGAGTTCTTGCCGCAACATAAAATTGGCAAGAAGGCAATTTAGCCATGGATATCTGAATAGAAGAAGCGCCGAATAGAACGGCAAAAAAATACAAGTAAAACTTGCATGCGGAGAAATCAGCTGCCTGACGCCAGAAATCGACGCGATGACGATAGAAAACCAGGCTGCGAGGAAACCGCCCGGCCCTTCAAAATCGCGGATGGCAAGGTAGACCACGATCTGATTGCGACAATCTACGACCGGCAGGACACTGGTCTCTGGATTTTCGACATCGACTACAAGCGGGTTCTGTGGGCCAATCGCAAGGCCCTAGAAATCACCGACTCTGAAACGCTTGAGGAACTGCAATCACGCGACATGGGTGCGGACATGTCCCATTCCGTGGAACAGCGCCTGCGGCAGTACCAGACGGATTTCGGCCAGAACGAAGACGCAAGCTTCAAGGAAATCTGGACGCTCTATCCCAAGGGCAAGGCGCGTGTTCTCCAGCTGGTCATGAGCGGCATTCGCCTGCTTGATGGGCGAATGGCCCTCTTGTGCGAAGGCCGCGACCACCAGGAACAGGAACCGGACACGCTCCGCAGTGTCGAAGCCCTGATGCACACAACCGTGATGATCTCACTGTTCTCGAGAGACGGCAAAGCCCTCTACAGGAACACGGCCTCACGCGGCGCAAGGGTTTCGAAGGAAACAAACTTCGAAGAACAGTTCGTCAATCCGGTTGAAGCGCGCGAGCTTCTGCGGCAGGTGGAAGATGAACGCACCTCGCGCCGTGTCGCCAACATCCTGACCAAGGACGGGGCACGCTGGCACGAACTGACCATACGCGCCTGTAACGACGCGGTTACGGGTCAGCCCGCCTATCTGGTCAGCGAGATCGACGTCACCGAACTGCACGAGACCAAGGAACGTGCCCAATATCTTGCCAGCCACGACACTTTGACGGGCCTTTCAAACCGGACCTACCTGAAAGAACGGCTCAGCCAGGTCATGCAGAATGCACTGGAAAAAGACCTGACCGCGACGCTTTATCTGGTGGATCTGGACGACTTCAAGATGGTGAACGATTCCATGGGCCACGCGGCCGGCGATGCACTGCTGCAGCTGGTTGCCACCAAGCTCATGAAGCTGGTCGGGCCCGATGACATCGTCGCGCGCCTGGGCGGTGACGAATTCCTGATCTGCCATCTTGAAAAACCGAACAATCATTATGCGGACTGGTTCGGACGCGCGCTGCTGACAGCCTTTGAACGGCACCAGATCATCGAAGGGAAACCTCGACATGTAGGTCTGAGCATCGGGTATGCGCACTATCCTGATGACGGCGCCAACATTGACCAGCTGATGCGCCATGCGGACCTTGCGCTTTATCAGGCAAAAACCAGCCCCAAGAAGAAGTGCGTCAGGTTCCGTGAAAGCATGCGGCGGCTACGGGACGAGCACCTGGCACTCAAGAAGGAACTCGAGCGCGCAATTCGCGGCAAGCAGTTCGTCCTTCACTATCAACCCATCACTTGCACCCGTTCCGACCGGGTCGTTTCCGCGGAAGCCCTGATCAGGTGGGAACATCCGGAAAAGGGTCTCATCGGGCCCAACGAGTTCATTCCGATTGCCGAGGAAACAGGGCTCATCAACGATATCGGTGACTGGGTGTGCAGGGACGTTGCGCGTATGCAGACCCGGCTGAAGAAACAGGGATTATCTATCCCCTTGTCATTGAACGTATCGCCCAGGCAACTTTCCGATGCCCTCTTCGTTTCCAGAATGCAGGTTCTTCCGCTTGAGACTGCAATTGACACGTCCATGATCTCGCTCGAACTCACCGAAAGCGTTCTTCTGGGCGATATTCCGGACGCCTTCGAAACGTTGTCCACGCTGAAGAAGATCGGCTACCAGATCGTCATCGACGATTTCGGCACCGGCTATTCCAACTTGGCTTACCTGCATAACTACCCGATTGACGGCATCAAGATCGACCGGATGTTCATGGAGGACATCGCGTCAGGTGGCGCCATCGTCAAGCTGATCCTGTCCCTGGCAAACGCGCTCGGTGCCGAGGTCGTGGCAGAGGGCGTCGAAACTGTCGAACAGCGCATGTGGCTGAACAGGAACGACTGCAACAGGTATCAGGGTTTCCTCTATTCCAGGCCTGTCCCGGAGGACAGGTTGGTATCCATGTTGCAGACGCAGATGGAAATCGCGGCTATGTGACCTTGGCCCTGGTCTTGAATGCAGGCGTGTCCCAAGAGCGGGTTTCCAGGATGTCCGCGAGGATCTCGACCGCATCGACAATATCCTGATGTGACAGGTAAAGCGGCGTGAAGCCGAACCGCATGATATCGGGCGCCCTGAAATCCCCGATAACGCCTCTGGCAATCAATGCCTGCATGACCGCATAGCCTTCGGTAAAGCTGAAGGACACCTGACTGCCGCGCTGATGCGGATCGCGCGGGCTTGCCAGCTGAAGCTGCGGGCACTTTGCCTCAACTTCCGATATGAACAATTCACTCAAGGAAATGGACTTGGCCCGGATGTCGTTCATGTCGACATCCTCAAAGACGTCAAGCGCTGCATGGAGGCTGGACAAGGACAGGATTGGCGGCGTGCCGACGGTCATCCGGTTGATGCCCGTGACTGGCCGATAGTCCAGATCGAACGCAAACGGTGCCTCGTGGCCCATCCATCCGGTCAACGGCGAGGCGACCTTGTCCTGATGGTCCGGCGCCACGTAGAGGAAAGCCGGAGCTCCCGGCCCGCCATTGAGATACTTGTAGCCGCAGCCGACGGCAAAATCGGCCTTTGCACCCTGGAGGTCCACGGGAATGGCCCCGGCTGAATGGGCGAGGTCCCAAATTGCCAAAGCGCCCGCTTCATGCGCCAGTTCTGTCAGGTCTGCCATGTCATGAACGCGCCCGGTGCGGTAGTCGACCTGCGTCAGCATGAGAACTGCCACATCCGGGGTGATTGCAGACCTGACGTCTTCAGGCGCCACGACCCGCAGCTCATGCCCCTTTGCCAGCAGCTCCTTCAGACCCGAGGCAACATAAAGATCCGTCGGGAAGTTGCCCGCGTCGGACA
The DNA here is from genome assembly GCA_017643925.1 of Roseibium sp. Taxonomy (GTDB): domain Bacteria; phylum Pseudomonadota; class Alphaproteobacteria; order Rhizobiales; family Stappiaceae; genus Roseibium. The sequence goes on along the minus strand of JAEPML010000001.1, from coordinate 164,074 downwards.
GGATTACCTTGCGATCGGGACGCAGTGACAAGGCAGCAGACAGAACCTTGAACACGTTGACCGACGTGCTGTCACAGGCGACCACGGTTCCGGCGGGCGCACCGATCAACTTGCCGATGCGGTCTCCGGTGCGACCCGGCAGGTCGATCCAGCTGTGCGTGTTCCAGGCGCGGATAAGGCTGGTGCCCCATTCGCTCCTAACGACCTCCTGCAAACGATCCGGGACATGTTTCGGCAGGACGCCGAGCGAATTGCCGTCCAGGTAAATCACGCCGTCCGGGATTTGAAACGCATCCTTCTTCGACTTCAAAACATCATTCAGATCAGAGGGGTGCTGGGAATTCATCGGAAACTCGTCAAATGGAGCGTGTATGGGAAGGGGCGAACGCTAACAAACACCTCTTTTCCAAACAACAGATTCTTGCGGTCATATCTTCTGCTTTCCATTGACTTTTGAAATCCCCATTCCGGAAATGTCGCAAACAGCACAGATTTGCCCGCTTGCGCGCAGGAGCATTCAAATCGGACTGCTAATTTGTCCCGGTCGCACGCAACGAATTCAGTCCGACACCCTTTCCAACACTTCACCTGGTCGAGACCCATGTTCATCAGTGTCTTTGATATCTTCAAAATCGGCATTGGGCCCTCCAGCTCTCACACCGTCGGCCCGATGGTGGCTGTCGCACGATACCTGGAACGGGTGCGCGGCCTGGCCGGCGCGGAAGCAAGGGCGACCCGGTTGACGGTCACCTTGCATGGTTCCCTCGCCTTTACCGGCAAAGGCCATGCAACCGACAAGGCAGTTTGCCTTGGTCTGCTCGGCGCAACGCCCGACACGCTTGATCCCGACAGCGTCGAGCCGATGCTGAACGCATTGAACACCACCAAATCCCTGATAATCCCGGGGGTGCCGGAACTGAGTTTCGACCCGGAACGGGACGTCATTTTTGACTACGGCCCACCGCTGCCGCTTCACGCCAATGGCATGACGTTCCAACTGCTGGATCCGGCTGGCATCTTGATAGACACCTTTGTCTATTACTCGATCGGCGGAGGGTTTGTTGTCAGCGAGGCAGAACTGACCAAGACCACCAACGAGCCAGTGAATGAACTGGCGACGCAAAACGTCCCGTTCCCCTTTGCTTCAGCCAAACAGATGCTGGACATGGGACAGGCTGCCGGGCTCTCGATTGCGGAGATGAAGCTTCAAAACGAATGCGTCGACAAATGCCGTGAAGAGGTCGAGAACGGTATCGACCGGCTCTGGTCCGCCATGGATGCCTGCATCAACCGGGGCATCAAGCAGACCGGCACACTTCCGGGTGGCCTGAAGGTCAAGCGCCGGGCCGCCGACATCTATCAGCAGCTGATCCGGGAAGGTCGTAACAATCCGCTGTTCGAGCACAATGTTGTTGACTGGCTGGGTGTCTATGCCATGGCGGTCAATGAAGAAAATGCGGCGGGCGGGCGCGTCGTGACCGCGCCAACCAACGGGGCTGCGGGCGTCATTCCGGCTGTCACGCGCTATTATCTCGACCATTGCCGCGGTGCGGATCAGGCGGGCATTCGTGTCTTTCTTCTGACCGCGGCGGCGGTCGGTGGCATCATCAAGGCCAATGCATCGATTTCCGGAGCCGAAGTTGGTTGCCAGGGCGAGGTCGGTTCGGCCTCCGCGATGGCCGCAGCCGGTTTGTGTGCCGCGCTTGGCGGCAGCAACGAGCAGATCGAAAACGCGGCGGAAATCGCCCTCGAGCATCACCTGGGCATGACCTGCGACCCGATTGCAGGCCTGGTGCAGGTGCCCTGTATCGAGCGCAACGCGCTGGGCGCGGTCAAGGCGGTTACGGCTGCCTCGCTGGCACTGCGCGGCGACGGCTCGCATTTCGTGCCGCTGGACGGCTGCATCGAGACCATGCGCCAGACAGGAATGGACATGATGGAGCAATACAAGGAAACGTCCCTCGGAGGGCTCGCGGTCAATATCGTGGAGTGCTAGGCGTTTACCTGAAGCCCATTTTCCTGCCTCATGAGCAAAGCACATGAACTTGAACCGGCATGCCGATATTTGCGTATGCCGAAGCGGTCACTCCGACTTAAGCTCTCAGGGACCACCCTCAAGATCCAATGGTCCCTGGGAGAACCGCATGAGCATCGTTGTCACTCCGTTTTTCACTGCCTTGCTGGCCGCGCTCTACATGATCCTGACGGTGCGCGTCATCAACGCGCGCGGCTCTGAACGCATCGGCCTGGGTGAGCAGGGAAACGAGAAGCTGCTGCGACGTGTGCGAGCACATAGCAATTGCGCCGAGTATGTCCCGATCGCTCTGCTTCTCATCCTGATGCTTGAGCTGATGGGAGCTGCACCCTGGCTTCTTGTCGGGCTTGGCACAGTCTTGCTGGCCGGACGCTCTCTTCATGCCTACGGCTTCAGCCACGAGCCCGAACTTGGCAACCTGCGGGTTGCGGGCATGATCCTCACCTTCACGGTGATCGGTATCGCGACGATCGCAAACCTGATCCTGTCGCTCGACGGACTATTCCTGGCCTGATCAGATCTGCTGCAACCGCGTCTTGTGGGCGTGGAAGATGTGCAGCCGGGCTGCGGCTTCCGCTTCTTCACAATTGCCGTTGGCAATCGCTTCGACAATCGCCGCATGTTCCTCGACCGCCGTTTCCCGGCGCTCGGGCGTGTCCAGCGTGGTGCCGGCCATCAGGATCAGCGACAAGCGCAAATGCTCGATCTGGTCGACCAGATAACGATTGTGGGACGCCAGACACAGGCGCCTGTGGAACTCGCGGTTCGAGCGCACCAGACTGTCCTTGTCCGCAATGCGCTTGCGGTCGGCTTCCACCAGATCCTGAAGGATCTCGATTTCCGGCTGCGAAGCGTGTTTGGCGGCTAGACCGGCGGCGGTGCCCTCCAGAACTTCGCGCATGAAATAGACTTCGTTGATCTGGTTGGGGTCGAGCGTCGGGATCACCATGCCCCGGTTCGGTTCATGCGCGGCAAGGCCCTGGGCCTCGAGCCGTTTCAGCCCCTCGCGGATCGGAGTGCGCGACACGCCGAATTCTTCCGCCAGGTCCGCCTCACGCAGGCGGTCCCCGGGCTTGAGCACCCGCTCTTCAATCAGGCCAATCAGCCGTTTGTAGATTTCAGATCCGTTCATGCAATCTGGTTAGCCGGTTGGTGGTCGTCGTGCAAGCCAGTACACATGTTGTTTTTCTCAACACGTTGTACTCACGTGTACTGACCTTACGCAGTTTTCGCAGCGTCACAAGGGGCGATGACAGCAAGGTATTGTTTTTAATATGTTTTATACCCATCCACTGACCATTAATCGCTAACCGGAATTCGGCATTCTGAGGTATAATTTGCCTTCCGGAACCATTGAAATTCAACGTCAACCTCTTGCCTGCGGCCTCCAGAACTGAAAGCCGGACCGATGTATCTTCGTATTCTCACGGTTTTTCTTGCCCTGTCCTTCTCGCTTCTGCCTGCAGCGGCAACTTGTATCGGCATCATTCCGGCAGGCGCTGAACATCTCTTCTGGCGGGAGCTGATCAGGGGTGCGGAAACCGCTGCGCGAGAGAACGATCTGGACACTTATGTCCGGGCTCCGAACACGGAGGCCAACGAGGCGGGTCAGCAATACATAATCGAAAAGGCACTGGAAGAAGGATGCAAGGGCATCGTGCTGGCACCCAACTCGCATGATGTTCCGGCGACAGTCCCCGCACTTGCCCGCAGCGGCACGCCGGTCGTCTATGTGGACCGGGACATGGGTGGAAACCGCGTCAGCGTGGTTCAAACCAACAATTTCAAAGCTGGAAAACTGGCCGGACGGGAGATGGCGAAACGGCTCCAGGCGGGTGGAACCGTAGCTCTCTTGAGAATGCGCGCCGGCGTGATTTCGACGACCGATCGCGAGGAAGGCTTTCTGGACGCCTTGAAGCAGACCGGAATTGAAGTGGTCTCCGAACACTATATCGGCGCCACGGTCGGTGAGGCCCGGGAAAACACGGCACTCCTGTTTCAAGATGGTCTCAAGGTCGATGCGATCTTCACGCCGAACGAATCTTCCACCATCGGGGCGCTGCTCTCGCTCAAACAATTGGGCCTTGCCGGCAGGGTCCAGCATATCGGTTTCGATTTCACGCCGGTCTTGCTGGAGGCCCTCAAGGCAAAAGAGATTTCCGGCCTCGTGGTTCAGCAACCCTACAAGATGGGCTACCTGGGCACACAGACCCTCGTCAAGGCGATGCGGGGAGATGCCTTCAGTCCCCATATCGACATCCCGGCGCATTACATTGATCTCGCCAATCTGGACAGCCCCGAGATCCGGGAAGTTGTCTCAGTCGAATATGAGTGAGCCAAGCAATGGCTATCGGCTTGGGAAGTCGACAAGAGTGTGCGGATAAACTAGCCAGCCGGATTGTACAACACCCCTCCAATGACCGGCTGTGACGCTCCCGTTGTCTCCGGAAACGTCGTCGGCACCCCGGCCTTGAGCCGTGCACCGAGGAATGCCATGGCCTGCGCCTCCAGCGCATCGCCATCGATCCGGTAGTCATCTGCCGAGACCACGTCGCCGGTCAGGCGCTCATTCAGCGCCTTCATCAGGACCGGATTGTGCCGGCCGCCGCCACAGACAAGCCAGAGTTTCGGGCATGCGGGCAACAAGGCCTCGGCCATTGCAATGGCTTCTGCCGTGAAGGCCAGCAGCGTGGCGGCTCCATCTTCCAGTCCGAGGCCGTCGACAAAGTCCCCGGAGAAGCTGTAGCGATCGAGGGACTTTGGGCCCGGTTCGGACAGGAACGGATGCCGGAGCGCGTCGCGCAACCGGCTTTCGTCCACAGTCCCCCTGGCCGAGATCAGGCCACCCTCGTCGTAATCTCCACCGCCATGTCGGCGCACCCAGTCGTCCAGAAGCGCGTTGCCCGGCCCGATATCAAAGGCATGCAGCGTCTCGCCTTCGACATAGGTCAAATTGGAGACACCCCCGATATTGAGGAAACAGAGCGGCTCCCTGTCCGGCCCCACAAGCGTCTTGGCCAGGGCCTGGTGATAGACCGGAACAAGAGGCGCGCCCTCGCCGCCGGCCACCATGTCGGCCAGCCGAACCTCGGCGATTACCGGCAGCTTCAGCGCATTGGCAAGCGCCTGCGGATCTCCGAGCTGCACGGTTTCGCCGGCCTTCGGATCATGCCAGACGGTCTGGCCATGAAAGACGACGGCATCGGGCGCGAGTGAATGTCGGTCGAGAAATGCCCGGATGGCACCCGCATGATCCTCCGTGACGGCGCTCGTCAATTCAGGCCAGGCCTCGCGTCCCTGCCCCTTGCGGGCCGCGGCCTCGAGAACCCGTGTTTTCGTCTCCGGACGATAGGCTGCCGTCTCCGCCGGCCCGAACCGGGCAATGGTCTTGCCGTCGGTTTCGATCTCGGCCAGATCGATCCCGTCCGCGGATGTCCCGCTGATGGTGCCGACGATGCGCCACATGGTCAGAGGCTTTCCGCCACGGAGCTGAGGCCGGCTTCAGCAATATCGAACATCTCGTTCACCTGCGCCTCCGTGATGATCAGCGGCGGGCAGAAGGCCATTGCATCCAGCATGTTGCGGGAAATCAGGCCCTTGTCGTGGAATTCCGCATTGGTGCGCGCGCCCAGCGCCCCGGGTGTCGCGCTCAGGGCTTCATGAGAGAGTTCCGCGGCACCGATCAGCCCGACACCGCGTGTCTCGATGACCAGCGGATTTTCGGCAAGTCCGGCAAGGCGTTTCTGAAAGACCGGCGCCAGCGCCTTGACGTTTCCGACCAGATCCCGTTCCTCGATGATCTTCAGGTTTTCCAGCGCAACCGCGGCCGCAACCGGGTGACCGCTGGCCGTGTAGCCGTGACCGAGAACGCCAATCCGGTTCGATTCATCGGCAATCGGCTGATAGACGTGGTCATTGATCAAGAGCGCCGAAATCGGCTGATAGGACGAGGACAACGCCTTGGACAAGGTCATGATGTCTGGCTGAAGATCGTAGGTTTCGGTACCGAACATGTTGCCTGTGCGCCCGAAGCCGCAGATCACCTCGTCGGCCACGAAAAGGATGTCGTATTTCTTCAAAACGGGCTGCACCGCCTGCCAATAGCCCTCCGGCGGCACAACGACGCCACCGGCCCCCATGACCGGCTCCGCGAAAAAGGCGGCAATCGTCTCGGGACCTTCCGCGAGGATCAGGTCTTCCAGATCCCTGGCGCAGCGTTTTGCAAAATCCCCTTCGCTTTCCCCGTCCTGCTTCATGGTGCGGTAGTGCGGACAGGTCGTGTGCAGCACCTGGCCGATGGGCAGGTCGAAGGACTTGTGGTTGTTGGGAAGGCCGGTAAGGCTCGCGGACGCCAGCGTGACACCGTGATAGCCGCGCACCCTTGAGATGATCTTCTTGCGTTCCGGCTGGCCCAGCGCGTTGGAGCGGTACCAGATCAGCTTGATGGCCGTGTCATTGGCTTCGGAACCGGAATTGGTGAAGTAGACCTTCGACATCGGCACCGGAGCCATCTCGATCAGCTTCTCGGCAAGTTTGATCGACGGTCCGTGGGTCTTGTAGGTGAAGGTGTGATAGTAGGGCAGCTTTTCCATCTGACGCGTTGCCGCGTCCACGAGGCGCTTCTCGCCGAAGCCCACGGCAACGCTCCACAGACCGGCCATGCCCTCAATGTAACGCTTGCCGTTGATGTCCTCGACATAGATCCCGTCGCCCTTGTCGATCACAAGGGCGCCCGCCTCTTCCTGACGGCGCGCATCGGCGTAGGAGTGGAGCTGAAAGGCGATATCGCGGGCTTCGAGTGAGTTGGGCAGCTGCGTCATGGAACGGCTCTTGGAAAACGGACTTGTGGAAGGAACGACAGGCACGCGACTCAACACGAGCCCGCACCTCTCGATCTCACGCTAGCCTCGCCAAATCTCGAGCACAATCGGAATCTTGTCACTGGCAGGAACTGAAAGTCCTTTGGCAGCGAGTGACAACCGGGACCGTATTACCTGCGGCATATGGGAGATCTCTCGTCACGGAGATCACCATGGAAATTGTTCTCGTCGTATCGTTCATTGTTCTGGTGCTCGCCTTCGTCGGCCGCGCGTCTCGCAAGTCAACGCGGCAGAGGCACTCCGGCGGACAAAGACCCGGGGAAACGAAACGCCCCGCGCCTCCGGTCCGCCCCAAAACAGCATCGAGGCCTGCGCCAGCGCCAAGACCTGAGCCTTCTTGCGCTCCATCGGCACCGAGGTCCTCTCGGGTTCGGGAACCATTTTGCACGAAACCCTGGACCGGTCGGGTCGTATGGATCGTGGATGGCGACACCATCCATGTCAGGCGAAGACAGGAAGTGGTCAAGATCCGGCTGAACGGCCTGGATGCGCCCGAGCTGCACGAGTATGGCGGCGGACGCGCAAAGGACTTCATGTTTCGCCTAGTGCGTGGCCAGACGCTGGAATGCTATCCGGTTGAACTCGACAATTACGGTCGCACGGTGGCCATCTGCTATCTCGGCGGACTTGATATTGCGGCTGAAGCCGTCAAGGCGGGCGTTGCCCTTGATTGCCGCATTTATTCAGGTGGACGCTATGCGTCGCTGGAAGCACCCGGCGCAGCCCGGCGGCTCGGACGACGCACCTATACAAGACGCTTTTGAGAAAGACCGCACGAGCGATGTCCACAAACAAAGCCACGAAAAACAAAAACCGCGCCTGGGCGCGGTCAAGGGGCTGACGGTTTGCTGTGGCGATGGGGCCAGAGCCCGCGGGTTGCGTCCTGTGGGGAGGACTTGGCCCGGCGAACGACCGTGCAGCCAGAGGTGCCAAAGATTCCGCAATGCGTTGTTCTTGTTTTTTGACGGTACCATCGCGCGGAATTGGCTCTTTCTGTTCTTTCTGTCCGTCACTCCTGATTTAGGTATGACTTGCAGGTTTCGATTGTCCGCAACTGCCAATATGCTGTCATTTGATGCCAAGTGGTTTTGGAGGGACATCTTGAGCGAAGCTGAAGTGGATGCCGTATGGGTGCGCGCTGCTGTCCGGGCCATGGAAGAGCGTGGCAGGGACCACCAGGACGTCCTGAAGGCGACCGGTCTGACGGCAGATGATTTCGAAGCCTTCGACCGCCGACTGCCGCTCAAGAAGTCCGATGCCTTTCTTGAACAGGCATCACATCACCTTCAGGACGAGCTTTTCGGCTTTCACGTCGGCAAGACGACACCGACGGGGTTTTTCGGCGTCATCGCCTATCTGGGCCTTGCCGCGGCAACGCTCGAACAGGCGATCCTCAACCACGTCAAATACGTGAATATCTTCGTCGACAGTTACCGGCTCGACTTGCAGCGCAGCGGTGACAGCGCCCAACTGCTTTACAAGGAGGCGGATCGCGGCTCCTATCTTCAGCGCCAGGCCAACGAAGCGGGAATGGCGGCCCTCATCTCCAACTACAGGCATGGCACTGGCCGCGTCCTGCGCCCGTTGGAAGTTCACTTTCTTCACCAGCGCACGGATGTGCCGGCGGAAATGAAACTGTTCTTCGGGTGCCCCATCCATTTCGGCAGCGACATTCACGGCCTCGTCTTCCGCACCTCGGATCTGGACACTCCCCTGATCCATGCGGACCAGGATCTGCTCGGCCTGATGTCGAACATCGCCGACGGCATTCTGGAGAAGAAACGCAAGTCCCCGAAGACGTTTCTGGGCAACGTCGAATTTCACATTATCGACGGCCTGTCCAAGGGCGAGAGTTCGGCCAGCCAGGTGGCCCAGAAACTGGCCATGACCGAGCGGACCTTCGCCCGCAGGCTTGCGGATGAGGGCACGACATTTTCCGAAATCCTGGAGGAAGTCAGGCGCAACCTCTCCGAAGAATACCTGAAGAAAAGCGAGCTCGCGCTTCCCGAAATTGCCTTCCTTCTCGGCTACTCGGATTCCCCCGCCTTCATCCGCGCCTACAAGCGCTGGTTCGGTGTCACCCCGGGCGCCCGCGCGTCGGAGGTCAGGGGCCTGAAAGCCGGCTGAGGAGAACGGCTTTAGGGAACCTAATTCCCAGCGTCCACATCCGGAATGTTTGCCGGTGTCACCGCCGTAGCCCGCAGGGTGTAGGTGGTCGTCACGATATGGGTCTTCCCGGGTTCCAGATGAAGCGTGCCGGTGACCCAGACCGGGTCGGCGGTGACATTCATGCCGTCCGGAAATTCAACGGCGATCACCTGGTCCGGCAGCGGCGGTGGTGGATGGCTGCAATCCTGCCGCAAGGGCGGGATCAGCAGGAAGTTTTTCACGTCCCGGAATTCGAATTCGAGTGGATGGGCGTAACCGGCAATGCGAACGATCTTGCCATCAAGCGCGTCCACCCCAGGCGCGCAGGCCTGGTAGCGGCTCGACAGCAGCCGCGCCGAGGCTGCCTGCTGTCGGCACTGGGGCTGTGACTGGTAATTCTCCAGCAAGGTGGCGCAGGAAGCCGGGCGGTTTGCGCGCAGATCCGCCCAGGACACCTGCAAAGGGTCCGCCCAAGCGACGCCGTGCCAAAGGCTCAGCAACACCGCCGCAAGCGCGACACGCTCAGTTCCTGGTCTGCCCATGTGTCTTCGTCAGCGGGCTCTTGTAGTCGGGTTCGGTGATGCCCTGCTTGCGCATGGCTATGCCGGTCAGGCATTCACGGATCGTCCGGTTGGCGTTGAGTGCGGAGACATAGGTCGGATCCATCAGGGGGGCCAGCTCGACAATCTCGAAGCCGATCACGTTGGATTCCGCACACAGGCGCCGGATGATCGGGAAGATCTCGCGCGGCATCAATCCGCCGGGTTCCGGTGTGCCCGTGCCGGGCACGAAGGCCGGATCGAACGTGTCGATGTCAAAGGAGATGAACATGTATTCCGGGCCCTCGTTGGCCTCGCGGATCACGTCCTCCATGACCGCGTCCCAGCCCCGGTCCTCGATCTCGGCCATGGTGTGGTAGCGGAACTCGTTTTCCCGCATCCATTCAAAGGCCTTCTCGTCCGGGTAATAGCCGCGCAGGGCCACCTGGATGAAATTCTTGCCCTCGACCAATCCCTCTTCGATCAGGCGATAGATCGGCATGCCGTGATTGATGAGATGACCGAAGCCGTATTTTCCGGCGTCGTAATGGGCGTCGAAATGCACGACGCCGACATTGCCCTTGCCATAGACATCGGTCAGGGCCGCAACATCGGGATACATCAGCGAGTGGTCACCGCCGACGATGAAGGGGATGACACGGCTGCCGTCCTCGTGCTGCACTTCCGCCACCTGCCGCACGAAGGAGCGAACGGCGTGGATCGTTCGTTCGGTGCTCATCATGTCGTTCGGGGCGTTGCCATAGTCGACGACCGTCATGTCCTGAAGCGGGTCGACCATGACATGCATGTGCGGCTGGCGCGCACCGTAGCCGAGATAGATGGAGGAATTGCGCACGGCGTTAGGACCGCGCGAGGCTCCGCGTGCCCCGCTGCCCATGTCCGTGAAGGCGCCCATGATCGCAACATCCACCTTGCCGGCGGCAAGATCTTCGGGGGTGAAGGCCAGTGGCTGATGCAGGAAGGTCGGGATTTGGGCATATCCCTGGCCGTAGAAACGCGCCGGGTCTACCAAGCCAGGTGTCCGGCCTTCCCTTTGTCCTTCAAAACTCGGCAGTGGTGTACGCCAGGCATTATATGTCGGGTCATCCTTGTCGAGCGGGACAACAGGCTGTTCGCCTTCCCGGACGGGGGCCTGGGTGCCCTCGTATTCATGACCAAAATACTGGGCCTCGGCACCGGTGACGAGCAACATGGACATCGCCAGTGATGCCCCAAAGAGTTTCCTGCGCATTTCCATTCCCCCTCAGACAAAAAATCAACGCGTTAAATCACTTCGTAACCGGCTTCGCAGCACTCACAACCTTCTCGGCATCCGGTTCTGCGCGCTTCGCTTCAGATCAACGCCACTGCGGACGTGGAATATCCTGGTGAGCTTCTGCGCCATGCCTTCATGGTCACCGCTCACCAGGGCGTGCTCGACGAGCTCGCCATAGGTGAGCTCGGTTCGCCAGGCATCCTTGAGAGCGTTGATCGTGGTGATCAGATCGTAGCGCTCCACGTTGCGCAGGCCACCTGCCGAGATGAAAACGGGTTCTGCGTTCTTGGAGAAGCTGAGCACGGCGACTTCGTCCGCCAGCAGGATGTCCAAGGTCTCATCCGGGTGCAGGACATCGCTCACGGCGGGCTGCATCTCCTTTGCAAGCGTGAGCAGCCACGCCTTCGACCAGGAATGGTAGGGCTGGCCCGGCTTGGCGTCATAGACGCGGGCGGTAATCAGACCCTCGGAGCGCGCCGACATTTCGGCTTCGTAAACCGCCTTGGCCTCCGGGACCTTCTTGAACAGCATCGCCCACAAGAGCGGATTGCCGCAGGCAAAACTGATCGTGGTCCCGATCAGAAGCAGGAGTGTTACAAGCAGGATGCGCATCTTCCGCCTCCCTTACTCAGCGGTGCTGTCATGGGTGAGTTTGCCACCCATCATGGTGTAGAGAATATCGACTTCAGAGATGTCGTTCGGATCTATGTCGAAAAGATTCTTGTCCAGCACTACGAGATCGGCTTTCTTACCGACTTCCAGACTGCCGATGATGTCGTCCATTCCCATCCCGCGTGCGGCATTGATCGTTTGGGCTCTCAGCGCCTGTTCAACGCTCAACTTCGCCGCGTCACCGCCCAGAGGCGGCACATCCTTGCGACCGTCCAGCGTTCGCGTCACGGCCCCCTCAATCGCAAAAAGCGGGCGATATTCTGAGACGTAGCCAGAGGCAGGCCAGTCTGACCCGAGTGAAAAAGTCCCGCCCTCCGCAATCACGCTGGACGCCGGAAACATCATTTGAACCCTCTCGCTGCCAAGTCGCGTGGTCGCGACAGATTGGTTCAGTGGATCATACGTCATCCATACGCCAGTGCTGTCATAAACAATGCCGAGTTCACCGAACCGGGCATAATCGTCCGGATGAATGAGGGTTCCATGGGTGATTTTGTGCCGTCGTTCTCTTGGCGGGTTTGCCGCGATCGCCTCTTCAACTGCGTCCAAAAGCAGTCGTACAGCGAGATCGCCGAAGCAGTGGCAGGTCACGTCAATCCCTTGCGCATCTGCGCGAACCAACACATCACGCATTGTTTCATAAGGTATGATCGGTTCCGGTACGATGTCCGGCCGGTCTGTATAAGGATCAACGTAGAGGGCGTTCCACTTGTCGTCGCCACCATCCATGTTGATTTTCAGGTATTTAGCCTGCACGAGATCGGTGTTGTATTTCTCCTGCATCTCGGTCAATTCCGGAAGCGGGTCTACGCCGCCATCGTTCCAGTAATACGATCCAACAATGCGCAGCGGCAGCTTTCCCTCCGCCTCGAACTCCAACAGCATCTGAAAGCCTTCATCCTGGCCCATTCCCTGAATGCCATGGTCATGGGCAGCGGTTATGCCGGCGGCAGCGAAACGTTGCATCCATTCCTGGACGCCGGGCGCCATGAATTCCGGCGTTGGATCGATCAATGCCGTCAGAACCTGCATCTGCGCCGGCAACTCGATAATCCAGCCTGTCGGATTGCCGTCATCGTCCCTTTCGAAAAACGAGAAACCGGGCGCGGTGTCCGGCGTATCCTTGTCGATACCGGCTATCTCCAGTGCCTTCGAGTTGACCCAGGCTGCATGGCCGTCGATTGCCCAGAAATAGATCGGCCGCTCGCTTTCGATTTCGTCAAGCATGGCGGCAGTAGGGTTACCGTCTGTCCACGGGTTGAAGCGCACACCGTAGCCGAGGATAATGTCGTCGTTGTTGCTCTCAACTTCTTCCCGTATACGAGAGAAGAGTTCGTCCTTATCGTCGGTCTGAAGATCGACACCCAGCATGATCAACCCACCCGCAATGGGATGACTGTGCCCATCTACAAAGCCGGGCAGCACCATCTTGCCGTCAAGATCGATCACTTCCGTGCCAATCCCGATGACATCACCCAGCCCTGCCGCGTCGCCGACATAGACAATCTCGTCACCTTCGACGGCAATTGCCTCAGCTACGGTCCCCTCAGCGTCCATCGTGTGGATCTTGCCGTTGATGAGCGCAAAGTCTGTGCTCGGGTTCGCTCGCGGGTTCTGTGCCATCGACACGGTGGAGGCACCCATCAGGAGCGCACCTGCAAGTACGGTCAATTTTCCGAGACGTGTCATTCCAATTCCCCTGGCACAGCAATCTGAAATCGGTATATGTTATAATATTACGTCGCGATTACAGGATCTTAGGTGCCATGAGCGTTGCACAGCCACGCCGGGTTGTCAGCAGGAGAAAGATTAAAAGTTCCAGACGATTTGTTCTCGCCCGACAAAGACTTGACCTGAGAAACCGTTTGTCAGTCCGGATCGAGATCGGCGATCTGGGTGATCACCACTTCACAACGTGCCGAGCCGACCTTGTCTTCCAGGCGTGCGCTCAGAACGCGCCAGAATTCGTCGATGCGGCTGGCGCTGACTGGTTCAGACGGATCGACATAAACAACAACAAAATGGCTGCGCCCCGCCTTCTGGACCGCGGCCCTCAGGAACTGGAAACCGTATTCGCCGGCGAGGTCCTTGGCCGTTCGGGAGACCGTCATATGTGTCTTGCCCGGCGCACTGACACCGGCCAGTTCCGCGAGCGCGCCCCGGAAGAGACCGAGCGGTTGCCAGATGATGACCGCGACCATGATCAGAACGATGATAGCGTCGCCCACGGGAATGATCGGCTCAAGAGCCGTTCCGACCAGGAACGGCAGCGAGATCAGCGCGACACCGCTGCCCAGGCTGATGGCTCCGTCGACCATGGCGGCGCGGGACTCGGTTTTCAGGATGCTGCTGGTTCTGCCCGTCTTGACGAAGGCCCGGTGATGGTAGAAGGCCAGACCCAGGCAGATGACGACCATGCTGATCGAATAAACGACAATCGGCCCGAAGATGAGTTCCGGCACCTCCCCGCCCGTCAGGAACGTGACAATCTTGCCGCCACTGGCGAAAGCCGCGAAGATCAGAATGCCGACCAGGACCAGACTGCGGAAGGTCACATAAAGGGACTCCTCGAAGCCGTAGCCCCAGGGCCGGCCACGATCCGGTGGCCGTCCGATCCGCTCCGAGATGCGCATCGCGATGATGGCGGACACGAAATTGACGGCCGAGTAGAGGCCATCGACCATCAGGGCATCCGACCGGGACATCAGGGCTGCGACAACACCGGACACGGCCATGACCAGATTGGCCCACTTGTTGACGGCGAGTGCACGCAGCTCAGTCTTGTTCTTGGACATCAATCGGCTTTCTCAACACTGGTGGCCTTGCGCTGCTTGTCATATTCGTAGAGCCGCGAGAACACCACGTAATAGATATAGATGTTCTTCACATACTTGATCGGCTCCGCGCCAGCGGCTTTCAGCACCTGCCATTCCACTTCACCGAACCAGGTGTCGGGATCCTTCGCGTTCTTGCGCACCCGCGCGACCCGGTTCGGCCCGGCATTGTAGGAAGCCAGGACGAAGAGGATCTGATCGAGCTCGGAAATGTCCGGATCGTCAAAATAGGTGTCCGCAACGAAGCGGTTGTACTTCGCACCCGCCTCGATATTGCCCTCCAGTTCGCGGAAGTTCTTGACACCGACGCTCCTGTCGCGCGCTGTTGACGGCAGCACCTGCATGATGCCGACAGCACCAACCCGGCTTTTCGCATTGTTGTTCAGACGGGATTCCTGAAAGGCCTGGGCGGCCAGCAGCATCGGGTCGATTTCGTATTTTGCACCGATCTTCTCAAAGAGCGCGATCAGTTCATCGAGACGCTTCTGATAGGCTTCCGTCTTCGGATTGATGATCTTGGTGGCATCCTTGCTGTAGCGGTTCGCCAGTATGTTGCCGAGCTTCGTGCCGATCTTCGTTTCGGCAATGAAGCCGTTGAGTTCCTTTGCCAGAAGCGGACTGTCCTTCCGGAAGGCCCAGGCAATCTCGGCCTCGTCGCGCAATGCGACATCCCGGTGGATCTTCAGATCCTTGAAAATCTTCAGCCAGAGATCCGCCTTGTATTCATCGACCACGGTTGCCGGAACGAGACCTGCCGCGACCATCTCTATCAGGTCCTCGTCTTCCAGAATTTCGTCAACCTGCCGGATGCCCAGCTCGTCCAGCCCTGCCTTGCCGAGCCGGTCATTCAACGCCAGGAGACTGTCGTGGTAACTGGACGACGCCCTGACATGAACCTCGAGGCCCGCAAGATCGGCTTCCTGCGTCACGTCTGCCAGGTCGGACCGTGTCACCAGGACTTCGCGCACACCGGAGCGCACCGGATCGGTGAAATCCACCTGTTTCAGGCGGTCCGGGGTGATGGTCAGATCCGCCGCTGCGATGTCGCCGATGCCTTCCTCGAGCCCGCTGATCAGAAGGTCCCTGCGGGTCGGCAGCAGAACCACGCGCACCTTGTCGGCTTCTTTCCGGATACCCTTGTTGAGACGTTCCTCGAAAAGGCGCAGATACTCGGCGGCGAGCCCCTTCTCCTGCCCCTTTTCCAGGTAATAATCGGTGATGGAATAGGGAATGAGGACACGCACAATCTGGTCGCGCTTCATTTCATCGTAGTCGCCAACAAACCGTTCCGTGACCGCCCTTTCCATTGGCGATGCTGTTTCGAGCGCCAGAACCGGACCGGTTCCGATCAGCAAGGCTGCCAACGGGGCGACGAGACGTTTCCACATGCCGGCTTCCTTTCCGGTTTCCAACGCTTATTTCGGCGTCGAGTTCTTCGGCAGGACGCAAGGCTTGGCCTTTTCGTCCACCGGACCCGATCCCCTGAATATGTGGCCGATAAGATTGAGGGGAAGAGAAGCAACTTCGCCGATTGCCCGGCCCGCACCACCCTCCTTCACCACAAGCTCGGGCGAGTTGATCGTGCCATGAAGTTCAAAGGGCGAGACGATCGCAACAAGCTGTTTGCGCTTGGCCCGGGGCAGGAAGGACAGGTTCAGGGCCCCGGTTCGAAAGCTGAGTGACCCGGCTCCAACAATCTGGACGTTCGCCGTTTCCACGATCATGGAACTGGTCGTGGCCGTCCCGTTCTTGAACTTCAGCGGCAGGACGGCACAGACCAGCTTCGTCGTGTTGTTGTCGTTCCCCGTTACCATCCAGGTAAAGGCGCTCATACCGGACAGCTCAAGCAGGCGACCCGGCAGGACACCGCCCCAAAGCGATGTCGTCACGCTGCCGGACAGTGACTTCAGAAAGGCCTGCCCGGAGGCCGCACTGCCCTGCACCTTGAAGCTGGAATAGACCGTGCTGGAGATCGGTGAGCTCAGGCCGAGCTCGGTCATCAGCCGTTTCAGCGGAAATTTCTCCATGCGCCCGTTGGCGCTCGCCGTCCCCGGTTCGCTGGTCATGTTCAGTGCAAAGTCACCCCTGACCGTTCCGCCGATGTAATTGACGCTGAGTTTGGAGAGCTGCAGGAGATGATCGGCATATTGTGCGGTGGCCGACAGATTGCCCGCCTTATTGGCACCCGTAACGATCTCCTTCACATCGAGGTCGATCTGCGCCGCCAGCGTTTTCTTGAAATCTTCCGACAGTTCGAAGTCCCCGGCATCGTCGTCGAACCCGAGCTGAGCAAAGTCGATAAGGCTGGCAAGGTCGGCGAAATCCATCCGGTCGGACGTGACCGCCCCGCCCAGGAAGCGTGAGCCCTTTTCGTCCCCCTGATGCAGCCGTATGTCGGCTTCCAGGTCGGTCTCTCCTGAGGTGAGTTTTCCGGTGAGGCCAACACCTTTCGGGGACAGGGTGCTGGCACCGTCGAAGCCTATGGCGGGAAACGCCCTGTCGGTTGCGACATCCAGTGCGTTCAGAAGCCGCGCGGGTTCGGGAATGCCGAGCGTGGTGGTGAACGAGAGCTCGTCGACGGTTCTGAGTTCGGGCATGCTCAGATCGTATCCCAGGTCAAGCAACGTGGTTTCGACAATCTCGCCACTCAGGTCCGCAATGCCCAGCCGGCCGGCCGCTTCGTTCATGCTGACCTCGCCCTCGAGGACTCCGAGCTCCGGTTTTGCGCCTGCATCGAACCCAAGCACCTGGTCCAGCGGAAAGCGATAGATCCCGTCAAGGGAAATCCCTTTCAGACCCAGCGCATCTTCCATCTGACCGTTCAACAACACATGTGGGTCGTCTTCTGGACCTGCCTGGATGGTGATGTTTTCGAGGCCCACCCTGTCGTCCGGATGCCTGACGATCCGGCCGACCGAAATCGGACCGATGTCATCGAAATTCAGCACGGCGGCCGTAGTCCGGATCTGTGCGCGGTCGATGGAAAGTTCGTTCAGCGAACCACTGACATTGCCGGACAATTCCGTGACCTGGACGGCGAAGAGGTTGTCCCTGTCAGGATCGAGGTCAGCAAGCTCCGCCTTGAAATCGAGATCAACCACCGGATTGCCGGTGCTGTTTTCAATCCCTCCGCTGACGTCGATCTGGTCACCGTTGGATACCGCGAAAAGGGCCTGCAGCCCGTCAATTACGAGCTGGTCCAGAGGCCCCTTGTAGGCATAATCGAGCGTGGCATGACCATCGAGTTGGCTGACAATTCCGAAGGAAGACGACAATTCCTGAAGCGATTCGGAGACGGACGCCGTTTTGCCCTCGACCTGCGCAATTCTGGAAGAAGTGTCGATGGTGCCCGAAGTCCGGCTCGACAGGCCCGGGAAGTCAAGCACCAGCTCGTACCGTGCGCGATAACCGTTTCCGGCTATGTCCACCCGCTGCACCTTGCCCTTCACGCTGAGGGGCGTTCCGTTCAAGGTGGCCTCGAAGACAATATCGGTGTCGCCGGAAGCTTCCGGCGTCGTCAGCTCTAGCGCGTGGATCCTGAGGGTCTCGTTCCATCCATCCGTTGCATCCCGATAGCGCAAGACAACGTCGGAGAGTTCCAGATTGCGCAGCACCGGGCTGTTGGTGATCTGGGAGGGCAATCGAAACAGGGTTGGCTCCGAGCGATCCGCTCTCGGTTGCCGCTCGCCATAGACAATTTCGGCCCCCCGCATCCGGTAGTTTCTGATAACCGAGATGTCTCCCGCAAGAAGGGCGTAGCCGGAATCGAAACTGACATGTTCGAACGCGCGCGCCTGTTCCTCGCTTGTGTCATCGGACCGGCGGACAAAGGCGTCTTCGATCCTGACGCCCAGTCGCCTGCCGATGGTCAGGTCCACGGGGCCACGGACTTCAACGGGCCTGTTCAGGATCGAAGTGAGCACCTCCTCGGCCAGCGCCTGGCGCAGCGGCAGAAATGCGGTCAGAGACGAGACCGCATAGACAGAGATGCCGGCAAGAAGGGCAACGACACCGAGGCAGATCGCAACCAGCCTTAAACGATTGCGAAATCTGGAGGGTTCGTTTTGCGCCAGCCTGTCCATGACGCCATTCTCTACGCAATCGCAGAACAATCAATCGCGAACTTTGCCACCTGTCTCGGGAAATACGGGCGGCGTTCCTCCGGATCATCCGAACGTCCACAACACTGCGTCCGGTGGCCCAAAATGTCATTTCCGAACACTTGAAGACGAGAAGGTCACGTTCACAATCAAAAGTTATTGAATTTAGAAACGTAATAGTTCTTCCGGTGTCTTGTTTTAACCACCATCATATTCTAAGCCAATGCATCGATCTTGTTTGACGGACTTTTCTACCGCGTTGCTTGCTGCATCCGCAAAGATTCTCCTTTTCAATGTCGACACTCAAAACTTGCCAGACATGCAGTCAGCAGGTTCAACCGTATGCCCGATTGAAAGGAAATCGATATGGCTATTGGAACAGTGAAGTTTTTTAATTCAACCAAAGGCTACGGCTTTATCGAGCCGGAAGATGGTTCCAAGGATGTGTTCGTTCACATCTCTGCAGTAGAGCGCGCCGGTCTTCCGCCGCTGGTCGAAGGCCAGAAAATCAGCTTTGAAGTCGTTCAGGACAGCCGTTCCGGCAAATCCGCCGCCGACAACCTGCAAGCTGTCTAACATCTGAAGCGCGACTGTTATTCGGGACTTCCCGGAACGGTTGCGCGGATGAAGCCGGAGGCCGTGCGTATGCCCGGTCTCCCTTGCTTTCTGGGCAAAAGAACAGAACGTTCGTTGCGCCCTCACACAACAATGGCCAGAGTTTCAAGGAACTCGGGAATCGGTTTGCCGCTTGAGCACGATCACGGCACGGGGACGTATGATCGAACGCTAATACCTGGCAGCAGACTCGAACAAGACTGGAACACGCGTGACAATCCAATCTGCAGCTGCCGAACTTGAACCCGGAAGCACCTCCTCCTGGCCCAAAACTCTGGCGCAATATCGACAACCCCGCCCGATGCGAAGCGTTTTCGAGATTGCCGTCACCGTCCTGCCCTTTGCATTGCTCTGGGCGCTGGCCGTTTTCGCGGTTCAGCAGGAATTCTATTGGGGTTTGTTGCTCACGATCCCGGCCGCGGGCTTCCTCGTGCGCCTTTTCATCCTTCAGCACGATTGCGGGCATGGGTCCCTGTTTACAGAGCGCTGGCTCAACAACTGGCTCGGCCGTCTGATCGGTGTTTTCACGCTCACGCCATATGACTACTGGAAGCGGACGCACGCTGTTCATCACGCTTCTGCCGGCAATCTGGATCGGCGCGGCATCGGCGATGTCGATACAAAAACCGTGGAAGAATATCGCGCCCTATCGACATGGCAGCGCTTTCTCTATCGGCTCTACCGGCATCCCGTTGTCATGTTCGGCCTTGGCCCGGCCTGGCTGTTTGTCTGCCAGTACCGCCTGCCATTGGGCCTGATGCGCGCGGGAGCGCAACCGTGGATTTCAACCATCACCACCAACCTGGCAATTGTGCTGCCCATTGCCCTCATGATCTGGCTGGTCGGCCTGGTTCCCTTTCTCCTGGTGCAGGTACCGATCACGCTCTTGGCGGCAACAGCGGGTGTCTGGCTGTTCTATGTTCAGCATCAGTTTGAAGATACGCACTGGTCCAAGGACGATGACTGGAGCTTTCAACAAGCGGCCCTGCACGGCAGTTCGCATTATGATCTGCCACTGCCGCTTCGCTGGATCACCGGCAATATCGGCATTCACCACGTTCACCACCTGGCTGCAAAGATCCCGTTTTACCGCCTGCCCGAGGTGATCAGGGACTATCCGGAACTGAAAGACGTCAGCCGCATAACTTTGTTTCAGAGCCTTGGATGCGTGAAGCTTACCCTGTGGGACGAGGAAAGCAGGCGCCTGATCTCGTTCAGAGAAGAACGGGTCGCCAGGCCTCAGTGAGATCCGGCGACACGCAGGTCAGGTCATCCCTTGATTTTTTCCATCGTCGGATCATAGAGCGGTGACAGCGTGATCTCGGCCTTCACGCGTTCGGCGGCAACTTCCAGTTCGTAGCTTCCGGAGAGCACGTAGTCCTTCGTGACACCGCCTTCATTGCGGACATAGCCAATCCCGATGCTCTTTCCGATCGTATGCCCGTAGCCGCCGGAACTCAGCCAGCCGCAGCGCTCACCATCGCGGTATATGGTTTCCCTGCCTGAAAGGATGACGTCACCATCGGCAACAAATGTCGCCAGCAATTTCGCAACACCCGTTTCGCGTTGCTTCGCGATTGCCTCCCTCCCCCTGAAGGCGACCCCAGACTTCAGTTTCACGGCCCAGCCCAGGCCTGCCTCATCGGGTGTATGATCCGGCCCGATATCCGATCCCCAGGCGCGGTATCCCTTTTCAAGCCGCAAGGTTTCGATCGCCCGGTAACCGGCATTCCTCAGACCCAGGGGCCTCCCGGCCTCGTGCAAGGCATCATAGACGGTTTGGGCATATTCCGTCGGCAGGTGAAGCTCCCAGCCGAGTTCGCCGACATAGGTGATCCGCAAGGCGCGAACCGGGCAACCGGCGATGCCGATTTGGCGCGCCTGACCAAACGGAAACGCCTCGTTGCTCAGGTCAGACCGGGTCACCTTCTGAAGCACCTCGCGCGCTTTCGGCCCGAACAGCGACAGCACGGAAAAGGATGACGTCACATCCACCAGCTGGGCATTCATCCCTTCGGGAATGTTGCGGCGGATCCAGTCGAAGTCATGGGTTGCAAACCCGGTTCCGGTGACAATGTAATACTCATCCAGCGCCGTGCGGACACAGGTCAGGTCGCATTCGATCCCTCCCCTGTCGTTCAGCATCTGCGTGTAGGTGATCGCGCCTACCGGGCGGTCAACCCGGTTCGCCGCAACCCAGCTAAGTGCCGCTTCTGCATCCGGCCCCTTCAGAATGAATTTCGCAAATGATGTCTGGTCAAAGAGGGCCGCAGCTTCACGCGCTGCCTTGTGTTCCCGCCCGACGGGCCCGTGCCAGTTGGGTCTCTGGAACGTGTAGATGTCATGTCCATCTTCACCAGGCTCCGCGAACCAGTTGGGCCGCTCCCAGCCGAGTTTTTCTCCAAAGACCGCACCGGCTTCCTTCAGGCGATCATAGAGCGGAGACCGGCGGCAGGGCCTGCCGCTGTCATGCTCTTCCGCAGGCCATGCCATGGTGTAATGCTTGCCGTAGGCCTCCAGCGTGCGGGTGCGCACCCAGTCCGTGTCCGAATGCGGCCGACCGAACCGGCGAATGTCCACCGGCCACAGGTCGAAGGGGGCCTCGCCCTTTGCGACCCACTCGGCGAGCGCCATTCCGGCGCCGCCACCCGACGCGATCCCGAAAGCGTTGAACCCGGCGCCAATGAAAACGTTCTCCATTTCCGGTGCTTCACCAAGAATGAAGTTTCCATCCGGGGTGAAGCTCTCCGGACCATTGATCAGTTGTTTAATGCCAACCCTCTCGAGCGCCGGAACGCGCGGTAAGGACAGTTCCATGATCTGTTCGAAATGGTCGAAGTCGCTGTCCAGCAGCTGGAAGTCAAAGGGCTCAGGCAACCCGTTCACGGCCCAGGGAATGGGATTGGGCTCGTATCCGCCCATGATCAGACCGCCGACTTCTTCCTTGTAATAGGTCAACCTGTCAGGGTCTCGCAGGGTCGGCAGGTTCGACGGGACGTCAAATGCTTCCGTGACCATGTATTGATGCTCGACGGAAACCAGGGGCACCGTGATGCCGATGCTGGCCGCCAGATCGCGTGTCCACTGCCCGCAGCACAGAACCAGTTTCTCGCAGGCGAGGTCTCCCGTCGGGGTTCGAACGCCCGCCAGTTTGCCCTTCTCAAGCAGAATTTCGGTTACCGGCGTCTGTTCCACCAGTTGCGCGCCGTTGCTGCGCGCGCCGCGGGCAAGGGCCTGGGTAATGTCGGAGGGGCTGGCCTGTCCGTCTGTCGGCAGGAAGGCCGCCCCGACCACGTCGCCGATATCCATCAGAGGCCAGAGATCCTGCGCTTCCTTCGCAGACAGAAGCTGCATGTCGAGACCGAAACTGTGTGCGGTCGTGGCCTGGCGCTTGACCTCGGTCCAGCGCTCCTCGTTGCAGGCGAGACGCAGGCCGCCATTCATCTTCCAGCCGGTCGCAAGCCCCGTTTCCTCTTCCAGCCTGTCATAGAGCGAGATCGAATAGCCGAGCAGTTGCGTGATATTGGCACTTGAGCGCAGCTGCCCGACCAGTCCCGCGGCGTGCCATGTCGATCCCGATGTCAGAGCGGCCTTTTCAAGCAGCAGGACTTCCTTGCCCATCTGCGCCAGGTGATAAGCCGTCGAACAGCCAACAATGCCGCCGCCGATGATGATGATCTTGGAAGAAGACGGTAAAGTCATCAGGTCTCACAAATCTTTAAAAGCGGCCAGCGCAGCATTCAGCCGCTGAAGGTTTTCTTCCGTGTAGCCGGCATAGTCAAAATCAAGGTCGGAGTGAATTTCGGAAGTCATGGACCAAAGGGTTTCGCGCATCAGGGAAGCACATTTCATCGCAGTATAGGCACGCCAGATCCGGTCCGGCTCCTCACCGAAATAGTGCCTCAGCATCTCGCGTTCCTGGTCCTCCGAAAGGCCATTGTTCGAGGCAAGACCCGAAAGGTCGAACAGCGGCGAATTGAAGCCCCCGTATTCCCAATCGATCAGCCACAGCCTGTCGCCATCATCGAGAATGTTGGCGGCCAGCAGGTCGTTATGGCCGATCACAAGATCGACTTGCCCAACTGCCCTCTCAAGATCGTCGCACGTTTCCATCAAGTGCGGCAGCAGACCGGAATGCGTCGAGCCTTCTGATGACAGCCGAGTTGCGTAAGTTCGATTTACCTGGAAGGGCCAGAAGGCAAGAACGGGGCTTGTCAAATGCGCTTTAAGGTTGCGATGGACACGGAGGATCAGATCGATGATGCGGGGAAGGTTCACGGGGTCGCGGACATCGGCTTCCGTGAAGGTTCTGGCCTCGACGAAGTCGAGCACCAGGGCGCCTGGTTCATGATGGACAACTGCGGGCGATATGCCTGCAGCTTCCGCGGCTCGGCTCAGAACGAGTTCGTTCCAGCGCATGACGCCATGTTCCGGGATATCGTCTCCGAGCCGCACCACATAACGCCTGTCACCGTCGCGCACCACAAGGTTCACATTGGTAATGCCACCGTCGAGGACGGCAATGTCCGTTGGTTCGGTAAAACAGGACAGCGACGCAGCGCGCTCAATTGCAGCTTCGGACAAGGCGGCCCCCGGGCACATGCTCCTTGCGGGCGGCGCCGACTGCCTCGTGGATCGAAACAGGCAGTTGAATTCACGCCCGGCAAACAACAATCAGATCAAATAACGCTCAGAGTATGGGACGGGAACCGCGCCAGATCCAGCCCTGGTCAGTGAGACCAAACAACAATTGCGCATTCGAATTTCGCGGAATACCGTCGGGTCAGTTTCCCTTTTTAGATTGTGCAGGACTATTCAAGATGCGTTACGTTGATATTCCCACTGCAGCCGAAATCCGGGCCCTCGCGAAAAAGCGGCATCCGGCAAGTCTCAGCTTTTCCCTGAGGACAACACCCCTTACGCAGGAAGCACAGCAGGACAGGATCAAGTTCTCCAACCTTGCCCATGACGCTCTTCAACAGATCAATGACGGCCGTATTTCAAAGTCCGATTTCGCAGCCCTGGAGGCGAGCCTTGCCGACATGGTCGAAGATGACGATTTCTGGGCCCATCAATCGGAGAGCCTGGTGGTTTTCGCGACACCGGACAGGATCCGGACCTTTCGTCTGCCCAATCACCTGATGGACGGGGTGGAGATCTCGGACCGGTTTCACCTGACGCCTCTCCTGCGGGCCGTGACCTTCCCACATAATGCGATTGCACTGGTGCTGGGTCAGAATGCAGTGCGCGCGGTTGAGATTACCGGGGACCGCCCGGCGGGCGAGATTCAAGGTCACGGCATGCCGAGCGACGCTGCGAGCGTTGCCCGCAAGGCCAGCATTCTCGGCCGATCTCCCAAGGGCAGGCTCCAGGGAAGCGAAGGGCAGAAAGTCCATCTGCTGGCGTATTCCAGGCGTGTGGACGAGGCCCTTCGCCCACTGCTTTCCGGTGGTGATGTTCCGCTCATTCTCGTCGTGCATGAACCGCTGAGATCCATCTTCCTGTCGGTTTGCAGCTACGATCATGTTCTGGAGGGACATCCCGAGGGTGTTTCTGAGGAAAGCACCGATGCGGAGATTGCGTCTGCATCACGGGTGCTGATCGACGCCTATTACGAGGATCTGCTCAAGGAAGTTCGTGGCACCTATGCTTCCCGTGTTAACGATCGCCGCGCCAGCGACAGTGTCTCCGAAATAGCACGCCTTGCGGTCATGGGTGGTGTCGAAACGCTTCTGGTGGATATGGAGACGACCCTGCCAGGTCAGGTGGACCCGTCGACCGGAGAAGCCAGTTTCAGCGAAACATCGGGCCCCGACAGCTATGATGTTCTGTCCGAGATTGCCTGTCGGGTCATCGAGACCGGCGGTCAGGTCATGAGCGTCCGGCAAGCCGATCTGCCGGGTTCCTCACCCCTTGCCGCACTGCTGCGGTTTCCGATCTGAAAGCGCCGGTGCCCCCCCTTTGGGCGGGGACCGCCTTCAGCTCACAAGGGAAGTCGGTGCCTGCGCTGTCATGATCGTCCTGTCGAAGGTCGGTCGGAACGCCCCTTCGGTCGAGACGGCCTGATCCGAAATTGCTTGAGGAGAGACCGTGTGCTCGGCCTCTCCTCAAACTTCATGCGCGGTGGCCGACGCGCCTCATTTCAGCGGGTTTATGTTCGCCCCGGTCCTATGGTCATTCAGGCGTGCAGAAGCAACCCTGTTGGCAAACAGGCGGCCAAATACACCAGCCGCAAGCAGTCCGACGGACCCACCGACCCCCGGCAACACGCTGGCACCGACCGTGGCAACCCCTTGCATGACCGCTTCAAGAACGGTTCCGTTTGCAAAGAAACTTGGCAGAACATCAAACACGGTTCGCATTCCGTGCTGTCCCCCGCCGGTTGCCTGGCCGAGAAGCTCCAGCACGCGTGCAATTTGGGGATTGCTCGCAAGGACTTCAGCCGAAATTGACGATTTGAGCTGCTCAATGAGGCTTAGAACCTCCGGTGGCAGGGATGCTCCACCCAGTTGCGCACTCAAAGCCTGGGCCTTTTGTGTCAGTGCGTTTACCTGTTGAACGGTAACGGTGGTCGTCAACTGTTGAACTTCCGCAAGGAACGGCAGCAGGTCGGCCGGCAACGCCGACGGAGCAGCTGCGGCCCCTTCATTTGCCGAATTCACAACAGCGCTGTTGCCGACCCCAAGCGCCCCGAACACGCCGGTAATCCAGCTCAACACCCGGCTGCGCCGGGCATTGATCATGGTTCTCGAGCCACCTTGCGCGATGTCGTTTTCGCTTGCGTTTTCACGATTCGCATCAAATCGGCGCGGCGATGCTCGGCTCAATGCCACCTGTGTTGCCTCATCCACAACACCGGTCGTCGGCAGTCCGTTCTCGTTCTGGAAAGCCAGCAGGGCTTCAGATGTGAGCTGACCAAAAATGCCGTCGACTTTTCCAAGCCGATACCCAAGCGCCACGAGCGCCTGCTGAAGCGCAGAAACGCGAATCTTGTCTGGATGACCTTGCATCAATGGATCACTCATGTCCGGCCCCGTTGTTTCACTGGTACTGGGTGCACCTGCAACAGGCAGGTTGAACCTGTACAGGTCGTTGGATTTCATAATCGATTTCAGTTTTGATCCGTATTTGGGATCCGTCGCGTAAATGCCGGTCAGCGCATCGGCGAACTTGTCGGCATCGTGCGTGAACTGTCTTGCTTTCGTGTAGTATTTGGACGTTCCCAGCAATCTACCGTGCCGAATGAAAGCGGCGTCCAGATCCGGGAATGCCTGAAACTTGGCGAGAACCTTTTGCGATTTCCCGCCGATCACTTCCGTGGTCCAGGCTTCCACAAACTTGTCACCGCTCCGCGCCTTGATGCCGAAGGGATTGTTTGAACCCGTCGGCATGCGCGATCCGTATGCGCTCTCGATCGCCCATTGCGCAAGGGTCACGGAGGCAGGAGTTCCCCATTGACGCTGTGCGGCCTGGGCGGCCCGAATGACGTCCTCGTTAAAACGTGCGGGGATGTTTCCCAGACTTCCGCTCGCATTGGAGGCGGCGCTCCCATCATCGCTTTCACCAAACGCGATTTCGAGAATTTCATCGAAGTCTTCGGGGAGATCTTCCGGCTCGGCATCATCGAGCGCGAACACCCAGGACGGGGGATTGAACCAGCCGGCCTGCGTTGCGTCACGCAGCCATTTCGGCGCGTTCGCGGAACGCCCCTTCGCCCCCCAGGCTATTTTCCGGGAATCACTCTTGTTAACACCGAAACCGATATGCAGCGTGTGCTTGCCCATATAGCCGACGCCGGCGCCAATCCCGTTGGCCCCCAATGCAGCACAGGCCGTCACGAACATTTCTATTTCGCGTGGCGCTTTCTTGTCGCTGAAGGAAAGCTTCTTTCCGTTCGCAATCAGATAGAGATCTGCTGCGCGGCCACCATTGTGGCGCGTCGAGCCGGTCGTCTTGCCGGCCGACCCTGGTTGTCCACCTGATGTGACCCGTACCTCGTCAATACCGGCGGCATCTGCTGCTCTTGAAAGCAATGCCTCTAGTCTTTTGCCGATCGGACGGTCCCGGATTTTTCCGGCAAGTTCGGATTGATTGATAACTGCCATATCTAACCCGCCTCGTAAAACAAACACTCAAAACCTTGATCGCTACTTTGGCGATAGATAAGCCAAGCAACAAAAACCAAGAATTGCAAGTGTAAACTTAAATATCATCTACCTTGAGCTGAAATTAATCTTGTTTTTGGCACAAAATGGGACTTCCCGCCTGACAGCGGGCTTGCATCACATTCAGTTGGATTGAGGACCATCGCCGACCGCTCTGGCATGACCAGCGGTGAAGACAAGACGTAATGCAGCCTTGATCCGACGCGAGCGCGCGCAGGGTCCCATGAGGCTAACAGGACAAACAAATTAAAGATTTGGAGGAATGGCGCACCGGGGAGGATTCGAACCCCCGACCCCCAGATTCGTAGTCTGGTGCTCTATCCAGCTGAGCTACCGGTGCGTATAGGGCGAAGATGGTGTTTTCGGGCCGAAGCCCCTGATCGCCATCTTGCGTTGCCGGGCGTTGTCTTGCGCTCCGGACAGGGCGCTTACGTACTGCGGTCCCGCGGTGAATGCAAGGACCTTTTTGAACTTTTTTTCAAGGAAATGTCACATTCACCGAAAAGCCGCCGAAAAGCCCGAAATACTGCCTGTGGAGACGCAAGAAGCCCTTGAACCGGGAACTCACGCAGCCCGGTCGGGCACCTCGAGACAGAAACATGTGCCGGGGGTATTGTCGTCCAGGTAGATACGGCCACCATGCGCCTTCAAGAGCTCGGCGACGATCGCAAGGCCGAGGCCGACACCGCCATTCTTCGAGCCGCTGTGAAACGCCTTGAACAGGGCTTTCTTGATGTTTTCAGGTATACCCGGACCGGTGTCCGAGACCCGCACATTCACGCATGTGCCTTCCCGCCGGGCCTCCAGCGTGATCCGGCGGACAAGTGTCTCGTCCTTCTCCGCTTCCAGGGCCTGCACGGCGTTGCGCACCAGATTGAGAAGCACCCTGAAAATCTGTTCGGGATCGGCGTCGATTTCGATGTCCTCGGGAACCTTGTTCTCGAAAGTCACGCTGTCGTGGTCGACAAGGCCGAGCACATCGGCAACGTCATCGCCGACGCGCGCCAGGGCCAGCAACCGTCGCTGCGGCGCGCGTTCCTGGGCCTTGCCATAGGACATCACCGCCTGCGTGTATCCGACCGCGCGATCAAGGGTTGCCAGGATTTTCGGCGCGAGGCGGCTGACAGTCGGGTCGGGCACATGTTCCAGGCGTTCCAGGAACAGTTGCGCCGATGCCAGGAGGTTGCGCAAATCGTGGTTGATCTTGGAGACGGCCAGTCCGAGATCGGCGAGCCGCTGCTTTTGATGAAGTGCCCGGGCAAGCGCCTCTTCCATGGCGGCCAGACGGAATTCGGCGTCACCGAGTTCATCCTTGCGCCCGGAGAAGCGCATGATCCGGGAAGCGTCTTCCGGATTTTCGGCGAACCGCTCCATCGACCGGGTCAGCTTGCGCAAAGGTCTGATGAAAACGGCGCGCAGCGTGACATAGACAAGGCTCGCGGTGATCACCGAAATGAAGAGCGACAGGGCGAGGATGCGACCGGAAAAGGCCAGCATGTCCTGCTGCAGCAGACTGACAGGCAGAACAACGTCCACGCGTTCGGTATGCCCCATCTGTCCCAGGCCATTTACCCGCATGAGACCGTCCCCGCGATAGGTCAGGATCTGGAAGCTGCTCAGGATGGACGACCAGGGTGTCACATTGGCCATGTTGATGACGAAATCAACCTCGCTCGGCACGGTGCTCATGGCGATCAGGCTGCGCCGCGAGCCCTGGTCGAGGGAAATGGCAACCGCGCCGGTGGTGCGCAGCAATTCTTCCTGCAGCCTGGGTGCAATGGTGCTTGTTTCGGCCAGAACGGACGCGGCTACACCTGCCGTTGTCAGGCGATCGTTCAGCCAGGTGTTGCGGAAGTTGGCGATGGAAGGAACATAAATGAAAACCTCCGCCAGCATCACGAACACGACGGTCAGCAAAAGCAATTTGCCCGACAGGCCACCAAACCGGTGACGGTCAAGGCCAATCTCCGGATCTGTCGGCGAATTCTCGTCCGTAGAAGGGACAACGTCTCCTTGCGGAGCGCCCTCATGCTTCATGTCTTCCGTCCTAATCGCGCGCCACACTCATGGGCGCTGCTTTGGCAATCGATTATCCAAACTTGCGCAGCAAACCAATGATGCGGCGAACCCAGATATTCCCGGGGGCCTCGGCATAATAGGAAATTGCGGCCCGGCGCACCAGTTCTCCAAGCGTCGGGTAAGGTGCAATAAATCCGGCAAGGTCTTTCATGGTCATCTTTTTCGAGATCGCCAGCGAAAGAAGATTGAGGATTTCGCCGGCCTGTGCCCCCACGATATCGGCACCGAGCAGGCGCCCCTTGGGTCCTGCAATGAGTTTCAGCTTCCCAATCGTCAACCCTTCCGCCTGGGCCCGGTCATTGCCGGCATATTCAGCCGTCAGCACCTTGACCTTCGCACCGTGCCGCTCGCGCGCCTGGGCCTCGTTCAGTCCGATATGACCAAGTTCGGGCGAAGTATAGGTTACCCAGGGAACCAGGTCTTCGTTCATCGAGATCGGCATGCGGAACAGGATCGATCGGATCACCAGGCCGGCCTGGTATCCGGCCACGTGGGTGAATTGCAGGCCTCCGGCAACGTCCCCGATTGCGTAGACCCGTTTGTTTGAGGAACGCAATCCCTTGTCGACACTGATTCCCCTGGCGGTGAAGTCGATACCCGCCTTCTCCAATCCAAGGCCCTGGACATTCGGTGCCCGTCCAGCAGCAACCAGAAGATGACTGGCCGCAACCTCTATGGTCTTTCCCTCGGCCGTCCTGGCAATGACGTCGACGCCGGTCGCGGTCTTTTCAACGCGGTCGACGCTGGTGCCTTCGAGTATGGCAACACCCTCCGCGCGCACGGCATCCAGAACAATGCCCGCCAATTCGGCATCGTCCTTCCCGAGCGCCTTTGCGGCTTCGATCACCGTGACCTGTGATCCGAGCCTGCGGTGCGCCTGTGCCATCTCCAGTCCGATGGGTCCCCCGCCTATGATCACAAGGTGCTCCGGCCGCTCGCGTTGTTCGAACAGGGTTTCGTTGGTCAGGTAAGGAACGTCATCCAGCCCGGGGATCGGTGGAACAAGGGCGGTCGAACCGGTCGCCACGACAAAACGGCGGGCCCGGATCTCCGTATCCCCTGCCAGAACCGCGTCCCTGGAAATGAACTCGGCCCGTTCGCGCAGCACGGTCACGCCGAGCCCCTCGAACCGGTCCTGCGAATCGTGGGGTTCGATCGTTGCAATCACATGCCGCACATGGTCATTGGCCCTGGTAAAGTCGATGGTCTGACCGCTACAGGTCGTCCCGAAGGCGTCCGTCTGTGCCGCCTGACGCGCCGCCTTTCCCGCTGCCAGCAGGGCCTTGGAAGGCACGCAGCCGTAGTTCAGGCAATCGCCTCCCATCAAGCCCTTCTCGATCAGGACAACATCCACTCCGAAGGCCGCGGCGGCTGCCGCAACGGACAAGCCACCGGAACCGGCGCCGATCACGCAGATATCGGGTGTCAGCAGGTTTGCCATTCAGGGCTCCATTCATAAGTCATGGGAAAGCTATCATGCGGGATTGTTCAGCGGGAGCGCAGTTTCTTGAGGATCACCGGGATCAGGCTGGCGATGCCGAGCGCGAAGAAGGCGGCCAGTATTTCGGGCGTGATCAGCGCTGAAATGTCGATCTGGCAGGTTCCAGCCTGGGCGCAGCCCGGATTGGCGGCTTCCTGGGCCTCGATGATGCTGTCCAGCCCGGACCCGATAAAGGCGTAGGCGAAGGTGCCCGGGATGATGCCGACAAAGGTTGCAAGCGCATAGGGTGCCAAGGGCATCTGGAAGATCGCGGGGGCAATGTTGATCAGCCAGAACGGGAAAACCGGTGTCAGACGCAGAAACAGGAGATAGTTGAAGGCATCGTTGCGAAATCCTTCGGCAAGGCGCGAAATGAAAGGGCCCGCCCGCTGGGTCAGGGTTTCCCCGAAAGAGGACCGCGCGACGAGATAAATGGCACAAGCCCCGATCGTTGCCCCGAATACCGTAACGGCACCGCCCAGCACCCAACCGAACAGGAAACCTCCGGCAATGGTCAGAAAGGATGCGCCAGGGACCGACAAGGCAACAGATACGGCATAGACCACCAGATAGACGAGAAGTGCGAGCACGATGTTCTGGTCAACATATCCGGCCAGTTCCTGCCGCTGCATGATCAGGTTGGACAAGGTCAGCTGCTCGTGCAGACCGTTGGCAAACGCCAAAACCATCAATGTCAGAAGAATGACCAGCGGCAACCACCGCTTGAAACGCTGGAAAAAGGACACACCGGTGGCGACATCTTCTGACGGCCCTGTCTGTTTTGGCGCAGTCATGTTGTCAGCCTCGTCACCCAGCATGTTTTTTCCCGTCTTATCAATCAGGCGGCTACAGGCGCGCCCTGCTTCATTAATAAGCAGATGTACCTTAATCCTTTTGAAAATAAGCTGGGATCACTGATAAGTGACGCTTTGCCGTCTCGACTTCACCTGTGCGTGATCGTTTCAAAAGCCGAGATTCTTGCGTGACAACGTTGACTTGACGCGGCTTGGCCCTTATAAGCGCGCCCAACCGGGACATGCATTCGGACCCAAGGCTGACAAGAGCCGTGCTTTTTGCGCTTCGAATGCTTTCTCCAGAGAATTCAAATGAACAAGGGCCGCGCTTAAAACCGCGCGGGGAAGAACAATGAAGCGTACGTATCAACCGAGCCGTCTTGTCCGCAAGCGCCGCCACGGCTTCCGCGCACGTATGGCCACCAAAAACGGCCGTCAGGTGCTTTCGCGCCGTCGTGCCAAGGGCCGCAAGAGCCTCAGCGCCTAATCCGCGTCAGGCCCGCAGTGCGCCGGGTTGGCGGCGTCTGCCAACACCAATCCGCCGCAATGGACACTTTGAAAAAGCGCTCCGAATTCCTGGCGGTCGCCAAAGGCGGCCGATTGGGTCGGCGCGCTTTCGTCGTTCAGGGTTTGAAACGCGCAGACGACGCAGCGCCGCGTGTTGGCTACACGGTGACCAAGAAAACCGGCAATTCGGTCATGCGCAGCCGAATCAAGCGCCGCCTGCGCGCGGCTGTGGCAGCGCTCGCACCCGCCGAAATTCCGCAACAGGCTGATTTTGTCCTGGTAGCGCGGGACAGTGCCCTCACTCTTCCCTTTCCAAAACTCGTTGCAGACCTTAAATCAGGGCTGACGCAGGTGCTGGAGCCGGGAACACCGCGCGGACGGGGCACGCCGCGTCGGAAGAACCGGCAGCAAAAATAATACCGAGCAGGAAACAGGGGTAATTCCAGTTGATTTCTGAAAACCGCAACACGATTCTTGCAGTCGTACTCTCCCTGATCGTTCTGCTTGGATGGCAGTATTTCGTGGCGGGGCCGCAGCTTGAACGGCAGCAGGCCGCTCTGGAAGCCCAACAGCAGGCCGAAGCCGAACGCCTCGCAGCAGACGGAGCAAATCCGCAAACGCCGCAACCATCGGTGACAACAGCTGGCAATGCGAGTGCACCGACACAGGCGGCCGGCGCCCCGACTTCCTTCGCAAGCCGTGACCAGGCACTTGCCGCCTCGAAACGCGTCGTCATCGACACGCCGCGTCTGGAAGGCTCGGTCAACCTGACCGGCGGCCGCCTCGACGACCTGCGCCTGAAGGACTATCACGAGACCGTCGACCGGAGCAGCCCGACCATCGTGCTGTTTTCGCCGAAAGGTGGCCCGAACCCCTATTATGCCGACTATGGCTGGACGAAGGATCCCGCTTCCGACGTCGTTCTGCCGGGTCAGGACAGTGTCTGGTCGGTTGAAGGCGAGGCAACGCTGACACCCTCCAAGCCGCTTACACTGACCTGGGACAATGGCA
Organism: Roseibium sp.; assembly: GCA_017643925.1. GTDB lineage: Bacteria > Pseudomonadota > Alphaproteobacteria > Rhizobiales > Stappiaceae > Roseibium. The sequence goes on along the minus strand of JAEPML010000001.1, from coordinate 130,939 downwards.
ATGGCCTGATCTTCAAGCGCAGCTACTCGGTTGACGAAAACTACATGTTCGAAGTGGTGCAGTCGGTCGAAAACAGCACCACAGACGCGGTAACGATCTATCCCTATGGCCTCATCGCACGGCAGGGAACTCCGGAAACAACCGGCTTCTTCATCCTCCATGAGGGTTTGATCGGCGTCTTCGGTGAAGACGGCCTCAAGGAAGTCGATTACGGCGACCTGGAGGAAGAGGGCAAGATGGCCCTACCGCAGGTCGACCAGGGCTGGCTCGGCATCACCGACAAGTACTGGGCCTCTACCCTGATCCCCGTGCCGGGCAACGACTTCCAACCGGGCTTCAGCCACTCCACCACGACCGGAAACTTCCAGGCCGACTTCCTGGGCAACGCGGTTACCGTCGCCGGTGGCTCGACGGGTGAAACCAGCTCCTATCTCTTTGCAGGTGCCAAGGAAACCAACCTGATCGATTCCTACGAGGCGACACTCGGTGTCAAGAGTTTCGAACTCCTGATCGACTGGGGCTGGTTCTACTTCCTGACCAAGCCGATGTTCTTTGTCATCGACTGGCTGTTCCACCTGTCCGGAAACTTCGGTGTCGCGATCCTTCTGGTAACCGTCCTCGTCAAGCTGGTCTTCTTCCCGCTTGCCAACAAGTCCTATGTGTCCATGAGCAAGATGAAGCTCGTGCAGCCGCAAATGACAGAGATTCGCGAAAAGTACGGCGATGACCGACAGAAGCAGCAACAGGCGTTGATGGAGCTTTACAAGAAAGAAAAGATCAATCCCCTGGCGGGCTGTCTACCCATCCTTGTCCAGATCCCGGTGTTCTTCTCGCTCTACAAGGTGCTGTTCGTCACCATCGAAATGCGCCATGCGCCCTTCTTCGGCTGGATCCAGGATCTGTCCGCACCGGATCCCACGTCGCTGTTCAACCTGTTCGGCCTGATCCCTTGGGATCCGTCCGTTGTGCCGATCTTCGGACCGTTCCTGATGCTTGGCGTCTGGCCGCTGATCATGGGCATCACCATGTTCATCCAGATGAAGATGAACCCGGCCCCGCCGGATCCGACGCAGCAGATGATCTTCACCTGGATGCCGGTGATCTTCACCTTCATGCTGGCGTCCTTCCCGGCCGGTCTCGTTATCTACTGGGCGTGGAACAACACGCTCTCCGTGACGCAGCAATACGTGATCATGCGGCGCCAGGGAGCCAAGGTGGAGCTCTGGGACAATCTCGCGGCGCTGTTCAAACGCAAGAAATCAGCCTCCAACGACTAGACCCGGCTGCGGGGCTGACAAGCTCCGAAAGACCTGATAGACAACAAGGCCTCGCCAACCGGCGGGGCCTTTTCAGTTTCAATGGAGTGCCCGGACTGATGATCCAGTAACGCAAGACCTATCCCGCAAGGCGAAGTCGCTAACCGGCAGGTCGCTCGCGCTCAAGCGCGCAATCTCTTCCCTTGTTTCTTGCTTTCCGGAGGTCCCATGCACGCCCCGTCTCCCGACACGACTCATCCGTTCAACGGCGAACCACACACGGTTTTCCTGAAGAACGTCATCACCCGGCCGACCATCGAGGTCGGCGATTACTCCTATTACAACGACGAGAATCATGCGGCCGACTTCGAGAACCGCAATGTCCGCTACCATTTCGACTTTGTTGGCGACCGGTTGAAGATCGGCAAGTTCTGTGCCCTCGCCTCGGGAACGACCTTCATCATGAATGGCGCCAATCACGCCATGACTGGGTTCTCGACCTACCCGTTCAACATCTTCGGCGATGCCTGGCGCGAAGGCTTCGACCCGGACACCATCTTCAAGCATCTGAGGGGCGACACCGTGGTGCGCCACGATGTCTGGTTCGGAACCAATTCAACCGTTATGCCCGGCGTGACCATCTGTTCCGGCGCCATCATCGGGGCAAACACGGTGGTTTCCTGTGACGTACCGCCCTACGCCATCGTGGTGGGAAATCCGGGGCGCGTGGTTCGCCTGCGCTTTGAGGAAAGCGTGATCGAGCGCCTTCTGGACATTGCCTGGTGGCATTGGCCTGTCGAGCGGATCACACGCAATCTGGCTGCGATCCGCGGCGCGGAAATCGACGCGCTGGAGCGGGCTGCGGAAGAAAGCAACGACGGGCTCGACGTTACCGCAAAGTCAGGTTAGAAGGCGCCTATGAGCGAAGAACAAACCTATACGCAGGAAGATCTCGAGGCGGGCCGACTGTTGTTTGCCCGCCAGTGGGACTTCCTGACCAGCGTTGTCGACATGGCGGACCTGCCGGAGGCTACCGGCGCGGAAATTGCCTTCGCCGGCAGGTCCAATGTCGGCAAGTCCAGCCTGATCAATGCCCTGACAGGACGCAAGGGGCTCGCGCGAACGTCCTCGACACCGGGCCGGACCCAGATGCTGAACTTCTTCGTGGCACCCGAGACACCCCTGACGATCGTGGACATGCCCGGATACGGTTATGCGCAGGCTCCCAAAGAGCTCGTGGAAGCCTGGACCGAGCTTGTCTTTTCCTATCTCAGGGGACGACCGAACCTGCGCCGCGTCATTCTCCTCATCGACAGTCGGCATGGCCTCAAGAAAAACGACCTGGAGACAATGGACCTGCTCGACCGGGCGGCGGTGGTCTACCAAGTGGTTCTGACCAAATCGGACAAGATCAAGCCGACGCAATTGACGCGGCTGATCGAGGACACGCAAAAGGCCCTCGCAAAACGTGTCGCCGCACATCCGGAAATCGTTGCAACCTCTTCGGAAAAGAACAAGGGCATCGACGAGCTGCGAGCGGAGCTGTGCCTCCTCGCACAGCAGTAAGTGCCGGCTGCTTGACCGTTGAGATTGTGAAGACCCGTCAAACCGTTTATAGCGAAAGTCTTTCGCGCACCCAATTCACGCAAGCTGAGTTCCGCATCTAAATGACCAACCCTGACTCGTCCGGCCGCGCCCATATCATCGCTCAAGCCCTGCCTTACATGCAGCGCTATGACGACAAGACCGTTGTCGTGAAATATGGCGGCAATGCCATGGGCGACCCGGAGCTTGGCCAGGCCTTTGCGCGCGACATCACCTTGCTGCGCCAGTCCGGCGTCAATCCGGTCGTTGTGCATGGCGGTGGCCCGCAGATCGGCAAGATGCTGCAGCGCCTGAACATCGTCAGCGAGTTCAAGGGCGGGTTGCGCGTCACCGACAAGGCGACGGTCGAAGTCGTCGAGATGGTGCTTGCCGGGTCGATCAACAAGGAAATCGTCCAGCTTATCAATGCGGAAGGCGGCCGGGCGGTCGGCCTCTGCGGCAAGGACGGCAATCTGGTCACGGCCCGCAAGCTGCAGCGGACCATTACCGATCCGGACAGCAAGATCGAGAGCGTTGTCGATCTCGGATTTGTCGGGGAACCGGCATTCGTCGACCCGACAGTGCTCAAGCTCGTGCTGAAGGAAGACATCATTCCCGTGGTGGCGCCCGTTGCCCCCGGCGATGATGGCGAAACCTACAACATCAATGCCGACACCTGTGCCGGAGCGATTGCCGGTTCGCTGAATGCCAAGCGTCTCCTGTTCCTGACGGATGTGCCGGGGGTGCTCGACAAGGAAGGCAAGCTCATCAAGCAGCTCACGGTCGCCAAGGCCCGGGAACTGATGGCTGACGGAACGATCTCTGGTGGCATGATCCCAAAGGTCGAAACCTGTATCGAGGCCCTCGACCGCGGTGTTGAAGGTGTCGTCATTCTCAACGGCAAGGTCCCCCACGCGGTGCTTCTGGAACTCTTCACCGATGGCGGCGCAGGGACATTGATACGACCGTGACCGGTAAACGCACCCTGCCCCGCGAGGGCCAGCATGCCCACAGGCAGGACCTGAGGCTCTACAAGGGTGTCGAGGCCTGGGTTTTCGATCTGGACAACACGCTCTATCCCCACGAGGCCGATCTCTTTTCCCAAATCGACGAACAGATTGCGCTTTACGTTCAGAAGGTTCTGGATATTGGCCGCGATGAAGCCATGGCGCACCAGAAAGCGCTTTACCACGAGCACGGAACCACCCTGCGCGGCCTGATGACGACGCAGAATATCGATCCGGACGACTATCTCGCCTTCGTGCATGACATCGACTACTCCAGGCTTGACCCCAATCCGGAGCTCGGGAAGGCAATCGAGGCCCTGCCGGGCAGGAAGTTCATCTTTACAAATGGTGATCGGCCGCATGCCGAACGCACGGCAGCGGCTCTTGGCATATCGGACCATTTCGAGGATATTTTCGGCATCGTGGAAGCCGATCTCGTTCCGAAGCCCAACCGGTCCACATATGACAAGTTTCTGGAGCAGACCGGTATCTCCCCGGCGCGTGCCGCCATGTTCGAAGACCTTCCGAAGAACCTGAAGGTTCCGCACAACCTTGGCATGTGTACGGCGCTGATCATCCCCCGGGGGTCGGCCGAAGTGTTCCGGGAAGACTGGGACATGGAAGGGGATCCTTATCCTCATGTCGATTTTGTCACTGAGGACCTCACCGGCTTTCTGAAGGCGGTAAAGGGAACGATCAGTTGATCTGAAATCAGGGTCTGGAACAGCGAACTCAACTGCTTTACCCTGAGAAAAACTCAACTGAAGGATTTTCAGTCTCATGGCGTCCCTGCGCGCGCTTCACGCTTTTTCCCTGTTGGCCCGCCATGGCCGGGCTGCGCTCGCAGCCGAGAAGCTTGGAGTGTCACCGTCGGCACTGTCGCACCTCATGCGCAAGCTCGAGAGTGAACTCGGCGCCACGCTGGTCAATCGCGACGGGCGCGGTCTGACCCTCACCGAGGAAGGGCAGCGCCTGGCGATGAGCCTCGGCGACGCCTTCGACCGGATCGAAGAGGCCGTCGACAGTTTCCGGCGCCGCGGCCGCACCGAACTCAGGATCAGCACGGTATCGACCTTTGCGACCCGATGGCTGATCCCGCGGCTGCCGGCATTTCAGGCCGATCAACCGGATGTCGAACTGCTCCTTTCAGCCTCGACACGCATGGTCGATCTGGACCGCGAGAACTACGATTGCGCCATTCGCCTTGGCACCGGCAACTGGCCAAGCGTCGAAAGCCACCTGCTCTGGAAAGAGCACCTGGCGGTTGCGCTTGCTCCCAGCCTGCTGGAGGGCAAGGAACCCTCTGACCCGGCAGTGTTGACGGATATGCGTCTTCTTCACAGTGCATCGCGCCGAAACGACTGGGACCACTGGTTGGCCGAGGCAGGTCTGTCTCACCCCGACACCAGCTCGGGTATGGTTCTGCAAAGCCGGGACCTTGCGATCCAGGCCGCGATCGCCGGCATGGGTGCCATCGTGATCGATCGGCGCTTTGTCTCGCAAGAGCTGGAAGCTGGCCATCTGATTACCCCGGACTGGGCCGTTGTGGAGCTTGAAACCGGCTACTGGTTTGTCCGCTCACCGGCCAGAACCCTGACCCGGCCCGTTGCTGCCTTCCGCGACTGGCTGCAGACCACGGTCTAGATCGCAGACCGGCCCGCGGAAATGGTGCCCGCTCGCGGCTGACGTGTTGGAGCCGCGCAGCCATTCTTGCCTTTGAATGCAAAAGGATTCCATACTCCTGCAGGGGAAACGGCTGAGGACCCGACGATCAGCCGGAAACTTTGTTGGGGGGAATAAAATGCGTAATGGGCTTCTGAGCGCAACATTGCTGATGCTCGGTTTTGTTTATCTGGCAGCTTCCGCTGCACCTGCTTCGGCCGACACGCTGTTGTGGCGATTCCAGAGCAAGCATCCCAACATTGTCGATGTCGAGCTTTATTCAGACAGCCGCAGGGGGCATGTCTGGCCGGGCAACAACGAGATCTATGTTCTCGACGACTATTCCACCAAGACCATTCGTATTTCATGCCGCTATGGCGAGTCGATCTGCTACGGCGCCTGGGTGAGAAACCGGACCAACAGCTACTGGGGTGTGGGCTATCAGAACCGGAACAGGTGTTCCAACTGCTGTTACACCTGCGACGGCGGGCAGACGCGCGTGATTGTTCTTAATCCCTAAGTCAAAAAAGACGCAGGACAATAAGGGATACCTGGCGCGTTTCGATCGCGGTGGAAACACATAGCCACTGCCGAGATCGCGCTTGCCACGACTCAGTCTGGCTTCTAGCCTGAACAGACAGGCTCGGCCCGCGCCTCCTCCCTCCATTCGGGAAAGTGTGTTCGACACGGGGTCCCAGGATCAACGAACCATCCAAAGAGCGTTCGCATAAGGAGGGACTGCGACACCTGCTCACCATGGAGGTTCCTGATGAAACTGTCCGCTCCGATTAATCGATTGAAACGCAATGCCAGGCTACTGGCGCGCGACAAGAACATTCCCCTGCACGCTGCCTTGGACCGCGTTGCTCGCAATGAGGGCTTTTCAAGCTGGAGCCTGCTGTCAGCACATGCAGCCCAATCCAGACCGGCAGCGGGACTGTTTACACGACTGCAAAATGGTGACGTTCTCCTTCTGGGGGCACGTCCGGGTCAGGGCAAAACGCTTAGAGGGCTTGAACTGCTGGTGGATGCCGAGCGCAAAGACAGACAGGCCGTTTTCTTCACGCTCGATTATTCCGAGGAGGAAACGCGTACGCATCTGGAGAAGCTGGCAGATACCGGCGTCTGCGCCGAGGGTAATCTGGAGATTGTTGCATCGGATGACATCTCGGCAGCTTTCGTCATGCAGCACCTGGCCAAGTCTGCAGCTGGTACGGTCGCCGTCATAGACTACCTCCAGATACTCGACCAGCAGCGCACCAAACCCGCACTCGCCGAACAGCTCACCGCCTTGAGCGGCTTTGCGCGTGAGAAAGGGATCGTGCTGGTTTTCCTGTCGCAAATAGACCGCTCGTTCGATGCCCGTACCAAAGCATTGCCTGACATCAAGGATATCCGCTTGCCCAACCCGGTCGATCTGAAGCTTTTTACCAAGGCCTGTTTCATCCACGGTAAGGCATCGAGCTTTGTGGCACTTCAATAGTGCAATCGGCTGCCGGGAAGTCCATTGGAAGATGCCCGGCAGCCACTATCAAATTGCGCGGCCAAATGAACTCATGCGATCTCATCCGGAGAGAATGATCCCGACCACCGCCAAGATAATCAGGAGACATCCAACAATCTCCGAGCGGGAAATGACCTCCTTGAACACCAGCCATGAGGCCAGGAAGGTGAAAACCAGTTCGATCTGTGCCAACGCACGTACGTAGGCAACGTTCTGGAGGGTCATGGCGGTGAACCAGCCGATGGACCCGGCGACACCCGACGCACCGACCCAGATGGCGGCCCGCCAGTTTGTAATGCTCGCGCGCAGTTGTCCGGGATCACGCATAGCCATCCAGGCGGCCATGACGAGCGTCTGAAAAAGCGTCGCGTAGACCAGCGCGTAGGCGGCCTGCATGGGAACAGTCGTTCCTTCAATCGACAGGGAAGCCGTTCGATAGGAGACTGCAGAAGCACCGAAAAACGCCGCCGACGCCAGGCCGACAAGAGCAGGACGCCCAATCAGCGACGCCCGAATGGACGCGAATTTGAGAGGTACACGCGCAAGCGAAATAACGATCACGCCGACGATCCCGACCAGAATGCACAGCGCGGCTGGCAGGGTCACGTGCTCCCCCAGAACTACAAACCCGAACAGGGCCGCCTGGATCGGCTCCGTCTTCGAATAGGCCGTCCCGACCGCAAAATTGCGAAACGAAAACAGGTAGATCAGCAGGAAGGTTCCGGCAATTTGCGCAAGGCCACCCAGGGCCCCGGCGATCAGCATGGGTCCGTTGGGGCCCGGCAGCGGATGCCGGAACACCAGATGCAGAACCAGGAGATAGAGGATCGCGAACGGAACACCGTAACCGAAACGGACAAAGGTCGCACCGGTCGTGCCCAACTTGCCTTTCAGATGCTTCTGCATCGCCGTTCGCAGGTTCTGGCAGAACGCAGCAAAGACGGTAATCGGGATCCACAATTCCATGGGTCTATCTTTCGCAAGCAAATTGATTTCTCATCATCAATGATGAGCGACTTTCGGCTCAATAGCAGGTAAAACTTGATTTCATAATTGAGTTTTTCTCAATTTTTTGAAAAGCCCTGCCTCAATCAATCCGAAAGACCGACCTCGAAAAGCGTTCCCTTTGTACCAGAGACCGGACATTTGCTGGCGTTCCCGCGCTTGACAGGGCTTTGCCGAGTGGCTTAGGTCCGCGCTTGATTTATCAACGCCCGGAGACCTTCTTCCCGATGACCCAAGATCTCGCTTCCCTTGCCTCCACCATTGACGCGGCCTTTGAAGACCGTGCGGCAATCGACACCTCCGTGACCGGCGAAATCCGGGATGCCGTCGAGGCAACGCTGAACCTTCTGGACCGCGGTGAGCTGCGTGTTGCGGAAAAGAAGGACGGTGACTGGGTCGTCAATCAGTGGGCCAAGAAAGCGGTCCTGCTCTCGTTCCGCCTCAACCCGATGGAAGTCATCAAGGGTGGTCCTGGCAACGCGACGTGGTGGGACAAGGTTCCGTCCAAGTTCGATGGCTGGGGTGGCGGCGACTTTGACGAAGCCGGCTTCCGGGCCGTACCGAACTGCACCGTGCGCCGCTCCGCCTTCATCGGCAAGGGTGTCGTGCTGATGCCGTCCTTCGTCAACCTGGGCGCCTACGTTGACGAAGGCACCATGGTTGACACATGGGCAACCGTCGGCTCCTGCGCGCAGATCGGCAAGAATGTTCACCTGTCCGGCGGTGTCGGCATCGGTGGCGTACTGGAGCCTCTTCAGGCCGGTCCGGTCATTATCGAGGACAACTGTTTCATCGGAGCCCGCTCTGAAGTCGTCGAAGGCTGCATCGTCCGCGAAGGCGCTGTTCTCGGCATGGGCGTTTTCATCGGCAAGTCCACCCGTATCGTCAACCGCATGACCGGCGAAATCACCTATGGTGAAGTTCCGCCCTACTCCGTGGTTGTCGCGGGCTCCATGCCGACATCAAGCACGATGGGCAACGGCCAGGCCGCCCCGAACCTTTACTGCGCCGTCATCGTCAAGACGGTCGACGAGCAGACCCGTTCCAAGACCGCGATCAACGAGCTTCTGCGCGACTGATCTGAATTTTGGAATTGGCAAATGCGAACCCCGCCTTTTCAGGCTGGGTTTTGTTTTGCCTTAGAGGCCCCAGACGCGCCCAATCAGTTCGGCAATCACAACGCTCAGCAGCACATCGAGCACCACAACGCCGATCGCAAGACTGATCGTGGATTGCAGGGCGTTACGTGCAACGCGGTAATAGAACCAGAGCAAGGCTGCATAAGACGCAAAATGCAGAAGCACGAAGATCTCTGTCGAGACAATGCGCAAAAGATAGAGCAGGCAACTGACCAGCATCGGCACCGTCGCCAGGAGGCTTGACCAGTTCCAAGTCACGATGAAAGGCACAAAGCGGTGCGAAATACCAACCGGACCGGCAAGAAGTGCCACAAGAGCGGGAAACGCAACCCAGGCAACGCCACTTGCCATGAAATGTGCAGACCAGAACGCGCTGTCGGTGAAAGGCTCCGACTGGTAGGCGCCGGTCATGGAGTAAAGCTGCTTCTCCGCGACACCGCCAACCAAGATCACCGGAACGAGCAGGATTATCACCTGGAAAGACCGCCAGAAGCCCTGAATGGACTGATCAAAATACCTGAGGCCTTCCGGGCGGTTGAGCAAGAGCAACCAGGATCCATCCAGCGCTGCGCGTATTTCAGTCAAACTGATCAAATTCCGGCAGCTCCCGACACGTCACGAAAAATAGCTTACCAGGAATCTTTTGTAGATTGAGGCCAGTTGGTCAAGGTCATTGACCGCGACACATTCGTCTACCTTGTGCATTGTCTGTCCAACGAGGCCAAATTCGACGACCGGGCAGTAGTTCTTGATGAACCGCGCGTCGGATGTGCCGCCGCCGGTGGAGAGCTCCGGCGATCGGCCTGTTTCTGCCTCAACGGCCTTGCCAAGAGCCGCGATCAGGGTCTCATCCCGTGTCAGGAAGGATTCGCTGGCGTCACGCTTGAACGCAAGATCAAGCTTGAGTTCGCCCAGATCGACCGCTTCCAGTGTTTCCAGAAGTTTCGCCTTCAGGCTGTCCAGCGTCCATTCGTCATTGTAGCGAATATTGAACCGGGCTTCGGCGCGTGCGGGAATGACATTGAAGGCCGGATTGCCGACATCCACCGTCACGAATTCCAGATTGGACGGCTGAAAACGATCGTTGCCCTTGTCCAGTTCCAGCGCATTGAGCGCTGCCATCAACCTGACCAGGCCCGGGATCGGGTTGTCCGCAAGATGTGGATAGGCTGCATGGCCCTGGACACCGGTCACGGTGATGATCCCCGACAGGGAGCCACGACGCCCAACCTTGATGGCATCGCCGAGTTTTTCCGGGTTTGTCGGCTCGCCGACGATGCAGGCGTCGAACTCGTGTCCTTCGGCTCTCGCCCATTCGAGCAGCTTGACCGTGCCGTTGACGGCTGGACCTTCCTCGTCTCCCGTGATCAGAAACGAGATCGTTCCGCCGAAATCGGCACCCTTTTCGGAGACGAATTCGAGGGCAGCAGCTGCAAAGGAGGCAATGCCACCTTTCATGTCGACAGCACCGCGGCCATAAAGAATGCCTTCCGAAATGGCACCTTCGAAGGGCCCGTGGCGCCAATCGCTTTCAGCTCCTGCAGGCACGACATCCGTGTGGCCGGCAAAGACAAAATGCGGCTTGCCGGACCCGATCGTCGCGAAGAGATTTTCGACGTCCGGCGTGTCCTCATCCTGGAAGGTCACCCTGGACACCGAGAACCCGGCCTTGCCGAGAAGGTCTTCAAGCGCGGCCAGGGCTCCTCCCTCGTTCGGTGTCACGGAAGGGCAGCGAATGAGGTCCTGGGCGATGGTGACCGCAGAAAATGGCATGACTTGTCTCTTTTAGATTCCGGCAATGAGAAGGAGCGATCTAGGCCTTGCGCCAATAGCTGTTCGGAAGCGGCCCATGACGATTGGGTTCCGCCTGGCTGGGGGCAACACCCACGAAAATCATCATCAACAGATTGACGAAGGGCACGAATATGAGAAGCGCCAGAAAACCGCTTTGCCCCATGTCCTGCAAACGCTTGATGACGAGCGCCAGCTCAAACCATTGAAGGACAAAAAACAGCACCGGGAACAAAGGATTCGAGCCGACGAATTCTGCAGCCGCCACGGCTTCGGGTGTCGGGACCTCGGGTACCGAAATCCACCAGAGCCGGATTGCTATTCCCATGATGACCCAGATAAATCCGAACGCGAGCCAATAGGGTTCCCGTCCCATACGACCAATGGGGCTCAAGAGGGCCCAGACCGGACCCGGCGTAATATTCGCGCTCATCTGAGGCGTGGTCATTCAATCCCACTCACTTTGACAATTCTGCACTGGACGTAGACGCATAAGCTGTCCGGATCAAGCTCTCGCGGGCTTTCGTTTGCAATAATAATGCGGTGAGAATGCAGCTTTCAGGCGGATTTCCTTCGCCCCGGGGTTCCGCTGGGTCTTTTTGATGGATTTTGCGTGTCCGGCGGGTCTATCCTGCCCACATTCAATTCAACACCGCTAAGGGGGCCACTTATGACCGGTGCTTGGAAAACATGTATTGTTTCAAGTCTATCTTCCCTGTTTTTTGCCGTTCTGCTTCTGATTTCAGTTCCTGCTCAGGCCCAGGATACGACCACGAGCCTTCCGCCGGCCCTTCAGCCGGAAGCCATGGAAAAACTGGTGTCGGATCTCGACCAGGAGCAAGTGGAAGCTCTCAATGACCTCATGACGCTTCTTCAGCAAAGCGCTGCTGCAGGGAACGCGCCGACACAGCCGGTTGCCGAAGGACCGGGATTTGTTGATCAGTTGCGCACGGTTCTCGGCAATTTCGGCACCATGATCCTGGATCACTTCAAGAACCTTCCTTCCCTGTTTACCGGCGTGTTTGCCGGTATCGGGGCTCTGATCGCCGGTGACGTCGCTGGCCCGGTTCATATTCTGATCGGTGCGATCGCCCTCATCCTGGCTGCGGGTTTTGCCGCCGAATTCGTTGTGAACCGCATTGCGTCGACAAAACGCGAAAGCATCAAGTCGCAGAACCCGGAAAGCCTGTTCGAGACGGTCAAACTCGTCTCCACACGAGCCGGTCTGGATCTTGCGGGACTGATTGTTTTTGCTCTGGTCGCCTATATTGTCGGCAAGATCGCCATCATTGATCCGACCACGCGTTCATTCGCGCTGCAGGCCGTTTACTGGCTGGTCTTCCTGCCTCGACTGATCGCCGCCCTGTTGCGCTTTGCCCTTGCCCCCAATCGGCGCGAGCTTCGCCTGGTGACGGCCGACGACGCGACGGCCAAATCCCTCTACCGCAGTTTCACGACGCTCTTTGTCGTGATCGGTATCGCCTTTTACATTCGTGAAGTCATGCTGGGCGCAAATGTCGATGCCGGCGGCACCTTCCGCTTTTTCGTCGGGTTCGGCGTAAACCTCTGGATCATCCTGGTGATCTGGCGCGCCCGCAACGGCCTGACCAGCATCATCCTCGGCGATGACGATGACCCGACCACCGGCCTGGAGCGCATGGCGCGGTTCTGGCCCTATTTCTCGATGATCTTCATCGCCTTCAACTGGTTGCTGGTTCAGTTCGCGGCCAGCATGGGCATTGAGGCCCTCACCGCCGGGCGGTCACTCACTGTCATTGCCCTGGTCATATTCGCCCCCTTCCTGGATACCATGGTGCGCGGCATCGTTTCACACGTCGTGCCGCCAATGCAGGGAGAAGGGCCGGTCGCCGAAGCTGCGCATCTACAGACGCGGCACAGCTATGTTCGGATTGCCCGCGTCGCCTTCCTGGCGGTGCTGATCTATGTGGTCGCCCGGATCTACGGTCTCAACCTGCTGGCACTAGGCGCCGATGACGGCTCGGCGGTGGCCCGCAACAGCGTCATATTCCTTCTCATTCTTGCAGCAGGTTACCTCGCCTGGGAAGTTACCAATCTCTGGGTCTCCCGCCAGCTCGCCAAGGACTCGCCGCCAACGGAATCCCAGGACGATGATGCGGAAATGGGCGGTGCCGGCAAGTCGCGGATTGCGACCATCCTGCCGCTGATCCGCGTTGTGCTGCAGGTTGCCATCATCACGCTCACCGGCCTGCTGGCGCTCAGCCAGCTCGGTGTGAACATCACGCCTCTTCTTGCTGGTGCCGGTGTTGTCGGTCTGGCGGTTGGTTTCGGAGCCCAGACACTGGTTCGGGATGTGGTCGCCGGGATATTCTTCCTGATGGACGATGCCTTCCGCATGGGAGAATTCATCAGCACGGGCGGCGCTCAGGGTACGATCGAGAAAATCTCCATCCGCTCGCTTCAGCTTCGCGGCACCAAGGGCGCGGTTCATGTCGTGCCCTATGGCGAGATTTCAAATCTCACCAACATGTCCCGCGACTGGGTGATCATGAAGCTCCAGTTCACCGTTCCCTTTGACACGGATGTCGAAAAGGTTCGCAAGCTCTTCAAGCGGATCGGCCAGGACATCATGGAGATGGAAGAATTCCAGGGCGACATCCTTGCTCCCTTCAAGGGCCAGGGTGTTACGGGCGTGGACGATGTCGGCATCCTGGTGCGCGGCAAGTTCACCACCAAGCCCGGCAAGCAATTCGGTGTGCGCAAGGAAATCTACAAGCGGGTGCAGAAGGCGTTCGAGGAAAACGGCATCCAGTTCGCGCGCAAGGAAGTCCGCGTCAACATTCCGGACAATGTCAGCCTGGACGACAAGCAAAAGGATGCTGTTGCCGGCGCTGCTGCCGCAGCAGTTGCAGAGCCTCCGAAACCTGCAGGCGCGTGACCGGCAGATCGTTGGTCTGCAGCAATTTCCCGCAATATGGAGGTCCCGGAACTGGTCCGGGACCTCTTTTCTTCCGGTTCCGGTGCCGGCTTCTGGCCGATGGAACAGCTCCTGCAAGCGCCTTGCCGCTAGTCGGATGACGTAAGTCCTTCTCCGCATTGAGCCTCGCTGCCATCCATGGCTAAGATCAAAGGTGGATCAGGAGGGTCCGGTAACCTGGCTTTTGGGAGGAAGCTGACTGATGAGCGAGAACAACGCATCCGGCACGGAGGCCGGTTCACCTGCAAAACCCGCCTTGCGCCCCATGCCGCAGGTCAACCAGATCAGCGTCAACGACGTGATCGACGCGCTGGCAGCGGGCCTGTCCGATTTCCGCAGGGCGCCGATCTTCGGCCTGAGCATCGGAGCGTTGTTCGCCTTTGGCGGTCTCTTTGTCGTGATGAGCGCCTGGGCGCTCAACATGAGCTATCTCTCCTATCCTGCGGCTGCAGGCTTTGTACTGATCGGCCCCTTTGCCGCCGTCGGCCTTTACGAAGTCAGCCGCCGGCTCGAAAGCGGAGACGATCTTTCCTGGAACACGATCCTCGGCACCATCTGGGCACAGAAAGGGCGGGAACTGTCCTGGATGGCCTTTGTCGTGCTCTTCATCCAGATCATGTGGATGTACCAGGTGCGCCTGTTGCTGGCGCTGTTCCTCGGGTTCCGGTCCTTTGCCTCCTTTGAGGAATTCCTGGGCGAGATTGTCTCTACCCCTGAAGGACTGATGTTCCTGGCGGTCGGTCACGTGGTCGGCGCGGTGCTTTCCCTGATCCTGTTTTCACTGACCGTCGTCTCCTTCCCGCTGCTTCTGGAGGATGACCGGGATTTCATCACGGCCATGATCACGTCTGTTCGTGCGGTCGCAACCTCGCCGATCCCGATGATCGGCTGGGCATTCGTCGTAACAGCCGTCCTGATCGTCTCCATGGCGCCCGGTTTCCTCGGCCTGATCATCACGCTGCCCATTCTTGGTCACACGACGTGGCACCTTTACAGGAAATGCGTCACGCTGCCCGAAGAAACAAATGACGCCTGAGGGAATTGGTCCCGGGTTCCGAATACCTATATTGACGCTGTAACCGGGATATAGTGCCCCGTGTTCGAGGCAGGGGGCAGGCGCGTTGATTGAAGTTGAAACACTGATTGCCTATGCGGCGATCGTTCTCGGGTTTGTTTTTATCCCAGGTCCTGCAACCCTCCTGACGGTTGCCAGGGCGACAAGCTCCGGCACCAAGGTCGGCATTGCCACGGGCGCCGGTATTGCGGCAGGCGACGTGCTTCATACCATCATGGCGATTGTCGGCCTGTCAGCCATCATTGCGACCTCCGCGCTTCTCTTCAGCATCATCAAATATGCCGGGGCCGCATATCTCGTCTATCTCGGCATTCGGGCAATTCTTGAAAAAGCGCCGGACAATCTGGGCGGAGGAGCGTTGCCGATCACCGCCGGCCTCGCCTTCCGGCAAGCAATCCTGGCTGAAGTCCTGAACCCGAAGACAGCCCTGTTTTTCCTGGCCTTCCTGCCGCAGTTCGTGAATCCCGCAAATGGACACGTCGCGCTGCAATTGTCGGTCTTCGGGCTGATTTTCGTGTTGCTTGGCCTGGTCAGCACTGTTGTCTTCGCGGTTGGCGCCGGCAGGCTCGGAACCTTCCTGCGTCAGAACCCGGTTGTCCTGAAGTGGCAGGGCAAGGTGGTCGGCAGCATCTACTGTGCACTTGGAGCCCGGCTGGCACTGCAGGAGCGCTAGGTAACCGGGGCGCTGTCCTCAGCTTCCATCGCCGCCTTGCGCTCCTGCCATTCCTTTAGAAGCTCGATGTCCGTTTCGGCGGGGCGGTAGTCGACGCGCGTCAGGTAAAGTCCGTCCGCCGGTGCCACCGGGCCGCAGGCCTTGCGGTCGCGGGCCTGGAGTGCAGCAGTGATGTCGCCCGGTCCCCACTTGCCTTCGCCGACCAGCCGCAGCGTGCCGACCATGGAGCGCACCTGGTTGTGCAGGAAAGAGCGGGACGAACATTCGGCGATGACGAATTCACCTTCGCGATAGACGCGAAACTCTTCAAGGGTCTTTTCAGGGCTCTTGGCCTGGCAGCGCGAATGGCGGAACGTCGTGAAATCGTGATGGCCGACAAATTCCTGCGCCGCCTCATGCATGGCATCGGCATCGAGATCCGGTTTCACGTGCCAGGCAAGGCCCAGCTGGTGGGTCAGCGGTTGCAGGCGATTGTGGATGCGGTAGCGATAGGAGCGCCGGATCGCAGAGAAGCGGGCATCAAAGCCCTCATGCATCTCGGCGCAGTCCAGGATGACCACGGGATCGGGTTGGCAATGAAAATTCATCGCCCCCATGATCGTCTTGACCGGCCAGGACTTCACCAGGTCGACGTGACACACCTGTCCCGTCGCATGCACGCCTGTGTCGGTCCGCCCTGCACCCCCAATCGTGACCTCTTCCCCTGAAAAGGCTTTTACGGCGCGCTCGATCACCGCCTGGACGGACGGGCCGTTGGACTGGCGCTGCCAGCCGCAAAATGGCCGGCCGTCATATTCCACCGTCAGCTTGTATCGGGGCATTTATACGAATTCTTCAAAGGGCGTGGCAAAGGCCACTTCAATCGGCAGCAGGCGCGACCCGTCATCCGTCAGGGCCAGGGCCATGAACGGGTCACCGGCATAGGGTCCCTGGACCTTTCTTGCCAGAACCGGATCAAACCCGAACCGGGGATAGTAGGACGGGGGTCCAAGCACAAGAACCAGGTCCTCGCCAATCTCCTTCAGCTTTTCAAGAGAGGCCGTGATCAGGGCAGAACCGATGCCCTTGCGCTGTTTGTCGGGCCAGACGGAGACCGGCGCCAGACAGGCAATCTGAAGCGCTTGCCCCGCACCGATGGCTGCTGGTGTCACGCGGCTATAGGCGACGTGGCCGACAATCGCGCCATCTTCATCCACGGCCACCTGCTCCAGCACCAGAGCGCCGCAATCGCGCAGCTTCTCCACAAGTCTCGCTTCCGCATCGCTCGGGAAAGCCGAACTGATCAGGTCCCGCACGACAGGCTCGTCGTTTTCGCTCACGTTCCGAATTGTCAGGGCAATGGCCGTTGCAGCATCAGTCATGTTGGTCTCCTGATCCCAGCCTAGTCCAGAACCGCATTCTCAGAAAGGGACGCTCCGCGCAGGAAGTCTGCGCCGCTCATGGGTTTCTTGCCGGCGCGTTGCACCTGCTCAAGAGATACGGCGCCCGAGCCACAGGCGATCACCGGCACGTCGTCGACGTTCAGCACCGTTCCCGGGGCCCCTTCCCCATCCGCCTTCCAGCTTCTGAGGATCTTGACCCGTTCCTTCTTGCCGCCAAGCTCCATTTCGCACCAGGCACCCGGAAAGGGCGAAAGGCCACGAATGTGATTGTGCACCTCCTGGGCCGGTTTCGACCAGTCGATCCGTGTTTCCTGCTTTGACAGTTTGCTGGCGTAGGTGACGCCGTTCCCGGACTGTTCCTGTTCCCCAAGCGCACCACGGGAGAGGGCTGCAAGCGCGCGGACCATCAGGTCGCCGCCGAGCCCGCAAAGCTGATCATGCAGTTCACCGGCGGTCATGTTCTCACCGATGGCAACGGTCTCCGACATGCAGACCGGGCCCGTGTCGAGCCCGGCTTCCATGCGCATGACCTGAACGGCGGTCTCCGTGTCACCAGCCATGATCGCCCGGTTGATCGGAGCCGCTCCGCGCCAGCGTGGCAGCAGCGAGGCATGCAGGTTGAGGCAACCGAATTCAGGCGCATCCAGAACCGCCTGCGGCAACAGCAGGCCATAGGCGACGACAACCGCGACATCGGCTTGAAGATCCGCAAAGCTGGCCTGTTCCTCTTCGCTCTTCAGGCTCTTGGGCGTGAAGACCGGAATACCGAAGGATTCCGCAGCCTCGTGGACCGGAGTTTTTTTCAGGTCCATGCCGCGCCCGGCCGGGCGCGGTGGCTGCGAATAACACGCCACGACGTCGTATCCCTGACCGACAATTTCCATCAGTGTCGGCACGGAGAAATCCGGGGTGCCCATAAAAACAACGCGAAGAGACATGAGGCTTTCTGTCGGCTCCAGAAGGGTTGCGGAATTGCGCCCCTTATTGCGCCTTAGGACTCATCTTACAAGACGATGACGCTTGTGAATCGTAGAAAGTGTCCCGGATAAACAGTCTGACCGCACAATGAGCGAAATCACGCCAGACCGGGCAAGAGCACCTTCAGGCTGCTGGTCATCATTTCCATCGCGATTGCCGCGAGGATCATGCCCATCAGGCGGCTCATCACGCTTGTGGCTGTCTGGCCCAGAAACCGTGACAGATAGGGTGCCGCGAAGAAGGTGACGATCAATGCGCCGACGGCCGCGGCAATGGCCGCCACGTAGGCGACTTCCTGGGAAGTGTTGCTGACCTGCCCCCGGAAGATGATCATGGTCGAGATCGAGCCCGGTCCCAGCAGGATCGGGACGGTCAACGGGTAGATCGCCGGGTTTTCCTGCTCTTCATGATGGGCCCGTTCCTTTTCGGTCCCGTGATGAGCCTTGCTCTTTTCCCCTGCAATCAGGTTGAGCGCGATCAGCAGGATCAGGAAACCACCGGCCAGACGGAAGGCATCAAGACTGATGCCGAACACTTTCAGGATCAATTCGCCGGAGAGCCCGATGATCACGGCCCCGACCGAGAGGCTGATGAGAAGGGTCAGCGCGACCTTGCGCTGAAAACCTTCGCCCTTGTCCGCTGTCAGGGACAGGAACACCGGCAGGTTGGCGATCGGGTTCATGATGGCAAAGAGCGCAGCGAACAATTTCAGGAAAAGGACCTGATCCATCAATTCGCCACCCCTTTGTTGCGCTTAAAGCTTACCGGACAGCTTTGCCTGCTTGGTAAACTTCTTGACCACCCTGTCGCGTTTCAGCTTCGACAGGTAATCAATGAACAATTTCCCGTTGAGATGGTCAAGTTCGTGCTGAATGCAGGTTGCCAGCAAACCGTCCGCCTTGATTTCCTGCTCTGCACCTTCCCGGTCCATGAACTGGACCGTCACTTCCGCAGGGCGCTCCACATCCTCGAAATATTCCGGGATGGACAGGCAGCCTTCCTGGTAGACGTTCAACTCGTCGCTGGACCAGACGATTTTCGGGTTGATGAAAACCATCGGTTCTTTCGGCGCGTCTTCCTTGGCAACGTCCAGAACGAACATGCGTTGCAGGATGCCGATCTGACTGGCGGCGAGCCCGATGCCGGGCGCATCATACATGGTGTCCAGCATGTCGTCGGCCAGGGCGCGGACATCGTCATCGACCTTTTCGATCGGCGCGCAGACCTCGCGCAGGACCGGGTCGGGAATGGTGATAATGGGGCGTAGTGTCATGCGCCTGACATAGGCAATCGCGCCGCAGGGGTCAACGCAGAAATCAAGGCCATCCGCCTTGTGTTCAACGGGGATGAAACGCAGCGCTTGTGTGTGTTTGCCCCGAATCGTTCTATGTTTGTTTCATGAACGAGATCTTGTTTGAGTTGAGTGGCCGTCCGGTGACGGTGTTGGAGACCGCGATTGCCGGTGGGCTGTTCCTGCTGGCACTGATTGTCTGGCTTGTCCTGAAGACGATGCGCGAGATCCGCCTGCGAGCCGATGCCGACACGGCAGCGACCGAACGGATCCATGAACTGGAGAGCCACCTCTCCCAGTTGCTGAAGTCTCAAGGTGAAATGACCGGCCGCATGCAGACCATGGCCGAGGTGTTCGGTTCGCGCCAATCGGACATGATGCGCGCGGTGAACGAGCGGCTCGACGGCATAGGGCACAAGCTCAATACCTCCATGGCCGATACCAGCAAACGAACGCAGGACGGATTGCGCCACCTGCATGAGCGTCTTGCGGTGATCGACAATGCCCAGCGCACGATCACGGATCTCTCCGGACAGGTCGGGCAACTCCAGGCAATCCTCTCCAACAAGCAGACGCGCGGGGCATTCGGACAGGGGCGGATGGAGGCAATCATCCAAGACCAGATGGCACCCAGCACCTACTCATTCCAGGCGACGCTGTCCAACAACAGCCGTCCCGATTGCCTGATCCACATGCCAAACGGAGCGCCGTCGCTGGCGATTGACGCCAAGTTTCCGCTGGAAGCCTTCAATCTCCTGCGCAAGGCGGAGAGCGAAGACCAGCTCAAATATGCCCAGAGCCAGTTTCGACGCGATTTCACCAAGCATATCCAGGATATCGGCGAGAAATACCTGTTGCCTGGCGAGACCCAGGACACGGCGTTCCTGTTCGTCCCGTCCGAGAGCGTCTTCGCCGAACTCAACGAGAATTTCGAAGACCTCGTCCAGAAAGCTCACCGGGCGCGCGTCGTGATCGTCTCCCCGTCCCTGCTGATGCTGTCGATCCAGGTGATCCAGTCTGTTCTCAGGGACGCCAAGATGCGCGAGCAGGCCCACCTGATCCAGGCGGAGGTCGGGCACCTGATCACCGATGTCAGCCGCCTCAATGACCGTGTCGGCAAGCTGCAGTCCCATTTCGCCCAGGCGAACAAGGACATCGACCAGATCCTGATCTCAACAGACAAGATCTCAAAGCGCAGCCGCAAGATCGAGGACCTGGAACTCGGAGAGGTTCAGGGAACCAGCGAAGAGGTTTCCCACGCCGAGCCGCAATTGGCGCTGGCGCCAAAGCGCTGATGGTTGCTGCCCGCAAGGTGCTCGCCTAAGCTTCGCTCTCCCGACACCCTATGTGCGAGGTTTCATGTCTTTCAGGAAAGTGATTGCCGCGATTGTCAGTGGCGTTTTTTTCACCGGTACGCTGCCTTTCCTCACCTTGCCGGCCAACGCTCAAAAGGCAACGGCCGAGGATTGCACCCAGAGTGTCCAGGCCACCTGGCTGGAGCATTACACGGCAGAGGCGTCGACCGAGGGTGAATGTGGTTTGGGCGAGCTGATCCTGACGGTGCGCAACCAGGCAGGTGAAATCGAGTTTGCTGACAGTTTTGGTCCAAACGACCTTTTTGGTTTCTACGACATCGTGACCTTCCAGGCCATGAAGCTGGCTCTGACCGACTGGGTCGGCAGCTATGCCGATCAATCCAGCTCCGGCAAGTTGCCGCCCTGGCCACAGGGCGCAGACGGTCCGGACGCGGGTGAATTTCCGTTTTTTGTCGAAGAAGGCGTCACACGCGACCTCTATGAGGACGTTCGTGCGGAAGACAGGGCCATGGTCTGCTTCATCCAGGGTGGAGAGAGCCTGTTGTGCCTGGTGAAACATCCCCGAACAGGCGACCTGGAAGCCATCGGCGTTCAGACGTTTCCCGGCTGAAGTGCGTCAGTCCCGGCTCAGCCGCCGTGCCTTTGTGATCGCGCCCCATTCCGTCTCCGCAATCCTCTTGATGGCCTGATCGAGCGGTTCGTAGGCGACCGTCATCGTAAAACCGTTGGCGTGAAGCAGCTTGTTGGGGCCGGCAATGATACCGACATGCCCCTTCCAGAATAGAAGATCTCCACGCAGCAGGGAGGCCGGATCGTCATGCGGGATTTCATCACCAGCCTCGGCTTCCTGCATGTCGCTGTCGCGGGGCACATCGATGCCGCCGGCTTGGGCCGCGAGCTGGACAAGGGCCGAACAATCGAGCCCAAGACTGGTGCGTCCACCCCAGAGATAGGGCGTGCCCAGCAAGTCTTCAGCAGCGCTGACCCAGTCGGTTTCAACAAGGTCCACCGGAACCAGATGCTTGGCCACCACCGCTGAACCATCGCTCAAAAGGGCATAGGTCAGACCGCGCGTCTCGACTTCACCGACAACGGTCACCTGCGCTCCGAGCGACAGGAAACCGAGAGGTGGAAATTTCAGGTCTGCCCCGGGATAGCGATAGGTTCTGATCGCCCGCACGCGATGGGTTGCCGACTGGACGCTTCCAAGTCCGTCCGACGACAGCCAGCCGACATAGCCGTCCGTATCCAGTTGCCCCCAGGCCCAGCCCTCCGGGGTCTGCTCGTAAACGGTGAACCATTCCCCGCGCAGAACTTCGGTGTCGATCGATCGGTCGGACCTGGGCTCCGGCCTCAGGCAAAGACTGTCGGAAACGATCTGGAAGACTTCACCTTCGACGAAACGTCCGGCTTCAACGCGGCCTTCATAATCGATCGCGGCCAGGTCTGGGCGGACAGGGTGACGGCGGCGGTCAAGTGCTTGCAACATACGAAATCGAATTCCATTTGTGACTGAAGATCAGCGCGGCAATTCCCGGGCCTTCTCGACCACGAGGTCTCCAAGTTGCTCCAGATAGAGCGCGCCTTCAACCGTCCTTGTGATCACCACGTTGCGCTTGTCGGCTTCGTCACGCTTGCGGGACAGGAGACGCATGCCCCCCAGCGTATCAAGCGCACGTGTAATGGCCGGCTTGGTGACATTGAGCTTGGAGGCAAGGCCACGCACCGTGTGGGGTGGCGGCTCCAGATAGACCGTCAGCAGGATCGTCATCTGGCGCGCGGACAGGTCCTGTTCGCCGTCGCGAACCAGCGCCAGATTGACCTCATGCATCAGTTTCAGCGCCTGGGAAGCGCGAATGTCGACAGCCATGGATTTACGGAGTCCCACCTAATTCCAGGGACATCCAACCACAAAAACGTTTCGGAGCCGTTATTTTTTTGAACCAAATCGCTCGCTGATCAGGTCAAACAGACAGCGGATTCCCTGGGCTTCACCACCGGAGGGCTTGCCGGGCTTGTCGGCAGGTGTCCAGCCAAAGATGTCGAAATGCACCCAGCTTTGGGTGTTCTCGACAAAGCGCGACAGGAACAGGGCGGCCGTGACCGAGCCGGCAAAGCCGGTGCCCGTGGTGTTGATGTGGTTGATGTCGGCAACCTTGCTGTCGAGATATTTCATGTAGGGCTGCCAGAGCGGCATGCGCCAGAGCGGATCAGTCGAGGCTTCGGCCATGACTTCGATGTCGTCCGCAAGTTCTTCGTCATGGGTATAAAACGGCGGCAGATCCGGTCCCAGCGCGACACGCGCCGCGCCGGTCAGGGTTGCCATGTCGACCAGCAGTTCGGGGCTTTCCTCATCGGCCAGCGCGAGCGCGTCTCCGAGGACGAGCCGGCCTTCGGCGTCCGTGTTGCCGATCTCCACCGACAGGCCCTTGCGGCTCGACAGGATGTCACCCGGCCTGAAGGCATTGCCGGCAACCGAGTTTTCAACGCAAGGGACAAGAACGCGCAGCCGCACGGAAAGGTTGGCAGCCATGATCATGGACGCAAGACCCAGGACGTTCGCCGAACCGCCCATGTCCTTTTTCATCAGGGCCATGGACGACCCCGGTTTCAGGTTGAGGCCTCCGGTGTCGAAGATGACGCCCTTGCCAACCAGCGTCACCTTGGGCGCGTCCTCGGCACCCCAGGAAAAATCGGCGAGGCGCGGTGCGCGGGAACTTGCCCGGCCAACCGCGTGGATCATCGGAAAGTTCTCTTCCAGCAGGTCTTCACCAACCACAATGCGACCCGAGCCGCCGTGCTCGGCAAACAGATCCTCTATGGCTTGCGCCAGCTCTTGCGGGCCAAGATCATTCGCAGGCGTGTTGATGAGGTCCCGCGCAAGCTGAACCCCGTCAAGAATGACGGCAATTCGCTCCAGATCGACCTCATCGCCAACCGCCAGGCGCCGGGCCTTGTTTGTCGGTGTCACATAACGCTCGAAACGGTAGGACGACAGCGCAAACCCCATGGCGGCCTGTTCCGGATCCGGGAAACCGTCAGCGAGGTGATAGTCGCCCTGCGGCAGGCTTTTGGCCAGGGAGCCAAGCGCGAACGGGTGGGAAAGCCCCTCTTCCGTGACCCCGAACAACACAACGGCACCGTCCGGACCGGGAACAAGCAGATGCGCGCCCGCCTTCGCACCAAAGTCGTTCACCTCACACCAGTTCACGGCGTTCTCCCCCAGACCGGACAGCGTGTCCTGCAGGGTTGCCTCTGTAACGGCCACGATAGGGGTGGAGACGGACACGTCGCTTTTGCGGACAAGACTCTCGCGCACGGGGAATACTCCGAAGGATTGGAAACTCGATGTCCAACACCTAATCCGCGCAGCGGCTCGACGCAACATGGCTGCACGGTAAGCGTGCGCATTCTCGCAAATCGCAAGCCAGCTTAACCAACCATTAGGGTTAATTATCTATTTCTCTTAGGGAAGACAACAAAGCTGCGGACAACAAGGATGTTGAAAATGCGCGCGCCCAGAAACGGTTCGAAACCTCACCATACCCGTCTTGCATCGACGCTGATGGCCATGACCGCCCTGGTTCTGGTGACAGGCTGCGCCTCCAACAAATCCAATACCGGCACGCATTCTCCGGCTTCCGGCGTACACTACACCGCGCCCGGTTCGAATGAAGCCCGCAGCGCGGTTTCCAAGTGGGGCAGAAGCTACGAGAAGGACCGCAAGAACAAGAATGTCATTCTCGGCTATTCGAATGCTCTCAGCCAGAACGGACAGATCCCCCAGGCGACAGCCGTACTGCGCGCCGGCGTGATCGCCCATCCGAAGGACCGTGACATTGCCTCCGCCTATGGCAAGGCCCTTGCGATGAACGGACGTTTCGAAGAAGCCCTGAACGTTCTGGGCGGTGTCCAGAAGCCGGACATGCCGGACTGGAAGCTCATGTCGGCGCAGGCCGCCATCTACGATCAGATGGGCAATCACCAGAAGGCCAGAAGCCTCTACAAGCAGGCGCTCAAGATTGCGCCTGACGATGCGAGCCTTCTGAACAATCTCGGCCTCTCCTATCTGCTGTCCAACGAGCTCCCGGATGCGGAATACACGCTGCGCCGCGCGGCATCGCTGCCGACGGCCGACAGCCGTGTCCGCCAGAACCTTGCACTGGTTCTCGGCATCCAGGGCAAATACGACGAGGCCATACAGGTCGCCCAGGCAGAACTCGATCCAAGACAGGCCGAGGCCAACATCGCCTATCTGCGCACGATGATGCAGAAGCGCCAGGGCTGATATCCCGGCCTCACCTCGTTAGCGACACATGAAAAAGGCCGGTGCCCAACAGGTATCGGCCTTTTCGCTTTGCAGATTTCCTGAAATCAGAAGCACAGGAAACTGGTCCGACTGGTTTGGATGGAGATGTTCGGGTTTGCCTCGGAGATTTTCGACAGTCCAGAGCCAGTTCCCGGGAGCTGTGGGACAACCGAACGGTTCTCAATGAGGCGCCAACCGCGCGCCCAGTAAAAACGGCCCTTGAGGAGACCTCAAGAGCCGTGACTGTTCCGGAAAGCCTCCAATCCATGATCGGAGCGCGTGCAGCTTGAGCCTTAGGGTGCTCCGAACTGGTCGATGACCTGCATGACGGCCGGTCCCATGATGATGAAGAACAGGACGGGCAGGAAGAACATGATCATCGGAACGGTCAGCTTGGGCGGCAGGGACGCGGCTTTCTGTTCCGCCAGCTGCATCCGGGCCTCACGCGTGTCGTCTGCCATTGACCGGATCGCGGTCCCAACCGGTGTCCCGTAACGCTCCGCCTGAATGAGCGCCATCATGACGTTCTTCACGCCGTCGACGCCCGTGCGCTTGGCAAGATTCTCATAAGCGCTCCGCCGCTCGCTCAGATATGAAAGTTCGGCAGTCGTGAGCGACAGTTCTTCGGCAAGTTCAACGGACTGAACCCCGACTTCTTCCGCAACCCGCTGAAACGCACCCTCGATGGACATGCCCGATTCGACGCAGATCAGCATCAGGTCGAGCGCATCAGGCCAGGCCCGCTGGATGATGAGCTTGCGCTTGTCGATCTTGTTCTTCAGGTAGAAGTTGGGAACGAATGCGCCCACACCCGCCAGCGCGATACAGAAACACACCTTGGACAGTGCAGGCAGCGTGTCCGGCAGGATCAGGAACGCGTAGAAGATCGCGAACAGGAAAATGACACCCGGCAACGCGATACGCGCAGTCAGGAAGTAATAGAGCGGTGCCGATCCGCGGTAACCTGCCATGCGCAGCTTGTCGATCGTGTCCTCGTCGGACAGCATCTGCTTCAGGTTCAGCCGGTCGACGAAACTCTTCATCTGGGCCTTGGGCTGGTTGCGCAGCGACGCCCTTGCATCGGCTTCTCTGGTCTGCAAACGCGCCCTTTCCTTGGCGCGCAGCTTGTCACGCTCCAGCGCAACGACCTTCATCCGTGCCTTCAGCGTGTCACGAGACAGAAGCGGCATCACCAGCGAATAAATCGTGCCGGTCACGGCGACCATTGTCAGGATAGCGGCCAGAAACTGGCTGGATGCGATTGTTTCGAGATTCATGCCGCCACCTAGAAGTCAAAGTTGATCATTGAACGCATGACCATCACGCCGATGAACATCCAGAACAGGCAACCGCCAATGATGATGTTTCCGGATGTCGTGGTGAACAAAAGCGAGATGTAATCAGGCGCAATGAAATACATGATGCTGCCAACCGCAAAGGGCAGTGCGCCAATGATCGCGGCCGAGGACTTGGCTTCCGCACTCAGGGCCTTGATCTTGCGCTTCATGGCCTTGCGGCCGCGCAATACGTTGGACAGGTTCGTCAAAGCTTCGGCAAGGCCACCACCGGCCTTTTGCTGAATGGCAACAACGATGGCAAAGAAGTTGGCTTCGGCCACCGGCACCCTTTCAGGCAGTTTCGCAACTGCGTCCGCAAGCGAGATACCCATGACCTGGGTCTCGGTGATCTTGCGGAATTCAGTGGCAACCGGCTCCCGCGCTTCGCGTGCAACAACCTTGATACAGTCACCAAGCGGCAAGCCGGCCTTAACACCACGGACGATGATATCAACGCCGTTGGGCAGCTCTTCCAGAAAGGCATTCAGGCGCCGTTTGCGCTTGGCTCCGACATACCAGCGCGGGAAACCGAAGGTTCCGGCAAATGCGAAGGCAACGCCGATCAGAAGGTTACCTCCCACGAGCAGACCGATCACGAAAAAGATCACGCCCATGATACCGCTGAAAATTGCAAAATGATGCATTTCCCAGGTCAGGCCGGCCTGTTCCATCTTGACCTTCAGGGAGATCTTTTGCTGCTTGTCCTGCTTGGCTTTCTGCCGGTCCTCAAAGTCCTTGAGCTGGTCCTGGATCGACCTTTTCCGCCGATCGGTGTCCCGAAGCGCCTTGCGCTGGTTCTCGTTCTGGGGACGCGCGGAAACGGCCTGGATCCTCTGGTCACGCTTTTTCGTGCCCGACAGGGTTGGCTGGAAGAGACTGTATATGACCCCGCCAACAGAGAGCATGACCAGTACGGCCACCGCAATTCCGGTAATCTGAGGCGAGAGAAAATCTTCTAGTCCGGACATAAGGTCCTCATTCCGCTACATATTCAGGCATTTCTGCTGCATCAAGAGCCTGGGCCAGACGTGCTTCTTCACCAAAGTATCTCGCACGCTCCCAGAACTTCGGCCGGCCGATGCCGGTGGAACGGTGACGTCCGATGATGTTGCCGTTCGGGTCTTCGCCGACGATGTCGTACAGGAAGACATCCTGGGTGGTGATGATGTCGCCTTCCATGCCCATGACTTCGGTAATGTGCGTGATCCGGCGGGAACCGTCGCGCAGACGTGCTGCCTGAACCACCACGTCGATCGACGACACGATCATCTCTCTGAGAGTACGGGAGGGCAGCGAGAACCCGCCCATGGTGATCATGGATTCAAGCCTGGAAAGCGCCTCTCTCGGCGAGTTGGCGTGAAGCGTTCCCATGGAACCGTCGTGGCCGGTGTTCATGGCCTGCAAAAGGTCAAACGCTTCCGGGCCACGCACCTCGCCCACGATGATGCGTTCCGGGCGCATACGCAGACAGTTTTTGACAAGATCGCGCATCGTGATCTCGCCTTCCCCTTCCAGGTTCGGCGGACGGGTTTCCAGGCGCACTACATGCGGCTGCTGAAGCTGCAGTTCGGCGGAGTCTTCGCAGGTAATGATGCGTTCGGTGTTTTCGATATAGGCGGTCAGACAGTTCAGCAGCGTTGTCTTGCCCGACCCGGTACCGCCCGAGATCAGGACGTTACAGCGCGAACGACCGATGATCTGCAGCAAGGTGGAGCCTTCAGGTGTGATCGACCCGAATTTCGTCAGCTGGTCGAGGGTCAGCTTGTCGCGTTTGAACTTACGAATGGTCAGTGCAGGCCCGTCGATCGCAAGCGGTGGTGCGATCACGTTCACGCGGGATCCGTCGGGAAGACGCGCGTCACAAATCGGGCTGGAATCGTCGACGCGGCGGCCGACCTGGCTCACGATACGCTGGCAGATATTCATCAGCTGCGCGTTGTCGCGGAAGGTAACGCCCGTCTGCTCCACCTTGCCCTGCGTTTCGATGTAGGTTGTCGCAGCGCCATTGACCATGATGTCGGCGATGTCGTCGCGCGCGAGCAGCGGCTCAAGCGGGCCATAGCCCAGAACGTCGTTACAGATATCCTCCAGCAGATCTTCCTGCTCGGAGATCGACATCACAACGTTTTTCAGGGCAATGATGTCATTGACCACGTCGCGGATTTCGTCGCGTGCATCCTCGGCATCGAGGCGTGCAAGCTGCGATAGGTCAATCGCTTCGACCAGCGCATTGAAAATCTGCGCCTTGGTTTCGTAATACTCGGTGTTCTTCTTACGCGGTGCCTGCGCCTGTGCAGGTTCGGACGCCGGAGGCGGCGCCGCAGGTGCGGGTTCGGCCTTGGCGGGCGCTGGAGCCGGGGCCGGCTCAGGCGCACTGCTCACCTCCGCAGGTGCACTATCCGGTGCGGGTGCTCCTGCAGGACGGAGAGTCTGAGTTCCAGACGATGAACTGCCACGTCTTCCAAACATAACGAACTTTCTGCTCCGTTAGACCACCGGTCAGCCGGTTTTCAACTTCAACTTGGACAACAGGGCCCCGAGCCCCGGTCGTGCTGCCTTGGACGGCTGCGCCTTGCCCGAAATGGATTGTGCCAGATCTTCAAACATGGTCGCGATGGCATGTTTTCCGTCCACCTCGCCGATCATCTGACCGTTGTTGGCTGCGGTCCCGAACAATTGCGGTTCAAAGGGAATGGAAGCCTGGACCTGCAAACCGAGCGCCCCGGCAAATTCCTCGGGCTTGATTTCAGGCCTCTTGGGAACATTGACCTTGTTCATGATCAGGTGCGGCTTGCGGTCGTTCGGTCTCAGCTGTTTCAGAATGTCGACCGTGTTCTTCGCGTTCCGGAGGTTTGCCAGGTCGGGCTCGGCCACCAGCACGACTTCATCGACCGTTTCCAGCGTATGTTTTACCCAGGCGTTCCAGGCATGTGGCACATCGAGAACCACATGCGGCGTCGAGGCCTGCATGGTTTCCAGGAGCTGCTCAAACGTCTTTTCGCTGTGATCGTAGGTTCGTTCCAGAGTTGCCGGTGCGGCCAGCAGGCTCAGGTGGTCATTGCATCTGGACAGGATACGATCCAGATAGGTTTCGTCCAGGCGCTCCGGCGACGATACAGCCTCGAACACGCCCTGAAGCGGGTCCTGGTTGTAATCCAGTCCGGCCGTGCCAAAGGGCAGGTCCAGGTCGGCCAGCGCAACTTCACTCTGAAAGTTGCGGGCCAGGGCCCAGGCGCCGTTATGAGCGACCGTCGACGCCCCGCAACCGCCCTTCACACCGAAGAACGCAATGGTGCGGCCGAGAGGTTCGGACTCCGGGTCATTGTAGAGGTTTCCGATCGAACCGATCAGCTGAAAGACCGTTATCGGCGCAATGAGATATTCACTGACACCACGGGAAATCAGGTCACGATAGAGCGTCACGTCGTTCACGTCGCCAATGACGATGACCTTCGTGCCCGCATCGCAATACTCCGCAAGCCTGTCCAGGCTCGAGATCAGTTCTTCTTTCTGGCCGGACGTTTCGACAATGATCAGGTTCGGGGTCGGAGCCTGCGCAAAGGTTTCGATCGCGGCTGGAATACCACCCGTGTCAACCTTCAGATGTGCCTTTGCCATCCGGCGGTCTTCAATCGCGGCTTCAGCGACCTGCATTGTGCTGTCCGACAGGCAGAAACAATGAACCGTGATGCGCGGTATCGAGCTGATGTGCATGGCTTCGTCGGCAGCCGCATGATGTTCTGCAGAGTCCGACATAGCTTCCAGATAGCCCGGCATGTCTTTCAGTTCTGGTTCAGCTTTCATTCCGTCACCTATTCAGAGATTTCCGCGCCTACACCTTCGGTGTATTCGCCGGCGGTCACTTCACCTTTTCTGTACTTCTCGATCACGACAGCACGCCGGCCCTGGTCGGACGGTGTCGTTGCGCGCGGTGTCAGCAGATCGGAGGGATTTTCAACGATCGCGGCCAGATTGGACTGCGTCGCACATCCGAAATTCTGGTAGTTGGCGTTCTCGCCAACTCCGCCGCCGATGTTTTTCGGCCAGGCGCCGCACTCACCTGCCGTCGCCTTCATGCGGGCATAAGACAGACGGATCGGCGCATCTGCCGACGCGTCCTGCACCGAATAGGTGCGGGTGCTGATCTGGGAACCGCTGAGACCGCCACGCTGGAGCGCCTTGCGAATGTCCGGTGTGACCGAGTGGACGGCAGCTTCGTTCGCACCGCCTGATGGCACCAGAATTTCAACGCGGCCATTGCCCTTGCGCCGTGATTCAACGGCAAATGCAGAAATCGTTCCAGAGATCGGTCCGTAGAGACTGCGCGTGTTCTGGCCGATCGGCAGGTCCAGGGTCTCCGGCTCTTCGGTTACCACGATCGGGTGCTGCAACCGATAGTCATGCGATGCCAGAAGCTGGCTGTCCGTCTGCTGTTTCGCACAGGCCGTGACCATCAAGCACCCTGCAATCAGAAGGGCGGATTTGGAAGCCTTGGCTGCCCGGATCATGTTCTTGCTATTCATCCGTCCGTCCTCACTTGTAGATGAAGCCAACCTGGCCGTGATACTCGCCCTGGGCTTCGCCGCTCGGGCTGTAGATCTTGTTCAGCCGGTTCAGGAAAATCGTTTCTGCGTCCGACGGCGCCATCAGGTTCTTGTCGGGGCGGACAAGCTTGGACGCGGCCACCGGGCTGACAACAAAAGGTGTCACGAACACGGCCAGTTCCGTCTGGGAGCGCAGGAAGTCGCGGCTCTTGAAGAGGGAACCGAGCACCGGGATCTGCATCAGGCCCGGAACGCCTTCAATGGTCTGCTTGTAGGATTCCTTCAGCAGGCCCGCCATGATCAAGGTGCCACCGGAAGGGAGTTCCATCGTCGATTCCGCGCGGCGGACCTTCAGAGCCGACACCGTGATCCCGCCCGTGGTCACCGCACCCTCGTTGCTGAGTTCACTGACCTCTGTCTTGACTCGCAGGCTGATGCGCCCGCCACTCAGAACCACGGGGGTGAAATCGAGACCGACGCCAAATTTTTTGAACTCGATGCCGATGTTGCCATCGTCGTAGGAAATCGGGATCGGGAATTCACCACCAGCAAGGAAGCTCGCATTCTCGCCGGAGATTGCAGTCAGGGTCGGCTCGGCGAGCGTTCTGATGATACCGTCTTGCTGCAGAGCCTGGAGTTCGGCCTGGAAGTTTGTTGCGCCGGCGGCGAACTGCAGACCGAGCGCTGCCTGGTTTGTAACCGATGTGTTGATCGGATAGCTCGGCGTGCTTGAGGTGTAGGGGGCGAAGTTGCCGGTTCCGAATGTTCCCTGGAAGCGCACACCAAGCTGCTTGATGATGTTACGCTCAACCTCGGCGACGGTCACTTTCAGGTGCACCTGATCCTTGCCTTCGACGGCGATCAGATTGACGATGCTGGCGGCCGTTCCTTCACCCTGAAACTTTGCGGCGATATCCGCAGCCTGCTGGGCTTCCAGCGTGCTTTTGGCCCGGCCACTCAGGACAACGTTGCCATTGACCGATTCTGCCGCGATCTGCGAACCGGGAATGAGCTTGCGAATAATTCTCGTGAGGTCCGACGTGTCCTTTTCAACACGAACATCGAAACTTGCCAGTTCCCGTCCGCTCCGGCTGAACAGCACCAACCGGGATTGCCCGGACGTGTTGCCGATTACGAAGATGCGTCGCGGGGTCCGGAGAACCGCGTCTGCAATCTCCGGGTTGGACACAAGGACATCGGCGGCGTCTTCAGCCAGGTTGACGACAACGGATCGACCGACACCGACATTTAGAATTCTGCCGCTCGCGCGCTCGCCGGCTGCAATATGGACCTGGCTGGGAAAGTTGCCTTCCGCCTTCGCAGCGGGGGCGGAGCCTCCGATCACAGCGCCGGCAAAAACGGCTGCCGCAACACAATTTTTGAGAAACTGTTTCATTGCGCCCCTCACGCTGGACGTTCTTGTCTGATGCTGCGTCATCTCGACCCCATCTTGGTGGTTACGCCATATTTCACGTAACTCACTCCCCGGCGGCTCTTGTTTTCCTGCTCAGCGTCATCGGCGGAATCCTGGGCGCTGCGCAGTGCGAGCGCGATCGTCCCGGTCTGCTGCGCCTGGGCGACAACCTCGGACTGGGCCAGCGTCAGCTCCAGGGTGGCGGTCCGCTTCGGCGAAAGGTTTTTCTGATCCTGCTCACCTGCAGTGGTGCTATCGATGGCAAGGACCCGGATGTTTTCTAGGATCGTCTCGCTGTGGGTGACTTCATCCGACTTCCGGGTGAGAATCAGGTCGACCTTGTCGCCCGGGAGAATAAAGCCGCCTGCCGTGGTTTCAGCTTCCACGCTGACAGCGATGGCGCGTTTGCCCTTCGGCAAGATGGCGGCCATGAAACCCTTGTCGGTGTTGATCAGGCGTTCCGGCCGGATGGGTTCGCCCGAGTAGATCGGCACTCTTGCGATTCGGCCCTGGTACTCGTCAGCTGCGGCCGAGTTCGTTTTTTCGGTCACGGCGCCGTTGGGGAGCGCATCCTTGGGCCAATCCGCCCAGGACAGATCGTCGCCTCCGAGCTTGCCTCCAAGCGCAATATCCTTTGCGGCAACAAGAACCTTGACGGTGTCAGGGGCTGCGACAGGTGCCTCGACAACCTGCTGCTCTGGCTCATTGCCACCCATCATCACCATGCGAAAGGCAAGGAAGCCTGCTGCCACTGCGATTGCGAGTACAAAAATTCGTGCGGATTTCATGATCCTAAACCCAATAATCCTGTGCGCATATGCGTTATCTGCTCATAGAATGACGGGTAATTGGTCAAAACATAGTTAACCGAGTGTAGATGTTTTTGGTTAACATCCGTTAACTTTACTGAACATCATCTTAACACTGTTGCAAATTGATATGAATTTGACTGAAATTCGCTTCAAGACGCACGAAACCGGAGTTCAATGACTGAACTCCGGCCTGAAAATCTTTAGAAACTGAAAGAGCGTCGTCTCGGTGGTTTACCCGAGATACTGGAACCAAACGGTCATGGGATAGACCTGAAGCCCGGCGATCGCAATCGTGATTCCATAGGGAATACCGCTCTTTTGATCGTGCAGCCGCACCAGCCATTCCTGCCGCGCCAGAGCGCCAGGAAGTACGGGAACCTGCCTGATGGCCAGAAGCCCCAGGGTCAGGACCATGCCATAGATCGCTACGAAGGCGACGAAATGCACAAGAACGGGATTGAAACCGATCCAAAGGGCGATCGCACTTATGAACTTTACATCGCCACCACCCATCCAGCCGGCTGCGAAAAAGGCAAAACAAACAGGAAAGACAACCAGAAGCCCCAGCGCATGCATGCCCCACCCCGACAGGGACAGACCCGTTGCGGCGGCAAGGACAGCGAATCCAGCCATGAGGATCAGCGAGACCCTGTTCTGAATGGTCATCGTGAGAAGGTCGGAGGCCCCACCAAATGCAACAAGCATCGGAAAGATTACAAGGATAGCAGCCTCAATCATCGGACTTCCAATCTATGAATGTTGACGGGGTCCATTCTAGACAGCGAGAGTTAACGCTTCGCACACGGGGACAAAAAAACAAAAACGGGCAGCAAGCTGCCCGTTCTCATTCGGTTTGAAACCGTTTCTAAGCTCAAAGCGTCGCTTAGCCGCCAGCAGCGGTGGACAGCTGAGTCTGGATGTTGGTGAACACGCTGGTCAGCGATGTGCCGGTGAGCTGCAGAGCGCCGATGATGACGATGGACAGCAGGCCAGCGATCAGGCCGTATTCAATTGCAGTTGCGCCAGATTCGTCTTTTACGAAACGGTTGATAAGAGATTTCATAGTTTTTGCTCCAAGTACCACTGAGTTGACAGCTTCAAGTTCGCCGGATCTTTTTTCGTCCGTTCGAACATGAGGTCACACTAGGGCAGAGGTCTTTCCAACCCGTTAAATTTACCTGCTAACATCGACAAAAAGCTGACAAATCTAACTATAGTTAACAATGAGTATAGATAAAATACCGTTAATTTACTCAGCAAAACTTCCCTTGCCTTAGAATTCAAAAGAATTGACGTAGATGTCGAATTACACCCAATCCCCGTTTCAGCCTCACGAGAGACCGGACAAGACGTGGAAATTGCTAGATCTTTTTCTTTCTATCTCTTTCTTTCAGGCAAAAACCAATTCATCTGCCTGTTTCTGTACCTAGACCAGGCTTTGCTTACCAGTTGCACATTGCCTACTCGCGCGACTGCGCTGTCAAAAGAGAAACCTCGTCTTTTTTGTTCGCATTAGCAGATCGTTCACCACGTTTGAAGCATGCTGTCGCCCAATAGCACTTATATGGAGTAACCATAGGCATGTTTAGGAACCTGATCAGATCTGCTGGCGCGCTTGTACTGGTGTTTCAAGCATGCGCTGCTCTGGCACAAGATGGACCGGTACTTGTCACCGTGGACCGTGCAAAGGTTTTTCGCATTGATGACGGGGCTTCAGCTGTCATTGTCGGCAATCCCTTTATCGCCGACGTTTCGATGTTCGACCAGAATACTGTCGTGATCACCGGCAAGAGCTACGGCACGACCAACCTGGTCATCCTGGACAGCGACAACAAGCCAATCGTCGATGAAGTCATTACCGTGCGCGCGTCGGACGACGACGTGGTGTCGGTCTATCGCAAGGCTTCACGGGTCACGCTCTCGTGCCACCCTATGTGCGAACCCACCTTGCGCATCGGCGACAATGCAGATTCCTTCAAGGCGGCAGCAGATCAGGCAACAGCCCGCAACAGTCTCGCCTTTGAGGCTGCCGGTGGGAAGAACTAAAGCGTAGCGCTTGCGGAGTATCGAATGCGCCTGGTCAAATGGCATAAGCTGTCGAGAGTTGGAAAGAAGGGTCTCGCCTTCTGGGCTGACCGGAGCGGTATCACGGCCATTGAATTCTCGATGATTGCGGTGCCTTTCTTTGTTTTGGCACTCGGGATCATCGAAGTTGGGCTTTCACATTTCGCCAACCGTATGGTGGACAATGCTGTCATCAGCGCGTCACGGCTGATCAGAACCGGACAGGCTGACCAGGGCGGATTGTCCGCGAGTGACTTCAAGGACCAGATTTGCGGCTTCCTGCCGACATTCATGTGCAATACGGACCGCATTTACGTCGAAGTCACGGCAGTTGATACCTTTGCTGACGCAGCATCAACAGACAGTCTTTACGATGACGAAGGCAATCTGCGGGATACAACTGGCTTCGATGTGGGCGAAGCGGGCGGCATCGTCGTGGTCAATGTCATCTACAAATGGCCGATGATGACATCCTCGCTCGAGTTTGATCATGCGGATCACAATGGCGAACGCCATCTGACATCGACAATGGTGTTTAGGAATGAGCCCTATGAGTAAAGCCCGAACCATGGCGGTCAGCAGGTTCAAGGCGCTCATCAGCAGCGTCAGATCCAATCCCTCGAATTTGCTGCAGGCATTCTGTCAAGACAGACGTGGTGTCTCCGCGACCGAATTCGCTGTGATTTTGCCGTTCATGTTCATTCTTCTGATCGGAATGGCGGAAGCGACCGGTGCCTTGAACCAGGACCGGAAGGTCAGCCGGATTTCGAACTCGATCACCGACCTGATCGCACAGTCGCAGACCGTGACCACATCGGAACTCAGTTCGCTGCTTGATATCGGTGAAAAAATTCTCGATCCCTATCCTGCCGACACGCTCGAGATCATCGTGGCCAGCGTTTCGTTTGACGAAGATGGCGACGCGAGCGTCGACTGGAGCCGCAACAACAGCTCGGGCACGCCCTGGAGCAGAGGTTCGGCACCGCCAATAACGCTACCCGACGCAGTGTCCCAACCGAATACCTCGATTGTCGTGGGGCAGACCAACCTCACCTATACGCCCGCATTTGCCGGCATCTTCACGAGCTATTTCTCGCGGGCTTCATCGATCGACCTGAGCGACACCTATTATCTGCGCCCGCGTCTGACTGACACCGTCACGTGTGACAACTGCCCCTAAGGGGATTTGAACCGGGACCGGCGTAAGGCTTCCGAGCGGAAAGCGCCCGGGATGACTGTCGCTTTGCTGCACAAAATGCGCCGACTTGCCTCAAATTTCAGCCTTTTGCCCTGAAGTGACCCCATTCCCGTATTTGTTCTGTTGCATGTAAACGGTAATCTTCATCCCGATTTTCGATTCATCTTATGAGTTTCAGCACGGGATCTCCTGCCTCATGGCGACCAACAAGACTTTTGACCAAATCTCCGTTGGCGACACCGCGGAAATTGTCCGCGAATGCTCTTCCAACGACCTGCTTGTCTTTGCGCATGCGTCCGGCAATCACAACCCGATCCATCTCCCGGACACCGACTGGACTGGTGACGGGGTTGTCGACAAGCCGGTCGCACCGGCCATGTGGTTGGGTGGTCTGGCGTCAGCCGTCCTGGGCAACATCCTGCCCGGTCCGGGAACGGTCTACAGGTCGCAGTCCTTCAAGTTTCTTGGCGGTGCGGCCGTCGGTGACAAACTGCATGTCAGGGTCACGGCAAAGGAAAAGAAAGCCGGCAATGTGGTGGTGTTCGACCTCTCCGTGAAGCGCAACGGCGAGCAAACGCTGGTCGAGGGCGTTGCCGAAGTGGTTGCGCCGACCGAAACCATCGAGTTTGATTCCAGCAATCTTCCTGCGGTGCTGGTGCAGCGACATCGACACTTCAACCGGATGATTGAACTTACAAAGACCCTGCCCTCACTCCCGACTGCCGTGATTGCGCCCGACGACCCCAATTCGCTTGAAGGGGCTCTCATGGCCAAGGAGGAGGGGTTGATCCACCCAATCCTGATCGGCGCCAGGGATCGGATCGAAGCAGCAGCAAAAGAACTCGGCGAAGATATCAGCAGCTGCGACCTGATCGATGTCGAAGACGAGATGGAGGCAGCGGGACGCGGTGTCCAGATGGTGCATGAAGGCAAGGTGAAAGCCGTCATGAAGGGACACCTGCACACGGATCATCTGCTGCATCACGTGGTCAAGCGGGATGGCGGCCTGCGCACGCGCCGCCGCATCAGCCATGTTTTCGTGATGGATATTCCGGGACGCAAGACGCCTGTGCTGATTTCCGATGCCGCGATCAACATCTCACCGGATCTCAACACGAAGGTCGACATTACCCAGAATGCCATTGATGCCGCCTGTGCACTCGGGCTCGAGACACCGCGTGTCGGGATTTTGTCGGCCATCGAGACCGTCAATCCGGCAATCCCCTCCAGCCTGGACGCTGCCGTGCTGTCGAAAATGGCGGAAAGGGGACAAATAACCGGTGCTGTTGTCGACGGCCCACTGGCCATGGACAATGCGATCGACGTTCAGGCGGCACGCACCAAGGGAATCACGTCCCTGGTCGCAGGACATGCCGAGGTCCTCATCGTCCCCAATCTTGAATCGGGCAACATGCTCGCCAAGGAGCTCACCTTCATTGCTCACGCGGAAGCAGCAGGCCTCGTCATCGGTGCAAAGGTCCCCGTGATGCTGACATCACGGGCAGACGATGGCCGCGCTCGCCTGGCCTCTTGTGCGCTTGCCCTGCTCTATACGCACTGGCAGTCCGAAGGCACTCCGGCTGGAATTCTCGACCGCGGTGAGCTGTGACCATGGAAGAGGTCATTCTGGTTCTCAACTCGGGCTCCTCTTCCATAAAGTTCACACTCTATAGCGGCGCCGCTCCGCAGGTGGACGGTCAGATTTCAGGACTGGGTGCGAAACCTCGACTGAGCCTGGTGTCCAGTGTTTCCACTACCCGAGTAGAGCGCCCGCTGACTCCGGACGAAGGGAAAACGCATGGAAATGCACTGGCAACACTGATCCCGCTCCTCGAAACAGAACTTGGCGGCAAGACCGTCGATGCCGTCGGGCACAGGGTCGTTCATGGAGGCGTTTCATTTACGCAGCCGGTGCGGATTGACGATAAGGTTCTCGAGGAACTTGGAAAGCTGGAACCGCTTGCGCCGTTGCATCAGCCCCACAATATTGCAGGGATCACGGCCGCTCGCGACGTCTTTCCAAATGCGGTTCAAACAGCTTGTTTCGACACGGCCTTTCACCGCGAGCATCCCTGGGTGAATGACACCTTTGCGCTGCCCCGTTCCTTTTATGAAGAAGGTGTGCGCCGCTACGGTTTTCACGGACTTTCCTACGAATTCATCTGCAGTCATCTCAAGGCCACGCGTCCCGATCTTTACAAAGGCCGGGTCGTGGTCGCGCATCTTGGAAACGGTGCTTCAATGTGTGCCGTTCTCAATGGGCAGAGCATCGGCTCCACCATGGGGTTCACCGCATTGGACGGTTTGCCCATGGGCACCAGATGCGGCCAGCTTGACCCCGGCGTCGTTCTTTACATGTTGACCGAAAAGGGCATGACGCCTGACGAAGTCTCGGACCTCCTCTACAGGAACTCCGGCCTGAAAGGACTTTCAGGCCTTACCCAGGACATGCGCACGCTGGCTGCCAGCGACGATTCGCGTGCCGGCGAAGCGATCGACTACTTCGTCTTCAGGATACGCCGGGAACTGGGCGCCATGGCCGCCGTTCTCGGTGGGTTGGACACCTTGGTTTTCACAGGTGGGATCGGCGAAAATTCCGCGCTGGTTCGCGAACGGGTTTGTGCCAACCAGGACTGGCTCGGCCTTTCCATCGAGCCGGCAGAGAACCATTCTGGCGCCGAACGTATCTCGAGCGATCAATCGAAGGTCAATGTTCTCGTCATCCCGACGAATGAAGAGGAAATTGTCCGCCGGCACACCAGCGCCCTGCTGGCCGCTTGAGGCCATCCGGCGCTCTATCGGGCACGCGGTTTCAACAACGAAGCATAGTCATCCTCGAAGGTGCGCAGGACCGGGCGGTAATCCCCATGAACCACAGGCTCGAAACCACCCGGCAAGCTCGGCTCAATGGCGAGGTAGGCATCCGGCGCATCGCGGCGCAGATCCATCAGGCCTGCCCGAATTCTGCGCTTCAGTGCATCAGGCAGGTCTTTTCTCACGGTATGCGCGGAGTAGGGAATGGGTGGTGAACGCCAGACGATTTCGAGGCTCTTGAACCCGGGGCCGCCCGAGACGTAATAGTCGTTCAAGGTACCGGCGGTGTAGCCGTTCTTCGCTTCCCCCGCCAGCGTGGACCAGGCAAGTGATGCCTGTACCCTGCCATCCAGCAGCGCCTGCAGGCCTTCGACGGGGTTCTGCACTTCGACCAGCGTACTGAAATGGGACCTGGCGTTGATCCCGTCAGCGGCCAGATTCGCCAGGGGAACGCGGTAGCTTGCCACTGCCTGATTGCCTCCGACGGCAAGGCGCGCGCCTTTCAGATCTGTCAGGGAAACTTTGTCCCCCGAGCGTTTCGTCACGAGAATTGCGTGGAACCGTGCCGGAAAGTCGTCGGGGCCGGCGGTCACGAGCGGCTCGACACAGCTGCACAGCGTATATGCGGCGGCATATCCCGAGGGAGATAACCGAACATAGTCGACACGACCACTTGCGATCCCTTCTATTGCGTCGCCCATTGTTTCCAGAAGAAAGAGATCGACGGGAAGATCCGAGATTTCCTCCAGGGCAAGTCGAAAGGTTTCAACACGTTGCCGGGTGCCTTCGTCGGAAGCGACGACGACCCCAAGCCGCAACCTGTCAGGCGCATTTTCGGTGTCCTGCGCAAGGGAAACTGCCGGGTTCGCAAAAGCCAGGATAGCGAACAAAAGAAGGTGTGCACAGCATCTTGCCCACGCAACAAGAACGTCATAACATTCTGAAAATTTTCGCAAATTCTTTTCTCACACAGTCCCGAAAACACCGGACGCCCACGGATCAACCCATGGTCAACTCTATCACGACGGTCGTCTTCGATATAGGCAATGTCCTGATCGAATGGAATCCCGATCACCTCTACCGGAAGCTTATTCCTGACACGCGGGAGCGAGATGTCTTTTTACAGACCGTTTGCAGCATGGAATGGAACATTCAGCAGGACCTGGGGCGTTCCTGGTCTCAAGCTGTGGAGATCCTGGTCAAAGAGCACCCGGACAAGGCCGATCTGATTGCGGCCTATTCCGATCGCTGGCACGAGATGGTGCCCGGCGAAGTTCCCGGAACCCGGCAGATCCTCGAAGAGCTCAAACAGGATGGTACGCCGCTTTACGCAATCAC
The DNA here is from genome assembly GCA_017643925.1 of Roseibium sp. Taxonomy (GTDB): domain Bacteria; phylum Pseudomonadota; class Alphaproteobacteria; order Rhizobiales; family Stappiaceae; genus Roseibium. Next base: position 90,490 of record JAEPML010000001.1, on the reverse strand, counting down.
CAATTTTTCGGCCGAGAAATTTTCAGAAGCTCAGGACCGGTTTCCATTCCTGAAGTCCGGGTTCCGCGATATCGTTGTTTCGGCCGAGGAAAGACTGATCAAACCAGACCCGAAAATCTACAAGGTTCTCCTGGAGCGCAATGGTCTGGAGCCCGCAAGCTGCTATTTCATCGATGATTCAGAACGGAACGCGGAGGCGGCCCGGAGTGTCGGAATGAGCGCACACCATTTCAAGACTGCGGATTTGTTGAGGGACGATCTGGTTCGTCTCGGGCTGTTGAAGGCGTGAACGGCGTCAGCCGGCGAAGCCTTCCAGAACGTTGACGCAATTCTCTCCCAACACGTCGACCGCATAACCGCCTTCGAGAAGAAACAGGGTCGGCAACCCAACCTTGGCAAGCCGCTCTCCAAGGCGGAAAAAGTCGTCGCTCTTGAACTTGAAGCCCGAGATCGGATCGTGTTCGTAGCAGTCCAGACCGAGCGAGACGATCAGCGCTTCCGGCTTGTAGACCTGCAGCCAGCGACACGCCTCCTGCAACGCAGGTGCGTAACTCTCCCAGTCCGTTCCCGGAGGCAATGCCCAATTGCGGGTGAAGCCTGTTCCCGCATGTTCGCCGGTCTCGTCGGCATATCCAAGGAAGTAGGGGTATTCGTCTTTCGGGTCGGCATGAATGGACAGGAACAGCACGTCCGGACGATCGTAAAAAAGAGCCTGTGTCCCGTTGCCGTGGTGATAGTCAACGTCCAGGATCGCGACCCTGTTCAAGCCATTGTCCCGCAAGTACTGGGCGGCAACAGCTGCATTGTTGAAGAAGCAATAGCCACCGAAGAAATCGAATCCCGCGTGATGGCCCGGAGGGCGGCACAACGCAAATGCCGCCTGTTCACCACCCTGCAGCAATTTGGCACCTGTCAGGGCAGTGTCGACCGACGCGCGCGCTGCCTTGTAGGTATGCTCGCCAAGCGGCGTGCCTGCATCCATGGAGTAGCGGCCAAGCAGACCGTCAATGTGACTGACTTCCACATCCGGCCGCAAGCTGCGGATCGGCCAGACAAAAGGAAAGGCCTCCTTGCTCCGTCCGGCGGTCGTCCAGGAATCCCAGAAATTTTCGAGAAAGGAGACATAGTCAGGTGCATGCACACGGTGTATGGGTCTGACCGGGAATTCCTCCGGAGCAATGATGTCTCCGACATTCCGGTCCCGAACAGCTTTCAGGACAAACTCCGCCCGGCTCGGAATTTCGACCGCCGGTTTGAGTTCGCCGTCGGAAATCTCCTGGGCCGGTGCGTGTGCGAGCTGGGTATCTGAAAAAACCGTCTTCACTAGCTGTCCTCAAATCCCGTCATGACGTAACGCTAGCAGATTAATGCAATCCGTCCTAGCACTTAGGAAAACCGGAACTCGGTCACGTGATTGTAGGTTTCACGCGGTTTCAAGAGGACATTCGGAAAGCCGGGCTGGTTCAGGCCATCGGGCCACCTTTGCGCCTCCAGACAGACCCCGCCGTGTTTTTCATAGACCCGTCCATTGAGGCCAGGCACGGGAACATTCATGTAGGTCGCATCATAGAGCTGGAGGCCTGGCTCCGTCGTCCAGACTTCCATCCGCATGTCACCACCACCGTCTTCCAGCGCTGCGGCAAAAGCCGGTGCATCACGCGGAACGTCCGCGAGGCAGAAATTGTGGTCGTAGACCACGCTCTCCTCTCCTGCCTTCCTGCGGAGCTTGCGCCCGTCCTGGAAATCATAGGGCGTCCAGGCAACCTTTCGGATTTCACCAGTCGGGATCAGCTCCTCATCCACCGGCAAGTAGCTGTCGGAGGCAATCTCGAGAGTATGATCCAGAACGGTCTTGCTGCCATCCAGGTTGAAATAGCTGTGCTGGGCCAGGTTGACCGGGGTGGTCTTGTCCGTTGTCGCGGTCATCTTCACCCGAAGTGCGCCCGAACCCGTCAACGTGTAGCGGACGAGCACCTCGACACGCCCGGGATACCCCATATCCCCGTCTTCGGACACAAGCTTCAGCAGAACGCTCGCCTTGTCGTGCTGTTCGAGCGTCCAATTGCGATGGGAAAACCCCTTCGCACCACCGTGAAGATGGTGGTGAACGCGCTCGTTCTGATCAACCTGCCAGGTGGTGCCGTCAATCGCAAACCTGCCTCCGGCGATCCTGTTGGCACATCGACCGACAATTGCCCCGAAATAGGGTGAGTGGTCGAGATAGCTTTGAAGATCGTCGAAGCCAAGGACCACCGTCTGACCATTGACCTTCAGATCCCGGATGATCGCGCCAAATGTGAGGACCTTGGCTTCGAGCGCGCCCTTTTGCAGCGCGACCTCCTGAACGATGTCACCGTCAGGAAGCTTCCCAAAATCCTCCACCATAAATGTCTCCCCCAAAACAAAAAAAAAGCGGGACGACGGACAAACGCCGTCGTCCCGGAAAATCAGCAATCAAATTGTCTGGTTATAGTCCCCGACTTCGGGATTCTCGCGCAGAACGCCGTCCACCGCCTTGAACATCTCGTGCAAGCGGGCTTCGGAAACCGGGCTCTCGACCACGACAACGAGCTCAGGCTTGTTGGACGATGCCCGAACGAGGCCCCAGGTGCCGTCTTCGCTGACAACGCGTATACCGTTCACCGTGATGAGGTCCGTGATGGCCTGTCCGGCAACCGTCTCGCCGTTGGCTTGCATGGCCTGAAAACGGGCAACGACACGATCAACCACGTCATACTTGATCTCGTCGGCACATTTCGGCGACATGGTCGGCGACCCCCAGGTCTTGGGCAAGTCCCGGCGCAGGTCGGCCATTGTCTTGTCCGGATTGCGGTCCAGCATATCGAGGATGGCAATCGCGGACACCAGACCGTCGTCATACCCCCGGCCGATCGGCTTGTTGAAGAAATAATGGCCTGACTTCTCGAAGCCGACAATCGCGTCCAGCTCGGTTACGCGGCGCTTGATGTAGGAATGTCCTGTCTTGAAATAGTCCGTCTTGGCACCGTTTGCCTTCAACACCGGATCGGTGTGGAACAGGCCAGTCGATTTCACGTCGACGACGAACTGGCTGTCCGCATGAAGCGCTGAAATGTCCCGCGCCAGCATCACGCCAACCTTGTCGGCGAAGATCTCCTCGCCCTCGTTGTCGACAACACCGCACCGGTCACCATCGCCATCAAACCCAAGGCCGACTTCAGCCCCCACTTCCAGAACCTTGTCGCGAAGCGCATGCAGCATCTTCAGGTCTTCCGGATTGGGATTGTAGCGCGGGAACGTGTGATCCAGTTCCGCATCAAGTGGAATGACCTCGGCGCCGAGCGCTTCCAGGATCCTTGGCGCAAAGGCGCCCGCGGTGCCATTGCCACATGCCGCGACAACCTTGATCGGGCGTTTCAGTTTCGGCCGCTCTGTCAGATCCTTGAAGTAGATATCCGGGAACCCGTCGACAAACCTGTAGCTGCCGCCACCCTTCAGATCGAAGGTCGCCTCCAGCACGATTTCCTTCAGTCGACCCATTTCGTCCGGACCGAATGTCAATGGCCGGTCAATACCCATCTTGACCCCGGTCCAGCCGTTGTCGTTGTGGGACGCCGTGATCATCGCAACTGCGGGCACATCAAGCGCAAACTGCGCAAAGTAGGCCATCGGCGACAGGGCCAGTCCAATGTCGTGCACATTGACGCCAGCTGCCAGCAGACCGTTGATGACGGCCATCTTGATGGAAGAGGAATAGCCGCGGAAATCGTGACCGACGACAATGTCGGGACGTACGCCGCGCTCGTGGATCAGGGTACCGATCCCCATTCCCAGCGCCTGCATGCCCATGAGGTTGATTTCTTTTTCGAACAACCAGCGGGCGTCATACTCACGAAAGCCGGTGGGTTTCACCATCGGCTGGGATTCATATTCAAATGTATTGGGAGTCAGGCTCGGGACTGGTTTTGGAAACATCAATGCCTCTCAACAGTGGAATTGGTACGGGCCCGGAAAACAGCCCCTGATGACGCACGCAAATTCACTGAACCAGTACAAGGGTGCCGCGGGATATGTCAAACCGTTCAAGCCGGGACAACGCAGACATTCCAAGAAGAGGTCCACCAAGGCTCTGGTCCCTGAGGATCAGTGCTTCGACATTCTTCAGGCGAATGCTGCCGATGCGCATGCCATCAATGACGGCCCTGGCGCCATAAGTTGTGCCATTGGCGGTGTTGATCGGGTACTTGTAATCCGAAGAATCCAGGTAAATCCCGATGTTTTCGGCCAGGGACTCGGGCAACGCCGTCACGTTTGCGCCGGTATCGACAAGCATGTCGACTGCGCGTCCGTTCAGATAGACGTCTGCAATGAACTGACCATGACGGTTCATGGAAATCCGGTGTGTCCGGTCTCCGTCCGATGGATCATCCGCCGGTGCATCGCTACGGGCGCTTGCCAGCGTATCCATGCGACTTTCGATCAGGCTGGGCAAAAATGGAGCCACCCCGACACAAAACAACAGAATGACAACAAAGCGCCACATACCCGACCTTGCGGTGAATTGAGATCCTCTTCGATACCACTGTTTTGTTAGCAGGCTGTAAAACCAATTCAAAAGATTTGATCTGCCAGGCGATCAATATCAGTTTTGTCAGGCGCACTGGATTGGGCTCCTGTCACCGTACAAGCCAGGGCCCCGGCTGCAACCCCCTCCTTCAAGGCTCTCTCGAAGGGTGCGTTCGCGTCGATTGCCGCCGCCAAGGCTCCGCAAAACGCGTCTCCGGCACCGGTCGTATCCACCGGCTCGATCACGGGCGCCTTCAGCCTGTACGAAGAAGTGCCCTTGCACGCGATGACACCTTCAGCGCCAAGGGTGACAACAACGGCGCGCTGTTCGGTGGAGAGACCTTCGACAAAGGCCTCAGGGCTTTTGTCCATCGACAGGTGTGCGGCGATTTCAGCAGCTTCGCTTTCGTTGACGACAAGCGTATCGACATCTTCAAGGACCCCGGCAATCCCTCCTGCCGGGACAGGTGCCGGGTTCCAGAACACGGACGCCCCTGCCTGTCGTGCCTGGGCCATTGCCCTCTCAGTTTCGGGAAACGGGACCTCGCCCTGCAACATGAGGGTGGTGTCTTCGGAAAGGATCTCCTGCAGCCAGGCTGCCTCGACGCGGCTGTTTGCGCCACTTGCAACGATAATCTGGTTTTCGCCTGCGGTATCGACACCGATCAATGCCAGGCCCGTTGCGCCATCCAGAGACCTGACATTGGACAGGTTGACGCCTGCAAGGTTCATGTTCGCAAGCGCCAGTTCGGAAAATGCATCGTTCCCCACGGCTCCGACCATTGCGACCTCCGCCCCGGCCCGTCTCGCCGCCAAAGCCTGGTTCGCGCCCTTGCCACCGGCAAAGGTCTGGTGATCGCACCCGGCGACCGTTTCACCTGCCGTCGGCAATCGCGGCACGGCAACCACGAGATCCAGATTGATAGAGCCAAAGACGGTGATCATGACAGTTCCCCCCAACCGACAGATCGAGCCTAGAGCGGCTTGCGGTGAGCGCAAGAAAAAAGCGCGGAGCAAGCCCCGCGCTTTCATGATCCGATCGGAAGAGGGACCTATTTCGTGCCGTACATCCGGTCACCCGCATCGCCGAGACCAGGAACGATGTAGCCCTTCTCGTTGAGTTTCTCGTCGATCGCGGCCGTATAGATCGGCACATCGGGATGCTGTTCGTTGAAATTCGCAACGCCTTCGGGAGCTGCCAGCAGGCAGAGAAAGCGAATATTGTTGGCGCCACGTTCCTTGAGTTTCTGAACCGCGGCAATCGCGGAATTGGCCGTTGCGAGCATCGGGTCGACGACAATGACCAGCCGCTCGTTCAGATCTTCAGGGGCCTTGAAATAGTATTCCACCGGCTGAAGCGTTTCGGGGTCGCGGTAAAGGCCGACATGGGCAACGCGAGCCGAGGGGACCAGTTCGAGCATGCCTTCAAGAAGGCCGTTACCCGCCCGCAGGACCGACGCGAAGACGAGCTTCTTTCCGGCCAGGACCGGCGCCTGCATTTCGGCAAGGGGGGTTTCGATGGTCTGGCGAACAATCGGCAGGTCGCGCGTTACCTCGTAGCACAGCAGCGTGGAAATCTCGCGCAGAAGACGGCGGAACCCCTGCGTGGACGTTCCCTTGTCGCGCATGATGGTCAGCTTGTGCTGGACCAGCGGATGGCTGATGACGTTGGCTCCGGACATGTCTGCCTCTCTCTATCCTTCGGCCGTTATCTGACGGACCGTTTTCACTGTTCTTATGTTCCAGAGCTATGCCCTGAACGGCAACCAAAAAACAGCCCCGGGGTTCAGTAATCGACCGAGTTTTTTGGCTTCGTCTTCGTTCTCCAGCAAAATCAGCCCGCCTGCACGGGCAGATCCCGCTTCCAGAATGCAGGAAAGGGGCAGCTGTTCTGACGGGACATCCAGCTCTGCGCAAAGCATGTCGGCCAGCCTGTCGGTCAGCGCCACACTGACTTCGCGTAGTTCAATCATGCGATCCTGCAGGGCCTCGGCAGAGGAAAGACCGATGTCCGCATCCCGTATCTTGAGAACACCCGACTTCACAAAGAGCCCGACATGTCTATCGTCGGCAGGTGCGGTCAGGACATCCAGTCCCGCAACTTCCCAGCCGGCCCATGCAAAGGGCTCAACCAGCGAATAGACTATTTCCTGGGCACACATGTGGAAGGGATAGAAGTTTTCAAATTCCGGCCCCGGCGCTTCAGAATGGGCGAAACAGTCCCCGAGCGTGATGTCACCGGATACAGCCCCACCCTTCCAGACAGGTGCAAGGCTTTCCAGCAGCCGGTCGAGAACCGTCCCGGCGTCAACGGCACTGCCGCTGTTCTTCGCCAACTGGGTCGCGAGCAATCCCGGTCGCGTGTCCTCCCCTTCCGAAAAGAGATCGGAACGCAATGCCAGGGCCTCTCCCAGACGTTTGAGGTGCGCTTGCAATTCACCCAGCAAGTCCGCATCCCGCTGCGGATCCCATTGCAGTGCCCCGGCAAGTTCCACTGTTTCCATCCGGATCAGTGTTTCGGCATCCACGCGATAAGGATCCCCCATGTCGGAGGAAAAAGCGCCTGACGCGAACATGTGAAACGCCGCCAGCGCGGAGGCCTCCGTTCCGCTGGCTTCGGTTCCGGTCATCGGGTCCTGGAACACCCAATCATCGGGGCGTCTCGTTTTCATGTAGATGCTGATCGCGGCGAGATCTGCTGCCGAGGCCAGCATCTCCTCGGCACTTTCAAACGCGCGTGCCCCGGCAAGTGCCCCCCAGCGGTCAATGCCGCCGGTTTCGAAGTCGCGCCAAACACCATAGGGCGGGATCTGGAAATCCGGGTAGTTCCGCTTGGTTGCTTCGAGGGTGGCAACAAGCGCCTTGTCCATCGCCGACAGGTCGACCTCGACATGGGACAACTTCCCAAGTGACGCTTTTTCAAGGAGGGAATGCGCCTTCCTCCGAATTTCTTCGGGCTGAAAAAGGGCGAGAACCGAGTTGGCTGAGTCGTTCATCGAAGAGGGTCCGGTTATCGGTCGTAGGCAGTTTCAGAATTCGCGCGCAGGTGGATGCGGGCCCCAGGTCCGGGCGCGATGCATTTTTTGTGTCAGCTTGTGCCCGGGTTCTGCAGGGCGCTGTCCAGTCTCACCAGCAAGCGCGTTTTGGTCGCCTTGTCGCAGAAGGCGGCTTCAATTGCTGTCCGCGTGATTTCGATCTGGTCTTCAGCCTTCCAACCGAAGGTTTCCGATACCGAGGCGTATTCCTTGCCAAGCGTTGTTCCGAAAAACGGCGGGTCATCCGAGTTCAGCGTCACCTTGACCCCTTCTCGCCGCAGCATGTTGACAGGATGGAAACGCATGTGGGTGTAGACGCCGAGTGAAATGTTCGAGCCCGGACAAACTTCCAGCACGATGTCTTCATCCGCCAGCCGCTTGACCAGTTCCTTGTCCTCGATTGCCCGCACTCCATGGCCCAGGCGTTTGACGCGCAAGAATTCCAACGCTGCGATGACGCTGTCCGGCCCGCCGAATTCACCTGCATGGGCCGTGGTACCCAACCCGGCTTCGGAGGCCATGCGAAAGGCCTTGGCGAAATTCGCCGGGTGGCCGGAGCGCTCGTCGCCTGCCAGTCCGAAACCGGTCACCATTGGGTGCGGATTGCCGATCACTTCCTTGACCACGCGCTCTACCGACGCAGAGCCGAAATGCCGGACGCCGATTGCGATCATCCGACCTTCAATTGCCGTGTCGAGTTTCGCGCGTTCAATCCCCGAAGCCAGCCCCTCGACATAGGAACGATAGGACAAACCAGCCGCCTGGGCATGGTCGGGCGAGACAAAGATCTCACCGTAGATCGCACCTTCAGCGGCCAGCATGCGGAAATAGGCTTCCGACAGGAGCGAGTAATCCGCCGGTGTCTTGAAGACGGAACTTGCAACGTCGTAGGCCTTCAGAAAGGTCGTGAAATCCGACCAGATGTATTTGCCGTTGCCGTCCAGCACACCGGAGACATCGACCCCGTGTTGCTCGGCCAGACTTCTGACAAGCGTCGGCGGAGCCGCACCCTCGATATGGCAATGCAATTCGGCTTTCGGAACCGTAATGGGCTCAATCATATCCGGCAGGTCCTTGAACATCCGGAGGCGATGAGACGCAGGAAGATCTGGTTCCTGATTAGGACGTCCCGGCCCCGACAATCACGATTTTCAGTTCTCCGGCGCGCACGAATCATCCCGCGCGCCGGTTGCGCATATCTTACAGGAAGCTCTGGCCATTTGGGCCATTGGCAATGCCCAGATGATCGGCAACGCTTTCGCCTATATCGGCAAAGGTCTTGCGTCCGCCAATGCCTCTGCCGGCAATGCCCGGCCCCGTTGCGATCACCGGCACATGTTCGCGCGTGTGATCGGTCCCTTCCCAGGTTGGATCACAGCCGTGATCGGCCGTCAGGATCAGGAGATCCCCATCCCTCATCTTGCCGATCATCTCCGGCAGGCGGCGGTCAAAATGTTCAAGCGCCGCCGCGTAGCCCGGAACGTCACGGCGATGGCCGTAGAGCGAGTCGAAGTCGATGAAATTGGCGAAGATCAGATCACCGTCTTCGGCCAGCTCCATGGCCTCCAGTGTCTTGTCAAAAAGCTGATCGTTACCTGCGCCCTTGAGCACTTTCGACACGCCCTGATGGGCAAAGATATCCGAGATCTTGCCGATGCCGTAGACGGTGCGCCCGGCTTCCGTCAGTCGATCCAGAAGAGTTGGCTCCGGGGGCAGAACGGAATAGTCACGCCGGTTTGCCGTTCTCTCGAATGTGTCTGCGTTTTCACCAAGGAAGGGTCGGGCGATCACTCGCCCGATATTGTAGGGATCAGCAAATTCGCGCGTGATTTCGCACAGCTCGTAGAGCTTCTCCAGCCCGTAATGTTCCTCGTGCGCTGCAATCTGGATGACTGAATCCGCCGAGGTGTAGAAAATCGGTTTGCCGGTGCGAACATGTTCTTCGCCAAGTTCGGCGATGATCACCGTGCCCGACGCATGCTTGTAACCAAGAATGCCGTTTAGGCCAGCCTTTGCGCTGATCTTTTCGATCAGCTCAGCCGGGAATGTTGGCACGGTGTCCGGGAAATAACCCCAGTCGAAACGGACGGGAACACCGGCGATTTCCCAGTGTCCTGACGGCGTGTCCTTGCCGTTTGAGGTTTCAGCCGCAAAGCCCCAGAGCCCGTCCGGATCGCCGGAATGGTCGAGGCCGGGGATGTCCTTGCCGGTCGAGAGACGACCAGCCGCACCAAGACCCAGTCGATCCATGTTGGGAACGCTCAACGGGCCTTTGCGCAAGCCCTCGCGGTCGCCCTGACCGTTGGCACAGCGTTCGGCAATATGACCCAGGGTATCGGACCCGGCATCGCCAAAGGCGGCGGCATCCGCTGCACCGCCGATGCCGAAACTGTCCAGCACGCACAGAATTGCACGAGGCATGGGCATCTCCTCAATTTTATTGTTGCCGGCTTCTTCGAGCCGGAGCAGCGCCGGGGAACCATTTTCCCGGCGCAGAGTTCCTAAGGAGCGATCCGCTCGACCACGCTCGGGTGATCGACAACATCTGCTCCTGAACCAATGGTGTAGGCATTGTGCAAGGCCACAGCCGCCTTTTCAGCGTCTTCCTCGGTCCTCGCGTGCACGATGGCAATTGGCGCATCGGCATCCACGGAGTTGCCGACACCTGCCAGACTGACCAGCCCGACTGAAGGGTCAATCACATCAGCGGCCGCCTTGCGTCCGCCACCGAGTTCAACCACCGCAACACCGACGGCGCGGGCGTCGATCGCGGTCACCACACCATCATGCTGCGCATAGACCGGTGCCTCGACCGGTGCCTTGGCCAGATAAAGCTCGGTTTTTTCCATGAAGTCGGCGGGACCACCGAGTGCATGAACCATCTGCGCAAACTTTTCCGCAGCCCTGCCGCTGTCGAAGGCCTCGCGCATCATGTCCGCCGCCGCTTCCGCGGTCGCTGCAATGCCACCGGATGCGAGCAATTCGCCCCCTTGGGCGACAGTGACATCCCAGAGACGGTTGTCGATGGCCGTGCCTTTCAGAAAATCGACGGCATTTTGCATTTCAACGGCGTTTCCCGCAGCGGACGCAAGTGGCTCGTTCATGTCCGTCAGCAGGGCCGTCGTCTTCAGGCCGGCTCCGTTTGCCACCAGCACAAGGCTTTGTGCCAGTGCCCTGGCATCTTCCAGCGTCGCCATGAAGGCACCGGTGCCCCATTTGACGTCGAGCACGAGACCTTGCAGACCCGCCGACAGTTTCTTGGACAGGATGGAGGCCGTGATCAGGTCGATGCTTTCCACCGTTCCTGTGACGTCGCGGATCGCATAAAAGCGTTTGTCGGCAGGTGCGAGGTTGCCGGTCTGCCCGATGACGGCGCAGCCGATCTCCTTGACCACCTTCTTGAACAGGTCATTGTCCGGCTGGGTCTGGTAGCCCGGGATACTGTCGAACTTGTCGAGCGTCCCGCCGGTGTGTCCAAGGCCACGTCCGGAAATCATCGGGACTGCCGCACCGCAGGCAGCAAGGGCCGGCGCCAGCATCAACGAGACATTGTCGCCGACACCACCGGTGGAATGCTTGTCCAGGATCGGGGCGTCAATGCCGGACCAGTCCATAACATCGCCGCTGTCGCGCATCGCCAGTGTCAGCGCGACCCGCTCGTCAACGGTCAGGCCCTGAAAGAAAACCGCCATGGCCAAGGCAGAGACCTGCCCTTCCGTCACCGACCCGTCTGCGAGCCCCTTGACGAAGAAAGCAATCTCGTCCGCGTCGAGCGTTCCGCCGTCGCGTTTCTTTCGAATGAGTTCTTGCGGCAACATATTTTTTTATCCTTCTTGAAGCCGTCTCAGTAACCGTGATGGGAATGGTCGACGATTTCCTGGCCCTCGATCGTGGAGATCAGGGAATCCAACAGACCACTGGCACCAAAACGGAACGTGGCTGCAGACACCCAGTTGTGCCCCATGATCCTGTCAGCCAGCGCCAGATAGGCCGCCGCGTCTTCAGCCGTCTTGATGCCACCTGCCGGTTTGAAACCGATCACGCGTTCCGCATCGTCCCGGCGCGCTTCTTCAATCGCTGTCAGCATGATCTCGGCCGCCTCCAGGGTCGCGTTGACCGCTACCTTGCCCGTGGAGGTCTTGATGAAATCGGCCCCCGCAGCGATGGCCACATTGGATGCGGCGTGGATCAAAAGCGGATCCTTGATCTCACCCGTTTCCAGAATGACTTTCAGTATGGCCGGCTCCGGGATCACGGCCTTCACGCGAATGATCTGCTCTTCGGCAAAGCCTTTCCGGCCTTCGCAGAAGGCCTTGTAGGGCATGACCAGATCGATCTCGTCGGCACCGTCGGCTATTGCCTGACGCGTTTCAGCCAGAACGGCATCCGTGTCCTCGCCACCCGCCGGGAAGTTCACGACTGTTGCGACCTTGACGCCGGTACCGGTGAGTTCCTTGACGGCCTGCGCCACAAAACGCGGCCAGACGCACACGGCGGCAACCGAACCGTGATCAGTCACGGTGCGCTCGGTTAGCTTGCTGATGTCTTCAGCCGTACAGTCATCATTCAGGTTGGTCAGATCCACGAGCCCGAGGGCACGTATTGCAATTTCGATCATATCGCTCATTGACCGATCTCCTTAACGAATGCCCGCACCAGCTGTTTCATGCGTTCCATGCCCTGCAGCGCCACCGACTTGGTTTCGTCGTGAGAAAGTGCGTGCGTCTGCATGCCCGCGCCGTAATTGGTGATGATCGACATCGCCGCAACGCGCATTCCGACAAAGCGGGCCATGATGACTTCAGGGACTGTTGACATGCCGACGGCGTCCGCACCCAGCATCTTGGCCATGCGGATTTCGGCCGGTGTTTCGAAAGACGGGCCAGAGAACCACATGTAGACGCCCTCCGCAATCGGATCGCCTGTTTCTTCAGCCACTTTCTGCATGGCCGACCTCAGTTCCGGATCGTAAGCCGTGCTCATGTCCAGGAAGCGTTTTTCGTCCTCTTCACCAATCAGCGGGTTCTTGCCGGACCAATTGATGTGGTCGGAAATCAGCATCGGCGAACCGGGTGCAACCTCTTCACGCAGGGAGCCCGCCGCGTTAGTGGCGAGCAGGATCTCGCACCCGAGCTCCTTGAGCGTTTCAACCGGCGTCCGCATCACACTCGGATCACCGCTTTCGTAATAGTGAGCCCTACCGGACAGGATCACCACCGGCACTCCGGAAAGTGTCCCGGCGACCAGCTCGCTGGAATGCGACGTCACCGTTGAGACGGGAAACTCCGTCAGGTGGGAGTAGGGAATGCGAACCGCATCCTCGATTTCCTCGGCCAAGGCGCCAAGGCCAGAGCCCAGGATCATGCCGATCTTGTAAGAGCCCTCACGGGCGGCACGGACAATATCCGCACACTCGCGACCATAACCACTCATGGTGGGTCAGTCCTTCTGTTCCAGTTCAAATGCGGCAGGCAGCAACTCGTCCAGGGTGAAGCTGCGCTTGATGCCATTCAAATCCGCGACATGGACAACCAGGTCGTCCTTGCCGAATTCCTTAAACCGCTGCCGGCAGATGCCGCAGGGCGTGCACAGGGCGGCGTCTCCAATCACGACAGCCTCTGCAATTTCGCGCTGGCCGGCCGCAATCATGGCGCTGACGGCGCCGCCTTCCGCACATACGCTCACCGGATAGGACGCGTTTTCGACATTGCATCCGGTGAACACCGACCCGTCCGGCGTTCTGAAGGCCGCCCCGACCAGAAAGTTGGAATAGGGTGCATAGGCCTTCTCGCGCACAGCCTTGGCTGCCTCGAACAGATCATCCAGATCACTCATGAGCGCTCCTTCAGGTAGGGGACGCCGGCAGCCTTGGGCGGGATCGCCTTGCCGATGAACCCGGCCAGCAGAACCACGGTGAGAACGTAAGGCAGTGCCTGGAAGACCTGCAGCGGGACTTCACCGATGACCGGAAGTTCAACACCCTGCATCCGGGTTCCCGCAGCATCAAGGAAGCCGAACAACAGGCAGGTGAACATGGCATTCAACGGCTTCCACTTGGCGAAAATGAGCGCTGCAAGCGCCATGAAGCCCTGACCAGCCGTCATGTTGACACCGAACCCGGAACCAACGGCGATAGAAAGATAAGAACCGGCAAAACCACAGAGGATGCCGCAGGCAATGACCGCGCGATACCGCATCCACGCGACCGAAATACCGGCTGTATCGACCGCAGCCGGGTTTTCACCAACAGCGCGCAGACGCAGGCCGAAGCGGGTCCGGAACAGGATCCACCAGGTCAGCGGAACCGCAAGAAACGCGACATAGACGAGTATCTTGTGCCCGGAGAGAAGCTCGGAATAAAGAGGACCTACAACAGGCACCTCCCGCAGCTGCTCGGCAAATGGCCAGGTCAGATCGGTGAACCGGCCACCTTCCGGCAATGACGGCGTGCGCCCTCCCTGTCGGAACCAGGTTTGCCCCAGCAAGGCCGTTAGTCCAGCCGCGAGGAAGTTGATGGCCACACCGGAAACGATCTGGTTGCCGCGGTTGGAGATCGAAGCGAAACCGTGGATCAGCGCCAGGGCAACCGACACGGAAATACCCGCCAGAAGGCCCAGCCAGGCATTGGCCGTCACGTAGGCAACCGCGCCAGCGCCGAAGGCCGCGCCGAGCATCTTGCCTTCCAGGCCGATGTCGACAACGCCGGACCGCTCGGAGAAGAGACCGGCCAGACAGGCCAGCAGCAGCGGGGTCGATACACGGACCGTGGCGTCCATCATCAGGATGACTGTCTCGAACATGCTCAAGCCTCCTTCGCCGCAAGTGCCCGGGAAGGCGTGAAGAACCTGACGATTGCCGGCCTGAACATATGTTCAAGCGCTCCGGCAAACAGGATAACCAGACCTTGGATGACGATGATCATGTCACGCGTGATATTCGGCATTTCAAACGAGAGTTCAGCGCCGCCCTGGTAGAGCATGCCGAACAGGATTGCAGCCAGTATGATACCGACGGGATGCGCCCGTCCCATGAGCGCAACCGCGATGCCGACGAAACCGTAGCCGGTCACGAAGTCGATCAGCAGGCGGTGCTGGGACCCCATGATCTCGTTGATCGCCATCATCCCCGCGAGGCCACCGGAGATCAGCATGGTGACAACGATGATGCGCACCGGCGAGATACCGGCATAAACAGCCGCTGTTGCATTTGCGCCGAAGGAGCGTATCTCGTAGCCGAGCTTCGTCCGCCAGATCAGGAACCAGACAAAGACGCAGGCAGCAAAGGCAACGAACAGGGACAGGTTCACCGGTGCATAGCCAAACCCGAAAGACGGGAAAATATCATTGAGGAACGGCAGCCGGCCGCCATCTTCAAAGGTCCGGGTCTCGTTCTGCATCGAGCCCGGCTTTTTCAGGACATTGCCCAGCAGATACACCATGAACGAAAACGAAATGTAGTTGAACATGATGGTCGTGATGACCACGTGGCTGCCGCGTTTGGCCTGCAGCCATGCCGGAATGAACGCCCAGGCGGCGCCCATCGCCGCCGATCCCAGGATGGCGAAGGGCAGTGTCACGTACCAGGGTACGAACCGGTCAAGCGCAAGACAGGCAAAGGCAACGCCAAGGCCGCCGACATAGGCCTGGCCCTCGCCACCGATATTGAAGAGCCCGGCATGAAAGGCAACGGCAACCGCCAGTCCCGTGAAGATGAAGTTGGTGGCATAAAACAGCGTGAAGCCGAACCCTTCCGCATAGCCAAGTGATCCCCAGAGAAGGACCTTGACCGCATCAAGCGGATTTTCACCGATCAGGATCACCACCAGTCCGGAAACCAGAAAGGCTGCGGCAAGGTTCAGGAACGGGATCAGGCCGAGATCGACCCAACGTGGAAGCTGACCGGCACTCATTGGGCGCCTCCTGCAACACTCATCTGACTGTCCTCGACACCGGCCATAAGCAGACCCAGTTCGCCTTCTTCCGCATTGGCACCACGTTCGCCAACGATCTTGCCGTCAAACATGACAAGCACCCGGTCGGACAACGCCCGGATCTCATCAAGTTCCACGGACACCAACAAGACACCCTTGCCGCTGTCGCGCAGCTCAACGATCCGGCGATGGATAAACTCGATCGCCCCGATATCCACACCGCGTGTCGGCTGGCCGATCAGCAGGATCTCCGGGTCGCGTTCGATCTCTCGCGCCAAGACGATCTTCTGCTGATTACCTCCGGAAAAACTTGCGGTTTTCAGCATGGGGTTGGGCGGACGGATGTCGTATTTCTCGATTTCCTCGACCGCGGCTTTCTTGATGGCTCCAATGTCCATCAACAGACCCTTGGAATAGGCCGGATCGCGGTGATACCCGAGGATCGAATTCTCATATTCGGCAAAGCTGTTGATCAGGCCCATGCGATGCCGGTCTTCGGGCACATGGCCCATATTCTTGTCGCGCATGTCGGCGGCATCGAGCGTACTGGTGCCAAGATCTATTGTCTCGCCAGCGATCTTTAACGTTCCGGTGGTCGCCCGCCGAATGCCCGAGAGCGTCTCCAGCAGCTCCGATTGACCATTGCCGGACACGCCGGCAATACCGACAATCTCCCCGGCACGAACCGAGAAGCTGACATCCTTGACGACCTGAACACCACGGCTGTCCGTAACGGTCAGATTTTCAACTTCCATCACCGGCGCTGCCGGATCCGCAGGTGTCTTGTCGACGCGAAGAAGAACGGAGCGGCCGACCATCAATTCGGCCAGCTCTTCCATCGAGGTGTTCCTGGTCTCCCGCGTCGCCACCATTTCGCCACGGCGCATGACCGACACGGTGTCGGTAACCGCCATGATCTCACGCAGCTTGTGGGTGATCAGGAGAACTGTTTTGCCTTCGTCCTTGAGAACGTTGAGGATCTTGAAGAGGTGATCCGCTTCCGCCGGCGTCAGAACGCCTGTCGGTTCGTCCAGGATCAGCACCTCCGCGCTCCGGTAGAGCGCTTTCAGAATTTCCACACGTTGCTGCAACCCGACGGGCAGGTCCTGGATCAGGGCGTCCGGATCGACACGCAGTTCGTATTCGTCCTCCAGCCGCTTCAGCTCGTTGCGCGCACGGCTGAGCCCGCCAGCCAGCATGGCACTGTCCTCGGCACCCAGAACGACGTTTTCGAGAACCGAAAAATTGTCCACCAGCATGAAGTGCTGATGCACCATGCCAATGCCCATCGCGATGGCGGCCTTCGAGTCGGCAATCGTTACCTTGGTGCCATCAACAAGGATGTCTCCCTTGTCGGCATGATAGAACCCGTAGAGAATGGACATGAGCGTCGATTTGCCCGCGCCGTTTTCCCCGATGATGCCGTGAATGGATCCCTTCTTGACGACAAGATCGATGTCCTTGTTGGCGTGTACCGGCCCAAAGCTCTTGTTGATTTGTCGCAATTCAATTGCGGGAACTTCGCTCATGCCCACCCCCAGGCCTGACGTTTGTTTCTTTTCATTGTTTTTGCCTCCGCCGCACTGCCCTCTCAGTAAGGACAGGCCCCTTCGGTGACGACGTCGTGAACCTTGATCTTTCCGTCGGATATTCCGGCAACCGCCGCGTCGGCGGCTGCCTGCATTTCATCGGAGATCAAGGCCTTGTTGTTTTCGTCCAGCACCCAATCCATGCCACCTTCGGCGAGGCCCAGCACCCGAATGCCGGGTGTGAAGCTGCCATTGTTGGCCGACTGGAAACTGTCATAGACCGCGTTGTCGACACGCTTGCGGATCGAGGTCAGAACCTTGCCCGGATGCAATCCGTTCTGATTGCTGTCGGTGCCGACGCCAAGCACGCCGGCATCAGCCGCGGCCTGGAGCACGCCGAGCCCGGTGCCACCAGCGGCCTGAAGCACGACATCGGCGCCGCGCTTGATCTGGCCGGTTGCCAGTTCACCGCCACGGACCGGGTTGGCAAAGGCGGCCGGTGTGTCTCCGGTCATGTTGAAAAGAACCGAGATGTCCGGATCTGCGGCCAATGCCCCCTGCTTGTATCCGCACAGGAACCTTTGAATGATCGGTATGTCCATTCCGCCGACGAACCCGATCGTGCCCGTCTTGGACGCCATGGCCGCCAGCAATCCGCCGACATAGGCGCCTTCATGTTCCTTGAAGACGTAGGAACGCACGTTCGGCTGATCGACGACCATGTCGACAATCGCAAAATCCGTTTCCGGGAAATCCGGCGCGACCTGGTTCAACGCGTTGGCCTGGTTGAACCCGATAGCGACCACCGGCGTGTCCCCGCGGCTGGCAAAATTTCGGAGTGCCTGCAGGCTCTGCGCGTCCCGCTCAAGGGCAAATTCCCTGACCGACTGACCGCTTTCCTCCTGAAAACGCTTCATGCCGCCATAGGCGCTTTCGTTGAAGGACCCGTCGAACTTGCCGCCAACCGAATAGACGATTGCAGGATCAGCCTGAGCCGCCGTCGCGCAAAGCATCGCGCCGGCAACAACTGACAAAATGGATCTGGAATGGTTCATTTGGTTTCCCGCAAGGTTGCTGGGGTCCAGGTAATCGCAAAAGCGTGACCTCCGCGCATTCGCGCGGAGGCCGTTTTCGGCTGTCCGGATTAACCCGGGCAGGATTCGTCGGACATGTAATCGTGAACGACGACCTCACCGGAGATGATCTTCTGGGTGGCTTCCTCGACAGCAGCCTTCATCTGGTCGTCGACCAGTTCGGCATTGTTGCTGTCCAGTGCCCAGTCAACGCCGCCTTCTTTCAGGCCGAGGACTTCAAAGCCGGAAGACCAGGAGTCGTTCTTGGCATCTTCAAAAGCTTGGAACACGGCAATGTCGACGCGCTTCAGCATGGAGGTCAGGACGGAACCCGGATGCAGGCCGTTCTGGTTGCTGTCCACGCCAATGCCGAGCTTGCCGGCGTCGGCCGCTGCCTGAAGAACACCAATGCCTGTGCCGCCTGCCGCGTGGTAGACAACGTCTGCGCCACGGTCGAACTGAGACTTGGCCAGTTCGCCACCCTTGACCGGGTCGTTCCAGGCAGCGCCGGTGGTGCCGGTCATGTTTTCGAAGACTTCCGCATCGGACTTGACGGCCATCACGCCCTGCTTGTAGCCACAGGCGAATTTGCGGATGAGCGGGATATCCATACCGCCAACGAAGCCGACCTTGCCGGTTTCGGAAGCCATCGCGGCGAGCATGCCGACGATGTAGGAGCCTTCATGCTCCTTGAAGAGGATCGAGCGCACATTCGGGAGATCAACGACCATGTCGACGATCGCAAACTGCGTGTCCGGGAATTCCTTGGCGACTTTTTCAACCGCGTTGGCCTGGGAGAAACCGATGGCAACGATCGGGTTCATGCCGCGCTTTGCGAAGTTGCGCAGAGCCTGCTCACGCTGAGCGTCGTTCTGGATTTCGAAGTCACGGTATTCAACGCCATAATCGGCCTTGAACTGCTCGGCACCCGTGAAGGCGGCCTGGTTGAAGGACTCGTCGTTCCGGCCACCGAGATCGTAAAGCACGGCCGGCTTGATATCAGCCGCCTGCGCACTTGCGATGGAAATGGCCAGTCCGGCAAGCGCCGTGCCCATGGTAAGAAACTTTTTCACGTGTATGTCCTCCGACATGCGGGGGTCTCGCGTTGGTGCAGACCCGTTCCCCTCGTAGCTCAGCCGCTTCACGCGGACTGTGCCAGCTGCGATCCGACCCGTTTTCTCAGAGCCCTTGCAAGGGTCTCGTCGGCAACCAGATCGGTAATGACACCGGTGCGCAGCGCAGCAAGCGTGGCGTCCACCTTGCTCTCTCCGCCCACCAGCGCAATCACGCGGCTCCCCTGCACTTCATCATAGTGCAACCCGACAGCGCAATCGCCGAGCGGGTCTGGAGCCAATTTTCCGTCAATTGTCAAAAAGCGGCCCATCAGATCGCTGACGGCACCGCCCGACATCAAGTCTTCCTGTTCCTGCTTGGAAATAATGCCCCGCTGCACAAGGTGGCCTTCGTTTTCAACCGAGCCGATACCGATCAGGAAGGCGTCCGACTGACGCGCCCGCGCCATCAGGTCCTGCACGCTCCGCTGGGTCAGGAACATCGCCTTTTCATCCAGATTTTCGGCAAAATAGGGCACCGGCAGGTAGTAACCAATGCCGCCAGTGCGCTCCTGCATCTTCTGAACGATGTCGTATGGGTTGGCAGCCAGTGTCCGGGTCAGCGAGCCACAGATCGACATGATCTCCAGATCGGGTCTTGCGAATTTGGGCAGCGCCTCGACAGCTGCCGTCAGCGTGCGGCCCATGCCGACACCCAGACGCTTCACATTGGAGCCACTCAAGAACCCGGTCAGGAACTGGGACGCGGAAACGGCAACAGCCCTCAGGGCACTGTCGTCATCGCCACTTCCAAGATCCGGTGCAATGATGCAGTTGGTCAGCTGAAAGTGACCAGACAGGTCCTTTTCGAGCTCAAGGCATTCCTTCGGGCGGCCATCGATCTGGAATTTGACATGCCCCTCTTTCTGGGCATGCGCAATGAGACGGTGCACCTTGGCGGGCGAAACGCCGAGCTGCGCTGCAATCTCTCCCTGGGTGCGACCTCCGACAAAAGAAAGCCAGGCAGCCCGGATTGCCATATATGATGTCCAGTCGTCGTCGCGCGTTTGCATGTCGCGTCGAAACCTTCCCCTCCGACCGGTGTTGTCTGACGATCAGAATCACCGGTTTGCCTTGCCCCTTGATCGGGGCTTTAATTGGTTCTGCGCCGCATCTCCTCTGCAAGCGCGAAAATTTCTTCACTTAGTGAGAATTTCTTCAGATCATGACCAGCTGTTGCGCGAACGTCAACAAAAAAACGTCCTGAAAACGGGAAGATTTTTGCATTTTTGAGGTTGGCCTGACGAAAAACGCCACCGGAAGGATGCGGAAAATTTTGCCGACCGATGTCACAGAAGTGACGAAATGTGGAAAAAGTTGCCTAGCAATCCGGCATTTTGTTCCTATCTGTGGAATACATGCACTGCGTGCGCATTTGATTTTGCCAGTTAAATTGAATTCCGCTACGTTTGGCATACAGCTTGCTAAGTAAATAACCAAGCTAAATGAAGGCGTTCACAAGTACCTAGGTACAAATAACGAGGAACGACAACAGAAGAACCAAAGATAAAAACTAAATAATGGGGAGACGTGGCAACGCAGCCGAGAGGCTGACTAATGGAGAAAAAAATGCGTCTCGACATAAGCAGACACTGTGCACTGACAAGCGTAAAAGCGCTGTCCATCATCTTCGCGGCACTCTTTCTTGCCGCACCCGCAGCAGCCCGGGACTATCGCCCGGCATTGCTCGCGTCGACTCAATACACCTATGACCCTGCCAACGAAGTAGACGTTGAGCTGGTCCTGGCGGTCGACATCTCCCAATCAATGGATACCGAAGAGCAGGAAGTCCAGCGCGCCGGATACGTCGCGGCCCTGACATCCCGTGAGTTCCTCGATGCCATTCAGGTCGGCCCGATCGGCCGGGTCGCCGTCACCTACATGGAGTGGGGTGGCGTTGATGAACATTTCATCATTGCAGACTGGATGGTGATACAGGATGCGGCATCCGCTTCCCATTTTGCTTCGAAGATCGCCGAGGCGCCCCTGCGCCAGGTTCAGCGCACATCCATCGCCTCCGCTCTGGAGAAGTCGGTGCAGCTGGTCCAGAACAACCAGTATCAGGGGCTGCGTCAGGTGATCGATATCTCCGGTGACGGTCCGAACAACCAGGGTGGCTCGGTTACCGAAATGCGGGACCGCATGGTTGCCGCTGGCGTGACCATCAACGGACTGCCGCTGATGATGAAATCCAACAAGAACACTTGGCAAGCGATGCTGCACCTCGATCACTATTACGAGGATTGCGTGATCGGTGGCCCGGGCTCCTTCGCCATACCGGTGCGGTCCAAGGAAGGTTTTGCGGATGCAATCCGCATGAAGCTGGTCATGGAAATCGCCGGACTGCGGATGCCGGAACCCGACCCCTACTTCCAAACCGTTGCGGCGCGAGAGCCCATCCGTTGCAACCTGTTCGACTAAGTTAGCCACGTTCTCTCAAAATTTAACTGCCGCGTTTCCCATCGGAACGCGGCTTTTTCTTTGGCAGCTGCAAATTTTTCAATCAATTTAAATCCGCAAAATTCTTGCTTTTGACCTTTGCGCGAACACCTCTTTGCGGCTAAACACGTCACCGCCCCCTGTCGCCACGGAAAAAGGATCGTTCATGCCCGCGACTGCCTCACCCACCCTTGCCCTCGTTGCCCATGACGCAAAGAAGGATGCAATGGTGGAATTTGCCAAACGGCACAGGGAAAAACTGGCTGATTTCAACCTGGTTGGCACCGGCACCACAGGTGGCCGAATTCATGATGCCTGCCCTGAGCTCAATATCAAACGCCTCAAAAGCGGCCCTCTCGGCGGTGACCAACAGATCGGTGCCATGATTGCGGAAGGAGATCTGCAAGGTCTCTTCTTCTTTGTGGACCCGCTGTCGCCCATGCCGCATGATGTCGACGTCAAGGCGCTGATGCGCCTTGCCCTGGTCTACGACATGCCGATGGCGCTCAATCCCTCCACCGCCGACATCCTGTTGAGGTCAGCGCGCCTGAAGGGATTGAAGACGACGTCCGAGACACCCGAAGTGAGCGCCGGCGAGTCATGAGTTCACTTACAAAGACCCTGCCCTTCAATTATCCCGTGCTGGTCGCGGATATAGGGGGGACAAACGCCCGGTTTGCCCTGGTAGACCACGCAACGGCGCCGACCCGCATGTGCGGCAAGACAGCAACCGCCGGCCACGCCGACATTTCGTCTGCCATTCGCGAGGTGGTTTTTCCGGAAACGGATCAGAAGCCCAAAACGGCGGTCATTGCCGTCGCGGGGCCGGTAACGGGTGACACGATCCCGCTCACGAACGCGGCCTGGGTGATCGAGCCCCTCAAGATGATTGCAGATCTCGGACTGGAACAGGTCATCGTCCTCAACGACTTCGAGGCACAGGCCCTGGCGCTTCCCGGATACCGGGGCGGCGACATAGAGCAGATCGGCTCGGGTGCCATTCGCGAAGCCAGCACCAAGTTCGTGCTTGGCCCCGGAACCGGCCTTGGCGCTGCAGCCATGATCCATGCGGCAGACACCTGGATCCCCGTTCCTGGCGAGGGCGGCCATGTCGAACTTGGCCCTGTGACCGAAGAAGACTTCAAGATCTGGCCTCACATAGAACGTGTCGGAAACCGCCTGGGTGCGGAGCAGATCCTCAGCGGAACAGGATTGCCGAGGCTCGCGCGGGCGGTCGCCGATTTGAGCGGATCGGAACGCATGCTCGAGACGGCTGCCAGTGTCACCCAAGCTGCGGAAGACAACGACCCCGTCGCCGTCAAGACACTCGAAATTTTCGCACGTTGCCTCGGCCGGGTCGCAGGCGATTGCGCCCTGACCGTGCTGGCACGGGGCGGTGTCTACCTCACGGGTGGTGTGACCCCGAGGATTACACGGTTCCTGACAGACGGCGGTTTTCGAGCGGCCTTTGAAGCCAAGTCGCCGCACGAGACATTGATGGCCAAGATCCCCACGTTCATTGTCCGCCATCCGGACCCCGCTCTTGAGGGACTGGCCTCTTTCGCACGCACCCCCGAAGCTTTTGTGGTGGACGTTCAGGGAAGACGCTGGATGGCAGCCGCGGGAGCCAATTGAACCAGGGCTGACCGGTGATGGCCACGGTACCAGAATTCAGCACTGCCCTGCCGATCGATGGCGTTCTGCCGGATCTTCTGAAAAGGCTCGCGGACAGTCCAAACGCGGTTCTTGTCGCCGAACCGGGCGCTGGCAAGACAACCCGCGTCCCGCTGGCTCTGCTGGGCGCAGCCTGGCGCGGTGACGGCAAGATCCTTGTGCTGGAGCCACGGCGGCTTGCGGCTCGCGCTGCGGCGCGTCACATGGCCGGTGAACTTGGTGAGAAGGTCGGCGAGACAGTCGGTTACCGCGTTCGCATGGAAACAAGGGTCAGTGCGAAAACACGGATCGAAGTCGTCACCGAGGGTGTGTTCACGCGCCTGATCCTCGACGATCCGGAGCTGACCGGTGTCGCGGCGATCCTGTTCGACGAATTCCACGAGCGCTCACTCGATGGCGACCTCGGCCTGGCGCTGGCCCTGGACGTGCAACAGGCTCTTCGTGAAGATCTGCGTTTGCTGCCGATGTCGGCCACACTCGACGCCGCAGCGCTTTCCGGCCTTCTCGGCAGCGCACCTGTCATTGAAAGCCGGGGGCGGAGCTATCCGGTTGAAACAAGGTATCTGGGCAGAGACACCAAGGCCCGGATCGAGCCCCAGATCACGCGCGCGATCCAACAGGCGCTGCGCGAAGAAGACGGTTCGCTGCTTGTGTTTCTGCCCGGCCAGGGAGAAATCCGACGAACAGCGGAATTGCTGGCTGGAAAGATACCCGACAACTGCCAGGTTGCGCCGCTTTATGGCGGGCTGGATGCCCGCGCCCAGGACGATGCCATCCGACCGGCGAAACGGGGCCGGCGCAAGATCGTGCTGGCAAGCGCGATTGCCCAGACCTCGCTCACCATTGAAGGTGCGCGGGTCGTCATCGACAGCGGACTTGCCCGTGTGCCGAAATTCGAACCGCAAACCGGTCTGACCCGCCTGGAAACGGTAAGAGTGTCACGCGCTTCGGCGGACCAGCGCCGGGGCCGGGCAGGCCGAACCGAACCGGGCGTCTGCTACCGGCTCTGGGACGAGGCCCAAACGACCTCGCTGCCTGCGGCCGAAACGCCGGAGGTCCTGGAGGCCGATCTGACCGGCCTCGTGCTCGATCTTGCCATGTGGGGCACATCCGATCCGGCTTCGCTCACCTTCCCGGACCCGCCTCCGGATGCGGCCTGGAACGAGGCGACCGGCCTGTTGCGGGATTTGCATGCCGTGGATGCCTCGGGTCGCCTGACCGGAGACGGCAAGGCACTTGCGGATCTGCCGCTACACCCGCGCCTTGGCCACATGCTCATCGAGGGCATTGCCCGAGATCTCGGATACACGGCGGCACTCGTGGCTCTCGTCCTGTCCGAACCCGGGCTCGGTGGCCGCGACCCTGACCTCCGTGCCCGATTGCGGGCGCTGCGTCATGACAAGAGCCAGCGCGCCCGGGATGGCAGGGCCCTTGCCAGCCGCTGGTTGAAGCAAGCCGGTGGCTCCGGTGCCGAAATCGACATTGAAACCGCGGGCCTTCTGCTGGCCCTCGCTTATCCGGAAAGGATTGCGCAGGCGCGCGGCCAGACAGGCCGGTTCCGGCTGGCAAACGGCCGCGGGGCCGAACTGGATCGCGAAAGCGCCCTTGCCGGTGAGAAGTTCCTGACGGTCGCCGATGTCCAGGGCAAGGCGGCAAGCGGCAGAATTCAGCTCTGCGCCCCGATAACCGAAGACGAGATCAGGGATCTCTTCGGCACCGAGATCGTTGAGGAAGACGAGGTTCAGCTTGGCGCTGAGGGGAGCCTCAAAGCCCGGCGGGTCACGCGCTACAAGGCGGTGGAACTTCGCTCGATTACCCTTCAATCGGCGGATCCGGAGGCCATCGAAAGGGCGCTCCTCGCTGAGGTGAAACGGCGCGGTGTTTCCCGCCTTCCCTGGAGCAAGGACCAAGCAAGATTGCGCAAACGCGTGGCCTATGCACGCGACAACGGCGCTGAAGACCTGCCCGACATTTCGAACGCGGCACTGACCGACACGCTGGAAACGTGGCTGCAGCCCTATCTCGCGGGACTGACCGGTTTGAACGCAATCGACCCGGGCGTACTCGGCAACGCGCTTGCAGCGCTTCTGCCGTTCGATGCCCAGGCAAGACTGGACACCCTCGCGCCGTCGCACTTTACCGCACCGACCGGCAGCAAGGTTCCCATCGATTACGGAGCGGCTGCCGGCCCGACCCTTTCGATCCGTGTGCAGGAACTGTTCGGCCTGACGCAGCATCCAAGCGTTTGCGGCGGCAGGTTGCCGCTGATCCTGGAACTCCTGTCTCCCGCGCAACGGCCCATCCAGATCACAAGGGACCTGCCGGGCTTTTGGGCCGGTTCCTGGTCAGACGTGAAGGCCGACATGAAAGGCCGTTACCCCAAGCACCCATGGCCTGACGACCCGACAGAAGCAGAGGCAACGCGGCGTGCCAAACCGCGAGGGAAGTAAAAGACACAATGAGTGCGGACTTGAGACCTGATCAGATATCGGCTTGCGACGCGTTTTTGCTTGGCAAGATCGACAGAATCGAATTCTGCAAAAATTTCGGCTTCGCCTCGCAGGAAATTCCTGCAGAGGTAGGCCGGTTGCTTTCGATCGCAACACAAAGTCGCGACAAAGAGACGGTGGCGTATGCCCTGTTGCTCGGTTTTTGGTTCGGGTTTCCCGAAAACGTCGCTGCGCGCATTCATGACCTGATTGGCCAAGAATGGCACCAAGGGCACGAAGACATGATCAGCCTGCTCCAGGATTTTAAAGACCCGGACAGCATTCCCTACCTTCAGACCGCTATCGAACTCAAACCTGCACTCGAGTATCTCGAATATGACGACTATGGCGCTTACTACAAAAAGTGTCTTTGGGCTTTGGCTGCGATCGGTACCCGGCACGCTCTGGCGGTAATAGAAGACTGCACGAAGGCAGACGACAAGGTTCTTGCCAAAGAAGCCCGCTATCGACTGAAACGAATTGCCGACACACAGAGCGAGCATCGATAGTCATGTCGTCTGAACGAGGTGAGAACCGAAACCGGTAGACCAAGGTTTTCGGCGCGCTCAACAGCCGGCATGCACAGATCCCGATTTTGCGACGCTTCGCCCAGGACAACGCTGGTGACCCAAATTTCCAATGGGACCGTTGTTACGCTTCCCACAAACCCCGCCACTCATCCTAAACAGAAGCAAGACTAGCCCGGTCACAGGCAACTAGTGTCCCATCCTTCGAGACGGCGCTGGCGCGCCTCCTCAGGATGAAGTTAGTGAGTTTGGCAAAAGCTTTGCAGTACAGGGCTCCTCATCCTGAGGAGGGCCGTAGGCCCGTCTCGAAGGATCGGCTGCAACGCAAGGACATGGATCCCAGAGTCACTCCTTGGATTGACAGCTCACCGGAAAATGTCAGTTCTCGTCGAGCGAACCTTCTCAATCGTCAGACGCTGCCACCAGACTCGCGTTGCCACCGGCCGCAGCCGTGTTGATCGAGACCACCTGTTCCAGGGCAAACCGGGTCAGGTAAGCCGGACCACCGGCTTTCGGGCCTGTGCCTGACAGACCTGAACCACCGAACGGCTGCGTCCCGACAACGGCCCCGATGGTGTTGCGGTTGACATAGACATTGCCGACGGAGAGACGGTCGACAACCCGTGTGACCGTCGCATCGATGCGACTGTGAACACCGAGCGTCAGGCCGTAACCTGTTGCCGCGATCTGGTCGAGCACCTTGTCGATCTCGGTTGCCTTGTAGCGCACCACGTGGAGCACCGGTCCGAACACTTCGCGCGTCAACGCTTCGGCGCGGTCAAGCTCGATGATGTGCGGTGCGACCCAGGAGCCGTTGGCAAGCTTGCCCGATGGTGTCGATCCGGCATAGCGAAGCGTCTGGCTTTCCTTCATGTCATGGACATGGGACAGGATGTTGTCGCGAGCTTCATCGTCGATCACCGGACCGATATCTGTTGACGGCAGTCTCGGATCGCCGAGCGCCAGTTCCTGCGCCGCACCTTCCAGCATCTGCAGCAGGCTGTCAGCGACATCTTCCTGAACATAGAGCAGACGCAGGGCTGAACAGCGCTGACCGGCAGAACGGAACGCAGACATCATGACATCGTCGCAGACCTGCTCGGGCAAAGCCGTTGCATCGACCAGCATGGCATTGATGCCGCCGGTTTCTGCTACCAGCGGCACGATCGGGCCGCGTTTGCCGGCAAGCGTCTTGTTGATTGCCCAGGCAGTCTCGGTCGAGCCGGTAAAGGCAACGCCGGCAACCGCGGGATGGGATGTCAGGGCAGCCCCGATATCTCCCTCACCCGGGACCAGCAGGAACGCATCTTCCGGCACCCCGGCCTTGTAGATCAGCTTGGCGGTCTCGAAGGCGATCAGAGGGGTCTGTTCCGCAGGCTTTGCAACAACGGCATTGCCGCCCAGAAGGGCAGCGCTGATCTGGCCGAGGAAAATGGCCAGCGGGAAATTCCAGGGGGAAATACACACGAAAACCCCACGCCCGCGATAGCGGTAACGGTTCTCCTCTCCGGTCGGCCCGGGCATCAGGCGTCCGTCCCCGAAAAGTGTCCGTGCCTGATCGGCGTAGTAGCGGCAGAAGTCAACCGCTTCCCGGATTTCGGCGATCCCGTCTTCCAGGCACTTTCCGGCCTCCATCGACAGGATCATCATCAACCGGTCACGATTCTCCTCCAGGAGATCACCGAGCCTTTCAAGCGCTGCCGCACGTTCGTTGACAGGCCTGCGAGACCAGGTTTCAAAGCCTTTCTGCGCAATCTCGATCGCCTTGTTGGCCGTCTCGACAGTTGCGAAGGAAACGGTGCCAACCTGCGTCGTTCCATCCATCGGGGCGAAGACAGGGTTGACGTCCCCGCTTGCGGCAAGATCCGCTCCAAGCGGCCCTGCTTCCGTGAAGGGTGCGGTTGTTTTTGCCATGCCTTGCGTCAATGCACTGCGTTCGGCAGCACAGCCAAACTCGATGCCGTCGGAATTCCGTCGGCTCTCTCCGTAAAGGTCCTTCGGCAGTGGAATGGAACGGTTGACGGCGTGGTGGCCATTGTCGAGCAATTCGGAAGGCCGCTTGAGCATCGTTTCCACTGAAACGGAGGCATCCCCGACGATTGTCACGAAGGAGGAGTTGGCGCCATTTTCCAGAAGGCGGCGCACCAGATAGGCAAGCAGGTCCTTGTGACCACCCACCGGAGCGTAGATCCGGCATGGAAAGCCGTCCCGTTCGCAGATCGATTTGTAAAGGCTTTCGCCCATGCCGTGCAGACGCTGGAATTCATAACCTTCCGCCTTGCCGCCGGCCAGTTCGATGATCTGGGCAACAGTCAGGGCATTGTGGGTGGCGAACTGGGGATACAGCACATCGCGCGCCGCCAGCATGCGCTTCGCGCAGCACAGGTAGGACAGGTCGGTCGCGGCCTTTCTCGAAAAGACCGGATAGCCTGCGGCGCCGCCCTCTTGGGCATGCTTGATTTCGGTGTCCCAGTAAGCGCCCTTGACGAGACGGACCATGAGTTTGCGATTGGTCTTGCGGGCAGCGTTCACCAGCCAGTCAATCACTGCGACACCGCGCTTCTGGTAGGCCTGCACAGCCAGTCCAAATCCGTCCCAGCCTTCCGTGACCGGATCGGTCAGCAGGGCCGCAATGACGTCCAGAGAGATCTCCAGGCGATCCGCCTCTTCGGCGTCGATGGTAAAGTTGAGATTGCGGTCCTTTGCCATCTGTACCAGTTCGCGCAGACGCGGCAGCAGCTCGGCGCGCACGCGCTCCCCATTGATGCCCTGGTATCTTGGATGGAGGGCAGACAGCTTGACGGAGATGCCCGGACGATCAGGCAACGCCTTGTCGCTCGCCGACTTGCCGATGGCTTCAATAGCGTTTGCGTATGACTGGAAGTAACGCTCTGCGTCCCCGGCAGTCCGAGCCCCCTCCCCGAGCATGTCGTAGGAATAGCGGTAGCCTTTGGCCTCCTGGACTTTCGCCCGTTCCAATGCCTTGTCGATGGTTTCACCCAGAACAAACTGGTGACCGAGCAGACGCATGGCCTTGCGGGTGGCCATGCGCACGGTCGGCATGCCCATGCGCTTTACCAGGCTGGACAGGATGCTCTGCGGTGTGTCGCCGGGGTGAAGCAGGCGCGACGTGATCCCCAGCGCCCATGAGGACGCCGAGACCAGCCAGGTGTCCGATTTATGGCCCGACGGATCGTCGAACCGGGCGGCGGCCAGCTTGTCTTCAATCAGCTTGTCCGCAGTGCTTGCATCCGGCACCCGCAAGAGCGCCTCTGCCAGGACCATCATCGCCAGGCCTTCACGGGTCGTCAGGCCGAACTCACGCATGAAGTCTTCGACACCACCAAGGCCAACCTGGACCGCACGCATATCCTCTATATAGCCCCGGGCCCGCTGGTCGATCAGCTTCTCCACCACGGGATCGCTTGCTGCTTCCTTCAGCAGCGCCTCGACCAGTTTCCTGTCATCGGGCGCGTAAGGGGCGCGAAACGGCTCCAGCGTGTCGCTTTCAAATGTTTGCATGGCAGCGGCTGCGGTCATGAACACCTCCAAATGGACCCGTCGGCGAATTCACGGGATCGATTCAATAGATTTCTCTAAAATATCCGAAATTGCATGTTGTTTTTCCCGTATTTTTGGTCAAAATTTCGGTAATATCTCTGCAGATTTTGATTTTTTGGAGAAAACCCCATGATTGATGCCACGGACCGCAGGATTCTGAAGGTCCTTCAGGAGGACGGCCGGATTACCAACACGGAGCTTTCTGAACGGGTGCGCCTGTCTGCAACAGCCACGGCCGAACGCATGAAACGGCTCGTGCGGGACGGCTACATCGAACGGTTCTCCGCCAGCCTCGATCCCAGAAAGGTTGAGCGCGGCCTCCTGGTTTTCGTTGAAATCCGTCTGGAGCGGACATCGCCGGAAATCTTCGATGCCTTCAAAATCTCCGTGGAACGTTCACCGGACATTCTGGAATGCCACATGGTGGCAGGCGGGTTCGACTACCTGATGAAAAGCCGGGTAAAGGACATGGAAGCCTACCGCGCTTTCCTGTCAGACGTTGTCCTTGCGCTCCCAGGTGTGCGCGAGACGCACACATATGCCGTCATGGAAGAAATCAAAGACACGCATATCCTGCCCGTTTGATGGACCCACATCCCTTCGTGAGACGATTGACCACAACAGCTTCACAAAGCCTTGTCTTGACCGTGTCATGCACCGCGCGCGAGGGAACACTCCTAACAATCAGGAAACACACATGATTCGAACCATCACCATCAGGCTTGCCCTTCTCGTTGCCATGCTGGTGCCCGGTGCGGTGCATGGGCAGGAAGCCGAATGGCAATCTGTTCTGAACGCCGCGCGTGGCCAGACGGTCTACTTTCACGCCTGGGGCGGTGAACCGCGCATCAATGCCTATATCCAATGGGCGGCACGGGAAGTGGAAAGAGACCACGGTGTCCGGGTTGTCCACGTCAAGGTGAGCGACACGGCCAATGTCGTGTCGCAGGTGCTTGCCGAAAAATCTGTCGGCAAGGCAACCGGCGGCTCGGTTGATCTGGTGTGGATCAACGGCGAGAATTTCGCCTCCATGAAGACCAATGAATTGCTTGCAGAACCAGGCTGGGCGACCACCCTGCCCAACTGGGACTATGTCGACGTTGAGAACAAGCCGACGGTTGTTATGGACTTCACTGTGCCCACCGATGGCCAGGAAAGCCCCTGGGGCATGGCAAAGCTGGTGTTCATACATGACGGCGCACGGCTTGCCGAACCGCCCGCGAGCCTCGAGGAATTGCTCGACTTCGCCAAGGCAAACCCAGGCCGCTTCGCCTACCCGCAACCGCCCAATTTCTTCGGCACCACATTCCTGAAGCAAGTGCTGGTCTCCCTGGCACCCGATGCGTCCGCACTCGAAAACCCATATGACATGACCATCGCGGCAGAGACATTCGGCCCGCTTTTCGGCTATCTGGACGAGTTGCACCCGCATCTTTGGCGGCGGGGCAAGGCCTTTCCGAAAGACGCTTCCCAGATGCGCCAGCTGCTGGCCGACGGTGAACTCGACATCGCCTTCTCCTTCAATCCGGGTGACGCTGCCGGTGCGATCGCCAATGGAGAATTGCCGCCAAGCGTTCGGACCTTCGTTCTGGACGGCGGGACAATCGGCAACACGCATTTCGTTGCCTTACCGTTCAACAGCTCGAGCCAGGAAGGTGCAAAGATATTTGCGAATTTCCTGCTGTCACCCATGGCTCAGACACGCAAGCAGGAACCCGAGATCTGGGGGGACCCGACCGTATTGAACGTCGGCGCGCTTCCGGCGCATGAAAAGGCATTGTTCGAAGCGCTTGACCTCGGCGCAGCAACTCTCAAACCGGAAAACCTCGGACCGGTTCTCCCGGAGCCCCACCCCAGCTGGGTCGGAGCCCTGGAAGAAGCCTGGAAAGATCGCTATGGCGCAAGTGGCGGGTGACGCCGATTGATCCGACAGGGGGGTAAACCGGATGTTCCTTCGGTCCTGATTGCATTGCTCATGGCAGGCCCGGTTGTGGCCGGGCTCGCCGGGACGGCATTGCCGGCCTTCGGCTACCTCCCTGTTCTCGGCTTCGAGACGTTTTCACTGCAACCTTTTCAGGCCCTGTTTGCAGAACCCGGCCTCGCGACTTCCGCCTGGATCAGCTTCAGCACCGGTCTTGTCGCCTCTGTCCTGTCATTGGCGATTGTGCTCGTGTTCATGGCGGGCTGGTACGGCACGCGCACGTTCGGGCGGGTGAGCCGGTTTCTCTCGCCCATCCTGTCCATTCCGCATGCGGCGGCGGCAATTGGCCTTGCCTTCCTGATTGCACCTTCCGGATTTTTCGTTCGGCTTCTGTCCCCATGGATGACAGGTTGGGATCGTCCGCCCGATCTCCTGATCCTGAACGATCCGGACGGCTTCGCGATGACACTCGGTCTCGTGGCAAAGGAAGTTCCGTTCCTGTTTCTCATGACACTGGCCGCCATGAACCGACCGCATCTGGGCGCTTATTTCAAGGCAGGGGCGACGCTCGGTTATGGCCGGATGGCAACGTTTTTCCTGATCATCCTGCCGCAGATCTATCCGCTGGTCCGATTGCCGATGCTGGCCGTGATCGCCTATGCCACGTCTGTGGTCGACGTCGCTGAAATCCTGGGACCGACCACACCCCGGCCACTTGCACCGCAATTGATTGTCTGGATGAACGATCCTGATCTTTCAATGCGGCTGATGGCTTCGGCCGGGGCTCTGCTCCAGTTGACCATAAGCGCGCTGGCCATCACTTTCTATCTGGTTCTGGAAAAGTTCGCGGGCATTGCATTCAAGTCGAGTGCACTGACGGGGAAACGTTTCAGGCAGGACCGGAATGGACAGATTGCCAGCCTTCTCCCAATGCTGCTCATTCTCGTCCTGATGGCCCTGTCGACAGGTCTCCTGGTGTTGTGGTCGGTCGCAAAGTCCTGGTGGTTCCCGGCCGCGTTTCCTCAGGTGCTGAGCATTGACCGTGCGGTAAACGCGGTGCTGATGGCGGGTCCTGCCCTCAGTGCGACCCTGACGCTTGCGCTGTTGTCGGGCGTGTTTGCGACGGCTTTGACGCTCTGGCTGCTCGAGGCAAGAGGCTTCCGGAAGAAACGCGACAGCAAAAAACTCAAGATGCTCATCTTCCTGCCGCTCCTGTTGCCGCAAATCGGATTTCTCTTTGGTCTCCAGATGCTGTTTCTCGCGACGGGGCTGGGCGGGACACTCACTTCGGTTCTGCTGTCTCACCTGATCTTTGTCTTTCCCTACGCCTTTCTTGCCCTGAGCGACCCCTGGAACCGTCTAGATCCGCGCTATGAGAAGGCAGCCGCGTCCCTTGGCATCTCGCGCAGCATGATTTTCTGGAAAATACAGCTCCCCCTGCTGCTGCGACCGGTACTGGTGACACTAGCGGTCTGCATTGCGATTTCGGTCGGGCAGTACCTGCCGACCCTGATGATCGGTGGCGGCCGTATCGAGACGGTCACTACGGAGAGCGTCGCGCTTGCGAGCGGTGGGAACAGGCAATATGCAGCTCTCTACGGGTTGCTGCAGCTTCTCGTTCCGCTCGCCGGGTTTACCCTTGCAGCCCTCATTCCCAATCTGGTTCATCGCAACCGGTCAGCCCTGCAGATGAGAGGATGACAGGCCAGATGCATGCCGACGATGCACAAACAGGTCTTCGATTGCACAACGTTTCCGTCAGGCTTGACGGCAGACTGCTGTTGGCAATCGACTGCCATATCAGACCCGGATCCGTGCTCACGCTGATGGGGGAAAGTGGCAGCGGAAAATCAAGCTTGCTCGATTTCATCGCCGGTCACCTGAGGCCCGATTTCAAGGCAGAGGGACGGGTTGTCCTGGACGGTGAGGATCTGACGGCAAGACCTGCACAGGAGCGCCACATCGGATTGATGTTCCAGTCTCCACTGCTCTTTCCGCACATGTCGGTCCTCCAGAACCTGGCATTTGCCATTCCTGCAAGTGTGAAAGGCAGGCTGCTACGCCGCGAAATGGCTGAACAGGCTCTTTTGGATGTGGGGCTGGCCGGCTTCGGCGCGCGCGACCCTATCACGCTGTCAGGTGGCCAGCAGACCCGCGTCGCGCTGATGAGGACCCTGCTGGCCGAACCAAGGGCCCTGTTACTGGATGAGCCTTTTTCCAGTCTCGACCAGTCCCGCCGTGCAGGCATGAGAAAGCTTGTTTTCAGATTGGCGAAGGCAAAGGAACTGCCGGTATTGCTTGTCACCCACGACCGGGAGGACGCTGACGCGGCAGGGGGGATGATCCATTGGCTGGGCCGGGACGATCCAGGCAACGGCTGCACTGATAAAGCGCAGCCGTAGGAACTTTGTTATTCGGCGTTGTCGGCTGACTTGGCCTGAAGCAGGGAATAATTGTCGATACCGATCTGCTCGATAAGGCCGAGCTGGGTTTCCAGGAAATCGATATGACCTTCCTCGTCACTCAGCAGTTTTTCAAACAGACCCATCGTGACGTAGTCGTTGTGGTCACGGCAAACTTCACGCGCTTCGTTGTAGAGCGCACGTGCGACATATTCTGCCGCCAGGTCGCATTCCAGGCATTCCTTTACCGACTGACCGATCCGCAACGGGTCGAGCGTCTGAAGGTTCGGCAGACCTTCCAGGAAGATGATCCGGTCCATCAGGTCCTGGGCGTGCTGACGTTCCTCATCCGCCTCGACCAACTGCTTGTCGGCAAGCTTCGAGAAACCCCAGTCTTCCAGAAGCCGCGCATGCACCCAAAACTGGTTGACCACCGTCAGTTCGTGCCGCAATGACTTGTTCAGATAGTCGATGACTTTTGCTTCGCCCTTCATGGACCCTCTCCTGACTACCGGCCTGCAGCGCGCTTCTGGCGCTCCGTCCGCGGTTCCTCGTTCTTCACACCTTCAGACCCCTTTTCATGAATGATGTCAATGACGGAAGGAAAACAACTTCCACAACGCGGCCGGCATCCCAAATGACGGAAAACAGCGCCCGGTGTCGGAACTTTTCCGTTCGGGTCAGCCCGCATTTCCTCCGCGGCCTTGCGAAGCTGCTCGTCAGACAAAACATTACAGGAGCAAATGATCATTGCGAGGTCAGAAATGTCCCTTTCACGGACATATTGGCATGAGCGAATTTCTGCGCAATAACGAAACCATACTATAAAAGTCAACTTTTTCTGAGTCTATCTCGACCAGCAAGGATTCGAAATGACCGATACCGCAAGCCGCGACACTAGGCCGACACTTGTTCTTACAGGCGCCAGCCGTGGGATCGGACACGCAACCGTCAAACGGTTTTCCGCCGAAGGCTGGCGTGTCATCACCTGCTCCCGCCAGGCCTTTTCCGACAAGTGCCCCTGGCCGATGGGTCCGGAAGACCACATCCAGGTCGATCTGGCCGACCCGGACAGCCTTGCCGTTGCGGTTGAGGAAATCCGCGAAAGGCTGAAGTCAAACGGCTCCCGCCTCAATGCCCTGGTGAACAATGCGGGGATCAGCCCCAAAGGACCGGACGGCGAGCGCCTCAGTTCGCTGAATACGTCCCAGGAAGAATGGCACACGGTCTTTCAGGTGAACTTCTTTGCACCGATCCTGTTGGCGCGTGGCCTGTTCGACGAGTTGAAGAGAGCCAAGGGCTCGGTCGTCAACGTGACATCCATTGCCGGTGTGAAGGTACACCCCTTCGCCGGAACCGCCTATGCCAGTTCCAAGGCGGCGCTGGCTTCGCTGACCCGCGAAATGGCCTCTGATTTCGGTCCGCACGGCATTCGCGTCAACGCCATTGCACCGGGAGAGATCGACACCTCGATCCTGTCCCCGGGAACGGAAGACCTGATTGCAGACATTCCTTTGCGAAGACTTGGCCTGCCGGAGGAAGTCGCCGATACGATCTTCTATCTCTGCTCAACCCGTTCGTCTTACGTTACGGGCGCGGAAATACACATCAATGGTGGCCAACACACGTAATGCTGCAATGCAACCAGTACTAAATTGGCCCTACAAATAAAACGAATGCGAGCAAGAGACTAACTAAATTTAACACTAAGAGACCCGAGGCATAATACCTACAATTTTCATAATAGTTTACCCAATATTCATTCGCCCCGTGGATACTGAGTGTTGAAATAGAGTTCTTTCGACACTGCGGGGATCGGATGAAACGTATCTTGAAAACGATGGTCGACCTGAAGTTCGGCTATAAAGTCGGCGGCGGTTTTCTGGCCGTCCTTCTTCTCACAGCTGTTGTCGGGGGTGTCGGTTTCCTGGCACTTTCCAACCTGTCATCGCGCTTTGTTGTAGCAGACGCTTCATCAGAGGTCGCAGCCCAGGTTCAGGCAACATCACTGAAACGCGAAGACTATCTCAACGATCCAACAGGCGAGCGTGCAGAAGCCGTTCGCATGGAGATTGGTCTACTCAGCGCGTCCCTGCGGGACCTCGGCGAGCGCGTTGCCAACGATCCGGCTGCATCCGATCAGGTTGCGACCGCGCAATCCGCGGTGAAGGAATTCAACACAACCTTTGACGAGGTTGTTTCGCAGACAGGTCAGCAGGCCGAACGTCTTTCCATGCTTAAGCAAAGCACCGGAAACCTGGAGGGTCTCTCCGCTTCCATTGCCGATGCGGTGAAGAAGGAAGAGAAAAAGGTCAGTGCCGAGGTGTTCACCGCCAACAGCACGCTTGATGATGCCAACACCATGATGCGCAGCGTCTTTGAGCTTCAGGAAGAAGTGATCAGCATCCAGCTCGCCTATCTTGAAGGCAGTGGCAATCTTCAGGACGAGGCTCAGGTTCAGGCCCTGAAAGTTGCAGACGATCTTGTCGCGCGCACCAAGGAAATGCGGTATCGCGACATTAAAGGCATTGACAAGAAGACTGTCGCGCAACTGGCTGGCGCCACCAAGAAACTGCAGGCGTCGATTGCAAGACTGGCAGAAGATCTTGGGTTCGCCGAGGCTTACGAAGCACGCACGGCGGTTGGCTCTTCTCTGGAACCTGTGATGCAGCTGGCGCGTGAGATTCGCACCCAGGCCACGAGCGCCGTCAACGATTCCAAGCAGATTGCTATGACCGCAAACACGCGGCTTGCAACAATCCGTGCTATTGCGGCAAAAGCGGACAATCTGAAGAACGCCGCCTTGAGAGCGCAAAGGGAGACGCTGAATCTGTTCGGCAACTTCGGCATCCAGGATCCGAGTGCTGCTGAAGCTGAAATCGCGAATCTTGCAAAGCTTGAAAAGGTGATGCTGGCCTTCGCCAACGTGCTGCCGGCCGCTGCCGACACGATTAAGCAGATCCCGGCATCGGTTTCCACGTTCGACAAGGCCTTCAACGAGATGCTCGTTGCCAAGGGTGACCTGACGCAAAAACGCCAGCAGCTTGATGCCCTGACCGGTCAGGTCAGCTCAGAGATCGCGGCCATCTCCGCTTCTCAGTCCGAAGCTGCGTCGTCGGCGGCTGACTTCGCGGAAGTTCAGATCTTGGTCACGATTCTACTTGCCACGATCGGCGGCGTCGGCCTGGCGATCATCCTGAATCTGGCTATCACCCGGCCGATCCGGACCATCACCAATGTCATGGATCGCCTGGCGAACGGCGACAACGAGGTCGACATTCCGGGCATCGACCGGGGTGACGAGATCGGCGGCATGAGCCGGACGGTCCAGGTCTTCCGGGACAACGCAGTCGAGCGCGCTGAGCTGCAGGAGCAGAACGCACGCGAGGAAGCGGCCCGCCAGGAACGCCAGGAACGGATCGACGGCTTGATCCACTCCTTCCGCACCAAGGCAGAAGATGCTCTCGGTTCTGTCGAGACCACCGCCGGTGGCCTGGACTCAACCGCTCAGGCCCTGACCGAAATCGCTCGGGACAGCGCCGGCTACGCGACCGAAACGCAGTCCTCTTCCAACGAGACGACGAACAACGTCCAGACCGTTGCAAGTGCTGCGGAAGAACTGGCCGCTTCGATCGGCGAGATCTCCCGGCAGGTCGCCCAGACAACCGAGATCGTGGATCGGGCAACAACCGGCACGCGGGTAACCAACCAGAAGGTTGAGGGTCTTGCGGAAGCGGCGACCAAAATCGGTGAAGTTGTCACCCTCATCCAGGCAATTGCCGAGCAGACCAACCTGCTCGCCCTGAACGCAACGATCGAGGCCGCCCGCGCCGGTGAAGCCGGCAAGGGATTTGCGGTTGTTGCTGCTGAGGTGAAGGAACTAGCAACGCAGACCTCCAAGGCAACGGAAGAAATCAGCTCCCAGATCACCGAGATCCAGGCGGCGACGAAGGATTCCGTTGTGGCAATTGCCGAGATCGCCGAGACCATGACAGAGGTCAACAGCTACACGTCCGCGATTGCGTCCGCTGTCGAACAGCAGGGTTCGGCAACAGCCGAGATCTCGCAGAACGTTCAGCGCGCAGCCGAGGGCACGGGAGCCGTTACGTCTTCCATGACGCAGCTGTCGCAGGCTGTCGACCAGACGTCCTCTTCGGCAGACATGGTTCTGTCCGCTTCCGGCGAACTGACGGAAAAAACGGACGAGCTGAAGAACGAAGTCGAGCGCTTCCTCTCCGAGGTTGCAGCCGCCTGATTTTCTTCTCAGCGCGAATGGAGGGCGGGGTGCCAGTCACCCCGCCCTTTTCTTTGCCGGGCAGCAAAAGATTGACCTTGTGACCAGAGACGACTAAGGCGAAACCTCAATTCGAGTTCACATCCGAGAAGAGATCATCGTGGCGGACAAGACCAGCGCCCCTTCTTTCGCCCCCTTCGGACAGGCACCAAGCCAGTCCTGGCCGGTCATCCTGGAGACCAAAGGCTGGAAGGACTACAAGTTGCTCGACATGGGCCAGGGTGAGAAGCTTGAACGTTACGGCCGGTTTTCGATCATCCGGCCGGAACCCCAGGCCATGGGCAGCCGCCGCCTGAAGGACAGCGTCTGGAACCGGGCAGACGCAGTTTTTTCCGGAGATACCGAAGAAGAAGGCCCCGGTCGCTGGAAGTTCTCCGGCAACGTTCCGGAAACCTGGCCGATGAGCTATGGACCGGTGCGCTACAATGGCCGCTTCATGTCCTTCCGCCATGTGGGCGTGTTTCCGGAGCAGGCCGCCCATTGGGATTGGGTCAATTCCAAGGTACGAGCCGAGCGCGAGCGCGCGAAGGACAAGCCGCTGAAGATCCTCAACCTGTTCGGTTATACCGGCCTCGCCTCGCTGCTCCCTGCGACCGAAGGGGCGCAGGTCACCCATGTCGATGCGTCCAAGAAAGCCATCGGCTATGCGCGCGAAAACCAGAGCCTGTCCGGCCTGGAAGACCTGCCGATCCGCTGGATCTGCGAGGACGCCTCGAAGTTTGTCGCGCGGGAGGTTCGGCGCGGCAACACCTATGACGGGATCATTCTCGATCCGCCGAAATATGGCCGCGGACCGAAAGGTGAAGTCTGGGATCTTTACACGAGCCTGCCGGGCATGTTGTCCGACCTTCAGCAGCTGCTGGCAAAGGACTCGCTCTTCATGATCCTGACGGCCTATGCGATCCGTTCAAGTTTCGTCTCGATCCACGAGCTGATGGCCGAAACCCTGTCGACCCAGGGCGGCCTGATTGAATCGGGCGAGCTCGTCATTCGTGAAGACGACAGCAAGCGGGTCCTGTCGACGTCGCTGTTCTCGCGCTGGAGCAGCCGCTAGGAGCGGAGCTCCACGCTTGCCGCTATTCGGCGGCAATGGCCACGTCCTGATTGTCGTTGCTCCAGGTCATGCCTGTCTTCCTTTCCGGCTCTGTTCTGTCGGCCGATGATGATCGTTTCCCCGGCCGTGCGTAGACCAGCGCGAACATCGGTGGTGCGAAGTAGAACGAGATCACGGTCGACAGCAGCACGCCGCCGGCAATGGACATGGCGAACGGTGGCCAGAAGCCGCCTCCTTCCAGGATCAGCGGCAGGAAGCCGCCGAAGGTTGTCAGGGTCGTCGAGATGATGTGACGTCCGGACCCCATGACAACGTCGACCATTGCGGACTGGTCGCCGTTTGCAGCCGCCGTGTTCTGTTGCAGTCCCGTCAGGATGATGATTGCCGCGTTGATGGACACACCGATCGACCCGATCACGCCGATAATCGCATTGATGCCGAACGGATACTGAAACACTGCCAGGGCAAGAATGCTGAGACCAGCCGAAAGGATCGCCACCACAAAGGTAACCGCCGACAGCCGGAAGGAGTTGAAGGTCAGCACGATTGCCGCGATGGACAGCGGCACGATCAGTCCGAGTGACCCGATCAGGTTCTTGAGCGTGTCGTCCCGGGCATCGGAATCGCCGCCCGTTTCGATGCGGTAGCCGTCCGGCATCACAAATCCCGCAATGTCCATTTCCGCCTGCAGTTTCTTCAGAGCTTCTTCAGGCAGAACACCGTATTGCACGAAGGCCTGGACGGTGTTGGTGCGCTCGCCATTGCGCCGGTTGATCTGGCCTTCAGAGGGTTCCATGCTAATGTCGGCAATGGCCGAAAGCGGAATGCCCTCGTACGCGGCAGCGCCTCCCTGAGCCTGCGCCGGGAGCAGCGGCAGACTGGCGATCGCTTCAAGGGCGCCGCGCTCGGCTTCGCCGATGCGGACACGTACCGGCAGCTCTTCGGTGCCTTCGACAAGGCTGCCTCCGGTCGATCCTTCAAGGATGGCTTCGAGCTGTCGCGCGACATCACCGAGACCCAGGCCAGCGAGGCGCGCCTTGTCTTCATCAACAGCGAATTTGAGCTGCGGGGCACCGCCATCCAGGGTGGTGCGCACAATGGTCACTTCCTCGATCCTTGATGCCAGCTGGCGCAGGGCATCGCCGCGTTCTCTCAGCACTTCGAGAGACGGACCAACCAGGCGCAGTTCGACGGGTGCATCGACGGGTGGTCCCTGGACGAGATCGCGGACCAGGATCCGGGCGTTGGTAAAGCGCGCGGACAGTGCTTCTTGAAGCTCTGGAACCAGTTCTGCGGTGGCCTCGGGTGAGCTGGAGGCAACGAGGGCGTGGGCGAATTCGGGTGCCTGGTCCCTGTTGCCGACGATGTTGTAGTAAAACGCCGGTGCGCTTTTGCCGATCACCCAGGACACCTGTTCGATGCCGGCCCGGTCCGCCAGATACCGGTCGATCTCAAGCACGGTGCGCGATGTTTCTGAAATCGCCGTACCGTCTGCCAGTTCCACTTCAATATGGAACTGGTTGCGATCTACGCCCGGGAAAAACTGGGCGGTCAAGGTCGGCATGCTCAGGAAGCCGACAATCGGCAGAACCAGCGCAAAGGCAACGGAGCTGGCCGGATTGTGCATCGCCAGCCTGAGCGAAAACCTGAAGGGCACCGAAACCAGCGAAGACAATTTGAAGCGCCTGCGGTCAGGCTCTCCGCCACCCCTTGG
This sequence comes from Roseibium sp., assembly GCA_017643925.1. Classification (GTDB taxonomy): domain Bacteria; phylum Pseudomonadota; class Alphaproteobacteria; order Rhizobiales; family Stappiaceae; genus Roseibium. Next base: position 49,191 of record JAEPML010000001.1, on the reverse strand, counting down.
CAGAACCCATCCGGCGATTGCGGCGGTCAGCGTCACGGCAACGATGAAAGACCAGATCAGCATCACGATCACGGCAATGGCAATCGATCCGACAAAATCCCCCGGCGGGCCCGGCAACAAAACCATCGGCATGAAGGACAGGGCCGTTGTCACCGTGGAAGCCAGCAAAGGTGCAAAAAGGCGACGCACGGCCTTGGCGACGGCATCGCTGCGGCTGTCACCCTTTTGAAGGGCCTGACCGATCTCGTCGGTCATGACAATGCCTGCATCGACAAGAAGTCCGAGTGCAACAATCAAGCCGGTAAGGGACATCTGGTGCAGCGGCAATCCGATCATGCTCATCGTTGCAAAGGACGCGAGCGTGACGACAGGCAGAACCATGGCGACGATCAGGGCCGACCTGAACCCCATGGTGACCAGCAGTACCAGAACCACCAGCCCCATGCCGATGGCGATGTTCAATCCCACACCGGACAGGCGTTCGATCGTGTAGGTGCTCTGATCGAAGATCAACTGGTGCTCAATGGAAAACGGCATGTCGGTTTCGAACGCTTCAATGCGCTGTCGCACCCGCTCCATCCAGGCATCAACCTGAAGACCGTCGGCGATCTTTGCAGCAACAAGAATGGATGGCCGACCATCGGAAAAGGTCAGCTCCTCCGCCGGCTGCTTCACGCCCTTTGAAACCATCGCAACGTCGCCCACGCGGGTCACGATGCCGTTGTCGCTGGTGGAGACCGGAATCTGCCGCACCCGATCAAGCGCCGCGATTTCGCCTTCAACCTCGATCAGCAATTCGCGATTCTGGCCCCGGAGACGTCCCGAACGCACCTTGGCATCGGCATTTCGGATCGCAGTTGAGACCTGATCGACCGTCAGTGACAGCGAAGTCAGGATTGCCGGATCAACGCGCACGAGGATCTCTTCCTCCGCCTCTCCGAAAATCTCAACCGACTTGGTGCCGGGGACATTTCTCAGGGTGTCGGAAAGGGCTTGTGCATATCGCAGCAATACGCCCTCGGATACGTCACCATGGCGGGGCACCAACGCGCTGATCGATGCAAAGGCTCCGGCCCCTTCAGTATTGAATTCCGGTTCCAGAACCCCTGAAGGGAACCCCCTCACAGCAACATCGATCTTGTCCCTGATTTCGGACCAGGTCTGTTCGATGACCTCCTCGTTCAATGTGTCGAGCAATTCGATCTGAATGATGGAGATCGAGGCTCCTGAGGTGGATTCGATAACATCGATCTCTTCTACCTCGCGCAGTTCTTCCTCGATCTTCTCGGTCACCAGGGCCTCGACCCTCGCCGGATCGGCGCCGGGATAGACCGTCGTCACGGTCGCGAAAATGTTGGTGATTGTCGGGTCTTCCTGGCGGCCGATGCCGATCAGCGCCGAAAGACCGGCTGCGGCAATTACCAGGATCGTCAGGGCAACGAGGCGCGGCTGGCGAAAGAAGAGCGTTTCCATGGATCAACCCTCGCCCTGATCCAGAGAAACCGATTGACCAACCACAACCCGATGGACCCCTTCGGACACAATCCTGGTGTCCCGGGAAATCGATCCGCGCACGAAGGACCTGTCAGCGTCGGCGTGGAGAACCTCCACGGCCTCATAGGAGATGACCGGCGTTTCAGCACGAGCAGACGGCTCCGCAACAACAAGCAGTGTCCACAGTCCCCTTGGCCCTTCCTTCAAGGCAGAAGTCGGCACCCAGAAGCCCTCGGTGTCGATCCGTTTGACCAGTTTCAGTTCGGCCAGTCTCCCAAAGCTCGGGATCGTGTCTGCCGCTTCCAGTTCAAACAGGGTTTCGATCGTCCGGGTGCGGACCTGAAGATCCGGTCTGAACCCCTTCAGTTTCGCGGAAAAGGTTTCGTTCGAGACTCTGATTTCGAAAGGTCTCTGGTTTTCGAGCCCGTCCACGACTTCCGGCGACAACCCGATACGAACCGTCGGACGGGCGACCTCAAGCAGACTGAGAACCGGTGTTCCGGGCGACAGTGTTGCCCCTTCGTCAATCAGTCTGGCGCCAACGCGGCCATCAAAAGGAGCGAAGAGGACCGACTTGTCCAGATTGATATCGATCGCATCCAGCGAAGCATCGATACCTGCAAGGGTCGCGTCCAGACGGCTGAGCGCCAGTCTTGCCTGGTCGAGCACCTGATCGCTGACATGTCCGCCATCCTTGAGTTTCCGGCGGCGGTCCAACGTGAGTATGGCAAGCTCCCGGTCGCTTTCGATGGCCTGCCGGCTCGCGGTAAGTCGGCGGCGCTCCGCCATGAGCGATCGCGTGTCGAGCCGGGCGATGACGTCTCCCTTTTTCACTGGCTCGCCTTCCTCGAACCCGATTTCGCTGACTTTGCCAGAGAGTTCAAAGGCGAGATTCGTCTGCCGCGCCGGTTCCAGGCGACCGACAAAACTGCGTTCGATATCGAAGCCAGACCTATACTCCGGCCGGATCGTGCGGATTTCGACGAGAGGCGCGGCTTCAATCCCGGGCTTTTCGGCGGCCCGCATCTGGATGGTCGTTACACCCACCACGACAGCCGCGGCGGCAAGACTGACATTCACCGAGAATGTCGTCAGGCTCAGGAGGCCACGCGAAAGCCGTTTCAGTCGACCTGTCTGCTTTTGCCCGCTGTCCGTCTCGACCTTTTCGCCCGACATTGCCATGCCCTCACCCTCGTCCGGATCGCCTTTGATGGGCCCGCTCTACGCAGGCACAATGTAAACGCATCTAACTATGTTACTATTGCTAACATATGTTAATGAAACTAACTTAGACAAGGGATTCGCTCCAAAAAATTTCGGAACAAGCTACATGGCCAAGAAAAAAATCCAGAAAAAGACGGCCTATCACCACGGTGATCTGCATGGACAACTGGTCACCGCTGCCAGGGAACTCATTGAAAAACATGGGCCGGACAGCTTTTCCATGTCGGATGCCTGCCGCCTGGCAGGCGTCAGCACAGCTGCCCCCTACCGGCATTTTTCTTCAAAGCAGGACCTGGTCACGGAAGTCGCCCGGGACGGACTGGCGCGCCTGGGCATCGACATGGAAAATCACGCGGCTCACCACCCACGGGGCACAATTGAGTCGATTGCAGCGATCGGCAGGGCCTATGTTTCCTTCGCCATCAGGGAGCCCCACACGTTTCGGCTGATGTTCAGCACTGAACCCCATTCCGGGCGCATCGCCGAGGTCAAGCAGGTCGGTATGAATTCATATGGTGTCCTGCTCAGGGAAGTTGCCCGATATCTCGGTGAAGACGGTATTACCGACGCCGTTCTGCGCGCGTCATTTCCGCTCTGGACCCAGGTTCACGGCCTGTCCTTTCTGTCCATTGACGGAAAGCTGGAAGTCACCGACTTTCCGGTCGACATTGAGGACTCCATCCTGCTTGCAACCGAGCGGCTCCTGCCGGCTGCTTCAGAGCTGCAGACCGGCGAGACCACGCAAAAAACTTGACCCGGATATGGTCAACGCCTAAGCCCTGAACCAACCACAACAGACAGATGGCTCCCACGGGAGCATTCGGGACACCCAATGCCCCAATCAGGCAAACCTCAGCGCGTCGGCGCTGTGAAACAGATCACCAGCCACTCGAACCCCATCGTCAAGGAAATCAAGGGCCTGGTTGCCCAGCGCAAGCATCGCAGCCAGTCCGGATTGTTCGTTGCCGAAGGGTTGAAGCTGGCGACCGATGCGCTGGACGCCGGATGGGGCATTCGCTATCTGGCCGTCGGACCGGATGCACGCGACAACCCGGTTGCGCAGAAGGCTGCAGCAGCCGCGAAAGCAAGGGGTGCGCTGATCCTCGAAGTGTCTACCGCCGTGATGTCCGCGATGACCCGCAAGGACAACCCGCAGATGGTCGTCGGAGTCTACGAGCAAAAAATTCTGTCGGCAGGTGACATCTCGGCAGAGGGCGCGACCGTCTGGGTTGCTCTCGACAGGGTCCGGGATCCCGGCAATCTTGGAACAATCATCCGAACGGTCGACGCCGTCGGCGGTACCGGTGTGATGCTGGTCGGCGATTGCACGGATCCTTTCGCAGTGGAAGCGGTGCGGGCCACGATGGGCTCCCTGTTTCATGTCCCGCTTGCCAGAATGACCAAGGATGAATTCAAACGTCTCGCAGGGAAGTGGCCGGGAACGGTCGCCGCGACCCATCTCAAGGGATCGGTGGACTACCGCACCCCGGACTATGCCGAACCTGTTTTGCTGGTCATGGGCAACGAGCAGAAGGGATTGGAAGACGATATGGCAGAGGCCTGTTCGACCCTGATCCGCATCCCGCAAGTGGGCGAAGCCGACAGTCTCAATCTGGCCGTCGCTACCGGCATATCCCTCTACGAAATTCGAAGAAACCGTCTGGAGCTCTAGACCATGCGTCTGTTTGTGTTTGGTGTCGGCTTTTCCTCCAAGGCTTTCATCGAGGAAGTCAGGGAGCGCTTCGACTGGATCGGCGGAACCACCCGATCCGCAGAGAAGGCCGTCTCCTTAAGGACACTCGGCATCGAACCGTTCCTGTTCGATGGAGAAAGCAGTCCCGACGCCATTCGCGAAGCCCTCGGTACGGCGACCCATGTGCTGGCATCAATCGGGCCCAACGATGCCGGCGACCCTGTGCTGAACCAGTTTGCGGACGATCTTGCCCGGGCAAAACCCTCCTGGATCGGCTACCTCTCCACCGTGGGCGTTTACGGCAATCATGATGGTGCCTGGGTCGATGAGGAGACGACATGCAACCCGGTTTCCAAGAGATCTGTTCAACGTGTCGCGGCAGAAGAGGGCTGGCTGGCCTTTGCGAAAACACACGAGCTGCCGGTGCAGATATTCCGTCTGTCGGGCATATATGGTCCGGGACGGAACGCGTTTGAAAACTTCAAGAAGGGCAAGGCGCGGCGTCTGGTCAAACCGGGCCAGGTCTTCAATCGCATTCATGTGGCTGACATCGCCGGTGCAGTCAGCGTCGCGATGACCCGGCCTTCAACCCGGATCTTCAATGTCACGGATGACGAACCCGCTCCCCCGCAGGATGTCGTCACCTTTGCTGCCGAGCTGCTTGGTGTCGCGCCGCCGCCGGAAATCCCGTTCGAGACGGCCGACCTGACGCCAATGGCGCGGTCGTTTTACGGCGAGAACAAGCGGGTCTCAAACAAGAGGGTCAAGGACGAACTGGGGTATTCGTTCCGCTATCCCAACTACCGGGTCGCACTTCGGGATTTGCTTGCTACTATGTGAGCAAATTTACCGATGTCTGACTGTCAATTGCTGGTTCGAGAAACATGCGCATAGCCTGGAAAATCTTTGGCGTCTCCCTGATTGTCTTTGCCGTGATGGCTTCGGCAGCAGCGTTTTCGATCTACAAGATTTTCGAGATCAACCGGGAACTGCACCTGATTTCCACGGTCTACTCGCCGCTTCGTCACGAAATCGCACAGGTCGAGGTGATCGCGCTTCAGGAAGAGCTGGAACTTGAACGGGCCCAGAAACTCGAAGCCGAGCTGCGCGCTGACCGGCTGGAAGTCCTGAGCTACGACAAGACCGACGCCGAGATCGATGCCGCCCTGGAGACAGCGCCCGAGCTGCAAGCCAGGATCAAACATCTGGAAGAGCGGCTGGAAGCCGACCTGAAGGTGTTCGAGGAGCATTCCAACAAGGTGGAAGAGCTTCTGAAGTCCGCGGAGAACCGTGTCGAGGAAGCCCAGAGCATTGCAACCAAGGTTGCCGATCGCCTGGAATTGGCGCAGCTGCTTCCAACCCTGGTTGCCATCGAAGCCCAACACGCGAATTTCCATTCCCACGCCCTGAACCTTGTGAATTCCAGCGACCTGCCCCCGGCCGTGCGCGAACGCATGGAAGAACAGCTGGAAGGTGAGGAAGCCAAGCTGACCGAGCGCCTTGATGCCCTGCGCGAACATGTCAGCCAGTTTACCGACAAGGCCATCGAAACCGCTGCCCTGCACGAGCAACAGGCGCTTTATGCCAGCATAGCTGCAACCGCGGCAGCAGGCGCCCTGGCCCTGCTTCTGTCGTCTCTCGTGATTGCCGGCATCCTCAGGCCCATGCGGGCCTTGTCGATCGGCGCCCGGCGCGTGGAAGAAGGCGATTTCGAAATTCATCTGGAACCGCGCTCACGGGACGAGATCGGCAATCTGACCCGCAGTTTCAACACGATGGTCGACGGGTTGAAATCAACCCAGAAGATCAAGGATACGTTCGGCCAGTATCTTGACCCGCGCGTCGTTTCCGGGCTGATCACCGATCAGACCGATGCAACCGCCGGCGAGAAGAAAATCGTCTCCGCCTATTTTTCGGACCTGGCGGACTTCACCACGATTTCAGAGCAATTCACCCCGTCCGGCCTGGTGCGCGTGCTCAACCGGTATCTCGATCTGATGTCTTCGGAAATCACCGACCGCCAGGGCGTGATCGACAAGTATATCGGCGATGCCATCATGGCGTTCTGGGCCAAACCGTTCTGCGAGGACGGACAGCAGGCCACGCTCGCCGTAGAAAGTGCGCTGCGTAATATTGAACTGATGAAGCAATTCCAGTCCGAATTGCCGGAACTGACGGGACTGCAGAAAAACCTTCCGACACTCAGGCAACGGATTGGCATTGCGACCGGGGACGCGGTGATCGGTTCAATCGGATCCGAGAAGACCAAAAACTACACGGTCATGGGTGACACCGTGAACCTCGGTGCAAGGCTCGAGAGCGCCAGCAAGATCTACGGCACCCAGTTGCTTGTCTGCCAGCGCACGAGGGATACGGCCAGCGGCATTGAGTTCAGAGCCGTCGACAAGATCCAGGTCAAAGGTAAAACCGAACCCACAAGCGTCTATACCGTCCTTGGCCGAACTTCGGACATTTCGGAAAATGACAGGACATTGCAGGCTCTGTCCGAAGAAGCGCTCGAGGCATTTGCCCTGGCGCGCTGGAAAGACGCCCAGGCACATTTCGAGAAAATCGCCGAAGACTTTCCCGAGGACCAGATTGCACGGGTTTTCCTCAACCGTCTGGAGCTGATCTCACGGGAAGGCGCTCCGGATAACTGGGACGGTGTCTGGCACCTGACGAGCAAATAGGCCAGGTTAACACCCCCGATTGCGGTGCCCCCTCCGCGAAGTTGAAACTCTTTCAGGCTGATCAGGGCTTGACGGCCAGAGCCTGCCACACCAGCTTGAGATCACACGGCGATACTGATCGCATTCCCAGAATTCAACCCCCTGAAGGTGACCCATGCGCGTTTGGAACGTTTACTTGTCCGGTGAAATTCACACAGACTGGCGCGAGCAAATCATTGACCAGACCCGCGCACTCGATCTTCCGGTGGAGTTTTCGGCTCCGGTTACGGATCACGATGCGAGCGACGACTGCGGCGCGGTCATCCTCGGGGATGAAAACAACAAGTTCTGGTATGACAACAAGGGCGCGAAACTCAACGCGATCCGAACGCGAACCCTCATCGAGGAGGCCGACATTGTCGTTGTGCGCTTCGGTGACAAGTACAAGCAATGGAATGCGGCTTTTGACGCCGGCTACGCGTCGGCTCTTGGCAAGTCGCTGGTCGTGATGCACGACCCGTCAATCACGCATCCACTCAAGGAAGTTGACGCCGCTGCACTTGCCGTCACGGAGACCCCGGACCAGGTGGTGAAGATCCTGAACTATGTCATCAACGGCAAGCTGGACCGCTAAGCCCATCTTGACATTAACGATTTCGTCACCATACTAAGTGAAGCTATAGAAACGTCTGGGCTTATACTCCAGACCGCCAGACCCTCACCTGATTGGTACTGCACTCATGCAAAGAGCAGTCGCGTTTGACTGCGCTCGACATGGTTTATTGCAGAACGGGTTCGGCAAGTACTTTAGTTCAAAAAATAACACTGTCATCAAGACGTCGAAAAACGCGACTATTTGATCCGGCTGTACGCCTTGATGCAAAATTGGAAAGTTAGGTCCATGCAACATGGAAACGTGAGATGGTATGATCGACACCGCGGTGTCGGTACTATCCAACCTGAAGATGGCGAGGATATTCTCGTCGAGATCTCGGCCTTGCGCCGGTCCGGCATCGAAACGCTGAAGGAAGGCCAGCTTGTGGCATTCGACAGCTCGTGGAGCCGTGGCCAGATGGTGGCTGAAGATCTGAAAGTCCTGTAAGCTCCCCTAAAGGTCTTGCTGGAAACGAGGGCGGTCTGACCGCCCTTTTTTATTGAGGTTCGCCATGCAGATTGACACCAGGTTGCAGGAAGGCATTGCCGCGCATCGACAGGGAGACCTCGAAGGTGCCCTCTCCGCCTACAAGGATGTGCTGACCGAGAACCCGGATCATGCGGATGGCCTGCATTTTCTGGGGCTTTTGCATTTCGATGCAGGAAAGGCCGAGAACGCCGTCATCCTGATCCGCAAGTCGCTTGACCAGAACCCGAAAAACGCGGCTGCCTACAACAATCTCGGCAATATCCTGAAGCTCTCCGAGGAGCAGGACCAGGCCCTGGAAGCCTATGTAAAGGCCGTTGAAGTCGAACCGCGTCACGAGGAAGCCTGGAGCAACATCAACCGGCTGCTGGAAGGCGCCACCAACAATGACGATCTGTTGCCGATCCTGACGGAGATCGTGCGCCTGGATGGTGACAACCCACACGCCTGGCACAATTACGGCCTCTCGCTCATGCTCGCCGGGAGACGGACCGAAGCTGCAGACGCGCTCGAAAAATGCCTCGAGTTCGGGTCAGACGTTTGGTCCGACCCGGTCTGGCACGCCCGCGTCCTGTGTGCCCTCGGGCGGCAGGATCGGGCAGTTGAACATCTGGAAAAGCTCGTCGCGGAAAACCCCGATGACACCGTTGCGCGTTACCAGTTGGCCGCAGTCCGCGGTGATGATCTGGACCAGGCTCCGGAAGACTACGTGAAGGAGCATTTCGACAGTTTCTCCGACAGCTTCGACGAGGTTTTGAAGAACCTCGGTTACCGTGCACCGGAACTGGTGGCCGCCGAAGTCACCGAACTGGCTGCGGACCGATCAACGCCCTACGAGGACGTCGTGGACCTTGGGTGCGGGACGGGCCTGTGCGGCCCCCTCATTCGCACGCACTGCAAGCAACTGACGGGCATCGACCTGTCACCCGGCATGCTGAAAAAGGCGGCCGACCTCAACGCTTACGACTTCCTGGTCGAGGGTGAACTCGTCGGCTTCCTGAATTCGGACCTGCCTTCGAAATTCGACCTCGCGGTCTGTGTCGACACGCTGTGCTATCTTGGCGATCTTCAGCCCTTCATGAATGCGCTCCACGGTGCGCTCAAGCCAGGAGGCATCCTGATTGCCAGTGTCGAACACCTGCCGGACCCGACCGGTCCCGATTACAGGGTCGATCCGACTGGCCGATATGCGCACACGCCTGATTACCTGAAACGCAGTGCCGAGGCTGCGGGATTGTCCTACGTCAAGGAGAAGCCCGTCGTGCTGAGGCAGGAACTGGGCAAAGAGGTTCACGGCCTTATATTTCACCTTGTCAGAAACGACAGGGATCAAGACTGAAACTGACTTGAAAGAGGCGGGTCATTGCCGGTTGTCTCCCGAGACAAAGTTGGTAGTGTGCAATGGCGCCAGAGGGACATCGTGATTGCCGGAGCATTTTTGTATGCCAAGATGTAATGTTTTATTGGTTTATCCGCGTTTTAACGCCGGATCTTTTTGGAATTACAGCAAGACTTGCGAACTCGTTGGCGCCAAGTACCCGGCCCCTCCGCTTGGCCTGATCACCGTTGCGGCCATGTTGCCGGAAGACTGGGACGTAAGGCTTGTGGACCGCAACACGGGGTCCCTTGAAGACGAAGACCTTGCTTGGGCTGACCTGATCATGACCGGCGGCATGCTGCCGCAGCAATCGGATTGCCTCGCTGTCATCCGGCAGGCGCAGGCCAGGGGCATTCCCTGCGCGGTTGGCGGTCCGGACGCGACCTCATCACCCGAAGTCTACGAGATTGCGGATTTCCTTGTTCTCGGCGAAGCCGAAGGCATTCTGGAAACCTTCATCGCGGCCTGGAACAGCGGCGACCGAAAGGGCCGTTTTACCGCCGAAAAATTCAAGGCGGATGTGCAGTCGAGCCCGATCCCGCGGTTCGATCTCCTGAATTTCAAAGACTATGTCCAGATCGGCGTCCAGTATTCCCGCGGCTGCCCTTTCACGTGCGAATTCTGCGATATCATCGAACTCTACGGCCGTGTGCCGCGCACCAAGACCAACGAGCAGATGCTTGCCGAACTAGACAGGCTTTATGAACTCGGATACCGCGGCCATGTCGATTTCGTCGATGACAACCTGATCGGCAACAAGAGAGCCGTGAAGGGCTTCCTGCCAGAGCTTGCGAAATGGCAAAAGGGACGCAGCTACCCGTTTGAAATGTCGACCGAGGCCTCCCTCAACCTCGCCGATGACGAGGCGCTGTTGAAGATGATGCAGCAGGCCGGGTATTTCTCGGTCTTTATCGGCATCGAAAGCCCCGATCCGGAAGTGCTGGTTGCCACCCGGAAAAAGCAGAACACCCGCCGCGACATCGCCAAGAGCGTGCACAAGATCTACGACGCCGGCATTTTCGTGCTGGCCGGCTTCATCGTCGGCTTCGACGAGGAAAGCGACAAGGTTGCGGACGAGATTTCGGCCCTGATCGAGGAAGCCGCGATCCCTGTGGCCATGACCGGGCTGCTCTACGCCTTGCCGAACACCCAGCTGACCCGGCGCCTTGCCAAGGAAGGCCGGCTCCATGCCGATTTCGCCACCGATGATCCCGACACCGAACATGGTGACCAATGCACCGCCGGTCTCAACTTCACCACCGTGCGTCCGCGCGAACAGATCCTGGACGATTTCAAGAAGGTGATTGATCAGGTCTACAGTCCGGAAGCCTATTTCGGCCGCGTCCAGAAGGTCGCTTCGATGCTGGATATGAGCGGCGCCAACGGTTCAATCCTGGGCGCAGGATTCTTCCATGACATCAAACTGTTCGGTCGTCTCATCCTGGCCATGACATTCACCGACACCACCTATCGCTGGCCATTCTGGAAGACGCTGCTCAAGACGGCTTTCACGAATTTCAGGGCGATCAAACCGGTGATGATGATGCTGGCGATCTATGTCCATCTGGGACCGTTCTCGCGTTTCGTGGTCGGTCAGATCGACGACCAGATTGCCGATATCAAAAAAGGGCACTGGGAACAGCCGGCTCTGGTCGCAGCCGAATAGTTGGTCTAAGAGAGGTTCAGCTGACTTCGGCTGACGTCTGGCCACGTTCACCTGGAAACGACCTTGAAACCCGCACCTTCCAATCGCAGTGCGCTGACTTTCATTCTGGTAACCCTGGTTATCAACTCGATGGGCATCGGCCTGATGATGCCGGTCATGCCTTCGCTGTTGCAGGAGCTGACGCAATTGTCCGTCAGCGATGCCGCGCGCTGGGGCGGGGCGCTGACATTTGTCTATGCGCTCATGCAGTTCCTTTTCGGCCCGACTCTTGGCAATCTGTCCGATCGCTTCGGACGTCGGCCAGTCCTGTTGATCTCGATGTTCGCAATGGCTCTCGACTACCTGATCATGGCACTGTCCTGGCATCTGGCGGTTCTCTTTGTCGGCCGTATGCTGTCGGGCATTTCAGGCGCTACGTTTTCAGCTGCATCGGCCTACATTGCCGACGTCTCCTCGAAGGAGGACCGGGCGAAGAATTTCGGTCTCGTGGGAGCAGGCTTCGGCGTTGGTTTTGTCCTCGGTCCAATGATCGGCGGGTATCTGGGCGAATATGGCACGCGTGCGCCATTCTACGCAGCAGCCGCCCTCTCGTTCATCAATTTCCTGTTTGGCTTTTTTGTCCTGCCTGAAACGCTGAAACCGGACAACAGACGTGCCTTTGACTGGAAGCGCGCAAACCCGCTCGGTGCCCTGAAACAGATCGCAGCCTACCCGGCCGTCAGAACCCTGTTGCTTGCCGTGTTCCTGTTTGACATTGCGCATTATGTCTATCCGGCGGTCTGGAGCTTCTATGCGGAGGAAGTCTTCAATTGGAGCCCGCAGGATATCGGCCTGTCGCTCGGCGCGGTCGGCATCGGCTTTGTGTTTGTGCAAGGCTACCTGATCCGTGTTCTGGAACCGAAAATCGGACCGGGCCGCACGCTTTTCCTGAGCCTTTGCGCCAACCTGCTTGCCTTTATCGGCCTGTCCCTCGCCAGCGCCGGCTGGGTTGCCTACATGATGATCGCGTTTGCGGCGCTCGGGGCCATGGCAACACCGACCTTTACGGCCTTGATGGCAAACCGCATTCCCGACAACGCGCAGGGTGAACTGCAGGGCCTGATATCCAGCGCTGCAGGCCTGTCCATGGTGGTCAGCCCGCTCCTGATGACCCAGGTCTTCGCGGCTTTTTCGGGCGCCGATGCGACGATCCGGTTTCCCGGTGCTCCCTTTGCGGTGGCGGGCTTTCTGATCCTGATTTCGATACTGATCGCGCTTCCCTTCATGCGCCTGCGGGACAAGACGCCCGTTCGCGAAGAGACCGGCGAGAGCCCGGCAGAATGACACGATGACGAGTTCAATGGTTCCAACGCTCGACGGGCCTCGGCTCCAGCCGGCCTCCGGAGGCCCCGCCAGACAGCTTGTGGTGATCCTGCATGGATATGGCGCCGACGGCGCGGATCTCATCGATCTCGGGCGTGCCTGGCAGGGCCAGCTGCCTGATGCAGCCTTTGTCGCACCCGATGCCCCCGAAACCCTGCCCTTTGAAGCTCTGGGCGGCCGGCAGTGGTTTGCATTGAGCGAACGTGATCCTTCCGAATACCGGATCGGGGCCGAAGCAGCGAAACCGGTTCTCGACCGGTTCATCGATGCGGAACTTGGCAGGTATTCTCTGGACGAAACTGCGCTTGCGCTGGTCGGCTTCAGCCAGGGGGCGATGATGACTTTCCAATGCGGTCTGAGGCGCAAGACCCCGCCTGCAGCTCTCATCGGTTACTCAGGTCTGTTGCCCGGTACCGACCGCCTTGGTGACATCAACACCAGCAGCCCGGTGCTGATCGTGCATGGCGTGGAAGATGATGTCGTGCCGAACTATCATGCAGACGCGGCAGAAAAGGCTCTGAGGCAGGCAGACGTTGACGTCAACACGCATCAGCTCTCTGGTCTCGGACATTCGATCGATGAGCGCGGCATGGTGCTTGGCGGACGTTTCCTGGAACAACATCTTTCCGGACGACGGGCTCGCTGATCCAACGCGACATGGTTAACGGCGTGTTAACCGGTTTGGGGGATCCTGTAGGGACCTATGCCGAACCAGGACGGTCCGTCTTTGCCAGGATTCCAGCGCCATGCAGATTTCCATTGAAACCACCGTACAGAGTGCAAGCATCATGTCTGCCTCCTTTTCAGGTGGCGGTGCTGATGGGGCCAAGGGCGGGCCCAAAGGCCAAGCTCACGGTCCCGAAGACGGGCAAAAGGCTGCACCTGTGCTCAGCGCTCTGGAAGCTGCAAGCAAGAAGGCCGAAGAGGATGCGGTTGTAATTGCCGCTCTCCAGGCAGCAGTTGAAGAAGGCAAGACCGGCGAAGACGACGACAAGGACGGCGCCCTGGCGACCGTCGAAGACTATCAGAAGACTGCGGGCAAACTGAAAGCCGCACTCGGCGAGGAAGCGACCGGTCCTTCAGCAGACGTTGCTTACGAAAGCGCGACGATCTCGACGACCACCATCGAGGCGGAAATCGGCGGCGAGACCATCTCCGCCCAGTTCGTATCCTATGAACGTGTCTCGTTTGACAGCGACACCGGTCTGTCCGTCCGCTCGGCCAGCGCCGCCACCATCGAGGGCGACTTCGGAGACAGCTCCTTCAGCTACCAGAGCGCCGCCGTCAGCGAACTCTATGCCGGCACGGGTGAGCAATTCTCCAACCTCACCGGCATGCTTGCCTGACGGGGTCTGATTATCCGCTGACAAGCGGATTTCGAAAGCTCTCCGGAACGTGACTGCAAACCCTGCCCCATCGGCGGGGTTTTTCCATTCTGACAATGGATTGCCCGGCACACCGGCGATACAAGGGCTTTCCTTCAGAGCAACAGGGAGACGCGTCTTGATCACCTGCTACATCAAATACGAAATCAATCCGGCCAGGCTGCGCGAATTCGAGGAATACGCGAAGATGTGGATCCCGCTGGTGGAAAAATTCGGTGGGACGCATCACGGCTACTACCTGCCGCACGAAAGTCCGAGCGACCTTGCCGTCTGCCTTTTCACCTTTCCCTCCCTGGCCGACTATGAGCAATACCGGGCCAAAGCCGCGAAAGACGAAGCGTGTCAGAACGCGATCAAGTTTGCGGAAGAAACCGACTGCATCCGGCGCTACGATCGGCATTTCCTGCGGCCGGTAGGTTGAAGCCGGACCGCAGGCAAGACGCTACTCAAATACCGTCCCGGACCTGATCCGGGACTACTTCGAAAACGGTCGAGAGGCCCCGGCTCGGTGGCCGGGGCGGCAAACTCCGGGCTGTCAGCCTCAGGCCTTTTTCAGGTAGGCAACCAGGATATCCAGGGCTGCCTGAAGATCCGATTTGTGGATCATCTCGGTCACCGTGTGGATGTAGCGTGTACCGACAACGATACCGACGGCCTTTGCGCCTGCCGCGGCCTGCTGCGCGGCGGCACCGTCCTGACCACCGGCGGCCAGCATGGTGCGCTGGAACGGGATCTTGGATTTCTCGGCCAGTCCCTCGATTTCCTTCACCAGTTCGCGGTCTGCAATGAAACTGGAATCTTTCACATGAAGGCCGAAACCAGCCCCCTGAACAGTCGTACGATCCTGCTCCGGCACCCCGGGCGTGTCGCAGGACAGCGTCACGTCGATGCCGAGGCCAATGTCGGGCTTGATAGCGAAGGAAGCCGTGCGCGCACCGCGCAGGCCCACCTCTTCCTGGCAGGTGAAAGCGACGTGGATTTCGCAGCCATGTTTTGCTTTGCCAAGGCCCTTGATTGCCTCGATGCCGAGCCAGCAGGCGATCCTGTTGTCGAGTGCCTTGGAAACCACCTTGTCGCCGATCTCGATCAGCGGCTCGTCCATGGTCACCATGTCACCGACCCTGACGACCTCCTTGGCCTTCTCGCCGAGGCCAAGATCGATGACAAAATCCTTGGGCTCCGGAACCTTCTTGCGTTCTTCCGGAGATGAAATGTGGATCGGCTTGCCGCCCGGGTTCATCACACCCTTGAAGTCACCGTCATCGGTCGAGACCAGGACACGGCGGGAAAACAGGTTGCGTGCGTCGAAGCCTCCGACCGGCTGTACATGCAGGAACCCCTTGTCCGTCACATGCGAAACCAGGAACCCGATTTCGTCCATGTGACACAGCAGCATCACCTTTTTCGGGTCCTTGCTCTTTGTCGATTTGCGTGCATCCCGCCGGCACAGCAGAGAGCCCATCGGGTCGACGGTCACTTCGTCGAAGAGGCCTTCAATCTCGGCCTTGATCAGATCACGCACACGGTGCTCGTGGCCGGGCACACCAGGGGTTTCGCAAAGACGGCGAAGAAGATCGATATTCATGGAACATCCTGTAGGGTTTCAAATTCGGACCGATCCTATTCTGAAAACCGTGCCGGAATAAAGAGCGGCAATGCAATCGGGGACAAATGCGCGATACAACCCGTGGAAGAAAGACCGAATTCGTCAATTCGAATTTACGCTTTGATCGCCTTAGATGAAAAAAATGCATCACAGGCCACGCTTTGCCATTGCAGTGTCGCAATTGACCGCAAACATTTGGGGATCAAATAAATAAGCATCTGACGCAATTGTGCGAACAGATGCTGCCCCTTTCGATATTGACCACCCAGGGGACGGACAATGGCCCAGAAAAAACGTTTTATTCTATCAATTGACGGCGGCGGTGTACGCGGCCTAATCCCGTTGCGCATTCTCGAGGCGCTGGAGAGCCGGCTGTCGCTCATGGGTGTCGGTGCGCCGATGCACCGGATCTTCGACCTGATGGCGGGCACTTCGACAGGAGGCCTGATCGCTGCGGGCCTCAGCGCACCACGACCGGGCGGCAAGACCGGCGAGGCCGCCGCGACCATCTCGGAGCTGCGTGATTTCTACGAGCGCGAAGCCCGGGATATTTTCACGCATTCGATCAACGCGCGCCTGACACGGGCCATCACCAACCCGCTCGGTCTCTTTGACGAGACCTATGACGTGCGCCCGCTAGAAAAGCTTCTGAAAGAACGTTTCGGCTGGACCTCGATGGCGAGCGGTCTGACCAAACTCGTGCTGACCGCCTATGACATCGAGCAGCGCAAGGCAGTCTTCATGACCAACGGACTGGAAGAAAACGGCGGCCGTCCGGACGATTACTATTTCTGGCAGGCTGTACGTGCGACGACGGCGGCGCCCTCCTATTTCGAACCGGCACGCGTTGAAAACCTGAGCCGCAAGCAGGATCAGGCTCTGATCGATGGCGGTGTTTTCATTAATGACCCCGCAATCGCGGCCTATCTGGAGGCGCGGAAAATCGGCTGGGATGAAGAAGAGCTGGTGATCCTTTCGCTCGGCACGGGCCAGGCAAGGGAACGGGGCTTCGCCTACAGGGATGCCGTCGGTTGGGGAGCCCTTGGCTGGATGCAGCCCTCCAAGGGCGTGCCGATCCTGTCCATCTTCTCTGACGGCCAGACACAGACCGCCGCCTACCAGGCCAGCCGGCTTTTCGCCGAGCTGCCCAATGTCAGTTACTACCGGCTCGAAGCCGACCTGCCGGCGCATGCCGAGGACATGGACAACGCCCGCCCAAGCAATATCATCGCGCTCAATGGTGCCGCAGACAGGGTAATCCGCGACAACACGATCCTGCTGGACGATCTGGCAGGCCTGTTGAAAGACCACGTGGAAAGCGCGGAATCAGGTGCAGATCCGGCCGAATTGGTGCATGCTGCCTGATATCGGTTTGGCTGTTCGGGTCCATCGAGGCCCGGCGGCTCCCTCCATGCGAGGCGACCACAGGCGCGAGGCTCTCAAGTGACCAGGTGTCGGCGCATAGCGCGAACAATTGCGACGCTAAACTTCAAAAGACATTGCCTGGCCGGTGTTACCGGCCTTCTGGCGGCAGCTCTGGTTGCAGACGGCGTCAAGGCCAATGCCCCGGTTCCGGCTGCCAAACCTGGCACTGCCCCAACCCAGAATTATCAGCCGAGTGTCCGGACTGATTCCGGTGTCCCGCTTCCAGTCAGGAAGAGGGCTGTCCCAGAGGGCTATGTCGCCAAGAAGCCGAAACTTGTTCTTTATTCCCAGTTTCCAGCCAAGGACTATTTTGGCGCCGCAGCCGGTCCGGCCCCTCTTAAGGCACGTGCCATCGGCTCCTATGCCAAGGGATGCCTTGCCGGGGGTGCTTCCCTGCCTCCGGACGGGCCGACCTGGCAGGCGATGCGCCTGTCCCGCAACAGGAACTGGGGCCACCCGGAACTGATCGACTACCTGAAGGACCTTGCCGCCGACGCACCGAAAGTCGGCTGGAACGGGCTGCTCGTCGGTGACCTCGCGCAGCCCCGCGGCGGGCCGATGCTCTCAGGTCACGCCAGCCACCAGATCGGCCTAGATGCGGATATCTGGCTTACCGAAATGCCGAATAGGCGCCTTTCGGCACAGGAGCGCGAAGACATTTCCGCCATTTCGATGCTGAAGGGCCGCCTGGACGTCAAGGGAGCAGACCGCTCCGTTGACCCGAACAAGTGGACGGACGTCCATGCCAGGCTGATCCGTCGGGCTGCCTCGGACAAGCGGGTTGCCCGGATCTTCGTCAATCCAACGATCAAGAAGGCCCTGTGCAACTTCGAAAAGAGCAAGGACCGCGCCTGGCTGCGCAAGGTCCGGCCCTGGTGGGGGCATCACTATCATTTCCATGTCCGGCTGTCCTGCCCGGCCGGCAGCACCGGGTGCAAGAACCAGAACCCGCCTCCCCCCGGGGACGGCTGCGGCGAGCACCTGACCTACTGGCTGTCGGACGAACCCTGGGTACCGAAGAACCCGCCCAAGAAAGGTGAGAAGCCGAAGGTCGTCAAGAAACGCCCGATGGCTCTGGCTGCGCTGCCAAATGCCTGCCGGAATGTGCTGACCGCGAATTGAGGTGCGAAGGCCTCACTCCGCCGGTGAGCCGGAGACGTTCAGGACCTTTGTCAGAAACACCAGATCCAGCCAGCGCTCGAACTTTGTTCCGGTTTGCGGCAGACGGCCCGAAACTTCAAACCCCAGGGACTGGTGCAGTGCAATCGAAGCACCATTGTCTCCGTCCACGCCGCCAACGAGCACATGAATGCCGTTGGCTTCTGCAATCTCGATGAGACGGGTCATGAGCGTCCGGCCGATCCCTTGCCGTTGCCGTGCCGGATCGACATAGACAGTGTGCTCAGCCGTGTAGCGATACCCTTCCTTCGCCCGAAACGGTCCGTAGCTGGCAAAGCCGGCGACCTGATCCTCTTCGTCCGCCGCGACAATGACAGGAAGGCCCTGCTTCATGCGGCCCTCATACCAGGTCAGGCGCGCATCAAGGGTTTCTTCCTGGGTCGTCCACGCCGCAGTCGTCTCCCGAACGGCATGATTATAGAGCGCCAGTATGGCCGGAATGTCTTTTGGTTCAGCGTCGCGGACTAACATGGTTGTCTCTTGATGGTCGTGTCGGATCGGTGGTTATCATAGTTCACCCTCCCTCGCGGAGAACGCCCATGCGTTAATTATCCTACGCAATTTTGTCGAGAGGCTGAAATATTGGCGGGCAACTGCATCTTGCAGGCCGCACTCTTGCCCGATTGCGCACAAAAAAACTCCAGTTTTCCGTCGCTTGACTGCGCAATCCACTAGGCGAAATCGAATTGCGGTGGTAAACGGGCGCCCATGACGACCAAGACGCTTTCAAACATCCGCAATTTCTCGATTGTCGCCCATATCGATCACGGCAAGTCGACCCTGGCAGACCGGCTCATTCAGATGACCGGCACGCTGACAGATCGAGAGATGACCGAACAGGTCCTCGACTCAATGGATATTGAGCGGGAACGCGGCATCACGATCAAGGCCCAGACCGTCCGGCTAATCTACAACGCCAAGGACGGCCAGCAATATACGCTGAACCTGATCGACACGCCGGGTCACGTGGACTTTGCCTATGAAGTGTCCCGCTCGCTGGCGGCCTGCGAAGGGTCTCTGCTGGTGGTAGACGCCTCTCAGGGCGTGGAGGCGCAGACGCTGGCCAATGTCTATCAGGCCATCGACAATGACCACGAGATCGTCACGGTCCTCAACAAGATCGACCTGCCGGCGGCCGAACCCGACCGGATCAAGGAGCAGATCGAGGATGTGATCGGGATTGACGCCTCCGAGGCCTGCATGATTTCGGCAAAGACCGGGCTCGGCGTCGAGGATGTTCTGGAAGCAATCGTCGAGAAACTGCCTGCGCCCGAAGGCGACCCGGACGACACGCTGAAAGCCATGCTGGTCGACAGCTGGTACGACACCTATCTCGGTGTGATGGTCCTTGTGCGCGTGATCAACGGCAACCTGAAGAAGGGCCAGAAGATCAAGATGATGGGCACGGGTGCCTCCTATGACATCGACCGCGTCGGCGTCATGACCCCGAAGTTCATCCAGGTGGATGAGCTTCGTGCAGGTGAGATCGGCGTGATCACCGGTTCGATCAAGGAAGTTGCCGACACGCGTGTCGGCGACACCATCACGCTCGACAAGAAACCGTGCGCCGAACCGCTCCCGGGCTTCAAGCCCGCTCAGCCGGTGGTCTTCTGTGGCCTGTTCCCGGTTGACGCCAACGATTTTGAAGATCTGCGCGCGGCGATGGGCAAGCTGCGCCTGAACGACGCCAGCTTCTCCTACGAGATGGAAACCTCGGCCGCGCTCGGTTTCGGCTTCCGCTGTGGCTTCCTCGGTCTTCTGCACCTGGAAATCATCCAGGAACGGCTGTCGCGCGAATTCAATCTTGACCTGATCGCGACGGCGCCATCCGTTGTCTACCAGATGACCCTGACCGACGGCGCGGAAGTGGAACTGCACAACCCGGCCGACATGCCGGACATTGTCAAGATCTCCGAGATCCGGGAACCTTGGATCCGCGCCACCATCATGACCCCGGACGAATTTCTCGGGGGCATTCTCAAGCTCTGCCAGGAGCGCCGCGGCATCCAGGTCGACCTGTCCTATGTCGGCTCACGGGCCATGGTCTCCTATGACCTGCCGCTCAACGAAGTCGTCTTCGACTTTTATGATCGCCTGAAATCGATCTCCAAGGGCTACGCCTCTTTCGACTATCAGCTGTCCGACTATCGGGCCGGTGACCTGGTCAAGATGTCGATCCTGGTGAACGAGGAGCCGGTGGACGCCCTTTCCGTTCTGGTGCACCGCAGCCAGGCCGAGCGTCGTGGCCGCGCAATGTGCGAGAAGCTGAAGGAGCTGATCCCGCGTCACATGTTCAAGATCCCGATCCAGGCAGCTCTTGGTGGCCGGGTGATTGCCCGCGAGACCATCTCCGCCCTGCGCAAGGACGTGACGGCAAAATGTTACGGCGGCGACGCCACCCGTAAGCGCAAGCTTCTGGAAAAGCAGAAAGCCGGTAAAAAGAAGATGCGCCAGTTCGGCAAGGTCGAAATCCCCCAGGACGCCTTCATCCAGGCCCTGAAGATGGACGAGTGAGGAACGGCCAAGCCTTCCTCAGTTCATACGTGGATTGGATCCCGGATCAGGTCCGGGATGACCTCCGGGGGTGAGGCAAGGCATGGCCATCCTCCTCGCTGTATGTTTGCAGTCGCTCATTTCCTGGCACGGCACATAGACCAGGCCACCCGCAACCAATGCCACGGCGTCATCCCCGCCTCCGAGCGGGGATTCATTCATTTCCAGAGCGCTGCGCGATAAAACGCAGAACCAGCTCCCTGAGCTCAGTGCCAAGCAACCTCGCCTTCCCCTGCCGGAACGTGGATTGGATCCCGGATCAAGTCCGGGATGACCGCGGTGGAAAGGGCAGGGCTTAGCTCATCCTCCACGCCACCTGTTTGCAGTCGCACATTTCCACGGTACTGCACGTCGACCAAGTCTACCGCCTCAACCAATCCCACGGCGTCATCCCCGCCTCCGAGCGGGGATCCATTCCTTTCCAGAGCGCTGCGCGAAAAGATGCAGAACCAGCGCCCGGGGCTCCGTACCAAGCAACCTCGCCTTCCCCTGCCGGAACATGGATTGGATCCCGGATCAAGTCCGGGATGACTGCGGTGTAAAGGGCCGGGCTATCCTCCAAACCAAATTCTGCGTGATATCAATCACATGACGCGCGACGAACAACGCGCTAGTCATGGGACATTCAATCAGGAGATTCTCATGACTTTTCGATTAGTTGTTCTTGCAGGTTCAATTCTCTTCGCCACCGGTTTGAATTCGACCACGGCCCTGGCTTCCAGCAACAACACATATTGCGGAGCGGATGTCTCGACATGGACATCGAGTGTCGCGCCCGAGCTGGACGGCTTCTGGGAGGTGAAAAACGGGGTCGGGACGCTGTCAATGATGGGCCGGACGATGGCACTGCCCGCCGGTGACTACAGTGACGGGGCCATAGAAACGGCTACAGATGGCACGATGACAATCATGTCTTCCGAGCTTCAGGGAACATATCCCGTGGAGTTCGTTCAGGAAGGCAAATGGAATTTTGACTTGAAAGAGGACACGCCGCTCGATTCCAGGGATGTTTTGACCACGCTCGATCTGGGCGTTCTTCTCGGGTGTGACCCGAACACGCTTCCAAGATTGCATGCAAGCGGAACATTCGCCGAAGAAGGCGGAACGGTTGCGTTCGACCTCTATCTTTTTGTCGTCTCGAACGACCTGATGTATGGCGCAACCAAGGGCAAGATCGTCAGTCCACAAGGCAACGGCACGGCGACACGGCTGGTGACATTCAGCCGGTAGCGTATCCCAGCCCCACTGCCCGAAACAGAAACGGCGCCGGGGAGAACCCGAGCGCCGTTTTCTGATTGGAGGTTTTGCCCAACCGGCCTGTGGGTCGGTCGGAAGAATCAGGTGACCGGCGTTTCAGCCGGTCGGTGACCTTAGCGCCGGCTCAGCGGCAGGTCGGCCAGTTCACGCGGGCTCATGCGCTGGATGACGGGATGGGACAGCGGGTCCTGACGGTCATAAGCGGATGGGGATTTCGCGGTAAACTGACGGCGCATAAACAGCTTCATCATGATTTTCATTTTCCTTTTTATTGTTTTTGTCATGGCCAAATTCCTTTGGATTGAATTTAGCTTGGCTCTATATATACGCGCCGTTTCCCATATAAAAAATCGACTTCTTCTGCTTTTCAGTTTAGAAATTCTAAAATGAAGACACTGAACCAGTTCCATCTCTCCGGCCTGCGCGCCGTCGAGGCTGTCGCGCGCCTCGGCTCGATCAAGGCGGCTGCCGAAGAGCTCGGCGTGACGGTCGGGGCGGTCAGTCAGCAGGTCCAGAAGACAGAGGCCCAATTGGGCGTGCAGCTTTTTGAACGCCAGAACCGGATACTGTTGCCGACACCGCATGTCCTTGCCATGCAGCCGCACCTGACGTCGGCCATGTCCTCCCTTGCCACTGCCGTCGCCACGACACAGCGTGGCCGTGAAGACGCCCTGACCATTTCGGTCGCACCAGTCTTTGCCGGCAAGTGGCTTGTCTGGCACCTGAAGGCGTTCAACAGGGTTTGCCCAGATGTCAGGGTTCGCGTCGAAGCGACCGTCGACCTCATCGACCCGGATACCAGTGACGTTGATCTGTGCATCCGCGTGGGCAAGGGCCCTTATCCGGGCCTCAATGCCGAAAAGCTCCTCAACCAGCGCGTTTTCCCGGTCTGCAGCCCGGCGCTCGCAGAGGAAATCAGGGAACCTGCCGACATCGGCAAATTGCCAATCATCCGCGACCCGGGCCAGATCTTCAGCTGGTCAACCTGGCTCGACCTTTTCGGCCTGGACGAGAGCATCCTTCAGGATGGGCCGACCTTCTCCGACGGTTCCCTGTGCCTGGATGCCGCCATTGCCGGACAGGGCGTTTTTCTCGCCTGGGAGACGCTCGCCGTCTATGCGGTGAAGTCCGGCCAGGTGATCTCCCCCTTCCCCCAGAGACCCGCGACCGGACTGGGCTATTGGCTCATCAGTGGCAAAAACGCACCGAGAACCAAGGCAAAACAGGCCTTTGGAAACTGGCTCAAGGAAGAGTTGCAGGATTCTATCGGAAGGCCGAAAGGGGCAGATGAAGTCACGGGTTAACGTTGGTGCCCAGGTCATCTTCGACCTGATCGGGAAGGACCGCTCCAAGCAATATGCAAACCGCAGCGCATCGATTGCAGGTCCCCTTTCGCCCTTGCCTTCGCCCGATGTTTCGTTACATTGGCGCTCCATGACCTGTCGCACCGCACATATTGTTCATTTGGGACCGACCGCAAACGCCCTGCGTTTTGCGGGTTTTCTTGTGCGCCTGCCGGAGATGCAGGGTCCGGCCTGCGGGCGATTTATGCGCTAATGCGCTTTTTCAGAAGCGCTTTTTCCTTCACAGGTGTCTCACGCATTAATGCGCCTTAAGCCGTGGCAATTGGCGGCATTATTCGCTAAAAGACCCCGACTTTCTGTTTCGACCAAATTCCGCGCCTTGCGCGAACCGACGACCGAGTACGCATGTCCAATCTCGATACACTTGAATCCGACCTTCTGGCCGCCATTGACGGCGCCGGTTCCGAAGCCGCGCTGGAAGAGGTTCGGGTCTCCGCCCTGGGCAAGAAGGGCAAGATCTCCGAGCAGATGAAAACGCTCGGGAAGATGACCCCGGAAGAACGCCAGGTCATGGGCCCGGCGCTGAATGGCCTGAAGGCCAAGATTTCCGACGCGATCACCGCCCGCAAGGATGTTCTGGCGGAGGCGGCACTTGAAGCCCGCCTTGCCAGCGAGACAGTCGATGTCTCTCTTCCCCTGCGCCCATCGCCCGCCGAAAGCGGCCGGATCCATCCGGTCAGCCAGGTGATTGACGAGCTGACCGCGATCTTCGCCGACATGGGCTTTTCCATTGCCGAAGGTCCGGACATTGAAACCGATGAGCTGAACTTCACAGCGCTGAACTTCCCCGAAGGCCATCCGGCGCGTGAAATGCACGACACGTTCTTCTTCAACGAGAAGGAAGACGGTGAGCGGCTGTTGCTGCGGACCCATACGTCGCCGGTCCAGATCCGGACGATGCGCAACCAGGAGCCACCGATCCGCGTGATCATTCCGGGCCGCACATACCGGTGCGACAGCGACCAGACCCACACGCCGATGTTCCACCAGGTCGAGGGACTGGTGATCGACAAGGAAAGCCATTTCGGCCACCTGAAATGGGTGCTGCAGGAGTTCTGCAAATCCTTCTTTGAAGTCGACGACATCAAGATGCGTTTCCGTCCGAGCTTCTTCCCGTTCACGGAACCGTCCATGGAAGTCGACATCCAGTGCGACCGGTCCGGTGGTGAAGTGAAGATCGGCCAGGGCGACGACTGGCTGGAAATTCTCGGCTGCGGCATGGTGCATCCGAACGTGATCCGCAACTGCGGTCTCGACCCGGATGTCTATCAGGGCTTTGCCTGGGGCATGGGTATCGACCGGATCGCCATGCTGAAATACGGCATGCCGGACCTGCGTGCCTTCTTCGACGCCGATGTGCGCTGGATCAAGCATTACGGCTTCCGCCCACTCGACCTGCCGACCCTGTTCGGCGGGTTGTCCAGTTGACCATCTGATTTTTGAGGGGCGAGATCATGTCAATGCTGACCCGCTTGTTTGTTGTCCTGGCGCTCATGCTGGCAACCCTGCTGCCCGCCGCAGCGCAAACGACCCAGACATCCGACAGGGACGCGCGTGTGCCGACACCGACGTCGTTTCTGGAAGCCTGTGCCGACAAGATCGAGCGTCGTGGGCGTCTTCGGTTCTGCGATACCTATTTTCGCGAGAAACTGGGGACCGAGGCCGACGCTCTGCTGTATCTGAGGGACCGGATCACCCGGTTGCGTGCCGGACACGAAGCCAGTTCGGCAGAAAAGTATCAGAGCTTTCTGCAGGCGATTTACATCGTTGCGTTCCTTACAATCGCATCGATCATCCTGATCGCCAGCGACAAGCGCATCAGCGGCACGGCCAAGTGGGCAGGTCTGACAAGCTCGGCGGCCCTGTTGGTCATGGTCATCATCGTGGCCATGGGATGGCTCGGCAAATACCGGGCCGAATACGCGGCCCAGTTCGAGCTGGGCATCTTGCGCGATCGCATCGAGACAGAGGCTGCTCAGGCCATTTCAACCGGCGAACAGATCACACCCGAGATGGTGCGGCGCTGGACCGAGGATTTTTCCGAAATCGGCCGGCGCTTCGCGGAAAACTACGGCGAAGCCACCATCCTTCCGGAACTGGACCGCTTCAACAACTAGCGCGCCCCGGCTCACAAGATTTGCGGTCCCCGAAGGCCGCCTGACCGATAAAGAGTAAAGCTCATGAAATTCACCCTTTCCTGGCTCAAGGAGCATCTGGAAACCGAGGCAAGTCTTGAAGAGATCGTCGAACGCCTGACGATGATCGGACTTGAGGTCGAGGAAGTCACCAATCGTGCCGACCGTCTGAAGCCGTTCAGGATCGCGAAGGTTCTCGAAGCCGAACAGCATCCAAACGCCGACCGCTTGCGGGTCCTGAAAGTGGACACCGGCGAAGGTGACCCGGTTCAGATCGTCTGCGGTGCCCCGAATGCACGGGCGGGTCTGGTCGGTGTCCTTGGCAAGCCGGGCGATTATATTCCCGGCCTCGATGTCACCCTGTCCGTCGGCAAGATCCGCGATGTCGAAAGTTTCGGCATGATGTGTTCCGAGCGCGAGCTGGAACTGTCCGACGAGCATGATGGTATCATCGACCTGCCGGCTGATGCCCCCGTAGGCGTCAACTACGCCGAGTGGGCCGGCATGGACGAACCCGTCATCGAGATCGGTCTTACCCCGAACCGGCCGGACTGCACCGGCGTTTACGGCATTGCGCGCGACCTTGCGGCTGCCGGGCTCGGCAAGCTGAAGGAGCGTTCGCACGAGCAGATCCGTGGCAGCTATCCCTGCCCGACCGACGTGACCCTGGACTTCGGCGACACCAAGCCGATGTGCAAGGCCTTCGGTCTGCGCATGGTCAAGGGCATCAAGAACGGCCCCTCGCCGAAATGGCTGCAGGACCGTTTGACCGCAATCGGCCTTCGCCCGATCAACATCCTGGTGGATATCACCAACTACATCACATTCGACCAGGGTCGTCCGCTGCACGTCTTCGATGCGGACAAGGTGCACGGCAATCTGGTCGTCCGCCGGGGCAAGACCGGCGAGAGTCTCGATGGTCTCAACGGCAAGTCTTACGAGGTCGACGACACGGTCTGTGTCATCGCCGACGAAAACGCGGTCGAAAGCCTTGGTGGCATTCTGGGTGGCGAACCGTCCGGCTGCACCGAAGACACCGTCAATGTGCTGATTGAATCCGCTCTCTGGGACGAAGACGACATTGCTGCAACTGGCCGCAAGCTCGGCGTCAATACGGACGCCCGTTACCGTTTCGAGCGTGGTGTCGACCCGGACTACATGATGCCGGGCCTCGAATATGCAACACGCATGGTGCTGGACCTGTGCGGGGGCGAGCCCTCTGAGCCCATTCAGGCCGGCAAGGTACCCGACAGCACCAACATCATCGAGTTCCCCTATTCCGAGGTGAAGCGCCTCTCGGGTGTTGAAATCTCCCAGGCGGAAATCAACGTGACTCTGAAGTCGCTCGGATTCTGGATGTCCGGCTCCGGAGACACGGTCAAGGTGGCCGCGCCGAGCTGGCGCCCGGATATCGAAGGCAAGGCCGACCTTGTCGAGGAAGTGGTTCGCATCATCGGGCTGGATCGCGTGTCCTTCACGCCGCTCCCGCGCACAGGCACTGTTGGTCAGAAAGTCCTGACCACGGGCCAGATCCGCCGCAACAGGGCACGGCGTGCGCTGGCGACCCGTGGATTGAACGAGGCCGTGACCTGGTCCTTCATTTCCAGGGATCAGGCCGAGCTCTTCGGTGGTGGTCAGGCTGACCTTGCGCTGGCCAACCCGATCTCCCACGAAATGACCGACATGCGTCCGAGCCTGTTGCCGGGTCTGTTGGCGGCGGCTCAGCGCAACGCCGACCGTGGCTTCGGTGACGTCGCCCTGTTCGAGATTGGACAGGTCTTCGAAAACGATACACCGGAAGGCCAGAAGATGGTGGCCGCCGGGGTCCGCCGGGGCACTGCCAGGTTCCAGGGCGCGGGCCGTCACTGGTCCGGCGCATCTGCAGATGTCGATGTGTTCGACGCCAAGGCCGACGCGGAAGCAGCACTTGCTGCCATCGGCGCCCAGGTCGACAAGCTTCAGGTCTACACGGATGCACCGGACACGCTGCATCCGGGCCGTTCCGGCTGCCTGAAACAGGGACCGAAGAACACGCTGGCGATCTTCGGCGAAGTGCATCCGCGCACACTCGCCAAGCTGGACATCGAAGGCCCGCTTGTGGCGTTCGAGGTCTATCTCGATGCACTGCCGCAGCCGAAATCAAAGGGCGGTCGCTCCAAGGGCGCGCTGAACGCCAGCCACCTGATGCCGGTCCGGCGCGATTTCGCATTCCTGGTCGGAAAGGACGTCACCGCCGGAACCCTGCTGAAAGCGGCTCGTGGTGCGGAGAAAAACCTGATCGCGGATGTCACGCTCTTCGATATCTACGAAGGCCAGGGCGTACCGGAAGATCAGAAGTCCGTCGCCATCGACGTTCTCTTGCAACCGCGTCAGAAAACCCTGACCGATGAAGAGATCGATGCTGTCGCCAAGAAGATCATCGCCAATGTCGAGAAAGCGACCGGCGGTACGCTCAGGGGATAGGACGGCCGTTCAACCTAACTGCCGCGCGGCTTGTCCGCGCGGTACCGGTCAATTGCGATTGTGATCCAGTTCAGCGCAGATCTGCACCGTGCAGCGCGGATTGTCCTTGGTCGGAACATTGACGTTCCTCAGACCCTGCCCTGCAAAACACTGGCTCCTGCTTGATACATACCGGTCGAACTTCACGGGACCGGATTTCAGATTGATCGCTCCGAACCGGTCGATCAGGTCGTGGGTCTGTGCGCAGGTCAACGTTTCGGTGTTCGGTTGCCGCCGCGTTTGAGCGGTCGCCGGATAAAGCGACAGCAGGACCACCGCTCCGGCGAGACCCGTCTTCAGGAAAGAAGTCGCAACGGCTTGCCGGTCAGAAATAAAAAAATGGCTCATCAGCTATTGGTTCCCGCGTTGATCCGCATGGTTATAATATTCAGCTTCAAACAAATGCGCTTGCTCTTTTCATATCAGTAAAATGAGACCGGATTGCAATAGGCAGCATTCGCCAGGCCCGTGCCGTGGTCATCAGGCCACAGGAAATGAGCTTCTCATCGCGCAAAAGAAGGCGGTCAATTGAAGACGGCTGGAAGAGGGGTTCGTCCCGAGTTCCGATCTAGCGGCGTTCACGATTGCTGAAACACCGGTTTCCAACAGCGCATTTCGGATTGTCCTTGGTTGGAGCGAACCTGGCGCGGACGGAGTTGGATTGCGGCCGGCAATAGCGTGCATCCGCAACGAACTTGTCGAAGGTTGTCGGGCCGGTCGTCATTACGACCTCTCCGCGTTGCTTGACCAGGGCCTGGGCTTGCGCGCACGTCATCGTGCGGGTGTCCGGCCGTGCGGACTGCGCCATGACCATGCTCGCGCTACACAGCGACAGGAACAGCGCCCCGGCGATCCGAGGCATCCAGTCAGAACAGCGGAAGTGTTTCGCGGTGGTCATGCACTGCACTCCTCAATCGCATCCCCGGCCACGTCAAGCTGGTTGCATGCCCGGGTGCCGTCCTACCTGAAGCGCAAAGGCGACCGGTTGACGCAAATCTGCAAGAGACACTTGGGATTGTCCTTTGTCTGGACGCGCTCCCGCCAGACCGTTTCTCCAACCTGGCAGAAGCTCCGGTTTGAAACGAACCGGTCAAAGGTATGCTGCCCCGTGCTCATCACGATCCCACCGCGCTGGTCCACCAGCGCCTGGGCCTGCGAGCAAGTCATCGACCGGGTGTCCGGCCTGCGGGATTGCGCATCGGCCGGAAATGATCCGGCAACAAAAACCGCCGCCAACAAAGCGCCGCCGAGGGCACGTCGAGATACGGCTGCCTTTCGCTTCAGTCTCATGCGCTGCTCCAGCTTCGGGACACCAGGTGTCGCCTTTCAAATTCTCCGCCTAGTCGCGATAGAAACGGAAATCATCTGCGCATCGTTGCACTCTGCAGCGACCGTTGTCCTTGGTTGGAACCGTATCGCGATAAAGCACTTCCCCATGCTGACACTGGTTCCTGTTTGAGACATATCGGTCGAACGTGTATTGCCCGGTGCTCAGCAGAACCGCGCCGCGCTGGTTGATCATCGACTGGACCTGTGAGCAGGTCAGCGACCGGGAATCCACGCGTCTGGTCTGGGCGTCCGCAGTCTGTATTGCTGCAAGCGAAACAAAGGCGCCTGCCATTGCCAGGGAGAGGAGCTTGCCCGCACGGCCAAAGGAGAAAGTGTGCAATCCGCTCATTTGCGCATCCTGAAATCAGTGGTCTAAGAAATCACATGGAACCAAATCACAGAGTTTCAAGCTTTGCCAGTCGGCATAGGTGCCGCGGCATTTTTGAAAGCAACACCAGGGCATCGGCGCTTGACCATTTCCGGATTCGGGCTCTTGCGCACAATGCTGCTTCAGCTTCGCGCGCGCTGCATTGACCCAGAACAACAGCACTCTGTTATGCACCCCAGAATCAGCTAGGCTCTGCTGCCGTCTCAGAAAGTTGCTTCCATGACCGACACCCCGTTCCGACCCGATGATTACGCGCGCCTCGGCCAACCCTATGCCGCCGCAGAAGAGGACCGGATAAAAGCGCTGAAACATGTCTTGAAAACCGTGCCGCATGTCATGGAGATCTTGGAATCCATCCGGGAGCTTAACCTGCCCGATGCCTGGCTGGTGTCCGGCGGCATCTACCAGACCGTCTGGAACGTCATGACGGGCCGTCCCCACTTTCACGGTATTAAGGACTTCGACATCATCTATTTCGACGGTAGCGACCTGTCCTACGAAGCGGAAGACGCAGTGATCAAAAAGGTCAACGATGCGCTTCCAGACCTTGCGAAGCTTCTTGAAACGCGAAACCAGGCGCGCGTCCATCTGTGGTACGAACAGCGTTTTGGCAGACCCTATAGACCACTTGACTGCGCCATGGATTCGCTGACGACATACGCAGCGCGCACGCATGCAGTTGCGGTCCGGTTGGACGCTTCAGAAGGCCTCGTCGTGGCCGCGCCGTTTGGCCTTGCCAACCTGTTCGCCATGCGCCTTGTGCCGAACTATGTCCAGCCGAACGAACAGACCTATGTTGAAAAGGCGGAGCGAATGAAGGCGCTTTGGCCGGAATTGACCGTCGCGCCCTGGGGGCAGCAAACCGGAGATCACGCATGAGGATCCAAGCCCTTTGGCGCTATCCTGTCAAATCCCTTTTGGGCGAAAGCTGCCAAGAGCTCGACCTTGATGGAAGGGGCGTCGTCGGCGACCGGGCATTTGCGCTTGCCGACACCGCTGGAAAACTGGGAAGCGGCAAGACCACAACACGCTTCACCCGCATGGACGGCCTTTTTTCCTTGCGGGCCAGGTCGTTTGAAAACCGTGTCCTGATCTCCTTTCCGGACGGCCGGGAGTTCGACATCGAGGATCCTGCAATCAACCATGAGCTCTCCGCGTATCTCGAACGGCAAGTAATGGCCGTTGCGGAGAATGAGATCCCGCATTTCGACGACGGCGCCGTGCATGTGCTTTTGTCTTCGGAACTAGCGAGACTGCAGCGCCTCGTTCCGGACGCACAAATTGATTGCAGACGTTTTCGCGCAAACATGGTTCTGGACGCACCAGACCACATGCGTGACGACGATCTGATCGGAAAGGTGCTGACCCTGGGCGACGCAAAACTAGAAGTGACCCATGAAACGGAGCGTTGCCGGATGGTGACCATGGCACAGGACGAACTTCGTTTCGAACCGGCGGTCCTGAAGACGATCGTGCAAGAGACCGGCATGAATTTCGGTGTCTATGCCAGGGTCATCCAAAGGGGACGCATTCACGCCGGACAGTCGGTCGACCTGTCAGCGCAACCGCGTGCGCACCGGATCAGCGACAGTTTGCGCTAGCGCCCTGGAGCGGGTGGATCAGCCGGCCTGTCTCTTTTCCGGCAGGACTTCTTCCAGGCCGGTACTTTCCACAATCGTTTGCAACGCAGGGATCAGACGCCCCCTGACCAGCCCGCGCACGGAGTTTCCGACAAAAACCTCGTCCGCATTCTCCAGATCCTGCCGGGTCAGGTCGGCCTCGATGGCCAGGCCACATTCAAGCAGCCCCTCTCGGAAGGTCCCCGGCAACACGCCGTGCTTCAGCGCCGGGGTCAGCAGCTTGCCGTCCTTGCGGACGAACAGGGTCATGTAACTGCCTTCCGTGAGAAATCCCTGTTCGTTTTCAAACAGGACTTCCTGACACCCGGTTTCGGCCTGGTAGCGCATGCGGGTGTCATCGTAGAAGGCGCGGTTGGTGGTCTTGTGATAGAGGAAACGGTCCTGCGAGTGCGTCTTTTCACGGGCCAGAACGAGATTGAATACGGTCGTCTGATCGACGGGGGTCAGATCGGTCGACGTAATCGACAGGGCTCCGTCAGCGCTCAACAACAGCCTGACCCGGCGCGCACGCGAAAACTCGGCTGCATGCTTTTCAAGCGCTGCGCGCACCGTGTCCTCTTCAAACGTGAATCCGAAATAGGTCGCGGATTTCTGCAGGCGTTGCAGATGACGATCCAGAAGAAGATATCCTTCATGAGGGTCATGGGCCATCGTTTCGATGAGATCGAAGTCGGGCGTTTCCTCGGTCAGGAATTTCAGTTTCAAAGCGCATTCGTCATATTCCGGAGCAGCTCCGGAATCGAAGATCACACCGGAGCCGGTTCCGGCTTCCAGTGATCCGTCCGCACGCAGGACAAGGGTACGGATCGCCACGTTCAGGCGGAAATCGCCTCCCGGCGCCAGATGGCCGATTGAACCGGTATAGACACCCCGCGGACCGGTTTCCAGATTGTCGGCAATTTGCATGGCGCTCAGCTTCGGCGCACCGGTGATTGAGCCGCACGGGAAGAGATGCCGGACGATCTCCGCAAAACCGGTTGTCCCGGGCACGCGTGCTTCGACGGTCGACGTCATCTGGTGGAGGCTCTGGTACCGTTCCACGGCGCACAGGTTTGTCACCTTCACGGACCCGGTCTCGGCAATGCGCGACAGGTCGTTGCGCATCAGGTCCACGATCATGGTGTTTTCCGAGCGCTGTTTCGGATCGCTGGCAAGTTCCTGCGCAATCCGCCCATCCTCGGATGCGAAGCGGCCCCGGGGGGCCGTTCCCTTCATCGGCCTTGTGCGAAGACACTCCCCCTGCCGTTCGAGGAACAGTTCGGGAGACAGAGACAGAACCGATCTGTCTTCCATCCGGACAAGGGCCGCAAACTCAACCGGCTGGCGCCGCATCAGGTCGAGAAACAACCGTTCGGGAGCACCATCGAATTGCGACCGCGCCCGCATGGTGAGGTTCACCTGGTAAATGTCGCCCTTGGCAAGATGGTTCTGGACCTGCGTGAAGGCGTTGTCATAGGCGGCGCGGTCCATGTCGAAACGCGGTCTTGCGACCGGAAGGGCCTCTTCCACCAGCCCATCGGCGAGGAGCGCCCTTGCATCGTCGAGCGCGAGCTTGCGCGGGCAATCATAAAGCCCAAACCACAAAAGCGGCTCGCCCGTTTCCCGAAAGCGGGTTTTCAGTTTTTCCTCAAAGGCAAAGCCGAGCTCATAGGCCAGATAGCCTGCCGCATGCAGCCCTTCGGCTTGCGCGGTTTCGAGTTTTTCCAGACAAGCAGGCACATCTTCCAGGCGCGTGCACGTCACGATGTCGCGCGGCTCTTGGAACAAAAGCGCCGATTTCTGCTTCAAGATGTCCAGAAGCAGAATCGTGCCGGGTTTCAGTGCACTCATTGACTTCAAGGTTTGCCGGTTCCCGATCAGGACAGGATCATGACGCGAAGTATGCCGCAATTTCAATGACCCGAATGGCTTCTAAGGAGCGGCACATTGCATTCATGCGACATCAGGTCAAGCCATGAGGTGGCAAAACGGACAAAAGAAAAGAAAAGACCGACAGGAAACCTGCCGGTCTTGTTCGCTCGAAAGTCAGTTTCAGGATCAGGCTGCAGCCACATCCTTCAGGAAGTTGTCGATTGCGCGACGCATCTCCGTGGCTTCGGAATCGAGCACCTCGGTTGCGTCTGACATGGACGACGCCGACTGGCTCGTGCGTTCCACCGACTCGCGGACCCCTCCGATATTGGCGGCAACCCGGCCGGTGCCGTCTGCTGCTTCCGCCACGTTGCGGGAGATCTCCTGCGTGGCTGCGCCCTGCTCGTCAACCGCTGCCGCGATCGCAGCCGTGTAGCTGTTGACCTCGTCCATGGTTTCGGCAATTGCGCCGATGGATTCCACCGCACCCTTGGTTTCCGCCTGGATGGCAGAGATCTGGGCGCCGATTTCTTCCGTAGCCTTGGAGGTCTGGGTCGCCAGTTCCTTCACCTCGGCAGCAACAACCGCAAACCCCTTGCCGGCTTCACCGGCACGTGCGGCCTCGATCGTTGCGTTCAGCGCAAGCAGGTTGGTCTGCTCCGCAATCGCCTGGATGAGCGTGACAACTTCGCCAATCCGGTTGGCAGCGTCAGCAAGGCCGGCAACCTTCTGGTTGCTGGTTTGCGCGTTCTCCGTCGCCTTCACGACAATGCCGGTGGTCTGTTCGACCTGACGGGAGATTTCTGCGATTGACGAGGACAGCTCCTCGGCTGCCGAGGCCACCATCTGCACATTGGAGGACGCGGTTTCGGACGCATCGGATACGGATGCAGCACGACCCGTCGTGTCCTGAGCAACGGCACCCAGTTCTTCAGCCGAACCGCGCATTTCGTGAACCTTGACACCCATGCCATCTAGCTTGGCAGAGATCTCGTCACGGAAGGCTGCAATGCGTTCACTGATCATGGCCTGCTTGTTGCGCTCGATGTCGTCGTGCTCGTGGTTTTGCTGTTGCAGAACCTCGGCTTCCGCGCGTGCTTCCTCTGCCTCATGGCGGGCTGCGTCGGATGCCCCGAAGGCCTTGGCAAGGCTGTCGGTCATCCACCAGAGTGCACCGACCTCGGCCACGACGATCGTGGCGTGAAACACAACCCGCGCAAAATCGGCCCCCTCCGGAAAGACTGCCCAAGGCATGATGAAGTTCAGCGCCAGGTGATGGACGGCAACAACCGCTGCGTAGGCGACCAATGCGCGCCAGTCGACCCAGCTCGCCAGGATCGCCAGCACCGCGAAGAAATACATGTGCCCATCAAGCTGGTAGGATGGCTGGCCAGCAGGTGCAGACAGAGACGCAACGAAGAGTGCGACTAGACCGGCCAGCGACATCGAAGTTGCCAGGCGGGTCTCGATACCCGACCCGAATTTCAGCCAGGCACCGGTCGCGGCCGCGCCAAGCAGCAGGGCCGCACCACTTACGGCGACGAGTGAAACATTGCCACCCCACCAGGCCGTACCCATAACCAGAAAAACGTTGAACCAGGTGAAGTGAATGACAATCCGGGAGAACCTTTCACGGAAACTGTCCAGACCGGAAACCATTTGGGCCGATTCGCTCATGTAGCTTTCTCCAAAGAAACGCCTTTTACGCGGGCGCACGCATATGCGACCACGGAAGAGGCGACAAAGCCGGCTCCAGACCGATAGAGCCTTGCTATAAATTCGTGATCGGATGCCTCTGTTAAGGCCACCCAGGACGCGTTCTGCCCGAAGATGATCCGTCCTTCGGCACGGGCGATCACTTCAACGGCCGACTCACCCCAGGGCTTGGCGAAGACCGCCACAAACCCGTTACCGCTCGGCAGAAGACTGCCGCCCAGCACCAACAGGCTGCATCCCAGGAAATAAATCGCCGCAAATTTTCTTGCGGATCGTGCCATCGAATCAGTCCTCAACGCTTTGCGTCCAGAACCCAGTTTTGCAGTGCAAATTTAATAAAATCTGAAATATCGGGTTAGGATTACTGAAATTTATTGCATTTCAGCGCAGGCCTTTTTCAGCAATGCCGACTTTAGTTGGCATTGCCTCATGAAACCTCGCTCTAGTCTTGGTAAAAATTGCAATGGACTTCACGACCGACATTCCCTTTGGGAAGGTGCGCCGGTCGTGATCTCGTTTCGCCTTGTCAGGGGAAGCTTGCGGTCTCAGTGTTCACCGATACCGGTTGGGCATGAGACACCGGTGCCGCCGATGCCACAATATCCGCCCGGATTCTTTGCCAGATATTGCTGGTGGTAGTCCTCTGCAAAATAGAACTCATCCAGCTGCCGAATTTCCGTGGTGATCGACGCCGAAACGCCACCGTCGCGCAACGCTCCCTGATAGGCATCCCGGGACTGTTCAGCCATCCGCAGGTCGCTTTCCGACGCCACATAGACGGCGGACCTGTATTGTGTACCCGTGTCATTGCCCTGACGCATGCCCTGGGTGGGATCGTGGTTCTCCCAGAAAACCTTGAGCAGATCAGCGAGTGTGACCACCGCCGGATCGTACACGACGAGGACCGCCTCGGTGTGCCCCGTTCGTCCCGTGCAGGTCTCATGATAGGTCGGGTTGGGCGTGAATCCGCCGGCATAACCGACCGCGGTCACGTAAACGCCCGGCAGTTGCCAGAAGAGCCGTTCAGCCCCCCAGAAACACCCCATGCCGAGCAACACGGTTTCCGTGCCGTCCGGATAAGGCCCAGCAAGGGACTTCCCATTCACGAAATGCGGTTCAGCCGGCTTGATCGCCTCGGCGCGTCCCGGCAAGGCTTCGTCCTTTCCAGGCAACGAGAACTTCTTGGACAGCATCGTCATGAAGGACATGGCGGGTCTCCCTTGTGCCAGTTCACGGCTTCAACATGCAAAGGCCGCCTTCAGCACGATCTCCGAAGGCGGCCAAATGAAGTGGGCCGGTATGATTTGCGTGCTCACCGCCAATGTGGCGCAGTTCGTGTCACATTCCAAGGGAAGGTCACGGCCTCGTGTGCGAAAGTCAGGCCTCAGGCAAACTGGACCTGCCGGCGGCGTCTGCGGGCACCAAGCCACAGGAAGAGCAGTCCCAGCGGTGCAAACACGGCCCAGACCGGCCAGACCAGCAGGGTCAGAACAACCGGATCCCACAGGAACGGATGGACGTGCCGCTCGATCGCGGGCTGCAATATGGGGAACGTGTCTGGAAAGAAATCGTAGAGGACCTGTCCAAGGGGAACCAACTGGACCTGGGATTGCGCAATTGACGTACTGGCATCCGAGATGCCCGCAATAATCGCAATGGCAAGGCATGCATACCCGAGCAGGCGGAATAAAAACTTTAAAACACTGATCATCGTTATGCTTTCAAAAAGATCCCATTTCGACAGGTAATACTCATATGCGGTCGAGCTGGTTCACATACCAGAGACGGACCGAGTATTCACCAAGGGAAATACCTCAAAACACTTGAACAAAAATTGATGTGCAACACATTTATGCGACTTGGCCCCGCTGAAATAGTCATGTCACGGCACCAATCTCAAGGACAAATTCCGAGAATTTCCGGTGAAGATCCACAGCTGGCAAATTCGCTTTAAAAAAACTTGTTCAGGCGCTTGCGCTTGGCCGTTTCATGAGTATATTGCGCGGCACTCAAGCGGCTCCCGCTTGGTACGGACAGGTGGCCGAGTGGCTGAAGGCGCACGCCTGGAACGCGTGTATACGGGCAACCGTATCGAGGGTTCGAATCCCTCTCTGTCCGCCATTTTTCTTTCATGTGATTGTTGCAGAACACCTGGATCCGGTTTGTTCAAACCGTGTGCCATCTTCTGCGCGCCCGCACGTCTCGTGGCGGCCGGCATGGGCGATGGCTCAGCCAGGGGACTTGGTGGATATTTCAAGCGACAGAACGGATATAGCGGCCCGCAAAGCCCTTTTCGAGCAGCTGACATCAACGCGCAACGCGCCGCCGACCCGAAAGCATATCGGAAGACAAAACGGCCGGCGATCTTCAACTTTGCGGGGGAGAAATCGCCGGCCAAGGTGCAACAGCGGGGAAATCCAGCCTCACCGTTGTAGGGAAGGAAAAACATTTGAACGCTGCATGTCTCCTTCTTGTTTCATTGCCAATGCAATCCGAAAGTCAGGCGTTCTCACCTGCCTGAAGCAGTCCGGCGGCGGGCCTCCGCCGCCGCTATGCGACCTGTCTCAAGCGGTCAGGCAACAAGTCGCAGGTCTTGCTCGTCAAAGTTCACAAAGACCGAATCCCCTTTCCGGGCCGGCTTTGCCGTGACCTCGCTGGTGACGAACAGATGTCCCAAAGGCCCCTCAACGGTGTACTGGATCTGGTTGCCGAGATAGGCGGCGTAGGTGACTTCCGCCGGAAAGCTTCCCGGGGTTTGAGTGCCGCCGACGCTGATCTTGTGCGGACGCAAAACGACCTGGGCCTCATTCACGAGGTCGTAGACCCCCGGAACACTCACGAGCCTTTCCCTGACGCGCATAGACGTCTCGTTTCCATTCTGGCCAACGATCTCGCACGGCACCAGATTGGCGTCACCAATGAAGTCGGCGATGAATGCGGACGCCGGACGTTCATAAAGATCCCAGGGTGTTCCGGCCTGGGCAATTTCGGCATTTTTCATCACCACGATTTCGTCTGAAACCGCCATGGCCTCTTCCTGGTCATGGGTCACGTAGACAGCGGTCAGGCCCAGATCCTGCTGGATCTGACGGATCTCTTCGCGGACATGCCTGCGCAACTTGGCATCAAGATTGGAAAGTGGCTCATCCAGCAGCAACACTTCAGGCTCCAGAACAATTGCCCTGGCAACCGCGACACGCTGCTGCTGACCACCCGAAAGTTCGCTTGGAAGACGGTTTCCAAACCCGGCGAGCCCCACCATGGACAGTCCGGTCTCGGCCTTTTCCAGTGCCGCCCGTTTTGGCGTTCCCTTGACCGTCAGACCATAGGAAACATTTTCGGCAACGGTCATATGCGGAAACAGGGCGTAGGACTGAAAGACCATGGAGACCTTTCGGTAGGTCGCACTGAGATGCGTGACATCCTCCCCGCCAATCAGGATCGAACCCGTCGTCGCGCTTTCCAGTCCCGCAATCAGGCGCAGGGTTGTGGTCTTCCCACACCCGCTGGGCCCGAGCAGCGTCACAAGCTTCTTGGGTTCAATCCGCAGGGTCAGCTCTTTCAGCGCAACAACCGAACCGTATTTCTTGACAACGTTGCGGAATTCGACCGCCCCTTTGACTTCACTACTCATTTTCCACTCCGAAATGTTCATGCAGCTACAGCTCCCTCAACCCTGTTTGTGCGGCGCAGGCGCCTTTGTCCGATCAGGAACTGCAGGCCCAGAATTGCGGCCAGCATGGTGACGATCAGAACGGCTGAATAAGCGATGGCGAAACCGAACTCGCCGTTCTCGACACGGCCAACGATGAAAGAGGTCGCCATGTTGTGTTTGGCGCTGACGAGAAAGATGACGGCACTGACAGACGTGATGGCACGCACGAAACTGTAGGTCAGCGCTGCCAGCATTGCCGGTCCCATCAGGGGTGCAATCACCCTGCGGACAGTCGTGAAACTGTTGGCACCAAGGGTGAGCGATGCCTCGTCGAGGCTCTTGTCCAGCTGGGACATGGCCGCGACACCGCCACGGACCCCCACCGGCATGTTGCGGAAAACGAAGACAACAATCAGGATGACGCTGGTCCCGGTCAGCTCAATCGGCGGAAAATTGAAAGCCATGATGTAGCTGACGCCGATCACGGTGCCCGGAATTGCAAAACTCAACATGGTCCCGAATTCAAAGGCACTCTTTCCGATGAATTTCTGGCGCACGAGCAGGTAGGCGGTGGCCAATCCGATCAGGGCGGTCAATGGCGCTGCAGCCGTCGAAATGGTCAGCGTTGTGAAGTAGCTGTCCCAGGCGGCCCCGACAAACCGGATCCCGTCGGAAAAGTCGATGCCGAAGGCACGGACATAGTGTTCGGTGGTGAAGCTGTGATTATAGCCCCAGAGCTTCACGAAACTTCCAAACACGATCATCGAATAGACAATTGCCGTGAG
The DNA here is from genome assembly GCA_017643925.1 of Roseibium sp. Classification (GTDB taxonomy): domain Bacteria; phylum Pseudomonadota; class Alphaproteobacteria; order Rhizobiales; family Stappiaceae; genus Roseibium. The sequence goes on along the minus strand of JAEPML010000001.1, from coordinate 9,794 downwards.
AGCAGCCCAGGGCAGCGTGATGCCGTAACAGAACCGCTTGACCATTGGGCTGAGCGCCGCGTGCTGGCCGGAATCGGCCTTGCCGGTCACCGTTGCGTAGGATTTCTTTCCGAGCCAGGTGCGCTGAGCGATGAAAGCGGTCAGGGTCAGCAGAAGAAGCGTGAATGCCAGGATGGCCGCCCGCGCCGGATCCGCCACGGAGCCCACGATCGCGTAGTAGATCTCGGTCGACAGCACATCATAGTTGCCACCAAGGACCAGCGGGTTGCCGAAATCCGCGAGGCTCTCGATAAAGCCCAGAAGAAAGGCGTTCGCCAGACCGGGCCGCATGAGCGGCAGGGATACGAACCGGAAGGTCTGCCAGCGGTTCGCGTCAAGGGTCTGGGAAGCCTCCTCCATCGACGGGCTGACCCCCTCGACAACGCCTATGAGCACTAGAAACGCGATCGGTGTGAATGACAGCATCTGCGCGAAATAGATGCCCCAGAAACCGTAGAGCCAGCGCGACTTTTCAACGCCGAACAGATCGGCGGCAAATTCGGTGATTGTTCCCGTTCGGCCAAAGAGCAGGATGAGCGCCAGGCCAATCACGAAGGGCGGCGTGATGATTGGTATCACGGTCAGGACGCGCAGCAGTTTCTTTGCGGGAAATGCAGTGCGGGTGAAAAACAGGGCAAACGCCAGACCGAGAACCGTGGTTCCCAACCCGGTGGAAACCGCCAGGAATATGGAGTTGATGGCCACGCCGCATGCATTGCCACCGAAGAGACAGCTCAGGTCCCAGATATCGGAAGCGAAAAAACCGCTGGCGAAAACAGAAAAGGCATATCCACCGCCAGGCAGCTGCAAGGCCTGAACCAGGATGTGCAGAACCGGATAGAACACGAAGACGACAACGAGTGACACGATCAGTCCGATCATGCCGGTCACGAATGCATCGCCGCGTCCGCGTCCCATATGGGACACCGACGAGGTCAGGACGAACAGAGCCGAGAGGGCAAAGAGACCTGCCCCGATGCCCATGCCCGGCTGACCACTTGATGCAGCCTCGCCCCACAACCAGGGAAACACGCTCGGACCGGACCGCGAGATCACCAGGCCCTGCAAGGCGCAGAAGCTGAGCGCAAAGATCGCAAGCCCGGCGATGAGCCTGGCTTCCAGGACCGGTCGCAAAGGCAAACATTGAACCAGCAGAACGCCGATGAGTGACAGCAGGGGCAAAAACAGCCACCAGCGATCATGGTAGAATATGCTGACCAATCCGGACGCGCTGTCCATAACAAGTGGATCACGCAGGGTCTGGCTTGACCAGAAACCGCTGTCGGTCATGTACCAGGGAAAAATGCAAAAACCGAGGATGCCGGTCACGACCCAGAGTGTCAGTGTCCGTTTCATTGCTCTATCCGATCTGAGTGTAGCTTTTAAACAGACCGGGCGTGCCGCCGCCGCGCCGCACGCCCGGTCACAAGGAGTGTCCGTCAGTTGCTGGCGGGTTTTACTTCCTTGTCCCAGCGCGCAAGCAGCCGCTTGCGTGTTTCGCTGGCGCCGTAAGTCGCAAAGTCATAGTCAATCAGCTTGATCAACGAGAGTTCAGGTGACTCTTCCGCGACTTCCGCGTTGGAATTGGACGGCACCTGGAAGGAACCCGTCTCCGGAGCCCTGGACTGGATATCGGCGCGCAAGGCGAACTCTACCCACTTCTTCGCTTCTTCGGGGTTCTTGGCACCCTTGATGATGCTGACGGCACCGACTTCGTAGCCTGTCCCTTCGCAGGGCGCGACAATCTTGAGAGGAAACCCGTCGCTTGCCAGCTTGACCATGCCATGCATGAAGCCGATCGAGATTCCGGTCTCTCCACGTGCAGCGGCCTTCGAAGGGGCCGATCCGGACTTGGTGTAGGAATTGACGTTCTTGCCGATCTCGGCAAGCAGCCTGTAGGCCTCGTCTTCGCCAAAGAGCTGCACGAATGTCGCGAGCTCCGTGTAGGCCGTCCCGGAGCTGTTCGGGTTTGCAACCTGGATCTCGCCGGCGAAGGAGGGATCCGTCAGGTCCTTCCAGCAAGCAGGCGGTGTGATTCCCTTGTCTTCCAGTACGTCCACATTGTAGGCAACGCCGAGTGCGCCCGCATAGATACCGACGGTCTTGCCGTCAGAAATGTCGTGCATGTTCTGGGCCCAGCCCAGCAATTTGCTCGTGTCCACGCCGGATGGCTGCGTGAGATCCTCTTCCGCCGCGATCAGATGCGGATCGCCGGTTCCACCCCACCACACGTCGACTTTCGGATTTCCGGCTTCCGCGCGGATCTGTGCCAGGGTCTCGCCCGTGCTCTTGCGCACCATGAGAACCTTGGTATCCGGATTTTCCGCCTCGAAGGCATTCGCCATGAGGTCGCACCACGGTTGCTCCGCGCTGCAGATTACGTTGACCTCACCGGCAAGAGCCGTGCTTGTCAACAGAGTGGCAAAGACGCCTGTGAGCATCGCCTTTGACTTGGCTGAAGTCATATTTTCCTCCCAATCAAGAAATCTCGTTCCGATCCGCATGACCAGATTGAGTAGAGAGAAGGCTAACAACGATGCGATGCCCGGGCGACGCAGGAAGTGTTAACACTGCTGCCGCAGGGCCACCAAATAATTAACAATATTACACTTGTTACAAATGGCTTTAATATTGGAAACGCAATACCGCAAGACACTGCGGAATGGCACCGGTAGACTTGTTTGATCCGATGGAGGATTCGGGGGAAAGCAATGGAAAGTCGTCCTAAGATCGCGGTCATTGACGACGATGCCGGAATTCGCGAGACGCTTGCGCATCTGCTTGCGGAAAACGGCTTCGAACCTGCCTCTTTTGAAAACAGCGCGGATTTTCTCAGCTATTTCGGCGAATACGACCTCTCGCTTGCCGTCATAGACCTGAAACTGCGCGGTGAATCCGGTCTGACCCTGGCGCAGCAAATCCGCCAGCTGCACGATCTCCCCATCGTCATGCTGACGGGTGTCGGCGACGAGATCGACAAGATCATTGGCCTGGAAACCGGCGCTGACGACTATGTCATGAAACCCTTCAATCCGCGCGAACTGGTCGCCAGGATCCGTGCCGTGCTGCGTCGGTATGAGCATGCGCGTGTTCCCGACGCAACGCCGCCTTTGGCCACGCCCGATACGGTTCAGTTCGGTGGATTTCTGCTGGACATCGAGAACTGCGAGCTGACCCGACAGTCAGGTGAACCCGTTTCGCTCACGAATGCCGAATACCGGATACTCGAGTTTTTCGTGCAGAACCCCAACAGGATCATCACGCGTCCGGAACTGCTGGAAGCGCTGGGGTCCGATCTCAATCGGTTTCTCGACCGAACCATCGATGTGCTCATCTTGCGCCTGCGCCGCAAGATAGAGCGGGTGCCTTCCAAACCGAAACATCTTCAGACACGGCGCGGAGCGGGCTACATATTCGTCGCGAACCTGGATGCGGCAGGATGACAGGCCAGCACCTTTTCAAGGCCGTCTCGATCCGAACACGCCTTTGGACGGCGCTGACGCTCCTTGCCCTTTCGACCATGATGGTGGGCGTCGTGGCCTGGTTCACCTTGAATGAAGCCGACAATGAACTTGAAAACCTGCATCGTCAGACGCTTGCCGGCGTCGCCAGCGCCATGCAGCTTTCAAACCGGTCCTCCGACATGGCAACCTCGGCTCCCTTTCTCCTCAACCTCGGGTCGACCGAGCGCATGAAGAAGGAAGGCGCGGCTCTGCTTGAAGTGATCGACAACTCGATTGCGAACTGGGACCACACTGCGGCGAGTCTGCAGACCCAGACGAGCCTTTCCACCGAGTTCGCAGAAGCCCTGGTCGCCATGCGCAGCTCGATCCAGGATCTGATCGGCACCGCCACGGAGCTCGAGTTTGCACAGGACCGGGTGCTGCAAACCAACAGGGTGACCACAAATCTTCGGGACAGGACGGCTTCGCCCATCGAAAGTACCTCCAATGTCGGGGAATCCCGCCTCAACTGGCTGACGTTGCAATCCATCGCCAATGCGTCTCTCGCCGCGGGCTATTCCCGCAATCACCTGAGTCTTGGCGAGAACCGCCGTTCCTACAATCAGCAGATCCGGCAGATGCAGCAAGGATCGCTCACGCCGCAGCAGACAGAAGTTCTTGGCGAGATCCGAAAAAACTCCGAAGGCAAGAACGGAATTTTCGAGTTGCGCCGACAGGAGCTGAAACTGGCCCTGAGCGCGCAAAACGCGCTTTTCCGGATTCGACGGAACGCCAATATCATGACCGACCTGACCAGCGCATTCGCACAAGAGGCCGAGGACTACCTGACGTCGCGCCGGCAGGAGACGCTGGCCGGGATCACCTTTGCCAAGTCTGTCATCCTGTTCTTCGGTGGTGCCAGCATCATTCTGGCGCTGTCTTCGGCCATCTACTTCTCGTCCTACGTGGCAGCGAACATCAACCGCGTCGCGACCGCGATGACGCGCCTTGCGGCGGGAGACAGAAAGTCCACGCTGCCGCGCCGCTTCGTCAACAAGGACGAGATCGGAGACCTGTTTCGCTCCTTCAGGACGTTTCGCGCAAACGCGCTTCGCCTGGATCGCTCGAACCTGCAACTGCACCAGCGCAACGCCCTGCTTGAGAAAGTCTTCAACAACATGACCGACGGGGTCGCGGTCACCGACGACACCGGCCGTATCAGGTATTTCAACGACAATTTCAGTCAGTTGTTGCGCATAAGCGCAGAGGACTGTGCCGGGGCTGAAATAAGAACCGTCTTGACAGGTTCGTTCTCTGTCGAGATCCCGGAGAGCACGCTGGATGCCGGATTTCGGGGCACGGCTGAGCTCCGGCGCCTCGATGGCCAGATCCTGAATGCGCGCGCGAACAGGCTGCCGGACAATGGCCGGGTCTGGCTGCTGACCGATGTGACCGAAAGCCGTCAGCTTGACGATCGGCTCAACCAGATCCGAAGGATCGAAGCCCTTGGAAAGGTGACCGGTGAGGTTGCCCATGACTTTGGCAATATTCTCTCAACGGTTTCGACCAATCTGCACTTGCTCGATGACAAGAGAGACAGCAAGACCGCGGACCTCATCCGCAACAGAATTGCAAACGCGGTCGAGATTGGTGCCTCGCTGACACAGCGCCTTCTTGCGTTTGCCAAGAAGCAGCAACTGGTTCCCGAAACGGTCGAACTGAACAGTCTTGTCGAAGGCGTCGCCGATCTTGTCAGCGTCGGGCTCAAGGACAACGTTTCCCTTGAGATCAAAAAGTTTGCCTCTCCGATATTCGTGAAGGTTGACCCGGGTCAACTGGAAAGCGCGATCTTCAATCTTTGCCTGAATTCCAACCAGGCCATTGCCGACGAGGGAACAATCCAGATCGAGGTCGGGACCGAAAACAGTGACAATGCAACCATCACCGTGTCGGATACCGGCGCGGGGATGGATGAGGTCACGCTCGCCCATGCGATGGAGCCGTTCTTCACGACGAGGAGCGACGATGAAGGCACGGGCCTGGGTCTTTCCATGGTCTATGGCTTCATGAAACAGACCGGAGGCGACATCAAGATTGCGAGCCGTCCGAACGAAGGCACCCGCGTAAAACTGTCTCTACGGCTCTGCGCGGAACAACCCAATCGGGGTCTTGCCGAAGCTGCCCCGCTCAGGGCACTGGTTGTCGATGATGACAGATTGACCCTGGAAGGCATTGCGCAAGAGCTCGAGAAACATGCCTTCGTCGTGACCAGATCCGAAACCTATTCAAAAGGGAAAGAATTGCTCCTGTCAGAAACTCCATACGATCTTCTGGTGACCGATATTCAGCTTGAGGACAACAAGCTGGGTTGGGACCTCGCGGAAATGGCGCTCACGGGATCACCCGATACACATGTGCTTGTCATTTCAGGCAGGCTTCCAAGGCAACACAGGTTGCTCAACGACTTCGGACCGCGAATTTCAAGCATTGAAAAGCCGGTATCGCTTCCGACACTTGTCGATATTGCGTCGCGCATTCACGCTGAAAACCTTTCCAGAGAGACGTCGCACTCGCACGCCTGATGTCTCTGGATCGTAGGAAATTCCGGTAAAACCCGATTGAAGAAATTGTTGCGCTTCAGCTGCAGGGAGGCCTTCCACTCGAGCCCATCGCAGTGTGAACTATCGGACGCTGCAATATGCGAGATGCTTCGAAAGGTACGCAGACTTCCAAAATATCAATCAATACATAACAGTATTAATACTATTAACAATTGTAACTCTGTTAATCAAACACTGAACTTAACAAGTCATCATTTAACCAATTCAAAAATCACCTAACCGAAAATCATCTGCAAATCAAAAAAAATGATCTGCACAAGGTGAATACGATGAAATTACGTGGAAAATTCCTGGCTCCATGCATGTCTATACTTCTGATTTGCATGTTGACGATGGCAGTCGTTGCAATTGCGAGGGTCACCACATCGCTTCAGGATGTGACAATTTCCCAGTTCGAACAAACTTCCAAACTGCTGGCTGCGGCCGGTGATGACTGGATAAACGCGCGCCTGTCGGATGCAGACGCCTGGGCCGCCGATGAACTGCTTGCGAAAGCCGCCGGCAGCACGTTCTCCGCCGAGGCGGCAAGAACGCTCGCCGGGAAAACCTTCGAGAAGTACCTGGACAATTACAGCTTTCTCACCGCGATATCGCTGCACAACCCGGAGGGCAAAGCCCTCATAAGCAAGGACCGGCGAGAAGGCCAAGCAAGCACTGTGCAGAAGGAGAACACTGCCGGGCTCAGCGTCACGACGAGCGGAATTCTGATTACCAAACCGGTGGTCAATGCCAAGGGCAAATCGATGGGTACACTGACCGTGGTCTTCGACCCGATCGTCCTGGTCAGCGAAAAATTCGACACCATCACATTCGGCAACACGGGCAAGGCCCTGTTGCTTGACGCCGATGGCCTCTCCCCGAAGGGTGGCGACGCTCCGTTTCCAGACTTTGAGCTGCTTCGTGCAGCCAACGAGAACAACTGGTTCAGCACCTCCCTCGCCGATCAGGAGGTCATTGCCGCCTTCGCACCAATGGGGACCACGGACTGGTATTCGGTCGTGCTGATGAACCAGGAAGAGATCACGGCAAACACCAACCAGCTCCGTTGGGAAATTCTGGCAATCTGCATCGCGGCACTTATGGCCGTCGGCCTGGCCATCCTTGTCCTGATCCAGAAACTGATCACACCGATCAACCGGATCACCGGCGTGATGCGCCAGCTTGCCGACGGCGATTTCAGTTTGTCGATCCCCTATGTCAAGCGCGCTGATGAGCTTGGGCAAATGGCAAAAGCCGTCGAGGTCTTTCGCGACAGCGGCCAACGGCGCCTGGAGCTCGAGGCTGAACAACAAATGAGTTTTGAAACCGAACAGTGTCGGCAGGCCGACCTGGAACAACTGATTGCGGATTTCAGATCGGATTCACAGCGCCTGCTGGAACCTGTCGATCAATCAAATGACAACATGGCAAACATCTCCGCATTGCTGCGGGATCTTTCCTCGGCGAACATGGACCGGATGGCCTCCGTCGCAGCCGCGACGGAAGAAACTTACGCCAATGTCCAGACCGTGGCGTCAGCCTCGGAAGAATTGTCAGCCTCCATCGGAGAAATCTCGCGCCAGATCTCTGAAACGAGCGAAGTGGTTTCAACTGCCAACACTAAGGCCATGTCGGCAAATGAACAGGTTGCAAGCCTGGCAGCGTCTGCCCAGAAGATCGGAGCAGTGTTGCAGCTGATCCAGGAGATCGCCGAGCAGACAAACCTGTTGGCGCTCAATGCAACGATCGAGGCCGCCCGGGCAGGAGAAGCCGGAAAGGGGTTTGCCGTGGTTGCGGCCGAAGTCAAGGAACTTGCCAACCAGACCTCCAAGGCGACGGAGGAGATCTCCAACCAGATTAGCGCAATTCAGGAAGCGTCTTCGGACTCGGTGACCGCGATCGAGGAAATCGCCCTTATCATGGAACGTGTCAACGAATTCACCGGCTCTATCACATCGGCCCTGGAGCAACAGGGATCTGCGACCGAAGAGATCTCAACGTCGATCCAGGACATCGCCACGGGCACCCGGGACATCAGCGAAAACATGGCCGGGGTGAAGTCAGCAGTCGATGAAACCTCGCACTCAGCAAACGATGTATCCCTGACCTCGGCTGAAGTTGGTGAAAACACACGCAAGCTGGCGAACCGAATTGACAATTTCCTGTCGAAAGTTGCTGCCAGGTGAGTGGTGCAACACGCGGACCAAAGATAACGTACAAAATCTTTCGCACATTTTCTGGTTGGGACGGTTCCCTTTATGCTGATTGAAGGGAGCACGGTATGACTGATGACGATGAGGGCAAAGAGATGAGCAATGTGATCCGGATCGACGAGGCTCGGATCAAGGATCATCTTGGCGAGATGGTGCGCGGCACCGTTGAAGAGGCGTTGAATGCCATGCTGGACGCGGAAGCAGACCGGCTTTGCGGCGCTGGCCGTTATGAGCGCAGCGAAGGGCGTCAGGACACGCGGGCGGGCAGCTACGAACGTTCGCTGCACACCAAAGCGGGCGAAGTGAAGCTGAAGATGCCGAAGCTTCGGCGTCAGACGTTCGAGACGGCCATCATCGAGCGCTACCAGCGGCGGGAATGCAGCGTCGAGGAAGCTTTGATGGAGATGTACCTGGCGGGCGTTTCAGTGCGTCGGGTAGAAGACATCACCGAGGCCTTATGGGGCACGCGTGTCAGTCCCGGTACGGTTTCCAATCTGAATAAGAAGATCTACGCGAAGATCGAGGAGTGGCGGAACCGTCGAATAGAAGGCGAGCATCCCAACCAGAAAATGTGCGAAAGATTTTGTACGTTATCCGCTCATAACGGCCAGCGCCGCAAAGCCGGTCTGCTTCCGCGTCCAGCATGGCATTCAACGCCTCTTCAACGGTGCCGCGCACCATCTCGCCAAGATGATCCTTGATCCGAGCCTCGTCGATCCGGATCACATTGCTCATCTCTTTGCCCTCATCGTCATCAGTCATACCGTGCTCCCTTCAATCAGCATAAAGGGAACCGTCCCAACCAGAAAATGTGCGAAAGATTTTGTACGTTATCTCCACCGAAGTCAAACCGCAAGGAGCAAATTGCTTGCGACTTCCGGGCCTACAAGGACAGGAACCGGATCGAGCGAATGTTCAACAAGTTCAAACAGTTCCGTAGGATCGCCACCCGATACGACAAAACCAAAGCGTCCTTTGCAGCTTTCCTCAATCTCGCGGCTGCACGCATCTGGAGACGAGACTTTGTCAACAGGTCCTAGTATCTCGGACAGTACATATTTGAAACCTTCAAGGATTATAGGGTCGCGCCAAACGCGGCGATGAATTTTCAATATCCAACGTCAAGCCATGACCACCGGCAGCACTACGCCCAGAATTAAACTGAAATCAGTGGTCTAAAGCACTCCTCTCAACCCGACGATAGATTGGATGATTTCCGAGACTACTCAGACTGTATCCTATTGCTGCCGCACGTTGTTGACAGTGTGTGTCCCGCAGTATTAGAAGAATTTAATAAATTTGAGATGGTAAGAGATTATGAATTTAAACGTATTGTATAGCTATGGTGCTATGTCTAAATTGAGTAAAAGAAAAATAGTATCATACAAAAACTCCTTTAAAGATCAAAATATTTATATTGTTGGCACTGGGCCATCAATACTCGATACAGATTTATCGCGACTAGAGGATAAGATTGTCATTTTCTTAAATAATGCCTT
>JAEPML010000019.1 GCA_017643925.1 Roseibium sp. | reverse complement strand
GGCTGTGCAACCGCCCGGTTTTCCGCGCGTGCTGCCGCAAGCAGGGCATCTTCGTCATAGCCCTGGCTGTCATCCACCTCGTCGCGTCTGCGAAAGGGGGAGGGCTTGACCCAGCGATCCTTCGCGACATCCAGAATGAAAATTTCCGAATATGGGAAACCGGAACCGTCCTGAACTCCATATTGCTCGAAGGCAAAACGGTTGCCGTCCTTGGAAAAACCGAGGACCTGTATTCTGGCGGTGTCACCGGCCAAGGCAGCCGACACCAGAACAAACAATCCGGCAGCCGCAGCCGTGGCGAGTCTCAGGAGCGATACTATTGAAATGGGCTTTGCTAGGAACATCGGCGTCTTGCTCTCCGCTAATTTCAGAAATCAGATTGCCCGGAGATAAGCACGCCTGCAAATGGCTTCAGGTCTGCTGCGTCACAGTTTTTGCGTTTAGACGGCAGAATACGCGTACGAAGGGTTTCAGGAACATCGGCAACATGTAGATCGGAAACTGACCGACGGCGAACCAGAGCCACGTGAATTCCGGCAAAGTTCCGCCAAAGGCTGCTACCATCAAACCCATGTTCCGGGTTCCGCATGTGTGCGCGATCGCATAGGCATCCTCGCGCGTTGCAGGCACGAAGATGAGCAGCGTCAATCCGATCTGCGCGAAGGCAAGGCAGAAGGTCAGGCCGGTCAATGCCAGCGTGTAAAGGGGTTTTGCCGCGAAACTGGCAGCGACCCCGTCCATGGCCGCAATGGCGAACACGAGCAGCAGGAGCACGTTCAATCCGCTGATATGGTGTGCACTGCGCGCAAGCCTTTCCTCGCCGGCAATCTTCCTGAGAATGATCGAGAACAGGAACGCGCCAACCAGCAGCATGGACAATTGCACCGCCAGTCCACCGACGCTGAGCGGCAGGTAGCTGCCAAGCATCAGTTCGCCGATGAAGGGGGCCGTGAGCGGGGTGATGATCATCGCCGCGACGGACAAGGCCAGGCTCAGTGTTCCGTCCAGTCCAAGCAGGAACATGAAAGCGGGTGCTGCCATCACCGGGGGAGCGGCCGTTGCAATATAGAGAGCCAACACGACATCCGGGCCGAAATCCGCCAGCCCGGTCCATTCGATCGCGAGATAGGTGAGGAGCGGTGCTCCCAGCATCATCCATACGAGCGCGAGCAGGAGGAGAGCCGGGCGCCTGAGACGCATCCGGATGGCCTGGTGATCAACACGCAGAAAGGCAAGGGTCAGCAGGCTGAAGACGGAGAGGGGCAGATAGGGGCGCAGGGTCGAAGACAGCGCAGGAAGCGCCATGCCGATGAAAATGCAAATGGCGAGGGCCGCGGTGCCATGGCGCCCGATCCAAGCCAGTCCTCCCCCGATCCCTCGAATCATCTAAAGTTGTCTCCTGAAATCGTGCAATGAGGATTGCACATTCGCCTCATATAGGATCCCGGATCCAGATACTAGGGCTCTCCCTCAAGCCTCTTTCTACTCCAGGACCTTTCCGGAACAGACATGTCAAATCGGGAAAAACAGCTTCTGTCCAATGATGTGATGGTACTTGGTGCCGGAATCGTCGGTGTGTCGACGGCGCTTCACCTGCGGCGCCTGGGGCTGGATGTAGCATTGATCGACCGGCAGCATCCGGGTGAGGAGGCTTCCTACGGCAACGCCGGGATTGTTCAGCGGAACGGGTTTGTGCCGCATTCCATGCCGCGGAACCCGCTTGAGGTGCTCGAGATTCTGTTGAACCAGTCAACAGCTGTCTCCTACAGACCGGCAACGCTGTTGAAGCTTGCCCCGTGGCTGAAGAGGTTTCGTGAGGCTGGCTCTGACAGGGCGATCGAACGCTACTCGCGCATTGTTGCTCCCCTCAGGGCGCTGGCCGTGGAAGAGCATCTGGAGCTGGCCAGGTCCACCAATGCAGACCGGTTCTACCGTGGCGGTGGCTGGCTCCATCTGTTCCGTGGAGAGACCTCTTTCAGGAAAAGCGAAGCCGAGCGCCTCTATGCCCGTGTTTTCGGCGTTGCCTATGACGAGTTGGGGGCAAGCGGTGCAACGGCACTGGAGCCGGGTCTCAAGATTTCAAACATGAAGGCTATCCACTGGAAGGAGAGCTATTCGGTGTCCAACCCGGGGGGCGTGGTCGACGCCTTTTGGCGCGGCTACGTGCGCGAAGGCGGTGACTTTCACAGGGGAGACGCCCTGAAGCTGCGGCAGGAGAGAGGCGGCTGGGTCGTGGACGGCGAGAAGGGACCCGTGTTTGCAAGGCACGTTGTCGTGGCCCTGGGAGCCTGGTCGCTCGATATTCTGAAAAGGCTCGGTGAGAGCTACCCGCTGGCCGTGAAACGCGGCTACCACATGCATTACCGGCCCCTTTCGGGGGCGTCCTTGTCTCGTCCGGTCGTGGATGTGGACAATGGTTTTGCACTCACGCCAACGGACAATGGCATTCGTTTGACAACCGGGGTCGAACTTGCCGAGCGGGATGCCGTTCCCAATCCACTCATCCTGAAACGCGTCAAGAAACGGGCCGATGAACTGTTTCCCCTGGGACGCAAACTCCTTGATGAACCCTGGCTTGGATGCAGGCCGTGTCTGCCAGACTCGCTTCCAGTCGTCGGCGCATCGCCAAAAACCAGGGGCCTCTGGTTCAATTTCGGTCATGCTCATGACGGCTTCACGCTTGGTCCGATCACTGGGCGGTTGCTTGCCGAGTTGATCGTCGGCAAGGCGCCGGTGCTCGACATTTCAGGACTTTCACCAGAACGATTTGTTGGCTGAAACCAGCCAATGCACTTCGGGTGGTGATTCATAAACCAGCCCTAAACCCTTGTTTCACTCGCATAAACCTTGGTTGAAGGTGGGGTTTATAAGCCTTCGGGCAATGGCTTTCCGGACCTTTTCAGCACCAGATCGTGTCAAGCCGGCGGGTTGTTCGCTGGCCGACTGGTGACGCCGGTCTGCATTTTGAAAAGGAAAGTAGCGAAATGAAGACCCCGATCAAAACTTCTGCCATTGCCCTTATGTCTGCCACGGGCCTTGTTGTTGCCATGGGCGCCGCGGCTGCCGCCGCGACTGTTGGCGACAAGCTCGGCACAACGGAAGACGAAATCCGCGCGGCGCTGACGGACCAGGGCTACACCGTCGAGGAATTTGAAGCCGAAGACAGCGAGTTGGAAGCCGAAGTCACAAAGGATGGCCAGGAGATGGAAGTCGTGATCGACGCTGAGTCCGGTCTGGTTCTGGAATTGGAACTGGAAGATGGTGACGAAGACGACGACGACGACAAAGACGACTGATATCTGTCTGCGCCTGCCCCGGCCGTGCCCCGCTCAGGGTCTGCCCCACCAGCGGCCGGGGCTCTTTGAAATTCGATTGGAGCGTTGACACGAAGACGACGCTCGTTGACAGGCCTTATCCCGGCACCTAAGCAAAAGCGGTGGTGGCCGTCTTCCAGCGACCGCTTTAGCTGACACTGTTCTGAGGAAAAACATGTCTCCTGCATCCGGTTGGAAAATTACATGGCCGTGGGCTCTGTTCGGACTTCAGGCCGTCTGTGTTTTCTTTCTGGTGTTTGAGGAAGTGGTAGATCGCGCCGTGGGCGAGCAACATGGCGGCCTGGTCGGAATCGATTTTCTGGAGAACCTTGTCGTAACGGTTCTTGTGCTCGGCCTCGTTGCTTCGGGCCTGCAGATCCGTCGATCGCTTACGCAACAGCGGCGCATGGAACAGCAGATCAAGGCGGCGTCTGGCGCCTTTGCAAATCTGCTGGAAGAACATTTCGAAGCCTGGGGGCTGACGCCTTCTGAAAGCGACGTCGCCCTCCTTGCTCTCAAGGGATTTTCGATCTCTGAAATCGCCGATGTCAGGAAGACCGCGGAAGGCACTGTCAAGGCACAGTGCAATGCGATCTATCGCAAGGCAGGTGTGACGGGACGCCCGCAGTTGCTGTCGCTGTTCATCGACGAGTTGTTTGACGGCACGCTGGTCAAGAACGGTGCCGAAAAGGCGGAGCCAGCTGTGTGAACAAGACAGTAACCGATTTATTTTATTGCTGAAATGTAATTTGTAATCACTGGAACGGTTCCCATTTCGTCTCTCAATCGCGCCGCTGAGCGCTTGAGATTACGGAGACACGAAATGACCTCTTTCAATCGCCTCGTCAGGTTGGGCGCAATCGCACCGATTGCATTCCTGACGCTGGGTGCCGCCGCTTCTGCAGAGTATCAACCCGGTGACAAGATCGGCTTGTCGATCTCTGACATCGCCAGGGGGCTGGAGAACAACGGCTATGAAATTCGCGAAATTGAAGTCAAGGATGACCGGATCGAAGCCGAAGTGACGCTTGAGGGCGACAAGCTCGAAATCAAGATTGACCCGATGACAGGCCTGGTCACAAGGGTAGAAGACGACTAGACGGCCGTACCCCTTGAAAGACAGGTAATCAGAGACTTCCGACCCGTTTAACCGGGTCGGGGAAACACTGGGAAACTGTCAATTTTCCCTGAGAGGAAGCGCGACCGTGTCCTTGACCGTGTTGACCACGATCCGGGATTGCACGTCGGAGACCAGCGTATTGTCGAGAAGCTTCAGTCTCAGAAAGTTGTCATAGGTCTTGATGTCGTCGGTCACCACTTTGATCAGATAATCAACCGCGCCCGTTATCCGTTCACAGGTGACGACTTCCGGCCAGTGGTGCACCAGCTTGTCGAATGTTTCCATGTTTTCCCGGCTGGGAACCGCAAGCTTTACAAAGGAATAGGCAACAAAACCGAGCCCGACGGATTCGCGATCGATGATCGCCGTGATCTGGCGGATGATGCCTTGTTCCTTCAGGCGCTTGATCCTGCGCCAGCATGGTGTTTGACTCATACCCGCTTCCTTGGCGACCTCGGCAATGGAAAGCGAAGCATCCCTCTGGAGGACTCGGAGTACACGGATGTCGGACGGGTCGAGAAGATATTTATCTGTCATTGCTTATTTTAGGAATTTTTATGCTGCCCCTGGAAGATTTTCAGTGACGATAGCACAGAAATCGCCCGTGAAAAGGATGATATTTATCTAAAGTAGGATGGACCGGTCGCGCGGTCCTGCCAGACGACTGTTGAGGAGGATGTCGGATGAATGTGCATATGCCACCTGTGACCCTGGACGACAAATATGTCGCCACAGACGGCAGGGTTTATCTGACCGGCATACAGGCACTTGTCCGACTGGTCATGGACCGGGCGCGCCTTGACAGGGAGGCAGGGCTGAAATCCGGCGCCTTCATCTCCGGCTATCGCGGTTCACCCCTTGCGGGCTACGACACCGAACTCATGCGCGCGGAAGGTTTCCTCAAGGATTATGACGCCGTCTTCAAGCCGGGTGTGAACGAGGAACTTGGAGCGACCGCCGTCTGGGGCAGTCAGAAGCTGCGCGGCGAGGGCGGCATTGGTCGTCCGACTGACTATGACGGCGTTTTCGGTATCTGGTACGGCAAGGCACCGGGCGTGGACCGCGCGGGAGACGTTTTGCGACAGGCAAATGCGTCCGGAACAGACCGCAATGGCGGTGTTCTGGCTCTGGCAGGAGACGATCACCTTGCCAAATCGTCCATCCTGCCGGCTCAAAGCGAGTTCTTCTTTGAACACGCGGAAATTCCGGTTCTGAACCCGTCCGACATTCAGGACGTGCTGGATTTCGGCATGCACGGTCTGGAGATGTCGCGTTTCACGAGCCTGTGGACCGCCCTGATCTGTGTTGCCGACACGATGGATGCGTCGGCAACCATCAATATCTCGCCCAACCGTTTGCGGCTGGTGCGGCCGTTGGAAGGGGATCCGCGCAAGGACTATCGCCAGAACCGGGATCTGCTGCTTGGCAACCGCCTTGAGACAGAGCGCCTTGTTCGTGATCTGCGCATTCCGGCGGCCCAGAACTATGTCCGTACCAACGGACTGGATCGTGTCACATTCGGGACGCGGCGCCAGGCCAAACTCGGGATTATCGCGTCCGGCAAGGCCTATCGCGACTTGCTCCAGGCCCTTGATCTCATGGGGATCACGGAGGAACGGGCCAAGGCGCTCGGGCTTGCAGTTTACAAGGTTGCCATGACCTGGCCGCTGGAACCGCTCGGTCTGCGTGATTTCGCTCGAGGGGTGGAACGATTGCTTGTTGTGGAACACAAGCGTGCGTTCATGGAAACGCAGATCAAGGAAATTTCCTATCACTGGCCCGAAATGAGCCGTCCCGAAATCTGGGGTAAGCGACGCCCTGATGGTGCTCCCTTCCTGTCCGACGTGCTTGAACTGTCGGTGGCGGAACTGATCGAGGCGTTGATGAAGTGGCTGCCGGCAGAGGCTGTCACGGAAGAAACACGCGCCGTTGCCAGCCGCATGAACAAACAGGCCATGTGGGCGCAGGGCCATGCCGAACGGGCTTCACGCATTCCCTATTTCTGTTCCGGCTGTCCGCATTCCACCTCGACCAAGACACCGGACGGATCGCGGTCGATGCCGGGCATCGGCTGTCACGCCATGACCGAAATGGCCGGTCGAACAACCGAGGGCCAGATCGCCATGGGCGGCGAGGGTATCCTCTGGGTCGGCCAGCAGCCGTTTTCCGGTGACAGCCATGTCTTTGCCAATGTCGGCGATGGCACCTATTTCCACTCCGGCATTCTGGCGATCCGTCAGGCAATCGCGTCCAACATTCCCATTACCTACAAGATCCTTTTCAACGACGCCGTTGCCATGACCGGCGGTCAGAAGGTCGATGGCCAGCTGACGGTGCCCCAGATCAGCCGGCAGCTCGAAGCCGAAGGTGTCGAGCGTATTGCCATCGTTTCTGAAAATCCGGAGAATTTCGGGTCCTGGACACCGGTCGCACCGGGCACCAAGATCCATCACCGTGACGAGCTGATGGATGTGCAAGAGGATCTGCAGAGCTACAAGGGCGTGTCGGTCATCATTTACGACCAGACCTGCGCCGCCGAAAAACGCCGTCGTCGCAAGCGCGGTCAGTTTCCGGATCCGGACCAGCGCCTCTTCATCAATGACAGGGTCTGTGAGGGCTGCGGCGATTGTTCGGTTCAGTCCAACTGCCTGTCTGTCGAGCCGTTGCAGACACCGTTTGGCGAAAAACGGGTCATCAACCAGTCCAGTTGCAACAAGGACTTTTCGTGCATCAAGGGCTTCTGTCCGTCCTTCGTGGAAATTGACGGTGCAACCCTGAAGAAGCCGAAGCGGGCCGAAGTGGACGTAGACATGCTCGTGGAGGCACTGCCCGAGCCGGTACTCGCCTCCCTGGAGCGCACCCAGAATACGCTGGTTGCAGGGATTGGTGGCATGGGTGTCACCACCATCAGTGCTGTTCTTGCAATGGCCGCCCATGTCGACGGCAAGCAGGCGTCGACACTCGACATGACCGGGCTTGCGCAAAAAGGCGGTCCGGTGACATCCCATGTCCGCTTCGCCGCGCATGACAGGTCCATCGAAGGGCCGCGTGTTCCGGCCGCCAGCCTCGACCTTCTCATTGCCAGCGACATGGTCGTCGCCACCAACGCGGATCAGCTCGCGCTGGCCCATCGCGACCGAATGGTGACAGTGGCAAACACCAAGGTGGCTCCCACGGCGGAATTCGTTCTCAAGCAGACGCTTTCCTTTGATGAGCAGCGGATGGATTCAGCGCTTCGGCAGGCATCTGAAACCTATCTGGCGATGAATGCCGCTGAAATTGCCGAAAAACTTCTGGGCGACGCCATCTACGCCAACATGCTGCTTGTCGGCATGGCGTATCAGAGCGGTGCACTTCCGATCTCCGGTGGTGCGATCGAAACCGCGTTGCAATTGAACGGCGCCGCTGTGGCCAACAACATCAAGGCCTTCCGGGCCGGTCGGGTGCTTGCTGCAGCGCCTGAAACCCTTCTGAGCGCGCTCCCGGGTGAGGCCAGGCCGAAGGAGTTCACGCTTGACGAGAAGATCGCCTTCAATGCGCGCGAGCTTTCCGACTATCAGGATGTGGATTATGCCGCCCGATATTCGAGAATTGTCAGGCAGGTAAAGGCTGCCGATGAAACGCACGGTCCTGGAACCCTGCGTCTGACCTGGACTGTTGCCGACCTGCTCTACAAGGTTATGGCCTACAAGGACGAGTATGAAGTTGCACGGCTTTACGCCGATCCGGCGTTCGGCGAGAAAATCGCGCAGCGATTTGAGGACCCGAAAAAGGTGAAGGTCCATCTGGCTCCTCCGTTCCTGGCACATCGGACAGATCCGAAGACCGGACGCCCGCAAAAAATCGCCTTTGGTCCCTGGATCTTCAAGGCTTTCAGGGTGCTGGCCGGGTTTAAGGGATTGCGTGGCAAGTGGTACGACCCGTTTGGGCGCACGGCCGAGCGCAAGGCCGAACGGGCGCTGATTGTGCAGTATGAAAAAGATATCGTTGAAATCCTGAACAAGCTGCCGGAAGGTCACTACGGGCTGCTTGTCGAGCTTGCGAGAATTCCCGACCTCGTGCGTGGCTTCGGCTCGGTCAAGGAAGCCAACCTGGAAAAAGCCGCCGAAAAACGCCAGTTGCTTCTGGAGCAACTCGAAAAGCGGAACGATGGCGGCAATGACGACAAGGTTGTCTCGAAGGAATTTCTGGCCGCAGCGGAATAGCGGATGGACAGAAATAGACACCGAGTGCCGCGTGTAAGGGTGCGTAGACTGACTCTCGAGTTGCCCAGGACCTGGCAATGAAACCGTTCGATGGCCTGCTTTGACAAAGTCGGCTTTCGGACGGCTAAAGGGGTCTTCATGTAGGGCCGGGAAGCGTTTCCACCAAGATTTTTTCAAGTTTTTTACAGCCCGAAAGGGTCAGTTTTCCGCAGGTATTCCGTTTGGGGAAATCAATATATATCATGCAGTTACAGAGGTTCTGTCCGATATGAATAGAATTGTATCCAAGTTTTAGACAAAGACGATTACATTCTCGAACTGGCCATTCTGCTCTTCTTTAAAAATCGACCTCATTCTGGCTACCAGCGCCACATCGGCACACATCAGAAAACTGGTAACGAAGAATGACTGAAGCGTTGAAAACAGAACTGGTAAACTTTTCGGAGCTGACTGGTGAAGCTGGCAGCGCCCGAAAAGCTGAGCTTGCCCGGCATGTTGCAACTCTGTTTGCCCTGACGTCTGATCGATGTACCCAGGAACAGGTCGATACCTACGACTATGTCCTTTTGCGCCTGGTCGATATGGTCGAAGCCAAGGTGCGTCGTCATGTGGCCGAGCAGATGTCCGGCCTACGCAAAGGTCCTCTGGCCACGATCCGCAAACTGGCGGATGACCAGATCGATGTGGCCGAACCAATACTTGTCAGATCCTCCATGCTGCCGGAAGAGGACCTGGTTCGTATCGCGAAAAAACACGGTGATGCGCATCGGTTTGCCATTGCCCAGAGAGAGACACTGTCCATCGATGTGACCGACGTTCTCGTGCGGGAAGGGGATCTTCGCGTGAAGAGAAAGGTCGCGAGCAATGACGGGGCCTGTTTTTCCGAAGAGTCTGTATCCCTTCTGATCAGTGACGCCACTTCTGATGCGACCCTGCAGCTCTCCCTGAGTGAGCGCACGGACCTGGCAGAGGCACAGATTGCAAGCCTGGTCGCCATAGCGAGTGAGGAGGTACGCAACAAGCTCCGTGTTGCGGGCCATAGTGAGGAAGCGGAGCGCGTTGAAGAAGCTGCTGAAATCGCGGCTCAACGCATGTCCAACCAATACTGGCTGGGCCGATATGATTTTGACACCGCGAAGGCCCGCGTTGCGCTTCTGGCCAAGAAGGGCATGCTGAACGAAGCCGCCTTGCGCCGGTTCGCCTCTGAAGACCGCTTCGCAGAAGTGGTTGCCACAGTTGCCTGGCTGGTGGGATGCGATGTCGAGGAAGCCGGCCACTGGATGGTCCGTCCCGACCCGGCGCCATTTGTCATCATGGCAAAGGCCTACGGGTTCTCCTCGATAACCGTGGCAGCGCTATTGACGATCGGCCCCTGGCGCCGTCGCCTGACACCGGAAGCGCGCAGCGACGCGACGGCCTTGTTTGCCCGGCTGACGGTCGCTGAAGCCAAGCGCAAGATCGCGCACTGGAACGCCAACGTGATCAACTGATTCAAATACCCGACTACGTTCCCTGACTTGTGACCCGGTCCCGTTGGCCGGGTCTTTTTTCGTTTGCAAGGCAAGTTGGTGACCAGCCATTCTTTCAAAATCGTGTGAACCGTGCTTTAGAGAGGCTGAACCACTCATGATGACGCTTCGCGGGGCTGAAATGCGTTTTTCCGGAATTTTCTCAGATGTAATTCGTTCAAACACCCTTCTGGCACGGGGGCATGTCTTCCTGCTCGCAGGTATCTTGGCCCTTGCCGTCACCTTCCTCGCGTCCGTCAATCCGGTTCAGGCCCAGGGGATCACAAGCGTGATCACCAGTGTCACCAGTTCGGAAAAATCCACCGAAGAACCGGCGGCGCCCGGAACGACATCCGGCGAAGAGGACAGCGACCATTCCGAAGAAGATGAGGAAGGGGCCGGCGTATTCGGTGCGATGGACGAATTTTCAGACGAGGCCGTTGAGGCCCGTGACGTCTTCAAGTCAATCGTCCAGGAAATTCCGACGCTTCACGACAAGATGCTGGCAACGCTGCAGGACGAGGGCGAGGGCCGTGGCCTGAGCTGGATCGGTGCAGCCCTGGTCGATATCGCGATCTCGATTGTCTTCGGTTTCGCAGCGTCCACCTTGCTTGCCCGTTGGGGTCGGCGTCAGTTTGCAAACATGTACCGTGCCGACGTCTATTCCCGTTCGGACAAGATTGTCTACCTGCTCCTGCGGGCAATTCTGATGATCGTGGGCGTAGCGCTGTTCTTCCTGGTCGCCGCGCTGATGTACTTGCTGATCGGAAGCGGCATCGAAGCGGCAAACGAGACCGCAATGGTGGTCTTCGGCATGTTCGCCCTCTTCCTGGCGCTTCGGATCATCTGGCTGAACCTTCTAGTGCCGGATGCGGAAAGTCATCGTTTGGTGCAGCTCACGACACCCGAAGCACTGGGACTCTACAGAACATTGCTGATCGGTAGCGGCGTCTCCCTCGTGGCCGTCGGGTTCTGCCTGTGGATGGAGCGCCTGGGCCTTCCGGAAGATGCGCACAAGATTGCACTGATTGGCGCGTCAGCCCTGTCGATGATCATTCTGAGCGGAATCGCGATTGCTTATCGCAAGGTGATTGCCCGCCTTCTGCGGGGGGAGCCGGCAGAAGAGGCCCGGGTGTGGCGCCGGGTGCTGGCCGGCAGCTGGCACTATCTTGCCGTCATCTATTTCGTGATCGCCTGGGGCATTTCCGCAGTGCGTATCCTGCTGGACCTGCCAGACGCAACCGGCTTGGTGGGCGCCCCACTTCAGGTCCTGCTGGCTGCCGCCATCTCCTATGCAATTCTCATTCTGATCATCGACAAGCTTCTGTTGCCGCGTCTGGATACGGCCGATGCACAGTCAAAGATCGCAGAGGATCTCCAGCGGCTGGAGGAGAACGAGGGCGGTGAGGAAGCCGACCCGGAAAGCACGATGGCGCAAGCCCGTGCGGAGGCGGCCGAGCGGGAAGCGCAGCGATCTCCTTTCCGAGATCTCTTCGACCGGGGCGCCGCGATCCTTGTCCTCTTCGGCTCGCTCGACCTTCTGGCGGCCATGTGGGGCGTGCCGCTGGCGGGAAGCGGGTCGCTGATCGGATCGTTTATCGAAGTGCTCCTGGTGATGTTCCTCGGCTACATGGCCTATGAGGCGGTCAAGATCGTGATTGATCGCCAGATCGCCAAGGAATCTCCAGCGGAGCAGGATGAAGAAGCGGAAGTTGGCGGCGCGGGTGAAAGCCGGATCGCAACCCTTCTTCCGATTTTCCGAAATTTCCTTCTGATAACCATCGTCGTGATCGCGGCAATGGTCGTGCTCGCCGAACTGGGTGTGAACATCGCGCCGCTCTTTGCCGGTGCCGGTGTTGTCGGCCTGGCGATCGGTTTTGGTGCACAGACATTGATACGGGATATTTTCTCCGGCGCTTTCTACCTGATCGATGATGCCTTCCGAAAAGGGGAATATATCGACATTGGCAGCGCCAAAGGCGTCGTTGAGAAGATTTCCATCCGTTCCATGCAGCTCCGCCATCACAGGGGCGCCCTTACGACTGTGCCCTTCGGCGAAATTCAGCAGGTCGAAAACTTCTCGCGCGACTGGGCCGTCATGAAACTTGCCTTCCGGGTCACCTATGACACGGATGTCGACAAGATGCGCAAGATTATCAAGAACTTCGGCAAGGAACTGCTTGAGGACGAGTATTATGGTCCGATGTTCCTCGCGCCGCTGAAATCGCAAGGTATCCTGTCGATGGAAGACAGTGCCATGATTGCTCGCGTGAAGTTCACCACCAAGCCTGGCAAGCAGTTTGAGCTGCGGAAAGTGGTCTACGCTGGCCTG
Organism: Roseibium sp.; assembly: GCA_017643925.1. Classification (GTDB taxonomy): domain Bacteria; phylum Pseudomonadota; class Alphaproteobacteria; order Rhizobiales; family Stappiaceae; genus Roseibium. The sequence continues at coordinate 77,837 of JAEPML010000019.1, read as the reverse complement.
CGTGATCTCTTTGAGAAAAACGGTATCAAGTTTGCGCATCGCCAGGTCACGGTTCGTGTTGCTGGCGAGGGCGAGGAGAATGGGCCGGTTGCGCCCAATGTTGCCCAGGCAGCTGCACAGGCTGCTGCCGCCGGCGCCGCCGCTGCCGGCATGATCAATGAGGAAGAAGAAAATGGTGGAGGCGGGGCTGAGGACCAGCTCTAGCCCGGAGGACGAGCACGTCTTCTTCCCAATAGGCGTGACCTTTACGTGATGATAGTCTCTTCCATAGGCGCATTTGCCTATGGGGGAGAGCATGTTCAGATCGATTGTTTTTGCATTCGCACTTGTTTTCGTTTTGCCGCTGACCGCTGCAGCCGGGCCTATTCAGGACAAGGCGGCCTCCGCGGAAGCCGCGCTTCAGCAAGGCGAGGGATCCAAGGCGATTGCGCTGCTGCGTGAGGCCGTGGAGCAGGCCTGGAAAGAAGCTCCGATATCTGTTCAAAAGGCATTGTTCGTTTCCGCTCCGGCGGACGGGTTCGGTATCTACAATGCCCGTGCCGACAACGTGTTTCCGGCCGGTGAGGCGCTCGTAGTCTATCTTGAGCCCGTCGGATTCGACTGGAAACAGCAGGATGGACTTTTCATGTCCCTGCTTACCGTGGATTTCGATCTGGCCTCTCCTGACGGCAAGGTATTGGCCGGACAAAAGGGCTTCGGCAAATTCGACTTCAAGAGCCACGTTGCCAACACCGAATACATGGCGAACCTGACTTTGAACATCAGCGGTGCTCCGGCGGCGGACTATTTGCTTGTTCTCACCGTGAACGATGAGCTGGGTGGTGGATCGACCAAAGTTTCCTTGCCGTTCTCGATCAAATAGGGCTGTTGCGACCGTTGCGTGATCACATTCCAGCACCGGGCTGGAATGCGCGCGAGGCCGCAAGAAACAGAACATGCCAGCTTTAATCCGTGGACCGCGGCGCAGAAATCCTTTATCGCTCCCGGCGGAATAAGGGACAGGACGGGAATGCGGATCGGATTTCAGGCGGGCGCCATCAATGAAAGAGGTATGAGCGTCGCGCTGTATGACTATGCGCGGGGTGTTCAGGACGTTCTTGGACACGAGGCGGTGGTCTTTTACAGCGAAGCGCTGAGCAATCCGGATGTGGTGGAAAAATTCAGGACCTCTGTACAGATGGTTCCTGTTCCTGCCGACACGGACGGCAGGCATGTCAGTGAACCCCATCGGCTCGATTTTTGTTACTTTATCCGCGATGGTCGCGAACGCCCGCTGGATATCGAGGCGGACCGCAAGGGCGTGCACGCGGTGTTCAGGCATTTCGAGCCACACGGGGACGTTTATGCCTACGTGTCCGACTGGCTGGCAGACTGGATGACCGGCGGACTTGCGCCCGCCGTCCCCCACATTGTGGATCTTCCGGGTTCCCAGGGAACCCTGCGCGACAGCCTGAACATCCCGGAGAATGCCTTTGTGGTCGGACGCTATGGCGGATTTGACCAGTTTAATGTCCCCTTTGCATATAAAGCTGTGTCCGACGCTCTGGAAAAGCGGTCCAATCTCCATTTCCTGTTCGTGAACACAGAGAAATTTGTTGATCACCCGCGCGCTCTGTTCCTGCCCCCCGTTGTCAAACCGGAGGAAAAGGTCCGGTTCATTGCCACCTGCGACGCTGGCCTCAATGCCAAGAAGATCGGAGAAAGCTTCGGTCTTGCGATTGCGGAGTTTCTGATGTTCGGCAAACCTGTCTTCAGCTGGGCCGGCGGTATGGACCAGAACCATGTTGCGATGACACCGGACAAAAGCTGGGTCTATCGCACGCGCCGGGATCTGATGCAGTTGCTCGCTACCTATGAAACAAACGACAAAGACGCCGAGCTGGCTCGGCAGTCCGTGGAGTGTTACCGGCCAGAGGTGGTCATGAAGCGTTTTGACGATGTGTTTCTGTCAGGCAAGTATCCCGCGAGTGAACTGCGCCTCTCTCGCTCATTCAAGGCGCTTCGGTTTGCCCAGGAAAAAGGTATGCGCGCGAAATTCCGTCTCTGGAAGAGCGTCTAGGATCAGGTGTTCATGAAGGTTTTTGACTGTTTCGTCTTTCACAGGGAATTCGACCTCCTGGAAATCCGCCTGCGTGAAATGGGCGACCTTGTCGACCATTTCGTTTTGGTGGAAGCCAATCAGACCCAGCGCGGTGGTCCGAAACCTTTCTATTTTGCCGAAAACCGCGATCGCTTTGCACCCTGGGCCGACAAGATCATCAATGTGCAGCTCGAGTTTCCCGAAGTCCTGCCACCAGCGCTCGGTGTTTACAAGAACCGGCGCAAGAAAGACTGGGAACGCGAGAACTACCAGCGCAACGGCATTGCGCAGGCCCTGGAAACCTGTGCTCCCGATGACCTGATCCTGTTGTCCGACGTGGACGAGATCGTGCGCAAGTCGGTGCTGGAAAGGGTCTTGCGCGACAAGACCTACGAAGGGCGATTGCTCGTTTTCGAACAGAGCCTCCACAAGCATCATCTCGATCGCGTGTCTCCCGGCAAGTCGTGGTTGCTGGGCACAAGGGCGATCGAAAAGAAATACCTGACGACGCCGCAGCAGTTGCGACGGACAAAGGCGCGGATGAGCAAGAAATCCTATATTCCCGGTTTCGTCGCGCAGCCCTTCCTCAGGATCCGCAACAACAACCTCTCGGGCATCAGCCGCCCGGTGAAAATCCTGCCGGAAGCCGGGTGGCACTTCTCCTCCATGGGAGGACTTGAAGCCTTCAAGACCAAACTGGAATCCGTGGTTCACGGCCAGACCGTGGACACCAGCGATATCCGCAAACTGTACGAGATGGAGCTGGCAACAACCCATCTGATCGGGCATGAAAGCCTGCCTGACTGCGTTCAGGAAGGCCTGTTCAATCACATGTTGGCTGAACCGGAAGCCCTATCGGACCTGTCCCCGAACGCTTGAACGACAGCTCCTTGCAGAACAGGCCTGGTTGCAACTGACCTCAAGCCCACCGCACCAGGCCAATGACAGCAGAAATGGCGTAAAACATCTGCAACGACAGGAATGCCAGCCTGCGGTCAATGACTGCCCAGAGCGCAAAGAAACCTGAAGACATTAGCAACAGCGAAAAGCCGAGAATCTCGTTGCCGGTGTTCGAGGCAATCAGAAGGGCGTAGAGGATCGCGAGAGCCGAGCCGACCTTCTCGCAGACAGAGATCAGAAAGGCGTGTTCCATCATCGGGAGTGCGCTTTCAGGAACGCGATCAGCTTTTGAGAGATCTCATCCGGCTGGTCTTCCATTGCAAAATGCCCACAATCCTCGATCACATGCAGCTCCGACCCCGGGATTGCCCCTTGTAACTTGTGAGCCCAATCTACGACCTGCCAGGCATCGTCTGCGCCCCAGATGATCTGGACCGGCAGCTGTGCCAAATCTCCGTAATGATTGGCGGGCGCCATTGTGTGTTTCGGGTCGTAATGCTGAACCTGGTGCTGGAACAGGCTTGGTTGACCAACCGGGCCACAGATGAAATCCAGATAGGTGTCGAGGGACGTTTCGGCCAATTGCCGCTTCTTTTGCACGGTCGACAGCAACCAATCGCGGAAATGCGCGCGATGCTCGGACGATGGCGCCTTGATCAGGGCCTCCAGTCCTGCCTGCATCTGCTCACGCGTGCGTTTCGACGGCCAGGAATCGAAACTTACCGTGTCGATCATTGTCAGTGATCGAACCCGTTTCGGAGAACCGATTGCGAATTGTTGGGCGATGCCGCCGCCAATGTCATGAGAAACAACGTGCAGGTCGTTCAGGCCCCAGATTTTCAGCAGCCCCTCGAGAATTGGCACCTGGCCGGTGACCGACGTATCAACTGCCGGATCCCAGGGCCTTTCGGACAAACCGTAGCCCAGCAGATCGAACACATGCACCTTGTAGCCCTTGTCGATCAGGCCCGGAGCGATGTTGCGCCAGATATAAGAGGAAGAGGGTGTGCCGTGGATCAACACAACGGGCTCGCCTTCGCCAAGGACACCGTGGGCAATGCGTGTGTTGTTGATCAGGGCATGCTGGTCGACAAGATGGTTCATATCAACGTCCCGGTTTGAAAGAGGTCAGCGCAGGATGGCGGATCAGCTCGGTTGACTCAAATTGATTGATTTTATAATTTAATCGAAATTTGTCATGTAACTGCCGGAGATCGAAGCATGGCTCGCCGTCTGGATATCGACTCGCTCAGGGCATTGCAGGCCATCGCGGCCTCTGGAGGTGTAACGCGCGCCGCGGATGCGCTTGCGCTTTCCCAATCGGCGGTCAGTCACAAGATCAAGCGGCTTGAAGAAAGCATTGAATGTCCGTTGCTGAACCGGCGTGCGGGCGGGCCCTTGCTGACCGAGGCCGGGCTTCGTCTGGTGCAATATGCCAACCGGATCCTTGCGCTGCACGACGAGGCGCTTGCAGCGCTGGGCAAGAACAGGCTCACAGGCAAGATCCGGCTTGGCATCACAGAAGACACGACCAGCGATGGCCTGGCAGCCATTCTCGGACGTTTTTCGCGGCTGTTTCCGGACGTGGCGGTGCGCACGCATGTCAGTCAAAGCATGGTCCTTCAAAGAGAGATTGAGGATGGATCGATCGATCTCGCGGTATTGCAGGTCTTTTCCAGGGACATGAGAGCAGACGATATTCTGCTTTACGAAGACGACTTGTGCTGGGTGAAGGCAATCGATTTTGAATTGCCGGTCGAGGGTCCGATCCCGTTCCTGTCCTATGACGACTACTGCTTTTACAGGCACTGGATGCTTGAACACGGAACGTCCGGCGCGCGCAGGTTTGAAACGGTGCTTCAATGCACGAGCCGAACCGGCATCGTCGCGGCGGCCGAGGCCGGCATGGGGGTAACCATCCTCAATCGACGGCATGTTACGAGCGCGATGGAGATTGTCGAGGCGGACCTACCGCCACCGCCCGGCATTTCCTATGTGATCAGACAATCGCGCCGGACGCATTCGAACAGCGTCACCGCGCTCGCAAATGAAATCGCCCGTGAGACCAGGGACGCAGCGCTGCTGCGTGTCGCTTAGACGCTCATAGCCAGGAAGACTTGGCCCAGGCGGGATGATTGCAGGCCATGGCGTTAGCGGCTTGCAACAAGAACACGATGGGCATTTTTCACTGGGCAGCGGCAGTTCCTTCCATCATTGTGCCGCCCAATCACAACCTGTTCGGGAACTGAACTGATGAAAGCGCTGGTGTTTCTCGGGTCCGTGCGTGACAGCACGCCACCACGTCCTGCTCGCCTCGGGGCACGTGTTGCAAGAGCCTGCGCCGCGCAGCTGTCAGGGTACGGGGTGAATGCGGAGATCATCGATCCGCTGGAAATGGATTTCCCGCCCGTGTTCAAACCACATTTCGCCTACGCGAAGGGCAGGGCACCTGACTTTCTGGAGCAGCTGGCCTTCAAGATCGAGGAAGCGGACTGCTATGTCATGGTCAGCCCGGAATACAATCACTCGATGAGTCCTGCGCTGGCCAATTTGCTCAATCATTTCCGAAGCTCGAGTTTTTCCTTTAAACCGAGTGCCATTGCCACTTATTCGGCCGGGCAGTGGGGTGGGGCCAGAGCCTCGGTCAACATGCGCACTTTCCTGAGTGAACTTGGCTGTCTGCCTGTTTCGGCGATGATCCATGTTCCCAAGGCTCAGGAGGTATTTGCAGAAGACGGAAGCTTCTCGTCCGAGGCAGATGCACAGAGCTGGGAGAAGTATCTCGGGCGGACGCTCGGTCAGCTGACCTGGTGGGGTGAAGCCGCCGCGCGGCAAAGATTGACGTCAGTTGCCAGCGAAGCCTTCGACAGGGATCCCTCACAGCGCAACGCGCCCTGAAATCCGAATTCCGCCTGTTGGAATTCTTGTGCTGTTCATCACCCGACTTCGATTGTTCGGCGATTGACGCATATCGTCGATTGCATTTGACGTGAAGGCCGCGTGATCTGGCGCATTTTCGACAATCTGTGTCGCAATTTGTCTAATTGCTTGCAATGTCACTGTGATTGATATAAAGATATCTTTATATCGACATTGATGACCAAGAGCATGGCTGAAGAACAGACCCTTTCCGTTGACGACACGCTTGCCGCCCTCAGGGCCGTGGGTGAGTCCACCCGTTTGCGCCTCGTCGCGCTGCTTGCGGAGAGCGAGCTGACGGTCAAGGATGCCACGGCGATCCTCGGGCAAAGTCAGCCGCGCATCTCCCGTCATCTGAAGCTCCTTGCCGAAGCCGATCTCATTCGCCGCTTTCCGGAAGGGTCCTGGGTATATTACCGTCTGGCTGATGGGCCGGAGGGGGAGCTTGCCCGTGCACTTGTTGCAAGGATTTCGCAGGACGACCCGGTGCTGGCGGCTGACCAGGCGCGTTTCCAGGCCATTCGCAAGGCGAAAGCCGAGGAAGCCGCTTCCTATTTTGCCGCGCGGGCACTTACCTGGGACAAGGAACGCTCGCTGCATGTCTCCGAGGCAGACGTTGAGGCGGCAATGCGCAAGGCGCTTGGCGACACGCCATTCCAGTCGTTCCTCGATCTTGGAACGGGAACGGGTCGCCTGCTTGAAGTCTTTTCGGATCAATACACATCCGCACTTGGCGTCGATGCGTCCCATGACATGCTGGCCGTTGCGCGTGCAAATCTTGCAAAAGCCGGCCTGGGCAATGCGCAGGTACGCCATGGCGACGTTTATGCCCTGAATGTCCCGCCACGCTCCTTCGATGTGGTTGCCATCCACCAGGTTCTGCATTTTCTGGATGAGCCGGCCCGTGCACTGACCGAAGCGACGCGAGCCCTGCGTCCGGGCGGTCGTTTGCTGATAGTCGACTTCGCGCCGCATGAACTTGAATTTCTGCGTGAAAGCCACGCCCATCGCCGTCTTGGATTTGCCCATGACCAGATGGAGCGCTGGCTTGAAGCTCTTGATCTCGATCTGGAACAGGTTACCGATCTCGTTCCGGGTGAAGACATTGATACCAACCTGACTGTTACGCTTTGGCTGGCTCGGGACCGACGCATCGTCACCGACCTGCCGGCACAAGATTCGTCCCGAGAGGTCGCCTGAAATGACTACCGATTCCACCCGTCGTTCGCATCAGCCGTCGACGCCGCCGATCACTGCTTCCTTCGAGTTTTTTCCGCCGAAATCCGACAAGATGGCTGAAACCCTCTGGAACACGGTTCAGCGTCTGGCACCTCTCAATCCGTCTTTCGTGTCTGTGACCTATGGGGCAGGCGGTTCGACCCGCGAGCGCACCCACAAGACCGTTGAACGCATCCTGAAAGAGACCGATCTGGCCCCTGCTGCGCACCTGACCTGCGTGGGCGCTTCCCAGGAAGAGATCGACGGTATCGTCAAGGACTACTGGGACCTGGGCGTGCGCAGCCTTGTTGCATTGCGCGGTGATCCGCTCGAAGGTATCGGCACCCGCTACACGCCGCACAACAATGGCTACCCTTACGCTTCGGACCTGGTTGCCGGGATCAAGAAGATCGCCAATTTCGACATCTCGGTTTCCGGCTATCCGGAAAAACACCCGGAAAGCGGCAGCTGGCAGAGCGAGATCGACAATCTGAAGCGCAAGGTCGATGCCGGCGCGGACCGGATCATCACACAGTATTTTTTCGACAATGATCTGTTCGATGCCTATCTGGACCGGATCGCGGCCGCAGGCATCAATGTCCCTGTCGTCCCCGGCATTTTGCCGATCCACAATTTCGAGCAGACAATGGTGTTTTCCGCAAAGTGCGGCACATCGATGCCGCAATGGGTCGCACGCCGCTTCTCGGGTCTGAACCATGATCCGGAAACACGGAAACTTGTCGGTGTCTCCATCGCCTGTGAACAGGTCATGGACCTTGTCGACCGGGGCATAAACGACTTCCATTTCTACACGATGAACCGCGCCGACCTGACCTTCGCCATCTGCCACATGCTCGGCATGGGTCAGGACACGCCAACAAAGGCAGCGGCCTGAAACAAAGATGCTTGAGGTGTGCCGGCACGGCCGTGCACATCCAAACGGCAACCTAACAGGTAGTGCACTTTGGAGCCCAAAGATCTGTGTCTTTAGGGCGGTTGCACCGCCACCATTGCAGCGTACCTGAACCAGATTATCTGGAAGGAAGATTCCGTGACCAAGTCCGACGCTTTCGAGCGTGTCCGCAACCTCGCCAAGACCCGTATTCTCGTTCTTGACGGCGCGATGGGGACAGAGATCCAGCTGTTGAAACTGGACGAAGCCGCCTATCGGGGAGACCGGTTTGCGGACTGGCCAAGCGATGTCAAAGGCAACAATGATCTTCTCAGCCTGACGCTGCCGGACGCGATCCGGCAGATCCATGTCGATTACCTTGAAGCCGGGGCGGATATCGTCGAGACCAACACGTTCTCGTCCACGACCATCGCCCAGGCCGATTATGGCATGGAGGAGCTTGCCTACGAGCTTAATTTCGAAAGCGCGAAACTGGCCCGCGAGGCTTGCGACATTGTTACGGCAAAGGACCCGTCACGGCCGCGTTTCGTCGCCGGGGCGCTCGGCCCGACCAACAGGACGGCTTCGATCTCACCTGACGTGAATAATCCTGGCTACCGCGCTGTTTCCTTTGATGATCTTCGAATTTCCTACGCCGAAGCGACACGTGGTCTGATTGCCGGTGGTGCTGACATTCTGCTGGTTGAGACCATCTTTGACACGTTGAACGCCAAGGCGGCGCTTTTTGCGATCGAAGAAGTGTTCGAGGAAACCGGCAAAATCCTGCCGGTGATGATTTCCGGCACAATTACGGACCTTTCTGGCCGCACGCTGTCCGGCCAGACGCCGGAAGCCTTCTGGAACTCGGTGCGTCACACTGATCCGCTGACGATCGGTCTCAACTGTGCTCTCGGCGCGAAGGAAATGCGCGCCCACGTGGACGAAATCGGCCGTGTCGCCGACACGCTCGTGTGTGCCTATCCGAATGCGGGTCTGCCGAACGAATTTGGCGAATATGACGAGAGCCCGGAACATATGGCGGGGCTGATCGAAGAGTTCGCGTCTGCGGGCCTGGTCAACATGGTCGGCGGCTGTTGCGGTACGACACCGGCCCACATCCGGGCGATTGCCGAGGCGGTCGCGGACAAGAAACCACGTGAGATTCCAGAGATTGACAGGCATATGCGCCTGTCCGGTCTGGAGCCCTTCGTGGTGACGGATGAGACCAATTTCGTCAATGTCGGCGAGCGGACCAACGTGACGGGTTCCGCGCGGTTCCGCAAGTTGATCAAGGAAGGTGACTACGCCACCGCGCTGGAAGTCGCCCGTCAGCAGGTGGAGAATGGCGCACAGATCATCGACGTCAACATGGATGAAGGCCTTCTCGACTCTGAAGAGGCGATGGTGACCTTCCTGAACCTGATGGCGGCCGAGCCTGATATTGCCAAGGTCCCGGTGATGATCGACAGCTCCAAGTGGACTGTCATTGAGGCCGGCCTGAAATGCATCCAGGGCAAGGGTGTGGTGAACTCCATCTCACTCAAGGAAGGCGAAGAGGCGTTTATCGAGCAGGCCAAACTGGTTCGTCGCTACGGCGCCGCAGTCGTTGTCATGGCGTTCGATGAGACCGGTCAGGCCGATACGTTTGAGCGCAAGACGGAAATCTGCGCACGTTCCTACAAGGTGCTCACCGAAAAGGTCGGTCTGCCGCCGGAAGATATCATCTTCGATCCGAACATCTTCGCGGTCGCGACCGGGATCGAGGAGCACAACAATTACGGCGTTGACTTCATCGAGGCCACGGGCTGGATCCGTGAGAACCTGCCGCATGCCCATGTCTCGGGTGGCGTCTCGAACCTGAGCTTCTCTTTCCGCGGCAACGAGGCCGTTCGCGAAGCGGTGCACTCTGTCTTCCTCTATCACGCCATTCAGCGCGGGATGGACATGGGCATCGTCAATGCCGGTCAGCTGGCCGTTTACAACGATCTGGACACGGATCTGCGCGAGCATTGCGAAGACGTGGTTCTCAACCGCCGCGACGATGCGACCGACCGCATGCTGGAAGCTGCCGAGCGCTGGAAGGGCGAGGGCGGCAAGAAGAAGGAAGCGGATCTCACCTGGCGGACATGGGGCGTGGCCAAACGCCTGGAACATGCGCTGGTGCACGGCATCGCGGATTTCGTGGAGGAAGATACGGAAGAAGCCCGCCAGGCTTTCGATCGCCCGCTTCACGTGATCGAGGGGCCGCTTATGGACGGCATGAACGTGGTTGGCGATCTGTTCGGATCAGGCCAGATGTTCCTGCCACAGGTGGTAAAATCCGCCAGGGTCATGAAGAAGGCTGTCGCCTACCTGATGCCTTTCATGGAGAAGGAAAAGGAAGAGAAGGGTCTGACCGGCCATTCTTCGGCAGGCAAGATCCTGATGGCGACCGTGAAGGGCGATGTGCATGACATCGGCAAGAACATCGTCGGTGTCGTGCTCCAGTGCAACAACTTCGAGGTCATCGACCTCGGCGTGATGGTTCCGGCTGCCAAGATCCTTGAGACGGCTCGAGAGGAGAAGGTCGACATGATCGGCCTCAGCGGCCTGATCACACCGTCCCTGGACGAAATGTGCCACGTTGCGGCCGAGCTGGAGCGAGAAGGCATGGACATGCCGCTTCTGATCGGTGGCGCGACGACCTCCAAGATCCACACGGCGGTCAAGATCCATCCCAACTACGAGCGGGGTCAGGCGATCTACGTGACAGATGCCGGACGTGCGGTCGGTGTAGCCTCCAAGCTGATGAGCGAAAACGGGCGTGAACCCTATTACGCTGACATTCGCGGCGAATATGCCGACATCGCTGAAAAGCACGCTGCCAGCCGGGGGACGCAGCAAAGGACGTCGATCGTGGCGGCGCGCAACAATGCCTTCAAGGCAGACTTTGAAGGCAAGCCACCGGTTGCACCCAAAAAGCTGGGCCAAACCGTCTTTGAGGATTTCCCGTTGGAGGAGCTGGTCCCGGTCATCGACTGGACGCCGTTTTTTGCCACCTGGGAAATCAAGGGACGCTACCCGGCGGTGTTGACGGACAATCGATACGGTCCTGCAGCCAAGGCTCTCTATGATGATGCGCGGCGGATGCTCGACGAGATCGTTGAGAAGAAGCTGTTGACGGCCAAGGGCGTGGCCTCGCTGTGGCCGGCCAACGCAGTCGGCGACGATGTGCGCGTCTTTACGGACGAAAGCCGCAGCGAAACCCTGGCAACGTTCCACACGTTGCGCCAGCAAATGGCCCGCCAGGCCGGAGGGCGTGCGAATGTCGCGCTCAGCGACTTTGTCGCTTCCGAGGAAAGTGGTGTCCATGACTGGATCGGCGGATTTGCAGTCACTGCCGGTCACGGCGAAGACGATCTGGCAGCGCGTTATGCGCGGGAAGGGGACGACTACAGCAAGATCCTGTCCCAGGCGCTTGCGGATCGTCTGGCCGAAGCCTTTGCCGAAAAGCTGCATGAAATCGTACGCAAGGACCTGTGGGGATATGCTGCCGACGAGAACCTCTCATTGGACGACATCATCGGTGAGAAATATCACGGTATTCGCCCTGCTGCCGGCTACCCGGCCCAACCGGATCATACGGAAAAGGATACGCTGTTCCGTCTTCTGGATGCAGAACGCCTGACCGGAATCCAGTTGACCGAGAGCCGTGCAATGATGCCGGGGTCTTCAGTCTCCGGTCTCTATTTCGGACATGCCGACAGCCACTATTTCGGGGTTGGCAAGATCGAGCGCGATCAGGTCGAGGACTATGCTGCACGCAAAGGTTGTGACCTCGGCTATGCCGAGCGCTGGCTGGCCCCGATCCTGAACTATGATCCGGCCCGGATGGTTGCCGCCGAGTAGTTCGTTTTCAATACGAAGGACCGAGTTTTTTGCCCTTCCGCGTAGAACGCGCGGAAGGGTTTTATTTTGAGTTGCAAATTAATTGCGTTGGGGAAATAACACAAAATTTCCCTAAAATGCACACAGTGCACTCTTGAAAAGTGCACAAAGTGCGCTATCTTTGTTGGTGTCGAGTTGATGTACTGCTTCAAACGTACACGACAAGGAGAACAAAAAAATGACTGTGCTTACTGCCAGAATTCTTTTGGTCCAGCACCGCCAGGACTACAACCGGGACAGGCTTCCCTGGTTGCCGTCGCGACTTTATCGCACCTGGCGCGAAGCGCTTCCAAGTGTTCAGGTGCCTTTCAGAAGGTCCTGAAGCTGGGCCAGGGTTATTTGGCCCCAATAACAACAAGCAAGATGACCCCAACGGCTAGGACGTCAATTTGCCCCTGACGTCCGCTCACCTAAAAGAAACCCGGCGCGAGCCGGGTTTTTTCTGTTCGGTCCTGCAGGCTAGCCGGAACTTGTCAGAAGCCGCGCACCTGCAAACGCAAAGAAGCCACCCAGCAGCACCTGTATCTTCCGGCGCGCATGCCCGTAGAGCCTGACCATTGCAGGCGTCGAAAAGGCGAGGGCATAGAGGGTATGGGCGAGGATCGACAAGATGAATGTGCCCAGAACGATCACGAACCCCACCCACAACGGAGCACCTTCCTGAAGCCCCAGTGAAACAATGGCAATCCAGGTAAGCGCTGCCTTGGGGTTGGTCATCTGTATGATATACCCGCGCAGGAAAAAACCGGCAGGCGAGCGTGTGTTCCCGGCCAGTGTCTTCACCGCAAGGTCCTTGCTGGATGCGGCCGATCGGAAAGACTTGAAGGCAAGCCAGATAAGATAACATCCGCCGACAATCTTGATCATGGTCAGGGCCGCGGAGTAGGTGGCAAGCAATGCCGACAGGCCCAATACCGTCAGCAATGCCCAGCTCAGGGACCCGGTCGCGACACCGAGTGCGAGAGCGATTCCGGATGGCCGGCCTGCGCTCATGGATGTTCCGATAACAGCCAGAACATTCGGTCCCGGGCTCGCTATTCCCAGAAGAAAAGCCGAATAGGCAAGCAGAATGCCGGGCAGGTATCCAGGCAATTGTTCCATCGTGATCTCCAGTTGGTTCCTCGATCACGATAGTTGCCGGTCACCTGCAATGTTTCGAAGCGGGTCGAACTGTCGTCGCAAAGCTCCGGCAACCGAGCAAGGGCGGCGAACTATGCCGACGCATTTAGCGAGCATGAGTTGGTCGATTACAATTCAGAGGCAATCGGAAACAGCGCCTTCAGCTCAATCTGACCCTTTGGAGAGAAATGAACGACCCGGCTGCCGGTTTCCCGTCTCAACCAGCCTTGCTCCTGAAATCGATTGAGCAGAGCTGCTCCCAGACCACCGGCCAGGTGGTTTCGGCGCTCGCTCCAGTCCAGGCACGCACGGCAAAGGGGGCGACGGTTTTGCCTGAGCTGGCCGAGATCAATGCCCAGGCTTTGGACAAAGGCGCCACCTGCATCGGAGAGATCAAGGCCTCCCTTGCCGGAGGACACAGCAAGAAAATCGCGAGCCTGAAGACTGTCAAAGATCCTGACGGCCATGTCGCCGGCCAGATGATCGTAACAAACACGCGCGGCACGCATCGCCGGGTCCTTTGGCCCCGTGCGCGTGCGTAAGTGCCCCTTGCTGGCAGCAAGACCCATCACGGCTTCCAGAACCGACGCAACTTCCGGGCCCGCCAGCGTGAAATATCGATGGCGGCCCTGTTTCGCCTGTGTCAGCAATCCGCCTTCGGTCATTTTCTTCAGGTGTGAACTTGCGGTCTGTCCGGTTATTCCAGCTTCGGCGGCAAGCTCAGTTGCCGTCAGTGCCTTGCCGCTCAGAAGCGCGCTCAGGATGTTGGCGCGAGCCGGGTCGCCAATGAGCGCACCGATCCGGGCAATGTCAGGTCCGATCTTCATGGTTCGATCTCCGTCGAAGCATCTTCGTCGCAAACCATGACACACCGGTTGCCATTCAGCCAACAAAAAAGGAACGACCATGCTTACATGTTTCATTCGCTACCACATCGATCCGACCAAAAAAGCGGCCTTCGAGGAATATGCCCGCAACTGGGGCCAGGCGATCCCGCGTTGCGGCGCCAACCTCTTCGGCTATTTTTCACCGCACGAAGGATCAACCACCTTGGCCTATGGTGTCTATTCGATCGAAAACCTGGCGGCCTATGAAGCCTATCGGGACAGGCTGGCCGCTGATCCCCTGGGGCGAGAGAACTACAAATTCGCGCTATCGGAGAAATTCATCTTGCGGGAAGACCGCACCTTCCTGAAACTGGCGTCCGCACCGCATGCGACCGGAGAGGAAAACAAATGATTGCAGTGATTTTCGAAGTGACGCCGCATGCGGACAAGAAGGCCAACTATCTCGATGTGGCTGCGGAGATGCGGCCGCTTGTCGACGAAATAGACGGCTTTCTCTCGGTGGAGCGCTTCCAGAGCCTGACCAACCCTGAAAAGCTCTTGTCTCTCTCATTCTTTCGAGATGAGGAGGCGCTTAACGAATGGCGTAATCTCACAGAACACCGGCGGGCGCAAAAACTGGGGCGTTCAAGCTATTTCAAGGACTACAGGCTGCGCATCGCCCACGTCATGAGGGACTACGGCCTGGAAGAGCGGGAGCAGGCGCCTGAAGACAGCCGTGCACTGCACGGAGACAGTTAGCTTCATGCAGAATCGGACCATCGAGTACGCCTTGCTGGGGCTGCTGGCGCTGCTCTGGGGCTCGTCCTACATGTGGATCGGCATCGCACTGGACACCATCCCGCCCGCGACCCTGATTGCGATCCGCGTGGCACTCGCCTCCTTGGTGCTTCTGGCAATCATGTCGATGCGCGGCATGAGACTGCCGACAGACGCTCCGACCTGGCGGCTGTTCTTCGTTCAGTCGCTGGTCAACAGCACCCGGCCGTGGCTGTTGCTGGCCTGGGGGCAGCAATATGCGGGAACAGCTGTTTCAAGCGTATTGAATTCGACGTCTCCTCTCTGGGTCTTTGCGCTTTCATTCCTGGTACTCAAGACAGGGCACCGCCCATCCAGACGGCAGCTCGTCGGAGCGCTTGCGGGCTTCGCTGGGATCGTCCTCATCGTCGGCATTGGAGCCCTGGAGAACCTCGGCCAGAACCTGCTGCCGCAGCTCGCTGTTCTCTTCAGCGCGGCTCTTTACGGGATGTCGGCCCTCAGGGGGCGTCACTTTGCCGGAATGCCGCCGATCGTCCCGGCAACGGGCACGTTGCTCTGCTCCAGTCTCGTGCTTATTCCGCTCAGTCTATTGACGGAACAACCCTGGCAGCTCTCTCCGGACCTTGCCGGGCTCGGGTCCGCGGTTTTCCTTGGTGTTGTCTGCACCGCGCTGGCTTTTCTGATCTATTTTCGCCTGTTGTCGACCCTTGGCGCGATGGGTACGGCAAGCCAGGCTTACCTGAGATCCGGCGTCGGGGTGTTTCTCGGTGTGGTGTTCTTGTCCGAAAGCCTCAATCTGGAAACATTTGCAGGTATTTGCCTTGCCATTTTCGGCGTGGTTCTGATCAACTGGCCCGGAGCTGGAAAACCCAAACCTGCGGCACCAGCCGTCAAGGAGACAACATGAGCGTTCTGACCGTCTACAAGGCCGGGTCGCGGCCGACAAAGCGCGCCAGTGCTGATTATTTTACCGGCACCGTCTGGCAGGATCCGGTGATCGAAGCGCCGGAACCGGCCCGCGTGAGAACGTTGCGGGTGGCATTCGAACCCGGTTCCAGAACCAACTGGCACACCCATCCGCTCGGCCAGACGCTGCAGGTGCTGCAAGGATCGGGATTTGTCCAGGTGTGGGGGCAGGAGAAGCTTCCCATTCTTCCGGGAGATGTCGTGTGGATCCCGCCCGGCGTAAAGCATTGGCATGGCGCGGGACCGGAAACCGCCATGGTCCACCTTGCCATCCAGGAAGCCCTCGACGGCAGTGTGGCGGATTGGATGGAGCCGGTGGATGACGCGACATACCGCGGTGGTTCCGTCGCGGGGCAATAGGACCTGACAGTCGCGATCCTTCGGCGTGACTTAATTATCAGCGTTCGGGTGCGTGGTAGTTCCTGCCCGTGACGTAGTTGTAGCCGTCGACGATCAGGCCGAACGTAACATCGGTCTCAGCCATTGTTCTTGGCGTGTAAAGCAGGACAAATCCTTCCCAACCCGGGCGGCTGTCCGCCCAGGGATGCATGGTTGCCCAGCCGGCCTTGACCGCATCACGGGCGCGTTTCGGAGGCAGGGACGCGTGCAAGCTGCCATCGGGATGCAGATGCGCAAATTCCCGGCCGCCGACGATTGCTTGCGGACGGGCGAGGTCCAGTTCCTCGCTCAGCCAGAAGCCCTTGGCGCCTGGTAGCGAAATCACCGTCGCACGCAATTTAACCCCCGGGATCGCAGCAACCCGGTCCAGGAGATTTTGGCTTAGCGCCGGCACCACCTGGGCGCCGATCTGGATATGCGGAACACCCGCCGTGGTACGGGGAGGCGGCCCGTCCCGTTCGGGAAGTCCCCGCTCCGCTGCCAGCGCGCTCCCGAGAACGATGCCCAAAAGTGCCAAAACTCCAGTCAAGCCAAAGACCGGTCCTGTCAGGTTGGGCATGTCCCGGTTCCCCTTTCGCTTTTATTGCGGCTCGCGGAAGGCCTTGTGGCACGCAGTACACGTTGCACCAATGGCACCGATGTTCTTGCGGATACCATCCACACCATTGCCTGCGCTTGCGGCCATTGCGGTCGACGCTGCAACCAGATCGCCGTGTATCTTCGCGCTTTCAGGATAGTTGCTCCACGCCTCGACCTTTGCCCGGGTCTTGCCCGGAAGCGCCGTGCTGTCGGATCCCTGTGGCCAGGCCGCTCCGAGGTTGACTGCTGCCAGGTCCTTCAGGTTGTTGGCAGCCGCTTGCGCCTGATCGGCATTATACTCGACTTCGCCCTTCGCCATGGCGCCCAGCTGACCCAGGTTGAAGGCATAAAGCGTCATCAGGGCTTTGCGGGCCTTGATGGCGCCGTCGAAACTGTCATTGGCGAAAACGGGGCCTGCGAATGTTCCCACGGCGATGGCCGCTGCGCAGATAAGACCAAGCTTGCGTTTCATTGAAATCTCCACAGCTGTTAAATTTTGAACATCTCATGGTGCTCATGTTTCCGTTTTGCTGTAAATTCGGAATAAATCAGCAAGGAGATGTGCGCTGATGCACAACGTTCGATGGGACGATTTGCAGTTCGTCCATTCTGTCGCCGAACATGGGTCTCTCTCGGCAGCGTCCCGGGCCCTTGGCGTCAACCATGCAACCGTGCTGAGGCGCATTGCGCTTCTGGAAGCGAACGCCAATGTCGTGTTGTTCGACCGCGGAAAGGACGGCTATCGCCTCCGTCCGGAGGGAAGGGCGCTGCTCGGTTCTCTCAAGCTGATGGAAGATGCGTCAGCCAAGATTTCTCGAAAGCTCTCGCTGTCTTCGAAAGGCATCGACGGCACGTTCCGGATCGCCACCACCGATACGATCGCCTGCCTTCTGCTCCCGGAATATCTCGGCGCATTGCGTGAAGCGCATCCGGATGTCCGGATCGAGATCTGTGTCTCGAACAATCTGGTGGACATGGCGCGCTCTCCTGCCGAAATCCTGATCCGTTCGGGTCCAAAACTTCCACCGGAGCTCTTCGGCAGTCATGCCGGGAGGATCTCCTTTGGCGTCTTCGGTTCAGCTGACTATCTGGCAGACAACACTCACGATCGCGTGGAAGACCACAAGTGGGTCGGTGTCACGCCCAACTTCGCAAAAACGACGGTCGGCGACTGGCAGTTTTCAAGCATTCGCGACAACTACGAGATCTCGGCCGACAGTTTCATGGCACTGGCAAGCCTGGCCGAGCAGGGCTTTGGCCTTGCAATGCTGCCCGCGTTTCTGGGGCGCCACAGCGACAGGCTTCTGCCGGCCACCCAGTTTGCGGGCGGGCCAGTAAACGAGATCTGGGTGGCAACGCATCGCGATTTTCTGGGGCAGAAGAACATCGAGGCGCTGCTGGATTTCCTTGCGGATGCCTTTCGAGCGGATGCAGCGCGGCTTGAATGAGCGAAAAATCATCTGATGTCCGCTCGCGCTGCCCCTTCTTCCAGAAACAGGCGCGAAGATCGGACGGCTCAGGTGACTGACGACCACTCGGTTTCGCGGAAGGTCCCCATCACGGCAGAGTTGCGGTAAGCTGATCGTGGCAGCGCCACGCGTCATTGTGTTCAGCCGGCGCAACGGTCTTTCGAAGCGTATCGCGGCGTGGCATTTTTGAGTGCCGCATTCGCCAATCCAAGGGAGAACTGGTCATGCTTTTCGGAAGTGGAGGTCCGGGAGACGAGGCTGCATCAGCTCAGCCCCTGGCTGAATTCGACAACGAACAGGCAATCAGCTGGATTTCCGAGGCGCGCATAACTGCTGGCCCGACTGGCAGTTATACGATCATGGATATCTCTGCCACCAGTGGTGGCGTTTGCGATTGTGCCGAAGTCTCCAGCCGACTTGAAAAGCGCTACAATGAAGCGTTTGCCTCCGGCCGTACGAAATATCTCGGGGTTCTTCGGCACATTGAATTCGGCTCGCTGTCACACGACTTTTTTGTGTTGCCCAAGGTCGAAGACCCGGGGCCGGATGCTTCCGAAGAGGAAAAGCAGCTTTATGCAAGATCCAAATTTGCTGTTTATACCGGGGCGCCCCAGATCATTCTCGACGGAACGGCAGCGCAATATACGGGCTTTCTCGAAAAGGCCGCTGAAGTGTCACAAAGCGACAGGTCCAAGAAACTGATCACCCTTCATGATCTCGAAGTTGCCGGGTTGGAAAGCTGCGTGAAAAATGGCGTGTTCACGGCTGCTGAGCATCAAGCATTCATAGGGCTGGTCAAATCGAACATGGGGTTGTTTCCGAAACCGGGACAAGGCAATCCGTTCGGTTCGTCCGGTGGGAAGTTCTGAATGAAGAAACGCAGGAAACCATGGATGTCCTTGCAGGCCAGGAATCTCTCATGAACCTTCCGGTAATCGATTTGACACCCTTGCGGTCACATGGCGCAGACGGACTGCGCGCCGTTGCCGGGGACATCGGCCACGCGGCGCGCACGACCGGCTTTTTCTACGTCAGGAACCACGGCGTTGATGCTGATTTGATCGCGCGGGCCTTTGCGGCGGCACATGATCTGTTTGCCCTGCCAGTCGAAGACAAGATGGCGCTGACAAAGGATTTCTTCCGAACCAACCGGGGCTACGTGCCGTTCCAGGGCGAAAATCTGGACCCGGACAAGCCAGCGGATCTGAAGGAAGCTTTCAATGTCGGGCTGGATCTGGCTGCTGATGACCCGCGGATCCTTGCCGGGGACCCGTTCAGGGCAGTCAACCAATGGCCGCAGATACCGGGTTGGCGGGATACGGTCTTGAGCTATTTCGATGCCGTCTGGGCGCTGGGTCGAGGTCTTCACAGGGCATTTGCCCTCGATCTTGGTGTCGAGGCTGACCATTTCGAGGACAAGCTGGATGCACCGATGGCGACCCTGCGCCTGCTGCACTACCCACCGCAAAAGGGAGACGCCCTTGAAGGGCAGATCGGGGCAGGCACTCACACTGACTACGGCAACATCACTCTTCTACTGCCCGATGAGGTCGGTGGGCTGGAGGTGCGTGCGCGCGACGGAACCTGGATCAAGGCGCCGACCATCGCGGGGACCTTCATCTGCAACATTGGTGACTGCCTGATGCGCTGGTCTAACGACACTTATGTGTCCACCCCCCATCGCGTCGTCAATCAAAGCGGTCGCGAACGGTATTCCATAGCCTTTTTCCTTGATCCGAACCCGGAAGCGGAAGTCGTCAGTCTGGAAGGATGCGTTTCAGAGGAACGCCCGCCGAAATACCCCCCGATCTCGGCAGCCGACTATCTGAAGTCCCGGCTGGATGCGAGCTACGAGCAGGCGAAGTCCGAACGGGTGTAGGTCACCGGTCTCCAATTGATCCGTGACCGGTCACCCGATCGGCAGTCTGACTTCGGCCTCCAACCCGCCTTCTTCGAGGTTCTGGAGCGTGATCGTTCCACCATGGGCGTGGATGATCGAGCGGCTGATCGCAAGGCCGAGTCCTATGCCGCCGGTTTCTTCGCTTCGGGATTCTTCAAGACGTACAAAGGGCTCGAAAACGTCCTTGAGCCGGTCTTCGGGGATGCCCGGGCCCTTGTCCGAGATCCTGACAACGATCATTTCCGCTTCCCTGGTCGCGTTGATGGCCACCGCTTCGCCGTAGCGGATGCCGTTTTCAACCAGGTTGCGCAGTGCGCGTTTCAGCGCGACGGGGCGGCAGGACAGCGTAATCGGTCCGGAAATCTTGACCGAGCAGGCATTGCCCATGTCCTGCTGATCTCCTGCCAGGCTTTCCAGCATTGCGCCCAGGTCTGTGCTTTCCACGTCTTCCGCCTGGGCTTCATCCTTGGCAAAGCGAAGGGTGGCCTCGGTCATCGCAGCCATTTCTTCCAGGGTTTCGATCATCTTTTCGCGGTTTTCGTCGTCATCGATGAATTCCGCACGAATTCGCAAGGAAGTGATGGGGGTGCGCAGGTCATGACTGATGGCAGCCAGCATGCGTGTCCGGTCGCGCACAAACCGGGTCAACCGGTCCTGCATTTCATTGAAGGACGACGTCAGGGTCCTGACTTCGCGCGGCCCACTTGGAACGAGTGGTTCCAGATCTTCGCCGCGTCCGAACTTTTCCGCCGAGACGGCGAGATCCTTGAGTGGCCTCGTCACCCTGCGCACGGCCAGACCGATGATCACAACGGCGGCAATTGCGGTGAGCGCCAACTGTACCAGCAGGGGGATGAGGGCGCCGGGGGGCGGCCTGTAGCTGGTGGCAACATTGAGCCACCGGCCGTCCGCCAACCGGATCGACAGTGAGAGGTCTTCCGGCTTGTTCATGATCTTGCGCAAGTCCTTCGGGCGTTCCTGTTTCGGAACGTCGCGCCAGCTGGGCTTGTCATCCCTGTCACCGCGCCATTGGCGGGGACCGCGCTTTTCGTCGGCATGAATATTGACATGTGCAGTCTGCCCGCCGTTCAGTTGACGGGTGACATACCCCTCGAGACGCTTTTCGAAGCGGGAGTCGCCGGGTTCCGGCGCGAGCGCCGTGTCGCCGATCCAGAAAACGGCATAGCGGCTGCTGCTCGCCTCAAGAACGCGGTCCTGCAGTGCCTCCGGGGTGTCTTCCAGGAGCTCCGCGATGTTTACGGCGCGCGCAAGAAGATTGTCCCGTGCGGCCGCGACCATGGCGATGCGGCGCTCATCGTGAAAGATGGCGATGCTCAAGGCCTGGGCCGCAAAGATCGCAATCAACAGCAGGACGACCAGCTGTGACGCCAAGGTTTTTGGCCACAGAAACGACAGGGCCTTTTTGATGGGGGCGGGGAGGGTCATTCAGCCTGGTCTTTCACCTCGGCGGTGAACATGTAGCCGCCTCCCCAGACCGTCTTGATCAGTTTGGGATCCTTGGGGTCGATTTCGATTTTACGTCTCAGCCTTGAAACCTGGTTGTCGATGGAGCGATCGAAGACAACGGGCGTGCGTCCCGTGGTCAGATCCAGCAGCTGATCCCTGTTCAGGACCATTTTTGGCCGTTTCAGGAAGGCACACAGAAGCTGAAACTCTCCGCTTGACAGCGGCACGTCCTGACCCTCTGGGTCGGCGAGTTCCCGCCGCGACACGTTCAGGGCCCAGCCGTCGAAATGCAACATCTCCTGTTCGATCGGGTCCCGTTCCTTCGGGGCCAGGGCCGTGCGTCTCAGGACGGCGCGAATGCGGGCCAGCAACTCGCGCGGATTGAATGGCTTGGTGACATAGTCGTCGGCGCCAATTTCGAGACCGATGACCCGGTCGGTATCGTCCGCCATGGCGGTCAGCAGAATGACAGGCATCGATCCGGTTTCCACCAGATGACGGCAAAGGGACAGGCCGTCTTCACCGGGCATCATGATGTCGAGCACGACCAGGTCGATGGAGGCTGCCTTGAGCGCCTTGCGTGCATGCGCAGCATTTTCTGCCGTCGTCGCGCGCAGACCGTTCTTGACGAGGTATCGCGCGAGCGTCTCGCGAATATCACGATGATCATCCACCACCAGAATATGCGGGCTCGGGTCGCTCACGCTTGTCTCCATTCCTGCCTTTTACACAAGGAGATTACAGCCAATCGACAGATCTCCTTGTTTCCAAGGCTAAAATAATGTTTTCGCCAGCATCGTGCGAGGCGAACTTGTAACAAAGTGTATCGCTGGCGCCCAGCGGGACATTTGGCGACACTTCCCCCCGGATCGGAGGGTATTTCTGCGACAATTGCTGCCTACCTTCAGCTCATCAACGAACTGAGGAGTTGTTGGAATGAAACCGTTCAAGAAAATTGCAATTGCCGCCCTGGCTGCGAGTGTCGCGGGTACCGCGCTGACCGCCGGCCTGTCCGCTTCAGCCCAGGATACGGCTGCAACGGGGAACGGGGGCCAGGAAATTCAGCAGAGCGCCGAAAAACGCTTTGCGCATATGGGTGAACGCCGCGGACATGGCAAGCGCGGTGGCAAACAGCGTGCAGAACGCCTGTTCGAGCGCTTCGACACCGACGGGGATGGTGTCATCACGCAGGCCGAAATCGAGGAAGTCCGCGCTCAGGACTTCGCTGCAGCCGATGCTGACGGCAATGGCGAGATCAGCCTTGAAGAGTTCAAGGCTTCTTTCATGGAACGTTCAAACGACCGCATGGTCCGGGCCTTCCAGTTCATGGATTCCAACGGTGACGGCAATGTTACCCAGGAAGAAGTCGATGTGGTTGCCAACCGTATCTTCAACCGGCTTGACCGCGACGGCAGTGGTACCATCGAGCGGGTCCGGGGGCAGCGTGGCGCCAATGCGGAAAACGACCGTCAACGTGGACAGCGTGCCGAAGCCCGCGAACGCCGGGGACGCGGTGGTCCGCATGGACGTGGCGGCCAGGCCCGTCAGTTCATGGCACTGTTTGACACAGACGGTACCGGCAAGGTGACCCGCGAAGACTTTGACGCCAAGCGCGCTGAACTCTTTGCACTGGCCGATACGAATGGCAGCGGATCCTTCACGCTCGAAGAATTCGGGCCGCTGTGGATGGCAATCAATGAAAACCGTGTCGTCAACATGTTCCAGCGTGCAGACGCCGATGGCAGCCTCGGCATCACGAAGGAAGAGCATGACAAGCGCCTGGACCGGCTGATGGAACGCGCTGACCGCAACAAGGACGGCGTCATCACAAAGGCCGACTTCAAGAAAGGCAAAAAAGGCAAGAAAGGCGAAGGTCGCGGCAAGCATCGCGGCTGACGCAAAGACCTCTCCAGGGTCCCAAACCTGGAGGTGTTTCCCCGGGCCTCATGTGCCCGCCTGAACCGGGGAAGCGGAAGGGAGCCGTCCCAACGGCTCCCTTTTTTGTTGGGCAGTCCGGTTGTGCTGGTCGGCAGATTGGGAAGCACGCCAAAGACGGTTTGGTTTCTGTCTTTTTATGGCACTAAGCTTCGCCGACAGTTCCTGTATCCGGGGCTAGGTGTAAGAACTTCCTCTTTCGTCCATTACTTGTAAAACTGCTATCAAGAGTTTTAGGTGGGACTGGGACAACTTTTCTGGTCCGTAGGCACGGTCCGGATTAGTTGCCTTTTCCAGGTTGGCGGCAAATTGCTCGGTTGGGTGCCGACCTGGTGCGTCGGGAGGGGGAAATGGCAGCCAAGGAAGTGCTTTGCGTCGTCGTAAGAGGCTGGACAGATGAATTCTGGTTGACCCGCTTCATGGGAACGGGGGCAGGGACGGTGCCCCCTGAATTTGTAAATCACCTTGAAACGGCATATCCCGACTGGGACGTTCTGGTGCCAGATCTTTCCATGCGTTTTGCAAGCGCGGCCGGGCCGGAACAACTGGTCGAGAAGCTCTGCAGTGAAATTGACCGACGCTTCAATCCCGAAATTCATAAGAAGGTTGTGCTGATTGCCTATAGCGCTGGCGCACCGCTTGCCCGTCGCGCTCTTGCCCATGCGACCGGGTTCAATGATGCAGGTCATCATGATGCCGGCCGGCAAAAGCCTTGGGCCGCTCGTGTTGATCGGATCGTCTATCTGTCGGGAATCCTGCGTGGTTGGTCCATATCAACCGCGACACCTGCGAGCATTCGCTTCTTTTCGCCTTTGTCCATCTTCTTTGTGCGCACATGGAGCAAACTCGTCCATCGACGTGAGCCGTTCATATGGCAACTTCGCAGATATGCGCCCTTCATAAGCCACAGCCGGCTGTTGGACATCGAGCGCGAGGAATGGTGCAAAAGGAACAATCACCCGTCGCCAGCAAAGATCGTGCTTCTGGGTACCAAGGACGAGTTCATTTCGCCCGTGGATTGCATTGAGTTGTCCGGCAGTGACGAAGCAATTTTTGCCGAACTCAGCGGCTTGAACCACGGCGACATGCTGAACGTGAAACACTGGAAAGAAGGGGAAACGGCAAAAACCTTCGATGCGGCGCTAAATCTTCCCATCGAAGATCTCCGCAAGGCAGAACAGGCCAACTTTGCCATCGATCACGAAGACATAAATGACTACTTCGATCCTCTGGATCGCCCAGGTCTGCATTCTGCTCAAACGCGCGCTGAAGATGTCACCCATGCGGTGATCGTGCTGCATGGAATCCGGGATGAAGGTTTCTGGACCAAGCGGGTCGCCAAGACTGTGAAGATGGCGAACAAGTCATCGGATCAGATTACAGATCCAATTTTCCTGCGCGCACCAACACCCAGTTACGGTTTCTTCTCCATGCTGGATTTTGTGCGGCCGTGGATACGGAGAAGCCAGTCCGAGTGGTTTCTCGATAAATATGCCGAAGTCAGAGACTGTTATCGAAACGCAGAAGTCAGCTTTGTCGGCCATTCAAACGGGACCTACCTGGCTGCCTACGCACTGAAGATCTGCGCGGCCATGCGCTTCAGAAACATCTATTTTGCCGGGTCGGTCGTTCGGACCGATTTTCCCTGGCACAATTGCAAGAACCAGGTTTCCGGTGTCGTTGTGAATGCCGCCGGGAAAAGCGACACGGTGATCGCCCTTTTGCCCGGGGCAATGCAACGGCTCAGGCTTCGGTTTCTTGACGTAGGCGGGGCGGGTTTTCGTGGCTTTGATTTCGAGCAGAAGACGCGCTGCGGATCACGAGCGGACGGATTGGAACGGCCGACCAGATGGCTGTTCAACAAGAGGGTTTCCGGAGGCCATGGTGGCGGCAAGGACGAGAGCCTTTGGCAGGAGATTGCAGACTTCATTTCCAGAGATGTCTTGCCAAAGGATGTCACACAAGATCCGCTCAACGACGGGAACATGTTCCTGAAAGCGGCCGCTGTTCCGTTCTTTGTTCTCGGGCTTGTGCTGGTTTGTCTCGTCTCGCTCTTTCTGATCGGCCAGACCCTGCAGCCGGTGTTGGCCTCACACCTGTGCACCGGTGATCTCGCAGACAATCCGCTTTGCGGGGTGTTCGTGGAGGCTGGCGTGCCGTCGAAACCTGAAGGCATGATCG
Source organism: Roseibium sp. (assembly GCA_017643925.1). Lineage (GTDB taxonomy): Bacteria > Pseudomonadota > Alphaproteobacteria > Rhizobiales > Stappiaceae > Roseibium. Next base: position 52,282 of record JAEPML010000019.1, on the reverse strand, counting down.
ACAGTTTTCTCGCCGGAATTCATGGTTTTGCCCAAAGCATAAATTTTGGATGGGCAATCATCACCGTGTTCTTTTTCTGGTTCCTGAGCAAGGTGTTGCGGTTCTTCTGAATGCGACTTTCTTCCATGGACGGACCCGGCAACCTTGCGGTGTCACTCACTCATCCATGGAAAAATCGACATGGATGTGATTGCCGTCCGGATCCCAGACATTGATCGCAATCATGCGGGTGTCTTCGATTTCGGATCGCTTGTACTCGATGTCGTGATCCCGAAGCCTTTGTTCGAACTCCGCAAGACCGGTGGCGGTAAATGCAAAATGTTCCAGTTTCAGCTTCACTTCCGAGCCGACATTTGCCGGTTCGTCCTGACCGACGAGGTGCACGACCGCCTGATCACCTGCGTACATCCAGGCACCGGGGAATGGAAAGTTCGGCCTGAACCCGCTCGTGAGCCCAAGCACTTCGCTGTACCACGTGATCAGGTGATCAAGGCGCGTGGTCCAAATGTTGACGTGATCAAGTTTGCGGATCTGCATGACGAACTTTCTCTGGCGAAGGGCTAGTGCAAGTGGAATCCAACCCACCTTGCACCGAGCGGGAGAGGACAGGCTGATCGAGTCCAGCGGCGAACTCAAGTTGCCGAGTTCAGGCTTTCCACTTGATGGAACAGCCGATTGAGGACAGCTGCTCCTGCGGGCCGCGTCCGGTTGCAGCGACTTCCTTCATTGCTTCCAAGAGATCCCGGCGCAGATCGGTCGCGGCCATGTTCATGCGCGTGGCGTCCAGGCGGCCGCGATATTGCAGCTCGAGATCCTTGTTGAAACCGAAAAAGTCCGGTGTGCAGATCGCGTCATAGGCTCTGGCGACTGTCTGGTCCTCGTCGTGAAGATAGGGGAAGGGAAACGCGTGTTCTTCCGCCATGCGCGCCATATTGTGAAAATTGTCGGCCGGATAGGCCTCCGAATCATTGGAACAGATGGCCGCGACGCCGATGCCGTGGTCCTTGAGGTCACTTGCATCGCGAACGATCTTGTCGAGTACGGCAAGGACAAACGGGCAGTGATTGCAGATGAACATGACCAACGTGCCATTTTCACCGGCAATGTCCTGCAATCCGTAGGTTTTGCCGTCGGTCCCGGGCAGTGTGAACTCGCGGGCCTTCCAGTCAAAGTCGCATACTGGCGGTGTCAGGGCGGGCATGTGATCCTCGCGAATTGGGCGCAACCGGCAGGCCGGCTGCGCCAGTGTCAAAAACCTTCAAGGACAATCTTGCCTTTTGCGGTGCCGGTTTCAATCAGGCCATGCGCTTTTCTCATGTTTTCGGCGTTGATCGGGCTCAGCACCGTGTCCAGCGTGGTGCGGATCCGGCCGGCATCGATCTCGTTGGCGACATGGGTGAGCAATTCATGCTGCTTGATCATGTCGGGTGTCTGGTGCATGGCGCGGGCAAACATGAACTCCCAATACAGGCTTGCGGCCTTCATCTTCATCTTGTCCATCGGCATGGGTTGATTGGTGTCGTCGATGGTCACGATCCCGCCCTGAGGGCGGATCAGCTCCACGGCAGTGTCCCAGTGGCGCATGTCGTTGAAGATGGCGATATGGTCGACGAACTGGAAACCGAGCGTGCGGACCTGTTCCACCATTGGTTCCCGGTGGTTGACGACATGATCTGCTCCGAGCTCCCGGACCCAGGCAGTCGTTTCCGGCCGCGAGGCGGTCGCTATGATCTCGAGACCAGCGGCCCTGGCAAGCTGAATGCCGATGGAGCCGACGCCGCCGCCGGCACCGATGATCAGGATACTTTCACCCTTGTTTCCTCCGGCAGGATCTATCCCGAGGCGATCGAAAAAGGCCTCGTAGGCCGTCAGTGTGGTCAGGGGGAGGGCCGCGGCCTCGGCGAAGCTCAGCGAATTCGGCTTGCGGCCGACAATCCGTTCGTCCACCAGCTGGAACTCGGAGTTTGAACCCGCGCGGGTGATGTCGCCCGCATAGTAGATCTCGTCACCGGGCTTGAAGAGCGAGACCTTGTCGCCCACAGCCTCGACGGTGCCTGCGGCGTCCCATCCCAGAACGCGTGGTGTTTCCTCCACGATATCCTTGGGTGCACGCACCTTGGTGTCGACCGGATTGACGGAAACAGCCTTGACGGAAACGAGAATATCGTGCCCGACAGGATCGGGCTTCGGCAGGTCTGCATCGAAAAACGCGCGTGGATCTTCAATGGGCAGATAGTGTGTTAAAGCGACGGCTTTCATGAGTGTTGGTCCGATCTGAAAGAGGAGGCGCGCGAGGCTGCGTCAGCCGATCCGGGTCATTTCATTGAGGGTGAATTCGGCGACGGCGCCTTCCGTGGCTGCCATGTAGGCCGCGAGGTGAGGGGCATTCATATGGGTCTGCCAGAGTTCACGGCTCTCCCAGTTTTCGTAGAAAATGAAATGGGCCGGATTGTCGTTGTCCTGGTGCAGGTCGTAGTTGATGCAGCCGGTTTCGGCGCGCGTGATCTCGATCAGTTTGAGAAGTTCCGTCTTCACCAGATCAATCTGGTCCGGATTGGCCTTGATGTTTGCGACGATCGTCAGCTTTGCCATGTCGGGTCTCCTTGGTTGGCGTGACCTGAAACTAGGTGCTTGCGATTTCCGGATAAACTGGCAGTATTCGGAAACTCAATTCGGAATTTCCGTATAATGCTATTGGATAACATCTCACTGTTTCTGCTGATCGTCGAAAAGGGAAGTCTGGCCGCAGCCGGTCGCGAGAAGGGATTGTCTCCGACCACCGTGTCTGAGCGTCTTGCTGCCCTCGAGGCGCATTACGGCGTCGTCCTGCTCAACCGCACGACCCGATCGATCAGCCTGACGGATGAAGGCAGGACCTTGTTTGAAGGTGCGCGCCACGTCCTGGAGGAAGTCGATGATCTGGACACGAAGATCCGTTTCGGTGCGCAAAGGCTGACGGGCCCGCTGCGGATCAGCGTCCCGAAGGATCTGGGCCGAACCGTGATCTCGCATGCCATCGCCTCGTTTCTGGACGCGCATCCGGGCATTTCGATAGACCTGCACCTGTCCGACGGCTATGTCGATCTTGTCGGACTCGGGATCGACCTGGCCGTCCGCTTCGGTCCGATCGGCGACAGTTCACTGCGGGTCAGGCCCCTGCCGGCGAAACGGCGGATCCTGTGCGCATCTCCAGTCTACCTCAGGCAATACGGCGCTCCACGGACGCCTGCAGAACTCAAGGATCACAATTGCATCGTCATGCGGTTCGGCCAGAACATCGACAATGTCTGGCAATTCGGTGACACGGCCGGCAGGCAGATAGTCACCGTCAAGGGCAACCTGATAGCCAATGACGGGGCGCTCGTCCGTCAATGGTGCCTGGAAGGGCGCGGGATCATCCTCAAGTCCGAGTTCGACGTCGGAGCGGATATTCGGGCAGGACGACTGGAGGAACTGCTTGTCGAATATGCCTCGCCGCCAGCCCCACTTCAGATCGTTTTCCCGCCAAGCCGGGCGCAACCGAGACGCGTCAGTGCCTTTGCAGATCACCTGGTCAGATTGTTCCGGGAAAGCGGGTGAAATCCCGCTTTGGCAATCCCTGCCGAAAAAAGCTTGCGTACACCAACATTTCCGCTTGCGTCTGCGCGCAAACGGGCGCATATAGCGCTCGCCCAAATTCGCACGTGCCCGAGGTCGTTCATGGGATGCATCAGACATCTCTTAAGGGGCCGCTGCCAGAAACACCGCCAAGGGGCGGGGCAGTTGATCCGGACGACTTAAAGCAACGACGTAAGAGGGCTTTTTTGGTCTCTGCCGGGGTTTCCAACCTCCGGCGTCACTGAAGAGGCACTTGTTACATCCTTGCCCGACGTGCGGTTCGGTTTCCCGATCCAATCAACGGCATTCCCGACGCGGGAAAGCGATGCGCTGCATGTCAGCTGCATTTGCCCAACCGTCGCTGCGGTCAACCCGGCCTCCGGCTCCATCCCGGAGGAGGCCCGGTGCGTTCCGCGGCACCCTGCGACGTGAACCTGCAGCGCCAATGGTAAAAGTGCGCCTGCAGCCTGAATTGAGAGGGGGAACCCCGCGGGGCGAACGTATTCGTGATTTTCTGCGACGACGGGACGACGATGGTCCGTGCGTGGTTGTCGATCTCGACATTGTGCGGGAAAACTTCGAGGCCTTTGCCAAGTCGCTTCCCGATACCTCGGTTTACTACGCGGTGAAAGCCAACCCTGCGCCGGAAATCCTGTCGCTTCTGGAGAGCCTCGGTTCGTCGTTTGACTGCGCTTCCGTTGGTGAAATCGAGATGGTTCTCGCGACCGGAGCCTCCGCGGAACGCACTTCCTACGGCAATACCATCAAGAAGGAGCGAGACATTGCGCGTGCCTACACTCTTGGCGTCCGCCTCTTTGCGGTCGACTGCGTCGAAGAAGTCGAAAAGATCGCGCGTGTCGCGCCCGGGTCAAAAGTCTTCTGCCGCGTCCTGTGCGACGGAGACGGAGCCGAATGGCCGCTGTCGCGCAAATTCGGCTGCGATCCGGCCATGGCGCCCGACGTCCTCGAACATGCCCATCGCCTCGGCCTCGTGGCTTACGGGGTTTCCTTCCACGTCGGCTCCCAGCAAGCCAATCTCGAAGCCTGGGATTTCGCTCTCGCCATGGCGGCAGGGGTCTTCAAGGAAATGGCGCTGCGCGGTATCGAGCTGAAGATGGTCAATATGGGAGGCGGGTTTCCGACCCGCTACCTGAAGGACATTCCGGGAGTGCCGCGCTATGGCGAGGCCATTTTCCGTGCCTTGACCAAGCATTTCGGCAACCGTTTGCCTTCCACCATCGTTGAACCCGGCCGTGGCATGGTTGGCAACGCCGGCATGATCGAGGCGGAGGTGGTGCTGATCTCGAGAAAGTCCGACAATGATCCTGTTCGCTGGGTCTATCTTGATATCGGCAAATTTCATGGTCTTGCGGAAACGATGGACGAGGCGATCCGTTACCCGATCCGGACACCCAAAGACGGAGACAGGACCGAACCTTGCGTTTTGGCCGGGCCTACATGCGACAGTGTCGATGTGCTGTACGAAAAGACGCCCTACGAGTTGCCCGTCAGCCTGTCCATTGGTGACAAGGTCCTGATCGAGGCTTGCGGCGCTTACACGACGACCTATTCGTCGGTTGGTTTCAACGGTTTTGCACCGCTGGAATCTCACGTTATCTAGGTTGCCGAAAATATCTGAAAAGATACCAGGCCCTTGCGGGAAATGTTCCGCAAGGGCTTGAATTTTTTGCATTCTGGTCACAAGTAGAAAAGTGCAATCAGTGCGCCTCACTTGTGGCGATGGTCTTCGTGACGTTACCCTTGTCCGAGGAAGCACGCGCAGTCACGAACAATTCCGGAGCCGGACCATGACAGACGACACCAACAGCGACGCCAAGAAGACGACCCAATCACGTTCGGCACGCAAGCCGGCCACGCGTCGCAAGCCCGCAGCAACCTCGGCAACGGGCAAGACCCCTGCTGCCAAGTCTGCGGCCGGTGCGTCGACCAGGTCCCGAACGGCGGTGAAACCCGCAGCGACAAAAGCAACGGCCGCGAAAGCGGCTGCGAAGCCTGCGACCGGGACAGGATCGAGGTCCGCGAAACCCGCAGCAACAAAAGCTGCCAGCAAACCAGCGGCCTCGAAGTTACCTTCTGCGAAAACAGCGCCTGCCAAACCTGCCGCTTCCAAGACGGCCGCCCGGGCAAAACCGGCTGCCTCAAAACCGGCAGCTGCGAAATCTGCTGCGGCCGGGAAACCAGCCAGCAAACCTGCCGCCTCCAAGGCGACGGCCAAACCAGCAACCCGGACCAAAGCCGCTGCCGCCAAAACGGCGGCTGCGAAACCCGCTGCAACAAGAAAGCCTGCCAGCAAACCGGCAGCTTCGAAACCGATAGCAGCAAAAACAACGGCCTCCAGGTCGGCCGCGTCAAAGACGGCGGCGAAACCCGCAACGCGAGCCAAAACAGCTGCGGCGAAGCCGGCAGCTGCCAAGCCAGCCGCCGGCCGGAACCCGGCTGCGGCAAAGACAACCGGGGCGAAGACCGGTGCAGCAAGGTCGTCCTCAACTGGCAAGCCATCGGCTGCGAAGCCAGCAGCGGCCAGACCGGCAGCAAAGTCTGCGGCCAGGAAACCCGCGACTGCCGCAAAAGCACCAGCAAAGACGCCGGTGACGAAGGCTAAACCGGCAGCGGTCAAAGCCCCGGCAACGAAGGCAAAAGCCGCTTCTCGCAAGCCAACTGCCGCGTCCACAGGCAAATGGCCGATCCACGGTTCCATCACCGGTCCGCTCGTCATGATCGGTCTGGGATCGATCGGCAGGGGAACGCTTCCGCTTCTCGAGCGTCACTTCAATTTCGACAAGACGCGGTTCACGGTCATTGATCCCGTCGACAGCGACGCAAAGATGGTGACCGACAAGGGCTATCGGTTCGAAAAGGTTGCCCTGACAAAGGAAAACTACAGAGACGTTCTCAGGCCGCTGCTGACGGAAGGCGAGGGACAGGGGTTTGTCGTCAACCTGTCGGTCGACACCTCCTCACTCGATCTGATGAAGTTCTGCCGCAAGCTTGGCGTGCTTTATATCGACACTGTCGTGGAGCCCTGGCTCGGATTTTACTTCGACGACGAGGCCAAGCCCTCTGACCGCACCAATTACGCGTTGCGCGAGACCGTGCGCAGGGAAAAGAAACGCAAGCCGGGTGGCACAACGGCTGTCTCCTGCTGTGGCGCAAATCCCGGCATGGTTTCCTGGTTCGTGAAGAAAGCCCTTGTCGACATTGCAACCGATACCGGTGTCAAGTTCACGGAACCGACCAACCGCAAGGGCTGGGCGAAACTGATGAAGAAGACCGGTGTCAAAGGCATCCATATTGCCGAACGCGACACACAACGTGCCAAAGAGCCAAAGCCTCTGGGGGTCTTCTGGAACACCTGGTCGGTTGAAGGCTTCATATCCGAAGGCTTTCAGCCGGCAGAACTCGGCTGGGGAACGCATGAGACCTGGAAGCCGAAAAACGCGAAAAATCACAAAAGCGGATGCAACGCCGCTATCTATCTGGAGCAACCCGGCGCCAACACGCGTGTACGCACCTGGTGCCCGACACCGGGCCCGCAATACGGGTTCCTGGTGACGCATAATGAGTCGATTTCCATTGCCGACTATTTCACCCTGGAAAAGGACAAGAGGGTCTCCTACAGGCCTACCTGCCACTATGCCTACCATCCGGCCAACGACGCAGTGCTGTCGCTTCACGAGGTATTCGGTTCCGGTGGCAAGGTGCAGGAAAAGCTTCATGTCCTGGAGGAAGACGAAATCCGGGGTGGTATCGACGAGCTCGGAGTGCTGCTCTACGGTCACAAGAAAAATGCCTATTGGTATGGTTCGCAATTGTCGATCGAGGAAACACGCAAGCTGGCTCCCTATCAGAATGCCACCGGCCTGCAGGTCAGCTCTGCCGTAGTTGCGGGCATGGTCTGGGCGCTTGAAAACCCGGAAGCCGGGATCGTCGAGACGGACGAGATGGACTACAAGCGCTGCCTCGAAATCCAGATGCCGTATCTCGGACCGGTCAAGGGCTATTACACGGACTGGACACCTCTTGAGGGGCGGCCCGGATTCTACCCGGAAGAGGTCGACAAGAAGGATCCCTGGCAGTTCAAGAATATCCTGGTTCGGTAAAACCGTTGGACCTGCTGGACGAGGTGTCCCGCGTCCAGCGGGCATTTTCGAGTTCTTTTTGATGTTCCGGATTTCGCCACAATCCGTACCTACGTGATTTGCAGCGCCGTACCTCTCCTCCCAAGACCGGCGTTTCGGTTTCTCAGCGATGCGGCGATATCGGCAAGCGCTGGGAAACCTCCTTCTGTTTGAACATCGAAAGTCAGAAAAATGAACGTTCTGTTCAATGCGGGCATTCTCGCGATTGCCTCACTCATCTTTTCCGCCACCGTTTTGGGATATTTCCTGGTCTCGAAATTCTTCCAGTCTGAAAACCGAACCGGCCGTCTTTCGGGAGACGGGATTGCGTTGCTGATGGCTGGCGCCCTGTTCGTGGCTTTCACCGCCAGCTATATCGAGATCTTCGATTTTGCTTTCAGGTTGCCATACCCAGCGATCATTGACCTTGGAATTGGACTTGGCGCCGTCGCGCTGGCTGTCGCCGTCGCCCACACCTTGTTCGGGTTTGTCAGGCGCAGGGCGTTGGCAGCGGAAGACGTGCCTGCAAAGCAAGGCACTTCAATCCAGTAGAGCAGGGCCTGTGAGGCACGCAGGATGTGCGAGACCGGATCCCGCACAGTCCTTGCCTTTGTTACAGGTTTCTCGGTGGCTGGTTTTGGGCCGGAGAACTATCGACCCAGTTTCGCCACGCCGAGAGGGACGTTGAATTTCCGGCACCAGATATAGACCTCGTTGTATTTGGCGGTGTCGATTGCGCGGCCAATCCGATAGCTCTGCTTACCCTTGAGTTTCTTCAGCGCACCAAGGTCGGTGCTGGAATCGTATTTGCCGTTCCTGCCGAACCCGACGCGCGCGTCCGGCGCTCCATCAAAGGTGAAGTCGGACTGGAGAACCACCGTGTTCCCGGTGACCACGGCCTTGCCCTTGGTGACATGATTGCTGCGACCGGAAAACTTTCCGGAACGATCGCTGCCGGCAAATGCCGGTATCGGACCTATGGTCAAGGCAAGACCGGTGGTGGCGACGGCCAGTTTCAAAAAATCTCTGCGATTGTTCATGTCCTGCTCCGGTTGTCTGAGTGTTCTCGGTCCAGATGATCGTGATCGCTGAAACGACTGTTTTTCTCGTCAGACACAACAACGTCTGACCTGAACGAAACGCTCCCGAGAGTGTTCACACAGCTGCTCAACTAACCGAGAGAAACGATTGATCGTCTCGCCGTTCCCGAGAGCCCCTGCGTGTCCCGTGAAAAGCCTGAATCGACCCGGAGGCGACAAGCTCGGGGGGGGAGAATCAGTTGGCAGGTTGGAATTCGGGACAAGTTTTCGATGAAACAGAAAATGAAATCGGTTGCAAAAATTAACTCAAAATCTGAGTTTCTTTCAAAAACTGAAATAGAAAACTGCTAGAAAAACAGCTATTTATATGGAGAAAATCGCGAATTCTAATTCGATTTCACTTTGTGTGAGATTGCAATCGATTCCAACAATTAACATTTCATTTTCGACTTATGGCTAGTTTTACGCATCACCATGAACTGGGGGATGTGTGATGTTGCGGAATACGAAAATCTCGATCCGGCTGCCGTTGATCATCGGCGCCTTCGTTGCTGTCTCGATCTCAAACGTCGCGTTGCTGGCCTATTGGTCGGCCGCCGATGACGTTCAGAAGCTGACGACACAGAGCATGATCATCGATGCCCGGCATATGGCCAGCGAGGTCCAAAAGAATCTGGTTTCGCTCGACAAGGACATCCGGTTCAATGCGCAGAACCCCACCACAATCCAGGCGATCCAGAACTTTGCCTCTTCGGCGAAGAAACTGGAAGGCGATCCTCTTGAGACGCTCCGCAGAAAATACATGACCGATGCCGGGGTTGCGCCCGAGGAGCGACGAACCCTCGACAAGGCGGGATCTGATCAATACGACCGCATGCACGAAAAGTTTCACCCCTGGTTCCGGGAACTCGCCGACCGGCAGAATTATGGCGACGTCTGGCTGTTCGATGGAGAAGGCCAGCTTCTCTACTCGGTGAACAAGACCGACGTTTTCGCCGTCAAGGCCGACGAGGCCGCGGGTGACCTGCAAATTGTCTCCGAGCTTTTTGCAAAAGCCATCGCTCTGGATGAGAACACCGCCGTGACCTCCGACTTCATTGCGACCAGGCAGTCGCCTAGTGGTTCGGTCTACGCGGCTGCCCCGATCGTCAACTGGGGAGAAAAGATCGGCGTCATTGCCTTTGAGGTGCCGCACACGGTTTTCCAGGACATCGTGAGAGCGGACAAGAAGCAGGCAACAGACATGCTGGTCCTCCTGGCCGGAGCCGAAGGCCGGGTGTGGGCGCGCAGTCCCGAAAACGCGGAAAAGTTCGGTATCGGTACGATGGCCAAAGGGGATGTGGTTGAAGCTGCCCTGGGTGGCCGCATTTCGACCGCAACGAGCGCCACCGAAGCAGGTCTTGAAGCGCTGACGATCGGTGTGCCGATTGAATTCGGCAACAACAAATGGGCCATCATCTCAATGCAGGCCGCGGACAAAGTGTTTGCATCCCTGAACACGCTTCGGGACAGGATCATGTTGATCAGTCTTGCGGTTCTGGCACTGACGGCAGCCGGTGCGTTCTTGATGGCGCGGTCCATAACCAACCCGATTTCGGCACTTGTGTCGGCCATGAAATCGCTGGCGGAAGGCAATACGGACAGTGTCTCGATCGACACCAGACCGAATGACGAGATCGGTCAGATGGCACGGGCAGTCAAGTTCTTCAGGGACAGTCTGATTGAAAACGAGAAAATGGCCGAGGAACGCAAGCTCGGTCATATCAGGCGGGCCAAGCGCCAGGAGAAGATCGAGGGACTGATCAGTGACTTCAACACGGAGATCAATAGTGCCCTGTCTTCCATGGCTGAAACCGCCAACGCCATGAACGAGACCGCCGGCGAGTTGAGTGAAACCGCCGAGGGCAGTGCCGGGCGAGTGCAGGAGACCCTGAACTCCTCCCAGGCGGCATCGCACAGTGTTGAAAATGTCGCCGCAGCGACCGAAGAGTTGAGCGCGTCGATCCGTACGATGATGGAACAGGTGTCGAACTCCAGCACCGTCATCCAGACTGCGGCGGAGGAGGCGGCCGCAACCAATACCGACATTGAGTTGCTGGCACAGTCGACCAGCAAGATCGGATCTGTGGTCAGCCTGATCAGCGATGTCGCCGAGCAGACAAATCTTCTGGCATTGAATGCGACCATCGAAGCTGCGAGGGCCGGAGAAGCGGGCAAGGGCTTTGCTGTTGTAGCGGCGGAGGTCAAGGGCCTCGCCATGCAGACGGCCAAGGCAACCGATGAGATCTCGAGCCAGGTCGCCGGTGTCCAGGCAGCGACCGACAAGATCGTCGGTTCGATTTCCCGCATCGTGACGACGGTCGAGGATGTTCAGCAAATGTCGGAGCAGATTTCTTCTGCAATTGAACAGCAGGACCAGGCGGTTCAGGAAATTTCGCAAAACGCTGTCAGGGCTGCGAACGGCACCCAGAATGCGTCCCATAATGTTGAGGAAGTGTCGCAGGCGATCACGCAGACCAACAGCTCTGCGTCTTCGGTTCTGGCGTCGGCTGTTTCCGTTGAGGAACAGACTGACCTGGTGCGTCAGCGGGTGTCGACATTCCTTGACGGCGTTGCTGCGACAAGTGCGGCTTGAGGAAGCCAGGGCGAGGCGAAATCACTCGCTGGAACAGGCAGTTGCCGGGCTGAAAGGGGGGCGTCACAGCCAACCTTACCCGGCAATTGCATTGGTCGTACGGAAAATGTGCAGAGGCTGACCTAGTCCTACCATCCGAACTGGAACGTGGTTCCAGTCTGACCGTACCCGTTCTGAACGACGTGGCCGTTGGTGTTCTTGCCGAACTGAAACAGGCCGTAGGCGTGATTGTTGCCATGTTGCTGGATGGTTCCGTTGTGACCATTGCCTTCCTGAACAACGAGCCCGTGGTTTCCAAAGCCGTTTTGCAAGACGCCCGCCACATTGCCGAAACCATTCTGCTTGATGCCGCCCTGCTTGCTCATGTCGTTGGCGACGCCGGCAGCAAAGAGACCCGCTCGCATCAATTGTTCCTGTTCCGCGTTCTGCGGTGTGAGCGTGATGGAAAACGAACCGCCTGCAAGGGCAGGGGCCGTGGACAGGGTACCCAGCATGAGGGCTGCGAGCGTGGCTTTTTTCATTGCGGAGCGCATGATGTAAATCCTTCAAAGAGTTTGTTTTTTTCAGATACGGTCGCCGATACGCGTGCTGCAGGTGTGGGTTTCGCCACCTTTTGAGATCTGCATGTCGGCGTCGTAAACACCACCGCTGGACAGGCGGACGACACCGGTTTGAGCCTCGCCGTTTGGTGCTATGGAAAAGGCGCCCCCCTGGCTCGTGCGTGTGCTGTTGCGGCCATCGCCTCCCGAGATGGAGAGCCTGTATTGACCACTTTCACCCGGAGCTCCCCTGACAATCCCGGTGAGCGTCGTGGTCCCGGCGGAAGTGCTCGCCTCGATCAGGCAGGCGATGTCGTGCTGCGTCTCATGGGCGTTCGTATCGGATGTCGCCTGGTAGGCAGCACCTGCGGCCAACAATGTGGTCAGAAGTCCGATTTTGGCGAAAGAGGGCATTGGAAAGTCTCCTTGTGATCCCTTCGGTGGCGACTGGTGAGCCACCGAAGACTTGGGACTGGATCTCTTTTGGATGTGATCAGGGGCAGGTCTGGACAAAGGCCGCAACATTGCCGGACCCGGCCTGGTTGACCGAAGCGTCGCATCCGTGTCCAACCTGGACACCGGCCGCAATGTTGCCATTGCCGTCCTGCGTCAGGATCGCGTTGTGGTCGGTGCCGAACTGGCCGACGCCGGCGGAATTGCCGAAACCGTTCTGCCAGGTATCAGCGAAATTGTGTGCGCCGGTCTGGCCGATGGCGGCTGTGTTGCCGTTGCCAAACTGTCGGCTGAGACCTTCATTGTGGTGACCATCCTGGAAAATGCCGATCAGGTTGTTGAAGCCGTTCTGGGTGCCCCCGGTGACATTGCCGAAACCGAATTGCTCGATATTGATGCCATTGGCACTGGCGGGCAGGGCTGCCGCGGAAAGAGCAAGGACGGTGGTGGTGGTGATGATCAGCTTGCGAAACATTTTAACGAACTCCTGTTTGGTGGCTGTGCCGTGTTCTTGAAGACAGGTGGACGCTAGCCAGCGGCGGTGGAACTCGCGCTGAATGCTGCATTCAGGAATTGTTCATCCGGATCCGGAGGGCTGGTTTTCGCGAGCAAATCGCCTATCTTGAGGGCGTCTTTGCATTTGTTTCAAAAAAGAAATTTGTCCTGGAGGGTGGTCCCATCACTGATGCAGAAAAAAATGCACGCAAGCAGAAATTACGCTTGATCGTGGTTGCCTATCCCTTTGCATTGTTGGTGATCAGCCTGGGTGTAAACCTGTTTCTCTTCGGAGTTCAGCCGTTGGAGCCTTCGCTTCCGACGCGGGAAATTTTCGTCGCGCTGACAGTCGCAGCGGCGGGGCTGCTGGCCAATCACAGCTGGCTGATGACGAGCACGGAACTGACCCGGAGCCGATTTGAGCTCTACGCGACGCCCGAAGAGTGGACGGCGGCCGGCAAAAGCCGTTCGCAGGCAGATCAAAAGGGTCTGGAAGAGCTTGAGCGGCGCCACAATACCCATCGCAATGCCACGGAAAACACGGTCTATTTTGCGTTTCTCGGCGTCGTGTTTGCGCTGGTATCTCCACCCGCTTTTGCGGCCTTTGTCTGAATCGCAGGCTTTGCAGTTGCGCGTCTTGGGCACACTTACGGTTTCTTGGCAGGCAAGGACGGCGTGCGCGGGCTGTTCATGAGTCTCAGCCTCCTTTGCCTTTATGGCATGGCTAGTTACCTGGCGCTGGCCCTGCTGACCGGCAGTTGAGCCATCAGCCCAGCAGCCGGACAACTTCCAGAGGTTCGGACTTGCCCTTGACGATCTGCGGTCCAATCGGCTGCATCGCGATGTCGCCCGACAGTTTGTCGGTGATCTCCTGCGAAGCGAGGATCACGACTTCGGCCGTGTCGTCAATCTCCTTGCCGAGGCTTTCCAGCCGTGAGGCGGCGTTCACGGTGTCACCGATCACCGTGTAATTGACGCGTTCGGGCGCACCGATATCACCGACCACGAGGGGACCAAGATGCAACCCGATACGGATCCGCACGGGTAGCAGTCCATTTGAGCGGCGTTTTTCATTGTCTGCACGAATGGCTGCTGCCATTCCAAGGGCAGCTCTGGCGGCGGGTTCAGCCGGATTGTCCAGGCGTTCGGGAGCTCCCCAGAAAGCCATGACACTGTCGCCGATATACTTGTCGATCGTGCCGTCCTGCTTGGTGATTTCTGCGCCAAGTAGGGACAGGTGGTGATTGACGAACGCGGCTGTTTCGGTTGCCGACATGCCCTCGGAAGCAGATGTGAACCCGGCGATATCGGTGAAAAGAACCGCAACCTCGCGCTCCTCCGGAGGGGCTTCGGCACGGCCTTCGCTCAACAGCTTTTGCACCAGCGTTTTGGGAACATAGCGGTTGAAGGCGGTGAGGCCGCCCACCATGGCATTGAAACCCTTGGAGAGGTCATCCAGTTCCCTAATGACGCTGGTGGGCAATGCGTTCACTGCACCAAGGTTCAGTTTAGCGACCTCGTTTGCCGCATTTGAAGCCCTGCGCATGGGCTGCGCGATGCGCTTCGCCAGCATGATCGCTCCGAGAAGTGACAGCAGCAGCAGGACCAGCCCAGCCACGGCTGCGGTTATGAGCTGATGCAGCGGCTGGTCCAGAAACTGCGCGGGAAAATGCACCCCGATACGCACAGGCAAGCCTCGCAGGTTCTCGTTTTTCTCCTCGACGATTACAAAGCGCTTCTCACCGTTCTGGTCGAAACCGACATGGAGATCGAGATCCTCCGATATGTCGAAGGAGGAATTCTCCAGCTTCTGCATTTGCTCGAAATCGCGCAGGAAGGCGTCGGAAACGTGCCGGACATGCACGAGCGGTGATTCCGCGCTCAGACTGTCGAAACTCTGGTGCAGCTCGGGATGCGCGATAATCTCGTGCGATCCCTCCTTCATCAGAAACACCATGATATCGTCGGTGGAGATGTGCCAGGTGACTTCTGACACCCTGTCCAGGGACATGCCGATCAGGAGGCTGCCGACATGCTCCTTTTCCGCGCTGAGCGGCTGGGTGAAGACAAAATAGGTGTGTTCCCGGCTCGGCATATAGAGCGCATCGCTCCAAAACGCATCGTCTTGTGTCGCGGCTTTTTCGACGAGGGGCACCAATGCCGGGATGTCATTCTTCAGGTCGACTTCACCAGCGAGCAAGGATCCTTCCGCATCGCCGCGATCGACGTCGACGCCTTCTCCGTCCGGATCGACCAGAACCATGAAGGAGACATGTTCCATTGGAGCGAGCGTGCCATAGAGATAGGTGATCAGGAGATCGGGATCATCGAGGGGAAGTTCCAGACTTTCGACCGACACCTTCGTATATTCCGCGGTCGAGGTGATGGCATGCAATTGCTCAATGAAGGCGATTTCGGCCGATTCCATGCCGATTTCGACGATTTCGCCGCCAAGCTGCCGCACGACTGTCGAAGACGTGGCTGACAAGATGACAAGTATGGCCGCCGCAGTCACGAACACGAACGAACCGATCACCGTGGCCAGTGTCGGGGTTATGAAGAGTTTCCTGTGTTGCGACACGATCTGCCCCGGTTAAGTGCTGCCGACTGTTTGGTCGGTTCATTGACAACAGATGATTGCCATCCGCCTACCTTTTCCAGAACCACATGAACAGTGCAAACGGTTTGTGTGAAGGAAGACCTGGCGCGCGCGGATCAGGTGTTGCTGTGTGCCAGGCGTCAGGGGACCAGCCGGACGACCTCGATCTCGTTCTGCTTGCCTTTCACCTTGTGTTTGCCGACGGGCTGCAGCTTGAAATCGGACGACAGAAGGTCCGCAACAGCCTTGGACACCAGGATGATGACCTCGGCCTTGTCGTCAATTTCCGTGCCAAGGCTTTCCAGTCTCGCGGCCACGTTCACGGTGTCGCCAATCACCGTGTAGTTGACCCGGTCCGGGGCACCGATGTCACCGACAATGAGTGGCCCTACATGCAGGCCTATTCGAACCCTGACAGGCGCCAGGCCGCGTTTTGCGCGTTCAGCGTTATCTGCCCTGATTGCCACGTCCATGCCGATGGCTGCCTGTGCGGCAAGTTCTGCGGGATTTTCAAGCCGGTGAGGGGCGCCGAAAAATGCCATCACGCTGTCGCCGATATACTTGTCGATCGTGCCGCCACGGCTTCTGATTTCGTGTCCCAGCAGAGACAGATGATGATTGACGAATTCCGCCGTATCGCGCGCGGACATGCCCTCTGATGCCGATGTGAAGCCTGCAATGTCGGTGAAAAGTACCGCGACCTCGCGTTCCTCCGGTGGCGCATGGGCGCGCCCTTCCTTCAGTAGTTCGAGAACCAGGGCCCTGGGCACATAGCGTCGAAACGCATTCAGGCCCGCGACCATCGAATTGAAGCCGCTGGCGAGGTCGTCAAGTTCCCGCACCCGGCTGGGAGGGAGTTCCTGGGTGTTTTCCAGGTCAAGTTCCGCAACTGCGCGCGCACCGTGGGCCACACGCCTTATTGGGAGGCTGATCCGGTGCGCCAGCAAACCCGCGCCGATAAGGGACACGCCGAGAAGGGCCATCCCGATCAGGATGGAATTTGACAACTGGTCCAGCGGTTGTTCGAGAATTTCGGCGGGGAAGTGCGCTCCGATGGTAACGGGCAAACTCTCTGGTGCATGCTCTCCCTTTTCCAGAATGATGAACCGCTTCTGCTGATCCGCGTCGTAACCAACGCGCAATTCATGACCCTCATCGATCCCGTATCGTGATGCGCGGACGCGCTTGGTTTCCTGAAGCGTTGCCAGGAATGCGTCCGGGGAATGCTCCAGATCGACGAGGGGCGAGACCGTGGTCAGCCGGTCGAAGACATCGGGCAGGCGTGGATGGGCGACGAGCTTGCCGCCATCGGGATGGATCATGAAGACGGTTACCAGCTCCGTCGATATGTCGGCCGTAATCTCCGAGAGCCCGTGCATCGACATGGCCGTGATAATCACACCCTCGAAGACACCTCTGTCATGAACCGGCTGGACATGGGTAACATAGGTGTGCTGCCGCGCGTTGTGGAACTGCGGCTCGGTCCAGAAGGCTTCCGTTTGGCGTGCAGAGGCATCTATCAACCTGGCAAGCGCGGGATCCTTTTGCCTTGCAGGAACAAAGTTCGGCACCAACACACCGTCGCCGCTGCCACGGTCAACCTGCAGCGAGTTTCCGTCCTTGTCGGCAATGATGACAAAGGAAACATGCTCCATCGCAGACAGCATCCCGAACAGGTATTCTTCGGTTTCCTGGGGTTTGCTGATGAGGACTGCGCCCGAATTCAACGCCGCTTCGGTATAGGCCCCGGCTTCTTCGATGGCCTTGATCTGTTCGGAGAAAGCCTGTTCGAGGGCATCCATCCCCACATTGATCAGCTCGCCGCCCAGTGAGCGGACGACTTTCTCTGACGTTGCCACCTGGACCAGGAGCACAAGCGCAGCCGTTACGGCAACGAAGGTTCCGATGACGGTGGTGAGTGTCGGCGTGATATGGAAGCGGCGTTTTTGAGCCAAGACACTGCCCGGTTGCAAGATTTCAGTCTCTTACGCATAGCGCCTTAGGCGCGTTAGGGCAAAGCGGAAGGGCGGCTGGGCGCTGCTGAGTTCAAGCAGAAAAGCCCTCACGGCATCGGATCCGTGAGGGCTTTTCCAGAGCTTGCTCCGCTCAACCGTGTGAGCTGAGGGGGAGTGGTCAGTTTGACTTGGCCGGTTTTTCGAATGTCTCACCGTAGTCAACGGCAACCTCGTAGTCCGGATCTTCAAGCACCGAAACCTCGACCAGGTTGCCTGCCTTTTGAAGCAGTTTCTGGCAGTCCGGTGACAGGTGACGGAGGTGCAGACGCTTGCCTGCAGCCTCGTATTTCGAAGCCAGGGCATCGATGACCTCGAGACCCGAGTGGTCAACAACGCGGCTGTCCATGAAGTCGACGACCACGTCTTCAGGGTCGTTCTGAATATCGAACAGGTCGCTGAAGCCTGTCGTGGAACCAAAGAAAAGCGGTCCGGACAGACGATAAACCTTCCAGCCTTCCTTGCTGGTCCCGACGCGCGCGCTGATACGGCTCGCCGCGTTCCAGGCATAAGCCAGGGCAGAGATGATCACGCCAACAACAACGGCAACGGCAAGGTCGGCATAGACCGTGACACAGGTCACCACGATCATCACCAGAGCGTCCGTCAACGGGATCTTGTGCATGATCTTCAGGCTGGCCCAAGCAAAGGTTCCAATGACAACCATGAACATGACGCCGATCAGCGCCGCTACCGGGATCTGCTCGATCAGCGAAGAGGCAACCACAATGAAAGACAGGAGGAAGAGCGCTGCGGCGATGCCGGAAATGCGGGTTCTGGCACCGGATTTCACATTGATCATCGACTGGCCGATCATGGCGCAGCCGCCCATGCCGCCGAAGAAACCGGTGACGATGTTCGATGCGCCCTGGGCAACACATTCCTTCGAGGCGCCACCCTTGGTGTTGGTAAGGTCGGCGACGAGGTTCAGCGTGAGCAGCGATTCAATCAGGCCGATGGCCGAGAGGATAATCGCGTAAGGCAGAATGATCTGAAGCGTTTCCAGGGTCAGCGGGACCATCGGGACGTGGAAAGTCGGCAAACCACCGGCAATTGACGCGATGTCGCCCACCGTGCGCGTGTCCAGATTGAAACCCAGGACCAATGCGCTTACGACCAGGATGCCGGCCAGAGGGGCCGGAAAGGCCTTCGTGATCTTCGGCAGGAACCAGATAACGGCCATGGTCAGAGCCACGAGGCCAAGCATCATGTAAAGCTGGGATCCTGTCATCCAGGTCTGGCCGCCTGCACCGTCATCGACCTTGAACTGTCCGAGCTGGGCCAGAAAAATGACAATCGCCAGGCCATTGACGAAGCCCAGCATCACCGGATGCGGAACCATGCGGATGAACTTGCCCCAGCGGAGCAAGCCGACAAGAACCTGGATGATCCCCATGAGCACGACCGTGGCGAACAGGTATTCGACACCATGGCGCGCAACAAGGGTGACCATGACAACCGCCAGGGCACCTGTCGCACCGGAGATCATGCCGGGGCGCCCACCAAAACAGGCCGTGATCAGGCCGACGAAGAAGGCTGCATAAAGACCGACGAGCGGATTTACGCCTGCAACGAAGGCAAAGGCGACAGCTTCGGGAACAAGCGCAAGAGCAACTGTCAGTCCCGCCAACAGTTCGATCTTGATGCGCGAGGCATTCAGTTTGGTCGATTGTACAGGCGGGATCGCCTCGGCGCGTGCGGTCAAGAAAAAACTCCGGATCGGTTCTGTATTTGCTGTGAAGGCCGCCAGCGCCCTGCCCAGGCCGGCAATTTGACCTAAATCAATTCAACGCTCTTCTAATTCATTTTTTGCATTGCAGCAAGGTTTCGCGATGACGGGCTGCCATGCATTTCATGAGCATTGTAAATTCTTGCCTCGTGAGAGCTTTCAGGCTGAGGCCGAATTTGGGCAAAAACCGGTTTCAGCGATGTATTCTTAAATCGAGAATTGCATTTGAAGGCATAAAAGATCGACAATTGTTATCGCCTTGCTGTCCTTGTTGTAAATTCGAGCTGGTGAACAGGCGGAGGTGATTCGCGAGATTTGCCCGTCGAATATATCAAGAATCAGAAAAGGGCTGCGCAAATGCGGGTCCCGGCTTGCTTTGGAGTTTTCTGTCTTTGCTTCGCATTTCCTGGCAGCATTGTTGCCAAGGAGAAACTTGTCATTTCAGCAATCGAGAACGCTCCAAACGCCTGCGTTGCTCGCCTCGTTCTTGACAAAGCCTATGACGAGCTTGGAATTGCCACCGAGTATCACTACGCGTCCGGAAAACAGGCGCTCGCCATCTCTGCGCGCGGGGAAGTGGATGGAGAACTGGCCCGGATTGGAGCTGTTGCCGAGAGATTTCCAACGCTTGTCAAAGTGGATGCGCCGATCTTCATGCTTCAGACTGCCTTTTTCACTGTGGTTGAGGGAGGTGAGAAAGCCCTGAGCGAAGAAGACCTGGCGTCGTCGAAACTCGGTCAGCTTGACGGCATTGTCCGGTTCGATCAGATCACCAAGGAACACAGCAATGTCTGGCACGGCCGCTCCTATGTCGAGCTGTTCGAGAGGCTGCAAGCCGGACAGCTTGACGTCGTTATCGGGGATCTGATTGCCGGACAAATGACGCTCAGCAGAATGGGCCTGGCAAACATCGAAGTTGTGGGAGGAGCGATTCATCGTGAGCCGCTCTACCACTATCTGCATGAAAAGAACGCTGAACTCGCCACCGACATAGAAGCGGTGCTCGGGCGCATGAATGACAGCGGTGAACTTATTGAAATCATAGAGAAAAGTATTGCAGATATTATCTCTGGTGCTGTGACCTGCGAATTGGGTTAGGGCTCGTTCCCAATTCCGTTGTAGCTTGTTTTGTATTTTATTTATTCAAAACTAGACAAAAATCCCGATATTGAATTTTTTATTCCCTTGTTCTTCTATTGAACGGTCATCAACTTGATTTTTCATGGTAATCAGGGGTTGCTTGGTGTCAAATATTCTCGCTCTGCGTTACTTGTTCTTTGTAGTTCTGACAATGCTTTTTTTGCCGGTGCGCGCTGCCGAGATGACACTCGCAACGGACGACTGGCCGCCGTTTCGAATTTCGGATGAAAAGGGGCTGATCGGGCTCGACCTTGATCTCATCGAAGAGATCTCGAAACGTACCGAAGCCGATCTGCGGGTTGTGAAAATGCCCTGGGGCCGAGCGCTGACGTCCATGCAAAGCGGTGCCGTCGACGTGATGACCGGATTGGCCTATCGCGACGAACGGGCAAAATACATCGCCTATACGGATACGCCTTACTTCAAGTGCACCACGTCCTTCTACACGCTTGCGGGCCGCGAGGACGAAATTCAGACCTATGAAGACCTGGCGCAACACCAGATCGGTTTTGTGTTGCACTCCGCCTATTTTGACAGGTTCGACAATGACACGGCCCTCGACAAGGTCGGCGTGCCACAGGAGCAAACCCTGATCGACATGCTGATGAGAGGACGCTTCGCGGTCATGATCGGCACGGATTGCCAGGTCGACTACTTCATCGAGCGTCAAGGCTTGTCCGACAAGATCAGCAAAACCCCATACAATCCGGGCAATTCAGTGGATCTATATCTGGGTGTCTCCAAGAAGTCCGGGTGGGCGAAGCGGCTGGACAAGCTGAACATGGTTATGAAGGAACTCGTTGACGAGGGGTTTGTCGACAAGATCGCGCAGGAGTATTACGGCGCGCAGTCCTGATTTCCCTTAAGACGGCTAAACCCGAATTCCCCCTCGAAACTCAAGCCAAACCACTCGCGGAATAGTCTGGCCTGCGTTGAACCAGCACCTGTCCGGAACTCCCTGGTCAAACACGGAAACATCCCAAGGATACGAAGGGGCTCGACGTCGTTCCCATGCGGGTTTAGAACCGGCGAAACGAATTGGGAGCAGGCATGAGACCGACCAACCCGGTGTTCACGGGTATCAACACAACTGTTTTCGAGACCATGTCGCGCCTTGCGATGGCTCATAACGCCGTCAATCTTGGTCAAGGTTTTCCAGATGTCGATGGCCCGATGGATATTCGGCAGGTTGCTGCTGACGCCTTGCTGGACGAGCCAAACCAGTATCCCCCGATGCTCGGTCTGCCGGAATTGCGCCAGGCCGTGGCTGACGCGAACAAGCGTTTCTATGGGCTGGATGTCGATCCGGCTGCGGAAGTGCTCGTCACCTCTGGTGCGACCGAGGCGCTGGCCGATTGCATATTTGCCCTTGTCTCGCCCGGTGATGAAGTGGTGTTGATTGAGCCGCTTTATGATTGTTACCTGCCGCTTGTCAGGCAAGCCGGAGGCATCCCAAAGCGCGTGCGCGTTCGGCCTCCGGAATGGAAACTGGACCCTGCCGAGCTTCGTGCAGCGTTTTCCGACCGCACCAAGGCGATCCTGATCAACAATCCGATGAACCCGACCGCAAAGGTTTTTTCGGACGCCGAGCTTGAATTGATCGCCAGCCTTTGTTGTGAGCACGACGCCTTTGCGATTTGCGATGAGGTCTACGAGCATCTTGTTTTTGACGGACAAAAACACCGTCCGCTGATGGCGTACAAAGGCATGCGCAACCGGTCCGTACGGATCGGCTCCGCGGGCAAGACGTTTTCACTGACGGGATGGAAAGTCGGTTACATCACCGGGGGCGCGAAACTGATTGATCCAATCGCGAAAGCCCATCAATGGGTTACTTTCACCACACCGCCCAACCTGCAAAAAGCCGTTGCTTTCGGATTGTCCAAGGACGACGCTTACTATGAGGATCTGGCAGGCGACCTCATGAACAAGCGGGACAGAATGGCGAAAGGCCTGAGATCGCTTGGTTTCTCGGTCCTTCCCTGTGACGCGACCTATTTCTTGACTTGTGGCTTCGATGGCCTGGGTCTCGGTGAAACGGACATTGAAGCCTGCGAGACCCTGGTCAAGGAAGCCGGGGTGGCAGCGGTGCCGGTCTCGGCCTTCTATGGCGAGAATGCTCCTGTTGAGTATATCCGCTTCTGTTTCTGCAAGAAAGACGAGGTGATCGACGAGGCGCTGGCGCGCCTGTCGGTATTTGTGGCTGCAGCTGGCGCCGAATCCGCTTAAGGGAAAGAACGTTCAGTTCGATATGAGAAACTACATGGAAAATCCGGCGCTGGTCGACGTTACCCGAGGTAATCTGACTGAAAGTATGCACCGTGGCAGTGTCGCCATCGTGGACAAAACCGGACAGATTGTCTGCGCAATCGGAGATGTTGATGCGCGTGTCTATCCGCGTTCCGCGATCAAGGCACTGCAGGCCATTCCGCTTGTGGAATCGGGGGCCGCTGAAGCGCTTGACCTTTCCGATGCGGAAATTGCGCTCGCCTGTTCTTCGCATAACGGTGAAGAGGTTCATGCCAACACCGCGCGCGTCATGCTGATGAAGGCGGGGCTGAACGAAGAGGCTCTGGAATGCGGGCCGCAATGGCCGAAGCGCATGGAAGATGCCGCAAAACTGATCCTTGACGACGAAACGCCCTGTGGTCTTCACAACAACTGCTCGGGCAAGCACGCCGGGTTTCTGGGTCTTGCCCGCGTGATGGGCGTTGAAACGCGCGATTATATCCAGCCGGACCATCCGGTTCAGCGGGAAGTTCGCCTGGTCATGGAACAGCTGACCGGCGACACCCTGACCGAGGATGTATGCGGCACGGACGGCTGCTCGATCCCGACCTATGCATCTCCCTTGCGAAATTTCGCCAAGGCCTTTGCCGTGTTCGGAACCGGGGAGGGACTGGAACCGCTGCGCGCCGAGGCGGCGGACCGTGTTTACAATGCCTGTATCAATGAGCCCTACATGGTGGCCGGTGCCGATCGCTTCTGCACAGATGTCATGGAAGGTTTCCGGGGCAGGGTCTTCGTCAAGACAGGCGCCGAAGGCGTCTTTTGCGGTGCGGTTCCCGAACTCGGACTTGGCATCGCGCTGAAATGCGATGATGGCGCCACGCGGGCTGCCGAGGTCATGATGGCAACCGTTCTGGAAACAATGCTCGAACTCAATGACGACGAGGCAAAGCTGCTCGACAGGCTGGTCAATCCACCGGTTTTGACCCGGCGGGGCACGACGGCCGGCTTCATTCGGCCCAGGGAAGAGTTTCTGTCGGCGCTCAAGGCAGCACTCTGAGGTCTAAAGCAGCTTCCGCATCAGGACCTTGTTGCCGCTTTTGGACGTCTCGTGCCAGCCAAGATGCTGATAGAGCGCAACATTTTCCGGCATTTTGACGTGGGTTGCGAGGTGAAGCTCGCGGACCTTGTTCTGACGGGCGAAATCCTCGACAAAGGTCATGAGTTGCCTGCCGACCCCCATGCCTTTCATGTCGGGGTCGACGGCAATATTGGCCAGGTGGGCTTCGGTTTCGGTAATGCCCAGGATTGCGCAACCCGCAATGGCTTCACCGAGTTCCGCGATGAAAACGAATTTTTCGGCAATATCGGTGTCGAGTCCGCCTGACACGTCCGGCAAGTCAGGCAACCGCTTTTTTACCGGTGCATAGGCCCTGTCGATGCACTGTTTCAGGGCAACCATGTCTTGCACATTTGCGCGCCGAATGGCTGGGTAGTCGCTTGTCGTTTTCATAGGAGATCCCAAATGGCTCACCAGCCTGGCCTGTCATTCCGATTCACCCACGCTATCACAAGAACGCCGGCAAACAGTGTGGCTAACGGATTGCGTGCGGTTGATGCCGGAGATCCGAGCGGTGAAAAGTTTCGCGAGGAACATGGTCATTACGTGAAGGCGCTGCAAGAGGCCGGGCTTGTTGTCGATGTGCTCCCGGCGCTGGAAACCTATCCGGACAGTTGCTTCGTGGAGGATCCCGCCTTTTGCCTGCCGGAAGGCGCCATTCAGCTTCGCCCGGGGACCAAGAGCCGTCTGGGCGAGGGGCGCGAAATCCGGCCGGCTCTGGAGGCACGTTTCGGCAAGGTGACAGAGCTCCCGGGAACGGGCCATGTCGACGGTGGCGATGTACTGATGCTCGACGATATCATTCTGATCGGGTTGTCGGCACGCACCGACCGGGAGGGTGCCGAGAGTTTCAAGAAACTGCTTGGTGACTGGGGATATACGGCCGCAGTTTGCGAAACGCCAACGGGTGTCCTTCATTTCAAGACAGCCTGCTCCACACTGGGAGACGGTGTCATTCTTGCAACCGGGATCATGGCGGAAAGCGGTTTTTTCGGCGACCGCAAGATCGTGACCGTGCCAAAAGGTGAGGAATATGCAGCGAATGTCATTCGCGTGAACGATGTCGTGCTGGTTCCTGAAGGCTATCCCGGGACCCTTGCGGCCATCGAGGCGGCCGGCTTCAAATCGGTGGTGTTGCCGACCCACGAAGCACGCAAGGTCGACGGCGGTCTGTCCTGCCTGTCGCTCAGATTTTCGTTGGGCGGGTCACCGGCTTAGCCGGTGACACAGATGTCCGTTACGCGCTGACCTGGTTGCCGCTGACCGTGATGTTGGTAAATTCCGACCTGTTGTTGAGTTCACCGGTCGCTCTTTCAAGCCAGCGGAAGCCGTTGATGGATCCCGTTTTCGACCCTTGCACAACGTTGTTGGTAATCACGGCCGCGCCTGCGCCATCGACGACGGTCACCGCAATCCCGGTTCCGCACTCTCGCAACACGTTTTGCGAAGCTGCGATATTGCGCATGTAAGGGCCCCACCCAAGCATCATGCCGAATTTCGGCGCCCCCTCGATGATGTTGCCTGTCAGCGTCGTGTCCGCTTCTGCTGCAATCCCGATCCCGAAGCCGGCGACTTCAGGCGGGTAGGGGCCTTCTTCCTTGATGTTGCGGATGAGGTTGCCGGAACAGACCGCCATGCGTCCGCCGTCCATGAAGTTGGCGATGGAAATGCCTGTTGTGGCGCCGTCAACAATGTTGTTTGCGATCACGGCCCCCTGGAAGCTGAATTCCGAATAGATTGCCGTCTCGCCGGACCGGAGACAGGAGTTGCCGACGATCTGAACGTTGGAGCCGGCGTTGGAGCGGATTGCGGAGAAGGCACAATCGGTGACCCGGTTGTTGGAGATCATGACCCCATGGGCGCGGAACACGTTGATACCGTTGCCAAACTGGCCAGTGCCACCGTATCTGGCACCGATCCGTTCGACCCTGTTACCGGAGACGATTGTACCGTCTTCACCTTCGCGCCAGCGATGCACCCAGATGCCACCATTGGCACAATCGGTCACCGTGTTTCCGGTGATGGCAAGGCCCGTCGCCTCGTTTGAGCGCAAACCGGCCTCAGCCGCACCTGAAATGCGGCAATTCTCAACGCGACCGGAACAGCGGTCCATGACCAGTCCCATCTTCGCGGAGCCGGCAATTTCGCAATTGTCCAATGAGAGATTGCGAACGCCGATGAAGTGCAGGAGGCCCTCGGTGAAGTCGCCGATGGATCGGTTGGCCCCGTCAAAGGTGATCCCGGTCAGGCCGACATTGTTGACGCCTTCGGCGCGGATCAGCTGGCCACCGCCTCCCTGGTAGACGAGACGCGTGCGCCCCGGAACGCCGACGATCAGGGTGCCTGACGGCAGTCTCAAATTCGCGACCGGATAGGTTCCGGCCGGGAGAAACAGGGCGCGGCCGCGTTCCACCGCGCGGTTGACCGCATTTTGAAACTGGGCTGTCTGGTCGTCCGTGGCGTTGGGAAGCAGGCCCAAATCAGCGGAATCTATGGAGCCGCGCAGGTCGGCGACTTTCATTTGGGCGGCTGCGACTGTCCCGGAAAGGCACAAAGCTGTCCCGGCAAGAAACGCCCGGCGGTTCAGTTTTGAGATTTTTCGTGTCATCGGCGCTGCAATATGCTCCCTAGCGTCCCAGGTTGGGATAACCCGCGGTTTCCGAGGGGTAAGTTGCAATGGGCGTGCCGAATTGGCTCGAGGCCACCATCTGGTCAACAAAAAGCAGAACCGGCCGGGAAGACCCGACCGGTTCTGTGAGTGGCTCTGAGAGGGGCAGGGGTCAGAGCTCGCTCGGGTTCACATCCTTGAGCTCACCCCACTTGGTGTCGGCGGTGGCGATGAAGCCGGGGATGTCCTTATTCCAGCGTTCCTGAATGCTCGGGGCCAGGTTCAGGTAGAGCTTGCCGTCCACGATTTTCCAGAGGTTCGGATCGCCATCGACCTTGACGCCCATGGCCGTGCCGAAGGCGCAGAAACCGCCATATTGCGGCAGGTATTTCTCAGGGTTCTGTTGGAACAGGTCGCGGTTCTCCTCGGAGGTGAACCGGTAGGTGACGTCGTTGTGGACTGCCGTGATGCTGAAATCACCATCCTGGGGGGCGCCATTGGTGTAGTAGGACACCGGGTCCACTCCGCGCAGCCCGAGGCCGGTGATGGTGGCGTTCACGTCAAAACCGGCACCAAATGCGTTGGATACCAGCGCTGTGGCAACGACGATTGCAGCAAGTGTGCCGCGGACCATGTTTTTGATCATGTCGAAAAACTCCCAAAGGGTTGAACTTTTGCCGGACGTTCGAGAGTTGCCCTTTGCGAATTGTTTCGGTACCATTTGGTTCCAAACTGATCGGACGTAGCCTCGTCGTGCCGGTGAAGCAAAGATATGGTTGGGAACCGATTGGTACAAAACACAAAGACGTGAGGTGAGCGGGAGCCGGGTTTTCCGGAGGCCGTGTAGAAAAATGGCAAGACCACGCGAGTTCGATCCCGAAGTGGCCATGGACAAGGCCATGGGTCTGTTCTGGGACGTCGGCTATGAGGAAGCTTCACTCGCCGAATTGCTCACGACGATGGGGATCACCAAGGGATCCTTCTACAAAGCGTTTCGTGACAAGCATTCCGTGTATCTGGCCGCACTCGACAGATACAACGAAAAGGTTATTGGCTCGACTGTATTGTTTCTGGCGGACGCCAGCCAGGGACCCGGACGGAAGCGCATTCTGGACCTGTTCAACGTCGTAGCGGAGCGCGCGCAAAGGGACGGTGACCGGTTGGGGTGCTTCCTCTGTAATGCGCTCGTGGACAAGGCTGCAGAGGGCGGCGAAGCCGAACGCAAGCTTCAGACCATGGTGAAGCGTCTTGAGACGGCCTTCTTCAAGGCGCTCAGCGAAGAGCCCGGCAGCAACGGCACAATTGCCCGCGAGACGGCCAGGGGGGTCCTGTCCGCCTATTTCGGCCTGCATGTCCTCGGGCGAGCCGGACTGTCACCGGAAATGGCCGAAGACTGCATTCGGCAGGTGGCGTGGTTGCTCGACAAACAGGAAAGCAGGCACGCCGAGAGGCTTGTGTAAGGTTTAGCGAAGCCGTCTTGCGGTTTCCTGCAACAGTCGAACGGCCGCTTCCTCGATCACGTGATAACCAGGGCGGCTGTCCCTGCGCCCCTTCGGCAGTGCCGGCACATGCACGAAAATGCTTGGGATGCCTGAGCCAATGGAATCCCACAGGGTTGCATTGCAAAGGTAGGTCCCTGCATCGACGGACAGATGTGCAGGAGCGCCTGCGGCCCAGGCTGCATCTCTCAATGCCGATGCAGGCAGGGCGGACCGACGGGTCCTGTCGCCACCTGTTGCAAGTTCTGGCCGTTCCGGTGAAAGACCTGCCGCGTCCGGACGCACCAGTGTCGCGCGATTGACTGCACGTGTTTCAATGTTGAGCGTCCGGCGAGTGCCGTCGACGCCAAAGTGGACGATTGCATCAGGAGCGAGTGTCTGCCTGAGGTGTTGGGTCACCTCACTTCTGCCCTGCCAAGTGGTTGGCAGGACGTGAAACGTGAAGGCGACACCGTGTTGGTGGTGGCCGAGCCTGTTGGGCAGTCGGCGCATCAGCTTTTCCGTCGGGTTTACCGGTGCGCCGGGAAATGGGGAAAACCCGGTGACGAGAATGGTCTTGTTTTTGTTGTTCATGACGCCTCAATCCTGCAGACCGATCAGGCTGGCCAGCTCGTCAACCGCATAGGATACGGCAGTTGTGCCGTCACGCACGCTCACTTCCAGGTCTTTCAAGCGATCGGCCGTTTTCCTGTTGGATTTGACAGAATCCATCATGCGCTGCTGCAGCAGGTCCCACATCCAGGCAACCTGTTGCTGACTGCGCTTTTCCTGCCATTCCCCGCTTGAGCTCGTGCGGTCCCGGAAAACCTCGATCTGGTCCCAGAGGTGGTCAAGGCCCTCATTTGCAAGACCGGACACCGTGATAACAGGGGGAGACCAGTTGGGGGACTTGGGGGCAAGAATATGAAGCGCTGCCCGGTAGTCGGAGGCGGCTGAACGGGCGCGCAAGGCTCCATCGCCGTCTGCCTTGTTGACCGCAATCATGTCGGCGATTTCAAGAACGCCCTTCTTGATGCCTTGCAGTTCGTCACCGGCGCCGGGCAGCATGAGCACCAGGAAAAAGTCGACCATGTCGGCAACGGTGGTCTCGGACTGCCCGATTCCGACGGTCTCGACCAGAATCACATCGAAACCGGCAGCCTCGCACAAAAGCATGGTTTCCCGCGTCTTGGCGGCAACTCCGCCGAGTGTCCCGGCCGAAGGAGAGGGCCGAATGAACGCGTTTCTATCAACGGCCAGGCGCGCCATACGGGTCTTGTCACCCAGGATCGAACCACCTGTTCGCGTGGAAGAGGGATCCACGGCCAGAACAGCGACCTTGTGTCCGGCCGCAGTCAAATTGGACCCCAGCGTGTCGATGGTCGTCGATTTGCCAACGCCGGGAACGCCTGTAATCCCGACGCGCAGCGCTTTCCCGGTCAGGGGCAGCACGTTCTGGATGAGTTGATGGGCCATATGCCGGTGTTCGGACTTCTTTGATTCCACGAGCGTGATCGCGCGTGCAAGGGCTGCGCGTTTGCCTGCAGTGAGA
Organism: Roseibium sp.; assembly: GCA_017643925.1. Classification (GTDB taxonomy): domain Bacteria; phylum Pseudomonadota; class Alphaproteobacteria; order Rhizobiales; family Stappiaceae; genus Roseibium. The sequence continues at coordinate 22,917 of JAEPML010000019.1, read as the reverse complement.
TCCGTGGCCAATTGGTCCGGGTCGAGTCGGGTAGGTGCCTTGGTCATATCACAACGCATACTGCAGGAATCGACACAGGTCACCGTGCCAAATGGGTGAATGGAGCGGTGATGCCGGCTGTTTGTGGCAAATTGCCATGGCGCGGCTGATTGCGTTTTCACGGGATAGGGATTGCATGCTAGAAGATCTTGTTTTCTGAATTTGTTTTCATCGGTGCAACATGACGCCTCTGTCTTACTTGAAAGCTCCTCTCTGGGTTCTGGGAATCGCCGGAACAGACAAGTCACCTCGCAAAAATCCGCTTTTGGGAAGTGAGCGGCTGAACAGCTGGGGCATGCACAAGAAAAGGGTGGAGACCGCGGCAAAGATGGCGGCGTGGCGACGGTCGCGTCTGGCCCACTTGCTGGACCCTGAACAACGCGCATTCTTTGATGATAACGGCTATTTCCTGGTTCGCAATTTCCTGCCGGACGAGTTGTTTGCCAAGCTGAAGGAAGAAGTTTTCGAACAGCCCTTTGCGTGCCGCGAGATGCGTCAGGGCCAGGCGGTAACGCGCATGACGTTGCTGCCTCCTTCGGTCCTGGGCGCCAACCCGGCGCTTGCAAGCGCCGCACGCGATCCACGCGCCCTCAACATGATCCGGTATGCGTCTTCGCGGGGCGGACAACCGATCAGCTTCGTTCAGACGGTTCTGGTGACGCCGCAGAAAACCTCCCAGAAGGATCCGCAATCCGACGCCCATGCCGACACGTTTCACGCCACGTCAAAAGCGTGGCTCTTCCTGCAGGACGTGGGAGAGGAGGATGGGCCGTTTTTCTTTGTTCCCGGCTCCCACAAGCTGACGAAGGAGCGGCTGGAGTGGGAGTATGAGTGTTCGCTGACCGCTGCCAGAGATTTGCGGTCTCACCACGCCAGCGGTTCATTTCGCATCAAGACCCACGAGCTGGATGCGCTGGGCCTGCCGCAACCGGTCAAGATGGCTGTGCCGGAAAACACGCTGGTCGTGGCGGACACGTTCGCATTTCATGGCCGTACACCCTCTGCAAAACCCACTGTGCGTTCAGAGGTTCACTGGCACATGCGCCGCAATCCGTTCCTGCCCTGGACGGGTCTCGATATAAAGTCGCTACCGTTCATCAAGGAACGCGAATTGCCGGTATTCATGAAACTTGCCGACTTTGCCGAGGACAAGTTCAATCAGAGAAACGTCTGGCGTCCCGTGGCAGATGTACCGGTGCGGTCCGCCCCACAGGTCTAGCGACGATCAGGTCTTCGGGGTCCAGAGAATTCTCTGCAATTCCGCGTCGAACAGGTCGTTGGAAGGCGGGAGCTGGTCGAACGGGCCCTGATATCCCGGGATCGCATAGACAAGTTCGACATTCGGATGACCCGTTGATTTGCAGATGGCCATGCCACGCCACAGGTTCTTGCCGGCGCGGCAATCGGCCCGGGCGGTGCCGACATCCGCGAAAGTCATGCCGATCCGTTCACCATTCGGGCCCTGTAGGTGATGGGTGACACCATGCACAGACCGAACTTTGCCGTTCTGACCCTTGAAAACCTGGAGGACCTGGAACCCGTCCGTGTTGAATGCGGCAAGCGCCCATTCGGTGTTGTTTTCCACGGCCGTCTGGATGCCCTCGGTGGTAAAGCCGGGAAGTGCTGCCTCAATCGCCTTCTGGCCGTAGCTCGTTTCCTTGGTGATCCCACCGACATGATCTTCGGTGATCTTCACAAGGGTAACGTTGGACAGGCGGGCACTTGTTCCGGCGCCGTCATAGTCTGCCGTTGGAGAACAAGCTGTGACAACAACGCCAAGCAGGGCAATACTCAGGACTTCTAAGCGCATAAAACACACAATTTCAGTTTGCAGGTCCCGCGCTGGATACGCAGTTGGTGGAAGGGTTTAGCAAGTCACGCACCGTTTGCAAAGGGAGCCCAAAGCGCTGTGGAAAGTCATCCCCAGGCTTCCCTATCGATATCAAGGTCTTGTCGGAATTACGGAGGTCAGGTTTCGTCCTTCTTGATCCACTTCGGTGTGGACGGTGGCGTGTAATCCCTGAATTTTCCAATCAGCTCTTCAGGGGTCTGCCCGAGCTGGGCCATGTCCCGCATGACCTTCTTGGTGAAGCCTTCGGCGGTCTGGTGATCGAGAAAAGCCAGCAGGTGATCGTAATAGCCCTCGATATTCAGGAAGCCGCAGCGCTTCTGATGATAGCCGAGCTGCCCCCAGGTCCAGATCTCGAAGATTTCTTCAAGGGTTCCAACCCCGCCCGGCAGGGCGATGAACGCATCGGAAAGATCAGCCATCAGAGCCTTGCGTTCATGCATGGAGCCGACCAGGTGAAGCTCGTTCAGACCTTCGTGACCGATTTCCTTGTCCTGCAAGGATCTCGGGAGCACACCGACTACTTCCCCGCCCGCGGCAAGCGCCGCATCGGCGACCGTCCCCATCAGGCCGACCTTCGCGCCGCCATAGACGAGGCGATACCCGTTTTCGGCGATCACGCGGCCCGTGGTTGTTGCTGCCTCGGCATAGGCCTCCCGGGTGCCGAAACTGGACCCGCAAAAGACACAGATGGATTTCATTTACCTATCCTCAATTGACCGGATGGGCGGTGACTGCGCCCATCCGGGTATTGCCAGGTCAGTTCTTGGCAAGCTCATCCAGGACGCGTGCCCAGGAGCGAACGCCCTTGTGAAAACTGGTCAGGTTGTATTTTTCGTTCGGCGAGTGGATCTGGTCGTCCTCCAGCCCGAAGCCGATCATCAGCGTGTCCATGCCCAGCATGCGTTTGAAGTCGCCGACGATCGGGATGGAACCGCCCATGCCGATCAGCGCGGCCTCTTTGCCCCATTCCTCTTGCAGGGCGGTCTTTCCGTGCTCTAGAGCGGGCATGTCGAAATCCAGCCTGAGGGCAGGGCTGCCTTCCTTCGCGATGAACTCGACCGAGCAGTCGGCCGGGATCTTGGAGCGGACGTAGTTGCGGAATGATTCCTGGATCTTGTCCGGATCCTGATCGCCGACCAGTCGGAAGGTGAACTTCGCATGGGCTTCGGCCGGGATGACTGTCTTGGAGCCAGCGCCCTGGTAGCCGCCCCACATGCCGTTGACCTCGACAGTCGGACGGGACCAAAGGTGTTCAAGCGGTGTTCGACCCTTCTCGCCGCGCGGATATTTCAGACCAACATCCCCGAGAAACTCTTCAACGGAAAAGCCGAGCGTTTCCCACATCCGGGTGACGTCTTCCGGCATGTCGATCACGCCGTCATAGAAGCCCGGCAGGGTAATCCTGCCATTTTCGTCGTGAAGACCAGCAATGATCTGGGCAACGATATGGTTGGGGTTCTGGGCGGATCCGCCATACATGCCGGAGTGCAGGTCCCGACTGGCGGCACGCACCACGATTTCGTCTCCTACCATGCCGCGGAGCATTACCGAGATGGCTGGCGTTTGAGCGTCCCACATGCCGGTGTCGCAGACCATCGCCAGGTCACAGGAAAGCTCGTCCTTGTTGGCCTCCAGGAAGGGGTGCAACGACGGCGAACCGGACTCTTCTTCCCCTTCGAACAAGACGGTTACATCAACGGGAAGGTCGCCCGTTTCCGAAATGAAGGCTCTGGCTGCCTCCACGAAAGTCATCAGCTGGCCCTTGTCGTCGGAAGACCCGCGCGCGACAATGATTTTTGTTCCATCTTCGCGCGTGACGATTGCCGGCTCGAAAGGGTCCCGTTCCCAAAGCTCAAGCGGATCGACCGGTTGCACATCGTAGTGGCCATAAAAAAGAACATGCGGTCCGGGTTTGCCGGACTTGCGATGTCCGACCACCATCGGATGACCGGCTGTGTCGCGAACGGAGCTTTCGATGCCAATCTCATTCAGTTCCCTCGCAAGCCATTCGGCGGCTTCTCGACAAGGGGCGGCGAAGGCCGGATCGGTAGAGATACTCTTGATTTTGAGAAGGTCGAACAGCCGCTCAAGGCTGTTTTCAATATCGTTGTCGATACGTGCCAAGACCTTGTCGATCGAACTCATGACGGATCCTTGAAATTGAAACAATGTGAAGGGCCGGTGGACTCACCGACCCGGGAAGGACCTAACAGGCCACAACAAGACGCGAAGCGCAAATCGTTTCAGCACTTGCCTTTGGGTAGACTTGGAGTTGTCCCGATCGTGGTCCACAGGTGTCCGCAAGTTGGAACAGTTCCTGACAGACAAGGGGCCGTCTGGCCGGAACGATCGCCTGCTCTCGAGGTCGCTCTGCTCAGTTGCCTCGCTTCAGGGAGCCAAGAAGCCCGCGGACAAGAGCACGGCCCAGCGAGGTGCCGAGGGATCTGGCTGCGGATTTCAGACCGGCTTCCAAAACGGTGTCGCGCTGGCCACGCCGCCGCGTTCTGCGTTCCACGCTTTCACGGCGCGGCCTGTCGTCTCGGCCGAAATCCGGCAACTGGAAGCCGGAGCGCGAACGCCGCGGTTCGCCATGCTTGCGCGCATGATTGTCTTCCTTGTCCCGGCGTTTCTGCTCAAGACGCTGTTCTTCCTCCGCGCGCGTCATGAGGACCTCGTAGGCAGACGTCCGGTCCTTCGAGCGATCGTATAGGCCGAAGACCGAGCTTGCCTGGATGATCGCGCGCCGTTCAGCCTGCGTGACAGGTCCGAGGCGGGAGCAGGGAGGGCGGATCAGCGTTCTTTGAACGATGGAGGGAATTCCCTTGCCCTCGAGTGTCGAGACCAACGCTTCGCCGACCCCCAGTTCGGTGATGACCCTTTCGGTATTGAGGTCCGGGTTTGGACGGAAGGTTTCGGCTGCCGCGCGGACGGCCTTCTGGTCACGGGGCGTGAAGGCGCGCAGCGCATGCTGGATACGGTTGCCGAGCTGTGCGAGCACGGTTTCGGGTATGTCGAGCGGGTTCTGGGTGACGAAATAGACGCCAACACCCTTGGACCTGATCAACCGGACAACTTGCTCCACCTTCTCAACCAGTGCCTTCGGGGCATCGTTGAAAAGCAGATGCGCCTCGTCGAAGAAGAAGACCAGTTTGGGCTTCTTTGGATCTCCGACCTCCGGGAGTTCTTCGAACAATTCCGAGAGCAGCCAGAGCAGGAACACGGCGTAGAGCCGCGGCGAGGTCATGAGCTTGTCGGCGGCCAGGATATTGACGACACCTTTGCCGTCCGGCGTCGTCCGGATGAAGTCGCGGATATCGAGGGCCGGCTCGCCAAAGAAGTTTTCCGCACCCTGCCGCTCGAGCACAAGAAGCCGCCGCTGGATGGCGCCGATCGATGACTTCGAGACATTTCCGTAGAGCGTCGACAGTTCAGAGGCCCGCTCTGCAACATGCGCAAGCATCGCGCGCAGGTCTTTCAGGTCCAGCAGAAGCAGCCCTTCGTCATCGGCGAGCTCGAACAGGATGTTGAGGATGCCTTCCTGGGTGTCGTTAAGTTCAAGAAGGCGCGCCAACAGGAGCGGTCCAATTTCGGAAATTGTCGTCCGGATCGGATGGCCTTGTTTTCCCAGGAGGTCCCAGAAAACCGCCGGCATGGCGCCATATTCATAGGACTTCTCAATGCCGACTTCCCTGGCGCGTTTTTCCAGAAAGTCCTTGCTTTCGCCGGCTACGGCCAGGCCTGAAAGATCGCCCTTGATATCGGAACAGAATACGGGGACACCGGCCTTGGAAAAGCCTTCGGCCAGGATCTGGAGGGAAACGGTTTTACCTGTACCCGTGGCGCCGGCGATCAGCCCGTGTCTGTTGGCGAGTTTGAGCGCCAGAGTTTCATCCTTGGTACTGGCGCCGATGAAGATACTGTCTTTTGCCGTCACGGTTACCCCCGAATCCCTCACTTTTGACGCAGCCTAACCCAGCATTCAAAAAAATGCTTCTCTGCGTTGCGCTGTCCCATCGACGAGACCTCATTTTGACCTGTATAGAGAGCAAGACGATACCGGGCGTGTGCACGCCTGCTTTTCATCAGGAGATTGGAATGGAAGAGCTCATCAAGCGGATCATGGCTGCAGCAGGCATCGACGAGGATGTCGCGACGAACGCGGTCGGCATCATCCTCGGATTTTTGAACAAGGAAGGTCCCGAGGACAAGATGCAGCTCATCTTTGATGCTCTGCCAGGCACGGCAGAACTTGTTGCTGCTCGGGAGGAGGGCGGTTCCGGCGGCGGTCTCCTTGGTGGATTGGGAAGCATGATGGGTGGCCAAATTGGCGCCATGGCGGCACTGAACGAGCTCAACAGTGCCGGCCTTGACATGGAAGGCGTTCAAAGTGTTGTCAAAGAACTCGTTTCCTATGCTAAGGAAAAAGCGGGGGACGAGGTTGTTGATGAAGTGATTTCACAGATTCCGGGATTGAGCCAGATTATCTAACTGCCCCAGGGTTCAATTGCCGGTCTTAGAAGGAGTTCAGTCCGGATGTCTTATTCCATCGATGAAATCGAGGGTATCGGCCCGACCTATGCTGCGAAGCTTGCAGAAGCCGGCATAAAAACCACAGAGGCTTACCTGGAGCGTGCGAAAGATCCCAAAGGGCGCAAGGCGCTTGAAGAAGAAACCGGTATCGACGGAAAGCGCATTCTGAAATGGGCCAACATGGCCGATCTGATGCGTATCAGTGGCGTTGGTGAGGAATATTCCGAACTCCTCGAGGCTGCCGGTGTCGACACCGTGAAGGAACTCAAGCACCGCAATGCGGCCAACCTCGCTGCCAAGATGGCGGAAGTGAACGAGGAAAAGAGTCTTGTCCGGCAGGTGCCCGGTGAAAGCCAGGTGACCAAGTGGGTCGATCAGGCCAAGGAACTGCCTGCCATGATGACATACTGATCCCGGAATGGATCAGGGCCGGCTCTAGCCGTTGAAGGCCAGAAATTAAGAAGGCGCCCCGTGGGGCGCCTTTTTCGTTCTTGGAGGAGGAGGAAATCTTGCTGTGTTCGCCAGTGTTAAACGCTGATCTGCCCGTAGCGCAGCGCTTCAACAACCGTATGGGTCTTGTTGGAAGCGTTCAGTTTAACACTGGCATTTTGCAAATGTGCGTGGACCGTCCGCTGTGAGATGTCCAGAACATCGGCAATCTCACCAGCCGTCTTGCCATAGGCCGTGAGTTCCAGAACCCTGCGTTCGCGTGTTGAAAGCGCACCGGGGCGTTGGCCGGAAATCACACCGAGCTCCCGCAAACGGGACAAGGCTGCAGCTGACAAGACTTCGAGATTGGAAAGTTCGTATTTGTTGACCTGCAAAGACGGGCCGCTGGCAAACACGAAAGCCTGGAAGGGATAGAGCTCGGTAACAGGTACCACCACGATCTGGCTTCCTTCACCTGCTGACGCCAATAGGTCGGAGTGTTCCATGTCCCCGGCGGAAATCGTCCAGACACGGGCGCGATTTGAGCCGAGACCCAGCATCAGAGCGCTGTCATTTGCGGATAGTGACGTGCTTTCGATGCCATCATTACGCTGATCAGGCCACCGGAACCGCTGTACAAGATTGTCGATCGGGCGGTTCGGCATGGGAAGGCCGGTAATGAGGATATGCGTAGCCCCCATACGTCTCAGATTTGATTCAAGGATATCGAGTACGTGGTGAGCTGCGTTTGCTTCCGAGATTGCTCTCAGTTTGCTTTTCAATTCTGTCTGATCAAGCATTGTGCACATCCTTTGCGGCTTTTTTTGCCGCTTTTTTTTGCAGATCCAGGACAAGGTCATGGTCCGCTGATGGGTTGGTAACGCGTCCTGTCCTGCCCCTACCAAGGAAAGACCGAACCCGGGTGCCGCGCATTTCTTATAAGGATAGAATTTCCCATGCGTCAGCCTCTATACGCTACAATACAATTGATGATCGTACCAATAGGGAAAACTGGCAAATTTTGCTTTTTGCGCCAGAAATTTGACAATTGATCACGAATTTTGGCCAATTTTGGATCGAAAAAGAGCGGTTGCTTGAGATTGTTGTTGCAACCATTAATTTCGGCATTTTTTTACTTGCCCGAATTAAAAGGGAATCGCGCTCTCCGCCTTTTTCGATTCTCCGTGTTCTCCCGAATTGCTGTCCGCAGAGGGGATAACTTACCCTTTCTGCTGAGTTGCCAAGCTTTGGTGGCAGGGACTAAAACGGGCCCAAGGAGATCATCAAGATGCCGCTCAGCTTTACCGTGCCCGACAGATTTTCCTCCGCCGATGAAGAGGCCTGGTGGGCATCAGTCGACAAGGCCCTGAAGGGGCAGTCAAGACAGAGACTGTTTGAAACCACAGAGGACGCCTTCGAAAACGCCCCCCTTTACGGTGGCAGGACAGATGTTCCACCACGCGCGCTGCGGCCGGCAGGGCAGGAATGGAGTCTCGTCCAGAGCGTGGATCTTCCTGATCCGGTCGAAGCCAATGTGCAGATCCTTGAGGACCTCGAGGGGGGCGCTGCAGGGGTGGAGCTTGTGTTCTCCAGCCCGGAAAATGCTGCATCTTTCGGCATCCGTGTGAATGAAGTCGCCGACATCGAAGCCCTGCTGAAAGACGTCCAGCCCGAACTCATTGACCTGCGCCTGAACACAGGCGGGCGACATGCCGAACTTGCGGCGCTTGTTCTTGCTTACCTGGACAAGGCCGGAGTCGACCCAACCAAGGTCAAGTTGACACTGGACCTCGATCCCTGTGGCTGGAGTGCGCAACAGGGAGCGGGCGGAGGGGAAATCGAGACCTTCCGTGCGGAGTGCCGCGACGTTGTCGAAGCGCTGCGAGCCGCTGGAAGCCCGGCCCAAGTCCTGCTCGCCAATGGCCGTGTCTGGCATGATGCTGGTGCAACACCGGCGCAGGAGCTTGCCTATGTCCTGGCGACTGCAGCCGACTATCTGCGTCTGCTCGAGACGACGTCCCTCCCGGCAGAGGCCTGGGCTGAGCGGATTTCCGTGGTTCTTGTGGCAGATGCAGATCAAATCGGCACGATCGCCAAGGCACGTGCGTTGAGGGCGCTCTGGTCCTGTCTCCTGGAGGGTGCCGACCTGCCGCAAGTCCGGGTCCACCTGAACATGTCGACATCCTACCGGATGCTGACACAGAGGGACCCTTGGGTGAACCTTTTGAGAAACACGGTTGCCGCTTTTGCCGCCGGTATCGGCGGGGCTGACAGCATAACGGTGCTGCCACACACGCGTGCGATCGGGTTGCCGGATGCCTTTGCCCGCAGGCTCGCCCGCAATACCCAGTCGATCCTTCTCGAAGAGAGCAGTCTTTCGAAAGTCGCCGACCCGTCCGCAGGATCAGGCGCGATCGAGGAAAGAACCGACAATCTTTGTGCGGCTGCCTGGGCCCTGTTCCAGGAAATAGAGGCTGATGGTGGCCTCACTGCCGCGATCGAAACTGACAAGGTTCAGGCAGCGGTCGAAAAGGCATCCTCCGAGCGCGAACAGAGAATTGCGAAAAGAAAGACACCGATCACCGGTGTGAGCGAATTTCCTCTGCTTGCCGAAGACGATGTCAGCGTTCTGGAAGCACCAGCCGACGGACTCGTCTGCACCCCAGATATCTCACCGGACCTGCCGAGCGCGGGAAACGGGGACCGGTTCTCTGCCCTTTGCGAGAGTGCTGCCAAGGGTGGCAAGCTTTTGACGCTGTCGACGGCTCAGGACCGGAAGGTCTTGAAACCAGCACGAGTTGCACAGTCCTATGAACGCTTGAGGCTTGTCGCCGACGCGTTCAATCGGAAAGCGGACCAACCGGCCCGCATATTCCTGGCAAGCCTCGGCAGCCTTGCGCAGTTCACCGCACGGGCGACCTGGACTGCCAATGCCTTCGCTGCCGGTGGTATCGGGGCCGTCGGTCCGACAGTTTACGAAACGATTGACGAGATGGTGGATGACTACCGCGCAAGTGGTTGCTCGATCGCCTGTATCGTCTCAGCAGATGCTGTCTATGGGGATCAGGCCGAGGATGCTGCGCGTGCCTTGAAGGCAGCCGGAGCGCGTCACCTTTATCTCGCCGGTCGGCCAGGAGACCGGAGAGAGGCCTATGTCGCTGCCGGGGTCGATACTTACCTGTTCGCGGGTTGCGATCGTCTCGCCCTGCTGGAACAGGCCCATGGCGTCTTGCAGAAGAGCCAAGGTATAGAAATTTCCGAGCAGGAGGTCCTTAGATGAGCAGGATCCCGAACTATTCCGAGAAACCGTTCCAGAACACACTGAAACAGGCCGAGACAACGTCAGTTCAGAGCTGGGAGACGCCGGAAGGCATTGCTGTCCCGCCTGTCTATGCGGCCGAGGATCTGCAAGGCCTGACGCACCTGGACAGCTGGCCCGGATCGCCACCTTTCCTGCGCGGACCATATCCGACCATGTATGTGCAGCAGCCCTGGACGGTTCGCCAATATGCAGGGTTCTCAACCGCCGAAGACTCCAACGCCTTTTACCGGCGGAACCTGGCCGCAGGCCAGAAGGGCCTTTCCGTCGCCTTCGATCTCGCCACTCACCGCGGATACGACAGCGATCACCCGCGCGTTGCAGGCGATGTCGGCATGGCGGGTGTCGCGATCGACTCCATCTATGACATGCGAACTCTTTTCTCCGGCATCCCGCTGGACAAGATGAGCGTGTCGATGACCATGAACGGTGCGGTTCTGCCCGTGCTGGCGCTCTACATTGTCGCGGCCGAGGAACAGGGCGTTGCCCAGAAGGATCTTTCCGGAACCATCCAGAACGACATCCTGAAGGAGTTCATGGTCCGGAACACCTATATCTACCCGCCGAACCATTCGATGCGGATCATCTCGGACATCTTCAAATACACGTCCCAGAACATGCCGCGCTTCAATTCCATTTCGATTTCCGGCTATCACATGCAGGAAGCCGGGGCGACGGCGGATCTTGAACTGGCCTACACCATTGCCGATGGCATTGAATATGCCCGCGCGGGCGTGGCAGCTGGCATGGATATCGATCAGTTTGCACCCAGATTGTCGTTCTTCTGGGCCATCGGCATGAACTTCTTCATGGAAGTGGCGAAGTTGCGCGCTGCCCGGTTGATCTGGGCGACGCTGATGGAAGAAAACTTCCAGCCAAAGAACCCGAAATCGCTGTCCTTGCGCACGCATTCGCAGACATCGGGCTGGTCGCTTACGGCGCAGGACGTGTTCAACAATGTCATCCGCACCTGCGTCGAGGCCATGGCCGCGACCCAGGGGCACACCCAGTCTCTTCACACCAATGCGCTTGACGAGGCACTTGCCCTGCCGACGGACTTCTCGGCGCGCATTGCAAGGAACACCCAGTTGTTCCTGCAACAGGAGAGCGGCACGACCAAGGTAATCGACCCGTGGGGCGGATCCTACTATGTCGAAAAGCTCACTGCGGACCTTGCCGACAAGGCAATGGCGCATATCCGGGAGGTCGAGGAACTTGGCGGCATGGCCAAGGCGATCGAAAAGGGCATTCCGAAACTGCGCATCGAGGAAGCGGCCGCCAAGACCCAGGCCAGGATCGACAGCGGTGCCCAGACTGTCGTCGGTGTGAACAAGTTCAAGCCGGACAGCGAAAAGGCAATCGACGTCCTGAAGGTCGACAATGCCCAGGTCCGGGCTGCCCAGATCGACAAGCTGAGGCGGCTGCGAGAAGAGCGGAACGAGGCGGACACGCAAGCGGCTCTTGATGCCCTGACCAAATGCGCGGAAACTGGAGACGGCAACCTGCTGGACCTGTCCGTCAAGGCGGCACGGGCCAAGGCGACCGTCGGGGAAATTTCACTGGCAATGGAAAAGGTCTTCGATCGCCACAAGGCCGAGATCAAGTCGATCTCCGGGGTTTACAAGAGAGAGGCCGGGACCATGTCCGGGACGATGGAAAAGGTTCAGAAGCTCGTTGAGGCCTTCGAGGACAATGATGGCCGCCGTCCGCGCATTCTCGTTGCCAAGATGGGGCAGGACGGTCATGACCGGGGTCAGAAAGTCATCGCCTCGGCCTTTGCCGATCTCGGGTTCGACGTTGATATCGGCCCGTTGTTCCAGACACCGGAAGAAGCTGCCCGGCAGGCGGTTGAAAACGATGTCCATGTTGTCGGGGTATCATCGCTTGCCGCGGGCCACCTGACACTTGTGCCTGCGCTGAAGAAAGCGCTGGCGGACGAGGGGCGTGAAGACATCATGATCGTGGTCGGCGGCGTCGTGCCACCCCAGGACTATGACGCGCTTTACCAGTCCGGTGCTGCGGCCATCTTCCCGCCGGGGACCGTGATCGCCGAAGCCGCAGTCGGCCTGATCGAAAAACTGAACGAACAGCTGGGCTACGGGCCGGCGCAAGCGGCGGAGTAGGGCGGTCAAAGCTTGGCACTGCCAGGTGAGGTATAGGAAGAGGCGAGGGAGAAGTGCTTTACTCCCTTGAAGTCTCCAAGCCTTGAAATATAGAGCTGTCTAGTTGCAGTCCCTTTCGAGACAGCGACGATTGAATCAGATCGATCATCTTTGAGTTCGGTGTCGCTTGCCGAACCTCCGGCATGGTGAAGTCCAAGTTAAGCGCTCGGGCCAAGAGATCCGGCACCACGAAGTACTTTCGTGATTTCTGTGCCGCAAGCACAACGGAGTCTCGGTCGAATCCTGAAACGCATTCCCAACTCGGGCCTCCCGAGTTCAGGGCGCAAAAGAGAAGTGGCTTTGGCCACCAGACGAGCGGCTTGGCTTCGCCAAACAAGAGTTCGTAGTGTCCGTTCTCAGGTGTTCGTACGATCAAACTTGATCACTTGATATCTAGTTTTTGGAAGGTTTGGTCTGACGAGGACCTGTGGACGTTTATCACGTTGCCTGTCGGCTTTTCGGGCAGCCAGATGACGCACAGTCTATTGTCTATTGTTGGATAGCTTCCATTCTTGGGTCGGCTTCCAAGAGAGCCCGTGAAGATCCCAGCCTTCCGAAAAATTGAGTTGTGTCGCAGCACGTTGCAAACCGATTGATCTGCGAGGCGAACAGCATTGAAATCGTTCGCGTCTGAATTTGCCAGCTTGGTGAAAACTACTGGCAGGCGATAGTCGGAGATAAGGTTGGAGGCGTCCTTGTTGTTGTCCATGACCAAAGCATCCAAGCCAGGATCAAAAGGAATGCGGATCAGAGTGTTGTGCTGTTTGAGTTCGCCCTGCAACGCAGAAACGATCAAATGATCCTTGAGTGCGAACGCGAAATATCCACCAAACCACAACAGGGGTAGAACCAGCCAGATCCAATGGACTCGTTTGATGAAAACTTCAAAGGCGATGCCCGTAAATCCCAAGTTTATCAGCAAGATGGGCCATATAATTGCCCCAAGCATCATCAGGAACAAGCCTGCGGTTGGAAACCACTGTATGAAATAAATCACTCCTGTCGCGATGAAAAACCAGCGACTAACTGGAAGTCGAATTTTGGAAATCCTGATCACTGAATCGTGGCCGCTGTTACCGATGTGACAAAACTAGCAACAGGGGTGTTAATCAGTAGTTGAGCTTTTTTACAAGAGCATCTTAAAGGAGAATTTGTCGTAAAATACACGGGCGACTGTTTTTAACTTCATCGGACAAAGAGCGATTGAAGGTGCTGCCCCGTTTTCATTCGGTCTGATCCGGCTCATAGATGAGAATGTCACCGGGCTGGCAATCCAGGACTTCGCAGATTTTTTCAAGCGTTTCGAATCTGACGCCTTTCACCTTGCCGGATTTGAGCAGGGAGACGTTCTGCTCGGTTATACCGATCCTTTCAGCGAGCTCCTTGGACCGCATCTTGCGGCGGGCGAGCATGACGTCCAGTTCGATGATGATGGGCATGATGGGGTCCCCGGTGCGCCGTCGCTATATTATCTGCGTGTTTTCTTCTGCGAGCAGGGCGGCTTCACGCATGACCCAGCCAAGCAATAGCATGAGCGCCCCGAGAATCAGGGAAAGTATTTCATGGCCACCAATGGCTACGTCAATAGCTCTTTCGCCCTCCGGAAAGTCCAGGGTGGCGATATAGGTGGCGATTGGCGTGGCGGCGATATTGTACGTCGCATAGGAAATGAACCAGACGCCTGAATAAAAAACCGCATCAAGCGTTCTGCTGGAAAAGAAGTCAGCGGTCTGAAACCGCAGGCAGACCGACCGAACCGATAATGTAATTCCGCCAAGCAGGCCATAGGAGACGGTTACGAGGGCAACGAGTGGAAGGAGTTGGTTCAGCGACATCTTCGCAAAGCCGCGTTCCGTATCGCCAATGTCAATGGTCGCTCCGTCGACGAACAGCGGGTGTGTTGGCATCAGGATCGACAGGACGTCTTCAAGCCAGAACAGCAGAACTATGAGGTTGCACAGGGAAATGGCCCACTTGATTGCCCGGGCACCGAGTTGAATTCGATGAATTCTGGCGTGTCCGCCTTGTAAATCTCCGCTGTTCACTTGTTGCCCTCCCGTTTTCCTAGACGAACTGCCGGTTCTCGTCGGCTATCAGCGCGGCCTCTCGCAGGATCCAGCCGAAAAGAAGCATGAGAGCGCCAAAGACCAGGAAGAAGATTTCGTCACCGTCCAATGCCAGGTCCAGTGCACGCTGTCCCTCGGGCAGGTCGATGGTCACGATGATGCTGCCAAGGGGATCGCTGAGAAGGTCGAAGACGCCAAAGGCAATCAGCCAGATGCCGAAGGCAATGACGTTGGACAGCGTCTTGGGGGAAAAGAATTCCATCTTCTGAAAATGCCTGAACACTGTCCGGATGTGCCAGGTGGCGAAGATGAGCATGATATGTGCTGCCGCCCCGAGGAAGGCCAGGCCGATGCGCTGTGCCTGCGGGATGTCGCCGAGCGCGCGCTCCTTTTCACCCACGTCAATCGTTTCTTCCGGTCCGATCAGAAGTTCATTTGGGACAGCGATGCCAATCGTCACAATGACCGCAAGCACCAGTATGAGGGCAAGGACCAGCGTCACAGCCCACTTCATGAACGTTGACACCCTGCGAATGCGCACGAGGCGCTTCTCGCGTACTGCCTGTTCGAGTTCGCTCATAAATTTCTCCGCTTGAACGGCCACGACGCCGGCTGTGTAGACCATCCGTCCGAAAAACGCAAATTCAAAACATTGCTATTGACAAATTAATTGTTGTCGGTAATTAGAAAATTATTGTTTTACAATAAGAAATGCATGTTAAGCCTCACCTGAGGCCGTGATTATAAAGCGAGACGAAAGATGGTAAGTCCTTTTGCCAATTACGATATTTCCTTCCCGCCGCGATTGCGACGAGCCGGGATGCGGCATGGCGATAACCCGCTGCTGCGCCGCCTGCGGCGACGCTGGTTCCTGGAACCCCTGGTTCTGTGCACCGTGCTGGGAATGCTGGTGACAGGAGCCAGGGCCGCAGATCCTGGTAGCTTCGAAGAACCGGTTTTCGAACCCGTTGCCGCTCCCCAATCCCTGTGGGCCGGTCCCTATCTGGGATTTGAAACTGGTATTTCCCAGACGGCAACCGAAGTCACCGTCGGTGGCCGCAAGGACGATGCTTCACGCGTCGACGCCGCTTTTGGACTGTTCGGCGGCTACAATTGGGAAGTCAGCCGGTTCGTGCTGGGTGTAGAAGCCGGCGCTGCCTATCTCGGCGGCAGGGAAAAAGGGCGGCACCCGACGCTCGGGAACTATGAAACCGGTGCAAAATGGACCGTGAATGCAAAGGCGCGAGCCGGTCTGCCGATCAACAATTTCATGCCCTATCTGAGTGTGGGCATCGCGGCCACGGAGCACAGTCTCAAGGCCAACAACAAGGAGCACTCATCCGTTTCGATCGGTCCGGTCCTGGGCGGTGGTCTGGAAGTTGCCGTCACGGACGAATGGCGCATTCGCGCCGACTATTCCTTGACCGGAATTATCGACAGCAAGGACAGGTATGCAGGTGTTAGCGCACGTCGCAATTCCGCAAATCACAGGCTGATGATCGGTATTTCACGAGCGTTTTGACGCGCCCAAGGGCGTGTTGAAAACAAGTGTCCCGGCATGTTTCCCACCATGTGCCGGGACACTTGTCGTCTGATTTAACCGAGCGTGGACAATCCGGTGAGATCCGACAGCACTGCCGCAGGTGCCAGATCAAGGTATTCGTCCGGCATCCCGGTGCGGTTCATCCAGACGGTTCTGAACCCGAATGCCGTCGCGCCGGCAATATCCCAGCGGTTTGAAGACTGGAACGACACTTCATTCGGATAGATCCGGAAATGGGTTGTTACCATCTCGTAGACCTGAGGGTCGGTCTTGAAGGTGCGCAATTCGTCGACGGAGAAAATCTCGTCGAAGAGTTCCGTCAACGCGGAAGCTTTCGCTGCTGCTTCGAGCATGGCCGGAGATCCGTTGGAAAGAATGGCAATCTTGGCGCCACTGGCTTTCAGATCCGTCAGGACCTGCGGAACTTCCGGATAACAATCGAGTTCCCAATACGCATTCAACAGATCATCACGAAGCGCCCTGTCGGCGGAAGGCACAAGCGCAAATGCCGTATCGAGGCCCTGTTGGGTGAGTTCCCAGAAATCCTTGTACTGGCCCATGAGTGCACGCACCCAGGAATATTCCAGCTGCTTTTCACGCCAAAGAGACGACAGCCGTTGAGCGTCCGGACCCAGCTTGGCGGCATGCTTGCGGACGGCGGCATGGACATCGAACAAGGTTCCGTAGGCGTCAAACACATAGGCTGCATGCGCCATGATTTAAGTCTCCATCGCGTTTTAAAACCGCGGCAGAGAAACGCTAACCGGCCCTCGCGTCAAGCTCTACGGGGTGCGACATAAGTCGAATCCGGCTCAAATGTGAGACATCAGGCGCCTGTGGGAATGCGAACTGAGCCATCTTGCGCGATGTCCCAGAAGGGATTGTGGGCGATTTCAAGCAGGTGGCCGCCAGGCACCTCCACATAGGAAGAATATCCGCCCCAGAAGGCTTTTTCGGGTTCCTTGACGGGAGGAGCGCCGGCCGCAACGGCCTTCTTGAAGATCTCGTCGACCTCTTCCTCAGAGCGGGCATTCCAGGCAAGAGTGATTGCCCCCGTCGTGTTGCTGGTGACGCTGCGGCCAATTTCCTTGGCAAGGGCATCGCGGCTGTAAAGTGCAAAGATGCTGCCTACGATCTGGAAAAAAACGACTTCCGGGGAGGGGGCGGCGGTAACAGCCCACCCCAGTCCTTCCTCGAAGAACCTCCGCGCTTCCGCGACATCGGGTACAGCAAGTGTCGTCATGGAAATTCTCTGTTCCATCAAAAAAGTCCTTGTGGTTGAATTGGGAACAAAATGAGAACATTTTTCCGTTTTGTCAACCGCATTCATTTCGGGTTGAATGTCAGTCAAGCGGGAAAGAGCGGCGCAAACAGTTTGCTGAAAGGGCCGGAGGAGACGGCCGGAAACGCGCTCATGGGTGTTGGAAATTCGTCCGAATCCTGTATTGAAAGAAATTTGCAAAGAAGGTTCATTTGCGAATGAAAATTTCCTCATTTTGCTCCTTGGTAAGAAGAAAAGCGGCATCTTTTTGCAAGTTTTCGGTAAGCTATTGACCTGTCGATGCGACCGGTGTTGTTTCGGCTCAACGAACTGCCAGAATGCAGCATGAAAAGGGAAGAGACATGAGCGGTTGGAGCGATACCTGGACCTGGATTGACGGGACATGGCACGAGGGAAATCCGCCGATCATGGGCCCTCGAACCCATGCGTCCTGGTTGGGGTCGAGCGTTTTCGACGGCGGCCGTTTCTTCGAAGGGGTCATGCCTGACATCGATCTGCACAGCAAAAGGGTCAACGATTCCGCGCTTGCGCTGGGCATGAAGCCAACCATGCAGGTCGGCGAGATGGTCGAGCTCACCAAGGAAGGTTGCGCCAAGTTTCGCAGCGACCAGCAAATCTATGTAAAGCCGATGTACTGGGTTGAAAATGATGGTCCCGGTGTGATCACCGGCGATCCTGAAAGCACCCGGTTCTGTCTTTGCCTGTTCGACGCGCCGATGGCGCCGAAGGATGCGGCCATGAGCATCACGCTCTCGCCCTATCGCAGGCCGACAATGGAATGCATGCCGGTCAACGCCAAGGCCGGATGCCTTTATCCCAACAATGCCCGGGCCATGGTGGAAGCCAAGGACCGCGGGTTCGACAACGCGGTTGTGCGCGACATGGTCGGCAATGTGGCCGAACTGACGTCAGCGAACATTTTCATGGCCAAGGAAGGCAAGGTGCACACTCCATCGCCGAACGGGACGTTTCTGAACGGGATCACCCGCCAACGGGTGATCGGGCTGTTGAGAGCCTCAGGCTACGAGGTGTTCGAAAGAACCATGCATTATGACGAGTTTCTCGAAGCCGACGAGATCTTCTCTACGGGCAACTACAACAAGGTGACACCGGTCAAGAGGATCGAGGAACGTGACCTGCAGCCCGGTCCGATCGCAGCGCGGGCACGCGACCTTTACTGGGATTTCTCACACGCGTAATTCGAGTGCATCAACGCACAACCAACGCTGCCGCGACGAGCAAGGCGGCAGCGGCTGCGAGTGACGGCAATTCGAAAGAGCCGGTGACAGTGTAAAGGCGACCGGCCAGCCAGGGCCCGGCAACCTGTCCCAGGCTGAAACTGGCAGTCAGCACGGCAAGCATTTGCCGGATTGCCGCTGGACCCGCCTTGCTGGCCAACCTACGGCCTTCCATGAGGCCAAGTGCGGTAATGCCCATGAAGGTGAGGCCCAACAGTGCTGAGCCGAACAGGAAGAGGATAGGGCTGGTGGTAAGCACTGTCAGCGCAACGCCGATGGCTTCCAGCACGCAGGCGGCCGCAAAGGCGCGCCTTGCACCGGTCTTGAGCGCGACCATGTTCCAAAGATAGATCGACGGAGCGGCACTCAGGCCGACAATGAGCCAGACAAACGGTTCACTTGCTTGCAAATCCGGCGTGGTTCTCGCGATCGAGGAAACGAATGTTGCCGTGATCACATAGCCGAAGCCGAAGAGTCCGTAGGCCAGGACCAGGCGGATCAGCGCGCCGCTCAGAAAGCCTCGATCGGCCTCAACTGGCCGAGCTTCGCCGGTTTGGGAAACATTTTGATGGGCATGTGCCGGCACAAGTCTGGCGGCAGCAAGAAGAAGAAGCATCGTCGCGACGCCGCTCGCAAGCCAAAGCCCCTGCCAGGTGCTTCCAAGACGCTCCAATCCGGCAATCAGCAAGGCTGAAAAGGCGATGCCGCAGCCGACGCCGGCAAAATGCAGGGCGGAAAGCTGTGGTCGTCCGGCCACATTCAAACGTTCCAGAACGAGCGTCGTGGAAAAGACCAGTACGAAGGCGCTTGCCACACCGCTGGCAAATCGAATGACAAGAAAGAACGATAGCTCGGAAGCGGCTGCCATCGCTGCGCTCGTCAGAGCGCTCGCCAACAGGCCGCCCAGGAACCAGGTTCGGGGATTGCCAGGCAAAGACCTGGCGGCCCCTGCCAGTGCACCGACCAGGTATCCGAGGAAATTTGCGGCGGCAACCAGTCCGGCATCGGCTGCCGATAGGCTTTTTGCTTCCAGCATGAACGGCAATATCGGCGTATAGACGAAGCGGCCGATGCCCATCGCCGCTGCCAGGGCCAGCAGACCGCCTAGCGCGAGTGTTTCGGGTGATCGGTGGGTTGGAAGCATTCTGATCGCGACAACAACGGCACCGGGTATCCGGTTCAGGTCAGTGGGGTTCAGCACTGTTGCATGCCCGTTGGTCAAAGTCATTTGCAGATTTGCATGAACAACCAAGGCGAAAGCGGCCAGGCGGGAACCACCCTTGCGCGCATGTTCGGCTGATTTCAGCGAAATTGGCCCGGGTTTTTGTCGGAAATTGCGAGAATGAAGAGGCCTGGGCAAGCGACTTTCCGCGAACATGCCTGTAAGCTGAAATCAGCAAAACGAAATCGGAGTGATCCTTCTCGGACGTGAGCCGGTAGACGGTTGCGTTGGAATTCGGGTGCCAGTCAATCATGAGGAACCTGTTTTCACTTGCCATAGTGATTGCGCTCATGAGCGTTCCCGCGACAAAGGCGTCGGAACGCCTGAAGCTGGCGACACTCGACTGGCCGCCTTACGTCATGAGCGATGGAAGCGGCCCGAATACGGACACCGTTCGCGAGGTATTTGCGCGAGCCGGCGTCGACGTGGAAATAGAAGTCTTTCCCTGGAACCGGGCGATCAGGCTGGCGGCGGAAGATCCGCAATGGATCGGCGTCTACCCTGAATATTATTCGGAAGACATTGATGCGGAAAAGAAGGGGAGGCGCTGTCTGTTCTCCAGGTCATTCGGGACAAGCCCGGTCGGCTTCCTGAAACGCAAGGACAGCAGGTTTTCGTGGTCTGCGCATCACGACCTCAGCCGCTACGTCATCGGAGTCGTGCGTGGCTATGTCAACGAGGATCTGCTCGACCAGATGATCCTGACGGGTGAAGTGACAGCCGAACTGGCCGAGAACGACTTCGAAAACATCTTGAAGGTTGCCGCACGCCGCTCCGACGCGATCGTCATCGACAAGCACGTTTATCAGTACCTGACGGAAAATCTCGAACTGATTGCCAAGGTGGCCGACCAGCTTGAATTCGACGAAAAGCTGCTGGTCGAACATGGCTTGCACGTGTGTTTCGAGAATACGGAAGCCGGGCGTTCCGCACGAGACCTGTTCGACAGGAGCCTTTCCGAGATGCTGTCCGGCAATGGCCGGACCAGTCCGGCAAGCGAAAAATCTGACGCCTCGTCCGACGGGTGAAACGGTCACACCGGATTGCGTCACCCCGAAAGCCTTCGAATTGCACCGGTAGCGGGACTTGGCCCGATTAACCGGCTTCAGCGGTGAAAGCTCAAAGGACAGCCTGCGCAAGGATCATGACAATACCTGCGCAGACGATGTAGCCGGCGTCGATTGTCAAAGCTGCTGTGGACTTGTTGCAGAAGGCTCCGTTCGAAGCGGTCAATGTCGCAGCCGCAAGGATTGCAAAAATGGCCGCGAACAAGGCGTCGAAACTCGCGGTAATGCCGATGACCAGCGCCAGGCAGAACAACCCGGCAATCTGCAGAACCATTGCGCCAACGGGGAGTTTGCTGTCCTCCGCCAATTCCACACCGGATCCTTTGGCCCAGGTCTTCAGGAACAGGAGCGGAGAATACCAAAGCCAGCCAAACAGAAATGCAACAACGGCGCCGGCAATGACCGCCAGCCAGTTCAAGGTCTCAAATTCCATTTCGTGCCCCTCGCTTGAAATGTTCGATCTTCTGTCAGGACCCGTTCACACAGGGTCAGCACAGAACGTGTTGAGTCATTCAACTGTCTGGATGAATTATCAGCGACACTCTTGATAGTCAACTTTCTGGTTGACTTTTTGAGTGAACTTGGTCGGATTGGTGTCCATTGTCTCGGGAAAAAGCGTGGGAGTTGGTGATTTACGGCAAAAGCCCCGCAGCTTGCGCTGCGAGGCTTTTGAAAAAGATACGAATGAATATCAGTTTGCGCGGCGCACCGGTTGAACCTTCGGGGCGACAAGGCGAACGTTTGAGCGCTTTGCCTTGCGCAGTGCAGTGGACTTCATGCTTTTGATCTGACCGCCCGGGATCTGTGCGATGCTGGCCTTGTGGACGCCATCGCAATGATCCAGGCTTTCACCATAACAGCTGTTCGGGTAGCCAGAAGTGTGATCATTGCACCAGGTGATCCAGTTATTGTAGCATTCGCCAAGATTACTTCCATCGCTCGGACCTGCTTTCGAAGCAACCGTAGCGCCAAGGAAAATGCCTGCGGATACAACAATTGCAATACCGTATGCATTATTGAAAATCATGTTCTTCTCCTTCAAAAATATTGTGTAAATGTTATGAATTGAATGTACTGATGAAATTTAGATTCTTGAGTGCTTCAAATCACACAATCATTCTTTTGCTTTTTATTGCTCACGCTCGCGTGAAGGGTTTTCGCACGTTCACCTGGGGCGGCTGCAGTTGTTGTTTTGTGGGGGGCGCTGCGAGAGGTGTTCATAAAGAAAGGGGGAGGCCGCCTGCAGCAGGCTGAAACGCTACCCTGGGGACATCCCAGCTTAAAAAAAGGAAAAAATTGTTTTATTTTCGTTTTCCGGCTTGCCGTCGCGGTCTCACAACCCTATTTTGCCGCTCGACGCGGACCGCAGGCATCATGTCCTGACCGCTGGTCAATGACCTATCTGAGGAGTTTGTCATGTCTTTTGAATTGCCTGACCTGCCATACGCTTATGACGCGCTGGCCCCTTACATGTCCGCCGAGACGCTTGAGTTTCACCACGACAAACACCACCAGGCTTATGTCACCAAGGGCAACGAGCTTCTTGCCGGCAGCGGTCTTGAGGGCAAGTCCCTCGAGGAGATCGTCAAGGAAAGCTACGGCAAGAACGCACCGCTGTTCAACAATGCCGGTCAGCATTACAACCACATCCATTTCTGGAAATGGATGAAAAAGGACGGCGGCGGATCTTCTCTGCCAGGCGCGCTTGCTTCTGCCATTGACAGCGACCTTGGCGGGTTCGACAAGTTCCGCGCCGACTTCATCGCAGCTGGTGTTGGCCAGTTCGGTTCCGGTTGGGCCTGGCTTGCCGTGAAAGACGGTAAACTGGAAATCATGAAGACCCCGAACGGCGAGAACCCGCTCGTCCATGGTGCAGCGCCAATTCTCGGCTGTGATGTCTGGGAACACTCCTACTACATCGACTACCGGAACGCGCGTCCGAAGTACCTGGCAGCGTTCATCGACAACATGATCAACTGGGACTATGTCCTTGAAATGTATGAGGCTGCTTCGAAGTAAGCACCTCTTATTTGTTGTGTTTCAGGGCCCCGGTTTTGACGCCGGGGCCCTTTTTTGTGTCGAGACTCTTTCTGGTTTTCCTCCGCTGTTCACGGGAGCGTGATTTTGAAGCGCCCGGGGGAATAGGCGCGAGTAAACGCGTTGCGCGC
>JAEPML010000018.1 GCA_017643925.1 Roseibium sp. | reverse complement strand
TCTATGACTGGTTCAAGGAAAACGTGAACCGTGGCGGTGAAATCTTCGGCGCTCTCGAAGAGGCCGTCGCTGCAGCCGAAACAGACATCAACGGCGCGAGAAACGCTGACCTGAACTAGGACGACCCGGTCCGGGGCGGGTCACATTCGCCCCGGACCATCAACTTCTGACAGACGCAATGACCCTGCTGAATGCAAATCTTCGACGGGCCCTGTTCGGGCGGTCGAATGGCCCCTGGCGGAATTTCCTGGTGTTCTCATGACCCGCGTATTGTGCATCGGCTCCGCTGTGGTCGATTTCACCTTCACATTCGACGAAATGCCCGACCGGGCCGAGAAATATGTCGCCAAGACCGCGGCGGTGGTCGGTGGCGGCATCGCGGCAAATGCGGCCGTCGCCATTGCTCGTCTCGGTGGCGATGTCCTGTTGAGCGCGCAGCTGGGAGACGACTCTGTCGGAGACACGATCCTCGCGGACTTGCGCAAGGAAGGCGTTGATGTCTCCCACGTGACAAGGACCGCGGGCGCAAGATCCTCCTATTCGTCGGTCTATATCGATGGCAAGGGAGAACGCCAGATCGCGAACTTCCGGGGCGAGGGGCTGCAGCTGGATGTCGGCACGTTTGCCAGCATCGGGGAGCTTGATGCCGTTCTGGTTGATACCAGGATACCCGAGGCAGCGCTCGCAGGATTGGAACTGGCCCGCAGCCGCAAGATTCCCGGCGTTCTGGATGGCGAAGCGCCGATTGATCCGAGACTTGTCGAGATTGCGTCTCATGTCGCGTTTTCCCGGCAGGGCCTGGAAGCGACCATGCCGGGACAGCATCCGGACGAGGCCTTGCTTACGCTGACAAACCGTTGCGGCAACTGGGTGTGCATGACCGATGGTGCCAATGGCACGCGCTATGGCGGCCCCGACGGAATTCTTCATTTTCCTGCGTTCAAGGTGGACGCAGTTGACACTCTGGGCGCCGGCGATGTCTGGCACGGCGCGTTTGCGCTCGCTCTGGGCGAAGGCATGACCGAGGACGATGCCGTCCGGTTTGCCAGCGCTGTAGCTGCCCTCAAATGCACCCGCACCGGGGGGCGATCCGGAACACCGGAACGCAACCTGGTCTCTCAATTTCTGAAGGAGAACCACCAATGACCCTTTCACCGGGAAAACTCTGGAGCCTGCGACGCATGGCGGATGCCAATGGCATCTTCAAGATGACGGCAGTTGACCAGCGTCCGCCGATCAAGGGGCCGATCGCCTCTCACCTTGGCGTCGACGTTGCTCCATGGGATCAGGTCGCACGGTTCAAGGGATTGCTCGTGGAAACGCTGCAGGACCAGTCAACCGCGATGCTGCTAGACCCGCATTATGCAGTGCCGAACGCGCTCGACACGCTGTCACCGACCAAGGGCCTGATCGTCACGCTCGAGGACAGCCTCTTTACCGAAACGCCGGAAGGGCGTCTGAGTTCGAATATCGACGACTGGTCCGTGGAGAAAATCAAGCGCATGGGCGCCGACGCTGTCAAGGTTCTGGCCTGGTACCGGCCGGACGCTGGTGAAGGTGTCTGCTCGGCACAGCAGGACTATGTCAAACGGATTGGTGAGGATTGCGCACGTTTCGACATTCCGTTCCTGTTCGAATTGCTTGTCTATCCCCTCGCATCCGATGCGCACCAGACCCGTGAATATGTGGAGATGAAGGGCAAGAAGGCGGACGACGTGCTGGCCTCCGTCGAGGAATTTGCAAAACCGGAATACGGCGTCGATATCTTCAAGCTCGAGAGCCCGGTCAATGCGCAGGATGCGGACGGGTCGTCCGAGGTGCAGGCGGTGTTTGACGAAATGGGCCGCCTGGCCGGGCGTCCCTGGGTGATGTTGTCGGCAGGCGCGGGCAAGGCGGAATTCCGCAAGGTGCTTGAACACGCCTTTGCCGCAGGCGCGTCCGGGTTCCTGGCAGGCCGGGCCATCTGGCTCGATGCCTTCAAGGCCTATCCGGATTGGGACAAGATCCGCGCGTCGCTGGAAACGGATGCGAGGGACTATCTTGCCGATATCTCCGCGCTTGCCGACGAGAAGGCGGCAAGCTGGTCCGCGCATTCCTGTTACGGCCCTTCGGGAGCCACGTTTGAACCTGTCGATGCAAGCTTCAGGCACGGCTACACCGGTTTCGGGAGCGCGGCATGAAACTCGGCTTGCTGCCGCTCGGCCGTCCGACCTTCGACGTTCCCTTTGCCGAGAGCAAGCTGGACGCGATGCTGTCTGCACTGGAGGCGACGGGACATGAGCTTGTCGGCTCACGCACGCTTCTGTTCGACGAAGAGACAACCCGTGCCGCCATCGACGCCCTGGTCGAGGCGTCTGTCGATCAGGTCCTGATCCTTCAGGTGACATTTACCGACGCAAGCATGGCGGTCGCAGCCGCTTCCGCCTTCACCCAGCAGCTTGCGATCTGGGCAGTGCCTGAGCCGCGCCTGGGGGGACGCCTTCGGCTGAATGCATTTTGTGGTCTGAACCTGGCAGCCCATGCCCTCGGTCTGAACGGGCGGGCGTTTTCCTGGCTCTACGCGGAGCCGGATGAGAACGTGCATTCGCAGCTTGAGGACCTGTTGGCCGGGAAACGATCGGCTGGCCGGCTGGATGCGGGATCCGTGCCGGCTACCGATGACGAAGGAAGAGCAACTGCCGATGCGATCCGGGGGCGCCGCATTGCGCGGATCGGAGCTCATCCGGCTGGGTTCGACACCTGTGCCTATGACGCGGACAAGCTTAATCAGCTCGCCGGTGTGGAAGTCAGCGCCATGGAGCTCGAGACCCTGTTTGACACCGCCGGGAAGGCGGATGCGGGGGAGGTTGCAAAACTGCGCACAGCGCTGGATGCACAGGTTCCAAACGCCGACGAGGTCGATGCAGATCAGCTTGATCGCTCACTTCGCCTGAAACTCGGCCTTGAAGACATTCGCAACTCCGGTCAGTTCGATGCGTTTGCCATCAGGTGCTGGCCTGAAACCTTTACCGAATATGGCGGCGCGGTCTGCGGTCCTGTTTCGATGATGGGCGAGGCAAAAGTCCCTTGTGCCTGCGAAGCCGACGTCTACGGGGCCTTGACGCAGCTGCTCTTGCAACAGGTATCCCAGGCACCGGTTTTCCTGACCGATCTTGTGGATGTGGACGAGGCAGATGGCACTGCGGTTGTCTGGCATTGTGGTCAGGCGCCCCTGTCGATGTGCGCCTCGAACGATCAGCCCACGGCGACGATTCATACCAACCGGAAGCAGCCGCTGCTTTACCAGTTTCCGCTGAAACCGGGGCCGGTGACCCTGGTCCGGGTGAGCCAGTCCTTCAACGAACCAAAGCTTGTGCTTTCATTCGGTGAGATGCAGGCGCGGCCGGCCGCCTTCACCGGAACCTCGGGTGTCTTGCGGTTTGAACGCCCGGCAGGCGATGTGCTTCAGGACCTGGTTGCCTCCGGTCTCGAGCATCACATGGCTCTGGCCTATGGCGACCATCGGGCTGCCTTGAGGTCGGCGGCCGGGGCGCTCGATCTGCCGCTCCTGGAGATCTGAGACATGGCAAAGCGCTACGGCCTGATCGGCTCCGGAATGATGGGGCAGGAACATATTCGAAACCTGAACCTGCTCGAAGGTGTTTGTGTCGGCGCGATTGCGGACACCGATCCGGGCATGCGCGAGATGTCGCTGCAAGTCGCAGGCGATGGCGCGGTTGGTTATGCCGACTATCGCGAGATGCTGACCAGGGAGGACCTGGACGCGCTGGTGATCGTGACGCCCAACGACACACATCATGGCATTCTCAGGGATGTTCTGGCCACCGACCTGCCGATCTTGTGTGAAAAACCGCTTTGCACCACCGCGGTAGATTGCCGGGATATCATGGGTCTCTCCAGGGGGCGGTCGGCCCCGGTCTGGGTCGCGATGGAATACCGCTACATGCCCCCTGTCGCACGGCTGCTGGAGGAGCTGGATCAGGGAACCGTCGGGTCGCCTCGCATGATCGCGATCCGGGAACACCGGTTTCCGTTTCTGGCCAAGGTCGATGACTGGAACCGGTTCAACGATCGCAGCGGTGGTACCCTTGTCGAGAAGTGCTGTCACTTCTGGGACCTCATGCGGCTTGCCATGAAAAGTGACCCGGTGCGGGTATTCGCGTCGGGCGGCATCGACGTCAATTTCACGGACGCGGAATCCGCTGAGCTGAAGGTCGATGTGCTCGACAACGCCTTCGCTGTTGTCGATTTCGAAAATGGCTCCAGGGGCATGCTGGATCTTTGCATGTTTGCCGAAGGCTCCTATTGGCAGGAAGTCGTTTCGGTCACTGGTGAAAAGGCGCGCATCGACGCGAAGGTGCCGGGGCCGGCGCGATTTTCCGCCGATGGCAAGGAACGGGCGAGCGAAGTCGAAATCTCGTTGCGCGCGACCAAGGAGGT
The DNA here is from genome assembly GCA_017643925.1 of Roseibium sp. GTDB lineage: Bacteria > Pseudomonadota > Alphaproteobacteria > Rhizobiales > Stappiaceae > Roseibium. Next base: position 87,502 of record JAEPML010000018.1, on the reverse strand, counting down.
CCGGGTCGAGGAAATCGAGGTGGATGAGGAGATCCTGCAAGCGGGAGATCACCACGGCTCGACCTACTATCAGCATCAGCGCTTTCGCGATCTGATCGTGACCGGAACGGGTGAGCCGGAGGTCAGCCTGGCAGATGGATACTGGTCGGTGCTGGTTGGCGAGGCCGCCGAAGAGAGTGCACGCACAGGCAAGGCGATTTCCCTGAAAGGCTAACCATGGAACACTTCGGTACAATGCCCGACGGAACAGAGGTTGGGCGGGTCTCCCTGAATGGCGGCGGATTGTCCGCTTCATTCCTGACCTACGGAACCGTCCTGCAGGACTTGCGTCTGGAAGGACATCCGGAGGCACTGGTTTTGGGATTCGAAAGCTTCGATCCCTACCTCACCAAGTCTCCCTATTTCGGTGCGACCGCTGGCCGATGTGCCAACCGGATCCGCGACGGTCACCTTGAAATCGATGGAACCAGCCACCAGCTGGACCTCAATTTCCTGGGCAAGCATTCCCTGCATGGCGGGGCTGTCAGCATGGGCAAGAAGTGCTGGGCAGTTCTGGATGTCTCTGACAACACGGTGGTTTTCGAAATCGTGCTTGGTGACGGGGAAATGGGCTATCCCGGCGCATTACGGGCGCAGGCCCGTTTCTCGCTCCTTTCCGATGGTGTGCTCGATATTGAATATACAGCGACCAGCGATGCACCGACCGTCTGTAACCTGGCGCACCACAGCTACTTCAATCTCGATGGAAGTGCGACGATCCTGGATCACGTGCTTCAGGTATCTGCCGATCACTACCTGCCGGTGGATGATGAGCTGATCCCGACGGGGGAGCTGCGTGCAGTCGCGGGGACAGCCTTCGATTTTCGCACGCCCGCACCCATCGCGCAGGCGTCCCGGGCGGGGCTTGTCGATCACAATTTCTGCCTGTCGTCCGAACGGCAAAGCCTGCGCGAAGTCGCCTTTTTGCGCAGTTCGGCCTCTGGCGTGACCATGCGGTGTGCGACGACCGAAGCCGGGCTTCAGGTCTATGACGGGGCCAAGATCAATATTGATCATCCCGGGCTGTCGGGAATGGACATGAAGGCCAATGCCGGGGTGGCGCTTGAGCCGCAGGTCTGGCCGGACGCGTTGCATCATGCCGGGTTTCCATCGCCCCTGCTGCGACCCGGAGAGACTTACCGCCAAAAGACGCAATTCACCTTTGAACTGGAAAAATCATGAGCGATTACAAAAGCTTTGTTTGCGAGAGCAATCTGATTGGCGGCAGCTGGGTCGGCGCCGACACGGGAGACACCATTGCCGTTGTGAACCCGGCAACCGGCGAAACAGTTGGTCATGTTCCCAAGTCCGGACGCGCCGAGACGGACCGGGCGATTGCCGCTGCCGCCGAAGCATTCGACAGTTTTGGACGCAGCGACCTGAGCCAGCGTGTGAAGTTGCTGCAGGACTTGCACGATGCGCTGATGGACAATCAGGAGGCTCTGGCGCAGCTCCTGACTGCCGAACAGGGCAAGCCTCTCTTCGAGGCGCGGGGCGAGATTGCCATCGGTGCGGCCTATATCCGCTGGTTTGCCGAAGAGATCCGTCGTGCAAAGGGGGAAATCGTTCCGGCCCCGACCGGCGATCGTCGCCTTTTCGTTACCCGGCACCCGGTTGGTGTTGTCGCTGCGATCACTCCCTGGAATTTCCCGTCTTCGATGCTGGCCCGTAAACTGGGTCCGGCGCTCGCTGCCGGTTGCACCGTTGTGGCAAAGCCTGCAACCAACACACCCTTTTCCGGACTGGTCTGGGGCAAGCTGGCGGAAGAGGTCGGCTACCCGGCCGGGGTCGTTAACATCGTGACAGGCAGCGCACGGGACATCGGCGGCGCATTGATGGACAGTCCGACGGTTCGCAAGGTCACGTTTACCGGCTCCACGGAAGTGGGTCGAACACTGATCCGGCAATCTGCGGACACGGTGAAAAAGGTCTCCATGGAGCTCGGGGGCAATGCGCCCTTCATCGTATTCGACGATGCCGATATTGATGCCGCGATCGAGGGGGCCATGATCGCCAAGTATCGCAACATGGGGCAGACTTGCGTCTGCACCAATCGGTTCTATGTCCAGGCGGGCATCCACGATGCGTTCGTGGAGAAGCTGCGCGCTGCAACTGCCGACCTCAAGGTGGGCGATGGAACCGAGCCCGGGACAATGCAGGGCCCCTTGATCGACAATGCTGCGGTTGCCAAGGTCGAGGAGCTGATCGGTGATGCGGTCGCCAAAGGTGGCAAGATAGTTGAAGGCGGCGAGCGCCATGCTCTTGGCGGCACGTATTTCCAGCCGACCGTCGTAACCGGCGCCACGTCCGACATGTCCTTTGCAACGGAAGAAATTTTCGGGCCGCTGTCGGCGGTCTTCAGGTTCGAGACGGAAGAGGAGGCAATTTCAGCGGCCAATGCCACCGAATTCGGTCTCGCCGCCTATGCCTATACTAGGGATCTTGCCCGTATCTTCCGTCTCAACGAAGGTCTGCAATACGGCCTGATCGGCATCAATGCCGGCCTGATTACCACCGTAGAGGCACCGTTTGGCGGTCTGAAACAAAGCGGCATGGGCAAGGAAGGCGGCACCCAGGGGCTCGATGACTATCTGGAAAGCAAATATATGTGCGTGGCGGGTCTTTGAAGTCCGGTCCAAGTAATTGGTGAATATTCTGACGCGCCCTGTGTTGTGTTGCAGGGCGTTTCGGACCTTTGGTTGTATTTAGATCGAAGTATAGGGCCTATTATCGCCCCTAAGAATCTGGAAGTATTGTTATATTCTGCACTTGAATTCGGGAAATGAAGTAATCGTTCCCTTTGTGCTGGTGGTCACGTCTTGAATAGTCGCTTGCCAGTAAGATCCTGGGAGAAGCGAAACCGAGGATCACGATCATGCCCATTGGAAAGATCACAGCCGAAGTTGCGAAGAAAGGTGCTGTGGAGCTGATCAAACAGCTCATCGGCGTTGCCATAACCGAAGCCTTCAAGGCGGAAGCGAATGGCTTCACGCGCATTATGGTTGAAAACGAAGTCAGCCGGGACATGCGCCACAGGCAGCTGACCAAGAAAGGCGAGAAACTCGTCAAGGAGTTCGAAAAGCACGCGGACGCTGCCGTAACAGGCCTTTCGTTCTCATTGGCAGTTGCCCATGTGTTTGGAGAGGCCAATCGCTTTTCTCTTGTTCCGGCCGATGGCCTTCTTGATACGCTGCACGGCATGCTCGGCAAGATCGACTTTGCGGTGGACAGGGAATACCAGCAATACCTTGAGCGGGTTGATAAGGCCGGTGTTGTGGCGAAGACGGGCAACGTGGTGCACAATGTGTTCGGGGTTGCCGAAACCTGGCATTGGAACATTTCCTGGAACCCGATCTATTTCAAACTCAAGCGTGACCTGAGGCGCCAGTTGCAGGCGTTGGAAGATGCGCGACTTCAACGCATCAAGGCACAAAAGGGACGGGAAGCCCTCAAGACCCAGATCTCGGCAAAATTGAGTGGATCGATCCAGGAGCTGAAGATCATGATCGGCAAGTTCGTCGAGATTGAACGGAAGTCGACCACGTGGGAAAGGGAAAGCACACGGCACCTCGATTCCTGGCACGCCACGAGGGACATTCTTCATCAGGGTACCCGGGAATACGACCGCCTGAAGAATGAGGGCGTTGTTGCCTGGCAAAACGAAGTCTATCGAAAGAAAGATGCGGCCGCCTTGCGGGAAATCCTGCGGGGTTACTCCCGAACGATGAGACGGGAAAGCCGGAACTACCATGATGCCAATGCGAAGTTCGAGGCCCTGGAAAAGCAGGAAGACAGCATGGAAAAGAAGCTGTACGCCAAACTCGCCCAGATCCGGGATCTGCACTGGCAACTCTGGAAGGTGCGCAAGGAGCTGAACCAGACGAAAAGAAAGGAACCGGTCCGCAGCCTGGACGGTTTGCCGCCGCTGGACGTGCCCTGGCGTCTGCCGACCGGCTACGTCAAGCTTCGGGTGGATGCCTATCCTTTCCGCCTGAATGGGAATTGAACTCGTTGAATGGCGGATCACTCCTGGACACGGCGTCAGTGGCAACTTGCCGCGTTGCGCCGTGTGCCAGGGTCACTGCTCGCTGATGAGGTCCCGGCCCATCTGCTGAAACAGTTCCAGATAATCGAGCAGCACCCAGTTCTCCATGATCTTGCCGCCGGCGCAGCGATAGAAGTCCATGACACGCAGGGTCAGCTGCCTGTTTGTGGCTGGAACACCAAGATAGTCGCCCTTGTGGGTCATGGTCATCGAGGGCCAGCCGCTCACGGCGGCATAGTTGCCGTCGCCGATGCGGCAATAGTGGTCCCCGCCGACCCGGTCCGGAAAGGCTGTCAGAAAGTCAGCGCGGTGATCCTTTTCAAAACCGCTCCAGCGGTAGTTGGATCCGATCCCACCCGGCCCGTACCAGAGCATGTCGTCGTGCCAGTAGCCGTCCTGACCTGTCTGGCCTTTCGAGGAGAAGGTTTCCGGGTCATAGGCCTTCAGGTCGGCGAGCATCGCCTCGCACAGGTCGAGCGTTTCCTCTCCATCGGCCTGACCCGTCGGCAGAACGCCGTCATGCGTGGCAGGTCCGGGAAACAGCATTTCAGTTCCCAGCATGTTCGGGAGCGGAAACCGGCCGGCCTGGCGCATCAGGTCCAGGAGATCCACGATGATCTTGGCCTCCGAGATGCGTCCGTCCGCCTCGACGCGGTAGAACTCGCCTGCTCTCAGAAAGACGAGATGCCCGGACGGTTTGATGCCGAACAGGGGCGCGTCGAAATTGCCGACATAGTGGCAGACACTGGTCACCCAGTGGCCGCCAGGAGCGCGCCGGTTGGGCCCGCCAATGAACAATTCGTCTCTTCGCCGCACATGCGAGAGGGCCTTGCTGATCGGTGCGAAGAAACCGTCCATCACCTCAGAACGGCCGGTGAGCCGGTTCACGGGATAGGCGACATCGAACGTGACGTTTTCAGTCAAGCCATTGACAAAGAGATCATTATCAAGCGCTTCGCCCTCCGAAAAAACACTGTTCAGAAAGCGATAGGGGGACTGCCGGAAATCAGACATCAGGAACCTTGAAGGGCGTTGTTGAGGCGACTCAGTTTAACTTTTTTGCATTCGTATGCAAAAAATGATTGCCAAAGAAAGATCCGTGTGTCTACTTATTTTGCATAGGAATGCAAAAAGTGACGACGATCTGTTTGGGAGGAGCGGCGTGGCTGAGATTCAGCTTAAAAACGTGTCGAAACGCTGGGGCAGTTTTGTTGGGGTGGAGGATTTCAACCTGACGATTGCCGATCGCGAGTTTCTTGTGCTGCTTGGGCCTTCAGGGTGCGGCAAGACCACGACGATGCGGATGATCGCAGGTCTGGAAGATGCAACGGATGGCCAGATCCTCATCGACGGAAAGGTGGTCAACAATCTCGAGCCCAAGGACCGGGACGTCGCGATGGTGTTCCAGTCCTACGCGCTTTACCCGAACATGAATGTTTACGACAACATCCGCTTTCCTTTGAAAGTGCGTGGCGTCGATCCATCAACCCATGACGAGAAGGTCCGTCGGGCGTCTAAGATGGTCGAGCTTGATGACTTCATGCACCGAAAGCCTGCCGAATTGTCAGGCGGCCAGAGGCAGCGTGTTGCACTTGCAAGGGCGATTGTCCGTGAACCGAACGTCTTCCTCATGGACGAGCCTCTTTCCAACCTTGATGCGAAGCTGCGTGTCTCAACGCGCGCCCAGATCAAGAACCTTTCCCATGAACTGGCGGTGACCACGATCTACGTGACGCACGACCAGATCGAGGCGATGACGCTGGCCGACCGCGTGGTCGTCATGAAGAGTGGTGTGGTTCAGCAGGTCGGGTCTCCGACCGAAATCTACGACAATCCAGCCAACACCTTCGTTGCGAGTTTTATTGGCAACCCGGCGATGAACCTCATGGAAGGCGAAGTCAGTGACGGTGTTTTCCGTGCTGAAAATGTCGAGATCTCCGGTGTCGATGCGCCATCCGGTGCGTTGACCCTTGGATTCCGCGCAGAGGATGCAGCGATTGCCGAGCCGGGGCAGGGGCAGATCAATGCTCCCATCTACACGCTGGAACTGCTGGGCGACGCCACAATGATCTCTATCCGTGTTGGTGGTGCGCTTGTCTCCGTGAAGGCTGACAAGAATTTCCGGGCCGAGATCGATGACATGGTCTCGATCTCCGTTCCGAGTGGCATCTGCCACTTGTTCGACGGTGCGACCGGAGCCCGGATCAAGGCTTAGCCCTCTTCAAACACCGGGCAACCGTTCCCGGGGTGAATCTCGATGCGTGAATAGGGGCGCGCATCCGACCTCAGAGAAACAGGGAGAAAGACATGTTTCTGAGAAAGCTTGTAACTGCAACGGCTTTTGTCGGCCTGATGAGCACTGCATCCTTTGCTGCGGATTGCGGTCCGGAAGGACAATCTATTCGCGTTCTGGCCAGTGACTTCCCGGCCATTCACGCCGTTGCCGGCAGAGCCGATTCCAATTGTGGCGCGGGCGCAGAGGAGTTTGCCGTCAACCACACCACGGAAGCGCGTCAGATCATGAACGCGGCATTGACACCAAATCCGTCAGAATACTCATCCGTCATTCTGGCCAATTCGACGCTGACCCAGTTGATGAATGACGGCCTTGTGCGACCTTTGAACGACCTGGTCGAGAAGTACAAGGACAATATCAAGCCGAACCAGTTGATCACGATCGATGGCAACGTGATGGCGGTGGCCTTCATGGCGAACTCCCAGCATCTGTTCTCGCGCAAGGACATTCTGGATCAGGCCGGCGTGGATGGTATTCCGGCGACCTATGAGGAAGTTCTGGACGCGCTGGAGAAAATCCGTGCTGCCGGCATCATGGAACATCCGCTGGTCATGAACCTGAAAACCGGTTGGAACATCGCTGAAATCTTCAACATGATCTACCTGGGTCACGGCGGCGAGTTCTTTGTTCCCGGATCTGCTGAACCGTCAATAAACAACGAGCAGGGCCTGGCAACACTCGCCGTCATGAAGGCGCTTGTTGATTACGCTCATCCCGATCACCTCACGCATGCCTCAAACGAAACCCAGGGGCTCTGGGAAGCCGGTGATGCTGCGCTCGGTATTATGTGGGGGTCACGCGGTGCGCCGATCCTCGACGATGAGGGCTCTTCTGAAGAAGTGACGTCGAACACTGTTCTTTCGGCGGCGCCAACCGTGGCCGGTGGCTCAGTTCCGTCCGCGACCCTTTGGTGGGATGGCATTTCCATTGCAACCAACGTTTCCGACGATGAAGCCGAAGCAACCTTCGCCGCGCTGGTGAGCGCCCTGACCCCGGATATGGTCGCGGCCAACAATGACGATGCCGTTTGGCTCCTGGAAGGCTTCAAGCCCGGTCCAGCGGCAGCCGGTGTTGCCGAGACAGCAAGAGGAGGTGCCAAGCCTTACCCGATGATCCCTCAGATGGGGCTTCTCCATAACGCACTGGGTGCTGAACTTGCTGACTTCCTGAAGGGCGACGAGTCTGCTGAAAAGGCTCTGGCCGATATCGAAGCAGCTTACCGGACTTCTGCCAAGGAAGCCGGTTTCCTGAAGTAAGACTTCGTTCAAGAAGGGGCTTGCGAGCCCCTTCTTCCTCGCCGAATTTCGACCGGGACGCCTGCCATGAAGCATCGCACTTTTTTCTGGTTCATTCTGCCGACGCTTTCAGCGATGATCCTCTTCATCGCGCTGCCAATCGTTTCGGTCTTTATCCAGTCACTGTTTGTTCAACATGAGCAGGTGCTGCTGGTTTCCGAAAGTTGTGGTCCGTTTGGATGTGAAAAGACGACTTCCATCGACACGGAAGCAACCGCCAAGCTCCGCGAAGATCGGCCGCTCGGTCGTTTCAACGGCTTTGGGACCTACACCAACCGGTCACACCTTGCGTTTGCCGAAGTCGGTGAAGCCTGGGCCACATCAGAATCGTTCGGTGACTTCTGGGGACAGGTCCTGAACCTTCCCTTCTATCGTGCTCTGATCTTTACACTTACCTATACTGCCGTGGTCACCCCCCTGGTTATTGTCCTGGGTCTCGCCATTGCGGTCGGCGTCAACAATCTGCCCAGGTTGCTTAAAGGGCCTTCGATTTTCGTGTCGTTGTTGCCGTTTCTGGTTACTCCCCTTGTCGGCTCCCTGATCCTGTTCTGGATGGTGGATGGCGATGGCGTGATCGGCGCCACACTTCAATACATTTTCGACGATCCGTCATTGAGCCTGAAGGCCTCGACTTCGCTGACCTGGATCATGCTGATTGTCTACGGCATCTGGCACACCCTGCCATTCAGCTTCATCACCTTCTATGCGGGCCTTCAGACAGTCTCGAAGGACACGATGGAGGCTGCCATGATCGACGGGGCGTCCAAGTGGCAGCGCATGATCCACGTGGTGGTGCCGCACCTCATGCCGCTGGTGTCGTTCGTGACACTCATGCTGTTGATGGACAACTTCCGTGTCTTCGAACCGATTGTGAGTTTCTCGGCCGAAGCCCATGCAACATCGCTCAGCTGGATCATCTTCAATGACCTGCGCGAAAGCGGCAATCCGCTCTACGGATCAGCCGGAGCGACCTCGATGATGACCATTGTCGGCGTTGTCATTCTCCTGACCCCGGTGCTGATCCGCACCTGGCGTGATTTCAACCGCAAAGCGCATTGAGGGTAAGATCATGGCGACAAAGGCACAGTCCCGTACCACTCCGCTGACCTTGATCTCCCTTGCCCTCGTGGCATTGTGGTTGATCATTGCTGCCTTCCCATTCGTCTGGACGTTCTGGGGCAGTTTCAAGGTGCAGTCGGACTTCTTTTCCAAGGCAGACTGGATGAATGCCATCTATGGCGTCAACACCGCCAAGGAAACCGGAGGGGCCTTCACTGGTGCCGGTTATTACGGTGCGTGGGTCACGGAAGGATTCTGGCGCAACGTGCTCAATTCCGGCATCGTTGTTTTCTTCACCGTGATCATTTCTCTGACATTCGGCACGCTTGGCGGATATGCATTGGCGCGTTCGGGGTTTCGATACGCTTTCTGGATCCTGATGGCGGCGCTGGTGTTCCGCGCCATGCCGCATATCACGCTCGTTTCCGGTTACCTGCTGCCATTCTTTGAATGGAACATCTGGGGCATCCTGCCGACGACAATCATTGTTCTGGTGGCCATCAACCAGCCTTTCACCCTGTGGATGCTGCACTCTTTCTTCCTGAATATTCCCAAGGACATGGACGAAAGCGCCATGGTGGACGGTTGCACGCGGTTCCAGGCCTTCCGGCATGTGATCATTCCGGTGATGTGGCCGGGGGTCATCACGACAGGTCTTTTCAGTTTCCTGCTGGCTTACAACGACTTTGCCGTGACGGCGATGCTGCTCAGTTCTGAAAACGAGACGATCATACCCGCGATTGCCAGCTTCCTGGGCACAACGCAGGTTGAAGGAAAAGTCATGTATGCCGTTGCCGCTGTGGTTTCGGCCACCGCACCGCTCTTCGTCTTGATCCTCTTCTTCCAACGCCAGATTGTCAGCGGCCTGACCGCGGGAGCCGTCAAGGGATGATGTCCGTCCACGATCGCAACAAGACCCTGCTGGCGCCCCTGCGTGCTGCGCTTTTGCAGGGAGATCAGGACAGCATAAAGCGCGCAATCATGGACGCGTTCGCACCTGACGCCCGGATCCGACTGTGTTTCCCCTATCAGGACGTCAACGGCCCCATCGACCTGTGCGAACGCGTCTATGCCCCCTTGCTGGCAGCCATGCCCGATCTGGAAAAACGGGATTTCATTTTCATGGCTGGTCCTCGCTGGGGCGAGGGCAAGGAAGGAAACTGGGTCGGGCTCGGCGGCAATTTTGTCGGCACGCTTCACCGTCCGTGGCTTACCATCCCGGCACACGGCAAACCCGTCTTCATGCGCTACCACGAATATCTGCGCATTGAAGGCTACAGGATCGTCGAGATGGAAGCCATCTGGGACATTCCGCAAGTGATGTTGCAGGCTGGCTTCTGGCCCATGGCACAGCAACTCGGCGTGGAATGGATGTGTCCGGGGCCTGCCAACGGAAAGGGCCTTGTCGAGGCTCCTTTCGATGAGGAGGCTGCCGACCGGTCCGTGAGGATTGTCTGGGACATGTTGCATGACCTCAGACAAGGCGACGCCGAGACACCGGATCGGGGGCTTGCCCGCTACTGGCATGAAAACTGCTCATGGTTCGGTTCCACAGGCATCGGGTCTGCAAGAGGGCATGCGGGCATACGGGACGTTGTCCTGAAAAGCTTCCGCCGAGGGCTGTCGGAGAATGTGCGCGCGCTCAAAGAAGGGGTCTTCTTTGGCGATCAGGACCTGGTTGCCTTCACCGGCTGGCCTTCAGGAACGGCGACCCATTCCGGAGACGGGTTCCTCGGTCTTGCGCCAACCGGAAAGCGGTTCACGCGGCGAAGTCTCGATTTCTGGCGTGTCGAAGACGGTCGGATACGTGAAAACTGGGTCATGGTCGACATGCTTGATCTCTACCGCCAGCTCGGCGTCGACGTCTTTGCGCGCATGGACGCGCTCTCAACCACACAATATCCATCGGAGAAAGCTGCATGAAGGGATCGCGTCCCGAACAGGCGGTGTTGAGCCGCGACACGGACATGTCCAAAACGGAAGACACCAGGCGTGTCATTGAAGACATGGTGGATGGTCTCAACGATCACAGGATCGGGGATATCGGCGAATTTTTCGCCGACGGTTTCCGCTGGCTCGGCAACACCGGGTGCGGCACCAAGACCGGGCTCAAGGAATTTCAGAACAATTGGCAAAAGCCTTTTCAGGCCGCGTTTTCAGACAAGGTCTGCGTGGATGAGGCCCGGCTCTACATGGGCGAATGGGCGGCAGCTTTCGGTCGGCAGGAAGCCACCCACTCGGGCGAGTTCATGGGCATTGCGCCGACGGGCAAGAGAGTTGAAATCCGCTACATGGACTTCTGGAAAGTCGTCGACGGGAAGATTGTCGACAACTGGGTGATGGTCGATTTCCCGCATGTCCTGGCCCAGCTCGGCAAGGATGTGTTCGACGGGGAAGGCTGGGAAGCCTTTGATCGTGGGGAGCGCCAGCCACCTGCGCCGGAAAGGGCCGCCTGAACCGAATTTGCCGCGCCTTTGAAGCGATTTTTCAAAAGGCGCTTGATTGTTCTGCATACGTATGCAAATTGAGTCGAAACGAAGAGGGCATCGGGTCCAGGGATTCACGGAAAGAAAATCCCGGAATGATGTCTTGAAAGGGAAGAAACATGGCGATTGAGTATCTGAAACGCGGCAAGCCCGAAGCCGAACGGTCCGAAGATGACGCCAAGGTTCGCTCCATCGTGGAGGGAACGCTCAAGGAGATCGAAACCCGGGGCGATGCGGCGGTTCGGGAGCTGTCAGAAAAGTTCGACAACTATTCCCCAACGTCATTTCGCCTGTCGCAGTCCGAGATTGACGCCCTGATGAACCAGGTTTCCGACCGGGACATGGCGGATATCAAATTCGCTCAGGAACAGGTTCGCAAGTTTGCCCAGGCACAGCGCGACTCGATCCTGGACATTGAAGTCGAGACGATGCCCGGCGTGATCCTGGGTCACAAGAACATTCCGGTTCAGTCGGTCGGCTGTTATGTGCCGGGCGGAAAATTCCCGATGGTGGCCTCCGCTCACATGTCCGTTGCGACGGCCTCGGTTGCCAAGGTACCGCGCATCATCGCGGCAACGCCTCCTTTCAAGGGAGCGCCGAACCCGGCTGTCATCGCGGCGATGCATCTTGGCGGTGCCCACGAGATCTACGTGCTTGGCGGGATCCAGGCGGTTGGAGCCATGGCGATCGGCACGGAGACCATCGATCCGGTTCACATGCTGGTTGGCCCTGGAAACGCCTTTGTCGCAGAAGCCAAGCGTCAGTTGTTCGGACGTGTCGGGATCGACCTGTTTGCCGGACCGACGGAAACCATGGTGATTGCCGACGAAACGGTGGACGCTGAACTGTGCGCGACCGACCTGCTCGGCCAGGCGGAGCACGGCTACAATACGCCAGCTGTCCTGGTGACCAACTCACGGAAACTGGCAACGGAAACGCTGAGCGAGATCGACCGTCTCCTGAAAATCCTGCCGACGGCCGACACGGCGTCAAAGTCCTGGGAGGATTATGGCGAGGTGATCCTGTGCGACACCTACGAGGAAATGCTGGAAGTCGCGGACGACATTGCGTCCGAACACGTTCAGGTCATGACGGACCGTGATGACTGGTTCCTGGAAAACATGACCTGCTACGGTGCACTTTTCCTTGGCGCACGCACGAATGTTGCAAATGGCGACAAGGTCATCGGTACTAACCACACGCTGCCCACCAAGAAGGCCGGCCGATACACAGGTGGTCTCTGGGTTGGCAAATTCCTGAAGACACATTCCTACCAGAAGGTTCTGACCGACGCGGCGGCCGCCGAGATCGGCGCCTATTGCTCGCGCCTCTGCATGCTTGAAGGATTTGTCGGCCATGCCGAACAGGCCAATATACGGGTACGCCGTTACGGCGGCGGAAACGTACCCTATGGAGAAGCAGCAGAATGATTACGCTTTATGGCCGCATTACATCCGCAAATGTTCAACCCGTCGCCTGGTGTCTTGAAGAGCTGGGACTGCAATACGAACGGCTGGATGTGGGTGGTCACTTCGGCGGCAACGATACGCCGGAATATCTTGCAATGAACCCGCTGGGCCTTGTTCCGGTTCTGGAAACCGGTGGCCAGTCCCTGTCCGAGGCCGCCACCATCCTGCGCTATCTGGTGCGCCAGTATGGGGTGCACCCGAGCGACCCGATGGCGGCTGCCCAGATTGAGCGCTGGGCGGACATGTCCCGGCAACATATCTATATTCCGCTGATCCCGACCCTTTTCTGGCAGCTCATCCGGACGCCTGCGGACGAACGCGATCATACGGCGATGGGCAAGGCGACTGCGGGTCTGAAACAGGCCATGGGCATTATCCAGAACCTGATCAAAGGTCCGTATCTTGGCGGCGAGAAACTCAACCTTGTCGACTACCAGATCGGCAGCCTTCTCTACCGTTACTACGAGCTCGAGATCGACCGCGCGGACCTGCCTCACTTGCGTTCCTACTACGACGCGCTTTGTGCTCGGCCGGCCTATCGCAAAAACGTAATGATCGACTTTTCCGGCATGAAAGTTCCAGGTGCATGACCACTGACAGACACACACGCCACAAGGAATTGATGCAGCCCCTGAGGGCTGCGATGTACGACTTCGAGGAAGGGGCCGTGCGCAAGGCGCTTTCGGATCTGTGCACGCCCGATGTCCTGTTTCGCCTGAGCTGCCCCTTTGAGGATACGGCCGGTACAGACGCCTTCTACGACAAGGCTTATGCACCGCTCTTCAGGGCGATCCCCGATCTGGAAAGACGGGACACTATCGTCATGGCCGGACCCACGCCGGAAGGGCAAAACTGGGTTGGCTGCGGTGGATACTATACCGGCTCCTTCGAGAAACCCTGGCTCGACATTCCAGCAACCGGTCACCAGGTGACCATGCGGTTCCACGAATTCTACCGTTTCGTTGACGACAAGGTGGTCGAGTTCCAGGCGCTCTGGGACATTCCGGAAGTGATGATCCAGGCGAATGCCTGGCCCATGGCTCCGAGCCTTGGACGCGAGTGGCATGTCCCGGGTCCGGCAACCGAGGACGGGCTTGTGCCCGGTCCTTATGATGAGGACACAGGGCGGAGTACCTGCCAGCACATCATCGACATGCTGGAACATTTGAAACGGCACCCGTCCCAAGGTGGACCGGAAGTCATGGAAATGCCGAAATTCTGGCATCCGCGCATGAGCTGGTACGGTCCCTCCGGTATCGGCACGGGGCGGGGTATCAAGGGCTTTCGGAACTGGCACCAGATCCCGTTTCTGAACGGCATGCCCGATCGCGGGCAGTATGTGGACCAGATCGAATATCATTTCTTCGGCGACCGGAATTACGCAGCTGTCACCGGCTGGCCGAACATGATCCAGACGGTTACCCACGATGGCTGGATGGGCATCGCTCCGTCTGGCAAGAAGATCACCATGCGCAGCCTTGATTTCTGGCGCGTGGAAAACGGATTGATCCGCGAAAACTGGGTTCTTGTCGACCTTCTGGATGCTTATTCGCAATTGGGTGTTGACGTCTTCAAGAGACTCCGGGAATTCAACAAGGCCCGTGCGGGCTTTGATCCAGAAACCGGAGTAGCGCTGACATGATCGATCTTCCCAGGACACCGAGCTTTTCTCTTGCCGGCAAGAAGGTGCTGGTTGCAGGGGCCTCCTCAGGCATTGGCCTTGCCTGTGCAAGTGCACTGGCCGAGGCGGGCGGTGAGGTGGTTCTCGCGGCACGGCGCGAAGAAAAGCTTGTTGATGCCGTGGAGGCGATCAAGGCCAGAGGCGGCAGCGCGTCGGCCCTGCAGCTGGATGTCGCGGATGTTCTGGAAGTGGAAGTCAGCGTTGCGAAACACGGACCGTTTGATGTTCTAGTGAACAGTGCCGGTCTTGCGCGCCATTCCCCGGCAAGCGAAACAACGCCGGAAGATTTCGACGCCGTCATGAATGTCAATCTGCGCGGTGCCTACTTCCTGACAAAGTGCGTGGCAAAAGGGCTCATGGAGGCAGGAAGGCCTGGCTCCCTGATCAACATGTCGTCGCAGATGGCCCATGTCGGCGGGCTCGACCGTGCCGTTTACTGTGCTTCGAAGTTTGCGGTCGAGGGTTTCACCAAGGCGATGGCAATCGAGTTCGGACCACGCAAGATCCGCGTCAATACCGTCTGCCCGACATTCATCCGGACACCCCTGACGGAACAGACATTCGATCGTCCGGAGCGGGTCAAGTGGATCGAGGAAAAGATCAAACTCGGCCGCACGGGTGAAGTCGAGGACATCATGGGAGCCGTTCTTTACCTGGCAAGTGACGCGTCTTCCCTGGTGACCGGCACCTCTCTGGTTGTTGACGGCGGCTGGACGGCAGACTGATGGGAACGGAAAAAGCCACTTCTGTCGATGTTGCCAAGCGAGCTGGTGTCAGTCAGTCAGCAGTCAGCCGGGTGTTTACGCCCGGCGCATCCGTCTCGCCCAAGATGGCCGAGAAAGTTCTGAAAGCCGCGCACGAACTGGGCTACCGGCCGAACGTTCTGGCGCGTTCACTTATTACGGGACGGTCGCGGATCATCGGTCTGGTGGTTGCCTATCTGGAAAACCAGTTCTACCCGGATGCCCTGGAAAGACTCTCCAACGCGCTCCAGGCCCATGGCTATCACATCCTCGTTTTCATGGTGTCCAACGATGACGATGGCGTCGACAAGGTCATGGGCGAACTGCTGGACTACCAGGTCGACGGTATCATTACCGCGTCGGTGGGCATGTCCAACGATCTGGCAGCTCGATGTGCGGCAGCCGGCGTGCCGGTCGTTCTGTTCAACCGCGGCCAGGATGATGAGCGCCTCAACCAGGTGACGTCGAACAACGTGGAGGGCGGGCGCAAGATAGCCGAGTTCCTCGTAGCCGGCGGCCACAAGAAGATCGCCCATATCGCGGGCTGGTCGGGTTCGTCGACCGGACGGGACCGCAAGGCCGGTTTCCTTGCCGGCCTCAAGGAGGCCGGCGTCGAGCTGGTGGACTGCACCGACGGTATGTACCGGCGCGAAGCCGCCGCAGCCGCAACGCGCGAGATGTTCTCCGGCACGGATCGGCCGGACGCCGTTTTTGTCGGCAACGACCACATGGCCTTTGCTGTCATGGATGTGCTGCGGTTCGAATTGAAACTGGATGTGCCCGGGGACGTCTCCGTGGTCGGGTACGATGATGTGCCGCTTGCGTCCTGGCCCGCATACGACCTTACAACCTTGCGCCAACCTTCCAACCGGATGGTCGAAGCCACTGTTTCAACGCTGCTTCAGTGGATCGAGGAAGGCAGCAGCGATGTACAGAAAATCAAGATAGACGGTCCGCTGATGATCAGGGGATCGGCTCGCATACCTGAAGGATGGCCCGATGAAAGGCTTTGATCCGCGCTGGGCGGACTTTCCCGACTACATAATCGGGATCACAAAGGAGATCTGGGAAGACCGCAAGATTGCGACCCTGCATCACTATTACTCGGATGACATTGTCGTTCGGTCTCCGGCATCCGTTGTCGTCGGCAACAAGGATGTGATCGGCGCGACCATGGCAACGCTCGCCGAGTTTCCGGATCGTGAGCTTTTGGGCGAGGATGTCATCTGGTCCGGAACGCCGGAGGAGGGGATGCTGTCCTCTCACCGGATCATTTCGACAGCAACGCATCTCGGTGACGGTGTCTACGGCAAGGCGACGGGCAAGAAGCTGCAATACCGGATCATTGCGGACTGCCATGCCATCAACAACCAGATCAATGATGAATGGTTGATCCGGGACCAGGGCGCGATCGTGCGCCAGATGGGATGGGACCCGGCACAATATGCGCGGGACCTGATCGAACGCGAAGGCGGTCCGGAAAACTGTGTCCAGCCCTTCTCGCCGGCGAACGATCAACCGGGTCCCTACAAGGGAACGGGCAACGACAATGAATGGGGCGCGAAATACGCAGACATCGTGTCGCGCATCATGAATGCGGATATGGCGGCGATCGAAGGTGAATACGACCGTGCCTGCCAGTTGGCCTATCCGGGCGGTGTCAACGGATATTCCTGGGGGGATGCGGACCGGTTCTGGATGGGCCTGAGGGCTAGTTTGCCATCCGCCGAGTTCAGGATCGAACACCAGATAGGCCGCGACGACCCCATGATGCCTCCCCGTGCCGCGCTGCGCTGGTCGCTGCATGGCAAGCATGGCGGTTGGGGCGTTTTCGGAGAGCCGAGCGGAGCGGATGTTTATGTCATGGGCGCCGCTCATGCCGAATTCGGGCCCTGGGGCCTGCGCCGTGAATTTGTTCTTTTTGATGAAACTTCGATCTGGAAACAGATCGCACTGAAAACAGGCTGAAGAAAGCCGAAACCAATAGGTCCTGTCATGAGCCCTGAAGAAATGGAAACCCGGATTGTCCGTTATGGCGATCTGAAGCCCTGCCGCACGGCATTCATCGATGCGCATACGCCGGGCTCCGATCAGAAGGAAAACTTCACGATTATCGGTGGCGGCGTCTCGGAAAGTCCTGATCAGCATGTCCACATCAAGGATACGCCCGGTTTCAACATCGGGGCAGCCGGTCAACCTCCCAAGTGTCGCAACTCGCTTCATTCACATACGACGGCGGAAGTGTTTTACGTTCTGAAGGGCCGCTGGCGCGTCTTCTGGGGACGCTGGGGCACGGCCGGAGAAATGGTTCTGGAAGAAGGCGACATCTTCAACATCCCGACCGGAATTTTCCGCGGCTTTGAAAACATCGGGACCGACTACGGCATGATCATGGCGATCCTCGGTGGCGACGATGCAGGGGGTGGGGTCACCTGGGCTCCGCAGGTGATCGAAGACGCGAAGGATCACGGTCTCGTGCTCGGAGAAAACGGGGTTCTCTACGACACAAAGCAAGGTCAGGACCTGCCTGAGGGCGTCAAGCCGATGCCGCTTCTGAGCGACGAGGAGCTGAAGGCCTATCCCGAACCAGGCAACGAGGCCGTTGTTCGCGACTATGTCGCAAGATACTGGGACATGATGGCATTGGCCGCGAAGGCACCCTGCAAGGTCATCGGGGAAACGGCCCTGTTGAAAGACAAGCCGGGTTTCGACGTGGAATTCCTGACACGGGGTTCCATTTCGGACGCGCCTTACAGCCTGGATTACCACGAAATCCTGATGGTCATGCGCGGACACTGGAAGCTTTCCTGGTCGGGCGGTGAAAAGGTGCTGGCGCCGGGGGACACATGCGCCGTGCCACCGGGTCTTGAACACAGCCTTTCGCCTTCCATGAGCGGTGAAGCCAGTCTCTTCCGGGTCATGAACACGGAAGATCCGGCGGGGCCAACCTGGGTCAGCTGAGCGGAAAAAACGCGGGGGAGAACAGAATGAGCAAAATTGACGTCACCCATGTCGGCTCGCTGCCACGAACGCAGAAAGTCGTCGATTTCATATTCGCCCGCGAAAACGGGGAACCCTATGAAGAGGCCGATTTCGATGCGGCCATGGCAGAGGCCGTTTCGGAGACCGTTCGCAAGCAGGTCGACGCAGGGGTTTCCATCGTCAGCGATGGCGAGACGTCGAAGATCTCTTACGCGACCTATGTGAAGGACCGGTACACCGGGTTCTCAGGTGACAGTCCGCGAAATGCGCCAGCGGATCTGAAACTCTATCCGAGTTTCCTGAAACGGATTGCCGAGAGCGGGGGGACGCCGAAATATGCGCGCCCCATGTGCTCCGGTGAAGTGAAATCCAAAGGGCAGGGCGAGCTGGAGAAGGACATTGCCCACCTGAAGGCGGCTATGGCCGAGCATGGTGCCGAGCGCGGATTCATGAATGCAGCCTCGCCGGGCGTGATCTCGCTGTTCCTGCAAAACGACTACTACCCGACCCGGGAAGCCTATCTTCAGGCCCTTGCCGATGTCATGAAGGATGAATACGAGACCATCGTTGCTTCCGGGCTGGATCTGCAACTCGACTGCCCGGATCTCGCGCTCTCCCGGCATATGCTGTTTACCGATCTTTCGGACGAGGAGTTCGTGAAGATCGCGGCAACCCATATCGATGCGCTGAACCATGCGCTGCAGAATATCGACCCGGCGAAGGTCCGCATTCATATCTGCTGGGGCAACTATGAGGGGCCACATGTCTGTGACATCTCCATGGACAAGGTGTTTTCAACCTTGATGTCCGCGCGTGCCCGGTACGTCCTGTTTGAAACCTCAAATCCGCGCCACGCGCATGAATGGACCGTGTTCCGGGACCGGAAGGCCGAAATCCCCGAGGACAAGATCCTCGTGCCGGGCGTGGTCGATACCACGACAAATTTTGTCGAGCATCCGGAAGTGGTCGCGCAACGCCTGGAGCGTTTCGTGGGTATCGTCGGTCCGGAACGGGTGATCGCCGGTTCGGATTGCGGATTTGGCACCTTTGCCGGCTTTGGGGCGGTTGATCCGGAAATCGCCTTTGCAAAACTCGCAAGCCTTGCGGAGGGCGCGCAACTGGCTGGAGCGCGCGCGTGACACTTCCTCTCGTCCTGCTGCCCGGCATGATGTGCGATGCGCGGCTCTTCGGGCCGCAAATCGCGGCCTTGTCCGGCCGTGTTCCCATTCATCTGGCACCTGTCACAGCGCACAACAGTGTTGAAGCGCTTGCCGCCGACATTCTGGAGAATGCACCGCCACGCTTTGCGCTGGCAGGCCTGTCCATGGGCGGGATTGTTGCCATGGAAGTCGTGCGGCAGGCGCCTGACCGTGTCAGAAGGTTGGGCCTTCTGGACACGAACCCGCGGGCTGAGCTCGACCAGGTCAAGCAGGGGCGTGAGCCCCAAATCGAGAAGGTACGGGCAGGTGGATTGCGGGAGGTCATGCGGGACGAACTGAAGCCAAATTATCTCGCGGATGGCCCCAATCGCCAGGAGGTGCTGGACCTGTGCATGGAAATGGCGGTGGATCTTGGACCGGATGTTTTTGAACGCCAGTCGCGTGCCTTGCAGGCGCGCCCGGATCAGCAGGATACGCTGAAATCGGTGCAGGTGCCGACGCTGATCCTGATGGGAGAGGATGACCGGCTCTGCCCGCGCGATCGTCACGAGCTGATGCATGACCTTGTCGACGGATCTGTTTTCGAGATCGTCCAGGGCGCTGGTCACCTGCCGACACTGGAACAACCCGGCGCCGTCACGCGCGCCTTTCAACGCTGGCTGGAACTTTGATGAACGAAGAACTTCTGAAGCTCCTGAAATCGGTCGATACACCGACTGTCTGCAATGCCATTGAAGTGGCCGAGGGCAAACGCGGGTTCAACCGGTTCACGCGTGGCACGATGCTTTGTTCCGACCCGGATGGCGGCGCGATTGTCGGCTATGCGCGCACGGCGAAGATTTCGGCGCTTGCGCCTCCGACCGAACCGGCCGATGTCATAAAGACCCGCCGGATGGCTTACTACCGCTACGTGTCGGAGGGACCACGCCCGGCGCTGGCTGTTGTCGAGGATGTCGACTATCCGAATGCAATAGGGGCGTTCTGGGGCGAGATCAATACGACGGTCCACAAGGGGCTCGGTCTCTCGGGCACCCTGACCAATGGCGTCATGCGAGATCTGGGAGACCTGCCCGAAGGCTATCCGGTGGTTGCCGGGTCTGTTGGCCCGAGCCACGGTTTTGTCCATGTGAAGGAGATCGACACTTCAGTGAAGATCTACGGGCTCGATATTGGCCCGGGTGAGCTTGTTCACGCCGACAGACATGGTGCGCTTGTTGTTCCTGCCGAGACAATCCCGGTTCTGGGCGATGCCATCCGCAAGCTCCTGGACACCGAGCAACTGGTTCTCGGACCGGCGCGCGAAGCGGATTTCACATTCGAAAAATTCGAAGCCGCCTGGTCGGCATTTGAAAAGGCACGAACCTGAGGGTTGGACCATTGATTTCGTCAGGGCGTGACCCTGGTGATCCCTGACCCGATCTGGTCAGAACAACAAACTGGCCTCAATACCAGCCTCCAGGTCTCGAGATCGCGCCGGTCTCAGGCCCTGTGGTTTGCCTGTTTCCGCACAATGCGTTCACGCCACATCATGTACAGGCCCGAAAGGACAATGAGCGAGGCTCCAGCCAGCATTGAAAAACCGGGACGCTCGCCGAAGATCATCACGCCCAATATCAGCATGAACAGCAGTCGCGAGTAGCGAAAGGGAGCAACGACTGACAGATCCGTTGTACGAATGGAGGCGGTGAGCAGAAAATACCCGACAGAGCCCAGCAGGATCATGGTTCCCAGAAGCACCCAGTCAGCCTCTGCGGGCAGGAAGGTGCCGCCGTCCAGAAGGATCCAGACCATTGAAAACGGCAGTGCTGCTGCCGCCGTGTAGGCAGCAAGACTTGTGGAGGCCATGTCAGGCGGGGTCATGCGTGTTGTCAGATCGCGAACGGCCAGTCCGACCATCGACAGCACCGCCCAAAGGGATGCGACGTCAAAGCCTTCGGCACCGGGTTGAACGATGAGCAAGACACCGATGAACCCGAGAATGATTGTGCTCCAGCGCCGCCAGCTTACCGTTTCGCCCAGGAAGACAACCGCTCCGAGCGCGACCAGCAAGGGCGTTGCCTGAATGATGGCTCCGACCATCGAGAGCGGCACATGGCTCAAGGCCATAACCATGCCGACCATTGCAATGACTTCTGCGAGATAGCGGACAAGCAGGATGGGAGAGAAGACCCGGCGGTCCATCAACTGCGCCCCCTGCGCCCTGGCCATGATCAGAAACATGACCAGTCCGCCTGCCAAGAGCAGAAACATGATCTGCGCGGGGGTCACGCTTCCCGCCGACAGCTTGATGAGGGTGTCTGCAATGGCAAAGGCCCCCATGGCCAGAACCATCAATATGATGCCACGTAGATTGGATTCGATCGTCTGTCCCATGTCACCCTGATGAAACGCTGCCCAAGTTTGGTCCAAACCCGCATATGCGCCTAAATAGCGACAGGCGGCAATGGGCTTG
This sequence comes from Roseibium sp., assembly GCA_017643925.1. Classification (GTDB taxonomy): domain Bacteria; phylum Pseudomonadota; class Alphaproteobacteria; order Rhizobiales; family Stappiaceae; genus Roseibium. Next base: position 65,795 of record JAEPML010000018.1, on the reverse strand, counting down.
ATACAGCCGCTTGCAGTTTGTGGTGACGTCCCCAACTTGTTCGACCTCTCTCCATACCTTGCAAAAATGCATCCAAAGGTTTGTTTTGCATTGTGATGCAATCATTTGTAACTATTTCTGCGCGGGATGTATTTTAGTTTGTTCAATTGACCGGGGGGTCCGTCGAATGCCTTTACCCGACTGGCTCTATTCAGTTTTGCCTTCATCGATCGTCAACAAGCACCTTGCCGAGCAGAAGACACACCCGAATTACGAGCGCGCCATGATGGCGTTGACGAAGGGTGAGAACGAGATCGCCGCGCGCAAACTCAAAACGCTCATGACGGCGAAATATATTGGCCCTTTAGTCAAGTTACAGATTCAAACAGAGCTGCCGGATATTCTTGCGGGTTTGGGCAGGTTCAAGGAGGCAGAAAGTGTTGCCTTGAGCAATCCGGCAATCGGCACGGGTCTGAAGCATCAAGGCAGCACGGTCAGCTGGTTGCTCGCCCGGGTCAAGATTGCAAAGGGTGACATTGCGGCTGCCACCGAGCATCTCGCGCATGGTGCAAAGAACGCATCGTGTTTTGAAACGCCCGAAACAACCTATCTTGCGGGCTATCGTTACGTTGCTCACCTGCTGGAGTTTGTCGATGACCCGGATCAAACCCAGGACGCCATCTCGAAATTGATAAGGGACCTCGAAGGAACAGCCCAATTCGACTATCACGAGCCGTGCCTTCGACACCTTCAAGTGGCGGCCGCCTACAAGGCCCAGCGCTATGAGGAGGTTCTTCAGCTTGAGCCAAGAATACGAGAATTAGCAAAGGTCGACGGGGAAACCGGTGGGCAATGGTCCGAGCCACTCGAAAAGGCGCAGATGATGATCTTCAACAGCAAGGTTGCCGAGGGCAAAGCCAGCCTGTCTGATTTGGTGGGGGAGGAAGAAGTGGATGAGCTCGTTAAGCAGCGTGATCAGTAAAGGGCCAAGGCAGTGAGGCGACTCTGGGGGCACTTCAAATTCCGGGTCGGTGTCTGGGCACTGCTAGGTGTTTTTCTTGTCGTGATTTCATTGGACATTCTTCACCTTGTCCAATCAGGCGTGTTTTCCGGAGCAGGTGAAGCAACCGGTGAAGAGCCTGGCGCGCTCGGAGAATTTCTCGTCAACATTCTCGTTGAATCCCACGGCCTCCTATTTGACGTCCTGTTGTTCGGTGTCGTGATCATGGCCTTTGAACTGAGAGAAAATGAGAAGGAACAGATCAAGCGGCACAAAGAGGAAATCGATGATTTCCGTGGCTGGAACGAGAAAGAGGCAACCTACCGGATTGTCGGCAACATCAAGCGCCTGAACCGTTTGGGTGTGAACGACATTGACTTGTCGAGAACCTATCTCGTGGGCGCTGATCTGGGAAAACTGAACCTTGACGGTTCAGACCTGATCAAGGCCAACCTCAGTGGAGCATCCTTGAAGGGGGCCTCGTTGGTCGGAAGCAAGTTGAGCGGTGCGAACCTGAATGGCGCGGCAGTGGACAGTGCAGACTTCAGCCGCGCGGAATTCGGAAACACGAACGCGTTCCGGGCAATGGGCGAGCTTATGACCGGGCCTGGTGACGGAGACAACATGAAGTCGTTTTCCGGGGAAGTCGGGCAAAGCACCGCTCCACCCTCAATTGTCGGGCTGACCGGTTGGGAATCTGCAACATTCGACAAGCAGATCGAGCCCTTCATCAGAAATGCATCAAAGGAACCCTGACCGCAATGACGGTCAGGGCCTTAGCCTGGTCTCAAAAATGGATGCCGTACTCTGGAACCGGGTCCAGTTCAATTTCGGCAAGGAGAGATCCCTCGACGATCGCCTGAACGCTGATGTTTGCGCCCATGACCGGATAAAACTTCGATCTCGGATCGGAACCTGCTGCGTCGGCAGACTCCATATCAGACACTCTCGATTCCCCAGCTGCTTTGACCATGACCCCTGCCCCCTTGAGACTTTTTGTGTCGATAAGGATTTGAAGGTCATCATAGGGAAGAGATGCGAAAACGGCGCTAAGCCCTTTAGGCAAATTCTCTCAGAGTGAGTAGGCGTTTGTTAAGGATGTCTCGCCTTTGCGTCTGCGCGTTCCAGGCTGCTGTGACGCCGGGATTTCGAACCGTTGCTCGCGTCAGGTCTCGGAAGGCCTTGCAGTCGGAAAGAGCTTCGAATCCCGTCACGAGGCTGCAAATTTGACCTTCACGCCGCGTTGGCGAAAGTAGGCCTGCAGGAGCTTGCGGCCGGAGCGATTGTTCTGGACGAGCTTTGATAGGTCCAGCACTGCTTCTTTCAGGCCTTCCCCCTTCAGGGCGTCCTTGAGTGCAGCGATGTGCAGATCAATGTCCTCATTGTCCGCCTCGAGAGATTGGTAGATGCGGTTGATTGCGTCCGCAACAGTCAGGTCGCTCAATGGTGTATTCCCGATTTTGTCTTGCCGGCGCTTATCACATTTTCAGATGATGTGGGCCAGTCAAATCGCGAATAAAGACATTTTCACGCCTCGGCATGTCGACAAGGAATTTCGATAAGATCGATGCATTCGAGAACCTCATAGACCCAAACTGTCGTGAGCATGCTTTACGCAGCGATTGGATGAGGAGTTTATAGTAAACGGCTTGGCAGCTTGATGTTTAGAAGAAATATTTATTCGTAAGTTATTTGTTAATTTCGGTCAGTATTCCAATTATTTTTTTCGTGATCCTTATCACTGCAAGTGATCTCGTATTTCGTATTGTCCATGGATAGTCACTACGCTGCCATGGATCAATTTTACACGGAAAAAACATGGCGGGCCTGCAACGAAATCCATTCAATTGAAACGGAGCGCGCAAGATGATCCGCAAACGGCATTTCTTTTTCTGCCTGACCGCCTGCGCACTGATGATGATGTCCCACTCCAGTGCTCAAGCCCAGTCTGCGAAGAGCTATCCCAAAGCGCAGGGTGGTGTTATCACGCTGCCATCAGGAGACATTTCCTTTGCCGACCGTGTCCACCGATTTGACGAGGGTACACCGCCTTCCAAACGGGCGGCTGCCCGCAATCCTCAAAGCATCCTGGGGCCCACGGATCGACCCAAATCCGCAAGCACCGCAATACTGGAAGCGACGACGCTCACGCTCGGATGCCATGGCTCCATCACGCTAGAATTTACCGACAATGCCTTGATCGATATCGAGGGTCCCGACCTGCACATATGGGAGGCAGGGGATGACGTTGAAGCGACCTTTGTAGAGATCTCGCGAGACGGTGAGGAATGGACCGAAATCGGCATGGTTGCCGGGGCAACGGCGAGCCTAGACATTTCTGGTCACGCGGTGAATGGCGCCAGCTATCGCTTTGTTCGCCTCACAGATGCGAAATGCGCCAGCCGTGGCGGCAACTGGCCTGGTGCCGACATCGATGCCGTGGCTGCAGTCGGGTCTGCCGAACGGTTCGTCTTCGACGCCGGTGTACTGTTTGCGTTCGACGAAGCGACTTTGTCGAACGAAGCCCTGAAAATCCTGGCCCGGTTCGCAGATCTTGTTGGTCAGAAAGAGTTCTCAAGACTGGTGATTGAAGGTCACACGGATTCAAAAGGCAGCGACGCATATAACCTGGAGCTTTCGCAACGCCGTGCCGATGCAGTTCGCGCGTATCTGGCAACAACCCCGAGGCTCGCCCAGTCGGACATGTCAACGCGTGCCGCTGGAGAGCTTGAACCGGTTGCCGACAATTCCACGGATGCTGGCCGCCAGCAAAATCGCCGAGTGGAAGTCATTGTCATCCCGTGACGAGAAACAAACCTGTGGTCGCGTGTTCAAGACGCGGCCACAAGCTTGCAGGTTTTGGCCTTTGGTTCGGTGACGCCTGAACTGACTTCAACTTGATCTTGCTTCTGCTTGGTCCGCTTACTACCGTTTCCTCGTTGCTCAGAGGCAACAGCACCAATTTTTAATGTTCACGCACTTGGGAAGTCATCTCATCTTCGATAATTTTGCTCAGATTCGGATGGACGGCGAACGATAAGATGAGAGCATTCCTGGCGCTTTGCATGAGCGCTTTTTTACTGGAAAATACTTCTGCGGCAGATTTGCGTCAGGTCGTGCAGGAAGCAGTGTCGACAAATCCGAGCGTTTTGGAGTCGGCCGCCAACAGGCGTGCGCGAAATTTCGAGTATCGTCGTTCCCAGGGGGCATTTTTGCCCACGTTGGATGTTTCCGCGGAAATTGGGCCGGAACGTCTGGACAGGCCGAATTCGTTCAGCGCCAGCCAGAACGATAAATGGCGCACTTCCAAGGAATTTACGGTCACGGTTCAGCAGCTCCTTTTTGATGGCTTATCGTCCGTGAACGAAGCCTACAGGCAAAGTGCACGCGTTGATGGTGCTGCCTTGCGGGTGCTCGAACGGTCAGAAGCAACCGCGCTTGATGCTGTGGAAGCCTATGTTGATGTCCTGCGCCACACGGCTATCCTGTCCAAGGCGCGCATGAACGTGGCCAAACACCGCCGGATCTATTCCGATGTGCAGCAGCGATTTGAAGGTGGTGAGACCGGTGCTGCAGACTTGGCACAGGCACGGGAACGCGTTGCAGCAGCCGAGGTGATCGTCTCGGAAGTTCGAAAGTCACTGCTGGACACCAGCGCCAAATACGAGCGCGTTGTGGGCCAGGCGCCCGCGTCGCTGGCTCCGGCAAAACCGGCGAGCATTCCTCCCGGTTCCGTGCGTCGGCTTGTCGATACGGCAGCCCAGACCCACCCACAGGTGCTTGCCGCAATGGCTGATGTCGATGCAGCTCGTTACGAGTACGAGGCGTCGAAGGGCAACTTCTATCCCGAAGTGTCGCTGTTGGGACAGGCGACAATCGGTGACGATGTCAGCGGTATTGAAGGCCGGAACAACGAATATGCCGGCAAGCTTCAATTCTCCTGGAACCTGTTCAACGGCGGACGGGATTCCGCATTGACGAACGAATATGGCGAACAACTCACTGAAGCCAGCATTCGCGTGGACCGTGTGCGCAGGGAGCTGAAGGAAGGCATTGAGCGTTCCTGGGCCTCGGTGACGACGACCACCGATCGGATAAAGGCGCTCGCAGAGCAGCTGGCAGCCAACCGTCAGGTCGTGGATGGCTACAGGCAGGAATACGACATCGGCCAACGGACCTTGCTCGACGTCCTGAACGCCGAAAACGCGCTGTTCAACAGCGAGATCGAACTGATTTCCGCACGTGCGATCTACACTTTTTCCACCTACCAGCTCAGAGCGACGTCCGGCGACCTGCTTGCCTATCTGAATGTATCGCCTCCGCCGGAATCCGAGGCTGGCCAAAGAGACAACGCCTCGGTCTTCCCGCAAAGCGGCTTTGTGCTTGAGCCACTGCGCAAGTTTTGATCCTGATAGACCAGGCTTAGGTGTCGCCTGGCGTGGGTGGCGGGCCGCTTGATAACCCTAATTCGGATTAACACGGCAGAGTCGGGTCGTGACAAGTCCTGATGTGCTATACGAGTTTCAGTGTCCGGATCGATGGAAGATTCCACGCAAGGGCGACTTGAACGATCGGCAATAGGGGATCATTCGGGATTTGGAAAAGACCGAAATTCAACAGTCAAATCAAGCTGGTGATCCGCTTGCCTCGGCTCTGAAATACATTGCCCGGGTCCATGGACTGCACGTGACGGACTCTGTTCTGTGGAACGGCTTGCCGCAGGATCACGAAAAACTGGGTGTTGGCATCGTTGGTCGCGCGGCGACCAATTGCGGTCTCACGGCACTGCCCCAGCGCAAGGATCTTGACGCCATTCCGCACGCGGCTCTGCCCTGCATCGTCACAATGAAGAACTCAGACCTTCTGGTGTTGACCCACATCGATGCAGCCGAAGGCAGCGTGCAATTTGTCGATCCTCTGGATCCTTCCCTGACCGCCAAACGGCCTCTCGATCAGTTTGTTGCCGACTACAGCGGCTACGCGATCTTCTTTCAGCCCAACGTTGACAAATCCGGAAGAAGCGAACGTGTCCTGCAGTCAAAGGGGCACTGGTTCTGGAGCACGATTGCGGTTTACTGGCGTGACTACATGCATGTTGCGCTGGCGGCACTCTTGATAAACCTGCTCGCGCTGGCGACGCCCCTGTTCACAATGAATGTCTATGATCGCGTGGTCCCGAACCAGGCGATACCAACGCTGTGGGCCCTGGCGATCGGGGTGATCCTTGCGTTGGTCTTTGATTTCATTTTGAAGATTGCACGCGGCCAGATCATCAATGTTGCGGGCAAACAGGCTGACAATGCCCTGGCCAGCAAGATTTTCGCACATGCGCTTGCCATTGATTTCAACGACCGGCCTGTCAGCTCGGGACAATTCGCCAACCACGTGCGCGAGTTCGAGACTGTACGGGAATTCATAACCTCGTCCTCACTGGTTTCGCTGATCGACCTGCTGTTCATCGGCATTTTTGTGGCCGTGCTGTTTCTGCTGGTCGGGCCGATCGCGATCGTTCCTCTTCTTGCGATCCCCCTGGTTCTTGCGATCAGCCTGTTTGTCCAGGCACCGCTGTCCAGTGCGATTGAAAAATCGCATCAGGAAAGCGCGATCCGCCATTCCATCCTGGTTGAGAGCATTGCCAATCTGGACACGGTGCGAGCGCTCAACAGCGAAGGCCGCATGCAGACCAAGTGGGAACGGTCGGTTGCCGCAAGCAGCGCAGCGATCATGCGCGGTCGCTTCTGGGCATTGCTTGCGCAATCTGCAACCGGGCTGGTTCAGGCTTCCGTCTCCATCTGGATTATCGTCTGGGGCGTCTACCTGATCGCAAGCGGCGACATCACGATGGGTGCGCTAATCGCGGCGATGATGCTGTCCGGGCGTGTCCTTGCGCCGCTTGCCGCGGTCGCGAACACACTCACAAGGTTGCGGCAGACGCTTCATTCCTATCGCATGCTCGACCAGATCATGAAATCGGAAACCGAACGAAAACCGGGGCGGACCTACATCAACAAGCGGATCGCGTCCGGATCGGTCGAGTTCAAGTCAGTCGAGTTCCGCTATCCAGGGTCGGAAACCAGCAGCCTGAAAAATGTTTCCTTCAAGATCGAACCCGGCGAAACGGTCGGCTTGATCGGACGCGTCGGCTCCGGGAAAAGCACGCTCGGTCGTCTCATGTCCGGGCTCTACTATCCGACGGACGGCACGATCCTTGTTGATGGCACCGACACCAGGCAATTTGACCCGGCGGACCTCAGGGCCAATGTCGGCTTCCTGTCGCAGGACAATGTTCTTTTCAGTGGAACGATCCGCGAGAATATCAGCGCCGGCGATCCGTTCGCTGACGATGACGCCCTGATAGATGCCGCGCGGATTGCAGGTGTTGAAGAGTTTGTTGCAGCGAACCCGCTTGGCTACGACATGCAGGTGGGGGAAGGGGGGCGGTTCTTGTCCGGAGGGCAAAAGCAGTCCGTTGCCCTTGCAAGAATTCTTCTGCGGCGGCCTCGTCTTTTGTTTCTTGACGAACCTTCCAGTCAACTGGACCTTGCCTCCGAGCGGCGCCTGATCGCGCGGCTGAAGGAATATGTCAGCTCCGATACAACGCTCATCATCAGCACACACAGGATGAGCCTCGTGGAGCTGACAGACAGGTTGATCACCCTTGATCAGGGCAAGCTGGCCCTGGACGGCCCAAGACAGGACGTCCTCGACAAACTCAAGGAACTGGGCGCTGCAAACCAGGAAAACGCGGTTGTCAAAAGGGGATCAGTGAAATGAGCTCCGGCGACTGGAACTATGCAAATGACATAAGGGACATCATTCGAACCCGACCTCCCAGGTATGCGACCAATGTTGTCAGGATCGGACTGCTTCTGTTTGCTGCCGGGCTGGTCTGGGCCTATTTCGCCACGCTGGAGGAAGTGACCCGCGGCGACGGGCGCGTTGTTCCCTCGCGGCAAATCCAGGTGGTGCAAGCACCGGACCGCGGCATTGTCGAGAAGATCTTTGTCCAGGAAGGCGACATCGTTGAACCCGGGCAGGCGCTGATCGAGATAGACGACACGGCTTTCTCCTCACAGCTCGGAGAGATCCGGCAGCGGCGCTGGACATTGATGGCGCAGATCGCGCGACTGCAGGCGGAGGCCGACCAGACTTCCCTGGAGTTTCCGGAAATTCTGACACGCGCGGTCCCGGACCTTGTGGCTCAAGAGGAAGATGTCTATCGAGACAAGAAAATCAGCCTCGAGAGCGAGCTCGGCGTTCTTCGCAATCAGGCTTCGCAGCGGGAACAGGAATATCAGGAATTCCTTGCGACCCAGACGAAGCTTGAAGCGGTGATCGAGATCATGAAACGCGAGTTGGAGATCAACCGAAATCTCTATGAACGCAAGGTATTGCCCGAAATCGAGTTTCTGAGGTTGCAGCGGCAACTGAAGGAAAGCGAAGGGGAGCTTCAGGTCACCAAGGCTTCGGTTCAGCGCGCGCAGGCTGCCAAGAATGAAGCCAGCGAACGCTCCCGCAACGCGGTTTCGACATTTGTCTCCAACGCCCGCCAGGAGCTTGCGCGGGCTCGTGGCGAGCTTGCAATCGTCAACGAAAGCATCAAGGGGGCGGCCGATCGCGTGCGCCGGACCGAATTGGTGTCGCCGGTCAAAGGCGTTGTCAACAAACTGAACATCACCACCATCGGGGCTGTCGTTCAGCCCGCGGCGGATCTGATCGAAATCGTTCCCCTGGAAGATACGCTTTTGATCGAGGCCCGTATCAGGCCTAAGGATGTCGCCTTTCTGCATCCTGGCCAGAAGGCTCAGGTCAAGATAACAGCTTACGATTACTCGGTTTATGGTGATCTTGTCGGCATTCTGGAGCGCATAAGCGCAGACACGACCGAAGACGAAGAAGGTAATCGATTCTTTCGGGTCATGATCAGAACAGATAAAAATTATCTGGGTTCAGATACCGATCCTTTACCAATAATACCAGGAATGGTCGCCTCAATAGATATATTAACCGGCGAGAAAACTGTTCTGGACTACATCTTAAAGCCGATCAAAAAAGTACGGGACGAAGCACTCAGGGAACGCTGACGTCTCGTTAAAAAATGAGGCGATCGGCAGATGGAACAGAGTTCACGCGCACCGGCAACGCCGGTCGCGAACGGAAAACTATTGCCTGGCCGTTGGTTGGCTGTCCTGGGCGCTCTTGCGCTCACGGCATCGGCTGGTTTTGCCAAGGCCAATGAAGCTGTCGAAGCGCCAGATGCCGCTGGGGCTGCCTGGGCTGATGCAACTCTTCAGCCGCTGCCCTCCGAAACCACATCTCCCAATCTGATCTTTGCACTGAATGACACTGCAATCCCTGCCTTGCACGTGCCGACACGCTCCATTCGTCTTGCTGCCGTTTCTGCTGCCGTCACCGAACCGGTGCCCGCACCAAAGAAGGCAACCGGCAAACGTCGGTCAACGCTGGTGTTCGGTAGTCTGGGCAAGCCGGTCTCGATGTCCCCGGTAACAGCGCGTTGGACGCGCGCACTTTCAGATTTTCAGGCTGAAGACACAAGCAGCCGTCATCAGTTCAAGGTCTATGAAGCGATCCTTGACAGAGTATCGACCAAGCGCCGGGGTCTGCAAATCCCGCAGATCAACGCGATGGTGAACAGGATGCTCTCCTACAAGGAGGATGCCCAGCTCTGGCAAAATCCGGAATACTGGGCGTCACCGTCCGAGACCCTTGGCCGGCTGGCAGGCGACTGCGAGGATTACGCCATTTTGAAATATGCCTTGTTACGCGATCTCGGCGTCAAGGACGAAGACATGCGGATTGTTGTTCTGCGCGATACCGCCGTTCGGCAGTACCATGCCGTTTTGACTGTTCGGCACAAGGACAACTGGCTTGTCCTGGATAACCGTTTCTCGCGCGTGCGTTTTGAACGTGACCTCCCGAATTACCGTGCCTTGTATTCCGTCAACGCGTCCGGTGAATGGTCGCATTCAAAAGACAGCGGAAACCCAATCCGGCTCGCGGCCCGATTGAAGTCGGCTATGAACTGACGCACAAGCGCGTTTGTAATTCGGTCCATGGCAGGCGCTGGCAAAAAACAGCAATAGAGCTGCCAAATCTCGTCACGTCCGTGATATAGCGACCTCATGACTGACGAGTCTCGGGTTGCCACATCGCGTCTTCGAACGCCAAACACGCCATTTTTGTTCCGCGCCGCCGGAGGCGCTGTGATCGGACTGGGTGTCATGCTCGTCGGATTTTTTCTTGCTGACCGGCAGCAGAGTCAGCTTGAGGCGACCGAAACCAGGTACTCCCAGGATCGGGCCGGTCTGATCCGCTCCCTTGAGGAGGCGAGGCAATCGGCTCCGCGTTCCAGATTGGAAGAGCTCGCTGGACTGCCCTTGCTGGCGGAATTCATCTCTTTGTCGGCAGTTCAGTCCGGCTCCGAGGATGCACGCGATGTTGGAGATTACATCGGCTCGGCGCTGAGTGCGGCGCGTGAGGAAACGGATTTTTCGCGGATCATTCTGCAGTCTGCGGATGGCGAAATTCTGCTCGCCACCGAGGGCAATCCTCCGGCTGGCGTGGCGAGCGGGCAGTCAAGCCTGGAAGCGCCTGTATTTGATTTGGAAGGTGACGGTCAGGTCGCGGGCAAGCTGATCGGGTTTCTGCCTGCAGTTACGGGTCCAAAACTGAATGACGTGGCTGGTTCAGACTTCAGGTCTTCTCGGGATATTCCCCGCATGACCCGGGTCTTTGGCGTTTTGGCCGGATCGTTGATCGCCGGATTTGCGCTGGTTGGCGCATTCGCATCGCGCAGGCGCACTTAGGACGTTTTCTGCCTCCAGACCCTTGCTGTGGTCTTCAGGAAAAGCCGGTCTTTCGATGTGCTGGCAGTGACGGTGGCGTTCTACGCCACCGTAACATCGGTATAGGTACCGGTTTCGTCCAGAACGACCCGGACGGTGTCACCAGCGCCTACACCGGTCAAATCGGTAACCGTCGTCCAGCTGTCGCCGCCGCCGTCGCTATCAACTTCAACCACCGCAGGGTCGACCCCGGATTGGGTGACGCGGACATAGCCGGTTGCGATCGCCTCCGCCACCATCGCGCCCGAGCCGCCGAAAACATCATCAAGCAGGGCACCAAGATCCAGCCTGTCGTCGTCGGCATCACCATCGCTGGAAACATCAAAGTCGGTGATCGTGTCCCCGACCTCACTCAGGGAATCCCAGACATAGGTGTCATTGCCAGCTCCGCCGGTCAAATTGTCGGCGCCGAGACCACCAATGAGGTAGTCATCTTCAAGGCCGCCGGAAAGCGTATCCGCATCACCCAGTCCGTAGATCGCGTCCGCGCCATCCGTTCCAGTGAGCGTGTTGGCGGTGTCATCCCCGATCAACTCGGCAGGAGCCCCATCAACGGTGACCGTAAAGGTGCCTGTCCCGCTGTCATCGTCGTCGCTGTCGGTGGCAACGAAGTCAAACGCCAGGTCGATGACATTGTCGCGTGCATCCGTCAGCCCGTCGAAAGTCAGTTCGGCGAGCAGCGTGAACTCGTATTCTCCACTGGCATCATCGAGCGATACCGTGAACACCTGGTTTGCGGAGACATCGGCCCCCGTGTAACCGACGAGCACATCACCGCTGAAGCCGAAATTGACCGTTTCGGTGCCGGACATGAGCGTCACAGAACTACCGTCACTGGAAACGTCGACATTGTTCGCGGCAACCGAGGTATCGGCGAAGCTTACCGAGCGGTCTCCCGGAACACCCGTTCCCGAATTGCCGACATCCACGCCCCAATCGATATCGAGGGAACCGGTAACAGCATCGTCGGAGGTGTCGGCAGTGTCGAGAACACTTGCATTGATTTCGACATCATCGGGTGTCCCGATTTCCGCGCCGTCATCCCAGACACGCACGAAGGCATATGAGGAATCCGTGTCGCCGTCTCCATCCGTGACGGTGTAGAGCATGCGAATTCCCAGGAAATCGTCTCGACCTGTCTCGCCGGAATCCGGGTGATCGAAGGAGACGAATTGCTGGAACGTGTAGCTGCCATCCGGCTGCATGACGAGTTCGAACGCACGTGCTCCAGACCCTTCAACCACGGCGTTGATCGTGATGACACCGCCAGATTCGGTGGTTGTCGCGGTCATGCGCGAACCGTTGCTGGTGAGATCACCAAACCGCGCCGGGCCGGAGAGTTCCTGATCCAGACCCTGAACGTAACCACCCACGGTCGTGATCTCCACGTCCGTGACCGTGGCCCCGTCGGCGCCACCATCGAAGCGCAACTGACCAGCCACCTGAACCTCGAGATCGGTGGCTTCATCCACGTTGATTGCAGAGCCCCAACGATAGGCGGTCGGCCCGTCATCATCGAAGGTCACATCTTCACCGATCGATACGGATGCTGTGGCCGTATCACCGTCGGCATCGGTGACCATGATGACCGCCGACAACTTGCCGGCAAGGTCGATGTGTTCATCGGAAGACGTGTCGTCCGGATGCATCAGGGACTGGTACTGGGCAATGCTGACGCAGCCACAGTCATCTATGTGGATTGCGAAGACGGCTTCTCCGGTCGGGATTCGCCCGACGACCAAACCATCTTCCAGCGTGAGGGTGATCGCGTCGCCTTCGGTCGTGAACAGACCTGAATCAGCATCATCGATCTGCAGGGAAAGCGCGATGTCAGCAAATTCGTCAGCGCCGTCGGCGCCATCAAAATTCACGACCGTGTAGTCCGCGTAGATCGGTCCCGGCAGATCCGCGTCCGATCCCGGATTGGTTACGCCGGCGAACAGGGCCACGACAAACGGATCATAGTCGCCAAGGAACGGGTCGAAGGAATTGTCGCTGTGGAGACCGTAGGTTTCATCTATTCGAACGTAGTCCTCGACCCAGATGTCAACTTCGGGCACGTCGTCTCTTACAGCGACCTGAAATTGGCCGCTCAGGTCGAGCGTGTCATCGTCGCCGTCCGTTGCAACAATAGCTGCACCGAAATCGATCGCGTCGATGGACCCGGTTCCGGCGACAAGTGTCGTGCCCTCGGTGTTCCCGTCATCGACATGATCCAGTTGATCGAAGAGCTCAAGGACATAGTCCCCGTTCGCATCAAGCTGCAGGCTGATGATCGGCCGGTCGCCAACGATTTCGCTTTGAAAGTCGGGCTCGGTATAGGAGCCATCACTGTCGGTATCGACATAGCCGAAAAGCGAAACATCACCGCCGGAAGTCCTGATTTCGAACGACAGGCTTTCCCCATTGGACGTGAGGCCGAGTGCCTCCATGATATCGGCTGCATCGTCGGCAAATGAGAAGGTCGCATCGCTTGCCGGACCGTCGGCACCGAAACTGACGGCCGATGCCAGTGAGCCGCTTACATAGGCGGGACCGTCTGCTGCGTCGGTTGGCCCGGTCGTTGATCCATCGCTGTCACCGTCCCGCGGAGAGCTTCCCAGAGAATAGAAATTGTCGATATCGTCTTCATCCACCGTGACGGTGATGGCTTCGTTCGGAGCGGGAGCGTCGTCATCCACAGTGACAGAGAAAGTCGACGAGGCTGTGTCGCCATCGCTGTCTGTTGCGGTGAAGGCGAATGTCAGTTCCAGATCGTCCTCGGTATCCACTTCAGGATGGTCGAGGTTCTGGACAAGCGTGAACGAATAGCTTCCGCTTCCGGAATCGGACAGCGAAGCGTGAAACACGACCGAGCTGTCACTTGTGGAGGAGGGTGCCGTGCTGCCGGTGTAGCCGACCAGGGTGCCATCCGACAAAGTGGCCGTCGAAACACTGAGACCATTTGTGGTCAAACCGGTCAGTCCGGATTGCGTCTCGGAAAAGGCGACGGACCTGTCACCCGTGCCGTCGCCGGACGTCGGGTTGGCGTCGTCGGCCCCCCACGAGATGGCAAGGTCGCCGCTGGTAGTAACATCCGAACCCGCCAGGTCGCCGTCGTAGCCGCTATCCGTTGTGCCGGTCGCCAGACCTTCTTCGTCGACCGAAGTGTCTTCTGTGTCGCCTATAACCAGCGCATCGTCATCCACAATGACAGAGAAGGTCGATGAGGCGGTGTCGCCATCGCCGTCGGTCGCGGTGAAAGCGAATGTCAGTTCCAGATCGTCCTCGGTATCCACTTCTGGATGGTCGAGGTTCTGGACAAGCGTGAAAGAGTAACTGCCGGTTCCGGAATCGGACAGCGTGGCGTGAAACACGACGGAGCTGTCACTCGTGGAGGAGGGGACGGTGCTGCCGGTGTAGCCGACCAGGGTGCCATCCGACAAAGTGGCCGTCGAAACGCTGGAACCGTTGGAGGTCAGTCCGGTGAGTCCGGATTGCGTTTCTGAAAAGACAACTGATCTGTCGCCCGTTCCGCCGCCGGACGTTGGGTTGGCATTGTCCGAGCCCCAGGAAATGTCAAGGTCACCGCTGGAGGTCACATTCGAACCCGCCAGGTCGCCATCGTAGCCGCTGTCCGTGGAGCCGGTTGCCAGACCTTCTTCATCAACCGAAGTGTCTTCTGCGTCGCCGATCAGGACATCGTCGTCGACAACGGTTACCTGGAAGCTGGAGCTGACGGAATCCCCGTTGGTATCGGCGCCTGTGAAGGCGAAGGAAACCGGCAGTTCATCGTCAGTTGCGCCGGTGACGTGATCGAGGTTCCCGGAAAGGGTGAATGTGTAAGATCCGCCGGGCACTCCTTCGGCAACCGCGTCTGGCACAATCTCGAGCGTCACCGTGAAGACGACTTCGGATGTACCTGCCTTGGTAGCGACCAGCGTCTGGCCACCATCGCTGTTATCCGTGATCGTGTATTCAAGCGCGACATTGTCTGAAGTGAGTGCGAATGCTGTCCCGGTTGAATCGAGCGGCGTACCGGAGCCGTCGGTGTCAAACACGAGGGTTGGCGATGCACCGGCATCTTCGCCGAAACTGATCCCCAAATCGCCGGAAACGGTGGTCGGGCCCGCGCCAGCTTCGTTGCCGTCGGCGAGGTTTCCCTCATCGATGCTGCTGTCTGTTGCCGCAGTCAGCAGCGATGGATCTTTATCGTCGTCCCCGCCAAACGCTTCTTCTTCAGGGACTTCGTCCTCAAGAGGAGGGCCGGACTGAAGGAGGTCACTCACACCCAGCCCGTCGCCCAGGTCACCAATATTGGCGTCACGAAACCCCTCTGCGGAGCCCGGATTGTTGCTGAGCTCGAACGAAAGGGTTGTTGTGCCGCCAGCGGCGGTTTCAAACTCTGTGGCTGTTTGAAGGGCGGCGATGGAGGAAAACGCATCGAGCGAGAGAATCTGTCCGTCGCCGACAATCGCGACGAGCGAACTTCCTGGTCCGGAGAAGAAGCTCTGCACGATGATCGTGCCACCGTCCGCAAAAGCCAGTTCCAGGTCGTCACCAACCCTCACGAACGAGATTTCAACGTCCAGGATCTGTCGGAAGTCGACTTGTTGGCCGGGCTGCAAAAGCAGCATGCTGGTCTGATCTGTTTCAGGCGGTGACAACAGCAGGGGCTGTACGGGATCAGTTCCTGGCTGATTGCCTGAGTTCTGAACCTGTGCTTGGGCGACTTCGACAGTTTGAACCATTCTTGGGACCGGCCGGAATAGAGTAAATTCTTTGTAAACCTCTACTCAAAATCAGGCTGAAAGCGACGGCTTTCAAGTGCCTGAAACATTAAAAATCCATTAATGGTTAAATTGGCATTCGAGAAAAATTCGAATTTCGGACCTGTATTTCAACGGAAATTGGGCTGCCTGTGACAGTCGTCAGGGATTTCAGATCTCAGTCGCTTCTAGGCCGCACCAAGGATGGTCTGGTCGTCTTTGCCAGGTCGTGGACCACTTCAGCCCTCAAATGGAGGAGTGTGCGGTCGGCTCAACCCCGTTTTGTAGTTTTGCAATCAACCTGTCTGACGCTGTTGCCGACAGCCAGATACCGATCAGGGTGACCCATGCGGTCGCTGCAAAAAGAGAGGCGCCGGTGATGCCTGCCCCGACGGCGCAGCCACCGGCAAGCATGCCCCCAAATCCCATCAGGGCCGCACCGGAAAGATAGCGGGCCATGGAGGGGCCGCTTTCGAAGCCTTGAAGCGCCAGTTGCCGCGTCAGAAAGGCGGCCACGAAAGATCCCAGGAAAACGCCCGGAACCAGTCCCGATGCAAAGTCAAATCCGTCGGCTGGCGTTGACAGGAACAACATCAACGTGTCGGCCGATGGGCCCGTGAAGGTGACGCCTTCCACCGATACGGGATCGAACGCCTGTCTGGACATCGTGGTTGTGAACAGGAGGGCTGCTGGAACGGCCAGGCCTGCACCGACGGCGGCGATTGTACGCCAAAGGGAACTGCGGTTGCGCCAAGTGAGGACGAGCCCGGCCACCAGCCACATGCCACCGAAGAGATAGACGCCGGCAGGACCGAGGCCGAGATGCCGGGTCAGGTCGTTTCCGCCAACCTCGACCGTCGTCCACAATCCGGAAAGCCAGTCACGTGCCGGTTTCAGGGCGCCATACAAACTGGCCTGAGCCACAACGGCAAAAACAAGACCGGAGAGGAGGGCCCGAAGGTTGCCGGTTGCCGACAGCACCAGCAGCCGGCTCGCGCAGCCTCTTGCCATGACCATGCCGGTACCAAACATCACGCCACCGAGCAGGGCGCCGGAGAGGCTCTGAGGCGAGGCAAGTTGCCGGGTTTCATGGATGTCGATATGCCCACCGGCGCCAAGAACCTGAGTTGCAAGTAGCGCGCTGGAAAAGGCCAACAACCAGATCGGAAGGCGGTCCGCTGACTGCATGCGCGAGAACTCGAGCGCAGCGGCGCGGAGACAGAAGCGACTTTGCTGGGCAAAAATGCCGAACATCATGCCAACCAGAAGTCCTCCAAGCACGAGCAGCGTCGGCTCCGACAGGTGATCGAGAAGGTATGTCAGATCCATGGGTGGCTCCGATCGTACGACTGGCTTCTGCCCGATGGCCGGGACAACATCATTTTTGCCGCCAGGACCTGTCCGGGCATTGACCAACCTCAAGGAAATATAGAAAAATTCGATAATTTGAATGTGTTGAGTGGGTTCCTTTCATCAGATCGGGCTGAAGGTCCTTCGTGCCTCATGTCATCCAGAGACGGGTCAGGTCAGGTTGGCAGTGGAGCGGTCGTCCGGCGCGAAGAGGCGCTTATTCCGCCGCAGCAAACCCGGTGATCAATTGCCTCAATCCAATCGCCGCGCCTGCGAAAATCGCAAGGAAGGTAACAGGTGCGCTGTAGGCAAGGACCGAGAAGGCCGAGATACCCTGGCCGACGCTGCAGCCGACGGCGAGGATCGCGCCGGGGCCCATGATCGCAGCCCCGATGATTTGGCGGCGCAGTTCGCGCGGATCTTCGCAGGCTTCCCAACGGAAATGGCCCTTTGAATAGGACCCGAGGCATGCGCCCAGGACAACGCCGATAACAGAGCCGACGCTGAAGGACAGGGTGTTTCCCGACGCCGTCATGCCGTAGTAGATCGTGTCGCCAATCGGGGCAGCAAAAGCGTGGGATTCGATTGGTTCCGCCTCAAAACCCGTCATGGCGACCCAGTAGGTTCCAATCCAGCCGGACACGATTGTCAGGCCAACGACAGCTCCCCAGAAGATCTGCCCGGGTGATCTGCGAAAAGCGGAACTGCAGAACACGAAGGCGATGATCCCACCACCCACGACAACGCCGGTCAGGGCTGGCGTGATGTTGAAGGCGGAGTGCAGATACTGGCTCAGGCCCTGCGGAGACGTTGCGCCGGTTTCAGCCGAGAACAACCAGACCCGCACATGCGCAAGTGGGCCCGACATGACGAAATAGGCCGACAGGCCCAAGACGAGCACGATCACGAACGACCGGAGATCTCCACCGCCCAGTCGTGCCAGCGCGCCGTAGCCGCAATTGCCGCTGAGCGCCATTCCGTAACCGAACATCAGACCGCCAACGATCGAGCCAAGAGGGTTCCAGACCCGGTCCAGATAGGCCGTGCTCGCACCGTCCATGAAGTCCCACGACATTGCCAGGTGAGTGCCGATGATCGCAACGCCGATTGCAAGGCCCCACATGCGAAGCCTTCGATCATCCGCGCCATAAAGGTAGTCCTCGATTGCACCCAATGTGCAAAACCGGCCAATCCGGGCAGCCAAGCCAAGGGCGATACCGCCCCCAAGACCGATGAGGGCGGCTGTATTTGCTTCTCCGAGCAATTCCAGCATTTCCGGTTCCTCCCAAAACCGGGCGCTAATTCAGCGTACGGTCAATCCTCTTTGCAGAACAGGTCGTAGACCACTTCCATGATTTGTTTGGGCCTGTCGTCTGCCAGACTGTAGTAGATTGCCTTGCCGTCGCGCCGGGGCGAGACGAGGCCTTCGAGCCTCAAGCGCGTGAGTTGTTGCGACACCGCTGCCTGCCGTGCAGAAAGCAGGTTCTCCAGTTCCGCGACCGACTTTTCTCCGGAAGCCAGATGACAGAGGATCATCAGGCGTCCTTCGTGGCTGATGGCCTTCAGAAAGTTTGAAGCGCGTTGTGCGTTTTTCATCATCCTTTCCATGTCTTCAGCACACATGTTGACGTCGAAGACCGGAAGCCGCGACGTCGACTCGCCGGAGCCGTCAGATTTGGTTGTCACATCAGTTGTCATTTTTGTTCAACCTGTCTGGTCCACGGGGATTTTCGCACGTTCGAACATCGTCCCAAGCAGGCCCCAAAAGAAATCCTCGCCCGGGTAGCCCTCGATTCGGCCGACTTCAGCACCATTTTGCACGAGAATGAAGGTCGGTGTAAAACGGACCCTGGTTTTGAAGGTTACCTCGGGCTTGTCGCTGTAAAGGTCAAAGCGTTGCAGCGGCGCCGCTTTGCCTTCTGCCGTTTTCGGGTAGATGTGAGCGATCTCCTTGTTCCATCGGGCACACCAAAGGCACCCGTCTTCCTCAGCCATGAGCAAGAACGTCTCGGCACCTGCAGACACCGGCGCAAGTGCAAGCAGCAGAACGGTGAGTGTCTTCAAAAAAGTCAAATTCAGTCCCCGATTGACGAGCACGCACACTTAATCATAATCTAATTTATGAATATATCAAGCTGAGAAGCTGCTCATCCAATGTTTGAAATCACCTTTGTCGGGGCACTGATCGCGGGCCTCTTGTCGTTCCTGTCGCCCTGTATCCTGCCAATTGTGCCCTTCTATCTCGGCTACCTGGCGGGGACAGGCATGAACGAGCTCCAGGCCGGTGGCCAGGTCTCGGTTGCAGTCCGCATGCGTGCATTCCTGGCGGCATGTTGTTTTGCCCTGGGCGTGATGACCGTCTTCGTCGGTCTTGGCGCGACTGCGACAACCTTCGGACAATTGGTGCGCGAGTATTTCGACGTCCTTCGCTGGATTGCGGCAGCAATCATCATTGCGATGGGGCTTCACTTTCTCGGCGTGATCCGTATCGGGATCTTATATCGGCAACTCAGGGCCGACGCAGGTGACAGCAAGAGTGTCGGTCTTGTCGGCGCCTTCGTGATCGGCCTGGCATTTGCCTTTGGCTGGACACCTTGTGTCGGTCCCGTGCTCGCAACAATCCTGTTCACCGCCGCGGGGCAGGAAACAGCAGGGCAAGGAGCCGCGCTGCTCCTGGTCTATGGCCTGGGTATGACGCTGCCTTTCGTGGCGGCAGCCCTGTTTATCGGGCCCTTCATGTCCGCCATGGCGCGGTTTCGAAAGTATCTGGGAACCATTGAAAAACTCATGGGTCTTCTCCTGATCCTGTTCGGTGTGCTGATCGCAACAAATTCGATCAACATCATCGCGCAGTGGATGCTGGAGAACGTGCCCTGGTTCAGTTCCATCGGATAGTCAGGGAGGGAATATCATGACGCGACTGATAGCCTTTTTGGGTGCACTTGTTCTTGCAACCCAGATCCAGGCCGCCGAGCTTGGTGACGATGGGTTGCACAAGGCGCCCTGGATGCGTGACACCTTCAAGGACCTGTCGGAGGATCTCGAGGAAGCGACTGCGGAAGGCAAGCGCCTGATGGTCATCATCGAGCAACGCGGCTGCATATACTGCAAAAAGATGCATGAAGAAGTTTTCGTGGTGCCTGAGATCGCGCAATACATCGAAGACAACTTCTTCGTTGTCCAGATCAACATGTTCGGGGACGTCGAGGTCACCGACTTTGACGGAACATCATTGCCGGAAAAGGACATGGTCAGGCGTTGGGGTGCCTTGTTCACCCCGAACATCTACTTCTTTCCGAAAGAGGTTTCCGAGGGCGTATCTGCAAGCCAGGCCGCTGTTGCCAACATGCCCGGTGCCTTTGGTCGTTGGACGACCCTGAACATGCTAACCTGGGTGGTTGAAGAGGGTTATGACAGCGACGAGCCTTTCCAGAAGTACCATGCCAGAAAATTTGAAAGTCAAAAAAACTAGGGTTTTCGTGACTTTGCGACACATTCTTCCGAAATTTGCTGCACTAGCGAACAGAAAGATAAATTCATTTATTTGAATTTGTTATTGCGTAAAAGCGAATATGTGATGTAGTGTCGCACTCACGGTCGGTAAGAATCGTCTGAGGGAGGGCGCATGAAACACGCATTAATCGGCTTGACGGCCATGCTTGCCGCATCCACGGCTACCGCTGAATCGGTGAAGCCCACCGACGTCGTCTTTGTTGACGGAGCAGTCGAGGTTTCGCTGTCCGGAGTGGTGGGTGATCCTGCGTCCGGAGCGGAAATCATGAACAAGGGTGCGGGCAACTGCATTGCATGCCATCAGGTTTCCGCTCTCAGTCATCTGGCATTTCACGGTGAAATCGGACCGCCGCTCGACGGCGTCGCGGATCGCTGGTCCGTTGCCGAGCTTCGCGGCATCGTTGCGAATGCCAAGGTGATGTTCGAGGGCAGCCTCATGCCGTCATTCTACAAAACCGAGGGCTTTGTTCGCCTGGGTGACGCCTATACCGGTGAAGCTCATGGCGACGGAGACGTCCAGCCCCTGCTGTCTGCGCAGCAAATCGAGGACGTCGTCGCCTTTCTCGTAACGCTCAAGGAAGAATGATCTTCCTGAAATGGAGAACACCATGGAATTGACTCGGCGAAAACTACTCGCTCTCGGCTCCAGCACATTCGCTCTGGCTGGTCTGGCCAGCCTTCCTGCCTTTGCCAGTCTCACGGATCATGCGGTTGCTGCACTGACCGGCGGTGCAGACCTCGGCGAAGGGGCCATCACACTGACGGCCCCGGAAATTGCCGAAAACGGCAACACGGTTCCGATCGCGTTTGACGCGCCTGGCGCAGCCGAAGTCACGCTGTTTGCCGATGGCAATCCTGTGCCGAATGTCGCGACCTTCAAGTTTGGACCCCTGAGCGCCTCTCGGAGCGCCTCAACGCGCATTCGCCTTGCGACGACGCAGAACGTCGTTGCGATCGCAAAAATGGAAGACGGTTCCTTCCAGATCGCCAAGGCGAACGTGAAAGTCACCATCGGCGGCTGCGGCGGCTGACCCGGAAGGCATTAGGAGATTAATCATGGCATCTGGTGTGAAACCAAGGGTAAAGGTCCCCAAGAAGGCTGCTGCTGGTGAAACGATCACCATCAAGACCCTGATCAGCCACAAGATGGAAAGCGGTCAGCGCAAGGACGATGACGGCAACATCATTCCGCGTTCAATCATCAATCGCTTCACGGCGGACTTTAACGGTCAGAACGTGATCGATGTGACGCTTGAACCGGCGATTTCGACCAATCCTTACTTCCAGTTCGAAGCGGTCGTACCGGAGTCTGGCGAGTTCAAGTTCACCTGGTATGACGACGACGGATCCGTCTACGACACGTCGAAAAAGATCACTGTCAGCTGACCATCTGGTCACTCAGCGTCTCGGAGAGGGAGGAAGGCGTGAAAAAAACAACAGCATTCATAGGCTCTGCGGCAGCATTGGTCCTGGTTCCGGGGTTGGCCCTGTCTGACCCCGATGAAGATAGTCTGACCATCAATGGGGATATCC
Organism: Roseibium sp.; assembly: GCA_017643925.1. GTDB lineage: Bacteria > Pseudomonadota > Alphaproteobacteria > Rhizobiales > Stappiaceae > Roseibium. Next base: position 43,806 of record JAEPML010000018.1, on the reverse strand, counting down.
CGATCGTCACGCAGACTGATGCACCGGCTCACACGGAAAACCTCTCGGAGATCTATTCAGGATGGAGATTTCGCTCCGATGAAACCCAGGCGTTTCAGATGGATGATTTCGACAATCCCGGCATGATTGGCGTCGAAAACGCAGCTGTGGACTGGGAGACCGTTGATGGTTCGGCAGGAAAATCCTGCGCAAACTGCCACGGCGCACCGGAGGAAATGGCCGGTGTTCGGGCGGTCTATCCGAAGTGGAATGAGGAAATGGGCAAGGTGACCACCCTGGAAATGGAGGTCAACAATTGCCGTGAGACACGCATGGGCGCCAAGACGTGGAAATACACTGGTGGCGACATGACGGATATGGTGGCTCTCATTTCGTCGGTTTCTCGCGGAATGCCGGTCAATGTGGAAATCAACGGACCGGCCAAGGAGACCTGGGAGCAGGGCAAGGAGCTCTACTACACGCGAACCGGTCAGTTGGAACTGTCTTGTGCGAATTGTCACGAGGACAGCTATGGCATGATGATCCGGGCCGACCACCTGAGCCAGGGGCAGATCAATGGGTTCCCGACCTACCGGCTCAAGAACACCAAGCTGAACTCGGTGCATGCCAGGTTCAAGGGATGTGTTCGGGACACGCGTGCCCAGACCTACAAGCCTGGTTCGCCGGAATTCATCGCTCTTGAGCTTTATGTTGCATCGCGCGGCAATGGCCTGAGTGTTGAAGGGCCTTCGGTAAGAAACTAAAGACTGTGTTGAGCCCCTGTCGATGGCAGGGGCTCTTTTGAAGACAATATATTCATTTATTCGAATATATTGTAAGGAGAGAGACGGCATGATATCGCGGCGCGATTTTCTACAGGTCGGCATGGCAGCCTCGGCAATTGTCGGAGCCTCCGGGTTTGGCAATTGGGCCCGCCTGGCGGCGCAACAATCGCTCACACAGGATCAGCTTCTTGAATTCGAGACTTTCGGCAACGTGTCGCTCATTCACGTCACCGATATCCATGCCCAGCTGAAACCGATCTACTTCAGGGAGCCTTCTGAAAACATCGGTGTGGGAAGCAACAAGGGGGCGGTGCCCCATGTGACAGGGGCGAAGTTTCGCAGCCTATACGGGATTGAGGATGGCAGCCCGAGCCATTACGCCCTCAGTTCCGGAGACTTCGCCTCTCTGGCAAAGGGCTATGGCCGCGTAGGTGGCCTGGATCGCGTGGCAACGGTCATCAAGTCTATCCGCGCTGACCGGCCGGATGCCATACTCCTCGATGGGGGGGACACATGGCACGGCTCCTACACCTGCTACAAGACGGCAGGTCAGGACATGGTCAATGTCATGAACGCTCTGAACCCGGATGCCATGACGTTCCACTGGGAATTCACGCTCGGCAGCGAACGCGTGAACGAGATCGTCGAAAACCTGCCCTTCGCGGCGCTGGGACAGAATATTTTCGATGTGGAGTGGGACGAACCGACGGAACTCTTTCCGCCCTACAAGATGTTTGAACGCGGTGGCACGAAAGTAGCGGTCATCGGCCAGGCGTTCCCCTATATGCCGATCGCAAATCCGGGCTGGATGTTCCCTGAATATGCCTTCGGGATCCGCGACGAGAACATGCAGGCCATGGTGGACGAGGTCCGCGCCGAAGGTGCGGAATGTGTCGTGGTGCTCAGCCATAACGGCTTCGACGTCGACAAGAAGATGGCAACGATCGTCGACGGCATCGATGTCATTTTGTCAGGACATACGCATGATGCGCTGCCGGAACCGGTCTTGTCCGGCAAGACGATCATCGTGCCTTCAGGTTCGAACGGAAAGTTTGTCAGCCGCGTGGATCTGGACATTCGCAACGGGCAACTGCTCGGCTATCGCCACAAGCTCATCCCCGTGTTTTCCGACGTGATCGAGCCGGATGCGGAAGTTGCCGCGCTGATCGACGAACAGCGTGCCCCCTATCTCGAGGACATGTCGGAAGTCATCGGCAAGACGGACAGTCTTCTGTACCGACGCGGGAATTTCAACGGCACGTGGGACGACCTCATCTGCGACGCCCTGATTTCGGAACGGGATGCAGAGATTGCGCTCAGCCCGGGTGTGCGCTGGGGGCCGTCGCTCATACCCGGCCAGGACATTACACGCGAGGACATCTTCAACGTGACGTCGATGACCTATGGAAAGGCCTATCGCTCGGAGATGACAGGCGAGTTCCTCAAGGTGGTTCTCGAAGACGTCGCCGACAACATCTTCAATCCCGATCCCTACTACCAGCAGGGTGGGGACATGGTGCGCACCGGTGGCCTCGGTTACCGCATCGACGTCAACCAATCTCAGGGGAACCGGATCTCGAACATGACCTTGCTGAAGAGCGGCGAGGCGATCGATCCGGCGCGGTCCTACATGATCGCAGGTTGGGCGAGTGTGAACGAAGGCACCGAAGGGCCGCAGATCTGGGATGTCGTCGAGAGCCACATCCGCAAGCTCGGCACGGTGACGACGCAGGAAAACAACAGTGTTGAAGTGGTCGGCGCCTAGCCGAGACAGGGAGTCCTTTCCGATGGAAAAAGACGTGAAAACATCCCGCAGGAGCTTCCTGAAAGGCAGTGTCGCTCTTGCCGGTGGAACCGTTGCCGGGGCCGCCGTGGCCAAGGAGGCGGATCCACTCATAACCGAGGTTCAGGACTGGGCATCTTTGACTGGCGTCGGTGTGGACGAAGCGCCTTATGGCCTGCCGATCAGTTTCGAGAAGGATGTCGTCCGGCGGAATGTCGAATGGCTGACCGCCTCGCCGATCTCGTCGATCAACTTCACACCGATCCATGCGCTGGACGGCACAATCACACCGCAGGGCTGCGCCTTCGAAAGGCATCATTCGGGCGCCATCGAATTGCGCAAGGAAGACTTCAGGCTGATGATCAACGGGCTGGTCGATCGGCCGCTGGTCTTCACCTACAAGGATCTGGAGCGCTTCCCGCGCGAGAACCATGTCTATTTCTGTGAATGCGCGGCGAATACGGGCATGGAATGGGCTGGTGCGCAATTGAACGGCGCGCAGTTCACGCATGGAATGATCCACAACATGGAATACACCGGTGTGCCCCTGCGCACATTGCTGAACGAAGCCGGCCTGGCGGCGGCCGGCGACCTGAAGGACAAGTGGGTCTATGTCGAGGGCGCGGATGCCTCATCGAACGGGCGTTCCATTCCGATGGAAAAGGCGCTGGAAGATGTGCTTGTCGCCTTCAAGGCAAATGGCGAGGCCCTGCGCATGGAACACGGTTACCCCGTCCGCCTCGTTGTCCCGGGCTGGGAAGGAAACATGTGGGTCAAGTGGCTGCGCCGCATCGAGGTGACGGATGCGGCCGTCGAGAGCCGCGAAGAAACATCCAAATACACGGATGTTTACGAAGACGGGACCGCGCGCAAGTGGACCTGGGTCATGGATGCAAAATCCGTCATAACAACGCCCAGTCCGCAAATGCCCATCGACCACGCGCACGGTCCCCTGGTCATTTCCGGGCTTGCGTGGTCAGGCCATGGCAAGATCACCCGCGTGGATGTCTCCAAGGACGGCGGCATCACCTGGGAGACGGCGCGGCTCGGAAAACAGGGCGACAGCAAGGCGCTGACGCGTTTCTACCTTGATACGGAATGGACCGGGGAGCCGATGCTGCTGCAATCGCGGGCCATCGATGAAACCGGTTATGTCCAGCCGACCAAGGACCAGCTCCGGACCTCCCGGGGCGAGAACTCCGTCTATCACAACAATTGCATCCAGACCTGGTACGTGGATGAAAATGGGGTCGTCGAGAATGTCGAAGTCTCTTAACCAGATCGTTCTTCCCGTCGCAGGTGGTACGGCACTGGCTGTGGCCGTTGCGCTGGTCATCGCAAATCTGGACTACGGACAGAACAAGATTTCCTCGCTCGAACGGCGCGTCGAACAGGCTTCCCAACAGGTGGAAGCGGCGAACCAGAAGGCAAGCGAGGAAGCGGCCGTTTCCGATGCGCTCAGGACACAAATTGCCGAGGTGCAGGCGCTTGCCGACAAGAGCGCTTCCGGTGGTTCGGATCTCACCGAGCGCGCTCCCCAGAGCGAAGCTGGCTATGGTCTGGGCCGGGAGGCATTGGCCGCGGAAATCGCAGCCTGGGATGTCGATGTCCTTCCCGATGGGCGGGGATTGCCCGAGGGCAGTGGCGACGTCTTCACCGGCGAGGAAGTCTTCGCTGAGAAATGTGCATCCTGTCACGGAGACTTCGCAGAGGGTGTTGACAACTGGCCTGTGCTGGCCGGAGGGTTTGACACGCTTGCAGACAAGGATCCTGTGAAAACCGTGGGATCCTACTGGCCTTACCTGTCGACCGTCTGGGACTATGTTCACAGGTCGATGCCCTTCGGCGAGGCGCAAACGCTGACGGCTGACGAAACCTATGCGATCGTTGCCTACATCCTCTATTCCAACGATCTGGTCGACGACGAGTTCGAGTTAAGCCACGAGAATTTTTCCGATTTCGAGATGTACAACCAGGCCGGCTTCATTGTCGACGACCGTCCCGAGCGGGAATACGCTCAATGGAGCGGTGAGCCCTGCATGGAAAACTGCAAGCCGGCGGTCGAAATCACCATGCGCGCGACCTTTCTTGACGTGACCCCGGAAGACGGTGGGGAGTCCGTGATGAACCATGCTGCGACCGAGGATACACCGACTTTCGTGGCCAAGGCCGCGTCTGCCGATGGTGGTGGGGCAGCTGAAGGCACCGAAAGTCCTGCTTCGCAAATCGATCCTGGGGTGATCGCGGCGGGTGAGAAGGTGTTCAAGAAGTGCAAGGCCTGTCATGCGGTGGGTGAAGGCGCAAAGAACAAGTCCGGCCCTCAACTCAATGGTTTGATGGGACGCACGATGGGATCGGTCGAAGGCTTCAAGTATTCCAAGGTCTTTGTCGCAGCCAAAGGCGAGGGCCGGGTTTGGGACGAAACGGCACTGGTAGAGTTTCTCGCAAAGCCGAAGGCCTATATGAAGGGCACCAAGATGGCATTCGCTGGTCTGAAAAAGGACACCGATCTGTCTGCCATTACCGCCTATCTCAAGTCGATCGGGGAATAGGCGGTCATGTCCTTTCGCCGTGTCATCTTCTTTGTTGTTGCCGGGCTGTTCTTTAGTACCGCTGGTGCTGCGGAGGAATTCGGCGATCCCGTTGCGGGGAAAACGGTCTACAACAAGTGCAAGAGCTGCCACCAGGTCGGGCAGGGCGCCAGGCACCGTATCGGTCCCCATCTGAACGGCATATTCGGTCGCAAGGCTGCCAGTCACGAAGATTTCCAGTATTCAAAGGCCCTTCAGCGTGCGGGCAGGGGCGGTCTGGAGTGGCACATCGATACGCTGAACGCCTTCATGGAAAATCCACGGGCGCTGGCAAGCGGGACGCGGATGAGCTTCAAGGGGCTCAAGAAGGCTGAAGACCGGTCGAACCTTCTGGCTTACCTGCGCACGTTCTCTGATGATCCGGCCAACATTCCGGAAGCAGATCCGACGGCAACGCCAACGGATCACGACATCGATCCCGCCATTCTGGCGCTGGAGGGCGACCCGGAATACGGCGAATATCTCAGCAGCGAATGCACCACCTGCCATCAGGCCGACGGCGGTGACGACGGCATCCCGTCGATTGTCCTGTGGCCCGAGGAAGACTTCGTGCTCGCAATGCATGCCTACAAGAACAAGAAACGTGCCCACCCTGTCATGCAGATGATGGCCGGCCGGCTCAATGCAGAAGAGATAGCTGCGCTCGCGTCCTACTTCGCAGCGCTGGAACAATGACTGAGCTTTTAGGGAGGAAGCAATGACACTGAACAGAAGGCAATTCATCGGCACATCAGCCGCAATGGCCGCGGTGCTGTCGGCGCCCATGGTCAAGGCGCAGGGAAAACCACGTGTTGTCGTTGTCGGGGGCGGCGCCGGCGGCGCGACCGCCGCGCGTTACATCGCCAAGGACAGCAAGGGGGCAATCGACGTCACGCTGATCGAGCCCACCCGAAAGTACTACACCTGCTTCTTCTCAAATCTTTATCTCGGCGGTTTCAAGGAAATCGAGGATATCGGTCACACCTATGGCGGTCTCGCGGCCGGTGGGGTCAATGTGGTGCACGACTGGGCCGTCGGCGTGGATCGCGATGCCAAGACCGTCGCCCTGGCCGGTGGTGGTTCGCTGCCTTACGACAAACTCATTCTCAGCCCGGGGATCGATTTCGTCGACGGTGCCGTGGAAGGATGGGATCTCAGTGCACAGAACGCCATGCCGCATGCCTACAAGGCCGGCTCTCAATCCGAGCTTTTGAAGGCGCAGCTCATGTCGATGCCAGAGGGTGGAACCTTCGCCATGGTGGCGCCGCCCAATCCGTATCGGTGTCCTCCGGGCCCGTATGAGCGGATCTCGATGGTTGCGCATTTCCTCAAGCAGAACAATCCGACCGCCAAGATCATCGTGGCCGATCCCAAGCCGAAATTCTCCAAGATGGCCCTGTTCCAGGAAGGCTGGGCAAACCACTACGAGGGCATGGTCGACTGGATCGGCGAGGAATTCGGCGGCGGCAACGTGTCTGTTGATCCGAATGCCATGACCGTGACGATCGATGGCGAGGTGGTGAATGTCGATGTCTGTAACGTCATACCGGCCATGAAGGCGGGGCGCATTGCCGACATGGCGGCCGTGACGGATGGAAACTGGGCACCGGTAAACGCGGCTGACATGTCCACGAAGGCGGATGCGGACATATATGTTCTCGGGGATGCCTCCAGCCAGGGGGATATGCCGAAATCCGGTTTTTCGGCGAACTCCCAGGCGAAGGTCTGCGCGAATGCCGTGCGCGGGGCGCTGACCGGTTCTAAGGTTTTCCCGGCGAAATTCTCCAACACCTGCTGGTCGCTGATTGCACCCAATGACGGCGTGAAAGTTGGCGCGACCTACGAAGCGACGCTGGAAAAGATCGCAAAGGTGGACGGCTTCATTTCAAAGACCGGTGAAAGTGCGGATGTGCGAAAGGCCACCTACGAGGAATCGGAAGGTTGGTACACCGGCATCACCACGGACATGCTTGGATGACCTGACAGCCGTGTTGCTCCGGCGAGGATTGAGTTCCGCGCCGGGGCGAAACGGCGTGCGGAAACTGTGCAACCAGACGGAGGACTGACCCATGAAATCTATCGTACTCGCTGCAGCGTTTGGACTTGCACTCAGCGGCTCGGCGCTGGCGCAAAAACCCTTTACCTACCCGTTCGACGGCACGTTCGACGATGCGACCTTTGCGGTTGAAAGCGCAATTGTCGGGCAGGGCCTGGTGATCGACTATGTCAGTCATGTCGGCGAGATGCTCAATCGGACCGGTGCCGATGTGGGCAGCGACAAGAAGATCTTCAAGAACGCTGATATATTCCTGTTCTGCTCGGCCGTCATTTCTCGCCAGGTGATGGAAAAAGATCCGATGAACATCACCTACTGCCCTTATGGGATTTTCGTAATGGAAACCGATGAGGGCGTCATTGTGGGTCACGAAGACTATCCTGACGGTCCGATGCAGGCGGTTGAAAACCTCATGCAGCAGATCGTTGCGGAGGCGATCGGCAACTGATGGACTATCAGGCGTATTTCAGAAGCGAACTGGGGGCCCTTCGGGAAGAGGGGAACTATCGCACCTTTGCCGAGCTGGAACGTCATTGCGGGGCGTTCCCAAATGCAAGGTGCCACAACGGCCCGGGCGACGTGACGATCTGGTGCTCCAACGATTACCTGGGCATGGGCCAGCATCCCGAAGTGCTGCGTGCCATGCACGAAGCCCTTGATCGCTGTGGCGCTGGTGCCGGCGGAACCCGCAATATCTCCGGCAACACGCATGAACACGCCCTCCTTGAGGCCGAGCTGGCCGATCTTCACGGCAAGGATGCGGCGCTGCTGTTCACGTCTGGCTACGTGGCAAACTGGTCTGCGCTTGGAACGTTGGCCTCACGCATCCCGGATTGCGTCGTGCTGTCCGATGCGCTCAATCATGCGTCCATGATCGAGGGCATCCGTCACAGCCGGGCGCAGAAGGTCATCTGGAAGCACAATGACCTGGATGATCTGGAAGCCAGGCTGGCAGCGTTGCCGCTGGAACAACCCAAACTCATTGCCTTCGAGAGCGTCTATTCGATGGACGGTGACATTGCTCCGATTGCCGCGATCTGTGACCTCGCCGACCGCTATGGCGCGATGACCTATCTGGATGAGGTCCACGCGGTCGGTCTCTATGGCGCCCGTGGCGGTGGCATTGCCGAACGGGACGGTGTCATGGACCGGGTGACCGTGATCGAGGGAACGCTCGGCAAGGCCTTTGGTGTCGTTGGCGGTTACATAGCTGCATCGGCCGAGCTGTGCGACTTTGTCCGCTCCTTTGCCAGCGGCTTCATTTTCACCACCGCGTTGCCCCCGGCGGTGGCGGCAGGCGCGGCTGCCTCAATCAGGCACCTGAAGACGAGCGACGCGGAACGACGACTTCAACAGGCCAATGTCGCTGAAGTCAGACGCCGTCTTGACGCGATCGGCCTGCCCCATATCGACAACCCGAGCCACATCATTCCGGTGATGGTTGGAGACCCGGTGAAATGCAAGTTCATCTCCGACATCCTGTTGAAGGATTTCGGGATCTACATTCAGCCGATCAACCATCCGACGGTTCCCAAGGGCACGGAAAGACTGCGCATCACACCGTCGCCCGTACATTCATCTGCTGACATCGATCACCTTGTCACCGCGCTCGAGGCGCTCTGGACGAGGTGCGAACTGGCCCGGTGCCCGGTCGCAGCGTAGTCGAAGACGTCCGGCTCTGACCGCAAGGTTTTCCCGCCCGGGCGTCGCCAATCAACCTGCGTTTTCCCGGATGGCAGAGTGTCGGAAGGTCGAAATGGGCGGGGGATAGACCGGATGTCTCAATAAGCCGCCACTCGGGAGCATTGCTACTCGAATTCCATCTGCTCGTAGACGCGGCCTGCATTCTTCGTCGCCAGCTCTTCAAACGTGTCGAGCTGGGCATAGGGGGACTGGTCCACGTAATAGGCATCCGCGAGTTCACCACCGTTTTCCAGGTGCTCTCCGATCTTCGTGCGCAGGTACGTCAGGTAGCCATGCGTGTAGCGGCGCACCTGGTCCATGTTGGTCGGATGTCCGTGACCCGGGATGACATAGGTCGCGTTCAGCGCCTCAAACCCGCTTTCCCACGTCTCAAGCCAGTCGGCAACGATCGTGTCTTCGAATATCGGAAGCATGCGCTCGTGAAACGCCATGTCACCTGCGATCACGAGGCCTTGCTCGGGCAACCAGACCTGGGTGTCTCCGGGGCCATGAGCCGGGCCGAGATGCAGGACCTCGATGCGAAAGTTCCCCATTTCGACGAGATGCCTGTCTTCGAAAGTCTCTGTTGGCGGGGCGACGAATGTTCCGGCTGCCTTGTCCCGATTGTATTTCTTCATCGCCTCGAGGATCCGGCGACCGTTTTCCTCGATTTCATGCGCTGCATCCACATGCGCGAGGATGGGTACGCCCTGCTCGGACCAATAGGAGTTCCCGAGCATCGCGTGACCCTGGCCGTTCTCGTCGATGACGAGCTTTACCGGCTGATCCGTGACAGCCTTGATTTCCTCGTGTAGCGCCTTTGCGAGAACATAGGCAGCGCCGCCGTTGATGACGATCACGCCGTCGCCGGTCACGATGAAACTGAGATTGTTGTTGTGCCCCGAATTCTCATAGGATGGCGGCGCCGTCGCCCCGATGGCGGACCAGACATGGGGAATGACCTCGACGGGTTTGGAATAGAGCGCAGATCCCGGATATTGGTCCGCGATGTCCTCGCTGGCATGGGCCGAAACGGCGAGGCAGGTGGCAAAGAGAAGTCCCGCAATGCGCATCAGGTTGTCTCCGGAATGAAACGAAAGCCGTCAGACGTTGGTTCGACGCGCCCGATGCCACCGCCGGGTAGATGAAAGCCTGCTATCTTGAGGTCGTCCGCGACGATCCGGTCGAACAAGGCCTTGCGTGTCACCGCGGCCGTTTCGGCATCCTGGTCGGAACCGCTCGGCCAGTCCGGCCGCATGAAGGCGACATGGTGATTGCCGATGGCGTCACCCAGGATCAAGGCGGCCTCAGAGCCGCTGCGCAGTTCGAAACTCATGTGGCCCGGCGTGTGCCCGTGTGTCGATACCGCCTGAATACCGGGCAGGATCTCTTCGCCCCCGTCGAAAAACGCGACCGCATCCTCGATGGCTTCCAACTGACGCCTGGCGCCGACCGCCATTGACGCACGGGCCTCGCCGATCGTGTTGACCGTCTCGGGGTTCCACCAGTAATCCCATTCAGTACGCCGGATCATGTAGGCTGCGTCGTAAAAGAGGGGATCGTCGAACTCGTCCAGAAGGCCCCAGATGTGGTCGGGATGTGCATGGGTGAAGACGACATGGGTGACGTCTTCCGGCGAAACGCCGACCAGTTCCAGTCCTTCCAGCAATTTCCCGGCGGTCGGTTGAAAGTCGGGGCCCGAACCGACATCGAACAGGACGGTATGTGTCCCGTCGCGATAAAGCGAAACGTTGCAGTCCGGGGTCAGTGTTTTTTGTTCAATACCAACGCGTTTCAGAAGGGGAAGGAGTTCGTCCTGCGGCATCGGTTCGAAAATGAAACTGCCGGGTAGCGTCAAGTGTCCATCGCTGATGGTCGTGAGCATGCCCTTGCCGATCGGCGTATCGGCCTTCACATGCCGACTGAACTGAGCAGAAACCGGGAGGCTAGCGCACCCTGCGAGGAAGGCGCGTCGGGACACAGGCATGACAGAACCTCAAAACATTAAATTCTAATATTAGAATATGTATTAAATTGAGAGCTTGCGCAAGCGAGTTCAGGCGCGTGTGAAACTGACACGGCAATTCGTGAAAGAATCTTCTGACGCGGGAAAGGATTTAGCTCCCGAGCTTCCCAAGGGCATCACAATATTGCACCATCCTGCAAACATTCCTGGAGGTTGAGCATGTACAAGACCAAGGTGTCGCGCCGCACTGCGCTGTCTCTGTTGGCCGGCGTGTCGACCGCGGTCGTCGCCAATGTTGCTGGTTCTCATGCAGCATCCACCCTTCAGGATCTTGGCAGCCAGCTCAAGGTCTTGCCCGAGGTAACCGTTTACATAGCGAAACGCGTGATCACGATGGAGGGCAATGAACAGGATGTTGACGCGGTCGCTGTTGTTGGGGATCGCGTCCTCACTGCCGGACCACGTGCAAAGGTCATTGACAGGATTGGCCAACAGCCTTTCCGGGTTGACGAGACCTTTGCCGACAAGGTGATCATTGCCGGGTTGATAGACCAGCATGTCCATCCATTCCTGGCAGCATTGACCCTGACCGCAGAGATTATCTCGATCGAGGACTGGAACCTGCCAACAGGTCTTTCAAGAGCGGCTGCCAACGCGGAAGAGTACCGGGCACGCCTTTCGTCTGCGGAGGATGCGATGGAGGATCCGGACGCCCTGCTCCTTTCCTGGGGCTACCATCATTTCTTTCATGGTGAAGTCAGGCGACCACAACTCGACGAAATCAGCCGCACAAGACCGATCATCATCATTCACCGTTCCGCACATGAACTCATCTTCAATACGGCCGCACTTGATGTTCTCGGAATAACAGAAGAACTCGTGAACACCTTCGAAGGTCTTGCTCTCGAGCAATCTAATTTCGAGCAAGGGCACTTTTATGAAACAGGCATGTTTTCAGTGCTGCCAACGGTAGCGCCCGTTCTGGCGACACCCGAGCGGCTTGGAACCGGACTGGAACTGACCCGGGATTACATGCACCGCGCCGGTGTGACCGTGGCCGCCGAACCCGGCGGGGTACTGTCGCGACCGTTACAACAGGCAACCAATGCAGTGTTCTCGGGATCAGATAGTCCGCTTCGCACCTATTTCATACCAGACGGCAAATCCCTGGCAGCGTTGCATCTCGAAGACGGAACGCTCATCGAGGAGACAGAGAAACTGCTCGAATGGGGGGAAGGCAAGACGGCCTTCCTGCCCAAACAGGTCAAGCTTTTTGCCGACGGCGCAATTTACAGCCTCGCGATGCAAGTGTCGGAACCTTACCAGGGAGACGACTTCCACGGAGAGTGGATTATGCAACCGGACGAATTCAACGAGGCCTTCGATGCCTATTGGGAGGCAGGCTACCAGCTCCACATCCACCAGACCGGCGATCTCGCGGTTGACATGATACTGGATGCCGTAGAACGGAACATGCGCCGCAAGCCAAGACCCGATCACCGCACGACATTTGTGCATTTCGGCTATGCCCGGGAAGACCAGGCAGAACGCATTGCCGAGCTCGGCTGCATCGTCAGCGCAAATCCCTACTATGTGACGGCGCTGTCGGATCGATATGGAGAAATTGGACTGGGTCCAGACCGTGCAGACGACATCGTACCGGTTGGTCCCATCAAGGCGAACGGCATACCAATCTCGTTTCACTCGGATGTGCCGATGGCCCCGGGAGAGCCACTGTTCCTTGTCTGGGCCGGCGTGAACAGGACAACGGTTTCAGACCGTGTCGCCGGGCCTGAGCATCGGTTGTCTGTCGAAGACGCCTTGCGTGCCGTAACAATCGATGCCGCCCAGTCCCTGCGACTGGAGACGGAGCTTGGTTCGATTGCACCGGGCAAGTTTGCCAATTTTACTATTCTTGAAGCGGATCCGTTCGAGGTGGAGCCTGACAAGATCAAGAATATTGGTATCTGGGGAACAGTGCTCGAAGGGGAGCTATTCCCCGTTGGCAGCGTGAAAGCGATTGACAAAGCCATGCTGTCTCCTGCGAAAGGTGCAGGCCAAATGGCACATGGTGTGCGCGAAGAACCTGAGGCCCAATCTCTCATCGCCCAGAAAGGATTGCTGGCAGGATGCTCTTGCTGTGCCTCGCCAGCTTCGTTTGTGTGTACGCCTTCTGTCGCGGGTCAAACCTCTACCGTGAGCTGCTGCGGCACCAACGCATTGGGATGGGCCGTTGTCTCGGAGTGGGCGACCAGGGCGTGAGCGTTCCGATATAGGGAGCTTGGCCGCCTGCAGTTAACGCACGGCGCGGTTCATGCCGCCGTCCGACAGGATATTCTGGCCGTTGATGTACCGCGCCTCTTCCGAGGCAAGGAAAACGCAGGTCTTGCCGAAATCTGCACGAGGCCGTGATCGAGGGGATCGGGTCTTGAGTTTTCGCGCGCGATGCGCGATCAGCCCGCGTTGCCGAAATACACGAAACTCATCTTGTTGCCGTCAAGATCCCGGACATAGGCTCCGTAAAAATCAGGTCCATATTGCGGACGCGGCCCGGGTTCTCCTTCATTGGCACCACCAGCAGAGAGCGCAGCCGCATGGGCCGCCTGCACTTCAGCTTCGCTTTCGCAAAGCAGCCCAACCATGTTGCCATTGCCTGGCGTTGCCTCTTCCTTGTTGAAAGGCGGTGTCACCCAGATCCGCCCGCCTCCACGCAGGCCATAGCAAAACCCGTGGGGCATGAATTCCATTACAACCGATCCACCAATCAGGGGCAGGACAGCGTCGTAATAAGACCTTGCTTTCACAACGTCGTTGGAGCCAATCATCACGTAATTCAAAGACATTTTGCAACTCGTCAAAAATGGAACATATAGAGAACATATCGCATTCTCCGGGCCGTGCAAGAGGTTGCCTGTCGGTATTGCGACTTCTTCAAGATGTCTCGAGAATGGCCTCGCGATCCAGCACGAAACAATGATTGACCCACTTGCAACAAAAAAGGCATCAGGCGAACGCACACAGGTCTCACGGGGGCTACCGGAGGTGTCAGGTGCTGCAGGTCGGATTGAAAGATGCGGCTGATCTCATTGGAGATTTGTCCGCGTTCTCTATCAGGCGTGCAATTGGCTCTTGTATCGAATTGCGCACGGTGAACAGGTAACTCGCAGCGCTTTTGCAGCTTTGCACTGAATTAACACTGTCTTCCTGTTCCGGTAGTGAGTGGCGAGGCAAGAGCTGCGGTGTTGCGGGGAAACTGGTAGCAGATGAGAGGCTCTCCCCCCCGACTCGCTAATTACGATCCAGCCGAGAAAACTTAGAATCTCTGCATACATGGCGCTCGCTGCGCTGTCTTAAGCTTCACAAATGATCAGAGAAAATTGGCCACGGTTTCCTATTTGCCAACCGGCGTATCTGGACCCACATGTGACGACAAGGCGCCAGGTCCCAACCAGGATTTAGTCCTGACCGGTATTCCAGGCCTTTAGCTGCTCTACGGCGCGTTTCGGCCCCAACGTCAACCGGTAAAAATCAAACAGACCCGGGGTCACCGACGCGAGGAAGTAGCAGAAGTGGAGCTTGAAGAAACGGTAGCGCAGGTAGCGGAAAGCGTCTGGCGACATCCGGTCGGGAACACGAACGCTGAAACGCCTTGGTTCCGGCTTTCTGCCGTCGGCCTTGGTAAGCGCAGCATAACGGGCGATCGGCGTGGTGCGACCGCCGCAGATCGGATCGTGAGGTGAATAGAGATCAGTCCAGTGGACGCCTGAACGCGCAATTGTTGCCATTGCCTCGCCGAAACCGTGCTGCGCACCGTAGCCTCCAAGGCAGTCGAAGGCAGGTCCAAGCGTGACAAAGGAGAAGCCGCCCTTGCGGCTACCGAAATCGGGATTGCGACGCAGCACTGCGGCAAGTATATAGATCGCTACGAAGGTGCCGCGGCTATGCGATACCAACACAACTTCCTCATTCTCGACGCTGTCCGCCATGGTAACGATCGTGTCGGCACACTCTTCGATGCGTGTGTGCATCGGACCGTGTTCATTTCGGGCTAAACGCTCAATGAAGTACCAGCTGTTCACAAGGTAGCGGAAGTAGGATTTCTGTTCGAGCCACTGCATGAATGCATAAATCGCCACCATCCAGACGCCGCTGCCGACCAGAAAAAAGCCCCACGAGGTCAGACCCGTTTACGAACCGGGCAAGGCAGCAGCCATTGCGCCTAGCGTTGTTGACGCCAGGAAAAGCGGCGGCAAGAGGCTGATCATCAGATAAAGCAACAGGCCGACGGCCGGATAGAGACAGAAAAGCGCATGGGCCCAGTTGCTCTTCCAGACGGCGCGAAAGCCTCCGGCCAGGGCGTAAAGGGTAAAGGATCGAAGCCCTTCAATGATGGTTCGCGGCCAGGAGCGCTCGAAATCGGACTTGATCACATCACGCCAACCGAGCTGTACAAACCGCGTTTCGACGTGACACTCGGGCCAGTTGACATGTCCCTCCTACGTCGCCGGGCCGATGCCCGGTTCATGACTTTCGCAAGGTTCACCCAAAGCCCCATCCAACTTGTAGAGCTTCAAAAAATTCTGACACTCGGTTCGAATTAGGGGAAAGGTGCGACGCAAGGGGCGCAAGTCGTAGCCGGGAAAATAGAAGACCAGCCGTTTGATGTTTCGTGTTTTGATTGTTCCGAGCCCCCGACCTGGTCGTACCTGCTGATGTTACACAGGACAAACCCACGCTCTCTTTATCGCGGCTATCCCTGAAATCCAATCGTTCGCAGTCAATTCAAGCCGTCCGCAACAGGAGCTGCAGGGTAAGAATTGGAATTACAAGTTTCTGAGATCGAGCATTTTCGATCCCCGCCAACTTGAAACTGAAGATGACAAGTGGGGATTGTCCAGAATTATCTATTTATATGTTTTCTGCTCGTTGGCTTCAGCAAGGCAATGCCGCGACCAAGTGGTAAACCTCCTGGTAAACCCAAGATCAGACGCATGTTGTCCTGAAAACTGGTAGCGGAGGAGGGACTTGAACCCCCGACACGCGGATTATGATTCCGCTGGCAAGGTGTAGGTTTGTGTCGAAGGGTGTGACGTCCTTGGAGACGATGTTTGACGATTGCGTTGAAAACTGCCTGCAATACCGCGAGGTTGTTAGCCTGCGGCACCTAATGCGAAATCTGGATTGTCAGTGCAGTTACGCAGTTTGAGTATTCCGGGTTCCTTGCCTGCAATTTCTCCCGAGAGCTTGGGAAAGAAGAGAGCAGATCAAGGGTGATATTGTGACCGGACGGCTAGGGAAGAGCAAAGCAGATACGTGAAGTGGGGATGAGGTTTGGAGAAGTTCGAACACTCAAAAACTATTTGCTGGAAGCAAGCAAGCTGAATAGAGTGACTGCACAAGAACAATTTACCTTGCGCAATGTCGCGTCTGGTTGCCAATAGAAGTCAAAGACATTGAAGTCCGGAGACCGAAGCGATCTTGCTGCTGCGATCCTGATCGACAAGCTGCTGAACGATGCTTATGTGGACAGAGCTCCAGGTCATATAAGTCGTTTGCAGTGGTCGATATTGCGGTGTCTCTCTCGGGCAACTCCCGAAGAAAAGACACCAACTTGGATCGCCCGCTTTGTGGGGCTGACCTTGGCTCCCGTCACCCGGGCGTTGGAAAGTCTGAGCCGTCGCGGATTGATAACACGCAAAAAAAGCCTGGCTGATGGTCGGCAGACGACTGTTTCCTTGACGGAAAGTGGGAAACAAATACTCGATCGAGACCCCCTCGGGTCGCTTGCTGCGTTGATCAGTAAACTCCCCGATGATAAAAAAAGTCAATTTAAACAGATACTTCAATTGATATCAATTCAAGGAATGTTGGACGGATGACGACTCGTATCTTGTTAGTTGAGGATGAACCCGCCCTCTTGAATCTTTACAGTTCAACACTGGAAGCGGAGGGGTATGCTGTAAAGGCTTTCAAGCTATTGTCCGCTGCGCAAGAAGCTTTGAGCGCAGACCTGGAATATGATCTGGCGATTTTGGACTTTTGGGTTGGCAAGGAATCGACACTAGAATTTTCAAAAGTTTTGCGCATACGACAACCAGATATTCCGATCATCTTTATGTCTGGTGGGGCAGACGAACTTTCTCTTGAAATGACTTCCGCTCTTGCTGAAGCAGACGGTGCAACCGAGTTTCTCTTCAAACCGTTCAAGATGGATGCGTTTTTGGCCACTGTTTCCACAGTCCTTCCGTCCAGCTAGGTTGAAAATGAGGGTATTGTTGCCTTCTAAAAAAACTTGCTATTAGCAATTAATTATAATATTCGGATTAATCATAAGACTGGCAAGAAGAATCGCCGGGTGTTTTTGAGCTGGCCGTTCGCCTTGCTTCAAAGGTTTCAAAAACACAAATGGACGTGCACATGCCCCATCGACCAGAAGAGTTTGAGTGCCGACTGTCCTTTGCAGGTATCGACGAAGCCGTGGTAACGGGTTTGCGTACCGTATGGCTGACAATCGAAAGAAATCTGGATGATGTCTTGGGAGATTTCTACGCTCACTTGCGAAGCTATCCGGATATGGCTGCCCTGATCGGTGACCAACAGCCGAAACTGGAAAACGCGCAGAAGAAACACTGGGCGAAGCTGTTTACGCAAGGCTTCGATGATGATTACGTTGAAAGCATCAACCGCATCGGCCGTGTACACAGCCGCATCGGGTTAGAGCCCAGGTGGTATATTGCTGGCTACAAATTTGTCCTCGTTCGATTGCAACAGGTCGTTATCCAAAAACATCGCTATTCTCCTAAAAGACTTAGTGACATGCTAGCCCACGTTACAACGGCGGTATTGTTCGATCTGGACATGGCGGTTTCGACTTATCAGGCGATTCTTCTGGAAGAACAGGCCGCCAGAACAGAACAATTGAACGAGGCAATCGGTGCGTTCCAGTCCTCTGTTTCGGAACCGATTTCGACCATCAGTTCAAACGCGTGCACTCTGGCGGAAGACGCTGGCCGCCTGATCGACGTATGTGGGGGCGCGAGATCCGAGGCCGACTCGGCGTCTGCAGTATCGGAGGACACCAGCCTAAATGTCCAAACGGTAGCCTCAGCTACCGAAGAACTTTCAGCTTCGATCCTGGAAATATCAAAGCAGGTTTCAGGTGCATCCAAGATTGCAAACCAGGCTCGCACTAGCGCTGAGACCACAAGCGGAGAGGTTGACAGTCTGTCTGGAGCTGCACAAAAAATCGGTGACGTTGTTGGCCTGATTCAGGCGATTGCCGAACAGACCAACCTGTTGGCGCTCAATGCTACAATTGAGGCTGCACGTGCTGGTGATGCCGGTAAGGGCTTTGCTGTTGTCGCAGCTGAGGTAAAGGAATTGGCAACCCAGACGTCAAAGGCAACTGAGGAAATCAGTCAACAGGTTACCGAGATACAAGAAGCCACAACGTCGGCGGTCGGGTCCATAGGGACGATTTCCGACACGGTTCGGCAACTAGACGAGATGACCGCCGCCATTGCAGCTGCTGTTGAAGAACAAGGCGCAGCGACAAGCGAAATCTCAAATAGCGTTCAAACTGTTGCTAGCGGAGCCAATGTTCTTTCCGGGAACATCTCGGGGGTCAAGCAGGCAATCGGGACATCCAATGACACAGCGGTAACGTTTTCCAAGGCCGCTCAGGGGATGGAGAAAAGTTCTGAGACGATCTCAAACGAGGTGAATGGATTTTTCGAGCGCATCAGATCGATTGGTAGCGACCGGAACCGCAAGACTGCGGGTTAAATTCGCAACATACTGAACGTTTGGGTTCGCTGACGCTCTACATGGACTGGTGTCTATCAATGAAGGTCACGGTAATTCATTCAGGTCCGGTGGAAAATCTGACATTTTGTCGGAAGCTTGACCTTTTCTTTTCAACTTGTTTTTTGAAGATGAGTGACGTCTCGCCTCTTTCGGTGAGCGATGCCGATGTCATCCTGGTTGAGTTTGCTGACGCGCAAGATTGTGATCTTCACAAGTTGAGAGAACATCGGGAGTTCCTTGATTTTTTTCCTGTTGTCGCCGTTGTCGATTACAACTCCAGGAGAGAGTGTTTTCAGGCAGACGCTCTCCGGATGATGAACGTCTTTGACCGATCCGACAGGCTTTCAAAAGTTCTGTCTCTGATAAAGCGGCTGGGCGCGCCAGACCTTCTCGCTGCGTTGCCTGAAGACACCCCGGATGAGATGAAGTTAATCTACAAGCAGGCAAACGCTCACCTCGAAGCTTTTCATTTGGCTGCTGTCACGGATGAGGCCATCCCGATTGAGTCTGGGCGTGAAGTCGCTTCGAATTTGCTGACCATTTTACAAACAAATGGAATTCTCGCATGGATCAAGATGGTGAAGTTCCATCACAACCCGACATATGCGCATTCTCTTGAGGTCGCTGGTTTTGCGGGTTGGCTCGCGTGTCAGCTTGACTGGTCTGAGGATGATTGCCTCCAGGTAATTGTTGGGGGCCTCTTGCATGACATTGGCAAGTCTCGAATTCCGCAGGATTTGTTGGACGAACCGACAGACCCGGATGGTGTAGAGCTTAATCTTGTCCAAAAACATGCTCAGCTGGGCTACGAGATACTTAAGGACAGGTTCGAGTTGGACAATGAAACCAAGGAAATAGTCTATTTTCACCACGAAATGCTTGACGGATCAGGCTATCCGATTGGTCTCTCAGGAGAGGCGATCAATCCGAAGGTTCGGGTGATTACGATTGCGGATTTGTTTACGACCCTTACGGAAGAACGCGCCTACAAGCCTGCACTTTCCCATAGGGAAGCCATTGCCTCCATGAACAAAATGTACCGGAAAATAGATCAAGCGTTCTACGCGGCTTTTCGGTATGGGATGTTGTCGCACAGCGACGATGTTAGACAAGCTGAGAAGATAGCATCGTAAAGAAGTTGGCCCGTCTTCGTGCAGAAAGAAACAAACTGGATCATTCCGACTTCAGCACTTGCCTAAGTATTTTGCCTACCTCCTGCCTCGTGTAAGGCTTCTTCAGGAACGGGTACGAGATGTCTTCGGCTACCTCGTCAGCGGTATCTGCACCAGGGTATCCAGACACCAGACACACGCGAATATCTGGCAGCAAGCCGCGTGCCTTGCGAGCAAGCTCGTAACCGTCCTTTCCTCCGGGCATGACGATATCGCTGAATAGCAGGTCAAACTTGCCCCCGTTTTGCAAGAGGCTGAGCGCCTCTGTGTAGCCATGAGCAACATGTGTGGAAAATCCAAGTTCGCTCAGATATTGCTCGGCAACTTCCGCGAGATCGGGTTCATCATCGACGATCAAGACATGTTCATTGCCAAACGAGATGCCCTCCGTCTTCTCGTCGCTGCCGACCGCGACATTCTCCTGTTCATGAGTAGTTTCCGGGCACGGCAACAAGAGAGTAATCTTGGTGCCTGACCCAACTACGGACTCTATTTGGATTGAACCATTTGATCGTTTCACAAAGGAATAGACCATCGCCAGTCCAAGTCCGCTGCCTTTGCCGACTTCCTTTGTGGTGTAGAACGGTTCAAAGATCTTGTCTTTGATTCCCTCCGGAATTCCACTGCCATTGTCTTCAATCGAAACTGCGGTATAGGTTTTTGCAGAAATGCCCAATGAGTCAGCCTCAGTTTCCGAAAGCGCGACAGTTCTGGAGCGAATGACAATCTCTCCACCGCCGTGCAGCGCATCTCGCGAGTTGAGGCAGAGATTGATGACGGCATCTTCAAAGTCACCTGCGTTCACATAGGCAACTGGATCATCGGCGTCGAGTTGCATCTGGACATGAATATTCTCTGTGAGCGTCTTCTGGACCAGGTTATGCAGTTCCGACAATACGGCATTCACGTGCACCCGATCTGTCTTGACGGCTGATTTGCTCGAAAAGCTCAGCAGACGACGGGTGAGATCGGCTCCGCGATTGGCGGCGTGAAGTGACTTTGAGATCTGCCCTTCCAGTTTTGAACCTGATTCAGCTCCTTTGCTGGCAAGGTCCAGATGGCCGATGATGATGCCGAGAATATTGTTGAAATCGTGAGCTATACCTCCAACCATCAACCCAACTGCTTCTAGTTTCTGAGATTGCCTGAGCTGCGCCTCCAGGCTTTTTTCGGTGCTTATATCGACAATTGATGCAATGAACTGAGACTTGCCACCTGTCGACATCTCGGCCAGTGAAAGCTTGATCGGAAAAATTTCCCCATTTTTTCGGACTGCTGGTAGTTCCCTGTTTTGACCGATTAGCTTGGCCTGTCCCGATGTCAGATAGTCTTGGATGTATCTGTCGTGCTGCTGCCGGTGTTCTTCATCGGCCAACACGGAAACGTTCCGGTCAAGAATTTCAGCTTCCTCATAGCCAAAAATGCTACTCGCAGCCGGGTTGAAGGCTTTGATGCTGCCTGTTTCATCCGCAAGGACAATACCGACCCCAATGCTTTCGAACATCGTTTGAAATTTTGCTTCCGTGGTCTTTAACCTTTGGCTTGCCCGATATTCCTTGGTTAAGTCACGACCCGTTCCGCGGTAACCTGCAAACTCGCCATCCTCATCGAAAACAGGCTTGCCGGAAATCGAAACCAGATGATTTTCGCCTTTGCCGTCCTTTGACTGGTCCTTGTTTGCCTTGGTCCAATACTGGAAATTGCGAAATGGCCTTCTGTTATCCAGATCTGCGAAGTGCCTCCGCCACTCCTCGGTATCCGTGCGATCAACCGATAATTGGTCCCTGCGTTTTCCCAAGACATCGTTCAGGTCGATTATCTTCGCAAGCGACTCAACGTGCCCGAACTCCGCCACCTTGTGTTCCGTGTCTGTCTCCCACATCCAGTCAGAGGCTGTTTCGGCGAAATCCTGAAAGCGTTTTCTGCTTTGGCGAAGATCCTTTTCCTGCTGTTTCAGTTCCGTGATGTCCGTTCTTACGCTGACAATGCCGCCATCGGCCGTACGCTGGTCCGAGACCTGGAGCCAACGCCCATCTGCCAGTTGTTGTATCGAGGTACCCCCTGCAAAATGCTGCTTCAATCGTTTGGCGATCCAGGCTTCCTCGATGCCTTTGGCGGGAGGGTATGCACCCTCAGCCAACCATTTCCGCAGCATCTCTTCCAGGGTCATGCCTGCCTTGATCTTGTAATTTTGGGTTTCATAAAAATTCCGAAAAACACTGTTGGAAATCACCAGGCGTCCCTCTGGGTCGAACAGTGCAAACCCCTCGCTGGACGCTTGCAGAGAGTCCATAAATTGAGTTTGGGTTCTTTGCAGTTTTTTCTTTGAAAAATGCTGCAAATACAAAAATGAAACAATAAAAATAATCAATATTGTTGTAATTGTTAAATTTATAATGGCAAAATTTAGGAAATCTCGATATATTTTACTTCCATTTATCTCGGCAAAAACCTTTATTGGCAGTTTGTCAATTGATATCCAGTCTTTTGAATAAGATTCCGGGAACGCAATATCGAAAAGCTTTGAGGGTACACTTTTCTCGGTTGAAGGTGATGATTGTGCTTTTGAAAGCTGCGAGGTCAACTCTGTGCCCAGTGCTTCTTCGTTGAAGGGCGCAGTGGTGAGAATAACGTCGCTCTGGTCCGTTACCTTGAGTGCAATGTCGAGGTGACGGGTACGTTCTGAAATCAGCTGGCCCCAGGCAACCGGGTCAACGGCGGAGGTGACGACAGCCACCAGACTGTTGTCATTCGGATCCCGAACTGCAATTGAAATGGGTAGTGACCAATGCCCGTCGACCCGGCTACGGACATTGGGGCCGATATAAAGATCACTTTCGGTATTCTCGGTGTGAACCGAAAAATACTCCCGATCGACGACTGATCGTCCCATTGCCGGTTGCTCTGGTCGAGAGTCAGCAATGATGAGGCCCTCTCGGTCGATCACGATGGTGGTTCTGGTAAGCGGCGTATCCCATTGGATATCGGCAAGGATCATATCTGCTTCAGCGAACTGCCTGGCAACCTCACCAATTGTCCTCAGGCTCGAGATTACGGCGTCTCCATCGTGATTAACGAGTTCATTGACGAAACGAAGCGTTTCAGAGGTTTGAAGTGCGGCCAGTTCCCGCTTGGAAGTATAGTTTCCCCAAATGGAAACGGCGCTGCTGACGCATATCGTAGCTGCCACGACAAGCGCGATCGGAATGATGCTTGAGTTGCTGCCTTTTAGTCTCTCAAACGGCATTCAATAACCTCTCAGAGATGCAGTGATTTTTTGCCAATCTGCCATTCGGAACGAAGGCGAATAATTGCGAAACAAGAACCAGGGTCATGCTGATGTGAGAGCAACTCTCATGACTTGTTGCGTGGACCAGTCTTTAAAATCGCTTGCTGTCATTGGGCGCGCTATCAGATAGCCTTGAACGAGATCACAATTGATTTCATTCATCAAACGCAGTGTTTTCTCGTCTTCCACGCCCTCTGCGATTACTTCCATTCCAAGTTCATGCGCCAGCATTGCCGCCATTTTTGCGACAGTGAAACGCTCTTTGTTTTCTGATGCTGCGCCGACAAATGACCTGTCGATTTTCATTTTGGTGAAAGGCAGTCGAACGAGCCTGCGAAGCGAGGAGTGCCCTATGCCAAAATCGTCAATTGCCAATTCAAACCCACGCAGACGCAAGCGGGTGAACAAATCGATGTAGTCGGCGACATCATCCATCACGGCGGTTTCGGTGAGTTCGATCGTGACTTTCTCGGGAGATACGCCGTGGGCGCGTGCCAGTTCGGTCAGACTTTCGGGCATGTTGACGTCTGCGATGCTCGCGGGAGACATGTTTATCGACACAAACATGTCCAGACCCTGCGCGTTCCAGAGCGCCAGCTGTGAAATCGCCGTCTCAGCAACAAACGTGTTTATTGCTCCGATTTGTCCATTTTCTTCTGCAATAGGAATGAATACATCCGGGCCAAGGTGTCCGTATTTTGCATTATCCAATCTGATTAGCGCTTCGGCTCCAAGAATTCGCAGCGTTTTCGCGCATACAAGAGGTTGGTAGACAAGCCGGAATTCCTTGTTTTGAAGGGCGGTCTCCACTTCGTGAAGGGAGAGACCCCGGACAGGCTGCAGCTCGCTCTGCGTTTGTCTTTTGTCAAATGTTCCAACGAGTGCTTCAAGCGCTCCAGCCGTGAAAGGCTTCGGGAGAGCGCCCAGGATGTCGGAACCCCATTCGTTTCCAAGTTCGACAGCAGAGTTGAGTAATCCTTCGTGCTGGCCGCTGACAAAAATGATCCCGGCGTTCGATCCATTTTCATGCAGGAAACGGAGTACCTGCAACCCGTCCATATCAGGCATGCAAAGGTCAATGATTATCAGCTCGAGCTCGCATGAATAGAGCTGACAAAACTCGTTGGCGCTTGTTGCTATGAGTGTTTGAAAACCAAACTCATCGAGCGCGTCCTTGATAAAATCTGCAAAATTTTTTTCGTCGTCTACGATCAGGCATTGCATTTTGGGCACAGCTTTTTCTAGGCGTTAAGCGTAGAGGGTTTTCCCCGATTTTTATTGAGTTAACTTTACGGTAGTTTCCTTTGTTTCGAAAATAAAAATCAGGATCTCCCCAACTTCAATGGCGCGATGGCGGTCACAAAGATGTCAGTTGGCAGCGTGATTACTCTGATGCTGCAAGATCTATCAAAACTTTCGATTTGAAAAAAATCTCAGATAACTTTCTTCAGGCACGACACATCGAATTGCATGCGCGAGACATGCAATGCATGGCTGTGTCAGTGCGTTGAGTAAATGCCCTAATGGACTCAATAGTGCTCTCCGGAAATATTTGTAGTCCGGGCGATATGCCGTCAATTTCGGTATGGATACCGGCAGTTGGACCGCAAGACGTCGCAATGCGCCGGGTTAGAACAGAAGCAATTGGTCCAACAGTGCTCGGTTCTGCACAATCATCGCATTCAGGTTGAACTTGATAGCATTGTTTTGGGAAATTGGTAGCGGAGGAGGGACTTGAACCCCCGACACGCGGATTATGATTCCGCTGCTCTAACCAGCTGAGCTACTCCGCCATCTGTGCGTCGGAGCCTAAAAGGTCCGCGCGACGTGGGGTGCTTATAGTGAGGCTGCGGGCAGGCGTCAAGCGTTGAATCCGCGCCTGTCCGCATTCTTTTTCAAGCCGCTTCAGGCAGCGGAAATCGGGCTTGTTGCCTGTGGAAAATCGATGGCCCAGGTGCCGGTGCGTTCGGTCTTGTGGATCCAGCCACCGCCCAGTACGCGGGCCGTCTCGTCGTCGCTGTCGAAAAAGACACAGGCCTGACCGGGCGCGACGCCGGTCTCGGCATTGGCAAGATCGACAAAGGCCTTGCCGTTGAGCATCCGCAAGCTTGCCGGCGCCGGTGGCCGTGTCGAACGGACCTTGGCGAAAAGCTCGATCTCGTCGCCTTCGTCGAGGGGCTGGTCGCCGATCCAGTTCATTTCCCTGAGGAGGATTGTTCTGGTCGCCAGCGCCTCACGCGGGCCGACCACAACGCGCCGGGTCTCAGGGTCCAGACGAACAACATAGAGCGGCTCGCCGGTCGCCACGCCGATGCCCCGGCGCTGGCCGATGGTGAAATGGATGATGCCGTCATGCTTGCCGAGAACCCGGCCGTCCATATGCACAATGTCGCCCGGCTCGGCCGCATTCGGCCGCAGCTTGCGGATGACTTCGGCATAGTCGCCATTCGGCACGAAGCAGATGTCCTGACTGTCCGGCTTGTTGGCAACGGAGAGGCCGAACTCGGCGGCCAGTTCGCGGACCCTGGACTTCGGCATGCCGCCAAGCGGGAAGCGGACGAAGTCCAGTTGTTCCTGCGTGGTGGCGAACAGGAAATAGCTCTGGTCCCGGTCGAGATCGGTGGGTCGATAGAGCGCGCGCTTGTTGCCGGATGCAGCCGAGCGCACATAGTGGCCGGTCGCGAGCGCGTCGGCTCCCAGATCGCGCGCGGTCTTGAGTAAATCGGTAAACTTGACGGTCTGGTTGCAGGAAACGCAGGGGATCGGGGTTTCGCCGGCAATGTAACTGTCGGCGAACCGGTCCATCACCTGTTCCTTGAACTTGCTTTCATAGTCGAGCACGTAATGGGGAATGCCGATCTTCTCCGCGGCGCGGCGCGCGTCGTGGATATCGACACCCGCACAGCAGGACTTTGCCTTGGCGACGGCAACTCCATGATCATAGAGCTGCAGGGTGACGCCGATCACGTCATAGCCTTCCGCCTTCATCAGGGCGGCGACCACCGAGCTGTCGACGCCGCCGGACATGGCGACGACGACACGAGTGTCTTCAGGACGTCCAGGAAGATCCAGACTGTTGGGCATCATTCATACTTCCAGAGATCAAAGGCCGAGGGGACCTGCCGGGCTTTCGCACCGCCGGTTTTGCGCCCGATTGGAACGCGCCGGTCCACGGCTTTTTCAAATTTGGCGGCACTATACAGATATGTTTCCTGAAAGCCAATTGCAGTCCCTGCATGGCAGGCACGCTTTGCCGCATCGGCAATGCTTGCCGCCCGGAGGCGGAGAGTGTTGGGAGGTTCGTTGTAAAAGATTTAATAAAATCAGTAGCTTTTAACGGTGGGGCATGTTGGCCCGCTGTTTGCTTTCCTCTCCGGTGACGAAATATGTCCGCGTTGCTGGACTGGATAGCAAGGGGGCGAATGTGCTGCCTTTTGGATTGACGACAGAAGTATCGGCGAAAGCCCTGGCTGCCGGTGGCGGTATTGCCGGCGTAAGCGCGACCGGTGCGAGTGGTGCCGGCGCGGCCGATGGATTTGAGAGCGAGCTCAGCCTCTTTACCGAAAACGGTGATGTGGAGATGGTGCCCCTGAAGTTGGGCGCGCCCATGAAGAAGCTCGTGGAGGAGACTCCAGTCGGAAGAGCGCCCGGGTTGGAGACCGTTTCCCCGTTCGACGTGGCGATCGCGCCGGATTCACTGCCGCAGCTGGCCCACGTGGTCGCGGGCGGTCGAAGTGGCGAAACCGATGCAGGACCGGAGGTTCCGGACGTTGCGCAGGTCGACGTTGCGCCCCCGGGCCCGGAGGCGCCCGGCTTGCCAGACAAGGTCAAGGCGGATCCCGCAACTGACCCGCTTGCTTCTGCGGAGCCCACGCCCAAGCTCCGTGAGCATGTCGATGCGGAGATTGTTGATCTGTTGTTGCCGGAGCTGAATGCTGCGGGATCGCCCGGGAACGTTGTTCCGGAAGACGCCGGCTGGACTGTCGCTCCCTTGCCGGGTGCGCCGGTATCTGCCGTTCTGGAAGCGTCAGGAATGGTCGGGCCGGTCGGCCAGTTGGGCCTGACTGGCGTGACCTCACAGCCTCAGGGCAATGGTATGCCCGCGCCTCCGGGTGTGAATTCCGCTGCCCCTGTCGC
Organism: Roseibium sp.; assembly: GCA_017643925.1. Classification (GTDB taxonomy): domain Bacteria; phylum Pseudomonadota; class Alphaproteobacteria; order Rhizobiales; family Stappiaceae; genus Roseibium. Next base: position 16,580 of record JAEPML010000018.1, on the reverse strand, counting down.
AGCACCGGCCGATGGTGTTTCGACGGGGCCCGTCCCCCGTCCCAATGAAGCGGGAGGTGCGCCTCTCCTGGCCGGTGAGGCTCAGCCCCCCCTGTCAGGCGTCCGTAAATGGCGGAGTGAACTTCCCGACGAATTGCGCGCGCCGGTCCCCAACATCAATTCAGCCCAGCCGACATCTCAGGCGCTGACACGCGAAGCCCCGATCCCGGGTGCTGACGTGCTGCCCGGCAATCCTGTTCAACTTACCGGGACGAATGCAGGGGTGCCGGATGCCCCAGATCTTCTGAAAGGAAATGGTGCGCAGCCCGCCGCCCTGACAGAGGCGACGGAGACGGCTGATGTTGCGCCGAAGATCACTGCTTCGACGCCGTTGCCGCAGGCAGCTTCAAAACCGGACGCAGGTTCGGCGCATGAGCCACAGCTTTCGACCCTCGGGGCAAACATACCCAAACCGTCGGGACCTGCAACCGCTGACGGATCTGCTGGTCTGGCAGGCGGGTCTGGCAATGGCCTGACTGCGACCCCTGCCAGCACCGATGCGTTGCCTCTGGAGGAGGCCGGTCTGAAGCCGCAAGGCCAGGCCGGTGAAAATCGCACCGGTGAGAATGTGTCTGCAAGGACGTCTTCCGACCACCTGATCCCGACCGCCGACGGAAAGCCTGGTGAACAGGGCGCAGGTCCTGCGCAGGCCAATGCCGCGACCGGAGCTGCCGACAAGTCAGCCGCGCAGCTGACGGCTCCCCTTGCCGCAGCAATCCCGGCATCACAGCTGCTTGGTGACGAAGCGGAACCGGGTCTGAAGCCTCTGGAACTGAGCCTTGGCAGTGACCTTGGCGCGACGGTCCGTGGCGGCGACATGAGCGGAGCCGTGCGAACGGAAAGCCTGCAAATGCCCAACCAGTCCCAGTCAGGACAGGTGGCCAGCCAGGTGGCGGCCGAGATCGCACGCAACCTGAAAAACGGTCAGACCCGTTTCCAGATGCGCTTCGATCCGCCCGAACTGGGCCGGGTTGAAGTCAACATGAAGGTCGGATCGGACGGCAGTGTCCAGGCGCATCTGATCGTCGAGCGTCCCGAAACACTGGACATGTTCATGCGCGATCAGCGCGGTCTTGAAAGAGCCCTGGAGGCGGCGGGGCTGAAAGCGGACTCGCAGAACCTGGAATTCTCCCTGAAACAGGATGGTGGTCAGCAATTCGCCTCCGGTGACGGGCAGGCTGATCATGGTTCGAACGGATCCCAGGACCTTGCAGGAGGCGATGCAGGTGAAGGCGACGAAGTACCGGAAGAAATCATCAGGTTGACGCTTGCCGAGCAGCGCGGCGGCCTGGATGTAAAAATCTAACTTGAGACGAAGACGTCTCCGGAGAGAGAAATGACGACAGTCACATCAACCGCGGGAACAAGTTCCCAGACAGCCAGCGCCACCAGCCAATCAGGCTTGATGGCGAATTACGAGCTGTTCCTGAGCATCTTGACCACCCAGATCCAGAACCAGGATCCACTGGATCCGATGGACTCTGCCGAATACACGAACCAGCTCGTGCAATATTCCAATGTCGAGCAGTCTATCCAGCAGAACAAGAACCTGGAGAACATCATCGCCACGCTGGAGAGCAATCAGAGCCTCAGCTATGTGAGCTATATCGGCAACGAGGTGACGGCGGATGCTTCGACCACCACCTTGTCGGGCAGCCAGGCGAGCTGGGCATACGATGTGGCGGAAGACGCCACAGGGACCTTTGAGATCAGGAACTCCAGCGGAGCCGTCGTATACAGTGGTGAAGCCAATCTCGAAGCGGGCAGCGGGACTTTCAACTGGAACGGTCAAACGGATTCAGGTGGCCAGGCTGTTGATGGCCTCTACACGATTTCATTCGACGTCAAGGATGCCTCCAGCAGACCCGAGACGGTTACGACATCCGTGACAGGTGTCGTGGACAGCGTCGACTGGTCAAGTGGCGAGGCGATCCTGAATGTCGGTGGTCGTGAGATCCCGGTGTCCGCAGTGACCTCGGTTTCCCGTCCGAGCTGACGGCAGCTCCAGATAGCCTGACGTTTCTGTCCTTCTGATCTGTATCCGTACCGCGCTTCCCAAGGGACGCGTGGCCATTGGCGTTGGTGCAGACACATATACGAGCAGGCCTGTTCTTGGTGAATTGCCCGGTTTTGGTGGCCAGCCAGGCAGTTTCTTTCCGGAATTCTCGTCGTTTGGCAGTCCGGGCACTCCAAAACAGGTAATCCGTCTCAATAAATTTTCGCGGGCAGGGGCACGGCATTCGGCGACTTCAACGCAACGACATCGAATTGCGTTGCATTCTGCATCGGCTCGTCGATATGGTTAATGAATTCATATATTCGAGTTAATAATTGAAGTGATCTTGGTCAGTATTTCCTAAATATCATTCACTAAATTTAGATTTTATAGTTAATAAAAGTACAATTTTGCTTTAGTTGTTTGTTAATTGTCGTCCTGTAATCTCAAATTCAACCTTGGTCATGGTTTGTGTGTGAGAGTACAATGACCGAACAGATTCGTTCGCGAGTAAAATATGTCATCGGACCGGATGGAAGCCCGCTTACAATAGCGGACCTGCCTCCTACGTCCACGAAGCGGTGGGTTATCCGCCGGAAGGCCGAAGTGGTGGCCGCGGTCCGTGGTGGCCTGCTGTCACTGGAGGAGGCCTGTCAAAGATACACTTTGACCGTTGAGGAATTCCTCTCCTGGCAAAGCTCTATCGAAAAACATGGTCTTGCTGGCCTAAGGGCAACCCGAGTTCAGCAATACCGGCCCTGATTTGCCTTATCAGTGATTTGCGCAAATCAATGCGCTTGAAAGAGGTCGGCTTTGCCGGCCTTTTTGGTTTAGCGTTGTGATATAGAACTTATCCAAAAATTAATGAAGTAGGCAGTTTTTCCCCACTTCTGTTGCGATTTGCATGAGGTGGAATCGCAGAAATCCGCCGATTAGCCGTCACCCGTTAACCCTTGTTAACTACTTGTTAACCCTCTGAGCGGCAAATTTTGCCTATCGAAGGTGTGGTGTCTCGCGCCGACTTAAAAGATAACGGCAGAGACATGTTTGAGATGCGGGCGGGCATTCGTGAACGGCTTAACTGAATTCATCAAAACTCTAGGACCGGCGCGGGTCGCGGCAATGGGCGCGGTTGCGGCCATCCTGATTGGCGTGTTCGCGTTCATCATTCTTCGCGTCACCGCTCCCCAGATGACGACGCTCTATAACGAGCTTACCCTTGAGGATTCCGCGTCTATCGTCTCGCAGCTGGAAAGCCAGGGTATCCAGTTCCAGCTGGCCCGGCAGGGCGCGAGCATTCTCGTGCCGAAAGAACAGGTGGCACGACTGCGCATGCAGCTGGCAGCCGAAGGTCTGCCGACCGGCGGTTCCATCGGTTACGAGATCTTTGACCGTACCGACACGCTGGGCGCGACCAGTTTTGTTCAGAACATCAACCATTTGCGAGCCATGGAAGGCGAGCTGTCACGCACGATCGGTTCGCTTGACCGCATTCGCAGCGCGCGTGTTCATCTTGTCATTCCCGAGCGGCAGTTGTTTCAGCGTGACCGCCGCCCGCCTTCGGCTTCCATCGTCCTGAATGTGCGCGGTGCGCTTGGCCCCGGTGAAATCAGGGCGGTTCAGCACCTTGTTGCGACCGCGGTGGACGGGCTGGACCCGGACCGCGTTTCGATCGTGGACGAGTCCGGTCGCTTGCTTGCATCCGGTGCCGGTACCGATGAGGACGGTCTGCTTTCCGCGACGCTCCAGGAGCGTACGGTCGAAGTGGAAAGCCGTCTGCGCAATCAGATTGAAGAAATCCTGAACTCCGTCGTCGGGCCAGGCCGGGCACGTGTACGGGTCAACGCGGACATTGACTACAATCGTCTGGAGGAAGTCACCGAAAGCTTCGATCCGGAAAGCCAGGTGGTTCGCTCAACGCAGACCAAGGAAGAAGCCTCGTCCGCTCTCAGCCGGAATGGTCAGGTGACGGTCGGCAATCAGCTTCCGAATGCCGATGCGGAAAACGGTGGTGGCCGAGATACCGCGACCATGACGGAAGAGGTCGTCAATTACGAGATCTCCAAGTCAACACGTAAAGAGGTGATCGAGGCCGGTCAGATCAATCGCCTGTCCGTCGCCGTCCTGGTTGACGGTACCTACGAACCGGACGGAAACGGCACCTCGGTCTATACCCCGCGTGCCCAGGAAGTACTCGACCGGATTGCTGTGCTGGTGCGTTCAGCCGTCGGATTTGACGAGCAGCGCGGGGACGTTGTCGAGGTGGTGAACCTCCAGTTTGCCCTGCCGCCTCAGGATGACCTGCTCGCAGAGAGCGACGGGCTTTTCGAATTCACCCGCGACGACATCATTCGTTTTGCAGAACTGGGCGTGCTTTTCCTGATCGCCGTGTTGCTGCTGCTCTTCGTGGTTCGCCCGCTTCTGCGCCGCATCGTGACGCCTGAAGAAAAACAGCCTCAGGAGCTCATGATCGGCCCGGATGGAACCCTCGTGGTCGAGACGGAGGTGCCGCAGGAAGACGATGAAGAAGAACAGTTCGTGATCGAATGGCTGGAGCAGGCCAAGCAGGAAGGCGCCATGCAGGCCAGCTCGATCAACAAGGTTGGCGAGATGATTGTCGAGCACCCGACCGAGGCCGTAACCATTGTGCGCGGCTGGCTGGATGAGCAGGTGGCCTGATGGTTAGCGATCAACTCCAGCAACAGCTTCAAGTCAGCGCGGATGAAGAAGACCGCGAGCTGAAGGGTGCGGAACGCGCCGCTGTTCTGCTTCTGGCCCTGGGTGAATCCCACGGGACGCCGATCTGGGAAAAACTCGACGAGATCGAGGTGCGCCAGGTTTCTGCGGCCATGGCCAATCTGGGACCCGTCACGCCGAACATGCTTGAAGACCTCTTCAAGGATTTCGTGCGCCGGATCAGCTCGAAAGGGGCTCTCACAGGCAATGTCGACGCGACGGAGCGGCTGCTGGCCAACTTCCTGCCCGGCGACAAGGTCTCCATCATCATGGAGGAGATCCGGGGTCCGGCCGGGCGCAACATGTGGGAGAAGCTTTCCAATGTGCAGGAAAACGTTCTCGCCAACTATCTGAAGAACGAATATCCGCAGACCGTGGCCGTGGTGCTGTCCAAGATCAATTCCGATCACGCGGCGCGGGTGCTCGGCATTCTGCCGGAAGAGCTGGCGCTGGAAGTTGTCAGCCGCATGCTGCGCATGGACGCGGTGCAAAAGGAAGTTCTGGAGAAGGTCGAGCAGACGCTCCGCGTGGAGTTCATGTCGAACCTGACCAACACCTCCCGGCGCGACAGCCATGAGATGATGGCGGACATCTTCAACAATTTCGACCGGCAGACGGAAGCCCGTTTCCTGGCAGCGCTCGAGGAAGACAACCGCGAGGCTGCCGACCGGATCAAGACCTTGATGTTCACCTTCGACGATCTGTTGAAACTGGATGCGGCGAGCTGCCAGACCTTGCTGCGTCACGTCGAGAAGGACCAGCTCGCAATCGCGCTCAAGGGATCGACCGATACGGCACGCGAGTTCTTCTTCGGCAACATGTCTTCGCGCGCGGCCAAGTTGCTTCAGGACGACATGGATGCGCTCGGACCTGTGCGTCTGCGCGATGTCGATGAAGCGCAGACCAGCATGGTGAACAAGGCCAAGGACCTGGCGGCCAAGGGCGAGATCATGATCTCCAAATCCAAGGGCGAGGATGAAATTATCTACTGATGCGGCAGTCGGCAGGTATTGAAAACAAAATGGGCAGCATGACCAACCCGTCGAAATTTCTGTTCAACATAGACTTCTCCGAACCGGAGGAGCCGGAAGTTGTTGCGCCGCCCGAACCGGTCATTCCGATGATCCCGGTGGCCGAGCACGAGCAGCTGCTGGCCAAGGCAAAGGAGCTGGCCTTTGAAGAAGGGCGGGTGAAGGCACTTCAGGATCTTCAGACGAAACAGGAAACTTTGCTGACTGCCGAGGTCGCCCGGCTGGTCGACGTCGTGGCTGATGTTGTCAAAACACTCGATGGTCACCAGGAGGCCCAGGAGAAGGACGCCATCAGTCTTGCATTTCTTGTGGCTAGACGCCTTTGCGCGCATCTGATCGCCCGCCAGCCGCTGGCGGAGACCGTGGCTTTGGTGTCAGAATGTCTTGGACCGTTGCGCCGGGCTCCGCATCTCGTAATCCGTATCGCGGAGAAGGATGTTGACGCGTTGAAGGCCCAGGTAGATCCGATCATTCATGAAAAAGGCTTCGAGGGACGTCTCGTGATCCTGGGTGAACCGGATATCGGGCGTGGCGATTGCCATATCGAGTGGGCTGACGGTGGCATCAAACGCGACCGCAAGGCCCTTGAAGGCGAAATTGACACGAGCATCCGGGCCTACCTGAAGGCACGCAGCGGAGCGAAACAAACTGGCAAGTCCGACACGTCGGCGGAAAAGGATACTGACGTATGAGTGACGAACAAGAGACAAACATTCCGCTCGACGAGCTGGAAGTTCCACAGCGCAGCCTCGAGGAAGAGGATACGCAATCGCCGCAATCGGCTGCTGATCTGGAAGCGGTGTTCGATGTGCCCGTTCGGATTTCAGCCGTTCTGGGGCATTCGAAAATGCATGTTTCCGACCTGCTGAAACTTGCGTCCGGCACGGTCCTGGAACTGGACCGGAAAGTCGGGGAAGCAATCGATATTTATGTGAATGATCGTCTCGTCGCACGCGGAGAGGTTGTCCTTGTCGAGGACAAGCTCGGCGTGACCATGACAGAAATCATCAAGACCGACCGATAGGGATTTACGGATGCGCCTTCTAATTGTCGGAACGCTCGGCGGCCAGCTGACAACAGCTTCGAAAATCGCGATGCAGGGCGGTGCCAAGGTCACCCATGCGGACGATATCGAAGGGGCGCTGAAGGTCCTCAGGTCAGGCCGTGGCGCCGACCTGATGATGGTTGAGGTTCACCTGGATATCGCTGGCCTGATCACGAAACTGCAGGACGAGCGAGTGCATGTTCCGGTCGTGGCCTGTGGTGTCGAGACCGACGCGAATGCGGCCGTATCGGCAATTCGGGCCGGGGCGAAGGAATATATTCCGCTGCCACCCGATCCCGAAATGATCGCTGCGGTTCTGGCCGCCGTCGCCCAGGAGCGGGGAGACCTTATCTACCGGGACGACGCCATGGCCGCAGTCGTCAAGCTGGCCGAGCAGGTTGCGCCTTCAGAAGCTTCTGTCCTGATTACCGGAGAATCCGGAACCGGTAAGGAAGTCATCGCCCGGCATGTGCACAATTGCTCCAACCGGTCATCAAAACCGTTCATATCCATCAACTGTGCGGCGATCCCCGAGCATCTTCTGGAATCGGAATTGTTCGGGCACGAAAAGGGTGCCTTCACGGGTGCTGTTGCGCGCAGGATCGGCAAATTCGAGGAAGCCGACGGAGGCACGCTGCTTCTCGATGAGATCTCGGAGATGGATGTCCGACTGCAGGCCAAGCTCTTGCGGGCCATCCAGGAACGCGTGATCGACCGTGTTGGCGGAACCCGCCCTGTGCCGGTCAATATCCGCATCCTGGCAACATCGAACCGCGACCTGGCAGAGACCGTGCGTCAGGGCCAGTTCCGCGAAGACTTGCTGTTCCGTCTGAACGTCGTGAACCTGAAGCTGCCGGCGTTGCGTGAGCGCCCCGCGGATATCATGGAACTGGCCAACTTCTTCATCAAGCACTACTCGGAAGCCAATGGTGTGCCGGAACGCCCGCTCTCGTTTGAGGCAAGGCAGGCACTGACCACCAATCCATGGCCGGGCAACGTCCGCGAGCTTGAGAACACCATGCACCGGGCGATCCTCCTGGCGTCGGGTGCGGAAATCGGGGTCGAAGCGATCCGCATGCCGGATGGCACGCCCTTGCGGGTGGCGCGCGGCCCGGCGGAACAGGCGGCCCAGACTGCGGAAGCCGTAACACGCTCCTTCGTTGGTCGCACGGTCGCGGATGTGGAACGGGATCTCATCCTGGACACGCTCGACCACTGCCTCGGCAACAGGACACACGCGGCCAAGATCCTCGGGATCTCGATCCGCACGCTGCGCAACAAATTGAACCAATACACCGATGAAGGCGTCCCGGTGCCCGGGCCGGGCGAAGCACGGGCCTGACCGGGGCCTTGAATACATGCGTTGAGTGAAGACAGGCGTCAGTCTCAAGGAGATGGCGCTGACAGAAACCGGAAGAAGACATGTCGGATACGGCAGCAAGTGGACAACAAGGGCCTGCAGCGCCCGCACAGGAACAGCCGGGAGCCGTGGCCCCCAAGCCTGCGGCCACCGTGTCCGGCTTTCCGAGTGTCCAGGAGCTGATCGACACGCTTCGCAAGGGGGATGTGGGTCTGGCCACAGGGATCCTGGTGATCCTGACGCTGCTTATCCTTCCGATGCCGCCGATGATGTTGGACATGTTCCTGGCGGTCTCCATTATCTTTTCAGTCCTGGTCCTGATGACAGGGCTGTTCATTCAAAAGCCGCTGGAATTTTCGTCCTTTCCGACCGTTCTTCTGATCGCGACCATGTTGCGGCTGGGGCTCAACATTGCCTCGACCCGCCTGATCCTTGCCAATGGTCATGAGGGGACAGCTGCCGCCGGTAATGTGATCCAGTCCTTCGGCAATCTCGTCATGGGCGGAAACTTCGTCATCGGGATCATTGTCTTCGCGATCCTGGTGATCGTGAATTTTGTCGTGATCACCAAGGGTTCGGGCCGTATTGCCGAAGTCGCAGCGCGTTTCACCCTGGACGCCATGCCCGGCAAGCAGATGGCGATCGATGCCGACCTTTCGGCAGGTCTGATCGACGAGGCTGAGGCCAAGGCACGCCGCAAGGCGCTCGAGGACGAAAGCTCCTTTTTCGGCGCCATGGACGGTGCTTCGAAATTCGTGCGCGGTGACGCGATCGCCGGGCTCCTGATCACGTTCATCAATATTCTGGGCGGGATTTTCATCGGCGTCGCCCAAATGGAGTTGTCCTTCTCCGAAGCGGCAAACAATTACACGCTGCTGACGATCGGTGACGGCCTGGTGTCCCAGATCCCCGCACTCATCGTGTCGACCGCCGCCGGTCTCCTGGTCTCGAAAGCCGGCGTGCATGGAGCCGCAGACAAGGCACTCACAAGCCAGTTCACCGGATACCCGAAAGCGCTCGGCATGTCGGCTGCCGTCATGGTCGTTCTGGCCATGCTGCCGGGCATGCCCATGATACCGTTTCTTGGTCTTGCAGCAGTCGCCGGATATCTCGCCTATCAGGTGGGGGCCAAAAAGAAACTGGAAGCGGTCAAGGTTGCCGAGAAGAAGGCGATCGATGCCGCCCCGAAGCCGGCTCCGGAGCCACCAATCACCGATGCGCTCAAGATGGACGAGCTCCGGATCGAACTCGGTTATGCGCTGCTGCCGCTGATCAATGGCAAGGCGACCGGCGAGTCCGATGTGCTCACGGAGCAGATCAAGGCCCTGCGCCGCCAGGTCGCTGGCGACATGGGCGTCATCATGCCGCCGGTGCGTATCCTCGACAATATTCAGCTGGGCGCCAACGACTACGTCATCAAGGTCAAGGAAGTCGAAGCCGGGCGTGGCATTCTCTACCCGAACCACTTCATGGTGATGGACCCGGCGGGCGGCCAGGTGAAGCTTCCGGGAACGCATACGACCGAACCGACTTTCGGCCTGCCGGCCACCTGGGTCGAGGCTCAGTATCGCGAAGACGCTTCCTTGCGCGGATACACTGTCGTCGATCCGGCAACCGTCCTGTCCACGCATCTGACCGAGACGATCAAGGGCAACATTTCCGAGTTGCTCACCTATGGCGATGTTCAGAAGCTTCTCAAGGAGCTTCAGGGTGAACAGGCGAAACTGGTGGAAGACCTCGTCCCGTCGCAGATCTCCGTTTCCGGTCTCCAGCGTGTTCTGCAGGCCCTTCTGGTCGAACGCATTTCCATCCGCGATCTCGGCACGATCCTGGAGGGCGTTTCGGAAGCAACCGGCATGACCCGCAATACCGAAACGATCGCCGAACACGTTCGCACACGGCTCGGCCGCCAGATCTGCGCTGCCAACCTGGCGCCGGGCGGGTATTTGCCGTTGATCGCGCTGTCACCGCAATGGGAGCAGGCCTTCCTGGAGTCCATTATCGGAGAGGGGGACGACCGGCAGCTGGCGATGCAGCCGAGCAAGCTGCAGGAATTTGTCGGCAAGGTCCGGGATGCCTTTGAGGAGGCCGCCGGGCAGGGAGAAGTGCCCGTTCTGCTGACGTCTCCGCAGACACGCCCCTTCGTACGGTCGATTGTCGAGCGCTTCCGTGCGCACACCACGATCATGAGCCAGGCGGAAGTTCATCCTCGGGTCAAGTTGAAGACGATCGGTTCCGTTTAAGGCTGACGTTCTGAAATCTGTTTTGGACAGGCTGGTCGTCAGACGAGGACGTTGACCCGCGACATCACGGCTGTTGGCGTGGCATATATGCCCTGCGCCCCACGATTCTGCATCAAGAACTGGGTGTTGGCCTGTGCGGCGTTCGTGCTGATGGAGGTGAAGGTGCTTGCGATATTGCGAAGTTGCTGAGACTTCTCGATCGCACTGGAGCGCTTCTGGCTCCACGCCTTGTTGTAGTTGGACCAACGCGATTTTCGCTGTGAGCGAAATTTGCTGTGATAGTCGCGCTGGACGTAATTTCCGACTTTAGGCATGTCTTGCATCTTTCCTGGATACGGTTTCAACCTCTCAAGTCGTGGTTAATAACGAGTTAACAAGTTGCAATACGCGAATTGCCCACTTGGTAACCTGTGCATCAGCTGATAATCCGGCAAGTGAGAGTGGAGTTAGGAGTTTTCATGTCCGGACAAATGCTGGATCTCGACGGTTACACCGATATTCCGGACGGCAAGGTTGCCTTTGTCGTGACCTTTCTGGAAATGCATGCCGCCCCGGGTTGGAATGCTCCGCAGCGCGACGACCTCGAGCTTCAAAGGTGGACAAGCCCGGAAGCGGATGACTACCGGACGCTCTTCAGGCAGGTGGGAGAAGACTGGATCTGGTTCGGGCGCCTGACGATGAGCAACGAAGATCTGGAAAGCATGCTTGCCGAACCCGCACGCGAAAATTTCCTGCCGATGCGCAACGGCAAACCGGTGGGCATGCTGGAGCTGGACTACTCCAATCCCGAAGAGCCCGAGCTTGCCTATTTTGGACTGACACCGGACGCTATAGGCGGTGGTACAGGGCGCTGGCTTATGGCGCGGGCGCTGGAAATGGTCTGGGAGCGGCCGGAGACCCGGCGCTTCTGGGTGCATACCTGCACCGGTGACAGCCCGCAGGCAATCGGCTTCTATACGTCTTGCGGTTTCACACCCTATAAACGTGCCATTGAAGTGGCGGACGACCCGCGCCTGTCCGGATTGCTCGGACGGGACAAGGCCCCGCACGTACCTGTTCTTGGGGCATAAGCGTTCAGAAGCCTGAAGAGCCCATAAGCGTGTGCGCCTGGTCAAAGCTCACGGAAGTCATCCCCGATCAAGTTGAGGATGAGAGTTGAAGGCGCGCGCGAGTGATTTCGCGCCTCAGTTTGGCGTGTATTGGCTCGGCAGCAAGAGGCGTCACGCACTCATCTTAACGCGCTCTGGAAAGGCTTCGGCAATCGCCTGACGGTTGGCGCCCAGGACACCGCGCTCCGTTATGAGACCGGACACGAGCCGGGCGGGGGTGACATCGAAGGCCGGATTGCCGACGGCAGAACCCTCGGCGACAATGTTGATGGTCTCGACCGAACCCGCATCGGTACGCCCGGTCATCTTGCTGACTTCGTCTCCAGCGCGCTCTTCGATCGGAATTTCCTTCACACCATCCGAGAGCGAGAAGTCGATGGTCGGGGAGGGCAGGGCAACGTAGAAGGGGACGTTGTTGTCCCTTGCAGCCAATGCTTTCAGGTAAGTGCCAATCTTGTTGCAGACATCGCCGGTCGCTGTCGTCCGGTCCGTGCCGGTGATGACGATATCAACTTCGCCATGTTGCATCAGGTGACCGCCGGCATTGTCGACGATCACCGTGTGCGGCACGCCGTGATGGCCCAGCTCCCAGGCGGTCAGGAAGGCTCCCTGGTTTCTCGGCCGGGTTTCATCCACCCAGACATGAACCGGAATACCGGCGTCATGGGACATGTAAACCGGGGCCGTGGCTGTTCCCCAGTCGACGGTTGCCAGCCAGCCGGCGTTGCAATGGGTGAGAATATTGACCGCTTCGCCTTCCCGTTTGGTCTTGGCGATCTCGGTGATCAGTTCCATGCCATGCATGCCGATGGCCATGTTGATCGCAATGTCCTCGTCGCAGATGTCATTGGCAAGCGCGTAGGCGGCTTCCATGCGGTCGGCAGGAGCAACCTGGATCAGCGTCTTTCGGGCCCGGTCGAGGGCCCAATGTAGATTAACGGCGGTCGGCCTTGTTTCCAGAAGCGCCGAACAAGCCGCATGAAGGGCGTCATCCGAAGCATCCTGGCGCATGGCCAGAGCGACACCATAGGCAGCCGTCGCCCCAATCAGCGGTGCACCGCGCACCTGCATCACGCGAATGGCGTGGGCCGCGTCTTCCATCGTGTGCAGCAGCGTTGTCTCGAATGAATATGGAAACTTGGTCTGGTCGATGATCTCGACGGACGCACCGTCTTTCGCAAGCCAGATCGTGCGATATTTCTTGCCGTCCACATTCATGACGCGTTCTCCTGAAAAGCCGCAATTTGTTTTTGCATAACCCATGAATTTGGCAGTGGCCAGTGCTGGCTGGCTGGTCTCTGGGTTAAAAATCTCTTAAGCTTTGTTAACCATGTTCGGATCAATGATAGTGGATAGCTTGCAAGTAAAGCTGTGTGCCGGTTTTTCGGTCTCCACAATCGGTTAAGAATTGATTCACCAAAGGCGTAGAACGGAGTCAGGCGCGTCATGTCTGAAATGCAGGATAACGTTGTTCCCCACACGCGGATGCGCTCGCTTCGAGATGCGATCCGCAAGGTTCAGCTCGGTGAAGTCGAGCGCTCGGATGTGGTGGTAGAGCTGCAGGATACTGAACGTGCCAGACTGGACATGCTCGCCGACGAACTCAAGGACGTCTTCAAGGAAATTCCCGAAGATGATGACCAGTTCGCGTTGCAGATCATTGCCGGTTCAACACCAAGGCTCTGGATCGATGCGACCAGTCATGTTGCTGTCGGAGGGGACCGCAAGACCTACCGTTTCCTGAAGGACACCCGTCTTGGCCGCGTTGTCATTCTTGAAACCGCCAACATCGACGACATGGCGGATTGCCTGACCGAATATATCGCCGAGCGCGTGATCGAACGCGAAAAGGCACTGGAAGGCGACTGGCTGAACAACCGTCTGAAACAGGTTGCACTGGAGTCCCAGGTGGTGCGGGTCAAGGAAAGCAAGACCCCCTGGCTGGCGGTTGTCGGCGCATTCGGTATCGGCATAGCTGCCGGGATCGTCGGTCTTATCGCTTTTGCCTGGTTCGCCAACCCGCTTTGAACCCCTCAGGGGATTGAATTCCTATTCTTCTGGAAGAGCCGCTACACTGTGGCTCGGGATGCTGACATTGCGTTCGGTGAGTAGTTTAACGGGCGTGTTCGGAGCCTCGAACCCGTGCTCCTCCATGCGGCAGGTCCAGCCATCATTGGTTTTCTCGATCTTGAACAGGTTGTACCTGGCTGCCGGTTTCTTTCCGCCCGGAGCGCTGGTCGCCGATGGAACGCCGACTACGGGGACAGGTCCTGCCGGCCCTTCAATCTGTTCGAAACTGTCAATATGCGTATGACCGTGAAGGATGAGTTCAGCACCAACGCGTTTGACGACAGCTCTCACGCGTGAGGCATCCGACAGCCGCTTGTGCCAGCGGGTAGCATGCGGGAATGGCGGATGGTGGAGCATCACCACGCGGAACAGGTTCTCCTTGCCGAGTTCTTCCAGGATTTGACGCAGGCGCTTGCTTTGCTTGCTGCCAACGCGGCCTGTTGCAAACCAGGGCGCGCTGGCACGTCCAGTGGTCACGCCGATCAGCGCGATGCCGTCTCGCTTGCGGACATAGGGAAAAGTTGCCTCGGAAGGTGCGTCCAGCGCTGGCAGCGATGTGTTCTCGTCTCCGCACATATAGGGCCACCAGGCGCTTCTGGCCTTTCTGATCGCTCCGGGTACATACGCATCGTGATTGCCTGGGACAACGGAGACATACTCGGGATCGCCAATTTCCTCCAGCCAGGTACGGGCGCCCGAGATTTCAAGAGGAAGCGCAATGTTGACGAGATCGCCGGTAACGGCAATGTAGTCCGGAGCCGCCGCCTTCATATCCGAAACCAGCTGTTCCAGATAATTGCTGCCCATGATCCTGGAGCGGTTCCGCTGCCAGTTCAGGTAACCCAGAATGCGCTTCGAGAAGAGCTGGAGCAGCTTCGGGTCGGGCAGGGGGCCCAGATGTGGATCTGAAATATGCGCGAGCTTGAACATAGGGGCGCATCTTCAAATCAAAAAGCGCCGCGTCAAGTAAATAACGCGGCGCCTTGATTGCGGTGCAGAAGTTTTTGAAAGCTTCAGCCCTTCGGCTTGGTCTTCTTATCGGCACTTGGTACAGGCTGAACAGCCTTGAAATCATTGCCTTGTGCGGTGCGCGTGCTCTCGCGCAGCGACGCTCCAACAACGTTTACGAAACCGAACATGACTTCTCTCCGCTTGTCGTGTCCTGACCTTAGTTGGTCGGGAAGGTTGTCAGGGATGCAGCAACGCGCGGGTTGCTCAGATCAACAGCAGGCTTCCACTGGTAGTGGTTGCGGCGGCTCTTTTTACCAAACAGTGCGTTCAACATGGGATTTTCCTCTCTTTTACCCGGCACCCCAGGCCCCAGGCCCTTATGCCTTCGAATTCATCATGTTGCCCCTTAAATAGGCACTGACTGCCAGAATGAGAAGCGACATTATGTCGTGGCAGGTCTGCAGGAATTGCATGGGTTAACAAAGGGCTTCACTGGGGTTAGATCAGGTATCGAACGGGTAAACGGAAGACCATGCTGAAGATCCTGTCCTTTTTGCCGAAGCGCTGGACGAAGCGTCTGATCCAGAGCGTCAGCCTGCTGCGCAGTCCCTATACATTGGGGGTGCGGGTGATCGTTGAAGACGATCAGTCCCGCGTTTTGCTTGTGCGCCACAGCTATCTGCCGGGATGGTATCTGCCCGGCGGCGGTGTCGATGGCGGAGAGACGCTTGAACAAGCTGCCCGGCGCGAGATACGGGAGGAAGCGGGGATTGTTGCCAGCGGTCCGCCTGAGCTTTTGAATATCTATCTCAACCAGGAAGCGACAGGCCGCGATCATGTCGGCCTGTTCCGGGTTGGCACCTGGTCGGAGGCGGATACCTACCTGAGGCCGAATGCCGAGATTGTCGAAGCGCGGTTTTTCACACTTGACGGCTTGCCGACCGATCTGAGCGCGGCAACGGCGCGCCGGCTGGGCGAACATCGCCAGGGGGTCTATGCTGGCGGCAAATGGTGAGCATTGCCGCCGGGCAGGCTTTGTCAGGCAGCTGCCTTGAAGCGGTCCCGGTCATGCGGGGTCATGAGATCAAGATCCGGACCGACAGGTACAATGCGTGTCGGGTTCACGCTTTCATGGGAACCGTAGTAATGGGTCTTAATCGTGGTCATATCGACTGTCTCGGCGATACCGGGCATCTGATAGAGATCGCGCAGGTAGTTTGACAGGTTCGGGTAATCCTCAATCCGCCTGATATTGCATTTGAAATGACCGACATAGACCGGGTCGAACCGGAGCAGCGTCGTGAACAGCCGCCAATCGGCTTCCGTTAGCCGGTCACCGACCAGATAACGCTGGGATTGCAGCCTATTCTCCAGATCGTCCAGCGTCTCGAAAAGGGCGACAACAGCTTCCTCGTAGGCTTCCTGGGTTGTAGCAAACCCGGACTTGTAAACGCCGTTGTTGACGGTGTGGTAGATCCGCTCGTTGATGGTGTCGATCTCCGCTCTGAGGTCTTCGGGATAGAAGTCGAGTGTTGATCCCGTCAGGTCGTTGAACGCGGAGTTGAACATCCGGATGATTTCGGCGGACTCGTTGCTGACGATGGTTTCCTGTTGCTTGTCCCACAGGATCGGCACCGTTGCCCGTCCGGTGTAATGCGGATCGGCTTTGGCATAGATATGCCAGGCATAGTTGGCTCCGGCGACAGGTTCGGTTTCGGCGAACTCCCAGCCATTTTCCAGCATCAGCGGAGCAACGGCAGAAAGAGAGATCTTGTCCTCAAGGCCTTTCAGCTTGCGGAAGATCATCGTCCGGTGCGCCCAGGGGCAGGCATAGGAAACAAAGAGATGATACCGGCCGGCTTCTGCCTGGAAGCCGGACTTGCCGCTCGGACCAGCCGATCCGTCCCGGGTGATCCAGTTCCGGAACGCCGCATCCTTGCGGACAAAACGCCCTCCGGAAGACTTCGTATCGTACCATTGGTCTGTCCAGACGCCGTCAA
>JAEPML010000017.1 GCA_017643925.1 Roseibium sp. | reverse complement strand
ATGCATGTCCCGCCGAGGGCAGCCAACTCGTAGAACATGGAACATTCGGTTCAAATATCGAAGGCTATCTTGTGCCGGACGGACTCTCGACCTCGCTCTGAAGGAAGCAATACTTCGATCAATTCCTTAAGGAGGAACAATCTTCGAGATCCGTCACTTCCATCTGGCCCACGAATATTAACGTGGTTCCCATCGCCTACGCCTTTCGGCCTCGGCTTAGGGGCCGGCTTACCCTGCTCAGATTAGCTTTAAGCAGGAACCCTTGGACTTTCGGCGAGAGTGTCTCTCACACTCTTTGTCGCTACTCATGTCATCATTCTCACTAGTGATCTCTCCACCGGATGGCTCACGCCCCGGCTTCATCGAAAGCTCCTTATCCTGCGCTACATCCCGAGGGATGTAGAAGAGGATAGGAACTATGTCACACTACGCTCTGCTACCGATGCTTACGCATCCCTAGACTTCGGCTCATGGCTTGAGCCCCGTTACATCTTCGCCGCAGGACAACTTATTTAGACCAGTGAGCTGTTACGATCGCAACCGATGACCTGGCGAGGGCAGACAAGAACGATGTCCTCCTTGCCATGACCTGCAAGCCCTACAGGACGGATGTTGTTGCTGCCGTAGAAGTCGCGCGGGAACAGGGGCTGACCATCATCGCGATATCCGACAGCCCCGCCTCGCCCATCGTGGTCGGCAGCGATCATGCCTTTGTCGTCGATGCGGAAACGCCTCAATTCTTTCCGTCATCCGTCTCGACAATTGCCCTTCTCGAGACACTGCTTGCCTTTGTCATCGCCGATGCGCCCGAGGAAGTCGTGGCAAGCATCGAGCGCTTTCACAATCGGCGTCACGCCATGGGACTTTACCAGGAAGAGTGGAAGGACCGCTCATGAACGTTCACAGCCAGCTCATACACTCGCTTGAAGCACATTATTACACCGACCCGGCGCATTTCGAGGTCGAGAAGGCGGGCTTGCTGGGCCGAACGTGGCAATTTGCGGGTCACGGCTCGCTTCTGGAAAAGCCCGGCGACTATTTCACCATTGATATCGCGGGAGAAAGCATCGTCTGTCTGCGGGACAGACAGGGAGAGTTGCGCGCCTATTACAATGTCTGCCAGCACCGGGCCCACCAGCTGGTGCAAGGCGAAGGCAACACCAAACTCCTGGTCTGCCCCTATCACAGCTGGACCTATGAACTCACCGGCGGCCTGCGTTCCGGACCAAATGTCCGCTCCGTGCCGGGTTTCGATCGCAAGCAGATCTGCCTGACCTCTGTCCGTATCGAAGACTTTTGCGGTTTCCTGTTCGTAAATCTCGATCCTGATGCCAAGCCGATGGACGACTGGTTTCCGAATGTCCGGAACGAACTTCAGGCCTTCGTCCCGCATATCGACCGGCTGCGGCCGCTCGAATGGGTGGAAATAGAAGAAAACTGCAATTGGAAAGTCTCCGTCGAGAACTATTCCGAATGTTACCACTGCCCCATCAACCACCCCACCTTTGCCTCGGGTGTCGTCAAGCCCGAGACCTATGACATCCAGCCACAGGGTTATTGCCTGCGCCACACAACAGAGTGCCAGAACCTCGAGCGCATGACCTATGACATTGATCTGGAGTCCAACGAGCACGCCGGTGACTATTCTTCCTGGTTCCTGTGGCCCCTGTTTTCCTTCCAGGTCTATCCCGGCAACATCCTCAACACCTATCACTGGCGTGCAGTCGACGTGGACCACGTGGTGGTCTGGCGAGGTTGGTACACGATTGATGGCGTTGATTCAGACGTGGTGCGCCGCCTCGCGGTGCAGGACCGGTCAACAACCGTGGAGGAAGACATCTACCTGGTGGAATCCGTTCACAAGGGCCTGCACAGCCGGGGCTACAAGCCGGGACCACTCGTTCTCGACCCCGGCTGCGGCGTGAACTCCGAGCATTCCATCAAGACGTTGCAGGCCTGGATGCGGGAGGCCTGATGCCCCAAGCCGCCTCCCCCTCGATGAACATGCCACAAAAGTGGACGCCGGAGCAGAAACTGTTTCCGCATCAGGTCGGCTTTACCTGTCCGCCTCATGACTGGGATGCCGCTCCCTCGGACTTCCTGCGCATTGCACCGACGTCGGTCGGCGTCCACGGCTGGATGCTGCACGTCCCCAACTACCGGCATCAACTTGGCCAGCGCACCAAAAACTTCAGCATGCTGGAAGAGTTCGCCGCGCTCATGGCCGACAATGGTGCGGATGTGTGCGCGCAGGTTGGTTCGAACTGGGTGCACGCGTCCGGCCTCGGCGTGCAGGGCATTGCTGATTTCTGCAGCAGGCTCAGTGACCGTCACGGCATGGCCTTCCACATGGCCGGCTACGCAATGGTGGAAGCCCTGCGCGCCATGAATGTTGAAAAGGTCGCCCTCAACGCGGTCTATCATTGGCCCGACTGGTGGCAGGGCACAGCCGGGTTCCTGCGCGAGGCTGGTTTTGATGTCCTTTGGGCCGGCAACTTCGTTGATCAGGGCTGGTTCGACACTCAGGAAGACGTCAACGCCCTGCGCTGGATCTTTGACGGAGACCTTGCGCGCAAGAGCTTCGAATATGTCGCGGAACAGGCCCCGAATGCCGACGCCTACCTTGCCAATGGCATGGTCAATTTCCGATCCGGCCCGAATGGGCAACCTCAACGGATACTGCATCTGACACCGGGCCTTGAAGACCTTCTTGGCAAGCCCGTTATCGCGCACGATACCGCGCTTTACTGGCGCGTTTTCCGTTCACTTGGCCTTGGGCCTGAAGGCAATCACGGGCGCTTGCTGGAGACGTTGAATGCATAAGATCGTCGCGTTGTGGGCCGTGCCCCGATCCACCTCGACCGCCTTTGAATGGATGATGCGCCAGCGCGGTGACCTGGACTGCCTGCACGAACCTTTTGGCGAAGCCTGGTATCAGGGAGAGGACCCGTTCTGGCCCCGCTTCAAACCCGGCGACAAGACCACCCCGGGCCTCACCCTGGAAAGCGTTTGGGAAGACATACAGGCCCGGGCCCGGAAGGGACCGGTCTTCATCAAGGACTTTCCTCATTATATCAATCACATGTGGGATGCCGACTTCCTGGCGCACTTCACCCACGCTTTCCTGATCCGGGACCCGGCGCTGACAATCACCTCCATGTATGCCAAGTGGCCGGATTTCGATGCTGCGGAAGTCGGCTTTCCGGAGCAGCGTGCCCTTTATGATCTGCTCACCGCACTGAACGGAACGCCGCCCCCTGTTGTCGACAGTGGCGACCTGCTTGAGAACCCTGCGCGGACGGTCAAGGCATTTTGCGAAGCGGTCGACATTCCCTTTATCGAAGACGCCCTGAGTTGGGAGCCGGGAGCCGACACGGGACAATACAGCTGGTGGGACGGCGGTTCCTTCCATGCCAACCTGAAGAACTCGACCGGCCTGCGACCCCAGAAGCGGAAATATGTCGAGATCGCCGAAGCGCCTGACCGGGTGCAGCATGTCTACCGCCGCATGAAACCTCATTATGACCGGCTCTATGCAAACAGGATCAGACCTCAGTGACAGAGATCCCTGCCTACTGGCACAATTTCATCGACGGTGACTTTTGCGATGGCGGCGCGGGTCGGCTTGACGTGCTCGATCCCGCAACGGGCGAGACCGTGGCGGAACAGGCACTTGCCGATGCCGCGGATGTGGACCGGGCTGTCACCGCCGCAAAGGCTTTCAGCGAGGCAGGTGACTGGTCCGGTCTCCGTCCGGTTGAACGCGGCCGCATCGTGCGCCAGATGGGCGACTATCTGCTACAACGCATCGACGAGATTGCTCCCATCCTGACCCGAGAAGCCGGCAAACCGCTGTGGGAGGCCCGCCTCGAGATCGAGGGCGCGGCACGATATTTCGAGTATTACGGAAATCAGGCCGAGACCATGGAAGGGCGGTCGATCCCGCTGGGCGACGGCTATTTCGACTTTACCACCCATGAACCGTTCGGCGTCTCCGCGCAGATCATTCCCTGGAACTATCCGATGGAAATGACGGCGCGCTCCCTGTCGGCCGCCCTGGCCGTCGGATGCGCCGTTGTGGTCAAGACACCCGAACTCGATCCCCTGACCAACCGGTTCATTACCGATGCAGCGATCGCTTGCGGTCTTCCCAAGGGCGCCTTGCATATCCTGTGCGGTCTTGGGCAGGACGCCGGGGCAGCACTGGCAGCGCATCCGGATGTCAACCAGATCGTCTTTACCGGCTCGGTCGCAACCGGCATTTCCATCGCAACGGCAGCGGCCCGGAACGTCGTGCCCTGCGTTCTGGAGCTCGGTGGCAAGTCCGCTGCGATCGTTCATGACGATGCCGACTTGGACGCATTTTTGTCGGACATGCGATGGGGGATCTATTTCAACGCCGGTCAGGTCTGTTCGGCCATGTCCCGCGTGATCGTCCAGGAAAAAGTCCACGACCGGCTGGTCGAGGGCATGACCGATCTCGCCAGAAACCTGACCGTCGGGCCCGGGCTCGATTTTCCCGATTTCGGACCCAACATGGGCCCAATGATCTCCGAAGCTCAATGCCAACGGGCCGCAGGCATGGTCAGCGACGCCGAACGCGAAGGTGCGCGCATAGCAGCTGGCGGACACCGCATGAACCGGCCGGGCTACTTTCTGGAACCCACTGTTCTCACCGATGTCACGCCGGACATGAAGATCGCTCGGGACGAGGTCTTTGGACCGGCGCTTTCGGTCTTGAAATTCCGCGAGGATGACGAAGCCATTCAAATCGCCAACAGCACGCCCTACGGGCTGGTTGCCGGTGTCTTCACCTCGGATCTGGACAGGGCGATGCAGGCTTCCAGGCGCCTGCGCGCGGGACAGGTCTTCGTCAACGAATGGTATGCGGGCGGCGTGGAAACACCCTTTGGTGGCTTTGGCAAATCCGGTTACGGTCGTGAAAAGGGCCGCGAAGCCCTTCTGAATTACGTTCAAACCAGGAATATCGCGATCAAGCTGAGGAAATGATGGATCAGGATCTGTTTGAAAAAGGACTGGAGCAGCGCAAGGCGACGCTCGGAGCCGAATATGTAGAGAAGAACCTGGAAGCGGCGGATGACTTCACGCGTCCTTTCCAGGAAGCCATGACGGCATGGTGCTGGGGGTTTGGCTGGGGCGACGATGTCATCGACCCCAAGACCCGATCCATGATGAACCTTGCCATGATCGGCGCCCTTGGAAAGATGACCGAGTGGGAAATTCACTGCAGAGGTGCCTTGAACAACGGGGTCACCAAGGACGAGATCCGCGCGATCATCCACGTTGTCGGCATTTATTGCGGTGTTCCGCAGTCACTTGAGTGTTTTCGCGTCGCCCGCAAAGTCCTGGAAGAACGTGCCTGAACAAGATCTTCATCAATATTCGAAAATAGTGAAATAGAAGAAAACACCAGACAAGTGATCGTAAATAGGATCAGAATAATAGCTTAGGACAAATAAGCATCGAATTCGACAAAACTGCACTGTGCCCTTTGGTTGTAAATACTGGAAGATGGGAGGGAATATGTCGGAAACCAAGAAGATGCTCGACCCGGATCCCCGTGTGTGGGATTTCGAGACAGAATATGAACTCGGACAGGATAACATCAGGCCCTTCGGCCTGGATCTGCACAATCCCGTCTTCCTGATCTCAAGCATTTTGATCGGAGCTTTTGTCCTCATTGCGCTTGCCAACCAGGAGGCCGCCGCCACGTTTTTCGGATGGCTGCGCCCCTGGTTGACCAGCACCTTTGACTGGTTCCTGGTCCTGTCCGTGAATGCGATCACGCTCTTCTGCCTTGCCTTGATCGTGCTGCCTGTCGGCTCGGTAAGAATTGGCGGCAAGGACGCTAAACCGGACTATTCCTATGCAGGCTGGATCGCGATGATGTTCGCGGCCGGGATCGGTATCGGTTTGCTGTTCTTCGGCGTGCTTGAACCGGTCTATTACAATTTCTCGGAAAGCGGCGGCGCCAGCCCGCTCGGCGTAGATGCCAGCCAGCCGGGAAATGAATATATCGGCGTGGTCGGCACCATTCACCATTGGGGCCTTGAGGCCTGGGCGGTCTACGCTGCGGTCGGATTGTCGCTGGCAATCTTCTGCTACAATCTAGGTCTGCCGCTGACCTTGCGTTCAGCCTTCTATCCACTGCTCGGTAAAAGGGTCTGGGGCTGGTGGGGCCACCTGATCGACACGCTGGCCGTCTTTGCCACCCTGTTTGGCCTGACAACCTCTCTTGGCCTTGGTGCGCAGCAGGTTGCTGCGGGTCTCTATGAGGTGTTTGGCATTGAGCCGTCCCCAACCGTTGTTGTTCTGCTGATCATCGGCATCACGGCAATTGCGCTCGGCTCCGTCCTGCTCGGCATGGACGCGGGCGTCAAGAGACTGTCCGAGATCAACATGATCATGGCTGTCGGCCTGTTCCTGTTCGTAATCCTAGCGACCGGCGTCGCCACCGCCGCCACGCGGTACTTCTCGGTCATGACGGATTACGTGCTCATGCTTCCCGCGCTCTCCAATCCATTCGGGCGCGATGACACGAGCTTCTTTCACGGCTGGACGACCTTCTACTGGGCCTGGTGGATCGCCTGGTCCCCATTTGTCGGCATGTTCATCGCCAGGATCTCACGCGGACGGACTGTGCGTGAATTCGTGCTGTGCGCCCTGATCGCCCCGACGCTGGTCTGCGCCTTGTGGATGTCGACCTTTGGTGGTGCCGCCATCGACATGCTCAATGCAGGCGGTGCGGAAGGTGTACGGGCAACGGTCATCGAAGCCTACAAGCCGGAAGGGGCCTTGTTCGGCTTCCTGAAGGAACTGCCGTTCTACTCGATCGTCGCACCCATTTCGTTGTTGCTGATCGTGATCTTCTTCGTGACGTCGTCCGACTCCGGATCTCTGGTGATCGACACGATCACGGCCGGCGGCAAGATGGATGCACCTGTCGTTCAACGCGTTTTCTGGTGCACCCTTGAAGGTCTTGTTGCGATCGCGCTGCTGCTGGGAGGCGGGCTTGCAGCCCTGCAAGGGGCTGCCGTTTCGACTGGCATTCCGTTCACGATCGTCGTGCTCGTCATGTGCTACTGCCTGTGGCTTGCACTGAGATCCGAGCGCGCCAAGATGTAAATCTGCTCGCGGCGGAGAGGGCAACCTGTCCGCCGCACGCTTTCTGCAGGACCCCAGTGAACAGGGTGCCTGCCCCTCCGGAAACTTGCCGTATTCATCTGTCGAAGGTCCATCGCGCCTTCCAGAACGCGAACTGCGTCATCAGAATTTCCTCTACCTTCCCCCCTAAAAATCCGATCGGCTGGCAACAGCGCCGGCGGCCTGCGCTTTGTGTTGGATTTTTATGCATTTTGCGCTATTTTTTCCCATGAACGGGAGGAAATGCAGGAATGCACAGTTTCTGGGAGGCTTTTGCCGGCTCCTTTGGCCTGGTACTTGCGCTTGATCCCGACCTCATGGAGATCATTGTGCTGTCCATGCAGGTCACGCTGACGGCTGTCTTCCTGGCATGTCTCATCGGCTTGCCGCTCGGCGCAGCGACAGCGCTGTACCGATTTCCCGGCAGGACCCTTGTGTCGGTTACGCTCAACGCCTTGATGGGATTGCCCCCGGTTGTCGTGGGCCTGTTCGTCTATCTGCTTCTGTCCGCATCCGGTCCGCTCGGCCCGCTGCGCCTGCTCTATACACCGACGGCCATGATCATTGCCCAGATGATCATCGTGACCCCTATTGTGGCCGCCCTCACCCGCCAGGTTGCCGAAGATCTCAACCGCGAATATGCCGAGCAATTCGCGTCCCTTGGTGTCGGTCCGATTGATCGCATGGTGTCTATCCTGTGGGACGCGCGTTACGGGTTGCTTACAGTTGCCCTTGCCGGTTTCGGCAGGGCCGTCGCCGAAGTCGGTGCCGTGATTATCGTGGGCGGAAACATCAATCACGTCACACGCGTCATGACCACGACGATCGCCCTGGAAACCTCCAAGGGCAATCTTCAGCTCGCATTGGCGCTCGGCCTGGTTCTTCTTCTCATCGCGTTCACGGTCAATGCCTGTGTCATGGCCCTGCGCAGCACCGCCGCGAGGTCTGCCTATGCGTGAGTTCGCATTCGACACGGCTCAGGAACCCTTCGGACAGCGTCATCCTGACGAACCGGCACCGCAGCTTGAAGCCCGAAACCTGTCGTTTTCAGCCGGTGGTTTGCAGCTGCTCGACAAGGTGGACCTGAAGATCCAGCCCGGATCCAGGACATTGATTGTCGGACCGAACGGCGCCGGGAAGAGCCTGTTGCTGCGACTGCTCCATGGCCTTTTGAAACCCAGCGCGGGCGAGGTTCGCTGGCAAGGCAATGCACTCGATGCAAATGGAAAACGCGCGCAGGCCATGGTGTTTCAGCGCCCCGTGCTTTTGCGCCGCTCCGTCTTTGCCAATCTGAAATTCGCGCTTTCGGTGCGTGGTACCCGCGGGACAGCACGCCAGCAAAAAATCGAACGCGCACTTGCGTCCGCCGGTCTTGGCCATCTCGCCAATCGCCCGGCCCGCGTTCTGTCGGGAGGAGAACAACAACGTCTTGCCGTGGTACGGGCCCTCGCCTGTGATCCCGAGCTGTTGTTCCTCGATGAGCCGACCGCCAATCTTGACCCGGCGTCCACCGCCGCAATCGAAGACCTGATCCTGGAAGCCAATGGGCGCGGCGTCACCATCGTTCTGGTCACGCATGACCAGGGTCAGGCCCGTCGCCTCGGAGAAGAGCTTGTGTTTCTGCAAGACGGACAAGTGGCGGAAGCCGGTCCGGCTAGGCAGGTTCTGGACACACCACAAAGCGAACCCGCACGTGCCTGGCACGAGGGCCGCATCTACCTTGGCCCGAACACCCAACCACTCAGGGCACGACAGGAAAGAGCATCTTGATCAGAAATTTTCTTCCCGCAGCTCTGCTGATGGCTCTGTTGAACGCCATTGCAGCCACGCCTGTTTTGTCCGACGAGCAGTTCATCATCGTCCAGTCGACCACATCCACGCAGAATTCGGGTCTTTTCGACGAAATTCTCCCGGAGTTTACCGAGGCAACAGGTATCGAAGTCCGCGTCGTCGCGGTCGGAACGGGACAGGCGATCCGAAACGCCACCAACGGGGACGGCGACGTTCTGCTGGTCCATTCAAGGCCTGCGGAAGAAAAATTCGTCTCAGACGGGTTCGGCGTTTCCCGCTCCGACGTCATGTATAATGACTTTGTCATCGTCGGACCGCCCTCCGATCCTGCGGGCATTGCCGGATCGACAGATGCAGTCGCAGCCTTGAAGCGAATTGCCCAGACCGGATCACCCTTCGCTTCCCGGGGCGACGACAGTGGCACACACAAGGCGGAGATGCGCCTTTGGCAGGACGCCGGCATCGACGCGATCGATGCGTCAGGCGGCTGGTACCGTGAGACTGGCTCCGGGATGGGTGCAACGCTCAACACAGGAACCGGAATGGGGGCCTATGTCCTGACCGATCGCGCCACCTGGATTGCCTTTGGCAACAAGGCAGACCACCGGATTGTCGTTGAAGGGGATCCGAAACTGTTCAACCAGTACGGCGTTATCCTAGTGAGCCCGGAAAAACACCCGCATGTGAAAACCGAACAGGGTCAGCAATTCATCGACTGGCTGTTATCGGGCAATGGTCAAAAGGCCATTGCCGATTTCAAGGTTGACGGGCAGCAGCTATTCTATCCGAACGCAAAGGGCGAAGACAGCTGAAGAAGCAGAAGTTCCAGTTGTCAGTCACCGAGGCGGACAGAGGAGCTTGTTGCCTGGTCCGCACTTGAAAAGCCTATGTTGCCGAGCAACTGACTGGCCCCGATCGAGATCACCACGATAGCGGCAAAGGCAGCGAGCATCGCTTTCATTGTTTTTCTCCACCAGTCTTGTCTTCGGTCGTCGCCGTTTTCAAAAACTCGATCAGATCAGCGCGATCTTCCGGACGCGCGATAACCTGCATTGGCATCTTCGAACCGGGGATATAGTGATCCGGTCCGTCCAGAAACAGCTGATCAATCGTTGCTTCCGACCAGATGATATCAGATCCGTCGAGTGTCTTGGAATAAGTATAGTCGGGCAAGGTTCCCGCACGACGGCCGAAAACCCCGTAAAGCGTCGGTCCGGCCTTGCGCCCTCCATCCGCTGAAAGTGCGTGACAGATGGAACACTTGCGCGCGAACTGCCGCTCCCCGTTGGACATCTCTTCGGGTTTACGCAGGAACATGGGCGTTTCCTTGGCCATCGGGTCGAATGACGCAAGACTTGCCACAGGCCAGGAATACACAATGCTCTCGATGCCGCCTGCATGCAGCACATCACCTGCCTTGGAAAAGGCGAGTGCCCAGATCGGCCCCTTGAGTGCGGCCTTGAAATCCGTCTCGATCGACCAATCCGCGGTCCGGAAGACGGTGATGAAACCGTGGCCATCGCCGGTCGCCAGCCTGCTGCCATCCGGACTGAGCGCCATGGCCAGAATCGGACGGCGCTCCAGCGTGAACTCCTTGATCCTTTCACCCGTCGCCAAGTCGACAATCCGCGTGACACCGTCCTGGGACCCATAGGCAAGCCAGGCCTCACCCTGCCCGTCCAGACCGCCGAGCGCCATCACGTTGATGCCGAAGCCGTTCCTGTCGATGATGCGTTTTTCGCTTGTGGTGGCGAGGTCCCACTGCTTGATCGATCCGTCCACCGATCCGGAATAGAGAAACTGTCCGTCCTTTGAAAAGGCGACCGCATTGACACCGGCAGCATGCCCGGAAAGAAATTTCGGCTCGCCGCCGTCGACTGGCCACAGTCCGATCCGCGCATCCCAGCTTGCACTCGCGATCCAGGCCCGATCCGGTGAAACCGCGAGCCCCGCCACCTTTGCCGTATGCCCTTGCAAACGTTCCGGCGACATCGACTTCAGATCCCACAAGATCAGATCATAGTCGTCACCCGCCGAAACCACCTGGCCTCCGCCCACAAACCTGACCACCTTGACGGCAGCCTCGTGCCCCTCGAGCCAGACCGGAGAACGTTCCGTCCAGATGCCGACAGAATTGTCGAAACTTGCCGTGGCAACCTTGCCGTTTTCAGGAGAAACGGCGATACCCATGACCGGCCCGCCATGGCCTTTCAGGGTCTGAAACTCTGTTGACTGCGCGGATACGGCCCCACAGGCCAGGAGCCCGCAGACAAGCAGCATCGTTGCAATCGGTTTGCGAAAAAACGGACTGTCGGGGCGGCGGTTGGAACTCGAAACAGGCATTGCCGGTCGCGCGCTATTCCGCCGGAACCGCATCTTTGGGCTCTGAAGCTTTCTCGGCCGCTTCGACTTCTTCCACCCACAACCCGTGGTGCTCGCGCGCCCACTGGAGCTCGACCTCACCGCTTCCCATCGCGTCGTAGGCACCCTCCATGCCAACCGAACCGATATAGATATGCGCCAGGACCATAGCGATCATCAGGAAAGCCACGATGGAATGCCAGAGCTGTGCATATTGCATTTCTTCATGCGGCGCGAGTTCGGTCGGCAGCACACCGAAACCGAAGAGTTGCGGCAGTCCGGTTGCGTTCAGGATCTCGAACGTCTTTGCGAACATGGGAAACTCGAAGGGAAACAGCAGGGAAACACCCGACGCGGAAATCGAGGCTCCCAGCACGATCACGCCCCAGAAGATGATTTTCTGGCCGAAATTGAACTTCTTGGCCGGGGGATGAACCCCCTTCTTCAGAATGCCGCCACCTTGCGCGATCCACTTCAGATCGGTCTTGTTCGGAATGTTGTGGGCGACCCACATGACGAACACCATGGCGAGGGCAAGCATGAACGCCCAGGAGACATTGTTGTGCACCCATTTCGAGGCAGATGCGAGGGGTGCGAAAGCATCCTTGCCGATGAGCGGAATGATCGCGAAGCGGCCGAATAGTGTCAGCAAACCGGTGATGCCGAGCAGGATGAAAGACCCGGCCAGCAACCAGTGGCCAAATCGCTCGATGGCCTTGAACCGGGTGATGGTCTTGCCGGTGCGCGCGCCGTCGATGCGAATGCGGCCGCGCAGCAGGTAAAACAGCACCAGCAACACCAGGGTCGCTCCAAGCAGCATGGAGCCGTAGGTCAGCAGAGGCCCCTTGCGCCATTCCAGCCAGCGCATGCCACCGTCCTGCATCAGCACGGTTGCCTCCTTGCCGCCCGAGGAAACGGTCACGTCAGCGGATCCATATCGGAGCGAGCGCCAGAGCTCGGGATCGGAAACCCCGCCCAATGTCCCCAGTTGCGAGGAAATGCCCGCCGCCGAATTCGGATCGCCGGTCGCGTTGCGGCGGAAGTCGTCATCGACCTTCTCGCCGCGCTGACGCCTCAGGATGTCCTCCAGCGTTTGCGCCCCGCCCGTGGCGGCGCGTTCATCGGTCTGCGCCGGTGGACTTCCTGACGCCCCCGTATCCTGCGCAAAACCCTGAACCAGAAAGCCGAGAAGAATGGCAAACGCCAATGCCAAGCGTTTCATGACCGAACCCTCAAACAATAAGTCGCTGGAGACAAGCAGGGCGGCTTGAAGCCGCCCCACTGGAGTTGTCGCACAAAAGTCGCGTGCAGCCCTGACGGTCTGTCCGAATGGCCAGACCGCCAAACGCTGCCGACTGGCGGTTACCCGCCCTGACGGCCGTAAGCGCTGCCCCAGCCCCAGGCGCCGGAACCGAACCCGCGGGCGACCACACGTTCGCGATAGATCGCGGAGACGACGTCGCCGTCCCCGGCCAGCAGCGCCTTGGTGGAACACATCTCTGCGCAGATCGGTAATTTGCCTTCCGCGATACGGTTGCGACCGTATTTCGCGAATTCCGCGGTCGAGTTGTTTTCCTCTGGTCCACCGGCGCAGAAGGTGCATTTGTCCATCTTGCCGCGCGATCCGAAGTTCCCGGCCTGCGGGAACTGCGGCGCACCAAACGGACAGGCATAGAAGCAATAGCCACAGCCAATGCAGAGGTCCTTCGAGTGAAGCACCACGCCTTCTTCGTTCTGGTAGAAGCAGTCGACAGGGCACACCGCCATACAGGGTGCGTCTGAACAGTGCATACAGGCAACTGAGATCGACCGTTCACCCGGCTTGCCATCATTGATGGTCACGACGCGGCGGCGGTTGATGCCCCAGGGCACCTCATGCTCGTTCTTACAGGCTGTCACACAGGCATTGCACTCGATGCAACGCTCAGCGTCACAAAGGAACTTAGCCCTCGCTTGTCCAAGTGCCATAGCGTTTCCTCCTTACGCTGCCGAGATCTTGCAGAGAGTCGCCTTGGTCTCCTGCATCTGGGTCACTGAATCATACCCGTAGGTCTGAGCGGTATTGGTGCTCTCGCCCAGAACATATGGGTCTGCTCCCTTGGGATATTTGGACCGCTGATCTTCGCCCTGGTAATGGCCGCCGAAGTGGAACGGCATGAAGGCAACGCCCTCTCCGACCCTTTCCGTAACCATTGCCATGACCTTGACCTTGCCGCCTTCCGGGCCTTCGACCCAGACCTGAGCACCGTCCCGCACCCCGAGATTGTTGGCATCCCGCGGATTGATCTCGACGAACATGTCCTGTTGCAGTTCGGCAAGCCACGGGTTCGACCGTGTCTCGTCACCACCGCCTTCATATTCCACCAGGCGTCCGGACGTCAGGATGATCGGATAATCCTTCGAGAAGTCCTTCTTCTGGATGGACGCATAAAGCGTCGGCAGGCGATAGAATTTCCGATCCTCGTAGGTCGGATAGTCTGCCACCAGATCCCGGCGGTTGGTGTAGAGCGGCTCGCGGTGAAGCGGTATCGGATCCGGGAAAGTCCAGACCACGGCACGCGCTTTCGCATTGCCGAACGGAGCACAGCCATGCTTGATCGCAACCCTCTGGATACCGCCGGAAAGGTCGGTCTTCCAGTTGGTCTTCGGACCGGCTACGGCCTCGATCGAAGCGCGCTCCTCATCCGTCAGGTCGCCGTCCCAGCCGAGGTCCATCAGCATCTGCATGGTGAACTCTGGGTAGCCGTCCTGAATTTCCGAACCGGGGTTGGAAACGCCATCTGCAAGCAGATTTTGTCCGTCCCGCTCGACGCCGAAACGTGCACGGAAACACAGGCCGCCTTCTGCGACAGGTTTTGACATGTCGTAGAGGTTCGGCGTTCCCGGATGTTTCATTTCCGGAGTGCCCCAGCACGGCCACGGCATGCCGTAATACTCGCCGTCGTTCGGACCGCCGACAGCCTGCAGCGTCGTTCTGTCGAACGTGTGCTGGTTGGCCATGTGCGACTTGATCCGCTCAGGCGACTGACCGGTGTAACCGATGGTCCACAGCCCGCGATTGAGCTCCCGGGTGATGTCCTCGATATTCGGCGTTTCCGCATCTTCCATCTCGATGTTGCGGAACAGGCGATCGCCCCAGCCGAACTTGTTCGCGAACTTGGCCATGATCACATGATCCGGCAGGCTCTCGAACAGCGGTTCCACCACCTTGTCACGCCATTGCAGCGAGCGGTTGGACGCGGTCACGGACCCACGGGTCTCGAACTGCGTACAGGCTGGCAGCAGGTAGACGCCGTCGGTGCGGTCATGAAGAACGGCGGAAACTGTCGGATAAGGATCGATCACGACCAGCGTGTCGAGCTTTTCCATAGCCGTTTTCATTTCGGTCATGCGGGTCTGGGAGTTCGGGGCGTGCCCCCAAAGCACCATGGCGCGAACCTTGTCGGGCTGATCGGTGTTCGCCGGGTCTTCCAGCACACCGTCAATCCAGCGGCTGACCGGGATACCGGTCAGGTTCATCAGGTTCTTGTCCTTGCCATCGGACCCCTTGACCGTCTGGAACTGACCCTTGAGCCAATCTAGGTCTTCTTCCCAAACGCGGGACCAGTGGCCCCAGGCACCTGCACTCAGGCCATAGTAGCCAGGCAGGGTGTGGCTGAGAACGCCAAGGTCCGTTGCACCCTGGACGTTGTCATGGCCGCGGAAGATGTTGGTCCCACCACCGGTGGTTCCCATGTTTCCGAGCGCCAGCTGCAGAATGCAGTAGGCACGCGTGTTGTTGTTGCCGTTGGTGTGCTGGGTCCCGCCCATGCACCAGATCACCGTGCCGGGACGGTTGTTGGCAAGCGTGCGCGCAACACGGCGCATCTGGCTTTCGGGCGTGCCGGTGACACGCTCGACTTCATCCGGCGTCCATTTCGCGACTTCCTCGCGAATCTGGTCCATGCCCCAGACACGGGTGCGAATGAATTCCTTGTCTTCCCAGCCATTGTCGAAGATGTGCCAGAGAATGCCCCAGACCAGCGCAACGTCGGTTCCCGGGCGGAACCGCACATATTCGTCCGCGTGGGCGGCCGTGCGCGTGAAGCGTGGATCGCAGACGATCACCGGCGCATTGTTCTGTTCCTTGGCGCGCAGCACATGCAGAAGGGAAACCGGATGGGCTTCAGCCGGATTGCCGCCGATAATGAAGATCGCCTTGGAATTGTGGATGTCGTTGTAGCTGTTGGTCATGGCGCCGTAGCCCCATGTGTTGGCTACGCCGGCAACCGTTGTCGAGTGACAGATACGGGCCTGGTGGTCGACGTTGTTGGTGCCCCAGTAGGCCGCGAACTTGCGGAAGAGATAGGCCTGCTCGTTGTTGTGCTTGGCCGAGCCGAGCCAGTAGACGCTGTCAGGTCCGCTTTCCTCACGGATCTTCATCATCTGGTCGCCGATCTCGTTGATCGCCTCATCCCAGCTGATGCGCTTCCACTCGCCGCCTTCCTTCTTCATCGGATATTTCAGGCGTCGTTCACCATGCGCATGCTCACGCACGGCAGCACCCTTGGCGCAATGGGCACCGAGGTTGAACGGGCTGTCCCATCCCGGCTCCTGGCCGGTCCAGACGCCGTTCTTCACTTCGGCGATGACCGTGCAGCCAACCGAACAGTGCGTACAAACGGATTTCACGAGATTGACGGCTTCGTCAGACGATTGCGCCTGAGCCTGCGTCACGGAACCGCCGGTGGCGGTAATGGCGGCCAAGCCGCCGGCAGCGAGACCGGATCCCTTCAGGAATGTCCGGCGGTCTACCGATTTATGTGCAGCGTCTCTAAGGATACTTGCACCCTGGGGGCGTCGCGCAACCCCATTGGTCTTTTTCCTAAGCATTTTGCCCTACCTTGCTAGCATCACAATTGATGTGGCTGGGTTGGATTTCAGTGAACCGGCCGTCGGGCGTCACGCAACCATTGGCCGGGGCGTTCACAGGGTCCAGTTAGAACCGGGCGCTGTCGAAGTAGGCGCGCGTGTGCGCGGTGTCCTGCATCTTGTCGGACGACAGGTCCGGCTCGGCGGCTTCAGCGGTTCCCGCTGTAACCGTCGCAGCAGCGACCGGTGCCGAGATAGCGGCAAGTTTCAGGAAATCCCGGCGACCGGTCCCCTTGTCGGGCTCCGCCTGTTCGGGTCGTTTCATTTTCGCAATCCTCCTCTCCCAGGTGCGGCCGAAGCCGCGCAAATTGCCAGTCCAGATCAGTTGGGCAAGATGGCGAATGCCTCGGCCTCAACCTCCATGAACTGTTTCCCGAGCGAACCGACAGCGCCGTAGAAGACGGAGCTGTTGGTTGCTTCAAGATCCGTGAAAAAGTGAATGGCCCATGGCTCGACATGGGCATTGAAGAATTCCTTCTGCTCGGCAACGGAGGTTACCGTGCCGAAACGGCCGACAATCATGCCGCCCATCATTTCCATGAGCGAGGCGATGTTATCTTCGGGTTCGTATTTGCCTTCCGCGCGCTGAATGCCCCGGCGCGCCATGTCGCTGCGCAGGTTGGCAAGCGGCTTCTCGTTCAGGAAGCCGGTCAGGTAGTGGCTCGCATATGGCAGGAGCTCGCCCCGCCCGAGGCCGATGAACAGATCGTTGAATTCACGTTCGGCGGCTTCAGCTGAGGTGACAGAGGCAATCCTGGAGATGAGACCGAGGGCCTGGCCCAATGGCGTGTCTTCCGCTTTCAATCCAGCGATCTGCTCAAGCAGAGACGCCTCGGCCGGCTTGGCGAGGAGAAGGCCCAAAAATTCGTAGAGTTCTGCGCGTGCCCGATCTTCCGGATCGATCACAAATTCCCTGACCACTGCGGACATCCGCGATGCACCTCCCTCGTGCGCGATTTCAACCTGTCCTCCCCGACCCCAGGATCAACTCAAGAATAATCGAACCTGATGCGTCGTCTCGTTGCCCGAGATTCCTGCTCGATTTCAGTCGGGATAGAACGTTCCAAATCAGGATGGACCGCGCCTTCGCTCGAAGCTTGCACGATATTATCACCCTGCGTCAATTGATTAGATGAACTTATATTTTTAACTTCAGTATTTTGCACTGCAGTATTTTCAGATTCAGCATCTGAGCTACTACTTTCGGACAATGTAGATTTACTTACTTCGGTCGCGACCGTGTCTTCAGGCAGTTCTTCACTCACTTCTTCAGCGAACTTGTCGAACATGCCTTTGCCGACCTGGTAAACCGTCTGGAGGTTGGAAACGACTGTCGCGGCATCCGTATAATCTTCGGCGTAGTCTACGAGTCCATCCAGGTTGGCCAGAACCGGGTTCAGCCCCCAAAGCCTGCGCAATGCGCGGCGTCTCAACCGCTCCGGAATGGCAGCTGAGAGGAAACGCGAGAAGTCGTCCTCCTGGGTAAGCGTGTCGGGGTCCGGCAATCCAAGCTCTTCGAGAATTTCCTCGTCGCTTTTCTCTGCCTGCTTCTCCTCCAGATCGGCGCGATCGGCTGCTTCCTGTTGCGCCTTTTCAGCTTCTTCTGCCTTTCGCACCGCCGCCTTGCGCCGCGACCAGAAGTCTGACCCGGTGTCGTCAGCCCCGCTCATTGCAGCGTGTCCTTTGGCTTGCGCCCCGGAGACCGGTAAACATCCGATAACTGCCGGATGCGTGGATCGCCGATTCCGTCTTCTTCCAGATCGATGCGCTTCTTGTCACGCTTGCGCTTGATGAAGATTTCTTCCTTGTGGTGCAGGTCGACGAATTCCTGGATCCAGGCGATCAGACCGGCCGGCATGGGCACCTTCTCGACCGTGACCTCACTCGAATCCGCATAGTCCTGACCTTCATAGGCGGACGCGGTCAGGAGCATGACGTCGATTGGAATATCGCTTTCCACTTCGTCCTGTGGTCGCATGACGACGTAGACGGAGGGCACCTTGTCAGACAGGGCCGTGAGGTAGGCTTCCGTGTCGGCCCTGTGGAGTTCCAAGTCCAGCGTTGCCGCGTGATACTCCACGGCCTCGCCTTCGCGCCGAAGTTCAGCCCAGTCCGCAGCCTTGGCGCCCGGCAACAGTGAAACGGGACGCCAGGCCCATTTCTGCCATCGCGTCACGCCCGGCAACCTTCTGACCACGACACCAACAGGCATTGTGCGTTTACGTTCGCTTGTCACAGCGCTGTGCTCCTCCTACCGGCCGATATGGATTCGGCTTCTGGTGTTTCGCTTAATGCTGTAGCAAGCCGGATAATTTTCAACCCCCGCAGAAGTCGAACTTGACGTAGATGGACAACCGCCCTTGATATTGTCGATGGGGAACAGGGCATCCGGCACAAAGAATCGGACGGCTTTTCCCTTGGGAGAGGACGCGCAAGCAATGAAGAACAGCAAGCTACTGCTGTGCGATTGCCTGAAAAGCCAGTCAATCGACGCGCAGGGTCTGGAAACGGCGACTGGGCTGAAATGCTCGAATGTGTATTCCGAGCTCTGCCGGTCCGAGGTCACAATCGCCGAGGACGCAATTCGCGAAGGCAATGCAATCATCGCCTGTCAGCAGGAACGCCACCTGTTTGAGGAACTGGCTGACGACCAGGAAACCGAAGTCGCCGGCTTTATCGACCTGAGGGACAGGGCAGGCTGGTCAGACGACCCCCGGTCGCCAACCGCCAAGATGGCGGCCTTGCTCGCCGAGGCAGCCGTGCCGGATCCCGGTACGAAAATTGTCGACGTGGAAAGCAGTGGCACCTGCCTGATACTCGGAGACCCCGACGCAGCGCTGTCTGCAGCCGATCACCTGGCCGACATTCTCAGCATCAGCGTCTTGCTCGAACCGGATGCGGACCTGCCACCGACCGACGACCGGCGCTTTGATATTGTTCAGGGCCGGATCAAGGCAGCAACGGGAGCCCTCGGACAGTTCAAGCTGTCCTTCGACGCGCTTCAGGAGCGTATCCCGGGAGGCCGTGGCGGCTTTGGCTGGACCGCGCCACGAAGCGGCGGACGCACCGAATGCGACATCATCATCGATCTCAGAAAGACCCCGCCTCTGTTTCCGGCAGCAGAAAAACGCGAAGGTTATCTGCGCGTCGACCCCGGCAATCGCGAAGCCTATGCCAAGGTGCTGCTGGAAGCCTCTCAGCTGGTCGGTACCTTTGAAAAACCGATCTATGTGCGGTTGGACGAAACGCTCTGCGCCCATTCCCGCGCACAGAAAACCGGCTGCACGCGATGTCTCGATCTTTGCCCAACCGGCGCCCTCACCCCTGCCGGAGACCATATTGCAGTTGACGAGATGATATGCGCAGGCTGCGGCAATTGCTCGGCCGTCTGCCCGACCGGCGCGATCACCTATGACGCGCCATCCGTCTCGCACACGTTCAACCGCCTGCAGGCGCTTGCGGAAACCTGGCGAAAACTCAGTGACGAGCCTCCGCATCTCCTGGTGCATGACGCGGGATTTGGAGCTGAAATCATTCGCATGAGTGCGCGCTACGGCAAGGGGTTACCGGCAGACGTCATCCCCCTTGAAATGACCGCATTGGCAAGTTTCGGACATGCGGAAGCGCTCGGTGCTCTTGGTTGCGGGTTCGGATCCGTAACCCTGCTCGTCTCTCCCGAGACCGAAAAGGACGGTCTGCCTTTCCAGTCAGATCTCGCCAACGCAATCGCCGGAGACGGCATTGTCGCCCTGATCGAACCAGGCGAACCCGACCAGCTGGAAACAGCGCTTTATGCAGAGCGTTCGACTGCAAAACCTG
Organism: Roseibium sp.; assembly: GCA_017643925.1. Taxonomy (GTDB): domain Bacteria; phylum Pseudomonadota; class Alphaproteobacteria; order Rhizobiales; family Stappiaceae; genus Roseibium. The sequence goes on along the minus strand of JAEPML010000017.1, from coordinate 102,507 downwards.
AAAACCCGATCCTGCCACTGGGGACAAGACGACAGGTCACACGCCTTTCGGCTAAGGCGCTGCGGCCCGACGAAAATGTCCTGTCACTGCCGGAAAATGCGCCCTACGGCACTGTCGAACTGAATGTCGACAGCTGCACTCTGTGTCTGTCCTGCGTCTCCCTCTGCCCCTCTGGCGCCTTGAAGGAAAACCCTGACAAGCCGCAGCTGCGTTTCCAGGAAGATGCCTGTGTTCAATGCGGCATATGCACGAAGATCTGCCCGGAAAGCGCGCTTGCTCTCACCCCCCGGCTTAATCTTGGTGACGATGCGCTCACTCCGAAGGTGCTGAAGGAAGAAGAACCTTTCTCCTGCGTGGAATGCGGCAAACCCTTCGGTGTCCGCTCAACGGTGGAACGGCTCACGGAAAAGCTCGCCGGCAAACACTCCATGTTCCAGAACAACGATGCAGCGCGGCTGATCCAGATGTGCGACGACTGCCGGGTCAATTCCGTCTACCACTCGGAGAACAATCCGTTCGCGGCCGGAGAACGGCCACGCGTCAGGACCACCGACGACTACATCAGCAAGCGGCGCGATCATTGAACCAGACGCAGGCACATCACTGGTACTGGATCGGCGCTCCCAGATCCGCAGCTGGAATGCGAGAGACGAATGCCAGAATGGCATCAAGCTCCGTCAGCGTGATTTCCAGCGGAGCGATCGGCGACGGCCGCGCCGGGTCAAACGGCTCCGTGACGCCGTCAATCTGGGTGAAGGACGGATGCGGGTTAAGGGCGAAGAAGGCCTCGAACCTGGCCTTCCAGTCGGCGAAGCTGCGCATGACCGCAAACGAGGGGGAAGACCCGATCGTGGTGAGGCGCGTCGCCTCGTTGACCATGTGGCAACGCCCGCAATGGACCACCGCCAGCTTTTCTCCGCGCACGGCGTCTCCGCTGAGCACGACGGTTTCTTGCTCGCCCGCGCTCGCAACCGCTGCCGTGAACAGGGATTTGCCGTCGGACTTGAAACTGTCGATGGTCTTTCGGCCAACCTCTCCGGTAATCCAGTCTTCGAACCGCACCAGATTTGCGTTATCCGCTGCGCTTGCAATCAGGAACCAGTCTTTGCCGAGCCCGGAAAACACTGCCGTCCCACCCTGTTCCTGTGACAGCGCGGCGTCCGCAGTTGCACCCTCGGCCAGCAGTTCGAAGCGAATACCTGTTTTCAGCGAGAACCGCGGCAACAGATGTTTCAGAAAACCTGACGAAACAAGTTCGTCTGGCACCGCCAGTCGAATTGTTTTGGAATTGGCCTTGCCCGCCCCTGTATCAAAAAGGGCGAGTGTCAGGCCCAACATGAAAACCAGTGCAAAACGACAGCACACGCGCTCCTCCCTCACGATGCCGGCAGATGCCGCTAGGTTAGGTGCGCGATCGCGAGGTCGTCAATCCTCGCAAAAACAAGAAGGGAGAACCAAATGTCCGACGATTTTAACATGTCCATGCGCAAATTCCTGAAACAGGTTGGCGTGACTTCCCAGCAAGCAATTGAAAACGCTGTTCGAAATGCTGGTGCATCGGAAAGCAAAACCTATAAGGTGAAGGCCGTCGTCACCATTGAAGAGCTGGGTCTTGAACATGTGGTGACCGGCGAGATCGAGGGGTAAGACCACAGTGACGCTGACGCGCGAAACCGTTCTTGGTGTCTTGAACGCCATTCAGGATCCTTCGACTGGCGAGAGCATTGCCAGTTCCGGAATGATGCGCTCCCTGCAGGTCAATGGCGGCTCGATCCGTATCGTCCTCGAGATTGATCCTGACCGGATTGCGGACATGGAGGCGCTCCAGGCAGAGGCCGAGCAGAAGCTGTCGGAACTTGACGGCTCTGAGGATGTCCAGATCATTCTGACTGCACATTCCAGCCAGCCTGCCCCGCAGAAGAAGCCTTCGGAACCTCAGCCGATCAAGCAGAAGCCTGCACCACCGGGAACGTCTGGACCGCAGAAGGTTCCCGGCATCGATCGTGTGATTGCAGTTGCCTCCGGAAAGGGCGGTGTCGGCAAATCCACCGTGGCTGCCAATCTCGCCTGTGCCTTGGCGGCCCAGGGTCGCAAGGTCGGGCTGCTGGACGCGGATGTCTATGGTCCGTCCCAACCGAAAATGCTGGGCATATCAGGCCGGCCGACCTCTCCGGACGGCCAGATGATCCTGCCCCTGCGCAATCATGGCGTGACGCTGATTTCCATTGGATTGATGACCTCCGGAGATCAGGCTGTTGTCTGGCGCGGCCCGATGCTGATGGGCGCCCTGCAGCAGATGATGTCCCAGGTCCAATGGGGCGCGCTCGACGTCCTGATCGTCGACCTCCCGCCCGGAACCGGCGATGTCCAGATGACCCTCAGCCAGAAATTCGTCGTCGACGGCGCGATCATCGTATCCACACCGCAGGACGTTGCACTTCTGGATGCCCGCAAGGGCATCGACATGTTCCAGCAGATGAACATTCCAATCCTCGGCATGATCGAAAACATGTCGACCCATATCTGTTCCAAGTGTGGCCATGAAGAACACGTCTTTGGCCATGGCGGAGTGGCGGCGGAAGCGGAGAAACTGGGCGTCCCGCTCCTGGCCGAGGTCCCGCTTCACCTGAACATCCGTCTCGCGGCAGATGGCGGCACCCCGATTGCGGTCAAGTCGCCGGATGCACCCGAAGCGAGCGTGTTTCAGGATTTGGCGAATTCGCTCGTCGAAGGAGGTCATGCGTGAGCGCACTTCAGTTTCCACCGCTCTTCCAGGGCGTCCCACTCGAAGGGGGAGCTGATCCGTTCGAACGCGCGACAGCCCTTGCCATCGCCGGCACGGATCCCGGCACCGTTGTCTACAACCTGTCCGGTAACACCCTTCGGGCGAGCCTGATCTTTGCACCGGAAGTCGCCCTCGAAAGCGCCATGGCAATGTTGCCGATTTGCGGCGTTGGATTTCAGGCCGCGCTCGGGTCCCTTGCCCCGCCGGAAGTCGCAGTGCACCTGACATGGGACGGCACCATCCGGGTCAACGGTGCGGTCTGCGGGGCGTTTTCGGTGCGCGCCGCAAGCCCCGACCCCACCGCCGTCCCGAACTGGCTTGTCGTCGGCCTTGAGCTGGCGATGACCAGCCTGGAGGATAATCCGGGAGAGGACCCCGACCGGACCAGCTTGCAGGAAGAAGGCTGCGCGGAGATCACGGCTGAACAGCTTCTTGAAGGCTGGGTCCGGCATACGCTTTACTGGATCAACCGCTGGATGGAAGAAGGTCCGCAACCGGTTCACTCGGACTGGCGCGGCCTCGTTCCAAGCCTCGGCGAGGAAATCGAGGTCGACGACAAATCCGGCACTTTTGTCGGTGTCGACGAGCATTTCGGCATGTTGCTCAGAACCGGCGACGATACGATCCTGCTTCCGCTTTCGAGCCGCCTGAAAGGATGAACGAGATGAAACTTGCCCGCGCGATCCACCTTGACGAAAGTGACCGCAACATCTTTTTCTCGCCAGCCAGGACGGGAGAATGGTGTCTTTCGGGCGGCTTTGAGTTCAGCGACTGGACCGAGGCGGATCTGACCGGCAAGGCCCGGCAGGCATTCACCAACGGATGGCTTGGCCTTGAAACATTTGGGCGTGTGACCCTTGTTGCGATCACGCCGATTGAAGAGGCGGAATACGAGGAACTCGTCACCCGCCTTTGCCAGCATTTCGTGGATGTCTATGGCGCACCATCACTGGAGGCGGGTCGCGGCGTTGCCATGGAGGAACTCAAGTTCATGGCAGACCTTTGCGCGGAGCATCCTGAAAACACCATTGTGTCGGTGCAACGCGAGCTGACCGAAGAGGGTGTCCGCGAGAGCTACAGCATCATCGAGGTCCCGGCTGCAGAACTGGATCTGGTGGCGATGCATGGCGACATGCAATAGCGCCAAGCGCCGACGCCCCGTTTGCCGGCAAGGCACGCAATCGCTCTTGTTTCGGGATTTTCAACGTTCTAGTCTCCAGGCAAGGAGACCGATTATGTCGATGGAATTCTACATCGTGGTGGGAACAAGGTGCGTGGACCGTTAGCGGCAGTTCATGACCGCTTGCCATGCGCCCTCGATCAAGATCGGGGGCTTTTTTTTTGGAAAGAACACTAAAGTGACAATCAGATCACGCACGCCCCCGCATCTCATCACAATCATATTGTTGACCGCGTTCTCGCCGTTGACGCTGAACATGTTTCTGCCCTCCCTGGGAAACATCGCCAACGATCTTCAGACCGACTACGCGCTCGCGAGTGTGGCGATTGCCGGCTACCTGGCGATGACCGCGATCATTCAGCTTGTGGCCGGCCCCTTGTCGGATCGGTATGGGCGCCGCCCGGTGCTGCTTGGCGCTCTTGCCATTTTCTGCGTCGCTTCCGTCATCTGCGCCTTTTCGCAGAATATCTGGGTCTTTCTCGGTTTCCGGATGCTGCAAGGCTGCATAACCGCAGGCTATGCGCTTTCGCTGGCCATTGTGCGCGATACAAACCCGCCACAGAAAGCCGCCGGCCTGATCGGCTATATCAGCATGTGCATGGCCATCGCACCAATGCTCGGGCCGGTACTCGGCGGGTTTCTGGACGCTGGTTTTGGCTGGCGCATGAATTTTTATGTCTACGCGCTGTTCGGCGTTGCGCTTCTTGCGCTCTGCTGGGTCGACGTAGGAGAAACCAACTCCAACGTCGTGAAAGGCGACCATTCGAAGCGTGGGTCTGTTGCAACGCTGCTGGTAGATGCGCGCTTTTGGGCCTTCGCACTGTGCTCCACATTTTCCGTCGGTGCCTTCTTCATCTTTCTCGCAGGTGCGCCGCTGGTGGCATCAACCACATTTGGCGCAAGCACCGTGGAACTGGGACTGTATATCGGCAGCATCACCCTCGGCTTTTCGGCAGGTGGTTTCCTGGCAGGCAGACTTGCATCCAGAACCCCCTTGCCGGTGATGATGCTCATTGGAAGGCTGGTCGCGTGCAGCGGGTTGTCCCTGGGTCTCGCGGCATTCCTGCTCGGGCATGTTTCATCCACCGTGTTTTTCGCCAGCACGATCTTTGTCGGCATCGGCAATGGCATCACGCTTCCCAGCAGCAACACCGGTGCGATGTCCGTCTATCCCGACCTTGCAGGCAGTGCCGCCGGTCTCAGTGGCGCGCTTGTTCTTGCTGGCGGTGCGGCCCTGACCAGCCTGACAGGCCTGGCACTCACCGCGGGAAGCAATCCCGAAACCGTCCTGGGCCTGATGCTGACGAGCTCTTGTCTTGGACTGATGGCTGCCCTGGCTGCGCTCTTTCTTGAGCGAAAGGAGAGAAAGACAGCGACGATTGCATCAAGGACATGAGCCTGCAGAGAGGTGAGCGGGTCACCTGACACGGCCCCTCGCGAACGGGCCCGGTATCGGCATCCGGAGACGGGAGCGCAGCTGCTAACGGCTGGCAACGGTCCGTTCCTATACGACAAACTCGCCTTTCATCCGCAATGCTGCGAAGCCGCCAACCGACACGCCCGTAATGTCATGCCCGGACGTGTTCAGGACGGAGCGCACAATGCTGGGCCGGCCCATTTCAAACCCCTGTTCGGTGACCAGGACTGCCTGCCCGCCCATGCCCGGCCGAAGGTTCTTTGACCTGAAGAGGTCACATGCGAGAGCGCCGTTGGTCGTGCCGCTGGCCGCTTCTTCCGGATCCCCCACGCCATGACACAGGTCACGAAGACGCACCTGCATCTTGCCGAAAACCGAACTCTGCCGACACCAGACCCCAATCGTGTCGATCCCCTGTGCGGCGCACAGGGACCGCAACCCGTCCTCGTCCGGCCTTATCGCGGCCAGAGCCTCTGGATCCTTTACCTGCACAAAGACATGTCGCAGGGCCGTAGACGCAGACGAGGTCCCAAGCAGACCATCCACATCCAGACCGAGCAGCGGGGCAAATTGCTCCTGGGTGAAATGGCCGGCGTCAAAGGTCGGCAAGGGCTGGTGCATTGTGACGGTTCCTTCCGGAACCACGTCCACCCTGATGTCACCGGCCGTCGTTTCCTGTATGAAATTGCCTGACTGAATGCGATCGGCCTGCTGCAGCGCCGTGAAAACTGCCAGAGTGACGTGACCGCACATATCCATTTCGGTGCGCGTTGAATGAAATCGCGTCTGGAACCGATCCTCATCGACTTGACGCACGAACCCGGTGGTTGGTGCACCGAGATCTGCGGCAATCCTTTGCCGTGCCGCGGGCCAGAGCGGTGTGTCCTCGAACACCACACCGCCCATGTTGCCGCCGCTTTCATCGGCGGCGAAGGCGGCATAGAGATGGACGGGCAAGGTTTCCATAAGCGGTCCCGGTCAGTTTCAAAAACCGTATCCGACCATGCAAATCCGGCTCTGACAACTCGGCTTGCACGTTTTCCCCTGAGAGCAAAGGAGGCCTGGAACCGGTAAACCGGCACTCACAAACACGTCACGAAACGGGCGAGTCATTTTATTTCCATGTGATCGATGCGCTTCCCACCTAAGGCCTACCGCGACATTCTCATCTGGGAGACGAGACGATCATGACCACCATCACTTCCGATACACAGCCCTCCGTGTCCGTGCCGGCCATCAATTTCAACACGCTTGGCCTGATGTTCATATCCGGCTTCTTCGCCACCATCGCCTTCGACCTGTGGGGCCAGGTCATCAGCCCTGCACTTGGATATGCCACGCTTTCCCCACACGGCCTTGCCAAAAGCCTGTTGGGCAGCTTCGGACTGCCGAATGGCAACTTCGCCGGCTATTTCGTTCACTTCTACGTGGTCGGGCTGATCGGTTATCCCATTGGCTGGATGTTTGTTTTCGCACCAATCTGGCAGCGCGTTGTCGGACAAACCCATTGGTTCATCCCGTCTGCCATCTACGGATTTGGCCTTTGGGTATTCGCTATCGGTGGCATCACATCGGTCGCTGGCCTGCCCTTCTTTCTGAACTTCACAGGCATTGTCTGGGTCGCCCTTGTCGGCCACGTCCTTTACGGCATCGTGCTGGTCGCGATGCTCAAGCAGATCGAAAAATCCTGAGCAGACCTGACCTGTACAGAGTTTTCCTGAAGGAGCGTCAAAGCCCCTTCAGAACAGTTTCCTCCCCCTTGGCACCGGCTCCATTTGGCGTCGGTGTTTTTTTGCCTAACACCAGCGTTCGACACTCTTTCGCCTGTCGCCTCTCCTTCAGGCAACAGGGTGGTCAGTTTTGTGCACCGCAACGGTACGTTTTTCCGTCTACCTTTCGATATCGCGAATTCCTATCTCAACTGCGGGCAGGACAGCGCCACGTGCGCTTTTACGGATACGGAGTTTCGATCAAAGAGCAATAGCCACAATTCGCCGGACCAGGGCGGTCGCCCGGGCGGGGCAATCCGGGCAGCAGATGCGACGACGCATGTCGCCGCCTGGTTGGATACGCAGGTATCGGCGAAGCGGCAAAACAGCCGTTTGTTGTTGGAAAATCTCAAGGTACCCATGACCTCAGCGGTAGCGTTTTAATCGGCAATGTGAATTTGCCGGCACAGGATCTGCGTGCCAAATTTTACTTTCTTTTATACTTTAAAAGAAAGTAATTATCGATTCCATTTCACGTAAATTTTAAGTTTTAAAACTGAACGTCGATCATTTTTTGATTCAGCGTCGATGACGCATGCCCTCAAGAAATCAGCACATCTCCGAATGGCATCGAATACTAAAATTAATATTTCTCAATAGATTAGCTCCATACGAGAAGAGCTTAATCAAAAACTTGTCTCACCCTCGCTGCAGCGTGTTCCTGAGAGCGCCGCACCACTTCTGATGTCGAAGAATTTTTCGATAAATAATTATAAGTAAAGAGAATCTCCACATCTGGTGATGCGCTTCGCGTGTTACAAGCCCCGCCTCCTCAATTTTCTTTATCACTAAATTTTGTTAAATTTCATGGTGTTGCAAAATTATGACTCGAATACTCATTATTTGGCAAATTCGAAATTTTGGGTTGAGAATTTGATCGGGAGCTGACTTTTTGAAAGGGCGAATTCAAGAAAAGGAATCGAATACCTGATTCTTGAAGTTGTTTAGAATTCTGAAAGATTCGTTTTTAAGTATTCGAATCACTCTCAGATGACGGCCAAACCCTCTTTTTGGAGAATGGAAATGAATTTCAAGAGCCTGATGCTCGGCGCAGCAACCGCAGCTGCCGCCACCACCGCCCAGGCGGCCGATCTCCCGGTTGCTCCGGAGCCGGTCGACTACGTTCGCGTCTGTGACGCTTACGGCGCGCGCTTCTACTACATCCCGGGCACCGAAACCTGCCTGCGTGTAGGGGGTCGTGTTCGTACCCAGTTAGTCGTCAACAACGTTCTGGACGACGGCAACTGGGGCACTCGTGACTCTGACGGCTACTCCTGGCTGGCACGTGGGTACCTGTACCTCGACGCTCGCACAGCGACCGAATTCGGTACGCTGCGCAGCTATGTCGCCATCTACGGTTCCTCCACAAACGGCGACAGCTCAAGCTTCACGCTCGACAATGCCTACATCCAGTGGGGTGGCCTGACGGCTGGTCGTCTCGGCTCCAACTTCGACATCTTCACCGGTCAGGCCTTTATCGGTGTCGTTGATCGTGACTGGTCCGATGAAACGCTCAACCAGATTGCCTACACCGCTGCATTCGGAAACGGCTTCTCCGCAACGGTCGCTCTTGAAGACCGCTCCAACCGCGAAGTCGGTGCTTATGGCGGCACGCGCGCTCCGGACCTTGTCGGTGCATTGAGCGTGTCCCAGGGCTGGGGTTCCGCACAGCTGTCCGCTGCCCTGCACCAGGTCTACCCGGACACGGCCAACAACAACCCGACCAGCGGTGAAGACAATCTCGGCTGGGCCGTTGGTGCCGGCGTGGTGTTCAACCTGCCGATGGCGAACTCCGGCTCCAACATCTACTTCCAGGGCTTTTACGCTGACGGTGCCCTGCACTATATTGGTGAAGGGATCACCGGCACGGCTGGCGTCTCCGACTATACCGGAGATGACACCAACAGCGGCTTCTCCCTGTCCTCGGGTGTATACATCCAGGCCACTCAGACCATCGGTCTGGCACTTGACGGGTCTTACGCTCAGGTCGACATGGACCAGAACGCGACCATCGGCGACGTAAAGCGCTACGCGATTGACGGTTCGGTCCAGTGGGAGCCGGTTTCCGGCTTTGTCCTCGGTGCTGATGTTGGTTACGCCAACACGGATATCGACAACAGCGGCGACACCGACGAACTGCTCATGGGCATTCGTCTGCAGAGAACCTTCTAAGTCTGAAAGCAGGTTCCTGACTGAGGTCATAGACCTCCTTGACCTCTAGTCAGTCAGCGGTCCGGCAGGTTCCAAACTGCCGGACCGTCCCTTTTTCAGGCCCGACCGAAACAATCCATGCCCTTTAGTTACAGCCGCCTGCCGCCCAGTTGCGCAACGCTTCCTTGAAGGCGCCCCCGAACGGGTGCTTCTTCCCCAGCCGCCCCGTTTCGTCGTCCGGATAGGTCTGCGCCTGTTCGCAGAGGTTGCTCTGGTCCCATTGATGGCACGAGGCACAGGTCTTGTCCTTCCAGACAGCTTCCGGCAATCCCTCTATTGGAGGGAACATCGGCGACCCGCCAATGAGTTCCGCGATGCTCCGGGTGGCTATCTCCGGATCACCGATACCCAGCGGCGCATTGAAGGCTACGTCGCCTTGCGCGCGCTCCTCTTGCGGTTCGGGTGCTGAGGCAGGCGGCGCGATGGTGAGTGTCTCCGGTTCTTCGGCAATCGGGTCTGTCCGCAGCTGTTTTCCCAAGATCGCCTGAACCTCGAGACGCGCCAGTTCGGCAAAGGCACCTTGAGGATATTTGTCCAGATAGGCCTGATAGGCTTCCGAAGTCCCGGTGACGCGCGCTTCTTCGAAAAGGTCCCGCTCTGATTTTTCCGGGTCGACAGGAGCCGGCGCTTCAACCACTGCCGGCGGGGTATCCGCAACGGTCGGATCGAGCTCCTTGGCCATCAGCTCCTGCAGCAGTTTCCTGGCCTCGTGCGTATAGGGATTGTTTGGGCTGGCCCGCAGGAACAGGAGCACCTGAACCGGGTCGCGGCTCAGTTTCACGGATTCCCAGAGCTGCCGCGTCTGGATTTCTTCCAGAGAGGGTCCGACATTCGGAGCGAACTGAAAATCGACGGTAAGCGATGACGTATCCCAGGGGGTCTGGAGACCGTTTGTCGCTTTAAGAACCTCAACGCGCACGTCCTTGAACAAGGCCTCGATCGGCACACCCGGCGTTGAAAGCCGCTTTGCCAGCGCTTCTGTGAACGGGCTGTTCGAACCACCACCATCCACCGCGATCTCACCCGGTGCTGTCGAATAGGCGAGATACGTTCCTGTCGGTGCTTTCATCTCAGCAAGGCCATTGTCACTGAGGTCCGGAATGGTCACGAAAGGATTGTTCCGGCACGCGTCGAGGATGAAAATGTTCGTCTCGTTGCGCGCTGAAAACATCTGACGGAGCACGGCATGTGCCGGCACGCCGACAAGGCTGAGGTCGGCAGCGTCCTGGATGTCGATATCAACGGGCAGCAGGTAGTTGGTTCCAAAGGACTGCACACCATGTCCGGCATAATAAAACAGTCCCGTCGCATCTTCTCCGGCGCGGCGCAATTCACGGCCAAACTTGGAGATCGCGCGGATCAGTTCATCCTGCGAGGCTTCGGTCACCAGGGTGACCTCGAAACCGACCTTGCGCAGGCTTTCTGCCATCAACTCGGCGTCATTGACCGGATTGTCCAGCGCAGTCACGTTGCTGTAAGCCGCATTCCCCACGACAAGCGCCAAACGAGGATCGGTATCCGCGCGCGCCGACAGCGCACCCAGCAACTGGAGCACCATCAGCAAGATCGAAAAGGCGACGCTCTTTTTTGTATGACTATTCAACAACAGTGAACTCGATCCTGCGATTGCGACGCCGGCCTTCGGACGTGTTGTTGGGAGCCACGGGCCGGGTTTCACCATAACCGACACTGACCAGGCGCTCTTGCGGAACGTTCTTGTCTGACAGGTATTGTGTCACGGCATTCGCCCGTCGCTGCGACAACCGCATGTTACCGGCATCACTGCCGTAACTGTCGGTATGACCGCCGACTTCGATCACGAGACCGGGACACCTCGATATGATATCGACCAGGCTGTCGAGAAGCGGCTCGCTGCGCGCATCAAGCCGCGAACTGCCGCTGCCGAAATAGATGTTGTCGGTCCGCGAGAGAATTTCGAAACGTCCCTTGCAGGCCTCCTGATCAAAATTGCCCTCCGGCTCCAGCGCAGCACTCACCGCCGGCAATTCAGTTTGCTCTTGTGCTTGCGGTACGGACGCCACTTCTTCTTCGTCGTCTTCGTCCTCATTCCTTGAAAACATGAAGTCGAATGTGACGGTCGCAGACGGCACGATGACCACATTGGCCGCCTCTTCCAGCTTCTTGATCCCGCCTTCAAATCCAAAATCCGAAGCCGCGACAGAGATCGGTTCTCCGGAAGAGACCGCAACCAGGTCGTCATTCATGAGCGTGACGACAACGTCGTTTTCGAATGTCTTGGAAACGCCGTGAAGATCCAGCGTGAAGGTCAGCGGGACAGATTTTCGTCGCAGCGCCGGCAGGTCCTGAAGAACGGAGGGATCGATTTTCGCCGTGATCACCGCTTCTGGAAACTGGAACGTCTCGAAGAACAGAAAGCGCATGCGCACGTTTCTGAGGTCGATCTTGGTATCGACGGAATCAAGAAAGATCCGGATCTTGGCGGTACCGGTCTCGTCGATCGTACCGGCGAACTGCACGAAACCGCTCGATTCGACGACTGTCAGGTTCTTGACGGACTGAAACCTGAGCGATGACGCATCGGGTTGCAACGTCCAGCCATCATCGAAAAACGAGTCGTCCGCGAGAGACCCGGTTGAAATCAGTAACAGGCACGCAAGCAAACACGCTGGGAAAACCGACCGGTCAAACGTCATCTTCCACTCCACCTGCCTTAACCTGAAAGCGATAGGAAACTGCCCTTCCTATACGTCACTCAACTCTTGCAAAGTTGTTTGGTCAATGCAACTTCCACGCCAATAATCCGCTCAAAAACAGAGGATTAGCGTTAAGGCAGGTGAAATTTGAGCTCTCCGGTTAAATCAATCTGCTCAATGACCATCGGCCGTGGATGACTTTGGCCTCAGCGCATTCCACAAAGGCTCTATCACTTTTGCCACGATCGGGATCAGGAGGAGACCGAGGGCAAGACCGAAGACGCCATCCAGGGTCGCGGTGACGGCCCATTTGACGAAACCTTCGAACTGGGCGACACCATTGGCCACGGCATAGGCGATATCGTGGATCACATGGTAGACGATGCCCGCTCCCAGAACCTCAAGACCATGAATGAAAATCGAGCCACCCACCCAAAGCATGGCAGCGGTTCCGATGGCGGTCAGGACTTTCAGAAAGCCCGGCATGGCCTTGACGATGCCACGCCCCAGGGCGCGGACAATCGACAGCCCTCCATATTTTGACATCATCAATCCAATGTCATCGGCCTTCACGATCAACGCGACCGACCCGTAGACCAGAACGGTGATACCGATAGCGACGGCTGCGAGCGTGGACGCTTCCATCCAGATATTGCTCTCCGGGATTTCGGACAGGGCAATGGTCATGATCTCGGCAGACAGGATGAAATCCGTCTTGATGGCACCGGACACCTTTTGCTCTTCCAGATGCGTTGCATCCAGTGTTTTCTCGGGAACGTCCGGATCTTCATGATGCGGCACGAACAGGTGATAAACCTTCTCTGCGCCTTCAAAACACAGATAGGCGCCGCCGAGCATCAGGAGCGGTGTGATGACCCAAGGGGCGAACGTGTTCAGGAGCAGCCCGACCGGCAGCAGGAACACAAGCTTGTTCTTGAGCGAGCCCTTTGCAATGCGCCAGACAATCGGCAATTCGCGGGCGGCCTGAAACCCGGTCACATATTTCGGCGTGACAGCAGCATCGTCAATGACGGCTCCTGCGGCCTTGGCCCCGGCCTTGGCTGCCTGCCCGATGACGTCATCCACCGATGCGGCGGCAACTTTGGCAATGGCAGTGACATCGTCGAGAAGGGCAAGCAATCCGCTCATGACAGCTCCGGCAAAGACTCATTCGGCAATAGGCAGCAATAGCTACGCTTTTACCACGGTTGACCGCAAGAGATTTGTACTTTGCGTACGCCGGTAATCCGTCACCAGATTTTGCTGAAAACACCACGCGGCCCCCGGGCCGCGTGGCAATTGCCTCAACTCAAACAGTTCCGAGCTGCGCCTTGTCGAAGATTTCCAGGGCGCCTTCCTTTGTCAGTTCAATCGGGTTGCCTCCGGCAGTCGGATCGACAATGGCCATGTCGGCGATCAGGTCGCGCTTGGCATCATCGACATTCAGTCCGGCCAGCGTATGTGGCACATCCAGGTCGTTGCGGAGGTTCAGAACGGTGTCGAGAACGCCCTGGTAGCCGCCGGAAATTCCCAGGAACCCCGCCAGTCGATCGAATTTCTGCTCGATGGCCGGACGGTTGAACTGCAACACGTAAGGCATGAAGACAGCGTTGGTCATGCCATGATGCGTGTCGTAAAGGGCACCAACCGGATGGGACAGGGAATGGATGGCTCCAAGGCCCTTCTGGAAGGCAACTGCCCCCATGGCTGCGGCACTCATCAGGTGGCCACGCGCTTCAAGGTCGGATCCGTCCGCCGCTACTTTCGGCAGATTTTCCAGAACCAGACGAATGCCTTCCAGGGCAATGCCTTCGGACATCGGGTGATACATCGGCGCCGAATAGGCTTCCAGGCAATGCGCAAGCGCATCCATACCGGTGCCGACTGTGATGAAGCGTGGCATGCCGACTGTCAGTTCCGGATCACAGATGACGATGCCCGGAAGCATTTTCGGGTGGAAGATCACCTTCTTTGTATGTGTCGCCTCGTTGGTGACGACACCGGCGCGGCCAACTTCGGAACCGGTACCGGCCGTGGTCGGCACGGCAACGATAGGTGCAATGCCATCCGGGTCAGCCCGGGTCCACCAGTCACCGATATCCTCAAAGTCCCAGATTGGACGTGTCTGACCGGACATGAAGGCAATCAGCTTGCCGGCATCGAGGCCGGACCCGCCACCAAAGGCGATCACGCCGTCATGACCGCCGGCCTTGTAGGCCGCAACACCCGCCGAAATATTGCTGTCGACCGGGTTCGGCTTGACGTCCGAAAAAACCGCGGCATTGAGACCGTCGGCCTTCAGGCTCGCAATTGCGTCGGCCACCATGGGCAGGCTTGCCAGACCGGGATCGGTTACCAGAAGCGGATTGGACATGCCGACCGCCTTGACGGCGTCGGCAAGTTCCTTGATGCGGCCTACGCCGAAACGAACGGAGGTCGGGTAGGACCAGTTTACGGAAGGAAGTGAGCTCATCTGCACACCAAACTAGAAGTCAAAGGGATCCCGCGTCAGTGTTCGACGCGGAAGTGGAAGGATTTCGGTCTTGTCAGATTGTGGAAGCCGATTTCAGAGAGCGCAGCCCCCTTGCCCGTGTCCTTGACACCGGTCCAGACCAGAGCCGGGTCGAGGTAATCGCAGCGGTTCATGAACACGGTGCCGGTTTCGATCCTGTCACCGATGCGCCCCGCTGCATCGACATCCTCTGTCCAGATCGAGGCTGTGAGGCCGTATGGGCTGTCATTCATGAATTGGAGCGCTTCTTCGTCGTCTTTCACCTTCATGATGCCGACAATCGGACCAAAGCTTTCCTCACGCATGACCGACATCTGGTGGTTCACCTCGGTCAGAACCTGAGGTGCGAGGTAAGGCGTTCCGTCCTTGTCTTCTGTAAAACTCGACGTGTCGATATGCGCCTTGGCCCCCTTGCGCAGTGCCTCCTGGGTCTGCTCGCGCACCCAGGCAGCGAAGCGTGCCTGCGCCATCGGTCCAAGCGTGGTGGCTTCGTCCAGCGGGTTGCCCAACTTGTACTGGCTGGTGAGATCGACAAAACCCTCGACAAATCGGTCATAGAGGCTTTCGTGTACATAGACACGCTCGATGCCGCAGCAGCACTGGCCTGAATTGTAGAAAGCGCCGTCAACCAGATTGCCGACGGCATAATCGAGATCCGCATCTGCGCGGACATAGGCCGGGTCCTTGCCGCCAAGTTCCAGACCCAGGGTAGCGAAGGTGCCCGCCAGGGCCTTTTCGATGGCTCGACCACCGCCCACGGAACCGGTGAAATTCACATGGTCGATCAGGCCGGACCCCAGCAATTTCTCGGTGCCTGCATGTGTCAGCACGATGTTCTGGAAAACGTCTTTCGGCAGACCCGCAATTTCAAAGGCCTTGGCCAGACGCTCTCCGACCAGGAGGGTCTGTGCAGCGTGCTTCAGGATGATCACGTTGCCGGCCATCAGAGCCGGCATGATGGTGTTGATCGCCGTCATGAAAGGGTAGTTCCACGGTGCGATCACCATGACGATACCGAGCGGCACACGCTTCAGGTATCGCTTGAAACCCGACTTGTCGGTGCGTTCGATATCGGCAAGTGCACTTTCGGCTGTCTCGGCGCAATATTGCGTCCGCTCGATTGTCCCGCCGAGTTCGCCGCCATAGCGAATGGGGCGGCCCATTTGCCAGGCCAGTTCGGGAACAACCTCGTCATTCATGGCTTTCAGTGCTTCAAGCGCCTTTTCGCAATAGGCAACTCGTTCGGCGATAGACAAGGCAGCCCAGCCGATCTGGGCGGTTCTGGCCGCAGAGACGGCTGCTTCCACGGCAGCACCATCCAGCGCAGGACGTTCGGCGTAAACCGACCCGTCGATTGGGGAGATCAGCTTGATCACGTCTGACATTTTCAAAAACCTCTCATGGCCACGTCTTCATGCGTGACTTGTTGAAAGTGGTTGGCTCTCCAGGCCCAGGTGTTGACCCTTGTCCCGCAGACCGCGCAGTCTCGATGGACAGATTGCAACCCCGGATCGTCTTGGCGCATCCCGACAGGACGGCCAGGTTGCGTTCGTTACGCGCGCTCGAACCCGCGGGCAATTTCGTAGTCGGTGACGGCGCGATCGAATTCCTCGATCTCCCACTCCGCGGCGCGCGCATAATGCTCAACAACCTCGTCGGAGAAGGCTTCCCGAAGGAACTTCGACTTGCGCATGGTTTCCCGCGCTTCGCGCAGCGTGTGCGGTATCTCCTTGGCACGTTTGGCTTCATAGACATCGCCCGAGGTCGGCGGGTCCAGCGGCAGCTTTTCTTCGATACCCTTGAGACCGGCGGCAATCATCACCGCAAGCGCCAGATACGGGTTCAGATCCGACCCGCCGATGCGACATTCGACGCGCAGGCCCTTTGTGCCTTCTCCACACAGGCGGAACCCGGCCGTTCTGTTGTCGATCGACCAGACCGTTTTCGTCGGTGCGAAAGTGCCCTTCTGGAAGCGTTTGTAGCTGTTGATATAAGGCGCCAGGAAATAGGTATAGTCCGGCGCGTATTTGATCAGTCCGGCAAGGTAGTGACGCATCGTTTCCGACATGCCGTATTCACCCTTGTCGTCGCAAAAGACGTTGTTGCCATCCTTGTCGAACAACGACTGGTGCACGTGGGACGAAGACCCGACCTTGTCACTGCGCCACTTGGCGAGAAAGGATGCGGACCGTCCCTTCGCCCAGGCAATTTCCTTGACCGCCTGCTTGGCGATCGTGTGGAACTCGGCAGTATCCAGGGCCGGTGCGTATTTGATGTTGAGCTCTTCCTGGCCGGTTTCGGCCTCGCCCTTGGTGTTTTCAACCGGCACACCCGCGCCGTAAAGACCATTGCGGATCGGACGCATGACGTCCTCTTCCTTGGTGGTCTGCAGAATATGATAGTCTTCGTTGTAGCCGGAGATCGGTTCCAGGTCCCTGAAACCGCTCTTGCGCATGTCGTCAAAGCTCTTCTCGAACAGGAAGAACTCCAGTTCCGTCGCCATGATCGGGGTCAGTCCGAGCTCGCCAAGGCGCGCAACCTGCTGCTTCAGCATGGCTCTCGGCGAATGCGGCACATCCTTGTGGGTGTGGTGGTCCTGAACGTCGCAGATCACCATGGCCGTGCCTTCGAGCCACGGCACCTGCCGGATCGTTGAAAGATCCGGTTTCATGACATAGTCGCCATAGCCGCCCGACCAACTCGTCGCCGCGTAGCCTTCGACGGTGTACATTTCCAGGTCGGTTGCCAGAAGGTAGTTGCAGCAATGTGTTTCTTCGTAAGCGCTGTCGACGAAATGCTGGGCATGGAAGCGCTTGCCCATCAGCCGCCCCTGCATGTCGACGATACAGGCCAGCACCGTGTCGATCTCCCCGGATGAAACGAGAGATTTCAGCGCATCAAAAGTCAGGTTGCCAGGCATTTTTGAGTGTTCCCACGTTGGGCGGTCAGGTCATTTTGAAACCCCGGCCCGAACCATTGCGGTCCGGACCGGGCTGTGTGTTCTGCAGGTTTAGCTATAACGGTAAGGACGTCCGGCTTTCTGCATGTCGGCATTGTACTTCTTGAAGATCTCGACAACTTTCGCCTTGGTCGGAGATTCAGCGGCAATCTCGTCCCAGAACGCAAGAGCAGCAGCTTCAACAGTTGCCCATTCGGCATCCGGGATAGAGGTCAGTTCCATCTTGGTGCCGTTGACACGCAGATTGGCTTCACCGCCCCAGTACCACCACTGGCGATAGTAGTGAGAAGCATCCATGGCGAGCTGCAGCATGGTCTTCAGGTGATCCGGAAGCTCGTTCCAGCGTTCCTGGTTGGCGAAGAAGGAGCCAGCCCAGGCACCGGAGATGTTGTTGGTCAGGAAGTAGTTGGTCACGTCAGCCCAACCGACCGTGTAATCCTCGGTGATACCGGACCAGGCGATACCATCGAGTTCGCCGGTCTGGACTGCGACCTCGATATCTTCCCAAGGCAGTGTTACCGGAACAACGCCGAACTGGCTCATGAAGCGGCCGGCGGTCGGGAAGGTGAAGACGCGCTTGCCCTCGAGATCCTTCAGCGAGCGGATCGGATCCTTGGTCGCGAAGTGGCACGGGTCCCAGGCACCGGCAGAAATGTGCTTCACGCCAACCTTTGCATATTCCTCTTCCCAGATTTCCTTCAGGCCGTACTGGTTGAACAGCACCGGCACGTCGAGGGAATAACGGGACGCAAACGGGAAATAACCGCCAAACACGGTGACTTCGGTCGGAGACGCCATGGAGTCGTCATCGGACTGCACGGCATCGATCGTGCCCTGCTGCATGGCGCGGAACAGTTCGCCGGTCGGAACCAGCTGGTCGGCCGTGTAAAGCTCGATCACCATCTCGCCGTTTGCAGCCTTGTTGAAGGCGTCGATATGCGGCTTGATCACGTGCTCGGCCAGTGCCGGACCGGCATAGGTCTGCAGGCGCCACTTGATCTGCGACTGTCCATGTACTGCCGGGGCTGCCAGCGTGGTTGCGCCAGCTGCAGCAACGGTGCCGAGGCCAGCTTTTTTCAGAAAATTACGTCTATTGGTCATCTCAGTTCCCCTAGTTTCGGTTTTCTTCCTCTGCGGCCCGACCGTTTTCCGGTTCTGGTAAACCGCTACTCAACTCCGTTTCCTCCGGATGTTGTTGTTTTTGTCCCTCACCCCGCACCTATCTGCCGTAAATCAGATCCGGCAGCCAAAGCGCGATTTGGGGGAAAGTCATCACGAGCGCCAGCGCAAGGATCATGACCAGGACAAATGGCGTGATTGAGCCATAGATGTCCCGCATCGTGATATCCTTGGGCGCCATCGCCCGCATCAGGAACAGGTTGTAGCCAAAGGGTGGCGTCATGTAGGCAATCTGGGTGGTGATCGTGTAAAGCACCCCGTACCAGATCAGCACGTCACCGCGCGGCATGCCCAGGTCCAGCGTCGCGACCAGCGGCACGTAAAGCGGTGCGACAATCACCAGCATTGCCGTGTCGTCCAGAAACGTTCCCATGACCAGGAAGGACAGCTGCATCAGGATCAGAATCATCCAGGGCGACAGGCCCAGCTGATCGGTGAAAAGGTTCTCGATTGCCTTGACCGCGCCAAGACCGTCAAACACTGCGCCGAAGCCGAGCGCCGCCAGGATGATCCACATGAACATGCAGGAGATGCCGAGCGTGTTTCTGACGCAGGTCGTCAGGATGGAGAAGGTCATCCGGCGCCGAACAATTGACGCCGTCAATGCAGCCAGCGCGCCGATCGCGGAGCTCTCCACCAGGCTGGTCCAACCATTGACGAAGGGCACCATCATCACCGCGAAGATGCCGAGCGGCATGAGGCCGGCCAGCAGCAGGCGTTTCTTCTCGCCCTTGGAGGCCTGGCGCTCTTCCGGTGTCAGTGCCGGACCAAGCTCCGGCTGCGCCTTGCACCGGACGGCAATATAGATCACGAACATCGTTGCCATCATCAGGCCCGGCACCACACCTGCAAGCCAGAGCTGGCCGACCGGCGCACGCGCGATCATGGCGTAAAGCACCAGAACCACCGATGGCGGCACAAGGATTCCCAGCGAGGACCCCGCCTGGATCACCCCCGTGACCATGCGTTTGTCATACTTGCGCTTCAGCAACTCCGGCAACGCAATCGTCGCGCCGATGGCCATGCCGGCAACCGACAGGCCGTTCATTGCGGAAATCAGGACCATCAGCAGGATCGTGCCAATGGCCAGACCGCCATTTATCGGCCCCATCCAGACATGAAACATCTTGTAGAGATCGTCGGCAATCTTGGTTTCCGACAGGACGTAGCCCATGAAGATGAACATCGGCAATGTCAGCAGCGGATACCATTTCATCAGCTTCATGGCCGCCGAAAACGGTATGTCACCGCCCCCGGTACCCCAAAGCGCAAGCGCGGCAATAGCCGCTATACCGCCGATGGCGCCGAAGACGCGCTGCCCGGTCAGCAGCATCAGCATCATCGACGAGAACATGAGAAGAGCGATCAACTCGTAAGACATCAGATCGTCTCTCCCTGGATCCGGGCGATATCTTTCAAAAGCTCAGAGACGGCCTGCAAGAGCATCAGGAAAAATCCGAAAATCATGATGAACTTGACCGGCCAGAGATAGGGTCGCCATGCGGTCGGGCTGCGCTCGATGTAACCGAGTTTCTCGCCGGCAGCCTCCGGTCCGCCGGTGACGAAGGTCACCACGAGGTCCCACCAGAAACCAATGGAGTCCTTGCCGAAATAGCCAAGCGAATAAGCGGTCGAGTTCAACGCGCCATACAAAAGAACGCCAAGATAGAAGATCAGCAAAAGCACGGTGAAGGCATCAAACCAGGCCTTCTTCTTCACGCTCCACTCGGCGTAGAAAAGATCCATGCGCACATTCGATCCAAGCTGGATCGAATAAGGCCCGCCCAATACGTAATAGGCGACCATGGCAAACTGTGCGACTTCAAGCGTCCACAGCGACGGGTTGAAGAACGTCTTGGAGATGGACGACCACAAGAGGATGGCGGCCATCACGAAGATGCCCCACATGATGATCCGGCCAAGACCTCGGTTGAAACCGTCGACCCAGCGAACATAGAGACACGCAACCTTACGCATCCACACCTCCTGCTTCGCCCGGGAAACCTTCTTCGGCCGCATGGGAGAGGATCGGCGCCAGGATGTCTGCCCAGCGACTTTCCTCGGCCACCGTTTTCACCTCGTCATTGCGGATCTCGACCATCAGGCAAGGCAGCCCGCGCTCCTCGCCGTGGCGGCGGATCGTGTAGTAGACACCATCGGAGGGCGCATAGGGTTCATTGTCACCGACGGTCAGGTCACCGCGCTCGCGCAGATCGTCGATCACGGGATCGGCCAGACGCCGGTCACGATCAGAGATCAATCCGATCTCCCAGGGCCTGCTCTTGCCCTTGTAGACAGGCGTGAACGAGTGAATGGACACGACGGCGGTTGCCAGGCCCTTGTCCTTGCGTTGGTTCAGAACCTTGTCGATCGCCTTGTGAAAGGGCCGGTGTGCCAGGTTCAGCCGGAAAGCCTTCTCGTCGGCGGACAGGTCGCGATTGCCACTGATCTGTGTCGTCTCGCTCAGACAGGGAATGAGGTCCGCCCGGCTTTCTTCCCGATTGCAATCGATGATCAGACGCGAAACGGTCGTGTGCACCAGGGGTGCGTCCAGCCGCCTGGACAACTCCCGCGCCACTCCGAGCGCTCCCGGGTCCCAGGCAATGTGGGCCGACTTTTCGGGCTCCGAGACACCGAGCGAAGTGTCATAGGGAGGTGGAAAGAAATTCGAAGCATGGTCACAAACGAACACGAAGGGCCCCTGCCCAGCCGCGTTCTCGACCTCGACAGCCCTGGCCATTCCGCCTTTCAAAGGGCTTGCACCCATTCCCCGCTCCCCGATTAATCCTGGTCGAACTTTTTGTAATGTTTGTTACAGGATTGCCGACTTGAATAAGATCTGTAATATTTGATACGCAGATTGCAGCTGCTGTCAAATGAAATTCGACGCAGTGGAAGACAAAAAGGCACATTCAAATGGACCGCCCCCTTCTGGAAGACATTCGCGACCGGCTGGACGAATTCACCGCGACTGAAAAGAAGGCAGCCCATGCGCTTCTGGCCAACTATCCGATGGAAGGTCTGGGCACCGTTGCGAGCTTCGCAAAGGCCGCCGGTGTCAGCTCGCCTACAATCCTGCGCTTTGTTGCGCGCCTCGGATTTCCGGGCTTTGCGGAGTTTCAGAAGAAGCTTCGGAGTGAACTGGAAAGTCAGCTGAATTCGCCGCTTGCGCGCAGCGCCAAGCTTGCCGACAACCCGGTCGGCGACCCCCATGTGGATCAGCTTCTGGAAAATGTGCGCGAAACCTTTGCCCATATGCCGAAAGGCGAACTGGCCGGACTTGTGCAGCTCCTGTCGGACGAGCGCAAAACAATCCACGTAATCGGGGGACGCTTCACGGACGGACTGGCGCGTTACATGGCCGCCCATCTGAGGATCGTGCGACCGAACGTGATGCATGTCGCCGGACAACAGGGAAACTGGCTTGATCAGCTGATCGGTATCGGACCGAGGGACGTGATCTTGGTGTTCGATATCCGCCGCTACCAGACCGAGATCATTCAATTTGCAGAAGCAGCAGCCAAGCAGGGCGCGACGGTCGCCCTGGTGACGGACAGCTGGATGTCGCCGGTCGGCCGGATTGCAAGCCACGTCCTGCCGGCACGGGTGGCAGTGCCCTCACCGTGGGACTCCTCCCTCGCCCTGATGGCGATTGCCGAAGTGCTGATTGCGGGCGTGACCCGGGAGAACCAGGAAAGAGCACAGGAGCGCATGCGTGCGCTTGAAGCACTGCGCAACGAAGTCGACCCGTCGACGGAAGGCAGGTCAACGGGGCCGGATATCTGAACAAGGGCCAGAACGTTTTCGAGCCGCCACGTCGGACGGCTCGAAATATCAAGATGCTGTTGAAAAGCCACCGGGCGGCAAGCCGCCCGAACGCATCACCTCAACGGCCGCTCGCCTAGAAGGTTGGTCGGGCGATCCATGCGGTCCAGATTGATGATCGTCGACAGCATGATACGGTCCTGACTCCAGTCGCTCGGCTTCTGGATCGACAGCGCTGTAACGAAAATCACGGCAACCATCGGCAACGCGAAGAGGCTCAGGACGCTCCAATGCGGACGGAATTTGCCGGTGTCCAGAAGTGCCTCGATACGCCGCCGAAGCTTCTGGGAAGGAGAACGACGCAGAAGCCTGTCCTGAACTTCCAGAAGGGCCACGGCTGCGATACCGCTGGACTGTTCGCGGGCGATCTGGTCCTGACGTTTTCTCAGGCCGGACTGGGCAGCGCGCAGGAGGCACATGCAATAGGATTTGAGATCCACGCCATTGCCTTCCGTCACTTTCTGGTCGCAAGCCAGTTCACGCAGCCGTTCGACTTCCGACTTCCAGACGTAGAAGAACGGGTTCCAGAAGAAAAGCGGCCGCAGCAGTTCCAGACCGATTTCCCAGGCAACATCGCCCTGACGCAGATGCTGGAACTCATGTTTGAGCACGAGTTTCAGGTCTTCGGATTCAGTCAGGAGATCAGAGGGGATGACCACGTAGTGACGCGTCAGCCCCCGGGCTGAGAATGGAACCAGTGCCCAGTCGGACAACAGGAGATGAACGTTGCCGAGACGCCGCCAGCTGTGGCACGCCGAAAGCATCCGGTGCAGTCGGACGAAACTCGTCACGAGACGCGTCGCGAAATAAGCAAATCCCGCCAGCAGGAAAAGCGCTACCCCGATGCCAAATCCCGGTGCAAGCGTCAGGATACTTTCCGTGACACGAGCCCGCAGACCCAGCAGCGACTGGAAGTCCTCCGCCGGAATGGCGATGCCTCCGCGCAGATACTGGGAGACCGCGTAGTCCGACAGATTGACGGACATGACAGGCGGCACGACCTCAGCGACCAGCAGGTGCTGATAGGCCAGTGCCACAAAGGGCGACAGGGCAAAAATGGCAAAAAGCCCGTTCAGGAGTCCAAGCTGCACCGAAAAGGCCAGCTTGTTTCCGAAACGGGCAATCATCATTTTCACCGACAACCACACCACCGCCGTTATGGCCAGCGTGATGTTGAGGTCGATATATAGATCGAAAACCTGGTTAAGTAGCGTCATCTGTCCTCCTCCTGTCCAGCAACGCTCTAATTTTTTCCAGTTCGTCCTCCGACAACTCATACTCGTCAACGAGACGCGCAACCAGCGAAGCAGGCGTGCCATCGAAGAGTTTTTCAGAAAGATTACGCAGAGAACGGGACTGGTAGGTATCCCTGGTCAGCCGTGGGGAATAGATGAATGTCTTGCCTTCTTTGCGGCTTTCCACGAACCCTTTTTCATCCAAGATCCGCATGATGGTGGCACAGGACGTATAGGCGAGTTTTCTCTCCGGCGGGAGACATGCCAGGATGTCCCGCACCGACCCTTCGCCGAGTTTCCAGAGCTCTGTCATGAACTCCAGCTCGACTTCGGTCAAAAACTCGTTGCTTTTACGCTTTCTCATTATGGTCCTGTGCCATTTGCGGATTAGATGTGGCTCACAACATCTATTCATGCACCATCTTTCGCCAAAGATCTATTTCCTTAGTAGGAAAATCTTCGGATTTCTCAGACTTTCCAGAAACAGAACACGCCCCACGCGATACTCAGCGCCAACGGCCACCAGAGAGGGTGTCCCATCAGACCCAGCCAGGCCAGGAAGATGTAGGCGGTTCCAAGCAGGGCGATGAACAGGCGATCGCCCCGCGTGGTTTCTAGTCTCAGAATACCGCGGCGGGCAGCCCCGCCGGGATATCGAATTTCGAGAACAGTCAAGAGGCCGATCGCACTGAAGATACCAATGAACAGCAACGCGGTCGGCCAGGTCCAGGCCATCCAACCAAGCATTACACCCTCCCCAGGGCAAAGCCCTTGGCAATGTAGTTTCGAACGAAGTAGATAACGATGGCGCCGGGAATGATGGTCAGGGTCCCGGCGGCTGCCAGCAGCCCGAGTTCATAGCCCGCGGAGGAAGCGGTCCGGGTCATTACGGCAGCAATTGGTTTGGCGGCAACGGCCGTCAGCGTCTTTGCCAAGAGCAGTTCCACCCATGAGAACATGAAGCAGAAGAAGGCAGCCACACCGACGCCCGACTTGATCGCCGGCAGAAAGATCGTGACGAAGAATCGCGGGAAGGAATAGCCGTCCACATAGGCGGTTTCGTCCAGCTCCTTCGGCACACCACTCATGAAACCTTCCAGGATCCAGACCGCAAGCGGCACGTTGAAGAGGCAGTGTGCCAGGGCAACCGCGATATGCGTGTCGAACAGGCCGACAGCCGAATAGAGCTGGAAGAACGGCAGGGCGAAGACGGCAGCAGGCGCCATCCGGTTGGTCAGCAGCCAGAAGAACAGCTGCTTGTCACCAATGAAGCTGTAGCGCGAGAAGGCGTAGGCTGCCGGCAGGGCCACCATGACCGAGATCACCGTGTTCATCGTCACGTAGATGATGGAGTTGATATAGCCCCAGTACCAGGTCGGATCCGTGAAGATCTCGATATAGTTGTCAAAGGTCCATGTTTGCGGGAACAGGGAGAACCCTGCCAGGATTTCGTTGGTTGTCTTGAAACTCATCGCGACGAGCCAGTAGATCGGCAACATCAGGAAGAGAATGTAAAGAGCGGGAACCAGGCTTTTTGCTCGCATGACGGTTCTCCTCAGGACTTGTTATCGTTCATCGTCATCAGCGTGTAGAACAGCCAGGAGGCGAACAACGTGATGGCGAAGTAGATGAGGGACATGGCTGCCGCCGGACCGAGATCGAACTGGCCAAGGGCAATCTTCACGAGATCGATGGACAGAAGCGTCGTCGAGTTTCCGGGACCGCCGCCGGTCAGAACGAACGGCTCGGTGTAGATGTTGAAGCTGTCCATGAAGCGCAACAGGATCGCGATCGTCAGGACGGTCTTCATCTTCGGCAACTGGATGAAGCGGAAGATGGCCCAGTTGGACGCTCCGTCGATTTCCGCAGCCTGGTAATAGGCATTCGGGATCGAGACGAGACCGGCATAGGCAAGCAACACCACCAGGGACGTCCAGTGCCAGACATCCATCACGATGATGGTCACCCAGGCCGCGATCGGATCCTGGGTCATGTCATAGGAAATGCCCAGCGTGTGGTTCATGAAATAACCAAGCAGTCCGATATCCGGCAGCGTGAAGATGTTCCACATTGCACCGACAACGTTCCACGGGATCAGCATCGGCAATGCCATCGTCACCAGACAGAAAGGCACCCAGGGCCCCTTTTTCGGCATCGCGAGCGCGATCGCGATGCCAAGCGGCACTTCGATGATCAGGATCAGGAAGGTAAACAGGAACTGGCGTCCCAGCGCATTGTGAAAGCGTTCGGATGTCAGGACCTGTTCAAACCAGTCCAGACCCTGCCAGAAGAAGAGATTGTCGCCGAAGGTTTCCTGTACCGAATAGTTCACGACGGTCATCATCGGGATGAGCGCGTTGAACGCCACCAGCACGAGAACCGGGAGTACAAAGAACCAGGCGCGTTGGTTTTGCGTTTTCATCACACGCCCTCCGCCTGCGTGCTCGCCAGCCAACCGTCCTTGTAAAGACGTGTCTGGGATTGTTTGAATTCCAGCTTCACGGCATCGCCTGCATTGGGCGCTTCGCCGCCCATGATCGCGTGGATCCGGCTGCCATTGGCAATGGCCTCAACGACCTTGTGACGTCCGACATCCGCGACCTTGCGCACATGCGCCGCGACACCGTTGCCGTTTTGCGAGACGGAAACGAATTCGGGCCGGATGCCAACCTCGGCACTGCCATCGGCAACACCCTTGGCGGGGCCTTCCAGGGCCAACTGTTCGCCAGCGAAGAACGCACCGCCACCTTGAACTTCGCACGGCAGCACATTCATGCCGGGAGAGCCGATAAAGTGACCGACAAAGGTGTGGGCGGGCCGTTCAAACAACTCCACCGGAGTGCCGATCTGAACGACCTCACCGTCCTGCATCACCACCACCTGGTCCGCAAAGGTGAGGGCTTCGGTCTGGTCATGGGTGACGTAGATCATCGTCGCCTTGACCCTTTGGTGCAGTTCCTTGAGCTTTGATCTCAGTTTCCATTTCAGATGTGGGTCGATAACGGTCAGGGGCTCATCGAACATGACGACATTGACGTCTTCGCGCACCAGACCGCGGCCCATCGAGATTTTCTGCTTGTTGTCCGGAGACAGGTTCGCTGCCCGCGTGGTCAGCATGTCCGTGACTTCCAGCATCTCCGCGATCGCGGTCACACGGCGCTTGACGATGTCCTCGTCCCGGCCACGGTTGCGCAGCGGAAAGGCAAGATTGTCGTAAACGGTCATCGTGTCGTAGATCACCGGAAACTGGAACACCTGCGCGATGTTGCGTTGTGCCGGCGGCAGGGCCGTCACGTCCTGGTCGTTGAACAGGATCTTGCCTTCCGAAGGCACCAGCAGGCCGGAGATGATGTTGAGCAGGGTGGATTTGCCGCAACCGGACGGGCCGAGCAAGGCATATGCGCCACCATCGTCCCAGGTCAGGTCGATCTTCTTCAACGCATAGTCGGCATCGCTCGACGGGTTGGGACTGTAGCTGTGTCGCAGATTGGAGAGTTTGATTTGTGCCATGGTTTTCTCTCCTCAAGCCGCAAACTGGCCGTCGGGCGCAAAGAAGAAACAGTGGCTCGGATCCAGGTAGAAGGTGTGGACTTCGCCAACGAAATAAGGGTGAACGCCAGGTGACAGGGACACCCAGGACTGACCGTCCATGTCAAAGTGCGCGCTGCTCTCTGAGCCGCTGAGCTCTGTTACCTGGACATTGCCTTCCAGGCGCACCGTGTGATCGGACGATTCAACCGGCATCACGTGATTTGGCCGGATCGCAAGCGTGTAAGGTCCATCGGTCAGAGCGGCGGCTGCGCCCGCAACCGTCCAGCGCGTGGTGTCATTCAGGATCACGGTGTCGCCCTGCTTGATCACCTCGGCAGTGTTGATCGGCGGGTTCGAGAACACTTTTGCAGCATCCAGATCGCGGGGTTTGCGATAGATCTCCGCTGTCGAACCGAACTGAACGACGTTGCCATCGGTCATCAGGGCGGTGCGTCCACCCAACAGCAGGGCTTCTTCAGGCTCCGAGGTCGCATAGACCACCACTGCACCGCGGCCGGCAAACAGTTCCGGCAGCTGATCCCGCAACTCCTCACGAAGTTTGTAGTCGAGATTGGCAAGAGGTTCGTCGAGGAAAACCGCGTCGCTTTCCTTGACGATGGCTCGCGCAAGCGCCGTCCGCTGCTGCTGGCCGCCGGAGAGTTCACTCGGCTTGCGGTGCAGATAGGGCTTCAGCTTCAGGATGTTTGCGGCTTCTTCCACCCTGCCCTCGATTTCCGATTTTGCAACGCCCGCAATCTTCAGGGGCGAGGCAATGTTGTCGAAGACCGACATGTGCGGGTAGTTGACGAAAAACTGGTGCACCAGGCTGATATTGCGTTTTTGCGCCGACAGGTTCGATACATCCTTGCCGTTCAGGATGATCTGCCCGGAGGCCAGACTGTCGAGGCCGGCCATCAATTTGATCAGCGAGGTTTTGCCCGACCCGGTTTCTCCGAGGAGAACATTGAAGTGGCCGGTTTCAAGCGTCAGGCTCGTTTCCTTGACATGGGTAATGCCTTGCACGCGCTTGCTGACGTTTTTGAGTTCAAGAGACATAGATTTTTTCGCCCGCGTCCGGACAGATCTTCAAGTGCGGAACTTCATTGCCGCAGTCTGTCGCTTTCGGATCGGTGTTGGACCGGGGACAAGCCCCGGTCCGGTTCTTAGGTCGTGTGATGGTCTGGCTTATTTAGCTGCCCAGCGGGCAACCAGCTCATCGTAGTTCACGGTCTTGCCCTGTGGCTTCTCGTTGTCGAGTTTTGCCTTCGGAGCACCCGGCTTGGACAGCCATTCCTGCGGGTCCGACTCTTCGTTCAGACGCGGGCCGCAGCCACCGTAAACATTGGCACGTTCGTCAGCCTGCTGCATGCGGGCCATGACGATGTCCATTTCTTCCGCAAGACGATCCATTGCTTCCTGAGGAGTGAAGGCACCGGAGTTCACGTCACCGATCTGCTGCCACCAGATCTGGGCCAGCTTCGGATAGTCCGGAACGTTGACGCCGGTCGGGGACCAGGCCACGCGGTCAGGCGAACGATAGAATTCGACCAGACCACCGAGCTTCGGAGCGCGCTCGGTAAAGGACTCGTGATTGACGGTACTGTCGCGGATGAACGTCAGACCCACGTGGCTCTTCTTGGTGTCGACTGTCTTGGAGACAACGAACTGAGCATAGAGCCATGCAGCCTTGGCGCGGTCTTCCGGGGTGGACTTCAGGATGGTCCAGGAACCCACGTCCTGATAACCGACCTTCTGGCCTTCTTCCCAGTAAGGACCATGCGGGGACGGAGCCATGCGCCACAGCGGCGTGCCTTCGTCATCCACGGTGTTGTTGCCTTCGGACTTCGGCTTCACCATGTCCGCGGTGAACGCGGTGTACCAGAAAATCTGCTGGGCAACATTGCCCTGGCTGAGAGCCGGCAGCGACTGGTAGAAGTCGAAGCTGGCAGCACCCGGAGGCGCGTAATTGCGCAGCCATTCGTCCCATTTGCGGATCGCGTAGACCGCAGCCGGACCGTTGGCGGCGCCACCGCGGGACACGGACGCCCCGACCGGGTTACAGGTGCCCGCTTCCATGCGGATACCCCATTCGTCGACCGGCACGCCGTTCGGCTCGCCCTTGTCGCCGGCACCGGCCATGGAAAGCCAGGCATCGGTCATGCGCCAGCCAAGGTCAGGAGCACGCTTGCCGTAGTCCATGTGGCCGTAAATGGCGACGCCGTCGATTTCCTTGACGTCCTTGGAGAAGAACTCTGCGATGTCTTCATAGGCGGACCAGTTGACCGGAACACCGAGATCGTAGCCGTACTTTTCCTTGAAGGCCGTCTTCAGGTCTTCGCGGTCGAACCAGTCCTTGCGGAACCAGTAAAGGTTCGCGAATTGCTGGTCAGGAAGCTGGTAGAGGTCACCATCCGGGCCGGTCGTGAACTGGGTGCCCATGAAGTCATCCAGATCGAGACCCGGGTTGGTCACGTCCTTGCCGTTGCCGGCCATCCAGTCTGTCAGGTTGTAAGCCAACTGAAGACGGGAGTGTGTTCCGATGAGGTCGGAATCGTTGACATAGGCGTCGTAGAGGTTCCGGCCGGTCTGCATTTGTGTCTGCACGGCCTGAACGACTTCACCTTCACCGAGGATCTGGTGATTGACCTTGATACCGGTGATTTCCTCGAATGCCTTCGTCAGGGTTTCCGACTCGTAGGAGTGTGTCGGAATGCCCTCTGACAATACGTTGACTTCCATGCCCTTGAACGGTTCAGCGGCCTGAATGAACCACTGCATCTCTGCAAGCTGCTCATCTTTGGTCAGAACGGATGGCTGGAATTCCTGGTCGATCCATTTCTTTGCCGCTGCTTCGTCGGCAAAAGCGGACCCTGCTCCCGCAAGTACAGCACTGGCTGCAACTGCGGAGAGTAGATACTTACGCATCTGCATCTCCTCCCGTGAGAATGTATAAGCCGTCTTATCCGGCTACACATACTTGGTCACACGTTCGCCATGATGTCAAACTAATTTTTTAGTAGATATTCAAGTTTAGGAAAAATTCATACAACCTTTTGTTTTAAAAAGGTTTATTTGGAACGCTTCAACAACAGAACGACGATTTTGACGCCATTCATCCCCTCAATTCCAAGCAGAGTTTGACACAAATCTGGCAAAAACGGAAGCGCGAATTGAGTTTCGAATGTTTCATTTGGGATATCACTAAGCTTCATTTCAGGATTTATTGCAGTGCAAAACGAAATCGTTCTTGGCGATTCGATCAGCCCCCGAACGATCGTCCGTCCCCACCTGGCGTCATTTGCATGCAGGTTGGCGTAATCCGCAGAGATGATCCGGATCAGGTCACCTATGTTCCGGTCATTGATATTGCGCGGTGCCACCCATGCAGTGACCTTGCTGAGAATTCGATTGCGTGTCGAGCGGCGCTGGGCGCAACTGTCGAGGCCTGAACAGCCGGAACAAAAAGGACTAGATATGAAAATCCCGACTGATGCCCCCGTTCTGGTGACAGGTGCCAGCGGCTATGTTGCCGGATGGCTGGTCAAGGAATTGCTCGAGGCCGGTGTCACGGTCCATGCGGCTGTGCGGAACCCCGAACGCACGGACAAACTAGGCCATCTTATCGAAATCGCGGAACAGGCACCTGGAACCATCAGGTTTTTCCAGTCCGACCTGCTGGATACCGGTTCCTACACCGAGGCCATGAAAGGCTGTTCGATCGTCTTTCACACGGCGTCACCCTTCACCGTCAATGTGAAGGACCCACAAAAGGAGCTGATCGATCCAGCGGTAAAGGGAACGCGCAATGTGCTTGAAACAGCCCTGGCAACAGCGAGTGTCCGGCGCGTGGTCGTCACCAGCTCTTGCGCAGCCATCTACACCGACGCAATCGATTGCCAGGACGCTCCGAACGGGGTTCTGACCGAGGACATCTGGAACACGACGGCATCGCTTGCCTACCAGCCCTACAGCTTTTCCAAGACACTTGCGGAACGGGAAGCCTGGAAGATCGCGGACGGACAAGACCAATTCAGGCTCGTGACCGTCAATCCGTCACTGGTGATCGGCCCTGCACTTTCAAAAGTGCCGACGTCTGAAAGTTTCAACATCGTTCGCCAGATGGGGGACGGCACCATGAAACAGGGAGCCCCGAAACTTGGGATAGGCGCCGTCGACGTTCGGGATCTTGCAAAGGCGCATGTGGCAGCGGGCTTTGATCCGGACGCCGAAGGCAGGCACATCGTATCAGGCCACAACACCAACCTTCTGGAGCTCGGCAAGGCGCTGATCGGGAAATACGGAAACGCATACCCCATACCGCGCAAGTCGCTGCCGAAGTGGATCGTCTGGATGCTCGGGCCGATCGTCAGCGGCATTCCGCGCAAATTCGTCACCAACAATGTCGACGTGAAATGGCGGGCCGACAATTCCAAGAGCAAGCGCGCCCTCGGCGTCACCTATCGCCCTTACAAGGAGTCGATGGAGGACATGTTCCAGCAGATGATCGATGCAGGGGCCTTTCGGAAGTAGGTTGGCGGCCAGACAACGGCTCGCCTGACCTTCGTCATCCGGCCAAGTGCTGTGAAGATCCGGGATGCCTCTTCCTGAAAAAAAGCGCGGCCTCGCAGCCGCGCTTTTCACAACAGAACCGAAGTGCCGTTTGGTCTTACATCTTGCAATCGGCGGCGTAGGCGTCGGAATGACCGCTCAAGCCGGTCGCGATAATCTTGTTGGTGAAGACATCGCCTTCCTTGATCACTTCGCGAACATAGATGTCCTGGACCGGATGGTGGTTCGGGCCGAAGGCAAAATCACCACGCGTTGACGAGAATTCCGCAGCCTTCAGAGCTTCACGGAAAGCGTCGGCGTCCTTCACGTCAGCCTTGGCGATTGCGGACAACAGCAGGTTGGCCGTGTCAAAGCCCTGGGAAGCATAGAGAGACGGCAGACGGCCATATTCGGCCTGGAAGCTCTCAACGAAGGCCTTGTTGGTGTCGTTGTCGATGTCCTTGTTCCACTGGCTGGTGTTCTTCACGCCAAGCGCTGCATCACCAACGGCCTGCAGGATGCCCTGGTCGAAGGAGAACGCCGGACCGACGACCGGAAGATCAATGCCACTGTCCGCATATTGCTTCAGGAACGAAATGCCCATGCCACCCGGCAGGAAGAAGAACACGCTGTCAGCACCTGACGCACGGATCTGCGCGAGCTCTGCTGCATAGTCGGTCTGACCGAGCTTGGTATAGATCTCACCGGCAAGATCACCACCATAAAAACGCTTGTAACCGGTCAACGCATCCTTGCCCGCCGGATAGTTGGGCGCGAGGATGAAGCTGTTCTTGTAACCGGTGTCCTTGGCATAGGCGCCAGCTGCTTCATGCAGGTTGTCGTTCTGCCAGGCAACGTTGAAATAGTTCGGATGGCAGCCCTTGCCGGCGAGCGCAGACGGGCCTGCATTCGGCGACAGGTAGAATTTCCCCTGAGCCGTCACGGAGGGCACCACGGCCATGGCCAGGTTGGACCAGATGATGCCGGTCAGGACATCGACCTTTTCAGACTGCACCATCTTGTCGGCCAGCTGGACTGCAATGTCGGGCTTGCGCTGATCATCCTCGATGATGACTTCCACGTCCGGGTTGCCTGCCTGCTTGATGGCCAGCATGAAGCCGTCACGCACATCGATACCCAGCCCGGCACCACCGCCGGACAGCGTGGTGATCATTCCGACCTTCACCGGCTCAGCGGAGGCGGCACCTGACATAAGCGCAACGACGCTTGCTGCTGCAGCAAGTCTTTTCAACATGTGAGTTCCCCTCTTTCGATACAATTCAGGCTTTCTTTTGAAGCCGTTGCGGACACTCTATCGACAGATTCTCCGATGGGGAACCTGCAATTGGTCGAATGGGGATCCAATCGAATTGTTGCGGAATTCAGCCCCCTGCCTAGAGCGTTGTTCTGACCCGCCAGAGTTCCGGGAAGAGCTCAACCTCGAGCATGCGCTTCAGATAGGAAACCCCGCCTGTTCCGCCCGTCCCGCGCTTGAACCCGATCACACGCTCTACCGTGGTCACGTGATTGAACCGCCAGCGCCGGAAATAGTCCTCGAGATCGACCAGCTTTTCACCAACCTCGTAAAGCGCCCAGTGTGAAGACGGGTCGCTGTAGACCTTGTGCCACATCTCGGTAACTTCAGGATTTTCCGCATGCAGTTCACTGGAAGGTTGCTCCGCGATTTCATCCGGCAGGTCCAGGCCCTGCCTTTTGGCAAAGGCCAGAACGACCTGGTAAAGGCTTCGCCGGCCAAGTTCCTCGTTCAGCAACGCAACGCTATCGGGTTCATGCGCGTGTGGTTTGATCATCGCCTCATTGCGGTTGCCCAGCGCGAATTCGATCAGTCGGTATTGAAGGGATTGAAATCCCGACGACATGCCGAGAGCGTCCCGGAACTGCGTGTAGTCGCTGGGGGTCATCGTTCTCAGGACATCCCAGGCCGAGTTCAGCTGCTCCATGATCCGGCTGACCCTCGCCAGCAGTTTCATCGCCTCCGGCAAGTGATCGTCATTGATGGCAACACGCGCCGAATTGAGTTCGTGAAGCATGAGCTTCATCCACAATTCAGACGTCTGGTGCTGGATAATGAAGAGGAGTTCGTCCGGTGCCGCCGACAGGGGGGCTTGCGAACTCAGGATGCGGTCCAGTTGCAGATAGTCACCGTAGGACATCTTGTCCGAGAAGGAGGTCTGCGCACCTTCGCTTTCCGGATTGTAGGCACCGGTCGGTTTTTCCAAGTCAGTCACGATCTCTCCCCTCGCGCTTCGAGCTCCTGAACCGGCATCTATAACGTCGGGAAATCTGATTTGGATAGAAGAAATGCGGAACACACCTGGAGCTGAGACGTCGCGCCGGGTCGGGTTCCAAACTTTCGGGCTGTATTGAAGGTCCTAGCTGCCGGATGCTTTCATGATGGCTTCAGCCGAAAAGTCATAGCTGCTGCGTCCGGTATCTGACTTGGAAAACCGGCGGAAATCTATTTTCCCCCAATCTTCGTCCCCCAGCAGCTGCCGATATTGGTCGATATTTGCAGAATTGATTGGCGACATCTTGAACAGGACATCCACAAAGACCTCGCCCTGTGCGCTTTTGAAGAAATGATCCCGCAGCATGACAAGAGACCATGCTCCGGCAAAAAAATGTCCGCCATGGGTCATTGTCATCTCGCCATTGCGCACGGCATCCATACCGTCCCTGGACCAGTTGAGCCCCGCAAAGAGCACATCCTTACCCGGCTTAAGACCGAGTTCTTCAACCGCGTTCCGCGCACCGAGAGCAACGGCGTCGTCAACTCCCCAGATCACGTCGACATGGGTGCGTCCGAGAACATCCCTCGTACGAGCTTTTGCCTGGTCGCAATTCCAGTCGACAGGGATCTCGCGAACGAGCGTGACATCCGGATTGTCGGCGACAGCCCGCTCCATGCCCAGTTCCCGGTGTAAACCGTCCGGCGTCGACACATCTCCCGTCAACGCAAGCAGCCTGATTTCTTTTTTGTCCGGATCCAGCACGCGCGCACGGGCAAATAGCGACTGGGCCATCTCGTAGCCTGCAGTTTCGTTGTCAGGAACGATGGACGCGATGATGCTGCTGAGATCTATGCCGCGACTTTCCAGAATGCCCTTTTGTTTTGGTGTCAGCTTGTTGAGCAGGAAGAGCACCTTGCTTGATTTACCAGCCATGAGCTGGACAAGGCGGGCCGCTGCCTCGTTTTCATTGACAAGGATGAAATAGTCCGGGAGATCCCCAGCCATCAAACGCTGCTGCAGCAGTTCTTCCATGGCATAGGGCTGACGGTTGGCATTGAGAATCTCAAGGTCGACATCAAGGTCCTCCGCTGCGGCCCGCATCGTCTGCGAAACCTGACCCCAGAAGCCGGTCTCGTTGCCGGGATTGACAAACGTGACGCGAAAATCGGCCGCCTGTGCGACGCTGGCAAGAACCAGGTAGAACCCTATCCAAAAGAACCGTGAAATCATGTGTGCCTGTTTGCCACTCCATACCATTGTGAAAGCACATCGAGCACCAGGCTCGTACAAGCTGGCATATTAGAACGTCCACGCATCCGCGGCAGAAAGACTCCGGGTTTACTCACAAAAAACCGATTTTGTGGAAAACCGATGGACCGACATATTGCAGACGCGCCCGCATATCAGGCGCAGGTGTCATAAATTTGTGCTTGGTGCCACCGGGTGTTTTGTGAAAACGTAACCACCGTTTTCAATTGAAACTCACGCGGGTCGCAAATGGCAATTCAAGCAAGCATTTATCACCTGACGCATTACCGCTACGACCGACCCGTCACTCTGAGCCCGCAGATCATTCGTCTGCGCCCGGCACCGCACAGCCGCACACGTGTGCTCTCGCATTCGTTGAAGGTCACGCCAGGGGGGCACTTCGTCAATCACCAGCAAGACCCTTATGGGAACTGGCTTGCGCGCTTTGTGTTCCCCGAGCCCGTTCGCGAATTCAAGATCGAGGTTGATCTGGTCGCCGACATGACCGTCTACAATCCCTTCGATTTCTTCGTGGAGGAAAGCGCCGAGGAGTGGCCGTTCCATTATCCGGAGGAGTTTCGCGAAGACCTGCAGATCTACAAGCGCGCAGAGCCCGCCGGACCCCACCTGAAGGCCTTCCTCGAAACGGTTCCGAGGGAAAAACAAAGAACCATCGACTTCATTGTCGCTCTGAACGCAAAGGTCTCCAGCCATGTCGGTTATGTCATTCGCATGGAAGCCGGGGTCCAGACACCGGAGGAAACCTTCGAAAAGGGTACCGGCTCCTGCAGGGACTCCAGCTGGCTCTTGGTGCAGGCCCTTCGGCACCTGGGTTTCGCCGCCCGTTTTGTCTCCGGTTACCTCATTCAGCTGAAGCCTGATCTGGAAGCACTCGACGGTCCGTCCGGCACCGATCACGATTTCACCGATCTGCACGCCTGGGCCGAAGTCTACCTCCCGGGTGCGGGTTGGATCGGACTTGATCCGACGTCCGGACTTCTTGCCGGAGAAAGCCATATCCCGCTCGCAGCAACACCCCACTATTCCAATGCGGCCCCGATCGTTGGAATGGCCAGCGAAGCCAAGGTCGATTTTTCCTTCGACATGAAAGTTAGCCGGGTTGCAGAGCATCCCCGCATAACCAAACCTTTCTCCGAAGAAGCCTGGTCTGACCTGAATGCCCTCGGCGAGGAAGTCGACCGGCAACTTGTGCAAAATGACGTTCGGCTGACCATGGGCGGCGAGCCGACATTCGTATCGATTGACGATTTTGAATCCGGCGAGTGGAACACCGACGCGGTCGGTCCAACCAAACGGGACAAGGCGGATGCCCTGATCCGCCGCCTGCGTGAACGGTTCGCTCCCGGCGGCTTTCTTCACTATGGACAGGGCAAGTGGTATCCCGGCGAAACGCTGCCGCGCTGGACCTATTCGCTGTTCTGGCGCCGGGACGAAAAACCGATTTGGCGCGATCCGGACCTGATCGCCTCCAAGGCGGAAAAAGGCAGTGCCAGCGCTGATCAGGCGAAAGGACTCCTGGAACAGATCGCGCATCG
Organism: Roseibium sp.; assembly: GCA_017643925.1. Classification (GTDB taxonomy): domain Bacteria; phylum Pseudomonadota; class Alphaproteobacteria; order Rhizobiales; family Stappiaceae; genus Roseibium. Next base: position 65,625 of record JAEPML010000017.1, on the reverse strand, counting down.
CCTGAATGTCACGAAGGACTGTGTTGTACCCGCTTTTGAGGATCCGGCGGTCTGGTTGGTCAAGGAAGCAAATCTCCCGGCCAACGTCACACCGGAAAACTCGGAACTGGAAGATGCCGAGGCGCGCCACAGGATTGCCAGGGTGTTTGATCGCGGACTTGGAAAAGCTGCTGGCTACGTTCTGCCGCTGCAGCGCTGGCAGGCAAAAGCTTCAGGCCATCGCTGGCGAAGCGAGAAGTGGAAACTGCGCCGGGAAAAGCTCTTCCTGATACCCGGCGACAGCCCCGTCGGCTTCCGGCTGCCGTTGGAATCCCTGCCCTATGTGCCGCCTGCGAGTTACCCCTACACCAATATCGAAGACCCGACCCTGCCAAGGGACCCGCTGCCCGACCTGCCGCAGATCGAAGATCCCGATCACAGGCAGGACATGGCCAGTTTCACGCCTGATACGGTGCAACAGGACCGCCGCGAACAGGGACCTCCGGGGTCTGAATTCGACGAAACCGCCGCGGTTCGCACGGCCATGGCCATCGAACCCCGCGACGGCCGGCTTTGTATCTTCATGCCGCCCGTGGAGCGGATCGAGGACTACCTTGAGCTGATTGCCGCGGCCGAGGCTGCTGCGAAGGATCTCGGCTTGCCCGTGCATGTCGAGGGATACCCGCCACCGCCGGACCCACGCATGAATGTTATTCGTGTCGCGCCCGACCCGGGTGTCATCGAGGTCAATATTCATCCGGCAGAAAGCTGGAAAGACTGTGTTGCAATCACCGAGGGTGTCTACGAAGAAGCACGCCAGTCTCGTCTGGGTGCCGACAAGTTCATGATTGATGGCAAGCATACAGGCACCGGTGGTGGCAACCATGTGGTCGTTGGCGGCGCCACACCGCTCGACAGCCCTTTCCTGCGACGCCCGGACGTGTTGCGCAGCCTCATTCTGCACTGGCAAAGACACCCCAGCCTCTCTTATCTATTCTCCGGTCTTTTCATTGGCCCGACATCACAGGCGCCACGCGTTGACGAAGCCCGTCATGACGGGCTCTACGAGCTGGAAATCGCCCTGTCGCAGATTGTCAGTCCGGACCAGGGGCCGACACCGTTCCCCTGGTTGGTCGACCGGCTCTTGCGCAACATTCTGGTGGACGTCACCGGCAACACGCATCGCGCCGAAATCTGCATCGACAAGCTGTACTCGCCGGATGGACCTACGGGCAGGCTGGGACTGGTGGAGTTCCGCGGCTTCGAAATGCCGCCAGATCCCCGGATGAGCCTGGCGCAACAACTGCTCCTCAGAGCACTCATCGCAAGATTCTGGAAACAGCCGTTGCAAGGCAACCTGACGCGCTGGGGAACCACATTGCATGACCGCTTCATGCTTCCGCATTTCGTTTGGGCGGACTTCCTCGATGTCTTGCGCGATCTTTCAGAACACGGATTTGCCATGCGTTCCGACTGGTTCGAGGCGCAGGCGGAATTCCGTTTCCCCTTCTGCGGCGAAATGGAAGTCGACGGCGTGCATCTGGAACTGAAACAGGCGCTCGAACCCTGGCACGTTCTGGGCGAGGTCGGTGCAATCGGCGGCACCGCGCGTTACACCGACAGTTCCACAGAACGACTTCAGGTGAAACTGACAACCAGCGACCCGGAACGTTATGCCGTCATGTGCAACAGACGCCCCCTCCCCCTGCACAAGACGGAAACAAATGGCGTTTCGGTTGCAGGGGTGCGTTTCAAGGCCTGGCAGCCGGCCATGGCACTTCATCCCACGCATCCCGTTGACGCCCCGCTGACATTCGATATCTTCGACCGCTGGAGCAGCAGGGCGCTGGGGGGATGCGTCTATCATGTGGCGCATCCAGGTGGGCGGAATTACGATACCTTCCCCGTCAACGGCAACGAGGCCGAAGCTCGCCGCCTGGCGAGGTTCGAACCTTACGGGCATACGCCCGGCAGCTACGTGCCGAACGCGGAACATCCCCATCCGGAGTTTCCGCTGACGCTGGACCTGCGCAGGCCGTATAATATCTGACGAGCTTCCTCGCGAAGTACCTTGGGAAACAGTGAATGAGTTTGGACGAAACGGCGACGACACAAGCAAAAGGCCAGGGATTGCTGAAATCCTATCGTCCGTTCCCAGGTGTTTCCGATGAACTTCTGGACGCGGCCGGACGCGTGCGCCCGGTCTGGCAACCCTTCATAGATCACCTGTCCTCGTTGACGCCGGAACAGATCAATGATCGTTTCGCGCGCGGCAACCAGTATCTCAACGACGCCGGTGTCTATTTCCGGCAATACGACCAGGACGGGGCGCACGAACGGGAATGGCCTCTCAGCCACATACCCGTCATCATCAGCGAGAAGGACTGGCAGATCATTTCAGAAGGGCTGCGTCAGCGCGCCCAGCTGCTGGAAAAGGTCGTCGCGGATCTCTATGGCAAGAACGAGCTGGTGTCCGAAGGCTACCTGCCCGCCTCGCTCATTGCGCAAAGTCCGGAATGGCAACGCCCCCTGGTGGGCGTGGAGCCGCGATCCGGCCATTTTCTGCATTTTCTGGCCTTCGAGATTGGCCGCGGACCGGATGGCACCTGGTGGGTCCTGTCGGATAGGGCCCAGGCGCCTTCCGGGGCCGGTTTCGCCCTTGAGAACCGGGTCGCGACAGGGCGGGTATTCAGCGAATTCTTTGCCAAGGCCAAAGTCCATCGCCTGGCAAGCTTCTTCCGGCGCTTCCGGGATCATCTGGTTGACCTGCAGGGTGATTCAAACAGCCGCGTGTCCATCCTGACCCCCGGGCCGCTGAACGACACCTATTTCGAACACGCCTATATTGCCCGTTACCTCGGCTTCATGCTGCTCGAAGGCGAGGACCTCATCGTCCAGGATGATCGCCTGATGGTCAGGACCGTTGCTGGCTTGCGGCCAGTGAGCGTTTTGTGGCGCCGGCTCGACACGGCCTGGTCGGACCCCCTGGAATTCAACGAGACATCGCAGATCGGCACGGCCGGTTTGCTTCAGGCCGTCCGGCACGGTTCGGTTTCCCTCGTTAACGCCTTGGGCACCGGCATCCTGGAAACGCGTGCCCTGCTTGCGTTCCTGCCACGCATCAGCGAACGCATTCTGGGTGAACCGCTGCAGCTTCCCAACGTGGCGACCTGGTGGTGCGGCGAGGCTGACACCCGCGCTTATGTCAAGGAACATGCCGAGACGATGATGTTCAGTCCGGCGCTGTCGACAGCATTGCCCTTTGCCTCGAACCAGACCGAGTTCATTGGCCACGATTTCGATAAGTTCCACAAGGGCATCCTTGAAACCTGGGTCGACACCAAGGCGGAAAAACTCGTCGGCCAGGAGGCAGTGACACTTTCAACGACACCGGCTTACCAGGACGGTTCGCTTGTTCCGAGGCCAATGAGCTTGCGGGTTTTCCTGGCGCGGACCTCGAAGGGCTGGGAAGTCATGTCGGGCGGCTTTGCCCGCATCGGTCGCACGAAGGACGCGAGCGCCATTGCAATGCAGGCAGGTGGTTCCGCCGCCGATGTCTGGATCGTCGGCGACAAGCGTCCGGTCAAGGAAAGCCTTCTCCACCAGACCGAGTCCCCTTTTTTCAAGTCGCAAACGGGCGTACTGCCTTCCCGGGCAGCAGACAACCTGTTCTGGCTGGGGCGCTATATCGAAAGGGCCGAGGGAGCTGTCCGGTTGCTTCGCGCCTACCACATGCGCCTGATCGAAACGGCAGACCCTGAATCACCACTTGTCGCGCAGACAGCCGAATACCTTGAGAAGATCGGAGTGGCACCGGAGAAACCGTTACCCGACGGCTTGTGTTCGATGTTGCAGTCGGCGGTCGCCAGTGCCAGCAAGGTACGGGACCGGTTTTCCGTTGACGGCTGGCTCGCCTTGAATGACCTGGCCCAATCGGCCACGGACGCGCAGCGCAAGCTCAAGGAAAACTCTGACGTCCCGCATGCGATGGGCCTCTTGTTGCGCAAGATCACCGGTTTTTCCGGCCTCGTGCACGAGAACATGTACCGGTTTACCGGCTGGCGTTTCCTGAGCATCGGCAGAGCTCTTGAACGCGCCCATCGAATGACCGACCTGCTTTCTGTCTTTACAGCGCCCGAGGCACCGGAAGGCGCGCTGGAATTGCTGCTCGAGGTCGGCGACAGTGCCATGTCCATGAGCCGGCGCTACGCCGTTTCGCTCAGCCAGGCAACTGTTCTGGACCTGCTCGCCATGGACCCGCAAAACCCCAGGGCGGTGCTCTACCAGCTGACCGAAATGAAAGAGCATGTCGAAGTGTTGCCGCATACGCGTGAATTCAACCACCTGTCCGATCTTGCCAGGTCGGTCTTGCAGGTTCACACCAGCCTTGCAATTGCAACCCCGGAATCCCTGACGCCCGATGAACTTGGAGAGTTGCGGGACCAGATTGCCTTCCTGTCGGTGGAACTGACAGACGCCTATATACGCTAGCAACCGGCTGACACCCGGCAAAACCGGACCGGCCAGAGGAAACAAACAAAGCTCGAGACGAGGCGGTCTTGCTGTACGACGTAGCGCTAGAGATTTCCTATGAATATGACCACCCGGCCAATTCCGGGCGGCATTCCGTGCGCCTCCTGCCGGCAACCTTCGCGGGCGAACAGACACTGGTATCCGGGCGGATCAGCCTTTCTCCAAACCCGTCCGAAAGGGAGGACCGCACCGATTTTTTTGGCAATGCCGTCACGGACGTGTCCTTCCGGCATTCTCATTCCGAACTCGTCTTCAAGCTTCGGGCCCGTATCGACCGGACAGCCACATCCGAACAGCTTGACATCTCGCCACCGCTTGATGCCTTTTCGAAAGAACTTGAAAGCATCCAGTCGCTGGGAGCCGATGCCCCTGTCCACTTTCTCGCGGCGTCACCGCGCCTGCCGCTCGATCCGACCTTCGCGGTTTATGCGCAAGAGCATTTGAACCCCGGTATGAGTGCGATTGCAGCCGTGGAGGCGATTGGCCGCGCACTTCATGACGACATGCAATTCGACGCTGACGCCACCACTGTGGACACCCCTGCCCTGGAGGCATTCGAACGGCGTCATGGGGTTTGCCAGGACTATTCCCACATCATGATCGCCTGCCTGCGCAGCGTCGGGATACCGGCCGGATATGTGAGCGGTTTTCTCAGGACGATCCCGCCCAAGGGCAAGCCGAGACTGGAAGGCGCCGACGCGATGCATGCCTGGGTCAGGGCCTGGTGTGGCATCGAGGTCGGCTGGGTGGAATACGACCCGACCAATGCCCTTCGGGTCGGCCAGGACCACATCGTGGTTGCCCGCGGACGCGACTACGGAGACGCAGCACCGATCAAGGGAGTCCTGCGCACATCGGGAAAACAGAAGACATCTCATAAGGTTGACGTTGTCCCGCTGTAAGCGACACAAATCCGCGGCTTTTCGGACTGCGTGAAGCGCCCAAATCTTATCTAAAGATATCCCCCGCTAACCCGTCTTGCCCTGTTCCTAATCGTTAACATTTGGTAAATTCTTGGCGGCATTCACGGGCGTCTGGAGCTGGGTAATGCGGTCGATAGTTTTCGTTTTCCTCTTTTTGTTGTTCTCCGTAAATTCGGTCTTGGCTGACTACAATCAATCCAAGGAATGGTTCTATTCCAGGGATTGGCAGGACCGGATTCGCATTCAGTTCCTGCTGGTCTTCACCGGCGACTACGACACCGTCGTGGATGGCGCCTTCGGACCGAGAACCTATGCGGCACTGACGTCATTCCAGAAGAAAAACAAGTTTTCCCAGGACGGCGCACTGGAGGAAAACGAGCTTCTGGTTCTGCAGAATCATGGCCTGGATCTGGTCCGTCGCGTTGGATTTGAAACGCGGCACGAGGCGGAAACCGGCTTGACGCTCGGCCTGCCGGCAAAGCTCTTCGAGCAACCGAAGCCGACGCGACTTGGGAACAGGTGGCAGGCCTATGATGGCAGCATCGAGCTGGAAACATTGCGGCTTCAGGACAACGAGACAAGCTACCGTGACCTGTTCAATCGCCTGACCAAACCCAACCAGGGGCGCAGCATCGACACCAAATTGATCCGCAACGATTTTTTCGTTGTCTCTGGCCTTCAGGACGGACGCGACTTCTTCATGCGCGTCATGCGGACGGAAAACGACAGCCGCGGGTTCTCCCTGACCTGGGACAGCAAACATTCGGTTTTCATGGATCGCGTTGCCCTGGCCATGTCCAGCAGCCTGGCAGTGTATAAGGGCGGGGAGGATGACGAGCTCGGTGCCATGACATCCGCACCCGAGCATCCCTCGGTCGACGATCAAACCGCAGCGACCGGTGACCAGACGGCCAGTGCACCTGTTCTGGGCCCCAAGGGCAATTCCTCCGGGTCAGGATTTATCGTTACCGACGAGGGGCATATCGCGACAAACGCGCATGTCGTCGGACACTGCAAGAGTTTGGAAATTGCCAATCACGGTGAAGCTGCCCTGGTCGCGGCCGACGAGGAAAACGACCTGGCAATCATTCAACTGAAAAGCGGGACAGCGGAGCATTTCGCACAGTTCCGCGCCAACCAGCCGATCGTGCGCGGTGAAGAGGTCTTTGTCCTCGGCTATCCCTTTGCCCAGATCCTCGACAACAACCTGAACTTCACCCACGGCGTCGTATCGTCACTGGCCGGCATCAAGGGAGATATACGCCATTTCATGGTCTCGGCTCCCGTGCAGCCGGGCAATTCGGGCGGACCTGTGCTGGACCGGACAGGTGCCTTGATCGGGACTGTCGTGTCACGCCTGGACAAGTTCAAGACCCTGAAAGTCGCCGGAGACCTGCCGGAGAACATCAACTTCGCCATTCGCGGCAGGCTGATGTCGACTTTCATGGAAAGCCTGGGGCTGGCACCGTCCTACAACACGATTACCAGCATCAAGACACCGACCCGGATTGACGAGGAAGCCGCCCGTTACACCGTTCAGATCCTTTGCAGGAACTGAACGGAACCTGTTCGTGCGGTTGTTGAGCTGTTCAGAGCCTATCGAACGGTCTGGTCTTCACTGTCGAAGAAGTGCATCCGGGTTTCATCGAACTTGATGCCGACCTTGGCCCCTTCTTCAACGTCGTCGCTGCCGCTGATGCGGACAAGGACGGTGTCCAGTCCGTCAAGGGCCACATAGAGAAAGGTATCCGCGCCAAGATATTCGGCGACTTCCACGGTGCCGGTGCAATGCCCCTCTTCAGGTGAGACGATGCTCATGTGTTCCGGGCGAATGCCAAGTTTCACTGGTGCCTGGGAGGCGCCGGCATGCGGGTAGTGACCGCCGCCATGCCCCTGAAGGGAAAACTGGTCCCCGTCCACCGAACACGGCAGAACATTCATCTTGGGCGAACCGATGAACTGCGCAACGAAGAGATTATCCGGGCGCTCGTAAAGCTCGCGCGGTGAACCGACCTGTTCAATGCGACCGGCCTGCAGGACAACGATCTTGTCCGCCAGCGTCATGGCCTCGACCTGATCGTGAGTCACGTAGATCATTGTTGTGCCAAGGCTCTTGTGAAGCCGCGCGATTTCGAAACGCATTTCAACGCGCAAGGCCGCATCCAGGTTCGACAAGGGTTCGTCGAAGAGGAACGCGCTGGGTTCGCGCACGATGGCACGGCCGATGGCAACGCGTTGCCGCTGGCCACCCGAAAGGGCCTTGGGCCGGCGGTCCAGATAGTCATTCAGCTTCAGCACATCCGCCGCCGCATTCACCTTGCGGTCGATTTCAGCCTTGGATTCGCCTGCCGTCTTCAGACCGAATCCGACATTCTCCCTGACCGACATATGCGGATAAAGCGCGTATGACTGAAACACCATGGACAGTCCGCGCCCCGAAGGCGGCAGTGCCGTCACATCCTTGCTGTCGATCTCGATCGCTCCGCGACTGGTTTCCTCAAGACCGGAGATAAGACGCAGAAGCGTGGACTTGCCGCAGCCCGAAGGGCCAACGAAGATCACGAATTCACCGTCCTTGATATCCAGGTCGATCCCTTTGATGACCTGCAGGTCCCCAAACCATTTTTCGACCTTGTTAAGCTGGATCGCTCCCATAATTCAGATCCCCAACTGCTAGGCTGCTTGTTCGACATGTGAGGGCGATGCCCAGGTGAGCCAGATGGCTGCCGTCCATGAGAACGATCCACCACCGGCGCCTTCCGCCGTTTCCGGGCTGAAATACTCCGCAAAGCCGCTTTCCCTGACCAAGGCGGCCGTGTCCGCGCGCAGCCGTTCGGCGCGCGCCTTGTCGCCCGCTTCCGCAAATCCGCGGGCGATCATGTAGTTGATCATCGCCCAGACCGGACCTCGCCAGTAGCGCAGCGGCTCGTAGCTCTTGTGTTCCGGATCGTAGGACGGCATCAGGTAGCGCACCTTCCCGGCGATACGGTCGAAATGGGCTTGCAGCGCACCGAGTGTTTCCCCGTCCGTCAGACCGGCATATGGCGCCAGGAAAGAAGCGCTCGAAATACCGTCTGTCTGTTTGCCGGAGCGCTGGTCCAGTGCCACGTGGGCTTTCAGCTCGTCATGCCAGAGGATTTTCGCCCCGGCTTCCATCTTCGCAATCCAGCCGCGGATTTCACTTGCTTCCTCGGTCTTGCCGAGTTTTTCCGCCAGATGAAGCAGATCCCGGTTGGCGCGCAGGAAAATGAAAGTGACGCCCGGATCGACGACGAAGAACGGACAGGATCTTGCCACTTCGGCCGGGTCCCAGTCGACGCCGCGACAGGCGGCCATGATGCTCAGGTACCTGTCATAATCTTCCTTGTGCGGGCGCATGGCGGGATCGACGTGAGACGTGTCCTTGCGCTCGTAGGGCTCGATATCCTTGACCTCGACCGCCCGCAAAGCATCATCCCAGTCAGGCAGGTTGTCCCGGCCAGATTCCCAAGGGTGAATAACCGCCAGCACACCCTGATCTTTCGGATCCCGGTAGGACAGGTACCAGCGATGCCATGCCATCAGCCCGGGCAGAAGCGCGGCAGCACGGTCAAGAGATTGTCCGGTTGCATCCGCGTCGACGAGATCGCGGACCACGGTCGCAGCCACCGGAGGCTGGGAATGCCCCGAACTCGGGATCGGCCCACCATCCGTGCCCCAGACCGAAGGCCCCGGGAAGTAGCTCGGGTCGTCCTTGCGGAACAGAATGTGGGGGACCATGCCGTCTCGCCATTGTCCCTCGAACAGCATTTCCAGTTCCCGCCAGGCACGGTCCTGATCAAATGTGGCAAAGCCAAGTGCGACAAAAACCGAGTCCCAGTTCCACTGGTAAGGATAAAGACCCTTGGTCGGGATCGTGTAACCGCCCTGATCATTGTCAGTCAGGATGGTTCTTGCGGTGGTATCTAGATCTGTGTCTGACACAGGTATCTCCTTCGGACTTCCTTCAGCCCCATCTCCAGACCCGGAACCCTGACCTTGGCAGTCGGGTTCGCAGGTCCTGTTACTTCAATCAATGTGCAAACGGGTCAGGTCTTGTGGCATGTGCTACCCCTTCACGCTTCCGGCGGTGAGACCCTGAACAAGGAACCGTTCGAACCAGAGGAAGATGACGAGGACGGGCACGGTCGCGATCACCGCGCCCGCCATGAGATGCTGTCTGGGCACCTCGGAGGAGTTCAGCGAAACGACACCACGCGACAACGTGAAAATGTCCGGGTCGTCCAGGAACATGAAGGCAAACAGGAACTCGTTCCACGCGATCATGAAGACATAGAGCGACACCGAAGCCAGCGCCGGCAGGGACAGCGGCAGGGTGATCTTCAGGATAACGCCGATCCGCGACAACCCGTCCATCAATCCCGCCTCTTCCAGCTCGGCGGGCAGCCCGCGGAAATAGCCCTGCAACATGTAGAGGGCGACCGGAATTGTCGTTGCCGGATAGACGATCAGAAGACCGGTCAACGTGTTGCGCAGCCCCATCTGCGAAAAGACCGCATAAAGGGGAATGACCAGAACGATGGCCGGAACCATGTAGATCAGCAGAACCGAGCGTGCCAGCATGGCCTGCCCTGGGAACCGCAGGCGCGAGACTGCATAGGCACCCGGCACGGAGAACAACAGGGTCAGCACCACGGTGGACACCGACACGAAGGCCGAGACCATCAGATAACGTCCGAAATTGAACTGGGTGAACAGTTCGACATAGGACCGGAACAGGCCGTAGAACCCTTGCGAGAAGTCGATGGAAAGATCCAGCGGGTTCGCGAGCAGGGTCTGCTGACTTTTCAGCGATGTCATCACCATCACGTAGAACGGCAGGGCAACGATGATCGTGAAGACGACGAAGCCCACCCCCTTGGCAATGCGAATAAAGATCACCTCCCGCTCGTAGCGGCTCATGGCGTCGAAGCGTGCATCCGAGAGGCTGATTGTGTTGGCAGCCGTCACGCTGAAAACAAATGCTCCAAGCGCCAGCACTTGCCAGAAAAGGGCCGTACCAAGTGGAAGCCCGAAGGGTGACGCGAAGGTGAAGAGCATTAGCACGAGAAACAGCACGATCGCCGAGAGGGCCCACGCAGGGATGCCGCCTGCATTGCCCGACGATCTGCGCCACACAAAGACCAATGCGCTCAGCACACCGGCAATGCCGGCAGCCGTTGCCTGCGGCACGGCAACCTCGCCGGTTACAAGGGTCAGGGTGACACCGATAACCAGCATGGCCGTCACGCCCCAGATGAGGCCGGTTACGGCCGTGAGCAGGATACTCCCGGGTCTCATAGGCCTTCCTCCTTGGGCGAGAAGCGGATGAAGATCGTTGCAAAAGTGACCAGCACGACAAAGACCACGACGGCCACGGCAGCACCGGCTCCGAGGTTGGACAGGGCAAAGCCCTGTTCGTAGACATCAACTGTCAGGGTACGCGTTCCCGCGTTGCCGCCTGTCAGCAGGAAGATGTCGTCGAACTTGTTGAAGGTCCAGATGAAGCGCAGCAGGAACAGCACGGACAGGATCCCCATCAGCTGCGGCAGGGACAGGTACCAGAACTGCTGCAGCGGAGTTGCTCCGTCCATCTCGGCGGCTTCGAACATGTCTGTGTTGATCGACTGCATACGCGCCAGAATGAACAGGAAAGACAGTGGAAAATACCGCCAGGCCTCAAACGCGATCACTGTTGTCAAGGCCAGCGGAAACTCCATCTGAATGCCGAAGATCGAGTATTCGATCGCCCTTTGACCGAAGAAGTTGATCGGGTCCGAGACGACGCCCATCTTTGTCAAGATGGCATTCACCGTTCCCGAGAACGGATCGAAAAGAACCACCCATGTGAACGCCACGGCAATCACGGGCGAAACATAGGGGAACAGAAACAGGCCTCTCAGAAAACCACGCCCCTTGAAAGTCGTGTTCAAGAGCTGGGCTGCGAACAGGCCAAGGACCAGCGCTCCGCCGGTGCCGAAGATCGTGTAGTAGAAGGTTACCCGCAGGACTGACCAGAACTCTTCCGCATTGAAGATCCTGGAAAAGTTTTCGAACGTGAAATCGAAATTGGTGAGGACGTTGTTGGCTTCGCCGCTGACCACCGGTGTACTCTGGCGCTCCGGGCGATTGGCAGCAAGGAATGTCTCGGAAACCGTGCCCTCGATCTTCAGCCTTTCCCGCCACTTGGGCTCGACCGTACCGATCGTGCAGGTCAGCGCGCTGCCGTCCAGGACGCACGGGGCCGGCAGTTGGGTGACAGTGAAACCGCTCGGGATTTCATCCTTGAGCACCACGTTGCGGATTTCCTCTTCCTGCGAGGAATTGCGCAGTCTGTATTCAAGGGTTGCCGCGTCACCGGCAGCTTCGGGGCTCCCGCGCAGACGCTCGTTCACCAGGACGGTGGGCGGACGCAGGTCGGCCAGCTGGACCGGCTTCACACTGATCCAGAAGTTGGCCAGCAGCGGACCGGCGACGATCATCAGGATGATCGCAAAGGTCGGCGCCAGCATCAAATAGGCCAGCCACATTTCGCGGCGCTGCATGGGCCCGATGCCTTTCGGCGGGCTTGGAGATAAAGACTGGGTGTCTTGTGCGCTCATGATTTCAGCTCGGTTGTGCCGGTGTCAGAAACGAAATTTATTCGATTTCAGGGCAGACCTCGCCCGTCCCTCCCGCGGATCGGGAACGCGGGAGGTCGGGGAGTTGGGGCCGGGCAGACAGCAACCTGGGATGCCCGGTCCTTTCTCAAGGAGGAAAAGTTGGTCCGGCCGAAGACGGCCGGATCCATGTGTTACTGGATCTTGGCCAGTTCTTCGTTCAGCTTCGCAACGGTCGCGGCCGCATCGCGTTCATCATCGATGAACTCGCGGACCAGACGGTTGATGACCTGGCTGTTGATGATCTTGGAAGCGATTGACAGCTGGCCTTCCTTCACACCCCAGCGGCTGGCGGTATCCAAACCCGATACGATCGTGGTGATCGTTTCGGCATCATAGAGGTCCGTCAGCGGCGCCTTGCGGTCAACACCGACCGGCAGCTTGGCCCAGCCATCGACGAATTCCGTGGCATTGTCCTGGGTACCGCGACGGATCGGGAACTTGCCTTCCGGAGCGATCGACAGCGTGGACATGTAACCGTCATCCATCGAGAACTCGACGAACTGCATGGCGGATTCCGTGTCGGCATCATTGGTGATACCGAAGTAGCGCACGTCACCCCAGGCAGCGCCACCCGGATTGGACGGACCGCTCAGTGTCGTGACAACACCTGTCTTGGACGCCAGTTCCTTGGAGGTCGGGTCGTCGGTGATGGTCGGCGGAGCGCTGTCGCGCAGACCGGCCAGCTCGTCAAGGATGAACGGTGACCAGATGATCATCGCGGCCTTGCCGGCGAAGTAGAGTTCGCGGGACTGTTTCCAGTAAAGGTCACCCGGAGGCGATGCCTTTGCGATGGCCTTGTAGAACTCGAGAGCCTCGATGGTCTTTTTCTCGTCGAGCGCCTTGAAGCCGTTGCTGTCGACCGGGGTCACGCCGTTTGCCAGCAGCACATGCTCCAGGACCTGGCTCATGAAGTTTTCGTCGATTTTTGTCGCAGCGACAAAAGCGAACATTTCCGGCGGATTGTGCAGTTTTTCAACTGCGGCAAGGATGGCTTCGTAGCTGTTGGGTGCAGCAAGGCCATTCTCTTCGAAAAGATCCTTGCGGTAGACAACCATCTGGGTCCAGCCGTCGACCGGAACAGAGGCGACACCACCTTCAACAGCCGCCATAGAAATGGCGCCCGGTGCAAATGTGCTTTCGCCGAGATTGCCGACAACTTCCGTCGCAGCTTCCGTGTCCAGAATGCCAGCTTCAGCCCACGGCAGAGCGTACTGAAGCGTGTGATAGATCACGTCCGGCAGGTCACCGGCAGCAAATGCGGCCGTTGCACGGGTGCCGAGATCGGATTCGGAAACCGGAATGACTTCAACCTCAATACCGGTCTTGTCCTTGAAGGCCGCAGCCATTTCTTCCTGCTTCGCCAGGCGCTCGGGCTGTTCCTCAGTGGTCCAGAACCGAAGTGTGTCCGCCTGCGCGGCTGTCAGACCGAGTGCGAGCGCGCCCGCAATGGTCGATGCCAGGAATGTACTCCTCCCAAACATTTCATTCTCCCTTACTGCCAGTTACGGCTGGTGGTTCAGCCTGTCCCGGAGCACTTCAGCCAGTGCAGCCGGTGTCATGGAAGGCGCGCCGTCCGAGGCACGCCGGATCAGGTCAGCTTTTGCAAGCGCCTGCAAACTTGTCGGGTCTTTTCCGTCCAGAACATCGATCAGCATGCGTGCGACGTGGCCGCCTGCTTCCTGTGCACTCTGGGAAAATGTCGTCAGTGGCGGGTCCAGATATTCGCCAACCGGCAAACCGTCATAGCCAACGACCGTGACGTCGGATCCGGCCTTCAGGCCCAGTTTCTTGCACAGCTGGACAGCGCCAATCGCGAGTGCATCTGTCGCGCACAGGAGCGCCGTGGGCGGCTCATCCAGCGACAACAAGGCCTCTGCTCCTGTAACACCGCCCTTCTCGCTGAGATCCTGCAGGGTTTCCAGCGACGGATCGTGCTGAAGACCCAGAGCCTCAATCCCCTGGCGGTAGCCGTCCCTGCGCTGTTTCGCAAAATTCAGTTCCAGGGACGCGCCCACAAATCCGATGCGCTCGTGTCCCAGGCTGTAAAGGTGCCGCACGCCGTCGGCAAAAGCTTTCTCGTTGTCGATGTCGAACCAGGCATAGCTGGCCGGGTTGTCCGTGCGACCGTGCGCAACAAAGGGAAACTTCTGTTCCAGAAGATAGGCAACTCGTGGATCATCAACTTCGGTCCGGGTCACGATGAAGCCGTCGACCTTGCGGCGCGCAATCAGTCTTTGCAGCGATTGCAGCATGTGTTCGCGCGAATGCGTGGTTGTCACCAGAAGGTCGAGCCCGAGTTCGTCCAGCGCGCGGGCAATGCCGTCGATGAATTCGGCCAGAAATGGATCGGCACCATTCCCGTGGCCGACCGGAATGACGATGCCGAGCGTATCCTGGCGGCCCCTTTTCAGATTCCGGGCTGTCGCCGAGGGCTGGTAACCCAGATCCTGCACGGCCTTGAGGATGCGTTTTCTGGTTTCGTCGGAGATGTCTGTGTAGTTGTTGAGGACACGCGAAACGGTTCCCTTGGCCACGCCCACATGGCGCGCCACGTCGTCAATCGTTACGGAACCGCGCATCCGCGACATTCATCCTCCCTTGGGTCCTGCCAACCCAAAATCACGTCGGCTGACGGATTTTCTCCGTTCAGCTCTTTTTTGTGGTTTTAAGGGTTACAAAACCGATTTTGTAAGTCAACAAAATCGGTTTCGGAAAAGAAAGAAAGATTTTTTGCAAAGCGGGAAGACATTGTCGCAACAACGAAACCTGTCCCGCCAGGGTTTCGGAAACCATGCGGGCTATGCACCGGTTGCGTAGGCGGGCAAACGGCCTCGCCGCACCAGCGAGGTGCATTCGAAAACTGAAGTCGGTTCAATTTGCCGGAGCAAATGAAGGAGATGTCTTTAAAAGGGAACGCCGGAAATTAGAATGATGTTGGCAAATGGCGTGAACTCCCCCGTCCGGATCACGGCTTTTGCCGTCGCACAACGCTTCTTGAAGTCCTCGTGCGAGACCTGTTCCTGCTCGATCGGCTTGCCCGTCTCTGCCGCCCAGTGCGCGAGTTTGACTTCGACCCGGGTCGCCAGTTCGGGGCCCGCCTCGTCGGCAAAAATCGCTTTTTCGATGATTAGTTCCTGGGACAAAACGTCAAGCACATCCAGGAAACCCGGAATACCCGGAGAGACAGCCAGATCAATTACGCCGACATTGGGCGGGATCGGTAGGCCAGCATCTGCGACAACGATTTCATCCATATGCCCGAGCGAAGCAACGAGCTTGCTCAGATGCCGGTTTAGCAAAGGCGTGCGCTTCATGTGTTTGAACTCCAGGGAGGCGTTGACGGGTCACACAAGGGACACCAGGGCTTCGCACAACGGCTCGGGATCATAATATGGTGCCGATGTCGGTGTGATCAGACCCAGTTTCAAGACCGGGATACCGAGAGACCTTACTTTCTCGGCAAGTTCGTCCGGGGTGTCTTCGTCGGCGACGACGAGATTGAGCAACTTTTCCGTCGGGCATGCCTCACCTGCATCGCGTCTCAGGTAACCGAGCAGGGTCTCGACCTGACCGAGCAAGTCCATGCCGGCCGTTTCCGGGTCATGCCCAAGACTGGGCACATAGACCTTCGGGACGGTGCACGAGGCAATCGATTGCCCAACGCCTTCCGGCAGGAGATTGGCGATCAGGCTGCTGTAAAAACTCCCGGGAGCATAGCAGATCAGGTCTGCGGACTGGACGAATGTGCGATTTCGCTCTGGGAACCTGGCCCGGACCGGTTCATGATCCGCCAAGCCACGGTTCAGGAAAAGCTCCTTGATCGGCGATGCCAGTGGGGGGTGTTCTTTCGCGGTCAGTAGGTGCTGCCCGATCACGACCTCGCCATTTTCAAGTTCGGCCGCCAGGTGCAGATTGTCATCCGACACGGGTCCGACGGTTCCTTGTACGCCGACGAGTTTCGACACCAGAAGGACGATTGGCTCGAGCTGCTGGTTCTGGTTGAGATAACCGCCAGCCATAATGAGATTGCCAATACTGGCCCCTCTCAGATCGAAACTCTTCGGTCGCGCCGCATGAAACATGCCGAGCTGGTTCTGGATCAACATGCGCATGGGCTGCTCGATGGCCGCGACAAGCGGGTGAGTGCCCGCAATCATGGTTTCCAGTTGGCGTGACAGATCTGCCTGTTCGGCCTCTTTCGAAAATCGATGCGTAAACAGGCGGAAAACATCCGGATGCCCAAGGACCGTCTCGTCGGCCAAGGCCATCATCCTGCTTCTGAGATCCCCGATCGCAGGCATGTTGAAAGCCACGCGCAGTCCCTGCGAGCTGCCGCCGGAATCGAAGGGTGTTACCAGGTGAAAGGAATTGTGCGTGTACTTCTTGAGATACTGGGCAACGCCATTGAGCGCGGAGCCACCGCTGAAGAACAGCAAGCGCGGTCCGAGTTTCGGATTGGACAGAAACCTCTCAATCCGGAAGGGGTCCGGCATGCGAACCGCTCGGGTAATGGTGACTTCCGACAAGCGCTACCCCTGAAGAAAAATCAAAGACCTGATGCAAAGCATATCCGGGATACCCGGAAAAGCTTAACACCGTTTCCGCAAATGTTGCGACTTGCCTCTGGCAGCTCAATTCCTTCTGACTACTCGACAAGGATCGCGCGGAAGTCATTCACATTTGTCAGCGTCGGCCCGGTAATCACCTGATCGCCAATGCGCTCGAAAAAGCCATGCGCATCATTCTGGGCAAGTGCCTCTTCCGGCGAATGGCCCGCTGCGCGCGCCTTTGGCAGCGTGTCCGGTCCGATGACGGCACCGGCAACTTCCGCCGCGCCATCGACACCATCCGTATCACAGGCAATCGCGGTGATCCCCTCTGCGCCGTCAAGCGCGAGTGCCAGCGCCAACGCGAATTCCGCATTGGGTCCACCAACGCCGTTCCCGCGCCGGGTCACCGTCAGCTCTCCACCTGACATCAACACGAGTGGCTTGCCGGATCCGGCCCGCTCCGCCTTGCGCTGGCGCGCTAGCCTGGCTTGTTCTGCAGCCACATCACGTGCTTCACCTTCGAGTGCATCCCCGAGGATCTCGACGTCGAACCCCTTTTCCTCGGCAAGCACTTTTGCAGCTTCAAGCGACTGGGACGGCGCGGCAAAGATCTTGTTCGTGACCCTAGACAGCTCGGGCGCATCAGGGGACAGGACGCCTGTCGGTTTGGTCAGCACCTCACGCACGGATTCCGGAACCTGAATCTCCCATTGGCCGAGGATTGCCTTGACGTCGTCCGCCGTGCTCTGGTCGCCGACCGTCGGACCCGAGCCGATCTCCGCCGGATCGTCTCCGGGAACATCGGATAACAGCAACGCATACATCTTCGCCGGATAGGCGGCAGCGGCCAATTGTCCTCCCTTCACCTTGCTCAGGTGTTTGCGGACGACGTTCATCTGGCCGATCGGGGCTCCCGAACTGAGAAGCTTCTGGTTCACCTCCTGCTTCTCGGCAAGCGTGATCTCGCCGGCAGGTGCCGTGAGCAATGCAGAAGCGCCCCCGGAGATCAGCGCCAGCACCTCGTCCCCTTCACCCAGTCCTTCAAGATAAGACAGCAGTCGCTGGGTAGCATCGCGGCCTGCCTCGTCTGGTACGGGATGGGCCGCTTCGACAATCTCGATCCCTTCACAGGGACGGGCATAGCCATAGCGCGTAATCACGAACCCTTCACACGGGCCCCAGGCCGCCTCGACGGCCTCGGCCATGCGTGCCGATGCCTTTCCCGCTCCAATCACCACGATCCGTCCGTCAGGCTTTTCCGGCAGATGAGCGGCAAGGCTCTTCATGGGGTCTGCGACCTCCACGGCGCGCTCAAAAAGCTGTCTCAGAAATGCCTGTGATTGCTCGCTCATCAGGACGGAACCTTTCAGTTGGACCACAATTTGCGCTGTAAGAACGCTTTCCGCGGCACCTTTTCAAGGCACATTTGACCAAATTCCGTCCCCAAAGGTCAAAAAATCGAACCGGATTTTTTTCACGGCAATGTCAGATATTTGTTTTTGCCTTGGCGGAAACATGCCCCCACCTTTAGAACGGTGAAGAGGAGAACAACATGTCTGTTCTGGAATCAGCCGCGTTCGATGACGCCATTCGCAATCCGGACAATGCGTTTCACCTGATGGTGATCAAGGATGTTCCGCGCCGGGTCCGCGTCTATGCAGGTGACGTTTTGCTGGCAGAAAGTGAAAATGCGCTCCGTGTGCTGGAAGTTGGCAAATCCGTCTACGATCCGGTCATTTACGTTCCCGAATCCGATCTGAGGGCTGACTTCAGCCCGCTGGACAAATCCACCTACTGCCCGATCAAGGGGGACGCCAGCTACGTCGCCCTGGATGGTGAAGAACTGGCCTGGGTCTACAAGACACCCTTGGACATGACGCGCCGCCTCGCAGGTCACTATGCCTTTTGGCCCAGCAAGGTTCGCCTGGTGGAGGGCGACTAGAAACCCTTCAGCGGACTGAGCAGACCATGGTCCCCAGACAGTCGAATATCCGTATCCAGCCGCCTTCGTGGTTGGTGCGGCTCTCCTCGGAGGGGAAGCGGACATGTGTCAGTGTCAGCTCCGTTTCTCCGTTCACATCCCAGAAATCGAGCGTCACGAGACTGTCCGGCTCGGTGAATGGACCTTCCCATGTAAAGGACAACCTGCTGTATCGGTTGATTTCCCTGTAGACACCGCGATGCGGCATCCGCCGGTCACCGGCCTGCATCACAATTTCGAACGCGCCACCGACAACCGGATCCGTCTTGACTGAAGGCACCGACATGTCGGGGCCGGGAAACATGAACCTTGCCAATGCATCAGGGTCGAGCCAGGCTTCGAAGACACGGGCAACCGGCGCGGCAAAGCGACGGGATACGACGACGCTCATCTCACTCATGTTCAGTCTCCTCGGAGATCAGTTCTTCCAGGCCATCAAGCCGCTTTTCCCAGATCGAACGCAGTTCCCGGAACCACAGATCGATCTCGGAAACAGGCCCCATGTCCGGTTCAATCAGATGCTCGCGCCATTCGGTGCGCCGGCGCACCAGTCCGGCAGCTTCCAGTGTCTTGATGTGTTTGGAAACCGCATTGAGGCTGACATCGAAATGCCGGGCAAGATCCGTTACCCGCGTCGGGCCGTTCTGAACCAGCAGCGTCAGCAATGCACGGCGCCGCGGTTCGCTTACCGCCTTCAGGACATCGGTGAGTTTGCTTTCATCCGGCAGTCGAACAACCATGGCAAAGACATGAGACAGCAAGCGCCTTCAGTCAACCTGGCCGTTGAATGAATTTCCAGGTATGGCACGATCTTCGGCCCGTCAGGCCAGTTCATTCCTTGCCGACATCCTCGACGTAAACAAGCGCCCTGCCCTGGCAAATCCGCGTGCCATTAGCGGTTTCGCAGACGGTTTCAAGGTCAACTAGGTGTTTTTCCGGGCGAAGCCGCGTGATTGTTACCGACGCGGTCAGGTCTTCTCCGGTTGGGGCCGGCGCCAGGAATTCGAGGCTCTGCTTCAGGTAATTCGTTCCACGGCCGGGCAATTTCACACCGAGCAGATAGGAAAACAGGCCGCCGATCAATGGGCCCGGAACGTGTGCCGGCACATCCGCTTGGTCGCCTGACAAAAGCGCAAAATCGCGCATGTCCTGTTCTGAATAGCTGCGGGAGATCTCCGCGCGCTGACCAAGTTCAAGCATCTGTTTTCTCTCCCAGGTCGCAGGTTCCGGACAGCGTGACAGCGCCATCCTGGTGTCGTCTGACCTCGATCAGGACCTGGTCCGTCTTCTCCGCATTTTCCGTGAAGGAAAAAATGAGTTTCTCATCGGCATAGGAGGGATTTGGAAACATCAAGGTCTGCACTTCATGGGATCGTCCGGGATAAAGATCCCGCAAATACCCAAAAACCCGACTGTAGAGCAGCATGCCGTGAGACACCGTGCGGCCGAACCGGGTGCGTGCGGAAAATTCGGGATCCACATGGATGGGATTGTCATCGCCGGACAGGCGCGCAAAGGCATCAAAGTCGGACTGCCGCGGTGTCCAGGAAAATTCGGCGCTCACGGGCGCCGCGTCTGCGAGGCTCATGTCACGCATCCTCCGGTGTTCTTTTAGCCAGGAAATTGTCCTTCAGGATATTCTTGCGCACCTTGCCTGCCGCTGTGCGCGGCAGATCGTCGGTAACCGTGAAACTCTTCGGGATCTTGTAGGGAGCCAGATGATTTCGGCACCAATCCGCAAGTGAACCGGTGTCCACCGTTTCCCCGGGCCGAACGAGCAGAAAGGCTGCGCCGACCTCCCCCCATTTCCGGTCGGGAACGCCGATGACCACCGCCTCCAGAATGGCAGGATGGGTCACCAGGACCTTCTCCACTTCGGCGGGATAAACATTTTCACCGCCGGAGATGTACATGTCCTTGATACGGTCGACGATGTAGTAGTAGCCGTCATCGTCGCGGCGCGCCACGTCGCCGGATTTCAACCAGCCATCGACTGAAAAGGCCGCTGAAGTGGCTCCGGGATTGTCCATGTAGCCCGGCGTAATGTTGGGTCCACGGAACTGGACCTCACCCTCACCGGGCCCTTCGAGAATTTCACCCTCGCCATCGACCAGCCGAACGTCAGTGAGAATTTGCGGTTTGCCGACCGACCCGATCTTGTCAGCAGCACTTTGTCGATCCATCAGGAAGACAGTCGGGCCGGTCTCCGTCATGCCCATGCCGTTGCAAATCGTGACGCCGCGCTTCTGGAATTCAACCAGGAGATACTTGGGAACTGGCGCCCCGCCACACCCGAGCGAACGCACGTTCGAAAAGTCCGTCCTGTCGATTCTGGCCGACAGGGAAAGCGCCTGGTAGATCGCCGGAACACCGAAAAACGTCGTTACCTGGCCTGTGCCGATCAGGTCCAGAACAGTTTCGGCGTCAAACTTGCGCAAGATCCTCGACTTGCCGCCATTCAGAAAGATCGGCAACGTAGGCAGGTTGATACCGGCCGTGTGAAAGAGTGGCAGGAAATTGATACCAGCCTCGTTGACGGAAAGGCCCGTCGCCTGTCCGTAATTGATCATGTTGGCATAGGCCATTCCCGCGGTCTGGATAACCGCCTTGGGCAGGCCTGTGGTTCCGGACGTGAAGAGCAGGTACCAGGGGGCTGCCGACTTGATCTGGCCACAGCCGATTGCCGCTGCGCTGACCTTGCTCAGGAGATCGTCCAACGCGCTGCTGACCGCTTCCGTGGCTCCGATCGGCAAAACCTCTATTGCCGAACCGGTCGCGAGCTCTTCGGCTGTTTCCCAATTCTGGGCATCTGCGAAAATGAGGTCGGCACCTGATGCCGTCAGGACAGGTGCAAGCTCCCCCGCCGGTTGCCGCCAATTGAGAGGCACAAGAAGCACGCCGGTCTTTTGAGCTGCAAACAGCAGCACGAAGAAGTCCGGATGGTTGAGACAGAGGACGGCAACCCGGTCACCCTTTTTCAACCCGCGTTCAAGCAGCAGGTTTCCGAGCCGTGTTGCTCGTTCATTGATCTCGAAGAAGGAAAATGAGCGGCCGGTTTCGTGATCGACAAAGGCAATCGCATCGGGCGTCAGCTCCGCGCGCTTTGCTGCCATATCCGTCAACAACTCCATGTGTCCTCCCAACACCTGGTGTCCAAGTTCAGTTCGGGCGCTTCACGCGCTCTTTCGGGTAAAGTTTTTCATGCCCTCAAGGGTTTCCGTGCGGACAATCAGGTTCAGAAACTGTTCCTTTTCCTGCTCGAGGCGTGCACGTACAAGAGCAAGGCGCGCATCGTCCCAGACATTGGATCGCGTGACGCCGTGCGTTTGCGCCATTCCACCGCGAATGCTCGCAACCCAGTCGTCGATGACGCCTTCGAGATCCGAACGCGGGCAAATCCGGGAGACCAAACCCAGCCCCTGCGCCTGGGCCGGCGTCAATCGGGAATTCAGGTACTGGACTTCCAGGGACCGTGCAGTTCCGACACGGTCGGGCAACAGCGCCGTCCAACCACCATCCGGTCCGAAACCGACTTCCCGGTAATAGGGTTGAACAAAGGCCGTGTCAGCCATTGCGACCATGTCTGCGGCAAGCACAAGACCGGTGGATCCTCCCGTGACAGGACCATTGACTGCGGCCAGAACCGGCGCAGGAAAGGTCAGCAGGTCCATGATGGTGTCGTGCAAACCGGCAACCAGACCGTTGGCATAGCGAATCAGCTGCTCGCGTGTGGCTGCATGATCCAGAAAACCGCCGACATCACCCCCCGTTGAAAAGCTATGCCCACGCCCACACAGAACCAGTGCGGCAGGGGCAGATTTTGCAGCTTCCACAATAGCAGTGCGCAGGTTCGAGATCAGCTCCGGGACAAGCGCATTGTGGCGGCCAGGCCGGTTGAGCCAAAGCCACATGGCGCCGTTGCGGATTTCGGTCTCGACCAGCTGCACTGTCAGCTCTCCGCGGGTTTGATGCCGTTGGCGATCAGATCGTAGGCTGTCTCGACCAACTCGGAGATCGGCTTCTTCGTGTCGAACACCACCAGCTGCTCACCGAGGGCACGGGCGATCCCCATCAAGGCCCAGGCCCGGGTCTCTGCATCTCCCGGAGAGATTTGACCTGCTTCCTGGGCTGAAGAAAGACCGGCCCGGTAGCCGTCTTCAAAGGCTGTATAGTATTCGCGGTAGGCGCCCGGATCGACGAATAGCGCTTCCTGGACAATACGATAGAGGTCCGGGTGCGCGCGCACGAACTCAAGAAATGCCGTCAGACCCGCCTTTTCCGCCTCCAGCCTGTTCTGAATGCCTTGCGTGGATTCGGCAATCGTGTGACGAACGAGCCGCCCCATTTCCAGAACCAGTTCGGAAAAAACCTCCTCCTTGGTTTTGAAATAGATGTAGAACGTTCCCTGGGCGACGCCGGCTTCGCTGGTTATGTAACCTATCGAGGCTTCGTTGTAACCCTTCGCGCCAATCACCCGTTCGGCAGCGGAAAGGATCGCCTTGCGGGTCGCTTCACCACGAGCGGTTTTGGGTTGATTGCCTGGCGTCCTTTGCGGCGCTTCTGCGTGACCGGCCGATGTCATACCGTTCGGTTCCTCCGAAATTTATGAAACATGAATCAGTATTCATGTTTATCTCGGAAAAACAAGACCCTTCTTTTCCACCTTCAATTTATTGTTGTTTATTGGCGCAAAGGTACACATTTCCGGTAGCAATTGAGCTAAAATCCACTTGCAAAAAGGCTATGTCGTTTGGCCGCATCATGTCGAATTGACCTTGATCAAGGCACAAAGTTTGGTAATGCAGTTTTGAATAGCTCAAAGTTACCTGTTAGGTTGAGATCCTGAAGTCAGGATCTTCGGATTGGTGATTGCCGTCGGGACGTGTATATGGGCGGCACACGAGAGAGAGGCGCTGGAGGGGCTCCAGCGAGATAGGACCACCATCATGGACGTGAATGCGTATCTTGAAGAACGCCTGAGCAAACTTCATGACAATGGTAATTACCGTGTCTTTGCCGACCTGGAACGGTTGGCCGGAGATTTCCCGCGCGCAAAGCGCTACAGGGAAGACGGATCTGTCCAGAACGTCACGGTGTGGTGCTCCAACGACTATCTCGGCATGGGTCAGCACGACAAGGTCGTCGATGCGATGCAGGATGTGCTCTCCAAATGCGGTGCAGGTGCAGGTGGCACACGCAACATCTCCGGAACCAATCACTATCATGTCCTCCTGGAGCAGGAACTCGCTGACCTGCATGCCAAGGAAGCCGCGCTGATCTTCACCTCCGGCTATGTTTCCAACTGGGCGGCGCTTGGAACTCTGGCGTCCCAGGTTCCCGGCATGATCGTCTACTCCGATGGCCTGAACCACGCGTCGATGATTGAAGGCATTCGTCATGCGCGTTGCGAGAAGCGCATCTTCAAACACAATGACGTCGCCGATCTGGAGCGCCTGATGGCAGCCGATGATCCCGATGCGCCGAAACTGGTAGCCTTTGAGAGCGTCTACTCCATGGACGGCGACATCGCCCCGATCAAGGAGATCTGTGACGTTGCCGACAAGTTCGGTGCCATGACCTATCTTGACGAAGTCCACGCGGTTGGCATGTACGGACCACGCGGTGGCGGCGTTGCCGAACGCGAAGGCCTCATGGACCGCCTGACCATCATCGAAGGTACCCTCGGCAAGGCGTTCGGCGTCATGGGCGGTTACATCACCGGTTCAAAAACCGTCGTCGACTTCATCCGGTCCTTCGCGTCCGGCTTCATCTTCACGACGGCCCTGCCGCCTGCCCTCGCAGCCGGCGCCGCAGCCTCGATCCGTCACCTCAAGGACAGCCCTTTCGAGCGGAAAGCCCACAAGGAGCGTGTTGCTCAGGTGCGTGCCGCCCTCGACAAGCGCGGTATCCCGCATATGGACAATCCCAGCCATATCGTTCCGGTGATGGTGGGAGATGCCAAGAAGTGCAAATGGATCTCCGACATCCTGCTCGACACCTATGGCATCTATGTGCAGCCGATCAACTATCCGACGGTTCCGGTCGGCACCGAACGCCTGCGCTTCACGCCGACACCGCTCCATACGGCAGAGGACATTGAGCACCTGGTCAACGCGATCAACGATCTCTGGTCCCAGTGTGCTTTGGCTCGCGCCGTCGCATAACAACACCTGCAGCAAAATTGCGATCAACCCGCTCTGGCGACAGGGCGGGTTTTTTCATGTGCGCTCCCCGCCCTGTCGTTCTTTCGCAAAGAGATTGATCGGGCTGTCTGGGCAGGATCAACGGACCGGTTCACTGCCGACCTGACCGCCGCGCGCAGGTGACCTTTTCCTTTTGCAACGCCCCGCCCTAGCTAATCATGTAGGCACAAACTGCGGGGTGTTCCGGAATGCAAAAGCTCGGTCTTGTCGTAGCAACTTTCTTTCTCCTGGTATCTTCTCCCTCCTTTTCCGAAGAACTCGACCTCGAACTGGTCCTCCTGGCGGATGCCACCGGCTCCATTGACGACGCCGAAATCAGGTTCCAGCGCGCCGGTTATGCCGAAGCGATCACGGATCCGTCAGTGCTCGACGCCATCCAGAGCAACATCTACGGCAAGATCGCGGTCACCTATGTGGAATGGGGAGACCTCCTTTCCCAGGACGTTGTCGTCGACTGGACCATCATTGATGGCAAGGCTTCCGCGCAGGAATTTGCCGACAATCTGATGGAGGCGCCGAGGCGTGCATATGGCCGAAACGCAATTGGAGCAGCGCTCCTGAAGGGCAAGGAACTGATCGACACCAACGACATTCAGGGTCTGCGGCGGGTGATCGACCTGTCCGCCGACAGCGCCAACAACTGGAACGGCCCGACCATCAGCGAAGCCCGCAATCAGGTGGTTTCCGCCGGCATCGTCATCAATGGCCTGGCGGTCCTGTGCCGTCACTGTTCCGGTCGTCCCGTGTCCTATGATCTGGAAGAACGGTTTTACACCGACATCATCGGAGGTCCCGCGGCCTTTGTCGTCACAGCCGACAGTGCAGAGACATTTGCAAGCGCGGTGCGCAAGAAACTCATCCTCGAAATCGCAAGCAGGCCGGAAGATGGTGAACGGATCATTCGCCAGCTGGCACTGCTGGACTGACACGGTCCAATATGGAACGTCCTCGGCGAAGTTTGACGGAGGTATCAAATACCCTAGCGGAAATTCACGATTGCCACACGTGAGTGTCATCTGCTTATGATTTGAATTGGCGGTACTGGCCTGTCCAAATGTCGCCGTGGGCTTTGGGAGAGAGAACGTTTATGGCCACCGGTCTATTGATGTTGGCGATGTTCACGGTCTGCTACACGCTTCTGGCCAAGACCCTGTCCAACGGTATTCTGACAGCCCCGATCCTCTTCATCGGCTTCGGCGTCCTGATGTCCCAGACGGGCATGTTCCCGCTGACCGAGGCAGAACATCTTCTGCACATCGTTGCCGAACTGGCGCTGATCATCCTGCTTTTCCTGGACGCCGCACAAATCAATCTGAAAGCCCTTCGCAAGCGCCATCAATGGCCGCTGCGCATGTTGCTGTTCGGCATGCCGCTTGCCATCGTGATCGGCACCTTTGCAGCAGCCCCCTTCCTCACTACCTATCCCCTGATTGTTGCGGCGCTGGCCGCGGCCCTACTGGCGCCGACCGACGCGGCGCTCGGCCAGGCCGTCGTGACCAACGAGGCGGTTCCGGAACGGGTCCGCCGCGCGCTCACACTGGAAAGCGGCCTCAATGACGGTCTTGCCCTTCCGGTCATCCTGTTGTTCGCGAGCCTGACCGCAGAAATGATGCAGACCGACGCCACGAACTGGATTCTCTTCGGTGCCAAACAGCTTGTCTTCGGACCGCTGGTCGGCGGCGTGACCGGTGCTGTCGGTGGCGTGATGTTCCTGGCGGCAAAGAAACGGGGAATGACCACCGCCACAATCGAGGGAATTGGTGCAATCGCCATGGCGGGCGGCGCCTATCTGGCGGCGGGCCTCGTTGACGGCAACGGCTTCATTTCTGCATTCGTCGCCGGTCTATTCTTTGGCAACGTCATCAAGGGCCAATGTGCCTTCATCTACGAATTCACGGAAAGCGAAGGCCAGATGTTGTCCTGGGGGGCATTCTTCCTGATCGGCCTTGCGCTTGTGCCCAATGCGGTTGCGCATCTTGATGCCCAGAGCCTTGCCATCATCTTGATTAGCCTGTTTCTGGTGCGCCCGATTGCGGTCTGGTTGTCTCTGACCGGATCTGATGCCGCCTCTTTGACAAAGCTCTTTTTCGGCTGGTTCGGGCCGCGAGGCCTGGCCACGGCGCTCTTTGCCTTGCTGATCGTCGACCAGATCGATCATGAGATAGGCGAGCATCTTTTGAACCTTGCCGTGAATGCCGTCTGGATAAGCGCCGTATTGCACGGTGTTACGGCCGTGCCGCTGGCGCGCTGGTATGGTGCACGCATGTCCGAAAACGAAGGTGCTGCCGAAATGGCGGTCATGCCACCGATGAGACCGGAACCGAAAACAGACTGAACACCAGAACCAAAGCCAAAGCCCGATGAAAGGGCAAATAGCCGGGGGACCAAATGAAGACGCAAGTAGTTGCCAAACTGAGTGCATTGCCCGATCGAGACCCGCAATATGCGCTTGTTGCAGATGTCGATCTCGTCGTGGTTCGTTTCGATGACGAGGTGTCGGTCTTTTACGGGCGCTGCCTGCACCGTGGTGCCCTGATGTCCGATGGCTATGTTCAGGGCGACAACCTGATCTGTGGCCTGCATTACTGGGACTACCGGCTCGACAGTGGGGTGTCCGAATACAACAATTCCGAAGCCTTGCCGAAGTTCAAGAGCTGGGTCGAGGGCGATGACATTCTGGTCGATGAAGACGAAATCGCTGCCTGGGCGAAAGACCATCCGCAGCCGTTCAACAGGGACCAGTATCTCGGGCTTTATGCAGACACCAGTCACGGCACGGAAGAAGAGCCTTATACGGTACTGATCCAGCAATATGCCCGCGACGGCCTCACCAAGACCGGCCATCATGGACGCGTCGATGCCATGGGTGTGCCGCGCACACAATTGCCGGACTGGGATGACATCCAGATCCTGACCGCCCAGCTTCAGCGGTTCCCCCTGCTCGACGATGACCCGGTCGGCACGGATGTCGTGATCGGCCCAAACGCCCAGAAGCCGCTCCGGCTCAAGATCCCGCTCTTCGTGTCCGACATGAGCTTCGGCGCCTTGTCGGAACCTGCCAAGATCGCGCTGGCGCGCGGTGCGGAGCTCGCCGGTACGGGCATCTGTTCCGGTGAAGGCGGCATGTTGCCGGAAGAGCAGGAAGCCAATTCCCGCTACTTCTATGAACTCGCCTCGGCGCGTTTCGGCTTCGACTGGGAAAAACTCAACAAGGTGCAAGCGTTCCATTTCAAGGGCGGCCAGGGGGCCAAGACCGGCACCGGTGGTCACCTGCCGGGTGCCAAGGTGAAGGGCAAGATTGCCCAGGTGCGCGGCCTTGATGAAGGCACCGACGCGATTTCACCACCTCGCTTCCCCGACTGGACGGACTGCGCCCAAGTCAAATCCTTTGCCGACGAAGTGCGCAGCCGGACAGGCGGCATTCCCATCGGCTACAAACTCTCTGCGCAGCATATCGAGAAAGACATCGATGCTGCCCTTGAAGTTGGTGTCGACTACATCATCCTTGATGGCCGTGGCGGCGGCACGGGTGCCGCTCCGATAATCTTCCGCGACAACATCTCCGTGCCGACGATCCCGGCTCTTGCCCGGGCGCGGCGCCATCTGGACGCACTGGGACGCCCCGACGTGTCGCTCGTTATCACGGGGGGCCTGCGCAAACCGGCCGACTTCGTCAAGGCGATGGCGCTCGGCGCCGATGCCATCGCGGTCTCGAATTCCGCCATGCAGGCCATAGGCTGCATCGCCATGCGCGCCTGCCATACGAACAATTGCCCGGTCGGCATCGCCACCCAGAAACCCCATCTGGTGAACCGGCTCCAGATCGAAAAGTCCGCCCGACAGCTCACCAATTTCTTCGAGGCATCGGTTGAGCTGATGCAGGTGATGGCGCGGGCCTGCGGTTACTCGCATCTCAACCAGTTCAATCCGGAAGATCTGACAACCTGGAAACGCGAAATGGCTGACCTCTCCGGGGTTGCCTATGGTGGTGTTGCCTGACCCGATCAGGAGTTTTGAGGTAGGAAATTATGGACGCTCAAGAACTTGACTGGATCAAGGTTGGCCATGTCGATGACCTGCCCGAGGGCCGTGTAAAGACGGTAACGGCAAGGACGACATCGATCTGCCTGTCGCATTTTGATGGCCAATGGGCTGCCATGGACAATCACTGTCCGCACCAACGCGGCCCGCTCGGCGAAGGCTCCATAGAAAAGGGGACCGACGGCAAATGCTGGATCCGATGTCCCTGGCACGGCTGGGATTTCGATCCACTCACGGGTGCACCTCCAGGCGGTCACGAGGACAGCGGCCAGACGCTCTATCCGCTCAGGATCGAGGACGGTGACATCTTCGTTGGCATTGAACCCGAACCCGAGCATGAACGCACGGTGACCGATGTCATGGCCGAGACCATGGTCAATTGGGGCGTCAAACGTGTTTTCGGAATGGTCGGCCATTCCAATCTCGGCCTTGCCGACGCCATTCGTCTTCAGGTCAACAAGGGCAATCTCGGTTATGTCGGCATCCGTCACGAGGGCGCGGCAGCCTTTGCAGCGTCGGCCTATGGCAAGCTGACGGGAAAACCAGCCGGCTGCCTGACCATTGCCGGCCCGGGAGCAACCAACCTTCTGACCGGGTTATGGGACGCCAAGGTGGACCGTGCCCCGGTTCTGGCACTCACCGGACAGGTCCAGACCCAGGTATTCGGCCCTGGTGCCTTCCAGGACATTGACCTGAAATCCGCCTTTGAAGCGGTCTCGAAATTCTCCCAACCCGTTCTCAGCACATCCAACCACGCCGAGTTGATGTCGCTCGCGCTAAAGACCGCGCTTGTCGAACGGGACGTTGCCAACCTAATCTTCCCTGATGATGTTCAGACCATCCCGAGCGGGAAGGATGCCGGGCATCCCGAAGGGCGTCTCGGCGGCACGGAGATCGCGCCCTCCGAGAGTGATCTCGCCAGGGCGGTGGAAATGATCAACGCGGCCAAGCGCCCCGCGATCGTGCTTGGCTATGGCGCAAAGGATGTCAGGGAGAAGGTCATTGCACTCGCCGAGAAAATCGGCGCACCGGTCATGACGACATTCAAGGGCAAGGGGCTCATTCCGGACACCCATCCGCTTGCCGCCGGTGTCCTTGGGCGGTCGGGCACACCGATTGCCAGCTGGTTCATGAACGAGGCCGACCTGATCATCTCGCTCGGCTCGTCCTTTGCCAACCACACTGGCATCGCGCCCTACAAGCCCATCATCCAGGTGGATTTCGAGCGCATGCAGCTTGGCAAGTTCCACCCGGTCACCTTGCCGGTCTGGGGTGAGATCGGGACTTTCTGTTCTGCTGTAGTGGGCCGTGTATCCAAAAATGCGGAAGCATCGGACCAGCGCGCGGAACTGGCCGAGAGATGGGTGATCTGGCGCGATGAAAAGCAACGCCGGCTGGCCGAAGACCACGGCCAGGGAATTCACTCGGCAGCCATTTTCAAGGCGCTTACGGAACTTTGCCCGGAAGACGCGATCATCCCTGTGGATGTCGGCAACAACACCTATTCCTTCGGCCGCTATTTCGAACCCCGCGGCCAGCGCATCCTGATGTCGGGTTACCTCGGATCCATCGGCTTCAGCCTGCCCGCCGCGCTCGGAGCGTGGTGCGCCACCCAGGACTTCGACCAGTTCAGGGGCCGCAAGGTGATTTCGATTTCCGGCGACGGCGGCTTCGGCCAATACGCCATGGAGTTCACCACAGCCGTCAAGTACGGCATGAATATCACCCATATTCTCCTGAACAACAGCGAGCTCGGGAAGATCTCGAAGGAACAGCGTTCCGGAGAGTGGCCGGTCTGGGAAACCAACCTGACCAACCCGTCCTTTGCCGCCTTTGCCCGGTTATGCGGAGGTCATGGCCATCGTGTCACCGATGCCTCGGAGTTGCGCGACGCGATCGGTGCAGCCATCGCTCACGATGGTCCGTCGCTGGTGGAGATCATCACCGACGCGGATCTGGTTTGATGAGCGGGACAAACACCATGCTGTCATTCCGACTGCGACAAGGCTTCGAGCCGGGATCCTGTGCGCCCGAGGATTGGGTGGTGCATTCAAGGCGCGCCTGGTGTCTACTGGATCCCCGCCTTGGCGGGGATGACAAATCGGTCGAACTGTTTGGTATCGGAGGCTGAACTTGCAGACTGCAGAATTTCTCCTTGATCTGGGGCGGTATCACCTCATGGCAGGCGGCGTTGTGGCAGCGCTCTTTCTTGTCATTGGCGTCGACCGTGTCGAACCATCGGCGCGCGGATCCTATGCCTTCCGCCCGCTTCTCATTCCCGGCATTTGCCTGATCTGGCCACTGGTTCTCTACCGCTGGTTCCTCCTGGAAAAAGACGGGGAGAGTGCTCGATGAAACGTGCTCACAGAACCGCTCACGCACGCATCTGGACTGTGTTGGGGATAGGCCTGCCGCTCGTGTTCTTCACCATTCTCGCGCTCCGTCAGACCCCGCCTGCGGACCGACCGGCCGTTCTCATTGAAGCACCGTCATCAGGCTCGGCCACGGGGGAAACTGCCCAATGAGCGTCCAGTACACCCCGGTCATCTGGAACCGGAACAAGATCTTTTACGACGCAATCCTGCTCGTTGCCGTTGCGCTGTATCTTTATGTTTTTATTCGTGTCGCGCCGGCCTTCGAAGACGTGACCAAACCGATTGATGGCGCCATTCTGCGCATGCGCGCCTTCGGCAGCTGCGCCTTCCTGATGCTGACGGTCATCCTTTGCATCGGACCGTTGGCACGACTTGACCGACGTTTCTTGCCGCTGCTTTACAACCGTCGCCACTTCGGCGTCATGACGGCTGGCATCGCTGCCGTCCACGCCAATTATGTGCTCGGCTGGTACTTTGCCTTCTCACCGACTGATCGCTATGTCGCGCTGCTTTCTTCCAACACAAGCTATGGCCAGCTTCTCGGGTTCCCCTTCGAAGCCTTCGGCATTGCGGCCCTGTTGATCCTGTTCGTGCTTGCAGCCACAAGCCACGATTTCTGGCTGAGTTTCCTCGGAGCGCCGATCTGGAAAGCGCTCCACATGTTCATCTACCCGGCTTATGCATTCGTCGTGCTGCACGTCGCGCTCGGTGCACTGCAGGGACCGGCTGACCCAATCTTCACAAGCGTCGTCGCGGCCAGTGTTGTGCTTGTATCCGGGCTGCATTTTGCCACTGGCCGCATGGAGGCGCGTCGCGATCGCGGGGACGAAACCGCCAAGGCTTCACTTCAGGAAGAAGGCTGGGTGGTCGCCGGAGAGCTGGACGACATCGACGAGGATTGCGCCAAGGTCGTCACCCTGTCGGACGACGAACGCGTGGCGATTTTCAAGTATGACGGCAAGCTGTCGGCCATCACCAATGCCTGTGCCCATCAGAACGGCCCACTTGGCGAAGGCAAGGTCCTTTGGGGCTGCATCACATGTCCATGGCATGGCTATCAGTATAATCTGGCTGATGGCCGGGCTCCCGAGCCGTTCACCGAGAAGATATCGACCTATCGGCTCAAGCTGATCGGCTCGACCATCCTCCTGGACCCGAACGCCCTCCCCCCGGGTACCCATGTTGACCCCGTCGAAATCGGAGAAGCGGCATGAGCTGGAAACAAACCAAGGACGCGCCATTTTTCGTCGGCTATCTGAATGCAGTTCCAAAACAGCTGATCGCCTTTGTCGGCATCTTTTCGGTCTGCTTCATTGCGGGCCTCGGCCTTGCTGCCCTGGCGCTTTCTTCCACGCAGAACGACCCCGGCAATGGTGGGTTTCAATGGGGCAATCGCTATGAAAATGTAGGCCTCCTGGAACTTCGCCCGTACCCTGTCCTGCGTGTGGCTGCCGAAGGCGAAAACCCTGCCCGAACCTACATGCTGACGGGCCAGGGCAAACGGGGTGTCTTTTCACAGGCAGAGAACAATGCCGGCACGCCGGTAAACCTGCGCGGCGTCCCGGTCAACCGGGGTGACCTGACCATGATCCAGGTCGGCAAGGTGGAAGCGGCCGGCGAGGGAGCTGCTGAGTTTACCCCCTCCGAACCGGTCCCGCTCGGCCGCTGGAAGCTTGCGGGCGAGATCTGCGACGGCAAGTGCTATGCCGGCGCCATGCGGCCCGGGCGCGGCCTTGCTCACAAGGCCTGTGCGGATCTCTGTCTGACAGGCGGCATTCCACCGGTCTTCGTCTCATCCGGGGCCGTGGACGGGCGGAACTTCTTCCTGATGGCGGACAAGGATGGCAACGTGCTTGGAGACGAGATCAAGGCGTTGCTCGCTCTCTATGTCGAGATCGAAGGTGACGTTGAGCGCCTCGACGACCTGATGGTGTTCAAGGTGGATCTTGCAACGGCGAGGATCCTGAAATGAGTGCGCCCAAGCAAAGACCGGCCTGGCAAACGATCCTGATTTCGCTGGTGATGACGACAGCGCTTGTCGCAATTGCCTATAACACCTGGAAATACGCCAACATGGGGGCCCGACAATATGCACGTGGCACCCTGCTCACGGACCTGCGTTTCTTCGTCGGTCTGCTCGCGGTGTTCCTGGTACTGACCTTCAGCGATCGGATCATCCAGTTTGTTCGATCAAAACTGTCCGGAGACTAGGTCACGATCCAGTTTGCGTGTCGCCCGGGAAGCACCCCAACCGTCGCTGACAAGGTGTCTGGACCAACACCGGAAAGGTTTTTCAACGAGCAGATAGCTGAAGGTTGCAAACAGCCAGGTGCTGGCAAAGGCGACGCCAGCCACCAGCCACTTGGCATCTCCGGCGATATAGCCCTTCGCATTCGTTTCCGCCCCAAGCACAAACTGGAACACGTCGGTCACGAACAACAGAATGAGGACGTGCCACAGGTAGAACGAATATGAGATTCTGCCGAAATGTTGCATCACCCGGCCATTCAGGAACATGGAAACGACACCATTTGACTGACCGGAGAAAAATCCGATGGCCGCAGCAAAGGCCGGGATCATCAGCGCCTGCAGAACAAAGCTGTCATTCGACACGCTGACCAACCAGAGCACTGCGGTGACGAGCAGGATTTCAAGGAAGCTATCCGTCAGCAAACCCCGGTTCTTGATCCAGCGCCCGGGGTCAATCTGGGACAGGGCCACGCCAGCAAAAAAACCTGCAGTTCCTCTTAAAAACCCGAAATCGAAGTGCCGGTAAACCAGTTCGGGATGCTCCTGCGAAAGACCGACCGCATAAAGGACCGTGTACCCCGAAACGGAAATGAAAAGCGCCACCACGAGCAGGAGTCCAGGCGATGCGAATATCCGGCGAAAGGCGAAGATCAGACAGAAAAACACCAGATAGGCAAACAGCTCCGCAGAAACAGTCCAGGTCGGGAAGTTCCAGTTGAACAGATCTGAAAGGCCGTAGGCGTTGACCAGGAAGAGAGTCTCAAAGAACGACCAGAAGAGATCCCTGTCATCTTGCGGACTGCCAATTCCATAGAGGTTTGCCGCCAGAAGCTTTGCGACGACGAAAACCAGCCAGGCCAGCATGATGGCGAAGTGAACCGGATAAAGCCGCATCAACCGCAGGAAGGCGAACTGCCTGAAATTGATGTCCTGATCGCTGATCTTTTGCAAATAACCCGTGCAAATCACGAAACCGGAAAGGACAAAGAAGAGATCGACAAAAATCGCTGAGTTGTAAAAAAGCGCGTTGATCCGGCCATATGGCTCCACATAGTGGAACGATGCCACAAAAAACGCGGCTGCACCGCGAAGCGCGTTGAGCTTAGAATAGAACAATTCAGGTGCCTGCGATTGACACCCTTTTCAGGTGCAACTCTCTTTTCAATTTCCAGTATGCGGAATATCACCACACAATTGAAACGATTCCGTTGAATATAGTAAACAAAACAAAACGATATCGAGTATTCTCGAAAGAACTCAATTGCTTGGAATCGCCTGAAACTGAGGCCTGCCGGCGTAGCGCGCGGCTTACCTCTTCTCGTTGTGCAACAGGTCAGCAATCAGTTGATTGAACCGATCTGCTTCTTCCAAATGCGGAGCATGACCGGAATTCTCGAATTCGCAGAGAGTGAACCGAGGCACATTTTCAAGATGCCACCGGTGAACACCAGGTCCGTAAAGCTGGCTCTTGAGCCCGGCGATCAGGTGCAGCGGCAGCGGAAATTCCCGCAGGAACCGCCGGAAATCCTGGGCCGTGAGTGATGCCCACATCGATTGCAGCAAGGCCGGATCCGCCTTGGCAATTTCGACCCGGGAATACTCCAGCAGGTTCGGGTCCGGGTTCTGGCCACCGGCAAAAAGGCGGCCGGCAATCCGTGCCGGAAGGCGTGACCAGTCGGGCACGATCCCGGCCAGAACATTCGCGTTCAGCGCTTCGTTCAACCCGTTGAGCGTTCCATTGGCCCAATCGACTGCATTGAGGACCTTCGGGGACATGTCGATCGCAACGACGGATGACACGCGCGCGACACCATGCAACTGGATCATTGCGTAGGAGACCAGTGCGCCCATGGACCATCCGCACAGGATCGCGTCCGTCAGATCCTGTTCCTCCAGATAGGCATGAACACTTCGCGCAGCCGACTCGATATCGAGCGGCAATGCGGCACCAGTCCTGCCATGGCCAGGCAGGTCCGGCACGATACAGCGTGCCTGTCCCTTCAACGCATCGATCTGGCGTTGAAAGAACTGCCCCGGGCAGGACCAGCCGTGGATCAGGACCAATGGTCGGCCCGTGCCCTCGTCCCGCACGTAGAGCTTCGGCTCTGTCACGCGCGGCCCGCCCGCAATCTGCCGACGATGCCCGTCGGGAAGAAATAGACCGACAGGATGAACAGCACACCCAGCCACAAGAGCCACCGCTCCGGCGCGATCAATGTCGAGACAAAGGGAACGGCGCTCGTTGCATCTGCGGCAACACCCATCAGGTTCTGCAGGTAGGTCTGTGCGAGAATGAAGATCGTCGCGCCGAGCACTGCTCCGTAGAGCGTTCCCATGCCGCCGATAACGACCATCAGGAGAATGTCGATCATGATCTCCATCGACAATGTTGTCGCCGGACCCGTGTAGCGCAACCAGATGGCCAGGAGCGATCCGGCGAGCGCCGCCATCACCGCCGACAGGACCGTCGCCGTTGTCCGATACCAGACGACCCGATACCCGATGGCTTCGGCACGGAAGGCATTATCGCGCACCGCCTTGAGCGTCCGCCCGAACGGTGAATTGACCACCCGAAGCATGATCAGGAACAGGATCACAGAGGCGAAGAACACAAGGTAATACGCCAGGAGCTTGCCATTGATGCGAACGCCGAAAACCTTTTCCTTCACCAGCTTGAAGGCCGGAGTGAGTTCCCGGGGGATCTTGTAGTTGAGCCCGTCCTCGCCGCCGGTCAGCCAGGACATTTGCGACACGAGAACTGCGAAGGCACTCGCAACGGCGAGCGTCACCATGGCGAAGAAGATCGCCTTTACCCGAAGCGAGAAAAGTCCGATGGCGAGTGCAAAAGCAGCGGCGACCAGCGCCCCGGCGGTCGTTCCCCAGATGATGGACCAGTAGCTCGGCCCGGTTGAGGACAGTGCCAGCGCTGTTCCATAGGCGCCGATACCGAAAAACATCGTATGGGCAAAGGAGACAATACCCGAATAACCCAGCAGCAGATCATAACTCGCCACGAGAACAATGAAGATGCAGATCCTTGCAGCCGTTTCCAGGGACTTGGTACCCGGAAACAGGAACGGGGCGAAAGCCAGCGAGACGAGGACAATCAGCAACAGGACCGTCAGTAGCCCGCTGCGCGGCGTATCCCCGGAGAGAAGTCTGGTCAGCATTTGTCGAAGCCTCCGCTCACTTCGCCTTGACGACAGGGTAGAGCCCCTGTGGCCGCCACATGAGGATCGCCACCATCAGGGCAATCGTTGAAATCAGCGCGACCTTGGGCGCCAGGAAAGCGGTGTAGTTGGCAAGCAGGCCGACAAGCATCGCCCCGATGAAACAACCCTCCACCGAGCCGAGACCACCGATGATCACAACGATGAAAACGAGCACCATGATCTCCGATCCCATGTGGGCGGTGATGGTTTCCTGGTAGAGACCCCACATCACCC
This sequence comes from Roseibium sp., assembly GCA_017643925.1. Taxonomy (GTDB): domain Bacteria; phylum Pseudomonadota; class Alphaproteobacteria; order Rhizobiales; family Stappiaceae; genus Roseibium. Next base: position 28,664 of record JAEPML010000017.1, on the reverse strand, counting down.
CGCCAAGGCCCGCGAGCGCGGAACCGGTCATGAATACGATCAGGAACAGGAGCCGGATCCGGTAGCCGAGCGCTTCGACCATTTCGCCGTTTTCGACACCGGCCCGGACCAGCAGCCCGACCTTTGTCGATTTCAGGATATGTCGCATGCCAAGGAACAGGGCGAGACCGATGCCGACCGCGACCAGCCGGTACTTCTCGATCGCCGCTTCGCCGATGACGAGCGAACCCTTGAAGGCCTCGGGTCGAGATATATGCAGTTCGTCCGGTCCCCAGACCACATAGATCATCTGCTGGGCAACGATCAGGCCACCCATTGTCACCAGGATCTGCTTCAGGTGTTCCCCATAGACCGGCATGACGATGACACGCTCGAACGCGTATCCCAAGAGGCCGGTCACCAGCATGGCCGCCAGGATCGCGATCAGGACCGCGGTCAGATTGAGCATCACGCTTGGCGATGCCGTCCATCCGGCCAGCCACGCGAGAACCGTGAAGCCGACAAAGGCGCCAACGGCCACAAAGGCCCCGTGACCGAAATTGATCACATCCATCAGGCCGAACACGACAGTCAGGCCCGACGCCATGATGAAGATCATCATTCCCATGGCCAGTCCTGCCACGGTCAGGGTGAGCCAGCTCGCCGGATTGCCGATGGCGAGCAGGCCGGCGACCGCCAGGATTGGCACGAGAAGAACCGGAAGCTTTTGAAAAAACTGTTCGCTCAGAGGGATCTTCTCGATCCTCGGTTTGATCGTTGTGTCGCTCATTGATGCGCCTCCAGGCTCAGTCCCATGAGTTTTTCCTGCAGATCCGCATCGTCGACGAGCTCCTGCATCGCACCCGCATGGATGATCCGTCCGTCGTCCATCACCGCAACCGTGTCGCCAATGCTCGAGGCCATGGTGAAATTCTGTTCCACAAGCAGGATGGTGGTGTCGGTGTTCTTCAACTCCCGAAGCGCATCGGTCATGGCATTGATGATGGCCGGCGCCAGTCCCTTGGTCGGTTCGTCGATCAGGATCAGGCGGCGCGGCTCGATGATCGCCCGGGCAACGGCCAGCATCTGCTTCTGACCACCGGACAACGTTCCGGCCGAGGAGTTCCAGAAAGTTCCGATCGGCGGGAACAGTTCCTTGATCCAGGCAAGGCGCTTTTCGTCGATCGGCCCGTTGGCAGCAGCCAGGAGCATGTTTTCGGCAACGGTCAGATCCGTGAAGATGCCCATGTCCTCCGGCACGAAAGCAATCCCTCGCCGGGAAATTTCGGGTGTGTCCAACCGGGTGATCACATGGTCTTCAAAACGGACGTCCCCCTGGCTGGCTTTCCAGAGCCCCATGATGGTTCGCAGCGTGGTCGTCTTGCCCGCACCATTGCGTCCGAGAAGAACGGTCACACCGCCCTGCGGGACGATCAGATCAACACCCTGCAGAATGTGATAGGGCCCGATATGGGTGTGCACCCCGCTGAGTGTCAGAAGAGCATCCGTCATCACGCGGCCTCCGGCGTCTTGCCGAGATAGGCTTCCTGCACAACCGGCAAGGCAATCACTTCTGCCGGCTCTCCCTCTGCAACCAGCTCCCCGTTGTGCAGAACGATGATCCGGTCGGCCAGCGACCGGATGACATCCATCTTGTGCTCCACCAGGAGGATCGTGCGGTCCATGTCGTTCTTGAGTTTCTTGATCAGTTCTAGAATGACCGGCACCTCGTCGACGCTCATGCCCGCGGTGGGTTCATCGAACATGAGCACCTGGGGTCCAAGCGCAATCAGCAGAGCGACTTCCAGCTTGCGTTGGTCACCATGCGGCAGAGCGGAGACAGTCTGGTCGGCCTGATCGATGAGCCGCACTTCCGACAGGACGTGATCGGCCCGTTCCAGGAGCTCGATATGGCTCTCGGCAATGGAAAAGAGATCAAACCCCTTGCGCGCCTTGGCCTGTGCGACCAGGCGCACGTTTTCGCGTACGCTCAGGGTCGGGAACAGGTTGGTCAGCTGAAACGCTCGGCCGATACCCCTGTCCGTGCGTTCGGGCACAGACATGCGGGTGATTTCTTCTCCATTCAGCACGACCGCCCCTGCGGAGGCTGGAAGCTGACCCGAGATCAGGTTGAAATAGGTGGTTTTGCCGGCGCCATTCGGGCCAACAATCGCGGTCAATGTGCCACGATCAAATGCGCAGGAAACATGGTCGACCGCAACATGCCCGCCGAAGCGGATGGTCAGGTCCCGTGTTTCCAGAATGGGGTGTTCCTGGGCCATGGCTGGACTTCCTATGGCTGAAGATAATCGCGAGGTCTGCCCGGTCGGGTCTGAACCGACCTGACCGGGACACAGCGTAGCACCATGGGGCCACGTCCGCGGCTCAAATCGAGCCGCGACGCTTGTCTGGGAGGGTTACTTGTTGCGAACCGGGATCTTCATGTCCTCGATTTTCAGTTCGCGCACCAGTTCCGGGATGCCCCACTCGACATCCGGGTCCACCTTGATCTTGAAGTGATACATGGACTGCAAGGCCTGGTGGTCGTCCGCACGGAACATCATCTTGCCTTTCGGCGTCTCGAATTCCATGCCTTCCATTGCCGCAATCAGGTCTTCCGTTTCGGTCGAACCGGCCTTGCGAATGGCTTCCACGATCGCAAGACCCGCCGTCATGCCACCTGCCGTGAAGAAATCCGGCGGTGCGTTGAAGCGCTTCTGGTGCTCGGCGACCAGCCAGTCATTGACCGGGTTTTTCGGGATTTCGTAGTAGTAGTAGGTCGCGCCTTCCATACCCGGCAGTTCCTTGTAGGCCTTCATCGCTGCCAGGATGTTGCCGCCGGTCGCAATCTCGACGCCGAACCGCTCCGGTTCCATTGCCTTGATCTTGCTGATCGGATTGCCGCCACCGGCCCAGATCACAAACAGGAACTTGCGTCCTGGCTCGTCCTTGAGCGCATCGAACACCCGCTGCGCATTGGCGGTAAAATCCTTTGTGTCGGTCGGTGCATATTCTTCGAAAACCAGCTTTGCACCCGTGCCTTCAAGAGCCTCCTTGAACGCTGCGACACCGTCGCGGCCGAAGGCGTAATCCTGTGCCAGCGTGGCAATTGAGACGCCTTCCTGTCCAAGAGCGACAGCGTTTGCGATCGCGTCCTGGGAGGAGTTTCTGGACGTGCGGAAGACGTAGCGGTTCCAGTTTGCACCCGTGATGGAATCGGCCACAGCCGGCTCAACGATCAGAAGCTTTTCGTATTCTTCTGCAACGGGCAGCATGGCAAGTGCCACACCGGAAGAAACGGGGCCGACGGCAATGTCGACTTCATCGTCACCATAGGCTTCCGCAAGAGCCGCCTTGCCGATGTCCGGCTTGAGCTGTGTGTCCTTCTCGATGACCACGATCTTGCGGCCATCCACTTCCATCGTGCCATCGGTGGCATATTCAAGCCCCATCATCAGACCTGTGTGGGACTGTTTGGCATAGGCCTCAAACGGGCCGGTCTTGCCATAGACATGGGCAATCTTGATATCTTCAGCAAAGGCGCCAGCGGTGCCGGCCATTGCCAGGCTCAAACCCGCGACAAGCGGCATGGCCTGCCGCAAAAAGCTCTTTCTCATGAAATCTCCTCCCATTGCACGCGAGCCCGCAAGGCAATCCAGGCTGCACCCACACCCTGTAATTCCTCGCTCCTCCGGCCTGCGCAGTACCGTATATGAAACCTGAATCAGTATTCATGTCAAGAGTGGAATCGGCAGAAATTCTGATTGTTCAGGCCGTCGACACCCTCTCAGGGTCAACTTTCAAGGGCGTGACACGACGGAATTCCTGGTCATGGCGGCTTAGCAAAAACGCGATGAAACGCTGGGTTTCATCCGCAGGAAGACACGAGGCTCCGGCACCGCACAGGTGTGCTCGGCGCATAATCCCTCCTTCCGGACAAGGACTGATTTCATGAATGAAGCATCACCCGGCAATTGATCGCCAACCTCGGCCCGTGCACAGAACAGACCGTCGGCGTATCGGCGATCACAATGCGCACATGCGCCAACAAACACCTGCGCTGCAACACTTGAAGGTTTGGGTCCCAGTGGCGATAAGAGAAATGAGAATGCAATCACTTTTCAATTTATCCGACAGGCGGCGGCGAAGATGAACAAACGGAAATTGGGCGCCAATGGACCGGAAGTTGGCGCAATCGGTTACGGCGCCATGTCCTTCTCCGACATGTACGGTCCCACAAACGAAACCGAGAGCCACGCGATTCTCGATGCGTGCCGTGAAGCCGGTGTCACGCTGCTGGACACAGCCAATGTCTACGGCATGGGAAAGTCGGAAAACGCGATCGGGACCTATCTAAAGGCAAATCCGGACGCCCGGGACGACTTCGTCATCGCGACAAAGGCCTCTATCACGAGCGATCAAGAGGGCAATCGCACCTTTGACAATTCCGCAGAGCATCTGGAAGCCGAGCTGGACAAGTCCTTGAAACGGCTCGGACTGGAATGCGTGGATCTGTTCTATGCACATCGCCGGGATCCGCGCTTCACGCCGGAAGAAACGGCGGCAAATCTCGGCCGCCTCGTGGATAAGGGCAAGACCCGCGCTATCGGCCTTTCGGAAGTGGCGCCCTCCACCCTGCGTCGCGCGATGAAAGTCTTTCCCATTTCCGCCGTTCAATCCGAATACTCGCTTTCCACCAGGTTTCCGGATCTTGGACTTGTTCAGACATGCGCCGAACTTGGAGTTGCCATGGTGGCTTTCTCACCTGTCGGACGCTCCCTGCTCACCGATGATCCGATAAGCCATGACCGGATCGCGGACCTTCCGTTCCTGCGTGGCAATCCTCGTTTCATGGAGCCGAACCTCACGGAAAATCTGCGCCTCACCTCCGCATTCAGAAGACTTGCCGAAGAGATGGGGACGTCCGCGGCCGCGCTTGCGAACGCATGGCTGCTCTCACGCGGGCCACACGTGATCCCGATTCCGGGAACACGCTCCGTCGGCCACTTGCGCGAGTGCATTTCGGGAGCCACGCTCAACCTCGCCGAAACGGACCTCGGCCGCATCGAGGCCGTGCTGCCGGTGGGCTGGGCTCATGGCGACCGCTATTCAGCCGATCAATGGAACGGGCCGGAGCGGTATTGCTGATCTCGATTCCCGCAAGATCAACTCCAGACCGATCGGACGGCAGGGAGCGCGCGCACAAGCAAGGCTCCGCCGCAGTCAACCCGGCAACTTAGATTTTGCCACTCAGATAGGTCAGTGCCGCGTCCTTCGCCTCCAGTCGCGCTGCTTCGTCAAATCCGAAGGTCACTCCGAATGTCGGATCTTTCAGCGTGTTCTGGTACTCGGGCATGATGGTTTCCTGCCCCCATTTCGGATCATCGAATCCCTGGAACGCCGCAGGCAGCTCGAGGATCTCGACATTGGGATCTGCCGCTGCAAGTGACGAACAAAGCTCCGCGTTGGTCCAGTCGTTCTTGCCGGCGTTCAGGATCAGGATCGGATCAGCAAAAGCCGCCGTGGCAACCGATTTGCAGTTTGGATAAAACGAAACGATAGCCTTGAAACCCCGCTGAAAGAACTGCCGCGAACCGTCCCTGAGAGCACTGCCCGTCGTCGAGCTTCGGGACCACCCGACAGCCCCAATTCTGCGCGGGTCAATCTGCGCATGCTGTTCGAGATAGAAAAGCGCGCCAAAAGCATCCATGACACGCTGCCCGCCAAGACCACTGACACCTTCACCGAGAACATCTTCACAGGTTCCAGAAACGTCACGGGGTGCAAAGCTGTCTACTTGCAGAGTTGCATATCCGGCCTCTTCAAAGGTCTCGGCCCAGCCGGATTGGAATTGCTGGATTCCCTGGCAGTCGTGAAGCAAGACCAGCGCAGGAAACGGACCAGCCCCCTCGGGCAAACGCAATCTGCCCTGAATGGGAAAACCCGGTTCCGGCTTGAGTGCAATGCCCTTTGCCTTCGCCTGCCTGATCTTGAATTTGCTCGGCGGTGTGGAAGCGCTCGGAAATTCGACAAGAGCCGCATCTCCGGCCTTCGCCGGGACGGCCAAGCCGACACTGATCCCGACCAAACCGATCAAAAACGCCGCGAAACGCGACCCCGTAACCATCCTCATCATGCCATCCCCCCGGAATACTTTTTTGTACTCAACCACGGTTAGTGCACAGATGTTATGCTTTGTTACGCGTTCAGGCGATTGACGCATTCATCAACAGAATTGTTGCCTGGGTCGCCCGCTGCCTCTCCCGGCATTACCTCAGGCGTTGCTCTGTCTTGGCATCGAAGAACAGCGCAGACGCCGGATCAAAACTTATCGATACGGTGCCTTCCGAAATAGGCGCTTCCTCACCCTTCGTCTCGACGATGATGCGCTCACCCGTCGGGCAGATAAGGTAGGAATAGGCAACACCACCGAGCTGCTCGCACAGGTCCACCTTGGCCCCTTCGGTGCTTTCGGCAATGTTCAGATGCTGCGGCCGCAGGCCGACCAGAACCTTTTCACCATTTGCCGGCAGGGACACGTCCGTTGGCACACTGAACTCGCCAAACGCCGGAACCGAAACAGCTCCGTCACCGGCTACACCCTCGACAAAGTTCATGCTGGGCGATCCGATGAAACCCGCAACAAACTTGTTGTCCGGGTCGGAATAGAGCTGCATCGGTGACCCGACCTGCTCGATGACACCACCGCGCAGCACCACGATCTTGTCAGCGAGTGTCATCGCTTCCACCTGATCGTGGGTGACATAGATCATCGTCGCGCCGATATCCTTGTGCAGGCGCGCGATCTCGACACGCATGTCGACACGCAGTTCCGCGTCCAGATTGGAAAGCGGCTCGTCAAACAGGAACACCTCGGGACCCCGGACAATTGCGCGGCCGATGGCAACACGCTGGCGCTGACCACCGGAGAGCGCTTTGGGCTTGCGCTCCAGGTAAGGATCCAGTTTCAGGATACGGCTGGCCTCGGCCACCTTTTCCTTGATCTCCGCCTTCGGATGGCCGTTCATCTTGAGGCCGAAACCCATGTTCTCCTCGACCGTCATATGCGGATAGAGCGCATAGGTCTGGAACACCATCGCGACGCCGCGCTCCGCCGGATCCACCCGGGTCACGTCCCGTCCGCCAATAGCAATCTTGCCATCAGAGGTTTCCTCCAGCCCGGCGATCATTCTGAGCAGCGTGGACTTGCCGCAGCCGGACGGACCGACAAAAACGCAGAACTCACCATGATCAATCTGAAGATCCACTCCATGGATGACCTGTACGTCGCCATATCGCTTGACGGCTTTTGTCAGTGTGACGCCAGACATGAATTTCTATCTCCCTGAGAACTGTTCAGGCGGGGAACTGCCAAGCCTCGACGGCCGCAGCAATCTTTGAAGCAGTATCTAAAAGCACAGGACGCACTTCTTTCAACTCCTCAAGATCTTTCCGCAAAGTTGATGTTGTGACTGAAAGGGCACCGATCGGGCGGCCTTTGGATGACAGGATTGGGGCGGCAACGCAGATGATACCGGGCTCGTGCTCTTCCCGGTCGTAGGCGACCCCTTCCGCCCTGATTTTTTGCAGGTCAGCCCGGAGCATATCTTCGGTGACCAGTGTTGCCTCGGTATACTTGTAGAAAGCCTGCTTCTTGATGATCTCATCAAGCTCGGTCGGCTCCTGAAAGGCCATCAGAGCCTTGCCGACCCCGGTGCAGTAGCCAGGCCCGACCTTGCCGGCCTGCGAGTACATGTCGATGGGGTCTGCGGCATTGCGCTTGTCGACATAGAGCACCTGGCCGCCATCCAACTGGGCCAGGTGAACCGTTTCGCCGACGATTTCGGACAATTCCTTGATGAAGGGCCGCGCGATCGGCGCGATGGAGCTTTGACGCCAGGCAGCATGCGCAAGACGCACGAGGCGAATGCCGAGCGAATAGGTTTGAAGCGCGTCGTCATAGGCAAGCATGCCCTGGGAGACCAGCGTTTGCAGCAGGCGATAAAGCGTCGCCTTCGGATGCTGACTCTCGTTCAGCAATTCCGAAAACCGGACCGGCCGCCCTTTTGCGGCGACCTTGTCGAGCACATCAAGCGCTTTTCCGACCGTCCCGTCTCCGGTGGCCTGCTTGTTCATTCTTTCCTCCCGCCAGTCGTTTCTTGCGCTGGACCTGTTGACAACCTAACCCGTTCGCATCAAAGTATCAATATACAAAACTAAGTTTCACATAATGGAACCACAAGGGAGGACACCATGCGTTCCATGCTGAAAACGTCCGCTGCGGCGTTTGCCATTCTGGCAGCTTCAATGGGAGGGGCTTCTGCGGAAGGCCTGACCGGCGACCTGAAAATTTTCCTCGACACTTCCAACCCGGCGCCGCGCGCGACCATGGAAGAGATGATTGCGAACTTTCAGGCAAAGAACCCGGACCTCAACATCGAAACGACGGTGATTGACCGGGAAGCATACAAAACCCAGATCCGTAACTTCCTCTCAGCAAATGCGCCGGATGTTGCAACCTGGTATGCCGCGAACCGCATGCGTCCTTACGTGGAAGCAGGTCTCTTCGAAGACGTGTCCGATCTCTGGGATGGCACCGAACTCGGCGAAAACCTTGCGTCCACGAAAGGCGCAATGACCATCGACGGCAAGCAGTGGGGCGTCCCCTATACCTACTATCAGTGGGGCGTTTACTACCGTAAAGACATCTTCGACGAACTGGGACTGTCCGAGCCGACAACCTGGGAAGAAGAAAAAGCCAACTGTCAGAAAATCATCGACGCCGGCAAGAAATGCTACACCATCGGAACCAAGTTCCTTTGGACCGCAGGCGGCTGGTTCGATTACCTGAACATGCGCACCAACGGCTTCGACTTCCACATGGACCTGCTGACCGGCAATGCCAAGTGGACCTCCGACGAAGTTCGCCAGACGTTTGCCAACTGGCGTGAACTCATCGACATGGGTGCGTTCATCGACAATCACCAGACCTACAGCTGGCAGGAAGCGCTGCCGTTCATGGTCAAGGGCGATGCCACAGCCTACCTGATGGGTAACTTCGCGGTTGCTCCGCTGCGTGACGCGGGCCTGACCGACGACCAGCTCGATTTCTACCAGTTCGTTGAAATCACGCCGGGCGTTGAAAAGGCGGAAGATGCTCCGACGGACACCTTCCACATTCCGACCAACGCACAGAACAAGGAAAATGCGCGTGAGTTCCTGAAATACGTCGCTTCTGCCGACGTTCAGACACTCATCAACGATGGCAAGCACCTTGGTCAGCTGCCGGTAAACTCCAAGTCTTCCGTAGACAAGGACAAGTTCCTGGAGCAGGGCTTCGAGATGCTGTCCACGAATTCCCCGGGTGGTGTTGCGCAGTTCTTCGACCGCGATGCACCGGCTGAAATGGCAAAGGTTGCCATGGAAGGCCTGCAGGAATTCATGGTCAAGCCGGACAACCTGGACAAGATCCTCGACCGTCTGGACCGCGCTCAGGAGCGCATCTACAAGTAAGCGCTGCTTGCGACAAGAAACCGGACAGGGTGCCACGGCACCCTGTCACCGTTTCCACACTGCTGCCGGCACATCACCAAGAGACGCGACAATGGCCCAAGCGACGATTGCCCGTGACCACCAGAGTTCGTGGTGGCATCGAAACCAGCAACAGGTCACGCCCTGGCTGTTTCTGGCCCCCGGGATCCTGTTTTTCCTCTTCTACGTGATCTTTCCGATCTTCCAGTCCTTCAACCTGTCGCTCTACGAATGGGACGGGCTGGGCAAGGCGGAATTTGTCGGCCTTTACAATTACGAAGAACTCTATTGGGACGACGCCTTCTACACGTCCCTGAAGAACAATGTCGTCTGGCTTGTTCTTTACCTCGCCGCAATCCCGGCCGGACTGTTCATCGCGCTTTTCCTGAACCAGACCGTGACCGGCATTCGGCTTTACAAGTCCCTGTTTTTCTTTCCCTTCGTCATCTCGCAAGTCGTCGTTGGCCTCGTGTTCACCTGGTTCTACGACCCGACCTTCGGGATCCTCAACGTTGTCCTGGGCGCAGTTGGACTGCCGCCGATCAATGTTCTGGGTGACGAGAACTGGGTCACCATCGGCATCATCGTCGCGGGCCTGTGGCCCCAGACGGCCTATTGCATGATCCTTTACCTCACCGGTCTCAACGCGGTTGACCCGGAACAGATCGAGGCTGGACGGCTGGATGGTGCCAAGGGATGGCGCATGCTCTGGTACATCATCGTCCCGCAGCTGCGCCCTGCAACCTTCATCGCCTTTGTCGTGACGATCATCGGTGCGTTGCGTTCCTTCGACCTGATCTCGATTATGACCAACGGCGGACCCTTTGGCGCCAGCCGGGTTCTCAGCTTCTACATGTTCGAGGTCGCCCTTTCCGAATACGGGTTCCGGATGGGTTACGGCGCGGCGATTGCGGTCGTGTTGTTCCTGATCATGCTGGCATTCATCGCCTACTTCCTCTGGTCGATGTACAAAGAAGAGAAGGCGCGCTGACATGTTTCCCACACCGATCGAACGCTCCTCCCGTTCCTGGCAGATCACCTACCAGGCTCTCCTGCCCTTCGCGCTGATCCTGTGGCTATTGCCGCTCATTGCGGTCGCCATTTTCTCCGTCAAGCCGGACGCGGATTTTGCGAATGCCAACTACTGGGGCTGGCCGTCGTCCTTCGAGGGCATCACCAATTACGGACTGGTCTTCACCGGTTCGGACATGCCCCAGTATTTGCTGAACTCCTTCAAGATCACCATCCCGACGGTTATCGGCGCCGTTGCCCTGTCCTGCATGACCGGGTTTGCGCTTGGGGTTTACAAGTTCAAGGCCAACATCTGGATCTTCTTCATGTTCGTGGCCGGCAATTTCGTGCCGTTCCAGATCCTCATGGTGCCCGTTCGAGACCTCACGCTGCAGATGGGCCTCTACAACACCATTACCGGTCTTGTGCTGTTCCACATCGCCTTCCAGACCGGGTTCTGCACGCTGTTCATGCGCAACTTCATTCGCGCTCTACCGTTTGAACTGATCGAGGCGGCACGGGTGGAAGGCGTCTCCGAATGGCGGATCTTCTGGTTCGTGGTGCTGCCGTTGATGAAACCGGCGATCGCCGCTCTGGCAGTTTTGATCTTCACATTCATCTGGAACGACTATTTCTGGGCAGTTGTCCTGACCCAGGGTGTTGAAAGCCAGCCGGTCACGGCCGGGATTACGTCCTTCAACGCCCAGTTCCGCGCCGCCTATCACCTGATGAGTGCCGGTTCGATCGTCGCCGCAATTCCGCCTGTGGCCATGTTCTTCCTGATGCAGAAACACTTCATCGCCGGTCTGACGCTCGGGGCCGTAAAATGACATTGCCGCATTTCTCACAGGCCATGAGCCCGGACCGGGCTCACACCGGTCCTGAGCCGGGAGAAATGCGGGTCCGGACCTGGCATCTCGGCGACGATCGGCAGAGCCTTGTTCTGGCCAGCCGGAACAACCGCCTTCCGGAAGTCGTCTATTGGGGTCCCCCCGTCGGAGGTTCGTCGATAGATGAAATCGCGGCAGCTGCCCGATACGACGTCACGGGCGGCATGCAGGATGAGATCGCGCCGCTGAGCCTGTCTCCCGAAGCCTCCATGACGTTTCAGGGGCAGACCGGCCTGACTGCGAGAAACCTGGATGGGGAAGTGATTGCACCGGCTTTCCTGTTCTCGCACGAAGAAAAACAGCAGAACACGCTGAAGCTGGTCTATCAGGACAATGGGTTGGGACTCAGCCTGACCCTTGATCTGGAACTGACGCCCCACACGTCCCTTTTCAAACTCCGGACACGTCTGGACAGCCGGGAAGACATCAGCGTCGACTGGCTGGCCGCACCCGTGCTCCCGGCACCGGACCATACAGACGAGATGATCGAGTTCTCGGGACGGTGGTGCTCGGAATTCCTGACGAGGCGACTGCCCTTTGCACCCGGCGCACGGGTTCGGGACAACAGGACCGGGCGAACGGATCATGCTCATTTTCCCGGACTTATCGTCTGTTCGAAGTCAGCTTCCAACACGACCGGTGAGGCCTATGCCTTTCACTATGGCTGGTCCGGTGGACACAAGATGGTCGTCGAGGAACTTGCCGATGGACGCAGACATGTCCAGTTCGGCCATGCATCCGGGACAATGGAAAAGGGAAAATCCTTCGAAACCGCGACGCTCTATGCGACCTATTCCGCGCGAGGGTTCAACGGCGCGGCGGTCCGGTTTCAGCGTCATGTCCGGGATCACCTTGTCGCGGAAACACGGCAGACGCGGCCTGTACACTACAATTGCTGGGAAGCCGTCTATTTCGACCATGACGTTGACGAGTTGAAGTCCATTGCCTCCCTGGCAGCAGATCTCGGGGCCGAACGCTTCGTTCTGGATGACGGTTGGTTCGGCCACCGCGACGATGACACCACGTCCCTTGGAGACTGGGTCATTGACCCGCGCAAGTTTCCGGACGGGCTGACGCCGCTGATCGATCACGTCAAATCGCTCGGTCTCGAATTCGGCATCTGGTTCGAGCCGGAAATGATCAACAAGGACAGCGACCTTTTCCGTGCGCATCCGGACTGGCTTCTCGGCGCTCTTGACCAGACGCCGGGCCGCCAACAATTTGCGCTCGACATGTCCCGCAATGACGTCCGTGACTATCTGTATGATCACATCGCCGCCATTCTCGAGACCAACGACATCGGTTACATCAAGTGGGATCACAACAGGGTCCTGCCCGTTGCCGATGCCGGTCAGGCAGAGGGTGTCTACGCGCTGATCGACAGGCTTCGCCGCGTCTTTACTGCAGTCGAGATCGAAAGCTGTGCGTCGGGTGGCGCTCGGATCGATTTTGGGATACTTGAACGCACCCAGCGCGTGTGGCTGTCCGACAGCAATGATGCGCTCGAGCGGCAGCGTATCCAGCATGACGCAGCTCTTTTTCTGCCGGCGTCGGTCACGGGTTCGCATGTGGGTCCGCGCAAATGCCACACGTCGGGCCGCATATTCGACATTCGGTTCCGCGCCTGGACAGCTGCCCAGCGCCACATGGGCTTCGAAATGGACCCGCGCGAACTGACGGGCGAAGAGGTGGACGTCCTGAAGGAGGTCACGCGCTGGTGGAAAGACAACCGCGACTGGATGATGCAGGCAGACATTCTGCGGCTTGACAGTGCCGACCCGGCAGTCACCGCTGAACAACATCTTGCCGAAGACGGAGAGCGCTTTGTTGCGTTCGCAGCACAAATGCGCACCTCGGACCAGATCCTTCCACGTCCGCTTCGTCTGACCGGGCTGGACGCGAGTGCGACTTACAGGGTATCGCTCGCCAATCGGAACGACGCACCACGACTTTCACGCGGTGAACCACTCCTGAAATCCAGGGACATCGACGTCAGCGGACAATATCTGATGTCCCATGGCGTTGTCCTGCCATGGCGCTTTCCCGACACCATCTGGGTGCTTGAAGGCCACAAACTTTGAGCGTGTTCGCGCGCGACTGAAAACAACTCGGCATCTGCCGCAAGAACGAAACAAGGGAGCGTGCCATGTACGCCAACTATCCGGATCTCAAGGGCGCCTCGGTTTTCATAACCGGCGGTGGCTCCGGCATCGGAGCCGCGCTGACGAGCGGGTTCCTGGCGCAGGGTGCAAAAGTTGCTTTCGTCCAGCGATCGGATGCGTCGGCCTTCTGCGATGAAATGGAAGCCGAACACGGGACAAGACCGCTCTACCTTCCCTGCGATATCACGGACATGACCGCACTCAAGGGTGCAATGGACAAGGCGGCCGAGGCGCACGGCGCCATTACGGTGCTGGTCAACAATGCAGCCAATGACAAACGGCACGCGACAGAAGCCGTCGACGAAGAATTCTGGGACTGGTCCCAGGCGATCAATCTCAAAGCCTATTTCTTCGCGTGCCAGCATGTGATTGCGGGTATGCGGGCAGCCGGTGGCGGTTCCATCGTCAACTTCACCTCGATTTCCTACATGATGGGCAATGCCGGCTACGCGGCCTACACAACCGCCAATTCCGGCATCAACGGCATGACCCGAAGCCTTGCTCGCGAGTTCGGACCTGACAACATTCGGGTCAACGCGATCGCCCCCGGCTGGGTCCTGACCCAGAAGCAGAAAGACATGTGGGTGACGCCGGAAGGCCTTGCTGCACATATCGATCGTCAGTGCCTGAAGGTCGAACTTGAACCCAATGACATGATCGACCCGGTTTTGTTCCTGGCTTCCAGGGCCAGCAAGGCGATGACAGGCCAGGCGCTGGTTGTGGATGGCGGAGTAGTGGTGACGGGATGACCGCTGAGGACAAAGCCACCTGGATTGCAGCGGATTGGGGGACAACCAACCTGCGGATCTGGGCGCTCGACGGGACAGGACAGGTGCTTGCCCATCGCTGCTCCGGCAAGGGCATGGGCACGCTGGAAAGAAACGAATTCGAACCTGCGCTTGTCGAGCTGGCCGCCGATCTGCTCGTTGAAGGCAAGCGAACGCCGGTCATCGTGTGCGGCATGGCCGGGTCACGGCAGGGTTGGGCGGAAGCGCCTTACCTGACAGTCCCCTGCACACCACCTTCCCTGTCGGACGCCACCGTCGTGGCAGCGGAAGATCAAAGACTGGACGTGCGCATCCTGCCCGGCGTCAAACAGCTCAATCCGGCGGATGTCATGCGGGGTGAGGAAACCCAGATTGCAGGTTTCCTGTCTGAAAACGAAGGCTACACGGGAACACTGTGCCTGCCCGGAACCCATACCAAGTGGGTGACCCTCGCTGCCGGGAAAATCGAGCGGTTTCGAACCTGCATGACCGGCGAAACCTTCGCCCTGATGTCACAGAACTCCGTTTTGCGCCACGGCCTGAGCGAGAAGGATCTCGACACGGCTGCTTTCGAAGAAGCCGTCACGCAGATCTATTCTGCACCTGAGAGACTCATGGCAGAGCTGTTTGGCATCAGGGCATCGGGGCTCGTCGCGGGATTGTCGCCCGAGGCGGCACGCGGTCGCCTTTCCGGTCTGCTGATCGGGTCGGAACTGGCTGCTGTCAAAGGCGATTTTGATCTGTCCAATGTTGCACTTCTGGGCAGCGATGCCATCGCCAGAGCCTACAAGGGTGCCCTGGTACGCGCAGGCCACCAGGCCTCCCTGCTGGACGCCGACACGATAACGCTGCGCGGGCTGCAACTCGCCTATTCCTCCTATTTGAAAGTACCTTCATGAGCCGGAACCTGATCGCCATCCTGCGTGGTCTCACACCAGACGAAGCCTTGCCGGTCACCGAGAGCCTGATCGCGGCGGGTATAACCCGGATCGAAGTGCCCTTGAATTCTCCGGAACCGCTCAAGAGCATCGAGGCAATGGCGGTCCGTTTTTCCGACCAGGCTGAAATCGGCGCCGGTACGGTTCTGGAACCGGACCAGGTTCGCCAGGTCAAGTCGGCGGGCGGGACCCTGATCGTCTCCCCCGATTGCAATCCTGAGGTCATCCGGACCACGAAAACGGAAGGCATGTCCTCCTTTCCGGGCGTCATGACCCCGTCGGAATCTTTCACCGCGCTCAGGAACGGCGCCGACGGTCTCAAGTTCTTTCCAGCGTCTCTCATCGGACCGGATGGCTTGAAGGCCATGCTGGCGGTCCTGCCGAAAGGTACGGCAACCTACGCAGTGGGAGGGGCCGGACCGGACAATTTTGCGGATTGGTTTAATGCAGGTGTCACAGGTTTCGGCATAGGTACTGCCTTGTTCAAGCCGGGTTTTTCCATCGAGGATATCAAGACCAGGGCGAAAGACATCGTTTCAGCCTATGATGCCGCCGCACCTGCAAGCGAGTAACGCCATGAGCAATCTGTTTGATGACCGCCAATGCCAGTTGGGGGAAGGTCCCTTGTGGCACCCTGAACGCCAGCAGCTGTTCTGGTTCGACATCCTGAGCAAACAGCTGCTGACCCGCACCAACGGGACACCAAAGACTTACCAGTTCGCGGAGCATGTCTCGGCAGCCGGCTGGGTCAGCCAGTCCGAGCTCCTCGTCGCGAGCGAAACCAGGCTCTTCCTGTTCAATCTCGATACAGAAGCGACCCGGGACATCTGCCCGCTTGAAGCCGACAACGCGGTCACCCGCTCGAATGACGGTCGGGTCGATCCGAAGGGCGGGTTCTGGATCGGAACGATGGGCTTCAATGCCGAACCGGGCGCCGGGGCGATCTACCGCTACTACAGGGGCGAGCTGCGCAAGCTTTTCGGCAACATCACCATTTCGAATGCCATCTGCTTCTCGCCGGATGCGAAAACGGCCTATTTCGCGGATACCGATACGCAGACCATCCAGAAGGTCGAGCTGGATGACGATGGCTGGCCAACCGGAACGCCCACCCTCTTCACCGATCTCACCGTCAGTGGCCACTATCCCGACGGCGCCGCCGTCGACAGCGAAGGCCACCTCTGGAACGCCCAGTGGGGCGCGCACCGGGTCGCGCGTTACGCGCCGGACGGAAGCTTCGTCAGTGAGGTTTCCCTTCCAGCCGCCCAGGTCTCCTGCCCGGCCTTTGGTGGTGCTGATCTGCAAACGCTCTTTGCAACGACCGCAGCCGTCGACCTGGAAGGCGAAGAGGAAGGCCGGACCTATTTTGCGCAAACAGCCGTGCGCGGCCAGGCTGAACACCGCGTAATCCTCTAGGTGACACCATGAAACGCACACTCGGCACCTGCTACTACCCTGAACATTGGCCAGTGGAAATCTGGGAAGCCGACGCGCGGCGGATGAAGGAAACGGGCCTTACCTGGGTCCGGATCGGCGAGTTTGCCTGGTCCCGGCTCGAACCCTTGCCTGGGGAACTCGATTTCGACTGGCTGGACCAAGCCATTGAAATTCTCGGACAGGCCGGATTGAAAGTGGTGCTCGGAACGCCTACGGCAACGCCGCCCCGCTGGATGGTCGAAAAACACCCGGACATGCTGGCTGTTGATGCCAACGGCAATCCTCGAAAATTCGGCTCGCGCCGCCACTACTGTTTTTCCCACGGAGGATACAGGCAGGAGAGCGACCGGATCGTGACGCTGCTCGCCGAGCGCTACGGCAGAAACCCGCATGTCGGCGCCTGGCAGACGGACAACGAATATGGCTGCCATGACACCACCATCTCCTATTCAGACGCGGCACGCGCGGCCTTCAGGACTTGGTTGATGGATCGCTACGGCTCGATCGAGGCATTGAACCGCGCCTGGGGCAACGTCTTCTGGTCGATGGAATACGCGTCCTTCGAGGACATCGATCTTCCCAATCTGACGGTTACCGAGGCCAACCCATCACACACGCTGGCCTTCCGGCGTTTTTCTTCCGACCAGGTGGTGAGCTTCAACAAGCGCCAGGCAGACATCATCCGCGCCAGATCCGACGCTCCGACCAGCCACAATTACATGGGACGGATAACGGATTTCGACCATTTCAAGGTGGGTGACGATCTCGACATCGCCACCTGGGACAGTTACCCGCTCGGCTTTCTGGAAGACCGTGTCGGAGCGAGCGATGAACACCAGCGCGCCTATGCGCGGCAGGGCGACCCGGATTTCCAGGCCTTCCATCACGATCTCTACAGATCCGTCGGAAAAGGACGCTGGTGGGTCATGGAACAGCAACCGGGACCGGTCAACTGGGCCCCTTACAATCCGGCGCCGTTGCCGGGCATGATGCGCCTTTGGGCCTGGGAGGCCTATGCACACGGGGCCGAAGCCGTCTGCTACTTCCGCTGGCGGCAGGCGCCCTTTGCCCAGGAACAGATGCATGCCGGCATGTTGCGACCCGACAATGCGGATGCGCCCGCACTGCTTGAAGCGCGCAAGGTTGCCGACGAACTGGTCCATGCACCAGAGGTCTCGACGCTCCAGGCACCCATTGCACTCCTGTTCGACTATGACGCGGATTTCGCCTGGGCAACACAGCCGCATGGTGCGGGGCTGAGCTATTTCCAGGCCGTCTTCGACACCTACAAAGCCTTGCGGAAACTTGGTCTCTCCATCGATATTCTCAGGAGCGAAACGCGCGACTTCTCCGGTTACAAGGTCGTTGCCGCACCCGGACTGATCTACATGTCGCAGGATTTGAAGGCAGCGCTCGCAGAAACGAATGCGCATGTCGTACTGGGTCCGCGCACGGCTGCCCGCAATGCGGACATGGTCATCCCGGTTCCGTTACCGCCGGACTTTCCTGGTCTGGATGTCACCGTTTCCCGAGTCGAGAGTGTTCGCCCCGACATGCCGATGGCGCTCAAGGGCGGGGGCAGCCTGGTTGGATACCGTGAAGAACTTGAAGGCGCCGCTGACGTCGTTTGGGAGCTTGAAGACGGTCAGCCAGCCGCCTACCGCACTGGCAATCTGACCTATCTCGGTGGCCTTGGTGACGAAACCGCACTGAAAAGGGTCTACTCCGATCTATGTAAGCAGGCCGGGGTCACAACCATGGAACTTTCAGGCGGCGTGAGATGCCGGGACACGGCAACACAGCGCATCTGGGTCAACTATGGTTCGGAAGTGGCCGCTACACCGGCCGGGACAATCGAAGCTGCGGGCGTGCTGTTCGAACAGAAGTAAGCAAAAAGGGCCGGCGAAAAACCGGCCCTCTCGAGGAACAAGACGTCTCGGGGAAACAGCCCCGACGCCCGCTGTTCCTGCGGGACACATCAGTCAACTACGCGCTTGAGCGCTCCAGCGCTCAAGTCACCGATCAGCTCGCTTCCCGGCCTTGCCAGTGGCATGCATGCACAAGGCAGCCGCTGACAAGGCGGCGATACCAACGGGTTTGTAGTGGATCTCCAGACCGGATCTTGTTTTCTGAAAACTGTTCGGACGTGAATATTGATCTGCCGTTGCCCGGCGCACATTGTTTTTCACGGTGTCTGAAAGATAGATCTGCATATCATCGCCTCCAGTGTGGTTGTCCTGAAGTTCAGGTCGCAAACAGGATGCCAATAGCAAAAACCAAATTTACATAATTTTTTCAGATACTTAATCTGATTGCAAAATTAACCAAGATGCTCGCGATTCGCGAAACTGGAAGTCGAGTTTCGTATTTCGACATTTTTTAACGCGACCCCGTGGCCATATCGCGCGTTCTGAGCAACGTTGGGACCGAATGGATCCCTGATCAAGTCGGGGATGACAGCCTGGTTTTCATGAAAGCTAGTCAGCGGGTTGATTTCACTTTAAGTCGTCTTCAGATTCTTTCGACAAGTCATGAGGGTGGAACTTGAATGCACGAGACAGCACCTGTCAGCAGTGTGAAACGCAATCCGACCGCTCTCAAAATGGTCAGGGAAGTTTCGTTGCAGCAATATTCTCAATGGCTGATGGAAAAATTTGAAAATTTCACCCGCCTACCGAGCTGATTGAGCAACTACAGGATTTGGATAATCAGCGGACCTATCTCTCAGCGATCTTTGACGAAATGCATGATGGTGACAGCTTGTGGCTGTACCAGAGCCAGAAAATCGGGCCCCTTTCCGGACACGAATGTATTGCATTAGTTCGGGACGGTCGTCCCATCATCTATGTTCGCCTCATCACCTATTGAAGCCGCCATGGACTTGGACCTCATTCCGCTTCAACAAGTTGCTTCAGGATCGCGGTGTAATTGTCGACACCCTGTGCTCCGGTGATCAGGTGCCGGCGCTCGAAGACGACTGCAGGTACACCCTGGATGCCATTCTGGATCCAGAACGCTTCCTCCTCGCGCACGACCTCCGCAAATTGCTCGGATTCCAGAACACGCAAGGCCGTCGCCCGGTCAAGGCCGACGCTTTCGGCTTCATCGGCGAGGATCTCGTTGTCGTTCAGGTCCTTGCGATCTTTGAAATAGGCCTTGAACAGGGCCATCTTGAGCGGATGCTCCTTGCCTTCCGGCCCGGCCCAATGCAGTAACTGATGCGCCTTGAATGTGTTCACCATGCGCATGTCGTCGGTGAAGGCGAATTCAAAGCCGAGGCCCTCGCCAAGTTCGGTCAAGCGCTCCCGCGCGGCCTGAGACTGTTCGGCGGTCGAACCATATTTGCGCATGATGTGTTCACGCAGGTTTTCGCCCTCCGCAGCCATGTCCGGATTGAGTTCGAAGGGATGCCACTTGATCGCAGCCGAAACGCCGGTCTGCTCGATGGCCTTTTCCAGTTGTTTGAAACCGACAATGCACCACGGGCAGACGACGTCTGAAACTATGTCGATCTGCAGGACTTCCTCCATGTCGAGGTCACTTACGTCTGTCATGGTCCGTTTCTTTCTCTTTGCCGTTACAACGTGGCGTCGCCCTTGGGCGGTGGGTTCCAGCCCCGTTCCGTGCGCTCGTGTTTTTCTTCACCGCGGTCGACACGCATGATTTCGTAAAACGTTTCCGCATGCGCCCGCATGGCGTCAATATAGGATTTGTCGACACCGCCGTCGTTGTAGTTTTCCCTGAGGTCGTCCAGCATCGCGCGATCGTGATTGCGGAAATCCCGGGCCTTGGTCCGGGCCCGGAAGGGATGCGAGCCGAGTTCGACCAGGGCACGCCGGCCAAGGGTCATCGCCCCCTCGAATACCTCGCGTTCCGCATAATGGGCCCCGGCGGTTTCCAGTTCATAGACATGATGGCGGTCCCGTGCCCGGGCAAGGATCTTCACATTCGGGTATGTGCGGGCCACGTGCTCGACCACCATCGTCTGCTTGTCCCGGTCATCAATGGCTGCCACGAACAGGTCCGCGTCCTTCAGGCCGGCGCCATGCAGCAGGTCGGGACGAGTCACGTCGCCATAAAAGGTTCGAACACCGACACGACCGAGATTTTCGATCGTCTGCGGATCATGGTCCAGGATGACCACGTCATATCCGCTGGTCATGAGCATGCGTGAAACGATCTGCCCAAAGCGTCCCATGCCTGCGACCACGATACGGCCCTTGCTGTCGATGACATCCGGTTCCCGGTCCGACCTGGCAACCGCACGCGGTGCAATGACCTTCTCGTACAAGATGAACAGGGCAGGTGTCAGAAGCATCGAGATGGCCACGACCAGCGTCATGGTCTGCAGCAGGCCCTGGTCCAGAACGTTCGAACTGGCAGCAAAGCCGAACAGGACAAAAGCGAATTCCCCGGCCTGCGCAAGGCCGAGTGCGAACAGCCACCGGTCCGCACCCTGCAGTTTGAAGATGGTGCCGAGACCGAACAGCAGAGCGAACTTGACGCCGATCAGGGCAAGCGCAAGACCAATGATGACGACCGGATTGCCGAACAGGAGATTGAAATCGATCCCCGCCCCCACCGTCAGGAAAAACAGGCCAAGCAGCAATCCCTTGAACGGCTCGATATCGGCTTCCAGTTCATGCCGGTAGTCGCTGTCGGACAGGACAACACCGGCCAGGAAGGTGCCGAGCGCCGGTGACAGGCCGACAAAATCCATGAGCAGGGCGATCCCGATCACCAGAAGCAGCGCCGTTGCAGTGAAGATCTCGCGCAAATGGGCTTCGGCGATGAACCGGAACACCGGTCTCAGGAGATGCCGCCCGGCCACGATGATTGCGGCAATTACGGCCAGGATGATCAGGGCCTGAACCCAGCCCGGCAAGGCAGCCAGCGCTTCGCCGCCATGGCCACCCCCATGAGCATCAGCGCCGTGCCCATCACCATGTCCGGCACCATGACCGACAGCCAGCAGCGGCAGGACCGCCAGCATGGGAATGACCGCAATATCCTGGGTCAGCAACACGGAAAAGGAGCTTTGCCCGCCCTGCGTCTTCAGCCAGCCCTTTTCGTTGAGGGTCTGCAGCACGATCGCCGTCGACGAAAGGGCCAGGATCATGCCGAGCGCCACCGCGCTTTGCCAGCTGAGGCCAAAGGCAAGCCCGGCCCCGGCGAAGACCGCCGTCGTCCCGACCACCTGCAACCCACCCAGACCAATCAGTTGCTGGCGCATTTTCCAAAGCATGGCGGGCTGCAGTTCCAGTCCGACCAAGAACAGCATCATGACGACGCCGAACTCGGCAAAATGCTGAACATCCGTTGTCTCGGACCCAACGATGCCAAGAACTGGCCCGATGACGACCCCGGCGATCAGATAGCCGAGAACGGAACCAAGCCCCAGCCGATTGGCGATGGGTACCGCAATCACGGCTGCGGCAAGATAGACAAATGCGTCGCTCAGAAGCTCCATCAGACCGCCTCCCCCTTCAAGATAAAGTCGTCAAGAACGTCCGTCAGAACGGCAGCCTGTGCTGCCTTCTTCAGGTCGAACCGGTCCGCCACCATGGCCTTGAGCAAGTCGTCATAGGCGTTCCGATGAACGTCCAGCCGATTGTCCTCCAGCGCGCGCCCGGCACCGAACATGACGAAGGGAGCGAGGAAGCGCATGCCGCACAGATCGGCTGTCTTTTCAAACGGTGCCAGCAGGCTGCGAATGTCCGAATGGTTCATGCCGTCCTTTGAATAGGCGTTTGGCTTGGCTCCGGTCGAAATGACATTCAGAAAGGTTTTTCCGTTGAGGGCATGGCCGTGAAGGCCGTAGGCAAATCCGTGTTCCAGCACCAGGTCCTGCCACTCCTTCATGATGGCGGGCGCCGAATACCAGTAAAACGGATGTTGAAAGATGATGATGTCATGGGAAACCAGCCTGGCCTGTTCCCCATCGATGTCGATATCGAAATCCGGATACTCGGCATAAAGATCGACCGCGGTAACGCCTTCGACCGATTTTGCGGTCTCAAACAGAGGAAAATTCACCTCGGACCGGTCCGGTCGCGGATGAGCAAAAAGAACAAGAACTCTGGCCAAGTAATGCCCCCATCTGCCAGGGAAAGCAGGCGCAGAGCGCGCCTGTTTCGCAATTAGTTTTGTTCAGATTATAGGGCTTGGAGCGTTGCGACAAACCCTGCCGCCAAATCAGTCCACCTTGACGTCGCTTGCAAAGCGTGCCGCGTTTTCCTTCAGAAATTCGCTTTCGTCGGCTTGCCCCCAAAAGGCCGGTTGGGCTTTCGGAATCGTCAGGGCCTTCTGCACTGCCGGTCTTTCATCGATCCGGTCGAACCATGCCTTCAGATTGTCGAGCCCCTCGACAGAAACCCTGGCCCAGACATAAGCGCGCGCCCAGGGATATGTGGCCATGTCGGCAATCGTGTACTCGTTTGCCGCCAGCCAGTCGCGTCCTTCAAGTCTCGTGTCGAGGACTTCGAGAAGGCGACGCGTTTCATCCACGTAACGCTTGATCGAAAAAGGTTCCTCGTGCCCGTTGGGTGCAGCAATCCGCTGGAAATACATCGCCTGCCCCATCATCGGACCGATACCACCCATCTGGAACATGAGCCATTGCAATGTTTCGGATCTGAGCTTCGGATCAGACGGCAGAAACCGGCCGTATTTTTCCGCGAGGTACCACAGGATCGCCCCGCTTTCGAAGACCGCAAAGTCATCGGCGCTTCTGTCCACGATGGTTGGAATCCGACCATTGGGATTGAGCTTCACATAGTCCGGTGCCTTCTGCTCCTTTCTCGCAAAGTCGATGAAGGTCAGGTCATAGGGCACACCCGCCTCTTCGAGAAAAATGACCGGCTTGTATCCGTTCATCGTGGCGGCGGTATAAAGGTGAATATCAGGCTGCGACATGTCCGGCCTCCGCATTGAATACATCAGTCAGATGCGTTTCGAAACGAGCAAAGTCCTTCGCAATTTCGGGATTCTTCATGACATCGAAGGCCGCGAAAGTGGGCATTTGCTCCAATCCGAAGAACCTTGCGTTCATGTGCTGGGGGTGCATGAGGTCGTCGACCGATTTTCCCTGAAAAAGATACTCGTCGGCATCGTCAAAGGACTCCCGCGGCGCGTTGAATGTCAACGACAGCATGTAACGCTTGCCCGCGAGCGATCCACCCGTTCCGTAGTTGGACTTGGGTGCTTCTGTCCCCCTGCCGTCACCCTGGCAGAGCCGCCCGTCCATTCCCGCGGTATAGACCTCGTCCTGGTACGTCTTGAAAGACCAGGGCACTCCCATCCAGTTGACCGGAAACTGCATGAGGATCACATCGGCCCAGACATGGTTCTCCACCTCTGTTTCGACATCATAGTCCTTCGCCGTCTGCGTGACACGGACGGTGTCCCCACGGGCCTGGAAGAACGCTCGTGCGCGTTCGACCAGCGCTGCATTGAGATTGCCTTCCGAAAACGGATAGGGTTGGTGGCCATTCAGGATCAGAACATTCGCCATTGCTTTGTCGCCTTTTCAAAGTGAACGCCGGTCCGGCGTCGCGGTCTTGAACTTGGCGAAGAGATGCGCAATAAAGTTACGAAAATCAACCAGTTTACTTTTTGTAACCTAGAAGAGATGAAAATGAGTGGTCGCCTCAAGACGGTCGGTCGACGCAGAATTGTTGTGGAAGCCTGCACGGAGCCCTGCCCGATCGAGCGCGGCATGCGCATACTGGGCGGGAAATGGACAGGGTCCATCCTGTGGCATCTCAAAGACGGGCCGGTCAGGTTCAACGACCTGGCGCGGATGCTCGGAGGCGCCAGCAAGAAGATGATTGCTGAACGCCTGCGGCAACTGGAAGAGCGCGGCCTCATCTCCCGAACGGTCCTTCAGACATCGCCTGTTTCGGTCGAGTATGAAGTCACGGAATTCGGGCGAACCGCGCTCAGGTTTCTGGACGAGCTCCGGATCTGGTCCGAAGCGCTGCCCGAGGATGCACTGGTCTACAGCTGAACGCGGCGCCCTGTCTCTCCGGACACGGCGATTGCGTGGATCACTTCCTCGAAATGCAGCGCTTCAGCGAAGGATGGCACCGCCTGTCGGTCCTCCGCGATGGCCCGCAGGAATTCCCGGGCTTCGATTACCTTGAGATCGTTGAACCCCAATTGGTGCCCGGCAGCCGGCACGAACTGGCCATAGGGCGGATGAGACGGTCCGGTCAGGATTGTCTTGAACCCCTGCTCGGCAAGCGGACCGCGATTCTGGTAGAGTCGAAGCTCGTTCATCCGCTCCTGGTCAAAGGTGATCATGCCTTCCGTGCCATGCACCTCGAAACCGATATAGCTCTTGCGGCCCCAGGCACTGCGAGACGTTGAGATCACGCCGTGGACGCCATTGGCAAACGTCAGGAGCGCGGAAGCGATGTCCTCGTTCTCGACCGGACGGCGTTCATCGGACCCGTCGCCCATTGGACGCGTGGCGTGAACGGTGCGGGTTTCGGCGATCAGGCTTTCGACCGGACCGACCAGGGCACTTGCCAGAGAAATCAGGTGGCACCCGAGATCGCCAAGCGTCCCGAGGCCGGCATCCGCCTTTGTCGCCCGCCAGGTCCAGGCGAGTTCGGGATCGGCCTGGTAGTCTTCATCGACTGCGCCCCGGAAATGAACCAGGCGGCCAATCGCCCCATCCTCGATCAGCTTCCTTGCGTGGGCAATGGCCGGATTGTGGAGATAATTGTAGCCGACAATGGTCTTGGAGCCCTTGTTCGCTGCTGCCTTGAGCATATCCCGGGCATCCTCGATGGTCAGGGCCATCGGTTTTTCCAGGTGGACATGCTTGCCCGCCTCAAGCGCGGCCATCGCCATTTCGCGATGCACCTTGTTCGGCGTGGTGATGCAGACAATGTCCACCTTCGGATCGGCTACGAGATCCTTCCAGTCCGCCGTGCCGCGCGCAAATCCGAACTGGTTTGCGAAAGCCTCCGCCTTGTCCTGTGGAACATCGCACAGAACCTCCAGACGTGTATCGGGCACATCACCGAAAACGGCCTTCACCGATCCATAGGCCAATGCGTGACACTTGCCCATGAAGCCGGTGCCGATCAATCCAATACCAAGACCGCTCATTGCCGGTCCTTTCCTGTTCTTTCAGATATGTCGGTCGGCCTCAGATTTCGTCCATGCCGATGGCGCGACGTTCGGCAACCGATTTGACGGCAGCCTCGGCCAGCGCCAGGGCCTTCAGACCGTCTTCTCCGCTTGGCTGCGGAGCCTGGCCCTGATTGATCGCTTCGACGAATGTGGTGATCTCCGCAGCATAGGCTTCCGTGTAGCGGGTCATGAAAAAGTCGTGCAATGGCGGCCGGGTATAGCCCTCGGCCGTCGCGACTTCGATGGAAACCGGGCGCTGGTTTTCCGCCGAAACAACGCCCTTGGAACCATGCACCTCGATCCGCTGGTCGTAACCGTAGGTCGCTCGACGCGAATTGGAGATCGCACATTGTTTGCCCGAAGCCGTGGTCAGCACGACCATGGCACTGTCATAGTCGCCGAGTTTTCCGATTTCAGGATCAACCAGGACCGAAGCTGTCGCAAAGACGCTCGTCACTTCCTCACCGAGCAGGAAGCGCGCCATGTCGAAATCGTGGATGGTCATGTCCCGGAAGATGCCACCCGAAGACTGGATATAGGCCGGAGGTGGCGCACCCGGATCGCGCGACGTGATGTGGACACTCTCGACGTCGCCGATGCGGCCCGCCTCGATGGCTTCCTTCACCGCCCGGAAGTGCGGATCGAACCGCCTGTTGAATCCCAGCATCAGGGTCCCGTCGAGATCCTCGACCGTTTTCAGGCAGGACTTGACCCGTTCCAGTGACAGATCGATCGGCTTTTCGCAGAAAACCGCCTTGCCTGCCTTGACGAACTGCTCGATCAGATCGGCATGCGTATCGGTCGGTGTGCAGATGATGACCGCATCGACATCACTGGCCGCTGCAATCTCGTCGATACTTGAAACCCGCGCACCGTAAGCCTGTGCAAGGGCATTCGCGGCTTCTTCAAAGGCGTCCGCGACAGCAACGACCGTTGCCCCTTCGGACATGCTGACGGCTTTCGCATGAACCTTGCCGATCCGACCGGCGCCAAGCAGGGCGACATTGACTGCCATGGTAAAACTCCCGATGAGTGGGTTAAGAGCAGCCTCGGCTGCCCGCTTGCAAAATTAGAATAAAAATTCCAAAATCACTTTCGACGGAATGTGTCAAGCCGGAAAAGACGATTACAATGAAGAATACCACGCCAAGCACACCTGTTTCAGCCACTTTGGACAATCCCGCACCGGATTCGGTGGACGCGTTCTTCAAGCGGCTGGGAAATTCGGCTGACCAGTTGCCAAAGCGGTTGAAGCAATTCGCGGACTATATCGCGACAAATCCGGATCGCGTGGCAGTATCGACCGTGGCCGAACTTGCCGAGGGTGCCGATGTCCAACCCTCCGCGGTCATGCGCTTCTGCCAGGAAATGGGGTTTTCCGGTTTTTCCCAGATGCAGAAACTGTTCCGCTCCGACTATTCTGCCAAATGGCCTGATTATGCGACACGCCTGGCCAAACTGAGGGAACACGGCACCGAAACGCCTTCTGCGCTGCTGGCCGAATTTGTCGAGGTCGGCCGGGCGTCCCTGGAAAACCTCATGTCCACGGTCAATCCCGCCGCGCTGCAACAGGCCGTCGACGTTCTCGCCCGGGCAGACACGATCCACATGATTGGCTTCAAACGCGCCTTTCCGGTGACCTCCTACCTCGCCTATGCATTTGAAAAAATGGATGTTCCTGCTGTTCTCCATTCCGGGATCGGTGCCATGAACATGGAACACCTGATCCGCCCCAACGATGCCGTCATCGCCGTGACATTTGCCCCATACACGGAATTGACTCTCGACATGGCCGCGCGTGCCCGCGCAACAGGCGCCGATATTGTTGCCATCACGGATGTCGTCACCAGTCCGCTTGCCAGGCTGAAAGCCATCCAGCTCCTGGTGGCCGAACTGGATGTTGGCGACTTCCGCGCCCTCTCCGCGAGCCTTTCCCTGGCCATCGCCCTGGCCGTCTCTGTCGGCGCCCAGAGAAACCGAATGTAATTTTTTGGAAAATTTCTGTTGCAATAATTTTCAAATGGAATTTAAATTCCAAAAGTGACTTTGAACGGTCATGGTCACCACACCTTCTTAAAAAACGCGGACGGGAGAATAGGTCCGCTGGATTTGTTCTGGGAGGAACATATGAAGAAGACACTTATTGCGATGGCGGCAGCAGCTGTTGCGTTTACGGGATTGACGGCGCCGTCTTATGCTGAGGGCGAGCGTTTTGTCCTGATCAGCCATGCGCCGGACAGCGACAGCTGGTGGAACACGATCAAGAACGGTCTTGCGCTTGCTGGTGAGCAGGTTGGTGCGGAGGTCGAGTACCGCAATCCGCCGACCGGTGACATTGCCGACATGGCCCGCATCATCGAGCAGACGGCTGCGTCCAACCCGGACGGCATCATCACGACGCTTGCCGACCCGGATGTTCTGTCCGGTCCGATCCAGAACGCGGTTGCCAAGGGCATTCCGGTGATCATCATCAACTCCGGCACGCCCGAACAGGCTGCGGACGTTGGCGCCCTGATGTATGTGGGTCAGCCCGAGTATGATGCAGGTCTTGCGGCCGGTCAGCGCGCCAAGCGTGACGGCATCGGCTCGTTCCTGTGCGTGAACCACGTTGTTTCCAACCCGGTTGTGGGTGAGCGCTGCCGCGGCTTTGCCGACGGTCTGGGCGTGGAGCTTGGCGACAGCATGATCGACAGTGGCCAGGATCCGGCCGAGATCAAGAACAAGGTCAAGGCCTACCTGACCGCCAACCCGGACACCGAAGCCGTCCTGACCCTCGGCCCGACCTCTGCGGACCCGACCATCGGC
>JAEPML010000016.1 GCA_017643925.1 Roseibium sp. | reverse complement strand
GGTTCTGGTACAAATTGCCGACCACAAGATCAATCGCATCAACGAACTCATGCCTTGGTGTTACGCTGCAAAAGCAGCGTAACAGAGCGCGTCGCCACCATGAAGACCGGCTTCATCGGACGGACACATTTCAGCAATTGGCCCGACAAATGCAGTGATAGGAAAAGAGTGGAACCATTTTTGTGCCTTGGCTTCACTGCCAGCCCGTGTTCCTGATCTGGTCCGGAAAGCTCTACGCCATTCTTAGGGCATGTTGGGTAGCGCTCCACTCTTGCCGAGTAGTGCTGGTGTATGACAGCATAGACCTTTTGGTATCTGGGCTTAAGCCCGCACTCAGAAAAAATGTATGTGCGGAGCAGTCATGTCTGGTTGTGATGCGCAGCCAGTCCTTAATCTTTGCGCACATTTCTCGATCTTGGAGTGACTGCTCGGCATGTCCCGTCGTCTCAAGCCCTTGCGGATGACGTGGATAATCCTACTGACGACACGGCGATCATCGACACGCTGCCGTTCATGAGATCGTGTGAAGTTATTTCGGACACGCTCAGGTAAGATTTAGGTCAGCCAGTCTTGGTCAGACATGGGCAATTCCTCCTGCCCACTTGAAACAAACCTTCTACAAGGCTTGAAACCCTGTGGTTGCAAATGACCGAGTTGCGGACATATTTGCTAACAGGCCGATTGGTCGTCACGGTCCAATGCGGACATTAGTGCCCAATCAGGTAAATGTCCGGATCGAGCTCAAACGCATTCATACGCAAAAAAGCAAGAGTTTCGCGCAAGAACGCTGCATACTTCGCTCTTGTTTACCCGTTTAGGCATGTAGTCACAACACAGATGAGGACATGGCAACACCCGCGCAGGGAGGTTGCGCAGGTGCGTTTTACAGTCCGGTCCATACCTGGGCCACTTTCAACAACCTAGGCTGCGCGCAACCGGCTCAGGAAGTCGTCGATCTTGTGATCCAGTTCTTCCGCCTGGGCCAACAGTTGCTGGGCGGACGTCAGAACTTCGCCTGCGGCAGTACCATTCTTTCGCATGGACATCTGCACAACAGAGATGTTGTTTGCCACATCCTGCGTTCCTATTGCAGCTTCCTGGGCGTTTCGCGAGATCTCTTGGGTCGAGGCGTTTTGCTGCTGGACAGACGAAGCGATCGATGCCGAGGTTTCGGAAATCTGGGATATCACGGACCGGATCTTGTCAATGGATTGAACTGAACTGTTGGTCGCGCCCTGCATCGCGGTGACCTGTTCCTCGATCTCACTGGTCGCCTTGGCGGTTTGGCTTGCGAGAGACTTGACTTCGGAGGCCACCACCGCAAATCCTTTTCCGGCCTCTCCGGCACGTGCCGCCTCAATCGTTGCGTTAAGCGCCAGAAGGTTCGTTTGCTCTGCAATGTCGTTGATCATGCTGACGACGGTGCCGACATTCTGAGACATGTCATCGAGCGCCTTCATTGTGTCGGTGGCATCGCGGCTGGTCTTCTCCGCATTTGTGGCAACTTCAAGCGCCGTATCAACCTGCCGGTTGATCTCTGCGATCGAGCTCGACATTTCCTCTGAGGCCGCAGCCACTGTCTGAACATTTGCGGATGCCTCTTCCGTCGCACCCGCAATAGAAGTCGATTTGTGTGTTGCGTCCTCGGAGATTTGTGACATGTTTTCCGCTGTGGACCGCATCTGGGCAGCAGCGCCCGCAATGGACTGAACCACCGCCTTCACGGCGTTTTCAAGATCGTTGGCCATCTGGATCTGGGCCAGCCGTTTTTCTTCTTCAGAGCGAACTTGAGCTTCTTTTTGCTCTGCTTCCAGGCGTTCCTTGGCGATGGCGTTGTCCTTGAAGATCTGGACCGCAGCGGACATGTCGCCGATTTCGTCCCGGCGCCCGGAGCCTGGAACTTCCGTTGATGTTTCTCCGGCGGCAATGCGCTTCATGCTTCCAGTCATGGCGTTCAAGGGGTTGGCAATGCCTGATCCAATCAGCCAGGCAAGCACACCGCTGAACAGGAGAGCAAAGGTTGTAACCCCGAAGACAACCGTATTTGTTGTGCTGACCGTTTCCTCCTTGGCGGCAAGACGTTGGTCCATCAGGGCTTGTTCCTCGGCCTGGAATTCCGCCATCACACTACGAAAAGCATCGAAATACTGCTTGCCTCGTGCTTCACCGACAAGGTCGGCCATATCGTCCATGGTTTTGGCATCGCCAATTTCTCGGCGGAGTGCAATCGTTGGTTCTGTGACGTTTGTCTGCCAAGCCTTGATTGTCTCTGCTATTTCGCCCATGAGCTGAACTTGGGCAGGATTGTCGTCGACGGTTTCCTGCATGGCCGCGACCTTATCGTAAAATGCCGTTTGTCCGATATTATAGGGCTCAAGGAACTCTTCTTTACCCGCAAGCAGATAACCGCGCATGCCGGTTTCCATGTTGACAGCCTGTGAAAGTATTACATTTGCCGCTGCGATCACTTCGTAGGTGTGGCTCACCCAGGCCTCGTTTTCCGCCATGGTCTTGAGACTGGCTGTGGCGGCCTCCATGGCGGCATCTGCCGTTTTTTGTCTTTCAACGATAAGCTTTGCTTCAATGTCATGGAACTCGTTCATGACGGTCCGGAATGTGTCGAAGTACTTCTTGCCTTCCTTGCGCTGGATTTTACGGATGACATCGTCATAGGGACGCACACCGGAAGTGACCTCGCGGCGGAGGGCGATCTGCGCCTCAGTCACGTTGTTGATCCAGTCCGCAATAAGGTCCTCGGCTTTTTTGAGACGCTCCACTTGAGGGGGGTTGTCGCTGACGGTCTGCTGAAGCGTTGCGATCTCTTCAAAAAAGGCTTTTTGTCCCCAATTGTAGGGCTCCAGGAACTCATCCTGACCGCCGACCACGAAGCCACGCATGCCGGTCTCCATGTCGACCGCGGCTGCTAAGACGCGCTGACCAGCGGCGAGCACCTTGTGTGTATGGTCAATCCACTTCAAAGCATCGGCTGTTTTTTCGCTGGCAGCGCTGACTTCCTGCTTCGCGGTTTCGAATTCCTTTCTGCGCTCTGCCAACAGCGCTGCCTCACGATCGATAAAGATCGCTATTTGCTCACGAAACTTGTCGAAAAATTGCTTGCCACGGGCTTCCCCAACCAAGGCCGCCATATCGTTCATGGTCTTCGCATCGCCTATCTGCCGCCGCAGTTCGATCGTTGGTTCGGTGACGTTAGCTTGCCATTCCCGCAGGATGGTCATGGCTTCCGCAAGCCTTTCGACCTGCGCCGGATTGTCGTCGACAGTTCTCTGGAGTTTCTCGATGGAAGCGTATGTGACAGCTTCGCCCTGATTGTATGGATCGAGGAACTCTTCTTTGCCCGCCAGCAAGTAGCCACGCATTCCTGTTTCCATATTTTTGGCAGCGGAAACGACCCCGGATGCCTTGGCGAGCACAGTGTGCGTATGTTGGACCCATTGGTCAGTCTGAATGAGCCGGCCAATGGAAAAATAGGCTGTCATACTCAGCACGATCAGTAGCCCTATCGGGGCTGCAAATCCTATGTAAATCTTTGATTTCGTCTTTATGTTTTTAAAGCGCACTGAAAAACTCCGAATCGAAAATGCCCTAAGGTTATGTAAGTGTTCTTATTAAAAAACTGATTAAGATGAGGTAAACAATTGTTTCCATTTTTAAAATCATGATCAATCTTAATTTGTTTACCAGGCAATAGTTTCTGATTTGGCGGGAATGGCGTGTCTGCTTTTCACCATGTTAAGTCTCCTTCGATCGGCCTAGACAATTTTTTCAAGTCGTGAATATCGTAATTGGCCGAAAAAGCCGACCTTGGTTTACAGCGGAGCAAAATCACATTCTCCACCCAATATAGAACTCGGCTTGAAATTGGGGCTTGGTAGCTAAACCCGCTCAGCAGCCATTTGTTCTTTCAGCAACGAAAGTCCGCTTCCCACCCGAGTTTTAAGTTTTACGTATCGCGTCAACCGTAGAGTCCCGCTTACGGGTCCTTTTGAACGCAGCGGTGTGATTGCGGAAGGCGTCGGCTCCCGGCAATATGTTGGCCCGCTGCGGGCTGAAGTCTTAAACGAGCTAGGAGATCATGTTGTGCAAGCGTTGTTGACATATCGTCTACATACGTACACGTTGCCGATCACAGCGAGAAAACGTTGTCGTTCTGGTGATTTGAGAGTTCTAAATTTTAGTTTAAGATCAATATCTTATGTTAATTTTTGGTGAAGGTCCCTCCGAGCCCACCAAACGGTGAGATCTGTATCCGTGTGCTTAGCTGGCCGATGTCTGCAATAGCCCTATTCAAATTAAAAGCAACCAGTCTCCTCGCATACACAATTCGGGTGCCGTCAGGTGTACAAAAGTCCCCGAATTGAGAACGCTAGTGAGAAAACTCGCGAAAACAACTACTGTGGCGGCAGAGGCCGCAGATGTAGTCATTTTCCGATCCATAATTCCAATCTTATTCGCTTATCATGTAGTGTCCTAAAATCGGAAAATTAATGTGTCACTATATCAGAAGATTGTGGCCACCGGCAGCGGCGATCTCCAGCGCGCGCCGGGCGCTTTCCTGACCCTTGACCTCGCTCATGTCCGGCAGCGGACCGGCATTGCCGTGGAGCTTTGCCGTGGGGCGCGACAGGACCTGGGTGCCCTTGAAATGATTGGCCAGCTGGATCAGCGAGCGCGGCGCCAGTATGTCCATGTCCCGATCTGCCCAGGCTGCCTCGCCGCCGCTTGCCTGCGGACAGATCAGGCCTTTTCCAATCGCGTTGGCGCCCATGGCCGCGGGCAATACGCCCGCCACCGGCGCCAGCGTACCGTCCAGCCCGAGTTCTCCCAGAACGACATAGTTATCC
Organism: Roseibium sp.; assembly: GCA_017643925.1. Taxonomy (GTDB): domain Bacteria; phylum Pseudomonadota; class Alphaproteobacteria; order Rhizobiales; family Stappiaceae; genus Roseibium. The sequence continues at coordinate 119,023 of JAEPML010000016.1, read as the reverse complement.
AGAAACTCCGCTGGAATGGCTCCGATTGCCGACATGACCCCGAGCGCTATCGGCAAATCGTAGTGAGAACCTTCCTTCGGCAGATCGGCAGGGGCAAGGTTGACGGTTACCCGCTTGGCCGGCAGCGCCAGGCCAGAGGCGGACAGGGCGGCCCGAACCCGTTCGCGGCTTTCCGCGACAGCCTTGTCGGGCAGGCCCACGATGGTGAAGGCGACCATGCCCGGTCCGACATGAACCTGGACATCGACGGGAACCGCCTCGATCCCCTGAAACGCGACTGTCGTGATGCGGCTGACCATTCGGCTTTACCCAACTAAAGGATGTGGTTCACAAAAACACATCTTCTCCGACGACTCAAGAACAAATTAGGAACATATGCTGCATCAGATCGGACGGGATACAACCTGAAAGCCTTGTGACTTGCCTGTTTCAATCTGCTGCGCCACGCTGGAGGCTGACTTTCAACGGAGGATGCAGCCATGTGCGATTTATGCGTGATCAATTCCGTGAAACAGAAGATGCTGTCACGGCGCGACCTTTTCAGGGCGACGGCCGTTGGCGCCGGTGCCGCCGCAGCGGCAAGCCTGACAGGCGCCATGCCGGCCCTGTCCCAGACACCGTCCAAAGTCGCTGACATGACCCATGAGCTGCACCAGAGCTTTCCAACCTTTGGCGGCGACGAACAGTTCTTTGCCGAGAAGGTCTTCGACTTCGCCAATGACGGCTACAGCCTCTACAATCTGAAGGTCAATGAGCACACCGGAACGCATCTGGATGCACCTTTGCACTTTTCGTCAGATGGGCAATCGGTTGCCGAAATCCCGGTTGAAAACTTGGTAGCCCCCTTGTGTATCGTCGATATCAAGGCCCGCGCGGCAGAAAATCCCGATACGCAGGTTACACCGGATGACCTCAAGGCCTGGATTGCGGCTCATGGCGAAATCCCGAAAGGGGCCTGTGTCGCGATGAACTCGGGCTGGAGCGCGCATGTCAACTCGGACAAGTTCCGCAATGCCGACGACAAGGGCGCCATGCATTTTCCCGGCTTTCACCTGGAAGCCGTTCAGATGTTGATGGACGACGCAGATGTGGTGGGTATTGCCGTTGACAGCCTGTCGCTTGACCACGGCATCTCACAGGATTTCGCGGTTCATTACGCCTGGCTGCCAAGCAACCGCTGGGGTCTGGAGTGTATCGCCAATCTTGACGCGCTCCCGGCAAGTGGGGCGACGCTGATCGTGGGCGCGCCGAAACACCGGGGAGGTACTGGCGGTCCCTCGCGCGTTCTTGCGATGACCTAGGCCATAGAGCCTTTTCGGGCGGTCAGTTCCGGTCGTTCAAAATGTCGATCAGTTGCCGGTGTGACTGCACCGGACGATGGTCGATGCGCCAGACGAGATAGGTTGCAACGTCGGAGAAAGGAGCCGGCAGCGGGCTCAGGCTGAGCTGATCGGCGTTGCGGTATCCCCTGATCGCGCTTTCCGGGCCAACGGCGAAGCCGAGCCCGGCTTCGACGCAGCCAAGTATCCCCTCCAGCGTCCCCATCTCCGCAACTTCGGTGTCGCTGCGCCCGACGCTGCGCAACCAGGCCTCGGCACTTGCGCGATAGCTGCAGCCGGAGCGAAACGCCAGAAGCGTTTCACTTTGGTCTCCGCTTTTGGTCCGGGCACAGACCAATTGTTCGGAAAAGGCCTTCACGCTTCGAAACCGGTCTGCGTCGACGGGTCCTGCTACAAAGGCGGCGTTGATCTTTCGGTCCCACACCCTGGCCAGGAGATCACCTGTCGGCCCGGTTTCGAGCGAGATGGGAGAATCCGGACACTGATCCTTCAGTTCCTTCAGAACCGAAGGCAGGCGGACCGCCGCCGTTGTTTCCATCGACCCGAGTGAAAGCGGCGCCCCTGCACCAGCAGCATCGAGCAAGTCCCTTTCGGCGGCCTCGAACTGCTGCAGCAGGACGACGGCCTTTTCATGAAGACGCTCTCCGAAGTTGGTCAGGCGCGCTCCCGCCTTGCTGCGCTGAAACACTTTCTGTCCGAAATGATCTTCCAGACGCCGGATCCGGGACGTGACATTGGACTGGACACAATGGAGGACATTCGCAGCTCCGGAAAAGGAGCCCGTGTCCGACACGGCAACCAGCGTTTTCAAGAGTACGATATCCATCCATCAAAAATAATGATTTTATTTTCCCAATACAATCATTTTTCTTGGCCACTTGTTTTTGCCATTCTCCCGGCATGAAACAGCTCATCGAAACCCCCTTCACCCGCCGCTTCGGCGTCGACCATCCCGTCATGCTGGCGCCCATGGACAAGATCTCGGACGGACGGCTGGCCGCCGAGGTCGCCCGCTCAGGCGGCTTCGGCCTGATCGGTGCCGGATACGGCAATCCGGACTGGATCGAGGCTCAGTTCGACGCGGCGGGCAATCTTCCGGTCGGCATCGGTCTCATTACCTGGTGCCTCCTGGAAAAGCCCGACCTTCTGGATCTGGTGCTACGGCGCAAACCAGCGGCCCTTTTCGTCTCCTTCGGGGACGCTGAGCCGATTGTTGAAGCCGCCCGGGACCATGGAATTCCGACGATCTGGCAGATCCAGCGCCTCGACCAGGCCGAACAGGCATTGAAAGCGGGCACGGACATCATCGTTGCCCAGGGCCAGGATGCCGGTGGTCACGGCATGGATCGCGGACTTTCGGCCCTGCTGCCGGCTGTGCGCGATCTCACCGGGCCAGACCAGATTGTCCTTGCCGCCGGAGGCCTGGCGGACGGACGCGGTCTTGCAGGGTCTCTTATGCTCGGGGCCGATGGCGTCATGATGGGCACCCGGTTCTGGGCGAGCAGGGAAGCCAACGGCTCCGACGCGGCCAAGGCCGCTTTGGTCAGCGCCGACGGCGATGACACACGCCGCTCCAGCTTTTTCGATGTGGCTCGCGGATTGGACTGGCCCGGGGAATTCAGCGGCCGCGTGGTCCAGAACACCTTTTCAAAACCCTGGCTGGACAACCCGGACGGGATGAAAGCCGCGGCAAGCGACATTCAAAAGACCTACGAGGCCTCCGACCCGGACGATTTCTCCGTTCGCGCGCTGATTGCGGGCGAATCGCTCGATCTGGTCCATGACATCCAGCCAGCAGCGGACATCATCAACAACACCGTGAGCGAAGCGGCAAGGCTTTTGGCCGGTGCCCCTTCCTATCTCGTCAATCAGGACCGACACGCATGAAACTCTATTTTGCCAATACCTCGCCCTATGCCCGCAAGGCCCGGATGGTGATCCTTGAAAAAGACCTCTCCGGCCGGGTCGAGACGATCTTTCAGAACCCGTTCGAGGACAGTCCGGACCTGAAGAAGGCCAACCCGCTCGGCAAGGTTCCGGCTCTGGTGACTGACGAGGGTACGACCATCTTCGACAGCCCTGTCATCTGCGCCTTTCTGGACAGTCTTGCACCGGAACCACCCCTGATCCCTGCCGATGAGGCGCGCTGGAGCGTGCTGGCAGGGGAGGCGCTGGCCGATGGCCTGCTCGATTCCGCCTTTGCCATCGTCATGGAGCGGCGACGCCCCGGAGAACAGCAGTCCGAGATGTGGCTGGAACGCTGGGAGTCCGGGATCCAGCGGACGATCGCGGCGGTGGATGCAGATCTGACACCCTTTGTTGGCGACCTGACACTCGCGCAAATCGCTCTCGGGGCCGCGCTCGGTTATCTCGATTTTCGCCTGCCGGACATCGATTGGCGCAGCTTCAATCCCGCCGTCGCGGCCTGGTATGTCAATTTTGCCAGCCGGCCGTCCATGAAAGCAACAGACCCCGCGAACAGCTGACCCTGAATAGTCACTCCTGACAAGGATTTATGCACATGTTGCCGATCTCAACCGAACTTCTGGCTACAGCGCTCGTTGCCGGTCTCACGGGCCTTATCTGGGTACCGGTCATCCTCAACAGACTTGCCGAAATGGGCCCGTGGACCGCTCTGAAAAACCCGCAACCGGATGTGCGGCCCGATGCAGACTGGGCCTACAGGCTGGCCAATGCCCATCGGAATGCGCTGGAAAATCTTGCCATTTTCGCCCCGCTGGCGATCATCGTGCATGTCCTGCAGACGGGCGACGCGATGACGGCTGCCGCCAGCATGATTTTCCTGGCCAGCCGGGCGGCCCATGTCGTGATCTATGCCTTCGGCATTCCGCTCCTGAGGACAATTGCCTTCTTCATCGGCTTCCTGTGCCAAGGCGCCATGCTTCTGCGAGTGCTTGGGCTGGCTTAAGTTCAAAGCGGTGAATAGAAGCACAAATATCTCTTAAGCAGAACGAAGTACTGGCACGAGTGGCTGCTGCCGGCCTGTTGACGTCAAGTTCGTGCCCACCTTCAGATTGATGGCAAACACACCCAAGCCAAGTGGTTTCCGGATCTCCGCTTCGCTGCGTCTGGAATGAAAGACTTGAGGTTAGTCTTGCAACCTTTAGTCAAGCGTGCATTGCAGTTTCCAACAATGAAAGCACAAAATTCCTTTGCAACTCCAACCAAAATAGTGCACCAAAAATAATATTAATCTTCTGACTGCAACCTTTTATTGTTGGCTCAAGATGCGCAAGAAATTAATCCGATTTTATGAAGCCAATAGTTTTCTGATTTCTATTACAGCGGTTTTTACATTTATTTTCTTGGTCGGATTTTACTCAGATTCAGACTCTCGATATTTATGGAAGCTGTTTGGAGTTGTTATCTTTTCATGGCTCTATCTGTTCTTCAGATTTTCCAAATCTCTAATTAATGACAGTCTCCACTATGTGCCATACTCGATAGCTAACAAGCATGAGGCCCTAATGCGCCTCGTCCCAGTTGTCGGCGGCTCTTGCATCGACCTGCAGCGGCACGGACAGTTTCAATGCCGGGTCGCAGGCGTTTTCCATGACATCGCGGATGACCGGGATCGTGTCGTCGACCTGGGCGTCCGGCACTTCGAAGATCAGTTCGTCGTGGACCTGCAACAGCATCTGCGCATCGAGTTTGGCGTCGGACAGGCGGTCTTCCATGCGCACCATTGCCCGGCGCAGGATGTCGGCCGCCGAGCCCTGGATCGGTGCGTTGATCGCTGCGCGTTCGTAGAAGGCGCGCATGTTCGGGTTCTTGGTATTCACCTCCGGATAATGCGCCTTTCGTCCGAAGATCGTGGTGACATAGCCGTCGGCATGAACCTGTTTCTTGATCGCTTCCATGTAATCCTTGATACCCGGGAAGCGCTCGAAATAGGTCTTGATGTAGTCGCCCGCCTCGCCGCGCGAGATGCCGAGCTGGTTGGCAAGGCCAAAGGCCGAAATGCCGTAGATGATGCCGAAATTGATCGCCTTGGCCTGACGGCGAACCATCGGGTCCATGCCTTCGATCGGAGTGCCGAACATCTCGCTTGCCGTCATGGCATGAATGTCGAGCCCGTCCTCGAAAGCCTTTTTCAGCTGCGGAATATCGGCCATGTGGGCGAGAACCCGCAGCTCGATCTGGCTGTAGTCGGCCGAGATCAGCTTGTGACCCTTTTCCGAGACGAAGGCCTGGCGGATCTTGCGCCCCTCCTCTGTCCGGACCGGTATGTTCTGCAGGTTCGGCTCGGAAGAAGACAGGCGCCCCGTCGTGGTCGAGGCCAGCGCATAAGATGTGTGCACCCGGCCGGTTTCCGGATTGATGTAACCGGGCAGGGCATCGGAATAGGTGGATTTCAGCTTCGAGAGCTGACGCCAGGCAACGATCTTCGAGGGCAGTTCGTGGCCCTCGGCCGCGAGCTCCTCCAGCACCTGCGCAGAGGTCGACCAGGCGCCCGTCTTGGTCTTCTTGCCACCTGGAATGCCCATCTTGCCGAACAGGATCTCACCGAGCTGCTTGGGCGAACCGATGTTGAAGGTCTCTCCGGCCAGGTCGTAGATTTCGGATTCGTGGGCGGCCATTCCCTGGGCAAAGTCTCCGGACAGGCGGGACAGCATCTGCCGATCGACGGAAATGCCCCGTTTTTCCATGCGCGCCAGAACCGGCACCATGGGTCGTTCCAGCGTCTCGTAGACCGTGGCCATGTGATCGCTGGCCAGGCGCGGTTTCAGGATCAGCCAGAGCCGCAGGGTCACATCCGCGTCCTCGGCGGCATAGGCGGTTGCCTTGTCGATCGCGACCTTGTCGAAGGTGATCATCGACTTGCCGGACCCGCACACTTCCTTGAACGGGATCGGCTTGTGATCTAGCCAGCGCTCCGACAGTTCATCCATCCCGTTGCCGCCCTTGCCGGCATCAACCGTGTAGGAGAGCAGCATCGTGTCGTCGAACGGGCTGATATCGATGCCGTAGCGTGTCATCACCAGCCAGTCATACTTGAGGTTCTGCGCGATCTTGAGCACCGACCGGTCTTCAAGCATCGGCTTCAGGACATCAAGTGCATCCTGCAGCGGGATCTGTCCCGGCAGCAGTCCCCCACCCCCGAGCAGATCACCTTCGCCATCGACATGGGCGAGCGGCACATAACAGGCCTTGCCCGGTTCGGTGGACAGAGAAAGGCCGACAAGATCGGCCTGCATCGCATCAAGCGACGTGGTTTCTGTATCGAAAGCGACGTAGCCCTTTTCGAAGGCCGCCTCACACCATTCCTTCAGGCGATCGACGCTCGTCACCGTTTCATAAGCAGAGGAATCGATCGCGATGGCCTTGATGCCTTCGGCGCGCGCATCGGCAACGGTTTGCGGCACCATCAGACCATCCGGCCCACCGGCCGCAGCACCGGCGTCGGTTGCAGCCGCCCCGGCAGGCTCTGCCCGCTCCATCAGGCGGCCCTTGTGATCGGGCACATCCCAGCCGGGGACCTGGAAGTCCGTCGGTTCGACATTTTCCAGAGCCGCACCCGTGGTTTCGGCAACGCGCTTCGTCAGCGTGTTGAACCCCATGGCCTTCAGGAAGCCAACGGCCTTGGGTCCGTCCATGTCGATGACGGAAAGATCCGTAACCGGAACTTCCACCGGCACATCCTGTTTCAGCGTCACCAGTTCCTTGGAAACGCGGGCCTGATCGGCAAATTCGATCAGGTTTTCGCGCCGCTTCTTCTGCTTGATGGTCTCGGCCTGAGCCAGCAGGGTTTCAAGGTCGCCGAATTCATTGATCAGGAGTGCGGCGGTCTTCAGACCAATTCCCGGCACACCCGGGACGTTGTCGACACTGTCGCCGGCCAGCGACTGGACCTCGATGACCTTGTCCGGACCAACGCCGAACTTTTCAAAGACTTCCTCCTCGCCGAAGATCTTGTTCTTCATCGTGTCGATCATGCCAACCTTCGGGCCGATCAGCTGCATCAGGTCCTTGTCTCCGGACACAATGGTCACCCGGGCGCCCATATCCGCCGCCTGGCTGGCATAGGTCGCGATCAGGTCATCCGCCTCGAAGCCGGCCTGTTCAACGCAATGCACGGAGAAGGCCCGTGTCGCCTCCCGGATCAGCCCGAATTGCGGCACCAGGTCTTCCGGCGGGTCCGGGCGGTGTGCCTTGTATTCGGGATAGATGTCATTTCGGAATGTCTGCGCGGAATGGTCGAAAATCACCGCGAAGTGGGTCGGCTCGTCACCTTCTTCGGGGGTCAGACCTTCCTGCAACAGCCGCCAGAGCATGTTGCAGAAACCCGAAACCGCACCGACCGGCAGACCGTCGGGTTTGCGCGTCAGTGGTGGCAGCGCATGGTAGGCGCGAAAAATGAAGGTGGAACCATCGACCAGGATCAGGTGGTCGTCAGCGGTGAGGGCGGGGGAAGAATCTTGCGTCGACATGGCGCGGATCATGCCCGCACCCGGCCCTAGAGAAAAGTCCCAATCTTACAAATTCGGATCAGATTTGATCACTCCGCCGCCTGCGGCTGTCGCTTGGCGTTGAAAGTGCCGCCAAGGTAGGCCCATTCCGGCCGCTTGAACAGGAACCAGCCGAGACCGGTCTTGCGGATCATCCAGAACAGGATCATCGGGCTGACGACCGCAACCGTAGTCACGATCAGCGAAACGGTGCCGATGTCCAGGATGCCGAGTTTCAGCAAGATCACGCGCGAAACGCCCATCGGGAAGAAAAAGGCGAGATAGATCACGATGGAGTTCTCGCCGAAATGGCGGAGGAAATTCATCTGGCCCGCCTTCACGATCAGTGCACTGGTCAAGATGATCGCACCTGCACCTGCTGCCCCCAGGGCCAGCGAGATGAGCGGCTTTGCTGACCAGCCGAGATAGACCAGTCCGCCGTTCACCAGACCCCATGCCAGGAGAAGAACCAGGCTGAGGCTAACGCGCTCGCGAGCCCAGTCGGCCAGCTTGAAAATCTGCGGTGCGAAGATGTAGCCGGCATAGAAATACACGAAGCGGGAGGCGAATTCGTCAACAAGAAGCCAGCCGGTGTGGACCGGCGCGATCTGCAGGAGCGCGGCAAGACCCAGCATCACCTGCCATGGCACACCCTTGTCATGGGCCAGTTTGCAGACCACGAAGAACACCGGCAGCATGTAGATGAACCACAAGGTTCCGAAGGGCTGGACGAAGCTGAGGAAGTAAAACTCGATCGCGCCCATCGTCCCGAGCTCTCCGGCAAAGACCGGCGCCTTGACGATAAACTGGATCGTCATCCAGAGCACGTAGAAATATGCGAAATGCACGACCTTGCGATCGAGATAGAGCTTCCAGTCCCGGGTAATGACATTGGACAGGAACAGGCCGGAGATCAGGAAGAAGTCCGGCATGCGGAACGGCGCGGCAAAGGCAACAATGGCATGCATCCAGCCGGTTTCACCGGCGGCACCTTCCACTCCGAGAACGGAGTGCATCATCACGACAAAGATGATGCAGATGCCTCTTGCCGTATCGACCCAGTCAACGCGCTGTGCACTCATGTTCCGTAACCTTTTTCCGCCACAAGACGGTTCTCGCCTCAGGATTACAGAAAGTCGTACCCGCAACTGGTAAAGATTACGCATATAGGCCGTGTCACGTTTTGGTGACCGGCCTTAGCAAAACGTTCAGGATTTCGCGCCGTCGGAGCCTTCGTTCCACGGACTGATCCTGGGCTGACCGGATGGGGGCGGCTTGCCACCTGCACCTTCGTCCTTTTCCGACCAGTCCTCTTCATCGAGATCAACGACATGATCCCCCGGTCGGCGCAGGTTGCCATCGCCCTGAACGATAACGACGTTCGAGCGTGCAATGATGAAGTTCGCCAACGCTTCGCGAACGGGTGGAATGAAGAGCAGCAGGCCGATCGCATCGGTGACAAAACCCGGAATCAGCAGGAAAATGCTGGCCAGAACGATCATGGCACCCTGCATGACCTCGTTGCCCGGCGAGCGGCCGGCATCCAGTTCCTGCTGCATGCGCATCAGCAGCGACAGTCCCTGTTGGCGCAGCATCACCGTACCGGCAATCGCAGTGACAAGGGTCAGCAAGATGGTTGGCAGGACGCCGATCATGCCGCCCACCCAGATGAACACCGCAATCTCGATCAAGGGCAACAAAAGGATGCCTGCGATGATATAAAGTCCCACGGGACCTCCTACGTCTGATAAACTATTTGCACCTAAGGTAGACATTAGGTCACAAAAATGCGAGCACGCAGACCAAGAAAGGCGGTCTTTAACGGATTCAGACTTGCTCTTGGGACTGGATGCTGGTTCAAGAACCTCCTAAATAGGTACTAAGTGACTTTGCACGTGGAGCTGCTCTCGCCGTCAGACCGAAGAGCGGCCTCTATTGGCTTCAAAGGGTAGCCGGAACAAGAAGAAATGAACGAGATTTTTGACCCGTTAAACCTTCTCCTCATGGGACTTGCGGTTTTCATTCTGTTCAGACTGCGGTCTGTGCTGGGCAAACGCACCGGCAACGAGCGGCCGCCATTTGATCCCTATTCAAAACCGGAAAACCCGAACGAACAATCCAACGACCAGGACAACGTCATCCAGATGCCGGGCCAGACGGCGCCACAGCCGGACGCGCCCCAGGAAGCCGCACCGGACAACGACGTCGTCATTGACAAGGTCGCTCCGGAAGGGTCCGCCCTCAACAGCGCCCTCAAGCAGATCCTGTCGGTTGACCAGAGTTTCGAGCCGGAACCGTTCCTGCAGGGCGCGCGCGCCGCTTACGAGATGATCGTCATGGCCTTTGCCGAAGGCGACAAGAAGGCCCTGAAGAACCTCCTGTCCAAGGATGTCTATGAGGGCTTTGTTTCGGCCATCGAAGATCGCGAACGCCGCGGTGAAACCATCGAATCAACGTTTGTCGGCATCGACAAGGCCGAGATCGTTGAAGCTGCGCTCAAGGGCACCACGGCCCAGGTGACCGTCAAGATCCACAGCCAGCTGATCTCCGCAACACGCGACAAGAACGGCGACGTTGTCGATGGCGATCCGGCAAAGGTCAGCGAAGTCGTCGATATCTGGACCTTTGCAAGGGACACCAGCTCCCGCGATCCGAACTGGAAACTGGTCGCGACCGAATCCGCCGAGTGACGGAACGGGCAACTCAAGGGCGATCGGGTCCTTTTCCCCGGATCGCCGATTTGATAAAGGGCGCGGTAATCACCGCGCCACTTTTCTTTGCAGGAGCTGCCTCTGCCATGCAGCAAGGCCCGCAACTACCCGAGTATCTTCAAAAGTCGTCATTTGACGCGCTTTCAGGGTGGCCCGAAGACAATCCGCTTGCCGCGCTCGACAGCTTCCTGAGATTCTGCGACAAACCCGAAGCCTTCACATCCGCTGCAGTCCCGACCCTTTCCACGACAGCACTTGACCCGCTTTGCAAGGAAGCCCGGCGTGCCGCCGGCTCTATCGAAGACGCCCGGCGGTTTTTCGAGACTCAATTCACACCGTTCGAGATAGCAAATTCAGGGTTCGTGACAGGCTATTTCGAGCCGGAAGTGAAGGCATCGCGAACACGCTCGGAACAGTTTTCGACACCCCTTCACGGTAAACCCCGTGGACTTGAACCGGTCAGTGCCACAAATCGCCCGAAGAACTGGCCGAAAGAAATCTCGCATGGCCGCGTGCAAAACGGTCGTCTTGAGGAGCTTCCCGATCGCGGTGCGATCATGGACGGCGCCCTCGACGCCGAGGCTCTGGAACTCGTCTGGCTGGAAAACCCGATCGACGCCTATTTCGTCCATGTGCAGGGGTCCGCAAGGCTGCGGCTCACCGACGGTTCGGTGATGCGGGTCGGCTATGCCGGCAAGACCGGGCATCCCTATACCGGAATTGCGCGCCTTCTGGTGAAGCGCGGTGAAGGCACGCCGGAAGATTTCACCATGACGGGTTTGCGCCGGTGGCTGGAAGCCCATCCTGACGAGCGGGACAAACTCTTCAGGCAAAACCGGTCCTATATCTTCTTCCGGGAAGTCACGGAAACGTTGGAAGATGATGGCCCCGTGGGCGCAGCCGGGTTGCCGCTCAAAACCGGGCGTAGCCTGGCTGTCGATCCCGACTTCATTCCCTATGGGGCGCTGGTACATGTCGCGTCGCAATTTGGAGACATCGATCGACCGGAACGGACATTTGGCCGCCTGATGGTCGCCGATGACACCGGTTCCGCCATCAAGGGGGTCGCGCGCGGAGATCTTTTCGTTGGATCTGGACCAGGCGCCGGTGATATTGCAGGCGAAATCCGGCATCCGGCGACATTCACGCTTCTTCTGCCAAATTCACTTTTCGAACACCCGGACGAGGGTCGAAACTGAACCATGGCGAAGAGGGGCAAAAAGGGCGCGCTGTCACCGGAAGACAGGGAACTTTGGGGCAAGGTTGCCAAAACCCTGACGCCCCTTCGTCCCGACCAGGCCAGGGACCTGGAAGACAAGCTCGCAGAAGCCGTTGCCGAGGCTCCCGTTCCAGCTTCCAAGAAACCCAAGACCGAAACGGCGATCAAGGCGCCAAAGCAGACCTGGAAACCGCCAGCACCGCCGCCACTCCATCAGCTGGAACACCGCTACCGGCGCAAGGTCGTGCGCGGCGTCAAGGCGATCGACGCCCGTATCGACCTGCATGGTCTGACGCAATATCAGGCACATGATCGCCTGATCGGGTTCCTTTACCAGGCTCAGGCCCGCCAGCATAAGATCGTGCTTGTCATCACGGGCAAGGGGGGCGGACCGGAGCGGGCTTACATGGAAGAGCGCGGCATTTTGCGCAGAATGGTGCCGCAATGGCTGGCGATGCCCGATATGCGCTCGGTCGTGGTAGGTTATGAGGAAGCGCATGCGAGCCACGGTGGTTCGGGCGCGCTTTACGTACGTATTCGCAGGAAAAGATAGGACCGTGACACCGCTCGGCGCAAAAATTCGCGAACTTCGTAATAAACGAGGGGTTTCGCTCAAGGAAATGGCTGCGGCCCTGTCCGTATCCAGCGCCTACCTGTCCGCCCTGGAACACGGCAAGCGGGGCAAACCCACCTGGTTTCTCGTCCAGAGGATCATCGCCTATTTCAACGTGATCTGGGACGAGGCGGAAGAGATCCAGCGACTGGCGGAACTGTCGGATCCACGGGTGACCATCGATACGGCCGGCCTCAACCCGAAGGCAACCGAGCTCGCCAATCAGCTCGCCCTGAAGATCGACGGGTTGTCCGAGGAGTCGCTCACCAATCTGCTTCATCAGCTGCGTGTTGCCGCCGCGAAAGACGATATCTAGCTGCTGCGTGCGGATCTCAAGCGAAATGCGCACAATGCAGACATTTACGTGTCCTTATGCTGCTTTCCCTATATAACCGGCACCTGAATTGCGGAACGTCCGCACCTGTTGAACGGAATTCTTGAAAAGTATGAAAATTTCCCAGGACGAACTTTCCAGGCTAATCGATTCAGACGCGTTGCGTGCCCAGCTTTCCGAACTCACGATGGATCAGGACGGCGATGGCTCCAGCATGAAGGTTCGCGGACAGGTTTTGTCCACGCTGAAGGAGGTGGTTAAAACCTCGCGCGACAAAACCCGGGAAATGCTCAACGAAGATGGCGGCGGCCTGTTGTGCGCAACGCGTCTGTCGCAGGTTCAAGATGAACTGATACGGGTGATTTATGACTTTGCGGTCAAGCATGTCTACCGGATCAAGAACCGGTCCACTGCCGAGCGCATGTCCGTGGCAGCCGTCGGTGGTTATGGCCGCGGCACGCTGGCACCGGGATCGGATATCGATCTCCTGTTCGTGCTGCCCTACAAGCAGACGCCCTGGGGTGAACAAGTCGTAGAATATATTCTCTACATGCTGTGGGATCTGGGCTTCAAGGTCGGGCATGCCACCCGCAACATCGATGAATGCATCCGCCTGTCCAAATCGGACATGACCATCCGCACGGCCATTCTGGAGGCCCGCTACATCTGGGGTGACGAACCGCTTTTTGCCGAACTGGTCAAGCGTTTTGATGCGGAAGTGGTCGAGGGGACGAGCTCTGAATTCATCGCCGCCAAGCTGCTTGAGCGCGACGAGCGCCATCAGCGCCAGGGCATGTCGCGCTACCTTGTCGAACCGAATATCAAGGAAGGCAAGGGCGGCCTGCGTGATCTGCACACCCTGTTCTGGATCGCAAAATACCACTATCGGGTCAAGCGTCACTCGGAACTGGTCAAAAAGGGTGTCCTGTCGCGCTCCGAATACACCCGCTTCAAGAAATGTGATGACTTCCTGTGGGCTGTCCGCTGTCATCTTCACTTTCTGACCGGGCGGCCCGAGGAACGCCTCTCCTTTGAAGTTCAGAGGGAAATCGCGATCCGGCTCAGCTACACCCAGCACCCCGGCATGAAAGACGTCGAACGCTTCATGAAGCATTACTTCCTGGTGGTGAAGGATGTCGGCGACCTGACGCGCATTATCTGCGCCGGCCTTGAGGAGGAACACGTCAAGGCTCCTCAGGGCAGGGGCCTGTCCGGCATGATGCGGCGCCTGCGTGGCGGGCGTGTTTCCAACACGGCAAAACCGGTCAAGGGAGCGCCCGGCTTTGTTGTCGAGAACAACCGGCTCAACATATCGAACGAGTCGATCTTCGAGAGCGACCCGACAAATATCCTTCGCGTGTTCCAGCTGGCCGACAAGCACGACTACAATCTGCACCCCCGCCTGACGCGGCTGATCCGGCATTCCCTCAAGCTGGTCGACAGCACGCTGCGCAACGACCCGGAAGCCAACCGCCTGTTCCTCTCGGTCCTGACATCGCGCCAGTCACCTGAGAAAATACTCCGGAAAATGAACGAAACCGGCGTGCTCGGTCGCTTTGTACCGGATTTCGGCAAGGTCGTCGCGATGATGCAGTTCAACATGTATCACCACTACACCGTGGATGAGCACCTGCTGCGCTCGATCGGCATTCTGGCTGCGATTGAACGGGGCGATTCCGGAGATGATCACCCACTCGCGACCGATCTGATCCTGACTCTGCAGAACCGGAAGGTCCTTTATGTGGCCATGTTCCTGCATGACATCGCAAAGGGACGCCCGGAAGATCACTCCATCGCGGGTGCCAGGGTGGCACGCAAGATCTGCCCGCGCTTTGGTTTGAACGAGGCGGAAACCGAGACCGTCGCCTGGCTGATCGAACACCATCTGGACATGAGCACGATCGCACAGTCCCGGGACCTGTCCGATCGAAAGACAGTCACGGATTTCGCGCAGACGGTACAGTCCTTGGAGCGACTGAAGCTTCTGCTGATCCTGACCGTTGCCGATATTCGAGCCGTAGGTCCCGGTGTCTTCAATGGCTGGAAAGGGCAGCTCCTGCGGACGCTCTACTATGCCAGCGAGCCGCATCTTTCCGGTGGTCACTCGAAAATGTCGCACAAGCAGACGATCGAGAAGGCCAAGGAAGAGCTCGTCGGGAAGCTCGATCACTGGTCGAAAAAGGACAAGAACGCCTATCTCAAGCGCCACTATCCCGCCTATTGGCTGCGGACGGAGCCCGACCGGCTTCTGGCCCATGCCGAGCTGCTGCACGCAGCCGACAAGGACGGCAAGGGCCTTGCCCACCAGGTCGTTCCGAGGGAATTCGAGGGCGTCACAGAACTGACCATCATGGCGCCGGACCATCCGCGTTTCCTGTCGATCATCGCCGGTGCCTGTTTTTCAACCGGTGCGAATAT
This sequence comes from Roseibium sp., assembly GCA_017643925.1. Lineage (GTDB taxonomy): Bacteria > Pseudomonadota > Alphaproteobacteria > Rhizobiales > Stappiaceae > Roseibium. The sequence goes on along the minus strand of JAEPML010000016.1, from coordinate 103,918 downwards.
CGTTGACGCCCAGATCGATACGACGACAGACGGGTTTGCCCTCGACACGATCTTTATCGGCAGGGAATTGCCCGCCGACGACGACGAACGCCGGCGCGGCGACCGGATTGCGCGACTGATCGAGACAACGCTGCGCGGTGAGGAGCGTCTACCGGAGCCGATCTCGAAGAAAAGCTCGGTCAAGGGGCGCATGAAAGCGTTCAAGGTCGCGACGGAAGTGCTGGTGAACAACTCCCTCTCGGACGACTATACCGTCCTTGAAATTTCGGGCCTCGACCGGCCAGGCCTGCTTTATGACCTGACCCGGTCGATCGCGACATTGAACCTGAATATCGGCTCCGCCCATATCTCGACCTTCGGTGAGAAAGTCGTCGACGTTTTCTACGTGACCGATCTGACCGGACAGAAGATCGCCAATATCGGCCGCCAGGACATTATCCGCGAGCGCCTGTCCCAGGCCGTTGAGGGTCATGTCGAACTTGATCCGGCCGCCCCGGTCGCCCGCAAGATACAGCGCCAGGTTTCCTAAGTGTCCGGAAAGAGCCTCCTCCGAAATTTCGCGACCGTTGGTGGTGCCACGCTGCTGAGCCGTCTGCTGGGCTTCGTGCGCGATGTGCTGCTGGCAGCGGCTGTCGGAGCGGGGCCTGTTGCCGATGCCTTTGTGGTGGCGTTCCGGCTGCCCAACCTGTTCCGGCGGCTGTTCGCAGAAGGCGCTTTCAACTCGGCCTTCATTCCGCTTTTCGGCAGAAGTGTGGAGGAAGAGGGCGACAAGGGAGCCCGTCAATTTGCCGGCGAGATCGGTTCGGCCCTGCTGTTCTGCCTGCTGGCTCTTACGGCACTGGCCCAGATCTTCATGCCCTTCGTGGTCTGGGCGCTCGCTCCCGGATTTGTTGCGGACGCCGAAAAGTTCGATCTGACCGTGATCATGGCCCGGATCGCTTTTCCCTATCTGATCTTCATGTCCCTGCTGGCGTTTATCGGCGGGATATTGAACACCTATCACCGGTTTGCCGCCGCCGCCTTTGCGCCGGTGATGCTCAATGTAGTGATGAGCATCGTCCTCGGTGGTGTCCTGATTGCCGGTGTCGATGACAACGTGACGCTCGGCATTATCCTGGCGACCGGGGTCACCATTGGCGGCATTGTGCAGTTGCTTGTCGTGATCATCGATCTGAAACGCCTGGGGTTCAAAATCCCGGTGTTCCGGCCGCGCTACACCAAGTCGGCAAGGCGATTGCTGGTTCTCGGCATTCCCGGCGTGATTGCCGGCGGGGTCACCCAGATCAACATTGCCGTCGGTCAGATCATTGCCTCGCTTCAGGAAGGCGCCAACGCTCTGCTTTATTTCGCCGACCGCCTGTACCAGCTGCCACTTGGCGTGATTGGGATCGCGATCGGTGTGGTGCTTCTGCCCAGTCTGACGCGGCAATTGCGTTCCGGAGAGACCGCCGCCTATCAACACAGTCTGAACCGGGCACTGGAATTTTCGCTCGTTCTGACCCTGCCAGCTGCCGTCGCCCTGGCAGTGATTCCCCATGAAATTGTCTCGGTTCTGTTTCAGCGGGTTCGCTTCGATGCCGCGGCCGTCGACGGCACGGCTGCCGCCCTGATGGCCTTCTCCTTTGGCCTGCCGGCTTTCGTTCTCAACAAGGTCTTTTCGCCAGGCTATTTTGCCCGGGAGGACACCAAGACGCCGATGAAATTCGCCGTGGTCGGCATGGTCGTCAATGTTGCTTTGTCGATCGTGCTGTTTCCGGTGTTCAAGCATGTCGGCATCGCCCTGGCCACAACAATCGCAGGCTGGGTCAACACCGCTCTCCTGATTGTCGTGCTGTGGCGCCGGGGGCATTTCACACCCAATCTCGACGTCTTGCGGAAGCTTGTGCTGGTTCTGATCGCCAGCCTGCTGATGGGTGTCGTCATTCACTTTGCCGCGCTCTATCTGGCGCCTTATCTCAAGGACGCCTGGTTGCTGGTACGTGCGGGCAGCCTTGCGCTCCTGATCCTGACCGGCTTGATAACCTTCGCAATTTTTGCCCAGATCAGCGGTGGCGCGGACCTTGCCGGCATGACAAAAGCGTTGACACGGCGCAACACTTGAGGCCGAAACGCAACAGGTAGCCTTTTCGCCCTTGCATCACGTGCGTCGCAGGCTTAAACCCGGCGCGCCCAAATGTTCACAGCGCCCTTCCAACCGGCCGCACCAATAAAGGGATCACAAATGGCGGAGTTCCAGCCCCGTGTCTTTTCCGGCGTTCAGCCGACCGGCAACCTTCATCTCGGCAACTACCTGGGCGCGGTCTCGCGCTGGGTGCCGCTGCAAGACCAGATGCCGACCATCTTCTGTGTCGTCGATTCACACGCAATCACTGCCGGATTTCCAGATCCCCAGGAACTGTCAAACGCAACGCGCGAAGTCACTGCCGCCTACATGGCTGCAGGGATTGATCCGAAGAAGTCCATCATCTTCAATCAGTCCCAGGTCCGTGAGCACACGGAACTTGCCTGGATCTTCAATTGTGTCGCCCGCATGGGTTGGCTGAACCGGATGACCCAGTTCAAGGAGAAGGCCGGAAAGAACAAGGAAAACGCTTCCGTTGGTCTGTTCGCCTATCCGAACCTGATGGCTGCCGACATTCTCGCATACCGCGCCACGCATGTTCCGGTCGGCGACGACCAGAAGCAGCACCTTGAACTGACGCGCGATATCGCGGCGAAATTCAACAATGATTTCGGTGACCGGATCAAGGAACTTGGCATCGGCGTGCCGAACCCGACGCCTTCTCCGGAACTGCCCGAGCAGCTTTATTTTCCGCTTACCGAGCCGATGATCGCCGGTCCTGCGACCCGTATCATGTCCCTGCGCGATGGTACCAAGAAGATGTCCAAGTCGGACCCGTCCGACCTGTCACGCATCAACCTGACCGACGACGCGGACTCGATCGCCAAGAAGATCCGCAAGGCCAAAACCGATCCGGATGCCCTTCCGAGCGAGGTCGACGGTCTGGAAGGCCGCCCGGAGGCCGACAATCTGGTCGGGATCTTCGCTGCGCTGAGCGGCAATACCAAGGACGGTGTCCTGAAAGACTTCGGCGGTCAGCAGTTTTCGGCCTTCAAGCCGGCCCTGTCAGAGCTTGCCGTTTCGAAACTGTCACCAATGACCGACGAGATGCGCCGCCTGATGGACGAGAAATCCCAGATCGACGCGGTTCTCAAGGAGGGGGCCGAAAAGGCTTCCGAGATTGCCGAGCCGGTCCTGAAGGATGTCCGCAAGATCATCGGCTTCCTCGAAGTTCGCTGATCCTGCAATTTCCGCTTTCAAGCCCGACACTCGTGCCGGGCTTTTTTGTCAGACACTTCCATCTCGCTCGATAACGAGAATGCGGGCCTCCCCAACGGGATGTGCCACATGTGCGTCGCCGTCCTCGGCGTAGAAAATCTGCCCGGGTTCCAACCGCTGCGTCTTTTCCTCGGTGCCTTCCCGATAGTGCATGTCCACGCCGCCGTGCAGGACGACGAATGCTTCCGGACCGTCATTGACATGCCACTTGTAGGGTTGGTCAGTCCAGTGAAGCCGGACCGTTACGTTGTCGATCTGGCCGACCAAACGGGCGCCCCAGGCCCGCTCCGCAGTGAAGCTGTCCGTATCCAGGTGAAATCTCATTGGGTCTCTCCTTGCATTTCCCGAGGCACGGGTAACATCGAGAAGCGCCGAATTCTCCCGGACAAGTGACCGGCCCCGCCGGAATTTTGCCGAAGCGTTTCCTCGCGAATGCGCCTATAAGGGCAAGATGGACGCGATTGATCGAAGACTGATCGAACTGTTGAAAGCCGACGGCCGAACGCCGCTGAAACGGCTGGCTGCGGAGGTTGGTCTTGCGCGATCAACTGTCCAGGAACGGATCAAGAAGCTTGAGGAAAATGGTGTCATACGCCGCTTCACGATCGACGTGACCGAACCGGACGCATCCCTTGTGGAGGCCTATTTGTGGATCCGCACCCAGTCGGTGACCTGCGCATCCGTAGCGCCCCGGATCGCCAAACTGCCCGGCGTGCTTCAGTGCCGCTCAATTGCCGGAGACCAGGACCTGGTTGTGCACGCCAGATCCGAAACGCATGAACACCTGGCAGAGCTCAGGAGTGAAATTGCGGCGATTGACGGCATCGCCTCGGTGGAAACCCACCTCGTTCTGAAGGATTGGGCATAACGCGATCGGTGTAACTTTCGGAATTGTCGGTTCAATCCGGTCTGAAAAGGAAACGGTTTCTAAAAGTTTAAGCGGCACTGTGCTCACAACTGGGTCCTAGTAGTGAGTCGTGATCTTGGTCAGTCAGAACAGCGATCGAAAGGCAGAGGCCGTCGAGGAGACGGATATTGCACCTTCCGAAATACGCGACAGTCGCGCCTCCAAATCCACACACGACCACGACGGTCGGAAAGAGCCAGGCAGCTTCGAAAAGGGCCAGGGTCGTCGCGCCACCGATCTTCCTGTATCCGCTCCCAGAAAATCCCTGCAGCACCTTGCGGTCGCCGGACTGGTTCTGGGTCTGATCGCCGCATTCGGATTTGTTGCCGCGGAAGGCTTCAACCGTTTTCTGGGGGTCGGCGTCGCATTCTTTGCCGGAGGATTGGCTGTCTGGCGACTTTTTGCCGATGACATGTACCGCGCCAAGCGCGCTGTTGCGCTCAAGGACAGGAAAATCCGGCGCCTTCTGGCACGCTGCGAGGAACTGGAAGACCGGGCCTGGGAACTCGGAGAATCCGATGAGCGGCACGCCAGCATCCTTGCGACACTCGGTGACGTGGTGGTCCGGCGCGATCAGGATGGCGTCATCACCTATGTGAATTCAACTGCGGATGATGTGTTCGGACCCGAACACCAGATCCGGCCCGACGGGCCGCTCTTCCTGCCGCTCATTTCCGATGACAACCGACAGGGGTCCGTGGCGCAACCCCATGAAGATCGGGTTGAAACCGTCGGCTACAAGGATGTTCAGCTTGAAACGGCGCAGGGACCGAGGTGGTTTTCACGCATTGACATTCCGGTCCGCGATACGGTGTCCGATCGACAGCTCGTGCAAACCGTGTTGCGGGACGTGACCGAGCGGCGCCTGATCGAGGAAGAACTGCATGCTGCCCGCCTTTCGGCGGAAAGTTCAAACGAGGCGAAGTCCCGCTTCCTGGCAACGGTCAGCCACGAAATCCGGACACCTCTCAACGGCGTCATGGGCATGACAACGCTTTTGCGGGACACGCGCCTGACCAAGGAACAGAGCGCCTATATCGAGGCACTTGAGACTTCCGGGGAGACCCTGCTCCTTCTCATTGACGAAGTTCTGGACTTTTCCAAGGTCGAGGCTGGAAAGCTCGACATTCACGCGGAACCTGTCCGTGTCGGTGCGCTGGCCGAACATGTGGTGGAACTTCTTGCCCCGAAGGCCCACGCCAAGAACCTTGAAATCGGCGCAGTGGTGAGCCCGAACCTTCCCCCCGAAGTCACCCTCGATGCCACCCGCGTCCGGCAGATCCTGTTCAACTTGATCGGCAACGGTGTCAAGTTCACCGATACCGGCGGGGTCGCCGTTGAACTGGCAGGACGGGCCAATCCGGCAGGTGGCAGCTTCCTGGATATCGACGTCCGCGACACCGGCATCGGATTTGACGAGGCCGAGGCGGAGCGCCTGTTTCAGGAGTTTGAACAGGTCGACCATGGACCGGCACGTCAATTCGGCGGCACCGGCCTCGGTCTCGCAATCGCCCAGCGCCTGGCAAACCTGATGGGTGGATCCATTGCAGCAACCCCTGCAGACGGCGGCGGAGCGCATTTCAGGGTTTCGCTGCCGGTCCCCGAAGCGCTTTCTGACCAGCTGGACGATCGACTGGTGCTGCTCAAGGACAGGAAGGTTGTTCTTGTCAGCGACAGCATGGTCGAGTTTCCGCTGATTGCAAATCACATGGAACAGCATTCTGCGCAGGTCGGTCTCTACGCTCCGGGCAGCGACGGGCTTGAGGACGTTCTTCAGGACGCCGATCTGTTGCTGGTGGATAATTCGGCCCTGACCGACGCCGGAGGCTGGCTGGCCTCGGCCCGGTTGACCGGATGCAATGCGCCCGCGATCGTGTTGATCACACCACCTGAGCGGGATCGTCTCGAACACCTGCGTGCTGCCGGCTACGCGGCCTACCTCATTCGCCCTGTGCGCATTGATACGCTCGCACAGATGGTCGCGGGTATCGTGGAAGGAGACGACCACGCCTGGGACACCAGTCCGGAGCCGGGCAGCAAGCCGTTCGCGGAAAATCGTGATCGCGCACCTGGGCGTCCGTTGCGCCTGCTTGTTGCCGAAGACAACGACATCAACCGCCTGCTTGGTGAAGCGATGCTTCGCAAACTGGGACATGTGCCCGTCATGGTGATTGATGGAGAGAAGGCTGTCGAAGAAGCCGCAAGCGGCTCCTACGACGCGATACTCATGGATCTGCATATGCCAGGCGTGGACGGATTTGAGGCAATCCGACAGATCCGCGCCGCGGAACGTGCGTCCGGCCGCCCGACCGTGCCGGTTCTGATCGTCACCGCCGACGTCATGAAGGATGCCCGGGACAAGGCGGAGGCCGTGGGAGCATCCGGCTATCTGACCAAGCCCTTGTCGGTCGAAGCGATTTCCGACGCCCTGGCAAAACTCAATCGATCCTGACGCACAGGTTTCTTTCCAGGCAGGAACCGGCGCTGCGGTCTCTTGCCTGTCAAATTTCACAAAGGCACGAGACTGGGTTAGACTCCGGCACACACATGCCGGTGATTTGCAGTGTCATTCAATTGTCGGAATAGTGTGATCTACCGCAGCTCCAAAGCGGGCTAACCAAGTTCCAACCTGGTTTCCGGTGATGGCAAACCAGACACTTGGCCGGTCGTTTGCGGTGCAGCCCGATTGTCTCGGATAATTTGAAAAAGGGTGGAATGTCGATGATGCGACAAGGACTTTTTTCTCCCCGGAAACTGGTTCGAAAATTCACTCCAATCATACGTCCCGGTCCAGCCGCGCCGGGTGCCGCCCGCCCTGCGCATACGCTCCGCACACCGGCGAAAACAGGCGAAACACTTGGGCGAATTGGTTCTCTTGAAGTGCGCATGGCGCGCAATCTCAAGGAGATCAAGAAAGCGCAACGCCTGCGGTACGAGGTCTTCTACGAAGAGATGTCCGCAATTGCGGACCCGACTACAATCGCGGCCCGCCGAGACGCGGATCCGTTCGACGCGTATTGCGACCATATCCTGGTCGTCGATCACGCTTCCATGAAGCGCAACAAGCTCGGTCGCCTGAAACCTCAGATCGTGGGAACCTACAGGCTGCTGCGCCAGGAAGTTGCCGACCGGCATGGCGGCTTCTATACCTCAGGTGAATATGACATCCAGAAGCTGATCGACGCCAATCCCGGCAAACGCTTCATGGAACTCGGGCGATCCTGCGTCCTCAAACCGTACCGCAACAAGAAAACCGTCGAACTGTTGTGGCATGGCATCTGGGCCTATGTGCTTCGCCACAAGATTGACGTCATGCTCGGCTGCGCCTCCATCGAGGGAACCGATCCCGACCAATTGGCCAGTCAGCTGTCGTTCCTGCATCACAATGCCCGCGCTCCGGAAGAATGGCGCGTGCGCGCCGTTGCGGACCGCTATGTCGAAATGAACCGCCTGCCGGCGGAGGAAATCAAATCCAAGGAAGCCCTGAGAGCACTGCCGCCGCTGGTCAAGGGTTACCTGCGACTTGGGGCCTTCATCGGCGATGGGGCCGTGATCGACCATCAGTTCGGTACCACGGATGTACTCATCATCATGCCGGTGTCGGAACTCAACACCCGCTACGTCAACTACTACGGCGCCGACGCCAGCCGGTATTCGAGCTAGGTCGCAAGCCGCCCTTCGCACTCAAGTTTGGCCGGCTGAGCAATTCAGCCGGCTTTTTGCTGTCCGGCCGCGCAAAAACCCCGAACCTTAACGCCCCCTTAATTTGCCGCATTTTAGGATCATCACGGGGAAACCGGAGATCTGCCGGGAAGTATTTGGGACGGATGATCTATGGCGACCAAGGCGAAACGCCAGTCGAGGATAGAGCCTACTTTCGGGGAAAAGAGCAGCAGTCTGCTCGACCTGCGTCTTGGACCGCAGGACCGTTCTTCTGCGCCCTCCGGTAAAAAGTCGACCTCGTCAAAGTCCAGGAAGGCTGCCAAGCCTGCCGCCAAGAAAAAGGCGCCTGCCAGAAAAACCGCCAAGAACCAGACGACAAAGGCAAAGAATTCGTCGGGCCGTGGCCGCGGCGGACGGTCCGGCGCCAAACGCAGGAGCACAAAGCGCAAGAGCCGAAACCAGTCACCTTCGTGGTTCGGCCGGCTGATCAAGCGCGGTGCCTACTGGAGCGCCGTTCTCGGCATCTGGGGATTTATCGCGGTTGTCTGCGTCATCGGCTACTACGCCGCATTCCTGCCGCCGACATCAGAATGGCAAGTGCCCGCGCGCCCACCGAACGTCAAGATCGTTTCCTCTACCGGGCAACTGATCGCAAATCGCGGTGACACGGGCGGTGAAGCCGTCCGCCTCGAGCAGCTTCCACCCTATTTACCCAACGCCGTGATCGCCATTGAAGACCGGCGCTTCCGCTCACATTTCGGGATCGACCCCATCGGTCTGACCCGTGCCATGTTCACGAATCTCACAACCGGCCGTCTCGTCCAGGGCGGTTCGACGCTGACCCAACAGCTCGCCAAGAACCTCTTCCTCGAACCTGACCGTACCATCAAGCGGAAGATCCAGGAGCTGGTGCTCGCCTTCTGGCTCGAGGCCGAATACTCCAAGGACGAAATCCTCGAAATGTATCTGAACCGGGTCTATCTCGGTTCCGGTGCCTATGGTGTCGACGCGGCAGCAAGGCGCTATTTCGGTAAATCCGCACGGCTGCTGACGATTGCAGAAGCGGCGACAATAGCGGGGCTTCTGAAGGCGCCGTCACGCTATTCCCCCGCTCGCAACCCCGATCTTGCAGAAGACCGCGCCCAGCTCGTGCTCGCAGCCATGCACGAGGAAAACTACATCAGCGCCGATGAGGCCAAGAACGCACTGGCCGCGCCAGCCAAGGTCGTTCGGCGCTACACCACGGCCAGCGAGAACTATGTCGCCGACTGGGTCATGGACGTTCTCCCGCATTTTGTGGGTGCAATAGAAGGTGACATCATCGTCGACACGACCATCGACCCGAAAATGCAGGCCGCAGCCGAATCCGCCTTGCGGAACGCGCTTGCGGAAAACAGCCAGAAGCTGGGCGTTTCGCAAGGTGCGGTCGTAACACTGGACACTGCCGGTGCGGTCAAGGCGCTGGTCGGTGGCGCCGACTACTCCAAGAGCCAGTTCAATCGTGCTGTCTATGCCAAGCGGCAACCCGGCTCCGCTTTCAAGCCATTCGTCTACCTTGCGGCGCTCGAAAACGGCCTGACACCGCAGACAATCCGTCAGGATCAACCAATCACGATCGGCGGCTGGTCGCCGAAGAACTACACCAAGGAACACTACGGCCCTGTCACTCTCACGCGCTCCTTGAGCCTGTCGCTCAACACGGTAGCCGCCAGGCTGGCACATGAAGTCGGCGCCGGGACCGTTGCCAACACCGCCAAGCGCATGGGCGTGACCTCGGATCTGAAGAGGAACCTTTCGCTTGCGCTCGGGACTTCGGAAGTCACGCCGCTGGAGATCGCTTCGGCCTATGTACCGTTCTCGAATGGTGGCTATGGCGTGTTTCCGCATGTGATCCGGCGCATCAAGACCGTGGACGGCAAGACGCTCTATTCCCGTTCCGGCGATGGCCGCGGCCGTGTCGTCGAGCGCCGGGACGTCGGCAACATGAACCTGATGATGTCCGAGACGCTCCTGACGGGAACGGGCCGCAAGGCGCGACTGGACAGCGGCCGTCCCGCAGGCGGAAAAACCGGTACCAGCCAGGATTTCCGGGATGCCTGGTTCATTGGTTATACCGGAAACCTGACGACCGCCGTCTGGTTCGGCAATGACAACAATTCCCCGACCAAAAAAGCTACCGGTGGCAACCTGCCGGCAATCGTCTGGAAAGACGCCATGGACAAGGCGCATGAAGGACTGCCGGTGGCTGACTTGCCGGGTGTGCCGAACCTGCCTGTCGCCGTAGCTGCTCCACGCAAGCCGGTACCGGTCGCCACGTCGGTCGGCTCAGGCAGCGACCCGATCCCGCCGGCGCCAGTTGGTGGCGGCCAGCAGGACGGTGAGCGCCGTGGACCGCTCAATCTGCTCAGAAACCTGTTTGGCGGCGGTTGATTGCATCAACCGCCCAAAAGCTTCAGCAGTCGTGGCTATAGGTGAAGACCAGCGTGTCCGTGGTGTAGCGGCCGGTCGGGCGGCAACGATTGTAGACTTCCCGCGTGCCCTGAACCGTTACCTGGAGCTGGTCGCCACGCACTGGTCCTTCCACGTGGTATTCCAAGGGACTCCCCGGACAGTACTTGGAGAAGACCCGCGCGGTGCCGGAGTACCAGTTGCCGTTCTTGAAGCCGTTGAACAGCAGGGTTCCACGCTGAACACCGGCGTTTCTGAGAACATTTCTGGGAACTTCATAGGACAGCCAGCGCTGGTTTCCCTGGGCCTGCAGCCGCATGATGGAGCCGTTGTGGTTCCAGCAACTGTCCGCGGCCGCGATGGTCGGCATCAACAGACCGAAAAGTGTTGCGGCAACCAGTGTTGCCCTGCCCGTCGCTCTGACTAACTGTGCTTTCATTTCCGCCCTCCCAGAAGTTTCCCGGAAAGCGAACCACATTTTCGATCCGTTGTAACCGGATTTCTAGCCGAACCCGTGAAGATGCGTGCCGTTTTGCTTGAGCCACAGGCGCGCTTCCGGCGTCTGCGGCGCCAGTTGTTCGCACAGCCGCCAGAAACGGGGGGAGTGGTTCATTTCCTTTAAATGCGCCACTTCGTGGGCCGCGACATAATCGAGAATTTCGGGTGGGGCGAGGATCAGACGCCAGGAAAAGGACAGCCGACCGTTGGAAGCACAAGACCCCCACCGGCTTGTTGTATCGCGAATGCTGATCGCGGCAATCTTCTTGCCTATTCTGGCAGCGTGATACTCGGCCCTTTCGTGGAGCTCCTTGCGTGCCTGCTCCTTGAACCAGGACGTCAGTTTGCGAGCGATATGATCGTCCGCACCGGGCACGAACAACGCCGGACTGCCATTTTCCGACTGACCGATGGTCACGAGGCCACGCAACTTGCCGGTTGGAATGATGACATGGTCCTCCCCGCGAAAGGGAATGGTTGCCCCCGGCAGGAACGCCACGTGGTCCGGCCGGTCCTGCAGCCGCTCGATCAGCCAGGCGATGTGCTGGCGCGCAAATTTCTCAGCACGTTCAAGGTCGCCACCCCTTGGAACGGTCAGGACCGGGCCCGACCGATCCGCCGGAAGACGCAGCAGATAGCGTTGAGCACGTGGATTGGCCTTCAGCCGGATCCGGACAGGATCCGTTTCTGTTTCAATATCAATGTGATTGGGCAGCGCTTTTTTTAAGCGAAATGGCATGGACAGCTACAATCCGGACGAATCGTTTCCGGTGAGTGTAGGGGAGATTCAACGGGGAATAAACGGACGAAAGCGGCGCTTTTCAGGGCGCCGCTCTCGGTCTGGCCGTCGGGGACGGGGCTGGGAGGATACCCCTTACGCCGGTGCGCTCTCGCTGCCACCTGACGTGCGGCCCCGGTTGGCCATGAAGCGATCAAACTCTTCCTGGTCACGCGCACGGCGCAGTTCCCGGAGGAAATCGTCGAAATCAGCGCGCATGGCATCAAGCTTGGCACGCTCTTCTTCAAGACGCTTCAATTCGCGCTCACGGTAATCATCGAACGCAACATTGCCTGTACGGGCATAACCGGCGGTATTTGACATCTGATCGAATGCTCCCTTCAGCGGGCTGCCCCGCCACTGATCCTTTGCATCGCGGGCGAGGCCCTCGAAGCGGTCACCCCAAAGAATGTAGGCGAGCATGGCGAGGCCAAGCGGCCAGAAAACCACAAAACCCAGCACCATCAAACCGATGGTCGCAGGCGTCCAGGCAGGTTTAATCATGCAACTTTTGGTCGTCGTCATCTTCCTATCCATTTAAGACATCCACGTTATTGAGGTGGGGATTGTCGGCGTCTGCTTCAAGGATTTGTGATCTGGAACACAGACATCGCAAAGAAAAAGGCCCGGTCCGGATTGTCACCCGCCGAGCCTATATTGTTGTTTTTGAAGTATTTTTTGAGCTTATTCGTCGAACGGGCCGTCGATCACATGTTGCAGGGAATAATTCGCAAGCAATTTTTCCCGGTGCCATTCGGCTGCCATCGGCGAGTTCGCATATTCGTGGAAACAGGGGGTCCCGAGGGTAAAGTGCAGCAACTTGGCACCCGGGTTGGCGCCAAATTCATCCGGCAGCCAGTTCCACTCGATCGGCAGCTCGCCGACCAGGTCATCGTCGAGCCAAGTGAACCTGTGCAGCTGGGCTCCCGTCGATTTCATGACGAATTCCGGCGTTACATTCCGGTTTGCCGGATGGCCGCAGTTCCAGAGCACAACGCTCGACCAGTTCTTGCGCGGATAGTTTTCGTTGCGCGAGCCAAGATATTTTGTTGTCTGCCTGGTCTTGTAGTCATGATGAACGCACATGACCGCCTTGCTTTCGTCGCGCATTGCAAACAGCTTGGCTATGTCGTCACGGACGATCATGTCACCGTCCATGAACAGCGCCCAGCCGTTGTAATTCATCAGGTGCGGAATGAGAAAACGGCTGTAAATGAAATGGTTTGACCCGTCCGTGTGCGTTTCTTCATAGGACTTCAGGTTCTTCAGGGCGAGGGGCGTGATCGCAAGCACTTCGCTGGAGAGACGCGCCAGCGAATTCGAACACACATGGTATGCAACTGCTTCGCGTGGATCAAAACCGATGAAAATGTTGAGCACTATCCGAATCTCCAAGAGCACCGTGAAACTGGTCTTTTATTGACCAAACAGGCCAGAATCAACCAATGCAAACGAAAAGGGGAAAACTTGATGCATCTGCTCAAGTTTTCCCCTTGTGGAACAATTGAAAGGTCGATTTTCAGCTCACCGTTTCCGACAGGTCCCGTGCCTGTTCGATCCAGTTGTCACGCTCGATGCGGCCCCTGAACTCGAGTTTGCTGTCCAGCGCATCGATCTGCGCCTTCTTGAGCGACGCTATCTGCCAATAATGGAAGATCCCGGCCTCGTTGAGCACTTTTTCAAGCTTTGGTCCCACGCCGCTGATCGCTTTCAGATCGTCCGCTGCGCCTTCGGGCTTCTGCAACAGGATCTGCTCGAGCGAGTTCGAAGCAGGTTTCGTCTTTGCCTTGGGGGCCGCCGCTTTCTTAGGGGCTGACTTCTTTGGAGTCCCCGGACGATTGGAACGAATGAAATCCATCACGCGCGGTGCGATTTCCGAGCGCCAGCGAGACCCGTTGAAGACCCCGTAGTGGCCAACATTCGGTTGCTCGTAGTGAACCTTCATCTCGTCGGACAAACTGGTGCACAGGTCATGCGCGGCCTTCGTCTGACCCCGACCGGTGATGTCGTCCTTCTCTCCCTCGACGGTCAGCAGGGCCGTACGGGTGATTTTCGAACAATCGACCAGCCGGCCATTGTGGACCATCGTTCCGTTGGGCAGCGAGTGGTCGATGAACACGGTTTCGACGGTCTGGAGGTAGAACTCCGCCGTCAGATCCATGACAGCAAGATATTCATCATAGAAGTCGCGATGTTTTTCGGCGCTGTCGCCGTCGCCTTCCACCAAGTGCTGGAAGAAATCGCGATGCGCCGTCACGTGGCGGTCCAGATTCATGCTCATGAAGCCGGACAGCTGCAGGAAGCCGGGATAGACGTCCCGCATGAATCCCGGATGCGGGAAAGGCACCTTCATGACGACATTGCTTTTGAACCAGTCGATCCCCTTGGAGACCGCCAGATCGTTGACTGCGGTCGGCGCGACACGGGTGTCGATTGGCCCGCCCATCAGGGTCATTGTCGACGGAACATAGGGGTCGTCGCGATCTTCCATGACGGCCACGGCCGCCAGGACAGGAACGGATGGCTGGCAAACACCGAGAACATGGGTGTCCGGCCCGAGGAAATGCAGCATCGAAATGATGTAGTCGATGTAATCGTCGAGATCGAACTTGCCTTCCTGGATCGGAACCATGCGGGCATCGATCCAGTCGGTGATGTAAACGTCCGCATCCGGCATCAGGGTTTCGACCGTGCCGCGCAACAGGGTCGCATAATGGCCCGACATCGGAGAAACGATCAGGATCTTTGGGTCGTTCCGATGGGATGTCACTCCGCGCTCAAACCGGACCAGGTCACAAAATGCGCGGCTCCAAACAATTTCCTCGCGGACAGGAACACGGACGCCACCGACCGAGGTTTCCTTGAGTCCGAACTCCGGTTTGCCGTAGCGGCGCGTGGTGCGCTCAAGCACTTCGCATCCTGCTGCGACCGAACGACCGAGGCTTGTGTGAGTCAGCGGATTAAGAGGATTTTGAAAATATAGCCTCGTCATGTCCGCCATGGCCCTGAAAGGCGCCATCGCAGCATGGTTCAGCTCGTAAAGGTGATAAAACGGCAAAGGCGCATCTCCCTCGTTTATGAGGCCGCCGCCTACCCCCTTGGCAAGTTTGAAAACCATTTTTGCGGCCCGTTTTTATTTGCACCATCTGTTGCAACGCAGCAGGATAGCTAGGCAACGGGTGGCCTGCAATAGTGGTATCTAATACCTTTTTACTAGTATAAACGCGCGAAATCATTCTCAAACTCGTTTTCGCGGCGTTTCAATGTGCAGCGCAAAATCAGATACGGTATTTAAATCAATTTGGTAGAGGTAATTCATAAAGCGGTTTGAGGACCGCTAGGCCGCCAGGTCCGCCACAACCGCATCCAGAACAAAAAAGCCTTCCCGCGTCGCCCGAACGCGGTTTTCCCCGATTTCCTCCACCATTTTATGCTCGAGAAGGTCACTCAGCCGGCGGGGGTCAATGGATCTGTTGGCATATTTCTCGTATCGGCTCAGATCTATCCCCTCGGTCAGACGCAGTCCCATCAGGAGATATTCGTCGCCCTGTTCTTCCTCGCTCAGGCCGGCATTTTCGATCAGCGCGTGACCGGACTGCTCGACATTCTCAAGCCAGGTCTCCGGATGACGTTCCGTGGAAGTCGCCAGCCGATTGACACCCACGGTCAGGCGCCCGTGTGCACCCGGGCCAACGCCGACATAGTCCCCGTAGCGCCAATAGACCAGGTTGTGGCGGCATTCTGCTCCAGGCTTGGCATGATTTGAGACTTCATAGGCTGGCAGTCCCGCCTTCGCCGTTACGTCCTGCGTGAGCTCATACAACTCAGCGCCAAGATCGGGGTCCGGTATTTTCAGTTTTCCGGCGTGGTAGAGCTGAAAGTATGGCGTGCCTTCCTCGATCGTCAGCTGGTAAAGCGAGAGATGGTCCGCCGCCAGTCCGATCGCCTCGTTCAGTTCCTGCTCCCAACCGCCGGGTGTCTGGTCCGGGCGGGCATAAATCAGGTCAAACGAGAGGCGCGGAAAAGTCGAACGGGCAATCTCGATGGCCGAGCGTGCCGTCTTTGCGTCGTGCAACCGGCCCAGCAACTTAAGATCAATGTCGATCAGTGATTGCACACCGAGAGACACCCGGTTCACACCTGCCGACCGGTAGCCTTTGAACCTGCCCGCCTCGACAGAGGACGGGTTGGCCTCCAGCGAGATCTCGGCATCGGCTTCGACTGTCCACAAATCGGAAATCTTGTCGAGAATGCGCGCCACTGTTGCCGGTTCCATCAGCGACGGCGTGCCACCACCGAAGAAAATCGACTGAACTGTCTTTCCCCCGGTCAAATCGGCGAAATAAGAGAGCTCTTTCTCGAATGCCGCAGCAAAACGTTCCTGATCCACCGGCTGGTGCCGGACATGGGAGTTGAAGTCGCAATAAGGGCATTTGGCCGCGCAAAACGGCCAGTGAACATAAATGCCAAAGCCACCGTCAGATGTCCCTTGCGACACCGCGCCTATCCTTCCAAACAGCCTGATGCAAACAGCTGAAACGCCCTTGCCCTGTGAGACAGGGCCTCAGTGTCACGGGACCAGCCGTGTTTTTCCTCAGACGACATTTCGCCGAACGTCCGCTCGTGTCCGTCCGGCTGGAAAATCGGATCATAGCCAAATCCCTGGGTGCCACGCGGCGGCCAAACCACCTGACCCTCGACCTCGCCGCGGAAGTACTCCTTGTGACCGTCCGGCCAGGCAAGGCAAAGCACGGCTACGAAGGATCCGCGGCGCTGTGCGGGCGTATTGGCTCCAATCGAAGCAAGTTTTTCCTCGATCGTGCGCATTGCCATTGCGAAGTCCTTGTCCGGACCCGCCCAGCGCGCCGAATAGATGCCTGGATCGTTGTCCAGGGCTTCCACACAAAACCCGCTGTCATCTGCCAGGGCTGGAAGCCCGGAAGCACTCGCAGAGGCATCAGCCTTCAGCGCCGCATTTTCCTCAAATGTCAGCCCGGTCTCATCAGGTTCCGGCAGGTCGAGCTCACCGGCGGAGACGACATCGAACCCGAATGGCGCAAGCAGCTCGTTGATTTCACGGATCTTGCCCTTGTTGTGGCTTGCAACAACAAGCTTACCGGGCTGCAGTCTACGATGCGCCATGACCGTTTTCCCTTAAAGAATTGCCATTTTCTGCAGGTCGACGAGGCGCGTAATGCCCGCCTTGGCAAGACCGAGCAGCTGCCCGAATTCTTCTTCCGAGAACGGTGCGCCTTCAGCCGTACCCTGGATCTCGACGATCCCGCCTGAACCGGTCATGACAAAGTTTGCATCGGTTTCAGCCGTGCTGTCTTCCGCATAATCGAGATCAAGAACCGGCGTGCCTTCATGAATGCCACAGGAGATCGCAGCAATATGGTCCTTCAGGACTTCCTTGGTCACCATGTCCCGAGCTTTCATCCACTCGATGCAGTCCCGCAGCGCAACCCATGCACCTGTGATTGCCGCCGTCCGGGTGCCCCCGTCAGCCTGGATTACGTCACAGTCGACCGAGATCTGCACTTCACCAAGCGCTTCCAGGTCAACGACTGCGCGCAGGGAGCGGCCGATCAGGCGCTGGATTTCCTGTGTCCGGCCCGACTGCTTGCCGGCGCTTGCCTCGCGGCGCATGCGATCGCCGGTCGCGCGCGGCAACATGCCATATTCGGCAGTTACCCAGCCGCGGTTCTGTCCACGCAACCACGGTGGCACACGCTCTTCCAGGCTTGCCATGCACAACACGTGCGTGTCGCCGAATTTAACAAGGCAGGAGCCTTCCGCGTGTTTGGAAACACCACGTTCCAGGGTGACGGCACGCAGTTCATCGGCAGCGCGTTTTGACGGACGCATGAAAATCCCTTTCGATCTACTCTTCCGAGAAGCATCAGTTTGTCTTAATTCTGACGGCCTTCTTAGACCCCAAATTCATGCGGCGTAAAGGCCCTGCTTCACGCCGGGCCCATTTTGCGCCTATATCTTGAGTATCAGGACGTTTATGACCGCACTTGCGATCGGCCACACGGAGAAGATGCCTTGAGTCTCAGCGACCTCGACAAGAGATCCCGCGAAATTTTCCGCTCCATTGTCGATACCTATCTGGAAACAGGCGAACCCGTCGGTTCCAGAAATGTCTCGCGCAATCTGACCATGTCCCTGTCGCCTGCCTCGGTCCGCAATGTCATGTCGGACCTTGAGCATCTCGGACTGCTACATTCCCCGCATACCAGCGCCGGGCGCCTGCCAACCGAAATCGGTCTACGCTTCTTTGTCGATAGCCTGCTGGAAGTCGGAGACCTCACGCAGGATGAACGACAGCAGATCGACGTTCAGGTGCGCGCGTCGCAGAAGGCGAATTCAACCGAGCAGGTGCTGACCGAAGCCAGCCAGATGCTGTCCGGCCTTTCAATGGGCGCAGGCGTCGTGCTGACGCACAAGTCGGACATGCGTCTGAAACATATTGAATTTGTCCGTATCGAGCCGCAAAAGGCGCTGGCTGTCCTTGTTGCCGAAGACGGTTCGGTCGAGAACCGGATCATCGACCTGCCTGCGGGACTGCCGTCTTCAGCGCTCGTCGAAGCAACCAATTACCTCAACGCCCAGATCCAGGGCCGGACGATATCCGATATCCGTTCGGAACTGGAGCGCATCCGCGACGCGGACCAGGCGGAACTGGATCTCCTGAGCCAGAAGGTCATCAATGCAGGATTGGCCGTCTGGAGCGGTGAGAATGCAAACGATCCGGGCACGCTGATCGTCAGGGGCCGCTCCAACCTCCTGACCGACCTGGATGCCTCCGAAGACCTGGAACGCATCCGGCTGCTGTTTGACGACCTGGAAAACAAGAAAGACCTGATCCAGCTGCTTGGCCTGGCCGAAAAAGGCGACGGTGTGCGCATCTTCATCGGGTCGGAAAACAATCTGTTTTCGCTGTCGGGTTCTTCGCTTGTTGTCTCCCCTTATCGGGACAGCAACCAGCGCATTGTCGGGGTGCTTGGCGTCATTGGACCCACACGGCTCAACTATGCCCGCGTCATTCCGATGGTCGATTATACCGCCCGGCTTGTCAGCAAGATCCTCGGCTGACAATTCTGTTGAACTCCAACCCCTCTACGCGTTTTGACCGATCTGGACCAGACATGCTTTCGCCCGCAGAACTTGAACGTTACGCCCGACACATCGTCATGCAGGAGATTGGGGGCGCCGGCCAGCAGAAACTGAAGAACGCGCGCGTTCTCGTGATTGGCGCCGGGGGCCTCGGGGCACCGGTGCTGCAATATCTTGCAGCTGCCGGTGTCGGCACACTCGGTATCGTCGACGATGACACGGTTTCCCTGTCCAATCTTCAGCGCCAGGTCATTCACGACACGGACCAGCTCGGAGAACCGAAGGTCGCCAGCGCGGCGGAAGCCATTGCCCGTCTGAACCCGAATGTGGACGTTGTGCCCTTCCCGACCCGGATCGCGGGGCAGAATGCCCTTGCCCTGATTTCCGACTTTGACCTCGTGGTCGATGGCTCCGACAATTTCGACACGCGCTATCTCGTGTCGGATGCCTGTTTCTTTGCCGAAAAGCCCCTGGTCACGGCAGCTGTCGGGCAATTTGACGGCTCGATCACCACGCTTCGCCCCTTTGAGACAAATGCGGACGGCGAGCTCAACCCGACCTATCGCTGCCTGTTTCCGCAAAAACCGAGGGACGGCCTTTTGCCGACCTGCGCGGAAGCGGGTGTTCTTGGGGCGTTGACGGGCATCATCGGCGCCATGCAGGCGATGGAAGTCATCAAGGAGATTACCGGAACGGGTGAGGGACTGGTCGGACGCATGATGATGTTCGATGCCAGAACGTTCCGGATGGAAACCATTCGCTACAGGCGATCGGCCAGGAACCCGCTCAACGGTGAAAACCCGAAGAGCTGGGCCGAAATGCTTGAAAGCGTCTGATCAGCACCAAGGAGACGATCCATGGCAACCGTCAAACTGATGAGCGATGCGGAAGCGGAGCAAATTCCGGAGGTCAAGGCTGTCTTCGATGACATCCGCAAAACGCGCGGCACGGACTTCATCAACAATGTCTGGCGGGCGCTCGCCTACGATCCCCCCGGGCTCAAACGGACCTGGGACCACCTGAAGTCCGTGATGGCGGTGCCGGGCGCACTCGACCCGAAAACCCGCGAGATGATCTATATCGCGGTCTCGGCGGCGAATGGCTGTGGGTACTGTGTGCATTCTCATACGGCAGCGGCTCGTGCGCAGGGCATGAGCGAAGAAGAACACGGCGAACTGGTTCAGATTATCGGCCTGGCCGGCATGACAAATCATCTTGTGACATCACTGCAAGTACCGCTGGACCCGGAGTTCGACGTGAAGACGACCTGATCGCGACCACCCGTTTCATCCAAGAAAAAACCCGCGCAGGACACGGCCAGCACGGGTCAATTTTTTCGATAAGGTCCAAAAACCTTAGTTCGGCTTTTGCTCGGCGCCTTCCTGTGCAGCAGCCTGGTTGGCCATGTTCTGGCGGTAGAGCTGTGCGAAATCGATCGGGTCGAGCATCAGCGGCGGGAAACCGCCGTTGCGGGTTGCCTCGGAAAGGATGTTGCGCGCGAACGGGAAGATCATGCGCGGGCATTCGATCATGACAAACGGATGCATGTGCTCCTTCGGAACACCGGTGATCTTGAAGAGACCGGCATAGACCAGCTCGACATTGAACATCACCATGTCCGGGCGCTCCGCCTTTGCATTCAGCGTGAGAAGTACCTCGAACTGGTCATCGCCCATCTGCTGGGCGCCAACATTCACGTTGATGTCGAGCTTCGGCTGCTCACCCTGGCCAAGGGAGCGCGGTGCGTTCGGGTTCTCGAAAGACAGGTCCTTGATGTACTGGCCAAGGATATGCATGCCCGGTGCGGCGGCGCCTTCCGCCTGCGGCTGTGCGCCGCCGTCATTGGTATCGGTCATCGTGTTTCAATCCGTTTCGCGGTGCTGATCTTTAATGAAGAGCGTGAAAATCCCTCCAGGTGGCCGCCGGTCCGCGTCATCCGGACAACCTTGTTAGCGGCTGGCTACCATCTACAACCGGTCGGCACAAGGCCCACGGCCTTGCAAGAGCTCCGATTCCGATTCAAAAGGGTCCTATGGCGGATCATCCAACTTCCAATATCACGCTGCCGCAAAGGCGCCTGAAACTCGACACTCTGGTGAGGCTGCGCTGGCTCGCCGTCGTCGGACAGACGGCCTCGCTTCTGGTCGTTCACGTCGGTCTCGGTTATCCGCTTCCCGCAGGGGCTGCCTTTGCCATGGTCGCCCTGTCGGCGTGGCTCAACATTTTCCTGAAGATCCGCTGGCCGTCAGCCAAACGCCTTTCGGAGAGGGCAGCCGGCCTTCAGCTCTCCTACGACATCCTTCAGATGAGCGGGCTGCTGTTCCTCACGGGCGGCCTGGGCAACCCGTTCGCTTTTCTCCTGATGGCACCGGTCATGGTGTCCGCGGCCGGATTGTCTGCGCGCTACACGATCCTGCTTGGTGTATTGGCAACCTTGAGCGCGACGATACTTGCCTTCTTTCATCTGCCACTGCCCTGGCCAGTCGGCGATGACTTCACATTGCCGGTTGTCTATTCCGTCGGCATCTGGATTGCGCTCGTTTCAACATTGGGATTCATGGCGATCTATGCGTTTCGCGTCGCAGAAGAGGCCCGGCAACTGGCCGACGCGCTTGCTGCGACAGAGCTGGTCCTTGCACGAGAGCAGCATCTGAACGCCCTGGACGGACTGGCAACGGCGGCCGCGCATGAATTGGGGACACCGCTTGCGACGATCTACCTGGTCGCCAAGGAGCTGACCGACGAGTTCGACACCAGTGATCACCGGGGAGAGGATGTCGCCCTGATCCGCTCCCAGGCGGAGCGTTGCCGCGAAATCCTTCAAAAACTTACAAGTCTTTCCTCCGAAGAGGACCAGACCTACCAGCGCATGCCGGTCTCGCAGTTGCTTGAAGACGTGATCGATCCCCACAGGGGTATGGGCGTTGCCATTCATTCGACGGGTGAAGGCCAGGGCAAGGAGCCTGTCGGGACACGCAATGCTGCGATCCGGTACGGATTGGGCAATCTCGTTGAAAACGCGGTCGACTTTGCGAAGTACCGCGTGGATGTATCCGCAACCTGGGACGAAACCAATCTGTCCATTTCCATTCGGGACGACGGTCCCGGCTTTTCGGTCGATATTCTCGGCAAGATCGGTGACCCCTATGTTTCCGTGCGCGGCCGGGCTCCCGACAGCGAAACGGGTGGGGGTCTGGGGTTGGGAATCTTCATCGCCAAGACACTGCTTGAACGCACCGGGGCAAAGCTCAGTCTCGAAAACCAGGCCCCGCCAAATTCCGGGGCCCACATCCGTGTCAGTTGGCCGCGACAGGCATTTGAAGGCACTGACGGTGTAGACGAAACGTCAATTTCATCCCATAACGACAGGAAGTAAGTAAGAATACTGGTATCCCTTGCGGACACTCATCCGTAAGGAGCGCCATTACGTAAAAACAAAAGTAAACCCAAATGACGGACCGGACACCATCGATGGATACGTCGGAAGATATGAGCCTCTTGATTGTCGACGATGACAAGCCCTTCCAGCAGCGCCTTGCAAGGGCCATGGAAAAACGTGGATTTGCGACAGAAACCGCGGATGGCCTGAAGGACGCAGCAGCAAAGATTGCGGTCAACCCGCCGGCTTTTGCAATCGTCGACATGAGACTGGAAGACGGTAATGGCCTGGATGTTATCCAGCAGATCCATGAAAAACGTCCCGACTCGCGCGCCATCATCCTGACCGGCTACGGAAACATCGCGACAGCGGTCACGGCCGTGAAACTTGGCGCGATCGATTATCTCGCAAAACCGGCCGATCCGGACGACATTGCAGCCGCCCTGGCGCGCAAGCCTGAAGACAAGGCGAGCCCTCCGGAAAACCCGATGTCGGCCGACCGCGTACGTTGGGAGCACATTCAGCGCGTCTACGAGCTGTGCGACAGGAACGTTTCCGAAACAGCCCGCCGGCTCAACATGCATCGGCGCACATTGCAGCGAATTCTGGCAAAACGCGCTCCAAGGTGAGGTTTGGGACGGTTTTAGGTCAATTGCAGGCTTGCCCTTTCACCGCCACTTTGCCTAAGTAAGCCCAATTGCTGGTTCCTTGAGCTCCCGTGGAGATCGCTCATGCGGCTTGTTGCTGCTCACGCTCGAATTACCCCTGTGCTGAAATCCGGACTTCTTGCCGCTTGCAGCCTTCTCATCTTGTCTTCCGCTCAAGACGCACTTGCCCAATCCGTCCCCGAGACGCTGCGTATCAATGTGGAACCGGCACAGCCCGGCATTCGCTCCATCACGGTGAACAAGAAATACCGGCCAATCATCAGCCGGGACGACAAGGGCGTCGTCATTGACACCCAAGGCAGCGATGGAGCCCTGCCACCGTGTGAAGTCAAACTGGAAGTCACGCTGGAGAACAGCCGCGTTCTTCACCGCGATGCCGACATCTGCAATGGCAACACGCTGGTTGTCGATGTCAGCAGCGATGGCAAACCCGGGTCGACCGCGCGCGTGGTCGGCACGGATTCCGGCGTTGCGACCGGACCGGTGAGCGGGCCATCCACGACGGACAGTCCCTCCGTTTCGACCTTGCCGTCGACGCAGCCCACGACCGAACAACCGGTCACAGGCGGTCAAACCGAGACAACAAGCACCGAACCTGTGGCAGGCGATGGCGCAACGCCGGGTGAATTGCCACCACTGGAACAGGTCAATACGCCTATTTCAACGCCCGGTGCCGATGATACGAATACGGCCAGCCTGCCCGGCGGGCAGGTCGACACCACGCAGGGTGGCGTAGGCACCGGCAATGCACAGCCTGTTCTCGTGACGCCTTCGGAAACCCGCCAGTGGACGGCGGAGCCCGGCAGCCAGCCAGGGTCGCTGACAGTGATACAGCATGGCGTGCCGCAGACCGACGACCGCGATTTCCGCGCCGATTGCAGCACACAGTCCGGCTTCGCCAAAATCACGTTCCAGCAGGCTCCGGCCGGCCTCATGGAGGGCATGCCCCAGGCCGTGCGGATCACGGCAGGGGATTTTTCCGGCACATATAACGCGTTCGGGTCTTCCAACCTGAACGAAGCCGGAGTTTCCCTTCCCGAGGTCAACATCGAAATGACCGATCCGCTCTGGGAAGCCATGATCCGGCAATCGGAACTTTCAATTGCCGTTGAGGGCTTGCCGGCCCATCCGGTCTCGCTGAAAGGCAGCGCGAACCCGGTCCGGCTGTTCGTCGCAACCTGTTCACTTCCGCAGCAGATCGTGTCCGATGACGCCTTGGCGGGCGAAGAACCCGGTTCTGACCTGTCATGTAGCGAACTGGGCCGTGTCAGGTCGGTCGAGGCTGTCCGGCCGGGTCAGATTGTCTTCCGCAACGCCAGCCGCCAACCAGTTGAAGTCCATTGGGTGGACTATCGGGGTGGTGAACGGCCATACGCGCGCCTGGAACCGGGGCAGATCCTGGAACAGCAGACCTATGTGTCGCATGCCTGGACCGTTCGAGGCGCCGATGGCCGATGCCGCGGAATCTACGTCACGCAATCGCCCTACCGTGAAGTCCTCATCAAGGGACCCGCAAATATCGGAACAGGTGGTCAGGGCAACTTTGGTGGTCAGTTCGGAAACCAGGGTGGTTTTGGGAACAATGACCCGTTCAACAACAATAACGGATTTCCTGCCGGTCCCGTACCTCCGGGCGATGTTGGCGGCTCCAACCAGCCTGTCCTGCAGCAGCAGAGTGCCCGCACAAATGTCGCGGACTACCTGTGCACCGCCGGGATCGACCTGAATGTTGTCTTCTCGCCGGATGGCCAGACCGCAACCGTGGCTGAAATGGGCTATGGCGCCGTCACCTTGCAGAGGCAGGGGGGAGCCAATTCCTTCTACTACGAATCACAGGGACACGTGCTGAAAGGCCAGATCCAGAATGCCAGCTGGTCGCGCCCGGGTCTACGGGATGTTTTCTGCGCCCGCAGGTAAGTAACTGTCAGATGTACGGATGCTTAATTGCATCCCTGCGTAGTAAAAACCGGTACCTGTTCACGCTTATCGGGAAGTGGCGCAAATTATTTGAATCGCGCGCCATTTCCTTAAACATTTAGTCAATTGTTTCGGACATTCCTAACCTTAAGTTTCAGGAGAGGAATCACCGGATCATGTCCTTCGCCCGTTGGCCGATTACATGGAAGATCAGTCTTCCAATTGCTACCATTCTCATCTTCACCGTCGCCATCTGCACCGTCAGTCTGAACAGCCTCTATTCGGCAATGTTCACGGAACGGCTGAGCAAGATTGAAGACATCTCGAACAGCGCGACATCAATCGCGGCCTATTTCCATGATCTTGAAAAATCAGGAAAAATGACGCGAGAAGAAGCCCAGACCGCAGCCAAGGCAGCCATCGGCGCCATCCGGTTTGAGGGCAACAACTATGTCTTCGTCTACGACACCGACGGCACCAATCTGGTTCACCCGAAAACCTCCCTTGTCGGCACCAACATGATGGGCTTCAAGGACAAGACCGGGGTCAAGATCGTCGAGGAACTGATCAGGCTGGCCAAGGCCGACGGCGGATCTCTTCTTTACTACTGGCCGCGCGCCAACAGCGAAGTCGCCATTGCCAAATACGGCTGGGGTGCCGGGTTCAAACCCTGGAACTGGATGGTCGGCACAGGCGTCTACATGGATGACCTCGACGCAGCCTACTGGAGCGCAGCGACAACGATCATCGCACTTGCCTTTGTTGGAGCGATCATCGCCATTGCCATTGCGGTCATCGCCGTCAGAAACACCGTCGGACCGCTTCGGGCACTGACCGCCAACATGAGTTCCCTGGCGGACGGTGATACCGAGATCGCCATTCAAGGTGCAGACCGCGGTGACGAAATCGGCCAGATGGCCTCCGCCATGGAAGTCTTTGTCCAGAACGAGGCAGAGCGCCGTGAACTGGAAGTGCAGCAGAACAGCTCCCAGGAAGACGCCGCCCGCAAGGGTGCCGAAATCCAGCAGCTGAGCAGCGACTTCGATCAACAGATCACGGAGATGATGAACATCATCGACAGCTCCGTTCAGAACCTTCAGGTCGCCTCCGCCGACATGACGGGTGTCGCGGCCCAGACCACGGAACAGAGTGGCCTGGTCTCCAACGCGTCTTCTCAGGCGGCGAGCAACGTCGAAACGGTTGCTGCAGCGGCGGAAGAACTGTCCGCATCCGTCAATGAAATCCGCCGGCAGGTACAGTCTTCCAGCGAGATTGCGGCCCGGGCAGCCGGAGAAGCGGAATCGACGAATGAGCGCATGCACGGCCTTTCGGAATCCGCGAGCCGGATCGGTGAGGTTGTCACCCTCATCCAGGCGATTGCCGAGCAGACCAACTTGCTGGCCCTGAACGCAACCATCGAGGCCGCCCGTGCCGGTGAAGCCGGCAAGGGCTTTGCGGTTGTTGCGGCCGAGGTCAAGGAACTGGCAACCCAGACGTCGAAGGCGACGGAGGAAATCTCCAGCCAGATCTCTGCAATCCAGAACGAAACCGAACATGCGGCAACTGCGATCTCGTCTGTTACCGAGATCATCAACAACATGAACGAGATCGCCTCGTCGATTTCGTCCTCGGTTGAAGAGCAGGGCGCTGCGACACAGGAAATCGCAACCAACGCGACGGAAGCCTCCCGGAGCACCGTGGAAGTGACAACCAATATCGAGTCTGTTGCCTCTGCTGCGGAAAACACCCGCGACACGGCAACCAAGGTAGATTCCTCGGCTCAGCAGTTGAAGGACAACGCCTCGATGCTGCGCGATCAGGTCGCCTCGTTCCTTCAGGAAGTTCGCGACAGATCAGCGGCTTAACCGGAAGCACTCTTAGAAAAGCGCCCGCGGCCCCAAGGCCGCGGGCGTTTTCTGTTTGAGGTCATATTTTCCGAAGAGCGACTTTTGACGTTTTGTGGCTGGCATTCTTGGAGAGGATCAGATCCGCCCTTGGCCGTGTCGGCAGGATGTTTTCGCGCAAATTGACCAGGTTGATCTCCTGCCAGATCCGATGCGCTGTCTCGACGGCCTCTTCATCCGTAATCCGGGAATAGCGATGGAAGTAGGAGCCTGGATCCCGGAATGCCGTCTCCCGGAGGCGCATGAACCGGTCGACATACCATTTCTGCAGCAGGTTCTCGTCCGCGTCGATATAGACCGAAAAGTCAAAGAAGTCGGAGACGAAGGGAACCGCGCGCCCGTCCTTGGGCAATTCACGGGTCTGCAACACGTTGAGACCTTCGACAATCAGGATATCGGGCTTGTCGACGGTGACCGTGTGTCCCGGCATGACGTCGTAATAGAAGTGGGAATAGACCGGTGCGCGCACATTGCGCTTGCCGGCCTTGATGTCGGACAGGAATTTCAACAGACGCGGCCGGTCAAAGCTTTCCGGAAAGCCCTTCTTGGACATCAGGCCTTCGGCTTCCAGGACCGCGTTCGGATAGAGGAAGCCATCTGTCGTGATCAGGTCGACCTTGGGACTGGCCGGCCAGCGGGCCAGCAATTCGCGCAGGACACGGGACGTGGTCGACTTTCCGACGGAAACCGATCCCGCCACGCCGATGATAAACGGCGTCTTGCCGTAGCGCGTCCCGAGAAAATTCTGCGTTGCCTGGTGAATGTTGATCGTCGCTTCGGCGTAAAAGGCCAGAAGCCGGGAAAGGGGCAGATAAATGGTCTCGACCTGCTCCATGGAAACGGGGGCGTTCAGGCCCTGAAGCTGCGCAACCTCCTGCTCGGACAGTGTCATCGGCGTGTCGGCACGCAATCGCGACCACTGGCGTTCGGTGAACACCCGGTAGGGGGACAAATCCATGTCCAGGGCCGTGGCGACTTTCTGATCCATCTGTAACGCGGTCCTCGCTGCGATGCTGCCAGGGATCACCGAAATTACTGCTGCGTCCGGGAAGCCTTCTCTTCAAGCCCGGTCTGTCCCGTTCGACCTGCCAGTTCCTTCATAACATCTTCCAGCGGAACCCCGGAAACATTCAGGACCACAAGCAGATGATAAAGCAGGTCGGCAGCCTCAGCCGTCAATTCCTTCCGGTCATTCCTGACGGCGGCAATTGCCGCCTCCACCGCCTCTTCCCCCAGTTTCTGGGCGCATTTGGCAACGCCCTTGTTCACGAGTTTGCGCGTGTAGGATGTTTCATCCTCACGCTTCGCACGTGCAGCAATTATGGCGTCCAGATCGTCCAGTGTGAACTTGGTCATTTGGCTAGGTCCTTCAAGCTCACGAATCGAGGCGCATCGGAATACCGGCGCCACTCATGTGTCGCTTGGTTTCCTGGATGGTGAATTCGCCAAAATGGAAGATCGACGCGGCCAGCACCGCCGTCGCGTGGCCATCGCGAACACCCTCGACCATGTGATCGAGCGTTCCGACCCCGCCTGACGCAATCACCGGCACCGGAACGGCATCAGCAATGGCGCGGGTCAGCGCGATGTTGTAGCCCGACTTCGTGCCATCCCGGTCCATGGAGGTCACCAGCAGTTCCCCGGCGCCCAGTTCCACGACTTTCCTGGCAAACTCGACGGCGTCGATCCCGGTCGGGTTCCGGCCGCCATGGGTGAAGATCTCGAATTTCTCGGCTTCGCCCGGAGCGTTGACCTGCTTGGCATCGATCGACACGACGATGCATTGGGCTCCGAACTTTTCGGCCGCCTCGCGCACGAAATCCGGGTTCTTGACCGCTGCCGTGTTGATCGACACCTTGTCGGCTCCTGCTATCAGGAGCTTGCGGATGTCTTCCACGGTCCGGACCCCGCCGCCGACGGTCACCGGCATGAAGCAGGCTTCCGCGGTCCGGCGCACAACGTCATAGATCGTGTCGCGGCCCTCGTGGCTGGCCGTGATATCCAGAAAACAAAGCTCGTCGGCGCCTGCGGCATCATAGGCCTTGGCGGCCTCAACCGGGTCACCGGCATCGACCAGATCAACAAAATTGACGCCCTTGACGACGCGGCCGTCCTTCACGTCGAGGCAGGGAATGACACGGGCTTTGAGGGTCATGACTGCTTTTCCCTTGCGGCGCGGATAAGGTCCATCGCCTCTTTCGGATCGAGGCGCCCATCATACAACGCCCGGCCGGAAATCGCGCCTTCCAGAATTCCACAATCGGGCTCCAGCAGACGATGAATGTCGTCAATCGATGCCAGCCCGCCCGAAGCAATCACCGGTATTGAAACGGACCGTGCCAGTTCCAGTGTCGAGGGAATGTTGAGCCCTTTCAGGACACCGTCGCGATCGATATCGGTGTAGATGATCGCCGATACGCCGGCGTCCTCGAATTGATGCGCCAGGTCCACGGCCGTGAGTTCGGACGTTTCCGCCCAACCTTCGACCGCAACAAAACCGCCCTTGGCGTCAATTCCGACCGCGACCTTGCCCGGGAACTTCCGGCAGGCTTCCTTGACAAGGTCCGGGTCGCGCACGGCAACGGTGCCCAGAATGACCCGGGTGATCCCCTTTGATAGCCAGGCTTCAATGTGGTCCAGCGTCCTGATCCCGCCCCCGAGCTGTACCGGGTTGTTCGTGGAAGCCAGGATGGAATCGACGGCAGCGCCATTGACGCTCTCACCGGCAAAGGCACCGTTGAGATCGACCACGTGCAGCCATTCGAAGCCCTGATCTTCAAACGATTTCGCCTGGGCACCGGGATCGTCGTTGAACACGGTTGCCTGGTCCATATCGCCCAGCTTCAGGCGCACGCATTGGCCATCTTTCAGGTCGATGGCGGGAAAGAGGATCATGTTGCCTTATGTTCCTTCGACAAGGACGATTTCACCGTCCGCGTATTTCTGGCGGATCTTGACCGCCTCCTGATATTCGGGGGAGTTATAGCAATCGAGCGCATGTTGAAAGCTCGGAAATTCAATTATGACGTTCCGGGCCCGCCCGGGACCCTCGACAGCATCGGTTTTTCCGCCGCGCGCGAGGAATTTCGCCCCAAAGCGTTCAAATGCCGGCTTCGCCGTCTCGACATATTGCGGATAGTTTTCCGGTTCATGCACATCCACACGTGCAATCCAGTAACCCTTGGCCATGTGTTTCTCCCTCTAAATCGTTCTTTTGCAAGCCGTTATCTGCCCGGGACGACAACGCGGGCAGCACTGGAAGTGATGCCCCAGCGGTAAAACCGCCCGGTGCCTGTGATCCGGTTCACGGCGTCCAGTCAAGGAAATTGGCGATCAGGTCGAGACCCAGCCGCTGGCTCTTTTCCGGGTGGAACTGGGTGCCGATCATGTTGTCGCGCGCCACCATGGCCGTGAAGGTTCCGGCATAGTCGAATGTCGCCAGGCGATCCTTCTCGTTCGCACAGGCAAAGTGGAACGAATGCACGAAATAGGCATGCAGACCCTTCGGGCCGGTCTCGATACCCTGGAAAACCGGGTGTCCGTCCGGCCGCAGATCAATGGTGTTCCAGCCCATATGCGGGATCTTCAGCGTCGGGTCCGCCGGTTTCATTTCCGTGACATCGCCATCGACCCAGCCGAGACCGTCAACCGTCTCGAATTCCAGGCCGCGGCTCGCCATCAGCTGCATGCCGACGCAGATGCCGAAAAACGGTTTGCCCTGCTTGCGCACGGTTTCGTCGAGCGCTTCGGGCATGCCATCAACGGCCCACAGGCCCCGCTTGCAGTCCGCAAAGGCTCCGACGCCGGGCAGAACGATCCGGTCGGCTTTCAAAACACGCTCGGGATCGGCAGTGACGATCACGTCCGGCATATGCGCGTGCGCACGGCTTGCGCGCTCGAACGCCTTCTCGGCCGATCGCAGATTGCCCGAGCCATAGTCGATAATTGCAGTTGTCATTGACGGGTCTCCGGACCGAGAGTCAGGCCGACAACCTGCTCACTGCCAACCCTTGGGACGATCGGCACCGGAGCATGGCGCTCCCGGTCAGTTGAAGTCAGGGGCCGGGTCATGTCACCGGCTTCCTTGTGTAGAAATCGAAACTCGGCCTCATCGCGGCTCAAGCCGTCGACGATGCCGACAACCCGCCAGCCCTTGCGTTTCAGGGACCAGCGGCGGAGCGCTTGCGCCTCGAAGGCAAAGATCAGCGAAACCACGAGGGCGACAACCCCCATGGCTTCGGCGCTGATCGAGAGAGCCAGCAGTTCCACCATCAGGGTCACGAACAGGTATCCAAGCAGAACCAGCCACATGCGATGGACCAGCAGCCAGATCACCGAAAAGAGCAGGGCCAGGACAGAGAACTTGTCCGGGATAAAGGCAAGCCGGTCGGTCTGCCGGGGATCCCCCGCCAGATCTTCGAATTCCGGCGGTGCCATGACAACATAGGTGCTCATGCGCCCATCCGTTTCCTAGCCGCCGAGTTGACCCTTGGTCGTCGGGACACGGTCCGCCTGACGCGGATCGATTTCGACGGCCTTGCGCAAGCTGCGCGCCACTGCCTTGAAGCAGGTTTCGGCAATATGGTGACAGTTTGACCCGTAAAGGTTGGCAATGTGAAGCGTGATTCCGGCATTCATCGCAAAGGCCCGGAAAAACTCCTCGAAGAGCTCCGTATCGAAATCACCGACCTTGTCACGGTCGAAGGTCACGTCCCAGACCAGAAACGGACGCCCGGACACGTCCAGTGCGCAGCGGGTCAGTGCCTCGTCCATGGCAAGGTGGGTATCGGCATAGCGGGTAATGCCCGCCATGTCGCCCAATGCCTGCGAGATCGCCTGGCCCAGCGCAATGCCGGTGTCCTCAACGGTGTGGTGAAAGTCGATATGGGTGTCACCATCGGCGCGTGCCTTGATGTCGATCAGCGAATGTCGCGACAACTGCTCCAGCATATGATCGAAGAACCCGACGCCGGTCTTGACGTCATAAGCGCCGGTGCCGTCCAGGTTGATCTCGACAGAAATGCGGGTTTCCTTGGTATCGCGCGATACACTCGCAGTGCGCATAAGCTGTTGTCCTCGCTTGGTGTTAGACCGGCGGTGTTGTAGCAGCCCGCACCGTCTAATGAAATAGCGACATCCAATTCATCGCGCCAAATGATGGAACCGGCTGCACAAAACACCATGTTTGTCTTATTGCAACGCGGGCGACAAAAGGGCTGCGCGCGACAGGCAGGAGAGCGGATGATGTACAGGCAAGCACTATCAGAGGGTGGAGTGGCAGTCGTAACCGGGGCTGCCAGCGGTGTCGGGCTGGTCGCTGCCACACGCTTTGCGGAGGCCGGACTTGACGTGATCCTGGCGGACCTGCCCGGCGAAAAGCTCGAAAGCGCCACGGCCAGCGTCCGAAATGCGGCCCGGCCCGGTGCGACCGTGCTCGCGGTCCCGACGGACGTTGCCGACATGGACCAGGTCATGGCGCTTGCCGACAAGGCTTTCGAAACCGGACCGGTTGCCGTCCTGATGAACAACGCGGGCATCGGGCTGTCGACTACAAGTCTGGATCAGTTCGAGAACTGGACCCAGATGATGGAGGTCAACTTTTTCGGCGTTCTGCGCGGTGTCCAGGCGTTTGCGAAGCGCATGATCGAGGCCGGCCGACCCGCGGTGATCGTCAATACCGGTTCCAAGCAGGGCATTACCACGCCGCCCGGGAACCCGGGCTACAATGCAACCAAGGCTGCCGTCAAAGTGCTCAGTGAACAGCTTGCCCATGAATTGCGCGAGGCGGGAGCACCCATTTCCGTTCATCTGTTTGTTCCCGGCTTCACCTATACCGGCATGGTCGCCAAGTGGTTTCCCGACAAGCCGGCAGCTGCCTGGACCAGCGAGCAGACAGTCGACTATTTCATCGAGAAGATGTCGGACGGCGACTTTTACATCCTGTTTCCGGACAATGACGTGGACAGCACCCGCGACAAGCGCCGCGCCGAATGGGCCGCTGGAGACATCATCCAGAACCGGCCCCCGCTCAGCCGCTGGCACCCGGAGTACAAGGATGCTTTTGCGGATTTCGAGAAAACCGGCAGAAGCTAGATCTGGAAACGTTCGGTCGGTGGTGGTAAGGACGAAGCGCCTTCCCACATGCTCAAGGAGACCACTCCATGCCGACCAGCCCGTTCGCCCCGAAAACTGCGCTTGACCGACTGATGCTGCCTGTTGACGTTCCGACCGTCGCCGAGGCGGAAAAGCTGGTCGCAAAGACCGAGGGTCACGTCGGTGTCTACAAGATCGGCATGGAACTGCAATTCGCGGGCGGCCTGGAATTTGCCCGCGAGCTGGCCGAAGGCGGCAAGAAGATCTTTCTCGACGTGAAACTGCACGACATCGACAACACCATTACGAAGGCCGTGCGCAATGTTGCCAAGATGGGCATGACCTTCATGACGCTGCATGCCTATCCGAAAACGATGCGTGCAGCGATGAAGGGGCTTCAGGAGGAAGGCAATCCGAACCTGTGCCTGCTCGGTGTCACGGTTCTGACCTCAATGGACGAGGACGATCTGGTTGCAGCAGGTTATCGGGGACCGGTTGCCGATGTGGTCGAGGCAAGAGCACGCGACGCGCGTGCCGCGGGTATGGGCGGTATCGTCTGTGCGGCAACGGAAGCTGAAAAATTACGCCCGATCCTTGGCGATGAGCTGGTTATCGTGACCCCGGGCATCCGTCCGTCCGGCAGCGCCGCCGACGATCAGCGCCGTGTCATGACCCCGGCTGACGCCATCAGGTCCGGCAGCGACTATCTGGTTGTCGGCCGCCCGATTTCCAAGGCAAGCGACCCGGGCGCCGTGGCAAGGTCCGTCGTTGACGAGATAGCAGCCGCCCTCAGTTGATAACGCCGTCGACCGGAAAACCGCACTGTTCGGCGACCTTTCGGTAAGACGCCGTAAATCCGCTGAGGGAAGCGCTGTAGACAAGGCCTTCCGGGCCGACAATGTCGATCAAGCCGTTTCGCTGCATGGCCTGCAGGACACGCTGATTGTCTTCAAACGGAAAACTTGTTTCCGCAAAAGCAAATCCGTCCTGATCCAGATCGGCGTAAACACTCGCCTGGGCACTGTCGCCGTCATCGAAGACAAAATTGACCGCCTGCCCGTTTTGAAGAACGGTCCTGTGGCCGCGCACGGCTCTTTCCATCAATTGAACACCCGGGAAAATATCGGGTGGCAAAGCATCACCGTTGGAGAGCGAAAATCCTACTGTCGGCTCTCCGTCTCCACCGGTCCACATGCTGCAAGTGACGCGCAGGTCTTCGCCCGTATCGACAGTCTCCACCAGGACATTCCAGTCCTTGAATGAAAAATACTGTTCGGCGGCCCCGGCGGTATTCGCAAGGCAGCAGGCAAGGCCGGCAAAAGCCAGTGACTTCAAATTCATCGATGACCCCCATTTGACTGGCGGCCATCGTTGCTTACACGGCGTTGACTTTCAACGCCTTTCGTCTTCGGTCACTTGCACCCGGGCCATTTCTCCACCTGGAGATACTTCCGATCAGCTCAGGCTGCCTTGTCATCTGCTGATGCGGAACGCAGCAGCATGCCATAAAGATCGCGCGGGTCGTCCGGGTCTGCCAGAAGGTCCAGCTTTTCGAAATGACCGGTCAGCGGCAGAAGGTCATGGACGTAGCGCAAAGCAGCAAAGTCCTCGATTGCAAAACCGACGCTGTCGAACAGCGTGATCTGGTCTTCCGAGGTCCGGCCAAGTGCCTTGCCCGCATAGACCTGCCATAGCTCCGTGACCGGATGATCGTCCGCGAGCTGTTGCAACTCGCCTTCGATCCGGGTCTGTTCCGGATATTCGACGAAGATGTCGGAGCGCAGGAGAATGTCCTTGTGCAACTCGGTCTTGCCCGGGCAATCACCTCCGATCGCGTTGATATGCACGCCGGAGCCGACCATGTTGTCCGTCAGGATGGTTGCGTAGCGCTTGTCGGCCGTAACCGTCGTAATGATCTGCGCACCCTCGATCGCGTCTTCCGGCGTCTTGCAGATCGTGACGTTCAGCCCTGAATCGGCCAGGTTCCGTGCCAGCCGGATACTGGCACTGCTGTCGATGTCATAAGCCCGGATATCCGTTATGCCGAGCAGCTCCTTGAAGGCCAGGCACTGGAAGTCGGACTGGGCACCGTTACCGATGATCGCCATTGTGTGGGAATTTTTCGGGGCCAGGTATTTTGCGGCCAGTGCCGAGTTCGCGGCCGTTCTGAGCGCCGTGAGGATGGTCATTTCCGTGAACAGAACCGGATAACCGGTGCGCAGATCGGAGAGAACTCCGAAACCGGTGACCGTCTGCAAACCGTCGCGAATGTTCTCCGGATGGCCGTTGACGTATTTGAATCCGAAGGTCTTGCCGTCACTGGTTGGCATCAGCTCGATCACACCCTGCGGTGCATGGGCTGGAATGCGCGGCTTCTTGTCGAAGCTTTCCCAGCGCAGAAAATCCTGCTCGATATATTTCGCGATCCCGCGCAGGGCTTTTTCAACACCGATGGCTCGCACATTGCGCATCATGTTGTCGACACTGACAAAAGGCACGTAGGCGAGCTCGGAAGGCTCCAGGTTCAGATGGGATTGGGTCATGATCGGTCCTCTAGAAGCTTTGTGTCGGGCGGTCGAAGACCCGGCGTCCAAAGAGACTGCCAGTAAGGTCGACCATCAGGCGCGCGGTCCTGCCGCGTTCGTCCAGGAAGGGGTTGAGCTCAACAAGATCGAGTGAGGTCACAAGGCCGCTGTCATGGAGCATTTCCATGACCAGGTGGGCTTCGCGGAAGGTCGCGCCACCGGGCACGGTCGTGCCGACTGCCGGCGCGATTTCCGGATCGAGAAAATCGACGTCGAGACTGACATGCAGCAGGCCGTTTTCCGACTGCACGCGATCCAGGAACGGTTTCAGAAGCGGGACAACCCCTTCTTCGTCGATCCGGCGCATGTCGCTGACACCAACACCGAGATTGAGCAGCATTTCGCGCTCCGCGGTATCGATCGAGCGAACACCCAGTATTTCAACATTTTCCGGCTTCACCGTATGGGGGAGCGGTGTTCCGAGGAGGTCATCAAACCCCGGCAACCCGCATACAAAGGCCAAGGGGGTTCCGTGCAGGTTGCCGCTATCGGTGCTTTCCAGCGTGTGAAAGTCCGAGTGCGCATCCAGCCAGAGGACGAAAAGCGGGCGCCCCTGTTCAGCCGCGGCCCTGGCCTGACCGGCGACCGTGCCGGCGGCCATGGCGTGATCGCCACCCAGATAGATCGGAAAGGTCGGCGTCGTTCCGAGCTCGGCTGCCTTGGAGTAGAGCGTGCGGGTCCAGGAGATGTATTCCCGGTAGTTTTTTAAAACCGTATTGGGTGGCGTGAACCGTTCCACCTCGATCGGGTTCAGGTTGCCATGATCAACGACCGAATGGCCCAGCGCATTCAGGGTCTCGGCAAGGCCCGCCGTGCGGAAGGCATCCGGCCCCATGACACAGCCTCTCTGGCCCGCGCCTTCATCCACCGGGGCGCCCACAAGCGCGATCTGTTTTGTAGCGACGTTCACGTTGTCCTCCGCCTGAACCGTGTTGAGGAAATTGTCCCGAAACGCGGTGGCGGAGTAAATCCGGTCACTTGATCAAATGTTCAGTTAATTATATCATTTTGATAAGTTGAACTTTCCGGAATGAGAACATGGATGATCTGGATCTACGTCTGGTCTCGCTTCTAAGGCATGATGGGCGACGCTCGGTGTCCGATTTGGCAAGTGACCTGAAAGTGTCCCGCGCTACGGTGCGCACGCGCATGGAGAAGCTGGTGGGGTCCGGAGAGATCCTGGGCTTTACGGCCGTCTTGCGCGACGACTGGCGGGACCTGCCCATTCGCGCGGTGACGCTGGTGGTGGTCGACGGCCACAACACCGAACCTGTCATTCGCGCCCTCGGAGCCATGACCGAAGTGCGCGCCATTCACTCAACCAACGGCAAGTGGGACCTGGTTCTTGATATCGCGACGCGGGATCTTGCCGCTTTTGACGACGCCTTGAACCGCATCAGGCTGATCGAAGGCATCACCGGGACCGAGACCAATCTTCTCTTGAATACACGCAAGGGTCCGGCGGCGTCCGCCAGTGAATTCAAGGACATTCTTGGCTAGAGCCAATTTCAAGCGACGACTCGCAAATCGGGTCGCATCAGACCTCAAGCGGGTCTACGATCAGACAGGACCAAACTGACAAAGCCTGACCAATGACCAAACCGCTCGACCTGACCAGCCTGACGTCCGATCCGAAACCCCTCGCCGTTGGCGCGGAAGCTGCCGAAAATTACGCGGTCGTTCGCCAGACCCTGGAGCGGATCACGAAAGACTGGCGTGACCAGCCAACCCTGGAACAGCTGGCAAGGGAAGCCGGACTGCAGCCGATCCAGTTGCAGCGCGTGTTTTCGCGCTGGGCGGGCTTGACCCCGAAGCAGTTCCTCCAGGCCATCACCCTTGACCATGCCAAGGCGCTCTTGCGGGATTCCGCGAGCGTTTTGGATGCAACCTACGAGGTCGGTCTTTCGGGGTCCGGACGATTGCACGACCTGTTCGTCACCCATGAGGCAATGACACCGGGCGACTATCGCAATCGTGGCGGAGGATTGAAGATCATCTACGGATTTCATCCGTCCCCGTTCGGGCAGGTTCTGGTCATGGCGACCGACAAGGGCCTGGCAGGTCTCGGTTTTGCCGATCCGGGTGAAGAAGCTTCCGCACTCGACGACATGTGCCGTCGTTGGCCGGCGGCCGAATTCCTTCAAGAGCAGGAAACCACCGCTGGATATGCCCGGCATGTTTTCGACCCACGGAACTGGCAGCAAGACCAACCCCTGAACATCGTCATGATCGGGACAGACTTCGAAATCCGGGTCTGGCAGACCCTTTTGAGGATCCCGATGGGACAGGCGACCACCTACTCGGACATCGCCGCCAGCATCGGCAACCCCAATGCTTCACGCGCCGTCGGAACAGCCGTTGGCCGCAACCCGATTTCCTTCGTCGTACCCTGTCACAGGGTTCTGGCGAAAGGCGGCAAACTCGGTGGCTATCACTGGGGCCTCACCCGCAAGCGCGCCATCCTGGGATGGGAAAGCGGGTTATCGGGGCCGGTGCTGGAATGTGTTTGAAAAGCCTGCTTTCCTCACCGTTTCGTTTCCAACGCAGCTTGCGGGGATGTGATTCCCTTTCGTTCGTCACCCTGGACGGAGCAGCGCGAGGATCCGGGGCCGGCGAGCCACAGCTTTAAGGCCAGACAAGCCTCTCTCGGGCTCTCCGGCCCCGGCTCACGCTTCGCCTGGCCGGGATGACGCAATTTGCCTTGCCAAAGCGGATGTTTCCCTCCGCCTAATGCACCGGTCCTGCCGGCATCGGGTAGCTGCCGGTGATTTCCCAACCGAAACCGGTGATGCGTTCTGCTGCCATGGGTGTCAGATCGCCGGTGATCAGGAAATCGACACCGGACGGCGGAAATGGCAGGCCGGCCAGGCCTTCATGCATGTTGGAGAAGGTCTGTGCAACGGTCTGCGTCCAGGCAACCATGTCCAGAGGCAGGACGATCGCTGCCAGGCCATCACGACGCAACGCGATCGGCACACCGCTGACCTCCCTGATCTGACTAAGCCCCGACACTTCCCGGTTATAGGTTTCCAGCAACACCACGCGGCGCAGCTGGAAATAGGCAATATCCCGTGTTTCGGCCGCAGCGGCCTTGGCTGCAATCAGGTCCAGGTCCTGAACATCGCGCATGGCCTGCAGCTGGTAAGCAATCGCCGCCTTTTCCGAGAGCGTGTAAAATGGATTGCCTGCCATTTCGGAAATGGTCTGTTCGGAAACGCCTGCATTTCGGAAAGTTGCCGCGGTACGTTCCTGCAGTTCCGATGGCGAGCTGTCGACAATCACGGTTCGAAAATTGTCGGCGGTGCGCGCCGCATTGACCACGATGCCGCCCGGGATCAGTGCCGTGATGGCACTGACCGTCCAGTTGCCCGCCGTCGTGACGCTGGCGGTCTCGTTGAGTTTCTCCTCAAGCGGCTTGTAGAACGTGTAGGGGTCCGTTCCGAGCTCGACGGCCAATTCACGTTTGGCCCGGGCCTGACCGGTGATCGAGGCGGCAATTTCACCGGCAGAACCACCTTTGCCGCTGACCGCGGCCTCGACACCCTTGCCCAGACGCCCGAACATGCGCCCGACACCCGACACCGTGTTCTTGGCCGTGCCAACCGGATCCTTGACGGTGCTTTCGACAAACTCAACCGGCTTCATCGCGGCCTGTTTCAGACCGTCGACAAAATTCGCGTCGTTTTTCAGGGCTTCGAGCGCGATCAGAACCTTGATATCGGCCAACCGCAATTTCAGGAGACCGTCGCCTTCGATCCGTTCCACGCCGAGATCGGTCTGAAGCTCGTAGATGCGCAAAAAGCCGTCACTGCGCACCGGGGACAGGACTGCGTAGCCCGGTCCCAGCTGTTTGCCGTCAAGGACAGCGGCCGGATCCTGTTCGGGAGGGGTCTCGTACTGTTCGGAAAGCGCCAACGCCGGAGTAGCTGCGACCAGAAGTGCAGCGAGCAATCCCGTCTTCAAGAACGGTCGCTTTGATTTCCATTGCATCGACAATGCTCCCTCGAACTGAGGCCGGGGCAGCTCAGGTTGGCGGCGTTCCATTTCGCGCCAGGGCTTCACCGGCAAGGTAGAGTGACCCGCAAATCAGAATTCTGGGCGGTTCACCATCTTTCTCCGCACAAGCTGCCACATCTGCCAGCGCCGCGTCCAGAGATTGGAACGGCGTTGCTTCCAGTCCGGCGCATCTGGCCAGGTCAGCCAGGTCATCCGGCGTTCTGGCCGTCGTTGTCGACGAGATCGGCACTGTGCCGACATGACGGACCAGGCCCTCGAAGGGTCTGAAAAACCCGATCGGATCCTTGGTCGTGAGCATGCCGGCAATCACGTAGAGCGGTCGAGGCGACCGTTCTTCCTGCTCTCCGAGAAATGTGGCAATCGAAACGCCGGCGCCGGGATTGTGACCGCCATCCAGCCAGACTTCAGAACCTTCCGGGCACAGGCTCAGCAACGGGCCATGGGTGATCGGCTGCAGACGGCCCGGCCAGTTCACGTTTTTCAGGCCGCTGGCAATCTCTTCTTCCTCCGGCAGCAAACCTGCCGCATCCAGAGCTGCGATTGCCAGTCCCGCATTGGCGACCTGATGCATACCGCCGAGCTGGGGCAAGGGCAGGTCGATCAGTCCGTTTTCGTCCTGATAGGCCATCCGGCCCTGATCCGTCTGCGCTACGAAATCCTGGCCAAAGAGTTGGAACGGCGAACGGTTTCTTGCCGCAACCCGTTCGATCACGGGAAGGGCGTCATCGTCCTGGGCTGCGCAGACCACGGGCACGCCCGGCTTGATGATGCCGGCCTTTTCTGCCGCGATGACGGAAAGGTCCTCGCCGAGGAACTTCTCGTGATCCATCGAAACGGGCGTGATGACACTGACCAGCGGGTCATCAATGACATTGGTGGCATCGAGACGCCCACCCAGACCGACTTCGAGCAGAAGCACGTCAGCGGCATGTTCGGCGAACAGGAGAAGCGCGGCAGCCGTCGTGATTTCGAAAAAGGTGATTTCAGATCCCGCATTGGCCTCTTCGCAGCGATGAAGCGCGTCGTAGAGTTCGGGATCGGTCACGAACCGACCATTCGAGCCGAGACGAATCCGCTCGTTGAAGGAGACAAGATGCGGCGACGTGTAGACATGACAGCGTTTGCCGGATGCTTCCAGGATGGCGCGCATGGTTGCCGTCACCGACCCCTTGCCGTTTGTCCCGGCAATGTGAATGACCGGCGGCAGACGCTTTTCAGGAGATCCGAGCGCTTCCAGCAGACGATGCATGCGCCCAAGAGACAGGTCGATCTCCTTGGGGTGCAGGGCCAGCAAACGGTCCAGAATTTTCGTGATTTGATCCAAGGCGCCCTCCGCGGGGTCCTGTCGTCCCGAATGTCGCTTGTCTAACGCGTTTAGGGGATCACCGTCCGCCTGACAAGCAGGCGGCCGTCATTTGCGTGGGAATGCCGGAATTACGACAGTCTTGTGTGCGAAATGCACTCAGCTCGCTGCTTCGGGCTGCTTTTCGGCATCCTCGGCAGCAGCTTCGACAGGGGCACCGTCCTCGGGTGTCGGTTCCTTGGGAGCTTCAAGCGCCATTTTCGGAAGTTCGACTTTCCGCTTCATCAGGATGCCGCATACACGGGAAATCGTATCCTTGAGCTCCTGACGCGGAACAACCATGTCGATCATGCCATGATCAAGCAGGTATTCGGCTGTCTGGAAGTCGTCTGGCAGTTGCTCACGCACTGTCTGCTCGATCACGCGGCGGCCGGCAAAGCCGATCTGTGCACCCGGTTCAGCGATGTGCACATCACCCAACATCGCATAAGAGGCCGACACGCCCCCGGTTGTCGGGTTGGTCAGAACAACAATGTAAGGCAGACCCGCCTCGCGCAGCATCTGGATGCCAACCGTTGTGCGCGGCATTTGCATCAGCGACAGGATACCTTCCTGCATGCGGGCACCACCCGATGCGGCGAACATGACAAACGGTGTCTTGTCCTCGACCGCTTTCAACATGCCGGCAAGAATTGCTTCGCCGACCGCCATGCCCAGCGATCCGCCGACAAAGGAGAAATCCTGCACCGCAACCGTGAACTTCAGGCGATTGACGTCACCCTGGGCAACGTGAATGGCTTCTTCTTCACCTGTCTTCGACCGGGCATCCTTCATCCGGTCGGTGTAACGCTTGCTGTCACGGAATTTCAGCGGGTCGGCCTGGACTTCAGGTGTTTCTACAGGCGTGTACTTGCCGTCGTCAAAAAAGGATTCAAGCCGCTTGCGCGCCGGAATGCGCATGTGATGACCGGAATTCGGAACGACCCAGAGATTTGCTTCAAGGTCCCGGTGAAACACCATTTCGCCGGTCTCGGGGCACTTGATCCAGAGATTTTCCGGAACTTCGCGCTTCTTCCAAAGATCGCGGATCTTGGGGCGTACGATTGAATTGATCCAGTTCACGTCAAACGTGTCCGTTTTCTCGAGTTAGCCAATAGCGGAGATATGGGGTCCGCCAAAAAACGTTCAATTACAGGCGTCCTGTTCAGGCAGAACGGGCGCGCGCGCAGCCCGCCGCAAGATCAGCAACAACATCGCTCACGGCCTTAACCGTTTTGTCCGTTGCCTTGCCTGCTTCGTCCAGACTATCGCGAATGGCATTCACCAGCACCGAACCGACCACGACACCATCCGCATCCTTGCCGATTTCAGCAGCCTGATCCGCCGTCTTCACGCCGAAACCGACCGCAACCGGCAGATCCGTGTGGTTCTTGATGCGATTGACCGCAGCCGTCACCCGGCCGGTATCGGCAATCTT
Source organism: Roseibium sp. (assembly GCA_017643925.1). Taxonomy (GTDB): domain Bacteria; phylum Pseudomonadota; class Alphaproteobacteria; order Rhizobiales; family Stappiaceae; genus Roseibium. Next base: position 61,819 of record JAEPML010000016.1, on the reverse strand, counting down.
GGCACCGGTGATACCTGTCACGGAAACGTAATAAACGAAGCCGGAGGTATTGGCCAGAACAGCGGGAAGGCGCTTGTCATCTGTGGTGGGTGTTGCCAGGCGAATGAAATTCAGGCCCGCATCCATCGCCGGTATGCACAATTCGTCATCCGCCTCGGCCGGAATGTCGACGATGATGAAACCGTCAACGCCGGCGTCCCTGGCAACATGAACGAATTTCCTGGGGTCGCGGATGTAGATGGGGTTGTAATAGCCCATCAGGATGATGGGCGTGTCCTGGTCCGTCTTGCGGAAGTTGCGCACCATGTCCAGGGTCATGTCCATGGTGTGGCCGGCGGCAAGCGCGCGCTGATTGGCAAGCTGGATCGGGATGCCTTCGGCCATCGGATCGGAAAAGGGCATTCCGAGTTCAATGACGTCTGCACCCGCAGCGGGCAGCGCATTCAGGACCGCTTGAGACGTTTGAAGGTCAGGATCGCCTGCAGTCACAAATGTCACCAAGGCTGGTCGGCCTGCATCTGCACAGGCCTTAAAACGGCGATCGATACGCGTTTCCGTCATCAAGCTCTACCCTTGCCGCCCATGTCGCGGCCTTGCTTTGAATTTGAACCCAAAGCGGTGTAGGGGAGCAGACAAGCTCCTGTCAATCGAAGAACGCCGGATTGTTGCCGGAAGCCGTCAAAGAACGGCACCACAGCGCCGTTTCTGTCAACGGCGCTTGAAATGCTTGTTGAATGCGTAGGTCGCGATTTCGTTCCGCTGCAGGCCACGCTGAGCCAGTTCCGTATCGCCCATCAGGTTCATGCGTTCCATATCCTTGGCGGCATTGCGGGCTCTTGCAACGTCCTGAACGAAGCCGGTCAAAAAATCGAATTTCATTTTGTCTTCCTTTCTGAATGTCAGAGAGGAGCAGGGAGCACGGTTGCTCGAAACTCCTGAGACAAATCTAGTCATCGGGCGGATTGCCACAACAGACATGATTGCATTGCAGCAATGCTCTGAGTGCACGGCTTGTATACACAAGTATGCAATCTTGCTCTGCAAAACTTTCTGGGCAGCCTTGCGATTTTGCCTCTTACAAATGTGCACAAAGTGCGCTTATATAGACGGGTAGCAAAACCGAAGACAATAAGGAGCTGAAAATGGCCCATTCACTCTTCGAGCCAACACCGCTGCCCATGAGCGAGAAGCTCTGGAAACGCGTAAAAGCCCTCAACAGTGGCCGGCTGGCTCGATCTCAACAACCGGAAACGGGCAAGAGCCAAACCGATCCGGTGCTTGCGCTTCAAGCGCAGAAACTTGATGCACGCGGCCGCCAGCAATTGCTGAACGCCGTTTTGACAAACAAGCCCATCAAATAGAAAAGGCCCGACGCCAGAACTGGCGCCGGGCCTTTCTCATAAGTGCAGCCCTGTGTTCTAGAGATCGAAACCGAGCATCTGGCCAACGGCGAAGACATCCTTGTCGCCGCGTCCGCACAGGTTCATCACCAGAATCTGGTCCTTGTCCATGGTCGGTGCCAGCTTGACCACATGTGCCAGAGCATGGGACGGCTCGAGCGCCGGGATAATGCCCTCAACGCGGGTCAGCAACTGGAAGGCGTCAAGCGCCTCCTTGTCCATCACCGGCACATATTCAACGCGCCCGATATCCTTCAGCCAGGAGTGTTCCGGACCGATGCCCGGATAGTCGAGACCTGCGGAGATGGAGTGCCCTTCCAGGATCTGGCCGTCGTCGTCCTGGAGCAGGAAAGTCCGGTTGCCGTGCAGCACGCCCGGCTTGCCTGCAGTAAGAGATGCACAGTGCTCGTCCCCCTCCAGGCCATGGCCACCGGCCTCGACACCGTAGATCTTCACATCCTTGTCGTCGAGGAACGGGTGGAACAGGCCAATCGCGTTGGAGCCGCCACCCACAGCCGCGACCAGCGCGTCGGGCAGGCGACCTTCGGCTTCCAGCATCTGTTCGCGCAGTTCCTTGCCGATCACCGACTGGAAGTCGCGCACCATTTCCGGATAGGGGTGTGGTCCGGCCGCCGTTCCAATCAGGTAATAGGTGTTGTCGACATTGGTCACCCAGTCACGCAGGGCTTCGTTCATTGCGTCCTTGAGCGTGCCCGCCCCGGCAGTCACCGGAACGATTTCAGCACCCAGAAGCTTCATCCGGAAGACATTCGGCTTCTGCCGCTCAACGTCGGTCGCACCCATGTAGACAACACAAGGCAGGCCGAAACGTGCGCAGACGGTCGCGGTCGCAACACCATGCTGCCCAGCGCCGGTTTCGGCAATGATCCGGGTCTTGCCCATGCGCTTGGCAAGCAGGATCTGTCCAAGGCAGTTGTTGATCTTGTGCGACCCGGTATGGTTCAGCTCATCGCGCTTGAAGTAGATCTTTGCGCCACCGAGTTCTTCCGTCAGCCGCTCGGCAAAATAGAGCGGTGAAGGCCGGCCGGTATAATGCTTGTTGAGCGTCTCGATTTCGCCCTGGAATTCCGGATCGGACTTGGCGGCCTTGTAGTGCTCTTCAAGATCCAGGATCAGCGGCATCAGGGTTTCAGCGACATAGCGGCCTCCAAAAATGCCGAAATGTCCGCGATCGTCCGGACCCGTCCGGATGCTGTTCGCCATATCGTTCACGCGTGGTACTCCTTAAACCCGGATATCAGACGCTTCTGGCCGCCGCCATGAAAGCGCGAATGAGATCGTTGTCCTTGACGCCCTTGTCGCGTTCGACACCCGACGATACATCAACCGCCGTTACGCCGCTTTGCCGGATGGCCTCGACAACGTTGGAAGGGTTCAACCCTCCTGAAAGTAGGAAAGGTTTCTTGAGGTCAAGGTCCTTCAAGAGACCCCAGTCATAAGAAACGCCGTTTCCGCCCGGAAGCTCCGAGTCTGCCGGTGGCTTTGCGTCAAACAGGATGCTGTCGGCAACAACCGAATAGAACAGGGCTTTTTCCAGGTCCGCCTTTTCCGAAACGGAGACAGCCTTCATCACCTTGGTGCCATGCATGACCTTGGCCGCGGCACAGGCCTCGGGTGTCTCGTCACCGTGAAACTGGAACGTGTCCGGATTGACCAGTTCCCGAATACGGGAAAGACCGTCCAGATCCATGTTGACGGTGACCGCAACGATTTCCGCCCGTCCGCGCGCCATGTCGGCCAGCTTGCACGCCTGGCTCAGCGTCACGTGACGCGGGCTTTTGGGAAAGAACATCAGACCAACCATGTCCACGCCCGCATCGAGCGCAGTTTCCATAGTGTCTTCCGTCGACAGACCGCAGATTTTGACTTTTATCTCTGACATGATCTGGAGGTATCGCTGGTGCGGCGGGGTTTGTCAAAGAAGAATGGCGTATGCCGGTCAAAGGCACGTTTGCGATGCCTTCCGCTTTTGTGTTTTCGCGCCTAGCGCAACACACCTTTTTTGTCATCCCCAGCAGGGCAGGGATGACAAATCGGGATGTAGCTCGTTGTTCAGCCTCAGGTCACGTTGAACGCCGCAATGGCCGCCATGTTGACGATGTCGCTGTCCTTGGCGCCGAGGGAAACGATCTGGATCGGCTTGTCGAAGCCGACCAGCAGTGGGCCGATAACCGTTGCACCACCAAGCTCCTGCAGCATCTTCGTGGAGATTGACGCGGAGTGGAAAGCGGGCATGACCAGGACATTTGCCGGGCCGGACAGGCGGCAGAACGGGTAGGCGGCCATGCGGTCCATGTCGAGGGCAATATCGGCTGCCATTTCGCCGTCATACTCAAAGTCGACACGTCGGCGATCAAGGATCTTGACCGCTTCCTGAACCTTTTCGGACCGCTCACCCTTCGGGTGGCCGAATGTGGAGTATGCAAGCATGGCAACGCGTGGCTCGTAGCCGAGCTTGCGGGCGACATGTGCCGCTTCTTCGGCGATATCCGCGAGTTCTTCAGAAGTCGGCATGTCGATGACCGCCGTATCGGCAATCAGAACAGTACGGCCCCTCGCCAACGCGAGGGACACGCCGATGACCCGGTGCCCGGGTTTCGGATCGATGGTGGCCTTCACGGTGTCGAGCGCAACAGAGTAGTTCCGGGTCAGGCCGGTCACCATGGCATCGGCATCGCCCCGGGCCACCATGATGGCGCCCCAGTAGTTACGGTCATTGTTGACCATGCGCTGACAGTCCCTGAGCAGATAGCCCCGGCGCTGCAGGCGACCATAAAGGTAATGCGCATAGTCACTGTTGCGGTCGGAAAGACGTGCATTCTGGATGGAGATGCCGGCACGGTCGATATCAATGCCGGCCTGTTCCGCCATGGACTGGATCTCGTCCTCGCGACCAATCAAGATCGCTTCGCCCAGCCCCTGTGACACGAAACTGGCCGCTGCGCGGATAATCGGCTCTTCCTCGCCCTCTGCAAAAACCACGCGCTTGGGCTGTTGCCGCACCTTGGAGAAAATCCGCTGCAAGGTACCGGCAACCGGATCGCGCCGCGCCGAGAGCTGAAGCTTGTAGGCTTCCATATCTACGATCGGGCGCTTGGCGACGCCAGAATCCATCGCCGCCTGGGCGACGGCTGGGGGGATCGCGTGGATAAGCCGCGGATCGAATGGCACTGGAATGATGTATTCAGGTCCGAATTTCGGCCGATTGCCGCGATAGGCGGCAGCGACCTCGTCCGGCACTTCCTCGCGCGCCAGCTCGGCGAGGGCGCGGGCGCAGGCCACTTTCATGTCGTCGTTGATGGTCGTCGCCTGAACATCCAGCGCCCCACGGAAAATATAGGGAAAGCCAAGGACGTTGTTGACCTGGTTCGGATAATCCGACCTACCTGTTGCCACAATGGCATCATCGCGGACTTCTGCCGCCTCTTCCGGCGTAATTTCCGGATCCGGGTTCGCCATCGCAAAGATGATCGGGTTCGGCGCCATGACGCGCAGCATGTCCGGCGTCAGTGCGCCCTTGACGGAAACACCAAAAAAGACATCGGCCCCCTTCAGGGCATCGTAGAGCGAGCGGTTGTCGGTCTCGATGGCATGGGCAGACTTCCACTGGTTCATGCCCTCGGCACGGCCCTTGTAGATGACACCCTTGGTGTCGCAAAGCGTGACGTTTTCATGCGGCACGCCCATGGCCTTGATCAGCTCGATACAGGCGATGCCCGCCGCGCCTGCACCGTTACAGACCACCTTGGCGTCCTTCATGTCGCGACCGGTCAGATGCAGGGCATTGATCAGGCCCGCCGCCGCAATGATGGCCGTGCCATGCTGGTCGTCATGAAAGACGGGAATGTCCATCAGTTCCCGCAGGCGTTGCTCGATGATGAAGCAATCCGGCGCCTTGATGTCTTCCAGGTTGATGCCGCCGAAGGAAGGTCCGAGGTAACGGACGGAATTGATGAATTCCTCCACCTCGAGCGTGTCGACCTCAAGGTCGATGGAGTCGACATCGGCGAAACGCTTGAAGAGGACCGACTTGCCTTCCATCACCGGCTTCGAGGCAAGCGCACCAAGATTGCCGAGCCCCAGGATGGCCGAGCCGTTCGAGATCACCGCGACGAGATTGCCCTTTGTGGTGTAGTCATAGGCCCGGCTCGGGTCGTCCGCGATTGCCCGCACAGGCACGGCGACGCCGGGAGAATAGGCCAGCGACAGGTCGCGCTGTGTTGCCATCGGTTTCGTCGGTGTGATTTCCAGCTTTCCTGGCCGGCCCTCCTGGTGGAACTGGAGCGCTTCCTGGTCGGTAAAGCTGACATTGGTCTTGGAAGAATTATTTTCGGCGGACATGATGCGGGCGTTTCCTCTTCTTGACCCGCTCTTCACGGCGGGGACACGACCTTATCCCCTGGAAAATGAAGCCTCAAGCCAAGATGCATAACCCAATTGTGGAATGCCCCGCTGGGTTTGCTAGGTATCTTTCATGAGTGGACAAAGCGTGCAAAAACCGGCCCCGGCGGACACCAAGGTGACGCCGATGATGGCCCAGTTCATCGAGATCAAGACCGCCAATCCGGACAGTCTGCTGTTCTACCGTATGGGCGACTTCTACGAACTGTTTTTTGAAGATGCCGAGATCGCATCAGCTGCCCTCGGGATCACGCTCACCAAACGCGGCAAGCATCAGGGTGCTGACATTCCCATGTGCGGAGTGCCTGTGCACGCCGCCGACGATTACCTGCAAAAACTGATCGCCAAGGGTCACCGGGTGTCGGTCTGCGAACAGACCGAAGACCCGGCCGAGGCCAAGAAACGCGGGTCGAAGGCAGTTGTCCGGCGAGACGTCGTCCGTCTGGTCACACCCGGAACGTTGACAGAAGAACGCCTGCTGGATGCAGGCAGCAACAACTACCTGATGGCGCTTTCGCGCCTGAAAGGCGGCTCGCTCACTGGAGACGCGGTTTACGGTCTGGCCTGGATCGACATGTCCACCGGCTCATTCCAGGTGTCGGAGACCGATCACCAGCGCCTTGGTGCCGATCTCGCCCAGGTGTCCCCCAAGGAACTGATCCTTCCCGATACCCTGCTGCAGGAAAGCGAACTCAGGCTGACTGCGGAACAGACGGGCAGCGCGCTGTCGCCTGTTCCGCGCGCATTTTTCGACAGCTCCACCGCCACGGACCGGCTCGCCCATTATTTCGGGGTGAAGACCCTCGACGGTTTCGGAACGTTCAGCCGTGCGGAACTCTCGGCCGCGGCCGGGATCCTGGCCTATATCGAGAAAACCCAGTTGGGCGAACGCCCGCCGCTCGATCCGCCTGTCCGTGAAGCAGGTGCGGGTCGCATGCTGATCGACCCGGCCACGCGGGCAAACCTGGAGCTGACCCGAACGCTGTCCGGCGAAAAACAGGGATCGCTGCTCGCAACCATCGACCGGACCGTGACCGGTGGCGGGTCCAGGCTGCTGGCGAGCCGACTTGCCGGACCCCTTGTCAACGTCGAAGCCATTCAGCAGCGGCACGACTCGGTCGCCTTCTTTCTTGAAAACGAGATCATGCGCGAAGGCCTGCGGCAGACTTTGAAGGGCGCGCCGGACATGGCCCGCGCCCTGTCGCGCATTGCGCTCAACCGGGGCGGACCGCGCGACATTCTTTCCATCGCACAGGGATTGGCCGCGGCCCGCACCGTTCTGGACCAGACCGGTCACAGCGCCGCAGAGATTCCGGCCGAGATTGCCGCCGCGCGGGCGAGCCTGGAGCAGGCGCCGCATGATCTGGGTGCAGAGCTTGTGGCTGCCATCTCTGAAGAACCGCCGCTCCTCAAGCGGGACGGCGGTTTCGTGGCTGCCGGTTACAATACCGATCTCGATGAATTGCGCTCCCTGCGCGATGAGAGCCGCAAGGTCATCGCCAAACTGCAGGCGGAGTATTCCGAGGAACTTGGTGTTCGTTCGCTGAAGATCAAGCACAACAACGTGCTCGGCTGGTTCATCGAGGCCCCGACAGCACAGGCCGAAAAGATGACAGCGGATCCGGCCCGCTTCATCCATCGCCAGACCATGGCCGGTGCGATGCGTTTCACCACGACCGAGCTTGCGGATCTTGAATCCAAGATTGCCAGCGCAGGAGAACGCTCGCTCGCCATTGAACTTGAGATTTTCGAGCGTCTTGGCCAGGCCATCATTGAAGCCGGCGAAGCGATCAAGGCCGCCGCGCAGGGGCTTGGCATTCTGGATGTGTCGGCCGCCCTGGCGAAACTTGCCCAGGAAGAGAACTACGCAAGACCTGTTGTTGACGAGAGCCGCGCCTTCGACATCAAGGGTGGACGCCATCCCGTGGTCGAATTGGCACTCAAGAAGTCCGGCGGCGAGAGCTTCGTCGCCAATGATGCCAATCTCGGTCCCGACAGTGATGAAGACACCGGGCATATCTGGTTGATCACCGGTCCCAACATGGCCGGTAAGTCGACTTTTCTGCGCCAGAATGCCCTGGTGGCCGTTCTTGCCCAGATGGGGTCGTTCGTACCTGCGGACGCGGCCCATATCGGCGTGGTCGACAGGCTGTTTTCCCGCGTTGGCGCCGCTGACGATCTTGCTCGAGGCCGGTCGACCTTCATGGTCGAGATGGTCGAAACGGCAGCCATTCTCAACCAGGCCGGTGATCGATCATTGGTCATCCTGGACGAGATTGGCCGCGGCACGGCAACATTCGACGGTCTTTCCATCGCCTGGGCAACGATCGAACATCTGCACGAAGTCAATCGGTCCAGGGCCCTGTTCGCCACGCATTACCACGAGCTGACGGCCCTTTCGACCAAACTCGAACGGCTGTCCAACGCGACCGTCTCGGTCAAGGAATGGAACGGCGAGGTCATCTTTCTGCACGAGATCGTGCCCGGCGCCGCTGACAGGTCCTATGGTATCCAGGTTGCCAAGCTTGCCGGACTGCCGGCCATGGTGGTCGAGCGCTCCAAACAGGTATTGAGCCAGTTGGAAGAACAGGACCGCCGGTCGCCGGCCGAAAGCCTGATCGACGAGCTGCCGCTTTTTGCCAACATCACCCCTGCAGCGCCCCAGGAGAGCGCCGTCGGCCCGGATCCGTTGCGCGAAGCACTCGATGATGTGGACCCCGACGACATGACACCGCGTGAGGCACTTGAAGCCCTCTATCGTCTGAAATCGCTGAAATCAGAGTGATCTTCAGCGCCTGGAAAAGAGGTAGGACGCTTCGGCGTTGATCCGCGCTGCCGTGTAGTCGTATTCGGTCCTCAATCGTTCCAGATCGAAGCGGGCACTGCTCAGATCCGCCTCCGCGTCGTGCAGATCGGAATGCAACCTCTTGCGCTTTCGCCTGCATTTCTTGCGTTCCTTGCCCTTCTTGTCCTTGCAGCTCAATTCATCGAGCTCTTCGCTCAGGTCATAGGACCGGCTTTCAAGGGACCTTATCTCGGATTCGACACGTTCAACCCGATCCCGTGCGCTCCAGATCGTGAAGCCAAGCCGATACCCCTCGTTGAACCCACCAGCCATTTGCGGCGGGCAGATGGGTGATTTTGACTTGTTCTGCTTGCCCAGCGTGAAGCCGTTGAGGGGCGTGCAGTAATTCTGCAACCCTCGATGCCAGCCGGAGCGATAGGCGGTGGTATCGGGGGTGATGCCGTGCTTGCCGCAACTCTTCACCACTTCATCGAGGTAATTCGCCGCTTTACCGACCGATGCATGCGCTTCCCCAAGTTCGGACCAGTCTCCGGCAACGCATTGTTCCTTGGAAACCGCGGCACATCCGGCCAGGCCCGTGGCGGCAAGAGCGACCAAACCCATTCCAAACAAAATCTTCATTGTTCAACCAGATCAGTTCATTCGAAATCCGGTTCCTCAGGGGCTTCTGTCCACCTGGAAACTCGTTTTCGAATTGAGATTCAAAGAGATGTGGGTTCTAGAACGGTGAAGCTGAACGGAGGATGACTGATCCGCTCAATCTGGATTCAGGTTTCCGGCAATCGGCAATGAACCGACTTCGGAGATGTCGGTACGCACACAATTGCGGTTTGTCTCACACCAACCTTTTGCGTGACAGGTTCGAAGCGCGCCCCTAACATCCGATCCTGTTTTCTTTTTCGCCTTCCAGGCTTTCATTCATGCTCTCCATTGCGCAATTGCCCCGCCAGGTGCTGCTGATCCTGTTGCTGCAATTCACCAACAGTCTCGGTGTCTCGGCGCTTATCCCGCTGATGAGCTTCTTCATCGTCGAGGGTCTCGGCGCAGAGCCGTGGCAGGTGGGCCTCTATACGGGCCTCCTCATGCCGATGACGCTGCTTGCCAACCGTTGGGCGGGGGAGCGGCTTGACCAGGGCTTTCGGGTGAAACGGCTTTTGCTGGTTTCCATATGTGCCTTCACCACCGTCACGGCCCTGCTGACCCAAGTGTCCAGCCTCGTGATGCTGATTTTTCTGGTCGCGCCGCTGATGAGCCTGACCAACATGGGATCCGGTACCATTTTCACCTTCTGCCGTCTCTATTCAGAACGAAACGACCTGGACATTACCCGGATCAATTCATGGCTCCGCATGACGGTTTCCCTTGCCTGGATGATCGGCCCCGCCGCCTCGTTCTCATTGGTGTCACACTATGGGTTTTCAGCTGCCTTTGGCGCTGCTTTTGCCGTTTCACTGGTTTACCTGGTCCTCGGCACCACAGTGGTGCCGGGCTCATTCCGGTCTGCGAGAAAGTCGAAAGCAAGAGATGAGCACGATCCGATCAACTGGAAACTGCTGATCGCGGCCCTGATCTGTCTGGGCTTCATCATCACCAACACGCTTTTCGTCTCGGCCATGCCGCTTTTCTTTGTGCAGGAAACCGGTCTGCCGGGTTCGACCCCCGGGTTCTCGCTATCGGTGAAGTGCCTGGTCGAGGTTTTCGTTATTTTCGGTTCGGTTCGGCTGGCGGAATGGATCGGAACACGTCAGGTGCTGCTGCTGGCTGCCTGCCTGGCCGCCAGCAGCATGATCCTGTTCACACAAGTCACGGAACTTTGGCATGTCATCGCGGTTTCCGTGCTCGAAGGTACGTATTACGGCCTGTTCGCCGGCATCTCGATCACCTTCGTGCAGAGTTTCGCACCCGACCGGCCGGGTCGCGCAACGGCGATCTACATGAACAGTCTCTTTCTTGGCGGCATGATTGGCAGTGTTTCAATGGGATTCATCGCAAGCGCCCTTGATTTCAAGGCGGTGCTTTATGTCGCGGCAGCGTCGTCTGTCGCGGCGTTTACGGTCCTGCTTGCAACGATGAAGGTTCAGCCGGATCCGGCTGAAAAACAGGTCTAGACGCCACCCGCCTTTGCCACCGACAGGGCGTTGGCCATGGCCCCGGCGAAACTCGTACGGTCATCCGGGTTCAGGAAGTTGCCGATATCGACGGTTTCCCCGCGGCCGGTCAGCGTAATCCGGACAACCCCTTCTTCTTCCCGCCGGTCCACGGAGAGGCGCACCCAGAACGGGTTGAAACGATATTCCTGGTAGCGTTTGCCGGGGCCGACCTTGCGGATGGAAATCTCCGTTTTGGAAACGACCACTTCCTCGAAGGTTCGCGCCGATCGGTAGTTCATCCGAAAGGCAAACCACAACAACACGATATCCAGCCCGAAAAATCCGAAAACCGGCCAGGCGCCGATGCTGAGGAATGCGATTCCCGCCACGAAACAGATAGCACCGAAACACACCATGAGGATCAGAAACCCCTTCGGCCCCAAAGACCGGTAAGGTGTCAGGACCGCCGTGAAGAAAGGACGGTCAAAATCCGTGAAATCGCCATCCGGATCGGGTTTCGGATTGTTCTTGCTCATGGCTATTGATTATAGAGAGATCATGAAGCAAGCAAAGAGCACCTCCGCCAGCAAAGCAAAGCCGCGCGCTGCCAAATCCAAATCTACCCGCAAGAAGGCGCCTTCCGTCGACAATCCCGGCAAGGTCCTTAAGCGCTCCCGCTACAGCAAGGCGGAAACATACGCGATATTCCAGCGGTTCCATGCCGACAACCCGGAACCGGAAGGCGAGTTGGACTACGTCAACGCCTACACGCTGCTTGTTGCTGTCGTGCTTTCGGCGCAAGCCACCGATGTCGGCGTGAACCGGGCCACAAGACACCTCTTTGAAATTGCCGACACGCCGCAAAAGATGGTTGCCCTGGGAGAAGACAAGGTTCGGGAGGAGATCAGGACGATCGGCCTTTTCAAGACCAAGGCCAAAAACGTCATTTTGCTGTCGGAGCAGCTCATCCGGGACCATGGCGGAGAAGTTCCCGAAAACCGCGAAGCGCTTGAGAAGCTGCCCGGCGTCGGCCGCAAGACCGCCAACGTCGTGCTCAATATCTTTTTCGGGCACCCGACGATTGCGGTGGACACCCACCTGTTCAGGCTCGGCAACCGGATCGGCATTGCACCCGGCAAAACGCCCCTGGATGTCGAAAAAGCCATGGAGAAGGCCGTGCCGACGGAGTTCTCGCTCCACGCGCACCACTGGCTCATCCTGCACGGCCGCTACATCTGCAAGGCACGCAAGCCCGAGTGTCGCCGCTGTGTGATCTATGATCTTTGCAAAAGCCCTGAAAAGGAAAAATTCGACGCTGTTCCCGAGATAGCCGTTCGAACCAGGGCCCAGATTGAACGGGAGTCCACAAAGTGAACCTCCCCTCAGGGCGCTTTCCGGATTCTGACCGTCTCCGGTTCAAGTTGCCTTCGCGGCACGACGCCGCGTTCTACCTGAAACTGATGAATGAGCCAGACTACCTCCATTTCATCGCCGATCACGGGCTGCGGACGGAGGAAGACGTCATCGAGTACATCGAAAACAAGACCCTGGCCCGCTTTACCAAATTTGGCGTTGGACTCTGGCTCGTGGAGGAAAAGGACAGCGGCAGCCCGGTTGGCGTTTGCGGCATTGTCGTGCGCCGGGAGCTTGAGCATCCAGACCTCGGTTACGGGCTGCTCGAAGCTCATCGTGGCAAGGGCTACGCGAAGGAAGCGGCTGAAGCCGTTCTGGAATTCGCCCGCAAAAAACTCGGGCTCAAGACCATCTGCGCCATTACCCACCCGGACAATGTCCGGTCTGCACATCTTTTGACGAAGATCGGGTTTGCCCAGGATGGTCAGCGGGAGCTGAGCGAAATCGGCTCGACCGCGGATTTCTACATCCTCGACCTGTGATCAACTAAAACTCTGAAAGAGCCTTGGCCGGGTCAGCGCTTCTCGCGCAACCTGACAACAACATCGACGCGCGTGACTTCCATGCCTTCGGGAATTTCCGGAAGCTCACCGAGCCCCACTCCCTCACCCGGAATGTCAATGACGCGGTTTTCACCTTCGATGAAGAAGTGATGGTGCTCGGACACCCGCGTGTCGAAATATGTCTTGTTGCCGTCGATCGCGACTTCCCGCAGGAGACCGGCTTCCGTGAACTGGTGCAGAGTGTTGTAAACAGTGGCCAGAGAAACCGGTACGGCTGCCGCAACCGCTTCTTCATGCAGCAGCTCTGCCGAAATGTGCCGGTCGCCCTTGGAATAAAGAAGTTCTGCCAAAGAAACGCGCTGACGTGTCGGCCGAAGGCCTGCGCCCCGCAGCACGTCGGTCACATCCTTGCCGGCTGTTCCAGTCGCCATTTTTGTCGTCATTCCGATATTTTCCAGATCCAAGGTCTTGAAATTTCAAAACTTGCCGGTACGCGAACCGGACAACCAAAAGGCCGTTCCGGATCCCTTGAGCCTATATCTGCCATTTCTTGTACCAAAAATGCAAGTTTTTACCGCAACGCGCAAATAGGTAGAACTACCCCTGTCTGGTGAAAGTCCATCACAAAACTCTGGAATCCGGGCTAAAAAGGCTGCAACTTCATTGAACTGACATCTTTCAGTCAGGGTTCCCCTGTGTTAGGAAGGCGCCTCAATAGACCCGAAAATGAACACCGCACCTGGCTTGCCGGGTGTCGAAACCAGACCAACGGACTTTGAATGACCGAACGCCGCTCCAGCTTCGACTATGAAGACCTCCTCGCCTGTGGACGCGGGGAGCTTTTTGGACCGGGCAACGCCCAGTTGCCTCTTCCGCCCATGCTGATGTTCGACCGGATTACGGAGATATCCGAAACCGGGGGCGAGTTTGACAAGGGCTATGCCCGCGCAGAGTTCGACATCAAGCCGGACCTCTGGTTCTTTCCGTGCCATTTCCAGGGCAATCCTGTCATGCCGGGATGTCTCGGCCTGGATGCTCTTTGGCAGCTGACCGGCTTCGTTCTTGGCTGGCTCGGCCTGGAAGGAAAGGGCATGGCGCTCTCAACCGGCGAAATCAAGTTCAAAGGCATGGTGACACCGGACGTCAAGCTCGTTGAATACGGCGTTGACTTCAAGCGCATTATGAAAGGCCGCCTGGTGCTGGGCATTGCCGACGGCTGGCTGAAGGCCGACGGAGAGCAGATCTACAAGGCAACCGACCTGCGCGTTGGACTGGCCAAAACCTGATCGGCCACACCGGAATTCGAATTTGACCGGCGTTTCTTGGTTTCTGGGAGCGCCGGTTTGCATATATATGTCATGATCAGACCGGCTTCGGATCAGATACACAGCCGCTCTGCACATAAGGAAAGTTAGGAGACATCAATGAGACGTGTTGTCGTCACCGGTCTCGGAATCGTGTCATCCATCGGATCGAACGCACAAGAAGTGCTTGCCAGCCTGCGAGAGGGCAAGTCCGGGATCAGCTTCGCACCGGATTACGCCGAGCATGGTTTCCGGAGCCAGGTTCACGGCATGCCGGATGTCGACATTCCGTCCCTGATCGACAAGCGACAGCTCCGTTTCATGGGCGATGGCGCTGCCTACAACTTTATCTCCATGCAGCAGGCGATTGCCGACAGCGGCCTGGAAGAGAACGAGATTTCCAATACCCGCACCGGCCTGATCATGGGGTCCGGCGGTCCGTCAACGAAGAACCTCTTCCAGGCGCACAAGACCGTCATCGAAAAAGGCTCGCCGAAGCGCATGGGCCCGTTCATGGTGACCCGCGGCATGAGCTCCACCAACTCTGCCTGCCTCGCGACCCCCTTCAAGATCAAGGGCATCAACTATTCCATCACGTCGGCCTGTTCCACGTCTGCGCACTGTATCGGTGCTGCGACTGAACAGATCCAGTTCGGCAAGCAGGACATCATGTTTGCCGGTGGTGGGGAAGAACTCGACTGGACCCTGTCCTGCCTGTTCGACGCCATGGGCGCAATGTCTTCGAAGTACAACGACACGCCTGAAACGGCTTCGCGTGCCTATGACGCAACCCGTGACGGTTTCATCATTGCCGGTGGCGGCGGCGTCGTGGTTCTGGAAGAACTGGAGCACGCCAAGGCACGCGGTGCGAAAATCTACGCTGAAGTTACCGGCTATGCAGCCAATTCCGACGGCTATGACATGGTCGCTCCGTCCGGTGAAGGCGGTGAACGCTGCATGCGCCTTGCCATCGACACGCTTGGCGAGCGCAAGGTCAACTACATCAACACCCACGGCACATCGACACCTGTGGGTGATATCGGCGAAATTGAAGCCATCCGCCGTGTCTTTGGCGACGATCAGCCACCGGCCTCTTCGACCAAGTCGCTGACCGGACACAGCCTCGGTGCGACCGGTGTCCAGGAAGCCATCTACTGCCTGCTGATGCTGCAGAACGATTTCATGACTGCCTCGGCCAACATCACAGAGCTCGATCCGGCGCTGAACCCGGACGAAATCGTGACGGAACGCGTCGACAACGCGGGTCTCGACACCGTGCTGTCCAACAGCTTCGGTTTTGGCGGTACAAACGCCTCCCTGGCGCTGTCGCGTTACCACGGTTGAGGAGTATCACATGTCTGATTTGATGAAGGGCAAGCGCGGCCTGATCATGGGCGTTGCCAACAATCATTCAATTGCCTGGGGTATTGCCAAGACACTGGCCGAACATGGTGCCGAACTTGCGTTTACCTACCAGGGCGAAGCCTTTGGCAAACGTACACAGCCACTGGCGGAGTCTGTCGGGTCCGATATTCTGCTGCCGTGTGACGTGGAAGACATCGACTCCGTCGATTCCGTGTTCAACACGTTGAAGGAAAAATGGGGCAGCATCGACTTTCTGGTCCATGCCATCGCGTTTTCCGACAAGGAAGAACTGCAGGGCAAATATGCCGATACCTCGCGCGAGAATTTTTCGCGCACCATGCTGATTTCCTGCTTTTCCTTCACGGAGATCACCAAGCGTGCGGCAGAACTCATGCCGGAGGGCGGGTCGATCATCACCCTGACCTATGGCGGAGCGACCAAGGTCATGCCGAATTACAACGTGATGGGTGTCGCGAAGGCTGCGCTTGAATCTTCCGTCCGGTATCTTGCTGCCGATTATGGCGAGCAGAACATTCGCGTGAACGCAATCTCGGCCGGACCGGTTCGGACGCTGGCAGGTGCCGGCATTTCCGATGCACGGCTTATGTTCAACTTCCAGAAGCGCAATTCGCCTCTCTGCAAAACTGTTTCTCTCGAGGAGATCGGCGGAACCGGGCTCTACCTTCTTTCAGAACTCTCCGGCGGTGTTACCGGCGAAGTCCATTTTGTCGACAGCGGCTACAACATCATGTCGATGCCCCGCCTGGAAGAGCTGAAGGCACAGGAAGGCTGAATCGCCAGCTTTTTGTGATCAGAAAAATCAAAGGCGGCCTGGGGCCGCCTTTTTTGTCCGCGCAGTCGCAGGTTCCTAGTCACCAACCGTTTCATCCGGATAGACACCGAACAACCGGGTCTGGTCCAGCCAACCGTCAAACCCTTCTCCGTTGACGCGGCACCAACCCGCGGCGCACTCCGTAATGGTTGCCAGGACAAAGGGATCAAGCTCGGCAACGATTACCGCATCTGATCTGGCGTTAGCCCTCAGCGGTGTCCGGTCGCTTTTTTCCCAGGGCGTGACGAGGGCTGTTCTGCGGCCGGACAAGAGCGAGCGAAACACCCAGCCCTGCTTGCCTTCCCAGTCCCTGATCCTGCGCCAATTGTCGAATTCGGCAATTATCTCCACGGGCAAACCGGACTGGACAAAGGTCCAGGCAATGTCGTGCTGCCTTGATGGACCGAGACGTACATTGACCCGGTCCGATTTCAGACTGACGAATCTGGGAACGGGATAGCCGGACTCACCGGTGGTCGTTCCCTGTGATGTTGCGGGCAGAACCGCCGTAAAGAAGGCGCTCACAAAAATCATCACACGGGAGAAATGGCGGGCAGCCGAAGTCCAACGAGCCATATTGTCGGGCAGTCCAATTGTTATTGATCATTGTCTTGACGCGAATCTGTAGCGAAATTCGGGCGCGAAGACCAGCACCGTGATTTTGTCCGGTTGGTTGTACGCAGTGATTAGACGCGATCCCTTGTTTCTGCCGGGCCATCTGGTAAGGAAAGGGAGTGGTCTCATCCGCTCGCGCTCCGCGCGGTGTCAAGGTGGAGGCGTTGGGGAATATCGAATGCCCCGGCCCAGTGCGAAAGGCAGTTGGAATGACGAAAAAGAAGCCTGTCGTTGTTGTGACCCGGAAGCTTCCGGAAGTCGTCGAAACAAGGATGCGGGAGCTTTTCGAAACGCGCCTGAACGAGAATGACAGACCTTACAGTCAGGCAGAACTTGTTGAGGCTGTCAGAACGGCCGACGTGATCGTGCCGACCGTTACCGACAGAATTGATTCCTCCGTCCTTTCGCAAGCCGGTGAAAATCTCAAGCTGATTGCCAATTTCGGCAATGGTGTCGACAATATCGACGTGGTAACCGCCAACAATCGCGGCATTAACGTCACCAACACACCGGGCGTGCTGACCGAAGACACTGCCGACATGACCCTCGGCCTGATGCTGGCCGTGCCGCGGCGTCTTGCCACAGGGATCAAGGCCCTTGAAGCGGGCGACTGGGCCGGCTGGTCTCCTACCTGGATGCTCGGGCACCGGATCTGGGGCAAACGCCTCGGAATCATCGGCATGGGCCGCATCGGCCAGGCCGTGGCCCGCCGCGCCAAGGCGTTCGGCATGTCGATCCACTATCACAACCGCCGCCGCGTCTCTGACGAAATCGAGGAAGAACTGGAAGCCACCTTCTGGGAAAGCCTCGACCAGATGCTGGCCCGCATGGACGTGGTCTCCATCCATTGTCCGCACACGCCGGCCACCTTTCACCTTCTGTCGGCGCGGCGCCTGAAGCTTCTGAAAAAGGACGCTTATGTCGTCAACACCGCCCGTGGTGAGGTTATCGACGAAAACGCACTGATCCGCATGTTGCAGGCCGGTGAACTGGCCGGTGCCGGTCTCGACGTTTTCGAGCACGAGCCGGCAGTGAATCCGAAACTGGCCAAGCTCGACAACGTCGTCCTGTTGCCGCACATGGGGTCGGCGACAATCGAGGGCCGGATCGAGATGGGTGAAAAGGTCATCATCAACATCAAGACCTTCATGGATGGGCACCGTCCACCGGATCGGGTCCTGCCGTCCATGCTTTGAGCGGGTCAGGGCGTGCCGTTGACCCGCCCTGCGCCTAATCTTCCTTTTGCAGTTCCGGACAGATTGTCCTGGCTCGGACAGCTTGAAGGTGGCCAGGCCTGGCTCGACAGCCTTCCGAATCTTCTGTTCGCTGCGAAAGACCGCTTCGGGATAGCTGCATTCGGTCAGCCTTTCGACAGCGGCAATGTTTCCCTCGTGTTGCCGATTGCGCAAGATGGACACGACGCCGTCCTGAAACTGCAATTCGTGCATCGCGAGACGCAACATGAGGCCGACGCACTTGCCCTGTGGGATGGCAAGGGTGCCGTCCGACTGCTGGATCACGCGCCAGCTCTTGGGGCGCTTTTGCTGGAACGGTGCCGGCCAGGGGAATTGCTGGCCGACGTCAGGGAAGTTGACCACCTCGCTATCCTGTCCGGCCTTCTCGGGAAATTGCTTGTTCCCGCTGGTGACCCTTTCAACAGCCTTGTCGATGAAGCCCGTATATGGATCACGTCCATGGAAGGCGACTGGTTGAAGGCCGGCAAGCCATGTGAAAAGCACATGGTTGATCAAGCGGTTTCAGCTTTGTCCGACCTGATCGTCGATGAGACCGACAAGGTTCTGCTTCATCAGGATCTGCACGGGCATAACATCCTGTCAGCCGAACGCGATCCCTGGTTGGTCATAGACCCCAAACCCCTTGTCGGGGACCCTGCCTTTGCCCTCAGTCCGATCGTCAGAAGTTTTGAATTCGGGCATACAAGGAAAGACGCGCTGTACCGCCTTGACCGGCTTTCCGAAGACCTTGGGCTGGACAGGGAACGCGCCAGACTCTGGACAATCGGTCAAACCATGGCGTGGGCCTTCGAATCCAGCCATGCCTATCGGCATTTCGAAACCGTGAACTGGTTGTCCAAACGTTGATCGGGACGCAAGCGCCGCTGGTTTCAGCTGCCGTATTTCTTCCAGAGCGCGTCGTCGCCCATGCCTTCGATGAACGCCTTGTGCGCCTCGTATTCGCTCTCGTTCATCAAGGCGGACAGTGGGCTCGGCCGTGGCCTGGCATTGAAGCTTCCGAGTTCACCTAGTTCACTGGAAGCAGAGCTGGAAACAGCCTCTTCTTCTTCCGGCATCAGTCCCAGAGCAGTCTGCCGGCCGCCGATCAGTTCCAGATAGACCTCGGCCAGAATTTCGGCATCGAGCAACGCACCGTGTTTGACGCGTTTGGAGTTGTCGATGCCATAGCGCGAACACAGTGCATCCAGGGAATTCGGCCCGGTCGGGTGTTTGCGGCGGGCAATTTCCAGCGTATCAATCACTTGCGAATTCGGAATTGCCCGGCGCCCGGCCTTTTCCAGTTCGACATTGATGAAACCCATGTCGAAGGCCGCGTTGTGAATCACAAGCGTGGCGTCGCCAACAAATTCGAGAAACTCGTCAGCGACCTGCTCAAACAGGGGTTTGTCGGAAAGAAATTCTTCAGAAAGGCCGTGAACCCGAAACGCTTCTTCGGGCATGTCCCGCTGCGGGTTGATATAGACGTGGTAGGCGTTGCCGGTCGGTATGTGGTTCCACAGTTCCACGCCACCGATTTCCACCAGGCGGTCGCCACCGCGTGGATTGAGGCCTGTTGTTTCCGTATCAAATGATATTTCGCGCATGGATCCGCCTGTTCAGCCGTTATGGCAGTGTGCAGGCGGTGCGGAACACTGCAAGCGGTTATCCTCGTTTTCCCCGCAAGTTCCGCTCAATTCACCCTCGATTGGAAAGTGTTTCGAGAATTTCGGTGACCCGTTTCTCGGCGGCTTCCATTCCTTGTCCGGTATCGATCAAGAAATCGGCACCAAGGCGTTTTTCGGCATCGGGCATTTGCTTGTCCAGAATGGCCTGAAACCGCTCCTCGTTCATGCCGGGCCGGGCAAGCACTCGTTCCTTCTGGATTGCGGCATCGGCCGTGACCACGACAATCACGTCAACGCGGTTTTCCGCGCCAGTCTCGAAGAGAAGGGGGATATCCATCAGCACGAATGGCTGATTGTCTGCCTGCGCTGCTTCCAGAAATTTCCGTTCTTCCTCACGCACCAACGGATGAACGATTTTTTCCAAACGCTTCATCGCGTCCGGATTGCCCAGGACCTTTTTGGAAAGCAGGGTCCTGTCGACCTTGCCCTCCGTCACCGTTCCGGGAAATTCCGCTTCGATCAAGGGAGCAGCCCGGCCTTCATAAAGCGCATGAACACAGGCATCCGCGTCATGAACCGGAACGCCTTGCCCGGCAAACATCTTTGCCGTCGTCGATTTGCCCATGCCAATGGAACCCGTCAGGCCGATGCGGATCACGGCTCAACTCCAAGGTCCTTCAGGATCAGGGCACGCAATTCATCGTCGACTTCCGGCCGGACACCGAACCATTTTTCAAATCCGGGAACGGCCTGATGCAACAACATGCCAAGACCATCGACCGTCTGGTTGCCGCGCTCGCCTGCCTGTTTCAACAGATCCGTTTCAAGCGGAACATAGACAATGTCTGTCACGAGCGTTTCCTGCGGCAACGCTGACAGATCGATTTCCAGCGGTGATTTCCCGGTCATGCCAAGCGAAGTCGTGTTGACCAGCAGATCCGTTTCTCCAAGCAATGTCCGCAGCTTGTCCCAGTTATGTGCAATCGTTCTGGAACCAAATTCATCAGCTATTTTTTTAGCCTTTTTGAACGTTCGGTTGACGATATGCACTTTTGTGAATTTCCGGGAAAGAAGTGCCCACACGATTGCGCGGGCTGCGCCGCCGGCTCCCAAGACCACGGCGGTTCCTGGTAAGGCGTCCCAACCCGGCGCCAGTTGGTCCAGGTTTCCCAGAAAACCGATCCCATCGGTGTTTGCACCGCAGAGCCGTCCGGCCTCATCCAGCCACAAGGTGTTGGCGGCCCCCATGGTTGTTGCGGCATCGTCCAGCTGATCACACGCGGCGGCGGCAACTTCCTTGTGCGGAACGGTGACATTGGCACCGACCAGACCGGAAGCCGAAAAGTTTGCAAAGAAGTCCTCGGCTGTTTCGGGACTGACTTCGATTTTTCCGTACTCTCCCTCAAGACCGTGTTTTTTCAGCCAGTAGCCGTGAACCAGGGGGGAGCGCGATTGAGCGACGGGATATCCCGTGACCGCCGCTTTTCTGGCTGGCCCGCTCATGTCTCGATTTCTCCGAGCACCCGCAATTGGGCAAGCAGCGGCAACAACGGCAGACCCAGAATGGTGAAATAATCACCTTCAATCTTTTCAAAGAGTTGCACGCCCGGACCCTCAAGCTGGTAGGCGCCCACGCTCGACAGAACCACGTCACCGGCATTTGCCAGATAGTGTCCAATGAAGGCCGGAGACAACTCCCGCATTGTCAGCCGGGCCGTCGAAACGTGGCGCCAGATGGCTTCGCCGTCCTTTGAAATCACGACAGCGGACAGCAGTTCGTGGGTCTTGCCCGAGAACGCCAGAAGCTGGCGTCTCGCCGCTTCCATATCGTCCGGCTTGGTTCTGCGTTCTCCTTCAAAGGCCAGGATCTGGTCAGCCCCAATGACAAGGTCGCCGTTCCGGCGCGCACTGACATCGTTGGCTTTCGCTTCCGCCAGGACACTGGCGATGTCGTCCGGTGGAAAATCGGCTTCTAGCAATGGCGCCTCGACCGCGCGCTCATCCACATCCGCCGGATCCACGTCGATTGAAAGACCTGCGTTTTTGAGCAGTTCCGCGCGGATCTTGCTTCCGCTCGCCAAAACCAGTGTCATGAAGTCCTCGAGGGGTTCTTGAAGTGTCAGTTTTCGGGTCTGTCTTCCCGTTCGGATTTGTAGTCCTTGAAGAGAGTCAGGATTTCAGCTGCCGTTTCTTCCACGGAGCGCCGGCTGACGTCAATCAGGGGCCAGCCGTGTTCGGTGCACAGACGGCGAGTCATGTTGATTTCCTGCGAAATCTCTTTCCGATCCACATAGGTATCTGTGTAACCATCTGAATTTATTGATAAAACTCGATTTTTTCGGATTTGCTGTATTCGTTCCACCGACGCGATCAATCCGACGATCATCGGTTTGTCGAGCTTCTTGACATGATCGGGCAAGGGAATACCGGGAACCAGGGGAACATTGGCCGCCTTGATGCCCCTGTTTGCGAGATAGATACAGGTCGGCGTCTTGGATGTTCTGGAAATTCCGAGCAAAACGATATCGGCACTGTCCAGATCATCCCAGATCTGACCATCGTCATGCATCATCGTATAGTTCAGGGCTTCCATGCGCTGGAAATATTCGGCATCCAGTTCATGTTGGCCACCGACCCTGTGGGCGTGGGCCACATTCAGATAGGATTGAAAAACAGCGAACACCGGATCCAGGATATTGACGAACGGAACGCCGAGTTCGCGGCATTTCTGCTCCAGCCGCGTACCAAGTTCCTCGTCCACAATCGTATAAAGGACAATACCGGGCGCCTTCTCGATTTCGCTGATCACCCGGTCGAGCTGTTTCTGGGATCGAACAAGCGGATAGACGTGCTCGATCTCCTGGACATTTTCGTACTGCACCGTCGCAGCGCGAGCCACTGTCATCAGGGTTTCACCGGTGGAGTCGGACACGAGATGCAGATGAAAGTAGTGTCTCGACTTGTTCACGGTGTCATCCCCAGGGCTGTTGATGGTTTGGGAGTCTTTTGGTTTCTCAGTGCCTAGCACGAAGTTTATGCCCGCTCAGCATGATTTATTAACAAAGTTTAAATTTGCGCGAACTGAGTCCGAAACGGTTCGCTGCAAAGTGGAACTCACAAATTGCCTGTGACATATCGACAGATTTTCCACTATCGCCCAATTTATTAACGAAAGGTAAATGCTCTCCTAAGACTTTGTCAGATATGATTTTTTCATGTTATTGACTCTTGGGGACAGATTCATCGAGCCAATCGGCGAAAGTTATCCCGTCAGGGAATTTGAGATGAAGCATTGTGGATAGAAATTGATCCCGGTAATCCACGCACAAATATAAAAAACAGATTCAAATAAAGAATCTTATTGGTTTTGAAATGTGGGAAAGGGCATACGCATGAATTCTCAGGACAGGGCCGTGATGCGGGTTCTATCGGGAGAAAAGATCTGGCCACCTCCCATCTGGATGATGCGTCAGGCAGGCCGCTATCTGCCGGAATATCGCGAAGTTCGTGCCAAGGCCAAAAACTTCCTCGATTTCTGCTATTCTCCCGATCTTACAACAGAGGTCACTCTCCAGCCGATCCGTCGGTATGGTTTTGATGCAAGCATCCTGTTTTCGGACATTTTCGTCGTTCCGGATGCCATCGGATATCCGGTTCGTTTTGAAGAGGGACGTGGACCGGTTCTTGAACCACTTTCTTCAGATCTTCTCGATCGTCTGGAACAGGATCGTGCCGAGGATCATCTCAAACCGGTCATAGAGACCGTTTCCCGGTTGAGAGCGGAGTTGCCCGACGAAACGACCTTGCTGGGCTTCTGTGGAGCTCCCTGGACCGTTGCGTGCTACTCCGTTGCCGGACACACCACACAGGATCAGGTCGCGGCACGTGTCGGTGCTTATCGGGATCCGGATCTGATGCAGCGGTTTATCGATCAGCTTGTCACGGCGTCCATCCGGTATCTTATCCGTCAGCTCGATGCAGGCGCGGATGCCGTTCAGATCTTTGACACCTGGGCAGGCGTCTTGGACGATGCCGGTTTTAAGCGTTGGAGCATCGAACCGACAAGACGAATTGTTGCGGGGGTCAAAGCCGAACGTCCGAACGCGAAGATCATCGGATTCCCGAAAGCCTCGTCAGCACGCATGCACGCCTATATCCAAGGTACCGGGGTCGACGCTGTTGGTCTCGACTGGACAGCACCGGACCATCTTGCGCTTGAAATCCAGAAGACTGTTCCAATCCAGGGCAATCTGGATCCGATGCGGCTGGTTGCCGGCGGCAAGGCCCTGGAAGAGGGTGTCGCGCATATTCTGAATACCTTCGACAAGGGTCCCCTGATTTTCAATCTTGGTCATGGGGTCACACCGGACGCGGATCCGGACAATGTCGCGCGCATGGTCGAGCAGGTTAAAAAGGGCTAGCGATGGATCTCTTTCTTTGGATCAAGTCGCTCCATGTGATTTCGATCATCGCCTGGATGGCGGGCATGCTCTACCTGCCGCGCCTGTTCGTTTATCACGTCGACGCGGAAGTCGGATCGGTTCAATCCGAAACCTTCAAGGTCATGGAGCGTCGCCTTCTGAAAGCGATCATCAATCCGTCAATGACGCTTGCGTGGGTATTCGGTCTCTGGATGGCCTGGGAACTGGAAGCCTGGCATGACGGATGGTTTCACGCCAAGTTCGCGCTGGTGTTCATCATGTCCGGTGTTCATGGCTATCTCAGCCGTTGCGTGAAGACGTTTGCACGGGATGAAAACAAGAGATCGGCGAAGTTCTACAGGATCCTCAACGAGGTTCCGACCGTGCTCATGATCGGCATTGTCATTCTCGTGATTGGCAAGCCGTTTTAGCAGTGTCGACCAAAATAGAAGTGGCAGCCGTGGATCGTTTCGGTTGCCATTTCCGGTTCTTTTGCCCATGCGTCAGCGCCCAAAAAACTGGCAGAATTCCGGGCTTGCGATTCACAACAAAACAACGTATCTTCCGGCCACTTCCGAACGGCGTTGTGTTCGTCTTTAACGCTCCGTAGTCGCCGTACAATCTGAACAAGTCTAAAAAAGTCTCTCAGATATCTTCTGGCCCCAGTTCCATATCCGGCCCAGAAATCCTTCCAAACAAATATCCATAACAAGACCAGAACCCCAAACTCGATGCGGGAAATGAAACTAAAAGATCTAAAAGCAAAAACACCGACAGAGCTGCTGCAGTTTGCCGAGGAGCTCGAAGTCGAAAACGCCAGCACCATGCGCAAGCAGGAGCTGATGTTCGCAATCCTGAAAAACCTAGCGGCTCAGGATGTGGAGATTATCGGCGAAGGCGTCGTCGAAGTTCTGCAGGATGGCTTCGGCTTCCTTCGATCTCCGGATGCGAACTACCTGCCTGGCCCCGATGACATCTACGTCTCACCTTCGCAGATCCGACGATTCAGCCTGCGGACAGGGGACACGGTAGAAGGTCACATTCGCAGTCCGAAGGAAGGTGAACGCTACTTCGCGCTGCTCAAAGTCAACTCCATCAACTTTGAAGATCCGGAAAAAGCCCGGCACAAAGTTCACTTTGACAACCTGACGCCTCTGTATCCGGATGAGCGCTTCAGGATGGAAATTGAAGATCCGACCATCAAGGATCTGTCAGCCAGGGTCATCGACCTGGCAGCCCCCCTCGGCAAAGGCCAGCGTGCCCTGATCACGGCGCCGCCGAGAACCGGTAAAACGGTCTTCCTGCAAAACATCGCAAAATCCATCACGACCAATCATCCGGAATGTTACCTGATCGTTCTTCTGATCGACGAACGCCCGGAAGAGGTGACCGACATGCAGCGTACGGTGAACGGCGAAGTGGTATCGTCCACGTTCGACGAACCGGCAACGCGCCACGTACAGGTTGCCGAGATGGTCATCGAGAAGGCAAAACGTCTGACCGAGCACGGCCGTGATGTCGTCATCCTGCTGGATTCCATTACCCGTCTCGGCCGCGCCTACAACACCGTTGTGCCATCATCGGGCAAGGTGCTGACCGGTGGTGTCGATGCCAATGCGCTGCAGCGCCCGAAGCGTTTCTTCGGTGCCGCCCGTAACATCGAAGAAGGTGGTTCCCTGACCATCATCGCGACAGCGCTGATTGATACCGGCAGCCGCATGGACGAGGTTATCTTCGAGGAATTCAAGGGAACGGGTAACTCCGAAATCATCCTTGACCGCAAGATCTCCGACAAGCGCGTCTACCCGGCGATCGACATCCAGAGGTCCGGTACCCGCAAGGAAGAGCTTCTCGTGCCGCATGAGCGTCTCAAGAAGACCTTTGTCCTGCGCCGTATTCTCAACCCGATGGGAACGGTCGATGCGATCGAGTTCCTCTTGGACAAGCTGAAGCAGACCAAGTCCAACGACGAGTTCTTCGACAGCATGAACACTTGATCCGACCTGGATCTGAATTTAAAAGGCGCGGCCCATCCGGGTTCGCGCCTTTACTTTTTGTTAAGACCTGTTTCACGTGAATCTATCTCTTTGATTCGGAACCGAATTCATGACCAGACATATTTTCCTGGAGACGGACCGGCTGTGGCTGCGCGCCTGGCAGGACGAAGATATCGATCCCTTTGCGACCCTGTGTGCTGACCCCGAAGTGATGCGTTACTTCCCGGAAGTCCTCAGCCGGGAGCGATCCGAATTTCTCATCTCGAGATGCATTGAGAAACAGAGCCAGGACGGGTTCTGCATGGCTCCGATAGAAGTCAAGGAGACTGGGGAGTTTCTCGATTTTGTCGGACTGAACAGACCAACCTACGCCGCGCCGCTTCCCTTCGATCCGTGCGTGGAGATCGGCTGGCGCCTGAAGCGGTCCGGGTGGGGATATGGTTACGCGAGTGAAGCCGCGAGGGCCTGGATTCGATTCGGTTTTGAAACCATTGGTCTTGACGAGATCGTCGCCTTCACGATACCGGCCAATGAACCGTCGCAGAAGGTGATGACCCGGATCGGCATGATCCGGGACCACCAAGGAGATTTTCTCCATCCGTCGCTTCCCGCTGATCATCCGATCGCTCCGCATGTTCTTTATCGCCTGTCGCTGTCAGACTGGAAGAAGCAGGTGGATAACGCAGTCAATGAGAGTGACAAAGAAGGTCAGCAGGACTGACTCGGGATTCACGTGAAACAGGCACTGGGTGTTCCTCTGGCTCGATGTTCCACGTGAATCGTGTTTGGTGCGTTGGTTCGCCGATGTCGGGGGTTAAATTGAATCGGCCCCGTATCGATAATCGATCCGCGAGCACACAATCGGTCAAGTGACTTCTGGGCTGACCAATTGAACAAGAACCTGCTGCAGGACCCCTCAAAGGAGGCGGTGAGCTTCGCCTCGGCATGCCGCGACTTGCAACACTGATTCACGTGAAACAACATTCCTGTTGCCTGAAGGTCGACTGAATCGGATACGGAACGGCTTGGGGAACGGAACCCGGGATCTTCCTGTTCAGATAAGGAGTTGCTAAAGAGGCTTTGATGCCAAGTGAACAGGTCCGTGGTCCACCCCGATGAAAGAGAATTGATGGCCGATACAATCTATGCCCTGTCCAGTGGAGCTGTGCCTTCGGGAGTGGCTGTCATTAGGGTGTCGGGCCCGCGCACCAGGGAGATCGTTGAAACGCTGTGCGGCCGGTTGCCATCGCCACGTCAGGCGGCGCTGTGTCGTCTCCGGGACCCGGACACAGGCGATACGATCGACGAGGCGTTGATCCTCTATTTTGAAGGCCCAGCGAGTTTCACCGGTGAAGATGTCGCGGAATTCCAGTGTCATGGTGGCCGGGCTGTGGTGAGCGCGATGCTGGGTGTTCTCTCTTCCTTTGATAATTGTCGGCCGGCGGAGCCCGGAGAATTCACGCGCCGGGCATTTGACAATGGCCGTATGGATCTGACCGAAGTCGAGGGCCTGGCTGACCTGATAGCCGCCGAGACGGAAAGTCAGAGAAAGCAGGCTGTCCGCCAGATGGGGGGCGCGCTCGGACAACTGTACGAAGACTGGCGAAAACGTCTTATCCATATGCGGGCCATGATCGAGGCAGATTTCGACTTTGCCGATGAGGAAGACGTTCCTGGTAGCGTGGCCGACCAGGTCTGGGCCGAGGCGGCTGAATTGCAGTTGGAGATCTCCGACCACATGATCCGTTCACGCAGCGGAGAACGGCTGCGGTCCGGTCTGCAGGTTGTCCTGATGGGTGCACCCAACGCCGGCAAGTCCAGCCTTCTGAATGCCATTGCCGGTCGGGATGTCGCCATCGTGACGGCGGAGGCGGGGACCACCCGCGATGTCATTGAAGTGCATCTTGATCTGGGTGGGTATCCGCTCACGCTCGTGGATACTGCAGGTCTCCGTAAAACGGAGGGCGTGATCGAGCAGGAAGGGATCCGCCGTGCAGAGGCAAGGGGCCGTGAGGCAGACCTGATCCTTTGGGCGGTCGAACCGGATGGCATCGAGAAGACCGATCCAAACTCGGGCCTGCCGGAGGATCTCAGGTCCAACGTTCCGGTATGGACCGTCCGTACCAAGGCGGATCTTGTGACTCCTCCGAAACAAGACTCTTCCGGAACAATCAAGGAAATCGCTTGTTCCTCCAAAAATGCGGAAGGAATGGAGCCGCTTTTTTCGGCTTTAACCCATTTTGCTGAGGAAACGATCTCGCTCAGCGAAGCGCCTCTGGCGACCCGCGCAAGACATCGACATTATCTGGAAAGCTGCGTTGCTGGCCTGGAGGTCGCGGTAAGTTCGGATCACCTGCCAACCGAATTGCGTGCGGAGGATCTGAGGCGTGCGGCTGATGCTCTGGGACGGATCACGGGACGCATCGATGTCGAGGATCTACTCGATGTTATCTTTCGGGACTTCTGTATCGGGAAATGACCTGTTTCACGTGAATCAAGTCAGCATCCGCAAGGATCGATTCAGAACCGGAACATGTTTCACGTGAATCCCGATTGTGCTGGGCAGTCCTGCAGGGCGCTCTATATGTTCCCTCAGGGGAATTCCACTTTGACCCCGGCTCTCGAGACCCGTATAAGTCCTCCCGAACAAGTGCCGAAGTGTTTGGCCTGTGATACTCTGGCTCGGACATGCCGGAGACTGATCCCGAAAACGAAGACCGATATCTGGCGGGCGCCTTTTTTTAAGAAGCCTGCGAGCGAGCGATAAGACTATGAGCGACCAGGATCTGAAATTCGATGTTGTGGTGATTGGCGGTGGACATGCCGGGTGTGAAGCTGCCGCAGCAGCTGCGCGCGCTGGAGCAGCGACTGCCCTGGTGACGCACCGTTTCGATACGATCGGCGTCATGTCTTGCAATCCCGCGATCGGTGGGTTGGGGAAGGGGCATCTGGTTCGAGAGATTGATGCGCTGGACGGACTGATGGGGCGCGTTGCCGATCAGGGCGGTATCCAGTTTCGTATGCTCAACCGCCGCAAGGGACCCGCAGTTCGCGGCCCCCGCGCGCAGGCAGATCGCAAGCTTTACCGCGAGGCAATGCAAAGGGAAATCGCTGCGATTGATGGCTTGACCGTTGTCGAGGGAGAGGCGCACAAGATCCGTTTCGATGACCAGGTGGATGGTCGCCTGAATGGTATCGAGCTGGCTGACGGGCGGGTTGTTACCTGCGATGCCATCGTGCTGACCAGCGGCACGTTCCTGCGTGGGTTGATCCATATAGGCGACAGGAAGATCCCGGCTGGTCGCTCCGGCGAGGCACCTGCGCTCGGTCTTTCGGAATCGCTCGAGGCCATCGGCTTTGAGCTGGGGCGCCTGAAAACCGGTACCCCGGCTCGCCTGGACGGTCGGACCATTCACTGGGATCGCCTGGAGGAGCAGCCTGGTGACGACGATCCGGTTCCCTTTTCCTCGCTGACGGACAAGATCACGACCCCTCAGATCCCGTGCCATATCACGCGTACCACACCCGAGACCCACAAGATCATACGGGAAAATCTCTCGCGCTCGGCAATGTATTCCGGAGAGATCAAGGGACGTGGCCCGCGCTATTGTCCCTCGATTGAAGACAAGATTGTCCGTTTCGGCGATCGGGACGGGCATCAGATATTCCTGGAACCCGAGGGGCTGGACGACCACACTGTCTATCCAAACGGTATTTCCACGTCGCTTCCGGAGGACGCCCAGCTGGCGTTCCTGAAAACCATTCCGGGTCTGGAAGACGTTGAGGTGATCCAGCCGGGCTACGCCATCGAGTATGACCACGTGGACCCGCGGGAACTGAGGCCGACGCTTGAGGCCAAGAAATGCCCGGGCCTTTATCTGGCCGGTCAGATCAATGGAACAACGGGTTACGAAGAGGCAGGTGCTCAGGGTCTTGTCGCCGGACTGAATGCGGCTCTCAAGACAGCCGGCCGGGCACCATTCATCGTTGACAGGTCCCAGGGTTATATCGGTGTGATGATCGATGATCTGATCACGAGAGGCATAACCGAGCCTTATCGGATGTTTACGTCTCGCGCAGAGTACCGCCTGTCGCTGCGGGCCGACAACGCGGATCAGCGCCTCACGCCACTTGGGCTCGAGGTTGGCTGTGTCTCCGAAGAGAGGCGGGAAGCCTATCAGGCAAAGATGGCAAAGATCGCCGATGCGGCGGCGCTGCTGAAGCGGTTGACGATTACCCCCTCTGAAGCCCAGAAGAAGGGTCTTCCGGTCAATCAGGACGGTGTCCGCAGATCTGCATTTGACCTGCTGTCCTATCCGAATGTGACCTATGAGGGGCTGCAATCCGTCTGGCCGGAGCTTGGAGAGATCCCGTCAGAGATTGCGGAACAGGTGGCGACCGACGCTCTCTACGCGGTTTATCTAGAGCGCCAGATGGCTGACATCGAGGCGCTGAAGCGTGATGAGGCCTTGGAAATCCCGGATGGTTTCGACTACGAAGCGATTGTCGGTCTTTCAAACGAAGTGAAGCAGAAGCTCGTTGATATCCGGCCGGCAACCCTGGGTCAGGCCTCCAGAATGGACGGAATCACGCCCGCCGCACTGACGCTGATCCTGTCGCATCTGAAGCGTCACGGCCGGAAAGGGGCGGCCTGATGGGGCGTCCCGTGGTGTTGAACAGTTCTGGAAAGGCTGTGCACAAGTATGGGGATGTTTCACGTGAAACGTTGGAGAGACTCCAGATCTATGTCGACCTCGTTCTCAAGTGGCAACCCGCACAAAACCTGATTGCGCCGTCCACAATCCCCGACATTTGGACGCGGCACGTTGCTGATAGTTTGCAAACGCAGTGGAGTTATCCAAAGGCCCGAACCTGGGTTGATATCGGCAGCGGCGGTGGGTTTCCGGGTGTCGTGACGGCGATCCTGCTTGCGGACGAGCCGGATGGCCATGTGCACATGATCGAGAGCAATCAACGCAAGGCCGCGTTCCTGAGAACGGCTCTTCGGGAAACCGGATCCAGCGGAACGGTTCATCCAGGCCGGATCGAATCGGTTGCGAAAGAGTGGCGGCATGGGCAGGTCGATGCCGTTTCTGCCCGGGCACTTGCGTCACTGGACCTGCTTTTTCAGCTGGCTGAGCCGTTTACGGCGCAGGGTGCCAAGGCTGTTTTCCACAAAGGTCAGGATTTTCAGAGAGAAGTTAATGAAGCCTCTGACTCTTGGGCATTCGATCTGGTAGAAAAGGAAAGTCTTGTCGATCCTGTGAGCCGGATGCTTGTTTTTTCAAATATTTCAGCCCGGTCGAAGTGAGCCCAAGAAGGTGATTTCGCAATGAGTGTGCTTCCCGAAACGCCACGTGTTCTCGCACTGGCCAACCAAAAAGGCGGTGTTGGCAAAACCACCACGGCCATCAACCTCGGAACTGCGCTTGCGGCGATCGGGGAAAAGGTCCTGGTCATCGACCTGGATCCTCAGGGCAACGCGTCAACGGGTCTTGGCATTGAACACCGTGACCGGGGTCTGTCGACCTACGAGGTCCTGAGTGGCGACTGCTCGCTCGCCGAGGCGGTGCGGGAGACAGCTGTTCAGCGTCTCTGGGTGGCTCCCTCCACCATGGACCTGCTCGGTCTTGAACTTGAAATTGCTTCGACCAGCGACCGGGCGTTCCGGATGCGCAGCGCGATCGAAAACCTGTCCCGTTCTCGCCTGTTTCAGGAGATCGGGTTTACCTACGTGCTGATCGATTGTCCGCCGTCTTTGAACCTTCTGACCATCAACGCTTTGTCCGCGTCGCATTCGATCCTTGTGCCGTTGCAATGTGAGTTCTTCGCACTTGAAGGTCTCAGCCAGTTGCTCAGCACGGTTGAGCAGGTGAAGAATGCGCTTAACGCGGAACTCAGCATCCACGGTATCGTGCTGACAATGTTCGACAGCCGCAATAATCTCTCCAGCCAGGTTGTGGCTGACGTGCGCGAGACAATGGGTGACGCGGTCTATGAGACTGTCATTCCCAGGAACGTTCGCATTTCAGAAGCTCCGTCCTATGGCAAGCCGGCGCTGCTCTATGACCTCAAATGTGCAGGCAGCCAAGCCTACCTGCGTCTAGCGTCTGAGATCATTCAACGCGAGCGAGAATTGCGCAAGGTTGCAGCCTGAACCGAATCGGGTTCGAATTGAATCGGTAGCGAAATCGGCAACGAGGCCCGTCGATTTCGTTTAAAATATTGAAATATAATAAGAAATAGGTGTGGCATGGCGGATAAAGACGGCAAAAACAAACGTTTGGGCCGCGGATTGGCAGCACTGATCGGAGATTCGGCTCCGGAAGCAGCGGCCCCGCCAGAAAAGATTGTTCGCGATACGCGCAAGGTCCCGATCGAGCATATCGAGCCCAATCCGCGTAACCCGCGAAAGACCTTCACGGAAAAAGATCTTGCTGACCTCGCCGAGTCTCTGAAAGCAAAGGGCATCGTGCAACCGATCCTGGTTCGGCCGGCTGCCGGAAAGACCAACCGGTTTGAAATCATTGCGGGCGAACGGCGTTGGCGCGCCGCGCAGCGTGCGGGACTGCACGAAGCCCCGATTATCATCCGGGAGGTTACCGATCAGGAAGCCCTCGAACTCGCCATCATCGAAAACGTGCAACGGGCGGATCTCAATCCGGTCGAAGAAGCAATGGGCTACGAACAGCTCACCGCGGAGTTCAACTACAGCCAGGGTGAACTGGCCAAGGTGATCGGCAAGAGCCGAAGTCATGTCGCCAACACGATGCGGCTTTTGAAGCTCCCGAATTCGGTCAAGGACTATCTCTCGGAAGGGATCCTGACAGCCGGGCATGCCCGTGCCCTGATCACGCTTGATGAAGAAACGGCCAAGGTTCTGGCGGAGTTGATCGTGGAAAAGGATCTGACTGTCCGCGACGCCGAGAAGATCTCCCAGGACCCGGTCGCGCTGGCGAAGCTGCGCGGCGAGAAGGTCAGTGGCGACGACAAGCCGCAAAAGGATGCGGATACCAAGGCGCTGGAAAAGCGCCTGACGGACACGCTTGGTCTCAAGGTGACAGTCGGTCACAAGCCTGGAAAGGAATCCGGCGACTTGAAGATCAAGTACACGTCACTCGAGCAGCTTGATGAAATCTGCAAGAAGCTTGGTGTTGAGACACGTTAAGATATCGAAGTAGAAAGCTTTGCGAAAAGTCGGGTGATTGAGCCCGGCTTTTTTGTTTTTGGGAAGCAAATCCTGACTGTTGGTCATCCCAGTCCTGATCGGGGCAGATGCTCTTCACACGGGAAGGGATGCTGGAATTGGGCTTTGGACCTTCCAGCGACGTGGTTGGTCCTATCTTCGCTGATTGCGGGCTCTGGCCGCGCGGCCGAGTTTCAGGAGCGCTTCGGAGAGAACCGGCACCCCGAGCGGATCGTTCAAGCGGGAAATGCGCGTTGCCTCACTCAGGATCTCCATGCTCTTCTCGAGGTCCTGCTGAGACCAGATGCGCAGCTGCGTCGCAAATTTGGGTTTGCGGCTGAAGAAGATGGGCGGGCGCTGGCTGTCGATCACCTGTTGGGCACTTTTCCCGCGATCGACATCGATGCGCATCCGGTGGAGATGCTGGAAATGTTTCAGCGCCTGGTTGGCGATGACGGAGGCCTTGGATCCGGCTTCAGCCAGTCGCTCCAGTCCGTGATCGAGTACGGAGAGGTTGCCGGTTGCCGCAGCGTCGATCAGTTCCGAAGTTTCAAACGAAGACGCATCACCGATGATCGCCTCTATGTCTTCACTTTCGATGCGACCTTTGCCGAGCGCGTAAAGGCAGAGCTTCTTGAGTTCGCCGCGGCTCGCCATGCGGTCGCCACCCAGCAGGCTGTGGAGAGCGGCGCGCGCCTCTCGCGTTATCGTCAGACCGGCTTCCCGTGTTTCTTCGTCGATCAATTGGTCGATGCCACGGTCATTGTCCGCATAGCAGGGCAAGGCAACTGCGCGTTTATGCGTTTCGATCAGTTTGCGAATGCCGACACCTTTCTTGATGTCGCCACCTTCCAGAACAACGAGTGTCTGCCAGTCGTCCAGTTTCAGGACCGGTTCCAGGGAGGGATTGAGGTTCTTGCCGCTCGCGTCCTTGACCCAGATGATCCGGCGCCCGCCAAACAGGGGGACGGTCAGGACTTCGTCAATCAGTCGATTCGGATCCGAGCTGAGTTCACTCGCGTCGATCTTGACGAGGTTGAACGGATCACTGTCGCCCTCGGAAGCCTTCGCGACCAGTTTGGTCGCACGTTCTGATACAAGACCGGTATCGGGTCCAAAAATCAGGACAACCCCGCCTTCACCCGGCGGACTGGCAATGAAGCGATCGATCTCCCCGGCTTTCAAGGCGGTCACGGCCGATCGTCTCCACTTAACCGGTCATCAGGATTGGCTGGCAAAATAGCCGGCCACGCGCGCAGCAATATCGTCGGCAACGGACTTTGCCACACGCTCCTGGGCATCACGGAAAGCCCGCTTGTTGGCAAAGCGCTGGTCAGAGAAGTCGTATGAGGCCGAGCGGAAGGACCGGCCGGTCATCAGGGTCTCGTCGGTTTCGATATCGCTCAAGACGAATGTCGAGTTCATTGTCGTCGTATAGGCCGACGGGACGTCAGCAAACCGTTCAACACCAACTTCTGCGGAACTGACGTCCATCAGTACCTTCAGGCGGTACTTTTTCGCTGGGCTGCCGGCACCTCTTTCGAAGTTGAAGGTCAGTTCGTTGTAGAGCACCCGGGCGGCGTCATCATTCGCATAACGGCTTGAAATGGAATCCAGGTCAATCGCTGCAAGTTCCGCGGCCACCGTGGAGGGCTGGTCGCCGAAATCACCCGTGCCGGTGCCGTAAAGCGGGCGAACCTGACAGCCGGACAGAATCACCGCAGCTCCGAAGGCAGCCCATAAGGCTGCCGACCGAACAAGCCCTTTTTTCCCGAAGGTGTTGTTAAACAACGACATTCACGATCCTCTGCGGCACCACGATGAGTTTTTTCGGCGCGTTGCCTTCCAGTGCTTTCTTGACGAAGTCGAGTGCCAACGTAGCCGCTTCGACCTCCTCTTTGGAAGCCTCTTTTGCAATTGTCAGTTCACCGCGCCGCTTTCCGTTGATCTGGACCGGGTAGGTGACGGAATCCTCGACAAGCAATGCCTCATCGGCTTCGGGCCACTTTGCCTCTGAAATGAGATTGTCATGGCCAAGCTCATGCCAGCACTGTTCAGCGAGATGCGGCATCATCGGTGCCATCATCTGCACCAGGTAGTCAGCCGCCTCACGAACCGCATATTCCTTGCCAGCGTCATCCAGGCCCTCGTTGAGCGACTTGCTGATGGTATTCACCAGTTCGTACAGTCTCGCAACGGCGCGGTTGAAGCCAAGGGTTTCCAGATCCGCTGAAACAGCGGCTAGGGTCTTGTGGGTCGCGCGGCGCAGTTCCAGCGCCTTGCCGTTGACCTCGGGTGCGGCACCGCCGCGCGTTTCGCTCTTTTCGGTAATATCGCCGATCAGACGCCAGACGCGCTGAACAAAACGCCATGCGCCCTGGACACCATCCTCTGTCCAGATCACGTCGCGTTCCGGAGGACTGTCCGAAAGCATGAACCAGCGGGCCGTGTCGGCACCATAGGTGTCGATGATGTCGGTAGGATCGACCGTGTTCTTTTTCGACTTCGACATTTTCTCGATCGAGCCGATTTTCACCTCTTCACCGGTTTCGATCAGGGTGGCACGTCGCTTGCCGTCATTGTCCTCGATTCGGATTTCAGCCGGCGACACCCAGGAACCGGTATTGCCTTCACCCAGCCGATAGGTCTCGTGGGTGACCATGCCCTGGGTGAACAGGCCCTTGAACGGTTCCTTCAGATCCAGCGAACCCACTTTCTGCATTGCCCGGGTGAAGAACCGGGAATAGAGCAGGTGCAGGATCGCATGCTCGATGCCCCCGATATACTGATCGACGGCCAGCCAGCCATTGGCGGCCACCGGATCCGTTGGCTGATCGCAGTCAGGTGCCGTGAAGCGGGCGAAATACCAGGACGAATCCACAAAAGTGTCCATCGTGTCGGTTTCGCGCTTCGCTGCCTTGCCGCAATTCGGGCAGGTCGTGTCCCGCCAGGTCGGATGCCGGTCGAGCGGATTGCCCGGCTTGTCGAAATTGATGTCGTCCGGCAGCTGAACCGGCAGATTTTCGTCTTTCTCGGGGACAACGCCGCAGTCTTCGCAATGGATGACCGGGATCGGGCAACCCCAGTAGCGTTGGCGGGAAATGCCCCAGTCGCGCAGACGATAGTTGACCTGGCGCTCTCCCTGCGGAGCCTGGTCAACCGAGATCGCTTCCAGCTTGGCGGCAATCGCTTCCTTGGCATCCGGAATCGACATGCCGTCCATGAAGTCCGAATTGAAGATAGTTCCGTCATCCGTGTAGGCTTCGGTCCCGATCTCGAAACTTGCCGGATCGGCGTCCTTCGGCAGCACAACAGGCTTCACCGGCAGGCCGTACTTGCGGGCGAAATCCAGGTCGCGCTGGTCATGGGCCGGACAGGCGAAAATCGCACCGGTTCCGTAGTCCATCAGGATGAAGTTGGCGACATAGACCGGCAGCTCGATTGAACTGTCGAGCGGATGCCTGACCCGCAGCCCGGTGTCGATGCCCTTCTTTTCAGCCTTCTCGATGGCTTCTTCGGATGTCCCGACGCGGCGGCATTCCTCGATGAAGGCCTTAAGCTCAGGATTGCTCTCTGCCAGTTTGATCGAAATCGGATGGTCGGGCGACAGGCCCATGAAGGATGCACCAAACAGAGTGTCCGGACGCGTGGTGAAAATTTCCAGCGTCTTGTCACCGGTCGGAGCGGCCGTGGTGAATTCGAAGCGGACCCTGAGGCCCTCGGAGCGGCCGATCCAGTTCTTCTGCATCAGCCGGACCTTGTCCGGCCAGCGATCCAGAGTTTCGATGGCTTCCAGCAGGTCTTCAGAATAATCGGAAATCTTGAAGAACCACTGCGTCAGCTCCCGCTGCTCGACCAGAGCGCCGGACCGCCAGCCGCGACCGTCGATAACCTGTTCGTTCGCCAGAACGGTCATGTCGACCGGATCCCAGTTGACCTTTGCGTTCTTGCGGTAGACCAGGCCTGCTTCCAGGAACTTCAGGAACAGACGCTGCTGCTGTGTGTAGTATTCGACATCGCAGGTCGCGAACTCGCGGCTCCAGTCGAGGGACAGACCCATGATCTTGAGCTGATCGCGCATGGTTGCGATGTTTTCGTAGGTCCAGTCCTTGGGGTGGACCTTGTTCTGCATTGCCGCGTTTTCGGCAGGCATGCCGAAAGCGTCCCAACCCATCGGGTGCAGGACATTGAAACCCTTGGCGCGCTTGTAACGAGCGGCCACGTCGCCCATGGCGTAGTTGCGCACGTGGCCCATGTGAATCCGGCCGGACGGATAGGGAAACATCTCAAGGACGTAGTATTTCTCGCGTGGATCGTCATTGTGTGTGACGAAGACGTCCTTGTCGTTCCAGACCTTCTGCCAGCGCGCTTCCACTTCGCGCGCATTGTACCGTTCCGTTGCCATCAATTATGCCGTTTGTTCTTGCCGCCTGAACCGGCGGAATTCCTGAATGATTGACTGCCGGACTGTCACCAGAAATCGGGCCCGGGGTCAACATGTGAGACGCGAATGATCTTGCAGAAGACTGTTTATTTCGCATTGCCGCATTCGTAAAGCTGTCGATTCGCCGATCTGCCCCGAGAATCAGGGTTAGAGCTCGGCTGATCGCGACCGTTGCGGCGCGTATCTCATGCGCGGCATCGATCATCTGGAAATTCATTCCGGTACGTGACCGCAAGATACCGATGCGTTGTTTTGATGGGCTGACAAACGGGTGTGATGCCCGTATGGACTTGTTGGAAGAAACCGTCCGCAAACCGAGGGATCCAGATGACCACCGCTATCGAGCGTCTCGAAAAAGTTCAGGCCGATATCCGGGCTGCCGAAACTGAATTCGGCCGTGATGATGGCTCCGTCAATCTCATAGCGGTGTCCAAGACTTTCGAGGCAGACGCCATTCGGCCGGTTCTGTCTGCCGGGCAACGGATCTTTGGTGAAAACCGGGTGCAGGAAGCCATGGGCAAGTGGCCGGGATTGCGCGATGAATTTGACGGTATCGAGTTGCACCTCATCGGTCCCTTGCAATCGAACAAGGCCAAGGAGGCTGTTGCCACCTTTGACGTCATTCACACGGTGGACCGGCCAAAGATTGCCAGGGCCCTGAAGTCGGAAATGGACAAGCAGGGCCGCAATCTCCCGTGTTTTGTCCAGGTCAACACCGGCGAGGAACCACAAAAGGCCGGCGTTGCACCAAAGGATGTGGATGCCTTTGTTGCCGAATGTCGCGACACTTTTGGTCTGAACATTGTCGGGCTCATGTGCATTCCGCCCGTTGAAGAAGCGCCTGGCGAGTATTTTGCGCTTCTTGAAAAGATCGCGAAACGCAACGGTTTGTCCCGGCTTTCCATGGGCATGTCGTCCGATTACCCGGTTGCGGTCGGTTTCGGAGCCACGCATGTGCGGGTCGGGTCAGCCATTTTCGGGGCTCGAGATTACCTTGCGTAAGTTTATTTCGGTTGCGGCCGTATTACAGCCTGAAATTGTCAAAAATGACATGAATTTGACCGGCACGTGGCTGAATTGAATTGTCAGTCACAACAATGCCGCAACTCTTCCCAAGAGCGGCCCTTCGACAGTCGAGATCTGACAGCACAGTCCCTCTCGTTCCGGTCCACCGGGTCGCAGGGGTCCGGCGGATGGACGGAACAACAGACCACTCAATTGGAGGTCAAACCATGTCCAAACGTCTTACAGCAGCTGTCCTTCTTGGCGCTTTCACCGTGTCGTCGGCGGCTCTCGCACAGGGCATGTCATTTCAGACGGTCGACAGCAATCAGGATGGATTCGTGAGTTTCGAGGAAATCACGGCAGCCGTGCCGTCGGTGTCCGAGGAACTGTTCCAGGCGGCTGACGTCAATCAGGACAATCTTCTGGACCCGGAAGAATTTGCGACGATTCAGCCGTAATTCGGGCTTCGGGCGGACTTTCCCGGACGTGTGTGCGTGCAACCGGGCCGCCTGACAGGAACCACCGTCGGAGGTCACGCCGGCGGTGGTTTTTTCAATCACGCCAGAAATCAACGGTGAGCAGCAGGATCCCGGCCAGAATTTCAAGGCGGCCAAGGATCATCTCGATGGCAAGGCACCATTTGGCCGTATCCGGAAGCGTTTGAAACGTTCCCGAGGGTCCGATCGTGTCACCGACACCGGGGCCGACATTGGCAAGTGCCGTGATGGATGCGCTCAAGGCCGTTTCGAGATCCAGCCCGAGAAAAAAATAGATCATGGCGAACCCGGCAAAGGTGCCGATATAAAGCACCGCAAAAACCAGTATGCCCTCCAAAACTGCGTTCGGGACGAGTGCACCCTGGTACCTGGGTTCAAGAACCCGGTGCGGGCGCACCATCTTACGCAGCAGGCATTTAAGGTAGTTTGCCAAAATGGCGATCCGGAACATTTTGAAACCGCCCGACGTCGAGCCACTGCCCCCCCCCCCAGAAACGTCAGAACAAAGAAGATCCCGATCACTGCCGGGCCGAATTGCAGATAGTCGTTGGCGGCATAGCCAGTTGTCGAAATGACCGAGACGACGTTGAAAACCGCAAGCGTGAACATGTGAAATGGCGTGTCATAGACGACGTAGCGCTCGGCCAGGAATACGCCAAACGACGCCACGAAAATTATCGCCAGCAACAGGAGGACTTGTGTGTCTCTCTTCGCGGGCGGTTTCTCGACACTTCGAATGAGATAAAGAAACGGCAGGCTGGATGTGTGCATGAACAGGCTGGCCACCCAGTAGACCGTCACGCCCGGAAACTGGCCAAAGGACTGGTCGGACGTTGAAAACCCGCCGGTGGACACCGTCGTCATCGAATGAATGACAGCATTGAACGCGGTCATGCCGCACAGCATGTAAAGCGCCGCGCAGGTGATGCTCAGGAAGGCATATAGCGCCAGAAGCCGGACGAGGAACGGCCAGGTATGGCCATAGGGCTTTGTCGAACTTTCCGAAGATTCCAATGCAAACAGCTGGCTGCCGCCGACCCTGAGCCCGGGCAGCAACCAGATGCCGATTGCGACCACGCCAATCCCGCCGATCCATTGAAGCAGCGCTCGCCAGAGCAGGATGCCGGGTGGAAGCGTTTCCAGGCCCGTGAGAATGGTTGATCCGGTCGTGGTCAGGCCGGAAGCGGACTCAAAAAAGGCGTCCGTGATGCCGATGCCCAATTCGCTGAAAACAAACGGAACTGCCCCGGCACATGAGAAGGCAAACCACGCAGCGTTGACGAAAATGATTGCTTCGCGAAAATTCGAGGGCGGTGGCTCACCCCGGAATGCAAGCGCAGTGAGCAGGCCTGCGGTTCCCAGGACAAGCGACGAGACGAGAAAGACCTGCCAATCGCGATTGCCCGCCAGGGCGTCTGCCAAAGCGGGCACGATCATCATTGCCGAAATCAGGACGAGCAGGCGTCCGATCGGCAAAGCGATGGCTCGAAAATTCATGAGCTGGACATCCGGGGGTATCGGCTGTCGGGGTGGCAGTCGAGGTTGAGATCGAGTTATTTATTCGCGGGAGCACCTCAAATTGCAGGTCTTTCAAGCTTGCGATCAAGCCGCGTGGATAGCCGAATGGTCGTGTCATTCTTTGTCAATTTTCGGGGCCCGAAAGATATTGACCCTGGATAGTTGCCTTGCCAGAGTGCTCTCATAAATTGGGAGGTAACACATGAAACCATTTTCCTGGGCCATCGGCGCGGCATTGGCGCTTTCACTTTCCGCCGGTGCAGCACAAGCTGCCGACACCACCCTTCGCATTTCGCTTCAATTGCCGCTGAAGAGCCATCTCGGCCAGAATCTCGAGCTTTTCAAGGAAGAGGTCGAGAAGAACTCGAATGGTGAAATCGCCGTCGAAATCTATGATAGCGCACAGCTCTACAAGGACAAGGAAGTTCCAGCCGCGGTCGGCTCCGGCGCGATCGAAATGGGTGTTGCTTCTCTGACCCGCTACGTTGGCGATATTCCCGCCGTCGACATTTTCTATCAGCCATTCCTGTTTGACACCGAGGAAAAGGTGCGGGCGGCCGTTGAACCCGGCTCGCCGGTTCGCGGCCCGCTCGACGAAGCCATCAAGGACACCGGCTCAACCGTTCTGTGGTGGCAGGCCTATGGTGGCGCCATCATGCTGTCCAATGACGGGCCGGTGAAAACGCCGGACGACATGAAGGGCAAGAAGGTCCGTGTCTTCGGAAAGACGCTTGGCGATTTCGTGACAGGCGCGGGCGGTGCCCCTACGCTCATATCCGGCTCCGAGCAGTATCTCGCCTATCAGCGTGGCACTGTCGATATCGGCATGACAGGTGTGTCCGGTGTGAAATCGCGCAAGCTGTGGGATGTCATGGACACGATTACCGTGACCAATCATGCAGACATCGAGTTCATCGTGGTGGTCAACACGGATTTCTGGAACGGTCTTTCGGATGACCATAAGGCCGTCATCGAAGCTGCTGCCTTGAAGGCCGAGAAGGATGTTCGGGACCGGGTGTCGCAGATTGAAGCCGATGCATATGCAGCAGCCGAGGAGAACGGCATGTCCGTCTATCGGCCGACGGCAGAAGAGATCTCAGCCTGGAAGGCCGTCAGCCAGCCGGTTTATGACGCCTATCAGGAAAAGGCAGGCGACCTGGGTGCCAAGGTCCTGGACGCAGCCAACAACCTCTGATCCAAGCGGCTGCTTGTCATAATCCCTGGATGGCCGGAAGGATTTCTGGCCATCCGTGCTTTGGCTACCTGGTCTACGGTCAAGGCAATCTTCCTGTGCATCATCAACAACCGGGTCGTTTCACGCCCGGTTCTCCGGTGGATCGATGAAAGCCATTTCCAGCTTCCTGCAGTCTCTGGCCTGGGTGTCTGCGGTTCTCTTTGTTTGTGCCGGCAGCATGCTCACCTACGAGGTGACGGCCAGGTATCTCTTTGTTGCGCCCACAATCTGGGCGGCCGAATTGTCCCAACTGTGCCTGATCTGGGGGACCATGCTCGCGATGCCCTGGCTGTTGGCGGCCAACAGGCATATTGCGGTGGACGCGGTCACGGATCGCCTGACGCCTGGCGTCAAACGCCTGTGCCACCTGTTGGCCATGCTCGCCATCCTGATGTTCAGCGCCGTGGTTGCCTGGAAGGGTGGTGAAATCTTCCTGGATTCCTTCAGTCGCGGCCGGACAACGGGTTCCATGCTCGACCTCCCGATCTGGATCGCCGAACTCGCCATTCCCGTCGGCTTTGGTCTGCTTTGTCTCCAGGCGCTTTTTGAGATCGCCAATCCTTCCAGGGGATCAGAAAATCCGGAGCAGGCCGCGTCATGACAGTCTTGTTGATCATCGCAAGCCTGTTTGCGCTCCTGCTGATCCGTGTACCTGTTGCCTTTGCTCTGGGTGGTCTCGGTCTGGCCATGCTCCTGCTCGGAGGGTTTTCGCCACTGATGGCGCCACAGGCGATCCTGTCGACACTCGACGGTTTCATCCTGCTGGCCGTTCCGTTGTTTCTGCTGATGTCCAACGTCCTGTTGAAGGGCGGAGTTGGCAAGGATCTGTTTGCCGCCGTTCATGCCTGGGTCGGGCATTGGCCGGGAGGCCTGGCGGTCGCAACCATCGTGTCCTGCGCCATTTTTGCTGCCATTTCCGGGTCGTCCGTTGCGACTGCCGCAACCATCGGGACTGTTGCGATACCTGAAATGATTTCACGCGGTTACGAGCGTCGCTTTGTCTACGGATTGTTGGCCGCCGGCGGCACGCTGGGCATCCTGATCCCGCCTTCCATCCCGATGATCGTCTACGGGTTCGTCACGGAACAATCGGTGATATCGCTGTTTCTTGCCGGGATTGGGCCCGGCCTGTTTCTGGTCGCCTTTTTCATCGTCTTTGCCATGGTCTATGCGCGCTGGTTCGGAGGCTATACGCCGGAGGAGCCAACAGGCTGGGAGGAGCGGTTCTGGAGCACGATCCGTGCTCTTCCTTCCATTGTTCTGGCGGCGGTGGTGATCGGCGTCATCTACACAGGGGTTGCCACTCCGACGGAAGCCGCCGCCATCGGGTTTGCCGTCGCGCTTGTCATCACGGTTCTTCTGCTGCGCACGCTTTCCTGGCAGGGCTTCAGGGAAGCTGTTTTCGAAAGCATGGTCACCACCGTTGCAATCCTTTTGATCGTGGCGGGGGCCAAGGTGTTCGGCAAGGCGATCACGCTCTACCGGATCCCGCAGGATATCTCGGCGTTCATCGGTCAGACCATCGATACGCCGCTGGCCTTCATCATCGCCGTTTCGCTTGTGCTTCTCGTCATGGGTCTCGTTTTCGAGGCGCTTTCAATGGTCCTGATCATGACGCCGGTGCTGCTGCCGGCTGCCATGGCGCTGGGGTTTGACCCGATCTGGTTCGGCGTCTACATGGTGGTCATGGTGGAATGCGCGCTGATTACACCGCCGGTCGGCCTCAATCTCTACGTGATCCAGTCGGTGGCCAGATCGAGCCTGTCTGATGTCTCTCGCGGCGTGTTGCCCTTCCTGCTGATCATGCTCCTGACCGTTGGCATTCTCTATGTCTGGACGGATCTGGCGCTCTATATTCCATTCAAGTTCTGAGGACTTGCCATGCCGTCACCGGCCAATATTCTCCGCAATCTGCTCGCTGAGGACAGGCTGTATGTCATGCCCTGTTGCTACGATGCCCTGTCGGCCAAGCTGATCGAGCA
Source organism: Roseibium sp. (assembly GCA_017643925.1). Classification (GTDB taxonomy): domain Bacteria; phylum Pseudomonadota; class Alphaproteobacteria; order Rhizobiales; family Stappiaceae; genus Roseibium. The sequence goes on along the minus strand of JAEPML010000016.1, from coordinate 17,925 downwards.
GGCCGGGTTTGATCTCACCTTCATGTCCGGTTTTGCGGCGTCGGCGTCCCGGATCGGGGAACCCGATCTAGGCCTGATGTCCTATGGCGAAGTGCTTGACCAGGCGCGCAATATCTCGGATGCCATCGGCATTCCGCTGATTGCCGACGGGGATACGGGCTACGGGAATGCAATGAATGTGCGCCGGACAGTGACCGGTCTTGCCCGTGCGGGTGCCGCTGCGGTCATGATCGAGGATCAGGTGGCACCAAAGCGCTGCGGTCATACACCGGGGAAGGCGGTTGTCGGACGTGACGAGGCGTTTGATCGCATTCGCGCGGCAAATGATGCGAAGGAAGCAGGCGCCGATATCCTGATCCTGGCGCGGACAGACGCCCGGCATGAGCATGGGATATCAGAGGCCATCGAACGCGCGGCCCGATTCAAGGAACTTGGGGCCGATATCCTGTTCGTGGAAGCCTTGAAAACGCGGGAAGAAAAGACCCAGGTCTGCCGCGAACTTCCAGGCCCCAAGATGGTCAATATCGTGGAAGGTGGAGAGACGCCGGTTCTTTCGCACAAGGAATTGCAGGAGATCGGCTTTTCCATTGCCGCCTATCCGTTGACGCTCATGGCAAGCGCGATGCGGGCCATGGTCGCAACGCTCGAAAAACTGAGATTGGACGAGGACCGGACCCCGGACCTGATGGATTTTGCCGAGCTCCGGGATCGGATCGGCTTTAATGAGTATTACGAAGTGTCTTCAAGATACGAGACGTCGAGGCGAGACTGACAGCGGCGATTTGCCGTGATCCGGATACCTGCCGGAACATCGACCTATCTGCCAAACAAGCTATTGTTTCGCTCCGCGTGACTCGGAGTTGGATTTCTTGCAGATGAAATGATAGATCCTGCGCGACATCAGTGAATGGAATGGAAGACTTTATGCAGGGCGAAAGACGCCGACGGCCTTCGCTGTCGTTGCCGATTCTACGGACATCGCGCGACCAGCACCGTGACGGCACACTAACGCTCGGCAACTTGCTGTCAGCGCTGGGCGAGACCTCGTTTGGCTGGGCAATCGTCCTGTTTTCCCTGCTCACTCTTTTGCCGTTGCCACCCGGATCTTCCCTCATCACCGGTCTGCCGGTTCTGGTGACCACTTTCCAGATGGTGCTCGGTTTTCCTCACGTGAAACTGCCTGGTCCACTGGCACGCCTCTCGCTCGATCATACAAAACTGAGGCGTACACTGGCACGATTGCGTCCAGTGACCCGTCGTCTGGAACGTATGCTCGTACCAAGGCACGAAGGTTTGTTTGCCGCGAAACACGAACGCGCGCTCGGGCTAGCGCTGTTCGTGATTGCCTTTACACTGTTTCTGCCCGTACCACTCAGCGGCTGGTTCCCGGCAACGGCCCTGTTCATTTGTGGTGTCGGCATCGTGGAACGCGACGGGCTGGTCGTTATCCTGGGACTTCTTCTGGGCCTGGCCTCCGTGCTGCTCACTGCCGCAATCCTGATCTCGATAACCATCGGCACGAATGCGCTGATCGCCTGAGCAGAAAGCTTGTTGCTGCATAAGGTCTTCCGGACAGGCTGTGGCGGTGCCGGCTGAACGAACGTGGAACTGAGGGAGAAGCCGGATGTCGGATGAAGAGAAGCTGGGACTTTCTTGACTCTTGTCCCCGTTTCAGGCATAGACCCGCGAACTCCATATGAGTGACTGACAATTCGAACCGCCGACCGGGACCCGCAAAGGTGTAAAGAGATCCCGGAGGTTAACACCCGACAGCGCGATGCGCCCTCGGGTGCCAAACTGCTTTGCCTCTTGCAAATCGGCTTGGTTTTGGAGGTCGGTTGCCCATATGGTTCGGGAGTTCTCCCGAAATGATGACTTTAAGGACCAGTTGATGTTTGAAAGCCTGTCCGATCGATTAAGTGGTGTCTTCGACAAGCTCACCGGCCGCGGTGCGCTGTCCGAAAACGACGTGAACGAGGCAATGCGCGAAATTCGCCGCGCATTGATCGAGGCCGACGTTGCACTGCCGATCGTGCGTTCCTTTACCGACAAGGTCCGCAGCCGCGCCGTTGGCGCGGAAGTCGTCAAGTCCGTGACGCCGGGCCAGATGGTTGTGAAAATCGTTCATGACCAGCTGGTTGAAATGCTGGGAGCCGAGGCCCAGCCGATCGATCTGAACGCGCCGGCACCGGTTGCGATCATGATGGTCGGCCTGCAGGGGTCCGGTAAAACCACGACCACAGCCAAGATTGCCCGCCGCATGACCCAGCGCGACAAGCGCAAGGTCCTGATGGCGTCGCTCGACACCCGTCGCCCGGCCGCCCAGGAGCAGCTGAAGGTTCTGGGTGAGCAAAACGAAATCGACACGCTGCCGATCATTGAAGGCCAGGGGCCTGTCGAAATCGCCAACCGCGCGATGTCTGCCGCCAAGCTTGGCGGATATGACGTGGTCATGCTCGACACTGCCGGTCGTATCCATATCGATGAGCCGCTGATGGTGGAGATGGCGGACGTCAAATCCGCTGCCCAGCCGCACGAAATTCTTCTGGTCGCCGACTCCCTGACCGGTCAGGATGCCGTCAATCTGGCCAAGAACTTCGACGAACGTGTCGGCATCACCGGCATTGCCCTGACGCGTATGGACGGTGATGGCCGCGGTGGTGCAGCCCTGTCCATGCAGGCAGTCACCGGAAAACCGGTCAAGCTGATCGGTACGGGTGAAAAATCCGACGCGCTGGAAGACTTCCATCCCAAACGGATCGCCGACCGGATCCTCGGCATGGGCGACATTGTTTCGCTGGTCGAAAAGGCTGCAGAGGCCATCGACGCGGAACAGGCCGCCAAGATGGCGAAGAAGATGCAGAAGGGTCACTTTGACCTGGACGATCTCGCCGAGCAGCTGAAGCAGATGGAAAAGCTGGGCGGCATGTCCGGCATGATGGGCATGTTGCCGGGTGTCGGCAAGATGAAGAAGCAGATCGAGGCGGCCAACATCGACGACAAGATGTTCAAGCGCCAGGTTGCGATTATCCAGTCGATGACACCGACAGAGCGCAGCAAGCCCGAGCTGCTCAAGGCCAGCCGCAAGAAGCGGATTGCCGCCGGCTCCGGCGTGCAGGTGGCTGAAGTCAACAAGCTTCTGAAAATGCACCGCCAGATGGCGGACATGATGAAGAAGATGGGCAAGGGCAAGGGAATGCTTGGCAAGCTGATGGGCGGCATGGGCGGCGGAATGCCGAATGTCGATCCCAAGCAGCTTGAAGAAATGGCCAAATCCGGCCAGCTGCCCGGTGGCATGGATCTGCCGAAGGGACTGCCTGGCGGTCTCGGCGGTGCGGGCCTGCCTCCTGGAATGCCGGGTCTTCCCGGTCTGGGTGGACCGAAAATGCCCGGTCTCCCGGGCATGGGTAAGGGCAAGAAGCGATGAGCATGAGTGAAGCAGAAGCCCAGCTTGGCCAGAGCCAGGCTCTCGAAGAGCTGAAGGCGCTCAGGTCGTCGATCGACAACATCGACGCAGCGCTCATTCACATGCTCGCCGAAAGGTTCAGATGCACCCAGAAAGTAGGCGTCCTGAAAGCAACGAACGACCTGCCGCCGGCCGACCCGGCGCGGGAGAAAATTCAGATCGAACGGCTGCGCCGGCTTGCGGGCGACGCCAATCTCGATCCTGACTTTGCCGAGAAATTCCTGAACTTTATCGTTCACGAAGTCATCCGGCACCATGAAGCCATTGCCGCTGAAACCGGCAACTGAACAAACTGGAGAAACAAATGGCTACGAAAATTCGCCTGGCACGTGGTGGTTCCAAGAAGCGCCCGTATTACCGCATCGTCATCGCCGACATCCGCGCTCCGCGTGACGGCCGCTTCATCGAGAAGGTCGGTTCCTACGACCCGATGCTGCCGAAGGATTCCGAGGACCGCGTCAAGCTGAACGAAGAGCGCATTCAGTACTGGCTCAGCAACGGTGCGAAGCCGACCGATCGCGTTCACCGTTTCCTCGATGCTGCCGGCATCCTGAAGCGCGAGCCGCGCAACAACCCGAAAAAGGCAGAGCTGGGCGCCAAGGCGAAAGAACGCCTGGAAGCCAAGCAACAGGCTGAAGAAGAAGCAGCGGCTGCTGCTGCCGAAGCTGCAGAAGCACCGGCTGAAGAAGCTGCGGCTGAATAAGCCAGATGAAACACTGTGCTGTACCGGCCACCGCGGTGAGGGCCTCCTGATATGAGCTCTTCAGACGGTCAGAAGGTCCTGATGGCCAAGATCGGTGCAGCGCATGGCATACGCGGGGAAGTGCGGGTCAAACCTTTCGGGGATGATCCGCTTTCCTTTACGGACTACGGTGTCTTGACCACCAGGGACGGCAAGAAGTCGTTCGAAGTGGAACGGGCACGTGTCCAGAAAACGGTCGTTGTTACCAAATTCAGGGAAATCACCGACCGGAACCAGGCCGAAGAACTCAACGGCACCGAACTCTATATCGACCGGAACCAGCTTCCGGAGCTGGAAGAGGACGAATTCTACTATTCGGACCTGAACGGCCTTTCCGTCATCGACCAGAATGGCGAGATCCTTGGCAAAATCGTTGCTGTGCAAGACTTTGGAGCGGGTGATCTGCTCGAGGTGCGTCCGTCGCGCGGCAAGACCTTCTACATCCCTTTCACACGGGACTTCGTCCCCGAAGTCAGCCTTTCTGAAAAGCAGGTGAAAGTGGACCTTCCGGAGGATTACTTTTCGGAAGAAAAGCCCGATACGTCCGAGGATTCCCCGGAGAGGTAACGGGTTCGGACAGGTTCCAGTCCCATCTGGCCAAAATTGAGATCTTCCTGTTCATCCTTGACCGCCTGCCGCGATTCCGAGCGAAGCAGCGCGATCAGCGCCACGATCAGGGCAACACCGATCCCGTTGGCAACCGTGTCCGCCAGTGACATTTCGTGATGCGGGAGGAAGCCTTGCATGACTTCGCCGCCAATTCCCATGCCGAAGGCAACGACTGCGGAGATCCGCAGGCGGCAACAGAAAAGCGTGTGAATGGACAGGGTCAGAAGCGCGTAGAAACCGATATGGATGACCTTGTCATAGGGGTGCCCGACTCCGGTGTTGAACACCAGGCCAACGAGAATCCCGAAAGTCATCAACACCGCCAGCGGCAGCACTCGGCTCAAAGAAACGTCCAGGTAATGCTGGTCGACACGTTGCTGGATAAAGGTCGGCAATCGGAAACGAAAAACGGGATTTCTGAACACGGCTGAATATCCGGATGAAGCGCTCTTGCCAGTTTGGAGCGAGAGCCTTAATCAGATCTTTCCATCGGCCAACTTTTTGAAATCAGTCCTGAATTTTGTGTTTTCGGTAAATTTACCGTTAAGACGTGGTGCACACGGGCTGAAACCAATATCGTTGCAGCCAAACCGACAGGCAGGATCATGGCGTTTAACGCAACACTTCTAACGCTCTATCCGGACATGTTTCCCGGACCCCTCGGACAGAGCCTGTCCGGGCGAGCGCTAGAGAAGGGGCTTTGGCAACTCGAAACAAACCAGATCCGCGACTTTGCCACGGACAAGCATCGCTCGGTGGATGATACGCCCGCAGGCGGCGGTGCCGGCATGGTTCTGCGCGCCGACATTCTGGCTGCCGCCATCGATGCGGCCGCGCCTTCGGACGATCCGCGACCGAGACTGCTGATGAGTCCACGCGGGCGTCCGTTCACGCAGGCACGCGCCCATGAATTGGCCGAAGGTCCCGGCGCGATCATCGTCTGCGGTCGGTTTGAAGGCGTCGACCAGCGCGTCATCGACAGCCGGAACCTCGAAGAGGTCTCCATCGGCGACTACATTCTTTCTGGCGGGGAAATCGGTGCCATTACCATGCTGGACGCCATCATCCGGCTGATACCGGGTGTCATGGGCAATATGGAAAGCGCTGAAGCCGAAAGTTTCGAGGGCGGATTGCTGGAGCATCCGCATTACACCAGGCCGGTGGATTTCGAGGGCCTGATGATTCCGGAAGTCCTGACGTCGGGCAATCACAGGAAGATCCACGAATGGCGCATGTCGGAGGCTGAACGTCTTACGCGCGAGCGGCGCCCGGACCTGTGGGACGCCTATATGGCGGACGAAGATGACGTCGACTAGGACCCGTTTGTCTCTCCAAGCCGCGCAAGCACCTGCGTTCCCCGCCGGATAATGTCGGACTGGGAACTGGATCCGGTTTTCGACGTGGCGCTGGCAAGCTGGTTGCGTGCGGTGTTGTAGGAAATCTGCAGAAGATCCGCAGCTTCTCTCAAGGATGAACCCAGAATAAGTTTTTGAACCAGAAGGCTTTCCCGTTCGCTCAACCCCAGGGCCGCCGAGAGTATGGTCTCGGACTGCCGGGGCGCGTCGTCCGGATCGAAATAGGTCACCAGCAAAGGCAGGGTCGGTTCGATGAAGGGCGCCAGACCCGGGTGAATCGATCGGGTATGGTGGATGGGCAACACGAAAAAGAACGGGCCGGCCTGCTTTCTCGGAGCGAGGGAGATCGGTCCGACGGGCAGAGAATCCCGAGACGCCCTGGCCAGCGCATCCTGAAACAGACGGCGGGCATGTCCATCACGCGCCGTGAGGTGAACCATGCGGTCGATATGCAGACGACCACCGTTTCGGAATGCATGTTCGGCCTGCCTGTTGAGATGCTCGATCTTGCCTCCAGGTGAAAGGATGCACGCGGCCGTGGGAATCTGGTCGAGCCAGAACTCGGGATTCGGTATCCGGGTGGCGCGCTTCGACGTTTCCAGAAGCAGGCTGAAGGCACCCTGCAAGTGAGGCCTCAGGAAGCGGAACAGTTCAAGCACATGCCGTTCCTCGCGAGGCCCCATCGACTTCGGCAGGTTGGCGGCGACAAAGGCTGAATCTTCGCCCTGACGATGCAGGATGATGCCGAACGCCCGGTTGATTTGCCGGTGATGGCTCAGAACCTCGTCGTAAAAGTCCATCCTCTCGACGTCGTCGGGGGAGATATAGTCCGAGGTGACGGCGACCTGCGCCATGTCACATTTCAGGGCAATTGGCGGAAAGGGATTGGCGCTGACCGCGTTTGCCAGGTGTTGTTCGACATTGTGTTCATGATTGAAGATGGCAGCGTCGTAAAACCGGTTTCTGTAGACGCACTGGGCCTGGTAGGAAATCGGCAGATCCGGATAGGCTTTGGCCAGGTCTGAAAGGACGCCTGAAAGGCCATTGTCGAGCAGTGCGGAAGAGTAAATCTTGTGAAGCAGGTCCGTATAATCTGCGTGCACAGTCGATGCCCCCGGGCGTTGTGATGGTCCATCTGGAAAAATCTACCTGAAAATGGTTATTTGTATAGTGCAATTGCACCATAAAATAACGCTGGGGAATCAGTAGTCTAGACAGTGTTAAACGCCGCTGCTTAAGGCACGTAGGTCCCATTGAAATAAGCGGCGAAAAAGATGTTTTTTAAATGTGTTGAACATCGACGGCGGCTCTCGGGCCGCCGTCTTTGTTGGTGGATGACCGTTGTCAGTTGATTTTGAGGCATGTCAGCCCAAAAACCGCATGACAAACCTGCTGAAATCCTGTATATGCGCGCCGAAGCTGGAATGGGGTTGGTCTGCTCCAGGGCCGATCTTCAATTGAAGGCGGCTCATGACGGGCCTGGATTTCAAACCGTTCCGGTGGACACACGAACATGGCCCAAAGTTGGTGTATTCGTTTCCAGCCCTTGCAGGGAACGCGCTGACCGCTTTGTAAATCAAAAGGGAAATATGCCATGACCAATATCATCGAGCAGCTCAATGCTGAAGAGATGGCGAAAATCGAAGCACAGCGCAAGCTTCCTGAATTTTCGCCGGGTGACACGGTTCGCGTCAACGTGAAGGTCACCGAAGGCAACCGTACACGTACACAGGCTTACGAAGGTGTCTGCATTGCCCGTTCCGGCGGCGGCATCAACGAAAGTTTCACGGTTCGCAAGATTTCCTACGGCGAAGGCGTCGAGCGTGTCTTCCCGATCTATTCTCCGATGCTGGAAGGTGTTGAAGTTGTCCGCCGCGGTAAGGTTCGCCGCGCGAAACTCTACTACCTGCGTGATCGCCGCGGTAAGTCCGCCCGTATCGTCGAGAACACCAATGCCCGCTCCAAGCGTCTCAACGAAGACGCCCGCGCCGAAGCTGCTGCTGCAAAAGCGGCAAAGGCCGAAGCCAAGAAGGCCGAAGCGGAAGCAGCCGAGACCGCAGCTGAATAAGCTGATCCGGCGCAAGCGAATTCATGAAAGGCGGTCTTCGGGTCGCCTTTTTTGGTTTTTGGCGGCTGGCGGTCAATCTCAGTTGAATTCAGCTCAACTCCACATCGCTTGACCTTGGCGCCCAGCTGCGTCATTCACTAGCCTGAATTTTGAATAATCTCGTCTGACACCCATTGGTAGGAAGACGAGCGGCGCCGGTTCCAAATGCAGCCCAAGACGCGATAGCTGCATACCGGCCGGAATGAGGAGAAACCCATGGCCAAGGCACGGACGCTTTACGACAAAATCTGGGACGACCACGCGGTTGACATGCAGCCGGATGGCACCGGTCTGCTCTATATTGACCGTCACCTGGTTCACGAAGTGACCAGCCCGCAAGCCTTTGAAGGCCTGCGCATGCATGGCCGCAAGGTGCGTCAGCCGGAAAAGACGCTTGCCGTGGTCGATCACAACGTGCCGACGACCGATCGCCGTCACGGCATCGACGATCCGGAATCCGCGTTGCAGGTCGAAACCCTGGCCAAGAACGCGGCCGAGTTTGGCGTTGAATACTACTCCGAGCTCGATCTGCGTCAGGGTGTGGTTCACATTGTCGGTCCCGAACAGGGCTTCACGCTGCCGGGCATGACCATTGTCTGTGGTGACAGCCACACCTCGACACATGGTGCCTTCGGGTCTCTGGCTCACGGTATCGGCACGTCCGAAGTGGAACATGTTCTGGCCACCCAGACCCTGATCCAGAAAAAAGCCAAGAACATGCTGGTCAAGGTCAATGGCCAGGTCCCCGACGGCGTGACTGCGAAAGACATCGTTCTGGCCATCATCGGCAAGATCGGAACGGCTGGTGGCACGGGCTATGTGATCGAATATGCCGGTGAAGCGATCCAGTCGCTGACCATGGAAGGCCGCATGACCGTCTGCAACATGTCAATCGAGGCTGGCGCACGCGCAGGTCTGATCGCACCTGACGCAACCACGTTCGATTACATCAAGGGCCGTCCGAAGGCGCCGAAAGGGGAAGCGTGGGATATGGCGCTTGCCTACTGGAAAACGCTGCATTCCGACGCTGACGCCTACTTCGACAAGGTCGTTGAGCTGGACGCAGCCAATCTGCCGCCGATCGTCTCCTGGGGATCTTCTCCGGAGGACGTTGTGTCGGTTGAAGGCGTTGTGCCGGATCCGGAAGAGATCGACGACGAAAACCGCCGTGAATCCAAGAAGCGCGCTCTGGACTATATGGGTCTGGAACCGGGTACCAAGATCACGGACATCAAGATTGACCGCGCCTTCATCGGCTCCTGCACCAATGGCCGCATCGAGGACCTTCGGGCCGCAGCCGCTGTTATCGGCAACCACAAGGTTGCTGCCCATGTCAGCGCGATGGTTGTGCCGGGTTCCGGCCTGGTGAAAGAGCAGGCTGAGGAAGAGGGCCTTGACCTGATCTTCAAGGAAGCGGGTTTTGAATGGCGCGAGCCAGGATGTTCCATGTGCCTTGCCATGAATGCCGACAAACTGGCTCCGGGCGAGCGCTGCGCGTCGACGTCCAACCGGAACTTCGAAGGGCGTCAGGGTCACAAGGGCCGGACACACCTGGTTTCACCGGCAATGGCAGCTGCAGCTGCAATCGCGGGTCATTTCGTCGACATTCGCGACTGGACCGTGAACTGATTCGTTTACGGACTTCGGAAAATGCAAGGGCGCCTTCGGGCGCCCTATTTTTTTGCCATCGTAAAACTGTCATATTTACGCAGATGGCTTCTACTTATTTCAAATAAATCATATGGTTAACGACAATTGTCGGGTCAAATCTTCTGCAAGATAACTGCTGTTGGAAATGAAATTGCCGGGCTTCACAAGACTGTCACCTCGGCACTACAATACTCCTGTCACAAAAGGACATGATACGCTGTCCGATTGACCGGACAACGGACAATTGGACCAGGTCAGGCTGCTGCCATTTGCTTTAAATGGCCACGGCAGAACTGGCCGGGTCTTGCAAGCCGGAGCAACAGCTTCGCCTTGGTGCGAAGGCCGGAGCTTCGAAGGTAAGGAGCGGTAGGTGACGATAGCGGTTTCGCCGGGAGCCCATCCAGCATTGGTCTTGAATGCGGATTACCGGCCATTGAGTTACTATCCATTGTCGTTGTGGTCGTGGCAGGACACCATAAAGGCGGTGTTTCTGGATCGGGTGAATATCGTTGCCGAATATGACGCAGCGGTCCGAAGTCCGAGCTTTGAATTTCGATTGCCCAGCGTGGTCTCGCTGAAAACCTTTGTGAAACCCGGCCGATATCCTGCCTTTACCCGATTTAACGTTTTTCTCCGCGACAAGTTCCAGTGCCAATATTGCGGCTCAAAAGACGAACTGACATTTGATCACCTCATTCCCCGCTCCAAGGGTGGGCTGACCACCTGGGACAATGTCATCACTGCATGCTCTCCCTGCAACTTGCGCAAATCCAACAAGTCCTGCGAACAGCTCAACATGTGGCCCATGCACATGCCGTTCCAGCCGACCATCCATGATCTGCACAACAATGGCCGCGCCTTTCCGCCGAATTACCTGCATGAAAGCTGGCTGGATTTCCTCTATTGGGACACCGAGCTGGAACCGTAAGGCAGTCTGATTTCGGAAAATTGTGCAAATGCACCTGTCAGAAACACGAGCGTTTGTGCCGTTTGCGTAAAATACTGTTAAAATTTTCAGGGTCTGTTTAATCGGATCCTCAGGCTTAGAGTGTAACCGTGTCTCGCTGCAGAGAGACACTCATGAAAACACACTCGACACTTCACCAATTGCCGTTGGCAAAACGCTTTTTGACAGAGCGTAATGGCGCCGTGCTCCCTCTCTTCGGGGTCATGGTCATCCTTCTCATCGTGATCGCCGGGGTTGCGGTTGACGTGTCCCGATCAGTGAATGCCCGTGAAAAACTCTCCTATGCACTCGATGCTGCCGCGCTAGCGGTCGCAACAGACCTCTCGACGTCGATCATGACAGATGACGAGATTGAGACGGCGCTCGAAGATTCCTTTACGGCCAACCTGGCTGGCGCGGAATTTCTCGATGAAGCGATTGAAAATCTGACATTTTCCGTCGACAGCGATGAGGGAGTGATCGAAGTCTCGTCCTCGGCTACGCTGAACAACTATTTCATCGATATCGGCGGCTACATGAAGGATCACCTTGGTCCCGAAACCTTTGCCTTCGGGACGAGCTCACAGGTTTCCTATTCCCGCTACAATGTCGAACTGACGCTGGTTGTCGATGTGACCGGGTCCATGTCCGGTGAGATCAACGATCTAAAGGATGCTTCGGAGGCAGTGGTTGATATCCTCATTCCCGAAGGGACAACTGACGGGAAGGTCAAGATTTCGCTGGTGCCCTACAGTGTGGGCGTGAACCTGGGTGACTACGCCGAAACGGCCACAGGCGGTTTGAGCACCAGGTGTGCAACGGAGCGCTCCGGGTCCTTGCAATACTCGGATGCAAGCTATTCCAGCGGGACGATGGGCGATGGCTCAGGTACCTACCGCTCGCAAGATTGCTCTGATTCAGAAATCCAGCCGCTGACAGACAACCGGAACACGCTTCTAAGCGCTATCAGCGCGCTTGAAACTGACGGTTATACTGCGGGCCAGACCGGTATTGGTTGGGGCTGGTACACCCTGTCGCCCTATTGGAGCGATCTGTGGCCCGCCGATTCCGCGCCAGCTTCCTATTCCGATGACGAAGTCCTGAAGTTCGCATTGATCATGACAGATGGTGATTTCAACACGCATTACGATCTTGAATCGCTGACAAAGAACCAGTGCGAAAACAAGAAAAGCAACGGTCGTTACAATGGCACCTGCTACGAGGGCACCAACGACTATTGGCTCGAAAAATCCCAATGGGGTTACAGCGGGAAATCCTCGTCACGGGCGCGCGCGCTATGCGACCAGATGAAGTCTGAAGAGATCCAGATGTACACGGTCTACTTCGGCACCAACAACAGCTCCGACGGCGCCCGTGTCATGCAGGCCTGCGCAGACGATGGTAATTACTATCAGGCTTCGTCTTCGTCGGACCTGATCGGAGCTTTCGCCAACATCGCGAAAAAGATCCAGCAGATCTATCTGTCCATGTAATCAAAACGCAGAGCAGCGCTCACCAGCCGACACAATTGCCGTGTCGAGCTGCGATTTCGCGCGCAATAGGGCCGACTTTCTAAGATTCGTTTAAAGGTTTAGGTACTTTTCTCGTGTAACTGTCTTTCAGTGCAAAGAGGCAGTTATGAGTAGGTTCAGTTCCAGATTTGTGCAGAATTTCCAGCGTTTCCTGATCCGCGACCAAGAGGGCGCGGTGCTCCCGTTGTTCGGCATCATGGTTATCATGATGGTCGTTATCGCGGGAATTGCGGTTGATGTGTCCCGCTCGGTGAACGCCCGCGAAAAACTGTCTTACGCGCTTGATGCGGCCGCCTTGTCCGTTGCGGCCGACTTGTCGACGTCGATCATGTCCGATGATGAAATCAAGACGGCGCTGGAAGATTCTTTCAGGGCCAATCTGAGTTCTGCGGAGTTTCTTGATGAAGCGATCGAGAACCTGAGTTTCGACGTGGATCCCGACAACGGTCTGATCACGGTCGATTCTTCCGCAACGCTGAACAATTATTTCATCGATATTGGCGGTTACATGAAATCGGCCCTCGGTCCGGAGACCTTCTCCTTCGGGACCAGCTCGCAGGTTGCCTATTCCCGATATGATGTTGAACTGACCCTGGTGGTAGACGTGACCGGATCCATGTCCGGACATATCAACGATCTCAAGAATGCGTCTGAATCGGTCGTGGATATTCTCATTCCGGAAGGCACCACGGATGGAAAGGTCAAGATCTCGATCGTGCCCTATAGTGTTGGTGTCAATCTGGGAAGCTATGCAAGCACGGCAACAGGAGGTCTCAGCACCCGTTGTTCGACCGAGAGGGATGGATCCAACAAATACACAGATGTCAGTTACAACGTTGAGCCTATGGGAGACGGTTCAGGCACCTACCGCTCGCAGGATTGCTCTGATTCAGAGATTCAGCCGCTCACCGACAATCGCAACACGCTCCTGAGTTCGATCAGCGCGCTTGAAACAGATGGTTATACCGCTGGACAGACGGGTATCGGGTGGGGCTGGTACACTTTGTCGCCGAACTGGAACAACCTGTTCACGGGCAATTCCGCGCCGGCCGACTATTCAGACACCGAAACACTGAAGTTTGCACTGATCATGACCGACGGTGACTTCAACACCTATTACGACCTTGAGACCCTGACCAAGAAACAGTGCAAGAAGAAGAAAAACAAGGGCGAGTACAACGGAAGCTGCAAGAAGGGCAAAAACGACTACTGGATCGAGAAGTCCGGCTGGGGCTACTCGGGGGAATCTTCGCAACGGGCAATTTCGTTGTGTGATGCGATGAAAACCAAGGACATCCAGATGTACACCGTCTATTTCGGGTCCAACAACAACTCCGACGGTGCCAAGGTCATGAAGGCCTGCGCCGACAGCGGCAATTACTACCAGGCGTCTTCATCATCCGCTCTTGTGGGGGCCTTCGCGAACATCGCGAAAAAGATCCAGCAGATCTACATTTCCCAATAACGGAACAAAAAAGCCCGCCGGTCCGGCGGGCTTTTCACTTCTTCTTTGTTCATATCAGCCGCGGTTCTGGCGGTTGTCGATCAGGTCGTCGACAACGGTCGGATCTGCCAGGGTCGACGTATCGCCCAGATTTTCAAAGCTGTCCTCGGCGATCTTGCGCAGGATACGGCGCATGATCTTGCCTGAACGCGTTTTCGGCAGGCCAGGTGAGAACTGAATGAGGTCCGGCGATGCGATCGGGCCGATCTCGGCACGAACGTGTTTTACCAGTTCCTTCTTCAGTTCATCCGTCGGCTCCTCACCTTCCATCAGCGTGACATAGGCATAGATGCCCTGCCCCTTGATGTCGTGCGGATAGCCAACCACAGCGGCTTCGGAAACCTGCGGATGGGCCACAAGAGCGCTTTCCACTTCCGCGGTGCCCATGCGGTGTCCGGAGACGTTGATCACGTCATCGACACGGCCGGTGATCCAGTAGTAGCCGTCCTCGTCACGGCGACAGCCGTCACCGGTGAAGTAGAGGCCTTTATAGGTGGCAAAATAGGTCTGGACGAAACGGTCGTGATCGCCATAGACCGTACGCATCTGGCCTGGCCAGCTGTCCTTGATGACTAGGTTGCCTTCGATCGCGCCGTCAAGGAAATTGCCCTCGGCGTCAACGATTGCCGGCTGGACACCGAAGAACGGGCGCGTTGCCGAACCCGGCTTCAGGTCTGTCGCGCCGGGAAGCGGCGTGATCAGGATGCCACCGGTTTCCGTCTGCCACCACGTGTCGACGATGGGGCAACGGCCTTCACCCACAACATTATAGTACCAGGTCCAGGCCTCCGGATTGATCGGCTCACCGACAGATCCGAGCAGGCGCAGGGATTTGCGCGAGGTGTTGGTGACATGCTCGTCGCCGGCACCCATCAGGGCGCGGATTGCGGTCGGAGCGGTGTAGAAGATGTTGACATTGTGCTTGTCGCAGACTTCCCAGAACCGTCCTGGTCCGGGATAGGTCGGGACGCCTTCGAACATCAGCGTTGTCGCACCGTTGGCGAGCGGGCCGTAGACGATATAGCTGTGTCCGGTAACCCAGCCCACGTCTGCAGTACACCAGTAGATGTCGCCCTCATGGTAGTCGAACACGTACTCGTGGGTCATGGAAGCGTAGACAAGATAACCGCCGGTCGTGTGCAGCACACCTTTCGGCTGGCCGGTGGATCCGGACGTGTAAAGAATGAAAAGCGGGTCTTCCGCGTTCATCTCGACCGGGTCGCAATTGTCGGACACCCGGGCGGCTTCCTCGTGGTACCAGACATCGCGGCCGTCCTGCATGGAGATGTCGCCACCGGTGCGCTTGACCACGACAACGCTCTTGACCGGAGCCTTTTCCGTTGCCTTGTCTACATTCAGCTTGAGCGGAACCTTGCGGCCGCCGCGCAGACCTTCGTCGGCGGTGATGATGCACTCCGACTTACAGCCTTCGATGCGCTGGGCAAGGCTGTCCGGGGAAAAGCCGCCGAACACGATGGAATGGACCGCACCGATGCGGGCGCAGGCGAGCATCGCGTAAGCTGCTTCCGGGATCATCGGCAGGTAGATGGTGACGCGGTCACCTTTCTTGACGCCTTGTCCGTGCAACACGTTCGCGAACTTGCAGACTTCGGCGTGCAGCTCCTTGTAGGTGATGACCTTGTGTTCACTGGGGTCATCGCCTTCCCAGATGATGGCCGGTTGGTCGCCGCGAGTCGCCAGGTGACGATCGATGCAGTTTGCAGCCACGTTGAGCGTCCCGTCTTCGAACCATTTGATCGAGACGTTGTGATAGTCATACGAGGTGTTCTTCACCTTGGTGTATGGCTTGATCCAGTCGACACGCTTGCCATGTTCGCCCCAGAACCCGTCCGGATCATCCACGGAGCGCTGATACATCTCCAAATATTTGGCGTTGTCGACATGCGCCCGCGCGGCAACCTCCGCGGGAACGGGAAAAACAGAGTCAGTCATGTGAGAACCTCCCAGAAACCACAATCGAGCCGGCGGCGGGCTGACCCCCAATCCGCTGACCTCTTTGCCGGTGGCCATTATGCGTATGGCCTGACCTAGCGTCCAGAACCAAACTTTAGTCCTTTAGTCGCCGAGTCCTTGGTCTAATGTATTCAAATCCGTAAGGATTTACGCTTACGTCAGCTTAGCCAGCCGATCACGATGCCCTGCACCAGCAGCACGCCGAGCCAATGGCCACCATCAATGAACGTGAGGCTCCAGGGGCGACCCTGAAACCGGTGATTGACGATCTGGCTTGTCAGGACAATGCCGAAACCGACCATCAGCGCGGAAATGATCCCGGCACGAATGTTGGTTTCACCGGTGTGATAGATGATGCCCGCAAAGACGAAGGCCATGATCAACTGACAGACAAAGGCGATGATGAGCGTGACAGGATCCGGCCGTGTCTGTTCCTCGCTCAGGCTGGCCGCCTTCATCCAGGCCTTGCCGAGAACCCCGTACCAGACCGATCCGAAAATGAATGAGCCGACGGCTGCCGCCGCCACTGCAATCAGATTGACACCATCGAACATCATGGCCCGCCTCCCAACTTATATCCTTGTAAAAAATCTCATCGTGAGAGCAATATCACATTTTCGGATCTGCTGAAGCGTTAGCCTGGCATCCGCAAATCCGTGTTTGGGTTTGATATTTTGATCCTGTTTTTGTTTTGCGAGGAGTTTCAAGAGGTTGATTTTCAAAAATATGACCAAGTTCAAACTGGTGGCTGCTTTTCTGGTCACCGTTGTGTCCCCGGCCGTGCCTGCAGCCGCCCAGCAGGCTGAAAGTCCGGATCTGCTGTTTGTCATGGATGCCTCAAATTCGATGTGGGGACAGATCGATGGTGTGTCCAAGTCCGAGATTGCCCGATCCGCGTTCCGGGAACTCGTGGCTGACCTGCCTGACGACACGCGCGCAGGCGTCATGGCCTACGGGCACAGGAGGAAGGCCGATTGCGGAGACGTCGAAACCCTGGTGCCGGTTTCAGCGTTGAACCGTGAAACGCTGATCGAAAGTGTCGAAGCTCTCAAGCCTCGCGGAAAAACGCCGATCACCGAATCCCTGAGGGCTGCTGCTGATCTTCTTTCAAAATCGGGTGGTGCAACCCGTCTTGTCCTGATTTCAGACGGTATCGAAACCTGTGGTGGCGATCCCTGTGAACTTGCTGCCACGCTTGCCGGTTCGGGTATCGACTTGAAGGCGCATGTGATCGGGTTCGACATTCCCTCAAAGGCAGATCAGGCGAAACTTGCCTGTATCGCTCATCTGACCGGTGGCACGTATTGGAATGCACGGGATGCCGAGGGCTTGACCGGGGCGTTGAAAGAAACGGTTGCCGCGGAAGCTGGTGAACCACAAACGATCAGCGTCGAACTGGTGGCCGCAGACAAGCTGACCGGTCAACACCTTCAGGATCCGGTCAGCTGGATCGTTTCCAGGGTCGAGGACGAGACCGTTGTGTCGTCAGGATTGTTCGGCGGGACAGTAGAGGTCCAGCTTGCGCCAGGCCGCTACAGTGTCACGGCCACGCTGTCGGAAAAGAGTGGTCGCGCGGCCTTTGATGTCGGAACGGGCGGGACAAGTCAGACCGTGTTCCTGGACGGAACCTTGCCGGTTGCCGCCATAATGCCGGAGGTTGCCGAGGCCCAGGCAACGTCCACGATCAAGGTCGCGTTCGAGGGTCCGAACGACGAAGCCGATTTTCTCAGGCTTGTGACACCGGACGGGAACCGTCTCGAACAGGATATATGGGTTTCGGTGCGTGAGGGCAGTCCAGCGCTTTTGCCGTTGCCAGGTGATGCCGGCGACTACCGGATTATGCCCGATATTCAGTAAAATATATATTTATCAGAATGTTATAAGGTTTTCCCTCGGGTGAAATCGCACAAGAAATCGCACAATCGAACGCCGTGATGAATTGCTGAATGTGCGCAAGACTTATGTAATTTTCCCTAGAAACAACTTACTTAAATTAGCAAATGTGTTTCTTTAGTGGTTCACTGAACAGATGGTGTGTTG
>JAEPML010000015.1 GCA_017643925.1 Roseibium sp. | reverse complement strand
TGATGCCGGGCGACAACGTCTCTGTCGACGTTGAACTGATCGTGCCGATCGCCATGGAAGAAGGCCTGCGCTTCGCGATCCGCGAAGGTGGCCGTACCGTCGGCGCCGGCGTCGTCGCTTCAATCGTAGAATAATCGACAGCCGGGCCTGCCGGCACACGTGAACGAACACGCGGGCAGGCCCGCAGTCTTATTGGGAACAACAACAATGAACGGTCAGAATATCCGGATCCGCCTCAAGGCGTTTGACCACCGTATTCTGGACGCCTCCACTAAGGAGATCGTCAATACGGCCAAGCGGACCGGTGCTCAGGTACGGGGTCCCGTGCCGCTGCCGACGCGGATCGAGAAGTACACAGTGCTTCGCGGACCGCATATCGATAAGAAAAGCCGCGATCAGTTCGAGATGCGTACGCACAAGCGTCTTCTCGACATCGTCGATCCGACTCCCCAGACCGTGGACGCGCTGATGAAGCTCGACCTGGCGGCTGGTGTTGACGTCGAGATCAAGCTGTAAGCCGGGTCGAAGGGGACACATCCAATGCGTTCTGGAGTGATCGCTCAGAAAGTGGGCATGACCCGCGTCTATAACGATGCGGGCGAGCATGTACCGGTCACCGTTTTGCGGCTGGAAAACTGCCAGGTGGTAGCCCACCGGACTGATGAAAAGAATGGTTACACTGCACTGCAGCTCGGTGCAGGTACCCGTAAAGTGAAAAATACGCCGAAGGCACTGCGCGGCCACTTTGCTGTTGCAAAGGTCGAGCCGAAGCGGACTGTCGCCGAGTTCCGCGTTACCGCGGACAACATGATCGACGTAGGCGCGGAAATGACCGCCGACCACTATGTCGAAGGCCAGTTCGTCGACGTGACCGGCACTTCCATTGGTAAAGGCTTTGCCGGTGCCATGAAGCGTCACAACTTCGGTGGTGGCCGTGCAACGCACGGTAACTCGATCTCGCACCGTTCGCACGGTTCTACCGGTCAGTGTCAGGACCCGGGCCGCGTGTTCAAGGGCAAGAAAATGGCCGGTCACATGGGTGATGCCCGCGTGACCACGCAGAACCTCAAGGTTGTGCGCACTGATGTTGAGCGTGGCCTGATCATGGTCGAGGGCTCTGTTCCGGGCGCCAAGGGCGGCTGGATCCTGGTCCGCGACGCGATCAAAAAGGCGCTGCCGGAAAACGTTCCGGTACCGGGTGCTTTCAAGGCGTCCGATGCGACTGAGGCTGCCGGGAAGGAGAGCGAGTGATGGAACTCCAGGTCAAGACTCTCGAAGGCGGGGCGGCCGGTTCGATCACGGTGTCTGACGAGATCTTTGGTCTCGAGCCGCGCACCGATTTGATCCACCGCGTGGTTCGCTGGCAGCTGGCCAAGCGCCAGGCAGGCACCCACAAGACGCTGCAGCGTTCGGAAGTTTCTGGTTCGACGAAGAAGTTCGTACGCCAGAAGGGCTCCGGCGGCGCGCGTCACGGCAACAAGAAAGCTCCGCAGTTCCGTGGCGGTGGCAAGGCATTCGGCCCGGTCGTTCGCGACCACGGCCACGACCTTCCGAAGAAGGTTCGTGTGCTTGGCCTCAAGCATGCCCTGTCTGCCAAGGCGAAAGCTGACGGCATCGTTGTTGTTGAAGACGCCAAGGCAGCCGAAGCCAAGACCAAGGCTCTGAAGGCTCAGCTGGACAAGCTCGGCCTGAGCAGTGCTCTGGTCATTGACGGCGCCGAAGTCGACAACAACTTCGCACTTGCATCGCGCAACATCCCGCATGTGGATGTCCTGCCGGTTCAAGGCATCAACGTTTACGACATTCTGCGGGCCAACACCCTGGTGTTGACCAAGGCGGCAGTGTCTGCACTTGAGGAGCGCTTTAAATGAGCAAACTTCCTCACTACGACAAGATCGTCGGACCGGTAATCACCGAAAAGTCGACGATGGCTTCTGAAGAGAACAAGGTTGTCTTCAAGGTTGCCAACGATGCAACCAAGCCGGAAATCAAGGCCGCAGTCGAAGCACTGTTTGGCGTCAAGGTCACGGCAGTGAACACCCTGGTCCGCAAGGGCAAGGTGAAGCGCTTCCGCGGACGTCTTGGCCGCCAGTCTGACTTCAAGAAGGCCGTCGTTACGCTGCAGGAAGGTCACGGCATCGACGTGACCACCGGGCTCTAAGACGGGGACTTTAGAATAATGGCACTTAAGACATTCAATCCGACGTCCCCAGGCCGCCGTCAGCTCGTACAGGTTGATCGCTCCGGTCTGTGGAAGGGCAAGCCGGTCAAGACCCTGACCGAAGGCCTGTCCAAGTCCGGTGGCCGTAACAACACCGGTCGCCTGACGTCTCCGAACCGCGGTGGCGGTCACAAGCGGTCCTACCGTCTTGTTGACTTCAAGCGTCGCAAGTGGGACGTGCCGGCAACGGTCGAGCGTCTGGAATACGATCCGAACCGGACCGCATTCATCGCTCTGATCCGTTACGAAGACGGCGAACTGAGCTACATCCTGGCGCCTCAGCGCCTGGCTGCCGGCGACACTGTCGTTGCCGGTGAAAACGTTGACGTCAAACCGGGCAACGCTGCACCTCTGTCGCGCATTCCGGTTGGTACGATCGTGCACAATATCGAGCTGAAGCCGGGCAAAGGTGCCCAGATCGCTCGCTCTGCCGGCGCGTTCGTTCAGATCGTTGGTCGCGACCAGGGCTACACGACGCTTCGCCTGATGTCTGGCGAACAGCGCCGCGTACTTGGGACCTGCATGGCAACAATCGGTGCCGTGTCCAACCCTGATCACGGCAACGTCAATCTCGGCAAGGCAGGCCGTTCCCGCTGGCTTGGCATTCGTCCGCATACGCGTGGTGTTGCCATGAACCCGATCGACCACCCGCACGGTGGTGGTGAAGGCCGGACCTCCGGCGGTCGTCATCCGGTTACCCCTTGGGGCAAACCGACCAAAGGTAAGCGCACGCGGCGCAACAAGCAGACTGATAAGTATATCGTCCGCAGCCGCCACGCGCGTAAGAAGTAAAGGGCAAGGATCGTGGCACGTTCGATCTGGAAAGGTCCGTTTGTCGACGGGTATCTGCTGAAGAAAGCGGAAAAGGTCCGTGAAGCCGGCCGGAACGAGGTCATCAAGACCTGGAGCCGCCGCTCAACGATCCTGCCGCAGTTCGTAGGTTTGACCTTCGGCGTCTACAACGGTCAAAAGCACGTTCCGGTGCTGGTGTCTGAAGAAATGATTGGTCACAAGTTCGGTGAGTTCTCACCGACCCGGACCTACTACGGACACGGCGCCGACAAGAAGGCGAAGAGGAAGTAACGATGGGCAAGCCGAAGCGCGAGCGGACGCTCGCTGAAAACGAGGCTCGGGCAATGACCCGCATGATACGCGTTTCCCCGCGTAAGCTGAACCTCGTTGCGGCCTCGATCCGCGGCAAAAAAGTCGGTTCCGCGATTGCGGACCTGACATTCTCCCGCAAGCGCATTTCACAGGACGTCAAGAAAACCCTGATGTCTGCGATTGCAAACGCGGAAAACAATCACGACCTGGACATCGACAACCTCGTCGTTGCCGAAGCTCACGTTGGCAAGGCTTTTGTCATCAAGCGCTTCCAGGCCCGTGCACGCGGACGTGTTGGCCGGATCGAGAAGCCGTTCTCGAACCTGACCATCGTTGTGCGTGAAGTTGAGGAGTCTGCCTGATGGGACATAAAGTAAACCCGATCGGCATGCGCCTCGGGATCAACCGCACCTGGGATTCCCGCTGGTACGCCAACAAGAACGAATATGGCGATCTTCTTCATGAAGATTTCCGCATTCGTGAGTTCCTCCTGAAGGAACTGAAGCAGGCAGCTGTTTCCAAAGTGGTTATCGAGCGCCCGCACAAGAAATGCCGTGTTTCCATCCACTCCGGTCGCCCGGGCGTGGTCATCGGCAAGAAGGGTGCAGACATCGAGCGTCTTCGCAAGAAGATTGCCGATATCACGAATTCGGAAGTGCACATCAACATTGTTGAAGTTCGCAAGCCGGAAATCGATGCGACCCTGGTAGCCGCCTCGATCGCACAGCAGCTGGAACGCCGTGTTGCCTTCCGCCGCGCCATGAAGCGGGCTGTTCAGTCCGCCATGCGTCTCGGCGCCCAGGGCATCCGCATCAACTGCGGTGGTCGTCTTGGTGGCGCGGAAATCGCGCGTATCGAATGGTACCGTGAAGGCCGCGTGCCGCTTCACACTCTCCGTGCCGACATCGACTACGGTGTTGCTTCGGCTCACACGGCTTACGGCGTGTGCGGTGTGAAGGTCTGGATCTTCAAGGGTGAGATTCTCGAGCATGACCCGATGGCGTCTGAGCGCCGTGCGACGTCTGCTTCAGAAGGTAACCAGGGTGATCGCGGCGGACGCCGGGATCGGGGCCGCGAGCGCGCAGCTTAATTCAAGCTGCCAGCCGCTCGTAAGACAAGAAAGACGAGAGAAGAACGATGCTGCAACCGAAGCGCACAAAGTTCCGCAAGCAGCACAAAGGCCGCATTCACGGCTTGTCGAAGGGAGGCACTGACCTCAACTTCGGCGCATTCGGTCTGAAGGCTTTGGAGCCGGAGCGTGTGACTGCACGCCAGATCGAAGCGGCCCGTCGTGCTATGACCCGCCACATGAAGCGTGCGGGTCGTGTTTGGATCCGTATCTTCCCGGACGTTCCGGTTTCTTCGAAACCTGCCGAAGTCCGCATGGGTAAGGGTAAGGGTTCTCCGGATTACTGGGCTTGCCGCGTCAAGCCTGGCCGGATCATGTTCGAAATCGACGGTGTGCCGGAAGACGTTGCGCGTGAAGCAATGCGTCTTGCTGCAGCCAAACTGCCCATCAAATGCCGCTTCATTCAGCGTATCGGCGAATAGGGCAGGCGAGGAGTTAGAGCCATGAAGGCTTCCGATGTACGGGCCAAGTCCCTCGATGAGCTGCGCACCGAGCTCGAAGGTCTGAAGAAAGAGCAGTTCAATCTGCGCTTCCAGAAGGCTACGGGCCAGCTTGAAAACACCGCTCGTGTCCGGCAGATCCGCCGCGACATCGCGCGTATCCAAACGATCATGCGCGAAAAGCGCGTGACGGCGACCGCATAAGGAGACGGCCATGCCAAAGCGTATCCTGCAGGGCACCGTTGTCGGCGACGCCAATGACAAAACGGTGACGGTGAATGTGGAGCGTCGCTTCACTCACCCGCTGCTGAAAAAGACTGTGCGCCGGACCAAGAAGTACCGCGCACACGATGAAACTAACCAATACAAGATTGGCGACACTGTTCAGATCGAAGAGTGCGCGCCGATTTCCAAGAACAAGCGTTGGACTGTGGTCACTCAGTGACCGCGCTCCAGTCAAGTGAGCATCCGGTGCACCTGACCCGTGCACCAGTAGAAGAACAAGGCAGCCAGTCATGATTCAGATGCAAACAAACCTCGACGTCGCCGACAATTCCGGCGCCCGTCGTGTCATGTGCATCAAAGTGCTCGGCGGCTCCAAGCGTAAATACGCCCAGGTAGGCGACATCATCGTCGTCTCCGTCAAAGAGGCTATTCCGCGGGGCCGCGTTAAAAAGGGCGACGTGATGAAGGCTGTCGTCGTGCGCACGGCAAAGGATATCCGCCGTCCCGATGGCAGCGTGATCCGGTTCGACCGCAATGCGGCCGTGCTGGTCAACAACAACAAGGAGCCTGTCGGCACCCGTATCTTTGGTCCGGTGCCGCGTGAACTCCGCGCAAAGAACCACATGAAAATCATTTCGCTGGCTCCGGAGGTGCTCTGATGGCTGCGAAGATTAAAAAAGGCGATACGGTTGTTGTTCTGACCGGCCGTGACAAAGGTAAGTCCGGCGAAGTCATTCAGGTACAGCCGTCCGACAACAAAGCCCTGGTTCGCGGCATCAACATGGTTCGCCGCCACCAGAAGCAAACCCAGACGCAGGAAGCTGGCATCGTGTCCAAAGAGGCACCGATCCACATGTCCAACATTGCCCTGGCCGATCCTAAGGATGGCAAGGGGACCCGCGTCGGTTTCAAAGTGCAGGACGATGGCACCAAGGTTCGCGTCGCCAAACGTTCGGGAGACCTGATCGATGGCTGAGACCACTTACGTGCCGCGTCTTAAGACGCATTATGAAGAAGTCGTGCGCAAGCAGCTTCAGGACAAGTTCCAGTATCAGAACGTCATGCAGGTTCCGAAACTGGAAAAGATCGTTCTGAACATCGGCGTTGGCGAAGCTGTCGGTGACTCCAAGAAGGCACGCATTGCCGCTGAAGACCTGGCAGCGATTGCCGGTCAGAAGCCGGTCATCACCAAGGCGAAAAAGTCCATCGCGACCTTCAAGGTCCGCGAAGGCATGCCGCTTGGTGTCAAGGTGACCCTGCGCAGCCAGCAGATGTACGAATTCATGGATCGCCTGATCACAATCGCGCTTCCGCGCGTTCGTGACTTCCGCGGTCTGAACCCGAAGAGCTTCGACGGTCGTGGCAACTATGCCATGGGCATCAAAGAACACATCGTCTTCCCGGAAATCGAGTACGACAAGGTCGACCAGATCTGGGGCATGGATGTGATTGTTTGCACCACGGCGCCGAACGATGACGAAGCACGCGAGCTTCTGCGCGCGTTCAACTTCCCGTTCAACAAGTAACGGGCAAGGAAGGGATCGACGATGGCGAAGAAAAGCGCAATCGAGAAGAACAAGCGCCGCGAGAAGCTTGTAAAGAAATACGCTGAGAAGCGCGCCGCTCTGAAGGCAATGGCCAAGGATGACAGCCTGTCTCTGGAAGAGCGCTACAATGCACGCCTGAAGCTGGCCAAACTGCCGCGGAATTCCGCACCGAACCGCGTTCGCAACCGTTGCGAAGTGTCCGGTCGTCCGCGCGGTTACTACCGCAAGCTGAAGATGTCGCGTATTGCGCTTCGTGAACTGGGTTCCCTGGGCAAGATCCCGGGCCTGGTCAAGTCGAGCTGGTAAGGAGAAACTCCGATGGCAATTTCTGATCCGTTGGGGGATATGCTGACCCGCATTCGCAACGCGCAGATGCGTCGCAAGAACAAGGTCAGTTCACCAAATTCCAAATTGCGTGCACACGTACTTGATGTGCTTGCAAAAGAGGGTTACATCCGGGGCTACAGCACGGTTGAATACGACGGCGGCAAGTCCGAGTTGGAAATCGAGCTGAAGTACTTTGATGGCGAGCCGGTAATTCGCACCATCGAGCGGGTCTCCAAGCCCGGTCGTCGTGTGTACTCATCGGTTAAAAACATCCCGCATGTCTCTAATGGCCTGGGCGTGTCGATCATTTCGACTCCGCGCGGTGTCATGAGCGACCACCAGGCGCGGGAAGAAAACGTAGGTGGTGAGGTTCTGTGCCGCGTCTTCTGATGCGGCTTCCTCACTTTTGAAACAACGACAAGGTTGGTCAAATGTCTCGTATTGGCAAAAAGCCAGTCCCCGTGCCTAGCGGGGTAACGGCATCGATCGACGGTCAGACGGTTACGATCAAGGGCCCGAAAGGCGAAAAGTCTTTCGTGCTCAATGATCTTGTTCTGGCCGAAATGACAGATGATGGGATCAAGATTGATCCGCGCGGAACCACCAAGGCCGCTCGCTCCATGTGGGGTATGAGCCGCACCATGGTGCTGAACCTGATCACGGGTGTGACAGAGGGCTTCAAGAAAGACCTCGCCATCACCGGTGTCGGTTACCGCGCACAGGTCCAGGGTCAGAACCTTCAGCTGGCATTGGGTTTCTCGCACGATGTTGTCTATCCGATCCCGGAAGGCATCGAAATCAAGTGCCCGAAACCGACGGAAATCAGCATTGCTGGTACCGACAAACAACGCGTCGGTCAGGTAGCGGCTGAAATCCGCGAATTCCGCCCGCCGGAGCCCTACAAGGGCAAAGGCGTTCGTTATGCAGACGAGTTCATCGTCCGCAAAGAAGGCAAGAAGAAGTAACGGACCATAGATCATGGCGAACAGCAAACAAGCTTTCGAACGCCGCCGCGATCGCGTGCGCCGTTCGGTCAAGAAAGCCGCGAACGGTCGTCCGCGCCTTTCTATCTTCCGCTCGTCGAAGCAGATCTACGCCCAGATCATCGATGATGCGAAGGGACAGACAATTGTCTCTGCCTCCACGATCGAAAAAGATCTCAAGGGCAGCCTGAAAACGGGCGCCGACGTTGCTGCAGCTGCAGCCGTTGGCAAGCTTGTTGCCGAGCGTGCATCAGCCGCCGGCGTCAAGCAGGTCGTGTTCGACCGGGGCGGTTACATGTATCACGGGCGCGTCAAGGCGCTTGCTGATGCGGCCCGCAAAGGTGGACTTGAATTCTGACCAGCGCCCGTTGGCGCTCCTAAGTACGGAAGACGTATAAAATGGCGAGACAAGAAAATCGCGATCGCGAAGAGCGAGACAGCGAATTCGTCGACAAGCTCGTTCACATCAACCGCGTTGCGAAAGTGGTCAAGGGTGGCCGCCGTTTCGGCTTCGCCGCGCTTGTCGTGGTTGGTGATCAGAAGGGCCGTGTCGGCTTCGGTCATGGCAAGGCACGTGAAGTGCCGGAAGCCATCCGGAAGGCAACTGAGGCTGCAAAGCGCACCATGATCCGTGTGCCGCTGCGGGAAGGCCGGACCCTGCACCACGATGTGGAAGGCCGTCACGGCGCCGGCAAGGTGCTGCTGCGTGCCGCTCCGGCTGGTACCGGTATCATTGCCGGTGGTCCGATGCGTGCCGTGTTCGAAACACTCGGTGTTCAGGACGTTGTGGCCAAGTCCCTGGGGACATCCAATCCCTACAACATGGTTCGCGCAACTTTTGCTGCGCTGACCAAGGAAGACAGCCCGCGTTCCGTCGCTGCCCGCCGTGGCCTCAAGGTCTCTGTGTTGCAGTCCCGACGCCGTGACAACAACGATGAGGCGGCTACGGCTGCCGCTGAGGCTTGATCTCAGCGGCTCCAGTCCCCAGCTGAATAAGGGTAGGTTCCATGGCGAACACCGAAAAGACTGTTACGGTCGAACAGATCGGCAGCCCGCTGCGCCGTCCTCAGGACCAGCGCGCGACGCTGATCGGTCTCGGCCTGAACAAGATGCACCGCCGTTCCACACTGAAGGACACTCCTGAAGTGCGCGGCATGATCAACAAGGTCCAGCATCTCGTTCGCGTCGTCGACGACAACGCGTAAGAACGGGGTGAGGAGATAAAGACATGAAGCTCAACGAACTTCGTGACAATGAAGGTGCCGCTCCGTCGCGCACCCGTGTTGGCCGCGGCATCGGATCTGGCAAGGGCAAGACCGGTGGACGTGGTGTAAAAGGTCAGAAATCCCGTTCCGGCGTGGCAATCAAGGGCTTTGAAGGCGGTCAGATGCCGCTTCACCGCCGTCTGCCGAAGCGCGGTTTCACGAACATTTTTGCCAAGGACTTCAACACTGTGTCCGTTGGCCGTGTTCAAAAGGCAATCGATGCCGGCAAACTCAACGCTTCCGAGACGGTTACCGTCGAAGCGCTGAAAGCCGCAGGTGTTGTCAAGCGGGTCCGCGACGGTGTGCGCATCGTTGCCAACGGCGAGCTCACCGCTGCCGTGACCTTTGAAGTTGCCGGTGCCTCCAAGGGCGCTGTTGCAGCGATTGAAAAAGCGGGCGGCAAGGTTGCCGTTCTGGGAGCTCAGGCTTAACAGCCTGGGCTTTTCCCATTTGTGGGCAAGAATACTGACCGGAGTAGGGCATGGCATCGGCCGCCGAGCAACTAGCGTCAAATCTTAATTTCTCAGCTTTCGCCAAGGCTGAAGAACTCAAAAAGCGCATCTGGTTCACACTGGGGGCGCTTTTGGTTTATCGACTGGGCACATATATTCCGATGCCCGGTATCAATCCCGAAGCGTTTGCACAGGCCTTCGGTCAGGCGCAATCCGGTATCATCGGCATGTTCGACATGTTCACCGGTGGTGCCGTTGAACGCATGGCGATCTTCGCCCTTGGCATCATGCCTTACATTTCCGCCTCCATTATCATGCAGCTCATGACGACGGTTGTTCCGACGCTCGAGCAGATGAAAAAGGAAGGCGAGCAGGGCAGGAAGGTCATCAAC
This sequence comes from Roseibium sp., assembly GCA_017643925.1. Classification (GTDB taxonomy): domain Bacteria; phylum Pseudomonadota; class Alphaproteobacteria; order Rhizobiales; family Stappiaceae; genus Roseibium. The sequence continues at coordinate 118,254 of JAEPML010000015.1, read as the reverse complement.
CAGTACACGCGCTACGGAACGGTCGTTCTTGCAGCGTTCCAGGCCTATGGTATCGCCGTGGGTCTCGAAAGTGCGACGAATGTCGTTGTTGATCCGGGCTGGTTCTTCCGCGCTTCCACGGTGATCACATTGGTTGGCGGGACCATGTTCCTGATGTGGCTCGGTGAGCAAATCACCTCGCGTGGCATCGGTAACGGTATTTCCCTGATAATCTTCGCAGGTATTGTTGCCGGTCTTCCGTCAGCGATTATCCAGACGCTCGAGCTTGGCCGTCAGGGCACGCTCGCGACTGGCATCATCCTGGCCGTCATCATCCTGGCCGTTGTTGTCATTGGCTTCATCGTGTTCATGGAGCGTGCACAGCGCCGCCTTCTGATCCAGTATCCGAAGCGGCAGATGGGCAATCGCATGTTCGAGGGCAACACCTCGTTCCTGCCGCTCAAGCTGAACACCGCCGGTGTCATTCCGCCGATCTTCGCATCGTCGCTGCTGCTGGTTCCGGCCACGCTCTCTGGTTTCGGCCAGGGATCCGGCAATGAGTGGATGACCTACATCACTGCGGCATTGGGTCACGGCCAGCCGTTGTTCATGGTTTTCTATGCGGCCATGATCATCTTCTTCTGTTTCTTCTACACCGCGATCGTGTTCAATCCGAGCGATACGGCCGACAACCTGAAGAAACATGGCGGATTTATCCCGGGAATCCGGCCTGGTGAGCGTACGGCGCAGTATATCGACTTCGTTCTGACCAGGATCACGGTCGTTGGTGCCCTTTACATCACCGTCGTTTGTCTATTACCCGAATTCCTCATTTCCGCGACAGGCGTTCCGTTCTATTTCGGTGGGACCTCGCTATTGATTGTCGTGAGTGTGACGATGGATACTGTTTCGCAGATCCAGGGACACCTGCTTGCTCATCAATATGAGGGTCTGGTGAAAAAAGCGAAACTCAGGGGGAAACGTCGATGAGGCTCATTCTGGTAGGACCGCCGGGGGCGGGGAAGGGAACGCAGGCCACGCGCCTCGTAGAGAAATACAAGATCCCCCAGCTCTCCACCGGAGACATGCTTCGGGCAGCGGTTGCTGCACAGACGCCGGTTGGCCTCAAGGCCAAGGAAGTCATGGACGCAGGCGGTCTCGTTTCGGACGAGATCGTCGTTGGCATCATTCATGACCGCATTGCTGAAGACGACGCCCAGAACGGTTTCATTCTCGACGGCTTCCCGCGCACGATTGCACAGGCGGAAGCTCTCGATGAAATGCTCAAGGCAGACAACCTGAAACTGGATGCTGTTCTCGAGCTGCGCGTCGACCAGACCAAACTGGTCGATCGTATCGTCAAGCGGGCAGAGGATGCCAAGGCCGCCGGTCAGCCGGTGCGCAAGGATGACGACCCGGAAGTCTTCAAACAGCGCCTGGATGCCTACAACCGCGACACTGCGGTCGTGGCCCCCTTCTATCAGAAGATCGGCCTTCTTTCGGTTATCGATGGCATGCAGTCGATCGACGATGTGTCTGCGTCCATAGAATCCGTTCTGGAAGGTCTTGACGAAAAGGTTTAGAGCCGGTAAACGACCCGCTCTACCAGAAATTTAGCCGGTTCCATGCAAGTGGGACCGGTCTTCTCTGTGTCGATCTGATCGGCATTTCATACCCCGCAAGGGCCGGACTCCACCGGACGCGGGTTTTACCCACTGCGGAAAGGCTTTCTTGCCCTTCTGCCTAACATGGAGACGAACGTGGCACGTATTGCTGGCGTTAACATCCCGACGAACAAGCGCGTTGTCATCGCGCTTCAGTATATCCACGGCATTGGCGCGAAATTCGCCCAGGAAATCATCGAGAAGAACAACATCGATGCTGCCCGCCGTGTAAACGAGCTTTCAGACGCAGAAGTTCTGTCCATCCGCGAGACCATCGACCGTGACTACATGGTTGAAGGTGATCTGCGCCGTGACACTGCAATGAACATCAAGCGTCTCATGGACCTTGGCTGCTACCGCGGCCTGCGTCACCGCCGCGGCCTTCCGGTTCGTGGTCAGCGGACGCACACGAATGCACGTACCCGTAAGGGTCCGGCAAAACCGATCGCAGGTAAGAAGAAATAATCATCACCCCGCGATTGGTGGTGGAGCTGCCGGCATTACGGCAGTGACGAGATCAAAACAAGGATTGAAGAATGGCTAAAGACACGACGCGTGTGCGTCGCCGCGAGCGGAAGAACATTTCTTCTGGCGTTGCGCATGTGAACTCCACGTTCAACAACACAATGATCACGATTACCGACGCACAGGGCAATGCGATCTCCTGGTCCTCTGCCGGTGCACTTGGTTTCAAGGGCTCTCGTAAGTCCACTCCGTATGCTGCCCAGGTTGCTGCGGAAGATGCTGCGAAGAAAGCTGCCGAACACGGCATGCGCACTCTGGAAGTCGAAGTACGTGGTCCCGGCTCTGGTCGTGAATCCGCTCTCCGTGCACTGCAGGCTGCTGGTTTCCTGATCACGTCCATCCGCGACGTGACGCCGATTCCGCACAATGGCTGCCGTCCGCGCAAGCGCCGCCGCGTCTAAGGCTTCCCAGCTTTAGGTACCTGTTTCTCCAAATGGCAAAGAATGGCCTGACCTCGATGTCAGGCGGGATAGCCGAAGGGACGAAAACGTGACCATTCAGAAAAACTGGCAAGAACTTATCAAGCCGACCAAACTCGAGATCAAGCCGGGTGAAGATCCGCGCTTCTTGGCAACTGTCGTTGCCGAGCCTCTTGAGCGTGGCTACGGTTTGACACTGGGCAACGCTCTGCGCCGGATCCTGCTGTCTTCGCTTCAGGGTGCTGCCGTGACCGCTGTTCAGATCGACGGCGTGTTGCACGAGTTCTCGTCGATCCCGGGCGTCCGGGAAGATGTCACCGACATTGTTCTCAACATCAAGGAAATCGCCATCCGTATGGAAGGCGAGGGTCCCAAGCGCATGGTCGTGCGCAAGCAGGGGCCTGGTGTTGTGACGGCAGGCGACATTCAGACTGTCGGCGATGTGGAAGTGCTCAATCCGGAGCTCGTGCTTTGCACGCTGGATGAAGGCGCTGAGATCCGCATGGAATTCACCGTCAACACGGGCAAGGGCTACCACTCTTCGGACCGCAACCGTCCGGAAGACGCGCCGATCGGTCTTATTCCGGTCGACAGCCTTTACTCTCCGGTCAAGAAGGTCTCCTACAAGGTGGAAAACACCCGTGAAGGCCAGGTTCTTGACTATGACAAGCTGACCCTGACTGTCGAAACCGATGGTTCCGTCAAGCCGGATGATGCCGTGGCATTTGCTGCACGCATTCTGCAGGATCAGCTCTCCATCTTCGTCAATTTCGAAGAGCCGCAACGCGAAGTCGCCGAGGACACAGTCCCGGAACTCGCATTCAACCCGGCGCTTCTCAAGAAAGTCGACGAGCTGGAACTGTCTGTACGGTCTGCAAACTGCCTGAAGAACGACAATATCGTGTATATTGGCGATCTCATTCAGAAGACCGAAGCGGAAATGCTGCGGACACCGAATTTCGGCCGCAAGTCGCTCAACGAGATCAAGGAAGTTCTCGCCCAGATGGGTCTCCATCTCGGCATGGAAGTTGCCAACTGGCCGCCTGAGAACATTGACGATCTCGCAAAGCGCTACGAAGACCATCAGTATTAAGGGACGCACGCGTCCCTAAAGGATCAACCGGGCAAGTGCTTTGCAGAAAGAGCAGACTGCCTGAAAGAAAAAGGAGAGGGCCATGCGCCACGGTAAATCCGGCCGCAAGCTCAACCGGACCTCTAGCCACCGCAAGGCTATGTTCGCGAACATGGCAGCGTCGCTTATCAAGCACGAACAGATCGTCACGACCCTGCCGAAGGCTAAAGAAATGAAGCCGATCATCGACAAGCTCATCACACTGGGCAAACGCGGTGATCTCCACGCACGCCGCCAGGCCATCTCGCAGATTCGCGACACGGCCATGGTTGCCAAGCTGTTTGACACGCTTGGTGAGCGCTACAAGGACCGCAGCGGCGGTTATTCCCGCGTGCTAAAGGCCGGCTTCCGCTATGGCGACAACGCTCCGATGGCAGTAATCGAGCTTGTTGACCGCGATCCGGAAGCACGCGGCGCAGAAGATCGTGCCCGCGCAGAAGCTGAGGAAGCTGCTGAAAACGCAGCGTAAGCAGCGTAAATTTGCTGGCAAGAACATGAAGGCGGGCCATCTGGCCCGCCTTTTTTTACGTGCCATTTAAATGGATTTAAATCGCTGTCCACTTTGGGCAATTATCAATGATTTAAGAAACTCCCTCTACTTTTAGCGGAAGCCTCAAGGAAATTGATAGGGTTCGGGGGAGAATCACTGTGATAGGCAAAAATAAAAAGGGGTCGAGGAAGGTAACACCTTCGTTTCGTCTTTCCTTTGTTATTCCGGTACTCATGATCGTCATTACAGTTGCTGCTTGTGGTGCAGTCGGCGTAATCGGTTACATGACTGGTCGGGACGGTCTTCAAAAAGCAGCGGAAGCAGAGCTTGGCATGGTTATTACTGCCAGGTCAGCCCTTCTGGAAAGCAAGCTGAAGTCCGCAGAATCAGAAATCGTCAACTTGGCATCGAGCGTTGCAGACCCGTTGAGCAATCTGGGTAATGCGACGATGAACTTGTCCAAGGAGAAGGCTGAGATCCTGAGCCTGTTCCATGCCCCGCAGACGCCAGAAGAGCGCGCTGCCATTTCCGGCACAGAACAGAAGACGATGTATGCCTGGCGTCACTCCGAGGCCCACCCGGCGTTCTACAATGTCTGGAAGAACGGCGGTTACGCCGACATCTACATGCTGGATCCGGCCGGTCTGGTTCTTTATTCGGTCACCAAGGGTGACGAGTTTCTTTCCAAGCTTGGTGAAGGCAGTGCAGCGGAAGGCACGAGTTTCGAGACTGTGTTCAACGCTGCCAAGGAACTTGAGGAAGGCCAGGTTGCAGCAAGTTCGTTCGAAAAGTACGGACCTGCAGGTGACGAAGGGTCCCTGTTCCTAGCGTCTCCGGTCTTCATGAACTCCTTTGGTGCAGTCAGTCTGAACGGCGTTGTGGTCATGCGCCTGAACTCGAAGTTCCTGAACAATGTGGTCGCCAGCCGCGATGATCTCGGCGAAACCGGTCAGGTCTACGTTGTTGACGAAACCGGCCTTGCTCTCAGCGACATGCCGCTTTCCGAAACAAGTACGGCTCTGGTCGAGACCGTCACTGCAGCTCCGGTTCAGGCCGCCACGGGTGGCATGGATGCAGCTGCCGTTGTGACCGGCGCAGATGGTGTTGCAGATCTCATGGTCGCGCGTCCGATGTCCTTCCAGGGGCAGAACTGGGCCATTGTCGCAGAGAAGAGCATCGAAGAGACGCTTTCTGCCGTGACCCATATGCGTGATCAGATGTTCATGTGGTCTTTGGCGACCATCGCGATTGCAGCGGTTATCGCATTGCTGTTCTCCCGGTCCATCACTGGCCCGCTGACCACCCTGGTCGGAGCGTTGAACGCCATTGCTTCCGGAGATCTGGGAGCGGAAATCAAGGCTGCGAACCGCAAGGATGAAATCGGCGACATCGGTCGTGCCGTTCTTCAGATCCGCCAGAACGCAGCGGAAGAAAACGAGCGACGCGCCGCAGAGGAAGCCGATGCTGCCCGTATCCAGGCCGAACAGCGTCAGGAGATGCTTGGTTCGCTTGCCGGTGACTTCGAGGCGACGGTTGGTACCGTTGTCGACAAGGTTGCCAAGTCGGCGAGTGCCTTGCGCGAATCCGCTGCGAACATGCGCAGCATGACGGACAGCGCTGGCGAGACTTCGACGCATGCTGCGACGATGTCTGAAGAGACACTTGCTGAAGTCGAATCGATCGCTGCAGCGTCCGATCAGCTGTCGAGCTCCATCCAGGAGATCTCCACCCTGATCGAACGCTCCTCCAGCGTTGCTGCCGATGCGACCAAGCGCGCCGAAACGACCAACGAAACGGTCAAGTCGCTTGCTGAAGCAGCAAACCGGATCGGTGAAGTTGTTACCCTGATCAGCGACATTGCCGATCAGACCAACTTGCTGGCCCTGAACGCGACGATTGAGGCGGCACGCGCCGGTGAAGCCGGCAAGGGCTTCGCGGTTGTTGCATCCGAGGTCAAGGATCTTGCGTCCCAGACCGGCAAGGCAACGGGTGAAATCCAGCTTCAGATCGATGCGATCCGCGGAGCAACGGATGATGCCGTCGGTGCTATCGGCGATATCCAGAAGACCATCGACGAGATCACCAAGTCGGTGAGCGAAGTTGCCGCTGCCGTAACGGAGCAGAGCTACGCGACGCAGGGCATTGCGGAGAACACGCAGCGTGCTGCCGGCGGTACGTCCAAGGTGACCGAAGACATCCGCAACGTCTCGGCACTGTCCAACGATACCAACATGGCTGCGCAGAACTTCTCGGAAGAGGCCGCCGACATGGCGCGTGAAGCCGAGCAGCTCGATATGGAAGTACGCAGCTTCCTCGATCAGGTGCGTTCGGCCTAAACGCCGGACATCATCGAAAATTGAAAAGCCGCTGGGTTTCCGGCGGCTTTTTTCTTTGTATTTGCCTCGGTTCTAACTTATCTGCGATGTAACAAATCAATGGAAAAGAATCGAAGCGAGGGACCCCGACCATGCGCCTAGCGCGATCAGGTAAAACATTTTCTCTGGTGTGTGTCGTGCTGGCCGGCCTGTTTGGAAGCAGCACCAGTGTTACCGCCCAGACAGCAGATGCCACTCCCGCCGACCTGAGACTGGTTCCGAACGACGCTGCCCAGATCAAGCTGTCCTTTGCGCCGATCGTCAAAGAAGTGGCTCCGGCCGTCGTGAACGTCTATGCCAAGCGAACGGTCGTGCAACGCCAAAGAACGTCTCCCTTCTTTGATGACCCCTTCTTCCGCCGGTTTTTCGGACAGCCAGGCGGCGGTGGTTTCGACCGTCCGAGGGAGCGGGTGGAATCGTCTCTGGGCTCCGGGGTGATCATTGCCGAAGACGGTGTGGTGATCACGAACCATCACGTCATCAAGGGGGCGGACGAAGTCCGGGTTGCCTTGAGCGACCGGCGCGAATTCGATGCCGACATTGTGCTGATGGATGAACGCACGGATCTCGCTGTTCTCAAGATCAAGGGCGAGGGGTCCTTTGATCACGTGACCTTTGCGGATTCGGACAGCCTGGAGGTCGGTGACATCGTTCTAGCTATCGGTAACCCGTTTGGTGTCGGACAGACCGTGACACAAGGGATCGTGTCCGCTCTGGCGCGCACACAGGTCGGTGTAACGGACTTCCAGTTCTTCATTCAGACCGATGCCGCGATTAACCCCGGAAACTCGGGCGGCGCACTCGTCGACATGAACGGCAACCTTGTCGGTATCAACACGGCGATTTTCTCCCGGTCCGGCGGGTCGAACGGTATCGGCTTCGCCATTCCCGCACATATGGCGCGGTTCGTTGCAAGTGCAGCTGATCAGGGTGGCAAAGTGCAGCGCCCCTGGCTTGGTGCAACCGTTCAGACCGTCAGCTCCGAGATCGCGGAATCCCTCTCGCTTGACCGTCCACGCGGCGTTCTGGTGACGGCTGTTTTCGATGGCTCCCCGGCGCAGGAGGCCGGTCTGAAGGTCAGTGATCTTGTCGTTGCGATCGAAGGCAAGGAAGTGACTGATCCGAATTCATTCGGCTATCGCTTTGCAACGAAGATGATCGGTGAAAGTTCACGCTTTCAGGTCGTACGTGGTGGCCAGGAAGTCATGATCGACGTTTCGCTGAAACCCGCACCGGAAACGGTGCCCCGGGACACGCGGGAACTGCTTGAGTTTTCCCCGTTTGAAGGTGCTACGGTCATGAACCTGTCGCCCGCCGTCTCCACAGAGTTTGGCGTTGAGGGCAAATTCGAGGGTGTCGTCATCGTGTCGGTCAGCCGCGGCAGCCAGTCTCATCGTGTTGGCATGAAGCCGGGCGACATTGTACGCGCGGTCAACAACACCCCGGTTACGACCACCAGGATGCTCGAGACGATCACCAAGACACCGCCCCGGGTCTGGTTGCTCGAAATCGAGCGGGACGGCGTCATCAACAAGCTGCAGCTTCGCTAGAGGCTCTCGTGAGCGACTTGTTCGAAGCCTCTGGTCTGATGCAATCCGGTCCAAGGCCCCTTGCGGACCGGATGCGGCCAACCAGGCTTTCCGATGTCGTCGGGCAGGATCACCTCCTTGGCGACGAGGGTACGCTCTCGCGCATGTTGAAGACGCGAACGCTTGGGTCGCTGATTTTCTGGGGACCTCCCGGCACCGGAAAAACAACGATCGCTAGGCTTCTTGCGAACGAAACCGACCTGGCATTTGAACAAATCTCGGCGATCTTCTCCGGGGTTGCGGACCTGAAAAGGGTCTTTGAAGCCGCACGTGCGCGCCGCATGGGTGGCAAGGCGACATTGCTCTTTGTCGACGAGATCCATCGTTTCAACCGGGCCCAGCAGGACAGTTTCCTGCCGGTCATGGAAGACGGAACGATCACGCTGGTTGGCGCGACGACCGAAAATCCCTCCTTCGAGCTGAACGCAGCGCTGTTGTCCCGCTCCCACGTGATGACCTTTCACTCGTTGTCGCAGGAGGCGGTCAACCAGCTGCTGTCGCGCGCGGAGGAAAGCGAGGAGCGCAAGCTTCCGCTCGACGAGGAAGCGCGGCAGGTCCTGATCAGAATGGCGGATGGTGACGGCCGCTCAGCACTGACCCTGGCAGAAGACGTTTGGCGAGCTGCCGGTGAAGACGAGCAGTTCAATGCCGAGCGTTTGCAGGAGATCGTTCAGCGGCGCGCACCGATATACGACAAGAGTGCGGATGGTCACTACAATCTGATCTCAGCCCTGCACAAATCCGTCAGGGGATCCGACCCTGATGCCTCACTCTACTGGTTCTGCCGGATGCTCGATGGTGGCGAGGACCCCATGTATCTCGCTCGTCGCCTCATTCGCATGGCGGTCGAGGACATTGGCCTCGCCGACCCGAATGCTCTTGTTCAGGCCAATGCGTCCCGGGATGCCTACCAGATGCTCGGTTCGCCGGAGGGCGAGTTGGCATTGGCGCAAACCGTTATCTACCTGGCGACTGCTCCCAAATCCAATGGTGCCTATGTCTCCTACAAGGCGGCGATGCGCGATGCCAAGTCGAGCGGATCCCACTTGCCGCCGAAACACATCCTTAATGCCCCGACCAAGCTCATGAAGGAAGAGGGCTACGGGGAAGGGTATGCGTATGATCACGATGCGCCTGACGGGTTTTCCGGGCAGGACTATTTTCCCGAGCAGATGGGACGAAAACGGTATTACGACCCACCCCAGCGTGGTTTTGAACGTGAATTGAGGAAAAGGCTCGAATACTGGGAAAAGCTGCGCAAAGAGAGAAACTGACGTCTATTGCGTGTACCCATTCGGTAGCTCACCAGTCCTAAGACGTGGAATTCAAGCGCTCCAGTGCCTCCGTGAGCGACGCCTTGAGTTTTTCCTTCTCTTCCTCGTCCATGTCCAGCGATCTTTCAAACGCCAATTCGCTGAGTTGCTGGGACACCAGGGAAAGATCCAGCTCTGAAGCCTCTGGCTTGCGATTTTTCAAGCCTACGACTTCATAGGTGGAAACCGGGTAGGCAATACCCTTGACGGTGACTTCGCCGTTTTCGGAACACAGGACCTGGTCTTTCACCTGAGAAAAAGTCTCGAAGGAGATCAGGATGGACCCTGGGGCTGCCAGGCTTTCCAACCGGGAGGCCGTGTTCACTCCGCGCCCGATAATGGTGTAGTCCAGCCTGTCGTCGCTGCCAAAGTTGCCAACCGTGCAATAGTCGGTGTGTATGCCCATCCGGCAGCGCAACGGACTGGAAATGCCGGCTTCACGCCAGACATCCTGCAGTTCCGTCATTCTTTCCTGCATTTCGATCGCCATCTTGACGCAGGCGAGCGCATCTTCGGTCACCCCCCGCGTTTCGGGGTCCCCAAAGAAGATCAGGATGGCATCGCCGACATACTTGTCGATGGTTGCACCATGTTTCAGCGCGATCCGGGACATTTCCGTCAGGTACTGGTTGAGGACTGACGTCAGTTCTTCCGATTCAAGCCTGTCGGCCGTTTCGGTGAAGCCGGCAATATCGGAGAAAAAAACGCTCAGCTTCTTGCGGCTCGAGGCGATCTTGACCTCCTGCCGGCCTTCGAAAATCGACTGGTACACCTGCGGCGACAGGTATTTGGCAAGCTGACTGGACAATTCTTCCAGTTTTTCGGTCTGGTCCGCGAGTTGGTCCTCGACGGCTTCACCATGCTCAATGGTGGCTTCGTACAACACACGCAGGTCTTCCAGCTCGGAACGCAGGTTTGCGTTCTCCTCAAGCAGTTTCTCCCTTGTTTGTTCGTCTGCGCCTGTTTCCGGCTCAGGCAAGGAAGAGGACTGTTCAAAGTTTTCTACGCTGTCGGCCATTTTCCCCTGCATGTTTCCAATACGATGACTGCTCGCGCCTGAACGTGTTCGCCGCTGGATTCGCCCGTGTGATTGACGGGCAGTTTAGCCGATTAATCCGACCCGATGCGCGAAAAAATGTATCCGGATGTGACGTGGAGAAATGCCGGAAAAATTGAATAGCAATTTACAGCGCCGGATGCGTGGTCAAGTATGATCATGTTGTTATTCTTGGAGTCTTCGGTTTTGGGTCGCCGAATGTCCTCCTGTTGCTGAACCTTGAACGGGGGCCGGGTCTCGGACACAGAAACATTGCCATGAAAGAAATTGAACTCAGACTTGCGCTCGTTCTTTATGGTGGCGTTTCCCTCGCCATTTACATGCACGGTGTCAGCCGGGAGATCCTGAGCCTGGTCCGGGCTTCGAGCCTTCGCCTCGATCGAAGGTCAGGCGTGTTTCGCGACACGGATACAGCAAAGCAGCTGCCGCCCGTACAAAGCGCCTACAAGGAACTTCTGGATCTCCTGTCTCCTGTTGCCGACATACGTGTGGTTGTCGACGCCATAGCCGGCGCATCGGCAGGCGGGGTCAACGGGATCATGCTTGCCCGCGCGATCGCGCATGATCTGCCATTGGACGATCACAGCGAGATGTGGCTCCAGAATGCGGATGTCACCCGCCTGGCACGGCCACAGTCAGGCTTGTCGCGTTATCTGAAACTGTCCGTGTCGCCGGTTCTGGATCAGCTGATCTCCTCGCGGCTGGACAAGAAGATCGAGAGCCTGGAAACGCGCGAAAAGCTGCGCCAGTTCATGCAGTCCAGATGGTTCACACCACCATTTTCCGGCGAACGGTTCATCGGCTGGATGCTGGATGCCTGCCAGAAAATGGAGGAACGGGGTGAGGGTGGTCAAACGCTCATTCCTAGAGGGCAGACGCTGGACCTGTTCGTGACAATCACCGACTACAACGGGGTCAAAAGGCGTATCAATCTGGATGATCCCGATTATGTCGAGGAATGGGACCACAGGCGTATTCTCAATTTTCACGCCGAGCATCGAACCTATGGCAATCTTGATAGCCAGATGGATTTTGAGAACATTCCGGAGCTGGTGTTTGCCGCGCGCGCGACCTCATCCTTTCCCGGCGCGTTTCCACCTGCGACCGTCGCGGAGATGGAACGGGTCCTGTCGAGACAACAAAAGCCCTGGCGCTATCGCAACGAGTTTCTGGAGCAAGGTCTTGAACTCACGCCGGAGACCTTGTCGCATCATTGTTTCGTTGACGGCAGTGTGGTCATGAACAAGCCCTTCGCGCCTGTCATTGACGTAATCGAGGAACGACCCGCCGCCCGGGAGGTTGCACGTCGGCTGATCTATGTGGATCCGGCTCCGGTCGAGCCGGATGAAGCCGTCACCGGACCGGTCGAGATCCCGGGGTTCTTCCGGGTGATCCTGGCGTCGCTCGCGCATATTCCCCGAAATGAACCGATCGGTGATGATCTGAAGGAGCTTGAACAGAACAACCGGCGCAGCCGCTGGCTGGCCCAGCTGATCGATGCTGCCGGTCCCATGGTTGAAAAGGCGGTTCAGGGACTGTTGCCAAACTGGCGGATCGTGTCGCCGGAGATCCTGTCAAAGTGCCGTAAAACGGCGACAAAGGCGGCATTCGATCAGGCGGGTTTCGCCTTCCTGAACTATCAGTCTCTGAAACTCCATGCACTTGCGGAAAGGCTCGCGAGCCTTTCCTGCAGATTGTGTGAGGAGGCCGGTGCCCAGAAGCGGGAAGAAGCAGTCCTCAGCCTGTTTTTCACGCATTTTCTCAAGCTCACTGCGGACAGCAAGGAGGATCTTGGCCGCACTGATCCCGAGGTCGTCTCTGTCCTTCGTGGTCTGGACGTGGACTACCGGATCCGGCGACTGCGCTTTGTCATCCGGAAACTCAATGGCTTTTATCATCACAACCGCGACGTTGATGTATCGCCGCCCGACACGGAAGCGCTCGATCACATGAAGGCTCTGTTATACGAACAGATCGATCACCTGAGCTGGCGCTGGAACGAGACCTTCTATGGGGACAAGAACCGGCAACTTGCTGAAAAGCTCGTTGGCGACATCGAAGCGCGCAGCTCCGGCGCGGCCGAGAATGTCGTGCCCATTCTCGAAAACATGACGCAAATGATGGGGCTCTCGGACCTGGACAGGCTTCAGGATGATCTCTTTACCGAAACCGCTCGTGATCTTTTCGACAAACAGCGGCACACGGCCCTGATGCGCACCTATATCGGCTTTCCCTATTACGACCTGATCACCTTTCCTGTCTTGCAGCGCAACGATTTTGCGGAAGTCACGGAAATCCTCGTCGACCGTATCAGCCCGCGTGATGCGGCCAATCTCTATGTTGATGGGTTTGACCTGAAGGGAAAGGCACTCAACTCCTTCGGTGCGTTCTTCAATCGAAGCTGGCGGGAACACGACTACCTGTGGGGGCGCCTGAACGCGGCTGACAGGCTGGTCAGCATCGTTCTTTCCGCAGCGGGTGAGGGCACTTTGCCGCAGCAGGAAATCAATCAGGCACGCGCGCGCATCTTCCTTGCGATCCTGGAGGAGGAGCGGGGGAAACTAGCTGAAATTCCAGAGGAAATTGAAAGAGTTGATGCCCTGGTCCGGTCCATCTATCCGGATTTCGCTCACGTTTCGGAAGAAGTCTGACCGGACAAATCGGCAAATTTCGAAAGTGTTTTCTTGACGCACCAATTGCGGTTTCGCTACGCACATGCGAAACAGTTGCTGATTGCAGACGGATTTCAGATACATGGATTTTTTGGCGGACATAATCGGCACCGGTCCGGGAGCTTTCCTGGTGCTTGTTGCCGGTCTCTACGGTGCAAGCCTTGTCGTGTTGTTTGCAACCGGCCTTACCATGACGGCACTGAATCGGCGGCATCCGGATCGAAAAATCCAGAAACGTCAGCCAACGCACGACGCTCTGCGTGATATCAAGTCGTCCATGATGCAGCTGATGATCACCAGCTGCTGTCTTGCGATCGGGCTCTATGCCCAGATGCGCGGCTGGACCTTGTTCGCACCCGTTGCCCTGTCGTGGTGGTCGGTACCGTTCTTCTTTGTCCTGTCGCTCCTCCTGCACGACGCCTGGTTCTACTGGGGGCACAGGATCCTGCACACAAAGTATTTCTACAGGTTCCACAAACCGCACCACATGACCGTGACCCCGACGGTCTGGTCCAACGATGCCGGTTCGAGCGTCGACACGCTGTTTGCGCATTCCTACTACGCCGTGGTCCTGTTTGTGCTTCCCATGCCGGCACTGGTGTTTCTGGCACACCGATTGTTCGACCAGGTTTCGGCCGCCATCGGTCACTGCGGATATGAGCATTTTGCCAGTCCGACGGCACGCAAGCCCTGGCCGTTGCTCTGCACGCTTTATCACGACCAGCACCACCAGTATTTCGTCTACAACTATGCCAACTATTTTTCCTTCTGGGACCGTTGGTGCGGAACCATTCATCCGACCTATGACGAGCGGGTGGAGGGGTTCGAAGAGCTCTATGCGGGTAAGAGGGACTGACCCGACATGACCCTACTGACCGATTACCTGATCGTCCTGGCGCTCACATACGCCGCCATGCTGGTGGTCTATTTTGCGACCGGCTTTGCGTTGATGGCGATCAACGCCCGTCATCCGGAGCGCCGCATCCAGAAACATCGGGATGGTCTCAAACGCCAGGCAGAGGAAATCAAGGCCTCGCTCAAGGCTCTGGCTACGTCCTCAATCCTGTTGTCAGCCGGGTTTTTCGCCCAGCTGCAGGGCTGGACGCTCGTGGCGCCGCTTGAACTGTCCTGGTGGTCTTTCCCGCTCATGTTTGCGGTCTGCTTCGTGTTGTTCGACGCCTGGTTCTACTGGGGGCACCGCATTCTGCATCTGCCGTCGCTCTACAAGTTCCATGTGCCGCATCACCGGTCAATCGCGCCGACGGCTTGGAGCAATGACAGTTCAACGGTCGTCGACACCCTGATCGAGCACTTCTTCTATTTCCTGGTCTGGTTCGTTCTGCCTGTTCCGGCGCTCAGCGTCTTCGCCCTGCGCCTGTTTGACCAGATTTCCGGCATGGTTGGTCACTCGGGCTTTGAATATTTCGCGTCAAAGTCTTCGAGATTCCCGTCGCCGCTGATCTGCACGACGTTCCATGATCTGCATCATTCGCAGTTTCACTACAATTACGGTAACTTCTTCTCGTTCTGGGACCGCATCTGCGGAACCGTTCATCCGAAATATGATGACCTGGTTCAGCGCATGGAAGAAACAGGTGAAGTCCCCGATACGGAAGACACCAAAGTCAAGGCAACCGGCTAAGCCCGCACAAGATGTGTCAGCCAAGCGACGAACTGGAAGTTTGAGAAGACATGCTCGATCAGGCACTGACAATACTGCTTGAATTTCTGCCGATCTATGCGGCCTGTTACGCGATCAACGTGTTCCTGTACTTTGCGACCGGGTGGGTCCTTGTTCAGATCCAGAACCGTCATCCCGAGCGGCGCATTCAACAGCATCGCCGCGGCGAAAAACGCATGTGGAAGGAAATCCGCGCCAGCGTCTATTCGCTCACGGTCACCGCGGGCTGCCTGGCGGGAGGGATATTCCTGTCCATGAAGGGCTGGACGCTTGTTGCGCCCCTGGAGCTCACCTGGTGGTCGGCCATACTGATGTTCGCGGTGTCCATCATCGCGTTTGATACCTGGTTCTACTGGGGGCATCGCCTCATGCACACCAAGTATCTCTATCGCTTCCATGCCGAGCATCATCGTTCCGTCGCCCCGACCGTGTGGAGCACCTATTCCGACGATCTCGTCGACGCCTTCGTGATGCAGAGCTATTATCTCTGGGCCGTGATTATCCTGCCGATCCCGATCCCGGTGCTTATCGTTCACAGGCTCTGGGACCATTTCAACGGCACAATCGGTCATTCGGGCTTCGAGTTCTGGGCGTCCCCCATGTCGCGCATGCCGTCCCCCATGGTCTGCGTGACCTTTCACGACCAGCACCATTCGCGCTTCAAATACAATTTTGCCAACTTCTTTTCGTTCTGGGACCGCGTGTGCGGGACCATCGATCCCAAATATGATGAGCAGGTGAAAGTGTTTGAGAAGCTGGGCCAGAAAGACGGTGTAAAGACAACCGCGCCCGGTGAGTAGATCGGACCCACGCCCCGATTTACCTGGCTGGATCAGCACTGTTTGAGTGGAGGGTGAACTTGAAACATCTGCTACTGGTCATGCTGGGAGGTGGTCTTGGAGCCGGGGGGCGACATCTCGTTTCACTTGCGACCCTGCGCCTGTTCGGACCGCATTTTCCGGTCGGCACCCTGACGGTCAATGTTGTCGGTTCCCTGATCATGGGCTTGCTGGTCGGCTGGCTGGTCAAGCACGAAGTCGCTCACATGCAGACACTCCGGTATTTTCTGGCAACCGGGGTGCTTGGCGGGTTCACGACCTTTTCCGCGTTCTCGCTGGATACATCCGTGCTGTGGGAGCGCGGCGATACGCACCTTGCCCTGATCTACGTTGTGGCCTCTGTTTCGCTTTCGATCATTGCGGTGTTTGTCGGCCTGATGATCATGCGGCACCTGCACGGATAGGGCCGCGCCAGAGGTTTCGCTTTTCTTTTGCCGGGATTCCGCCTATACGCAGCGGAACGATTTTCGTCCGCAAATGCCGTTGGTTGTCCTGTGACCGATAGAGCGTGCGACCGGTTTTGAGAACAAAATGTCCGCAATTGAACAGAAAAAAGTGACTGCCGACGAGGCAGGCATGCGCCTCGACCGATGGTTCAAGGCACACTATCCCGGCCTCGGGTTCGGCCGCTTGCAGAAGTTGCTGCGAACGGGCCAGGTGCGGCTTGACGGCAAACGGGCCGAAGCCAATACGCGTATCGCCAAGGGGCAAATGGTGCGCATTCCGCCTTTGGGCGTCGAACTGCCGGCCAACGACAAGAAAAACGCCAAGCCGAAATCAACAAAACTGATCGCTGATGACCGCAAGGCCATCGAAGACATGATGCTGTTTGAAGACAACCAGGTCATGGTCCTGAACAAGCCGGCCGGTCTGGCGGTTCAGGGAGGCTCCGGGCTGAAGCGTCATCTGGACGGCATGCTGGAGGCCTTTACCGACCGCAAGGGCAACAAGCCGCGGCTGGTGCACAGACTTGACCGGGAAACGTCCGGGATCATTCTGGTTGCCAGAACCCGGCAGGCTGCCCAGGAACTCACAAAAGCCTTCCGTCACCGGAACACGCGCAAGATCTACTGGGCCATGCTGGCCGGTGTGCCGAAGCCCAAGCAGGGCCGGATTTCGACATTTCTTGCGCGCAGCGAGGGCGAAGAGCGCATGCAGGTCGTGCGACAAGGGGAGGATGACGCCCAGCACGCCGTTTCCCTTTATTCCGTTTTCGAGCAATCCGCCCAGAAGCTTTCCTGGGTGACCATGAAGCCGGTCACCGGACGGACGCACCAGCTGAGGGCCCATGCAGCGCATATCGGCAATCCGATCATCGGCGACGACAAGTATTTCAACATCGAGAACTGGGAATTGCCGGGCGGCATTCAGAACCGGCTGCACCTTCTTGCCCGGCGCATCGTGATTCCGCATCCGTCCGGCAACGGGACAATTGACGTATCGGCGCCGCTACCGCCCCATATGCAGCAGACCTGGAACCTGCTCGGTTTTGATGCGACGGACTACGATCCGGAAGTTGATGATCCGGACGAAACGCTTATCAAGCGCTGACGTGTTGACTGGGGCTGCCTCTAGCCGGCCTCGTGAATGCGAATGTTGAAGCCCTCGCTCTCGGTTGGCCTCTGGAAATAGGCGCTGACCCTGTCGAATTGCTCGTCCGACACCTGAAACTCGTGGGCGCCGGACGCATTGCGTGCCCGAAGACGCGTCTTGCAGGTGTCATCCGGCGTGTCGAGCACATGCAGTTGGTGTTCGCAGCCAGCTTCTTCGAAGAGCTTGCGCATCCATTGCCGGCTTTCCACGGTGTTGGCCTGGAAATCGAGCACAACAGACAGCCCCGATTTCAAGAGATCCACGATATGCGGGTGAAGCGTGTCGCGCAGCCGGGTTGAGTAGCTGACATAGTCTTTGAGGGTCTTGAGTTCTTCGATGTACAAGCCTGAAAGCCACTGATCCTCTTGTAGTAGCACGGTGTCAGGTGCCGACGAAAGTGACTTCGCCAGGGTGGATTTTCCAGCAGCAACCTTTCCACAAAGCAGGTGAAGCGTTGGTTTTCTGGACATCGGTTTTCCCCGGTTTGCTGAAGCTGCGCAGCTGACAACTGTCATCAACCTTGAAATAGCGCGCTCAGGACGAGAGAAGCAAAAGTTATGCAGACCACGCCGGCAACGAGTTTCCAGGCGTCAGAGCGCTTCTTGAGCCCCGGCCAGCCAAGCGGTTTGATCACCTGGATCGCGGCGATCAGGAACAGGAACAGGGTGAGGAACTTGGTCAAGTAAGCGCTCCGGGCGGATGGGATTGGCCAAGCTTTGCGTAGCCAATCCTATGCCAGTTCGCAAGCGGCTTACGCGTCCTTCTTTCGTTCCAGTTTGGCCATGTAGGTCGGCAGCTCGTTCATCGACGGGACAACGATCATCGTTTTGACCTTGCCGGCCTTGAAGGCCTTCAGGAACTTGGCGTAGTGCTTGAACGCCACGCAGCCGTGGGAGCCATTGGAACGTCGCAAAAGCGGGGTATGTGCAAGCATGCCGTCGCGCCCCTTCATGGCGGCCCGGTCGTAGGGCAGCATGCGAATGGCTTCAACACCGTGAAAACGCCGCTCGCGCATCCTCAGCTTGTAGACATTCGGTGGTGTTGGGCCCAGGTTCTTGACATAGGCGTATTTCGGGTTGTCCTTGCGGTGACCGATGCCGGAATGTGCCTCAAGCTTGGTGCCGTCAGGCATGTAAACGGTCGCAGCGCTGATGTCGTAGACAGCGATCCCCCGGCTGGCATGGGGCAAGCCACCGCGGAAGCCGTTGAAGAGTTTTCCAATGCCACTGAAAGCGCCGTCTTCATCTTCGGTCGGATTTCCAGGGTTGGCATAAGCCAGCACGGGTGAAGTGGCTTCAGGTCTGGAGGAACGTGTCGGCTTGTCGGCACTGGCAAGGCGACGTGGCGGTGTCGGCTTGGCTCCCGGAGGCGGGGGAACAATCGCACCAGGTTTTGCAGGTGTCGTTGCCACCAGGCCGGCAAATTGGTTCGAGACCGGGTCGACTTTCATTTCAGCCGAAGCACTGGCTGCTGCGCCAACGGTCTGAAGGGCTGCAACAGATACTGTCGGGGTCGGGAGAGGCGTCTCCACTTCGGCCAGACGCGCTGCCTCGTCGGCCAGCATTCGGGAATCGTGCAGGGCGCGCGCCAGTTTCAGTCGGGCAAGCTTTACGGCAAGCGCGGATTTGGCTGCCTGCCGGGCCGCCTCTGCCTTTTGCCGTTCAATCTCATGTATATCAACTGACGTCTGTGCGAAGATCGCTGCGGCTTGCGAGGTCGATGCCATTGCTGACACTCGGACTTGCGGCGTCATCTCTTCGGTGTCTAGAGCAGCCTGAACGTCTTGCGAAAGATTCAGACTGCTTTGCAGCGCATTATCTGCCGACAGGTGCACAGGAGAGAGTGAGGTTCCGAACCAGACTGCCATGGCCGCAAATCCGGACATAAGCAGGGTTGCAACAGCAAGCACTGTAAAGAAGGTCCGGTCGCTCTTGCGCGCCTGACCCGTTTTCCGACGAGTTTCCCGTTTCTTCCCTAGCATTCAGACAAAACCATTCTCTCGCGCGGCCTGACATTGGCCGCGTGTGCCTATCCGTATGTTTTGGTGACAAGGCTGCCCCAAACGATCGTGCCCACCCACGTCCGGGATTATCTTCTGTTAAGGTAACCAGCGTGTTTAGAAACGTGGTTAACCAAATCTGAAGGCCCGGATCGCGAACGCGTTTCTCAAGATAAAGCGGCGATTTTCGGGCGCCTGCCCAATTTCTGCGATATCCAAAGTTTGGCGGCTGAGGCCGTGCGCGTTGTGAATTTGTTGCCGGGATGTGGGAAAAGTTTGCCGACGCTGCCCGACACGCACTGTTTCCAGATGACCGCGTTG
Source organism: Roseibium sp. (assembly GCA_017643925.1). Taxonomy (GTDB): domain Bacteria; phylum Pseudomonadota; class Alphaproteobacteria; order Rhizobiales; family Stappiaceae; genus Roseibium. The sequence goes on along the minus strand of JAEPML010000015.1, from coordinate 98,606 downwards.
TACCTCTTGACCCACGAGCCAAAAGGCTGCACATGCGGGACCTACTGCAAAAGTGCTCGATAGGCCCCTCATGTATCTGATCATCTTCGACGTGGATGGTACCCTCGTGGACAGCCAGAACACCATCTTGCACGGATTGCAGGTTGGCTTTGAAGCCGTTGGCTTGCCGATGCCGGACCGCAAGACGGCGCTGTCCATTGTCGGGCGATCCCTCGAAGCTGCCTTTTCGGACCTTGTTGGTCCGGACCATCAGGACAAGATCAAGGTGATGGCAGACGCTTACCGGGCGTCAAAGATCGCGCGCCGGGAGCAGGGGCTGGATATCGACCCGCTTTACCCCGGTGCCAGGGAAGCGATCGAACGCCTCCATGCACGTGATGACATGCTGCTGGGTATTGCAACCGGCAAGGCCCTGCGTGGTGTCAGGCACATGCAGCAGACACACGGGCTGGAGGGACGCTTTGTCACGATCCAGACGGCGGACACGTCACCGTCCAAACCACACCCGGACATGATCCATCGGGCGATGGCGGAAACCGGCGCCGAGGCCAGCAATACAGTGATGATCGGCGACACCGGATTCGACATGGCGATGGCCCGGGAGGCCGGTGCACACGCCATTGGCGTGACCTGGGGATACCATGATCATTCCAGGCTCGTCCTGGAAGGTGGGAATACCGTCATTGACAGCTTCTCGGACCTTGATCGCGCTATTGAAGAAATTCTGGAAATAAACAAGGAAACAGTGTGATGCGTGATTTTCTTGAGACACTGCATGAGGAAGCTGCGAAGGATCCCGAGCAGCGTGCACGCGAACTCTCCAGACGGGAATTGCCGAAGCGCTTCTACAAGGAAGCGACGCATGCACCCGTTGAAGGCGGTTTCGCCATCCACCTGGACGGTAGACCTGTCAAAACGCCTGGAAAAACGACGCTTCTGCTTCCGAATGAGGCTCTTGGGGCGGCGGCGGCCGCAGAATGGGCTGCACAGGAAAAGGAAATCAATCCGGCAAATATGCCTCTGACGCGAATTGCCAACTCCGCGCAGGACGCCGTTTCGCAGAAATTCGGTGAAGTCGCAGACGAAATCACCAATTTTGCGGGCAACGACGCGCTGTGCTATCGCGCAGACGATCCGGAGAGCCTCGTCGAAACGCAGCGGCGGCTCTGGGATCCCGTCGTCGATTGGGCGGGAAGCCAACTTGGTGGGCGGTTCGTGTTGATTGAAGGCATCATTCACGCCGCTCAGCCTGCAGAACTTCTCGAAGCCTATCGCAAGCAACTGGACGACCTGTCGCCCTTGAGGCTCGCCGCTTTCCATACTGTTACCAGCCTGACCGGATCTGCGCTTCTGGCGCTGGCGCTCAAGGAAAGTCACCTGGACGCCGATGCCGTGTGGACGGCTGCGCATGTCGAGGAAGACTTCAACATCGAACGTTGGGGCGAAGATGCCGAAGCGGCGCAGATCAGGGCTTACAAGCGCATGGAATTTGACGCTGCGGTCTTGATCCTTCTTGAAGGCTAGGCCGCGTTGGCGCTCCCTTCAGGCGTTTGCAGGGCCGATTTGAGCAGCGCGCTGCCTAGCCCAGGTAAAATGTCGTCGCCATCAGGAAAAAGATCAGGACGCCAAGCACGTCGTTGGAAGACGTGATGAAGACCCCGATTGCCATGGCGGGGTCAATACCGATCTTGTCGAGTATGATCGGCACTGTTGCGCCGACCATGGCCGCAATGGTGGTGACGCAGAGCAAGGACAGAGAGGTCGCCATTGCAAGGCTCACAGGGTCCTCCAGAGGCACTATGAGCGACGCAATCATCACCAGCAGGCCGAGGATGAGGCCGGCGATGGTGCCATTCATGAGGGCAGCCAGGAATTCCTTCATCAGCCGGAACAGGATATCTCCGGACCAGAGAGCCCCGGTCGCGATCCCCTGAACGGCTACGGCGGATGCCTGAAGACCCGCATTGCCGGCCATGGACATGGTCACCGGAATGAAGGCGGCCAGGATGGCGGCTTCCGCGAGCTGGTCTTCATAGGAGCCGACAACCGTCGCCGCGACGCTGGCTCCGACGAGCCCGGTCAGCAACCAGGGCAGGCGTCCGCGCACAATTCTCAAGATCGTGTCGTCAGACCGGGCCTCAGCCGAAACACCGCTCATCAGCAGCATGTCCTCGTTGGCTTCGTCTGACGCGATCCTTGTCAGCTGCTTGGGGGTTATCCGCCCGATCAGTTGCCCGTCGCCGCTGACGACAGGAACAGTGCGCATGTCGCGTTTGCGGGCAAAGCGAAGAACTTCTTCCTGGTCCGTGTCTGCGGAGACAGCGATGACATCGCGGTTCATGATATCGCGCAGCACCGTTTCCTTGGGCGCCAGCAGCAATTTACCGACCTCGACGGTGCCGGTCAGCCGGCCGCTTTCGTCCGTGACATAGACGGTGAAGATGCGCCGGATCCGGTTGGCCTGCGCCCGCATCTGGCTGACGGCATCCTCCGCCGTGCAGTTTTCCGGAAGAGCCACGAATTTTCTTGCCATGACGCGGCCGGCGGTATCATCCGCATAAGAGCCCCGGGTGGCGATGTCCTCGACATCGGGGAGGCGAGCGATCAGTTCGTCGGCAGCGTCGTCCGGAAATTCGTTCAGGATTTCAACGGCATCTTCCGGATCCAGACCCGCCAGAATGTCCCGAAACTGATCAAGCGTGGCGTCTTCCATCAGGATCGAGCGAAATTCGGGGCGCAGTTCCGCAACAACCTTGATCGACGGATTGGCTGGCAGCCAGTGGAACAGTTTTCTGGCATGTTTCAGTCGCAACCGCGTGAGGAGTTGCATGACGTCGACGGGGTCCCAGCGCTTGAGCAACTCAACGACCTGAACGCGATTTCCGTCCTTGATCATGTCCCGCACGGCTCTCAGGGCCGCATCGTTTGCATCAAGCGGTTCCTGTGCGGGTTCGCGTGTCCAGACAATCGTCTCGGGCTCTGAAACGGCGACGTTGTTGCTCATGGGACACCACACTGTGAAATCGTTTGGAGCGCTTCTATCGGCGGATTATGACGATTGACTGACAAGATTAGCCAGGCAATCAGACATCGAACTCGTCAATCTCGGAAAATGCCTGTCGCAACTTGTCGGACCAGCCACGCGACAGCTTCTGAAAATAGGGATCATCCTGCTCGATGCGGACCTGGCGGTCGGTGGAAAAAGTATCCGTGTTGTAAAGCAGCATGTCGATGGGCATGCCGACAGACAGGTTGGAGCGCAGGGTTGAATCGAAGGACAGAAGCACGAGCTTTGCCGCTTCGCCCAGGCGCATGTCCGCACGGGTCACGCGATCCAGGATCGGCTTGCCGTATTTGTGTTCGCCAATCTGCAGAAAGGGGGTGTCCTCTCCGACCTCGATGAAATTGCCTTCCGCGTAGATCTGGAAGAGGCGGGGTTCTTCACCCTTGATCTGGCCGCCAAGGATGAAAGTGACGAAGAAATTCTCGGCGTTTGACCCAAGTGCTTCGCCATCGATGGCCTTGACCTCACGTACGGCGCTGCCGACCAGCCGGGCCACCTGGAACATGGTCTTGGCTGTCATCAGCGTCGCCCTGTCCCCGTCGCCGGAAGAAACATGCTCATCGAGCAAGGACACCACCGCCTGGGTAACGGCCAGATTGCCTGCAGACAGCAGCGTGATCACACGCTCGCCCGTTTCTTCCCAGACATGCAGTTTCTTGAACGAGGAGATGTTGTCGACACCGGCATTGGTGCGGGTGTCCGATGCGAAGACGAGCCCTCTGTCCAGCTTCAAGCCGACGCAATAGGTCATGTATCTGCCCCTTCAAGTTCTCCGGGAACGATCCCGAACAGAACCAATTCCAGCGCTGTGAAGATGAATCTATTGCTGTTGCTGCAGGGCCGCCTGAGCAACCTCGACTTCAACGTGCAGATTTTCTTCCAGACCGCCAAATCGAATTCCGCGTATCGGCGCGGCCGACCGGGAATCCAGTCCCACTGTGAGGCGGATATAACGGTCCGTGGGACAAATTGCATTCGAAATATCGAATGCTGTCCATCCCAAACCGTTGATAAACACTTCGGCCCAGGCATGATGCGCTTCCGAAGCCTGCTCGTCCTCCAGAAGCAGGTACCCCGAGACATAGCGTGCAGGCACGCCAATGGACCGCGCAGCCGCTATGAAAATGTGGGCGTGATCCTGGCAAACACCTTCGCCCGCGGCGAGTGCCGAGGTTGCGGTCGCGTGTGTCTCGGTGACGCCGACCTTGTAGTCGACCTTCTCGCGGATCGCATGCATGAGGGCGTGAAAACCCGCAATCTTGTCGTGACCTTCAGCGTGTGTGGCCAGTTTGCGAATGGCCTGGTTTGACTGTGTGAGCGGCGTGACACGCGTGTAGATCCGCGGAGGAGCGCCGGCATCGGGTTCATGGCCGAGAATTCCATTGGTGTCGGTTGTTTCAACCACGCCGGAAGCTGTGATTTCGACGTCTTCGACGGGTTCTCCGCGCGAGACCATATGCACCCGGTTTCCAAACGCATCCTTGTAGGTGGTCGCCCGCTCGATGCCGGGCGCCTCAATTGCCCATTCCACGACCCTTTGCGACGGGCCGCTTTCAGGTGTCAGACGCAATTGCTGCATGGCGTTGGCAAGCGGAGCATCGTAGCGGTATCGGGTGATGTGTCGGACAGTCAAACGCATGCGGCACCAATCGGGGTTCAGGCGAAGTTGTAGTCTTCGGAGAGCTGGCGGGCGAATTCATTGTTCTTGCCGATGAAATCAGCAAGGAATTCATGGAGACCTTCCTGATAGATCTCACGCATCTGCTTCTCGGCCAGCATGGCAGAAACCTCTGTCGCCAGTTCCAGGCTGGGTTCCAGCGATCCGTAGAACTGTGACAGGTCTTCAGCCGTATCTGCAATCCAGTTGTAACAATGGGCCAGGGATCGGGGCATTTCCTTCCTGAGGATCAGGAACTCGGCAATGTTGAAGGCTTTGAGGCGCGCGTTCGGATAGGCAAACCGGTAGCTGCGGCGGCCGGAAAGCGCCCTGAGGATCGCGCTCCACTGATACCGTTCGCTCGAACCGTCATCAACGATGTCACTGTCGGGCAGCAAGGCCCAATACTGTGTGTTGAGCACCCGCGCCGTGTTGTCCGCCCGCTCGACAAAGTTGCCCATCTGGCTGAAGAAATAGCCGTCGTCACGCAACACCGTGTTGAGCAGGGCGCCGCGAAACAGGTGGGCGCGCTGGTTGACCCAGGCCAGAAAGTCCGGAAGTTTTTCCGGTGTGATGGTTTGTGGATTGACGTCGATAAACTCGATCCAGGTCGTGTTGATCGCTTCCCAGAGTTCGGCCGTGATGCTGGTACGCACCGCACGCGCATTGTTGCGCGCGAGCTCGAGGCTGTTGCGCACACTTGCGGGATTGTCCCTTGAGAAAACCAGATAAGTGGAGACGTTGCGGCTGTTCAGGTCCTCGTATTTCTGCTGGTAGCCCTCAATCGTCCCGGAATTGGCAAGCGCAAACGTCCAGTGGGTTCCGTCCTCCTGTCCTGAATGGGACATGATGGCACCGCGGTAAGCCACTTCCATCAAACGTGTAACGTTCTGGGCCCGCTCGTGGTAGCGGGACATCCAAAACAGTGAAGAAGCTGTTCTGCCTAGCATCTGATCTTCAGTCCTCGAGTACCCAGGTGTCCTTGGTGCCGCCACCCTGACTGGAATTGACGACGAGAGAGCCCTTCTTGAGTGCAACGCGCGTCAGACCGCCGGGTGTGATGCGCACCTGGTCTCCGATCAGAACAAAGGGGCGAAGATCGACGTGCCGGGGAGCGACGCCGGAGGAAACATGTGTCGGACAAGCCGAAAGCGCGAGGGTCGGCTGGGCAATGTAGTTGGACGGGTTCGTCTCCAGCACCTTCCTGAATTCCGCGATCTCGCGTTTCGATGCCGTTGGCCCGATCAACATGCCGTAGCCGCCGGAACCATGGACTTCCTTGACCACGATGTCCTGCAAGTTGTCGAGGACGTAGGCAAGGTCGTCCGGCCGCGAACAATTCCAGGTCGGAACATTGTTGAGGATCGGCTTCTGCCCTGTATAAAATTCAATGATGTCAGGAACATAGGCGTAGATTGCCTTGTCGTCGGCTATGCCTGTACCCGGTGCATTGCAGATGGTGACATTGCCCGCGCGGTAAGCATCGAACAGACCCGGCACACCCAGCATGCTGTCGGCATTGAAGGTGAGGGGATCCAGGAAGGCGTCATCGATGCGCCGGTAAATCACATCCACCTGCTTGGGATCCCGCGTCGTGCGCATGAAGACCTTGCCGGCATCAACGAAAAGGTCACGGCCTTCTACCAGTTCCACGCCCATGGAATCGGCCAGGAACGCATGTTCGAAATAGGCGGAATTGTAGATACCTGGTGTGAGTACCACGATGGTCTGGGTCGATTTCGAAGGATCGGGCGCAACGCTTTCCAAGGTGCGCCGGAGCAATTCCGGGTACTGTTCCACGGGTGAGACGTGATGGGTCTGGAAGAGCTCCGGGAACAGACGCATCATCGTTTCCCGGTTCTCCATCATGTAGGAGACGCCGGAAGGGGTCCGGGTGTTGTCTTCAAGCACGTAGAATTCGTTTTCCGAAACCCTCACCAGATCCGTGCCGATGATATGGGCATAAACCTTTCGAGCCGGCGTGAAGCCCGCCATTTCAGGCAAGAAGGCCTCGTTCTGAAGCACAAGGTCCGCGGGGATCCTGCCAGCTCGCAGGATTTCCTGCCGATGGTAGATATCGTGCATGAACGCATTGAGCGCACGGACCCGTTGGTCGATGCCTGCCGATAACCGTCGCCACTCGGATGCTGAAATGATGCGGGGAATGGGGTCGAAGGGGATCAGTCGTTCCGTGGCTTCGTCCGCGCCGTAGACGGCGAAGGTGATCCCGAGGCGTCTGAAAATCGTTTCGGCGTCTCTGCTTTTCCGTGTCAGGAAATTTGAGGGCTTGTCCTCAAGCCACTTGGCGAGCCTCTTGTAAGGCTGGCGTGGTCCACCGGTCTCGTCGAGCATTTCATTGAAGAAAGTGCGAGCGTCCGCCATTGCCCCCCCGTCATTATGCTTTGTTCTTGGGCAATCATGGCAAATTTCTGAAGGCTGTCAAAGACCAATCTCACATCGCACTTGCACAGTTTTTATGCAATCAGATTGCTACTCACGGTAGGCGGAGGTCCCATCCACCTTCACGAAGCGTCCCTTGGCATCGACATGAACTGTCATCGTGTCGTCTGCGGACCAGTACGGGTAGTTCGTAAACTCGAAAATGCGCGGGTAAATGGTCAGTTTGCCGCTCTTCTTGACCTCCTTGGTGTCGGTGACGGACAGCATGCCCGCTTCACTCCGTCCGGAGGGCTGAAGTTGGCTGAGATTGATACCCGGGGCACTGTTCCTGTTATGGGTCTGATAGAGTTCACCGCCATAGACTGCGCAATCTATGTGCAGCTTGCTTCTGCCAATTCTTGGTCCAGACGGTGTCTGAACCCATTTGATGTTTGGATCGATGGAGAACCACTCGTCCACTCCAAATCCCAGGTGAATGGTCGTGCCATCCTTGACCGGAATGTCCTTCATTCTCATGAAAACGGACCCTGACCGGTTTTCGACCGCATATTTGGGCGAAAAGTAGTTCCAGCCGATTTTTCCGTCGAGAACCCGCAGTGTCTGCCACTCGTAGAAGATGCCCGCGCCAGCCGAAATGGACAGGGGCGTCGGCAGCAGATTGAACTGCCGTCCTGGCTGGACGACACCCAAATCCCCCACGATGTATTGCGCCAGTCGTTTGCCCGACTCATTCAGGGCCCATTCACCGGACTGTTTCCCCGCCGCCTTCATGACCTCCTTGAACAGGCTAACGCCGGTCTTGGCTACCGCGTCCGCGTCACCACCGAACGAGAACTCCCAGTCGATCCCTGAAGACGTGATCCCATCCATGTCGCGTGCTGTCTTGCACCCGGTTACCAGCAGAAGCGCCATTGCCGTTCCGGCTTCAGCCATGATCCCCGCGCGTTTGCCCGTCACCAGAACCTGTATGGGAAGCCTTTGTGCGCCGAGGTTCCATAGATCGAACTGAAAGACACTGCCGCCTGCAAGAACAGACCCGGAAAAACCGCCCCCGAGCAGGGCCATCCATGTTGTGTCTGGGCTATAAAGGGACATCGCAATCCTCCGGAGTATTTGAAATTGGACAGCCGAATTCGAGCCGTCGCTTCAAATTCTGAAATTTAATCTGCTGCTGTCGTGGGCCGAAAAAACAAAAGAAGGCCTCGTCCAATTGGGGTAGCTTACAGGAAATGTGACCTTACGGAAGAAGTTGTTGCAAATAAAGGCCAGACGGTGGCTCAGGGTGGATGCGCGTAGTTCCCCCATAAGCCCAACTGCTGACTTTGCGCGTGCCGGGGTTCGTGCTACGGCCTTTGACAAGAAATATTGGAGGACCGCATGAAAGAAGTTCTGGCCGAATTGGAACAGCGCCGGGAAACGGCGAAACTGGGCGGCGGACAAAGGCGGATCGACGCTCAGCATTCCAAGGGGAAACTGACTGCGCGCGAACGAATTGAAATTCTTCTGGACGAAGGTTCCTTCGAAGAATTCGACATGTTCAAGACACACCGTTGTACCGATTTCGGTATGGAAGATCAGCACATCCCAGGTGATGGTGTCGTGACCGGATGGGGAACCGTAAATGGTCGCACCATCTATGTCTTTTCCAAGGACTTTACGGTTCTGGGCGGATCCTTGTCCGAAACACATGCGGAGAAGATCACCAAACTCCAGGACATGGCCCTGCAGAACCGCGCGCCGATAATCGGCCTGTTCGACGCTGGCGGTGCCCGCATCCAGGAAGGTGTTGCGGCTCTCGGGGGCTATGGTGAAGTCTTCCAGAGAAACGTGCTGGCCTCTGGCGTCATTCCGCAGATCTCGTTGATCATGGGGCCGTGTGCCGGAGGTGATGTCTATTCACCGGCCATGACGGACTTCATCTTCATGGTGCGCGACACGTCATACATGTTCGTCACCGGACCGGACGTCGTCAAAACGGTTACCAACGAGACGGTCACTGCAGAGGAACTCGGCGGGGCTTCGATCCACACCACCAAGTCCTCGATCGCCGATGGTGCGTTCGACAACGATGTGGACGCCTTGATCGAAATGCGCCGCCTCATCGACTACCTGCCGATGAACAACCAGGCTGATCTTCCGGAATTGTCCAACTATGACGATCCGGAACGGATTGACACCAGCCTGGACACACTGATCCCCGACAATCCGAACAAGCCCTATGACATGAAGGAACTTGTTCTGAAGACGTTGGACGAGGGAGATTTCTTTGAAATCCAGGCCGGTTTTGCCGGCAACATCCTCACCGGCTTCGGGCGGATCGAGGGCCGGACAGTGGGTGTCATTGCGAACCAGCCCATGGTGTTGGCGGGGGTTCTCGATTCAGATGCCAGCCGCAAGGCCGCCCGGTTCGTGCGCTTTTGCGACTGTTTTGGCATTCCGATCGTGACCTTTGTCGATGTTCCGGGTTTTCTTCCCGGTACGTCCCAGGAATATGGCGGCCTGATCAAGCACGGTGCGAAACTTCTTTTTGCCTATGCCGAGGCCACGGTGCCGAAGGTTACGGTCATCACGCGGAAGGCCTATGGCGGCGCGTATGATGTCATGAGCTCGAAGCATATTCGGGGCGACATAAACTACGCCTGGCCTTCGGCCGAGATCGCGGTGATGGGAGCCAAGGGAGCAGTCGAGATCCTGTATCGCTCCGAGCTTGGCGATCCGGACAAGATCGCAAAGCGAACCAAGGATTACGAAGATCGTTTCGCCAATCCGTTCGTTGCTGCAGAGCGCGGATATATCGATGATGTCATCCGCCCACATTCCACGCGGCGAAGGGTTTCAAAGGCATTGGCCCTGTTGCGTTCCAAGAAAGCGGAGATGCCGTGGAAGAAACACGACAATATACCGCTCTAGGGTTGCATATCTGATGTAAAAAGCGCTTCCCTGTCGCCAGGGAAGCGCTTTTTGTTTGAGGGTGGTTTGGTATTTCTGGCAAAGCGGCTCGGCCGCTACACAAGTGTTGTTCTTTTTGGTGTTTCGTTTCTGATCGTAGCCCTCTGGCTACAACTGCTGAATTTTTCACCGATCACGTTCCTCGTTCTGGCACCTTTTGTCCTGCTTGCCTTTGCGGCCGCATTCGCATTGCTTGTTGGTATTCTCTTCGTCCGCCTGCCTGACGGGGACGGGCTCGAAGTGTCACGTGAAATGGCGCCGCAGCTGTGGCGCATGTGGGACGAGCTGGATCCGCCAACCTCCGGCACAAGACGTCTTCTCATCAACGCCGATCTGAATGCCTCCATCTCTGAACGCAAGCGCCGGTTCGGGCTTTTCGGGCGTGTGGCGACGATGTCGCTCGGTCTTGAACTGCTGATCCTTCTTGATCGCGATATGTTGCGATCGGTGATGGCTCACGAGGTCGGGCATGCCAGGTGTCAACACCTTACAGGTGGCACCAACCTGGCGGAGTTTCTGGAAACGTTCGAAACGCTCTATGAATATGCCGATCCGGAGACGACGGTGGTGGGAAGTGTTGCCGATTGGGCGCTTGGTTCCTGGCTTGACCGAGCCCAAAGGGAATTGATGCGGGTGTCGCGCGAAAACGAATTCGAAGCTGACCGGTTCGCGGCGAATATCTGCGGCGCCAAAGTCTGCGCTGACGCTGAGGTTTTGATTGCGACGGCATCGGAGGCGATTGCAGAGACGGTCGACAAACCATTGGAGAAGGAACTGCTCGGTGCGGTGAAAGCTCCCAAACCACCCTTGCAAAGGGTGTTTGAGCGCCGTGCTTCGATCGTTTCGGCGGACACCCAGACGAGCTTCTTGCAAGTGGCGTGGGACCGGGAGTTGGATGAAAACGCTTCACATCCACCTTTCAGGGCCAGGTTTGAACGCGTGTTGCCGGGCGTTGTGGCGGGTGCCGTCGCAGTTGGTCCGTCAGCAGCGACGACGTGCATGTCTTCAGAGCTGTTTGAAACCCTCTACAATGGCTTCTGCAACCTTTGGGTCAGCAGCGTCGAAGAAAGCTTCGAGGTCTACTGACCCATGGAAAAGGCCCTAGTTCCAGCGATTGAAACCGCGACGGAACAGAGGTTCCTTGCATTCAAACGCGACCGGGCATTTCCGGTTGTCCCTTGTCGGCCCATACTGGGTGAAGAGTTCCTGATTGTAATCGCAGTAGCTGCGGTTTGAAACGAACATGGAATAGGTGTGCTGACCTGTCGTGAAGACGACGGCGCCATGTTGCCTGACCATGTTCTGTGCCTGGGCGCATGTCATGGTGCGCAAGTCGGGTCTGGCTTCTGCCGCGGTGGTTATCAATACGCCTGCCAGACAGAGCGTTGCTGTTGCGAGTTTACTTCTTTGCATATCTGCCTCCTGTTGACGCCGGCAAAACCCGGCAAGGAAAGGACAGTCAGTTCCCGTTACCAGGTTTCTATAAGATCTGACGCAAGGGGAGGTGACAAGCAGAGTTTGCTACAGATGCGTCAAATCATGTGTGATCGAGACCACACGCAGTCGTATTGTGAAGGTTTTGCCGATGTGCCGTCTAGCGGCTCTGGCCTGCCATTCGACTGGAGCAGACGGAAGAAGGAATGGCTTCCTGAATGCCGTCCAACGAGAAGCCGGCAAAGCGCTTGTCTTCCAGCTGAACGGCAAACTTTTTCGAAGAGCGCAACTGATGCCAGAAATAGGTGAGATTATCGACGCAAGCCGCGCAGTTGTTTCTGATGAACCCTTTGGAATCCGTTTTGAACTTCACCAGTTTCCGATCAAGCTGAATTCGTACCAGAGACTGAGGTGAAGCGCTGCCGTGAATATTCACACTGATGAGGGCATCGCCAGGCTTGTGGCTCGGCGGGCACCAGATGGTGAAGCGGTCGCCCTTGCTGTTCTGCGTCCAATAGCGTTCGTAGCCGTGGGCTTCGTCACTGTGCCATTTGCCATGCTGCGCGGCGATGGCCGTCATTGGTGCGCATGCAACCAGAACCGCAATTAAAACAGACTTCCTCGACATATCAGGCTCCCCCAGAACCATAATGCCGGAAGCATACAACTTCAGGGTTAAGACTGGTTTAACCGGGAATTGTATTCGTGGTTTTGCTTATTGGTCGCCGGCAGAGTTTTTTGGGTGTTGCTGCGGAAGTGTCAGGAGTTTTTCTTGCGCCAATCTGTCGGGCAAACCGTGCCGGGCAGAATTTCTTCTGCACCCTTCAGGGAAAAACCCGCATAGGAATGATCGTGAAACTTGACCGCAATAGCGGTGGCTGAACGCAGCTTGTGCCAGACGTAATCAAAGCTGTCGGAACTGACGGGCCGTCCGCTGTCGATATAGCCCTGCTCGTTGACCGGAAGATCCAGAATATCCCGGTCGATAATCAGTTTCACTCGGGAGTGGGGCTTTGGTGTTTTTCCGTCGATCTCGATATGCAGCAGGGTTCCATTGATCCGACGGCTCGGATGACACCAGACAATGAAACTTGCACCCACGTTGTTGGTTGTCCAATAGCGGGTAAATCCATTGATTTCGCCACTGCTCCATTTGCCGATTGTCTTTGCGACAGCGACGTCCGAAACAAACGCAAAAACGATCAATGCTGCTGCAATTGACCTGAACATAAATCTTCCTCCCGATTTATATCAGTAATTCTTGCAATATTTTTCTTAAGAATAAGATAAGACCCTGTCCGGCTTGATTTCAGGATGCTGAAAACGTTCCGGTTTTGCGAATTCGTCGCGTTTCTGCCGCTATCCGCAGTTTCACGTCTCGCCCTTTGGATAAGTTGCGCCGCCCTTTGGGCCGCCGTAAAACCAAGGAAACGATCCAGCTGGGTGAAAGTAGATGTTTTCAAAAATTCTTGTCGCGAATAGGGGTGAGATCGCGTGCCGGGTCATGAAGACCGCGCGCCGGATGGGGATCAAGACGGTTGCGGTCTATTCCGATGCCGATCGCGACGCCTTGCACGTCGAGATGGCGGATGAGGCCCTGCATATCGGGCCGGCAGCGGCGGCTGAATCCTACCTAATTGCCGACAAGATCATTGCAGCCTGCAAGGAAACCGGAGCAGAAGCGGTTCACCCGGGCTACGGGTTCCTATCCGAGCGCGCCAGCTTCCCGGAAGCACTTGCAAAAGAGGGTATCGTCTGGATCGGACCCAATCCGCGCGCCATCGAGGCGATGGGTGACAAGATCGAGTCCAAGAAGTTCGCCAACGACGCCAAGGTGAGCACCGTTCCGGGCTACCTGGGCGTGATTGAGACGGCGGACCAGGCCGTGGAGATTGCCGAGGACATCGGCTATCCGGTCATGATCAAGGCGTCTGCAGGTGGCGGCGGCAAGGGTATGCGCATTGCCTGGAACGCCGAAGAAGCACGTGACGGTTATACCAGGTCCAAATCGGAGGCTGCATCCTCGTTTGGCGACGACCGTGTCTTCATCGAGAAGTTCATTGAAAACCCGCGGCATATCGAGATTCAGGTGCTGGGGGACAAGCACGGCAACGCGATCTATCTCGGTGAACGCGAATGCTCGATCCAGCGCAGGAACCAGAAGGTGATCGAGGAGGCCCCGTCGCCGCTGCTCGACGAGGAAACCCGGCGCAAGATGGGCGAACAGGCGGTCGCGCTTGCGCAAGCCGTTGATTACGACAGCGCGGGTACGGTCGAGTTTGTTGCCGGACAGGACAAAAGCTTCTTCTTCCTGGAAATGAACACCAGGCTGCAGGTTGAACACCCGGTGACTGAACTCATCACCGGTGTCGATCTCGTCGAACAGATGATCCGCGTTGCAGCGGGCGAGAAGCTGACGCTTCAACAGGACGACGTCAAACTCAACGGCTGGTCGGTTGAAAGCCGCATCTACGCCGAGGACCCTTACAGGAATTTCCTGCCCTCCATCGGGCGGCTCGTGCGTTACCAGCCGCCGGAAGAAGTTTCTACCGAAGCCCTGACTGTCCGCAATGACACGGGCGTGGTCGAAGGGTCGGAAATTTCCATGTTCTACGATCCGATGATTGCCAAGCTGGTCACGCATGCCCCGACACGCGAGGCCGCCATCGATGCCATGAGTGATGCGCTGGACGCATTCTACGTGGATGGCATTCAGCACAACGTGCCGTTCCTGACCGCGCTCATGAACCATCCGCGCTGGCGGTCAGGTGAACTGGCGACCAGCTTCATTGCCGACGAATACCCGGACGGGTTTTCGCCCGCGGTACCGGACGAAGCCGCCTATTCGGTGCTGGCGGCTGTCGCTCTGTCGATGGGGGCGCTTGGCCGCGAGCGGCTGGACCATCTGCCGGGGCGTTTGCGCCCGCATTCCGGGGCCATTCGAGAAGACTGGGTCGTCAGGCTGGACAAGACCTACGTACCGATCCGGCTTGCAGCCGGATATCCGGGAACGCCGATCGAGCTTGATATGGCGATCGGTGACGGTGCCATCATGAACGTGGAGTCCGACTGGTCGCCTGGAGATCCGCTCTGGAGCGGCAAGGTCGGGTCGCAGGCTGTGACTGTGCAGGTCCGCAACGTGACCGGTGGACATCGCCTGGACTGGCACGGCTATTCGGTCGTTGCCAAAGTCATGACGCCCCGGATCGCAGAGCTTGATCAGCTTATGCCCGAGAAGTTGCCGCCAGACACGTCCAAGATGCTGCTGTGCCCGATGCCGGGACTGGTTGTTTCGATTGCGGTTGAAGAGGGACAGGAAATCAAGGCCGGCGAACAGCTTGCTGTCGTCGAGGCCATGAAAATGGAAAATGTCCTGCGCGCCGAACGGGACTGCGTCGTGTCGGCCATCAAGGCGGAGCCGGGTGACAGTCTCGCGGTGGATGCGGTGATCATGGAATTCTCGTGATCCGCAATCCTGTTTGACAAATCAGGCTTGCAGAAGCTAGTCAGCGGCCCGTGGTTCACCCATGGGCCGCTTTTTTATGAGCATTTTGGGAGAGTTGATTGTCCGTTTCCACGCTTTTGTTTGACCTCGATGGAACGCTTACCGATCCGTTCGAGGGAATCACCCGTTCCATACAATATGCGTTGGAAAAGATGTCGGCGCGCGTACCGGAGGCCGAAGAACTCAGGTGGTGCATCGGACCGCCGCTCTGGGACAGTTTCAGCGTCCTTCTGGAAACAGACGAGCAGTCGAAACTGGATCGGGCTGTTGCTCTTTATCGTGAGCGCTACACTGTCACAGGCCTTTACGAAAATACGCTTATTCCCGGCATTCCGGAAATTTTGAGTGCCTTGAAAAGCGCCGGCTACAAACTGCATGTCTGCACCTCAAAGCCTCATGCCTATGCCGGCAAGATTGTCGAGCACTTCGAGCTCATGCCCTATTTCGGGACCGTCTATGGTGCAGAGCTCGACGGCACGCGGTCTCACAAGACCGAGTTGATTGCCCATGTCCTGGCAACAGAGGGCATAACCGCGTCCGAGGCCTTCATGATCGGAGACCGCAAGCACGACCTGATCGGCGCCAAGGCGAACCAAGTTGCCGGAATTGGGGTTCTCTGGGGCTACGGCAGTCAGGAGGAGTTGGAAGCGGAAGATCCGATTGGCATCGCGACGCAACCGCACGACATTTCAGTGATACTGAAAAATGTGACTTGAAGCCGTTGCCTTGGGTGGGTGTGCCCATTAAAGAGGATTGCAGAGAACAGTTCTCGGGGCGGGGTGAAAGTCCCCACCGGCGGTATCAGGGAAACCTGGAGCCCGCGAGCGCCTTGGGTGGTCCATTGCCACGCAAGGGTCAGCAGATCCGGTGAGATGCCGGAGCCGACGGTTAAAGTCCGGATGATAGAGAACTTGGCTGCAGGCTTCCTGAAGAGGCCTGTGGACGCGTGTCTTTTGAGACTGTTCTGGGTATCGAACTGGAACGGGGCATCAAATGAACTCGACAACTTCCCGATTTACACAAATACCGCTCCTGGCCGCCCTTGCCATGATTGGGGCAGGGGCGTCTTTTGCGCTGGTCAACGGTGCGCTTCAGGCTTCAACCATGCAGCTGGGCGTGCCATCAACGACGGCTGCCTTTTGGCAATATGCGCTGGGCTTGCTCGTGGCGTTGCCTTGGGTCTTGAGGCGCGGTGTTTCCGCGCTCAGGACACAGCAGCTTGGCTGGCATCTCCTGAGGGCTGCCCTGGCGGTGATCGGTATCCAGCTTTGGGTCGCAGGCCTCGCCCGTGTTGAAATCTGGCAGGCAATCGCTCTGGTGATGACATCGCCGTTTTTCGTGATCATTGGGGCCAAGATCTTTCTCAAGGAACGGGTCGGTCTCGTGCGCTGGCTGGCAACCGTTGCCGGTTTTTCAGGGGGCATGGTAATCCTTGAGCCTTGGACGGAGGCCTTCAACTGGGCTGCGATCCTGCCTGTCGGTGCTGCCGCCTTCTGGGCCGGAACGTCGCTTGTCACCAAGAAGCTGACCGCGACGGAGCAGGCCGATTCCATAACCGTTTACCTGTTGCTTCTGCTGACACCGGTCAACGCGCTGCTGGCGCTGGGCGACGGTGGCATAGTGCCCTCAAGCTCGGCTCTTTGGTTCCTTGTGGGGGCAGGGGTACTTACGGTGGTTGCCAACTATCTTCTGACCCTGGCCTACCAGAAAGCCGACGCGGCTTTCGTGCAGCCGTTTGACCATCTCAAACTGCCGTTGAATATTGCCGTTGGTTTTCTGGCTTTCGGCTTTGCGCCAACCGGTGCTTTCTGGCCGGGTGCCTTGGTCATCGTGGGAGCGTCACTCCTGGTGATGCTGGATGAGCAGAAACGTGCGTCCCTTCAGAAACAGGTTGCGAACTGACCACAGGTTTCACAATCGGTGCGCAGTGGATTCCCGTTCGGCAGATCTTGGACTAAGCTCAGGGTGATTTGTCGATCGGGAGACATTCATGACCACAGATCCGCTTACCGTACATGTCCTCGTCGAGGGCAGGGTTCAGGGTGTCGGTTACCGCGCCTGGTGCGTCGGGGAAGCCGAAATGCGCGGTCTGTCCGGTTGGGTGCGCAACCTGAGGTCGGGATCTGTCGAGGCGGTGATCACCGGTCCGTCCGATACGGTGGTGGACATGATCGACGCACTCTGGCGTGGTCCGAGCTTTGCGCGGGTCAGCTCGGTGAAGGATCTTGAGCCTGTGCCGCCTGAAAGCGGGCCTTTTGCCGTGCGCGATACCGGGTAAGCCTGTCGAAATAATAAACCAGTGTATCAATTACGAATTTCGATGTTGAGTTGTCATTGAATTATCGCAATGATCTGGCCATACATGTGCAGCAATCCGGATATTCGGAAATGTGTCTGCAGTGCCTATTCAGGGAGATGGCTTGTGAAAATTGCAATTCTTGGCGGCGACGGGTTCGTAGGTTGGCCCACATCCTTGCACTTGTCCGATCGTGGCCATGAAGTACACATCATCGACAATCTCAGCCGGCGCTGGATCGATGCGGAGCTGGGTGTTCAATCCCTGACACCAATGGATTCAATCCAGGAGCGTACCCGGATCTGGAAGCAGGAAACCGGCAACACCATCCGTTTTCACCTGATCGACATCGCCGAGGACTACGAAGTCTTCAAGGCCTGGCTTGCCGAGAATCGCCCGGACGCAATTATCCATTTTGCCGAGCAGCGCGCTGCGCCCTACTCGATGAAATCCGACCAGCACAAGAATTACACCGTCAACAACAACGTGAATGCCACCCATCACCTGCTCAATGCCATGGTGGAGCTGGAACTGGACGCACATCTTGTCCATCTCGGGACCATGGGGGTCTACGGCTATTCCAATGTCGGTGCTGCCATCCCCGAGGGATATCTGAATGTTGATGTACAGACGCTGAGTGGCGACAAGGCAAACCAGGAGATTCTCTATCCGGCGAACCCGGGTTCGATCTACCACATGACCAAGTGTCTGGATCAGTTGCTGTTTCAGTTCTATGCAAAGAATGACGGGCTGAGGATCACCGACCTGCACCAGGGCATCGTCTGGGGGACCCATACCGAGCAGACCCGTCTGCACAAGCAACTGATCAACCGGTTCGACTATGACGGCGATTATGGCACCGTGTTGAACCGGTTCCTGATCCAGGCGGCAATCGGCTATCCCTTGACCGTTCATGGAACGGGCGGGCAGACCCGCGCCTTCATTCATATTCAGGATTCGGTGCGCTGTATCGAACTTGCGCTTGATAACCCGCCCGCAGCGGGCGACCGGGTGAAGGTGTTCAACCAGATGACGGAAACACACCGGGTGCGCGATCTTGCGGAACTGATCTCCAAACTGACCGGCGTCAAGGTTGCCTATTTGCCCAATCCGCGCAAGGAAGCCGCCGAGAACGACCTCGTGGTTGAAAACGATCAGTTCCTGCAGCTGGGCCTCGAGCCGATCACCCTGGAAGAAGGGCTCCTCAGCGAAGTTGTTGATGTCGCGAAGAATTTTGCCTACCGCGTCGATCGCAGCCGCGTGCCGGCCGTGTCGGCCTGGACAAAGGAAATTGCCGAAGAGATTGAGCGCGATCCGGAACATCCGCGTCTGAAATCCGTTTCCTGAGGATTGTCGATGTCAGATGCGCCTGAATTCGATCAGGGAGCTTCAAGCGCGCGTGCCTATGTCACCCTTGTGACCAACCAGGACTATGTTCTGGGGGCGACCGCGCTTCTGCGCTCGTTGCAACGTGCCCGATCCAGCGCCGATCTGGTGGTGCTTTACACCCCCGGCGTGCGCGCCGAGGATCTGGAGCCCTTGCGGGCTTTCGGCGCACGGCTGGGCCGGTGTGACCGGTTGCCGACTTCGCCGGCTTTCAACAAGCGTCACGAACGGGGGCGTTTACACAAGGCTGCGCCCTTTACCAAGGGCGGCAAGCCGGTGTTTCACACGCCGCTCGACAATTTCGTCAAGCTGCGGCTCTGGCAACTCACGGAGTATGAGAAGGTTGTCTTCATTGACGCGGACGCGCTCGTCCTGAAAAATTGCGACAAGCTGTTCGACTATCCCGAATTCTGCGCGGCACCGAACGTCTATGAAACGCTTGGTGACTTTCATCGACTGAACAGCGGTGTTTTCACGGCAGCACCAAATGAAGTCACCTTTCGGGACATGCTGGCACGCCTCGATCAACCGGAGTCGTTTTGGCGCCGGACCGACCAGACCTTCCTGGAACACTATTTTCCGGATTGGCACGGTTTGCCGGTCTTCTACAACATGCTGCAATATGTCTGGTTCAACCTGCCGGACCTCTGGAGCTGGCAGCAGATCCATATTCTGCATTTCCAGTATGAAAAACCGTGGCAAACGGATCATCCCAAGCAGGAGATGTTGCGTCCGCTTATCGATCTGTGGCAGGCCTTTGCAGATGGAACGGATATCCCGGCGGACATAGGCAGGCTTCCGGGTCCTGAACGCTGAACAACCTGACAGGCCTCATTGATGCACGTCCTTTTGACCGGTGGAAGCGGTTTGCTTGGCCGTTTTATTGCTGAAAAACTCTTGAAGGACGGACACCGGCTGACGGCAATGGGGCGCAAGCCGCTGGACTGGACCGAGTGTGATTTCCTGGAATGGGATCTGTCGCAAAAGACCATGGATCTGCCGAAGGCAGACGTCCTGATCCATTGTGCGTTTTCGCATGTTCCGGGCAAGTACCGGGGCGGTGAGGGCGATGATCCGCACGGATTCATCGAACGGAACGCCGAAGGTACGGTTCAGCTCCTGGAAGCCGCAAAAACAGCGGGTGTCAGGCATTTCGTGTTTCTGTCGAGCCGCGCTGTCTATTCCGAGACCGACAACTGGGCCGTGTTGACGGAAAACGCTGACACGGAACCGGACACGCTCTATGGCAAGGTCAAGCTCGTCTGTGAACAGGCCCTGAACTCATTGTGTGATGACACTTTCAAGGGAACGTCGCTTCGGGTTACCGGCGTTTATGGCCTTGCGCCCGGTCTGTCGGAGCACAAGTGGTCCGATCTGTTTGCCCGGTTTGAAGCGGGAGAAGAACTTTCGCCGCGGCTTGGAACCGAAGTTCACGGAGACGATCTCGCCGGAGCCATTGCGCTCCTGATTGACGGGACGGCTGCCTCAAAGCAGCCTTACGAGGTCTACAACGTCTCCGACCTTTTGCTCGATCGGCAGGACCTGCTGCGGCTTTACGCCGAGAACAGATCCCTTGCTGAAAATAAATTGCCTGCGCGTGCCGAGGGGCCTATTGGCGTCATGGAGCCGGGTAAACTCAAGGCGTTGGGATGGATGCCCGGTGGCAAGGAACGTTTGCAGGCTTTCGTGGCATCTCTGACCTGAACGACCGGAGGCGCCGTCAAGCTGCCGAGGTCTGTCCGAAAATCTTCTCAAATTCTGCTCTGAGCACGCTGTCGTTTTCAGCCATGGTCACGGGAATGCCTAGGTCGACAAGGCTCGTGACGCCATGATCCTGGACACCGCAGGGAACGATACCGGAAAAATGCTCCAGGTCGGGCTC
Source organism: Roseibium sp. (assembly GCA_017643925.1). Taxonomy (GTDB): domain Bacteria; phylum Pseudomonadota; class Alphaproteobacteria; order Rhizobiales; family Stappiaceae; genus Roseibium. Next base: position 78,033 of record JAEPML010000015.1, on the reverse strand, counting down.
CACGTTGAAACTGATGCCGTGGAATGTCACCCAGCGGCGCAGGCGGATGCCGATCGCAGCGACCTTGTCTTCAATGTCCTTGCCACGCTCGGGGCGCTGGACCCAGACACCGACCCTGTCCTCGCGGCGCTCGCCCCGGATATGATAGTGCCAGAGCGTGTTGATCAACCAGGCCTCCAGGGCAGCAACGAAGGCCCGGACGTCCTGGTGACGGCGCTTGAGGTCCAGCATGACATAGGCCACCCGTTGTCCGGGCCCGTGATAGGTGTGTTGGCCGCCACGCCCCGTGCGGTAGACCGGGAAGCGGTCTGGGGCAACGAGATCCGAGTCGTCCGCCCGCTTTCCAGCCGTGTAAAGGGGAGGGTGTTCCAGGAGCCAGACCATCTCGTTTGCCTCGCCGGAAATGATTCCCTCGACCCTTGCATCCATTTCGGCAAGCGCAGTCTCGTAGTCGACCAATTCGTCCGAAATCTTCCAATCCACCGGATTTGAGCCGTTTTTTGGCAGAAAACTGAAGGAAAGGTCGTTTCTTACATCACGTGACATGTGGATGACGTTTCTTTGTTTTTTGAGCTGGCTTGCGGGGACGTGGTATGATGCGGCGCTTGCGGGTTGTCACCCTATTTAAGGATCAATGCCTCTAATGGCCACCTTTGACGAAATCAATGTCGATATATCCGTCGTTCTCGGCGAAAGCGAGATGCCGGTTCACCAGCTCCTGCGCATGGGCCGCGGTGCTGTGATCGACCTTGACGTTTCCGAAGACGATGATGTGAAGATCTATGCCAACAACACCCTGGTTGCCAGAGGGCAGGTGGTGCTCCTGGGGGAGCGGATCGGCATCTCCATCACCGAAGTCCTGATGCGCCCGCCCGAGATCAGACCCATGCGCACGGACGGTCCACTCTAGGCACATATCGAAGAAATTTTATGTGCCTGTGAATTATTCCGATTTCGGCTCTTGCGCCCCCAAAATCCTTTTGCTACATGGGGCGCCTCGACGCGATCAGGCGCCGGGAACAATCGAATATGCGGTCGTGGCGGAATTGGTAGACGCGCAGCGTTGAGGTCGCTGTGGGGTAAAACCCGTGGAAGTTCGAGTCTTCTCGACCGCACCAAAATCTCCCTGCTTCCTGATGGAAGCGGGGATTTTTGTTTTTTGGGGTCCAAATTCTTACCCTTCGCAGCAATCTTGGGTACTCCAAAGCCTTTATGGAAATCTCATCTTGGACCTGGTTGCCTTGAAAAGAACCCGCTAATGCTGCAGGCTGCCAAGGCACGTTTTTTGATTTTTCAGGTAAATACAAAGGCTTGAGGAAATGAAATGCCTTGCCTTACGGTCGGTCGCGATAGCCGGTTTTGTACTGGCCGCCAACACCGGCCTTGCCCAGGAAGCCACCGTCGACGTCAGTGCAGTTTCCGGAATGGTGGTGGCGCCTGTCGATGGCGATATCTATCGCTACAAGGCCGTTCTCGTCGACAACAGGAACGGCGGCGATGATCTTTATATTTTTACCGATTCCGGCGATGGCTGGCAGCAGGCTGTTTACGCCAGGGACATTGCTTGGAGTGGTGGCATGTATGGGCAGGAACCCTGGATCGAAGTCACCCAAAGCGGCTCGCTGAAACTCTATTCGGAAAACTCCTCGATCGGTCGGGGACGCTGGGAGCAGATCCTGACCATTGCCTATCGCGACAACGTGTTCAAGGTGGCCGGGTACACGATCAGTTACTATGACACGCTGGATCCGGACGCTGCCGGACAATGCGATGTCAACCTGCTCACCGGCAACGGCGTTCACAACGACAAGAAATTCAAGACGAATTTCAAGGCTTTGCCGGTTGCCGAGTGGACCATGGACACGCGACCGGCTGAATGCGCTCAGGACTAGCTGCACCCGAGGAAAAATTGCATTCCCCGCACAATCCACTCGGTGATCTCCGCTTCAAGTTTCCCTGGCGGAGCTATCAGCAGCGTGTTCTGGATGAGCTCACCGATCATCTTGATGATGCGCAGCTGCATGTGGTGGCAGCTCCCGGCTCCGGAAAGACCGTTCTCGGGCTTGAGGTCATGCGCCGGCTCGGCAAACCCGCCCTGATCTTTGCACCGTCTCTTGCCATTCGGAACCAGTGGAAGGCGCGACTGGTTGACCTGTTTCTTGAAGAAGGCGCAGATGAAAGCTGGGTCTCGCTGAATATTCGCGAGCCGAAATTCCTCACGATCAGTACCTATCAGGGGCTTCACGCGGCGCTGTCGGGCGAAAGTGATGAGGAAGGGTGCAGCGTTCGGATCGAGCGCGAGGACCTGTTCAGCACCTATCGGGATCTTGGCGTCGAGACCCTTGTGTTCGACGAAGCCCATCACCTTCGCAAGGAGTGGCACAATTCGCTGGTCGAGCTGCAGACCTCGCTTTCACAGGACACCCGAACAGTGTCGCTGACGGCGACACCGCCCTATGACTGCGAAGCGGCGGAGTGGGCGCGCTATGAGAGCCTGTGTGGTGTCGTTGATTGCGAGATCTCGGTTCCCGAGCTCGTCAAGTCCGGCGATCTGTGTCCGCACCAGGATCTCGTATGTTTTTCCGCACCAACCGGGCCGGATGCCGACTTCATTCGCTCCTTTGCAAAGGATCTCAATGGCTTTGCCTACGATCTTTTGCGCAACGGGGAGTTCCTTTCAGATTTGTCGGGTATGCCATGGTTCAAAGTCCCGGAAGAATTTGAAGACGAGATTTTTCGAAATGCCGAGTTCTTTCTGGCAGGGCTCGTCTTTCTCAAGGCAGCGGGGCACACGCTTCCTCCAGCCGCGCTGGAACTGTTCAGTGTTCAGAGCACGGATCTGCCGGATCTTGATCGCAGCTTCCTTGAGCGCTTGCTGACCGGTGTGATTTGCGATGAACCGGAATTCCATTTCAGGCAAACTGGTATCCAGGACAAACTGGTCGCACATCTGCGAAGCATTGGCGGGCTGAAGCGCGGACGTCCCCAACTGGATGATCTGGACGAGGTCAACAAGCGTCTCAGAAACAGTCTCGGAAAGATCGAAAGCATCCGGAAAATCGTCGCGGCCGAGACCTCAAGCCTGACTACCTCTTTGCGGATGGTCATTCTCACGGATTGTATCCGACGGGACCAGATGCCGAAGCCCGGTCAGCGCAAGTTCACCCCTGAAAAGATCGGCGTTGTGCCTCTCTTCGAAACGCTGCGCGACAAAGGACCTTATCAATACGAATTGGGTGTCTTGACCGGCAGCCTGGTGATCTTGCCGGCCCGTGCAGAAAAGTCCTTTTGCGCGATAGCCGAACGCAAGGGTATCTCCCGAGAAAACATCTTGTCGAAGCCGCTGCGGCATGACGGCGACTATGTCGAGGTCGAACTGAGAGGGCCGCTTGCACACGAAATGGTTCATGTTGTCACGGAGGTGTTCCAGCAAGGGGAAATCACCATCCTCGTCGGGACACAGTCACTGCTCGGCGAGGGATGGGATGCTCCGTCGATCAACAGCCTGATCCTGGCAAGCGTGGTCGGATCTTACATGCTCTCGAACCAGATGCGCGGTCGGGCAATCAGGATTGACCCGGATGCACCAGACAAGGTTGCCAATATCTGGCACCTGGCCTGTGTAACTCTGCCCCAAAAAGAGAACGCTTTTTTGAAGGCCGCGGACAATCTGAGATATCCGGGAAGGCTGTTTTCGACCCCACCCTGGAACGCGATCCGGCCTGGTTTAGGCGCCGATTCAGACTTGCTCGTTCGAAGGTTTCGCGCCTTTGAAGGGCTCACGGTGATGGAGCCGACGCGGGTTGAAACAGGTCTGGGTCGTCTGGGTTTTGCCGATGTAAACTGGGACGTCGATGGTTTGGAAGAGACAAACGGGGCAACCTTTGCGCGGAGTGCAGATCGCACCGGTTTATGGCAAGACTGGAGGCATGCCTTGCTTGATCCCGGCGGTGGAGCCGTGTTGCGCCCGAGCGTGAGAACACGCCGGGCGCCGCAACAGTGGGTCTACCGAAACTCGATTGCCGCACTGATGGCTGGGGTCATGGCCTGTTTACTCGTCTTTCTGGAGTTTGCCTTTGGTATTCTGCAGGAATTGACTGCCGAGAGCATTGCGCTCCTGTTTGTTGTCGGTGTTGGTGTGAGCTTCCTGGTTGCTCCGAAACTCCTGCGGGCCGGCTATCTGGTGATGCGCAACGGCTCGATTGAAGGCAACTTGCAACAAGTCGGCCTCGCGGTGCTTGAAACGCTTCAAGACATTGGACAGCTGCAAACTCCCCTGAAACGCCTCAACGTCGTCGTCAGCAAGGGAACTTCAGACCATTATTTCAGTCTGGATGGGGCCAAGCCGAAGGAACGGGAAGTCTTTCTGCAGTCGGTCGCCGAGTTGCTCGGGCCTATCGAGAGCCCGAAATACATGGTGAGGCGCCGCTCCCGGTTTCTTGGGCAGGACCGTGTCGACTTTCATCCGGTGCCAGACGTTTTTTCTGGCCGAAAAGAACAGGCCGAAGCCTTTGTGAAACGCTGGGTAAGGCGCGTATCTGACGGTGATTTGGTTTCCGTTAGGTCCAAGCAGGGACGGAAAATGTTGTTACAAGCCCGGACCAGCTCCTTCGCGGCTCATTTTGTTCCGAAAGCCGAACGCATGGGGCGGTGGGAATAAGTGGATCAATGATCCTTGCTGCCTGTCGGTTCGACTTGAACAAGGCGAATGTCATTTAGTGTGAGACAGGACTGTGAAAAGGTAAGAGGAAAGACGGGCCGGAATGAAGCGAACTTGTCGTCGTGTTTTCCTTGCTGGCATTCTGGCAGTCAGTGCCGGATTGGTTGCTGCGGGCCATACCGCTGCCAAGCCTGCCATACCTGATCCTGCGCGGTTTGGCGCCATGACCTGCCAGCAGCTCTGGTATGTGGAGCAGCAGGTTCTTGCAGACGGTCGCGTCTGTCTGACAACCGAACGGGCGCGGCGCGCCTTCAAACGATCTGAAAGGTGCATATCTTCAAGCGAAGCGATCCTGCCCGGTTCGTCGCGCGACTACCTGGCCCGGCTGCGAAAACAGGCCCGGCAGAAGGGCTGTTCCGGGTTTTGAACGCAACACGTTCCCGGCCAGCTGGTTTGTCTCTGCATTCGCATCGATGCCCCCCAAGCCTGTGGACCGTTTTCGCTTTTCCTGTGGCGCTTTGTGGCAGCAAACGCTAGTTCTGATCGGAAGGGGTCGGTTTTTGGCCGGTGAATTGGATCAGGCGTAAAAGGGAGGGGCGGATGAGCGAAGCAGCCGAGCTTGAAGTATCTCCTCCCGGGCCGCAGATCCCCGTTCGTGACGACGAAGAGCGCATCAATCCGGATTTCATCGCGGCGGTGGAAGCTGCCATCCAGGCACAGGACCAGTTCGGCCTGAGAGCACTTGCCGGTGATCTGCACGAAGCCGATACCGGCGATCTCCTGGAAATGCTCAATGCGGATGAGCGTGGAGATTTCGTCCGCCTTCTTGGTGACGAATTCGACTACACGGCACTCACCGAGATCGATGAAGCCGTTCGTCTTGAAGTTCTTGAAGACCTGCCACCCGAGGCCATTGCCGAAGGGCTAGAGGACCTGGATTCGGACGATGCCGTCTACATCCTGGAAGATCTGGATGAAGACGAGCAGGCAGCGATCCTTGGTGAACTGCCCTATGCCGATCGGGCGCAGCTTCAAAAGGCACTGGACTATCCCGAAGAAAGCGCCGGACGGCGCATGCAGAGCGAGTTCATTGCTGTTGCACCGTTCTGGACCGTGGGGCAGACGATCGATTACATGCGCGAAGCACGTGATCTGCCTGACAGCTTTTACGAGATCTACGTGGTCGATCCGACCTTCAAGCTGCTCGGATCGGTTCATCTGGACAAGATCCTGCGTACGAAGCGTGCCGAGAAAGTCACCTCGATCATGGAGGAGACCCGGCAAGCGGTGCTCGCCACCGAGGATCAGGAAGAGGTTGCGCGCCGGTTCGAGCGCTACAATCTGGTGTCTTCGGCGGTTGTCGACGAAAACGAACGTCTCGTCGGCGTGCTGACGGTCGATGACATTGTCGATGTCATTCAGGAAGAGGCCGAAGAAGACCTGCGTGCGCTTGCCGGAGTTGGTGACGAGGAGATTTCCGACACCGTTGTCACCATTGCGCGGTCCCGCCTTGCCTGGCTCGTGGTCAATCTCGGAACAGCCATTCTGGCTTCCGTCGTGATCGCCTTCTTCGAAGACACGATCGAGGCAATGGTGGCACTCGCCGTCCTGATGCCGATTGTCGCTTCCATGGGAGGCAATGCCGGAACACAGACCATGACGGTCGCGGTGCGCGGCATCGCGACCCAGGAATTGTCGGCGCGAAACATGATGAGGGTCCTGAACCGCGAGATCCTGGTGAGCGCGGTAAACGGGGTGGCGCTTGCCTTCTTGATCGGCGTGACCGCCTGGCTCTGGTTCGACAATTCCGGACTTGGCTTCGTGATTGCCGGCGCCATCATCATCAACATGCTGTTTGCGGGGCTGTCGGGGCTGCTGATCCCGATCGTTCTTGACCGGCTGAATGTGGATCCGGCAATCGCCTCCAGCGTGTTCGTGACGACCGTGACGGATGTTGTCGGCTTCTTTGCCTTTCTCGGGATCGCGGCAATCTGGTTTGGTTTGCCGTTCTGAAGCGTCTAGTGGAAACCGTCTTCAGGGATGGCAAAACTGCGCGCGGTCAAAAAGATACCCCGCGAGCCTGTGCGGGGTGCTCACGGGGCAGTTGGTGAAAACGGGGGTTCACAACCATTAGATTAGTGACGTTGCGTAATCAGAGCGTTAATTTCGATTAATCCCGGTTGGTTTTCCTAAGGCCGGTGTCCGACATGCCATTGCTACACACTCGATGGATGGCCGTTCACACCGCAGGTTGCTTTCAGCTCAATCGCCGCAAACGATGACTTTCTGGCGTTCACAGGCTGCGGTTCTGTGATGAAAGACCTCCCGATAGCCTTCGTCCGCGTAGAGTGCGACCAGTGCCTGCAGGTCCGGGTAGGAACCTATGGCGACAAGGTCCCAGTCCTCGTCTTGACCCAGAAACATGCCCTTGTAGGGGCCGACAAAGAGGAACTTGCCTCCAACGCGTTCCATGGTGGGAATACTGACGGCTGCATATTTCCCGAAGGCGTCTTCGCCGGATACCTCGTCCTGCTTGTCGTCGTAGCGCGCTTTTTCACGCAGTTTGAAAAAGTTGATCAGGGTGACAGGCTTGTCTGCGGGCCGCGCCAGGACCTCGCTCCATTGCGCCACGGTTGGCGCATTTCCGTCGTTTCCGGCGCCATACCATTGTGTGAATTCAGTCTGAGTCAGGTTGACGTTCATGCAAAATCTCCATTACTTTACACGTGTCAAATGGGAATTGGGTTTACACGTGTCAAGAAAAGCGCGCCTACAACATACGCGAACAGAGATTCTTGATTGTGCCTGGGACCTGATCTGCGAGAAGGGGGCCGAGGTTTCCCTTGCCGAGATCGGCAAGGCAGCCGGCATCAGCCGCCAGTCGGTGTATGATCATTTCGGTTCTCGCGGAGGCTTGATCCTGGCGTTGGTCCGGCGGGCAGATGACCGGCTTGATATCAGGCAGCGGCTCTTCTCGGCATTTGAAACAGAAGATCCCAGGATCAGGCTCGTGGCCACGATCGAGGTCTGGATCCATTTCGTGCAGGAGATTTTTCCCGTCGCCACGGACCTGATCCGGCTGAGGACCACCGATGAGGCAGCGTCAGTAGCCTGGGAAGACCGAATGTCCGAGCTCAGGGAATGGCTGTTGCAGCTGACAAGCTCGCTGCAGCGGGACGGGGCCTTGCAAGACGTCTGGAGCGCCAAAACGGCATCCGAGTATCTGTGGGCCGCGTTCAGCGTTCAGAGCTGGGGACTGCTCACACAGGATTGCGGCTGGTCATCGGCAGAAGCAAGAAGCACGCTGACGCGCACGATCTGCCAGGTCCTTCTGAAAGGGACCGATACGCAAGCTTAGAGAGCGCAGCTCCCTTTGGCAGTTGGTCTAAAGTTCGGCTTCGCGCAACTTGTCGCGGAGTTTCATGATCCTGCTCTGCAGTTCCATGACTTCTTCAAGGTCGAGGCCCGTCGAAGACAGGATGCAGTGGCTGAAGTGCTCGGTTTTCTTCTGCAGAGCGCGCCCCTTGCGCGTAAGTTTCAGGATGACCTGGCGCTCGTCCTTCTTGTTGCGGGTCCGCGTGAGCAGGTCCATCGCTTCAAGGCGTTTCAGCAAGGGCGTCAGCGTGTTTGTGTCCAGCTGAAGTTTTGCCGTGATGGCGCCGACAGGAACGTTGTTGGTCTCCCACAACACGGTCATTGCCAGGAACTGGGGGTAGGTGAGGCCGACGTCCTTGAGAAGAGCCTTGTAAACACCGTTCATGGCGTGGTTGGCCGAATAAAGCGCGAAGCAGATATATTGATCCAGCGTGACATCTTTGCTCCGGACATCATCGTCCGGGACCCAGTCTACTTCTGCTGAAATCTCGGATTCCAAAGACGCTGCTTCGGGTTCGGCCTCTTCCTCGGTCTCTATCGCAGGAGGCTCCTCGGAAGTCGTCTCGGCCGGTGTTTGCCGCTTCGGTGACGCTTTCTTTTTTGCGGCCTTTTCAGGCGCTTTGGCCGGCTTTTTTTCGTCTTTCGGGCTGGACAGTCCGATCGCGTCCAGCAGAGACATCTGGTCGTTTGTTTCGCTCATCGCCCCCTTATAGATCGCGCGCGATATTGTCGCAAGCTGTTGACCGGACTTGGTGGCTCGTATATGTGCATAATTATATCGTGCACGATAGAATCGTTTGCGATATAGTTTGAGGATCATGAAAAGGGTTGTGAGATATGGCAGTCGAAGTTCTTTATGAAACACGCGCCAAGGCGACAGGCGGGCGCGACGGAAGTGCTGAAACACTGGACGGTACCTTTGCCGTTAAGCTCGCCACGCCAAAAGAACTCGGGGGTGCAGGCGGCGCAGGAAACAATCCCGAGGAACTGTTCGCGGCCGGCTATGCGGCCTGTTTCGTCGGTGCGCTCAAATTCGTTGGCGGGCAGGAAAAGATCAACGTGCCGGCCGATACATCCATTACCTCGACCGTCGGTATCGGGCCTCGCTCCGAAGGTGGTTTCGGCCTCGAAGTGGCGCTTGCAGTGTCGCTGCCCGGTTTGGACAGGGCGCAAGCGGAAGACCTGGTGGCCAAGGCCCATCAGGTGTGTCCGTATTCCAACGCCACACGCAACAACATTGATGTTCAATTGAGCGTGGTCTAACGCTGCGCTCTACGCAGATTGAGAGACGGTACCAGGATCGCCGCTCCTTGGAGCGGCGGTCCTGCATGATCGGAGGAAACGAAAATGTCCTATATTCCAAAGGGGGCGAATGTCTTCGTGATCGACCTTCACTATGTTGTTCCGATCCACGAAGTTGAGCCACACATTCCGGGCCATATGCAATTTCTGGAAGATAACTATGCCAACGGACGCTTCCTTGCTTCAGGCGCAAAGGTACCGAGAACTGGCGGTGTCATTCTCGCCGTAGGACGTGAGCGAAGCGAGGTGGAGGAGCTGATCAAAGCAGATCCCTTCCACGAGTTCGGAATTGCCAGCTACACCATCACGGAATTTGCCCCTCGCATGGCAGCGGAAGGATTGAAAGCAGATTGAGTGAAGGGGAAATGCGGAGCCTCCACCACAATCTCGTACTCTCAAGAGATTACTGGGTTGGTTCCCCTTCCACCTGATAGACAAATTTCTGCCAGGAGGGGTCAAGTCCTTGAAGAAAGGGGTTTTCAAGGCGAAACACTCTTCGGGATTTCAGATCGGCAAAGTCGACGCTTGGCAGATATTTTTCCTCCCAGAGTTTCAACAATGAACCGTCTTCATAAGCTGCCAGCAGTCCTTCATGAACACGCTGAGAGAGCTCGGTGTTCTTGTCCGACGTGATCAGAAATCGCGGCAGCGGGTAATAGACTGAAATCGCTTCATCATAGGTGAGTTCCGGAATGACCAAATGCGTTCGCCACTCACCAAGTAGTTCATTGGCGCCTCTCAGGAACAGATCCGAGCGGTTGAGCGCGACCATTGTGAACATGGCATCGAAGTCCCCGCCATCACGCACCTTGAAACCGTGATGTTCAAGGATGTCAGTGTCCAGCCAGCCGATCCCCTGGATCACTTCGAACTGTTTGAGATCTTCAAGCGACTTGACCTGTTTGAGTTGCTCCTTGGTCTCGTGCGAGACAAAGGCAACGCGATACCCAACGATCCCCAGGTCCACCGGAAAGGGAATTGCGGTCAGGCCCTCGGGCAGCTTGCTGCTCATCGAGTATTTGACGACGTAATTGGGATAAAGACCGTTGACCGCCGTCAGCAGGGATCGGTGAGAGTTCTGCCCGACCGGTGTTTGCTGGATGAGAAAGTTGCCGTACTTGTCTCTCGTTTTCTCAAGCGCCAGGCGGATGACGGCCTGATCATACTCGTAGCGTGTGTCTGTTACGGTTTCAGGTCCCTGAACCGTCACCACCATTTTCGCATGTGCGGCAACTGGCAGGACCGTCAGCAACGCAGACAGCAGCGTGCCGAAACAGGCAGCCGGATCTTCTTCGTTGACTGGTACCGCCCAATTTGCATTTAACACCTTGGTGACGAAAGCTTTGTTTGAAGCGATCGCAGATTGCGATGATGTCGTGTTTTGCAAAGTTTGGTCAATCGCGATTTTCAATTTTTCTGCAAATGTCTATACAAATCTGTGATTTGTTGCCTGACGAAACGGCCGGAGCACGATCGAGATGCAATGCCCTCCAATTGACGGAATCCTGGAAACCGCGGTCTATGTCGACGACATGGAGGCTGCCCATCAGTTTTACGCGGATACACTGGGCCTGAAGCGGATGGTCGCGGGTGAGCGGCTATACGCGTATGATGCCGGTCCCGCCCAGACGCTGCTGGTGTTTCACAGAGGTCATACCGGCGAAGATGTGCCGACAAAGGGCGGGTTGGTCCCCGGGCACGATACGACGGGCCACAGTCATTTCGCCTTCAGGATCGCGTCCGATCAGTTGCAGCCCTGGCGCGACTATCTTGGCGAGGCCGGCGTCGAGATCATCAGCGAAGTCGTCTGGCCGGCGGGAGGCACCAGCCTCTATTTCAATGACCCGGACGGGAATGTCCTGGAGCTGGCTGCGGCTCCGCTATGGCCGAATTTTCTTTCATGATTGGTAAGATGTTTCGGGCAGTGTTCCGGCGCATTTGAAGAAGGGCGGGGGCAAAATGAAATTCTTGCAGGCAGTGCTGCGAACACTATTCTACGTCGTGGTTGGTGGCGTCATTTGCATTGCAGGAGCGGCCTTTTTCTTCATGAACTGGGAACCAGACCGGGACGATTTTCCCATTCGGGGCATTGATGTTTCGCACCATCAGGGCGACATCGACTGGGCGCAGGTCGCTGGCGACGATGTATCCTTCGTCTACATGAAGGCAAGCGAGGGGGAGGGCTTCAAGGATCCCGCCTTTGCCAGGAACTGGGCGGGTGCGGGAGCCGTGGGTTTGCCGCGCGGCGCCTATCATTATTTCAATATGTGCAAGCCAGGTGCGAAGCAGGCTGCCAATTTCCTGAGTGTTCTGCCTGACGATCAAGACATGCTGACGCCTGTGGTGGATCTGGAAATTTCAGGCGACTGCGATAACCAAATGGCCGTCGCTGAGGTTCTGGGCGAGATAAGCCAGTTTGCAGCCATCGTGGAACAGAAAGTCGGCAAGCGCGTGGTGTTCTATGCACCTGCCGATTTCTACGAGGCCTTCCTGAAAGGTCGTGGACTCAACAGGCGCCTCTGGACCCGGTCGATCTGGCACTCCCCGTCTTATTCAAAGGACTGGTTGGTCTGGCAGTATCACGACAGTGGGACCGTCAAGGGTATTCAGGGCGACGTTGACCTGAATGTCCTCAACAGCGAAGCCGGCTTGAAAGACCTGAAATAGATTTGATAAATATATGTTTTTTATATTAAAAAATTGATGTATTGACTTTAACGTAAAAAGAGGGAAGTGTGCCTGCAAGAAGGATCGGGCATGCAACGCTATTTTACAATTACCCAGCTTACGCAGGAATTCGACATCACGACGCGCACCCTGCGTTTTTATGAGGCGCAGGGCCTTGTTGCACCGACACGCAGAGGCAGGCAACGCCTGTACACGCCGGGCGACCGGACGCGCATCAAGCTGATCTTGCGGGGCAAGCGCCTCGGTTTTTCCCTGAACGAGATCAAGGAAATGATCGAGATGTATGCCAGTGCTCCGGGCGAAACCGGGCAGTTGCGCCTGCTTCTGGACAAGATCGCTGCCCGCCGCGAGGAACTTCTTGAAAAACAACGTGATATCGAGTTGACGCTTCTGGAGCTGGATGAAGTCGAAGCCGGCGCTCATGCACGCATGTCCGAACTCGATACTTCGTCCCTGTCGGAGGATGTCTGATGGAACTGGTTACGCGGGATCCTGACTGGCAGTCTCGGGTCAGGGCAAGTTTTCAGGCGCAGCACTTCATGACGCTGCTCGGGGCCGAACTGGTGCATCTTGCTCCCGGGGCCGTGGACATCGAGCTGAACATGCGCGCCGAACTGACCCAGCAGCATGGTTTCTTTCATGCAGGTGCAACATCGTCGATTGCCGACAGCGCAGCCGGCTATTCAGCGCTCAGCCTGTTTGAAGCGGGCGTCGGCGTCCTGACCAGTGAATACAAGGTCAACCTGCTCAACCCGGCAAAACAGTCTGTTCTGCTGGCCAGGGGACGGGTTGTGAAGCCCGGCAGGACCCTGACAATCGCCAAGGCCGATGTATATGGCCTGGACGACGGCGAACAGGTTCACGTTGCCACGGGTTTGTTCACACTGATGAGCGTTGCAGGCGTAAAGGACTGAAACATGTCGGAGACTGTCATTCGACCTCTGGCCGCAGCTGATGCGCCGAGCTGGCGCACGATGTGGCAACACTATCTTGAATTCTACGAGCAGGAGCTGGCACCGGAAGTTACCGACACGCTTTTCAAGCGCCTGCTGTCGCAGGGCTTTCACGAGGCCCTTGTCGCGGAGCGAGATGGCGAACTTGTCGGTTTTGTCCACTTCCTGTTTCACGACAGCACCTGGTCTGTCGAGCAGGTCTGCTACCTGGAAGACCTTTATGTGAACCTCGCTGTTCGGGGCGGGGGCGTTGGCCGCAAGCTCATCGAAGCGGTCTATGCAGCGGCCGACGCTGCACCGACCGCCAGTGGCAAGGTTTATTGGCACACAAATCAGAACAACGACCGGGCCCGTCTCCTGTACGACCGGATCGGGACACTCAGTGATTACGTACGATACGAACGCTCCTGACGCCGGGAGCCTTTGGAGGAAATGAAATGATCCGCAACGATTTTCCGGGTTTCAACTTCGATCTCGGTGAAACCGCAGACATGCTCCGCGATACTGTGCGGTCCTACAGCCAGGACAGGATTGCACCGCTGGCTGAGAAGATCGACCGGGAAGACTGGTTTCCCCGCGAGATCTGGCCCGAAATGGGTGAACTCGGGCTGCATGGCATAACGGTCGAGGAGGAGTGGGGTGGCTCCGGTCTCGGATATCTGGAACACTGTATCGCGATGGAAGAAGTCAGCCGCGCATCGGCGTCCATCGGGCTCAGCTATGGCGCTCACTCGAACCTTTGCGTGAACCAATTGCGCCGCTGGGGCACTGACGAACAGAAGAAGCGTTATCTGGAGAAGCTTGTGACCGGCGAGCATCTCGGAGCATTGGCCATGTCCGAGCCGGGTGCCGGATCCGATGTCGTCTCGATGAAGCTGACCGCCGAAAAGAAAGGCGACCGCTATATTCTGAACGGCTCCAAGATGTGGATCACCAACGGCCCGTCTGCGGAAACCATGATCATCTACGCCAAGACGGACCCGACCGCAGGTCCAAAGGGAATCACTGCATTCCTGGTCGAGAAGGACTTCCCCGGATTTTCAGTTGCCCAGAAGCTCGACAAGCTTGGCATGCGGGGTTCGGAAACGGGAGAGCTGGTGTTCCAGGATTGCGAGGTTCCGGAAGAAAACGTGCTTGGTGAAGTCGGCAAGGGCGTCAATGTCCTGATGTCCGGACTGGATTATGAGCGCGCTGTCCTTGCCGCTTGTGCGATCGGGATCATGCAGGCCGCCATGGATGTGGTCATTCCATATATCCACGAGCGCGAGCAGTTCGGTAAACCGATCGGGACGTTCCAGCTGGTTCAGGGCAAGGTGGCTGACATGTATGTCAGCATGAATGCGTCGAAGTCCTACGTCTATGCAGTTGCCAAGGCATGTGACCGTGGTGAGACCACCCGCGAAGATGCTGCAGGCGCCATTCTTTATGCTGCTGAAAACGCGACAAAAATGGCGCTGGACGCTATCCAGCTTCTGGGCGGAAATGGGTATATCAACGAATATCCGACCGGGCGGCTCCTGCGTGATGCGAAACTCTACGAAATCGGCGCAGGCACGTCCGAGATCCGGCGGATGTTGATTGGCCGCGAACTGTTCAACAAGACATCATGAGCCGGATTTCAAGGACAAAAAGAGAAGATGATGAAGCAGACCAGGCTCCCGACGGAACCCGATGCGAAGTCGCCGGCAGGAGCCGATATCCGCTTCATCATGGATGGGCCGACCGGAAACATGATTCATTCGACCGTCCCGGCCGGTCTGGTCAACAAGGCGACACGCCACCGGACCGTCAGTGAGTTCTGGCATGTGCTCAAGGGTGCAGGGCAGATCTGGCGGAGCGACGGGGTTGAAGAACGAATCACGGATCTTGAACCCGGCGTATCGATCGACATTCCCGTCGGCACAGCCTTTCAGTACCGCAACACCGGGAACGAACCACTGGAATTCATCTGTATTTCCATGCCGCCATGGCCCGGCGATGATGAGGCCGAGTATATCGAGGGCGCCTGGGTCGCGAGTTTTTGAGCGGATCTGACGCGTCCTTTTCTTGACGCCTTCAGCTTGTTTCCAAACTTGGATGTTGCTCCCGGTTCTGGTTAGATCGGTCAACCCAGCCAGCCAAGGATAGCGCGCGTGACCGACCCCTTTTTCCACCCTGTCTCAGGTTTCGATTTGCCACGTTTTGCCGGTGTGCCGACTTTCATGCGGCTGCCTCATGTCGACATGGACGATCCGAAATTGCGAGATGTCCAGGTAGGGCTCATCGGAACACCCTGGGACGGCGGAACGACCAACCGACCGGGACCGCGCCACGGACCGCGTCAGCTGCGCGACATGTCGACCATGATCCGTGCGCAGAATGGCGCAACTGGTGTCCGTCCTTTCGAGCTGGTCAATTGCGCAGACCTTGGAGATGTTGGCCCCAACCCGGCGAGCGTCGAAGACAGTCTTGAGCGGATGACCGCTTTTTACGACCGTGTCGTGGAGGCCCGGATCATCCCGCTTTCGGCGGGAGGCGATCATCTGTGCTCGCTGCCGATCCTGAGGTCTCTTGCCAGAAACCGTCCCCTGGGCATGATCCATTTCGACAGTCACACAGATCTGTTCGCAAGTTATTTCGGCGGTATGCAATACACTCACGGCACGCCCTTTCGCCGGGCGGTCGAGGAGGGGCTCCTCGATCCGAAGCGGGTCGTGCAGATCGGCATTCGCGGGACAGCCTATGACAGCGAGGATCGGGACTTCGCGGACAGTGTCGGCATACGCGTCATTGCGATTGAGGAGTTTCACGACCGGGGCGTCGAAGATGTCATGTCCGAAGCCCGGGAGATCGCCGGGAAGCAGGAAACCTATGTTTCCTATGACATTGATTTTGTCGATCCGGCCTTCGCACCTGGAACCGGGACACCCGAAGTTGGCGGCCCGAATTCTTTTCAGGCTCTGCAAGTCGCCCGGTTGCTCGACGGGGTCAACATTGTCGGGGCGGATCTTGTCGAGGTTTCGCCGCCATTTGACCAGAGCGGTGCAACAGCTTTTCTCGGCGTGTCGATCATGTTCGAGATGCTCTGCAACATTGCGACCAGCGTTGTGCGCAATTCCGCTGCATAGCGGTTGAATTCAGTCCCTGCCCGGTGGAGACAGAGCTGAAGACATCGAAACGATTCCAATTTCCATGAGAGCCCGCATGACCGGTGAAACAGACCTTCAAAAACTGATTGCCCATATGCGGCCGATGCTGGATCCCGAACCTTATGTTTTTTGCACTTTCGCATCGAAGTCCATGATGGACCTGGCTGAGTATGAGCCGATTGGTGTGTTTTGCGAGACGGAAGGCGTAACGGCGATCCTGCCTGTGGAACGTGCGCGTGAACTTGGCCTGGCCGAGGCGGAGTGGTTTCGACGGATTACGCTGACGGTGCATTCCTCGCTGGAGGCCGTCGGCTTGACCGCCGCGATCGCCAGAGCGCTGGCAGATCGGGGCATCTCGGCCAATGTAGTGGCAGCCTATTACCATGACCATGTCTTCGTACCCGAGGAAAAAGCCGAACTTGCCCTGGAGACGCTCAGAAACCTGTCGCGAAACAGCCCGGAACAAGGGTAGGCGCGCTTCCAACCGGGCAATTAGATATCGAATTCGGTGGATTATTGCTTGCAATTCTCCATTGGGCTTCCCATTCCTAGTCGTATGCCAATCAGGGGTGAGCAGATGCAACGGGTAAAACGCCGACTTGCGGCGATCATGTGCGCGGATGTCGCGCATTACTCAAAGCTCATGGAGCGGGACGAGGATGGCACCCTTGATCGCCTGAAGGCTTATCGTTCGGTGATGTCGTCATTGACCGAAGGCCACAATGGCCGGATCGTCAACACCTGGGGTGACGCGGTAATCATCGAATTCACGTCCGTCATTGAAGCCGTTCAATGTGCGGTCGATATCCAGAACGAATTGTCACTCCGCAATGCCGACATTCCGGACGCGAACCGGATGGAGTTCCGCATCGGGATCAATCTCGGCGACATCATGGTGGAAGGGGATGACATTTACGGCGACGGGGTGAATGTGGCTGCACGTCTGCAGGAACTGGCCCCGAAGGGCGGCATCATGCTGTCGCAGTCTGTCTATGATCAGGTAAAGACCAAGATGGCTATCGGTTTTGATCCCGCAGGCGCGCGGCAGGTCAAGAATGTGACCGATCCGGTTGAAACCTATTCCGTTCGATTGGGCGGACGCAATGCACCGACGGTGCGGGAAGAGCCGACAGCAGATCACAGGTCGCGCGCTAACGAGGCCGGTGCCCATCCACAGGACTGGGACAAGGATACCCGCGCCGTCGCCAGCGGTTTCGAGCAGGCACGCCGGTGGTTGAGAAGCCAGCCCAGGAAAATCCGCAACTGCGTCTTCATGATCGGATTTTTCTTCATTCTCAACCTGTTGACTTCCGGGCTTTCCACACTCTGGTTCATCTGGCCCTCGCTGCCGTTTGCGGTGATGCTAGCCTGGCATTTTGTGGTGTCTCGCAAGGAAAGTTCCGTCCGGCACAATGGTCAATGAGACAAATCCAGCGGCAATTTGGGTTGTCGTTGCCAATCTGATAACTCTTTTCGGGCTAATCAGAAGGACATGAATTGCGAGTGTCCGTCACATCGCTTACACATGACGAATGCAGGGACGGCAAATCATTCTGCCGATCCGTTGAAACAGCCGGGAAAACCGGCCCAACAGCCAAGGGAGCTTAATCCTGCGCATGAAAAACTATTCGACCACGGTGCCTGCACGCCTCGACGATGACGAGGATGACAAGTCCAAGAGCCAGCCGTCGATTCAGGTCGACAAGCATCTGTTCGAAGCGCGCACCGTCCTGATTACCGGTCCGGTGACCCAGGATATGGCGCGCGATGTCTGTGCCCGTCTTCTGGCCCTGGCGCAGGTTTCCAACGATCCGGTGACTGTCATCGTCTCGTCGCCTGGCGGCCATGTTGAATCAGGTGACATGATCCATGACACCATCAAGTTCATTTCGCCCGAGGTCCGGATCCTCGGCATGGGCTGGGTCGCAAGCGCCGGTGCGCTGATCTATGTGTCGGTGCCGAAGGACAAGCGTTTCTGTACGCCTAACACCCGTTTTCTGTTGCACCAACCGTCGGGTGGCGCTGGTGGCATGGCGACCGATATCGAGATCCAGGCCAAGGAAATCATCAAGATGCGGGATCGGCTGAACAAGATCTTTGCCGATGCGACCGGGCAACCGATCGACCGTATCGAAAAGGACACGGATCGCGACTACTGGATGAGCCCGGAAGAAGGCATCGACTACGGGCTTGTCGGCAAAGTGGTGACAAACGTCGACGAGTTGGGCTGACGATCCCAACACAA
This sequence comes from Roseibium sp., assembly GCA_017643925.1. Taxonomy (GTDB): domain Bacteria; phylum Pseudomonadota; class Alphaproteobacteria; order Rhizobiales; family Stappiaceae; genus Roseibium. The sequence goes on along the minus strand of JAEPML010000015.1, from coordinate 59,682 downwards.
GGATACAGAAACGCCGGTGAAGATCTTCACCGGCGTTTTTTGTTTCAGACCCTGAGAACGTCCTGATCCACCGAATACACCTTAATTGGCGCGACCGGTTTGGGGTTCAGAACCTGAGGGCGAAGCCTGTCCATCAGGTCCCGAAGGCCCTTTTCGTCGCTTTCTCCGCGGTGGTTGTCGAAAAACACCGCGACCAGGTGATCAACAAAGCGGTGATAGATGTCTTCGCATGTGCAAAGAGGTGAAAGGAGCTCGCTGACCGGTTTGCCGTCATAGAACGGAGCGCCTCCTGACAGGAAAATCAGGAATTCGGTCAAGTCATCGGAATGCTCAAATTCCTGGCGGAAGCCTTTCAGATCAAAACAGGGATCCTGTTCGAGCCTTGATTTGAGTGACGGCATGGCACGCATGATTGCCTGTCGCCCGCCGAGTTTCATATAGAGTGTCATCCGGTTTCCCTCGATTCTGCCCTTGATTACCTGCAGCCAACTTGCCCCAAATCGCGCATCGCACCTGTGACCCTGATCACGATTGTTTTCTTTGTGAAAATTGGCAGGGTTCGATCACAAACGGTGACTACGACAGACTGGAATCCGGTTCCGAACCATACGCCGGAACAGGGCCAAAATGTCCTCAAATTGTGTCAATTGCTTTACAGTTTTGTTACAGCTGCTTGTCTGTTTCACGTCGGAGTGATTGCAGGATTTCAGGTCCGGTAGTTCTCTGAAAAATCGAGAAAAATCTTGTTACCTGTCTGAGTTTTTCTCTGTGGAATTTTACGGGCGTGTTTCGGTGCTGAGGCCTGCAGATGACCTTTCGTGGTATGCACGAGGGACCTCCCACAGGAATTGCGACGGGACTTCTGGCGGGACAGGATATCCAACGCCACAATCTTGTCCTGTTGACGGGCTCCTTTCGGGGATCGGAGCGAAATAGACGGGTTCGATCATGTTTTTTTACGTTGCAAAAGTCGGCTACTTTTTTCTGCAGCCCTCCAATTTCCTGATCGGCCTGGTGTTGCTCGGACTGCTGCTGGTGCTCGTCGGCAGGTGGCGCAAGCTGGGCATTCGTTGTGCCTGGCTGGGTGTGGTCGGATTGAGTGTTTGCGGCTTCTCGCCGGCTGCCAACTGGCTGATTCTGCCCCTTGAGGAGCGGTTTCCCAGACCGGCGACCCTGGAGGGCTACGAGGGAATTATCGTCCTGGGCGGTGCGGTGGATACAATCGTCACCGGCGGGCGTGGTGACACCGCGCTGACCACTTCCGGCGAAAGGATCACGATCACGGCGCGTCTTGCTCAGCAAATTCCGGACGCACGTGTTGTCCACACGGGCGGCAAGGGCGTAATTGTCAGTGCCCAGGCGACGGAAGCGGAAGGGGCGGCGCGCCTGTTCGAAGATTTCGGTATCGCGCCAGACAGGATCCTTTTGGAAGATGCTTCGAGAAACACCTGGGAGAATGCGGTTCTGACCAAGGCCCTGGTGAAGCCCGAACCGGGCCAGTCGTGGCTCCTGGTCACGTCGGCGTATCACATGCCGCGGTCAATGGGGGTGTTCCGGAAGGCCGGGTGGACAGGCATTACCGCTTATCCCGTTGATTACCGGACGCGCGGGTCCGAAGACTGGACGCTTGGATTTTCGGGCGCCTCAAAGGGACTGCGCCGTTTTGATGTGGCTTTCAAGGAATGGATCGGGCTTGTCGTTTACCGGGTGACCGGCCGGAGTACTGAATTCTTTCCCGGGCCCACTTCTTAAAAATCACTTTTTTCTTATCCCAAGAATTCAGTGCCAACCTCTTTTACCGGATGTGGCGGCGCACCATATACTGTTGGTCTCAGGGATTTGAAAGGACGTGGGCAGATGGTCCTCGAAGCGCCGATTGTAGCGGCAGACGTAGTGCAATGGCTCTACAGCGATGCCTCGCATCTTGAGGGTACGCGGGAAATTGTTGCGGAAATGAGCAAAAGACTGCTTGCCGGGAACGTGCCGGTCGACCGGGTCACGACGGGTATCTGGGTGGTGCATCCCAATGTGCGTGCAGAAGCGTCAATCTGGACAAGCGACGGAAAGAGCGAACTCATCCTCTACAAGGCGGATGACAGTTCGGGTGCGGATTATGAAAACAGCCCGATCAAGCGTGTTCATACAACGCGCAAATCCGTCCGGGTGAAAATCGCACAGGAAGCCGATCGACAAGACGAGTTTCCTATCATCCAGGAACTGCGTGAGGAAGGTTACACCGACTACATCGCCATCCCGATGCCGTTTTCCGACGGCTCCGTGAAGGTGGTGACATTCGCGACCAAGGCGAAGAGTGGATTCAACGGCTCTCATCTGAGCGTGTTTGAATCCCTGATACGGCCGCTTGCGCTCGTCTGTGAGCTGAAAACGCTCCGGCGTACCGCGGAAACCGTGCTTGATACCTATGTTGGCCCGCGGGCGGGACTGAAGGTCCTGGACGGTGCAACGCGTCGCGGTGAAGGCGAGTGGATCAAGGCCGTCGTCAGCTTTGCCGATATCCGAGGCTTTACGCGACTTTCCAACACACTGCCGGCCGACAAGATCGTCCTGTTTCTCAACAAGTATTTTGGGGCCATGACGGCCGCGGTCGAGGCGCATGGCGGTGAAGTACTGAAATTCATTGGCGACGAGGTCATGGCTATCTTTCCGTATGAAACGGAAGAGGAAGCCAGGGATGCGGCCATGCGGGGCCTGTTGGCGTCACGTGATACGCTGGAACGCATCAAGGGCATCAACAGCTCGAACAGCTGCGCGATGACACCAGACCTGAGCGTCGGTATCGCGCTGCATGCCGGCGAGGTTTTCTACGGCAACGTGGGCAGCGAAACCCGTCTTGACTTCACCGTTGTCGGACCTGCGGTCAACCTGGCGTCCCGTATCGCGGAAATGGCGAAGGATCTTGAGCGTCAGCTGCTGGTTTCAGATGCAGTTGCAGGCATCATGGGGTGCCGGTCCGGTCTGTTCGGGCGGTATCAGGTAAAGGGATTCGACGAACCGGTTTCCGTGTATTCACCGGATCTGTCCGGAGAATCGAAATTCGGATATTGCCCGGACACGACGGCAGAGCGCGCTCTGGAGGCAAACTGACGCCTGAGCAGTACGAGCAATACGGCGAGTGTTGAGACTGCAAAGACGTAGGGTCCGGCAAACCAGCCAAGAAACCCGATAGCAAAGAAGAATGCGCGCTGGCCGCGATTAAAATGGCGGCCGGCGAGCACATTCAGTTCCGCCGCCTGTGCGGCCATCTTCCTGATATCCTCGCTTGAGGCCTGGCTTTTTTCCGGAACCGCACCCATGACGATGCTGGCGTAGTTGAAAAGGCGGTACGCCCAGCCGAATTTGAAGAAACCATAGGCCGAAATCAGCATCAGGCCGAGAACCTTTATCTCCCAAAGGGCCTGATTGTCGGCAACAGGAATTGAGAGATCGCCCGCAACCTGGGCCATCCGTTCCGTTGCGTCCAGGAGCGCAAAACCCCCACCGATTGCCAGCAGGGCCGTTGAGGCAAAAAAGGCTGTGCCGTGTTGCAGACCCGACATGATCGCGGTGTCCATGATGCGCACCTCGCGGTGACACATGGAAATCATCCAGCCTCTTCGGTAATGGTCCATGGCACAGGACAGCGTCTTCTTCCGAAGGGGACTGATGTCAATCAGGATATTGAATCCAAACCAGGCAACGAGAAACCAGGCAGCGGCGGCAAGATCCAGATTTGAAAGGGCGTGCATGCGGTTTTCTCGTCAGATTTCAGTTTCGAATCCAAGCTCTATCCACTCTTACCAGAGTTTTCCAACGTACCCTAATGCTTGCCGGCTAAGGGTTAACCATCTGAAAAATATGCCTGAAAGCAGCTCTGCAAAAATGTCAGAGCAGTTGCAACATTTTTGCGCTTGCGAATGGGTAAGGGATCGTTTACCTCCTCGCCTCAATGGCGCCATATTTGAGGTCGATGGGGCCCGGTGCCGATAACAAAGTGTAGGGATTTTATGGACGAAAACGTGCAGAAATCTTGTTGGAGCGTGACGCTCTGGACAGTGGCTGCTGTAGGGGCAGCGTTGACGATGGTTCTCCTGTTCAACGACGTGGAAAGCGCGCAACAAGCCGTCGCCGTTGCCAAGTAAGTGCAACGAGCGTTTTCAATCAAAAAGGCGCAGCCGGTGGCTGCGCCTTTTTTGTTTCAGGATCTTCTGCCCTTGCGAGCGATCTTGTCAGCGGCGCGAACGGCGCGCGGGCCCGAGTACCTGCCTGAACTCCATCTGGCGGACCACCTTTTTCCCGTTCGGGTGACTTACGAGGAAGCCCGTATAGCCTGCGTCGCCAAGCGGTAGCAGGGCGAGTTGAACCTTGCCCATGCCCTGCCAGGCCAGTTCTGCGCCCCAGGCGGCAACGTCGTTGTGACGGTCCTTGCCGTTAAGTGCCTGAACATCGTCTTCATGCAAAAGCGTCGTCTTGAATGCATCCCAGTCAAACGAGGCAAGTCCGTCCTTCATGGGATGAAGGCGGATTTCATTGCTCCCAATCGTCAAGACAACTGAGTTGTCACTGTCGTGCCGGATTTCAGCCATGCCGCTTGACCGGTCTGCCTTGAGTGGCCGGCGTTCATTTTCTTCCTCAACAAAACCGGCCGTATTCAGAACCTTGAACTCTCCGGATGGATAGTCGTTCGCGTGGGCCTTGATTGCCAGCAGGACAAACAGGATTGGGAGAAGAAACGATCTGGTCACGATGCCGCCCGGGTTGGATCAGTTGGCGAAGAATAGCGCGCGACACATTGAGAAAGTCTTTGCAAGAAAGCGTATTCTCATCCGAAAATCTAAGCATTTCTAACGAGATAGTGACACAACCAGGTCTTCAACCGTGGAGTGATCCGGGCTCCAGCCGGTTGATCGACGGGCATGTCCCGGGTCGACCGTCTGTGACAGTGCATAACCTGCGGCCCAATCCGTGTCCGGATCAGCGTCATGCGGGATTGCCTGCGTTTGGACCTCCAGCGGCAAACCGTGTCGCGCGGAAATGTGAGAAGCAAGGTCGCCGACCGTAACACCGGAAATGCCGCTTCCGATCATCGAGATGCGGAATCTGGGGTGTTTGAGTGCCCTGACATAGAGATCAGCCAGATCATTGCTTTCCACAAGGGGCCAGAAGGTGTTCAGGTTCGCCCGCGTCTGAAAGGGGACGCCGGTTTTCAGGGCCTGGGTCATGTCCGCAATGGGGCCAGACGTCCGGCTGCAGACGAGCGCAGGATGTATGACGATCAGGTTCAGATCGGTGCCATGCGTCAGGGTTCGGATGGTTTCTGTCATGTACCGAAAGGCTGGCAACGGAGAGAACGCTGTTTTTTCGGTAATTGGCGCCCCCTGGTCAGACGCAGGATAGAGCCAGATGCCACCGGTATAGACGATTTTCAGCGGCTGCTTGCGATGCCTCGCAGCATTCTTCAGCGCCAGCATGGATTGGCGGTCTACGCGGCCCATATCGTCCGAGAAGGTTGCGCCGGCGTGAATCACGGCGTCGCAGGACGCCGCACGCTCTACCCAACTGTCAGGCTGACACAGATCACCAGGATAGGCGCTTGCACCCAGGGCCCGCAATTTGTCCGACGCGCGCTCGGAGCGCGACAGGCCGATTACGCTGGCGCCATCCTTAACCAGATTTCTGACGATCGCGGAACCGATATCGCCGGTACCGCCGGTAACAAAGACGTCCATGATCTGAGAGAAGCCGTTTGGGGCATTGGGTGCAAGGCAATTTTCCCCAGGCCTGTGCAAAATCCACCGAGCTTTTGCCGCTGATGCTTGACCCGTCACGCAGGACTGCTAGTTCAGGATCATGACCTTGCATCTGGTGAAATTGTGTGTGGGCGCAGACAGTGCCGAGTCGCTTCAGGCCTGGATTGATTTTCGGGTGGAGCAGGCGAGGGCGGCCGGGCTTCCGGAACACACGACACATACGACCCGGATGGTGCCGACCAGGAAAGAGGAACTGCTTGACGGCGGCTCGCTCTACTGGGTGATCAAGGGCAAGATCCAGGCCCGCCAACACCTGATGGACATTCGACCCTTCACGGATGATGCGGGCATCAAACGGTGTGATCTCGTACTGGAACCGCGCCTGATTTTGACGCGCTACCAACCCAAAAGGCCCTTTCAGGGATGGCGTTACCTCAAGGTCGAGGACGCACCGGCTGATGTTAAAGTCACAGCGGGGTCTTCCTCGATGCCGGATGCAATGCGCCGCGACCTGACAGAGCTTTGCCTGTTGTAAGGCGGCGAGCCTGAAGGTGCTCAGTCCCGCGTCACGTCAAGCGACAAGGCACGCTCAAGATGTCTGAACACCTGATCGAATTCCGGCCAGGAACGATCGAGCTTCGGGTTGTCCTTCTTTCTGGTCATGGAGAGCTGTGCATAGCCGTGTACCAGTGACCAGACAAGCACTTCAATTTCTTCGCGATCCGTGCCTGGAGGAACCATCGGGGCGCAGGTGTTGCGCAAGATTGCATAGGCATGCGCTGCATGCTGACAAAAGTCCTCGTCTTCCTCGTTAAATTTCTGCCCGGAGAAAATGAACAGGAACAGGTCCGGATGGGCGGACGCATAGTCCATGTAGCCGTGACAGATGGCTGCGAGCCGATCCATATCTGAAGACCCCGCAGCTTCCAGCCGTTTGGTCATCGCGTCGGCAAAAAGGCGATAGCCACGAGCTGCGATTGCCGTTGAAAGGCCCATGAGGTTCTTGAAGTGATAGCCCGGTGCCGCGTGGGAGACACCAGCCATCGCCGCGCATTCGCGCAGCGAGAGGCCATCTGCACCCCGTTTTCCCAAAAGTTCGACGCCGGCGTCGACCAGTGCAGTTTTCAAACTGCCGTCTCGTTTGCGGCTGTTGCCTGATTTATCACTCATGAGTGTTTCATTCCCCAGTCACTTGACAGTGTCAAGCTTAATCCTATCTTGACACTGTCAAGTTACGGGAGGTTGAAATATGGAACGGGTCGCAAAACTCTCCGGAAGTCTCGGGTTTTGGGTCGTCGTCGTGACTTCGGTGCTGGTTGCGCTGGCGTCGTACAGGTTCGTGCCCTTGGGCGTTGAAGTGGCGATGAACTTTGTGGCGCATAACCTGAACGGGAACAGCCTGGCGCTCTATGCTCATATAGCCGTGGCACCGATTGCGCTGCTGTTGATGCCCTTTCAGTTCATGAGCGGATTGCGCACTAGACGGCCCTCGAATCACAGGTGGATGGGGCGGGCTTATGTGGCGGCGGTTGTAATTTCCGGCATCGCCGGTTTTCAGCTTGCGTTTCACACAACGACTGGAACGTTTGCCACGATCGGATTTGCCTTGCTCTCCGTGATCTGGGTCTGGACAACGCTTGGCGCGCTCTATTTTGCGCTGACGAGACAGTTTGCACGACATCGGGACTGGATGCTTCGCTCTGCGGCGCTGACATTCGCAGCTGTTACCTTGCGGGTCTATCTCGGAACGTCCATGGCACTCGGGGCAGAGTTTATGGTGGCCTATCCCATTATCAGCTGGGCATGCTGGGTTCCGAACGCACTGTTGGTGGAAGCCTACATAGTATTGCGCAATCAGCGCCAACCTGGACGCGCCGAAGCCGTTTCGTGACAAGACAATCGCACAATCGGGTGGCAAGTGGGGTCTGTCGCGCTTGCCAAATCCCTGTGACAGTCCCAAGTTGAAGGCATGGAGTGCATCAGGGACAAACGGGAATGGTAAAGACAGACCTCGACGCGAAGCGAGCAGCTGTCCGGCAAAAGAACGACCTGCCTTCTGCCGCGTCTGATATTTCAGACTTTCTTGCAAAAGCCAAGCAGCTCAAGCCGGACCCGCAAAGCGAAGGCCGGTTGATTTTTGCGCTCGACGCGACCATGAGCCGTCAGCCGACCTGGGACCAGGCCTGTCATATCCAGGGGGAGATGTTTCAGGAAGCCGACAAGATCGGCGGCTTGAAAATCAAGCTCGTCTACTTTCGCGGATTTGGCGAATGTCGGGCGTCCCGCTGGTTTGAGCAAGGCCAGGACCTTGCGCGCGCCATGGGTCGCATAACCTGCCAGGGCGGTCGAACCCAGATCCGAAAGGTCCTGTCGGCCGCGATAACCGCTGCTGATCGGGAAAAGATAGCCGCCGTCGTCTATGTGGGAGACTGCATGGAGGAGAATGTCGACGAGTTGTGCGACAAGGCCGGCCAGCTCGGAATGCTGGGTGTTCCAATGTTCCTGTTCCAGGAAGGTCGTGATCAGGTGGCCGAAAGGGCGTTCCAGGAATTGGCCCGACTGACCAAGGGCGCCTTTTGCAGATTGGATGCCGGTTCCGCGCAACAGCTTGCGGAGCTCTTGAAAGCGGTCGCCGTTTTTGCCAGCGGTGGTCAAAAGGCGCTCAAGGAACTGGAACAGTCCGGTGGTCAGGGCGCACGATTGTTGTTGGAGCAGCTCAAGCCGCACAGATGATCTATCTACTTGTCGGAAGTCTAATTCTCGCTGCGCTCATCCTGATGGGTCGCAGCTTCGTCAATGCCAACCCCGCGATCCTTGCCCAGCAAATCAGGATATTCGGTGGGATCGCACTGATCCTGTTGGCAGTTGTGTTCTCGATATCTGGCCGCGTCGTTCTCGCGTTGCCCGCGTTTTTTGCCGGTGTTGCGCTCTTGATGAATGCCGGAATGAGAAGGTTGTCCGGTGGCTACAATCCAAGAAAATCGTCAGGACAACGGAGCCGGGTTCGCACGGCAATGGTCGAGATGGAGTTGGATCATGATTCCGGCGACATGGCCGGAACCGTCCTGGCTGGGCGCTTTCAGGGCAGGTCCCTGGACGATCTGGGTGACGAGGACCTCCAGGCCTTCTGGCAGGAGACGTCACAGGACGATCAGAGCCGCAAACTAGTCGAAGCTTATCTCGACCGCAGGCTTGCCGGATGGCGTGAACACTTCCAGGCGAATGGAACAGAGGGGCAGGGAAGCGCGCCGAGCTCGGGCCCCATGACAGATGAGGAGGCCTACCAGATCCTGGGGCTTTCTCCCGATGCCGGGGACGCGGAAATTCGAGCCGCGCACAGACGGCTTATGATGCGGGTTCACCCCGACCAGGGAGGTTCCGGTTTCCTCGCGGCGAAAATCAACGAGGCTAAAGACACGCTTCTCAGAAGACATTGACGACATCCGTTACGCAGTTACTGATAGATGGCGAAGCAGGCATATCTTGCCTTTTTCAGGGTTCTGCAGGCCTTCTTGGCTGCGGATTTGGTTTCGAAGCCGACGAAACGGGCCCGGTATAGGGTCTTGCCGCCGGATTCCACGGGTTCGGTGTAAGGCGAGCGTCCTCGCAGTGCCGCGCCGGTTTTCGCCTTTGCGGATTTCAGCATCTTGATCGCCTGACCTTCGGTCTCTGCTGCGGCGATCTGAACCTGCCAGCCAGGTTCGATCGCGCGAGAGTCACTTGTCGCCACGGTGACGCTGTCGTCACTGGTTTCCGTGACATCGACCGGGGGCTGCACCGGGTCAACAGCCGCGACCTTGACATCTTCAATGTCAACGACCTTGGCCTTGATGGCGTCTTGGGGGACCGGGTCGATCCGGATCGTTTCAACTTCAACGGTCTTGAACACCGGGTTGCTGAGTTCCAGGTTAGAATCGTCCTTGATCAGGCCGCGCCTTGCAGCTTCCGCCCTTGCATATTTCAGCAACGCGATCTTTGTGATCGAGTTTGTTGTCAGATTGCCCTTGGGACTGGCAGGCGGGACAGGTGGCAGCGCCGTTGCAATGGCGAAGGTGTTGTCAAACCGTCTTTTGACCAGCTTGGGGGGTACCGGAACTGTGTTGCCGAAAGAAATGGTGGAAACGGACTTCGAAGAGGCCGTGGTTGGTGCAACCGGGCTTGGTGCAGGAGCGGACGCGCTTGCAAGGACAATCGGTCCGGCCTTTGCCAGGGCAGGTTTGGATCCTGGCTTGGTTGCCGGCAAAGGCGGATTTTTCATGGCTGAGGCCACGAAGACCGGCTGAATACCGCGTTTGACGATTGCGGGTGCCGTCTTCTTGCCCCGGCTCGCCTTGGGCAAGTACCGGTTGATGAGCTTCGTCATCTGGGCGTTTCGCGACTTCCCCGACCGGCCACCCATGACGACAGCCACTATGTGGCGTCCATCGCGCTTGACTGAAGTAACAAGGTTGAAGCCTGATGCGCGGATGTAACCGGTCTTGATGCCGTCAACACCCTTTACGCGTCCCAGCAACCTGTTGTGATTGCCATAGGTCCGTCCATTATACTTGTAGGACCGCGTCTTGAAGTAACCGTAATATTGCGGGAAGCGTTCCTGGATCGCGCGTCCCAGCGTTGCCATGTCCCGGGCTGAGGTGCGCTGTCCCGAGTTCGGCAAACCGTGCGGATTGCGAAACGTCGTCTTCTTCATGCCGAGCTGGCGCGCGGTGCGGGTCAGGCGCTCGGCGAATTTTTTCTCGGAGCCACCGATGTTTTCCGCCACGACCGTCGCGACGTCGTTGGCCGATTTGGTGACCAGCGCGAGGATCGCGTCCTTCACCCTGATGGTCTTGCCCGGTTTCAGGCCGATCTTGGACGGCGGACGGCCCGACGCATATTTGGAGACCTTCAGGCGCGAGTCCAGCGACAGCCTGCCGGCTTCGAGCTCTTCAAAGACCACGTAGAGTGTCATGATCTTTGTGAGCGAAGCAGGATAGCGATAGGCATCGGCCGACGAGGAGTAAAGCGTCTTGCCTGTCTTGGCGTCGACGACGATGCCCGCATATTTGGGATTGGCCTTTGCCGCTTCAGGGGCTGCAACAAGCAACAATCCAAGGGCCAGAGCCTGGACCGGTCGGGTCAACGCCCGTGCATTGCGAAGAAAACGCATACCAAACACAATTACTTTCCCGTTCTGGGTCACGTGGTTCACGTTTGGAACAGCACGGACCAGATCTGCCCCCGTCGCGATTCAATCCGACTGCCCCATGAATCTCTGATGTATTTGATGGAATCACGGTTACGAATGTGTAAATTGTCGACACAAAAAGCACTTAAAAAAATAGTTTTTTGTTAGAGTTAATGAGGTGTTAATTTGGTGTTCGGTGTCAGTACAAAGATTATATCTTGACTACTGTTGTTTCTAATGAAATTTACAATTAACGAATTGTTATGTTTCTGTTGTTTTGTGGGGATTTTATCGTATTTGTGCTGTAGTTATTTTGATTTTCATTGGTTTTTCTCTTGCATTGTCTTTTGGAGGGGGGGAGGTTTGTCGCGCCAGGTCGTGACAGGGATCCGAGGGGATCTGCCCCATGGGTTGGTCTCTTACATTAATTTCTCGTAATGGTTGTTTTTGCAATGCAAAATAAACTTGACAGCTATTGTGCGGTGCATTATCTCAATTCCCGTTAGGTAACGTTATGCGCACCGAGCCATCCCGTTGAGCCAGCGTTGGGGCTCTGGAGCCGGTCCGCCGGATGAGGTCAATCGATGATGAACAGCTTTGAAGAATTCCAGAAGTTGAGCAAAGACAACATGGACATGGCTATGGAGTCTTTCGGCTCCGTGAGCAAAGGCGTCCAGGCGATCGCCGCTGAGGTCGCAGACTATCAGAAGAAATCCTTCGAAGACGGTTCTGCCGCAGTTGAGAAGCTGGTCGCTTCCAAGTCCATCGACAAGGCGTTCGAAGCTCAGGCCGACTACGTCAAGACCGCATACGAAGGTTTTGTTGGTGAAATGACCAAGCTCGGTGAGATGGTCACCGAAGTTTCCAAAGACGCCTACAAGCCTTACGAAGGTGTTATGGGCAAGTTCGGCAAGTAAGACGCCTTAACGCGACTTACAGCTGCAAAATTTGAAAACCCGGTCATTCGTGGCCGGGTTTTTTGTGTGTGCACAGCTTTACCCAAAAGTTTTTTCCCGCTCATCACCCTTTCGTCAGATGCGTGGTTTTGCCCCGCTGTCCCATCTTTTAATCTTATTCAAGACACCTACATTCAGGTTTAGCGGAAGCTCAAACACGCCAAATCAACAATTCACCGGATTGTTAATGAAATCGACCATTGCGCCAGCGACGCTCGCGCGGCAGGATTACCAAGAAGATGAGTTGCAGATGCCAAAGGCACTGTGGGAAACTGTTTCGAACCCATACGCTTGTTGGGTGGGGGCGAAGCGTAGGAAGCAGTGATGGTCGGAGTGGGTAAGACGAAACTGATCGCAATGTCGTCTGGAAGTGGCAGTGGTGATGACGGCGGTGACGCCGGCACAGCCGTCGTCACGCGCACGAAGACTGTTACCAAGCGGCCAAACCTTTACCGGGTTCTGCTTCTGAATGACGATTACACGCCAATGGAGTTCGTCATTCACGTTGTGGAGAACTTCTTCCAAAAAAACCGGGAAGAGGCGACCCGTATTATGCTGCATGTTCACCATCACGGCGTTGGGGAATGCGGTGTGTTCTCGTATGAGGTCGCTGAGACCAAAGTCACCCAGGTCATGGACTTCGCACGCAAACATCAGCATCCCTTGCAATGCGTCATGGAAAAAAAGTGAGGATTCACACAGGTGCCTTCCTTCTCACGTAGTCTAGAAAAAGCCCTTCATCAGGCGCTCGCATTTGCCAACGAGAGACAGCAGGAATACGCGACTCTCGAGCATTTGCTTCTGGCGCTTCTGGATGACCAGGATGCTGCGGCAGTGATGCGGGCTTGTAACGTTGACCTGGACACGATTCGCCGCAATCTGGTGGAATATATTGAAACCGAACTCGACAATCTGGTGACAGATACCGACGAGGATTCGAAGCCGACGGCCGGATTCCAGCGCGTCATTCAAAGAGCGGTTATCCACGTGCAGTCTTCGGGCCGGGAAGAGGTAACGGGCGCCAACGTGCTTGTTGCTATATTCGCCGAGCGCGAAAGCCACGCGGCCTACTTCCTGCAGGATCAGGACATGACCCGTTACGACGCGGTCAACTACATCTCGCATGGAATCGCGAAACGCCCGGGCATGTCCGAAGCGCGTCCGGTCGAAGGGGCTGAAGAAGAAGATGTCATGCCCGGCGCCGATGCGGAGAAGAAGCCCAACCAGAAAACCGATGCACTGGAGGCCTACTGCGTCAATCTCAACGACAAGGCCGAGAAGGGCAAGATTGACCCGCTGATTGGTCGGGATAGCGAGATTCAGAGGACGATTCAGATCCTGTGCCGCCGGTCGAAAAACAATCCCCTGTTTGTCGGGGATCCGGGCGTTGGCAAGACGGCAATTGCGGAAGGACTTGCGCATCGCATCGTCAATGAAGATGTGCCCGAAGTTCTTAAAGACGCGACGATTTTCTCCTTGGACATGGGATCCCTTCTGGCTGGGACCCGCTATCGCGGTGATTTCGAGGAACGCCTGAAACAGGTGGTCAAGGAAATCGAAGACTATCCGGGCGCGGTGATGTTCATCGACGAGATCCACACCGTGATCGGTGCGGGTGCCACATCAGGTGGTGCGATGGATGCGTCCAACCTTTTGAAACCGGCCCTCGCGTCAGGCGCGATCCGCTGTATCGGATCGACGACCTACAAGGAGTACCGGCAGTTCTTCGAAAAGGACAGGGCGCTTGTTCGCCGGTTCCAGAAGATCGATGTCAACGAGCCGACGATTCCGGATGCCATCGATATTCTGAAGGGTTTGAAGCCCTATTTCGAAGACTTCCACAAGGTCCGCTACACCAACGACGCCATCAAGACTGCGGTGGAACTCTCGGCAAAGTATATTTCCGACCGGAAACTGCCGGACAAGGCCATCGATGTGCTTGATGAAACAGGCGCATCCCAGATGCTTGTGCCCGAGGCGCGTCGACGCAAGACCATCGGCGTCAAGGAAATCGAGAACACCATTGCCACGATGGCAAGGATCCCGCCTAAATCCGTTTCCAAGGACGATGCGGAGGTTCTGGAAAACCTCGGCAAAGACCTGAAAAGGGTCGTTTATGGCCAGGATGCCGCCATCGAGACGCTGGCATCAGCCATCAAACTGGCGCGTGCCGGATTGCGCGAGCCCGACAAACCGATCGGCAGCTACCTGTTCTCCGGTCCGACCGGTGTGGGCAAGACCGAAGTGGCGCGGCAGCTGGCATCATCGCTTGGGGTCGAGCTTATTCGCTTCGACATGTCGGAATACATGGAGCGGCACACGGTTTCACGCCTGATTGGTGCGCCTCCCGGCTATGTCGGTTTCGATCAGGGCGGCCTGCTCACGGACGGTGTTGATCAGCATCCGCATTGCGTTCTGTTGCTCGATGAGATTGAAAAGGCCCATCCGGATCTCTTCAATATCCTCTTGCAGGTCATGGATCATGGCAAGCTGACCGATCACAATGGCAAGCAGGTCGATTTCCGCAATGTCATTTTGATCATGACGACGAATGCGGGTGCTTCCGACATGGCCAAGATGCCGGTCGGCTTCAATCGCGTGAAGCGTGAAGGAGACGACACGGAAGCCATCAACAAGCTGTTCACACCGGAATTCCGGAACCGTCTCGATGCCATTATTCCGTTCGGCAACCTGCCTATGGAAGTGGTCTACAAGGTGGTCGAGAAGTTCGTGATGCAGCTTGAGGTCCAGCTGGCTGACCGCAATGTGACCTTCGAGCTGACGGACGATGCCATCAAGTGGCTCGCGACCAAAGGCTATGACGACCGAATGGGTGCGCGTCCGCTTGGCCGGATCATCCAGGAGCATATCAAGCGGCCGCTGGCCGACGAAGTGCTGTTCGGAAAGCTCAAGAAGGGCGGAATGGTCAAGGTTTCGGTGTCCGAGGACGAAAAAGGGCTGCTGCTTGAAAGCGTCGAGGAGCGTGCAGCACCGCCGAAAACCAAGGCCAAGGCTCCTGCCAAGCCGAAGCCGAAGCGGAAACGCAAGCCGGCTGCCAAGGCTTCGACTGCCAAGAGCAGCAAGTCTTCGGGCAAGGACGGATCTTCCAAGAAAAGCCTGGTTCCGAAGGTGCCCTTGGCGGATTGATGCCTTGAAAGAAGTTGAAAGCCCCGACCTGGTTCGGGGCTTTTTTTGTTTCGGGGCAGGGAGCGTGGACCTGGTCGTCTTTCGTGGGATGCCCTGCACATCCATTCCGTGCGATGATCGAATGCATTCAACAAAATCATTTGCCGAATGGCTGGACCGCTCCTAGCTTCATGTCAAAGGGAAACACGGAGTTGATTTATGTTGGAGAAAAAGGTCGCACTTGTCACCGCGGGTGGATCCGGAATGGGGGCCGAGGCGGCAAGGCGTTTGGCCGCTGACGGGTTCCAGGTGGCAATATTGTCGTCTTCGGGCAAGGGAGAAGCACTCGCCAAGGAGCTCGGCGGTTTCGGGTTTACTGGATCGAACCTGGTCCTTGATGACTTGAAGCAGTTTGTCGAAAAGTCCATGGAAGAGTTTGGAAAAATTGATATTCTTATCAATTCAGCAGGCCATGGTCCGAAGGGTGACATTCTCGAAATATCAGACGAGGACTGGCATCTTGGCATGGACTATTACCTGATGAATGTCATTCGCCCAAGTCGGCTGGTGGCACCGATCATGGCCCAACAAGGTGGCGGAACCGTCATCAATATCTCGACCTTTGCGACATTCGAACCGGATCCGATGTTTCCGACATCCGGTGTTTTCCGGGCTGGTCTTGCCAGTTTCACAAAACTGTTTTCCGACAAGTTTGCGGCTCAGAATGTGCGCATGAACAACATCCTGCCAGGCTTCATCGACAGCCTGCCCGAAAAGGAAGACCGCCGGGAACGCATTCCGATGGGCCGTTACGGCCGTTCGGACGAGGTTTCCAGTTTAATTTCCTACCTTGCGAGCGACGAAGCCGGTTACATCACGGGACAGAACATTCGTATTGATGGCGGACTGACCCGTTCGGTGTGAGGCCTTCAGCTTGAGCCACCGGCTCGCATGTGGCGGTGCGGGCGGTCTTCGGGTGTTCGTCAGGACATGCAGGCAATGCATGTCAGCCATGCCGATATTCGGTGGCTGCGCACTTCTGTCGAGATTGACAATTCGGTTCCTACAGAAATAATAAGGAAACCTTACTATTTCTGTATTGGATCGTTTCCATGTCCCCTTCGGGCGACACTTCACCAACGGGTGCCGAGACACATGACGCCCTGTCGGGGCGACAATGGATGTTGCGCGGCGCGCGCGCGGCAATCTCCATTCCCGCCTTTATTCTGACGGCCGCGTTTGTCGGCTATGCCGGGCTTGCCCGGGAAACCGGATTGACGCTTGGTGAAACCCTGGCCATGACCGGTCTTGTCTGGGCACTTCCGTCAGTGGTTGTTCTGACCGGTGCGATTTCGTCCGGCATGGGGCTGATCCCGGCGGGGATTGCCGTTGCGCTTGCTTCAGTGCGGCTGATGCCGATGACGATGGCACTCATGCCGATCATCAAAGTCCCCGGTAAGACCAAGAACTGGCAAATGTTGCTCGCGTCGCATTTTGTCGCTGTGACAGCCTGGGTCTACGCGATGAAGCACCTGCCGGAGCTGCCAAGAGAAGCCCGTTTGCCGTTCTTCGTCGGGTTCGGGAGCGCGGTTTCCTCTTTCGTTTTCTGCATGACGGGTATTGCGTACCTGCTTGTGGAACGCATGCCGGACATGGTCGCAGGTGCGCTCGTTCTGCTGACGCCTGTCTATTTCCTGTGTTCGCTCTGGGGGGCTGCACGTCTCAATGCCGACAAGGCGGCAATGATTGCAGGTCTTGTCCTTGGACCGGTTTTCTTCTTGTATCTGCCCGGACTTGACCTTCTTTGGACAGGTCTGCTCGGCGGCACGATCGCCTATCTCGCAACCCGGGTCATGCGCAGGGGACTTTCCTGATGGGGGATCTTGTCGCAGAAACCTGGTGGTGGCCCTACGTGATGATCCTTGTCGCCGGTTGGTTGGCAACAGATATCTGGCGTTGGCTCGGGGTATTTGCAGGTGGCCGGCTCCGGGAAGACGGAGAGCTACTCATCTGGGTGCGCTGTGTCGCGACCGCGTTGGTGGCGGGTGTGATCTCCAAGTTGATCCTGTTTCCACAAGGGGTTCTGGCTGAAACGCCACTCTGGCTCCGTCTTGCGGCCACGGCGTTCGGTTTTGCCGTGTTCTTTGCGTCCAGGCAACGTGTGTTCGTCGGCGTTTTGGCAGCAGAAGCCTTTTTGATCTCTGGTTGGTTGCTGCTTGATGCGTTAGGCTGAGGCTTGGGCACTTGTGATCTTGCGCAGGAGGCGAAGATGACGGATCAAGTGGAACTCTTTTACGCTCCTCAAACCCGGGCAACAGGCGTTCGTGTGC
Organism: Roseibium sp.; assembly: GCA_017643925.1. Taxonomy (GTDB): domain Bacteria; phylum Pseudomonadota; class Alphaproteobacteria; order Rhizobiales; family Stappiaceae; genus Roseibium. The sequence goes on along the minus strand of JAEPML010000015.1, from coordinate 42,356 downwards.
TTCTGGAAGAATTGGGAGCGCCCTACAAACTCAATGTTCTGAACTTCAAGCTCGGCGAAAACCGGCAGGATGACTTCCTGGCCCTGAACCCGACCGGCAAAGTGCCGACCGTCAGGCATGGTGATGTTGTCATAACAGAGCAGGTGGCCATCTATCTCTATCTCGCGGACCTGTTTCCCGAACGGGGCCTGACGCCTCCGCTGGACGATCCGCGCCGCGGGCCGTACCTGCGCTGGTTCGTTCACATGGCCTCCTGCTTCGAGCCAGCCGTCGTCGACAGGGCGCTCAAGCGCGAAGAGCCACCCCATTCCATGTCGCCTTATGGTACGTATGACACCGTGATGGAGAACATGCGGGCCCAATTGGCCAAGGGGCCTTACGTCCTGGGTGAGAGGATGACCGCCGTCGATGTGTTATGGGCCATGGGATTGCGCTGGGGCATGGTATTCGGGGTGGTTCCCGAATTCGATGAATTCAAGGCCTACACACAAAGCTATTTCGAGCGGCCGGCACCCATCAAGGTGCTGCAGGAGGACCAGCATATGGCGACCGAACAGGAGGACGCGGCTGTGCAGGTCGGTATTGCCTGAATTGATGCTTGCCGCTGCAGTGCGCCCGGCCTAGTCGAGCGCCGACCTGATTTTTTCGGCTTGCTCTGCCAAAAGGTCGTTGTCCGCCATTTCGCCCGTGTGTGGCTTCAGTTTTACCCCGTCAAAACGCGGTATCACATGGACATGCGTGTGGAACACGACCTGGCCGCCGGCCGGCTCGGAAAACTGCTGGATCGTGGTTCCGTCTGCACCAAAGGCCTTTACGACCGTGCGGGCCATTTTCTGGACCGTTGCCATCACCGCGTTCAGGTCGGCCAACGCGATATCGATGATGTTTCGAGACGCCGCTTTCGGGATAACCAGGATATGTCCGTCGCCCCGGGGCATTATGTCCATGATCACCAGCGTATCGTTGTCTTCATATACCTTGTGACTTGGCAACTCGCCGCGCAGGATTTTTGCGAAAACGTTTTGATCGTCATAGGCGGGGGTGGTCATGTCCGGAAATTCCTGTCCTGAAGGCGGAGGGTAGGCGGATGGCCTCTGGCGGAGACTAATCTCAGAGGCTGCAACTGGGCAAGAGAATTGCGCGTGGTTTCAGGACAGCGAATGTTGGAAGTTGGAAAGCGTTCGTTTGCCACACGGTCAGGACGTTTCCCTGCTTCTGACGGATGGTTCTGTCCGGGCTGCCGAAGCCAGTTCGTCACCCAGAACGCCCAGGCGCTCGCGCACAGGCTTGTAAAACATCCAGTTGCCGATTCTGCGGCCCGTGACCAGACCAGCTTCCGACAGTTTTTTCATGTGGGAGCTCACGGTCGGTTGCGTCAGGCCGATCTTGTCCGTGATGAAACCGACGCAGACACCGTCATCGACGAGGTCTCCATCCCGTTGCTCCGGAAAGTGGCGCCGCGGGTCCAGCAGCCACACCAGGATCTGCAACCGGGCAGGACTTGAGAGCGCGGACATGAGATCGGAATTTGACTTCACATCTATATTGATATTCATCTATATAGAAACTCTTCTATATGAAATCGGATTTGGCAATGAAAACTAAACCTCTTGAGCGTCAGGCGGAAGCCTTTTCCAACGGAGCTGCGCGCGGCGCGGCCTATCTGCAAGGTCTGTCAGACCGTTCGGTGGATGCCGACACGGCCCGGCTGGGGCAACTCGATCCCGGTTTGCCGGCTGAAGGCATGGAAGTGGAAACCGTTCTGGAGCTGATGGAAACGATTGGCGGGGAGGGAACGGTTGCCTCGGCCGGGGGACGCTATTTTGGATATGTTGTCGGTGGTGCCTTGCCGGCGGCCTCCGGTGCGAGGGCATTGCTTTCTGCCTGGGATCAGGTGGCGGACAGTCTCACCGGTCCCTCGGTCATCAAGATGGAAGAAACGGCGCTCTCCTGGATCGTGGACCTGATGCAGCTGCCATCGGGCACCTCCGGAGCCTTCACCAGCGGTGCGACCATGGCGAACATGACGTTGCTTGTCACCGCACGAGATACCTTGTTGTCCAGACTTGGTCATCCAAGGGGCAAGGGCCTGTTCACGGCGCCCAAACTTCGCGTTGTTGCCAGCGCAGAAATACACGCAACCGTTCTGAAATCGGTGCGGATGGCTGGCTTGTCATCGGAAGACATCGAATGGGTTGCCGTGGATGAACAAGGGCGTCTGCGTGCTGACGCCATGCCTCTGCTGGATAACAGGACAATCGTGCTCTGCCAGGCTGGAAACGTCTGCACCGGCGCGAGTGACCCGGTCGGGGAGCTGGCTGCCATGTGCCGCGAAACCGGCGCCTGGTTGCATGTGGACGGTGCTTTCGGTCTCTGGGCCCGGACCGCCGAAGAGATCAGCGCATCCCTGGACGGGTTGGAAGGGGCTGACAGTTGGGTTGTTGACGCCCACAAGACCTTGAATACGCCCTATGATGCCGGAATTGCCTTGTGCCGGCATCCGGAGGAAATGCAGGCGTCGATGTCAATTGGCGCCCAGTATCTCCCGGCTACACATCCAAATCCCGCCAACAGGGCACCGGAATTCAGCCGGTCAGCACGGGGTGCCGAAACCTGGGCTGCCCTGTTGTCGCTGGGACGCAAGGGGGTCGTGGACCTCGTGACGGGATTTCATCACCATGCAAGGCGTATTGCGGCCGAGCTGGAGAAAATCGGTTTCCTCGTGCCGCACGACGTTCATTTCAATCAGGTGTTTGCAACACTTCCCGAAAACGAAGACGCCTGCGCCCGGATTGTGGCGCATGTCCAGGCTTCCGGAGAGGCTTGGTTTGGCCAGGCCATGTGGCAAGGGCGCAAGGGCTTCCGGATCAGCGTTTCCAACTGGTCGACGTCGGACAAGGATGTTGATCGGCTCATTGAGGCGATCCGTCGGGCGAAGGATGAGCTTGTTTGAGTGTGCTGGAGAGAGCCGCCGTCCCGGCCTTGAGCCGGGACCCGGTCCTAGGTGGCCCCGGCTCGAAGGCCGGGGCTGAGTGGTTTGACGCAACTAGGCAGCTTGCCTGACGGCGGTGTCACCGGAGACAAGCTTCGTCACACCGGCGAAATCCAGCTTGCCGGATCCCAGAACCGGAACCTGCTCGACGACACGGACTTCTGCGGGGATCATCAGGTCCTGGGCGCCGCGCGCCTTGGCCAACTCGATGAAGTCGGACCGGGTTGCGTCCGGACACTCGGTGACCAGGATCAGCTTTTCGCCCTTGCGTGGATCCTTGACCGAAGCAACGGCAGACAGATGCTCCGGCCAGACCTGACCGGCGATGGCTTCCACGGCCGCCAGCGAAACCATCTCACCGCCAATCTTGGCGAAGCGTTTGGCGCGTCCCTTGATGGTGATGTAGCCATCCTGGTCTATTTCAACGATGTCGCCCGTGTCGTGCCAGCCATCGACCAGCGGTTCGACGATGCCGGGATTATCTGCTTTCAGATAGCCGACCATGACGTTTGGACCTGAAACCAGCAGCCGTCCACCAGCCTCGACGCCCGAAACGGGTTCCAGCCGTGCGGACATGCCTGGCATCAATTTGCCGACAGTGCCCGGTTTGTTAAACATCGGGGTGTTGATAGCGATGACCGGCGCGGTTTCGGTCACGCCGTAACCTTCCAGCACACGCAGACCGAAGCGTTCCATATAGGTCTCGCGCGTTGACGGCTTGACCGGTTCGGCGCCGGCAAAACAATAGCGCAGGGATCGGAAGTCATAGGCATGGGCGACGCGCGCATAGCCATTGAGGAATGTGTCCGTGCCGAACAGGATGGTGGCATTGGAGGCATAGATCAGCTCCGGAATGATCCTGTAGTGAAGCGGTGAGGGATAAAGGTAGGTCGGCACCCCCGAGATCAGGGGCAGGATTGTCCCGGCCGTCAGACCGAAGGAGTGAAACATCGGGAGGACGTTGAACACCTTGTCGGAGGGGGTGAAGTCAATTCGGGCAGCTGCCTGCGTGGCATTTGACAGGATGTTCCTGTGGGTCAGCACGACACCTTTGGGCTGCCCCTCGGAGCCGGAGGTGAACAGGATGACCGCCGTGTCGTTGGCGGCGCGGCGAACGATCGGGCGTTTGCGTGTGATCAGCCCACGCAGCTTTTCCGGCAGTGTGATCTGCTGACGGATTTCATCCAGCCAGACAAAATTCACATGTTTCTCCAGGCCGGCAACAAGCTCTTCCAACTTCGCCTGTTTCACGAAGGTTCGGGAGGACAGGACGGTTTTCAGCTGTGCGGTCCGGCAAGCAGAACGAACGTTTTCAAGCCCGGCTGAAAAGTTGATCATGGCCGGCACCTTGCCCGCAGACAGGGTTGCCAGGAACGTGACCGCTGATCCGTTGGCATTCGGCAACATGATCCCCACAGAGTCTTCGTTTTCGGTGAGCTTCCGGATCCTGCGGCCCAGAACGGCTGCACCGGCCAGCAATTTGCCGTAACTCAGCTTTCCGGTCAGCGGATCTTCAACGGCCGTTGCAGACATTCCACGGTCCTTCGCGGTATCAATCACCTTGTCCAGGATGGTCTTGTCCTCTGCCAGACTGGTTTCGAACATCAGGTCCGACATGATGTTGTAGAGGTCAGCTCCGGCGGCCGCGCGACGCTTGCGGCCCTTCAGGTCTTCCGGCAGGGAGAGTTTCTTCGGTTCCATGATTGTCACCTTTACTTTTGGAAACAGTCGTTTGCGGATCTGGGCAGGGTCGAGATAGGAAAAGGGTGTCTTTTCAAGGCCATCGATGCGGATCGGCACGATCATCGCGCCTGTTTTGTCGGCAACCATCGCGGCACCGTCATAGACTTTCATCAAGGATCCGGTGACGGTCAGACGTCCTTCCGGGTAAATGGCCATGGGTTCGCCGGAGCGAATGACCTTGATGAGGGACCGGGTTGCCATCGGTTTCGACGGGTTGATCGGCAGGGCATTTGCCAGTTTCAGGAACGGTTTCACCCACCAGCGTTGCGCGACTTCGTAGTCGACGGCAAAGGTTGGAGCCTTGTCGGTCAGGGTCAGGGCCAGACCTGCATCGAGGTAGCTGACGTGGTTCAGGGCCAGGATCGGCGCATCGCCTGCCTTCTCCAGGTTTTCCAGACCGGTCACTTCCATCCGGAAGATCGCCCGGTAGAGAATGGAGATGGCGTCGCGCAGCGGATTGGTCGGCAATGACTTCAGCATGACCAGAGCGGCAACGAAATTCAGCGCGGCGACGAAGAGCATGATGACTTCAAGCGAGGCTCCAAGCTTTTGCGCACCGGCCAGAGCAAGGCCACCAATCGTCATCAGGGCAGCGCCCAGCGCATTGGTCGCGGCAATCCGGCGGGCGCGTGTCTCGGGTTTTGCCCAGGTTTGCAGGGCCGTAAAGGTCGGGACCACCAACAGGGCACCCGAGATGGCCATGCCGGCCATGTCGATGCTCAGGCGCAGGACACCCGGCTGGGCCAGAAATTCCCTCAGGCCCGACACCGTCGTGGCACTCTGCAGGCCGAACAGGGTCAGAGCCGTATCCAGGCTGAACAGGGCCAGCAGGAAGGTGCCGACTGGTGCGGGCAACAGGATGACACGTCCTGCCGAAATCCAGGCAGCGAGGGCAGAGCCAATGCCAATGGACACAGCGAAGACGGTCAGGAAGTAGGTTACGGCAATTTCGCCGCCACCCAGCACGTCCTTTACCATCAAGGGCAGCACTGACAGGACCACCGCTCCGACAAGCCAGAACCAGGCGTTCATCAGTGCCACGCGGAAAAGACGCTTTTCTGCGGCAAGATCGGAAATGACCTGACGTGTTGAAGACAGGATGTTCCAGTCGATCTTCAAGTCGGGCGCAGCGGCCGCTTTCGAAGGGATCAGGCGCGATGAGCCGTAACACCCAATGGCGAGCGCGATCATGGCCGGCGCGAAGATGAGTGTTGGGGCATCGGTCGCGAACAGGACCCCGGCGGCAATGGTGCCACCCAGGATGGCCAGGAAGGTTCCGGTTTCCACCCATGCGTTGGCGCGGGGCAGCTCGTTTGCCACCAGGAGGTCCGGCAGCATGCCGTATTTGACCGGGCTGAACAGCGCGGACATGGCGCCAAAGACGAACAGCGCGGCAAAAAGAACGGGGAGGGAGGACAACGCCATGCCGGTGACCGCCAGTGCGGCGCCGCCGACTTCAACCAGTTTCGTTATTCGTGCCAGTCTGGACTTGTCGTACCTGTCCGCAAGTTCGCCGCCAAGTGCGGAGAGCGCCAGAAAGGGCAGGACAAAGACAGCGCCGGCGAGAGCGACCAGCGCACCGGTCGTCTCGCTTGCTGCTCCAGCTGTTCCGACCTGGAACAGGATCAGGAAAACGAGCGAGTTCTTCAGTAAATTGTCGTTGAAGGCCGACAGGAACTGGGTCCAGAACAGGGGCGCAAACTGCCGGGAACTCATGAGGGACTTGGACATTTGATCCTCCTTTCGGGCGTTTCATGGCGAAACGCCCGAACTTCAGGGTCTATGGGGTCAGGCGTCATCCGGCTTGTTGATGTCCATCAACAGCTTCTCGGTCTTCGCGTCTTCCAGGCGGTTGTGGAACTTCTCGGCTTCGTCCCTGTCGCGCAGGGTTTTCGTGAGCGTTACGGCCGTATGCACCAGCATGATTGCGGACATGGTGTAGAACCCCTTGGCCGAGAAGCTGGCTTCCAGATTGTAGATGCCGAGCGCCATCATGATCGCGGCCACCGCGAAACTCAGCGTCGTGAAGATCATCCAGTTCTGGGAGTGTTTGATGTTCATTTCCTGCATGGGTTTGTCCTTTCTCACTTTCCGGTTTCAATAAGCAGAGGGGTTTCGGATTTGATCCGCGCCAGGACATCCTGCGCGCGGCTGCGTACCGGTTCGCCGCACCCGGCATCGGCAAGTTTTTCAAGAAGAATGTCCGGCCTGTCGGTCGTAGACAGGGCAGCGAACTCCCGATCGGCAAGTTGGTCACATTCCTGGCGCTGCAGGATGTCCTCCAGCTGTTCTTCGGCCTGGGCCAGCGCGGACTGGCCAGCTCCGGACCCGAGTGTCTGCGCTTTCTGGATCTGGTCCCGGACACCCGCGGTGCGCTCACCGCGTTTCAGGGCACGCAAGCGGGCTTGAGCCCGGTGAAGCGTTTCAGTGAGCGACTGCATATCTGCGTCAAAGGCTCTGAGAGCGTTCTCCAGGGCGTGTTTTTCGTCCTCGAGCAGGGCAATGGCTTCTGCCGCCTCGACTGCCAGCGCATCAATGCCCTTGAGTAGGGCATTGCGGGCCCGGTTTTCCAGGTCCTCGATGGACGCCTCAATCTGCTTCAGGCGTTTGCGATCCTGCAGTTGTTCTGCCTTGGCTCTGGCAAGGGCAGCCTGCGCCGTTCTGACCGACGTGGCAGCCTGGCGCAGGTTGATGTTGAGAACAGCAAGCGACTGCTGATCCCCTTGGGCTGTTGCGCTGGCAAACAGCAGCGTCTTGAGTTGATCTATGAACGGCTCGAACATTGTGCCTCCGTTAAAAAAGTGAACGCAGTTCACTGTTTGACAAAGCCATAGCAAATGCGCTACGTCAAGAAAAAAATGAACTGAGTTCACTTTTATAGTTAAGGGCGCAAGGATGTCAGGACTTCAAAAGGCAAAGAGCGAAGAGACACAAAGACGGGTTCTGGAGGCAGCAATTGCAGCTGTGGAGCAGGGCGGTCTCGATGCGGTCAACATTCGGCAGATTGCCGGAAATGCCGGCTATTCAGTCGGTTCCGTCTACAAACATTACAAGGATCAGGACGCGCTGTTGCTGGCTGTCAATTCCGTCACGCTTGGCCGGATCAAGTCAGCCATGCTTGCAGCCATTGAGGGGATCGATGATCCTGTTGAGGAGCTCAAGGCGCTTGCGCAGACCTATCTGGGCTTTGCACGCCAGAACCGGAACTTGTGGACGACGCTTTTTGCCCACTTTCTCCCCGAGGACAAACCGGTGCCTGACTGGCATATCCAGGAGAACATCTCTTTGCTCGGGCTGATCGCTCAGCCGCTCAAGGGACTCAATCCTGATATGGGAGACGAGCTGCTGGCCGTGCGCACCCGAACCTGCTTTGCCGCGGTTCACGGACTTGTGGCAATCAGTCTGGAGGGCCGGTTCGTCAGCCTGGCAGGCGAAACGCTGGAAGACGAAATGGACTTCCTGGTCGAGCGGCTTGTCGGCTTCTGACCTGACCACTGAGCCGAAATCACGTTCCACAAAATGTTCGATAGGGGCCATGGTCCTGCGGTGCAGGATGCGCGAAATCGTCCAAACCGGCACGTTCGTCAAAGGGGAGTTCCAGAACCTCGATCAGCTTCCTGACTGGCGCATAGTCTCCGGTCTCCGCGGCCTGCAAGGCAGCTTCAACCATGTGATTGCGCGGTATGTAAGCAGGATTGATGCTGGAAAGTCCGGCTTTCAGATCAGCGCGGTCCGTGTTTTCCGTGTCCAGTCTTGACTGCCATTCGCCAATCCAGCTGTCCAGCGCTTCAGGCGTTTCGGCAAGCGCGCGCAACGAAGACGCATCGCCAGCCGCCGCAGTGCCGAGATGTCGGAAGAAAAGCGTGTAGTCGACGTTCTGCTCATGCATCACGTCCAGAAGTCGTTCAAAAAATGCCTTGTCATCGTCGCTCGCGGTCTGGATCCCGGTTTTGCGTCGCATGCCCGCCAGCCAGTGCTCACCATAGAGCTCCGGAAAGCGTGCGAGCTCGGAGCTCACCCGTTCCACCGCCATGTCTAGGTCGTCCGGCGAAAAGAGCGCCAGCATGGCCTCGGCAAGCCGGGCCAGGTTCCATTGCATGATCATCGGCTGGCGCCCGAAAGCGTAGCGCCCGCCATGGTCGATCGAGCTGAAGACCGCTGCCGGGTTGTAGCTGTCGATGAAGGCACAGGGACCATAATCGATTGTTTCGCCTGAGATTGTCGTGTTGTCGGTGTTCATGACGCCGTGGACGAACCCGACCAGTACCCATTGGGCCACGAGGGCAGCTTGACGCTCCATGACCCGGGCAAAGAGCTTGAGATACCTGTCTTCTTGCACCTGCAGATCCGGGTCGTGGCGGGAAATGGCGTAGTCGGCGAGCTGGCGAACCTTTTCGGTTTCACCCCGCGCGGCAAAAAACTGAAACGTACCGACCCGCAAGTGACTGGCGGCGACACGGGTGAGAACGGCCCCGGGCTTCGGTCCTTCCCGAAAAATATCCTCGCCGGTTGTCACGGCGGCGAGTGCACGGGTTGTCGGGATGCCAAGGGCCTGCATGGCTTCGCCGATCACATATTCTCTCAAGACCGGACCGATGACCGCCTTGCCGTCACCGCCGCGGGAGAAGGGCGTCGGACCGGATCCTTTCAGCTGGATGTCTCGGCGCTGCCCGTTCCGATCGATTATTTCCCCGATGAGAAGCGCACGTCCGTCGCCCAGCTGGGGGGAAAAACCGCCGAACTGATGGCCCGCATAGACCTGTGCGAGTGGTGAAGCCCCGTCAGGTGGTGTCACGCCAGCAAAGATCGCGGCGCCTTCGGATGTCTCGAGCAAGTCCGGTTCAAGGTCAAGCTCGCGTGCAAGCGAGCGGTTGAAGAGCACCAGTTCGGGTGAGGGCACTTTTGCGCCTTCCCAGGGGACATAGAATCCGGACATGTCCCTTGCGTAGGAGTTGTCAAACCGGAAGAGCGACGGAGTTGCAGTCATCTGGGGTCCCGACGGTGGCAGTTTATCTGAGACCCAATGATATAGGGGCGTCGTGTCGGTTTTCCGAATTGTTTTTCGTAGCCGTGTGAACCCAACCCTTTTTCGTAAAGCCCGGCGGTCACCCTAGTTGCCGACCGGGGTGCCCGGGCGAAAGGTTTTGACTGCATCAATGGCGGCTTCTCCTGACAAATTGCCAAAGCACTTGTTTGCGAAGAAGCCTGGTGTGTCGGGGTGCTTCTTTAGGAAAAGAAGGTAGGTTTTGCCGACTTCCAGGTCGGCTGCACAGGTCGTCTTGTTGCTGAGCCTCAATTGGATTTCAGCCGGGTGTTTCCAGGACTGTTGCGCCCGAAACAGGACCGATTGACCTTTGCTTGTTTGAAGATCACCCTCGATCTCTTCAACGTCACCAAATACGACCAGATCTGCTTCCGCGAATGCGACTTTCACGTTTGCTGGTCCTTCGCAGCGGCAGGCCACACCGGGGATGGATCCGGCCATCAGAACCAATGCTGCCGCTACGAGAGTAAGGCACGCGTGTTTCATGTCAGTCTCCTGGAAATGCCGGAGCGCGGCAGCGGGCTCTTGCCTGCCGCCGCGCCGGACTGCGAGAGCGAAATGCTCAGCCTGTAATTCCGGGGTTGTATGGCGTTCGCGGATCATCGACGCCTGTTCGTCTTTCCGCGGCAGATCCCAGACCGCATTCCAGTATGGCCTGCTCTGCGTCATGGCCGGTTCCATCAGCGCCGTTTACATGCGCCAGTTCGTGGATGATGGTCGCGAGGACGGTCCACTTGCCGATCCGGATGGCCTTGTTGCCGATCGCAATTTCCTTCCCGCCAACCGCATTGGTTTCGCCGTAATATCCAAAAGTGGCGTGGTAGTTGATCCAGATGGTGTTGTCGCCAAGCAGCGAGGTTAGCGTTCTCCCGCCAGGCAGGCTGGCAAAGTAAGTGTCCGCCGAGGCGATGTTGCGCGCAATTGACCTGGCTTTGGTACGCGACCATCTGAACATCCAGCGGTGATTTGCGGGAACAGTGACGTACCCGACTTCGGGACTGACATGATCGCCAATATTGATTTGAATACTCATTTCGTGACTCTCTGAGTTGCTGGCACGACACTTTGACCCTGCACCAAAGAAAGGCTTACGTAACGTGATGAAAATAGCCTGTTGATCTATCCAGACAGTGATCTGCGTCACAGTTGCCGTTCACGCAGACAGATGTGGTTAACAACGCCTTGGCCGGAGTGAGGAATTCATCCGGCATACCGGTCTGGAATTCAGGCGAGCGTTGCCAGGCCCCACAAACGTTCGATAGTCCAGTAGGCGGCGATTACGGCACAGCCACCGGCTATTGCCATGCGCACCCAGAGAGGCGGATCGAACATTCGTTCGCGCAAGCAGCCAAAGAGCAGGCCATACGACCAACACAATCGCCAACTGGCCGATCTCGACGCCGACATTGAAGGCAAGCAGGCTCTGCCAGATGTCGGGCGAGGTCACCTGCAGGATGTTTTTCAGGACGAACGAGAATCCGAGACCATGAAGCAGGCCGATCGCGCCGGTTACCAGAACCATGCTTTTTTCGCTGGTTTGCTCTCTTTTCCCCGGCCAGATGGCAATGACTGCCGCATAGACAATGGAAAAGGCAATGGCTGCTTCAACCGCTGGAATGAACCAGGCGCCTTTGGGAACGAAACCGAAGAAACCGGCCGAAAGAGTGATGCTGTGGCCAATTGTGAAGCCGGTCACGCGCCAGGCCAGGGAAGACAGGGTTCGAGCACCGATGACAAGGCACAAGACAAAGAGCACGTGGTCGAAACCCTCGAGAATGTGCCGAATGCCTTCCTCGATGAAGGTCATCACTGCCGAGAGCGATGATCTGGAAACCGTGACGGAATCTTGTAGCAGTCCCTGGGCCCGGAACAGCTTGGTGCCGCCGGGACCGTAGTCGAGGATCAGATTGGCTGTCTTGTCCTGATCTGGCAGGCCGGGATCAAGCGTGCTGGACAATGTGTAGCCATAGACCGTCTCAGGTGTTCTGGCGCGAAGTTTCACATCCACCATCGTATCGCCCACATAAAGCGGAGGTCTCGATGGCGGCGAGGGCCTTCTGGATCGGGTCTGCCAGTGCTTCTGCGCGTGGGGTCGGCACCATGTCTTTGCCCCGTCGAACAAAGAGTTCATCGGAAAAGTGGTGCCTCAAGCGTGCGAGTGCATTGCTGACCGCGGGTTGACTGAGGCCGATCTGGTCGCCGGCCCGGGTAGCGCTGCGCTCGCGTAACAGAGCGTCGAACACGCGCAAGAGATTGAGGTCGAAACCGGCGAAATTCACAGCAGTGATACACCCCATATCAGAACTGAATTTGCATTTTCCGTCAGAGATTGCATAGCATTTGACGCGGGGCTGAGGATAGCCCCGGTCAATCTGTACCCATCAACCATTTGGTCCGCTGGTGCTCGGCACTGCGGAAACGGTAAGGGCGTGTCATGACTGCCTCAAGACTTTCGTTTTCACTGGCGATCCTGATCATGGTGTTCGGCATGGCCTGGGGAATCTCCATGGCAATCTCCCACAATCACGAAACGGCCCCGGGACACGCACATCTGAACCTTCTTGGGTGGGTGTCGCTGTTCCTGATGGGACTTTTCTATCGGGGCGCTGCCCAGTTGGAGAACAGCCGGGCAGCGATCGCACAGGTGCTTGTCTGGGCGATCGGCTCCATCCTCCTCGCGGCAGGCGTTGCGCTCATTTATTCCGGCGTGCCCTCCGGTGAAGCTCTGGCAGCTGTGTCTTCGCTGGTTCTGTTTGCGGACATGCTCCTTTTTGCTGGCCTGGTTTTCAGGTCACAGGCCCGCTCCAGCGCAACCTCGGAGACCGCGGTTCCTGCCGAATGATGCAATGACCCTGCCGCCAGGTCGCCTGTCTCTCAGCCAGGAACGAGCTGGATTGGGCATTCAAAAAACAAAGCCTGCCCGCAACTTCTTGCGGGCAGGCTTTTTTCTTCGTGACACCTTGTCATGAAGGCCTTCGTGCCTTCACAGCGCCTCAGTTAGTGGCAATCCGGACGTGCGCCTGGAAGCAAAACCTTGTCGATGACGTGAATGACACCGTTGTCTGCCTTGATGTCAGCGATGATCACGTTTGCTGTTGCGCCGCTGCCGTCGGCGATCTGGACACCATCACCGGACTTGGTGATGCAGGTACGCTCGCTCGTCAGGAGTGGCTTGAAATAGTTCGATCCTGCGGGGATCTTGTTGGACGTCAGGTTGCGGTCATCCACGTGGTAGAGCAGCACGTTTGTGAGCTGGTCCTTGTTTTCCGGCTTCAGCAGCGTTTCAACCGTGCCCTCGGGAAGCGCCGCGAAGGCGTCATTTACCGGCGCAAACACCGTAAAAGGGCCGGGGCCCTGCAAGGCATCCTGCAAACCTGCTGCCTGAACGGCTGCAACGAGGGTGCTGAACCGGTCGTCACTGCCAGCGATTTCAACGATTGTCTTTGCATTGGCAGTGCCTGCAAGTAGACACACGGACGCAGCAAGCGCCAAGACGCTTTTCTTCATAGTAAATCCTCCACGTTGGATGAGTTATGCTTAGTGTTACGGTAGAAGAATCTGATCAGATCAACAAAAAATCGATTATTGTTTTGTTGACGGATTCATCTGTGTGAACGAGCTGCCGAAAAGGGGGCGCATTGAGATACCGCCTCCCGGATAGCTGCGCCGGAGTTCGCTGCCCGCAGGTGACCTGAGAGTTTACCTTCGTGCCCGGCTTCGGCTAGCCTTCGATGATGGTATCAAGTTTTCTGTCTGCACTTGGTGGCGTTGGTCTCTTTCTCATCGGCATGATGTTTCTGACCGATGGTCTGTAGGCACTTGCCGGCCACCGGATGCGGGTCATCCTTGGAAGCTTCACTTCGACACCGGTCACGGGGGCCCTTACTGGTGCGGCCACCACGGCCGTCGTGCAGTCGTCAAGCGCAACGACAGTGGCTGCCGTCGGTTTCGTGGCGTCCGGGTTGCTGACGTTCCCGCAGGCGCTCGGCATAATCTTCGGAGCCAACCTTGGCACCACGCTCACCGGCTGGCTCGTGGCGATCCTGGGGTTCAAGCTGGATCTTGGCCAGATTGCGCTTCCCTTCGTGTTCCTGGGTGCTGCGATGAAACTTGCCTTTTCGGGCCGCGTCGCGCTCGTAGGGCAGGCGATTGCAGGGTTCTACCTGATCTTTATAGGCATCGAGCACATGAAGGATGGCCTCGACGCCTTTTCAGGAATTGTCACACCCACCGATTTTCCGCCGGACACGATACTCGGAAGACTGCAGCTGATCCTGATTGGCATCCTGATCACGCTGGTGACCCAATCCTCCAGTGCTGGCGTCGCCACGGCTCTGGCAGCTCTCGGTGCGGGCGCAATCAATTTTCCGCAGGCGGCCGCGCTGGTGATCGGCATGGATGTTGGAACGACGTTTACCGCCGTGCTGGCAACGCTCGGTGGCGGCACCATGGCGAGGCGCACCGGATATGCCCATGTGATCTACAACGTCCTGACCGGTTTCATGGCTTTTCTGCTGCTCGGAAACAGAAACAACCTCGTGACTTGCGATTGATACGGTGAGGAACATCAACTCAAGGCCGCTTTCATTCTTGATTTGCCTGTGTCGAAAGGGATCTGCGACATGGCCGACGGACGAGCCACGGTCCTTTGGTGAGATTTGCCGTTGAGCCAGGCTGGGGTCGCACATAAAGCCCGTTGGTTGAACTTCTGCAAAAAGATCAAGATCGGCGTCGGTATGGCGCACTCCGCGTCAATTTCGGATTTTGCGCGGGCACGGTTAAGCGGCAGGCCATTGTTCAGGCGTTTCTGATTGATCAGTTCAAAGAGCTCATCGTGTTTGTTGTACATATCGGTTACCATCATTCTGCGCCGGGCCACCCGGTGATCGGGCTCCAGCAAGCGGCATTTCCCTGGTTTTCCGTGGCGCTTCTCGATGTTGTTGCGACCGGTGGAAATCCGGGAGAAAGACACAGGTCCTCGTTCTGCGAGCCCAGATGGACCGCAGTCGTGAACCGGTCTTGAAAATGAAAGATCAGGTGCGGGGAGGAAGGTCCTTCACGCTGGCCAGCACGGCGCACACGGAAATGGACTTCTTAAGTCGCAAGCTGATCGAAACGCCGGAAATTCCGGCGTTGTCTTAATGTCAGATGAGATATGCCAAGTTCATACTCCTTCTCAGCACGCGGCATGAGCCGCAACCCCGGAACTGGGGACATGCGAAACTGAACCGGTCGACTCAGGGGTGAGCCGATCAGCAAAAAGTCACGCTATGTGCTGAGCGGAGAAATGGGCTTCTGAAGGAGCCTGGTACAAAAATGAAACGTTCATGTCGGCTACCTCCTTTTGCTTTGCTGGCGGGTGCCAGCTGTTGAAGCCGAACCCGGAAACTTACCTCAGCCAAGATCTTGGCGGGTTGCCCGGGGGACGGATCAACTAGCAGACACTCCGGCCAAATGACAGAAGTTCGTGCCGACAAACTTAACAAGTGGCAAACGCTTCCTGTCAAAGTGAACTGACTACTCAGCATTGGGATCTCTCATAATTTCAGTTGTTTCAGCCTCCGACACGGCAACACCAAGCAGAGGGGCTATCTCGTCCTGCGAGAGCGTTTTCCGCTCCAGAAGCGCTTCCGCCAGACCGTTGATGACGGTTGTGCGTTGGCTCAGGAGTTCAGTGACTTCGCTCAATTGCTGATCCAGGACCTTCCCGCATTCTTCCTTGAAGTTCGCATCGTGTTTGATCAGCTGGCGAAGTTCGCGATTACCGTCACTTCTGAACACCAGGTCACCGCAGAGCCCGGATCCGGCAAGCAGGCGTGCGGCATGGCTGGTGGCAAACTCCAGGTCCGATCCACTTGCAATCCCGGAGCCGTCGGATGCTTCACCCAAGATGAGCTTCTCAGCTGCGTGGCCCGCCAGCGCCACAGAAATTTCGTTGAGATAGTCGGAACGAAGGTGGGCGCTTGCATTCCGTCTCAAGAGCAGGGTGATACCTCCGCTCAAAGCTGCTCCGCTATGGTTTTTGCGATGAAACTCCTGAATTGAGACGCTCTCAGGTAGCACCTTCAAAAGATGGTGGGCGGCGACGACGTGCCCAGCCTCGTGCACAGCGAACCGTTCCAGATCACCGGCGCTGATTTCCATCACCTGTCCGGACAAAAGATCCAGAACCTGTTGAGCATCCAGGGCTCTGCGTGCACGCCTTGCTTTCCGGCGTGCGTCTCGTGAGAACTTTTCAAGGTCGGCACCGGTCCAGCCTTCGGTTCTTTGACCCAGCTCTCGCATTGAGAGTTCCGGAAGCTCTATCTGAAGGTAGTTCGTGAGGATCTTCTGCCGGGCAGTTAGATCGGGCGGCTCAATCTCGATGACTTGCTCCAGCCGGCCCGGTCGCAGGAATGCTTCGTCGATGTTTTCAAGCGAGTTACAAGCCGCGATCACGACGACACCGTCGCGTGGCTCCGCGCCGTCCATGAACTCAAGCATGCCGGTGATGACCTTGCGGGCATATTCCGGATGATGTCCGGAGAGGGCTGCTCTGTTTCCGATCGAGTCACACTCGTCGACAAACAGGATCGACGGGGCGTTTTTGCAGGCTTCCCTGAAAGCACGACTGATCGCAGCCAGCATGTCTCCCAGGTGCCCCTTTGCCTGGGTTTTCGCCAGGGAACATTCGACAAAATGTGCGTTGCAACTCTCTGCAAGTGACCTTGCGAACCTTGTCTTTCCGGTTCCGGGCACTCCTTTCAGCAGGACACCCTTGTTCACATCGTTCCACTCGAGTTTGCCATTGCGCCAATCCGTGAGATCAGCTGCGAGTTCCAGACCCCATTCTTTTGCACGGCCATAACCGTGAAGCTGTTCGAGTGGTAAAATTTGATCAGTACGCTTGGTGAGTGGCTTCTCGCTTGCGTCAGCGTCTCTCATGGCGCGAAGCATGTGAAGTGCGGATGAGAGTGGCCGGTTTCCGCGAAACGCGATCGTCAGGTTCGTCAGGCTATGTTCATGCAGTTCCTTGGCCTGTTTTTCACCAACGGTAATGCCACGTGAAAGGAAAAGGGCCGCAGCGATGTGCCTATGATCGGTTTGGACTTCTACGACCGTTTCTGCGATTTCCCTGAACTCAGAAGGCATCTCGTGGCCCGGTGTGCCCATCCCAACCAGGCGTTGGTGTTCACGGACTTCTCTTTCAAGGGAGTAGGCTTCGAAAGGACGCTTGCGTTTGTATTTCGGCTGTGGATCTTCATCGATGAAGTAGCAGAAACTAGGAATATCGTTTCTCGATCGGACATTAGGAAGTTCCGCGCCGAGTTCGCATGCGAAAGCGTCTTCGAAGATATACGTGTCCCTGTCGTCGGGAAGCTCGGCTCCGATGACATAAGCTGTTCGGTTTTTAATGACCGGGAAACACCGGAGAGCCTTTCGAACTGCCATGCGTGCGGCCAGCACGCCGACAGATCTGTCGCTTCTTTCAGTGAGGGTTGATCGTTTCATATTGGGTACTCTGAACAAAGGATCCCGTTTGCGCCGGAAATGATTTCCGCGCATGGAGAATGGTGATGTAGGGGTGTGGAGCCGATTGGGTTCGGCGAAATGTGAAACCGTGTTCCGGACGAATGCCGGCAATCAGGTTATTTGGCTTTGGCTGCGTATTCGCCGACCATTCGAGACGAATGTCTCGGCGTGGTCTTCAAGCCTGTACCAGCCCTGGCTCAGTAATGCCCAGGAGCGGTCCTCCGTCAAAGCAAAGAGGGGTTGAAGGACGGTGTCGTGGTTCAAAGAACCAATGATTGCCGAGTGGGGGAGTAGGGTGCGGCTCCAGTTCGAAATGACCGGGGAGGAGCCACGATCTACGCCGACGGGATCTCCGGTTTTCTGAAAATCCCGCAGGTCGCTGGCGAGCGACAATAGCGTTTCCGGATCAAAAGGATTGATAGGCAGAAATTTGGATGCGTGAAAGGTCATGGCAGGAAGGGTCCATACTGAAGGATGTGATAGACCTCGAATGCGAAGGTGGTTCGCTTGTCCGAGGAGACGGAGTGATGGAGAAGCGCCCTATGGCGCCTATTATCGGCTCGTCGGCGTCTACTCGTTGGTCCAGATGCGCTCTGCCTGAAGTGGTCATCGGAAAATCTTTCAGTTGGTCAGTGGATTGTGATTGCTGAATGGGGCGATGTGGATGGTTCGTGGTCGATCGGATTGATCAGGCCAGGGAGGGAGAAGTGCCGGTCAATCTGCGCGAAGTCCGACGTGTTCCGGGTAACCAAACACGATCCGGAAGCGATCGCTGTCGCCGCTATTGCCAGGGTCTGGCGGGGGCCGGGGGTCTTCGTTCGTGGATCGTTGATCCAGAGATTTTTCAATGCGCTCTCGGATGTCATCTCGGCGTGTATCCGGGCGGCCTCGAGTGTCATTGGAATGAACGGCAGTTTCGATTGCAGATCATCGAACCAGAGATCTAGATGATAGGCTTTTGAAGGATTTATCCGGCGCAGTTGGACGATGCCCCGCTGGATCTCCAGAGCAGCCCCGTACGGCACGTGCAGGGTATGTTCCGGAACGCGAGTTAACCAATTTCGGAGGCCTGCGTGCTGTTCGCACGAGTCCTTGGCGAATTCGCTTATTATAGATGTATCAAGAAGATAGCGTGTGTTTTTGATATTCATTCCGGCCTCCTGCGACTCGACGGGACCGGTTTTTCCGGATTAATCCGGACAAAAGGTTAACGGGATCGATAAAATTGTAAAAAATTACAATTTGAGCGGATCGTTGACATGGCAAAACGAGCGACAAGAAAGATAAAACAACAATTTCTTCGCACAATTGTAGCTGGAAACTGGCTGGGTGAGATTGTCGGTATCGGCTCCGTCCACTTCGGGCAGGAAGTTCAGGATGGACCACCCAGGCAATCAGTAGAGTTTTCATACGTCATTTTGTCTGCCTCGGTGAAACGCGAAGGCGACGATATTCTTTGGCCAGCCACGATAATGCTTATTGCACCAACCTTCATGAAGACTGCTGAATGCGATGCTGGCTACTTACATGAAGTAGATGGCATCCCCATGGTGAACATGTCTCTGAATGTCACGCGACCTCAGTTTTCTGACATGCTGAGTGCATTCGACCGGGGGCTGCCGAAGGACTTTCATTTCACCCTAGAGGATGGCGTGGACGAGGTTTGGCCAGTGCGTTCATGGGGGATGACTGCGCAAACGGTGAATTCATGTTGAAACGGTTCTTGAAGCCGCATAATCGATTTCTCGCAAGTTACGATTCCGGCCCAAAGTTGCCGTTTAGGAGTATGCGGACATACTTCCGGTTTGCACCATCTGTTCAGTCGTTTGCCACGTTGAAGCTTTGCCCGAAGGCGGACATTCATTTGAAACGCAGCAGAATTACGAGAAGGATGGATACCGGAGCTTCGCCGGGGATTAAACGAGTGCCGGTTCAGCACCTCTATTTCGGACGCTCTTTTATTGTCGGCTTTCCCCGAATGCTACCGCTTGTTGCTTTCGGGTTGAATGGCAGAGATTTGGAGATGCCTGCGACCTGATTTCGCTCCATCTTGCATCCCCTTCACAAGAAACGTTCATCCAGGGGAAATGTCGAGATCGTCTCGAACCCGTTGTCATTCACAACGCCCTGGTCCTCAAGTTTTATCATGTGGTCGCCGCCGACCTCGCCCACTAGCGCCTCGACACACAACGTCAGGCCGGGTTCGAGTTTGGTATCGAAGGCACCTTCCACCAACCGGTCGGGATAGGCGATCAACGGCCATTCGTCGCACAAGCCGACACCATGCATCGGCGAGGAATATTTGAGCACCTGATACTTGTCTTGCAGCACGTGGAGAGAGCGGGTCAGCTCTTCCATATGCAATCCGGGTCGCAGGAGCGCCGTGTTGAAGCGGATATGTTCGACTGCTTCCGCGTGGCTTTCGCGCATATGCGCCGGGGCCCGGTCGTCGCCGATCCACCAGGTGCGGCTGAGGTCGGCGCAAATGCCATAGGGGCCGATCAGATCAGTGTCGAATGCAAGAATCTCGTTCTCGCAGATGACCCGTGGCCCGCATTCCTGGAACCACGGGTTCGTGCGTTGCCCTGAGGTGAGCAGCCGCGTTTCAATCCACTCGCCGCCGCGCTTGATGTTCTCGGCATGGAGTACGGCCCAGACATCGGCCTCGGTCACGCCGCCTTTCGGTATCTCGGTACGCGCGAAATCCTCCATGACGGCCATGGCGCGCTCACAGGAATGGATGGCGCAGCGCATGGCGCGCAATTCGTGCTCCGTCTTGATACCACGCGTCCGCTCGGTGACTTCCTCGCCATCGCGAAACTCCAACCCTGCGCGGCGGATCGCGTCCAGTCCTGCGGGTTGGATCTTGTCGATGCCGATCAGTGTATGGCCCGGAGCATGGCAGGCCAGCAGGTCCGCCACTTCAGCGGCGAAGGCGTCGGCCGCTGGACCGATCTGGTCACCGCGCGCGAAATAGAACATGTCCGCGCCGGATCGGCTCTCGCGGACAAGCGGGTTATACTCAGCCAGGAAAGGTGCGTTCTTGTAGTCCCAAAGAACCATGTAGCCGTCTGCGCAGAGCAGGCATGCCCGGAAAGGGTTGTGAATGTTCCACAATTGCATATTCGTCGTGTCGGTTGCGTAGCGGATGTTCAGAGGGTCGAACATCAGAAGGCCTCCATAGCCGCGCGCAACTATGGCGTCGGTCAGCCGCTGATGGCGAGCTTTGCGCATCTCGACCAGGTTGGGCAGTTCCAGCCCGGCCTCGCGCCATTCGGCGAAGGCCAGTGCAGTCGGCCCGATCTCAACCCGGTCGCCGATGTTCGCCGTACCGTCGCCCAATAGTGAGCCCTGCGTGGGATCGATCTTGCGGCTCATGCTGTAGTGTTTTGTCATGTGCCCCCCAGTTACGCGCAACGTAAATTTGGATAGCGCGACACGCGCTTATCGTAATTATCGTAATCAGTGAGCGGAAAGCGGAACGTGCTTCAGAGCGACATGCAGTGTCGCATTTCCTATCCTGGAAGACGGGAGGATCCGGGAGCTTGAACGACAGGTGAGAGGCCTTGGGGTGAAAGCTTACCGGCTTTTTCAGGCCACCAGAAAAACCCGGGGGATCAAGCGCTTCACTCTCGCCGACGAGCATGGGTTGGAACATGACATCGAAAATCAGCGGAACTGGAGCGAGCTGGTCATGAAGGTTCAGGAAATAAACTGATCCGGCATTCCGAAGACAAGAACAGAGCGCAAACCCTTTGCGTCCTGATGTTTGCTGGAGACCGGATGGTCTGGGGTTTTCAGTGCAAGATGCCAGTTATCGCTTCCCGGCGCTGATAATCAAAACCCGCCCGATCGTCTCCGATGGGCGGGTTTTGTGTTTCAGGGCCGTTCGAGCCGTTTATTGGCCTAAAGTGCCCATCCTATGCGGCTCGGAACAACTCGGGACAGCGCGCGCCAGGCTGACCACCAGGAACCGGCTCGCGGGACCGAAACTTTCGCATTTCACCCATCTTTCATTCTGCACCAACCCAAGGATTTTCCTCGGGTTGGTACAAAACATTGGGTGCTATGAACAAAACTTTGGTCCTCTCACCACTTAAGCTGGTGAGGGAACCAAAGTTCTGAACAATGCCCTCTGTAAGCGTATGAAAATATTTGTAGAAAACCTTCCACGATATTGGAGGACCAAAGTAATGTTCCAAACGCACCCAAAGTTTTGAACCTGATTGCACAGGATTGGGGCTGACACTGAGTTTGGACTGAGTTTTCAGTAAGAAAGGGTAGGGGAGAAAGCACTGCTCAGGCGATCAACTCGCCGCCAAGGATGAGTGAGAAGAATGGGTCTCTGACTCAAGCGGTGTCCGTAAGGGGGCTGGACGTGGACTGGCAGGTCTCGGACACCAGAGGCGCAGAAGCAGACATTCACTCTGATCAGGCATCCGGTATTTTTCGGCCCTTTGCTGCCGTCAGAGAAGGGTGCAGCGAAGGTCCGAAAGGAGCCCAACATGACCCTCAGTTTCTCACCCCATCCGCCATCGCTGCGTAAGAACGTTTGAGGTCGTTGACCGTAGGATAAGGGTGCATTGGCCCATCAGGCGTGTTGATTCCTGAAGCAAGGACGATGGTGTTGA
Source organism: Roseibium sp. (assembly GCA_017643925.1). GTDB lineage: Bacteria > Pseudomonadota > Alphaproteobacteria > Rhizobiales > Stappiaceae > Roseibium. Next base: position 20,434 of record JAEPML010000015.1, on the reverse strand, counting down.
TGAAGCCAAAAATACCGCAGACTTCCACAACTTCGTAAATCGCGTTTTCGCCCCATCCTGCTTTCCGAGCCGCTTCGAACGCTGTCGCTATCTCATCACCATTTTTGCTGTGCAAACATCGAGCATACGTCAAAAGTGGCTGGATACGTCTATTGGTTTCTTCTATCGGGCCAGAAAATACTTCTGAAAACAAAGTGTGATAGAACACGCAGTATGGGGTCGTGTTTTGCTTTGAAATGAACGCTGCGATTGCTTCTCGATCCCCTCTGGACAGCTCTCCATCAGCGCACATGATTTCATCCAGGAGACGAAGGAGAATCTCAGAATTGCGCGGGAACATCTTCAATACATCGGAAAGACCGCTGTCTGACGAGAGGCCAACAAAGTTTGTCATGTTCTTTCCACCTAGCATAAGATTGGCCAGCGTCGAAACGCAATCTACCACCATTCACCGAACACTATCGCCAGACAACTGCTATGTCAGCTTTGTCCGCAGTGCTGTCATTGGTTTTCGACGCAGCAAACTGCAACTCCCCGCCCAACCCGGAAGTCCATGTTCCACAACGCACGTTATGCGAAGAGGAGCCGGTTCAATTCCTTCTGGGTTCAGGGAGTTTTTCGATGAACGGCATTGAACTGGTCATCGACATGGTTCTTCAGGCGCACCCACCCGTTCGCCAATAGCGCCCATGAGTTGTCTTCTGAGAAGGCAAACACCGGTTCCAAGACAGTGGCTGTTTGTGAGGTCCCGATGATACCTGGAAAGGGCAGGAGGGTCTTACTCCAGTCAACGATGAGCGGAGCTGCGAAGGATTTCTCGCGATCCGGATCTCCAGTTGCGCGGTATGTTTGAAGGTGTTGCGCGATGGCTCGAAAAGTCTCGGGCTCATAAGAAAACGTGCGCGGCGTGTGAACGCTCATAGTCTGATTTTCCAATTTTTTGGGTGTGAGAACACTTCACGTCGAGGCTTTTACTCCTCGGCATGGTTCAGTCGGTTGGGCGAAAAAGTATGTTGGTCGACGGACCGGTGGGTTCGTCAGGATGCAGGAAAGGATTCATGCACCTTGTCGACGCCGTGTTTTTTCGACCTCGTTTCCGGGACGAGAAAGGGGAGACAAAACAACGTTTCAGCAGTCTGAAATCAGCGGCGTGGAACACCTGCGGGAAACTGCGATGAATCCTTGGAACGTTCAGTTCCCATAAAAAATCAGTGGGATAGCTGGTGGTGGCTTAAGGCATCTCGGTCTCCTTCGGGGTGGCAAGACCGGTTTTTCCGGAAAACCCCGGACAAAAAGTTAACAGGACGCCTATGTATCGCAAAAAATGACAGTAACGTGTTTCTGATGTCTTTTGGTGGGCAGTCTGTCGAACACCATGGCAAAGCTGCACCTGTACAAAAAATTGCGTTGTGGAGGCAGAGGGAGATCAAGTGTTCGGGGAGCAATTCAGCTGGAATTCTGCCGTACGCGCCGTAATACCATTCCAGATGGCCCACTAAGCGAAGTCTGTCCCTCATCGTGATTAAAGTCGAAGAATCCAATTTCCGTAGCTCTCAACTCAAGAGTCACGAAGAACCAGCGAAAGAGGTTTCAGATTTTGACAACAAACCGGCTCGCAGGAACGTTGGTGTGGTGAGATGTTTTTGCAGTAGATGCCAGTTCACGAGAAATCCACTCTCACCCCCAGTGTGATTTAGTAATTCAACCAGGAAATCCGGTTTGAAGGTGATGCCAAAATAGACGTGTTGCTCCGCATCTTTCCAAGTAGGGTCAATTACCTCGCCAACTTCATCTACAAGCCAAGCATGTTGCAGTGGTACCGGCAACGCGGGATCAAGGGCATATCCTTCTGAATAGAATAGATTGTTATGACGCAGAGCGTAGGAAGTGGCGTTGGCATAACATGACTTCGCAGCCCCGCGACGCAGCAGAGAGGAAGCATCATTCTTGGGATGGTATTGAGAGCCGAATTGCTGCAACGCTCGGCTCGGTCCAAATACCTGTTCTCCGTCGGCAAGAGTGGCGATGTGGTCAGTGAGTTGCTCGATGGCGATCTGGTGGGTGATCATACTGATGTCTTCAAGGTCTTCTTAAAAATGAAGCCGCCGTTTCCTCTCGGTGTCAAGGCGCAAGAGTGCGAGCGAAATATTGAGAGTTGGTGATGTGCCCATTAAGCAGCATCCCAAACTTGATTGAGAATTCTCGCGGCAATTTCAGCTTTATCCTGAGGTAGAAAACGTCCGTAGTGTTTCGCGACCACCTCAGGGGTGTCTTGTATGGCGTAACTGGCCTGTTCGTAGGATCCTGTCTGCTTAAGAATGTGTGTCGCCAGCACATCGCGCACATTGTGCGGACCGTGAGGCAACAAGCCTTTGATAGCTCCTCGTCCCGTCCATGGATTAAATATACCGTATCGCTGGATGGCCGTTCGCCAAGCCTCGAAAAATGTGTTCTGCGAGTATTCGGCATTCGCACTCGTAATTTTTGCTGTTTTCACGAAGAACGTGCCGGGATCCGATGCGGGTCCTAGCAGTCGCGATCGGTGTCGATCATTCCAGGCGTCGATAAAATCATAAAGTTGTCCCAGATCAGGCAGGATCAATCGGAATGGTTTCGACCCAAAAAAGGAGGAGTGAGCATTCTTAAAGGCAACTGAAGGAATGAAGATTTCACACCCTCCTTCACGTGTGCTCCAGCGTAGTTCTCCACGCTTTGCGTTCTCCAGTTTTCTTTCCGAAGTCGGTTGGTCGCCAGGCTTGCAAAGCAAAAGTTCTCTCAAATTTTTCTGCCGTAGCCCAGTGTGCAATCCAATGCGCAAGAGTAGGAAAGCCCTGACCGCTTCAGCCGCCGCCCTGGGGTGACGCTTCTCATCAGGCATCCGGTGCAGGATTTCTTCGGTGATCTTTCGATACTCCCCGACAGGGCTCGGAGCCTCAAGAACTGTCATGATTGGTTCAAAGGGGTCGCGGTGAATCTTAACGACCCGTTCGACTTCTTTCTTTCTGGTTCGAGCATGTTTTACAAGACGGTCACAAGCGGCTGACCAGTCAGCTTGAGCATCAACAATTTCAGTTTTTGTTATCAAACCATCGATTTCGCGAAGACTGTTTGATAGGTGAGCGCACTGTCGCAGCCATCCTGTTTCCTCCCGGCACAATGCAGACGCGAGCGTCAGCATGTCGATTTCCCAGGCAGTGAAAAAACCCCGGCGGCGTTCACGCCATTGCAAGTACCAGTCCCAGACCTTTGGAAAGACCATCATTGCAAACGTTAGGACGTTAGGGTCAACGCCAAATCCCTGCACATCACTGCTGACGGGGGCAGCGAATGCACCGAAGAACAAACCAAAGTGTTCGACCTTTTGAGAAGCGGTCTCAGCACCCCATACACCATTTCGCTGCTGGCCAAACGTCGCAAAGGTCGAAGTCTTGAAGCGCAGTAATTCAAGCATTTCGTCATTTAGGTGTTTGGGTGCGTCAACTACGTATGAAGTATCAGATGAGCGGCTACCAGAGACCTTCCTTTGCGAGCCAGGACCGCATTTGAAACGTACTGCATATCTTTGTCGAATGGCTGCGGCTTGATAGCGGCGATATTCCGTGGAGCCGCTGATAATCACTTCGCGAACCCACGCAAGGATCTCATCCTGTTCGGCGCGTGGCCTTCGTCTGAAATCGTCCGGCAAATGCCAAACCAGGCGACGGCGTTCAGCAGGTGTCAAATCGTCCAACTCACAGTGGGTTGTTGTGTCGGCAGCAGCTCTGTCGACGCTGGAAAAGTATCCGTTTGGAAGACGGTATCGACGTTCGATACGACGCAGAATATCCTGGCTTGTTGCTGATGTTGGTGCAGAATTTCTTCGTCCCCATCCGACGAAGGTGCTGCGTTTGATGCCGTCATCTGTTCTCACGACAGCATTGAAAAGATGATAGATGGACTCCCCGTGACGTTTTGAGTGCGCGCGAAGAGCAGCTCCGAAGTTTGAAGGTTCAACCCAAGTTGTTTCCAACGGCTCTGGAAATTCTACAATTGGTGGTGGTGGTTTACCTCGACGGCGTCGTCCATCTTTGTGGTGCAAAGATTTAATTTGATGATCACATCCTTCATGGCGACTGTTCCTCTGTCCTGCTTCCGGACGCAGAGCAAATTCGGTGATCGACCTTGAAACAGCATCGAAAATTGGTTGGATGTTAGATCTTTCTGCCTTCAGTCGGTGAGAATCTAGGCAAAGAGTGTCTGCGAGCGCCCGGACATCCAAACGGCTGCCTCGATATATGGGATATTCACTCCTCTCAAGAAGGCCTATCAAATGGCCTCGAATTACCACCAACTCGTCCTCGGAAAACGACTTAGCAAGACGCTTGTCACAATATGCTTCGATCATTTGTTGGGTGAGAACCGATTGTGATGTTTTCATTGAATACCTTCCAGCGTGCGGGGCTGGATGGCCTAACGGGAGTCTAGGTAGGAAGAAAGGCTTTGGTCGCGAAACCCTGTGAAAAAGTTCATTGGTTGTCTCGCGCATTTAGGCCACACAGCGAAGTGTCATCATTTCTATTCACGTAGCCTCTTAGGGTTGAATTGAAGCTGCGATTCACGCTGTTGGTCTGCGACGAAAATACCCACTCAGTATTGCGCAATAACTCGCCTTATGATTGTGCTCCTGTTAAGTTGTGCATTGTATCGGATGCAAGGAGAGGCTGATGGGTGGGTTGTCGAAAGGAAGAGGCACAGAGCTAGAATATGGTGGTGCCGCGCTCGGGCGTATTCACAACCATTCCAACTATCGAAAGGTGATGGCCTATTGGCTAGGTTTCCTCAAGGGGGTGCTCGCTAGCAAAAACATAGAGACTGCTGAGTTTTCACCCCTCAAAGTTGAAGCTGAAAACTTCCTTGCATTGCTCAAGGATGACGATGCTAAGGAGCTAATCGAGGACCTTGCCATCTGGCAAAATGAACCTCGAGAAATTTTTGAGATTATTCAGGACATCGTTGATATCCGTTCCAAGGAGTTTCAGCTTGAAACTGAGAATGACGATGTCAACGAGATGTATGGTTTTTGCGCCGGAATTGCCTGTGACAACCACATTACGCTCGAAGAGGTGCAAACTTTACTCCGAAGGCTGGAAACCTATCCGAGAATTCAGCAGGACAGCAGAATTCGGAACCTCAAATTTTCAGCGCAAAGGGCGATTTTGGATGGCCGAATTACTTCGGAAGAGTCTGACGACATTTGCGATTGGATAACGCAGCTGGTTGGCGATAGTGCATCCGACACCGGGCTTCCAACTTTTGGCAATACAGGCGTTCTTCAGGGGGCCTTGGATGATTTCAGAGAAATTGCATTCGACGGCCAAATGTTTGTTTTGACGGGAAAGTTCGCTTTAGGGCCGCGAAAAGCAGTTTCCGGAATGATTGAAGAGCGCGGTGGATTGACGAAGAAAACGGTTTGCAAGAATACAAGGTACTTGGTTGTTGCAGCCGAGGCTTCAAGAGATTGGCGACAAAGCCACGCGGGGTTGAAAATAATGCGAGCCATCGAGCTCCGTGGTGCAGGCCAAGGCCCAGAGTTAGTACACGAGTACACGCTCACAGAAGCGCTCACGGCCTAGAGTGACCCACTCGATGTTTAGGCTAAATTGTTTCAGGGTCCAAGTTTACCAGATGCTTGAGCCAACCGCGTGGCCCCGTCCCGGTCTGTCTCCAGTCAACAGGGGAATTAGTGTTGTAATTCTGGCTGCCACGGCAACAGCTGTAATCGAGAGTGAACCCACAATACTTGATGGTCGAGAATGGGCATTCCGGGCTGTGGAGTTGTTTTTCACTTCAATTTTTGTTCTCGAGTACGTTGCTAGAATTTGGGTCGCAGGTGAGGATCCTCGATATCAAGGTGCCGTTGGTCGAATGAAGTATGCGTTTACCCCGGCAGCTATTATCGACTTGCTTTCCGTTTCGCCTCTGCTGCTCACCTTTCTTGGAACAGAAGCGTTCCTTTTGCGTCTCTTTCGCCTTCTTCGGATCCTACGAGTAGCGCGGTTGGGGCGGTTTTCGCGGGCGTTTGAGGCAATCTCTACGGCACTGCATTCTCGTCGCTACGAACTACTAATGAGCGTAGGCTTGGCGGCCATGCTGCTACTTATCTCCTCGACAATTCTTTACATGATCGAGGGAAATGCGCAGCCGGATGCATTTGGGAGCATACCGAGGACGATGTGGTGGTCGATCGCAACGTTGACCACGGTTGGCTATGGTGACGTTTATCCCACAACCTCTTTAGGACAGTTTTTTGCCGGATTAACGGCGATCACCGGCATTGGCCTGATTGCGATGCCAACTGGAATTCTTGCTGCCGCATTTTCCGACGCAATTCAAATGCAACGGACTGCAAATAGCTCCGAGACAATTTCATCTGAGGATACATAGAATGATTGCGCGTTTTGATTGGTGCCAAATTACTTGGTCCAGCTCATTGAATAGGAAATACGCGCTCTTTGGTGGGGATGTTCGGCAATACATAGAACAATTGAGCAGAGAAGTTTTGTCGAGGAACCAAACAAACGAACCGGTTTGATGGAAACGGATGGGAACTGTTTTTCGAATTCCAGCTCACTTTGGTCTGCGCAACTGAAAAATAATCGAAAGGTAAAAAGTGGAGTTTTGGCAGTATTTTCTTGAGTTCGGGAAAATCGTAAAAGATTTTATTCTTTACTCTTCGAACGTCGTAGCAAGTGAAGAAAGCGTCGGCATTGTGGTAATCACTTTGTTGTTGGCGTTCTTGTATCTGGCCTTCAGATATATTCAGCAAAACGGTCAGAAGAAGCGTGCGATCAACCGAGTTTCCAATGAGGTCGGAAAGCTTAAGAACCAGAGGGAATTCGCAACAAATTTCAATGATTTGGACACGATCATTGCTGCCGGCAGCACTAATGACTTTGACAGGCGGGTGCGTCGCGCTTGGGAGGAGTTTGCCGAAACACTGGTGATGCCGGATGTGGAGGATGAAGAACCAGAAGTTGGAAACACAGTTCGCCCAAATTTCTTTTTCAACTCCCACGATTTGGGGTTCGATCACGGTACCTGGCGCTACGTGCCTGGTATTTTTGTTTCCGTGAGCCTGCTACTTACGTTTCTGGGTATCATCGCAGCTATAAATGGATTGAAGACATTTGATGATGCCGCAATGAAGGTGTTCCTCGATGCGGCCAAGTCTAAGTTCATCATGTCGCTCAGTGGATTGTTTGCATCCATTCTCTTCACCATCCTTTACCGGCGGCAATCGGCATCTCTTGAAGAGTGCATTACCAAGCTTTGCGATGCCATTGAGTTTAGGGTTCAGTTCAACACGCCGGAAAAGATTGCTGCGGACCAACTCAGGGAAATCCGGGAGCAGACTTCATTGCTGAAGGTGTTCGGCAATGATCTGGGCGCTCAGATCGGTGAAGCTGTGAGTACGACGCTAACCCGGGATCTTGCCCCTGTGCTGGACAAGGTTGGCAACTCGGCGGGTGCTGAGGTGGGCGGAATGGTTTCTGAACTCAGCCAGGCCTTGAACGCCAAATTGAACGAAAGTCTCGACGAGATGTCCCGCACATTGTCCACGATTAACCGCACCTTGGTCGATGTGGCGGACAAGTTGGCTACTTCCGGAAGCGCTATCGGCGAAGAGATGTCCAAGGGCATTGAAAACCTGAACACGGTCATTGAAACGGCGCGTCGCCAATTTGAAGCTGATCAGGAGGCGGCGCACACGGCGCGGGAACAGGATCTTGTAACGTCGCAGCGTGCGATCTCGGATCTTCTTGAGTCCATTGAGAGTAACACCCGTGACAACACCGCCCAGATGAATGAGGCGGCTGTGAATATAGCGAAGGCGGCTTCAGGTCTGTCGGAGGCGATTGTTGATGCGGGTGCGGAAGTCGGCACCCGGGCGACTGAAGCCGTTGATGAAATGGGAGCTGAGGCGAACAGGAAGGTGGCGGCGGCCGGAACGGAGATTACCGAGAGCCTTGCCGGAGTATCCGGTGAGTTCCTGAAGGGACTGTCCGAGTTTCAGGGGAACCTTGATACTTCTCTTGTGGAGCCGATCAGAACGATGGCAACGCGTCTTGAGGCTTCGAACCGGGAGCTTGAGAGGCACGCGAGCGCTATCGGACAGGCTGCGACTTCCCATGAGAAATCGACGGAGAGTGTCACGAACTCCACAAAGTCTCTTGAGAGTGTTGCCCGGCCGCTTGCTGACAGCGTGGAACGTATCGAGCGGATTAACACCGCCATTCGCAGTTCTCTGGAGGGGAGCTTTAATCTGATCGAGGCATCCAACGCCGCTGTTGCTCAGTCCATGGAGGCAATGCAGGCTTCGATCAAGGAGTTTAAAGAGATCGTCGATACGGCGGACGATCTGGATGAGCGGATGGGCGCGGCGTTTGAAGAAATAGCAAACGGGCTTTCGCAGTCTCAGGATCAGATCTCCCGCTATTCCAAGGAGGTCTCGGACAAGTTCGGAGAGGGCATCCAGAAAATTCGGGAGGTTATGGACGGTATCAACGAGTTCCAGCCCGCCCGTCAGGGGGTGTAACCGTTGGCTCTGACTTCCCGTCGCCTGCACCGTGAGGAGGAAGAGGAATCTGTCTTTGTCTCCATGACGGACCTGATGATCTCGATTCTGTTCATTGTCATGATTGTTATGGCCTTCTTCGCGAAGACGGCCAAAGAAGACATTCCTCGCATTGAGGTGCTCCAGAAGGAGGTTGAGCGGCTCGAGAAGGAGAATGACCGGTTATGGCAAGACGTTCTCCGGCTCGAGAAATTTGAGAAAGAAGCTCACGATCTTGCATTGCAAGTGGAGGCGTTGAGGCGTGACAACAGGGTGCTGCGCCGGGATCTGGCCGAGCTTCAGGTCGATTATGAAAACCTGGCGAAAGACAACGAGAAGCTTCAAAAAGAAATAGCTGATCTGGAGAAGCTGGTTGAAGAACTCCGAAAGGAACTGCTTCGTCTTCAGGCTGAAGTTGATCGTTTGCTGAAATTGCAAGCGCCGGATGCTCTCGCTATTGCGTTGAGCGGTATTTCGGAAGATCGCAGGAAGCTGTTGATCGGCTGGAAAGGCGTCTTGAGGCTGCAAACATCCGGGTGATTGTAGATGAGGTGAGCGGTGTCGTTCGTTTTGGTGAGGACTCTGTCCGCTTCGCTTCCGGAAAGCACGTCGCAAACGCAGCGTCGCAGGACAACATGCGAAAGATCGCGGAAATTTTGTCCGAGGAGTTGGTCTGCTTTACGCTCGGGCCGAATTCGACGATATCCAGCGACTGCAATCCGAACTCGTCTGTCATTGAGGCTGTGCAGATCGAGGGGCATACCGACCTGGACGGTTCGGTTCCTGAAAATTTTGTTCTTTCAACGCAACGCGCGACATCCACTTATGATGTGATGGTTCGCCATCGTCCGGTGTTGGAGCGTTTTTTGAACGCGAACTATCTCATTAATGATGAGGTCGAGGCACCCGGACCCGGTCCGCAGGTACTGTCAGTTTCGGGTTACGGGGAGACCCGTCCTGTTGCGTTCGGAGGGGATGCGCAGTCGAAACGCGCAAACCGCCGGATTGATGTTCGCTTCATCATGACAACTCCGAAGAACGTCGAGGAAGTGGAGAAGCTGAAACAAGCTGTTCGGCGCGCGCTTGAGCAGCAGGAGGGTGCTCAATGAAGTTGTCCGAGGTTCTGTCGTCACCCTATCGCCCTAAGCGGATGGATATCACCGGAACGACAGTTCTGCTGGATCGTGCGGTGGACGCTCTTCAGAAGAAGTATGGCTTTGCGGTTGGGAAATCGGATCCCTCCGATCTTGAGAGCAGGCTTATTGGGTTTGAGGACCGCTTTGCTCGTGATGACTGGTCGCGCTTCCCGTGGCACAAGGCTTCCGATCTCTTTCGTTCATTCTTCACTTCAGATGAGGTTGATAATCCGAGGTGGTCAGGGGTTGCAGATGTACTTCTCGATACGCTTGCTGAGACGGATCACGGCACCTACTGCCTTGCTGCGCTCGATGTTTACGTTGAGACCTTTGATGCTCACGGTGAAAATCTGACCAGACTGCGGAGCGTTCTGAGGACCAAGCCTGTTGGAAGTTTTCCTGTTCGCTCAAAGCTCATCGAGGAGCTTTCCCTCTTCGACCCGGATAAGGCACCGGAGAAAATCGGCCGTGCCTTGGCGCAAAGTGACACGCCCTACGACCTCCTGAAGTCCTGGGGCATCCGCTCGCCGCATGCGACCGGGTTGTTTCAGCGGGTCTTTGATCGAATGCTCGCGGCGACGGGGTCTGATTTCGTTGATTTGGACAGATCCGCTTTTGAGCGGGTGATGAACTGGCTGCATCCGAATTCAACAACCAAAGCGGAGGTGACACGGGCTGTCGGCATCGATGCGCTTGTTCTGCCTCTTGCTGATGAGCGTGGGTCCGCGATCCGGGATGATGTCGAGAAGTTCCTGATCGGAACCTTCGGGGATCCCCGGGTGTCCCCGGCCGAGTGGGTCGGGGTTTCCGAAGCGGCGCTCGAGATTGTCTATCGCTGGATGACCAGCAAGTCCCTCAAGATCTTTTTCGATATTATCGACCAATTTCAGGACAGCCATATGTGGGAGCCCCGCCGTCGGTTCTGGACCGGGATTGATGAGAGAGAGTGGATTGATGACGCGTGGGTTGTTCTGAACGACCGGGGCGCTGACATTGCCAGGGATCTTGCCCGCCGCCATGAGGACAAGGCGTTCCTGTCTCACGGGGCGGTTGATTTTCAAGAGCGCGAGAAGTGCTTCTTCATCATGAAGGTGGGTGATCTCACGATAGTAGAGGGAACTCACGATTTCAGTGTGAGGATTTTTGATCCAGAGGCGGATAATGCACCGCGACTTCGGGGCAGACGCTACGAACGCAATGAAATATACGCCAAGCCGCACTCCGATGAAGGCGAGGCGCATCGGCATGACCAGTACCAAAACTGGATGCGGAAGACGGAAGACTACATGCGGCGGAACAGGCGGTGACGATCAATGTTTCAGACTGATATCAGAAAAGAGGATAACAGGGTCGTTCTTCACTTCCTGGAGACCCGTAAGGGATTGCTGCCATTCACCAGGAAGGTGGAAGAATGCGATCTGCGGGACTGGTCTGCCCGCTCCGGCGCATCAGGCGCGCTCGCGCATGCTGAGATTGCCCGCCTGGCGGACGAAATGCCCATGCAGGTGGTGGAGACCGAAAAGAGCCTTATTCTTTATCACAAGGCCCTCGCCCGGCTCAGTAACAACGCTCTGAAGGCCCTGGAGCTGCCACAGAACCCTTCTCTGGTGTTTCATCTGGAACAACGCGGAAGCCTCAGGTCAGGTGATCTGAGGATCATTGCCAAGTGGACGAAAGGCGGTCGTGAGGTTCGCGCCTCCCGAGATGGTGCCTTCCTGAGGTGTAAGGGCGAAGAGTTTGTTATTCCGGATCCTATTTTCGAGATCCTGTCGGTCCTCGATCGACATAAAGGTGACAAGGGCGCGGATGTCTCCAGGCAAATGGAAATGGCGGCAAGCATCCTCGGTCTGGTGACGCGTGAAGAACATGAACAGGATCCGCTTGATGATGGTTCGAGCGCTCTGCCTCTTGATCTGGACAACGATGATCCTGATTTGGTCTCCGTAAAGCTCGATGCGGCGCTTTCAAAGTTCAAGGTGAAGACGGCCGGAGCAATCTCCTTTGATGTGACCTTCAAGAACGAGCGTGGCTACCACATCAAGCCGGTCTTGTTCGCCAAGGTTCCGGAGGAAGGCAAATCTCCGGTGAGCGAGCGTCAGGGGCTCCTGACACCGGAAGAGCGTCTTGTCTTCGAAAGCGATCCCTCGAAGGGCGTCTTTTCCGCGCCTTCCGCCAAGAGGACTTACCTGCTTGAGAGCGGTGAGTACATTCTGATTGATGAGGTGCTCTTTCCGGCGATCGATCATGTCCGTCAGCTGGAGACTGCCGAACCCGCGGTTCGTGAGGCGTTTGCGACCAATCCCTCCAAGGCGATAGCCGAGATTTATCGCGAGCGGCTTTTGTCGGAGGGGAGCAGTCTGCTTTCTGATGATTTGCAGCAAGAACAGCTTGAGCAAATCCTGTCCTCGATCATTGTTGAGACCAAGGAGTTTTCCGACCGGGTGACCGAGCTGGGACTCTGGGAGGCTCCTGTTGTTCCCTGGGTGAAGCGGGAGCCGAACAGCTGGGAGCCGGAGGAGTTTGGGATTTATCTCGGATCCTCGTTCATTACCCTGCCACCGGATGAGATTGACGAGCTTGAACGCAAAATCGATCAGGCGATAGCCGAGGGAAAGAAAACCGTTCAACACAACGGGCAATTGATCCCGGCAACTGCAAACGTCAAAGATGTCCTCAGTCAGCTGATGGGGATGGTGAAGCCCGGGCCAAAGCCGGGTGAAGGAGATGATGAGCCAGAGGGCGAAGACGGTTCGCAGGGTGATGGCCGGGGCCCGGTTTCGGGGCCGGAAGGTTCTTCCGGGCATCAGGTGCTCCTTATCAAGGATAATTTCGATGAACTGAAGTTCCGTCGGGAGCTGACCGCCCGGCCGGATTACATTGGAGGCTCCCTCCCGTCCAGCGTCAAGACGGATCTGATGGATCACCAGGAGGTTTCCTTCTCCTGGCAGATTGACGCTTACCGCTCCGGGCTTCCCGGCGTTTTGAACGCGGATGATCAGGGCCTCGGCAAAACACTTCAGACCATCGCCTTTATGGCCTGGCTTCAGGACAATCTGAAAAAGGCCCGTTCCGGCGCTGAGAAAAAGCCGATCCTGGTCGTGGCTCCGACGACACTCCTGAAGAACTGGGGTTCGGAAGTCGAGAAGCACCTGAAAGGCATGTTTGCTCTCGGAAGCCGGATTGATGCTTACGGGTCGGGTTTGCAAAACCTGAAGCGCGAAGCCGGGGACGGAACGACCTATCTGGATCTCGGTCTTGACGGTCACCATGACGACGACAGGCTCTGCTGGGTTCTGACAACCTATCAAACGCTTGCGCAGAACCAGGTTGAGTTCGCGAAGGTGGATTTTGCCACCGTGGTGTTTGATGAAATCCAGAACGTAAAGAATGTAACCACACTGGCGCATCGGGCGGCCCAGTCCTTGAAGGCTGACTTCGTGATTGGACTTACCGGAACCCCGGTTGAGAACACGATCGCGGAGCTCTGGGCAATCATGGACACGATTGCTCCCGGATGCCTCGGTAGCCTGCGCGATTTCATGGATCGCTTTGAGGGTGCCGGAGAAGACGAACACAGACGCCTCCACGACGAGATATTCGAGGCAAGTTATTCAGCTGATGTCGATGCCGGGGCTCCTCCGGTGGGCATTCGCAGGATGAAGAGCGACACGGTCAAAAACCTGCCGTTAAAGAACTATCGTCTTTATCCGACTAAAATGCCGCAGTTGCAGGCAATGGCCTATGACACGGTCTTCTTCAAGCTCAAGAACCACGTACACGGACGGGCGCTCAAGACCCTGCATCAGCTGAGGTCCGTGTCGCTCTATCCCGGAAACCTTCAGCTCCTTCATAGTCAGCCGGACGCGCTTGAAACGATGATGGAGAACTCGGCCAGGATAAAAAAGGCTGTCGAGATTATGGATGAGATCCGGGATCGGGGTGAGAAGGTCCTGCTTTTCCTGGAAACGCACGAGATGCAGCATTTGCTGCGGATGTTGTTGCGTGATCGGTATGCGCTTGATGATGTTCCGATCCTGAACGGTCAGACAACACCGCACCGCCGGGGAAGGATCGTGGACGACTTTCAGGCGACCATGGGAGACGGCAAGTTCGATATCCGCATCCTGTCTCCGAAGTCGGCGGGTGTCGGTATTACAATGACAGCGGCAACGCACATCATTCATCTTTCTCGTTGGTGGAACCCGGCGATCGAGGAACAGTGTAATGACCGGATCTACCGTATCGGCCAGAAGTTGAATTGCGCGATTCACATACCGCTCGCTGTTCATCCTGAGCATCAGGAAAAAACATTCGACTGTATTTTGAACAACATCATGATCGTGAAGAGGAAGCTTTTCCGGGATGTTCTGATGCCTTGCGAGAATGCTGAGGCTGACCAGGAAAGTCTGATCGCCGGAATGCTGGAAAGCGAATTTGATCTAAAAGAGATCGATCGGCTGGATTGGAAGGAATTCGAGAAGTGGAGCGGCCGGATAGCTAATGATCAAGGTGTTTGGCGAGCGGCAGAGTCTCCAAGAGTGGGTGATGGCGGTCTGGATACGCATCTTGTTCACCGTGAGCGAGGCGATGTTGTGCTGGTTCAATGTAAATATACGGACAACCACGACAAGCTGATGGGTGAGAACCCTGTCAGGGAGGTTCTGCATTCAGTGACCCGCTACGATATCAGTAAAGGGCACCAGTGTGTTGTCCTGACGAATGCACAGGGATTTGATATACAAGCGCAGAGGCTAGCTCGGGAGAACAGTGTCATTCTAGTTGACCGGCACAGGTTAGCGCTTTGGCCGAAGCATATTGTCTGAAACAAGTTGCTATTCAGATCTTATGAAGGAATTAACCTGTTCTGTGAAAATGCACTTTAGTCTTGCTCTCTCGAGCGTAGGTACACGTTCGGATGGTGCTGACATTGCCAAGGCAAATAAAGCAGCAACCTGATCAATTGCGTGCACCCGTTTGCTGCCGGTGGTGGGGCATCTGAGCTTCGGGTCAATTGCTGTGGTCTACTTCCTATGCGTTGTTTCCGATAATTCTTTTTCACGAGTGCCTCTCTCAATCAGGGCGTTTTCGTCAATTCGGAAACTTGGATTACTGGGCTCAATCCATCGGTTCTTGATCATCAAGAGCAAATGGCGATGAGAACTAAGTTTCGTCTCTTGGTTGAAACTTCTTCCTGTTGAAGGCAGGGTGATTTCGGCGCAGGGAGGCATATTATGGCATTACGATTTAGGCAATCATTTCAACTTTTTCCAGGTGTTCGTATCAATGTCGGTAAAACCGGTATCAGCACTAGCATCGGGGTTCCGGGAGCCACGTTAAATGTTGGTGGTAGAGGTGTTCACGCTACGGTAGGCATTCCTGGGAGTGGAATTTCATATCGAACTAGGTTATCCGCGCCCTCAGAAGCAGCTCCCTCTCTAATTCCTCAAGAAGATAAACCAGCACCTTCTGTTCCCCGAAACCGGTCCGACAATGCTCAGGTTTATGTTCCGGAAACAGGAATGCGTGAAATCGCCAGTGCGTCAGTCGAGGTGTTGACGAGCGATTCCCTAACGGAACTGCGTGAAATGATTGCGACGGCGCGAAACCAGCGAGATCAGGTTCAGAGCGATCTCAGAGACGCCAAAGAGGAGTTCGCATCTCAAGAAAAGGAACTGAATAGGAAGAAGGGGAGCCTGTTCAGATGGTTCTTTAAGAAACGCATTGCCGAGCTGGAAGACAAGGTTCCGATTACGAAATCCGAGGTTGTGCGTCTCGAAGAGTGGTCAGAAAACACAAAAATAGGGATCTCCTTTGAAACAACTGATGCCGCTCAGCGCGCATATGCTGCGCTGGTTAGAGCCTTCAGTTCGTTGAAATTGTGTTCCGCCAAGTGGGACATCACGTCCGATAGGGAAGCAAACCGCGTAGTCGAGCGAACAATGGCAACGCGGACGATCAATCGATACCCGGTTACATTTGATTTTGCCTCCAATGACCTCATCCAATTCGACGGAAACGCAATGAGGTTCGAAAACGTCAACGGTGAAGACATTCTGCTTTATCCTGGATTGGTTTTAATGGCCCGGTCTGACGGGGCTTTTGCGTTGATAGACATTCGGGATTTGCAGGTTACAGCGAAGGCAACAAGTTTCGTGGAAGAAGAGAGGGTGCCGCCGGATTCAGACGTGGTCGGTCACACTTGGGCAAAGGTGAACAAAGACGGTAGCCCGGATCGTCGTTTTAAGGACAACTACCAGATTCCTGTTTGTGAATATGGTCGACTGGTTTTCGAGTCCAGGAATGGCGTAACAGAAGAATATCAAGTGTCAGGCGTGCGAGCCGCAGAAGCCTTCTCACTGGCACTAGAGGGATACCAGAATGCGTTGTCTGGGAGCGTTTGAATTGGTTGTAGAATTGGAATTCGATATTCCGATCCAGAGAGCAAGTGAGTTTGATAGATCGAGTGCGTAGTTGGGTGTCAGGGATTGAGTTTTGAGGTTTTTGTTATGGGAAACTGCGTTTGATCAAGATCTTACATACAGCTGATGTTCATCTTGATTCGCCACTTAAGTCGCTCGCGTTACGAGATGAGAATCTAAAAAACATTGTTCAAACAGCCACCAGGACAGCATTTTCTCGGCTCATCGACTTTGGGTTGGCGGAAGGTATCTCAGCGATCCTGATAGCAGGTGATCTCTTTGACGGAGTTGAGCGAAGCGCGAAGACAGCTGCATTCTTAACCGGCCAGTTGGATCGACTGAAGCAAGCCGATATTGCTGTCTTCTATATCAAGGGTAACCACGACGCAGAAAACCCGCTGACTGGCGAAGTCAGTCTCCCCGACAATGTGCATGTCTTCGACGGTCGCGGCGGCCGACATCAATTGGGAGCGACGAATATCTGGGTCCATGGCGTGAGTTTCAGTGGTCGCCAAGCACCGGATAGCCTGTTGCCGAAGTTCGGTTCGCCGGAACCTGACTCGATCAACATCGCCATGCTCCATACATCCCTTGCCGGTAGTCATGGGCACGATAGCTATGCCCCCTGTTCCGTTGCAGAGATGTCTTCTATGGGGTTTGATTACTGGGCGCTTGGCCATGTGCATAAGCGCCAAGTCCACTCCGATGCTCCCTGGATTGTCATGCCGGGCATTCCTCAAGGACGTGACATCGGTGAAGCCGGACCTAAATCCGCCACTTTGCTAACGATCGAAGATAAGACCATTTCGATCTCCGAGGTCCCGACATCAGTTGCTGATTTTTTGGGGCTCGAGATCGACATTGGCGATTGCAGAACGGATGACGAAGTTCGCAGTCATGTTCGCCGGCAGTTGCAAGAGGCAGCTGAAGACCTTGCAGCAGATGTCGGACTTGTCCGACTCACAGTTGCAGGACGAACTGACCTCAAATGGCAGGTGTTGCGTGACCAAGATGCCTGGATAGAGGTGATCTCAGAAATTGCTCGCAGCACCGATCGGCTTTGGATCGAAAAGATCAAATTCGACTTTTCCGGGGAAGCAGATAGCACCGACAACAGATCCGCCGTCGGTGAGCTTGAAACACTGATGGCAGAGATCCGTGAAGAGCCTGCCATCGTCGCAACTATGCGCGACTTATTGGAAAATCTCGCCAACGAGATTCCAACTGCCCGGAGAGCTCGGCTATTGCCTGATGAAAAGGCTGTCGAACAGCTCGTGCGCTCACTGTCTGAAGTCGGTGCTGAAAGCATTCTCGCTGCCATGAAGGGGGCAAGCGAATGATGCGCCTTCAGAAGCTCAATCTCGATCTTTTCGGTCACTTTACCGGCAAGTCTTGCGACTTCGGAGCGAAATCTGGTCGATCTGATTTCCATGTGATCTACGGACCGAATGAGGCCGGCAAAACAACCACGATGGAAGCTTTCCTGCGCCTGCTCTACGGATTCCCCCACAAGGACCGGTACGACTTCCTGCATCAACGCAAAAATCTGCGTGTGTCGGGCGTCTTGGATGTCGACGGCAATCAGCTCCAGCTCTCCAGATTGTCCACCCGAGATCCGTCGCTCCGCGATGCCAATGACACGCCCTTGCCGGAAGTAACACTGGCTGCTCACTTGGGAGGTCTGTCAGAAACAGACTACCGGCACCTGCTCTGTCTTGATGACGTAACGATCGAAAAGGGCGGCGAAGAGATTGTCAACAGCAAAGGCGACATCGGCCGGCTTTTGTTTTCCGCAGCTGCCGGTGTCAGCGATCTCACAGCCGTCCTTGACCAGTTCCGAGCCAAGGCCGACGGGATCTACCGCAAAAGAGCCGCTTCGACCGAGATGGCACAGCTGAAGCGAGAGCTCGCAGATGTCGAGCGAGAAATCAGGGAAACGGACGTTCCAGTCAGTGCCTACAAGAAACTGAAACAGGCCTTGCAAGTTGCGCAATTCGAAGAGGCAAGCGCGCGCGAGGAACGAACAACCTTGCTGACTTCAAAGGCAGATGTAGACGCCTTGAAAGCAGCATTGCCGAAGCTCGCCGAGATCGACACTCTCGAGGCGGAGCTGACAGATTTCGCTGACTTTCCGAAACTCTTGGACGTCAATCCAGAGGAACTGGTGACGCTTCTGACGGAGCAAAACAGGCACATCGCAGACAAAGACCGGATTGGCCAGGAGATCACCCAGTTACGCGATCAGCTGGTTCAATTGGAACGCCAACCAGAACACCTGTCGCTCATGGATGATCTGGAGAGGCTTGATGAACTTCGCAGCCGGTTTGCGACAGCAGACATCGATCTCGACAAGCGCCGCAGAACTCTGGCTGAAATTCAGCAAGACATGAGCCGGGCAGCAACGAACTTAGATGCACCCGAAACAATAGACCTGAAGGTGTTGGTGCTTTCGCCCGGTCAGATGGGCCAGTTGGAAGCAGCCCGGGACAATCTCCGAACCTCCTCCCGCGACATCACCAAACTCGAAACTGAAATCGAAGATCTACAGGAGCGTGTTGGGATCGCGGAACAGGATTTGGCTGAATTCCAAAGCGACAATCCAACCGCTGTCCTCGTGAGCCCGATCCTAACCCGCTATTCAATCGATAGCCTTTCGCCACGTTACGCCTCGGCCCGCCAGGCTGTTCGCACTGCAACGACTGCCCGTGAGGACACATTGACCGCGCTAACAATTTCCGGGCAGGTATTTGATGCGATTCCGCTGGCGGCAATCTCTTCTGATGAAGCCGAAGAGCTGTCGGCGAAGTATCGCACCCTCCAGGATAAACGCTCCAACCTCTCCGACCGCTGCGAAGATCTAAAGGCCGACCTAAGAGCCTTGGAACACCGTGTTTCCGCTCTCAAGTCAGGTGCAGGCGTTGTAGATGACGCCACAGCGCAAACCGCAAAGGAGGAACGCAATCAGCTGTGGTCCGCCCATAAATCTACTCTTGACCTCACGTCTGCTATCACCTTCGAAACAGCCATGCAGAAGGTCGACCAACTATCGGAAACACGACTGGATCATACGACCGAACTCGGCCGGCTACGAGCCGAAGAGCAAAGGCAAAGTGAAGTTGAAACCAAGCTGTCCTCTGCTAAGGAACACCTTGCCAAGCTGGACGAAGAGCTGGCCGAAGTCAGCGAAACCGTGGACGGCTACGCCAGCCGCTGCGGCTTAGGCACCTCGCTCAGCGCAGAGGTATTTTCAGTGTGGGTTGGAAAGCTCGAAGCAGCTATCCAGGCAGACACAAATTGCAAACGCCTTGAGAAAGAACACCAGACGACGCTCTCGGACGCCCAGCGTGCAATCGCAGAGCTGCAAAAAGCAATGGGACTTGCGACCGAGGACTTCGACACCTTGATTGTTGAGGCGCGTGCACGTCGGGCCGAAGAGCATACTCGTGACGAAAAGCGCAAGGCAGCATTCGAAGTTTGCAAGGGATTGAAAGCCGAGCTCGTGCGCCAACGCCAGGCCATGAGCAACCTACAAAACCGTCATGAAGGACATCAGAAAACCTGGTCCGCGATGATCTCTGAATTTTTCGGATCTGCTCTGACGGCGGACGTGGTGATCCAGTCACTTGAGCCCCTTCGTGAGCTTCGAGAAATGGAAGGCCGCCGAGTTGGTGCTGAGCGCCAAGTCGTGTCGATGGAGAAAGACCAGAAGGAATTTGCGCGAGAAGTAGTACACCTTGCAGAGCCTCTGGCTATCGACGCTTCCTTGCCCCCACTTGAAATTTTCAGAGTCCTTCAGAAAATGTCCCAGGCGGCCGGCGAAGCAGAGCAACAATTCAACACGCTGTCCAAGGACATCCAGACGGCAGAAGACGCTTTGAACAAGACTTCGACCGACCTTGAAGACATTGACAGGAAAGCTGCGGATTTGGCCGCGATATTCCCGGCTCACGTTCCAACAGACACGCTTCAAGACCTGCGCAAGGCGATTGGCGAAGCTCAAGACGCAATCGATAAAAGAACGCGTTTGTTGGACCTCTGCAACTCCGTTCGCTCGGAGCTTTCGATGCCCGACATTGAAGCCGCGAGGGAGAAGCTCAAAGGGAAGACCCTCGTTGAGTTGGATGCGTCGCTGACGGCGCTCAATGACGATCTGGTGTCTGTCGACAAGCGCCTTGAAAGTTCGATCGAACAGCGCACTTCCGCGCAAAAGGATCTCTCCGCGGTGACAGGAGAAGCCGACATCGCAAGCTTGGTTGAACGGAAGACTACTCTGGAATTTGAAATTG
>JAEPML010000014.1 GCA_017643925.1 Roseibium sp. | reverse complement strand
TCTTCCGTTTCCACTTCGGGCTCTGGCTCTGGCTCTGGCTCTGGCTCTGGCTCTGGCTCTGGCTCTGGCTCTGGCTCTGGCTCTGGCTCTGGCTCTGGCTCTGGCTCTGGCTCTGGCTCTGGCTCTGGCTCTGGCTCTGGCTCTGGAGGAATTGCCGCAGCAAGCTCCGGAGCGTCAAGCTCCTGGGGTTCCGATGGGTCGGTCTCCTCAGCGATTTCGGTTTCCGGCTCTTCGACAGGCGCTTCTTCGCTGATCTCCGGTTCAACAACGTCACCGGGCGTTTCAGCTACCTCGTCTTCGGTTGTCGTATCTTCCTCCGAATCCGCCTCGGGTGTGCCGTCCTCCACCGGTTCCTCTTCGGTGACTTCGTTCTCGGCAACGTCCACCGTCTCCTCGTCAACAGCCTCTTCAGGCGTCAACGGTTCTTCGGGTTCCTCCTCGGTCTCAGGCGCGCTGTCTTCTTCTCCGAATTCCTCGACGGCCTGGACAACTGGCGTGTCCTGCAGATCTTCCTGTTCTTCGGGTTCGACTTCTGCCTGCTCCGGCGGTGGCGTCGGTTCCGGAGGCGGCGCCTGCTCGCTGGCCTCCGGCTCTTCCGGTTCGGGAATGACCAGTTCGGAAGGTGGCGCCAGCTCCGCAAGGGGCACCAGCTCCACTTCGATCGGGGCGACTTCGGTCTCGTAGGTCGGAATGCGGACGCCGTAAATCAGGATGATTGCGACCGTGGCATGAACAAGCAGGGAGAGAACGATGCCCGCCCCGAAAAAACGCCGTTCGGAGGTTTCTGCCTCCTCAGCCGGATCTCGCTTGTCTGCCACGAGGGTCAAATGCAGGCCTCAAATTCGCTGATCCATGCCGTGACGGATCGCGCCGCGTTTCAGAAAACCAAAAGCCCGGCACATAGCCGGGCTTTCGCATGTTAGTCGAAAATCGCGAAAGTGGCGATCAACTATCCAGGAACGAACGCAGCTTGCGCGAACGGCTCGGGTGCTTCAGCTTCCGGAGCGCCTTGGCCTCGATCTGGCGGATACGTTCACGGGTCACCGAGAACTGCTGCCCGACTTCTTCCAGCGTGTGGTCGGTGTTCATGCCGATACCGAAGCGCATCCTCAAGACACGTTCCTCACGCGGTGTAAGTGACGCAAGCACACGGGTCGTCGTTTCACGCAGGTTCGACTGGATGGCTGCATCGATCGGCAGAACCGCGTTCTTGTCCTCGATGAAGTCGCCCAGATGCGAATCTTCCTCGTCCCCGATCGGCGTTTCGAGAGAGATTGGCTCCTTGGCGATCTTCAGAACCTTGCGGACCTTTTCCAGAGGCATCTGCAGCTTTTCAGCCAGTTCTTCCGGGGTCGGCTCACGGCCAATCTCGTGCAGCATCTGGCGCGATGTGCGCACGATCTTGTTGATCGTCTCGATCATGTGCACCGGAATACGGATGGTGCGTGCCTGGTCGGCAATCGACCGGGTGATCGCCTGCCGGATCCACCAGGTGGCGTAGGTGGAGAACTTGTAGCCGCGCCGGTATTCAAATTTGTCCACCGCCTTCATCAGGCCGATATTGCCTTCCTGAATGAGATCCAGGAACTGAAGGCCGCGGTTCGTGTATTTCTTGGCGATGGAAATCACGAGGCGCAGGTTGGCCTCGACCATCTCCTTCTTGGCGATCCGGGCTTCGCGCTCGCCCTTCTGCACCATGGCAACGATGCGGCGGAACTCGGTGATTTCAAGTCCGGTTTCGGTGGCCAGCGTCTGGATTTCCTGACGCAGCTCGCGAACGGTCTCTTTTTCCTTGGCGATGAAGTTCTTCCAGCCACGGGTCGACAGGTTGGCGACCTTGCGCAGCCAGTTCGGATCGAGTTCTGCGCCCTGGTACTGTTTCAGGAAGTCGGCCCGGTCGACATTGTAGCTGTCGGCCAGACGCAGGAGACGGCCTTCGTAGCCCATCAGGCGCTTGTTGATGTCGTAGAGCTGGGCCACCAGAGCGTCGATACGGTTCTGGTTGAGCGACAGGCTCTTCACGTCAACGACAATGTCTTCCTTGAGCTTCTTGTAACGTCGCTCCTGGCTCGGAGACAGGGTCTTGTTGGCCAGCTTGTTCTCCACGAGCTGGTCCTGCAGGCGGCGCAGTTTCTTGTAGTTGTCGGCAATGTTGTCGAAGGTTTCCAGGACGCCGGGCTTCAGCTCCGCTTCCATCGCCGACAGGGAAACGTTGGATTCGAACTCATCGTCGTCCTCGTCGTTGTCGCCTTCACCCTCTTCGGAATTCTCGGTTTCCTCGGACGCACCGCCCTCGGACTTGGTTTCCGTACCGCCTTCGCCCGGAGCGACGTCGTCGTTGGCGACTGCCGGACCCGCCTTCGCATCCGGACCGGCATAGGTCGCTTCCAGGTCGATGATGTCACGCAGAAGCACCTGGGCTTCATTGAGCTCGTCGCGCCAAATGATGATGGCCTGGAAAGTCAGCGGGCTTTCACAAAGGCCCGCGATCATCGCCTCGCGGCCTGCCTCGATACGCTTGGCAATCGCGATCTCGCCTTCGCGGGACAACAGCTCGACGGAGCCCATCTCACGCAGATACATGCGCACCGGGTCATCTGTGCGGTCTGCCGGTTCCTTTGTGGTCGTCGTCTTTGCGACAGCCGACGAGGTAGCAGCAACGACCTCGCCACCGTCGACTTCATCCGGGCCGTCGTCGGCTTCTTCGGAATCAATCACGTTGATGCCCATGTCGGAAAGCATCGACATCGTGTCTTCGATCTTTTCGGAAGACACCTGTTCGGACGGCAGGACCTCGTTCAGCTCATCGTAAGTGACGTAGCCGCGTTTCTTCGCGGCCTTGATCATCTTCTTGACAGCTGCATCCGACAGGTCAAGCAACGGGCCATCAGGGCCGTCGCCACTTGCTTCCTGGTTTTCGTCTGCTTGTGTCGCTTTCGCTACCATATCGTGCTCCAGTTCGTGGCCTTGTCGGCCACGCAGCGCCCTTTGTTTAGCTTCAAACCAATCGGCTCTCAGCGCGCCAGCGTATTCACGCGGCGGCGTCCGAAAGAATCAATCCTGATAGGTTTGTAAGCCGTGTCCCTTAAGTCCCAATTAACCGTACGCGTTTCGACATTGACAAAATTTGCATCAAACAACGGCACGGCTTTTGTAGTTCACACGCGCAGATGCTCGTGCGGCACAGGTTTTTTTTTCGGGTTGCAGCTGTTTTAAGACTATTGGCCGTGTTCAGCTTTTCGCTGTGGCGCTTGAGGGCTGCAAAACTTCTATTTAGCTCGATACGCACGATTCGCAAGTGTGATTCGTCACTGGTCAATCGGAAAATGCGATTTTTAACACAATGCAAGGCGGAATGGCCGCTAGGAACCCGGTCCCGGCACCGGCAACCGACCTGAAATGAGAGCTTCCTGCCGGAAAATCGCCTTGGCAAGAAAGCGGATGCAGGTCTGGACGCGTTGAGAGGACCGGAGCTCAGGATGGGTCAGGATCCAACCGGTTCGTTTGCGCACCAGACCGGCACCCGGAACACGCACCAGATCCTTGTCGGCATCTCCTATGAAACACGGGAGAAGCGCCATTCCCAACCCGGCACGAACCGCTTCAAACTGATCCAGGGGGTCGTGGAAGTCATGTCGGGCGGGACCATCAACAATAGAGGAGATGGTTTTCCAATCCGGCTCGGAGTAACCGCGGCTCCAGCCAATCCAGTTCAGGCTATCTCGTTGCCCTGCCGCGGCCAGGGCGGACAGGTGTGTTCGCGAAGCATAGATGCTTTCTGCAAATTCCGGCAGGCGTCGCCCGACGAGAAAGGGAGCCGGTTCCTCCTGAAACCGAATTGCGATGTCGGCCTGTGACCGCGCCAGGTCGGCAATCCCGTAACTGGCGTGCAGATGCAGGTCCACACCGGGATAGTCCCTTGAAAATTCTGCCAGCATCGGCATCAGCAATTTCTGACTGACCAATGGCGTCGTGGCAATGCGCAGGACCCCCGCCAACTCAACATCCCGGCCAGTCAGGTCCCGCTCAAGCCCGATTATCTCGCTTTCCACGCGTTCGGCCCTGGTGACCAGCTGTTCCGCCAGCTCTGTCGGCACAAAGCCCTGAGGGGTGCGGAAGAACAGCGGGCCTCCCATGGAAGTCTCCAGTCGTTCCAGGCGACGAGAGATGGTGGAGTGGCTCGTACCAAGACTTTGCGAGGCGCCGCGAACCGACAGGCGCCGGTAGATGGCCAGAAAAAGCTTCAGATCAGCCCAATTGAGATCTTCAGTTCGCGACATCACGCCCACCACCTGTTCCGTTCTTGGATCACTTGCTTCCAAAATCAGATGGATCCGATCCGAAATCAATCCAGTTAGAAAGACGATGCATCAATCAGAGCGGTGAGAACATGAAGACCTATTACATGGACCCGAGATCAGGCAGTTGCAGACGTGTCAGCACCGTCATCGGGACACTTGATATCGAAGTCGAAGAAATTTTCGTCGACCTCCTGCAAGGCGGCAACCGCACATCGGAATTTCTCAAGGTCAATCCAAACGCGATGGTCCCGGTTCTGAAGGATGGTGAGACAGTTCTTTGGGAAGCGTCCGCCATCATGATCTACCTGTGCGAACAGCACGGCCCGACCGAGCTATGGCCCGAAGGTGAACCAAGATATGACGTCATGAAGTGGATGTTCTGGGCTGGAGAACACTTTCGTATTTCGGCACCGATCTACTTCGAAGAAAATGTGATCGCCCCCTTGATGGGCAAGCAACCCGACAGCACTCGCCTCGCGGAAGCTGAACGTCGTATCGACCGATTTGCACCGATCCTGGAGGCAGAGCTTGAAACGCGCGATTTCATTTGCGGTCCGGCGCCGACGCTCGCGGACCTTGATCTCGCAGCTGTCGTTAGCCAGATGCCGCGGTCTCGTGTCCCCTATGACAAATTCCCGAACATGGTGAAATGGGTCACGCGGCTGGAAGACAAGATCCCGGCATGGAAGCACACGGGCGCAGAGCTCGATCGTAAAATGACGGAAAGCCTGAACGCTGCCAGAGCACAGACAGCTGCCGAGTAGAAACATCACCCGGAGACGCCCCACTCCACAAAGGGCGTCTTCGAACACAAGCGGCAATCCCGGCCAAAGACCTCCGCTCTACCTCCAGATCACGAACGCGATTCGAGGTTTTGTTTCAACGCGCCGAGCAGATGGTCCCAGGCGGTGTTCATCATGTCGAAATAGTCTGGTGACGAGATCCGGTCCTGGACGACTTTCAGGTGGGTCTGGTCTTGCCCGGCGACAATCTCATACCTCACTTCGAGTTCATTCTCGGGCCGTCTCTCAGTCCCGTGATTGGTGCTCCAGTAGCGGTACGCGAAGGCTTTGCCCGGCTCAAAGCGGGTGATACGGCCATAATCCGTGAAGGGTACGCCGTTGACCGCCCCCTGAAAGGTGATCTCGCCATCTTCCCGGCAATCGCTTGTCACGGCCTCGAATGGAAAATGTTTCACGATTTCCTGCGGAGAGGTCAGAGCATTGAAGACCGCGTTGGAAGTCACTGCAATGGAAACGGACTTTTCCAGCGTCATGACGTTTTACCCTGTCGCTGCGGTTTCACTTGCACCCTGCGAACCGTTGACCCTGATTTTCTTGGCCCGCTCTGCCAGTTCCGATTCTTCGCGGGCACATTCCTCGCGTCGGCGGCTCAAATCCTGTGACATGGCCTGGATTCGCATCCATGACTGTTCCTCGAGCTGCTCGTCTGCACTGGCGAGCTCGACTGAAAGCTCCTCCTCCAGGGCATTCAGTTCCAGGACATCAAGAAAATGCAAAAAGGCGGCTTCGACAAAATCCTCGGGCGGCTTCGATTTCAGCAGTGGAAAGCGGTGATTCAAGGCGGAGAACTCGGCCTTCTTCTGTTCCTGAAGCCCGATCGTCTCCAGCATCATCTCGAACATGATGTCGCGTAGTGGTTCGTCAAAAGCGCTTGTCAGATCCGAGATCGGCGTGCCTTCCAGTTCGTCGACAATGCGGCACAGGACATCGCGCAGTTGCAGATGCAGGTCATTGGTAAAGGGCAATCGTGAGAAGCGCTCGAAATTCCGGTCGAACAGATGCGGGTAGCGCATGCAAAGCCCCAGAACGAGCCGCTCCGTGCCGAAGTCGTCGCTGGCTGAAACCCGTTCTCTTGCCTTGCCGAGCGAGGGGCTTTGGTCCGCCCCGCCCTTGTTCCCCTTACGGGTCTGCCGGGCCTGTTCAAAAAACAGGTTCGACAGTTTGAACTTGAGATCCAGCTGGTATCGGCGGCGTACCCTCTCGTCACGGATCGAGCCGATCAGGTCATCGAAACGTTTTTCCAGCGCGGCCTTTCGCTCCGGGGTGTCGAGCCTTGCGACCGAGGTCTCGCGATCCCAGACAACTTCGAAAAGCGACTGGGCCCGGTCCACTTCCTCGTGAAAACCCGCGACACCACGCTGCTTGACGAGATCATCGGGGTCCATTCCATCCGGCAGGAAGCTGAACTGGAACGAATAGCCGCTTTTGAGAACCGGAAAGATCCGGTCAATGGCACGATGCGCTGCAGAAACACCGGCCGCGTCCCCGTCGAAACAGATCACCGGCTCCGGTGCGAACTTCCACAAACGGACGATCTGGTCTTCCGTAAAGGCTGTGCCGAGAGAGGCCACGACGTGTTGAATGCCGGCCTGCCAGAGGGCAATGGCATCCATGTACCCTTCAACGACCAGGGCTTGTCCCGATTTGAAGGCCGGTTCGCGCGCCCTGTGGGCGTTGAACAGCATTATCCCCTTGTGGAACAGGGGGGTCTCGGGAGAGTTCAGGTATTTCGGCTGCCCATCGGGTAGCAACGTGCGACCGCCAAAGGCAACAACCCGTCCGCGGTCGTCCTGGATCGGGATCATCAGGCGTCCGCGGAACCGGTCGTAGGAGGGCCTTCCGCCCTCCGGCTTGATAATGAGGCCCGCCTCGATCATGTCGGCCTCGGGCACGTCGCGGGCAGCGAGATGGGATTTCAGCGCGTCCCGGCTGTCAGGCGCAAATCCGAACCTGAATTCGAAGAGGGTTCTGGCTTCAAGCCCCCGTTTCTCGCAATAGTTTCGTGCGATTTCACCCCTTGGGGCCGTAAATTCCGACTGAAAGAATTTCGCCGCCATCTCGCAGATCTCGGCCAGACCCGCACGCTTCTTCTCCCGTCGCGCGGCCTGGGGGTCCGGAGCCGGCAGCGCAACGCCTGCCTGCTCTGCAAGTCGTTCGACGGACTCCGGAAAACTCAGGCCTTCCGTTTCACACAGAAAGGTAAAGTGGTCGCCCGAAGCACCACAGCCGAAGCACTTGTAGCGGTTGCGGCGATCATCGACGTGAAAACTGGGGCTCTTTTCCTGGTGAAACGGGCAGCAGGCCCAATAGTCACCCCGACCGGGTTGTGTCTTGCGCCGGTCCCAGTTCACCCGCCGCCCCACCAGGTCTGACAGTGTCAGCCGAGCGCGAATTTCATCAAGCAGGCGGGGTTCGAAACGCATGAAACGCTGTATGTCCGTTGTCTTTGGTACCGGTCTTGCAAGACAGCAGCTTTCTTGGCCGTTGCAGCAAGATGGATAAAATAAGGGGTCTTTGACGGGCACACCAGTGCCACCAGCCAAACCGGTCAGAATTTCCGGAAACTGTTGATAGCCGGTTCATAACCGGGACGGCCCCCCCCCGTCCACCCGGTTGAACGCTCACTCAGCCGTTGCCGGCCTCTTCGGTACCGGACTGGTGTCCGTTGCTTCCATTGGACCGAAGCATGTCCTTCACGAAGCAGGAGGCCTGAACGAAATCCATCTTTCCCGGATAGCGGGCCTTGAGTTCGCTCATGCAGCGGCCGATATCGCGCAGACCGCGGGCGTCAATTTCCTTGACCGTGTCTTCACACAGGGCCTTCACTTCCTCGTCGCTGAGCTGAGGCGGAAGAAATTCGCGGATGATTTCCTGTTCGACACGTTCCTGTTCGGCGAGGTCGAGCTGGCCACTGCTCTCGAACTCCACGGCCGAGGTCTCGCGTTGGCGGATCATCTTTTGAAGAATCTCAACGACTTCTGCCTCGGTGACGCCGTCCTCGCCATGCTCTCTGGCAGACGTTTCACGATCCTTGACCGCAGTCTGAACCAGGCGCAACGTCGCGCAGCGACGCTTGTCACCTTCATCCTGCGCGTCCTTCAACGCAGCGTTGATTCTGTCGCGCATCACTTCGCGCATGATTTTACCTACCCCTGCCGCGCTGAGCCCCCGGTTGTAGTGACACCTTTCACACCGCTCAGCCAAGTTATTGAATTTTAAAGATCTTTTTTCTAGGGATCAATATTGACGATCCCAGCCGCTTCCCATAGAGTCCCGCGCTTAATGCAGACGGCTTACCGCTGGTCTATTGCCAGCTCCAGACGCCCTTTCTGCAGCGCATGATGTCACCAACAGACTTTGGAAACAAGACATGACGACTGCAGACGCATGGTCTGAGACCCCGGCGACCGCCCTCCTTGTGCTCTCCGACGGCAGCATTATCGAAGGCCGAGGCCTTGGAGCAACCGGCCAAGCTGTTGGCGAAATTTGCTTTAACACCGCCATGACCGGATACCAGGAGATCCTCACGGACCCTTCCTATTCCGGTCAGATCATCACGTTCACATTTCCGCATGTAGGCAATGTCGGCACCAATGACGAGGACATCGAGACGGTCAACATGGCCGCCGAAAGCGGAATTCGCGGCGTTGTCCTGGCGGCCGAAATCACCGATCCGTCAAATTATCGGGCCGCGAAACATCTTGATGCCTGGCTCAAGAGCCGCAACCTGATCGGCATCAGCGGCGTCGACACGCGCGCCCTGACGGCCCTCATTCGGGAAAAGGGCGTTCCCAATGGCGTCATCGCACATTCTCCGGACGGCGAGTTCGACGTTGAGAGCCTGAAGGCGGAAGCTGCCGCATGGCCGGGGCTTGTCGGCATGGATCTCGCCAAGGACGCTTCGACCACACAGTCCCATCCCTGGTCACAAACCACCTGGAAATGGGACGCTGGCTTCGGTGAAGCGGCGGACGCAAAGTTCAAGGTCGTCGCGATCGACTTCGGCATCAAACGGAACATTCTGCGGCTGCTCGCAGATGCCGGTTGCGACGTGACCGTTCTGCCGGCGACGGCCAGCGCCGACGAGGTGCTTGCCCACGAGCCGGACGGTGTTTTCCTGTCCAATGGCCCGGGCGATCCTGCGGCGACCGGCACTTACTCCGTCGACATGATCCGCAAGGTCGTTGACAACGGCGTGCCGACATTCGGCATCTGTCTCGGTCACCAGATGCTGGCGCTTGCCCTTGGCGGCGACACGGTCAAGATGCACCAGGGCCATCATGGCGCCAACCACCCGGTGTTCGATCACACGACCGGCAAGGTCGAAATCACATCCATGAACCATGGATTTGCTGTCAACGCAGAGACCCTGCCCGACAATGTTGAGCAGACACATGTCTCCTTGTTCGATGGTTCCAATTGCGGCCTTGCCATGAAGGACAAGCCGGTCTTTTCGGTGCAGTACCACCCGGAAGCGTCACCTGGCCCCCAGGACAGCCACTACCTGTTCAAGCGGTTCACGGACATGATGCAGTCTCACAAAGAGTCGCAGGCGGCCTGACGTCGACTGGCACCGCCAGTTTCCCGCTGCCATCAAGCGAGACAGGTCTGCGGCTGCTCAGCAGCCGCAGCATTGAAACGTCCAGTCGGAACAGGCCCGTCAGCCACGCTCTCAGGTGCCAGCCGAAGGACTACCTCCATTGGTATTGGAGAGGATATTCTTTCCCTCCGGTTCGATCTGACGCAGTCACTTCTGCCAAGCAGGAACCGCTTCTGCCTTCAAAATCTCCCTGAAATTCTCCGTTTGACACAAACGTTGCGCAGAAATCTCCCCCAGAAAGCTTGAGCGAACGATCGTTCATATTATATCTCATGTGTGCCTTTTTGGCGTATCACCGGGACAGGGCTCGACAGGCCCAAGCGCAGGAGGCGATCTGAATTGTTCCAAAGGAGCGTTTATCCGGTCGGAGATCGCTGAACAGCTCACATCTCCCCGCAGTGTTCCTATTCCCTTTTATGATTTTTTGGACGGACCCCATGAAAACCAGATCCTTTTACCTTCAATGGGCGGCCTTGCCGCTCGTCGCCTTGTTTTGGGGTCTTCTCTCCCCCGCAAGCGCTTCTGAGACAGCCTCATACACGCTTGCAGTTTCCGGCAAGCATCTCGGAGATCTGACGGTCACAACAGTCAGTCGGCCAGACGGGTCCCGTTCGCTCTCGCAAAGAATGTCGCTCAAGGCGTCCAGCTTTTGGGGAAAGCTCGACATCGACAACCGGTTGGAAGAAACAATCTCGTCCAACGGCATTCTCCTCAAGGCAAGCAACAGGCTGCGGGACAACAACAAGATCTATTGGACGCGGATTGATCTCCTGGAGGAAGAATATCTGGCGTTTCGGGCGCAAATGAAAAACGGGGAGGAAAAGGACCTCGAAGAACTTGGCAATCTTGCAAAAGGTGCCGTTTCCGTGCTCGTGCCCGGAGCGGGAGATGTTCTTGAAATCGCCAATGTTGTTCTGGCTGATGAAAATAGCCAACCACGGCATGACCGCTTTACCAGGACAACTTTTGACACAAGTCTGATGGGGCTTCCGCTTTTCTGGCAAAGAAACGGCCAAGGTTTTCCCGCACGGCTGACCATTCTGGACACCCAGGAAATGAGTATCTCCACGGTCAGGGTTGAAAAACTTGGACCTGCACGACTGACGATTTCCGGCAACAAGGAATTTCAGACCCAACGCTACCGCCTGAAACCGAAATCAGGTCACGCAACAGACGTCTCGCTTTTCATCTCGCAAAGTGGAACACCGCAGTTTGCGATGGTCAGTGGCAAGCAGGATGGTGACAGCTACACGATCAAACTCGTGGAAATTGACTGAGGCGAGAAACCACTTGGTGTCGCCAAGGTTTCATCCAGTGACGTATCAATCACTCAAACGAAAAACCCCGGCGCACGCTGTGCACCGGGGCTTTCGTATTCAAAAGATCTCGACGATTAGGCGAGAACCTCATCAAAAACAGCGAGGATCTCGTCAACTTCCGAGATCTGCTCTTCGAGCATCTGTCTTTGTTCTGCGAGGATTTCCTGCTGGCCCTTGCACAGCTCTTGCAGTTCCTTGAGCTGTTCGGTCCGGTCGGTGTTGCCTTCAACCAGCTTGATCACACGCCGGATCTCGGCGAGTGTCAGTCCGATTTTCTTTGCCTGCAAAATGACGCGCATGCGAGACACGTCCCTGGAGCCGTAGAAGCGGCGGGCGCCTTTACGGACCGGGTTGAGCAGTCCTTTTTCCTCATAGAAACGCAAGGTACGGAGTGTGACGTCAAACAGCTCCGACATTTCAGAGATTGCAAGGGATCGGTCGTCCAGTACAACGTCCTTCGCCGGACCAGCTATGTCCGGAAGAACGACCATCTTTGTTGCTACATTATTCATAGTTAAGCCCGATCTTGTCTTTTTTGTTCCAAGTCCGGCCGAGCCACATGACACTCCTGAATTCCCGGTCCCACATCCAGTTCATCAGGTCCCACTAGCATCATGATTTTGTCTTCTTCAGCACAAGGCCTTCCGCCAAATGCGTCGAAGAACACTCAAACCAAACTCATCTGAGACTAAGCAGTGGGACTAATACACTGGATCGATAGTTAAAATCTACGGCAAATTTGGAAATATTGACTATTTTTTACCCTCAACCCAGTCATTCACCAATGATAACACGCCATTGATCAGAAAGTGCTTGCAACTAAGAATAATTAAACCAAATCAAATAGCCGGATAGTACGCTCAATATTTATTATCGATAATCCAAACTGAATAGATATCGCAATAAGTTTCACGCAAAACAGCCAAACCTATTCTTAACCTGACGGCACTTTGCGAACCTGATTTACTTGGTCAACTTTACTGACCATTGATAAATATTACGGCTTTCTGACATCAATCGGCATACATCAATCGGATCGCGTCACGAACACCTTCTGACACCGGAATCGTATTTTATCGCTGGGCTCCCGGATTCAGCCTCTGCGTGTAACCCTGCGGAAGCCGAACAGTCTCGAAACTGCCGTTTACCTTGTTCCAACAAGACCTGATTGACCGGCATTGGCAGCTCGGAACCTTGAACAGCATCGTTCACGGCCGGCGAAACTTTCCGGATATGCGCACAAAAAGTCGCACATTGTGCACTTCCGGATTGACAAGACGGCGTCCAGGTTATTTTTGTCAAGGTATTGGCAGCGCTCAACCTTCTCTCAGGCAGCGCCCCGGACGTTTTTGGAATAGAACTAAATGCCCGAATCAAAGCAAACGAATTCTGTGCCCGGTATGTCACCTCAGCAATTCCGTCATTGGAGACGAACGCTCGGGTTGAAGCAAAAGGATGCTGCGGACAGGCTTGGACTGAAGAAGCGCATGATTCAGTATTACGAGAAGGGCAACCGAGACGGGCGCCCCGTTGAAATTCCAAAGTCAATCCGACTGGCCTGCTACGCGCTTTCCTCTGGCATTGGCGATTTTGACGGCCAGTCCACGACACCGATAAAATCGGACATTTCCGACAAGGAATAGCACTCCCCGGGCCAGCTCGCCGGTTTAAATCGGCATTCGGTTACGGAAAACGCAATCTAGTTGTCCGGTTGGGGTTTCCTCCTGCGCAGCTTTTCCCTATAAGACGCGCTCAGCCAAGATTGTCATTCACCTACAGACCGCGCGAGGCCGAATAGCGAAAGCTGTGTTCGGACTGGCGGGTGCGAGCTGCGAGCCGAGATGCCAAAACGCACAGATATCTCTTCCATCCTGATCATTGGCGCCGGACCGATTGTTATCGGCCAGGCCTGCGAGTTTGACTATTCAGGGACCCAGGCCTGCAAGGCGCTGCGAGAAGAGGGCTACCGCATCATTCTGGTGAACTCCAATCCGGCGACGATCATGACAGACCCGGATCTCGCCGACGCGACCTATATCGAGCCGATCACGCCAGAACTGGTCGCCAAGATCATCGAGAAGGAACGCCCGGACGCCCTGTTGCCGACCATGGGTGGCCAGACGGCCCTCAACTGCGCGCTTGACCTTGAACAGATGGGTGTCCTGGAAAAATTCGGCGTCCAGATGATCGGCGCACGCGGAGACGTGATCGAGAAGGCCGAAGACCGGGAAAAGTTCCGGGCGGCAATGGACGCGATCGGCCTCGAGAACCCGCGGGCTGCCATCGCGTCGTCTCCGGCCATTCGCGGCGAGGACGGCAGGATCACCGGATACGACCGGAACGCCGGCTACCTGGAAGCGATGCGCGCCCTTGACGAGATTGGCCTGCCAGCGATCATCCGCCCGGCTTTCACGCTTGGAGGTACCGGTGGCGGTGTTGCCTACAACCGCGAAGAATATGAAACAATCGTCCGCTCCGGTATCGATGCTTCCCCTGTTGGTCAGGTTCTGATCGACGAAAGCCTGCTGGGATGGAAGGAATACGAGATGGAAGTCGTTCGCGACAAGGCGGACAACTGCATCATCATATGTTCCATCGAAAACGTTGATCCGATGGGTGTTCACACCGGCGATTCCATCACCGTCGCGCCAGCACTGACGCTGACGGACAAGGAATACCAGATCATGCGCGACGCCTCGATTGCAGTCCTGCGCGAGATCGGCGTGGAAACCGGCGGGTCCAATGTGCAGTTCGCCGTCAATCCCGAAAACGGTCGGCTGGTTGTCATTGAAATGAACCCGCGCGTGTCGCGCTCGTCTGCGCTGGCGTCCAAGGCAACCGGCTTCCCGATTGCCAAGGTGGCCGCAAAGCTGGCGGTCGGCTACACGCTCGACGAGCTTGAAAACGACATCACCGGCGGTGCAACGCCGGCGTCCTTCGAACCGACCATCGACTATGTTGTCACCAAGATCCCGCGCTTCGCTTTCGAGAAGTTCCCGGGCTCCCAGTCCAACCTCACCACGGCCATGAAGTCTGTTGGGGAAGTCATGGCCATCGGCAGGACCTTCAAGGAAAGCCTTCAGAAAGCCCTGCGCGGCCTTGAAACCGGGCTCAACGGTCTCGACGAGACCGACATTCCGGGCCTCGACCAGGGCGACGACAAGAACGCCTTGCGGGCGGCCGTCTCCACGGCAACCCCTGCCCGGCTTCTCAACGTTGCCCAGGCCATGCGCCTTGGCATGAGCGCCGAGGAAGTTCATCAGGCCAGCGGCATCGATCCCTGGTTCCTGGAGCAGATCGCCGACATTCTGGCAATGGAAGCAAAGGTCCGGAACATCGGCCTGCCGAAAGACGCGGCCAATCTGCGCAAGCTGAAATCCATGGGCTTCTCGGATGCCCGGCTGGCAAGTCTCGCCGGCATCGACGCCGACGACGTCGTGAAGCTGCGCAACGAACTGGACGTTCACCCGGTCTACAAGCGCATCGACACCTGCGCCGCCGAATTTGCCTCACCGACGGCATATATGTACTCCACCTACGAAGCACCCTTCATGGGAGCACCGGTTTGTGAAGCGGATCCGTCGGACAAGAAGAAAGTCGTCATTCTAGGCGGCGGCCCGAACCGGATCGGTCAGGGCATCGAGTTCGATTACTGCTGCTGTCACGCGGCTTTCGCGCTGGATGATGCCGGATACGAGACCATCATGGTCAACTGCAATCCGGAGACCGTCTCCACGGACTATGACACATCCGATCGCCTTTATTTCGAACCGCTGACCCCGGAAGACGTCCTGGAGATCATCCGCAAGGAGCAACAGAACGGGACGCTGCACGGCGTCATCGTCCAGTTCGGCGGCCAGACCCCGCTCAAGCTCGCCCAGTCGCTGGTGAAAGCCGATGTGCCGATCCTGGGAACCTCCCCGGACATGATCGACCTGGCCGAGGACCGCGACCGGTTCCAGAAGCTGCTGATCAAGCTCGGCCTCAAGCAGCCTGAAAACGGCATTGCCTACTCCGTGGAGCAGGGCCGTCTGATTGCCGGACAACTCGGACTGCCGCTCGTCGTCCGTCCCTCCTACGTCCTCGGCGGCCGCGCCATGCAGATCATCCGGGACGAGGAAGCCCTCAATTCCTACCTGCTCGGCACGTTGCCCGAGCTGGTTCCGGCCGAAGTGCGCGCCAAGTATCCGAATGACAAGACCGGTCAGATCAACACCGTACTTGGCACCAACCCGCTTCTGTTCGACCGTTACCTCGACGGTGCGATCGAAGTCGATGTCGATGCACTGTGTGACGGCAAGGACGTCTTCGTCTGTGGGATCATGGAGCATATCGAGGAAGCCGGAATTCACTCCGGGGACAGCGCCTGCTCACTGCCACCTTTCTCGTTGAGCGAAGACCTGATCGAGGAGCTCAAGCGCCAGACAACGGCCATGGCCCTAGCCCTGGAAGTCGGCGGCCTGATGAACGTGCAATACGCCATCAAGGACGGCGAGATCTACGTTCTCGAAGTCAACCCCCGCGCCTCCAGGACCGTGCCTTTCGTGGCCAAGACCATCGGCGAACCGATTGCCAAGATCGCCAGCCGGATCATGGCCGGTGAAAGCCTTGCCTCCTTTGGTCTGACGGAGAAATCCTTTGACCACATCGCGGTCAAGGAAGCTGTCTTCCCGTTTGCAAGATTTCCGGGCGTCGATACGATCCTCGGACCGGAAATGCGCTCGACCGGTGAAGTCATGGGGCTCGATTCCGCATTCGGCACGGCTTTCGCCAAGTCGCAGATCGGTTCCGGAACCGGCGTTCCGGGCAAGGGCACCGTCTTTGTCTCCATGCGCGACCAGGACAAGGAAGGCGTCGTTGAAGCGGTGCGCAAGCTGGAAGAAGCCGGTTTCGACATCATCGCCACGCACGGCACACAGGTCTTCCTCGAAGAGAACGGCATCAAGGTCAAGAAGATCAACAAGGTCATGGAAGGCCGGCCGCACATCGTCGATGTCATCAAGAACGGCGAAGTCCAGCTGGTGTTCAACACCACCGAAGGGGCCCAGGCCATCGCCGACAGCCGGTCCATGCGCCGGGCCGCGCTTTTGAACAAGGTGCCCTATTACACCACTCTTGCCGGTTCGGTTGCCGCTGCGAAGGGCATTGCGGCCCATAAAGCGGGGAGCCTTGAAGTAAGACCTTTACAATCCTACTTCGGCTAAGGCTATTATGTTCGTTGACCAGCTGGGAAAGGAAACCTTTCCCGGCTTGGTTTATTTTTATGAAAGCGCGGTCCTCGAAAGCGGGGGACCCAATAAGCTGAAGGTCTGAGACCCATGGAAAAAGTTCCGATGACCTCTGCCGGTTACCAAATGCTTCAGGATGAGCTGAAGGAGCGTACCGCGGCCGAGCGTCCGCGCATTGTCGATGCGATCGCCGAAGCACGTGCTCACGGCGACCTGTCGGAGAATGCCGAGTACCACGCGGCCAAGGAGGCACAAAGCCTCAACGAAGGCCGCATTGCGGAACTTGAAGACAAGCTGTCGCGCGCTGAAGTGATTGACGTAACCAAACTGTCCGGTGAAGTGGTCAAGTTTGGTGCAACCGTGTCACTCATCGACGAGGATACGGAAGAAGAAAAGAAATACATGATTGTCGGTGACGTGGAATCCGATGTGAAACAGAACAAGGTTTCCATCTCCTCGCCCATTGCACGTGCGCTGATCGGAAAATCCGTTGGTGACAGTGTGGAAGTGGCCGCTCCTGGCGGAGCCCGATCTTACGAGATCGTTGAAGTCGAATTCATCTGACCTTTCAATCTTCTGCAGATGCACGCTTTCCCTTTGACGCCTGCCAGCCAATCGCTAAGGTAGTGCTGGCAAGTGTCGGAGGACGATAGATGGTCTTTCATGTAATCGGGATGTGGCTGCTCATTTTGTCTATCCCGCTATGGATTTATCGATGGGTCGCCTATTCCAGGCTGGATGACCGGGAACGGGCTATCTTCAAGCGATTGCTCAAACACAGATACGAAAACGCACTTGCGTTCGGCTTTCGCATTTTTGGCTTCCTGGTCGCAGTAGCCGTTGCAGTTATTGTGCTCGTCGTCGGTCTTCGTTTTCTGAAGTATGGGTCTATTCAGATCGGTGCATACCGGGACGTGATGCGAAATCGCCTATATTCGGGCGTAGAACCAGTCGATCAGGCCTTGAACACCTTCCACTACGACCAACTCCTGCCGATCGCCATCCTGACCACCTGCGCGTTGCTCAGTGTCGCCTTTACCCTGGTCGCGACTGCGCTTAGGGACATTTTTGTCGTCCATCGCCTGAACAAAAAAGTTGGCGGCATGCGCGACCGACAGGAAAGCGCCGGTTAACTCGGGTCAGACCTACCCGTCGATCGGCACAACCGGCTCGTCCTTGGTCCGGCGAATTGTCAGGGCCGTGCGGACGCTGTCGACATTCGGGGCGGCAGTCAGTTCACGGATGACGAAGTTCTGAAATGTCTGCAGGTCCGGCGATACACACTTCAAGAGGAAGTCGACCTCTCCGGACAACATGAAACTCTCACGCACCAGCGGCCAGCTCTGCACCGTTTCCTCGAAGGCGATCAGGTCGGCTTCCGTCTGGCTGTGCAGACCGACCATTGCGAAGGCAGTCACGTCGTAGCCGAGCTGCTTTTCGTCGAGCAGCGTGCGGTACCCCAGAATCAGTCCCGCCTCTTCAAGAGCCCGAACCCTGCGCAGGCAGGGAGGAGCAGATATCCCAACCCGTCTGGCAAGTTCCACGTTGGTCATCCGGCCGTCGTCTTGCAGTTCCTTCAGGATTTGCCAATCAATGGCATCAAGCCGCGCTTTCAAACCTGTCTCCTTCGCATGCCGCCCGAGGCAATTTGGGGGCGGGAATGTGGGGTGCTGTCACCGAATCGGGTATGACACGTTACGCAATAAAAAATCGTCGCGATAACCAGTCAGTCGGTGCCGGATTACGTTTTTTTGCGCGTTTGTGCAAGACTATAACAAAATTGCGCACGATTTCGAAAGATTACGATAGGGGAACCCCTCGTCAAATGCAGAGCCGCCGGGCGCCCTCTCCTTCTTCACTCTGGATTCTCACCGATGGAAAAGCCGGTGATCTTGCCCAGTGCACGGGTGTCGCCGAAGCCCTCGCCGTGCCCTACGAAGTGCGTCAGATTTCCCCTCGCCAACCCTATTCCTGGTGGCTTCCCTACGGACCGACAGACCCGCGTGAACGGGAATCGGCACCGGACAGTCCGATCGCGCCACCCTTTCCTGATATCGCGATTGCTTCGGGACGGCACTCCGCCGCCTATCTCAAGCGCATCAAACGCGTTTCGGGAGGCCGGACGTTTACAGTGTTTTTAAAGGACCCGCGCACCGGTCCAGGGGCCGCCGATCTCATCTGGGTCCCGGAGCATGACAAGCTCCGCGGCCGCAATGTTCTTGTGACGCCGACCTCCCCGCACAGGTTTTCCCAACGCACTCTAGAAACCTTGCGCGAAACGGATGATCCCCAGATCAATGCCTTGCCGCACCCGCGTATCGCGGTTCTTGTCGGAGGAGACAGCCGCCATCATGCCTTTTCCGAAGACGACCAGCAGAAGTTTCTCGCCGGTCTTCGGCAAATCGTTGAGGACACCGGTGCCGGACTGATGATCACGGGATCACGCCGGACACCGCATGCCCTGGCCTACGGACTGGCGAGCATGGCCAAGTCCGGCAACCATCTCTACTGGAACGGATCGCCCCCGAACCCTTTGGGAAGCTACCTGGCAAAAGCAGATGCCGTCATTGTCACGGCCGATTCGACCAACATGATCGGTGAAGCCGCAGTGACCGGAAAACCCCTGCATGTGTTCCATCCCGGCGGCGGTCACAAAAAGATCACCCGTTTTTTGGACACTTTGCGCCGGTTGGGGGTCATTCACCCCTTTCCAGGTCCGCTGAAAACCACTACCTACGAGCCGATAGACGCAACGCCCCTGATCGCAGACCGCATCCTGACCGATTACGCGGCGTTTCGACAAAAAGACACAGATGCCACACCGGACACGCCGGACGAGGCACCAGCAACAGGAAAACAGGTGCGCCCATGACAACGGAACACAGCAAGCTTTTGATCATTGGCTCCGGCCCCGCTGGCTACACAGCCGCAATCTATGCCGCAAGGGCGATGATCGAGCCGACGCTGGTTGCCGGAATTCAACCGGGTGGCCAGCTGACCATCACCACCGACGTCGAGAACTATCCCGGCTTCGCAGATCCGGTCATGGGCCCCTGGTTGATGGAGCAAATGCAGAAACAGGCGGAAAATGTCGGCACCAAGATGGTCTATGACACGATCATCAAGGCCGATCTTTCCCAGCGCCCGTTCCGACTGGAAGCCGATAGCGGCACCGTCTTTACAGCCGACACCCTGGTTATCGCGACCGGCGCCCAGGCGCGTTGGCTCGGCTTGGACTCCGAACAGGAATTGATGGGCGCGGGTGTTTCCGCCTGTGCAACCTGTGACGGCTTCTTCTACCGCAACCGGGAAGTCGTTGTTGTCGGCGGTGGCAACACTGCTGTCGAGGAAGCGCTTTACCTCGCCAATCTGGCCAGCAAGGTCACGCTGGTTCATCGCCGCGACAGCCTGCGTGCAGAAAAGATCCTTCAGGACCGCCTGTTCCAGAACCCGAAAATCGAAGTGGTCTGGGACCACCAGGTCGACGAGATCCTCGGCGGCGGTATCCCGAAAGCGGTCACAGGCGTTCGCCTGAAGAACACCAAGACGGGCGAAACCCAGGAGCTTTCGACCGACGGTGTCTTTGTAGCCATCGGTCACGCGCCCTCCGTGGAACTTTTCAAGGACCAGTTGACGCTGAAGCCGAACGGCTATCTGGAAACCGCGCCGGACAGCACAAAAACGTCGATCCCGGGCGTGTTTGCAGCAGGTGATGTCACCGACGACATCTACCGCCAGGCGGTCACGGCTGCCGGCATGGGCTGTATGGCCGCCCTTGAAGCCGAGAAGTTTCTGGCCGAACATGAAGCGGCATCCACTCAAGAGGCGGCTGAATAGGCCGGCCTGCTAATCCTGCCGGAGGGGCTCGCATGGATTGGGACAAGCTACGCATCTTTCATGCTGCGGCACAGGCCGGCAGTTTCACCCATGCGGGCGATTCCCTGCACATGAGCCAGTCGGCCGTCAGCCGGCAGGTCAGCGCATTGGAACATGACCTTGGCGTGCCGCTCTTTCACCGGCACGCCCGTGGTCTGCTGCTGACCGAACAGGGCGAGTTGCTTTACCGCACCGCAAATGATGTCCTGATGAAGCTGGAGGCGGTCCAGTCAAGCCTGACAGACAGCAAGGAAAAGCCTTCCGGCATCTTGCGCGTCACCACCACGGTCGGCCTGGGCTCCACCTGGCTGACCTCGCGAATCCGCAATTTCATCGACTTCTATCCGGATGTCGACCTGCATCTGATCTTCGACGATGACGAGCTTGATCTCGGCATGCGCGAAGCAGACGTTGCCATTCGCCTGCGCCAGCCGACACAGCCTGACCTGATCCAGCGCAAGCTCTTCACGGTGCATTTTCACGTCTATGCGTCACCGGAATACATCCAGCGTTTCGGTGCACCCAACACCATTGATGATATCGACAATCACCGCATCATCACGTTCGGGGAACAGGCCCCTGCCTATCTGCGGTCGATGAACTGGCTCGAAACGGCCGGCCGCGCTCCGTCAGATCCGCGTCGCTCGGTCCTGAAGGTCAACAACATCGTTGCCATCAAACGTGCGGTGATTTCGGGCGTCGGCATTGCGATCCTGCCCGACTACATCATCGACAAGGCGACCAACCTGATCCCCGTCATGACGGAGCAGGAAGACAAGGTCCCCTCATTCGACACCTACTTCGTTTATCCGGCTGAATTGAAGAACACGGCCCGCGTGACGGCTTTCCGGGAATTCCTTCTGACCAGTGCCGAAAACTGGGTTTACTGACCGATCCCGGGACCTAAAAAGAAGGCACTCACAAAGCCTGACTGCCTGTTTTTTGACTAATCGGTCGACTCTCCAAGCGCTCAAGTTCTGCAAATTCAAAAGAATTTCAAAAAATATTTGGGCCGGATACAAGTTTTTTTAGAACCGAATTAGTCAAGTCGGTGAACTTAATTTCATGTAATCTAATGATTTTTTCAGTTTAAACTAACTTCAACGTAAAGCTCTGCGTTTTTTGCATAGCAGCAATGCGTCGCTGCCACTTGTTTATGCAGCTTGTGCACTGCATATAAGCACCACTGGTTGGTCACAAGGACGTCGCATCCTCCTCCCAGCGATGTCGTGATCAGCTGTTCCCCTCTGGAAGGTGATTCCACTGTTTTCAGTGAATCAATTCAAACTGCCGGGTCTTCAAGACCCGGCATTTTTTTTGATCTGAACGATTGTGCGATGCAAAAATTCGCACACTACATGAACAGAAGTTCGCCCTTCATATCCTTGTAGAGACCGGCGACCTGTTCTTCGTAGCCATTGTAAATCAGGGTATCTCGCCGCTGGTCTGTTCCCAGCAGCTTTTCGGTCGCCTGCGGCCAGCGCCGATGCGGTACGGACGGGTTCACATTGGCCCAGAAACCGTATTCCTTTGGCTGGATCTCTTCCCAGAAACTGACCGGCCGCTGATCGGTGAAGGAAATGCGCACGACCGACTTGATCGATTTGAAACCGTATTTCCAGGGCGTCACGAGCCGGATCGGAGCACCATACTGCTTGGCGAGCGGTTTGCCGTAAATGCCGGTTGCCATGAAGGCCAGCTCATTGGTTGCTTCATCGAGCGTCAGACCTTCAACATACGGCCAGGGATACCAGCTCTGTTTCTGACCATTGGCAACTGACGGATCAAGGAAGGTCTCGAAGCGCAGGTACTTGGCACCCGATTGTGGGCCAGCCAACTTGACCAGTTCGGACAGCTGGAACCCGGACCAGGGCACGGCCATCGACCAGGCTTCCACGCAACGGTGACGATAAAGACGCTCTTCCAGTGGCATCTTTGCCAGGAGATCGTCAATGTCGATGGTTTGCGGATTGTCGATCAAACCGTCCAGCGTCACGGTCCAGGGGCGAATTTTCAGCTTCTGCGCAGCGGGCCAGATCTGCTTGTGAGAGCCGAATTCATAGAAATTGTTGTACTTGGACGCGACATCCTCCGCTGTGATGTCCCGATCCAGCTTGAAAGCTTCATTCCGTTTGACCGGATAGAGACCTGCGCTCGGGTCTTCCTCGGCAAAGGCCGGCCGCATGCCAAGACCCGATCCGAGCAGAACGCCACTGCCGGCAAGCCCCGCCAGGATCTGCCTGCGGTTGAGGAAGACATGTTCCGGCGTTGCCTCCCGCTCCGGAAGTTCCCAGCTGCGCTTTTTCAAGATGTTCATGTTCAAATCTCCGTTTGAACCGAAGAAACCGGAATCGCTCATCAATGGCAAATAACGCCCTGGTGACCGGGCGCAAGGCCGTCAGGTCCGGTTGGCCAAGCACGACGGATCAATGAAGTGAATTGGAAGCTTGTCGAGGAAGGTAAGGAAAGCCGTGCGGGGAGACGAGACGCCTCCCCGCTGGTAGCTGTTCAGGCCGCCTGCTTGCCAGACTTCTGCAAGGCCTGTTCCGCGGCCTTGCCGGTGAGCTCGGCCATGTGGTCGAATTCATCTGTATAGCTGGCAACACCTGCGGTCGCAGAGCGCAATTCGATGATGAGATCACCGATCTCCGCCTCCGGCATCAGGGCCTGAACTTCGTCCCAGCCCGGCCAGTTGGGCCGCGCATCGAAGCCAAGCAACTGGCCGCGCCGTTGCGATACGATCGCGTTGACCCGGGCTGTCGCGTCATTCGGACAGGAAATCACCACCTTGTGGATCGGTTCCAGCAGCACCGGCTTGCAATCCGGCAAGCCCTCGCGAATGGCAAGAACGCCCGCCATCTTGAAGGCCTGGTCCGAGCTGTCGACGGAATGATAGGACCCGTCGGTCAGGCAGACTGCAACATCCACGACCGGGAACCCGAGCGGCCCGCGCGTCAGCGCGTCATTCACACCATCCCGAACGGACGGAATATACTGCTTGGGAACCACACCACCGGTGATCGTGTCGCTGAACTGGATCCCCTCGCCGCGTGGCAGTGGAGAAATTTCCAGAACAACATCACCGAACTGCCCATGCCCGCCGGACTGTTTCTTGTGGCGGCCACGCACCTTGGTGCTGGTGCGTATGGTCTCGGAATAGGGCACATGGGGCGTGGCTGAAGAAACATCCAGCCCGTATTTGCCTGCCAGTCTCTCCTGGGCGACCCGCAGATGCATTTCGCCTTGGCCGGCGAGCACCGTCTCTGCCGTTGTCTGGTTCTGGCTGACGGTGAGCGCGCGATCTTCCTCAAGCAGCTTTGCCAGCGCAGCGGAAAGCCGCACCTCGTCCTTGCGCTGTGTCGCCGCAATTGCCGTTGCCAGAACGGGACTGCGCTGCTCGGGAACAAATTCCCCTTTCAGGCTGCCTGCTTCCTGGGTCAGCAAGTCTCCGGTCTGGACGTCATCAAGGCGTCCGAACGCCACCAGATCGCCCTTGCCCGCAGTTGCGATCTTGCTGGCGGTCTGTCCGAAAACGGAAAACAGCCCGGAAATCTTGACTTCGTCTCCGCCATTCAGGAACAGGCTGTCGCCATCGGACACCTGGCCATCCAGGATACGTGCGATGGAGAGCTTGCCGCCATGCTGCGTGTGCATGGTCTTGATCACTTGCAGGGAGGCCTTGCTCTGATCTCCAAGGACCCGTGTCCCCA
Source organism: Roseibium sp. (assembly GCA_017643925.1). Taxonomy (GTDB): domain Bacteria; phylum Pseudomonadota; class Alphaproteobacteria; order Rhizobiales; family Stappiaceae; genus Roseibium. The sequence continues at coordinate 128,716 of JAEPML010000014.1, read as the reverse complement.
GCAGATCGACTGTTGGCACTTCATGCCTCAAGGCTTTCAACAGGCGGCTGACACCATTGCCATGTTCTGCCGAGCCGAAAAAGACCGGACAGATCAGACCATCCTGCACTTCCTTGACGAGGTCCGCAAACACGAGATCCCGGTCGGGAACGATATCTTCAAGAAGGGCTTCCATCAGGTCGTCGTCATGATCGGCAAGGTGCTCGAGCATCGTGAAACGGGCTTCATGTTCACGTGCCCGGTCCTCGTCGGACATGTCGATCTGTGTGCTTTCTTCCTTTTCATGGTAGACATGCGCCCGCTCGAGGGCGAGGTCGATGAAGCCGGTCGCCTGGCCGTCTTCCCAGATCGGGATTTGCCGCAGGACAAGCGGTGCCGCCGAGGCGGGCTGCAGGACATTTAGCACGTCACGCACGCGCCGGGTGCTCTTGTCGATCTTGTTCAAAAACAAAACCCGCGGAATGGCGCGGGCTTCGAGGGCTTTCAGGATAAGCTGCAGGGCTGGAACCTTGCGCTCATCGTCCTCAGCCACGACAACAGCCAGGTCTACCCCGCCGATCGCTCCGTCCATTTCGCTCAGGAATTCAACCGATCCTGGACAGTCAACGAAGACAAACCTGTCTCCGAGATAATCCGCGTCCGCGATGTTTATCTCCACACTCATATTGTGGGCACGCGCCTCAGGCGAGGCGTCGCCGACCGTGTTGCCTTCCGCCACGGTTCCTTGTCGGGCCACCTTGTCCGTTCGTGCAAGCAGCGCCTCCATAAGGCTTGTCTTGCCGCTGCCGAACGGACCAACTAGAGCGATACAGCGCGGCGCAGTGCCGCCTGCCGAACCCTTTCCGTTTGTACCGATTGCCATAATCTGCCTCCCGTGTGCTCGAGATTATTCTCGTAACAACGCGGCGCGGCCGGCGGAAAGAGCAGATGGGGCGACGATAGACTGTGTCTGCGCAACGTTGCCCGTCCAGCTCCGGTGACGCGGGCCTGCCGCGTCTCACCCCGGAGGATCGAAGGCCGATAGGACTAGCACTCTGTGGCACCAAGCCCCGATTGCATGGCACATCGACCAGGGGCGGTCCCTCATCGTCGCGCCGTTTGACGCCGGAACGCAAGAGAATTGTGTGCCGCAGCGCAACAATGCAGAACGATTTTTTCCAGTTGGTTAGATTGCGTTAGGGATCAGGGGCAATCCTCCTTGCATGAAACGATGCAGTGAAGAATTCTTCAGCGAAATCGCAATCGGTAGAGAACACCATGGCAAAGCGTCCAAAAACCCGTCTGAGCCTGGACGAAATTCTTCAGTCAACTTCGCTCGCCCTTTTTCCTGCACAGGACGGCAACGCCTTGATCAGCATCGAAACCAGGGACAGTGAAGGCGACACCGCCCTTCACATTCTCGCCCACCGGGGCGATCTTTACGCCTGCAGACTTTTGCTTGAGAACGGCGCTGATGCAAACATCCAGGGCGACATCGGCTACACGCCGCTTCACTATGCCGTCATGGCACAAAACAGGGAGCTGGCTGCTGCTCTGCTGCAACATGGCGCAAGAACAGATCTCGCGTCGGAATTCGGCGAAACCGCCCTGTCCCTTGCCAGGGAACGAAAGTTCAAACTAGGTACGAAACCCGATGGCGATGTCTGATACCTGCCCTATGTTTTGACGAGGTGAAGGATCGCGGCAACAAGGAAGAGGCAATGACATTTCACAAGCACCTTGTGGCGGCTTCCCTGTCGATACTCTTGGTCTTTCCTGCTGCCGCACAGACCAATCAGCTGCGCGGTCTTTCCCAGCCCGGAACCTCCCGCCTGCCATCAGCCCAGCAACAGCTTAACCAGAACCTCAACCAGCAACGATCGGGTTACTCGTTCCAGCGAAGGCTTGAAGGCAACAACAGGCTCAACCGGACCAATCAGATCAACCGGTTGAATTCCGATCCGTCACCGTCCTGCCCCGGCGCCAATTCTGCCTGCCAGAACACACGATAGGCTTTCCTGATTTCGAAGCGGCCGCCTCGGTGGAGGGACACTCGTGCCACCGAGGCGATTTGCGATTTGTCTTCGCGATCAGTTGATACGTTCCAGCGTCATCTTGCTGACACCGACCGTCAGGTTCGTACCTGTCTGGCTTTCCAGGCTGAACGGGTTCAGCGCGATGGAGCGGTCAAATCCGCCAAGGAGAGCGTTTGCCTTCAAACCGGCGCCCAGGCTGGCACCCGCGGTCAAGCCGCCATAGGTTCCGGCCAGCAGACCCGGCTTGCGATTGGCCGAGGGAGCAAGTACGCCCCAGACCAGGGTGGCTTCCTTTGTCTTGCCGATGTCCAGACCGTAATCCCGAACCTTGCCTTTGTAGTACTCGACCGCGCCGCCGTCGACGGGCTTGAAGCTGCAGCCGAGCGTGGCGGAGGAGCCGACGATGAAGCTGTGTTCACCTTCCACGAGGCAATTGAGCGTGCCGATCTCGACCTTCGGACTGTTTTCCGAAGCCATTGCGGTTGTTGCGAAAGTCGCGACGAGCGCTGCTGCAGTGGCAGCTCGAAGAAAACGCATTTTGAAATTCTCCATATCAAACGGGAACCCCGGAGCCCTCATGAGCTTCGGGACATTTCGCGATATGGGTGCACAACGCGTCAAAATCTGGGCAGACGGAAATCAGCTCCGGCCGGCAAGGAAAAAGGGCAGCGAATGCTGCCCTTCCATGAACTTTGCAGAAGCGACCGGACTTACTTGAGATTGCCGCAGAAGCGCTGAATGCGCGTGCAGGCTTCCTCGAGGGCTTCCGTTGACGTCGCATAGGAGATCCGGAAATTCGGCCCAAGTCCGAATGCTGATCCATGCACCACCGCAACGCCTTCGGTCTCCAGCAATTCGGTGACGAAATCCGCATCGCTCTCGATCACCTTGCCGGACGGAGCGGTCTTGCCGATTGTCCCGGCGCAGGACGGGAAAACGTAAAAGGCGCCTTCCGGTACCGGGCAGGTGATGCCGGCAGCCTGGTTGAGCATCGAGACCACGAGATCACGGCGTCCCTTGAAGACCTCGTTGTTCGCAGGGATGAAATCCTGCGTGCCGGAAAGCGCTTCCACGGCAGCCCACTGGGCGATCGAACACGGGTTCGATGTCGACTGGGACTGGACCTTTGCCATGGCCTTGATCAGGTCGGCAGGGCCACCGGCGTAACCGATACGCCAACCGGTCATGGCATAGGCCTTGGAGACGCCGTTGACGGTCAGCGTCCGCTCGTAGAGCGCGGGCTCGACCTGTGCAGGGGTCGTGAACTTGAAGTCGTCATAGACCAGATGCTCATACATGTCGTCGGTCATGACCCAGACCTGCGGATGTTTCAGCAGGACGTCGGTCAGGGCCTTCAGCTCTTCTTCGGTATAGGCTGCACCGGACGGGTTGGACGGCGAGTTGAAGATCAGCCACTTTGTCCGGGAGGTGATGGCTGCATCGAGTGCTTCCGGCGTGATCTTGAAGGTCGACTTGTCTGCCTCGACAATCACCGGCTCACCGCCGGCCAGCAGAACCATGTCCGGATAGCTCACCCAGTAAGGGGTCGGGATGATGACTTCATCGCCCGGGTTCAGCGTCGCCACCAGCGCGTTATAGAGCACCTGCTTGCCGCCGGTGCTCACAGAGATCTGGTTGGTCTGGTAGGTCAGGCCGTTTTCCCGCTTGAACTTCTCGACAATCGCGGCTTTCAACTCGGGAATACCGTCAACGGCGGTGTATTTGGTCTTGCCGTCGTTGATTGCCTTGATGGCAGCCGCCTTGATGTTGTCCGGGGTGTCGAAATCCGGCTCGCCAGCACCGAGACCGATTACATCGCGGCCTGCGGCTTTCAGCTCGCGTGCCTTGTTGGTGACAGCGATGGTCGCAGAAGGTTGAACACGCGCCAATGCGTCAGCAAGAAAGCCCATAATGTCCTCCAGGGGGAAACGGGAATAACAGCGCGCGGACCGTAGAACCGTGCGGTGTGGAAGACAAGACCTAATCAGGCATCTACCGAGCCGTCAAAGCAGTTTTTTGCTCAAATCTACCTGGATGCCGGTTCGGTGTTTGCTCACCCGCCAATCAGCTGCGGGTTTCGAGGATCAGCTTGGGTTCTTTCTTGTCCTCGTCCATCAGGCTGCACCTGAACCGCTTTTTCTTGGTCTGACCGTTGAACACGGAAACGGGGACGGAAATCGGAACGTCCGATCCCTGTTTGGCCGACCCGAGAAGCGTATTGAAATTGTCCGGATGCAGCAGCGTTTCGGTCACGGGCTTGTTCGCGATAATGTCATGCGTCAGCTGGTAAATTTTCATGGCTGCCTTGTTGGCGGCAATGATCATTCTCGATTTGGCGTTGATCACCAGCATCGGTGCACTGCACAGGTCAAATACGGTGGTGAAATCGACATCGCCACCTGCGGGGCTGGCTGAAAACAAAACGCCACCGACACTGCCACCGATACGGAAGTACATTGCATCATAGGCCAGTTCGAGACTGTCATTCGTTGACAGCAGGAACTTGCCACGACCGGTCGCACTGGCCCTGCGGGTCAGGGACCCAAGCGCCAGGGAAATAATCGTCCGGCCGACCCGGTTCTGGATATGGGCAACATTGCGCCCCAGGATCAGCCGTTCGTCATCAATCTTGAAATTCTTGAGGAAGCCCTCGCTGGCAAACCGCACATAACCAAAGGTGTCGACCAGCAACACGATCCTGTTTGAAGATGCCACGAAGTGACGGAGGATCGGCGCGAGCCCAAGGGCTACCCTGCCCGGATTGACATCTTCTTCCCCGATCGACGGGAAACAGATCGCAATCATCTTTCCGTCCGGCAGCTGGTACCGGTGCGCGACCAAAGGTATCCCCGGAATGCGATGATCCGGGCCACCGCCGACGTCAAACGGTCCGGCCTTGCCTTCCTTGATGGCACCCTGCACAAGATGAAGAATGGTTTTGCGATCTTCCGGAGAAAGATGGCGCAGCGCCTGGCTGGAGGGTGCTTCCTGCAGGTCCTTGACTTCGCTGTTCAGGCTCTGTGACCCGACCTCGTGCCAGATAATCGACTTGCCACTGATGTCCGCGATCAGAAACTGCAGCCCCGAAAGCGAGAGCGCCGGTGCCTCACCAACATCAGCCTGCATCTGTTCCTGCGCTGTTTCCTGATCCTCTGCTTTCTGGACCAAGGCACCCGCTGCTGCATGTAATGTCATTTGCGCCAGACCTGTTCATACAAGTTCTCTCTTGTGACGAGTATCGCCGAAAAATACAAACAAACACTAAAGTTGAAGAATAAAAATATTCACTTAATAATTGAAGCTGCAATTCCAATAGCTTCGAACTACATACATCAAATCTCAGATTTTTGATTTATTTTATGTTAACTATAAAGATACTGCGTTACGCGATCCGCACCCTCGCGTGTGCTTGCCCCGAAATTGTCACGAAATCATACGTCCGCAGCCCCAATCGCGTCGGCGTCGCGGCGCATTTTCCCACCAGAAATGAGCTTCCGCAGAACGTGGAGGCACCAATGCACTTGATCAGTTCAAACCGAATTTCAGAAACAGGGTCGCTGTCAGGCCTGAGACCTGTCCTGTTGTTTCTCGCAGCGGCGGGCCTTCTCACGATGATGTCGATGGTTCTTGAACCGGGCCTTTTGCTGCCATTGCTGGCCTTTGTCGCCATGGTCGCCCTGACGCGCCAACTCGGCCTCAGGCTGTATCACGACATGCAGTCTCCAACAGACTGGACAAGATAGTCGAAACGCGAACGTGTCCAGTTGGTTTTATGAAATTCGAACAAAGAAAAATGATGCAACAGGCGAACAGGCGATCAACGCGAAAGTCCAAAAACGAAAGAAGCGACCTGAGAGAAGCAAGGCCTTTGCTGCAGGCTATCGTGCTTGGCATCGTTCTGGCTGTTGCACTGGTCGCCGCGGCATCACTTGCCTCTCCGGACCAGGACGGCGCGTCGGTCGAAACGCTCTCTCAGCCCCAGCATAGTGCGCTATATCCAAATGAGACGGAAAATCGTGGCCGGTTGACCTACTGACCGCAGGGGTCCGGCAACGGCCAATCAGGTGCTAGAACTGCAGCACGCCCAGGGTGATCAAGGCGACCACCACATAGCGTGTCGTCTTCGCGATCGCCACGAGACAGAGAAAACTCCAGAAGGGCTCCCTCAACACACCAGCTGCCAAGGTCAACGGATCGCCGATGATGGGTGCCCAGCTCAAAAGAAGGCTCCAGCGTCCGTAACGATGGTACCATGCGGTTGCCTTTGACAACCTCTCCTGTGAAACCGGAAACCAGCCCTTGTCGGCATAGGCGACGGCACCCCGCCCCAGACCCCAATTGACCACCGATCCAAGCGTGTTGCCCACACTGGCTGCAGCGATCAGCAGCAGCGCCGGGTCCTTGTCCAGATAAATGAGACCGGAAAGGCCAAGCTCCGACTGCGCCGGAAGCAGTGTGGCGGCCAGAAAAGAGACGCCAAAGAGCCCCAGAAGACTGGTGCTCATATCTGGGTCACCGGAATGTTGGTGAAATACATTAGTGCCGGGCCGGTTTTCTGATCTAGTTGGTCCCGCAGAGGCCTATCAGAAAACCCTTGAACGTACACTCTCTTTCGCGAACGCGCCCTGACCGGCACACGATTTCCGGCTTTGCCTGGTCGTACCGTTCTTTGACGGCTTGAGGATGGGGCCACAGCAAGCGCCGGAATGCCACGTTTTCGCAAGATGCGATAGTGTGGAAGATCCGGTATTCAGTGCGCCATGTTCCGGAAGATCGCGCTGTTTGCTGCCACGATGGCAACTGCGTTGACGCGGTTCTTGGCGCCGAGGCGGGAAATCGCGTTCCGGATATGCGCCTTGACAGTCGCCGTCGTCACATTCAGTTCGTAGGCGATCTGCTTGTTCACGCGGCCCTCACACAGCAGCAGCATGATCTCGAGCTGGCGCGGAGTGATGAGCTCCGTCAGATTGAGCGGCCACCGGATGTTGCTGGCAACCTGATTGCTCCGTCCATTGTTGGAGGAGGCTGTGTCCATTGCAAAATGAGCTGTCATGACCCTGTACCACGTCCTTCATGATCCGACTACGATCACATGACATTTGCTCATGACGACAGCTTTGTAAAATGTTAAAAAGCATACAACAAATTGCTAAATATTTGCAATTTGATTGAGGAGGCAGTCGATGAGCAAGAAACTCTATTCCGGACACACGCTCCGTCAAATCAGGTCCGACAATGGTCTGTCCCAGGTCGATTTCGCCAAAAAGATCGGTCTTTCAACCGCTTACGTGAACCAGATGGAGAACAACAACCGACCTGTGACCGCGTCGGTTCTGCTCTCCATCAACCGCATGTTTGGCGTCGATCTGGCTGCCTTCGAGAAAAACGATCTCGACCGTGTTGTCCAGGATTTGCAGGAAATCTTCGCGGACACCCAGTTTCACAGTGCCTCCATCAGCAAACTGGAACTGCATGAACTCGTCACAAGGGCACCTGGAATCACGAAGGCGATCATGGATCTTTACGGCTCCTTGCGCACCTTTCAGGACAGGGACGTTGTCGAGGACGAACTCGTCCAGTTGAACGGTCCGTCCGAAGAAGGCCCGAGCCTCAAGAAATCCGCCTATGACGAGGTCCGCGATTTCTTCCATTACCGCGACAACTATATCGACAGTCTGGACCGAGCCGCGGAACACCTCTCGATCGAGATCGGACTGCCGGCCGGCATCTCAAAATTCGATTGTCTCACCGAGTGGCTCAAGAACCGCTTCGGCATCACGGTCGAACAACGCCGCGAATATGAGGGCAAACTTATCCAGCAGGACAGCTTTTCGGGAAAAATCACCATCTACAGCGGCGTTCCGGAATCCACCAAGAACTTCCTGCTCGGCTCCGTGATTGCGGAATTGTGCATGAAGGATCTCATTTCCGAGGAAATCTATCGCGCGAATTTCAAGTCAAAATCTGCGGAAAGCATTGCCCGGTTGGCACTGCGCAACTACTTCGCCGGGGCCTTGTTGCTGCCCTATGACGATTTCCTGAGAGCCGCTGCCAAATGCCGTCATGACATCCAGCTTCTGTCGAACCAGATGGACGCGAGCATCGAAACGGTCTGCCATCGCCTGTCCACCCTGCAGCGACCTGGCGCCAACGGACTGCCGTTCTATTTCGTCAAGATCGACCGGGCCGGCAATGTCGTCAAACGTCACTCCGCAACCCGGTTCCAGTTTGCCCGTTTCGGCGGTTCCTGTCCGCGTTGGAACGTTCACCAGGCCTTTGAACAGAATTCCAACAAGTTCACCTCGCAGGTGGCTCAAATGCCGGACGGGGTGCAGTATCTCTGCATTGCCACCAGCGTGACCAAGCACACGCCGGATTATCGGACCGGAGAACGCCGCTACGCGCTCGGCATCGGATGTGAGGTCAAGTATGCCGACGCGATCGTCTATGCCGACGGCCTCGCGGTCGACGAGATATCTTCCCCGGAACCCATCGGCGTGAATTGCCGTATCTGCCCGCGTGACAACTGCGATCAACGTGCCTTTCCCGCCATTGACAAGGAACCCTTCATCAAGCCGGGTCAGCGCGGGATCGTGCCTTACACCGTCAAGCCGTTCTAGCTTGACTGCTCAAAAAACGGGACACGTGCTCAACACCTTGAAGTGATACAGGTGATGCGACAAGACCATTGTCAAGACAGGCCCTTTTCACTAAAACTGAGTCAGCATCAAGAGTTGGGACGACGCCCAACGCCAACCTGCGCATCCGAGCAAGGTGGCACTCCGGAAAGGAGGATGTGGCCGGACCGGCAACAAGCGGACCAGCCATACGCGTCATCCCGAAACAGAGGTTTAGGACGCGAATTGCCGATCAAGATTCCAGATTCCCTGCCCGCCCGCCGTTTTCTCAAGGACGAAGGCGTCATCGTCATGCGCGAGGCGGATGCAATCCGTCAGGATATCAGGCCGATGCGCATCGGCCTGCTCAATCTGATGCCGAACAAGATCAAGACAGAGACCCAGATCGCGCGCCTGCTCGGAGCAACACCGCTCCAGGTGGAACTGACACTTGTGCGCATGACCGACCACGTGCCGAGGAACACCCCTTCCGATCACATGGAAGCCTTTTACCGGCCCTGGTCCGCAATCCGCGACGAGAAGTTCGACGGCTTCATCATCACCGGTGCGCCGGTGGAAAAGCAGCCGTTCATGGAGGTGAGGTACTGGCGGGAACTGTCCGAGGTCTTTGACTGGACACAGACCCACGTGCACAGCTCCTTCATGATCTGTTGGGCAGCTCAGGCGGCCGTTCACCACTTTCACGGCATGAAGAAACACCTGCTCGACAGCAAGATTTTCGGGGTCTACCGGCAAAAGAATCTAGCTCCGGCTTCCCCTTACCTGCGCGGGTTCTCAGATGACTTCTGTGTCCCGGTCTCCCGCTGGACCGAGGTCAGGCGCGACGACATTCTCGACAATACGGGCCTGTCCGTTCTGGCAGAGAGCGAAGCAAGCGGGCTTTGCCTGCTGCACGACGCCGATCGCCGCATGTTGCACATGTTCAATCACCTGGAATATGACACCGAAACGCTAGGCGAGGAGTACACCCGGGACGGTGGCACCCAGATCCCGGTAAACTATTTTCCGGATGACGACCCGAGCCAGCCACCTGAAAACCGTTGGCGCAGCCATGCGCATCTGCTTTTCGGCAACTGGATCAACGACGCTTATCAGACCACGCCCTTCGATCTTGACGAGATCGGCAGACAACCGGAAAACCAGCCGCAACAGGTTGCGGCAAAGGGCTGAAAAACAATAGTGAATTCAAAAGGGCCTGCCGACGAACCGGCAGGCCCTTTTTGTTACACCCGCCCGGACACCAGTTCGCTGAACGCGTTCCGGAGCTGATATGCGCCGCGTTGACCCTCCAGAATATGCTGAAGCTCGCCGTTTTTATCGAACAACAGCAACGTCACATGCTGCACGCCGTAGCGGTTCGCAAATGTTTGCCCTTTGTCAGTCCTGATATTCGCAACAACGTAATCCAGCTCTGCGTCTTCCATCATGCCCAGCGCCTTCCGGGTCTCGCGTTGCAGCGCGAGGCACATCGAACAGTTCGGGTCGTGGATCTGCACCACCGTCGCACGGCCGTTGCCGACACGGGTCAGGTCGTGTTCGTGCATGGTGTTCCTGACGTTGCTGGCAAAGACGTAGCCGGTACCGCCAACAACACCAATGCCGATTGCCAGGTTGCGCGCCAGCTTGAGAAAACTGCGGCGCCCCTCGTTTTGAGGCGCAGTCCCAGCCCTGTCTTTTGCTGAGCGGGATTTCCTGCCTTGTGCCTTGTTGGTTTTGCGATGTTTCTTCATGGGTCTCCCCTTCACTTCATTAAGTGACGGCTAGGTCACGACAATCGATGCGCCAGGCCTGACGCGGTCGTAGAGATCGATGACGTCCTGATTGATGAGGCGAACACAGCCCGAAGAGACCGCCTTTCCAATGGAGTGCGGCTCGTTTGTCCCATGAAGGCGATAGAGCGTGTCGACCTTGCCCTGAAAGATGTAAAGGGCGCGGGCGCCCAGCGGATTGCCAAGGCCCGGCTGCATCCCTCCATTGCGGGCGCTGTATTTCTCAAGCTCCGGTTCCCGGGCGATCATCTCGTCCGGCGGGGTCCAGGTTGGCCAGGGCCGTTTCCAGGCCACGCTTGCGCGGCCAGACCACTCAAAGCCCTGACGGCCAAGTCCGACACCGTACCGCATGGCCGTTCCGCTCGGCTCGACCAGGTAAAGGTAGAACTCTCGTGTATCAACCACGAGCGTGCCCGGCTGCTCCGACGAGCGATAGGCGATTCGTTGGCGACGGAATTCAGGCGCCAGCACGCGAGGGTCAACCGCGGGTACGGGAAAGTCTTCTTCCGGCCTCGGCCCATAATTCAGAAGAAAGGCGCTGTCGACCAGAGGCTTGGGTGCTTCAGGTACGGGTGGCTTGGCCGTGCTGGCACAGCCTGCAAGCAGCAAGCCGGACAGGCCCAGCCCGCCGTGCAGAACCTGCCGGCGCGTCACGTCATTTTGCATCGATGTTGTATCCAGATCGCCGGGTCTAAAGAACCACGACCTGCGTGCCCAATGGGACGCGTTCGTAGAGATCGATCACGTGATCATTGATCATGCGGATACACCCATTCGACACGGACCGTCCGATCGAAGAAGGCTGGGTTGTACCGTGGATCCGATAGTAGGTGTCCCGTCCGCCCTTGTAGAGATAGAGGGCCCGCGCTCCGAGCGGATTGTTGATCCCTCCGGGAACGCCATTTGCATATTTTGCGTATTTCTGCGGCTCGCGGCGGATCATGTTCTTGGTCGGTGTCCAGCGCGGCCATTCGGCCTTGCGTTCAACCGTTGCCGAGCCCCTGAAGGCCAGTCCGGCCTTGCCGACGCCAACACCATATCGGCGCGCCCTGCCCCAGCGCTCCATCAGATAAAGGAAGTGGTTGCGCGGGTCGACGACGATCGTACCCGGCGCATATTTCATCGAATAGAAAACACGTTGAGGCACATAGGCCGGATCGAGCTTGAAGGTCTTTTTGAACTTGGCCGTATGATGGGCATGGGCCTGGAACGGCTGCACGAGCGCGATTGCGGCACTGCCAAGCAACAGATTTCGTCTGGTAAACACGGGACTTCTCCTGAAAGTCGAATTGAACTCAAGCGGATCAAGCGATCCACCGGACAAGATCGGACAATCAGGAATTGGGCGGGCGGGGCTCCAGCCTTTGCGGAATGGACAACCTGCCCAGTTCGCGGCTCCAGTCTGGCTCTTGCAGCAACTGGAAAGGCGCCGCCATGGCGCTTGCAATCACGGCCTTGCAATCGGAGGACTTGCAGTAAGACGGATTGGTGTCGGAAGCGGATTGCTCTTCGCCTGTTTCAGTCTCCAGGAAACCCTGAAGCGCCACGTCCATCGACAGATAAACGACGACGTCATCGCGAGACAGCTCGACGTTGCCACGCGCAAGGCTCTGGTGCGCGCCAGCAAGCAACAATCCAACAATGAGCAGCATCCGAAACATGGCCCACAAAATATCGAAGCGCCCTAACAAAACCTATACAACCAGCTTCACAGTCCCGTGAGCGCCCACGCCACAAGCACATGCCTGAACCGTCACCGGGATCATCAATCAACGTAAATGGTAAAAATCGCTTTGGTTTAACGATAAACCTTGACTGGTTTATCGATTGCGCAGTAGAAAATCGCGGAATTGGACGCCAGGACAGACATGATGCACGTGACCACAACCGGAACCGACGCGCCGCTCGTTTTGAACGCGGACTGGACGCTGAAACAGGCAGACGGTGAAATATCGGAGGTGCCTTTCCCGGTCCCTGGCGACGTGCACTCGGCTCTGCTCGCGCAGAACCTCATTCCCGATCCCTACTGGCGGGACACGGAACCTGCGCTGGACTGGGTGCACGAAAGTGAGTGGCTTGCAGCAAAAATATTCACATTCACCCCAGAAACCGGCACACGGTATACGTTAACCTTCCAGTCCGTCGATTGCCATGCTGTCGTCATGCTGAACGGCACAAAAGTCGGGCGCTGCGACAACCAGTTTCTGCGCTGGGACTTTGATGTAACGGACGCGCTCAGACCGGGCGAAAACAGGTTGGAGCTGCATTTTCTCTCCAACAGCCAGCATGCCCAGGAATGCGCGGACGCATCGACGATTGCAATACCCTACATTGCCCAGAACAATCGGCTGGCGCATTTCAACCATTTGAGAAAAACCCAGTGCCATGCCGGCTGGGACTGGAACATCGCATTGTCTCCTCTGGGGATTTATGGCGACGTACTCCTCCGGAAATCCGATGCTTTCCGGTTCGATGACGTCATCATTCGACAACATCACCACGTCGACGGTTCGGTGGAACTTGAGACCGAACTCCATTTCGAGGCTTTCAGCGTCATCGACCTTGACGCGTCCCTGTCCATTGCCGGTCAATCAGCGCATTTGGAGCGAACGGTCTATCCGGGCGAAAACCGCTTCAAGTTGACCGTTCTGGTGGAGAACCCGCGGCTCTGGTGGCCGGTCGGTCATGGCGATCAACACCTTTATGATCTCGAGCTGCGCCTCGGATCCGAATGCCGCGCAGGCAAGATCGGTCTTCGCAGCGTCGAACTCGATACATCAGAAGATGGGGTCGGGAACCGCTTCGCTTTCCGGGTCAATGGCCGGGACATCTTCATGCGCGGTGCCAACTGGATCCCGGCTGACGCCCTGCCCGCCCGGGGGACGGCTGACACCGTTCGTGATTTTCTGCAATCGGCTGTCGACGCCAACATGAACATGATCAGGGTCTGGGGGGGCGGCCAATACGAGGCCGACTGGTTCTACGATCTTTGTGACGAGCTCGGCCTCATGGTCTGGCAGGACTTCATGTTTGCCTGCAACCTCTACCCGGCACACCAGCGATCCTGGCTTGAATCTGTTCGCAAGGAAGCCCGCCAACAGATCCGCAGGCTGTCGCACCATGCCTGCTTGGCACTTTGGTGCGGCGACAACGAGCTTGTTGGTGCGCTTAAATGGTTCAAGGAATCCGAGGAAGACCGGGACCGGTATCTTGCCATATACGATCGCCTGAACCACGCACTGGAAGAGGCCATTGAAGACGAGGCACCCGGTGTTCCGTTCTGGCCGTCTTCCCCGTCAGTCGGCCGGCTGAATTTTGGCGACGGCTGGCATGTCGATACATCGGGCGACATGCATTTCTGGGATGTCTGGCACTCCGCCAAGGATTTCGAGCATTATCGCAGCGTGCGCCCCCGTTTCTGTTCCGAATTTGGCTTCCAGTCCTTTCCCTCCATGAAAGTGATTAAGACCTTCACGGTACCTGAAGACCGCAACGTCTCTTCAACGGTGATGGACATTCACCAGCGCAACGCCGGCGGCAATGCGCGTATTGTCGAGACCCTCCAGCGCTATTTCCGCTTTCCGGACACTTTCGAAGACATGGTCTATCTCAGCCAGGTCTCGCAAGGTCTTGCCATGAAGACCGCAATCGAATTCTGGCGGTCCAACAATCCACGATGCATGGGAACGCTCTACTGGCAGCTGAATGACACCTGGCCTGTAGCCAGCTGGTCGAGCCTGGAATATGGCGGCAACTGGAAGGTAACGCACTACCTGGCGAAACGCTTTTTCGCGCCGGTGCTCGTGACGGCGCAGCCTGACGCCTCAACTGGCGAGGTGGTTCTGTTTGCGGTCAACGACACACCGGACACCGTTTCGCTGAAGCTCGACATTCGCGCGCTCCGCTTTGACGGCAAATTGCGGTCCCTGGGTGAAGAGCAGATTGCGTGTCCGGCGACCGGATCCACCGAGATCATGCGCCTCGCTCCAGGCGAGCTGGCTGCGGGAGAATTCCTGCATTTCACCTGGTGCGATCCGTCCGAACAACATCAGGGCGAAAACGAATATCTGCCAAATCGGCCGAAGGACTACCAGTTTTCACAACCGCGGCTCTCGCTGGACACACGGGACGGCGACCTTTTTGTCTCGACAGACAGGCCAGTCTTGTTCGTGACTTATGACCATGGTGGCTCAACTATCTACGAAGACAATTGCTTCACGCTATTACCGGACCGACCCCGGCGTTTGAAACCTGTCAGGAAGCGTGGCCAATCCGAGCCCGGCACCGAAGCTTCGCTCGATTTCCTGAAGGGGTAGCGACCATGGGAACCGGCTCGCATATAACGATGAAATCCATCGCCGACGAACTGGGAGTTTCGGTGACGACGGTCGCGCGCGCGCTCAAGGGCGGTGAACGGATCAGCGCCGACATGGTCCGCAAGGTCAATGACACCGCCGACAGGCTCGGATACGTGCGCAATCTGGACGCGGTCAAGCTGCGAACGGGACAGACCTTTGTGATCATGGCGTTCCTGAGCTTCACCTCTGACGAGGAAGTTGGCGACAGCGGATCCGTCGGGCTCTTGAACGGCATCCACCA
Organism: Roseibium sp.; assembly: GCA_017643925.1. Lineage (GTDB taxonomy): Bacteria > Pseudomonadota > Alphaproteobacteria > Rhizobiales > Stappiaceae > Roseibium. The sequence goes on along the minus strand of JAEPML010000014.1, from coordinate 113,695 downwards.
ACGCCTTGCCGGAACCGAGTATTCCGTGAGGGCCACACCGGTGACCATGGAGGAAAACGGCCTCGAAGAGCTGCGTAAGGTCGTGAATGGACGCAATGCCGACGGCCTCATTCTCGACCACACCACACCGGACGATGAACGGGTCAGGTTTCTGATCGAAGAAGGAATTCCCTTTGTCACTTTCGGGCGTACGGACATGAGCGCCAGCCACGCCTATTTTGATCTGGACAACGCCTTTGTGGCCTACCAGGGAACGCGTGTCCTGCTTGATCGCGGTTTCCACCGGATCGCATTGCTGGATGCCGATCTCCGCTATTCCTTCACCGGCCAACGGGTCCAGGGCTACCGGACCGCCCTGGATGAGGCCGGTCTGGCGGTTGACGAAGAGATGATTGCCCATATCGAGATGGATCCCATCCTCGCAAGCAAGGCCAGTTTCGACCTTGTTCAAAAGGGGGCTGATGCGATTGTCTGCGTGAATGAACTCACGCTGCTGGGAGCACGGGCGGGCGTTCGGCGCGCCCTTGGATCCGAAGCGGAAGGGTTCGGGTATTCGGTGCGGTCCGGAACAAATCTGGGGGCCTATCTCGGTTCGGAAGTGGCAAATGTCTACTTCTCACGGCTGGAAGCAGGCCGTATGCTGACGGAAATCCTGATGAAACGCATGGCGGGTGCACCGCTTGGCGAATGCCAGGTGATTGAACGGACTAGGCTTCGCGAAGGTTGACGCGCGTTCCGCTGGTCCTGGCCCCCGACTTTCCGAACAAACAAAAAAAGGCCCGGCCTCATGCTGAACGCATGAGTGCCGAGCCCTGGTGCCCGGTCCGCCCCCGGAAACCTGCGCCTGCCAGAGAGCCCTGATTTCAGTATTCCGCGCTTGGATCGCATAGCGCCGGCTGGAATTCTGACAGAGTTGATCCGGGTCAAAGACAGAAACTTATTTGTAGCCAAAGTAAACCAACACACATCTCCGCTCGCAAGATGGATCGGGACGCGGTGTAAAAAAGGAAAAACGATTAACTTGAAGCTCGTTGATAAGACCTGAATAGCGGGGATAACCCCGAGGAAGGTCCGGGAGACTTCCAGCAGGGAATTCGCACGATGAACATTGCCATTGACGAAAAGTGGATCGATAAAGAAAAGACAGGTTTGTCGGAGGCAGCCATGGACATTGATCTTTCACTCTCTGCAGACACCATGCGCATGTATGCGCAAAAGGCGCGCGCCGCTTCCACGTCCATGCAGGACGCTTTCGAAGACGGCCGCGAAGGCAACGTAGAGTTCGACGAGGACACGCTGGAACAGAGCCACGGCCATGATGGTCTGGCTGAAGAGGAAAGCGAAGACCTTTCGGACGAAGAGCTTCGTGAACTGATCGAAGACCTGAATGTGGATGAATCCGCGGAACTGGTCGCGATCACATGGATCGGTCGGGGCGATTTCGACGCTGAAGATTTCAAGCAGGCGGTTGAAGAAGCAAAGGACCGCGCCGCGGGGTCCACTGCAAAATACCTGCTCGGTATTCCGCTCTTTGCAGACTATCTCGAAGCAGGCCTCGACGCGCTGGATCTTTGATCCTCCGGTCTCGACACGTTTGTAATGCTCACACCATGTGAGCCCTGAAGGCAGCGCGATTTCCGTCACGCTGCCTTGATTTTTTTTGTTTCCGTCTCCTGCACCATCCGAGACCGGCTGCGACCGGCACAGATTGATGCTTCCCGCAGACCATTGCCAATACGCTCAGCACCGGATGCGATTTTCCATGTGGCGAAATCCGGATCTTCAGGTACAGCTCTTGTAACGGCAACATTGGGTGTCCGACAGCATCGGACAAACGGAGTGCATCATGGAACCGTTTCGAGGTGTCTTCACGCAACAGGAACCCATTCCTGAAGAAGCGATTTCCGCGGCTGTGGAGGTTCTAAGGGGAGGCCGTCTCCACAGGTACAACACGATTGCGGGCGAGATCGGCGCGGCAGCCGAACTGGAGCGCGCTTACGCGGAGTTTCAGCGCACGAGGTATTGCCTGGCATGTTCTTCCGGCGGCTATGCACTCTCGATTGCCCTGCGGGCAGCAGGTGTCGCAAACGGTGATCCTGTTCTGACTAACGCCTTTACCCTTGCGCCGGTGCCAGGGGCCATTGCTGCCGTTGGAGCGCGATCCATCTTTGTCGAGATTACGAAGGACCTCGTTCTCGACCTTGAGGACCTCGACAGAAAGATTGAAGACAGCGGGGCCAAGATCCTCTTGCTTTCCAGCATGCGCGGGCACCTGTGTGACATGGATGCCCTTGCCGACCTGCTCCAGGCGAAGGGTGTTTCACTGATCGAGGATTGCGCCCATACGATGGGAGCGGAATGGAAGGGGCGTCTCAGCGGAAACTTCGGGCTCGCAGGATGTTTTTCGACCCAGACCTACAAGCATCTCAACTCGGGCGAAGGCGGACTGCTGACCTCCGATGATCCGGCGTTCATGGCTCGTGCCATACTGTTGTCCGGTTCCTACATGCTTTACGAACGACACGGCGCAGCACCACCCGCGGAGTATTTCGAAACCGTTCGCCTCGAAACCCCGAACATGTCCGGCCGCATGGACAATCTTCGTGCATCCATCCTACTGCCTCAACTGGCTGCCCTGCCAGCGAACATCCGGCGCTGGAACCAACGCTATGATCTCATTACAAAGGTGCTTTCCGGGGTCCCGGGCATAACGGTCCCCCACCGGCCGAAGGAAGAAACTTATGTCGGCAGCTCCATCCAGTTCGCGCGACCGGGCATTGATGCGGAAGAGGCCCTCCGGTTTGTATCCGCCAACAAGAAGCTGGGTGTGGAACTCAAATGGTTCGGCGACAGGAACCCGGTTGCCTTCACGTCCAACCACCACAGTTGGCAATATGCGGAACCGCAGCATTTGCCGGTGACCGACAGCATCCTGAGCGGACTGTTCGACATGCGAATCCCACTCAGTTTTTCACTGGAGGATTGCCGCCACATTGCCGAAATCATCGCTCACACGGCAAATGAAACCCTTGTTTCTTCGGTCTGACCTATTGCATAAGCCCCCTTCTTGAGTGGGACGCGCCAACGATCGGTTGGGGCCCAGCAGGTGCTCCGAGCGCATGAAATCGGCAATCTCCGGGTATTTTGGCTTCGATCCCAACAACTTCGACGTGTCAAGGCAGAACACAGCCTCGCTCCCACATTCCACAGCCTTGCGCTTTCCTTGGGAAAACCTGGCATGTTTCGATTTCCGATCTTTTCGCCATCATGATTCTGCCCCAGTCTCGTTCATCCAGGGTGGGACCAAGGGAGAGATGGGCTATGCTGCAAGACCCGGCGAACCGCGACGTGTTTACGGTACACCGACCGTCTCCCTGGCCTGTTGTCGGCGCCATGCTGGCTGCCACAGCCCTGATCACGATTTTGCTGGTTGCCTTCAGCAGCTGACCCGATACCAATTTTTCGGTTGAATTTTCCTGCGCCATTGCCAATCGTCTGGCGATAGCAATCCGTTTGTTTCAAAAGGCTGATCATGCCCCCTACACGTCTGGCCGCGCTCGATCTTGCCCGCGGCCTCGCCGTGGTGGCCATGGCGATCTATCACTTTTCCTGGGACCTCTCCTGGTTTGCATTCGTGGAGTGGCCGGTGGCGCAGGGCCAGGGCTGGCGTCTGTTCGCCGCGTCGATCGCGGGAAGCTTTCTCTTCTTGTCGGGGGTGGGGCTTGACCTGGCTCACCACAACCAGATTCGCTGGCGACCATTCTGTCGGCGCTTTCTGGTGATCTCGCTGGCCGCTGCCGCTGTGTCCCTGGTGACCTACTTCATATTCAAGACCCAATATGTGCGGTTTGGCATCCTGCACTGCATTGCCCTGTCCAGCCTGGTCGCCCTGCCCTTCACAAGATTACCGCTGGCGGTGACTGGCGCTGCCTCCGTCTTTTGCCTCTCGCTTCCCTTCTGGGGAACGTCCAGCCTGTTCGACGGTCAACTCTGGCTCTGGACGGGACTTGGCAGACCGGAATTCGGCAGTGTCGACTATGTTCCGCTTGTCCCCTGGGTCGGCGTCACGCTGGCCGGCGTGGCCGTTTCCAGGCTCTTTCGCCAAAGGCACCTCTGGATCTGGCTTTCGAAATTCCGGTTTGAAGACCTGACCGGACGAGCCACGCGGTTTCTCGGGCGCCACTCGCTCTCCATTTACCTGCTCCATCAACCGCTTCTCTTCGGACTTGTCTGGCTGGCAACGCAGGTCGGACCGGAGATCGACCGCGCAAGTATCGCCTTTATCCGAAACTGTACCGAGGCCTGTCAGATGTCAGGGTACACCTCGCAGACCTGCGAAGCGGCCTGCGGCTGCACACTGTCTCACTTGAAAAGCGATGAGGTCTGGACCGATCTTGTGGCTGATCCTGCCAATCAGACGCTGCGCAATCACATGAACAATCGATACGCCCTGTGTCTGGCCGAACCGCACAGCATTCCGGAATCGCTCAACTAGACGTTTTGCGATCGAAAACACGCTTCAGCCTCACTTTCGCAAAACCAAGGAACCGTATTCGATCGCGACCGGATGCGACCTGTTCCAGAGCCCACAGCGCCGAAATCGCATCACATCTCGACTTCATCCTGGCAAGCCGGGCATTGGCAGGCACAGGATCTTCGGCAACGCTGCGATAGGCCGCAAGGAACTGCACTTCCTGTGCTTGGTCAAAACCATGTTCCAGAATCGTATAGGCAAGATCCCAGGCCGGATCTGACATGCCGGAATATTCCCAATCGATTAGCCAAAGGCGGTCCGGCGTTACGAGACAGTTTCCCGGTGACATGTCACCGTGGCTCGGGACGAGCACAGGGCCCTCGCCCCCAACCGCTTCTTCTTTGGCAAATCGCTCCATGAGAGCTTCAAGTGTCCGAAGCTCATCGGGCAAATCCTGGAAATTTCGCAATTGTCTGCGTTGCGCAAGATAGGTTTCGTGGGGATCGAGCCTGCCATGGAAGACTTCGCCCGATCCATGCAATGCACCTAGAGCAAGACCCAGTCGCGCGGGCAGGTCTTCCGGTTTTTCCAGATCGCTAACGGCTGCGGTCAGCAGGACACCTGCATCACAATCAATGAACAGGGCAGGCAAGGCCAACCCGAGGCCGGCTGCAATCACAAGGTTCTCAGCCTCGCCTTTCCGGTTGATCGACCCGGCTGTCTCGACCCGTGGCAGACGGAGAAAGAAGTCCCCTTTGTCAGCCCGCAGCCGAAACACCCGGTTTGTCAGGCCAGCCTGTGGTTCTGCTTGACGAACCTCGCCGCATAGAAGCGCAATGTCAGGATGCGCCGCCAAAGCGGCAATGACGGCTTCATCAATATCTGCTGGAGAAGTGTTGGTCGGGTGTGGCACAAGCAGGCACTGCAAATCGTCAGGAAATTGAACACCGTGAGCGAAATTCCCTCCCCCCATATCATCATCACCTATTGCAGCCAATGCAACTGGATGCTGCGGTCGGCCTGGATAGCACAGGAGATCCTGTCAACATTCTCTCAGGAAGTGGGTGCCGTAACCCTCGTCCCCGGAACCGGCGGGACGTTCACCATAACCTGCGCAGGTGAAACTGTCTGGGACAGGAAAGAGGATGGCGGTTTCCCTGAGGCCAAGATCCTCAAGCAACGCTTGAGAGACCGGCTCTGGCCGGAGAGGTCACTGGGTCATTCGGATCGCAATCGCGACACGGATCAATAGGCAGGCAAATCGGATTTCCTTTCCTTGCGCCAGCGGAAAGCTATATGGTTCCTGAATTCAAAAATAAAAAGCGCCACACCGCGGTGACCTGGAGACCGGATGCGCACGAAATTCTGTGCAATATTGACAGCAATACTAGGCTTGTGCTGGAGCACTGCGGCCTTCTCCAGCGATGAAGAACAACCAGAAATTGTCATTTACACAGAAGACTACAAGCCGTTTTATTTTCTGAATTCCGAAAACCGCATCGACGGCACGATTACCAACCTTGTCCGGGAACTGGCGTCAGAAGCAGGCATCGCAATTGACATACGTCTGCGCCCGTTCAAGCGCGGACTTCTGGCGGTACAAAACATGCCCGACCACTGTTTCATGGCTCTGTGGCGCACCGCGACACGCGAACCGAACTTCTCCTGGGTGGGCCCGTTGCAAATTGACGGTTTTGCTTTCTTTGCGCTGGAAGACGCTGATGTTTCGGTCAGTCGTATGAGCGACAGTTTCCAGTATCTCACAGGGGCCGTTGGAGGTTGGACCAGCACTGTTGAAGTCCAGGAGGCGGGGCACCCGAACCTTGTCCTGGTCGATGACGATGCGCTGAACCTGAACATGCTGAAGACCGGCAATACACAATTGTGGCTGGGAGGTCTCCTGTCGGCCCCCTATCTCGCCGAACAACAGCGCGTTCGCATCAAGAATGTCTACACGATCCAGGAAGTCGACCTTGCACTGGCCTGCCATCCGAAAACTGATCCCAAGCTGACCAGTCGTCTCCAGGCAGCGCTCGACAAACATGTGGGGCAGACTATCAAGCCCGCCCCAAGCAACTAGTTTCACCTCTTTTGGCCCGGCAAGCAGATTTCCCAGACCAGCCGGCCTATCGCAGCTGGTCCTGCACCCAGCTGGCTGCCATGGCTTCGCGCGAGTCGCGTTCCGGACAATGGCCCGGCGTGTCGTAGACGACTTTCTTGACGTTGGTGCCTCGAGACAGAAACGCATCGACATCTTCGAGAGGAATTACCGGATCGTTGTTGGTCAAAATGGCAAAGATTGGCGTTCCAATGGCGGGTCCGTCGAACAATCCCTGCTTCTTGAGCGAGAGCGTACGCGCGAAGGTGGAGATCTCGTCAAAACCAGCGTCCGGGGCCAGTCCGAACCGGGTTCGCACACCATCCATGGTGAACTGGGGAAAATGTGCATAGGCCTGTGGTGGCGCGACCAATGCGCTGTGCACCGGTCCGCACATGAACAGGACACCGGCAATATCGAGGTCCGGACGCGCAAGCCAGGCCCTGGCGGCAGCGTGCCCACCGAAACTGGCGCCCTGGATGAACAGATTGTGTCCGTCAATCTCGGGAAGTGTCTTCAGATGATTTACCGCTGCGACGTGGATCTTGTCTGTGTCCTGGGAGAACCTCCAATCGGCCGAGGCTCCCATGCCGGGCATGTCCAGTGACAAAAGGCCAATGCCCCGGATCGCCAGTTGCTTCTCGAAATAAGGAAGCAACTCCTCCTTGGCGACATCGGATCCCATTGAGGCAACAACCACCGGAACAGGTCCTTGCGTCGCGGGCAGATGAAGCCAGGCCTTGAATGAGCGATCCTCGAAAGGAACCTCGATCTCCTTGATGGTCAGCTCATGGTTCTCGGCAAGGAGCCCATAGCTTTCCTGCGCCTTTTTCAAGGCGGCCCGCTGAAGCGGATCGTCGGTGTGAGGTGAAGATGCCCGCAGGAAATAGGTCACCGCTGCGCGAAGCCGGTTCACGGCGGCGTCCTGTTCTCCAGCGACGGCAAGAGCGCGGCCTTCCCTGAGGGCCAGGTCCCCGGCCCTGGACCATTCGGCAACCCAACTGCCCTCTCCCTGAAAAGCCGGGTCGTCAGGCACTTTCCGTTCAGTTCCGGAAGTGGAGATGCGGGTCAGAACATCCTCTATTTCCGTTCTGTCTCCGCCAATGTGAACCCAGCTTTCCGGTTCGATGGAATGGTACCAAGTCCCTTCTTCCGGTGCCCGAAAGCGTGTGCCGTCAATCTCCTGCGCCCCAAGCGGCAGAATGCCCAGATACATCGCCGCAATAAGTGCAGCACCACAGACCCCGTTTCCAAAACGCATTACATCCTCCTTTTGTCAATCATGGTTGACAATTGACAATGTGGAGACGCGCTTCGAGACTGTCAAGCATGGATGACAAAAAACCGACTCAACCGCGCTTCACGAACATTCACGGCCTGATCGCGGACCTGAACGAACTCCTGGACCAGCGCATGGTTGAGCTGCGGAAAGGAACGGGTCTTGATGCCGCGCGGCCGGCCGATGCCAATCTGTTCATGATGATCAACCGGAACCCCCGCACAATTTCCGAACTGGCCCGCGACAAGGGTGTCAGCCGACAGGCGGTTCATGCCGGGGTGTCACGCCTTGTGGAACTGGGCGCACTCCGTCTGGAACCGGTGCCGGGAAGCAAACGCGACAAGCTGCCCGTACCGACCGAACTGGGACAGCAGGCGCGGATGAAGGCGGGGGAATTGCTGCGCCAACTCGAAAGCGAACTGGAGGGCACGCTCGGCAAGGAAGACCTGGAACTTTTTCGTTCTATGCTCATCAGGCTTCTGGAAGCCGCGCGCGAGAAAAAGGATGACAACAAGAACAAGGAAACATAGGGCGGCCCTAAGGACCGCCCCTTACACCGGAGTTCAGTCGGCATTCGCGATCAGATAGACGAAGGACACCAGGTGCTTCTTGTTGAAAGCGCCGACCTTTTCGAGAACCGCCTGGTTGCTCTCCCGGAACCGGTCACCTGCTGCCGGGCTCTCATAGTAGATCACCACCACCTCGTCAGGTGTGCGCATGCCGGATGCACGGTGGACCTCCAGAAACTTTTCGTTGCGATAGGGATCCGACAGCGGCCGGACAAGCTGCTGAAGTTCTTCAAGGTCAGCCGTTCTGCCGACAAGGTCGGCGTTGTTGTAATAGCTGAGCTTGATGATGTACTCGCGATTTTGAGGATCTGGCACGCCGCTCGGAATGTCGAAACTGGTCAATCCCCCTTCCAGGGTAACCAGGGGGGACTGACCACCAAAGGCAGCTTCCACCCTTTTCGGGTCATCGAGAAGCCTGTCATCGCAACTCAACAGGGCGAAGCCGGCCACTTCGGGCAGGTCCAGATTGCCCTGGCGTGCGAGGACACCGCCTTGACGCGCCACCGAACATCCTTGGGCGGCCGCAGACAGCGAGAGGTTCGGGGGATTGTCCTCCAGTAGCGCGAAGATACCTACGGGTTCGGCATTTGCGGCTGAAGACCCGATGCCCAGGGCAAACACCAGCGGCGCCAAAAACTGTTTCCTCAAAACGCTCATTGGCCTGCCTCCACCTCAATTGAAACCTGATGGTCCTTGAAGACGTCCGTTGGCAATGTGTGGTCCCGGGTCTTCAGGGCCTGGATCGCGGCAATCGGCTTCTGCAAGAGGAAGACTGGATGCGCAGGATGCGGAAGGCTGGGCGCGTTTCCGACAAAAACAGCGGTGAACCTGGTGTCGTCCCAGCTGTATTCAAGCGCCGCGACCTGTCGGCCTTCATGCATGAGCCCGAGGCGCATATCGCCCTTCATGGTCTCCGGAATATCTGCGTGAAGCAGGTTGATTTCATACGTCATCAGTACACTCCTTGATTGGAATGCAACTGTGATACCTTCGGCCAAACGGACTGAAAATTATCCATTTTTGAGAACTGATGTCACAAATATTATCCACATGAAATACGAGAGCAACCTCGGACGAACGCTAGGTCTTACTTAGCAATTTCTTTCACCTGCCTAAAAAAATTGAATTCGCATTTTTGCCATGGCATGTCGGAAATGGTCAAATTGCTTTGCCTCTTTATTAATCAATTTTCGGCACCGTTTTCCGAACCCTGCAAACTCGGATCTGCAAAATGAAGTTCCCAAAGCTCCCGTTTCAAAGGTTGGACCGGTCGAAAACCGCTTCAGGTGAAATCGGATCAGCCGCCCCCACCGGCAATCGTTTTTTCTTCGACTGGCCGATCAAGACCCAGCTTCAGATTGGTTTTGGTGCCATGTTGCTCGCTGCCACCGGTGTTGGTGCAAGTGGCCTGATTGCAGCAACGGAAGTCCAGAATACGGTAACCGTTGCCAAGACCTCGAACGAACTTCTCGGAACGGTCCCGAGACTTCTTGGCAATGCCCAGGCGTTTAGTCGGAACGGCACCGAGGAGGCCGCCCAGGCCGTGAAGACGGAGATCGATCTCCTGGGAGCCGAGAGCGGTCAGCTACGAAGCGACCGGCCCGAAGCGGCCGCAACCCTTTCTGCAATCGTCACGGATCTGGAAACCAGTTTTGGTACGTTGATCGAAAACCGGCAGTCGCGCGATCAGTCCGTGGCCAGCTTGAACACACTGACAGCAAGTCTCGTTGCGACGACCGACAAGGCCTTTCACGACTACAAGGCGCTTGAGACTTATCGTTCCAGTATCGCCCTGAACAACAGCGGCAAGATGAACAATCTGGCCTCTGTTGCCCCGCGCCTCAGCAACATTCGCATTACGGTGAGTGTACTTGCTCAGGAAGCGGCAACTTTCGCGGCCAACCCGGATGCCACGCTGGCGAAGAACCTGAGCAATCGGGTCAAGGCGCTCGACAAGGATGCCAAGGGTGTTCGCCGAACCGTCAAGACCAAGACCATCAAGTCCAACGTCAAGAAGCTGACCAAGACTGCGAAGAAATTCGAGAAACTGCTCAAGGCCCACGTGAAATCCGGACCGGCAGACGGTTTCTGGGCGACGGAGCTGAAGCCGGTCGTTGAGGATCTGACGAACCTTGCCAGCGCGATCGCAAACGATGCCAAGAAACCGATCGACGAACTGACGAACGAATTGCGAAGCTTTGAAAAGGCCTCCGCCGATATTGCGCTTCTCTCGAACTATACGCAGAGCATCGCTCGCAATGTCCTTGGTGTGCGCGCCGCCTATTCCGACTACCTGAACACCCCGTCGGAAACCGCAGCAGAATCGTTCGATCTCTATCTCGCCGGGGCGAAGTCAGAACTTGAAAACCTGGATTCAGTTCGCAAATCCGCGGCCAAGAACAGCAAGGACAAAGTCCTGAACGACTTGCTCGGCGGCCCGTTGAAAACGCTGGTCAGCGTGGGGACTGATGCCCTGCCCAAGCTTGATCAGGCCTTTGCCGAAGTGAAAACGTCCATGGGAGCGCTTCGTGCCAGCGAAGAGGCCTTCAATGTTGCGGCTGCGGACATGACCGAGCAGGCCGCCTCTGTCAGCACCGAAGCCGGTGAAACCGCTGTTTCAGGTGCCGGGGCAGCTCAGACGCAGATCTTTGTCACGCTGGCGCTCGCGCTTGTGCTTGGCATTTCCTTTGTTGTCCTCTTGTCCGGTGCCATCATCCGGCCGATCGGCAGCCTGACAGCTGCCATGCAGAGACTGAAGGACGGCGACACGGATCTGGATCTGCCCGCCGCGCGGCGCCGTGACGAGATTGGCCATATGGCCAAGGCTGTCGCAACCTTTGCCGAGCGCGAAGACGAACGGCTGCGCCTCGAGGAACAGACCCGCGCCGATCAGGAACAGGTTCGCAGGCGCCAGGAAACCGTCGACGTGCTCGTTTCCGAATTCCGGCAGGACATTGAAACGGCGCTCGCGACCGTGACCGGCAACATGCAGCAACTCGACCAGACCGCGGAACTCCTGTCCGGCATCGCCCTGACAACCAGCGGCAAGAGCGAGGATGTGGCCAACGCGTCCAGCCAGGCGAGCGGCAACGTGCAGACAATCGCTGCAGCGACCGAGGAGTTGAGCGCTTCGGTGCAGGAAGTCGGTCGCCAGGTCAATGACACGCTGACACAGGTCGACACCGCAACAACCGCGACACGAACGTCCAATGACCAGGTGAAAGGTCTTTCGGCAGCCGCCGAACGCATTGGTGCCGTGGTCCAGCTGATCCAGGACATTGCCGAACAGACCAACCTGCTTGCCCTGAACGCCACAATCGAGGCTGCGCGCGCGGGAGAAGCCGGCAAGGGATTTGCCGTGGTCGCATCGGAGGTCAAGTCTCTGGCGGGACAGACGGCCAAGGCGACAGACGAGATTTCCAGCCAGGTCGCCGAGATTCAAAGCTCGACGGACGCGGCTGTCCAGGCGATCAGCGGCATCATGAACATGATGGAAGAGGTCAATGAAACGGCCGCCGCCATGGCTGCCTCCGTGGAGCAGCAGGCAGCTGCGACGAGCGAGATCACCACGGGTGTCTCGCAGGCAGCCTCCCAGACCAGCAGCGTCTCCGAAACGATCGGCGATCTCTCCAAGGGGTCCAGTGAGACCAGTCAGTCGGCACGCGAAATGGAAGAGATTACCGGCAATGCGACCCAACAGCTGTCGGATGTCACCACCCGCATCGACCGTTTCCTTCAGGAAGTCGCCGCGGCCTGACAATTGGTTCGGGTCGAACGGATCGGCCCGGAAAGTCACAAACGCTCCATGGCGAGGAAGGACCACTTGCCATGGAGCGGATTTCGTCCATTAATCCCATGCACTGTTTCGTTTTTCATCCAATTGGAATTCCCGCATGCATTGGGACCACCTGCGCGCTTTTCTGACTTTCATCCGCGAGGGTTCGGTTCGGCGGGCCGCCCGTACACTGAACACCACCCATTCCACAGTCGCCCGGCAGTTGAAGGCACTCGAGGCGGATCTAGGCGGGCCGCTCTTTGAACCCGGACCGGAGGGGAGAACACTAACTGCGCTGGGGCATCGGATCGTGCCGATGGCCGAACGGATGGAAGCGGATGCCGCAGCCATCAGCCGTGCAGCCTTTGCCGAAGACACCAGCCTTGCCGGTCCCGTCTGCCTGTCCGTGACCGAGGGGCTCTACCTGAATGTATTCGCCCCGGTGATTGATGACTTCCTGCGCCACTTTCCGATGATCACGTTGGAACTCGTGATGTCGGACGCTCTGTCGAGCCTGTCGCGCCGAGAGGCCGATGTGGTGATCCGCATCACGAACACCCCACCCGACAGTGCCATCGGGCGGAAACTTGCCGCCAGCCCGATATGCCCCTATGTCGCACCGAAGTACCTGGTCGAGCGCCCCAGGCTCGATCGGTGGATCGCCCTTGATTACGAACCTGCCCGGGCACCCGTTCTTCCGGCCCACGTTGTCGCGACCGCAAGCAGCCTGCAGTCGGCAGCCCACTTGATCCGTGCCGGCCAGGGGATTGGTATTCTGCCCTGCTTTCAGGGCGACACCGATCCCGGCCTGATCCGTCTGCCCGGTCATTCACCCCTTCCGGACATGGATATCTGGATACTCACTCACACGGACCTGAAGACCAATGCCCGGGTCAGGGCCCTCTTGGACCACATCTACAATGCCGTTCCGGAATTTGCGCCGATCATCAGCGGAACTGAAATCGCCTAGGCTTGCCGATCCAGGATTTCGAAAACCTCTCGCGCGGCATTCAGCCCGTTGATCGCTGCTGGCAGCCCGCCATAGACGGCCATCTGCCAGATCGCTTCGACGACTTCCTGCCGAGTGGCTCCGGCCGCGAGGCTGTGTTCGATATTGATCTTGAGCTGCGGAGCGGTTTGGCCGCCGAGCACGGCAAGTGCCGCGATCGTACATAACTGCCGGGTCTTCATGTCCAGGCCGGGGCGGGCGTAATGCCGACCATAGGCCCATTCGATCAGACTTTCGGAAAACTCCGGTAACAGCGTGTCGTAACGCTCGCTGAGAATGGCCTCCAGGTCAGGATTGAGTGTTTGCGTCAGCTTGCGTCCGCGTTCGAGCGCTTCGCTCATGGGGAGGTTCCCTCGGGTCTTGGTGCGCTCCGTGTTCGGTCCGGGCGCAGTTTTCGAAAGACGGATCAACGGGGTCTCCCGCTTCCATCCTTCTGTAGAGATCGATTTTTTCGTCCAGAACGCCAAGCATCTCGGTCAGCTTGTCGACGTCATCGGCAACCTTTTGGCGATGGGCCTCGAGCATCTGGCGGCGAGACGTCAGCGACGCACTGCCACGGGAGCGCAATTGCGCGTAGCGCAAGCGATCATTGATGCCCATGCCCGTCGATTTGAGCCGTCCGAGAAAATCAATCCACCTGAGAATGGTCTCATCGTAGATGCGCCGCCCACCCGCATCGCGCAAGGCGCGCGGCAACAGCCCGATCTTCTCATAGTAGCGCAAGGTGTCGGTCGAAAGCCCCGATATTCGGGCAAGATCTCCAATCCGCATGTCAGTCTCCGAACGGAACGATTTGTCTTCCCTAAAGGCTGGAGTGCACTCCAGGTCAAGCACTTTCTGCAAGGGTCGCATTCCGCATCCCGGATCGAAAACCTGGCGGCAGGGAACAACGGCGCGACGATTCTGATTGATCAGCCAATCAAAAAACCAGCATCATGAGACATCAAGCATCTTAGTCGGACCTGTCCAGGGGGAGACCAGACATCATGGACCGAAAAAACATCCTGATCCTGATGGTTGACCAGTTGAACGGGACGCTTTTCCCCGATGGTCCGGCCGACTTCCTGCACGCACCGCACCTCAAGAAGCTGGCGTCCCGGTCTGTTCGTTTCGAGAATACCTATACCGCATCGCCATTATGCGCGCCGGGGCGGGCAAGCTTCATGTCTGGCCAACTGCCCCGTCGCACCGGCGTCTATGACAACGCGGCCGAATTCGCCTCCGATATCCCGACCTATGCCCATCATTTGCGCCGAGCCGGCTACACGACCTGCCTGTCCGGCAAGATGCATTTTGTCGGCCCTGACCAGATGCACGGTTTTGAAGAGCGCCTGACCACCGACATTTACCCGGCAGATTTCGGCTGGACGCCGGACTATCGCAAGCCCGGTGAACGCATTGACTGGTGGTATCACAACATGGGTTCGGTCACCGGCGCAGGCGTCGCCGAGATTTCCAACCAGATGGAATATGACGACGACGTCGCTTTCCAGGCCGTGCGCAAGATCTACGACTATGGCCGTGGCAAATATGACCGGCCATTCTGCCTGACCGTAAGCTTCACCCACCCGCATGATCCCTATGTGGCGCGCAAACAATATTGGGATCTATATGAGGACTGCGACCACCTGTTGCCCGACGTCACGGCCATGGCCTACGCAGACCATGACCCGCACTCAAAACGTATCTTCGACGCCAATGACTGGCGCAGTTTCAACATCACCGACGAAGACATCCGCCGCTCCCGCCGCGCCTATTTTGCAAACATCAGCTACCTGGACGACAAGATCGGCGAGATCCTGCATGCGCTTGAGGCAATGGACCTTGCTGAAGACACAACCATCCTGTTCGTATCCGACCATGGCGACATGCTCGGCGAGCGCGGTCTCTGGTTCAAGATGACTTTCTTCGAGGGCTCTTCCCGTGTGCCCCTGATGATCGCCGACAAGGACCTGGCGGCGACCCGGATAAAGGCGCCCGTCAGCACGCTGGACGTGCTGCCCACCGTGTGTGATCTGGCCGGCATCGACATGAGCGAAATCATGCCCTGGACGGATGGGGAAAGCCTTGTCCCGCTGGCGAACGGCAGTGAGCGAACCTCCCCCGTGCTGATGGAATATGCAGCCGAAGCCTCCTACGCACCATTGGTCGGGATCCGGGAAGGCGACCTGAAATACATCCATTGCGAGCTTGACCCGCCCCAGCTTTTCAACCTGGCTGACGACCCTTACGAGCTTACGAACCTGGCAACCGACCCCACGCATGCGGACACCTGCTCCCGCTTTGCAGACGCGGTCCGCGTGCGCTGGGACATGTCTGCTTTCGATGCGGAAGTCCGCCAGTCCCAGGCGCGTCGCTGGATCGTCTACGAGGCCCTCAGAAACGGTGCCTATTTCCCCTGGGACTACCAACCCCTGCAAAAGGCCTCGGAACGCTACATGCGCAATCACATGGACCTGAACGAGGTCGAGGAAGGTCAGCGGTTTCCGAGGGGGGAGTGATCAGACGCCCGGTGGCTAGAACGTCGCATAGGCTTCGTAGCCTGCCGGAAGTTTTCGGCCTGCCTGTTCCGCTTCCTGCCGCGCCAGATTCAGGAATGCGACCCGGCTCTCGGTGAAGTCGGGCACAGGTCTCCCAGTGGCGAGCGCCAGTCTTTCCAGACCAAATCCGCCGCCGACGGGGCCGGGGCGACCGGCCTGACGGTCTTCCAGAATGATCTCGCCGATTTCGAGATGATCCGGCAAGGGGAAACTCGCGTCGTTCAAGCCTGTATTACCAAGTGGATAGTGAACGCTTGCAGTGGGAAAACTCGGCGTATGCGGATGACCGGCCGGTGCGAAATAACCCGATCCCTCACCGCTCGTCATCGCTTCACCGCGCTCCCGTTGTATGAAACGCCCCTTTTGCATCAGCGCACTTTCGCTGAAATAGGGTTCAAACAGGTCGGTGGAGACATAGACAATTTTCGCTGGATCAAGCCCGACTTGCTCGATGGCGAATTCCAGCATCAGCTCCGCCGATGACGCGGACAACGACGCGTCCGGGAAATTCAGCATCATGATGTTGAACAGCGCCAACACGCCCGGTGTGCCCGCCTTGTCGATGTCATCGACCCGACAGGACGGTTGCACGCAAACCGACGGGCCGTCGGGATAGTCGGCACGCGTATCGTCGTAGCGCAAGCCACCGTTGAAACCGAAATCCGTCAGCAGGCTGAGCGGTTCCAGGGCCTTGAAACCCTGCGCAGAAAAATGATCGAGGAACGTTTCGGACAAGGAAGGCTCCTGGGCCAGCGCCGGAATCCTTGGCATCACCAATCCGCCAAATGCAGCTGCCGAGAGGCCCATCACGTGTCGCCGGTTGAGGGTCATGTCGCGTTTTCTCCAGATCCTGAAGGCACCATCAGACCATATACGCGTACAAGTTCAACTTGCAATTTGGCAAACGGCCCAACGCGCCCGTGGTCAGAAAATGAAGCGCTTTACATTCAAGTTCCACCAACGACTGTGTCAGTGTCGCCGTGCCTGATCAGGGACTTCCTGACACCCTCCTGTCAGGAGACTGGCAGGAAGTGGCAGAAAGTGGAACAAAGCCGCAACCTGCCTCTTTCCTCGCGCGCGTAACCGGACCATATTGCGCTCATGAGCAAGCGCCCCACCAAAACCGGTTCCGACACCACGACATCTCCTGACGGCTTCGGCGAAGCACCGCAGAAGTCCCTCTCCGGCACGCCCCTGTCCGGGTCGATCAGCGACTGGGCCGCCGAGATCGCCGAGGAAGCTGAACAGCCTGTCTCAAAGACCACCGGCAAGGATAAAAAGGTCCCGGAGCAAAGCGAAGGCAAGCGTGACCGCGCGCCGGCCGGTCAGGCCGCCCCCGCGGAGGACAGTGAACGCAGTGAGCGTACGTCCGCGAGCGCAAAACGAAAAGCAGCTCCCAAGAAGGAAAAGATCACCAAGTCGGCGCGCGGCACCTCGATCGGCAAGGCCGACAGCGTGCGCGAACGGGCTGCCGGGGGCCTGAACCCTGTGGCCGGGCTCGACATGACGCTGGAAGAGGCCGAAGCGCTCGAGCAGAAGCTGAAAGAGCACAAGAAGGACAACAAGAAGAAAAAGAAGGAAAGCAAGTTCGGTGAGCTGACCGGCAACCAGGGAGCGACGGCAACCGTCGAGGCACTGTCGGCCCTGATCGAGTCCGGCAACCCGCTGCACAAGAATGGCGAGGCCTGGATCCCGCACCGTCCCGAACGCCCGCCGAAATCCGAGGGCGGTGTCGAGATTGTCCTGAAGTCCGACTACGAGCCGCAGGGCGACCAGCCGACCGCCATTGCCGAACTGGTGGAAGGCATCGACACCGGCGAACAGACCCAGGTTCTGCTGGGTGTGACCGGCTCGGGCAAGACCTACACGATGGCACAGGTAATCCAGCGCACCCAGCGCCCCGCACTCGTGCTGGCACCGAACAAGACCCTGGCCGCCCAGCTCTACGGCGAATTCAAGTCCTTCTTTCCGGACAATGCGGTCGAGTATTTCGTTTCCTATTACGACTACTACCAGCCGGAAGCCTATGTGCCGCGGACCGACACCTATATTGAGAAGGAAAGCTCGATCAACGAGCAGATCGACCGCATGCGCCACTCGGCAACGCGCGCGCTGCTGGAACGTGACGATGTCATCATCGTTGCCTCGGTCTCCTGCATCTACGGTATCGGTTCGGTCGAGACCTATACGGCGATGACCTTCGCCATCGAGGTCGGCGAGCGCATCGACCAGCGCCAGCTGATCGCCGACCTGGTGGCCCTGCAATACAAGCGCAACGATGCGGCCTTCCAGCGCGGCACCTTCCGGGTGCGCGGTGACACGATCGAACTGTTCCCGGCCCACTACGAGGACCGTGCCTGGCGCATTTCCCTCTTCGGTGACGAGATCGAGAACATCACCGAGTTCGACCCGCTGACGGGACAGAAGTCGGGCGAGCTGAAAAGCGTCAAGATCTACGCGAACTCGCACTATGTGACGCCGAAACCGACACTGAACCAGGCGATCAAGTCGATCAAGTCCGAGCTCAAGCACCGGCTGGAAGAGCTGAACAATCACGGCCGCCTGCTGGAGGCCCAGCGGCTGGAACAGCGCACCATGTTCGACCTGGAAATGCTGGAAGCCACCGGCTCCTGTCAGGGCATCGAGAACTATTCGCGCTACCTCACCGGTCGCAAGCCCGGTGAACCGCCCCCCACCCTGTTCGAATACCTGCCGGACAACACGCTGGTCTTCGCCGACGAAAGCCACGTCACGATCCCGCAGATCGGCGCCATGTACCGGGGCGACTTCCGCCGCAAGGCGACACTGGCCGAATACGGCTTCCGCCTGCCCTCCTGCATGGACAACCGACCGCTGCGCTTCGAGGAATGGAACGCCATGCGGCCGCAATCGGTCGCGGTTTCAGCAACGCCAGGCTCCTGGGAGATGGACCAGTCCGGCGGTGTCTTCGCCGAGCAGGTGATCCGCCCCACCGGCCTCGTCGATCCCGTGATCGACATCCGCCCGGCCTCGTCCCAAGTCGACGATCTTCTCGGCGAAGTCCGCGAAGTTGCCAGCAAGGGCTACCGCACGCTGGTAACCACGCTGACCAAGCGCATGGCGGAGGATCTGACCGAATACCTCCATGAAAACGGCGTGCGCGTGCGCTACATGCATTCCGACATCGACACGCTGGAGCGGATCGAGATCATCCGCGACCTGCGCCTCGGTGCCTTCGACGTTCTGGTCGGCATCAACCTGTTGCGCGAGGGGCTCGACATTCCCGAATGTGCGCTGGTCGCCATTCTGGATGCGGACAAGGAAGGGTTCCTGCGCTCGGAAACCTCGCTGATCCAGACGATCGGCCGCGCGGCACGTAACGTGGACGGCAAGGTCATCCTCTATGCCGACAACATGACCGGTTCCATGGAACGGGCGATCGCGGAAACCAACCGGCGTCGCGAAAAGCAGCTCGCCTATAACGAGGAACACGGCATCACGCCGGAAAGCGTCAAGCGCAACATCGCCGACATTCTCGACAGTGTCTACGAGCAGGACCACGTCACCGTGGATGCCGGTTTCGCCGAGGAAGGCTCGCTGGTCGGCCACAATCTGGCGGCCCATATCGAGGACCTGGAAAAACAGATGCGCGACGCCGCCGCCGATCTCGACTTCGAGACCGCCGCGCGCCTGCGCGACGAGATCAAGCGCCTGCAGGAAACCGAACTGGCGGTCGCCGACGACGCCATGGCGCGCCAGTCCGACGTCGACAGCAAAACCGGCGGCTACAAGGGCGCCAAGAAATTCGGCGCCGGCGGCACCAAGGAAGGCGCAAGCGGCAAGAAGCGGGAAACCGCGCGCGACAAGGCCCGCGCCGCCAGGGAAAAGAACGCCCTGCCGGCCCCGAGCGCCAAGGTGCGCAAGAACACCCTCGACGAAATGACCATCGGCCGCACCGAAGTGCCGCTGGGATCAGACGACCCGGTCAAACCCGTCGTGCGCGGCAAGATCGGCGCGGGGTCCTACGAGGATCCGGCGGAGGAAAAACGCCGTCGGGGACGCCCGAAGAAGAGTGGGCGGCCGGGGAGATAGAACAGCTCGGCTCTGGAAAGGAATGGACCCCGGTTCAAGTCCGGGTGGGGGCATTGCGAGCGATGAAGGTCCGATTTCCATCTTAAGGTCATCCCCGACTTGATCGGGGTTACAATCCGCTTCGACACTCGTTATGCGGAAATGGATTGGGTGGAGTTCTGCAAACTGGCGCGAATGAGAAAATTCTCTGGAAACCAATGGATCCCCGATCAAGTCGGGGATGACTTCAACAGCAAGGGCCGCATCTTCCTGCACGTCAAAATGGGTTCTCACCCGGCAACCGCCCTGCAAACCATCTGGAACGAAGAGGTGTCAAATGGTGCGAGGCTGCCCAGGAGATAGCCTTGCCAGCAGTCGCAGACGAAGCACCTTCTTCCGCTCCGCTCCCTCAGTCGCTAGTCTTTCCCCAGAACGGGGGATCAAACATGCGCGCCATTCTTGCCATTCTGGGAGCCATTGTCGGGGCTGTGGTCGGCTATCTCGGGGCCTTTGTGGTGATCTACCCGATCCTGGTGGCCATTGAAGGCCGTGACATGAACGGCGGCATTGCAATGGGCGTTGCGGTGACCATCGGCCCGCTCTGCGCCATTCTTACCGCGATCGCCTTCCTGTTCCTGGTGCTCAAGCTGGTGAAGCCGAAGGTGCAGCCTGTAGCGGAGCCTGATCCGAACGAAGA
This sequence comes from Roseibium sp., assembly GCA_017643925.1. Taxonomy (GTDB): domain Bacteria; phylum Pseudomonadota; class Alphaproteobacteria; order Rhizobiales; family Stappiaceae; genus Roseibium. The sequence continues at coordinate 93,204 of JAEPML010000014.1, read as the reverse complement.
TCCGGACGAGGCCTATTTCCGTCCGCCACCGGGCAAAGGCACTGGTCCGGACACGCAGACGTTGGTCGCGATCGGCGTGGTGACAGCGCTGATCATTGCCGGGGTGGTCTGGTTGAACGGGTGAGAGCACAGGCTCGCAACGCTCACTTGAACCAATTTTTACACGGCTCTGGAAGTGAATGGATCCCCGATCAAGTCGGGGATGACCACCTTGTGATTTGGTAAGTTGTGTCAATTCAATTGAGGCTTCACGCCTCTGGAACTGCTGCTCAACGCAATTTGTTTGGATGAAAACCGGTCTCCCCTCGCTCCCGAGGTCATCCCCGACTTGATCGGGGATCCAATCCACGCAACAACGGGGCATGGCGTTTTACGTCTATATTCTGGCCAGCCGCCAGCGGGGCACGCTTTATACAGGCGTCACCAATGAACTGGCGCGTCGGGTCCATGAGCATCGGGAAAAAACCGCAGCTGGCTTTACCCGGCGATATGACGTTTCCCGACTGGTTTACTACGAGGTCTTTGATGAACCCGACCTGGCGATTGCCCGGGAAAAGCGGTTGAAGCGCTGGAACAGGGCCTGGAAGATCGAGGCAATTGAAAGGTTCAATCCGGAGTGGCGGGATCTGTATGAGGATCTCAATCGCTGACCCGGAACGCGTTGAGATCTCGTATGGATCCCCGATCAAGTCGGGGATGACTGCCTAGGGTTTTGCATAGCTTCCATGTCACGTCTGACGCCTCAGGTCTCGGGAGGCACCGTTCAACGAAGATGTGTCAAGGGAACACAGGTCTCCCACCCCCCTCCGAAGTCATCCCCGACTTGATCGGGGATCCATTCGTTTCCAGAGCGGGAGGGATGACGCAAGCTTGCGCATCCATACAAATGCGAGAGCGCCAGTCCTCTATCCTTTCTGCTTTTGATCTTGCCCCAGCCGCAACGAGAAATTCCAGCCCCCCGGATCAGAACAGATGGCTTCGCCGCAGACCGTCCCAAAGCACAGCTCTACGCCAGAACAAGAACCGTCACCGGCTCGCTCAGCCCCCTGAGGGTCTGCTGTTCATGCCGCTCGACCGGTTGTCCCTGGAGCTTGTCTTCGAAGGAGCCGTCCAGAAGCAAGGTGCGGCCAAGGGTCTTTGCATGGGCCTCCAGGCGCGCGGCGCGGTTGACCGTGTCGCCATAGACGGTGAAGGCCTGACGGTCCGAGGAGCCGATGCTGCCGGCGGCGACCGGACCGGCGGCGAGGCCGATGCGGATGGAAAAGCCGGCCTTGCCCGCCTGGGCCATCAGGGCCCGTGAGGCCGCGATGGCCTCCTGCTCCGGCTCAGCGCTCTCGATCGGCGTGCCGAAGGACGCCATCAGCCCGTCCCCGGTGAACTGGATCACAACCCCGTTGTGTCGGCTGACCTTTTCGGCGCAACCGGACAGGAAGTCGTTGAGATGTTCGATCACTTCCGTTGGTGCCCGCCCGGCCGAATAGGCAGTGAAACCGGAAATATCCATCACCAGGATCACCGCATAGCGCTGTTGCGGCGTCAGGGCCTCGGGATCATCGATCAGCCGCTTGGCAACCGCTTCGGGAACATAGCGGCCAAGCGTCGAGGCGATCTGTTCGCGTTCCGCCTGGGCCTGCACCTGCGCCATGAAAACGCGCCGTGCCCTGAGCACGCCGAGCGACAGGATCAGGGTCGCTATCATCAGGAAACCCGTTTCCTCGATCCGGTTGCCCCGGCCGATGAAATCGGCAGACAGGAACAGCGCCTCATATTGGGCACGCGTTGCTCCCGGTGGCAGATCCGACCAGGAAAGTGTTGTTTCCATGCCGGCAATAGCGATGAAGAACGCGGCAAACCAGCCAATGACCGCAACGCAGCCCGACCAGAGCACCAGACGCGGGGACAGGGAAAGCGTCGCCATCGCAACCATCGGAAACAGGTAATAGATGCCGTAAGCCCTGAAGGCGAGGATCTGCGGCACGGCCTCCTCACGGATCACCGGCAAAAACGCGAAGGTGGCGCAGATGCCGAGTATGTCGATCGTGTAGATGGCGTATTTCATCCACCAGCGATCGAAGCGGGTGCCGATGACACAGGCATGGGCGACACCGACCGCCGTGAACACGCCCAGCACGACGAAGATCAGCGGGTTCGGATAAAACCCGAAAGCGACCCAGGAACCACCCACCCAGAGGAAGGCGGCGCCAACGGCAAAAGTGCGGCACAGGATGGCCAGGCGCAGCCCGCGCTGTTCGGCGCGCAGCAAGCGGCTTGTATCCGGTGTCGCGGACCTTGCCGGAAGATCTGCCTGTGTCATCTGTCTGACCCCATCGGACGGGACATAGAACACCCTTTACCAAAGTGTATGCCACCCCGCTGAAATTTCTCGGGAAAGTGTCAATTGACTTGCGGGGCAGCGTGGTCATGCTGGAGCAAGGGCCGGAGACCGGCGCCATCGGAGGGGACGGACATCGTGACACGACTGACTGGATTTTTGAGCATCTCGCTGGGCCTGACATTTGGCGCGGCTGCCGAACTCGCCGAGACCGACTATGGTGACTGGAGCGTCCGCTGCGACGACAAGAATTATTGTATCGCCGATACGCAGGGCACCGGGTCCAATGACGAGGCCTTCCGGCTCAAGGTGGAACGTGGTGCCAAGGCAGACAGCGCGGTCTATGTCACGCTGCGCCCGAAAACACCTCTCGAGGTCGGCATGCTGGCGCGTATCGAGATCGAAAGCGGCCCGCAGAACTACGGATTTTTCGGCAAGGCCGACAAGATCTACACCGGCAACGAGATGACATTTGGCGGTCCGGCCGATCGCGAGCTTGTCGAAAGACTGCGCCTCGGCAAAAACGCCCGTATCCAGATCGAATATGGCACCCCGTCCAGGACGATCACCTACCGTGTCTCGCTGACCGGAATCACCCATGCCCTGCTGCGCATGGACCGGGAACAGGATCGTATCGGCAAAACCGATGCCATTGTGGCCCGCGGCGGCTTGCCCGCGAATGAGGACACGCGCATCACGGCGAAGGCCCCGCCCCCGCCGCCAACCGAAACGAACAAGGGCAATGACACCACTGCAGCGGCGGCCCGCGAAGAAGAAGCGGCAGATGCGGCCAATGCCTCTCCCCCGCCTCCGCCGGCAACCGCATCGCGCGACAGTGGCAGTGACGACATCCCCGGACAGGTGTTCGATACGTCGAAGATCCCGGACACGGTGCTGATGCAGGGCTACCGGGTGCTGGACTGTCAGCTGGACGAAGTCGTGCCGGCAATGGGTGCGTTCTACTATGCGGCCGGAGATGTCGAAGTCTGGGTGGTGCCGTGCCAGATGGCCGATGCCAACATCCCCTATTTCATGGTCACCCACATCCCGTTCAACCCGTCCCTGGACGAGCTGGCCGAGTTTGAAACCCCACCGGACCACAACCAGCCCAACCACGCGCTGGTCAACAATCTTCATTACGATCCGGTCTCCGGAAATGTCACCGGCACGACCTATTTTTCTCCGAACTACGACTGCGGCACGTTCGAAAAACACGAGCAGAACGGTGAGGACGGCAGCTATACGCTCATGGAGTACTACGAGAAGTCCGACTGTGACGGCATTCCCGGTCCACCGGAGGGCTGGCCGCTCAGCTGGACCATCGACGAGATGGGCGGGTAACAGCACCTGGCGCGCGATGGCGCGAGCGAAACGAAGCGCGTTCTTGAGGTCGTATCCTACCCGCCATCACCGAACAGCCCATGAAACGTCGCGCACTGGATCATCAGGACGCCGTTCATGGTCTGGGCGTTCATGTCGATGACGATCTCGGCATATTCGGTCTTGGACCCGACAATGTACTCAAGCGTCTGCTTGCACTCATCGAAGCCGCCATCCGATTCAAGGATGATCTCATCCGACATGCCGCCGATCGGCCTGACTTTCAGCTTGAGGGTCCAGGGATCTTCATCGACATGCGCCCCCTCGGTGATCGACAGAATGTCCTTGCCGGCAATGCGATAGGTCACGAACTGCTGATAGGCGGAGGCCTGCAGGAGAGTTACGGCAAGCAGGAAACCTGAAAGCACAAGGGTTGAAATCATTCGCATTAGGATCTCCCGGAACAGGCGGCACAAGCGGGACAAAGAGTGCAACCTCGGCCAGCGGGGCGTCAATTGGAATCAGCTTCAGGTGCGTGTTCGGCGTCTTGGCCTCCGTACTTGATCGCAGTTCAAAAGCCCGGCACCATACGACCATGGTGAAATTTACCAATATAGGTAGAGCACCTGATGGGAGGACGACATGAAAGAGCCAAGAATTCGCTGGTCGCGCGCCGGCCTTTGCATTGCATTTTCAACCCTGTTTGTTGCCCTGGCGGGTTTGCCTGGCAGCGCCTGGAGCCAGGGCACGGCAGCAAGCCATGCCGTGACATTCGAGCTGCCCAGGGCACCACTGACACCACTTCAGAAAAAACGCCTGCCAGAAAGTGCAAGGAACATTCCTCAGGGTGCATTTTCAGGCGAGTTACGTCTTCCACCCGGGGACGGTCCGCATCCGGCGCTGGTCGTGGTCCGGACCTGCCACGACGCCAGCTATTACCAGCCCTGGCTGGCAAGGCTTGAAGGCTGGGGCTATGCCACGCTGACATTTTCGCGGTGCCAGCCCCCGGATTTTGTCCCGGACGATGCCGAAATACCGGCACTGGACTGGAAGCGTGGTTCCCTCGCGGCCATCGGCGCCCTCGCCTATCTCGCCGATCGTCCTGAAATCGACCGGGACAGGATCGGCGTCATGTCCTGGTCGCGTCTCGGCATGATCCCGTTGAGCACCCTGCAATATGAGGGCTTTGCGCAGTTCTTCGATACGAAATTCGCCGCCGGTGTCGCGCTCTATCCCTTCTGTTCCTTCGCGCGCGGCCCCCATATGGGTCCCATACTCATTGTTGGCGGTGCTGATGACAGCTGGATCGACAACACGGTCTGCGAACGCGTCGAACAGGCCACCCGGGACGATGAATTTCCGGTCCGCACCGTCCTGCTGGAAAACGCGGTACACGGTTTCGATATTCCCCAATACGGTGCGCCTGCGATGGTTTCTCCGGCACTCATCAATCCGGACAGGTTCGCGGCACCGGCAGGACTTCTCGGATACAATAAACTGGCTGCCGAAATAGCCATTGGTGAGGTCAAAGACTTTCTGGAGACCTATTTGAAATAACGTTATAGGCTGATCACCATGCTAGGCCATTTACATTCGGGACGCAGGAGCAGGACGCATGAAACTCATCAAATCCGCGCTTCTGGGCGCCTTCGGCCTGACCAGCCTGGTGGCAGTGACAATGGCTGAGGCGGCTGACTTCAGGGTTCCGGCTGAATGGGAACCGCAAGCAGCCGTCTGGATGCAGTGGCCGGGCCGCTATGAGGCCCAGCTGCGACCGGCCTTTGCCGAAATCATCCGGTCCGTTCAGAACCACGAACCGGTCCACCTGCTTGCCAACTCCAGGAAGCAGCAAGAGGCAGCGGAAACATTTCTGGCGAAGCACGCCGTCTCACCCCGCAACATCACCTGGCACCTGATCCCGACCGACAATGCCTGGATGCGCGACAACGGCCCCGTCTACCTGACCGATGGCAAGGAAATCTGGATCCAGAACTGGGCTTTCACCGGGTGGGACGGCACAACAGGCGCTTATCACGAGCGCGACACCAGGGTGCCGGACCATGTCGGTGCCCTCCTCGGCCTCGAGGTTGAGGACCGGTCCGACTATGTCCTGGAGAAGGGCAATCTGGAAGTGAACGGCGAGGGTATCGCCATGCTGAACTGGGACTGCCAGGACGAACGCAATCCCGGGCTCTCCAAAGCCGAACACGAAAAGATCCTGAAAGAAGCGCTTGGCCTCAAGCAGATCATATGGGCCTACGGGCATCACCCGGAAGACCTGACCACCGGTCATATTGACGGTTCGGCCAGGTTCATCAACGCAACCACTGTGGCCATTGCCGACACGGAAGAAGAAACCGAACGGCGTCTTGCGCGTGAACTTCAGGCCGCCGGCTACAAGGTCGAATGGTATCCCGGTGACGTGAACTGGCTCGTCGGTGAGGACTATGTTGTCGCATTGAGCGAACTCAGCGCCATGACCGACGCAGAACTGGAAGCCCATCTCACGCGGTATTTTCCGGGCCGGAAGGTCTACCTGATCGACGCCTGGTCCATCGTTGACAGCGGTGGCGGCATCCATTGCGTGACCAATGACCAGCCTGCCCTTTCGTCACTTTGAAATGTCCACAATCATACACGGTGTTTCTTCGGCACCAGCTTGCAGTACCCAGGACTGCTCCAGCACCTGACCTCATACTAACTATTTGTAATTGCTGAATTTTTATTCCGACCGGCGTTAACCATAGCTATAATTCCCGCAAAAGGCGGGGATATCCGCCTTTTAGGGCTAACATCAAACGTAGTATTATGGGTGCAGATTTCCGTGAATCGTTGAAACGCCCGAGGCAAATGGGTTAAGAAAGAGTTAATAGCTAGATATCTCTCGCCGGACCGAACCGGCGTGATAGTCAGGAGACAGGAATGGGCATTTTCTCGAAATCCTCGCGCCCGGGCGATGACCAGGGGCAGCGGGTCGAGAGCGCAACGGACACGGCGTCAACGCCAGAAGCAGACGTGTCGTCCGAGCAGAACGCCAATGTGGAACACCTCTCGCCGTTTGCCTTGAAGATGCAGGAAAAGATGAACCAGCTGGACGGGTTGAAGGCCCGCGTCGGCGGGCTCAACCAGACCTTCGACCAGATGGCTGCATTTGCTGCCGAGAGCCAGACCAGCATTCGCATGATGTCGGAGTTCCTCGAGGCTTCACGTACCAGCGTCGAGACCGAAGTCCGTCTGAAGTCCGAAAACGCCAAGATCTCGACGGACCTTCTGGATGCCGAACACAAGGTGAAGAGCCTCACCACGCAGCTTGAAGACGCCCAGGCGGAAGTCCACTCCCTGCGCAAGCGTTCCACCGAAACCCGTACGGCCCTCGAAACGGCGCGCAACGACATCGTGTCGATCCGCGACAACAACAAGAAGGTCAACGAAGAGTACCGGCAGCAGAGCGCCAGATTGGTCGAGACCAATGCACAGGTGGCCGACCTGACCGGGCAGCTCAACGACCTGAATGCGAAATACGAGACGCTGGAAAAACACGCTGAAAGTCTCGGCGCGGATCTGGAAGCGGTGAAGCACCGCGAAAAGGAACTCCAGCAGAACCTGTCCGAAAGCGCCAAACTGCTCGAAGACGAAGTTCGCAAGAACAATCAGGCGACCAGCGACCTGGAAGCGGTCAAGCGTGAACTCGGCGAGTTCCGCAATGACAATATCGACCTGAAGTCTCACCTGGACGTGGCCAACCAGGAACTGGTCTATGCCAAGTCCCGCCTTGAGGAAGAGCAGCGCAAGCACGACAATGAAGTCTATGCGCTGAACGCAGAGATCGAGAACCTGTCCTCACAGCGTCGGATCGGCGCACAATCCCTCCAGGAAATGGCGCGTGAAAACACGGCGATGAAGGAGCGCAGCCGCGATCTCCTCAAACGCATGCAGGAAATCGAGCACCTGCTCGACAGCGCCCAGAAAAACCACGAGAAAGACCGTACGGAGTTGATGGCGACCAACGCCAAGCTTCGCGAGGTCAACTTGCGCTACAATTCGGCCCTCACCGATCTCAATCACCAGCGCAATCAGAACCAGAAATTTGCAGACAATCTGGAAGACCTGGTTGAAGAGAACAAGCGCCTGCAGCGCTACAAGATCCAGGTCGATACGGCCAACGAGCAGATCGTTCAACTGAAGTCCGTCATCGCCAACTACCAGATGGCGATGGAAGGCAAGGGTCCCGCAGAGGAGCTCGGCCTGACCGAAAGCTACGACCTTGCCTCCGATCTCGGCATCACAGAGCCGGCCGAGGCTGATCTCGAGCCGATGGATATCACGTCCGAAACGACTGACACCGACGGTGGTGACGACGACAACTCGCCGGATGACGGCGGTAACGACAAGATCGTGAAATTGCGCGACTGATCCCTTTTCACGGATCACGCACCAGGTATGGCCGCCGGAACTTTGTTGTTCCGGCGGTTTTCTTTTTCAAAGGTGAGGTGATGTCGGTGTCAGCGCACCTGATACAGGCCCCTTGCCGGATCGACCTCAGGAACGGCCCGACTGCAGCCAGACGCGTGAGAGCAAATCGGCATGGATGGCTTCCAGTTCCTGTCTCAGCGTCCTGCGCTGCGTGAATCCGAGCGCCCGGATGCGGCTGCCGTCGATACGCTGGAACAGATCGTTGCGCGCACGATCCTCCACGTAGGCAACCCGCCCCATCGGTTGCGTCAGTTCGAACACCTTGCTGGCGGCCTCCAGCACCGTGAGACGATCCTGCCCGGGAACATTGAACACGGACAGTTTCTCGGTTGTCTGCCGCATCAGCACGAGGTCGATCGCGTTGGCAAGATCGGAAACCGGAAGGAAAGAACGTTCCTGAAACCCGGTTCCCTCGATGGTCAATGGCTGTTGTTTCATCGCCTGCATGAAAAAGCGCGGAAACAGCTTTTCCGGGTTCTGTCCGACACCCACCACATTTGCGGGCCGCAGGATCGAACACCGCAATCCCTTCCTCGCCGCAAGCATCACGGCTTCCTCAGCGAGCGCTTTGGACATTCCGTAGGGACTGGTGGCGCGCAGCGGAGCATCTTCGTCGACCTCCTCGACCACGGAACCGTAGACGGCTGCCGAACTCACATGAACGAAATGCTTGATGTCTCGCTGGCGGACCAGACGCAAGAGGTTTTCGGTACCGTTTGCATTGGCATCGAAGAAAAATCCGGGATCGGAAAAGGAACGGGCGACATGGGTTTCGGCTGCCAAGTGAACGACAGCATCGCATCCCTCAAGCGCCTGTTCAACGTCCTGGTCGTTGCGAACATCCCCACGAACAAGGACAAATCGTTTCTCCTTGTCCAGGCCGTCCAGACGTCGGTGATCCGCAGCGTAGGAGAACCGGTCGAGAACAACCAGATCCAGCTCGGGATTCCTGTTCAGGAGCTGTCGGCACACATTGGCGCCGACAAACCCAAGCCCTCCCGTTACGAGAATTTTTCGATAAGGGCTGTTCTGTTTCGGTTCAGATGTGCCATCCGGCTGCGCCATTTTGATACAATTCCGCGATCACTATGCAAGTTACTGCATAATCAGCAGAATTTGTGCCAACAGCTTTGGTTTGCCGGAAGCAGTGTTCCGGCCGTTGGATGCGCCGCTATTCAGGCTCCACGGTGAATTGCAGCGGATAACCCAGCCGACCGGCAGCATCAATTGCACGTGTCGCTTTCGTCTCGGCAACATCTTTTGGATAGACCGAGACCACGCAGGCCCCTTTCTGGTGAGCGGTAATCATGACAACCTCGGCCTGCGCGTTGTCCAGGCGAAACTCGCCCTTGAGGATCAGGACCACAAATTCGCGCGGCGTGTAGTCGTCATTCAACAGAACGACCTTGTAGAGCTGAGGTTTTTGAACCTTGGTCTTCTGCTGCAATCTGGGTTTTAGATCGGTATTGCTCATAGCACTGCCCAAACTGTCACGTTCCGTGACCGGTCTGTCTGTCACCTGATAATCTGAAAACGTCGCCGGATCTTTTGTCCGGCTTCTCTTTCTCGCTCCGCGCCCGACGCCGCCCAAATCCGGAAGCGTCAACAAGCGCGCCGCTTGTTTTTCAAAGTCCATATCATAGTGCATCGGAAAATCGAAGAAAACATGACACGAATCCGGCGACGCGTTTCGTGCTGCTGTTTCAGCACTGTTCAGAGGGACAGGCCGCTCCCTGGCCCGCGTCCTGCCTAAAGGGGCTGGTCCAAACCTCCCCCGATTTGCCCCTTGGAAAATCCGAAACGTCTCTCGCCGCGTAGACAAGTTGAACCGACACCGAGGGAGGTTTCCCATGCATGACACAATCCACATATCGCGGATCAGGCTCATTCTTGTTTCGGCAATGATGATTTTCATGGTCCACCTGCAGTCCGCCGAAGCAGACGCAGCGGCTCTTGGACCTGCTGCAAACGCTGTTCCGTCAGCCGAACTCGTCGGCAAGGGGCGCATGACCTATCTCGGTTTCAAGGTATTTGACGCAGAGCTTTATGCCCCCGGAGGCAGCTTCTCGGCGTCCAAGCCGTTTGCCCTGAAGCTTACCTATCTTCGCAACTTCAAAGGCCAGGCCATTACCGAAAGCTCGATCAAGGAGATCAAGAGACAAGGTGGCGCCTCCGCGAAGCAGCTTTCGTCCTGGGAAAAGCAGATGACGGCTATCTTCCCGAACGTTTCCCCTGGTCAGTCGATTACCGGTGTCCGGAACGCGGCCGGCCACACGGTGTTCTATCTCGGCAGCCGCAAGATTGGCACGATCAAGGATCGCGCCTTCACACAGCGCTTTTTCTCGATCTGGCTGGGAAACAACACCCGTAGTCCGCGCCTGCGTGCAAAACTGGTCGGCGCCGGAGCGTGACGAGCGAACAGGTAAACCGGCCGGAAGCCGCACTCGCACTCGATGACAGTCAACGGACAGGGTCCGGGGTTCACGAAAAACCCGGGATCAGAAGCCTTGCAGCCTATGGCCTCATGGCCTTTCCGTTGGCCTTTGTCGGATTACCGATCTATCTCCACGCTCCCGATTTCTATGCCGTCAATTTCGGCCAGTCCCTGACCACGCTCGGCGCCGTCTTGCTGGCCTTGCGCCTCTTCGACGCCGTGCAGGACCCGATTATTGGCAGTTTGAGTGACCGGTTTCACACCCGGCGCAAGGTGGTACTTGCGCTGGGGGCCTTGTTACTGGGTGCGGGCTTCTGGATGCTTTTCAATCCGCACATGCAATCACCGCTCACCTGGTTCGCGGTTTCCGTGCTGATCTGCACGACGGGCTTTTCGGTCGTTTCCATCAACTTTCAGACACTTGGCGGGCTTTGGGACACTGACCGGCAGGATCGAACCAGGGTAACAGCAAGTCGCGAAGCGATAGGACTGGTCGGGCTTTTGGTGGCCTCGATCGTCCCAACGGTTCTGGTTGCCTACCTGTCCCCGCTCGCCGCATTTCGCTGGCTTACCATCGCCTACATTCCCCTTCTGGCCTTGTGCTTCTGGATCCTGATCCGCTGGCTCAAGACAGCCCGCGTGCGAGAACCACACGGCGTAGCGTCAAACCGAGGATGGCGCGACCTTTTGAAGGACCGTTGGCGGGTCCTCTTTTTCAGTCTTGTGTTTCTCAATACATTTGCCAGTGCCATTCCCGCCGTTCTCGTCCTCTTTTTCATCAGAGACCGACTTGGAGCCGAAAGCTACACCGGACTGTTTCTGTTGATCTATTTCCTGGCCGGCGCGGCCTCTATGGCGCTCTGGACCCGATTGGCCAAGAGCTTCGGCAAGTTCCGGACGTGGCAATTCTCGATGGCGACCGCAATCCTGACCTTCTGCTGGGCGGCGCTGCTGCAGCAGGGCGACATCGTCGCCTATGCATTTGTCTGCCTGTTGTCCGGGCTCGCTCTGGGAGCCGAACTCGCCTTGCCTCCGGCCGTCCTGGCGGATCACATCGATGCGGACCACCGCGAACAGGATGCCTCACGGCTTTTCTCCCTGATGGCCTTCCTGTCGAAATCGGGTCTGGCAATCGCAACCGGTCTCGCCCTGCCTCTGCTTGGCTGGTTCGGATATCAGCCCGGCCAGCCCATCACCCCGGATCTCGGATTCGCCCTGAGCCTGACCTATGCGGTGCTGCCCTGCATGTTCAAGCTGCTGGCACTCGGTGGTTTGCTGGTCTTTGAAAAAGATCTTGCCAGACTGAAGTCTTCGGTATGATGTTGACCGCTGAATGATCAATTGCCGGAACTGCACATGTCGGTCAAACCGCCCCAATTTTTCAAAAGCGAAGAAAAGGACCCCCTGGCAGCCGCGCTGGAACAGGAGATCTTGAACGAAAAGGCATCGACGCTGTCCCGCTTGAATGGCAAGCTGGAGAAGGCCCTTGAGCGCTTGAAGGCAAGTTTGAACAATCCGGCTCACACCGAAGACATTCGACTGCAAAACCTTGCGGAAGCAGCCGAGGCATTGTGGCATGTCACGATTCAAAGGGAACTGTGCGGACTGCGTCAGCACAAGGCCTTTTACGATTTCCTCGATGTCCCGAAGGAAGTTCGCCTGGGCATGGGCCCGAAAAACAGTCTCCTTGAACGCTCCCGCATTGACCAGATGTCAAAAAATTAAGGTGACTGATCGACCTGTGACCGTCATCACTTCTTTGTTGATGTCCCCGCACTAGAGAAAGGTAGCTGTTGCATCTTGCTTGCAGCGATGGTTTTTTCGGGGGGCTATTTACGAAATGAGATATTTACAGTCGCAGAACGCGGACTATTTGCCATTGCTTAGGTTCGCCAGCGCAAGGACCCGTTTCGAGCGTGTAAACGACAACAGTGCCAGACGCAGAGCAGCAATGATGTGCAGGAAACAGCGGTCGACCGGACTTCGATCCCACTTAATAACAGGGTGCCTGTTTTTTGCGATGCTGCTCAGCCCGACAGCTGCCCCCCTTTCCTTTGTGTCTCAGGCTCAGGCGCAATCGGTTCGTGTTGTTCCTGAAGGAAACCGTTTCCGGTCGCAGCCCAAGATCCCATACGCCTCAAGCCGCCGCACCTCGGCTTCCAAGTCCACCTATGACGCGAAATTCGACAAGGTTCTTGCGGTATTGAAACGTGACCGCCGGTTGATGTCTTCGATCAAGCGTGTGGCCAAACGATACAAGATCGACCCGATCCACATCATCGGCTCGATCGTCGGCGAACATACCTACAATTACGACACGCTCGACAGCGCCCAATCCTATTACGTGAAGGCGCTTTCCTATGCCGGCATCCGCTTCGATTTCGAGTTGAACGGGGAGCATGTCGACACGTTTGTAGAGCGGCCCCAGTTTGATCGCTGCCGCAAGGAACACATTCAGAAGAGCAGCGACCGGCGCTGGTCCTGCTACGAAAACGTCTGGAACAGCAAGTTCCGGGGACGCAAGGTTGATAACGTTCGCTATCCGAAGAAGAATTTCAACGAAGCCTTTTTCCAGCCACTCTTTGCGGGACAGAGCTTCGGACTTGGTCAGCTAAGTCCGCTGACCGTCTTGAAGATGACGGACCGGGTCAATCGCCAGAGCAACTTCCGCAAGCTGAAAGCCTCCAATCCCGAGGCAGTCTACAAGGCGACGATGGATCCCAACATCTCGCTTCACTACATGGCAGCCATCATCCAGGATTCCATCGCCGCCTACAAATCGGTCGGCAAGGTAGACATTTCCAACAATCCCGGCCTGACGGCGACGCTCTACAATCTGGGTGATCCCTGGAAACGGGCTGCAAAATTCCGCAGGACCGGGAGGTCCTGGCCCCGCGAGAACTATTACGGCTGGCTCGTCAACGACCGCATCGACGATCTCAAGGCCCTTCTCTAGACAGGACCGGCTGGCGCGCGCCTCAGGTCAGGAACGGGTTGGTCTGCCGTTCGTGCCCGATGGTCGACGCCTGACCGTGCCCAGGCAGGAAAGACACATCGTCTCCAAGCGGCAGCATCTTTTCCTTTATCGACTTGATCAGGGTGGCGTGATCGCCACCAGGCAGGTCGGTGCGGCCGATGGAACCGGCAAACAGCACGTCTCCTGAGATCGCAAAGCGAAGTTCCTTGTCGAAGAACACGAGATGTCCGGGTGAGTGGCCCGGGCAATGCAGGACGTCGAATTGACGACCGGCAATCTCAACCGTGTCCCCTTCGACCATCCAGCGGTCAGGCGTGACGGGTTTGACACCTTCCACACCGAACTGGACGGCCTGGTCGGCGACGCGTTCGATCAGGGGCTTGTCATCCTCATGCGGGCCTTCCACCGGAACACCAAGCGCTGCCGCAAGATCAGCCGCCCCACCGACATGGTCGATGTGCCCGTGGGTCAACACGATCTTCTCAACCGTAACACCCTGCTTCTGAATGGCGGCCTGAATACGATCGATATCCCCCCCCGGGTCGATGACCGCAGCCCGAAGCGTTTGAGGGTCCCAGATGAGAGAACAATTCTGCTGGAATGGCGTTACGACAATCACCATGACCTGGATTGGAGGCACTTCAGCGCCGTCGGCAGTCTGGTTATCCCGCGAACCGTCGTTTGAACTTTCCTGTGTCACGGATGCCTCCTTTTGCGAAAACGCGGCACTTCATTGTAACAATTACGGGACAAAGGCGGCCGGTGTCATGTTTCTATTGTCTGGCGGCTTCACCTTGCCGCGCGCATTTCGTACAAGAAGTAAAGCCTTCTGGAAAGAAGGCAATCAAATCGGGTAACCGGATCACATGACGCCTAGACTGTTGACACTCCTGATTTTTGCGATTGCATCGCTGACAGCGACCTTTGGCGCGCTTGCCCAGCCGGGACGTGCTGTCCCCAGTTTCGAAGGCTGGACGGTAGACTGTGGCAACACCGGGATCTGCTTCGCATCGTCCTTCACACGTGCCCAGTCCGTCTGGGTGGACGTGCGTATCATTCGCGACTGGCAAGCCGAAGCCCAGCCCCTGATCCGCGTCACCACCAATACGGAGCTCCTTCAGGACGGAACGCTGCGTTTCGAGGTCGACGGCAACACGATTGAGGCGCTTCCGATCGAGCAGCTTCGCGAAATGCAGCCCTCCGTCAATGCACCGGAAGGGTTCCGCCCCCTTGGCGGCGAAGGTTTCTGGTATCCAACAGGGCCGGCAACGTCCACGCTCCTGAGTGCCATGCAAAGCGGCCAGGAACTGACGGTCCATCTGCCGGGTGCAAATGGAACAGGCCCGGTGGCAGTCCCCGTTTCTCTCCAGGGTCTGAAGGCAAGCCTCCTGTGGCTCGACAACCGCCAGGACCGCACCGGAACCGTCGCGGCGATCGTTGCCCCCGGGGATGAACCTGCCAAGGACGCGCCGCACGCGCTGCCGCTGATGAGTCCCGACCAGCTGCCGCCCGAAGTTGCCGCCGTCTGGGCTGCAAATCGCCTTTGCTCGGAAATCGAGCCGACTATATTTGCCAGTTTGAACGCCGTACGCGTCCCACTTCCCGATGATGCCTCGCTCTACATCATTCCCTGCGGGGCACCGACCGCGTACAACAGCCCTTACGTAGCGGTACTTTCCGGCAAGGATGGCGGGGCCCGCCAGATCCACGTCTCACGCATGTCTGAGAAGGGGCCGGTTGCATCAGACCTGATCTACAATGCAAGGTGGATTCCCGCGGATCAGCAACTGGTTAGCTATTTCAAGGGCTCCGGCGTCGGCGAATGTGGCGTCTGGAATCGCTGGAGCTGGAACGGTACAGGACTTGTACTATTGGAAGAAGCGACAAGGAAAACTTGCGACGGAACAGCTCCAGACTTGTCCAACTGGTCAAGCACGTGGCCTGTCTCCGGCGGCCCAAATTAGCGCCAGAGCCAAGGAAATTCTTGCGATTTCGCCCATCACGCCCTTATGATGTTGCCGCAGCGGCTGGAAAGGGGTGCGGCAGGACTGTTTCAACCCTATCCTGAGATGTTGGGAAGGCGCACCACGTGCGCCTCGGTGAAGCAACTCGACTTGTGAAGGCGGGTGAGATTGGTCGGAATGTGCTCGCAGGGGCACGAGATTAAGGTGATTGCATAATGCACGATGGCGATTCGGACCGGAGGTCGCGTGGTCGGCGCGGCGGCAAACGCGAGTTTGGCGGTCCGCAAGACTTCGGCAGTGATTTTGGCGGAAGCGATTTCGGTGGTGGTCATGACGGTGGCTATCGCGGTGGACGCGACAATGATTTTGGTGGCGGCTACGGCCGCGGCGACAGGGATGGCGGTGGCCGTGGTGGCTACGGCGGACGAGACGGCGGCTACGGCGGCGGACGCGAAGGTGGCTATGGCGGTGGTCGTGATGGCGGCTACGGCGGTGGCCGCGACGGTGGCTATGGCGGCGGACGTGACGGCGGTTACGGCGGTGGCCGTGATGGCGGCGGAGGCCGTGGTGGTTACGGTGGTCGCGACAGCGGTGGCGGCGGCTATGGCGGCGGTCGTGGCGGGTATGGTGGCGACCGTGACGGCGGCGGAGGCCGTGGTGGCTACGGTGGCGGTCGTGATGGTGGCTATGGCGGCGGCGGTCGCGGAGGCTATGGAAGCCGCGAAGGCGGTGATCGCCCGCGCAGAGACATGCCGCCCGTTGAACGCGGTCCGCGCCAATCCGGCACGGTAAAGTTCTTCAAGACAGACAAGGGATTTGGCTTCATCACGCCTGATGAGGGCGAAGCCGATGTCTTCGTTCATATTTCGGCCGTTGAACGGTCCGGACTGGCCACGTTGGACAGCGGTCAGCGGATTTCCTTTGAAACCGAGCCGGATCGCCGCGGCAAGGGTCCGAAGGCCGTGGACCTTCGCGTCCTTGAAGAAGGCGAGTCTGCCGACGAAGCCGATGAAGGTGGCGCAGCGGAAGAATAATCCCTGCGAGCCTCGGCTGAACCTGTTTCAGGGCGCAAGGTTCTTGCGCCCTGTTTTTGTTGAGGCCATTCGCGGCTTTTCATCCGGCACGGCGCAGATTATATACCGGGCCCCAAGTCCAATTCGGTGCCTCGATGACCTCTGACAATATCTCTCCAGCGCAAATTCGAACCTTTCAGCCGGGAGATCTTCCGCATCTCCTGCAGCTGAACAATGCTGCTGTGCCAGCGGTAAATGAGTTGACTGCAGAGGAGCTGTTGGATCTCGTCAACTCGGCCATCGTTGTTGTTGTTGCTGCTGTTGACGACGTGCCTGCAGGTTTCCTCCTGTGTGTGAGCGACGGAACCGGCTACGAAAGCAGAAATTACCTTTGGCTGAGCGAAAGGTTTTCGAACTTCGCCTATACGGACCGCATCTGCGTCGACCAGTCTTTGCGCGGCCAGAAAATCGGCGACGCTCTTTACGCCAGATTGTTCGCCCATCTGGAAGGAACGGGTCGCTGCTTTGTCTGTGAAGTCAACGAACGCCCGCCAAATCCAGGTTCTCTGAAGTTTCATAAAAGACTTGGTTTTGAAGAGATCGGACGGGCAGACAATGGCGACAAGGCCGTGGTTTATCTGAAGCGCGACCCAGAACCGGCCACGTCGGCCTGAAGCGAACCGGACTCCGCGAATGAATTATCGTCACGCCTATCACGCCGGAAACATTGGAGACGTTCTCAAGCATGTCGTCCTTGCAAGGCTGATTGTTTATTTTCAGCGCAAGGACAAGGCTTTCCGCATCCTGGACACGCATGCCGGCATCGGCGAATACGACCTGGCGTCGGAAGAGACGCGGAAAACCGGCGAATGGCAACAGGGCGTCGGCAAGGTCCTGCGAACCGAATGTCCCGCTGAAGTTGCGGAACTCCTGAGGCCCTGGCTCTCGGTCGTCGAAACCCTGAATCCCGATGGCGGGCTGACGCGGTATCCGGGATCACCCATGGTCGCACGCAACCTGCTGCGCAAAACCGACCGCATGACATTGACGGAATTGCATCCGGCTGATTTCGAGACCCTCTCGGCACTCTTTGCGGGAGATTTTCAGGTCAAGACCATTCATCTGGATGGGTGGATGGCCCTGGGCAGTTTTCTGCCGCCAAAAGAAAAGCGCGGGATTGTTTTGATCGATCCCGCTTTCGAAGCCACCGACGAATTCGAACGCATGACAAACGCGGTCATCAAGGGATGGAAGAAGTGGTCCGGAGGCACCTTTGCACTCTGGTACCCGGTAAAGGACATCAGGGCGATTGGCCGCATGCATGATGCCTTCGCCGACGCCGGAGTGAGGGACGTCCTGAAACTGGAGCTGAATGTCGGCAAGAGCGGTCCGGACACCCGGATGCTTGGCTCGGCGATGACGTTGATCAACCCGCCCTTCACGCTGGCCGACGAAATGCGGAAGGTCCTGCCGTGGCTTTGCGACACCCTACACCAGGGACCCGGCGCCGGGTGGCGCGTGGACCAGCTGATCGGTGATTAATGGCGCTTCGGCCATTTTTACAAGGTTCAATGCTTGACCTCGGGACCTCCCTCCCCCATCGTCTCGATTAAAGTTTGCCTTCCGGAGTTTCTGCCGTGCGTTTTGCCCGATCTGCCCGTTTCCTCGCTGCCCTTGCAATCAGTGCCAGTGTCACTGCGCCAGCCCTGGCTGACGACTTTCGTGCCTACTGGTCCTTTGGAGGGGACAAACGCCTGCCTGAATGCGCCGCTTCATCCGTGCAAAGTGCGGTGGCAGGCTCGGTTGCGAGCGCCAGGAAGGAATATTATGGCGGCCGGACAATTCTCGGCATCGACGAGATCAGTGAAGTCGCCTATCGGGTGAACGGGATCAGCCCGCTGGCACGGCGTTATTGCCGCGGAAAGGCAAGCCTGTCCGACGGTACCTATCAGTCCGTTCATTATCTGGTTGAAGAACACGCCGGCTTCGTCGGTATCAGCTGGAACGTTGAAGCCTGCCTGGCCCCGCTCGACAAATGGCGCGTTTACGGCGCCTATTGCAGCACCACGCGGCCTCGCTAGATCCATCTGTTGAAAGGGCAGCAGACCATGGCGCTTTTGCGAGGCGTGTGGACGCTCTTTGCCATCATGCCGATCTTGCTTGCCGGTCAGGTCAGGGCCGACCAGGCGGGAGAGTTCGATTTTTACGTTCTGGCACTGTCCTGGTCTCCGACCTATTGCAAACAGCAGGGCCAGGATGCAAATCCGCATCAATGCGAGGCAAGCCGTCCTTTCCGTTTCATCGTGCATGGCCTCTGGCCACAATATGAACGCGGATACCCCGCCTCCTGTCCGGGAGTGCGCCAGCGCATCGACCGGGACATTGCCGTCGGCATGGAAGACATCATGCCCAGCCACGGGCTTGTGTTCCACCAGTGGCGCAAACACGGCACCTGCTCCGGCCTCGAACCGGAAGAGTTTTTCGACCTGACACGGCAGGCTTTCGAAAAGATCACCATCCCCGGAGCCTTCGCCACCCTGGACAAGCGCGGCAAGGCCGCACCTGCGACCGTCGAAAAAGCCTTCCGGCTTGCCAATCCCGGTCTTGAGGAAAGCGGAATGTCGGTGACCTGTGAGCGCGGTGAGCTTGAGGAAGTGCGCATTTGCCTGACAAAGGATCTCGAATTCAGGTCCTGTACTGCCGTCGATCGCGCGGGTTGTCGTTCCGGCAGCCTCTTTGTCCCGCCCCCCGTGTCTCGCTAATCGGGTAATTACCGGTTAACGCCTCAGCAAAATCTGGAACTCGGACCATGATGAAACTTCTCTCTGCTCCCCCTTCACCCTTTGGCCGAAAGGTCAAGCTCGCCATGGCGCTCCTTGGTCTCAAGGATCGGGTCGAAATCGTCGACACGAACACCGCCGATCCTGCGGACCAGTTGCGCAGCCAGAACCCCCTGGGGAAGATCCCGGCTCTCATTCTGGAGAATGGGGACGTGCTCTACGACAGCGCCGTGATCCTGGAGTATCTGGACCATCTTGCCGGTGGCAACAAACTGTTCCCGACGGGCGACGCCCGCTTCGCGGTGTTGCGGGACCAGACACTGGCCGACGGCATCATGGATGCAGCCATTCTCAGGGTGTATGAAAAGCGCTTCAAGGACCCGAAATACCGTGACCCGGACTGGGACGCCTACCAGGCGGCCAAGATGGCCCGCGGACTGAACCACTTTGAAGAAAACACGCCCGCTTCACCGTCATCCTTGGACGACGTCGATGCAGGCACACTCACGCTTGCGTGCACACTCGGATACATGGACATGCGCTTTGGCGGTGCGTGGCGAGAGGACTATCCAAAACTGGTCTCCTGGCTTGAAGCCTTTGAAACCGTCGTCCCGGCCTATGCCGATACGCGCCAGCCCCCGGCACCGGTCCCGGATGATGCCAATGTGCCGCTGAAATAGGAAACGAGCGCCAAACCTGGTCAAAGAGCCGCGCAAACTGCGCGGCTTTTTTATGAGGACTGCCCGCCACTCAAGGGACGCCGTCCCCTGACCCTGAGCAGGCGGCGGCCGCTCTGCACCGACTGGCCGAAATCGGTCTGAGCGGCAAGAAGCGCCGGAATGAGCAGGATCACCAGGAACAGCCCGACACCCAGACCGTAAGACAAGGTAATCACTGTCGGCTTGAGGAATTGCGCTTGCCGGCTCGTTTCGAACAGCAGGGGAGCGAGACCGAAAACCGTCGTCGCGGTCGTCAGGACCACGGCACGCAAGCGGTCGCAAACCCCGTTGACAAGTGCCTGCCGGAACGGGTGGTTCTTGGCGTATTCGTCGATTGTCGTGACGAGAACGATGCTGTCATTGATGATGATGCCGGACATGCCGATAAATCCGACAACCGAGAACATCGAGAGCGGCACTCCGTGAAGATAGTGCCCCCACAACATGCCGATCGCCCCGAAGGGAATGATGATGATGATCATCAGCGGCCGGGTCCACGATTCAAAGATCCAGCACAGGGTCAAATAGATCCCGGCGAGGCAGAGGGCAAAGCCGAGCATCGCGTCCGAGAGGAACGACCGTTCCTGCTCCGCCAGCCCGCTCAACTCGCTTTCGACATCATAGTCGGCGGCAAGTTGCGGCAAGATCTCGTCGATCAGAAGCGCGGTCACTCGCGCAGCGGATTCCGGATTGTCTTCGGACACGTCTCCTGACACCTGCAGTGTCCGCAAGCCATCGCTGCGCCGGACCGAGGCAAAACCATAGCTGCTGTCCACGCTGACGATCTCGCTCAGGGAGACATAGGTGCCAGTATTGGTTCGTATCCGGGTCGCGTAGAGGAAGGAAGCGTCGGTTTCGTCATCCGGCATCAGAACCTTGACCTTCGCCGTCCTGCGTCCCACGGGAAACTCGGCGACCTCGATCCCTTCCAGCCGATTGCGCAGAATGCGCGCGACATCGTCCGTCGTAAAACCAAGAGCCTCGCCACGCGGCGTCAACGTCAGGCTAAGTTCCGGCTTGTCGTAGGCGAGCGTGTCTTCCAGTGCGCTCACGCCTTCAAGAGGTTCCAGGGCCTGTTTCAGACTTTCAGCCGCTGCCTTGAGGTTTTCGGTGGAATTGCCGTAAAGACGAACGTCGATCGCATCCCCGCCCGGTCCGGAACGTTCCCCGCGCAATGCCAGCGTTTCCAGGAGAGGCGGTCGGTTGATCTCGGCGCGCCAGTCCCCGATAAACTGAAAGGCGGAATAGGGCCGCAGGTCCGGATCAAGAAGCTCGATGGAGATGCCACCAAGCTGATCGACATCCTTGGTTTCGGCACCACTCAAACCACGACCCGCCGTTCCACCGACGGTCGACAGGGCAAAAATCACCGGTTCCGCACCGTATTCCTCGGAATATCTGGTGTTGACGACGTCAAGCGCACGCTCGAGCTCCGTGATCATCGCCTTGGTATCTTCGCGCTCTGCTCCCGGCATCATCGCAACGCTAGCGGAGACAATGGCGCGCTCTGGCGCATTGAAAAACCGCCAGCGGACACTGCCGTCAAAGAAGAGCGACAGGGACAGCAGCAGGACCATCACCGCAAATCCCAGAACCGGGTATCTCACGGATACGATCCAGCCGATAAAACGACGGAACACGGTCTCGCGGAACCAGACAAAACCCCGGTTGAATACCCTGTTGGGATAGTCATACCAGCGCTGCTTCTTGCTGGCCGACAGGGCATGGTTCATGTGCGCGGGCAGGATCAGGAACGACTCCACCAGGCTCGCAATCAACACGACCGCGACTGTGAAGGGAATGTCAGCAATCAGGTTGCCGAACCTGCCACCGATCGCGATCAGGCCGACAAAGGCAATCAGTGTGGTGATGGAAGCGCTGAAGACAGGTGCGGTCATCCGCCTGGCGGCAAGACTGGCAGCTTCAGCCGGCGGGTACCCGCGCCGGTGCAGGAAGTCCGCGTGTTCTCCGACGACGATTGCGTCATCAACGACGATACCGAGACAAATTATCAGCGCAAAGACCGACACCATGTTCAGCGTCAGGCCAAAGGCATACATCATGCCGATGGTTGCTGCCATGGCGACAGGGATCCCGGCCGCAACCCAGAAAGCGGTCCGCGAAGACAGGAACAAAAACAGGAATGCCAGAACAAGCCCCAGGCCGAACAGGCCGTTTTCGACCAGGATGTTCATGCGGTCGATGATGTTCTGGGACCGTGTGTTGGTCAGCTGCACCACCACACCGTCAGGAAGTGTTTCCTGGAACTCTTCCGCGATTTTTTCAACAGCGCGCTGGATTGAGATCGTGTCTCCCTGCGCGCTCCTGTCGACCCTCAACACGACGGCGGGCATGCCCTTGTGATAATAGGCGCGACCACTTTCCACGCCTTCCGTCATGATTTCGGCAACCGATCGCAGCTGAAGCTTTTCGCCCTGGCTCGGCGCTTTCAGGACGATCTCTCCGAGCTCTTGTTCCGAGCGCCGTGTTTGTCCCGTTCTCAACCGCGCACTGCCGCCGCTGACATCCCCGGCTGGTGTCGTTTCCATCTCGGCGGATACGATGTCGGCGATCTCGGCCAGCGTCATGTCGTGGCGGATAAGTGCATCCTCGCCGACATTGATGCGAATGATCGGATCAGCCAGCCCCTGGATTTCGACACGTGTGACGCCTTGCCGGAACATCTGGGTCTGCAGGTCTTCGGCGAACCGGGCCAGTTGATCGACATCGACCGGTCCATAGATCACGACATTCGTGACCCGATCCCGGTAGGACCCGCGCGTAACGACAGGTTCTTCAATCCCTTCCGGCAGGCTGGAACGGGCCTGGTCGACGGCTGCCTTGACCTCATCGGTCGCCTGACCCATGTCCCAGTCGTCCTCGAATTCCAGTTCGATGCGGACGCTGCCCTCGCGGGCAACCGACGTTGCTTCGTCAACGCCGTTGATGGCCAGAAGCTGAGGCCCCAGAATTTCGACGACGGACCTGTCCAGGTCCTCAGGTCCCGCGCCTGGCCAGGCAACACGGACCTCGACTTCCTCACGGACAAAGTCCGGAAAGAACTGCGTCCGGATCTGGGTGCTGGCCGCGATGCCTGCCAGAAGCATCAACGCGAGCAGCAGATTGGCCGCCGTTCTGTGGCGCACCATGTAATCCAGGAAAGAGGCAAACCGCGGTCCACCGGGTGAACGCATTTCGAGATACTCCGTTCAGCAGAAGTCGGAAGCGGACAGGGGAATTACCCCTTGCGTCCCCGCCTTTGCTCAAGCCTGTCGACCAGATCCTTCGGGACCATCGGTTTGTTCAAAAGGGCAAGAAGCCGGGCCTTGCGGTTCTCCGGCATGTTTGAACTGTTGAGTTGTTCGATCAATGCTGCGCGTCGCTCTGGTTCAAGCGCAACAAGATCACCGAGCTGCCTCGGCTCCTCGGGCTGAGATGCGCGCGCCGTTGCAGGCGCATCGGGTTCGTCTTCAGCGCCGTTGCTTCTGCGCGGCGAGACCTTCAGACCCTTGCCAAGCTGTGGCAACCTTTCGCGAACATAGTCGGTTCCAAACGGCACATCGGTCAGAACGACCTCGTTGCCCATGCGCCGCAGAACCTTGGCGCGAACCTCGTCGATCCGCTCTTCCTGATTCACGATCAAAAGCCTGCCATCTTCCGTGACTGCGCCTGCCGGCACCAGGGCCACCTCTTGCAGCTCCGGTTCCTGAACCTCGACTTTCACGAAATCGCCAGGGCGCAGAACGGTCCCGGTTTCGATATCGAGCGTCGCAAACAAGGTTCTGCCCGCTTCACCTTCAGAGACAACCGCCGCCGCCCTGTCGATATGGCCCGGAACTTCGACAGACCGGACACCAAGCTCCAGTGTCACGGTCACCGGAGCCTTGATGAGATTGCCGCTGTCATCGAGAAGACGGGAAAACTCGTTAGTGGAAACGGCAAATCTGACTTCAAGGGCAGACGGGTCAATCAGGAGAGCCAGGGTCTCTGACGGATTAACACGCCGCCCAAGCGTTGCATCCACTTGCGCCAGATATCCATAAAAGGGCGCTGTCAGGGTTGTTTCATCCAGGACACGCTGTGCATCTTCCAGAGCCAGTTGCGCGCGCTGGACGGTCAGGTCCATGCGCTCGATACGCTTGCGTGCCGTGATGACGGACTGCAGACGGTTGCTCAGGGCCTGCTCAAGCGAAGCGACGGCCAGCTCCTCTGTCTCCACCTGGACTTCCGTGGAATACCCTTTTTCGCGAAGCTGTTGCTGCCGCTCAAGCGCCTGCTTGCGCAACTCCAACTGGCGGCGGGCGGCGACAAGTTCCTGCTCGGCACCAACAACAGCTTCCTGGGCTTCGGTTTTTTGCGCTTCTGCGTCGGCAACGGCAGCTTCTGCGTCCAAAAACTGGAATTCGGCATTGGCCGGGTCTATGCGCAGCAGAAGTTCACCTTCATTGACCGCAGCACCGTCCCGGAACTTGCTGGCAACATCGACAAGGCGGCCTTCGGAACTTGCCCGCAGCTGCAGCGTGCGCCAGCTTTCGATCTGGCCATAGGCAACCGTGACGGGTGTCACCGCTTCCGGAGCCAGTTCAGCGACATTCACCGTATAGCTGCGCTCACGTGCGGGTCTTTGCCGAGCGGTTTCTTCCGCCGTCATCGCACCGTAGAGGTGATAAGCGCCGACGCCGGCAAAGCCGATCATCACCGCCATCAATGCCAGACCAACCAGTCCGCGCATTAAAAACCGCATTCAATTCTCCACCTGAACGCCTCGTCAGTCGGTCCAAGACCAGGCAATTACCCAAGGCATTTAGCACTAAGCTCATGTTTTACCATGGGTCTGAGGCGAAATTCAGAAAAAGCTTGTAACCACATGTAACAAAAACCCGGCGCCTTTCAGCACCGGGTTCAAGAGTCTTGGAGCAAATTGGGATCAGAATTTGTAGCCGAGGCCAAACCGGATCTGGGAATTGCTGAAATCGGACGACACGCCAGTGCCGTTCAGGTTGAAGTCCTGGCTGCCGAAATCCTGGTAGACATATTCCAGGCGCGCGGACAGGTTGTTGGTGATTGCGGCCTCACCACCTGCACCAACTGTCCAGCCAAGCGCGGTCTTGCTGTCACGATCACCATTTGCCGAAACTTCCAGGTCGGCCAGAGCCAGACCACCGGCGCCATAAACCAGATAACGATCGAAGCTGTAACCGATCCTCGCCCGGATGTTGGAGTTCCAGTCCGACTTGGACTCAAGTGACAGACCGCCGTTGGTGCGTGTCTGCGTCAGGTCAGAGAGGCTGAAATCAGCCTCGGCACCCAGGACAACATTGGGGGTGACCTGGAAGTTGTAGCCGGTGTACAGACCACCGGTCACGCCATTGGCGTCGGTGCTCAGGCTGGCGCTGCCATTGGTCTTGTTGTCGAAATTCCCGAAGGCCCAGCCGAGGTTGCCGCCGACATAAAGGCCTGTCCAGTCTATGCTCTGTTGCGTGGTCGGCACGGCCTCATAGACCGGGGCCGGTGCCTGCGGCAGATCAGCGGCCAGGGCGGGCACTGCTCCAGCCGTTGCGGTGGTCATTGCCAAACCTGCAAGTGCAAGACGTTTCATCGAAGATACTCCAGATCCACATAACTCAAACCGAGTTAGTCAAAGTTGAGATGGACGGGGTTGACCGCGTCCGTTCCCTCCCCAAATCGCAGATATGGAGATCGTTTGTGGCGGATCGTGATTGAGATTTGGGAGTTTTGATGACGAATGGCGGCAACAATCTGTCATGCTGAGGGTTCCGTTAACGGAATCGCATTTCGCAACATTGCTGGTGCAAAGATGCTTGTCTCCGGCTTTCCCCATACCAATCTATTGCGTATAAGGCGCCCAACGCAGTTTGGCGTCTCCTCCCGAGACACACTCACTGATCGCACTTGACCCGGACCGGATCTGTTAAATGCTGTTTGACTACATAAGCCTCGCTGGCGGATTGGTTGTTCTGATTATCGCAGGCGATGTTCTGGTCAGAGGGTCGGTTGGGGTCGCCCAGCGCCTGGGCATTCCCAATCTGATCATCGGTCTGACGATTGTGGCTTTCGGCACATCGGCTCCGGAACTGATCATCTCGCTGAAAGCCGCCTTGACAGGGTCCGGCGGCATCGCGATCGGCAACGTGGTCGGGTCCAATATTGCAAACGTTCTTCTGGTTCTTGGTTTGCCGGCCCTGATTGCGGCCACGCCCTGCGGGGAAAGCGGCGCGACTCGAAACGCGATTTTCATGGTCGGTGTGACCGTTGTGTTCATCGTATTCTGCTTCTTCTCTCCGATCGGCCATCTGGACGGCGTCATCCTGCTGTTGTTGCTGGCCGCCTTCCTGACGGCTTCGACCATGACCGCGAGACGGCACCGCAAGGAACAGAAGTCGATTGCTGCCGCTGCAGCCGGTGCCGCAGTGGCCGACGTCAGCGAAACAGACGAAGACGACGATGCGCTGGAAGACGTCGACGACATCCCCGACAGCATGTGGATTGCAATGATCTACATCGTTCTGGGTCTTGTGGGACTGCCGCTCGGCGCACATTTCACCATCACGGGGGCGACAACGATTGCATCAGCCTGGGGTGTCAGCGAAGCCGTTATCGGCCTTACCGTCATTGCACTCGGCACGTCCCTCCCCGAACTCGCGACAACCGTCATGGCCGCCATCCGTCAGCACGGGGCCGTTGCTATCGGCAACGTGATCGGGTCAAACATCTTCAACCTGCTGGCCATCATCGGTATCACTGCCGTGATCGTCCCGATCGATATCCCGCCGGAAGTCCTCAAGCTGGACGTCTGGGTGATGCTGGGCTGTGCCGTTCTATTGACCATTCTGGCTGCGTGCCGGATCTGCCTGGGCAAGATTTCAGGCCTGATCATGACCGGTGCCTATGTGGGCTACATCGCGCTCGTATATGTAATCGGCCTGGCCGGGTAACCGGGGGACGGGTCTCAACGCCCGCTCCTTGCCCCTTTCCCTAACTGAATTCCGCGCTTAAATGTCAGGCATGCAGGACAGGTCTGATTCTCAAAACACGCCGAATGACGCGCCCGATGACGAGATCGAAGTCAGGAAAGGCGTGGACGTCATTGCAGACGAGGTCAAGCGCCTGCCCAACGGGCCGGGCGTCTACCGCATGCTCGACGAGAAAGGCGAAGTTCTTTATGTCGGCAAGGCTCGAAGCCTGAAGAAACGGGTCACGAGCTACACGCGGCTGCAGGGACAGTCCAACCGCATCATGCGCATGATCATGTCGACGGCCGCCATGGAGTTCGTTGTCACCCAGACCGAACCCGAAGCGCTGTTGCTGGAAGCCAATCTGATCAAGAGACTGCGGCCCCGTTTCAACGTTCTGCTGCGCGACGACAAGTCTTTTCCCTATATCCTGGTAACCGGTGACCACGCGTCCGCTGCCATCGTCAAACACAGGGGTGCGCGCAAGCGCAAGGGAGACTATTTCGGCCCGTTCGCATCGGCAGGTGCTGTCGACCGGACCATCAATGCCCTGCAGAAAGCCTTCTTGATCCGGACCTGCTCGGACAGCTACTACGAGAACCGGACCCGGCCCTGCCTGCAGTACCAGATCAAGCGCTGCGCCGGCCCCTGCACAGGAGAGATTTCTCCGGAGGACTATCAGGGCCTCGTGTCCGAGGCGAAGGCCTTTCTCTCCGGCCGCAGCCAGCTGATCAAGAAACAGCTGGCCGAACAGATGGAAACCGCCTCCGCCGACCTGGAGTTCGAGCGTGCCGCCATTTATCGCGATCGCCTGACGGCGCTGTCGCATGTGCAGGCCCATCAGGGCATCAATCCGCAATCCGTCGAGGAAGCCGACGTCTTTGCCATCCACCAGGAGGGTGGCCAGACCTGTGTGCAGGTCTTCTTCTTCCGGACCGGGCAGAACTGGGGCAACCGCGCCTATTTCCCCAAGGCCGACAAATCGTGGGAGGAAGCCGATATTCTGGAAAGCTTCCTCGCCCAGTTCTACGACGACAAGCCTGCCCCAAAACAGATCCTGCTCTCGCACGGTTTGAGCGAGCAGGAACTCCTGGCGGAAGCCTTGAGCGAAAAGACGGGACGCAAGGTCGATGTTGCCACACCGAAGCGCGGGGAAAAGAAAGATCTTGTCGAACATGCGCTGACCAACGCCCGCGAGGCTTTGGGCCGTCGCCTGGCGGAGACGTCAAGCCAGAACCGCCTGCTGAAGGGCGTGGCGGAGGCGTTCGACCTGCCGGACACGCCGCGCCGCGTCGAGGTGTACGACAACTCTCACATCATGGGCACAAATGCGGTAGGCGGCATGATCGTGGCGGGGATGGAAGGTTTCGCCAAGGGCCAGTACCGAAAATTCAACATCAAGTCCGAGGATCTGGTGCCGGGCGACGATTACGGCATGATGCGCGAGGTTCTGACCCGCCGTTTTTCCCGTCTTTTGAAGGAACATGCCAGGCCCGAAGCAGCATCAGGCGCTGATGCGGAGCTGGATCCGGATGATCAGGATGATGCTGTCGAGGAGCAGGCACCCGCTGTCACCGAAATGCCCGCCTGGCCCGATCTTGTGTTGATCGACGGTGGCCAGGGGCAACTCACGGCGGCACGCGAAACACTTGAGGAACTCGGCATTGAGGACGTGCCGCTGGTCGGCATTGCAAAGGGACCGGACCGGGACGCCGGTCGTGAGAAGTTCTTCATACCGGGCAGGCAATCCTTCATGTTGCCGGAGCGCGATCCG
Source organism: Roseibium sp. (assembly GCA_017643925.1). Classification (GTDB taxonomy): domain Bacteria; phylum Pseudomonadota; class Alphaproteobacteria; order Rhizobiales; family Stappiaceae; genus Roseibium. The sequence continues at coordinate 64,444 of JAEPML010000014.1, read as the reverse complement.
GTGCTCTACTTCGTGCAGCGTCTTCGCGACGAAGCCCACCGGTTTGCCATCGGCAGCCACCGCGCACGCCGGAAAAAGGATATTGTCAAAAACCCGCTGGACGAGATCGCTGGCATCGGGCCAACCCGGAAGAAGGCGCTGCTCAGGCATTTCGGCACCGCCAAGGCGGTCTCGAAGGCAGGCGTCGACGACCTTGCCGCTGTGCCGGGAATTTCAGAAGCGATTGCCAAACTGGTCTACGACCACTTCCACGAGTAACTCATGGACCTGGACAGCGCCCTGCCCTGCAGAGTGCGACTTTTGGCGAAAAAATGATCCTGATGCCGGCAGAGACTGTGATATGGCTCGCAGTCTGACCTGAACGACACTTGCGCCGGAAGTCTCTTTTGAAACCAAGCAATCGCCGCTCCACGCTCCGATCCTATTTCTCGCTGATCTGTTGGTGCGGTTGCCTCGGGGCTCTGCTGGTCGGCGCCATGGGACTTTCCAATTTTGCTGCGCCCAAGTTCTGGCTTGCGGACAATATGAGCTTTTTTCTCCGGCAGTTCCTGGCAGCAGGGCTTGCCGGATGTCTTGCCGGTACAGCCGGTCTTTTCATGCGGCATCGGCTGGCGCTCCTCTACAAGACAGTCTGGGCTCTGGCGGTCTTGTCACTCGTCAGTCTTGCAGCGCTGACGGCGTTGCGCACTGTCGATAACACGGTTTCCCTGGCACGGCTGGATAGCGATGCACGGCCCATCAAGGTCATTTCGATAAACCTGGAACATCTCTTCCTGGGCGACAGGGTCCTCAAGGCGTTTCTCGAGAAGGAAAATGCCGACATCATTGTCATCCAGGAAGCTCTCTGGTGGCTGCAGGAACGACGTTGGGAAAGGCTCGGTCTTCCGGTCGGCAATGCCGGAAGCAACGGCTTCCCGGAGCATCTTGTCGTGGGTGAACTTGGCGGTCTTGTTGTCTATTCCCGGTTTCCGGTCCTGAATTCGGACTCGCGCATTATCGAAGGGGCGCTGCGCCCCGGCGCCAATGTCTACTACAACGCCGACAGGGAGCTGTTGTCCCTCACACTCGATACCGGCACCTCGCCTTTGCACATGCTTGTCATCCATCCCGATAGCCCGAGAACCAAATCACGATGGAAAAACAAGCGCAGGTATTTTGACGAAGTCGACCGTGTCCTGGCCGACTTGCAGGACACCCATGGCGAAAACATCCTGGCAATCGGCGACTGGAACAGCTCGCCCTGGTCGGGTCGGTTTCAGGAAACACTGGCAGAAAACAACCTGGTCACGGCCTATCCGGATGGCTGGCCCCAGACGACGCGCTTCTTCTTCGATTACCGACTGCACTGGATCCTGGGTGCCCCCGTGGATCAGTTCGCCGTTTCGAAGGACTTGCCGGTGCTGAATGTTTCACTCGGCCCGCATATCGGTTCGGACCATCTGCCGCTGATTGTCGAGATCTCTCGGTCGCAATCGCCGGAAAACTAGGCCATAAGCTGTGCCTTCTGCGTAAAAGTGTTTGAGGACTTGCCCCGAATTGGAAACACTGCGGGAACCTACAAATCGATTCTCGTCCGGACGCATGGCCAAACTCTATTTCAACTATTCTTCGATGAACGCCGGCAAATCCACTGTCCTTCTGCAGGCGGCCTATAACTACAAGGAAAGGGGCATGAAAGTGCTCCTGTTGATAGCGGCCTTCGATGATCGTGCCGGCAAGGGCACGATTGCGTCCCGGATCGGCCTGTCTGCGGATGCGGACGTGTTCAACGCGGAAGACAACGTCTTCGAACATGTCCGAAATGCGCACGAAACTGAAAAAATCGATGCACTTTTCGTGGATGAGGCGCAGTTCCTGACTGAGGAACAGGTCTGGCAGCTGGCAAGGATTGCCGATGAACTTCGCATCCCGGTTCTCTGTTTTGGTCTGCGGACCGACTTTCAGGGCAAACTGTTTCCGGGAAGCGCGGCCCTGCTCGCAATTTCCGACAGCCTGAAAGAAATCAAGACGATCTGCTGGTGTGGACGCAAGGCAACCATGGTTGCCCGGCTGGATGGAGAAGGCCGGATTGTCGAAGAGGGTGATCAAGTGGTGATCGGAGGCAACGAAACCTACGTTCCGCTTTGCAGGAAACACTGGTACCGACGGGAATTGGGATAACTCTTCGGGTACCGTCTGAATTTCCAGGCATCACCCGGGAACTCAGACAGGTTGCAAAGCCGCATTCCTCGCACACCAATACCAGGTAGATTACCACTCATGCCTTGAAGCCCAATGTCTCCCCTTCTAAAAGGGGACAAACGGGACAGGATAGGCACCCTGATGATTGGCAAGATTTTTAAGACGCTGTTCGGGTCTTCCGGTGAAGGCAAGTCCAGCAAGAAGAGCACGGTCGTTGAATACGACAGTTTCCGGATTATCGCGGCTCCCATGAGCACGAATGGTCAGTGGCAGGTGGCAGGCCGCATCGAAAAAACCTTTGGTGAAGAGACGAAGGTCCATCAGTTCATTCGTGCCGACACCATGCCGGCGGAAGCCGATGCAGCCAATGAAATGGTACGGAAAGCCAAAATGATGATTGACCAGCAAGGCGATACCATATTCGATTGACGAAGTGGATCGAACTTGGCCGGTGTCTTCTCCTGAATGACCAAGCCAGCAGATTTCATCAGGTTTTGACACCTGCACAACCTCTTTCCGCGGCCCGGTCTTGGGCAAGGATGCCCACACTCTGAAAGCAGATATGTCGAGACAAATCGTATTCAGCCTGCCCAATATCCTGACCTATGGGCGTATTCTCGCGGTGCCTGCTGTCGCGGCCTGTTTCTACTTCGATGGAACAACGCCCCGCTGGATTGCGCTTGGCATCTTTGTGGTTGCAGCGATTACCGACTTCTTTGACGGCTACCTGGCCCGGGCCTGGCAACAACAATCGGCGCTCGGGCGCATGCTTGACCCGATTGCGGACAAGCTGCTTGTTTCGGTCTGTCTCCTGATGCTGGCGGCAGACGGCACCATTTGGGGATGGTCCATGATCGCGGCGATCATCATCCTTTGCCGCGAAATTCTGGTGTCGGGCCTGCGCGAATTTTTGGCTGAACTGCAGGTCAGCGTTCCTGTCACCCAGTTGGCAAAGTGGAAAACGACGGTTCAGCTGGTGGCCATTGCGTTTCTGCTGGCAGGGCCTGCAGGCGACACCGTTTTCCAGTACACGACCCTGACCGGACTGATCGCGCTTTGGCTCGCTGCGCTTCTTACTCTATATACGGGGTACGACTACTTCCGGGCCGGGATTGGTCACCTTATTACCGAATAGTCGGTTGCCCGCGTGTCGACGGGCCGCACATTCTGCTTTTCGAGGGTTCTGATGAACATTCGCTATTTCGCCTGGGTTCGTGAACGTGTTGGCGTTGAAGAAGAAACAATCGACGTTCCAGGCAACGTGAAAACCGTCGCGGACCTGATCGCGCATCTGAAATCGCTGTCCGAGAACCACGCTGCTGCCTTCGAGGAAGAAGATGCCATCCGCGTGGCCCTGGACCAGTTGCATGTCGAACCTGACGTGTCACTTGGCGATGCGCGTGAGGCAGCGTTCTTCCCCCCCATGACAGGTGGGTGACCCATGACCGTCACCCCGCTTGTAAGAGTTCAGGCAGAGGATTTCGATGCCGGCCAGGAAGCGCAAGAGCTGACCCGGAACCGCAAGGATGTCGGGGCGCTTGTGAGCTTCGTTGGCCTGTGCCGGGACGAAGCTGGAACCTTGAGCGCTCTTGAACTTGAACACTATCCGGGCATGGCCGAAGCGGAACTGACGCGGATTGCCAACCAGGCTATCGACCGATGGCCGCTCACTGGCCTGACGGTCGTACACAGATTTGGCAAAATTCCACCGGGCGAGAATATCGTTTTGGTAATCGCCGCTTCAGCACACCGCCGGGCAGCCTTCGAAGCCGCCGACTTTCTGATGGACTTTCTAAAAACGCGTGCTCCGTTCTGGAAGAAGGAACATCTTGTTTCCGGTGAAGAAAGCACGTGGGTCGAGGCCAAGTCCGGCGATGACGACGACGCGGCTCGCTGGGTGAACACTTGACATAAACCTGGCCTGCAGCTGCACTATATCCTTCTTTTTCCCAGGCCCGCCCGACGGACCTGCCCTTTCAAACTGGTCTGGTCCCACGTGAAGCAAACGAGCGATCCCTCATACGAGTCCGCAGACGAAACAGCGGGACAGCAGACAGGTTCTGGCGGCAACCCGGAAGTGCTGCGGGATCCCGGTATTCCGCTGGCGGAATTCATCACCATTATCGCAATGATCATGGCACTGAATGCCCTGGCAATTGATGTGATGCTGCCGGCACTTCCCGCAATTGGCGATGCCCTGAATATCGTCCGGGAAAACGACCGGCACCTTATTCTGGTGTCCTACCTGTTTGGCTTTGGCGGCGCTCAGCTGTTCTTTGGACCGATTGCGGATTCACTGGGTCGCAGGACGGTTCTGGTCGGCGGCCTGGCCCTTTACAGCGTCGCCAGTGTCGCCGCGATCTTCACGCAGGACCTCAACCAGCTTCTGCTTGCCCGGGTGTTCCAGGGCGTGGGCTGTGCTGGCGCCCGGGTGGCGGCGCTTTCCGTTGTCAGGGATTGCTACACGGGACGGCGCATGGGCAAGATGATGTCGCTTGTCATGATGGTCTTCATGTCGGTTCCCGTCATTGCCCCTGCGATCGGCCAGGCCATTCTCCTGGTGTCCGGCTGGCGATGGATTTTCACCATGCTGCTCGTGTCGGGCTGCATCATGCTGGTCTGGTCGGCCCTGCGGTTGCCGGAAACCCTGGCGCGGGAAAACCGTCGTCCGATCGAGCTTGCCAAGATCTCCGAGGCCTACAGGACAGCGCTCACAACGCGGGCCTGCCTGGGTTACGCGGTCGGCACCGCATTCATCTTCGGGGGTCTCTTCGCGTTTCTGGCCATGTCGCAGCAGGTTTTCGTCGATGTCTTCGATCTCGGCCGGATGTTCCCGCTGGTCTTTGCGTCAATCGCGGTGTCCATGGCAGTTGCCTCCTTCACCAATGCCCAGCTGGTTGAAGCGCTCGGCATGCGCCGTCTGTCGCATGCCGCACTGATCGTCTACACGGTTTTCGGATTTGCCATCTTCGCCTTTTCCGCTCTTGGACACGAAAACCTCTGGGTATTCTTCATCCTGGTCACAATCGTCATGACCTGTTTCGGATTTGTCGGTGCGAATTTCAATGCCATGGCCATGGAGCCGCTCGGCAAGATCGCAGGAACGGCTGCGTCGGTCATTGGCTTCATCAGCACGGCGGGTGGGGCGTTTCTCGGCTATGTCATGGGGCAGCTCTATGACGGTTCCACCGCCCCGCTTGGCCTCGCCTTCACAGCCTATGGTCTGATCGCCATTGGTTTCGTCCTGTTTGCCGAACGGGGACGCATGTTCCACGCGCTTGAACGCAACGACCCTGCCTCCAAGGTCTAGCGCTCAGCTGCTTTCTCAACGGGTCCCGGTGGCTTCAACCCGTAGCGCCTGGACAGCGCCCCAAGCAGTTTCTCCGGACCTTCGATAACGCCTTCGAACCAGTTGTCCCACTCGAACTTGAGCTTGATGCCATCATTCACAAGGTCGATACGATCATAGTCGATCCCCTTGTCGAACCCGTCATAGGTATAGCTGACCTTCCAGTCCTCTTCCTTGAGTTCAAGGATGACCTTGTGGAATGTCTCGGTCTTGATGCCGGTTATGCTGGCGGTTTGATACATCGTCCGGAACCTCGATTGCCTAGTATGGGTTTAACCCAACTCATGCATGGTGCGAAGACCGGTTCGCTGAGCCCGCAACAGGCACCTTGCGTTAGCCGCCGCCATGCGATCCTGACCACACACAAAAAAGCGGGCCGTAGCCCGCTTCAATGAAGATGAATTCCCTCAGCTTCTTCAGCCAGTCGCCGACTTGAGTTCAGCCGCCTCCGGCCGCACCACGGCGTCATAGTCTTCCATCAGGTTCTTGATGATGTCACCAACAGCGAAGGAATTGCCTGCAATTTCCGAGACCGGGGTGACTTCGGCAGCCGTTCCGGTGACAAAGCACTGTTCGAAGCTTGAAAGCTCTTCCGGCATGATCGCACGCTCGATCACTTCAATACCGCGATCGCGCGCCAGACCGATAACGGTGCGGCGTGTGATCCCGTCCAGGAAACAATCCGGCGTCGGCGTGTGGATCTGCCCATCCTTGACAAAGAAGACATTGGCGCCGGTGCATTCGGCGACTTGCCCCCGCCAGTCCAGCATCAGAGCATCGGCATATCCCTTGGCCTCGGCTGCATGCTTGGAAATCGTGCAGATCATGTAAAGCCCGGCTGCCTTCGCCTTGTAAGGCGCGGTCCGCGGATCCGGGCGGCGATACTCCGCCATGTCCAGGCGAATGCCTTTCAGCCGCTCTTCCGGAGCGAAATAACTTGGCCATTCCCAGGCGGCAATCGCCAGGTGGATGGTGTTGTTCTGTGCCGAAATTCCCATCATCTCGCTGCCGCGCCATGCGACCGGGCGAATATAGGCATCGGTCAGGTTCATGCGCGCCAGTGTTTCTTCCTTGGCGGCATTGATCTGGTCTGCCGTCCAGGGAATCGCGAACCCGAGGGTACGCGCTGAATCGAGCAGCCGTTCGGTATGCTCTTCGGACTTGAAAATCCGGCCGCCATATGCGCGCTCGCCTTCAAAGACACTGCTGCCATAATGCAGTCCGTGACTCAGCACATGCAGCTTGGCATCGGACCATGGCACGAATTCACCATCGTACCAGATATCACCACTGAGCTGATCAAAAGGCGTTCCAGCCATCTTTCATCTCCCGCCCGCTCTTAGAGCGAATTTTTGTTTTCCTGTTACAGAGACGAGTGACGCCAAAGACTTGCGCCAATTTCATCGCTGTATTTTTTGCACAGCACGCCAACTATCGGTATCCTGATGGCCGTGACGAATGTGATCGGATTCGTTTTTCATCTGATGCTCAAAAAAGCATACCAGAGACCGATCCTTTCGTTCACAGCTGCTAACAAGTAACAATCGACCAGAATTAAGTCAATATGACTGACGTAAATTTCAAATCCATGATTTCCTCTGCCGCTCAGGATGGTAACCGCCTTATGAAAGACAGCACCGCCCAGAGCGACGAGATCGATCTGCCATACGATCTGATCGAGCTCCTGTTTTTCGCCTATCGCGAGTTTACAGGGGACCCGGATGACGTGTTGGCCGAATATGATTTCGGCCGCGCACATCACAGGGTGCTCCATTTTGTCGATCGCAATCCGGGGATCATGGTGACGGACCTTCTCGGTATCTTGCGGATCACGAAACAGAGTTTGGGCCGGGTACTGAAGCAACTGGTCGACGCCGAAATCATCGAACAGCGAGAAGGCCATCACGACCGGCGCCAGCGCCTGCTCTACACGACCGAGAGAGGCCATGCCCTCGCGGTCGACCTTACGAAACTCCAGCAAAAACGCCTTGAACGTGCCTTAATTGAACTGCCAGATGGCAGCGATGAAATCATTCGCAAATTTCTGTTGCAGATGATCGATCCGGACGCGAGAGCGGATATCCTGAAGCTGGTGAGAAGCGCATACGATCTCAGTGACTGAGATCGGTTCTTGTACACCCGATCGAGTATTCCCACCGGACGCCCGCCAATCCAGACAGGGACACGAAAGCAGACATGAACGCCAAGGCACCCGAAGACAACGCCAACCACATTCTCCTTGTGGATGACGACAACCGGATCCGGGATCTGCTGTCCAGGCTGCTGAAGGAAAACGACTACCGGGTTTCGACCGCCGCGAACGCTGCCGAGGCACGCAGCTGCCTGTCAGGCCTTGAGTTCGACCTGATCATTCTCGATGTCATGATGCCCGGCGAGACCGGACTGGAACTGGCGACATCCCTTCGGCAGGAGTCCGAGGTCCCCATCTTGATGCTGACCGCAAGATCCGAGGCGAATGACCGGATTGCGGGCCTGGAGGCCGGCGTCGATGATTATCTTGCCAAACCTTTTGAGCCAAGGGAACTGATGCTCCGGATTGCAGCGATCCTCCGGCGGGGCAACCAGCAACCGATCGTCGCAACAGAAGAAATCCGCTTCGGTCCGTTTTGCTTCAACGCCAATCGCGGGGAGCTTAAGAACGGCGACAACATCGTTCGGCTGACGGATCGTGAGAAACAGATCCTGTCCATATTTGCCGAACAGCCCGGCGCGACAGTACCCCGTCACAAGATCGTCGGTGATGACAGCGGCCTCGGGGAGCGGACCGTAGACGTACAGATCAACCGTCTGCGCCGCAAGATCGAGAACGACCCGGGAAATCCGATCTACCTGCAAACAGTCCGGGGCATCGGGTACCGCCTCGCGTGCGACTGACGGCGAAAGCATGAGGGATCTGGCAGCCAAGCTCCGGCACGCAGCAGATTTTAAGCCGTTCCGGCCGCTTGTGAGCGCCTATCGCAGCGTATCCAGGTTCGTCTACCGGATCATGCCCAAGGGTCTGTTCACGCGGACCTTCCTGATCATCGTAGCCCCCATCGTCATTCTCCAGTCCGTGCTGGTCTTTGTGTTCATGGAACGGCACTACCAGCTGGTGTCCCGACGCATGTCGGAGGCTGTTGTCCGCGAGATTGCGGCCGTCGTCTACGTCCTGGAAAACTATCCGCAGGACCCCAATCACACAAAGGTCGAGGAACTCGCGGCCCGCGCGCTTGGCATGTCGATGACCGTATTGCCGCTCGAACCGCTGCCCGCACCAACACCCAAGCCCTTCTTCGACGTGATCGACAAGGAACTCAGTCTGGCAATCAGTCAGAAGATCGGAAAACCCTTCTGGATCGACACGGTTGGCCGGTCACGTTTTGTCGAAATCCGGATACAGCTTGAGAACTCGATCCTGCGCGTCTTCACCCGGCGCAGCCAGACCTATGCGTCCAACTCGCACATTTTCCTGGTCTGGATGTTCTCCACATCGCTGGTGCTGGTCTTCATCGCCCTGCTCTTCCTCAGGAACCAGATCCGGCCGATCGTCCGGCTGGCCGACGCCGCGGAAGCCTTCGGCAAGGGCCGACCGGTGGAGAATTTCCGCGCCAGCGGTGCCCGTGAAGTGCGGCGGGCCAGCCTTGCCTTCATCGATATGCGCCGTCGTATCGAGCGCCAGATCGAACAGCGCACCACCATGCTGGCCGGAGTCAGCCATGATCTCAGAACCATTCTGACCCGCCTGCGACTGCAGCTCGCCTTCCTGGAAAAGACCCCTGAAAGCGAAGCCATGCGCAAGGACGTGGACGAGATGAGCAACATGCTCGAAGACTATCTCGCCTTTGCCAGCGGAGATGGTGACGAAGACATCCAGCTGACCGACATCGCGCTTCTGCTGGAGGAGCTGGAAGAGGAAGCCGAGATTTCAGGCCATGCGGTCACGACCCGTTTCGAGGGCCCCTCGGAAGCGGAGGTGAAACGCCTGTCCATGAAACGCTGCCTCTCGAACCTGGTCACCAATGGCTGCAAATATGGCAACCGCGTTGATGTACACGGGACGATTGAGCGGAATTGGCTGGTCATCACCATTGACGATGACGGACCCGGCATTCCCGAAGACCAGCGCGAGATCGCCTTCCAGGCCTTTCACCGTCTAGATCTGGCTCGTAACCAGGATGAAACAGGCAGTGGTCTCGGTCTCTCCATTGCCCGGGACATCGCCCGCTCCCATGGCGGCGACCTTTATCTGGAAGACAGTCCGCTTGGCGGCCTCAGGGCCAAACTGCGCGTCCCGGCCTGACGCGGCAATACCACGACCTAGTACAGCCGGCCACCGATCGGGACGTCCTTGTCAGGCGTCAGCAAGATGACTTCGCCCTCCTCGTCCGGAACACCAAGCGTGAGCACCTCGGACATGACCGGGCCGATCTGGCGCGGCGGGAAGTTGACAACCGCCATGACCAGCTTCCCGACGAGAGCGTCCGGCGTGTAATGCTTCGTGATTTGAGCCGATGTTTTCTTGATCCCGATGTCGGGACCGAAATCGATCCGCATCTTGTAAGCAGGCTTGCGCGCCTCGGGAAAATCTTCGGCTTCGATCACGCGTCCGACGCGTACATCCACCTTCAGGAAATCATCAAAACTGATCTGGTCGCTCACAAATGGATCCTTTCACATTGAGAGCGACCTTGGACGGACTGCCCGCGATCTGCAAGGTCAATTTCACTTACGCGCTCGCCGGAGACTCTCCGGAAAAATCTCCGGTGTCTTCACCATCCTCTGACCGGCCATTCCGGTTCCTGCGACGCTTGGATGCCTTTTTGAAGAACGACCTGAGACCCCTGGCGACGTCATCAAGGCGATCGATCCGTTTCATGAAAGACGTTCCGCGATCCAGCTCCTTGTCGAGCTTCGCCATCGTACGCGGCATGCCCTCGTCGTCTTCTGCGAGCCAGACATCAATCACCCGCGCGAAAGCGATGGACAGGCCTTGCGCCGCCGCCTTGCCTTTCATTCCGGTCAGGTCTATCCCGGCCGCAATCAGCATCCATTTCTGCGATCGCACTTCGAGACTGTTGAAGTCCAGAGCCAATACCGGATCGCGCCTCGCCGCCTTGTGGAGGGCGCGCACGGCGTCCTTGTGCTCTGCCAGAGCATCAATACGGGTCATGAGAATGTCGAAGAGACGATCCCGGGCCGGCTGGTCACCCATGTCCTCGTCACGATCATCGAGAACATGCGTATCGATCTTTTCTGCAAAAGCCGCCACCAGATCCAGTTTGGAGGCATAGGCGCTGCGCAGGTCCGACAGCTTGACCTTCGACGTCTCCGCAATCAGCGGCATGGACACGTCCTCGTAGGCGTGGTCGGACAAAAGGTCCAGAAATGTTTGAAGGATCTTCTGCTTGGTTTTCGCGGTCGCCATGGAATGATCTCCGGTTCGTCTTCGGACTAAACATAGGAAGGCGGACGCGTCACGAAAAGGGTGACGCACCGCCGCATACTACGGAATTTGTGTCCGATTTCCGGAATTTCAGTCTAGGCAAGCCTGCCTATTCAGCCAGCTCGCGCGCCCTCTTCACCGCGGCGGCAACCGCTTCGGTCATCACCGGCTGCAACCCTTCGGCATGCATCAGCACATCCAGAGCCGCAGCTGTGGTGCCGTTGGGACTGGTGACATTCCGGCGCAGGATCGACGGATGTTCACCGGACTGATGCATGAGTTCGCCTGCCCCGCTGACAGTTGCGACGGCAAGCTCGTGCGCAAGCTCTTCCGGCAGACCGGCAGCGCGCCCCGCTTCGCTCAAGGCTTCTGCAAGGAAGAAGACATAGGCAGGTCCGGACCCGCTGACACCCGTCACCAGATCAATCTGATCTTCCGTGTCGAGCCAGACAACCTTGCCGACAGCCGACAACAGCTGGGCGACCGTCTGTTTCTGGTCGTCATCGACTTCAGGTGTCGGATAGACTGCGGTAATGCCGCGTTTGACCATTGCAGGCGTGTTCGGCATGCACCGGCAAATGGGAACATCGCCAAACACAGAGCGAAACTTCGCGACTGGCGTTCCCGCTGCAACCGAAAGGACGAGTGTCTTGCCGTCGACGGCGGTTTTGACACCGGGCAGCACCATATCCATCAATTGCGGCTTTACGGCTATCAGCACGATCGCCGCTGTCATGCCTTCCGGCACGGCGGTCACATGGCGGATGCCCTGTTCTTTCAAAAAGCCTTCCATCTCGGCGGACGGCTTCGGGTCGCAGACCACGACGGCAGAGGGATCGATCCCTTCCGCCATCCAGCCCGACAACATTGCCCCGCCCATCTTGCCGGCACCGACAAGAAGGAAGGGACGGTCCTTGGAAAAATTCATGCTTCTCCTGCGGTTTCAAACAATGCCGTGTTCAATGCCTCCGTGGCGGCATAACCCGCCCAGACGACGAATTGAAAGGCTTGATAGAAACGTTCGCAGTTTTCAAGTGCATTTGTCAGCATCGCCTCAATCTGTGCAGAGGAGGCTTCCGCACCACCGGCCAGAACCAGGGATTGGCGGAACATGATGACATTTTCCTTGTGCCACAAATCAAAGTGGCCGGACCAGAGCTGCTCATTGACCAGCGCCAGCAGTCGCAGAACCTCGGTCTTCCGAGGGTCCGTTACCTTGAGGTCGAAAGCGCAGGCCAGATGCAGGGCCTCCACTTCTTCCATCCAGGAGAAGGAGACATGATAGTCACACCAGCTGCCGCCGAGGGAGATTGTAATTTCGTCCTCGCCGGACCGTTCAAAGGTCCAGTCGTTCAAGGCGGCAACAGTCTCGATGGTATCAACGGGATTGTCAGGTCGCTCGAACTCGATCTCGATGAGGCTCATCGTGCCTTCTCCCCTCGCGAGCCGGGGCCGGGTTCCCGATCGGGATGACCGGGTGGGCCACCGGGAAATGTCATTGCCGAGGAGCAAAACGCATCCAAAGTCAGCTCTCTAGAGCGAACCGGTCCCGTCTTGCTCCGACGAATCCCTGTTACATTGAGTATAGGAGCAGGATTGACTTGGTGGATACATGGGACCTGAGTCGTAAAAGCCGAAACTTGTGGACGACTCAGATCGAATTTTCATCATTATGCTCAAAAACACCGCATTTCCGCCAAGAGCAGCCGTCGTAATTCTGCAATGAACAATTAACAGAAAACGGTCACTTTGACGTCAGGAAGCGGCTCAAGCGTCCGCAGCGTCACCGGATTCCGGATTTTCAAGCTTCGCGAGCCTTGATTCGAGCTCTTCGACCTTGTCCAGCGCCTTGACGGCCATTTCCTTGACCGCCTCATGTTCTTCACGCGACACCATGTCCATATCGGACAGGAACCGTTCAGCCTGCGCCCGGAATGCGGTTTCCACCTCGCGGCGGGCGCCCTGTGCAACACCTGCTGCATCGGTCATCAACTTTGCAAAGTCGTCGAGAATACGGTTCGGGCCTTGGGTCATCTGACCCTCCTTGGTCGGAAACAAATAGCTAACAGGACAGGTATGGGGAAACTGTTGCAACTTCAAGGTCCAATTCCGTCGCAGGCAAGTTACCGCGCCATGTCTTGACGGATGCGCCAGGATCGCGCAAGCGTTGCCCCGGCTTGCGCGTTTTGCCACAAAGGCCAACTGAAAGGGTCCCCAGTGCCACCACTCCTAGTCTTGCCGTTCCCGGCAATTGATCCGGTGATCGTTGAAGTCGGGCCTTTTGCCCTTCGCTGGTATGCGCTGGCCTACATTGTCGGCATAATTCTGGCGTGGCGTTACATGCGCAGGCTGGTCCTGAATGAGCACTTGTGGAGCACCCAGACACGCCCGACACCGGTGGACATTGATGACTTTGTCCTGTGGGGCACACTCGGGATCATCATCGGCGGCCGCCTCGGCTACGTCCTGTTCTACAATCCCGCATACTATTTCGCCAATCCGGGCGAAGCACTGGCCGTTTGGACGGGAGGCATGTCCTTCCATGGCGGTTTCGCTGGCACGGTAATCGCGATGATCCTGTTCGCCTGGAAGCGTGGCCTGCCGCTGTGGACCCTGTTCGACCTGGCCGGTTGCGCCGCCCCAATCGGTCTCTTCTTCGGCCGCATCGCCAACTTCATAAACGCTGAACTCTGGGGTCGCCCCGCTGACGTTCCCTGGGCCTTCGTGTTCCCGGGCGCGGGCCCGGAACCGCGTCATCCAAGCCAGCTCTACGAAGCAGCCCTGGAAGGGGTTGTCCTCTTTCTGGCGCTCCGCATCCTGAGCCACCGCTTCAAGTTGCTGCAAAAACCCGGGTTTCTTGCCGGTGCGTTCGCATTTGGTTACGGCATTGCCCGAACGATTGCCGAGTTCTACCGCGTGCCCGACGCCCATATCGGTTACCTGAGCGGCTTCCTGACAATGGGAATTCTCCTGTCGGTTCCGATGATCCTGGCCGGGCTTGCCGCCATGATCTGGGCCAGTCGCCGCAAGAGTGAGGCGCCTGCGAATTGACGGCCCTCAAGGACAAGATCCGCACAAGAATTGCCAGTGACGGCCCCCTCACCGTTGCCCAGTACATGTCCATTTGCCTGGCAGATCCCGACGCGGGCTACTACGCGACGAAAGAACCCTTCGGACAGGAGGGGGATTTCATAACCGCGCCAGAAGTCAGCCAGATGTTCGGTGAACTGATCGGGGCTGCCCTGTTGTCGGCCCATGATGCGCTCGGATCACCGGACAGTTTCCAGCTGGTCGAGATCGGCCCCGGACGCGGCACCTTGATGTCGGACCTGCTGCGCATGGCCGCCCTGCGGCCGGCTTTTCTTAAAGCCGCGCGGCTAAACCTGATCGAGACAAGTCCAAGACTTCGAAAGATCCAGGGCAAAACGTTGGCGCGATCGCCGCTGACACCTGACTTCAGGGACACTTTCAACGATGTGCCCGATGGGCCGGTCCTTCTGGTGGCCAACGAGTTCTTCGATGCCCTGCCAATCCACCAGTTCGTCAGGACGGGAGAGGGCTGGCTGGAGCGCCAGGTGGGGCTGGACGGAAAGGATGAACTTGCCTTCGGGCTTGGTGCGACGCGGCTACCCGACGCGGATGTGCCGGCAAGCTGCAGCAAAGCAGCACCTGGCACGATCCTGGAAACCCAGCCGATGGCAAATGCGATCGCCGAGGAGATCGGCAATCGCATAGCGCGTTTCGGCGGAGCGGCCATCCTGATCGACTACGGGTACCTGAAAACCGCTCCCGGAGACACGCTGCAGGCGCTTTACAAGCACAAATACGATTACGCCCTGGCCCATCCGGGTGAAGCCGATCTGACGGCACATGTGAATTTCGAAGCCCTGGGGGCGGCAGCATCACGCGGCGGAGCCAGTGTCCTGTCGACCATGACGCAGGCCGAATTCCTTCTTCAGTCAGGACTTCTGCAGCGCGCGGGCGCATTGGGGGCAGGCAAAAGCCACAAGGAACAGGAAGCCATTCGAGATGCCGTCGAACGCCTGGCGGCACCTGATCAGATGGGCGATCTCTTCAAGGTGCTGGCGGTCACGCAAACCGGCCTCTCCTTCGCGCCATTTGACACAGCTCCCTAATCACCCCAAGGATCGTCCTTGAATTTGCAATCGCCTCCTGCGGAGCCTTTCATGAAAATTGAAGCAGAAGACCTGAAGATCGACGGCGTGCGCCATGGCTTCTTCACACGAAACGGCGGCGTATCGCAGGGCATCTATGCAAGCCTGAACATCGGCCTCGGATCCGATGATGCCAGGGATCTTGTAATGGAGAACCGCCAACGGGTCGCAACCGATATGGGCGTAGATGTGAACCTGCTGATGTCACCCTATCAGGTCCACTCGCCCGACGTGATCACCCTGTCCAGTCCCTGGCAAGACGGCGCGGACCGCAAGGCCGACGCCCTTGTGACCGACACACCCGGTCTGGCGATCGGTGTGTCGACCGCCGACTGCGGGCCGGTCCTTTTTGCCGATCCGAAGGCCAAGGTCGTTGGCGCCGCACATTCCGGATGGAAGGGCGCCATTACCGGAGTCCTTGAAAACACCGTCAAGGCCATGGAAGGGCTCGGAGCAAAGAGTGACAACATCGTGGCCGTGCTCGGCCCGACAATTTCGCAAAAGGCCTATGAGGTCGGACCGGAATTCCAGAAGCGTTTTGCCGAGCAAGACAAGGCGAATGAAATATATTTCCTGCCTTCGGAAAAGCCGGGCCATTTCATGTTCAATCTTCCGGGCTTCATAACGAACCGGCTCGAGGAGCTTGGACTGGCACAGGTGGCGGATCTGGCAGTGTGCACTTATGCTGATGAAGAGCGCTACTTTTCCTATCGGCGCACCACACATCGCCAGGAGCCGGATTACGGCCGCCAGATCAGCGCAATAGTCATTGATTGAGGATCACGCATGGCCCTTCATTTTTCAGAAGCCGAATTTGACAGCCGTTATGAGAAGCTCAAGGCCGAGATGGATGCCCGGAAGCTGGATGCAATGCTGCTGTTTGCACAGGAGAGCATGTACTGGCTGACCGGCTACGACACTTTCGGCTTTTGCTTCTTCCAGTGCCTCGTGGTGACGAGAGACGGCAGAAAGGTGCTCTTGACGCGATCTGCGGACCAGCGGCAGGCAAAACACACGTCCAATATCCCCGATATCCGGATCTGGATTGATCGGGGCGCAGCCAGCCCCGTTCTCCAGCTGAAGGACATGCTGTTTGACATGGACCTGCTCGGCAGCCGCCTGGGTATCGAGTATGACACCCATGGGATGACCGGCAAAATCGCCCTGCAGATCAATGCGGAACTGACAAGTTTCGCCAATACGAGCGATGCCTCGGACCTGATTCCGGAGCTTCGGGCGGTCAAATCAGCGGAAGAAATCGTCTATGTCAGAAAGGCAGCCGAACTGGCCGACGCGGCCTTTCATGCTGCAATGGACGAAATCAAACCCGGCGCCGACGAGGGCCGCATTCTCGCGGCGATGCAAGGTGCCATCTTTGAAGGTGGCGGTGACTATCCGGGCAACGAATTCATCATCGGGTCCGGCGACGATGCGTTGCTGTGCCGCTACAAGGCCGGGCGCCGGACCCTGAGCGACCAGGATCAGATCACCCTGGAATGGGCCGGCAGCTACCGGCACTATCACGCCGCCCTGATGCGGACCGTCGTCGTCGGCACGCCGACGGACCGGCACAACGAGATGTACCTGGCCGCACGGGAGGCGCTTGCTGCCGTCGAGACGCAGCTGGTTCCCGGCAAGACCTTTGGCGATGTATTTGACGCCCATGCCGAAAGAATGGATGCCCATGGCATGATGCAGCACCGGCTGAACGCCTGCGGTTACTCGCTTGGTGCGCGGTTCACACCCAGCTGGATGGACACGCCCATGGCCTACAAGGCCAATCCGGCCGTGGTGAAGCCAAATATGGTGATCTTCATGCACATGATCCTCATGGATTCCATAACCGGAACCGCCATGACGCTCGGCCAGACCTACCTGACGACGGAAGACGCTCCGGAGAGCTTATCCACGCTGCCCCTCGACCTCCCGGTCAAGTCGGGCTAAACAATCCTGAAAGCGCGGTTCATTTCCTTTTAGGACGTTTTGTGTAGATGGTCCGCATCCATGACGAACAGATCAGCGTACCAGGCCGTTTCATGCCCGATTTTTCAAGACTGAAATCTTTTTCGCCCCTGCGTGTGGCGGCAGGTATTCTGCTGCTGGCCGGGCTCGCGGCCTGCAGTGCTACGCCAACACCACCGAGTTCCATCGGAGCTGCAACGACGCCTGTCCCCTCCATTGCAGGTCAGGCGGACGAAACACAGGGTGTCACCTTTGCCTTTGAGCCCTTCACCGGCGCTCCGGGCAATCTCGCCGACACCCTTTCGGAATATATCGGTTCGGAAGCACGCAAGCAGGGCATCACGCTGGTGCGCCGCGTTGGCGCCAGCGCAACATACCGTGTGAATGGCTATCTGACCGCAACCGGTCAGCCTTCGACCGGAACCGTGTTTTATGTCTTCGATATCGTCGACAGTTCCGGAAAGCGCGTGAAACGCATTTCCGGCACCGAGGCAACCGGCGGATCTTCCGGGGATCCCTGGCAGTCGGTGAGCGCAGCCACCTTGTCCAGGATTGCGAACCGCTCGATGGTAGAAATCAAGGCATGGCTCAACCGATAATGATCGGTTAGCCGGGTAATTACCCCAAAGCGTCACAAAAAAACAAAAAAAGACGGATTCTGGCGGCCGCGGCGGTTGTGATCCGCCAGCTTGGTTGTTACAACGCCGCCGCCTGCCAAGGGTTGTCGACAGATTCCCTGCGCAATGGCATGTGTAAAGACCTAGGCCCTTTCCGCGCGCTTGTCCGGCCCTGATTTGCCGCCAAGCCCGGTGTCGCACCAGAAGGACTTGCGGCTCATGAAGATCGTCGCGGGCAATTCCAACCGAGCCCTGGCTGAGGAAATCTCCAACTATCTGGATGTCCCTCTCGCCAAATGCCAGGTTCGGCGGTTTGCCGACCAGGAAATCTTCGTAGAAATCCAAGAAAACGTGCGCGGCGAAGACGTCTTCGTCGTGCAGCCGACCAGCTACCCGGCCAACGACCACCTGATGGAGCTTCTCATCATCATTGATGCGCTGCGCCGTTCATCAGCACGTCGCATCACCGCGGTGATCCCCTATTTCGGCTATGCCCGACAGGATCGCCGGGCATCGGGCCGAACGCCGATTTCGGCAAAGCTCGTGGCGAATCTCATCACCGAAGCAGGTGCTGACCGCATTTTGACCCTGGATCTCCACGCCGGACAGATCCAGGGTTTTTTCGATATCCCGACCGACAACCTGTTTGCCGCACCGGTCATGACACGCGACATCAAGGAGCGTTATGCCACTGACAATGTCATGGTCGTCTCTCCGGATGTCGGCGGCGTTGTACGCGCCCGCGCGCTTGCAAAGAGGATCGAGGCCCCGCTCTCCATCGTCGACAAACGGCGCGACAAGCCTGGAGAATCGGAGGTCATGAACATCATCGGTGATGTGAACGGTTATGACTGCATCCTGGTGGACGACATTGTCGACAGTGGCGGCACCTTGTGCAACGCCGCCGAGGCATTGCTCGCTCAGGGCGCCAAGTCGGTGACAGCCTATATCACCCATGGCGTCCTTTCGGGCGGCGCTGTCGCCCGCGTGACCTCGTCGATGCTGAAAGAGCTGGTCATCACCAACTCCATCGAACCGACGGCTGCCATAACCGCCGCTTCAAATATCCGGGCAATCTCGATAGCACCGCTGATCGGTGAGGCCATCAACCGTACGGCTCTTGAAAAATCGGTTTCCAGCCTGTTCAGCTGATCCGCGCGGACAGAAATCAAAAAAGCCGGTCTCTCCGAGACCGGCTTTTTCATTTTCAGCGCCTCAAGGCCGGGTGTTTGCCACCCGTTATCCTGGATTAAAGGCGGCCCACATTAACGCCGAATGTCACGGCACCGATGGTTTCACCGCTGTCCGGATCAACGACGCTCACACTGACCTGGCTCTGCAGCTGTTGTGTGCTGTCGTCCTGCTCCAGTTCACCGACGTGAACTGCGCCGGCTCCCTTCAGGTAGGTCTCTTGCCACTTGGCTTCATCACCCTGCCAATAGTCGGAGGTGACGGCGCTTTGACCGACATTCAGGCCCTTGGCGTCCATGACGAAGATTTCCGTGAAAAGACCAACGCTCTTCTTCTGCTCACCGGCAAGATAGCGTGACAGGTCGTTTTTCATCATAGCGTCAATCATCGGCTTGTCTGGAGCCTTGGTTTCGGCACGCCAGGTCTGGTCAAGCTCATCGACTTTCGCCTGGTCGAAAGCAGCGGTCGCCTCGTTCTGCGCCTTGACGGCCGCGATCACTTCCGCGGACGAGGCAATACCGGAGATGTCACCGGCAGCGAGCTCTTCAAGCTCCATCTGGAAACCATTGGCGTAAGACAGTCCGGTCGCAACGACAACCATTGCAACTGTTGACATAAGTAATTTCATCAGTAACTCCCGCAGCTATTACGTTAAGTTACTTCAGCAAAAACATCTTAATCATAAGTTTAATTAATTAAATACATAAAGTTGAAAATTTGCGTCAGTAAATTCCGTAGATAGATAAATACAATCTCAGGTTACTTCTTTTTCCGTTAGGTCGCATTCCCGGCAGAATACGTCACACCGAAAAGACCTGGTCCTATCAGGCAAGAGCTCTCGACCAGTGCACATTCTGTCTTTGCCCGGCAGATACCGGGCAAAGACAATTCACCTCACCTGTCAATCTTTCCGGGCAAACTCAGGTCGCCGGAAGCGACGTCGAAGACATCAACGACGCAGGCGAGCGGCGCATGGATATTCTGATTGATCCTGAGGGCCGACGTCACGCCGTCATAAGACATGCCCTCGACCACGGCCGGATCGGAGAAAGCCACATTGATGGCAATCTCGGGTCCGTCGAAAACCGGTGAGAAACCCGGACTGTCGATGTAGATCGGCACACCAGGCCAGGTTGCCGGCATCTGGGGTGTCGCACCATCTGCAACATCCTGAACGGACAACGCGCCGTCACCACATGCATCATTCGGCGTCAGCACCACCCAATGCGAGTGCCAGCTATCCCCGTCATTGGTGACATCGCCATCACCGTTTTCATCGAAGAGCGGCGTGTCATCAAAATCCGGATGGATCGCAGCGACCAGCGCCAGAACACCCTTCCCGCCTTCAAATCCGACAACGGAAGGATCGAGGGACGTCGGCCAGACATAGGTCTCGATGCCGGAACCGCCAAAGGAACCGGTTGTTTCGGGCTGTTTGGCACCGGCGGTCCCCTTCAACGTCATGTGAAAGGTCACAATCCTGCCCTTGCGATGCACATGCGCAGCCAGAATGTCATAGGTCTGATCGGCTTCCTCGTTGACCGGCGACAGCACCGCCCCCTTCTGGTTGACGGCGTGATGGGCGTGATTGCCATCCGCAAGGGCCGCGGCCGGAAGACCGGCAATCAGCAAACTTCCAAGAATTGATTTCAACATGGGTCACTCCTAGTTCGAGAGGACTGCATTAATAGTAGCGAGTCGAAACTATTGCAAGTTTAATTTCGACTCGCTACATATTAATCATGACCGACCCCACCGACACCCAGGTTGTCCGGGACCTGATCGACCGACTGACCCGCCTCAACGCCGCCGAGGAATGGAACGGGCCGCTGAATCCGTCACAATTCTCCGCGCTCAGTTACCTTTTCCGCGCCAATCGCTTCTCCCGCGCACCGTCCCATGTCGCCGACTATCTGGCGACCACGCGCGGCACGGCATCCCAGACGCTCAAGGCTCTTGCCCGGAAGGACCTCATCAGCGAAACCCGTTCTGAAGGGGACAAGCGCAGCATCAGTTACGAGATCACCCCCGAAGGCGTGGACCTTCTCGGTTCCACGACCGGTCTGGAGAGCGTTATCGCAGCGCTGCCGGTCGAAATTCGCAGCTCGCTTGCGTCTTCCCTGAAGGCTTTGGTAATGACGACACTGCATCAGCGCGGTGGCCGATCCTTCGGCATTTGCGACACCTGCGCGCACCATGAACACAAGGAAAATGGCGGCTATTGCGGCCTTCTCGACGTATCGCTTTCACGCAGCGATGCCACAAAAATCTGCCACGAACATACAGGCCGACAGGAAACGCCAACATGACAGCACAAGCACGACTTCTGGACATCTTTCTCGGTCAGCCGGAACATCGCTGGGAGGGCAAGGCCCCGTCGGCAATCCGAAAAGTCGTGGCATCAGGCGCTGTTGCTGTGACGGAAACAGGCCTGAATGGTGATCGGCAGGCAGATACTGAAGTTCATGGCGGCTCGGAAAAAGCCATTCACATCTACCCGTCTGAGCACTACGCGCACTGGAGAACCGTTTTTCCGGACCAGGAAGCGATTTTCCGGTCGGGCGGATTTGGTGAAAACCTGTCGACAGAAGGCTTTACCGAGGAAGACCTCTGCGTCGGCGACGTCCTGTCAGTTGGCAATGTCAGACTACAGGTTGCCCAGGGCCGTCAGCCCTGCTGGAAACTGAACCTGCATACCGACAACCCCGCCATGGCAGCGAACTTTCAGAAAACCGGCAGGACCGGCTGGTATTTCAGGGTTCTGGAGGCAGGCACTATCAGCGCGGGAGAGACGTTGGAAATCGTGGAACGACCCTGCCCGGACTGGAATCTTCGCGACGTCATCCTGGCCCGGTTCAACCCGAGGCTCGATCCCGCGATCGCAGGGGCCCTTTCCGAGTTGAAGGAACTTGCCGAGCCCTGGCGACAGGCTTTCGCCAGGAAGGTGGACACGGGTTATCGCGAAGACACATCCCGGCGCCTGCCCGACCAGTAACCCGTCAGGAGGCCAGTCATCATTTTGGTTTCAGGGTCAGCGCGTGGGCAACAGCCTTTGCCAGCCAGGTTTCCATGACCTCATCCGTGCACGCATCCTCTGCAACGAAGAACAATCCGCTGAGCGTGCGCCCACCTTGCACCATCGGTTCGGCACCGGGCATCTCAAGGCCCTGTTCATGGTTTTCCTTGCCGATCCGGAACATGAACCGGCCTTCCCCGTCCTTCGTGCGATCGGCGCCGCCAATCATGTGGCCGTTGAGCAGGAAGCACATGCCGCCCATCATCTTCTTCTCCGTCAGTCCGGCCCGGTTCCGCAAAGCCTGTCGCAAACGTTCATTGAGATCTTCGTCCAGCGCCATCTATTCACCCATCGCTCTGAATTGGTCCTGCGTAACTATAAAAGCTACTCAATCTGCGGGTTAACCGAACGGGACGGTCGGTTTGAAGCATCTCAATGCTTGCCGGATTCCGGCATTTAGTCAACCAGACGGTTGATTATGATTGCCTGGAATGCGACCGCTGGAAGATAAATGCCAAGAAAATCCGAGACTCGGCAGCGTTCCGAAGACTGCACTCTTGCGTTTTGGCAACCTGTTCTGTATACCCGCGCACGCGCCTGCACCCCTGGAGGAGGCGCTGGTGGACCGATCCCGGACAATCCAAGTCTTTTCAAGGCGCGAGCGTTCGCCGGTCCTTATCTATACACTCAAGGAGTTTTGCCATGGCTGCCAGCTATGAGCTGAAGGCGTCGGCACGGGACCGAGTGGGCAAGGGGGCCGCACGGGCACTGCGTCGCGAAGGCCTTCTTCCTGCCGTGATCTACGGCGACAAGAAACCCGCCCTGCCGATCACCATTCCGGTGAAGGAAACCACACTGACCCTGCATAAGGGTGGTTTCACCGCATCTATCGGCGTCATCGACGTTGACGGTGAAAAGCACCAGGTCATCGCCAAGGACTATCAGCTGCACCCGGTGCGCGACGACGTCCTGCATGTTGACTTTCTGCGTGTTGCCAAGGGCGCGACCCTCACTGTTGAAATTCCGGTTCAGTTCCTGAACGAAGAAGATTGCCCGGGCCTCAAGAAGGGCGGCGTTCTGAACATCGTTCGCCACACGGTCGAAATGACTGTTCCGGCAGACAACATTCCGGAAGCCCTGGAACTCGACCTGGCAAATGCAGAGCCGGGCGACAGCCTGCACATTTCCGCAGTTACACTGCCGGAAGGCTGCGCACCGACCATCACCGACCGTGACTTCACGATCGCCACGATTGCTGCTCCGGCAGGCATGAAGGAAGAGACTGAAGAAGAAGGTGAAGGCGAAGAGGCAGAAGAAGAAGCTGCCAGCGAATAAACCTCGCTTCCACGTGAAATACAGCGGGAGGCGGTCTTCGCCTCCTCGCACAAAAGCAGCCCATGTCGGCTGCTTTTTCGTTTCGGGAACCGCCTTGAAGGAAACGCCATGAAACTGATCGTCGGCCTCGGCAATCCGGGCAGCAAATATCAGGGCAACCGGCACAATATCGGCTTCATGGCTGTCGACGAGATCCATCGTCATCATTCCGGGTTCCAACCCTGGCGGGCGCGCTTTCAGGGCCAGGTGTCCGAAGGGCGTCTCGGATCGGAAAAGGTGCTCTTGCTCAAACCGAGCACCTATATGAACGAATCCGGACGGTCGGTTGGCGAAGCCATGCGCTTTTACAAGATCGAACCGGAAGACATTGTCGTCCTCTATGATGAACTCGACCTGCCTCCAGCCAAGTTTCGCATGAAAAAGGGCGGCGGCCACGGCGGCCACAACGGCTTGCGGTCCATGACGGCTCATATTGGTGCTGACTATCGGCGGCTGCGTCTTGGCATCGGCCATCCAGGCGACAAGAAGCTTGTCTCGAATTACGTGCTCGGAGACTTTGCCAAGTCAGATCGGGATTGGCTGGAGCCGCTTCTGGACGAGATTGCCCGGCACGCGGATCTTCTGGCAGAAGGCAAGGACAGCCAATTCGCCAACAAGTTAACTCTCGCGCTCGAACCTGAAAAGGCACAGCGCAAGGAGAAGAAGAGCGAAGCCGGCAAACCTGGCAGCAAGACCACCGGCCCGAAAGGCCAGAGCCATATCCGCCAGGCCCGGCAGGCGAAACCGGTGAACGTCCCCAAATCAGGGCCAATGGCAGACATGCTCAAGAAACTGCTGGGAGGCGGTAATTCCTGACAGAAACTGCGAGGTTTCCGGGACTGTCCCCTGCCTACTCTTGACCTCATCCCTGCGCTCGGGCATGTAGCGCGGCAACAGTTACAGATCCAGACGAAAGCGAACTCTCATGGGTTTTCAGTGCGGCATTGTCGGACTGCCGAATGTTGGCAAGTCCACGCTCTTCAACGCGCTCACCAAGACCGCGGCGGCTCAGGCGGCCAACTATCCTTTCTGCACCATCGAACCGAATACCGGTGAAGTCGCAGTTCCGGATCCGCGCCTTTATGCCATTCGCGACATTGCCGAATCCAAGGAGGTCATTCCGACCCGGATCACCTTCGTTGATATTGCCGGCCTGGTCCGCGGTGCTTCCAAGGGCGAAGGCCTCGGTAACCAGTTCCTGGCAAACATCCGCGAAGTCGATGCGATAGCGCACGTCCTGCGCTGCTTCGAGGATGATGATATTACCCATGTGGACGGTGCCATCGATCCCCTGGCAGATGCCGAGACGGTCGAAACAGAACTCATGGTCGCCGACATGGAAAGCCTTGAGCGCCGGATTGCCCCCTTGAAGAAGAAGGCCAATTCCGGAGACAAGGAGGCGAAAGCCGTTCTCCCGATCATGGAAGCCGCGCTCGCCCTCCTTCAGGACGGCAAACCGGCCCGCATGCTGGAAGTCGCAGATGCCGAGGAAGCAAGGTCGCTGAAGGGCCTGAACCTGCTGACCTCCAAGCCCGTTCTTTATGTCTGCAACGTGGATGAGGCCTCCGCCGCCGAAGGCAACGCCCTGTCGGCCAAGGTTGCCGAACGCGCCAAGGAAGAGGGTGCCTCCGCCGTCGTTATCTCCGCGGCTATCGAAGCGGAGATCTCGCAGCTCGACAACGAAGAGCAAAAGGAATTCCTGGAGACGATCGGCCTGGAAGAGCCGGGGCTCGACCGCCTGATCCGCGCTGGTTACGACCTTCTGGAACTGATCACCTATTTCACGGCAGGTCCGAAGGAAACACGCGCCTGGACGATCACCAACGGCACCAAGGCACCGGGAGCAGCTGGCGTCATTCACACCGACTTCGAACGCGGCTTCATCCGGGCACAGACCATTGCCTATGACGACTATGTCTCGCTTGGCGGCGAAAACGCTGCAAAGGATGCAGGCAAGGCCCGCGACGAAGGCAAGGAATACGTCGTCAAGGACGGCGACGTGCTGCTGTTCAAGTTCAACACCTGATCCGGCTGCACCTGGATAGTTCCACGCTCATTGATCTGGAACTATCCCCGATGCTGCATCATTGCCGGGCATGACCCGGCAATTCAGACCGTGAAATGTGGCCTCGCCTCCCGGATGCGTGTCGCAGATCAACGGCGATGATGCCCTGTTCAGGGCCTTGAATAACGCTCTCTACAAAAGCGCATTTGCGCTCCGCAAAATCTCAAGAAAACTCATTTGCTCGTCAAAGTGTGACGCGCGTCACATCTTGATTGGTCAGCCGCGCCTACTGTCTGGTTGTTGCCGATGAGAACGCCTCCTCAAGGCAACGCTGGACCACCCCTCCAGCACCGGCCTCGGTTCAGTCCTGCCCACCCCTGGAACCGACGGCCAGCCCCAAAGGCAATGTTCCGGGTCGCTGCGTGCTCTCCCCAAGAAACGCAACGACCCGGAACATGCCTCGGAGCTTCCCCTTCCCCGACACGCCTTTATGCAGCGACCTTCAAGGCCCGTGAATCTGTCGCGGTTTGCCCAGCCGCATAAAAAAAGGCCCGGAGTTACCCCCGGGCCAGTCAAGCCATCTTTCAGTCAGCGTTTGGCTGCGTAGTAGGATACGCGTCGTTCCAGATAAGCCAGCAGTTCGGAAACCGAGAAGGCGAGCGCAAACAGCACCACGAGCACCGCCCAGAAATGTGCCATCAGGAAGTTGTTTGCATAGAGCTCGAACAAGGCGCCGAAACCGACAATGGAAATCAGCAACTGACCGATGATGACCCCTTTCACTGCGCGGATGACACCAATGCGCACACCGCCCAGAATTTCCGGGAGAGCCGCCCAGAAATAGATCTTGTAGAAGGCCTGAAACGGGTTGGCCCCGTAGCATCTCGCCATTTCAACAAGAGACCTGTTGATCTGTAACACGCCGGCCCGGGTATTCAGGATGATGATCCAGATCGCGAAGAGCGTTGTCGTGATGATGATCGACTTCATGCCGAAACCGAACAGGACCATCAGCACCGGCACCAGCGCGGTCAACGGTGCACTGAGGAACATGTTCACCCACGGCAGCAGCAACTCGTCGATCAGGCGGTTCTTTCCCATCAGGATGCCAACCGGAATGCCGATGACGACAGCCGAAAACACCCCGACGGCAAAGGCATAGGAAGTCTCCGACAGGGCTTTCAGGAACGGCGCGGTGCCGATCACCGAAAACAGCGTGACGATGACTTCCGACAGCGGCGGCACAAAGAAGGTCACGTCGGCCCGGCCGACGATCTCCCAGAGCAAGCCCCACAGGATCAGCGACGACATGGCGGGAAGACGGATTCCGAAGACAGTCATGGTGTCCCCCTATTCCACATAGCTGCGCAAGGACGCCCAGATGCTGTCGACGATATCGAGATACTCCGGATCCCGGCGGATATTGTCGACATCCTTGTTCCGCAAACCTGTCGGCCGGATGATCTCCGAGACGCGGCTTGGCCGCGGCAACAGGATCGCAATCTGGTCGGAGACGTAGACGGCCTCCTCGATCGAGTGCGTCACGAAGATGAACGTCTTGTTCTCATTCTGCACGAGACCCAACAGGTCTTCCTGGAACTTGCGCCGTGTCTGCTCATCCACCGCGGAGAACGGCTCGTCCATCAGCAACACATCCGCATCGACCGACAGGGCGCGTGCAAGACCAACGCGCTGGCGCATGCCACCGGACAGCTGGTGCGGGAACTTCAATTCGAAACCCGCCAGGCCGACATCTCCGATGTATTTTTCGGCAATCGCCTCCCGTTCGGATTTCGGCACGCCGCGCAACTCCAGTGCAAAGGAGACATTGCGCAGAACATTTGCCCAGGGCAGCAGGGCAAAGTCCTGGAAGACGAACGCACGGTCCGGCCCCGGTCCCGTGACCGGTTTGCCATTGACCTCGATCTCGCCCGCAGAAGGCTCCAGGAGCCCGGCAATGATCTTCAGCAGCGTTGTCTTGCCGCAGCCGGATGGGCCGAGCAGCGAGGTCAGCTGGCCGCGTGGAAACTCGAGCGTGAGATTCTTGAGCGCTTCCACGTCTCCGTAGTTCTTCGAGATGCCCCGCGCGACAACGGCGTTGTCGGCAGCTGGCGTATCGTCTGGTCCCACGACTTCTTTAATCTGAGGCATAACCACGGACATTTCCTTCAAAGAGATAGACTTCCAACCGCTCCAGTAGATTCAGGAACAACACAGCAAGAAGGATGATTGAGAAGATCGCGGCATACATGGCCGGGTAATCCGCGATCGAGCGGCTATAGGTGATGATGTCGCCGACACCTGTCGGCGTGATCTTGAGTTCTGCCAGGATCGCCCCGATGAACCCGGCGGAGATGCCGAGACGCAGACCGCTGAATATGACCGGCGAGGCAGCCGGAATGATGATCTTCAAGATGATCTCGGCGTCGGAAGCCAGGAATGAGCGCCCCATCTCCTTCAGTGAAGTCGGCGTATTGCGCACCGCTCCGGCCGTGTTCAGCACGATCACCGGCATGGCCATGATGCAGACGACGAACACCTTGGATGTCAGGCCGATGCCATAGGCCATGACCAGCAGCGGGATAAGCGCTGCGAGCGGAGCCGCCTGCATGACGATGAAGATGGGAGAGAACAACCAGTCGAAGCGGCTGCTGAGGCCGATCCAGAGCCCGAGGCCGATCCCGAACACCGCCGAGATGGCAACGCCGATGACAAGGGGGCGCAAGGTCTCCACATAGGCCTGGAACAGCGTTCCATCACCTGCCATGCGAACAAGCGCCGCCATGGATTCAAAAAAGGTGGGGAACGCGTAGCTGACCGGAATCATGCCCGCGATCTGCCAGGCACCGAACAGCACCGTCGCGGAGAGTATCTTCAGCCAGAATGAACGGCTTTTCATAAGTCGTGGTCCTTTGATCAACGAAAGCTGAGTACCGCCGCCGGCTGGGCCGGCGACGGAAAGAGCCTGACCTGACTTACTTGGTCGCAGCGTCGAGTGGCGCGAGGTACCAGAAGTCCTCGATATTCAGCGACGCGGGATCGCCTTCCAGCTGGCCCGCATTGGAGTACCACTCGAGGTCCGCCTTCGCTGCAACACGGCCACCGCCATTCGGGTCATAGAGACCACCTTCAACTGCATCGGTGTAGAAGGTGTCTAGGTTGCCGAGAATTTCCGGCGGCAGCTGGCCGATCGGACCTTCGGGATCTGTTTCCTTCGAAATGATTGTCGGGTCCTTCGCCATGTCCTGCCAGACGCTGACAAGGGCTTTCACGAAGATCTCGACATCCTGCTCGTTGTTCTTGATCCAGTCGAGATTGGCAAAGAGCGCCTCGTCACTGGCATCAACCTCGAACATCGGCAACACGTTGAACTTGTCCCCGGCGATTTTCATCACCTTGTTCTTGTTGGAAAGGTCGATGATGGTTGCATCGGTCTGGCCAGCCATGAGCGCCGCCACGCGGTTGGACGATCCGGGCACATAGGAGCGGTCGCCGAACTTGATGCTCAGCTTGTCCTCGATCACGTTGGCAATGGAATCCGTTCCACCGCCGCGTGAATGCAGCATGATCGGTTCACCATTCAGATCTTCCAGCTTGTCGTATTTCTTAGACGTCACGGGAAAGAACTTCAGCTTGGAGAGCTGGAACACGATACGAATGGGGGCCTTGGAGCGCTGCATGGCCGCATAGGGCGTGCCGAACCCGATATCCATCTGGCCGCTCAGAACCGCCTGAATGGCAAGTTCCTCATCGGAGAATGCTGTCCATTCGTAGTCGAGGCCATTCGCCTTGGCGCGGTCAAGCGCCACGAAGAATGCCGCCAATTCGTCGGACGGTGTTTCGGCCAGAGCGATCTTGATCTTGCCTGCGGCTTCTGCCGCACCTGTGACCAGTCCCACGGCGAGCGGAATGACCGCGACTGCCGTACCCAGTTTACGCAATAGAGACTTCATCTTCTTCCTCCCTGAAGTTGAACCATTCTTGGTTCTGGTAAGTCAGATCAGGCTTCGGCGCCTTTTCGTATTCCCGTCGTCAGACCTCCCCAAACAGGCGCGCCGAAACCGAAGCAACGTGCTGCCACATGGCGTCATGCGCCGCTTTCGGGTCCCGTGCCTCGATGGCCGCAAAGATCCGGTCATGTTCTGTAAAACTGTTGTGGTTCTCCGGTGGCCGCTCGGATTCGCGGATCACCGTGTTGACGGCAACCGCGCGGCGGACCTTGGCGAGCTGGTCGAACAGGGCCAGCAACAGAATGTTGTCCGTCGCCTCGGCAATGGCGTAGTGAAACAGATCATCCTGAGCCTCGTATTCAGCCCAGCTCGAAGCCTGTTTGGCCCGCTCCTTGATTTCCGCAATTTTCTTGATTGCCTGGCGTGACGCGTTGATTGCAGCTTCACGCGCGACGACGGCCTCGATGCACTGGCGCGCCCGCATCATCTTGACCGGTGTGATCTGGTGACCGATCTCGGACATCATGCTGAGGTCGATCGTGTCGTCCTGACCGGCGATGAACGTACCCTTACCCACGTGACGCCAGATCACGCCTTCCCGCTCGAGCGTGTCCAACGCCTTTCGTAAGGTGTTGCGCTTGATTTCCAGCTGCTTAATGAGCTCGCGTTCCGACGGAAGCCGGTCGCCGGGCGTATATCCCTTCTCGGCAATGAACTCCTTCAAGAGAGCCACGGCACCACTGCGGTCGGATGGTTCGGAACGGTTTAACACGAAGAGTTTCTCCTCATCACGTTTTCGTGAGCCTGTCACATATTTAATCGATAAACAAACAGATTCTAAATTTTTATCGATTTTTTAGATTGATCACTGCCGTAACAATCATTGAAAGCCTTTTAATTTCAGTGACTTGAACTCAAAACCAAGGAAACGACAGTCAAAATTGATCGATCAATTTCTGATCAATAACTTAATTAATCCAAATCAATGGGTAAATTGCAAGAAGATTTTCTGCTGAAAAAAATTGATTGCGATTGATTCAAAATTCGGTAGGGTCTGATCCTGTTGAATTCAGAATGCGCAGAGGGATTGCATGTCCGATTTTGTTATCGAGTTGCCGCAGCCAGCGACGCTGCCGGTCAGGGGCACCAACAGTCTTTTCCCGGTCCGCCGGGTCTATTGCATCGGCCGGAATTACGCCGCGCATGCCGTTGAAATGGGGCATGACCCGGACAAGGAACCACCGTTCTTTTTCCAGAAGAACCCGAACAATCTCGATACGTCCGGAACCTTCCCATACCCCCCGCATTCTTCGGATGTGCACCATGAGGCGGAGCTTGCGGTTGCGCTCAAGTCGGGCGGCAAGAACATTGCGGTCGAGAACGCACTCGACCACGTTTTTGGCTACGGTGTTTCTCTGGACATGACCCGGCGCGATCTTCAGGGCCAGGCCAAGAAGATGGGGCGTCCCTGGGAAATCGGAAAAGCCTTTGAAAACTCCGCCCCCATCACCCCCCTCGTGCCTGCAAGCGAAAGTGGCCACCCGGAGAACGGCATCATCAAACTCACGATCAATGGAGAGGTTCGTCAGGAAGGGGACCTGAACCAGATGATCTGGAAAATCCCGGAAATGATCTCTTACCTGTCGGATTACTTCGAACTGGCGGCTGGCGATGTGATCCTGACAGGCACACCGGCAGGTGTCGGGCCGGTGGAACGCGGAGACAAGATGGAAGTCACCGTGGACGGGTTCCCATCGCTTGAGGTGACCGTGGTCTGAACAGGCGAATTCACACAGCAGAAAACCCCGTTGGTTACCCAGCGGGGTTTTCTTTTAGCTGCGGTCGAGCCCCTGCAACATCAAGGGGTTCGGGCCTTTCATGTGGTTCCATTTTTCTTTTGCCTTGTCCAAGCCGAGCATGGAACTCACCCATGCTTTCTGGCTCTCCATCGCACGAACTCTCAGATCGATGGAATCGGTTGCTTCGTTCTTGAACGTCATTTCCTTTGTTCCCTTCCTTGCAGAAGCTTGATTGCCTCTGCTGACAAGAGATGTGGAAACGCGTCATGTCCGATGCGTGGCCTTGAGATTACAGTTTCGTCATGTTCATCTGCATTGAAACCGGAACGCGAACAATCCCGAAGGATCGCCTCAAGTGACCACCGCCCAGATTGAACTTTTCGCCCTGTTCGGCGTCGTATTCGCCCTGTTGATCTGGGGCAGGGTCCGCTTCGATCTGGTGGCGTTTGCGGCACTGATCCTGGGAGCATTTCTGGGACTTGTGCCCTCCAGCGACATTTTCTCGGGCTTCGGGCACCCGGCCGTAATCATCATCGCGCTGGTCTTGATCGTCTCAAGGGGATTGATGAATTCCGGTGCTGTCGAACTGATCGCAAGCAAGCTGCTGTCGGCTTCCCGCGGGCTCTCGAAACACATCGCGATCATGTCGGTCGTTGGCGCAGGCCTGTCCGGGATCATCAACAATGTTGCAGCCCTTGCCCTTCTGATGCCCCTTGATCTGGAAGCAGCCAAGAAGGCTGGACGTTCTCCCGGACTTTCCCTGATGCCCCTCTCGTTCGCCACCATCCTCGGCGGCATGATCACCCTGATCGGAACACCCCCGAACATCGTCATCGCGGAGTACAGGTCCGACGCGCTCGGCAGCCCCTTTTCCATGTTCGATTTTGCCCCGGTCGGGTTATCCGTGGCAGTTGTCGGCATCGCTTTTGTCGCGCTGTTCGGCTGGCCGATGCTTCCCGGGCGCTTCCGCACCCCACCCAAGGAAGACGGGTTTGTCGAAAGCCTCTATTCCGCGGAACTCAAGGTCGGCAAGGTCTCGGAAGACAAGCCGCTCTGCGTCGGAGATCTCTACCCCGTCGCAGAAGACAAGGATGTTGCGATTATAGGCATGATCCGCAATGGGCGCAGGATACGCGGCTTCGCCCGCCGGGAACCGATCAAGGCCGGTGATTTTCTTGTCGTGGAAGGCGACCCCAAGGCCATCGAGGGCTTCATGGGGGCCGCAAAACTGGAATTCGCAGGTTCCGAACGCCACAAGGGCGGTCTGAGTGGCGGCGCGCTGTCGCTCATGGAGGCCATTGTGCCGGACAATGCCCGCATCGTCGGCCAATCGGCCTTCAACATGCGCCTGCTCTACGGACACAGCGTCACTTTGCTCGGCATCTCCCGCCAGGGGCGTCGCATCCAGAAAAGGGTCCGCCACGAGACCATACGCGCCGGTGACGTCCTGCTTCTTCTCGGCAAGCCCGAGAGGCTCGAAAACGCCACCACCTGGCTACGGGTCCTGCCCCTGGCCGGCCGGAACACCGGCCTCATACAACGCGAGAAGGCCTGGCTCGCGATAGCGGGATTTGTCCTGGCAATTGCAGCGGCCGTGGCCGGTTTCGCCTACCTTCCGGTGGCGCTCGCTGCTTGTGTCGTTCTTTATGCCGCGACCGGGCTGGTGAGCGGGACGGAGGTCTACAACGCGGTTGAGTGGAAGGTCATTGTTCTTCTCGGCTCGCTGATCCCCTTGGGCCAGGCCTTCGAGAACGCCGGCAACGCCCAACTGATTGCAGACGGCATCGTGACGTTGACTGCGGGCGCCCCCGCCTGGGTCACTCTCACCGTCCTGATGATCGTCACCATGACCCTCTCAGATTTCCTGAACAACGTCGCGACCTGCCTGATCGCCGCCCCGATCTCGGTTCAGATTGCCGGATCGCTTGGTGTCAATCCGGATCCGTTCCTGATGGCCGTCGCTGTGGCGGCATCCTGCGCCTTCCTTACCCCGATCGGACACAAGAACAACACCATCATCATGGGCCCGGGTGGGTATCGGTTCGGTGACTATTGGCGCATCGGCCTGCCTCTTGAGATCCTGGTCCTGATCGTCGCCATCCCGGCCATTCTCATCTTCTGGCCCCTTTGACAAAACTGTCTTGCACGTATCAAGAACACGGCAATCGCAACGCAAACAGACCATGTCAGGAAACCAAATGACCAAGCCAAAACGGATTTTGTTCACCGGCGGATCCGGCAAGGCCGGCAAACACGTTGTGCCCTATTTGCTGGATCGGGGTCATCGCGTCGTCAATGTCGATCTGACACCGCTGGATCACCCCGGTGTCGACAATCTCACGGCTGACATCACCCGGTCGGGTGAGATGTTCAACGTGATGACCAGTTACGCCAATTTTGACGAACTGGAGCCCGGCACGGGCGTGCCCGCCTTCGATGCCGTAGTGCATTTCGCCGCCATCCCGCGCATTCTCATTCATCCGGACAACAAGACCTTCGCGGTCAACACCGTCGGCACCTACAACGTCATTGAGGCAGCGGTGAAGCTCGGCATCCGGAAGATCGTGATTGCCTCGTCCGAAACCACTTACGGTGTCTGTTTCGCCGACGGGACGGCGGACCCGGATCTGCTTCCGGTCGAAGAGGACTATGACGTCAATCCCATGGACAGCTACGGATTGTCCAAGGTGGTCAACGAGCAGACAGCGCGGTCTTTCCAGCGGCGTTCCGGTTTTGACATCTATGCCTTGAGGATCGGCAACGTGATCGAGCCTCACGAATATGACCGCTTTCCGGACTTCTTCGAAAATCCCGCTCAGCGACGCCGCAACATCTTCTGTTACATCGACGCACGCGACCTCGGTCAGATTGTCGATCTGTGCCTTGAAAAGAGTGGTCTGGGCTATCAGGTGTTCAACGCCGGCAACGACACCAATTCCGTCGACATTCCCAATTCGGAAATTCTGGAACGCTTTTTCCCGGGAGTGCCCGTCAGCCGGGAGCTCGGCGAACACGAGGCCCTCTTTTCGAACCGGAAGATCAGGGAAGTCCTCGGCTTCCGCGAAGAACATGACTGGCGCAAATACGTGAACACCTGACAGATGGGTCGACCGCCCGGTCTCGCGGCCAGTCGCGTCGGCGGCCCGTCAGGCGGCCGACGCGTTTCCATATGGCTAGCTGGCAGGCTTCAAAGGCAGGCAGATGTCGGTCAATAGGTCCGCCGGTGCCGTGTCGCGGGGATTGTTGAGATAGATCTCCATGCAGGGTGCATCGGCCGGCTCTCGGCCGGATTGCGTCAGCCACTCACCGTAAAGCCACTCATAGGCCCATTTCATATCTGCATACGGGCCCTTGTAGTGGAGCACCGCGAATTCACCGCCATCGAAATCGAAGCGTTCCAGCGGAGCTTCGATCGGGAAGTCCTCAGGCACAACGGTTCCGGCCGCAGATCTCAAGTCGTCCTCCGGCACCCGTGTCGGGTCCGTGAAGTAAAAGGCCTTCATCGCACCCGTCTGACAAATCAGATTGCGGTTGACCAACACACCTATCAGCTTTTCAAAGGCTTGCCCGATTTGCATATAGGCTCCCCGATGAGGCATGACGGCAATTGTCTCTGCGGGATAGGACGAGATTTCAACGGAATGCATGGTGGTATTTCCCTGTTTCTTTGGCAGTGGTGCCCCGCCATGTGCCGGCTGGAGCCGGCCCTTGACGCCGGTGGCGCGATAAGCGGCAGGCGAGCTGCCGTAAACCTGTTTGAAACTGCGGCCGAAGGCTTCCTTGCTGCCGTAACCGGCGCGCGAAGTCACTTCGCCGATCGGCAAGTCGGAGTAAGTGAGATCGGCAGCGGCCCGATGGAGCCGTAATCTCTTTACGGTTGCAAAAACCGACTCGCCATATGTGGCTTGCCAGACCCGGTGCCAGTGCCAGGGCGACAGCGCCGCGACATCTGCCAGGGTTGCCAGGTCGGGGTCTTCGTCAAGGTTGGCGTAAATATATTCGATAACCCTGGAGAAGCGGCGAATGTAGCCGTTGTCATTCGGCACAACAGAGTTCTGATCGTGTTTCATCGTGGCAACCCCCTTGGAAGCAAAGGAACCCTAGCACCGCCTCAATTGATAAATCTTGCTGACTTGGCTTGCCCTGCCTATGACTGTTCCGGCTGCTTTTGAGCACTGTCCAAATCAAAAACAGTTTTACATCGTTTACCCGTCTGGATAGCTTCTGGGCAGGCGTTGATGGGGCGTCAAAATATTGGGGAGTTGCAATGAATTACCTTAAATCTGCCGGCTGCGCACTGGTTTTGCTGATGGGCTCGACTGCGGCCTTCGCTCAAGGCACAGGTTCCGAAGGGTACTTCCAGATCTACAACAACACGGAAGGCAATGTGGTCGTCGGCTTTTACACCAACGACGGCAGCGGGTGGAGTGACAACTGGCTCTCCGATATTCTCCAGCCGGGCGAGAGCGCGCGCGCAGAGTTCACTGCCGATTCCGGCGAATGCGAGCAGGCGTTCCAGGTCGGCTGGTTGGGACAGGACGACTCGGAAGTCCTTGACGAACCGATTGGCATCGACATCTGCGAAGCCAGCAATGTCTATCTGGACGACAACGAGATCTACTACGACTGATCCCTGTTCCAGGTGCACGTTTGAAAGACGCGGCCTGGCCGCGTCTTTGTTGATTTTGGACCAGCCTGAGAGCAAAAATGTCCGACCTTCTCCATTTCGAAGACTTTTCCCAGGGACAGAACTTCGATCTCGGCTCGCTTGAGGTGAGCCGCGAAGAGATCATTGAATTCGCGTCCGAATTCGACCCGCAGCCCTTTCACATGGACGAGGAGGCCGGCAAGGCCTCGATGCTCGGCGGGCTGGCGGCCTCGGGCTGGCACACCGCCAGCATGGCAATGCGCCTGCTGGCGGAAAATCTTCTGAACAAGAGCACCAGCCGGGGGTCTCCCGGGATCACGAAGCTGAAATGGATGCGCCCCGTCTTTCCAGGAGACACGCTCAGGGTCAGCGCCGAAATTCTGAAGACCAGGACCCTGCACACCCGGCCGGACCTGGGCCTGGTGTCCGTTCGGCTCTCCGCTGTGAACCAGTCGCAGGAACAGGTCCTTGTCTGGGAAAACCCGATCATGTTTGCAAGGCGGGAGGCGTCGTCATGACTGAGTTTTTCGACGACATCGTCATAGGCGATACCGTGGTGCTCGGCGAATACACCTTCTCCGTCGAGGAGATCGTCCGGTTTGCGAAAAAATATGACCCGCAGCCGTTTCACCTGTCCGAGGAAGCAGCCGCCCAAACCCATTTCAGGCATCTGTGCGCGTCCGGCTGGCACACCGCAGCCATTTTCATGAAACTGTTCGTTGCTCGGTTCGAGCAATTGCAGAAGGAAGCGAGGGCGGAAGGCCGGACGCCTGCTCGCTTTGGCCCCTCCCCGGGGTTTGAGGATCTCAAGTGGATCAAGCCGGTCAACGCGGGAGACACTTTGCGTTACAGCCGCGTGGTGACGGAAAAGACGGAAAGCCGCAGCCGGCCGGACTGGGGCCTGGTGCATTCGGACATGCTTGCGCACAACCAGAATGGAGACCTGGTGTTCTCGTTCCGCGCGACCGTTTTCATCGAACGGAAAGCCGCTTGAGACACCAGTCCGCAGCCAGACTTGAGAGTGTGACTAGAGCGTCCGTGCAAACAGCACTTCGTCGTGGATCTCGATACCGTAGTCACCGCGCAGGGGAATGCCGGGTTTCAATTCCCGTTCCCGATCGATGACACCCTGCCCGATCTTTTCCAGCCGGAACCCGCGACGCTGGTAGAAACGAAACGCATCAAGGTTGTCGTTAGACGTGCGCACCGTGAGGCGGGGCACGTTCAGCTGTCTTGCCTCCGTGGACACCGCGTCAAGCAGCTGGCTGCCGACACCACCCCACCTATTGATGGAATCCAGCGTCAGGATCTCCCATTCACCGTCGCGCTTGATCAGGGTGACAAGGCCAACAAGTTCGTCGCCGTCATAGGCGACGTAGCCGGGCAGTCTGGACGCATCGACCATGTCATCGTCCAGCATGATTTCCGGCGCGGTCCAGCGTTCGGTCAGAAGTTGATGAACGTCCGCATGATCTTTTTCTTCTGTTGGACGAATGATCACAGGCATGAATGGCTCCTAACGACGAAAAAGTCTTGTTTCCAACGGACTGCGTGACTGCCAGCCGGTGCGTTCCAATTCAGGCACGATGTTGTCCTCTTCCGGGAAACCAACACATAGATAAGCCACGAGCCGCCATCCATCGTCAACCTGAAGGATTTCGGTCACCCTTTCCGGGTCGAGGATGGAAACCCAGCCGACACCGATATCTTCGCTGCGTGCGGCCAGCCAGAACGTGTGGATCATGCTCACCGTCGAATAGGCAAGCGTCTCGTGCATGGTCGCCCGCCCCAGACCATGTCCCTGTTGCGGGTTCTCGTCACTGAAAACGGCAAGATGGACCGGCGCTTCCTTGAGGCCCGACAATTTGAGCTGACGATAACGGCCTGCCTGCTCATCGGTATAGGTCCTGGCCGCAGCTTCGTTTTCGGCCTCGAAAATCTCGACGATTTTGGCCCTTGCCTCCGCGCTTTCAACCAGTACCAGCCGCCACGGCTGGCTGTTGCCAACAGATGGCGCCAGATCGGCAAGATGCAGCAATCTGTCCAGGGTCTCCGGAGGTACAGGATCTCGCCTGAAGCGGCGCACGTCCCTGCGCCACTCCAGCAAGGTCTGGAAATCCTGCCGAAATGTCTCGGTAAATTCCGGGGGGCTAATCCCGTCGCTGGCTCCTCCCACGACGGATCAGTGCCCCGGAAATTCGACCAGTGTGCGAACCGGAACGTTCAGTTCTTCCAGTTTCTTGCGTCCGCCGAGGTCCGGCAGGTCGACGATGAAGCAGGCAGCCTCGATATTGGCACCCATCGACCGGAGCAGTTTGCACGCGGCCTCTGCGGTGCCACCTGTCGCGATGAGATCGTCCACAAGGATCACCCGGTCGCCCGGCTGTATCGCATCCTTGTGCATTTCCATCTCGTCCAGGCCATATTCCAGCGAATAGGCAATGCGCACGGTTTCATGCGGAAGCTTGCCCTTTTTGCGAATGGGCACAAAACCGGCGGAGAGCTGGTGCGCCACTGCACCTCCGAGAATGAAGCCACGCGCCTCGATACCCGCAATCTGGTCAACCTTCGATCCGGCCCAAGGCTGTACGAGTGCATCCACCGCGCGGCGAAACGCCCGTGCGTTGCCGAGAAGCGTGGTGATGTCGCGAAACAGAATTCCTTCTTTCGGATAGTCCTTGATCGTGCGGATCGCGCCGATCAATTCTTCCTGGATGGTCTGAGCGGTCATCGAGCTCTCTTTCCTTGGCTGAACGTCCCTGCACAGGTCACGCTCTTGATGATCCAGCCCGCGACCTCCCCGACCGTCGCTTATAGCAAGTTTGGTCGGAGGGTCGAAGCAAATTTGACTGGTCTATTTGGCTAATGTTCAGGCAGGCCGCATCAGGCCTTGTCGAGGATCCTGCCGGCCACCGCATCCAGCTTGGCGACGAGAGCCGGGTCCCGGCGCTCCGGAGCAGTCATCATGGCAAATTCCAGCGCCGTGTCCGATCCAGCCGGACAGGACTGGTGCTCGCGCGGAAGGTCACGTGCTACGCGGGCAACAAGGCGCTGCGCATTGTCGGCGTTTTCATGCAGGACCTTGATGATCGCCTGGATATCGACTTCACCATGATCGGGATGCCAGCTGTCATAGTCGGTGACCATGGCCACGGTCGCGTAGCAGATCTCGGCTTCACGGGCGAGCTTGGCTTCCGGCATGTTGGTCATGCCGATCACGTCGCATCCCCAGCTTCGATAAAGGTGACTTTCGGCAAGCGACGAGAATTGCGGGCCTTCCATGGCCAGGTAGGTCCCTCCCTTGCTGTAGGCCAGGTTTTCCGCTTCAGCCGCCGCTGCAACGGCATCCACCAGTTTGGGACTGACCGGGGTTGCCATGGAAACATGAGCAACGCAGCCCGTTCCAAAGAAACTCTTTTCGCGGGCAATTGTTCGGTCAATGAACTGATCGACTAGGACGAAGGTACCCGGAGCATGCTCTTCCTTGAGCGAGCCGCAGGCTGAAACAGACAGAAGATCCGTCACACCACAGCGTTTCATCACGTCGATATTTGCGCGGTAGTTGATGGTGGTGGGCGAATAGACGTGGCCGCGACCGTGTCGTGGCAGGAACACGATTTTCAACCCATCGATCGCACCGATACGAACCTGATCGGACGGCTCTCCCCAGGGGCTTTCAACCGTGATCCATTCGGAGTTTTCAAGTCCGGGCAGATCGTAAATACCGGATCCGCCAATGATACCCAAAACCGCGTCTGCCATGTTCACTCCCGGGGAACTGCAAGAATAACTGAACGGTCTGCTGCTTCGTGCCGCGACCGACCGCGAAGTTTATTTCAA
The DNA here is from genome assembly GCA_017643925.1 of Roseibium sp. Classification (GTDB taxonomy): domain Bacteria; phylum Pseudomonadota; class Alphaproteobacteria; order Rhizobiales; family Stappiaceae; genus Roseibium. The sequence continues at coordinate 24,894 of JAEPML010000014.1, read as the reverse complement.
GGGATACACCCTCACGTCAAGGAGAAGTCGTCATCAGCGGCTTCATTTTGCAGCCTCGTTTCACCGGCAGCTCCACGAGGGTGCCTGCAAAACAAAAAAGCCGCCGGGAACCGGCGGCTTTTCAAACTTTGATCAGACGGGCACGCCTAGTGCTCGACGTTGCGCCACAGCTTCTTCTTGGTGAAGTACAGCAGCCCTGCAAAGAAGATCAGGAACACCATCACGCGGAAGCCGATTTTCTTGCGTTGTTCCAGATGAGGCTCTGCGGCCCACATCATGAACGCGGCAACGTCCCGTGCGTAGTTGTCGACCGTCATTGGCGTGCCGTCGGTGTATTCGACGGCCTCGTCATAGAGCGGCGGTGCCATTGAGATGAACTGACCGGCCAGGAAGGAGTGGTTGTAATACTGACCTTCCGGCACTTCGATACCTTCGGGATCTTCCACATACCCCGTCAGGAGGGAGTAGATGTAGTCCGGGCCGTTTTCCTGGTACTGCGTGAAGATGTCGAACACGAAGCCCGGGAAACCGCGCTGTGCTGCACGCGCTTTTGCCAGCAGGGAGAAGTCCGGCGGATAGGCGCCGTTGTTCGCTGCGCGGGCTGCCTGCTCGTTCGGGAACGGTGACGGGAACCGGTCGGCGAGGATCGCCGGACGATCAAACATGTCACCGAAATCGTCCGGACCGTCGACCACGGTGTACTCGGCAGCGATAGCCTTAGCCTGATCTTCACTGAAGCTCGGGCCGCCTTCTTCCGCAAGGTTGCGGAAAGCGACGAACTTCAGGCCGTGACACGCCGAACAGTTTTCGCGGTAGACCTTGAATCCACGCTGCAACTGTCCCCGGTCATAATAGCCGAAGGGTCCGGCGAACGACCATTGCTGGTAGTCGATTTCAATCTTGGCACCGGCGGCCATGGCGGGCGTCGCCATGGCAAGAGCTGCCACCGCCGCGAGGGAACGAACCATATTGATCATGGTGCTCATTGTCTAATTAACTCCTGATCGGTTCGCGTTACTTCGTTTCCGGCGCGGAAGTCGCACCAGCTGGCATTCCAGAACCACCCTTCAGCACAGCTTCAGAGATCGATGCCGGCAAGGGTCTTGGCTTCTCAAGGAAACCGAGCAGCGGCAGAACGAGCAGGAAGTGAGCGAAGTAATAGGCGGTGAAGATACGCGACAGGGTCACGTAGATACCTTCCGCAGGCATGGCACCAAGATAGCCCAGAGCCACACAGGTCACGGCGAAGATCCAGAAGAACTGCTTGAACAGCGGACGATACTTGCCGGAGCGAACCTTGGACGTATCCAGCCAGGGCAGGATGAAGAGGACCGCAATCGCGCCGAACATCAGAACGACACCACCAAGTTTGTCCGGAACGGCACGCAGGATGGCGTAGAACGGCAGGAAGTACCATTCAGGCACGATATGAGCCGGCGTCACCAGCGGATTGGCTTCGATGTAGTTGTCCGCATGACCCAGATAGTTCGGCAGGTAGAACGCGAACCAGCAGAAGAAGATCATGAAGACGACGATCGCGAACAGATCCTTGACCGTGTAGTACGGGTGGAACGGCAGCGTGTCCTGCTTGGTCTTCGGCTGAACACCGGTCGGGTTGTTGTTGCCTGTTGTGTGGAAGGCCCACACGTGCAGGATCACAACACCGAAGATCATGAACGGCAGCAGGTAGTGCAGCGAGAAGAAGCGGTTCAGGGTCGGATTGTCGACCGCAAACCCGCCCCAGAGCCAGGTCACGATGCTTTCGCCGACCAGCGGGATGGCGGAGAACAGGTTGGTGATAACCGTTGCGCCCCAGAAGGACATCTGACCCCAGGGCAGAACGTAGCCCATGAAGGCGGTGCCCATCATGATCAGGAAGATGATCACGCCGAGGATCCATGAGATTTCGCGCGGCGCCTTGTAGGAGCCGTAGTAAAGTCCGCGGAAGATATGGATGTAGACGGCGATGAAGAACATCGATGCGCCGTTGGAGTGCAGGTAGCGCAGCAGCCAACCGAAGTTCACGTCGCGCATGATGTGCTCGACGCTACCGAACGCCAGAAGCGTGTTCGGCGTGTAGTGCATGACAAGCACGATCCCGGTGAGGATCTGTGCAATCAGCACGAAGAAAAGAATGCCGCCGAAGGTCCACCAGTAGTTCAGGTTCTTCGGTGTCGGAAAATCCACGAAGGAACCGCGTACAAGCGAGATAACCGGCAAGCGGCTCTCCAGCCACTTCGCCGCAGCGCTTTGCGGTACATAGTTTGAATGTCCAGCCATGGCTGTCTCCTAAAAATGTTTGCCGTTAGCCGATCTTGATTTGCGAGTCGCTGACGAACTCGAGCGGCGGAATCAGCAAATTCTCGGGAGCCGGGCCTTTACGGATACGGCCGGCAGTGTCGTAGTGGGAACCGTGACAGGGGCAGAACCACCCCTTGTATTCACCGGCATCGCCAAGCGGCACACAGCCCAGGTGGGTACAGATACCAACCTGAACGAGCCAGTTTTCCTTGCCCTCGACGCCACGATTGGGGTCGGTGGCTTCTGCGTTTGCAGGCAGGTTGGCGTTACGTGCCAGCGGATCCGGCAGATCGGACAGCGGGACGGCCTGGGCCTCGGCCACTTCCGCTTCCGTGCGGTTGCGGATGAAGACGGGCTTTCCGCGCCACTGAACTGTAATTGACTGACCTTCTTCTACCGCGGACACATCGACTTCGATGGAAGCCAGGGCCAGTGCGGAAGCGTCCGGGTTCATCTGGTCGATGAACGGCCAAGCCAGGGCTCCGACGCCAACGGCGCCCATTGCACCCGTCGCAATGTAGAGAAAGTCACGGCGATTCGGGTCTTCCGTATCCGTGGTGTGTGCCAAGGTCGCGTCCTCTCAAAAATTCAACCTGTACCGATAGCCCGCACTATGCCGAACACCCCACCTTGAAACGGGTGGGCTTCAGCACCATGTCGGGCTCAACGGGGACCGGAAACGGAGGCAATCCCGCACCGGTCAAGCGGCTTGTCTTTTTGCACCCTTCGATACGCTTGTCCAGCGTCACAGACACCACAATACGTATATGTCGCAGGTAAAAACGGCACCGCGCCGCTTTTCTGCCCCTTTTTTGGGAAAAAGCGCAAGACCGGAATTGAAAAATCCCGGTCTTGCTGTGTGTTTCTGTGAATTATGCGGCCTGAACCGGCGCCAGAAATCCGCCGGATTGGTGCTGCCACAGCTGCGCATAAAGGCCACCGCGGCCCAGCAGCTCCTGGTGGGAGCCCTCTTCCATGATTCGACCCTTGTCCATGACGATCAGGCGGTCCATCGCCGCAATCGTCGACAGGCGGTGCGCAATTGCGATCACGGTCTTGCCCTTCATCAGATCGAAAAGGCTCTCCTGAATGGCGAGCTCGACTTCCGAATCCAGGGCTGACGTCGCCTCGTCGAGAGCCAGGATCGGCGCATCCTTCAGAAGAACACGCGCGATCGCGACCCTCTGGCGTTGTCCGCCGGACAGCTTGACCCCGCGTTCGCCGACATGAGCATCGAGCGCCTTACGGCCCTCCATGTCGACCAGGTCCTCGACGAACTCCAGCGCATGCGCCTTTTTCAGGGCCGCCAGAACATCGTCGCGGCTCGCATCAGGCCTTCCATAGGCGACGTTCTCGAAGATCGACCGGTGCAACAGCGACGTATCCTGAGTGACCACACCAACATTGGCCCGGATGTCATCCTGCCTGACGCTGGCAATGTCCTGATCATCGATCAGGATCTTGCCACCCTCGAGGTCGTAAAAGCGCAACAGCAGATTGACCAGGGTCGATTTGCCGGCACCAGACCGGCCGATCAGGCCGATCTTCTCGCCCGGCCGGATGGACAGGCTGAGATTCTCGATGACGCCCGCATCCTTGCCGTAGTGGAAGCGGATGTTCTGGAACTGGATGTCCCCCTTGGCGACCACGAGTTCCTTTGCACCGGGAATGTCCTGGACCTCCCGGTCCCGGGAAATCGTGGTGATACCGTCCTGAACCGTCCCGATATTCTCAAAGAGACCGGCCAGTTCCCAAAGAATCCAATGCGACATGCCCTGCAGGCGCAGCACGATGGCCACGGCGATGGTGACATCCCCGATCGTCACCGTCCCGGCCTTCCACAGGAAGATCGCAAGGGCGCCGATTGCCGTTAGAAGCAGCATGTTGATGAACACGAGCACGATATTGAGCCCGGTCACCAGCCGCATCTGACTGAACACGGTCACGAGAAACCCCTTCATCGACGTCTTGGCATAGTCCTCTTCGCGCTCAGCGTGGGAGAACAGCTTGACGGTCGTGATGTTGGTGTAGGCGTCGACCACATGTCCGGTCATCAGCGAGCGTGCATCGGCCTGTGCCCTCGAGACATCCCGCAATTTCGGAATGAAATAGCGGATGGTCACAAGGTAGGCGGCGACCCAGACGAAAAACGGCAGGCTGAGCCAGAAATTCGCGTCAGCCACCACGAAGACGGCTGCCGTGAAATAGACGGTCACATAGACCAAGATGTCGGCGATCCGGGAAATGACTTCCCGGACGCCAAGCGCGGTCTGCATGAGTTTCGTGGCGATACGTCCGGCAAAGTCGTTCTGATAGAAGGAAACGCTTTGCCGCAGCATGTAGCGATGCACACGCCAGCGAATGGACATGGGATAGCTGCCCATGAGCCCCTGGTGGAAGAACAGCTGCCAGACCAATTCCAATGCCGGTCGTAGCACGAGAAGAATGAACAGCATGAAGACCAGCATTGACCAGTTTGTCTCCACAAACGTGGTCGGATCGGACTTCTCCAGCCAGGTGACGAGGTCACCAAGGAAAGTGAAGATATAGACCTCTGCCAGGGCAACCAGCGTTCCGAACAGGGACACGCAGGCAAGGATGGGCCACACCGGTTTTGTGTAATACCAGCAGAAGGCCCAAAATCCCTTCGGCGGAACGTCCAGTTCCGTTGTTTTGAACGGATCAACAAGCTTTTCGAACCACTCAAACATGACTACCTCTCAAGCCCGCTGAACCGTAGCACGGCAAGATGCGCTCTGGCACTGCTGCGCAGCTCGGTTTGACTACGCGGGCGAACGTCGTCGTCACCTGCATGCAACAACAGGTTTGCGACAAAACTTGTGAACGCCAGCGCCAGGATCAATGTTCCTAGGAACAAGGCACCGAGCTGTTCGACAAAGACGGATACGGGAACGAGTTCCCCGGAAACCTCCAGGGCTTCGATCCGCGCAAGATTGAACGCGCATACCGGCACAAAGAAGAGCACGCCGATTGCGAATGTGATGCCGAGGAAAGCGACCACCATGCGTGTGGCCTGCAAAAACCGGCTGACTGGCCGCGGGTCAGGATCCCGTGGCAAAGATGCGTCGACATCCGGCCGAGCCGTGACAACGGCCGGGTCCGGTGAATAATGGACGGACATCGGAGTTTCTCCGAATATGAATTCTAGTAGTTTGGCAACGGCAGACAAACGCAACACGCATTGCAGCTGAAGGGTTCAGCTTGAGCCGGTTACCGCAAAGTCTTGATTTTTGGAGAGGATCACTCGCCTGCTAACGCTGGCGGACACTGATCCTTGGGCAACCCACAAGGGCGACAAATGGGTGGATCATAGACTGATCTATCATGTAAGCCCTCCTGGTTGCGCGGCGTGGTGGCCGCAGGGGTAAGGTGAGGTCAACTACTCTAAGTTGACTGACAGCTTGGTAGCTGTTTTTGCGTATCTTGGGAAGGGGCAAAAACACCTTCCATTTGCGGAAGACCAGGACTGTTGCCCATCAGACACAGATAACGCAGCGGCGACTTGTGCGGTGTGCCTGCCACGTGGATCCGACGTCCCGGCTACTGCAGTTCCATCTCGAAGTCGCGAATATGCGCTTCTGCCTCCCGCGGTGTCAGCAGTCCAGAAACCGCCTCTCCCTGAATGATGGTACATCCCAGTTCCTTGAGGATCTTGACCTGACCAGGCCGGTCGACTCCCCGCGCGGATGCTTCAAGTCCAAATTCACCGGCCAGCCGGATTATGGATGCGACCAGCTTGCGCTCATTCTCTCCCGTCTCGAGCTTCTCAATAAGCCCGGGACATATCTTGAGCGAATCCGCGTCCACATGGATCAGCTGGCCTGCACCGCCATGCCCGCCGCCAAACTGGTCGAGAGATATCTGGCATCCAAGACCCGAGACTTTTTCCATGGCGCCCAACAGCCCGTCGGGTTCATCAAACCGGATAAGTTTCTCGTCGATCGAGACAACAATATCGCTCTTTGAAAACTCTACATTCTCGGACACGGTCCTGATGGTCTCTGTCAACTCGAGATCCTTGAGGCTGGCCGCCGTCAGGTTGACAGACATGAAGAACGGGATGTTGGAAAACTCCCGGAGCCGCTTGACCTCGCTCAGACCCTGTTCGAGGGCGAATCTTTCAATTTCGGCAATTCGCCGGACGTCCTCATGGGATGACAGCAACTTCACCGGATCAACCAGTCCCTCGGACGGATGTAGCCACCGAGGCGTGACTTCGTAACCCACGACCTGACGTCGTTGCAGGCAATAAAGCGGTTGCATGAGCAACCTGAGATCACCCGTCTCGAGATCCTGGTCCAGCTGGGCAAGGCTCATGCGCCTGTATCTATGGGCTGCGCCGAGTGTATCGGTGTACCAGGACACCTGGCTACGTCCTGTACGCTTGGCCGCATAAAGCGCCAGGTCGGCCCGGTTGATCAGTTCGGACGCACTTAACTTCGAACTGTCACCAAGCACCAGACCAACACTGCCCCCGACCCGCAGGCGATGCCCGTCGACCTTCACCGGTTTGGCAAGTTCACCAAGGATGTTTTGCGCGAGCGCTTCCATCTGCTTGGGGCCAGCAGGATCCGGCAGGATTGCAAGAAACTCGTCTCCGCCAATGCGTGCCACAAGACCATCGCCTCCGACCGTGGCCTTGAGAGCAGAAGCTGCATGCCGCAAAACCGCGTCGCCGGCGCTGTGCCCATGCGCGTCGTTGACGTCCTTGAAGTGGTCCAGATCAAAATGGACGATACCGATGTCCCGCGGATTTCCCTTAGACTCGTTGATCTGATCCTGCAGATAGGTCGACATTCTGGCGCGATTGGCGACACCGGTCAGGTCGTCATGTTCGGCCTGGTGTTTCAGTTTGGTGCGTGCGTCTTCCAGTTCCTGAAGGTGCTCGACCTGGTTGGTCACGTCCCGACAGATCAGGATGATCTTCGTGTTCTCGACGTCATCGGCCTCCACGACCGCAAAGGTCAGCTGGTTCCAGAAATACTCGCCATTCTTTCTCTGATTGAGAATCAGCTCGTCGAGACCTGTCTTGAACTTGGTGAGATCATATTTGAAGTTGGCGATTTCCTCGTCCGAGATCTGGTTTTCGGGTGTGAGGATGAACTCCTGCGGACGGCGCCCCAGCACCTCTTCGGGGGAGTAGCCGGTGATGCGGGAATAGGCCGGGTTGGACCACTCGATACGCCCGTAGATGTCGTGAATCAGAAGACCCTCATGGGCGTGCTCGACCACCAGTTTCAGGATAGCCCGTTCTCGCATGAGTTCGGAAGTGTTTTCCCGAACCGGTCTCCGCCCCATCCAGAGGCCACCGAAATACCCGACCCCCAGGAGAATTGTGACAACTCCCAGCCAATAGAACAGATCGAGGATGGGCCAATCCGCCATCTGGGTCGAGTTACTCCTCTATTCGTGCACTGTCCAAGGATACTCCAAGCTTAAACGGACCAACCATAATTTAAACAGGGTAACCCAACGTAAAGTTATTGACAGATTCACCAATAAAAGAGCCAAATTACGGCTCAAAAACTATGCAGCCCGGACACTTTGCAAGAACTGACCCACTTGTGCCTGCAGGTTTTCCGACAGTTCACCAAGCTCCGCAGAGGCAGCTTGCATTTCGTTAGTAGCCGAACGGCTGCTTTCCATGACATCGTTGAGGGTGTTGACGTTCCTGTCGACCAGGTCGGAGCTCGAACGCGCGGCCTGAGCGCTGTCGCTGATCTCCTGGGTCGATGTGGACTGCTCTTCCACAGCTTCCCGGATCTTGCCGGATATCTCGCTTACCCGTCCGATGGTTTCTGCGATCGATCGGATAGCGGTCTCAGACTGCTCGGCCACCTCCTGTACAGATGAAACCTGCGCGGAAATGTCGTCTGTTGCCTTGGTGGTTTGCTCCGCGAGCGCCTTGACCTCGTTGGCCACGACCGCAAAGCCACGTCCGGCTTCACCAGCCCGCGCTGCCTCGATCGTCGCGTTCAATGCCAGGAGATTGGTCTGGCTCGCGATCTGGCTGATGAGTTCGACGATCTCGCCAATTGCCCGCCCGGTTTCAGAAAGGCGACCGACCACCTCGTCCGTCTTGCGCGCTTCCTCAACAGCCGTACGGGCAATATCTGTCGCCTGGTCGACGTCCTCACGAACGCGCATCAGCGATCTGGACAGGCCATCAGTTGAAACCGTTACGCTTTCCACCGAACCGCTTGCTTCCGAGGAGGCCTGTGACACCTCGTTGACGGCCTGCAGGGACGAACCGACAGCCATCTCCAGTTGCCCGGAATTGCTTTCAACGCTTCCTGCCGCCTTTGTCAGCGCAGATACGACACTAATGACGGACTTTTCGAAATCATCGGCAACATCCTGCATCAGAGCAGTACGCTCGTCGCTCAATGCCTTCTGGTGAGCAAGATCACGTTGCGCCTGCTCGCTTGCCTTGTTGGCAAGGTTCTCCCGAAACGCGGTCACGGAGCGGGCAATTTCTCCGATTTCGTCTTTTCGGTCGTCCCCTTCGATCTGGATATCGAGATCCCCGTTCGACAGCTGGTCAAGACCATGTTGCAGCCTGGCAAGCGGCCGCGCGACCCCGAGGGCGAGGACAACTGCAAGCGCCAGGAAAGCCAGCCCGACCGGCGAGACAACCAGGCCGATCGTGATCATCTGGTCCAGAATGAGGGCGTCGATATTTGCCGAGACATCTCCGGAAAGAAACTGGGCTGCCCCCTGCTGCGTTCCGATCTCCTGCATGAACGCCTGACGAAAGGTGTAAAAGGAAAAGGCCGTACCGGCCATCATGATGACCGCGGCTGTCAGAACCATGGTGACAAACCGGCCCTTGATTGAAAGCGTCACACTAAAACTCCGGAATTCCTGCCAGGTCGAGCCACGACATTTCATCAAGCGAAACGGTGGCAAACTGAGTGTGAAACTTGCCTGATGCACGTAAAAATTCGGTAACTTTGGCCACCCGGGAAACTACTTACCCAATTCTGCTCCCTAGGCCGGAACTGGTTCAGATTTCAGAAATCCACCGGATTGCCGGTGCCAAAGCTGCGCATAGAGACCGTCTTCTTCGGTCAACAGGTCTTCATGCCGCCCGTCCTGCACGATCCGGCCCTTGTTCATCACGATCAGACGGTCCATTGCGGCAATGGTCGACAGGCGATGCGCAATGGCAATGACGGTCTTTCCGGCCATCAGGCCCTGCAGGTTTTCCTGTATGGCCGCTTCCACTTCCGAATCCAGTGCGGACGTCGCCTCGTCCAGAACCAGGATGGGCGCATCCTTCAGAAGCACTCTGGCAATCGCGATACGCTGGCGCTGACCACCAGACAATTTCACGCCGCGTTCACCGACAAACGCATCGAATCCGCGTCTGCCCTTCTTGTCCTCCAGCTCCAGGATGAAGTCGAGCGCATGAGCTTTTTTCGCAGCCTCGATCATTTCCTCCTCGCTCGCGCTGTTCCGTCCGTAGAGGATGTTTTCCCGAATTGACCGGTGCAGCAGGGATGAATCCTGGGTCACCATCCCGATGGACCGGCGCAGGGTTTCCTGCGACACATCGCGTACGTCCTGGCCGTCGATTGTCACCCGGCCGGCTTCCGCATCGAAGAACCTCAAAAGCAGACTTGTCAGCGTCGTCTTGCCGGCCCCCGACGGACCGACGATACCGACCCGGTCGCCTGATGCTATTGCCAGGTTCACATGGTCGATAACGCCGCCTTCCTTGCCATAGTGAAACCGGACATCCTCGAACCGGACCTCGCCGCGTGGAACCTTGAGCGTACCGGCGTTGGTCTTGTCGCGCAGGACGATCGGCTTGACCACCGTTTCCATGCTGTCCTGGAGCGCGCCAAAATGGCGGAACAGGCCATTCAGCTGGTTGAAAAGTCGGTTCAGAAGGATGTTGAGCCGCAACACCAGGGTGAGAGCGAAGGTCACGTGCCCGGTGCTGATCCCGCCATCTTGCCAGATCTTGAGCGAAAGCCCGGCGATTGCAACGATCATGATACCGTTGATGATCGACATGACGATGCGAATGGTGGTCAGCAACCGCGTGAAACCCTGCAGCTTGCCTATGAAAGTCTCGACGGAGGCCCGGGCGCCCCGGTTTTCCTCTGCACTCGAACCGAACAGCTTCACCGACTGGATGTTCGTATAGGTATCCACGAGACGGCCGGTGACCCCGGAATAGGCGTGGGCGACCGCCTTCGCGGCGCTTCGAACCCGGGGCACGAAGATCCGCGCGGCAATGGCAAAGAAGGTCAGCCAGAGCCCCACGAGCAATCCCAGGCGCCAGTCGAGATCCGCGATCAGGACGAGTGTCGTCACCGCATAGACGATGATGAACCAGGCAACCTGCAACAGATTGATCATGAAATCGCCGGCCGACATCCCCGACTGCATGACCTTATGCGAAAGACGTCCCGCAAGGTCATCCTGAAAATAGCTCAGGCTTTGCTTCATGACCCGCTGGTGACACTGCCATCGCACCAGGTTGAAAAAACCAGGCACAACGGTCTGTTCCTCGACAAGCGCCATCAGCGAATTGACCAGGGCACGCAAGATCAGGACAACACAGGCCATTCCGATCAGGGTCCAGGCATGGTCGGAAAAGAATGTTGACCGGTTACCTGTCTCAAGGAGATCGACGATGGTCCCGAGAAAGTTGAAAATGGCGACTTCGACAAACGCGGACATGCCACCCAGCAGGAGCATGGCAGCAAACGGCCAGCGAACCTGGCTGACGAAGTAGAACAGGAACGCGAATCCACCCCGCGGCATATCTGCCGCCGGAGGCTGCCTGAAGGGATCTATCCAGGTTTCGAAAAGGCGGAATAGCCGGAACACAATGCGTCTCCGTGGGGATGGGAGCGAATCTTCCCTATCCTATCCGCCCGGCAAAAATTTGGCCCGGATAAAGTGGGGATCAATTTGCTCCCGTGCCCCGACGGTTCCATGACAAACGCCGATCCAGCTGATAAGCAGCACGGCACATTCAAGCTGCGCACCGAGCCCACATACATGCCCGACATTGCCCTCTATCAACCCGATATACCCCAGAACACCGGGACACTCCTGCGGCTCGCAGCCTGCATGGAGGTCACGGTTCACATCATCGAGCCGGCAGGCTTTCCAATTTCGGACAGCGCCTTGAAACGGGCCGGAATGGACTATCTGGAACGCGCAACGATGGTGCGGCACACCTCGTTTTCGACCTTTGACGCGTGGCGGCGATCGGAAGGGCGGCGGATTGTCCTGCTCACGACGAAGTCCTCGGACGCCTATACCGGGTTTGACTTTGATAACAGGGACATCCTGCTTCTGGGCCGGGAAAGCTCTGGTGTGCCCGATACCGTTCATGACCTCGCGGACGCGCGGCTGACGATACCCATGGCCGTAGATATGAGATCGATCAACGTTGCGATTTCGGCCGGCATGGTTCTCGGGGAAGCCTTGCGACAAACCGGCACTTTTCCTAAAAGCCAGAGCTGACTATCAAACCGTCTCGTTGCCTTGATCGGCAAGGCGACAAGTTCCAGGAAAGATTTCATGAGTGCAACCAAGCCGGAAAAACGTGGTGGACCGATCCCCGACGGGATCGAAGACAAGAAAACGACCGCACCGGACTGGTTTCGCGAGTTGCGTGACCGCATCTGCAAATCGTTCGAAGACCTGGAAGACGAAATCGGTGGACTGTCCGGTCCCCTGAGCGACCGGGAGCCTGGACGATTTGAACGCACCCCCTGGGAACGTACGGACAGCACCGGCGCGAAGGGCGGTGGCGGCGTCATGTCGATGATGCATGGCCGTGTCTTTGAAAAGGTTGGTGTTCATATTTCCACCGTTCACGGCGAATTTTCTCCCGAGTTTCGGGGGCAGATCCCTGGTGCGAATGAAGACCCGCGTTTCTGGGCGTCCGGAATCAGCCTGATTGCACATCCGCAAAACCCGAATGTTCCTGCAGTTCACATGAACACCAGGATGGTCGTGACAACCCGCCAGTGGTTTGGTGGTGGCGCCGACCTGACGCCGGTTCTGGATGCGCGCAGGACCCAGGAAGATCCTGACAGTGTGGCGTTCCACCAGGCAATGAAGGAAGCTTGCGCACCGCATGCAGTCGCCAATTATGATGCGTACAAGGCCTGGTGTGACGACTATTTCTATCTGAAGCACCGCAACGAGGCCCGCGGGATCGGCGGCATTTTCTATGATTACCTGAACAGTGGTGACTGGGACGCGGATTTTGCATTCACGAAGGATGTCGGGCTCGCATTCCTGAAGATCTACCCTGACCTTGTGCGAAGGAACTTTCAAAAAAGCTGGACCGAGGATCAGAGAGAGGAACAGTTGGTGCGCCGCGGTCGATACGTCGAGTACAACCTTCTCTACGATCGTGGAACAATCTTCGGTCTCAAGACGGGTGGCAACGTGGCTTCGATCCTCTCGAGCATGCCCCCGGTGGTGAAGTGGCCTTAGGCCAATTGAACCAGACCCTTGCTCAGGCTGCGGCACCGCTGGCCGCAGCTGGGGCGCGATTTGTGTCGCCAAGCTCACTTTGAACGACAAGTCGCGCGAATTGCTGGACCATCTGCTGGTCCAGCTTGGCACCCATCTCTCTCATGGTCGTGAGGGCGGTCCTGGGTGAGTCCGCTTCCCTGTAGGAACGTTTTTCCGTCAAGGCAGCGAAAATGTCGCAAATCGTGATCAACCGGACCTTCGGCGAAATCCGGGCGCCCTTGAGACGATCGGGATAGCCGCTGCCATCCAGGAACTCGTGGTGCTGGATCGCCATCTTCTTGATCTCGATCGGGACTTCAATCCGCGGCTTCAGGATTTCGCGACCAAACTGCGGGTGACGGCCAATGAGCTCCCGCTCCTTTTCCGTCAGCTTTTCGGATTTGTCGAGAATGGTCAACGGAATGCGCATCTTGCCGATGTCATGCACGAGGCCACCGGCGACGACTTCCCGGCAGTCTTTTTCGGACCACCCCAGATGTCGGGCAAAGGCACCGGCCAATCCCGCCACCGTTAGGGAATGGCTATATGTCGGACTGTGATGGAGATTGACGGCGTCCAGCCAGGAGGCCAGCCCATCGAGTGACAGGGCCGCCAGAGTCTCGGAGGCGCTCTCGTTCATCAGGTTCAGCGGGATCTTGCTGCCCTCGATCGACGAAAAGCAAAGGCTTTCCAGGAAGGCGTTCCCGCTTCGGTAGGCTTCGAGGGTTTTTGCGCCCGTATTCTTTGGCAGCTGTTCGGCTACGTCGGCAGACGTCAGATTTCTGATGCGGCGGATCAACAATGCAAACAGCGTATCCCGCTGCATCATTTCGGTTTTGCCCAATGCAGCAGCCTGAATGGCTTCACGACGGTTTTTCTTGTCGACCAGGCAGATGACCGGAATTTCGGCGATACTGCTCCAGGAGGCCTTGAGCGCAGTCATTCCGGCGTCCTGCGCTTTGAGAAGCTCCACGATTGCTATCTTTGCTTCGCCGACGGTTTCCGGCGAGACACGCGACATGTCAACCAGGCGCGCTGCAAAGAAGAACGGCAGTTTTCTAACGGGAGAATCGATGGGCAATGGCCCGTCCGATATCAACACAACTTCCATCAATCGCCTCATTGATTGCCGCAGCAGCGGACAAACATCTGAACGGTCGGCTTAACCTGCGCCGAGATAATCAAATGCCATTTTGACGCGAATTCTCTAAATTTTTCCCTAAACCATGTCCTCGGCAAGGGTCAGCAATGCCTGTTTGTCCAGCGTGAATCCACTGCTGCGCCACCGGTCTTCCAGGCCTTTCAGCAAGTCACCAAGTTCCGGCCCCGGTTTCCGGCCCGACTGCAGCAGGTCGGCTCCCTTGACGGGAAACTCCGGCACGCTCTGCATCCGAATATCCATGAGCAACCGACCGAAAAGCGTGTCGTCAGCCTTGTTCCTCGCCCGCAAGGTTGCCCAGAAAGCCAGAGTGCCGTCCAGCGCTCCCTGCCGCCCGAAATCGTAGACAAGCGACGCGGCAGAAGGCAGATCGCCGCCACTGCGCAACACCTTCCCGGCGGCCCATCCCATCTTCATTCGCTTGCGTTCGGCATTGGACAGGCGGAACCGGTCGCTGACCCTTTCAAGATCTTCCCGAACAAAGCCGGCAAGCACGAGCAGGCCAAGTTCCGGATCCCGCACCTCCGTCGCAGAGCTCTCCAGAGTGCGCAGGGCATCGTAGGCATCCAGTCGTGCCAGACCGCCCGTGGCAATTTCCCAAAGCCCACATTCATTCATCATCCGCAGGGCACGCGCGGCAAGCGGCGCTGAAAGCAGACGACGCATTTCATGGCCGATCCGTTCGGCGGACAAGTGCCGTAGCCCGTCCCGCTGGCGAAGGCAGGCACCAATGCCGGCGGCATCCATTTCGCCTTCCCCGTAGGCGGCATAAATCCTGAAAAACCGCAGTATCCTGAGATAGTCTTCGCGAATTCTCGTGTCGGGATCCCCTATGAACCGAACACGTCTTGCCAGGCAGTCGTCCAGCCCTCCCAGCGGATCGAGCAGCTGACCATGCCGGTCTGCATAAAGGGCGTTCAACGTGAAGTCCCGGCGTTCGGCATCCTTCTTCCAGTCCCTGCCGAACACAACCTTTGCCTGACGGCCGAATGTCTCGACGTCTTCCCGCAGGGACGTGACTTCGTAGGGATAGCCGTTGCTGATGACGGTAACCGTTCCGTGGTCGATGCCGGTGGCGACGGGCTTCAAACCGGCATCGCTCGCCAGGCGCACGATGTCGTTGGGCGCTGCCGAAGTCGCAATGTCAACGTCCGGAACCGGATGCCCCAGCAACGTATTACGCACCGCACCGCCAACGACCCGGGCCTGCTCGCCGCCCTTTTCCAATGCGGCAAAGACCGCCTGGATACCGGGCGCGTGCAGCCAGTCCGCCTGTTGGAGACACTTTTCGGCTTCGGCACTCATGTCCTATTCATACCGACCCGGAACAAAGACACCATCCCGCATCTCGGATGGCCGGAACTGCTTGCCTTCCGGGGCCGTATCTATGCTGGCCATCGCAACGAACCCCGCAATGACCAAGCCGACACCGGAAAGGGTCAGCCAGGCGATCGGTCCCTTGGACCATCGCTCCGGGTGATTGCTTTTCTTGCTTGCCCACAACCAAATCGCATAGAAAATGAAAGGCAGCAGGAAAAGGAGCAGCTGGGTTAAAACTAAGCGCATCATCAGCGATAAACCGTTTCATAAAATGAGCGGATAATTCCGGCTGTAACACCCCAGATATAGCGATCCTCGAAAGGCATGGCATAAAAATATCTGCGTTTGCCCTGCCACTCACGACTTTGTTTCTGGTGATTGGCCGGATTCATCAGGAAGCCAAGAGGCACATCAAAAACGTCTTCGACTTCGTCCGGATTGGGTTTGAAGTCCGAACCACCCGATATCGTGCCGATGACCGGCACAACCCGATAGCCGGACCCCGTTAGATAGGGGGAAAGCGTCCCTAGAAGGTTCACACGTCTCGCATCGAGACCTATCTCTTCTTCTGCTTCCCTGAGCGCTGCTTCCACCGGGCCACTGTCAGTCGGGTCGATTTTCCCGCCGGGAAACGCGACCTGTCCGGCATGCGACTTCAGATGCCCGGTCCTTTGCGTCAGAACAACGCGCGGTCCGGCAGTCTGTTCCATGATTCCGATCAGGACGGCAGCGTCGCGGGGCGGCCCATCCCACTTCGCGTAGGGTCCGAGTTCCGGATTGAGCGTGTGATCACCTGTTTCCTCGCTCGGGTGCAGTCGAGCGGTATCCGACAACCGGGTCTGTATCTGTCCAGCCCAGTCTTTTGTCGACAGGAGTTCGTTAGTAACGGGTGCGTTCATGCATCTCAGCCGTTTGGTAATCCATGTGTTGTTTTCTCATTGTCAGCCGGCGGCCAGGAACTCAGGTGCAACTCGGAAGAACTCGCCACCGCTCCAAAGCCCCATTTCCGTTCCTTCATCGCCGTCACGTTGCTCCATCAGGTCCACCAGCTGATACATCAGCGGGCGGGTAAACAGCGCCTCCAGGCGCCCGCGCACATTCACATAGGGCTTCAGGCCGTCGCTTTCCGGTTCCATTTCAAACCGTAAATAGTGATCCGGACCGATTTTGACGAGATCGCCGAGATTTGTTCTGATGGAAACAAGCTGTGATTGCCCGTCTCCCTCAACCGCCAACTCCACCGCCAGAAGAGGTGCATCCTCGACCGTGATACCGATCTTTTCAACGGGCGTTACCAGGTAGTGCCGGCCGTCCTCGTCCTTTCGCAGGACGGAAGCGAACAGCTTCACCAGAGCCTCCCGCCCAATCGGCGACCCGAGGTAGAACCAGGTGCCGTCACGTGCAATCCTGATATCGAGATCACCGCAGAATTCCGGGTTCCATTTGTCCACCGGCGGCAAGGCCATATCCTTGCGATCTGCGCGGCTCATAAGGGCCTTCAACCCCTCCGGCATGGTGCCTGTCACATCACCCGATCCGTTCTGCATGTAACCCTTCACCCTCAATTCAAGAAGCTTCTACACCGGGAATTTTGACAATTCCCTGTCACAAGTTTCCGCGAATTCGCACCTGCGACCCCCGGCAAACCGATCCTTATCCCCAGAGGAGCAAAAGAATCTTGGACCTTTCCACTGTAAGGCGCACAATTGCGCCTTATCTACGAATTTATATGGTGTCAGACTGTAGGTGTCGCAGCAAACTGATCCAGGGAAAGAAGAATCGGGTCCAACTCCGGCGGCCGAAACACATATAGGGAATAGGTGATACATGAGCGTTGTTTCCCCCTCCAGCCCAACCGAAGAAGACCTTGCCGCCGTTGCAGAAAACGCCGAACGCGCTGTCAATCGCATCAGCGACGCCAAGGCTGATATTGCGCGCATCATCTTCGGCCAGGAAACCGTGGTCGAGCAAAGCCTGGTGACGATCCTTGCAGGGGGTCACGGCCTTCTTGTCGGAGTCCCGGGACTCGCCAAAACCAAGCTGGTCGAAACCCTCGGCACCGTCCTGGGTCTGGACGCGCGCAGGATCCAGTTCACACCCGACCTGATGCCGTCCGATATTCTCGGTGCGGAAGTCATGGAACAGAGCGCGGATGGCGGCCGGTCCTTCCGCTTCATCCCCGGCCCGGTCTTTTCACAGCTGCTGATGGCGGATGAAATCAACCGTGCAAGTCCGCGCACCCAGTCCGCACTCTTGCAGGCCATGCAGGAATACCATGTGACGGTCGCGGGGCATCCGCATGATCTGCCGCGCCCCTTCCATGTCCTTGCGACCCAGAACCCGCTGGAACAGGAAGGCACCTATCCGCTGCCCGAAGCACAGCTCGACCGCTTCCTGATGCAGATTGATGTTCACTATCCGGACCTGGATGCCGAGCGCCGCATCCTTTTGGAGACGACCGGTGCCGACCAGGCAGCTGCCCAGGTTGCAATGAGCGCCGAAGAACTCATGGACTACCAGCAGCTGGTGCGTCGGATGCCAGTGGGTGAATCGGTCGTTGACGCCATCTTGAAACTGGTCCGCTCGGCCCGCCCCGGCGACGCTTCGGAGGCAAATGACGTGACCAACCTGATCGCCTGGGGCCCCGGACCTCGTGCCAGTCAGGCCCTCATGCTGACCGTTCGTGCCCGCGCCCTTGTCGAAGGGCGTCTTGCGCCCTCTGTCGATGACGTTCTGGCGCTTGCCGAACCGGTGCTCCAGCATCGTATGGCATTGACATTTGCAGCCCGCGCCGACGGTCACACCGTTCGAGACGTCATTCGCCGCGTCAAGGACAAGATCGCCTGATCCCGCAGCCCATCCCGAAGGAACAGAGCAGCATGGACAGCAGCGATTCAAAAGCTGGCATTGACCAAAGCACCTGGCCGAACGTCATTGGCGAGGCAAGGTCGGTCGCGGACGCCCTGCCCGACCTGCTGGTCGAGGCGAGCCATGTCTCGAGTTCCATCATTGCAGGCTGGCACGGACGCAGAAGAGCAGGTCCCGGAGAGAGCTTCTGGCAGTTTCGCCCCTTCAACATGGGTGAACCCGCCAAGCGGATCGACTGGCGCCGCTCTGCCCGGGACGACCATCTTTATGTGCGCGAAAGGGAATGGGAATCCGCTCATACCGTCTGGCTCTGGTCAGACCTTTCCTCTTCCATGGTGTTTCGCTCACGCCTGACCGAAGTCACGAAGCGCGACCGCGCCATCGTGCTGATGCTCGCGCTGGCCGACATGCTGGCCGAGACCGGCGAACGGATCGGTCTGACCGGTGTTACCCGCCCATTTTCCGACCGGCGGGCAGCCGAACGCCTCGCCGATGCGCTTGCCCATCTTTCCAGGCCGGTCTCCCTGCCGGACACGATCTCCGTGAAGCGCTTTGCAGACGTTGTCCTCGTCTCGGATTTTCTGGATCCGCTTGAAGACATCACCGCCTGGATCGCACGTGTTGCCAGCACCGGCGCGCGCGGACACCTGGTACAGGTTCTGGACCCGATAGAAGAGACCTTCCCCTTCGACGGTCGTGTAGAATTCACCGATCCGGAGCAAGGCCTGCGTTTGACCGCAGGGCGGGCTGAAAACTGGAGGGAGAACTACCACAACCGGCTGGAAGCCCATCGCGCCGAAATCCGCGATGTAGCCAGACGAGCTGGATGGACATATGTTCTTCACCATACGGATCGTCCGGCGTCGGAACCGTTGCTGGTGTTGCACAGCGCGCTTTCGGGGGCTCTGGATGTCATGCAAAGAGGAGGCGTCTGACCCGTGTTCGCAGGCTTGCCCCTAACCTTTACGGCTCCATGGATCCTGGCCGCGCTTGCGTTGCTTCCGGTGATCTGGTGGCTGCTGCGCCTGACACCGCCGCGCCCCCGCGAGATCGCATTTCCGCCGACCCGGCTGCTTCTCGACATCGATCAGCACGAAGAAACACCGCAGCGCAGTCCCTGGTGGCTGACGCTGCTCCGGTTGCTGCTCGCCGCGATCCTCATCTTTGCCCTGGCGGGTCCGGTCTGGCGCTCCGCGGAACCGCTGGAAACCGGCGAGGGTGTGTTGTGGGTACTGATCGACAACGGCTGGACGTCTGCAAAGGGGTGGCAATCCCAGGTCGGCGCGGCCGAGCAGATCCTCGCCAATGCCGAGCAAGACGGACAGCCTGTCCTGTTTGCGGCCACCGCCGAAGGACCGGCACAGAGTTTCACGCCGGAAGCTGCCGCGAACGCGTTGGAAAAGCTGCGGGCGCTCGAGCCCCGCCCCTATCCGCCCCGTCGCAGCGAATTGAGTATCGGTCTGCGCAAGGCCGCGCAGGCCACGCCTCCGGGCGCAGTGATCTGGCTCTCCGACGGAACCCGGACCGACGGCGCCTTCCTGTCTGACCTGTCTTCCATCATCGGAGCGTTGCCGGTTACCGTTATGACGGGCATCGAAACACCGATCGGCCTGAAGGACCTCGCCAATGACGCAGAAGCCCTTTCGCTGACGGTGA
This sequence comes from Roseibium sp., assembly GCA_017643925.1. Taxonomy (GTDB): domain Bacteria; phylum Pseudomonadota; class Alphaproteobacteria; order Rhizobiales; family Stappiaceae; genus Roseibium. Next base: position 5,075 of record JAEPML010000014.1, on the reverse strand, counting down.
TCCGGCATCCCGACCAACAGGTCGGAACCGCAACGGTTCGCGCGCTGGATCTGAAAGGGCTTGTCCTGGGTGAAGTGCAGGCTTCCTTCGATCCCGGCACGACCGAAACCGAAGCCCGGTTCGACCTGCCGAGTGAACTGCGCAATGACATTGCCCGGGTCGAAATCGCTGGCGAGGGTGCGGCGGGCTCGGTGCAGCTGGTTGACGACAGCTGGCGGCGCAGAACAGTTGGCGTGATTTCCGGCCAGTCGGGTGACCTGGACCAGCCACTCCTGTCCCCGGTCTATTACCTGGAACGCGCACTTGCGCCCTTCTCGGACATCCGAAGACCCAAGGACAGCGACATCGATGCGGCTGTGGCGGCCCTTCTGGATCAGGGGATTTCCGTGCTGGTTCTGGCCGACGTCGGGCGTTTGCCTGACACAACGGCGGAAAGCCTGCGCGAATGGGTTGAGAGTGGGGGCACGCTTCTGCGTTTTGCCGGCCCGAAAACCGCCGGCGGCAGCGACGATCTCATTCCTGTTCGATTGCGGGCCGGCGACCGCTCGCTCGGCGGCTCGCTGTCGTGGAAGCAACCGCAGCAACTTGCAGCGTTTCCCGATAATTCTCCCTTCTCCGGTCTCAAGGTTCCCGAAGAGGTGACTGTCAACAGGCAGGTGCTGGCAGAACCCACTTCAGATCTGCCCGGCCGGACCTGGGCCATGCTGGAGGACGGGACTCCGCTGGTGACGGCAACTTCCCTGGGAGCCGGCAGCCTGGTGCTCTTTCATGTCACCGCAGATTCTTCCTGGTCCAACCTGCCATTGTCAGGTGTATTCCTGAACATGCTGCGGCGGATCCTTGCCGTTTCGAATGTAGCGGCGGTCTCTGAAACCACGGATGGAAGCACCGCTTCACAAAGCGTGTTGCCACCGCTGCGCTTGCTTGACGGTTATGGCCGCTTCGGTCCACCGCCGGTCGAAGTCACACCGGTCAGCGCATTCGACTTTCGGGAGGCCAGCGCCAGCCGGCGAACACCACCTGGCCTCTACGGAACCGAAGACGGTTTTCGCGCGCTCAACCTTCTGCAGGCGGAGGACGAACTGTTGCCATTGGACCTGTCTCCCCTTGGAGAAAGTGCCACCAGCGCCCCCTATCCGGCCTCCGACCCGTTTGATCTGAGATCCCTGTTCTTCACCCTGGCCTTCCTGTTGATCGTGCTCGACACCATCGCGGTGTTCCTGCTCGCAGGAGGCATCAGCCGGATCAGGTTGAAGGGTCGTGTCGCTTCGATCGCTCCCGCCATGGCTGTTGCCGCGACATTGCTTCTTGCAAGCGGGACAGATCCGGCAGGCGCCCAGTCAACCTCGAACGAGCTCCTGGCCATGGAGTCGACGCTGCAGACACGGCTGGCCTATGTCATGACCGGCAACCCCGAGATCGACGACACCAGCGCCGCCGGATTGTCGGGACTGAGCCAGTTCCTCTCAGAAAGAACCGCGCTCGAACCGGGACCGCCTGTCGCAATCGATATCGCGCGTGATGAACTGGCGTTTTTCTCGCTGATCTACTGGCCGATTGACCCGGCCGCGGACAAGCCGAATGATCAGACCATCGCGCGCATCGACACATTCATGCGGAATGGCGGATCGATCCTCTTCGATACCCGCGATCACCTCAGTTCATCGGCGAACGAGTTCGCCTCGACACCGGCAACGCTCAAGCTTCGGGAAATCCTTGAAGACCTGGATGTGCCGCCGCTTGAGCCTGTCCCGCAGGATCATGTTCTGACCAAGGCATTTTACCTGCTTGAGACCTTTCCGGGACGCTACGCAACAAGCCCGCTATGGGTGGAAAGCCTGGAGGAAGTCTCGGCGCGCGGAGATCGTCCGGTACGAGCAGGGGATGGTGTGTCGCCGATCATGATCACCGGCAATGACTTTGCCGCGGCCTGGGCAATCTCGGAAAGTGGCGAATTCATGTATCCCACCGTACCCAACGACCCCACTCAGCGCGACTATGCCTTCCGCTCCGGCGTGAACATCGTGATGTACAGCCTGACCGGCAACTACAAGGCTGACCAGGTGCACATTCCCGCGTTGCTCGAACGGCTTGGACAATAGGAGCATTGATGGTCTGGTCCCTTTCCTTTGATCCCCTGGTTCCGTTTTGGGCTTTGACGGCCGGCATCGTTATCGCCGTCTTTCTGGCACTTCTGACGGGATATCTGAGACTTCGCGGCTGGTTCCTTCGCGCGCTCACCATGGCCCTGTTGCTGTTTGCACTGGCCAACCCTGCGATCGAGCGCGAGGACCGTGAACCGTTGACGTCTGTTGTCGCGATGGTGGTGGACAAAAGTCAGAGCCAGCGTCTTGCCGACCGGGAACAGACCACTGACGAGGCGACCGAAAGCATCAAGAAGCGGATCGACGCTCTTGACGGTTTTGAACTCAGGATACTGGAAGCGAGGAACTCGGGCACCGGCAATGGCACGGAAGTGTTCCAGACCTTGTCGAACGGACTTGCGGACGTCCCGCCGGAGCGCGTTGGAGGCGCCGTCATCATCACGGACGGCCAGATCCATGACATCCCGGAAAATGCGAAGGCGCTCGGCTTCGATGCACCCGTACATGGCTTGATCACGGGTGCTGCCGACGAACGCGACCGGCGCATCGTCCTTGAGAAAGCCCCGCGGTTCGGCCTTGTCGGATCGGAGCAGACCGTGACGCTTTCCGTCGTTGACCAGGGCCGTGGTACCGGACCTGGGGATCAGGTGGTGCTGACTGTCAAACGCGATGGAGACGTGGTTAGCGAACGGATCGCCCGGACCGGGGAGAAAATTGAAATCCCGGTCGCCATCGCACATGGCGGCGACAATATTTTCGAATTCGAGGCCGCGCCCCTGGAAGGTGAGCTGACCCCTTTGAACAATCGTGCCGTCGTTACTATCGACGGCATTCGGGAGAACCTTCGCGTTCTGCTTGTTTCGGGATCCCCGCATGCGGGCGAGCGCACGTGGCGCAATCTGTTGAAGTCCGATGCCTCCGTTGATCTTGTGCATTTCACTATTCTCAGACCGCCGGAAAAACAGGACGGCACGCCGATCAACCAACTGTCGCTGATCGCCTTTCCGACCCGCGAACTGTTTTCGGTCAAGATCGACGAGTTTGACCTGATCATCTTCGACCGCTACGTTCGCCGCGGCGTGCTGCCGATGCTCTATTTCGACAACATCGCCCGGTATGTGCGCGACGGTGGCGCCGTTCTGCTGGCCGGTGGACCTGACTATGCCGAGGGCGGCAGTCTCTACCGCACGCCGCTGGCTCCTATCCTGCCTGCCCGTCCGACAGGCACGATCCTTGAACAACCCTTCCACGCCACGCTTGCAAATCTTGGCGAACGCCATCCGGTCACGCGAGGGCTGCCCGGAGCCGAGCAGGACCCGCCTGCCTGGAGCCGCTGGTTCCGCGCGGTTGATACCGAGATCGATGCCGGTCACACCCTGATGTCCGGTCCGAGCGAAACGCCTATTCTCGTGCTCAACCGTGAAGGTGAAGGCCGGGTCGCGATGCTTCTGTCAGATCATGTCTGGCTGTGGGCACGCGGTTTTGAAGGCGGCGGGCCGCACGTGCCCCTGCTGCGCCGGCTGGCTCATTGGCTGATGCAGGAACCGGACCTGGAAGAAGAGGCCCTCAATGTCTCGCTGCGCGGGCCTGAACTTGTGGTCGAACGGCAGACACTTGGCGAAAGCGTCAACGAGGTCACGGTGACGTCGCCGACCGGCGACAGCAACGTCATTGAGATGACGGAACAGGATCCCGGCCTGTGGCGCGGAGGTTTGCCCGCACAGGAAACGGGCCTCTGGTCCGTGTCGGATGGCGAGCGGAATGCGCTCATTCATGTGGGCCCGCAAAACCCGCGTGAATACACCGATGTCCTGTCGACGACCGATCTTCTGCAACCGGTCAGCGAAGCGACCGGCGGCACCGCGCAGCGCCTGAGGGATGTCGGCGGTGACCTGGATCTTCCACGTGTCGTTTCGATGCGTCAGTCTGCGAACTACGCAGGCAACGGCTGGATCGGCCTGAAGGCGACCGAGGCAAGTGTGCTGAATGGTGTGGACCGATACCCGCTCATGATTGGGCTACTTGGACTTGCCTTGCTGCTTGGCGCAATAACGATGACCTGGTATCGCGAAGGCAGGTAGCACCACTAGAAACCTGTATGTTTCTAGTGCTCGCCGCCGTGAACCATGCCTTCCGGCATCTCGGCCTGGTTCAGTTGAGCGATCAGAAGGCGTTCCGGGTCAACCGGCCCGGGCAGCGTGACCTTTCCGAATGGAACCTGCCTGAATCCGAACGGGCTGTAATAAGGCGCATCTCCCACGAGCAGCACAAGCTTGTCACCTGCCCGTTCAGCCGTCTCCATGGCGACGCGCATCAGCGCCTTGCCAAGGCCGCGGTTCTTGAAGTCCGGTGCGACGGTCAACGGCCCCAGGAGCAGGGCAGCTGAAGCGCCGATCATGATGGGCGACAGCCTGATAGAGCCCGCGATCCGCTCACCTGCGAGGCCCACAAAGGAGAGGTCCGTGCGGTGCGGCACGTTTTCACGAATGCGGAATGCAGTCCTGGCAAAACGGCCTGGTCCGAAGGCTTCAGCCTGAAGATCTTCAATTGCGGTGTTGTCAGTGGCTTCTTCGAGCCGGATGACCCATGCGGTCTGTTTCATAAGGCTGTTCCCAACAAGCGGTCTTTTCTTTGAAAGCGCGCCTGCCAGTGCCCGGGTAGAAAGTGGAAGGTCCGGGGATCAGGTCAGCCGCGACGGAGCGAACGAGAGATTTCTCGTCGGCTGGTTCGTCGTCGGAGTGTCAGACCTGCGTTCATTCTTCCCAATCTCGTGTCAGGCCAGCATCGGTTTTGCCAGCAAATCCACTTGCGAGGAGAAGCGGTTACCATGCAAGTCCGGCCCGGTCCAGTGGTTTTTTCGCCTCGCAATCAAAAGCGCTGATTGTTCACTCACACCGAACACAGCATTCAGCTGATTGATTTCGAACCGGTTTGCACAACCTATTAGGAGAAACAGCCAATAGGAGTTGC
>JAEPML010000013.1 GCA_017643925.1 Roseibium sp. | reverse complement strand
TGCCTGCTGGGCGTGCTGCAACCATGATCTCAGCCGAGTTTCACATCACTAAAAACAAAAGTTAATTTTCACGAAGTCCGGGGGCCGGCTCATGTCTGTCATTTATGCGAACCGCAGCGAATGTCTCAAACGAGCCCACTTTGACCGATGCTGCGGTGAGGACGAACGACCGCTCTCAAGAAACAGCGCAACAACCATCCGATGAACACAACCTTGCCAGATTCTTGTTGCCACTAAGGCTTGACAACTCTGATTGGTAGGCCGTCAGGTGGTTTATATGAAGGTTCTATCTTTGATTTGCGGTGCCGTTGGTATCATTACGGTGCTTGGAGTTGAGCGAACACGCGAATGTCAGCGGGGCGGACATTGGCAAATTCGCTGTCAGCGCGCGCTTCATCCATCTGAGCGTTCCAACGCGCAATAAGCGTCATCATTATTCCCTTGATATTTTGGCTCAAGAAAGTGTTGTCTGCTTTATCAGTCACGATTGAAAGAATGTCCTCAGGTGGCGACCTTTCAACCATAGATAACAGTCTTTGAGGGTTGCAATGGACCGCAGAACTTTCCTGAAATCCACCGGCGCTGGCATGTTTTTAGCTGGCGGAGGCTTGGCGTGGGCGAAATCGACGGCGCGACCGCTCCCGATCATCCCTCTGACCGACCTGACCGGTGGTGTTGAAGATCGGGTATCTTTGGCACTCAACCCCGCCAGCCACGACTTCGGGACAGGCGTGGCCAGCGAGACGTTTGGGATAAATCACGATTACTTGGGGCCAGTCCTCAAAGTGAAACAAGGTCAGACACTCCCATTCGACGTAGCCAACAACATCGGAGACACCTCCACAATTCATTGGCACGGCTTACACATCCCGGGCGATGTTGATGGCGGTCCCCACCAAGAAATCGAGCATGGGTCTGTCTGGTCGCCAGATGTGCCGATTGTTCAGCATGCCTCGATGAACTGGTTCCATTCGCACATGCACGGCAAGACTGCGCAGCAAACTTACAAGGGCCTCGCTGGTGTGTTGCTGATCGAAGATGATGCGAGCCTTTCCGCCGACTTACCCAAGACATATGGTGTGGATGACTTCACCTTGATCCTTCAGGACAAGATGTTCGATGGAAGCGGAAAGATGGCATATGAGCTGTCAGCCGCTGTCTTTGAAGATGGCTTTGAAGGTGACACGCTTGTGGTCAATGGGGCAATCGCGCCGGTTGCCCAAACGGTTCCCACTGGGCTCGTCCGACTGCGAATACTGAACGCCTGCAATGCGCGCTTTCTGGGACTGTCGATGGAAACTGGGCCTGTTACAGTTATCGCGTCGGATGGTGGGTTCCTATCCGCGCCCGTCGAGGCGGAGAGCATTGTGATGTCGCCGGGAGAACGCTACGAGATTCTCGTCGACATGAGCGCTGTTGAGACCAATTTTCTGAACGTGAATTTGGATGGGGGCGGAGGCGGCTTCTTTGCAAACCTGTTCGGAGGCAACCAAACCACGACGGCCCTTTCACTGACACGATCCGCAACCAATGGCTTTGACGGAGCGATGCCGGCGCGACTGGCAAACTTAGAACCGCCAAAGTCAGCGGACGCCACCGTGACGCGCAGCTTCCAGTTGGAAATGGATGTAGGTGCCGATCTTGCCGCACTAGCGCTGGCTTGGGACAACTTCTGTGGTGATGCAGGGGCAATGGCGATCAATGGCCAACCAATGAAGATGGACCGGATCGACGAAGAGGTGCGCAAGGGTGATTCCGAAATCTGGCGTATTTCAGTTGATGACCAGTTGCACCCGTTCCACATCCACGGATGCTCTTTCCGTATCCTGAGCCAGAACGGCGGCCCTCCGCCTGCATATGCAAGCGGTTGGAAAGACATGGTCCATGTGGAGGAGGGATGGTCGGAAGTACTTGTGAGGTTCGACTTCGAGGCTACCAAGGATGCACCCTACATGTATCACTGCCACATCCTTGAACACGAAGACTGTGGAATGATGGGGCAATTTACAGTCGGTTAGGTTGACCTGTGCGAGGGCAACGCTGACCAGTCTTGTCCAATTGTCACCAAAGCAGTTGTTCGCCCTTCCAAGGTCGAAGTCCGCTTCGTCCGCATTGCAGTCACCGGTAAGCTGCACAGCGTAGGCCCGGTTCAAGAGCGTGCGCAATCTCACTAAGACTGTGCGCACAACCAAGTGAGACCGCGCTGCTCAATCCTTTGGAAATATGCACACACTCCATGTAACAGTCATGAGATTTGCACTTTTTGATAGCCAACGCATTGAAGCTACGCCGAACGTAACCGGCACATGCCCCGGTTGCGGGGGTGAACTAGTCGCCCGCTGCGGCACCAAGAAAATCTGGCATTGGGCGCACAAGGGACGAAGACACTGAGACCATTGGTGGGAAAATGAAACCCAATGGCACCGGGATTGGAAAAACCAATTTGACCCTAGCTGGCAGGAAGTATCGGCGCGCGATGTAACCGGGGAACTGCATATTGCTGACATCAAGACACCGTATGGTCTTACAGTAGAGTTTCAGCACTCAGCCATAAAGCCAGAAGAAGTTATCAAACGTACTCAATTCTACGGTCATGTGGTGTGGGTTGTGGATGCAACTAGGCGTCCTACAGATATCAAACAATATCATGAAATGTTGGAGTACTGTGTGCCCGAAAGGTTTGATGGTACTGACATCTATACAGTGCACCAAACAGAAACCCGACTTCTCAAAGAATGGGGGTCACTAGGCAAGATTGTTGGTTTCGACTACGGCGGCAGTAAACTGTGCCTACTGACGGCAGCGCAGGGCCATATGCGCTATCTGTTTGATTTTCCTAAAGCTAACTTCGTTCAAGCCATAATTGAGGGAACACCTCTGCCCGTCGTTCAATTCGGCAGACCTAACCGACGACAGTACAACGGACGCAGGAGATACCGGTAGCGTACTTAGGTCGTGTTGACAAAAAGCTCTCACACCGCGCTATAGACTTGATGCAAGTACAATATAACCAATCCAAATGCAGGCCCTCTGTTCGCAGATGCCACTGTTGACGGCGACGAAGCCAGTGGTTTGATTTATGTGCTAAGAAATAAGTCTGACCTGCCCGTCGCAGCCGAAAATCGTGATCTGCTGCACAAGATTGACGTTACGGGCGGTAGTGTTGAAAAGCGCGTTGCCAACTCGAAGCTCGACCCCACGTTTCTGATGGCAGATGTTGAGATCGTAACGACCTATGAGTTGTTCAACATCAACAGAGTTAAGCTGGAGAACCTCCTGCACCGCATCTTTGAAGCTGCAAGACTGGACATTGAGATCAAAGATCGCTTTGGCCATACCGTCACCCCAAGAGAGTGGTTCCTTGTACCCTTGTTTGCGATTGATGAAGCCGTTGAGCGGATCAGAGATGGGTCGATCAAGGGGATGTCATACCAGCCTGAGGCAGCCAGTCTACGCTAATCGCCTGTCTGCACTTCGGCCAAGAATTTGTTAGCCACTTCACGCAAGTAATGCAAATCCAATGCTGGGAGTTTAACGTGCTTCGTGGCCTTCTCGATCAGAATATCTGGTAGGTTGTAGATTTCCCAGCCGTAGGTTTGAATTGACTCGCCATCGACATAGTGGCCCATCACGATCTTTACGAAGTCTTGATCTGGTACATTAAAGGCAGCCCGTCGATATGTATGACGTAAACTGTGCGTTCTCAATTTCAGGGTGTTTAGTTGGGTCTCAGGATGTCGTTCGCCATGTTCCCGGAAGGCTTCCATGAACGTCCTAGATACGTACCCCGCACGTTTTTTTCCGCTTTTGTGGGGTAGATTGGGAAATAAGTGAACGTGTCCGCTTGCTTTGACCGCTTCAGTGTAATCCAAGAAGCCTAAGTTCAGCAGTTCGTCAGGTATTGGGATCGTTCGATGTGAGGTCTCGTTCTTGAGAAGTTTTGCAAGTGCGGGGTCTTCATCTTCCAGATTTTCGCAAAGCAGATGTGGGACAGGTGAGTATTTGACATCAGACACATGGAGTTGGGAAATTTCATCCAGTCGCGCGCCGGTGTAGAATAACACAACAGATATCCAGAACCGCTCTACGGTTTTTGGGCGAAAAACCTCTCGTGAAAACACGATCTTGACTTGTTCGTCTGTGAACCCCTTCTTGCGATCAGTCTTTGACTGCTTCACCTTTTTGATAAAGCCTTCGAACGGGTTACGCCAAGTGCGGTCTTTGATGAGTGCAGTGTCACTATATGCGTAGTCCAAAGCCAGCTTTACGCCCTGAATATTTTTGTTAACCGCCCCTCGTTGAAGGGTATTTGTCTCGTTCGTATCGGCCCAATCGAGTTGTTTTTGCATTGAGAGAACACGGATTTTATTGGGTGGTCGGGATGGGAAACGTAGCAGACCATCTCGAAATTTTTCAGCGTGTGTTCGGTCTATTTCTTCAACATCAAGATCGCCGCAAAACTCAATGAAGCGGCGGACGCCAGTGCCAAAGTCTGAAACCGCGCTGTCGCTGATGTCTGGGTTTCCCTGCAAATACTTGTTGAAGGCGACAGAGAGCCTGCGCTTCGGATCAATTTTCTTTGTTCTTTTTAGTGTCCCGAAGGTTGATGGGGCAGGGCCTTCAGGCAATGCGTTCAACTCAGTTAGGACTTCTTTCCAACCATTTGAAATTTCAGGGTTGGATACAAGATACTCGTCCAGACAGGCATCGAGCAGTGCCTCGAAGTCAGGTGTGTCAGTTGATATGTTATTGGTATCGGTTTTCTCTAACCAGTCCGCCACATACTGTGCCAGATCGGATTTCTTGCGAATGATAGGGCGCGGTGCCTCATCTCCGATAGCATCCAGTTCACCCCATACATCTGGGAAGGCTTCACGCGCAATGTTCTCACGATTGATCAGTTGAAAGTCGATGCCCCATTGGGCGGCAAGGTTTTCGATCTCCATTTGGCTAAGGCGGCGGTAAGTGCCGTTTCTGGCCTGCTTTAGCTGCTCGTCTGTTTCAACTGTTCTGCGTCTACATCGTGCTTCAGCTTCAACCCTGCTGTCAGTGTCGAGGGTATGCCGCCATTCCTTTTGGGCAATAAGATGTCGCAAATCAGGGGGAACCACTCGTTCAAAGTGGTACCAACCGCCTCGTGGTTTAAGATACTTCATGCCCTAGTCCTGACCGTTTTCGCACACGGTTTCGCACAAATGTTCGCACATGCTGAATCATAACACCCTGTAAAACATGGTGTTAATTGAAATCATTGGGGAATTTAGGTCAAGAAATTTTATTGGAGGCGAGTACCGGATTGTCTATGTCTGGGCCGAAGGAGCTGAACGGGTTCTTGCGGAGGCAGCGATAAAGGTATTGCATGCCAAAGTGGCTCTGACCTTCAAGCCCGAGGTCTCCATGGGTGAACTTGTCGAAGTCAATTGGCAAGGTCCGGGTGGCGCTGAAGACTGGATCGGTATCGTTCCCACGGGCGGTTTCGAGAGTGACATTGATGGCAGGTGGGAACGTATCTCCAATGGGTCTCCCCTGGCTATTCAAGCTCCTGCAGAGGCCGGTGCCTTTGAGGTGATCTACGTCGCGGGTATCGATCAGTCGATCCTGGCACGTTCACCCTTGTCGGTTGTTGAAGCCGTTGCGAGGCTCGAGGCAGCTGAAATGGTGGAAGCTACCGCGATGCTGAGCGTTGGCTGGAGCGGTCCGGAAGGACCGGATGACTGGATCGGCATCGCCGAACCAGGTTCGGCTGCCGATGCTTTTGTCACCTATGAGCGTCCAAGCGAAGGCAAGGTCGCGCTCGTTTCACCGTTGACACCGGGACCATATGAACTGCGTTACGTCCTGTCTGCCGCAGACGGGGCCAAGGTACTGGCCAGCCAGCCGATCACCGTTGTCGAGCCCGCGATCGTTCTGGAAGCGCCGGGTGAAGTCGCGGCCGGAACGATGATTTCCGTGAACACCTCGGGTCCTGCCAATGGCAGCAACTTCGTCGGATTTGCCGAGCCTGAACAGGATGCCTGGGGCACGGCGTCCGGTTCCTGGGAAAGCGCGGACAACATAAAGGACGGAAAGGTTGACGTTCCTGCGCCGGAAACGGCGGGAACCTACGAGTTGCGTTTTGTTCTGACTTCCGGCGACGCGTCAGTCGCTGCCCGGCAAACCGTGATCGTCAAATAGGCGCAACCTGCCTGTTGAATTGGTTGCCGGCGGTGAACCCTGCCGGCAACCGAATGAGGTCTTTCAGGTTTTCAGCCAGACGCTCAGCCGACCGCAAGTTTCGAAACCAAGTTCGCGATAGACCGCAAGAATGTCGTCATCGGTCTCGTATGTACAAACGGGCCTGTGCGGATAGGGCGCGAGCAATTCGCGCAAGGCGCTGTAGCGCCAGTTCCTTCGGCAGAACAGGTTTGACAGTCCCATCACCTCCTTGCCCTTGAACTTCGGGCCAGCGTTGAAAACGGCACCGGCCTTGATTGCGTCGTCCTTCACGATTGCCGCAAAGTCGACGGCGTTGGTCTCAAGAAGCCGCGGGGAAAAGATGTGATGGAGGCTTTCAGTGTCGTTCCATGCGTGCGCCCACTTTCGCAATCCCTCCCGGTGGGAGATCTTTTGCCAGGTAGAGCTGATGGCCGGCCGCTTGTCGGACGGTGCCGGGCGAAACAGCCAGGTGCCGGTCAGCAGCTTCTGAAATCCGAAGGAAGACAGGTCCAGACAGTCAAAACTGTCCTTGACGGCTGTGTTTGAGGGCAGGGATTGAAGGGCAGCCTTGAAGTCCGGATCGGGCCTGGCGGATGTCGTGACGATATTCGGGTAAAGAGGGAGAACGGTTCCGGAGGCCTGCCAGAAACCGGTGCTGAATCGCGATGACGCACCAGCGGCTTTCAGAACCGCATCGCACCAGAGCGCGTTGTTCAGCGCACAGGCGTCTTGTTTCCCCGATACCATCTAAGCGTTCAGTCCACCCTTTTCGACGATGAACTCTACCACGGTTTCCAGACCGTCACCTGCTTTGTTGTTGGTAAAGACAAACGGCCGCTCCTTGCGCATCTTTTTTGCGTCCCGGTCCATGACGTCAAGATTGGCGCCGACGTAAGGGGCAAGGTCCGTCTTGTTGATGATGAGCAGATCCGAGCGGGTGATGCCGGGCCCCCCCTTTCGCGGAATTTCCTCGCCGGCGGCGACGTCAATCACATAGAGGGTCAGATCCGCCAGTTCGGGTGAGAAGGTTGCTGCAAGATTGTCACCGCCCGATTCAATCAGGATCAGGTCCAGATCGGGAATGGATCTTGTCAGGTCGTCCACGGCCGCAAGATTGATGGATGCGTCTTCCCGAATGGCGGTATGCGGGCAGCCCCCTGTCTCGACACCGCGAATCCGGTCGCTTGTGAGCGCCTGGGAGCGCATCAGCGCCTCGGCATCTTCGCTCGTGTAGATGTCATTGGTGATGACGGCGAGCGAATAGTTCTCGCGCATGGCCTTGCACAATTTGTCGGTCAAGGTGGTCTTGCCGGATCCGACGGGTCCGCCGATGCCGACGCGAAGGGGTCCATTTAGCGATGTCATGAACGGAACAACCTCGAATACTGGGTTTCGTGTGCCATGGAGGCGATGTCTGCAAGAAAGGTGGAGGTTCCAAGATCGTCCAGGCTCATTTCCTGCGCCGATTTGGCAGTTCCGAGAATGAGTGGTTCCAGATCGGAGAGAACCTTCTGGCCGCTGTTTTGACCAAGGGGCACGGCGCGTACGGCCGCCGAAACAAGGTTTGCGGCAAAGGCATGTAGGTAGGCAGTCAGGGCCGCCTCCTCCGGAATTTCGTGTGCTGCACAGGTCACGCCGACGGTCACTGGATAAGGCCAGGGGCCGCGGTCATCAGTTTCGACAAGATCCTTCAGGAGACCGGCGGCAGCACCGGTCCGTGAAGGCAGCCAGCTCCTGGCAATCGCCTCGAAAAAGGCCCTGCCCTGGGCGCTGGTTTCAAGATGCCGTTCCTTTGATGGTTGCAGGGCGAGTCCAAGTTCCCTGAGGTCCTTCACGGCGCTCCCGTTTCCCGATCGCGCGGCACGATAGGATTCCTTGACAAGGATTGCGTCGCTGCGCGCACCCCCAACACGCAGGATTTCTTCCAGCCAGGCTCCAAACTCTTCCACGTTGGTCACGCCACCTTCATCAATGACCTTCTCCAATCCGTGACTATAGGTGAAGGCACCGATCGGAAAGGCTGGAGAGAGAAAGGCCATCAGCCGATACAGGGAAGACGCGGAAACCTGGTCAGTCATGGCTGTGCCCGTGATGAGAATGACCGTGGGGATGCCCATGTCCGTGATCATGGCCGTGCGTCCGGCCATGACCATAGGCACCTCCTTCGGGATCAAAGGGCGCTGAAACGGGCGTCATCGTGCCCCCGAGTTTGGCGACCATGTCCTCGATGACATGGTCGCGGCGAATCCGCACTGATCCACCCATCAGTTGTGTGGGCAGGTGACGATTTCCCAAGTGCCAGGCGATCTTCACCAGATGATCCCCATCGTCGGCCGTGATTTCGACCAGATCCTCTGGCTCGGCGAGAACCTCCATGATCCGTCCGTCTTCCAGTTCCAGCCCGTCGCCATGCTGCAGATGAACGGCACTGGCCTCGTCGAGCAGGCAGGTAAGGCCGCTTGCACCGGTCAGGACGGCACGGCGGCGGTACCTGTCTTCGCGATCAAGCGTGATCTGGTCGGCGGCCTGTCCCTGCCAGCTGCCCGCAGGGTGTATTTTCTGAATGCGGATCATTGCGCTGCGTCCACCTTGGCCTTCATGGCCCGATAGCCGGGGCGTTGGCGAAGGCGTTTGAAATAGTCGGCCAGAGGCCCGTTCCTGGGGAAGTCGAACTTGAGGCCCACGGCCCAGCCGAAACAATGGCCGATCATGATATCTGCAATCGTGAAGCTGTCGCCCATGACATAGGGGCCATCTCCAAAGCGATGGCCGAGCGTTTCGAGACCTCTGGCGAACTCTTGCCGGCAAGTCTCCAGAATTGCGGGTACGCGCTGCTCTTCGGGGTAGATGTAGCTGTTTTTCGATGTGGTCCAGAGCGCGCCTTCCAGCACGTCGACGCAGTGCTGGGTAAAGCCGTCCTGCCGGGCCCGGTCCAGCGTTCCGGCCGGGAATGTGAACCTGCCATGCTTGTCGGCGAGATATGTGCAGATTGCGACGGATTCCGTGAGAACCGCGTCCCCCTCCACCAGAACCGGGACCTTGCCATCCGGCGTCAGGGCGCGGACTGCTTCGGATCGAGGAGGCGCGGGCTCCAATTCGTAAGCTTCCTGCAGCTCCTCGAGCAGCCACATCACCCTCATGGCCCGGGTGCGCGGAAATCCGACAATCTTGTACATTCAAAAGCTCCTCGATCCACAGGCCATTCTAAAGCTCGATCGCCCGTCCGGGAATTGCCGATGTCTGCGACAGAATTTCCCGGCATATGCCGTCCGGTGGTTGGCACAAACCGTTTGGTTCGAGAGCATTTCCAAGGAGGTTTGCTTCCTGGGGCTCATAGATGTCGAAGTGGATGTTCGCGTATTGACACAATGTTCCGACACTCGCGGATCCCTTTGCCGCAAACAGTATATGAGGCGCGGCAGCGTTGCAGCGGGCGATCCAGAACAGCGATCCGAGGATCGACGCGAACCCTTCCAGATCACTGGCCAGCCCATGGGGCTCCGTCCTGGAAAATCCCGCCTCCAGCAAGTGGTCTTCAGCGGCAAGGACCGGCGGGTGGTCGTTCTCCTGACCCAGAAGCGGTTGCCTGACGCCCGTGAGAACGACAAACTCCGACCAGCCGAGTTGATCTGCCAGATTTGTGAACACGGTGCCGAACCGGGCAACGAAATCCTCCATCGACCTGGCATTCATGGCGACGATCAGGCTGTCGATCGGCGCCCGGGCGACTATGCCGGGTGAAAAGCCATCCTTCAGTGCCGCCATTTCCTCTTCGGTTTCCCGATTGAGTTTCGCGGCCTGTTCCTCAGACAGGACTGTCGGCGCGTCGGCGCCCGGCTCAAGCCAGACCTCTTCTCCTGCCCGATACCTGCAGTTTGCCGGGTCGTAGGTCAGCTGCTGATACCGCTTCAGGTGATCGGCCAGTATCGGATGACCTGCCAGAAGCTCGTGTCGTTCGGCGCGTTCAATCTTCAAGTTGCTTCTCGTGACCTGAATGTACGTCAGAACAGGAAGTAACGCTGTGCCATGGGCAGAACATCTGCCGGTTCGCAGGTCAGCAATTCACCGTTTGCGCGCACTTCATAGGTTTCCGGATGCACATCGATTTCCGGTGTCGCGTCATTGAGCACCATGGATTTCTTCGAAATGCCGCCCCGCACGTTCTTGACCGGCAGGACCAGACTGTCGAGGCCAGCCTTGTCCTTGATGCCATTGTCATAGGCAGCTTTCGAAACGAAGGTCACACGGCTTTCGGTCATGGCCTTGCCGAAGGCGCCGAACATCGGACGGTAATGTACCGGCTGCGGTGTCGGGATGGAGGCATTCGGGTCACCCATCGGTGCCGCTGCGATGGTGCCGAGCTTCAGCACCATGTCGGGTTTGACGCCGAAAAACTTCGGGTCCCACAAAACCAGATCGGCCAGCTTTCCGACCTCGACCGAACCGATATGCTCGTCAAGGCCATGAGCGATTGCCGGATTGATCGTGATCTTGGACATGTAGCGCTTGACGCGGAAATTGTCGTTCTCGCTGCCTTCCTCGCTCAGGCGCCCGCGCTGGACCTTCATCTTGTGGGCCGTCTGCAGCGTGCGAATGACGACTTCGCCGACGCGGCCCATGGCCTGGCTGTCGGACGCAATGATCGAGAAGGCGCCCATGTCGTGAAGAATGTCTTCGGCCGCGATGGTTTCCTTGCGGATGCGGCTTTCGGCAAAGGCGACGTCTTCCGGGATGGAACTGTCCAGGTGGTGGCAGACCATCAGCATGTCGAGATGTTCTTCGAGTGTGTTGACCGTGTAGGGCCGCGTCGGGTTGGTCGAGGACGGCAGGACATTCATCTCGCCGCAGACCTTGATGATGTCCGGTGCATGGCCGCCGCCGGCGCCTTCCGTGTGGAAGGCATGGATCGTGCGATCCTTGAAGGACGCCGTGGTGTTCTCGACAAAGCCGGATTCGTTGAGCGTGTCGGTATGGATCATCACCTGGACATCATACTCGTCCGCAACCGACAGGCAGGTGTCGATGGCTCCGGGTGTGGTGCCCCAGTCCTCGTGAAGCTTGAGGGCCGACGCCCCGGCCAGGACCTGTTCCTCCAGCGCAGCCGGCAGGGAAGCATTGCCCTTGCCTGCAAACGCGAGGTTCATCGGAAAACTGTCGGCCGATTGCAGCATGCGCGTGATGTGCCAGGGACCCGGGGTGCAGGTGGTTGCATTGGTTCCTGTTGCCGGTCCGGTACCGCCGCCCAGCATGGTGGTCACACCGGACATCAGGGCATCATCGATCTGCTGCGGACAGATGAAATGGATATGAACGTCGAGTGCGCCGGCCGTCAGGATCTTGCCTTCCCCGGCGATGGCCTCCGTCCCGGGTCCGACGACGATGTCCACATCCGGCTGGACATCCGGATTGCCCGCCTTGCCGATCCCGGCGATGCGGCCATCCTTCAAACCGACATCGGCTTTCACGATGCCCCAGTGATCCACGATCAGCGCGTTGGTGATGACCGTGTCGACGGCACCTGCCGAACGGGGGGCCTGGGATTGTCCCATCCCGTCACGGATCACCTTGCCGCCGCCGAACTTGACCTCTTCACCATAGGTGGTGAAGTCCTTTTCCACCTCGATGATGAGGTCGGTATCGGCCAGGCGCATCCTGTCGCCGGTGGTCGGTCCAAACATGTCCGCATAAGCGGCACGGGGCATCTTGTAAGCCATTTCGTCTCCAATCAGCGATCAGAATATCGTTTGTTCAATTGCCGTAATCTTCGATGGTCGCGCTCAGGTCATCAGCGCGTTGCCGGGTGAGAATGATCATGCAGCTTCGGAAGAGCGCGTTTCCGCGCGTGCCGCCCTGAAAGGGAAATCCGTAGGCCTTGCAGTCCAGATCCCTGTAATTGCGCCAGGCCAGCTGAGCCTTTGCGAGCGCTTCCGGACTTCCCTTCAGGTGATCCGGCAGTTCGGCATCCATCGCGAAAAGCTTCTCCTGCAGGTTCCGATAAGCCTCGTCCATGGCGGCCTCGGCTTCCGCGAGGGCCTTGTCCGCACAAAAGGTGCGTTCGGCATTGTTCAGCGGGTAGCCGCAGTCGATTTCTTTCGGGGGATCGTTTTCCTGCGCCGTTGCAAGCAGCGGCAGGACGAGACCCATCATCAGAACCGGAGTGCGGACGAAGCTCAACACGGCTACATTCCTTCCACCAGCATCTTGAGCTCGTCGGTGCGTTGTTTGGTGAGATCCGCCTTGCAGCTCAGAACCAGCTGTGGTTCGAGCGTCCCGCCGCGCGCAAGGAAGCCATAGGTTTCGCACGCCTTGTCGCGGTAGGGGATCCAGGCGCGCTGGGCATCTCTCAAACTGTCCGCGGCCCCTTTCAGGTTGTCCGGAAGATACCCGTCGGTCTCGCGCATAACGGCCATGGCCTGCTTGTAGGCCGCGTTCAAGTCCGCGTCCGCTTCCTGCCAGGCAACGCCTGCGCAATGTGTCATCTCCATCTGGGTGTAGGCGTTGTCACAGTCGATAGTGTCCTGCGCCGCTGCCGGGAGCGCCGCGACCGAGCAGAGCAAACTGCCCAGTAGAATACGCGCGAAGACGGATACCGACACTAGAGAGCCCCCATGACTTTCTGATTGAAACCGTAGACGGTTTTCGACCCGCGATAGGCAACCAGCGTGACGGAGCGTGTCTGGCCGGGCTCGAACCGGACGGCTGTTCCGGCGGGAATGTCCAGCCGCATGCCACGCGCCTTCTCGCGATCAAACGCGAGCCCGGAGTTTGTCTCGTAGAAATGATAGTGGCTGCCGACCTGGACTGGCCGATCACCGGTATTGGCAACGTCCAGCGTCACCGTTTCCAGCCCTGCATTCAGTTCAATGTCGCCTTCGGCGGGAAAAATCTCTCCGGGGATCATGGGATACCTCCTGAAACCTTCGTCTTGAGAACTCAGCGGATCGGCTCGTGAACAGTCACGAGCTTGGTGCCGTCCGGGAATGTTGCTTCGACCTGAACGTCATGAATCATTTCCGGCACACCATCCATGACCTGGTCCCGTGTGATGACCTTCGCTCCGGCGGCCATCAGGTCGGCAACGGACCGGCCGTCGCGCGCACCTTCCACAACGAAGTCGGTGATGAGGGCGATCGCTTCGGGGTGGTTCAGCTTGACGCCTCTTTCCAGTCTCCTGCGCGCGACCATCGCGGCCATGGAGATGAGAAGCTTGTCTTTTTCGCGTGGTGTCAGGTTCACGTTCGGTCTCCAGATCAACAATGCCAGACGCGCGGCAGCTCGGCTGCGCGGTATCTGGTCAAAAAGGACATCAAGGTGGTTCGCAGGTCGCGGCTGTCGCTCGACACAAACCGCGCGACGAGCATGCCGTTCCAGGCGCTTGTGGCAGCACGTGTCGTGTTTTCGGGAATGCCTTCCAGGCAGGAACGGGCGAAGTTCAACCGGTCTTCCGCATCCGGAACGCAATCGGCAAAGGTCGCAAACACGTGTTTCCCGTTGCCGGTGGCGGGGCCGGCAAGAATTTCGGCTGGGTTTCCGTCCAGGCGGATGTCGTCGGCAAAGACCAGATTGCCGTCGCGGCGAATACGCCAGCTGTCCTTGAAAAAAACCGAATTGACCTGTTCGCCCATGGCAGTCCGGCCCAGAACCACCGTTTCCAGCAACATCAGTCTTGCCGTTGCATGCATATCTGCGGTCACCGTGCGTTTCAGCCGGGAGCGATCAAAAAGGATCGTCTCCTGGGGAAGCCATTCGAGCGTTGAAGCCTGGCCTGCCTGCAGGGTCACACGCACATTGGCGGTGCCGTCGCTGCTGCGATAGGCGCGTTCTGCGGTCTGGCTGGTCACAATCGCGTGTGCGTCGCTTTCCACGTCAATGTCGAAACCAAGCCTGTCACCGCCCGTCAGACCACCAGCGGTGTTCAGCAGAACTGCAGTCGGAGGCGCGCCATATACACGCGGCAACCTGATCTTGGCTGCACCGCTCTGAAACAGATCGTCCAGGCGTGTCTTTCCGCCCGATCGGGCAAACCTGATCCGCGCAACACCGTCAACCCGTTGCATTGCAAGCGGGCGCGGGCCTTGAGCTGATGCTGGCACAGCATCATACATATCGGATCATTCCCCCCGGTCGTCGTTCTGGTCTTGTCACTTTTTCCAACTTGTTTGGCAACGCAACCGGATGCAACAACCAAGATGTTTGCTGACGCGAAGCAAGAGCCGGGCCAATGATGCCGGATGTCAGTGTCGCGTCAGGCATAGGAAGATATTGCACTTTTTTCGGGCGGCTAAGTCTTAAAACCGCAAAAAGTGCTCAAAAATTCGGCTGTTGCTTAAAAGGTCGGCAGAAGATCGGTGTGAGGAAACACTTGCCCTAGCGGACGCGATCCGGTTTTTTAAAGGCAGGTTGCAATTCAATGTCCTATTCCGGCGTGCAGTTTCGTTTTGCGGGATGACAAGCGAGGAATTTCAGTGTTCGTGAGCTCTCTCAGTCGTCTGACATCCCTCTGGCTGGCAGCGGTTGTCTTCTCCTTGAGTCTTGTGGCAGTTCCAGCCCGGGCCGACATCGGGGCTTACATCGTGATCGACGCCAGGAATGGTGCGGTAATCGACCAGAAGAATGCGACCCGCAAATGGTATCCCGCGTCGCTGACCAAGATGATGACGGCCTATGTCACCTTCAAAGCCATTCGCGAAGGACGGGCTACACTCAACTCCGCTGTGGTGCAGTCCAAGAACTCAATTGCCGAGCCGCCCAGCAAGATGGGGTTCAAGGTTGGCACGCGCTTTACCGTCGACACCGCGCTCAAGATCATCCTGATCAAGTCTGCGAATGACGTGGCGGTGGCGCTCGGAGAAGCGATCTCCGGATCGGAGGCAAAGTTCATCGCCGAGATGAATGCAGAAGCCAGGCGCCTTGGCATGAGCAACACGCGCTTTACCAATCCGCATGGTCTGCCGGACAATGGACAGGTCACGACAGCAAGGGACATGGCCATCCTGGCGATGGCACTGCGCCGTGACTTTCCTGAATCGCGCGATTTCTACAAGCATCCGGGTATCCGGTTTGGCAAGAAGACACTGCGGTCGGCCAACAGGGAATTTCTGCTGCGCGTCCCCGGCGCCAACGGCATGAAAACCGGCTACATCTGCAATTCCGGTTACAACGTTGCTTCCTCGGTGACACGGCGTGGGCGTACCTTGATCGCAGTGATTCTCGGCGCAGGTTCCGGTCTTGAACGTACGGCTTTCGCCCGCGAGGTGTTCGACAAGGGCTTCAAGAAGGGCAGTGGTGGCCAGAAGGTGACAAGCCTGACCGGTTCATCGGGCAATCCGCCAGCAAACGGCTATTGCCGCCGCAACAAGAGCCCGGGTGCGAAGGGCTACATGGCCCGTTTCGACATGGAAAACAAATCCGGTGGTGGCTTCCTCTTCTTCAAGGATCCAAACGGAAAGAAGACCAAGAAGGTCGATGAAAGCGGGTTCACGCTGTCAAACGGCAAACCGGACTGGGCGAAAATTCTCGATCGGACACTCGGACCGCGCCGCGTGGCCTATCGTCCGTTACAGGTCAGTCTCGGCAAACCGACGTCAGCGCCAAAAGCGGGCGGATCTTCCGGCTTGCAGGACCTGACGGCCTCTGCCGAAGATGTGCCGGTTCCGGTCGCCAATCCCTACCGCAGGGCACAGTCTGAAATTCGGCAGAAACTGCAGCAGACCGCCAATGCGGGCGCAGCGAATGCACCGACCCAGGCGGGCGCGATTCCGACAGAGCCGGAGGCCGGTGATTCGACCGCAGCCGCACCCGGATCCATTTTTCGCAAGGGACTGGATTTCAGCGTGCCCGTGCCGGCTCCAAGTCCCCGCAAGTAGCAGATCTGCGTCTGGAAGTTATCCAAAAGTGTTTCCGGCTGCCCGCCCAGGTTAACACTTTGTTTACGCTGTTCCTTAACACTGCAGTAAGCATTTTCCTGGCATTCGCTCGCTGTCCAGAAGAACTGCAGCGACGTCAGCCGGGATCACTCGCGGCATAGAACATGCTGTAACACGAGAGATCGCACCATGATGGAACCGAGATCCAATGCCACTATCAAGGCTCTTGCAAGTCTTGCGGAACTTTCAGCCAACCAGCTGGAAGAAGGTGTTTCGGTTGAAGAGGTCATAGCGACTTTGCGCAAAGCGGCTGAAACCGTGCGCGAGGTGGTCGAGGCCGATGAGACCATCGAGGATGAAGCCTCGGACGGCGATCTTGCGCAGGACCTTACCCCTTTGCAGTTTCCTGAAGATGTTGCCGCCAAGAGTGACGAAGAGACAGACGAAGAGCCGGTGTTGAACGCCGGATAGGATCTGCCGGGTCGCCAATCCTTTGACGCCCTCCCCTTAAAAATGTTAGCGGTCTCCGCCTGTGCAGAGCCAATGCGCCTGTGTTCGTCTCGGATGAAGCCGGACTATCAGAGCATTGCAGCCCCACCCGGAGACATGTCTTGGCTTCAAGTGACGCATCGCCTGTTGAAACGGGCCGAAAAGGCCCCAAACCAGCTATACCGCTGACGGTCCTGACCGGTTTTCTGGGCACCGGCAAGACCACCTTGCTGAACCGGATACTGAAGGATCCGGCGATGGCCGATACGGCGGTCATAATCAACGAATTCGGGGAGATCGGGCTCGATCACCTCTTTGTTGACCAGGCCGGTGACGGCATCGTGGAATTGTCTTCAGGTTGCCTGTGCTGCACGATCCGGGGCGATCTGGTCACAACGCTTGAAAACCTGTTGCGCCATCTCGATAACGGCCGGACCGAGCGCCTGAGCCGTGTGGTGATTGAAACAACAGGCCTGGCCGATCCCGCTCCGATCCTGCACACGGTGATGCTGCACCCCTATCTGATGCTGCGCTATCAGTTGGATAGCGTGGTCACGTTGGTGGATGCGGTCAATGGATTGTCTACCCTGGAGAACCATATCGAGGCTCGCAAACAGGCAGCGGTGGCGGACCGGTTGGTGTTCACCAAGACCGATCTCGTCGAGTCGGCGGATGCGCAGAAGACGCTGTCCGAACTGGAACAGCGCCTGGCGGAACTCAATCCCGGCGCCCTGCGTCTGAATGTTCAGACCGACGACACCGGACCGGACAGGTTGTTCAATGCCGGTCTTTACGACCCGAAAAGCAAAATTCCCGATGTGGCAGCATGGTTGAACGCCGAAGCCTATGAAGGCACGTCTCATGGACATCACCATCATCATGGGCATGGGCATGGGCATGGGCATGGGCATGGGCATGGGCATCATCATCATCATCACCACGACCATGATCACTCGCATGACGTGAACCGCCACGACGACAAGATCAGGGCGTTTTCGCTGGCAACGGATCGTGCCGTTTCGGCATCCGCGCTCGAGATGTTCATTGATCTTCTTCGTTCCGCCCACGGGCCGAAACTGTTGCGCGTCAAGGGAATCGTGCAGACCGCCGACGACCCGGACCGCCCCGTGATCATCCACGGTGTCCAGCATGTCTTCCATCCGCCTGTGAGGCTGGACGCCTGGCCGGACGAAGATCGGCGGACGCGGATGGTCTTTATCACCGATGATCTGCCCGAAGGGTTCGTGCGCAAGATGTTCGAAGCCTTCACCGGCGCGCTATTGCCCGACACACCTGATCCCAAGGCGATGACCGACAATCCTCTTGCGATATCCGGCTTTACCAGTCCGATCCGCTGAGCGTCAGCTCTTCTTGCGCAACCGGATGAGGCCTTCCTGGGCGGTCGATGCAATAAGCTGACCGTCCATGGTGTAGAGCGAACCCCGGTTCATGCCGCGCGAACCGGAGGTCGAGGTGCTGTCGGTTGCGTAAAGCAACCACTCGTCGGCGCGAAACGGGCGATGGAACCACATGGCGTGATCGAGACTTGCCGCCTGGATTTTCGGGCTGAAGACAGACGTCCCGTGAGGAAACAGCGATGTGTCGAGCAACGTCATGTCCGAAGCGTAGGCCAGGACACATTGGTGGATCCGTTCGTCATCCGGCAATGCACCGGTCGCGCGGACCCAGACATATTGCTTCGGTGGCAGCGGTTTCTTGCTGAAATAGTGTGTCATGTCGACCGGGCGCATCTCGATCGGCCGTTCCCGCTCCCAGTACCGTCGAATGTTCTCAGGGGCCATCGACAGGAATTTTTCCTTCAGATCCTGTTCGCTCGGAAGTTCGTCAGGTGTTGGCACCTGCGGCATATCGCTCTGGTGTTCCAGTCCCTCTTCACGTACCTGGAAGGATGCGGCCATGGAAAAAATGGCTTCGCCGTGCTGAATGGCGACCACCCGGCGCGTGGTGAAGCTGCCACCGTCCCGGATGCGATCCACCTCGTAGATAATCGGGACGGAAGGGTCTCCGGGCCGCAGAAAATAGCCATGGAGCGAGTGTACATGCCGGTCTTCAACAACGGTTCGGGACGCGGCAACCAGCGCCTGACCAATTACCTGGCCGCCAAAAACGCGCTGCCAGCCGACCTGGGGGCTGCGACCACGGAACAGATTGCGTTCCAGTGGTTCCAGGTCGAGAATTTGAAGAAGGTTATCAATGGCCGTGTTCATCGGCGCGTTCCCTGCTAGATAGTGGTTCAGGTGACGGGGCCTAGCGTGGCCGTTCCGGGTTTCTTGGACGGGACCTGACGTTAAAGTCAAGATGCCTTTAGGGAAGCTGAGGGCGAGGAGTTTATGACCATGTCGAAGTCAAGCAGTGCAGCGGATATGTTCGATGTCGTGATTGCCGGCGGAGGATATGTTGGCCTGTCGCTTGCCGTGGCGCTGAAACAGGGCGATGCGGGTCTCAAATGCGCAATCATCGATCCGAAGCCGATGGACATGCTTCACAAGGATCCCCGTGCATCCGCCATTGCGGCCGCCGCGTCGCGCATGCTGACCCAGCTTGGCATCTGGGACCAGATCAAGCCGGAAGCCCAACCCATCAACGAGATGATCGTCACCGACAGCAAGTTGCGGGATGCGGTCCGTCCGGTTTTCCTGACCTTTGACGGCGAAGCGACAGAGGGCGAGCCTTTTGCTCACATGGTTCCCAACGGGGTGATGATGCCCGCGCTCTACAATGCGGCGAAGGAGTTGGGCGTAACCTTTTTTGCGCCCGGTTCCGCCGACACTTTCCGCACGCACCCCAATCACGTGGACCTGATCCTGACCGGCGGCGAGGTTCTGCAAAGCCGCCTGCTGGTCGCAGCCGATGGTGTCAGATCCAAGCTGCGGGATCTGGCCGGGATCCGGACCGTGAACTGGGATTATGGCCAGTCGGGCATCGTGACGACCGTCAAGCATGAGCGTCCGCACAACGGACGCGCGGAAGAACACTTTTTGCCGGCGGGACCCTTCGCGATCCTGCCGCTGCCGGGAAATCGCTCCTCGCTGGTCTGGACGGAACGCACATCCGATGCGGACCGTCTCGTGCGCTCGGACGATTTTACGTTCGAGCTGGAACTTGAGCGACGCTTTGGACATCATCTCGGGGCGCTGGAGCTTGGTGGTCCAAGGCAGGCTTTCCCGCTGGGTCTCAAGCTGGCCCGCGATTTCGTCAAACCACGCTTCGCGCTGATCGGGGATGCTGCCCACGGCATTCACCCGATCGCCGGTCAGGGCCTCAATCTCGGCTTCAAGGATGTTGCAGCCCTTGCTGAAACGCTGGTCGATGCGCGCAGGCTCGGGCAGGATCTTGGTGGCTTTGACGTGCTGGAGCGCTACCAGCGCTGGCGCCGGTTCGATACGTTCCAGATGGGCGTTGTCACGGACGTGTTGAACCGTCTGTTTTCCAACGACAATGACGTGTTGCGTGCCGTCAGGGATTTCGGTCTCGGCCTCGTTGACCGGATGCCGGGCATGAAATCGCATTTCATAAAGGAAGCCGCAGGCTTTGCCGGGCCCGTGCCGAAATTGCTTTCTGGTCAGCCTATCTGATAGGAGTTGAAGCTACCGTATTGCAGGCTGCCGGATTTGCATTGAATGTTTGATAATCCCGGGAACTTTCCCGTTCACAGATCGATTTTGATTACGGGGTGTTCTTCAGGGATTGGAGCAGCGGCCGCCCATATTCTGCGCGGCCGGAACTGGCGTGTTTTCGCGACAGCCAGAAAGCCTGAAGACATTGAGAAACTTCAGGAAAACGGATTTGAAGCCTTTCGGCTGGACTACGAGGACGCCGACAGTATCGCGAAGACAGCCGAAGCCGTTCTTCGGGCGACGGACGGGAAACTGGATGCCGTCTTCAATAACGGCGCCTACGCGGTGCCGGGTGCCCTGGAAGACATTCCGACGGACGCGATGCGGGCACTGTTCGAAGCGAATTTCATCGGATGGCACGACCTGACACGGCAGCTGATTCCGGCCATGCGATCCAATCGGTCCGGACGCATCGTACAATGCTCGTCCGTGCTGGGTTTCGTGGCGCTGAAATACCGCGGGGCCTACACCGCCTCGAAATTTGCGCTGGAAGCCTATTCGGACACGCTTCGTCAGGAACTCAAGGGAACAGGTATTCATGTGTCGCTGATCGAACCCGGGCCGATTGACACCCGGTTCACGCGGAACGCACTTGCAAATTTCGACCGCCGGATCGGTGATGAAGGTCTGAGGGCTTCGGTGCATCGACGGACCTATGAAAAGCGCAGGGTCAGAATGGAGGCGGGAGAGCCCGGTCCGTTCAAGCTTCCGTCCGAGGCGGTCGTCAAGCGTCTGGTCCATGCCCTTGAAGCCAAGCGCCCGAAAGCCAGGTACCATGTTACGATTCCAACAACAGTAATGGCCGTGGCAAAACGTGTTTTGCCGACTTCCCTCCTTGACAGGTTCTGCATTTGGGCGGCAGACGGCGAGGAATAGGACGTAAATTCAAATGAAGACCACTCTGGATCGGCGGCGGGCCGGTCCGTCAGGAAAACAAAATGGCTGAAATCATCAACATCCTCATTCCGGTCGGGATGGCGGCAGTCGCAATCGTGTTGCTGCTCGGTATCTGGAACATGTTCCGCAACGGTCCGGCCAACCGGTCTCAAATGCTGATGCGCTGGCGCGTCGGTTTGCAGTTTCTGGTCATTGTCCTGGTGATGAGTGGACTCTATTTCTTCGGTCCGGGATTTTAACAGATTAGGGAAATCACCAGATGGTCGTTCTGAACAAGATCTATACGAAGACCGGGGATGACGGTACGACGGCGCTGGGTTCCGGGGAACGGCGTCCGAAAAACGATCTCAGAATTGAAGCTTACGGCACGGTGGACGAAACCAATGCGGTTGTCGGCCTGACCCGACTGCAGACCGCGGAAATCGCGCCGGCGGTGGACGAGACATTGAACCGGATCCAGAACGATCTTTTCGATCTGGGCGCAGATCTGGCGACGCCGGAAACCGATCAGGACCTCGGCTACGAGCCGCTGCGGATCACGGATGCGCAGGTCGACGCGATCGAGGCGGCGATTGACGAGCTGAATGCGGATCTGTCTCCGCTTCGCTCCTTCGTGCTTCCGGGCGGCAGCGCGGCGTCCGCCCATCTGCATCATGCGCGCACCGTGTCCAGGCGTGCAGAACGCCTGATGGTGGAGCTGGCCGCACGGGAGAAAATCAATCCGGCAGCGATCAAGTACATGAACCGCTTGTCCGATTTTTTCTTCGTCGCTTCACGATATCTGAATGACAAGGGTGACAAGGACGTTCTTTGGGTGCCCGGCAAGAACCGGTAGGGTTCACCTCTTTCATTCAAACGGGGTTGCGCGCTGAATGTTCATTCCGCTTTACGATCACAACAAGCTGACCCATGTTCTCCGCCCGTTTGTGAACTATTCGATTATCGCCGCAAATATCGTCGTCTTTCTGGTTTTCCAGGGAGCCGGTGCGGATCAGGCGGTGTCGGGGTCGGCCCTGTCCTTTGGCTTGATCCCGGCGGTCTTCTTTGACATCCGGGATCTGGCGCCAGGCCTTCAATATTTACCGGACTGGATGTCCATTCTCACCTATGCCTTCCTGCATGGCAGTTTCATGCATCTCCTTGGCAACATGCTCTTTCTCTGGGTCTTCGGTGACAATGTCGAAGATGCAATGGGACACTTTCGCTATCTGGTCTTCTATCTCCTGTGCGCCATGGCGGGCGGGTACGCCTATGCGATCCTGGATGAAAATTCGACCGTGCCCCTGATTGGTGCGTCGGGCGCCGTGTCCGGCGTTGTGGCGGCCTACCTCCTTCTGCACCCCCGGGTGAAAGTCTGGGGGCTGGTGCTTGGCCGAATTCCCCTGCGCCTGACCGCCCGCTGGATGCTGGGCGCCTGGATCCTGTTTCAGTTTGTCAATCTGCTGATTGCCGAAGACAGCGAAACGGCCTGGATTGCGCATATCGGCGGGCTGATTGCCGGCGCTGTCCTGGTACTGTTCATGCGCCGCAAGGGCGTGCCGCTCCTCGACAAGGACCTGTCGTAGAGGGGATTTCACCGGAATTTGTGCAGGCCGGCTTTGGATTCAGGTGGTTTTCCAGACCGCGCTGGAGGACCGGCAAGCGGTGCCTTGACGGTTCACAACCTTTCCGGAGGCGAGGTTTATTCTTTCAGAATATCTGCGGCAATAGGTGCCCTGGGCTGTTTGCCAGGTCTTGAGCGGGGTAGCTGTTCCGCTGGCACCACTGGCAGGGTTTCGCCAGCGCACGGATCTTCCGGAGACTGAGTTTTCCAACGCGTTTTGCAAATTCTTTCGGGCGAGCGCCCGGTCGGTGGATTCCAGTGAATTTCCACCAGAAAGGGACGCTGTCTCCTGCGTGGAAATGGCCGAGCACGCTGCCAGGGCAATCGAGCTGACTGTGACAATCGCAACGCGTCTGATCGTGTCGGAAACAGGTTGTATCAAAGTCGATCCCGCCTCTTGGATCTATTTCCAGCCGTTCTGAATGGCCTCCCGTTCTTCGCGTTCCGAAAGCGTACTGCCCGACTGCTCGCTGTCGCCGCTGAAGTAGGGTTTACCAAACATTCGATTCAGCAGACCTCCAGAAGGAGGCTTTTGTGAGGCAGGATCGTTTGTCGCGGTATCTGGAGCTGCACTCGGGGCGTTGGGGCGCTCATCTTCTTCAGAGCCCCGCGCTGCAGTTGAACGCGAAGCCGGACCACCAGCGCTCGACACGTCCGCATCATCGTCGTCGTCGTCTCGATCATTGCGGTCACCGCGATCACCTCTGTCACCCCGGTCACCGCGATCGCCTCTGTCGCCGCGGTCTCCACGATCCCCTCGGTCACCGCGATCCCCTCTATCGCCGCGTTCGCTTCGGTCTCCGCGATCGTTGTCGCGGTCACCACGAGATTGTGCGGCCGCAGCAATCGTGTCTTTCGAGTCAATCAAGGGGCTGAAGAAGACGAGAGAGAACACCAGTGCCGCAGCCGCAACACCCGGTAGACCGCGGAACATTACAGAGAGGCGGTCTTGCAATGTGATCTGCCGGATGCGTTTCATTAGTCTTTCGGTTGCTGTCGGATCTGAACTGTGTGCGATGCCGGCTCCATGGGCCGACCCTTGTATGCACAACACCTGAGCGTTCTTTCTTCTTCCCGAACATAGTCTAAAAAAAGCCGGGATCAAAAGATCATATCACGTGTTGTAACCACGAGAGCGGTTTTGCGGAGAACTTCTTGCCTGATGAGTCACTGAAAACGGAGATGATCCGTTTGCTGCCGAAGCTGCGGAGTTTCGCGCTGAGACTGTGCCGAAATCCGGACCAGGCAGACGATCTGGTGCAGACGACTTGTGAGCGGGCAATAAGATCACTGGACCAGTTCGATCCGGCAACCCGTCTCGACAGCTGGATGTTCCGCATTCTGCAAAACCTTTATCTCAACTCTCTTCGGGATTCTGCGAACAGATCCCGCTTGTTCGATCTGGCGATGATGGATTTCGAGGAGAGTTACGATGGGGCAAAGGCTGCCGCGAGCAGCCTGGAACTGAAAAAGGTGCAGTCGTTTATCGGCCAACTGGACGAGGACAATCGACAGGTTCTTCTGAAGATTGCCGTCGAGGGTCGAAGCTACAAGGATGTGGCCGAGGAACTTGGTGTACCGATCGGAACCGTGACCAGTCGTCTTGCACGGGCACGTTTGAAGCTGCGGGAGTGGCTTGAAACGAAAAGCACCGAGCAAGAAGACAAGTTGCGCAACGCGCCCGGGGGTGTGGGATGAGATTTGACGAGAAACGCGAAAAAATACTGCTCGCGGCAAAAATCGGAAGAATTCTGGATGGCGATGTGTCCGGTGAGGAACGCGCCAAGCTGCTCGCTGAAATCGATCAGATTCCAGGTGCAAATGCGCTCCTGCAAGACATGTCGGACGACAATGAACGCTTGAACCAGGCGATGTCGGCGACCATCCCGCAAGAGAGCCTCGAGAGGTTTGAATCGGCGATCGACCGGGAGTTCGACAGCAGGAGCCCGGCCAGGCCGGCAAGGCACGCTGGTTCCTTCATCCATATCGGCCTCCAGGTGGCTGCAAGCCTCGTGCTTGTCGCGGGAACATTCGCATTTACGTCCTTCTGGATGCAAAGCCGCATGGACGATACCGTCGCGTCGCTCGCCGCGCATATGGAAACGGAACGTATTCTGCTGGCGCAAACCGTTCAGAACGCGCTTGAAACAAAGGTTAGCGGTGAACCTGTCTATATTGGTCAGGAAGGTGACTGGTCGGAAGTCCTGACACCAATCAAGACCTACAGGAGCAAAAGCGGTCATTGGTGCCGCCAGTATCTCAGGCAGACGAGCTTCAGCGGTATTGCCATGTCCATCCGTGGTACGGCGTGCCGTGACCAGGACGGGACGTGGACCACGGTGTTCGCCGAACCGGTGTCTGACGGCTTTTCGCCGCGCTCACCCGGCATCTGATCAACCCGGTCTGAAACCTCACCCGACACGCGCCTTCAGGGCGCGTGTTGCGTTGCCGAATTGTCGTTTTTGCGACGCAAGCTTTTCCAAGCCCGGCAAATTCCCATTTTTGACCTTTTAGCGCAATTGACAGTCGCCGTGCGGGTCAGTACCGTCCCGCGCCATGCGCCACGACCGGCTCTTTTCTGCCATTTGTAAATCCACGCAAACCTGGCGGGAAGAGTCCTTTAATGCGGTGCGGTGAAAGCCGGCCCAGCAAGAGGTTGAGACCCAATGAAAATCCTCGTACCCGTGAAGCGGGTCATCGATTACAACGTCAAGGTTCGCGTGAAGGCGGACGGTTCCGGAGTGGATCTTGCAAACGTCAAGATGTCCATGAACCCGTTTGACGAAATTTCCGTTGAAGAAGCGCTGCGTCTGAAGGAAGCCGGCAAGGCAACCGAAGTCGTTGTCGTCTCTGTTGGTCCGCAGCAGGCTACCGAAACGCTCCGCACCGGCCTGGCCATGGGCGCAGACCGCGGAATTCTGGTCAAGACCGAAGAAACAACCGAACCGCTCGCTGTCGCCAAGATCCTGAAGGCAATCGTCGAGGCCGAAGAGCCGGGCCTCGTGATCCTGGGTAAACAGGCCATCGACGACGACTGCAACCAGACCGGCCAGATGCTGGCCGCGCTGCTGGGCTGGAGCCAGGGCACCTTTGCCTCAAAGGTCGATCTGGGTGAAGGCACGGCCGATGTGACCCGCGAAGTCGATGGCGGTTTGCAGACCGTGAAGCTGAAACTTCCGGCCATCGTCACGACGGACCTGCGCCTCAACGAGCCGCGCTATGCTTCTCTGCCGAACATCATGAAAGCAAAGAAGAAGCCGATCGACGAGAAAACACCGGAAGATTTCGGTGTCGATATCACTCCGCGCCTCACCGTTGTCACCACCGCCGAACCGCCTGCGCGTCAGGCCGGCATCAAGGTGGAATCCGTTGGTGAACTGGTTGAAAAACTCAAGAACGAGGCCGGCGTCCTTTAAGGACCGCTGCGGGAGAAAAGAATATGACAACACTTCTTGTAGCTGAACATGCCGGCGGTGCATTGAATGACGCCACCGCGAAGGCCCTCACCGCTGCCGTTGCTCTTGGTTCCGACGTCCATGTCCTGGTGGCAGGTAAAGGTGTGCAGGGCGTTGCCGAAGCCGCATCGAAACTGTCCGGTGCCGCAAAGGTCCTGGTTGCCGAAAGTGATGCGCTCGAGCACCAGTTGGCCGAGCCGCTGGCTGACCTGATTGTTGGAATGGCCGGTGACTATGATGCCATCGTTGCCCCGGCAACGGCCAACGGCAAGAACACCCTGCCGCGCGTAGCAGCTCTTCTGGACGTGATGCAGATCTCCGACATCACGGCGGTTATCGACGCGGAAACCTTTGAACGTCCGATTTACGCCGGTAACGCGATTCAGACGGTCAAATCCGGTGACCCGAAAAAGGTCATCACCGTCCGGACCTCCACTTTCGCGGCGGCTGAAGAAGGCGGGTCCGCGTCCGTCGAGACAGTTGCAGGCACTGATGGCTCCGGTCTTTCCGAATTCGTTGGTGAGGAGCTGTCGAAGTCCGACCGTCCTGAACTGACTTCCGCCAAGATCATCATCTCCGGTGGCCGTGCACTCGGTTCCGAAGAGAAGTTCCAGGAAGTCATCATGCCTGTCGCCGATGCTCTTGGCGCTGCCGTCGGTGCATCGCGTGCCGCGGTGGATGCGGGCTATGCGCCAAATGACTGGCAGGTTGGTCAGACCGGTAAGGTCGTGGCACCGGATCTCTACATCGCCTGCGGTATTTCGGGTGCTATTCAGCATCTGGCAGGCATGAAGGATTCCAAGGTGATCGTTGCGATCAACAAGGACGAGGAAGCCCCGATCTTCCAGGTTGCTGACTATGGTCTTGTCGCCGATCTGTTCGAGGTCCTGCCAGATCTGAAGGCTGCAGTCGAGTAACACCTGCGGCAAATTGATCACGAACCCCGGTGTGAATGACAGTTTTCGCTCCGGGGTTCTTGCTGTTCGGCCCAAGACTTGCCAAAAATAGCCGCAGCACCGTCTGTCGCGGTGACTTTAAGGATCGGAATTACAGGATGGTTGTGGAAATCAAGAAAGTTGGCATTATCGGCGCAGGTCAGATGGGTAGCGGTATCGCGCATGTTTGTGCGCTTGCCGGATATGACGTGGCGTTGAGCGATATTTCCATGGAGCGGATCGAATCCGGCCTGGCATCCATCAACGGAAATATGGCCCGCCAGGTTTCCAAGTCCCTGATCACGGAAGATGTCCGGACGGCCGCGCTGGACAGGATCAAGCCGGCTGAGGATCTCGATCTCCTGAGTAACGTGGATCTGGTAATCGAGTCGGCGGTCGAGAACGAACAGGTCAAACGTAAGATCTTCTCGCAGCTTTGCCCGATCCTGAAGCCGGAAGCCATTCTGGCGACGAACACGTCGTCCATTTCCATCACACGCCTGGCTGCCACCACGGACAGGCCGGAGCGCTTTATCGGTATCCACTTCATGAACCCGGTGCCGATCATGGAGCTGGTTGAGCTGGTTCGCGGCATTGCCACTGAAGACGAGACATTCGAAGCCTCCAAGGGGTTCTGTGACCGGTTGGGCAAGCAGATTGCCGTGGCCGAGGATTTTCCTGCCTTCATGGTCAACCGGATTCTTCTGCCGATGATCAACGAGGCGATCTACACGCTCTATGAGGGTGTCGGTTCCGTGGAGTCGATCGACAAGGCCATGCGCCTTGGCGCCAACCACCCGATGGGCCCGCTTCAATTGGCGGATTTCATCGGCCTGGATACCTGCCTGTCGATCATGCAGGTTCTTTATGAGGGACTTGCGGATACCAAGTATCGTCCCTGCCCGCTCCTGGTGAAATATGTCGAAGCCGGCTGGCTGGGCCGCAAGACCCAGCGCGGTTTCTACGACTACCGAGGCGAGACTCCGGTTCCGACCCGCTAAGGCGATGAACCTCGCTCGATACTGCCTGACCAACGCTGCACCTGATCCTGGCAAGACAGCGTTGGAGGTGGTTGGGCCGGGCGGTGCGATTCTCGAGACCTGGACTTACCAAAGACTGACCGACACGGTTCTTTCAATCGCATCGGGTTTGAAAGAAACCGATCTGCGACCAGGTGACAGGATCTTGTTGCGTGTCGGTCATTCAAGCGACTTCCCACTTTTGTTTTTTGGTGCGATCGCGGGCGGGTTTGTCCCAATCCCGACATCGGCCCAGCTGACCGCCACCGAGGCTGACGCGGTGCTGACGGACAGTCGGGCTGGCCTGATAATTCACGATGGCGCGACCACGTTGCCTGAAAAGGTGGCTTGCCCACTTTTTGGCCCCGGAGAGATTGTGTCGCTGAAGCAAAACACGCCTGGCGGTTTTGCATCCAGCGGGCCGAATGACCCGGCCTTTTTGATCTATACATCCGGAACCAGTGGCACACCGAAGGGCGTCCTGCATGCACATCGCGCCGCGTCGGCCAGGCGCCCGATGTATCAGGGTTGGTATGGCATGTCGGCTCGGGACAGGCTGCTGCATGCAGGCGCTTTCAACTGGACCTACACGCTGGGCGTCGGGCTGATGGACCCATGGGCAAATGGTGCCACGAGCATTGTCTACGATGGCCCGCGCGATCCCGATGTATGGGCGGGGGTGATCGACGCCATCCGGGCGACTCTCTTTGCTGCGGTTCCCAGTCTCTACAGACGCATACTCAAGTACGGCACCATCAACGAGACGTCTTTTCCGTCCCTGCGGCACGGCCTCACGGCGGGCGAGGCCTTGCCGGCAACGCTTTACGAGGACTGGACCTCCAGAACGGGCCGGGAACTCTACGAGGCGCTCGGAATGAGCGAGATCTCGACCTATCTTTCCAGTGGCCCGGATGTCCCCGTCAAGGCGGGGTCTCCGGGCAAGCCGCAGACAGGGCGCAAGGTTGCCATCCTGGCAGAAGACGGACCGGGCGATGAAGACATGGCCCGCGAGGGTGAAGCCGGCCTTTTGGCCATACATCGCGATGAACCCGGCCTGATGCTGGGGTACTGGAACCGGCCGGATGAAACGTCGGCGGCGTTTCGGGGCCCCTGGTTTCTAACAGGGGATCGCGCCCGGGAAGATGCCGATGGCTATTACTGGTATGAAGGCCGCGCCGACGATCTCATGAATGCCTTCGGGTATCGTGTTGCACCGGAAGAAGTTGAGCGTGTCCTGGCAACCCACCCGCAAGTACAGGAAGTGGCCGTCACGGCTGTCGGCGCGCGCGAGGGCGTCAGTCTGATAACGGCCTTTGTCGTGCCGCAGGATGCGGACACGTTCGACGTTGATGCCCTTGCTGAAATGGCCGGGTCCAGATTGGCTGAATACAAGCGCCCCAAAGTCTACCACGTCGTGGAAAGCCTGCCGCGCACCGCGTCGGGAAAGGTGATGCGGCAGGCGCTTGCCAAAAACTAAAGTCTGTTTGAATTCCGTAACTCTTTGTTAACCCGCAATTAAGGGCGTTGTCCTAAGCTTTGGCGGCTATCAGGAGTTTCCGATGAACAGCGTTGGCATTGCCAATACCTATGCTGCAACGATGCAGGTCCAGACCTCTCAGGCGCTTCAGTCCGAGATGATGAAGATGGCTGCGCAGCAGGATGCCAATCTGGTGGCTCTGCTTCAGCAAGGCGCGGAAAATCTCCAGGCTGCACAAGCCGCACCCCCAGAAGGGCTTGGAACTCGTGTGGACGTGACGGCCTGATTTTTCCTGTCATTAACGCATCAGACGGACGTCTGCTTGAAAGGCGACCTGCAATTCGCGTGCAGGCAAGCGTGAACCAATACACGGCCCATACAGGCGACGCGCCGGTGTGATCCAGTCTACTCAAGGGCTTACCCTTCGTTACTTAAAATTTTATCCAAGTCTTATCCTTCTCATACATTCTTGCGTTAGCAAGACTGCAAGTAAATCTTACGCTTTACCTTTTAATTCAGTGACTTGAGTCATTGTTTCAGGCAGATCTATCCAGGAATTGGAGGGATTATGACTGAAGCAATAGGACAAGGAACGACACAAACCTTCCAGCCGTCACTTGAAACATCGCGTGTGAAACAAGTGGCCGAGCAAGCGGAAGCCATCAAGGCCCGGCAGTCCGCGGCGGTGGCTGACACGGTTCAGCGTCAGGCGAATTTCAGCTCAAATCGTGCTGAGTTTCTAAGCCGTCAGGCGGAGCAGCTGGAAAACCGCGCGCAAGCGCAGAGACAAGAGACAGGGCTGGGTGACCGGCTGGATATCTCGATCTGAAAAGTCGCAATTCTTGAAGGCACAGGGCCGCAGTCAGTGAGGTCCCGTTCTTCAATGCGTCAAGGGAGTAGTGTTCATGGCAAGTGTTTCGGATAGCGGCTCCGCTGCGATCAGTGCGGCAAGCGTCCGCGCCGAATTGGCATCCAACGCAATCCGCGATCAAAACGAGCAGGAGCGTGGGGTTGCGGACATGTTGGACGCTGCCCAATCCGCAGAGCAGGATCGACGCGAAGCGCGCCAGATCCCCGGTATGGGCGAAGCAGTCGACATCACGGTCTGAGCTTGGCCGGATTCAGGGACCTCTGCGGTCCCTGAAGGTTTCAGGAATACAGGCCCGGGACAACATCAAAATGCTCCCGGGACGTCGTGACCTGGGGCTCGCTCAGGCCCCTTGTTTGCCCATTGCACTCTGGATGAGGGCTTTTGCCTCTCCGGAGGCCCATTCGGCAGGGCCGTACATGGTCCCGATCTCGCAGCCTTCCGGGCTGATCAGGATTGTGGTCGGCAGGCCCGTTGCCCGAGCCATCTTGCGCAAATCCTTCAAGAGACCATTCGAGCTGTCCTGATAGAAGGTCAGGTGATTGACCCCGATTT
Organism: Roseibium sp.; assembly: GCA_017643925.1. Classification (GTDB taxonomy): domain Bacteria; phylum Pseudomonadota; class Alphaproteobacteria; order Rhizobiales; family Stappiaceae; genus Roseibium. Next base: position 128,400 of record JAEPML010000013.1, on the reverse strand, counting down.
CCTGAAGAAAATCCTTGGGCTTGCCAGGGCCTCCCCGGTCCAGACTGACGGCGACCACTTCAAAACTGTCATTTCCCAAATCTGCCTGGAGTTCATCCAGAGCCGGCATTTCAGCGCGGCAAGGGGCACACCAGGTTGCCCAGAGGTTCAAAAGAACCGTCTTGTCCTTGAAGTCGGCCATGGTGACGGGTGTGTCGTCCGGGCCGTTGAACGTCAGCTCTTCCAGATTGAGCGGAGCGCTTGCAGGCAGGAAAGCGGCGACATCACCCTTGGCAAATGGCTTCGCCGCGCTGGCAGATGCAAGGGCCGCCGAACAACTATGTGCGCCGGCAATATTGCCATTTGGCCCGGCGATCACGTATAGAGCCGCTACAGCGGCCACTGCGCCCGCGAGCCCGGCGGCAAAAAGGCCACGTCTCGGGTTTTTGACGGGTTCTTTCGGTTCATTCATTCGTTCACACCTCGCAAGAGGCGCCTTTCAAGGGACAGGACATGAGCAATCGCATGTGGGGAGGCCGGTTCGCCGAGGGACCGGACGCCATCATGGAGGAGATCAACGCCTCTATCGACTACGATCAGAAGCTATATAAGCAGGACATCGACGGCTCGAAAGCCCATGTGCGCATGCTCGCTGAAAAAGAGATCGTGACGCAGGAAGATGCCGACAAGATCGTTCAAGGTCTAGACACAATCCTGTCAGAGATCGAACGCGGGGAGTTCAAGTTCTCCCGGGCGCTCGAGGACATCCATATGAACATCGAGGCACGTCTTGCCGAACTGATCGGTCCGGCGGCCGGACGGTTGCATACGGCGCGGTCTCGCAACGACCAGGTGGCGACCGATTTTCGGCTTTGGGTGCGTGATACGCTCGATACGCTCGATGATCAGCTGACCGAACTGATGCAGGTTCTGGCGGAAAAGGCTGAAGAGCACGCTGCTGACGTCATGCCGGGCTTCACGCATCTGCAATCGGCACAGCCGGTAACGTTCGGCCATCACATGCTCGCCTATGTCGAAATGTTTGCTCGTGACCGTGGCCGGGTGCGGGATGCGCGCGCGCGCATGAACGAGTGTCCGCTCGGTTCCGCAGCGCTTGCCGGGACTTCGTTTCCGATCGACCGGAAAATGACGGCTGAAGCGCTGGGCTTCGATCGGCCAACGGCCAACTCGCTCGATGCAGTGTCTGACCGGGATTTCGTGATCGAGGCGCTTGCCGCGTCTTCCCTGGCCGCCATGCACTTGTCCAGGCTTGCGGAAGAAATCGTGATCTGGTGTTCGGCGCAATTCGGGTTCGTGAAGCTCTCGGACAAGTTCTCGACCGGCTCCTCCATCATGCCGCAAAAGAAAAACCCGGACGCTGCTGAGCTCGTGCGGGCCAAGACCGGCCGTATCTACGGTTCGTTGCAGGCATTGCTGACCATGATGAAGGGCCTGCCGCTCGCCTATTCGAAAGACATGCAGGAAGACAAGGAGCAGGCCTTTGACGGGCTTGCGAGCGTTTCCCTGGCAATTGCTGCGATGACCGGCATGGTGCGTGATCTGGAGCCGGTAACCAAGGCGCTGAAAAAGGCTGCCGGTTCGGGTTATTCGACCGCAACGGATCTGGCCGACTGGCTGGTCCGCGTGCTCGGGCTGCCTTTCCGCGATGCGCACCACGTCACCGGCCGCATCGTTGCCATCGCCGTTGAGAAAAATGTAGAGCTGCACAAGGTCACGCTTGCTGAAATGCAGGCGGTGGAACCGAAGATCACCGATGAGATTTTTTCGGTCCTTTCGGTCGACAAATCCGTTCGAAGCCGGACCAGCTACGGCGGCACATCGCCGGTCAATGTACGCAAACAGGCGCGACGCTGGCTCAAGGAACTGGCCAAAAACAAGTAAGACCATCCTCGCGAGACAGGCCGGGGCTTGCCGAATGCGGCCTGTCATGCGAGGAGAGAGGCCGAAGAGGTTTCCGAGAAGGGCACGGATGGTATGACGAGCCGGTTCAAAATTCTGCTATTGCTGGGTCTCTGCCTGAGTCTGACGCTGGGAGCATGCGGCCGAAAGGGCGCGCTGGAAACACCGGGCGTTCAGGCACCGCCTGCGGGCAGCGCCGCTGTTGACCCGGCCCTGCCGACCGCGCCGGACGAGGCTGTCGAGCCGCGAAACGAGTCCTTTTTTCTCGACTTCCTGATCTGATATCCGCCGCGTTGCTTCAATGCGCGCGTGCCGTAGCCGCTTGAGGGTGTGCCTTGCATCATTTTGACTACAAAAATGGCCAGCTCTATGCCGAGGATGTGCCGATTGAAAAAATAGCGCGCGAAGTCGGCACGCCCTTCTATTGCTATTCAACCGCAACGCTCACACGTCACTACGAGGTGTTTTCGTCTGCGTTTGACGATATCCCATCCCTGGTTTGTTACGCGATGAAAGCGAATTCGAACCAGGCGGTGTTGAAAACGCTGGCCCGGCTCGGCGCAGGGATGGACGTCGTGTCCGAGGGCGAATTGCGCCGTGCCCGCGCTGCCGGTGTTCCGGCAAGCAAGATCGTGTTCTCCGGCGTCGGCAAGACCGAAGCCGAGCAGGCATACGCGCTCGAGGAGGACATTCTTTGTTTCAATGTCGAATCCGAGCCCGAGTTGCGCCAGTTGTCGCGCGTTGCGAGCGAGATGGGCAAGGTTGCGCGCGTTTCCATGCGGATCAATCCGGATGTCGATGCCAAGACCCATGCCAAAATCGCTACCGGCAAGGCCGAGAACAAGTTCGGCATTCCCTGGCAACGCGCCAGGGAGGTTTATGCTGAAGCCGCCGCCCTACCGGGCATCAAGGTAACCGGTATCGACATGCATATCGGCTCGCAGATCACCGAACTCGAGCCGTTCGACAATGCCTTTGCGCGTCTGGGTGAGCTGATTTCGGATCTCCGCTCCCAGGGCCACGCCATTGATCACGTGGATCTTGGCGGTGGCTTGGGAATTCCCTACGTGACCGACAACAATCCGCCGCCGCATCCCGATGCCTACGCGGAAGTGGTCAAGAAGCATGTCAGGGAACTGGACTGCAAGGTCATGTTCGAGCCCGGCCGGATGATTGCCGGCAATGCCGGGATCCTCGTGACCAGCGTCATTTACGTGAAAGAAGGCGCCGACAAGAATTTCGTGATTGTCGACGGTGCCATGAACGATCTCATCCGGCCGACCCTTTACGAGGCTTATCACGAGGTCCGTCCGGTCGCTGAACCGGGTGATGCGCGAGCGCGAATCAAGGCCGATATTGTCGGGCCTGTCTGCGAAACCGGGGACTTTCTGGCCCAGGACAGGGAACTTGCAGCTGTGAATGCTGGGGATATGTTGGCCGTGTACTCTGCCGGCGCTTACGGCGCGGTTCAGTCGAATACCTATAATTCCCGGCTTTTGGTTCCCGAAGTCCTCGTGAATTCTGACGAGTATGCCGTCATCCGACCGCGCACGAGCTATGAAGACCTACTTGATCTGGACCGGATTCCGGCCTGGCTCAACGGTTCGTGACACCCGACTTAGACATTTAGTTGCCGCGAAAGCTTGCCGGAATGCCTCCTTTGCCTCACCTTATTAACGGTGGGCGGGTCCAGCAGACCACATTTCCTGTTTGAGGAAGGGTTGCTGGTCAGAAACCGGAGGTGCTCTTGAGCCCGAATGACAGCAACCAGAAACCTGACAGGCCATTGACCACCGAGCTGTTCGGCTGGCGAAAGTTCATCAAGACCCGTCTTGATCAGCTTGTCAGGCAAAGTCGGTGGGCGCTGTTTGTCGAGCGTCTCTGGCGTGCGCTGCTTCCGCTTGTCGTCGTGATCGGTCTGTTTGTCGGTCTGTCCTGGATGGGGCTGTGGATCGTGCTTCCGGCCTGGGTCGGAACACTTGTGCTGATCGGCTTTGTGGCAGCGGCGCTTTGGGTTGCCAGGGATCTTCTGCATCTGGCATGGCCTACGCGCGACGATGCCCTCGCACGTGTCGAAAAATCTTCCGGACAGGCACACCGACCGCTGACAACGCTCGAAGATGAGCTGTCGGTCGGCGCAGACAATCCGGAAAGTCAGGCGATTTGGGCGCTGCACCAGTTGCGCACAGCAGAGGCCATGGCCGAGATCCGGTCCAAACGCCCCGATCCGCAGGCCTTCAGGCGTGACCCGTGGGCCTTGCGCGTGCTGGCCGCGGCGGTGCTGATCATTGGCTTTACCACAGCCAGCGGTGATCACACGGGCAGGCTGCTCTCCGCTTTTCAAAATCCTTTCAAGACGGTCGAACCGCCGAGCCGGCTTGATGCCTGGGTGACGCCCCCGCTCTATACCAGCGAGCCACCGATTTACCTGACCGGCGAAAGCGCACAATTGCGCGATGCCTCAGCTCCCATCTCCGTTCCGGAAGGGTCGATACTCGTCGTGCGGACACAGGGCGCCGGTGAAATGGTCATGACTTTTGCCGGAACCGGTGACGCGGAACCGACCGTCATCGAACCGGAGGCGGGCGGAAAGGCCGCCGATCCCGAGCTTGAGAAGTTGCTGCCGGTCGAGCGCCGGCTCGACCTTCAATCGACCGGCGTTGTCGAGTTGACCAGCGGCGAGGAAACGCTCCTGCAATTCGTGTTCGCCGTGCGCCCGGACGATGAACCCGAGATCCGCCTGATCGACGATCCGGAAGAACAGCTCAGCGGAGCACTGAAGTTCTCCTATCTTGTGAACGACGACTATGGGGTTGTGTCCGCGGAGGCGCAGATCCGGCCCATTCCGGACCCGGACAAGGGAGGACGGGTCCCAAGACCGCTCGTGGATGCGCCGCAATTCCCGTTGTCTCTGCCACCCCGGACAGGAACCGCAAAGACGGCCGAAACCATTCGCGACCTGACTTCACACCCCTGGGCCGGCTCGGAAGTCGATCTTTACCTTATGGCGCGGGATCAGGCCGGGCAGGAAGGCCGGTCCCCGGCCTATCAGATCGTTCTGCCGCAACGCCGCTTCGGCAAACCGCTTGCACGTGCTGTCGTCGAGCAGCGTCGGAACCTGGCGCTGGACGCGCAAAATCATGCGCAGGTCATCACGGCCTTCGACGCGCTGATGCTGGCGCCCCATCTGTTCGATTTCAAGCCGCGCAACTACCTCGGCATGCGGTTTGCCTATGGCGAACTGGTGCGCGCAAACACCGACGAGGAGCTGAAGGCTTTGCTGCCGCTGCTCTGGGATCTGGCCCTTTCAATCGAGGACGGAGACCTGTCCGCTGCCGAGCGGAAGCTGCGTGATGCCCAGGAAGCCCTGCGGAAAGCGCTTGAAGAAGGTGCAAGCGAGGAAGAAATAGCCAAGCTGACCCAGCAACTCCGGGAAGCGCTGAACGAATATATGCAGGCGTTGGCCGAGCAGATGCGCCAGAACCCTCAGGCCATGCAGCCGTTTGACGGCAATCAGCAGACGCTGAACCAGCAGGACCTGAGCGAGATGCTGAACCGGATCGAGGAATTGGCCCGGACCGGTTCGCGCGATGCCGCGCGTGAACTCCTGGCGCAGATGCAGCAGATGCTGGAAAACCTTCAGGCTGGTCGGCCGCAGATGATGCCGAACAACATGAGCAGCGAAATGATGGAAATGCTGAACCAGCTCGGCGAGATGATCCAGCGCCAGCAGCAGCTCATGGATGAGACTCATCGCTTCAATCAGGATCAGCAACAACAGGGACAGCGCGGTCAGCAAGGTCAGCAGCAACAGCAGCAGGGACAGGGTCAGCAAATGACCCAGGAACAGCTCGAGCAGATGCTGAACCAGCTGCAGCAAGGTCAGGGTGACCTGGCGCAGCAGCTCCAGCAGCTCATGGACCAGCTGGGCCAGAATGGCATGGGCCAGAACGAGGCTCTTGGTGAGGCCGGTGAATCCATGGGACAGGCGCAACAGTCTCTGGGACAGGGGCAGGGCCAGGAAGCGCTCGGTCAACAGGGCAATGCGCTCGATGCGCTGCGCAAGGGTGCGCAGGGCCTGTCGGAACAGATGATGGGCCAGGGAACTGGGGCCGGTTCGCCCATGGGTCCGTCTCCCATGGATGAAGATCCTCTGGGGCGGCCACGCAGGACCGAAGGACCGGACTTCAACAATCGTGTGCAGATACCCGATGAAATCGATGTTCAACGGGCAAGACGCATCCTTGAAGAGCTGCGCCGCCGGTTCTCGGACCCGTCGCGTCCCAAACTGGAACTTGAATATCTTGAACGGCTGCTGAAACGCTACTGAGTTTCAGGGAAAGACTGTTAAACTGAAAAAACAAAACCCCGCTCAAGGCGGGGTTTTCTTGTTGACACCTGGTGGATGTGCTCAGGCGTAACGCCGGTTCTCCTGGGGCACTTCCCCGGAAATCGCGCCGCGAACAGCCTGTCTGATGTCCGCCAGTGAAAAGGGTTTCGTAACGACGTCATGAACCAGTGAATCCAGGCCATTGGCCCGTTCACGCTGGTCGGCAAAACCGGTCATCAACAGGATGGGTAGATCCGGGTAGTCACGTGCCGTATGAAGCGCCAGCGCAATGCCGTCCATCACAGGCATCTTGATATCGGACAGAAGCAGGTCGTATTCGCCCTTTTCGCGCGACAGAATTTCCACGGCCTCGCCGCCATCCTCTGCAGCCTCAACGGAATGTCCATCGAGCTCCAGGGCGCGTTTTACGAAGCTGCGTACCGCTTCATCGTCTTCTGTAAGAAGAATGCGAGCCATGCTCACGCTCCTGTCTTGCCGTCTGCAGCCGATTCGTCCTGTTCGACCACGTATCCAATAAAGGGCAATTGACGCCACGCGTGCCCCATATCCATACCATATCCGACGACAAACTTTTCAGGACAGGCAAAACCGACATAATCGGCAGATATGGCAGCTTTACGGCGCTCCGGTTTATCCAGCAGGGCCGCAATCTTTACCGAGCGGGCACCGCGCTCCTGCAAACGCTGCCGAGCGAAAGCAAGTGTACGGCCGGATTCCAGAATATCATCCACGAGTATAATATCGCGATTATTGACGTCACTTTCAACATCTCGCAAAACGCGAATGTTTTCAGAACCTTCGGTGCCGGCACCGTAAGAAGACAAATGGATGAATTCCATTTCCGGTTCCAGCCCGGCGCGGTGCATGGCACGCACCAGATCGGCCGCGAAAATAAAGCTGCCCTTCAGTACCGCGACCACGAGCAGATCCTGAGGCGTGCTTTTCGCGATCTCCTCTGCAAGGCCTGCCACGCGCTGAGCGATGGCGTCTTCGTCGAAAAGCGTATGAATATTTGCTGTCATGGTCACTCTAGAACTATTTGACGTTTGCCGCGTTCGACAAACCGAACCTGGATATCGGAAGCTTCTCCCGGTGGATCAGCCAATATCGTCCTGAACCGGGTTTCGTCCAGCCCATTGAGCGATTTTGTTCGCGGTTCTACTGTCCAGGCGTAGATTTCCTGAAGGTCGGAATTGCGAATGGACAGCCGGACGGCTGGTACGGGATTGATTTCTTCCTGGAGATTACGGATTGAGCCTTCCACCACCAGAACACGTTTGCCGTCTTCCACTTCGGTGATCGTGTGGAGATTGCGGAACTCCAGACCCCGCAGATTGACTTCAAATCCGGCGATCTGAAACAGGCTGGCCAAGTCCGGCGATTGCTTGACGATCACGTCGCGCATGAGGAAGAAGGACGCGCACAGGGCGAGCGCAAATCCAAAGATGGCGACACCGCCGATGCGGCGGAAATTGCGCCGCATGGCCCAATCGATGATCGCGCCGAAATGATTGCGCCGGAACTTGTTCGGATTGACGATGATCTTGGGGCGTTTGGCCGAGCTCTCGATGTCCGCGCCGCTGTCATCCTCGTCTGCCAGGTCGGCAGAGAATTTTTCTTCGTCGGCGCTGCCGCCCGGAAGATCTGCCGGAGGCGTGTAGGCGACCTGTTCCTCCGCCTCATCAGGGGCATCTGATTGCTCGTTGGATTCTGTATCAGCCGCATCGTCTTCCGCATCGGCAGTCCAATCGGCCTCGTCCTTTTCACTGTTTTCGTCTTCCGCAGCGTCAGACGCAACAGTGCTGCCTTCGGCCGCCTCGAAGTCGACCTCGCCCTCTTCTTCATCATTGGGACTGACAAACCAGCGGTTACCGCACTTCGCACACTTGACGCTCCGCCCCTCCGGGCCGAGCGCTTCCGCCTTGATTTCGTAGGACGTACTGCAGTCCGGACATTTGATCTTCATGCGCGAAGACCTTTCGTCATGTCGTGCTCAACGGTTTATTGCGTACACAAGGAGTCGATTCCCGCAAGGAAATACTGGACAACCGCCAGTGAAACGGATGACGGGTTTTCCACTTCCTAATGGACAATTATATGATTAATGCACCGTTAACGGCCCGGCTATAGCGTTCGGTCTATCAACAGGAGTTATGTTTGTGATCCGCTTTGAAAATGTGGGATTGAGATATGGCATGGGGCCGGAGATCCTGCAGGACCTGACATTTCAGATCGAGCCGCAGTCTTTCCAGTTTCTCACCGGGCCCTCCGGAGCAGGAAAGACCAGCCTGATCCGCCTGCTTTTCATGTCCCTGCGGCCGACGCGCGGCCTGATCAAGGTTTTCAACCGGGATCTCAGCGTGATCGAAAAAAACGAGCTTCCAAAGCTCAGGCGCAAGATCGGTGTCGTGTTTCAGGACTTCCGTCTTCTGGATCACCTGACCACCTACGAGAATGTGGCGCTGCCGCTTCGGGTGATCGGCAAAGAGGAATCGGAATATCGGTCGGATGTGATCGACCTGCTGAAATGGGTCGGCCTGGGCGACCGCATGCACGTGTTGCCTCCCGTCCTGTCGGGAGGTGAAAAGCAGCGGGCAGCGATCGCAAGAGCGCTGATCACCCGTCCGGAGGTGTTGCTGGCGGATGAGCCTACCGGGAATGTGGATCCGCCTCTGGCGCGGCGGCTGTTGCGTCTTTTCATTGAATTGAACAAACTTGGAACTTCCGTAGTCATAGCGACCCACGATATCGCTTTGCTGGAACAGGTGGATGCCCGGCGCATGGTTCTGGCCGACGGACGCCTTTCGATTTTTGATTAGGCGGTGGTATGGCCCAGTCCGAAGACAACAATGAAACGCAGGCACCGGCCGTCGCCGTCGAACCACCTCGGCGACCGGGGAAGACCAAGCGAGTGAAGCGCAAGGCAAGCGCGAAGCCGAAGAAAGCCGAGACGGGCGACGAGGCAAAACTCAGGCCGGCGGCAGCCATCGTGCCACCACAATCGGTTGCGGGACGTGCGCTGACGCTTGTTGTGGCCATCATGAGCTTTCTGGCGTGCCTGACTGTCGGTGCAGTGTCCGTGGTCTGGGATGCGGCCGATGCCTGGCAAAACGATCTTGTACGCGAAATTACGATCCAGATCCGGCCCACCGAGGGCGTCGACATGGTGCGGGAAATCGACAAGGCGGTGGCGCTGGCACAGGAGTTCTCCGGAATCGAATCGGTGCGTGCCCTTTCAGACGCTGAAACCAAGACCCTGCTGGAGCCCTGGCTTGGAGAGGGCTTGCAGCTGGATGGGCTGCCGGTGCCGAGGCTTATCCAGATTACCGTCAACGATCCGGGTCTTCTGAATCTCACGCAGCTCAAGACGATGGTTTCTCAGAAGGTCATCGGTGCGAGCGTGGATGACCACTCGGTCTGGACTTCGCGGCTTGCGGCCATGGCGGGTGCGGTTGTTGCGGGCGGTGTCGCGATCATGGTTCTTGTCCTGGGGTCAATGGTGCTCAGTGTCGTTTTTGCCACGCAATCAGCCATGGCGGGCAACAAAGACGTTGTCTCAGTGCTGCATTTTGTCGGGGCAGAGGACGGTTTCATCGCGCGCGAATTTCAACGGCACTTCCTTATGTTGGGGCTGAAGGGGGGCGTTTCGGGCGGCGTGGCGGCGGTCTTGTGCTTCATCCTTCTGGACGTTCTGACCCGTCGTGGTTCCGGCCAGGCCAGTTCGGACCAGTTGTCTGCCCTCTTTGGCACTGTCTCCGTCAGCTTGCCCGGATATTTCGGTGTTTTCGCAGTTGTGTTCCTGGTTGCAATCCTGACCGCAATAACGTCGGGTCTGGCCGTCAAGGCACATTTGGCAAAAGTGGATTGATTTTTCGATCACAATGCCGCGAAAATGGCCGAATCAACTACCATAGTCGCCGCATGACAAACGCTGATACCGCTGTAGACCCTGCCCTGGAAGATAGCGTTCCGATCGTTTCGGAGCGGCAGGCTTCTGCGCAGCCGAAAGAGCAGGGGTCACAGGCGGTACGGAAAAAGCGGGTCGGTCTGCGCATTCTCATCGTGTCGATGATCGCGGCGCTGATCGCCGGAGCATCCGGCCATTTTCTTTTCTTCGCACATAAGGTCGCCAGTTCCGAAGTGCCGGTGACGACCAATGCGGATGCCATCGTCGTGCTCACGGGCGGCCAGGCACGTGTCAGCGAAGCCGTCAGGCTGCTGGAAGAAGGCAATGCCGACCGCCTGCTGATTTCAGGCGTGCATCCGGGCACGACGCGTGAGCAGCTTGCCGCTGTCACCTCGTCGAACATGCCACTGGAAAGAGGCAGCGTCGAACTGGATCGTCATGCTCTCAATACTGCAGGCAACGCCAGTGAGACGGCTGCGTGGGTGCGCAAGAACGGGTTCAAGTCCTTGCTGGTTGTCACCAGTGCCTATCACCTGCCCCGGGCCAGGGCCGAACTGTCCGGTGCCCTGCCGGATGTCGACCTGATTGCCTATCCTGTCTTCTCCAAGGACCTCAATTTTTCCGACTGGTACAAGGAGCCGACAACGTTCCGGCTTCTCATGCGGGAATATGTGAAGTATATCGTCGCCCGACTTCGAATTGCCGTGAGGAGCGTGAGCTGACATTTGTCAGGTGGCGAACCGGCGGTGGAACATCGGCGGCTCACCTCGCCCCATACAGATTTCAGGTGCCATGCTCATTCTGCGTTCAACCCTGTTCCAGGTGCTTTTCTACTCTGTCACCTTCTTCCTGATGATCCTGTTCGCACCGGTGATGTTGCTGCCGCGCAAATGGGGATGGTGGGTCGTTCCGGTCTGGTCGCAGGTGCTTCAGCTCATTATGCGGCTGACAGTTGGCCTCAAGGTGGAAGTTCGAGGGCGGGAGAACATTCCTGAAGGCGGATGCATCATAGCGATGAAACACCAGTCCGCCTGGGAAACAGTCTCGCTCATACCGCTGTTTTCAAGCCCGACCTTCATCTTGAAGCGCGAACTGCGCTGGATACCCATCTTCGGCTGGTACACCGCCAAGTTCAAACAGATCCCGATCAACCGCGGCAAACGCAGCGAAGCGCTGGCGGCCATGATGGAAGCCGCCAAGGAAGCAATTGACGAAAAGCGGCAGATCCTGATTTTTCCGGAAGGGACCCGGCGGCCGGCAGGCGCTGAACCGAAATACAAGTACGGCATCGCACATCTCTACAGGGATCTGGAGTGCCCAGTGGTGCCGCTCGCACACAATGCCGGGCTTTACTGGCCCCGGGCATCGTGGGTCGTCTATCCGGGAACGGTGATCGTCGAGATCCTGCCACCGATCGAACCCGGGCTGCGTCCCGATGCTTTCCATCAGGAAATGGTCGAAAGGATCGAGACTGCCAGCAACGGTCTGATCGAGGAAGCCCGCAAAGTCGCAAACCCGTCGCCGGTACTTGAAAAAGTCGACGCCTTGAAGAACGCGCATCCTGCATAGTCGTTGGCAGGGTTTTCATTGTGTTGACGCGGCGAGGACCAGCTTGTCGTGACCCGATGAACTTGCGTCTGTTCAATTTTCGTCGGGAAGTGCTTCTGACAAATCGGATGACGGCTCTTACTTTTTCATGTTTTAAGTAAAAATATACAACTAAAACTCAATTTTGACCTTAATGTTATTTATTTACATTTTTATTGCTTATAAACGAAATAACACGGCGCTGTGATAAGTATTTTATCAAGTAAACATGTGTTCACGCCTGTGTTATACATGTTTTTTTCTGAAAAACGATCCCCACTTTGGGTTTGCAACAACGCAAACAGGATGCGGACAGCCGATCGGCCGAAGCACCTAATTGAAACCTCAGAAGTGGAGTTACTTATGCGTACGACCAGAAAAATCGTTTCTTCCGTAATCGCGGCTACCTTTGTTTCCGCAGCTGCTGCAACCAGCGCCTTTGCCTTTGATCCGGACGACACCGTTGGTGACCTGAATGGTGACAAGCCGGTTTCCGTCCGCCAACAGCAGATTGCAAACGCAAAGGCACTTGAAGATGCACGCGGCAACCGCCTCCTGATCCTGCCGGTTCAAGGCAGCTACAATGGTGAAGAGCGTTTCACGGCCCGCCAGCAGGCAGCTTCCAATGCCAAGATCGCTTCCCGCCAGGGCACTCTGCCGATCCTGGAATTCATTGGTGACTGGAACGGCACTTCAAAGCCTGGTTTTGCCCGTCAGTAAGACAGACAGAACCGCATACAATCCGAAAGAAAGGGCCACGCTCATCGCGTGGCCTTTCTTTTTTGTCATTGGGAACGCGTCCGCGTTTTCGCCAGGCGGACAAGCCAATGAAATTTCCACTTATGTTCCGGGCAAATCCCTGAGGCGGGAAGAAAGCCAGGCCAGGCCGGTGTCCGGAATGCCCATCTCGTCGAGATGCGCCGCCGTGTTGATCACATATTCCGGGTTGGCCCCGGATTTGCCGACAGCGCCTGTCACGATCTCAAGCTGCTCTTCCAGCGGCAAGGCACCGGCATATTGTGGGTGATCATGGTCCACCATGTAAACAAGCGCCTGCACCTTTTCACCGCCATCGAGTTCGATGGCGTGCCAGTGCTCCTTGTAGACCATTGTCGTTTGTTCCCGGGCGCGCAAATATTCCAGCGTCCGCGGCCAGATGTCTTCCGCAACCTGGTATGCCATGCCCCTGCACGCACCGCCGTTATCCAGACCGAAGACGAGCCCCGGGTTTTCCTGTGTTCCCCGGTGCACCCAGGAATAGACACACAAAGACCTGTGTGCACCACGTAACAGGGCCGGAGCCTGCCGCAGATGATCAAAACCCGGGTTCCACATCAAAGACCCGTAGCCAAAAACCCAAAAATCGCTCATATCGACCTGTCACATGTTATGCAGATGCGGAGATAACAATCCCCGCTGGTCTAATCAATGCCACCTTTCAGGCTTCGACAGATCGAACCTGGCACAACCGAAAAGAAAACCGCCCGTGTCCCAGACCGAGATCAAATCGACCAACCGAACGAAACGCCGCTATTTCCTGCTGATCGCCGTGATCATTCTGGTTGCCGCGGGATGGTCGGGTGCCTGGCTCTACGGACGTTCCATTCTGTCCGGGCAGATCGCGTCTCAGCTCGATGGGATGGAACGAACGGGCCTCAAAGTCGCCTGTTCCGAGCTCGGCATCGCAGGCTACCCGTTCCGCTATGAGGTGCATTGCGACGACCTGACGTCCCAGGACCGCCTGGGATCGGCAGGAAAACTGAAAGGGCTGAACGCAGTCGCGCTGGTCTATAATCCCTGGCACGTGATATTTGAAGCCAAGGCACCGGCTTCGGTTGCAATTCCCATTCGCGGCGCGGCCGGCAACCTGACATGGGACACGGCCAGGGCCAGTATCAAGTTTGCGTCCAGCGGGCTTGGTGCAGTTGATGCTGTCATAGACAAGCCCGAAGCTGCCTTCGAGGATGCTTTTTCTTCCGGGGTCTTTGAAGCCGACAAAGCCGAAATTCACCTTCGCACCGCGCCGGGTGCTCCTGAAACGCTTGAAGGCTTTGCCTCCGTTGACGGGTTGAAGCTGCTCTCACTTCCCGAACTTCAAGCGCCGCTGCAAATGCGGGGACATGTCCAGATCGAAGGCGGTTCGGGCATGATGGCCGGGATGGATCTGGCGACGCTGGTCCAGATCAGCGAAGGCGCCCTGCCTGTCAGGCTGGTTCTTCTGGAAACCCTGGTCGGCGACAGCCGCGTGAATGCCAGCGGTGACCTTGTCGTTGGAGGTGACGGGACGCTTTCGGGCAATCTCGAGATTTCACTTGTCGAAGCCGATGCGTTGCTGGCCGCCCTGAAGCCGCTTTTCCCGCCCAACGACAATTCCTATGCGATGATCGAGAACATTGTGAACAGTCTGAAACCGGCTGCAGTCGAAGTTGAGGGTGTTGCCACCATCACGCTGCCTGTCGCGCTGGAGCAGGGTTCCGTGCGTCTGGGGTTTCTGCCTCTGGGCAAGATCCCCCCCCTGTTTCAGGTCGGCAGCTGAGTGAAGCGGACCCACGCTAACGTCGAGGCCAATGTAAACAGACACCGCGAGGACCTGAACAGCGCCAAATGGCGTGCGTCAGGCACACGCGGTGTCTGGGATGTCAGTCGCCAGCCAATCGGTCGATCGGGATAATGTAACTCTTCTGATGGTCGGGCTCCGCGATTTTCTCGTAAAGCGCAACCGCCGGGGTGTTCTTGCCCGGCACAATCCAGCGCAGATGCAGCCAGCCGCGTTTCTTGCCTTCTTCCGCCAGACTTTCGATCATCTTGCGACCGATGCCCTGGTTCTGATGGTCCGGATGAACGTAGATATGATCGAGCTGGCCCATGCGCAGACCGGTGATCAGCTCGGGCAGGTCGAAATAGACGGCAAACCCGATCAGTTCCTCGTCTTGGAACGCGCCCAGAACTTCTGCGGTCTTGTCGCCGAGAATCAACTCGGCGTAATAGTCGTCCGGCCGGCGCGGCGCACCACGTCTCAGCGCCTGTGCGTTTTCTGCGATAAGAGGGGCAAGCTTGTGGGCGTCGTCCGCCCCGATTGTCCTGATTTCCGTCGTTGTCATGAAGTCCCCGGATTTGGCAGGTCATGGAATTGACCCTCAACATGTCCCGAAACGCGGATCGGGATCAAGGACCTGAATCAATTTCGGCGTACACTTTGTCTCTTTCGTTGAAGTTGTTTTCATGCGATGAGCGATGCCGCAAATCGAAGCGGGAACGGGCATGGCAGACGGGGCAAGGCTGAAGGCGACACTGATCGGATTGAGCGCTGTTCTGATGTGGGCAACGCTTGGGCTGTTCGGTGCCGGTTCCGGCCAGGTGCCACCGCTGTTGCTGAATGCCCTCTGCTTTGGGATCTCCGGGTCGATTGCCCTTGTCTGGCTGATGCTCAGCGGCAAGCTCAGGCTCCTGCGCCAACCCTTTCGCGTCTGGGCCTTCGGTACGGTCGGTCTTTTCGGGTTTCACTTCTTCTATTTCACTGCCATTCGGAACGCGCCACCGGTCGAAGCGAATCTTATCAACTACACTTGGCCTCTGTTGATTGTCGTCTTCTCGGCATTTCTGCCCGGGGAGCATTTGCGCATCCATCACGTGATCGGCACAATCCTCGGGCTGGCAGGTGCCGCGCTGCTGATTACCGGCGGCGAAGGGATCGACTTTGCAGGTGGATCCGCGCTCGGCTATGGCGCGGCCATCGCTTCTTCGCTGTTCTGGTCCAGCTATTCGGTCCTCTCGCGGCGGTTGGGAGCCGTGCCGACGGAAGCCGTTGCGGGGTTTTGTCTCATGACGGCGCTGCTCTCCGGCGTCAGCCATGTCCTGATGGAGGAAACGGTCTGGCCGGCTGGCGCAATGCAGTGGGCGTCCGTTGTGGCGTTGGCGCTCTTTCCGATCGGTCTCGCCTTCTTCACCTGGGATATCGGCGTGAAACGGGGAGACATTCAGGTCCTGGGTGCCGCTGCCTATTCCGCGCCGCTACTTTCGACGCTTCTCCTGATCGCTTTCGGCTTCGGTGACCTCACGATTTCGGTGGGTCTGGCCTGTGTTGCGATCACCCTGGGGGCCGTTATCGCTGCCAGGGACATGATTTTCAGGAAGCGTGCAGCGGCCTGATGGTTGTTCCCCCTTCGGCGGATTTCGCAATTGCGAAGGATCGACTAGGTTGAGCGCAAATAACGATCTGTTACCGGAGATCCTGCAATGACTGCACCGCTCAGACCGCGCCGTTCAGCGCTCTATATGCCCGGTTCCAATGCCCGTGCACTGGAAAAGGCGAAAACACTCGATGTTGATTGCCTGCTTCTGGATCTCGAAGATGCCGTCGCGCCGGACGCGAAGGATCTGGCCCGCAAGCAGATCAGCGAAGCGGTGACCGCTGGTGGCTATGGCGAACGCGAGGTGGTCATTCGCATCAATGGTCTCGATGGTCCCTGGGGAGAAGACGATCTGAAGGCAGCCGTTGCTGCAAATCCGGATGCGATCCTGGTGCCGAAAGTCAATTCACCTGCCGATCTGCAGCGGGTCGCGCATATGCTGTCGGTTCATGGTGCTTCCGGTGATCTGAAACTGTGGGCGATGATGGAGACACCGGAAGCCATGCTGAATGCCGCTGCAATCGGGGCTTGCGGCAAGGACCCGGAGGTGCGGCTGGCCTGTTTCGTGATGGGCACCAATGATCTGGCCAAGGAAACCCGTGCGCAGCTGACGCCGGGCCGCTTCGCAATGATGCCCTGGCTCATGACCTGCGTCGCGGCGGCACGGGCCGGTGGGATCGACATTCTGGACGGCGTCTATAACGCGTTTCAGGACGAGGAAGGGTTTGCTGCCGAATGTGCCGAGGGTGCACAGATGGGCATGGACGGCAAGACACTGATCCATCCGAAGCAGATTGCGGCCTGCCATGAGGCTTTCAGTCCCTCGGAAGCCGAAGTTGACTGGGCCCGCAAGATCAATGACGTGTTCGACCTGCCTGAAAATGCCGACAAGGGCGCAATTCAGGTGGACGGAAAGATGGTAGAGCGGCTACATGCGGAGATGGGCAAGCGGGTGATTGCCATTGCCGATGCGATCGCCGCCCGTTCCTGAAGCAGCAAAAGAGACATCCATGAAGCTCTATCGGTTCATTACCTGCATCGACGACAGCGAATTCTGTCATCGGGTCACCCAGGCTCTCAACAAGGGCTGGGAACTGTCCGGTTCCCCGTCCCTCACCTATGACGCCACCCGCGGTGCCACCATCTGCGGCCAGGCGGTGACCAAGGAAGTAGAAGGCGCGGAGTATTCTCGGGATATCAAACTGGGCGACTATTGACGCCTGTAGTCTTCGTTCTGGGGAGAAGGATTGATCGCAGCGATCTTCCGGCCCAAGTCAAAATCTGCGTGGGTCTGGAACCTGGGCACAACCCCCACTAGGATCGGGTCAACAGACCAGATCAGGTGGGGGCCTTGATGTCAGAAAATTCTCCGGGTGAACTTCCCAAACATGTAGAACTCGATCCGGACCACGAAGACCAGATCGTCAGGCAGTGTAACCGGTTCATCCGCTTTGGTGTCAGAATCATGTCGGTCCTGATGGTGATCGTCATCTTCTTCGCCATCGTGGATACCGGGTACCTGATGTATCAGAAACTGCTTTCAGCACCGTTTCTGGTTCTGGATGTCAGTGATCTGCTTGCCGTATTCAGCGCTGCACTGGTGGTCCTCATTGCCATCGAAATCTACAGCAATGTCACGCTCTATCTCACGGCCGACGTCATACATGTGAAGCTCGTGGTCGCCACTGCATTGATGGCCGTGGCAAGAAAGGTCATCACGCTTGACGACAAGAATCTGACCGCAGAATACTTTCTGGGCTATGCGGCGCTCGGCCTTGCATTTGGTGTCACCTATTGGCTGCTCTCGCGCGAAAAGGAAGCCTGAGCACCATTTTCTGACGGCTTGTCCATGTGTTCATCGCCTCGCCCGGTGATAATGCCGCTGGCGATAATGTCAGGTTGCATCACGAGGTTTTTCGCTCTTTGATGACATCATGTCTGAACGGACCCCAAAAGCGCGAGTGTTGTCACGAGAAATAGCCGTTCGAAGCGGTGGTGCATTCCGGGTTTTGATCCTTCGGCCTGTCGGAAAACTCCTGTTGGTCCTGTTGGGGTTGATGGTCCTGTCAGGCTCTTCCAGGGCTTCGGAAGGTGCCGGCACTCTCAAGGTCGCGCTGTTTGATGGCTGCCCGTTCATCTGTCCCGATGAAACGGGTCCGTTTGTTGACGGGTTGAAGGCGGCGTTTGAAGGCTCGCGGTATCAACTGGAATTCAGGCACGTTCCCTTTGCACGCGCGGTGAAGGATCTGCAAAGCGGGCATCTGGACCTGCTGCCGGGGATCCTGAAAGACAGCATTGACGGTGCGCTTTTTCCCGAAAACTGGCTCTATTTCACCCGCATGTGTTTCTATTCGCGTGCAGATGATGCCTGGCGCTGGGACGGGCTCAAGTCGCTGGGAAACCGGTTGATTGCGGTCGAAAAGGGCATTGTGCACACGCCTGCCTTTTTCGACCACGTGCAGGCCAATCCTAGCGTTGTGCATCTCTCTGGCGACGACATTCTACTTCGCCAGTTGCAGATGCTGGGGCTCGGCCGGATTGACTCCTTCACGGCCGAACGGACCGTCCTGGCCCATCACCTGGAGCAGAAGGGGATCAAGTCGGCCAGCGTGATCAATTCCGGTTGTTTCGACCCGGAGTTCGAATTTGTCGCCGTCAGTTCCCGCCACCCGGAAGCCGCGACCATCGTGGATGTCCTTGACCGTGGCCTTGCGGATCACAATCGGACCATCGGCCGGAAGTGCGCTAGTTTTCAAGAAATGCAGCCTGGAAGACGCGCTGATAGATGGCTTCAACGAGCGCCGCCTCCTCTTGTCCGAGACGGGCAAGATTGCTCAGACCCGGCGCTGCGTTCACCTCCAGAACTAAGGCTTCGTGGTCCTGCGCATCGGATTTCCCGAGCAGGAGATCAACACCTGCATAGCGCAGCGACAGGGCTCTTGCGGCCGCGCGGGCGGTATCCGCAACACCGGGGTATTCGTTCGCATCCAGGAGAATAGCCGTGCCACCCGAGGAAAGGTTCCTGACCGGCAGGAGCTCAATGCGCCGGCCGGGTTCCGGCACCTGGTGCAACGACAGGTCCTGCCGGAGAAGTTCGACCTTAAACCGGTCGTCAGTCGGGTCGAGCGCGGCCAATCCAGAAACCAGTTCGGCGATTGTCTTTTCACCATCCCCGATGACGGCAGGCGCCAGGCGTTCAAAGACGCACAGGACCTCGTCATCCAGAACAAGAACGCGGAATTCTCGGCCGGATACAGCCTGCTGGACCAGGAGCCGATCGTGTCGTTGAACCAGTTCGGCGAGCACTTTTTGGAGATGCTCCGGGCTGCCGATCCGGACGACGTCCTTGCCTTCCTGCCCGGCGACCGGTTTTGCAAAGAGGGGGAACCCGTGTTGCTGCGCAAAGCTCACAAGCTTTTCCGGCAAAGGGTCTTTGTCGGAGATTTCATCGCCTGGAAGAAACAGCCACTCCGGAACCGGGATGCCGTTTTTTGCCAGAAAGTGAGCGGAATAGGCCTTGTCGTTCGCGATTTCTGCCGCGCTCTGGTTGTTCAGGCCAAACCTTGCGCCGACGAAGTACCGGCGTTTTCCGGCCGTGTTTTCAACCATGCCCGCATGGCCATGGGGATCACCAGCGGTCAGTACGAGGGCGTGTTCAGCGCAAAACCGTTCCAGCAAACGAAAAACGAGCGCCCGTTTGACGCTCGCTTGTGAAAGTCCGTCAGATCCCGTCAATTCCGGTCCTGGCGTGCATTGGCCAGATAATCGATCTTGAACAGTTCCGGGTTGGTCGGGCCGTTGGAAACGACATTATAGACAGCGACCGATGTGTCATATCCCTGCTGGTCCGTGACGGTCCATTGCTTGAGCGCGTAATCCTTGGCATCGAAGATCAGGGTCAGCGTGCCGGAGTTGAACTTGGTCTTGTCGAAGATCGTCACGGTGACCAGGTCTTCCTCGACCAGAACGTTGGTGACGTTGGTGTCGCGCTGCAGGTCAATGGAGTCGGACAGAAGAAAACGGAGCGGTGTCTGACCGAGCGGCCAGATGTCCTGCGTGTTGAGCTTACGGTCACGGACGGAAACGGATTTGCCGTCAGCCACAATGTCCAGCACCGAGGGCTTGTTGTAGTAGAAGCGCACCTTGCCGGGGCGGGCCATGTAGAACTTGCCGTCCGACTGGCTGCCATCCGGACCGAACTGGATGAAGTCGCCATGCATGGTCTTCACCGCGTTGAAATACGTATTCAGGTCCTTGAGGGTCTTTTGCTCCTGCTCGGTCAAGGCCTGTGCGGGTGCCAGAACGGTCAGGGACAGGGCAGCCGCAACGGCGACGAGGCTCAGTTGCTTGAACAGGCGGTGTGCAAAACGTTTCAGCATGATTGCAATGTCCTAAATCGTTGGGGCCGCACGGCACCCGAATCCAGCTACTCCCACTCTATGGCGAAGCTTTGGCAATTCGGGATCAAAATTCTTCTTCAACACCATTTTGCACGAGAATCTCGCGTTTTCCAGCATGGTTCGCAGGACTGATCAGACCCTCCTGCTCCATACGTTCAATCAGCGAGGCGGCGCGGTTGTACCCTATGGAGAGCCGGCGCTGGACGTAGGAAGTTGAAGCCTTCTTGTCGCGCAGAACGATGGCTACGGCCTTGTCGTAAAGGTCATTGCCTTCGCCACCGCCGGCAAGGCCACCGTCATAGGGGCTCTCGGCCTCTTCTTCCTCTTCCGTCACGGCTTCCAGATATTGCGGCGTGCCCTGGACCTTGAGATGCTTGACGATATCCTCGACCTCGTCATCGGACACAAAGGGTCCGTGGACACGCTGGATCCGGCCGCCACCTGCCATGAACAGCATGTCGCCCATGCCGAGCAGCTGCTCCGCGCCCATCTCACCCAGGATGGTCCGGCTGTCGATCTTCGAGGTCACCTGGAAGGAGATACGCGTCGGGAAGTTCGCCTTGATCGTACCGGTGATGACGTCGACCGAGGGGCGCTGCGTTGCCATGATCAAGTGAATGCCTGCGGCACGTGCCATCTGAGCCAGGCGCTGGATTGCTCCCTCGATGTCCTTGCCGGCGACCATCATCAGGTCGGCCATCTCATCGACAATCACGACGATATACGGCATTGGCTCGAGCGGCAGTTCCTCTTCCTCGTAAATCGGCTGACCGGTGTCCCGGTCGAAGCCGGTCTGGACGGTGCGGGTGAAGTTCTCGCCCTTTTCCAGCGCCTGCTTTATGCGGGTGTTGTAACCGTCGATGTTGCGGACGCCCATCTTGGACATCTTCTTGTAGCGATCCTCCATTTCCCGGACGGTCCATTTCAGGGCCACAACAGCCTTTTTCGGATCGGTCACGACGGGGGTCAGAAGATGCGGGATGCCGTCATAGATGGAGAGTTCCAGCATTTTCGGATCGATCATGATCATCTTGCACTGCTCGGGCGTCAGCCGGTAGAGCAGCGACAGGATCATGGTGTTGATCGAAACGGATTTACCCGAGCCGGTGGTACCAGCCACAAGGAGGTGAGGCATGCGGGCGAGATCGGCGACGACGCTTTCGCCGTTGATGGTCTTGCCGAGCGCGAGCGCCAGCTTTGCCTTGGCTTTCTCGAAGTCCTGTGCCGCAAGCAACTCGCGGAGATATACGGTTTCTCGGCGGGCATTGGGCAGTTCGATACCAATGGCGTTCTTGCCCGGGATTACGGCAACACGCGCCGAGATCGCGCTCATTGAACGGGCGATGTCGTCCGCCAGGCCGATCACGCGGGAAGACTTGATGCCAGGAGCCGGTTCCAGCTCGTAAAGCGTGACCACCGGTCCGGGCCGGACCTCGATGATCTCGCCGCGGACGCCGAAGTCTTCCAGGACACCTTCCAGAATGCGCGCATTCTGCTCGAGCGCATCGGCCGACAAACCGGGCACCTTGCCGGCGGCCTTGGGTTCTTCCAGCAGCATCAGAGGTGGCAGCTCGTATTCTTCCGGCGCACCGAGGAAGGACGGCTGGGCTTCCTGCATTGCGCGCTTGCTCTGTTTCGGACGCGGAGCCTGCGGAACCACGCGCCCCGTTGCGGCGGCCTGGGCGGGGGCTGCGGGGGCAGGCTGTTCCACAGCCGGTTCCGGAGAAGCAATCCCGATCGGCGCAGCAGGTGTTCCGGCGACCGGGCCCTTGTCGATGAGCAGATCATCGTGCTCGAAGCCTTCACCGAATTCGCCATACGGGCTTTCGGGGAGCGGCTCGAGATGGTCCTCACCCTCATGGGGGCGGCCGCGCGCGTAGAATTCTTCCAACCCGTCATCGTCTTCCGGCATCAGGCGGCCTGTCAACGCCTGCCGGAACGCCTTGAGACGACTGCCCTGGGCAGCATCCTGCGGTTCGAATTCCTCTTCCAGCTCGTCTTCTTCGAACTGGTCTTCTTCAACGTCCCGGCGCGTCCGTTTCAGACCAGTGAGACGGCGCATCTGGGCGCCGGCCAGCAAGCCCCAGTGGCCGATTTGACCGACAAAGGCGGTGGTCATCATGCCGAGGCGGGATTCACCGTCTTCCTCATCGAGACCAAGATCCTCTTCAAGCGACTTTCCATGACCCTTGGGTGTGGCCCTCGTGGCTTTTTCAGGTTCGATCCGCTCCCGGGGCTGCCCGGCGGAGCCAAGCCAGCCGGCAGCGGCCAGAAGGAACAGGATCGCCGGGACACCCAGACCCAGTCCGCCGACGATCGTGGCAGCGCCACTTGTCATGTTGGACGTGACCACGGCAGGGACGCGATGAACCATGTCGCCGAAGAACCCGCCAAGGCCGGTCGGGAGCGGCCAACTGTCGGGGACCGGCAGCGCCGCCAGCGCGCCGGCGGCAAGCCCCGACCCGATAACCCAGTAGAGAAGGCGTTTTCTGCCGATGCCCAGTGCGTGCCCGGTCATCAGCCGCCAGCCCCACAAAACGAGCGGAACAAGAAAGACTGCCGTTGCAAGACCGATGGTCTGCATGAGGATGTCCGACACGATCGCACCCGGAGCTCCGAGAGCATTGCGGACCGGGCCGCCGGTTGCGTGGTTGAAACTCGGATCGTTGACAGACCAGGTGGCGAGCGCTGCTGCCAGCATCGCCGCGATTGCTATGATGCCAAGGCCCGTCGCACCGACGAGATTGCGCTTGAGAAACCGTTTGATCGGGCTTTCCGTGTCCAGAAGGTCTACAGAAGCCCGGCGACCGGAGCCGCGAACTGCGCTGGCCCGTTTCATGCCTTTTCTCCCAACCAGTTTGCCAACCGCTGAAGTGCGATCTCGGTTTGCTCGAGCGGTGCCACCAGGCCGACGCGAATGTAAGTCCGTCCCGGGTTGCTGCCATCCGACTGGTCCGAGGCCAGAAAGCTGCCAGGAAGCACCTTGACCCCAATATCCCGCCACAGGTCCTTGGTGACTGAAACGGCGTCGCCCCATTTCTCGATGTCGAGCCACAGGAAGAATCCTGCCTCCGGTGTCACCTTGCCGAGAATGGGTGAAAGCAGCCGCTCGGCCACTTCGAATTTTTCATTGTAAAGACGCCTGTTTTCGATGACATGCGCTTCGTCCTGGTAGGCCCTGACCGCAACTGCCTGTGCCGGCAATGGGACCTGAGGGGCCGCGAGCCCGCGGAATCGAGACCATTTTTTCAGGAAATCCGGATCTCCCGCTGCGAAACCACACCGCAATCCGGCCAGATTGGATCGTTTGGAGAGCGAGTTCAGCACGATGATGTTGGCGAAGCCGTTCCCCATGGTCTTGGCCGCCTCTAGGATGCCGGGAGGAGGAACCTCCCGGTAAATCTCGGAGTAGCACTCGTCGGCAAAGATGAAGAACCGATGCTTGCGGGCCATCGTGATGAGACGCTGCCAGTAGGCAATGTCGGCCACAAACCCTTCAGGATTGGTCGGCGATGCCACGTAGAACGCCACCGTCCGGGCCAGAAGATCGGGATCGAGGCTGTCAAGATCCGGCAGGAAGTTGTTGCCTGGCACCGCGTCCAGCAGGATCGATTCACCATCGGCCACATGGGCTGCGGCCGCATAGGTCTGGTAGAAGGGATTGGGCAGGATCACGGCGGGATGCTCCAGGCCCTTGTCGAGCTGGTCGCGGGCGGCGATCGCGCCGAAGGACAGCCCTTCCCTTGATCCGTTGAGCGGCAAAACGCCGTGGTCAACGTCAATCATGCCGTCGAGCTGATAGCGCTTGTCCAGCCAGCCGGCCACTGTCGCACGAAACTCAGGCGATCCGGCAATGGGTGGATAACGCCGGAAATCGGCCATGTTCTCCATCAGGACTTCTGCCGTGAAGTCCGGAATTGCGTGTTGCGGCTCACCGATGGTCATGATGATCGGGTCAAGCCCCGGGGACTCGCCGGCAAGCAATTCGGCAAGGCGTTGAAACGGATTGGAGCTCGGCAGGGCAGCGCCGCGCTGATAGGCTCTTTGGCTGGCAATCATGAATGATCCGCAGTCGTTACGCATAACTTTGAACCGACCCTATCGCCTGCATGGTAAATCTCTTATTAACCAAGAGCGGGGGAGGCGATAATTTCATGTTTTTCTCCGGTCAAAATCCGGGTCCCTGTGCTGCTTGATAAGGAAAAACTGATGTCCGGCGAAAACGAACCCATATCCGTTGTCTGTTTCGGTGACAGTCTTACCTGGGGTTTCAACCCGATCGACAAGTCCCGCTATGGCCATTCCGTTCGCTGGACACGATTGCTGCAGAAAGAGCTTGGTGAGCGATTTCATGTGGTTGAAGAAGGCGTCAATGGCCGCACGACCGTTTTTGAAGATCCGGTGCGCGGTGACAAGAACGGGCTGGAACATCTGGCGACCGTGCGCAAGACACACATGCCGATCGACGTCCTGATCATCATGCTGGGCACCAATGACCTGCAGGACCGGTTCAGCATGAGTGCGGATGCCATTGGCAAGGCGATGGGCCGCCTCGTGTTTTCAGCGATCCAGCCGACAGACGATGTTGAGGGACGGGCTCCTCGGGTCTTGCTGATGGCGCCGCCACCGCTTGGTGACTTCACCGGCAAGGAGTTTGAAGGCGTCTATTCGAATGCGCATGGCGGCGCACAGTCGCGGCTTCTTGCGGGTGTCTATTCGCAGCTCGCCCAGGATTACGGCGTGGCCTTTTTTGATGCCGGTACGGTAATTTCAACCAGCGAGATCGATGCCATCCACTTCGAGGCGGCGCCGCAGGCGGATTTGGCCAAGGCTGTTGCGGACAAGGTTCGCAAGTTGTTGACCGATTGAGGTCAGTCCGCCAGTTTTTGCAGGGCCTTACGTATCCTGACCTTGATCGAACCTGCGCTTTCGGTTTCCTGGGCAGTGTGCAGCTGCTCGAGAGCCGACGTTTTATGCTCCGGGAACCGCTGTGCGAGTGTTGCCAGTCCATAATAGGCCCAGGCGCGCACCAGCTTGTTCTCGCTTGAGGTTTCGCGGTCGACAAACGCGCAAAGCGCTACCTTGTCGTCGCTTGTGATCGTGAGGTGCTCCAGATATTGCAGGACATGCAGCTTGGTTTCCCAGTGAGCGAGAACCGGTAGCGACTTTATGTGCAATTCCGTCAGGTTTCGCGCCAAGGGGCCCTTCTTCTGGTCGAAGTGGTGCTTCAGGAGCCAGGTTGCTGCGCGTTGATGCTCTTCGGTCTGACAGAGCTCAGTCAGGGTGACGAGAAATCCCGGATGGTCCCGATAATCGGCGTAAGCTTCCTCAAGAGGAGCTGTGGCCTTGCCGTCCCAGCTTTTCAGAATGCCTGAAAGAGTGTCTCTCATGCTTCTCAGAAGTCTACGGTGAGCCCCTTGATCTCCCAGTCATCGTAGCGGGTCGGTTCAAGGCCGCCTCGCCCGTTGATCTCGTCGGGCATGGCCTTCTGTTTCGCGTCGATTGCCTTGCGGCGCTCTTCGGCTTCCATCAGCGCGCGCTGTGCGGCGGGTGGCAGGTCCTCGAATTTCTTCTTCGGTGCTTCTTCGACATCGGTTTTCAAAGATGGCACTTCGGTCTGCGAGAAAGCGTCTACCGGGTTTTGAGGCTTGTCGGACATCGGTTCCTGCCATTTCGGATTACGTGTTTGTCACGTTATATAGGCTAAACTTGTCAGGAATGGCAGCAATCCCCATCTTCTTTACGGGATTGCGCTCCCGGTGCGCATCGATAATTTTGAGACAGACAGAACAGGAAACGGACCAAGGCGGCGATGAACTATATTCGCACAGCAATGCTTCTGGCGGCGATGACCGCCCTTTTCATGGGTATCGGATTCATGATCGGTGGACAGGCCGGCATGATGATCGCCCTTGCCATTGCCGCAGCCATGAATCTGTTCAGCTACTGGAACGCGGACAAGATGGTCTTGCGCATGCACCATGCCAAGGAGGTTGACGAGCGGTCCGCGCCTGAATTCTACCGGATGGTGCAACGGCTGGCGCAGAATGCCGAGTTGCCGATGCCCAAGGTCTATATCATCAACAATCCGCAACCCAATGCCTTTGCGACTGGCCGGAACCCCCAAAATGCCGCGGTCGCGGCGACAACGGGCCTGCTCGACATGCTGACGCCCGAAGAGATTGCCGGCGTCATGGCCCACGAGCTTGCCCATGTGAAAAACCATGACACGCTGATCATGACGATCACCGCGACAATTGCCGGCGCTATCTCGATGCTGGCGAATTTTGCGTTCTTTTTCGGCGGCAACCGGAACAACCCGCTGGGGATTGTCGGGATGTTGCTGATGATGATTGTCGCTCCCATGGCAGCTATGGTCGTTCAGATGGCGATCTCTCGAACCCGGGAATATGCCGCGGACCGCATGGGTGCGCAGATTTGCGGAGAGCCCATGTGGCTGGCTTCGGCTCTGAA
Organism: Roseibium sp.; assembly: GCA_017643925.1. Taxonomy (GTDB): domain Bacteria; phylum Pseudomonadota; class Alphaproteobacteria; order Rhizobiales; family Stappiaceae; genus Roseibium. Next base: position 101,652 of record JAEPML010000013.1, on the reverse strand, counting down.
CAAGATTGCGGGCGGGGTCGAGCGCATCCACAATCCGGATGCCGAGGCCAATCCGGCGACCGCGCATATGTTCATCATGAACCCGTTGTCGGGTGAGCGCATGGACAACCTGTTCTCTACCCACCCGAATACGCAGAACCGGATTGACGAGCTTCGCAAGCTGTCCAGTGCTGGTCTCGGGACTGGTGGTCGTTCCTCCTTTTCCGGCGGAGCGCCTTCTGCATCTGGGCCCTGGGGTGGCGATAGCCGGCAGGCACCACCCCGTACCCCGCAGCGGCCCAAAGGTCCCTGGGGCTGAGCCAAACCACCTGAGATAAAAACATCTTATCCCCGAGCGCTGCTCGGCCTAGAATGCACGCATTGCGCCGCAGCCGGATCTCCGGTCTGCGGCGCTTGGTTTTGGAAAATTGGAAAAGACACTTGAGCAGACGGCCGCATAAAAAATCGGGATCTTCGGGCCCAGACAAGGCTGAGAAACCAGAAAAACCCGGATTTGCTGCGCGCAAGGTGGCAGCAGATATCCTGGGAAACGTAGTGCACAAGAAAAGACCCTTGGATGGTGAGCTCGACGTGGCGTCGGGCCATTCCGGTTATCGCGTTCTTGCTGCGAACGACCGGTCGCTGGTGCGGGCGATCGTGGGTGCGTCACTGCGCCATCGCGGGGAGATATCCGAAATTCTCGAGCGATTGCTGGACCGCCAGATCCCGGAGAAGACCGGCCGGGTCCTCGACATCCTGCATGTCGCCATTGCCCAGATGCTTTTCCTGGATATTCCGGACCGGGCCTCCGTATCGTTGGCGGTGGATCATGCTGGCATGGATCGCCGGGCAAGGCCCTACAAGGGGCTGGTCAACGGAGTGCTCCGTCGTCTCGGGCGCGAACGGGACATGATCACCGAGGATCTGGACCCGGAAACCCGGAATACGCCGGAATGGCTGCTGGAAAGCTGGCAGGAGGCCTATGGCGCGGAGACCGCAAGGGATATTTCCAGAGCGCATCAAAGCGAAGCCGCGCTCGATCTGAGTGTAAAGTCAGATGCTGCAGGCTGGGCGCAAAAGCTTGGGGGCACGATCGTTGGCGTCGACAGCGTGCGTTTGTCGCGAAAGGGCGCAGTAGACCAGCTTGAAGGATTCGACACCGGAAGCTGGTGGGTTCAGGATGCCGCGGCCGCATTGCCTGCCCGTCTTCTTGGAAACGTGGAAGGCCTGAAAGCCGCTGACCTGTGCGCGGCACCAGGTGGCAAGACGGCTCAACTTGCCGCAGCCGGTGCGCAGGTCACCGCAATCGACATTTCCAAGGGACGCCTGAAACGGCTTGAAGAAAATATGACCCGGCTCGGTCTGGAGGTTGCGACCGTTGCAAGCGATCTGAGGAAATACGAACCGGATGAACCGTTTGACGTGATCCTGCTGGATGCCCCCTGCAGCGCAACCGGAACGATCCGGCGGCATCCGGATGTTGCCTGGATCAAGAAGCCTTATGACATTGAGAAATTGAGTGAAATACAGTCGGAACTGCTCGACCGCGTTGTCGAATGGGTGAAGCCCGGTGGCCTGATTGTCTACTGTACCTGTTCGCTTGAACGGGCTGAAGGCGAGGCACAGGCAGATGCCTTTCTGGAGCGGCAAGGCGGCAAGATTGAGCTTGTGCCGGTCGCGGCAACAGAAATCGGCAACCTTGATCATTGTGTCACGGAAAATGGGTACTTGCGGTGTCTGCCGTCTCACGCTGCGTCACTTAACGCCGAGATCAAGGGAATGGACGGCTTTTTTGCAGCCCGATTCCGGCGGTCTTAACGCGGCATAAAGAGTTCACTTGCAATGATTCTTTAAAAGAAATGCTAACCTTAATGGTTGGTTTCCGAGTTTTAATACGGAGAGTATCCAGTGTCGCGCGTGAACCATCGGTGTTGGGGATGGTGGGGTGAATATCGCAAGCCTGTCTGAAAGAAGCCGAATCTGGCGTCTTGTGGCACAGCATGTTTGGCAACGGACCCTGAAATGGGTGCATGGTGGACCTGTGTTCCGCCTGCGTCCCTTCACGTCCGTACCCTCGCGCCTGCTCATTGCTCCCCAGGATCTTCGCACGGCCGATGCGACCAACGCTGCCGACATTTATGGCGGGCGATTTCTTTTCTCCGGTCACCTTGTGGAAACGCAAGGCCGTTCTCCCTTCGAGTTGCAGGCTGTCCACGAAGACTGGCAGCGTGAACTGCACAGCTTCGGCTGGCTCAGGGACCTGCGCGCCTCCGACAGCCAGATTGCCCGTCAGAATGCCCGCGCCCTGGTCGAGGACTGGATCCGGTATAGCGGTCGCTGGCATGACATCGGCTGGGAGGCATCGGTTGTCACCCGGCGGATCCTGTCCTGGTTGGCCCATTCGCCATTCGTTTTGCAGGACGGCGACCACGAGTTTTACAGAAGCTTCGTGAAGTCGCTTGCCCGCCAGGTGCGCTACCTGCGGCAGACCATCAATGAGACGGACGACGGCGTGGAACGGTTGCAGGCAGCTCTTGCAATCACGGCTGCCTGCATTTCCATGGCGGGCCAGGGACGTTTTGCGCGGCAGAGTTTCCGGCGCCTGGACCACGAGTTGATGCGCCAGATCCTGCCTGATGGCGGGCATATTTCCCGGAACCCGCGCGCCTTGATCGATATCCTGGCGGATCTCCTGCCAATCCGTCAGGCGTTTGTCTCGCAGGGTCTGGAAATGCCACCGTCGATGCTGCAATCCGTTGACCGGATGATGCCGCTCCTTCGTTTTTTCCGGCATGGCGATGGGGCGCTTGCGCATTTCAACGGTATGGGGTCCACACCGAGCGACCTTGTGGCCACCATCCTGGCCTATGACGACGCGCGCGGCGCGCCCCCGGTCAACGCACCTCATTCGGGCTATCAACGCCTCAGCGGTACAAATTCCGTGGTCCTGATGGATGCCGGTCCAACACCGGCGCTGGGCGTGTCGGGAGATGCTCATGCAGGATGCCTGTCCTTCGAGTTTTCGTCCGGCGTGAACCGCATCGTGGTCAATTGCGGTGTTTCTCCAAAATCCAATCCGATCTGGCGCAAGGTCAGCCGGTCCACCGCGGCCCATTCCACGGTTTCCATCGAAGACACGTCCTCCTGCCGGTTCCTGTCTGAAAAGCCATTCGGTCACATGTTGGGCGCACCGATCCTGTCCGGACCGAATGATGTCCCGGTGGAGCGTGAAGACGATCAGGCAGGAAGCCGGGTGACTGCGTCTCATGACGGTTATGCCGCCGACTACAATGTCGTGCACGAGCGGGACATGCGCCTGTCGGGTGATGGTACCGTTCTGGACGGTATCGACACGTTTCAAGCCATTGGCGACGTGGACCGTTCGCAAAAATTTGCGATCCGTTTCCACCTTCATCCAGGCCTGCGTACCTCGCTTCTGCGCGGCGGATCGGCAATCCTGCTTGTTTGCCGGGATGGCGAGGCCTGGGAATTCGAGGCGCCGGGCAGCGAAATCCTGCTGGAAGAGAGCATCTATCTTTCCGACGTGTTTGGTCACCGCAAGACCGAACAGATCGTCGTTGCCGGCAGCCTGCTGGAAACGCCCTCCGTTTCCTGGCAGTTCCGCAAGACGGCGACGGCCAAACTGAGCCGCCGTGGCACCAGCGATTTCGATGAAATCGAGGAACTTCCCCTGGAAGAAGACCAAAAGGACGGCGAAGAGAGCCAATAACCTTTCGATTTGCTTGCAATCGTGATAGGGCGACGCCGAGATCCCACTCCCGTCCCTATTTGCGAGGCAAACTCATGGCCATTGTGTCCAAAGCCGTTCCTGTTCCCGAACTGGTTCCCGTCAAGCGCGCGCTGCTGTCAGTCTTCGACAAGACCGGTCTTGTCGATTTCGCCAAGGCACTGGCAGACCGCGGTGTCGAACTCGTTTCCACGGGCGGTTCCTACAAGGCTTTGAAGGACGCTGGCCTGGCGGTTCTCGACATCTCCGAGGTAACCGGCTTTCCGGAAATCATGGATGGCCGTGTGAAAACCCTGCATCCGAATGTGCACGGGGGCTTGCTTGCCATCCGCGACGATGCCGATCACCAGACGGCGATGGGTGAGCACGGCATTACCGGCATCGACCTTTTCTGCGGAAATCTCTATCCGTTCGAACAGGTTGTCGCGTCGGGAGCCGACTATGCGACAGGGATCGAGAACATTGATATCGGCGGGCCGGCCATGACCCGCGCAGCAGCCAAGAACCATGCCTATGTGACCGTGGTCACCGACCCGGGCGACTACGACGCCGTGGTTGCCGAGCTGGACGCAAATGAGGGGCAGTCTCCAATCGCGCTGCGCAAGAAGCTCGCCCTGAAGGCCTTTGCGCGCACCGCGGCCTATGACGCGGCAGTGTCAAACTGGATGGCCGATCAACTTGACGAGGCAACACCTGCGCACCGGGCCGTTGGCGGCGAGCTGGCCGAGGTCATGCGCTATGGCGAGAACCCGCATCAGACTGCCGGTTTTTACAAGACCGGTGAAAACCGCCCGGGTGTCGCGACCGCAAAGCAGCTGCAGGGCAAGACGCTTTCCTACAACAACATCAACGACACGGACGCCGCGTTCGAGCTTGTCAGCGAATTCGACCCGGATCGGACAAGTGCCGTTGCCATCATCAAGCACGCCAACCCGTGCGGTGTCGCCGAGGGTGCTAACCTGAAAGAGGCCTATGAAAAGGCGCTCCGCTGCGATCCTGTGTCTGCCTTTGGCGGCATTGTTGCCCTGAACAAGACCCTGGATGCGGCTGCGGCGGAAGAAATTGTCAAGATCTTCACCGAGGTCATCATTGCCCCGGACGCGGATGAAGCAGCGCTTGAGATCATTGCCGCGAAGAAGAACCTGAGGCTTCTGGTGACCGGCGGGCTTGCCGATGCCCGTGCGCAGGGTCTGTTTGTCAAATCCGTGGCCGGTGGTCTGCTGGTGCAATCCCGCGACAATGGCGTTGTTGATGATCTTGATCTGAAGGTCGTTACAAAACGTGCACCGAGTGACCAGGAACTCGCCGACCTCAAATTTGCCTTCCGTGTTGCCAAACACGTCAAGTCCAATGCGATTGTCTATGCCAAGGACGGTGCAACGGTTGGTGTCGGGGCAGGCCAGATGAGCCGGGTGGATTCGGCCCGCATTGCTGCGCGCAAGGCGCTGGATGCAACCGAGGCGGCCGGGTTGAGCACACCGCTCACCAAGGGATGCGTGGTGGCGTCCGACGCGTTCTTCCCGTTCGCCGATGGACTGTTGTCGGCCGCGGAAGCCGGCGCGACAGCCGTGATCCAGCCTGGCGGTTCCATGCGCGACGATGACGTGATCGCCGCCGCCGACGAGGCCGGCTTGGCAATGGTCATGACCGGTATGCGCCATTTCAGGCACTGATCCCGGCGACATTGGAAAATGAGAAAAGGCGCCCGGTCATTCCCGGGCGTTTTTTGTTTCAGGTCTCGGTCTCTGGAGACCGGTTTTCCCGAACCAGCATCAGCAGAAACAGGGCGAACGCGAAAAATACGATGATCACCGACATGCCGGCGCGCTGACTTGCGGTCAAGGCGGTCACAATGCCGACGGCAAGCGGGCCAAGGAAGCTGGTGACCTTACCGGAAAGGGCCAGCAGACCAAAATACTGGGTCATGTGCGCGTGCGGCGCCAACCTGACCAGGAGACTGCGGCAGGAAGCCTGCAAGGGGCCGGAGACAGCCCCGATCAGCCCGCCCAGGGTGATGAAGATCTGTTCGGGCAGCGATGCAAACATCGCGCCCTCGGGCGCAGCCTGAACCTTGATGACAAAGAACACTGTTGTTTCGTCGACGGAAATCATGCCCACGCTGCAGATGATCAGCACGATCAGGGAAAAGATCAGGACCGGTTTGGCACCGAACCTGTCATCCATCGGACCACCGAGGATCAGCCCCAGCGTACCGGTAATGGTGAGCAGGATCCCGAAGATGCCGATCTCGATCGTGGTCCAGCCAAGCTGGCCTTCGGAATAGATGCCACCAAAGGCAAACAGCGCAACGAGACCATCTTTCAGGGAAAGATTGGCAATCAGGAATAGGAAGATGTTCTTGTTGGAACGAGCCTGGGAGAGACTCTCCTTGAGACTCGACAGTCCCTCGCGGATCGCAGGTCCAATACGGGCGCGTGCCGGTGAGTCCGGTACGAGGAAAAACATCGGCAAAACAAAAAGAACGTACCAGACTGCGGAGAAAGGTCCGACGATCCGGTCCCCTTCCCGGCTTGCCGCTTCCAGTCCGAACACCGGCTCCATGCCCAGGAGCGTCTTGCCCGTGTCCGGATTGGCCGCGAAGAAGCCAAGGGTGAACAGGAGCGTCACCAACCCGCTCACATATCCGATGCCCCAGCCAAAGCTGGAAAGTGTTCCCAGGTGTTTCCTTGGAACGAGAGAGGGCATCATGGCGTTGTTGAACACCGTGGCGACTTCGATCGAAAGCGTGCCGATGGTGAAGGCGACCAGGGCGATGGCAATTGCATGCGGTGCGCCGGGGGCCGCGTACCAGAACGCCCAGCAACACAGAACGAAGGGAAACGAAAAGACAAAGATCCAGAGTTTGCGCCGCCCGGTCGCATCGGCAATCGATCCGAGGATCGGGGCCGTGATGGCAATGCACAGGCCTGCCGTTGCGGTCGCAAAGGCCCAGAGCGTCTGGCCTTCCTCGGGCGAGGAAGCCAGTGCCGATGCAAAATAGGGCGCAAAAATGAAGGTCGTGATCAGAGTGAAAAAGGGCTGCGCTGCCCAGTCGTAGAGGGACCATGACAGGACTGCACCCATGTCGGTTCTGGACTGGGATGGTGCTGGCTGGGTTGTCATCTTGCCCCTCTGTCCGGGATGAAAAGACCGGCGACAGGATCGCCGGTCCTTCGTGTGTTGGTTCGTGGGCCGCCGCGCTAGGTGCCGCCGCAGACTTCCGCCAGTAGACTTGCGGCAACGGTAAACTTGGAAACGCTGAGGCCCCCATCGAGGATCTCGCTGACACCCTTCTGCGTCCGGTTGACCTCGGTCTCGCGCTTTTCCAGCCAGTCCGCGAAACTCCCGGAACGGATTGCTTCGATGGCAAGCGCTCGGTGCGCCGACACCAGCGTCGCCCGGGCTCTGTCGAGCGCCAGGCCGTCAAAGTAGTCACGAACTTCCAGATCGTTGGCGAGACCATGCATGGCCCCGATCTGGAAGTGGTGTGCCACTTCGTAATAGGCCGTTGCGGCCGTTTCGAGGTCCGCGTCGGTCTCCTCCGACACGATCACGATATCCGGGATGGCGCGTTCCGCCAGCAACCAGGCGATCCGTTTTGCCAGTGACTTGGGAACACCCCGCTCGACGTAAGACGCTGCGCGTTCGTTCAAAATCGCGGCAGGCTCTTTCGGCAACAGGCTTTCCAGTCGGCTGCGCAGATCGGTAATGCCGGTCCCGAACCGCTCCACGACGGCCGACAGGCCCTTGTCGAAAGAGACGTTGCGCTTGAACCAGACGACCCGTTCCAGAAGAAGCGATTGCACTTCGGAATAGAGTTCGAGCTGGAGATCGCCATCGATCTTGGTGTCGAGCGCATCGATCTCATTGTTGAGATCGGTCAGGTCGTAGCTGTTGCGGACTGCCACGAAAGCAAGCGCGATTTCATCCGGCGTTGCACCCGTCTGATCCATCAAGCGCGTGAGGAAGGTTGCCCCGCCGCGGTTGATCATGGAGTTGGCCAGCATTGTCGCGATGATTTCACGACGCAGGCGATGGCCGTTGATTTCATCTTCGTAGGTGGCTGCCATCTGGTCCGGGAAGTAGCGGAACAGTTCCCGCGCCAGGTAGTCGTCATCCGGCACGTTGCTCGCCAGGAGGGCGTCATAAAGCGTGATCTTGGCATAGGCCAGAAGCACGCCCAGCTCGGCCCGCGTGAGTTGCTGGCCTGCCTTGCGCATTTCGTTCAGGGTTGCGTTGTCCGGCAGCTGCTCCACCACGCGGTCAAGCAGATCCGCCTGCTCCAGTTGACGCATCATGCGAACCTGGTAGCCGAAGTCTTCCATGCCCCTCAGCTGGGTCATGGAGATTGCCAGAGTCTGCAGGTAGTTGTTCCTGAGAACGAGATCGGCAACCTCGTCGGTCATGTCCGCAAGCAGCGTGTTGCGATTTTCAAGGTTCAGCTTCTGACCCTTGATGGCAGCACCCAGCGCGATCTTGATATTCACCTCCATATCGGAAGAGTTCACACCGGCCGAGTTGTCGATCGCGTCGGAATTGCATCGGCCACCCTTCTTGTTGAACTCGATCCGGGCCAGCTGTGTCAGGCCGAGATTGGCACCCTCGCCGATGACGCGGGCTCCGAGTTCCGGAGCGGTGATGCGGATCGGGTCGTTGGCCCGGTCACCGGCATCGGCATCGGTTTCCGTCGTTGCACGGATATAGGTGCCGATCCCACCGAACCACAGCAGGTCCACATCCATTCTCAGGATTGCCATCATCACTTCCTGCGGGGTGGCGCTGGATTTGGAGATGTTCAGAAGTGATTTGATTTCCGGGGTCAGCTGAATGGATTTTGCCTGCCGCGAGAAAACACCACCACCTTTTGAGATCAGCTTGGTGTTGTAGTCCTTCCAGGAAGACCGGCCCATGTCGAAGAGACGCTTGCGCTCCTTCCATGTCTTGGCCGGGTCGGGATCCGGGTCGATGAAAATATCGCGGTGGTCGAAGGCGGCCACGAGTTTGGTGGCCTTGGACAGCAGCATGCCGTTGCCGAAGACGTCGCCGGACATGTCGCCGACACCGGCGGCGGTGAAGGGTTCCTTCTGGATGTCCCGGTTCATTTCGCGGAAGTGTCGCTTGACCGCTTCCCAGGCACCCCGGGCCGTAATGCCCATTTTCTTGTGGTCATAACCGGCGGAACCGCCGGAGGCGAACGCATCGCCGAGCCAGAAGTTTCGGCCCTCGGAAATACCGTTCGCGGTATCGGAGAATGTGGCCGTCCCCTTGTCGGCGGCAACAACGAGATACGGATCGTCCCCGTCGAAGCGCTGCACCCGGTCCGGTGGCAGGACCTGGTCCTCATCCAGATTGTCGGTGACATCAAGCAGTGCGTTGATGAAGACCTTGTAGCTTTCGGTTCCTTCCTTGAACCAGGCTTCCCGGTCGCTCATCGGCGGCAGATGCTTGGGAACGAAGCCACCCTTCGCACCGACCGGAACGATCACCGCATTCTTGACCTGCTGGGCCTTGACGAGGCCCAGAACTTCCGTCCGGAAATCCTGTGGCCGGTCGGACCAGCGCAGGCCGCCACGGGCAACCATGCCGAAGCGCAGATGAACGCCTTCAACCCGCGGGCTGTAAACGAAGATCTCGCGGAAGGGCCGCGGTTGCGGCAGGTCGTCAATCTGTTGGCTGTCAATCTTGAAAGCGAAGGTGCGTTTGGGCTCTCCGTCTTCGTCCAACTGATAGAAATTGGTACGCAACACGCAGGAAATCGTGTTCTGGAAGCGGCGGATAATCCGGTCGTCGTCGAGACTGGTGACCTCTTCGAGCGCCGCCGTGATCTCGGTTTCAATGCGTTCGGTGCCTGGGCTGCGTTTCTTGTCGGCAACGTCCGGGTCGAAGCGCAGATGGAACAGGTCAACGAGCATCGCGGCGATATCGGGATAGTTGTTGAGCGTCGACCACATGTAGTCTTCCGAGAAGCGGACACCGGCCTGACGAAGATATTTGGACAGCGCACGCACAACGGCGATGTCGCGCCAGGCAAGTCCTGCGGTCAGAACGAGGCGGTTGTAGCCGTCGTCCTCGGCTTTCCCGGACCAGACCGCCATGAACATGCTTTCCAGCCTGCTCTGCATCTCGTCCGTGAAGTCGAAGTCTTCCCCGGTGCGCAGTTCCAGGGTCATCTCGTGAAGGTAGGACAGCAGGGCGCCGTCAGGCGTGATCCGATAAGTCCGCTCATTGATGACCCTGAACCCCATGTTCTCCAGCATCGGCACACGTGCCGACAGGGGAATGGGTGAGCCGCCATGATAGACTTTCAGGGAGAGCCGGTTGGCCGTTGACCCTGTCGCCCTGTGAAACGAGATCGTGGTCGTGTGATCTTCCGAAAGGGTTTCCAGCTTGAGGATGTCGAGGACTGCGGACTGCGCGTTGTAGACTTCCTTGTAGCCGCCGTGGAACGACAAGGCGTAGCGGTCCGCAAGCTTGCGAGCCTTTGGCGGGGCGAATTCCTTGTTGAGAGCGTCCCTGACGCTGTCCGACCAGGAACGGACCATGTCGGCGACGGCCGTTTCCAGTTCCGTGCGGTCCGGTGTCGGGGTTTCGCCCTTGTCCCGGCCGATGATGTAGTGAACCCGGGCCAACGGACCTTCGGGATAGGTCACGTACCAGGCCGACAGACGGCCCTCGAACACCGAAGCCATGTAGGTCCCGATATTGATCCTGACCTCGGTCGAGTAGCGGTCGCGGGGAACGAAGACGAGGATCGAGACGTAACGGTCGAACTTGTCGGGCCTTGCGAGCACACGGATACGCGGACGTTCGTCCAGTTGCAGGATCGCGATTGCGAATTCAAACAGGCGATCGGCCTCGATCTGGAACAGCTCATCCCGCGGGAAGGCTTCCAGGACGTTCTTGAGGGCGCGACCGGAATGGCTTTCGGAATCGTAGCCCGCCCGCGCCTGCACCTTGGCAACCTTGCGTCTGAGGAAGGGTATCGTGCTGGTTGGCTCGGTATAGGCGGTCGAGGCAAACAGGCCCACGATCCGAAGTTCACCGATCATCTTGCCGTCGTCGTCATAGAGCTTGGCGCCGACGTAATCCATGTGGACGCGCCGGTGAACCGTGCTCTTGACGTTCGCCTTGGCAATGATCAGGGGTTCCGGTTTTTTTAGGAACTCGCGGATTTCAGGCGTGATCTGGACGAATTCCGACCCACGCCGCAGAACCCGGACTTCGGGATCGGTCAGCAAGCCGAGCCCGGTTCCCTCGTGGGGCGACAGTTCGCCTTCCTCGACACCGCCTTCGAACTTGTACTCGCGCATGCCCAGAAAGATGAAGTTGCCCTTCTCCATCCACTCCAGAAAGTGAATGGCCTCCCACAGGTCGTCGCTGCTACCGGGGATCTGGGTTGTCTTGTAGGTGTCGATTGCCTCACCAATGCGTTCCTGCATCGGTTTGAAGTCGTCCACGACCGAACGGACATTCTTCAGCACCTGGTCCATCCGCTGCTGCAGCGCGGTGCGGGCGTCTTCGGAATCAATGCGCGTGACGTGAATGTGGATCAGGCTTTCCTGGCGTTCCGTGCGCTTGGGCGGTTTCTTGCGTCCCTTTGCCGAGATCAGGGTGCCGTCGCCTTCCCGTTCGACGATGAAGATCGGGTGCAACACAAGATGCACTTCAAGCTTGCTGTCATGAAGCTCGTCCATGACGGAATCGACCAGAAACGGCATGTTGTCATTGACGATCTCAATGACGGTCAATCCTTTTGCCTTGTTGCCCTTGGCCTTGAAGGTGGGGTCGGAAATGCTGACCCGGTGGGTGCCGAGGTCGTGTTTCTGGAAATCCTGCCAGGCGTCGCGAACGAAACCCGTCAGCTCTTCGGCTGAATAGGTCACGAGGTCTTCCGCGGCGCCCCTGTCGTAGAAGGCGCGGGAAAATTCGGCAAGCGCAGGATTATCCTTGTTCAGGTTTGCATGGACAGCGTCGATGAGTTTGAGTTTCTCGACGTCGTGTTTGTCCGGCATTTTCATCCCCTTAGATGATCTTATGAAGTGGCTCTGACGCGTGGTATCGTTATTTTTTCCAGCGACAAAAAAGGTTCATGACGGGAGGTGGGAATTGTCAAGTAAAGTCACGGCTTTGCAAATCGATTCAATTGAATCATTAAGCGAAAAAACGCAGGCGTACTTCTCTTTGTGTGAGGAAAAGCTCGGTTTGGTGCCAAATGTGCTCAAGGCCTATTCCTTTGACGAAACGAAACTGCGTGCCTTCACCGACATGTATAATGACCTCATGCTGGCAGATTCAGGGCTGACCAAGCTTGAGCGTGAAATGATTGCCGTTGCGGTATCTTCCGTCAATCACTGTTTTTATTGTCTGACAGCCCACGGCGCTGCGGTGCGTGAACTTTCGGGCGATCCCGTCCTGGGTGAGCTAATGGTGATGAACTACCGCGTGGCGGATTTGAGCGAACGGCAGCGGGCCATGCTGGAGTTTGCGGTCAAACTGACGGAAAAACCAGCGGAAATTGTCGAAAGCGACCGCCAGGCGCTCAGGGAAGCCGGTTTCAGTGACCGGGATATCTGGGACATCTCGTCCGTCGCGGCTTTCTTCAACATGACCAACCGGGTGGCGGCGGCAACCGATATGCGGCCCAATGATGAGTATCACTCAATGGCCCGTTGAGCTCTTGCCACATGTGCGAGCGGTGACAAGTCCTGTAATAGGGTGTATGACGCATGCGAATTTTTCGAAACTCGCACATGAGGAGAGGAGCGGGCTATGGTCGCGCGCGTATTTATCGATGGTGAAGCTGGCACGACGGGTTTGCAGATCCGCGAGCGCCTCGCCATGCGCCGCGACATTGATCTGATCTCCATTCCAGATGAAAGCCGGAAGGACCCGGCTGCGCGGGCGGACTACCTGAACAAGGCCGATATCGCCATTCTTTGCTTGCCGGATGCGGCGGCCAGGGAAAGCGTTGCCCTGATCGAAAACGACACCACGCGCGTGATCGACGCGTCCAGCGCGCACAGGGTGGCACCGGACTGGGCCTATGGCTTTGCAGAGATGGATGCCGACCAGGGCGATATCATTGCGGCGGCCATGCGGGTCACCAATCCGGGCTGCTGGCCCCAGGGTCTGATTGCGTCGATCCGCCCGCTGGTGGCAGCCGAACTGCTGCCTGCAGACCTTGCGGTCAACTATCACGGGATCTCCGGATATTCTGGCGGCGGCAAGGGCATGATCGCCGACTATGAGGGCTGTGGAAACGGTGCCAATGTCTATGCGCCCTATGCGCTTGGTCTCAACCACAAGCACTTGCCGGAAATGACCGAGTATACGCTGCTCGACGCCGCGCCGTTGTTCACGCCAAGCGTCGGCAACTACTACAAGGGCATGCTGACCGTGCTGCCGCTCAACCTGGCCGGACTTGCAAAGGTCCCGACGGGCGAGCAGATCCACGCAGCCCTTGCCGACCACTTTGCCGGTGCCGCCGACGGATTTGTCGATGTTGCCCCTCTGGCGGCGCTGGAACGTGCGGACGATCTGGATCCGCAGGCGCTCAATGATACCAACCGGCTGTGTCTTCATGTCTTTGCCAATGATGCAAGGGCGCAGGCCGTGGTGATCGCCGTTTATGACAACCTGGGCAAGGGCGCTTCCGGCGCTGCGGTCCAGAACCTCAATCTGATGCTCGGTGTCGATCAGACCACAAGCCTCGCGGCTTGAGGTGACGGTACTGGCTGGACCTTTCAGGAGACAGAATAATGGAAAAATTTGAAACCCTGACCGGCGTCGCGGCGCCGATGCCGATCGTGAACATCGACACGGACATGATCATCCCGAAGCAGTTTCTGAAGACGATCAAGCGCACGGGCCTCGGCACCGCGCTGTTTCACGAAATGCGCACCAATGACGATGGTTCGGAAAATGTCGACTTCGTTTTGAACAAACCGGCCTATCGCGATGCCAAGATCCTGATCGCGGGTGACAATTTCGGCTGTGGCTCCTCGCGTGAACATGCACCCTGGGCGCTGCTTGATTTCGGCATTCGCTGCGTGATCTCCACAAGCTTCGCGGACATCTTCTACAACAACTGCTTCAAGAACGGCATCCTGCCGATCGAAGTGAGTGAAGAAGAGCTCGAAACGCTGCTGCATGCGGCCGAACGCGGATCCAACTTCACGCTGACAATCGATCTGGAAAACCAGGAAATCCACGGTCTGGAGAGCGGCGACATCGCTTTCAAGATCGACCATTTCCGCAAGCACTGCCTGATCAACGGTCTCGACGATATCGGCCTGACCATGAATAAGTCGGAACAGATCGACACCTTCGAGAACAAGATGGGTGAAAGCCGCCCGTGGATCTAAACGGCAGCGCCTGACATCTTGTTTTGAACATTGGGAACCCGGTGCAACTGCGCCGGGTTTTTTGTTTGAGGTGTTCTGCGGAATGCCGAAACTGTCGATTGTCGCAGGACCAAGTCCGACAAGAGCTTCGGCTTGAAATGCCCAGGCAATGTCACGGCATATCTGAAGAAGAGCAATGGCGAGTGACCGCGCAAACGCGGGAGTTGTTGCAAGCTAACTCTTTGAATCGTTCTCCACGCGGCGTTCCGCATTGAGCTGTTCCAGCTCGGACATCTTGTCGCCTATGGGGCGTATGGCAGAAATCGTGTGGCGGTACCGGCTGACATGTTGTTCAAACAGGCGCCGGGCGAGTTCCGGGTATTCCTGGATCATGCGCTTGAAGAGCGCGCGACGGATGCGGATGATGCGGACGCCGTCAACGGCTTCGGCCCGGCACGGACGCTTGCTTTCCGTCAGCAGCGCAGTCTGGCCCAGAAGCGTGCCGGATTCGGCGCGTTCAACCTCGTCAAAGCCATCTTCGCCGCGGATCTGCAGCGAAACCGTGCCGCTCATGACCACCAGGCCGCCATCAGCGCGCTCTCCCTGGTCGAAGAGGCGCTGACCAGCCTGGTAATCCATGCTTTCGGCACTGAAGGCGAGCAGGCGCAGCTGGTCATCCTGAAAGTCCGAAAGCATCGGGATTTGTTTGAGAATCGCTATATCTTGGGCAAGGCTCATGCCCAAGATTTACGCCGAATACCGTCAGGGCACAAGCTTATATCCACCGGCTTCTGTGACAAGAAGCTCCGCATTGGACGGATCGCGTTCGATTTTCTGGCGGAGGCGGTAGATATGGGTTTCCAGCGTGTGGGTCGTCACACCTGAATTGTAGCCCCAGACTTCGTGCAGAAGCACGTCGCGCGTGACCGGTTTTTCGCCGGCACGGTAGAGGAACTTCAGGATGGAGGTTTCCTTCTCTGTCAGGCGGACCTTGGAGCCACCGTCATCCTGCATCACCTTTGCCGCAGGGCGGAAGGAATAACGGCCGATGGCGAAAGTGGCATCTTCGCTCTGTTCGTGCTGGCGCAGATGTGCGCGGACACGGGCAAGCAGGACCGCGAATTTGAAGGGCTTGGTGACATAGTCATTGGCACCGGCCTCGAGGCCTAGAATGGTGTCGCTGTCGCCGTCATGACCCGTCAGCATGATGATCGGGGCCTTGAAACCGTTTTTGCGCAGGAGCTTGACCGCCTCGCGTCCGTCGATATCCGGAAGCCCGACATCCATCAGGAGAAGGTCGACATGCTCGTCCTTGGCCATGCTGATGCCGGACGTGGCCGAATCCGCCTGGATGGTCTCGAACTCGTCATAGAGCGAGAGTTGCTCAACCAGCGCTTCGCGCAGTTCGGTATCGTCGTCGACAATCAAAATCGTGCGGGCGGTCATGGTTGTGTTCCTCGCCAATTATCCAGATCCGTTCACGCCAACTTGTGCTTTTAACACATGCGTGTTCCTGCCCCTATGTGCGTGGGAAATTCTCGCCACACAAGGCATGGTTCGTCAATTCTTCTTCACGCGGGGTTTAGAGCTGGTTTATCAAGAGGATCGCCTGACGGAATCTTGCCGGAGCCCAATTTACGATGAACCAGCAAAAAACGGCGGATTGCCTTGACGTTCGCGCTCTGCCCCGAGACAGAATCAGGGGCATTTTGCAGTTTGGACAGATCACGGTTCCGTGTGCCTTGGGCCGGTCCGGCATTGTGTCGCGCAAGGCGGAAGGCGATGGTGCGACCCCGACCGGGCGTTTCGAGCTGCTTCATGTCTATTACCGGCCGGACAGAGGATTGCCGCCCCCGACAGTCCTGCCGATGACACCCCTGACGCCCGATGCCGGTTGGTGCGACGACCCGCGTCACCGCCTTTACAATCGTCCGGTTTCGTTGCCCTTTGCAGCAAGCCACGAGAAGATGTGGCGCGAGGACAGGCTTTACGACATCGTCGTCGTGCTTGACTGCAACATGTATCCGGCAGTGAAAGGCAAAGGCAGCGCCATCTTCTTTCATATTGCGCGGGAGGACTACCGTCCGACCGAAGGCTGTGTAGCTATCGCACCGGAGCATATGCGCCTTTTGCTCTCGAAGGTTGGTCCTGGGGCGGAAATGAAGATCCGCCTCTGACCGGACCTTTGACAACGTTCCCGGCTCAGGTTTGCGGCCGGTAGATAATGAAGCTGCCGCTGATGGTGACCGTTGTCTTGGTCCCGTTGGCATCCGTCGAGTTGATGGTCCTGACCCGCAGCCCATTGCGCTGAACGTTCCGGTCATCGTTGACATTGCTTTCCAGAAAGGACGCGTTGCCGTCCGCATCCACGCTTTCAAGAATGGCCGTATGCCGGGGTGCGCCGCGCGTATCGACCCGTTCGGTCCAGCTGCCATCGGATTCTTCAACACGTACCGTCACGCGAAACTGGGTGAACTGAAAGACATCTCCCGCACGTGCCTGAGACAGTTGCTGGATCACACGCCCCCAGCGATAGGTTTGGGCAGGCTTGCTGAACCCCAGATGCTGGAAGCCGTTGTTGACCAGGGTCCAGCATTCTCCATTGCCCTCGACCTGGCCGAGGCGTTGAGTCGCGTAGTCGATCAGTTGTTGCGCCTGTTCCGCGGTTACGTCGGGCATTTGCACAATCCTTTGCTTTTGCCCCCCTTCGCAGTCTAGTTCACATTCCCGTTATCGACCTGTAACAGGCATCACAGCTTTGCGGTTGTTGGCCCGGGCATCTTCGCGCAAGATGAGATCTGGTAATTTGGCAAGAATTCCGCCATATAGAGGCAATTGATCGTGCAGATGCGATCGAAACCCCATCATTCTTGAAAGAAGTGCACCCGGTATGGCCTCTGAAACCAGACCCTTTTTGAAGATGAACGGCCTTGGCAACGATTTCGTGGTCTGGGATGCGCGGGAAAAACCGCTGCGTCTCTCCAGGGAAGCAATTGCCACGCTGGGCGACCGGGAAAACGGCATCGGCTTTGATCAGATGATCACCGTTGAGCGATCTTCGCTCGGCGTTGACGCCTTCATGCGCATTCACAACCGCGACGGCGGCGAGGTCGAGGCTTGCGGCAACGCCACGCGCTGTATTGGCCGCCTCCTGATGGAAGAAGCCGGCAAGGACCTGGTGTCGATCGAAACCAGTGCAGGCCTTTTGCACGCAACCGACGCAGTCGGACCACGCACTGTTACCGTCGACATGGGCAAGCCGCGCCTCGCGTGGGACCAGATCCCGCTGGCGGAGGAATTTGCCGATACGCGCGCGATCGAGCTTCAGATCGGTCCGATCGACGATCCGATCCTGCACACGCCCGCCGTTGCCAACATGGGCAATCCGCACGCGATTTTCTGGGTCGACGATATCGAGGCCTATGACCTGGCGCGGGTCGGCCCGTTGCTGGAACACCATCCCGTTTTTCCGGAAGGTGCAAATATCTCGCTGGCGCATGTCTTTGACGAGAACCAGATCCGGGTCAAGGTCTGGGAGCGCGGCGTCGGTCTGACGCTCGCCTGTGGCACGGCTGCCTGCGCCGTTGGCGTCGCCGCTGCCCGCGATGACAAGACCGGCCGCAAGACCACCATCCACCTGCCAGGCGGTCCCATCGGGATCGAGTGGCGGGAGAGCGATGATCATGTCCTTATGACTGGGCCGACCGAAATCGAATTCGAGGGTGAGGTCGATCTGGAAACGCTGGACTGGCGCAAGACCTCGAACGGTGACGAGCCCCTGGAGGCCGGGACTGCTTCATGAGCATTGATGTCGTCACTTTCGGCTGCCGCCTCAACTCCTACGAGTCCGAGGTGATGAAGCGCGAGGCTGAAGCTGCCGGCCTCAAGGATGCCGTCCTGATCAACACCTGTGCAGTGACCAACGAAGCGGTGCGCCAGGCGCGCCAGGCCGTGCGCAAGGCCAAGCGCGACAATCCGGATGCGCGCGTCATTGTCACCGGCTGTGCTGCCCAGACCGAAACCGAGACCTTTTCCGAAATGGACGAGGTCGATTTGGTGCTGGGCAACACCGAGAAGCTGGAGCGCAAGTCCTATTCGGACGTTGTTGCCTTCGGGATTTCCGAAACCGAGAAAGTGCGCGTGAACGACATCATGAGTGTCGAGGAAACCGCGGGTCACCTGATCGACGGATTGACCGGACGCGCACGTGCCTTTGTGCAGATCCAGAACGGCTGTGATCACCGCTGCACCTTCTGCATCATTCCCTATGGCCGCGGCAATTCCCGTTCGGTTCCAATGGGCGTTGTGATCGACCAGATCAAGCGGCTGGTCGACAATGGTTACAACGAAATCGTCCTGACCGGCGTCGATATCACCTCCTATGGTGCCGATTTGCCGGGCACGCCCAAGCTCGGAACGCTGACGGCCAAGATCCTGAAGATGGTGCCGGACCTGAAGCGATTGCGCCTGTCCTCGATCGATTCCATCGAGGCGGATGAGGACCTCATGCAGGTGATCGGCGAAGACCATCGCCTGATGCCCCATTTGCATTTGTCGCTGCAGGCCGGCGACAACATGATCCTCAAACGCATGAAGCGGCGGCATTTGCGAGAAGACACAATCCGCTTTTGTGAAGACGTGCGCCGGATGCGGCCGGATGTCGTGTTCGGGGCCGATATCATTGCCGGGTTCCCGACAGAAACCGAAGAGATGTTCCAGAACTCCCTGAAGATTGTCGATGACTGCGGTCTCACACATCTTCATGTCTTCCCGTTCTCTCCGAGGCCGGGCACCCCGGCTGCACGCATGCCACAGCTGCCGCGCCCGCTGATCAAGGAACGCGGTGCCCGCCTCAGGGCCAAGGGCGAAGAGATGCTCTCCCGACACCTGGCGTCGGAGGTTGGCCGGGAGCGTCCCGTGCTGATCGAAAAGGAAGGTCTTGGGCGGACCGAGCAATTCACCCAGGTGGAACTTGCCGGTGGCGTGGCGGGGGAAATCGTCCACACCAGGATCATTGGTCACACCGGGCGACATCTGTTGGGTGAAGCCCTTTCAAAAGCGGCCTGAGCGGCAGTATAAGCTGTTGAGCACAAGGGTTTGCCTGATGGGGAACCGGAGCAGGGTCCAGTCAGAACAGCCAACCAACCGGATTTGTTAAGGCGATTTCATGAGCGAGAAAAAACGCGGGTTTCTGGGACGTCTCTTTGGCGGCAAGGAGCAGCCTGAGAAACAGCCGCCGGCTGATGCGGACAGGATCGCCGACACGGCAGAGAGCCAGGACGCTGCGCCACAAACCTCAACCGGTCATCCCGACGCGCCTGAACTTGATGTCGAAATGGAAGTCGCGCCCGTTGCTGCTCAAAATGAGCCCGTTCAGGTATTCAAAGTCGATAGTGGACCGGATCTGATCGACGAATTCTCGCCATTGAAAACACCGGTTGACCCGGAGCCGTTCGTCCCGACTGACATTGCTCCAGAGCCAGAGCCAGAGCCAGAGCCAGAGCCAGAGCCAGAGCCAGAGCCAGAGCCAGAGCCAGAGCCAGAAGCGCCCAAGCAGTCTTGGTTCCAGCGGCTGAAAAGCGGCCTGTCCCGGTCATCCGCTTCGCTAACCGAAGGCATTTCGTCCATCTTCACCAAGCGCAAGCTGGATGCTTCGATGCTGGAGGAGTTGGAGGACATCCTGATCCAGGCGGATTTGGGCGTCGATACGGCGATGGCGATCACCGATCGGCTGTCCGATGGCCGTTATGACAAGGAAATTTCACCGGAAGAAGTGCGTTCGATCCTGTCCGAAGAGGTTGAGAAGGTTCTGACACCGGTTGCGCAACCGCTTGATCTCGACATGGGCAAGAAACCGCATGTGGTTCTGATGGTCGGCGTCAACGGCACGGGCAAAACTACAACAATCGGCAAACTGTCCCAGAAACTGCGGGCTGAAAACAAGACGGTGATGCTGGCGGCTGGGGATACGTTCCGCGCGGCCGCCGTGGAACAGCTGAAAATCTGGGGTGAGCGCACGGGGGCGGAAGTCATTGCCCGTGACACAGGAGCGGATGCAGCAGGCCTTGCGTTCGATGCCATGAAAGAAGCCCAGGCGAAGGACGTTGACGTTCTCCTGATCGATACGGCGGGGCGTTTGCAGAACAAGGCCGAGCTGATGGATGAGCTGGAAAAGGTCATCCGCGTGATCAAGAAACACGATCCAGAGGCGCCGCATACGGTTCTTTTGACCCTGGATGCCACCACCGGCCAGAATGCTCTCAACCAGGTGGAAATCTTCGGCAAGGTGGCCGGGGTGACCGGCCTTGTGATGACAAAACTCGACGGCACGGCGCGTGGCGGTATCCTGGTGGCCATCGCCGCCAAACACGGGCTTCCCGTGCATTTCATCGGTGTTGGTGAGGGGGTTGCGGACCTGGAGCCGTTCTCGGCCAAGGACTTCGCGAGCGCGATTGCCGGGCTCGCCTGATTTTCTCTTCTAACGGCGAAAACCAGGCCACCCGGGTCCGCTAAAGAGACCCGGGTTTGTTCTTCAGGCTGCCCTTATAGTAACTGGAATGCCATCCCAGGCCGGCAAATCGCCCGGAAATGCGCCAAAAAACATATCCACCCAAAGCGCCAAATGGACCACAAATCAATGTTGAGCCCAGCAGAAAGACAACAAACTGCATTGGCTGACCAACGTTGGACAGCATAGCGGTTGGAATGAAGGTGCCCGCAAGACCACCTGAAAGTGCAGCAGCGATCACGTAGTGGGATTTCTTTCGAAATGACCCGATTTCAGTGACCAAGACGACGACCAGGAACGGCAACAGGGTGAGGAAAAAAATGAACGGAAACGTCAGCAGCGGGCTTGCCAGAATGTAAAGAAGGTCCTTGAGTTCGAAACCTTGCACGTCGCTCGCGAAGCCGTTGACCAGCATGACCAGTGCAACTGCCAAACTGACAACTGCGCAGGACAACAGGTAACCGATCAAGATCCTGCCAAACAAAGGCCAGGGAACAAACATGGTATCCTCTGCGTGCATTGCTGCTCGGGAGGTCTTAGCTGCATACAGTTGCAAAAGCGTTGAGGGCTCGTGTTACTTCTATCGGGCAGACAGGTGAACATTGATTAAAACCTGCATGCCGGAATTGGCTATTGGCGATATCGAATTGATCGGGTACGGCAGCTAAACTCTAGAAGGCCAAGCTGCCCTTGAGCGAGAAGCCGTGTTGCTGGGTGTTTGAGGACAGTGCACCGTCATAGGAAAGTTTCAGCGTTGCCCCGTTGCCAAACAGCGCCGTTGCCCCGATGGCAACATCGGCAAAAGCATTTCCAAAATCGGATGAATTGGTGAAGCCGCTGGTGCCCGCAGGCGCGCTCAGGAAGTCGGCTGAAAGGCCGGTCTCACTGTCGGGATAGAAGCTGACACCCGCGCGCACGAAGGGTCTCAGAACACCGCCATCGATGAGGTTGATTTCATTTCCGACTTCGACGGCGGGCGTAATGGAAAAATACGTGTCGGAACTGCCGGAAATACTCAGGTTGGCTGCTCCGCCTCCACTTTCGGTCACGCTGCCCCGGTTCAAATGGGTGACATTGACGTCGAGTTGCGGTTTGGCGAACCAGGTTCCGTGTTCAAACAGATAAGCGGCTCGGACCTGGCCGGAGACATGCGAAACTCTGTGGCCGGACGTTGCCACAAGGTTCAGACCTCCGAAATTGATGGTTCGGTCCGTATCATAATCGTCGATACCGCCGCTCACGGCAGTGGCAAGCAACAGCGGACCGTTCTGGTACTTGAGCGACGCGCCGGCGTTAAAGCGATTGCTGGTGCTGTCTGCATCGGAACCGGTGCTTAAAGACGCGTTTTCGTAACCAAATCCAACACCTGCGAACCAGTTGGGTGCAAAGGACACCTGAGCCCCTCCGGCAAGGCCCCCAGCATATTCGTCAAAGCCGATGGACTGACTGTCATTGTTTTGCCGGGTCACGCGTCCCTGCGGCTGAACCCAGACACATTGACCCTGGCTCAGGGCATTCAGACCGTCGCCCGCGACATCGCATGAAAACAGCAGGTTCGAGAAGGAGTTTGCCGCAAAGAGGGAGGCGGTCTCGGTGCTGAGGAAAACCTCTGCAGACAACTGATCAAGTGCGTCCTGATAGGCGTCTGTCCCGGTGACATTGTTCAAAAGGGCGTCCAGAATGGGCTGAAGGTTACCCTGCCCGGCGTCAAAAGCGGAATTCAGGCTGTTGCCGATGCTGCGCTGGTTTGTGTTGCCTGTGCCGGCCGAAAAATCGATGGATGTGGTCAGGACAACATCATTGGCGTTTGGGAATGTCAGGCTGGCCTGGAGCGCCGGGCTGAGCGCGGTCAGACTCACTCCGGAATTGGTAGTTCCCCCGGTCGCGGACAAGATCGTCGCCGACACCGCACCTCTTGTCTGGTTGATGAACTGTGGGGCAATCGACCCTTCAAGCGTCGCCGTTCCCGTGACATCAATTCGATCTGCAGTTCCGGCGGTCGTGTCCACGGTAATGGTCATCATGCCGTCGCTGGTCTGGATGAAATTTCCGGTGATCGTGGTGGTGCCAACGGTCGAAGAACCACCTGGCGACAGATTGCCCGAATTGGTCAGGGTGTTGCCGTCCCCAAGCGTAACCGATGAGCCGGAGTTGAAGGTCCCGCCAGACTGGTTGTTGAAGGTATTTGTTCCGGCGCCCAAGTTGACGTTGCCGGTGACCGTTCCGGTGTTGTTGACCGTGTCGTCGCCATCCTGACCGGAAACGGCGAGGCCGGATTGTGCAGAGAGGGTTGCCCCGTTGTTGAGCGTGCTCATCGTGCCGGACACGCCTTCCAGCGAAACGCCGCTGCCGGAGCTTCCACCCTGGACCGTCCCGCTTGTCAAAGTGACGGTGCTTGACCCCGAAGTGCCGATTATGGATTGAACGCCATGGCCCGTCGATGCTGTGATGTCGCCCGTCGAATTGACGACAACGGTGCCCCTTTCGGCTTCGGCGGTAATGCCGTCTTCCTCGGCGGTGATGTTGCCGACCGAAGTCACACTCGTGGTGCCGGTCGTGCCCATGAGTTGGCTTGTTTCAGCTTCGATGCCGTCTTCCGTGTTTGAAAGGATATTGCCCGTTGAGCTGACGGTAACATTGAGTCAAGCCGAGGCTTCGATGCCTTCGTCTTCAGCGGTGATGTTGCCAGTGGACGTTACCCTTGCCTGTTCGCCTGAGCCGGCAGAGGCATCAATGCCGATATCGGTGCGTGCAGTAATGTTGCCGGTCGAGGTGACAAAAACGCTGCCGCTGTTGCGATTGAAGGCGTTGATGCCGTCATTGTCCGCATCAATGTCGCCCGTGGATGTGACGGTGGTGTCCCCCTCGCCTTCATGGCTTGCGTCGATGCCGTAACCGGTCCCCGTTGCGATGTTGCCGGTTGAAGTGACGGTGATGTCGCCATTGCCGAAAATGTCCGCGTTGATACCGTCGCGGTCGCCGGTCACATCTCCGTTGGACGTAATGCTTATGCTCCCGTCGACCGGCGTGCCAAAGCTGCCGAGCCGCGCATCAATTCCGGAAGCCCCACCTGTTGCGTTGATCGACGACGATCCGGTGTCGCTGTTGATAGTGATGTCCTGGGCAACTGTGCTGTGAAACTCGATGCCATCAACGCCTGAAGCAGGTGTAATGTTTTGGGTGACATTGTTGACCGTCAGGGAAGTCAGCGGTGAATTGGCGTCAATGCCGCTCGAAACGTCGCCGGTGCAGGTCGCACTGGTACCCGAAACGGTACAAGGACCGGAGCTTGGTGGCACGACCGTTTGAGCGTTTGCTCTTTGCGGGCCGGAAAGCAGGAAAGGGCTGCTGACTGCAAAAGCAAGAAGTGTTGCCTGCATGCAGTTGGGGCGGCCAGTCAAAAGGGATTGCAGGCGTGAATTTCCAGTCTGAAAGTTGCCGCACATAAGTGATTCTCCCGATCTCCCAAGGATTAGGAGTATTCGCGGCGAACTGCAAGCGGAGGAAAACGCTGAACTTTGGAGAAGGTGGGGCTCTGACCGTGTGCGATCACAGGCCTTGTCAGGGGATCTGCAAATTTGGGACAGAAGCCAAGGTCTGTAGCGCGGCATTCTTCATTCAGTCAAAAACTTCAATCTGCTTCCTGAGTTCCCTGATGTTTTCGCCCGCATGGCAGCCGGAAAACCACCAGTAGACAAATCCCGACACCAGACCTGCCGGCAGGAAGACAAGGGATCTGACCACCGTGTCGGCGCTGAAATCCATCGTCACCAGCGGAATTGAGATAACCGCCAGGAGGCCGGAGAAGAGCAAATAAGTCACAAGGGCGCGGTTGTTTCGCCTCTCGCTAATTACGATAAAAAACAGCGCCGGAATGATCGTATAGAGCGTCATGATCACAAAGATCACGGTCAGAATGAGACTGTTGCCTTAAAGACCTGCGGATATGATATTGAGCACGATGAGCAGTGTAACGCTGGCCGACGCCACGCTGAGGAAATAGCCGAGCCAGACCCTCCGCTTTGTCAATGTGCGCCAGATCATGCGCCCGGCTCCCACTCCTCCGGTGCCAGGACAAACCCTTCAAACTGAAAGCCCGGTGCAACCGTGCACCCGACCAGGGTCCAGGCGCCAAGCGAGCGAGCCTGTTGCCAGCCGTCACGGGGCACGATGCCTTGCGGGCGTTGGCCTGCCAGGAGATCGTTGCCGAGTGTGAGGATATCCTTGCTGGTGCCATCGGCGCTGATGGAAAGCTCCAGGGGAGCGCCGGCATACCAGTGCCAGGTTTCTACTGCGTCGACCTTGTGCCAGCGCGAGAGAACGCCTTCGGGCAGGAGAAAATATATGAGCGTGGAAGCAGCGCGTCCGTTTCTGTCGGTCAAATCGTCTCGGAAGGTTTCGGCGTAATACCCGCCTTCCGGGTGTGGTTGCATGTTCAGCAGTTCAACGACTGTTTCAGCAGTCAATTCGGACGGTATCTGCATCAGGAATCTTTCTTGTCCTTGAATTTCCTGACGATACGGGAAGCGTCAGGTCGGTTTGCCGTCCGAACAATAAGCAAGATCATCAATGGTTTCACGCAGAGCGGCCACAATTTCTTCGTAGAGAATTTGCATATCCAGTTTATGTCCGCCGCCAATATGCGCGGGGATCGCTTCCGCCTGGCTGACGATGCGGTGAACCACATCGTGCGCACGCTGTTCAGCCGTGCGGCGGGTAAGTGCATCGGTACTCGCAAGTGTCATGGTGTCTGCCCCTTCATGATCACAATAGAGTGCATATGGGGGCAAATACCTAGGATTTAAGCCTTCGGTCGCAGAAAAGCAGATAACTGCGACCGTTCGTCCGGCTTTTTTCCGGTATTGGATTAGGCATTGTCCTTGCGTGTCCTGATTTCTGTAAAGATCTCGGTGGCCGATTTCCCCTCCATGCCAAGCGCCTTTGCAACCGAAGGCTCTCCGGCGCGCAGGAACGGGTTGGCGGCCTTTTCCGCTGCCATCGTTGTGGGCAGCGTCGGTTTGCCGGCGGCGCGAAGGTCTGCGACTTCCCGGGCCCGCGCTTGCAGGGCCGGGTTGTCCGGTTCAATGGTCAGCGAGAACCTGGCGTTCGCCTCGGTATATTCGTGGCCGGCATAGATCACCGTCTCGTCCGGCAGCAGCCTGAGCAGTTTGGACAGGGAGGACCACATCATTTCCTTGTCGCCCTCGAACACCCGTCCGCAACCGAGCGAGAACAGGGTATCACCGGTATGAGCAACCCCAATCGAGGGAATGTGCCAGGAAATCTGGTCCAGCGTGTGTCCGGGCGTGGCGATGGCCTTGACCTCATAGGGACCGCACAGGACATCGTCGCCATCTTCCACGGTGCGGTCCATGCCCGCGATTTTCTGGCGGGAGCGTTCCGGTCCGATCACGGTCGCGCCGGTCTTCTTTTTCAACTCGCCGAGGCCCTGAACATGGTCCCAGTGGTGATGGGTGATCAGGATATGTGTCAGGGTCCAGCCAGTGTCCTGAAGAGCCTGTTCGTAGGCCCCTGCATGCGGCACGTCGATGGCAATCGTGGTACCGCTTTCAGTGTCGTGCAGCAGAACGCCGTAATTGTCGTCAAGGCAGGGAAACTGGTGAATTTCGGTGGTGTCGCTCAAGGCCATGAACAGGCTCCTTGCAGTGATTGAGTCGGGGTTGATCCCTCGTTAAAACGCACAGTGGCAAACCGGCGGGCAAAGGGCAAGATACGAGATCTTGCGCTTTGGGCGCGTTCCCTGTTCAATCGCCTGAAGTACCACCGCCAAGCAGAATCATATGTATCTCGACGTCGTTCATTTGCGCGCCTTTTATGATTTACCGCTCGGGCGGCTCCTGCGTGGCCTGATCGGTGCACCCATTCGCGAGATGTGGCCGGATCTGAAGGGGCAGAGCGTGCTGGGTATCGGCTATGCCGGCCCGTTCATGCGGCCTTATCTGGATCAGGTCGACCGGGCGATCGCCGCCATGCCGGCTGCCCAGGGAGCGGTTCCCTGGCCACGGGAACGTGATGGCTCCTGCACGCTTGTCGAAGACCACACCCTGCCTTTCAACGACAATTGTTTCGACCGGGTCATGCTGGTGCATGCGCTCGATCACTGTTTCGATCCCGACGCGGTTCTCAGGGAAGCCTGGCGGGTGTTGGTACCTGGCGGGCGATTGATTGCCATCGTCCCGAACCGGCGCGGGCTTTGGGCCCAGTCCGAACTCTCTCCCTTCGGGTATGGTCGCCCCTATTCCGGCGGCCAGCTCAAGGATCTTCTTAAAAACTGCCAGTTCAACTTGCTGCAGGACCGGGAAGCCCTGTTCATGCCGCCTTCCAAGGCAAGGTTCATCCTGCGCGCGGCTCGCACCTGGGAAGGCATCGGGCGCCGGATCTGGCCGGCCTTTGGTGGTGTTCTGATCCTGGAAGCGGAAAAGGTTGTCTACCAGAGCCTGCCGACCAATGGAAAACGAAGCCGTCTGAAGGTTTTGCGCCCGGTTTTCATTCCCGAGGGCGTCCCGACCGGGTTCAAGCCGGTACGGGTGACGTCATCGCATCGGACACGTCGTCCGGATTAGGCTTTCGGAGAACCAGGCCTCAGCGCTTCAGCAGGAATACAGCCTGTTCGGCCACGATGTTCCACACCCACCAGGGGGCGCTGACCGGGATCTTGTTGCCTTTCGCGCTGAGCGCAATGGCCTTGTCGACATCCGCGTCCAATTCCCGGCAGAGCGCGACAAAGTCCCGGAGCGAACAGAAGTGGATGTTGGGCGTGTCGTACCATTCATAGGGCAGGTATTTCGTGACCGGCATCCGGCCCCGGAACAGGAGCTGCATCCTGTTGCGCCAATGGGCGAAATTCGGGATCGAAACGACGACCTGTCGCCCGATACGCAGCAATTCGCTCATTACCTGTTTCGGTTCCCGGGTTGCCTGCAGCGTCTGGCTGAGAATGACCACATCGAAGGCCTGATCGGGATAGTCGGACAGATCCTTGTCCGCGTCCCCCTGGATGACCGACAGGCCCCGCGCGACACAGCGGTTCACGCCGGCCTGCGACAGTTCAATGCCCCTGCCGTCGACCCGGCGTTCTCTCGTCAGATGGTCAAGAAGCGCGCCGTCTTCGGAGCCGATGTCGAGCACACGAGCGCCCATTGGAACGAGGGAGGCGACCACCTTGTGGTCTCCCCGGATTTCTCCAGGCCGGGTTTGTCTTGGGGCAAGGTTCATGGATCAGACAGCTTCCCTGGGAGCTGGAATGCCTCGGGCGCGTGCGGCACCCGTCAGGAATCCCGTCATGGTTTCGAACAATTCCGGGACGTCCAGAAGAAAGGAATCATGCCCGCGATCGCTGTCGATTTCCACGAATGAAACATTGGCGGCCACCGCGTTCAGAGCCCGGACCACACTTCGGCTTTCCGAGGTTGGAAACAGCCAGTCCGAGGTAAACGACATCAGGCAGAAACGGGTTTTTGTATCCTTGAAGGCATTGACCAGTGAGCCGCCGAACTCTTCTGCCAGGTCGAAATAGTCCATGGCACGGGTGACATAGAGATAGGAATTAGCGTCGAACCGGTCGACGAAGGTCATGCCCTGATGCCTCAGGTAGCTCTCGATCTGAAAATCGGCGTCGAAACCGAAGGTGAGGTTGTCCCGGTCCTGCAAGTTCCGTCCGAATTTCTGATGGAGGGACTCGTCGGACATGTAGGTGACATGGGCGGCCATGCGGGCAACAGCCAGACCCTTTGTCGGACGGACGTCGTCGGTAAAATACTTTCCGGACCGCCAGTTCGGGTCAGCCATGATGGCCTGGCGGCCGACTTCATGGAAGGCAATGTTCTGGGAGGTGTGCCGGGCTGCCGCCGCAATCGGGACGGCCGCAAAGACGCGTTCAGGATAACTTGCCGCCCATTGCAGGACTTGCATGCCGCCCATGGATCCGCCGATGACCGCGAAGAGAGTGCTGATGCCAAGGTGGTCGACGAGGCGTGCCTGTGCGCGCACCATGTCGCGGATGGTGATGACGGGGAGGTCGAGCCCGTAGACACTGCCTGTCGAGGGATTGACCGAGGCCGGACCGGTTGTGCCGAGGCAGCCGCCCAGCACGTTCGAACAGATGACGAAATAGTGGTTGGTATCGATCGGCTTGCCCGGTCCGACTATCAGCTCCCACCAGCCGGGCTTGCCTGTCACCGGATTTGTCGAAGCGACATACTGGTCACCGGTCAGTGCATGGCACACAAGGATTGCGTTGGTCCGGTCCGCATTGAGCGTCCCATAGGTCTCGTATGCAATCTGCCAGGGCCCCAGTTTCGTGCCCGAGTCCAGTTCCAGGGGGGCGTCTTCCGCAAACGTCGCCAGCCGGCTTGACGGCGCTTCGCTTTCGGAAGCCTTCAGGGCTTCGGAGCTGTTTGGATGGCGGGTGTCGGCAGACATGGCGGGTTCAGCTTGGCTTTCCTGAGCGGGCAGACTGTATTGGCCGAATGTGGTGCAGCAACACCCTGCCTTCCAGCCTTCAGGTGCATGCCGTGCTTGCCAATAGATCGACGAGACTGGCGAGGTAGCCGCCTGGGCTTGCGAGAGTCAATGTTTTCTTTTGCCTTTGAGCGATCACATGCCTATGACTATGCGCCGCTGAAACAAACTCTTGGCCGGAGCCTGACATGTCCCTTTCTCCCGACAATGGGATGTCTCCAGACGAAATGAGAACGCGTCTCGAAGAGATCGACTCGCGCATTCACAAGGCGCTTATCGAGCGGGCTGCTCTGGAAGCGGGGCAATCTGCCGGCCAAAACAGCGAACTGCCCCTGTTTCGTCCCGAGCGCGACGCTGACCAGATCCGTCAGCTGGTGGAGCGGCATTCGGGCCCCTTGCCGCTTGCGGCACTTGAACAGATCTGGCGCGATATCATTTGCGCCTGCACGAATCTGGGCGCGGACACAGCCGTTTACCTGGACGGAACTGCCGAGTTGATCGAAATGCTCGATCTTGCCCGGTTCTATTTCGGCTTTTCGGTTGAGCTTGTGCCTGCCAGCGATGCTTCGGATGTTGTCGGCGCCGTTTCGGACACGGCGGGAGATCTCGGCATCATTGCGCTGAACGACAGGGCGGAGCTGCCCTGGTGGCGGGGTTTGAGCGAGACCGGTGCACGGGTACGTGCGCGTTTGCCTTTTGTGGTTCTGGACGAACGACCGGCGGATTTGCCGGCGCTTGTGCTTGCCAGGGACGATCGTCTGGTCGACACGGCGGACGTTGCAGTTTATGACGCGCGTTGGTCCGACCGTCTTCCCGGCAAACTCATGGATCAGGGGATCGAGGTGCTCAGCTTCTTCCGCTCCGCAAATGGCGTGGATGCGCTGCTCGCGATTTCCGGGGAACTGACCGAGGAAGACGTGAAAACTGCCTGTATTGCCGCGGGTGCCGAGCCCGATGTCTTGAGATGTGTTGGCGGATACGCTGCACCGATCGACGGCGAAAATGACCAGGAAGATGCCTTTGAATCCACGGAGCCGTCCGGCCCCGGGGAAGGAGAGCCTCAGGAATGAATGAGATGACGACAGTAAAGCAAGCAGACGTGTTGCGTTCCGACCGGCCGCAACCCAAGCCCGGTGTTCTGGATATTGCGGCCTATGTGCCAGGCAAGTCCAAGGGCAGCCACGGCAAGACGCTCCACAAGCTTTCGTCAAACGAAACGCCGCTTGGTACCAGCCCGGCGGCAAGGGAAGCGATTGAAACCGTTGCCCGCAAGCTCGAGCTTTATCCCGATGGCGCGGCAACCGAGCTGCGGGCCGCCATCGGCGATATCTACGGGCTGAATCCGGACCGGATCATTTGCGGCGCCGGTTCCGATGAGGTCCTGAGCATGCTGGCCTATGGTTACCTGGCACCAGGGGACGAGGCGATCTATTCCGAGCACGGATTTCTGGTCTACGACATTGCCATCCGGGCCGCCGGGGCAACACCGATTATTGCACCGGAAAAGAACCTCACGACCGATGTCGACGCCATCCTTGCGCGGGTCAGCGACAAGACCAAGATGGTCTTCATTGCCAACCCGAACAATCCGACCGGGACCTATCTGCCGTTTGAGGAAGTCCGTCGCCTGCATGAAAACCTGCCTTCGCATGTCCTTCTGGTGCTGGACGCAGCCTATGGTGAATATGTGCGCCGGAACGACTACGAGAGCGGCATCGAGCTGGCAGCGACGTCCGAGAACGTCTTCATGACCCGGACGTTTTCCAAGATCTACGGTCTGGCGAACCTTCGCCTCGGCTGGGGTTTTGGTCCGGCTCATGTCATAGACGCACTGAACCGCATACGCGGTCCTTTCAACATTTCCGGTGTTGCCATCGCCGCAGGGATCGCGTCGGTGCAGGACCGCGACTTCGTCAACCGGTCCGTTGAGCACAATGACCAGTGGCTTCCCTGGGTGACCGCCGAGTTGGAAAAACTCGGCCTGACGGTGACCCCGAGCGTTGGCAATTTCGTGCTCGTGCATTTCCCGGACGAGGACGGAAAACGGGCCAAGGATGCCGACGCCTACCTTCTGGAACGTGGCTGCGTCTTGCGCATGGTCGGCAATTATGGTCTGCCAAATTCTATTCGCATGACGATTGGTTCGGAGGAGGCCAACCGCACGGTTGTTGCTCATCTGGCGGACTTTCTGGGACAAGCCTGAGAGAAGAAAAAGACAAGATGACTGGTGCTCCCATTTTCGAGCGTATGGCCCTGATCGGGATCGGTTTGATCGGGTCGTCCATTGCGCAGGCGGCGCGGCAGCGCGGCCTTGTGAAGGAGATCGCGATTTCCACCCGTTCGCCCGCGACGTTGCAGCGGGCAGAGGAGCTGGGCCTGGGCGATGTCTATGAGCTCGATGCGGCTGTCGCGGTCGAGGGTGCCGATCTCGTCATCTTGTGTGTTCCGGTCGGCGCCAACGAGTCGGTGGCCAAATGGATCTCACCGGCGCTCAAGAAAGGCGCCGTCCTGACGGATGTCGGTTCGACAAAGGGCTCCGTGGTGGAACAGGTCGGACCGCATGTGCCAGAAGGTGTCCACTTCATACCCGGTCACCCGATCGCAGGTACGGAACATTCGGGTCCGGATGCCGGCTTCCCGACGCTCTTCGATCATCGCTGGTGCATATTGACGCCGACACCTGATGTCGACCCCGATGCACTGCAGAAACTGACGGCCTTCTGGCAGGGCTGCGGCTCCGATGTCGATCAGATGGAACCGAAACATCATGATCTTGTGCTGGCGATCGTTTCTCACCTGCCGCACCTGATCGCCTACAACATCGTGGGCACGGCGGATGACCTTGAAACGGTGACAAAGTCGCAGGTGATCAAGTACTCCGCCTCCGGTTTCCGCGATTTCACGCGCCTTGCCGCCTCCGACCCGACGATGTGGCGTGATGTCTGTCTCAACAACAAGGATGCCATCCTGGAAATGCTGGCCCGGTTCTCCGAGGACCTGTCAGCGCTGCAAAGGGCAATCCGTTGGGGGGACGGAGACAAGCTGTTCGACATGTTCACCCGCACGCGCGGCATCCGCAGTTCGATCATCGAAGCAGGCCAGGAGACCGACGCTCCCGACTTCGGCCGTCACACGGCAAGCGAAACGGTCAGTTCGTCCGATTGACTATATAGTCGGCGAGCGCCTTCAGCGTGTTTGCCGTTTCTCCGTAGGGCTGCATGAGGTCTTCGGCTTCCTGCAACAGCCGCTTGAGCTCTGCGCGGGTCTGTTCCACGCCCAACAGGCCGACAAGGGTCGCCTTACCCGCTTCGGCATCTTTTCCGGTCGCCTTGCCCATGGCTTCGGCGCTGGCTTCCACATCCAGGAGATCGTCTGCCAGCTGGAAGGCCAGACCGATCACCTCGCCAAAGCGGGTAAGCCTTTCAATGTCACTGTCCGAGGCGTTGGCGAGAATGGCGCCGGCGCGGCAGGCATAGCGCAGCAGTGCACCGGTTTTCATTGATTGCAGCCGCCGGATTTCCGTTTCCGTCCGGTCGCGATGTTCGGATTCCAGGTCGAGCATCTGGCCGCCGGCCATGCCGCCAATCCCTGCTGCCCGTGCCAATTCCCTTGAGAGCCGGAGCCGCAGGGAGGCGTCCGGATGCACCTTGTCATCCGTGATCACGTCGAAGGCGAGCGTAAGCAGGGCGTCACCGGCAAGGATGGCGGTGGCTTCATCATAGGCCTTGTGTACGGTCGGCTGACCGCGCCTGAGGTCGTCGTCATCCATGGCTGGCAGGTCGTCGTGAACAAGCGAATAGCAATGGATCAGTTCAAGCGCGCAGGCGGCCAGGACTGCGCCCTCGGTTTCATGCTGGAACAGGTTGGCGGTTTCCAGAAACAGGATCGGCCGCAGGCGCTTGCCGCCGTTTAGAGCGCCGTGCCGCATGGCGGCCAGCAATCTCGGCGGGCGTGTGATCTCGGATGCAAGCGGGGTTTCGTCCAGCAACCGGTCGAGAACCGTTTCCACTTTCGCGGCTTGATCTGTCAGATGCTGTTTCAGGTCAAAAGTCACATTATGCTCCGGGCCGGCCAAACTTTTTCAAAGTTCGGGTTTCCCTGAAACCAAATCGCTGTATCGTCAAGGCTCGATTTAGAAAAAATGATCTAAGCGCCGATTGCCCAACGATCAGAACGCCATTTGATCCGGAGAATTGCCTTATGAAATTGCTGTCGAGTCTGCTTCGTTCCTTCATCAAGCGCGGCCGGATGCGCGTCATGGATGTTGACGGCAAGATCCACGAATTCGGATCGGGTGAAGACGGACCGACGGTAACAATCCGGCTGCACGACAAGAAGCTGTACCGTTCGCTGTTTTTCAATCCCGAACTGGCGGCGGGCGAAGCCTATATGGATGGCAGCCTCACCATGGAAGAAGACTCGACCTGTTACGATTTCATGTTCCTGTTTTCGATCAACCGGGCTCCCCTCGGGGCAAATCCGGTTCAAGGGCTGCTACGCAAGGGCTGGAAGCTTTTTCGGCGACACCAGCAGAAGAACAGCGTTGAACGGGCGAAGAAGCAGGCACGCCACCATTATGACCTGTCGACGGATCTCTATCGCCTGTTCCTGGACGATGGTCTGAACTACAGCTGTGCCTATTACACGAGCGCTGAAGACAGCCTGGAGGCGGCGCAGGCGGCCAAGCTCACTCACCTTGTGGCCAAGCTCGACCTGAAGCCTGACATGGAAGTGCTCGAGATCGGTGGCGGATGGGGGTCGCTTGCCATTCGCATGGCGCAGGCCGGGGCAAGGGTCACCTCGCTCAATGTCTCCCCCGAGCAGGTCAAGATCGCCGAAGAGCGGGTCAGGGCTGCCGGGGTTGAGGACCGGGTAACATTCGTTCTGAAGGACTACAGGGAATTCGAGGGGCGTTTTGACCGGGTCATATCGGTCGGCATGATGGAGCATGTCGGCATCGGTCATCTGGATGAGTATTTCGGCAAGATCCGGGCCTGTCTGACGGACAGCGGCTACGCGGTCATACATTCCATCGGGCGCATGACACCTCCGGGAACAACGGGGCCCTTCATCAGGAAATACATATTCCCCGGGGGATATGTTCCGGCGCTTTCAGAAGTCTTTGCATCGACAGAGCGGCTTGGGTTATGGGTCTGCGACGCGGAAATCCTGCGGTTGCACTACTATTATACCATCCGGGACTGGCGGGTCCGCTTCGAGGAAAAGAGAGGCGCCGCCGCGGAGCTTTACGACGAAGCTTTCTGCCGGATGTGGGAATTCTACCTGTGTGCCGTGGAACTGGGGTTCCTGCACGGTTCGAACATGGTGTTCCAGCTGCTTCTGTCGAAGGAACGCGATGCTGTTCCGATCATTCGGGATTTTATTGTCGACAACGAACGGGAAATGAATGGCGAGAGTTAAGCCAGCAACGCGACGGGAGCCGGCTTCTGGGCGATCGGCCCGCAGGAAGCGCTCGATCTGGCAAGTTGCCAAAAGACGTCTCTTGCAGCTTTTCCTGATCGTGTTGCTGCTGCCGCCGGTGCTGACAGTGATCTATTCCGTGGTGCCGCCGGTCAGCACGCTGATGATAGCCCGGTACGTGCAGCTGCTCTGGGTTGACCGCCAGTGGGTGCCGCTGGACGAGATTTCGCCCAACCTCGTCAGGTCCGTCATCACCTCTGAAGACAGCGGGTTCTGTGAAAATCACGGTGTCGAATGGGATGCGCTCCAGGATCAGGTGGAGGCCCTGAGCGAAGGCGAACGGCCCCGCGGGGCAAGCACAATCACCATGCAGACCGCCAAGAACCTCTTTCTTTGGGGCGAGCGGTCCTACATCCGCAAGGGCCTGGAATTGCCGCTGGCCCTCATGCTGGATGCGTTCCTGACGAAAAAACGCGTTCTGGAGATCTATCTCAATATCGCCGAGTGGGGCGAGGGCATATTCGGGGCCGAGGCGGCGGCGCAAGCCTGGTTCGGCAAACCGGCAAAGGATCTGACACGTGTCGAGGCCGCGCGCCTTGCCACCGCGCTTCCCAATCCGCTGCGCCGAAATCCAGCCAAACCGTCTGCAGGACACCGCCGATTGGCGGGAACGAACCTTGCCAGGGTCAAGGGGGCCGGGCCAATCTTCGGCTGTGTTCTGGGCAACTGATCCCTCTCGGACCAAATATTGCAGCGGCAATCGTCAGATAGACCAAGAAAATTTCGACTTTGGGGTGGCAAAACGCTGGCG
Organism: Roseibium sp.; assembly: GCA_017643925.1. Taxonomy (GTDB): domain Bacteria; phylum Pseudomonadota; class Alphaproteobacteria; order Rhizobiales; family Stappiaceae; genus Roseibium. The sequence goes on along the minus strand of JAEPML010000013.1, from coordinate 66,361 downwards.
TTGCCTGTATAACGCCGCGCATTCGAACACACTGCGTGCTGCCACGCCCCGGGCTAACCCGGTCCGGGCCGCGGTGTTGTGGACCACGGAGAAAAACAAAATGGCCGTTCCAAAGAGAAAAACCTCGCGCATGAAGCGCGGTTTTCGCCGTTCCGCGGACGCCCTCAAGCAGCCGACTTACGTCGAGGACAAGGATTCAGGCGAACTGCGTCGCCCGCATCACGTTGACCTGAAGACCGGCATGTACCGAGGCCGTCAGATCCTGTCCGCTAAGGACGACGCCTAAGGGTGGATCGCCGCATGGCAAACCAGGATTGAGGCTGGCCTTGTTTCGACAGGCCGGCCTTTTTCTTTTGTCTTGAATTCCCCCGCCTGATCGTGTCAGCTCCGCGCGTTCCGCCCGGCCAGGGCCAAATCATTCCGGGAGCCGCTCCATGCGCCTTTTCTCCGCTGTACCTTTCACCCTGTTCACCTTCCTGATCTACAACGCCGTCGCATTTTCCGCCGGTGCAAACGATCCCGGGTTCTGGTCGAAGCCGGTCTTCACGATCGACATGGTGTCCGGTGCGACGTTTGAGCTCCTGTCGAGTGATCTCCTGATCGCGGTCGGCCTGTTCTTTCTTTTCATCGAAATCCTGAAGGCGACGCGCATCGGCACTGCGGCGCTGCTCGATCATATGTTTTCAGTGCTGGTTTTCGTCGCCTACCTGGTGGAGTTTCTCATCCTGCCGCAGGCGGCAACGTCGCTCTTCTTCGTGCTGACAGTGATTTCGCTGATTGACGTGATTGCAGGCTTCTCGATTTCCATCACCGGCGCCCGCCGCGATGTTTCCTTCGGGCATGGAATGGATCCGCACTAGGGCTCAAGCAGACGAAGGCCGGCTCGCGCGATCAAATGGATACGGCCGCGTGCCGTATCCAACGCATCAGGCGTCCGAACCTTCTTCGACAATCGCGTATTTCTGAATGAGCGGCAGCTGGGTGAGGGTGAACACCAGGGTGATTGGCATGACACCGAATACCTTGAAGTTGACCCAGAAATCGGTCGAGAAACTGCGCCAGACAATTTCGTTGATGATCGCAAGCACGAAAAAGAAGATGCCCCATCGTAAAGTCAGCTTGCGCCAGCCTTCATCGGTCAGCTTGAACGCGCTGTCGAAGACATAGCCCAGAAGGGACTTTCCAAACAGCAAGCCGCCCAGCAGGATCGAGCCGAACAGGCAGTTGACGATGGTTGGCTTGAGCTTGATGAAGAGCTCGTCATGCAGCCAGAGTGTCAGTGCGCCGAAGACGAGGACCACGACACCCGAGACGAGAGGCATGATCGGCAGCCGCTTCGTGAGCCAGAGGGATACGACAAGCGAGATCGTGATTGCCACCATGAAGGCAGCCGTTGCGAGGAAGATGGGCTGACCAAGCGCCTGAAGCACCGGAAAGGATTCAGCGATCTGCTCACCCCTTGAATTGAACAGGAAGAATACGCCAAGCGGGCCAAGTTCCAGCGCCAGTTTCAGGAGCGGCGACAGTTCCTTGCGCGTCGGGTCGTTCGGGGCGTGCTCAAATTCCATATGTCTGCTTCTCCGGGTCCGGTTCAACGGGGAAATAGGGGGTCGGGACATGACTGGTCAAGGGTTCGTGCGATGTTAAGTATTGAAAGATGCCGATTTCTGCCAAATTCAGTCGGTATCAGAGGGCTCAGGAGGCTCCGCAATTGAAGTCACTGGTCGTTCTTGTCACCGCGCTGTTGTTCTGGATGCCGCTTGCGAATGCTGCGATGCCCGTGAGCTGGCCGGATCTGAAGGATCCAGAGGCGGCTGACTTCGAGGATCCGTTTGCTGCGCTCGGCATTCGCGAACTCCGATCCCTCGGGACAGTGCTTCGACTTCGGAAACAACTGGAACAGCCCGGGCTCGTGGGCAGTGCCCGGCAGGAAGCCGAGGCCAGGTTGAACAATGAGGAAGCCAGACTTGCCGCAGCCGGTGTCCAGACCGATCAACTGCTCTCCCGGCGCAAGGAGATTGGGAAGAAGAGAGTCAAGGCGGCGCTTTCCGGGAATGCCGGTCTTGCGGGTGAGGAAATTACGATCACCGGGTATGTCATCCCGGTTGAGCCTGCGGATGGAGGACCGGTCGTGTCCGGACATCTCGTTCCGGAAGCGGGCATGTGCAGCCATATGCCGGCGCCGGACCCAAACCAGATGATTCGCTACAAGCTGGACACGGACTACACCGCGGAGGCCATCTATGAACCGGTGGAGCTGACGGGCCGGCTGTCACTGACCATGACACGGCAGGAAATCATGCTGCTCGACGGGCAGGTGGAGATGCTGGCGGCGTTCGAAATGAACGTGACCGATGTGCGACCCCTGGACGGGAACACATCCCTTGGAAATCGTTTTCTCAGGTTCTTCAAGGGCAGGCAGAAGCCTGTTTCCAGTTTCCATCAATGAAAAAAGGCGCCCCGAAGAGCGCCTTTCCCAGGTCTTGAAACTGAACCGTTAGCCGTTGGCGATGTACTGGCCACCATTGATGGTCATGACCGCACCGGTCATGAAGGCTGCTGCATCGGAGGCCAGGTAAACAACAGTCTGGGCGATTTCCTCAGGCTTGCCGAGGCGGCCGACCGGGATACCGGAGACGATGGATTCCAGAACCTTTTCCGGCATGGCCGCGACCATGTCGGTGTTGATGTAGCCAGGGCAAACACAGTTGACGGTAATGCCCTTGAAGGCGTTTTCCTGTGCGAGTGCCTTGGTAAAGCCGATCACACCAGCCTTGGCGGCGGAGTAGTTGGCCTGGCCCATCTGGCCCTTCTGACCGTTGATGGAGGAGATGTTGATGATCCGGCCGGATCCGCGCCCGCGCATGCCATTGATGACCGGGTGGGTCATCGTGTACATGGAATCCAGGTTGGTGGAGATCACGGCGCGCCACTGATCAAAGCTCATCTTGTGGAACATGCCATCGCGGGTGATGCCCGCGTTGTTGACCAGAACTTCGACCGGGCCGAGTTCACTTTCGACCTGGGCGATACCGGCGGCACAGGCTTCAGGGTCTGATACGTCCCATTTGAAGACGTGAATACCGGTCTCGGCCTTGAAGGCTTCCGCTTTTTCGGTGTTGCCGGCATATGTGGCCGCCACAGTGTAACCGGCATCCTTAAGACCGCGCGAAATGGATTCGCCGATACCACGCGTGCCACCTGTGACCAATGCGACCTTGCTCATTCCCTTCCTCCTGACTTCCAGCTGTGGGCCCTTCTTGATTTCGAGGGCTCCTTGAGGGTTCTTTCATTCCTGGCTCCCGCCCCGGAGGCCGGGAGCCATCGTTTAAGGTAATTCTCAGCGCTCCAGGCACATGGCAACGCCCATGCCGCCGCCGATGCAGAGTGTCGCGAGGCCCTTCTTTGCGTCGCGCCGTTCCATTTCGTGAAGCAGCGTGGTGAGGATGCGGGCTCCGGATGCGCCGATCGGGTGACCGATGGCAATCGCGCCGCCATTGACGTTGACGATGTCCGGGTTCCAGCCCATGTCCTTGTTGACCGCACAGGCCTGGGCGGCAAAAGCTTCGTTTGCTTCAACCAAGTCCAGCTCGGAAGCTTCCCAGCCGGCTTTTTCCAGTGCCTTGCGGGACGCCGGGATCGGACCGGAGCCCATGATCGCCGGGTTGACGCCAGCGGTTGCCCAGGAAGCAATGCGAGCGAGCGGTTTCAGGCCGCGCTTTTCGGCTTCGGCAGCACTCATCACCAGGATGGCGGCGGCACCGTCATTCAGACCGGATGCGTTTGCAGCGGTGACAGAGCCTTCCTTGTTGAAGGCCGGGCGCAGCTTGGCAACGCTGTCCAGGGTCGCGCCGTGGCGGATGTATTCGTCGTCTTCAACGACGCGCTCGGACCGGTGCTCCTTGACGGTGACCGGTGTAATCTCGTCCTTGAACTTGCCGGCCTTCTGGGCCGCTTCAGCCTTGTTCTGGGACGCAACCGCAAATTCGTCCTGCTGGGCGCGATTGATCTGCCATTTCTCGGCGACGTTCTCGGCGGTCTGACCCATGTGGTAGCCGTTGAAGGCGTCCCAGAGACCATCCTTGATCATCGTGTCGATCATCTTGTAGTCGCCCATCTTGTAGCCGGAACGCATGTGCGCGCAATGCGGTGACAGGGACATGTTCTCCTGACCACCGGCCATGACGACGGTGGCATCGCCGGTCTGGATTTGCTGCGCTGCGATGGCAACTGTGCGCAGACCGGAGCCGCAAACCTGGTTCAGCGTCCAGGCGGACGAGCTGTCGGGAATGCCCGCGTTGATGGCAGCCTGGCGTGCCGGGTTCTGACCCTGTCCGGCAGTCAGAACCTGACCGAATACCACTTCGTCGACATCAGCTGCATCAACACCGGCTTTTTCCAGGGCGGATTTCATGACAATCGCGCCAAGGTCATGGGCTGGAACATTGGCAAAGGAACCGTTGAAGGTTCCAACTGGCGTGCGGGTCGCACTGACAATTACGACATCGGTGGAAGCGCTCATTTTACTCTCCAGAGCTGGGCCTGATCGGCCATAGAGGGCTGGTGCCCCTGGGGCACCTTGGGTCCTTGTTTATCGGAGGACTAGAAACTGCGGGACTTGTTGTGTCAACCGTATCACTGCATACCTGACCAGCGTTTTTCGCATTTGCGGCATTATCCTTTCGTCGCTGCACACAAAAAGAGTGGCATGTTCCAATACGATTGGCTTAGTCTCTTAGTTGGAGGAGATGACAGGTCTGCAAAAAACCATGTTGTCGATTGGTAACCTGCCGAAAGGCTGACAGGCGGAAATACGGATGGCAAAGACCAACGAGCCAACAATCATCAAGAAATACGCCAACAGGCGGCTCTACAATACGGGCACCAGCACCTATGTCACTTTGGAAGACCTGGCGGTGATGGTGAAGGGGGAAGAGGATTTTGTGGTCTATGACGCCAAAACCGGTGACGACATCACCCGGTCGGTGCTGACCCAGATTATTTTCGAACAGGAAGGCAAGGGCCAGAACCTTCTGCCGGTAACATTCCTGCGTCAGCTGATCCGCTTTTACGGTGACAGCATGCAGGGCCTCGTTCCGAGCTTCCTGGAATATTCCATGACGTCGCTGACCAAGGAGCAGGAGAAGCTCCGCTCGCAGATGAGCGAAACCTTTGGCGCCACCGCATTCGACGCCATCGAGGATCAGGTCAAGCGGAACACCGAGATGTTCGAGCGGGCGATGAAGATGTTCATGCCCTTCCCGGCGGGCGACGGCAGTGGTTCCAAGAGCGATGCCTCTGCTGCGCCAGGGGGGAAGTCGGAGCCGACAGAAGTGGCTGACCTGGATGACATGAAACGTCAGCTGGAAGAGATGCAGCAGAAGATCAACAAGCTTTCGGACAAAACCTGAGACTGTCTTTCGGGCCTGCCCCGTTCCCAAGGTAAAAGATGAACCGGTTCCGGATCGTCACCCTGAACACAAAGCCGGAGACTGCAGACGCAGTTTCCGGCTTGTATCTTTTGCAATGGCCGCAATGGTACGGAGCAGAGGGGCCAGGTGATGCCCGCCAAGATCTCGCGGTCTGCCTGGAAAGCAACGAGGCTTTGCCATCTTGCCTCGTTGCGCTTGAAGGATCCGGTCAGGTGGTCGGAACCGGTTGCCTGCGTGAAACCTCACCTGGCTCTGAACGGTACCCGGGTGCGTGGTTGACTGGTCTTGTTGTCGACAAGGCGTATCGACGCTGCGGAATTGGGTCAGCGCTGGTTGCGGCCGCCGAAGCGGAGGCCCTGCGACTGGGCTTTGACGCACTTCACGCTTCGACCTCCTCGGCGGGCTCAATCCTTGTCCGGCGCGAATGGACAAGGATTGACCAGGTCACGTCGTCAGGCGAATGCCTGGATGTCTTCCGGAAATCGCGTTAGCCGCAATCGGCATTCTGGCCGATCGCTTCGATCCCAGCTATGGCGCAGGCCTCGTCATTTTCAGAGGTGTCTCCCGTGATGCCGACGGCGCCAAGCGTCTCCCCTTCATCGTTCTTGATCAGAACGCCGCCAGGAACGGGAACGATGGCGCCGCCCGACACGCCGTTCAGGGCGTTGACGAAATGCGGGCGCGTTTCGGCATTGGCATTCAGCCACCTTGTTCCTGTTCCAACGGCCAGTGCCCCGACCGCCTTACCGGTCGCGATCTGGGGTCGCATGATGGAGGAACCGTCCTGGCGCTTGAGCAGGATCGTATGGCCCCCGGCGTCGAGAACGGCCACGGTCAGAGGCTTCAGGCCGAGTTCCGCCGCCTTTTCGAAAGCGTAGGAAGTGATGGTCTCTGCCGTTGAAAGTGTGAGTTTGCGCATTTTGCCAGTTCTCCTTAAGGTGCAGCCCGCGAAACCGAGTTGCTAGCAGAACGGGGTGCTGGCGAATAGGGCGTGTTTCCGAGAAGCTCTTAAGGCGAATTGGAAAAAAAGAAAAACGGGGCAGGAGTTACAGAGTGAAGCGGGATTTTCAGGCACCAGGCAGGTCACCGGTTTATGCGCGGGAAGCCGCAGCGGCTACCTCGCATCCCTTGGCGACCAGCGCGGCGCTCGAAGTGCTGCAGGAGGGCGGCAATGCTGTTGATGCGGCGATCGCCGCAGTTGCCGTCCAGTGTGTCGTCGAACCGCACATGACCGGGATCGGCGGGGATTGCTTCGCGATTGTCATGGAGCCGGATGGACGTCTGACCGGTTTCAACGGTTCAGGTGCTGCACCAAGGGCCGCGACTCCGGAGAAGCTGGCCGAGCTTGGCGTCAAGGAGATCACCGAAACCTCCCCGCATGCCGTGACGGTTCCCGGTGCCGTTCGCGCCTGGGAGACCCTTCTGAAAGCGCATGGAACGCGAGACTTCAAGACCCTGTTCAAACGCGCGGTCCAGTATGCACGCGAGGGCTTTGCCGTCGCGCCGCGTGTTGCTTTCGACTGGGCAAAGGACGTGGACAAGCTTGCTGCCGATCCGATCTCGGCCGCGCGCTATCTGATCGATGGCGCCGCGCCTTCGGTGGGAACCATTCTCAAGTACCCGCATCTGGCGGACACGCTCGAGACCATTGGTGAAAAGGGGTCGGACGCCTTCTATTTCGGCAAGATTGCAGAAGATATCGTTGCCGCCCTGCAGGCTCGCGGCGGTCTGATGACGCTGGACGATTTGGCCTCCTGCCATACGACGGCTGTGTCTCCGGTCATGCGGGACTATCGCGGCTACACCATCGCGGAACTGCCGCCGAACGGCCAGGGCATCATTGCGCTCGTCATTCTCGGCATTCTGGAGCATTTTGATCTGGCGAGCATGGATCCACTCGGCCCGGAACGGTTCCATCTTGAAATGGAAGCCTCTCGGATTGCCTACGCGGTTCGCGACAAGTTCGTTACCGATCCGGGATACATGGATGTGTGTCATTCACGGCTGATCGGCGAGGACTATATCGCCGAGCTGGCCAAGCAGGTGTCGCTGGAAAAACGGGCCGAGGTGACGCCCGATACCACCTTGGCGCCGCAAACAGACACCGTCTACCTGACCGTCGTCGACAAGGACGGGCTGGCGGTTTCCTTCATCAATTCCCTGTTCAGCGATTTCGGCAGCGGCATCGTGGCGCCCGAAAGCGGTGTGCTGCTGCATTGCCGGGGCATGTCCTTCAAGGCGGAAGCCGGACACGCCAACTCCATTGATGGCGGCAAGAGGCCGCTCCACACGATCATTCCGGCCATGGTGCTGAAGGATGGTGCTCCGTGGTTGTCCTTTGGCGTCATGGGTGGCCAGTATCAGGCCTGTGGCCACGCTCACCTGATGACCAACATCATCGACTATGGAATGGACGTGCAGGCAGCGATCGATTTCCCGCGCATGTTCTTTGATCTGGACAGTCACACCTTGCAGGCAGAGAAACTGATCCCGCCGTCGACCATCGAAGGCCTGCGGGCGCTGGGCCACGAGGTGGAACCGGTCAAGGGACCGATCGGTGGCAGCCAGGCGATCATGATCGACAAGGCAAGGCATATGCTGACCGCCGGTTCCGACCCGCGCAAGGATGGCAGCGCGGCCGGGTACTGATCCAGTCGAAACCCGCGTCAATTTGGTGCTTGCTGTTGCCTCTGGCTTTGTGTTGAGTGCGCCCGGACGCGCCAGCAAGTCATGAGGTAATCGGATGCTCGGTTTTTCGAGGCGGGAACTCCTGCTCGGGAGCACGGGATGTGTGGCGGCGTTTGCCGCCGGAGGCATTGCGGCCAGTCGGGCGGAGGCCACGACACATCAACTGACACTCGCCAATCTGGATCATCGGATCCTGCCGGACGCTATCACGCGGAACATGATGAGTTTTGCCGAAGGTGCTCCGCCGCCTGTCCTGAGGTTCAAGCAGGGCGAAAAGGTAATCGTCGACGTTCGGAACAAGCTCGACGAAGCCACGGTCGTGCATTGGCATGGCCTTCGGATCGCTAACGCCATGGACGGTGTTCCCTACCTGACACAATACCCGATCGAACCTGGACAATCGTTCCGCTACGCGTTCACGCCACCAGATGCCGGAACCTTCTGGTACCACCCTCATTGCAACACGCTGGAACAGATCGCACGCGGCCTGACCGGCGTCCTGGTGGTGGAAGAAGCGGACGATCCGGGATTTGATCATGATGTTCCGCTAAATCTCCGGGATTTCAGACTGGGTGGCGACGGCCAGTTCATCTCGTTCTACAAACCGCGCAACGCGGCACGGGGCGGGACGCTCGGAACGGTCTCGACCGTGAACTGGGAGGTTGAGCCGACTTACGCCTTTGAGGCCGGTAGCCTGGTGCGCCTGCGATTGGCCGTGACGGACCTGACGCGGGTCGGGCGCTACGAGATTGCGGGCGCGGATGCGCAGGTCATTGCAATCGACTCTAACCCCCTGCCTGCACCGATGCCGGCCCACGATGTCATCCTGTCGCCGGGGCAAAGGGCGGACATTGCCCTGCGCATGCCGGATGAGGAAGGCAGAGCTGCAGAACTGGCGTTGCAGAGAAAGATCGGATCAAAGGTTCTGGCGCGCTTCCTGGCAAAGGGGGCGAGCCTGGGCCGCGATCTTGCCGAGCTGAAACCATTGCCGCAGAACCCGGTCCCACAGGCCGACCTGAAGAACGCTGAAGTTATTGAATTTGTCTTCGGATGGTCACCGGAAGGCGATGCACCGCAATCAAACATTTGCGGTTCACTGGGCTATACATTCTGGTCGATCAACAGAACCGCATGGCCCGGTGACCTGCCCGGGCCGTTTGACCCTCTGGCAACGTTGAAGCTCGGAAAATCCTATATCCTGCGGCTGCGCAACGAAACGCCGAATGCACATCCCATACATCTGCATGGCGTGTCATTTCAGCTGTTGCGTTCGAACAAGCGGGAAATCCCGAAGCTCGTGACCGATACGGCCCTGCTGTTGTCTGAAGAAACCATGGATCTCGCGCTCGTCGCTGATAATCCCGGCGACTGGGCGTTTCATTGCCACGTGATCGAACACCAGAAAACCGGACTGGCCGGCTTTCTGAGGATCGAGGACTGAAGATCGCGCTGGTTGGTGACCTCAGACTGAAATGGAATAGGTGTGCGGGTCCGATTGCCGCGCCGAGGCCGATGCGTATTGTGCCAGATGCTGGTCGCGCTCCAAGTAGGTTTCCGGTGCCGCGTGGTCGGCCAGAAGCTGGGTCGCGTATTCGGCATGTGCGCCATGATAGGCGTCGCGTTGCATCGCGCTCGCTGCGATATGAGCCGGAATGGTCGGGAAGTCGCTTGTTGCTGCGGCCGGCTGTTCCGGATGTGATGCCGGAACAACAATCGGCTTCTGGCGGATGCGCAGCGGGTGTATTGCAGAAATAGGCCTTACTTGCATTATCGTCTCCGTGGTGGGCCAGTCCGTGGCCAGTCTGTCGGAGGTCCGGAGATGTCCGGATCTGAGTACAAGTCTTAAGGTTCAGCGGATCCGCAAACTGTGTTGCGCGTCACATTTTGTCCGGAGGTCGGCTTTTCAGGCAAAAAAAAGCCCGGGGACGGGCCCCGGGCTGAAGGTATCCAGTGGTACATCTGGAAACTTGGTGATCCTGGCGTTCCGCTTAACGCTCCGTGCTCAGGATGTGACCGGCTTCGCGTTGGCGTGGCAGCGCTGCGGTCGCGCGATAGGTGTTGATGCCGCTCAAGGCTTCGTAAGCCCGAGGGTTTCGCATGGTCAGGTCCGCGTCGCGAGTCGCAATCAGATGCGCCAGGAAAACGGAGTTCGGACGGTAGCGATCGGTAAAAGCTTCCTGCGCGCGCTCGAGGTCCGGCTCGGTCGCGACGGGAACGTGGCTGGCGAACTCGGTCGCACGTTCGGCTTGCGTTTCCTCCACAGAGGGACGCTTGCGCCTGATGCTGGCGCGTCCTGCCGAAGTTACCGGGTTCACTCTCACGTCTTTACGCCTCGTTGTTTCAAACTGGCACGCTTCCAGCGGCCTTGCCTGAAACGTCGCAATCACCGTGCCAGTTTAGTCGGACGTTAACCTTTTGTCCGCAGAAATCCGCCAAAACACGTTAAAAAAAGTTAACGAAATGGTGTGAATCGGCACAGTTTCCGTGTGAACCGGGGATAGCGGTCGTAACCAAAGAATTTGATTGAATTCAGAATGAGACAGTTTATGTGCGAATCGGGAAGATCAGTCCCAGGATCGAAAAGTCCTGTCCCGAATTGAACCGCGCAATTGCGGAGACGCAATCATTCCCGTTCTCGAAAGGCAGGGCCGCGCCTAGCCGACCGGGTCTTTTCCAGCTTGAGGGGCAGGCTTGGAAAAATCCTCGGGTGACAGCTTTCCGACCCTCAGAAGGTGCTGCAGCGCCAGCGCGATCGACATGGCATCATCCAGCGCATCGTGGTGACGGCGTGGCAGCCCAGGAAGCTTGTAGAAGTCAGCCAGCTCGCCGCTGGTGGTCTTGAGCGTCGCTTCCCGCGTCAGCCCGGCCTTCATCAGGATTTCCATGGCATTTCCGAAGCGATGTGCCGGAATAATGGGCGTGACATTTGCGATGTAACAGCTGACGGCGAGCAGGTTCAGCTCATCCTTGCCCCATGACCAGATCGAACCACCCTCGGAAAAGGTGCTGAAAGCCCGGAGCGCCTCTTCAAGCGGGACGCCCTCGCGTTCGATCCTGGCTGGTTGAATTCCGGTCAGGTCGATGAAATAGGGATCCAGGATGCTTTGCCGTCCCAGGCGATCCAACGTGCTGATCAGAAGGCTCTGAGTTTCCAGGATCTCATAACCGGGATCGAGCGAAAGCCTGACCGATCCGATCTGGGCGACACATGGGTCGGGATCATGTGGGCCACACCAGCGGCTTTGCATGGCGCCTTCGGCCGTCAGGTATTCACAATCGAAGACGGTGATATGGGTCATGAATTTTTGTCCGGTCCCCAGGGAAAGTGCGAACCCTAGCAAGGCTTTTTGTTCTTTGCGACGCGCAAATCAAACGAACCACAGCCGAGGTTCACGCGCACCGGTGGCCATTTGGTCAAGTAACGATCGAGTGGAGCAGGATGAGAACCGTTGCCAGCATCAGGAGAACGGTTGAATAGAAAGTCAGCGCGAAGCCGAAGGCCCTGTGTGCAGCACCGTTTGCGTAGCCGCGCCAGAAGGTGAACCTGCCGATCCAGAACAGAAGAACGGCAACTGGAAGGGCACCCAGGAACGACACCGGGGCAACGGCCGCAAAGGCGCTATAGGCCACACTGGCAAGAACCGTCTGTTCCAGCGTGTTCTGGAGGATGGCCTGGTAGACCCGGGCGGCCGGACTGCCCGATGTCAGGCCACTGCCGTCAATGTCCTGCGGGGTCACGAACCGGTGCCGTGCGAGCGTACCGATAGAGACCATCAGCCAGACGGCCGCAATCAGGACATTTGCCGCTGCGAAGGCGAAACGTGCTGCACCTGTATCCTGAGGCAGCCAGTTTTCGGGGAAAAGGGCAGCGCCGGCGATCAGCAAGACCCCGGACAGGCAGCTTGCCGTGATCATTCCACGCAAGACACCCTGCTGCTTTTCGGAAAGAGGCATGCCCGGTTCCCCGCGTTCGGTCCGCTTCGTTGCTCACAGGGAAACATGAGCGCGGGCAAAAGAAAAGCGCGGCCCGTGGGACCGCGCTTTCAAATTCATTCAGACCGTTTGGTCTCAGGCAGCCAGAGCGCCCTGAGCCTTTTCAACCAGAGCCTTGAAGGCGTCCGGCTGGTTGATGGCAAGGTCGGACAGAACCTTGCGGTCGACTTCGACGCCAGCCTTGTTCAGGCCGTTGATGAAGTTGCCGTAGGTCATGCCGTGCTGGCGAGTTGCCGCGTTGATGCGCTGGATCCAGAGCGAACGGAAGTTGCGCTTCTTGGCCTTGCGGTCACGATAAGCGTACTGAGCCGCTTTCTCGACGGCCTGCTTGGCAACGCGGATGGTATTCTTGCGGCGGCCATAGTAACCCTTGGCGGCCTTCAGAACTTTCTTGTGACGAGCGTGGGCAGTTACGCCCCTTTTGACGCGTGACATCTAGGTAATCTCCTTGGGGCTGGCGTTATGCGTAGGGCAGGAACTGCTTCACGATCTTTGCATCCTGATCGCTCAGCGTGGTGGTGCCACGGGCGTTGCGGATGAACTTGTTCGTGCGCTTGATCATGCCATGACGCTTGCCGGCCTGCGCGGTTTTTACCTTGCCGGTCGCAGTCACTTTAAAGCGCTTTTTGGCGCCGGACTTCGTCTTCAGCTTGGGCATTTTGCATCCTTTCCTTGGTGTATCCGCTCAGGACGGATACTTTCTTGTTGGTGCATTCAGAGCCGACACGGCATGCCCTTGGTTGTCTTGGATGGCCTGCAAATAGAATGCAAAAAACCAGTCCACGACGAGCCGGACGACTCTGGACCGGGCGCTTATATGGGAGCTTTGGTTGAAAAGCAACCGGAATCCGCGCCTTCGCCTCGGTTTCCTCATCGGCTAGAAACGGGCTTTGGTCAAGGCTCGGACTCCTTTCATGCCCCTGGGAAGCGTCAGGCCGCCAGACCGCACGCCTCCTTTGCGGCCTCGACATTTGCCCGCACCGTTTCCGGGTCCGCCGTGGTTCCCTGAACGGAGATGAACCGGATGTCGCTGATGCCGAGGAAGGACAGCAGGAATTTCAGGTAAGGCTCAACGAAATTGGCCGCGGCAAAAGGCTGACCTTCCAGATACCCTTCGGCACCATAGGCAACGACGACGACCGCGCGCCGGGTTTGCACAAGACCCTGGAAGGATCCGTTCTCGTAAGCAAAGGTGTGCCCCATCCGGACGATCTGGTCGATCCAGGTCTTCAGCGCGGCCGGGATGCTGAAATTGTAGATCGGGGCCGTGATCAACAGGGTATCTGCCCGCTGTAACTCCGAGATCAGCTGGTCCGAGAGTGCGGTCGCCTCGACAAGATCGTCCGACATGGCTTCGGGCGGCGTGTAGAAACCTTCGATGGTTTTCTGGGTTATGATCGGGATCGAGCTGTCGGCCACGTAGCGTGTGATCACGTCGCAATCGGCGTGTTTCTTCCGGAAACAGGCTTCGAAATGGTCGGCGACGGCCGCGCTGTGCGAACCGGTGCGGCGGGAGCTGGAATTGATGTGCAAAAGCAGGATCATTGGTATCTCCTTCTGATGCGCTCAAGATATTTCTGCAGGAATTGCGGAAAAATGCCTGTAAATACATTTATATCCTGCATAAATTGCACGAATGGAACTTCAGGCACTCAAAACCATTCTTCTTGTCCGGGATCTGGGCAGTATCGCAGCCGCTGCACGCTCGCTGGATCTCGACGCCTCCAAAGTGTCCCGGGTTGTCTCAAGCGTCGAACGCGAGCTGGGGCTCAGACTGTTCCAGCGCAGCACGCGCAAGCTGTCGACGACCGATGAAGGCAGTCGCTACCTCCGGCGGATCGCGCCGCTTGTTCAAGAACTGGAAGCAGCCGGTGTCGAGGCGGCCAGCCAGGGGGGACGACCCAGTGGCACGATCCGGCTGACTGCGTCAGTGGCCTTCGTTCAGGAGGGGATCCTGCCTGTCCTGCCGAAGTTTCAGGACATGTATCCCGAGCTGACGGTCGAGCTCTATCCTGCCGACCACAATCTCGACTTGCTGGCGGAGGGGCTGGATCTTGCCGTTCGACTTGCTGCTGCCCCGAAAGGCGACCTGATTTCGACGAAACTGCTGACCACCCGCTACAGGGTCGTCGCGGCGCCTGACTATCTGGACAAGGTGAAACCGGTTGAGCATCCGGTGGATCTGGCGGATCTAAATTGCCTGTGTTTTGCCTTTCCGGGCTTCAAGAAATCCTGGCTGTTCAGAACCCCTGGAGCCGAACCGTTCTCGGTGGATGTCTCAGGCAAGACGGTGATCGCGAGCGCGCCTTCCCTGCGCGAAGCGGCAAGACTTGGCATGGGCGCGGCCTTGCTGCCGGACTGGCTGATCGGAAAGGACCTGAAGTCAGGCCGACTGGTTGATCTGTTCCCGGACCATGAATGCGCTGCGTTCGACTTCGAGACGGCGGCCTGGATCCTCTATCCCAGTCGGACCTACCTGCCGCAGAAGGTTCGGGTGATGATTGATTTCCTGAAAGCGGAGCTGGGGCGCGCGGGCTGACCGGGCGCCCCAATCGATCGATCAGGCGTTTACGTCAACAACGACGCGGCCCTTGACCTGGCCTTTCAGGATGTCGGCGCCGAGACCTGGAAGGTCCTCCAGCGTTGCCGGCTGGATCATGGCGTCCAGCTTGTCCATCGGCAGGTCCTTTGCGAGCCGTTCCCAGGCCTTGAGACGGCCGTCATAGGGTTTCATCACACTGTCGATGCCCAGGAGGTTGACCCCGCGCAGGAGGAACGGAATGACCGTTGCCGGCAAGGCCGCCCCACCTGCGAGGCCGACGGCGGCGACAGAGGCACCGTATTTCATCTGGCCGAGGACGCGTGCCAGCATGGGACCACCGACGGCGTCGATGCAGCCTGCCCAGGTTTCGGTTTCCAGAGGACGCTTGACGGTCTCGTTGACTTCGTCGCGCGGAACGATCTTGCTGGCGCCGAGCGACTTCAGATAGTCCCAGGTGCTCTCGCGGCCGGTCACGGCGGCGACTTCATAGCCGAGATTGGCCAGAATTGCGGTTGCGACCGAGCCGACGCCACCGGCAGCACCGGTCACCAGAACCGGTCCGTTTTCCGGCTTCAGGCCGTGTTCCTCGAGCGCCATGACGGCGAGCATGGCCGTGAAACCGGCAGTGCCGATGGCCATGGCGTTGCGGGTGCTGAGGCCTTCGGGAAGCGGCACCATCCATTCACCCTTGACGCTGGCCTTCTGGGAATAGCCGCCCCACCACGCCTCGCCAACGCGCCAACCGGTCAGAACCACCTTGTCACCGGGCTTGTACCAGTCGTCCGTGCTCTCTTCGACCGTGCCTGCGAAGTCGATGCCCGGCACATGCGGATAGTTCCGTACCAGTCCGCCGCCGGGCCCGATGCACAGGCCGTCCTTGTAGTTGAGCGTCGAATACTCGACCGCAACCGTGACGTCGCCGACCGGCAACCGGCTTTCGTCAATCTCCTGCACGGCGGCGTGGGTCTTGCCGTCGTCGTCCTTGTCCACGATGAGCGCTTTGAAAGTCATTTTGAAACTACCCTGCTACTTGGTTTCGCTGGTGATCGACCTGGCCTCCTGGCGCAGGACATATTTCTGGATCTTGCCGGTTGCGGTCTTGGGCAACTCGGTGAAGACGATTTTCTTCGGCCGCTTGAAACCGGCCATCTGTTCCCGGCAGAACGCGATCAGGCTGTCTTCCGTGGCGTCGCTGCCTTCCTTCAATTCAACGAAGGCGCAGGGCACTTCGCCCCACTTTTCGTCGGGCTGGGCAACCACGGCCGCGAGAACCACGTCCGGATGCCGGTGCAAAACGCCTTCGACCTCGACGGAGGAGATGTTTTCGCCGCCGGATATGATGACATCCTTGAGGCGATCCTTGATCTGGACATACCCGTTGGGGTGGCGGACGGCTGCATCGCCAGACTTGAACCAGCCGCCAGACAGCGCCTCTTCCGTTGCCTCCGGGCTCTTGTAATAACCCTTCATGACGGTGTTTCCGCGGATGACGATCTCGCCCTGGGTTTCGCCGTCCCAGGGCACAGCGGCCCCCGTCTCCCGGTCAATGACATCGATTGCATCTGTCATCGGAAAACCGACACCTTGCCAGGACTGCAGTTCCGCCTGCTCATCCGCTGTGAGTTCGTTCCACTCTTCCCGCCACAGGCATTGGGAAACGTGACCATAGGTCTCCGTCAGGCCGTAGACCTGCATGACTTCGAAACCAAGCGCCTTTGTTGCCGCCAGAACAGCGGCAGGAGGCGGTGCGCCTGCGGTCATGATCCGGACCGTGCCCTTCAGGGCCCTCCTGTCCTGCTCGGGCGTGTTGACGAGCATGGAGAGGACAATCGGAGCCCCGCCAAGATGGGTGATGCCGTGATCTTCGATCAGCGCGAACACATCCTTGCCTGTAACCTGTCGAATACAGGCAATTGTGCCGGCCATCAGGGTCATCGCCCAGGCATGGCACCAGCCGTTACAGTGAAACATCGGCACCGTGTAGAGGTAGACCGGATGCCGGGGCAGTTCCCAGGCAATCGGTGTTCCCATGGCCATCAGGTAGGCGCCGCGGTGATGGTAGACGACACCTTTCGGGCGGCCGGAAGTTCCAGACGTGTAGTTGAGTGCCAGGGCCTGCCACTCGTCTTCAGGACCGCTCCAGGAGAACGCGGGGTCCCCGTTTGCGACAAGCTGCTCATAGGTTTCGTCGCCGATCCGGTTTCCGCCCGGGCCGTGATCATCCACGATGTTGACGACGGGCAATCGTGCACCGTTCAGCTCCATCGCCGTTTCGATCACGCTGGAAAATGCGGTGTCTGCGATCACGAGTTTCGCGTCGCTGTGATCGAGAATATAGGCGACGGTCTCCGCTTCCAGGCGGGTGTTGATGGTGTTGAGTACAGCGCCTGCCATCGGCACGGCATAGTGCAATTCGAATAGTTCCGGCGTGTTTGCCGCCATCACGGAGACAGTGTCGCCAAGACCGATGCCCCTTGCCTTCAGGCTTGCAGCGATGCGGGTGGTCCGCTCCAGCACCTCGGACCAGGTATAGGAGCGGTCATGGTATATGACGGCGGTCCGGTCCGGAAAAATCGCGGCCGTTCGCTCCAGGAAACTGAGCGGCGACAGCGGCACGTGATTGGCCGTTTGTTTCCCGAAAGCCTCGAAATGCGCTTTCATGCTCAGCCTCCCTGATTGGAGAACGAAGTCTCCCAGACAGTGGCGCTGCGCATACCGTGCGGCGTGTCGACCTGTACCCTGGTGCCATCATCCCAATGTGTCATGCGCACCATGCCGATGGCGACATTGGTCCGATAGTCCGGGGAATAGGCGGCGGAACTGACCGTGCCGACCTGTCGTCCACCAGCGATGATGGGCCAGAGTTCGTCGCAAGGCGGCACGGGATCACCGTCAATGGCAATGCTGCGGATCTGGCGGACGGGCCCCTCCACCGCGACGCGCAACAGGGCATCCCGGCCGACGCAGCCGATTGCCTGCTGGGTCTGACAGAATTTCCCAAGACCGCATTCGTGGGGCGTGTTGTTGCGGGTCATGTCGTTGCCATAGGACAGGAGCTGACCTTCGATCCGCTCGATCAGGTTCGGGCAACCGGCGCGTACGTCCATGTCCTCGCCTGCGTTCATGAAGGCGTCCCAGATGGGTTCACCGAGGTCCGACCCTTCCACGTAGAGTTCGAAACCACCCTGCTTGGAATAACCGGACCGCGCAAGGACCAGGTGTTTGCCCTGGAATTCGACGTAGTCGTAATGGAAGAAGCGGATCGACCGGATGCGCTCGCCAAAGACGCGCGCAACGAGGTCTTCCGCCATCGGGCCCTGGATGGCGAGGGGTGACACATCGGGTTCGTCGACATCGACTTCCAGCCGGAATGCATGGGCCAGACCCTTGATCCAGAACATGAGATCGCTGTCGGCGACCGAAACCCAGTACTTGTCGTCGGCCAGTTTGGTCGTGACCGGGTCGTTGAGCATGCCGCCGGTCTCGTCCACCATCGGCGTATAGTAGCAACGCCCCTCTGTCATGGCGGACAGGTCCCGCGGTGTCAGCATCTGGGCAAGCCGCGCGGCGTCAGGCCCCCACAGTTCCACCTGCCTTTCGCAGGAGACATCCCACACCTGAACCTTTGATTTCAGATGCCTGTAATCCTCTTCGACGGAGTTGAACACCGTCGGCAGCAGCATGTGATTATAGACGGTGTACGCCTTGACACCGGCTGCCTGTACCCTGCGCGAGAAGGGTGTCTTCCGGGTGCGCCGGGAGATCGAGAGAGACGGGACCTGCATGCCGCGCGCTCCTTATGCCGCCTGTTCCGCAGCCGGACCCGACCAGTCGATCTGGCAGATCTCGGCGCTGCGGCCGTCGAAGTCCCAAACTCGGCCATAGGCCCGGACACGTCCCTGGTTCGCCGTCGCGACGATGATGTCGGGACCCATCCAGTATTCGGTGTTCTTGACCACGATATCCTCGTCAGGGTTTCCACCCGGAACCGGCTCGACTTCGCCCTTGATCGCCTTGCCGACGATCAGGCGGCGTTTCTTGCCTTCGTTCGTGTAGGAAACAGGGGCCCTTTCTGCACCGAGAAATTCGCTCACGAGAACGCGGAACAGACCGGTCGTGCCCTTGGCTTCGCCTGAAAAGATCTTCAGGAGGCCGTCATAGGCAGCGTCGCTGGCACGCTCATCAATATAGGCCGCGGCTTTCCAGTTGCCGCGCGCCATCAGGCCGGGGATTTCCAGGACCAGCCCGACATTCAGGCCGGACAGATCTTCACCCATGTAGTGACCTTCGTCGATACGGACACCTGCCCAGGCCTGGCAATAGCCTTCGGTGGGCGGATGCTTGCCCAGGGATACGACGCAGGGGCAAAAGACCGTGCAATTGCAGTTCAGTATGAGTTCACCTCGAATGGCCCATCCGGACATTCAATCCTCCCTAGATCAGGTGTGTCACAAAAGGCAGGGCGACCACCGTGGCGCCTGCAATCAGGAGAAAAACGCCCAGGGGTGCGCTGATTCTTGCGCCGTATTCAGGCAGTTTTTCCAAAGTCATCAGAACCATGGCGAGACCCATGAACAGGAGATTCATGGTGCCCGCGACAAAGGCCAGCAGCATCAGGGCCCAGCAGCAGCCGAGACAAACGGCACCCAGCCTCAAACCTAGTCTTGCCGCGCCGCCGAGGCCGGGTTGCCAATGCGAGAAGAAGAAGGTCATCGGGTTCTGGCAGGCTGACAGGCAGGCGTTTTTCAGGCTGCTGAACTGGTAGAGCCCTGCAGCCATCAACAGCAGGCCATTGAAGACAGCCGACGTCGATTGACCAAAAACATTCAGCAAGCCGAGATCCGCCAACCGGATCTGGAGAAAGGCGGCGACAGTCGAAAATCCGATCCAGATCGCGAGGTACCCGGCAATGAGGACGACCAGGGAAGCGCCGCTGGCAGCTTCTGTATGCGTCATGTGCGCGTAGGTTCGGAATGCCGGAAAGGCCGTCGGCGCCATCATGGCGAGCGACATCAGCGACCACATGAAGAGTGCGGGCAGATAACCGGCATCGGACGCGGTGCCGGAACACAGCCACAACAGGTAGGCAGGGCCGAAATCTTCCCACCCGGCCGGCAATTCGAAGCTGGCCTGCATCGCGAAAAGCGCGCTCCAGGCCAGGAGAACGCTCGCGAAGAAGCTCAGCCACAAGGCCCTGTGGCCCGGCAAAAACTGATCAATCGACCGCACGCAATCCTCCCTTGGGCCGTTCTGCGACGGCATCGGCGCTTACGCTGCGCCTCGTTTTGATAAAAGTCAAACATTTAATTGTCAGACATTAGAATTTTTGCAATTGACCCTGTCGGGCCGCGTGACTAGGTTTGTGCGGGTTTCAGGCTCGGCATCGCTCGGAGGACGTTTTGGCAATCGAATTCAACACCATTCAGAAAGAAGGTCTGTCGGTTCAGATTGCCAATGCCATTCGGGATGCGATCCTGGAGGGACGTCTTGCCAGCGAGGAGCGCTTGCCGAGTGAAGCGGAACTCTCGGAGCGGTTCGGTGTCTCCCGTTCGACGGTGCGTGAAGCCCTGAAGCGGCTGGCGGCACAAAACCTGATCCGCAGCGAACGCGGTTCCTCCGGTGGCGCCTTCGTCAACCGTCTGACCTGGGCCGAGGCACAGGACAATCTCGTAACCACGACGCGGTTGCTGATCGGGATGAACGACATTCCCTTTGAAGACGCCATCGAGGCACGGTTTGCGCTTGAGACCTCTGCGCTGCCCCTTGCCGTCATCAACAGGACCGAGGCGCATCTCAAGGCGTTGCGCTCCGAAATTGCACGACAACGCGACCCGTTGACCAGCGACGAGGAGTTCTGCGCGTCGGATGTCAGCTTTCATTCCGCGATTGCGGATGCAACGGGCAACCCGCTTCTGGCGTTTCAGCTTTCGGCGGCCTTTGAAGCCATGCAGCCGCTCATGAACATGCTGGTTTATCGCCTGCGAGATCGCGAGCGGATCGCAGATATTCACGAGGCATTGGCCAGCAGTCTTGAGAAACAGGACAGCGCAGCTGTCCTCGCACATCTGGACGACCTGTCTTCCTACACCCGTGAACTGGCGGCGCAACGCCGAAAACCGCGCGGTAACTAGGCGAGACCTTCCCGAATCGGGTGGATTCTCCGCCGGTCCAGGATGTTGTCCGGACAGCGAATGTCAGCACCTTTAGTCTCCCTTGATTTCATAACGTGTGGTCAGGGTTTGGGGCGCCCGGCAAGCGCGGCCGTCAGGCGCGCGTCTTCAAGATAGGGGTCATGGCCAAAGCGGATGATGCCCTGACGCTGCACCCAGACAGACTGGTGGGACACCACTGCCATCAAGCCTCCGCGCGCGGGAAACGTGATGGTGTCCCCGCGTGATATGCGATCCGGGATCCCTTCTCTTGGAAAGACCCGCGGTTCGATGATGTGTTCAAGCACCTTGAAGCCGTCCAGGATCCCGAAGGCGGTCTTGGGCAGGTACGGATTGCAGTAGGTTTCACTCTCGGGCACGTCTTCAAGGTCGAACAGTGACAGCCTTTGCTCGCGTCTCAACCTGTAGGCATATCGTCCGAGCGGGTTTTCCTCCGACGACGGCAGGTAGACGGAAAACTCGTCCTTGAAACGTTCGATGGAACGGGGGGATGCCTGTTTCCAGGGAAGAGCGTTCAAGGGAACTTCGGCCCCCTTGCGCCGAAGATAGTAGCCTTCCGAGGCGACCTGCTCCGGATCCGACTGAAGGCGAGGCAAAAGCTCCTGTCCGACATATTCAAACGGCACCTGCCATGTCGGGTGAAAGGTCACGGCTTCAATCGTCGTTGCGGTATTGGTGTAATTGCGATCCGGACAATTTGCGTAGGCGCGGCCCTCCTGAATCACGCGCCCGTTTTCCAGGAACAGGTACTCGTTTTCACCCTTGTTGATGAAAAGCTGCAGTCTGGAATACTCGTTTGGTATCCAGCGAATGCGTTCCATTGCATTGCTGACCTGTTCGATGCGACGGTCAACCGGAATGTTGAGAGCCCTCACGAGTTCAGGTGTCACGTCGCCCGACACGTCAAACCCGTATCGGTAATGCGCCTGGCCTACGGCAAATGCCAGTCGCTTGTCGAAGACATCACTGTCCGAGGTTTCGCCAAGGAGATTGTCCTCGACCAGTCGCTGGCGCAGCGAAGGTACCTGATCGCTGGTCGCGCCCGCAGACAGATCCTCACCGGGTTCGAGATAGGTGAAACCGCCATTTGCCTGAATGTCGTAAAGACGGGCGAGGTGCGACTTCAATCGGCGGTAGGTGTCATCCTGCGGTTGAAAATCGGTAATGAAGGAGGCCACCGAATCCGATCCCGCGAGCCGCGTCAGGGCGTCAACCGTTTCGATGCTGTTATGGGGCATGTAGGCATCGGGATAGAGCACACGGGGCGACACGCGTCCGGCGCGTAGATCATTGGCAAAGTCGAGGAAATGCCCGGTGTAGAGCAGTTCAACCCAGGCCACTTCCGACGGTCCGACGGGTCCCTGCAACGAACGTGTCGCCTCGATGAGCACTTCATACGGATAGTCTTCCGGGCGCAGTCCCTCGGATCGTGCGGTTTCCATTGCGGTGGTCAACGCGCCGCTGCGCTCCTGTCCGAGCCACAGGATTTGTGCTTGCTCGGAGTTGTAAAAGGCAGTGATGTCATTTCGCCGCTTCTCGACGATCAACGGCAAGCGATCGGGCTTGGCCAGCAGCCAACGCACATCGTCGAGCGATCCGTTTGCCTGTGCCGGACCCATCAGCGGTGCGGTTGCAAGCACGGCAAGCAGAAGCAGAAAGTAGGTTAGCCAGTTCGGCACAAAGCCCAGGGTGGCTCCATTCATCTTTTGCAACATCGGCCGGTTTGGTTTGCGGAACGACGGGCTAAGGATGACTGCACTGCTTTCCGATTTCTTCATCGCGGACCGTCCTTTTCCAGGTGACACCGAAACACTAGTGCGAAATGCGCTCAGGCCCAAACCCCTCACGACCAACAAACGCATGACCGGCACCTTTCAAAACCGAAAAGTGTGATGCCGGTCGCAGCTGTCGCAATGCATATACTTCAGATTGCAATCGGTTCCACTTTTACGACCAGAAGGTATACGGAATCTCGCTCAGATTGGATTGAAGGAGATCTTCATGAGCCGGTTTCCCAAAGTGCTTCCCTCCCACTACCAGGCAGAAGACATTATTGGTGTCACACGCGGTGCAATGAAAATCCGGCCAACTGTCTATTTCCGTTCGGGGTCCCATTTCACGCAGTCGCACAAAGTGGATTGGAACATCGGCTACCACGCACCTCCACGGCGAGGGCATTGTTTTTTCGGCAATATTCCGCAGGCCCCCGCCATGGAAAAACGCAAGGAGTTGGCGGAAAGCACGCTTTCAATTGAAGCCAAGAAGGAGATATGGAGGGAATACCTGGCGGGGTTTTGTGACGATACGAGCAAAAAGATCTCGGTGCAGCCGACGCCAATTGGCGCGTCGACGGAGGGGCTCATGCTGCTCGAACTTTTTGTCGGAGGCGGAAATCATCCCTCCCGCTCGGCGCTGGAACCGGTCAGTGCGGATGAGGCCAGAGCCCTGTTTGAGTTCATGAAGTCGAGAACCACCGAAGTTGCCGGTCCCCATGAAGATACAAAGGAATACTATTTTGCGCCCCTGGACTAGCGTGCGCTCCTGCAGACCAAAACCCGAACCTGGCTGTTGCTCTTTTCTACCCTTGCCCTAAGGTCGTTTTTGACACGTGCAGTGTCGCGACTTGCTCCCCGCCGGCAGCAACATTCAGGGAAACGGTGCATGATTTTTTTGACGCGTCTTGGATTTCTCTGGTTCCTCTTCGCCGTCGTACCGACCCTTGCCAGCGCCCAGACGCCCGATGTTCCCCGATATGTCGGTTCTGAAACCTGTGCCACCTGCCATGCAGCCGAGACAGAGGCCTGGCGTTCCTCGCACCATGCGAAGGCGTGGATGGAGCCCGGTGAAGCGACGGTCGATGGTGATTTTGACAACGCAGAATTCACACATCGGGGTTGAACCACGCGTTTCTTCACCAAGGATGGCGACTATTACATTGAGACAACGGACATTCCGGACGCGCCAAAGGTTCTCAAGGTCGTCGGCGTGGGCGGTATCTTTCCCCTGCAGCAGTACCTGATCGAAACGGAACCCGGTCGTCATCAATCCCTTGATATCGCTTGGGATCAGCAGAAACAGGCCTGGTATCATCTCTACCCGGACCAGGTTCTGGTTCCCGAAGACGGGTTTCACTGGAGCGGCCCGTACAAGAACTGGAACGCGCGCTGCGCCGAATGTCATGCGACCGGATTTGAAAAGAACTACAGCCCGCGCACCCGCCGCTATCAAAGCACCGCAGCTGAAATCGGTGTCGGTTGCGAGGCCTGCCACGGGCCGGGTGAGGCGCATTTGCGCTGGGCCGAGTCTGCGGAAGATCAAACTCAAAGCCCGTTTCCGGGGCTGAATGCCCGAGGCTTCCTGGTCGATTTTGCCAGTAAAAGCAGCGAGGTCGAGATACAACAATGTGCAGGTTGTCACTCGCGCCGGGAGCCCTTCGAAGACGGAAACCCTCTGCCCGCGAAGCCCTTTCACGACAGCTACCGGCTGGCTCTCTTGCGCGAAGGGCTTTATCACGCCGACGGCCAGATCCTGGACGAGGTCTATGTCTACGGCTCGTTCCTTCAGTCCAAGATGTATGCCAAGGGTGTGACCTGCACAGACTGCCACGACGCCCACGCTGCCGAGCTCAGGGCCGAGGGCAATGCCATTTGTACCCAGTGTCACTCACCGGCAGGCAATGCGGAATTTCCAAGCCTGGCCACCAGGCTTTATGACGACCCGTCGCATCACTTCCACGAAGCCGACACGGATGGGGCGCAGTGCGTGTCCTGCCACATGATCGAGCGCACCTATATGGGTATCGATGGCAGACGAGATCATTCTTTCCGGGTCCCGCGACCGGACCTTTCGGCCAAGATCGGCACGCCCAATGCCTGCAGCGATTGCCACACGGATCAAACAGCTGCCTGGGCCGCGGAAGAGCTCGAGAAGCGGTTTCCGGACAGCGTGCATCGCGGGCCGCATTTCGCAACCAGTTTTCATGGAGCAAGGCAAGGCAGGCGCGGAACCGGGGCAGATCTCCTGGCCATCGCCATGCAGAAGAGTTTTCCGGCCATCGTGAGGGCATCGGCGCTGGACCTGCTGGTTCGGCAGGCTGATGCTGGCCTCGCAAATCAGGCGGCGCAGTTGCTGGATGACGAACACCCGCTTGTGCGCGCGGCGGCGCTCAAGTTGCAGGAAGCGGTGCCCGAAACAGAGCGGCTTGGCCGGGTACTGGCAGCTCTGGAAGACCCGGTCAAATCCGTTCGCATCGAAGCCGCCCGCCAGTTGCTCGGACTGCGCCGGTCGCCAATCCCGCCAGAATCTGTTGACGCCACGCGGACGGCGTCCCGGGAGTGGCAGGAAACGCTGGCAGCAAAAGCAGACTTCCCTGAGACACACATGGCAATCGGTGGAACCGCGCTCGTGCTCAGAAATCCGGCTGCCGCCATTTCGGCCTTTACAGAAGTTACAAGGCTGGATCCGCAGCTTGTGCAAGCCTGGACCTTCCTGGTTCGGCTTCACCTGTCGCAAAGAGATTTCGCTGCAGCTCAGTTCGCGCTCCAGAGAGGCTTGGCAGCCAATCCGGGTAATCCCGACCTTGAAGCCCTGAAACGTCAATTTCCGGGTTGAGAAGGGCCGTTTCGGACGCGCTTTTGTCCCGTGGTTCGCCTGGAAATGACCTCGCTGTCCAATGGTCTCCCGCTGCCCGATTTCAGTGGCCGAATCACCCGCCTGATTTAATTCGGGCAGTCATGAACTATGGACAACCCGGTTCGACATCTTTGTTAAAATCAACAGGTTGCGGCGAATCATTTTTTTTGACCTTCCTGAATTTCCTCTTGAAAACATTAAAAATGCGCGGAACGCGAAAGATTGAATTGCCATGGCGCAGGATGACCCCATGTATCTTATAGGGGTCGATTCCACGGGGTCGCCTAGCAATGGAAGTTGGAAGATGGAGATCTACACACGTTTCGCCGAAGACTACCGTAACAACCGCCTGGAAGAGCTTTCGATCCAGGACTACCTGCTGGGATGCAGGGACGACCCGCTGATGCGGGCCACCGCAGCCGAACGTATGATGGCTGCGATAGGAGAGCCGGAAATCATCGATACCAGCCAGGACCAGCGCCTTGGCCGGATTTTCATGAACCGGACCATCAAGCGATATGCCCCTTTCAAAAACCTGTTTGGCATGGAAACCACGATCGAACGGATCGTCGGCTTCTTCCGGCATGCCAGCCAGGGCCTCGAGGAACGCAAGCAGATCCTCTATCTGCTCGGTCCCGTGGGCGGAGGCAAGTCGAGCATTGCCGAGATCCTCAAGCAGCTTATGGAGCAGGAGCCGATCTATGTGCTCAAGGCTGGAGATGAAATCAGTCCGATCTACGAGTCCCCTCTCGGCCTGTTCAATCCGGACCGCATGGGAGACTTGCTGGCGGACAAGTACAACATTCCGCATCGGCTTCTGACCGGACTTGTCTCGCCCTGGGCTTCGAAACGTCTCGACGAATATGAAGGCGACATATCGAAGTTTTCCATCGTCAAGCTCTATCCGTCGCGATTGCGGCAGATCGGCGTGACCAAGACTGAGCCGGGTGACGAAAACAACCAGGATGTGTCGGCGCTCGTCGGCAAGCTCGACATCCGCAAGCTGGAAGAGTTTTCCCAGAACGATCCTGATGCCTACAGCTTCTCCGGTGCGCTCAACCGCACAACGCAGGGGTTGATGGAATTCGTCGAGATGTTCAAGGCGCCGATCAAGGTGCTCCATCCGCTGCTGACGGCGACGCAGGAAGGATCCTATGTCGGTACGGAGAATATCGGCGCACTTCCCTATCAGGGGCTGATCCTGGCGCACTCGAACGAATCCGAGTGGTTCCAGTTCAAGAACAACAAGAACAATGAGGCCTTCCTGGACCGCATCAGCGTGGTCAAGGTTCCTTATTGTTTGCGCTGTTCCGCCGAGGCGGAAATCTATGAAAAACTCCTGAGCCAGAGTGCGCTGGCAAGCGCGCCCTGCGCCCCGGAAACCTTGCCGCTTCTGGCGCGTTTCAGCGTTCTGACCCGGTTGCATGAACACGAAAACTCGACGCTCTATTCCAAACTCCGGGTCTATGATGGCGACATGCTGAAGGATGCGGATCCGAAGGCGAAATCCCTTCAGGAATACCGGGATGCAGCCGGTGTCGACGAGGGCATGACGGGAATTTCAACCCGCTTTGCATTCAAGGTCCTGTCCGAAACGTTCAACCATGACACGGAGGAAGTGTCCGCAGATCCGGTCCACCTGATGTATGTGCTTGAACAGGCTTTGCGCCGCGAGCAGTTCGACGGGGAAACCGAGTCCAGATATCTCGACTTCCTGAAGACGGAACTGGCACCGCATTATGCGGAGTTCATCGGCAACGAGATCCAGAAAGCCTATCTGGAATCCTATACCGACTACGGCCAGAACCTGTTTGACCGCTATATTGCCTACGCCGATGCCTGGATCGAGGAGCAGGATTACAAGGATCCGGACACAGGTCAGATATTCGATCGTGATGTTCTGGAAAAGGAACTGGAGAAGATCGAGAAACCGGCGGGCGTGGCCAATCCGAAGGACTTCCGGAACGAAGTGGTGAAATTCGTGCTGCGTGCGCGGGCGGAAAACCACGGTCAGAACCCGGACTGGCGCCGCTATGAAAAACTGCGCCAGGTGATCGAGAAGCGCATGTTCGGCAAGGTCGAGGAACTGCTTCCGGTGATCAGCTTCGGTGCCAAGCGGGACAAGAAGACCGACGCCAAGCACCATGAGTTCGTGGAGCGCATGACCGGACACGGTTACACCAAGCGCCAGGTCCGACGTCTGGTGGAATGGTACATGCGTGTGAACAAGGCCGGATAATCCGTTTGGAGACTGAATGAACGATGGCTCATTTCGTCGACAGGCGGCTGAATCCCAAGGACAAGAGCTTGAGCAACCGGCGACGGTTTCTCAAGCGGGTCCGCTCCCAGATCAAGAAGGCGGTCGAGGACGCTGTTCGGGAACGCAGCATCACGGATGTTGATCGCGCAAAGGACGTTTCCGTTCCAACGGATGGCGTCGCCGAGCACACGTTCCGTCAGGCAAGCGACGAGGGCCGGCGTGAGCGGGTCTTTACGGGCAACAAGTCTTTTCAGACCGGCGACAAGATCCAGAAGCCTCCGAGCGGTGGTGGCTCTGGTGCCGGGCGGGAAGGATCGCCGGATGGCGAGGGAGAAGACGACTTTCTGTTCGCGCTCACGCGCGAAGAGTTTCTGGACTTCTTCTTCGATGATCTGGAATTGCCGGACCTGGTCAAGCAGAGCCTCAAGGAAATAACCCGAACGCATCCCCGCCGCGCCGGCTACTCCACCACCGGTGCGCCTGCAAATATCAGCGTGACCCGCACGATGCGCAATGCGTTCGGGCGGCGGATCGGCCTGCGCCGCCCGCGCGACAGGGACATGGAAGCGGTACGTGAACGCATTTCGGCGCTGGAACAGGTTTCCGTGCCGACAAGGGAACAGCAGGCGGAATTGACGACGCTGCGTTCCAAATACGAGGAAATGAAACGTCGGCGGAAAGTCATCGCCTATATCGATCCCCTCGACGTGCGCTACAACAATTTCGAGCAACAGCCAGAGCCCAATGCCAATGCAGTCATGTTCTGCCTGATGGACGTGTCGGCTTCCATGGGCGAGCGAGAGAAGGATCTGGCAAAACGCTTCTTCATGCTGCTGCACCTGTTCCTAAACCGGCGTTACGAGAAGACCGACATCGTCTTCATTCGTCACACCCATGATGCCTCCGAGGTGGATGAGGAAACCTTCTTCTATTCACCGCAGACCGGTGGAACCGTGGTGAGCACGGCGCTTGTGATGATGAAACAGGTGATCGAGGAACGGTACCCGCCGTCCGAATGGAACATCTATGCGGCCCAGGCTTCGGATGGGGAGAATTTCGGCGGTGATTCCTCCAAATGTGCCACGTTGCTCAACGAGGATCTGATGCGGGTCTGCCAGTATTTCGCCTATGTCGAGATCGTCGGTGAAGACGAGGCGCAGCTGATCAACAGCGAGGCAAGCGGCATGGAGCTTTGGCAATCCTACCGGCAGGTCGGGGAGGTCTGGCCCAACTTTGCCCAGAAACGTGTCTCGAAGATTGCGGACATCTACCCGGTTTTCCGCGAGTTGTTTGCGCGTGACAACGCGGGGAAGAGCCATGGTTAATCAGGTGCCAAAGTCAAAGTCAGAGCCGCTCTTCGAACAGATCGACTGGGATTTCGACACGTTGCGGCGGACTTTCGACGCCATCGAGGAAGTGTCCCGCAAGGATCTGGACCTGGATATCTATCCGAACCAGATCGAGATCATCTCGTCGGAGCAGATGCTGGACGCCTATTCCTCAATCGGCATGCCGCTAATGTATCACCACTGGTCCTTCGGCAAGCATTTCCTGGGGCATGAGCGTCTCTACAGGAAAGGTGCGCGCGGCCTCGCCTACGAAATCGTCATCAATTCGGATCCGTGCATCAGCTACTGCCTGGAAGAAAACACGATGCCGCTGCAGGCACTGGTGATGGCCCATGCCGCGTTTGGCCACAATCACTTCTTCAAGTCCAATCACCTGTTCCAGCAATGGACCGATGCAGAGGGCATTCTCGATTATCTGGAATATGCGCGCCGGTTCATCTCAAGCTGCGAGGAAAAACACGGGATCGGTGAGGTGGAACGGGTGCTGGATGCGGCACATTCGCTGATGCCGTTTGGCGTGTTCCGGCATCGCCGGCCGCGCCAGCTTTCGCTGCAGGAAGCCGAGGAACAGAGGCAGGAGCGGCTCGCGGCAGCGGAGCAGAATGTCTATTATCTCTGGAAGACGATCCCGAGCCGACCGGGAGATGAGCGGGAACGCGACGCGGCACTGCAGGAACGCAAGCGCGACATGCAGTTGCCGGAAGAGAACCTGTTGTACTTCCTGGAACAGTTCAGCCCGATCCTGCAATCCTGGCAGCGTGAAATCCTGCGTATCGTGCGCAATGTCGGCCAGTATTTCTATCCGCAGAAACAGACCAAGGTGATGAACGAGGGCTGCGCCTGTTTCGTGCATTACTACATCCTCAATGCACTATACGAGCAGGGGCGGATGACCGACGGTGCGATGCTGGAGATCCTGCACAGCCATTCCAATGTCCTGACTCAACCGGATTTCGACGACCCGCGTTTCAGTGGCATCAATCCTTACGCGCTCGGCTTTGCCATGATGCAGGATATCCGCCGGATCTGCGAGACGCCGGAGGAGGAAGATCGTGAATGGTTCCCGGATATTGCGGGCAAGGAGGATTGGCGGAGCGTTCTCAAATATGCCTGGGCCAATTTCCGGGACGAAAGCTTCATTCAGCAGTTCCTGTCGCCAACAGTGATGCGACGGTTCCGCATGTTTGCCTTGTCGGATACCGCAAGCGAGTCCTATTGCACGGTCACCGGCATTCACAACACTCAGGGGTATCGGCACCTCAGGGACGTTCTGGCGCGGGATCATGATATCTCGACCCAGGAACCCGACATCCAGATCGTCGATGCGGATCTTCTGGGCGACCGGTGCCTGCACTTGCAGTCGGTCAGGCGGAACGGTGTTCCACTCGACAGCGCGAGCAAGGAGGCAACACTGAAATATGTCGAGCAGCTCTGGGGATACAAGGTCGAGCTGGCAGAGGTTGTGGCAACGGCCTGACGTTCAAGCCAGGCCGGTGATGTCGATAATCGTCATTCAACCGTGATTGTGATGACCTCCGAAACGACAGGCTTGTCGTGCGGGATATGGTTCATGTCTCCAAGCACCATCTGAAGCGTGTGCGTGCCTGCCGGGAGATCCAGCGAAGTTTCCGT
This sequence comes from Roseibium sp., assembly GCA_017643925.1. Classification (GTDB taxonomy): domain Bacteria; phylum Pseudomonadota; class Alphaproteobacteria; order Rhizobiales; family Stappiaceae; genus Roseibium. The sequence goes on along the minus strand of JAEPML010000013.1, from coordinate 35,663 downwards.
TTGACCACCGCCGAAATGAATGTGGTTTTCGTCTGCCGGGATGTTGTAGATCAGTTCATCCGCGCCATCTTCGCCCTCGCCCAGTGGGGGACGATTGACAAACAGATGATGGTGCCCGGTGTTTTCCTTCTCAATACCGGCAGGTGCCACTCCCATGCCTGAAAGTCCGAAAATCACCGTGACCGGGCTTTTGACAACATCGCCATCCTTGAGATTGACAAAATAGACCTTTGCGTCCGGGGCCGACGGGGTTTCGCCGGCGAGCGCACCAAAAGTTGAGATAGAAAGCGCCAATGCGGCGGTTACAAGAAACTTCATTGCTGTTCTCCTCTTTCCGTGCAGCAGGATCTGCTGCTACTAGGAAACACGGCGGGAGGGGGAATTATTCGTTTGTTCGGCAAAAAAAGCTCGCAACGGGAAGTCAGGGAAGGCTTGGGCGTGCATTTTCCACGCCTCTGGCGCTACTGCCTCGTGCTGAGTGGTCGCAAGGACCTTGCCGATGATCTCGCTCAGGCGGCCTGTGTCAGGGCGCTTGAAAAGGCAAGTCTCTACAAGGCCGGGACGCGGCTCGACAGCTGGCTGTTCCGGATCGCCCAGAGACTCTGGCTCAACGAGATGCGCGCCGGCGCCATTCGGCGTGGACAGGGATTGTTGCCCATCGAAGACGTGGAACTGACGGACAATTTGGCCGATCCGGAAACGAATATTTTCGCCAGAGAAGTGTTATCAGAGGTGCTGTCCTTGCCGGAAGCGCAACGGACAACGGTGTTGCTGGTATATGTCGAGGGCTTTAGTTATCGGGAAGCGGCGGAAATGCTCGACATTCCGATCGGAACCGTGATGAGCAGGTTGGCGGCATCGCGAGCCAGGCTTGCAGGCAAATTCAGTCAGAAGAAGAGCAGTAAGGAATGACAGGCCGGCAGACATTCAGCGACGAACAACTGACCGCCTATCTTGATGGCGAGGCAGAGCCTGTCCTTGCAGATGATATTCGCATTGCGCTCGAAACGGATCCCGAGCTCGGCAAAAGGCTGGATGGCCTCGTAATTGACACGTCGCAGGTGGCAACAACTTTCAAGGGCCTGCTTGCCAACGCGCCTCATCCTCCCGACTTGAGTGAAGTGCCGTCAGAAGCTGCCGAACCGCGCCGGGTGCCGGAATTCCTGAAATATGCGGCTGTTGCATTCATCGCGGTTGCCATCGGCTGGAGCAGTGGTTCTTTGACGTCACGGGACGCTGGACCGGACTGGAAGGATTTCGTTGCGACCTATCACGCGCTGTACGTCACCGATACCCTTGCGCCCGTTTCCCAGGATCAGGCGGATGCCGAAGCTGAATTGGCGGCGGTTGCCAATGTCGTTGGACACGCCGTCGACCTTGATGTGCTGAACAACCTGCCGCCGCTGACCTACAAGCGCGCGCAGGTACTTGGTTTCGAAGGGACGCCGCTCATGCAGATGACCTTCCTGACGGATCAAGGCGTTCCGATCGCACTGTGCCTCATCCGTTCATCCGGGTCCGGGAAAGCAATCCCCGACTTTGCAGAACTCCAGGGAATGAGCGCGGCAACCTGGAGCAAGGACGGATTTGATTTTCTTTTGATCGGGGGGACTGACGCCCCCCTGATCCGCAAGGTAACCGACGTGCTCGTGGCGCAGCTCTAGGGCGACTTGAGAGCCCACCCTTCCAGCTTCCGCGGTTCATCAGATGGCCGATTTCGTGCTGACGGCAATGCTGTAGAGCGAGGTTGTCGCCGTGATGTAAAGACGGTTGCCCTTGGGGCCGCCGAAACACAGGTTTGCGACAACTTCCGGGACCAGAATCTTGCCGAGCCGGGTTCCATCCGGGTGAAAACAGTGAATGCCATCGGCGGCCGAACTCCAGAGATTTCCCTGAAAGTCGACACGCATGCCATCGGGCAGGCCGCAATCGATCGTGGCAAAGACCCTGTCACCCGCAATGCGACCGCCGTCATCGAGGTTGAAGGCCCGTATGATCGAGGGCACGTCCGGGTCGTGACTGGACCCGGATTCGGCAACATAAAGGATCCGTTCATCCGGTGAGAAGGCGAGACCGTTCGGTTGAACGAAATCTGAAATCATCGCTTCGAGGTTGCCGGTATCCGGATCGACCCGAAACACGTTGTGCGTCTCCTGTTCTGGATCGGCCTGGTAACCTTCATAGTCGCTCAGGATGCCGTAGGTCGGGTCGGTAAACCAGATGGCGCCATTTGACTGGACAACGACGTCATTCGGCGAATTCAGCCGTTTGCCCTGAAACTGATCCGCGATCACCGTCCGGGACCCGTCGGGTTCGGTGCGGGTGACGGAACGCGTGCCGTGCTGGCAACTCAGAAGGCGGCCGATGCGGTCGCTCGTATTGCCGTTTGTGAAGTCCGAAGCGCAGCGAAAGACACTCAGTTGCCCATCCGATGTCAGCCGCATGATCCGCTCTGACGGAATGTCTGAAAACAGCAGCAGCTGGTGCGCGGCAAACCAGACAGGGCCCTCGGTCCATTCAAACCCGGTGGCAAGCCTTTTCAGCTGGGCATTGGGCTGGATCAGAGCGCGAAAGCGCGAGTCTTCGAATTGATAGATTTCATCTGGAATAATCATGCACAGTCCTTTCGACCGGACGCTGCCGCGACGATCGCAATTATTATTGTTCCGGTCAGGATCAACCGGACACCTGCACCCAATCCGTAGGAATTGAGCATCGACACCACGAGGAACATGAGGAGCGCACCACCCCAGATGCCGGGAACATTCGAGTTTCCGCCGGCAATGGAACTGCCGCCGATTACGACCACTGCTATCGAGATCAGAAGGTACTCGGTGCCCATGTTGAGCGCCGCGCCACCGGAAAAGCTTGCCAGCAGATAACCGGTCAGGGACGCCAGGACCGCCGAGCCGGTGAAGGTCAGTGCCTTGACCGTTTCAACCGGCACCCCGCTCAAGCGTGCTGCGCGTGTGTTCTGGCCAACGGCGGAAATCCAGCGCCCGAACAGGGAGCGCTCAAGGAGAACCCAGCTGGCGACAGCAATCAGAATGCCGATGATCGTCAGGTTGGGCAGTCCAAGAACCGATCCGGTCGTGAAATCGGACAAGGCCTCGGGCGGTTTGATCCTCAGGCCCCGGTTCCACCAGATTGCCAGCGACTGGTAGAGGAAAGACGCCGACAAGGTTGCAATGATCGGCGGGATCCGAAGCAACCTGATCAAGGCATAGTTGAAGAGGCCCGCAGCGAGCCCGACAAGCAGCGCCAATCCCAGACCCGGCAGGATCAGTGTTGTTGCCCCGTCCATGAATTTCAGGGACAGCGTTCCGGCAAGGGTCATGGTGGCGGGGATCGAGAGATCCACATTGCCCGGGCCCATTGTGATGACGAACATCTGGCCGATGCCGACAATGGCCGAAAACGTCGCGAAGGTCAGAGTCGCGGCCAGAAGTTCCCCGCTGCCGCTTCCAGCGGTAAGCGCATAAGTCGCGGCAAAGGCGAGGGCGCTTGCGGCAAAGGCCCAGAACCAGGGCCGCCGATGCAAATGCAGAAGCATGGAGGTTTTTTGTTCAGCCATTTTTGGCCTCCTTCCAGCGGTTGCCGTTGCGGGCGAAGACCAGCCGGACTGCCAGAACCAGGATCAGGATGGCGCCCTGGGCGCCGATCTGCCAATCGGGCGACAGCCGCATGAAGGACAGGAAACTTCCGGCAAGGGAGAGGGTCAGGGCACCGATGACGGCGCCGACTGGCGAGATTCGACCGCCCACGAATTCGCCTCCGCCCAGGATCACCCCCGCAATCGACAGCAATGTGTAGCGCAGCGCGATGTTGGCATCGGCGGATGTGGTCAGGCCGACAAGACACATGCCGGCCAGAACGCCGAACAATCCTGCCAGGGCATAGGCCCCTGCCTTGAGTTTCGTCACGGACCAGCCGGCGCGCAGGACGGCCTGGGTGTTTCCGCCAACCGCCCGCAGGAGCGTCCCCGTCGCGGACCGCATGATCAGGAGATGAGTCACGGCGGCAATGAGGATGCAGGCGACCACAGCCATTGGCACAAAGGGTGGTTTGACGGTCATCAGCGTTCTGATCCATCCCGGCGAGGCTCCGCCCGGTGAAGGCAGAAGCAGAACTGCAAGCCCCGCCCAGACAAAGGACATGCCAAGCGTGACGACGATGGCCGGCAATTGACGGATGTGAATCAGTGCACCCATGGCCGCATAGACCATGATGGACAGCAGCAGAATGCCTGCGCCCAGCAAGGGTGTTTCATTCAAGAAAGTTGCGGTGACACAGGCAACGAAGCTGACAAAGGTTCCGATCGACAGGTCGATGTCATTGACCATGATGATCATCATCTGGGCAATCGTTGCCAGGGCAATCGGAACGGCCAGGTTGAACAGCAGGTTCAGACCGAAATAGCTCATCGCCCGTGGTTGAAGGTAAAAGACAGCTGCCAGCAAGACAGCCAGGGAGAGGATGGGCAGGAGGATCCTGTATCTTCCGCTCATGAAGCCTCCTCGTGCATTTCGAAGGAGGCGGCCAGAATGTTTTCTTCGCTGATATCGTCTCCGACCAGTTCGGCCGAGATCTGGCCGTTTCTGAAGACGAATGCCCGGTCGCACTGGACGATTTCATCCGTCTCGGTGGAATACCAGAGGAAAGTCCGACCCGCTTCGGCCTCGCGGCGGATCATGTCGTAGGCTTCCTGCTTGGTGCCGACATCCACGCCGCGCATGGGGTCGTCCATGACAACAATCGGTGCGGTGGAAGCAAGCGAACGGGCAAACAGGACCTTCTGCTGGTTGCCGCCGGAAAGAGACAGAATGGGATTGGACATGTTGTCGGTCCGGATTCCGATCTTCTGTTTCCAGTCCTTGCCGAGCCCGTCTTCGGCGCTCCGGTCCACAAGACCGTTTCGCAGGAGGCTTGGGAGTGTCGTGAGCGTGAGGTTCTGCAGGATCGACCAGAGTGGCAAGACACCGTCGCGACCCCTGTCACCGGCGACAAAAGTGACTTCAGGCGCCTTCGTGTGGCGCATGCCGGCAGAGCGGGACATGAAAAAACGTGCCAGAGCTTCGGCCTGGCCGTGTCCGGCCAGACCGGCCAACCCGACAATTTCGCCGCGCCGGGCCGACAGGCCTTCAGGCGTCGTGAGCACCTCTTCGCCGAGCCGGTTTTCTGCATCAGCCCGTGTGGCTGCTTCGGCTTGTGTGCTGGCAACATGCCCCATGGCGTCGATAAGGCTTTGCTGCGTGAACTCGCTTGCGGGTCGACTGGCGATAATCTTGCCGTCCTTCATCACGTCAATCCGCGATGCAACCTCGAAGACCTCGCCCAGCATGTGAGAAATGAAGATTACCGCGCCACCTGCGCTGCAGAAGGTGCGGACATAGGCAAGCAGTTGCCGTGCAACGGCTGCATCAAGAGAAGATGTCGGTTCATCCAGGATCACCAGCCGGACAGCCATTTTCCCTTCCGCGAAACCGGCGGCGATTTCCACCATCTGGCGTTCCGCCAGTGAAAGATCGCCAACTGTTGCACCAGTCTCTATGCCATGTCCCGGGAAGATGCGATCAAGCGCTTCCGAAATGCGCTTTCTGGCTGTCTTGCGCCATCCGAAACCCGAGAGATCGTGATGGGGCACCCGGATGGTCTCTTCGACGGTGAGGTTGGGGCAGAGCGACAATTCCTGGAAGACGCTTCGGATTCCGGCAGCGCGGGCTGCCGCTGCACCGGTTCCGGTGCCTCCATCCGGAAGGCTGTATTCCACGCTGCCACCGGTTGGTGTCAGGCCGCCATTGATGACGTTGACTGCGGTTGATTTTCCTGCCCCGTTATGACCGATCAACCCGACGCATTCGCCGGGCTGGATGGTCAAACTGACCCCGTCGAGTGCGCGCACGGCGCCAAACGCCATGCGCGCATCCGAGAGGGCAACCAAAGGGCGTGCCGGGGGAGAACTTCCGGCTTCGGTTGCCTGCTGCAAGTGTTTTGCTCCCCTAGTTTGCCGCTGCGATCACAGCCTTGGCATCGTCCAGGCTGTATTCAACATTGGCAACGGAGCCTTCCGGCGTCGCCGCCAGGGTCTCGTCGAGCGTGTCTTGCGTCACCTTCAGGAAGGGCACGGTCAGATCCTTGGGCACTTCGGCGCCGTCAAGCACCTGCTGGGCAACCCAGAAAGCCAGGGTTCCGACACCGGGTGCAATCGACAGGGACAGGGTCTCGTAGCCGTCAGCATCCCGAGCTTCGGCCCACCATTTCATTTCGTCCTGACGGTTGCCCATGACGATGATCGGAATGTCGCGGCCAGCGGCCTTGATGGCCTGCGCCGCGCCATAGCCGTCCCCACCCTGCGTGACGACACCGACGATTTCAGGCAGGCTGGGCAGGATGCCGGCGACGGCTTTCTGGGCAACGTCCTGTGCCCAGTCGCCATGCACGGATCCGACGATCTCGAAATTCGAGAATTCCTGGACGCCCTGCTCGATACCGGCATGGATTTCGTCATCGACGAAGACGCCGGCCAGACCGCGGATTTCCAGAAGGTTGCCACCGTCAGGGAGACGCGTGGACAGGTATTCGACCTGCTGTCTGCCCATTTCCTTGAAATCGACCGCGATACGCCATGCGCATGGCTCGGTCACGATGCCATCGAAGGAAACGACAGTGATACCGGCATCGCAGGCCTCCTTGACGGCGCCGTTGAGCGCGGTCGGAGAGGCTGCATTGATGACGATGGCATCATATCCCTGAAGGATCATGTTCTGGATCTGGGCGGCCTGCTCCGTGGCCTGGTTTTCCGACGTCGTGAAGGCATCGGCGGCGGCAACAGCGCCGTCTTCCACGGCCTTGTCACCAACCTTGGCCCAGCTGGCCAGCATGGCCTGACGCCAGGAGTTGCCCGCGTAGTTGTTGGAAAGAGCAATCCTCTTGTCCGAGGTGTCGGCGATCGCGACCCCCGGAAGGCTGACCGAGACAAGCGCAACGGCCGCCAAAAGCTTAGCTTTGGTATTCATATTTCCTCCCTGCGCTTTCACAAGCGCGCGTTGATGAAAGACACAGTTCCCCGGCTGTATCCGGGAGAAAGACTGGAAGTCTGGGCGGTTTGTGTAAAGAAAGATGCGCGCAACTCAGTTGCGGGTTCCCGCATCTGAGTTGCAGCTCGTCGCCAGTAACACGGCTTGCAGCAGGACTTGTGCTGCCGCACACTGAAGCGTGACAAAGGGAGGCGCCGTCTTCAGATGCGGCAGGAATTGAAAAGCGAAAACAACGCGGTGGATCCCAATCCGCTGAACTCGTTGTTGCGCATTTCCAGTCATCTTGCCGGGCAGGTCGAGATCCGGTCGGCACTGCGTTCGGTCAAGGCCGAGATCGAGAACCTTCTGCCGATTGATCATGTTGATGTGTGTCTGGTGGATGACGAGGTCATCTGGCACACCAGCTACGAGGTCGGGATCAAGACACGCTGGAGCCTGTCACGATCTTTGGTCAAGCACTCTCCGATCCGCAGTATCCTGCTCAGCGAAATCGACTACATGCTGACGGGCAATGCCATGGAGGACCCGAGATATATCTTCGAGGGGTCGCTGGCAGAGCCCATTCTCAAGCACAAGCTGCGCAGCCGCGTGAATGTTGCCATGAAGGTGCTCGGGCGGACCATCGGGGCCCTGAACTGTTCGTCCCGGCAACCGGATCTCTATGATGCAAACACGCTCCAGCGCGTGCAGCATATCGCGGATGTCCTTGCTCCCTATTTCTATTCGCTATGGGCCATTGAAAAGGCGCAGAAGGCTGCAATCGTCGAAGCAGAGGCGAAGGCGCGGGAAGAAGGTCTGCGCCAGGGGGCGCTGGAATTGACCAAGGCGCTGGAGCAGGAGCGCCAGAGGATCGGCATGGATCTTCACGACCAGACACTGGCCGATCTGACGCGCATCTTGAGGGACTTCGAAACCGCCGAGACGCCGGATGAAAAGGCGGAGATCGTAGGCAGCATCCAGGATTGCATCCAGGACCTGCGGCATATCATCGATACGGCGGTGCCCTCGCTTCTCGAAATGTTCGGCTTTGCACATGCGTTGAGGATCCACCTGGAACGCGCTGTCACCGATGCCGAGATGATGGATCTGATCGTGTCGGACGAAACGGATGGCCAGATCGACGCGATTGATCCGACAACGCGCATCGCCCTGTTTCGTATCGCTCAAGAGGCGATCAATAACGCCGCACGCCATGCGAAGGCGGACAGGATTTGCGTCACCGTCAAACTCGAAAACGCAATGTTGATGCTTCACATCTCGGACAATGGCATTGGCAGTTTGAAGTCCGTTCTCGGAAGCAAGAAGGGCAAGGCAACCGGCGGCTTGGCGCATATGCGCACGCGTGCAAGATTGATTGCCGCGGATTTCAGGATTTCGAATGCCGGTGGAACTCGCATTGAGGTCTCCCTGCCCTTTCCCGGCCCTGCCGCGCGAGACCTGCTATCAGCGGAAGACGAGGAGGCTGGCGAATGAAGCTTTTGCTCGTTGAAGATGACAAGTTCCATGCCGACTATCTCCGAAAAGCCGTGGAAGAGGCCTTGCCCGAAGTCACCGAGATCTACCACGCGCTGGACGGCCGGGTTGGTGAGGCCGAGGCCCGAAATCACGCGGTTCCGGCAGTGGTGATGGACCTTCAAATGAAGGAACGCAACGGGATCGATGCGGCGCGCACGATCTGGGCGGAGCGTCCCAAGACCCGCATCCTGTTCTGGTCGAACTATTCGGACGAGGCCTATCTGCGCGGTATTGCGCGGATTGTCCCGAACGATTCCTCCTACGGCTATGTGTTGAAGACCGCGACGCGGGAACGCCTGCATCTTGCGCTCAGGGCTGTCCTGCTGGAAGCACAGATCGTGGTGGACCAGCAGATCCACAAGGTTCAGCGCCAGACGCGAACCCACGATACGCTGACAGACAGCGAATATGCCGTGTTGATCGACATGGCCCTGGGCCTGTCCGACAAGCTGATCGCCAAGCGCCAGGGCATGTCCTTGCGAACAGTGCAGAACCGATTGCTGTCGCTTTACGACAAGCTGGGTGTCGACAGTCTGGAATATTCTCCAGATGACCATGCCATCAACAAGCGGACGCGGGCAATTACACGGGCCCTGAACCTGCGTGCCATCAATGTGGAAAGTCTGGAAAGCGCAGAGCGTGAACTTCAGCGCTGGATGCAAAGAATGCGTCCGGAGCCCCGATAACCGGTGCCGTCAACATTCCGGTAGATTGACCGCAAGTCCGCCCAGGGACGTTTCCTTGTATTTGTCCCGCATGTCCTGACCCGTCTGGCGCATCGTCTCGATGCAATTGTCCAGCGGCATGAAATGCGCGCCGTCGCCGTGGAGTGCGAGCGAAGCGGCCGACACCGCCTTGATGGCCCCCATTCCGTTGCGCTCGATGCAGGGAACCTGCACCAGTCCTCTGACGGGGTCGCAGGTCATGCCCAGATGGTGCTCCAATGCAATTTCGGCAGCGTTTTCCACCTGCTCGTTTGAGCCGCCAAGGGCAGCACAGAGCCCGGCTGCAGCCATCGCGGAGGCCGAACCAACCTCTGCCTGGCAACCGCATTCGGCGCCGGAGATGGAGGCATTGTGCTTGATCAGGCCGCCGATGGCGGCGGCCGTCAGCAGAAATGTGTCGATGCCTTCGCGCGTGCAGTCGATGCAGTGATCGCGGTAGTAGCGGATCACCGCCGGCACGACGCCCGCAGCGCCATTGGTTGGAGACGTGACGACCTGACCACCGGCAGCGTTTTCCTCGTTCACCGCCATGGCGTAGACGGACAGCCAGTCGTTGACGGTGTGCGGTTGCCGTGAATTCGATCCGCTTTGATCCAGAAGGCGCTGGTGAATGGCCCTTGCGCGCCGCTTGACGCTGAGGCCACCGGGAAGGATGCCTTCCTGTGTGAGACCACGTTCGATGCAATTGTCCATGACCTTCCAGATCGCATCGAGGCGCATGGTCAAGGCGTCGGCACCGATCACCGATTCTTCATTGGCGCGTTTCATTTCGGCAATGGTGAGGTCGGAGGCCTTGCCCATTTGCAACATCTCGGCAGCCGATCCGAAGGGATAGGGATAGCCGACGGCCTCCTGTTCCTCGTGCAGATCCGAATCCGGCCCCTTCTCGGATGCGATCAGTTCGGCTTCCGTCATGATGAAGCCGCCACCGATGGAATAGTAGGTCTCTGAAAGCAGGGGTTCACCGGCGGTATCCAAAGCCGTCAGTTTCATACCATTGGCGTGAAGCGGCAGGGCCGGGCCATAGTCGAAAACGAGGTCCTTGTCCGGATCGAAGGCAACTTCACCGCATTTTGCCACGGCCAGCCTGGCACTTTGGTGCAAGTCGGCAAGGCGCTGCTCGGCAAGATCAGCATCGACTGCATCTGGCCGAAATCCGAGAAGTCCGAGCATCACGGCGCGATCAGTCGCATGACCCTTGCCGGTGAACGCAAGCGACCCATGCAGCGACGCGATAATTCGGCTAACTTCTTGCGGGTCGAAAGCATCGTTGTCGCCGTTCGAGACGCGGTCCAGGAAGGCGACGGCGGCGGTCATCGGGCCCATCGTGTGCGATGAGGAGGGGCCAATGCCGATCTTGAAGATATCGAAAACGCTCAGGAACATGACGGTGGGCCTGAATACGGGACGCGGCGCCAGGGAGTTGGCGCCGCGTCCGTTGTCTGGTTACTCGGCGGCTTCCGCATAGTCCGACATCGGCGGACAGGTGCAGACCAGGTTCCGGTCGCCATAGGCATTGTCCACGCGGTTGACCGGTGACCAATACTTGTCGACATCAAGGGAACCGGCCGGATAGCAGGCCTGTTCACGGCTGTAGGGACGGTTCCACTCGCCGAGGAGATCGGCCACGGTGTGGGGCGCGTTCTTCAGCGGGTTGTTTTCCGGATCGATCTTGCCGTCGATGATGTCCTGGGCTTCGGCCCGGACGGACAACATGGCGTCACAGAACCTGTCAAGTTCTGCCTTCGGCTCGGATTCGGTCGGCTCGACCATCAATGTTCCGGCCACCGGCCAGGACATGGTCGGGGCGTGGAAGCCACTGTCCATCAGACGCTTGGCAATGTCCTCAACAGTCACACCGGCGCTGTCTGCAAGCGGTCTCGTGTCGACAATGCACTCATGTGCAACACGTCCGCTTTCGGAAGTGTAGAGGATGTCGTAGTCCTGTTTCAGACGGGCCGCGATGTAGTTGGCGTTGAGGATCGCGACCTTGGTTGCCTGGGTGAGGCCATCGCCGCCCATCAGAAGCACATAGGCCCAGCTGACCGGCAGGATGGATGGCGAACCGAACGGTGCCGCGGACACCGGCCCCACGGACGAGCCATACTCCTCCGGATGGCCCGGCAGGTAGGGTTCCAGATGTGCCTTGACGCCGATTGGACCCATGCCGGGGCCACCGCCACCATGCGGGATGCAGAAGGTCTTGTGCAGGTTGAGGTGGCTGACGTCACCGCCGATGTCACCCGGCTTCACAAGACCGACCATCGCGTTCATGTTGGCGCCGTCGATATAGACCTGGCCACCATGATCATGGGTAATCTGGCAGACTTCCTGGACGGTTTCCTCGAAGACGCCATGCGTGGACGGGTAGGTGATCATGCAGCCGGCGAGATCGGCGGAGTGTTTCTCTGCCTTCTCCCGGAAATCGTCCAGGTCGATGTTGCCGTTCTCATCGGCTTTGACCGGAACGACCTTGTAGCCGACCATCTGGGCGGATGCCGGGTTGGTGCCATGCGCCGAGGTCGGGATCAGGCAGATGTCGCGATGACCTTCGCCGCGCGCAATGTGATAGTTGCGGATGGTCAGAAGGCCGGCATATTCGCCCTGGGCACCCGAGTTCGGCTGCTGGCTGATGGCGTCGTAGCCGGTGATGTCGCAGAGTTTCCTGTTCAGGTCCGCGATCATCTCGTGATAGCCGACCGCCTGGTCGGCGGGAACGAAGGGATGCAGGTTCGAGAATTCCGGCCAGGTGACCGGGATCATCTCGATGGTTGCATTCAGCTTCATCGTGCAGGAGCCGAGCGGGATCATCGCGCGGTCAAGCGCCAGGTCCCTGTCTGCAAGACGGCGCATGTAGCGGGTCATTTCCGCTTCGGCACGGTTCAGGTGGAAGATCGGGTGGGTGAGATACTCGCTTTCGCGCAGGGCGTGCTGCGGCAGGCGGTATTCACGGTTGGCCTCGCTGTCGTCCTGCATGCTGCCACCGAAGGCGCGCCAGACCGCTTCGATGGTTTCGGGACGTGTCTGCTCGTCGAGTGAAATGCCGACCTTGGTCTCGCCGACCTTGCGCAGGTTGATGCCGTTTTCAACGGCCGCGTTCATGACAACGCCCTGGAGGGCCCCGACTTCGACGGTGATCGTGTCGAAGAAGACCTCCGGCTGGACTTCAAAGCCGAGGGACTCAAGGCCCTTGGCCATACGCGAGGTCTTGCGGTGCACCGACTGCGCAATAGCCTTGATGCCGTCCGGACCGTGATAGACGGCATACATGGAGGCAATGACGGCCAGAAGGGCCTGCGCGGTGCAGACATTGGAGTTGGCCTTCTCGCGGCGGATATGCTGCTCGCGGGTCTGAAGTGCCAACCGGTAGGCCTTCCGCCCGCGGCTGTCGACGGAAACGCCGATGATGCGGCCGGGCATGCTGCGTTTGAAGGCGTCCTTGCAGGACATGTAGGCCGCATGCGGGCCGCCATAACCCATCGGGACACCAAAGCGCTGCGTGGAGCCGACGGCGATGTCTGCCCCCATCTCGCCGGGAGACTTCAGAAGAGCAAGCGCCAGCGGATCGGCAGCAACAATGGCCAGGGCCTTGTTCTCATGCAGTTGTCCGATGATGTCTGTGAAGTCCCGGACGTGACCATAGGTTCCCGGATACTGGAAAATGGCACCGAAAACGGTCGTTGGATCAAGGTCGTCCGGATTGCCGACAACAACTTCAATGCCGAGCGGTTCGGCGCGGGTCTGGATGACGGCGATATTCTGCGGATGGCAGTTCTCGTCCACAAAGAAGATGTTGGCCTTGGACTTGGCAGACCGCTTGGCCATCGTCATGGCTTCGGCGGCCGCAGTGGATTCGTCCAGCAACGAAGCGTTGGCGATGTCGAGACCTGTAAGGTCGGAGACCATGGTCTGGAAGTTCAAAAGTGCTTCGAGACGGCCCTGTGAAATCTCCGGCTGATAGGGCGTGTACGCCGTATACCAGGCCGGGTTTTCCAGGATGTTGCGCAGGATCGGCGCCGGCGTGGTGGTGCCGTAATAGCCCTGACCAATCAGGGAGGTCAGCACCTTGTTCTTGGCTGCAACCTCCTGCATGTGAAAAAGCGCATCGCGTTCCGACAGGCCGTGCCCGCCCCAGTCGAGCGTTTCCTTCTGGCGGATCGACGGCGGTACGGTTGCGTCGATGAGGTCGTCCAGGGTGTCGAAACCAATGACCTTCAGCATTTCCTTCATCTCGGCAGGTGAAGGACCGATATGCCTGCGGTTGGCAAAATCGTAAGCCTGATAGGTGGTCAGTTCAAAAGGCATTTCGCGCTCCTTTAGCCGATGAAGGCCTTGTAGGCGTCAAGATCCATGAGGTCGTTCAATTGGGAGGTGTCGGAGAGCTTGATCTTGTAGAGCCAGCCGTCACCCTCAGGCGCCTCGTTCAGCGTAGCAGGACTGTCGGCGAGGGCTTCGTTGGCCTCGACCACTTCGCCGTTCACGGGTGCGTAAATCTCGGAGGCAGCCTTGACGGATTCAACCACGCCAATTTCGTCATTCTTTTCGAATGTATCGCCTGTTTCCTTTTGTTCAACATAGACGATCTCGCCGAGCTGTTCGGCTGCGTGCGCCGTGATGCCCAGAGTTGCAATGTCGCCCTCGACCTTAATCCACTCGTGCTCTTCGGAATAGTAGGTGGTCATGCTGGTTTCTCCCCGCTTAGCGTTTGTAATTCTGCTGCACGAATGGCAGCGAGACGATCTCGGCGGCCTGCGCCTTGCCGCGGATCATCAGGTTGATCTTGGTGCCCGGTTCGGCGTGATCGGCTGCAACGTAGCCCATCGCGACCGGACAGCCGGCGGTTGGTCCGAAGCCGCCTGAAGTGACAACGCCGATGGTGTCTCCGTTGTCACTTTGCACTTCAACACCGTGACGTGCCGGGGCGCGTCCTTCCGGCTTGATGCCGACAAGCCGCCGTGACGGACCGTCGGCAATCTCACGCTGAATGCGCTCCGCACCCGGGAAACCACCCTCTTCGCGGCGCCGTTTCTGGATGGCCCAGATCAGCGATGCCTCGATTGGGGAGGTGTCGTTGTCGATATCGTTGCCATAGAGGCAAAGCCCGGCTTCAAGCCGCAGGGAGTCCCTGGCGCCTAGTCCCGCCGGCTCGCAGTTCTCGTCGGCCAGGAATGCCCTGGTGACGTCGACAGCCTTGTCTTCGGGTATCGAGATTTCGTAACCGTCTTCACCGGTATAGCCGAGGCGTGAAATCCGGCACTCCACACCATTGATGCTGCCCACCATGGTTTCCATGAATTTCAACTCTCGGGCAGCAGGGCACAGGTTGCCGACGACGTCTTCGGCTTTCGGGCCTTGCACGGCCACGAGGGCGCGGTCAAAGAGTTCCGTGACCTCGACACCGTCAAGGTTCCTGGCCATGTGCGGGATGTCCTGGTGACGCATGGAGGCATTGACGACAACGAAGAAATGGTTACCTGCATTGGAGACAATGAGGTCGTCCATGATGCCGCCGTTCTCGTTGGTGAAGAAGCCGTAGCGGGCCTTGCCTTCGTTGAGCGTGGAATAGGCTTGCGGGCAGATTGCTTCCAGCTTTTCACCGACATTGTCGCCTTTCAGGATCACCTGACCCATGTGGCTGACGTCGAACAGGGCTGCCTTTTCGCGGCACTGTTTGTGCTCGCCCATGATCCCCATGGGATACTGGACCGGCATCTCCCAGCCGGCAAAATCGACCATCTTGCCGCCAAGCTCGACATGAAGATCGTACAAGGGTGTGCGTTTCGGGGCGTCGGACATTGTGCCGGTCCTTTCTGGTTCCTGCTGCTTCAGCGGCTTAAAAATCGTAGATCGGAAACTTTGCGCAGATCCCGGCGACCTTCTCCCGGGTGGCCGCTTCTACATCAGGATCGCCGTCCGGGTTGTCCGCCAATGCGTCCAGGACATCGTTGATCAGGTGCCCGATCGCGCGGAATTCCTCCGGGCCAAAACCGCGGGAGCATCCGGCCGAGGTGCCCAGGCGGATGCCACTGGTCACAGTCGGTTTTTCCGGGTCGTTCGGAACGCCATTCTTGTTGCAGGTGAAGCCGGCGCGCTCCAGGGCCGCCTCGGCGGCATTGCCCTTGACGCCCTTGGGGCGCAGGTCGACCAGCATGAGGTGATTATCTGTGCCGCCGGAAACGATTGCGCAGCCGCGGACCGTCATGACTTCTGACAAGGCCTTTGCACTGTCGACAACACGTTGCGCGTATTCGGTGAATTCCGGTTTCAGCGCTTCACCGAAGGCGACAGCCTTTGCTGCAATCACGTGCATCAGCGGGCCGCCCTGCAAGCCCGGGAATACGGCTGAGTTGATTTTCTTCGCGATGGCTTCGTCATTGGTCAGGATGATGCCGCCACGAGGCCCTCTCAGTGTCTTGTGTGTGGTTGAGGTGACCACATGCGCATGTGGCATCGGAGAGGGATGCAGCCCGGTGGCAACCAGTCCGGCGATATGGGCCATGTCGACCAGAAGCCAGGCGCCCACTTCATCCGCGATCTCCCGGAACTTTGCGAAGTCGATGATGCGGGAATAGGCCGATGCACCGGCAATGATCATTTGCGGTTTTTCAGCGCGCGCCAGTTCGGCCACCTGATCGTAGTTGATGAGTCCTTCCGGTGTCAGGCCATACTGAACCGGATGGAACCACTTGCCCGACTGGGCCGGTTTAGCGCCGTGGGTGAGGTGACCACCTGCATCCAGAGACATGCCGAGGATCGTGTCCCCCGGTTTCAGAAGTGCAAGTTTGACGGCGCCGTTGGCCTGTGCACCGGAGTGTGGCTGGACGTTGGCGAAACCTGCATCGAAGAGCTTCTTGAGGCGGTCAATCGCTTCGGATTCCACCTCGTCAACAAATTCGCAGCCGCCATAGTAGCGGCGCCCGGGGTAACCCTCGGCGTATTTGTTGGTCAACACAGAACCCTGCGCTTCCAGCACGGCCCGGGAAACAATGTTTTCCGATGCGATCAGTTCGATCTGGTCGGCCTGGCGGCCGGCCTCACGGGAAATCGACTGTGCGATGACCGGATCTGCGACGTCGAGATTGGTCCGAAACATCTTCTTTCTCCGATTGTTTTCCGAAAGGGTGCCGTTTCCCTTTACGGGAGACCGTGTTTCCTATAAGAAACTTTTCCAATATTTGCAACAAAAGTTTGCGTTGGGAATGTTTGACCCTGGTTGGAGAGTGTGCAAGCTGCGCGGGAAAGAAAAAGAGGCAGGCAATGGAACCGGTTTCGCCAAACACTGAAGACGAGATCGTGGAGGCAAACGATCTTGATCATCTGGGCAAGATGATCCGCGAAGCGCGGCAGCAGAAGGGTTGGACTCTCGAGGAAGCCGGCAAGGCAGCCGGAATCGGCCGGTCGACACTTTCCAAGATCGAGAACAACCAGACACGGCCGAGTTTCGATATCGTGCGACGCCTGACCAAGGCGCTGGATCTCAAGACACCGCAGCTCTTTGTCCAGTCGGGTCCGAGCGACATTTCCGGCCGCCGGGACGTGACGATGTCCGGGCAGGGCGAGCCCCAGGATACGCCGACCTACAGTCACGAGCTGCTGTGCACCGAACTGACCAGCAAGCGCATGTTTCCTTACATCAGTACGATCAAGGCACGTGACGTATCCGAGTTTGAATCGTGGATCCGTCATCGTGGTGAGGAATTCATGTACGTGATCAGCGGTGAGGTGACGCTGTTCACCGAACACTACCGTCCGCTTGCGCTCAAGGCAGGGGATTCAGTCTATTATGACAGTGGCATGGGTCACGGGTGCATCTCCACGAGTGAAGAAGACGCCAAGGTGTTGTGGGTGTCGTTGGAATAAACGTATCGCGATCCGGTCGATATTGCTGTACAGCCCTACAGACAAGCCATTGTTGCAGTTTGCCAGATCTGTATAGACAATGAGCGATCAGTCGCCGTCTATCGCAATGCCCGGAAATGAACACGTCCAAACCACATAAATCCAATCCGACTGTTCAGGATGTTGCGCGCGAGGCGAAGGTCTCGACGGCGACAGTCAGCCGGGCGCTGTCCTCACCACAGCGCGTGACGGAGGATACGCGACGGCGAGTGTTGGAAGCTGTCGAAAAGACGGGCTACATCCTCAATCATGCAGCGCGAAACCTGCGCCGGCAACAGACCGGAACCATCGTCGCGCTTGTGCCGGATATCGGCAACTCGCATTTTTCCAACGTCCTGCAAGGCATTGAATCGGTATGCGCAGAACGGGATCTGAAGGTCCTTATTGCCGACACGCGCAAACCGTCCATGTCGCAGATGAAGCTGAACGACTATTTCAGCAAGAACAATTGCGACGGGATCGTCACCCTCGACGGGCATCTGTCCATCGCGGAGATCAAGGCCAGCAATCCGAAGCTGCCGCCGATGGTAACGGCAGGTGAATGGAGCGACGATCCGCGCGTGCCAATTGCCGTCATCAACAATCTGCTGGGGGCAAACCTCGCCGTAGCGCACCTGCTGCAGCTGGGGCACAGAAGGATCGGGCATGTGTCGGGTCTGTTTTCGCACAAGCCCGGTCAGGACCGCCTTGATGGATTCAGGGCAACGTTGCAAGCGGCCGAAATTGATCCGTTCAACGCGTGGGTCTTTGAAGGTGATTACACGCTTGAAACCGGACAGGCCGCAGCCGAGGCCTGGTTGAAGCTTTCGGAACGGCCGACAGCCGTTTTCTGCGCCAGTGACCGGACGGCGTTCGGTTTCGTTTCCGCCCTGCACGAAGCAGGCATTCGCGTGCCAGAGGACGTCTCGGTGGTCGGCTTTGACGATATCGACATCGCCGGTCATTTTGTGCCGTCTCTGACGACCGTTCATCAGCCGCGCCGTGCCATTGGCGCCCTCGCCGCGCGACATCTGCTCAGTCTGCTCGACGGAAAGCAGCCGGATGAGAGGGACTTCCAGCTGGATCCCTGGCTGGTGGTCCGAAAAAGCACGGCGCCCGTCGAGAGCTGAGCTTCCTGGAGCGGCCGCCTGGTGGCGCTTTTGCCGATCTGAAGTGCGCCTGCCGTCGTTGCGCGTCGGTTTGTATCCAACGTAACAGATGTGTCGATCAAGTGGCCCGGACGGGCTGCGTCGATACAACTCATACGCTCTTCCTGCTGCCACAACGTCGTTCCGATACGTGCCGGTTCGATATTTCCCTCAGTGGGCATCGGGCACCAGTCCGACCTCAAACCAAACAGATGTCGGCCAATGGCCCCCATGCACTGAGGACAATGAAATGGCTTTCAAGTTACTTACTCCCTTTTCCAAGACCCTGGGCTGGAACTCCGATCTCGGACCAAACTGGTCCGATTGGATGGCAGACGACCAGCCTTCAGGCATTGACGGACCAGATCCAACAGGTGGCAACGAAGATGACAGCAGGGACAGCTCGTCGACACCCATTGCCAGTGAACCGGAAAAATCCGTTCGGCGTGGTGGCAATCTTGATGGCGGCGCGGACGGCTACAGGACACTGGACCGTGCCGAGAGCGAATCACCTGCTCCCTGGTCCTTTGCAGGTTTCGGCAACAATCCGGTTCTGGGCGGACTGGGCGGCATCCCGCAGCTCGTTGATTTCTTCAACATCGGCATCAACGTGACTCCCATAAATTTCTGGTTCGACTATGCCGGAGACGATGAATTCTTCGGGACCAATGGTGTTGACCGGGCGTATGGTCTTTGGGGTAACGATGACATCTTCCTCTTCGACGGAAACGACAGTGGCTACGGCGGCGCCGGCAACGATCTCATTGTCGGTGGTCGCGGCAACGACCGGCTGTACGGTCAGACAGGCAATGATGTTCTGAGCGGTGATGTTGGTGATGACTTCCTGGACGGCGGTTCGGGAAATGATTCCCTGCTCGGTGGACACGGCAAGGACCAGATCTTCGGCGGCACTGGCAATGATCGGATCAAGGGCGGCTTTGACCGCGACGTTGTCCGGGCAGGTGACGGGAACGACACGGTAGAAGGTGAAGACGGCAACGATACGCTGTGGGGCGACGAGGGTGATGATTCCGTCTTTGGTGGCGACGGGGACGATCAGGTCTTTGGAGGCCTTGGAAATGATCTCCTTCACGGCGGCCTGGGCGACGATCAGATTCTTGGTGGCGGCGGCAATGACGTTCTGGTCGGCGACAAGGGCGACGACGTCATGGATGGCGGTTCAGGAAACGACAAGATGTCCGGTGGTCATGGCAACGACCGCATGGAGGGTTACACAGGCAATGACCGGATGGAAGGTGGCCTCGGCAACGACGACATGGAAGGCGGAGACGGCAACGACGAGATGGAAGGCGGCGCCGGCGACGATGACATGCTCGGCGGTGGCGACACGGACTGGATCTACGGAGACGACGGCAACGATTACATCCACGGTGGTGCCGGCAATGACCACATCACCGGTGGAACGAACGACGCTGGCGAGATTGGCGACTACCTTCATGGAGGCGCAGGGTTCGATGTCTTCTACTTCGCCGCCGGTGACAGCGGTGGGGCATCGGATCCGATGGATGTCATTGGCGACTTTGTCCAGGGCGGCGATCTTGTCGTCATCGAGGGTTTCTTTGCCGATTTCCTCGGCGAGCAGAATGGATTCTCGAATACGCCCGGGGCCGAGGCCTATTTCGAACATTCGCAAAGCGGAGCCTTTGGCGATGTCACAAATGTCTATGTCCGAGACGGTGTCGGGCTGGATGCAGACCTGTCCTTCCAGATGCTGGGTCACATCGATCTGACGCAGAACGACCTGTTTATCGTCTGATCTCTTACGAAACCGGAACGTCGAAGCCCGCCTTGAGCTTGTCCGGGCAAGACCGCCACATGAAGCCGCATCCCGCCGCAAGGCCTTGGGGTGCGGTTTTTTGTTTTGATCAGAAGCAGTCTGTAATCTGATACAATTGAAATATACAGTGAAATCAATCAGATAAGTTCAGTTTCTATCTTCATATAGTCAGCAGGAAAGCTGATTGAAACTTAAGGAGATTGAACATGAAAATGAAGATTACAGCATTCTCGGTGCTGGCGGCCCTGACCGTCGGATCTTTCGCAACAGTTGCCGTTCCGGTTGTCGCCCAGGCAGCCGACCGCATCGTCACCTGCAATGACGGTACCGTTTACAATTTTGGCTCGGACGACGCGATCAGCAATGAAGTTGCCTGTGCCAATCATGGTGGTGTGAAGCCTGCTTCTCCCTTCAAGGCAACCAAGATCAAGACCCGTGGCATGACGACGAAACCGTCCAAGCCGATGCGTGTTTCGACATCTGGTAAACAGCGCGCCGGAAATGCCAACGAATCCTTCGACGACAAGAACAAGGCCGTTGCCTGGACCGCCGGTTGTTACGCCGAATTCGGCCCGAATGCGACCAATCCGGACGCAGCGCTTCTTGAAAAGTGCCTCGGCAACTGATGACTGGGACGGGCCACCGAAAGGCCTGACCCCGTTTCAAGATAACCCCGTGTTTCGATAGGAAACGCGGGGTTTCTTGTGTCTGCATGCGGTGACGCAGTCTCGCGGCTGCGCCGCGTTGCGGCCGAATATTTTTGAAGATTGGCTGCTGGCGTGTTCTTGGCCATAGTGGCGACAAGGCACCAACCGGGTTCAAAGCATGGCTGATGAAGAAACAATTCGGGTCTATGACATCAAGGCAACCGACTATGCCAAACGGTTCTCCCGCGATGAGCCGAGCGGTTCGCTGAAGGGTTTCATGTCCTGTCTGCCACCCGGTGCTGCGGTGCTTGATTGGGGGTGTGGCCCGGGCATGGCGTCCAGTCATTTGCGGGATGCCGGGTTTCTGCCGGACCCCGTGGATGCTTCACCGGAAATGGTGGCTCTGGCGCGGGAGCACCGAGGCCTCCCCGCGAGACTGGGGACTTTTGACGACCCGCTGGAGACGGCAGCCTATCAGGGGGTCTGGGCCAATTTCAGCCTGTTACATGCGGCACGCCAGGATTTTCCCGGGCACTTGGCCAACCTGCACGATTGTCTTCAACCGCAGGGCATACTGCATCTGGGCATGAAGCGTGGCAGCGGTGCAAGCCGCGACAAGTTCGGCCGGTATTACACCTTCTATGAAACCGAGGAGCTGACAACACTTCTTCAAGCGGCCGGATTTGAAATCCTGAAAGTCCACGAGGGTGAAGAAGCGGGTCTGGCCGGAACTGTTGATCCGTTTGTGTTGATGCTCTCCCGCAAGACGCAAGTCCCGGTTTCCCGCGAGAAAGAGACCTCTGCGATCTGACCAGGCTTGTGCTAGGCTGCGGCTTGACGGGCCAGGTTTGTGAAAGGGAAACAGGTGACGCTCGAACAGGACCCGTTTTTCCATCATCCGGAATTGAAGGCAGCCATTGCCGATCCGCACAAGTCGTTCTTCCGAACATTCACGACGGCGGTTCTTGCCGAGAAGATGGAAGAACTGGGCGTGGAGCAGTGGTGGCATTCCGACGCAAAGCGGGAAGGCATGCGCCGCGAAACCCTTCAGGGGCGTCAAGACGAGGATCTCTGGATCTTTGCCTATGGCTCCTTGATGTGGGACCCGGCCATCGAGTTCGCCGAAGTCAGGCGGGCGCATGTTCCGGGCTATGCCCGTCGTTTCATTTTGAAGGACATTTACGGGGCCAGGGGCACTGCCGATGCACCTGGCCTGATGGCTGCACTGGATGAAGGGACTGGATGTGACGGCCTGCTGTTCCGCGTTTCACGGGACAGGGTCGACGTGGAAACCGAAGTGCTCTGGCGGCGTGAACAGGTCGGTCCGGCCTATCTTCCGGCTTTCGTCACATCATTTGTCGATGGCGGAAGGATCGAGGCACTGACCTTCGTGGCAGATCACAGTGCCGATCTGATCGACCATACCATGGCCCGGGAAGACCAGGTCCGCTACCTTGCAACGGGCAAGGGTTTTGCAGGATCGAGCCTCGATTACTTGCGAAACATTCATAGGAAATTTGCCTTGCTGAAGGTGCATGATGATGAGGTCGATGCGCTCCTTCGGGATGTCGAAGCCTATCTGGCAGCGAGCTGAAAATCGCTCCAGGCAACGCTGGATTGGCTCAACTTGAATGGCCGGGGCGGCTTGGTGTTTCTGTTCACTCTCCCGGTTCGAACTCGATCTCCGCAGCCGTGATCCGGCTCAGTTCTGCCCCGAAGCCGATTGCACGATAAATGGAGCGGGGCGGGCGCGCAGCGTTGTCCACATCACGTTGAACCCAGCCCTTTTCTTCCATTGCCTTGAGCGCCTGCGACAAAGCCCGGTCCGTAATACCCGGCAGGTTTCTCCTGATCTCGTTGAAGTGCCCGGACTGATGTAGCGACGTCAGCACGGGAAGGGTCCACGAACGCCGGAGCAGTGTCTGGTCCTCGCTTTCCGATGCCCGCTGTATCCTGGCCGCCAGGGCCGCTGCCGCAATGCCTTGCGCCGTCAGTCGGAATTCTGGCCGCAGAGGATGGCCGTGGCCGGGGTTTCTTTCCATTAGTCCGATTTCGATGAGGTGGGCCATGCTTTGAGCAAAAGCGGTCCGGCTTGCACCCGTTGCTGTCAGAAGTGGCGCCTGTCGTCCGGGAATGCCGCTGTGAAGGCTCGACAGGATCGGCATCGCCCAGGCTCTCGAAGTGAGCTTGACAAACAGACTAATGTACATAAAGTATAGTTAGTATATTTTTAATCAAAGGGGAAGTCGATGCCGATAATTTCGTTGGAAAACACCATCACGATTGCGCTGTCGGTCAAGGACCGTCACCAGAGCGCCAAGTGGTACCAGGACATGTTGGGGTTCGAGGCCATCTACCATGCGGACGAGGCCGGCTGGTCGGAGCTGCAGACCCGGACTGAAGGCGTAACAATTGGTCTTGGCGAGCACACCGAACCGGCGCCGGGCAATTGTGTGCCGGTGTTCGGAATTGCAGACCTTGATTCAGCGCGGCAGAAACTGGAGGAGGCCAAGGTCAGGTTTGACGGGCCGACCGACGTTGTCGAAGGCATGGTCAAGACAGCAACGTTTTATGACCCGGACAACAATGCGTTGATGCTCGCGGAAGACCTCACGGGTGGTGCCTGAACCGCGCGGGTAAATCGCGAGGGCGGCTGGTGTCGCCCGCTCGCCGATGTTGATCGGGAATGTGGTCGGAGCGCCGCCCCGGCCCCATTGTCTTCCTCAGCCGAAGACATATCCGATCCCCCGGACGGTGCGGATCGTCTCCGGCTTGGTCGGGTTTGGTTCGATCTTGCGACGCAGGCGCGAAATCCTGAGGTCGATGGAGCGGTCAAAGGGTTCCCAACCCTTGTCATGAGCCTGTTCCAGCAGCTGGTCCCGGTTGAGAACGCGGCCGCGGTTTTCCGCAAAGACCCGCAAGAGGCTGAACTCCATTGCCGTTATGGCAATTTCATTTCCATCCACGCCAAAAAGCTTGGCGCCGTCAATGTCAAGGCGACACGGGCCGAACGGGACGGTTCCATTGAGCCGATCCCTCTGCTCGCTTTCGGTTTCGACAAAGCTCTGCCGGCGCAGGGCGGCCTTGATCCGAGCTTCCAGCTCGCGCAGATCCACCGGTTTGCCGACATAGTCGTCGGCTCCCATTTCCAGCCCGACGATCCGGTCAACCACCTCACTGGCCGCGGTTAACATGATGACCGGAACGGTGGAAGTGGTCCTGAGATTGCGAAGTGCCGTCAATCCGTCCGTGCCCGGCATGTTCACATCCAGAATAATCAGGGCAGGCTGGGTTTTTTCTAGAAGGTCGTTCATGACGTTGGCGTTTTCGGCTTCCGAAACGCAATAGCCGCGTTCTGTCAGGTATTCCGCCACCATTTCCCGCAGATGCGGTTCGTCATCACAGACCAGGATCTGCTGCGGCGAGGGGGATGTGTTCATGTCTTTTCGTCTCCACCGACGAGTTGCTTCAAAAGGGCGGCAAGATCGTCCTTCGAAATCGGTTTTTCGATAAAGGGCCGTTGGCAGTCCTGGAGGAACCGATTGACAGCTTTCCCCATGGAGTCGCCGGTGACAAACGCGATCCGCGCCACATGGTCGGGCCGGATCCGCCGAAGTTCCTTGAAGAAGGCTTCACCATCCATGCCCGGCATCTTGAAATCGCTGATTATGGCGTCGAAGGATGCTTCGGAGAGCTTCGCGATCGCTTCGCGCGCGTTCGCAGTCAGGGTGGTTTGGCAGCCGATGTCCTGAAGTAGATCACAGATCAACTCGCCGACGCTTTCCTCGTCGTCGACGACCAGCACATGTTTGCGCATGACCGGGTCTTCGTCCGGGGCTTGCGACGTCAGGTCGTCAGCGGAGTGTTCCAAGGACGGCAATTTGACAAAGAAGCGCGTGCCTTGCCCCGGCGAAGAGGACACCTCGAGCGTACCGCCATGGGTGTCGATGATCCGGTGACTGAATGCGAGACCAACCCCGGTCCCTTCCCCCACATCCTTGGTTGTGAAGAATGGTTCGAAAATGCGTGCGCGGATCTCGTCGGCTATGCCGGGCCCGTTGTCGTGAATTTCGATGATGGACTGGTTGGTATCTTCATCAAAACGCGCGCGCAGCGTCAGCACGGCGTCTTCGCCGAGCGGGGCCAGCGCATGTTCGGCGTTGACGATCAGGTTGGTGAACACCTGGACAAGCTGGTCTGCATCGCCGGATACCCGAGGCAATTCGTCGTCGAGCTCCGTGACGACCCGAGTGCCGTTGGCCTTCAGTCCGTATCCTGCGATTTCGAGGGCAACGGAGGCAATCTCGCTCAGGGAGCAAGGTTCGAGTGCCGTTGGCCTTTGACGGGCCATGGCCAGGAAGGTCTTGACGATCCGGGCGCTTCGATCGGCAGCCTCCGCGATCCGGTCCACGCGCTTGGACAGGACCGGATCGTCGAGCTTGCCTTCCAGCATCTGGGCGTAGCCGGCAATGATCGACAGCGGATTGTTAAGCTCATGGGCAACGCCCGCCAGCAACTCACCCAGGGCGGAGAGTTTTTCGTTCTGGTGGGCAATGTCGCGCTGACGCTGCAGTTCATCCTGCATGGCCAGGAGATCCGAAATGTCCCGCGTGGAAGACACGATGACGTTCTCGCCCTTGTAGTCGGTCACGCGGGCTGCCGTCAGACCCTGCATGATCGAGCCGTCGGCGCGTCGGAACTGCACCCGATAGTCGTCGAGTGACCCAGTTGGCAACAGAGCATCGAGATATCGCTGCCGGTCGTCCGGGGTCAGGAAGAAACTCAGTGTCGTGCTGATGTTGCCGAACCGTTCGCGGGAGGCGGGCGGGCAGTAGATGATCTTGCCGTCGTCGATCCGGGACACGAGGAAATTGGCGGGGCAGGCCTCGACGATCTTGCGCAGCAGCAGGTCGGATTCGCGCTGTTCTTCTTCCGCACGCCTCTGCTCCGTGATGTCGATAAAAGAGACCAGGTAGCCGTCCAGTTCGGTTTGGTGCGCGGAGGCCAGAAGAATTCTGCCTTCGCCGGTTCGGATGGTTTCCTTCTTACGATAGATGCGGACCAGCCGCGCCAGCTCGTCCATGTAATCGGTTTTGCCGACTTTGTCCGGCACCAGCATGGCTTCGCTGTCGATCAGCCGGTCCATCATGGCAACGAGGTTTTCTCCCGGGACCGGTGCCGCAAGATCGCTGAAGAACATTTCGTGATAGAGGCGATTGCCGAACACGAAACTCAGATCGCGATCGAAGAGGACCAGCCCTTCGTCCAGCGACTGAATGGCATCGTTCAGGGTCTGCAGGCTCCGGTTCTCGGCTTCCTTGAGCGCCGTAATGTCGGTGACAACCACAACCCGGCCATTGTCTTCCGTAACCGCCCGTTCAACCAGATAATGCCGGCCGTCCCGGAAACTCACCTCCATCGGAGTGAGGGTCTTGCGTTGCTGGCGAATGGCTTCCGCAAACATCGTGGCCGCGTGGTCGCCGACGTCCTTGCCGCCGACTTTCGCGATATGAGGGGACAGGACGCTGATCCGGTCAGTGTCGGACAGGCTCAGGATTTCCTCCGCCGTCAGATGAAACGGGGCGGCAAAGGCTTCGTTGCAATGGGTGAATTGCCCGTCGGCGCCTTCGATTGCCACACCAACCGGCAAACGTGCCACCGCATCGGTGAAGAGCCGCTCCGCTCTCAGCTGATCGGTCACGTCCTCGATGGTCAGAAGACGGCCCTCGAGGGTGGTTTCGTAGACATTTCCAACAATTTCCCGGCCCTGGTTGTTGGGAACCGAAAATCCCTTTGCCGAATGCCGGATCATCCGGTCGAGTTCGTCGAGGATCTCCGCCTTCGGTGTCCAGGGCGGCAGCGGAAACAGGCCTGTGCTGATCGCGTCTTCATGGATATCGCGCATGCTGCGGCCTGGTTTGAGAAGATTGCCGGCCGGGTCGCCGATCTCGCTGAATTTCCGGTTGGCAAAGACCAGCCTTTCATCGTCATCAACAAGGGCAATGCCGAAATCGACTGCCTCGATTGCCCCGTGAAGCATGCCCCGTGCCCGGGCCTCCGCCGTTCTTTGTTCGGTGATATCGCGCGCTGTCGCGACGATGCCGCCGTCCTTCAGGCGTGCAAGGGTGATTTCGCGTTGGGTCCCGTCAGCAACATTGATCTCGATCTTGAGATTGCGCGTTGTTTCCAGTGCTTCAAGAATGCCCGGCAGTCCGCCTTCCGGTCCCCGGGCGATGGTGATGTGACCGCTGCTGACAGCCAGTCCGATGATGACCTGCATGGGGGTGCCGGGAACGAGAAGATCCCGGTGGGGACCGAGCATCTCGGCATAGCGATTGTTGGCAAAGACAAGGCGCTTGTCGCTGTCATAGAGGACAAAGCCTTCTTCCAGGGCTTCAACGGCCTCTGCCAGCAAGCCCCGCTCAACCCGTTCCGTTTCGGGCTCGGTGGATGCGCCTTCCGTTTGCTGCAACATGTGTTTCCACCCTGCTTCCGGTCCTCACGACCGCAGAAATTCCCGCCGACATAACCTTAGCCAGCGGGTTTTTCAGTTTGGCCTTTGCGAATGTATCAATTGTATCAATGCTGGCATAGCTGAGGCGGAAACCAAACCTGGAGCGCACAAAACCCTCTTGAAACCCCGCGTCCCGGAGAGATTTGGCAGTCCTCGCACGCTGCCCTGCCCGTTCGCGGCGGCATGCAGATGCCCTGGAGCGGCAGGGCGAGACCCGCCACGGCATGGTTTCAGATGTGGGAAATGATGGTGACCCCGACAGGATTCGAACCTGTGACCCTCAGATTAGGAATCTGATATTTCTTAGTATCATGATTTACGATGAATTACGATTTTCCGCTATTTTCCAAGGTATTGACTCTCATGTTTTGCGATGAGCTATCATGCTTTTCGATTACATCTGCTTACATTATGCTTACATATAGGTATTGTGGACATAGTGCATACAGGAAAATCATCCACAGCGACCTCAGATGAATGCACTAGAAAGTGGATTGGTCGTCAGAAGTCGTCAGGCTGTCATAACTAATTGTTTTCTTTTTGCTTTTTTAGGTTTCAAAGTTGTCATATGCGCTCTTTGGAGTGTCACGAGCCGTCAAAGGAATGAGATAGATCATGCCAAACCTTACTAAACGCACAGTGGCTGCCGCAAAACCATGCGAGAAACAAACGTTCATTTGGGATGGCGATTTGAAAGGGTTTGGACTGCTGGTGCTGCCAAGCGGCGTTAAATCGTTCGTAGTGCAATACAGAACCGAAGCAGGACGATCCCGACGCTTGACACTCGGTCGGTATGGCGCCCTGACACCTGATGCGGCTCGGAAGATGGCAGCAGATGCACTTACGCTGGTGCGAAAGGGGGGCGACCCTGTGGCAGACCGTCAAGCGCTCAAGTCTGCAAGTACCGTGGATCAATTGATGACCCGGTACTTACAAGATCATGTCAAGGTACACAACGCAGCTCGGACACAGTCGGAAGTTGAGCGGTTAATCGAAAAGATCATTCGTCCAAGACTTGGAACAACCAAGGTCGCTTCTGTCACACGTCAGGATGTGACAAAGCTTCATAAGGCATTGGCATCGACCCCTCGGCAGGCAAATTTTGTGCTTTCTGTTTTGTCCAAGGCATTTAACCTTGCTGAGGTTTGGGGAATGAGACCAGAGCAATCGAATCCGGTGCGCTTAGTGAAACGCTATAAGGAGACTGAACGGGAGCGCTTCTTGACAATGGAAGAATTGACGCGGCTCGGGCGTTCTTTGGAAGAAGCAGAGACCAAAGGGCTGCCTTGGATCATCAAAGCTCATGAAGACACTCTCAAACATCTACCGGCAGATGAGGAGAAGAGGCGCTCGCCTGTTAATCCGATGGCACTTGCAGCTATCCGGCTTTTGCTGTTCACAGGAGCAAGACTCTCCGAAATTTTGGAACTGAAATGGGAGGATGTCGACCAGGAAAATGGCATGATCGCACTCCCGGCTCGAAAAGGAGATGGCCGGCGCGCACATCCTGTCAGCACTGGCGCTCTAGCGATACTCTCAGATCTTCCCAGGTTAAGAAACTCGCCTTACGTGCTGCCAAGAACCGGTGATCCAAAGCGCCATATCAGCAAAGAAGTCTTGGAGAAAGCTTGGCAACGAGTTCGGACCCATGCCGGATTGAAGGATGTACGTCTTCATGACCTGCGTCACACTGTCGGTACATTTGCGTCTCAAGCAGGAAGCAATGCCTTCATGATCAGTCATCTTCTCAGGCATTCGAATGTTGCGATTACAAATCGTTATGTAAACCCTGACTCTGATCCTATCAGGGTACTTTCCGAAACAATCGGAGAGCGCATTGAAGCAGGCCTAAATGGAGAGAGGCAAAGGCCCGATGCCGCCTCAATATTGGAAGAAAAATAGGGTTGTCGCTTTGGATTGAACGTTGAAATTCATGCTCGGGAGGCCAGCCAAACCAACTTAACAAACGCGTTGCAACGACGCTTGCTTCGATGTCATTTTTTGTATGAAGCTTCCTTTGCGAATATGGAAGACATTTGATTTTCAACACCTACCTACGGGGATGAACTTGGCTCAGCTGACTGCCCCTGAACTCGAAGACATAGCTGCGCTCCACGATCTGAGTCTGCGCGACAGCGTGAATTCTTTTGTGTTTGGTCACCAAGACACACAGGATGTGCTTGCTTTTGCTCGGCTGGAATTTAGCACATTTCCGAACAACCTGGATTCGTGGGCTCGTTACCTGAATGATATTTGTACTGGCTTCGATGCAGACACTGCGTCGGCTTCTTTTGCCAAGAAATTTCTGGATCCTGACCCACATGGAATTGGCAAACTGGGACATGTATTGAATGGTGGTCCCCAACCACCGCCAAGACCGCCTGCACCTCAGGCAATCAAAGATGCATTCAAGACTGTCATGGCGCGGTATTCTTCTTTGCTCATTGCCTTGCGACAAGGAAAACTCTTGGCGTTTGGCAGAACTGAGCCTGGCAAAGACCCCGTACCTATCGACCGCATGTACTGGGGGGCGACCGACCTTCGTGTCGACGTCCGTGCAAGCAAACTGGTTAAGAATTACCGGGCTACCGGGGACAGTGTTCGCAGATGGCATTCAGAATTCGAGACGATCCGCTTGCGAATTCCCGATTTTGATCCTGACAAGAATACCGAACTGAATCTTGAACATCCAACCCGCAAGAGCAAATTCGAGCAACCTTTTGTACAGTTGATCGCGTCATTCGGCTATCGGGGTATTCCTGAAAACAAACAAGAGCTTTATGACGGTCTGATTGAAGAGGCACGTAGCCTCGGCATAGACATACCTGAGGGGATTGGGCCGTCTCGCCATGTTGCCAGAACTTGGCTGACCCGTAACCACCGGTGGCTGATAGATGCTGTCGACGCCAATTGGCCGCAAACCGATG
The DNA here is from genome assembly GCA_017643925.1 of Roseibium sp. Classification (GTDB taxonomy): domain Bacteria; phylum Pseudomonadota; class Alphaproteobacteria; order Rhizobiales; family Stappiaceae; genus Roseibium. The sequence goes on along the minus strand of JAEPML010000013.1, from coordinate 5,474 downwards.
GCGGCAATCATTCTCGATGGAAAAAGCTAGGATGGACCCGGGGTAGCTAGGCGATCAATCCGGCGTTGATCGTATTGATCGTCCTAACTCTTTAATTTATCCAGACTTTCTCTGACTTTATTCCCATCACCAATTAAACGGAGTGACGGGAATGCAAGCGGCAACTACAACTACCAACAACTCACTTATGACAGAGGCAGCGGCAGCCGACTTCCTCGGTGTTTCGATCCGCACCATGCAGGCTTGGCGCGTTCGAGGCGGTGGCCCTCGTTATGCGAAGATGGGGAAAGCGGTTCGATATCGTCCTTCTGATCTGGAGGCTTTTGTTACCGAACGCCTGGCGGCATCTACCAGCGAAGTGGATTCCCGATCATGACGGTCTCACAATCGATAGCCTTCCAACGAATTGCTGGTGCTGCCTTACTTTATGTGGATGAGATTGTAAGGCGCTGGTTGCCTGAAGGTCGGCGAGAGGGAACTGAATGGGTGTGCCGCAATCCGCGGCGTGCCGATCATCGTGCCGGTTCGTTCAAAGTTAACCTTGTAACTGGGCGTTGGGCCGACTTCGCGACTGATGACTGTGGTGGTGATCTTGTTAGCCTTGGAGCATTTCTTTTTGAACTTTCCCAGAAGGACGCCGCTCTGAACATCGCGGACATGCTGGCGATCAATCCCTATGAGCAATAGTCCTTTCAAGCCTCTTGTCGGTTCCCAATGCAAAACCGAACCCGATGAGGGAAAACTGTCACGGCGTATTATTGTGCCCGTGCCACGAGACGCACCAAAGGCGCCGAGCCGGCACCCGAAACTCGGCGCGCCAAGTGCTATTTGGACCTATCGCAACGCCTTGGGTGAGACGCTGGGTTACGTTTACAGGTTCGAAGAAAGTAACGGAGGTAAGAGCTTCCGTCCGCTCTGTCTTTTTGAAATTGACAAGAAAACCTCCTGGTTTTGGGAAGCTTGGCCCGCACCTCGCCCGCTTTATGGACTTCATCAACTTGATAAAAACCCAGGCGCGCCGGTTGTCGTCGTAGAAGGTGAAAAATCAGCTGACGCTGCACAATTGCTCCTTCCAGGTCATGTTTGTGTCACATCACCCGGTGGCTCGAAATCGGCCAACAAGACAGATTGGTCGCCGCTGAAGGGGCGGAACATTGTCGTCTGGCCTGACGCCGACGAGCCTGGCAGCAAATATGCTGATTTGGTTGCGAGACTGCTCTCAGAAGCGGGTGCTTCTTCCGTTGCTGTTTTGACCCCGCCAGAGAAAGTTCCAAAAGGATGGGACGCTGGGGACGCTATTCAACAGGGCTGGACGGAAGAACAAGCACACGCGTTAGTCGACGGTGCAAAGCGACACGTAGATCCTGGCCGAACCGTGAACGGTGTCGCTAAGCTCCAACCAGCGAAGAAGCCTCGCTCTGAGAAAACGGAAAAACCCAAGCAACGCGACACACTTCTTGCGGCGTTAGATGGCGCACAATTATGGCATTCGCCAGAGAAACGGGCCTATGCCACCATATGTGTGAACGGTCATTTTGAGCATTGGCGTGTTGATAGCTCAGTCTTTCAGCGTTGGGCAGCGGGACAATTCTACCGGTCTACCGGAGGTGCGCCAGCCGGGCAGATGTTGTCCGATTCGCTGCGTGTCCTGAATGTGCGCGCAGTTGAAGATGGGCCCTGTCATACACCTTTGATGCGCACAGGCTGGGTTGATGGAGCGAGTTGGCTGGATCTGTGCGATGATGCATGGCGCGCTGTAAAGATTACCGCACACGGTTGGGAAGTGGTAGAGAACCCGACGGTGAAATTCATTCGCAGTGAAACGATGGCTGCGCTTCCGGAACCGGAAGCTGGTCATATGCTCGAGGAATTTCGAAGCTACGTAAATGCCGATGATAACGACTATTCGTTGATCGTTGCATGGTTGGTCGCAGCACTTTGGGGCCGCGCAAAAGCTTATCCAGTGCTTGCCCTTGGCGGTGAACAGGGAAGCGGAAAAACGACAATGGCACGCATGTTGCGCACCCTGGTCGACCCCTCAGCTGTTCCTGCACTCGCATTGCCAAAAGATGAAAGGGACCTGTTTGTGCAGGCAATGAGTGGTCACGCGCTTTCGTTCGACAATGTGTCGAAAGTGGATGCCTGGTTCTCTGATGCGGTCTGCCGTCTATCGACTGGCTCCGGTTTTCTGACACGTAAACTGCATTCAGACTCAGAACCATTCTGGTTCCAGGGCTCTCGTCCTGTATTGCTCAATGGTATTCCTAGTCTGACTGACCGCGCAGACCTTGCTGAACGCGCATTGACGGTTCGCCTTCTTCGAATAGACGAGACGACACGACTGAGCGAGGATGAATTCTGGCAGGAGTGGGACAAAGCGCTGCCGGGTGTTCTCGGTGCCTTGCTCGATGCGGTCTCTGCAGCAGCTCGCCATTATGATGAAACAAAACTGGATCGATCTCCTCGCATGGCAGATTTTGCACGACTAATGACCGCTGCGGAATCGGGACTTGGTTGGGAGGCTGGTTATTTCATGGCAGCGTATGCAGCAAACCGGCAAGCCACAACCGATCAAGTGTTTGAGAGCGATCCGGTTGCCGTCGCGATAGTAAAGTTTGTTACCACACAACATCCTAAAAACGGTTGGGAAGGCACGGCAACGGAGCTTCTAGAGGCCCTCAATCAGATTGTCTCAGACGACATGCGCCGTTCCCGTTTTTGGCCATCCAAGGTCAATGCTATGGGCAATGCTGTCGATCGTGCTGCACCTCTTTTGAGGCACAAATCAATTCATGTGACAAAACGGAGTACCGGTTCAAAAAGACTGATAACCCTAACTGTGACTTCAGGGTAGCAAATGCTCACCTGTAGCAGACATTGGCTGGTAGGCGCTTGTTGCAGATTCTTGTGACAACGTTGATGGTTGTTTTAGCTGATGACCTCGCCGATATGCTCCTTTTTCTCCTTGCGATTTAACGAAATTACTGTCCCGTTTTTCCGGAAAACGCAGCCCTCATTGCTGTCTGTTTTTACGTCCTAGAAAGGAAGCAAGTTGCGTTGAACAAGAAAGTAGATGATGCCGTTGACGCGTGAGGTATTGAGAGCCGCCAAAAGGGTTCCCTTTTGTCAGGCCCGAAGGCGCAGACCACTTGTTTTTTAAGTTATTGAAAAAGAACGCATTTGCCGTTCTCAAATTCGGACAAAAGGGTGTGGCAAAATGAGATGGTGAAAATTGGCTATGTGCGGGTCTCCGATGACGACCAAACCGAAGCACTTCAAGTAGACGCGCTCACCCACGCGGGCTGTGAAGCCATTTATGGCGACCACGGTGTGTCCGGATCAGTAATTCAGCGCCGGGGCTTGGAAGATGTCCTGGGAGCGCTTGAGGCCGGAGACACCTTGGTCGTGTGGAAACTGGATCGCCTGGGAAGATCCACCACGCATCTTCTCCTGATGCTGGATGAGCTTAGACAACGCGATGTGGGGTTTATAGCGGTGACCCAGAGCATCGACACCACCACCGCGATTGGACGCATGGTGTATGGCCAGTTGGCTGTCTTTGCAGAGTTTGAGCGCGAGCAGATCCGCGAACGCACCAAGGCCGGTATGAAAGCGGCCAAAAAACGTGGCAAGCATGTAGGGCGTCCTCGCAAACTCTCCCCGGAGCAAATCGCCCTCGCCCGTGAAAGGATTGAAAGCGGCTCCCACTCTCTGAAGGGCATGGCCAAGATATTGGAGGTGTCGGAGCGGACGCTTGGTAGGGCGTTGGAGGCTGAAGGGCCGGTGAATTCTGGTGGTTCTAAATAGAGTTGGTCCATGTCGGATTTTTCAGGGACATTTTCAGAGTTTGTGGAACACAGGTTCCTTTGGTCTTGCACCCAACGTGCTCTGAACGAGTGCCCACTCTGACCCGAGGGTATTTGGCGGCCAGAGAGGGCTCTACGGCCTCTTGCGGGAAAGAGGCAGTCTTCAAAACGCAGAGAGTTTTTCCAAATTCTTTCCGTCTGCGATATCGCTCACCAATTGAACGAGCTGGTTCTTGAGGCGCGTGCAGGTGATCTGTTCGAAGGCCCGATTGAGTTCGATGGCCTCCTCTAAAGAAACCGGAACGGAGCTGACATTTAAGGCATTATGTTTGCGTGGAATATCGCAGACCTCATGAGTTTCTTCGTAGAACCAGGAGGGAGATATCTTCAATACTTTTGCTATTTTAAATAGCCGTCCGGCGCTAATGCGATTTCGGCCGCTCTTGGGTTTCACAATCTATTCCCCCTCAATCCGATGATCCCTCTCCGGCCGACGTGTGGGCGTTGACCGGAGAGGACCAATGCGACCGGAGGGCTTTTCCGGCCGGTCAGCTGCGATTGAACTTTATCCAAACAGGAAATCCCCCTGATCGAGGCTGGTCACCTGCACCCCTTCGAGCGTGATTGTGGTGCCACCGAATTTGACGAGCGCGTTTGCTCCAGAGGCTTCCAGAACCAGGTCGGTAAAGGTAGTGGCACCGCTTTCGATATGGATGAGATCTTCGCCGTTGGTGAAGTCGGTGACATGATCATTTCCACTTTGATCGGTGAAAACGAACGTGTCGGAACCAGAGCCTCCTGTGAGGACGTCAATTGCCGCTGTTCCCGTGATGCGGTCATCGTGTGAGGTGCCAACAAGGTCGAGTGAACCACCTGGTTGGACACTGATCGATGCAAGGCTGTTTCCATCTGCAAACTCGAAGCGCTCGAGATGAGTGCCGAGATCTGCCAGCATTAACTGGCCTGCCTGGCCGTTCTTGTTCCAGTTGAAATAAAGAGCCGTGCCCTGCCCAGAGATCTGAGCGGTACTCAAGGTCATGTCCGACAATGCCAGGTCTTTGAAACGCAGGGTATCAAAGCCACCATTGGTGTCTTCGCCGGTTCTCTGGATTGCGACGTTGCTCGCATCTGATCCGATCAGATAGGTGTCGTCCCCGGCTTCGCCGCGCGCATGCTGCCAGGAGCCCACGCCTGCACCAACGTCAATAATGTCGTTGCCACTGCCACCGAGAATGAAGTCATCACTGTCGGTGCCAAGAATGTAGTCGTTTTGATCTTGGCTACCGTACAGCTCGAACCGGCCATCGTCTCGAACCACCATGCGCTCGAACGCACTGCCATCGGCAAACTCGAAGCGCTCGATGTCGTTGCCTTCGTTCGAGACCTGTACCTTGCCGCTGTCACCGTCCTTGTTCCAGGACAGGAGAAGCGCGCGGCCATAGTCACTGGTGTCGACATAGCTAAAGGCCAGGTCAGACAAAACCAGATCTTTGAACTGGAGCGTATCTGTGCCGGCATTCGCCCCCTCATGAACAACAATGTTGCCGCTGTTCTTGCCAATCAGATAGGTGTCGTTGCCTCCCCCACCGCGTGGATGCTGCCAAGAACCATTGCCAGCACCTACATCCAGAATGTCGTCGCCAGTACCACCGTTCAGAAAATCGTCAA
>JAEPML010000130.1 GCA_017643925.1 Roseibium sp. | reverse complement strand
GGGTTGCCGAGAAGTCCACACCGTAGTGGGTGACCCCGGTTTCCATGGTCTTGTCTTCTGCCTGTACGTAGTAACTGTGCACGAAATAGAAGCGGCTGTTGTCTGGTACGCCCTGCCACAGGGGATGGTCCTGGGTCTGCCTGACCTGATTCCAGCCCATGTGGGGGACCTTGAGGCGCTGACCGTCTTCCATCAAGCCATCCCCAAAATACTTCACTTTACCCTGCATGAAACCAAGACAATCGACGCCGCCATTTTCCTCACTGTGCTGCATCAGGGCCTGCATGCCCACGCAGATCGCCAGCACGGGCTTCGATTTCATGGCATCTGCCACCATCTCACCCACATTGAGGCGATTGATCTCGGCCATGCAGTCGCGAATGGCGCCGACACCGGGAAAAATAACACGATCCGCCGCTGCAATAAGAGCCGGGTCGGGAGTGACTACAACGTCAGTCTCCTGTCCCAATTCTGACCCCACATGTTCGACCGCCTTGGCA
>JAEPML010000012.1 GCA_017643925.1 Roseibium sp. | reverse complement strand
ACGGAACTGTTGCTCCTGGTCGGCTTTGGTGTCTGTGCAACGCTGCTCCGGTTTGCCGACTATCCGCTTGCGCCGCTGCTGATCGGGTTCATCCTCGGGCCGTTGCTTGAGAACAACTTCTCGCGGGCCATGCAGCTTTATGACGGCATGGGCTTCATCTGGGAGCGGCCAATGACGCTCGGTCTCCTGATCCTGGCCGTGGTGCTGGTTGTCCTGCCGGGATACCGCGCCCGCCGCGCCAGGGCACGTGCGGAAGGTGTCGCAGACGGTGATTGATCCGAAAACATCCGGAGGACACTGTGCCAAAGCCGCTTGAGGGCATTCGCGTCCTCGATCTGACAAATGTTCTCGCCGGCCCGTTTTGCTGCCACCACCTGGCACATCTCGGGGCGGAGGTCATCAAGGTCGAGGCTGCAGGCAGGGGAGACCTTGCCCGCAATCTCGGCGCTGATCCCGAATTGAACAGGAAGGGCATGGGCGTTTCCTTTCTTGCGCAGAATGCGGGCAAGAAATCCGTCACGGTCAATCTCAAGCATCCGGACGGCAAGGCACTCTTCCTGAAACTGATAAAGACGGCCGATGTGCTGGTGGAGAATTTCCGACCCGGTGTCATGGATCGGCTCGGCGTAGGCTATGAAACCCTCAAAAAGGAACGCCCTCCGCTTATCTATTGCGCAATATCCGGCTTTGGTCAGGAGGGCCCCTGGGTTCACCGGCCCGCCTATGACCAGATCATTCAGGGCGCTTCTGGCGTCATGTCGATCACGGGCGACAGCGAAAGCGCACCGCTTCGGGTCGGATACCCGGTCGCCGATACCGTTGGGGGGATAACGGCGGCCTTTGCCATATCCGCTGCACTGAATGCCAGCCCAAGGGGCAGTTTCATCGACGTCTCGATGCTTGAATCGGTGCTGGCGACCATGGGCTGGGTCGTTTCAAATTACCTGAACGCCGGCGTTGAGCCTGCCGCAAATGGCAACGAGAATGTCACGTCCGCTCCCTCCGGCGCGTTCGAGGCCGGGTCGGGCCTTCTCAACATCGCGGCGAATAAGGACGAGCAATGGGTTTTGCTGACGGAGCACCTTGGCCTGAGCGAACTCCGCGACCGGCCTGAATATGCGACCCGGGAAGACCGGAAGCGCAACCGGCTTGCCCTGAAGGCGGATCTTGAAACGGTTCTGAAAACACGGCCCGCGCGGGACTGGGCGAAGGAATTGAACCGCATCGGGGTTCCCTCCGGTGCGGTGCTGACGGTGCCGGAGGTGTTGCAGATGCCGCAGATTGCCGATCGCGGTTTCCTGCATTCCTACGAGAATGTGCCGGGTGTCGGTCGGGATGTCGCGGTGACGACAACGGGGATCAAACTGGATGGACAGGCCCCTCATGTTGATGCGCCACCACCCCTGCTTGGTGAACACAATGCCAAAATCTGGAGCGAACTCGGTGTGAGCGACGACGAACTGACGGCCTTGCAAGAGGACGGAGCACTATGAGTGAAACGGGCAGGGATGTCTCCGACTGGTGGACGACGGAAATCATCGACATGGCGCCGGGGCAGATCCGGTTTCGCGGTCATGCCATCGAGGACCTGATCGGCAATGTCACCTTTCCGCAGATGATCTGGCTGATGACACGCGGCGCGATGCCGACCGAGGCTGAGGCCAGGCTTCTGGAATGTGCCCTGGTCGCTGCGGTCGATCATGGTCCGCAGGCCCCTTCGATTGCGGCAGCACGCATGGCGGTGACCTGCGGCCTTGGTCTGAATGGTGCCATGGCGTCGGCGGTCAACATGCTCGACGATGTGCATGGCGGTGCTGGTGAGCAGGCTGTGGAACTCTTCAGCTGGATTGACGAGGCCGTTCGCGCCGGTTCGGACCTTGATGAGGCCGCCGCGACGATGATTGACCGCTGGCAAAATGAGCGCACGCGGTTCGTGCCCGGATTTGGTCACAGGTTTCACAAGCCGGAAGACCCACGGGCACCGCTTCTCCTCGGCCTCGTCGACGAGGCGGCAGAGGCGGGCACTGTATCTGGTCGCTTTGCCGAAATCGGCCGTGCCGTCCAGACGATCCTGAACGCCCGGAAAGGCAAGCCCGTGCCGATGAATATCGATGGGGCAACGGCGGTCGTCTATGCCGAGCTCGGTTTTGCGGGGCAACTGGCCAGGGGGCTGTTCTGTCTGTCCCGTTCCGTGGGTGTGATCGCCCATGCCTGGGAACAAATGAACCAGGGCGGTCGCAACAAGGGCCCGACACCACCTGCTTATCGCTGGACCTACACGGGTCCCAATCCGATTGAAGGTGAAAACTGACATACTCCTGCCTTTCTCCACCGGTCAGCTCGTTTGAGGGGAACTTAAAAACCAACGACCATGTGATTTCGGCACCTGGCGCTCCACTCGACTCCCTGGAACGCCCTGTTCCCGAAACATCTGTAAATTGTTGTCCGGCCTCGTACCATCATGAGGCGAGACAAATAACTGATTGTGTGTAACTGTTACACAACTGGGAGGGTGTGGCAGTGACTGAAGCGGTTGGGAGCGAAGCCGAAAAAAAGGCCAAATTGGAGGATTTTCCGCAACTGGGTTTTGTTTCGAACGCGGGTGATTTTCTGGAAAAGGAAGTCTCCACGATCGAAGAAACGCGCAAAGTTCCTCGATCCGAATTCTTCGGTGTCGCATTTTCCGGTGGTGGCATCAGGTCAGGTATTTTCTGTCTTGGTGTCATGCAGAAGCTGGCGGCTTCCGGTATCTTCAAGAATGTCGACTATCTCTCGACGGTGTCCGGCGGTGGGTATATCGGTTCTGCACTGGCCTGGTGGCTGACCGGTAAGACTTCCACCAATGAAAGCGAAACGGAAAACAGTTTCGATGCCGGCTCCAAGTTGCCTTGGGGCACTGCGGATCCCGATGACATTGAAGCCGAAGACAACAAGATCCTGAGCCATGTCAGAAACAACGGCAACTATCTGATCCCGGGCGACGGCATCAACCTGTTATCCGGACTGGCAGTCGTGCTCAGGGCCGTGTTGCTCAATCTGCTTGTCTGGATACCGATTGTCGCCGCGGCTTTCATCGCCATGCACTGGATCGGAGCGCATGAATGGGCCCGATCATTGGCTGGTGAGTTGGCGTTCTTTGGTGATGCACCCCAGTTTACCCTGCTTTTCAAGCTGTGTCTTTTGGCAGCGGTGTTTGTTGGCGTGATTTATGTTGCCTTGTCCATCCAGTTTTCGCTTTTGTCCTGGTCTCGCCGTTCAACCAAAAACATGAAGCCCTGGTTGAATGTCAGGAGAACGAAAGCCGACGGTGCTGGAAAACTGCTTTGGTGGGCGAAACTTGCTTCCTGGATCATGTGGGCCCTGATCGCGGCGATAAACGTTTATGCCGGTTTGCAGGTGGCGTCGATCATTGGCGCATTGCCCGGGTCCTGTCCCGACGTTCCTGCTGTGCTCGCCTGGACTTGCGGCACTGTCTACCTGGGTGTGCCTGTCCTTGTCGTTCTGGCGCTGGCATGTCTCTCGTATTCGATAGTCCTCAGTCGGTTCGAATACAAAGGGTCGGCTGGTCCTTTCGTGGCTTTCATAGGTTTGGCCCTATGGTTGATCTGGCAGTCCTGGCAAGGCTTGCCGGTCGCGAATGAATATGCTTCGGATCCCTCGAAATGGGTTCCACTCTTCGCGCTCACAATGGCCAGCGTAATGCTGGTGAACTACCGGCTTGGAAAGTTCTTCCGATGGCTGCGTCAAGTGCCCCCGGCGTCAATGCGTTACTCGGGACGCAGGTCTTTCGAAAAAGGGACCGGGTATTTGCTGATTGCCGAAGCGGCGCTGGTGGCCATAGGCGTGATCCCATTGGTGCACCTGTATATATACTCGGAAGTTGGGGAAGCAGGCGGGGGCATAACCGGCTTGCTTGGTGTCCTTGGCGGTGCGCTCAGTGCCTATTGGGGTTTCTATCAGTCACAGGGCAAAGGCGGTGGAGGCAAGTTCACCGGTCCTATCCTGAAATTCGGTGCTGCCGCGCTTCTCTTCGGTTTGGCAACGCTCAGTTTTGACGTCGCTGAACGTGTTTCGGTCTCCGCTGGCCTCGTGCAAAGCACCAGCGACTACCTGGCGAAGCAGGAAGCCAAGCCGGATCAGAATGTCGCGCTCATTGCCAATCATCCCATTATCCAGGAACAGGTTTCCAACGGCGATGACATGACAGCCTTGCTTCTGTTCGGAGGACGCTGGCAGGAATTGGAACTTGCTGCGGAGGAACCTGACGTCGCCGGTGCTGACAGTAGTCAAAGCGCCTTGGAACAAAACGTCGTGCAGGCGGTCTTCCTGGGCTTTCTTGCGATCGCCCTGATCACGGGTTTTTTCGCCAACCTGAACTACATCTCGCTGGGACGGTTCTATCGGGACCGATTGGTCGAAGCGTTCATGCCTGACTTCGAGACCGCAAAGACCAAGCAATCGGGCGCGGCAGGTCTGGCCGATAAACTCAGGTTGTCCGATGTCTGGCAAAACAGGAACGGGCCGTATCCTCTGATCAACGCCAATATCGTTCTGGCGAACTCCAGGGACCGAAAGATCAAGCAGCGTGGTGGAGCAAGTTTCCTGTTGTCGCCAATGGCTTGCGGCAGCGACGAAACGGGCTGGCTGCAAACATCCGAATTCGACGGCAACGAAATGACGCTTGCAACCGCGATGGCAATTTCCGGAGCTGCGGCAAACCCGCGAAGCGGCGTTGGTGGCAAGGGAATTACACGAAGCAAGACGGTTTCCCTGGTCATGAACCTGCTCAATTTCAGACTTGGGTACTGGGTGAACAATCCCTGCCGCCAAAAGACCAAATGGATGAAATGGCGACCAAATCATATCTTCCCGAGTGGTGTCTATGCTGCAACGGGAAGCGGCTACGCCGAAACGTCCAAGTTTTCAGAACTCAGCGATGGCGGGCATTTCGAGAACCTTGGGCTTTACGAGCTGGTTCGCAGGCGGTGTCGGCTGATTATCATTTGCGACGGAGGGCAGGACAACACGGCTTCCTATTCCGACTTCGTCACGGCCATCCGACGCATCGAAGATGATTTTGGTGCCAAGATCACGTTCAACGAAAATGCGGGTCCGGCAAACATGATCGCCAAACCGTGCGATGACGTTTACCCGAGTGATGCCGACTACGCGGACAAGGGGTACTTTGTCGCCGAGATAGACTATTGCGCGGATGATGCACACAAGGACTGGTCGCAAACCGGTCTGATCATCTATCTGAAGACGACGATGATCAGGGACCTTTCCATGAAAGCGAAAGGGTACAAGGGGGCGAACCCGGATTTCCCAGACCAGAGCACCGGGGACCAGTTTTTCGACGAGGAGCAATTCGAAGCCTATCGGGAGCTCGGCTACCGGATTGCAGACCAGATGATCGGAGACCTGGACCTGGAAACCGATTTCAACGGCGGACGGCCGGCGTTTGACGAAAGCTGGAAACGCGAACTCTTGAAGCGTGCAGCTGCGTCTCACAGGGAAACCGGGTACCAGTCGACGCGGCGGTCGAGGCCGGTTCGATTGCGCAAAGACCAGGCCCCAGCCTAGACCCGAGGGATTACGTCAATTCGAATACGTCCTTGGCATCAAACCGCCCTGGAACCATTCGACCAGCGTTGCCATTGACCAGACCGGCAGACCGGTTGCCTGGGTGATATCGGCTGCGTAGGGGCACATGTTGGTGCATTCAAGCACGATGCCGCCGAGATCCGGATGGGCGTTTTTCATGGCAAGTGCCGCGTCGATATTGTCCTGTCTGGCTGCCTCGACATCCAGCTGAAGCTCATTGTCCAGAATGACGCGGGTGAATTCACGCAAACCCTCGGTCGTTCCGATCGGTGTGCCCTCCGGAACACCGGCGGCATTGAGGTGAGCGTCTGTCAGCGTGGATCCGGAGATGGTCAGGATGCCCGCCTTCTTGCCGGCGGGCATCAGGTTGTTCACCATCGCCACCTGTTGCAGGGAAGAAGTCACGACCGGCACCGGAACGGCCTGTGACAGCTCCTCCTGAACAAGGGAAAGAAAGCCGCAATTGGTGGTGATGCCGTCGACGCCATCGGCAACCAGTTCGCGTGCCGCGGCGATGAAGGCATCCAGAAGGCCCTCCGCGTTCTGCCGGACAACACGATCCGGTGACGCACCGCGCACTACCTTGTACATGACCGGAAACGGCCAGGTGAGGGCGTTGCCCATGTCGCCGGGAATGCGGGGAAAGCGAGCTTCCAGCATCAGGATGCCGACGCTCGCGCCGTAGACTGTCTTGCCGCCTGTCGCGATCATGCCGCGTCCTCCGACTTGAGGATGCGGCCTGTCAAAGCGTCGGTCTGGTCCATGAAGATGTTTGATATGCCCTTGCTGACCGCATCGTTGATCTGGTCGAAGCGGCGGGTGATGTGGTCACGCATGGCCTTTACGGCGGCGTCTTCATCGCGCACCAGCAGAGACTGCATGACGCGCCTGTGGCCATCCTTGGATGGCTTCAGGCGGCTTTCATCCATCTGTACCCAGCGCAGGTACCGGATCTTCTCGTTGACGTCCTTCAACTTTGCGACCAGCAACGGGTTCCCGGACAATTCGGCGATCCGGACATGAAATGTCTCGTCGCGCTCGCAAGCTTCGGCGACGGTGAGCCCGGTAACGTCCAGCCCTTCGGCAACCAGCCAGTTTTCAAGGGCTTTCAGGTCTTCGTCGCTGGCGTTCCTGCAAGCGCGCCCGACGGCAGCCAGTTCCAGGATTTCACGCAGGTCGTACAGGTCGTGAACACCTTGCGCATCCAGTTTCCGGCAAAAGAAGCCTTCACCCGGCCGTGCTTCGACATGACCTTCTGCGACCAACCGGTTGAGCACCTCCCTCAAGGGTGTCCTGGAAACGCCTAGCTGCTTGGAAAGGGCACTCTCGTTCAGGCGGTCACCCGGGCGGAGGGCGAAACCCACCACCATCGATTTCATGCGGTCATAGATGTCGTTCATGGCTTCTCTTTGCAGGGACGGGATCTGAAGTGCTGCCCGGTCATTGATCCGGTCTTGCCACAAGACGGGGTTGATTGCAATATTCAATGCTGTATACAGATATGTATTCAATTTGTTGGGCCAGAGAATTGGAGCCAGAGAAAATGACCAATCAGCTTACCGGTGCCGAAGCCATGGTCCGCATGCTGCAGGCACACGGCGTTACCGACATGTTCGGCCTGTGCGGTGACACGACCTTGCCCTTCTATGACGCGCTGGCGCGCTCGGACCACGGTATTCGGCATTTCCTAACGCGCGACGAGCGTCATGCGGCCTATATGGCAGACGGCTATGCCCGCGTGACCGGCAAGCCCGGGGTTTGCGAAGGACCATCGGGCGGCGGTGCGACCTACATTTTGCCAGGTGTCGTTGAAGCAAACGAAAGCTCGGTTCCAATCCTGGCGATCACGACCGATGTGGCGACCACCAGCCGCGGCAAGTACCCTTTGACTGAACTTGATCAGCAGGCCCTGTTTCGGCCCCTGACAAAGTGGAACACCTCCCTGGACGACGCCTCACGTTTGCCGGCCATGGTTCGGGCGGCCTTTCGGGCAATGACAACGGGAACACCCGGGGCAACACATCTGGCGCTTCCCTTCGATACCCAAAAAGCGCCTGTGGACGAGGCCGAGATCTGGGCCGATGAACGTCATCGCGCGTTTCCTGCCGAACGAAAGGCTCCCGACCCCGAGGCGGTCGAAGAAGCGGCGCGCCTGCTTGCGAACGCTGAGAATGCGATCATCATCTGTGGTGGTGGCCCGGTTCTGTCGGGAGGCGAGGCGGCCCTCGCGCATGTCGCAAACCTGCTGCAGGTGCCCGTTGCAACAACGGTTTCGGGGCAGGGCAGTATTGCCGAAACGGATCCGCTGGCACTGGGCGTGGTCGGTTCGAACGGTGGAAATCCGGCCACCCGTGCGGCCGTCGATGCAGCTGATGTCATCCTCTTTGTGGGCTGCCGGGCAGGTTCGGTCACGACGGAGCGTTGGCGGTCCCCCGGGCGCGACAAGGTCATCCTGCATATTGACAGCGACCCCATGGTGATCGGGGCGAACTATTCGACAGCCGTTGCCATGAACGGTGATGCCCGCCTGTCGCTTGAAGCGCTCGGTCGTGCCCTTGCAGCACAACCGAACGTTCGCGACCAGAACGGAGCAGCGCGCGCAGCAGCGGCCTGGAAGGCGAAGCTTGCGGATTTCGAACCATTGGCCAATTCCCTTGATCGGCCGATCCGACCAGAAGCGGTCATGGCTGCCCTGATGACGGTTCTGGATGACGATGCAACGGTGGTGGCTGACCCCGGCACGCCGTGTCCCTATTTCAGTGCGCATTACCGCTGGCGCAAGCCGGGACGCCGCTTCATCACCAACCGTGCACACGGCGCGTTGGGATATGCCCTGGCCGCGTCCATGGGCGCACATGTCGGCCGTCCGGATGTGAAGACCATTGCGGCAATGGGTGACGGCAGCTTCGGTTTTGCCTGCGGTGAATTCGAGACGATGGTGCGTTACCGGATGCCGATCACGTCGATCGTGTTTTCAAACGCTACCTATGGCTGGATCAAGGCGGGGCAAAACTCGGGCTTCGGTCAGCGGTTTTACAATGTCGACTTCAATCGGACCGATCATGCGGCTGTTGCTCGGGCCTTTGGCGTCAAGAGCTGGACGGTCGAGGATCCGGCGGAGCTCAAAAAGGTGCTTGCCGAGGCTGTGAACCATGACGGGCCGACACTTGTCGACGTGATCTCACAACCGCTTCACGAGGCTGCTGCTCCCGTCTCGGAATGGGTGGCCTAGGCGGTTTTTACTTCGGTTGCAAAAGCTGCAAGGCTCTCCCGCAATTGCTCCAGGAATGCCTGTCCCACAGGTGTCAAAGGACGATTGCGGGAGGTAATGACGGCGAGGTCGAGCATCACTGCTGGTTTGAACGGGCGGGTGATGTAGCCCGGCTCATTGTCGAACTGCACGGTGAACGGGTCGATCAGCGCCACCCCCATGCCCCGCTTAACGAAACTGAGCAGGTTCTCCGAAAGGTGAGTGTGCACCTGTGGGCGCCAGCTCGCATTGCTGCTTTCAAAGACCTCTCGTGTGCGGCGGTGTGTCATGTGTTCCGGTCCCATGACGATGAAGGGCTGGTTGTCCAGCAATTCCGGCGTCAGCACGTCGTATCGCGCCAGCTCGTGGCCGTCCGGCAAAACCGCACGGGTCTCGAAATGGAAGACTTCTCGGGTCAGCGTGTCGTGGTAGACCGGCATTTCGCAAACGGCGACCTCGAACAGGCCCGCCATGACCCATTCCTGGATCTTCGTGGAATACTGCGATTGGAACGAGATCAGGAGATCGGGTCTGTCTTCTGCAAACCGGGCAATTTCGTCCGGCATGAAGCCAAAGGAAAGCAGGTGCGGAGCGGCGACCTGCAGCTGTCCTGCCTGCTTGTTCTGCAGATCGTGGATTGCCTGGCTGACATGGTCCAGGCCGCGCACCACCGTGTCGACTTCGCGAAACAGCATGTCTGCCATCGGTGTCGGAATGAGACGGCCTTTCTTGCGCTCGAAGAGTTCCAGGCCCGTCTGCCGCTCCAGCTGTGCCAGCAGATTGGATATGCCCGGCTGTGAGATTCCGAGCTGTTCCGCGGCACCCGTTACGGTTCCTGTTTCAAAGATGGAGTGAAAGGCTTGAAGCTGGCGAAAGCGAAGCTGCATGGATGGGTCCTCAATTCGAAGTGATAGTATCATTTTTTATGATGAGTATTCAAATTCTTCGTATTTGAAATGATGTCTTTCAGGTGCCACTCTCGCTTTCGAAGTGGGGACTGCATGAAGCTCGACGAGAAAATTACGGGATTGAAGCTCTGGCATCTCTCCTTGCCGGTTCTGTCACGGCGTGACCATGGGATCGGAACCGTGGAAGGGGCCTGCGAAGTGGTGGTTCTGTCCCTGACCAGTGAAAGTGGTCATGTTGGCTGGGGAGAGGCGTCTCCCTGGTCTGTCTTTACCGGTTCGCCTGAAGCCTCTTTCGCAGCGCTTGACCGCTATATCCGCCCGCTCGTGCTTGGTCGGTCGATCGGTGACCGCGCTGCCATCATGTCGGATGCGTCCAGGGCCGTTGCCCATGCAACAGAAGCAAAGACCGCGCTCGACAGTGCATTGCTCGACCTGCAGGGCAAGGCGCTTGGAGCGCCGGTCTGGGCATTGCTCGGCGGTCGAGTTCGGGATCGCATCCCGCTGTCAGTCTCCATAGCCGATCCCGATTTCGATACGGATCGGCGCTTGCTGGACCGTCTGGTCGGAGATGGTGTCGGGATCGTGAAGTTGAAGGCCGGCTTCAAGGACCATGCGTTTGACCTCATGCGGCTTGAAGTGCTGGCAAAGGACTATCCGTCCTTGCGCGTACGCGTCGATTTCAATCAGGGCCTTTCCATAGACGAAGCACCGGCGCGGGTGGCCGATATTGCCGCGTTCAAGCCGGACTTCATTGAGCAACCCGTGCGATATCATCAATATGCGATGATGGCGCGCCTGCGGGACAAGATCGACGTTCCGCTTCTGGCCGACGAATCCGTTTTCGGCCCAGAGGATATGGTGCGGGCCGTCCGCGAGGGGATTTGCGACGGTGTCTCGATCAAGATCATGAAGGCGGGAAGCCTGACGCGCGCGCAGGATGTGGCGCGCACGGCGGCCGCAAATGGCCTGTCAGCCTATGGCGGCGACATGTTCGAGGCAGGCCTGGCCCATCTTGCCGGTGCGCACATGATTGCCGCAACACCTGAAATCACGCTCGGCTGTGAGTTCTATCAAGCCAGCTATTTCCTGAAGGAAGACATCCTTGAAACACCGTTCCCGGTTGAGAACGGTCAGGTTGTCGTGCCTTCGGGGCCCGGTCTCGGCATCAATCCCGATATCGACCGGCTTGACCATTATTCGGTCACGAAGGTGGCTGCATGAGCAAGACGATCGCCATCATCGGTGCTGGTATTGTCGGGGTCTCGACGGCTGTGTGGTTGCTGCGGGACGGCCACAAGGTGATCCTCGTCGACAAGTCGGAACCCGGGGAAGGCGCCAGTCATGGCAATGGCGGTGTGCTTGCCTCCTGTTCCATGGTGCCTGTGACGGTGCCCGGCATCGTGCGCAAGGCGCCGAAGATGCTGTTTTCGAGTGACCAGCCGCTGTTCCTGAAATGGCGCTACCTGCCGCGCCTGCTGCCCTGGCTCCGGAATTACCTGTCCCATGCCAAGGAAGCGGAGGTGAAGAAGATCGCTCGCGCCGTTGCGCAGATCGTGGGTGACAGCCTTGAGGAACATCAGACCCTTTCAAAAGGGACCGGGGCCGAAAAATACATCGTCCCGTCGGATTATCTTTTCCTCTATCGCGACCGGGCGCATTACCAGGAAGACGCATTTGGATGGTCGATACGTGCGGCCTGCGGTTTTGAATGGGACGAACTCGAAGGCGAGGCCGTCCAGGAATACGATCCGGGCTTCTCCTCCGAAATCGGCTTCGCGGCGCGCCTTGGAAATCATGGCCGGATCACCGATCCGGGCGAATACGTCAAGGCGCTGGCAAGGCATGCCGAAGCAGAGGGCACTACGCTGGTCCGGGCGGAAGTCCAGACCATACATCGGAATGGCGAAGGCACGTATGTGCTTCAAACCGGCGACGGCACGATAAGTGCCGAAGATATCGTGATCGCAACCGGAGCCTGGTCAAAACCGCTGGCGGACCAGTTGGGGCTCAACGTGCCGCTGGAGAGCGAGCGCGGCTATCACCTGGAACTCTGGGAGCCGAGCTTCACGCCGAAGTCGCCGGTCATGGTGGCCAGCGGAAAATTCGTGATCACACCCATGGACGGGAGGGTCCGGCTGGCCGGGATCGTCGAATTTGGCGGATTGGAAGCAGCACCCTCCAAGGCCCCCATCAACCTGTTGCGTGACAATATCCGCGCAGCCATGCCGGAGCTGACCTGGGAGCGGGAAGTGGAGTGGATGGGGCATCGCCCTGCACCTGCCGACTCCATTCCCGCCATTGGCGAAGTGCCTGGAAAACCCGGCGCCTGGCTCGCATTCGGTCATCATCACATCGGTCTCACGGGAGGACCAAAAACCGGACGCCTATTGGCGCAAATGATATCGGGCAGAAAATCAAACCTCGACATGACGCCCTATTCCGCAGCAAGGTTCCAGTCATAAAAATGCAAAAAGCATCGGAACAAGCTGCAAGTTCAACCAGAAGGGAGCACTAAGATGAAATTCCTGACAACGGTACTGACGACAACAGCCCTGACCGTCGCAAGCGCCATGCCTGTCCTGGCCGCGGAAAAGTGGGACATGCCGATGGCCTATTCGGCGAGCAACTTCCACTCGGCAACCGGCGCCGAGTTTGCAAAATGTGTGAAAACGGGCACTGGCGGCGAGATCGAGATCGTGACCCACCCGTCCGGCTCCCTGTTCCCGGGCGCGCAGATCAAGCGTGCGATCCAGACCGGCCAGGTGCCGATCGGCGAGCGGCTCCTTTCCGGCCACCAGAACGAGAATGCCCTGTTCGGGTTTGACTCGATCCCGTTCCTGGCAACGTCCTTTGACGACAGTGCCAAGCTCTGGGAAGCGGCCAAGCCAACCATTGAAAAGGTCCTTGCAGACCAGAACCTGACCTTGCTTTATGCCGTGCCGTGGCCGCCGCAG
Source organism: Roseibium sp. (assembly GCA_017643925.1). Taxonomy (GTDB): domain Bacteria; phylum Pseudomonadota; class Alphaproteobacteria; order Rhizobiales; family Stappiaceae; genus Roseibium. The sequence continues at coordinate 157,935 of JAEPML010000012.1, read as the reverse complement.
GGTCTCTACTTCAAGAACGAAGTGAACTCCGTTGCCGACATGAAGGGCATCAAGTTCCGCAGCTACAACAACGCTACCTCACGTCTGGCGGAACTTACCGGCATGCTTCCGGTGACAATCGAAGCAGCTGAAATCAGCCAGGCCTTCGCGACAGGTGTTGCCGATTCCATGGTGTCCTCCGGCTCCACCGGTTACGACCGGAAGGTCTGGGAGAGCCTGAACTACTTCTATGAAGTGGATGCCTGGCTGCCGCGCAACTACGTGATGGTGAATTCGCAGGTCTGGGACGGTGTCTCCGACCAGAACAAGAACGTCATTCGCGGATGTGCGGAACTTGCCGAGTATGCAGGCAACTGGCGTTCCAAGGAATATACCGGCTTCACGCTTCAGGGGCTGCGCGATGGTGGCATGACCGTCGGGCCGGCATCCGACCAGATGGTTGGCGAGCTGAAGGAAATCGGCGTTACCATGACCAATGAATGGCTGGAAGCTGCCGGTGAAGATGGCGCGGCCATCGTTGAGGCCTTCAAAGCCAAGCAATAAGACCAAGACACGGGCGGTCCGTCAGGGGCCGCCCGTTCCTGCAAGATCCCGCATTCTGCCGGCAGGGGAAACCGTCGGGCATGGCCGGACCCTGATCGCGGCAGGGCGGGAGACGTGCAATCTGAAACGGGGGACAACATGACGGCGCTAAGGGCTCTTCGCTCCGGTCTTGATTTACTGTATCGCATATCGGGTGTGCTCGCCGCACTTTGCCTGGTCGCCATCCTGGTTCTGATCGTCCTGCAGATGCTGGCACGATGGACTGGCGAAGTTGCGCCGGGCATTCCGGAATATGCAGGCTATTTCATGGCGGCGGCATCGTTCCTCGCATTTGCCAATGCGCTCAATCACGGCAGCCACATCAGGGTGTCCATATTGCTGAACGCAGTCTCGCCGGCCGTTGCCCGGTGGATCGATGCCTGGTGCTTCGCGATCGGTTCTCTGGTGATGTGGTACTTCGTCTGGTTCGGATGGCGTTTCGTGAATTTCTCCATCATGATCAATGACATCAGTCAGGGGCAGGATCGCACACCGCTCTGGATCCCCCAGTCCTTCATGCTTGCAGGCGCCATCATCATGGCGATTGCGCTGACGGATCACCTGATCAGTGTTCTCATTGACGGTCGCAACCGGATCAAGCGTGATCTGGTCGACCAGAGCTTCGGGGAGTAGGCCGCCATGGAAGACTTCTCGATCATCATCCTGTTTCTCTTTGTCCTGTTCCTCCTTCTGGGCACCGGTGTCTGGGTTGGCCTTGCCCTGATGGGCGTCGCCTGGGTCGGCATGGAACTGTTCACAACACGGCCGGTCGGTGACGTGATGCTGACGACCATCTGGTCGTCGTCATCAAGCTGGACACTGACCGCCTTGCCGCTTTTCATCTGGATGGGTGAAATTCTCTATCGAACCCGCCTGTCGGAAGACATGTTCCGTGGCCTCAGTCCCTGGATGGCGGGTTTGCCGGGTGGTCTGGTTCATACCAACATCGTTGGCTGTACGGTGTTCGCAGCGGTCTCCGGATCGAGTGCGGCGACGCTGACGACCGTCGGCAAGATGTCGATCCCGGAACTGCGCAAGCGCAATTACCCGGAACCGATGATCATCGGGACACTGGCCGGTGCGGCAACGCTCGGCCTGATGATCCCGCCGTCGCTGACGTTGATCGTCTACGGCGTGACCATCAACGAATCCATCTCCAAGCTATTCTTTGCCGGTATTCTGCCGGGCCTGGTTCTGGCGGCCATGTTCATGGCCTATGTGGCGGTGATGTCGAAGGTGTCCAAAAACTGGAATCCGGACGCCGAACCGCCCATGACTTTTGCGCAGCGCGTGCAGAATTCACGCTTCCTGATCCCGGTCATCTTGCTGATCATGGTCGTGATCGGCTCGATGTATCTGGGCTATGCCACCGCCACCGAGGCGGCGGCATTCGGTGTGATCGGCGGTCTTATCCTGGCCGCCAGCCAGGGCTCGCTCACCTGGAAGACCTTCACGGCCAGCCTGATGGGTGCGACCCGAACATCAGCGATGATCGCTCTGATCCTGGCTGGTGCGGCTTTCCTGTCGCTCTCAATGGGTTTCACGGGATTGCCGAGAGGTCTTGCCGACCTGATTGCCCAGATGGAGCTTTCCCGCTTCGAGCTGTTGATGGTTCTGCTGGTGTTCTACATCATCCTCGGCATGTTCCTGGACGGGATTTCGTCGGTCGTGCTGACCATGGCCGTGGTCGAGCCGATGGTCCGTCAGGCAGGCATTGACCTCATCTGGTTCGGCATCTTCATCGTGGTGGTTGTCGAAATGGCGCAGATCACGCCGCCGATCGGGTTCAACCTCTTCGTGCTTCAGGGCATGACCCATCACGAGATGGGCTTCATTGCCCGGGCCGGCTTCCCGATGTTCCTGATCATGGTCGTCATGGTGTTCGTCCTGATCGCCTTCCCGGAGATCGCGACCTGGCTGCCGGAAAACATCCGCAAGGGGCCGGGTGGCGGTTAGGGTAGCAATATCCGGCAGCCCCCACGGGGGCTGCCGCTCAGTCCCTTGTACAGCCGAGGGGATGGCTGCTCCAGGCCTGACCTAAGCTGCCGGCCTGCGGATCAGGTCCGAAGCCTTTTCTCCGATCATGATGGCCGGGGCGTTGGTGTTGCCGGACACGATCTCCGGCATGATCGAACAATCGGCGACCCGCAATCCTTCAATTCCGTGGACCCTGAGACTGGAGTCGACCACGGATCCGTTCCCGGTTCCCATCTTGCAAGTGCCGGTCGGGTGATAGATGGAAACGCTGTTGTTGCGGGCCCAGTCCAAGGTGCCTTCGTAGTCGTCGATCTCGAGCTTCGCTGCGGGACGGAACTCTTCCGATATTTTCGAAGTCAATGGCGCGTGCCGTGCGATTTTCCTTGCAATCCTCACGCCGTCGACAATCGTCCGGCAATCCGTTTCCGTTGAAAGATAACGTGGAATGATAAGGGGATATTGTTTCGGATCGGGCCCAGAGAGGCGGATCTCACCGCGGCTTTCGGGTCGGAGCTGACACACGGACATCGTGAAGGCAGAAAATGGATGTACGCCTTCGCCGGGGCTATCCGCAGACCAGGGCTGAACGTGAAACTGGATGTCGGGTGTCTCTACTTCCGGCCGGGTTTTCAAGAAGCCGGTGGCGAGACTTGCAGCCATGGTCATCGGACCCGCCCTGAAGAGCGCATATTTCAGGGCAATGCGTGCCTGATTGTAGAGGCTGCGCACTTCGTCGTTCAGGGTCGGTTCGTTGCATTTGAAGACCAGGCGTGCCTGCAGATGGTCCTGCAGTCCCTGACCCACGCCCTTCAATTCGTGGACGGGTTCAATGCCGTTTTCCTGAAGATGTTGGGGGTCGCCAATTCCGGACAGCATCAGCACCTGCGGTGAATTGATGGCACCGCCGCTCAGGATCACTTCCCGCCGAACCGAAATCGACCTTTCTGCGCCGGACCGGTCCCGGTAACTGACGCTGGTAACTTTCTTCCCGTCGAGATTGATCTTGCTCACCAGGGCGTGGGTGACGATCTGAAGGTTTTCCCGGTTCCGGATCGGTTTCAGATAGGCAACGGCGGCACTGCAGCGGCGGCCGTTCTTGGTGGTCAGCTGGAAATAGCCAACACCCTCCTGCGTTGCGCCATTGTAGTCGGGGTTGAAAGGAAAGCCGGCCGTCTGTGCCGCCGCGACCCATGCGTCGCAGATCGGGCGCTGAATGCGCATGTTCGAGACAGACAGCGGTCCACCAGATCCGTGGAAATCGTCGGCTCCACGCTCCTGGTCCTCGGAGCGTTTGAAGAGAGGTAGAACATCGTCCCAGCCCCAGCCTTCGTTCCCCATCTGCCGCCAGCGGTCATAGTCCTCCTTCTGGCCGCGCACATAGAGAAGGCCATTCAGCGAAGACGAGCCGCCCAGCACCTTTCCGCGGGGCCAATCGATGGAGCGGCCATTCAGGCCCGGGTCCGGTTCCGTCTTGTAACACCAGTCGACCGAGGGGTTGTGCATGGTCTTGAAATAGCCGACAGGAATGTGAATCCAGGGATTGCGATCGGGTCCCCCGGCTTCCAGAAGGACGACCTTGCTGGACGGGTTTTCACTCAGGCGGTTGGCGACAACACACCCCGCCGAACCCGCGCCGATCACAACAAAATCAGCCTCCATTTTCGCCCTCCGAGTTAATTCCCTGAAAAAACCCTATGCAAAAAGTAGAAAATAAACTAGCATTTTTTGAAACAAAAAGTCTCATTAATTGCGCATAGGGAGGATGCAATGAGTGTAGGAAGCAAGTTAGGTAATATCTCGCGACGTGATTTGTTCCGTGTTGCGGGGACTTACGGAATGACCTCGACGCTGTTGGCAGCAGGAACATTCGGCGGCGCCATGAGCCTCGCCAATCTCGCCGCAGCTGCCGAGTCGACCTATGAAAAGCGCTTCTCCAAGCCCGCAAAGCACACGCTGAAATTCGGTGCTGCCGGTTTTAACGCGCGAAACCTCTTGATCGAGCGCGCCGGTGCTCTCGAGTTTGCAAGGGACCTTGAAGCCCGGACCGACGGTGAGATCCGCATTGAATTCATCGGTGACAACCAGATCTGCGGTCAGCTGTCCTGCGTCGAGAAAACACAGCAGGGCATTATCGACATCTACGCTGCCTCCACGCAGAACTCAGCTGGGGGTGCGCCGTACCTGAACGTGCTCGACTATGCCTTCATGTTCCCGGGGCGTGCGTCGCAATACTATTTCCTCTACAGCCCCGAGTCACAGCGCATACTGCGCGATCCGCTTGAAAAGAGGCATGGCCTGAAATTCCTGTTCAGCCATTGCGAGTTGCGCGGTATCCAGCTTGGCCTCGGATGGTCAGACCGCCCCACGGTCACCAAACTGGAACAGTTGTTCGGCACCAAGAACCGCGTTACGGGCACCCAGTTGGGCCGGATCGCGATGAAGGCGCTGAACCTGAATCCGGTTCCGGTTGCCTGGGAGGAAACACTTGATGGCCTGAAGCAGGGCCTGATTGATGGCGCGGAAACCTGGGCCAGTGCCGTTGCCTACGCCAACATGTCGCCCGTTGTCAGCCAGTCGGTGGATCTGAAATTCTTCTGCGGCACGGAACACACTTCCATGTCCGCGAGCGTTTTCGACAGCCTGGGTGGTGACCTGCAGGATGCCGTCATGGAGTCGGCCTATTGGGCACAGGCCCATGTCCAGGCAGCCAACGAAGCGGCCCTGGTTAAGACCGTCGGCTTCTCGGACCCGCAATTGCCCGGAACCATCTTCGTTGAAAACGATGTCCGTCCGGCCTTCCTTCCGGAGAGCGAAATCAAGCTGGCCGAGGAAATGTGTTCACCGGAATTCCAGCCGCAACTTTGGCAGGAATGGCGTGACCGCCTGAACGGTTGGGCAGGTGGCATCGACACCTACCAGGAAATCTATGACATCGCCCGCAGGATTCCGAAGGACATGAAGCCGGAAAATGTGGAGCCACGCCGTTGGTGGAAAGGCTGATCGAAGAGTAGTCTTTCAGGGCTGGCGCGATCTATTCGTGCCAGCCCTGTTGCATTGACGTGCCGAACGGTGAGGCGGGGAGGGCCTTATGTCACTTTGGACGGATCTGGGAGCGATCCTGAGCGCAATGGCGTCGCAAGACAGTTGGGAAATCCGGAATGCGCTGAAGTCTGATGCTGCCTGGGTGCTGGGAGCAGTTGCAACGGCAGCTGGCGGTTTCCTGGTTCTGTTTCTCTACCGCCTGTTTCCGTTACTGGATCGCCACCTTGAGCGGACCATCATGGTATGGAGCTACCTTGCCATCGCCTTCATCATCTTCTGGGGCGTGATCGACCGCTTTGTCTTCAAGAACCAGGAGCCATGGTCCACGACGATCCCGCCGCTCCTGTTCATGATCATGGCCTGGTTCGGTGCGGCGTTTAACGTGCGTCTTCGCACCCATCTCAGTTTCTCGGAGTTTCGCATGATCATGCCGCGGTGGGCGCAAATGGCCTGCCTGTGCCTGGACGCTGTTCTCTGGTTCGTGTTTGCCGTGATCGTGTTTGTCACCACGGTGAGGGTAACGGCCCTGTCGGCATCAAATTTCCAGATCGTGCTCGGCACCGACAATGTCATGCAATGGTGGTTCCTGATCACAGCACCGCTTTCGTTTGTTCTGCTCGCCGCCCGGGTGTTTGAAAACCTGTCTGACGACCTGTCCAATTGGCGCGAAAACCGGCCGCTGATCAATCAGGCCGTCATCGGGGAGGATCGCTGATGACCGATGCGACCTGGGTCACCCTGATATCGATCAGCGTCACCATTCTGTTCATGATCGGTGTGCCTGTCCTGCTTGTCATTGCCTATTGGGTCATCGGCTGCTCATTCGTGCTTGGTCTCACGCTCGACAATCTCGGAGCGGAATTGCTGAACGTCTTCAACAAAGGCTTCGCGCTTCTGGCCATGCCCCTCTTCATCCTGACAGGCGACCTGATCAACCGCTCTGGCATTGCCCGGCGTCTTTCGGACTTCGCCTATGCAATGCTTGGGTGGATCAGAGGGGGATTGGCCATGGCGTCCCTGGGGGCCTGTGGCTTGTTCGCTGCCATTTCCGGGTCCAATTCGGCGACGACCGCAACGATCGGGTCCATGCTTCACCCCGAAATGGTCAAGGGCGGGTACGACGAACGCTTTTCGGCTGCGACTGCTGCCGCCGGCGGAACCGTCGGTATCATCATTCCACCGTCGATCATCTTTATCGTCTACGGGTTCCTGATGAACCTGCCCATTTCCGACCTCTTCGTTGCCGGCATCATTCCCGGTGCCCTGATGGTGATCGGCATGCAAGTCGCCTGCTGGATCATCTGCCGCATGAACGGATGGGGGTTTCTGATACCGCTTCAGCTCAATCGCATCCTGAAGACCGCCTTTGGCGCGTGGCTCGGGTTCTTCGCGATCGGCCTGGTCCTGTGGGGGATCTATACCGGCAAGTTCTCGCCGACCGAGGCAGCGGGTGTCACAGTGGGGTTCTGCATGATCGCGGGTTTCGTCAGCTATCCGCTCAACAAGATCATGGGTCACCGCAGCGAGCGCCCGATTGCTGAAAAGGGCTATGCCGAAATGCTCGTGGTCCAGGGTTTCACGGTTCGTGAAGTGCCGTCCATCGTTATCCGGTCGGCCCAGATTACCGGAATTCTCGCGCCGTTGATCGCTATTTCCGTCGTGATGCAACAGATCTTGTCCCTGCTGGGTGCTCAGCAGACCATCGGTGACTTTGTTACGTCGATGGGCGGATATCACGCAGTCCTGTTCACCTCGATGATCATCGTCTTCGTATCGGGAATGGTGCTTGAAAGCCTGCCGGTCACCATCATCCTGGCTCCGATCCTGGCGCCGATTGCAGCTTCCGTCGGTGTGGACCCGATCCATTTCTCGGTCATTTTCCTGGTAGGAGCTTCCATCGGCTTCATCACGCCTCCTTACGGCCTGAACCTATATGTGGCATCTGGGGTCACCGGTGTTCCCTATTTCCGCTTGCTTCGATATACGGTTCCATATCTCGTTGCGCTGATCGGTGTCTGGCTTGTCGTATCTCTGACACCCGAGCTGGCGTTGATGTTGCTGCCAAACCGATGATGACCGACGATGCCGGAAGACGAAGAAAAAGAACAAGGCAAAATACCGACGAACCTGCGATTGCTGGTCATGCTGGAGGAGGTTGCAAAGGCCGGCGTTCCGGTCACGCCTTCCGCGCTGTGCGATATCATGGGATTGCCCAAGCCAACCGTTCATCGTCTCCTGCAGACAGCGGAAGAAGAAGGGTTTTTGCAACGCAGTCTTGACGGCAGATCTTTCGGGCCCGGATTGCGCATGCGGAAGCTCTCGATCAACACGCTGTCCTCGCAGCGCATCCGGACGGAGCGCCTGAGGATCATGCGAGATCTTGCCGAAGAGGTAGGTGAAACCTGCAATCTCGCAGCGCCCGGACGGGATGGCATGGTGTATCTGGACCGTGTCGAAACGCATTGGCCATTGCGTATTCAATTGCCGATCGGAACACAGGTTCCCTTTCACAGTACCGCAAGCGGCAAGATGTACCTCTCGTCGCTTCCTTCCAAGACGCTCGATCGTCTGCTCACGTCTGTTGAGCTCAAACGCAGGACCGCAAAGACGCTCGTGACACCGGACGATCTGCGGGCAGAACTTGGCAAGACCAGAGCGCGCGGGTTCTCCGTCGACAACGAAGAGTTCATGGACGGCATGACCGCCGTCGCAGTTGCTATCTGCGACGACCGGGGCAGGCTTCTGACAACGCTTTCAATTCATGCGCCGAAGCAACGCCACGAGATCGACAGCCTCATTGCCGAGCTTCCCAAGCTGAAAGAGGCTGCCGCCAGGCTCGAGCAGATTGTCCAGGAATGAGCAAAGCCTGAACGCGGGAACGGGGCTTGTGCGAGGAAATACTGCCGTTGTTACGTCGCCGATCCGGTGATGGCGTGAAGGACTGCCTTGGGGCCGTTGCCGACGCCGATCAGGATCTTCTTCTCGTGAAGGTCCAGCTGAAGGGCAATGTTGCGCGAATGGTCGAAGAGGTAGACTGACCACTCATCGCGTCCCTGTTCCTGGAACCGGTGGGTCTTGTGACCATTCGAGGTGTATTCCTGCCAGCGACCATTGCCGAGATGTCTGAAGGAGCCGCCGAGGTGCAGCACCTGGCCGACATTGAACCCCTTCACGGTTGTCGGGACACCGCCGATGCCGGGATCGTTGGTCGGCAGGTTCGGGTTCGCCGCAACATTGGTGATGTTGTAGAAGTCCACCCGCGGCTGGTTGCCGACACCGACGCTGATTTTCTTGCGGTGCAGGTCCAGTTGGACCGAGACGTTGCGTGAGGCATCAAACAGATAGACCGACCAGTCATCGCGGGACTGCTCCGTGAACCGGTAGCGGACCTGGCCGCGTGCATCCGTTTCCTGCCATTCGCGCCAGCCCGATTGCCGGAAGGCGCCACCGGGATAGTCCGTACGCACCACGTTCTTGCCGTTGACATGGCCATTGGGAACAATGGTCAGGCCATTGGCCGGACCGTTGCTTGCTGTCAGGCGGTTTCTGTGCGGTTGCACACCGGCACAGGTCTTGTAAATCGCGGGCAGCGGCTGGTTCGAGCACATGATGCCGCCCCACTGATAGCCGGGGCGGCCATTCCGGTAGCGGATCTGGTACCACTCATAACCGTCCATCATCACACCGGTTCCGCTGACGATCTGAACGGCATCGCCTTCGCGAAGACTGCCGGTCTGCTGGTATTGGAGGCCAGGACCACTGCGCACCTTGCCTCCGTAGGACTTGCCGGAAAGTGGGTAGCTTTCTGCCGACACCGAGCTTGCGGAAAAGGCGGCGCAAATCGAGATCAATAGTGCCAGTGAAAATCTTTGCATGAAAACTCTCCAGTAAGGTCCTGAGAAGACCCTTAGACAAAAGCTCCGATAAGAATGGTGAGCTGAAGATATACGGCAGTTACTGAACCGAAAATGAACGGGAAACCAGGTGGTTTTCCTTCACCCGAAACCTTGCGGTTCAAGGGACAATGCCGTGTTGCGCAGTGCGGTCCTCAATGAGTTTGTCGCCGGCGTTTCTTGAACACCGATACGGGTCAGGAGACCGATCGGGCGCGTGGCGAAGGGTTTCTTGAAACCTCGAAAGACCAGGTCGCCTGCATGCGTGGACGCTGCCACGGAGCGCGGCAGCAACGCCGCACCAACGCCGCTGTTGACGAGTTCAAGGGCTGTCGTCGACCGGTTTACCTCATAGGTCCATCGGGTGGTAACCCGGCTTCTGGCCATGGCCTCGTCAATGAGAACGCGGTTGCCGGTCCCTCGCGCCGGCAGGACCAGGTCGGTATTCTGCAGGTCAGGCCAGTCCACCGATTGCCGTTCTGCCAAGTGATGGCTTCGAGGCAAGGCAACGACAATCTGGTCGTCGAACAGGAGTTCGAACCGGGTATTGGGTTCCAGTGGTTCCATGGAGCAGATGCCGAAATCCGCGTCTCCCTGCGACACCGCCTCGGCCACCTCGTTGGCTGCATGATCGAGAATGCGGATACGGGTGTCGAACCCTTCTGCCCGGTAAGCCTGCAGGGCAGGGGACAACAGTGCCGCGATTACAGTCGGTATGGTCGCCACTGTTACCAATGCGCTTCGCTGATGAGCAAAGGCAACGCTCTCGTCGCGCATGGCCAGCGTTGTCTCGCGTGCACCGTCGAGCATGCTTTCCGCTCTGGTCCTCAAGCGTTTGGCGGCGAGCGTCGGTTTCACTGCGCGGGTGGTGCGTTCAAATAGGGGGGACCCGAGTGCTTCTTCGAGCTTCTGGACACGGCGCGTGACTGCGGACTGGGACAGGTTCAGCCGGTTCGCCGCAAGGTGGAACGAACTCGTTTCCATGACCGCCAGAAAGGCTTCAAGGTCGACGAAATCAAAATTGATGCGCATAACGCATGAATTGCAAGAAAGTCGTCAATAGTCAAATTAATGAGGTGAATGGTACTTCTGTCCAGAGAGGACACGAGACCATGACAATCACCTGTGACATTGCCGTCATCGGAGGCGGAAACGCGGCTCTCTGCGCAGCCATCACTGCAGCAGAGAAGGGCGCGAAGGTCGTCATTCTGGAAACGGCGCCGAAAGCCTACCGGGGTGGCAACTCCCGCCACACCCGCAATTTCCGCTGCATGCATGCCGGCCCGCTCGATCCGCTCGTGGATGACTACAGCGAAGAAGAATATTTCGAAGACCTTCTGAAGGTGACCGCCGGCAAGACCGATGAAAAACTCGCACGACTGGCTATCCGGACGTCTGAAGAGTGTCTGCCCTGGATGCAGGAGCATGGTGTCCGGTTCCAACCGTCGCTTTCGGGCACGTTGTCCCTGGCGCGGACAAATGCGTTTTTCATGGGCGGTGGCAAGTCGCTGGTGAACGCCTATTACCGAACCGCTGAGAAGCTTGGTGTCACGGCGTTCTACGAGGCCAATGTGATCCATCTGGAACTCGACGGCGATGCGGTTCGCCACATTGACTACACCCATGAAGGAGAAGCCAAACGGCTCGCGCCCAAGGCGGTGATCGTCGCTTCTGGCGGCTTCCAGGCGGATATAGACTGGCTCACGCGCGCCTGGGGACCCGCAGCACAGAACTTTCTGATCCGGGGAACGCCATATAACAGGGGCGTCGTGCTGGCGGACCTTCTGGAACAGGACGTGCAGTCTGTCGGGGATCCGACCCAGTGCCACGCGGTGGCCATCGATGGCCGTGCGCCGAAGTATGACGGTGGCATCGTCACGCGGCTCGACTGTGTGCCCTTCTCGATCGTCGTCAACAAGGACGCGGAGCGCTTTTATGATGAGGGCGAGGATGTCTGGCCAAAGCGATATGCAATCTGGGGCCGGCTCGTCGCCAACCAGCCGGACCAGGTCGGATATGTCATCATCGATGCCAAGTCTCTCAACCTGTTCATGCCGTCCGTGTTTCCGCCGATCAAGGCGGACACGCTGGAAGAACTGGCTGACAAGATGGGGCTGCCGGCGGAGAAGCTCCGCAACACGGTCGAGAGCTTCAATGCAGCCTGCGGCGACACCTCGGATTTTCACCCGACCGAACTGGACGGTGTCGCAACCTCGGGATTGACACCGCCTAAGACCAACTGGGCGCGGCCGATCACCGAGCCGCCGTTTTACGGCTACAGCCTGAGGACCGGTGTGACCTTCACCTATCTGGGTCTCAAGGTGGATGAAAGCGCCCAATGCAGCACGGCAAATGGGCCTATCCGCAACCTCTGGGCCGCGGGTGAGACCATGGCCGGTTCCATTCTCGGACAGGGCTACCTGGCCGGATTCGGCATGGCCATCGGAACCGTATTTGGACGTATCGCAGGACGGGAGGCCGCCAATTATGCAAATTGATCTGCTACAGGAAGCCCGTCGCCAGGCTGAAATCTGCAATGCCTGCCGCTACTGCGAAGGCTATTGCTCCGTGTTTCCGGCCTTGCACGAAGAGCGCATGTTCACGGATGGCAATCTCACGCAGCTGGCCAATCTGTGCCACAACTGCCGCGGTTGCTATTATGCCTGCCAGTACACGGCACCACACGAATTTGACCTCAATCTCCCCAAAGCCCTGGCGGAAGTCCGGCAGGACAGCTGGGAGACCTTTGCCTGGCCCGGTCCGCTGGCGCACTGGTTTCAGAAGAGCGGCGTCTTGATCGCGGTCGCGACCATCGTGGGTTTTGCACTTCTGTTCCTGGCCTTCCGGGCCCTTGGCTCCAGTGGCGGTGAAGGCTTTTATGCGGTGCTTTCGCATTCCGCGATGGTGACCATTTTCCTGCCGGCCTTCCTTTTTCCTCTTTTCAGCATCGGTATCAGCCTGCGCCGTTATTGGCGCGCGACAGACGGCAAATCCGTGAAGATGTCCGACATTTTTGATGCCTTCGTATCGGCTGCACGGATGAAGAACCTTGCCGGGGGACATGGCGACGGTTGCAATTTCGAGGATGAGGATCGCTTCAGCCAGGCCAGACGCCTTGCGCACCAGGCTGTCATGTACGGTTTCCTGCTGTGTTTTGCCTCCACCTCGGTTGGAACGCTGATGCACTACCTGCTCGACATGCCCGCGCCTTATCCGTTGTGGTCCCTGCCGAAGCTGCTCGGCATCCCAGGCGGCATCCTGATGGTGCTCGGGACGGTCAAGCTCGCCTACCTGAAACTGAACGCCGACAAGGATCTGGGAGCGCCGTCAGCCTGGGGTGGAGAGATGGCTTTCATCCTGCTGCTTTTCCTGGTCGCGCTGAGCGGGTTGCTGCTCTACGGGCTTGGCAATACGGCTGCCATGCCGACCATGCTTGCCATCCATCTGGGGTCGGTTCTGAGCTTCTTCCCGCTGACGCCTTACACAAAGATGGCACATGGTTTTTACAGGCTGGCCGCTCTTGTGCGCGACGCCCAGCGCAAGTCGAAAGCCTAGGTAAAGGGAACCGGGTTTCAGAGCGGAAGGTCAATCTGCGCTCTGAGACCCGGATTGTTTCCCGAAAGCGCAAGGGCGCCGTGGTGACGTTCTGCAACGCGAGCCACGATCGGAAGACCGAGGCCGCTGCCTTCACCATCCTCCGAAACCTGCCCAAACCGCTGCAGGGCAGTCTTGATTTCGCTCTCGTCCAGCCCACGGCCATCGTCCTTCACGGTGACGACCAGGTTGATCCCCCCGCGCTCGGCGGTGACATCGATCTCTTTCAGGTCGCTTCCGCCATGTTTCAGGGCATTGTCGATCAGGTTGGAAACCGCTTCACGGATCATTGTCCTGTCACCTGAAAGGGAAGCGTCCGTTTGCGCCGGATTGAAGACGATCTGAACATTGCCGAGATCTTTCTGCCGATACTCTTGAACCAGCCCATCCAGCAATTCGTTGATTGAAAAGCTTTCCTTTGCAGAGACCGGGTTGATCGACTTGGCCCGTTCGTAGGTCAGCAGCTTCTGGGCCAGCTGACTGGTTTCCTTGGCGGCCTTCACGAGATCATCAGCTCGTTCCTGAGCGTCTTCCAGGTTTTTGGAGGAGCGCACCGCCTCGGCGAGCGACAACACGCCGGCGATCGGATTGCGAAGCTGGTGGGCGGCGTTGGAGATAAACTCGCTCTGGGTTGCCATGACCTCGGAGATCTGTCCGAGCAGGCGGTTGAGGGTCCGCACGATGCCCTCGACCTCGATCGGAACCGGCCGCTGGATTGGTTTCAGGTCTTCTCCTGATCGCAGGTCGATGGCCTGCTGAAGGTCGCTCAGCGGGTAAAGCCCGATGCGGACACCAAACCAGACAATCAGCGCAAGGGAGGTGATGATGGAGGAAATCGTTATCAGCGAGCGCAGCATCAGGTCCTGCACAAAAGCAGAGCGGATGGTCACGTCCTGCCAGACGGTGGTGGTGAAGACACCGCTGAATCCCTCGATCTGCATTCGCGTCCGCATGCGGAGACCCCTGACTTCACGGCCAAGATATTCGCCGTTGAAATAGACCGGGCTGAGATCGTCCTCCGCTGTCCTGGGGATGCCGACCGGCGGTGTTGCATACCCTGCCACGATGACGCCGTCCGGGGCGTAGACGTGGTAGAAAACCTGGCCGCCGGATGTATCTGCGAGAATGTTGCGGGTCCGGATGGCAAGCGCGTCTCCCTCGGAAAGAGCCACGTCGTTCGAGACGGCAAGCGCCGCAGACAGAAGGCTGTTGTCAAACACCTCGCCGGCGGTGACGCGCGCATTGTTCAATTGCCAAAGACCTGTTGCTCCGGCGACAAAAAGCAGCGGAAGAAGAATGATCAGCGTGAGGCGAATGCGGAGGGAGTAGGTGCGCCTCATGCCTTTGCCGTGTCCAGCGAGTATCCGAGGCCGCGTTGAACGACGATGTTGACCCCATATGGTGACAGGCGCTTGCGCAGCCGGGATACATAGACCTCAATGACCTTGTCATCGGTCTCGCTGCCCGCGCCGTAAAGCTGGTCGAGAAGGCTGCCTTTGGACACCGTGCGTCCATGCGCCTGTGCAAGCGCGGCAAGAAGGGCAAGCTCCCGTCTTGGAAAATCGAGCGTCCTGCCGTTTTCCGCGAGTTGCAACGCGCCGAGATCGAGCTTCAAGGGGCTGATTTCGATGGTTTGAACCGGTGCTGTGCCTTTCCGGCGGCCGAGCGCACGGATGCGTGCCGCCAGCTCTTCCATCTCGAAGGGTTTGACCAGATAGTCGTCTGCGCCTGCGTCCAGCCCGACCACCCGATCCTGGGTCTCCGACCGCGCCGTCAGCAGAATGACTGGCCTCGGGTCATTTCGGTCGCGCAACTCGGACAACAGCTCCAACCCGCTTTTACCGGGCAGGTTGATGTCCAGAATTACAAGATCGCCGTCTTCCTGCTTGAGAAACAGATCGGCATCGTCACCGTGATGAATGAGATCCACCGAATGACCAGCGTCTCTCAGCTGATAGGCTATGCCTTTTGCCAGGCTCTGGTTATCTTCAATCAGCGCAATTCGCATTTTTTTCTTTTTCGATGAAAGCTTGGTGCAAGCTTCGCAGGGAATTCTGATTGCATCAAGCCGCTTGTGAGCGGCCTGGACGTGCCGCAGACAAATCGATCTGCGCGCCATTGGGAGGAAAAAATGGTTTTGAATAAACTTGCGCGCAGGCTCGCGCTGAGTGTCATGTGTGTTGCCGGTGCTGTTCTGCCGGCTCAGGCCCTCGACCTGTCCGGAAAGACGGTCGAATGGGTCATCCCCTTCTCCGAAACAGGTGGTTCCGCAAAGTGGGCCAACTTCTACGCCCCGCTGCTGAGCGAAGCCCTGCCGGGCAACCCGACCGTTGTCGTCAAGTTCATGCCGGGTGCCGGCTCGACCAAAGGCGCCAACTGGTTCCAGGAGCAGAAATTCGGCGACAGCGAAGGCACGCTGATCTTTGGTTCGTCCGGCTCCACCCAGTTCCCCTACCTGCTTGGCGACCCGCGCGTTCGCTATGAATACAAGGACTGGAACGTTGTTCTGGCTTCCGGCACGGGCGGTGTCGCCTATCTGCCGCCGGATCTTGCCGGCAAGATGAATGGCAACGATGCCAGCGGGCTGCGCGACACCGACTTCATCTATGGTTCGCAGGGTGCAACTCGTCTCGATCTGGTGCCGCTCCTTGCATGGGAAATGCTCGGACTGAATGTCGAGCCGGTATTCGGTATCAAGGGACGCGGTGACGGCCGCCTGATGTTCGAACGCGGCGAAGCCAATATCGATTACCAGACCTCTTCGTCCTACCTGAAAGGTGTCACTCCGCTCGTGGAAGAGGGGACTGCCGTGCCGATGATGACCTGGGGGGCGTTGAACCCTGCTGGTGAAATTGTGCGCGACCCGACCTTCCCGGACATTCCGACTTTCAAGGAAGTCTGTGAAGCAACGGAAGGGTGCGAGACAAGCGGTGAGAAATGGGACGCATGGAAAGCGTTCTTCATCTCCGGGTTCCCAGCCCAGAAGATGGTGTTCTTGCCGAATGGTGCTTCCCAGGAAGCCATCATGGCTTACGCGCAGGCCTTTGAGAAAATCAAGGCTCGTGACGACTTCGCCGAAATCTCCGCCGGTCGTCTGGGTGTCTACCCGCAAATGACAGGTGCAAAGGCTTCAGGAGCTCTGAAGAACGCGACCGAAGTGCCGGACAGTGCAAAGGCCTTCGTCGTCAATTGGCTGCAGGACCGCTACGGCGTTTCCCTGAAGTAACAATAACAACGCTCCATCGACCCGCCCGGTTCTGACCGGGCGGGACCCCCAATTTCACATTCAAATCAAGAGACGATCCAGTGGACATCCTCGGTACCGCTTTGCCGGCGCTCGCCCAGGCGTCAGAGATGATTTTCCAACCTGCCGTGCTCGGGTATCTGCTGCTCGGTGTTGTGATGGGCCTTTGTATTGGCGTTTTCCCGGGCCTGGGTGGCATTGCCGGTCTCTCGCTCCTGTTGCCGTTCATGTTCGGCATGGACCCGGTTCTGGGCCTGGCGTTGATGATCGGCATGGTCGCCGTTGTTCCGACCTCGGATACGTTTGCGTCCGTCCTGATGGGTATCCCGGGCTCGTCCGCTTCTCAGGCAACCGTGCTGGACGGATTCCCACTGGCAAAGAAAGGTGAGGCTGCACGCGCGCTTTCGGCCGCCTTTGCCTCGTCACTGTTCGGCGGTCTTGTCGGGGCTGCCTTCCTGACACTCTTCATTCTGGTTGCACGCCCGATCGTTCTGGAATTCCGCACACCGGAACTTCTGATGATCACCCTGTTCGGCCTTTCCATGGTCGGCATCCTCGCAGGTCAGGTTCCGATCAAGGGCATCGTCGCGGCCGGTCTCGGCCTGATGGTGGGTACGATAGGTGAGGGCGACAGTGCCGGGGCGCTGCGCATGGCGACCTACGACATGCCCTATCTCACCGATGGTCTGAAACTGGTCATTGTCGGCCTGGGCATTTTCGCGATCCCCGAAATTGTCTCGCTGCTTCGGCAGGACCGGGCAATTGCCGAGCGTTCCATGCTCGGTGGCGGCTGGCTGCATGGCGTTCGCGACTGGTTCTCCAATATCTGGCTCAGCGTGCGCTGTTCGCTTATCGGTGTCACGGTCGGTGTCATTCCCGGTCTCGGGGGCTCCGTTGTGGACTGGATCGCCTATGGCCACACGGTCCAGACTTCCAAGGACAAGTCCAAATTCGGCAGCGGCGATGTACGTGGCATCATCGGGCCGGAGAGCTCCAATAATGCCAAGGAAGGCGGCGGCCTGGTGCCGACGCTCCTGTTCGGTATTCCGGGCTCCGGCTCCATGGCCGTTTTCATTGGCGCTGTCGCTCTGCTCGGGTCGGGTTCGATCGAAGTCGGTCCGTCGATGCTGAAAAACAATCTCGACGTCACCTATGCCATCGTCTGGCTGCTCGCACTGGCCAACGTTGCCGGTACCCTGATCTGTATTCTGGGCTCCAGCGGGATCGCTCGCCTGACGACGATCCCCTTCGCTTTGCTGGCGCCGTTCCTCTTCATGATCATCTCCTTCGCGGCGTTCCAGTCAGGTCAGAACCTGATGGACCTTGTGGCACTGTTCGGGATCGGCCTCTTGGGCATTCTCATGCGGCGCTTTGACTGGTCGCGCCCGGCGTTCCTGATTGGCTTCGTTCTGTCCAACCCCGCAGAGACCTATACCAACCAGGCGGTTCAGATTGCGCAGTCGCGGTTCCGGAAAGGATTTGAAGAAGGTCTGGAATACATTTTCTCTCCGATCGTGATCGTGCTTATCATCATCACGGTGATCTCTGTCGTGGTCGGTTTGCGCCAGGCAAAGAACATTCGTGCGGAAGGCGAGGTGCCGGTTGGAACCAAGCGGGCTCCGATGATCTTCCTGCTGGCCGTGCTCGGCTACCTCGTTTTCGCCTTCACCAACGCGTCGCTGATCCCTGACTACGCTTCCGCTGACCGCGTCTTCCCACAATTTGTCGGCTTCGTCTCGATTGTCGGCTGCGTGATCCTGCTGGTCCAGATGCGGTTCCGGGGTGAAAAGGATGTGATCTTCTGTGACAGCGAGGCCGGAAATTCGGAACGCAACCAGCATGGTCTCTGGGAGACGCTGGCCTGGTTCGCCGGTCTGCTGATCCTGACATCACTGGTTGGTTTCATCCTCGCCCTTGCAGCCTTCCTGGTGGCATTCATCCACTACCGGGCCGGACGACCTTGGCCGTTCGCGGTGCTCTACGGCGCTTGCGGTATTGCCTTCATGTGCGCCATGGCCTGGTTGCTCAACCGCGACTTCCCTCCAGGATTGCTGCAGAGCTTCGTCAAGCTTCCCTGGCCGCTGACCTGAGGCCAGCTCGATGACGCGTTCGCTGCTCTTTCTTGCAGGTGACGGGATCGGTCCGGAGATCACGGACGTCACCAGGGATGTCGTTGCCGAAGCCTGCAGGCTCGGCGGCGACAGCCTGGTGTTCGAAGAAGCCGTGATTGGGTTTGACGCTCTTGAAGCGGCAGGCTGCACGATCCCTGATGCGGTCATCGAACGAGCGAAGGCGGTGGATGGTGTGATCCTTGGACCGGTATCGCACAACGCATACCCACCGCGCGAAGAAGGGGGGCTGAATCCTTCAGGCGTTCTTCGAAAGGAACTGGATCTTTACGCGAATATCCGGCCGGCCGTCAGCTTTGAAGGGGTGCCGACACCGACCGGCGCCAAGACCGACCTGGTGATCTTCCGGGAGAACCTGGAAGGCTTCTACGCCGATCGAAATCTCTTTGCGGGCACCGGTGAATTCATGCCTGTTCCGGGTGTTGCCATGGCCATGCGTCTGGTCACGCAAAAGGCCAGTGAGCGGATCGGGAGGGCGGCGTTTGAATTCGCCCAGGCAAATGGCCGGAAGCGGGTGACGGCTGTTCACAAGGCCAACGTCATGCGCACGAGCGATGGGCTCTTCCTGGATACCATCCGAAGGATTGCATCTGAGTTTTCCGCAATTTCCTATGACGAGGTTCTGGTCGATGCGGCGGCCGCCTTGCTTGTCCGCGATCCAGCGCGCTTCGACGTCATCGTGACGACGAACATGTTCGGCGACATTCTGTCCGATCTGGCAACCGAACTGGCCGGCGGTCTGGGGCTGGCAGCCTCGCTCAACCTCGGCCCTCGAAACGCGGCAGCCTAGGCCCAGCACGGATCAGCACCCGACATTGCGGGACAAGACCGCGCGAACCCGACCTCGCTGATCGGGTCTGCGGCGATGCTTCTCAACCACCTCGGACATGCAAATGCGGGGCGCGCGATCGAGCGTGCCCTGGCCCGGGCGCTTGCCAATCCGGAGACGCGAACGGCCGATCTCGGCGGTGCGCTCGGAACCCGTGCATTTGCAGATGTCCTGATCAAACTCATGCCGGAGACGTCACAATGATCCAGACTTCTACCCCCTTCATCTTCATGCGTGGCGGTTCGTCCCGTGGGCCATACCTGAACCGGGCGGACCTTCCGGAGGACCTTGATGTGCTGTCAAAGGTGCTGGTTTCCATGGTCGGATCAGGCCATCCGTTGAATATTGACGGGATCGGCGGTGGAACTGCCGTCACGACCAAGGTGGCGATGCTGTCCAGGTCCGACGACGAGTGGGCCGATGTCGACTATTTCTTCGCTCAGGTTGGGGTCGAGGAACAACTGGTCGACTTCAAGCCGTCCTGCGGCAACATTCTGGTCGGTGTTGGTCCAGCGGCGATTGAAATGGGTCTGGTCGAGCCGACGGGAGATACGACGGAAGTCAGGATCCGGGCCGTGAATACTGGGTCTCTGGTTTCCGAGATAGTCCAGACCCCGGGTGGCATGGTGCAATATGACGGCGAGGCCGTAATCGACGGCGTGCCCGGCTCGGCTGCGCCAATTCAATTGCAGTTCATGAAGGTTGAGGGCAGCCTGACGGGGGCGCTCTTTCCAACCGGAAAGATTGTTGAGGAGATCAACGGGATTTCGGTCACCTGTATCGACGTGGCAATGCCGATGGTGATCGGCCGAGCCCAAGACTTCGGTGTGACCGGTTATGAAACAGCTGCAGAACTCGATGCAAACCATGAGCTCCTGGACCGCATGGAGGCCGTTCGGTTGATCGCCGGTGAGCGCATGGGGCTTGGTGATGTGACCAAATCCGTGACGCCCAAATTCGGTTTGCTGTCAAAGGCGCGTAACGGGGGATCCGCCTGCGTACGCTATTTCATGCCCTGGAAGTGCCATCCGACGCTGGCCGTCACCGGGTCGCAATGCATCGCGTCTTGTCTCCTGGCTCCGGGAACGATCGGCGAAGGGCTTCTGGACAAGGCCTATACTTCACCGGCAAAAATCCTTCTTGAGCATCCCATGGGCAAGATGGAAGTCGTCATCGAGTACAAGATCGATGAGGGGCACTTCAATGTTGTTTCGGCCGGCCTGCTGCGGACGGCCCGAAAGCTTGCGACGGGAGAAGTGTTCGTGCCCGGAGAGGTTTGGACGAGGAACTGATGTTGCCATCTGCCAGTAGGCTGAAAACAGGAGCGTTGACCATGTCAGTGCGATTTGAAGACAAGCTGAACGGGGCGATATTGTCGCTGGAAGCCGCCAAGCGGCTGATCGCGGAAGAAATCAGGGACTACCCGACACCGGTGTCTGGTTGCGATGCGCAATACAATCAACTGCTGTCGCGGCGGTCCCAGGTGTCAAAGGCGCTCGATGCGCTGAGACAGGAGGTGTTCGTCCCGACACCCAGGACACTTACCCAAGGGAGCGGCGTGGAAAGTAGATGAAGGTTCATATTCTGGATGACTGGTTCGACACGCTGCGGAGCCTGCCGTGCTTTTCAAAACTGGACGGCCACGAGGTGACCGTCTGGACGGATCACTTGGAAAATACCGCTGAACTGGCTGACCGGTTGCAGGATGCCGATGCGCTGGTTCTGTTTCGGGAGCGTACGAAAATCACGGCGGACCTGATCGGGAAGCTCCCAGGTCTCAAACTCATTTCCCAGCGCAGTGTCTATCCGCATATCGATGTTCCTGCCTGCACCGATGCATCCGTTCTCCTGTGTTCCAACATGCATGCAGGCACGCCTTCCTATGCAGCGGCCGAATTGACCCTTGGTTTGATGCTGGCAAGCTATCGCCAGATCCCGGAACAGGTGGCCTCGATCAAACGCGGGGACTGGCAAATGGGTGTCGGGCGGACCTTGCGCGGTCGCACGCTTGGTCTTTATGGCTACGGACGAATTGCCAAGGCGGTCGCTGGCTATGCGGAGGCCATCGGCATGAAAGTGCATTGGTGGGCATCGGACGCCGGCCGGGAGCGCGCAAAGGCGGACGGTGTACGGGTTGCCGCGGATCGCGAAGCGTTCTTTTCAGGCTCCGACATCGTCAGTCTTCATGTGCGTCTTAAACCGGATACCCGCGGCATCGTGACCGCAGATGACCTTGCCTCCATGAAACCACGCTCGCTTCTGGTGAACACGTCCAGGTCAGGCCTGATTGCACCTGGAGTTCTGGAAAACGAGATTTCAAGGGGACGCATCTTTGCGGCAGTCGATGTCTTCGACAAGGAGCCGATGACGGATGTTGAAGATATCTTGCTGACCCATCCGAATGTGCTGCCGACACCCCATATCGGCTATGTCACGGAAGACGAGTTCGATCTGCAGTTTTCCGACATTTTTGACCAGGTGAATGCCTATGCCGACGGCAAACCGATCCACATGATCAATCCCGAGGTCTGGCGCTCCGTAGACTAGCCGGGGTGCCGTCGAAACTGTCGGCCGGGCTCTCACGCAAGAAGAAAGGCCGCGCTTTTGGCGCGGCCCTTTCTTGTGCAGTGCCCTGCCCCTCCCAAAATTACTGATGCGGGAAGCCTTTTTTGGAGGTTCCGTTCCAGTCGCCGATGAACGGCAGGATCAGAAGGTTCTTGCTGCCCGCAGCGGCATTGTCTGCGGCCTGGCGGCGAACCGGGACCGGCGTATTGCCGTTCAAGTCACCGACCGATTGATCGGGGAAGTCCGCATAAGCGGCTCTCTTGGCATTGCTGTCCGGCTTCACGATATGCAGCCGGTTGCCGCGTACCGCACGCAGGGCCTTTTCGTTGGCAATCTGCATCTGGCGAATGGAGAGTGGTTTGTCACCATTCAGGTCACCGACTGTGTCATCGGGATCGTCTGCAAAGGCGTTGCCGACAAGGGCGCCGGATACAAACACGGCAGCAAACAGCGAAGACAGGAAAGTCCTGGTCGTTTTCATTTCAATACTCCATCGAAGTGTTGTTTTGTACTCGAAAAGGTGAGTTTCTTATTTCTCTTGTTCATCTATTCGATGTGATAAAAACGTGTGGGAAAGAAAAAAGTTCCGAAAAAACTGAAAAAAATTAAAGATAATATTTTATATCAAATTAAATACACGTAATTTACATGAAATGCTCTATAAATATTTTGTTCTATTTTTGATTTTTTGGAATTCGCGAAAGTCACCAGGTCAATGCGTGGAGCTTCGACTATGCTCTAAAGCAACAGTATCGTGCGGCCGTTCCTATAATGATTTTGGCTCTATTTACCTCAGTTCAAGTAACGCTTTCGTTAGTCTTCTTCGTTTTCTCGTGTGATCTTCGAGTTTGAAATCAACTCCAGATGAAATCGGCTTGAGGTCCATCAAAAAGCGAAATCATCCTTCCCACATGCTTGTCATCGCATTGCCAACACGGGAGGGCTGAATGACCCACAGACATGATCGGTTTGAACAAGAGCTCAAGATGGAAATGCCGCATCTGCGCCGCTATGCCAGATCTGTCTCCGGTTCGTCAGAGACGGGCGACGACCTTATGCAGACGGCGTTCGAAAGAGCGCTTCGCAACCGTGCTCAATATACGAGCGGCACTGAAATGCGCCGCTGGCTTTTCACGATTGTTCGCAATGCCTATCTCGACGAGTGCAGGAAGAAAGACCGGCGTGGTACACATGTTCCCCTCGAGGAGTGGTATCACGAAGCCCAGTTTGCTGCCCCCCAGGACACGCATCTTGAACTGACGGATGTCGCCAGCAGGATCGAGAATCTGCGTGCGGAAGAACGCGACGTTCTGCAGTTGTGTGTGTTCTCGGAGCTTTCGCATGACCAGATCGCGACCCGCATGGGGGTCGCCGTGGGCACGGTCAAAAGCCGCCTGTCCCGGGCGCGCCGGTCGTTGAATTCCTGAGTTCAGGGACTTTCGGTTGCCCGTTTGCCGAAATGGGTTGAATAGGCAGACGGTGCGATCCCCTTCAGTTTGACGAATGCGCGCCGAAAGGTCTCCTCGCTCTGGAAGCCGACGAGACCGCAAACAGCCTTCAGGGACCGGTTGTTGTCCTCAAGCAGACGACAGGCCTCCTCGATCCGGCGCGTTTCAACGTAGGCCGCGGGTGAACTCCCGGTCTCTTTCTTGAAATTCCGAGCAAAGGTACGCGCGCTCATATTGGCGATTTCGGCCAGTTTCTCCACACTCAGTGTCTGCGCCAGGTTGTCGTCGATCCAGCGCAGCAACGTGTCCAAAGTGCGTTTTGGCATGTCCACTTGTCTTTGCAGCGAAGTGCTGAACTGCGACTGACCACCGGGACGTTTCAGATAAAGGACCAGGGCTCGTGCGAGCCTGAGCGCCTCGGCGCGTCCAAGGTCGGCTTCCACCATGGCGAGCGCCATGTCGATGCCGGAGGACACGCCAGCAGATGTCCAGACGTTGTCATCAACCACGAAAATGGCGTTTGCGTTGACCCTGACTTCAGGCGCCTCCCGGTCAAGCGCGTCGCAATGCATCCAGTGGGTTGTCGCCTGACGGCCCGACAGGTAACCGCCAGCTGCCAGAATGAAAGCCCCTGTACAGATCGAACCGGTGCGCCGGGCGTGTCGGGTGAGGTCCCTCATGCCGTCCAGGAGCGCGGCGTCCTTTGCATAGCGAAGAGCCGCCGATCCACCGGAAACAAGAACGGTGTGAATGTCCTCTTTCCCGAGTGAGGAAAACGAGACCGTATCCAGCTGCACGCAGGTGTCGGTTTCAATCCGTCCTCCGGAAACGGAGGCAAGCGTTACGCGATAAGCGTTTTGATCGTTCGGGTTCCTGGCATCCTGAAACACCTGGAGCGGGCCGGAGACATCGAGCAGCTTGGTTTGCGGAAACACGACGAAGACGATGTGCCGAACTGCAGCAACATCACGTGAATTGGCAATATTTGTGGGCATGCCTTATTTTATGCCAAATCAAGCCGCGCTGATCAACTGTCGATCTGCCTCTGCCGGGAGGCATCGGTCCGAGCCTCAGGTCAGACCGCCAAAGGACGCGATTCCGGTTCCTTCGGATCGACGCTTTTCCGTATAGCGTGCGAACAGGCCTGCAACGTCTTCGTGCTGCCAATTGAGCAAGGCTTCGCGATAACTCGGCCGCGCCGAGACGCGTTCAAACCAGCTTTGCAGGTATGGTGTCTTTTCAAACGGCCAGCCCATCAGCGCGAAGCGATGAAAGTTTGGCATCCATGTGACGTCCGCCAGGGAGAAACTGTCACCGGCCAGATAGGAGCGCCCGTCGGCCAGCAGGTCGTTCAGTCTGGAAAACCGGGCACTCGTCCTGCGGACGGCGGCATCTATCCGCTCTCTTTCGAAGCCGTTTGCGAAGTCACGCCGGAATTGCTTCAGCCATTCGTTTTGATGGCTTTCCTGAAACCTTCTGGCGGCTGCTGCGGGGGGCGGAGGCGCTCCACGAAACAGAAATTCGAAGGTGAGCAGTTTCAGGTCGAGCTGGGCCTCATCGCCCATCTTCAACAGCTCTGGATCATGGCAGGCAAGCAATTCGGAGTCTGGGCCCGCGATGTGCTGGATTATGTCGATGCTCTCGACAAAGAGGTGCCCATCTTCGACCAGGGCAGGCACCAGACCTCTCGGGTGAATTGCCTGGTATTCCGGCGATGCATGCTCGTCCTTTTCCAGGTCGACCAGATGGCTTTCATAGTCCTTGCCGGTTTCGGCCAGAACAATGCGGACCCGTTGCGAGCAACTCGAAAGAGGTGCGTGCCATAGGTGCAAACCTTCAAGGCTGAGAAGGGCAGGGTTTTTTGGTTCGATTTCCGGCATGATCGCTTTCTCTGCAAGGGGGTGTTAAAACGCGGTTCTGTCGCCGCCCTTCAGATCCAGCATCTCACGCGCCTCGTCGGGAGTGGCCACCTCACAGCCAAGATCTTCCACGATGCGCCGGATCTTGGTCACCTGCTCGGCATTCGACTTCGCAAGCTTGCCTCGGGAAATCATCAGGCTGTCCTCAAGTCCGACACGGACATTGCCCCCCATCTGGCTGGCGGTTGTCGCAAAAGGCATCTGTGCACCGCCCGCGCCCAGAACGGACCATTGGTAGTCGTCCCCGAAGAGGCGGTCGGCGGTCCGTTTCATGAAGACCAGATTGTCGATATCGGGTCCGATGCCACCGAGGATGCCAAAGATGAACTGGATGAAGACCGGCGCCTTGAAGAGGCCCGCATCCATGCAGAATTTCAGATTGTAGAGGTGGCCGACATCGTAGCATTCATGCTCGAACTTCACGCCATGGGCTCCGCCCAGTTCGTTTGCGACATAGCGGATGTCAGCGAAGGTGTTGCGGAAGATGTAGCCTTCGGAGTTGCGGATATAGTCTTCTTCCCAGTCGTATTTGAACTCCTTGATCCGGTCGGCAATCGGATGAAACGAGAAGTTCATGGAGCCCATGTTCAGGGAACACATTTCCGGGGAGGCCCATTTGGCGGGCGCGATGCGCTCTTCCATGGTGTTGACCAGGCTACCGCCGGTCGAGATGTTCACCACGGCATCGGTTGCTTGCTTGATAACGGGCAGAAAGGCCTTGAAATGGTCCGGCGCAATGGAAACAGAGCCGTTTTCGGGGTTGCGCGCATGCAGGTGCAGGATGGAGGCGCCAGCCTTTGAAGCTTCAATTGCCTGGTCAGCAATGTCTTCCGCCGTGAAGGGAAGGGCGTCCGACATAGTAGGCGTGTGAATTGCTCCCGTGACGGCGCAGGTGATGATGGTCTTTTTCTGTTTGCGGGCCATGTCAGCCTCCTAGTTTTCCAGATCCCGGTCGACGACGCGGCGTGACAGCGGGAAGAGTTCGATGCCGTAGCGGGCCTTGATCAGCCCCCAGATGCCTTTTGGAGCCTTGAGCATGACCACGATGGCGACGAGGCCGAGGATCAGCAGATAGGTTGTCCCGAGATCGGCAAGTGTTTCGCGCAAGAGGAAGAAGACGATGACGCCGATGATCGGTCCTTCGAGCGTTCCGATCCCGCCGATGACAACGATGAAGATGACGAAGGCGGTCCAGTCGTTGACGCTGAAGGCGGCATCCGGCGAGATGCGCAGTTTCTGCAGGAAGATCAACGCGCCCGTTGACGCCGTCAGTCCGGCGGCAATGACGTAGACCACGAACTTGTGGCGCCAGATGTCGATCCCGTAATTGGTGGATGCCAGTTCGCTGTCGCGGATGGCCGTCAGGGCGAGACCGTTGCGTGAGCGCAGCAGCAGGTAGATCACAACCAGCACAAGGACCGCCATGCCGAGCGCGAGCCAATAGGTGGTGGCTTCCCGCATGGACCGGTTCGAGGCCATCGCCTTGACGATGCCAACAGGCAGGCTTGTGCCCGATCCGCCGCCCAAGGCAGATACCTGGGCAAAACTCAGGCGGAACACCTCGGCAATCACCCAGGTTCCAATGGCAAAATAGGCGCCTCTCAAACGGAAGATCAGGACCGCAACAGGCACGGCGATCAGCGCGCCGAGTAGGCCGGCAAGCGGGATCGCGGCGAGAGGGGACAGACCGGCAAACATCGCCAGCGCGAACAGCATGTAACCGCCAAAGCCGACAAACGCCTGCTGCCCGACCGAGACCAGTCCGGCATAACCAGCCAGGAGGTTCCAGAGGCACGCCAGCGACAGGTAGAGGAAGATCTCGCTCAGGAGCCGCATGTCCGCACGGCCTGCCCACCAGGGAGCGGCCGCGAGGGCGACGAGCAGCAGGATGCCGAAGAT
Organism: Roseibium sp.; assembly: GCA_017643925.1. GTDB lineage: Bacteria > Pseudomonadota > Alphaproteobacteria > Rhizobiales > Stappiaceae > Roseibium. The sequence goes on along the minus strand of JAEPML010000012.1, from coordinate 130,814 downwards.
GGCCGCCAGCCGGCTTGCGCGCGATGATCTGGAAATCGTGTAGCTTGAAGAAGACATCAGTCGATCCGTGGAAACAGGCCGCGCGGCTTAACCGCAAGAACGATCAGGAAGGCGATGTGACCGGCCAGAAGCTGCCAGCCGGGATTGATCTGGGCGCCGATATTCTGACTGACACCCAGGATGATGCCGCCAATAAGGGTGCCCCAGAGGTTTCCAAGACCGCCGATGATGACCGCTTCGAAGCCGAAGATCAGGCGCCCGGGGCCGATGGACGGATCAAAGCTTGTACGAATGCCGAGGAAGACGCCGGCGATGCCGACAACTGCAAGCGAGAGGGCCATCGCAAGACCGAAGACATGGGCCTTGTTCAAGCCGATCAGCTGGGCAATGTCCTGTTTGTCGGACACGGCGCGAAAGGCGCGCCCAAGTGCGGATCGGTAGAAAATCCACTGCAATCCGGCGATGACAGCAACGGCGACGACAAACATCAGCAGCGGCAAGACACCGATGTTGAGGCCGCCGGGTACCGCAATGCTGGCCGTTTCGATAGGGCCTGCATTCATCTTCTGCGGATCCGCGCTGTAGATCTCCAGGAGCGCGTTCTGGATGATGATGGACAGGCCAAACGTCACCAGAAGGGGTGGCAGGATATCGTCGCCCAGCGTTTGATTGAGAACACTGCGCTGGAGTACATACCCAATGCCGGCCATGACCGGAACGATGATTACCAGCGCCATCAGCGGATTGATGCCCAGTAGTGTCGTGGTGGACAGCGCCAGGAACGCTGCCAGCACGATGAAGTCGCCATGGGCGATATTGACCAGGCGCATGACGCCGAAGATCAGTGACAGGCCGGCGGCAAAAAGGGCGTAGAGACCGCCAAGCAGAATGCCCTGTATGATCGCGTTGATCCAATCCATGTCAGACTCCGAAATAGGCGGCGCTGATCTGCTCGCGGCTCAGGGCGTCAGAACGACCTTCCAGCGAAATCCGGCCCTCCTGCATGCAGTAGACGCGGGTCGCCACGCTGAGAGCCTTGGCGATGTCCTGTTCGACGATGATTGTGCTCATGCCGTCTCCGATGATGTTGGGCAGGGCGTCGTAGATCGACTTGATTATGATCGGGGCGAGGCCGAGGCTGATCTCGTCGAAGAGCAGGAGATCCGGGTTGGACATGAGGGCCCGCCCGATGGCCACCATCTGCTGCTGTCCGCCGGACAGGGCAGTCGCCGGCACGGCCCGTCTTTCCTTCAGAACAGGAAAGAGCTCGAAGATCCGTTCCAGCGTCCAGGGACCCTTGCGGCCCATCTGACCGCCGATGATCAGGTTTTCTTCCACGGAAAGTGACTGGAACAACTGGCGCCCTTCGGGCACCATCGCGATGCCCCGCCTGGCAATGAGGTCGGCGCGCAAGCTGCCGATTTCATGGCCACGATAGGTCACCATTTCAGGGGAATTGTTGAGCAGACCCGTGATCGAGCGCATCAAGGTGGTCTTGCCGGCTCCGTTTGCGCCAATGATGGCGATGACTTCACCGGGTTCAATGGCGATCTCGACCCCGAAGAGGGCCTGAAAGTCCCCATAAAAGGCGTCGAGTTCCCGGGTTGCGAGGAGCGCGTCAGGCATCGGCGTCCACTCCCATGTAGATTTCCTGAACGACCTGGCTGGCCATGGTTTCCTTCGGGTCGCCATCGGCAATCTTCTTGCCGAAATCGATCACGATTAACCGGTCGACCACGGACAGCAGGGCATGAACGATATGTTCGATCCAGATGATCGAAATGCCCGTGCCGCGGATCGTGTTGATCGTGTCCACCAGGTCGTGACATTCGTTCTCGGTGAGGCCTCCGGCGATCTCGTCGAGCAGGAGCAGCTTTGGTTTGGCACACAGGGCGCGTGCCAGCTCCAGGCGTTTGCGGCCAAGCAGGGTCAATTTCCCGGAAAGATCGTTCGACTTGCCGATCAGGCCAGTAAGTTCCAGCATCTCCAGGCAGTGGTCATTGGCTTGCGAGGTCGGCAGGCCAGCTCCGTGGGTGGCGGCAACCAGCACATTTTCGAAAACCGTCATGCCGGTGAAAGGCTGCGGAATCTGGAACGACCGGGCAATGCCCATGCGGCACCGCTTCGCGGCCGAGGATCGGGTGATATCGGTTCCGTTGAAGTTGATGCTTCCACTGTCGGACTGGATCGACCCGGTGATCAGGTTGAACATCGAGGTCTTTCCGGCCCCGTTTGGTCCGATCACACCAAGGGCTTCTCCTGCTGCCAGCGAATAGGAGAGGTCGTCGGCCACGGTAATTGCTCCGTAGGCCTTGGACAGGTTTTTCAGTTCGACAACCGGCGCCATCAAAGTCTCTCTGGTGAGGGAGGGGGGCACGGCGCATGGCCGTGCCCCTTATGAGCATTACGACAGGAGTTTCAGTGTGCCGGTGGTGGGGATCTCCGGCGCGCTGTGGTTTGACGTAATGACCAGTTCCATTCCGTTGGCACCCTTCTGCCACTGACCGGCGACCAGCGGTGTCTTGGAAACGTTCTTGACCGGACCGAAGTCCCAGTTGACGTGCCCGACGACGGTCGGAAGGTCGGTGGAGGCAATTGCCTCGAGGATGGCGTTCGGATCGTCGAGATCGGCACTGCGTTTGATGACGTCGGCCGTGACCTCGAACAGGGCGTGCTTGAAGCCGATCGGCTGGGTCCAGGGGCGACCGGAAGACGCGGTGTAGCCGTCGGCCAGCTGTTTCGCGCTTTCCCCGGTCAGGGATGAGGAGAACGGATGGTTGGGGGTCCACCAGATTTCCGACGTCAGCCCGTCACCGCGGTCTCCGAGCGATTCAATCACGGACGGGAAAAGCAGGGCCTTGCCGATGGTGACAACTTTCGGATTGAAACCCTGCTGGGCGGCCTGCGACCAGAAAGTGCCGAAATCCGGCGGGATCATGTTGCCGGTCACGATCTCGCAGCCCGCATCCTTGAAGGCGGAGATGTGCGAGGAAAAGTCATCGGTGAGCGGCTGATAGCGACCCGGGTCCGTCAGTTCGAAACCGCTGCCGATCAGGGCCGGCGGGAAGCCGTGAATTTCATCACCCCAGGCATTGCCGTCTGCGTCGTTGGGGAAAAGGCCGCCGACGTTACGAGCAACGCCGCTTTCCTCCCAGAGCGCGAGGAAGGCCTTGATGACATCTTCCAGACCCCAGAAGAAGTGATAGGTGTAGTCGAAGCCCTGGGCGGGATCGCCATTGCGGCCGAAGAAATAGGGCTGCCAGGGACAGTCGGTCGTGATGCAGGGGACCTCGTTGAGTTCCGCCTGGTCGGATACCGGGTTGGTCGTGTCCGGTGTGGAGGCCGCCAGTATGATGTCGACTTCCTCGCCCAGGATCAGCTCCGAAGCAACTTCCGCGGCCCGGTTCGGGTTGGACTGACTGTCCTTCGAGATGATCTCGACCTGGTAGGACTTGCCGTTGTTCTCGATGCCGCCAGCGAGGGCCTTCTGGATGCCGGCGAGGACATAGTCGTCGGCCTCGGCAAAGCCGGCGAGCGGGCCGGTGCGCGGGCTGACATGGCCCAGCTTGATGACCGGGTCGGCCGCATAGGCGCGGGTCCGTGTCAGAATGGCAGGCGCTGCCAGTCCAACCGTTGCCCCGGCCATGAAGCCTCGACGGGTAATACCTGTTTTCTTCCCATTGAACGTCATCGTCTTTCCTCCCAGATGCGCTGTTCATGGTCGCAAGAAGCGTCAGCTCAAGATCGTTTCCAGTCTCCGTAGGTGAGCCGCGACGCGTTGGCGGACTTCGTCCGCTTGTTCCGGCGTCCAGTTCTGAAAACCTTCCCCGCTTTTCATTCCGAGTTTTCCTGCCTCCACAAGTTCACCCAGAAGAGGGGAAGGTGCGGGCCGATTGTCGAGATCGGCCAAGATGTTTTCGTGGATGTCGAGTGTCAGGTCCGTGCCGACCAGGTCTGCATTGGCCATGGGCCCGAGTACCGACAGGCGGCGCCCGAAACTGGTGTTGACCACCGTGTCCACGTCGGCAGCAGAGCAAACCCCGGTTTCCACGAGATTGATCGCTTCGCGCCACATGGCGTGCTGCAGTCGATTGCCGATGAAACCGGCAACGTCCTTTTCGACGCGGACCGGGGTTTTGCCGACAGAGGCGAGCAGATCGACGGTGCTTGCGATCGTGCTCTCAGCGGTCCATTCGGTCCGGATCACCTCCACGAGCGGGATCATGTGCGGCGGGTTCCACCAGTGCGTGCCCAGCGCGCGCCAGCGGTCGTTGAGCCCGGACATGATCGAGGTAATCGGAATTACGGACGTGTTGGATGCAAAGACCGCGTTGATCGAGGCGTGTTTCTCGACATCTGCAAAGAGTGATCGTTTCAGCTCAGGCTTTTCCGGCGCGGCCTCGAAAACGAAATCGGCTTCCCTGACACATTCGGCCAGGTCCGGTTCCGGGCAAACCCGCGCGATTGTGTCTGCCACCTCTGTTTTTTCTGCGCCGAGCGCTATCAGGCTGTCCCGTACCCGGTCGTGGAGAGCGTCAAGGCTTGCCGGAAAAGCGTCATAGACCTTCACCTGATGGCCGGCCCGGGCAAAGGTCAAGGCAATGCCGTGCCCCATGAGACCGGCACCGAGAACAGCGATGTTTTTCATCTCCGTCATCGTCATCCTGCCGTGTAGCCGCCGTCTGCATACAGAATATGGCCGGTGTAGAAATCCGACGCCTTGGATGACAGGAACAGCAACGGGCCGATCAGGTCCTCCGGCTCACCGAGCCGGGCCTTGGGTACGCGGGCAAGGAAACCGTCGCGGAAGCCTTTTGCCAGTTCGTCATCTTCGAACATCCAGGCTGTAAGTGGGGACCTGAAGACGGTGGGGGCAATCGCATTGACCGTGATGTTGTCCGCACCAAGTTCGCAGCCCAGGGCCTTCGTGATGCCATCGACGGCAGCTTTTGAGGCGCAATAGGCGGTGTATCCGGCCGGGTGGCCAAGAAGGCCGCGTGCCGAGGAGACCAGAACGATCTTGCCGCCTTGCGGTTGCTTCATCATCTGCGCGGTCGCCGCCCGTGCCAACAGCCAGGACTGGGTCACATTGGCTTCCATCACATTGGAAAAGTCTTCCGGCGCAAGGTCGTTGATCTTGGCGACTTTGTTCATGCCCGAGGCGACGACTAGGATGTCCAGGGAGCCGTGATGCCGGGCGCAGGCTTCTACGAGTTCCTCGCAAACCTCTGCGTTTGAAGGCCGTTTGTTGACGGTCTCAACGGCAGCCCCCTTGGCACGGCACTCTTCGGCAACGTTCTCCAACGCTTTCTTGTTGCCGGCAGCCAGCACGAGGTCGCAGCCGGCGCCCGCGAGCGCGTTGGCAGCAACTGCGCCAAAAGCTCCCGTTGCGCCGGTCACAAGGGCAACCTTGTCCTTAATGTCAAAGAGCTCGAGCGGGTGGGTCCAGACATCGGCCATCAGTTTGCCTCCGGCGGATAGGGGATAACGACAAGCATGGTGCAAACATGGTTGGACCGGTTCTCGATGGTCCTGACCTCGTCCGGTGCGACGGTGCAGCTGTCATACTTCTTCAGAACGGTCTCTTTGCCGCCGGACATGACGGTCATTTCACCCTCAAGGACGACATAGACTTTTTCGAAAGGGGTCGAGTCCGGTCCGGCTCCACCGCCTGGCAGGAACTGGCTGAGGCCGATCCACTGGTTTTTTGGACCTCCTTCCTCAAACCCCTGCAAGCGCAAACCGACCACATCGCGGTGGTTCGGGGCCTCATAGGGCTGCGCTTCTTCAAAACGCTTTACGAGCATGGCTTCCTCCAAGACGCAGCATGCCGGGCCGCCGCGAGGGCGGCCCCGTTCGGATCAGAAGGGTTCGCCTGCCTCGATGCGGTACTGTTGACCGCGATCGATCATGGCAACCAGGCGGATGATGCAGCCGTCGCCACGGTCCCAGTTCCAGGGGAAGAAGGCGAAGGTGCACCGCTTGCCGGTCACGGCATCAAGGTCGCCGCCGACATTTTCAATGCCGAGAATGCCATTGCTGAAAAGCTTGTTGTGCACAGGTTCCCACTCGGGGAAGTCATCTTTCCAGTCACGACCCCCGGACCACTCCCGGTACTCTTCCTCCAGGTGCGGCAGAATGGGGCCATTGCGCTGCGGGCCGATGGCTGTGGCAAGGGGATGGTCGTTGGCTTGAGTGTCGTGCCCGACAACCTTGATGCCTTTTTCTACCATCCAGTCGGCGGCGGAGGGGACGAGGCCCGGGCAATACGCGAAGTAGTCGCCGTCCTCATATTGCTTGTGCCAGCCGGTGTTGATGAGGAGAACATCATTCTTGCGGATGGCATGGCCGCAGGCCTTTTCCAGATCGTCTCCGGTGATCGGTTCCCACTTTTCCTTCGGAATGGAAACAACAAGGCCTGAACCAAAGAAATGGGGCAGGGGGACTTCATCGATGAAGGGCGTGCCCTGGACAACGTGAGCCGGCGCATCGATGTGGGTCGTTACGTGCATGGTCGTGGTGATCGTCTGCGAAAGCACACCGGACTTTGCCATGTAGTGCTTCCGTTCAATCGCGACGTCCTTGAAGTAAGGCCAGTTCGGGCACTGGAAGCCGTAGCGGTGGGAGAGGTTGTAGAACTCCACGCCCATGTCGTTGTTCAGGTTCTCCTGAAACTCGAGTCCGCGAATTGTCACTGACATATGTATTCCTCCCGTCAGTCAGTGTATCACTGTATTGCTTAACGGTACATTTGCATCGTATAGTGGTCAAGTGTCTTTCTCGACAGATTGTTGGTTTTGGCCTATATACTGGATTTGCAGGGACATAATTTCCTTGATCAACCAGCGGAGCGCAGCGGGAAAAAGATGGTTTTGACAATGGGGCTGGAAAAGAAAAGTCAATCGAATCAAGGTGTTCAGGTGATATCACGCGCTGCTGAGATCCTGCGGGTGCTCAAGCAGGACAATTCCGGCCTGAGTCTCGGCCAAATTGCCGAGCGCGTACACTTGCCCCGCTCTACGGTACAGAGAATTGTGAACGCTCTGCTGGCGGAACGCCTTGTCATGTCCGCTTCTGCCGAAGGCGGTTTGCGCCTCGGGTCCGAAATCCAGTCCCTTGCTGCTGCGGGTCGGGTGAACATGGCCGAACTGGTGCGGCCCGTACTGAACGAGCTGGCCAAGGAGACCAAGGAAACAGTCGACCTGGCTGTATTCCGCGACGATCACATGGTCTTTGTCGATCAGGTGGTCGGCACCCATCGCTTGCGCACTGTATCTGCCGTGGGAGAAATCTTTCCCATGTTCGATACGGCCAACGGCAAGGCAGCGCTGGCTCTGATGGAGGATGACCGCGTTGCTGCGATCGCGGGTCAGGAACTCAAGGCGCAGGGCGAAAACCGCAGGCCGCTCTCAGATTTTCTGAAAGAAATCGAGGGCATTCGCGAGACGGGAATCGCCTGGGACCTGAACGAGCACACAGAAGGCATTTCGGCTGCCGGCTTCGCATTCCAGGATCCTGTCGGACTGATCTATGCGATCTCTGTCCCCGTGCCGACGCACAGGTTCGAAGGCCTGAAAAACGATCTGGCCGAGAAACTGCAAAACGCGCGTACAGAGGTTGCCAAGCTCGTTTAGAGCGCTTCAAGTTCTGAGAGCTCTTGTCAAATGCTCCGGTTTCCGGACATCGCTGCCGGGGGCGATGACAGGCACTCCTGCAAGCATGCCACGACTGGAGCAAAGGCTCGATCTCATCCGCCGGCCGCCGGAAGTCCGGTTTGCCGAAGCCTCTTGACCCAGCACTTCCAGCATTTAACGCCAGCGATCAGACTTTTGCGATACCGCTCAGTTGACTTCGCGCTTGGGGTCGTCGGAACTGTTTTCGCGGGCCTGGAGTTCGTGAATTTCCCTGAAAGCTGCCTGGAATCGTTCAACGACTTGATCCGGCGTTTTCAGGCTGAAGGCAAAGTTCAGGCGAACGGTATCTGCAAGGTAGACCGGTTCATATTTCGAAGGATCAATCCCGGCCTGGGTCGCGAGCCTTTCGAAATTCGCCCATTGGATCGGTATGAAGTCGATCCGCCCTGCCTCCAGCATCTTGATGTTCAAGATGCCTTGCGTGTTGAACGTTGTGTTCTCTTCCGGAATGCCGTGCCGCCTGGCGAAGATGGCGCTGGCGCTGTCGATGACGACACCAACCTTGTACTGATGCAGGTCTTCGGATTTCTCGATGTTGAAGTTCCTGTCCTTCTTGCCGATGAAGTAGGATTCAAACTTCAGGATTGGTCCGGCCCACTTGAACAGCTTTTCCCGCTCCGGCGTACGGCTCGTCGAGAACAGGACCGTGTTTGGTTCAAGCTGCGCCTGTCGATAGGCCCGGGCCCAGGGGAGAAACACGATGTCTTCGCGGCCCTGTTTCGAGCCGACCTTTTCCAGGATACTGACCAGAAGATCGACTGTCTGTCCCTTTACCAACCCGTCTTCCATGAAATGGTACGGTTTCCATTCCTCGGTCAGGAGTTGGAGTTTCGGAAAGGGTGTTTCTGACTGTGCTGCCGATTGATCGATTGTCGGTGCGATGAGCGTGAACAGACAGGCAAGGACGAGCGCTTTTGATCGAACAGCAATGCTTTTCGCAAACCCTTTTCGGGAAGTTGGATCTGCCATGTTCAACACCCGCCCCACTGCGCTCGTAAAGACGAACCTGAGACCTATGGAAAATCATGCGCCTGGTTTCAGAAAACCAATTGAGGACTATCCTTTTTCTCAGAATGGCACGTAAGCCGAAGCAACTCGATCAACAAAACCTGTGTCTTGATATATTTCCAAGTTTTTTTGTTTTTGGAGTCAGTATTTTTGGCTAGAATTACTACCTCTGGCTGGTGCTTTGTTTAAATTTCTACCCTGCATTCGCTCTGGGCACGGTCATCCGGAAATCCAGGTGGCGTTGAGCGGGAAACATCATGCGCTTTGGACCGCATGCGCAAGTGGTCTGGGGCAAAGGCACATGTCCGGTGTTGCATGGAGAACCCTCCATTCGGAACTGTTCAGGTTCCTCACTTGGAAAGAGAAACCGGCAGGGGAGGTTCATTGCCTGTTCGGGATAGGCCGTCGTGATTTACAGGGGCAGATCAAAAAGAGGCAGACCCTGTCACGAAACAAATGCCTCTTGGCGGGCGTCATCCCCGACCTGATCGGGGATCCATTGCCCCTGTCAGCTTAAAAACGTCTTTGAACCCGGGCAAAAAGAGACGTTTCACCCATGGGCCGTCCTGCTCTGGAAACCAATGGATCCCCGGTCGCGCTGCGCTTGCCGGGGATGACCGTAGCAGCGAGGTCGGCACCGGCTGTTAGCGAAGCCGGAATTGTGATCTAAGGCGGATTGGGTTTTGCATTTTTTGAAATGAGACAGGCGCAGGATGAATTACCGCGAAGCCGGAGGTTGCTTGTTCGGATGAAACTTGTCCTTCTGCCTGGGCTTGATGGAACGGGAAAGCTGTTTGCGCCGATCCTGCCGTTGCTCGATGACCATGATGTCGTGGTGATGCCGCTGCCGCAGACGGGCACGCAGACTTATGTCGAGCTGAGTCAGCAGGTTCGTAGCCGGTTGCCGAGGGAAGATTTTGTGCTGGTTGCGGAGTCCTTTTCCGGTCCGATTGCAGCCATGATTGCACAGGAAGGCAATTCGCACCTGAAGGGCATTGTCTTCGTCGCGTCTTTTCTGTCCCCTCCGGCGCCACTTTTGTCGCGTCTGGCGTGCTTGCTGCCTCTCACAGCCATGATCAACTTCCCTGGCTCAAGTCTGGCGATCCGGTTTCTGTGTCTCGGGATGGACGCGACGGACCAAATGGTAGTGCTGTTCAAGAATGTCGCCGGACTGGTACCTTCACGTGCTTTGAAATCCCGACTTCGCGAGTTGGGCAAATTCAGATTGGACTTTGCCCAGATCGCCACACCGGCCGGTCAACTTGTCGCAAAACACGACCTGCTAGTGGGCCAAAGGGCAACAGAAAGCATCGTGAGCGTCTTTCCCGCAATTGAGAACCATGTATTGGAAGGACCGCACTTCCTGATGCAAGCAAAACCCGAAAGAGTGGCAGATCACATTCGTCGCTTTGTTGCCTCTGTTGTTTCATCGGACCCGTTCCAATCGAACGCGAAGGACTTCTGAATATTACAGTTTGTCCATGTGACCTGTGTCACACCTTGACGCTAATCAGTAGTGTTCCTATTGAATCGGGCGTGTGGGAGGACTAGCGTGCATCGGTAACGTGCATTTCACGTTTCCGATTTTTCAGGAGAATTCCTTTGCCCCTCCATCAAGCGACGCCGGGACGGCGTGACGAGGTTTTTGATCTCTATGCAAGAGATCTGGCCGAACAATCCTTGCCGAAATACAAGATGCCGGAGAAATCGTCTCTGGCCGACACCGTTTACAACCTGATCCATGACGAGCTTCTGCTCGACGGCAATTCGCGCCAGAACCTGGCGACATTCTGCACAACCTACGTGTCCCCGCAGGCACAGCAACTGATGCAGGACTGCGTCGACAAGAACATGATCGACCAGGACGAATACCCGCAAACGGCGGAAATCGAGCACCGCTGCGTGCATATCCTGGCAGATCTTTGGAATGCGCCGGAAGCAAGCAGCACAATCGGATGTTCGACGACCGGGTCTTCCGAGGCCGCGATGCTGGGCGGGCTGGCGCTCAAGTGGAAGTGGCGCAAGCGGCGCGAAGCCGAAGGCAAGCCGGCGGACAAACCGAACCTGATTTGTGGCCCGGTCCAGATCTGCTGGCACAAGTTCGCGCGGTATTTCGATATCGAGTTGCGCGAGTTGCCGATCCTGGACGGTGAACTCTGCATGAAGCCGGAGCAGATTGCCGACGCCGTCGATGAAAACACCATCGGCGTTGTCCCGACCCTGGGCGTGACCTTTACCGGCGTTTACGAGCCGGTTGAAAAGATTTCGGCGGTCCTGGACCAGATCGAGAAAGAGCGCGGGCTGGACATTCCGATCCATGTGGATGCCGCCTCCGGCGGGTTCATCGCTCCGTTCCTGCACAAGGATGTCCTCTGGGACTTCCGTTTGCCGCGGGTGAAATCGATCAACGCGTCGGGGCACAAATACGGCCTGTCACCCCTGGGTGTCGGCTGGGCTGTCTGGCGGGAAAAGGAAGATCTGCCGGAAGAACTGATCTTCAATGTCGACTACCTGGGTGGCCAGGTGCCGACCTTTGCGCTGAACTTCTCGCGGCCCGCCGGTGAGATCGTCGCGCAATACTACCAGTTCCTGCGCCTCGGCAAGCAAGGTTACACGGATGTCCAGGGCGCTTGCGCTCAGACAGCGCAATATCTGGCAGCTGAGCTGGAGAAGACCGGTCATTTCGACATGCTCTACAACGGCGATGGCGGGCTGCCTGCGGTCTGCTATTCCCTGAAGAACAGCGACCAGCGCGCCTACACGCTTTACGATGTGTCCGAGCGCCTGCGGATGCGCGGCTGGCAGATTGCCTCCTATCCACTCCCGGAAAACCGCCGTGACCTTGTGGTCCAGCGCGTGCTAGTTCGCCATGGTATGGGCCGCGACCTCATGGAGCTGCTGGTGGAAGACATGCAGCGCACGATCGAGTTCCTGGATCGCAATCCCATGACCAATTCTGAAGCCGGTCCAACTTTCCACCACGGACGGTGATCGTCATGACGGACACAACTCAAAACAATAAGGCCCCGGCAGCGTCCGGGGCTTCGGCGACCGGTCGCATTTCGGTGATCGGCCTGACGTTGATGACGGTCGCGGCTGTCGTGAGTCTGCGTGGTCTGCCATTGATGGCGGATGAGGGCACGACGCTGCTCTTCTATATCGGTTTTGCGTCCCTGATTTTCCTGATCCCGGCAGCGCTTGTCGCCGCTGAACTCGGGGGCATGTTTGCTCACTCGACCGGTGGTGTCTACGAGTGGATCAAGGCGCCCTTCGGCGCCCGGGCGGGATTCGTGGCCATCTGGCTGCAATGGATCCAGAATGTTGTCTGGTATCCGACAGTGCTCGCCTTTGCCGCTGCCTCGCTGGCCTATGTCATCGGCCGGCCGTCTCTGGCTGATGACGGGGTCTATACGGGAACCGTGATCATCGCCGCCTATTGGTTCGCTACCGGCATCGCGCTGACCGGAACCAGCGCTGCGGCACGATTTACCTCCATCGGCTTCGTGCTCGGTACCGTTGTTCCCGGATTGCTGATCATTGCGCTGGGTGCGGCCTGGATTGCCGATGGCAATGCCATGGCCTTCCTGGCAGATGCCGGAGCCAATGCCGGTTCGCACGGTCATGTGCGGCTGTTCCCGCATATTACCAGCCTGTCCTCGATCGCGTTCCTGGGTGGCATTGTACTGCTGTTCGCCGGTGTCGAAGTGCACGCCGTTCATGCAAACGAACTCAAGAACCCGGCCAAGGATTTCCCGAAAGCCATCCTGCTGTCGGTCGTGATCATCGTGGGCTTGTTCCTGCTTGGCTCACTCGCCCTGGCTTCCATTGTTCCGGCTGACAAGATCGCGCTGGATCAGGGGCCGATGCAGGCTTTCGATATTGCCCTGAAGGGTTTCAATCTGGGATGGATGGTGCCGGTTCTGGCCCTGCTGATCGCCCTGGGAGCGCTGGCCGGGGTTATGTCCTGGATCACCGGTCCGAGCCGTGGTCTTTTGCGAACCGCGCGCGACGGCGAATTGCCGCCGTTCCTGGCCAAAACCAACAAGAACGGTGTGCAGGTGGTGATCCTGATCACCCAGGGCCTCATCGTCACCGTCCTAGCCTCGCTCTACTTCTTTTTGAAGAACGTTTCGGTCGCCTTTTTCCTGCTCTCCGCAATGACCATCACGCTTTACCTGGTCATGTACATGATGATGTATGCGGCGGCCATCAGGCTTCGCATCACCCATCCAGAAACGCCCCGGAGCTACAGGGTGCCGGGAGGCATGGCGGGCATGATGATCGTTGCGGGGATCGGCTTCGCCGGTGTCGCCTTTGCCTTCGTGACGTCCTTCTTTCCGCCAAGCCAGCTGCCGGTCGGCAGCCCGGCGACCTATGTGGCGGTGGTGGCGACAGGGTTCGTGGTCTTTATCGGCCTGCCGATCCTGATCCATTCCATGAAGCGGCCATCGTGGGTGAAGATCGAGGACGATCAGCAGCCCGGTTCGTCATCGTAAGGTGTAAAGCGTTTCTAAGGCGACCTGTCTCAATCGAGGCAGGTCGTTTCTTTGAGGGTGACGGCCCTAGTCTGTTTTTCGTCCGGTGCTTTGCCGCGCCATGATCTCAAAACCAAGGTCCTGGACCGGCTCTACGGGTTCCTTGCCGTTGAGCGCATCAATCAGGATCTTCATGGATGCACGACCCATGTCGAGCCGGTGGGTTCGCACACTGGTGATCGAGGGATTGGCAGCCGCCATCATTTCAAGATCGTTGAAACCGCAAATGCCGATCTCGTCGGGGATGGCGAGGGCGCGCCTCTGGCATTCGAACATGGCTCCGAGGGCCAGATCGTCGTTGTTGCACAGGATGGCATCGGTGTCCGGTGCCTTCGACAGCAGGTCGGCCACAAGTTCACCTCCGAGGGTGACTGAAGAGGGGCGCGCGGTCGTGACGATGCGTCTGGTGTCATAGACACCGGCATTTTTCGCTTCGATCTTGTAGCCTTCCAGCCGCCGCTGACTGCGAGGATCCAGTCTTGCCATCAGAACACCCGGGTTCCGGTATCCTGACTTAAGCAGATGCCTTGTCGCAGCCCGTGATGCGTCCAGATGGGAAAAACCGATCATCATGTCGTAGGGATCTGGACCGCATTCCATGATCTGGACGATCCGGCAATTGGCCGATTTCAGCATGTCAGCGGTTGCTTTGGACTGATCCTGGCCCGTGATGATCAGGCCAGCCGGTTTCTGACTGAGAAACGTCCTGACAAGCCGCTCTTCTTCCAGGGGCGAGTACCGAGAATTGCCGAGCTGGATCTGCCATTTCGAACCTTCGGACTGCTCGTAGATGCCGAGCATGACATCAGCAAAAACGTTGTTGGTGACCGAGGGGACAATCACGCCGATGACGTTGGTCCTGCCGGCGGCGAGCGCACTGGCGGCGGGATCGGGAACATATCCCAGTCGATCGACAACGGCGCGAATCTTTTCGCGCGTTTTGGTTGAAACCTTTTCGGGACTTCGCAAGGCGCGCGAAACTGTCATGGCGCTAACATTGGCCTCACGGGCAACGTCTTCAATCGTCACTTTCAAATTACATAACCATTCTAATGGGTTATCGAGATATTTCCGCGCTGCATCATAATATCGAAAAAACCGCCGATTGACAAATGTTATCGCTAGCATCATCGTGTTAGCGCTATCATTTGATGGGTAAGTTTTCACCGATAGCACGAGCCCGGTGGGAAAAGAGGGAGCAAATGAGGGGGCAGTCGAGACAGTTTACTTGTGGGGCCAATACAGGTCTGTCTCGCCATGCAACCCGGGCTCTGACTGGCAGGCGTCAATCAAATGCCAGAATGGCAGCTCCGGCGGCGACCTCCCACGTCGCGCCGCCGGTGGATAGCCGGCAGACCGCAAATCACCAGCGGCGGTCTGCCGGACTTCTTTCACGCTTCAGCGCTCCTTTGACGCCAGCCTGGGAGCGTCGCCGATTTCGGACCTTCCGTTCCTGGCACTTTTGGAGCCGTCTTGGCGACAAGCCTTGTCGCCATTTTGAGCGGCGGTGCTTGGGCCGGCGCTCCGGGGACATTCGAGGGCAGGGCCCAAGGCTTCACGACACTGAAACTGGCCTGCGGGGCTCAGAGCGATGTGGACCTTGAAGATGCCCGGGGCACTGAGTTCGGGACCGGATTGCATGTGTTGTCTGGCGTGCTGGCAAAGCACAAGATGAATGCCGACTTCACCGAATTGCCACGGAAGCGCGGTATCGCCGAAGCGCGCAGCGGCAAATATGACGGGCTGTGTTCGTGCCTGGCGGAAGAAGATCTTGATTCCTCCTTCACCTATTCAGAGCCGCTGGGACGGATATCGGTCGGGGCCATAACGAACCGGCGGGCCGCAATTCCGGCAGGTCTCGACCATGAGGCGGACCTTGAGACAAGAGACCTCATTTGGGGCGTTGTGACCAGTGACGGATCAAACAGCTACCTGAGGCAGGTCGGCGTCCGGAATTTCGTACGGGTTGAGAGCTACCAGCAGGGTTTTCGAATGCTGGACTTGCGTCGAGTCGACGTCCTGCTCGTTGAGAAGTCGAACGCTATCGGTCGTGACGCATCTGCGGAGTTCCAGACGAGGTACCGATATGAAGAGCTCCTGAGGCCTTCGGTTCACCTGTGTTTGACAGGTGTCAGGGGCAAGAAGATCATAGACGCCCTGAATGTCACCCTCAGAAACCTGGCCTCTCACGAGCGCTCGGGAAGTGCTTTCCTGAAATAGGGTTCAAGCAACGCAGCTCCATACCCGAACAGCCTGGATGCGACAGGCGCCCGGAAAAGCTGACACTGGAATTTTCTCAAATTTTTCAAGTTGCAGGTTGGTTGCTCCGGCTTACAGCGTTGGTACGCTGAATTTCATGCGGCAAATGTGATAGTATGTATTACGCTAACATCAAGCTAATCGGTCAGCAGAAGTCTCATCAAAAAAAATTTTGTAAATAAAATCAGGTAAATAAATTTAATTTCCGATACGAAAAAATTTATTCTCAGATTTGGCGTTTGACAAATGATAGCGCTATCATCATAAGTGTTAGCGCTATCATTTAGAGATCGAGGACTTGATGGGGATCAGAGGGCTGCCATGCAGGAGCGGGTGAACCGAATGCAGGCAAAACCGGCAATCGTGGTGATGGGTGTGTGTGGCGTGGGCAAGAGCCTGATTGCCGATCGCATCGCCCGGCATCTTGGGGTGGACATGGTGGAGGCAGACGATTTTCACAGCGCTGCCAACCGGCAGAAGATGGCACAAGGCATTGCACTCAGCGATGCAGATCGCACGCCCTGGCTCAATACGGTTGCGGAGACAGCACTGGAGCATTGCACCAACGGTGAAGGTGTTGTCGTCGCCTGCTCCTCACTGCGCAGATCCTATCGTGATCTCCTGAAAGGTGTTCTGGACCCTTGTGTTTTTGTGCATCTGACAGGGGAGCGGGCACTGATTGAACAACGCCTGACCGAAAGAAAGGATCATTTCGTCGGCAAGGCGCTTCTGGAAAGCCAGTTGAAAACGCTTGAACCGCTGCAGGCGGGAGAGCCGGGTTTTCCGATCGATATTTCCTTGGCCGTCGATGAGGTGGTCGAAGGAGCTTTGGAAGGACTGCGGAAGAACCTTCCAGACGCAACGGTTTTGCGTCCTAAAGAAAACAGCATCCAAAATGGAGGATAACATGCTGAAAACACTTACCAAGACAGCGATGGCAGCAGTGGCGGTCGGCGCATTGATGAGCTCTGCGCTGGCGGCGGATTTCACATTCCGCTTCCAGTCGTCGGACCCGGCAGGCAACCCGAATTTTGAGTTGCAGCAAGGTTGGGCCGAGAGCGTGAAGGAAAAGACCGGCGGTCGCATTGAAATCGAACTTCTGCCCGTTGAATCAATCGTCGCGCATAACGAGACACAGGACGCAATTGCTGGCGGCATTCTTGACGGACACGTGACCGATACATCCTATTTTGCAGGCAAGGACCCGGCATTCGGCCTGATTGCCAATCCGGTTGGCGCCTGGTCGTCCCCGGACGAAATGTTCACCTTCATGGCCGAAGGTGGCGGCAAGGAGTTGATGAACGAGTTGCTCGAGCCCTATGGATTGCGCTTCATCGGTGCAACGACGCCGGGTCTCGAAGCCTTCATTTCCAAAGTGAAGCTAAACGGGGTTGATGACCTCAAGGGCCTCAAGATGCGGGCACCGGAAGGACTTGTGCAGCAAGTCTTTGCTGCGGCTGGCGCGGCTCCCGTGAACCTGCCCGGATCGGAAGTCTTCACGGCTCTGGACAAGGGCGTCATCGACGCAGCCGATTACACGGTGTTCTCCACGAACCAGGCACAGGGCATGCATTCGGTTGCCCCGAACCCGGTCTATCCTGGCTTCCACTCCATGCCGCTGGTCGAGATTTCCCTCAACAAGGCCAAGTGGGACGCCTTGCCGGCAGACCTTCAGGCAGCTCTTGAAGAAAGTGTCTCGGAGTTCGCCCGCAGCCAGGTCGCAGCGCTTGCAGAGCGTGACCTGAAGGCAGTTGAAGAAGCCAAGGCGGGTGGTGAGATCACCGTCACCGACTGGCCGGCAGAAGAACGCGCCAAGTTCCGTACCATTGCCACTGGTGAATGGGCGAAAGTCGCGGAGCGGTCACCAAATGCCAAGCGCGTCTATGAGGTTCTGACAAGCTACCTGAAAGAAAACGGCTTGATGCAGTAAGCTGTTCATCGCAATGCGAACTGACGGGCGCTGCGGCGCCCGTCTTTGGATGAAAGGGGGCAATCGTGTCGCAACCCGATGACAGCTTGGAAAGAGAAGATCCGGGGCCCATTCCAGAAGCCGGTTTGCTGGGCAAGTGGATTGACAAGGCCGGACTGATCTTTGCTGCCGGCATTGTTGTCTCAATGCTGGTCCTGATCAACGAAGTGGTGCTGCGTTACGTCTTCAATGCACCGACAATCTGGGCGCATGAAACGACCATTTTCCTGTGCGGGGCAGCCTTTGTATTCGGAGGTCTCTATTGCACGGCGCGCGACCGGCACATCCGGGTGGTGCTTATCTATGATTCCCTGTCGCCATCGATTCGCCGGGCCTTTGACTTCGTGATCTCGGTCATCTGTGCTCTGGCCAGTGCCGTGTTTGCATGGGCCGCCTGGCTCATGGTGCAGCGCGCGGCTTTCCGGCCCGATGGCAGTTTCCGTCTGGAGCGGTCCGGCAGTGCCTGGGACCCGGTCTATCCCGGTCTCATCAAGGTTTTCCTGCTGTGTGTCCTGACCATTATGGCCATCCAGTTTCTGGTGCTTGCCTTTAACTATGCGCGGGGGCGCAAGTGACTGAAATTTTCGGATCTTTCCAGGCGCTCGGTATCGAAGGCGCCACCGTCCTCATGTTCGTCATGTTGCTGGCGCTACTTGTCTCGGGCATTCCTCTTGCCTTCGTGACGCTGCTCGTCGCGCTCATATTCGCTCTTGGATGGTTCAGCCCGGCTGTCGTTCCGCTAATCACCAGCCGCGTCTATTCCTTCGTCTCGTCCTTCGTCTTCGTGTCGGTACCGATGTTCGTCCTGATGGCGGCCATCCTGGACCGGTCCGGCATTGCCCGGGACCTCTTTGACGCAATGAAGGTGATCGGCGGACGCTTGCGTGGCGGTGTTGCCATTCAGACGATCGTTGTGGCGGTCATCCTTGCTGCCATGAGCGGGATCATCGGTGGCGAGGTGGTGTTGCTCGGTCTTGTCGCGCTGCCGCAGATGCTGCGCCTTGGCTACGACAAGCATCTGGCGATCGGTGTCGTCTGTGCTGGCGGTGCACTGGGGACCATGGTGCCGCCTTCCATCGTCCTGATCATCTATGGCCTGACGGCGAATGTCTCGGTTGGCGACCTATTCACCGCCGCATTCATTCCCGGGCTCATGCTGGCCGGGTTCTATGTCACCTATGTGTTGATCCGGGCCTATCTGAACCCGGCACTGGCGCCGATCCCTTCCGAAGACGAGGAACTTCCGCTTTCTGAAAAGTTGCGCAAGTTCAAGGGGCTGATCGTGCCATTGGCCGTGGTGGCGGGCGTGTTGGGCTCCATCTATGGCGGCATCGCCAGCGTGACGGAAGCCTCCGCAGTTGGTGTGGCGGGGGTTCTCCTGTCGACTATCCTTCGGGGTGAGTTCACCCTGGAACTCCTGAAAGGGGCAGCGCTTCAGACCCTGCAAACGGTCGGCATGATCGTCTGGATCGGCATTGGCGCAAGTGCTCTCGTCGGGGTCTTCAACCTGATGGGCGGCATCAAGTTCGTGTCCGCGCTGATCTCGGGCATTTCGGACAACCCGACAATCATCTTGCTCTTCATGATGCTGATCCTGTTCGTCCTGGGCATGTTCCTTGACTGGGTCGGGATCGCGCTCCTGACGATGCCGATCTTTGTCCCGATCATCAAAAGTCTTGGCTACGACCCGGTCTGGTTCGGCGTGCTCTTTTGCATGAACATGCAGGTGTCGTTCCTGTCACCACCCTTCGGGCCGGCAGCGTTTTACCTGAAGAGCGTGGCGCCACCGGGCATATCGCTGGCAACGATCTTCCGTTCGCTGTTGCCGTTCATTGCCATGCAGATCCTTGCCGTTGCGATCCTGATTGCCGCGCCGTGGATCACGGGACGCTGAGACCAAGAGACAATGAAACGACTGGATCGCGCCCGGGCCAGGGCGCGGTCCTTTTTGTGCAATGCCTTTCTCAGCCGACGCGTCACGGAGCGGCAGTACCGTTTCGGCGACCGCGTGCCTGTTCGCGAATGCTGAAAATTGCCTATGATGCGTTTGAGCGCAATTGGTGTGCACTTCCAACGATATCGGGATGACGAAACATGAGCTTGAAGGGCCTTTCGGACAAGGAACTGGTGGAACAGACCCTGGAGCAGGAACAAAGGCTGGTCTTCAACGAATTTGGCCTCGATCTGGCACATCAGGTGGGCCTAGAGCTGCTGAACCGGGGCAAGGACGGGACGCTGCCAATTGCCTTTGATGTGACCCGCAATGGGCAATGCGTGTTTCACTGCGCGCTTCACGGGGCGACACAGGACAATGCCGCCTGGATCCAGCGCAAGAACAACGTCGTCAATCGCTTCGGACACAGTTCCCTTCACATGGGGGCCGCTTGCCGCCTGTCCGGGATGAGCATCGAGGAAAAGTTCCATCTGCCCCCCAACCAGTTTGCCGACCACGGCGGCGGGTTCCCGATCCACGTGCGGGGGGCTGGGATCATCGGCACGGTTACGGTTTCCGGCCTGCCGCAAATCGATGACCACGAACTGGTTGTGTCCGTGTTGGAGATGTTTCTGGACTGACAGGACGTGTTGAGCCTGCGTCTCCTTCAGGCCTTGTAGAGCGGGCCTAGAAATGCCGGTCTCATGGCCTGAAGCTCCCTTGCCAGATGATCCACCAGCAATTGTACGCGTATCGTTTGGCGCAGCTCGGAATGACGCATGATCCAGACGGAGCGGTCCAGATAGGGTTCCGTGCCGGGGATGGGGATCATTCCGTCGATCCAGGAGGCGGCGATGACGGGAAACCGGCTCATGCCGACGCCTTCTGCGACCAGCTTGGCAATAAGCGTCGGCGAGTTAAGCTCATATCGGACGCGTGCCTTGGGAAACGGGCTTGCCCGAACCCAATCGGGAACAGGGACACCGTCTCCCCAGCCGATCCATTGCAGGCCTTCTCCTTTCGGTCCCCGGCTTTCCCAATTTCTGTCCAGATAGTCCTGGCTGGCGTAGATGGCCGAGGCATATCGGAGGATCTTTTCCGCAACAGCGCTGTCGTCCACCTGGTGTGCGATCCGGATGGAGACATCGGTTTCGTCCCGGTCGAGATCCTCGAAACGGTCCGTCACGTTAATTCTCAGCTCGATGTCGGGATAGGCGCGCTCGAACCGGGCAATGATGCCCGGTATCCTGTGACCGAAAAAGGTCGGGATGGACAACCGGACGGTGCCGCTGGCTTCCCGGTCAAGGCCCTGGAGCCGCCGACGGGCTGCGATAACCGCGGTTTCGGCCTCCTCCGCGAGCGGAACGAGCGCTTCTCCTGCGGAGGTCAGCACCAGACCTTTCTTGGATCTTTCAAACAGGCGCACGCCGTAGGTCTCTTCCAGGGCGCCGAGGTTCCTGTTTACGGTCGCATGCGTTGCGCCCAGCGTTTCTGCAGCCGTACGCAGACTGCCCGACCTTGCGACGGCCAGAAAGTAGGGAAGCTTTGCCCAATCCAATGTCTTGTCCATACGCATTCCCTTTCGGATATCACACCGCTTGATAATAAAGTGTATTAAAAATGATCCACTGTGTTGAATTTTTGCTCATATGTAATCTTTTTCGACACACCTATTCTGGTCGTAGTCAACAGTGGAGGTGACCAAATGGATCGCAGAGACTTCCTGATTTCGGCCGCGGCAACCGCAACCGTGCTGGCCTTGCCGCTACCGGCCCTTTCCGGAACGGGTTCGGAATTTCCTTTCAAGAAAAAACGCATGGAGATACTCGGGCACGAAATGGCCTACGTGGACGAGGGCACGGGCGATCCGGTCGTGTTTTTTCATGGAAACCCGACCTCGAGCTATCTCTGGCGCAACATCATCCCGGCTGTTACGCCGACGCATCGGGCAATTGCCGCCGACATGATCGGGATGGGTGACAGCGACAAGCCTGACCTCGCCTATAGCTATGCGGATCATGCGGCGCACCTGCATGGATTGCTGGATGCGCTGGATCTCAAGAACGCAACGCTTGTCCTGCATGACTGGGGCGGTGCGCTGGGCTTCGACTGGGCCATGCAGAACCCGGACAGGGTGAAGGCCATTGCCTTCATGGAAACCGTGGCGCCGCCGCTGATGCCGTTTGAAAGCTATGAAGCAATGGGGCCTTTTGGCGATCTCTTCCGTGCATGGCGGACGCCGGGCACCGGCGAGAAGATGATCCTCGAGGACAATTTCTTCATCAACGAGATCCTGGCAAAGGTCGGTGTGAAAACGCCTTTGTCGGAAGACGTCCTGGCGCATTACAACAGCTATTATCCGGACGCAAAGAGCCGGGCGCCCTTGCTGGCATGGCCGCGCGAAGTCCCGATTGGTGGGGAACCGGTTGAGACAACCGAGCTGACCCGGCGCATCGGCACGTATCTCACCGAAAGCCAGCTGCCGAAGCTTCTCTTCCATGTGACCCCGGGCGCAATCGTGCCGGCCCCGGCTGTTGAATGGATGCAGGCAAACGTTTCGAACCTGGAGACCATTCATCTCGGAGAAGGGCAGCATTTCATCCAGGAGGATTATCCGGACGAGATCGGCCAGGGCCTCGCGAACTGGCTGGCAAAGCTTTCATAGGAGACAAGAGATGCCACATGTAACCGTATCGCAGACAATTGATGCGCCCGTATCCGAAGTCTGGGCGTCCTGGGATGACTTTGCCAATATCGACAAGTTCAATCCCAACCTGAACAGGTCCTTCCTAATCGGCAACAACGGGGATACGGGTCTCGGTGCGACCCGCCAATGTGACCTGGAAGACGGCAAGAACTACATCCAGGAGCGGATCGTCGAATACGTCCCGGAACAGAAAGTCGTCGTTGATATCTACAACGGCACCTTGCCGCTGAAATCAGCAAAGGCTGAAGTTCAGATGCGGGCACTTGGTCCGACCCGGACAGAGCTCACCTTCACGATGCATTTTGTACCGAAAATGGGCCTTATCGGGCGGATGATGGTGCCGATGATGAAGCCCCAGTTCAAGAAGTTGCTTGGAAAGCTGCTGGACGGCAACCGGGCCTATATCGAAAGCGGCGTTGTGATTGCTCGCCAAGCAGCCTGACAGGCAGATGCCGCATAGCGGAGCTCCTCGCGTTCGCGCGGGGAGTTCTTTTTGTCTCAGGAACGCGGACGCTGCAGTTCCTGCGCCAGGTGATCTATCAGGGCCCTGACGCGCCGCGTCAGATGCCGGTTCGGTGGGTAAAGGGCGTAGACGCCGAAAACATCCGTGGTGTAGCCCGGCAGTACCCGTTCAAGGGAACCGTCCTCAAGCGCTGCCTCGGCGGCATAGAGCGGGCAACGGGCAATGCCGAGGCCGCCGATTGCCATCTGGGTGAGGGCGCCCGGAGAGTTGGCCTGAACGGCGCCATTCAGTCGAATGACGTGTTCCTGTCCGTCTGCGTGAAATCGCCAGACATTCAGTTCGACCTGATTGTTGTCGACAAGACAGGCATGTGTGGAAAGGGCACGCGGATCCTGCGGTCTGCCATGGGTGCCCAGATAGTCCGGTGAGGCGCAGACGATCAGCGGCATGTTGGAGAGTTTCCTGGCAATCAGGGTGGAGTCACGCAGTGCTCCGATGCGGATTGCAAGGTCCAGGCCTTCCTCAATCAGTGCCACCCGGTTGTCCGTGAGTTTCATGTCGAGCTCGACCTTGCGATGCTCGTGCAGAAACGGGATCAGGGCTTGCGTCAGTCTCGTGCTGCCGAATCCTGTAGGGGCCGTCAGGCGAATGGGACCTGCCAGCGCTCCCTGTCTTTCGCGAACGAGGGAATCCAGTTCATCCATCTGTTCCAGGATTGGGCGGCACCTTTCAAGATAGGCCGCACCAACATCGGTAAGTGACACGCTTCGCGTCGTGCGATTGAAAAGCTGGGTCTGAAGCCGACTTTCCAGCTGCTGGACATATTTGCTGACGAGTTTTGTCGACAGGCCCAGGCGGCGACCTGCCCCGGTGAAGGAGTTTTCCTGGGCGACGGCAACAAAGGCCCGCATCGTCTCGATCTTGTCCATTGCACCGTCTCCTGATGCGGCTTTGATTATATTATCCCTTATTTGTACATAATAATTGAATGAATGGGGAGATTATCTTCCGATTGGTGCTCAAGCATATTGCGTTCAGCGGAACGGGGCGAGGTGCTCCGGCAACCGCAAAGATTTCAAAGGAAGTCATCATGTCCAACGCAATTCGCATTCACCGCTTTCCACTGTCAGGCCATTGTCACCGGGTTGAGCTGTTCTCCAACCTTGCCGGCATCAACTACGAGCTTGTGGAAGTCGATCTCGCAGCAGGTGCGCACAAGGCGCCGGAATTCCTCGCATTGAACCCGGCGGGCAAGGTTCCGGTGATCGAGGACGGCGACACCACACTGGCAGATTCCTGCGCCATTCTCGTTTATCTGGCACGCAAATACGCTCCCGACTGGTTGCCGTCCGACCCCGTTGGCCAGGCCGAAGTCCAGAAGTTCCTGTCGATGGCCTCTGGGGAACTTGCAAATGGTCCGGGTGCCGCGCGCCTGATTACCGTCTTCGGAGCGCCGCTGGACGCCGAGCGTGCTTTCACCGTTGCCAAATATGTCTTCGAACTTCTCGAGACACATCTTGAGGGTCGGGATTGGCTGGTTGGCGACAGGGCCACGATCGCCGATATCGCGATCTACAGCTACACGGCGCACGCGCCGGAAGGCAATGTCTCGCTGGAGGCCTATCCGAATATCAGGGCCTTGCTTGGACGCATTGAAGCCTTGCCCGGTTTTATCCCCATGCAGGCAACCAAGGTGGGCCTTGCCGCCTAGGTTCAGCGACCAGGGCTGGCCGTATTTCGGCGGCCATCCCGAGGAAGGGTGTCATGCCCTTCCTCCTTTTTTCCAAATGGGTACGTGACGCCCGACCTGTTCAGGACTGGAAATCGTGATGTTTGACCTACACGACGCAGACGGCACATCGTCCTTCCACAAGGGCGAACGTGCCATTCAGAATATTCAGGGTGTCGGGGCCACGGCAAAGCGGCTTGGCAAGTTCATTCGGGATCACATGCCGGAGCAACACCGGGAATTCTTCGTCCAGCAACCGTTTCTGGTTGTTTCCGCCCGTGACGGACAGGGACGTCCCTGGGCCACGTTGTTGGAGGGCGACGACGGTTTTGTCACTTCGCCATCGGCATCCGCTCTCAACATCAGGAGCCGCCCCGCACAAGGGGATGCACTGGAAGGTGTCTTTTCTCCCGGTGCCGATGTCGGGATCCTCGGCATCGAATTGGCAACGCGCCGGAGGAACCGGGTGAACGGGCGGGTTGACGATGTCGACGATGGTGGCATCAGTTTCAAGGTTGACCAGTCCTTCGGCAACTGCCCGCAATATATTCGAGAACGTGAGATCCGGCGAAGCCCGAACAAGCCTTCTGGTGTCTCGTTGAAAGGGGCTCGGCTCACGCCGGCACAAGCAGAGTGGATCGCAACCGCGGACACGTTTTTTATCGCCAGCGGCTATCGCGAGAAGGGCGAAAACGCCGCTTACGGCATGGATGTGTCGCATCGCGGAGGCGAGCGCGGTTTTGTCGAAGTTCTGAGCGACAGGCAGGTCCGGTTTCCGGATTACGCCGGCAACAATTTCTACAACACGATCGGCAATATTCTGCTCGATCCGCGAGCCGGTTTCCTTTTCATCGATTTCGCAAGCGGCAGCCTGTTGCAGCTGACCGGCAAGGCGCATATCGACTGGGACTCCGACGAGGTTACGAGGTTTCCCGGTGCCCGCCAGCTGGTTACACTGGAGATCGAGGAAGTCATTGAACTGCCCGAAGCACTACGCCTGCGCTGGGATGCTGATGCAGACGCGGCACGGCAATTGCGGCTTGTCGACAGGAAACGGGAAAGCGCCGATGTCGTGTCGCTGACATTTGAAGCACGCGATGGTGGCCCCCTGGCCCCTTTCGCAGCCGGACAGCACTTGCCAATCGAACTCGCTATTCCCGGCATCGCCGGCAAGGTCCGCAGAAGCTATTCGTTGTCGGGTGATCCCGAGGACGATCGCTATCGCATATCGGTCAAGAAGGAGCCTGGTGGCTTGGCTTCAGGCTTCCTTCACGAGGGACCCGCGCCAGGCATGATGATCTCGGCTTCGAACCCGTCCGGCGGAATTGACCTTCCTGGCAGCAACGTGCCGCTGGTGTTGGTGAGTGCCGGTGTCGGCATAACGCCCATGGTCAGCCTTCTCCATGCGCTTGCCCGGGAAAAGGTCGATCGGCCGGTCTGGTTTGTTCACGGGGCAAGGGACGGAGACCACCATCCGTTTGCTGTTGAGGTGAAGCAGCTTGCTGAAACCAATTCCAACATCGGGTTGCACAGGCTCTTCAGCAGGCCGTTGGAGACAGATCGGCTCGGCCATGATTTCGAAGGTCCCGGGCGTATCTCGGCTGAACTTTTAGGTGAGTTGGTGCCTCATGACCGGGCTCATTTTGTCCTGTGCGGCCCGGTCGGTTTCTTAGCCGATCTGAAAGCGGGCCTTGATGCGCTCGGAGTGCCCGAGGAACGCGTTCATATCGAGAGTTTCGGTCCGGCTGGTTGAGGCAGGATTGAACGGGCGCAACACCGGTGAGGTGTTGCACCCGCTTTGTCTTGAGCAGTTCAAGCCGTCCTGGCGACAAGCCTTGAAAGCGTTCCTGTCGACGTGAGAGCGCCAAGCAGGATCAGGGTAAATCCTGCCAACTCGTGTATTTCGAGCGTCTCCTGCAGGACCAGTGCACCGAGCAGAACCGAAGCTACCGGCATGAAAAAGGCCAGAACCGAAGCATTGGTTGCGCCGGCATTCCGGATAAGCCAGAACATCATGAGCACCGGTGCGGCCGTCGAGAGCAACGCAAGCGCCAGGGTACTGAAAAGTGCTGTATTTTCAGGGATTGCGACGACAGGTGGATCAAGCAAGAACGCGATCGGCAGCAGGATAAGACTGCCGGTTATGAGCTGACCTGAAGCCATCACCATCGGATCCATGCCTGACTTGATCCGGGCATAGATGTTTCCGATTGCGTAGCTGAAGGCTGCCAGCAGCGTCACGGTGGCGCCCGCGAGATGTGCTGATCCTCCCGATCCCGAGGCGCTGAATAGAAACGCGGTCAGCGACTGCGTTCCGAGGGTCATGATCACGCCGGCAAAGGCAATGCCGACACCGAACAGGCGCCAGCCATGCAGGCGCTGCTCCGGCGTGACAAGTGGTGCAATCATGACCGTGAATATCGGGATGGTCGCAAAAAGAATGCCGCCCAGACTGGATTCAATTCGGGTCTGACCCCAGGCGATGCCGACATAGGGAATGGCTGCGGTCAGAACGCCCAGAACCAGGAGCGGCAGCCATGCCCGCCCGAGGGCAGGCAGGCGGCGGCCGACTGCGAAGAGGACAGCAGTCATGGCAATGGCTGCAATCAAAACGCGGGCCGCTGCGAGCGTGAGCGGCGGTATCTCCTGGACCGCCAGCTTTATGAAAAGGAAAGAGGACCCGAACAGGGTGGCGGTCAGGAGAACGATCAGCCAGTGAAGCGGTTTCATGTCAGGCCCTCTTTCTGTTGCTGGTGTTACCGGGCATCGGCTGCTGTGGCCGATTGATGATTTCCGAATAGGCCGTGAACTTGAACGGATCGAGATACTGAGCTGTGCTTCTGAGGCGGTCCGCGGCCTCTTCCTTCAACGAGATCAGATCGGTTTTGGCGCCGTAGCGTTGCTCCGCGGCGACCGCAAATTGCAGTGCCAACTCGTTGTCACCATGGGCGAGCATACGCTTTAGAACGCCGGCAACCTGTGAGGAAGACAGGCCCAGATAGATTTCCAGCATGCGTCCGTGCTCTGCAGACGTGATGACGTCCAATCCACCGGGGCTTTGCCCGGTCCTGTCTTCGCGCCAGATACCGGCCATCTTGCTGACTGTCCTGGCGATAATGGAATCCCTTGACGCGGAATAGGGCAGGTAGAGCGCGGGCTGACCGACAAGATCCGGCGGCACGAGATTGAGCCGGATTATGTCCTTGGTCGAAAAGCCGTGCGCGGCATGATCCTTGGTGGTTTCCACCAGCCAGGAATAGTGCCTCCTGAAGGCCTTCAGGTTGTCCGTGCCGAACATCATCGTGAGGGGATGGTGGCCGTGCAGAACGTGCCGGGCGTCGCAGGCCAGCACGGCCTCGATGGTCGCGAGTGCATCATCGATAAAGCCTTCGTTGACCCAGGGCTCGCCGTACCAGGGCATGACGATGTCACCGACAAAAACGGTGTCCAGTGCCGGAAAGTGGATAAGAAGGGCATCTTCCGTTTCCCCGCCTGTGACGGGGATCAGGACAATTCTGCTGTCGCCGATCAGGATCTCGGTTTTTTGGGAAACGGGCTCGGTCGGTGCGTAATTCTCGACTGCCTCGTGATCGAAGTCGTTGCCGCGAAAAAAGGTATAACTGTGCTCTCTCAGGACCCTGTCGACCACCGGCCGGAAATTGTCCCGGCCGTATATGGCGATATCCGGATTGAGCTTCTTGAAATACTCGATCCCGCCAATGTGGTCCCAATGGGAATGGGTCACGATCACGGTGCTGACTTGCGGCAGGCCGGGATAGTGTTCGAGCAAAAATTCATGAGCGGCCTTCAGGGAGGGAGCTGTTGTCCCGGCATCGATAGCAATCAGTTCGCGGCCATTGTCCGACAGGACGAAATAGATATCGGAGAACCCGAACCCGAACAGCGCAAATACGCGGCCACGCACGACCTCTTCAAGTACCGGTTCCGGTGTCATGGCCGTTCCCTGGGGCCCATTGGTAAACCAGCCCATCAGAAGTGCCTTGGGCTGATAGGCCTCGTAGCCGCTTTTCTTGAAGAATTTCTGGGCTTCGGTGCTGTTGCCATCCGAGCGATAGAGTTTTGCAAGGGCATGAAACACTTCACGGTAAAAACCGTAGACGGGCTCTGTTTCCGGACGGTCGACAAGCCAGTGAAGATGTTTGTAGGCCTGCGTCTTCTTGAAGAAGAAGGGGGGAACCTGGGAATAGATCATCCCTGCGGCCCAATGGACGATTGGGTTGTCATCTGAAGCCAGCTCAAAAGCCTGGTCGAGCAGGGCAAAGCTGTCGGTGACCCAGCCGATGCGTTTCAGAAGCGGGATCCGGTCTGCGTGGGTTGCGCGCAAGATTGCAAGGCCTGACAGGTAGAGGGCAACGCCATCGGAACTCAGATTGCCGCGGTATTTTGCGAGAACGCCCTCGAAGAGCTCAATGCCTTCGGCCTGCTGGCGCGCGTTGATATAGCCATTGAGTGCCTGCAGAACGACGCGGGGGTCTTCCGTCTGTCCATAGGAGAGCAGCGTTTCGAACAGAAACAGCGTTGAGTGAAAGCTCCGGGAATATGCTTCCGTCTGCCGGTTGGCGGGCAACAGTTGCGGAACCAGGCTGAGGGTTCTGCCGCGCTTGGCCGTTTTGACATGTGCCGAAGGCGCTTCGTCGAGCACCGATGGAGGGCTTTGAATGTTCATTTCCGATCTCCAAAGAAGCCACCTTCGCAGGCGGGATTGCATCTTGAAAATTTAGATGATGCTTGTCATCTATAATTTAGATGATATAGATCATCTTAAAATGCAACCCCCGCATGGAGATTTCGATGCCGCGTGCGTCAAAAGCAGAGAAAGCGAAAAACCATCAGCGGATCATCGAGGAAGCCGCGCGCCAGATCCGCGCCGGTGGCATAGAGGGCCTCGGCATTGCCGATCTGATGAAGTCGGTGGGGATGACCCATGGCGGGTTCTATCGCCACTTCAAGGACAAGGAAGACCTGTCCGTCGCAGCGATCAATCATGCTTTCGAAACGTTTTCGGAGCGGCTGGAGCGTGACCTCGACGAACTGGGTGCTGAGGCGGCCCTGAAGGCGTTCGTGCAGCGCTACCTGTCCACCGAGCATGTGAAAAACCCGTCGATCGGGTGTCCGGCGTCGGCTCTCAGCGGGCAGGCTGTGCGCTGTACAGATGCGGAAAGGGCCGCGATATCTCGGGGCGTAAGCAGGATCGAGGCACTGCTTGAAAAAGCTCTGTGCGACCTGCCAACGAGGATCCCGCTTTCTGCAGCCTCGTTTTTCAGTCTGCTTGTTGGCGGAGTCGTTCTGGCCCGTTCAGCAACAGCGGAAAAGGACGCGGAGCACGTCCTCGCGAAATCCCGATTGTTGCTGGAAGACATTGGTCTCCTGCAGCCTCAATGAAGCCAGGAGGGAAGGGTGGCACCCATAGGATGCCGCCCCATGATACGTCAGACCTTGTTGATCGAGTTACCGCCATCGGCGATCAAGGCCGTTCCGGTCACGAAGCTTGACGCGTCCGATGCCAGAAAGAGAGCCGCGCGCGCAATCTCGGCCGGCTCGGCGATCCGCTTGAGCGCGTGAAGCGACTTCAGGAAGCCGAGATGGTCCGCGTTGTCGAGATCGCCGGCCATGGGTGTTTTCGTGCCGCCAGGAAGCAGGGCGTTGGCCCGGATGCCGTCTGCACCGTGTTCCGTTGCGAGTGTCTGGACCAGTCCGACCAACCCGGCCTTGGCTGCCGCGTAAGCGCCCATGCCCGGAAAAGAGGCGGTGTGACCAACGAAGCTGGAGGTAAAAATGATCGAGCCACCACCAGCCCGCTTCATGGCCGGGATTTGATGTTTCGCGGCAAAGAACGCGCTGCTCAGATTGGTCTCGACCACGGATCGCCAATTGTCTGCGGACATGTCCGGAACAGGCACCATGTCACCCATTGTACCGGCATTGTTGAAGCCTACATGGAGCCTGCCAAAGGCGTTCTCCGCGGCTTCGACCAACTGTTCGGCAAACGTTTCCGCACGCGCGTCTCCAACAACGGAAATCGCGCGGCCTCCCTTCTCCTTGATGGTGTTTTCAACGCGCCGGAGTTCCTCCTTCCGCCGGGCACCAAGCACGAGGTTTGCCCCTTCCGAGGCAAAGACGTATGCGGCGGCCTCGCCAATCCCGCTGCTGGCACCGGTCACGATGATAGTCTTGTTTTCAAGCTGCATGTTTCAAGTGTCTCCATGAAAGTGATAGAGCTTGAGTACCGGATGCCTGGTGTCAGTAATCTCCGTTTTTTGTCATTAAAATCAGTTGTTTAAATGTTGCTTTGCCCATGAAATATGGTTGCGGCCGCGTGATCTGCTCACGCGGCCGCAACCTGTTCAACCGACTGTCTTTCAGCCCATCTCATGCCTGCGCTTCCCTGGCTAGAAGTGCCTTCTTCCGTTCAACACCCCATCGATATCCGGACAGGTTTCCGTCATTTCTGATCACGCGGTGACAGGGAATTGCGATGGCGATCTTGTTGGCGGCACAAGCCCGGGCGACTGCCCTGACTGCACTGGGGTTGCCTATGCGTTCAGCGAGTTCGCTGTAGCTCACGGTCTCGCCAGCCGGTATGCTGCGCAATGCCTGCCAAACGCGCTGTTGAAACGCAGTCCCCTGAATGTCGAGTGGCAGGTTGAGGCCGAGCCTCGGTGCCTCGATGAAACCGACGACTTCGGCGACGAGCGCCTCGAACCGATCGTCATTACCGATCAGCTCGGCCTTGGGAAAACTGTCCTGAAGATCGCGAAGCAACTCGTCAGCGTCCTGGCCAAGTGAAATGGCGCAGATTCCCTTGCTGCTTCGGGCGACAAGGATCGACCCGAGACTGCATTCCCCGACAGCGAAGCGAATGACTGTGTTTTCTCCGCCCTTTCGAAAAGCGGTCGGTGTCATGCCCAGCGCATCGTTGGAGGTCTCGTAAAACCGGCTGTTGGCGTTGAAACCGGCGTCGAAAATGGCACTGGTGACGCTGCTCTCGTTGCGGGAAAGCTCCCGGCGCATTTTCCTCATCCGGTGGGCGGCGCCATAGGCCTTGGGAGTCAGCCCGGTTGCCGCCTTGAATTGCCGATGGAAATGCGAGGTGCTGTAGCCCATCGATCTGGCCAGGTCGTCCAGATTGGGTTGCTGGTCGGAGCGTTCGATCAATCTGCAGGCAGCAACAACCACTTCCTGGCTGAGATCCTTTGGCGACTGACCGCGCGGGTGGCACCTGCGGCATTCCCTGAAACCCGCGGTTTCGGCTTCATCCATGCATTCGTAGAAGGAAACGTTGCCGGGTTTCGCTCGGCGCGACGGGCAGGAGGGGCGGCAGTAAACGCCGGTGGTCTTCACGGCGTAGACAAAGGTGCCGTCCGCGGCGGTGTCCCTGTTGAGGACCTGTTGCCATCTCGGGTCCCGCTCAATGGAAATCGCGTTCTGTTCCATGTTCGCTCCAATCTTCATTTCTCAAAACTCCTGGTGTTCACTAACCCGTCCCTGGAAGCGGAACACTCCGAAGCTTGCCTTGAATGTCGGTGTGCTTGGCCAACAACCTAAGTGGCGTTTGCAGAAGGGCCCACCCGATTTGCGAGCAGGCCCGTGGATTGAATCCAAGGTGAAGCGGATCAGGTCGCGTCGTGAAAGATGATGCCAAGCGTATGGCGTTCGCCGGACCTGACCGGGCTGACACCGTGGCGCATGGTCACGCGGTAGTCGCCACGTGTGCCCGCGACAGGCCGGTTCCTGACGGCAAACACAACCGCGTCGCCCTGCTTGAGGGGGGCGACTTCTGTCCGGCTTTGCATGCGCGGGCGCTGTTCTGTCAGAACAAATTCACCACCTGAAAAATCTCTACCCGGCTCGGACAGGAGAATGGCGACCTGCAACGGAAACAGGAGGTCACCATAGACATCCTGGTGCAGGCAGTTGAAGTCACCGGGGCCATATCGAAGCACGAGCGGTGTCGGCCGGGTCTGTCCGGACGCGTGGCAAATGCGCAGATAATCCGCGTGCAATGGCGGAAACTCGGTTTCAATGCCCATGCGGGCGTTCCAGCTGTTGGCGGTCGTTACCAACAGCGGGTAGAGCAACTCCCGAAGACCCTGAACGATCTCCGGGAGCGGATAGGCCAGATACTTGTACTCGCCCCTGCCAAACCCGTGGCGCGCCATCCTGATGTGGCTGCGAAACGCTGTGTCGTCGTCGTAGAGACTTGAGAGCTCCCGGCACTCTCTTTCGGTCAGCAATCCGGTCAACACGGCGTTTCCGGTTGCGTCCAGGTGTTCACTGAACGCAAGCGGATCCTGCTTCGCAATGCGTTTTGCCAAGGTGATAAGTGTCGCCATCTCGTTCCCTGTTCGCTTTGGGAGAACCCTTTTCGGAGAGCCTTTCAGACCGGCGAAGAGCGAGGGAGCGACGTAACCCCTCCGATCGACACCGGGCGAGGTCAGCGATAGCGATGAATGGAGAGCGACAAACTCTGTTTTCTGCTTTTGAATCCCGACACGCACTGCACAGCGCCGTCGCGCTCAGCAAGAGAAACTCCGATGGCGCGACCGGCTAAGTTGAGCGTCGGTGAGGGCCTAGCCGCCCCTTGAACCGGAACTTGAACGGCTGCCAAAACCGCCGCGAGAGGCAATTGAAGTCCGCGTCTGGACCTTGGCCGGTTTGGGCGGTGCCTTCACGGCGTCATTGTAGGTGCGCCAGCCGCGATCATAGCTGCCGACGTAATACCCACCGGACGTGTAGTACCGGCGGCTGCCTCGTTCCGGGTAGATGGGACGGATGCTGTTGCGCATCAGGCCGCCATTGGCCGCATTGGCAACAAAGTAGCCAACTGCAAAGGGCGTGAAAAAGGATGTCCCGTCAGATGCGCCCGTCGTGCAGGCATTGGCGCCGTGCTGTTCGGTGCAAAGAGACATGCTGTTGTAGCGTGGTCCCGATGCCGCGTGAACCTGCTCACCGGTCTGGATGACTTCGGCGCACAACTCGTCTGAAACGTAGCTGTCGGCGACACACTCGGCCTCCGACTTGTAGACACGGCCATCAAGGTCGGGTTCCTGGGAACAACCCGCCAGCGTGACGCTTGTCGTCGCCATGACCACCAGTTTGATCGACTTGGAGCGTTTCATGAAATTTCTCCCGACCGTCAAATAGGTCTGATGCAATTGGAACAGAAAATATTCATTTCGGCTTTCCTCCCGGCCAGGGATCCTGTCCCTCAGTAGGTGATGCAGGCCGCGTTCAGCAGGCCGACCGTGACGGAAATCGCGGCCAGTTTGGTGCTGATGGCCATTTCACCCTGTTCGATACGGGAGGTGATCTTCGGATAGAACCGCCGGAATATCTGGTAGGCAATGAGCTGTGCCACGCAGGCAATGATGCCCCAGATGAAAAAATCGAAAATGTTCACGGAGTTCGCAGCGGCGCTTGCAAGCGGCAGGGAAAAGCCGAAGAAGGCGGCGCTGAACACCAGCGAGGCGGCGACGTTGTTTTCCTTGATCAGCGCCATCTCATCGTGAGGCGTCATGACCGTGTAGATCTTCATGAAAATCAGCAGCATCGCGATTGCCGCAACGAAATAGGCAATGAAGGGAACTATGCCGGAAAGGGACGCTTGTAGGTCTGCCATTTTGGTCTCCAACGAATAGTATCAGACAGAAAAGTTATGTCGTTCGATCGGAAACCCGATCATGAATGCAATGCTTCGTTCGGCATTTTCTGGTTCTTCCATATTGATGAGCAGCATCTCATCCTTGCCGTCCTTGAGAGGGCGTGCGAAGAGCATGGCGGTCTGAAAAATGCGCCTTTTGCCAGCCCCCGACCGGTCGTCGCAAACCTCTTCCCAATACGTCATGGGATCTTCAGGTGCGTTCGACGTGTCGAACCAGGCCCTTTCAAAGCGGTAATCCTGCCCTTCACCCTCGAGCGTGAAGGTTGTCTGGCGGATGGCCTGTTTCAGGCTGTTCCACTCACCGTCTCCGGACGGGTATTTCACATCATAGAAATACCAGAGCATGATCTCGTCGATGCGTTCGTTCTGATGCCCGTCGCCGCCCTGAAACTGGATCAGGAACCGGTCGTCATCCGGATAGAAGCGGTGCATGTGGGACTGTTCGCCGAGATCACAGTGCCCCTGGGCGGTGATCATCAATGTCGATTCCGGACGTTCCAGCA
This sequence comes from Roseibium sp., assembly GCA_017643925.1. Classification (GTDB taxonomy): domain Bacteria; phylum Pseudomonadota; class Alphaproteobacteria; order Rhizobiales; family Stappiaceae; genus Roseibium. The sequence continues at coordinate 96,332 of JAEPML010000012.1, read as the reverse complement.
GGCTGTCCTCGGGCAGCATTCTCAGTGCGATCGGATCGAACGTGATGCCGCGGCCGATTGTCAGGCCGAGGATCTCCGGTGGCTGGTTGTCCTTCGAGCGCTTAAACAGAGATCCGAACATTGTCTCCCTCCAGCCCCTTGGTGAGCTCGTCGGTGGTCAATCGCTTGCTGGCCAGGTAGTAGATCGCGCCACCCGATTTTACCGTGTTCGGGAACGGACGGAACAGGAATTCTTCATCGTCGGGCTGCGAGACCGCAATCAACGTTCCGTTGGACTGCCTGAGGCACTGATCGAGATCCGTGGTGCTGGCATCATCACCGGCCTCAACCTTTGCCGAATAGATTGTCGCACCGATCCCGGCAGTCGACAGGGCTCGCAGGATCTGGCCGGAGCCTGGATCCTGGGCGGCACGTACAAGCGCTTCGCTGGAATTCGATACGACCGGTTCGATACCGGCGAGCTTTCCGGCCCGCCGCGCCGTGTCTCTGTCCTCGAAATAGGCGGCGATGTGAACATCTTCATTGAGCTCACGAATGGCCAGGCATGCATTGAATGTCTCGGCGTCGCTGTTGGCGTAAACGAGTACCTTTTCTGCACCGGGAACGGCGGCGCGGCGAAGCGACTGAAGTGCATCCAGCCGGTCGGCGCGGATGAGCCTGACGCTTTCGGGAAGTTCCACGTTCTTCGAAATCGTCAGCAAAATGATCTTGTCGTCACCATCCTTGCCGGCAATCAGGTTTTCGACGATCAGCGGGGTCTTGTCCCGATGGTAACCAACGATGACGGTGGCACCCTGGACACGTTCGTAGTTTCCGTTGCCGTCAGCCATACGCCTCACTCCTTCTACAAGAATGCCCGTCAGTCGACCGAGAACTGCGGAGAAAATCAAAAGGGCGCCGGGGAAGAACCAGAAGGCGGCAACCAAGCGCCCTGCCTCGGTTTCCGGCGAAAGGTCACCATAACCCACGGTGGAGGCCGTCGTGGCCGCGAAATAGATAAAGGTGATGGGATTGCTGGTCAGGCCTGTTTCGCCGGCCAGCAGAAACAGGATCCAGGAGATGAACAGGTAGCCGCAAATAAGCGATCCCAGCAACCAAAGTTTCAGTTCCAGGATGTGTTGGTAAAGACGCGAAATTATAAGCTGAAATATTGGCAAATTTAACACCTGCCCCAATTTGAATCGCACGTACTCTGACCAGCGCAAGCGCGCTTGTCAAATCGGGCTCGCCCTCTGAAAAATGTCTTGAAACGGGTATGTTTCACTTCTACTTGTTCGATGCTGTGTTGTGTCCAGCGGAAAACCCGGAGGGCAATGGATGAGCGAACAACCAACCTGGACCTTGCAAGGACTGAAGTCGGCTCTTGAACAGTCGGACTCCTTTGCCGGAGATGAAATCAGCTGCACGATCAGCGCGGCGCAGCCCGATGTGCTGGAAGTTCAGCTGCGGTCCGCGGGTGAAATCACCTTGTTCATGACGGTCGGCGAAACGCAGATCCTGACAACCACCGTATTGTGGCCGCGCGATCTGCAGGACGATGCGGCTGCATTCGAGGCCATGATGCTGCGCAACCACAAGAAGCTGCTGCCCCTGTGCGCCCTGTCGATCGATAATGTCGACGGACGGGAGTATTATGAGCTTTTCGGCGCCATGTCGGTTCGCTCAACCCTGAACTCGGTGGAAACCGAGCTGCGCACCATCGCGAACAGCGCGCTTGAACTGGCCGCCGATGTCGGCCCGCAATCAAGTGCCGCCTGATTTTTCTGCTGACGAATTGAACTGGATTTTGACATGAGTGTTTGGGGCAAGTTGATCACCGCGTTCAAGGGGCATGCGAACAATGCCGCGGAAGCGGTCCAGGACGCCAACCTGATGACCATTCTCGAGCAGGAAGTCCGTGAAGCCAAGGACGCGATTTCCGCAGCCAAGGACGAGAAGGCCCGCATGGCGGCCAATCGCCGGCTGAAGGAACGCTCCGTTGGCGAGCTGATGGGCGAGATCGAGCGGCGCACGGAAGCTGCACGCACTGCAAAGGGGCAGGGCGATGAAGCGCTTGCGGTCGAGATTATCGAGAGCATCTTGAAGCTGCGCGACAAGGCGGAGGCGGACCAGGCCCTGTTCGACCAGTACAAGGCGACCGAAGAGCGCATGGACAGCACAATCCGCCAGTCCGAAAACAAGATCGAGACCCTGCAGCGCAAGATGGAAAGCGCCAAGGCGAACGAAGCGCTGATCAAGGCCCAGAAGGCCGCCTCGACCAACACCACCGCTTCCGATGGCAAGCTGGCCAGTGCCGTCGACAGCCTCTCCCGACTGGAACAACGCCAGGCCGAGCAACAGGCCATACTTGAAGCTGCGGAAGAAGAGGCGCGGCTGGAAAGCGGTGCGGACCTGGAGGCCAAGATCAAGGCCCTGGAGAATCCGGGGCGCAGTGACGTTCAAGCGCTTCTGGAAAAACTCTGACGCGCTGACGTTGCAAGATGAAACGGATCAGCGTTCCTGAACGTCCGGGGTGGAAAGAACAGGCGGAAAAGCTCGGTTTCGGGTTCCATACCATGTATGGTGCCCCTTACTGGGATGAGACCCGCGCCTATCAGTTCACGCTTGAGGAGATCGAGCGGGACCTGGAAGATCCCTCCCAGGAACTCTACGGCATGTGCCTGGACCTTGTTGACCGTGTCGTGCGTGACGATGCCTTGCTTGAGAAAATGGCGATCCCGCAGACCTACCGCGAGTGGATCCGGCAATCCTGGGAAAACTCCGAACCCTCCCTCTATGGCAGGTTCGACTTTTTCTACGACGGGACCGGACCGGCAAAACTGCTGGAGTTCAACGCCGACACACCGACTGCGCTTTACGAGACCGGGTTCTTTCAATGGATATGGCTTGAAGAGCAGATTGCCGCCGGTGTCATTCCGCAAAATTCAGACCAGTTCAATTCCGTGCAGGATCGACTGATCGAACGGTTCGCCGCAATGTTCGCGCCGGGCTATCACATCCATTTTGCGTCTTCCAAGGACCACGATGAGGACCGGGCGACGGTTCGCTACCTGGAGGATTGCGCCAAGCAGGCCGGCCTGACCCCGCATTACGTCGCGGTGGAAGATATTGGCGTCGACGCGGAAGGCCGTTTTGCCGACAAGAACGCCTTCGTCATCGATGCGCTGTTCAAGCTCTATCCTTACGAGGACATGTTCCGGGAAGATTATGGACCGTTTCTGCCAGGTTCCAAGGTTCATCTTATAGAACCGCCCTGGAAAGCGATCCTCTCCAACAAGGCGATCCTGCCCCTGTTGTGGGAGATGTTTCCGGGGCACCCCAACCTACTTCCGTCCTATTTTGACGGGGAAGCCCCAGCCGAGTTCGAGGCCTCGGCCTTTGTGCGCAAACCGCTTTTCAGCCGCGAGGGCGCGAACATAACGGTACGCGGTCTGGAGGGCGGCGACGTGACGACGCCCGGCAGTTACGGGGAAGAGGGCCACATTCTCCAGGCCTATGTCGAACCGCCGAAATTCGGAGACGATTATGCGATGATCGGTTCCTGGATCGTTGGCGGCATTGCCTCTGGCATTCTGATCCGGGAAGACCGGGAAAAGATCACGCAGGATCTTTCAAGGTTCGTTCCGCACATCATTCTTGATACGTGAGGGTTTGGGTCCGCCCGATCCTAAACGGCTCAAAGTAGCCTGGTGAAATTGCTCCACCGTGGCCGCGTCCCCTCGCGGAGCGCGCTGGAAGGCGCGCTCCGATGGCTATGGTTCAATTTGCCATTTGATAGACAGTGATCTCCTGGTCAGAAGCGTCCTGCCTGAGCGGTATGAGTGCCTGATAGTCCTCGGAGTCATGCCAGCGGTCGAGTTCATCCATGCTGGGAAAACTCACCACGACCGCGAGCTGATGGGGGGCGTGACTGCCGGACAGGGCGCGGGGGGTGTTTCCGCTTCCAAGAAGCTTTGCGCCGTACTTGGACGCGAGTTCCTTTGACAGGCGAAGATATTCCTGGAATTTCGCCTGATCCTTGATCGTGACGCGGGAGATAAAAAGTGCGCTCATGGATGCCTCCTTGGACAGAGCTCTGGTGATCACCGAAACAGTTGCTTCGGTTCGGGAAGTTCATTTCGTTCAAGCTGAGGTGTCAGGATGCCTGACGATGCTCGACAGCGGCCGGTTTTCCGGAATGGGTCTGAAGCCATTCCGGTGTGTCCTGGCTGAAGCTGGGCGCCGAGAGGCGGACATAGTCCCGCATATCCTGGATCCTGTTCACATCCAGGGCGGGTGTCAGGACGATCCTGGCGAAGGCGGCGAGTCCGCCGAGGCGCTTGAAGAGGTTGGTCTTGAGGTCTGGCCGCGCGGCGACAGTGCGGCGGACAATACTCTCGAAGGTCTCCGGGATACGTCCACCGACCAGTTCGACATCACGGGTCGGCGCGTTTACGGCAAACGCGCCGCGCCGGTATTCCTCGGCATAAAGGGCGAGCTGCGAGACGGCTGCTTCGGAGTAGTTTGACGGTGGGTGGGCTCGCAGGGCCTTGGTCATCATCTTCTCGGAGATGTCCATATAGCTGACCTTGCGGCCCAGCGCCCGCCCCATCGCGCCGGCGATCTCGTCGGGTGACAGGAGTTCCGGTCCCGTTGGGCGATAGGTCTTGCCGCTGTGCAACTCCGGGTCGATCAGGCTTGCGACAGCGACGCTGGCAATGTCCTCGTTCGAGGGTGGGGCATTCTTCTTCCGGTCACCACGACCGAGCGGCATGGCAAACAGGCCAAGATGGGCGGCCATGTCCAGAACCATAAGGTAGTTGTCTGCAAACCAGCCTGGATTGACCGACGTGACAGACAGGCCCGCGGGCATGCGTATGAGGATGTCGCTGACATATACTTCCCGGGTGAACAGGGACGGGTGGTCCACGGAGGACAGCCACTGGCCGAGCGTGACCACGTGTTCCAGGCGCGCTTCATGGACGGCGGCGGTGAATACGGCATTGAAATGCAACCCGTTCGGGGCTGTGGGGGCACATTGATACGCACGCTGAACGCCGTCCATGGCTTTGCGCATTTCGGACAGGGCGTATTGATTGCCGACATGGATTTCCGCACCGGCGCGCGCGAGTTCTTCGCTGCGGCTGTCCGACCGGCGCACGATGGCGCGGACCGGGTAACCCTTTTCAAGCAATTGCAGGCAGACGTGGCGTCCGGTTTTTCCGGCCGCGCTTGTGACGAGAATTTTCGGCAATGTTGACAAGGCAGTCCTCCCGGTTCAATTTCACTTAGATAAATAAAGTGATCACTTTATTTTTTAAAGTAACATTTTTGTGAGGTTTTGATGGCCAAGCCCCGTTCCTACAAATTGTTGTGCCCGATAGCACGCGCCCTTGACCGGATCGGGGATCGCTGGACACTCCTGATCCTCAGGGATCTGCATGCCGGACCTGCCCGGTTCGGCGAGCTTCAGAAGGGACTGACCGGCATAGCCGCCAACCTGCTGACCGAGCGGCTCGGCAAGCTGGTTGATGACGGTCTTGTCTCAAAAGGTGAAGGTGGGCACGGGACGGTTGTCTATGAGTTGACACCGCTGGGTGAGAAAACCGGAAACGTCATTTTCGATCTTGCGATCCTGGGTGGTGCGTTCAAACCCGACGTCGAACCGGTCGCGCCCGGAAATCTTCGCACCGTTGCGACAACTCTCGGAGCGGCCGCGAAACGGGTTGCAACACCCCAGATGGATTTTCAGGCCGTCCTGATGGTGGACGGCGAGGCCATCTGCCTGAGCGTGAAGACCGGCATTGTCTCGTCGCTTTACAGGACCTGCGCAGACCCGGACCTTGTCCTGACCACCTCTTATCACGACCTGTTGGCCCTGTCGGAAGGGGAGCTGGCTCCCGACGTTTTTGCCCAAGAACGCAGCCGACTGGAGGTCATGACTCCAGGCAAGGAACAGGAGTTTCTGGCGCTCATGGAGGCAATTGTCAGATTGCTTGATACCTGATTGTCTGTTTCAGGGTCGGGGACAAATTCCCTGCCTGGCGTCAGGCGGCTTTCTGGAACAACGACCCTGCCAAACGCTTGGCGCTTTCAACGGCGACGCTTCCATGCAGCGGCCAGCTCTGGGTCAGACCCTCCAGAAGCAGCGTGAGGTCCGCCTCGCGCCCGCGAAGGCCGGTCACCTCTGCGATCCTGTGCGCCACCTCGGCCTTGTGGTCCAGGAGAAGCGCGCGCAGCCGCTTGTCATCGGGAGCCGCGGCGACGGCTGCATGAAACAGGCAGCCATGAGATGCTTCTGTCCTCATCCATTCCGCCGCGCGATCGATGATAGTGGACAAGGTCTCTTCGCCGTTCGCAGGCAAGTCTTTGAAAATCCGTTCGATATAGCGTTTCTGGCGGTGGTCGAGCGCCGCGTAGATCATGTCATCTCGGGACGGCGTGTACTTGTAAAGCGTGCGCAGGCTGACACCGGCCGCTTCTTTCAGGTCTTCAACGCTTGGTTCGGCGAAACCCTTCGAGGCAAATGCGCGTTCCAGCCCGGACGAGATTTTTTCCTGCGTTTCGTTCATGCTTGACTGTGTAGAATGATCATTCTACTAAGGCAAGTAGAAAGAGTATTCTACTTGAGGCTTGAGATGGGTGTTCCCGAAAAGATGCGTGGCGTGGTTCTGACCGGACACGGTGGTTTGGAAAAGCTGGAATGGCGGGAGGACCTCACAGTGCCGCAGCCCGAAGCGGGACAGGTCCTGATCCGGGTTCACGCAGCTTCGGTCAACAACACCGATATCAACACCCGCACGGGCTGGTATTCCAAAAGCGTGCGAGGAGACACTGCTTCCGGCGCTGACGACGGTTACGGCGGGTCTGCGGATGCGGATGGCAGCTGGTCTGGTGTGCCGTTGACATTTCCGCGCATTCAGGGGGCGGATTGCTGCGGCGAAATAGCTGCGGTCGGGGAGGGCGTTTCTCCCTCCAGATTGGGAGAACGGGTCCTCGTTCGTGCACTGCAGGCACCCCGTGACAGTGAGGACGAGCTGCCGATCGCGACGCTTGGGTCCGAGACAAATGGCGCCTTTGCGGAGTTCACTGTCGTGGAAGCGATGGATGCGATCAAGATCCAGTCCGACTATTCCGATCTTGAGCTCGCCACGTTCCCCTGTGCCTTTTCGACCGCGGAAGGCATGATCCAGAGGGTCGGTCTTGGTGCCGAAAGAGTCCTGATCACCGGGGCTTCCGGCGGTGTCGGTTCGGCCGCGATACAACTTGCCAAACGACGCGGCGCACATGTCACCGCGCTGACAAGCCCCTCCAAGGAAGCGGACCTCAGCAACCTTGGTGCCGATGCAACACTGGGCAGGGGCGACGTTTACCCGGCGCGGAGCTTCGATGTCATCATTGACCTGGTGGGCGGACCGCGCTGGCTCGACCTGATCGAGGCGCTGAAGAATGGTGGCCGTTATGTCACGGCGGGTGCGATTGCCGGGCCGATCGTCGAACTCGATCTCAGAACGCTCTATCTAAGGGATCTGACGCTCCTGGGATGTACGCACCAGCCGGACAACATTTTTACCGATCTCGTCCGATACATCGAAAACAAGGAGATCCGGCCGGTTGTTTCCGGAACTTATCGCCTGCAAGACCTTCGCGAGGCCCAGCAGGCGTTTCTGGCCAAGTCCTTCGTTGGCAAGATCGGGATCAAGGTGTCCGACTAGTTTGGATTAGGGGCTGCGGCGCCGCGCAAAACTCGATGGCTACAGGCGCGTTGTCAGCCCATATTTCTCGGAAGTCTTGTTGAATTTCCGGGCAACGGCCGCACCCAGATCCACGCCGAGCTGACCAGCCAGAAGGTCGAGAGCAATGATGCTGTCGGCCATTTCGTCTGCGATGTCTTCCAAGGTGGCCGTCGAGCCCTTGATGCCGCGTTCGGCCCGCAGAAACTTCTTGATCGCTTCGGCAACTTCGCCAAATTCTCCGGCAACTTCGATCGTGCGGAAGGCGACATCGGCCTGATCGTCCCCGGGCCATTCCTTCTGTCGCTCGGAGTTTGCTTTGCGCAGATCTTCAAATTTCATGTTGGCCTTCCGGTTGTCGAGGAGCAACTGACGACGTCCTGTTGGCATCCGACCTTGTCGAAAGCATCGGGTCAACCAGGTTGGATGATTTTTGATCGCCTTCTCGCCGGTATCCCGAAACCGGAACCGGTCGAAACAAACGTCTTGCTGATGAACTGGTGTGGTCGGCCCGGCACTTGCCGTGTGTCAGCACCGGACCGTTCCTTGCTCTAGGTAGTCTGTCCGACGTCGATCCTGTTGCCGTCCGGATCCGCAAAGACAAAGGCCCGCAGGCCGTAGTCCTTGTCCTGCAGCCGCTTGATGATCCGCAGGCGGTGGCGCACACACGCCTCATGTGCCGCGTCTGCATCCGAGACGAGCAGATGTGCGACGTTGAAGTGAGGTGCCTTGTAGTCGCGCTGGAGTGACAGATGCAATTCAGCATCGTCTTTTTCCAGGACCATGAAGCCGACCGGCTCTCCGTTTTCAAACACCTTTTCAAAGCCGAAAACGGAATTGTAGATCCGGTATGCGGCCTGGATATCCGTCACGCCCAGGGTCGGTGCAATGCGGCCAAGCCTGAGATTGTCTGTCTGATTTCCTGAAATCATGGCAGAACCCATCTTGTTTGTTTGCGAAGGACCTCCGGGCCGGGCGGTGCCGGTTGTGCCGACGTCGAATTCGCTATGCAGGGCGGTGCCTGATCTCCTGAGTAGTGGGTTGAAGTGCGGTGTGCAAGCGGATTTCTGATCGCACACAAGGTCATGACGGCCTCGCTTGCGCTTTGCCGAAAGGGGTAGTCCCCTTCCGGCACCGGTGCAGATCAAGGTCAGGCCTGTTGGAGTGACCCGGTATAGACAGGCTTCAGGTTCGCGATGAGCTGAGCCTGAATGGGGCCCGAGGCTTCGTTGAGAGCATCGACGCCCATGTCGTGGCCGACCTGGGTGCGGATGGGCCGTGGTGCCTGCATGTCCACGAGATTGGCGATCTTGACCGCAACGTTGTTGGCGTCGGTGCTCGCGTCTCCCTGCTCAAACATGCCGTTGAACATGCCGAGCAACCGGTCGCGACCCTTCGAGAGGTCCCCGTAGCTTTGCACGCGCGGCGTATCCTCAGGTGAGGGCGATGTAGTTACCAGGTCCGTGCCGTGTCCGCTCGGCTCGACCAGTATCGATTCAATGCCGAAGGGTTCGAGCTCGAAGTGAAGTGCTTCGCAATAGGCTTCCATGGCCCATTTGCTGGAACAGTATAGACCGAAGAACGGCATGCCGAACCGCCCGGCAACGGAGCTGAGAGAGATGATCAGGCCGGATTTCTTCTCGCGCATGCCCGGCAGAACGGCCCGGTTCAGCCGCATGATGCCATAGACGTTGACGTCGAACAGTTCCCTGGCCTGGTCGAGCGTGAAGCCTTCGGAAATGCCGACCGGCATGATCCCGGCATTGTTGATGAGGACATCAACCGGTCCATTCTCAGTTGCCCGCGCGACGGCGATGTCCACGCTCTTGTCACGGGTGACATCAAGCTCGAGCGGGATGATATTACCCGCAGCCTCTTGCGAATGTTTCGCGAGCTCGTCGGCAGCCTCGCGGTTCCGGCCGTCGATGTTTCGCATGCCGGCAAAGACCTTGTGTCCCTTGTCTGCGAGCACCTTGGCGGTCAGCAGGCCGATGCCACGGCTTGAGCCGGTCAGGAGGATGGACTTTTGTGAAGCCATGTCAGTTTCCTTCATTCTTGAAGATTGTGCGCATGAACAGCGCCAGGGGGGTGTCGTCACGGCGCACCTTCATTCTTGTCAGTGCTCCGCTCCAGGAGTTCATCAGCCAATCGGCAGCTTCGCCGGGCGACAGATGTGAAAGGCCGATTTCGGACAGGTCCATCTCGGCAAGGCAGGCTTCGACTTCGGCGACCAGGGCCTTCCAGTGCCGGTCGAGTTCCGCCTGGAATTCCGGGTTCTTGTCCGAGAGTTCGGTCGAGAGATTGCACATGAGGCAACCTTGCGCGAATTCACGGTCGCGCATGGAGTCACAGGCCCCTTCGAAAAAGGATTTCAGTCTTGCAAGGGCGGGGATGGAGGTATCCGCGAAGCAGTCTCTGGCGAAACCGACAAGCTGGTCGTGATAGTGCCTGGCAACTGCAATGCCAAAAGTCTGCTTGCTGTCGAAATAGTGGTAGAATGAACCCTTCGGAACCTCGCTTTCACGCAGGATGTCGTTGATCCCGACGCTTGCAAAACTGTTGACCCTGATCAGGTGAAGACCGGTATCCAGAAGCCGCGTACGTGCTGTTTCGTAAGCCGCTTCATTGCGTGTTCGGGCCATTAGAGTCTGTCCTTCAATGCCGTTCGGCCACCGCTATCGTCCGCGTTGACCGTGTTCTGTGTAATTAATAGACCGGTCTATTATTTATGGGCAAGCTGTTTGTGTTCACCCTTGCGTGAGGACCTTGCCTCTGCTGGTTTGCGTCACAGGCCGGGACTTTGAAGGGGGAAGCAAGGCGAGCGGCAACCATAGGGTTGCCGGATCCGTCAAGAATGACGGTGGCCGGTTGTGAAACCTGGCCGACATGCGATGAGGCAGATCGTTGCCTTGCCGAAATGGCTGGTCAGAGCGTCGGCGTTAGCCCCAGGTTTCCAGCGTCTTCTTGTAAGGATCGGTGTCGCCGATATGCGCCGAGACCCAGTTGCTGTCGTAGTAGGTGTCGAGGTAGCGGTCACCGCTGTCGCACATGAGGGTAACGATCGAGCCCTGTTCGCCGCGGTCGATCATGTCCCGGGCGATCTGCAGGGTGCCCCACAGATTGGTGCCGGTGGAGGCTCCGGCCTTGCGGCCGATCCGTTTTTCCAGCCAGTGTATGGTGGCAACGCTTGCGGCATCGGGAACCCGGATCATGTGGTCGATGACGGAAGGCTGGAAGGAATGTTCCACTTCCGGTCGTCCTATTCCTTCGATCCGGCTCGACTTGTCGGATGTCAGGCCCGTGTCGCCGGTGTGATAGCTGTCGAAGAAAACGGAATTCTCCGGGTCGACGACAACAAGCCGGGTGTCGTAACCCCGATACCGGATGTAGCGGCCGAGGGTTGCGGAGGAGCCTCCTGTTCCCGCGCTCATCACGATGGTATTGGGGATCGGGTGCGGCTCAAATTCCATTTGCCGGAAGATGCTTTCGGCAATGTTGTTGTTGCCGCGCCAGTCCGTCGCGCGTTCCGCATAGGTGAACTGATCCATGAAATAGCCGCCGATCGACCGGGCAAGGTCAACGGATGCGTTGTGCATTTCCGGCGCGGAGCCGACAAAATGGATCTTGCCGCCATAAAGCTCGATCAGGCGAATCTTGCTGTGTGCCGTGCTTTCCGGCACAACGGCAATGAAGGGCACGCCGATCATGCGGGCAAAATAGGCCTCCGACACCGCTGTGCTTCCGGAGGACGCTTCGATCACGGTTGTCTCTTCGGTGATTTTACCGTTGCACAATGCATAGAGAAACAGCGAGCGGGCCAACCTGTGTTTCAGGCTGCCCGTTGGATGCGTGCTTTCGTCCTTCAGGTATATGTCGATACCCGGTGCACCCGGCAGCGGGAGTTTGAAGAGGTGAGTGTCGGCAGACCGGTGACTGTCCGCGTTGATCTTCGCAACGGCATTCGCAACCCAGTTTCTCATGATGCACTGACCTTGTAGAGGGCTTTGCTCAAGACTAGCCCAGCGCGCATCAAGTCGCCAACTGACCGGTAAAAATCGGAGTTTTCCAACCAGGGGGGCGAGGTTGCGGTCAGGACCTCATTGAGAGCAGGCCTTCAGCAAGTTTGATAGCGGCAGCCACGCCGTCAATAACCGGAACTTCGAATTCTGCCGTCAGGTCTTCGGCGAGCTCGGCCATGCCCGCGCAACCCAGGGCAATGGCCCTGATGTTGTCATGTGCAAGCGCCTGCGCGATTTCGCGACGGATTTTGTCGCGGGCATCTTCGGAGTTCGACTCCAGCTCAAGGACAGGAACTTCAGATGCACGGACCTTCGCACAGCGGTGCGCAAGCCCGTTTTGTTCAAGATTCTCTTCCAGGACCGGAATGGAAACGGGCAGCGTCGTGACGACCGAGAAACGTTCGGCTGACAGCGCTGCAGCATGATAGGCAGCCTCGCCAATACCCAATACCGGAATGCTCAGCTTTCTCTTGAGCTCCCAAAGCCCCGTGTCGTCGAAGCAGGCAATCACCAGTGCGTCGACTGGTTCTCCGGTCTTCAGGCACGTGTCCACAAGCTCGAACAGGCCGGGGAGGGCCGCTGCACCATCTGCAGCCCCCTGGATGGCGGCAGGCCCGCTTTCCGGATTGATGGCCGTAATCCGGACTTCGGAACTTGCCGCTGCGCGCGCGGCCTCCCCGATTTTTTTGGTCATCGAAGCGGTCGAGTTCGGGTTGATGACCAGAATGCGTCGTTCACGCGGCATTGTCTCGTTCCCGGCCTAAACCAGCCCCTTGCCGGCGTCGGAACCATGTCGAGACCGGTTTCGACGCAGCAAGGCAACGATTGAAAGGAAACTGCCGATGATCAACAGCGAGAACAACGTTGTGAGCGTGCCCAGTGCATAGAGGACCGGAGACGTTACATTCGTCGTCATGCCGTAAATTTCCAGCGGAAGCGTGTTGTAGGAGCCGCTGGTCAACAACGATCTTGCGAATTCATCATAAGACAGGGTGAAGCCGAAAAGCGCGACCCCCAGCAACATGGGAGCAATGATCGGAAGCACGACATACCTCACGGTCTGCCAAGGGGTTGCGCCAAGGTCGCGTGCTGCCTCCTCAAAGGATTTGTCGAACCTGTTGAAGACCGCAAACATGATCAGCAGGCCGAATGGGAGAGTCCAAGTCAGCTGTGCGCCGAAGGCAGAGGTTGTCCAGTGCACCTCCCAATCCAGAATGTTGAATATCAGGCCTACCCCGAGAGAGATCAGAATGGACGGGATGATCAGGCTCGCGACGATGATGTAGAAAAGCAGGCCAGATCCGCGGAACCTTTTTCGAAAGGCCATCCCGCCCATCACGGAAACAACGACCGTCACGCTCATGACCATCAGGCCAAGCGCAAAGGATCGACGGAAGGACCCCCAGATGTCGCCAACGGCCTGTTCCTGAAACAGGTCGTAGAACCAGTGCAGGGACACGCCGTTCATCGGGAAGGTCAGCCCGCCCTGCGGTCCCTGGAACGACAGAATGCCGATTGTGATGACCGGCCCGTAGAGAAAGAGCAGAAAGACCGCAAAGAAGGTAGCCAGGATATAAAAGGAACGGCTTCTGGGCTCCATTGTCTAAAGCTCCTTGCGTATGTCGACGAAGCGCATCATGACCCCGATCATCAGGAGCACGGTGCACAGCAAGACAACCGAAGACGCTGCCGCCGCCGGATATTGCAGGAGGGAAATCTCGTTCGAGATGATCCGCCCGACGGAAGCGCTTTGACCGCCGGACATGTGTCGAACCGTGATGAAGTCACCCATGACAAGCGTCACCACGAAGATCGAACCGATCATGATGCCCGGTTTGGAAAGCGGGATGATCACGTTGGTCAGGATCTGCCAGCCATTTGCACCGGCGTCGCGTGCAGCTTCTATCAGCGATTTGTCGATACGCATCATGGTGTTGAAGATCGGAACAACCATGAACAGCGCATAGAGATGGACGAAGGCCAGCACTACGGCGAAATCCGAATAGAGTAGCCATTCGAGAGGCTCGTCGATGATGCCGGTGCTGATCAGCGTGGAATTGGCAATTCCGTTTCGGCCGAGAAAGGGTATCCAGGAGATCATGCGAATGATGTTGGAGGTCCAGAACGGGATCGTGCAAAGCAGAAACAGTGCGACCTGCATCGGCAACGTCTGGACGTGAAACGCCAGGAAATAAGCGATGGTGAATCCGATCGCCGTACAGAAGATCCAGGTCAGAACCATGAATTTCAGCGTCTTGAGATAGGTCGCCCAGGTGACTGCCGACGTCAGATGATACGCGTAGTTGTCCAGAACGAAGTCGGGAAAGAACGACCATTCGTTGTAGTTCCAGAAACTGACGACCACGATGATCGCGATCGGCAGGAGAAGGAAGAAACCAAGTATGCCAGCCAGTGGAGTGACCAGCAGCCAGCTAATGCGTTCCGCGCGTTTGGATGGGTCGAGTTTTGAAAGTTTCATGAAACCGGAAACGAGAAATCGATGCTGACCTTGCCCGGAAAATCCGGGCAAGGAGTTGGTGTTGGCGGGCGTCAGGCTGCGATGAACTCGTTCCACTTGCGCACCATGTACTGGTTTTCGTCCATCACGGCGTTCCAGCAGGCAACGGCGCCCATGCGTTCCAGGAACGCGCCGCCGTCGCGTACGGCCCCTGCTTTTTCCATGACATCACCGAACGGATTGACAATGTCTTCCGTTGCAGGCTTGCCCTCGAACCAGAAGCCCCACTCGTTTTCGGACATGTAGTTCTTGGATGTTTCGGGAACCGCAGAGTAATAGCCCTGGCGCATTAGGAAGCCGCCGACCCAGCCGTCGAGGTACCAGTTGATGTACTCGTAAGCGGCTTCGAGTTCGAGACCCGAAAGGTTCTTGGACAGGCCGATGCCGCCGCCCCAGGATCTGTAGCCTTCCTTTAGTGGCTGGTAGACGCAGGGGATGCCCTTGGAGCGTACGGCCGTGATTGCCGGCGACCACATGGACTGGATGACGACTTCGCCGGAAGCCATCAGGTTGACGCTTTCATCGAAGGATTTCCAGAACGCACGGAACTGTCCGTTCTTCTTGGCCTCGGTAAAGATCGCCATGGTCTTGTCGATCTCTTCACGGGTCATGTTGCCCTTGTCGCCATACTGGATTTCGCCCATGGCCTCGCACACCATTGCAGCGTCCATGATGCCGATTGACGAAATGTCCAGGATCGAGGCCTTGCCCTTGAATTCCGGGTTGAGCAATTCGGTCCAGCTTTCGATCGGACGACCGATCAGGTCCGGCCTGATACCGAGCGTGTCGGCGTTGTAGATGGTCGGGATGAGGGTCATCCAACCTGTTTCTTCGGTTGCGAATGTCTTGCTGTCAGGGCCGTCGACAAAGCCGACGGTATGCGGAGCAGTTCCCTGCGCAATATCCGACTCGGGTGTCAGCTTGCCGCTTTTGAAGATCCCGACGATCTTGTCGTAGTTCTTGATCTTGGAGGTATCCATCGGCTGAAGATTGCCGGCGCCCCAGACCTTCTTGCAGATCCAGTATTCAATGTCGGCGATGTCGAAAGACTTCGGCTGGGTGGCGGCACGCTGCGTGACGCTGTCACTGTCCAGTGCGGTCATTTCCAGTGTGAAGCCAAGGTCCTCCTTCACCTTTGCAGCGACTTCATTGAGGTTGGACACACCGGTGCCGAACTGACGCAGCGTGACATCCTTGATGTTCTGCGCCCAGATGGTCGGGAAGCCCGTGACGGCACCGGAACCCAGTGCAGCACCGGCAGCAGCGGCGCCACCTTTCAATACGCTTCGACGGCTCAGGCCTTTCGAGTTCAATTCCTTGGTCATGATGTGATACTCCTCATCCCCTTGGAGGTTTTGCACCCGCGGCGCGGGCGTCTGAAGGCGGGTCAAGCCGCCAGGTTGTGCGCGTCCTCGGCCTTCCAGGACAGGAACACCGTTGCGCCAATTTCGATTGGATCGTTGAAGAAGGTCTGGTCAGGGAGCGCCGCCGTAAGATCTCCGAGAGCAGGCGTGCTCAAGGTCAGATTGACCGAGGATCCAAGATATTCGATGTCGCGCACACTGGCGGGGCGCTCCGAATTCGACAGGTCCTCTTTGGTGACCGCCAGCTTGTCTGCCCTGATCGCGATTTGCTTTCCGGCGTCATCTATGACGTTGTGTCCACCGATGAACCGGGCCACGAACTCCGTTCTGGGAGCATTGAAAATGCTGCGCGGTGCGCCGGCCTGTTCGATAACGCCCCCGTTCATGACGATGATTTCGTCAGCCAGGGCCAACGCCTCGTCTTGCGAGTGCGTAACGTGAACAAAGGATATGCCGAGTTCGCGCTGGAGCCGTTTGAGCTCCAGCCGCATCTTAATCCGCAAGAACGGATCCAGTGCAGAGAGCGGTTCGTCCAGCAAGAGAACCGTCGGTTCGGTAATCAAGGCCCTTGCCAGGGCAACGCGCTGTTGTTGTCCACCTGAAAGCTGGTCGGGCAAGCGGTCGGCAAAATCCGACATATCCACCAGCTCAAGCAGATCCTTTGCACGCCGGTGCCGCGCTTCCCGGTTCACGCCTTGCATTCGCAACGAGAAGGCAACGTTGTCAATGACGCTGATATGAGGAAACAGTGCGTAGTTCTGAAACATCATCGCTGTGCCACGCTTGGCCGGTGGCAGGTCGGTAATGTTTTCATCACCCAGCAGGATGTCGCCTTCGCTGACGTATTCGTGTCCTGCAATCATGCGCAAGGTCGAGGACTTCCCGCAGCCGGACGGTCCGAGAAGGCAGGAATAGGTTGCAGCGCCGAACTTGTGGTCTATCGCGTCGACGGCCGTCGTTGTGCCATACCGCTTCGTTGTCGCGACGAGTTCAAGATCAACGGATTTTTTCATTCAGGACACCCTTCTGACGGACTGGTCTTCGGGGTATTTGCATGAGGCGTGCCAATTCCGGAAAATCGCCAAATTCTGAGGTTTTCGGAGTCGCGGGCTTTGTTTTGCGCATTTATGTGCACAAAAAATTATCAATTTAAATACGATGTGCCTATTAATTGTATACAATCATATTTGCGATTGTAGGCACTCGGCGATATAGGAAGAGAAGTTGAACTGACCTGGAGATTTGCGGGCGAATGGCCAAAACGATGACCTCGAAAGATGGTTTTGGACATGGCGGAACGCACGACATTTTCCCGCTTCCGCCGGGCAAGACACTGGAAATCTGCCTGAATCTGCACTCAGCCATTCTGGAACACAGACTGGCCCCTGGCCTGAAACTTTCCGAAGATGAGGTTGGCGAAATCTATGGGGCAAGCAGGACCGTCGTTCGTGCAGCGCTGCAGGCGCTTGCGCATTCCGGACTGGTTACAATAGAGAAGAACCGCGGCGCCTTTGTTGCCCGACCGGGTGTCAGGGAAGCGCAGGAAGTTTTCGAGGCCCGCGCGTTGATCGAGCCGCGCATTGCGCGCCTTGCTGCTGAGGCCATGCAGAAGTCCGACCTGAGAAGGTTGGAAAAGCATCTTGAGGCAGAGCACAGTGCACTGGCGAGTGGCGACAAGGTTAAAGCCCTTTCCTTGTCAGGAGCCTTCCACATTGCCATTGCCGACATAGCGGATCAGCAGGTTCTGTCACAAATGGTGCGATCCCTGATATCCCGTTCTTCCCTCATAATTGCGCTCTATTGGCGACGAGCCGACACCACCTGCGAAAGTCATGCGCACCACGCGCTTCTGAAAGCTTTTGCGGAAAGAGACGGTCTGTCGGCCGAGGAGTTGCAAAAGAGCCATATCATCGACCTGCATTCCGGTCTCGACCTGAGTGAAAAATCCAAGCCGCATGATTCCCTGTCGCAGGCGCTGCGCAAGGTTTGACAGGTCGGGCGGTCTACCGGGATGCCAGCCTTCAGGCCATTGCAGTCACCAGGGCTTGCCATTGGGGCCTGGTCAGGGCTTCGTGGCCTGCGAGAAGCCAGTAGCTTTCGTGATGTTGCAGGGTTTGGTCGCTGAGCCGGACCAGGGTTCCGTCTGCGAGTTCTTTTGTGCAGAGCGGAAGCGATGTCAGGAAAACGCCCATACCGGCCTCTGCCGCCCGGAGGGCGGACACGAAGGTATCGAAGCGCAGCCACGGAACAGGTGTTGTCGGCGTGCCGAAGCGTGCCGACCAGTCATGCCAGCCTGGCCTGGGGCCGGCGCAGGTTATCCGGGGCCATTCACTCCAGGTCCCGGAGGAACGGGCCAGTGAAGGCGCCGCGACCGGTGCGACTTCTTCATCATAGAGTTTCATCCGGTAACTGTGCGACCAGTCACCGGTGCCGTATCTCACGCGGATCACGTCGTCCTGCGGTGCGCTGTGTGCGCCAAGAACCATCGTCTGAATGGAGATCTGGGATCTGGTCAACGCCTGAAGCCTGTCCAGGCGCGGCAACATCCAGAGCTCTATGATCGACTGGCTTGCCGACAACGTGAGACGGCCCTTGCTGGTACCGAAGATGGCATCGGAGCTTTCCCTGAGACTGTTGAGGGCCATGCGCACATGCGGAAGCCAGGCTTCCCCCTCCACCGTCAGTTCGATCGATCGTGCACGACGTTCAAACAGGGCCGCGCCAAGATGTGCCTCCAGCTGGCTGATGCGCTGGCTGATGGCGGACTGGGTCAGGCCCGTGTCTACCCCGGCAGCGGTGAAGCTGCCACACCTTGCAGCCGCTTCGAAGGCCCTGATCCACTCAAGCGGCGGCAGTTTTGGAGTGCTTTCATCCATTAGAAAAACCATGTCTTAGATAGCTTATTCCTAATTTGTGTTTATGCATTGAATCCGGGAAGGTGTCATCATTCTGAGGGCAAAAATGGGATGAGCAATGGTCAGTGTTACCGTAGATCCGTCGGGTACGTTCCTGACGCTGGAAACCCGGTTTGGCAGCACGCGGTTCCACGCGATCTGGCTGCGCGACAACGCCCAGGACCCGCAGACACGGTCCACAGGCAACGGTCAGCGCCTTGTTGCGCTGCGTGAGCTTCCGTCCGACATCCGGATCGCATCGGCGGCAATTGAAGGTACCGGAGTAAGCATCAGTTTTGAGCCGGAAGGCAAATCCATCATCTTCGATCTCTCCTGGCTGGACGAGAACGCCTATGACAGGACCGCTGCGAAAGAACGTGGTTGGCTTGCGCCCCAAGTCGAGACATGGTCGTCCGACCTGATGGACAATGTCCCGAGCGGTGACTTTGCAGAGCTGGAAAAGGGTGGCGCGGCCCTGCGTGACTGGCTGGCGCTGGTCGTGCGTTACGGCTTCGGCAAGGTCATCAAAGGCCCCGTGCAAAGCGGGGCACTTTTCAAGGTCGTTGACCTGTTCGGCTATGTGCGCGAGACGAATTATGGCAGGCATTTCGAGGTCAGGACGGAGGTCAATCCGACCAATCTCGCTTACACCGGCCTTGGCCTCCAGGCGCATACCGACAACCCCTATCGTGACCCGGTTCCATCGGTGCAGGTGCTTTATTGCCTGGAAAGTTCGGCCGCAGGCGGCGAAAACATGGTCGTCGACGGATTTGCCGCTGCGCTTCGGCTGCGCGAGGAAAACGAAGACCATTTCAATGTTCTGGCGAACCATTGCGCCCGGTTTGAATATGCGGGTGAAGACGGGGTCTGTCTGACGTCCCGCCGTCCGATGATCGAGCTGGCACCCGATGGCGAGTTGATCGGCATCCGCTTCAACAACAGATCGCTGGCGGCCGTGACGGATGTGCCCTTTGAACACATGTCGACTTATTACGAAGCCTATCGGCATCTGGGTGAAATCATTGACGACGAGGCGATGGAAGTCACGTTCCGGCTGGAGCCAGGGGAAGCGTTTGTTGTCGACAACACCCGTGTCCTGCATGCCCGCAAAGGCTATTCAGGGGAGGGCACCCGCTGGCTTCAGGGCTGTTATTCGGACAAGGATGGGCTGCGGTCGCGATATGACGCAATGGTGCGCGAGACTGTTCGGGAGGCCGCCGAATGAAGCCGGATCTGGAGAGGCTCACCCGCGACAACATCGTCGACTTTATCGGTTCGATCTTCGAACGCCGTGGCGGCGAGGAATATCTGGGTGAACCTGTAACGATGGGCGAGCACATGCTGCAGGGCGCGACCATCGCCGAGCAGAACGACCAGCCGGAAGAGATCATTGTTGGTGCCTTGCTTCACGACATCGGGCATTTCACCTCCGAGTTCGGAACCTTCTCCATGGACGATACGGAAGATCGGCATCATGAGGATGCGGGCGCAGAGGTCCTGGAGCGGTTTTTTCCACCCGTTATTACAGATTGCTGCCGCTATCATGTGGCCGCCAAGAGGTATCTGTGTGCGACCAAGCCTGACTATTTCGATCGTCTTTCCGAAGCTTCCGTCCATTCGCTCAACCTTCAAGGCGGTCCAATGACGTCCGACGAGGTTGCCGAGTTCGAAAAGAACCCCAATCTCAAACAGATTATCGCAGTTCGGTATCTCGACGAGGCTGGCAAACGGGCGGGTATGGAAACACCGGATTACTGGCATTTTGCACCAATGGTCCAGCGCATGGTGGATCTTCATTGCGGCCCTGCTGCCCTGGAGCGCTGAACCATGCGGAAAATCTGCCTTGTCCTGATTGACGGGTTGCGCAACGACACGGCACGCACCGAATGCGGATTTCTCGCGGCCAGCGTTGAAGCCGGCAGTGCGCGTGCCTGGGTCATGCGGGCCTGCTTGCCCACGATATCCGCGCCTCTCTACGAGACCATTCACTCAGGTCTTGCGCCGGTGGATCACGGGCTGCTCAGCAACGAAGCCATTCGCCCGTCACCCCATCCGAATGTCTTTTCGGTGTTGAAGGGAGCTGGACGCAGCACGGCGGTTGTTGCCCATAGCTATTTTCATACGCTCTATGGCGGGAGCTCGTTCGATCCGTTCGAGCATGTCGAGATCAATGACCCGGAGGCCCCGATCCCGATCGCGCGCTACTATTCCTTGGAGGGATACAACAAGGCCAATCCGGCTCTGCTATCAGAAGTGGATCTTTGCGCGCAGGCCTGGCAAATCGCAAAAAGCGCTTCGCCCGACTACCTTCTTCTTCACAGTTCCAGCTGCGACACGCTCGGGCATGGCTATAGCGCCGACAGTCCGGAATACAGGATCCAGGCCTGGAAAGTGGACAACGCACTGTCACGTCTCATCCCGCGGCTGAAAAGCCTGGGTTACGATGTTCTGGTCACGGCCGATCACGGCATGAATGCCGACGGTCACCATGCCGGCGATGAGCCGTGTCTCAGAGATGTTCCCTTCATTGTCTTCAGTGACACATTCAGGGCCAAGCCGGACGAGGTGCTGGATCAGTGGATCATCGCGCCGACGATCCTGGACCTGCTCGGTGTCGAGCCGCCACCATCAATGACGCGGCGCAGTCCCTGACCTTTCCCGGTGTCGTTCCATGATCAGCCGACGATTGCTTTTGTCGCGTCCGTGAGCTTGTTGCACGCCTCGCTGGTTCCAATGGAAATCCGGAGCCAGTTTTCGATCCGCGGCTGCTTGAAGTGCCGGGTCAGAATGCCGTGTGCACGCAGCTTGTCCTGCAGGTCTTCAGCGTTGATCCTTTCGTGGGAGACGAACAAGAAGTTCGCCGAGGACGGAAGGACGTGAAACCCCTGTGCCACGAGGCGCTCCGCCGTCGCTTCCCGATCGGCGATGACCTTTCGCCGGGTTTGCTCGAACCAGCGGTGATCGGACCACGCGGCAAGTGCCCCCTCCAGGGAGAGGCGCCCGAGTGGGTAGGAGTTGAAACTGTCCTTGACCCGCTGAAGGCCCTCGATCAGGTGCGGTTGAGCGATGGCAAAACCGACCCGCAAACCGGCCAGGCTCCGGGATTTTGAAAATGTCTGCACCACCACGAGGTTTTCATACCGGTGGACGAGCCTTGCTGCACTTATGGCGCCGAAATCCACATAAGCTTCGTCGACAATCACCACGACATCCGGGTTCTGCTGGATGATCCGCTCGATTTTCGCCAATCCCAGGTCAATTCCGGTCGGAGCGTTTGGATTGGCAATGACGATGCCGCCACACGGGCGCTGATAGTCGGAGACCCGGTACTGAAAGGTGTCGTTCAGCGGGACCCGTTCATGGCGGAGGCCGTAGAGCTGACAATAGGTCCGATAAAAGCTGTAGGTGACGTCGGCAAAGAGGATGGGCTGCTTGCCGGTAAAAAAGGCATTGAATGCGTGTGCCAGCACGTCGTCAGACCCGTTGCCGGCAAAAACGTGTTGCGGTGTCAGATCGTGGGCACTTGCGAGCGCTTGTCGCAGGTCGAATGCCGACGGGTCCGGATAGAGCCGCAGCGTTTCGTCCGTCGCGGCCGCGATGGCTTCGAGGGCCTTCGGCGAGGGGCCATAGGGATTTTCATTGGTGTTGAGCTTGATGAACTCCTGATCCTTTGGCTGTTCACCAGGCGTATAAGGTACCAGACGTTCGACAATCGGGCTCCAGAAGCGGCTCATGCGTGTTGTCCTATGGAGAGTGGTCTGCGCGTGTTATCACATCGGGACGGGGGAGAGGAAATGAGCTGGTCACTGAAAAATCGCGTTCGCGGGAAGACATGCCGAATGCTGGCGGGCGCGGCGCTTGTCTTGATTTCTGCCGGGATTGCGAAGGCTGATGATGACCAGACACCCATTGGTGACGCCATCAAGGATGTACCGCTGTTCGATGCACACATGCATTACAAGGAACCCGCCTGGGACAGATACCCTGTCGGCAGCGTGATCGAGCTCATGGACGAAAGCGGCGTTGCCATGGCGCTGGTATCGTCCACTCCGGATGAAGGTACCATCATGCTTTGGGAACATGCTCCCAGCCGGATTGTCCCGGAGCTGCGCCCTTACCACGGGGCTGCCGGCTCCTCGAACTGGACCAAGTCGGCCGGAATGACCGACTATCTGGCCGGGAGGCTCGAATCCTATCCCCATGAAGGGATCGGCGAGTTCCATATCCGCGTTCTGGACACAACGGAGGAGCCCCTGTTTCGCAAGATCATCGAGATGGCGAAGGCACGGGATATCTACCTGCATGTTCATTCAGGCCCCGAACCGATCCGATGGCTTTACAGTCTCGACCCGGACGTCAAAATCATCTGGGCCCATGCGGGCTTGGGGGATCCGGCCAGCGAGGTCTATGCGCTGATGGCGGAATTTCCCGACTTGTTGGCGGATACCTCGCTCAGGGAATGGGTCATTCTCGGGCAGGGGGACACGCTCGATCCGGAATGGGTCGAGATCATTTTTGACTTCCAGGATCGTTTGATGGTCGGCAGCGATACATGGGTCAACGGTCAGTGGGACGACTACGCGGAAATCATGGCGAGCAACCGGCTCTGGCTATCCCGGCTGCCGCGCAGCGTGGCTGAAAAGATCGCCTACAAGAATGCGGAGCGGTACTTCAATCGCGAAATCTCGATGGAACAGATTGGCAGGAAATAGGGACCAGTTCCCGGTCACGCGCCAAGATAGTGCCGTGCGGTGTGTTTTTCGTCCTCACCAAGGTCGGACATGTTGACGATCCAGTTGAGATAGTCATGCGGCAAGTCCTTCCATTGCCGGCCGCGATACTTGCCGAAGGTGACGGTTTTCAAAAGAACAGGGGCTGTCGTCAGGCGAAGGAGTTCCTCTGGAGAAGCCTTCTTGAGAAGTTCAAGAAGTAGATACGCCGTGACATACGTGTCCGGCCCGGCCCGATGGGGCGGCATTGCCTTTGACACCTCAAAGCCGGCTTGATCATCCAGACCCAGCCAGTAGCGCAGTACCTGATTGGCATGTCTCGGCGCTTCCGGATAAAGGTGCTGCGCACATTTGAAGGTGCAAATCCAGGGATGATTGCCGCCACTGAAGAAGGTCTGTTCGAACTCGGCGTTGTGGGCTGCAAACATGTCACCGGGCTGCATGTCCTGCATCAGCACTCTCAGTGCTTCTGAAGGTGGTATCGCATCTGAGACATCAGCGTCCGAGATATGGTGGATGGCGCGGGTCACAGGCGGGATCGGATGACCCGGATTGACCAGGAAACTGGTCGGGCCGGACAGGTTGTTGCCGGGCTGGTCAAACATCGAGGGTTCAGCGTCAGTACCGGGAAAGACATCGGTGTATCCCACTTCGCAAATCGCCTTGACCGCGTCTTCCGGTGTTCCCGTGGTTTCAAAGTCGATGACGCGAATTTTCATGAATGTTTCCTGATGGACCTGGTCTTGTTGAAAGGCAGCCATGGTGCTGGTGCCGGGCGTTTCAGGCAGCCACGCGCACCTTAACGCCTGCCCTTCTTCCGTCTATCCGTTCGCTCGCATAGTCCGCAAGATCATCGTCGTCGTGAAGTTCGTCATCTTCTCCTGGAACTGCTGCCAAAACATCTGCCGTGATGTCGTTGCACCAGCCTTCCGCCGGGTTGAATTCCAGAACGGCGCGTACATTTTCCAGTTGACCCTTGCCGATGTCGTCAATGATCTGATCAAGCTGCATGTCATCCAGATCCGTTTCGGGGACATAGAGGCAATTGCCCAGTTCGCAAACGACCGAGAAGAGCGAGACATCCAAGTTCAAACGCATTCACACCTCCAAAACCATCCATTAGATATATACGCATGTTGCGTACATTTCAAGTGGAGGGGCGGGTTTTTACGCGTGGTGCATATGGGTGAGCGGGCTTTTCGCTGCAGCGTTGCTCAAAGTGGCTTGAACACCATCACGATTCTGGCCTTGATCGTGACTTCGGTGTGGTCGAAGTCGCCTTCCCGGAAGACGATCGTGTCCTGAAATCTCGGGTCGGTGGATTCCGGCATCAGTTCGGATTGCCCGTTCATCCGGATGACCCGCTTGGCTGTGCGTTCGATTGTCATGCCGTCGTCTCGCGATCGCTCGACAAGAACGAGGTCGTTCTCCTTGGGCTCTATGCCGGCGGACAGGTAATCCACGCACAAAAGAAGATCGCCATTTGCAGCGATCTTGTTAAGCGACTCGCCGCGGACACGGACGACATATTGAGATTGGGTGGGGAAGCGAACATCATAGGAAATTGTTGATTCCTCTGCTTTTTCTGTCTCAAACAAGGCTGCTTCCATCCACAGGCCCGCTGCAACCTCGCCGACAATCGGAACGCCAGTTCCCGGCAGGCTTGGAGCCTTGCGCTGGATCTCGGCAACCGTGCCATCGGCAAGCGCCAAAACGTCTTCCCGGGTGATCGGCGGCGTGCCCTTGCCGGGCAGCACTGCGAGGAGTTTGCTGATGAAGTTTGCCGGCAGCACGGGTTCGGCATAGTCGGCGGAAAAATAGCGCTGAATGGAAGATGCCTGGGAATAGCCCATTTCACGGGCGATTGCCCTTAGAGACAGGCCTGAGCGCTCTTTCAGGTGCTGCAACTTCCCGTGCAGCGTCAGTTCGACTTCGGACATCTTGTCATCGGCCCTTTTGTGTTCATCTGTGTACGCATTAGCAGAAAAATGCGTATAGATCCAGCTTGACATACGTACGCATCATGCGTACATAGTGTGAGTAAGGATTTGCCGGCTGCCAATTTGCAAAGGCAGCGGGATCCTATCGACCAGACAGCAGATGGAAGCAGAAGCAGAAGCAGAAGCAGAAGCAGAAGCAGAGGCAGAGGCTGGGGAAGCCCGGCTGCCGGAGGAAACTTATGTCGGAATTTGGTTCTCCAGGAAGAGGGGCGGCTCGAAATCACAGGAATGATCGCGGTGCAGGCCCGATTAAGGATGGCAGGGAAAGCGAATGAACGAACTCAAGGACGAGATAGAAGAGGCTCGGGTGCGGGTTGCGCATCTCAGGGGAAAGGCTGAGCGCCCGGGATCGAGGCTTGAAGACGATTATGCGCTGGAAAAGGCGCGTACACGGCTTTTGACACTTGAACTGCGATTGATGAAGCAAATGCAAGGGAAGGGGGCAACAGATCCAAAACCAAAATTGTCGAAGCAAGGCCAAACCCACTCTCCTGGCCGGGCAAGCGAAATCCGTGCTCATCGAAATTACGCGATAAGAACAAATAGTGAACAAAAACTCTCCCTTCCGCGCCGCAAGGCGGAAGAAGCCTTTGCAATCCTGGCTGAAAAGGGCAGTCGGAAACCCTCGGAAACGGCACGAGAGGAGGGGCAATAATGGCATCAGGTGGTCATGTGGACCGGATCGCGGCTGAATTCGGCGTTCATTTCGTCGCGTCCACCAAGCGCGCCGATGGGCGTCACCAGTCAAAGGCGCGCCGGACGTGCGCGGCCCTGTTGAAAAACCATGGTGCGGCACACCTGAGGTTGGTTCTCGGTCTCATAAACACGGAGAAGAACCGGGGCAACTGGTCGGCCCCGGTGATCACGGCGGTTTCCTGGCTCGTTTTGAACAAGCCGCAATGGGTGGCGCGAAGGGACTTTCTGGAGGTCTTCGACAGCCTGGACCTCGCTCAGTTCTTGCTGAAAGCGCGGGACATCAACCCGTCCGCTCCCACGGTTACCCTGTCTGTTCTCCTGTCTTACGAATTTGACCAGTTGATAAAATCACAGTTGAGGGGAAAAGCTGCGTGAATCCTATTGTCAGACAAATTTTCCTGACTACACTACCCTCTGCAATCAGAGGCTGTGTGGAAACATCGTATTCTTGCGCGCAAGGCTTGTGGCGTGCATCTGAAGATCTGAATGCCTCGGGCAGTGAATTAAACGAGAATGGAACCGCAGGGGTTCGGGGACATGACCACCTACCAGACCAAGGCGCAGACGCACGCTTTCGAGCGCGGGATGGAAGCCTGTCGAAACGGAAAGTCGCAATCGGACAATCCCTATCCGCGCGAAGCAGATTATTATCAGCTTTGGGAGCAGGGCTTTCTGCAGGAGCGCGATGCGAGGGGCGCACTCGAGGCCTAGAGCGGCGCTTTCGATATTTTGCCGGACAAACGTTCTACGCGTTCCTCGCTGGCGCCAAGCGACCAGGAAAATCACATGACCGGTGTTCTCAGACGGCACCGGAGGGCTCTCTATGACTGCGATGAGCCCAGAAGAGGTCTCCGAACGCCTGGTCGAGGCGTTCGAGGTGGTGGCCGCAACCGCCAAATCCGACGGGCCGCGTGCCGTTCTGGCTTCATGGCCCGAGTTCCGGGGGAAATCGCAGAAGCGCCGGCGAACCTATTCGCCTGCCGCAATTTCACGGGCCGAGGAAGCGATTACCTGGTTTTCCAGGATCGAGGATCCAGACAGCCGCCGAGCGCTCCAATTCGAAATCATGTGCAAGGCTGGTGAAGCCAGGTTCAGCCGGATTTGCGAGAAATACGGCTGGAAGCGGACAACGGTTGCAAGCCGCAACAAGGTCACGCTCAAAAAGCTGGCACGGGAATTGTGAAAGGATGGCGGCCGGCAAGGCACCGGCCGCCCCATTGTGACAGCACGGCATACTTCAATCTAAAGCCAGGGCTTGAGCGTTGCGAGGAAGATGATGACGGGCACTGAGGCCAGAAGACCGGTCAAGGCAAGGCCTGGCAATCTGCTGGTGGGGGACGGCGGTTTTTCAGATTTCAGCCTGCCGGACAGCGTTCCATGAAGTCCTGACAAAAGAAGAACGATGGCGAACTTGAGGTGCAGCCAGGTGTCGGGGAACCAGTCTCCCATGACGGCAAGCGAAATTCCGAGCACCCAGACAAGACCAAGGGCCGGCGACGTGGCGAAGCGATCCCACCTGATGATCTGTTGGCGCATGTCTGGGCCGAGACTGTCCTTTTGATACGCCTTGAGCGCCAGGGCCA
The DNA here is from genome assembly GCA_017643925.1 of Roseibium sp. GTDB lineage: Bacteria > Pseudomonadota > Alphaproteobacteria > Rhizobiales > Stappiaceae > Roseibium. The sequence continues at coordinate 68,816 of JAEPML010000012.1, read as the reverse complement.
GCACCAGCATGCCACCCACAAACAACATGATGGCGACCAGATGAAGGGCCTTGATGACGAGGTATGTCATGGTTCGATCTGCTCTGCTTTCCTGCGCAACCAGCGTTCATTGTAAAAGCCGAGAAACGGCACAAATGCGCCGATCAGCAGGCGGCAGGTTTCCCTCGTATTCAGGCTGCCGGATGCGTGTTCCTGGAAGACCTTCCAATTGAAGGTCAGGAAGGCAAGGCCATGGATCGGACCAAGGATCTTGGTCGCAACGACGATGCCGGCGCCGTATTTCAGAGGAACGGCAATGAACAGCAGAACGATCAGGGTGGTCGCTTCTGCAAGGGCCGCGACACGCAATCCGGTCATGTTGTCTCGTCTCCCGTTAGATGCTGGAGGCTTTTGAAATAGAGGTCCGCCATGGCGGTCAGTTCGGCCTCGCTGGCACCGGTTCGAGCGCTTACCGCCAGGCTCTGGAAAAAGGCAACCAAGAGCATTGCGAGCTCATCCGATTTTCCGTGATCCTTGTCGAGATAAGGCGCCAGCAATTTTCCAAGGGTCGTTCTGATGTCACGCAAGGCACGTTGGCTCCGGCCAGCCTTGTCGGGAGAGGCCGCGGCAATCACGATGATCATGCAGGCCATGTCTTGCGCCTGCGCCTTGTGAAAGAAATCGACCGCATCCAGAAGGCTGGCCTTCAGAGCCGCCGCAAGGTTCGGTCTGTCCCGAAGCGAGGCCTTGAGTGCGTGTGTGATGTCAGCGTGGTAGGTGTCAAAGCATCGGTCAAACAGCGCAGACTTGTTTCCGAAGGTCCTGTAAATGCTCTGCTTCTTCATGCCCATGGCGTGTGCGAGCCTGTCGGTGCCTGCTGCTTCATATCCGTATTGCCGAAAGACGGTGATTGCGTCTTTCAGGGCCTGTTTTTCATCAAACTGACGCGGCCTGCCCCTGTCGTGGGGGCGCGATGAGACTTCCGTCATGGTGAAACTCCATTTTGTTACTGATTAGTCACAAAATGAATTTGCGTCAAGGTTCCCTTTTTCCAATCGCCGGGTTGTTTCGCGCTCCTTCAGTAAGCCATCCGTGCGCCGGGCTGCAGCTGGTGTTTTTGGGGTGAGACATCTGCACCACCTGTTCTGCCCGCACAGCTGTTTTTGCCAAGCCAGGGGCATTGCGTGGTGAAGCTAATGATGCAATCAGTTGGGCCTTGTTACGTCGCTGTTTTTACCGTCGGAACCCGGAGCAATTGCATGTCGAACAAAAAGGCTTTCATCTTCTGGGGAGGCTGGGACGGTCATACGCCGGTCCAGTGTGCAGAACTCGTGAAAGACATGCTTCAGGCAAACGGTTTTGAGGTTGAGATCGAGGAGGGGACGGGCGCGCTCGCCAGGGCGCCGCTGACCGACTTTGACCTGATTGTTCCGATCATCACCATGTCGACAATCGAAAAGAAGGAACTCACCAATCTTCTGAGCGCGATCCGGTCGGGGACCGGCCTTGCCGGGTTTCATGGCCAGATGGGTGACAGCTTCCGCAATGAGCCGGAATACCAGTTCATGGTTGGGGGGCAATGGGTCGCCCATCCGGGCGATATCATCGACTACAAGGTCCGCATCCGGGATGTGGACGATCCGATCGTCGCGGGGCTGAGCGACTTTGCCTATCGGTCCGAGCAGTATTACATGCATGTCGACCCGTCCATCGAGGTGCTCGCGACCACGGTCTTTGAGAACACCGAGTTTGAAGAGATCAACGGGGTCGAGATGCCTGTCGTCTGGAAACGTCGCTATGGCAAGGGCAGGGTGTTCTACAGTTCTCTCGGTCACGTCGCCGACGAGTTCAAGGTCCCGCAAATGCGAACGCTGTTTGAACGCGGTGCCCTCTGGGCGGCAAGGTAGAGTTTCGCCTTGATGGGATCAGACCCAGAAGAAACAGGATATCGCGACAGCCGACCATAGCAGGACAGTGAGCCAGTACTGGACCGGCTCGTTTCCGCGCTCAAAGGCGCGGTGCAGCCAGACCTTGCCTGTCATGAGGTCGTAAAGGACCCAGGCCAGAAGCAGAAATCCGAGAATATGTGTCCAGTGCATTGGAGTCCTCTAGTCCGGGGTGTCGCCAAGTCTTCGGCCCAGGGACGCGTGAAACCAGCGGATCGGATCTTCCGCACCAGGACCTGTTGATAGCGGACCCGGCTCGTAGGCCGGTGATTCAAGGCCACGCTGGACCTTTTCACAGATCCAGACATCTTCGGTTTGAAAGTCGCCTGTCTCCAGTGGATGCCGCGTCCAGTTGTCGGAGGAAACAAGATCGGTTTCCTTGTTGTAGCCCGGGACATGTTTGCGATCGTCCCGGGATTGCCAAGGCCCGACCCAGTGCCGGTATTCGAGCCGTGTCCTGTTCGACGAGCGAGGCCTCAAGGACGAAACGGACAGGCCGTAGGGTGTGGGCACCACCAGCGTCAGAGGAAAAAGGTAATAGACCCCACCATATCCGGCCTGCGCTGCACTGCTTATTGTGCCGATGCTGCCGTTTTCATCCCGGATCTTCTTCGGAAGCCGATGACGGATGCCTTCTTCGGTCGCGAACCAGATCATGTGATCGCCCGCCCGGTCCCAGATATTCTGGTCAGGTGCTGGACCACCAAGGGTCTTCTCATGCAGGTACGCCAGATGGTAGCCATCAATCGCATTTTCGACAAAGACCTTCCAGTTGCATTTCAGGTCATAGGTTAGAGGGACAGCCTCCTTCACGTCCGAGGCATAAAGATCATGCGGCCAGGAGCGGTCTCTGATGGGGGCAATCCAATCCTCGAAGCTGGCGGTCGGGTCGGCATTGACGAAGACAAACTCGCGGAACACACCCAGGCCGGCAGGTTTCAGCCCAAGACCGGCCCTGTCCAGGTCCGGAAAGCAGGTGGCCTTGTCCGGAACGCCGCGCAAACCGCCATCAAGTCCATAGGTCCAGCGATGATAAGGGCAGACAATTGCACCGCCGGTGTTGCCGTTGTCGTCATCGAACAGCGTTGTGCCCCGGTGCCGGCAAACGTTGTGGAAGGCGTTCAGCGCCCCGTTCCTGTCCAGTATGGCAACGAGCGAGTAGCCACCGATCTCAACGAGGCGATAGTCGCCGGGGTTCTTGAAGTCGCCGGTCGTGCCCACCAGGCACCAGCTTCCACTGAAAAGGCCACGCTGTTCATGCGAAAGCCACTTGTCGTCGACATAGGCAGTGCGGGGAAGGGAATGGCTTGCTTGCATCATCTTTGCTCCAGTGCATCTGCCAAAATAAGAGCGGCTTCCCTGGACGCTTCTCCGTAGGCGCCCAGATCACCAATCGGGTAGAGCGCCTCGACGTTGAAATAGATGCCCGAGAGGCCAGCCGCGACGGCGCTGATCCTGCGGTCAGAGACTTCAGGATAGTCTTGCCTGATGACGTTCTCCAGGCGAAGGACAAAATCCTGCAGCCATTGCTGGAGCCGATCGGCAAGCTCCTTGTCGTCCGGTGCAGCTGCACTCAGGGCGTTAAAGACCCGGACGAGTTTGGGATTGGCGTAGCGGGGATCAAACAGCATGTCGATCATGGCCTTCAGCCGGTTTTGTCCCGGGAGGAAAGCGATGAGGTTTTCCATGGACTGTCTGCTTTGAGACAGGAACCTGTCGACAAGTGCCTGCTGCAAATCTTCCCGATTGCCAACATTGTGTCGGATGAGCGGGCGAGCCAGGCCCGCAATTTCCGCGGTTTTCCCGAGTGTCGCGCCTTCAAGGCCGTACCGTGCCACGCAGGTCTCGAACGCGTCCAGGATCTGTTCTCTGCGATCTTCCTTGATTTCAGGCCGCGCCAACAAAAGTCTCCTGATAAATTATCAATCTTGACAAATTACTCTCATGCATCCATTTGATTGTCAAGGTTGATAACTTTGGAGGGCGCCTTGGACGCGTTGCTAACACCCATCAGTCTGACCTGGCTCGAACGGTTGGAAATCTTCATAGACGACTGGTTTTTCGTGATCGCGCTGGGCTTTCTCGTTTTCGAACTGGTCCGCTATTACCTCTACAAGAAGCTGAGCTGGACGCTGATCGGCGACACGCTGACCAATTACGCGACGCTGGCGATGTTTATCGGTCTCACAATTCTGTTTCTGGGTGCCTTCTACATTGCGGCGTTCACCTATGTCTGGCAGTTCGCGATATTCGATATCGAGGTCAACTGGGTCACGGTCCTGATCTGTATCGTGCTGGCGGATCTTGTCTATTACTGGGAACATCGCTTCTTGCACCGGGTGAATATCGGCTGGGCAACCCATTCGGTCCATCATTCCTCGCCGTTCTTCAACATCTCCGTTGCCTACCGTTTCGGCCCGATGGATTCCTTCTGGCCGGTCCTCTTTCACCTGCCTCTGGTGTTGCTGGGCTTCAATCCGGTGGTGGTGCTGTTCGCCGAGGTGGTGGTTCAGGTCTACCAGACGGCCTTGCACACGGAGACGGTCGGAAAGCTGCCGCGCCCGGTGGAGGCGGTGATGAACACGCCTTCGCATCACCGTGTGCATCACGGGTCGAACGCTGAATATCTCGACAAGAACTATGCGGGCATTTTCATCATCTGGGACCGGATGTTCGGGACATTTGCCGAAGAAAAAGAGGCCGTAACCTATGGTCTGACAACACCCATCAATTCGGTCAATCCACTGGTCGCCTTCCTACACGGGTTCTACCGCCTGGGTCGCGACGTCTGGTCCATGCCGGGTCTGGCGAACAAGGTCGGGGTCTTGTTGAACCCGCCCGGTTGGTCACCGAAACGAAGCAAGCAGGGCATTCCGACACAGGGAGACAAATGACATGCCGACTTTTCAGCAACGTCTAACGGGGATCGCTGTCAGTGCAGGTATTCTGATCGGCGGAGCCTGGCTGGCGAGCAAGGTTCCGTCGGTCGAAGCAAACGAAGTGGCTGCAAAACCGCTCGCAACCGGGTTGGAGGTCACCGTGGAGGGCGTGCGCAACGGCAACGGCCAGGTGATCGTCATGGTCATGGACAATCGCGACGCGCTCAAGACCTACGACTATCAAGCTGCAGTCGGCTATCTTGAAGTTCCGGCATCGACAGGTCGTGTCCTGGCGACCTTTCCCGATTTGACGTCAGGTCCCTTCGCCGTGGTGGCCATCCACGACGAAAACGGCAACCGGGACCTGGACATGAAGAACCAGATCCCGACCGAAGGCTATACGGTCAGTGGCGCGCGGGACGCTTATGACGAGCCGCCCTTCAGCCGGGCTGCGTCCGATCAGCCAAGACAGACGGTGCGGATGTTCTACCTGGATCGGAACTGACCTCGGCGCGAGCGGGTTTGCTCGCATTTCTTGACACCAGGAACACGCCAACAAGGATGACCGGGATAGAGATCCAGGTGTTCCAGTCGGGGCGTTCGCCCAGGAACGCAATTCCGAGCAGCGTTCCAAGAACCGGAACGACATAGTTCACCTGGCTCAATCGCCCGGCGCCAATTCTCGGGACGAGGTAGAAATAGACGAGGGTGGCAAGAGCAGTCGGGCCAAGACCCAGATAGACGACCGCCAGCAGCCCCTGCCAGGTCACTTGCAATCGGCCGTAGTGCTGGAACCCGGCAAGCGCGATAACCATTGATACCAGTGCACCGACCAGCACCGCACCGGCTGCAAGCTGGAGTGGATTGGGGTAGGGGAAGCGGCGTGAAAACAGCGTCGTGAATGAGTAGAGCAAGGCGGCGGCGACAAGGGCCAGTTTTGGAACGAGAAAACCGCCGGCGCCTTCGGCAGCCGAAGGGCCAACCAGGATTGCGATCCCGGCAAAACCGAAACCCGCCCCGAGTATCTTTAGCCTGCCCAGTGTTTCGTCCGGGTGAATGAACGGTGCGACGGCCAGCGTGACGATGGGTGTGATCCCCATGATCAGGGCGGCCATGCCCGAATTGACGTCCTGCTCGGCATAGCTGATCAGAAGGAATGGCAAAATGTTTCCCGTCATGCCGGCAACACCGGCAATGAACCAGCCTCTTTTGCCCAGCTGCAGCGTATTGCCGGTCAGATAGACCACGGCAACGAGGACAAGGGCCGCGATAAACATGCGACCGGCGACCAGCGTCATCGGGTCCAGCGATTTCACGCCAATTCCGATGGCCAGAAAGGACGCCCCCCAAAGAAGGGTCAGCAGGGTCCAGAGGCCGAATTCCTTTGCATTCATGATGCCGTTTCCCTAATGTGCTATCAATTTAGTAGCGAGCTATCAAAAGAATAGCAATCATGAAATGACGGCACTGGAGACATTGTGACCAAAATTCCCGTTCCCGGACAATCCGTACGCGGTTCGAAGAGCGGCAGTCCGATCATGGCCATGTTTGACCTTTTGGGTCGGCGCTGGGCAATGGGTGTGCTGTGGACCCTGAGCGAGCAGGGGCCCTTGTCGTTCCGCGGGCTGCAGGATGCCTGCGAGACAATTTCTCCTGGGGTGTTGAATTCCAGGATCAAGGAGCTGCGGGCTGCCGGTTTTGTTGCCCTGGGCGAGGATGGCTACCACGTGACCGCTCTCGGCTCTGATGTCTATGAGGCGCTTTTGCCATTGTCGAAGGTTTCGAAGGTCTGGGCGGAACGACTTGCCGATCTGGAAAAGCCGCATAAAGCGCAAACGGGTTGACGCATTATCTACTAAAATTATAGTAGAAATTGAAAGAGAGAGCTTACAGGAGAGCGGTTCATGCGGCGGTGTTTCGTTCTGGCGGTCTGCTGCCTGTTGCAAAGTGTTGCTGTTTCCCTGTCGGCAGAACCTCAGACCGTTACCCTTACAATCCGGGAAGTTATCGAACGACCGGCACTCTGGTCAGACGCCGGAGGAACAAAGGCCGTGGTGCTGATGCACCAGTCTGGTTCTTCGGCGGAGAGCTGGCAGTCGTTGGCCCAAAAGTTACATTCAGCGGGACTTTCGACGATTGCGCCGGCAAGCAACTCCGGGGAGGACGCGCTGGCGGCGATTGCTTTTCTGCTGGATCACGGCAAAACCGATATCACTTTGCTGGGCGCCAGCATCGGCGGTGGAGCCGTGCAACAGGCTGTGGCAAAGGCGCCGCGTGGAACGGTCAGTCGGGTCATTTTGCTCAGCACTGCGACAGGCCCGGCATTAGAGTCTCCGAAGGTCTCCAAGCTGTTTGTGCATGCTGAAGGAGACTTCTTCTTGCAACGCTCGGTTCTCAGCTTTGAGAAGGCTGCGGACCCAAAAAGACTCCTGGTGTTCGACGGTTCCGAGCATGGGCAAGAGCTGCTGAAAGGGGATCACCGGGACCAACTTGAGGCACAGCTTCGTGACACCGTCCGGAGGACTTTGTTTCAAGATGTCTTGTTGACCCGGTTCAGATCAAATGTATTGCCCACCAAGAAAGATCACCAGCAGCCCAAGGCAAATCGCCGCGATCTTGGCTGGCAGGGCTTTGTAGCCAATGACACCGAAGGAAACAAAGCCCAGTCCCACGGCAATCTTGGCCGTCGCAAGCAGAGCGGAGACGGGGGCGTCTCCCAGCTCAAGGACAGTCGGATTTGTGATCATGGCAAGCGGGACGATGTAAAGGCCGATCCCAAGGGCCATCGCCGTGAAGGCGACTTTCAACCAGTTTTCCTCGATCATCCCCGCTGCGATGAAAACGGCGCCGCAGACCGGCGGCGTGATGGTGGAAATCAACGCAAACCAGAAGACAAACAAGTGCGCCTGCAACGGGTCCAGGCCCTGTTGAATGAGCGCGGGCCCGGCCACCGAAACGCAGATGACATAGGCGGCAGTTGTCGGAACTTCCATGCCCAAAAACAGGCAGGCGAGGGCGGTCAGGAACAGAGATGGCCAGAGTAGCCCGCCTGAACCGGAAAGGATCAGCGAGGTGATTTTGACGCCGAGACCGGTAATTGCCAGAACGCCAATGATGATCGAGGCGCAGACAATGATCGAGGCAATGATGGAGACCTGGCGCGCCGACGTCAGGAGCGCGCTTTCAAGCCGGGCCAGTATTTGCCTGATGTCAAATGTGCCGGAGGCGTTGAAGAACAACAGTACAAATCCTGCAATGATCGCCATGCAGGCCGCGTATTGCGGCGTGTATTGCGCAACGAACATGCCATAGAGAAGAACGAGGAAGGGGACGAGGAAGAAGCCGGACGTTATCGCGACCCGGCGAAGGTTTGGCCGGTCCTCGGCGGCAACAGCTGCCAGGTCGTGGTGGCGCGCATAGGCATTGATGCCGATCCAGACTGCGAAGAAATAAAGAATGGCAGGCAGGAGCGCCGCCAGCATGATCTGCGTGTAGGGAACGCGCGTCAACTCCACCATGACGAAGGCCCCGGCGCCCATCAGGGGAGGCATGATCTGACCGCCGGAAGAAGCCACCGCCTCAACTGCGGCTGCCAGACGTTTCGGATAACCGAGGCGGGTCATGGCGGGCAAAGTGATGGCCCCAGTGGAGGCGACATTTGCAGATGCGGAGCCAGAGATCGAGCCAAAGAGGGCCGAGGACAGCACGGAAACCTTGGCAGCTCCGCCTTTCAATCTTCCTGCCGCTGCGGCGGCAACATTCATGAAACCCTGCCCGGCTTCGCCTGCATTCAAGACAGCGCCGAAGATGACAAAGATTGCGACGACATTTACCGAAACGCCTGTCAGACTGCCCCAGATGCCACCTTCAGCGATTGTCAATGTCCCGAGAAAACTTGCCAGGGGCGTTCCCGAATGACCGAATTCGCCGGGAATGTGCTGCCCGAAAAGACCGTAGCCGAGCGCAAGGGCGGCAACGATGGGCAGGGGCCAGCCGATAGCCCTTCGGGCTCCTTCCAGAACCGTAATCAGGAGAACAGCGGCAATCAGGAGCTGAAGATCCCCCTCCAGAAAGCCGTACTGATCGGAGAGCATTTCCTGATTGGCCGTGACCCAGAGACAGGCGGCAACACCCGCCGCGCAAATGATGGCACCGCTTGTGCGACTGACTAGTCCTCCGCCGGCGAAAAGGAAAATCCACGGTAAGGCCAAAGCCAGGTGAATGGGACGGCTGACAAGGTTCGGCACGAGCCCCGAGAAGATCAAGCCCAGATGAAAGGCGACCAGCATTGCCGCAAGAACGAGCATGATTGTCCGCGACACTGGTGACGATGCAGGCTGGCTGTTGATCATGGGAACGCAGTTCGAAGCAGAGAGAAAATTGTCGGCGCGCTTTCCCGAGGTTGAGACACTCCGGAAAGCGCGCCGATTGATGTAACTGAAAAAGATCCTGCAGGTTTTACTGCTGTGCGTCCGTCAGCTCGATACCGGCTTCCTGGTAGTAGCGGGCAGCGCCCGGGTGGATCTTGCCGGTGATGTTGGCCATCAGGCCTTGATCGACACCGTTCCACCAGGGAGCCTCTTCACCCATCTTTGCTTTCTGTTCCCAGAAAGTTTTTGTCAGCGCATAGGCGGTGTCATCGTCCATCGCAGTTGTTGTGTAGGCCGCGACCGGAAGCGACGTTGTTGTGATCTCGGCTTCCTGTCCCGCATATGTGCCTGCCGGAATGACGAGTTTGGCGCGCTTGGACTGCTTGATCTGATCGTCGGACAACGAGATGACCTTCACGCCGGTCGAGGCTGCTGCTTCGATGACGTTCGGAGCCGGCCAGGACCCGGCGGTGACGAAGCCGTCGATCTGCCCGTTTTTGAGCGCCGCAACGGCATTGGAAAGCTCGACCTCGGCCAGATCAACCTTGCCTTCAAGGCCGAACAATTTCAGGTATTTTTCGCCTTCACGAGCTCCGAAGGACCCTTTGCCGAGCAGGATTGTCTTGCCTTCCATGCCAGCAAAGTCGGTCACGCCGCTCTTGTCGGACATGACAAAATGCATGGTAAGCGAGGGAATGGGGAAAAGGGCACGAATTTCATCAAATTTCGGGTCGCCCTTGCCCTCGAACATGGCTTTGCCACCCTGTGCGAGTTTGACCAGAACGGGTGGTGTCGTGAAGACATAATCACCACCGCGTGCGCGGGCTTCCATGACGTTCTGAACGGAGCCCTGGCTCTCCTCGACGGTAACGATCATGTCGCCATTGCTGCCCGCCTTGATGGCTTCGGCGATCTGAACGCCCATCTGATAGTAAGACGAGGTCGATTTGGCCGACTTGTAGGTAATACGGGTTTCAGCCTGAACCTGGGTCGCACCGATGGCAATAGCCGCACCGAGCGCGAGTTTGAGAAATGTGTTTTTCATCGAAGAACTCCCTATAATTTTTTAGAAGACTATGGGGAGAGCACCGCGGTGACAATGTGATTTTTGACCAAATGGTACGCTTTAGAGAGATTGGCTGAATTTCGGTCATTAACACTCGTAGCCGTAGAGGGGCATACCGTCACCGATTGCGAAATCGTGGTTCAGTCGTCCGTCAAATTCCGTTTTTGCATCCAGCTCAATGAGGGGCGCGCCCTTGCTCAGTGAATTGTGGGTGCAAGCAGATTGCAAAGTGAACGACTACATCTGGTCCAGGGTGGTTGTCAGTGAAATGATCTTGCCGTCTTCCAGCTGAAACACGTTGGTGCCGCTGCCGCTACCACCCGGGATGGCCTTCGAATAACAGGTCCACTTGACCGTGATGGTTCCCGCTGAAACCTCCACAGCTCCGAGATTTATTACAGCATCGTCGAAATCATCGGTTCTGCTTCCGGCGAATGCGGCGAGGATGGCATCGCGGCCGCGATGAGGTTCCGCCTGGCCAGAGAAGGGCTCGTCATAGGTTGCGTCGGGCGCGAAGAGCGAACCCAGTAGCTCTGCTCCTGATGGGCCGGCCTGCATTGCCAGAAAGAAGTTTGTGATTTCTAATGGCATTCTGGTCATGTGGGTTTCCTTTCAGATGTCTGTCGATCCGGAAATGCTGAGTGCGTTGTCAGATGCATTGGATGATTTGCGGACCAAGCCACATCAACCGATTCCTTGCGGCGTGCTGGAGGCACTGGCTCCGCTGGCGACTTCCGGCGCCGACGTAAAGATCGACCTGGAGGCCAGCCGGGTCATTGGTGCACCCTTGGTTCTGGTCAATTCCAGAACATCGGATGAAGAATTGCTCGCGCCGCTGACACCGCGCCAGAAACAAGTGGCGGAACTGATCATCCAGGGGCGATCGAACAAACAGATTGCACTGGAATTCGACATCAGCCTGGCCACCGTCAAAGATCATGTTCACGCGATCCTTCAGCGTTTGGGTATGCCATCAAGGCAGGCCGTGATCGCCGCATCGCGAGCGGTAAAGTGACTGTAGTCGTGGCGGATTAGTCACCGCAATCCATCCGAAGATGGATGATGTCGATTTTCTGGAAAAGCGTAGCTTGCAGGGCTTGGGTCCCGGACCCTTAGGTGGATTCCAGGGCCTGCAAAATGGATGGCAGGCGCTGGCCCTGCAACATCATGTGGTCACGCATCAAAAGGCGGGCCTTGTCACCGTCGCCGGCCAAAATGGCGTCAAAGATTTCCTGATGTTCCTGAACAGACTTTTCCAGCCGTCCCCGCACATCATAGGGCATGGACCTGTAGGCATTGATATGCAGTTCAATCTGCCTGAGTTGTTCGGTCAGCCAGTAATTGCCTGCCGCCTGGTGGATGGCGTGGTGGAAATCCAGATTGGCCTGACCGTAAGCGCGCGGATCACCTGCGTCGGCAGCAACATAACAGGCATCAAGTCCGGCCTTGATTGACGCAATGTCGCTCTCGCGGAGTTTTTCAGCCGCGACGCGACTGGCCATGGCTTCCAGCTCGGCGGCAACATCAAACAGGTCCAGAAGTTCCTTGGCGGACAGGGTGCGGACAAAGGCACCCTTGCGCGGGCGAGTCTCCAGAAGCCCGCTGTCGACCATGGATTTGACGGCTTCGCGAATGGGTGTCCGCGAAACTCCAAATCGTTCCGAAAGTGCTGCTTCTTCCAGTTGATCGCCTGGTTTCAGCACGCCGTCGGCTATGTCCTTCTTGATTTGAGAGATCAATTTGTCTGCGGAACGGGACATCGAAACTCCTGAATTTCCTTCACTTCTTTCGCTATCACACAGGCGCGTATGAATGCAAGAGAGATTTTTATGTGTTTTTTAAATTGCTATATGTATACATATAAAATACATAAGGATGCGCAACCGGGAGGAAATCCATGCTGAAAATTTCAAATCTATTGAAAACCAGTCTTGCAACCTTGCTGCTGAGCGGCGGTCTGGTTCAGGCAAAAGAACTGCGCTTGTCGCACCAGTGGTCGACGAAGGATGTCAGGCACCAGGTGGCGCAGATCGTCGCCGATGAAGTCGCTGCCGCTGGGGTCGACCTCGAAGTGAAGATCTTTCCGTCAAAGTCGCTGCTGAAGCCGAGAGAGCAGTACAAGCCCTTGTCTCGCGGGCTCCTGGACATGACGGTGTTTCCCTTGAGCTACGCCGGAGGCCAGCGTCCTGCCTATAACCTGACTTTGATGCCGGGCCTTGTGAAGAACCACGATCATGCGGTTCGACTGAGCCAGTCGCCATTCATGGAAGAACTCCAGCGGCAGATGGCAGAAGACGACGTCATGGTGCTGGTCCACGGCTATCTCGCGGGCGGGTTCGTCGGCAAGGACAGGTGCATCACCAAACCGGAAGACCTCAGTGACCTTCAGACGCGGGCAGCCGGCAAGTCCTTCGAGCAGATGCTTGTCGGGGCAGGGGCATCCATTGCCTCCATGGCCTCGAGCGAAATCTACAGCGCCATGCAGACCGGTATTCTTGATGCCGCCAACACGTCTTCCGCCTCGTTCGTTTCCTACCGGATTTTCGAGCAGGTCAAGTGCTATACTCCGGCCTCAGACGTCGCGCTCTGGTTCCTCTATCAGCCTCTGTTGATGAACAAATCCACTTTCGAGGGGCTCAATGCAGCTCAGCAGGCCGCGTTGCTGGACGCAGCAGCCAAGGCGGAAAGCTTCTATCTGGAAGAAGCCAAGAAGCAGGATGCCAATTCAGTGGAAGTCTTCCGCGAAGCCGGGGTGGAGATCGCCGAGATGACCCAGGAGGACTTCGAAGCGTGGCGCTCACTCGCCAGGGAAACCTCCTACAAACAGTTCGTGTCCGAAGTCGAGGGTGGCCAGGACCTGCTCGATCTGGCGCTGAGCGTAAAATGACTTTTCGAGGTGGGCCGAAGGGGGCTCACCTCAATGCCCCTTCCCAACAACTCACTGCTGGAGCCTGACAATGGTCAGTTTCGTATCTCCTTCGGTCCCGCGGGCCGGGGACAGCCCTCTCTTTGTCTCGAGCGTCCGCAAACTGTCGACGGTCTCGGGATGGTTCGCAGCCGCAATGATTGTCTGTGCCGTTGGCATCACCTGCCAGATGATTTTCGTCCGCTTTGTCCTGAACGGGTCGACGGTGTGGCAGACAGAAGCCGTCATCTACCTCGTCATTTCGGCAACCCTGATCGGCCTTCCATTTGTCCAGATGTTGCGCGGTCACGTGAATGTAGACCTTGTCCCCATGTGGCTTTCGGGACGGGCACGGTATGCACTCGCGATCATGACATTGACCCTGTCGTGCATGATCGTTGCCCTGATGTTCTTTTACGGCGTCGAATTCTGGCATCAGGCATTCGCTTCCGGCTGGCGATCCGACACCGTCTGGGGCGTCCGGCTCTGGATACCTTACCTGTCCCTACCGGTTGGCTTCGGATTGTTTCTGCTTCAACTGCTCGCGGACCTTCTTGTTGCGGTTCTAAAAATTGAGAGCCCCTTTGACCGGGAGGAAGCGTGATGGATCCTTTGCTTCTTGGCGGGCTGATTGCACTGGCCACGATCCTGATCCTCTTTTCAGGGGCGTCTGTGGCTCTGGGTCTGTTGCTTGTCTCGGCGCTGTTTCTCGTTGCTTTCGATGGCGTGCGGTCATTGGAACTGATGCCGGAAGTCTTCTTCGGAAAACTCGACAGCTTTGCGCTTCTCTCCATTCCGATGTTCATCATCATGGGGGCTTCCATCGCCTCGACGCGCGCCGGTGCCGACCTTTATGAAGCGCTTGAGCGCTGGCTGACGCGGGTGCCGGGTGGACTGGTCATTTCCAACATCGGCGCATGCGGCCTGTTTGCGGCGATGTCAGGTTCCAGCCCGGCCACCTGCGCCGCCATCGGAAAGATGGGCATTCCGGAAATGCTGAAGCGAGGCTATCCCGAGGGCATTGCCACCGGGTCAATCGCGGCCGGTGGCACGCTCGGCATCCTCATCCCGCCGTCTGTGACCATGATTGTCTACGGGATTGCGACTGAAACCTCGATTGGCCGACTGTTTCTTGCAGGCGTGTTCCCGGGGCTGATGCTGGTCGGGCTTTTCATGGCCTGGTCGCTCTACGCGACCTGGCGTCAGGGGGCAGGCGGTCACAGGTGGTCCGGAGTTATTCCTGGGGTGAGAAATTCCAGGTGATGCCTCGGGTGCTGCCATTCATCGCAATCATCGTCGGTGTTCTTTACGCCATGTATGGTGGTGTGGCCACGCCTTCGGAGACGGCAGCCGTTGGTGCTCTGCTTTGCCTGATGGTTGCCGTTGTCATCTACAAGCTCTGGAATCCTCAGGCCTTGTGGGTGGTTCTGAGGGACAGCACCAAGGAAAGCGTGATGATCCTCTTCATCATCGCGGCCGCCGGTGTCTTTTCCTACATGCTTTCCAGTCTTTTCGTCACACAGGCCGTGGCGGAATGGATTGGCACACTGGACGTCAATCGCTGGGTGTTGATGGGGGCGGTCAATCTGTTCCTCCTGATCGCAGGTTTTTTCCTGCCGCCAGTGGCTGTGATCCTTATGGCAGCGCCCATTCTGTTGCCGATCATCGTAACCGCCGGGTTCGATCCGATCTGGTTTGCGGTCGTGCTGACCATCAACATGGAGATCGGCCTGATCTCTCCACCGGTCGGTCTCAATCTCTATGTCATCAATGGCATTGCGCCGGACATCTCTCTGAAAACCATCCTCGCGGGCTCCATCCCTTTCGTCGCCTGCATGGTCCTCGCAATTGTATTGCTGTGCCTGTTTCCGGAAATCGCCACCTGGCTGCCGGAAGCCGTCATGGGCAAGGCTCTCTAGAAGGAAACAATCATGTCAGACCAGAAATCCGACTACCGCGTCGGCCTGATCGTGCCGAGCTCCAATGTCACCATGGAAACCGAAATCCCGGCTCTCCTGAGAGCGCGTGAAAAAGTCCTGCCCGAAACCTTCACCTTTCACTCCTCCCGCATGCGCATGAAGCATGTGACCAAGCAGGAGTTGGAACGCATGGACGATGACAGCCTGCGCTGTGCAATTGAACTGTCCGATGCCGATGTGGACATTCAGGCCTATGCCTGTCTTGTAGCGATCATGAGCCGGGGCAAGGGATATCACAGGACCTCTGCCGACCGTTTGAGGAAAGCGACCGAGGAAAACGGTATGCCATCACCTGTGGTCAGCTCCGCAGGTGCGCTTGTTGATGCCCTGGCCGAGATGGGAGCCAAGCGGGTCTCCGTCATCTGTCCTTACATGAAGCCCCTGACCAAGCTGGTTGTCGACTATATCGAGAGCGAAGGCGTCGAGGTCAGGGATTACCTGGCGCTTGAAATCCCGGATAATCTGGAAGTCGCGGCCCAGGATCCGGAGGCGCCGGCGGAACTCTGGCGCAAGCTGGACACCAAGGGCGTTGATGCCATCATCGCATCAGCCTGTGTCCAGATGCCCTCGCTGCCTGCCATTGAAAAAATCGAGAAAGCCTCAGGGCTACCGACGCTATCGGCCTCGGTTGCCACGACCTGGAGCATCCTGAAATCCCTTGAGCTGCAAGCCGTCGTTCCAGGCGGGGGTGCTTTGCTCAACACAGGCAGCAAAATTTCTTCAGCTGCCTGACTTCCCTTTCCCTTGACCAGATACGGAGATACCCGATGAAGACAATCAAACAGCTGGCGGCGTTCGCCACATTTCTTCTGGCTTCGAACGCGGCAGTTGCGGCTGAAACCGGAACCGCTTTCAAACTGAGCAGCCCTGACATTTTCGAAGGCCAAACGCTCGATGCGGATTTCGTTTTCAAGGGGTTCGGATGTGAAGGTGGCAATGTCTCGCCTGCATTGAGCTGGCAAGGTGACCCTGAAGGCACAAAGAGTTTTGCGGTCACCGTGTATGACCCGGACGCTCCCACGGGCTCAGGCTGGTGGCACTGGTTTGCCTTCAACATTCCTGCGGATGTAAGCGGCCTGCCGAAAAACACCACAGCCGGAAATGGCCTTCCGAACGGGGCGCTGGAACTTGGCAACGATTATGGGGCCAAAGGGTTTGGCGGCGCTTGCCCACCTCCAGGGGAAGTCCACCGCTACAAGTTCACGGTTCACGCGCTTGGGACAGTTCTGGATCTGGATGCCAATGTCTCCAATGCGCTTGCGGGCTACATGGTCAACGCCAACAGCCTTGCCTCTTCAACCATAACAGCCGTGTATCATCGCTAAGCGACCAGAATTTCTATTTGGAAAGAAACATGACGCAAGAATTGAAAGTTGGAATTGAAGGGTGGCCATCTGGGGCGCCCATCCCATCCAAATTCGCATTCGGGAAAATCCCCCAGGAAGGCCGTTTCGAGTTAGGAGGGAACACCAGTCCCCGCATCTCGTGGTCGGGTGCACCAGAAGGGACCAGATCATTTGCGATTGTCTGTCACGATCCGGACGTACCGTCGGTCGGTGATGACGTGAACCAGGAAGGCAAGGTCGTTCCGGCAGATCTGCCACGGGTCGATTTCTATCACTGGGTGCTTGCGGATATTCCCGCCGACCGGCAATCAATTGCGGAAGGCGAGGCATCCACAAAAGTGACACCGCGCGGCAAGGCTGCTGGATCAAAACCCTATGGAACGGCCGGACTGAACAACTACACCAACTGGTTTTCAGGTGATCCCGATATGGGCGGCGACTATGCCGACTATGACGGGCCATGCCCGCCCTGGAACGACATGCGTTTGCACCATTACCATTTCACGGTCTACGCGCTCGATGTTGAAAGTCTGGGACTTTCGGGTGTGTTCGGAGGCCCCGAAGTGTTGGCAGCAATGGAGGGGCATGTCTTGGCCAAAGGCTCTTACATCGGGACCTACACCATGAACCCGGACGTCATAGCCTAACGTTTTTTTCAGGGGCCCGGCTTCAAGTGAGTGCCGGGCCTTTGTCTTTCTCAACCGTGTTTCAGAAGGACCGGAATGATCACTTCTTCTTCGTCCCAGATGTGCCGGTCCAGGATCGAATTGAGTGCCTCGGCACCTTTGAAAAGGGCTGCCATTCTGTCGCGTTCAGGCTTTATAATGCCAAGGTTCCGTATCGCCTTTTGAGTGTCCTCGAGAGCTGCATCGAGAACCTTGTGATCTCCGTCCAGGAGCGCAAGTCCCCTGTTCAGTTGAGGATATAGTCGAGCGAATTGCGGGAAATAGGCATGGTCCTCGATCTCATGGTGATGATGGGCGAAGCCGATCAGCTGCTCACTGAATGGCAAGAGATTAATGCCTTTCATCCGATCGGTGACTTCGCTATCGGGCGTGTCGAGCAACTGCTCGAGTGCCTGCTTCAGCTGCGCGGCACCGTCCAGGAGATTGCGGTGGATCGACATGAAAAAGCCGGCCTTGCCGCTGATGCGCGGATGATGAAGCCACTGTGAACGTGTGCTTTCCAAAAGGGTTTCACGGATCTCGGTCGGCAGACCATTTCGCAATGCTACGTGGTTCTGCTGAAGATCGTAATCTGCAAACATCGATGCCTTCCTCACGAGCTCTTTGAAAGCCATGGACCAAGAGCCCGGTTCACCAATGGCATGATGGGCCAGGTCAGGAGTGCGGACAGGATAACCACCAGAATGAACACCTGAAGCGGCTGCGGCAGGGCGCCGATCAGTGGTGTGGTCGAGAGGATCAGCACCATTAGCATCGGATAGACCGCGATCACGCTGACCAGTACCCGCTTCCAGAAGGGCGGCAACGCCGGCGCTGCGCTTTGCTGATGATCGAACCAGAGCCCACTGCCAGTCGCTTCCGCGAAACTCGCGGCCCCACCCGTGATCTTTTCAATCGAGGTCAGCTTTTCGGCAATTGCAGGGACCTTGCGCCAGTCTTGCGGTGTGAACTCGTGCTCCCAGCGCACCAGAACGGTGTATTCCATCACGTGGTTGCGCTGATGGCGAACAGTGTCCGCGGACAGGAAACCGGGTTGCTGCTCGAACAAATCATGGAGGTCAGCGACCAGTCGTTCGTAGTGTTGCCTTTTTGCCAGCGGAACGTGGTCGGTGATCGCAAACGTGACGGGCGCGCTCATAGGGTGAACTCCGGACCAACGGGCACAATGCCGGACGGGTTCAACGCGCGCAGGCTGGACCAGTAATGCTGCTTGATCTGGTCAAGGCGCACGGTCCTGCGGACCGCATCCATGCCGTAAATCCTGCGGGCAAGTGCGGACAGGTTCGGGTAGTCCGCGATCCGGCGCAGGTTGCATTTGAACAGACCCACATATACCTGGTCGAAGCGGATCAGGGTGGTGAACAAGCGAATGTCAGCTTCTGTCAGGCTGTCGCCCACAAGGAAGCCTGTCGGCTCGAGGCGTTTTTCCATGGCGTCGAGCGCGGTGAAAAGCGCGTTGACCGCTTCTTCATAGGCTTCCTGGTTGCCGGCAAATCCGCAGCGATAAACACCATTGTTGATCTGGCTGTAGACCAGATCATTGACCTCATCGATTTCACCCAGAAGGGCTTCGGGTGCAAAGTCGTTATCGTTCTTTGCGATACCGTCAAACTCGGAGTTCAGCATGCGGATGATCTCGGCGGATTCGTTGCTGACGATGGTGTTGAGCTTCTTGTCCCACAGAACCGGAACGCTGACGCGTCCGGTGTAGGCTTGGTCGGCCCTTGTGTAGATCTCATGCAGGAACTGCTTGTTGAAGAGCGGGTCGGCAAACGCGTCGTCGCCTGGAATGAATTCCCAGCCGTTGTCGCCAAGGATTGGCTGAACAGCCGACACGGTTATTGCCTCCTCGAGGCCTTTCAGGGAGCGCATGATCAGCGTGCGGTGGGCCCAGGGGCAGGCAAAGCTGACATAAAGATGATAGCGGCCAGCCTCGGCCTTGAATTTCGCGTCTTCATCCTTGGAAATCCAGTTCCGGAAATCTGTCTCCGGACGGCGATAGCGCCCATCCTTGGAGGCCAGTTGTGCGTTTTCGTTTGTCCAGACACCGTCAATCAGCTTGCCAGCCATCCTTCAAAGTCCTTTTCAAATACCTGAATGAAATCCCGGCGGCAGGGCCGACGGGTTCTTGTAATTATTCAGCTGCTTCCTGCCGGGGCTGTTGCGACAGATAGCTCTCGTAGACGAGGCCATAAGCAGTGTGTCCTCCCAGAACGCCACCGAGCGGATAGCCATGCTCGAAGCGCCAGTCATTCATGACTTCTGCGAGAACAGAGGCCCAGGTTGTGACCTTCACACCCGCCTGGGACATCCGAAGCATTGCAGCGTCTCGCGTGACGTCGTCCCAGGTTCCGGAGGCATCGATGACGGCATAAACGTCGTAGCCTTCGGCAACTGCGGAAAGCGCCGGGAACAACAGGCAGACGTCGGTGACAATGCCGGCCATGATGATTTTCTTGCGCCCGGTCGCCTCGATTGCAGCCTTGAATTCCGGAGAGTCCCATGCGTTGATTTCACCGGCGCGGTTGATCACGTCCGGTCCCAGGACGTTGGTGATGTCCGAAGAGATCGGGCCGTTCGGTCCTTCCGGCATGGAAGCTGTGACAACTGACGGGATGTCGGCCGTCCTGGCCATGTTGGTCAGGCCGTTGATGTTCTTTCGCAACGTCTCGGGCTGAATGTCACGGACGCTGGCAAGTAGACCGGTCTGGTGATCAATCAGCGCCAGGACGGCGTTTTCAGGAGTGAGAAATTCGGCAAATCTGGTGGTCATTTTTGTCTCCAAAGTGTGGTTGCACCCTGCTTGACGGGAATATGGAATTGATCCAAATTTGGATCAATTGGGCAAATTTTGAAAAGAGAGTTCTAAATTTGGAACAAAGGGATCTGAACGATCTGGCGACATTTGCGGCGATCGCGCAGTTTGGAAGCATCACCGGAGCCGCCGAACGGCTTGGATTGCCGAAGTCGAATGTCAGTCGTCGTCTCGCCCGGCTGGAGGCGCGGCTTGGCGTTCAGCTGCTGGAGCGCAATACGAGGAGCAGTCGTCTCACGTCGATCGGAACCTGTTACGCTGATTTTTGTCGCATGATGGTGGAAGAGGCGGACGCCGCCGACGCCCTGGTTGATCAGAGTCTGTCGGAGCCAGCCGGTGAATTGAGGATCTCGGCCTCGGTGCTGATTGGCCAGCAGATCATTGCCCCGGCGATTGCGGCCTATTCGAAGGCTTATCCGAAGGTCCGTGTCGTGCTGGAATTATCGAATG
The DNA here is from genome assembly GCA_017643925.1 of Roseibium sp. Classification (GTDB taxonomy): domain Bacteria; phylum Pseudomonadota; class Alphaproteobacteria; order Rhizobiales; family Stappiaceae; genus Roseibium. The sequence continues at coordinate 48,395 of JAEPML010000012.1, read as the reverse complement.
CCAGAACCAGCCTCATCGAGGATGGGTTCGATCTGGCCTTTCGCATCGGGGACAACCAGGATTCCTCCATGATGGTCCAGACGATCACAGCCTACCATCTCAACCTCTATGCCAATCCCGCTTACCTGGCAGACCACGGTGTTCCGCGTGCGCCGGAAGAGCTGATGGATCACCGATGTCTCGTCATGGGTGTGGGCAGCACGCAATCACAATGGACGTTCCAGCGTGGTGAGGAAACAGTTGAAGTCCCGGTCGAGCGCTCGGTCGTGATCAATGACTTCATGACACTTCGCAATCTGGCCGTTGAAGGTGGCGGCGTGACCTTGCTTCCCGAATACGCGGTGCGGGCAGAGTTGAAGACCGGATCGCTGACGCGCGTTCTCGGGGATTGGACCAGTTTTCACGCCGTTTTGTCTGCAGTTTATCCGAGCAGGCGTGGCGCTTCGATCAAACAGCGCGCGTTTATCGAGTGTGTCAGGGAAGTTGTTGAAGGCGTGAATTAGGACTCTCTGGTTTTTGCCTCGCACCCAACGTCGTTTTGGTTGTAGTCTCCTTCATTGCACGATTTGATTGGTTGATGCTCAGCCTGAACGTGCAGGGGAGGCAAACATGACGGACAGCAGTAACCTGGATGCGTTGAAGCGTTGTTATGAATTGTGGGGGGAAACCAAGGGCGGCAGTGCGGAGGCCTGGCTTGGTCTCATGGACGACCAGATTGATTTCCGCTCGTTGGCAATGGCGCAAAGTCCGGAAGTCGGTTTTACCGCACCGAGGACATGCAAGGAGGAATTGGGGTGTTACCTGAACGAACTGCTTGCTGACTGGGAGATGGAGTACTACCGGGTCGACGACTACATTGTTGATGGTGACAGAATTTGTACGGTGGGATCGACGGCCTGGACCAACAAGAGAACCGGTAAGAGAGCGGAGTCACCCAAGCTCGATTACGTGACGTTCAAGAATGGAAAGATCCTGGCGTTTCACGAATTCTATGACACGGCGTCGATGATTGCAGCGGCCAGCTGATCAGTCTGCCGGGACCGGTCGGGCGCCTCAATTTGAGGGCCTGGATCGACCATTCCCCCACGCTGCGCAGGCGAATGTGGAGACGACCGCCCTCCGAGGCGCTGTGGATTGCCTCGGAGAACGGTCGTCCTGTCCGGGGGAGAGAAGACCAATTCTACAAGATACCCCGGGCATTCGAGATCAGGAACCAGATCAGCAATGCAACGTTTCGCGGTAACGATTGACCTGGATATTGCCGATCCCGACTGAGGACCGGCAATTCGGGTTTTGATTGCGCTGGTTCGTGGCTAGGCCCTTGCTTCGCGCTCCATTCGGTCGGACCAGGCGTCTGCCAAGTTGATCAGGACCTTCTGGAATGTGAGCCTCGTTGCCAGGGAAAAGAGCAGGCGCGCCAACGCATTCCCCTTTGGCCTGGCCGTGATGTCGATCGCAAATTCAGCGCCGTTTTCAACTGGTGTCACCGACCAGCGACCCTGCAGATCCTCGATCGGATAGGGGTAATCCGAGGCTTCGGTATGCACCTTGAAACCATAGGACTGTCCCTCATTGAACAGGTCGCAGGTTTCGGTCCAGTTCTCGCCCTTGGGGCCATAACAGCGCCGGAGCATGCCCTGACCCTCGCCGGACACAACTTCGACCTTTGAAAGATTGTCCGCCACATCGGCGTATCCGGGATGATCGTTCATGACCTTCCACACCGTGTCGGGAGATGCCGACACGGTGCGTCGGACACTGGCGACGATGATGCCGTTTTTCGTGGTGAGGCTGGCCCGGCTTCGTGGCGGTACGATCTTCCGGGCGCCCAGGAACTGACCGATTGCAAAGATCCCGACAAAGAGAGCGACGACGTCTATGACGACGATCCCGTTGAACGTCAGAAACTGCTGTCCGAATACGACAATGGCGGCGCTGGCGGCAATCCAGCCGATGTCCATGGCCACGATCAGCATGACTTCGGCGCGCGACACATAAGGGTTGGCAACAAGCATGATGAGCGACAGCGCAAAAAGCAGAAGACCAATCGCCAGCAGGCGCAGGGCCATTGGTACCCAGGATGCCGGATCCTGGAACATCAGCTCGGTAAAGTGATCCGGGAACAGCATCAGCGTCGCGGAACACAGGATCGAAAACCCGGTGTTGAGACCGAGGAAGAGACGCGCGGTTCTGGTGGTCGACATGATGAAATCCTTGTCTGTTGCGAGTGACCGGAGGATTTCAAGACGCGTGTATCGGATCAATTACCTGAGATGTAATGGACACCATGAAGGCCGGTGACAATAATGCTGCATGACCTTAGCCGAAACACAGCCGCAGTCCGGATTTTCGGGCTTCCTGAAGACCTGGCGCAAGCGCCGTCGCCTGAGCCAGCTTGAATTGTCGCTGGAGGCGGGAATGTCCCAGCGTCACATCAGTTTTCTCGAGACCGGGCGATCACAACCGAGCCGTTTTGCCATCGCGCAGCTTGTCGATGCGCTGCAGATGCCGCCGGCAGAGCGCGACGCAATGCTGCAATCTGCCGGTTTTGCGGCCCAGACGGTGGACCAGCGCTGGAGCGAGGATACCCGGATCGCGGTAGATGCCTCTATTGCGCATATACTGCAGGGACACAGTCCGTTTCCCGCTGTGGCGATCGACAGGATCTGGAACTTGCAGAAGGCCAATGATCCGGCGCTTCTGTTTTTCAGCGTCCTGAAAGGGGACCCGGAACCGAACATGTTGAAATCCATGTTCAAACCCGGCCCGGTGCGTGCGGCAATCGGCAACTGGCAGGAGGTTGTGAAGGCCCTTTACCGTTTCCTGGAACTGGAGGTTGCGCGCCGCCCCAGCGACCGGGACGCCGAGGCGTTGTTGAAGGACCTCTATGCACTGCCCGACGTCGCGGAGGCGGTCAACCAGCCTGCACATGAACGCCCCGCACCGGTCATGACCATCCATTTTCGGATCGACGGGCAGGATCTGCGCCTGTTCTCGCTGATAGCCACCGTCGGCATGAACACGGATGCCGCTCTTGACGACATACGGGTTGAAACACTCTTGCCGGCGGATGATGAAACGCGCGACTGGTTCCTGAAACTCGGATCCTGATTGCTGCTGAGTGCAGTGTGCAGGGCCGAGTTATCCAAAGCGTGCCCGGCAGGCATCGCAATTTCAAATTGCGAAGCGTTAAGATCCGTTTACCGTCAGCCGCGGAAAACAGCCGATGAGCTGTTGCCATCGTGAAATGCGATGGCTGAGTTGATGAGTCAATTCTTCAGAAAAACCCGGGTTCATATTTTCATTTCCTCCTCGATGAACGTTTTGGTTTCGGGAGGAAACATGAAAAATCTACTGTTATCTACGTTGTCGGCAGCAGTACTTCTGGGAAGCTCGCAGATTTCACTTGCGACCGAGTGTCTTGCGCCGTCAGGTCCCGGTGGAGGCTGGGATTTTACTTGCCGCTCTATCGGAAAGCTGCTGACTGATCTTGATCAGGTCGACGGAAACGTCCGGGTTGTGAACATGGCGGGGGGAACAGGTGCCGTGGGCTTCGCCTATGTCGCCAACAAGCGTGCCGACGATCCGGAGTTGATCGTCGCCACCTCCACGGTCGCAATCAACCAGATTGCCCAGGCCAAATATCCCGGAGACCTGGAGACCATGCGCTTCGTGGGCATGCTTGGTGCGGATGTCGGTGTCATTGCGGTTGCGGCCGACAGTCCGATCAAGAACCTGGACGACCTCTTTGCCAAACTGAAGGAAGATCCGAAGTCTCTGGTCGGGGCGGGTGACGGTTTCGGAAGCTGGGATCACATCCGCTATCTGCTTGCCGCCCAGTCCGGCGGTGTCGAGGAACTCTGGCGGATCATGTGGGTGCAGTTCGATGGCGGTGCACCGGCGATTACCCAGATGATGGGTGGGCGTGTTGACGTGGTCACCACGGATCTCAGTGAAGCGGCTGGCTTTGTCGAATCCGGCGACATCAGGATCCTGGCCGCGCTGTCCGACGAGTCTCTGCCGGCCTTCCCGGATGTGCCGACGGCCAAGTCTCTTGGCTATGACGTCACCGGCTACAACTGGCGGGGTCTTTATGTCGGGGGTGACGTTTCCGACGAAGCCTACGACACGTGGGTGACACGTCTGAAGACCGTCTACGACAGTGACGGCTGGAAGGACGCTGCCACAAAGAACGGCCTTGTCCCGATCTGGAGGGCGGGCGATGAGTTCGAAGCCTATCTCGAGCAACAACTAAAAGACGTCACCGAGATAGTGAACAACATCGACCTCCAATGACAGTCAGGGTTGTTGGCGCCGCGGTCTTCGTGATCGCGGTTGCCTTTGTCTGTGTCGGTTCGAGCTATCGGATCGGCATTGGCGATCCACTCGGGCCGGCCGCTTTTCCACTACTGGTCGGCTTTCCGGCTCTTTGTCTCAGCGGCGCGCTGATTGTCGCGCCCAAAGACAGCCATCCCTGGGGCAACCAGGTTGCGCTTTTGAAACTCCTGTCAGGTGTTGCCAGCCTGTTGATCTACGCGATCGGCATGGAAACGGTCGGCTTTCTGCCTGCAACTTTCGCAATGTTCGCCGTTCTGGCCTGGCTTTTCGGAGCAAGCAGCAAAAACGCCGTGATCGCGGCCTCGATTGCAGCACCCGGGCTGTATCTCTTGTTCGACAAGGTCCTGGGACTGCCCCTGCCTGCATTCGGTGAGTTGATCGGATAAACGATGGAAATCTTGTCTCAATTGCTGCACGGAATGATGATCGCGCTGGGTCCGACCAATATCGGCCTGCTGCTCATCGGGTGCTTTTTCGGAACCCTTGTCGGCTCCTTGCCGGGTCTGGGTCCCGTAAACGGTGTGGCGATCCTTATTCCGCTTACCTTTTCCCTGGGGCTCGACGCGACCGGGTCCATGATCCTGCTGAGCGCGGTCTATTACGGTTGCATGTTCGGTGGCCGGATTTCGTCGATCCTTCTCAACATCCCGGGCGACGAACCCGCGATCATGACCACGCTCGACGGCTACCCGATGACGCAGAAGGGCAGGGCGGGTGAAGCCCTGGCGATCTCGGCGGTCGCGTCCTTTGTCGGGGCCACGGTCGCAACGGTGGGCCTGACGCTGTTTGCGCCTCTCCTCGCAAAGGCCGCGATCTATTTTGCTCCCGAGGACTACTTTGCGCTCTTTGTTCTGGCCTTCATCACCATTGGCGGTCTGGGCGGGGCGGATCCCCGCAAGACGTTGCTCGCGGCCTGTCTCGGCCTGATGATCGCGATGATCGGGATCGATCCCGCTTCCGGTGTCCCGCGTTTCACATTCGGCTGGTTCGACCTCTATGACGGCATAGATCCCATCGTGGCGCTCATCGGACTTTTTGCCCTTTCGGAACTGTTCTGGCTGCTGGAGATCGGCGTGAAGAGCAACCTGCCGGCGGGCAGCACCGGGGCGAGTTCGAAGCTGCCGAGCCTGTCGACGCTCAGGAAAACCGCGGGTGCAACCACGCGCGGATCAGCGCTCGGGTTCATTTCCGGAATTCTGCCGGGTGCCGGTGCATCGCTCGGTGCCGTGATCTCCTACTCCTTTGAAAAGCAGATCAGCAACCGGAACGGTACCTTCGGCAAGGGCGATGTTCGGGGCGTGGCCGCACCGGAAGCCGGAAACAATGCCGCGAGCGGAGGAGCGCTGATACCGATGCTGTCGCTGGGTGTTCCCGGCAGTGGCACGACAGCCGTCCTGCTGGCGATGCTGATTTCGCTGAATGTGCAGCCCGGACCTCTGCTCTTCGAAAAGAACCCGGAACTGGTCTGGGGACTGATCGCCTCGCTCTATCTGGCAAATATCACGCTCCTGATCATGAATGTGCCATTGGTCTCGCTGTTCACGCGTGTGTTGACGGTTCCGGTCTGGATCCTGTTGCCACTGGTCGCGAGCATCAGCTTCGTTGGTGTCTATTCCATCAGCCACAGTCCGTTCCAGATGATCACCATGATCGTGTTCGGCCTGATCGGCTACATTCTGCGCAAATGCGAATTCTCGCTGGTGCCGGTCGTCCTTGGCCTGCTGCTGGCCGGTGACATGGAAAACAACCTGCGCCGGGCATTGTCGATCTCGGGCGGGGAGTATCAAATTCTCGTCGAGAGCCCGATTGCCGCCAGCCTCTACGCTGTTTCGGCGCTCTTCCTGATCCTGTCCTTTTTCCTCTGGAAGCGGGACAATGGGCGGCTTGAGCTGATCGAGGACTGAGCGAGACATGAGTTTGCATCGAACCCGAAAAGGAAATCAGATGTTGTTTGGATTTGTGGGGCTTGGCCAGATGGGCAAACCCATGGCCCTGAACCTGGCGAGGCAGCACAAGGTTCTGGCCTTCGACGCCCGCCCGGTGCTGTTGCCCGAAGACGCACCGCTCTCCCTTGTCCTTGCGGAGAGCCTTGAAGAGCTTGCTTCGTGCGATTGCGTCTTCCTGAGCCTGCCGTCGGCAGACATTCTTCGAAAAGTCCTGTTGGCCGAGGACGGGCTTGGAACCTTGCTGAAATCGGGCGCGACGATCGTCGATACGAGCACGGTGGAATACAATGCGACACTGGAGCTGGCCGACGCCTTGAACGCCTCCGGATATCGCTTCATCGATGCACCGGTATCCGGCATGCAGTCGCGTGCCGAGGATGGCACGCTCACGATGATGTGCGGTGGCGAGGCGGGGGACATCAAAGACCTCTTGCCGGTGTTTGAAACCATGGCGTCGAACGTGTTGCATATGGGGCCTGTCGGAAGCGGTCAGTTGACCAAGCTGATCAACCAACTCCTGTTCGACATCAACATGGCTGCGCTTGCCGAGATCCTGCCGATATCCGCCAAGCTCGGACTGAACAGCGAAAAGATTGCGTCGGTCGTAAATTCAGGCACGGGCCGAAGCTATGCGTCCGAATTCTTCGTGCCGCACATCCTGAACGGCAATTTCAGCAACGGTTATCCGATGCGCGATGCCTACAAGGACCTTGTCAGCGGGGCCGAACTTTCCGCGCGCCACCTCGTGCCGACACCGGTTCTGGCAGCCGCGACCGCGACCTATCAGCGGGCGCTCCTGGAAGGTCATGGCGACAAGGACAAGGGCGCCATGGTCCTTGTTTTCGAGGACCTTCTGAAGACCCGGTTTCGGGCGCAAGGCGGAGGGAACGATGTCTGACGAAAAAGGGATGCGCAACGGGCTCACCAACTATGGTGACCGGGACTTTTCCGCTTTTCTGAGACGGTCCTTTGCCCGCTCCATGGGGTATTCGACCGAAAGCCTCGCCAAACCCATCGTCGGGATTGCGTCGACGCCATCAGGTTTCAACAATTGTCATCGCACAGTGCCGGAGCTGGTTGATGCCGTTTCCCGCGGCGTGTTAGCGGCTGGCGGCCTGCCACTGACCTTCCCGACAACGTCGCTGTGCGAACCATTCCTCAAACCCACGAGCATGATGTTTCGCAATCTCATGGCGATGGATACCGAGGAAATGGTGCGGGCGCAGCCCATGGATGCCGTGGTTCTGGTCGGGGGCTGTGACAAGACCGTGCCCGCGCAGCTGATGGGAGCTGCGTCCGCTGACATTCCAGCAATCCAGCTGGTAACGGGGGCCATGTCGACTGGCCGCCATCGCGGCGAGCGCCTGGGAGCCTGTACCGATTGCCGCCGTTATTGGGGGCGCTACAGGGCGGGTGAAGTCGACAAGCCGGAGATCGATCTGGTCGAAGGACGTTTGGCGGCGACCGCCGGGACATGTGCCGTCATGGGAACGGCAAGCACAATGGCCATCATATCGGAAGTGCTCGGGATCGCTCTCCCGGGAAGCGCCAGCATTCCGGCTGTCATGGCCGACCGACTGGTTTGTGCGGAGATGTCGGGCAAGCGGGCAGTGGAACTGATTGCAGACCCGATCCGACCAAGCGAACTCATCACTCAGAAGTCGGTTGAAAACGCACTTCGGGTCCTGATGGCCGTGAGCGGGTCAACCAACGCCGTTGTCCATCTGGCTGCGGTTGCCGGCCGTTTGGGGATTTCGATCTCTCCCGAGCGCCTCAATGTGATTTCCGACGAAACCCCGGTCCTGGTCAATCTGAAACCCGTCGGCGAGGGCTACATGGAGGACTTCCACGCCGCTGGTGGAGTGGGGGCAGTCTTGAGGGAATTGAAGGATCTCCTGCACCTGGACACCAAAGACATTCTCGGTGGAACGCTGAAAGAACGTCTGGACGAGCCTTTGGAATGGGTGGACCGGAAATATATCTACAGCTTTGAAAGTCCAGTGTCGCCGGTTGGTGGCCTGATTGCGCTTTCGGGCAACCTTGCACCGGACGGAGCCATCTTCAAACGCGCGGCTGCGACCCCCTCGCTTTTTGAAGCGGAAGGCAGGGCCGTTGTTTTTGAAAACCTGGAAGACCTGGCAAACCGTATCGACGATCCGGATCTGGACGTGGAAGCCGATGATATCCTGGTCCTGAAGAATGCGGGTCCGGTCGGGGCCGGCATGCCCGAGGCCGGTTACCTGCCAATCCCGCAGAAGCTGGCGAAAAGGGGCGTCAAAGACATGGTCCGGATTTCCGATGCCAGAATGTCGGGAACAGCGTTCGGAACCATTGCCCTTCATATTTCGCCGGAGGCCGCCGTCGGCGGGCCACTTGCCATTGTTCGGAGCGGCGACCGGATCCGGCTTTCGGTCAGGGACAAGCGACTTGAACTGCTGGTCGACCAAGGCGAAATCGAGAAACGCCTGTCCAGCTGGAAACCTGCAGTCGAACCACAGCGCGGCTACCAGGCGCTTTTCCACCGGACGGTCAATCAGGCTCCGGAAGGCTGCGATTTCGATTTCCTGACATGCGAGGGCGAGACCCAATCCCGGCAAAGTAGTGCGTTCGACCGGGAGGATGTTGAATGAATCTTTATCGTCAATTGCTTGAGCGCGGGGAACGTGACGATCCCATCCGCATCGGCATGATCGGTGCCGGGAAGTTCGGGACCATGTTCCTGGCCCAGGCCCTTCGTTTGCCGGGTATTCACCTGATCGGTGTCGTGGACCTCGTGCCGGACAATGCGCTGTCGAACATGGAGCTTGTCGGGTGGTCGGCAGAGCAGGTTTGTCAGTCTTCGCTTGCGGAAGCCGCAAGAACGGGCAGGACCTATATCGGTGACGACTGGGAGGCACTGGTTGCCTGTCCACAGATCGACATTGTCATCGAATGTACCGGCAATCCCGTTGCCGCGGTCCGTCATTGCCTGCGGGCCTTCGAGGAAGGCAAGGATGTCATCAACGTGACCGTCGAGGCGGATGCCTTTTGCGGTGTGGGCCTGTCGCGCCGGGCCGCCAGCTCCGGCGTCAAGTATTCCATGGCCTATGGGGATCAACCGGCGCTGGCATGCGAACTGGTCGATTGGGCACGGACGTGCGGGTTCAAGGTCGTTGCAGCGGGTCGGGGTCACAAGTGGTTGCCGCATTACAGGCAATCCACTCCGGACACGGTGTGGGATCACTGGGGCCTGACGCGGGAACAGGCTGAACGCGGTCGCCTCAATCCGAAGATGTTCAACGCATTTCTGGACGGCTCCAAGCCAGCAATCGAGTCGGCGGCAATCGCAAATGCCGCCGGTCTGGATGCTCCCGAAAACGGCTTGCTGTTTCCACCCGGTGGCATAGACGACATCCCGAACCTGATGCGTCCCAAATCCGAAGGGGGGGTGCTGGAACGCAAGGGCATGGTCGAGGTGGCCTCCTGCCTGACGCGGGACGGCTCGCAGATCCCGCATGACATCCGCAAGGGCGTCTGGGTCTGTTTTGAAGGGGATACAGAGTATCTGAGAAACTGTTTCGAGGAATACAAGGTCGTGACGGATGAGAGCGGCCGATACATGTGCAATTACAAACGCTGGCATCTGATCGGGCTTGAGCTGGCCTATTCAGTTGCCTCGCTGGCGTTGCGGGACGAGGCAACGGGAGTTCCCGCAGAATTCCGTGCCGATGTCGCCGCAATCGCCAAGCGCGATCTGGCGCCGGGAGAGCTTCTGGACGGCGAAGGAGGCTTTACCGTTTCCGGTGGCCTCGTCCCGGCTGCCAGATCGCTGAAACAGGGTCTGCTGCCGCTTGGACTTGCACACGGCATCAGACTGGTTCGCGCCGTGAAGGCGGGGTCGCCGGTCCGTTGGGAGGATGTTGATCCGGCTATCGACAATGAGGCCTTCCGGCTGCGAAAGGAGATCGAGGGACTGCATCTGTCGGACGGAAACGAGGAGGTGCGATAATGCTCGACGAAATGGAGAAACGCGTGGGTCTGGAAGATCTGGATTTCCTGGGGCACGGCCTGTCCCGACCGGAATCCGTTTTGGCAACACGTTCCGGGGATGTCTTTGTTTCCCATAAAAGCCGCGGGGTGGTGCGTATCTGTCCGGACGGGACGCAATACTATCTGGCAGGTCACACGGAGCATGACGGGATACCGATTGTTCCGAACGGCATTGCCCTGAGGCCTGATGGCAGTTTCCTGATTGCAAATATCTCCGATGCCGGTGGATTGCTGAAACTGGATCGGACCGGCGTCAGCCTGTTCCATTCCTGTGCGGCCGAAGGCACGCCACCACCTGTCAACTATGTCTGTCTCGACCCATTTGGCCGGGTGTGGTTCACGGTCTCGTCTAGCTTCTCACCCCGATCGCTGGCCTATCGGCGCAATGTCATGAATGGTTATGTCGGCATGATCGAGGATGGCGAGATGCGGATCGTCCTGGATGATCTGCACTACACGAACGAAATCTGCCTCGATTTCGAGCGCGGCTGGCTCTATGTGGCCGAAACGTTCGCCCAGAAGGTGAGCCGGGTACCGCTTTCACGCGATGGCATTGCCGGTGAGAAAGAGGATTTCGTGCAGCTGCCCAAGGGGGCGTTCGTGGATGGGATCGAACTCGATGGCGAAGGCGGATTGCTGGCTTCCTGCATCGTATCGAACGAGCTGTTCCGGATCAGCCCTGAAGGTATGTTTTCGGTCGTCATCAGCGAGCGGGATGCCGATTGGGTGTCCGAGGTCGAGAAGGCACTGGATGACGGCGTCATGGGACGACCGCATTTCGATACCGTACCAACCAGGACGCTGCGCAATATCTCGAGCTGTGCCTTTTTCGGAGACCGTCTGGACAAGCTGGTGTGTGGTAACCTGCTCGGAGCACAATTGCCCGTTCTTCCCGCGCCTGTCGGTGGGCGCCTGCCGGTTCATTGGCATGTTGATGTGCCGCTGTGGGGAGAGCCATTTTGAGCTGATGCCTTGCCCGCAGTAGACTTTTTCAATGTCCAGCCATCATGACCGGAAGGGAACTCGATCCAGGTGCATTACGATCTCTACAGCCTGTCTCTCTTTCTGGCGGTCGCAAGTCTGGGCAGCATCGCCAAGGCGGCAGAAGTGCAGAACATTGCCGCCTCGGCTGTCAGCCGGCGGATCTCCGAGCTGGAAGATACTGTCGGAACACCACTCTTTTACCGAAAGCAACGGGGTGTCGAGCTGACACCGGCCGGGCAGGAACTGCGAAAATATGCCCGATCGATCACGGCTGAAGTCGGGCGCATGGACGCCGCCTTGAGCGACTATGCCAGGGGCCAAAAGGGAACCATCCGGATAGCTGCCAATACGTCGGCCATTACACAGTTCCTGCCCGAGGACCTGGCGGAATTCCAGGAGCAGCATCCGGAAGTCAGGATCAAGCTGGTGGAACTTGTCAGCGAAGACATCCTCAGCATGGTGCGGACAGACCATGCCGATTTCGGGATCATCTCGGGCCTGACACACCAGGATGGTCTGAAGCAAGTCACCTATCGCAAAGACAGGCTGGTCGTGCTGGCGCCCAAGGGACACAAGGTGATCGAACGGCAGAAAGTCGGCTTCCAGGACATCCTGTTCGAAGACATGGTGTCGCTTCAGCTGGGCAGCTCGATCCAGGCCTTCCTGTCGGCGCGGGCAGAGGAACTCGGACTGCCGATCCGAACGCGTGTTGAAGTCATGAGTTTCGACGGGGTGCGCCGGATGGTGCAGGCCGGGCTCGGTATCTCGGTGCTGCCGGAAGGCGCAGTGCATCCCTACCTGCAGGCGTCCGAACTGGAAATGGTGCCACTCAGTGACGCCTGGGCCGAGCGGTCGCTTGAAATTGTCTACCGGGACACGACGGGCTTTGCGAAGCTGCCCAAGACACTGGTCGAATTCCTGATTTCAGAAAAACTCTAGGTGGCGGTCAAGCCCGAGCTGGCAACCCGCTTTCGTGCAAGAAGACACGCGCAGATCAAGGCCGCAATGGCACTTGCCATCAGAACCAGCAGGACCGGTCGCTCATCTGTCGAGGGCAATATTCCGACTGCAAAGGAGGCGATGGCTCCGACGCCGAACATCAATGCGCCATTGATGGCCGAGACCGTGCCGTTCTCGGAGGGCATCACAGACAGTGCGGCCAGGATTGCGTTGGTCTCAACCAGCGCCAGCGCACCGAAGAAAATGGCGACGGACAGTACGAGTGGAGCGAGGCCCAAGTCCAGTTGCGCGACGGCCAGCGCAAAGACCACCGACAGGCACATGACCACGGCACCGACAATCATTTTCAGGACAGGCTGCGTATCGGCCAAAAGCCGGGCATTTGCGATATTGGCAAGGATCATGGCGGCCGCATTGGCCCCCATCAGAAAGCCGAATTGCTCCGGAGAAACGCCGAAATAGGTGATGTAGACGTAGGGCGCGCCGGAGATGAAAGCAAAGAGGCCCGCGAAAGCAGACGCGCCGGCGAGGATCGCGAATACGATCCGCGGTTCACGCAGCACGCGACCAAATTTCGAAAAGACGCCTGTGCTGGTCGCGTGGTCCTTCCGGTCTGATGTCTCCTCGATTGCAAGAAAGGTCGAAATCAGGGCGAGGGCGCCAATCGCGGCGAGAACCCAGAAGATCGCTTGCCAGCCGAACCAGGTCAGGATGTAGCTGCCGATCAGGGGAGCAACAACAGGTGCAATCAGCACGAGGGCCATGATGTAGGAGATGATCTGCGCACTCGCCTTGTCGTCAAAGCGATCTCGTACAAGGGGAAAAACGGCGACCGAAGCCCCGCCGCCAAGTGCCTGTATCGCGCGCCAGAAAAGCAGGGCTTCCATCGACGTCGTGCGGGCAATCATGACCGTCGCCGGGACAAAGACCGAAATACCCAGAACAAGGACGCGTTTGCGGCCATAAATGTCCGAAACGGGTCCGAGAAGGAGCTGACCCAGGGCGAAGCCCAAGAGAAAAACCGCCACGGAGAGTTCAATCCCGTCGATAGAGGTGTTCAAACCAATTGCCATCGTCGGCAGGGCCGGCAGGTAGAGGTCGATCGCAAAGGGAGCGAGCGTGAAGACCAGGCCAAGAACGGCGACAAACATAACAGTGCGAGCGCGTGATCGGGTCATCTCTTCTCCGGCGTGTTCCGAGTTCATCTGAAAACTTGAAATTCAGCTGCAAAGGGTCGGCCGGTACTGCCGGGCGTGCCCTTTCCGGGCCTTCTCGGTCCGGCGGATCAGATCTAGGTAATTTCGATATTCGAAGGTATATGTAAAGATTGAAAGACATTATTTTGAAAAACGGAATAAAGTATGGATCTGACGCGCTCGATGCAATTGTTCGTGGCCGTTGCCAGGGAAGGCAGTCTGGCTGCCGCAGGGCGGAAAGTCGGCGTTTCGGCACCCAGCGCAACGAGACTGCTGAATGACCTGGAAAACTGGATCGGCCAGGCTTTGGTGCGCCGCTCGACCCGGCATGTGTCTCTGACAGATCTGGGTGAGCGATATCTGCCTCGCTGCATCGAGATCCTGAGCGACATTCATGCGCTCAAGGACGAAGCCGACGAACATTCAGGAACACCAAGGGGACCCTTGAGGGTGACATTGTCGGGTATTGTGGCCCGGCAGGTGGTTTCTCCAATCATTCCGGGATTTCTGGCGGACTATCCTGAGGTCGTGCTGAAACTGGATACCACAAACAAGGTGGTCGACCTGATGTCCGAACGCATGGATCTTGCCATCAGGATCGGAGAGTTGGAAGACAGCAGGCTGGTGGCACGCAAGATCTGCGAGTTACGTTCCATCCTGGTGGCGTCGCCGGAATTTCTGGAAGCTCAGGGGCGCCCTCAATCGCTGGACGCGTTGACTGGCTATCCCTGCCTTGTGGACACGGTGCCGGCCTTTGGAGCCCGTTGGCCGATCCTGAATGGCAAGATGGTGAGCGGCCCGGCGGAAGTCAGCGATGGTGAAATCATTCGCGATCTTGCGGTCGCAGGTCTTGGTGTTGCCTACCTTCCGGAGATCTTTGTCAACGCGGATCTGGAAACAGGACGGCTTGAGCACATCCTTCCTCGGGAGGGGGAGACGTTCAGCATTTATGCCGTGTTCCCGCCACGTGGTTACATCAGCACGGCCGCGCGTGCCTTTGCCGCCGAGATCGAGAAGGCCTATCGGGACAAGGCGCGCGAAACCGTTGCGGCCAGAACGCTTTAGGCCAACCCGGCTATGAGCTCGGTGGATTTCATCGAGATCCAATCACTGAAGGCTGCAGCCTCTGGGGTATCTTCCCTTGCGGAGAGAAAATAGCTTTCATTGGCGGCGATTTTTCTACCGTGGGCAGGTTCAACGAGACCTTGTGACATCGGGTGGGCGGCCAGCAATTCATGGACCAGACACACGCCGTTTCCGTTTGCCGCAAGTTGTAGCGCGGGACCGTAGCTGTCGACAAAGAGCGTGGGCTGGAGGTCTTTGAAACCAGCCTGTTGGGCCCAACTCTTCCAGCCGTCCGATATGCCGACTGCCTCGATCAGCGGGAGGTTCTTGAGGGGAGCGTTCAGGTCCGGGTTCTTGAGCGCGATCAGCCGGTTGGACCCGAGCAGTCTTGCCTTTGGACCTGCCTGTTTTGGCGATCCGAAGCGGATCTCGATGTCGGCCGCTGTTTGGCTGAACTCGTCGGGCCAGGTTGCCCCCATGAAACGAATGGCGAGGTCTGGATGGTCAGTCTTGAAGGCTGGCAACAGCGGTGCGATCACCCATTGGATGACGCTGTAGGACGCGGAGACCGTCAAGAGCCGGGAGGGTTTGTCTTCGAAAAAGGACCCGGTCGCGGAGGAAAGCGTGTCAAGCGCTGCATCAACCTGAGGCAACAGTCGGCGTCCATGGTCCGTCAATGCCAGACCACGCGCCTTGCGTTCAAAGAGGGGCACACCGAGCCGGGTTTCGAGTGCCTTGACCTGTTGGCTGACCGCAGATTGCGTCATGCCGATTTCCTCGCCTGCAGCGGTGAAGCTCAAGTTTCGAGCGGCGGCCTCAAAGGCCCGAAACCAGTTCAGGGGAGGAAGTGCTTTCGCCATGGATCAAGTCAGCCATTAGTAGAGCTAATACATATGGGTCAAAATCATTCGTTTGTGGGGAAAGTCAAGCCATTCGATAGTGATTGCGTCAGCCTGGGGCGGCTGTGAGGAGGACGGAAATGAACCCTGAGATCAGGAAAATCGTGACCTTTGACGAAGAGGTCCTCATAGAGGGCTTTCGAAAGGCAAGCGAACCCTGGCGCATGTTTGCCGTGGCTGCGGTCGTCCGCAATCCCTGGGCAGGGCAATTTGTCGAAGATCTGACACCCGAAATAAGAGCCTATGGGCCGGTTCTGGGCGAGTTGCTGACCGAGCGGATGATCCGGCTTGCCGGGAGCGGCCAGGCTATCGAGGCCTATGGCAAAGCCGCCGTTGTCGGTCTGGATGGCGAAGTGGAACATGCGTCTGGCCTGATCCATACGCTGCGGTTCGGCAATCATTATCGCCAGGCCGTCGAGGCCAAATCCTATCTGGCCTTCACCAATACGCGTGGACCTGCAAATGCCCCGATCATGGTGCCGTTGATGGACAAGAATGATGCCGGGCGTCGGTCACATTACCTGACAATCCAGTTTGCGATACCGGACGCACCGCGCGCCGACGAGGTTGTCGTCGTGCTTGGCGCAGCCACTTCAGGGAGGCCCTTTCACAGGATCGGCGACCGTTACCAGGATTTGAAAGAGATGGGTCATGACCTGGACAACCCGGCCGCGGTCTAGGACTGGCAGTCTTGCCTTCGTCTCCAAGGGACATGGGCCACGCCTGGTGTTGATCCACGGGGTAGGGCTTCGTGCCGAGGCGTGGGGAGCGCAAGTCGACGCTTTGTCCGACAGGTTTGAAATCCTTGCGCCTGACATGCCCGGGCATGGTGAAAGCAAAGCCTTGTCGGAACCTGCAAGACTGGCGGAATTCAGCCAGGCGATCTCGGTGTTGCTGGATCGTCCAACTGTTGTTGCCGGTCATTCCATGGGAGCGATGGTCGCACTTGAGCTTGCTGCGCGCCACCCAAAGCATGTTCGCGGTGTCGTCGCGCTGAACGCGATTTACCGGAGAAGCGAGGCCGCAGGCCTGGCCGTGAAGTCACGTGCCGACAGTCTGGATGGTGTCACCAATCCGGACCCCGGACCGACTTTGAGGCGATGGTTCAAAGAGGTGGCATCGCCGGAAAGGCAGGCTTGTGAAACGTGGCTTCGGACGGTTGATCCGGCCGGATACAGAAGCGCCTACAGGGTCTTTTCGCGCGAAGACGGTCCGAGCGATCAAACATTGCAGGCGCTGAATTGCCCGGCGCTTTTCCTGACGGGTGGGCTTGAGCCCAATTCGACACCGGAGATGTCGAAGGCCATGGCAGAACTTGTGCCAAAGGGGCGGGCCGGAGTTCTGGATACCGCGGCTCACATGATGCCGATGACCCATGCCGATGGCGTCTCTGAACACCTGGACCGTTTTGCAAGGGAATGTCTGAGATGAGCACTCTTGATCGGAGAACGCTCAGGAACGCGTTCGGCCGTTACATGACGGGTGTCACAGTTGTCACCTGCCTGTCCGCAGACGGAACACCCGTTGGCTTCACCGCCAACTCCTTCACGTCCGTCTCGCTTGATCCGCCGCTCTTGCTGGTCTGCCCCGGGAAGTTCCTGTCCAGTTTTGAGGCCTTCTCCACCTGTCAGCATTTCGGCGTCAGCGTGCTGGCCGAGGGGCAGGAAGAGGTGGCAAATGTCTTTGCGGGCTACAAGGGAGACCGCTTTGCCCGTGTGCCGCATCGGCTCGACCCTGCCGGCGTTCCACTGATCGACGGTGCGATTGCCCGGTTCTCCTGCAAGACCGACAGGATTATTCCCGCGGGCGATCATTGTGTCCTGTTCGGTGAAGTCACTGGTTTTGACGAAGCGGACAAGGGAGGCCTTGGATATGCCGGTGGACGGTTCTTCAGCCTGGGGCTTGAAAGGCAGGCGCGAGACCCGGCAGCACGCTCCAATATCTGCGGTGCTGTGGTGGAAGTCGAAGACACAGTGCTCTTCGAGAGCACCGAGCAAGGCTATCGGTTGCCAGAATGCGCGGTTCCGGATCATGCCGCGCTCAGACGGCAATTAAGACGGACCCTGGAAGGCCAGGGTGTCAAAGCGGAGCTTGGACCGGTCTATTCCGTCTTTGACGACGCGGGCAGCGGGACCCACCATGCCTACCTGCTGGCGCGTGCCTCAGATGTTTCGAGCAACAGCCCCCTGGTCGCGGTGCCGGTGTCGGATCTTGGCAGCCTGACATACGCCACACCGGCGTTGGCGCACATGATGCAACGCTTCGCCGCCGAGGCTCGAACACGCGATTTTTCACTCTATCTCGGTGATGCCTCGGTCGGGGCAACGCACCAGTTTCAGGAAAGGGCCTGACCCATGGAGTTTTCGCTGTTTGCCCACATGGAACGCCTGACACCGGATCAGCCGCATGAAAAGCTCTACCAGGATTTCCTGTCCCTGTGCCGTGTTGCGGATGAAGGGGGGATGCGTGCGATCTGGACAGGTGAGCATCACGGCATGGAATTCACCATTGCCCCCAACCCGTTTCTGTCGCTTGTCGATCTCGCCCACCACACCAAGAATGTCCGCCTTGGAACAGGGACGGTGGTTGCGCCCTTCTGGCATCCGATCAAGCTTGCGGGGGAGGCTGCAGCGGCCGACCTGATGACCGGCGGGCGCATTGAACTCGGAGTTGCCCGTGGCGCCTATTCCTTCGAATACGAACGCCTGATGCCGGGCATGGACGCCTGGGAGGCCGGTCAGCGAATGCGGGAGACGACGCCACTCCTGCGGCAGTTGTGGCAGGGCAATTGTGCGCATGAAGGTGAGTTTTTCAGCTTTCCGTCCTCAACGTCGGCACCGAAACCCGTTCAGGAAAACGGTCCTCCGATCTGGATTGCCGCGCGTGACCCGAACAGCCACGAATTTGGTGTTCACAACGGGTTCAACATCCAGGTGACGCCGCTCTGGCAGGGGATGGAGGAAATCGAGACACTGATGGGCCGGTTCAACGATGCCTGCGCAAGTTTTGACGGGCCGCGTCCGAAGATCATGCTGCTACACCATACCTATGTCGGCAGTGATGCAGACGATGTTGCAACGGGCGTACAGGAATTGTCCCGCTTCTATTGTTATTTTGGTGCCTGGTTTCAGAACAAACGTCCCGTGGCACACGGCCTGATCGAAGAACTGTCCGATGAGGAAATCGCCGGCAATGCGATGATGGCACCTGAAAACCTCGCGCGCGACCTGACGATTGGCACCGCGCAGGACGTCATCGACCAGATCAAGCGGTACGAAGATCTGGGCTATGATGAATATTCGTTCTGGATCGACAGCGGCATGAGCCATGAGCGCAAACATGCCTCGCTGAGCCGCTTTATCGACGACGTCATGCCCGCATTCTCGTGAGGGGAAAGATGCAACACTATCAGCTCTTTATCGACGGCACCTGGTGCGACGGGTCCACCGGTCAGATGATGACCTCGCAGAACCCGGCAACCGGTCAGGATTGGGCGACATTTGCCTGTGCCTCAAAAGAGGATGTTGACCGGGCCATTTCGGCGGCAAGGCGGGTTCTGTCCGACCCGGCCTGGCGCGACATGACACAAACGGCGCGAGGAAAGCTGCTCTATCGGTTGGCGGATCTCATCGAGGAACATGCGGCCGCCATTGGCGAGATTGAAACGACCGATAGCGGCAAGCTCCTTGCCGAAACGGCGAGCCAGACCAAATATGTCGGCGACTACTACCGCTACTACGCAGGATTGGCGGACAAGCTGGAAGGGGCGGTTCTGCCGATCGACAAGCCCGACATGCATGTCTTCACACGACGCGAGCCGATTGGTGTCGCGGCGGCGATTGTTCCCTGGAATGCCCAGATGTTTCTGACGGCGACCAAGCTCGGACCGGCATTGGCTGCCGGTTGCAGTGTTGTCCTGAAAGCCTCGGAAATGGCGCCTGCACCCATGCTGGAATTTGCCCGGCTGATCGAGAAAGCAGGGTTCCCCAAGGGGGTTGTCTCGGTGATCACGGGGGATGCCGAGAATTGTGCGATACCCCTGACCCGGCATCCGGATGTTGATCGCATTGCCTTTACCGGTGGACCGGAAACCGCCCGGCATGTGGTGCGCAACTCGGCAGAGAATTTTGCTGTCACGACGCTTGAGCTCGGTGGCAAGTCTCCTGTGCTTGTCTTTGACGACGCGGATCTGGACGGGGCAGCCAATGGGCTGATCGCCGGCAATTTCGGCGCGTCCGGCCAGAGCTGTGTTGCCGGGACGCGGGGACTTGTCCATCGATCCCTTTTCAAGAAGCTCAGCGAGCGGATCAGCGACAAGTCAAAGGGCATCGTCGTCGGGGATCCCCTGGAAGCTTCCACCCATGTCGGGCCTCTTTGCACAGAAGCTCAGGTCCTGAAGATCAAGCAGACCCTGGCGAAGGCGAAGGAGCAAGGGGCTACAATCCATTTTGGTGGTGACCAGATAAGACGTCCAGGAAACTACATGGCACCGACACTGGTGGAGTGCATGTCCGCAGACACGGAAACACTGAAGGTTGAAATGTTCGGACCGGTCATGTCGCTGTTGCCGTTCGATACCGAGGAAGAGGCGATAGCGCTTGCCAATGAAACACCCTTTGGCCTGGCGTCCGGGGTGTTTACTGAAAATGTAGCCCGGGCCCACCGGGTGTCGTCACGGCTGAAAGCCGGGATCTGTTGGGTGAATACCTACCGCGCCGTCTCTCCGATCGCTCCGTTTGGTGGCTATAACCAGTCCGGTTATGGACGGGAAGCCGGTATGGAGGCCATTCTCGACTATACGCGAACAAAAACAACGTGGATCAACACGTCGGATGCACCAATGGCCAATCCGTTCGTGATGCGGTGATCGAAACGCCGTTCCTTCGGCCTTTCCCGACAGCAATCCGGTTGGTTTCGAGAACAAGACCAACCGGCTTTTTGTCCAGGTGCAATCTGTCCAATCCTTAATTTGCATTCGCACCCCGATTGGGGTGTTTTTCATTGGCTATTGACAGCAATCGTCGATGATTTCAAAAATATCCAATATTTTTCGAAATAGGGTGCAGCATGATATTTGGTGGACGGAGCCAGGAAGATGAAACCGTGGTGGCCATGCTGGCTTCCGCCATCCGCCGCGACATATCCTTTGGTGTTCTGCGACCCGACGAGAAGCTGAAAATCGAGGCCCTGCGCCAGTCCTATGGCGGGTCGAACCACTCCATGCGGGAAACGCTGAGAATGCTGGCGGCCGAAGGGCTGGTCGAAGCGACCAGCCAGCGCGGTTTCCGGGTAACCTCGGCGACCCAGGAGGATCTGCAGGACATATTAATGATGCGGCTGGAAACCGAAAAACTCGGTCTATCCAGGGCTTTGGAGCGTGGTGACGTGGCCTGGTAAGCACGAGTTGTTGCAGCCCTTCATGCCTTGAACCGTGCAGCGGCAGCCGTTGTCGCAAATCCGGACGATGTCACGGCGCTGGAATGGGATGAAGCCTGCCGGGCCGTTTCCGAAACGCTGTTGTCGGCTTGTGGGTCTCCGCGCCTGATCGAGGTTGCCGGCAAGTTCTACAATCAGTCCCGCCGCTTCAAACTTGCCTTGTTGCGCGAAGGCAGGATCGACTTTTCGGCTCGAGAAAAACGGCTGGGGGCCTTGCAAAAGGCCGTGCTGACCAGAGACGGGGCCAGCGCCTTGGCCTTGCTGGAAGAAGATATTCGCGCCGACCTCGGCGCCTGAAACAAAAAACCAAACGGGAGGAAGACAAGATGAAATTCAACAGACGACAGACACTGGGACTGATGGGCGCTGCGGCTGCTTCCACGCTGGCGGCCCCTGCAATTGCGCAGAACAAGAAGATCGTGGTCGGAGCGCTCCGGTTCACGTCCCACTCCGGCAGTTTCATTGCAGTGGAGCGCGGCTACTTCGACGAAGCCGGACTTGATGTGGAACTGAAGTTCTTCCAGGCCGCGCAACCGATGGCCGTCGCTATTGCTTCAGGTGATGTCGACTATGCCGTAACCGCGGTATCCGGTGGCCTGATTTCCCTTGCCGACAAGGGTGCCATCAAAGTAATCGGCGGTGCCTTGAGCGAGGAAAAGGGCATCGACGGTCAGAAAATCCTGGCTTCCGACGCTGCTTTCAAGGCGGGTCTGACATCGCCTGCGGCCCTCGGCGGGAAAACCTTCGGCATGACAACAGCCGGATCCTCTTTCCACTACATGGGGTCCAAGGTTGCGAATGCAGAAGGCGTGGAGATGTCCTTCAAGCCATTGCAGAAGGTCGGTGCTATCATCGGTGCTCTGAAGTCCGGCCAGATCGACGCCTGGTCAATCGTGCCTCACATCGCAAAACCACTTGCGGGGTCCGGTGCGGTCCACATCATCGGCAATGTCTCCGACTACCTCCCGGGCTACCAGGTGACGACTGTCTTCACCTCGGCGAAGAACGCATCCGACGAGCGTGACCAGACCAAGGATTTCCTCACCGGTTTCGGCAAGGGTGTCAGCGACTACAATTCAACCATGATCGACAAGGCTCAAGGCGAAGATGGCGTGAACGCCATGGTCGACCTCATTCACAAATATGTCTACACGGACCGGCCGCGGGAAAAGGCGGCACCGTCGATCATCAACGGAACCATGCGCATCAATGATGGCTCCAAACTGAATATCGCTTCCATTCGGGACCAGCTGGAATGGTTCCAGTCCGAAGACCTCGTTTCCAAGGACATCACGCTGGAGACGCTGGTCGACGGCAGCTATGTCGAGACCTACGAGGGCTAAGGCCTGACCTCAAGGGTGGCGTCTGTTGAGACGCCACCCGTGTTTCCGGGAAACAAGAGCCGTTCATGGACATCAGACTGGAATCTGTCAGCCATCACTATGGCGAGACCGAAGTGCTGCGCGACATTTCGCTGGATATCCCTGCCGGGCAGATCGTTTGCCTGGTGGGTCCTTCGGGGTGCGGGAAATCCACCTTGTTGCGGTTTATCGGCGGGTTGGAACGTCCCTCGAGCGGGCGTGTCCTGCAACTCGGTGAAGCACCGGAGGGATGTCTCAACCCTCTGACATTCGTCTTCCAGGACTTTGCTTTGCTTCCCTGGCGCAGCGTGTGCGGCAATGTCTCGCTGGTGCTGGAAGACCATGGCATCCGGGGCAACAGGGCCAAGGCCATCATCGAGGATGTCCTGACGCGTACAAAGCTTTCCGACTTTGCCGACGCATTGCCGAAGCAGCTTTCAGGAGGCATGAAACAACGGGTGGCAATCGCACGGGCGCTCGCCGTGAACCCGGCCGTGATGCTGATGGACGAGCCGCTTTCAGCGCTGGATAGCCAGACACGCGAATTGCTGATGGATGATCTTGTCAGCCTGTGGAACCGGCAGCCGTTCACAGCAGTATACGTCACCCACAATCTTGCCGAAGCGGTCAGGCTTGGACATACCATCGTGGTTCTTTCCAGACGTCCGGGCAAAATTCGCGAGATCGTCACGATAGATACGCCGATCGAGGATCGCCGTCCCGGCGACCCGGTCTGTCAGCGCAAGCACGACCTGCTGTGGGACCTGATGCGGGAAGAGGCGCGGGCCGCCGATGAGGAACTGATCGATGGCTGACACAGGTCTTTCCAGGAATACGAACACTGCCGGACCGATGGAAGTCAGGTTCAGGGGAGGCGGCTTTGCGCCCAAGTCACGGCGCTGGGTCGGTGTTTTGGTCTTTGTCGTCCTGATCGCGCTCATCCAGTGGGGAACCGAGAGCGGCTGGATATCCGCCTTGACGCTCCCCAAGCCAACAGATGTGCTGGCAACATTCGGTGAACTTTGGCAGAGCGGTCTGCTGTTCAAGCATCTGCAGCCGTCGCTGACCCGACTGGCAGTCGGGGCCGCCATCGGCGCCAGTGCCGGAATTGCCATCGGTATCCTGATCGGGCTGTTTTCCTATGTCAGGGCAGGGCTTGTTCCGCTCGTTGCCGCGATCTTTCCAATCCCCAAAATCGCCTTGTTGCCGCTCTTCGTCATCTGGTTCGGCATTGATGAAGGGTCCAAATACGCCCTGATTGCATTTGGAACCTTCACGCCGACCGTGGTGGCGACCTATGGCGCGGTCGACAATGTCGACCGGTCGCTCATTCGGATGGGGCAGAGCTTCGGTCTTTCCTGGCTGTCAATTGTTCGCAAAATCGTCCTGCCGGGCGCCATGCCAGGAATCCTGTCGGGGCTGCGTATCAGCCTGGCGATTGCCATCATCCTACTGGTCGCGGCGGAAATGCTGGGCGCTGAATACGGGATCGGCGCCTATATCCTGGAGGCTGGTGCACTATACGATCTGGAACGACTGTTTGCCGGCGTTGTCATCCTGTCTTTGCTGGGGGTGATCGTCAGTGCGTCCATCGGAATGATCGAACGCCGGGTGCTTGGCTGGCGCACCTGATTGTTGTGCTCACATCTGTTTTTCCGGCCATCGGAGCGCGCAATTGAGGGCCGGCCGGTTGCATTGACGCATCAAGGAATTGGAAAAAACATTTGTCTAAACAACATGTTGAGACCAATGCAGCGCCTCGACACTTCGTCAGAAACAGCGTAGAAACAGACCCGTTCCGTTAGATTGCTCTAGAACCAGATTGTGGGGTTGTTCCCCTTTTGATGGAAGTTTTATGACGTTCAATCTGAAATTGCTGTTGACAGTGAGAACAATTCAAGAACATATTGTGTCTCACCCAACTTCAATTACGGCCGCGCTGGCGAAGGTTTCCGATTGAAATGAGTTCTTTTGAAGTTCCTGCTTGTGGTCACTTCGCTCGTTTGTCGCACCTGTCTGTGCAGGTACAGCTGTCAGCTGGTCCTGGACGATAGAGTTGCAGTCGCGCGATCTCCTCGCCGATGTGGATGTCGGAATTGCGCAGGAGTAATGTTTCGATGACAGCAGAAGAATTTTTTTATATCATTCTCTTCTATTCCGGATTTACGCTGCGCGTTTATATTAATATCAAGCTTTATCGTCGAGATGGCGAGGGTCTATTAAATAAGATATCAACTTTTACTATTATATTTGTTACATTAATATTTGCAATTCCAATGGCTTTGCATATTCTTTACTATGATGTCGGGTATGCGGTAAATGTTGTTATTCATTGGTTCATGTTCATCCCGCTTTTACTGCTGTTTCTCGATTTCTGTTGTAGTATTGTTCAGGTCGTGAGGGCATTCAGGTCGAAAACTGATCTTGTGTTCAAATTGCTGCGGATTGTTTCACTGTTGTTGCTCTACGCGGTCTTTTTCGCTGCCTTACACGGATCTTTCAGCGCAGCAGGCAAGTGAGTGCTCCGTCCCATCATGCGATGCGTGAATGTAAAGCGTTGGCATGGAAAACTTCGGGTCAACTTAACTGAGCTGTTTTTCTCCGGCAGTTGAACCGCGTCCGGCACTCTCATCCCCGGGCACATTTTCAGTCGACTTGTCTGTTCAAACCGCGATCTCCGGGGCGTGACGATCTTGTTTGCTCGATCGGCACCTCAATCGCCGTCTTTCTTTCTCAAAGCACAGGTTTTCGACGCGCGCGCTCGCGGGTCGAAACGTTGTGCACTCTTTCACGAAAGGTAGCCAATGGAAAAAATCGAACTCCGGAATTCTAGAACCCACCTTAGTCACGGGCACCTCTTTGTCATCTACACAAACAGGAAGGGAGAGGAGTTCATCGTTCGAGCCGGGCCGGGAATATTGCTCGAACTGGGCAAGATCGACGTTGAAATCGGGCCCTATACGCCAGTCTCGCGTGATTGGGTGCCCATAGACGAGCGATCCGCGGAGAACAACAGACTGCTTCTGCGCGGCGACGATCTGGAAGAAACATACCTCAAGATGGCGTTTGCTGCGCAGCTGATAGAGCAGTCGAAGGTTGATTACGATACGCTTGCGGCCGTTTCCGATGACGATTCTGCAGAGATTGTGAACAGCAATACCCTGGTCGCTGCCGCATTGGATGCCGCTGGAATTGAGCCATCACAGGACATGCTCCCCCCCTCTGCAGACAAATGGCCTCCCGCGGGCTTTCAGAACAAGGCCGCTTTGAACCGGCCTGTTGCCGCGTTTCTTGCCAGAAGTTTCAATGCAGATGCCGAACATGGAGAACCGGCGTTTCGTGATGTTTATGAAGGTCTGGAAGCTATATTTGTTGCCGAAAATCAAGGGCAGCTTGACAAGCTCAGAAACTTCACCAACGGCAAAGGTGATGATTATCCGGAATTTATCCTGAAGGGCATCGATTGGCAGGCGACGGAGCAAAGAATTCGCGAGTTGCACCAGGGCGATCCGAGCCTGGCGGCCGGGATCATTTCGGACCTCGCTCTTGCAAAGACGCTGCGGGGAGATTGGGAAGAAGAATTCCGGGCGAAGTTCAATGACCTCCTCGTTTTTGAAAATGGTCTCTGGAACGGGGCTGACGGTCAGCCGGATGCGTATGACGGCGTGTCAGGACCCCTAGTGCCTCTGTCTACCGAACCCGTTCCTGGTGCAATCGACAACGCGCGTTTGGGTGGAGTAACACCGGACCAACAACAACTCATCTCGCAGACGCCTACTCCCGACCTCCGGTCGGAGCTAATCGGGCCATCGCACCGTGCTGCCGGATCAATGGCCGGAAAGGCACCGCGCAAGACATCCTATGATCGGGTGCGGCAACTCGGACGAACACCTGACGAGAAAGCCCAAGCGATCGAGGAATATCGAAACCTGCTCGAGGAGAGCCACGCCGTTCTCGGCTCGGATCCAGAGGCAGCACACAAACTGGCGGCGCAGCAATTCTACCTCTACTGGGATCTGTCTGCATTTGCGCCGGACGGCGAAGGCATCGTCATGAAAAACCCGGTTGAACGGGTTTATCCGGACCTTGAAGACGGTGGGCACGACTATGTTCGTCGAGACGCCGAAGCGTTTCTGGCAGAGCAGGGCATTGCGGCCAAGAATTGGTATTTGTCACCAAGCGAAAGGACCGAATCCGATTGGCGGCAGGGATGGACCGACACGGACGGTTATGGCCCCAGAATGACACTTCTTTATGATGACGAAGACGGAATTCGCCATCATGTAACAGACAATTTCCAGGCAAATGTCCGCCGCGCTTCAAGGGAACAGCACGCGAAGAAAGAACAGGAAACCCGTGCGCTTGATCGGAACTGATGCCGCTGGATCAAACTAGCCGGGTGTCCATACCCGCGTAACTTCAAGCAACTGCCCACTTTTCTGAAAGTTCAAGATGTCTGAAACCGACAACGACCACGCCGTGCTGAGGTGGCCGACAGCCCAGGCACGTCAGCAGGCGTGTGCATCCCTTTGCGCTCATATTGCGGATGGCTTCTCCCTGGAAAGTTATCCGGACGCCGATCGAAAGACGATCCGTTACTACGCAGAACAATTTCCCGAAGACTTTCCGGCTGAAAAACTGGAGGAAGCCGCCAGGCGCGGACTGCTGGAATGGGAACAGATCGGGAAGGCAGGGGCGCGGGGCGAGCTGTCCAAGTTCAATGCCAGCGCCTGGAGTCTCAACATGAAAAACAGGGCTGGCTGGCGGGACAGATCTGAGGTGGAAGCGTTCGGTATCCTTGGCGGGCCGGACGAGATCCAGAAAATCGATACGCTCAAGCCACGCAGCTCTCACGAAATCGCGCTGGGTGTCATGGCCCTGCTGACGCAGGAGGACAGCACGAAAGAATGACAGCAGCACTGGATACGCTGATTGGCCGGATCGACAACCTGGCAGCGCCGGACCGGGTTGCCTTGCAAAAACAGCTGGACGAAGCGGGGGTCCTCGACCAGTTCAGCGTTTGGCATCCGCAAACCGGACCTCAGACCGAAGGGTATTTTTCCGAAGCTGACCTGACCCTTTATGGCGGGGCGGCTGGTGGCGGGAAGACCGACCTTATTGCAGGTCTGGCGCTGTTCGCGCATCACAAGGTGGCGATTTTTCGCCAATCCCTGAAGTCCCTGAAGGGACTTATCGAGCGGATGAACAGCCTGATGCGCCTTGCAGGTCTCGGCAAGATCTCCGGCAATCCACCGAAGTGGGTCGGGCCCGATGAACGCATGATCGAATTCGGGCATTTGAGTTTGCCCGGATCCGAGGAGGATTGGCAAGGACGGGACCATGATCTGAAAGCCTTCGACGAAGGCGCACAAATGGATCCCCGCAAAATCATCTTCGTGCTTGGATGGTTGCGTTCAACCCGGCAGGGCCAACGCTGTCGCGGCCTCATTGCAACCAACCCACCGCTTGGCGGGCAGGGAGATTTCCTCATTGAATGGTTCGCGCCCTGGCTGGATCCTCTGCACCCGCAGTTCGGAAAGGTGAAGCCCGGTGAATTGCTATGGGCGGTCTTTATCGACGACGGCGATACAATTCGAACGGTCTGGGTCAATGGACCGGACCAGGTTGAAATCGACGGCGAAATGAGGACGCCGAAAAGCCGCACCTTCATTCCCGCAAAACGACAGGACAACGCCTATCTGGACGAGAGCTACGATGCCCAGCTGGACCAGATGCCGGAACCGATGCGGACCGCGCTGAAGACAGGTGACTTTCAGTCGGCGCGTCAAGATCACGACTGGCAGGTGATCCCTTCAAGCTGGGTCGACCTTGCCTTTGAACGCTATGACGAAGGCGTGGATCGGGATCTGCCCATGGATGTCCTGGCGGTTGACGTTGCCCAGGGCGGCAAGGACAAGACCGTGCTCCAACCACTTCATGGCAGACGGCTCGAGCAAAACATCATCCGGAAGGGAACCGATACCCGGGATGGTTCTGATGTTGGTTCGCTGATCGTCCGGGAGCGGCGGGACAACGCGTTGATCGTCGTGGATTGCACGGGCGGATGGGGAGGCGACACGGTCGGTTTTCTGCAACGCGAAAACAACATCCCGGTTGAGAAATGTGTTTTCTCCTCCCACTCGGGTGAGACCGCAAAGGACAGCAGAATTCCTTTCTACAATCTTCGAGCTCAGCTCTACTGGCGATTGCGCGAGGCCCTTCACCCAAAAAGCGGGCTTGGACTTGCCATCAAGCGCTCGGCCTCGGTGAAGGCACAGCTGACGGCACATCGCTGGAAGATGAAGGGGGGAAAAATCCTGATCGAAAGCAAGGACGACATCAGGGAGAGACTGGGAAACTCTCCGGATGAAGCGGACGCAATTGTCGAGGCGCTTGGATGGAAAGAAAAGGCGAATTTCAGGCGGGTTGCAAAAACTCGGGCAGACGGTCGGATGAAGCCCCTGGACGATCCGCTCGGCGGCTTCTGATCAAGGAACTTTGCCTGCGTGACGCGTCCTTCATCGCAGCCAATATGCGCGCAGAAGACTTTCGCGAGATTGCCTGCCTTTGGCAGAACTGGGACACAAGGGCGCTTGGGTCCTGCGCGATTGAGACTGCGGTGCCAGGCATGGTCTGGTCTGTCTGGTATGACGGGCAACCGGCAGCCGCTTACGGGTTCAGCCATGCCTCGGCCTTCGACCCGGATCACTGGCAGGCCTGGGCCTTTGGCACGGACCGTTTCAGGCGCTGCGTGCCCACTATCACGCGGCACCTCAACAGCCTCGTACCGGTCATCGAGCGGGACTGCCGCAGACTGCAGGTGCTGAGCCTGTGCGGTCACGACATCGCCCATAGCTGGATCGAAGGTCTAGGCGGTCGGAAGGAAGGTGTGCTCAAGGCCTATGGCCGGGGAAACGAGGATTTTTGCCTCTATGCCTGGACGCGTGATGGCGGGAGGTCACCGAGAGTTCGGGACCTCCCTGCCTCGGCAGCTCAAAGTGCCTTGTAGCGTTCGACCAGATCGGTCATCGCCGTTGCGTAGGGGCCAGGGCCGAAGCTTGCCCGGGAGACGCCCAGACCATCCAGAGCCTTGAGCGAATTGAGCGGACCGCGCATCATGACATTCACCGGAAGCACTGACACGTCACACACTTTGCGGATCAGGCCCGGATCCGTTAATGCAGGTACAAAGAAACCGTCGGCACCGGCATCGGCATAGGCCGCTCCTCGTGTGAGAGCATCATCGATCAGGGCGGCATGATCGCCTTTCGAACCTGCTTTCAGGAACAAGTCTGTCCGTGCATTGATGAAGAGCGGAATGCCTTCTGCGTCGGCCGCGGCGCGGACGGCCCGAATGCGTTGGACCTGTTCGTCCACATCGTAGAGACCTTCACCCCCGACACGCTGGTCTTCAAAATTGATACCGACCGCTCCGGCCTGAATGATCTTCCTGACATTCTCGGTGACCGTATCCGGGTCACTGGCATATCCACCCTCGAAATCGACACTTAGCGGAACGTCGACCGTTGCTGCGATGCGTTCGGCGATCTGCAGCACAAAGTCGAGCGGGATGGCTTCGCCGTCCTTGTAACCCTGAGCTGCTGCAACGGACCAACTGCCGGTGGCCACAGCCGGAGCGCCGGCATCGGCCAGCGCCTTGGCTCCGCCTGCGTCCCAGATGTTATAAAGAACCAGTGGCGCATCCTTGTGGTGCAGAGAATTGAATTCTTTTGCTTTTTCCAATTGTGACATGAAACCTGCCTTGTTCTTGAATGCGTGATTGGTACGTTCAGCGCCGAGTGCGTTTGCGCAAGGCTGAGGGTGGTCTGCCGTAAAGGCCGGAGAAGGCTGCTCGCATTCGTCGAAGACTGCCGAAGCCGGATTGGTGGGCGATCTCTTCAAGCGATGCTTCCCCTTGATCGAGGAGCCGCTTGGCCTTTTGAATGCGAAGGGTCTGCGCCGTCTGGCGTGGCGACGCACCGACATGTTCTGCGAACAGCCGCGACAGGTGTCTTGCCCCTATGCCGAGCCGTGTTGCCAGGTCTTCCACGTTTCCCGTTTCAAGGGCTCCGGAGCGGATCAGTTCCAGAGCCCGTTCCACGGTGGTCCTGGTTCCGTTCCAGGCGGGACAAAAGGGTGCCGTTTCAGGCCGACATCGAAGACATGGGCGGAAACCGGCAGCCTCGGCGGCTGCGGCTGTCGGATAGAGCTCTATGTTCTTGCGAAACGGGACACGTGCCTTGCAAACGGGGCGGCAATAGATACCCGTCGTCTTGACGCCGGAAAAGAGAACACCGTCCAGCGCAGAGTCGCGGCGCTGCAATTGCTCATATATCTGTTCCGATGGCATGCGGCTGTTGGTCATGAAGAAGAGATTACCTTGCGGCGAATGACGTTCCAGTCGCAAGCAGGTGACCACGTCCGAAAACGTCCGCTTCAGAGCTTCGTTCAGGCGGCCTTCTTGCCGAACTGACGGCGAAAATCGGTCGGGCGGATGCCGAGCCTTTTGCGAAAGTGGTGACGCAGGGCATGGGCGCTGCCGAAGCCGACGAGCATGGCGATCGTTTCCATGTCATCGGTGCCTTCCACCAGAAGCTTCTTTGTGGCTTCGATCCGCACCTGCGTGAGCCAGTCACCCGGAGGCTGTCCTGTCGCTTCGATAAACCGCCTCTGAAAGGTGCGGGCGCTCATGCCCGAGCAGTCCGCCATGCGTCCGATGGTCCATTCGTCTGCAAGACTGCCTTGCACGCGTTCCAGGACAGGAGCAATTTCAGCACCCTGGCGAAGCGGTACGGGACGCTCGAGGAACTGGGCCTGATCGCCTGTGCGGTGAGCGGGCAGGACCAGACGCCGAGCCACCGAGTTGGCCTTATCGTTTCCATAGTCCTGGCGCACGAGTTCCAGCATCAGATCAAGCCCGGCAGCACTTCCTGCCGAGGTGAAAATGCGGCCTTGCTGGCGGTAGAGAGAAGCCTCGTCCACTTCGATTTCCGGATAGGATTGGCGCAGCTTCTCCGCGTATCGCCAATGGGTTGTCGCCTTCTGCCCCTTCAAAAGACCGGTCGCGGCCAGAACAAATGCGCCCGAACAGATTGATGCCAGGCGAGCGCCGGTTTCATGAGCTTTCCTGAGCCTGTGGCAAAGGTCTTCCGGTACGGGCTGGTCGGCTCCCTTCCAACCGGGAATCACGACGAGGTCGGCCTGTTCGATCCCGTCGGGACCATGATCTGGCGTGATGGAGAACCCGCCATGGGCGCGCAAGGGGCCGGGTTCGATGGCGCAGCTGATGAAACGATACCAGTCGGCACCGAATTCCAGTCGCTCAAGACCGAAGATCTCGGCGACGATGCCGAATTCAAAAGTGCACAATCCGTCATAGAGAAGGACGGCAACCAATGGACCGTTGCGTTTTTCAGAAGGCATCAGTGGCAATTCCTGATTGGCGTGATTTTTACGTATAATGGCTTTCATGCCAATTGCAAAGGTGGGCCCCTGTCAGCGACAAGGTGCAGGAAGGGAGACCACTCATGGCAAGCAATGTAACAACCATACCCGCAGCACCCAGTGACGAAGCCCTCGCGCATTTTGCGGCGGAATTCACATTCGAGACCGATTGCTGGGACGTGCATGACGCCCTGTCGAAAAAGGCGGACTTTGTTCTGCTCGATGTGCGTGGACCGGAGCTCTTCGCCAAGGGACATGTTCCGGGTGCGATCAATCTGCCGCATGGCAAAATCATACGGTCCAAACTGAAGGGTTGGCCGGAGGATACACTGTTCGTGACCTATTGTGCCGGCCCGCACTGCAATGGGGCTGCCCGCGGTGCGGTTCGCCTTGCCGAACTTGGCCGCCCGGTGAAGATCATGGCCGGCGGTGTGACCGGCTGGCTGGATGAGGGATTCGAACTGGCGACCGTTGGGGGATGACCCAGCATCCGGAGACCCTGCGAGATGTATCGCAGGGTCGTAACAAGATCGCATGCCTTTCAATCATCGATGAGTTCTGAACTGTTCACGAGCCCGGAAAAGCTGTCCACAGGCCAAGGCCAATTAGCATGGTTGCGAGAGGCCAGTCATATCTTGATGCCACCGGCACGGTTCTCTCGACAAGGACGATCAGGGTCAGCGCAATCATCCAGTATAGGTTCATGAGCCCGCCTGCGAAGAACAAGAGCATCAAAGGCGCGGTGCTTAAAACGCAGAACGCGCCGAACCTAAGGCCCCTTGCGAGGCTGAAATTGTCCGGGTGGCAGGCTGAACGGGACCCCGACTTGAGTGGGTGCAGCTGGTAGATCCCTGCGAAGACCAGCAGGAAGGCGGACAAGGGTGCGGACAGGCTCCACATCATGAAAGGGTGCAGCAAGCCTTTTCGCTCCAGGAGCCATTGCAGGCTCGCAGCCATCACCGAGAAACCAAGCCAGACAAGTCCATACCCGCTCAGGAAAGCGGTGGCCTGTGTCAAATTCGGAGCCTTTCTCGACTGCGCGAATTGGACCGTGAGCGGTATCAGCATCATTGCAAGCATCATGCTCCACCACATCAGAACCATCAGGAGCGCATAGGCCGCCGACCAGTCCTGAGGGTGTGAGGGCAGGGACGAGACCGGAGGCAGGTTCAATCCGCTCATGGCCCAAACGGACATGCCGGTACCGCTTCCGTTTAGGGTGTTGGCCCAGAAAAGGGTGGCCAGCGCGGCCGACAGACATGCTGCCGGCCCCAAGGCCCACACACCGGGCCGGTCCCGGGAGGCGGTTCTAATACCGGTCATGATGGCGCACCCATTCCATGGGGTTGCCCTCCGGCGGCTCGTTCCGACCTTTTGGTGTCAGGTCGATATAAGCGTAGGCGGCATTGGTTGCATCGAGGCCGCGGCCATACATGGAATAGGTGTGAAAGACGTCGTCGTTTTCGTCCTTCGCAAAAACGCTGGTGCCGTGCATCTCGTCCATGAAGGCATCCGGCATCATGCCGAAATTGTATGCTCGAGAACGGTCCTTTGGCCGCGTTTCATCAAAACCGACATCGAAGTCGTGATTGAACCCGTTTTGGTGGGAGGACACCCAGTTGAACGTCCAGCCCATGCGCCGCCGGAATTCCAGCAACCTGTCGAGCGGAGCGGACGATACGGCAGTGAACGCGATGTCACGGGCGGCAAAGTGGCTCGACAGGCCCTCATAGCTGTCTGCCCAAAAGGAACAGCTCTTGCAACCTTCCTCCCAGTTCGGGCCAAACATGAAGTGATAGGTTATCAGCTGCGAATACGGTCCAAAGAGGTCGGACAGACCTTGCGGTCCTGTTTCGGTCTGAAAGATGTAGGACTTCGTCAGTCTGACCCAGGGAAGTGCCCGGCGGGCGGCGCTGATCTCGTCCTTCAGGTGCGTATGTTCCTTTTCACGCTCGAGCAGGTCCAGGCGGGCGCGAAGCCAGTCTTCACGGTCGACGATAGCGGGTTTGGTCATCTGGTTGTCCTTCAAGCTGATTTGGCGAGGGGGCGGGATTCTGACCAATGCGGTGGCATGGTCGCTTCAACGTCCGGCATTTCATTCAATCGGTTCTTCCAACTTGCCAGTCGGGGGTAGAGATCAGGCGGATATCCGAAACCGGCCGCGTTCATCAGGTCGTGCCGTGTTTCGACCGCTCTCTGGAGGAGACGGATTTCCGGGAAGGCGATCGCTTCGGCGGCTGTCGGTCTGTCGCCGGCAAGGAAGGGCCGCCCGTCGGAAAGGATTTCCTCAAGGTAGCCGCATTCGTTGTGAACGAGTGCGGCTTCCGCCATCAGTTTTTCCTGGTCTGCGGAGCCCACTGCGGGAACGATTGCATCGGTGAAGAAGGCACGGGACAGAAGCTGCTGGTTGCCTTTGCGCAGATATTCCCGGCACTCCATCGCGATCTGCCAGATCGTGGCTGCTTCATCCGCCGTTTCGCCAAACAGCGGGTGCTCCGGATAAGCCCGGTCAAGCCAGGCCAGTATGGCGATGGAGTCCCGCAAGACAGTCGTGCCTGCGATCAGGACCGGTGCCTTGGCACGCGGGTTCAGCGCCAGGAAGTCGGGCTTCTTGTGATCCTGTCCGGCGATGCTGAGGAGCCTGACGTCCGCATCAAGCCCCTTGAAGGCCAGGCCGAGCAAAACCCGCCAGCCGCGGGGTGCTCCGCTGAATGTATAGACCGTGTGTTGCATCGAGTTTCTCCCATCGTTTGACGGGAAAAATGTGCGCAGTCAGTACTTTTTTGCAAGTAGGCAGAAAAATCGTATATAGCACTCAAAAAGATACTATTGTTGTAATTCAAGGTTTTTTTCGTCTGATTTTTCCTGCCTATGATCGATCCACCACTGATGCATCGACTGAAACATGGTTCTGAGCGCCATGGCGTCAGGCGTTGCTGAATACTCGACCCGCGGGGGGACCTCTGCATAGACCTTGCGGACCACGAGGCCGTCATCTTCCAGTGCCCGCAGCTGTTTGGTCAGCATCGTCTGGGTGATGCCTTCCAGCTCGCGCTGGAGTTCACCGAAGCGCTTTGTCCCGTGAAAGATGAGGATCTGCAGGATGGAGAGTTTCCATTTCCCGCCGATCATTGTGAAGATCACTGGAGCGGGGCAAAGCGTGCCATCTTGGTTTCGTGGCATAGTGGTCCTCTAGGTGTGGGGTCTTAACGACCCCAATAGTATCATTTTCAGTGTAACGCGCAAAAAGGTTGGTAGCTTAGTTTGAGGGCTTCAAAGAATGTCCGTTGTCGTGTCGAGCAGGATGTAGATCCCGGCTGCGATCATGACAAAAGGCGACAGCCGCTCGAAAAAGCGTCCGATGCCCTGGTTCTTCGAAAGTCCCCTGGACAAGGTGGACCCCATGAGGAGAAGAAACGCCACGGCGACAAACGCCCCGAGTAGAGCAAAATGATCCATGTCCTGACGGCTGTCGGCAAAGATGGCGGCGAGCAGAACGAATGTATCGGTGCTCAGTGCCAGAAAGATTGCCGTGGCGCCGACCAGTGAATTCGCGGACCTGGACGATGTCCGGTCAAGAGCGGATGTCTGGCGCTGCTTCCAGAGTTCCCACAGACCAAGAACAATCGGGACGATGCCCAGGTATCCCAGTGTTTCCGGTGCAAGAAAGTTTGCGCCAGCCCCGAGAAGGAGCGAGCCCGCAATAACAACTGCGTGGGCGACCAGAAACCCGGGCAAAATCGCGCGCTGACGGCCAGATGACGACAGTGCCAGAAAGGCAAACAGGCCGTCGATATTTGTCAGGATGTAAGCCAGTGCAACGGAAAGAGCGAAGAGCACCCGGTGAAATTCCTGTCGTGTCTCGGGAGTATCGAATGGGGCGCTTCCTAGCACGCAGCGCGAATACCGGCCAGAGGCAAGATCAGTGTACTTCAAACAACAGGGTTGCAGCGAGATTGATTGACAGGAGGCAGGTGCCTCCTGAAATCAAAATCACCGGTCTTATGACGCCAGCGCCGTCATGTCGGACTGAAACAGTTCCCGGCTCAGAAGTTCGGCTTCTTCCCGGGCGCGGGAAAGCGAATTCTGGTCGGACATGTGGGCATCGGCATGAATGAACCGCACGTCCGTGATGCCGATAAATTTCAGCACAAATCTCAGGTAATCGGAGGCGAAGTCAGCCTCGGATCCAAAGCGTGTTCCTCCAGAAACGAAGAAGATCACGGCGCGCTTGTCCTGAAGAAGACCCTCGGCCCCGTTTTCGGTGTGCCTGAAGGTAACGTTGGCGCGGCAGACCTGGTCGATCCACAGTTTGAGGCTTGCGGGAATGCTGAAGTTGTAGAGCGGCATCCCGATAACCAGTAGGTCGGCGTCCTGGAGCTCACCCACAAGTTCTTCGGATGCGGACAGGGTCGTTGTTTGGGCGTCGCTGCGGCTTTCCAGATCCGTAAAACTGGCATTGAACCAGTCCGGACCGATCAGGGGGACACCTTCAGCAAGATCACGCTGGATGACACGCGTATCGGGACCCAGACCATTCAGAAAACGGCTGACAAGCGCCCTGGAGTGGGAGCTGTCTGATTGGGCGCTTGTGTCGAGACGGAGAACTTTCATGGGACTTCCTGCCGGGTTGAATTGATAGACAGGACCCGATTTAAGGCTTTCCAGATAGAAGAATAATATTGTAATTATAGAAAAAACTATTCTTGAAAGAAGAATTATGTCGCGGCTTACCGAGATTGAGAACTTTGTTCAGATCATCGAGGCAGGATCGATGAGTGCCGTTTCGCGCCGCACCGGTCTCGCCCTGTCTGCTGTCAGCCGGCGATTGAAGGAGCTGGAACAAAGGCTTGGGGTGACACTTCTCCAACGCACGACGCGCAAGATCAGTTTGACCGAAGCGGGCCATGACTTTTACCTTCAATGCAGGCAGATCCTGAGCGATTTGAATGACGCGGAAGCGAACCTCTCGGAAACCGCACTTCGACTGGAGGGCCGTATCCGCCTGGCCGCGCCTGTGTCTTTCACCAATCGATATCTCGGACCTCTGCTTGTCGACTTTTTGCAGCGTTACCCGGATGTCGCGCTGGAGTTGGAAACGAACGACCGCAGGGTGGACCTGGTCCAGGACGGCTTCGACCTTGCGCTCCGCATTGGCCGGCTTCAAGATTCAACTTTGCGGGCGCGGCGGCTGACGCGGATACGCCACATTCCGGTAGCCAGTCCAGCGTTGCTGGAGCGGTTGGGAATGCCTGACCACGCGGAAGACATCAGCCGATACTCGGTCCTGCAGTATCGTTCCACGCAGCAAAACAACCGCTGGAATTTTGCCAGACCCGATGGAAGCAGAGGCGCCGTGCAGATCAAGAACCGGATTGCCTGCAACAACGGCGAGTTTCTGACCAGGTGTGCCGAAGAGGGCCTGGGGGTTGCCATAGAGCCGACCTTCATCGTCGGACCAGCCATCGTCGGGGGACGATTGATCCCCCTGTTCTCCGACCATGTCTGGTCGGACGACGCGGCTTTTGTCGTCTACCCAGAAACCCGTGCCTTGCCACTCAGGGTCAGGACCTTGATCGATTTTCTGGTGGAACACCTTGATGCCGAAGCGCCCTGGGACCAGGAGATCAAGAGGCAGTATCCACTCTATGAAAAGGGGTGGAACGAGGGCATCTAAAAAATCAGGATCAAAGCGCTCAACGGATCAAATACTGTTGGTGGCGGTATCCCGGGAAGGTCGTCAAATGTCCCGTCTGAACAAGGGGTTCAGACCTTTGGCTGCGCTCGACCTTTCGTCAAAACGGGGCTAAAACAGTCCTCATACCAATACATTGGAAAAATGCGACTTCAACGGTGACGACGGCGGAACGAGCTTTCGTTCGCCGTGTGATCGCGTGTGCGTGTTGCTCTCCGGTAGAGCGGATCGCAGGCATACAAATTAGCAAGTCGCGATCGCGAATTTCGCTTCCAGAATTAGAAAGGGGTCATTCATGTGCTTGTTTGGCGGGGGCTCGAAGCAGCCCGATCCGGAACCGACACCACCACCGCCGCGCGAACCAGATCCGCAGCGGCAGGCGAGGAACCTTCAGGAGAACAGCCGGCGCCGCCGGGCGGCGGCCTACAACACGCGCGCGACAAACCTGACCAGTCCGCTGGGCGTGCCTGATTTTGGCACTGCTTCCCGGCCGGGCGTAACTCTTCTGGGACGGGCCTGAGCTTCATGGGCATTGTTGAAGACCTCACATCGGAACTGCAGATCGCGCGCTCCGAACGGCAATATTACGAGGCAGACTGGCAAGACTACGTCACCTACACGGCACCCGACATGGAACGGGCCTTCAACCGGCCCGGCGGTGTGTGTGCCCCCGACGGGATGAGCGTGTTCCGCCAGTCAGCCGCCCGGGAACGATCTCGCAAACTTTACGATCCGACTGCTGTCTGGCTGCTCGACCGGCTTGCCTCCGGTGTCGGCTCGCTCACGATGCCGGAAGGCTTCAACTGGCATGGCGTCGGGTTCGGTGACCCCTTTGCGCCTCAGCCGACACAGTCCGATGAAGAGTTCTTCGAACTCGTGCGCGATCACCTTTTCCGTGTACGTTCATCGGGGCGATCCGGCTTCGCCCTGGCCAACCGGTCACGGTTGCTCTCAACGGTGAAGCTGGGAACCGGTGTGCTTTTTCCCAGCGAGAACGAGGACAACCTCGCAGAGATCAGGACACCCGTTCACTATCGCTATGTTCCCCTTTTCGAGATCTACCTGATTGTGGATGCGCAGGGCGCCGACTGCGGGTTTTTCCGCGTGCGGAGCCTGAAGGCCTGGCAGGCGATGAAGGAATATGGCGGCAATGTTTCCGACAAGGTTCGGGAACAGGCGGACGATCCGAAGCGCAAGAATACCGAACACAGGTTCGTGCATGCCTGTTTCCTGCGCGAAGGCGGCTTTGAAGACGCGGCTGATATTTCCAGGTCCCGATATGAAAGTATCCACTTTGAAGAGGAGACCAGGCACATTTGCCGCAGAGGCGGGTTCTTTGAATTTCCTCTGGTCGTCAGCCGCTGGGACCGGGACGGACTGTCTCCCTACGGTTCGCCGCCGCAGGCGAAACTCATGAGTGACATCAAGAGCCTGCAAAGCCTTGCGCGTGACGGTCTGATCGCGAGTTCACAGGCCGTTCGCCCTCCAATTGCCACGCACCGGGAAGAGCGCCAGCTTGATCTCAACCCTGGCCGGATCAATCCGGGCCTGATCGATGAGCAGGGAAGGCCGTTGTTTCGCCCGATGATCGAGACCGCCAATCCCGGGGCCGCCGATGCGCAGATCGAGAATATTCGCGAAAAACTTCGGGTCGGGCTCTATGGCGATCTTTGGCAGACGCTGCTTGAAGGCAGCGGGCGAACCGCCACGGAGGCCAATATCCGGCGCAAGGAAATGGCCGACATGATCGGTCCGTTTTCTACCAACATCATGGCTGGAAACGAGGCCCTGTTTGAGCGGGAAATCGGAATACTCGGACGCCGGGGTGCATTTGCGCCAGGGTCTCCCCTGGCTCCGCCGGAAAGCCTTGCAGACAGCGACGTGACACTTGTTCCGACCGCACCCATCGACCAGATGCGCGAGGCTGGACATTTCGAGGCGATCATGGGTTTCCAGGAGTATCTGGGCATTGCGGGCGGTTCTGACCCGACCATCCTGGATTTGCATGACCGCGAAGAAGAATACGACCTGAACCGCCGCGCGCTGGGGTTGCCTGCAAAACTGAAACGACGTCCGGAAGAAGTCGAGGCGCTGCGGCAGGAGCGTGCAGCGGAAGCAACCGAGCAGAAACAACTGGCGGCCGGTGAAAGGATGGCCCGAATGGCAAGGGATGGGGCACCGCTCCTCAAAACGCTCGGTGAAGAAGGGGGACTTGATGGCCTGGCAGTGTCTTAGGCGGATTTCGCGGTGGCGTGAATCCAGAGCAAGCGCGATCGAGCGGGCCTACCGGTCCGTGTTTCTGTCGCCGGACGGTGAAGTTGTCCTCGCGGACCTCGCCGCAGAATGCGTGATCTATCAGGCTGCACCCGTTGATCTGGGTCCCAGGGAAGGCGGGTATCTGGACGGTCGCAAGGCGCTCTTCACGCGCATCCTGGCGATGATCCGGATCCCTCCGGAAGAGCACGCCGCGCTGCAATCCGCTGCCCGATTGGAAACGCTCCCGGAACTTGATACAGACGAAGGCCTGTGACGATGGAAGAAATGCAAGAAATTGAGGGGGGACCCAGGTCAGCCCGGTCACCGACAATGCCTTTTTGTCAGGATTGAGCGAAAACGACAGGGCGCTGGCTGCAGATAATGGCTGGGAAGACGCCGCCAGTGTCCTGGACAGCTATCGTGCCTTGCAGGAAGGGATGAACAATATGGTTATGTTGCCGGACGAGGCGGCCAACCCGGAGGAGCATTCCGCATTTTATGAAGATATTTCAAAGAGCTGGACGCCGAAGAACGGATACCGGTTCGCTATGCCCGAGGGGCTGCCGGAGAGTTTTCCTTATGATCAGGCTTTCGCTGAAGAAGCCAGCGGCTGGTTCAAGGACGCAGGACTGCATCCGGACGCTGCGCAGCGTCTGCATGACAGCTGGGTTGGCAAGATGGCGGAGCAATATGCGGCGCATGAGCAACAGGTGCATAGCCGGACCGAAGCTGAAAACCATGCCGCCGAAACGGCTCATCAGGAGCTTGTCCGGGAATATTGCGAAGTTGAAAGCGATGCCTATCAAAACGTGGTGGCAAAGGCCGACCGGGCACTCACCAGCTTGAAAGCTGCAGGCCTCGACATCACTGGCTGGTTTGCAGACAAAGGGGCGTTGACCCAACCTGACCCGGCCGGTTTGCAGCGCGTTTCCGATCCGATGGCCGTCAAGTTGCTGGCGTTCATCCATGACAGGTCATTTGCCGAAGATGGTCTGTCGGGCATCACCGATGCAAGCCAGGGCACAAACCCCTTTGACTCAGGAAGCCTCAACCTCAAGGAACAGTCAGAGGTTCTGGAGCGGAATCCTTCGCGTGCTCGGCAGATGATCGTTGTAGCCGGAAGGGACCCGAAACTATTCAGGCTTTGATTCTCGAAGGGCGGGAATTGCGCTCAAGTTCCTGTCATTTGGGAGCTTCCCTGGCAGGAAAAGACCCATCTCAACAACAGTATCTCGAGGGCAGCGACTATTGAGATCGATTTTTGAAGTCGGATTTGGCGAAGGCAAAGTAATCGCAATCAAGGGTTGATTTGGAACAAAGAATGAACATACTTTGTGCCGAGATTCTTGACTGTAGATTCACGCCGGATCAGGCACACAGGGGATGATATGACGCTTCTACCAAATTGGGTTTCAAAACGTGTTTGTTTCGTTCTTTCAATGTTAGTTGCGTCTTCTGTTTCCGGCGTGTCGGTTGCAGAAGAAAACAAACTCATACCCTGGGAAGAGCAGCCACAGGTGCTGGTGAATGCTGTGAAAAGCTATGTCAACGCGGAACAAGGCGACACCAGCTCGCCGATCCGTTTGGGAAAGAAAATCAGTATCCTTTATCTTGGCTTCTCGGAAGAGGAGATTGAAAAGAATGCTGCCCGGTTCCCAGACGTCGCCGGCTACGTTTTCGAGCACCTGCCCTATGGACGAAAGAAATACTACGGGTACCCGATCAACCTGACGGACTACCAGTCGACGGATACGATCGTTGCACTCAATTTTGATCTCGAGAGGGAGATAAAGGACTGGGCCGAGGGGCGGGAGCCGGGGGATACCGAGATCTTCGAAATCTACGACCCGCGCGGCCAGTACATTCATAACCTGGCTGCATCGGTTTACAATTTCACCCTCAAGAACCCCGGAGAACGGGATCTGATTGTTGAACTTGGACAACCCATGGATTCCCTTGAAGGTGCCGAGTTCCGTCACAGGGAAAAGCACTTCGACGGGACCTGCTCGGCCCAACCGTCTTTTGTGGCCTATGACAACAACGAAGAGGGTGTACAAGAAAACCGAATGACGGTCTTTTCGAGTGCTGCTCCCGGGTCCGATGAACAGATTGCCTGTCTCGTGTTGCAGACGATGATTTTTGTGCGACCTGCGGAAATTCCATACGAGAAAGTCGTCGAGGCGAATTGGCCGTAGGACAGGGACGGACCTTGCGTCCACCAGAAACGACAGGTTTCGTCACCTGAGGGCCGCGTTGGAGCGGCACTGCGGCTCGTCGAAACAACAAGGTAAGCAGCACAAAACCTGCAAATCTTTCTGCTTGAGGCTCTTATCAAAAGTCTCATGCCTGATCCCTGCTGTTCTTCTTCAGCAGTAAGGGTGCTGCTTGCCCGGAACAACACGCATATTGCCGGTCTTGACCGGCGTATTGAGAACAGTGTCGGGAAGTTGCCGTTTCGAATGAAGGGGCAGACCGACGTTTCAGGACTGGCGAGCTGACATTGCTTGTTGCCTCTCCGGCGATCATTGAGCAGGTCAGTCACAATTCATGAATTAATGCCAACACCGCTTTGTCACAGGAGGCAATAGGTGGATCTACATTGGAAAAAGAAACTTGAAGACGATTATGTCAACGCCAGGGTCGAGGGTGCTTTTGACAGGGCAGACAGAGGAAACGTCAATAGCAAGGTCTATGTCGATACGCGCAAAATGAATGCTCAAAAGGCGCTGGCAGCCACAATGCAAAAGGCTCACAAAAACAAGTTGCTGTCGGCCCGAATTAGCCAGATGCGAGACTATCTTCACGATCAGTACGGAACTGTTTATGTCGTTGGAGACGAAGACCTGCAGGCGACTTTGAAAGCGTTTGGCAAAAAGAGCGATGATCATAGAAAGGCTGAAGCCCTCATTCATGGTTTGCTGGTGTCGAACGCCCAAAGGTCCGACCACTGGGCCGGTCAGGCAGTGGCAGGCAAATTCGGTCCAGGTGAGCAAATCGGGATGGCTTTGGGCGAGTTGAATGCCGATGAGAAAACCGTGTCGCTTGCAAGCGAATTCCTCGGTCTGGAGGATTTGGCTCCCGAAGCGGAAGCGGGCCAAGGTGCGGGCAGTATTCCGAACCGAGAAAGAAAAGCCGATCGTCTGGTGCGTCCCGAAGCCGGTCAGGATGAAGGAAAACACCCCTCCGAAGGACAAGGTGATCATACGACGCCAGCTTTTCCTGCTGCCAAGCCAAAGAGCGGCGGGCGGGCGTCGAACGCAGGGCGGTCCACCGGATCCGCCCGCAACCCGTTTGATCTTGAGTCACCGAACCTTCCACGACAGGTGGAATTGCTTTCACGCGATCCCGCGCGCGCCCGAACTCTGATCCTGGAGACCGGCCGTGACCCATCGCATTTCGGCCTGCCGCGCGTCAGGTAGGCTCCGGTCCAGTCCGCGCTGGGCAAAGATGCATTCAGAACAGGAATACTTTCAGGTCGAAGGAATACGGGTCGACAGACAGCGATTTTAGAACCCCGAAGACGGCGCCAAAACCTGGCGCAGCAAACACCGAAAAACCGAAGATTTGTAATCTCGTCCGGCGTGAAAGCGACCGGATTTTTTTTGTGAAAACTACTGAACAGGACACTCAATGACGTCTCAGATCTCAGACATCGTCGTGCCGCGCGTTTTTACGCCCTACATGGCGGAAAACAAGCCGGCGAAACTGATCATGCTGGAAAAGTCCGGCATCCTCGCACCGCCGGCCCCTGACATTGCCAAGCGTTTCAAAGCTGGAGGAAACCAGATCGAAGTCCCTTATTGGGAGGATCTTGATGATGCCGAACCGACCGTTATCGACGACAGCGACAACAAGATCACCACGTCGAAGATCACGGCCAGCGACATGAAGGCCTACAAACATCGCCTGGCCAAGAAATACGGAGCGAAGACGGTCGCCAGTTATGCCGCTACCGGGCGCGGCGACAGTGCCATGAACAGGGTTGCAGAACGCATCGGTGCCTATTGGGGGCGCCGAAAGGAAGAGCGTATCATTGCAACGGCAGAAGGCGTGGTCGCGGACAATGTCGCCAATGATAGCGGAGACATGGTCTACTCCATCTATTCCGATGTCGGGTCACCGACGGCTGCCAACCGGATCAGCTACCAGGCGATCAACCGGGCGCGCCTCACCATGGGTGAAAACCTGGACGATTTGCGGGTCATCGCAATGCACAGCTTTGTTTATGGCACGCTTCTTGACGATGAGAAGATCGAGTTCAAGAAACCTTCCGAAGCGCCTTTCGAAGTGCCCTATTACGCAGGAATGATGGTGGTTCATTCGGAAATGATGCCGGTGTCGACCGGGAGCAATTCCGACGAGTATTCCTGTTTCCTGTTTGCGCCCGGCGCTTTCATGCATATCG
This sequence comes from Roseibium sp., assembly GCA_017643925.1. Lineage (GTDB taxonomy): Bacteria > Pseudomonadota > Alphaproteobacteria > Rhizobiales > Stappiaceae > Roseibium. The sequence goes on along the minus strand of JAEPML010000012.1, from coordinate 4,381 downwards.
ATGAAGTGCCGAACAGGACAACAATCTACGGCAACGAAGGCACGGAGATCACACGCGATCCGGATATTGGTGATGGCGGGGGCGCGGACTACCTGACCACCCGAAGGTTTGAAATGATCCACCCTGCCGGAATGGATTTCACGGGCACCTCCCTTGCGAAAAGCTAGGGAGCAACCTTGGCCGAGTTGCGCAATGCGACGAACTGGGATCGCAAATACACCCGCAAAAACGTGAAGCTCGCCTGCCTCAAGGTCAATATCTGACGCTCACGGTCTCTAGCCGCGGTCGCGGCTAAGCGAAATTCTGTTCGAGCCGAATGGTCACCCGGTTCTCTTGCCCAGGTGATCGATACGGTGGGATGGGCGTCAGTTTCTATTCCGGGTGGCCAGCGCCACCCGTTTTTCTGTTCGGGAGTTTGACATGGACGAGATCATTTTGCGTCGACTGCGTCATCTGCAGCGGTTGGAGGAAAATCATGCCGCTGAATTCGAAAAACGTTTTGGGCCCAGATCGGAGGACCGGACAAAGGAAGAGCTCAGGGACCTGCTCTCGGCGGATTGGAACAGCAAGCGAAAATCAAACCCGGGAAAAGGTGTGTCCGATGCCTTGCCGCAAGGCTGGCAGAAGGAACATTGGAAAACGCAACAGTCGATGGCCCGGGACTATGCAGGCGTGGTCGTTAACACCAAGCAGGAGGCTCTTAGAGCGCTCGAACGCTACGAAGCGGAGCGAACCTTGCCACCCGCAGCCTGATAGTGAGCCCTCCAACGCCAAGCCGGTTTCGCATCGGAGCTCCGAACAACATTCGAACAGAAGGCATCGGTAAATGTCCGGCACAGTCCACACCTCCGTGGAGATGGCGAACCTGGCGCTTGCGCATTTGAAAGAAGCGCCGATCCGCGATTTCGATTTTTCATCTGTGGCATCCCGGTGGTTTCGAAACCACTATGCAGCGCACCGGGATGCCTATCTTGCCATGCATGACTGGGATTTCGCCATGACGCTGGCTCGACTGCCGTCAGAAGCTCAGTCACCAGCCTTTCGTTGGAAGTTTCAATACTTGAAGCCCGCAGATTGCCTGCGTGTTCCCCAACAGAATGTGGCAGGAAAACCGGATGGCGCGCTCATTCCCTTCGAGATCAGCGGACAACGTGTTTTGAGCGACTACGGACCTCCATTCCCGCTTCGATATGTCAGGCGGATCTTTCGAGAGACTGAGTTCTCACCGTTGTTTGTCCACGGTTTCGGCTTGTTCCTTGCAGCGGGTTGCGCGCATGTCGTCACAGGCAAGAACAGCAGGGCGGAAGCTCTTCGCGCCGCAGCTACCGATGCCTTTGATCGGGCCGGCACCTACGACGCCACGCAGGGCACGTCTCTGCCGCTGCTGGAACTGGACATCATTGCAGACCGATGAGTTATCACCTTCAAGCCACTTTCAGCCGGGGCGAACTTGACCCCGAGCTGAACTACCGTGCCGATCTGGAGTTGTTCAGGTCGTCGCTGGCCGAGTGCCGCAATTTCATAACGCTGAAGCGAGGCGGCCTGCGCCGTCGCGGCGGAACAAAGTTTATCAACGAGGTGAAATCCAGCGATCAAGGAGCGTGGCTGATCCCGTTCGAATTTGGCAACGGGCAGTATTACATGCTGGAACTGGGTCACCTTTATTTCAGGGTTTACACCAGCGGCGGCCGCGTCGGATCTGTCGAAGTAGCGACGCCTTACAGCCTGGCGGTCTTGCCTTCCCTGAAGTTCGTTCAATCGACGGATACACTTTTCATCACGGGTGGTGGCATCCGGCCACAAGCCTTGAAACGTCTTGGTGAAACGAATTGGGCAATCGACCCGATCGAATTCAAGGAGGGCCCTTATCTGGATGTGAACATTTCTGCAACGAGCCTGCACCCGACGAGCACGCATAATCCGGTTCCGGATCTGACGTCGAACACGCACACACAGGGGACTGCGAGGGCTTCGAACGGATCCACGGACGCCTGGAAGGTCTTCGATCGTACTGAAGGTAAAGTGGTTCTGTCGGCAAATGCCGTTGGATGGGTGGAGTTTCAGTTTACCAGCGCCAGGGTCATTGACGGCTACATGCTACAGGCGCCGAACGACAACAGTCAAAATGATGACATGCCATGGCAATGGAACCTGGAAGCCTCCAACAATGGCAGTGATTGGACAATTCTTGACACCCAGGACGGACAAGACACCTGGTCATCAAACGAGTGGCGTCAGTACTCGTTCCACAATGAAACGGCTTTTGCTTACTACCGTCTGAGCTTCAAACAGGGCGGTGGTTCCGGTTCGGACAACTCCGCGATCGGTCAGCTCGTCTTCCACGAGTCCGGCGAAACGCAAACGGCCTATGATCTGACGGCTTCCAGTGCGGCTGGTATCAATGGCGGTGAGGGTTTTCTTTCATCCGATATCGGCCGCCATATTCGCTTCCGTGGTTCGGACGGTTTTTGGCGCTGGTTCAAGATTGTCAGCCGCTCCAACCCCACGAAAGTGCAGGTAAAGCTCTATGGGCAAACACTGCTCGATACCAAGGGGCAAACATCCTGGCGGCTTGGAGCCTGGTCCGACACGACCGGCTGGCCTGAAACGGTTGGCTGGCACAAAAGCCGATTGGCATTCGCAGGCACAACGGCAGAGCCGCAAAAGGTATGGGAAAGCCAAACGGAAGATTTCACCAATTTCTCCGTCTCGCAAACGCTTGTTGCATCCGATGCCGTGACGGTTGGTGTGTTGTCTGGCCAGGTCAATCGCATTCAATGGATGGTGGACGACAATGATTTGATTGTTGGCACGTCAAAGGCAGTTCGTTCAATCGGCAAGGCAACAGACCAGGACGCCTACGGACCCGAGAACGTGGACCAGGCGCCGGAAACCAACTTTGGGGCAAACAGCATCAGCCCTATCAAGGTGGGGTCAGTGCTCTTGTATTTCGGGCCCTACGGTACCGATATGCGCGAAATGGCCTATGACTTCGGGGCAGACGGCCGTGTTTCGCAATCTGTCAGTGAGGTGCAATCGCATCTCTTCCGAGAGGGCATATCCGGAGCCTGCTATCAGCAATATCCTGACAGCATTCTCTGGCTCTGGGATGCGAACGGGTCCGCTTTCGGCTTCACTTACGAACGGCAACAGCAGGTTTACGGGATGCATCGCCACGACTTCGGCGGAACCGTGGAATGCATGGCCGATCTTGCCGGCGTTGAAGCAGACGAGGTCTGGATGATTGTGAAACGAACGATCAACGGACAGGTCAAGCGGTACATTGAAATCATGCAAAGGCCCTTCCTGGGTGGGCAGATCGAGGATGCCTGGCACCTGGATTGCGCATCCCTCTATACCGGCGCACCAGCCAACACCATTGCGGCCGCCACGCACCTTGAGGGCGAAGAGGTGGTTCTGTACGCGGACGGGACCGACTACAAAGCAACGGTAACGGGCGGCGAAGTCAGCCTGCCGAATGGGCAGACGGCCGAAAGGATCCTGGTCGGCCTTGATGTGAAGGCGAAAGCCAAAACGCTGCCATACCCGATCAACGCTCAAGACGGTTCGGGCATGGGCCGGAAAATGAAAATCGACGATTGCCAAATAGCTGTCTTTGAAACCGGAACACTCAAGGTCGGTTCAGGGCAAACTTATATGGATGAATTGATCTACTACCGCGCCGGGGACGCTGCTGGCGAGCCGGCACCGTTGCGTTCGGGAATTCTAAACCAGTCAATTGAAAGCAGGTGGGAGGGCGGAGGCCAACTTGAGCTCCAAGTAAGCGGCGGGAAGCCATCTACGATTTTAACCATCAATTTTGGTACAGATATGGAGCTATAAGCCATGTGTCATCCAGCAGTACTTGCAGCCGTCTCCGTGGTGGGTTCCCTGGCCGGCAGTGCCGTACAAGCGCAGGGCATTCGTGAGCAGGCCAGCGCACAGGCAAGAGCGGAGGAGCGCCGTGCCGAACTGGCGGACCGACAAAAGCAGGTCAACCAGGTTCAGGCCTCGTTCGAGCGACGCCGAACCCTGGATCGCCGAAGACAGATACTTGGTCACAATAGAGCAGTTGGCGCTGAACGCGGGCTATCGGAAACGGGGTCACTTGTGGACGTTCAGAATGATTCCGATCGGGAAGTCGCCGAGAACATCGAAGCAATCCGGTATCGGGCGCAAGGGAAAAGAGACACCCTGTCATTTGAGGCCGAGACCGCCAGAGAACGCGCTCAATCTCACCGTCGTGCCGGCCGAATTGGAGCTGCGGGCGCGATATTGGGCGGGGTTACGAGCGCGTTCACAACGCTCGGCGGACTTCGATATTCCTGAGACAATTCATGCGCTTGACCTGAATTTTAACCGATGAAATTGAAGGTGCGAT
>JAEPML010000129.1 GCA_017643925.1 Roseibium sp. | reverse complement strand
TCGGCCATTCGCCCGACAAAGTTATTCACGTTCGGTAAGATTTGGTCGAGAAGCTGATCCGCGTGTCTGCGTACCATCTCGGTGCTCAAGTTTCTGCGAGCGGAATCGGTACCTTTCAAAAGTTCACTGTACCACAGTGCGGCTGCGTGAGAGTCGTCGAGCGCGTCATTTTGGACCTCGATCCCACGCTCATCGATTTCGGCCCGGAGTTTCGTAAGCAAGAGCCGCGAAGGCTTCGGTGCCCAGTTGATCAGCGAGGCCTCAAGGTTCTGGAGGAGCAGGCCGTCGTCCTTCTTCATGAACGAGAAGAAAGCTCGGTCTGTCCGAATCCATGGGTTCTCTGTGTTGTTCGGACTTCCCCAAGAAAGTCCCGCCAGCGAGTCCTCACTAAGCTGCTCCGCGATGTTTTCCTCGAACGTACGGAGATAATCACGAATGAGGAGATCTTGTCCGCTAACGTGGAAGCCAGCGTCCTGTAATACGTCGCGGATTGGTGCCCA
>JAEPML010000128.1 GCA_017643925.1 Roseibium sp. | reverse complement strand
ATAGAGCTTATCAAACTCTTCACGGGTAAACGGCGCGCCTTCTGCCGTTCCCTGAATTTCGACAATGCCGCCGGAGCCGGTCATCACAAAATTCGCATCCGTTTCAGCGTTGGAGTCTTCTGCGTAATCCAAATCGGTCACCGCTTCGCCTGCGTATATACCGCAGGATATCGCGGCAATATGGTCTTTGATGACGCGGTTTTTTGAAGCCATCTGGCGCGAATGCATCCAGTCAAGGCAATCGTAAAGTGCAACAAAGCCGCCGGTGATTGCCGCCGTACGTGTGCCGCCATCGGCCTGAATAACATCGCAGTCGATCGTGATCTGGCGTTCGCCTAGCGCTTCAAGATCAACAATCGCGCGCATGGAGCGGCCGATCAGGCGCTGGATTTCCTGTGTGCGTCCGCCTTGTTTGCCGGATGCAGCCTCACGGCGCATACGATCGCCGGTGGCACGTGGCAACATACCATATTCAGCCGTAACCCAGCCTTTACCGGAATT
>JAEPML010000127.1 GCA_017643925.1 Roseibium sp. | reverse complement strand
GTTTTTCATCAATATTTGCAGCGGAAACCAGCTGTTTTAATAGCCGCAATTGATCATCTGTATCCAAAATTGTGAAATTGCTCTTCAGGCCAACCAATTCTGCATGGCGGCGCAACAGTTTGACACAAATTGAATGAAAGGTTCCCATCCACGGCAATCCCTCGACCGCATGGCCCAACAAATCCCCAACCCGCGTTTTCATCTCGCGCGCGGCCTTGTTGGTAAAGGTTACGGATAGGATTTCATTGGGCCGTGCCTTGCCGGTATTCAGCAGATGGACAACGCGGCAGGTCAGCGCCTTGGTTTTTCCAGTGCCTGCTCCGGCCAGCATTAGAACGGGACCCTCTAAAGTTTCGACAGCCTCACGCTGGGCTGGATTTAGCTGATCCAGATAGGGTTGAGGGCGCGCAGCCATCGCACGCGCGGACAGGGATGCGCCTTCAAATGCGTCCATTTCATCAAAACTGCTCATGCGGTCAAACTAGCGCGGAGAATAAAGAA
>JAEPML010000126.1 GCA_017643925.1 Roseibium sp. | reverse complement strand
AGGGCTGTGCTCCGTTCAGAATCAGGATGTTGCTCATGGTCGGTTCCTTTGTGTTTCGGCGGGCCCCACTTGACTCGCGGCCCGTTCGAGGGGAAATTGCGATCGCAAGGAACTGAAATCAACCAGTATACTTTTGGTAACCTTAAATTTGGAAGTGAGGGCACCAGATGCGTGCAAGAGTCGAAGACGACGCCCAGGGAAGGCGGCAGGTCTATGAAGCCTGTTTTGAACCTTGCGCGATCGAAAAGGGCATGAGGATCATCGGCGGAAAATGGACCGGCTCGATCCTGTGGCACCTCAAGGACGGTCCGGTCAGGTTCAACGATCTGGCTCGGATGGTTGGTGGCGCATCCAAGAAGATGATCACCGAACGTCTGCGCCAACTGGAGACGCAGGGGCTGGTCCGGCGCGAAGTCATGGATACAGCCCCGGTGTCCGTTCACTACGAGATCACCGAGTTCGGACGCAGTGCGCTGGGCTTCCTCGACGAGCTTCGTAAAT
>JAEPML010000125.1 GCA_017643925.1 Roseibium sp. | reverse complement strand
GGCAACAAGCCTTCATATCGGCAATCTGATTTCCGTAACAATGCTCTACTGGTTACAGCAAACGGGCCACCGCCCCATCACATTTATGGGCGGCGGAACTTCCATGGTCGGTGATCCGTCTTTCCGTGATGATCAACGCCAATTGCTGACGACCGATAAAATCGAAGAAAACATTGCAGGCATCAAGAAAATCTTCAGCCGTATTTTGAAATATGGCGACGGTCCAACCGATGCGATCATGGTCAACAATGCTGACTGGCTGTTGGAATTCAAATATGTAGACTTCCTGCGCGATGTAGGCCGCTTCTTTTCGGTCAACCGGATGCTATCCTTTGATTCAGTCAAAACCCGACTTGACCGCGAACAAAGCCTCTCATTCCTGGAATTCAACTACATGATCATGCAGGGCTATGATTTTGTAGAACTCAACCGCCGTTATGGTTGTGTGTTGCAGATGGGCGGCTCCGACCAATGGGGCAATATCGTCAACGGTATCGACCTTGG
>JAEPML010000124.1 GCA_017643925.1 Roseibium sp. | reverse complement strand
AAACTGGCCTCCACGGTGGCAGAAGTGGCAGATGCGCCGGTCCGCCCGATTCGTGAACCCTCGGCGGGCAGTCCCAGCGACAGCACAGCAGTGGTGAATCTGCGTGATGACCTGCGCGAACTCAGCTCCCGTGTACGAGCCCTCAGCGTATCCGTTGCCAAAGCAGGGCAGGATGACGGTGAAACGGCCAAACTGGAAAAACGCCTGGCCGAACTGGAGTCCGGTTTGCGATCCGTCTCCAGCCGCGTCACCACCCTGGCTAACCGTCCGGCACCCACTGCAGCGCCTGCACCTGCTCCGGCCCCGGTGCAAGCGACACGAGACAGTCGCGTGGATGCCCTGCAAACCAAGGTCACCAAGATCGACAAGGATCTACAGGCGCTGTACCGGATTTTGCAGGGCGGCTGATAAGCCGAAACGGCACTGGCAATTGCCGGATACCCTGCTAGAATAGCCGCCCATTGCGCCAGTGGTGGAATTGGTAGACACGCCAGATTTAGGTTCT
>JAEPML010000123.1 GCA_017643925.1 Roseibium sp. | reverse complement strand
GGCGCTGCCATTGACCGGGAGAAATTCCATAACTCGCCTTAAATCGCCGTGTCATGTGCGATTGGTCGCTGAACCCCGCATTCATAGCAGCGTCAGCTAAAGTTGCACCGGCTGCAATGTTGCCTCTCACTTGATCCAACCTGCGCATGGTCAGATACCGATATGGGCTGGTACCGAATGCTCTTCTAAACTGACGAGCAAGCGAATACCGATCCAAGCCGGTGACTTTTTCCAGTCGGTCGGAATGCACAACTTGATCGAGATTGCCATCGAGATATTCTCTTGCACGGCTTGTTGCTTTTAGGTTGATCAAGGTGCTTGTTGTTCGGAGAGCAGACTTGTCGTTTGCCAATAACCCGTCTGCTAGCAGCACGGCCAACTCATCCATTGCGACCGGTTCAAGAGATGTTTCCATATCAACGAACGCAGCATGGATCGACTGCATCAAACGGGGGTCTGAAAGAACGGCATCACGCAAGAAAGGAAGTGCGCTCGCTTTTCGCCC
>JAEPML010000122.1 GCA_017643925.1 Roseibium sp. | reverse complement strand
ATGGCCTTCGAGCAGTTTGGCCACCCGCCAGCATATCGCCAGCCCGACGCCAATCTCGGCCTCACTGACCGGCTTGTCCGGATCAGCCAGCAATTCAAGCAGCTCGTCATCCATCCCGACACCGGTGTCTTCCACGACATACTCCAGCCAGAGGCGTTCAGAGCCAGCGGACCGGACACGCGTTTCAATCTTCACATGACCCGTCGGTGTGTACTTGATCGCGTTGGAAACAATGTTTGTAAGGGCCTGTTTGATCAGGAGATGATCGCTGATAACGGGCCGGTCAGCATTGTCCAGACACGCAGTTTCAAAGCTCAATCCCTTCTTGTTCGCAAAGGGTGTGAACAGGGCCTGGACGCTGGTCGCGAGATCGCAGGGGTGGAAGGCGACGCTGCGCAAGTCGGTCTGCCCACTCTGAAGACGAGCCAGATCAAGGACATCACTGACCCGCGTCAGCATGGCCTGGGCTGACTGTTCAAGGGTCGACAACAATTTGGCCTGTTCC
>JAEPML010000121.1 GCA_017643925.1 Roseibium sp. | reverse complement strand
GTAGTACAGCCAATAGCGGCGGCGCAGGAACAGCGACTTGGTCTGCACCTCCGCCGCCTCGAAGAACGGATAGTAGACTTTGCAGAACACGGCGATCACCGCCGTGACCGCGCCGGCGAAGACATAGATCGGCACATAGCCCAGATTGAGGCCGGTCAGCGGCTCGGCAATTCCCAGATTCTCCTGAATCCGCACGAAGGCGGAATCGTTGAAGAAGGCGATGATGACGATGAAGATGAAGAAGGTCCCGATCGACGCCGCCTTCAACTGCGTCGCCAGATGGATCGGCGCGCGCTTCTTCTCGATCATCTGAAGCGTCAGGGACTGGTTCATCGTCTCGTAATAGTGGAAGCCCGTCGACATCAGCAGCGTCGTCAGATAGAGGCCCAGCTCCGTCGGGAAATAGCCCGTCAGCGCCGTGCCGATACCCAGCAGGAACAGCGACAGGAAGGCCAGGTTCTGCTCGCGGATGAAGGGCAGCAGCAGGACCGCCGCGAAGGACAGA
>JAEPML010000120.1 GCA_017643925.1 Roseibium sp. | reverse complement strand
GTCACACCGGTCACGGCCGGATCGTCCTCCGACAAGAGGACCAGAGCCGACCCGAATTGACGCAGAACGGAGCGGATGGCGCTGCGGGCATCGTCCGGGGGCAGAATGATTTCCCGCCCCGCCAGTTGCCCGGCAATGACCGATACCAGCAGATCGCGCCGCCGGCCGCATAACGGCATGATCGGGCCGTCTGCGGATGTCGCCAACCGTTTCGCCAGGGCGGCGGCGGCGGAGAACATGGTCTGGCGCGCGACCGGCCGCCCGTCCCGCAGGATCAATGGCGCGGCGGTCACGAGGCGATCCAGGTCTTCGGGCTCATCAGGGTCCGCATCGTCACCACAGGCGAATGGCCGCCGATATGGCGGAAGACGATGCCGCGATAGGCATGTTCGCCCAGAAAGAGGCTGACGCAGATCAACGGCATCGCGATATTGACGGCCCAGGACCAGGTTTCCGGCGCCGCGAAGACACCCAACCCCGCCGACGTAAGCGTCAGGCCGCTCAAC
>JAEPML010000011.1 GCA_017643925.1 Roseibium sp. | reverse complement strand
CGTATGCTTTTGCTTCAGCACCGCCAGCTTCAGCCAGCGTCATGGTGATTGCAGCTGTCAGCGTCGTCTTGCCGTGGTCAACGTGGCCAATCGTGCCAATGTTAACGTGCGGCTTGTTGCGCTCAAATTTTTCCTTCGCCATCGGCGTCGCTCTCTGTCCAATACTCGGTTCGGTCGATACAGGCTCGATTTGGGAGTCGCTCCGGCGCCTTGGACAGATCCGCGAGCGACGAATTGCTTCCCGTAGAACTTCTTTTCAGGATTTTCCGGGTCGAAAGAGCCTTCCGTACCGGACACTCCGATCAGCACCCATGATGGAGCGGGTGAAGGGAATCGAACCCTCGTCGTCAGCTTGGAAGGCTGCTGCTCTACCATTGAGCTACACCCGCACAACAACCGAAACAGAAGCGATGGTGGAGGAGGTTGGATTCGAACCAACGTAGGCATAGCCAACGGATTTACAGTCCGTCCCCTTTAGCCACTCGGGCACTCCTCCATCTCGTCCTGCTTCACGCCGAAGCGATCAGGATGGCTTACCGAAGAGCCCGCCTTGAAGGGGCGAGCAATCCCGTGGCGCGTGTTATGCAGATGCGGACCTGCCCTGTCAACGCTGATTTTGCAAAGAAATGAACAAAATCAACGCTACGTCCGAAACTGGAGCTTCGAACGCTGGGGAATGCGGTATCGACTTCGCCAAAAACCATGCCCTGACAAGGGCCGAAAGTCACGGATTTCCTAATCTTTTCTGCAAGATCAGTCGCCTATCGCCCCCGACTGTGGACAACTTTCCGCTCTGCACTTTCGAGCGGACATGAAGAATTTTTCACCCGCCTGCCCTGCATGCGCGCTCTGTCGACGGCCAAATCAGGTCACTTGCCAGCAAATCGCTGTTGTTGTATCTACAACAAATAACCTCTCCACTGGATGAAATCGATTTCGTGGCCATGGGCCGAACCTGCTACGGGCACGCTGCGCGGCGCACGGCCAACCTGCTCACGCGCCACTACAACAGGCACATGAATGATGTCGGGCTCGAATTGACCCAGGCACAGTTGCTGGCTGTCATTGCCGACGGTTCCGCTCAATCGGCGTCCGAGATTGCCAGATATCTCGGGATCGATCGCTCGACCCTGGCCCGCAACCTGAAACCCCTGGAATCAGCTGGCCTGATCAGTCGACAGGAAACCAGCGGACGCACGGTCCTGCCGATCCTCACCCCGTCCGGCCAAGCCAAGGTGGTGGAAATTCACGAGCGCTGGCAGCAGGCGCAGCTGGAGATCAGCGAATTGCTCGGGTCTGAAGGGGCTGACGCAGTGCGCGCCCACATGTCTGCGCTGCGCAAGGCCGTTCATATTCTGGAGGAGCGGGAAAACGCACAGTCCTCCCCGACCGCTCACCAATCGCTCTAGTTCTCAGATTTAACCCTGTTCAGGATTTTCAGATGACCGACACGATCACGGAATACGGCAAGACCCACACGCTTGGTGCCCTGCCCAAGAAGGCCTTTCATGAAATGACAGGACTCGACATTTTTGAGCGCATGATGGCCGGTGAGCTGCCGGCGCCGCCGATCATGGTGCATTCCAACATCCGCATGAAGGAGTTTTCAGACGGTCGAGCCGTCTTCATCGGCCAGCCCGCCAAGGAGTTCCTCAATCCGCTCGGCACGGTCCATGGCGGCTGGATTTCCACTCTGATCGACACGGCGCTGTCCTGCGCGGTCCACACCACCTTGCAACCCGGCGAGTTCTATACGACCACATCCCTCACGGTGAACATGGTCCGCCCGCTTCACGCCACCAGCGACGAAGTCATTTGCGAAGGCCGGATCGTCCACCGCGGCTCGCGCCTTGCCACTTCCGAAGGTGACTTGCGCGATGCCAACGGCAAGCTCATCGCCCACGGCACCGTCAGCTGCATGATCATGAAGCCGTCTTGAGGGCGTCTCCGACACACCGACACTTGTGACCATCACGAAGAGGTCGGACTTCCCCCCTTTCCCTCCACGACATTTGCCGCTAGAGCTGCGCCATGAGTGACACCAAGAAACCAGCACGTTCGGGCGGCAAGCCCAGCTATCGCGGCAACAAGAGATTCGCCGGCAAGCCTGCGCCACGCCGTCCCGGTCTGCCGCCGGAGGGACCGATCCTTCTCTATGGGCTTCACACTGTGGAGGCGGCCTTTGCCAACAAGGACCGCAAACGGCTGAAACTCTTTGCCACGGAAAACGCTCAGAACCGCCTCGTAGAACGCGGCGTGAAGATCGACGTGCCGGTTGAAACCATGATGCCACGCGCGCTCGACCGCATGGTCACCAAGGACGCTGTGCATCAAGGCATGATCCTGGAGGCAGACGCCCTGCCCGCCTATGGTCCGGAACAACTGAAAGGGGCGCGTCTGATTCTCGCGCTTGATCAGGTCACTGACCCGCACAATGTCGGAGCAATCCTGCGCTCCGCCGTCGCACTGGATGCCGATGCGGTTGTCACGACAGAGCGCCATGCACCGGAGGAAGGCCCGGTCCTGGCCAAGTCCGCCTCCGGCGCCCTCGACATGATCAAGCACGTGCGCGTGAAGAACATGGCTCGCTTTGTCACTGAAATGAAAGATCAGGGTTTCGGTTGCATCGCGCTCGACAGCGACGGGCCCGCCAGCCTGGAAGAGACGGACTTTACCGACAAGACCGTGCTCGTGCTCGGTTCGGAAGGAAAAGGGGTTCGCCAGGGCGTTCGCGAAGCCTGCGGTCTGCTGGCCCGGCTCGACATGCCGGGCGAGATCCGTTCGTTGAACGTCTCAAATGCCGCTGTTCTGTCGCTTTACGTGGCCCGAATGAAAATGGGTCTCTAGGGACAAGCCAGTCCCCTGCCTGCTGCGAACTGGCACGCTATTGCGCACATCGCCCCGAGCCTCTCAATCCATATAGAGAAACTCCACTCCGGCCTCGTCATTTTTGGTCCAGCGCACCTCACCGTGGAAGCGGAGCTTCTGACTTTCGATTTCGATGACGACGCGATCCCGGAATTTCATGTCCTTGGTGTTGACCGCAATCCGGCAGCCCCCCACGCTGATGTCTTCAACGATACAAGGCCGATGGCTTTCGTCGTGCTTCAGAATGCCCTGCCAGCGTGTCCTTCTCCTCGGAAAGGTGCGTTTGTCCTGAATGAAGACGCGGGCAAGAGAAAACATCGGGCGGGTTCCAAAAAAATAATGCAATCGATATTCAACCCAAGATCGGCCTGATTGATTAATTTTACGTATAGTAAGTTAAATTCGAAAATTTGAACATTTGCTGAGCCTATCGTCCTAGCCGATACGATGACCCCTCGCGCAGATACTTTTAGCCACAAGCCCAGTCAGAGATTTGCCCCGTCGCCGAAAGGGGCTTGGGGCCACTGCTAGCTCTTTTCATGCCGCTGAGCGACCGTCAGAAGCGGTGCCAGCAAGAAGCTGAGACAGATCATCGGGACCAGGATCATCAGGCCGGTGCGGATCCCGTGGGCATCCGCGAGGACACCGATAGACAAGGGCCCCACCAGAAATCCGAGAAGGGCAATGAACGACAGGACCGCGACATTGGACGCCGCGCTGCGTCCTGGTGCGGCGGCCGCGGCCGTGACCCCGAGCGGAAAGGCCAGAGCAGCGCCAATTCCGAGGACACCCAGGCCGACCAGGGCAGTCATTGTGTTTGGCGCAATCCAGATACCGCCAAGACCGGCCAGTCCGATCAATGCCAGGAACTGCCCAAGGCGCCCGGGCGCCACGCTTTGCCGCAACCGGTCACCGAAGAGACGGGTTGTTGCCAGGCAAAGCGAAAACACAGCGATTCCAAGCCCCGCCACCCCGGGATTTGCAGCAAACGCGTCGCGCAGGAACACCGCCGCCCAGTCTGCAATCGCCCCTTCGATCATGGTGGTTCCGAATGTGAAGACACAAATCCCGATGAGGAGCGGATGTGGCAGCTGAAACGCATGATGCTGCGTTGCTTCAGGGCTCTCACCCCGATCATCCGGCAGATCAGCTGTCACCCAGACAACGGTTGCCTGCACGATCAGCGCGATCAGGAGGCCCGCATAAAGCGGCTCGAACCGCACGCCCGCAACAAGGGAACCGATCAAGGTTCCGGTAAGCAGGCCAAAACTCCAAAATCCATGGGCCTTGCTCATGATCTTATCTGTTGTTCGCTTCTCATGCTCGTCGGCGAGTACATTCAGACCAAGTTCAAGAATGGACATCGAACTGCCGACGCAGGCAAGGGCCGCCATCAACTGAAACTGCGTCCCTGCCACAAAGGGCAAGAGCATCGCGATCAGGAAGACGGGATAGAGAACGCGAACCAGGCTCCGCGCTCCGAAACGGTTGGCCAGCCTGCCGGCAAACACCAGGGTCACGAGCGTCCCGACAGGCGCGCCGACCAGCGCAACCGCCAGTTCGCTGTTGCTCAGTCCCAGCGACGTCTGGACGCCGGGGATATGCGGCAACCACGCACCAAGTGCGATTGGCTGCAGGAAGAAGATCAGGCAGATTCGGTTTGCAAGGCTCATTTCCGCATTTCTAGAGGAAGAACCCGCACCACAGCCACACCGGAATACCGGTTCTGCCTGTTTCCCACACCGAATTCATCTAGTCGTCACTTGCTGACATCCGGCTGCCTGTGGCGCAGCCGAAGGGACGTGCCCGGACGGACTAGCGGAATGCGCGCCCGGAAACGGACACATTTGAACCATGAGCTGTCCTCATTCGTGTCACAGTCTTCTGGTTGCATGACAAATATATCAACGGGAGGACAAGCGATGTGGCAGGCAGCGCAGAACCGGAACCAGTTTGATGACACTGACGGATTGGCCTATCTACGCTCGGAGTTTCAGCGCAGGACAGGTCTGGACGCATTGACCGCCGACATCGGTGTCGACTTCTATCTCAAATTCATGGCGTTGCAGAGAACGCCCTTCACCGTGTTTGTTCCGTCCGAACTGATCGATGCGGTCTGGCACATTCATCTGGAAGACCCCGAGGGCTATGAGCGCTTCTGCATCGACCATGTCGGGCGGCGCATCAGCCACACGCCCGGTGGCACACCGGACCAGCTGGCCGCCGGATGGGAGAACACCGTGAATGGTTTCGTCCAGAATTACGGCATCAATCTGGAAGAAACGCGCTTCGGCAACGCCGACCAGAATGGCACGCCCTGCCGCAGCTTTGTGGCGGGTGATTGCTTCTAGCCAATCCAAATGTCCCCCAAGACGTGACCACGCCTGCCCCGGACCTGATCCGGGGCCTTTTTTTGTTCAGAGGAACCCAGCCCATTCCGCGTTTTTGCCCGTTTATTGCCTGGGACGTTTCCCTGTCCCCGGTGGGCCCTTGCGCTTCTGTGCCGGTCCCTCATAGGGCGTAAAAGTCCTCAGGGAGGCCACGTCGAACCCGCCAGGGCAACCGCTTACAATATAATCGTAGTAGATCGCGCGGCCGCGGATTTTGCGGCTCTTGTCGGCCTCGAAAAACAGGCCGTAACAAGCCTTGTTGCAATAGAACAAGGCCCCCTCTTCCGCATTCACGCGGCGGGTCTTGCCGCTGGTCAGAAGCAGTTGCTCGCCCTGGAGCATGCCGGTCGTCACGTGGCAGACATCACGGCCATGGGATGTGCGCATCGAATCCTTGATGGCAAAGCGCATCGGAATGCCCGTAATTTCCTTGCCGGTTCGATCGACCCGGTGATGCCAGCGATCGCGCGCGAATTTCTGCGGCTCGCCTGTCAGGCAGTTCAACACGTCCCAGCTCGACGAGGTCTTCACGTTGTAGAAGTAGTTGCCGCTGTCGTCTTTCATGCCCCGGCATGGATCAAGCTGCGCTTCGACCGCGTTCCCCTTGTTGAACCAGCCAAGCGCGTGGATCGGAAATCCGTCCATGGCGTAACCGATCGGCTTCTTGTCGACATCGACCCACTTCTTGCCAAGGTCCTCGATCAGGCATTTCGGTGCGATGTGATAGTGATAGTCGTCACCGCGCCCAGCATGCCCGCCGCAGACATCCAGTTCGCCTTCCTCGAACGCACTCGGGCGCTTGCCTTTTGCCTTGTTGACCGGTCCTTGCGTGCTCGGATCGAAAATCGGCACGCCGTTGACGGCAACACCCATCGGGCCTGCTTCGGTTGGCGTTGGCTGGGACGCGATCCGCGGCTTCAGCAGGATTTCAAAATCGTAATTGTGAACAGTTGGAAACTGCTGGTTCGTGCCGACGATCCCGCGCATGATCGGATCATCGGGATCGGGCAACCCCTCGAGGAAAACCGCGCCTTGCCACCGGAACAGCTCACATTGCTGACCTGCTTCGTGTAGCAGCCATCCTCGCATTTGCAGCTCTTGATATCGTGGGCCTTTGACAGGCCGGGCAATGCAAGCACCAAAACGATGGCCGCCAACCCGGAGCGCAGAAAAGTCATCATGTTCCAAAAGCCTTTTGTGTTCAGGCGGCGCCCACGGTGAAACCTTAGACGATCTCGGATCCGGAATGCAGCACCCTGGCTGCGGGAACAGCTGCCCACTTATGGAATTATCCACAGCGGCTAGGCAATTTCGGCAAGTGCAGGAAGGGCTTACGAGAATTTTGGGGCACCTGCGAGAAATTTTTCAACGAAGGCATGGACATGCGCGTCCAATCTGGTAGAAGCCAATCGGGCGCCGGTATAGCTCAGTTGGTAGAGCACGTGATTTGTAATCTCGGGGTCGCGGGTTCGAATCCTGCTGCCGGCACCATTTCTCTCCTTCAAAAATTTGGCAAAGCTTCCAAGCCGTGGCACAAGCTCCGCGTCTGCCTGCTCTCCTGTTTCGTCACGTCTTCTGAAGGGTCACCCCAAAAATGCTGCAGCTGGAACGTGCGTATTCCGCAGTTCTTTTCGATATGGATGGAACGCTTCTTGATTCCCGGATCGTCTGTGAGCGCGTCATGACGGACTGGTGCGTCGCAAATGGCATCGATTCCGCGGCGCTGCTCGCGGTTTCGCTTGGAAGGCGCACGGTGGACGTGGTTCGGGAATTTGCCAAACCAGGGATGGATTGCGAAGCCGAAGCAGCCGGTATCGAGGCCGCGGAGAACAGCGATGTTGACGGCATCGTTCCGGTCCCGGGCGCACTTGATCTGTTGAACCGTTTGCCGGCCCGCCGTTGGGCTGTCGTGACATCAGCCGGTCGAGATCTTGCGATCCGCCGTTTGACCGCTGCCGGTCTTCCCATTCCCGATCTGCTGGTAACTGCCGAAGACATCAAACGGGGAAAACCGGATCCGGCAGGATACATTCTCGCCGCTGAAAGGCTCGGAACGCGTGCGGAGGACTGCCTGGTTTTCGAAGATGCGCCGGCCGGCATTGAGGCCGGGCAGAAAGCAGGGGCCGACGTGATTGCGATCGGCTTTGCAAGCTCGACCGGGACCACCCACCCCTGTCCGGTGATATCCGACTTCAGTGAAATTGACTTCAAATTGGCTTGAAGATTGACCGCCTGCGCGCTCTGGCTCAGGTCTTCACTTTCCAGGACACCAGTTCGACAGGTGCGGTTGCGCAGGACATCAGCACGAGATCGCGCGCCATGAACGGCCCGGCGCTGCGGCTTGCATCCCCGGCAGCAACACAGCTGTCCGACATGTCCGCCGGTGAAATCCGGCCGGACGCAGCGTCGAAGCGAAAGACCTGGTTGCTCTGGCCTTCTGCGCAGTCTCTGAGGCCGAACGCGATCTTGTCGTTCGGCGCAATCAGTTCCATGCACTTGCCGTCAAAGGCAACCGAACGGATCTGGCCGGTCGCTTCATCCAGCGAAAACTGGACATCGCCACCCTGCGGTTTGCAGGAATGGGCATGAAGGTTCTCCCCAAACCCGCGTCCCTGCGTGTCGATGCACCAACCGAGATTGTCTTTTTCGTCCAGGTTGTCGGCCAGGTAGATCACCGGAGCCGGGGTTTTCAGATCCGGTTCGGCAGCGAACGCAGGCAAGGCAAGACTGGCGGCCAGTGCCGACACCGAAAGAATTTTCAAGACCATCACACATTCTCCTCGGGCCATGCGCCCAACTCAATTGCCGCCTTGCCTGGTCAGGCTCCTGGCGGAATGCCTTTCAGATGTTCTTCGGGCGCATCCCGGCGCGTCACGCCATCCACCAGCACGAAGGCAATAGAGCACGGTTCCGTGCCTCTGTTCGCCCAGGCGTGATTGGTGCCACGTTGCACCACCACGTCGCCTGCCTTCAGAAGGACATCGTCCTTTTCCTCATCCATCAGCATATAGATCTCGCCTGTCAGAACGATGGCATAGTCCACGCTGTCGGTGCGGTGCATCCAGGGATGACGCGCATTTTCAACCACGTTGGCCCCTGCCCCCATCTCGGCGAAGGCAGCTTTGCCATCAAGTGTCTTCATCACTTCCGGATCTTCCGGCATGAATTCAACCACGCGAAAGACGCTGCCGTTTTTTGGCGGGTGCAGAATGAAAGGGCCGTCGCATGTCTCCGTTGGCCCGTCATATTCGGCAGGTGTTCCGTCGGAGAGCCAGAAATTTGTGAGCGTCACGCCGGGCCTGTTGTCCCTTTGCAGGCGATGGGTCGCAATGCCGTCGCTCTCGATAATCGCGACACCGTTTTCATCGTGACCCGTGACGACGCGTCTGAATTCTCTTGCCATTTTGGTTCCGTCAGTTTCAGGATTTGAGTGGGACCTGGCGGTTTCCAAGTTGCTGGAACGCCAGCCAGCCGAGCAGCAGACCACCGACGATCGCGCTCGGCCAGAATTGAACGAGAAGACAAAGACCGGCTGCAATCGCCAGAACCCGGTCTCTCCAGGAAAGCGGTGTCAGGACACAGCCGACAACACCCGCCGCGACGGCGCCGACACCGATAAATCCGGTGATCACCGCCAGCATGTTGGCAATCACGTCGGCTTGCATCAAAAGCCCCGGACCGAAAACAAAGGCAAAGGGCAGCACGAAGCTGGTGGTGGCATAGGAGGCAGCGGTCCAGCCGACCTTGTTGACATCGGCACCGGCAATGCCACCCGCCACATAGGACGCCAGGGCAACCGGAGGCGTGATGGTGGATATGCAGCCGTAATAGAAGACGAAGAAATGCGCCGTCAGCATGGGCACGCCGAATTTCACCAGTGCAGGTGCGACCACGGTCGCCAGGATCAGGTAGGCGGCAGTCGTCGGCAGGCCCATGCCCAATATGATCGACGCGATCATCGTGAAGAGCAGTGCCAGGAACAGCTGACCATTGGCTGCCACGTCGATCAACAGCGCGATCTTGGAGCCGAGCCCGGTTATCCCGAGCGTTCCGGATATGATCCCGGCCGCAGCACAGGCCGCCGAGATGGTAATGACATTGCGTGACCCTTCCGCGATGCTCCCCGTTATGCGCCGCAGGAGATCCAGGTCAATGCGACGGCACTTGACGACATCAAGCGCAATCAGGACACCCATGGCCCAGAGCGAGGCCTTGAAGGGTGAAAATCCGGCCAGCATGAGCCCCAGAAGAACCGCAAAGGCCCCTATGAAAGGCGCGCCCTGTAGCAGCACTTCGCGGAGAGGTCGTCCATCGGACTTGTCGGTGGTCGAGGGTTCGATGCCCGATTTCACCGCTTGCAGATGAACGACGAAGAAGGCGGAACCGAAGAACAACAGGGCCGGCAGGATCGCGACCGCCATGACGCTGGTATAGGGAACTCCAACGATTTCGGCCATGATGAAGGCGGCCGCCCCCATGACCGGCGGCATAAGCTGGCCACCTGTGGAGGCCACCGCCTCGATGGCCCCGGCCTGGTGCGGTTCGTAGCCCTCCCGTTTCATGATGGGAATGGTCACGGTCCCCGTCACCGCAACATTGCCTGCCGCCGAACCGGACACCATTCCGATCAGCGTGGAGAACAGCACGGCGGATTTCGCGCTCGCCGCACGAAGCCCCCTGGTGATGCGGATGGAAATCTCGAAGAAGAAGTCACCTGCGCCAAAGCGGGACAGCATGGCACCGAAGATCGTGAAGACGATGATATAGGTCGCGGCAACACCGATCGGGATGCCGTAAACACCCTGGGTATCCGTCGTCAGAAAGAGAACCATCCGCTCCAGGCTATAGCCCCGCCCATGCAGGATCCCCGGCAGATAGGGGCTGAAAAACGGATAGCAGAAGAAGACCAGCGTTATGAGCGCCAGAATGAGCCCGATGCCGCGCCGCGCTGCTTCAAACACGAGAAGCACGATCACCGCACCGGCATAAAAATCGCCATCAGTCGTCAGGCCTCCGCTGAAGGCAATCGCCTTCCAGCGCGAAATGAGCCAGAGGCTGGCCGCAAGAACGGCGCCGATCAAGAAGACGGACAGGACAAGGTTGGCCCTGGTTCCCCTGAGTTTTTCAGAGGCCGGTCTCAGGGCAAACAGCAGCGAAAACGCCATGGCCACGTGAATGAGCCGAAGTGGCATCGTCGATATCGAAATGATCCCTGAAACGACACCAAGGTGGAAGGCACCAAGCCCGAACGCTGCAACGAGGATCAGGTTTGGTGCAGAAATAA
Source organism: Roseibium sp. (assembly GCA_017643925.1). Taxonomy (GTDB): domain Bacteria; phylum Pseudomonadota; class Alphaproteobacteria; order Rhizobiales; family Stappiaceae; genus Roseibium. The sequence continues at coordinate 171,115 of JAEPML010000011.1, read as the reverse complement.
GAGGTTTCTCGAACAACCTGTCCGACACGGGCCTTGCCTTTGCTGACTGCGCACGAGCCCGGATCCGGGCTCGTGCAGATTTGCTTCTGGTTGAAGGATTACTTGTTGAAGTAGCGCGCCGCGCCTTCATGAAGCGGGATCGCAAGCTTCAGCGAGTTTGCCGGATCGATCTGCTTGGCGTTTGCGTTTTCCTCCTGGAACTCCTCCAGGTGGTCAAACACGGAAGCCACGATCTTCTCCACCACGTCAGCTGACAGGGAATTCGGTACGATCAGCATGTTGTTGACCCCAATTACCTGTCCCGGTTCCGCCGTTCCATAGACATCTGCCGGTATCTCGACCGACTTGAAGGCACCGTTCTTTTCAAGAGCCTTGTCCATGATGCCGTCCGAAAAGGAAATGAAGCGCAGCTTGTTGCCTGCAGCTGCCTGCATGACGGCACCGGCCGGGTATCCGGAGAGTGCAAAGGCCGCGTCGACATTGCCGTCGCTCAGCTGGCTGAAGCCGTCCGAATAGGACAGGAAGCTTGGCACGATGTCATCCATCGACATGCCGTGCAGTGGCAACAGGAAATTCATGAAGCCAAGGGTCCCGCCACCGGCCGGGCCAACGGCAACCCGCTTGCCCTTGAGATCCTCGATCGTCTTGATGTCTGAATCTTCAAGCACGATCATGTGCAGTACGCTTGGATGCAATGCGGCCACGGCGCTCATCTCGATCGCGCCGCTCTTGTAAGGGCCCTTCCCGTTCACGGCCAGCACTGCAAGATTGTTGTTGGTGATCGCAATTTCGACTTCGCCACTGTCGATCAGGCGCGGGTTTTGCACCGATCCGCCCGTCACCACCGGAACCATCGAGATGTCGTCTCCGGCGTATTTGTTCACGAGGTTCGAGATGCTTTGTCCCATCGGATAGAACGCGCCACCCAGGCTCGCCGTTCCGATCCGCAGTTCCTCGGCTTGCGCAAGACCGACGGAAACCAGCAGCCCCGCGGCCACACCGGTCGCTTTCAGCAATTTGATCATGAGTTCCTCCTATGGTTCTCATGCCAGAATAGACGATATTAATTGCCAATCAACATTTTTATCGATATTTTTAAGTTAGTCGACTTTATCTAAATCGCGGCCGAATACTCGATCAACAATCCGAACTGCAACTTGCCCCTTCGTTCAAATTGCCGACGACGGGGAAGTCGCAGTATCAACGAAAGCAAGGCATTCTCACTTATGCCCAAGGTCACATTGTCCCTTGTCAGGGATATCCTCGCACCGAATGAAATCCGGCAAATCGCCACCCCTTTCGCCGCCGCGTGGCCAGAGGCGGGCCAGTTGCTTTGGCGGGGCGAGAAACTGGATCTTGCCAATGGCATCCTGCTTGAAGGACCGGGTCCGTTATCGGCCGATGATGATGGCGGGACCCTGCTCCGGTTTACGGTTGCAACCACTTCCGACACGTCGACTGGGCCAGGCACCGTGCTCGAAACGCGATCTGTCACAACAGGCTCATCCAACGTATTGCTGCGGTTGGACAGCGTGACCTTCCCGCCCGGTGCCACTGCGTGGCGTCATGTTCATCCGGGTCCCGGATTTCGGTTCTTGCTGAAAGGCGCATTGCGTCTTGAAAGTGACGATCACGCTCAGGACGTGGCGGCTGGTGACTGCTGGTTCGAAGACGCCAATTCACCTGTTAGGGCGACTGCCAGCACCGACCATCCGGAGACGGTGTTTATCCGACTGATGGTTCTGCCGCTGGAATACAAAGGCAGGCGTACGATCCGGATTCTCTCGGAGGAGGACCGGAACCGGGAACGCAGGCAGACAACGAGAACTTTCTTCGATGCGGCGGTCAAGCTGTAGCTGTACGGGTCGGGCCATGCCCCTTCCCGGTTCATGGGCCCTCAATCACTTGAGCACGATCAGTCCGGATAATGATCCGAGAGGGATGATGATCGCCAGTCCTCAGCGGGTTCTGCCGGTTCCGACTGATACCCTGCGATCTTGATCGCCTCGATGGCGCAGTATTCGTCCTTGTCGGATGTATCACCGCTGATACCGACGGCTCCAATCGTGATGTTGTCCTTGTCCCGGACCAGCACCCCGCCGGGAACCGGGATCAATCTGCCATCGGAGGCCGTTGCCAGTGCGGCCTGAAAGGTCGGTCGGGCGGACAGCCTGTCGCGGATCAACCGGCTCGATATGCCCATGCCCAAAGCACCCCAGGCTTTTCCGAAGGCAACATCGAAGCGCATGATTCCCGAACCGTCCTCGCATTTCACGGCGACAATCTTGCCACCCGCATCCAGGACAACCACCGTCAATGGCAACAATTCTTCCTGCCGTCCGAGGCGCAGCGCCTCGTCAACAATGATTGCTGCAGTTTGCAGCGGCAGGCTTACTTGCAGGCGCATTGCTTGTTACCTCGTCAACTCAACAGATCTGGCAGGAAGGTAACGATTTCCGGGAACATCAGAAGTCCGATAATCGTCAACACATCAGCGACAAAAAAGAGGGTAATGCCCTTGAACACCTGCGGCAGAGAAATGTCGGGCCGGACAGCGTTGACGACAAAGCAGTTCAGCCCGATCGGCGGCGTAATAAGGCAGACCTCGGCCATCTTCACGACAATGATCCCGAACCAGATGGAATCGAAACCGAGCGCGATCACGGCCGGGTAGACGACCGGCAAGGTAAGCAACAGCATGCCGATGGCATCCATGAACATGCCCAGCACGGCATAGGCCAGCAGGATCATGATCATGATCATCATCGGGTGGACATCGAGGCTGACGATCCAGGATGTAAAGGCCTCCGGAATCCCCGAGAATCCGAGGAAACGCACGAAGATGAGCACACCCCAGATCAGGGCGAAGATCATCGCGGTCAGCTTCGCGCTCTCCATCAGGGAGCTTCTGATGGTGGTGAGTTTCGTGCCTTTCAACAGCGCGAGCACAAAGACGACCGCAGCGCCAAGGGCTCCGGCTTCGGTCGGAGTTGCCCAGCCGCTGTAGATCGCCGAGATGATGATCAACACGACCAGGACAACCGGGAATGTGCCCGGCAATGACGTGAAGCGTTCCCTCCAGCTTGAGGCCGGAACCGAGGGCGCCTGTTCAGGCCGCATCTTTGCCCAGGCGACAATGATCGCTGCATAGACAAGAGCTGAAAAGATACCCGGCAAAAAGCCGGCCAGAAGCAGTTTGCCAACCGATTCTTCAACGATGATCGCGTAGATCACGATGATGGCGGATGGCGGGATAAGGGTGGCCAGAGTGCCACCGGCCGCGACCACGCCGGCCGCGAGCTTGCGATCGTAGCCATAGCGGAGCATTTCCGGGATCGCGACGCGTGCGAACACGGCGGAGGTTGCCGTACTCGCACCTGAGACAGCTGCAAAACCGGCGGTCGCCAGGACTGTTGCAACCGCAAGCCCACCAGGCAACCAGCCGAGCCAGTTGCGCGCTGCCACGAAAAGCTGCCGGGTCATGCCGGCATGAAACGCCAGAAATCCGATGAAGATGAACATCGGCAGCACGCTGAGCGCATAGGTCGACGATTTTGAATGGGGCACCGTTCCCACGATCCCCGCAGCGCCGGACCAACCCAGCAATTCGACCAGACCAAGCAACCCGACGGTCGAGGCCGCAAAAACAACGCGCACGCCGAGCAGGACAAGCAACAAAAGCAGCGACAAGGCGATGAGACCGACGAGAAGCGGATCGGCAAATCCTATTCCAAGGATCATGATCGTCCCTCCCCGTCGGAGGTCCCGGCATCTGGCGCGTCATCCCCCATCGCCTCATGCATTTCATCTTGTGCGTGTTCGGCTGCATCCTTGATCATAGCCACCCCGACGGGCTGCGCAGCGGGGTTGATCGCGAGACGGACAGATCCCCAGAGCTGGATCAGCAACCTCAGGAACCAGAGGGAAAAGGCCATAGGCACCAGCAACTTGGATGGCCAGACCGGGAACTCGGCGTCAATTGTCGTGTCGCCGAGCGTATAGGAGCGCCAGAAGTGCTGTCCGCCATACCAGATCAGGACCCCGAGGATCCCCAGACCAACAAGGGTTCCGAAAATTTCCAGAAGCCAGAGCGTGCGGCCGTGGAAGCGGCCAATCAGCAATTCCATGCGAATATGCGCACCAAGACGCTGGCAATAGGCTGCTCCCAGAAACGCCATTCCGGCCATGGAGAGTTCCACCAGGTCGATATACCCGTGTACCGGTGCATTGAAGATCGTCCTGCCGACAATCTGGACTACGCCCAGAACCATCAGCAGGAATATGGCGGCGGCGGCGAGCAGGTTGGCTAGGTCCTCGACCTTGGCGAGTGAACGGGAGGCGCGCGCCAGCCCGGTGGCCTTTGATGCGGATGTTTGCATTTTTTGATTCCGTAGCGCGAACCGGGACGCAAGTGGCCCCGGTTCGCAGGCGTCGACTACTGGGCGGCTTTTGCTTCTTCAGCGTATTGCCAGATGGCATCGAAAACGCCCTGGGAATCGAACTTGTACTTGTTGGCGGCGATCCATTCGTCCCAGACCGGTTTGCCGGCAATCTCCCGGAATTCTGCCAACTGCTCGTCCGAATAGGTTACCTTTGTCATGGTCTTTTCGAACTCGGGCAGGTTCTTCTCGTCCTGCGTCGCATAGGCAGCCTGTTCGATGTCCATCACAAGATCACGATTGTCCATCAGGAGCTTCTGGTATTGCGGAGGCAATGCGTCGTAGGAAGTCTTGTTGAAGACCCAACCGCACTCGGAAGTTCCGGGCGCCAGGTTGGACGTGAACCATTCGGCCTCTTCGTTGATCTTGAAGGCGACATGCGCGTAAGTGTAGGGAAACGCAGCCGCGTCGAGAGCACCACGCTGAAACGCAATTGATGTTTCACCAGCAGGCAGTGTCTGTTTGACTGCGCCGAGTTTTTCCATTGCAGACCCAAGGCCACCGCCCGCGCGGACACGCTTGCCCTGCCAGTCGTTCAGTTCGGCAGGTGGTTTGCCCTTGCCCAGGATTTCATACTGTGGCAGCAGTCCGGACACGTAAGGAATAGCGTTCCACCGCTCCATGTCGGCTACAATGGCCGGATGCTCAAACATCTTGCTGCGGACATATTTGTCGACCTTCGGATCTCCAAGCGGCAGGAAAGGCAGAGAGAACACCATCCAAGCCGGATTCTTTCCGGGATGATAGAAGTTGCAGATTGCAGCCCCTTCGAAACCGTTCACGACCAGGGCGTCAAGGTTTTCGCGTGCGGGCGACAACTGGCCACCATAGAAAATCTTGATCTGAAACTTGCCACCCGTTTCCTCGGCAACAACCTTCGACAGCTCTTCCATACCCGCGGACAGAGCGCGCGGATTGCCCCACATGGACAATTTCCAGAAAACACTCGGGCCATCTACATTTGCGGCAAAGGCAGTACCGGGCATCGCAACCGCGAGCCCCAGTGCCACCGCACATTTTTTCAAGTTCAACATCCGTTTTCCTCCGTAACGGTTCGGTCAAGGCAACAACCGAATGTCAAACTAAACTCGTTTTATCGATTTTTCTAATATCTTTTGTATTTATCCGATTTTTATGATTCTTGACTCACTACATCGATCTTTATTGCAAAATCGATTTCGCCATCGATTGCATTCGGATGTCTTGAGAAACTGAAGAGACGGATGCATGACGGCACCCGTTCGGAGAATCGTCGGAATTTCCTGACAATTTAGGAGAGAAAATACGTGTAGAGATCTGTTTTATTTATTTTTTTAATACCGCTTGCATTGGCGAACAGCCAATCGCTTGCGTCACAAATCATCTTGAGCCAGGAAAAATGTTTCCTAACTCACGTTACCCATATATTTCGCCTGATCGATGAGCTTCTGGCACTTGGCCTCATCACCAGCCTTGCGCGCCTTGTTCGCGTCCTGAAGAAGGGCACGCATCTTTTCGGCGGTCATCAAGTCGATACCGGACCGATTGAGGTGATCGATCGCATATTCAACCTTGCTGATGTCCTTCTTGCAGTCGGCATGGGCCAGTGTCGGCAATCCGACCACCAGCAGGCACGGAAACACCAGAAGAGCCTTGCCAAACGCCTTGGTCATCGCTTCCCCTCCATTGCTCACATCATCCGGTGATGCAGATCCATCATGATCCAGAGACTTCCGCCGACCATGATACAGATTAGAACCGCGGCAAAGCCCAGGAAAAACAGGTTCTCGGCCGGTGTCGATTTGAGATTCAGATGCAGAAAGAAAACCAGGTGAACCACGACCTGCAACACGGCGGCGACCGCGATCACGCCATAGGCAGCCGTTCCGGTCAGCAGACCACCCCAGACAAGACCAAACGGGATGGCCGTTAACACCACGGCCAGTGCAAATCCGGTGAGATAGGTCGAGAGGCTCCGTTCGGCTGAATGATCCATCACACGCTCCTACATCACGCCGGGCAGATAGACGACCGAGAATATCCCGATCCAGACGATGTCAAGAAAGTGCCAGAACAGCCCAAGCCTGACGAGGCGCGAGCGCACCGGCAAGGTCAGGCCTTTCACAAGAACCTGGCCGATCATGACGCATATGCCAATCACGCCAAAGGCAACATGCAGTCCGTGCGTGCCGACAAGTGTGAAAAAGGCGGAGAGGAAGCCGCTCACATCCGGGCCGGCTCCCTCCTGGATCATGCCGCGAAACTCGATCAGCTCCATGGCAAGAAATCCGAGTCCGAGCAGCAGGGTTACAAACAGCCATTGAACGACCCGCCCCCCCTTGCCCGCGACCATTGAGATCGTCGCAATCCCGAACGTAAGACTGGACAGCAGCAGCAGCACTGTTTCGCCCGCCGTATGCCTGAGATCGAACACTTCCTTGGAGGTTGGTCCAGCTGCCGAGTTCTGCGACAGCACGACATATGTCGCAAACAGCAGCGCAAAGATGACCGCGTCGGTCATCAGGTAAATCCAGAAACCGAACTCCCTGGATTCCAACGACTGTCGTTCTTCATGTTCCAGAACATTGCTGGCCAGCGAGGTATCTGCCATCAGACCCTCCCCTGCAAGACTGAGCCCGACGCCGCGCCTCGCGGCAGAAAATCCCGCATGTCATGCATGTCCGCCGGTGTCAGGCGTGCCAGTCTCTCGTTCTCCTGCCTGGCGACCTCGCCGGCAGGGATCACGTAGTCGGTATTGTCATCCGATGCCCGAATGCCCACGCAGACGAGGCACAGCGCGAAGCACAGGGCTGCCAGCCACCAGATGTACCAGACCATGGCGAAGCCGAGCCCGAAGGCAAGCGCTCCGAGAATGGGCCCGAGCGCCGACTTCTTGGGCATGACAATGTCTTCATACTGATGAGGGGCACGATAAGCGGTGCCCTTGATCTTCATGTCATGGAAAGCGTCGATGTCGCTGACTTCGGGCAGCACTGCGAAATTGTACTCTGCCGGTGGCGAGGACGTTGCCCATTCCAGCGTCCGGCCGTTCCAGGGATCTCCCGTCACGTCCCGCGAGGATCCCCAGGTCTTGGCCGAAACATAAAGCTGGATCGCAATGCAGGCGATCCCGCACAGCACACAGACCGCTCCCAGGAAGGCAACGATAAGATAAGGCTGCCAGTTCGGGTCGGCGTAGTGCTCCATCCGCCGGCTCATGCCCATGAAACCGAGCACGTAAAGGGGCATGAAGGCGAGATAGAAGCCGACGATCCAGAACCAGAACGACCGGATGCCCCATTTGGCATCAAGCTTGAAACCGAAAGCCTTTGGGAACCAGTAGTTCAGGCCGGCGAAATAGCCGAACAGCGCGCCGGGGATCAGCATGTTGTGGAAGTGAGCGACCAGAAACGTGGAATTGTGCATCAGGTAGTCGGCAGGTGGCAGCGCGAGCAGCACGCCGGTCACGCCGCCAATCACGAATGTGACCATGAAGCCGATCGTGAACACCATGGAAGGATGAAACTCGATACGGCCACGATACATGGTGAACATCCAGTCGAAGATCTTCACACCGGTCGGTACCGCAATGATCATCGTGGCAATACCGAAAACGGCATTCACATTGGCCGAAGATCCCATGGTGAAGAAGTGGTGCAGCCAGACAGTGAAGGACAGGAGCGCAATACAGGCTGTCGCGTAGACGAGAGACTTGTATCCGAAGAGCCGCTTGCGCGAGAAGGTAGACACAACTTCGGAAAAAATGCCGAACGCGGGCAGGATCAGGATATAGACTTCCGGGTGTCCCCAGATCCAGAGCAGGTTGGCAAACATCATCATATTGCCGCCATCGCCATTGGTGAAGAAGTGGAACCCGAGCGTCCGGTCCAGGGCGAGCTGAGCCGCAACCACCGTCAGGGCCGGAAAGGCAAAGGCGATCAGGATCGAAATGCACAGGGTCGTCCAGGTAAACATCGGCATGCGCATATAGGTCATGCCGGGACACCGGTTCTTGACGATGGTGACGATGAAATTGATACCTGAGAGCGTGCTGCCGACACCGCTGACAAAGAGAGCCCAGATCCAGTAGTCGACGCCAACACCCGGGCTGTATTCAATCCCGGAGTAAGGCGGATACCCGGTCCAGCCCGCGGTCGAGAACTTGCCGATCACGAGGGAGACCAGCACGAGTGCCGCCCCGGCCGCTGTCAGCCAGAGGCTGACGGAGTTCAGAAAGGGAAAAGCCACGTCCCGCGCCCCGATCTGCTGGGGAACGATGATGTTGATGAGACCGGTCAGGAACGGCATGGCGACAAAGAAGATCATGATCGTGCCATGGGATGAAAAGATCTGCTCGAAATGCTCCGGCGGTAGGTAGCCCTCGCTGTTGAGCGCAATCGCCTGCTGAGCCCGCATCATCAACGCGTCGACGAAGCCGCGCACCAGCATCACCAGGGCCAGCACCACATACATGATGCCGATCCTTTTGTGATCGACACTCGTGAGCCAGTCGGTCCACAGAACCTTCCAGGCGCGCAGATAGGTGATCAGCAGAAAGACCGCCAGCCCGCCGGCAACCGTAACGGCGGCACCTCCCATGGCCACCCAGGAATAGAGCGGAATCGCCTCGATTGTCAGCCGTCCGAGCATTATGCAGCCCCCCTGCAGATCAGTTCCGCCGCTTCACTCTCATAAGGGCCGACAATCGGTGCATATTTGCGCAGGATCAGCTTGAAAAGGTCTTTTTCATAGGCTGAAAAATGGGCAACCGGGTCGGCAATGCTCTGTTCTCGCAGCTTGAGATAGGCGTCTGCGTCCAGCACCTGGGCCTCACCAGACACCTTGGTCGTCCAGGCCGTGAAGTCCGCTTCGCTCATGGCATGCGCCTTGAAATGCTGGTCGGAAAAACCGTCGCCGGAATACATTGTGTTTCTGCCCATGAAGACACCTGTTTCGCTTGCGATCAGATTGAGCTCGCTGCGCATCCCCGCCATGGCATAGATCTGGCCGCCGAGCGCGGGAATCATGAGCGAATTCATGACCGTGTCGGAGGTGATCTCTATGGAAAGCGGCCTGTCCTGGGGAAACGCGAGTTCATTGACGCTTGCGACGCCGAGTTCGGGATAGAGGAACAGCCATTTCCAGTCGAGCGCGATCGCCTGTACCTTGAAGGCAGGTTTGTCACCGGCAAGTTCCCTGTAGGGATCAAGCCTGTGGGTATTGGTCCAGACCAGCGTTCCCAACACCACGATAATCGCAGCCGGTACCAGCCAGACCACGGTTTCAACCTTCCAGGACCCGTCCCATTCCGGTTGATAGGTGGCAGTCTCGTTGGAGCGGCGATAGCGCCAGACGAAGAGAAGCGTCAGCAGGATCGCCGGGATCGCGACGATCATCATCAACCCGAAGGCGATGAAGAGAAGATTTCGCTCCGCCAGCGCAATCGGCCCTTTCGGGAAGAGCACAGGTGCATCTGAAACACCGCAGCCCTGTAGGAGAAATCCAGCCGCCAGAAGTACGAAAAGAGGCCTCAGCGAACGGCAAAGAATGTCTTGCACTGGCACCTCTCAGCAATACGCCAAGGCAATTTCACCCGGACAAACGCAATTATCAGAGCGTGCAAGCCGCGTCACGATCAAGACGGGAACGACGCCGGCCACCGCTTAGATTCGAAAATATTGACGAGTGAAGCCTAGCCGAGCCGGTTCACCATGGGAAGGGTGCGGCAGCGAAAAAAAGGAAGCCCACCCGCTTGAGTTGCGAACTCCCCGGCACAGTGACGTGTCGAATGCGCAGCGCCTGTGACCTGGATCAAAACCGCGCTGCAATTCCGATCAACGGCCCGTGCGTGATCGTATCATAGGCAAATTTGGACGTCCCCGACTTGCCATTGTCGTAATCGACTGACAAGGCCTTGTACTGGAAATGTGCAGACCAGGTCTTGTTGAAGTGGTAGCCGAAGCCGCCTTGCGCATTCCAGGTAAAATCGGATCCCGCGCCAAACCCGCCAATGTCCCCACGTGCATTCACGGACCACTTGTCATTGATCTGGTGAAACACGCGTGCACCGATGACCGGATCAATCCAGTTGTCACCGCGTTCGATGTCGAAATTGCCCGCAATCGTGCCTGTCGCATCAAGATCCAGCGAAATGTCCCAGTAGCGCCCACCCGCATAGACATCAATCGACGTCTGCTGCGTCCTGTATGCACGATAAAACAGCATGGTTTCCAGAATGAGCTGGCTGCCGCCGACCCGGACCCGGCCACCGGTCAGGGGCGTGTCGGTCGCGGTTCCAAGGTTCATGTAAGCTGCATCGATCATGAGACCGACTTGTTGCTGATACAGCGCCTCCCCCCTGATCATGGCCCAGAAGCGGAGGTTTTCCAGGATGTCGCTTGTTCCCACATCGATATCTGTTGCCGGCAACCTGCCAACCTGCGTCGTGCCGACAATGTTGGCCCCCACGAAGTATGGCGCAACAAGGAATTCCCAGGTCCGGTCAATCCGTTCATCAACCGGGTTCTGGTAGTTCACCGGGGACGCACCAAGATCTGCAGCTGCAACGCTCGCTGCGGATACCGCAATGCCTGTCAGGGACAGGAACAAGGCTCTTGTCTGGGTTTTCAGTGACATGGTCTTCTTCTCAATTCATCCCGACCTCGAACAGGCAGCGTTAAAGCGGCATGACAGTTCGCAGGTGCTCCATGGTTTCGTATTCCGGACTAGTCCGCCAGTCCCTTGCTCAATTCGGTAACAATTTTTCCGCATTCCGGCTGAAGGTCACCTTCTGCCTTTGCCAGACAGGAGATCAGGCGCCCCTGCCCGAACTGCGTTCCCGCACAATACTGTTCCAGATCAACGGCGCAGATCGCCAATGCGGAACCGATCGTGAAGAACATGTTGTCGATGACGTCGGCAATATCGTCAAACGAGTCACCACACTTATCGCTCACCTTGGTCTCATGGGCATAGAGACAGGATACGAGCCGGCCATTCCCCGGTTCCACGGCTGAGCAATATTCGACGATTTCCTTTTCACAGGCCTCCAGGAACCCCTGGGAGGCCACTGGAGCGCTGGTCAGAACAGCAAACGACAGGCTTATGGCTGCCACACTGCCATTCTTCAACAATGATGTATTCAACATGTGCAGTACTCCGGACCTAGGGATTGACGACGACATAGACGGTCGTGCCGCCTTCCTGAACCGGGGCATAATAGACGCCGGCGCAATTGTAATAGGCCCGGTAGGGCGTGCAGCCTGCAATCGACGTTCTGCGGCGCGTGACACGGCGCGATGTGCGCCGGGCGGTTCTGCGCGCCTGACCGTTCTGGGCTATGGCATCACTTGGCCCCAGTTTGAAATCGGGTACATGTGCAAACCGATCTCCCGGTTCTTCCAGGCGCATGTCGGTTATCCAGATCGCAGCAGCAATAGCGACACTGGTGAAAAACAGCTTTGTTCTCATCCTCATTCCCCTTGTTGCGCAAACGACCTGACTTGCGACGAATTCCTATCGTGTTCCCTGGCCGCCCTTCCCGGCGTTTAACCGGGCTTACTGGTCCGAGACCTTCTGCATGAACAGGAACTCGTCACGAACGGCAATGGTTTCGGGACGCAGGTTCTCAACCCCCTCGTAGGGCATGCCGACGGCCGGCCCTTCGCTTGGGTATTTTTCTTTCCTCTTCAGATGACGTTGCAGCATATTGATGAACTTGGCGCTGCCCCAGGCACCGATTTCGGTCGACACGGGATACTTTTCCTGCGGATCCCTGAAGAGATCGTAGAAATCGGCAAGGATCGCATTGTCGATGCTGCCTCCGGGGATCGCCAGCTTGTACTGCTCCTTGATGATCGCCTCGAGCTTCGTGATGTTGTAAAGGAAGACATAGTCCCGCCGCCCCTTGCCTTCCCCGTTCAGAAGCAGGGCTGTCTGGTCAAGACCGTCGATGATCCGGTCGGTCGGGATCCTGTCCTTGGCGCCTGCAACGCGCGCCAGCGTTGTGAACAAATCGCTGACATGAACCATGTCGCCGACCACGGAGTTGGCCTCGATGACACCCGGCCAGCGGATAAAGGCATCGACCCTTACGCCCCCTTCCGTCGTATCGCCCTTGCCTCCACGGAAGATCATCGGCGTATATCCGGACTGCGGCGAATATTTCGTGAAGTGACCGTTGTCCCCCATCACGATGACGATCGTGTTGTCCGCAATCCCGAGCGTTTCCATTTCGGTCATGAGCTCACCGATCCACTGGTCGACAAGCTTCATCTTCTCAACATAGATGCCGCCATTCGGTGTCGTGTATTTTTCGGTGGTCGTGCGGGGACCTGTAAGCGGATAGAGCGGCCAGTACTGCAGGAAGAAGGGTTTGTCCTCGGCGGCAAGTTTCCGCAGCTGTTCCATGGTCTGGTTTTGGTACCGAACGTTCATTTCGTGGTACTTCGCCTCGGTCCAGCGCTCACCTGGCTCCATGTGCACCTCGCGCACATCTTCGTTCCTGACACCTTCCAGGCCTGTCACCAGACGGGAGGCATCCGTTCTGAACCAGCGGTCCAGGGTGTATCGGTCGTCATAGTTGTTGTTGCCGATGCCGATGGAGACTTCCTCATTGGCCGCGTCGTCATGAAATATGGTCAGCTGACCCTGCTGGTGTATGGGAAAAGCAGCGTAGTCAAAGCCCTGATAATTCGGCCAGGCTTCACGAATGTCGCCCATGTGCCATTTGCCGACGTGAGACGTGTTGTAACCGGCGTCTGAAAGAATTTCCGCCAGGGTCACTTCCTTGTCGGCGAGGCCAAATCCCGAGATATCGACCTGTGTATTGCCCATCCCGTTACGGTGGGGTTGGCGGCCTGTCATGAATGCCACACGCGTCGGCGTGCAGGACGGTTCGGTATACATGCGCGCCAGGCGCATTCCTTCACTCGCAATTTCATTGATCGCCGGTGTCTTGTAACCACGCAAGGCGTTCAGTGTCTCGCTTCCGAGATCCCCGAAGCCGATATCATCGATCAGGATATAAAAGATGTTGGGTGGCTTGCCGCCGTTCCGCTCTTTTATCGCGGCCAGTTCCGCGTCAAGTTCCGCGTCTTCCGCAGCCCAGGCTTCGCCGTTCTGGGCTTCCAGAATGTAGTATTCCGCATCATGAACGATCGGGGTTCCCTGCGCGTACAACGGTGTCGCAAGCAGGCTCAGCAGCGCCGCGCAACCCAATCTACCAACTATCTTCATTCCCCTGGTCCCCCAGAATTCAGTGTTCATGCGGCTGACTTTTCAGCGCTGCTGCCCATTCGATTGATATCGGTGTTTGGAAAGTATTCCGCCCAGACATGCCAGAACATGCCAGGTCTCACATTCTCGACCCGCTTGAGCTGGCCTGCAGGGCTCTTTCCGAAGAAGTCGATTTCGGTCACAGGTTGACCGCTGTCATTCCACCAGACGCCGAGGCTCTCGTATTTGGGATCCCAGGCGACAACCACATCCCGTCCACCAACGACTGCGTTGACAACATTGTTGTGTTCAACGACGAAATCATCGGTCCAGCACACCGCATCACCATTGACGTCAACACCCCAGACATAGGTCTTGTTGTGCATGCGATCGTCCGTAGCCCGGGTCATGTTCTTGATAATCGGATCATTCACACGGTGTTGCCGGGAAATCTCGGAAGAAAAGACTGTTTCGATCGCAAGGTCGAACAGGCGCAAGACCGGATTGGCGGAGGGCTTGTTGATAAACACCTGCCCATCCGGGAAGGCCTTGCTAAAGCCGCGAAATGTCATCCGGAAGGTCGGCCATGGTTTCATGGACAGTCCGGGATTTACAGGACAGGAGGAACCGTCCGTTGAGACCTCCGCATCCCTTTCACGGAAACCATAGATCTGCTGGATCGGCTCACCGGTGACATTGTCCCGCAAGATCAGATTGTTGCCATGCTGGGCCAGCACTTCCAGTTCCAGCCCCTGCCCCTCGATTTCGGGAGTATAGCCGATACCCAGATTAGCCATGGCGCAGTACGTCATGACGACATTTTCACCGCCAAGTCCCTCGTCGTTGCCGGCGAGATGCGGGCGCATGATCTGCGCATCAGGATGTGCACGCGCCACGCCGTTGTTCTCGATGACCAGGACCGGGCTGGATGGACTGACCCATTCAGAGGCTTCCGCGATGGAATAATACTTGGCGCTCTTCTTCTGGTTTCTCAGTCCGACATGCACCCAGATGTAGGGAAATCCGTAAAGGACGACGACCAGCAGAATGGCGACGAGCCAAAGCCAGAACGGGCCACCGCCCAGCGCAAAATGGGCCAGCGTCATCACAGCCGCGCTCCCAAGCCCTGCAGCTATCAAGCGGTACTCGTTCCGGATAAACCGGACCATGTCCTTTCGCTTGACCTTGAGCACCATCTGACTGACGTCGCCCAGATCACGGAAATACAAAACGCCAATGGCTATGGAAACCAGCAATCCGAGATAAAAAAGCGTTGAACCGATCATGCTAACCCTGCTGCCCGTGCGACCCTGACTGGCAGAAGCCTACATCAGCAATTTCCGTTGCGTAACTTAATTCTACCCCGCCAGCGACGAATGCAATCGCCTTCGACTTTCAACGCGACAGAAAAATACACCCTGATTTCAGACACATCCGGCAAACGCCGGAAACCGTCCGTCGCAAAACTACGGAATTGACTTTACGGGTGTTCGTTTGTTCGAATGATCGAAATTGCGAAATCGAGGGAGAAATTCTTGCTGGACAAAAGTTTCACCACCCTGCTCGACGCCAGGTTCGGTGACATCGATCAGATGTGTGCGGATGTCCGGCACTGGGATCTTGATTTTCATCCGTTGCAGGCAGATGCCCTGACCCCTTCCATTGGCCGGGTCATCCAAGGCATGTCCAGGCGTTTCCAATGCGCCTATGCGCGGTTTCTGGTCAATATCGACCAACGCGGGGCGCCGCCCGCGGACAAATTCACCTTCGGGTTCCCGGGAAGAAACCTGAACGCGATCTGGTGGCAAGGTCAGCACGTGAGCCAGGAGGACGTCCTGGTCTACTTTCCCGGAACCGAAATGCACTCGGTCACCGGCTGCGACTTCGAAGTCCACATTATTTCGCTCAGCGAGGAGGACATCGAAAGATATGCCGATCGATGCGGACTCAAGCGCCCAAGACTGGGCAGGCTGCCATCCTTGTTCAAGGCGCCAACATTCCTGATTGAAGAGGCCAGGAGCCTGCTTGGATTGATGACCAGCGATCCTCTATCCATCGATGATTGCTCTCTCGATCTATTCGCGGAGAACCTTGTCCGATGCTGGCTCGGTCAAATCGGACTGGTCAGCAAGACCGCGACAAGTCACCATTCCGACCAGGTCCTCGACCAGGTTCTTGCCGCCGTATCACAAGGAAACTCAGCCGACGTGAGGGTCTCGGAACTGTGCGAAAACGCGGGGTTATCCAGGCGCGCACTGGAACTGGCCTTCCGGGAACGTTTCAACATGGGGCCGGCGGCCTTTCTCAAATCGAGCCGTCTGGTGGAAACCCGCCGCAGGCTTTCCGCGGCATCAAGTGCGGAGGCTAGTGTCGGAGACATCATGGCCCTGAGCGGGTTTAGCCATGTCGGACAGTTTGCCAGAGACTACAAGCGAATGTTCGGAGAACTTCCCTCCGTGACCCTGGAAAGCCCATCCGGGCGGTTCTAGATCAATTTCTCTGTCCCACAAACCGACCTGCTCCCTCGGGAAAGGGCATTTGGGCATGGGCTGTTCCAAACGTTTCCAGGGCCTCCCCAACCGCCTCTGACGGCAGCGAGCTGGCGCGTGTCTTCAGATCGACATGCAGAAGAAGTGTTTCCACGGTAGCAACAAGCCGACCTTCGCCGTTTTTCAGAAAATGAAAGAGGTGCATCTTCTTGCCTGCGCCCTGCAGCACCTGCGTGGTAGCAACAAGCCGGTCTCCGGCATGGATCTCATCCAAATAGCGGATGTGGTTTTCAACCGTGAAGTAGCTTCGGCCGCTTGCAACATAGGCGGCATCCGCACCAATCATCTCCATGAAACGATCCGTCGCCGCTGCGGCCGCCTCGAGGTAATGCGCCTCGTTCATATGGCCGTTGTAGTCGGTCCAGCTTTGCGGCACCTGCCGATCCAGAGTTACCGGAAGATCAGCCTTCTCGGTCTCGGGGAAGCTTTTCTCGTGCCTGGTGATCACGGCACCGGCGCCACTCTCGTTTTTCTTAAGCGCGCGCATCATTGCGACAAGGTTGTCGTCTCTCAGCCGCTCGAGTTCCCGGATGTCCAGATGACCGGACTGGGCGTCCGACTGTCCCGCGATCAGGTCAACCAGCTCCTCGGTGAATTCCGGCACGTCCATCAGTTTGGTCCAGGGCCACTCAAGCGCTGGTCCGAACTGGGCCATGAAATGCTTCATACCAGCCTCACCACCGGCGATCCGGTAGGTTTCGAACAGACCCATCTGCGCCCATCGCAGGCCAAACCCCATACGGATGGCTTCATCGATTTCTTCTGTTGTCGCGATCCCGTCCTTGACCAGCCACAGGCTCTCTCGCCAGACAGCTTCCAGCAGGCGGTCCGCGATATGTGCATCTATCTCCTTGCGCACGATCAAAGGAAACATGCCGATCGATCGAAGGATCCGATCCGCCCTTTCCGTTTCATTCGCGTCCCCGACCAACTCGACAAGCGGCAGCAGATAGACCGGGTTGAACGGGTGCGCGACAATCGCTCTGGCGCCGTTCGCATTCAGCTCAGACGGCTTGAAGCCGGAGGTTGATGACCCGATAACGGCCTTCTGTGGCGCCAGGTCGCTCAGGTGTCCCAAAACCTTGTGCTTCAGATCAAGCCTTTCGGGAATGCTCTCCTGGACCCAGTCCGCATCATGCAGGGCGTCGGCCAGCTCCTCGTGAAAGGTCAGTGCGCCGGCGTCCGGCAAGGATCGGTCGTAAAGCGATGGCAGGCTGCGCCGGGCATTGGCAATCACTTCAAGGATCTTGCGTTGCGCCTCCGGATCGGGATCAAAAACTGCGACGTCCCAGCCGTTCAACAAGAAACGGGCTGCCCACCCGCCTCCGATGACCCCACCACCAACGATCGCCGCCTTCATGCCGGCGCCCTCTTGGTAAGCCCGAGCTTTTCCCGGACCAGGTCCGGGCCGATCACGCGCGCGCCCATCCCTTCAATCACTCCTACCGCTTTCTCGACGAGCTGTGCGTTGGTTGCCAGGACGCCTTTTTCCAGGAAGAGATTGTCTTCCAGCCCAACGCGCACATTGCCACCGGCCAACACGGACGCCGCCACGTAGGGCATCTGGTCCCGGCCAAGGGAAAACGCGGACCACGTCCAGTCGTCGGGAACCGCGTTGACCATCGCCATGAATGTGTTCAGATCGTTTGGCGCGCCCCAGGGCACGCCCATGCAAAGTTGCACCAGGGCCTTCGCTTCCAGCGTTCCCTCGGCGACGAGCTGTTTGGCAAACCACAAATGCCCCGTATCGAACGCCTCGATCTCCGGCTTGACACCAAGCTCGGTCATCATGCTGCCCATGGCACGCAGCATGCCCGGGGTATTGGTCATGACATAATCCGCCTCGGCGAAATTCATCGTTCCACAGTCCAGCGTGCAGATTTCCGGCAGGCACTCCCGGATATGCGCCATGCGCTCGCTGGCGCCGATCATGTCGGTTCCCGCGTCATTCACCGGGAAAGGCGCCTCGGTGGATCCGAACACGATGTCGCCGCCCATGCCGGCGGTCAGGTTCAGGACGACATCCACCTCGGCTGCCCGGATCAGATCCGTCACTTCTCGATAGAGGTCCAGACGACGCGACGGGGCTCCGGTTTCCGGGTCACGCACATGGCAATGCACGACCGCAGCCCCGGCCTTTGCCGCATCGATTGCGCTTTCCGCGATCTGTTTCGGACTGCGCGGAACATGGAGAGACTTGTCCTGCGTCGCGCCGGACCCGGTCACGGCGCATGTGATGAAGACATCCCGGTTCATGGCAAGTGGCATGGTTTTCTCCTATCGTCCCTTCCAGACCGGGTCGCGTTTTTCGGCAAAGGCCCGCGCACCTTCGAGTTGGTCTTCAGATCGGTAAAGTGTCTCCACGGTCGCAAACTGGCTCTTCGTGATACGGTTCATCGCGTCCTGGAATTTCATGTCCTCGGCCTCGCGAACGATTTCCTTGATCGCGGCATAGACAAGCGGCGGCCCCGAAGCGAGTGTTGCTGCGAGCTTTCGGGCCTCGTTCAGCAACGCATCCGCAGGATGAATGTGGTTGATCAGCCCCCAGCGGGCCGCTTCCTCGGCCTCGATCCATCGCCCGGTCAGAAGCATTTCCATGGCAATGTGATAGGGAATGCGCTTGGGAAGCTTGACGCTGGCGGCATCGGCGACCGTACCGGATCGGATTTCTGGCAGCGCAAAGGTCGCGTGCTCAGCCGCAAGGATGATGTCGGCAGACAGGGCTAGCTCCAGACCACCGCCACAGCAAATACCGTTGACAGCTGCAATCACCGGCTTGTTGAGACCACGCAGCTCCTGAAGCCCCCCGAAACCACCCTTGCCATAGTCGCCATCCACCGCATCCCCGTCGGCAGCAGCCTTCAAGTCCCAGCCAGGACAGAAGAACTTGTCTCCTGCTGCCGTCACAATCGCGACGCGCAGGTCCGGATCATCCCGAAATTGCGTGAAGACCTCTCCCATGATCCGGCTGGTCGCAAGATCGATCGCGTTGGCCTTCGGACGATCAAGTGTCACCTCCAGGATATGGCCATCGACATGTGTCTTAATCGGATTATCGCTCATCATGCGTCTCCAAACCTGATCAGTGCATCTGCAGCGATCGCAAAATTCTCACCGCACATCAGTGGATTGATCTCAACCTCGTCCACGTTGGACGAGCAAACGTAGTCCTGAACCGCCATCACGGCATCGATAATCAGTTCCGGGTCACAGGCGGGTTTGCCACGGTAGCCGGCAATGACCTTTGCAATCCGGAGACCTTGCAGCGCGTCTGCCACGTCGTGCCGCTCAACAGGCAAGACAAGCGAGACGCGGTCCTGCAGCAGTTCGGTCAAAACGCCGCCTGCAGCAAGGGTAAGGATGAAACCATGCGCCGGGTCCTTCACGACGCCGACCAGCAACTCGGCAAGCGTACCGGTGACCATTTTCTCAACAAGAAACGACTTTGAGGGCATAACCGCCGCGGCCTCGGCAACACTCTCGGCCGTCTGAAGGTTGAGCCTTACGGCCCCAACCTCACTCTTGTGGGAAAAACCGGTTCCTTTCAGCACGACCGGAAAGCCGATCCGATCGGCTTCCTCGGCCGCGTCATGTCCATTGTCAGCCGTCCTGCGCACAGGCGTTTTCAAACCGAAACGCGCCAGGACCTCCTTGGCTTCGGTCTCACAAAGAGTCTTGTCCACCCGAGAGGACACAGGCACTCGGACTTCAGTGCCGGACAGCGGTCGGGCACTGCGGGATACCGCCCGGATCGCCTCCATCGCCTCTTCGACCCCGCAAAGCGGAACGATGTTTCTTGCGATCAGATCGTGCGCGATTTTCTCGGGCAGGGTTTCTGCAAGCGTGCTGAGGACAGCCATGGGCCGACCCGTTCGATTTGCGGCGATTTCAATTGCCTCGATCACCTTGAGCCATTCGGTCAAATCACATCTGTCCGAGCGGGGAAAGTCGAGCACGACAATTCCAAGCGCGATTTCATCGCTTACCATGGCGCTGAAGGTTTCACTCATGGCAGCCACATCACCCCAGACATAGGTGTGGTAGTCGAGCGGGTTCGCGAGCGCCACCTTCGGCCCAAGAGCTGCTCTGAGACCCTCTTTCTGGAGTTCTGTAAGTGGGGGGAAAACAACTCCCCGACCAGCGCCGGCATCGGCAACCAGGCTGGCTTCACCACCTGAGCAGGACAGGCTGGCCACACCCGCATGGGATAATCTTCCGGCGACATGTACAAGTTTCAACGCTTCCAGCAATGTCGGCAGACTGTCCACCTGCGCGATGCCAAGTCGATTGAAAAGAGCGCTTGCCCCCACCTGCGTTCCTGCAAGAGACGCCGTGTGGGTAACCGTTGCGGCCCGCGCCTGATCCGATTTGCCAACCTTCAATGCAACAATCGGTTTGCCCGCTTCATGAGCTTTTCGCGCGAACTGCTCGAACCTGCTCAAATCGTCGATACCTTCGATGTGCAATCCCACCGCTGTCACGCGGTCATCGGCCAGGAGCGCCTGGCCAATTGCGGACAATCCGGTTTGAGCCTGGTTGCCGACAGTCATCAGATAGGCAATCGGAAGGCCCCGCGCCTGCATCGTGAGATTGAGCGCGATATTTGAGGACTGGGAGATAATCGCGACCCCCTTGTCGACACCGACGAGGCCGTGCTGGTCCGGCCACAAGGTGGCCTGATCCAGTGCATTGATGAACCCATAACAATTGGGTCCGAGGATCGGCATGTCCCCTGCGGCGTCGACCAAGGCTTCCTGCAGAACGGAACCGTCCTCAAGTTCTGCAATCGCTTCGCTGAACCCGGACGCGAAGCAGACAGCCCCACCGCCACCGCGACGGGAAAGGTCCCGTATGATGTCGACTGTTGCATGCCTGTTCACGCCGACAAAGGCCACGTCAGGCGCGCTTGGCAGGTCAGCGAGCGAGGAAACGGCTGCGCAGCCGCCAATTTCCCGGCGTCTTGGATGCACGGCCCAAAGGTCACCTGCAAAACCGCCTTTTCGACATTCCCGGATCACGTTCTCGCACCAGGTCCCACCACCTATGACAGCGATGGTTTCCGGTTGGAGCAGTCGCCCAAGCCCGCGCACGAGGTCAGGCTCCCAGGGGTCTGAAAATATCGCGGCTGATAATGTGCCGCTGGATTTCGCTGGTGCCATCCCAGATCCGTTCCACCCGTGCATCTCGCCAGAACCGTTCAATAGGGAAGTCGTCCATCAGGCCCATGCCGCCAAAAATCTGCAGCGTCGTGTCGGTGACCTTCGCGAGCATCTCCGTGGCATAGACCTTGGCACTCGCGATCTCACGATTGGCCGGCAACCCCTGATCCAGTCGCCAGGCGCCTGCGAGCGTCAGCCAATCGGCGGCGTCGATTTCGGTGATCATGTCGGCAATCTGGAAACTGACGCCCTGGAATTTCGCGATTGATTGGCCGAACTGCTTGCGCTCGACGGCGTAGTCGACAGCAAGATCGAAACAGCGCCGCGCGCGTCCGACGCTCATCGCGGCGACCGTCAACCGGGTGGCATAAAGCCACTCGTTCATCACATCAAAACCACCATCGACTTCGCCCAGCACCTGCGCATCCGGCAGTCGGCACTTGTCGAAATAGAGAACGTAGTTCTTGTAACCGCGATGGCTGACCGAATTGTAGCCGTCTCGAACTTCAAATCCGGGCGTGCCCCGGTCCACCAGAAAACAGGTGATGCGTTTTTTCGGCCCTCTCGGCGTCTCGTCGACACCCGTTGCCACGAATACAATAAAGAAGTCGGCATGTTCGGCTCCAGAGATGAAATGCTTGGAGCCCGACAAGACCCAATCTCCACCGTCTCGAACGGCCTGGCACTTCATGCCGCGCACATCCGAGCCTGCATCCGGTTCGGTGATTGCCAGCGCATCCATCTTTTCACCGCGCACCGCCGGCAGGAGGTAACGCTCCCGCTGTTCCCCCTCGCAGGCCATCAGGATGTTCTGAGGGCGGCCAAAGAAGTGGGTCAGTGCCATCGAGCCCCGCCCGAGTTCCCGCTCAACCAACGTGAAGTCCATGTGGCTGAGACCGGCGCCGCCAACCTCCTCGGGAAAATTGCAGGCATAAAAACCCAGATCGATGCACTTCCGCTTGAGGTCTTCGCCAAGTTCCAGGGGAACCTGTCCGGATTTCTCGACGGCGTCTTCATGTGGATAGATTTCGTTCTCGACAAAGGAGCGAACTGTCGAGACGATCATCTCTTGTTCTTCGTTCAACCCAAAATTCATCGGCCCCTCCTCTTGCCCGAACCCATTCAGAGTGCGACAAGACGAGGCAATCCATCATGCAGATTTGAGACAAAAGCATGCAGAATTCGAAAAATGATGATCGCGTGACAACCATTTCCGTCTTGTTGAGCGATTCCTTTTCGAACCACTGCCTGGCAAATGCAGTCGAACCCTTTCGTGCGGCCAACACAATTGCGCGCACGAAGCTTTATTCGTGGAACTATCTGAGCCTAGAGGGAGGCACTGTCACCTCGTCCAGCGGCCTCCCCGTCGAGACAGGGCGCCTGCGCGACGCAGTCCAGGGGGGAGACTTTCTCTTTCTGATGCCGAGCTACGGCTTTCAGGCGTTGGCCGTTCCAAGGATGAGCCAGGCCCTGAGGGCGGCCCGCCAGCGCTACCTGACGCTCGTCGGCATGGACACCGGCGCCTGGCTGCTTGCCGAAGCCGGGCTGCTCGATGGACGGCGCGCCACCATCCACTGGGATGAATTCACGCGATTTTCCGAGAAATATCCGGAGGTCGAAGCTGTTGAAGACAGGTTTGTTCTCGAGAGTGATCTGGCGACCTGCGGCGGCGCTTCCACGGCCTTCGAGCTGACACTGGAACTGATCAGGCGCCACCACAGTCCCATGTTCGCGCTCGAAGTTGCCGCCCTTTTCATGCATGGTGACAGGCTGGATCTGCATGATCCCTTTCGACGCCTGTCTCCCGGAACACTAATGCAAAGGGCAACGACCCTGATGCGCCGCCATATCGAGCAACCTCTGGGTATCCCGGCTCTCGCACGGCA
This sequence comes from Roseibium sp., assembly GCA_017643925.1. Lineage (GTDB taxonomy): Bacteria > Pseudomonadota > Alphaproteobacteria > Rhizobiales > Stappiaceae > Roseibium. The sequence continues at coordinate 147,887 of JAEPML010000011.1, read as the reverse complement.
GCTGAAAACCGATCAGAAGACGCTGGAACGCCAGTTTCGGGCGGAGTTTTCAAAAACACCGTCTGCGGTCTACAAGGCCATCCGCCTCCGGGAAGCCAGGCGTCTGGTGGAGCTGACGACCCTTTCGGTCGCCGAGATTGCCAGTCGTTGTGGTTACCTTGATTCAGCCGCCATGACGCGTGCCTACCGGTCGGAATATGCCGCCACGCCGAGAGATCATCGCAAGCTGTTGAGCACCGGTGGGATCGAGCGAGACCTCGTCAGAGGAAAATGATTTGGACAATTGGGGTCCCGACCCCATCCAGCATCCTGTCGCCAACCTCTACCTTTCGGGCAATCGAACCGAAAGGACCCGACATGAAAGCATCGACACGACGAGCATATGCTCTCCTTGCCTCGCTGATCGCGAACTTTCCGGCTATCGCGCATGGTGGATCGCAAGAACAGCTAGAGGACCTGAACAGAGTTCCAACGCAATTTCATCTCGACTGGAAAGCCGATACCGGCGTGCTCACGGTCACGGCCTCGACAGGCTGTCGGTCGGCTCATACAGGAGCAACTCTGTCCGATGACCTGACCGTCGCGATTGACCAGACCGCAAACAGCATTCAGATTTCCGGCAGTTTCCTGAGCAGAGCTCAAAAGCAGAACCGGCCCCGGATCGGTCCCACGGACTGCATGGGTTCGAAATCGCGTCAAATTACGATCGACGGTGTTTCCTCAGGCACCTATCGGTTGCTGCGCGATAACAAGCTCGTCGACGACCTGCCGTTTCAAGGCACCGGGTTTGACTACGTGATTGACCGTTACCAGCTGCGCAATCGCCTCAACCAGGGAATTCTGTCAAAGGGTGATGTTCGCGGATCGGCAAGGCCTTGAGCGTCAGTGTGAAAACTGTGCCCCTGTTCTTGTCGGATCGGCAACTGAAGGGCATGTCGTGTTCGCGCGCCAACTCGTGGCAAACGGACAGTCCGAGGCCATGCCCTTCTGAATCCTCGCCCTTGCGATAGGCTTCCGAAAACGCCGCGATCTCGGTCTCTGTCATGCCGAGCCCTGTGTCGAATACACACAGATCAATTTCGTCCTCCCGGTTGCGAACACCGAAGAGAACCGTTCCGGTTTCGGTGTATTTCACCGCGTTGGACACAAGGTTGCTGACAATGCGCATCAACACGAGCGGGGGCACGGAGACCCGCCGGGTTGAACGAACGGCTTTCAACTCCAATCCCTTGGACACCGCCTCCTCGTGGAACATCTGCCAGACGGTGTCGAGCACAAGAGAGATTTCGAAGATTTCTTGCACATCGTCAGACGTCTCGAGTAGCGATCCGGTATCCTCGTCTTCATCCGGCAGGTCGTCGCTCGCTGGCGCGGTGTCTCTCAGGTAGTCGTTTGAAAGTGCCTCGATATAGTCGAAGGCTTCTCTCAACCGTTTTCTGACATCCGGTTCGACATCTGCCGCCAGACTGTCGAGGTTCATCCTCAGAGACATGATCGGCTGTTTCAGGTCATGCGACGCGGTCGCCAACTGTCTTTGCCGAACACCGGCCAATTCCCGCGCTCTGGAGTAGTTTCGCTCGGCAACAAGCAGTTCCTGGCTGCGTCGCGCCTCGGCCTCAAGTGCTTCCAGTTCGGCTTCAACTGCCTTGGAGTGTTTGCGGCGCAAATTGATGATGTGCGTGGTCAGTCCGGTCATGGTGGCCACCAGCAGGATCGAAAAGATCCCCTTTACAGCTGTTGAGACAGGAATGATTTCAGCGCGGCTGCCAATCACCACCACCACGATCAGAGCGACGATACTCAAGGTTCCAAGCGACGAAATCAGAAGTGCCGACAAGTGAACAGCTCCTTCCGTGCGCCGCCAGTTCCCCGCCGCGACAAAGGCTGCGACAAACATCAAGGCAAGGAGGATGTAGCCGAAAAGAGCTGAATAGGTACCGGGCGAGTAGAGCGAAATCGCAAACCCTGCGACTGACAACAAAGAGAGCAAACTCAGGCCGATGGACAGCCGGGTTTCTCCCTCCTCGCCCTTGATGGACCGCCCGGAGATAACGAAACCGATCCCGGACAGTGCATAGAGCAAGAAAAACCCGACCGGCGATTGCAACGCCGGCGTGCCGGGGAAGAAGAACCTGAACCAGAGACCGTCGATATAGCCGATGAAGCCGAGACCAACGGCAAACTGGACAGCGTAGAGCATGCCGATCCAGTTCTTCATCGCCAGATGAAAACCGAAGAAGAAGACCAGGCAGGAAATGGCGAAGGCATAAAAAGCTGTATGCGAAACACCTGACGCAAAGGCGGACGCCTCCAGCTCGACGGGTGTTTCCAGCGCCATCTTGAAGGACTGGAACGGACCAAACTTGAAATTGACCAGAACCGTGACCGTTTCCTGTGGAGCAATCTCGAAAACCGGCGTTCGCAAGCGTGTCACCGAATGGTCTTCGGGCACAAAGGGTTCAAACAGCGAATAGCTGATCAGGTTCTCGGTAAAACCGCTTTCACGAATGACATAGGCATCCACTTCGCTGACCAGGGGCAAATCGACCGTAAGCACGAAGGGGTCGGCCCCGCGCCCGTCATCAAGCGTGTCATTGAAGATCTCGACGGCCGCCCAGGCTTCCGGCGCATAGTTCCAGTCCATCATCGACGTATCGAGAACCGGTTGAAAACCGTCGGCCCTGTAGAGCCGCAACACCTGACCAAGAGAGGCGGTCGGGTCGCTGTGATACGCCAGGAAGGGTTTAAGTTCCGCGACCCCACGCCCCGGCTGCAGCCTGACCGCCTCGGCCAGGGCGGAACCAAGTGTCAGAAAACTGATGAGCAGGAAGAGCCCAAGGCGGAGTGTTCTGGTCATTTCACCAAAGGCATGTCAGGTTTGCCGATATTGAATCTACCGGATAATGGGCCGTGAACGAGCCAAGATACAATGCCATTATTGCAGACGATCATGCGATCGTGCGTGCGGGCCTGAAGGAAACGCTTGAAAAACCGGGTCTTATCGAACCTGACGGGATCAGGGTTCTGGCCGAGGCCGGCGACGGATTGACCGCGATTGCCGAGGTTCGCAAGCATCGGCCGCATCTGCTTCTGCTGGATGTCTCAATGCCGATGGCAGGTGGCGTGGAAGTCCTGATCGAGGCCCGTCGCTGGTCGAAAGACACGAAAGTCGTCGTTCTGACCGGCATCTCCGCGGTCGGTCTGGTTTCCGACCTGATCGATACCGGCGTGGATGGCCTATTCTCCAAGGCCTCGGACAATGAGGAGTTTTATCAAAGGCTTCCCGGCATCCTGCGCGGACAACGACACATTTCCGACTACTTCCTAAAAATCCTCGAAGAAACACCCAAACCACCTGTGTTGACGGATCGCGAGCGACAGACCTTGAACATGATCCTTGCCGGCCGCTCCAACAAGGAGATCGCCGAAGGATTGGGGATCAGCGTCAAGACGGTGGACAAGCACCGAACCAGCCTGATGCAGAAGCTGAAGGTGCATTCCGTCCCTCAGCTTATTGCCCGGGCGCTCAAGGAAGGCCTGATTGATCCGTCCAAGGAACTCTAGAGCGGGCGGCAATATGGGGGATCCGCCCCATGGGGTCACAAGGCTGAATGCGGGAGACTTCTGGCATGGATCAGAAAGGACCCGTCATGAAAAAACATCATTTCAAGCTCTTCATCGGCGTCGCGACCGGCGCTCTGCTCGTTCTGGGCCAGGCCTTCGCCGAAGCAGCGTCAGCCAGTGACGGCTTCAGGGACATTCGCGTTGCACCGGGTCAGGCAATCGCTGATGACTTCATAGAGGTAATCCTGCCCTTCATCCGGAACCACCCGGAGACGGAAGAAGGTGATGCAGGCCTGAGCCTGGACATTCAAAAGGACGGGTCCGGCTACAGCGTCCAGATCGTTATGACAGGTTATCTCGACGATGCAGTTGCTGGCGAACATTATCGTGGACATGTCATCCGTACCGCCGACGGTCGTTGGGAATTGCTCTCAATGGCAGTCAAACCCATTTGTGCCAGGGGGACGAATGTTGGCGGTGTCTGCAAATCCGCGCCACCGGCCATGTTCCTGGCTCCCGGAGCGCCCCCTGCCTCGCCGAAAATGTGCGTGAACGTGGCCGCAGACGACATGTTGAATGTGCGCTCCGGACCAGGAACACGCTTCCCGTTACGGGCGCTCTGTCTGCGGGCACGTGCGACGTTGAATTGACGGAGACATGTGAAGGAAACTGGTGCCAGATCACGGCGGATAGGGTTTCGGGTTGGGTCAACACCCGTTATCTAATTTCATCCAATTGAGCTAAGTTGTCGTAAGACTCGCCGGCCTGCCGGTCATAAAACAGGGAATAGTTTGAAACACATGGACCGTCGCCGATCCATATCCAACCGTTTTCTGACACTTTGCTTCCTCGCCGGAAGCATGGTGCCCTTCGGCGATGCGCTTACCGTACGTGCGGCAGACAGGCCCGAACCCACCTTCCTGGAAAGCGGCGACAACGACCTGATCCGGTTTCAAAAAGGCGACGTTCCAGGCGTTCTTGGTGCTGTTGAACCCGTTCCAACGAACCGAAAGCGACTTGAAGGCGCAAGTCAGCTTCTGGCGCCAGAAGTTTCGCGATACAGTGCCAAGCCGGAACCGGCAGCGGAAGCAGAAATCGTGGCTGATGCCGCCGTTCCGCTCGAAACGCCTGAAGAGCTCAGCGAGCAGGAAAGTGATGAACGGATCATCGAGCCTGCAATATCAGGCCTGACCGGCATTGCACCTCCCGCGCCCGCACCGGCCGCCGCGCCCAAGCGCGCACAGAGAATGTCATCTAAAGTCGCGCCACCGGCAGCGGCGCCCGTGCCGGCGGCGCGGCCCTTGGCCGAGGAGATAGATGCGCGTCTTGTCACGGTCTGTCTCAACAACCCGGGCGACGCGTCCGGAGCAAAGGCCTTCGACATACGCCGGGACGGCCCTCCACGCTATTTCGCCGACATCGGCGCAACTTCCTGTGCACGTTTCGAACCAACGCGCCATACCGTCTATTTCTGGAAGTCCAACGATCTCGGCGCTCTGTCGCTGGTGCTGTCCAGCAAGCTGGACCTCAACGATGCGGACGGGACGCAGGTCACCATGGACTGGCTCCGGGACAGGTGAACCGTCTGACCTCCACAAAGCCTAGAAAAGACCCTGAACCTGACAGCTCCAAGGTTTAGGCACCAAATCCAATGACATAACACCGAACATGTTCCCGGCTCCAAGGCCGGGACGGCAGGATCTCTGCGAAAATCTTCAACAAGGACGAGGCCGGCGAAAAATCGCCAGCCTCATTCTCTTTACCCGATCGGAAGACAGGGTCAGCGCTCGGCCACCTGCGCAAGACGAAGCAGGGTCAGGAATTCCGAGCGATATCCAAGGCGATCTGCGCCCCGGTTCTCCTGCGCCAGTTTTTCAGCAGCCGAGAAGTCCCAGTCTCCAAGATAATCACTGCCTTTCAAGAGCTGGCCAAAGGACGCGACAGAGGCTGCAAACAGCGTTTCGCTCAAGGGGATGTCGCTGCTATCTGAGGTAACCGGCGTGGTGACGAGCTTGCTCTTGTCTTCACCCGGCGTCTTGTAACGCAGCTTCACGAAAGCCAGTTCACCGGAATAGGATCCCGAAACCTGGTCGGGTGTCTGCGTCCCGTTGCCATAGCGAAGATCTGAAAATTTCGTTGCAGGTGAGCCAACCGGCGTGATCTCGTAAAGTGCGGTCACGTTGTGACCCGCGCCGATATCCCCCGCATCGACCTTGTCGTTCTTGAAGTCCTCGGTCTTGAGAGCACGCGTTTCATAGCCGATCAGTCGATATTCGGCGACGGTTTCCAGATTGAACTCGACCTGGATCTTGACGTCCTGCGCAATCATGGAAATCGAGCTGACCACCTGATCGACCAGTACCTTGCGGGCTTCCGAGAGCGTATCGATATAGGCCGCAACACCCTGCCCGTTCTGGGCCAATGTCTGCATGAGTTCATCATTGTAGTTGCCGCGTCCAAAGCCGAGAACGGAAAGAGCGGTGCCGCGCTTGCGTTGCTCCTCGACATATTTCTTCATGCTGTCGACATCCGACAGTCCGACATTGAAATCACCGTCTGTCGCCAGGATCACGCGTGTCTGTTCGCCCTCTCCGGTCATTTTTTCGGCCAACGCATAGGCCCCTTTCAACCCGGCTTGCCCAGCGGTTGATCCACCGGAAGTCAGAGCGTTGATCTTCTGGAGAATTTGCTCCTTGTCGGAAACCTTGGTCGGCTCCAGCAGGACACCGGCACTGCCCGCATAAGTCACAATCGCAACTTCATCCTCGTCTCTCAGGGAAGACAGGAGCAAGCGGAAGGACTGCTGCAGCAGCGGGAGCTTGTTGACGTCAGACATGGAGCCCGACGTGTCGATCAGGAAAACAAGATTTTGCGGAGGCAGATCATCAAGCGGCACCTTGTAGCCCTGGACACCGATCTGCATCAGCCTGGTGTGCTTGTTCCAAGGCGTCTCGACGACGGAAACACTTGTCGAAAACGGTGTCTCCCGGCTTTCCGGAACCGCGTAGGCATAGTCGAAATAGTTGATCATCTCTTCCACGCGCACAGCATCCGGATGGGGCAAACGACCGACTGACAGATCGCTGCGGACAAAGGAATACGAGGCCGTGTCGACATCGATCGAAAAGGTTGAGACCGGGTCCTGGCTTACCTGCTTGAGCGGATTGACCTCTTCGGAGGAAAAGCGTTCGCGGTTCGGAAGCGTTGCGACCGGTGCAATCGCGTCCATCGAATGACGTTTGGCAGAAGCAGGAGCCGACGCACCTTGACCGGAATAAAGGGACAACAATCCGCCAGTTTGTTGGGGCTGCTGTGCCTTTGCGCGGGTTTCCGGGACCGGCCTCACAACAGGGGCCGGGACAAGGAGGCTGTCTTCAACGGGTGTTTCGTTCAGAACCGTTTCATGTTCCTGGCCTGCGCGATGATCAGGTTCCAGGGCTTGGACGGGTGCCGGCTCCGTGTGTCCGGTCTCCTCACTGGTGATGGTCTGGTTCAGATAACGACCCATTTGCGACCAATCGACGGTCTGACTTGCAATCGCGACAAATGCGATCGTGACGATGGAGGCAGAACTGATGAGGACGGCCTTGGGGAGATGTCCATTGAGCATTGGTTTTGTCCTTCGAATTGCCCGAAGAAGGACGCGTCGAGCGTCACTCGCCCGGGAATCTTGTGGTTTGGGAAAAGCAAAAGCAGGCCGCACCGTTTGACGGTGCGGCATTGAGGAGACCGAGACGTCAGTTCAAGGTGACTTTGTAGCGCTTGCCCTTGGAGCAGACGCGGGTCGAGGAGTTCTGCCACCAGTAATATCTCAGATCCCACTTGCCATTGGATTTCAGCTTGCTGTACTGGGCCCGGACATAGGTCTTGGCGTTGTTGACACCTTCCAGGTTGCGCTTCCAGGTGTAGGATCCGCCATTCGGGATCACCCGGTTGGAGATGTTTTCGGAACGCATCCGGCCTGAACCGAAATCCTTGTAATCAAGATCGAAAAGCTTGATCGGAGCACCGGTCTTGTTCTGAACCGTGATCTTGACCTTCTTGCAGATGTCGAACGCGGCATGGGCCTCGTCCATTGCAGAGATCGAAGCAACACCAGTCACAGCGACAACGGCTGCGGCGGCAATGGTTTTGGCAATCATTTTCATCTGTCATTTCCTTTCCAAAAATCTGCTCCGTTGGAGCGGGTGCATCGTTATGTCGATGACGGAAAGGTGGCAGGCGGGGCGCCAAATCAGTATGGGGTCAACACCCCAATCTGCAGTTTGAAATCGTCAACAAAGCCTGGCTTCGATGTAAAACACGGTCTCATTTCCGGTCTGCACCCAGCCAGCACGCATCGCATTGCGCACTCAAGATCTGACCCTTGGCGGGAGACCCGCTATTGTGAGCGTTGCCGCTTCCAGGCAGTCCAGAGCGTTCCGAGGCAACTGAAGGTCAGCCTGTCTGTACGGGCCGTTCAATGAAGTCCCCGGCGGGCCGCGTGCTCAAGTCGGGTGAGACTGATAGTCTGGCCGTGTTTTCAAACACGCTCCCCACCCCGATCAGAACAGGTCGCTCCAGACCAAGACCAGCAACGCCAGAGGCAAGGTCCTCGACGGGACCGGTCCAACGCGCCTCATCACCTGTTGCGATACCGGACAGCGCAACGGCAGGCGTTCGGGGCGGAAGGCCTTCGCAGATCAGTCGATCACTGATCTGTCCCGCCATTCGGGCCCCCATGTAAAAAACCGTTGTCGTTGCGCAATCACTGAGGCCCGACCAGTCAACAGTTTCGGGTAGCTTGCCCTGTCGCGAGTGACCGGTGACAAACCGAACTGATTGGGCGTGGTCGCGGTGTGTCAGGGAAATCCCGAGACGCGCGGCCATGGCCGAGGCAGATGTTATGCCGGGAACCACGCTTGCAGGTATGCCTTCCTCAGCCAGGCGCGCAAGCTCTTCCCCCGCGCGACCGAAGATCATCGGGTCGCCGGATTTCAGTCGCACCACATGCTTTCCCTGATGCGCCAGGTTCACCATCATTTCGTTGATGTCGTCCTGGCGGCAGCTCTCTCTGCCACCCCGCTTGCCAACCAGAAGCCTCTTGGCCTCGCGTCTTGCAAGCTCAAGAACGGCATCGTCCACCAGATCGTCAAACAGAATGACGTCGGCAGACTGCAAGGCCCGCACGGCCTTTAGCGTCAGGTATTCCGCATCACCCGGCCCTGCACCAACCAGGGTGACGTGACCAGGCCTGTCGGTCCCGGCAAGCTGCATCAACTCGGTTCCCAAACGGTCTTCGTCTCCGTCGGGCCCGGTCTTGCCGGAAAACGCCAGGTCCGAGAACATCTCCCAAAAGCGGCGACGCTCCCCGCCCGGCTTCAACATCTGCAGGGTTTTCGCGCGCAAGCGTTGCGCCAGGCCCGCCCAGTCCTGAAGAGAGACCGGAAGCAAAGTCTCAATGCGGCGCCTTATGGCCTGACCAAGGATCGGGGCAACGCCGTTTGTCGAGATCCCGATCACCACCGGAGAGCGGTTGACGATGGAGCCAAATTGAAAGTCGCAGAAAGGCGGGTTGTCGATCACGTTGACGGGTACGCCATTCAGTTTGGCCGCGCTCGCAAACGCCCGGGCCTCCTGATCATCGTTGGCGTCCGCAATGGCCAGGGACATCCCGGCAAAGCTGCGTGAATTCCAGTGACGGTCATGATGAACGAAGCATCCCTTGACGCTTCCGGACGTCATGAGTGCCTCGAATTCCGGGTCTAGCGCTTCAGCGAAAACGTGCACCTCTGCTCCCGCAGCGGCCAGAAGCTCCGCCTTCCAGGCCGCCGCGTCACTACCTCCCGCCAGCAAGACCTTGCGTCCCTCGAGCGGGAAAAAAAGTGGCAGGCAGGCAAGGGCCCCAACATGCACGGAGCGCCGACGTCTTTTCACCTCAACCGGCTTGCGCGAGATCGGGTTCATCTGTTGCTTCCTTCATGAGATCATCCAACAGCGACTGGATTTCGGAGCGACAGGAGCCGCAATTCGTGCCCGCCTTGAGCTCCGCTCCCACTTTCTGAACACTGTCTGCGCCGTTTTTCACCGCTTCGGAAATCTGGTTGCAGCCGATCTGAAAACAGGAACAGACAAGGGCTCCGGCATCGGGTCTGTCCGCCGGAGGACGTCCCGCCAGCACCTGGAACCGTTCCTGCTTCGACATCGTGTCATCGGTCAGGAGTTCGCTCGCCCATTGCCGTGCCACTTCCACCGGCTGTCGTGAGAGGAATATCGCAGATTGCAGGACATCCTCTTTCCAGCCGGCATGCCGGCTCCAACCTGCCGACCCGTCGTCCACGCTCAACCAGTCGAGATCAGTGCAGCCAAGAAGCTGAAGCAACTCGTTCGTATCCGGCTCGCCAAACCCGGCAAATTCCAGGCGGTAGCCACCGGGAACCGGCCCGATCGCCCAATAGGACCCCGGTATCTCCGACGGCCGCTCTCTCAGCACGGCAAAGCCATGCCAGTCCATCTGGCGCTTCGAGACAGCCACCGGCGTAAACTTTGACCCGGGTTGACCGGAAAAGGGGTCTGTTTCAGGTGCGACCACGGCGCCAATCCTTGCGCAGGACGCAAATTGATCCGTCCAGTGCATGGGCACATAGACCTCACCCATGCTCACCCGGTCGGTCACCAGTGCACGAACGGTCACGCGTCCATGCGGGCTTTTGACCTCGACAAGATCCGCAGCGGAGACTTGCAATTCTGCAGCATCATCGGGATGTATTTCTGCAAAAGGCTCCGCGATATGGGCAACCAGGCGCGATGTCTTGCCGGTGCGCGTCATGGTGTGCCACTGGTCACGCACCCGTCCGGTGTTCAGCACATAGGGATAGGCGCGCTCCGTTTTGCGTGGCGCTTTGAAAGCCGTGGCAACAAAACGGGCCTTGCGATCGGGTGTGTAGTAGTTTCCATCCGCAAAGAACCGGCTTTCTGCTTGCGGTTTCCCGACGGCTCGCGGCCACTGAAAGGGTGTGAGCGTCTGATAGGCATCACCCGCCAGATCCTTGTAGGCGCCGATGTCGAAGTCTCTGCGTCCATCGTTCCTGTAGGCGGATAGCTCGGCATGCTCCCGGAAAATCCCGGCAGGGTTTTCAAAGGCAAACGCCTCTTCGTACCCCATGCGCCGCGCCACCTCGACGATTTGCCACCAGTCCGGACGGACCTCACCTGGAAACTCGATAAACTGCCTTTGACGCGAGACCCGGCGTTCTGAATTGGTGACAGTACCGTCTTTCTCGCCCCAGGCAGCGGCCGGCAGGAGAACGTCGGCAAAGGGAACCGTGTCGGCGGACCTGGTCACGTCCGACACAACAACGAACGGGCAGGTCTTCAGGGCCTCACGCACGGCATCAGCATCCGGCAGACTGTCGACCGGGCTTGTGGCCATGATCCAGAGCGCCTTGATTTTTCCCTGGCCAACAGCCTCGAAGAGATCAACCGCCTTCAGTCCCTGCCTGTCGGCGATCACGGGACTTTGCCAGAACTCCTGAACGATTTCGCGATGATCCGGGTTTTCCAGCGCCATATGTGCGGCAAGCATGTTTGCCAATCCGCCGACTTCGCGGCCACCCATGGCATTGGGCTGACCGGTCGCGGAGAACGGCCCCATGCCGGGCCTGCCAATTCGGCCGGTGGCAAGATGCGTGTTGATGATGGCATTGACCTTGTCGGTCCCGACCACGGACTGATTTACACCCTGGCTGTAGACGGTGACGGTTTTCTCGGTCTGTGCAACCATCTTGTAAAAGAGCGCGATATCCTGCCTTTGCAGGCCGGTTTCTTCTGCGATCCTGCCGATCTCACAAGGCCCCGCTTGCTGAATCGCTTCCTCAAAACCCTCGGTGAAGTTGTTGATATATCGATCATTTGTAGAATAGGACTCCGCAAGAAAGGCCAGAAGACCGTTGAACAGCGCAACATCGGTGTCCGGTTTCAGTGCCAGGTGCAGATCGGCGATGGCACAGGTCGCTGTCTGGCGCGGATCAATGACAACAATCCGCATGGCGGGGTTCGCGGCCTTGGCGGCTTCCAGGCGCTGAAACAGCACCGGATGACACCAGGCAAGGTTCGATCCGACGAGAACAACCAGGTCGGCAAGCTCAAGGTCTTCGTAGGTTCCCGGAACCGTGTCGGCCCCGAACGCCTTGCGGTGACCCGCAACCGACGAGGCCATGCACAGGCGCGAATTCGTGTCGATGTTGGCTGAGCCGATGAAACCCTTCATCAGCTTGTTGGCGACGTAATAGTCTTCCGTGAGAATCTGACCGGAGACATAAAACGCAACACTGTCCGGCCCGTGTTCACGCACCGCATCCGAAAACCTGGCAGCAACCCGATCGAGAGCAGTTTCCCAGCTGCTGCGTTTTCCATCCACTTCCGGATAGAGCAACCTGTCCTGAAGCGACAGGGTTTCACCCAGGGCCGATCCCTTGGAACACAAACGGCCGAAATTGGCCGGGTGATCCGGGTCTCCCTTGATCGAAACCGAGCCATCCGGTTGCGGCGTTGCAAGAACGCCGCAACCGACACCGCAATAGGGGCAAGTCGTTTTGACCGTTTTATCGTGATTGGCAGCGGTCACGCCCTGCCCTCCTCTTCTCCCCAGACACGGGTTGCGAGCTGGTTGTGGTTGATGGGACCATTCCGTTTTTGTTTTTTCAGCGCGCCCTGCGCGCGAGATCGTCTGCCGCCAGAAGAACCTGACCGTCCTCAACCTTTGCTGCGGTCACCGCGACAGACCCCTCGTCAGCGCCCTTGGCAAGACCGGTTGCCAGGTCAAAGACCCAGTTGTGCAGCGGACAGGTCACCGACGAACCGTGGACAATGCCCTGGCTGAGGGGGCCTCCCTTGTGCGGGCAGCGGTCATCGATGGCATAGACTTCGTCATCCACGGTCCTGAAGACGGCGATGCAGCCGGCATCTGTCTTCACCACCCGAGCCCCTTCCCTCGGGATGTCGTTGAGGTCACCGATTGCGACCCAGTTTCTGGTTTCCGCGTTCATTCGGCAGCCTCCGAAAGCAATGTCGCCATGGGTTTGAATTCGTGCTTGTCCTTGCCCGAGACCCGTTCGGACCAGGGGTCGACCTGCGCGAATTTCTGGGAAAAGACGAAGCGATCGAAATAGGCCTTGCGCTTTTCCGCATCATCCATGATCTGGGCGCGGATTTCGTCGTAGCCGATGCGCTTGGCCCACTTGTAGATGCGCTCCAGGTAATGTCCCTGCTCGCGATACATCTGGGTCAGGGCAACAACATGCTCGAGCGCTTCTTCCTCGGTCTTGACCAGACCGAGAACTTCCGTGCCCTTGATGTCGAGACCTGCCGCGCCGGCAAAGTGGATTTCGTATCCGCTGTCGACACAGATGATACCGATGTCCTTGCAAGTTGCTTCGGCGCAGTTGCGCGGACACCCGGAAACGGCAAGCTTAAGTTTTGCCGGTGTCCAGGACCCCCACATGAACTTCTCGATCTTGATACCGAGACCGGTGGAATCCTGGGTGCCGAAACGGCACCAATCGGACCCGACGCAGGTTTTCACGGTTCTGAGGCCCTTGGCATAGGCCTGTCCGGAGACGAACCCGGCCTTGCCGAGATCTTCCCAGACAGAAGGAAGGTCTTCCTTCTTGATGCCGAGCATGTCGATCCGCTGACCACCGGTGCATTTGACTGCCGGGATGTCGTACTTGTCGACCACATCCGCGATCGCCCGCAGTTCCTTGGAGGAGGTCATCCCGCCCCACATGCGCGGAACGACGGAATAGGTGCCATCCTTCTGGATATTGGCGTGAACACGCTCGTTGATGAAACGGGACTGGTAGTCGTCGGCATATTCGTCGGGCCAGTCGGACACCAGGTAGTAGTTCAGGGCCGGTCGACATTTGGCACAACCGCCGGACGTCTTCCACTCCAGTTCCTGCATGACGGCCGGGATGGTCTTCAGCTGCTTCGATTTGATCAGCCGCCGGACTTCGTCATGACCCAGGTCCGTACACCCGCACATCGGCGTGACTGCCGCCGGGTTATAGGCATCGCCCAGTGTTGACTGCATGAGCTGTTCAACCAGCCCAGTGCAGGTCCCGCAGGAAGCCGACGCCTTGGTGTGAGCGCGCACGTCGTCCAGCGACGACAGTCCCTTGTCCTTGATCGCCGTGACGATCGTTTCCTTGCATACGCCGTTGCAGCCGCAGATTTCCGCATCATCCGGCAAGGCTGCAACGGCCGCCGTAGGGTCCAGGGGGGCGCCCCCCTGATACGCCTGGCCGAAAATCAGTGTTTCGCGCATTTCGGAGACATCTGTCCCCTTCTTGAGCATGTCGAAGAACCAGGGACCATCCGCCGTCTCACCATAAAGAACAGCGCCGATGATCTTGTTGTCCTTCAGAACGAGCCGCTTGTAGACACCGGCAGAGGCATCACGCAGCACGATCTCTTCCCGGTCGTCTCCCTCGGCAAAGTCGCCGGCGGAATAAAGATCCACGCCTGTGACCTTCAGTTTGGTAGCCGTGACCGACCCGGTATATTCAGACGCGCCCTCCAGGAGATTGTCGGCGATCACCTCGGCCATCTCGTAAAGCGGGGCCACAAGGCCGTAGCACATGCCACGGTGTTCGACACATTCGCCCAGCGCGAAAATGTCCTTGTCACTGGTGCGCATGTCATCGCTGACAAGAATGCCCCGGTTCACATCGAGACCGAACGATTTGGCCAGATCTGCCGAAGGACGGATGCCAACTGCCATCACGACGATGCTGGCATCGATCTCGGTGCCGTCATCCAGGCGAATGGCCTTGACCCTGCCCGTTCCATCGTCGACGATTTCATGGCTGTTGGCCTTGGTCAGAACGTCGATGCCGCGGCTCTTGAATTCCTCTTCAAGAAGGAAACCGGCTGCCGGATCGAGCTGTCGCTCCATCAAGGTCGGCATCAGGTGAAGGACGGTAACATCCATCCCCTGCATCTTCAGTCCCGCCGCTGCTTCCAGACCAAGAAGACCACCACCGATGACAACAGCACGTCCACCACGCTTGGCAGCATCCAGCATTTTGTCGACATCATCCAGATCGCGATACGTCAGCACGCCGTCGAGATCCTTGCCCGGAAGCGGGATGATGAACGGATTGGACCCGGTCGCTATCACCAGCTGGTCATAGGTTTCCGTGATACCGTTTTCGGACGTCACGCTCTTTGCATCGCGATCGATCTCGCTGATGCGCGCCGACTTGTGCAGCGTCACGCCGTTTTGCGCATACCAGTCGTCGCCATGGGTGATGATATCCTCATAGGTCTTTTCACCGGAGAGGACCGGAGACAGCATCAGGCGATTGTAGTTCACCCTGGGTTCGGCGTTGAAAATCGTGACGTCATAGGCGTCTGGGTCCTTGTCGAACAGGAATTCCAGCATCCGACCGGGCGCCATTCCATTGCCGACGACAACGAGTTTTTTCTTTTCCATCGGTCTACTCCGCGGCTTCATCGTTCGGATACGCTGCCGCAATCATCACGCCCGAGAGAGCCGCATAAGCAGCACCCCAGGCCGTCTTCGTCTTTTCATCGAATGCGTCGCCAAGGCCCTGTTCCAGGGTCCAGATCAGCGCTGCGCCGACGGGTTGGTAGTGGGAAGGCGTCACGCCGTAATCCACGTGCTTGACCGCAAGTGCCTTCGCAGCAGGGAGAATGGCTTCAAGGTTTGAAAGCCCATTGACGACCACCCCAAGCGTGGTCATCAGCTTCCGGCCCTGCTCGCTGATGTCGGACTTGAACAACGCCTTTGTTTCAGGGGCTATTTCAAAGAGCTTGCCGTAGAAGAGTTCGGCAGCCTTGTCTGCTATCGGAACAACTTTCGCGAATGAGGACTGCACGAGCTGGATTTGATCTGGCGTCATGTCTCATTGACTCCCGCTACTATTCGGCTGCTTCGATGGCGGCTTTTTGCCTGGCCATGCGAGCTGCACGTTTTTCCTGGATGGATTTCAACTGCTCTTCGCTGGGGTCGGCACCACCTTCATAGGCCTCGAGGAAGTCGAGAAGCTCCTCGCGATAGGCGTAGTAATCGGGATGCGCCAACAGCTCCTTGCGCGAGCGCGGCCTTGGCAGGTCAACATCCATGATGTTCCCGATCCGGGCATTTGGACCATTGGACATCATCACAACCCTGTCCGCGAGCAGGATCGCCTCATCGACATCATGCGTAACGCAGACCGCAGTCACCTGGGTGCGCTTCCAGACATCCATGAGAACATCCTGCAGCTCCCAGCGGGTCAGGCTGTCGAGCATGCCGAAAGGCTCATCGAGCAGAAGAAGCTTGGGCGACAGGGCGAATGCCCGTGCAATGCCGACGCGCTGTTTCATGCCGTTGGAGAGATCCGCTGCAGCCTTCTGCATCGCATCGGCGAGACCGACCTTGGAGAGGTAGTACTCGATGACATCGCGCTTTTCGGCCTTGCTGGCATCCGGATAGACCTTGTCCACGCCAAGCTCGACATTCTCATAGGCGGTCAGCCAGGGCATCAGGCTTGGAGCCTGGAAGACGACGGCCCGGTCCGGACCGGCTTGGGTGACATGCGTTCCGTCCAGCACGATCGCACCTTCGGTGATCGGGTTGAGCCCGGCCACCATGGACAGCACAGTCGACTTGCCACAGCCCGAGTGACCGATCAGCGTGATGAATTCACCCTTTTTCATCTTCAGCTCGAAGCCGTCGACAACCGTCAGGGGGCCTTTCGGTGTCGGGTAGACCTTCTTGAGCTGGGAGAAGTCCAGGTACCGTTCGTCATTGATGGAACCGGCTGCGCGCTCATAGGCCACCGGCAACTTGTCACCCTTTTCAGAACGCTGAGTGATCGGAACGATATTCGGCAGAACGATTTCCCGCTCCACATCAACACCCCGTTCGGCACCTGCCGCCATCAGGTATTCGGTAACATCTGCCCGAAGCCTGATGAAATCGTCATTGTGGTTGAGCTCGCCGCGATCCCGCGGACGATCGAACGGAACGTCGAATTCCTTGCCCAGCGTCGCCGGGGTGCCCGGTTTCAGGGGAATGATCCGGTCTGCCAGCAGGATGGCCTCGTCCACATCGTTGGTGATGAGGATGATGGTTTTCTTTTCCTTCTCGCAGATATCTGCGAACTCGTCCTGAAGCTTCGAGCGCGTCAACGCGTCGAGGGCCGACAACGGCTCGTCCAGCAACAGAAGTTCCGGCTGCATCGCCAGAGCCCTGGCCACGGCAACACGCTGCCGCATGCCGCCGGACAGTTCCGCCGGCTTGCGATCCTTGGCATGGGCGAGACCCACCATTTCGATATACTTGTCGGCAATCGCCTTGCGCTCGGCGCCGCTCTTGTCCTTGAAGACACTGTCCACGGCAAGGCTCACATTGCCGGAGACCGTCAGCCACGGCATCAGGGAATAGGACTGAAAGACAACACCCCTGTCCGGGCTCGGACCATCTATCTCCTTGCCCTTGAAGATCACGCCGCCCTCGTCTGCCTCGATCAGGCCGGCAAGCAGAGAGATCAGCGTGGTCTTGCCAGTGCCGGAAAACCCGACAATGGCAATAAACTCACCTTCCTTGACCTTGAGATTGATGTCTTTGAGAACATCTGTCCGATTGGCGCCTTCACCATAGGATTTGGAGACACCGGATATTTCCACAAAGGACATGTCCTGCTCCTTACCGGTTTGCCGAGAATGTGAAGGCGCGCTGGAGCGCATACATCAGGCGGTCGAGCAGGAAGCCGATGATCCCGATCGTCAGGACCGCAACCATGATCTTCGCCAGTGACTGCGAGGAGCCGTTCTGGAATTCATCCCAGACGAATTTTCCAAGGCCGGGGTTCTGCGCGAGCATTTCTGCAGCGATCAGAACCATCCAGCCCACACCCAGCGACAGGCGAAGCCCGGTGAAGATCAGCGGAAGCGAGGACGGCAGGACCAGTTTCGTTATGGTTTTCCAGGTCGGCAGCTGAAGGACACGTCCGACATTCATCAGGTCCTTGTCGACCGAGGCAACACCAAGAGCGGTGTTGATCAGGGTCGGCCACATGGAACACAGCGTCACGGTAACGGCGGAAATCAGCAACGACTTCGAGAGCCAGTCGACCGGATTGGCATAGGTTGCGGACACGATCATTGTCACGATCGGCAACCAGGCGAGCGGTGAAACAGGTTTGAAGATCTGGATCAGCGGGTTGATGGCCCCGTTGAAGGTGCGCGACAGGCCGGAGGCAATGCCCAGAGGAACGGCAATGATGGTCGCAATGAGGAAGCCGAGGCCAACCGTTTTCAGCGAGGTACCGATCTGGTCGATATAGGTCGGCTTCCCGGTATAGGTCCGGTGCTTGATCTTGTCGGTCTTGCCTTCAGCCTCAAGCTTGGCGTTGCGTTTGTCCTGGCGCTCGTAAAAGGCAGCAGCCTTTTCGCGCTCGCGGACGTGATCGTCCCAAAGGTTGAGGGTCTGGCTCCAGACCGCTGCAGGTCCGGGTACTGCGCCCAGGGATGTCTGAACCTGTGGCGCCAGCATGCCCCAGAGCAGGAGAAAGGCTGCGATCCCGATCAACGGGATCAGCAGGACGCGTTTCAACTCACCCATCTGCTCCCTTGGATTGTCGCCTGCAGCGATTTTCAGAAGCGGCACGGTCCAGGAAAGGCCAAGTGCATCCAGCCAGCCGGCAGCCTTGTTAATTCGTGTGAAAAGCTTTTCGCGGCGTGCGGCGCGGGCAAGGTCCTGACTGCCTGCGGTATCGGCATTGGCCATGGTGAGCGTCCTCGTTTCGAAATTCTGATGGTTCGTTTGAAAAAGTGAGCGGCGGCAGGTAACGGACCGCCGCTCCAGTTGCTCGGGAGAGTTAGCCGCCCACGACTTCGCTGCCGGTCACGACCTGCTTGCCTTTCAGGCCGATCGGGAGGCTGTCGATATAGGCGTTCGGCTGTTTGCCGTCGTAAGGAATGCCGTCGATGATGTCGGCGGCCGGTGTCGGGGCCTTGTAACCATCGCTATCCCAGGGGAAGTCTTCCTTGGCCACGTGACCTTCTTCCACCAGCATTTCAGCAGCTTGCAGGTAGATGTCCGGACGATAGACAGACTTGGCAACTTCGTCATACCAGCTGTCCGGCTTGTACTCGGAAATCTGACCCCAGCGACGCATCTGAGTGAGATACCAGATGGCATCGGAATAGAACGGGTAGGTCGCGTAGTAGCGATAGAAGACGTTGAAGTCCGGAACGTCACGCTTGTCGCCCTTCTCGTATTCGAAGGTACCGGTCATGGAGTTCGCGATGACCTCGGCATCTGCACCGACATATTCGGAGCGGGCCAGGATCTCGACCGCTTCCATGCGGTTGGCGTTGTTGTTCTCATCCAGCCACTTGGCGGCGCGGATAAGAGCCTTAGTCAGCGCGAGAGTGGTGTTCGGATTTTCTTCGGTGAATTCCTTGGTCAGACCGAAGACTTTTTCCGGATTGTTTTTCCAGATTTCGTAATCGGTGATGACAGGCACGCCGATCCCCTTGAAAACGGCCTGCTGGTTCCAGGGTTCACCCACGCAATAGCCGTGGATCGTACCGGCTTCGAGCGTTGCCGGCATTTGCGGCGGCGGTGTCACGGACAGCAACGCATCGGCCATGATCTGGCCGGAAATGTCGGTATCGGAATAGAAGCCCGGGTGGATGTCGCCCGAGGCAAGCCAGTAGCGCAGCTCGTAATTGTGCGTGGAAACCGGGAAGACCATGCCCATGTTGAATGGCTTGCCCTCGTCCTGGAACTGGTCGACAACCGGCTTCAGGGCGCTGGCCTTGATCGGGTGCACCGGCTTGCCGTCGTCCTGCATTTCAAGATGCGGCTTCATCATGTCCCAGATCTCGTTGGAAACGGTGATGCCGTTGCCGTTGAGGTCCATGGAAAAAGGCGTGACGATATGAGCCTTTGTGCCAAAGCCGATCGTGGCGGCCAATGGCTGACCAGCCAGCATGTGCGCACCGTCAAGCTCACCGGTGATGACCCGGTCAAGGAGCACCTTCCAGTTGGCCTGGGGCTCAAGCGTAACGAACAGGCCCTCATCCTCGAAGTAGCCCAGTTCATAGGCGACAGCGAGCGGAGCCATGTCGGTCAGCTTGATGAAACCAAAGGTAAGTTCGTCCTTTTCGACGTCCAGCATTTCGGCATAGGCATTGCCGGCCGGCATCAGGGCCGTTGCTGCCATCAGCGCGCCGAGCGCGACGCGGCGCGAAATCTTCATGGATTTTGCCATTATGTACGTCCTGTTCCCTCTATTGCCCCGTACCGCCTCAAGTACGATCCGGATCCAATCAAAAAGCCGCCGTCCGAGCCTGCATGTTCGGGAGGAGAATCCATGCAAGTCAGAGCGGCGGCTTTGCCGATGCGCCCGCCAATGGGCGCTATATGAGTTGGCCATCGTTGGCCACGCGAACTAATAAGCAGAAACCGTGCCAGTTTCTCTACCTGACTGCTTTTCTGCTTTTTTTCAGATAGTTAGCCCAAAACCTCACCTGGAAAGACGATTGAAGATCCGTGACAACCACGCTTCTGATTAGGCATTGTGATCTTTTTTTGTGCATTGCAGCGAAGATGCCCTCGAAATAGGCATGCGGCTGGACGCAGCGCGCGATCAATGTGAGCCGTCAAACAACTGGATTGAATCGTCATCCTGCAACTCGCTCAATTCGAGCGCATCGCAATAGAGTTGGGAGGAATAGACCCGCTCAACACTGGCAGAGGCTTCGTCAGACTTTTCAGCCTGCCCCCATCGCACCATCTGACCGAACAGCCATTTGCCATGGGCCGATCTCGGCGCGGCAGACAAGCCGCCGGAAAAACTCACGAAGTCGCGAACGTTGACGAAGAGATTCTGGTCGAGCTGCATTTCGCCGGTAAGCGCCGGCAAACAGACTTCGAGCTCGCAATTCAGATATTCCGGACGAGCAAGCAAGGTGGCAAGCGCCTCGGTGTTGTCCGGGTCAGCGCACCAGTCTGCCGCATTTGACAGCGCCCGCAGAAGGGCAGCAAGCGTGTCAGGATTTGTGTTCGCCCATTTTTCGGTAACGCCTAGGACCTTTTCGGGACTGTTTGGCCATATCGCCTGTTTGTAGGTCACGATCCGGCCTGTCCCTGCCAAAACGGCAGATGTGTTCCAAGGCTCGCCAACACAGTAGCCGTCCAGTTGCCCGGCCGCCAATGCATCCGCCATGACCTGCGGTGCGAGCACGCTGATATCAACGTCCCTTTCGGGATCGATCCCCGCGGCTGCCAACCAATAGCGCAATTCATAAGCATGACATGAAAACGGATGAACCACGCCGAAACGCAGCAACGGTTTTCCCTCTTCGCGTCGAGCCCTGATAAGCTCGGCCAGTGCACGCCCGGTCGAGGCCGGCTCACCAAGGCGATCAGGCTCAAAGGCCGTCATTTCGCGCCAGAGAGCGGTTGCCACCGTTATGGCATTGCCCCCCAACCCCAAAAGCATTGGTGCGAACATGCTTGTCGAAAGACTGGTCAGGTTCAACGTCGCGGCAATCGGCATCGGTGCCAGCATATGCGCAACGTCAAAGTGCCCGACAACGATCCGGTCCCTTATGTTGGCCCAGGATGTTTCTCGGATCAATTTAAGCTCAATCCCTTCCTGCGCGGCAAACCCCTTTTCTGCCGCAACAACGAGAACCGAGCTGTCGAGCAACGGAATGAAGCCTGCAATGACTGGCGTCAGGTGAGCGTTCACTGTTCTACAGCCTCCGTAACGGGCTTCCGGCAGCCCACAGTCAAATTTGCTTCGCAATCAGTCATCCAGCAGCCCGCTTGCGATTACCAGGCTCTGCGCGACCTCAATGATCTTCCGGCTCTGCTTCATGGCAGTGCGTCTCAGAAGATCATAGGCTTCCTGCTCGCTGAGATTCCTGGATTTCATGAGAATGCCCTTGGCACGGTCGATTGTCTTGCGGTCCGCAAGTTCGGTTCGAACCTCCTCAAGCTCTTCTGTCAGCTTGGAAAAGGCACGAAAGCGGCTGATGGCCATATCGAGAATTGGCTTGACCCGCTCCCTCTTCAACCCATCGACAACATAGGCCGAAACACCGGCGTCGACGGCAGCCTCAATTGAACCGCTGTCTGCCCGATCGACAAACATCGCAATCGGGCGTCTCACTGCGCGAGACACCTGAAACATATGCTCAAGGCGGTCCCGATTGGGATTCTCCAGATCAATAACGATGACGTCAGGATTGATATCCGAGATCTGCCGGACCAGCCCATCCATCTGATGCACCAGGATAACCTGCTCGTGGCCTGCATCGCGCAAACCCTGCTCGATTATCGAAGCCCGGATCTTGTTGTCGTCGATTACAAGGATGGAAAGACCGCCACTCATGGCGCCATTATGCGCAGGGCTATTTTTTATGCAACAAGAATGGTGCGCCGCAACAAAGAAATGAAGAGCGAAGTTAACAACAAAAAGCCCGGCTCCGGTAAATTATTGAAATATATATGTTCTTTCACAGCTCGAAGGGATTCACCCACCCAGACCTTCCAAAACCGCTGCAAGGTCTAACTGCTGCGAACTGAGAAAATGCGCCAGTTCTTCGCCTGTTAGCACCATTGGCTCCCACTTGTACCGGGCCCGTATCCGCTTCCATTCCTCGGTTTCCGAGAGCATGAGCAGCATCTGGCGATAGGCGGCAACCTCTCGCTGGGTTGTCCCTGGCGGCGCA
Source organism: Roseibium sp. (assembly GCA_017643925.1). Classification (GTDB taxonomy): domain Bacteria; phylum Pseudomonadota; class Alphaproteobacteria; order Rhizobiales; family Stappiaceae; genus Roseibium. The sequence continues at coordinate 125,582 of JAEPML010000011.1, read as the reverse complement.
AAGAATCCCCGCCAGTTTGCAAATGTCACGTCGAGTCCCTGGCTCTTTAGCGTCGGCGCAGCAACCCCGGCAATCGGCTCGGCTGACGTGACACCAAGGATCCGGATTTTTCCTTCCTTTGCAGCCGGCAGCAACTCTCCAAGGCCACTGACCACTGCTTTGACATTTCCGGACATCATCCGGTCCAGAGCCTCCTTGCCGCCATCAGCCGGGGAATACCTCAATGTGTTCAGATCTATTCCCGCTGCCTTCGCGATCAATCCAAGGGTCAGGTGATCCAGGGAAAGCTGGCTCGAACCGCCGGCGACCGGAACCCTGGACGGAGAAGCCTTCAACTCCGCGACCAGGTCATCGATCGTTTGATAGGGACTGTCCGCTGGAACCGCGATTGCCTGGTAGGCGGAAATTATCGTGGCAACAGGTATCACGTCCTGCCAGGTCTTGGTGTATACCCCCGTCAGGCTGCGCAGAATGAGTGGTGTTGATTGCACCATCAAGGTGCCGCGATGACGCTCTGCCTCGTTGATCAGGCTCATGAGCGCCCTGCTGCCACCTCCACCCGAAAGATTTTCGTATCCCGAAACCTCCGCGAGGCCAGTTTCCTGAAGCGCAACACCCACGGCGCGCGCGGTCGCATCCCAGCCGCTGCCTTCTCCCGCAGGGACCAGGAAGCGCACGTCATCTGCTCCCGCCGGTACTGCGGGAAGTGCCAGGAACACGACAAGAAGGAACACACATGCCGTCTTCATCGGGCTTGTCGGCGGTCTTGTCATCTCAATCGTCCAACCATGTGAAACGCCTGAAATTCCAGCCATATCTTAACCGATTTCAATGGACCTTGCCGCTTCGCAGAATTCAGGAGGGACAACAACTATCCCTGGCTGCGTTTTTCAGACACACACGCCCATGTCCGAAGAGGGGCTCCTGCGACCTGTTGAAACTTCGAACCGGAGCCGACCATCCTCCAGTGATGCTGACTTTCTTGCATGCGCAGCCGCACCTGATTGAAACCCGACCGCCTCTTTGAAACCGAGGGCAGATCCCGTGCAGGTTTGTTTTTGCCTTGGATCAGATTTGCCGGTTGACGACGGCAGGGTTGAGATGATTGTTGTCGCCGACAATCGAGTGATCGGGCAAGCCCCGTCTGGCAGGTAGAACATGAACAACCGTCCGAACATCCTTTTGATCACGGCGGACCAGTGGCGAGGTGATTGTCTGGGCACTGTCGGCCATCCGGTCGTCAAAACACCGCATCTGGACACCTTCGCGCGTTCTGCGACCGTGTTCGAACAGCATTATGCGGCAACAGCGCCCTGCTCTCCCGCGCGCGCATCACTCTATACCGGTCTTTACCAGATGAATCACCGGGTTGTCCGGAACGGTGCTCCCCTGGATCATCGCTTTGACAACATTGCCCGCGCGGCAAGGCGCGCAGGCTATGCCCCTGCCCTGTTCGGCTATACGGACATGTCGCCCGACCCGAGACGTCACCACCCCAACGACCCACTGCTGCAATCCTATGAAGGCATCCTGCCTGGCTTTGACCTGCGCCAGGGCTTGCCTGAAAATGACAAACCATGGCTGTCTTGGCTGGCCGGTCGGGGACGCGATCCGCGGGGCTTCGATCAAATCCATCATGCGGAGCCGGAGGACGGGCAGCGCATATCGCGAAAAGCCCCGTCCTATAGCAGGGACGAAACCCAGACTGCGTTCCTGACCAATGCCTTTTTGAACTGGCTTGAGGAACAGGACGGAGAAAGCCGCCCGTGGATGGCACATGTCTCTTTCCTGCGCCCACACCCGCCCGTCATTGTTCCGGAGCCCTACAACACCATGTATGATCCGGAGGACGGACCCGAATTTGCAGGCGCACAGTCGCCCGAGGAGGCGGCAGCGCTCCACCCACTTGTCGCTGCACTTCAGCAGTCCCAGCTTCTTTCCAGCCATATTCCAGGTGCCAAAGGGCATGTTCGCGACATGAGCCGAAGCGACCTGAAACGGATCAGATCTCTCTATTACGGCATGATTTCGGAAGTCGATGCCCAACTGGGGCGGATTTTCAGGGCGATCGGAGAGCACGACGATACGCTGATCATTTTCACGTCGGACCACGCGGAAATGATGGGAGATCACTGGATGTTGGGCAAAGGCGGTTTTTACAGACAGAGCTACCACATCCCTCTGATCATCCGAATGCCCGGCGGGTCCAAGGCCAATCGGGTAACGGCCTATACATCGTCCGTCGACATTTTCCCGACATTACTCGATCTTCTGGACATCGAGCCTGGGCATGCTCCCGACGGGGATACCCTACGGCCCTTTCTGAAGGGGGACCTTCCGCACGCATGGCGGGACAGCGCGCTATGGGAATTCGACTTCCGACAACTCCTGAACAAGTGGCCACACCTTTTTCAATCCGGCACAACACGGCACGCTCCGGCGCTGCTGTCGCGATACGGCGCGGACTGGCAGTACGTGCACATACCGGGTGCGGAAAGCCTTCTGCTACCGTCGGGCCAACCCTCAGGCCCTCCTCTGAACCTGGCTGCAAGCCACCCTCAAATCGTGCAGGAAAATCTCGCGTATCTCCTGTCGGAAAGAATGCGCCACAATGACGAAACCCTGGCCCGAAAGATGGTCTGGGACTACTATTCCTGAAGTTTGAAACCCACCGGTAATGCACTCCGTCGAATTGCCAGGCGCAACACTCAATCGGTTGTAGATCCATTCTTCGAGTGGGCGGACCGGATCGTGGACGCAAGCTGCTCGTAGGAAGGCGACGAATGACCGGTGCCTGAGTAACTCGTTTCAATTGATCATTTTTTCGCTGCCCTTCGAGGCGCACCCGGTTATTGTGAATTTCGACAGCTCCGTTCCACGATGATATGCGCGAGCGGTTGCCGCAAAGAAAGCATGACTGAAAGTTGCAAAGACCTGCAGACCCATGAACCATCCGACGCCGTCCATTGAAGCTTCCCAAACCGCGTCCGTTCCGGTGGAAAAGCTCGCATTCGTCGCAAGCGAGACCGAAGAGGCACGCCTGGCCAAGGACAGCCTGACGGCGCGCTTCGGCACTGTGGCCCCCGAGGAAGCGGACGTCATCGTTGCACTTGGTGGTGATGGCCTGATGCTCCAGACCCTTCATGCGTTCATGGGTTCGGGAAAGCCGATCTATGGCATGAACCGGGGGTCTGTCGGCTTCCTCATGAACGAATACCGGGAAAACGACCTGATCAGCCGCCTAACGAATGCCGACATGACCACGATCAGGCCTCTGGAGCTGATCGCAATCGATGAAGACGGCAAGGAACACTCGGCGCTTGCGATCAATGAAGTTTCACTGCTGAGGCAAACCTCTCAGGCAGCACGCCTGAAAATCTCGGTAGACGGCCGCGTCCGCCTTGAAGAACTGGTCTGCGACGGATGTATCGTGGCAACTCCTGCCGGCAGCACCGCCTATAACCTGTCGGCACACGGGCCGATTCTCCCCATAACCGCACAACTCCTGGCACTGACACCTATCAGTGCCTTCCGGCCACGCCGGTGGCGAGGCGCTTTGTTGCCCAACCGGGCGCAAGTCGACATTGACATTCTCGATCACCAGAAGCGCCCCGTCAGTGCCTCGGCGGATCACACCGAAATTCGCCGCGTTTCCAGGGTGTCCATTTGTGAATCTCAGAAGGCCGAAGGGGTGATCATGTTCGACTCGGATCACGGCTGGGACGAACGGATCCTGACTGAGATGTTCCGATACTGACGTCTTGATTCCCGCAGTGATCGAAGAAACGCCCTGTTAAGTATGTTTTAGCATACTGGCAGGCAGAGAATTCTAGCGCACCGAGCTAAAAGGACTGTCGCAGCGATGGCCGACCCAGCAAAAGATCAGCAATATGAGATCTTGACGCCCCCGAGCAACCTTCGGTCGAAGGTCCGGGAATTGACGCCTCGCGAAGCAAAAAAGTTCGACCCGGTAAAAGCAGCCGAGGCCGCCCTCTCCCGCCTGTCACATCATTTTGGTGGCTGGATGGACAACGAGACCAAGGCTCTCATGTCCGCCTGGGAAAAGGTCGAGAGCGACGGCATCAACGAGGAAACGATCGCGACCCTGTTTCAGGCTGCCCACAACATCAAGGGACAGGCCCTGACACTCGGGTTTCCGCTTGTGGGCGACGTTGCTGCAAATATGTGCCACCTCATCGAGGCAGCGCCTTCACCCGAAGCCATTCCAGCCAAACTGGCCGGACAATATGTGGATGCCATCAGGGCCATGGTCATCGAGGGCGCAAAGGACGACGGCAACGAAACAGGTGTCGAGCTGCTCAAGACGTTGCAGACCGTAACGGATGAACTTGTTGCCACCTTCCCGCCGAAGCCGGAAGACGCCTGAAACACCCATCTGGCAAACCGTTCCGATGAGAACAACTGAGAGAGATCTCGGAGGTGCCTTCGAGACCTGCGTTCCAGTCATCCTGAATCGATAACAGCCTCGCCACGCCTTCCACGTGGCCTGGAATCAGGCAAGCTTTCCAAAGAGCGAGAGAGACGTCCCGGTCAGGCAGCGCTTGTTATCGCGATGCGGCTGTTCTTGACAAGCAACCGAGCCTCGAGACGGGCAACATCAATCGCAAAACGGCGCAGGAACGCAGTGACATCTTCGTCGGCGCCCAGGGCACCGTCCTGCATTTCTTCAAGGAGGGCTTCGGTAAGCATCCGGGCCTCGTCCAGACCGAGGTCATAGGTGAAATCAGCTTCGGCCTGGCGGGCGATATCAATCGCCAGCAGGAACGCCTGGTGGGACCGCAACGGCAGTCCGGCCTTTCTGAGGATCGCCTGCAGTGCAGACCGGCGCACGGTCAGCAGCAATTTGCACAAGCGCGGCAGCGGCACCCGTCCCAGGTTTGCAAGGGCCGCCGCAAAGAAACGCAAGCGACCGCAACAGACGGCGCGCAACAGCAACCTTGTGGTCAGCTTTCCGCTTTCACGAAGATGCTCGACGAAATCCGGCAATTCTTCACTGCCGGCTTCCAAGGCAAGCCGCAGCACCACCTTGTCTTCGGCATCGCTCAGGAAGGTTTGGCGCTGATGCTCCGGCACGCGCTCGAGCACGATCGGATGATCATCGAGATTTTCCGCAAGCCGCATCAGCAGGTGATAGCGCGTTGAAAGCGGCAGATCTCGTGTTCTCAGCAACTGGTCGCAAATGTCCGGGTGGTTCTCGAAGCGCTGCGCAATTCGCAGCAACGAAGACTGCAGAACCTGCGCGCCTGTGTTTTGAATGAGTTTGCGACAGGCAGCTTCGCAGCCGACTTCGCAGATCGCCGCGCTGACGGAAGCAGGCAAGTCCGCACGTCCGGCAATTGCACTTTGGACGGCGTCGCTTCCAGTGGCCAGAAAATCGACGAGCTCAGCCTCTGAAAGAATGGGCGAGGCTTCGAGAATCGGAATTGCAACTTCGTCAACGTCGCCTGCAAGACAACGTACGACGTGCCCGGGAGCATGCGCGCTCGATGCCAGAACCTTGGAGATAGCCTTTCGCACCCCGCGGCTCGGATCATCGAGAAGAATTGTCAGGGCAGCAGCCATGCTTTTCCACTCCTGAGTCCCCGGATCCGCTGCGAGGCAGCTTTCCGCGAATTCTTGCGCTGCCTGGATATCCAGAGCGCGGGCCTGGTTGTCGGTCTGATGCAGAAAGTCGTGAACTGTCATGGCGGTAAAACAATCTTCCCAAGTGTCTGAACTCATTCTGACATCAAAGGCTTAACGATCGGTTCACCATAATTTTGCCAAGGATTGACCCGACTGCCGCCGCATCAGGCTGGCGGCAGCAAGTCCTTTTGTTCTTCCTCGGCCTTCAAACGCAGGAACCTTGTCAGGTCCAGTGGGCCACCCTGGTTGGCCAAGGCAAGCTCTTGTGCGGCAACCTGGTTGGAACTCCCGGAAAGCGCGCTGAACAAGGCAGCTTCTTCAACTGCCTGGAATGCGGAGGCAAATCGTGGATTGAGACCCGCCTGGGACGATTCCTGATCATTGCGGAACAGCGCCTCGAACGGATTGACCGTTTCCGCAGCCTGGAACGCCGACAGAACTCGTGTGGTTGCATCGTTATTGTCCACGGCGTTCAGCGAGGCAGCCTGTGGGTTCTGGGGCACTTGTGGTTCTGGCTGTGTTGCCGACGCGACGACTGTCAAATCGTCCGGGAAGACCGGGCTGGGCGCAGCGTCGACAGGTTTTTGAGGTCGGCTGTCGGGAATCGGCACAGAGGCCTTGGCCAGCTCAACCGGGTTGCTTACAGGCCGCTCGGCACGAACCTCGGGAGCGGGAACCGTTGTCCTGGCCAACTCAACCGGATCATCCGTAGGCAATGGTGGCGGACCCTGCTCAAGAGCAGCGAGCTGCACCGGCCCCATCGGCTTAGCACGCGTCACGAACGCAGTTGCCGGGTCACCTGCGAGAGGGTCGAAACTGTTCTGAGCAATTGTCGGCTGGGTCGGCGTGGAACCGGTGGGCTTTGAACGCATGGCAAATGCGGCGGCCTTGTCCCCGGCAAGATGATCGAAGGTGTTCGGATCAACCGTCGGCACGTGCTGCATCGGTTTGGCGTTCGGCAAAGTCGCGACGCTTCTCAACTCCCCCGACGTGCGCAGATTCTTCTTGCCGCTGACCTCGGCAATCATCGTTACCGCATCATGCTTGGAGACGATGACCTGATAGACTTCCTCCATGGACCGGGCCTTGCCGTTCCGATGGTAGAAAATTGGTTTGTTTGCGCGGGCCTGAGCGGCGAAAATCTTGTCTGCGCGCATGTCCGGGTTCGCGCGGGTCGCGTCGATCAACCGGCTGGCACCGCCTGCGCCAAGGAAATGCGCCATGTAGAGTTCGCCGTCGGTTGGCTCACGGCCGATCTTGCGTTCCAGATATTGCGCATTCTTTTGCGTGTATGCGCCTGCCATCTTTGAGGAGATTTCGACATCCTTGCGCAGGTCAAGGATTTCCTTCCGCATCTCCGCGTCCTTGACATAGTACTTGCCGCTCTTGGTCCGGTGAATCTGGTCAGAGTATTTCTGCAGACCATGCTCTGGTCCTGCCTGTTTCATCGTCTCCAGCCAGGTGGATTCAATGAATTGGAACAGGCCGGTCGCACTGGACGTTTTTGCCTTGGCCGTCGGATTAAACGACGACTCGCGCGCGGCGGTCTTTACAAGATAGTCGAATGAAGTACCTGTTGAAGTACTCGCAGACTGAAACGCAAGCTCGATCCTAGACGCGACCGAGGTAGTGTCAGCAACCCGCATGACGCTGTCTCCCCGACGGAACTAAATTATTACTTCGTTAACTTTCACGCCCAAATGGTTAACAAAACCTTAACAACACACAGAGGGCGGTTAATGCTGCGTCAGACGTTCTTGTTTTTTATTTTGTCTGCGCACTTTTACGAATGCACTTAGCCGGATTTGTGGATACCAAACAATTTTGCGGCCTTTTCTTGGGAAAACCGCGTTTGGAGATCGAGGCTCGGGTGACTGATTAACGCTGCTTTAAGTGAGTCGGCAACAAAAAAATAAGGCGCCGGAGATCCCGACGCCAGAAATTGTTTCTTTTCAGTCAGTTGCTTCAGTTTCCGACTAAACTTTCGGGCGCTGCATCTGGAAGACTTCCGTCACCACGGCATAATCCATGTAGCCCAGGCGGGACAGCGGCTTGAACACCGTGACATCCACCCGACCATCGACAATGACTCGATCATCGACATGCACGCCCACCACCTGACCGAAAACCACGTAACTGTCCGTGTCGCTTCCATCCAGCGCCGTCATGCGCTGGGTTTGAAGGTGCTTGCATTCAAGAGCAGTGACCGCCTTTGCGACTCGGGGTGCCTTGACCAACCTGGACGGAGCCATCTCAAGACCTGCCAGGTCAAATTCGGATGTTTCGTGCGCCACGGCGGCTGAGGACGTGTTCATTTCGTCTTTCAGGTCCCAACCCGCCATGTTGCAGACGAACTCTCCTGTCGCGTCCACATTGCCGACGCTGTCCTTGTAGCCGGAGGAGGAAAACATAACGATCGGCGGCCTGTCCCCGACGGCATTGAAGAAGCTGTATGGGGCAAGATTGGCCCTGCCCTCTTTGTCCAGCGTGGAAATCCAGCCAATTGGTCGTGGTGATACGATTGCCTTGAATGGATTGTGCGGCAGTCCGTGATCATTCTTTTCGGTTTCGTAGAACATGGATTATTTCTGTTCAGTCCAGGTTGAAGTGATGTCGGAGATGTCCGGGCGCGCCCGTTCGACCGGTGGCTGCGAGGGTGTTCCGATGTGAATGAACCCCGCGAAACGCTCATTGGCGCCAGCCCCCAGATATGCGGCGGCTCCTGCATCGAAACTGTACCATTCGGTGATCCATTGCGAGGCAAATCCGCACGCAGCTGCGGCCGTGATCAGGTTCAGGCAAACGGCACCGGCGGAAAGCTGCTGCTCCCAGACCGGAATTTTCGGATGATCAGCCGCTGTGCTGAGAACACCAATGACGACCGGTGCCCGAGTAAAACGTGTCAATTCCTTTTCGCGCTGTGCCGCGTCAAGCGATCCGTTCCTGGCTTCATAGAGCGCCGCCAAACGCTCACCAATCCTCGGTCCGTCGGAAGATGGAAACAGAATGAAGCGCCACGGAGCGAGTTTGCCATGGTCCGGAACGCGCGCCGCGATGGTGAGAATGTCATCGATCTGCGCCTTGGTTGGCCCCGGTGACGTCATGGTGATGGCCGGATGCGACCGCCTCTTCCTCAAAAAGTCCAGCGTTGCCGATGATGCTGTGCTGTAGCTCGTCATTTATCAGCCCTGTTGGGTTAGATCTCTCGATCCCCGTAATTGAACGGGGGCATATGTCAACTTGTATCAATGACGTCTTGAATTTGCCCGAATTTCGGTACCAATGGAGAAAAACGGACTCAACAGCAAAAAAGACGGTAAAATTCTTTGAGTCAAAGTGATAATGAAGTGGGCATGTTGGAAAAGATATCCGTCTCCGGCGGCATGAAATTCGGGCGCGTTGTTATAACTGCAGCTCTCGTTCTGGCGATGAGCGCATCGGCATTGCTGGTTGAGTCGACTTCGGCTCAAGCGCAATCGGCCGACCTGCCCATGCCTCCGGCTGCAAAGCCGGACCCGAACGCGCCGTCTCTTCCGCCAGAAGATCCCATCATCAATCTGCTCGACCGCGAGCCGGAGCCGCTGTTCTCCGACGCGGAAATTCCCTATGCGCCGGCGACGCGCTCTTCGTCTACCAATATTGGCGGTGGCCTGCAGGAAGGAGCGCTTTACCTGCTGGCAAAGCTGACATCGGACAGCAAGCCTCTGGATGACGGCCTCATCTGGCGCATTTATTCAGAGACCACAAATGCGGACGGCAGATTGCAGCTCGTCGCGACGTCACGGGGCGGGGATGCGGAATTCCGGCTGGAACCTGGCCGGTACTTGATTCACACCGCCTACGGTTACGCCCAGGCCACCAACAGCATCGTTGTCGGCAAGGAAGTGCAGTCGAAAATGGTGACGCTCAATGCAGGCGGCATCAAGTTCGGAGCAGCGCTCAAGGACGGTGACAACATCGACGGTGAACCAGTGACCTTCGATGTATTCGGCATGAAATTTGACGAGCGGGGCGAAAGGCACAAGATCGCCAGCAACGTCAAACCGGGATCCATCGTGCGCCTCGGCGCCGATACCTATCACGTCGTGAGCCGCTACGGGAATGTGAACGCCATTGTCAGGGCGGACATTCAGGTCCTGCCAGGCAAGCTCACCGAAGCGACCATTCTGCACAAGGCGGCCGAAATCACGCTGAAGCTGGTCAATGAGCGCGGCGGCGAGGCAATTGCCAACACCACCTGGTCCATTCTCAGCCCCGGTGGTGACGTGGTGGTCGAAGCAACAGGCGCTTTCCCTGACTTCATTCTCGCTTCAGGCGAATACGAGGCCCTGGCGCGCAACAACGGCCGGACCTATCTCCACACGTTCCAGGTCAATCCGGGAGACGACCGCGAGGTCGAGGTGGTGACGAGCACAAGCGAACTGATCGGACAGCAGACGCAGGCGAACTGAACCGGGTTCAAGCGCGTCTGACGCGACGAATTCACGAGAAAAACCGAGGGAAACTCAGCGGCTCAAGCGTCGGCGTTCGCGTCTTGGCGGTGCCATTTCCATGACCTTGGTCTGTAGGAAATTCATGATTTCCTTCTGATCCCTAAGGCCGGAGAGCGTCTCGTAGGGGATCGGGCGGCCTGCGCGTGCCGAAATCGCAGACCCCAGAATACGGCGGAATTCACGCACGAGCAGCGAAAGGCGCAATGTAAGCGAATATTTGCTGACAAGGTGAAACAGCCAGGAGTTCTGCCCGTCGAAATAGAGCGGCAGCACGGTTGCCTTGGATGATCTGATCATCTTGGCCGTAAAGGTCTTCCAGGGAAGTTCCTCTGCGCGTCCAAAAGGTTTTGAGGCGGTAGCAACACCGCCGCCCGGAAACACGATGATCGTCGTGCCTTCCTTCAGGAGACGCAAGGCTTCCTTGCGCGTTTCCATGTTGGTCTTCAGGGCCTGCTTGGTTTCCTCGAAATCCACCGGCAATGAAAACGGCCGGACTTCAGGCACCTTCAGGAGCTCGTTGTTGATGAGGATCTTGAAGGGCCGGTTCAACCTCTCGGCAAGCGAAAGGATCGCGAGACCGTCACCGATGCCATAAGGGTGATTTGCAATCAGCACCAGGGGCCCATCGGGCAGATTCTTCGGTGGCCATTCGCCGTCTGCCACGGAGACATCCAGATTGATCAGGCCAAGCAGGTCGCTCCAGATGTAATCCGAAGTGCCGACCATGGTGGTCTTCCAGGTCTCGTAAAGGTCAATGAGTTTCCCGCGTCCCGAAATGCCCTCGATCATTCGGATCGTCCAGCGTTTCAGCGGCGGATGTTCCGGATTGGCGTAACTGAATTCAGCGTAATCCACGGCGTTCGTCTTTGATCTGGGAACAAATCGGCAAATTCAGAACCAAATACCAGATGTCCTGTTTCACTTGTATGACAGCGCGCGCGGGTGGCGCGCGCCGTCAGCCTGATATCTCGGTGCAGGTGCAGCCTATTTCAAGTCCGGCGGCGTCGCTTCTTCGACAAAGGCCGCGATGGCCTCATCCAGTCCCATGGATGTCTGGTTCTTGGACCCCAACCGACGCACATTGACGGTTTTTTCCTCGGCTTCCCGCATGCCGCAAACGATGATCACGGGCACCTTGGCCAGCGAATGCTCGCGGACCTTGTAGTTGATCTTCTCGTTGCGGAAGTCTGTCTCAACCTTCAGCCCCTTGGCCTTGAGCATGTCAGCCACTTCCTGGCCATATGCATTGGCTTCCGAGGTGATGGTCGCCACAACGATCTGAAGCGGTGCAAACCACAACGGGAAATGGCCGGCATAGTTCTCGATCAGGATGCCGAGGAAACGCTCCATGGAGCCACAGATTGCCCGGTGGATCATGACCGGGGTTTTCTTCTCGCCATTGTTGTCCACGTAGAACGCACCAAAGCGTTCAGGCAGGTTGAAATCGACCTGGGTCGTTCCGCATTGCCATTCACGCCCAATCGCGTCGCGCAGCGTGTACTCGAACTTGGGACCATAGAAAGCCCCCTCGCCCGGAAGAATTTCCGTCTTCACGCGGCCTTCGGACTGGCTCTCGATCTGCTTGAGAACATCAGCCATGACTTCTTCGGCATGATCCCAGAGTTCGTCGGATCCGACACGTTTTTCCGGGCGGGTCGACAGTTTGACAACGATTTCCTCAAAACCGAAGTCCTTGTAGACCGACAGGATTAGGTCGTTGATCTTCAGACACTCGTCTGCCATCTGCTCCTCGGTGCAGAAGACATGAGCATCGTCCTGGGTAAAGCCACGCACGCGCATCAGCCCATGCAACGCCCCAGAGGGCTCATAGCGGTGGACCACCCCGAATTCGGCCATGCGCAACGGAAGGTCGCGATAGCTCTTCAGGCCGTGCTTGAAGATCTGCACGTGCCCCGGACAGTTCATCGGCTTGAGCGCAAAGACCCGGTCGTCTTCGCTTTCCGGATCGGCACATTGCACGGAGAACATGTTCTCCTTGTACCAGGTCCAGTGACCAGAAGTTTCCCAAAGCGAGGTGTGCAGCACTTGCGGTGCGTTCACCTCCTTGTAGTCCTCCTTCAGAACCCGGCGCTTGTAGGCGATGAGGCTCTGGAACATGTCCCACCCCTTGGGGTGCCAGAAGACAACGCCCGGCCCCTCTTCCTGGAAGTGGAACAGGTCCATTTCCCGGCCGAGTTTCCGGTGGTCACGCTTTTCGGCTTCCTCCAGCATGTGAAGGTAGCCTTTGAGTTCTTTCTCGTTGTGCCAGGCGGTCGCATAGATGCGGGACAGCATTTCGTTGTTGCTGTCGCCGCGCCAATAGGCACCCGCAACCTTCATGAGCTTGAAAGCGTCACCGATCTGCTTCGTGGAGGCCATATGCGGACCCCGGCACAGGTCAAGCCACTGACCCTGCTTGTAGATCTTGATTTCCTGGTCTTCAGGAATGGCATCGACGAGCTCGACCTTGTAATGCTCACCCTTGGCGGCGAAATAGGTCTTGGCTTCCTCGCGGGTCCAGACTTCCTTGGTGAACTGGGCGGCGCGCGAAATGATCTCGCGCATCTTTTTCTCGATTACCGGCAGGTCATCGGGATGAAACGGCCAGTCTTCGCCGCTGTCGGGATGGACGCGCTTGAAATCGTAATAAAAGCCGTTTTCGATGACCGGCCCGATCGTGACCTGGGTTCCGGGCCACAATTCCTGCACCGCTTCTGCCATCACATGCGCGGCATCGTGGCGGATCAGCTCCAGAGCGCGCGGATCGTCACGGGTGACAATTTCAATCTGGTGGTTGGACGAGATCGGATCGGAAAGGTCCTGCAGCTCTCCATCCAGAGCCATCGCCACGGCCTTTTTGGCGAGCGACTTGGAAATACCAGACGCCACTTCGAAGCCGGTGGTGCCGGGATCGTATTCGCGCACGGAATTGTCGGGAAAAGTCAGTTGGATCATCGTTTTTCTCCTGCTCACTCCTGCAGACAAGGCAGGTAAGCGTTATCAAAGATATGGAACCGCCCGCTGATAGGGGATTCAAGGCAAAACAGCAAGCCTTTCAGCAAGGAATTACACCGACCGTGCGTCTTCCATCTTCGAAATGAAGCGTCTTTCAAGCCATGCGGCATGTGCACTGGGGCTTCAGGTGGCCGTTTCGACAACCAGCGGCGGAGGACGCCTGCGTATCGGCTGCGACTTCACGATGGATGTGCTTGTTTCGGCCTTGTCGGCAACCTTGTCCAGTATCCCATCCAGATCCTCGATGGTCGGCACGACGAGACGGGCTATGAAACAGTCTTCTCCGGTTACCTTGTCACATTCGCAAAACTCGGGAATGTCCTCGATCAGCCGCTGAACGATATGCAGCTTGCCCGGCAAGGGGCGTATGCGCACGATGGCCTGCAGGCTGTATCCAAGGGCCTTGTGATCGATATCCGCGCTGAAACCGCGGATGATCCCTCTTTCCTGCAAACGCCGGATCCGTTCCGACACACCCGGGGAAGACAGGCCAACATGCGCCGCAATCTCCTTCAAGGACATCCGCGCATCCCTGATCAGGGCTTCGATGATTTTCCGATCCGCATCGTCGATTTTCATTTATTTTGCCAATTTCAATTTTTGCCTTCGAAAAAAAGGTACATCAGCCAAACAACCTAATCAATCAAATAGAAGCAACCCAATTCTCTTGCCATCCTTTTGCGACACATTGATTTTGGAGACGCAAATGGACAAGACTTTACGCGGCGCAACGGAAATGACCGCCGCCATGACCATTCTCGGCACGATCGGACTGTTCGTCGTGCTGTCAGGGCAATCCGCCATCGACGTTGTTTTCTGGCGCTGTGCATTTGGCGCCGCCGCCCTGTTGGCGATCTGCGCAGCCCAGGGTTTCTTGCGCAAAACGCTGACCTGGAAACAGCTTGCAATCGCCGTGGTCGGCGGGATCTCGATTGTCGTCAACTGGGCAATGCTGTTCAGCGCCTATGGCGAGGCATCGATTGGCGTCGCCACGGCGGTTTACAACACCCAGCCTTTCATCCTCGTGGGATTCGGAGCGCTCTTTCTCGGTGAACGTGTCACCGCGACCAAGCTTGGATGGCTCGCAATCGCCTTTTCCGGCGTGTTGCTGATCGTTCTGGCCAAACCCAACGCGGCTGATTATGCCAATGCAAATTACCTGTTCGGGATCGGATTGGCCCTGAGCGCAGCGTTCTTCTGGGCCGTAGCAGCGCTCTTGACCAAGAAACTCACCGGCACCCCGCCACAGCTGATTGCGCTCATCCAGGTGTGTGTCGGCATTTTGATGCTGGCGCCCTTTGCGAGCTGGAACGCCTTGCCCGAGACAACAACTGCATGGGGATCTCTGATCACGCTGGGGATCGTTCACACCGGCATCATGTACATCCTGATGTATGGAGCGGTACAGAAGCTACCGACCTACCTGCAGGGAGCCTTTTCCTTCATCTACCCTGTTGTGGCGATCTTCGTGGACTATGCCGCCTTTGGCCATCGCCTGCAGCCGGTTCAGCTTCTCGGGGCGCTGACCATCATTGTCGCCGCGATGGGAATGACCTTTGGCTGGCGGCTCGTCCGACAGAGGACGACCGCCTGCTCGTCACGCTGAGGCTGAAGCTTTCGCCCGCTCCTTGCCCGCCTTGCGCAAAGCCGCATCGCGGGCACTTTTTGCGACCGCTTCCGTTCCGCCGCGTGTTTCCTTGATCATGGCAAGGTCTTCCTCGGAAGCCTTGTCCATCGGAGCGATGGCAATGTCGGAATAGCTCCGCCGGTCAGGCGACGCCTTGACCTTCTTGTAAATCCGGTGGACCCGCCAGACGGCTGCCACGCTGGCCCAGTGCTTGCTGACAATCTGCCAGAAGTATTTTGGATAGAACACCAGTGGATGTTCAATCGGCAGCCCGCTGCGCCGGTCTCGCCGGAATTTCAGACGGAAATACCCGCCCTCCAGCGGATGAACGCCCTCGTGCTGCACCATCAGCTTGAACCACATCATCAAGAACAGCTTGTTGCCCGGACGCCCTTTCGGGTGGGCCGCTGCCCGGCGCAGCACCGTTTCGATATGTTCGTCGGAATAATAGCTCTCCCAAGCCTCCCTGTAGGCTTCCTCCCATTCCGTATCGGTCATCTTCGGATGATGTGAGACCCGGTGGTTGAGATCGTACTTGTTGAGATCCGGATCCATCCAGGTGTTTTTCGAGAGGAGTACCTTGTGGTCTTCCGACCCCGGCAACGGCGTCAGGTAGAAAAACTCCAGAAGGTCGAGCGGTAATTCCTTCTTGATGATCTCGACATCCCGCAACACCGCTTCCTTGGTGTCGCCCGGGAAACCGATAATGTATCCGGCATATGTCGTGGCCCCATGATTGCGCCACTTTTGAAGCATTTCCCGGTACTCGGTAATCTTGTTCTGACGTTTTTTCGCGGCCAGCAGATTGTCCGGATTGATGTTTTCAAGCCCGATAAAGACCCGGTTCACACCTGCCCGCGTCGCCTTTTCGATGAAATTTTCGATCCGGTGACACAACGTATCAACCTGGATTATGAACTTGATGTCGAAATTTTCCTTTTCGCGCAGAGCGATAAGCCTGTCGAAAAGAGGTTCCCATTCCCGGTTGCGGGCAAAATTGTCGTCGGTAATGAAAAACCGGTTGATACCTTGCTCGTAATTGTCCCGGATGATCCGTTCCAGGTCGTCGGCAGACCTGAAACGGCTCTTGCGTCCCTGAACGTTGATTATGGTGCAGAAAGAGCACTGGTAAGGGCACCCGCGCCCCAGATCGAAGCTGGAATGGGAGCCGGCAGTGAACTGGATGTGTTTGGACGGAAGGATTGGCGTTGGCTCGCCGCCAAGCGAAGGCAGGTCAGCCATGAAATTGTAAAGCGGCTTCAGATCACTGTCCCAGGCATCCCGGAAAACCTGATCAAGTCTTCGGTCTTCGGCTTCCCCGGCAAAATAGCTGACACCTTCATCTTGCAACTCGACCAGCTCAGCCGGCATTTCGTCCAGCATGGAAATGCAGCCGGAAACGTGAAACCCGCCTATGGCCGTCTGCACGCCCTCTGCCATGAATTTGCGGGCAAGGTCCGCAGCGCGCGGAAACTGGTTGGACTGGACACCGACAAGCGCGATCAACGCTTTGCCGCCGCGCTTCTTGATATCGCGCGCGATTTTGCCCGGCATGACCCGCTTGTTGGTTTCATCATAGGCATGAAGATGAATATGCACACCTTCGCCCAACGCATTGCGTTCACGGGCTGCTTCTGCGAGGCCGTTCAGGCTTGCCAGTGTGTTGGAGGGGATGGCGGATCGCAGCCACTGGATCGGGTAGCCATCATCATCGTAATGAGTGGGCTTGATCATGATGAAATGAAAATCGCGCAGGTCCATCGGGTCCTCCGCCTCCGACAAGGTGCCTGAGGGTTGCACCCACCTCTCTCTAGGTCAACCCAAACATAAGCTGCAGTTTTTCAAGTCCGGAAACGAAGAACTCTATCTAGACATCCAGGCGGTGTTCTTTGTCGATATGCCTCCCGGTCCAGCGACCGTAGCGCCATGGCAAATACCAGCGGGCGTCTTGGGCTAGATGCTCGGGGATGGGGTCAAATCCTGACGCACCCATGGGGTTGCATCTCACGATACGCGCCAGCCCGATCCAGCCTCCGGCCCAGAAGCCGTATCTGCGGATCGCCTGTTCAGTATAATCGGAGCAGGTCGGTGCATAGCGGCACCCCCGCCCCATGAACAGCGACAGGGAATGCCTGTAGACCCAGATCAGCCCGATTGCCAACCTGCCGGGTATCGAGACCGGCCTGTCGGACGTGGATGCTTTTTCTGATTTTGTCGGAGCGCACATGAGACAGGTCGGCTCAAGGATGGCGGCGATCAGGCGGCCGCGCCATCCGCCTTTGCCTTGCTTTCAATCTGGTCGAGAGCATCGACGACGGCGTCGAATGTCAGCAGGGTCGACGCGTGGCGGGCCTTGTACTCACGAACAGGCTCAAGAAATTTCAGGTCCTCGAAGCGGCCGGTTGGCGCCTCTCCGCCTTCCTTGAGCATGGCCCGCATGGTCTTTTGTACTTCGCGCAATTCGTCTGACGTTGCTCCGACAACATTTCCCGCCATGATCGAAGACGAGGCCTGTCCCAATGCGCAGGCTTTCACATCGTGGGCAAAGTCGGTGACAACACCGTCCTTCACGTTAATGTCAACAACAACGGTCGAACCGCAGAGCTTGGAATGCGCCTTTGCCGTTGCGTCAGGGCTTTCGAGACGACCGATCCGCGGAATGTTTCCCGCGAATTCAAGGATCTTCGAGTTGTAAATGTCGTCAAGCATTCTCGCCTCTTCGTGAAAGCCAGTGATCACGCGCCACATTGCTGGCATGGTACTTTCATATATATAGATCAGGAGCCACGGCAAATTCGCAAGGGGCAGAGTGGTCGCAGTTGATATTTGTTAAGTCGCATGTGCGCTTGATATCAACTTAACCCGCTCAGAAACTGTGCGTTCGCTTTTTGGGTGGAGTATGATATGGGTCCGCGTTTTCAGGGCCAAATGATCTGTGCACCAACGAGCGCCGTATGACGAGTGACAAGGGTAAAATTGCGAGGATCCCCATGGACGCTGTCCTCAAGCCGGTTGAAAAGACCTTCGAAAGAAAGACGCCGGACCAATTGCATCGACCGAGCCGCGAGGAAGTGGAATCGGCAGTGCGCACGATTCTCGCGTGGACTGGCGACGATCCGGACCGGGAAGGTCTGCTGGACACGCCAAAGCGTGTCACAAAGGCACTGAGCCAGCTATATAGCGGCTATTTCGAAGACCCGGCCGAACATCTCGAGCGAACCTTCGAGGATGTTGGCGGCTACCAGGACATCGTTCTGGTGCGCGGCATCCCGTTTCACTCGCATTGCGAACACCACATGCTGCCCTTCATCGGCGAAGCCCATATTGCCTATTATCCGGCAGAAGGCGTGGTCGGCCTGTCAAAGCTCGCGCGCGTGGTGGATATCTATGCAAAGCGCCTGCAGACACAGGAAAACTTGACGGCACAGATCGCGTCCGTCATTGACGATGCGCTCGCACCGCGCGGCCTGGCTGTCATGCTCGAGGCCGAGCATCAGTGCATGACCATGCGCGGCGTGCAGAAACCGGGGGTCTCCACGATCACCACACAGTTTACAGGCGTTTTCCAGGACGACCCGGCCGAGCAGGCCAAATTCATGTCCCTGGTACGCGGCTAAGGCTGCACCGACAATGTGCCCTTGCCGCAAGTGATAAAGGCAAGGGCTTTTCTTTATGTGCACTTCCAGCATTTCAGAACGTGGCAACAAGGATGCGGTCGAAAACGGCGACTTCCTTATGCCGAAATATGACTCCGACGGATTGATTACCGCCGTTGTCACCGAGGTTTCCACCGGTGACGTCTTGATGGTCGGCTACATGAACGAAGAGGCACTCAAACGCACGATCGATACCGGAGAGGCCTGGTACTGGAGCAGGTCAAGGCAGAGCTTCTGGAAAAAGGGCGAGACGTCAGGCCAGGTTCAGACCGTCCACGAAATCCTCACCGACTGTGATCAGGACGCCCTCGTGCTGAAGGTCTCGGTCGCCGGCAACGGTGCAACCTGTCACGTGGGCTACCACTCCTGCTTTTTCAGGAAGATTGTAAAGCCGGACTCGGGCAATGTCCGCCTTGAACGCGTCTATGCCGAGCGGGTTTACGATCCTGATGACGTCTATGGCAAAAGCTGATTTTGAATCACGCAGTTAGCGCGCCCAAGGCCAGGCCGTCGATGCAGCGCATTGAGGAATGTCAATAATTCAAGAGGCTTATTACTTCCCCCTACGTAATCATACTTATTCCGAAACACTCTCTCGTTCGCCTAAGGTTTAATCAGAGCGCGCCAGATTGACGCATCCTTGCGCTCTGACAAAACCATCCGCATGAGAGGGAGCGGTTATGGCGGACGTTGACGTTCTATCCGGACGGGATGAACGGTGAACAATCATCCAGCTTGCCTGTGTGCCGGCGCCAGTCATGGTCAGCGCCATCGTCGTCAAAGACGGTGGCATCAGCTGGGCACGTCAACGGCACCTGCAACCGGTGTTGGGCTGAGCCATGACCAAAGACCCGAATTTTTCAGCAAGCCGCAGAGCCTTTCTGAGCCTGCCCCGCCGTTCCAGGGACGCTGCAATAAGGCCACCTCGGTCAACCGAGGCCTCCATCGCGGCCTATTGCACGGGTTGCCAGGAATGCACCACGGCCTGCCCGGAAAACATCATTTCGCTCAATGCAAACCAGCGCCCGGTTCTGAGTTTCGATTCAGGTGCGTGCACCTTTTGCAGTGCCTGTGCCGAAGCATGCCCAACGGATGCCATAGACGCCGCGCGCGACATCACATGGCCCTGGAAAGCGGAAGTTCAGGAAGCCTGTCTCTCGCGGCAAGGCATCATGTGCCGCACGTGCGAGGACGTCTGTGAACCTCGCGCCATTCGCTTCAAACTCGCCCTGGGTGGAAAATCGGAACCGTTGATTGATGTTGATCAATGCTCCGGATGTGGCGCATGCGCACATTCCTGTCCAGCTCAAGCAATCCGTCTCACACAGCCAGAGACCAAAACCGAGAAGATCCCAGCATGAATATTTGCGGCTGCCTCGTCCATGCAACAAGCGAAACGGCCGACGCCGTCCGCAGCGGCGTCGAGGCCTTGGAAGGCACTGAGGTTCACGGCGCCAGCGATGACGGCCGACTCGTGGTTGTTGTCGAAGACACCCAGACCAAAACTGCCGCCGATCAGATCATGGCCATGCACCAAATTCCTGGCGTGATCTCTGTGACGATCACCTACCACCATTTCGAAGACCTAGCAGCGAACGACATTGCCTCCCTGCCAGCCAAATCCAGCCAAGCCGGAGACCAGACCCATGACAACCTCTGAATCCCGCAGGACATTTCTGAAGGCCACAGCGGCGGCCGCAACGGCCTCTGCCGCAGGCATCACGCTCACCACAGGCCCGGCGCAGTCGCAACCGGGAAATGCCGATATCCGTTGGGACAAGGCACCTTGCCGTTTCTGCGGCACCGGCTGTTCGGTGCTGGTGGGCACCAAGGAAGGCCGTGTCGTCGCCACACAGGGCGACCCCGACGCACCGGTCAACCGCGGCCTCAACTGCATCAAGGGCTATTTCCTGTCCAAGATCATGTATGGCCAGGACCGTCTGACCACACCGCTTCTGCGCAAGTCCAACGGCGTTTTCGACAAGAACGGCGAGTTCGAGCCGGTCAGCTGGGACGAAGCCTTCGACGTGATGGCCGAGAAGTGGAAGGATGCCCTCGCGAAGAAAGGCCCGACCGCCGTCGGCATGTTCGGCTCGGGTCAGTGGACGGTTTGGGAAGGCTACGCCGCCGCCAAGTTCATGAAGGCGGGCCTGCGCTCCAACAACATCGACCCGAATGCGCGCCACTGCATGGCCTCTGCCGTGGTCGGCTTCATGCGTGCCTTCGGCATCGACGAGCCGATGGGCTGTTACGATGACCTGGAGCATGCGGATACGTTTGTGCTCTGGGGCTCCAACATGGCCGAGATGCACCCGATCCTTTGGTCGCGCCTGACCGACACACGGCTGACCAAGCCGGACTGTGAAGTGCACGTGCTGTCGACATTCGAGCACCGCTCCTTCGAACTGGCCGACAACGGCATGGTGTTCGCGCCTCAGACCGACCTGGCGATCCTGAACTACATCGCCAACTACATCATCCAGAATGATGCGGTGAACTGGGACTTCATGAATGCCCATGTGAACATCACGAAGACAGACACGGACATCGGTTACGGCCTGCGGGACAGCAATCCGCTGCAACAGGAAGCTGCCAATCCGAATTCCGGCAAGCTGTCGCCGATGAGTTTCGACGAATATGCCGCAGCGGTTTCCGAGTACACGGTCGACAAGGTCTCCGAACTCTCGGGCGTACCAGCTGCTGCATTGGAAAAACTGGCCCAACAGTACGCCGACCCGAACCGCAAGGTCATGTCGCTCTGGACCATGGGCTTCAACCAGCATACCCGCGGCTCCTGGGTGAACGGGTTGATGTACAACGTACACCTTCTGACCGGCAAGATTTCCGAGCCGGGCAACTCGCCCTTCTCCCTGACCGGCCAGCCATCTGCGTGCGGCACGGCGCGTGAAGTCGGTACCTTTGCCCACCGCTTGCCGGCCGACATGGTCGTTGCCAACGACAAGCACCGTGAAATCTGCGAAACCGCCTGGAACATTCCGGAAGGCACAATCCCGCCGAAACCGGGCTTCCACGCTGTCTTGCAACACCGCAAGTTGAAAGACGGCGATCTCAATGCCTATTGGGTCCAGTGCAACAACAACATGCAAGCTGCGCCCAACATGAACGAGGAAGGCTTCCCGGGCTATCGCAACCCGGAGAACTTCATCGTCGTCTCCGACCCCTACCCGACCGTGACGGCCATGGCTGCGGATCTGATCCTGCCGACCGCCATGTGGGTGGAAAAGGAAGGTGCCTACGGCAATGCGGAGCGCCGCACCCAATTCTGGCGCCAGCAGGTCAAGGCACCGGGTGAGGCCAAGTCGGATGTCTGGCAGATCATGGAATTCTCCAAGCGCTTCACTGTCGAGGAAGCCTGGGGGGAAGAACTGATTGCCAAGAAGCCCGAACTGGCCGGCAAGACACTTTACGAAGTTCTGTTTGCCAACGGCGTGGTCGACAAGTACCCGGCATCCGAGACCCCGGAAGGCTTCGACAACGACGAATCAGAGCATTTCGGCTTCTACGTCCAGAAAGGCCTCTTCGAGGAATATGCCGAGTTCGGCCGGGGCCACGCCCACGATCTGGCATCCTTCGAAACCTACCACCAGGCACGCGGCCTGCGCTGGCCGGTGGTTGATGGCAAGGAAACACTTTATCGTTTCCGCGAGGGCTATGACCCCTATGTCGAAGAAGGCAAGGGCGTCCAGTTCTATGGTCACAAGGACGGCAAGGCGAAAATCATCTTCGCGCCATTTGAAGTGGCCGCGGAAAGCCCGGATGAGGAATTCGATCTGTGGCTCTGCACGGGCCGTGTCCTTGAACACTGGCATTCCGGCTCGATGACCCGCCGTGTCCCGGAACTGCACCGGGCCTACCCGTCGGCTGTCTGCTACATGCATCCGGAGGACGCGAGAGCACGCGACCTGCGCCGCGGACAGGAAATTCTCCTTTCCACCCGTCGGGGCGAGATGCTGACCCGGGTTGAAACCCGTGGCCGGAACAAGCCGCCGAAGGGACTGGTGTTCGTGCCTTGGTTCGACGAGAGCCAGCTGATCAACAAGCTGACCCTGGACGCGACCTGCCCGCTCTCCAAGGAAACCGACTTCAAGAAATGCGCTTGTAAGGTCGAACGCGCCTAAAGGCGCATCGAGGGTCGCCAGCCATGTCAGCCACCTTACAGCCAAAATCTCCCGGCCGCCGCCGTTTCCTCGCGGAAACGGCGCGTGTCGCCGGTGGCTGTGCGGTCGCGGGCAGCTTGCTGGCCTATGTGGCGCGCGATGCGCGCGCGCTGCCTGCGGAGGCCTTGCGTCCACCCGGCGCGATGCCCGAAACCGATTTTCTGTCAGCCTGTATCCGGTGCGGATTGTGCGTTCGGGATTGTCCCTACGACACGTTGAAGCTCGCCGAACTCGGTGAAGACGACCCGGCGACGGGAACACCCTACTTCACGGCCCGCGACGTGCCCTGTGAGATGTGCGATGACATTCCCTGTGTCGCTGCCTGTCCGACCGGTGCACTCGATCCCGGACTGAAAACCATCGACGATGCCCGCATGGGCACCGCCGTTCTGGTCGATCAGGAAAACTGCCTGAATTTCCTCGGACTGCGCTGCGACGTCTGTTATCGGGTCTGCCCGGTGATCGACGAGGCAATCACGCTGGAAACCTCGCACAACGCGAGATCCGGCAAACACGCCATTTTTGCACCAACCGTGCATGCGGATCACTGCACAGGATGTGGCCTGTGTGAAAAGAGCTGTGTCCTGCCGGACGCCGCCATCAAGGTTTTGCCGATCCGGCTGGCGCGCGGATCCTCGGCTGATCATTACCGCAAGGGTTGGGAAGAAAAGGAACGCAAGGGTGCGCCCCTGGTGGAGGGCATCATTGACCTGCCTGACCGGATGCCTGCACCGGCTGGTGCCGCGCCGGAAGCCACCGGCGGTTTTGAACCCGCCTTCAAATTGCCGGGAGGTGCCCAATGAGCGCCAAGACAAGGCTCCCGGTTGGCCAGGAGGCAATCCGCATCAAGGGCTGGTTCGGAGCCCATCGCTATCTGATCTTGCGCCGCCTGTCGCAATCCTTCTTTCTCGGCCTGTTTCTGCTGGGACCCTGGTTCGGCATCTGGTGGGTGGTCGGCACACTGGCCGGTTCGCGCACCTTCGAGGTCCTGCCCCTCACCGATCCGCTGGTCCTTTTGCAGAGCATAGCAGCCGGACATTTGCCCGAACTGACGGCCCTTGTCGGGGCAATCATCGTGCTCGCTGTCTACGCCCTGATCGGCGGCAGGGTCTATTGTTCCTGGGTCTGCCCGATCAATCCGGTAACCGACGCTGCCCATTGGCTGCACGAACGGCTCGGCCTCCAGAAAGGCTGGCAGCCCAAGCGCTCGGCCCGTCTTTGGGTGCTTGGGACAGTTGTCGTTGTCAGCGCGCTGAACGGCACAATTGCCTGGGAACTGGTCAATCCCGTCACGATCCTGCATCGCGGACTTGTCTTCGGCATGGGCTTTGCCTGGGTCGTTGTGGCGGCCGTGTTCCTGTTCGACCTCCTGGTCTCCAGGCGTGGCTGGTGCAGCCATATCTGCCCGGTCGGCGCGTTTTACGGCCTGGTCGGCACCAAGAGTGTGGTGCGGGTCAGTGCGGCCAACCGCGTCTCCTGTGACGACTGTATGGACTGTTACGCTGTCTGCCCGGAAAACCACGTGATCTCGCCTGCGCTGAAAGGCAAGCCCGGCGATACGCCTGTGATCCTGTCACCTGACTGTACAAATTGCGGACGCTGCATAGACGTCTGTGCTGTAGATGTTTTCGCTTTCACCCACCGATTTGACCCGCGCGTCAGCGAAACCGCCAAGCCGGCGGTGGACGCGCCATCAGAATATGCCGCTTGAACGGAGCAACGGAGAATAGACATGAAACTGCCAGTCCTAGTGGGAATATCCACCCTAGCTATCACGACAGTTCTGGCTGGGCTCGCAATTGCGCAGTCTTCCGGCCCCGTCCAGAGCCTGCGCCACGGCGAGATCGATCAGTCATTGCCCGCTGACAGCGTTCACAAGCAGCTGGAAGGCCGGATTGCGCGTAACTATCGCCAACAGCCGCCTTTGATCCCGCACTCCATCTCGCAATACCAGATGGACAAGCGCACCAACCAGTGTCTGAGCTGTCACGACTGGACCGTGGCCGGTGAGCGCGGCGCACCAACCCTATCCATGACTCACTACCTCGACAGGGACGGTAACCAGCTCGACACGGTCGCCGGCACCCGCTGGTTCTGCAATCAGTGCCATGTTCCCCAGGTCAACGCCCCGGAACTGGTCGGCAACGACTTCCAACCTTCCAACGCAGTTCGCTGACGCGGGAACAGGAGAGAAGAGATCATGTCAGATCCGAATGAAAAGCCGAAAGGCGGCCTGATCCGCAGACTTTGGGACGGCTTCTGGAGCCCGGTTGCCGCCTTCAGCGTCGGCTTTATCGCGATTGGCGGTTTCCTAGGCGGGGTCCTGTTCTGGGGTGCGTTCAACTGGAGCATGGAACTGACCAACACGGAAGAGTTCTGCACGGGTTGTCACACGATGGAAACCAATCTCGGCGAATACCGGGAAACCATCCACTACAACAACCATTCCGGCGTCCGTGCGATCTGCTCCGATTGCCACGTGCCGCATGAGTGGCAGCACAAGGTCAAGGCGAAAATCATCGCCGTAAAGGACGTCTACCACGAGATTGTGGGCACAATCTCCACACCGGAGAAATATGAAGAGCACCGGCTCGCCATGGCCTCGCTCGTCTGGAAGAAGATGAAAGCTTCCGACAGCCGTGAGTGCCGCAACTGCCACAATTTCGAATACATGGACTTCACGATCCAAGAAACGCGGGCAGCGTCCGAGCATCAGCGGGCCATCGACGAGAACATGACCTGCATCGACTGTCACCAGGGCATCGCGCACGCGCTTCCGCCCGACTATCTGGAAGAGTACAAGCGCGTCACGGACGAGCTCCAGGCCAACGCGTCACCTGAGTCCCAAAAAACAGACGATGTCGCAGCCGTCAGGTCCTATCTCGGCAACTTGTCCAACTAAGACCCGTGTCTGCCAGAACATTACATAGAAAGAGCTAAACCATGCTTGGCATTCTCGATCTGCTTGGAACCATTGGAGGCAACGTTCTCAGCCTTCCCGGAATTCTCGGCCTCGCGCTTGGGATGATGACGCGTAACTGGATAGTCGCTGCAATTCTGGGCGGTCTGGTCGGCGTATTTGAAACCGTGGTTTTTGCGGGTTTCCGTTTCACCGATATTGGCAGCTTTGACCTTGCGATTGCAGTTCTGGTCGGCGTCCTGGCAGGAAGCCTTGGATGTGCGATCCGACACAAGGGAGCGACGGCCTGATCCGCGAATAATACCCCTGCTCCAGATGAAGATCTCCTGCCCCCGGGCGGGAGAACTCGCCGTCGCCGGGGCACGCGCTCAATGCGCGGGAATCGCGAACACCAGGAACCACCCGGAACGGGACACTCTTCAGAGTTGATCCGGCGAATTCGGCAACTTGGAGAGAAGGCTGGCCGACTGGCCAGCCTTTTTTGTTCAGGTCATGGAGATATAGCTGCGCATCTGCTCAGCTTCGAGTTCCACCTGTGCAATCTTGAATTTCACAACGTCGCCGATGGAAATGACGCCGGTGAGCTTGCCGTCCTTGACGACTGGCATGTGGCGGAATCGGCCCTGCGTCATCTTGGCCATGACCTCATTGACGCTGTTTTCTTCGGCACAGGTGACAACGTCCTTTGTCATGACGTTGGACACGCTGAGGTTCAGGGCGCCCGGACCCTGTTTGCCAATCACGCGGACAATGTCCCGCTCAGAGACAATTCCTTCGATCGCCAGGTTGCCGTCGCAAACCACGACGGCGCCGATCTTGTGTTTTGCCAGGGTTTCGCAGATTTCGCCGAGCGTCGCGCTGTCGGACGCTGTAATCGTTTCGTGGCCTTTCCCACTCAAAATTGCGGCAACGGTCATTTAGGAACACCTCCCGTGGCATCAGTCAAAAGCCGCTTTCGCGACACTTGCATCATGGCAAAAAAAACCGACCGCGCAAACAGTTGAGACCCCCATCCACTAGTTTCGACGTTGCGGCACCGGATCCAGGTAGGGAAACAGGGCCAGACCGGCCAGGAACCCGCCAATATGCGCCTGCCAGGCGACGGTTGCGGATTGTCCTGCAATGGGACCACTCATCAACCCGATGAGCAGATTGAGGCCAAACCAGACGGCAACGAAGACAAGCACCTGCCTGTTTCGGAAACACTCGGCAAGGGGCTGTGCCGGTACAAAATAGGCGGCCGGATCAGTTCGCCTGAAGGTTCCAAGCGGCCCCCCCATTTCGAAGACAAATCGCAACGCTCCGGCCATATGGCCCGATATGATCGCAGACGCACCAATCATTGGCGTGGCTTCGCCCCAGTGGGTCGCCAGATGTGCAAGCGCACCACCGACCGAACACAGGGCCGAGAAAGCAAGGAACCGTCCGGCGCCAAATCGGCGAGCCAGGGCACTGCCGAAGATCGCCATCCAGAGCAGATTGAAGATGATATGCATGGCACCGCCATGCAGGAAACTGTAACTCAGAAAAGCCCATACGCTGGACGCCAGATCAAACGGACTGAGTGCCGCCAGACCTGCAGCAGTATATTTTGCCGGCCAAAAAGCGAAAAAATAGATCACCCAGTCGTCCCAGGTGACGGGCAGCAGCAATGTACGCACCAAGTGAATAACCGCCAGAACGGCACCGAAACCGATAATGATGTTGGGCAGGTTGATGGCGGGTGGCCCGGAACGTTGTTGTTTCTCGCGCTTCTCCTGCTCTTTACGCTCCTGTTCACGCCGTTTGCGCTCTTCATCGATACGATAGACGTTCATGATCCCTTTGCCTTTCAATGCCCCTGCGTAAACGGGTCATGTGACTATATAGGGGAGATAATTACTCAATTATTTTTTCAAGGATGCAAAGAGCCCGGTCTCCCATTGCGGCAATCCGGCATTCCTTCAAAAAACACAAGGCACCGGCCATCGGACTGATGACCAGTGCCTTGAAATGCCCCCCACTTAACATCGGTCACGTCCCCACGTGCACGACAGGACATTAAAGAGTTCGCAAGTGCCGGCGCTTGTTTTCCGGGGCAGCATTGTCGCCGTTCCTACCGGTCCGCCGCCTGGCTGAAGACAGCGGGTTCCTCCTTCCCACTGCCAATCACGAACAGATCGTTAACCTGCCAACAGACGCGCTGGCAGACAAGCTTTACCTTGTCTTAACCTTAACAAGCGCCTGAGTTCCCTCATCTTCTCCCCATTCAACTTGGCACGCCGCCTGCAAAGATCTTCTCAAAACCGGCTGGGACAGGGCAATCGTCCCGATTTGAAACAAAAACTGTCTTGTGACGAAACACGAGACAAAAAATGTCGAAGAGGCGAGTGAAGATGAAACACGGCGTGACGCAAACTCTTTATTCTTATTGGGACAATCTACGCGGCGCTCGCCCTGCTCCGAACCGGAGTGAAGTCGACCCCGGAGAAATCCGCGGCTTGCTCGGGGACACGTTCATCCTGGAGACCAACGGACCTCAGGATGTGCGCTACCGCCTTGCTGGCACCAGGCTTTGCTCCGCACATTGCCGCGAGCTGAAAGGCCGCAACTTTCTGCGTGGCTGGAACAGCAAGGACCGCGAAGCCCTGGAAAGCCTCATCGCCGCGATCACCGAAGACGCCGCTGCTGCCGTCATAGGCGTGAATGGCCACACGGAGCGCGACCAGGTCCTTCAGATGGAGATGCTTCTGGTGCCCTTGAACGTTCCAGGTGAAGGTCGGATCCGGATTCTCGGCAGCTGCACGCCGATGGAAAAACCCTACTGGATCGGCCTCCACCCGATCCTGAACCAGTCAATCAGCAGCCTGCGCCTGGTCTGGCCGGACGAACGTCCGTATTTCGTGGAGCCATCCGCTTCAGTGAACCCGATCCTGCCAAGGTTCACGGCCGAGGGCATGGCCATGCCGACACCGCCGCTTCCCAATGGTGCAGAACGGAAGGTCGGTCATCTGACAGTCTATTCAGGCGGGAAGTCCTGATTCCAGATCAGAATCGATCTGCCTGATCGACAGATCCAACTCACGCCGGGCGTGAAGGAGAGCAATGAGCCTCCCTCACCTGCCCGGCGTTCCTTTTTGCAACACAGTCCTGGAACGTTGAAAACAGTCGTTTCACAGCCTGGCGCCGGCACGTTTCCTGTAGTGGTGCAACGACGAATCCATCCGTCTTCTTTCCAATTTGCGCGCGCTGACGTAATTTTGTGCAACTAAACTCTAGACCAATG
Organism: Roseibium sp.; assembly: GCA_017643925.1. Classification (GTDB taxonomy): domain Bacteria; phylum Pseudomonadota; class Alphaproteobacteria; order Rhizobiales; family Stappiaceae; genus Roseibium. The sequence goes on along the minus strand of JAEPML010000011.1, from coordinate 96,782 downwards.
CCAGGTCTTGGTTACACTCTTACACATCATTAACCATCGGCGGCATAAAGTACTCAGGAGATACCTTGAGATTCTTTCTCAGCCGGGAGTAGTGCGTATTGCGCACGGTTTTGGATAGAGCGGGCATGAACGCCGGATTGGCAACAGCACCTGAAGGAAGCAAATCGCTTCAAGTCACTGATCGCCGGCGACACCAACGGGTTCAGGTTAATATTCTGGGCCGGTTCATGCTCGAGGACCGTCGCGAATATCCATGCCAGGTCATCGACATGTCTCCTGGAGGCATGGCAATGATTACGCCCGTAACCGGCAAGGTTGGTGAAAGGGTCATTGCCTATCTGGATCACCTGAGCCGTGTCGAAGGCCGTATTTCACGCATGATTGACGGCGGATTCGCTGTTGAACTGAGAAACACGGCCCGCAAACGTGACAAGATCGCCAATGTACTGACATGGCTCGCCAATCGCGATGAACTCAATCTTCCAGAAGATCGCAGGCACGAGAGGTTTGTTCCAAAGAACCCGATGACCCGAATGATCCGCCAGGACGGCTCCGAGCATGTCTGCCGGATCATTGATGTATCCCTGTCCGGTGCTGCTATTGCGACTGACATACCTGCAGAGGCAGGTGAAAGCATCACGCTCGGCAAGATGCACGCCCGTGTGGTTCGCCGCATTGAAGGTGGCATAGCGGTTGAATTTGCAGCTGTGCAAAGCCGGGAATTGCTCGAACAGCATATCTCGGTGCCCGAAGGCTCCTGATTTTCCCAGACCTTTTCAATTGCAACGCCTCTTCGTGAGGCAGAGCGCAGCTTTGCGCCCAGGTCTCGCCATGCCCTGGATCGAGAGCGGGCAATCAAACTCCTATTGTCTTTTTTTAAGTTTTTTTCGTTCCGAATTTGGAACTTGAACTTCGCTCGAAACGCGCCATTTTGCCCGAGCGACTTGATCCAGTGCGGGCATTCCACGACAGCTCTGATTGTATTTTTCGTTTTGAAACAGATACTTGCGTGACTTCTGTCAAAATTTATACAAACTTTCCTTCAATTTCTCTCAAAACAACATAAAACTCGCCTCAAATAATACTCAAATACATCTATAATTGTATTTAAGTTTTAGCACCTCAATTTGCTTCAGATAAAAAGCAACATGTCATTGTAACGCCAGCCTTGGGGAGGGCATTACAATGAAATATCTTAGAAATACAGTATTTTCGTCTTTGCTTATGCTTGCAGCCGTGTCGACGGGATCGTCTGCCAATGCAGATCCTGGCCGGTTCATGGACATGAAAAGTGTTGTGAAGGCGCCAATCGGACACAAGCAGTTCTGCCGCGACAACAGCTGGGCTTGTCCGCAGGAACGTTATGAGCCCGTCGTCGTCCGGCTCACGGAAAACCGCTGGCAGGAACTGATCGCGATCAATGCCGAAGTCAATCGCCGCATCAGGCCGATGACCGATGAAGATCTATTCGGCACGCTGGAACACTGGACCTACCCGGTCAATGGTTATGGAGACTGCGAGGAATATGTCCTCGAGAAGCAACGGGTCCTCATGGCGGCAGGTTGGCCGAAAAGCGCTCTGCTCATCACCGTTGCAAAGGACACGCAGAACTCCGGTCATGCAGTCCTGACGGTGCGTACGGATCACGGCGACATGATCCTCGACAATCAGATCGAGGCAGTCCTGCCCTGGTATTCAACCCCTTACCGCTACATCAAGCGGCAATCCGCGAGCTCCCCGGTGGAGTGGACGGGTATTTCGGACACGCGCGTCACGACAGTCGGCAGCGTGTCCAGATAAAGAAATCGGGATTGGTCTGGCAACAGACCTGTAGGACGATCCGGTCGCGTCCCCACCCTCCCCATCCCTACCACGATCGGATCAAGGGAACCGGTCAGCCCCCCGCAGGCCGGTTCCCGCCTTTTCGGGTAGAGCTGTCCGGATTCAGAGCTGTTTGAGGCCGGGCTTGAAGCGTCGCCAGTTGCGTACATATCCGGCAGCCGATTTCTGAATGCCGTCTGCAGCGCTCTCCGGAAGGGTTTTGACGACTTTCCCCGGCACACCGACCACAAGGGAATTGTCAGGGATGACCTTGCCCTCGGCGATCAGTGCATTTGCGCCGATGATGCAGTTCGAACCGATCACCGCCCCGTTGAGCACGGTCGCGCCCATGCCTATCAGTGAATTGTCCTTGATCGTACATCCGTGGAGGATCGCATTGTGCCCGATGGTGCAATCCGCACCGATGGTCAGCGGATACCCCATGTCGGTATGAAACACGCACCCGTCCTGCACATTGGAGCGCGCGCCGACAATGATCGGTTCATTATCACCGCGAAGGATGGCTCCAAACCAGACGCTGGCCTCCTCGTGAAGCTGGATATCTCCAATCAGTGTAGCGTTCGGAGCAATCCAGAACGCGCCACTTTCGGGAAGGGTCGGTGATCGGTCTTCGAGAGAATAAAGCGGCATCTTGATCAGGATATCTTGACGACGAGCAAGGCTACATTGATGACCATAATGCCGGAACACATGCTCCACATGCCGGCGATGGTCGATGATGCGACGAGCCAACCAAGGGGTCGGTTCTCGATCCTGCGCCCGCGAATGGCATTCCGCATGATGATGAACGGTCCGGCAAAGACGCACAGAAAGAGCCCCGCCAGAAATTCCATGAGGCTTTCACCGCCAAAATTGAACCGCGGCGGCTGCTTTGTAATCAACTGGTAGAGGCTGCCGAGAACACCCGCTGCCACAAACCCCGCGCAGGCAATATATCCAACGATAAGAACATCAAAAAACACGCCCGTTAACCCCTTGTTAACACCTTCACCGGGAAAGTGATTAAGAATTTCTAAAGGGTCAAGTGCAAAGGGTGTGCCGGAAAGGCAAATGGGCAAAAACCCTGAAATACTGCGCATTTCTATTAAATCGGGACGGTTTCCCGGTAAGGTTTCTGTGCCGTATCAGGACATAGTGTGCCAATTCAGCCCATGTCTCCAAAAGGAGACAGTCCGATGATGCCTTACACCCTTCCGGAACCGGTCCGGACAAATCCAAGGCACTTTACATATCTCGCAACCACCTTTTGCCTGCTCGCATGTGCCCTGGTCGCGGTCCGGGCGAGCTACTGGTCGTCGCATTTTCGTTCTGAAAGTCTTCGCGTCGAACAAAACGTGCCGGTGACGCTTTCTGTCGGCGAAACCAGATTTGCGCTTCCCGTCAGCTATATCGTGTCCCCGCACCAACGCCGGGCTTCGCTTGGTTCCGACAATCGCTTCCAGTCTTTGAGGCTGGCCATGGCCTGGCCTGATCTCAGCGCTTCTTCAGCATTGGCAACCACGACCGATGACAAGAAACGGGCAGTTGACACCATTCGGGTCGAGTTGGAGAGCAATCCGGGACGCGAAAGCCTCAGGGCACGTCTCGACCCCTTTTACAGGCGCCTGGCACGTGGCGGAGAACAGCCAGGTCCGGAAGGCCTGAAGCTGTTGACCCTGTCCGCCAAGGGGGCGCACAAGACAGACCTGATCGTCTACGATCCGTCGCAGCAAAATGGTTTCATCGCGCGATGTCTCCGCAAGTCACTTGACCAGCCCGCGCTTTGTCATCGCGCTGTGGCGCTGAACCAGGGCCTCGAAGTCAGATACAGCTTCCACCAGAGCCTGCTGTCGCACTGGCAGCGGCTGGACCAGGCCGTGATCGGCAAGGTCGAGGAGTTCCGAGCCCTCTAGAACTGCAATCTTCATCGGACACAAAAAAGGCGGACATCCGAAGATGCCCGCCCTCTTGCAGCTATTAGCCGGAAGATCAGACGTCGTCCAGATCTATCTCCAGAATTGCCATCTGGAAGTTCCAGCTGAGATCCTCGTCCTCGTCATCGCGGAAGATGACGCCAATGAACTCCTCGCCGATATATACCTCGGCGGAGTCATCCTTGCGCGGGCGAGCGCGCACCTGAATGCTCGCCAGTTCGAATTTCGAACGCAGGTAAGCTTCGATCTTGCGAATTTCTTCGGGGTTCACAGCGCTCTCCTTGTGATCGGCTTATTTGTCTTTCAGCCGCGGACCCTACAAGACAAGACGGAAATGCCAAAGCATTTCCGTCATCTATCCCCGTCTTCCTTGGGAAAAAGTTTGAAGCGTTATTCGCCGAGCAACTGGTTCATGCTGCGCGCCGGTTCCGCGCAACCGGCTTCACCGACGATCTTTGCCGGGACACCTGCAACGGTTGAGCACTCGGGAACATCCCGCAGAACCACCGACCCTGCGGCAATCCGCGAGCAATGGCCAATTTCCAGATTGCCAAGCACCTTGGCTCCGGCCCCGATAAGGACACCCCGGCGGATTTTCGGATGACGATCGCCGTCTTCCTTGCCCGTTCCTCCAAGGGTAACGCCCTGCAGAATGGACACATCGTCCTCGATCACCGCCGTCCCTCCGACGACAATGCCGGTTCCGTGGTCGATGAAGATGCCCTGCCCGACCGGCACGGCCGGGTGGATATCGATCTGGAACACTTCTGACGATCGGCTTTGCAGGTAGAGCGCAAAATCCTTGCGGCCCTTGCGCCACAGCCAATGGGCAAGACGATGGGTCTGCAGACCGTGGAACCCCTTGAAATACAGGATCGGTTCCAGATAGCGGTCGCAGATCGGATCGCGGTCAAAAACGGAAGCGATGTCGACCCGGAAGATCTTTGCGATTTCCGGTTCGTCAGAAAGAGCTTCGAGATAGGTTTGGCGGATCAGGGAGGCCGAAACGATGTCTCGCCCGAGGCGGTCGCCAAGACGATGCACGACTGCCTCTTCCAGGCTTTCGTGATTGAGAACGGTCTCGTAGACAAACGACGACAGGGCCGGCTCGGCTTCCACCATTGCCTGCGCTTCTTCCTGCAGTTTCCGCCAGACCGGGTCGTGGGTCGCAACCTGTTTCAAACCCGCTTTGCTGAGCGGTGCTGGCATGGCCTGTCTCCTTTTCAAGCCGTCACATCCGAGCCCTAAGATAGGGCCGAGCTCCGATATTCCCAAATGAAACTTCGTGATATCAGATATTAAGCACTTTTATGGACTGGAGTTCTTTAAGATTTCGCGTCACTTCTAATCACAAATGCGAATGAAGGGGAGTGCCAATGACGAGCGATGCCGCGTTTTCCAGAGCCGATGAAAATCCGTATCTCTCGATCCAGGGTGCAGTGGCAGAACTGGTTCTGAATGCACCGGACCGGAAGAATGCCCTTCCCCTGTCTGCCTGGCAACGGATACCGGAAATCATAGGCACACTTGTCGAAAACAAAGAGATACGTGTGTGTGTCGTCAAAGGAGCTGGCGGCAGGAGTTTCTGTGCCGGTGCCGATATCTCCGAGTTCGAGGCCATCAGGTCGACACCCGAAGCGGCCAGTCGCTATGACGAGATCAATGTTGCTGCCTTCAAGGCCGTTCGATCGCTGTCCATACCGGTGATTGCCGCGATCGAAGGACCTTGCCTGGGCGGCGGGCTTGGCCTTGCCCTTTCCTGCGACATCCGCATCGCCTCGAATTCTGCGTTTTTTGGAATTCCGGCGGCGAAGCTTGGTCTTGCCTATCCACCGCAGGCACTCGGCGACCTTCTGGAAGCAGTCTCAGCATCGGAAGCCAAGAGAATGTTGTTTACCGGAGAGCGGGTGTCCGCCGAAAAGGCGCTTCGCATCGGTTTGATCAACGAGATTGTTGAGGAAGGCGGGCTCGACAATCACATTGCGCGACTGGCAAAAACCTTGTGCGCCAACGCGCCACTTTCCTTGAAGGCAGCAAAAGAAGCCGTGTCACATCTCAGCAGCGCGCAAAGATCCGCAGATATGGATCTGTTGCTGCAGAGCGCACGAACCTGCATAGACAGCCAGGACTACCGCGAGGGATGCCAGGCCTTTCTGGACAAACGCGCGCCAAATTTCACCGGGCGCTGAATCTGTTCCAGGACTCGGAACCCTGGTTCGACACAGCCAAACCACATTCGCAACAACCCGGAATCCAATTCTCAGATAGTCCGGCGAAGCCCCTGAAATTTCGCAACATTCCGCTCAGACAGCTGCCGCATCGGATTTCAGATCGACGAGAAACTCCTCGACTGCCGTTGCAAAGACATCGTTCTTGTCGCCCGCAACCATGTGACCGGCGTCCCGAATGTCCGTGAACCTTGCATGCGGAACCCGCTCCTGGAATTCCCGGACATGATCCATCGACACCAGTTCTGAGTTCTGCCCGCGAATGAGCAGCACGGGCAAGGACAGACGCCCCACGGCTGTCAGCATGTCCTGTTGGACCTGCTCGGCCAGGTGCGAATCATGGTTCTGCCGAACCTTCAGAAATGCCGGATCCCAGTGCCAGCGATAACGCCCGTCGGAATGGTAGCGAAGGTTCTTTGACAGGCCGGACAGATCCTTGGGCCTTGACCGGTTGGGAAGGTATCTGGCAATCGCCTCGGCGGCTTCTTCGACCGTCGCAAAGCCTTCCTCGACCCGGTCTCCCATGAAACCCACGATCTTGCGCACACCGTCCATGTCAATTCTCGGTGTAATGTCGACAAGGACGAGGGCGGACAAACCACCGGAATTGAATTTTCCTTCCGCAAGCATGCCGGCAAAACCGCCAAGCGAAGCGCCAACGACAACCGGTTTTGCCTTGTGCAGCGCATGAACCTGACGCGTCACCGCCACGAGGTCTTCGGCAAAGTCTCCAAACCCGTATTTTTCACTCTCGACCCAGCCGCTTTCACCGTGACCACGCTGATCAACCGCGTAAACCGGGTGCCCGAGCCCGGCAATCCGTCTCGCGGCACCGTCCCACGAATGGCGCGTCTGACCGCCACCATGCAGCATGATAACGGGCTGATGTCCCGCGCCATACCGGTCGGAGATGAGCGAATTTTTCTCCGCTCCCTGAAATTCAACGCGTTTCGGCTCCATCAATCCTCCCTGCCGCAGACATTTCCCCCCGCCTGCGTTGCGCGCTTCTATGCGTCCACGTTGTTCAAGAAAGCCAGAACACCCTGCTTGTGCACCTTGTCGCCGACCGCGATCATGTGATCCCGTCCCGGAATTTCCAAAACGTCTGCGTGCGGAATCAGTGCGGCAAGCCTGTGAGGCGACCCGGCGATATCGTCTTCGGTTCCGACAGCGACCAGCACCGGACGTTCAATCCGCGACACATCTTCCTCGCTGATTTTCTGTCGCGAGGACCGCATGCAAGCCGCCAGGGCACGGCGGTCGGAACCGGTCTGTTCGGCGAATGCGCGGAAGGCGCGGCCCGTGCGGTCTGCAACATCCTGAAGGCGTTCGGCTTCCAGCGCCGAAGCGATCGGTTCCGGATCCCCCACACCGCTGACCATTCCGTAGCCAAGTCCGGAGAATATCGCGCGTCTGACCCGTTTCGGGTGATTGAGCGTCAGAAAGGCGGAGATCCTGGCGCCCATCGAATATCCCATGACATCGGCGGCGCCGATTTCCAGATAGTCCAGCAGGCGCCGCGCATCTTCGGCCATGGTCGGCGCGCCATAAACGGCCGGGTCATAGAATTTCTGGCTGTCTCCGTGGCCACGATTGTCAAGTGCGATCACGCGCCGCCCGTCTTCCACGAGAAGCTTTACCCACCCCGGGTACTGCCAGTTCACCTGTTTGTTGGAGGCAAATCCATGGATCAGCAGGATCGGATCGCCCTCTCCCTCGTCAAGATACGAGATCCGGACACCATCATACTCAAATTGCGGCATAAGAGAAAGTAACCCTTACGTAAACGGAAAATAGATTGTCCGTTACAGTAAGGGCAATTGCGGCGCTTGGCAAAGCGCAAATTGGAAAATGACGGTTTCACCAGCAAATGGTGGAGAAACGCGGCATGTTGCCCCTACCCTTTGCACGAACTAGTGGATATGGTCTCGAAAACTTGGTAACGGGAGCCATGTCCCGAGATTAAAAAGGAACGTCACGATGGCGGATCAGGCAGTACCGCACTTTCAGAATTCCAGCGGTCATGATTCAGTCGCGATTGGTGCGCGCAAATTCATGTGCATCGGTGCACATCCCCCTTTCGATCACCCGCATGTCTTCCTCGATATGGGAAGTGAAGATTCCATCGTCTGCCCCTACTGCTCGACGCTTTACAAGTATGACAGCACACTGGACGCCTATGCATCCTCTCCGTCGGACTGCACCTGGACGCCGGCCGCGGCCTAAATCCGCTCAAGTCTCATGAACAGCGACGCGGCCCCTTCACACCCGATCGTGATAGCGGGCGCCGGTATCGGCGGTCTGACCGCTGCGCTTGCCTTGCGCCGAAACGGCCACGAAATCCTTCTTCTGGAACGTGCGCGTGAAATCTCGGAAGTCGGTGCCGGGCTTCAGTTGTCACCCAATGCCTGCAGCGTGCTGAACCGGCTGGGTGTGCTCGATGCCCTCGAACCATATGCCTATGCGCCGGACAATCTTCGGATCTATTCCGGCAGATCCGGCAATGAATTGGCGCATGTCCCACTCGGCAGCTACGTGAAGTCCCGCCACGGCAATCCCTTCTGGGTGGTTCATCGGGCGGACTTGCAGCAGGTTCTGCTCCAGCTTGTCCGGGAAACCGACGGGATCACGGTGCAACTGGCATCCACCGTCCAGGAACTGGGCCCATCTCCCTACGATCATCTTCTGTGCACCTATGAAAAGGAAGGTGCACTTGAGAAACTCGAATGCCGGGCGCTGATCGGGGCCGATGGCGTCTGGTCAAAGACAAGAAAACTCGTCCCTGGACACCAGAACGCCCGGTTCAGCGGCCAGGTTGCCTACCGGACCACGATTCCGATCGACAAGATTCCGGACAGGTGGCGCGGAGATTCGGGGCTCTGGCTCCACCGGAATTCTCACCTGGTGCATTACCAGATCCGGGCAGGCAAAGAGCTCAACATCGTCGCCCTGGTGCAGGAAGACTGGGAAGACGAAACCTGGTCGGCAAAGGCTGACAGGGAGACACTTCTGCACGTCTTCAAGGACTGGCCGGCCGACGTTCGCAACCTGATCGGCATACCGGAAAACTGGTTGAAATGGGCGCTGTGCAACATCGATGCCACGGGACCCTGGACGCATGGCCATGTCGCCCTTCTGGGGGATGCCGCACACGCGATGCTGCCCTACATGGCACAAGGGGCAGCCATGGCGATCGAAGACGCCGCGATCCTGGCAAAACACCTTTCCGGTACAACCGACAACATACCGGCGGCATTGCGATCCTTCGAGCGCCAGCGCAAATCGAGGGCGGCCCACATCCAGGGAATCGCCAGCAAGAATGCCCGGATTTTTCATTTTTCAGGCGTCCCGGCAATGGCCAGGGATGCCGTGCTCAAATATTCAAATCCCGAAACGCTGACCGCCCGGTTCGACGAAATTTACGGTTGGACACAGGACCAGTAACAGCGCTTTTGCTTGAGCCCGGCGGCAAGCTGGGCTAAAGCCAGTCTCCATTCACGTGTCAGGGAGTATTGCAATGGCCGAACAGAAAGCAGACGAAGTGGTCACTGCTGCGTTTCTGGTCATTGGTGATGAAATTCTCTCGGGCCGGACCAAGGACAAGAATATCGGCTTTGTGGCCGATTACATGACCTCGCTCGGCATCGATCTGAAAGAGGTCCGAGTTGTCCTGGACGACAAAAGCGACATAGCTGACGCCGTCAATGCACTGCGCAACCGGTACGACTACGTGTTCACGTCCGGGGGCATTGGCCCGACACATGACGACATTACCGCCGAAAGCGTCGCCGCAGCCTTTGACGTTCCCCTGAATCTCGATCCACGCGCTGTGGCAATTCTTGAAAAACACTACCCACCCGGACAGTTCACCCCGGCGCGCCAGCGCATGGCGCGCATACCGGAAGGGGCCGAGCTTATCCAGAACAAGGTGTCGAAGGCTCCCGGTTTCAGGATTGGCAATGTTCACGTCATGGCAGGTGTCCCATCCATCATGCAGGCAATGATGGATGCAATCGCGCCAACGCTGAGAACCGGAACGAAAATGCTGTCCGAAACGGTCAGTGCCGACTTGCCCGAGAGCCGGATTGCCGAGCGCCTCGCGGCCATTCAGGACGCTTATCCCGACACGCTGATCGGCTCCTATCCGAAAGCTTCGGACGGGAAATTCACCACGTCGATCGTGATCCGCTCACGAGACGAAAACATTTTGAAGGCCGCGACCGAAGATGTGGCGCGGGCTGTTGCAGAGATCTCAGGCTAACCTGAAGGACGGATTATGGAAAACCCAGCTCAAGACAAAGCGTTCCCGGTATCGTGGGACATGTTTCACAGAGATTCCCGTGCGCTGGCCTGGAGGCTGTCGAGCGAGGGTGAGTGGAAAGCCATCGTCTGCATTACCCGCGGCGGCCTCGTCCCTGCAGGCATTGTCGCCCGTGAGCTGGGCATCCGAACCATCGAAACCGTGTGCATTGCCTCCTATCACGACTACGACAACCAGGGTGCGCTGAAAGTCATCAAGCCGGTCGACCCGAAGGTGGTCGACCTCGAAGACGGTGAAGGCAGCGGTGTGCTCGTCATCGATGATCTGGTCGACACCGGCAAGACCCTGAAGGTTGTCCGCGAGATGTTGCCGAAGGCGCATTATGCCACGGTTTACGCAAAGCCGGTCGGTGTCCCGATGGTCGACACATTCATCACCGAAGTTTCCCAGGACACCTGGATCTATTTCCCCTGGGACATGGGCTGGCAGTTCCAGCCGCCGCTTTCAAAAGACACGGCCGGCTGACCGCGCGGCAGAAAGGCAACACCGCGCACGATAGCGCGTGCAGAAGTTTCACTTGTGAAATCCCTGCCACGTTTCCGCCGGAAATATCCTGATAAGGGCTGAACCAGGCCGGTTGGACATGAATGTCCGACCGGCCGTTTTCTTGCCACTGCGAAGCCGTCATGGGGCTGACGCAAGCGCCGCCGCAGGAAACTGCTCTAACACCCGGATGGAACCTGGAATGCTGAACCGACGCCTTTTCATTGCCTCAGCGATGGCCGCACTCGCGGCCGGCTGCACCACCAGCAGACAGCCCCCGCTGCCGGCAAATACGAGACTGACCACGACGACGGGACGACCGATCTCTCCGGAATATCTCCAGATGTACCGTGCCATGCCGGAGGAACGCTTCCCGATACCGGCCGTCGACCTGACCAAGATCGATCCGGTCTATTATCGACAACTCGTCGATTACGCCGCACCGGAACCCGCTGGCACGATCATCGTCGAAACGCCGAACCGTTTTCTCTATCTGACGATGGAAGGCGGCAAGGCCATGCGTTACGGCGTCGGCATCGGTCGTGCCGGCTTTGCCTGGGGGGGACGGGCCCGCATCCAGTACAAACGTGCCTGGCCGCGCTGGACACCGCCTGCAGACATGATTGCGCGCGAACCGGAGCTTGAAAAATACCGGGGCGGCATGGAGCCCGGACTGGAGAACCCGCTGGGCGCGCGTGCGCTTTACATCTTCGAGGGCAATCGGGACACGCTCTACCGGCTGCACGGCACTTCGGAAACCTGGTCGATCGGTCAGGCGGTCTCATCAGGGTGTGTTCGCCTGCTGCAGCAGGACATTATCGACCTCTACAACCGGGTACCGGACGGCACTCCGATTGTGGTCCGCCAGGCTTGAACCTGCAGAATCGCAAGCTCGGCCCGCTCAGATGACGATCTCGACGGTCCGGACGGCGTCGATCCCATCGACCCTGACATCGCAGCCGATCGCGTAAGCTTCTACACCGGCCTTCTTCGCCTCGGCAAAAGCCTTCGCATAGTTCGGATCAATATCCGAAGCCAGGCTGAAACGATCGCAATCGGGACGCTGGACCAGGAACACCATCGCGGCACGGTGGCCTTCGCGAACCATGTCGGCGAGCTCGACAAGGTGTTTTGCACCCCGTGCCGTCACGCTGTCGGGGAACTCGGCCAGTCCGGGGTCCCGCATCAGATGGACGTTCTTGACCTCAACGAAGGTCTGTTCTCCGGCAGGTCCTTCCAGCAGAATGTCGATGCGGGAATTCTTGCCGTATTTCACTTCCCTGCGAAGGCTTTCATAACCGGCAAGGCCGGAAATACGGCCCTCCTCGATGGCTTCTTCCACCAGCCTGTTGGGATGGGCAGTGTTGATCCCGACAAGGGCACCATCGGCCTCCATGATCTCCCAGGAGTATTTCAGCTTGCGCTTCGGATTGTCGGATTTTGACAGCCAGACGCGCGATCCCGGTTCCTTCAAGCCCAGCATGGATCCCGGATTGGCACAGTGCGCCGTAATTTCCTCACCGGTTTCGTCGAGAACAACGTCGGCCAGGAAGCGCTTGTATCGCTTGACAAGACGGCCACTGATCAGCGGTTCGGCAAACTTCATCGGATATCCTTCCGAGGCAACAAGGACTGCGGGATTAGAGGATCACTTGGACCAGAAATCCGGATCCAGCAGGACAAGCACGGTAAAGAGCTCAAGCCGTCCCACGAGCATGGCGAAGGACAACAGCCATTTGGCACCGTCGGGTAGCGGCGCGAAGTGTCCGGCGGGGCCAATGACGGGCCCGAGACCCGGCCCGACATTGCCAACCGACGTCGCGGCAGCGGAAATCGCCGTCACTAGGTCCAGATCAAAGAATGACAGGGCCACGGTGATGATACCGACCGACCCCATGTAGACGACCAGGAACGCCAGAACCGAGAAGGAGAGCTCCGGGGTCAGGCGCGTTCCGGCATATTCTTCCGACATGATCCTGTGCGGTCGGACCATGCGCCGCAAATGGGCGCGAACCGTGCCGAAGAAAACCAGAAAGCGGAAGATCTTGATGCCGCCGGTGGTCGATCCTGTGCAGCCGCCGACAAACATCAACAGAAGCGAAATGCCGACAACGGGCGCACCCCATTGGGAGAAATCACCCAGCGCATAGCCGGTTCCCGTGACGATGGAGACCACGTTGAACGTGGCACGCAGCAGCGCCTCGTCGAACGGAAAACGCATGTTGATACCGAGATAGACAGTAAGCGTGAGCGACACCAGGGCGAGAAACCCAAGCAAGGCACGGACCTGCGGGTCCCGCCAGAGCTGCAACGGATGTCCACGCAGGGCCTGGATGATCAGCACGAACGGCAAGGCCCCGATGATCATGAAAACGATCGCGACCCAGCCCGAAGCCGGATTCTTGAAGTAGCCGAAGGACAGGTCGTGGGTGGAATAACCACCCGTGGCAATAGTTGTCAGAGCGTGGTTGAACGCATCGAACAATTCCATTCCGGTCGCGATATATGCGACCACGCAGAGCACGGTCAGGAAGAGGTAGGCCAGTCCCAGCAGGCGGATCAGCTCCACGGAGCGGCTGACGATTTTTTCCGAACGATCCGAGCTTTCGCTTTGGAAGAGCTGCATACCGCCGATCCGCAGAAACGGCAGCAGGACGATGGCCATGACGATGATGCCGACACCGCCCATCCATTGCATGATCGACCGCCAGACGAGAAGCCCGGGAGGCAAACCGTCGAGGCCTGTCAGCACTGTGGATCCTGTTGTCGTGAACCCGGACACCGCCTCGAAGACTGCGTCTGCATAACCGACACCGAGCCAAAGGAACGGCAATGCACCGAAGGCCGGCAGCGTCGCCCAGGCAAGTGTGGTCAGGATGAAGGTCTGACGGGTATCCAGTCCGTCCCGAAGCGCTCCGCCGACAGCAAGCGAGAGCAGCATGCCGATCATGCCGGTCAGCAAGGCGGAGAAAACAAAGGCCTGCCAGTCAGCGTTCTTCTGGGCCACGTCAACAATGGCGGGAATGAGCATGGCAGTTGCCAGGCCGACATACAGAAATCCAAGAACGTTCAAAACTGGTCTGAGAAAAATCAAGTACCGTCTTCCCGGAAACCGTTGAATTACCCTAAGCGCCCTGCCCGATCTCAGAAGACCGTATCCGTCGTCCTAACGCTTTTCCGGACATTTTCCAATGGCCTATGCTGGCAACCCCCAAAGTTTACCGGTTGCCGAACTGGAGATTTATCTCCGTTTTCCGAGATGAAGGCGGGCCTCCGGGTCCTCAGACCGGCCACCCGCCTTCCTGATTCAGCCCTTCTTCTGCGACTCGGCAGTCAGGTGCCAGTGCCAGCTGCCGGGTTTCGAATGCTCCCGGTCTTCCAGGTAACAAAGCTCAAACGCGCCAAACAGATCGATCAATTCGGCCGCATTGCAATAAAAGTGCGGATGATTCTTGTCGCCGTCCCCTTCCCGGACCCATGTGCCCGGAGCGACCTCGGTTCCGATTCCAACGTTGCTGTTGCGTTTCGACAGCATCGTTCCCTGATAGAGACCGCCAGGCTTCAACACGCGCGTGATCTCGGAAATGGCGGTGCGAACAATCTTCGGATCACCGTGATAGATCACGTTGAAGGACAGGACATAGTCGAAACTGTTGTCTTCAAAGGGAAGTTCCGTCATCGGCGCGAGATGCGTGGCAACTTCCAATCCTGCTGCACGGGCGCTTTTCTGCACCTCCTCAAGACCGGCTTCGGACAAGTCCATCGCGTGTGTCTCGAACCCGGCACGCGCAAAGGCCAAGGCATGCCGACCAACACCACAGCCCAGGTCCAGCGCCTTGACCGGTGTGTTTTGCATCAGTTTGTCTACCAGCGCGGCCACGCCTTCGTCAGGTCGCAGCCAGTCGGCCCTTCCCTCTTCGGTTTGCCAGCGTTCTTCCCACGCAAGGTGCGCGGTGTCGGTTTTCTCAAGTGTCAGAGTGTTCGTCATTGGGTATTTCCTTCCAGGATTCGATTGCGTGCGATGCTTCCGATCCGTTCAACAAGAAGAACCAGCACGAAAATCATGAGGATGATGGTCATGGCGAGCTGATAGTCGAAGAAGTCCATCGCGACTTTCAGCTCGATTCCGATCCCCCCGGCACCAACCAGCCCGAGAACGACCGAAGATCTCGTGGCCTTTTCAAGTGCAAACAGGGAGGTGGTGACGAAAGACGGCATGGCAGCCGGAATAACCGCGCAGAAAATCGTGTCGACCTTGCTGGCGCCCGCCGCTGTCAATGCTTCACTCGGGCCCTTCTCGACATCTTCCATCGACTCGGCAAAGAAGCGACCGCAGAACCCGATCGTGTCTACGGCGATCGCGAGCGTCCCTGCAAATGGACCCAACCCGACTGTGATGACGAAAACCAGCGCCCAGACCAGGTCGGGCACGGTACGGAACAGGGCAATCAGCAGGCGGGAGCCGGAATAGAAGATCCGCGAGACGAAGGATTGTTTGGTCAGTCCCTTTGCGGCAAGGATTGCGAGCGGCAGGCTGACGATGATGCCGATGATTGTCCCGACCAGCGCCATCTGGAACGTCTCTACCAGCGCACTGGAGAGTTGCGGCAGGCGGTCCATCGAAGGGGGCCAGGTGCGTGACAGGAAGTCGGCCATGGCTGGACCACCTGACACGAGCGCGGAAAAAGACCAGCCTGCGCCCTGGAACGACCAGATGACAAAGGCCGCGAGCAGCACATATGCGATGAATTGCAGGATGCCGGGACGCTCGAAGCGATCGGGCATGTTGATGCGCCGTGTGGAATGAGTATCAGCCATAATGTTCGTTCAGGTCTTCGGCCTTGAGAGAATTGCTTGGCGCATCCAGCACGATTTCACCGCGCTTGATCGCGAGAATTCTGTCGGAATAGTCCAGCGCCTGCTGAACATTGTGGGACGTGAACAGCAGGGTGATGCCCTCTTCCTTCGTCAGCCGGTGAAAGAGGTCCATGACTTCCTGCCCAGCTACCGGGTCAAGACTTGCAACTGGTTCGTCAGCGACAATCATTCTGGGCTGCTGCATCAGCGCCCTTGCGATCGCAACACGCTGAGACTGGCCGCCGGAGAGTTGGTCGGCTCGTTTCATGGCGTGATCGGATAGCCCCACCCTTTCCAGGCATGCCAACGCCTGCTGGCGAAGGGATCTGGACGCGAACAGCTGCGACCAGCCTGCCGGACCACCGGATCGGCCCAGATTGCCGTGAATGACGTTTGTAAGCGCCGACACGCGCGGGACCAGGTTATGCTTTTGAAACACGAAGCCGACATCGGTTCTGCTCCTGCGCAGCACGTTCTGTCTGGCATCGCTGATCGTTGTTCCGAAAAGGTCGACCGTGCCTTCATCCGGCTCGATCAGCCGGAGCGCACATCTGAGCGCCGTTGACTTTCCTGCTCCGTTGGAACCGATCAGGGCAACGGTTTCTTCTTGATGAACCGAAAAGGAAACACCTTTCAGGATCAGCTGCCCCTTGCCAAAGGACTTGCGCATTCCCTTGACCGTCAGATCGCATCTGGCTGAACCAAGACCGGCGTCCGGCACCATCACCGGCGCTTGCGCGCCGGTGAAATAGTCGTGAGCCTCGGACATTATTCGCCGATGAAGTTGTCGTATTGCGGGAAGCCGGCCGTCGTGTACATGGACCGGACCAGGTCGTAAGCACCGTCTTCGATGGAGACCAGATCCATGCCGGTGTACTTGTCGTTTTCCTCGTGAGCGATAATGCCGGCAATGACGGAATCCTTGTTGTCGAGGATTGCCTTGCGGACACCTTCAGCCTTTGCCGGATCAACGTGGGAAGCGACCATCAGCATGTCGTTCGGCAGATCGCCTGAACGGGCAATCACACGGAAGAAACCGTTCGGCACGCTTTCGTCCTTGTTGCGCACGCGCAGCCAGGAATTATGGTTGGTACCAAGACCTGCAACGTCACCCTTCTTCAGGGCTTCGTGGGCGATATTGCGTGAAGTGTGCAGCTTGTCGACGTCCTTTACGGGGTCGACGCCGTAATCGGCCATCAGCTGCATCGGGCACAGCATGTTGGACGTCGATCCGATGTCACCAAAGGCAACCTTCTTGCCTTTCAGGTCTGCCGGACGGGTGATCCCGCTATCGGCACGCACCACGATCGCGCAGAAATAGTCCGGACGACCAAGACCAATGAGCGGCGTCGCTTCCGTCAGCTTGTTGATGACAATGTATTCCGCCGGACCGGTAATGACGAAGTCAACGCGTTTCGCACGCAGGGCCTCGGCAGCAGCGGTGCGGCTGGTGACCGGGAAGAACTCGAAAGTGTGATCGGTCGCATTTTCAAGGGCCTCCTTGAAGGGACCCCATTCGAGTTGAAGACGTTCAAGTCCTTCAACGTCGGTGACGGCCAGCTTGAAAGTGTCGGCAAAGGAAGATGTGAGAGAAAGCGCAAGCGCAGCGGCTGCGACAGCGGCGGATTTCAGAAAACGCATGTGTGGAACTCCTCGAGTAGCCGAAAACGAGCCGGCAAACGAGAAAACCCTAGCGAAAGCGATGACATCGGGTGTGAACTAAATATGTAAATTTGACGACAATTACATCTTCTTTACTCAGAAAATTATTCGACGTCACGCCATCTACATTTAGAAGGAGATATAATAGAAGAACTTGTTTGTTCTCCGGCAAATAATTTTAAATAGACTGTCATGAAAATTCACAAAAGTATAATCGAATAGACATTCAACAGACCGACAAAATTGCTAGTTGCCTCCCCGTTTCTTGGAGGTGCTGATGCTCGTCGTTGAGAAGTTGTCGAAAGTATTCGGAGATCTGACAGCCGTTGATGCTGTCTCTCTGGCAATTCCCAAAGGACAGATGGTTGGTGTGATCGGACGCTCAGGCGCCGGCAAGTCCACCTTTCTGCGTATGATCAACCGGCTGACGGACCCGACGATCGGCACGATCATCTACGAGGATCGCGAAATAACGGCGCTGAAAGGCCGCGACCTTCGCCTGTGGCGGGCGTCCTGCGCCATGATTTTCCAGCAGTTCAATCTTGTCGAGCGCATGGATGTCCTCACCAACGTCATGGTCGGACGGATCGCCCATACCGGTTTTACACGCTCCATGATGCGCTCGTTTACCGACGAGGATCGGGCGCGGGCCATTCAAGCGCTTGATCGGCTCGATCTCGTCCCCCAGGCGCTTCAACGGGCCGGAACACTCTCGGGCGGTCAACAGCAGCGCGTCGCCATCGCCAAGGCACTTGTTCAGAACCCGCGCATCATGCTGGCGGATGAGCCGATTGCATCTCTTGATCCGGCCAACGCCACACGGGTCATGGAAGCCCTGCGCGAGATCAATCGGACGGACGGCCTCACGGTGCTGGTGAACCTTCACACGCTGGACACGGCCAGAGCCTATTGCGACCGCATCATCGCTATGCGTGACGGGAAGGTTCGCTTTGACGGCACGCCCGAAGCGCTCACGAACGATACCGTGCGCAGCATCTATGGAACGGAAGACCTCGCTGGTGAGTTCGACGAGGCCGTTACCTCCACATCCTTGAATTCGAATTCGCTCCAACAAGCCAAACAGGCCATTGGAGCTTAACCCCGTGAGAGCGGCACGCCGCCCTTGCACCTTTGTAGCGGCTGCGGCCGCTTCCCCCTGCCGGTTTGACCGGCAAAGATGGAGCATTCCAATGAAGGCACTTCTCGCAGCAGCGGTTTCCGCTGTCGTTCTCGCGGCCACACCGTCTCTGGCCGACAGCTGGAAAGACCAGTACAAAACCCTGAAATTCGGCATCCTCTCCGGTGAAAACGAAAAGGACCGGATCGCGCGCTACACACCCTTTGAAGAGTATCTGGAAAAAGAGCTGGGTGTTGAAGTCGAGATCTTCACCGCAGGCTCCTACGACGGCGTCATCCAGGCCATCGCAGCCGACCAGATCGAGTTCGCATTCTTCGGTTCTTCTTCCTATGCCGCCGCCTACACCGAAACCAAAGGTGGTGTGGTGCCGCTCCTGACCCGCCTGAACAACGATGGTTCCACCGGCTACTATTCCGTCGTCATGGTTCGCTGTGACAGTGGCTACAAGTCGCTCGACGACCTGAAGGGCAAGGTTCAAGCCTTTGCCGATCCGGATTCCACCTCCGGCTTTGCGGTTCCCTATTTCAACATGGTCAAGCAGGGCTACAACCCGAAAGAGCATTTCTCGGCAATCCCGTTCTCCGGCGGACATGAAACCGGCGTCCTCGGCGTGGTCAACAAGCAATACGACTCTGCTGCTACCTGGCAGAACAATGCGACCGACGGCCGTTGGCAGCGCATGATCACCAAGGGCATGATCGAAAAAGACGTCGTTTGCCCCATCTGGGAAAGCCCGGAAATCACCAGTGGTCCTTTCACTGCCCGCATCAACCTGCCGAACGATCTGATCGCCGACATGACCACCGCCGTTGAAAGCATCCCGGAAAAAGATCCGGCAGCCTTCAACGCCATGCGCGGTGGTGACGACAGCCCGCAGAAAGGTTGGAAGCGCGTCGATCACGAGCGCTACCAGTGGATTGTCGACATGCGCGACTGGCTGAAAAAACAGCGTCGCGGCGGCTGATCAGCCTCGTCTCTGCCACGAAGGGAGACGCATTCGCGTCTCCCTTCGCCCTGCCCACATGAACGGTCTTGTCATGACAGCTCTTTCGCCAGCCATTCAACAATTCGAGACAGACTATGCCGCGGCCCGAAAGTCGGCCCTGCGGATAAACCTTGTCTCAACAGTCATCTTTGCGATCTGCTTTTTCGCTGCAGCTTCGATGGGTGGCTTTTTCGACATGACCGACGTGACGCTCTCGAACGGCGATCGCGTTTCCATGTGGAAGATCTGGGCAGGTCTGCCAAGGCTTGGGGAATATCTCTACAAGACCCTGCCGGTTCTGCACTGGGAGACGCTCGGTGCAGATCTGGCCAACTGGTTCTGGCGCTGGAAAGTCTGGCTGCAACTGCTTCTGGAAACCATCCTGATTGCCTATCTGGCCACGTTGCTGGGAGTTGTCGGGGCTTTCCTCCTGAGTTTTCCGGCGTCCCGAAACCTCGCCCCGAATGCCTTTGTCCTGAACCTGACCCGCCGCTATCTGGAAATCGTGCGCACCGTTCCGGAACTGGTCTGGGCACTGATCTTCGTCTTCTGTTTCGGGGTCGGGCCTCTCGCCGGCGTGCTGGCCATCGGGCTGCACGCAACCGGCGCGCTCGGCAAGCTCTATTCCGAAGCCAACGAAAACGCGGACATGCGCCCGGTTGAAGGCATCAAGGCTTCCGGTGGCAGCTGGTTCGATCAGATCCGATACGGCATCGTCCCCCAGGTCGTGCCGAACATTATCAGCTACACGTTGCTCAGGTTCGAGATCAATGTCCGTGCCTCCTCGATCATCGGCTTTGTCGGCGCAGGAGGTCTCGGACAGGAGATCCGGGTGGCCATGTCCCTTCAGGAATACACGGATCTCTCCGCCCTGTTCCTGCTCATCTTCGTCACCGTGATCATCATGGACACGGTCAGCGAAAACGTCCGCCACCGCATCATCGGCCTGACCGGCAAGGGAGTTTGACCATGACCGACGTGACCCAACAAAACGTCGAGCACGCGCGCAAGCTCGTGCCTGCCGCCTTCACCACACCGATGCGCACCCGTATCTACCAGTCTGTCGGCTGGACGTGTTTCGTGCTCCTGACCGGGTGGTGCTTGTGGTCCTTCGGTTTTTCGCCCGCGCGCCTGCTCGAGGGTGTCACCCGGTTTGGCAATGTCCTGTCCTTCATGTTCCCCCCACATATTTGGACCACCTGGCTGGAATGGCAGGAGGTTCTCACGGGACTGGGTGAAACGGTCGCAATGGCGTTCATGGGCACGCTGCTGGGCGCAATTGTTGCCTTTCCACTCGCCTTTCTTGGCGCAAAGAACATCATGCCCTTCACCTGGCTGCGGCTTGGTGCAAGGCGCGGTTTCGATGCACTGAGGGCGGTTGAACAGATCATCCTGGCGCTTGTCTTCATTCGTGCCTTCGGACTTGGTCCCCTGGCCGGCATCCTTGCAATCGCGGTCTCCGAGATCGGAACGTTTTCAAAGCTCTTCTCCGAGGCCATTGAAAACACGTCCAAAAAACCGGTTGACGGCGTCCGCGCCTCCGGCGGCGGCAACATGCAGACCGTCAGATTTGCGATCCTGCCCCAGGCACTTCCAGTCATCCTGTCGATCATTCTCTACAATTTTGAATCCAACACCCGCTCCGGCACCATCCTCGGCATCGTCGGAGCAGGCGGAATTGGCTTCCTGCTGGCTGACAGGATCAGTGCCTACAAGTGGCCGGAAGCCTGGACCATCATTTTCCTGATCATTCTGACCGTCTACCTGATTGACGGTTTCTCCGGCTTCCTGCGCAAGCGGATCATCGGCAAGGACGACCGCAGCAGCAACTAGGCAAGCGACAAGAGCCGCAGTGCACTTTCTCAATTGAACGGCAGATTTATTTCCTCGGCCCGCGGTGTGAACGTGAAATCGACACCGCCGGTTTCACGATGAAACCGCATGGATCCCATGGTCACGGGATAACTTAGGAGTTCCAGGCGATTGACTGTCTTCCAAACACCATCTTGTGGGGGCAAACCCTGCAATGACGGCATGTAACAACGAACTGGTGTTCTATCCTGCCTCGGTCATCCCATGGCTCGACCCTGCAACCCCTGCCGATACGATTGAGCCGCCCTTCAAGGCGAAAGACGGCTCAACCAGATGTCCGAAGTATAATGGGCTTTTGGCCGCAATCCCCTCAGCGGGATCGCCTTACAAGACCCGCCGCCCAGCAAGCCAGGCGCGTTTTACAAACGGGTGACCGTCATGCATGGCGACCTGCAGCAGGTCGGCGCGACGTCCCTGGACAATTTCGCCCCTGTCCAGAAGACCGGCAACTTCCGCCGGGGTCTTTGCAACCATTTTTACGGCCGCAGGCAGATCGGCGTGAAAGGCATCGTCATTGGCAATTTTGAACGCACAGTCGAGCATTGAACGCGGCACGTAGTCAGATGCCAGAATATCAACCAGGTCCTCGGCCATCAGGTCTGCCACGGCAACGTTGCCGGACTGGGACCCGCCCCGGAGCACGTTCGGAGCACCACCGACGACATGCATGTCGTGAGACTTGGCCTTGCGTGCTGCTTCCAGCGTGCAGGGAAACTCCGCAACGGTCATCTTGTCGTCCAATGCCTCGTCGACATGATGCAGCTCCGTGTCGTCGTGGCTGAGCAGGGGGAGCCCGTGCTCATGAGCGAGCGCGACGACCTGTGGCCGCACCGTCTCGCTGATCTCGTCCGAGGCATTCAGAAGCTCCCGGGTGTCGCGCTCCACCTGCGCCCGCGTCATGCCGGTTTCGGCCATCCGACGATCGATATAGGCTTCGACATTCTTGCTTTGCCGGCGGCCCGGCAAATGTTCCATGACGGAGACCATGCGAACGATGTCCTTGGCTATGTTCTCCTGTGTCAGGCGCGTTGTTTCGGCGTCGGTGATTTCGCAGCGAAGGTGAACAAGATGGTCAGCCTTCAGCATGCCGGCCTTCTGCGCCATCTCCAGCGCATCGATCATCGGCGCCAGAATTTCGCGTCGTTCCGGATTCTTCAAGGTGGCGCCGACACACAGGCTGTCGAATACGGTGGTTATACCACTGCCGATGATCTGCGCATCATGTGCCAAAGCCGCGCGAACCGGATCCCAGCGTACATGGGCCCGCGGGAACACGTGCTTCTCAAAGTGATCGGTATGAATGTCGACAAGGCCCGGCAAGAGGTAGTCGCCCTCAAGGTCATCTCCTCCTTGCGGCGCTGTGCCGGTATCCACCGAAACGATCTTGCCCTCGGAAACGGCAACGTGTCCCGTGACAACCTCATCTGCCAGCACAAGGGTCGCGTTCTTGAGATGGCTCAACTCGCTGCCGGCCGGTTGACGTGTATCTGCAAATGTCATGATTGATCCTTCCGGCGTTGCCCGTAACCGCGTCCAACTGGTCCCGCCTCCAACATCCAGGCAGACGGAAGGCCCCTTCTACCTGTAACGCTCGCCCGGAATGTGACAGTTTGAGAAAGAGACGGTGACACAATCAGGCGGGATCACAAAATCCCTCACTCCGAAAAGTTCGCCACAGAGTTGCTGGTGTTGTCGGGCCAAAGGAACGTACTTCTGCGGTTACCTTAAGAATTGGTCCCGTCACCTCCGGCCTTGCGATGACAATGATTGCAATAGCAAAATCGTCCAAGGCGCGTTCAGAGACGCCTGGCAGATAGTTGGAAAAGTGCACTAGAGCTTCTGGAGTTCCACTCAATCACCGCATTCAAGGGAAAATGCCTAGCGAACGAACGCAGCAACCTTGTGTTCCACCCTGGCAAGGTAGGCCTTGCGGCTCTGCGGTGTTGAGAGATCCATCTTGTAATGCGCCATGTAGAGCGTCTTGCAGCCGCGTTTGCACAGGTGCTTGATCCCCCTGAGAAGGGTCTTGCGTCCCGGTTCCCCGACCAGCTTGTTCAGCCACCAGGGCGCGCCGCAGGTGGTCACGATCCCGATATGAGAAATGTGCTGCATCCTTGACTGCAGGCCATGGTCCTGTGTGGGCAGGTCGAATGTCCCGTAAGGCACCCAGACCCGCTCCAGCCACCCTTTCAGCATTGCTGGCTGGCCATACCACCAGGTCGGATAGACGAAGATCATCGCCTGGCACCATTTGATATCAGCGATATGGTCGGCAATCGGCGCATTGTCCTTGCCCGGCAGGAGATAGGCACGGCGCTCTTCAGTGCTCAGGACCGGATCGAAGCCTTCTGCGTAAAGATCCGTCAGACGCACCTCATGCCCGGCGGCGGTCAGCGTATCCACGACCGTCTTGCAGATCGCTGCGTTGAAGCTTTCCTCGCATGGATGGCTGTAGACAACGAGTATGCGCATGAGACGACCTTCTGGAATTGGCACCGGTGGCGGCGTCCCCTTGGCGGGTGGGCGGCCTTGGATGAGAGCATGCTAAAGCTGGTCTTCGATGCTCATCGCATCCTGGAGCGCAAGCGAGACGTTCCGGCAGTAGGTGGCGTATTCCGGCGACGTTCTGAAGTTTTCATCACGCGGATAGGGAGCATCGATGGCCATGTCGTTCACGATCCGCCCGGGCCTTGCGGCCATCACAACGATCCGGTTGGAGAGATAGACGGATTCGAATACGGAATGCGTGACAAACACCACCTTCCAGCCATGCATCTCCCATAGCCGAAGCAGATCGTTGTTGAGCTTGAAACGGGTGATTTCATCGAGCGCCGCAAAAGGTTCGTCCATCAGGAGAACCTTAGGCTTGGTCACAAGCGCCCTTGCAATGGAGACCCGCATCTTCATGCCACCGGAGAGTTCGCGCGGATAGCTGCGTTCAAACTCGGTGAGCCCGACCATCTCAAGCGCGCCCATGACCCGTTCGCGCGCTGCTGTTTTCGAAACTCCCTTGACCCGCAACGGCAGGAAGACATTTCCGAAGACCGTTGCCCAGGGCATCAGGGTCGGTTCCTGAAACACGAAGCCGACCTCGTGCTCCTCGTTCGCCTGTCCCTCCAGCGGCCAGTCCACCTGACCCGACGAGGGCGTTTCCAGGTCGGTGATGATGCGCAGCGCAGTCGACTTGCCACAACCTGACGGTCCCAGCAAGGAAACGAATTCGCCCTGGCGAATGTCGAGAGACAGGTCCTTCAGCGCAACCGTGCCATTGGGAAACGTCTTTGATATGCCTTTGAGAGAGATGATCTCCGCAGATTTCTCAAGCGACTTCAGCATGTCAGCAGACGTCTCCACAGTTGTTCTGAATGGCCGCCAAGACCCGTGCCCCTTGCCAGGTTGGTCCCTCGACTTCGTGCGATGACCCAGTGCCGACACATCGGACGGCCGGGTCTCCGGCACGAGACCTACCTTGGTGCGGGCGACGGGACTCGAACCCGTACAGCCTAGGGCCGAGGGATTTTAAGTCCCTTGTGTCTACCAATTCCACCACGCCCGCACTGTTCCTTTCACCTATCTGCCCTGACAGCAATTCGCAAGAGCGTGCCCCGGCAATTCACGGTTCAGGCTTTCGCTTTGCGCCCGTTCGGTCTTTTCCGGCAAACGGAACTGGAAATTGGCGTCGCCTGGGGCTATGTCATCACCTTGAAGAACAGAAAATCCGGGTGCGAGGCTTCATTCCGGTCTAGTATGAAGCCCACCCACCCAATAACGAGACACGATTATCCATGGTCAGCTATATCGACGCGGCAGACGCCCCCTTGAAAAACACCGGTCAGGTGCGCCTTTACGGGAAGGACGATTTCGAGGGCATGATGAAGGCTGGACAGCTGACGGCCCGGTGCCTTGACGCCTTGGCCGACATCGTCAAGCCGGGCACGACCACACAGGAAATCGACGATTTCGTCTATCAGTATGGCCGCGACAACAACGCCATACCGGCAACGCTCAACTATCGCGGTTACACCAAATCCAGCTGCACCTCGATCAACCATGTGGTCTGTCACGGGATTCCGAACACCAAGGCACTGCGCGACGGTGATATCGTCAATATCGACGTGACCTTCATTCTGGATGGCTGGCACGGCGATTCCAGCCGCATGTATCCGGTCGGACAACTGAAGCGCGCTGCGGAGCGCCTGATCGACGTTACCTACGAATCCCTGATGCGCGGCATTGAAGCCGCCAAACCGGGCAACACCACGGGTGACATCGGTGCTGCGATCCAGACCTATGTCGAGGCCCAGCGATGCTCGGTCGTCCGCGATTTCTGCGGCCATGGCCTGGGGCTCCTCTTCCATGACACGCCAAACATCCTGCATTACGGCCGCCCGGGCGAAGGCATCGAGCTGAAGCCGGGCATGATTTTCACCATTGAACCGATGGTGAATCTCGGTCGCCCGCATGTGAAGGTTCTGAGCGACGGCTGGACGGCCGTCACCCGCGACCGCTCGCTGTCGGCCCAGTTCGAACATTCCATCGGCATCACGCCCGACGGCTGCCAGATCTTCACCACCTCACCAGGTGGCATCCACAAACCGGGACTTCCCAACGACTAAGGGCTTCATGAGCGAAACAGCGTCCCCATCGGAGAGCAAGACCAGGAGCTCTCCGGACCAGAAGGGACATCGACAAAGACTGCGCGAACGGTTTCGTAATACAGGCGAGCAAGGCCTTGCCGACTATGAGCTTTTGGAATTCCTGTTATTTTCCGCCCTGCCCCGGCAGGACACGAAACCGATCGCCAAGGCGCTCCTGCAGCGTTTTGGATCGTTTTCGGCAGCGCTCGCGGCACCGCGCGCTCAACTCAAGGAAATCAGCGGCCTGTCCGATGTCAGTGTCGACACGCTCAAGGCCGTGCACGCTGCCGTCGTACGCTATCACAAGGCCGAACTCAACGCGCGGCACCCGCTGGACAGCTGGAACAAGGTGATGGCCTATCTCCAAACATCCATGCAACACGCGGATGTCGAACAATTCCGCATCCTGTTCCTGGACAAGAAGAACGGACTGATTGCCGACGAGGTCCAGCAAACCGGCACCGTCGATCACACGCCGGTCTATCCGCGCGAAGTCATCAAACGGGCATTGGAACTGTCAGCGACCGCCCTGATCCTGGTGCACAATCATCCTTCCGGCGACCCGACACCATCGCGGGCCGACATCGATATGACCCGGCAGATCGTCGACATTGCCAGACCGCTCGGCATCGAGGTTCATGATCACGTCATCGTCGGGTTGAAAAACAACTTCAGTTTTCGCGAAAAACAGCTGATTTGAGCAATTCCTGCCAGTTTATATATCGCTCCATCGGTATTTAACGTCGGTCTTTTACGCTTATTTTACTAAGGTTTTAGGGACATTCCTTAACCTGCCCCAGCGATACTCCGTGCAGAATAACTGGGCAGGTGCATGGACAAGCTTGTAAAAAATTCCGGAGGACGGATTGCCTACGCGATTATCATACCGATGGTCGTGGTGGTTCTGACGTCCGTTATCGGCATTTTCGCTCTGATGCACTGGTCCGCGCGCCTGTCGGACGAAAGCGCCGAACAGGCCCAGCACAAGCTGATTGCCGGCGCACTGGAACTCACCCAGAACTATCTCGTCAAACAACAGACCGGCGTAGTCATCTGGGACGAGGCCCATCATGTGGTCAACGATCCCGTCCCGAATGAAAGTTGGATCTACAACAACATCACGCACTGGCTTTACCAGAACAACGGTTTCAGCAAGTCCGTCGTCGTTGGTCGGGATATGGATGTTCGTGATGTCTACGCCCATGACCAGTCGCGCAGATGGATGACGCCATCGCTCTACGACCAACTGGTTCCTGCTCTCCGGAAAGTCCGCGCGCGTTACATCATCTCGTTCCGCAAAACGCCTTCGGGCCTCTTTGCATTTGCACCCAAGAACAACAAGACCGGCCGGTCCATCGCTGAAACCGGCGTGGTCTCCATTGGCGGGGAACCTTACCTCTTCAGCGCCGCAGCGATCATGCCGCAGGTCCAGTCGATCACGTCGGTGCGCTATCCACCGGCAGTTTTGGTCAGCATGGTGCCGCTGATGGGCGAAAAGCTCTCGAACATTTCCGAAATGACGAGCCTCAAGGGTTTCCTCGTTTCCGCACCGCTTGTCGACCGCAATGATGTCGGACAGTTCCATTTGCAATCGCCGCGCGGTACGGACATCGGCGTCATCGCCTGGAAAACAAGCCAGCCGGGCAGCCAGATGCTCATGCGCATCAATCCGTTCCTGGCGATTGCGGCCTTCATGATCGCAACCGTCGTCATAGCAGTTGCGGTCTTTACCAAGCTGGTTACGCGCAGACTGGCCCGAAGCGAGGCCAATGCGGTTCACGCAGCACGCCACGATGCCTTGTCGGGCCTGCCGAACCGGTCCCGCTATCACGATCTTCTTGTCGAGACCCTTGAAGACGGCTTTTACAAGGGCAGAAGCACCGCTGTTGTCTATATCGACCTTGATCATTTCAAGGACATCAACGACACGCTTGGCCATTCCGCCGGTGACAAGGTCATCGTGGCTGTCGCCCAGCGATTGAAAAGCGTCATTCCCGACAAGGGCATCGTCGCCCGCATCAGCGGCGACGAGTTCGCCATGGTCATCAAGGACTGTGAGAGCGACGAGTGGCTGGAGTACATTCTCGATCAGGTTCAGGACGAGATCTCGCGCCCGATCATGATCGGCCGCCGCGAAATCTTTGCGAGCCTGTCGATGGGGGTCGCCATCGCGCCTCGAGACGGACATGACCCTGACGAGCTGCTCAGAAAGGCGGATATCGCCCTTTACGATGCAAAAGCGAATGGCAGAAGCAGACGATCCTTCTTCGAAGCCACCATGGAGCATCATGTCCAGTCCAAGGACCTGATGACGCGTGACCTGAGACTGGCGCTGCAGAATGACGAGCTCGACCTCGCCTATCAGCCCCAGACGGACAATTCCGCAAAGCGGATTGTTGCCGTGGAGGCCCTTGCCCGCTGGACCAAGGAAGACGGCACCGTGGTCTCTCCGGCCCAGTTCATCCCGGTCGCAGAAGAATCCGGCCTCATCAACGATCTGGGCATCTGGGTCCTGAACAAGGCTTGCGAAAAAGCCCATGATTGGCCGGGCGTGGTCGTGTCCGTCAACGTCTCGCCGAACCAGTTCAAGCATCCCAGGTTCGTCGAGAAGGTCATGAGCATCTTGGCGGCAAACAACCTTCCGCCACAACGGCTTGAGATCGAGGTGACCGAAAGCGTCTTTGCCGGCCGCAACGATTCCGTCCTTCATGCCTTGCGGCGGCTGAAGAATCTCGGCGTCAAGGTTGCGCTTGACGACTTTGGCTCAGGGTATTCGAGCCTCAGCTACCTGCGCAGGTTCCCCTTCGACACGCTGAAGATTGATCGGGACTTTGTCTCCGACATGAATGGAAACGCAGAAGCCGAGGCGATCCTTGTGTCCATCATTCACCTGGGCAAGGCACTTGGCATGACCATTGTCGCTGAAGGAATCGAGACTGAAGAGCAGAGCCGTTTTCTGCAGGAGCATGATTGTTCCCGCCTGCAGGGGTTCTACATCTCCAAACCGCTGAAAGACAAGGATCTGACAACCTTCCTGAACAACTATCAGGGTATTGGCGGCAGTGGTTTCGGTGCCGATCTCAGCTATCAGGGCCGCTCGGCCTGAGCTTTCAAACGGCGAAAAGTTTCAGCTACCCAAGGCGCTTCGAAACCGTCTCGCGCAATTCATAGAAGCTGGTAAATGGACTGAGCGCGGCGCGTTCACGCCACCTGGTCTCGTGATCAGACACCTGAAATCTCAGACCGGCCTGACCGAATTCAGACCTGACCATGTCCTCGAACCACGAGACGTGTTGCAGATGACGGCGGGACTCAAGCAGCGCCTTGCTCACAAGATGATCCCTGTGAAGACCGACCTGGTCTACAAGGTCGGCAACTCCCTCGCCTGTTTGCGAGGACACCATGCACACGGGGACGGTCCAGTTGCCAGCGTCGCTTGTTGTGAGTGACAGGGCACCCGTGACATCCGAAGCTGCCCTGCGCGCCAGGGCGCCCATGTCGGCCTTGGTAACAGCCACGACGTCGGGCAGCTCCATAATGCCCGCCTTCATGAACTGGAGACTGTCGCCTGAACCGGGCTGAATGCACAATACGACCGTGTCGACAGCCTGTTTCAGATCGCCTTCCGATTGGCCAATCCCAACAGTTTCGACAATGACCCTGTCACAAACGGCCCGCAGCAAGACGATTGCCGCAACTGCATGGTCCGAAAGGCCGCCCAGCCGGTCCCGCGCCGCCATGGACCGGACAAAAACCATGTCGTCCGAAGGGTCGGTCTTGAGACGAGTTCTGTCACCCAACAAGGCGCCGCCGGTAATGGCAGAAGACGGATCGATCGCAAGTACCGCAACACGTTCCCCTTGCTGCCGGCAGGCCCGGATCAACGCATCGGTCAGGCTCGACTTGCCAACGCCGGGAGGACCCGTAAGGCCCAGGACCTGAGCCTTTGCTTCTCCCGAAATCCCGTCGAGAAAGCGGGCCGTTTCCGCGTCGGATGCGTGAGTCTCCAGACGCGTGAGAACACGTGCCAGCAGGCGTTTACCACCGGTACGCAAGTCCTCAAGCGATGGATAGGGTCCACCCACGAACGTATCCTCAGCAAGACACAGACCGTCAGACAGCCATTAGCCCTTTTTGTGTTTCAAGGCAGACTGGGCTGCCGCCAGGCGGGCAATCGGAACCCTGAAGGGTGAACAGGACACATAGTCGAGACCGGCGCTTTCACAGAAGCCGATGGAAGCCGGGTCACCACCATGTTCTCCGCAAATCCCAA
Source organism: Roseibium sp. (assembly GCA_017643925.1). Taxonomy (GTDB): domain Bacteria; phylum Pseudomonadota; class Alphaproteobacteria; order Rhizobiales; family Stappiaceae; genus Roseibium. Next base: position 66,571 of record JAEPML010000011.1, on the reverse strand, counting down.
GCTTGATATCGGGACGGGTGGAGCGTCCGCGCTCCACGGCAATGTCGATCAGTTCGCCGACACCGTCCTGGTCGAGCGAGACGAACGGATCCTGCTCAAGGATCCCCTTTGTCTGGTAGGTGCCCAGGAAAGATGCCGCATCGTCGCGCGAAATGCCGAAGGTCGTCTGCGTCAGATCATTGGTGCCGAAGGAAAAGAACTCGGCTGATTCCGCAATCGTTGCAGCTCTCAAGGCAGCTCTTGGCAGTTCGACCATCGTGCCGATCTGATAGGTCAGCTCGGTTCCGCTTTCCGCCATGACCGCATCGGCCATTTTCACGATGCTCTGCCGGACGAGGTCAAGTTCACCCTTGAGACCGACCAGAGGCACCATGATCTCCGGCACCACAGCAGCACCGGTTTGCTTGGCCGCCTCAACCGCAGCCTCGAAAATCGCCCGGGCCTGCATTTCGGCAATTTCCGGATAGGAAACGAGCAGCCGGCAGCCACGATGGCCGAGCATTGGGTTGAATTCTTCCAGCGCCAGAGCCCGGTCCCGAAGCAGATCCGGAGCAGCACCCATTGCCGCCGCAACCTCGGCAAGTTCCTCTTCCGATTTTGGCAGGAATTCGTGGAGTGGCGGATCGAGCAGACGGATTGTCACCGGCAATCCGTGCATGATTTCAAACAGATCCGTGAAGTCCTGACGCTGCATCGGTAGAAGTTTCGCCAGCGCTGTCCGGCGGCCTTCTTCGTTTGCAGCCAGGATCATTTCCCGGACCGCAATGATCCGCTCGCCCTCAAAGAACATGTGCTCGGTTCGGCACAGACCGATCCCTTCCGCACCGAATTCACGGGCCACCTTGGCGTCCTGAGGGGTTTCCGCGTTGGTGCGCACTTTCATGCGCCGGCCGCGATCGGCCCAGGCCATCAGAGTTCCGAAGTCACCCGACAGTGTCGGCTGCTGCATTTTCACCTCGCCCATGAGCACCTGACCGCTTGCTCCGTCGATGGTGATGATGTCCCCTTCCTTCAGCTGCCTGCCTGCGGCGTTGACGACACCATTGCGGTAGTCGATGCGCAGCATCCCGGCCCCGGCAACGCACGGCTTGCCCATTCCACGGGCAACGACAGCCGCATGGCTGGTCATGCCACCACGGCTGGTCAGGATGCCTTCTGCTGCGTGCATCCCGTGAATGTCCTCGGGGCTCGTTTCCACGCGCACGAGAATGGTCTTGCGTCCCGCAGCCTTGGCTTCCTCGGCGGCATCGGAAGTAAAGACGATGGCGCCGGACGCCGCTCCGGGCGAGGCCGGCAGGCCGGTCGTGACCACATCCCGTTCCGCATCCGGGTCAATTGTCGGGTGAAGCAGCTGGTCGAGCGCTCCGGGTTCAACCCGGCCGATAGCCTCTTCCTCGCTCAACACGCCTTCTTCAACCAGCTCGACGGCGATTTTCAGCGCGGCCTTCGCCGTGCGCTTGCCGGCCCGTGTCTGCAGCATCCAGAGCTTGCCATTCTCGATGGTGAACTCCAGGTCCTGCATATCCCTGTAATGCGCTTCGAGCTTGTCGCAGTAGGTCTGGAATTCCGCGAAGGCTTCCGGCATCAACGCCTCGAGAGACGGACTGGTTGAGCCGGCCTCGATGCGGGCCTTTTCCGTGATGTCCTGGGGCGTGCGGATCCCGGCGACGACGTCTTCACCCTGTGCATTCACAAGGAACTCGCCGTAAAGCGTGTTCTCGCCGGTCGACGGGTTGCGGGTAAAGGCGACACCCGTCGCAGAACTTTCGCCCATGTTCCCGAAGACCATTGCCTGCACGTTGACCGCGGTTCCCCAACTTGCCGGGTAGTCGTGCAGACGGCGGTAGGTCACGGCCCGAGGCGTCATCCAGGAACTGAAGACGGCGCCGATCGCGCCCCAGAGCTGCTCCTGCGGGTCTTGAGGGAAAGGTTTTTCAAGCTCTTCTTCGACAAGCGCTTTGAATTTCTGGATGATGCCCACCCAGGCATCGGCGTCGATCTCCGTGTCGAGCGTGAGGTCGTTGCGCTCCTTGTAGTCTTCCAGAATTTCCTCGAATTCGTGGTGATCGAGCCCGAGAACCACGTCCGAGTACATCTGAATGAAGCGCCGGTAGCTGTCATAGGCGAAACGCCGGTCGCCGGCTTCTTTTGCAATGGCTTCGACCGTTTCGTCGTTCAGGCCAAGGTTCAGGACAGTATCCATCATGCCTGGCATGGAGACACGCGCGCCTGACCGCACCGACAGAAGCAGTGGATGTTTCGGGTCTCCGAACTTCCGATCAGTGATCTGCCTGATTTTTTCGAGGGCTTCCTCGACCTGGGCAGCAAGGCTGTCCGGACAACTCTTGTCGTGGTCGTAGTACCAGGTGCAGACTTCCGTGGTGATGGAGAAACCGGGTGGCACAGGCAATCCGAGACTGCTCATCTCGGCAAGGTTGGCGCCCTTTCCACCAAGCAGGTTGCGCATCTTTGCCGCGCCTTCTGCCGAACCATTGCCGAAACTGTAGACCCACTTGGTCATATTTCACTCTCCTCGCCTCGTGCCGGAAGCGTCCCGCCTCCTGATTTTTTGCACTGCACATTCCTGCTACGGCAAAGCACTGTCTTCAAGCCCTTTTTACTGGATTTCCGCTCCATTTCGCGAAATGTCTTGGAATTTCCAACAATCGGCAAAAATCAAATGGATTTAATCCAGCAGAAAGTTATCCAGCTTGCCTTGCCGCGTAGCCTTAAAGACGCCATTGTCAAAGGGAATAAGCGACAATTCAGACTGCTCTTGAAAGAAGTGCGAGGAACAATGACAAAAACGACCGGCGCCGTTGCCAAGATGGATCGCAAGCCGTTCAAGTTGAAACTCCTCGCGCTGGTCAGCGCGATTGCCCTGTTCCCCGCCGCCGCCAATGCTGAAACAACCGCGGGGGAACAGGTCTTTGGCACGCCATCTGGCCTGCCCTTCACCCTGTCCGGAAGCTATCTGGCCGGACGCCTTGCAGGATTTCAGAAGGATTACGGCCAGGCCGCGGCCTTCTTCGAGGAAACGCTTGCCGCAGACCCCAGCAACACGATGCTTCTGGAACGGACCTTCCTGTCCAAGCTGGCCAATGGCGACGTCGATGAGGCCGTTCATTATGCCGGTGAAATGGAGAAGGCGGGCCTGCAGAATTTCCTGGCCCAGATCTCCCTTGGCGGCAAGAAAATCCTGGATGGCAACTACTCGGAAGCCGATGTCGCGCTTTCCAAGGGCCGAAACGGTCCGCTGGCGCAGCTTTCCATCGGCATCTCCCGCGCCTGGGCGCTTTACGGCAGCGGCAAGATCGACGAAGCGGTTGCCGCGATCGACGCCCTGAGTGGACCGGAATGGTTTGATGTTTTCAAGGCCACCCACAAGGCTCACATCCTGTTCGCCGCCGGTAGAAAAGAAGATGCACTGGCGGCTGCCGAGAGCGCCTATGTGATTGACCAGGGCGCTATTCGGGTGATCGACGCCTTTGCACGAATTCTTGCCGCGAACGGAAAGAATGAAGACGCAATAGAGGTCCTTGACCAGTATGACACGCAGTTCCGGGGACATCCGAAACTCGATGAAACCAGGAAGATGCTGGAAAGCGGCGATGTCATCGCGCCCATGGTGACCGACCCGGCCGAAGGCATGTCCGAAATCCTTTATGGTCTCGGTGCAGTAATCGGCCGCGACGGTGGAGAAGAACTGTCGACCGCCTACCTTCAGCTGGCGCTCTTCCTCGATCCAACCGCGGAATTCGCCGCGATGGCGCTTGGCGCCGTCTTTGAGCGGATTGGCCAACCGGACCGGGCGATCGACGCCCTCATGATGGTTCCCGACGACAGCGTCCTCAAGCGCGAAGCGGAAATTCAGGTTGGATTGAATTTTAACGCGTTGGAAAAACTGGATGAATCGCGCGAGCATCTCGAGGCGTTGATCAAACAGGACCCGTCCGACCTTGAGGCTGGCATTGCCCTTGGCAACATCCTGCGCTCCCATGAAATCTATGACGAAGCCGAAACCGTCTATACGCAGTCGCTGGACACAATTCCAGAACTGGAGGGACGGCACTGGCTCCTGCTCTATTTCCGGGGTATCAGCCGGGAACGGCTCGGCAAGTGGGATCTCGCGGAAGCAGATTTCCGGAAAGCGCTCGAGCTCAATGAAAATCAGCCACTCGTGCTCAACTACCTGGGCTATTCGCTGGTCGATCAGGGTTTGAAACTCGACGAAGCGCTTGAAATGATCAAGACAGCGGTCGAACTTCGCCCGACTGACGGCTATATCGTCGACAGCCTTGGCTGGGTCTACTACCGGCTCGGACGTTTCGAGGAAGCCGTGAAGGAACTGGAACGCGCCATTGAGCTGCGCCCGGCAGATCCTGTCATCAATGATCATCTGGGTGATGCCTACTGGATGGTTGGCCGTCGCAATGAAGCGCGCTTCCAATGGAACCACGCCCGGGACCTTGGCCCGGAAGAAAAGGAGCTGCCCAAGATCTTGGACAAGATCGCAAACGGCTTGAAAGACGCTCCGGCAACCGATGCAGCCAAGGCGGATACAAAAAAGAACGGCGGCTAGTCGGATACTGTCATGGTCCAGATTTCAGCGCCTTCGGCGCGGGTAGAATTGGCCCGGGCCAAGGTTAACTTGGCCCTTCACGTCACCGGGCAGCGATCGGACGGATACCACCTTCTGGAATCCCTGGTGGCCTTTCCACAAATCGGCGACAGGATCGCCGTGGAAGCGGCGAGCGCCTTTGAGCTGGTACTCGAAGGCCCCTTTGCCCGGAACCTTGATGGACCGTCCTCGGACAACCTGATCCGGAAAGCCGTCGAGGCTTTTTCTGAAGCCGCGGGCTTGTCGGTGCCGGATATCCGCATCACGCTATCCAAGCGACTGCCTGTCGCTTCGGGCATTGGTGGCGGGTCCAGCGATGCGGCAACAACCCTTCGTTTGCTTGAAGACTACACCGGCCACTATTTTTCCGAAAACGAGCTCCACCGGATAGCGCTCTCGCTTGGCGCCGATGTGCCCGTGTGCCTCTACCCCGAAACGCAAATCATGCGCGGCATTGGAGATGAGCTTTCCGCTGGCCCGCTCCTGCCCCGCTGCGGAATTGTCCTCATCAATCCAAGGGTCGTTGTTTCGACGCCCGAGATTTTCCGGGCGATGACAAAGCGCGACAACCCGGGCCTGCCGAAAACGCCGGAGCGATTTGCCGACCTGGAAGGTCTGACAGGCTACCTTCAGAGCTGCCGCAATGACATGCAGCCCGTAGCCGCGGAGCTGCAGCCGGACATTGTGGATGTCATCTCGGCGCTGGACGGCGACGATCGCGTCCAATTCGCGCGCATGTCGGGATCCGGCGCCACCTGCTTCGGTCTGTGTGAACCAAAAGACACGATGGACATCGAACGCGACATTCGCGCAAGGCACCCGGATTGGTGGATAGCGTCCGGGCCCTTGACCTGAAATTAAAGCGCGACCTTAGAAAGCCCCTTCAATCAACTGAAAAGACTATCTCTTTTCTAAGATCTAGCTGACACGGGAAATGCAGAACGCGACTGCATCGGCCAGCGCATCATTGTGCGGACCCGCTGGCAAAACATCCAGCGCCTTCAACGCCTTGTTGCCGTAGGACTTTGCACGCTCGACCGTTTCGCTCAGGGCATCGTACTTCTGCAGCAGTTCAATGGCCTGTTCCAGGTCCCCGTCGGCGATTTCCTCGCCTTCCAGACACCGCTTCCAGAAGATGCGGTCAGCGTCAGTTCCACGCGCGATTGCCAATACGACCGGAAGCGTGATTTTGCCTTCCCGGAAATCGTCACCAACGTCCTTGCCGAGATCGGCGGACGACCCGCCATAGTCCAGGGCGTCATCGACAAGCTGGAACGCGTATCCCAGTTCCATTCCATAGGTGCGCGCTGCGCGCTTCATGTCGTCACTCTGATCGGCAATCACCGGCCCGACCTCTGCAGCTGCTGCAAACAGCGCCGCGGTCTTCGCCTCGATGACCCTCAGGTAGTCTTCTTCGGTTGTCGCGATGTTTTTCGCGGCCCCGAGCTGCAGGACTTCTCCTTCAGCGATCACTGCGGACGCAGACGACAGGATACCGAGAGCCTCCAGCGAACCGACATCGACCATCATCTTGAAGGCCTGGCCCAGGAGATAGTCGCCCACCAGTACGCTTGCCTGGTTTCCCCAAAGCTTGCGCGCAGCCAGTTTGCCGCGGCGCATGTCGCTTTCGTCGACAACATCGTCGTGAAGCAGGGTCGCGGTATGCATGAACTCGACACTGGCTGCCAGGGTCACATGCCCCTGCCCCTGATAGGAGAACATGTCCGCACAGGCCAACGTCAGCATCGGGCGAAGCCGCTTGCCCCCTGACGAAATGAGGTGTTTTGCGATCTCAGGGATCAATTCGACATTAGATCCCGCCTTCGACAGGATCAGCTCATTGACGTTTACCATGCCCGGCGCCACGAGATCCACGAGGGATTGTATGCTCGGACGGCGTGCTTGATTGTCTGAAACTGATGCGGCTACGGCCACTTACGGCACTCCCTACTATTTGAGCGGACAATATGGCGCGAAAGCGCCGGGGGCAAGCCGCCATTCCGCTGACAAACTGTTGAAATGCCACATTCGGCAGGTTTTGCTGTACACAGCTCATGATGCCATGCCACACCAACGTCGCTATTCGCCGCGCTAACATCGGGAAACTTATGGAAGAACTCGTCAGAACAAACGATCCCGTCCTGATTTCGTTTCTGGAATCGATTCTTGAGGAGGCCGGTATCAAGCATTTTGTCGCAGACGGAAATATGAGCATCCTGGAGGGATCTCTTGCGATGATCCCGCGCCGTATCCTTGTAGATTCAGACCAGCTGCAAAAAGCGCGCATGCTGGTCCGTGAAGCTGGTCTGGAACACGAACTTCGGCCGGAAACCGGACGGGCCTGACGTGACGAAGGACGGGGAAAGCACTGGCGTGGAGACAACCCACGACGCTTTTCTGGGAGGCAGGGTCTATGTGCGCCAGCCCAAACGCGGTCGCCACAGGGCAGGTCTTGATGCCGTCTACCTGGCCGCAGCCTTGCCCGACGGCACAGCCGGGCACGTGGTCGACCTGGGAGCTGGTGTCGGGACAGCCGGATTTTGCGCGGCCTGCCGCTTGCCCGAAGTGGCAGTCACGCTTGTCGAGATTGACAAGACAGCACTCTCACTTGCGAACGAAGCTCTGGAAGACCCGGAAAACAAGGCCTTTGCAGACCGTGTTACGACACTGGAAGCCGATATTACCGCCAAGGGAAGTATCCGCCACAAAGCGGGTCTGAAGCCGGGTATGGCCGATCATGCGATCATGAACCCACCCTATTACGAGGCGGATAGATTTCGGGCGTCTCCGAATCTGGCGCGCGCTGACGCGCACATGCTGGATTACCGGGGTCTTGAGCCCTGGATCAAGACGGCAACGGATATCGTCAAGGTTGGGGGAAGTCTCACGATCATCTTCAGGGCTGACGGATTGCAGGACGTTCTCAAGCCACTCCAGGGACGCTTCGGTTCTATTGACGTGATTCCACTCAGGCCACGCGCGGAAGCTGCTGCAACGCGAATTCTGATCCGCGCCATTAGGGGCAGCAAGGCTCCACTCCGACTGATGCCCGGATTTGTCCTGCACGAGGGCGAAGGCTCGCACTTCACACCTCAGTCCAAGGCGATCATGCGTGACGGTGCCGGACTGGGCTTGGAAAGTCGCCGGAAGTCCTGAACTCAGTGGACGACGAATTCTCCGTCCGCATATCTGAAATCAACAGGTTCAATCAGCTTCTGGTGAGCAACCCTGACCGAATGGATTGGTCCCTCGATTTCCTGTTCCCAGTAACGAAGGAACCGGTTGAGCTCGGGAAACTTCGGGGCGAGGTCTTCCGTCTGCCAGAGAAAACTCTGTAACAACCCGGGATGATCAGGAAGCCTGTAGAGGATCTCGGCCGTCAGCAATCCGTAGCCAAGCAGTCGCAGTTGAAAGTCTGAGCCTGTTTTCATGCCTTTCCTTTCCGTGTTACCGGAAAAGTGTGGCACGAAACCAGGAAACGAGGAATACAAACTCAGACAAAAATTGTTTACAAACAACACATTAGCAGCATCGCACCCGCACTGCTAACAATTTGACGGCGTATCTTTTTCAGAGATTCATTTGCCCTGGATTGAGGTGAGATAGCCAAGAAAGGCATCGATCTCATCCGGCTCGAAGGCAATCTCGGGCATGTTCTCATGAGCGGTCACGATCCCTTCCGCCAGCGATTCTTCCAGGCTCTCGAGCGGGTACTTTTCGGCAAGGGCACGAAACGCCGGTGCATCCGCAATCGCGCTGTCTCCGTCGGTTCCCACGGCATGGCAGGAAGCGCACAGGGACTGTGCAAGAGCCTGGCCTTTCTCGAGGCTCGCGGGATCAGTCGGGTAGGCGCCGTCCGATGCCATTGCGGCCTGTCCAAAAGCTGCGACCAGCGCAGCCAACGCAACAACCCTTCGAATCTTCACGGCGATCTCCCTCCCTGACCTTGACCGCACACGTTATAGGTCGACTCGCCTCAAATGCACATTAGGGAGATCACGAGGATGACACTTTCCGTCCAACGAGGCATGTTCTACCGGCAACTTTGCCTATATAACCGGGAGCCCACTCGCCACCGGAGGATACATGAGCCCGACGCCCCTACCCGCTTCCATTGATGACACGCTCACGCTGATGGATCAGGCCGGATATGTGGCCGACAGGTCTCTGGCCACGGTCTTGCACCTCGCTCTCAAGATGAAGCGTCCACTTTTTCTGGAAGGCGAAGCCGGCGTTGGCAAGACGGAAATTGCCAAAGTGCTGTCACAGACACTTGGGCGCGATCTGATCCGCCTGCAGTGTTACGAAGGTCTGGACATCGCATCTGCCGTCTATGAATGGAACTATCCGGCTCAGATGGTCGAGATCCGGGTATCGGAAGCGGCGGGTGATACCGAACATACCGAGCTGTCCAAGACAATTTTCGACGAGCGGTTCCTGATCAAGCGCCCGGTGTTGCAGGCCCTGGAACCGTCTCTGAACGGTGCACCGATCTTCCTGATCGATGAACTGGATCGTGCGGACGAGGCCTTTGAGGCCTTTCTGCTGGAAGTGCTGGCCGACAATCAGGTTTCGATCCCCGAACTCGGCACCGTGAAAGCGGAAGAACCACCCATTGTGATCATCACGACCAATCGGACCCGCGAAATTCACGACGCACTGAAACGCCGCTGCCTCTATCACTGGGTCGATTACCCCGACGCAGAGCGCGAACTGGAAATTGTACGCCGGAAAGTACCAGGTGCCGCAGAACGGCTGGCAGCAGAAGTGGTTGCTTTTGTCCAGAAACTGCGCGCCGAGGAAGACCTGTTCAAGCAACCGGGCGTGGCGGAAACACTGGACTGGGCAACAGCCCTGTCCGAGCTCAATGAAATTGCACTCGATCCGGACATGGCCTCCGACACGCTCGGGGTTCTGCTCAAGTACCAGGACGACATTGAACGGGTGCGCGGTTCCAAGGTTCGTCACATGATCGACGAGATCCGCAAGGACGCGTCTCCGCAACCGCAATCCATGCCGATCGCCTGAGTGGAGACCGGTCCCCATGGCACCGAAGGAGGCACGCTCCCGCATCACCGACAACATCGTCTACTTTGCCCGCACCCTGCGCAAGGCGGGCGTTCCCGTCGGGCCAGCGTCCGTTGTTGATGCCGTGTCGGCCGTTGAGGTGTCGGGCATCGAGAACCGGGACGATCTCTACTGGACGCTCCACGCCGTTTTTGTGCGCAAACGCGAGCATCGGGTTCTTTTCGACGAAGCTTTCCGGATCTATTGGCAAAGCCGTGGCCTGATCGAAAAGATGCTGGCCATCCTGTCGCCCGTTGCCCCGCCGCGCGGGGCACCTGAAAAACCGAAGGCCGGACAGACCCGCGTATCGCAGGCTTTTCAGGCAGCAAAGGAACGGGTGGCGGAAGAAACGGTTCCCGAAATCGAGGTCGATGCCAAGTTCACGGTCTCGGGCAAGGAATTGTTGCAAACGCGGGATTTCGCGCAGATGACCGCCGAGGAGATTGCTCTCGCCAAGCAGGCGCTGCGCGACATGACCCTCCCCATGGACAAGATCAGGCTTCGACGATTGAAGGCTTCCTCACGCGGACGCATTGATCCGCGCCGCACATTGCGGGCTTCCATGCGCGCCGGCGGCGACATGATCGATCTGAAGTTCAGGAAACCAGCTGAAAAGCGCCCACCGCTGGTCGCACTTTGCGACATCTCCGGATCTATGAGCCAGTATTCCCGGCTGCTTCTTCACTTCCTGCATGGCGTGACCGCCGAACGGCGGGATGTCCATACTTTCCTGTTTGGAACACGTCTGACGAATGTGACCCGCCAGCTCCGCATGAAGGACCCGGACGAAGCGCTCGAAGCCTGCTCAGATGGTGTTGAAGACTGGTCGGGCGGAACCCGGATCGCTTCTGCCTTGCGCGACTTCAACCTGCACTGGTCACGGCGGGTGTTGGGCGGCAAACCCACGGTTCTCCTGATCACGGACGGGCTCGAACGGGACACCGACGAGGATCTCGAACGCGAAATGGATCGCCTTCACAGGTCATGCCGCCGCCTGGTCTGGCTCAATCCCCTGCTCCGCTTTGACGGTTTTGAAGCCAAGGCAAAAGGGATCCGGGCGATGTTGCCCCACGTGGATGAATTTCGAGCAGCCCACTCGCTTGACGCGGTCTCGGATCTTGTCGATGCATTAAGTGGAGGCAATGCCCCGAAACCGGATGTTGCCCCCAGGAACTGGCTGTGAAATCGCTTTCTAGCGGTCCTTCTGAAAGACCACCGTTCCGTATTGCATGACCTGCTCGACATCACCTGAAACGGGGTCCAGATGCACTTTTGCCCGTTCTCCGTTGGGTGTTTTCCCGATGATCTTCCAGCAACCTCCGTCCCTCCGGATCCTCAGGACGTCCCAGCCATCTCCGGTGAGCTGCTCGACGATCGCGCTTGGCGCAATCCAGGAGGACGGTTCACTCACGGCACACTGATATCCATCAGCGCCCGGAGACGGGAAAGTGAACAGGCTTGCAATCATCGAATAGGCCGTGTGGATCGTGTAATTCATGATGCTTCCTTTCGTTCAGTGCGATGGTGAGGTGTCAGGCCGCAGCCGTTTTGGAACCGGATATCCAGGTCTTGCGGATCCGGTAGACTTCAAGCAGGGCGAGCGGCACGAAATGCACGAGTGCGGGCCCGAATTCGTTGTGAACGAACATCCAGTGGAGAAGCGTGGCGACCGCAGCCAGATAGACGGATCTTTGCAATGTCTTCCAGCGCGCTCCCAGTCTGCGAACGGAGATGTCATTGGACGTGACAGCCAGTGGCAGGAATACGAAGAAGGCCAGCCACCCCGTCCAGATCCCGAACGACCAGAATTCACCCAGAATTGCATTGAGTGTGCCTTTGTCCAGGACGTAGAGCACGGTGTGAAAAGCTGCATAGGCGAAGGCGGCGACCCCGAAATAGCGCCGCCGGCGCAGCATCCAGAACCAGAAACCATTTTTGGGAAACATCAGGCGGAACGGTGTAATGATCATCGAAATGATCATGAACCGGGCCGAAAACTCGCCGGTCGGATGCAACAGAAATTCTGTTGCCGGGCGACCGTCTTCGGAAACGGCCCCGTTCGCGAGCGCCATGACCATGGGAATGGATGGCAGCGCCAAAAGCGCCCAGATAAACAAACGGGAATTCAAGATCTCTTTCATCAGACAGCTGCCCTCTGCCGGTGTTGCCTGTCGGCACGTCAAATCATGGCCGGAAGAGTAGCCTGCAGATGTCGCAGACCTGTGCCGGAAAACCGCTGAAAGTGTCGCAAAATGTAACGGCAAACAAAAAACCCCACCGGTTCCGTGTTGGGGCACTGGAACGCGGCGGGGTCACTTTCGAGCTCAATCCAGCTCTCGGAACAATATATTCAAATATTCGAAACTAAACAATCATCACGGCTGCGACCAATTTACCTGTTCAGGGCAACGCCACGACGCGTGTCCGGATGCCGACCCGCTGAAACAGGTCCTGGATGTCGTGATTTGCCATGCGGATACAGCCGTAGGAGACGGCACGGCCGATCGAACCCGGCCGGTTGGTTCCGTGAATGGCGTAGTTTCCGTTAGAGAGCGTCATCGCCGCAACACCCATCGGATTGTTCGGCGCGCCCCCCTTGATGACGGCCGGAAGATGCGGAAAATCCCTGCGAACTTCAGGCGACGGCGCCCAGTCGGGCCTCACGTATTTGGCTGTAATCTGCGCTTGCCCTGTCCAGGACTTGTTTCGTTTGCCAACGGCAACCTTGTAGCGGATTGCCCGGTTTCCACGCAGGACAAGGTAGAGGCGCTTTTCGGAATTCTTGATCACGATGGTGCCGGGCCTGAATCTGTTGTCGGCGAACCCCACCACCTCGGCGGCAGAGACCGCCGATGCCGGAAGGCACATGGCAACAACAGCAAACACAAACGGCGCAAGTTTCAAAAAGGGTGTCAGACGCATTACTTTCCCCTGAATTTGCCGTCCATTTTACAGTGACCGTCCCCTTGAAAGAACCGCCCAGCGCCCAATTCTTTACAAAGGGTTAACGCTACGGGAGGTGGTCAAACGGGGAAAGCGGGCTGAATGGCCCGATGTGAATGCTCCGACAGACGCAACGACACCAAGACACACAATAGCGTGATCATCGACACAGCCATCGCTCGCCTCGTCAGCCATGATCGGGATGCGAAACCGGTGAAGAACCGAAAACCCATTTGAACAAGGCCGCCGGAGTTCACTCGCAAAGCACTTGAAGCAGACAGAGCAGGAACCGTTCCGATGCCAGGCAAGTTTTTTAAAGCGCCCTATTCGATTTATCGAAAGCCAAGGCTGCTGACGGTGTGCAGCCTGCTGATCGCCTTCTGCACCTTTTCATCACCTTCTTACGGCGAAGCGATCTTCGGAACTTACGTGCTGAAACCCGGCCATATCGACACGGGCTTCTCCGTCAAGGTCCTTGGCAGAGGGCCGGTAACCGGCCAGTTCACGCGCGTTTCCGGGAAGATTGTCCTGGACCGGCAAAGGCCCGAGAGAAGCAAGGTTCGGGTCAAGGTCGACCTGCGAACAGTTCGAACCGCAAACTCGAAAGTCACGGGTTTCCTGAAAAGCCCCGCGATGTTCGATGTTTCGAACCATCCCGTTGCGCATTTCTCCAGCACACGCGTGCGTATTACCGGCAAGAATTCAGCGGAGATCGAAGGTGTCTTGTCTCTGCGGGGGCGGATGCAACGCACGAAACTTCAGGTTCTGATATCCGGTGGCAGCAAAAGAGGGAAAGTTGTCTTCGAGGTTTCCGGAGCATTCCTGAGGAGCCTCTACGGAATGAACGCCGGTCTTCCGGTTTATGCCGACAGGGTCAACCTGAGGATCAGGGGGACAGGCCAGCGGCACTAGCAGTCGTCAGCAAAACCGGCTGCCACGCATCACCTCAGCGCCTGACCGGATCTCCGTTCCGCCACTCGTACCAGACATAGTCAGGACGGTTGCTATCGCCGTTTTCGTTGAATTCGACGGTTCCAAGGATTGTTTCGAAAGAACCATTGGCAAGTGAACCGGCAACAGTTTCACTTGAAAAATCACCGGCAGCCCGGGCAGCCTGAGCCCAGGCCTGGATCGCGGCATAGGTTGCAAGAGCGTAACGATCAGCCGGCAGCCCCCGTTCCTCCAGGACACTGATGACGGCTTGCGAGGTTTGCAGGTCTCGAGGAACTTCCGGGTAGGACAGGATGGTCCCGTTCCCGATCGGACCGGCGACGGCCAGATATTCCTCGGTCATCAGCGCGTCGCCCGAAACGAGCAAAGCGTCAAGCCCCTGGCGTTCCATTTCCAGTTTGATCAGGCCTGCTTCCGGATGATAGCCACCAAGATAGACGACATCGATACCTTCCAGCTTGAGCTGGGAGACCAGGGCGCGATAATCGTTTTCGCCAGCATCGAAACCCAGTGCGATACTCTCGATCGTCCCAAGGTCATTCATGACTGACTTGACCGCGTCCGTCAGTCCTTTGCCGTATGCGGTCTTGTCGTGAAGGATGGCGATCTGTTTGGTGCCGAACTCTTCGGCCAGAAACCGGCCCGCAACCTGTCCCTGCCGGTCATCCCGCGGTGCAAGCCGGAATATCCCCTCGCCGGGCCGTTCATCCGTGTATTTCGGCAAGGTGGTCCCCGGCGAGATCTGAATGATGCCCGCCTCCTGATAGACCTCGCTTGCCGGTATGGACGCACTGAAACAGAAATGCCCGGCGACAAAAACAACTCCCTTGCCGATAAGCTGGTTGGCAACGGCAACGGCCTTGTCTGCATTACAGGCATCATCAGCGACCTCAAGCCGCAAAAGCTCGCCGTTGACGCCGCCATTGGCATTGATGTCGGCTACAGCCAGCTCCGCACCGGCCTGCATCTGTTCACCGATCTGCCCGAACTGCCCTTTCATGGGACCGGCAACCGCGATGGGGATTTCCGCAAATGCACCTTTCGGCAAAAGGCAAAAGGCCAGAACCGATACGCAGATGGCAAGCCGACTTGTGGTCATCCATAACCCCGATTATCCGGTTGTTTCTTCCCTACCCCTACCCCGAGTGAAGGCAGAGCTCAATTGGTCTGGAGAATTATTCGCGCTCAGCGTCTCGCGGGATGCAAACCCGTCCGTTCGGGAAAAATTAGGGTCGGTTTGGTAATTGTAAGGCAATGGTCGGAGCCTATAAAAGAGTGGATGTGAGTTCTCATGTACGATTCCCAGCCAAGCACCGGAGCGGAACACTTGTCGTCAATTTCGTCTGAGCCAGCCAATCAGGACCGCCTCGCGCTGGACGCACAAAATTTCCGGGAAGCAATGAGCCGCATAGCTGCTGCCGTCCATGTCGTGACGACAGATGGCCCAGGCGGCCGTTTTGGAGCAACGGTATCGGCTGCCTGTTCTGTGAGCGATGATCCGCCCAGCATGCTGATCTGTCTCAACAGACAGACACGAATGCATGACGCGGTTCTGCACAACCGCAGCTTCTGCCTGAACACGCTGAGTGATGATCACGAGGAAATCTCGGATTCCTTCGGTGGCCGCGACAATCTGGAAATGGCGGAGAAATTTGCCAGGCATAACTGGACCAATCTCGCCACCGGGTGCCCGGCTCTCGACACCGCCCGGCTAAGCGTCGATTGCGAAGTCTTCTCGGTCACCGAGATGGGAACGCATTCGATTATTGTCGGCACGGTCGCCGATCTGCGTATGACGGATCCCGGCAAATCCCTGCTCTATGTCCGAAGAGGCTATAAAAGCCTCGACACGTGAGCCCGTTCCGACCAAACTGAACTCAGACTTCAGTACTTTTGGAACGCCCTTCATGACCGGACCGCGCAATCTCATTACCGATGTCCCCGGATTGAAGGTCGGCAATGCCTCAGACCAGGAACTGAAATCCGGAGCAACGGTGCTTGTACCGGATGAGCCTGCCGTTGCATCGGTCGCGATTCACGGGGGAGCCCCCGGGACGCGCGAAATCGCGTTGCTGGAACCGGAACAGACCGTTGAAAAGATTGACGCCGTAGTTCTGGCTGGCGGGTCCGCCTTTGGTCTTGATGCGGGCGCCGGCGTCCAGGGTCGACTTGCCGAACTCGGTTACGGATTTGAGGTTGGACCGGTGCGTGTTCCTATCGTGCCGACGGCTATCCTGTTCGACCTTCTGAATGGTGGCGACAAGAGTTGGGGACAGGCAGCCCCCTATCGCGACCTCGGGCGATCAGCGCTCGATGCGATTTCCCGCGACTTTGCCCTTGGCTCAGTCGGTGCGGGCACCGGGGCGACCACGGCGAACCTGAAGGGTGGCCTGGGCTCGGCGTCACATGTCCTCGACAATGGCGTCACCGTCGGCGCCATTGTTGCGGTCAATGCGCTCGGAAGAGCTACGATCGGCGACACCGAGCACTTCTGGGCGGCTCCATTTGAAGTCGGAGAGGAATTTGGTGCAAGAGGCCTTGCCCATCCCTTCCCGGCGGACGGCACGAGCGTTCGAACCAAGCTGGACGCCCTCAAGGCTGGTGCCAATACGACGATTGCCGCCGTCGCCACGGATGCAATTCTCACGAAGGGAGAGGCAAAGCGCCTGGCCGTAATGGCGCATGATGGTCTGGCCCGTGCCCTGTGGCCTGCTCATACGCCACTCGACGGCGATCTGGTCTTCGCCCTTTCGACGGGTCAGAAAAAGCCCGAAAATGGCCTCGACGACATGGTTCAGCTCGGGGCGGCGGCGGCGTCCTGCCTTGCACGGGCAATTGCGCGTGGCATTTATCATGCAACGCCTGCAAGCGGCGATCCGGTTCCCACCTGGCAGGAGCGTTTCGGAACCTGAGCGACAGCGCTTGAATAGTTCGGCGTTGTATCACGCGAGGTCATTTCGAAGCCCTCCGGCTTGATTGCAGGTCCACTGACTGCTTACGTTGTTCCATCGTCATGTTTCGAGGGGGCAAACATGAACCGGACCCATGCACTTACTTTGTTTCTGATCGCAGCAGGCGTTGTCCTGCTAGTGGGCTATTTTTTCTATCCTTTCACCCGGGAAGAGACACCCGAACCAGAACCAGCATCCCAGGCACAGGCGCCAGAACCCTCTGGAAACGTGTTGGCAGACACGCTTGAGTCCAAGCTGCGGGAACCTTTCGAGGGAGACTTTGACGCGATCGTCGAACGTGGGTTCATGCGGGTGCTCGTGCCGTTTTCAAAGTCCGGATACTTTATCGACAAGGGCGCCCAGCGCGGCAGTTCCTATGACCTGATGGCCGAGTTCGCCAAATTCCTGGAAAAAACCCACGGCCGGAAGATGCGCGACGTGAATCTTGTACTGATTCCGACCTCCCGCGACAACATCTTTACCGACCTTTCGGAACATCGTGGCGACCTAGCGCTTGGCAACCTGACAATTACCGACAAACGCCTTGAGCTGGCGAGTTTCTCTGATCCCCTTCTGACCGGCGTTCTCGAAGTTCCGGTAACCGCAGACACCGTGGACGACATAAACACGCCGGAAGACCTGTCCGGCCAGACAATCTATGTCCGCAAATCCGCATCCTATTTCCAGAGCCTGGAAGACCTGAACAAGAAGCTTGAAGACGCAGGCAAGGATCCCATCAAGCTGGAGGTCGCCGACGAGCGCCTCCAGGACGAGGATCTGCTGGAAATGGTCTCCGCCGGTGCAATCCCGATGACCATCGTTGACCAGCACAAGGCCGATCTGTGGCTGGAAGTGCTGAAGGGCCTGAAATCCCATCCCAAGGCGGCAGTGCGGACAGATGGCGAGATCGCGATCGCAGTCAGACAAAACACGCCGAACCTGTTGAAGGAAACCAACGGTTTCGTCGAGACAGTGAAGAAGGGCACGCGGCTCGGCAACATCATTTTCAAGCGTTATCTCGAAGAAGCGAGCTACCTGCGCAACATGAAGGGCGAAGGCTACGAGCAGAAACTCAACGAATACCAGCCGCTTTTTGAAAAATACGGCAAGGAGTACAAGTTCGACTGGTTGCTGATCGCCGCTCAAAGCTACCAGGAAAGCAAGTTCGATCCTAAAGCGCGCAGCCGCGCCGGTGCGGTCGGGCTCATGCAGATCAAGCCTTCGACGGCAGAGGGCAATCCGATCAATATCCGGGGGATCTCGGCAGATCCGGACAAGAACGTCCACGCAGGTGTCAAGTATCTGCGTTTTCTGGCCGACGAGTATTTTCCGGGCTTGTCAGCGGAGGAGACTGACCAGATCTTCTTCGCCCTTGCGGCCTATAACGCGGGTCCGAGCCGGTTCAAACGCATGCGCGAGAAAGCGAAAAAGCAGGGATACGATCCGGACAAGTGGTTCGGCAATGTGGAATGGATCGTCGCGTCTGAAATCGGACGGCAACCGATCGACTATGTCGGCAACATCTATCAGTACTATGTTGTCTTCCATAATGAACGGATGCGCCGGGAAGCCGATGCGGCCGCGAAGAAAGCGGCCACACAGGACTAATGACTGGCGGGTCGGAACTCAGGCGGCCTTGCTTCCGAGCTTCGCTGCCCTGGAAAGCATCTTGGCGCGATCGTCGTCATTCGACCCCATGATCGGCGAAAAGATGTGATAGCCCTTGGGTTTGAGCCCACAGAACGATAGAATCTGCTTTTCCGTCTGCTTGCGGGATCCCGCTCCATAGAGCCACCGGAAGATCCAGCCCGGCGTATCCGCCGTCACCAGCACCTCCGCAGTCCTCCCCTGCAGCAGTTTCTCCGGCAATGCCTTGCCGGAAACATATTTGAAGGCCTTGTCTGGCAACAGAACCCTGTCGAAAAGACCCTTGAGCTTTGCCGGATGGCCGCCCCACCACAACGGATAGGCAATCACCAGGTGTTCGCACCATGTGATGTCATCCCACAGTGTCTGCAGGTCCGGCTCCAGCGGTGGCATCTCCTTGAACGAGGACGTGCCGAAATCCGGGTCGAAGTCCATTTCCGACAATTTGCGGACCCTGACTTCATTGCCCTTCCCCTGCGCGCTGCCGGCATATTCGTTTGCCAGCGCCCCGCAAAAGGAGCCGTCCGCCGGGTGCCCATCGATAACCAGTATCCGTGTCATGTTCACATCCGTTCTGTTTGACCGGTTGAAAGTACTAAAATTGACCGCGGTCATTTTTTGACACTATTATGCTCGGAGGTCAAGAAATAATTGACCGCGGTCATTTTTGAGGTGACATGATACGAAAACCACAGCAACGCAGCATTGCCACGAGGGCCCGTGTGCTGCAGGCCGCCATGGATCTCAGCCAGCGACACGGCCTGGAACTGGTCACGGCGGAAGCCGTTGCTACCGAAGCCGGCGTTGCCAAGGGCACTGTTTTTTCTCATTTCGGCGATATGGACGGACTGCTGTCCCACGTGCTCATGGATAGACTTCAGTCTCTCAGGAACACAGCCAACAACGACGAGAACACCCGGAAAGACCTTTCAGACCCGGTCGGTCTTCTGCTCAATCGCATGATGGGCCTGATCGCCGTCATTACGGACAGTCCGACAATCCTGCGCCTGTTTCTGGACAATATCGGCGTCACCAAGCCGAATTGCGCCGCCGAATTTGTCGAAACGCTGAGCGCGCTGGACGCCGACCTCGCGGCCTTTCTGGACATGTGGCAGAACGCGACCGATATGAAACCGCCTCTGCGACAGGACCGGACGTCAGCGGAAATGGTCGATGGACTGATCGCATTCATGATCCATGGTGCGATGGTATTCAAAAGCCACCAGATCACCGATCGCAGCGAACTCGAAGGACGACTGCGCCGGCATGTCGAGGCATTTTTGCTGAAATAGCGGGAGCTTTGATACGCGCCGAACCAATTTACCTGGTTTCCGGCATTTCGCCGGGCCATGTGACGACATGATGCTCATATTCCTCGAGCTCCATACCATCCTCGGGCACTGTCTTGCCCCTCACCGAGATACCTGCCTGATGAACGGTTTCAGGATCGCCTGACAAAAGCGGGTGCCACCAGTATAGGTCCCTTCCTTCCCGCACCAGGCGGTATCCGCAGGTTGGCGGCAGCCAGGTCAAGGTACGCACTTCTTCTGGGGTCAGGCGAATGCAGTCGGGAACAGTGGCCGAGCGGTTGTCGTAGTCCTTGCACCGGCAAGAGCCATCATCCAGCAAGGTACAGGCAACGTCCGTCCAGACGATCTCGCCTGTGTCCCAGTCTTCCAGCTTGTTCAGGCAGCAGCGCGCGCAGCCATCACACAGAGACTCCCATTCCGACAGGGTCATCTGTTCCAGGGTCTTGGTTTTCCAGAACGGAGCCTCGCCCTGGTCTGCACCGGATGTCATGATATCGCGTCGCCTCTCCAAGTAGCGCTATCGAGCCGCTGCGCGTATCATGGCCGCGCAACCGCATCAAGACTGGAAATATTGCCTTGGTGTTCTCAAATACCGTCTGTGATCATGAAACGAACCTCACTTGGGAAGCCTGCCGTTGCCGCTCCGATACGCAGACATTTTTCCATCCGAGCCGCTGCTCAACAGCGATGCAATGCAGCGCCCCTCGGCCAGCGGCCTGATGTCCGTCCGCTATTTTCAGGCAGATCCGGACACCATGCCCGAAGAGGTCTTCAAAGAGCATCACGTGCTGCTGAACCTTCAGACAAAGGCCCATCGCGTGCAGAACTGGCGCGACGGTGTGTTGCGCGATTTCACCTTTTCCAAGGACGAAATCGTTGTCACGCCGGCCGGGATGCGCTCGGGTTGGCGATGGTTCGCGCCCTCTGACGTGATTGTCATTACATTGGACCCCGACAAGGTGGAGCAATTCGCCCAGGTCGAACTCGGCATTTTGCTCGACGCTCAGCAGTTTCGGGATCTGCCCCAGTTCTCCGATCCGGACTTGTGTGCCGCCGGGGTGATCCTGCGGGATGCACTTGAGTCAGACGACAAGTCATCCGCCGTCATGTTTGAGGCCATGAGCCGGGTGTTTCTGGTCAAACTGCTCCAGAAATATGGCAAGCGCCGGCCGGAAGACGTTGAGCTGTCCGCCCGTTTCACCTCGCAACACTACAGGCGTGTTCTTGCCTTTGTGCAGTCCCGTCTGGATCAAACCATCACGGTTGACGAATTGGCGGCAGAAGCAGCCATGAGTCCGTCCCATTTTGCGCGTGTTTTCAAGGAAACGATGGGATCGACGCCCATGCAATATGTAATGGCCTTCCGGATCGAGCAGGCCATCGCCATGATGGACAACCCCGGGCGCCCGCTTGGTGAAATTGCATTGGCTTGCGGTTTCTCAGATCAGGCCCATTTCACGCGAAGCTTCAAACAGGTCGTTGGCCAAACACCACGCGCGTTCCGCGCAGCCAGGAACTCCTGAAGCAGGATCCTTCAAAAATCCAGCAGGCTGGTGCAATCATCACGACCTGACGCGAACTATCTCTTGGTCATCGAAACCGTTGCCTCCCAGGCTGACCAATGGAGATACCGCAATGAAAACCCTCGCCCTTTCCAGTGCCGCGGCCCTTTTGGCATCCTCTGCCGCAATCGCTCAGGTCGACACGCGCACAGTAACCTTCCAGAACGAAGGCACAACGCTTTCCGGAACACTCTACCTTCCCGAAGAGCGTGGCGATGCGCCTCTGCCGACGGTGATCGTAACCGGTGCCTGGACCTCCGTTCAGGAGCAGATGCCCGCAAATTATGCGCGTGAAATGGCTGAACGTGGCTTTGCTGCTCTCACCTTTGACTTCCGTGGCTGGGGCAAGTCAGGTGATCTGCCGGACAAGACCCGCTTTGTCGAGAGCCCTGCGGCCAAGACATCCGACATCAAGGCAGCGATCGAGTTTGCAGCCTCCCTGCCCGAAGTGGATGCCAAACGGATCAACGGCCTCGGCATCTGCGCATCGGCCGGCTACATGGTCGACGCCGTGTCCGGAAATCCGCTGGTCAGAAGCGTCGGACTCGTAGCGCCCTGGCTCCAGAACAGTGAGATTGTCGAGGCTGTCTATGGCGGCAAGGATGGCGTGGCGAGCCTGATCAGGCTCTCCCGCACTGCCGAGGCCAATGGCGGAGAAGTCATCCCGGCGGCCGGTCCAGAAGGTGCAGAGGGCGTCCTCATGCCGATTGGTGGCTATTATTTCGAAGCCGACCGTGGCGCGATCCCGGAATATGACAACAAGTGGAACAATGCCGGCTGGGAAGGCTGGCTGACCTACACCCCAGCCGACAATCCGCAACGGCTGGACAAGCCTCTGGCGGTGGTTCACTCCGAAAGCGCTGCCATTCCCCAGGGCGTTCAGACCTTTCTGACCGGATTTGCCGGAGAAGCCACGGCAAAGTGGTTGGAAGACGTCACCCAGTTCGATTTCTACGACAATCCCGAAGACGTCAAACAGGCTGCCGACGTGATCGCAGACCACTTCCTGGCGCAGCCCTCGAACTGAACAACACACCAGAAGCCGGGCTCCGGCCCGGCTCTTTCACGGAACGGAGACATCACATGAAACGCAGTTTTCTTGCGGCCTTCGCCATTGCCTTTCTCCATGGCGGCACCGTCATGGCGGATCAACTGGACATTACACGCACCCTGACCGACATCGCAGCCGGCGCGGACAGGCACGACTGGGACCGTGTGCGGTCCGCCTTTTCGGATGAAGTAACCGCTGACTACACCAGTCTTTGGGGCGGTGAACCTTCGACGGTTGCTGCAGACGACCTTGTGGCAAGCTGGGAGGCGTTTCTCCCGGGCTTTGACAGCACGCACCATATGGTGACCAATCATACGGTGGCATCCAAAACCGAACTGACGGCCACAGCCGAGGCCGATTTCATTGCGACCCACCGGTTGGGCGATGACCTTTGGGTTTTGGGTGGCCATTACACATATGAGCTGGAAAAAACGGACGCACGGTGGGTTGTATCCTCGTTGACCATGACGGCTCTTTGGGAGACCGGCGACCGCGGACTGGTCACGCTGGCAAGCGAGCGATCGGCTTCAGGAAACTAGTTCTTGAGCAAACGCTCCAGGACAAAAGGATCAAGATCATGACACGCCAACCCGTTGCCCTCGTTACCGGCGCCAACCGCGGCATTGGCAAGGAGGTCGCACGGCAACTTGCTCATGAACACGGAATGAAGGTGATTGTCGGCTCAAGGGACCTGCAAAAAGGTCTCGAAGCCGCGCACCAGATCCGGCATGAGGTCGAGGCACTGCAGTTGGACGTGGCAGACCAACACTCGATCACAGCAGCTGTATCCGCGATTGCGAAGGCGCAAGGGCGATTGGACGTGCTCGTCAACAATGCCGGAGCGGACTACGACACGGATCAAACGGCAACCTCGGCCGATCTTCTCCGCGTGCGCCGTGCATTTGACACAAACTTTTTCGGCGCCTGGGCGACCATCATCGCGGCCGTACCCTTGCTGAAAAACGTGTCCCAGGGCCGGATCGTGAACGTGTCATCCGGCGCCGGTGCACTGAAAGGCATGTCACGAGGTACTCCAGGCTATGGGATTTCCAAGGCAGCGCTCAATGCCCTGACCATCAAGGTGGCAGCGGAGCTCAAACCTCACGGAATTCTCGTCAATGCCGTCTGTCCGGGTTGGGTTGCAACCGATATGGGCGGCGGCGGACGCCCGATACCCGAGGGCGCAAGGGGAGCTGTCTGGGCAGCAACACTGCCAGGGAACGGACCGACTGGAGGCTTCTTTCGGGACGGTCAACCAATTGACTGGTAGTTGGCGGAAGCCCTTGCCGGACCGGCGACCAGGGCTTTCAATCAATCGTGCTAGACGCTCAGGCCTGACGCACAATCTCGAAACGCACGCACTGCCGGACCAGCGCCATCGAGAGGCACAGCGATGGCCTGGTCACCGAGCAGCACCGTGGCAGTGTGATTGAACTCAAGCCCGTCCAGGACATTCCCAAACCCGCGGTCCCTAACCGTAACAGTCGCCCCGTCTCCTGAAAGGACATGGCGGTCGGTCGCAATCGTGTTGCTGCGAGATCCGTCGAAACGCATCGCGAAGACTGGTCCGTCTTGCAACGCGCGCCCTGGCGTGACTGCAATTGCGTATTCCGGGATTGCCGGGTCGAACGTGACGCGCACCTGAGCCCCCTCGCCATCATTGACCAGCTCACAGACAGCGCCCGACCTGGCTTCCCAGGCCAGTGCCGGTGCAACGGTCAGCATGTAAATGACGAATGCGCGAAACATGAGATGAAGTGTAGCAGACCGGGTGAAAACTACCGCAGGAAATTTTGCGGTTCAGCAGCGACACACCAGGTCCGATCGGTTCCTACCGCCCGGACAGATATTCGGAAAGCCTACAAATCTGCTTTGAACCAATGGGCGTATAAATGGCTGTCATCCGGCCATTTGAAACCACATGACCAACCCGGACACCGCTATCTTCCGCAGCGGTAATCTATGGTTAACCATGAGGTGACACTTTCGGCTCTTGAGTTGAGAACAGTCAGGGTTTCGAACATGAAACATGTTTCGGAAATACTGCAATGAGCAGGAAGGTGTCATACAGCCATCCCGGCATCGGCCTGTTGAAATTGACCTTCACCCTGGCCTTTGCAGGGATCAACGCGCCCCAGGCTGGCGCGAGTGATCTCGCCGAACGCCCAGGTGTTGAAGACGAGCTTGCCACTGCAATCGCCAGCGAGCAGGAACGACTGTGGAACGTCATGCTTTTTGGCGGCCCCTTGAGTTCGGGATCGCTCGAGGACGTACTGCTGTTCAAGTCAGATTATGAAGATGCAGGCTTCGTGGGTCTCGCACTCGGTCGCGAAGTTTACTCCAACGACTGGTTCTCGATCGAGTTGGAAGGCGGCATCGGTCAGATGTTCGGCGACAGCAGAGGTGCGCAGGTCTGGGGGGCAGGCTATGCGCGCTGGCACAGGTTCCCCTGGAACAACACCCTTCGAACAACTATCGCGGCGAGTATCGGTTTGAACTACTCATTTCGGGATCTTCGCTTTGAAAGACAGTCCGCTGCGCCCGACGATGCCAAAAAGCTGCTGCACTATTTCTCGCCGGAAGTGACATTTGCACTACCGGAATACGAGCAAACGGAGCTCGTTTTCAGGATCCACCACAGGTCCAGTGTTTATGGATTGTTTGATTGCCGGAACTGCGGATCAAACACACCGACGATTGGGGTTCGCTACCGGTTCTGAACGGCCGAGATCGATCTGGAAACAAGAAAACATGCATCACGGCGAATTGCAGGAAGGTCTGAGACCCGCAGTTGTTTGAGGGTCGGAAGTTCAAATAGCTGGGAGCAAATCCTCATCCGTGCCCTCCCCTGTTCCAACCTGCTGCAAAAACAGGTAGTTTGATCCGGTGACCCCTGATTTTCGGAGAATTCGCTCGATTGGCTAACGATCCGCTTTCAAAGAACGAGGACCGCATCCCAAAGCCGCGTCTGCTCGACCGGATCCGCCGGTTTTTTCTGGGCATCGACGCCTTTGTCGATACGGCGCTCTGGAAGACCGGTACGGCCTTGCGCCGGATCATCGAGGGATATGATGCCTATCTGCGCCGGTTCCGGGCAAAGGGCATCTGGCGTGGCCTGTCGGAGCTTGCTTCGGACGGATTGACCTTCGGCCTGATCGGGTTCGTTGTTGTGCTGGCCTTTGCGCAACCTGCCTTTGAGGCAACGCGCTATTCGGACTGGAAGACGACAGACGATTTCGCCGTCACTTTCCTGGATCGGTTCGGCAAGGAAATCGGCCGGCGGGGTATCGTGCTCAATGACAGCGTCCCGCTCGAGGAAATTCCTGATTCCCTGGTCAAGGCAACGCTCGCAACCGAGGACCGGCGGTTCTTCTACCACTTCGGCATCGACTTCGTCGGCACGTTCCGCGCAATGGTGGAAAATGCGCGCGCCGGCGGCGTGGTCCAGGGTGGGTCGACCCTCACCCAGCAGTTGGCCAAGAACCTCTTCCTCACCAACGAGCGCAGTCTCAGCCGCAAAATCAAGGAAGCGTATTTGGCCCTGTGGCTGGAAGCCAACCTGTCGAAGCAGGAGATCTTGAAACTCTACCTCGACCGCGCTTACATGGGCGGCGGGGTTTTCGGCGTAACAGCGGCGGCAGAATTCTATTTCAACAAGAATGTCCGCGAACTGACGCTCGCTGAAAGCGCCATGCTGGCCGGTCTTTACAAGGCACCGACCAAGTTTGCCCCGCACATCAACCTGCCGGCAGCCCGTGCGCGCGCCAACGAAGTCCTCACCAACATGGTTCAGGCCGAGTTGCTGACAGAGGGCCAGGTGATCGGCGCGAGACGCAATCCGGCACTGGCTGTCGACCGCTCACAGGAGCAGTTGCCGGAATACTTCCTCGACTGGGCACTCGACGAGGTCAAGAAGCTTGCCCGGCGCAATCCCGCACTTGCCAAGGATCGGATCGTCACCGTGCGCACGACGCTGGACCCGGCCTTGCAACGACAGGCAGATCTTGCGGTTGAAACCATTCTTCGGGAGAACGGCAAGCTGCGCGATGCCAATTCCGCGGCTCTCGTCTCCATGGTTCCCGACGGCGCGGTGGTTGCAATGGTCGGCGGCAGGTCCTACGGGGAAAGCCAGTTCAACCGTGCGGTAAACGCCCTGCGCCAACCGGGTTCGTCCTTCAAGCCCTTCGTCTACATCACCGCGTTCATGAACGGATACGGCCCGGACAGCATCGTCTCCGACAGGCCTGTTTGGATCGGCAACTGGTCACCGAAGAATTATACCCGCAGCTACCGGGGTCCGGTCAGCCTGAAGCTGGCACTGACCAAGTCGATCAACACCATCCCCGTGCGCCTTTCTATCGACTTCGGCCGCGAGAAAATCATCGAGACGGCCTATGCAATGGGCCTGACTCACGAGTTGGAAAACTCCATCTCCCTGCCAATCGGGTCTTCGGAAGTCTCGGTCATCGACATGGCCGCGTCCTACGCGACATTTGCCAATGGCGGCTACAAGGCACCGGCCTATGCCATTCTTGAAGTCAAGAACAGCGATGGAAAGGTTCTCTACCGGCGCGAGCAGGACGAACCCGACAGGATCCGTGTCCTGCCGGAGGACAAGGTGTTCGAGATGAACGACATCCTCGTGAATGTCGTCGAGGCGGGCACTGCAAGACGCGCCAGGATCGACGGCGTCGTCGCCGCCGGCAAGACCGGCACAACCAATGCTTATCGGGACGCCTGGTTCGTCGGCTACACCGGGAACTTCTCGACCGCTGTCTGGTTCGGAAACGATGATTTCACCTCGACGCGCCGGGTGACCGGCGGCAGCCTGCCGGCAATGACTTGGCAGAAATACATGGCCTTCGCCCATAACGGGATCGAGCTGGTCAATATGCCGGGCGTGGCGGCAGAAAACCTTCCCCGGCTCGCAAGAGCGCAAACCACGACCTTGGCAGAAAGCACGGCGACCTCCTCCCAGCCACGCGTTCTCAAACGCCGTACCCAAAGGCTGCTTTTGCAGATCGGTGAGGACCTGCGACAGCTCGTGGCCCAGGAAGCAACGCGTGCCGACAACACAACGGTTCCTAGCTCGAACGACTACGCGGCGGCGCAATGACCGACGGTTCACTGCAACAAGGAAATACCGGTTTCACGGAAAACGACTGGTATGACGACAAGCTTCCGGATGTCATCCGTCCCACGCGCAGTCACCCGCTGAGAAAACTCACGGCCGTTTTCCTGGTGATCGTTCTGGCTTCCCTCTTGGGCATCAGCTCTGCCTATCTGATCATTGAACGCGATCAGCCTCTCGATGCCGTGACAATCGGCCCCTGGCGTGCCTTTCCAAAGGCCGGCACGAATGAAGCCGATCCCTATTCCGTGGCAATCTACACGCGCGGCGCCGTTGTTCCCCTTGCTTCGGGTGAAGGTCTGGCGCTCGTGGCACGCGAAGACAGTGCGGGACACCAGTTGGACCCGACATGCATCTATCGCCTCTCTGGTCAGACCCCGACTGCAAGGCTGTGGACCCTGACCGCCGTTGATGGTCATGGACGGCTGGTTGAAACGCTGCCCGGACGCGTTCACCTGGCCAGCAACAACCTGTTGCGGAGCCCGGACGGCAGCTTTGAGATTACGGCAGCACGCGCGCCCCACTCCGGAAATTGGCTGCCACTGGCCGCCAGCGCAAAGGCGGCGGACGGGCTGCGTTTCATGCTGCGCCTTTACGATGCCCCGGTCACGACCGGCGCCGCCCTGGATGGCGTCAGTGTTCCGGCAATAGACCGATTGGGGTGCCCATGACCCTGTCCACCAGGTTTTCACTCACCGTCGGATTGCTGGCCACGCTCTGCCTGGCAGCGATTATTCATATTCTCGTGGTCTTCAGCATTCCGCAAAATGTCCAGCACAGCGCGTTTGACAATGTGGCGGAACACGGCCCGGACCGGCAATTCAACCTGCTGCCCGATGTCAAACCGGGCCAGGAAGCGCTCCCGGAGCTCGACCCCGCAATGAAACATGCCACCTGCCGGTTTGAGCTGGCAGATGGCCCTGTCCTCTTCGATGCCAGCATCCCCGTCACCTTCTGGTCCATAGGCCTCTTCAACTCCGCCGGTGAAGCGGTTTACAGCCTCAACAACCGGACCGCGGGCGCAGAACGGCTCTCCATGCTGGTTCTGACCCCGGGGCAACTGTCGATCCTGCGTGAAAACCCGCCAGAAAACCTGGAAGATCTCATCGTCATTGAAACGCCGGAAATCAGCGGGTTTGCGTTGCTGCGAGCCTATGTGCCCCACCACACCAAGGCAGCAGAGATCGATGCAGCGCTGCAAGCGGCAAGCTGCCAGGGCATTTGAGTGTTTTCACGAAAACCTATTTTTGAACCGGTGCACGTTCGGTGCCCCAACCGGTAAAAATCCGTGACCTTCGGACCGGGTCATCCTGCCCGTAGCGATTTTCAGAATCGCAGCCGGCTTCTGCAATCCGGACCTGCCCTTCCAGTTCACGAATGGCCGTATTGACCTTCCAGACCCGGTTTTCCGTCGGTGTTTCGATCTCGAGACCGTCGAGGGCTTTCTTGTAGGCGATGATGCGAAACCGCAGCGCCTGACCAACCCATTTGATCATTACCCGGTTTTCCCAGACCCTGGCCTTGGCGCCCGCAAAGGCTTCTTCGCTTGTCACGGGTCTGCTTCGCAGTGCTCTCAAACGCTCATCGTCAGCCTTCTTGACCCGCAATGCGACTTCACAGAAAGGATGCACAAGCTTTGCGTCGCCGCTCGCATCCGCTGCAATCTTGTCATATCGCGCGTTGGAGGACTTGAACTTGTCCGAGCGGAGATAATGATAATAGAGATCCGGTGGCACCCTGCCATCCGTTTCCGGCAGGACACGTGTGCGCGCCAACTCGACCTTCGTGCCACCGATCCAGTCTTTGGTCCAGGGCGGACGGATCAGCGTCCAGCCGCGATCGCGTAGCAGCTTTTCGTCATCGGTATAGTTGAAATTGGAAACAGGATCGCCGCGCAATCTGGCTGCGCCGTCCCCAACGGTCGGCATGAGATCGTCGTGAATGACGGACGGCCTCGCCCGGTCGAAGTCGCCTGTCGGGCGAACACAGGCGGAAAGAACGAATGCCAGAAGAGCAACCGGCACCAACACGCCCCCGCCAGAGGGCATTCTGCGCCTTTGCCCGTTAGAGGGCCGGCTCATATGATCCACGTTGGCATTGCCCATAGGGCGTGTCTCCAGACCGCTATCGTGTCAGATCCTGCAGCAGCTGGAGAAGCAGGGACCGTCAGTCCTTGTCAGAGCCAGCAGGTCCAGCAGCTTTACTGATGGTCCCGATTCGCGCGGCAAGATCAAGATCATGACGTTCGTATCGTATGCCTGGAAAGAGGATAACTTCGCCAAAGTTCTCCTGTTCGGCAGAACGGGGGGTATTGGAGCGATGACCCACACGTGCAGTGGGCCTCGGTGCGGATGAAAAGTCCAACAAAGTGCCCATCGTCTCCTCCTTCGGTTCCTGTTTCCGGCGACAGGTATTACCAGGCGGAAACGGTCAAACGGGCGACGCATTACTTTCTGCGACTCCATTAAGAAGCCGTCAGGGTTAACAGCATGCTAACGCTTTTCAGGCAATTTGAAGGAACCGACACAAGCTGGTCGGTCGCTCATTTTGTATTTTGTAGACGGGTGTCATGCGCCAGATTACACGCTCCAGTAAAACCGCTCCAAAACCAGCCGCCTCGAAAAAAACGGCTATCCGTCCGTCGACTGACGGCGGAATCTTGTTGGACGCAACGGAGCTTTTTGCAGGACGCGACCGGCATGACACTGAAAAAAAACATATTTTTCTTGAATTAGCAGAAAATCTTCTGCCGGCGACAAGCCTGAAGGATCGGCGACGGATTGCCAATCTGCTCGCCGCTCATCCGGAAATGCCCGATCATCTTTTGGAGAAGTTGGCCTCGGATGAGGACGAACTGACAGCCTATTCCGCGCTTCGTTACAGTCCAAGGCTTTCTGTGGATCTCCTGCTCAAGATCTCCAAAACCGGTTCCGACACTTTACGCAAGGCGATCGCGAACCGCCCCTCGCTGCGCGAATCGGTACTCACTGCGCTTTGTCAGAATGCGGGTGCCAGCGTAATCCGCATTTTGCTTGATCGGGACGACATCATTCTTTCGGCTGCCAACCAGGCATGCCTCAGCAGCAGAAGCGATATTGTTGCGTCGCTTGGCCTGGAACTCGCCGGTCAGGATGCCCTCAATCCAGACGGGCTGATGAGCCAATATTTGCACCTTCCGGCCTCTTTGAGGGCAAAGGCCATCGCTTCGGCGGAAGTGACAAGCCTGATCAAACAGGCCCAGACACCGCCCCTCGCAAGGTCCGCAGGTGTCAATGCATCCCGGCTGAAACTCATCGACGGCCTCAGAAAGGAAGCCCTGGCAGGCAATACCAGCGCATTTGCCGATCTGCTTGGCCAGGGTCTTGGACTGCCGCAGGCAACCTGCGACCTGTTGCTCAAGGAGGATCAGGGTGATGGCCTGATCGTGGCGCTCAAGGCGCTGAACCTGACACCGCCAGACATGACCACAATCCTGGTGCGATTGCTTGGCGAGAAGCTGACCCTGACAAAGATTCGCTCACTTCTGCGCTTCCAGCGCACCCTGAGTTCCGGCGCCGCGGATGTGTTGATCGAGCAGTGGATGCTGCGAGACCAGGGAGAGGAACGTTCTGGCGAACTCCAGACGCCTCATTACCAGGAAAGCCAACGGGCCAGAAAGACTGCCGGCAAGAAGCGCGTGGTTGCCAGGGTTTCGGCTGCGCTTCGCAAGAAAGGATCAAAAGCGGAATAGGTTCGACGCGGTCGGGCCCGGATCCTCTTCTTCTGCAACCGGCAAATCGACTGCGCCGTCACGTGCCTCTATTTCAACAAGCCAGTAATCCGGGTCCATACGTGCTTCGGACTGCAGGCGCTCCTGGACTTGGTCATTCCCAACCCCTTCCAGGATCTTCTCGAAAAGCCGCCCCTGCTTGAGTTCGACAAACATGGCCTGAGGTGCAGGACCATAGAGGTCGTAGGAGTTATCAAGGCGATCGACGGACACGAATATCGCCCCCGCCTCCAGGGCACCTTTTTTGGAAACAGCTGCGAAGCCACCTTCTGAAAAGATGCGCCGCACAAGGGAACTGACAAAGAATTCTGAAGTAAGGCGTGTCATTTTGCTTGCTGAAAATCATCCGGAGCCCTGTGAACGGGCACGTATCACGATGGTCTACGCCATATTCAGGTGCCGGGCAATCAGCCCGAAATCGTGACGCCGCTGACCATTTCCAGGTTCTCGATCACCTTGGGACCCAGTTCGCCTGTCAGAGGCAAGCCCCGGTCGAGCTCGAACCGCTTGATGGCATCCGCTGTATTGGACCCAAGCACACCATCAGCCTTCAAAGGTCCATAGCCAAGATCGGAGAGGGTCTTCTGGACTCTCTGGAGTCTGGGGTCCGCATCCACCGGTGGGATCGCCTCGCCCGGTTTTGCAGCTGTCGTTCCAGAGAACCGCGGCTTTCTGCGTGGCACGGGCGTCTGTTGAGTTACGGTCGCCTCACCATGCATATGAATAAGAGCAAGAAGGCTTTCGCTTGCCTTGCCGGTCTCGATCTGCCCGGTCCTGCGTTCAAAAGACCGAATGGCGCGTTCGGTGTCGGGTCCGTTCAACCCGTCAAGCGGCCCCTCGTAAAGACCGATTTTCCGCAGGGAGATCTGAAGGTCCAGAACAAGCGTGGAGATCTCCTGAATTTGAACGTCTCCACGACGTCCATCCGGTTCGGGCAGTTGAACGGTATCGGTGCCGTCTCGTGTTGAAAACAGCGGAGCCGGATGCCGTCCCTGCTGCAACCCCAGGGCATTTGCGATGATCAGACACGCCGTCAATCCCATTACGACGGCGCCGCCAGCCCCCACCGGATTGTCGAAAGCGACATGACCGGCCCTCGCCATGAAGGTCTCGTTGCCTTTCGAGGCCGTCGCTTTTTTCTTAGCCTTTGCCATGATCCCCTACGCCGATTTCGCCATAGGCTGACGATCGAAGTCGCTGACCTGGGAGTGTGTTGGAACCTGTTTGCGTGTCCGTTTCGGCAACCGCAGGACAACGGTGTCCCCGTGTCCGAGCGTCGACTGGATCTCGACTGCGGCACCTGTGCGCTCCAACAGCTCATTTGCAAATTCGAAAACCGCTCGCGATCCTGCAGCGTTCCAGCTGAGACTGGACGCGCGGTTGCACACCCCAAATGTCAGTTCCGCGTTCGCGTTTTGCTCGTGCAACGTCACCGTTATCCTGGCACAATTCCCCGCGCTCTCGGCAATTTCATAGAGAACAAAAACCAGAGCCTTTTGCATCAGATCCTCGTCTGCGAGGATTTCAGGCAGACGGGTTTGCGCCGGAAATTCGATCTCGACATTGCGCAGCTGCTGAAACGAATGAATGAGCTCGGCGCTCCTGCGCAGAAGTGACTCCAGATCGACCGTTTCATAATTGGGACCGGCATCATTGGCGCTTTCAGTATTGAAACGAGAGGACAGATCAAGCGTATCGACGCAGGATTTGCTCGTCTCGCCAATCAACTGCGCAACATCTCTTAGAGTCGAGAAATCGCCTGCGTCTGCCAATTTGCAAAGATGCTCTGTTTGAAGGTCGATCCGGGAGAGCGCATCCGCAGCCTCGGAATTGGCCCCCTCAACAATCGCACGGGAAATTCTGTCGGTCTTGTCGACCTGTGCCTCCGACCCGTAGACCCTTCCCTGCTCGCCTGTGTTCTCATCGGGAAGGCTGATCTTCAAAAAGATCCTGGTCTTGTCAGTGCCTGTTGACCCATCTCCCGTTTGCAGGGCACGGAGCTGCATCTCTACCCGGCGATATTCGGCCTGCCCCTCTTCGCCAGGCAGCGATGACCCGACACGCATCCGGACCTCAAAAGAGAACGCTGCACCGCTCAGACGCGTATCGGAGAGCCTGGTCAAATAAAGCGGTCTGTCAGCGACATGAAGGCGCTGGAACAGCCAATCCTCGCTGCCCACTGCCGAGGTTGATCCGAAATAGTCGGAAACCGGGCCACCGGCGATCCGGATCTCACCTTCCGGATCGATTTCACAAAAAACATCCGAAACGCTCTGGCTGATCAGCTGCCGTTTCATGTCCGCCGAGGCAACCTTGCGCCGGGCACGGTTCCGGTCCGCAGCCACCCTCAGGGCCAGAACACCGAAATAGATCAACGCAGCTGCAATCGCCAGGAACCGAATTTCGGTCTGAGCTCCCTGCTCGACCGGCATCGAGTAATGCACAGCGGCAATGAGCGCCAGCAGTGCCGCGCTTATTGCGGTGACACTGATTGCTGTTTTCTTCCGGGTGGAGAATGCCGCCTCGATGGGAGGAACAAGCAACCAGGGCAACGCAAAAGACCCCAAACCACCCGTCAACATGCAGATTCCTGCCAGGAAACAGGCAAAAAGAGAGGCCGACACCCCGACAGCTCGGTCAATATTGCCCGATTGGGAGAGGTACAGCGCCAGGGGCCACTGGCTCAACATCCATGCCAGAACGAGCAGCACTGCAATTTGCGGCGGGCCAGCCAGCGCAAGGTGGAGCGGCAAGACAAGCAGTGCCCCGGCACCGCTCGCAAAACAGAAGATCAGGAAATTTCTGTGCAGTGGCAGCAAAAACGCGTCTGAGGCAGCGCCGGGATGAATCATGCCCTCGATGCGAGCACTCCAGCTACTCATGAAATTACTAATACAACTCAACAAGTTACGCACGCTTCACTACCACACCACAGATACGGACGTTGCCGCTGACACCTCTGATGGGATCATTCTGGCTGCGAGCACTTAAGGAACGATAAAGGATGTTTCCAAAGTGCCGAAAAAAACAAAAAAATCCGGTCCTTTCAATCGGTTGTCAGAAAATAGCTAAAACTTGAATCAAATTTTGAGAAAATACGCCTTAAATTCCTGTTTTATTTTACGAAAATTGCCCCGCAACGTTCAACGTGACATTCGAATGTCCTTGCTACGGTGCCACCATAACAAGCGCACCACCGGCACAAACGGTGCGCACGATTGAACTGAAATTGGGTAGCGACATGTTATTTCTCTTGAGAACGGCCTTTTGGCTCACACTGGTGCTTGCGTTGATTCCGCTTGGATCGGACTACGAGAGCAAGCCAGAAGAACAGGTAAATCCTGTGTCCGCGTTTATTGCAGCACAGGCAACCGTCTCCGACATTGGTGGGTTCTGCCAGCGCAATCCGCAGGCATGCGAAACCGGTGGCGATGCGATAACCGCGATTGGACACAGAGCGGCAAATGGCGCGCGCATAGTCTACGAGTATTTCGGAGCACAGGTTCAGGACACTTCGCAGCGTCCCGGTCAGCTAGCAGACGCACCTGCTTCGACCGAGACAGTTCAATCCTCTCAAAGTTTTTCCAGCACCGCATCAGTTTCGGCAACGCAAGATGCACCTGTGCTGGAAACTGCCTTTGGGCCGGTGCCACGGCCCAAACCCCGCTCGGGTTAAAACCTGAGCACCCGGCTGCTTCAACTCAACTGATCTCCAGAATGTCAAAACAGCCACTTGCACCCCGCTGGAGCGATGATGCTTGCTAGCATCGCGACGACAGTTTGACTTTGGCGGACCTTACCGCTGCGCCGTAGATGGATTGCTGCCCATTCCATCTGCGGCGTTTTTTTTATTGCGGCGGAATTTGCAACATCCGGTCCAGAGGCTATATGAAGGCGAAACAGGACGTTCAAAGACCGGTATCATGACAACAGCCTTCAGCGAAATTCTCGAAACCTTCGAATTCCTCGACGATTGGGAGGATCGCTACAAATATCTCATCGATCTCGGCAAGGAACTGCCTCCGCTCAGCGATGCAGAGCGTGTCGATGCCAACAAGGTCCGCGGATGCGTCTCGCAAGTCTGGCTGATCACGTCGGTGAGCCCAGGTCCCGACGGCGCGCCGGTGCTGACCTTCCGGGGGGACAGCGACGCCCTGATCGTTCAAGGCCTGGTCGCCGTCGTCACGAGCCTGTTCAACGCAAAAACGGCTCAAGAGATCCTGCAAACGGATGTCGAAGGTATCTTTGGCACCCTTGGTTTGCAGGAGCATCTCACCCCCCAGCGCTCAAACGGCCTCAAATCCATGGTCGGTCGCATTCGTTCAGATGCCCAGGCAGCGCTTGAGGCGGCCTGAATTTCGGCCTGACCACAGAACCTTCGCCCCTAAAGGGCATTTGATACAATCAAACCCCTAGGTAGAAGTCCAGATTGGAATATGGCGGCACGCGTGCCATCATTTTTCTCTTTGAACTTACAACCTTGGATACCGACTTCATGAGGCTCCTTCTTGTCCTGTTCGTGACGCTTTTCTTCACCACGAACGCTGGTGCCCGCGACCAACCCACGAAGATACGCCTGACCAACGGTGAATGGGCGCCGTATCAATCCGAGAAACTCCCGGAATTCGGTGCTGCATCGGAGCTTGTCACCAAGGCATTCGAAGCGGTTGGCATAGAGGTTGCATATGGCTTCTTCCCTTGGAACAGAGCAATGATGCTTGTGGAAAGGGGAGCCTGGGACGGTACGTTCATGTGGGTCCTGACACCGGAACGCGAGCGCCTTTACCTTCCGAGCGATCTGTTGTTCACCCTGCGGGAAGTTGTCTTCTACTCCCGCGACAATCCGCTCGACGCACAAAAACCAGAAGACCTGGAAGGCAAAGTCATGGGAGCGTTGGATGCTAGTGCCTTTGGCCGGCAATTCGCTCCACACATCGAGGATGGCTCAATCTTTGTCGCCCGGGTTCCAAACAACCGGCAACTCTTCCAGATGTTGGCGAGGGGCGGGTCGATTTCGTACCAGAGTTGGAAACCAGCGGGTATCAGGCCGTTCAGGAGCATTTGACCGAAATGCAACAAGAGCAGATCCGTCATCTGGAAAGCATGACTTATGCGTGGTCCTATCACCTGCTGATCTCGCGGCATATCGATGACGGGCCTTACTTCATCGACGCCTTCAATCGCGGACTGGCCATCCTGAGGGAAAATGGAGAATTTGAACGCATCATGGGAAGCTACATCACACCCAGGACGCTTGACTGAACAAGCCGGTTGAGCAGGCTTTAAGCGGAAATCCCGAACAAAACAAAAGGGCCGCCCATTGGGCGGCCCTCGGAATTTCATAAAGCTGACTGGGCTTTACTTGGAGCGCTTGCGCTGCTGGCCCAGACCCATTTTCTTGGCAAGCTCGGAACGTGCAGCGGCATAGTTCGGAGCAACCATCGGATAATCGGAAGCCAGGTCCCACTTCTCGCGGTACTCTTCCGGCGTCATGCTGTAATGCGTGCGCAGGTGGCGTTTGAGGGACTTGAATTTCTTGCCGTCTTCCAGACAGATAATGTAATCGGGCATTACCGACTTCTTGACCGGCACAGCAGGTTTCAGCGGCTCCGGCTCCGGCTCGTTGGAGGCGGTCGCGGTTCTCTGCAAAGCACCGTGTACTTCGTTGATCAGGCTTGGCAAATCGGTTGACGCAACAGTGTTGTTGCTCACATAGGCTGACACGATGTCTGCCGTAAGGTCAATCAGGTTTGCATCCACCGGATTATCAGTCATATTTCACCCGTTCTCTACTCATATCAAAATAGCGTTCGTTATTACCTGCAACTTGATTGTACCGGAAGTTTAGTAAGGCAATCTGTTACTTGCGGACCCAGAATTCAAAATCGATTCTACTTTGCAGGTGATCGTCACAGCCTTATATCTCTGCATTCCTTCCCAGACAACCCCGGAAAACAAATAAAAAATGAACTGTGACAATATAAATCAAATTCGACAAATATTGACTGTACTGCAAGCACCAAAACCAACAATGAACGCATAGTATTGCGCCGCATACTGACTTCTGCGGCCAGCATATGGCACTTTTTTGTCCAAACTACGACTTTGGTCGCATAGTTTTGGCCAAGGCGTCAATTTTGGTATCGGCACAGGGACGGTACCCCGCCGCATAGGCCGCTTTTGCGAGCAAATGAGCGGAAACCGGAGCCGTCAGCAGGAAGAACACAACCCCTGCCACGGCGCGTGTCACCACCCCGAGAGTGCCTGCGTCAACAGCAAGTGCCAGCAGCATGACACCGGAGCCCAGCGTGCCCGCCTTTGAAGCGGCGTGTGTCCGCATATAGACATCTTTCAGCCGGATCAAGCCAATAGATGCCGCCAACGCAAAGGCCGCACCCGAAATGAGCATCAGACCGGTGATAATCTCGACAATCGCGTTCATTGGCCCGACTCTCTGCGTTGAATGCTTTCTTCCACCTCTTCCATGATGGTCTCGTCACCGGCCGTACCGCGGTTCAGGATGAACCGAGCAAACGCGACTGTGGCAAGGAAGCCGACAAGCCCGAGCGTGATGGCGATATCGATATAGAGGTAGTAACCGGTCTTGACCCCGATGGCCGCAATGAAGCCGATCCCGACGGCCACCAGCATGTCGAGAGCCACAACCCGGTCCGGCAGGCTTGGCCCCTTCACCGTGCGATAGACGATCAGGAAAAAGGCGACGGTCAGAATGCCGAGTGAAACATTCACGGACCAGCTCAGAAAATTCGAGGCAAACGTGTCCAGGGCACTCATCGGAATGCCTCCAGTATCTTGCGCTCGAAGCCATTCTTGATGTCGTCGATCGTGGCTTGTGGGTCCGGAACATCAATACAATGGACGTAAAGCGTCTTGCGATCTTCGGAGACGTCAACCGACAGGGTTCCGGGCGTCAATGTGATGAGGTTGGCCAGCATCGTGATCTCGAAATCCCGGTCAACCGTCAGCGGAAAGGCGATGATGCCGGGTTGCAGTTCGATCTTGGGCCGCAACACGATCATGGCGACACGCCAGGCCGAAAGGATCAGCTCGTGAACAAACATGAAGGCAAGCTGGAGCCCCTGCTGCACACGCTTGAAATAGGCCGTCGTTCCAACCTGTTCCCGGATCAGGTAGAGGGCGCCAAGTCCCAGCACGAATCCAAAAGCCAGATTGAGCTCGGAGAAGTTGCCTGTCACGGCCCCCCAGGCAAGCGCCAGGAGGATGTTGATGAGAAAGAGGCTGGTCATCCCTGCTCTCCAAACACTGATTGAAGGTACCCGCGCGGTTCAAGCACACCGCCGGCGCCCTCGATGGAAAGGTTCATCATCCACTCCGGCTGCAGTCCGAAATAGACAATGAGCGCCGTCAAAACAAACATGGGAAGCCACGGGGCTGCTCCGCCAAGCTGTGCAGCACCGCCTCCCGACACCGCGACGCCGGTCCCGTCTGGTGTTCCTTCGGGCCCGCCGCGCCAGAAGGCATAGATCCACACACGCCCCATCGCCAGCGTGGTCAGGAAACCGCTGACAAGGATCGCGGCACCAAGCCAGGCTCTGCCATCTCCGAATGCCGCTTCAACCAGCATCACTTTTGGCCAGAACCCGGAAAACGGTGGCAGGCCAGAAACAGCAAAGGCCAGAACCAGGAACAATCCGGCAAAACCGGCACTTCGCTGGTAAAGCCCGCCGAGGCGGCGCAGATCGTAGGAGCCCCCCATATAGAACATGACACCTGCAGCCATATAGAGCGCCGTCATGACGATGATCGAATGGACCGCGTAGAATATCGCACCGGAAATTGCGAGGTTCGAGCCAATCGCGACACCCGCCAGCATGGAACCGATCCCGGCGATAACGAGATATCCGAGCAGGCGGCGCAATTCACTTTGTGCAAGGGCGCCAAGCGCACCGGTCAGAAGCGTCAGGATCGCAACCAGTCCGATGACATCGGCCATGTAGTCCAGGGATTCCGGCAGGATCAGAACAAAAATCCGGATCAGGGCATAGACACCGACCTTCGTCAGGAGTCCCGCGAACACCGCAGAGATCACGATATTGGGCGTGTGATAGGAGGCCGGGAGCCAGAAATTGACAGGAAACGCTGCCGCCTTCATCGCAAAGGCCAGGAAATAGAGCGCTGCAACGGTTGCAATCGTTCCGGATGCCGGGTTGCCCAGCTCCGAGACTTTCATGGCAATGTCAGCCATGTTGAGCGTTCCGAATATCCCGTAAAGCAGACCTGTCGCGATCAGGAACAGGTTGGTGCCCACCAGATTGAGCACGCCGTATTTGACCGCGCCATCAAGCTGAATACGGTCGTTCCCGAGGATCAGCATTCCGTAGGACGAGATCAGCAGGACTTCAAACCAGACGTAAAGGTTGAAGACATCACCGGTCAGGAAGGCCCCGCAAACACCGGTCATGAGCAGCAGCAGGAACGGATAGAAGCCATATCGTCTGCCGGTCCCGTCGACCGTCACCACACCGTAGATGCCTGCACACAGGGCAACGATTGAACCGACCAGGGTCAGCGTTGCGCCGAGTGGATCCACGGTAAAGGCAATGCCGAAGGGAGGCAGCCATCCCCCCATGACCATGGTGATGACACCATGGTTCAGGACATGAACGAGCAGACCGGCCGAGGACAGGACCAGAAGCACTAGAAAGACGATGCCAAGCTTGGGCTGCAATTGCGTGTTCTTGCGCAGCATCAGGCACAGGGAACCACCAAGCATCGTGATCAGCGACGGCGCGACAATCAGCCAGTCAGCGGCTGCAACAGGCGCCGTGACCATGGCCTGCGTGAGATCGACGGAAACGGAAGAACCAGCCATAAATCTCAGTACCCTTGTGGCGGTGATTGGTCGTTGTCGGGTTCGGCAACACGCATCTTGTTCACTTCATCAGTTCCAAGTTCCTGATAGGCCCTGAAGGCCAGCACCAGCAGGAAGGCAAAAAACGAAAATGAAATCACGATTGCCGTCAGCACCAGGGCCTGAGGCAACGGGTTCGCCGTCGCGATCTCAGGTGTGTACAGATGCGGCGGAATGAGCGGTGGCACTTCCCGGGTCAAACGCCCGTTTGTGAAGATCAGCATGTTCACCGCATTGCCCAGGATCGCAATGCCAAGGAGAAGACGGACCAGCTGCTTGGAAAGCATCAGGTAGACGGCAACGGAGAAGAAAAGGCCGATCAGAACGGCAACGCCGGTTTCCATCAGTCGCTCTCCCTTTCTTCCAGGGCCAGGGCTATGGACCCGATCGCCCCGACAACCACCAGATAGACGCCAATGTCAAAGATCAGCGGCGTGGACAGCGCAATCTCCACGTCCTGGATATGGAAGATCAGCCACTGGCTGGTCATGAATGGCTGGCTGGTGAAAAAAGACAGGATACCGGCCAACGCTCCTATGAAGAGGCCGAAGCCCGCCACCCCCATCGGGTGAAACACCATGGCGCGGCGCACCGAGGCCACGCCGCAGGCAATACCGAAAATGGCGAGGGCCGAGGCAGCGATCAGACCTCCGATGAAACCGCCCCCCGGCTCGTTGTGTCCGCGCAACAACACGAAGATCGAGAACAGCACCATGAGAGCCGCGAGATAGGGTGCGATGGTGCGGAAAATGATTGTACGCATCAGCGGGCCTCCCCTGTCTGGGCTTCGGCAAGCGGAGCTTCCGCCGAAGCCGGCGCTTCCTCGGGCTTGTCTGGTTTCGTTCGGACACGTATCAGCGCCAGGACACAGAGCCCTGCGAGAACGACGACCGCAATCTCACCGAGCGTATCGAAACCGCGGAAGTCCACCAGGATCACGTTCACGATATTGCGCCCATGTGCAATCGAACGGCTGTATTCGGTGAAGAATTCAGACAGTCGGCTGTCGAAAGGTTGCTGGGTGATAGCCAAGAGCGTCAGCATCAGCCCGAGCCCAACCGCGACGGAAACAAACGCCGTCAAGGCAATGTCGATCCCCTTGCGATGATCACGCGGCGACAGGTTGAGGCGGGTCATGACGAGAGCCAGGATCACCACCGACAACGTTTCGACCATGAACTGGGTGAAGGACAGATCCGGCGCGCCGAACATCATGAAGATCAGCGCAACGGCAAATCCCTGGATGCCGAGCGATACAATTGCGGTCAACCGGGTCTTGGCGATCAGGACCGCGATCAGACCCAGCACGGCGATCAGCAGGATGCCCCATTCATAGAACCGGTAGTCGGGCATTTTCGGCATGGCCGGGAAACTGTTGGTCAAATATCCGGGCAGCAGGACCGCAACGGCGGTGAAGGCGAAAGTCAGCAGCATGTAGGTCTGCATCTTGCCGGTCTGCAGTCGATGCGTGATCCAGCTGGAGAACGACACGATCCCGGCAAGAAACTGGTCGAAGCCCTTGTCCGGCCCCCATCCAATGGCTTTCAAGACGGCCGCGATCAGGTCCCGCAACCGGTCCAGTTGGGTGAACAGGAATATGCCGAGGCCGATGGTAACAAGCGAGAGATAGAGAGCGACATTGCCCCAAATGTAAGTCGGCCACAGATGCAGATCGAGTTCGACAACCTTTCCACTCACCGATGCCAGGGTCGGCGCGATCAGAAGGTTGCCTGTCGTGCTGGCAACGAGTGCCAGGCCAAGCCCCAGAACCGAAAGCACCACCGGACCGGCATAGAGCAGGATCGGGCCTTCATGGGCGTGTTTGGGCGTCTCGACTTTGGGTCCCAGGAACGGCTTGAGAGCAACAGCGGCAGCAATCACAAGCATGAGGGCGTTGCCGACAAGTGCCGTGATTGTCAGGGGCAATCCCCAGAATTCCAGCCAGCCCCAGGTTCCGTAATAAAGTACTTCCTTGGCGATGAAGCCGATGAACGGTGGCAGTCCAGCCATGGACAGGGAAGCAAGACACGCGGCAATGAATGTGATCGGCATGGCGGCGCGCAAACCGCCAAGCTTGGTGATGTCGCGCGTTCCGGCTTCATGATCGATCGTGCCGGCGACCATGAAGAGCGCGCCCTTGAAGAGCGAATGTGCAAGCAGATAAAGCACGGCGCCTTCAAGCGCCTTTTCGTGACTTGTGCCCGTCAGCATCACCAACAACCCCAGCGACGCCACGGTCGTGTAGGCCAGCATCAGCTTCAAGTCGGTCTGCCGGACCGCCAGGATCGTGCCGACAAGCAAGGTCAGCCCACCGAAAATCGGCAGGACCGTTGTCCAGAGCTCGGTCCCCCCCAACACCGGCTGCATGCGCATCAGAAGATAGACGCCGGCTTTTACCATGGTCGCGGAGTGCAGGTAGGCCGAAACGGGTGTCGGCGCTTCCATCGCGTTGGGAAGCCAGAAGTGGAAGGGGAACTGGGCCGATTTGGTAAAGGCGCCGCCGAGCACGAGGAGGAAGATCGGCAGGTAGTATCCCGAATTCTTGATCACCTTCGGATCGGTCAGAAGAGCGGACATTTCAAACTTGCCCGTCGTGACCATGATCATCAGGAAACCGGCCAGAAGCGCCAGCCCGCCGCCACCTGTCACCACCAGGGCCTGGATCGCGGCGCGTCGCGAGGCCGCCCGCAGATGATCAAACCCGATCAGCAGGAACGACGTGATCGAAGTCAGTTCCCAGAAAATAAACAGGGAAATCAGGTTGTTACACAGAACGAGCCCCATCATGGCGCCCATGAACAGGAACAGGAACGAGAAGAACCGTCCCTGTTGAGGATGTCCCTTCAGGTAACCGCCTGCATAGAGGATGATAAACGTCCCGATGCCGGATATCAGCATCGCAAAGAGCGTCGACAAACCGTCAACATAGACAGAGAATTCGACATTATATGCCGGAGCCCAGGCCATGGCAGCAGTGAAGGTCTGCCCTTCGGAAACGGGGCCGATGAATCCCGTGAAATGCAGGAACATCAGGGCCGGTACAATGGCCAGCGGCCAGGCCGCGTTGTGCTTCAACCAGCGCGTCAGGAAGGGCGCTACGACGGCCGCCGCGAATGGGGCCAGAACCGCGTATAATGTGGTGTCGTCGATCACTGCTGGCGTCATGATGATCTTTCGTCACGAATTACTAGAAACAACAAGCGTCTATCCAATCGAATCAACGCCTTTTGGCGAATAATAACGGGCTGAAACTATTCTGACATGCATTAAGCTCTCGATTTTCGACCTAACAGCGTCGACAAAGCGGTTTTAGACAGATTTCAATACTTTCCAAGGGGTTTTAGGTTCAAAATCGAATTCAGCAAGAGACTATTTGATTACCTGTTATCGCGCTTGTGAATACGATCGGGCCGGGAAGAATCCGCAGAGTTTCCCGGAAATCGGCCTCAGGTCCTATTTTTGAATTACGGCGTGCCGGTGACGGGGGGCGAAGAAACGGCTCAGCCCCCTTGATTTCACCGCCCGAATACCGTTCAGTTTCATGTAAGACTAAGCATTGCAAACGAAATTCGGAGCGAGGCGGAGATGGTGTCGGACAGCAACAGCGACAGATTTTCAGGGAAAGATCTGCTCAGCGCGTCCGGCCTCGGTTTCCAGGCGCTGACCGATTTGAGCAAGGACGTAGTGGTCCTGATCGCGCTTGACGGTGCCGTGAGCTATGTTTCGCCAGCTTCCCAGCAGATCTTCGGCTGGGATGCGGAGTCCTTTTCCACCCACCTGAGTGACCTTGTCTATCTCGGTGATCCAAACTCCGAAGCGGAAGCCTTGCACCGGATATTGTCCGGCAAGGGCGACCCGGCCGCTCCCCTGCCCCAGGCCGATCTTCAGCTTCGATCTGCATTCGGCCCACTCATCTGGGCCGAGGTGAACGCGCATCTGCTCAAGGATGCCGCCAATGCACCTGTCGCTTTCGCGGTCTTTTTCCGCAGTATTGCCAAGCGAAAGGAACTGGAAAGCCTTCTGGAGGCAGCAAGCCAGACCGACCCGCTGACCGGTCTCTGCAATCGCAGAACCTTCGAAGAGAACCTCAAACGCGAGTGGGCGGTCGCCATGCGCGAAAAGACCCATACAAGCCTGATCAAGGTGTCACTCGACCGGTTTGAATCCTTCGTGGAGCAATTCGGTGAAACCGCAGCGGAAGAATGCCTCTCCAAAGTCGCCAAGACATTGAAAGAGACCGCCCGCCGGCCTGCTGACATTGTCGCCCGTACGGCGACATCCGAGTTTTCATTGTTGTTACCGCGTACGCATGAAATGGGCGCAGAAACAATCAGTGCCTATATCCACGTCGCCATACAGGATCTGGCCATTCCAAATCCGCACGGCTCGGCCGGGGGAGAAACCCTGACCGCCTCCGTTGGTGCAGCTTGTGCCGTTGCCGAACAGACCGGCGTTTCGGAGAGTTCCGAATTCATACTGGCTGCAGCTGAAAACTGTGTTTTCATGGCGCGTCAGGAGGGCGGCAACCGGGTCAAGACCGTGATGGATTT
Organism: Roseibium sp.; assembly: GCA_017643925.1. GTDB lineage: Bacteria > Pseudomonadota > Alphaproteobacteria > Rhizobiales > Stappiaceae > Roseibium. The sequence continues at coordinate 22,125 of JAEPML010000011.1, read as the reverse complement.
CCTGACACGCTGACCATGGTGTGAAAAGAGTTCAACTTGCCGACCGACGCGCATCTTCCTATTTCTGTATCAAAGTCTTGAAACAGGAAACCGTCGATGACAAATGACACCACCCACGGTGGAAATCATGTTCCAAAAGTCAGGAAATCAACCGCCGAATGGATGGATCAGCTGACGCCGGAACAATTCTACGTCACGCGTCAATCCGGCACGGAACGCCCGTTTACCGGCCCTCACTGGGACAACCGGCTGATCGGCCGCTACGATTGCGTTTGTTGCGATGCGCCGCTCTTCATGTCCGACACAAAATTTGACGCAGGATGTGGTTGGCCAAGCTTCTTTAGGTCGGTCCACGACGACGCCATCCGGGAACTGGAAGACACGTCCCATGGCATGATCAGAACCGAGATACGCTGCAACAATTGCGATGCTCATCTGGGGCATGTGTTTCCGGACGGCCCCCCGCCGACCGGTCTCAGATACTGCATGAACGGACACGCGATGAACTTCGTTCATGGCGGGCGGGCGCCTTCCACTTCAGACGAAGGTGAATGACGAGGCCAGGAGTTGAGCAGCCGCTCAACTCCTGCATCTTTACCTGCTCAAATCACAGCAGTGACCACACCACCATGATGTTGCCGACCAGGGCAACCATATAGGCCAGAGAGCGCGGACCTGGAATGCCGGTCAGATAGAGAGGCACATAAGCCAGCCGCGCGAAGAAGAAAATCTGGGCCCCCAGAACGGCAAGACCGACGTCGGCCTTCGGAACCACATAGGTCAGAAGTGCCGGCGCAAGGAAAAGCGGCAGATTCTCGCTCATGTTTTGCAGGGCCCGATCCGATCTCTTGGCGAGTTTGCCTTTTTCAGGCATGACATCCCGCCCGCCCAGGTGGCGCATCGTGCCTTCCGTCGGAAAATAGATCAGGGCGCTCAGGTAGATCTGCCCCAGATAAAGTCCAAGTACTGCAATCAGCCAAATTGTCATGTGTCATTCCCGGTTTCGTGAATTGCCTGAAATCGGTTGTGACCGTATGTGTTTTGAAACATTCGACAATTCCCTTGGAGGGAATAGGACGGGCTATTGATGGAGATACTCGGTCAGGCCTTCGGCAAGACGCTGAAGGCCCTGCGACGCGAACGCGGCCTCAGCCAGGCGGAGCTGGCGAGCAGACTTGGGTCCACGCAAAGGCATCTGTCATTTCTGGAAACAGGACGTGCTCGGCCAAGCCGGTACATGATCCAGAGGATTGAACGTGAGCTGGCGCTCCCTGTTGCCCGTGCCCAGGTCCTATATGAAATCGCAGGCTTCGCCAGTCCCTATCGTTGCCGTGCGGAAGACTCTCCTGACGTTCTGGACGCACTTGAGCTCATCGACAACAGGCTCCTTGCCAACTGGCCCTTCCCGGCTTTCGTGCTCGACAAGCGCTGGACGATCCTGCGCATGAATGCACCGGCACAGCTGTTCCTTACCGGCTTTGCCGACGGTGGAAACGAACCGGTCAACATGTTCCGGATCTTTGCATCCGAAACGTTTCGCGAGCGCGTGCTCAACTGGGAAGAAGCTGCGCCGATCTTCGCCGCCAGACTTTTCAGGCAGGCTGCCGAAGATCCGGAAATGGCGGGCATTCTGGAGGAGGTGCGTGAAAGCGGCTTCCTGGATGGTCTCGATGAGATCTATCGGGAGGAAACACCCGTTTTTGTTCCTGTGGAATTGCTCGGTCCCGGCGGCGAGCGGCTCCGTTTGACCTCGCTTCTGGGCCAGCTGGCCTCGGTTCAGGACGCCGTGATAGAGGGCATGACAATCGAACTCATGGTGCCGATGGACAGTGCGACCGAGAGCATATTGTACGCGTTTCGCGACATGGCCTCCCCCAAGGCAGCGGAGTGAAAATGATAATCCTGAAACGAAAATTACGGCATTTTTTCAGAGCCTTATCGGCATTGGCTGGCACATTGCTTTATCTGTCACTGCTGCCATCGACAAGCGCCGAAACCAGGTTCCCGGAAGATGCCTGGAATGGTGTTCCGGTGTTCCCTCCGGGAGGCTTGCCCGACGGAGAAGTTGCCTTTGTCGAAAAGGATGGCGCGAGGCACATGGCGGCGTGGTACGGCGCACCGACAGCCCGATATCGCCACGGCATTCTGGGCGACGCGATCGAAGCCGGCACGCTTCATGTCGCCCTGAGGGATGGGCGGCAATTCTCATTGACGCTGCCACAGTCAGAAGTTTTCGAGGATCGCACGCCCCGCCTGATTGATCTGGATGGCGATGGTCAGTTCGAGATTGTCACCATTCGCTCCTTGAAGACTGCCGGCGGGAGCGTGGCTGTCTTCGGCATAAGGGACGGCAATCTTGTAGAACTCGCGAGCACGGTTCCGATCGGACGCTCCAACCGCTGGCTGAATATCGCCGGGATTGCAGACTACGCCGGACGCGGCACAAGTCAGATTGCCTATGTCGAAACACCACATATCGGCGGCACGCTCTATTTCGTCGAGAAACGTGGGAGCAAACTCGTACCGGTCGCTTCAATGCGCGGGTTCTCAAATCATGAAATTGGATCGCGCGAACAGAACCTGTCGGCCGATATTTTCTGGAGCGGAGGTGAACGTCCGGATCTTGCCGTTCCGTCCGACAGTCTGAGAACGCTCCGGGTTGTCGGATTTCGTGACGGGGACTTGCAGGAACTCGACCAGAAAGCCCTCCCGGCGAAAGTCGTCACCCGTTCGATGTCGCCAGCTGAAAAGCACAAGACTTGTGCGCGCTTCCAACTGGAAAATGGTGACCAGTTCAATCTCTGCGCACCGGGTCATACGCCCGATTAGCTGTTGGCGCGTGAAGCAACCCGTTCAGAAGTGCAGGGTGACGCGGGTGGTACAGCTTCCTAAAGGCCTGCCACCAACTCATGCGCAATTGCACGCGGTCGCGTGATGGTGAGCACGGTCCGGGCTTCCTGTCTGCGTCCGTCCCGGATCAGGCAGGCTGCAAGCGAAAAATCGATCAGGTCACGCTGTGCATTGGAACCACCGATCCGCGCATGATCCCGCATCGCGAGCTCGAATTGAGACGCCGCCCTGCCCCAGTTACCGTCCTCCATTTCCCGGTAACCGGTCGCCAGCGTCCTCGTCAGATCACCGGCCGGACCACCCGCATTTTCAACGACGTTTTCCAAAGCCTCGCGGTCGCCACTCCGGGCAAATGCAATTGCTGCGTGAACATCCGCAAAGGCCAGACCCGTTTTGGGAAACCGGGCCAAAGCGTAATCGGCAACACGTTTCCAGCGCTCGACGGGCACGTCCAGCCCCAGAAGTTCGGCGCGAAACAGCAACGCAGTGGCGTCCGTCAGGATGTTCAGCGGTGGTCCCTGGCTGACTTCCGGATCGATTTGCGTGTCGATAACCTCCCACATCCGATCTGTGTTTCCGGTCTCCAGGGACCAGAGGCCCACATGCCAGGCAACGTGGTTGAAGAGCGTTCCGGCTGGACCGTAATTCTCAAGCCAGGAGGAAAGATAGCGGAGCCCCTCCTCGTCCTGATCGTGTTCATAATAGGCATGTGCACGGATATGGGCCGAATGTGCACTGTCGGGATTGGCAGCGAGCGCGAGGTCGATGTTTTTCTCGGCAGAAGTCAATTGCCCGACTTCCAGTTGCGCAAAGGCCAATTGGGCCCGGAACCACCAATTGTCCCCATAATGCGGCGCCAGCGCGGCTATGTAGGCCAGTTGCTCGGCTTCCCGTCCGGGCAGCCCGGAAAACCCGATCAGACCAAAGACGCTCGTGCACATCTGCGCAACCATGACATCTGACGGCCATTCCTCGACATGTTCATAGACGGCAGCCCGCGCCTCGGCAGACTTTCCCTGTAGCAGCAGCGCCGAGGCATTCACATGAGATTTTTCCCTGGCATCGCTTCCGCTGACCAACTCGCGTGCCCGTGCAAGGCTCGCCTTGACGAGATCGGGGCGACTGCGCAACTGCATCTCCCGCGCAATGCCGATATGGGCCAGCGCAAATCCTTCATCTGCTTCCAAGGCTTCGTTGAAGGCATCTGCAACACCGGGTTCCGCGCCAAGGAACCTCTTCACACCCAGATCGTACGCGTCCCGCGCGCGATCGGAACGTGTGCCCAGTGCATTTCCATAAGCATCAATCTGCATCCTGCCCCTCCTGCTCGCGCGACCGATGGATGATGCAAAGCCACGCTCACCCGCGTCAACCGGTTGCGGGTCGATACGTGCGTTTTGTCAGGACGGATCTGGGAGGCTCCGAAAACCGGCCGGGTTCATCGGGCCGCGGCCACGCGCCCCTTGGGTTTTGCGGAGAGGATCCGGCTGGTGTTGAGTTCGATCCAGTCGGCAAAATCACGAACCTTCTCGGCAACTTCCCGACCAATCGGTGTCAGGCTGTAATCGACATGTGGTGGCACAACCGGATGGGAAAAGCGGCTTACGAATCCATCGGCTTCCAGCGTTTGTAGCGTCTGTGCCAGCATCTTCTCGCTGACCCCGCCAACGGTGCGTCTCAGTTCTGAAAATCTGTGATCCCGTTCCAGCAATGCAATCAGCACGAGGACACCCCACCGGCTGGTCAGGTGCTTGAGAATTTCCCGGGAGGGGCAGTTCTGGTTGAACAATTCGCCCCGCCGCAAGAGGTCTGACAATGCCGTGTCTTCCTGTTGTTTTCCCGTCTGATCTGCCGAAGTGCTGCTCATTGCATCTCTCTTGAGGCGAAAACTGCACCTCTTTCAAAACTAACCTTTTTGTATGTACTAACAAAAAGTAAGTTAGGTGTCCATATCGGATGCATCCGACGAAGTTTCGCTGATCACAATCAAGGAGAATTGCCATGATCGCAGTCACGGGTGCCAACGGCCAGCTCGGCCGACTTGTTCTTGCACATCTTGCCGATATCACCGACCAACCCATTCGTGCCCTGGTTCGCACGCCGGCAAAGGCGAAGGAACTTGAAAGCGACCGGATCAGTGTTGTCCGGGCAGACTACAATGATCCGACGAGCCTGCCGGACGCTCTGAATGGAGTGTCGCGCCTTCTCTTGATTTCGGGGGCGGAAGTCGGCAACAGGACAGCGCAGCATGCTGCCGTTCTCAGTGCTGCAAAAGACGCGGGCGTTTCCTTTATTGTCTATACGAGCCTTTTGAACACACCCGCGTCCAGCCTTGTGCTGGCCGAAGAACACAAGGATACCGAAAGGCTTCTGACCGAAAGCGGTATCGAGCACGTAATCTTGCGCAATGGCTGGTACCTGGAAAACTTTGAAGGGAAAATCGCAGCGGCGCTTGAACACGGTGCCGTCGTGGGTGCAAGTGGGGAAGGCATGTTTTCCGCAGCGGCCCGAAACGACTATGCCGAGGCGGCTGCCCGGGTTCTCGCGGGAGAGGATCTGTCCACCAGGATCCTCGAACTTGGTGGGCAACCGGGCTTCAGCCTGGCGGCACTGGCAGCAGAACTCTCCGGCCAGGCAGGTCGAACCATCCCCTACCAGAACCTGGGTGAACAAGACTACGCGGGCGTTCTCAAGACCGCCGGGCTGCCGGAAGGTTTTGCCAAAGCCCTGGCGGATGCGGATCGCGGTGCGGCAGAGGGTGAACTTTTCAATCCCTCGACGCAGCTTGAAGACCTGTTGAACCGCAAGACAAAACCGCTTGCAGAATTCATTGCCGAGACACTCGCGGAATTGAAAAGCTCGGCAGCCTGAAGGGCATAATCGTCCGGCAAAGGCGCTTCTCGCCTTTGCCGATCCATCTCAATTTGTGGTCGTTTGCTTCAAGGAAATTTGTTGGTCGTGTTTTGTCGAACCTGATAGGCAGAGAGTTCAATTTCTCCGAAAGACAAGAATGTCCACGACCGCAGCACCGCAAGACCCCTATGTGCAGGACGGGCCATATGCCTGGTTCCGGCTTGCCATTTCCATTTTGTTGAGCACTCTCGGCGGTGCTGGCATGTGGGCGGTCGTGATTGTGCTGCCTGCCGTACAGGCAGATTTTGGCATTGACCGGGCCGAAGCCTCCCTTCCCTACACCGCGACAATGCTGGGTTTTGCGGTTGGCAATTACATTCTTGGACGCTTCGTGGATCGGTTTGGCATCGTGCCCCCTGTCATCGCATCCGCCTTTGCCCTCAGCGCCGGATTTGCCCTGTCCGCGCTCGCACGGGATGTCTGGCTGTTTACCCTGGCCCAGGGTGTTCTGGTTGGCCTTGGAACAGCTGCGACGTTCGGACCGCTCATCGCCGACATCTCCCACTGGTTCCTGAAACGCCGCGGCCTTGCCGTGGCATGCGCCGCCTGCGGCAACTACCTTGCGGGCGTTCTGTGGCCGTCGCTCATTCAGTGGAGCCTTGCAAGTACGGACTGGCGCGAAACCTATTTCCTGATCGCGGCCATTTGCCTGGTCACAATGGTGCCGCTGGCGCTGATCCTGCGCCGCCCGCCGCCCGAAGCCGCCCTGTCGACCCCGACCAACGCGCCGGCGTTTGGTCGCCAGACGATCGGGCTGTCACCGACGGCCCTGCAGGCACTTCTGATTATTGCCGGCCTCGGCTGCTGTGTCGCCATGTCTATGCCGCAGGTCCATATCGTCGCCTATTGTGTCGACCTGGGATATGGCGTTGCGCCGGGCGCGGACATGATCGCGTTGATGACCGGCGCCGGCATCATCTCTCGCCTGGCTTCCGGTTTCATTGCCGACAAGATCGGCGGCGTCAAAACGCTGCTGATCGGTTCCGTCCTGCAATGTGCGGCGCTTTTTCTCTATATTCCCTTCAACGGCCTGGCATCGCTTTACCTCGTTTCCCTGATCTTCGGATTGTCTCAGGGCGGGATCGTGCCGATGTATGCCGTTATCGTCCGCGAATATCTGCCGGCACGCGAGGCCGGTCAAAGGGTTGGCCTCGTTGTCATGTCGACCATTCTCGGCATGGCGCTCGGCGGTTGGCTCTCCGGCCTGATCTACGATCTCACCGGGTCCTATGAAGCTGCATTCCTGAACGGCATCGCCTGGAATTTCCTCAACATGGGCATCATGGTGTTCATTTTGTTCAGCGGCCGCATGCGCCCCCGCACCGCCTGAAACGAGCGCATGCACCCTGTCGGGTTTCTTGCACGCGCTCCAGATACCGCCTGTTTATTGCTGCGCCCGGGACCTCAGCAGGATGATGAAGAACACGCCGCCGACAAGACCGGTCACGATACCAATGGGCATGTCTTCCGGTGCCATCAGCGTGCGGGCCGCGATGTCCGCCCAGATCAGCAGGATCGCACCCAACGAAAGGGAAATCGGCAGAACGCGCGCGTAGTTACCGCCCACGAAGAACCGCGCGATATGGGGAACCATCAAGCCGACGAACCCGATCAATCCGGAAAATGCGACCATCACACCGGTAATGAGCGCCCCAACCACAAAAACCGTCAGGCGAAATCGTGCAACCGGGATGCCGAGCGTCGTTGCCGTCTCATCTCCGATCGTCATGGCGTTGAGATCCGTTGATCTGATCAGAAGATAGGGAAGCGTCAGGGCGAGTATGCCGAGCGGATACATCAAGTGGTTCCACTGTGCCAGCCCGAGCCCACCCAGCATCCAGAAAACAACCGTGTGGGTCGCCCTCGGATCCCCCAGGAAGATCAGGATATTCGCGATGGACAGGATCACGAAGGAAACCGCGACACCAGCAAGAACAAGCTTGTCGGCGCTTGTTGCCGATGCAAAGCGGGTCACGGCGAGCACCACCAACGTGGCCACTAGCGCTCCGGCAAAAGCCATCAGTGGAACGGTCAACAGCCCGACGAACAGCCCCGTGTGCAAAAGGGCCAGAATTGCCCCGGCCGCACCGCCGGAAGAAATGCCGAGCAGATGCGGATCGGCAAGCGGATTGCGTGTCACGGACTGCAGAACAGCCCCGACAAGCGCCAGTCCGCCACCGACAAGCCCGGCAAGCAGCGTTCTCGGGAACCGGATGTCCCAGACGATCGCCTCGCGGCCCTTCGACCAGGTTGTTTCAAAGGTCCCGGGCATCAGCTTGTTGGCAACGACACCAAGAACGGTCTCCGCCGGGACAGCAACTGCCCCGACAGAAACCGCAACCACGATGGAGACAAGCAGCCCAGCGCCCCAAAGGACCAGCCACAGGGGGAAGCTAAGGGTCCTGCTTCGCTCGCGCCGCAAGGTTTTGCCGGTACCAGCTTCCGGTGCGCTCACGCGTTGAAGCAAGGTTCATTCGCTCCAGAACGCATCAGCGAGTTTCTTGACCGCCTTGATATTGCGCGGCCCAGGCGTGGCCTCGACATATTCCAGCGTCACAAACCGGTCATTCCTGACTGCGTCGATATCTGCAAGCGCTGGATTGTTCTTCATGAAGTCCCGCTTCTGCTCGGCCGTGACATTTCCGTAATTCACGATCACGACCATTTCCGGATCTTTTTCAACGACTGTTTCCCAGTCGATCTTGGCCCAGCTCTTTTCGAAATCATCGAGGACGTTGACACCCCCGGCCGCTTCGATGAGCGCGGTCGGCATGGCATAGCGCCCGGCAGTGAAGGGTTTGTCTTCGCCGCTGTCATAAACAAACACCCGGACCGGTTCGCCGTCTGATTTCAGTGAAGAAGTGAAGCTGTCCAACTCGGTCTTGTAGGCGGCAACGATATCGTTGGCCGTATCTTCAACATCGAAAATCCGGCCGAGATTGAGAAGGTCGTTATACATATCGTCCATGCTGACCTTGGGTTTTTCACCCAGGTGGATGCAGGATTCGGTGAGTTCGTAGACCTTGATGCCAAAGGGTGCCAGCGTTTCCGGTGTGACCTCACCGCCAACTTTCATGCCATAATTCCATCCTGCGAAGTAAAAGTCGGCGTCCGCACCGATGAGGACTTCCTTGGTCGGGTACTTGGCGGAAAGTTCGGGCAGTTCGGCAACACCAGCGCGCATGTCCTCGTCGAGGGTTTTCCAGCCGGAGATGCCCGTGTATCCGACCATCTGGTCGCGCAGGCCCAGCACCAGCATCATCTCCGTCAGATTGACGTCATTCGATACGGCTGCTTTTGGAGGGGTGTCAAAGGTGACCTCACGGTCACAGCTCTGGACAGTGACCTGCGCGAAGGCAGAGCTGGAAATCAGGCAGGTTGCCAGGCTGAGCGCCAGACGTTTCATGGTGTTACTCCAGGTTTCAAAGATGAAAGACGAGATGGTTTTGTTTGCTCTGCGCGAGGAATTCGCGACGAACACCGACCGAGTAGGCCGCTTCGATATGTTCATTTGTCAGGACGCGCTCAGGTGCTCCGAATGCAACCTGTTTTCCATTCTTCAATAGAAGCACTGCGTCGCAGACCCGGCTGACAAGATTGAGATCGTGCAGGCTTGTCACGACCGTTATCGGCAAGCTGCCAATCAGCTCCACGATCTCGAGTTGGTGGCGTATGTCGAGATGATTGGTCGGCTCGTCCAGCACCAACAATTGAGGTTGTTGGGCCAAGGCACGGGCGACCATGACACGTTGGCGCTCTCCGCCGGAGAGCGTTCCGAAAAGCCTTTGTGCCAGATGGTCGAGGCCCATTTGCCCCAGGGCATCATCCACGATTTTGGCGTCGTCCTGTGCAACCCTGGCAAACCCGACACCAAAGGGACGCCGGCCAAGGCCGACAATCTCCCGAACGCTCAGGGAAAACTCGCTCGGCTGTTCTTGCAGGACAACCGCGATCTTGCGCGCCACATCGCGTGCGGACTGGCGCCAGATATCGACATCATTGACAAGGACAGTGCCCGTTGCCGGGCGATAGTAGCGATAGATCAATCGCAACAGGGTGGACTTGCCGGCGCCATTTGCACCCGCAATTCCAAGTACTTGCCCCGCGCCCAGATCAAAGCCGACCTGTGCGAGCACCTTCGCACCACTCTTGGACGTCCAGGAGGCATTCCTGACGCTCAGCGCCAATCCATTCATGAAATTTGCTCGCCTCTGGTCAGCCTATGGAAGATGCCGCCGGTCGCATGCCGCCACGCGGCAAAACGCACCGGATTGAGCCGAGCTCGTCAGGCACGAAACCGCACAGACGGTCAAAGCCTCGGTGGTGCGCAGACGAGAGGAAATCAAGGTCGTGTTCATTTTGCCCCTTTGGCGCCCCCTTTTCCCTGACTTGAACGAGGCTTATTACGTAATGTTATTACATTACATTTCGAGCGCACGTCAACCTGAGCGGATGACCCGTTTTCGCACATGGCTCTTGCTGCGCGCTCGCTAAGGCCGCTGGCCTTGGCCAGAAAAAGTGGAATGTCGTTCGATTGGTGTCTGAAAGTCCGGTTCATATCGCCCTCCGCGACTGCGCGGGAGAACCAGGAACCGAATGTCTGTTTTTGTCAGCACATGCTGATTTGCCATGTCACTCGCCCCTCCGGAACACCCCGCCCGGGTTGAAGTTGAAAATGAAATGGCAGGTCTCCTGACTTGCGGGTCGAAGCTGGCCTGATCCTTCCCGGGTTTCCCCAGTGGCGCTTTCAGGTTGGCTCTCCGCCTACAGTTGCGGGGGCAGCCACGGACTTGGTTTCAATACAGAAACCTCACCGTGTTCCCTTTTAATCTCTATCCGGTTACCGGAATCGAGAACCATCGACATATCTGTCGCGAAATCTGCCTGGCGTGTCAACGATGAACTTATGCGAGGACAATACACCCCTCACCACAACCAGAGATTAACCATCTGGAGAGTTTACGGTAAAAACAGTACCATTTCCAAAAGCGGCGAAAACTCCGTCACTTACCTCCGGAAATTATCGATTTTTCGCTTTCAATCTGATATCATTGGTAAAATTGCAAATTGGCGATTTTTGGAAAAGGTGCAAAGAATATCGAGTTGAAGAATTCAACCAATACACCCTGAAAGCGACACAATAGCGCTTTCTCAATCAAGGGATGTTCGATTGCTTCTAAGACTGATCCTTCTGATGACGATCGTTTTCAGCGCGCTGACGTGCGTTGCGCGCGCCGAACCGAAAGAGATCCTGGTTCTGACCTGGCGCGGTCCAACACCTGCAGAAGAAGGGTTCATGAACGAACTCGACATGTTGGGCGTCGAGGCCAATTTCGAATTCTTCGATGCCAACCGGGATCAGGACAAGCTCGCCGGGTTCTTGCGTGAGAACCTGGACAGGCTGAAGAAGAAGGACCTGATCTACACTTTTGGAACCACCACCGCCTTGACGACCCGGAATTTTGATTTTGAAGGTGTCCCGCACCTTTTCAACATCGTCACGGATCCGGTTGCGGTGGGTCTTGCCGCATCCCTGGATGCACCTGGACATGGATCGACGGGTGCCAAGATGTCACTGCCGGCTGATGTGATCCTCGAACTCACCGAACAGATTCACCACTACGACAAGATTGCGTTCCTGTTCGATCCCAGGGAACCGAACGCCGTATCCGAGGTTGATCAGCTTACGGCGATTGCAAGGGCGAAGGGCAAGGACGCCGTTCAGCTTCGCTTCACACCGGATGCGGCTGAAAAGGAACTTCAGATTGCGGCGCTTGCCCCGCAGGTGGAGGACGCAGACATCGTGTTCCTGACGTCCACGTCTTCCTTCATTGCCAACTCTCACCTCCTCAAGGAGATCATTCCGCACGACAAGGTCAGCGTGTCTTCCTCGACAGCCTATATGAGTGAGGGCGTGACGGTGTCCTTCGGCACGGAATACCGGGAACGGGGCGTTGCGGCGGCCAGGGTTGCCGCAAAGATCCTGAAGGACAACATGCATCCCAACGACGTGCCGATCGACGAGATCACAACGGAAGATGCAACGATCTTCATCAACAAGGACAGTCCGGCTGCAAGCAAGCTCCATCTCGAGGACGCCAAAAACCCGATCAAGTACAAGTGACGCTCACATCGTTCACGGGTTTCAACTTCACATAGACGCATCCGCCCCAATTGCATAGAAATGCATTCCGCACATATTTTCGGGGCGCCTCGACCGGGGACAGCCCCACCTTCTTGTTTTTGTCGAGGTTTCCTTGCTTCTTTTCCTTCTCGCCATTCTGGTCCTTGCAATCACATTGCCCAGCCGCTGGACCTGGCTGGTTCCGATGATCAGTTTCCTGGTGCTGGTCGCGACCCAATTGTTGCCGGCTGAATTGATGCCCCTTCACCTGATCGGTCGCGACACGGCCCTGCTCCAGTTCCTGTTCGTTGCCGGGCTGTTCTCGCTGCGGGCGGTCTTTGACAACTGGCGCTCGAAGAGAAAGGCCAAAATAGAAATCGATACTTTTTAGCCCGCCCGGCGTCTCCCGATGAACTGGCCCCTTGCCTTCGAGACCCAAAAAACCTACCTCGGAACTCATGAAACAGGATGCCCTCCCCCCGCGCGCCGAAGCGCGCCCCGTCACCCATGAAACCCACGGCATTTCACGTCAGGACGATTACGGCTGGCTCCGCGCCGACAACTGGCAAGAGGTCATGCGCGATCCGAGCGTGCTCGATGCCGACATCCGATCCTATCTCGAGGCTGAAAACGCCTATCAGAAGGCGCAGATGGCGCCGACGGAAGGTCTTCAGGAGCAGCTCTTTTCCGAGATGCGTGGCCGGATCAAGGAAGATGACAGCTCAGTGCCCTCACCCGATGGCCCCTATGCCTATGGTTTGAAATACGAAACAGGTGGTCAGCAACCGATTTTCTTCAGAACCGCTCGCGAGGGCGGCGAGGAAACGATCCTGCTCCACGGAGATACCGAGGCCGACGGCAAGGCCTATTTCAAGATCGGCGGCGCCAGCCAGTCGACCGACCACAGGCTTCTCGCCTGGGCCTATGACGACAAGGGCTCCGAATATTACACGCTGAAATTCCGAGATATTGAGAGCGGCAAGGACCTCGACTACAGCATAGAGGACACCGGTGGTGGTGGTGTCTTTTCGGCCGACAGCCGTTTTGTCTTCTACATTCGGCTGGACGACAATCACCGGCCGTCAAAACTGTTCCGCCACGAAATCGGTACCGACCCGGCCAACGATGTTCTGGTTCACGAGGAGCAGGATGCCGGTTTCTTCATGGGGGTCGGCAAAACCCAGTCCGGTGAGACAATTCTCATCGACATCCACGATCACGAAACCTCCGAAGTCTGGATGATCCCGGCAAACCGGCCCCAAACGCCTCCCATGCTGATTGCCCCGCGTGACACGGGTGTCGAATATTCCGTCGAGGACAATGGCAATACGCTCTATATCCTGACCAATCTGGGTGACGCCGAGGATTTCAGGATTGTTACGGCACCCAAGGCAACCCCGGGCCGGGAATTCTGGACCGACATGGTGCCTCACAAGCCCGGTTGCCTGGTCCTGTCCCACTGCGTCTACAAGACCTTCATGACTCGCCTGGAACGCGAGGATGGTCTGCCCAGGATCGTGATCCGCCGGCTGGCTGACAATATCGAACATTCCGTGGCTTTTGATGAGGAAGCCTACTCCCTGGGTCTCGGTGGTGGTTATGAGTTCGACACGACCACGATCCGCTTCACCTATTCTTCCATGACCACGCCTTCGCAGACATTCGACTACAATGTCGAGACGCGCGAACGGGACTTGAGAAAGGAACAGGAAGTTCCGTCCGGCCACGAAGCTTCGGATTATGTTACCCGGCGCCTCATGGCACCAGCTGAAGACGGTGAAACTGTGCCGGTTTCCCTGCTCTACCACAAGGACACGAAACTGGACGGATCGGCCCCACTCCTGCTCTATGGCTACGGATCTTACGGCATCTCAATACCGGCCAGCTTCAACACCAATTGCCTGTCACTCGTGGACCGCGGTTTCGTCTATGCCATCGCCCATATCCGCGGTGGCAAGGACAAGGGCTTCCGCTGGTATACGGAAGGACGGCGGGAGAAAAAGAAAAACACCTTCACGGATTTTGTTGCAGCGGCCGATCATCTGGTGGCCGAGGCCTACACGTCCTACGACCGCATCGTTGCCCAGGGTGGATCCGCCGGTGGCATGCTGATGGGCGCCGTCGCAAACATTGCCCCTGAAAAATTCGGCGGGATCATCGCCGAAGTCCCATTTGTCGACGTGCTGGCCACCATGCTGGATGACACCTTGCCGCTGACGCCTCCAGAATGGCCGGAATGGGGCAACCCGATTACCGACAAGGAAGCGTATGAGTACATCGCTTCCTATTCGCCCTATGACAACGTCGAGGCAAAGGACTATCCGGCGATCCTTGCAGTCGCCGGTTTGACCGATCCCCGCGTGACCTACTGGGAATCCGCAAAGTGGGTTGCCAGGCTGCGGGCGACAAAATCGGGCGACGACCTGCTGATGCTGAAGACCAACATGGAGGCCGGACATGGTGGCGCTTCAGGCCGGTTCGACCGCCTCAAGGAAGTCGCGCTCAACCAGGCGTTCGCTCTTATGGTGACCGGGAAAGCCTGACACAAGAACAACGATCACAGACTTGTGACATGAACGCCGGGCCTGCCTGCAGGTCCGGCATTTCTTTTGTTCTGAAATGGCTTAGGTTGTTTCTCAAGCAACATACAACAACACCTGGAGGGGATGTCATGACCAAGTCATCACGCCGGAGCACTCAGCTTGCCGCCGGTTTCACACTCGCTGCTGCGCTGCTGTCCTCGGTATCACTTGCCGGCGCCGCCGAACTTCGCTGGTCGTCCCCGACCGACCCGCAGACCATGGATCCGCACGCGGTCAACTCCGCACCGGTCCTGGGCTTTCTCAACAATGTCTACGAAGGACTTGTCCGCCGCGACAAGAACATGCAGATCGAAGGTTCCCTCGCCGAGAGCTGGGAACCCCTCGGCGCGGACGGTTGGCGCTTCAAGCTGCGCGAAGGCGTCAAGTTCCACGACGGTTCCGACCTGACCGCTGAAGATGTGCTGTTCTCCTACGAACGCGCCTCTTCCGAAGAAGCCGATACCAGCTCCTGGTTTTCTCCAGTCAAGGAAGTGAAGATTGTCGACGACTACACGATCGACTTTCTGACCCATGCCCCGAACCCGATCTTCCCGGATTCCATCGCCAACTTCATGATCATGGACAAGGGCTGGTCCGAGGCCAACAACGCCGTCCGGCCGGCGAAGGAAAGCGAGACCTATGCCACGCTGAACGCCAATGGAACCGGTCCTTTCAGGCTCGCGTCACGCGAGCCCGGCGTCCAGACGGTCCTGGAACCCTTTGATGGGTGGTGGGATGAGAAGGAACACAATCTCACCAAGGCAACCTTCATGCCGATTGCCAACCCGGCAACCGCAGTGTCGGGTCTGCTCAGCGGGCAGGTCGATCTGATCAACCCGGTTCCGGTCCAGGACGTCAACCGGATCGAGAGCCAGGATGGACTGACGCTGCACCAGGGCATCGAGGCCCGGGTCATCATGCTCGGCTTCGGCCATGGCCACGATGCCCTGAAATATTCAGCTGAAACAGCCGACAAGAACCCGTTCCAGGACGTCAAGGTCCGACAGGCCGTACAGAAGGCCATCAATGCAGAAGCCCTGGTCGACAAGATCATGCGCGGCAATGCGGAAGTCGCCAGCCAACTGGTGAGCCCGCAGATGAAAGGCTACAGCGAGTCCGCCAGCAACCGCACGGGCTATGATCCGGATGGAGCAAAAGCCCTTCTGGCAGAAGCCGGCTATGCCGACGGTTTTTCCTTCGGACTAAAGTGCCCGAATGACCGCTACATCAACGACGAAGCGCTGTGCAAGGCCATGGCGGCCATGCTCACCCAAGCCGGGATGAAAGCCGATCTAAATGCCATGCCGGTCAGAAACTATTGGCCCGAACTGCGCGCCGGCAATTTCGACATGTATCTGCTCGGCTGGTCGCCAGGCACGTTCGATGCAGAACATCCCGTCCGTTTCCTTGTCACGACCAAGAACGACGAGAAAAAGCTCGGCAGCTGGAATTTCGGTCGGTACTCAAACGCCCGTGTCGACGAGTTGCTGCCACTGATCCAGAAGGAAATCGATCCGAAGGAACGCCAGGCGATGCTTGACGAAGTCGCCGGCATCATCCGGGACGATGTTGTTTACGTACCGCTTCACATCCAGCCTTTGCTGTGGGGATCGAAATCCAACATTGATCTGACTCAGAGAGCAGATAACTTTCTGATGTTGCGCTGGATCACCGTCAACTGATCTGAATCCTGCGACCAATCAGCAGAACCGGCGCGACCCGCGCCGGTTTTTTTGTGCGCGGAATTGTTCCGCAGAACCAGACCAGCGCCTCCGCATCGGAAATATTTTCCCTCAAACCTGCGACGACGGTAAAAAATCGTTTAATACAGATACTGAATTATTTCCGTTTTTTCATGAACGCAATTTAATTTGTGCAAGTTTATCCCCCTCCCCAACTCAGTAATACCAATTCAATTCAAGTTGAACTTGGTGAAATACAGATTTTAGGAGAGGAAAATCATGAACGCTCAGACACGTACAATTGGAAGCAACGCCATTGATCTTGACAGCCTGCTGGAACTGCAGCTCGATGCCTTGAATACCAACGCAGATGCTCCCGAGAAAAGTGGTCCGCCGGGGTATCTCAATGTAGACCTTGAGGGCGCCGAGAACTCAGCGATCGGATCTTCATCCGAGAATGATCTGCCGTTCCTGAACCTTGATCCTTACATTCTCGATGACAAAGGAAACCTGCCCAGTGGGGAGCTGGAGAAGGGTGCGCAGGGCGGTATCAGTTCACAGGTTGATTCCTCAAACGCTGCTGGCGAACAGCAACTGGGTTTCGGCGTTGAAATGATGGATTACACGTTCCGCACCTCGGAAGGTACGCTGGACATCATGGCGTTGGCAGAGGAACGGGCGACCGAAATCAAGTCCGGCTTCTACAATGGTCAGGAAGTTCCTGTCGAATATCAGAGCAGCCTCATGCATGAATTCGAAGGCAACTTCTATGACAATCAGTTTCGACAGGTTTACATCGAAATGGCCTCCGAGGTCGGCACCACGATCCAGACTGAAACCTTCGATGATGACGGCAACCCGATCCTGACGGCCTTCGGTCAGGAACAAATGCTGGAAATCTACGGCGAGGCATTCGACTACGGGATCGCGGAGTTCGAAATGATCTTCGAAATGGTGGTTGACATTCAGTTGAATGATTTTGGCCAGTACGAAATGACAATGTCGGTCCTGTTCGAAGGTGAAATCGCCTATCTGAACGGAAACGATCGGGTCTACCATTTTGAGTATGAACCACCATTCCCATTCCGCTTTTCCACCCTTGAGGAAATCGAATTCGGTGATCTGCCGCAAGGTTTCTATGACGAGATAGCGCGGTTTGCTTCCGGTATGGGCGACGCATGGGACGCCGTCGGAACGGTGAGCGATCACCTGGAAGCCGTTTTGCAGCAGCTTCGAGAGGACGGCCACTACCAGGCTTGGGACGATGCAGGCCAGGGACTGGACAATCCGTTTGACTACAACCTGCCGAATTTTGATCCCTTCGCCTGATAACCAGTCGATCCACTTCATAGATCTCCGTAGGCAAATCAAGCCCTCCTGCCCGGGACTGCAGGAGGGCAAACCTGTTTGTGTCTTGATTTTGATCCGGTCTTCGGTTCAATTGAAACGCGTTGCAAATCAGTCTTTTGAGCATTTTGAAACGCGCGTTCACAATAAACCGGAGCTCACAAATGTCCCGCCCCATCCAAGCTGCCCGCGGTTTGAGCAAGGGCCTTCGGGCCGCCGCTGTTGCCACCGCAATTTTGGCCCTGGCAGCCTGCCAGCCTCAAATCCAGCAGCCTTCTGACATTCTGTTCGCTCCGACATTCAGCAAGTCGCGCCAGAACATTCCCAGCACCTACAACACGCCTTATGACTGCCGGCAATTCACCGGTTCCGGGTGGAAAGGCATAGCCGGGGGTGTTGTCTACGACTTCTCGACCCGATATCAGATCTCGCAGGCGGGATGCTTCAAGACCCAGGCCGAATGCCAGTCCTGGCTGTCGGTGATGAGAAGCTACATCGATGTGCCGAGATTCATCCGGTGCAATCCCTACAATGCCTGACTACTGAAGGTGCGGCAGAGCTCCTTGGAAGACCGGGCGTTCTGCCAAATAGGTTTCCATGTACTCTCTGAGACGTTTGGCGCGGGCATTCAGCAACTTGCCCGTTGGCCAGACCGCATAGACATCCCGCCTCTGCCCCTGCCAGTCCTGCAGAACGATACTCAGTTCTCCTGACAGGTAGCTCTCCCAGATTTCGCTGACGGGCAACAAGGCGATCCCATGTCCGTCCCGGGCAAGCTGGCGCGCCAGACCAATATCATCTACGGCAATCCGCGCGGACAGGTGCTGTGTTTCCTGTTCTCCCGTGGAAGGATTGGACAACTGCCACACCGGCAATGCTGATACCCAGATCAAGCCATGGCTGCGCAGATCCCCAGGTGATCCGGGCAGGCCGTGCTCGTTCAAATACGCCGGTGAGGCGACCAGCGCTGTCGCCACGCTTCCCAAACGCTTCTGATAAAGCCGTAGATCTGTCTGTGGTCCGACCCTCAAGGCAATGTCGACCTGCATATCCTGCAAGTCCTTGTTCTCGTTGCTCAGGCTGAGCGTCAGCTGAATTTCCGGATACATCTTGAGAAACTCAGACCACATCGGCTGCAGCAATCCGACGGAAATGTTAGTCGGTGCAGCCACATTCAACCGTCCACGCATGGCGTGCAGATCGCTCTGCAAGCCGTCACTCGCAGCCTCGAATTGCGTCACGAGATCGGCAAATGTCTCGTAATAGACCTCCCCTTCCGCAGTCAGGGCGAATTTTCGCGCCGAGCGATGCACAAGCTGCGCACCGATTTCTTCCTCCAGCTTGCGAAGCCTGCGGGTGACCGTGGCTGCCGGCAGCTTCAAGCGCGCGCCGGCGGCGGACAGGCTTCTGCATTGGGCTATGTGAACAAAAAGCGCAATATCGTCGATCATGATTTCATTTTTGTAATTTTAATTCTCATAATTCCATATAGATTGACGCTTACGAAATCAATAGTTCTTCATTCGCAACCACAAGCAATGGAGACCTTCATGTCCAAATACTTCATCAGCGCTGGTATCGAGCTGCAGGACGGGGCCGATCTGAAACAGACCGAAAACGGTCTGCGGGTGCTCGCTGAAAAAACCCAGAGCGAACCAGGCTGCATTCTCTTTGAAATTCGTCAGAACCAGAAAGAACCGGGCAAGTTCACGCTCTGGGAATGCTGGACGGACCGGCAGGCGCTCAGCGACCATTTCGAGATGCCGCATACCAAGGAGTTTCTCGCGCAGAACCTTACCCAGGTGAATTACATCGAGGAACTGGCCGAGATCGGCAGCCTGACCACCGCTGCACTGGCCTGATTGCCATGAAAGCCCGGCTCATTGCCTCCCTGTTGATGTCACTCGGCCTGTCATTTCTGATGTCGGGCTGGGTGACGCTGATCAACCTCGGCTGGGACTCACGCTTCGTCGGGCACTGGATGGCTGCATGGCAACTTGCCTGGCCTGCAGCTGCCGTCTGCGCCTTCCTCTTGACCCCCTGGGTCCAGAGACTGACCACCGCCATTGTCAATCGCCTCCCCTGAAGTCCGGAGAAACACCATGACCATCTTGCGCGACAATTTTGAAAAACTCGGCCTGCCGGTTGGGCCTTACACCCACGCCGTCCGGCATGAAAGCACGCTCCATACGTCGGGCTTCACCGCCTTTGGAACCGACGCACAGAACCAGGAAGCTGGCGCTCAGACAGCCGCCGTTCTGGACCAGCTTGCGTTTATCGCTGGCCAGTATCAGAAGTCTCTTAGAGACCTGATCAAGGTGACGGTCTTCGCCACGGATCCAGCAGATATTCCCGGTATCCGCGATGTGCTGTCGGAACGCTACGGCGACGATGTCCCGGCAAGTTCACTTGTCATGGTTTCGGGGCTGTTCGCTCCGGAACTGAAAGTCGAGATCGAAGCCCAGTTCGGTCTTTGAGACGAAACACGCTCCAGTTTTCAAGCAAAGCGAAGCTTAAGTGTTTCTACTTAGTTGATCCGGTGCCGTGCCGCCCTAAAAATTGTAGGAGTACAACCTGCAATTCAATCATAAACCGTGCACGGGCAATGCGACCCAATAACAATAATCAACTTCAGCCACCTGCCTCCCAGGTGGCTTTGTTTTTGCAGAGCTTGAAATACAGCCTGCGGCTATTCTGATAGCATTTTTTGAAAGAACACAGTCTCCGCGATCGGCGTGTCGTAATAAGCATCGACCATAGCGAAACCGGCCCGTTGGTAGAGCTTGATGGCCCCGGTCATCGTGGGCAGCGTGTCCAGTAACATCCTGTCGTATTCGGCCTCGCGCGCCGCCTCCAGCACCCGCTCTACCAATGCAGCCCCAACGCCGAGTCCCCGGCCTTCGGGCAGAACGTAGAGGCGTTTCATCTCGCAGGCGCCCTTGCCGTCAAAGGGCCGCAAGCCAACGCAACCAAGGACGGCACCGTCGGGCTTTTTGGCCAGGAACAAAGCGCCCATGGGAGGCGCGTATTTGCCGGGCAGATTTGCAAGTTCCGCTTCGAACCCCTGATAGGACAAGTCTATGTCGAGCCAGTCGACATAGGCACGAAAGAGCGTCCTGATTGCGTCCAGGTCAGCCGGGCCCTCGGCCGGCACCACTTCAAAGGCTTTGTCTGAGATCATGCTGCAGCTGGTCGATGAGAATTGGAAATTCAGTTGGATTCTGGAGCAACAACGGGAATTGCCTTCAAATAGGCAGCAATCGCCTCCCGGTCGCTTGACGGGAGCCTGGCCATGTTCTCCTGGACATGAACCATTTCGCCGCCGACGGAATCATATTCTGGTGTGAAGCCGCTCTCCAAGTAATAGGCTATATCGGCCGCACTCCAGCTGCCGAAGCCTCCTTCGACAGGTGTGATATCGGGGATTTTGCCGTCTCCCGTCGGAGCCGGCGCACCACCTAGCCATCTGGCCAGCTGAAGCCCACCGGCGAAATCGCGGCTCGTGTGGCATTCCCCGCAATGACCAGGTCCTTCCACCAGATACCTGCCGCGTTCCCACAGTGCCAAGTCGGTCTCGACACCAGCCACCGGGGCTGCAATCACGGGTGAAGGATCCAGGAACATGCGTTTCCAAAGCCCGAGACCACGCCGAATATTGAACGGAAAGCCGAGTTCATGCGGCGGCGCCTTGCCGGAGACGGCCGGAAGGGTTTGCAGATAGGCGTGAAGGTCCCCCAGATCCCCGCCATTCATCCTTGCATAGGACGTAAAGGGAAACGCCGGATAGTAGTTTTCACCATCAGGCGACGTGCCGTGGGTCATCGCATTTGCAAAGTCCACCAGGCTCCAGGCGCCGATGCCATCTGTCTTGTCGGAAGAGATGTTGGGAGCAACAAACACTCCGAATGGCGTCTCCAGACGAAGGCCGCCTCCGAGTTTCAGAAGGTCTTCCCCTTTCGCTCCCTTGGCGGCATGACAGGACGCACAGCCCCCGGCCCAGAAGACCAGTTCACCGCGCGTCGCATCACCTTCTTGAAGCGCTGAGGCTTCTGCGTCACTCATGGTGGTCGGTGCGGAAAGGACCCAGCCGACGCCACCGGCAACAACTGCAAGCGCCGCCAGGGCATAAACTGCCTTCTTCATGAAACCTCTCCGCAAATTCGATCAGCTGAATCGCTGACCCAGAACCTATCAGTTCTTCTTACGGTAAGTTTCGTGACAGGATTTGCAAGTGCCGAACACCGGTCCCATGGCAGCCTTGAAGGCGTCCAGATCGGCAGGGCCGGCCTTGCCGGCTGCAGCCATTGCCTTTTCCGTGGCGGCACTGAATTTCGCGATTTCAGCTGCAAATCCTTCTGAATTGTCCCAGACGGCCTCGGTTGCGCCTGTGTTCCCGGTGTTCGACCCGTCCGGGAAAAATGAACCGAAGGAGCTGGCAGCTGCATTCATGGCGGCAATCGCGGCCTTGCCGGCAACCGGTGAATAGGCAACTTCACCCTTCATCATGCCACCACCAAGGCCCGCTGCAGCACCGACCGACGACATGATGGCCTGCCGGGTCGCGATCGGGTCGTCAGCCGCCTGAACCACACCAACCGCCATCAGCATTCCTGCGGCCAGCCCGGTG
>JAEPML010000119.1 GCA_017643925.1 Roseibium sp. | reverse complement strand
CCGCTCATGCGCACAAGGTGCAGGTCGGGTAGCACCGACTGGATCGCCTCGATGTGCTTGTCAGCGACCAGGACAGCGTCGTCATCGCCATAGAGCATGCCCAGCGGCAATTTGATTTGCGCGTAATGATCCTGTTGCTCTGCAATATCCAGCGGGACAGCGTGCATGTCCGTCGACGCCGCATAGAACGCCACCGGTCGAAGCGAAAGCAGTCCGCCTCCCCGGGTGCGGAAATCCTCTGGAACCGGTTCGGGGGCGAAAATCGTTCCCACCACGGCGGCGCCATTGCGGATGGACGCGGGCACGGCAAATGTATTCGCGATCAGGCCGCGCACCGCCGGATTTGGCGCATGCAAGCCGTTGAACACTGCCGGGACACTCTCCTGAATAGCCGTCAGCGGCGCGAGCATGGCGAGGCCCCCAAGCAGGTCGGGATGGTCGATTGCCATGCGCAGTGAGATCGCCCCGCCCAGCGAGTGTCCGACGATCAGTGGTTTCTGCAACCCC
>JAEPML010000118.1 GCA_017643925.1 Roseibium sp. | reverse complement strand
GATAATGTTAAATAATAGATCATAGATAGAATTATAGAACGAATGGGATTCGAACCCATGACATAGTAATCTATGTGCTAACTTAGCAAATTAGTGCTTTAAACCTCTCAGCCATCATTCTTTTTTATAAACCTTTTATAGCAAAAACTTTCATTCGTTTTTTACGGCGAACTTTTAGTGCACGACATCCATTAAAACATTTAAATGGTTCCATGAAATAAAATATTCTTGGTCTAATAAAATGATATCGAAAGAATCCTTGTGCTAATTTTTTTTTAAAAAATTTTGGTGCACGTATAAATACAAACCGTATTTTACGACGATAATTTTTAAAACTTTTTAAAAAATTGGTTAAAACAATACGTAAATTAAAATTTAAACTACGTTTTGTAGTTTTTAATTTACCAGAAGAACAATTTTTAATAATTTTTTTAGTTCTTACATTTTGTAAAGTACAAAAAATATTATTTTGAGAAATTTTAACAAATAAACTTAATTTTCTTCGCT
>JAEPML010000117.1 GCA_017643925.1 Roseibium sp. | reverse complement strand
GCATGTTGCCCGACTGAACTTGCGCACCGCCTTTTCCATGACCGGAGACCTCGCCACCGCCTATTCTGGTGCCAGCGATGCAGAACGCGCCGCCATCCTGAACAATTCCGGTGTTGCTGCGCTGGCGGACGGTGATATCGAAGAAGCCAGCAGCCTGTTCAATCAGGCCTTGCTGAACAGCCCGGTCTTTTACCAGAACGCCTATAATAACCTACAGCGCGCCCGCATAATGGCCGCGACTGAGTCTAGTGATCAGCCGATCGATGCGTCAGTCGCTTCGGCCGAAATCGCTGCGTTCGTCCGTTGGTAAACGAGTAGAACACGATCGTTACGCCGCAGATGAGCGGTACGCATCCATGTCGCTGTGGGTATCCTGAAGCGTTTGCGCGATCGGTCTTTCGTGTCGGGCGCAACGCATTCATCCGCACCCTCTTTTGCAAACGTTTCCAGGTCAGCGAGATCGTTTGCGAGCGCTGCGAATCCGGAGCTGAGCGCCATCGACTTAAAC
>JAEPML010000116.1 GCA_017643925.1 Roseibium sp. | reverse complement strand
ACCTTCTCCAGTACGGTCGCGATTCCCTGGCCAACACCGATGCACATGGTGCACAGGGCATAGCGCGCGTCCCGGCGATGCAATTCCTCCACCGCCGTCAGGATCAGCCGCGCGCCGGACATGCCCAGCGGGTGGCCGAGCGCGATGGCGCCGCCATTCGGATTGACGTGTTCGGCATCGTCGGGAAGACCCAACCGCCGCGTCACGGCCAGGGCCTGGGCAGCAAAGGCCTCGTTCAGTTCGATGACGTCGATATCGCCGATCTTAAGGCCCAGTCGCTCCAGCAGCTTCTCGCTGGCCGGGGCGGGGCCGTATCCCATGATGCGCGGCGCGACACCGGCCGTCGCCATGCCCAGAACGCGCGCACGCGGCGTCAGGCCGTTGGCGGCGGCGGCGGCTTCCGACGCGACGAACAGGGCGGCCGCGCCGTCATTGACGCCGGACGCGTTGCCGGCGGTGACACTGCCATCCTTGCGGAAGGGCGTCGGCAGTTTACCCAGTTTCTCGAC
>JAEPML010000115.1 GCA_017643925.1 Roseibium sp. | reverse complement strand
CCGCTGATTAAGAGTCAGCTGCTCTACCAACTGAGCTATGCGCCCACGGGTCGCCGCGACGGGGTGGCCCCGTCAGGGAAGCCGCTGTTTAGCGGATCGATCCGGGGCTGTCCATAGGCTGTTGGACAGAAATGCAGGAAAGCGTCCCGGGAGGCTGCATTGCGCCAGGGCGGTGGCCATTGCGGGGGCGCGGGGCTTTGGCGGATACTGCGCTGACGGGATGCGGAACAGGGCACGGGGAGGGGCCGGGGATGCAGGATCTGATCGATGACCTGGAGCGGCGGCGACAGGCCGGCCTGGCGCTGGGCGGCGCGGACAAGGTCGCGCGGCAGCGCAAGGCGGGCAAGCACACGGTGCGGGAGCGGGTGGCGATGCTGTTCGATCCTGACAGCGTGTTCGAGGAGGTCGGCCAGCTTGCCACCCACGCCCCCACCGTGGTCACGCCGACCAAGGACAAGGTGACCCCGGCAGATGGCGTCGTCACCGGTTTCGGACGGGTGGATGGCCGCACC
>JAEPML010000114.1 GCA_017643925.1 Roseibium sp. | reverse complement strand
ATTTATATAGCTTTTAAAGAGCAAAAACAGGACACCAATGGCTCCTGAAAACCAGTCACTCATCACGTAATTCTGTCCTTGAGAAATATCAAGAATTCCTCCCGGCCCTGCTTTGCACAATGGCACAAAGCCCTGACGCCTCGAACCTGAGGCCACGGGTCAGGTAAACCGAGGAGCACAAATCATGGCCAACAGCACAGCGAGCGCCGAACAAATCGGCGCGAGGAACAGGACAAACGCTGACATCGAAAACTGGGATGTCGAAAGCGAAGAATTCTGGCAACGGGAAGGCATGCGCATTGCGTCCCGCAACCTCTGGATTTCCATACCCAGCCTTCTGATGGGCTTTGCCGTCTGGCTGATGTGGGGAATGATCACCACCCAGATGAAAAACCTGGGCTTTCCATTCAGTATCGAGCAGCTGTTTACCCTGTCTGCGATTGCCGGCCTGTCTGGGGCAACTCTGCGGATCCCGGCCTCGTTCATGATCAAGATTGCCGGCGGACGAAACAC
>JAEPML010000113.1 GCA_017643925.1 Roseibium sp. | reverse complement strand
AGCGGGATAAGGTGCGCGAGCGCCTGGCGCGTTTCCGCCGCGACGACAGCTAAGTCACGCCCATGGCATTTCTGCTCGCGTCCGAAAATATCGCCTTCACCGTCTCCCTGGCGGTCATGTTCGGCATTGCCTTTCTGGAAGGCGCGCTGACGCTGATCGGGGTCGGATTGTCGGGTGTGCTCGACAACCTGCTGCCCGATGTCGATATCGATGGACCGGACCTCGATGGTGCCGCCGAAGCGGGCGGGGCAGGGGCGCTGTCCCAGTTCCTGGGTTGGCTGATGATCGGCAAGGTCCCGGCCATGGTGCTGCTGGTCGCCTTTCTGACCGTCATGATCTGGCCGATGGCGGCCATGCTGCAGGTCCGGTATTCCTGGCGCGAGGCGCTGGTCTGGATTGCCGGCGGCCTGATCGCCATCGTCCTGTCCGACCATCCGTCCTTCCTGTGGGCGGCGCTGTCGGGACTGGTGGCGTTCGGCATCGCGATGGCTTCGTCGGTCCTGGCACGAATCG
>JAEPML010000112.1 GCA_017643925.1 Roseibium sp. | reverse complement strand
CGGATGTAGAGGTTGGCGGCGCCCGGATAGAGCCCATAGAGAATGAAGATATGCGCATCGGGCACGGCAGCGCGCACCGCCATGCCTTCATCGGGCGTGGCCACGAAGAAGAAGCGCGCTCCGGCCGCGTGCAGCGCCTTGGAGGCCTGCTCGATGCCGGTGCCATAGGCGTCGGCCTTCACAACCGCAGCGGTCAACGCGCCGGCGCTCACCTTGTCCAGGGCCCGCCAGTTCCGGGCCAGTGCCCCCAGATCGATGCTCAATTGGCCGCCAAGGCCGGACGTCAGCGCCATGCCTATTCCATGCGTTCAGGCAGATAGTCTGCCCGAGCAAGGTTACCAAAGCGGGTAAATTGTGCCTCGAAGCTCAACTGCACCGTGCCGGTGGGGCCGTGGCGCTGCTTGGCGATGATGACCTCCGCCTTGCCATGCACCTTTTCCATTTCGCCCTGCCAGGTCAGATGCTCCGGCGTGCCCTCTTTGGGTTCCTTGTTCTTGAGATAATATTCTTCACGGT
>JAEPML010000111.1 GCA_017643925.1 Roseibium sp. | reverse complement strand
GTCCGGAACGCGCTCTGCGCATCTCTACTCCGCGCATCTGATGAGCCAGGACCCCTCCATCGACAATCCGTTCGACGTTATCGGATGGACCGGTGGCCGTGATAACGGCATGGTTCGCGCGCTCACACCGGATAACGAATAGTAACGCTGCAATCAGACGCGAGCATTGCCGCAAAGATTGCTTATATAGGGGTAAGTCGAATCGGCGCCTGTCCGGGCGCCCAACCCCGTTCGTTTGAGGAAATATCATGTCTGAGCCGCGCCACTCGCGCCTGGTCATCATCGGATCCGGCGCTGCAGGTTATACGGCAGCCATCTATGCTGCGCGCGCCATGCTCGAACCCGTCCTGATCTCCGGCCTGCAGCCGGGCGGTCAGCTGACCATCACCACCGATGTCGAGAACTATCCCGGCTTTGCCGATGTCATCCAGGGCCCCTGGCTGATGGACCAGATGCGCGACCAGGCCGAAAAGGTCGGCACCGAGATGATCAACGATCTCGTGGTCAAGGCGGACC
>JAEPML010000110.1 GCA_017643925.1 Roseibium sp. | reverse complement strand
ATTCTGCAAGAGGTCGTCGGCATCGGCCATGGAGCCAGTCAGGGAGTACGCAAACCTTCTCAGGGCTGGTAGTAGATCCTTGAGTTCCTGTTGCATAGTTCTTTTTCAGAGTTGAGTGTATGTGGAAGACGATCCGGCCCGCGTTTTATTCCATGCGCCAGGGAATTTTTTCCAGTTCAGGCCGTTAGAGTAAGTGAAACAATCCAGAATTTGGACGGTAACCATGAAGCCGCTTTTTAAATTGTCGATTCTGTCAGCTGTGGTCATGTGTTGGGCGCCGTTATCTGCGACCGCGCTCACTGCGGACGGACTGATCAACAATCCGGTGAGCGGTATCAACCGACAGGTGGAGCGAAACGCCGAGCGGCTGGTGGAGCGGGCAGCGACTCGTCGAGCAGAGCAACAGGCTGAGAACCTCCGGAGTGCCCTCAAGTCGCTTCCGGATAGCCTTCCTGTCTACACAGTATCAGGGCAAAAAGCGTTTAATGAAGTCGTGCAGGAGGATGGCTTCAGGGC
>JAEPML010000010.1 GCA_017643925.1 Roseibium sp. | reverse complement strand
GCGAACACACCGTTCTTCAAAGCGGCTTCGCGGATACTGCGTTTGAAATAGAAAACTTCGTCGGCCAACCTCAGCGGGTCGCCGTGGTTGAGATTGATCTCAATCTGACCGGCGCCGCTCTCTTGAATGACTGAGTCGATCGTAAGGCCTTGGGCCTCTGCGAAATCATAGATCGTGTCGATCACTTCTCCGAACTCGTCGACCGCGACCATTGAATAGGCCTGACGACTTGAACCACGGCGTCCGGTCCGACCGATCGGTGGCTCGATTTCGACATTGGGATCATCATTGGGCTTGGTTAGGTAAAACTCGAGCTCCGGAGCAACGATCGGCTGCCAGCCCTTTTCCTTATAGAACGACAAGACACGCTTTAGCACGTTTCTCGGCGCAATTCCGACGATATTGGGCGGGGTTACGAGCGCGTTCACAACGCTCGGCGGACTTCGATATTCCTGAGACAATTCATGCGCTTGACCTGAATTTTAACCGATGAAATTGAAGGTGCGATTTTCTAAAAATGGCGAGATTTTCGAAGTTTAATGGCGTGCTTACCCTGCCCGGCGTGACCACTCCACAGGTGATTGCTGACACAGCTGTTGGTGAGGCCAGAGAAGGATTGGGTGCACAAATCGGTCGCACTGTTTCGGGTCTCGCACGGTTGGCGGGCAAAAGTCTTGAGCAGAATGCACCGCGGATCAAGGAAGTTGCCAGAGTTCGGGAGCAAAACTCCGGCACGTTTGAACTGCTGAAGTCGCAGGTGAAACTGAATGCCTCCATGAGGGAAGCTGAGGCTGAACAAAGACAGAGAGCTTTGGCTGGCGAACGCGCATATTCCGAGACACTGCTCGCACGGAGAAGAGACGCGGAACAGGCGATGATCAAGGACCTGCCACCCGAGATGCAAATCCTGGCTGGTGAGAGAGTTCGGCAAAAGGAACCTGATTATCTCGCGCATCTTGCGGAACAGGAATATGCGGACGACGTGAGTTACTATCGCCAAAGCGCTGCAGAAATCTTTGAAATGCTCGCCGAAGAAGTTCGCTTAGAGCCAGAGAAATTTCCTGAAATTGACGCTTTCGCTTCAGAAGTTGTTGCGTCCATGCCGATCGCAGGCGCGCAAAAGGCTGTGCTGTCCCGACATGCAGAGGAGGCTCTGGCTAGCGCATGGATTGAAGGATTGCCCCTGTCGGAGCAAATCCGACATCTGAAAGAAGACGAGGACCCAGGTCAAACGACTGACCGCGGAGATGCCGCCACCAACGCAGATCGAACACGAAAGGAAGAAGGCGTTGCTGAAACAGCTTCTGAAAAGGTGGCGCTCTTAGGTGCCACGCAACGCAAAAGCTTGCTGACAAACGCATATCGAAACCTCGCGATCGAAAGCCTGCGTGAAGAAGAGCGGATAGTCTCCAGGCTTTCCCAGGATCCAATCTCTGTCAGGCAGCGCGACATTCAGGACAATGACTTGTTGTCTGAATTTCAAAAGCAAAAACTGTCGGTTGAGCGTGAAACGCAGGCAAACGAGCAAGTGACGAGGTTAAGCGTCGCAAATTGGCTTGTTTCGACCGAAGCGGGGAACCAATTTGAACCCGACCATCAGCTTCGCACTGACAAGGCATTTGCACTTTTTGAAGAAGGCGACGTTCGTGAAGACGACCACATTCGAGGGATCGTCAATTCCAAAGGCATCGTTCCCGGCAGCTTTGTTGCTAGGGTTTTGAACACCGGTCCTGCAACCCCGAATGACGAGATCGGCCGCGATCATGAAACGCTTCAGGAGATCGCCAGTCTCAACGAAAGGGCAGTCGAGTTTTCCGGTAAGACGAGAGACCTTCAAAAACGACTGAACATTTGGGTGGCGCTTACGGGAGGTTCCGGTCTGAGTCCGGAGGTTGCCGCTCGGCGCATCGCTCACGGAATTTCGACAGAAGACAGCGTAGCGATAACAGAGAGCGGGGCTGCGCCTTCAAGGCAGCGGGTCCTGTCGTCTCCCACCGAAGAAGTGGTTCTGGTGAATTTGAGAAACATGCTGGGTTAGTTGTTTCACCTGACACTCCGGGCTTGCGCTTGCAAAGTGTTCAAAGGTGGAACTCTTGGCACTCGGGTGCGTTCAGGCACGCGTTATGCCCATTCGAATTCCCCTTTTGTGCACCCGGCGACCCAATCGTTCCGAATTGCCGGGATTGGGATGTGAAACTAGAAAAACTCAAGGAAACTGAGGGGTCTACCAATGACAGTAGCAGCCTTGTCGGAAGGTCGTGCCCAGATTTCGGGCAACGGCACGACCGACCGCATCGACTTGCCATTTCAATTTGTCGATGAAAGGAACTTGCAAGTCGTCCACATGGACGCCCAGGGGGGCAGAACGGTCTGGGAATTTCAACAGGAACCGGGAAACTGGTGGTTCACGGGAGGGGACTTTTCCAGCGGATCTGTTCATTTCGACGCTTCGGCACTGAATGCCGGGGAGACGCTTACCGTTCTTTTGGTCAGTGATTTTGATCAGCCATACAGTCTGGCCGGAGGCGAAATCGATCCTGTCGTCATGGAGCGGGCGATGGATCGTACGGCGATCAACATGCAGTCCGTTGCGACGCGAGCGCTCGTGGAGAAAAATGGCGGCTTCGACCTTGATGGAAGGCGCATAATCAATGGCGGTGAGGCCGTGGGGAACGATGATGTTCCAACGTTCAAGCAAGTTCTGGAAATTGCCTCGCTTCCAGGTGCACAGGGTCCAAAAGGACCGACAGGTGATCAAGGCGCAATTGGTCCGACCGGAGCGGAGGGCCCGGAAGGGCCACAAGGACCGCAAGGTGAGCGTGGTCCGATCGGCTATCAAGGTCCGATGGGCCCTGTTGGCGTTCAAGGGCCGGAAGGTCCAAGAGGCCCGGAAGGCCCGGCAGGCCCGACGGGTGGTCAAGGCCCGATCGGTGTCCAAGGACCGCAAGGTCCGGAAGGGCCTATTGGCAAGTCTTTTGATCCGGATGCGTCCGGATTGACGGCCGATCGAAACGCATATGACGCCGAGCCAGCCAATTTCTCCTTTCTCGATGTTGAAACCGGCACTGTCTATTTCAAGCTCTCAAACGAACTGGGCACCTGGTCAACAGGCGTACCCTTTGGCCGTGGCCCCACGGGTCTGCAGGGGCCGCAGGGTATTCAAGGGCCAGCAGGCCCTGTCGGCATGAGCCACCGCGGCACATGGTCGGGTTTGGAAACCTATGAGGTTCGCGATACCGTTTTTTATGACGGCTCATATTTCATTTGTGTCGCTCAAAACGCCAATGTGACACCTGCCGACACGTCCGCCGAGTGGGACCTTGTTGCCTCGAAGGGCGAGCGCGGATTGCAGGGACAACAGGGGATTCAGGGTGCCGACGGTCCGCAAGGTATTCAAGGGCCTGAAGGTATCCAAGGCATTCAAGGCGAAACCGGCGCGCAAGGTCCAACCGGCGCACAGGGGGCGCAAGGCCCGCAAGGTGACCCCGGGCTCGCCTATCGGGGTGCCTGGTCGTCAGGAACAACCTACAACTCAGACGACACAGTCACTTACAACGGCTCTTCCTATATCTCTCTCACAATCAATGTGGGGAAGAACCCGAGCACGGAGACGGCGCACTGGGGCTTGCTGGCCGCAAAAGGCGCGACAGGACCGCAAGGGCCTCAAGGGGTTGGTTTGTCGGGAAACATCTCGGCGAATACCGAGTGGCAGGACAACTACGAAGTTCGCCTAGGCAATGGTGCGGATTTGCGTATTCGCCACGATGGGACCAATTCTGTCATAGATAACTACGCCGGGCACCTATACATTCGAACTCTTGCCCATTCGAACACGAACGGCCTCTACATTCAGGACGAAGACAGTGCGGGGACGTTGCACAATTGCGGCATCTTCGAGCATGACCGTGTTCTGCTCTACTACGATAACAACGTTAGGGTGCAAACCACAAGTGCAGGTGTCACCGTATCAGGGGACGTAACTGCAACAGACCGTATGTATGTCGGGGCAAATGGTGGCGGTGACAGTTTCACCGAGTATTACGATGATAATTCAAACACTTGGCGGTACTTCGGCTAGGATGACAGTGTAAATGCCTTTATTATGGAGACAGATGACGGCGTAACTCGCAATTTGACATTTGGCACGTCTGGACATTGGGTGAAGTACAACGGGACGAATAATTCCGTTCTAGATAGTTATAATCAATCATCGTTAACTGACATCGCTGCCGGAAGGCACAGGTCAAATATTAGAACCGATTACAACAACGCCAACTTCTCGGCGCAGGTTTCTAATACCCAGAACAACAACCACGGTATTGGTTGGGGAGGGAAGCCGCACCTTCCGGCTGTCGGATCAATCAGCATCGCAACTGGCATGGATGGCAGCACGAACGCATCGGCTGCGGACAACCAAAAAGTTTGGTGTACAACACATGGTGAGCAGTAATGCGGTCGATTAATCCAAGAAATGTCACTGCGCTTCAGTTGCGCGGTGATGTGCGCCAAACCTTGGCAAGGGGAACGTTGTTACAGCGGTTTGGCCTCGCAAAAATGTTGTTGAAACCGTGTGAAAGCCAATATCGAATTGTATGGGAAAATCCGCGAGAATTTGACGATCCCGCATCGATTACCACACCTGACCCGAATTGGCTTGCTTGTGCTCTTTTTGGTTACATCCTGCCGCCCGTCGAAGTGCATCTGATGTTGAAACGCGATGCAGCGCAACCAGGTTTTGAAAACCACCATCGGCGTCACTTTCTTGATACGGCGCCGACGCTTGAGCCAATGACGGAAGAACAGGCAATTGAATACCTAGTCAAGAAAGACCTACCTAATCACATCTGGGACGGCAGCTACCAGGGCAACCGACAAATTCTAAGAATTGTCAAAGCGTCTTCGATTCCTGCCAATCGAACATTCCGTGATGCCTGGCGCGTAAATCAGGAGCAAACAGCATGAAAGATGAACAACAAAAGAGTACCGGTGAAATCCTATTGCCGCCAGTGAACTTTGCCGGAAAGGCGCAGCCGTCAAGGAAGGAAAAAAAACCTGCGGTGCCTCGCGGGAAGACGGCGGCACATATCGAATTTGGATCAGAAAAGATTGACGTGACCAATGCCAGGAACCTACCCAACGATCGACAGTTTCGTGATGCCTGGCAACTAGATGGTGATGCGGTTGAAATTGATCTTGTTGAAGCCCGCAAAATCAAGCGTGAGCAACTGAGGCAAGAGCGCAATCCGATCTTGGCGGGCCTCGATGTAGACTGGATGCGCGCAAGCGAGCAAGCAGAACAGGGGGCAATGACAGTGATTGCCGCCTTGAAACAACGTTACCGTGACGCCACGAACCATGCCGCGATTGAAGAAGCAGTGACCGCCGATGAATTGGCATCAATTACCTTGGAAAGCTTGGTTTCATGATCAACTTGTTATTGGTCTGGTTGGCCACTCTGCTGCTCCTCATGGTTTTCAATCGGATTCGCGGCGCTGCAATGTCGAGCATTACCGATCGGTTGCCCGGGCAGGCGCTGTTCTATGTGGCCGGTTTTGTTGTTTTGGGGTGCGCGGGGGTGTGGATTCTGGTTCGATCTGCACAGATATTACCAAGAACAGGCGAACGATCGCCGGCCGAATGATCGTTTTGTAAGGGTCATGAACCTGGTTTCATTCGGATCCGGTCACATCGCTTTGTTCCTGCGCCTGACGCTGTATTACCTGCCGGCGCTGTTGGCGTGGGTCAATTGGTCCGGGGCTTAGCCTTTGCGGCCGTTACCTTCGGTCTGCTCGGTGTCGCAAGCTATGAATTGCGATAGCATCCGCCATCGAACAACACACTCTCCAAATTCCTTCCGTGCGCCCGCTTGTGGCGTGCTTTTTTTTATGGCTCTAGCCTCGCCTAGCTAAGCCTCAAAAGGTCTAATCATGAAATTGATAAACGGCTGGCGCCGCGTCCTTTGCAGGGCGTGGAGCGTGCGCCTCATGCTGCTTGCTGCCCTCTTGTCGAGTGCGGAAGTGGCTCTGTCCTTCATGGGTGACATCATCGAGCCGGGGCGCCTGGCGCTTCTTTCGGCTCTTTCCACCTCGGGCGCATTCGTTGCCCGCATTCTTGCACAGAAGGACTTTGAAGATGGGACGTAAAACCCGCCTGGCCGGGACCGTCGGCGCGGCCGCAATCGCGCTTGTCGGTGCCTGGGAAGGCCTGCGCCTGACCGCATATCGTGATGTGGTCGGCATTCCAACGGTCTGTTACGGCGAAACCTACGGCGTGAAGATGGGAGACAAGCACACCAAGGCTGAGTGCGATCAGATGTTGCTTGCCTCGCTCAAGAAGCATGAACGCGGAATGCGGAAGTGCCTGCGCGATCCGAATGCCATCCCGGCAAAATCCTACGTGGCCTTCGTGTCGCTTACCTACAATATCGGGGTAGTTGGCTTTTGCCGATCGACAGCGGCAAGGCGATTGAACCGGGGAGATGTGAAAGGCGCTTGTGACGCGGCAACCTGGTTCAAGAAGGCGGGTGGTAGGACGATCCGGGGCCTGGTGAACCGGCGCGCGGCCGAACACAGGCTGTGCCTGGAAGGCCTGAAATGATCAGTGCCCTGGCTTGGTTCCTGAAGAGCCGCGCCGCTTGCTCTGCCCTTGCTGTTGCCGCCGTCCTGGGCGGCTTTTTCATTTGGCGCAAGGTGGACAAGTCAAGCGCGGTTCGACGGGCGGTGGCAGAATATGTTGCGGATGCGGAACTGACCGCTGCGCGTGTTCAGCTTGAAGAGCTCAAACGCCGGAAGGTTGTGACTGATCGTGCCAACCGGCGCTTTCTCTCCCTCATTGAACAGGCCAACGCGGAAGCGGAAGCCGCAACGCAGGAGTTGGAGCACTATGTTTCGACCGTTGAAGACAGTTGCGTTGTGCAGCCTGGTCTTGTTGACCGCTTGCGCAACCGTTGACGATCGGCTGCAGAGCGCGGCCATCCAGACCGCGAAGGTGGAAGCGGAAAAGACGCTGCCGGACTATCCAGCCGACTGCCGGCGCAAGGCGCGATCCGGAATTAGGGCAGGGGAGCCGCTTGACGTTGCCTTGATCCGAACAGACCAGGCGCTTGGCCGCGCGAATGCCCGGGTTCAACGGTGCGCGTCCTGGTACGACGAAATCAAGTACGGCTTTGCACGGAGCGGCGATGAATAAACAAGACATGATCACGGCTCCAGTTGCGATCGGGGCGCTTACCTGGGGACAGCTGCACAGGCATATCGAATGGCTGTCTGCAGAAGCGCAACTGTTCTTGCCAATACTCGGTGCCATTTGGCTCGTCATTCAGATTGCGGCGAAGGTGCACAACACATGGGTGAAGAAATCCAGCGAAAGGGATTGATGCGCTTTTGGCTGTCGTTTTGTCAGCGTTTGCTTTGTCGCTGCGCAGTGTTCCCTTGTCTCAGGCCTCTGTGACGATGAACAGCTATTGCTCTTTTCGGTAAAAAAAAACTGCGGGTTGTGACTAGGAATTCGTCATCTGGCTAAATTTTGTCCAAATGATAAAAAATTTTACTCGGGAACCTCAACGCGTGTTGTACTCAGTGCACTTCTGTGGTCACAATATCGGATCAATTACAAATCCAGGGGTTCGTTATGAGTTTTTTGAGGGGGTTGTTCGTCAACAAGTCTTGGAAAAGGCGTGCAGTGCTGAAGTTGTCTCTCGCGATTGCGGTCGCGTCAGTGGCAGGCACTCATTCAGTTGAAGCCAAAGAGAAACCAATCAAGGTTGCTGCGATCTATACTGTTCCGGTGGAGCAGCAATGGGTTAGCCGCATAAACAAGGCACTGGAGGCTGCGCAGGAACGCGGCGACATCACCTATACCTTCTCTGAAAACGTCGCCAATACCGACTACGAGCGTGTGATGCGGGAGTACGCAGAGCAGGGCATGGATCTCGTGGTCGGAGAGGCTTTCGCTGTTGAGCGGGCAGCTCGGAAAGTTGCAGCCGAATACCCGGATACTGCGTTTTTGATGGGGTCTTCCTTCGGACCGGCACAACCGAATTTTGCCGTATTCGACAACTGGATCCACGAGCCCAGCTATCTCAGCGGAATGATCGCCGGAGCCACGACAAAGTCGAATGTGATCGGCATGGTCGGCGGCTATGCGATACCGGAAGTGAACCGGCTAATGAACGGGTTCATGGATGGGGCTACAGCGGTAAACCCGGATGTGAAGTTCCTCGTGACCTTCATCAACTCCTGGTATGACCCTCCCAAGGCCAAGGAAGCTGCCTTTGCCATGATCGACAAGGGTGCCGACATTCTCTACGCAGAGCGTTTTGGAGTTTCCGATGCTGCGAAGGAAAAGGGACTTCTCGCAATCGGCAACGTGATCGATACTTCGCAGGACTATCCGGGCACCATTCTGTCTTCCGCATTGTGGCACATGGAGCCGACAGTGGACCGGGCTATCGAAGCAGTTCTTGGTGGTTCGTTTGAACCTGCTGATTATGGGCCATACAGCTTCATGTCCTATGGTGGCGGAAGCTTCATCGTCGACGAAAAGCTGGCCCCCGCAGACGCGGTGAAAGCGGCAAAGGAAAAGGAACAAGAAATCCTGGACGGCCTCTTCCGCGTCAACGTGAACGACAGCGAACCGAAATCCACGATGTAACTCTGGTTTGGCACTAATATTCCGGTGACGGTCTAAATCGTCATCGGATGTTCCCGGTGCCTGTTGCTGCCTAGCGGCAGTCCCGTCCTACACGATTTCGGAGTTTATCATGGCGAACACAGGTTCGCAGAGCGTCCCCGTCTTGAAGCTCGAGGGAATAACGAAACGCTTCGGCAAATTGACGGCCAATAGTGATGTTTCGCTGGAGCTGCGCCCCGGTGAAATTCTCGCCTTGCTCGGTGAGAATGGCGCCGGAAAGACAACGCTGATGAATATTCTTTTCGGCCATTATGTTGCCGATGAAGGCAAGGTGTTCGTCGGGACAAAAGACAAGCTATCGGAACTGCAACCCGGATCGCCGAATGCCGCATTGGAAGCGGGTGTGGGAATGGTGCACCAGCACTTTACACTGGCTGAAAATCTCAGTGCCCTCGACAACATTCTATTGGGAACTGAGAAGTTGACCTCTCTGGGGTCATCACATGTTTCAGCTCGGCAAAAACTCGAGCAACTGATGTTGCGCTCAGGGCTGTCTGTCAATCTCGATACGCCGGTCGCTCAGCTCTCGGTTGGCGAGAAACAGCGGGTCGAGATCCTGAAAGCGCTTTACCGCGATGCTCGCGTTCTGGTTCTAGATGAACCTACGGCGGTCTTGACGCCTCAGGAATCCGAAACCCTTTTTGAAACGCTCAAGAAGCTCACCGCTGACGGTCTCGGCATCATCTTCATTTCTCACAAGCTTGCCGAAGTGATTGCTTCATCTCATCGCATTGCCATCCTGAGGGCCGGGCGGAAGGTTGCTGATTTGCCGACGAAAGGTAGTGATCAGCGGCAACTTGCAGAACTTATGGTTGGACATGAAGTCGCTGAAACAGTGCGTGACCCGAAAGACGCCGGAGACACTCTTCTGGAATTGAGAGGCGTGTCCGCAGGACATGGTCGGGAGGTTCTGCGAAATGTCGATCTGGAGCTTAAGGCCGGAGAGATACTTGGAATTGCGGGTGTTTCGGGCAATGGCCAGACCACCCTGGCGAGGGTCATCACCGGACTTGTAACGGCTGCAAGCGGATCCATGACGCTGGATAAACGCGATGTCAGCAAGGCCTCCGTTCGGCAAATGCTTCAAGCCGGTCTTGCCCGGATACCGGAAGACCGGCACCGCGACGGCGTTGTCGGTGCCATGTCCGTGTCTGAAAACCTTGCGATTGAAACAATAAGGGCGCCTGAGAATCAGAAACTCGGCTTATTGCGCTTTTCTGCGATGAGGGAGCGCGCCAGGCGCCAAATCGAGGCTTTTGACATCAGATGCCAAAGCGAAAACAGCCCAGCGAGACTCCTGTCGGGTGGCAATATCCAGAAGATTGTTCTTGCGAGGTCTCTGGAGGCTGATCCGCGAGTTGTACTTGCGGCTCAGCCTTCCCGAGGACTGGATGTTGGCGCGACCTCGGATGTCCATAGGAGGCTGCTGGTGGCTCGAGAAGGCGGTGCCGGTGTCATACTTATTTCCGAGGACCTGGATGAGCTGATGCGCTTGTCAGACAGAATTGCAGTCATCCATCGTGGTGTTCTTTCCAAAGCAGAAGGCACCGAGAAGCTGGACCGAGCCACACTTGGTATGCAAATGGCCGGTCATTCCGAAGGTGATGCAGCATGATCCGCCTGGAGCCCCGAGGACCCGTTGCAGTTTCCCGGATGATTGTCGTTTCGCTAGCTGCCGGCGGGGCTGCCCTTGTTCTGGCAGCTATCCCGATGTTGTTCGCCGGGCTATCCGTTTTCGAAGCCTATGCCCTCATGATCAAGGGCGCGTTCGGGTCTCTGTTCGCATTCACCGAGATGCTGACACGAGCGACCCCACTTATCCTGACCGGACTGGCCGCAGCTGTCGCATTCAGGGCCAAGCTTTGGAACATAGGGGCGGAAGGACAGCTTTATGCCGGAGCCCTCGCAGCCGTCGCGGTAGGTACCGGAGCGATATCTCTTCCCTCCGCTGCGCTTATTCCTCTGGTCATATTTGCAGGCGCCCTTGCTGGCGGATTGGTCATGCTTGGTCCGACACTGCTCAAAACCCGTCTGGGTGTCGACGAGGTCGTGACCACTCTCCTGTTGAACTTCGTGATCCTGCTTTTTGTGCAAATGATGCTTGAAGGTCCAATGAAGGACCCGATGGGTATGGGCTGGCCACAGTCGGAACCAATTCTGGATGAGGCCGCGCTGCCGAAACTTCTTGCAAGAATGCGCATTCACTGGGGCTTGGTGATTGCGCTTGGGGCAGCACTTGCAGTCTATTTCTTGCTCAAGAAGACCGTCTGGGGTTTTGAAATCCGCGCGGTCGGCGAAAACGCGAATGCAGCCCGGCATGCAGGGATCCCGGTAACAACGACATTCATTCGCGTTGGACTGATTTCCGGCGCTCTGGCAGGACTTGCCGGCGTTGGGGAGGTTGCAGGCTTGAAAGGCTACCTGACAGCGGATCTTTCTCCTGGATTCGGGTATTCAGGCATTGTTGTTGCCATGCTCGCGGGCCTGTCGCCGATCGGAGTGGTTTTTGCCGCACTCTTCATTGCCAGCATTTTCGTCGGCGCAGATTCAATGTCGCGTGCGACCGGCGTCTCGAATTACCTGGCCGACCTCATCGTCGCAATGGCCCTTCTATGCGTGCTCGTTTCCGGCCTGTTTCTGAGATTCAAGATCAGGATTGTCGGCAGAAACGCGGGCCAGGAGGTCTCGGAATGATCGAAATTCTTGAGATCCTCCTGTCTGCCAACTTCTGGGCTGCCTCGTTGCGGATCGCGACGCCCCTGATATTTGGTGTCCTTGGCGCCCTGATCTGCGAACGGGCGGGTGTGCTCAACCTCGGGATCGAGGGTATTTTTACAGCTGGCGCCATGGCTGGTTGGATGGCTGTCTGGCTTGGCGCTGGCTTGTGGGGTGGTGTTCTGGTTGCAGCGCTTGCAGGAGCACTCTTCGGCTTTCTTCACGCCATCCTGACAGTCCCTCTTGGCCTGTCGCAGCATGTATCCGGTATAGGCGTTACGCTCTTTGCGACATCACTCAGCTACTTCGTCTATCGAACCGCACTTCCGGATGTGTCTTCACCTCCACGCATTGAGGCGTTCAAGCCGCTGGATCTTCCCATTCTGTCGGATTTACCGTTTGTTGGAACGGCATTGTTCCAGCAAACCTCGCTGACCTTTCTTGCCTTGTTGTTGGTGCTTGCAACGGCCTATGTTCTTTACCGGACACCCCTTGGCCTTGCGATACGCGCGGTTGGCGACAATCCTTCTGCAGTGGAGTCGCAGGGTCTTTCGGTTTATGCCCTCCGCATGGGTGCCGTTGTCGTGGGGTCGTCCATTATGGCATTGGGCGGTGCGTTTCTGACCATGTCGGCGTTTGATGCCTTCTTTTTCGGAATGGTCAATGGGCGTGGCTGGATCTGCATAGCGCTCACCGTGTTTGCGTCATGGCGGCCCGGAAAAGCACTGGTTGGTGCGCTTCTGTTCGGCGCTTTTGATGCGTTTCAGGTGCGCTTGCAGACGGAGATCGGCAGTTTTATTCCTGGGCAGGTTTTCCTGATGATGCCTTACCTTCTCTCAATTCTCGCCTTGATCATCGTTGCGCGCAAAGCTGATTACCCCAGAGCCCTTCTAGTCCCCTATTTCCGCGGGCAGCGTTGACAGGACTGTTCCATGAGCCTCGACTTACTCTTCAAGAATGCAAATCTTCCCGATGGCCGTTCCGGGATGGACATTGCCTGCAGGAACGGGGTTATCACCGCCGTGGAGCGAGGCGTGACCGGCGATGCTGCTCAGGTCATCGATGCCGATGGATTGCTGGTTTCACCTCCCTTTGTCGACAGTCACTTTCACATGGATGCGACGCTTTCGCTCGGCTTGCCGCGAATGAACCAAAGCGGGACGTTGCTGGAAGGGATTGCCTTGTGGGGAGAGTTGAAGGAAATCCTGACTGTCGAAGCCGTGGTGGAGCGTGCGCTCAAGTATTGCGATCTTGCGGTCTCGCAAGGCTTGCTTGCCATTCGGTCGCATGTTGACGTTTGTGACGACAAACTGACCGGCGTAAAGGGCTTGCTGGAAGTTCGTGAGAAGGTAAAGCCATATATTGACCTCCAGCTGGTCGCCTTTCCGCAAGATGGTCTTTTTCGGTCAAAGAACGCTGAGAAGAACCTTCTCAGAGCACTCGATATGGGCGTCGACATTGTCGGGGGCATACCGCATTTCGAACGTACCATGGAGGAAGGTGCCAGATCCGTCAGGCGCCTTTGCGAAATTGCTGCGGAACGCGGCCTCATGGTGGATTTTCACTGCGACGAAACCGACGATCCGATGTCGCGCCATATCGAGACACTCGCCTTTGAAACCAAACGCTTGGGACTGGAGGGAAGGGTTGCGGGTTCGCATCTGACATCGATGCACTCAATGGACAACTACTATGTGTCAAAACTGCTTCCGCTTGTGGCCGAAGCGGAAATTCATGCCATTGCCAACCCCTTGATAAACATAACGTTGCAGGGACGACACGATACATATCCCAAGCGCCGCGGGCAGACACGCGTGCCGGAAATGAGAGAATTCGGCATCAACGTTGCGTTTGGGCACGATTGCGTCATGGACCCTTGGTACTCGATGGGATCGGCAGACATGCTGGAGGTTGCCAGCATGGGCCTGCATGTTGCGCAGATGACCAGCCGTGACGCCATTCGGTATTGCTATGAGTGTGTCACATCGCGTCCCGCAAAGGCCCTTGGACTTGAAGGCTACGGACTTGAAAAGGGCTGCAATGCGGATTTGGTATTGCTGCAGGCGCGCGACCCCATCGAAGCCATTCGCATGAAGGCAACACGGCTCGCGGTTGTGAAACGTGGAAATGTTATCGCACGCACACCTGCCCGCAGTACCTCGCTCGCTCTGGATGGACGTCCGGATTCAATCGACCCGATGGATTATGCACCTGTCGAGGACGAGTGCGGCTTGTGAGCGGTTCGATGAGCGCCGCACGGCTGAAAAATGGCCTAGAGCGTTTCCCAAGGCGAGTTATAGTGACTAGAAAGTTTTGCAATCTAAGGTTGTATTTTTGACTCGCGCAAAATTTGAAGGCGGGGCTTGGAAAAATTCCAAGAGGCTTGGGAGCGTATCAATCTGGAAGAGAGTTATTCTATAAACAAGTTTGCCTGCCGACACCTTCTGGTGCGGCGGGCTAAAATTGTTTCATTTTTTATGAGTTCACTCACCGCGCCATGCGCGGTATTTACCGTCCCGATTCGCCAGATAGGCTCAGATTACACCTATCACAATCGCAGCCAAGAACGCGAATGCTGCGAGAAAGGCAATCATGTTCAGGTTCCGTACGATTGTCATCTGTCCGCTCCCGATTACCTCTATTTGACCAAGCGATACTAGGTCAGGCTGTCACAAAACCGAAGCAAAAAAGATGCTGCGGCGCAACGAGGTCTTGCCCCTTTGGGTTGTGTTTGTTTGTGGCTTGTTAAGTAAATTATTGATCGCAAACGAGACAAGACGCTCAACAGACAAGGGGCGATGTGCTGAATTTTCTTCGACCAGGTAGCATTTGAGGGGGCTGTTTTCCTTCAAATGCGGTCTCTGAAAGGTGCCGCCGGAGAGGGGTTCTCAATTTGGTGGGTTTCACAGCGGCCATAGTAGGTTCGTGTTAACGCGTGGCTGCTAATCTCCGCTCATAACGCGAATGACGCGTTGGGGACTCAATGATCAACTTGTCTAAACTTGCTGCGCTGGCGAAAGATTCGAGCGTGTCGGGCCGGAAAGGCCTGATCACCGCGCTCACAGATCTGTTTGTCGGCTCGGGTGACGACAAGGACGAGCAGATGAGCCTGCTTTTTGGTGACATCGTTCTGAAGGTTCTCGGCCAGCTCGAGGAAGAAACCCGGATGATTCTCGCCAAACGGGTCTGCAACGAAGAGCAGGCTCCAAGAGACTTGATGGTCAAACTGGCGCGGGACAAGATCTCCGTCGCTGGCCCGGTGCTTGAGCATTCCCCTGTGCTGTCTTCAAACGATCTCGTGGAGATCGCAGCTGACGCACCGATGGAACATCTTGGCGCGATTGCCGGACGCAGAACCGTCGACGAGGCTGTTACGACTGTTCTTGTCGACAGAGGCGATTCCAAAGTTCTGTCAAAGGTCGCTGAGAACAAAGGCGCCGAATTTGCGAAGTCTTCTTTTTTGAAACTGGTTGAAAAGGCGCGCGCGGACGAGACGATACAGGCGGCACTCATCGACCGCGCAGATCTTCCGGAAGAAGCCGCGAAAGCCCTGGTACCTTTATTGACCGAGGAGTTGCAGGGGCGTGTCAGCGCTCTTGGTGCCGACAATACGCTTGTTCAGCTGCTTGCCGAACGCGCAGCAACCGAGGTCGCTGCCCGGGCTCAAAAGCTCGACGACGCCAGGGAAGAATCCAACGCCCTCATAAAAGAGGTTCTGGACAAGAAAACGACAATCGACGATGCCGTGAAGATGTTTGCACGCGCAGACCGGACTGCAGAGCTCGGCATATTGCTGGCAAAGGTGAGCGACCTGCCGCCAGCTGCAGTATCTCAACTTCTGTTCAGCACAAGCGACAAACCCTTGATTATCCTGTGCAAGGCCGTGGGTGTTCGTTCTGAGGCCTACAAGGATATTCTCACAATGCGTGCAAGACGCCTGCAGCTTGGAGGTGTTGAAGTGAACGATGCCATCAAGCGCTATGCGGCACTCAGTGAGAAAGGCGCGCACAGATCCATGGAAGTCCTGAGAAGGTCAGGACCAAAGTTCGGCTTGCAGACCAACTAGATTTCCACAAACACGGAACGGTTCAATCGCGAAACACGCATGCAGGGGCCCGGACGAGACTTGGTGTTTCGTCACCCTGTCGACCTCTGCAGTGTTGCCGTCATGGCGGCCGCAGATATCAGGAACCCACCACCGACCTTGTTGACCAGACGCATCAATGAAGGATTCCGCAGCTTGTTGCCAATCGCCGCCGCAGCTATCGCATAGATGGCCGCGTTCAAGATCCCAAGCACAACAAATGTGGAGCCGAGCAGCAGAAGCTGCGGGGCAACAGGTGCCTGAGGCGCGATAAAATGCGGCAGGAATGCCATGAAGAAAATGATGCCTTTCGGATTGAGCGTAGTGACGACATAGGCGTGCCAGAAAATTTTCCGGGCCGGTATGTCAGCAACCTGATGGGCTCCCAGGGCCGTTGGACGGCTGCGCCACATCTTGATACCAAGCCAGACGAGATAGGCTGCACCGACCCATTTCAGAATCGTAAACGCCGTTGCCGACGCCGCCAATATGGCCCCGAGGCCCAGAAGCGAAGCTGACGCCGCCGTGGCGTCTCCCAATCCTACCCCCATGACGCTCGCAAATGCCGACCTTCGACCCTGGGTCAAGGCATAACTCACGACAAGCATGATTGTCGGCCCGGGAATGGCCAGGACGATCAAGGTCGCGACGACATAGGCTGAATAAAGTTCAAGCGTCATTACATCATTCCGGAATTTGATTTAGCGTCCAGAGATCAACTGGAACCAGATCACTCATCCACACTTTGAAATTGGCTGCAAGGGACAAAAAGCTGAATGAAAAAACTTGCGAGACAGTTTTGTGTGTTTGCCGCCGTGGGACTGTCACTGTCTCCTGCGGTGTTCGCCAAGGATCCTCTGCCACCTGTCCGGCCCTTGGCGAACGCTGATCAGAACGGTTTTCTCGAAGGCGTTGATGTTCCGCCGGTAAAACCCGCGCGTACCGACGAGACGGCTGATCCAGAAGAACGATCGGATTCGCCGGCCCGTGCCTGCTCGATACCAAACGGTGTCTACGAGACCGTGCCGGCGTTCAAGGGAGAAGCAGACGGGGATCCGGAATGTGGTGTCCAGGATCCGGTCAAGCTTACGGGTGTTCGTGGTGCCAGCGGGAGCATCAAGTTCTCCATGCCGGCCCTCCTTTCGTGCGACTTTGCAGCGGTTCTTGTGCGCTGGCTGCATGAGGATGTTCTGCCGACA
The DNA here is from genome assembly GCA_017643925.1 of Roseibium sp. Classification (GTDB taxonomy): domain Bacteria; phylum Pseudomonadota; class Alphaproteobacteria; order Rhizobiales; family Stappiaceae; genus Roseibium. The sequence goes on along the minus strand of JAEPML010000010.1, from coordinate 189,326 downwards.
TCGGATCTGCGCCTTCCGTCATCGATTGCAAGCCTTGCCAACGGGCCGGGATACCAGTGCCGGCGTCGCAACAACTTGCCGGACGGGAAGCTGTCCGAGCACGCGCTGGGCAAAGCGATTGATCTGAGCGGGTTCATGCTTGCGGACGGTTCGTTGGTTTCAGTCGAAACAGATTGGGGGTCTGACACCATTGAAGGGCGTTTTCTGAAGTCAGTCCATCGCAGTGCCTGTGAGCGTTTCACGACCGTGCTTGGACCCGACGCGGATGACAGTCACAAGTCCCACATGCATGTCGATATTGGCTGTCACGGAAAGACATGCACCTATCTGATCTGCCAATGAGTTAGCTATTAGCGTATCTGAAAGTGGATGTGATCGTCGTGCCTGGCTGCATGGCACCCCTGGAAACGGACTTTGTCATAACCAACGCCGAGCGTGCTTCGCAGGTGTGGTTCCAGGAGAATTTTCTCCACGCGTTGATCAACTGTTAGCCAGGTGATTGCTGCGCGCGTACGAGTTTCTTCTACGCGATCGTCTCTCCACAAGGGTTGTAGCCAAACGAGGTCCCAGCGCAACGTAAACCATTCGGAAGTGCAGTTGGTTGAGCCGTTTTCGAAGGCGAAATAGCCTATCGGTGATGGGCTTTTTCCAGGCAGGTAATGCCCTTTTTCATCCTCGTAGAAAAAGGCCAGATCCAGCTTCCTGCCGTCGTTATGGGACAGGTGCGGGATCATGGGAAAACCGTCCAGAAAGGGAAAGTTTCCGTCAAGGGCGATGGTTACAGTGCCGGGGTATCGAGTGGACATGTGATCGGCCAAGTCCTCAACGGTCTGTTTCATTGCGGGCGTGACGTATTGCCGATTCAACGCGCAATACAGAACCGAACGCATTCTCAGATCATTGTCCGAAAGACATGGCAGCGGTACCCGGCCGAGTTGGGGCGCTATCCAGAGGCTTGCCACACTCAAAAAGGCATAAACGGCAGCAAATGTTATGAGACGCCGCCGCGCAAGGAGAGCGACCAGCCAGGCGATTCCTCCGATTTGGGTGAGAATTGTGAGTAGGACAACAACAATGGAATGAAATAGGACGCGCAACAACAAGCTTCTGATCCTCCGATCAGGAACCTTGTTAGCGCAATAGCAGGCAAACCGCTATTTTCGTTGCGCCGGCATGAAAAAAGAACGCCAAACGTGTGGCCAGTTCAGCTGGCCGGTCGCCTGGCGCCAAGAAAAAGGATCTGCCGGCGAGCTTATTGGCAAAAGCGTTCCACACCGCGATAGGTCATGTAGGTTCCGGTCGAAGGATTGAAGGACCGGTATTTAGAAGAACAATACTGATACCAGGCCGGGCTTCACATATGTACAGTGAACAGTATCGTGAAGTGCAATTTGTGGCGTGAGTATTGGGTATTAGGTGCTATATGAGGTGTGAAGTGCGCTGTGCGCGCTTTTAGATGTGTTCTTTGGCTTCCAAATCCAGCACCGACAGCGCCCCGAAAAGCACCAGAGTAAACTGGCAGACTCTCACAGTGCCTTGCAGTCCATCTGCAGGCGGTACACTTACGGACAGTGACCGACAGTTGACAATGGAAGCGAGGTCATCAGACTGAGCTATGAACAACAACAACAAGCAGCCTTATTCCTATCAGGCACATTCCGCTGTGGTTTCATCCGCTCGGAATCTCACCTCGCTACTTCAAAACACTAAACACGAATGACACAGATTGACACAGGCTAACAGTGTGGTGAAGACAACAACGCTTCGCTTGGGAGACAAAAATGGGTAAGTTGATTTGATTGTCTTCGATAGAAGTTTCCAACTCCCATCTGCTTGCGCTCATTGTCTGGGGGACATTCGCTTGCAGGAGTATGGGGAAAGGAATTGGTCCGAAAGACAATCATAGTGCACTATAGGTGTCCGATGGTTCCCATGAATATGTGTCCATCAGTTTGTCTATGTGATGATGAACATGCTCGGCGTGTTCGCCTCGCTCTATGTCCACTCAATGACACGGCCTATCACTTCCGGTACACTCCAGTTCCCCGGCAGTGTCCTATGATGTGAGCGGCGTAAGAACCGCCGCGACACAACCTCAAACAGCAAAACCCGCGCAACCATTTTGCCATTTGTGCTTTTTCCTAGAGCGTAAATGTCTGTAAGCTATTGAAATCATTTAGGTTATTTCGTCATTTCGTAAAAGAAAAACTATAGGTAACTACAAGGCAAACAGGGTGTCTCCCAATGCCTAAAGCAGCGGTCCGCGAAATCAGGTTTTTTGTGACCGGACATTGGAAGGGGTTTGCCTGTGGCTTGTCCGAGCGCATGACCAGTTTGTACAGGCTACTTTCGGAGATGACTTTCACTCGCGCCTGTCTGCCGGGGAACAAAGATGTATCTGGCACATCTTTCTTCGTGATGGTTTGCATTTCATCGGCGTTCAGTTTCCTGAAAACGTGCTGCTGCATCAGGAAATCGACAGCGCTGCAGACATCCCTTGCGACGAACCACGGTTCCCCGTCGATCTCGACAACACGGATCTGGTTGGAGTTGAAGGTGAAGTTCTTTTAGTGTACAGACGTAACGATATACTTGTTACGAATTTTGAGGGCTGTCTCCAAATGATTGACGCGACACAATTTCACGGACGAAGGGCAATCTCCTATCAGCGCTGGTCCACCACCAAGCAGAACGATGGTGACAGCCAAGACCGACAAGACAGCACGGCACAGGAGTTCTGCAGAAGGCACAAGCTGGAACTGGTGGACACCATCAGGGACCAAGGCGTCTCAGCGTTCCGTGGGTCCAACGTCAAGGCACAGCTTGGCCGTCTCATTGAGTCCTATCAGACTGGGGAAATCTCAAAAGATGTCATCCTGATCGTGGACGACTACAGCCGTCTGACCCGCATGGACGCCAGTGATGCAATGATGCTCTTTCTGGATCTGATTGTCTCAGGGATCACGCTTGGCATCGCTCGGCACGATACATTCATCAACAAACCAATCTACGATCAGAACACTGCCATTCCCCTGACATCCCTGATTGGCCTCTCAGCTGCGAACCAAGAAAGCCAGCAGAAGTCCCACGCTGTAAAACAGGCCTACAAGGCACGGGCAAGACGCTTGCAGGCAGGGGAGAAAATCCCGCTTGCATCTGTCCCCTTCTGGATTGACCGGGAAACACGTCAGATCTTGGATGACAAACGCCCCGTGGTCGAACGTCTGGTGTCTTTGTTCAGGGAGGGCAACAGCTATCTGAAGACAGCGAGCATCTTGAACAGCGAAGGCTTCACAACCCCCAAGGGGAGCATCTGGAGACAGAGCAACGTCCAAAACATTTTGGACAATCCTGCACTCTATGGTGCCGTCCGGTTTGGTGACGAGGTGACTGAAGACTTCTTTGAACCAGTGATCACAAAGACCCAGTGGGACTTGTTCGAAGACCAGAAGGCAAAGCGCAGACGGAACCCTGCATCCGTTCGTGGCGATATCGCCAACCTGTTCAGCCGGTCTTTGACCTGTGCAAAATGCGGTGGTCCAATGTTCGTGTCTTCCACCAAGAAACCCAATAAAACCTATCGGTACGTCCAGTGTGCTGACAATCGCAGCAGGGTGAAGGAAGACAAGTGCGGCAACGGTGTCATCCTGATGGACTACCTTGAAGAGTCGCTCCTATCAAACCTTGCCATCGAACTCACAGAAGAACGGGAAGTGGTCCCGGTTGTTGATGAAACTGAGGGCAAAATAAAGACTCTGGAGAGCCAGATTGAAGTGGCTGAAGGCAAGCTCAACACAGCCACAGAACGCGCTCTAACAGCGACTTCTGACCGCTTGAGAACCACCTATGAGCAATCAATGGAAACCCTGTCTGAACAGCTGGATGACATGGACAGGGAGTTGACCCGTCTGAAGACCGAAACCCCAAAGATACGGGCAGTTGACCCGAACGACCTTGAGGAAATCTTCAAGAACATCGACAGGGACAGAGTGGAGAACCGTCAGGCACTTCAAGCCAGACTGGCCCGGATCGTTGAGAATGTGTCTCTCAACCTCGGTTCCTATCAGGCGGTTGTTGATGACCCCGGAAGGGTCTTGAAGAACTTCAAGGGTATTGCGGATGTGACCCTCAAAGACGGTTCCCAATATTCTGTTGAACTGAGGAAGTAGCCAGACAACAAGATGCGCGTTGGTGATGGCGGGAAATAGGCATCGAACTCGATGGCCGAAACCTTTTCCTCTGCACTTTATTGCCTTTTGGCTAGCGCCATGACATCGCGCTTTACCCAATTTCTCAAGTCGCTGAATGCAGGGATTGTGGTGCGAGGAGCAAGCCTGTACAGCGCTTTCTCTGAGACAAGAATGTAGGTTGTCTTCCCATGCTGAACCTTCAGTTGGTCAGCTGCAGACAATCGTTCTTGTATTTCTTTCATCGAATTGTAGTTCAGCTTCATTTTAACATCGGCGATCTCAAACCACGGCTTCTCGTTGATAAACACCACGCGGAAACTCGTAGCTACATCAAAGGGAATTGTGTGAATCTCAAACAAGGGAACTCAAACCTCTGTCACATTGAAATCAACCGCACCTTTGAGCCGTCTGAGTACCTTCGTAAGAACGTGAACACATACATCCCAGTGCGTTTCCCCCTGCATTCTTCGGGTAAAGCGGGGAAGTAACTTGCCGTCTTCATCCATAAATTCGACTTTGAAAGTATACATCTGTTCACCTCGTGTTGTGATCGGGGTAATGATTGTGAGAACTGAATAATTTTTCAAAGGAAATTTATATTTTACTGTGGATACTTCAATAGTGAAGTATTTCTTCTGGTGGATTGTTTCGTAGAACTCCCCATTCTGTAGAAACAAAAACCGATTTTCTGACAAACAGCAGCTTTTCACCAATGAGGATCAAGCTTCCCCTTAAACGGAAGAGGGTTTGGTGACGGGGGATCTCTGCGGATTGTAAGAAAAATTCCACTATGTGTGGAGCCATAGGGCAGTGCGCTCAAGTCCGGCTCTCATCTGCCGATAAGGCGTAAAGTCCTACAATATGTAGATAATCAACATTCCCCTATGTGTGGAATTAAAGCTCGGTTTTCTGAGAAACAACCGCTTTCCGCCAATCAGTATCAAAGTCCTCCTTTAACACTCACCAACCGAAAGGAAGTCCCAATGCAAACGGACAAGATCCAGACGTTGACTTTCTCTGTGTCCCCCGACACCCGGTCAGCGTTGATCTTTCTTCAGAACATCATTGAAGAGAAGACCGGCTCCAAGCCATCCCGTCAGGCACTCATCAAAAGCCTGATCAGTGCGGCATACCGCAAACACGCTCTGTAAAGAGCATCCGAAACTTCAAACGAGACACACAGCCCCTCAGTCCGCTGCAGGGGTTTTTCTGTGTCTGCCTGTAAGTCGCGGCAGTCCCTTGGCTGTCTTGCGCAATCCCCCAAAGCCAATGAGCTAGAAAGGTTGAAGGTGCAATGACACCTCGCAACGAATTGACGTTCTTACCTGACGTCACAATTCACGACCGCCCATGCGGTTCCGGTAAGACTACCGAAATTATCGAAAGTCTCGAACACGATGAGCAATATCTGATCGTGGTTCCCCTCCTGTCTGAGATTAAGCGATTCATCGAGGACACGGATGAGACAAAAGCCAAAGGTTTCTTGAAGGAACCCACGACGAACCACCACCCAACCAAGAAGGACTGCCTCAGAGATCTTCTGTTGAGCGGTGAAAATGTGGTCACAACACACGCCCTGTTCGTGGACATTCTTGAGCTATCCCGCGAAGGACTTCTCAAGGGGGTCCACATTATCGTTGACGAAGTGCTGTCAGTCGTTCGCAGAGAATCTGGACCCCAGGAAAAAGACTGGCAGGAGTTCTATATCGGCGACGGTTTCGCTGACGTGTGTCCTATCACCCAGAAGGTAACCCCAACACAGAAGTGGCACGACTATGTCGCGAAGGGGACCGAGAAGGGGTGCAAGGATGTGTTGAACGTCAACCTCTACCGGCAGGCAAAAGCTGGGTGTCTCTACAAGATCAGCACAGGCTATTTCCTTTGGACGTTTCCGCCTGAGTTGTTCATGGCTGGGTCTTCCCTGACAGTTTACACCTACCGGGCAGAAGGTTCCTTGATGGTACCTTACCTTAGGAAGATTGGTCTGGAACCAACCATTATTTCTGACCCTTCGCTTGAGGAAGAGTGGAAGAGGAAGGCGCGTGAGTTGATCACCGTCAAGACAATTCCTTCCCTGTCTCGCGTGAAGCTCAATGACGGCAGTCAGGACAAGTACGCTGTCAAAGGCAACAAGACTGCTCCGCGTGTGCAATCGGCCTTGAGAGTTCTCAGAGACGGGCAGCTCAAGGACGTTGATCTGAACAACGTCATGCTGACGTGCAAAAAGCGTCTTTGGTACAAAAACGGCAGGGGACCAAGTGAGACATCTGGTCCTGAACCTGGGCCTTTCGCGACGAAGTCAAAAATGTTTCGCGGTGTCAACTTCGTCCCCAACACGACACGGGGAACGAATGATTTTAAACACTGCACACACCTGATCTACCTCTATGATCAAAATCCCAACCACCTCCACACAGGTTGGCTGGAAATTGGCGAGACGTACAATGTCACGTCCGGCAAGTTTGCTTTGACTGAACTCATTCAGTGGGTATGGCGTTCCGCTATCCGGGACAACAAGCCTATCACCCTGTACCTGCCGTCAGAACGCATGGTCGGGATCTTCGAAGACTGGAGAAACAGCAAATGAAACTACATTTCTGCGACTGGACGCCAGACATGAGGCGTGGTTCCGTAACCTGGTGCCTGGTCGAAAGCAAATGGTTGTAGCTGAATTGCAATCTTGATGTCCTCGGGAACGGCACAATTAGCCCTACCGCATTCCCCTGATACCCCAAAACTGACAACCCTTTGTCCAACCCCGGCAAGGGGGTGTCATTTCAGAACTGGGATAGAGACAAGCAAATGACCAACAAACTTGTTCTCAACGTGGTGCCTGTTGACAGTATCGAAGAGCCGCTTGTGTGCGATACCTAGGCAAGAATAGTGGAATATTATTTTGAATCTCAAAACAAACGTACCCTTGGTCCTTTTTTAGGATTGGCAATAGTATTTTCCTTTAATTTGATTTTGGTAAAAACTTCCTATGCTTTCTGCTCTCAGCATTCTTAATGCCACTTCATGAGGAATTTCACAATACATGTATGATTTACTTCGAAATGTGAAGATTATGTCGGTGTAGTGATCGAAGATTTCCCTATGTTCAACTTCGATGTCTTCATTTCGACCGCAATACGAATAGTCTTCATCGATCAATATCTCGCAGTATTGTCCTTCTATTTCTATTTCAGTCCAGCCTTCGCTCAAGTAAACTGCGCTGATCCAAGAACTTTCAAATTGGGGTCTATGCCAGCCGAGGACGTCCACTTCTGAGCCGTTTGCGAGTTGCACCATTTCGCTTGGAATGTGTCGATCGGGCAATGGTGTTTTCGCACTTTGAGGATCGCCTTTGAACGCGTAGAGGAAAACCACTATCGCTATCCAAGAGAACAATGCGAGAAAAATTTGTAGAGTAGTTCCATCAAGTTTCTTTTTTGGGGGAGGCAATTTCGTGTCAGTAATTGGTCAGCTCCTTCGCAGTTAGGTTTTGTTGACTCATTGTTTTGTCGAACTGAAACGGTGGACGGATCTCAGGCCCAGCTAGAGGGAACTTGCAGGAAACGAGTTTGAACTGACTGAGATTGTTGTAGTCATCAATCCTCATCGTTCGAAGCGCTTTTTAACCCTTTGAGACGTGTGAGTAGAGCAGAATACTGATATACTGCTTTCAGCAGTTCTTTAGCCAATTCGATTGCAATCTCTGACTCTTCTTTTCCTACCTTGTCGTAGTCTTTCAAAGTCACGTGTGCTGCGTCATTTCCAAGAATCCGCAACTCATCTGCTGCAGACAATAGCTCAGTCGGAATAACTGCAACTGAACTTAGTGATCCAATCCTTTTCTTCAGATTCGAACCCTTTGCTCCCTTATCTTCACAGAGCTCTTCAAGGGTACGCCTGACCATCAATGCAGCAGCTCGATAACACTCAGCCGCATGACATTTGATTGCTTCTTCTAGAGTTGAGAGAATATTCGCCGGTAGGTTGGTGCCGTCGAAGTCAATCACTTCCGGAGGGTAAGTGACGGTGTTTCCAGCGACTAAATCGTAAACAAAAAAGAGCAGACCTTTGCAAGTTGGGTTAGGACACTGTCTGAGACCTGCAGCCCATTTTTCGGTAGGGAAACCATTATTGGCCGGATTAATCCATTGAACGTCTTTCGAGTTTGGCAGTTTTTCAAAAGTACCATTCTGCCTGCAATGTGGGCACCTCGCACTAATGCGAATGCCTTCAACCGGACTCGAGTTGGACCTAACAAAGTGCATAATTCTACTCGTGTAACAAAAAATGAAATTTCATCTATATGGCGAACTTTCTAAGATTACAATTTATTAGGTGCAGCAAGTGAGTTGCACTGCTGTGGTGGGAAACCGAATAAAAACAAACTGCAATGAATTTCATTTGTATTCACGCGCGCAGTTTTCTGTCGGATGTAACCCTGAGTTGACATGGGGGGGTAGTCCACTGAAGATGTGACCGCATCTGTACAAAGAGGGGGGGATGGGGTGATCAACTTTCGCCTGTTGCTTGGAAGTGCATTCGTTGGACTGTTAATGAGCGTTCAGACGAGTGTGGCTCAGGAACCGTCTCACTTCTTCATGGATGGAAACAAGCTCTACGAACTCTGCAAAGAAGATCACCCAGTTTGTATCGGATATCTAATGGGGCTGTCGGATTTGCAAGCAGTGCTTCAAAGGGATGGCCATTTGCCAAAATGGGCTTGCACACCGGACAACCTAGTCACTCCTCAGTTGAGGGATATCGCAGTTAAGCATCTGGAGACTTACCCAAACCTTAGGCACTACGCAGCGCCGATAATCATGTTGTCAGTTTTGAGGGAGACTTTTCCTTGTGAATAAGGTGATATGAAATGAGCCCCTCAACACGAGCGTTAATACTCGTTTCCCTACTTGTTGTGTTGCCGGATGTCACCTTTGCTGCGTGCTCTGTCTCTCAAGATAAGAAGGTGATCATTACTGACTTTATGTGCGGGAAATACTCCCAGGAACCTTACTACCGCAAAGAGGGGCCGGGTTGCGTAAGGGCGTCGATGGAAGCACGTTTGTTCGATTCCGCTGTCGCAATTCACAATCTCAGTGTGTGTGGTTACGGGCAGGTTGCTGATGAGTATTTCGAAGCCGCTAAGGTAACCAATTCGGTCCTTCAGTCTTTGTCGACCTGTACCACCGAACAGCTGGGAGAGGGAGAGCTTGATTTGTTGTTGGCCGCCCAAGTTGATGAGGTGAAAAAACAAGCCGGTGACACGAAATGTGTTGGCCAGCTGCAGAAAAAAACGGTTGCGAACGTGCCTCGAATAAAGGGAGAAATCTATCAAATTCAGGGGGGAGGGCTGGCAGAACAACTCACTTCGGGATTGGGCATTTCAATCAGTACAGACGGAAACATCTCGGAAAGATAAGGCAGAATGAAATCATTTCGAGAAGAAATCTCGCTTCCGATGGGCTCTCGGTCATGAACGGTGCAACGCTTCTCATATGCGCTTCGTTGCTCGCAATTGACGGTGACAGCATCAAGTGTGATGGCGTGAATATGAGAGATATGGGAGACGGCAAACCGTTTGTTTCTGGGTACGATACCCCTGAGATTTCACGGCCAAAATGCCAACAAGAGCTTGAGCTTGGAAGAGCTGCCAAGGTGCGGATGCAGGAGCTATTGAGCCAACCAGGAGTAAAAGTGTTCGATTCTGGCGAGCAGGATCGCTACGAGCGTCCGTTGGTCTGGGTAGTTCTTCCCGATGGGAAACGTGCCGGTTCTGTGCTGATTTCGGAAGGTCTGGCAAAGGTGTGGACGCCCGGTTATGTGGCTGAATGGTGTGACCTAGAATAATTGGTGGTCTGCAAATGAAATTGACCAGTAGGCTGTCAAGCCTTGGGTGGAGGCTGAAGGGGGCTGCGTACGATGATCGATTTTGCGAATTTTCTGACTTTCGGGAAGCCAGAAACAGACAATCTCGAGCAGTACTCCGAAGAGCAACTTTATTGCCGGTACCACCTCGTTACTGAGATCCACGATTTCATTGTAGTTCATCGGAACCTTTGGGGGTGGCTTGGCTTTATGCTTTTCGGTGGGGGCTATGTGCTGTCGGCACTCTTACATAAAGGGAAACTCTCACCGGACGGCTTGTTAACATATCTGACTTGGGGATGTGTTTCAGTAGGTCTATTCTTGTTGGCCGTTGCGGTCCCGATACATCTAATGTTTCTTTGGATGAATCGAAGGAAAACCCTACTCGAACAAGAGATGGATCAAAGACGTCAGTAGAGACTGCGCGACGGCATGATTGGTTTTGTGACGGTAACTTGCTGGAGAGGTTGGGGCGGACTGAAACAGACTGTCAGTCTGGTATTGTTACAAGCTGAAAAGTTACTGCGTCGAAAATCACAACGTGTTTGTCATTTGAACTCTTTACTTGAAGAAAGGCTTCTGCATCAAAGTTCAGTTGACTGAGAAAAACACGCACTTTGGTGGTGAATGGACTAGCAATGTGCAGTTCAACAACTTTCCAAAAATCATTAAAAGCATCCTCAGAAAAATTCAGTGACACAATCGAACCATACTGAGATTCTTTGAGTGCTCCACATAGGTTTTCATGGTGCTTTTTTACTTCATCTGGCATTTGAAATTTAAGCACAGGAGGTTTGTCTTGGTGCACTGCGAAATGAACTTCCGGATCGTGTAGGAACATTTTGCTGAATGGATCAGGAAGTAGCGAGCCATTGTGATGCCCAACAAAGTCTCCCAAACTCGGGTTCTCAACTTCGCCGTCACCAAAGATTTTTAAGCCGCTGTAAGAAGTGCTATCTTCACCATCTGTTTCGTTAAATCTCCGTTCAAATTGGCCGCCGATTGTTATGGTTTTCAGGTCAAATATGAGATTGTACATTGAGATATTTCCAGAAAAAATCTGTGAGGGTGGATATATATATGCACATACCCAACCCCCCCCGTATACCCCCTATAGAACCGGCAATAACGGGCGGCTCTTTAGGCGCGGCCACAGTCCCATTTGAGGTAGGTACGGATTCGTCATCCGTTGTAACCCCAAGGAAACACTAGGGTTTCTGCAGGACTGTGACCGATCCTGTGACTAGCGCCACTGAACGCAATATCCTGTTATATGGTACACTGTACAGACAGGGCTCCAGGGCTGATAGCCGACATTCCCATGGACACGCCCTGGGTAGGGCGCGGGCGGGTAGTCCGGCGCCGGCGGATAGTAGGGAGCGGCCGGCGGCCCTGCATAGCTTGGTTGGCTTGTCGCCCCGAGCAGGATCGCACCGGCAGCAAGACCGATGATCCCGGCGGCCACCGCAGCCCCAACATTGTCGTTGTTCTTGTGGCGTTTGTGCTTCTTGTGCTTGCGATGAGGATGATGGTGCCCACCGTGGTCGCGCCAACCGTTTCTCGGACCGGCTTCCGCTGCTGCCAGTGTCGGTAGAAGCAGTGCGCCTGACAAGGCTGTGGCAATAAGGCGTTTGCTCAAGGTGTTCATTTCGGTATCTCCATGGGCCTGCGCCATTCAAGTTGGCGCCACGTTGTGTGTGGAGACATTTGCACGGTGGCGCTGAACCGGTTCTGAGATCGTCGTTCATCCTGCGTTCAGGTTTCGCGATCGGCTTGACGGATCTCAATTCCACCGCTCTTAGTGACACCTATGAATTGAACCGAAATTTTTGTCAGCAATCTGGAAGAGCCCATGGAAGAGCCAAAGTCTGTTATTCGCGAAACAGATGAAGATGCGCGGCGTCTTGCAAAGGGGCTGGTACGCAGTGCGCGATTTGGAGCGCTCGCAGCCATCGACGCGGCGTCCGGCCATCCTTTGGCAAGCAGGGTAGCCACGGCGACGGACATGGATGGGACACCCGTGATCCTGACGAGCACACTTTCTGGCCATACGGCTGCTATTTTGAAGGATCCCAATTGTTCCCTGCTTGTGGGTGAACCGGGCAAGGGCGACCCTCTTGCACATCCTCGGATTTCGCTTTTCTGCCAAGCGTCTCGTATTGAGCGCAATGACCCTTCCAACGAACGCATCCGGCGACGTTACCTAGCCCGCCATCCCAAGGCGGAGCTCTATGTCGATTTCGGTGATTTTGCCTTTTTCAGGCTTGAGTTGGTGGGGGCGAGTCTGAACGGGGGGTTCGGCAAGGCCTTCGAGCTGAACCGGGAAGACCTTGTGACCGGGATAGACGACATCAAGCGCTGGGCAGATGCCGAAGCAGGCGCAGTTGATCACATGAACGAAGACCACGGCGAAGCCGTGAAACTCTATGCAGAAGTTCTTTGCAGCGGTGACCGGGCGAATTGGCGACTGGCATGTCTGGATCCGGAAGGACTGGATCTGGTGGCCGGCGACAGGGTCGAGAGACTCTGGTTCCCGGAAGTCTTGGAATCTTCAGTTCAAATCAGAGAGATTCTTGTCAATCTCGCCAAGGACGCGCGCACCCGGAGCGCCTGACACCACAAGCGGATTGATTTGGCACAGGATGTTGCCTGAAAGCACTAGTTGAAACTGTGCGTTCCCCCTACTGATTGATGTCGTTGTCAATCAGGACGCTTGTTTTGCCTAAGCTCTGACCGGTCTTTGATCCCGCCTTGCTCTTCTATCGAGCTTTTTTGACTTGTTCCTCTTCGGCGGATCGGGACCGGTTTGGCTTTGCCAAGCTGTATCTTCACACAACGATACGCTGAATTTTCATCTGCATTGCCAGGCTTTGTTCCGGCGGCATTCGCCGTGCGTGAACCCCGACCGTTCGTTGATGAACTTCCCTTCAGAGGAAGACCAACGACATGTCGTCTGAACTGAAAATTGAGTGGACCATAAGGTCTGCGTACTCCCCTTTGTTGACACGGTACTGTGCCAGATGCGACCGCCAACGGGCCTTTGATTCGACGGGGAAATTCCGGCTGAATTCAAAAGGTGCACGCATGGACGCCTGGCTGATCTACAGGTGTTTGGAATGCGACAAGCGATGGAATCGCCCGGTGTTTCAAAGGCGACCCTTGAGCAGCTTGCGGGCCCGTTACCTGGCGCAGCTTCAGGAGAACGATCCGCACCTTGCCCGGCAGATTGAACGCCGGTCGCTGTCCGGAATGCTTCGGCAAGACCGAGGTGAGGCCGTCGCCTTTACGATCGACAAGCGGATGGATGACTTTGCGCCAGGGACAGTCGACACAGTGCGTTTGCGCGTCATGAGCCCGTCGGCTTGCGATGTTCGCCTCGACCGCGTTCTTGCCACCGGCCTTGGTGTATCTCGCAAGGAAGTCACAGCGCTCTTTGATTGTGGTCATTTGCACCTCAATGGCCGAAGCGGGAGATGGCTGAAGCGAGCGCCTCCCGAAAGCCTGGAGGTAATTGCCAAGATAAGTGCAGATGATACGGAATGCTTGTCTAAGATGCTGACCTAACGATATTTTCTATAGCTGGCGAGCGGCTTTTTTCATGAGGCTTCGGGAGAAAAAGCCACGTTGTTCCGGCCTGCATGCTTGGCCGAATGCATGGCCTTGTCAGCCGCGTTGATGGCTTCGGTGACAGTTTGGTTCGGTGCCAGAGCCGTGACGCCAAAAGAAGCAGTCACCGAAATGTGCTCACCGGCTGGTGTATGGAAAATCTTTTGCGCGATTGTCGTTCGCAGGCGTTCGGCAACGCGCGCAACTGTCTCTTCACTGACGTGTTCGATACACAGCAGGAATTCCTCTCCTCCGTATCTGAAGAACAGATCATTGCTTCTGATGTGTTCACGCACGACCGCGGCAAAGCCTTTCAAGACAGTGTCGCCAAGCTTGTGACCGTACCTGTCATTGATTGACTTGAAGTGGTCCAGATCGACCATCAGGATCCAGTTGCGGTCTCCGGTCAGTCGAGAGCTCGCAATCTTTTCCTGCAGGCGCTTGTCCATCAGCGAACGGTTTTCGGCCCCGGTCAGGGGGTCTGTGGCATTGATGGACGCAACAATCTTGTCGTGAGCAGCCTCGATCAATCCGACCAGGCTTTCAGACGATGCAAGAAAACCGTCATAGACATCTTCTGCGATCCGCTCACCGTTGAGCGCGGAGGCCGCCATTTCGCGGCCAAGGTCGTGAACGGTCTTGTGAATGCTGACGATTTCGGCGTATGTCGCCTCTTCCAGATCAAGTTCTTGCGCGCGCGTTGCCAACCAGTTCCCGAGCGTGCAGCGCAAGTGTGCATCATCGGCGACCATGTCCTTTGTCGGCTCAGAACCGCAGATAAGCGTTCTGTTCAAGCGATACACCCAGATGCGATGACTGCTGAGCATGGCGTCCAGCTCGTTTGCAGTCTCTGCTCGCACTTTTGCTCGTTGAGGATTCATTTCGAACCGGCAATTGTCGCTCTGCTTGGGAAATACCTCTTCAACTGATACTGACTCGAGAGAAGACCGGCAAACCGATCCGCGGGTTTACCGATCTAATTGCCGTTCACGGGTGCCTTTATCCAAAATCAATTCCGGATATGTGAATAAAGCCGATGTTTTGCGGCAAAATTTTCCCATGCAAAGAAGCGTTGCCTGCCGGAGCGCTTGATCGACTTCGTATGGCAGCAGAGACAGGAAATCTCTTTTTTGGTTCACGCTTCTATGGTGTCATGGTCGCGGACGAGGTGGCAACCTCGTCCGCGATTTCAGGTTGATTATGCCTGACCCCAGCCACCGGCTGTCGGCGTGATCACGGTTACGGCTTCACCTGCTTCGAGAATGGTCTGGTCGCAGCCTTCCAGCTGTTCGACGGTGCCGTCCAGGCGGCGGACTTCCGTCCGGCCCAATTCCCCGTCACCGCCTCCTTCCAGTCCCTTGGGGGTGATTGTGCGGTGGGAGGCGAGAATGGCGCAGTCCATCTGTTCCAGGAACCTGAGGGTCCGTTTGGTGCCGTCCCCGGCCGACCACTTGCCCTTGCCTCCGGATCCTTTGCGGATGTGGAAGTCCTCCAGCAGAACCGGGAAGCGGAATTCCAGCACCTCCGGATCGGTCAGGCGGGAATTGGTCATATGGGTGTGAACACCGTCCGTGCCGTTGAATCCGGGGCCAGCTGGTGAGCCGGAGCAGATGGTTTCATAATACTGGTAGGTATCGTTGCCGAAGGTCAGATTGTTCATTGTGCCCTGCGCATTCGACATGGCACCGAGGGCTGCAAAGACCGCGTTGGTAACGTGCTGCGACGTTTCCACGTTCCCGGCAACAACGGCCGCCGGATAGGAGGGACGCAACATGCAATCATCGGGCACGATGATATTGATCGGCTTCAGACAGCCGGCATTCATCGGGATATCGCCGTCGACCATGACCCGGAAACAATAGAGAATGGCGGCACGGGTCACGGGTTCCGGTGCGTTGAAGTTGTTCAGCTTCATGCCGGATGTGCCGGTGAAATCAACAGTCGCTTCGCGTTTCGTCTTGTCGACCGTGATCTTGACCTTGATCACCGAACCCTGGTCGGTCGGATATTCGTACTCAGAATCCTTCAGTGCTTCGATAACGCGACGAACACTCTCTTCCGCATTGTCCTGAACATGACCCATATAGGCCTGGACCACGTCCAGCCCGAAATGGGCAACCATCTTTCGCAGTTCCTGAATGCCCTTCTCATTGGCGGCGATCTGCGCGGACAAGTCGGCGACATTCTGATGCGGGTTGCGTGCGGGATAGGCATGGTTGGTCAGGAGCTCGACCAGCTCGGCCTCGCAGAATCGTCCTTCGTCGACAATCTTGAAATTGTCGAAGAGCACACCCTCTTCATCCACATTCGTTGCGCGCGGTGTCATGGAGCCGGGAGCAGAGCCACCGACATCCGCATGGTGACCGCGAGAGGCGGACCAGAACAGGATTTCCTTGCCTTCGTCGTCGAAGACGGGAGAAACAACAGTGATGTCGGGCAGGTGCGTGCCGCCATTGTAGGGGGCGTTCAGGGCAAAGACATCACCCGGTTTGATCCGGCCCGCATTCAGCTTGATGATGGTTTCCACCGACCGGTCCATGGATCCGAGATGAACCGGCATATGCGGTGCGTTGGCGACAAGGGCTCCGTTTCTGTCGAAGACGGCGCAAGAAAAATCCAGGCGTTCCTTGATGTTGACCGAATAGGCCGTGTTCTGGAGCGTCACGCCCATCTGTTCTGCGATGGACATGAACAGGTTGTTGAACACCTCGAGCATGACAGGGTCGGCATGGGTGCCGATGGCGTCGGCGCGCTTCAGCGGAACGACACGTTTCAGAATGACGTGGTCCTTGGAGTTGATCTCCGCCTGCCAGCCATCCTCGACCGCGATGGTCGCATGTGGCTCGATGATGACCGCAGGACCTGTGACCTTCATCCCGGGTTTCAGGCTGTCGCGCTTGAAGATCCCGGCGTCATGCCAGGTGCCCTCTGAATAGAGGCGGGTTGACTTGGCCTGCACGGGTGCATCGGACAGCAGACTGAGATCGGGTTCAGTCAGGCCTGCGCCACCACCGGCTGTTTCAACTTCCAGCGCTTCCACAACAACCGGCTTGTTCTCATAGGCAAAACCGAACTGTTTCCGATGGGCATCTTCAAACGAAGCGCGCATCTCGGAGACTGAATTGAGTGGTACGGGGAGGGGAGTATCCGTCCCGTCGTAACGCAGATGAACCGTTGCGGTTGTCCGTCGCTCGTTTGCCGGGATGGCCTGCTTCTCAAGTTCGGCTTCCGTTTGCGCGGCAAGCTCGTCGCGTAGCGCCGACAGTTCGGGCAGAAGCTCTTCACTCAGGGTTCTGACAACCGCTTTCTGGCGGTCGGATCGGATGTCGGCAAGGCCCATGCCATAGGCCGACAGGATCCCGGAGAAGGGGTGCAGGATCACGGTCTTCATGCCCAGACTGTCTGCGACCCGGCAGCCTGTTTGTCCACCGGCACCGCCGAAGCAGGTCAGTGCATATTCGGTGACATCGTAGCCGCGCTGTACCGAGATCTTCTTGATCGCATTGGCCATGTTCTCAACGGCGATCTTGAGAAAACCGTCAGCGACTTCCTCGGCGGTGCGGCCATCCCCGATCTCGTTTGCAAGATCGGCAAATTTCTGGCGAACAACATCGCCGTCCAGCGGCTGGTCCTGGTTCGGGCCAAAGATCTTCGGAAAAAATTCGGGGGCCAGTTTGCCGGTCATCAGGTTTGCATCTGTGACTGTCAAAGGTCCACCACGGCGGTAACAGGCCGGTCCCGGATTGGCTCCGGCGGAATCCGGGCCAACCTGAAAGCGGCCGTCCGTGTAATGGAGGATCGATCCACCACCTGCAGCGACCGTATGGATCATCATCATCGGCGCGCGCATGCGGACACCGGCGACTTCCGTTTCGAAGGCCCGTTCATAATCGCCGTCATAGTGGCAGACATCTGTTGATGTGCCGCCCATGTCGAAGCCGATAATCTTGTCATAGCCCGCCATACGCGAGGTTTCGACGGCGCCAACCACCCCGCCGGCCGGTCCGGACAAGATGGCATCCTTGCCCTGGAACAGGTCGGCCGCGGTCAGACCACCCGATGACTGCATGAACATCAGGCGGGGGCCCTGGCCCAGCTCTTCCTGTACCTGGTTCACATAGCGTCGCAGGATCGGGGAGAGGTAAGCGTCGACCACGGTGGTGTCACCGCGTCCGACCAGTTTCATCAGGGGCGAGACTTCGTGCGAAACCGAGATTTGCGGGAAGCCGATTTCTTCCGCTATGGCTTTCAGCCGCTGTTCATGCGCGGGAAACGCGTAGGCATGCATCAGGACAATTGCGATTGAACGGATGCCATTGTCCCAGGCCGTCTGCATCTCTGCCCTGGCCTGGTCGTCGTCCAGGTCCGTTTCAAGTGTTCCGTCCGCGCGGACACGCTCTGAAATCTCGTGAACGCTCTCATAAAGCAGTTCGGGTTTGATGATTTCCTTGGCAAAGATATGAGGGCGTGCCTGATAACCGATTTCCAGACCGTCCCGGAAACCCTTGGTAATGAAAAGCGCCGTGCGCTCACCCTTGCGCTCAAGAAGAGCGTTGGTTGCGACCGTCGTGCCCATCTTTACGGTGTCGACCTTGTCGGACGGGATCGGCGCGCCTTTTTCAACACCAAGCAACTCGCGGATGCCCTGGATCGCCGCATCGCGATAGGCTTCCGGGTTTTCGGAAAGAACCTTGTGAGGGTGGAGAGTGCCGTCCGGCGCGCGGCCGACGATGTCGGTAAATGTGCCGCCCCGATCAATCCAAAAATCCCACTTGGCAGTCATGTTCTTCCCTCTGGTGTTGGCTTGGTTCTAGTCTTACGAGAAAGCGCTTCGCATTTTTAGCGAAATCTTTTTGATCGAGTTTATGTTGACATTTTATCGATAAATTGTCGATGAAAAAATTTGAATGGCTTGCAATTCAGATTTTTTATCGGGGGGTTCAGTACTTATATGAAGAAGGAAAACAGCAGCTTCCGAGGAGGTTTGGCGACGTGAAATCCAATGAAAAGAAGTCCGAGGAGCGGGATCCCCTGTTGCTTCGAATAGTCGATGTGGTGGAGTTTGTGTTCGGACTTTTTACAACGGACTTGTTCTATGTCGCCCTCGGAATCGTCTTGCTGATCCTCTTCGTTGCATTCATGGCAGGACTCCTTGTGGAGTTTTTGGTCGTTGCAGCTCTGCTGTGCGTCCTGTCCGGCCTTGCCTGGGCGTGCGCGGCCGACGTCTAGGCGGCAGGGCAGGTTAGTTTGAAAGTGGTTTCTCCAGCAGGCTGAGCCCGCTGGCTCCCCAGCCGAAACGCCGGGATGCCGGTTGGCTGCCCTCCGCCTGGAAAGCCTCAATTGCCGCCGCCGTTTCAGCTTCATTGCTGTGAACAACCAGAAGCCAGCGCTCGTGTTCCCCGAGACCTTGAAGCTCGGTGACGTCTTCGGCGGTTTTGAAGGCTCCTGGTTCGCGCAAATAGTAGGTGAGCGCCGGGGCGGCAAATCCCTTGTAAAGAACCAGACCGTCCTGCGAGGCCCGTTTTTCCTCATAGTCCTGTGCAATCAACCGCCATTCGGGGCGGACCTTTTCTGTGAGGGTGAACTTGAGCTCGGGAAAACTAAGGTAGATCGCAAGACCGGTGAGCGCGAGGGGGGCAACGACGGGCATGAGCCGGTGCGCCCCAAGACTTGCAAGCAGAAGAAGGCCTGGCCAGGCGGCGATCAGGTATCTGTCGAACAGGATCGGCTGGACGGTCACCGAATAGAGGTAAGCCAGAACAGGCGGACCGGCCGTGTAGGCGAGGCAGACAAGCAGGACGCTGCATTTGGCATTTCTCTGCCCATTCACCGGTTTTCCGATACGGAGAACGCCAAAGAGAGCAAGTGCAACCAACAATCCGAACAGGACCAGCGAGCCGGAGACCGAAAAGGCTGTGTGTTTGAGGAAGGGCCAATTCGGATAGGCGATCCAGAACCCGGTTTCAGCAACGCTCCTCGCGCGTTCCAGCAAGATGACGAGCCAGGGGAGGAAGGCCAGGCAACTGACGCCCATGGCAAGGCAAATCCGAAAAGGGGCGGAAGACCTGAGGCTCTTGCCACGTGCCAGCTCTGCCACAGGACAGGCTGCAGCCGTGAGCCCGACGGCGGCGAAGCCGAGCAACGCATAGATATGGCTGTACAGGAACAGCGCCCCCATGACGGCAACGCCGATGAGCCAGCTGAGGGAAGGTCGCCGAAACGCCTCGACGACACATAGCAGGAACCCGAGGCCGCAGGTGGCCAGGAGGGCATACATGCGCGCTTCGGTGGAATACCAGATGTGAAATGGCGACAGGGCCAGTAGCGCCGCTGCCAGTAAACCGACCTCCCGCCCACCGAGACGTCTGCCGACCAGGTAGGTCAGCCAGACGGCTGCAACACCTAACAAGGCCGACGGCAGGCGGAGCGCGGTTTCACTGTCGCCCAGAACAGGCATCGTGATCCACAAGACGATGTTGTGCAGGGGTGGATAATTGTCCGTAGCAACCGCCGAAAGCAGATTGGCGAAGCTGCCCCTGGACTGATCCCAGCTTACTGCCTCGTCATACCAGAGGCTGGTCCCGTCAAGGTCGTGGACGCGGAGCACGGCCGCGAGCAGGAGGATAAGGAGCAAGGGCAAATGGCCCGATATCCAGGATATCCAACTCTTGTTCTGGAACTGGTCCACCGAAACTCTTCCTTCCCAAATCAACGGCAAAGTCGTTCGAAATCAGCTGGATACAAGGCCTAACGGATCTTGCCCAGGAAAGAAAGGATCACATCTTTGCGACATAACGATAACATTTTATCGATAAATTATTGACGTTTTAACGATTTTGAGTCTACCCTTTTGGTGATGGGCCTTTCTGAGGTGTTCGAAGAAGACACGAAGAAGATCATCCAGGCGGGTTGTGCCCCGCTTCCAAGAGGAGAAAACCATGCTGCACTCTCGAATTCTGACCAAAGCCGGCGTTCAACTGGCCGCCGCTGCTGCCTTTTCGCTTGCGGGATATGCATCCGCATCCGCTGAGACCAAGTGGGATATGCCGACCCCTTACGGCGACGGCAATTTTCACACGCAAAACATCGCTGCCTTTGCCGATGAGGTGAAGGACAAGACCGGCGGCTCGCTGGTCATCCAGATCCATTCTGCAGGCTCGCTGTTCAAACACCCCGAGATCAAGAACGCGGTTCGCAAGGGACTTGCACCGATCGGTGAGGTTCTGGTCTCGCGTCTGTCCAACGAAGACCCGGTGTTCGGTGTCGATTCCGTACCTTTCCTGGCGCCTTCCTATGACCAGGCCTGGAAGCTCTACCAGGCGGCCAAACCGGCGATGGAAGAAAAACTCGGCGAACAGGGCCTCCAGTTGCTCTTTTCCGTGCCGTGGCCACCCCAGGGCATTTACGCGCAAAAGGAAGTCACGAAGGTCGATGATCTGGATGGCCTGAAAATCCGTGCCTATAACGCTGCCACCGAACGCCTTGCCATTCTGGCCGGGGGTGTCACGGCCCAGATCGAGGCTCCGGACATTCCGACGGCATTTTCGACCGGACGGGTCGACGCGATGATCACTTCTCCCTCCACCGGCGCCAATTCCAAGGCGTGGGATTTCGTGAGCCACTATCACGACACGCAGGCCTGGTTGCCGAAAAACATGGTCATCATAAACAAGCAGGCCTTCGACGGCCTCACCGACGCCGAGAAAGCCGCTGTTCTGGAGGCTGCGGAAGTGGCTGAAAAGCGCGGTTGGGAAGCGTCCAAGGTCGAAACGAAGACCAAGACCGACATTCTCGTTGAGAACGGGATCACAGTGGTCAAGCCGAGCGAACAGCTGATCCAGGATCTGGCCGCGATCGGCGAAACCATGGCTGCCGAGTGGCAGGAAAGCGCAGGCGAAAGCGGCGCAACGGTTCTTGACGCCTACAAAAACTAAACTTGACGAAAGCGCCGGGTGAAAACCCGGCGTTTTTCATTTTCAGCTGCAAATTCGGTGGGGGGAACCGATGCGGAAAGCTCTGAATTCACTCTATCAGGCATCAACGGTCCTTGCCGCGTGTTGCCTGGTCGTGATCGCCAGCCTTGTAGTACTGCAGGTGGCGGGACGTCTGATTGACGGCGCACTGGTCCGCGTCGGACTGGAGCCTTTCGGGCTTCAGGTGCCGTCCTTGGCCGAAATCGCCGGTTTCCTGCTGGTCGGTGCTTCCTTTATGGCCCTGGCAGGCACATTGCGGAATGGCGACCATATCCGGGTCTCCATTCTGCTGCAGGCCGCTCCAGGTTCCGTGGCGCGGGTTCTCAATATCTGGACCACGCTGGTGGCCCTGTGTTTGGCCGCCTATTTCACCTGGCATGCCGGATGGCTCGCGGTCGACAGCTACACCTACAACGAGGTCTCATTCGGTATTATTCCCATACCTCTTGTCATCCCGCAGGCAGTGATGACTACCGGCCTGTTCGTCTTTGCCGTTGCCTTGCTCGACGACCTGATCGTCTCCCTGCGCGGACAGGGCCCGAGTTTTGAAACGGTCGTCAAGGAAGACCTGATCGAGGGGAAAGAATAATGGACCTCTCGTTGATCGCATTTTTTCTTGGCCTTGGCATGCTGGCGGCCCTTGCGACCGGCATCTGGGTTGCCGTTGCGCTCTTTGCCGTGGCGCTGGCCACGATCATGACGCTTGTGTCTGTCCCTGCCGGGCCGGTGATGGCGACGACAGTGTGGGGTGCTGCCAACAGCTGGGACCTGACGGCGTTGCCGATGTTCATCTGGATGGGCGAGATCCTCTTCCGGTCCCGTCTGTCGGAGGACATGTTCACCGGTCTCTCGCCCTGGATGCGCAACCTTCCAGGTCGGCTCCTGCACGTGAACATTCTGGGATGCGGCATCTTTGCAGCTGTCTCGGGATCGTCCGCGGCAACCACCGCCACAATCGGCCGCATGTCGCTGCCGGAGCTGAAACAACGTGGCTATGACGAACGCATTGCCATCGGAACCCTCGCCGGTTCGGGGACGCTGGGGCTGCTGATCCCGCCATCCATCATCCTGATCGTCTATGGGGCAGCGACGGAGCAGTCGATCGCACGCCTCTTCATGGCCGGTGTCCTGCCCGGGGCAATGCTCTGCATCTTGTTCATGGGCTATGTCGGGCTCTGGTCCCTGCTCAACAGGGACAAAATGCCGGCGAAGGAATACGCAATTCCCTTTGTCGAACGGGTTCGGGCCACTCGCCGACTGTTCCCCGTGATCGGCTTGATCATTGGTGTTATCGGGTCGATCTATGCCGGATTGGCTTCACCTACAGAGGCCGCAGCCA
The DNA here is from genome assembly GCA_017643925.1 of Roseibium sp. Lineage (GTDB taxonomy): Bacteria > Pseudomonadota > Alphaproteobacteria > Rhizobiales > Stappiaceae > Roseibium. Next base: position 166,359 of record JAEPML010000010.1, on the reverse strand, counting down.
TCGGGGTCCTATTGTCCCTGCTGTTGTCCTGGGTCAGCGGCACGCTGAACAGGCGCAGTTTTGTTGATGCATTGATGGGCGCGACACGCACGTCCTGCATGATTGCGTTTATCCTGGCCGGTGCAGCCTTCCTCACCGTGGCCATGGGTTACACGGGCATCCCGAGGGAACTGGCGGGCTGGATCGGTGCGCTCGACCTGTCGCCCTATGCGCTTCTGATCGCATTGACCCTGTTCTTCGTGGTTCTCGGCTGTTTCCTTGACGGGATTTCGGTCGTGGTTCTGACGACGTCGGTGATCCTTCCGATGGTCGAGCAGGCGGGGATGGACCTGATCTGGTTCGGCATCTATCTGGTTCTCGTTGTCGAAATGAGCCAGATCACGCCACCGGTTGGTTTCAATTTGTTCGTGCTTCAGGGTATGACGGGGAGAAACATATTCTCTGTTGCGCGAATGGCGTTGCCCTTCTTCCTGTTGATGATCCTGGCTGTCGTGCTGATTGTCGCATTTCCGGGCTTGGCTCTTTGGTTGCCACAGACGATGTTGAGCAACTGATCATGTCAAGCGCCGGAGGTTCAGATATTGACGGAGAAAAAAGCCCCCAAGCCCGATGCCCCAATCGGCCCTGTGGTATCCGCCGCTCATCTTGCCTCCGGCGCCATGCCCGCGCTTTCGGAAATCGAATTTGCCGTCACAATGATGGTCAATGCCTACCATCGCTGGATGGTCCGCTGCATAGCGGCCAGCGGCTCGGAGGGACTTGGACCACTTGATGTCCTTGTCTTGCACTCGGTGAACCACCGGGGGCGCGCAAAAACCCTTTCCGATATCTGCCTGGTGCTGAATATCGAAGACACCCACACCGTCACCTATGCGCTCAAAAAACTCGAAAAGGCAGGCCTGATTGCCTCCGGACGCAGGGGCAAAGAGAAGACGGCGGAAATCACGCCAGCCGGTGAAGAAGCTTGCCTGGAATACCGAAGGCTGCGTGAAGCGCTGCTGGTCGAGCCGATGAAAACGCTCGGTCTTGATGAAGGCGAACTGTCCCGCCTTGCGGCCACACTGCGTCTCGTTTCGGGCAATTACGATCAGGCGGCACGCGCGGCAGCAGCCATGTGAATTGCGATGACGGCGCCGAAGGCGACATTCTGTCACTTAAATATTACAATAATTCTTGTATAATCGAATTATGGAAAATCAGGATGCCGTTTCAGCGCTGGGCGCGCTTGCCCAGGAAGACCGTCTTGCTGCCTTTCGCCTGTTGATGACGTGCGGCGGGGAGGGGATGCCGTCCGGTGAGATTGCCGAGCACCTTGATGTGTCACCGACGCGGATGTCCTTTCATCTCACCACCCTGGAACGGGCGGGCTTTCTGGCGACACGCAAGGAGGGCAGGAGGGTGCTTTATGCTGTCAACCAAGCGCGCATGCGGGCACTTCTGAGTTTTCTGATCGACGATTGCTGCGGCAAAAACCCGGCGATCTGCGGATTTTCCAACACTGACTGACCTGCCTGCGGGCGCCTTACGGGAACTCTCAAAATGTCCATCACAATCTACCACAACCCGAAATGCGGCACGTCCCGCAACACGCTTGCAATGATCCGGGAAGCAGGCGTGGAGCCGGAAGTGATCGAATACCTGAAGACACCTCCAAGCCGGGAAACGCTGGTCGATCTCATTGCACGGATGGGAATACCCGTTCGTGATCTGCTGCGCCAGAAAGGCACGCCCTATGACGAACTTGGCCTCGGCGACGACAAGTGGACGGATGACGAGTTGATCGACTTCATGATGGAACATCCGATCCTGATCAACAGGCCGGTTGTCGTCACCGAAAAGGGTGTCCGCCTGTGCCGCCCGTCAGAAGCCGTTATGGAATTGCTGCCGGCAGATATCGGATCCTTCACCAAGGAAGATGGCCAGGTGGTTTCCTCCGGAGAAACGAATGCCTGACTTGGATCCAGACGGAAATGACCTTTGGAATGTAAGCGCTGAAGATCTCCAACCCGTCGCAAGTGAGCAGCTTGTCGCATCGGGCGACAGGGGGCATGCGCCCCGCGTACTGCTGTTGTACGGGTCACTTCGTGAGCGGTCCTATAGCCGATTCCTGGTCCAGGAGGCGGAACGGCTTTTGAAGATGTACGGCGCCGAGACCAGGATCTTCGATCCCTCCGGTCTGCCGCTTCCCGACGATGCAGACACTACCCATCCGAAGGTCCGCGAACTGCGCGATCTCTGCGCCTGGTCGGAAGCACATGTGTGGTGTTCGCCTGAACGTCATGGGTCGATGACGGGTATCCTGAAATCGCAGATAGACTGGATCCCGCTTAGCGAAGGGGCGATCCGGCCAACCCAGGGCAAGGTTCTGGCGCTTATGCAGGTGTCTGGCGGGTCGCAATCCTTCAATGCCCTCAACCAGATGCGCGTTCTCGGGCGCTGGATGCGGATGGTGACCATTCCCAATCAATCATCCGTTCCCAAGGCGTATACGGAATTCGACGAAGACGGTCGCATGAAACCCTCACCGCTTTACGACCGCGTTGTCGATGTCATCGAGGAATTGGTGAAGTTCACGCTTCTCGTGCGCGGACGTTCCGACTATCTCGTCGACCGCTATTCAGAGCGCAAGGCTCAAAGGGAAAAACGGAGTGAAGCCTCGAAGGCGGCAGCCGGCGTCACTCGGTAAGATCAGGCCGAAGACCTTGCCGGTTCCAGGGTCTGATCCTGATCGGCCGGGTCATCACCGTCCTGCACATCTGCCGCACCGGAGACCAGTTTGGCGTTGCGGGCGAGTGTGGGCGACAGTTTTATCCTCGGGGATTTACCGCTGCGCATGTTTTGTTGCGGGAACCAGAACCCGCCGGACGTGTTCAGGGGAAACACCGGATAATCGGCTTCATGCTTCGAGATCAGATCCGGTTTCCCAAACATGTAGCCCTGGACCAGGTCACAGCCTGCCGCGCTCAACAGGATCGCCTGTTCCTCCGTTTCCACGCCTTCGGCGGTGATGGATACATCCAGTGATCTGCCAAGGCCGATAATCGAGGTCACGATGGCATCGGTGCTCGGATCCTTGCCCAGGCTTGTGATGAAGGTCTTGTCGATCTTGATCTTGTCGAACGGAAACAGGCTCAAGTAGCTGAGCGACGAGTAACCGGTGCCGAAGTCGTCCATGGCAATGGAAACGCCCATCTCATGGATCTGACGCAAGGTTTCAATGACGCCGTCCGTGTTTGAGATAAGCAAGCTCTCCGTGATTTCGATCTCCAGGCGGCTCGGGTCAAGTCCTGACGCTTGCAAAGCGTGCGCCACATGTTTCTGGGTTTCTCCGGCAATGAACTGGGCGGGTGAAACATTGACCGCGACGCGGCGCTGGCTGTTTTCCCAGAGCGCGGCTTCCTTGCATGCATGATTGAGCACCCAGGTGCCGATCTCGACAATTTGCCCGGTATCCTCAGCGACGGGGATGAAGATATCCGGTCTAATATTGCCTTTTGTCGGATGCTCCCAGCGAATGAGTGCCTCATATCCGGTCAGGCTGCCATCGCGCAAAGCATATTGTGGTTGATAGACCAGCTTGAACTGGTCGAATTTGAGCGCCTTGACCAGGCCAGCCTCCACTTCCTTGCGCTTTTGGGCGTCGGCATCGAGGTTCGGCGTGTACCAGGAGAATGTCGAACGGCCGCTGTGTTTGGCCCGATAGAGGGCCAGATCGGCGCAATGGAGCAGCCTGGATGCGCGCCAGGATCCGTCGGATGCCCGCGCGACACCGATCGACAAGGAGATCTTCAGATCCTTCCCGTCGATCCGGCAGGGGGCCTCCGTGGCGGCAATCATCTGCGAAGCCAGTTTTGTCAGCCGCGCTGGATCGGAGACGGAGGTCAGCATGACGGCAAATTCGTCTCCGGAGAGCCGAGACACGAGGTGACCGTCAAAAACAGCCTTCAGCCGTTCTCCGACGATCTGCAGGAAGACATCGCCGGCACCGTGTCCATGGGTGTCGTTGATTTCCTTGAACTTGTCGACATCGATGAGCATGACCCCGAGATTGGAGGCCTTTGCCTGCGACAGGCGCAACGCTTCCGTGAGCCTGGCGTTGAAAACGGCTCTGTTCGGCAGACCTGTCAGGGCATCGTGATGGGCCAGGAACTGAATGTTCCGGTTTGTCCGGACCTGGTCGTAAAACCGCAGCCACAAGAGAATTCCGGCAAACACCGTGGAAGCGAGACAAAGCCCGCCGATCGCAGCGCTGATGGACCAGATCAAGGGAGTGAGACTTGCGAGGATCCCGGCCTGGTCGACCAGGATCAACAGGCCGGGCGAGCCGGGAGCTGCGTCTGCAGGTCGATAGGCGACAACCGCGTTGGTTCCAAACTTGCCAAGAAGCGTCATATCGGGGACGGCCGTCAGGCTTTTCCCTGACCTCAGGGCTTCCTCTGCGCCGTGGAGAACGTCTCCCGAAAGCAGTAATTGCTTCGTGGCCCAGTCGATATCAGCCAGGTTGGAACCGGTTATGGCGGTTGCAGTGGCCGATTGCCCACCCGGAAAAACCAGGGCGGCATCAAGAATTGACGCGTTGTCGTTGTCGAATTTGAGACTGTCTTGCAGCGAACGAAGAAGGTCCGAAGATGCCTTTTCTTCATGAGATGTTGGCTGCGTGGAAAGGCGAAGTCCGGGAACAACGACTGCAGACGAGGCTTTCTCTGCGGCTGTGATCAGTGCCGTTTTGAGGTTAGCTTCCTGCGGAACGAATTCTTGCTCCAACCCACGTACCAGTAGCCAATGGGTAAGCAGACCTTTGCTGGCATACACACCCAGCGCCAGCAGGAGGACCAGCGACATGGATATGAAGAAAATGACGATGTTACTTCTTGCTAGCGAGACAGCCATCCGGCGCGGTACCATTCTGCGATTTTGAAATATCGATTTTAGTTGGAAAACCTTTCACCTACATGAATCCGGGCTGATTGAAATGGGAGATTTGTGCGTGGCAGAATGATTGTTATCGCTAATGTCAGCCGGTTGAATTCGGCTGCGTCCAGCTGTCTCCCTAGTCAAATCGTGCAGGTGCCGATAAGAGTGATTGAGGGAGTGAATCGAATTGAAAGAGACCGGCAAAGTGGGGTCGTCCCTGTTACCAATCTCCGCAGGAGCTGATCGTTGAGCGTCTGGAGCAGTATCGGCAGCATCGTCAGCTCGATCGGAACCGGCGGCGCCCAGGTTGTCGACCGGCTGGTGCAGCTCGTGCTTGCGCGTCCGGACGGGACCAATAGCGTAGGCTTTACAGTTGCGATGATTGCTCTGTCCGCAAAGATGGCCAAGGCCGACGGTGTGGTCACGACCGACGAGATCCTGGCCTTCCGCGAGTTGTTTGACGTTCCGCCGAAGGAAGAGCGAAACGTCGCGCGGTTGTTCAACCTTGCGCAGGAAGACGTCGCCGGTTTCGAGGTCTATGCCAAGAAACTCGCCGATCTTTTTCCCTATGACCACAAGACGCTGCTCGACATCCTTGATGGCCTCTTTCACATCGCGAAGGCGGATGGCGTCGTCCACGAGAGCGAAATTGGCTACCTGGCAAAAGTGGCGGAACTCTTTGGCCTGGACGAGCGCGAATTCGGCAAGGTGCTGGCCCGGCACGTCCGCAGCGAAGGCAATCCTTATGAAGTCCTGGGGATCGGGCCTGATGCAAGCGATGCTGAACTCAAGAGCCAATACAGGCGCGAGGTTCAGGAAACACATCCGGACCGCCTGATTGCACGTGGTGTTCCGGAAGAGTTCGTCAGGATCGCCAATGACCGGCTCGCCGCGCTCAACAATGCCTGGTCGCAGATCTGCGCGGAACGGGGAATATGAGCGTTACGCCAGACACAGGCCTGAAGGCGAGGGTGCACCCGTCGCCGAACCATGGTGAGCGGGCAGAAAATGTGCCGATCGACATGGTCATTCTCCACTACACCGGCATGAGAACTGCAGAGGAAGCGCTTCAGCGTCTTTGTGATCCGCGTGCTGAAGTCTCGGCCCACTATTTCATCTATGAGGACGGTCGCATTCTCCAATGTGTGCCGGAGGCGCGACGCGCCTGGCATGCAGGCAGGAGCTTCTGGAAAGGCGAGACCGACATCAATTCCCGGTCAATCGGCATAGAGATCGTGAACCCCGGTCACGAATTCGGATATGTGCCTTTTCCCGAGCCCCAGATTGAGGCTGTGACTGATCTGGTAACCGACATTTGCCGACGTCATGCCATCCCTCCCTGGATGGTTCTCGCGCATTCCGATGTTGCGCCCGACCGCAAAGAGGACCCGGGCGAACTCTTTCCCTGGAACAGGCTGTCGGATGCAGGTGTCGCTCTCTACGTTAAGCCTTTGCGGATCGATACAGGCCTCTTCATGCAGGAAGGGGACACAGGGCAACCGGTAGAAGCCGTCCAGTCGATGCTTGCGCTCTTTGGTTACGGTGTCGAGATTTCCGGCGAGTTCGATGAACAGACCCGATTGGTTGTCACCGCCTTTCAACGCCATTTCAGGCAGGACAAGGTTGATGGTGTCGTCGATCAGTCCACGGTCGAAACCTTGAATGCTCTCTTGAGAAAGCTGCCGTCCCTCTCCGCGTGAGTGCTGTCTTGCCGGGGGCGGACGTCGCCAAAATTGCTGCGTCGCAACAAATCGCGCATGACAAAAATTTTAGGGTTTGCCACGGTCGTTCCGAGGAAGGTCAATAGATTGCCTGAAAGCGATCAGAGTTCTGCCACAAACTACAGGAATTGACAAAGTATCGTACTGAATTTGTGTAACTTTCGGAGATAATTTGAAATAATTCGTGATTGGATAGCGCCCATTTTTGTCCCATAGCTCAGTCATTTCTCCCGCCCAGATTTGAATTTCAACAAAACCAAAAGGGCTGGACGAGATGTTACGGTCACTCAAAAAACTCACTGGGGCGCTTTGCCTTTTCGCCTATGCAGCATCCACATTTGTTCCGACTGCACATGCGGCCGGGTCCGGTTCTGACCCGATCCTGCACATCATCGATGCGGACACGCAGAACAAGGATGTAAAGAAGACCAAGACGCAATCGAAGTCCAAGAAACGGTCGACTGCGAAGCGCAACACGACCGCCAAGAAGTCCAAGACAGCCAGTGCGCCGGTTCGCAAGGACAAGTATTCCCAGCTCATCCGCAAGGCGGCTGCAAAGCACGGCGTGCCGGTCAAGATCGCAAAGGCGGTTGTGGAAGTGGAAAGCAACTTCAATCCGCGTGCCCGTGGTCGCGCAGGCGAGGTGGGTCTGATGCAAATCAAGCCGGCAACGGCGCGCGGTATCGGTTATCGCGGTTCGACGAAAGCGCTCTATGATCCGGAAACCAATCTGGAATGGGGCATGAAGTACCTGGCTGGTGCCCATGACCGGGCCAATGGCGACCTGTGCGGGACCATCCTGCGCTACAATGCGGGCCATTACGCAAAGCGTATGAACCCGGTGAGCCGCCGTTATTGCTCCAAGGTCAAACGCATCCTGGCGTCAAGCTGATTTCCGACAAATTCAATTGTCGTGAGCAAAAACCCCGCTGAGATTTCAGCGGGGTTTTTGGTGTTGGAGATGAGCTGGTTGCGCAGGGCTAGGCAAATTTCTTTCTTGCTGCCGGAATTGACGCGGGAACCGGCGTGCCCTCCGGCACGTCTGCGGCAGCGAAGGGTTGCCCGAGAGCTGTCGTGACCGGAACGACACCGGCCCAGACATCTGTTCCGATGTCGATCGGATCATCGACCGGCGGACCCGTCCGCACCTTCGTTGCCGCGTGTTCGATATCCAGTGCCAGCACACCGGTTGCCTTGTGTTCCTTGGGCAGCATCTCCCGGCATTCGTCCCAGCGCCCCGGCAACATATGGTCGGTGATAGCTGTCAGTGCGGCGATCTGTTCGTCCCGATCCGTGACCAGGTGGGCCGTGCCATGAACGATCACACAACGGTAGTTCATCGAGTGATGCATGGCAGAACGGCCGGCAACGAGGCCGTCGAGCAGCGTTACCGTCGCGCTCGCTGTCACACCTTCCGCATTGTCCTTGATGATACGGGTCGTGCTGGCGCCGTGAATGTAGAGCCTGTCCTCTATACGGGCATAGGCCATCGGAATGACCATTGGCCGTCCTTCTGAAATGAAGCCGCAATGGGCAATCAGCCCCGCATCCAGGATTTCGTGTGCAAGTTTCCTGTCATAGCTGCCACGATTCATTTGCCTGATTTTTGCGTAGCGGGGCAGGCTGGCGGCTTGTCGTTTATCCAGAGAGGACATGCGAGGTCTCCAAAGTCAGTTTCGTTTTTTCCTTTCTTGCTTTATTGATTGGTTCTTAAAAAGGTCCGGTTTTCGTAAAATGATAGAACCAGTTTTTCCGGAAGGTATTCTGACCGTCGACAGGTCGAGTGACGTTCCCTTGTCGGAACAGTTGTATCGCTGCTTCCGCGAGGCCGTGCGCGGCGGCCTGCTTACGTCTGGCACGCGGCTGCCCTCGACCCGGCGGTTGGCATCGTCACTTGGTGTTGCCCGCAACACCGTGAATGCGGCCTATGACCTGCTTCTGGCCGAGGGCATCATCTCCGTGCGCGCAGGCGCGGCGCCCAGGATTGTCGACGGCCTGAGACTTGAACAGGGAAAACCGGCCAATATCCGTTCCAGACCTGCGCCCGTCCTTTCCAGCCGTGGTGCGCGAATGGCTGCCAATTTGCGTGGGGAGGGCTGGGCCTTCCGGCATGGTGCGCTTCAGCCTGGATCCCCGGCGCTTGACCTGTTTCCCTATGAAGAATGGGCTCGCTGTCTCCGCCGCGCCGCACGGCTGGAGCGTACAGCGGACCTGCAATACCAGAACTATTCGGGACACCCGGCGCTGAAACAGCAATTGGTCAGGCATCTGGCGACGGAGCGCGGTGTTCAGGCAACCGCGGAACAGATCCTGGTAACGAGCTCGATGCAGGCCAGTCTTTCGCTCCTGGCACAGGCTCTGGCGGACACGGGAGACAATGTCTGGCTGGAAGAACCAGGGTATCTGGGCGCGCGGACAGCCTTCCATGCGGCCGGTCTGAACATAGCTCAGTTACCGACAGATGGTGATGGCGCCGATGTTGACCAGGTCCAGGTCTCCGATCCCCCGCCGAAAATCATTTATGTAACGCCTTCACATCACTATCCACTGGGAGCCCGCATGCCGCTGGCCCGCCGCCTGGCTCTTCTTGAAGCGGCATCGAAGGCCGGCGCAATCATTCTGGAAGACGATTACGACAGTGAATTTCTGTTTTCCGGACGTCCCGTCGCAGCTCTCTACGGTCTCGCGGAGGAGGGGCAGGTGATTTATCTCGGAACTTTCTCCAAGAGCCTCATGCCTGGCTTGCGGATCGCCTATTGCGTTGTCCCGACCGATCTTGCTCAGCCGATTGGCCAATTGATGAGGAACATGGGATGCACCGCCAACGTTCAGGCACAGGCGGCTCTTGCGCACTTCATGGACAGCGGCGGATTTCAGAAACACCTGAAGCAAATCCGCCAGGTTTATGAAGAAAGGGGGAACTGTCTTGTTGCCGCGTTGCGTGGCCGCTTGGGCAATCGTCTGCTTGTCGAACCTCCCTCGGGAAATGTGCAGGTTGCGGTTCTCTTTCGGGGAGACCTGGACGATGTTGCGATTGCCTTGGCGATGCAGGAACGTGGCTTTGCTGTTTCGCCCTTGAGCTCCACCTATCTGGGGACCGACCGGCAAGCCGGCCTCATCATCGGATTTGCCGGGGCAACGCAGGAACAGATCGACAAGGGCGTTGAGGTCCTGGGAAATCTGCTTGAAGGAATGGATGATTGAGCGGCGGGGTTCTGCGCGACATGGAAATCTTGAAGACCTTCCACCTGAAGCTGACGAACGAACACGGCCTGTCTGCATCGAGCGCGGACCAGGTTACGAAAAACGCGCGTGTTGTTAAGAGGCAAGCCGGCGAGCTGGTTTTCGCCGCCGGGGACGATCTTCAGGAGCTCTTCTTCATCGGATCTGGTCTGGTCCGGTATTTCTATGTCACTCCCGATGGCCGGGAGTTCAACAAGAGCTTCGTTTCAAGCGGCAGTGTGGTGACCTGCCTGTCTTCCTTTCTGGAGCGGCTGCCGGCCCCCTTCTTCACCGAAGCCTTGGATACCTCCATCCTGATTGCCGTGCCGATGGATGAGCTGCGGTCCCTGAGACAGACGGATCCCGAAGTCGAGCGACTGGTAAACCGCTTCGTGACAAACCTGGCGCTTCAAAAGGAGAAGCGCGAAGCGTCCTTTCTCCTTGAGGATGCCGCCGGACGTTACGAAGCTTTTTTGCGGAACTTTCCTGACGTGGCAGCCAGAATTCCGCAGTATCACATCGCGTCCTACCTGGGGATCACACCGGTCGCGCTTTCGCGTATTCGAGGCCGCCGCGCCCGGCAGCATGGATCTTAACCCGGGTTAATGCACCGCTGCGGTCCTGCTCGCTAGATGCCTCCGGTTCAACAGCTAGAGACATTTTCCATGAGCAGACAAAAAACGGTCGTTATCACCGGTGGCGCCATCGGCCTGGGTCGGGAACTCACGCGACTTTATTGTGAGCAGGGCCATCGGGTTCTCCTGTGCGGCCGGACAAAATCTGCGCTGGAAGAAGTTCGGTCGATGCATCCGGAAGCCATCGCATTCGAGACCGATCTTGCCGATCCGGATGGGAGGCGTCGCTTCGTCGACTTTATTCACGAGCAGAGCGGGTCCGTCGATCTCCTGATCCACAATGCGGCGCTACAGTTTCCGCATGACTTTGTCGGAGGATGTGTCCCTCTGGAGAAACTGGAAACGGAAGTTCTGGTCAATCTGCTGGCGCCCATCGAATTGACCACCGAGTTGCTTCCGCTTCTCAAATCCACGGGTGGTGGCCGCGTGGTGTTCATTTCCTCCGCGCTTGCCCGTGTGCCGAAGCAATCGGCACCGGTCTATTGCGCCACGAAAGCGGGATTATCCAACTTCGCCCGGGCCTTGCGGTATCAGCTCGAAAGCACCGGTGTATCCGTGAGCGATGTCGTGCCCGACCTGATCGTCACCAGAATGGCGATGGGGCGGGGTGACAAGGCCCTTTCGGCGTTTGAGGCGGCGCAGAAAATCGTGGATGAACTTGGCAAGGGCAAAAAGGAGATCCGCCTTGGCAGGGTTCCCCTCCTTTATACGCTTCACCGCCTGTTGCCCGACCTTGCATATGGAATTCTGAGGGCGTCCTGACTGTCGCAGACTGTTCATACCGGACCCACGGCCGGGCAACGCTTCTTGACCTTGTCTCCAAAGCCTCTTAAGTCCGCAAGCGCCAGTCGGTCGGACAGCCGCTGCCGCAAGTGCCGAAAGGCCGCGGGGGAGGAAAGTCCGGGCTCCATGGAAACACGGTGCCGGGTAACACCCGGCGAGGGCGACCTTAGGGAAAGTGCCACAGAAAGCAAACCGCTCCGGCAGGGTCGAAAGGTCCTTTCGGGGTAAGGGTGAAAGGGTGGAGTAAGAGCCCACCGCGCGGCTGGTAACAGCCACGGCATGGTAAACCCCACCGGGAGCAAAACCGAATAGGGACAGCGCGAACGGGGAGCAATCCCGGTTCAGGCCGGTTTCCGGGTCAGCTGTCCGGGTAGGTTGCGAGAGGTGCCTGGCAACAGGTACCCCAGATGAATGGCTGTCACGTCCGTGCGAACGGGCCATACAGAACCCGGCTTACAGGCCGGCTGGCAAATAACACTTTGAATTTCCGGTCAGAGTGGCAGAGTCGCAGCGCGCTGCAGCGACTGCAAAGCTGTTTGATCAAATTTATAATCTTGGGGAATTAATCTGTTTCTCAAGTGTTGTGTTTTTCTTATTTGCTTGGCGCGAGTAAAAATTGTTCCAATTGTGAATTTTTTGTCATGAAATGGCCTTCAACCTTTAATGTTTTGTCCATGTTGCTAGTCGATTTCCTTTCTAGTCTTGAGTAGTTCTACTTAAGACAAGGCGGGAATATTTATGGAAGGCACATTTGAAGACTTCCTGGCTGCGCTGCTAGCGTTTGAGTCGGGATGGGACCGTGATCGCTATGATGCGGGTGTAATTCAGGACTGGCAGTTGGACCAATGGGCGGGAGGGCCCGTTCAAAGCCATTTTCCGGCATATACCAGCTGGTCGCAACTGAGCGATCAGGAATGGGAAACCATGGCCTACCAGTCCATGAACTCCCTGGGATTTGTCGGGTTTCAGTTTGGCGAGGCATTGCTGATCGATCTTGGCTACTATGACGATACCGTGTTCTATGGAAACGGTGCGGCCTCCAACACCTGGGACGGAACCTGGACCGGCAAGAACGGCGTCGACTCTCTTGAAGAGTTCATGACCAAGGAAGCACAAACCGTCGCGATCCAGGAGGCGTTTGGCTACAATCTGCAGGTTTTGCAGAACCAGCTTGCGAATACCGGTCAATCCCTGAGCGATTTCATCGGGCAAACCGCCAGCTATGTTCAGAACGGCCAGACGGTAACCGTTGAGCTGAGCCTGACGGGAATTCTCGCAGCAGCGCATCTTCGCGGTGCCTGGGGGACGGCATCCTTGCTGCAAAGTGGTGCTGTGTCCACGGATGAATACGGCACCTCGATCTTGCAATACATCGATCAGTTCGGAGGGTATGCCTCGCCGACCGTCGACCAGATGATCGCCTATTACGAGGAGCGTCTGACGGGTGACGAAGGTCTCGGCACACCCGGCGCGCCTGGCGAAGGCGACACACCGGCTCCCGGTGGCGGCAGCGGCAATGGCACTGCAAATGTAGACGAGAACAGTGCTGATGTCGTGATAACCTGGGCCTGGGGTGAGGACGAAGTCGTAACCGGTTTCGATCCTGCCAGTGGCACGATATTCATCGACTGGATTGGGGCTGCGGATCTGCAGGTGACCCAGACATCCAATGGCGTGGTTTTTGCCGTTCCGTCCAATTCCCAGACGACCACCTTGCAAGGTGTGCAGCTGGACGACCTGAGCGAGGCCAATTTCACGATCCTCGATGCCGGCGCCGCTTCGGAAGTCTTCGGTCTGATCGGTGACGGCACCGGGTTGCCTGACACACCCGAAGAACCCGATGAGCCGGATACGCCGGAGGAGCCCGACACGCCGGAAGAACCCGAAACACCAGATGAACCGGATGCGCCGTTGCCGCCAACAACCCCCGAAAGCTGGAATGGGACCGCGAATGTCACGGCTGCGACGGCTTCGGTGGTGATCACCTGGGCCTGGGGTACGGATCGCGTGGTTGCGGATTTCGACCCCGCCAGTGATACAATCTTCATTGACTGGTTCGGCCCCGAGGCGATCGACGTGGCTGAAGTCGGCGGCAATGTGGTCTTCACGATGGCGTCCAACAATCAGACCCTTACTCTGCAGGGCCTCTCGCTATCCGACCTGACACCCGCCAATTTCACGATACAGAGCACGGCAACCGGTCAGGAGATCCTGTCCCAGGTTGGCGCTGACTCGGGACCGGTCGACCCTGGTGACCCTGACACGCCTGTTGACCCGGCAGATCCGGACGTGCCGGTCACCCCGCAAATGATCATGATCATGCCGGACAGCCCGTCTCGTGTGATCAGCGACTTCGATCCGGCGCGGGACATGATCCACCTTGAAGCCGGTGTCATCGCGGAACGGCTGGAGTTCGCAGACTATCCCGAAACAATTGCGGATGTCGGGGCTGGTCTTACCATCAGGGTCCTGACGGCAACCGGGCAGATTGCCAGTGAAACCGTGCTGGTCGGGGTGGACGCCTCCGAACTGACCATGAACAATTTCATGGTTGCAGAGGAGTCGGCTCTGAACGAGGTCGCAAGTTTGCTGGGTGAGTCGATCATCATACCCGACACGGACGGGTTCGACGTTGTCTATGATGCAGATGGGTCCAATCCGCCGGTTCCGATAGGGGCAAGCGATCTGGGTGGTGTCAAATGGGCCGCTGACTTCGGCGCGGACGATATTGTCGGCTTTAATCCGGCTGCAGACGAAATCGACTTCGGCAATGCATCTGTCCATGGACTGATCCTGACGATGACACCCAACGGGGAACCTGTGATTGACAATCCCTGGGGTCCGGACATGCAGATCCTGCAAGGGGTGCAGCTTTCGGAACTGTCCATCGAGAGTTTTGGTGTCGTCGGCAACGAGCACCTGCGCCAGGACCTGGGAGGCATTCTGTCCTGGGAGAAGGGGATCGGCCCAAGGGACCCGGATACCGTCTATGTTCTTTCGCATGAATATGGCCAGTCACAGGTGATCGACGGATTTGATCCCGCGACCCAGAAGATCAGTTTCCTCTATTTCGGAACCCGAGAACGACTGTCAGTCGAGGATACGCCGAACGGCATGGTGATCAGCTCTCTTCCAAGCGGTCAGAGCTTCACGTTCACCGGCGTCAGCAAATCCGAGTTGGTCCCGGGCAATCTCGAGTTCCACTTCGATCAGGTGATGGAAGACAATCTGGAGGCGCCATTCGGCATTGACCAGAATGACGTGTCTCTGGTTTCGCGCGAAGCGCTCCTGACACCCGAAGCACCACCAGGCCAAACCACGGATGGCCACCAGGTGCGCGAAGGTGTCGGCAGTGTTCCGGACCCGAACCCGGATCCGGACCTTCCCGACACGCCGGAAACGCCTGAAGCGCCGGTGGTTCCTCCGTCGACAGCGGACGATATTGTTCTGCAGTCCGGCGCCGACACGGTGCAGGTCACATGGGACTGGGGGCGGGTGTTCTCGGTTCAGAATTTCGATGCGACGGAAGACATCTTCGATTTCGGCAGCCTGTCGGCTTCGGACATTTCGATCGAGGAGGTTGGATCAGATCTCCTGATCAATGTTCTCAACAATGGCGGCCACGGCTATTTGGTCGAGGGGTTGCAGGCCGAAGATCTTTCGATTGCCAACCTGACGGCAGACGGCTGGAACTCGGTTGTTACCGATGCTGGTGGCGTTGCTGATCAGCTCCAGCAGCTCGGAAACACCGATTTGCTGGCCTAGTTAAATCTGTCGATGTGACAATCGACATGTTGAAACGCCGCGCTTCGAGCGTGGCGTTTTTTCGTTCTCCACAGCTTCTTCCCGCTAGGTAAATTTTGCCGGGTCTGCAGGGTGGAAAATCCAAAACCTCCGTAATCCTGCGAATCCGATTCTTCTATTCTGTCAAGGCTTCATTAAGCATGTTTCCCGTAATGTCGGTCGACGGGGTCGTGTGCGATCAAATCGAGCTGGAATCCATGTGGTTCCATTGACCGCCCATGTTTTCCCATGGTATCCCATACAGACCCAGAATGGGGAGTGCGGGCCCATTTGTGACAGGGTGCAGGACGCTGTTAACGGCTCGGAAAGAGCCATTTTCGCAAATTGCAGTCCTGACAAGTTGCAGGCCGTTTCTTCTCGTTCGGGTGTTTTGGGGTTTTGAGCGGACAGGTTTCCGCTTCGAGGGGATGTATGGCCGGATTTGTTTCTCACTTTACCAACCGGCTGGATGCCAAGGGTCGCGTGTCGATCCCGGCACCCTTCCGAGCGGTATTGGCGAGAGACGGTTTTGAAGGGCTTTATTGCATCACATCTTCCCATTGCAGCGCGGTGGATGCGGGCGGCAACGATTTGCTGGCCGAGATCAACAAGCGCTCGGAAGCCTTCGCCAAGCTGTCGCCCGATCACGATGCACTTGCCGTGGCTCTTTTTGGCGCCAGCGAGAACCCGAAAATTGACGGAGATGGGCGCATGACCATTTCCGACATGATCCGCGATCACACCGGGCTAACCGACTACGTCACGTTCGTTGGCATGAATTACAAGTTCCAGATCTGGGAACCTGAAAAGTTTCGCGAGTACCGCGCTGAGGCCCAAAAACGCGCACTCGCGATGCTGGCGGCGCAGCCGCTTGCGACCTCGCAAGGAGAGCCGTCATGATGGCGCTCGGCGACAGGCACGATACTCCTGCCGCTGGCGGACCAGAGCGCCATGTGCCGGTTCTCCTCGGTGAGGTGCTAAAGTGGCTCGACCCACAGCCTGGCGAAATCATTGTCGATGGAACTTTCGGTGCCGGTGGGTATTCGCGTGCAATTCTGGAGCGTGGGGCCAGTGTGATCGGCATTGACCGCGATCCCGACGCGATCGAGGGCGGTCAGGATCTTGTGAAGGAAGCCGGTGGCCGCCTGATGCTGGTGCCGGGCCAGTTTGCCGACCTTGAACAGCATTCAAGAGACTGCGGCTTTGACGGTGTCGATGGCGTTGTACTTGACCTTGGCGTGTCCTCCATGCAGCTCGACGAGGCTGATCGCGGGTTTTCCTTCCTGCGTGACGGACCACTCGACATGCGCATGGAGCAGGCGGGGCCATCAGCCGCGAACGTCGTGAATGAGCTTCCCGTAAAGGACCTGATCCGGATCATCGGGCTTCTCGGCGAGGAAAAACGGGCGACCTCGGTGGCGCATGCCATTGAGAGGGGGCGACAGGAAAAGCCGTTCTCGCGAACAGTGGAGCTGGCAAACCTGATCGAGAAAGTGTTGGGCAGGTCGCCGAAAAAGGCGCAGATCCACCCGGCAACCAGGACGTTTCAGGCGCTCCGGATCTATGTCAATGGCGAGCTGCATCAGGCGGCGAAAGCGCTGGGCGCCGCCGAGCGGATCCTCAAGCCGGGCGGCCGCCTGGTTCTGGTGAGTTTTCATTCACTCGAAGATCGTATCGTGAAGAGATTTTTTCAGGATCGCACCCGCACACGCGGTGGGGGATCCAGGCATATGCCGGAGGAAGAGGTGCCTCCGGCGACGTTCCAGCTGCTTACGCGCAAAGCCGTGGAAGCAACCGGGTCGGAGACGGACGTTAATCCGCGGGCGCGTTCCGCAAAGCTGAGGGCCGGGCGGCGGACCGAGGCTGATGCACGCGACTTGGATATCCATGCTGCCGGCGTGCCGCGCCTGGCAGAGTTTCATGGGCTAGGGGGCTGAGAATGGTTCGAGCGTTGAACATCCTGTTCATCCTGGCTGTCGTTATCGGCGCAGCCACGGTTTACGACATGAAGCTGGCGGCCACCAAATCCGCCGAGAGGGTGGCGGACCTGCAAAGGCAGATTGACGAGGAACGGGATGCCATTCGTCACCTGAAGGCGGAATGGAGCCTTTTGAACAAGCCCGAACGCCTGCAGACCCTGGTGGAACGCTATAACGACTTTCTTCAGCTTGAAGCGCTCGATGTGAAGCAAATCGTCACTCCGGAAGACCTTCCGGCACGTCCGGTGATGCTTGAACCGATCGGTGGCTCCAACAAGATGGGCGGCTATGCCGGCTCATCGTCCGTGATCCGGTGAGGGGCTGACCATGACGATGATTAGCGAACCGGCAAGTTTTCTTCAGGTGCGGCGTGGACAGCCTCGTTCAGCACGCGGATCGGTTTCCTCGAGTGCGGTCAAATCCCGCGTTTATGTCGCAATGCTGGCCTTTGCCCTGGTCTATGTCGCCATCGCAGGGCGCCTGATGTTGTTGGCGCAGATGGACGAAGCGCCGTCCAAGGACTGGATTTCGGCCCAGGACTCGGTGGCTGCGTCGAGACCGGATCTTGTCGACCGCAACGGTGAAATTCTTGCAACGGATATCAAGACCGCATCGCTTTATGCGGAGCCACGCCGGATCATCGACGTCGATGAGGCCGTTGAAGGCATCATCCGGGTGCTGCCTGAACTCGACGAAGCGCAGGTGCGCAGGAGGCTGGACAGCAATGCAGGATTTGTCTGGCTGAAGCGGGAGATGACCCCGAGAAAAGCCGAGGAAGTGCACAATCTCGGTCTGCCAGGGGTTGGTTTCCTGTCCGAAGGCAAGCGGTTTTATCCGGGCGGCCCGACGGCTGGTCATATCGTCGGGTCCGTGAATGTCGACAACCAGGGGCTCGCGGGTGTTGAAAAGTACATCGACGATGCCTGGCTTGCCGATCTTCAGTCACTTGGCTTTACCTCGGACCGCTCCATGGAGCCGGTAAGGTTGTCGGTTGATCTCAGGGTGCAGCACGTTGTGCGCGACGAACTCGTCAAGGCCATGGATCGATACAAGGCGATTGCAGCTGCGGGCATTGTGCTGAACGCAAAAACCGGAGAAGTCGTCGCCATGTCGTCCCTGCCGGATTACGATCCGAACGACCGTGTCCAGGCCCTGCAGAAGGACCGTTTGAACAGGGTGACCGGCGGCGTCTTTGAAATGGGGTCGGTCTTCAAGGCGTTTACAACGGCCATGGCACTCGATTCAGGCGCCGTATCCATCAATGACAGCTTTGATGCGACTCGGCCGATCCGCGCGGCAGGGCGGACGATTTCAGATTTCCACGGGAAAAACCGCATCCTCTCCGTTCCGGAAATCTTCATCTACTCCTCAAATATCGGCACGGCCAAGATGATGCTTGCAACCGGTGTCGCGCGTCAGAAGGAGTTTCTGGAGCGCCTGCACCTGACCAAGCGTCTGAAGACCGAGTTGCCGGAAAACGCAGCTCCGCTGCTTCCGCCGAAATGGAACGAGCTGGCTGCGATGACCATCTCCTTCGGGCATGGTCTTTCAGTGACGCCGATGCAGACAGCCGTTGCAGCTGCTGCCGTCGTGAACGGCGGGACCCTGCTGCCACCGACATTTCTGCCGCGCAGCCAGGATCAGGTCCAAGAGCTTGGCAAACAAGTGATTTCCGATGATGTCAGCCGCATGATGCGCTACCTTTTCCGGCTCAATGTTCTGTCGGGTTCGGGGCGCAGGGCCGATGTTCCGGGTTATACGGTTGGCGGCAAAACCGGGACTGCGGAGAAGATCGAGAACGGGCGTTATGTCAGCAACAAACGCCGCAACTCCTTCCTGTCCGCCTTCCCGATGGACGATCCGCGCTACGTGGTGCTGGTGGTGTTGGACGAACCGAAGCCTGAGCGTGAGGGGATCGGCGCGACGGCAGGATTGAACACTGCACCGACCGCGGGGGCGATCATTCGCCGCGCCGCTCCGATGCTTGGAGTGATGCCGCGGTTCGGTAAAGGGGATGAACCTATCGAGATTTCCTATTAAGGAGACTAACGGGAGCTGAAATCATCGGCGGGGTCGCAGCCGTTATCCGTTGATTTTGATGCTCCAGCAAGACGACGCACAAACCGGATGATCGGATGTAATGGATCTTGAGTATCTAGCTGCCGGCCTTGACTTGCCGGACGAGGCGAAGGGTCTGAAAATCACGGGACTGACGGCTGACAGCCGCAAGGTGGAGCCCGGATTTCTGTTTGCTGCCCTCAAGGGAGCCACCGTCGATGGTTCCACCTTTGCCCCGAAGGCCTGCGCCGCCGGGGCCATAGCCGTTTTGTGTGCAACAGACAGCGAAGAGCAGGTGAGGGCCGCTTGCCCTGCCGGTGTCGTGGTCATCGGTGCTGACGAGCCGAGGCGGGATCTGGCGAAGATGGCTGCCCGCTTTTATGGTGCACAACCCGACACGATTGTCGCGGTGACCGGGACGGCCGGGAAAACCTCTGTTGCCCATTTTGTCCGCCAGATCTTCCAGTCGGCAGGGCACCCTGCCGCCAGCCTTGGAACGCTCGGAACGATCAAGCCGGATGGCGAAAGCTACGGTGGCTTGACGACGCCTGACCCTGTCGCACTTCAAAAGGAACTGGCGGAACTTGAAGGCGAAGGAATCAACCATGCCGCAATGGAGGCGTCTTCTCACGGACTGGATCAGTACAGGCTTGATGGCGTTCGGCTGACAGCCGCGGCATTCACCAATCTCGGTCGTGATCACATGGATTATCACGCGACGATCGAGGAATACCTGCAAGCCAAACTCCGGCTGTTCAAGGATCTGCTTCCCGCTGGCGGTACCGTTGTCGTCGATCCGGGCGAGAAATATTCCGAGCGCGTCCTGGAAGTTGCCGCTGCTCGCGGGCTGCCGGTGTTCACGGTTGGCGAGACGGGTGCTGATCTCAAGCTCACGGGCCTCAAACCCGATGGCGCCGGTCAGATCATGACGCTTCAAACGGCGCGCGGCGAGTACAAGGTGACGTTGCCGCTGATAGGCAAGTTTCAGGTGTCGAATGCGCTGATTGCGGCTGGACTGGCCATTGCTGCCGGCATCGACAGCGGGGCTGCCCTGCGCGCGCTTGAAAACCTCAAAGGTGCTCCCGGCCGGCTGGAGCTCGCCGGCAAGACCGGCAACGGTGGCCTTGTCTTTGTCGACTACGCCCACAAGCCGGATGCCCTGGACAATGCGCTGGCCGCGCTGCAGCCCTTTGCGGGCGGGAAACTGTCGGTGGTGATTGGTGCCGGCGGAGACCGGGATCCCGGCAAACGCGCTTTGATGGGAGAGGCAGCGGCGCGTCGTGCGGATCTGGTGATCGTGACTGATGACAATCCACGTTCGGAAGACCCTGCGGCCATTCGAAAGGCGGTTCTTGGCGGGGCGCCTGGCGCGCTCGAGATCGGTGACCGCTTCGAGGCCATAGCGGAAGGCGTCCGTCGGTTGAATTCTGGAGATATCCTGTGTGTTGCGGGAAAGGGTCACGAAACCGGCCAGATTGTTGGCGACACAGTGATTCCCTTTTCCGATCATGAAGCCGTTGCGCGTGCGATCAGTCTTGAAGGAAAACTATGAGCGATCCGCTTTGGACCCTTGATGCCTTTGTTGAAGCCACTGGCGGCGACGCCAGGGGTGATGTCGCATCACAGGTCACCGGCATTTCCATCGACAGCCGTACCCTGGAACCGGGCGATGCTTTCATCGCCATCAAGGGGGACCGGCTGGATGGTCATGACTACGTTGCCGCAGCTCTGGAAGCCGGTGCGTCGCTTGCACTCGTCGCCAATGACCGCTTGAAGGATTTGCCGGAAGACGGTCGCTATGTCGTGGTCGCGGATCCGCTGGAAGCCATGCGCCAACTCGGAATTGCCGCGCGGGCTCGAAGCAAGGCACGCATCGTCGCGGTGACCGGGTCGGTGGGCAAGACCGGCACCAAGGAGGCATTGCGCCTGACTCTGGAACCGTCCGGAAAGGTTCACGCTTCGGTGGCGTCATTCAACAACCACTGGGGCGTACCGCTCACCCTGGCACGTATGCCAGAGGATACGGAATACGGGGTCTTTGAAATCGGCATGAACCATGCCGATGAGATCCGACCCCTGGTCAAGATGGTCCGTCCGCATGTCGCAATCATTACGACGGTTCAGCCGGTCCACCTGGAATTCTTCGATTCCGTGGAGCAGATCGCGAAAGCCAAGGCGGAGATTTTCGAAGGACTTGAACCGGATGGGATTGCCATTCTGAACAAGGACAATCGCCAGTTCGATCTGTTGAGGTTCCTGGCATCGACAGCCGGGGTTTCCACGGTTCATACCTTCGGTGAGGACAGCGGGGCAGACAGCCACACGGAAAACGTCGCCAGTTATCCGGGCGGTTCCAGCGTGGATGCGTCCATCCTTGGGCAAGAGATTACCTACAAGATCGGAGCGGCGGGCAATCACCACGTCAAGAACAGCCTGGCTGTGCTGACGGCGGTCAGTGATCTGGGTGCCGATCTTGCAAAGGCCGGCCTTGCCCTCGATGGCATGCGGTCTCCAAGGGGGCGCGGTGAGGTAACACGATTGCCTGTACAGGGTGGCGAAGTGGCCCTTATTGACGAGAGCTACAACGCCAATCCGGCCTCCATGCGTGCGGCCCTGACCGTATTGGGGGAAGCAGAAGTCACTGCACCCGGCAGGCGGATTGCCGTGATCGGTGACATGCGCGAACTCGGCACGGATGCCGACCGTCTCCATGGGGAATTGTCCGGTCCCATTGTTGAAAAAGGGATTGATGCGGTCTATTGCGCCGGTCCACATATGCATGCCCTCTGGGACCTGCTGCCGCAGGCCCTGAAGGCGCATTACTGTGAAGAGGCGAAAGATCTCGAAGAGGTTTTGCTAAAAGACGTGCGTCCCGGGGACGTCGTTATGATCAAGGGGTCGCTCGGCACGCGCATGGGCCCGCTTGTCGAAGCGTTGAAGAAAGAATATCCGCCAGCAGATGACAGCGAGGCGGCATAAGGGATAACTGATGTTTTATTTTTTGGGGCAGCTTGCAGATCAGATTTCCGCGCTGAACGTTTTCAGATACATCACGTTCAGAACTGGCGGCGCCATCATGACGGCGCTGTTTTTCGTTTTTCTTTTCGGCCCAAAGATCATTGCCAGCCTGCGTATCAGACAGGGGCATGGCCAGCCAATCCGGGCAGACGGACCTGAAAGCCATCTGACCAAGAAAGGCACACCCACGATGGGGGGGCTGATGATCCTGTCCGGCGCACTCGTGGCGGCGCTTCTCTGGTCGGACCTGTCCAATCCGTATGTCTGGGTCGTTATCTGCGTGACGCTCGGCTTCGGTGCTATCGGTTTTTATGACGACTATCTCAAGGTGACAAAATCCTCGCACAAGGGTTTTGGCGGAAAGGCGCGGCTCGGGCTCGAGTTTCTCATTGCAGCGCTCGCGGCCTATGCCGTGACCATTCTGGATGCTTCGGAGTATTCCGAGGCCATTGCCTTTCCTTTCCTGAAGGAATTTACCTTCAATCTCGGACTGATCTTCATTCCCTTCGCAGCTTTCGTGATCGTGGGGGCCGGCAACGCAGTCAATCTGACCGATGGCCTGGATGGCCTAGCCATCGTGCCGGTCATGATTGCCTGTGCGTCCTTCGGCCTGATTGCCTATCTCTCGGGCAATGCCGTATTCGCCAACTACCTGCAGATCCACCACGTTTCCGGCACGGGCGAACTTGCCGTGATTTGCGGGGCGGTGATTGGCGCGGGGCTGGGTTTCCTGTGGTTCAACGCACCGCCCGCGGCCATCTTTATGGGGGACACCGGGTCCCTTGCCCTGGGCGGCATGATCGGCGCGATTGCGGTTGCGACCAAACATGAAATCGTTCTGGCGATCATTGGCGGGCTTTTTGTTCTTGAGGCCGTTTCTGTTATCGTACAGGTGATCTCCTTCAAGCTGACTGGCAAGCGCGTGTTCCGTATGGCGCCGATCCATCACCATTTCGAGATCATGGGCTGGACAGAAAGCCAGGTGGTTATCCGCTTCTGGATTATCTCGGTCGTCCTGGCGTTGCTCGGCCTTGCAACCTTGAAGCTGAGGTAAGCCGGATGATCCCAGCAACCACATTTGCAGGCAAGAAGGTCGCCCTGTTCGGCTTGGGCGGCTCCGGTCTTGCAACTGCTCGCTCATTGAAGGCGGGTGGGGCCGATATGGTGTGCTTCGACGACAATGAGACACGGGTTGCCCAGGCAGCGGAAGAGGGACTTCAGACCGGCGACCTGAGAGACCTGGACTGGTCCGAGACAGACGCGCTGGTGCTGGCTCCGGGTGTTCCCCTGACCCATCCAATGCCACACTGGAGCGTTGATCTGGCTCGAAACGCCGGTGTCGAGATCATTGGCGATGTCGAGGTCTTCTGCCGGGAACGCCGAAAGCTGTGCCTCGACGCGCCCCTGATCGCGATTACAGGCACAAACGGAAAGTCCACCACAACAGCACTTATCGGTCATCTCCTGTCGACGATGGGACTTGATGTTCAGGTCGGCGGGAACATCGGCACGCCGGTGCTTGAGCTGGAGCCTCCGCAGCCTGGACGACACTATGTCGTCGAGTGTTCGTCTTATCAGATCGATCTCGCCCCGACGCTTGACCCGACGGTTGGCATTCACATGAACCTGTCACCGGATCATCTCGATCGGCACGGCACGATGGAAAACTACGCCGCGATCAAGGAACGTCTTGTCGCCGGAGCAAAAGTGGCTGTCGTTGGTGTCGATGATAGGTTGTCGTCGGCAATCGCGGATCGGCTCGAACTGGCGCGCAAACCGGTTTGCCGGATCGCGGGTGAGAAGGAACTCACAAACGGCATCTATGCCAAGTATGGCCGGCTTTACGAGGCGCATGACGGCACCCAGACCGAAGTTGCCCTGCTCGGGGGCATCGACAGTTTGCGTGGTGACCACAACGGACAAAACGCGGCAGCAGCCTTTGCGGCGCTGCGGGCGCTCGAGCTTCCTGCGGAAAAAATCGCAACAGCCATGAGCTCGTTTCCCGGCCTGCACCACCGGATGGAGGTGGTGGCCAAACAAGGACGGGTGCTGTTTGTCAATGACTCCAAAGCCACCAATGCCGACGCGGCAGCGCGCGCGCTTTCCAGTTTTGACAGGATCTATTGGATTGCGGGTGGTCGCGCCAAGGATGGCGGCATTCTCTCTCTCGACCAATATTTTCCGAAGATCGCAAAAACCTTTCTGATCGGAGAAGCGGCAGAGGAGTTTGCAAAAACCCTCGAAGGGAGGGTGCCGTTCAAGATCAGCGGTACGCTGCCCCAGGCCGTTGCGGATGCTGCGGTCGAAGCGGCCGAGGACGAGGCACAGGAAATTGCGATCCTGTTATCGCCCGCCTGTGCGAGCTTCGATCAATATCCCAATTTTGAACTGCGGGGCGCTGCTTTTGTAGATGCGGTGCGTGCCTTGTCGGGTGACGGAAACACTCAGGAGGTGGCGTAACCATGGTCTCGCGCGCGGATCGAAGCCGGTTTGCCGAATGGTTCTGGACAGTGGACCACTACCTGCTGGCTGCCTTCGGGCTGCTGCTTCTGGCCGGTGTCGTGTTTGCTTTCGCAGCCAGCCCTCCGGTTGCCGAGCGGATCGGCGTGGACACGCTCTATTTCGTCAAGCGGCAGGCCATGTTCACGGTGCCGGCACTCATTGTCATGCTTGCGGGATCCTTGATGACACCGCGCATGGTTCGTCGAGCTGCCCTGTTGGTCTTCGGTGTTTCGGTTGTTTTGCTCGTGGCCACGCTGTTCATGGGCTTCGAGACCAAGGGCGCGCGGCGCTGGATCTATATTGCCGGTGTTTCCGTGCAGGCGTCGGAATTCCTGAAACCGG
This sequence comes from Roseibium sp., assembly GCA_017643925.1. Lineage (GTDB taxonomy): Bacteria > Pseudomonadota > Alphaproteobacteria > Rhizobiales > Stappiaceae > Roseibium. The sequence goes on along the minus strand of JAEPML010000010.1, from coordinate 141,402 downwards.
CCTTTGTGATCCTGATTGCCTTCCTGCTTTCTGAAAGCGGCCGCCGGCGCGAGATCCCGGGCGTTCTTTTCGCATTTGTCCTGTTTGCGATCTGTGCCGCATTGCTGATCGCACAACCTGACTTCGGGCAGACCATGCTGCTCGGTCTCGTCTGGGCGGGACTGTTCTTTCTGAACGGTATTTCCTGGTTCATTATCGTTGCCCTGGGCCTGGTCGGGATTGCCGGATTGTTCGCCGCCTACTTCCTTCTCCCGCACGTGACCGCCCGTGTGGACCGTTTCCTGGATCCGAGCACCGGCGACACCTACCAGATCGATGCCGCGATCAACTCCTTTCTGTCAGGTGGCTGGTTCGGCCGCGGCCCGGGTGAGGGAACCGTCAAGCGGGACCTTCCGGACAGCCATGCCGATTTCATCTTTGCTGTGGTCGGGGAGGAATTCGGGGTTATCGTCTGCCTGATCGTGGTGGCAGTCTTCGGCTTCATCGTCATTCGCGGTCTCAGCCATGCCAGCAGGGACCAGGACGCCTTCAGCCGGCTCGCAACGGCTGGACTTGTTGTCCTTTTCGGTCTGCAGGCGACGATCAATCTTGCCGTGAATTTGCATCTCATTCCCTCGAAGGGCATGACATTGCCCTTTATTTCCTATGGTGGTTCTTCCCTGTTGTCCTCCGCGATGACAGCCGGAGCCATTCTCGCCCTGACCCGCAGACGACCGCAGCCCACGCGTTCCGAAAATGTCACGGTCAGCCGCCTTTCTCCCTCGTCCCTTATGTAAGGCCAGAAGCCGTTTCTTATGAACAAAACCGTATTACTGACGGCCGGCGGTACAGGCGGCCACCTTTTTCCCGCGCAAGCGCTTTCCAGTGAACTGGCCCGTCGCGGCTGGACCGTGGAGCTGGCAACGGATGAGCGGGCCGACAAATACGGAACCGAATTTCCGGCGCGCAAGGTCCACATCATAGCCTCCGAAACAATCCGGGGGCGCAACCCGATTGCGCTGCTGAAAACGGCTGTCAGCCTGTTGCGGGGGACCATTCAGGCACGCTCGGTGATCCGGCAACTGAAACCCGATGTGGTGGCGGGCTTCGGGGGCTATCCAACCTTTCCACCCATGTTTGCCGCGCGACTGACCGGGACGCCTTCCATTCTGCACGAGGCAAATGGTGTCATGGGCCGTGCCAACAAGATGCTGGCCAAAGGGGTCAGCGCGATTGCCACAAGCGTGCCGCTCGGAGACCTGCCGGCCGACCTGGCTTCCAAGGTCACCGAGACAGGAAACCCCGTCCGGGACGCCGTGCTGGATGCGGCCGAACTGCCTTTTGATGCTCCACGTCCGGATGGTGAGTTCAAGCTGCTCGTGTTCGGTGGATCCCAGGGGGCCCGCTTCTTCTCCGATCTCGTGCCACCTGCCATTGAACTGTTGCCCCCGGATATCCGTGCGCGCCTTCGCATTGTTCAACAGTGCCGTCCGGAGGACATGGAGCGTGTCCAGAAAGTCTACACGGATCTGGGCGTTGCAGCGGAATGCGCGCCATTCTTTCAGGATCTGCCGCAACGGATCGCGCAGGCGCATCTTGTCTTCTGTCGCTCCGGGGCGTCCTCGGTGAGCGAGCTGAGCGTCCTTGGCCGGCCTTCCATTCTCGTGCCGTTGCCAGGTGCGATCGACCAGGATCAGGCGAGCAACGCCAAGGTGCTTGAAAAAGTGGGCGGTGCCTGGCCGATCCGGCAGGCGGATTTGCATCCTGAACGATTGGCCAAGGAAATCGAACGATTCATGTCCGCCCCGGAAATGCTCACCGAAGCGGCCAGGAACGCAAAAAGCGTCGCCAAGCCCGATGCCGTCAAACGACTGGCGGATCTCGTTGAAGAAATTGCACAGAACCAAGGAGAACGGCCATGAAGATGCCGCAGGATATTGGCCCGGTCCATTTTGTCGGGATCGGGGGCATCGGCATGAGCGGGATCGCCGAAGTGCTGAAGACTCTCGGGTATCAGGTGCAAGGGTCCGACATGGCGGAGAATGCCAATGTCCAGAGGTTGAGGTCGCACGGCATTGCGGTCTCCGTCGGACACGCCGCGGAAAATCTTGGCGATGCAGAAGTACTTGTCGTGTCGTCGGCCATCAAGAAAGACAATCCGGAACTGGTTGCTGCGCGCGAAAAACTCATTCCCGTCGTGCGCCGTGCCGAGATGCTGGCTGAACTGATGCGCTTCAAGCAGGCGATTGCAGTCGGCGGAACGCATGGCAAGACCACAACAACATCGATGGTTGCGGCGCTTCTGGATGCGGGCAACCTTGATCCGACGGTCATCAATGGCGGCATTATCAACGCCTATGGAACCAACGCGCGCATGGGCGGCGGCGACTGGATGGTGGTTGAGGCTGACGAGAGCGACGGAACCTTCGTCAAGCTTCCTGCCGACGTTGCCATCGTCACCAACATCGATCCCGAACATCTGGATCATTACGGCGACTTTGCCGGAGTTCGTGCGGCCTTCCGCCAGTTTGTTGAAAATGTCCCCTTCTACGGCTTTGCCGTCATGTGCCTGGACCATCCGGAAGTCCAGACCATGATCGGCACGATCGAGGACCGCAGGGTGGTGACCTACGGCACCAACCCGCAGGCGGATGTCCGCTTTACCGATGTTTCCATGGACGGTGGCAAGTCGCGGTTTTCCGTCACCATTCGTGACCGCCGCTCGGATGAGGCAATTGAACTGAACGACCTGGAATTGCCGATGCCGGGCCTGCACAACGTGTCCAATGCCACTGCGGCCATCGCCGTCGCGTCCCAGCTGGGTGTCGCACCGGACGCCCTGAAAAAGGGCATCTCGGACTTTGGCGGGGTCAAGCGACGGTTCACGCATACCGGAACGGTCAACGGTGTTCAGGTTTTCGATGATTACGGCCATCACCCGGTGGAGATCAAGGCGGTGCTTCACGCCGCGCGCGAATCCACCAAAGGCAAGGTGATCGCCGTGATGCAGCCGCATCGTTACACCCGGCTTCAGAGCCTTTTCGACGACTTTTCGAATTGTTTCAACGACGCGGACGTGGTGATCGTCGCACCTGTTTATGCGGCTGGCGAGCAGCCGATTGAAGGCGCACTGCACACCGATCTGGTCTCGGGCATGAAAACCCGGGGGCACCGGCAGGTTCATGCCATCGACGGACCGGACGAGATCCCGCCGCTGGTGAAGGACCTCGCCGAACCGGGCGATTTTGTTGTTTGCCTCGGCGCCGGCAACATCACGCAATGGGCCTATGCCCTGCCGGGTCAGCTGGAAGCACTTTAAGGAACAATCTCCATGACGTTTCCTGATCTTCTTGCGCAGATCCCCACATTGAGCGAGGGGATCCGGGGCAGATTGACGGCAAACCAGCCGCTTTCGGCAGTCACCTGGTTTCGCACCGGCGGTCCGGCGCAGTTGATGTTTCAACCGGCCGACGAGGAGGACCTGGCAACATTCCTGGCGAAACTCCCGGCGGAGGTTCCGGTTTTATCGGTGGGGCTTGGCTCCAACCTGTTGATCCGTGACGGCGGACTTCAAGGGGTTGTCGTCCGTCTCAGCGCCAAGGGGTTCGGGTCCATCGAGAGTGCCGGCACGAACCGGTTGCGGGCCGGCGCCGCCGTTCCCGACAAGAGGCTGGCCGAGGCGGCAGCCAAGGCAGGTCTTGGCGGGTTTGCGTTCTATACCGGTATTCCGGGTGGACTGGGCGGCGCTTTGCGCATGAATGCAGGTGCCCACGGAACAGAAACACGCGAGCGCATGGTTGAGCTGACCGCGATCGACCGGAACGGTCGGATACATGTTCTCAGCAATCAAGACATGGGATATGCCTACCGGCACTCTTCTGCTTCCCGGGATCTGATTTTTACCTCCGCCGTGTTCGAGGGCGTGCCGTCTGACGAGGCGACCATTCGCCAGGAAATGGCCGATGTGGTCGATCACAGGGAGAGGGCGCAGCCCATTCGTGAAAAGACCGGAGGTTCGACGTTCAAGAATCCTCCGGGCAAATCTGCCTGGAAGGAAGTTGATGCGGCCGGTTGTCGGGGTCTGACCATTGGTGGCGCGCAGATGTCCGAGATGCACTGCAATTTCATGATCAACACGGGCAACGCCACCGGACATGATCTCGAACTCCTGGGTGAAACTGTACGCGCACGCGTCCTGGCAAACAGCGGCATCCGGTTGGAATGGGAAATCAAGAGACTTGGTGAATTCGGGCCGGAAGGGGCGATCGAACCGTTTCTGGGACAAGAAGGGGAGGCCGCGTAAATGGCCAAGAAACATGTTGCCGTTCTGATGGGCGGCTGGGTCAATGAGCGTCCGGTCAGTCTTGCAAGCGGAAACGGTTGTGCGGATGCACTTGAAGAAGCCGGTTACAAGGTCACGCGGGTGGATGTCGACCGAGATGTCTCGGCGGTTTTGAAGAAACTGAAGCCGGATGTCGCCTTCAATGCCCTTCACGGGCCGTTTGGTGAAGATGGCTGCGTTCAGGGAATATTAGAGTTTCTTAACATCCCGTACACACATTCCGGTGTGATGGCATCCGGGCTTGCAATGAATAAAATCAAGGCCAAGGCAGTCATGCAGGCAGCCGGTGTTCCAGTCACGGAACACCTTGTGGTGAACCGCCTGGACATCCAGCGCGAACACCCGATGAAACCGCCTTACGTGCTCAAGCCGATCAATGAGGGATCGAGCTTCGGGGTGCTGATTGTCAAGGAAGATCAAGAGTTTCCGCCGCAAGAGCTGAGCCGGACTGACTGGCCGTATCCCGATATCCTCATGTGCGAGAAGTTCATTGCAGGCCGCGAATTGACCTGTGCCGTGATGGACGATCGGTCCCTTGGTGTGATTGACATCGTTCCGCAGGGGCATGGCTTCTACGATTACGATGCAAAATATGTTGAAGGTGGATCAAAACACATTCTTCCTGCAAAAATTTCACCGATTGTTTACCAAACCACAGAGACACTAGCGGTTAAGGCGCATCAGGCTTTGGGATGCCGTGGTGTTTCCCGGGCTGATTTCCGATTCGATGAACGCGAAGACGGAACCGGCGAACTGATTTGCCTTGAAGTGAACACGCAGCCAGGCATGACGCCGACCTCTCTTGTGCCCGAATTGGCGGCCCATCAGGGGATGAGTTTCAAGGACCTGGTCAGTTGGATGGTTGAGGACGCGAGTTGCTGTCGCTAGGACGTAAACAAAAGAGGGATACGATGACCCCGCTGGAAGCCGAACTGGCTCCGCGCGGCCGTGGTGTCTCGCGTTTACACCGGCAACCAGTCTGGCGCTCCGCCGGCCGTCTTGCAGACCTTCCTCAATGGACGGGTTCTGCTGCTGCAGTGGGTTTCTTAACCTTAACAATTGGTTATGGAATAATCATAGGTGGGCACGGGCGTGTCGTTTCCGACGCCTTGCTGTCTGCCGCCGGCTTCGGGATCGAAGCTGTCAAGCTTTCAGGCCAGCGCGAAATCAACGAATTTCAGATCCTGGAAGCGCTCGAGATCCACGAGGGGACGTCGCTCGCTCTTTTCGACGCGGACAGCGCGCTGGAAAGGCTCAACCAGATGGCCTGGGTCAAGAATGCCTCGGTCATGAAGCTTTACCCGAACACGCTCCAGGTCAAGGTCGAGGAACGCATTCCCTTCGCGCTCTGGCAGCGCGGAGAACTTGTCTCCATCGTTAACGAATCAGGCGACGTCATCACCGATGAAGTGGACGGCCGCTACGCCAACCTGCTCCTGGTCGTAAATCATGGTGCCCAGAGGAAGGCGGGTGAAATCATCACCGCGCTTGAAAAGGTTCCGGATCTGCGGCCCCGTGTGCGCGCTGCCTTTCTGGTCAGCGACCGCCGCTGGGATCTTCAGCTTGAAAACGGAATTTCCATTCGCCTGCCGCAGGACAACATTGATGCCGCCCTGGCCGATCTCATGAAAATGGATCAGGACAGCGGTCTGTTGGCGCGGGACATTGTTGCCATTGATATGCGCCTTGCCGACCGGGTGACGGTGCGCCTCTCCGACGAAGCCGCAGAACAAAGAAAAATCATGACAGGTGGACGCAAGAAGTCGGGCAAGAAGGAGCAGGACACATGAGCCGCTCCTCGAATAATCTTTACCTGCCGAAAATGCGCCCGCTCCCGAGCCGGCGCTCCGTCATCATGTCCGTGCTTGATGTCGGTTCGACAAAGGTCTGCTGCCTGATTGCCAAATTGGTGCCCCAGGAAGACAAGGCGCTGCTGTCGAGCCGCTCGCACAAGGTCGAGGTGCTGGGCTACGGATACCAGCGTTCGCGTGGCATCAAGTCCGGTGTCGTGGTCGATATGGACGCAGCCGAACAGGCCATTCGTCTTGCCGTCGACAGCGCGGAACGCATGGCCGGTGTCACGGTCGAAAGCCTGATTGCCAATATCAGCTGCGGTCGTTTGCAGAGCGAAATCTACAGTGCCGGTGTGCCATTGGCCGGTGAAAGCGTTTCGGAAGCCGATATTCAACGCGTTTTGTCGGCCGGTTCCAGCCATTCGGTGACCGAAGGCAGGGCGGTGACGCATGCCTTGCCGATCTCCTATTCCCTGGACGGCAGCCGCGGCATCCGTGACCCGCGTGGCATGATGGGCCACAAGCTCGGTGTCGAGATGCAGGTGGTGACGGCAGAAGTGCCGCCGGTTCGCAATCTGGAGCTCTGCATCAATCGCGGTCATCTTCACGTGGAAACCATGGTGGCAACGCCTTTTGCCAGTGGCCTGTCCACGATCGTCGACGACGAGGCCGAACTCGGCGTTGCCTGTATCGACATGGGTGGTGGTACCACGACCCTCTCCGTATTTGTCGACGGACACATGGTGCATCTCGACGCGATCGCGGTTGGTGGCAATCACGTGACCACCGACATCGCGCGCGCCTTCGCTACCCGGCTGCAGGACGCAGAGCGCCTGAAAACCCTTTATGGCTCACCGCTGGCTTCCAGCTCGGATGACCGTGACCTGCTCACGGTACCCCCGCTGGAAAGCGACAGCGATTTGCCAAACCAGATCCCTCGCTCGGCCTTGACCCGTGTCATTCGCCCGCGTGTGGAGGAAATCCTTGAACTCGTGAGAGATCGCCTGACTGCATCCGGTTTTGCCGGACGTGTGGGCAAGCAGATCGTGCTGACTGGGGGCGCCAGCCAGCTTACGGGTCTTGGAGAAGTTGCGCGCCACATTCTGGGGCGCAACGTTCGTCTTGGCCGGCCTCTAGGCGTCGCCGGTCTTCCCGAGGCAGCCAAAGGTCCGGCATTCGCCGCGGCGGTTGGCCTCTTGATTTATCCGCAAGTCGCTCAGATCGAACAGTTCGAACACAAGAACCGGCGATCAGGGTGGGGCGGGCAATCTGGTTACCTGGCCCGTGTCGGTCAGTGGATCAGGGAAAGCTTCTGACGACATGAGCCATCAAGACGACGATCAGGAATTGGAACTGCCAGAAATGGCAACGGAAGTTAGGGAAGAAGAGGGTGCCTCCAGTAAGGACGCACCAGTGGGTCGCGAGGATAATATGACCATCAACCTGAAGATGCCCGACATTCAGGAGCTGAAGCCGCGCATTACGGTCTTCGGCGTAGGCGGCGCGGGCGGAAACGCCGTCAATAACATGATCACTGCAGGTCTCCAGGGCTGCGACTTTGTCGTTGCCAACACGGATGCCCAGGCACTTGCCATGAACCACTCCGAACGGCTCGTCCAGATGGGCGTTGCGGTTACCGAGGGTCTTGGTGCAGGCTCCCAGCCGGAAGTCGGCTCGGCAGCAGCCGAAGAAGTGATCGACGAGATCAACGACCACCTGTCCGGTTCGCACATGGTGTTCATCACCGCCGGCATGGGCGGTGGCACCGGTACCGGCGCAGCCCCGGTTATTGCGCGAGCAGCGCGCGAGCAGGGCATCCTGACGGTGGGTGTCGTCACCAAGCCGTTCCAGTTTGAAGGCGCGCGCCGGATGCGCATCGCGGACAGCGGCATTGACGAGCTGCAGGCCAATGTGGACACGCTGATCGTCATCCCGAACCAGAACCTATTCCGGATTGCAAACGCCCAGACCACCTTCGCCGACGCCTTTGCGATGGCCGACCAGGTGCTCTATTCCGGCGTTGCCTGCATTACCGACCTGATGGTCAAGGAAGGCCTCATCAACCTCGACTTTGCCGATGTTCGCTCCGTCATGCGCGGCATGGGCAAGGCAATGATGGGCACCGGCGAAGCCAGCGGCGAAAAACGCGCGCAGCAGGCTGCTGAGGCTGCCATCGCCAACCCGCTTCTGGATGAATCGTCCATGAAGGGTGCCAAGGGTCTCCTGATTTCCATCACCGGCGGCAATGACCTGACCCTGTTCGAGGTCGATGAAGCTGCAACCCGCATCCGCGAGGAAGTGGACGCTGACGCGAACATCATTCTCGGAGCAACCTTTGACGAGACGCTCGATGGCATCATTCGTGTGTCTGTCGTGGCCACGGGTATCGACCGGGAGGAAGGCCTTCTTGCCGATCCGTTTCAGGCCGCAGCCACCCAGTCCCTGAAGGCTGAACCGCTGGCGCCTGCGCGCAAGCCGGAAATCGCGACGGCCAAGCCGGCGCTCGCAAACGAAATGGCAAATGCCAAGGAAGCTGCAGCCAAGGCTGTTGCCAATCTTGAAAAAGAACTGGCCATTCCTGAGCCGCAGCCGGTTGCCGTTGCAAGCGATCCGGATGTCGAGATCAAGCGGGTCCAACCGGCAAGCAGCAGCCTGGCCGACAAGGCGCCGATGATCGATCTGGAAGAGGATACGCCTGCTCCGGTCGCCGAAGAGGTTCCGGTCAGCCAGCCTTACATCCCGCCGGTCGCTGAAGAGCACAACCCTGCGCCGCGGATGCCGCGGGTCGAGGACTTCCCGCCGATCGCACAGCGGGAAATCCGGGCACAAAGCGCTACCGAGGCTCAGCCGGCCGCCGCGCCGCAGCAGGCCCCTGCCGCGCAGGCACCGGCAATGGCTCCGGCTGAAACACTGGAAGAGCACGCGGAAGACGACAAGCGTCCGATGGGCCTTCTGCGTCGTCTGGCCAGCGGCCTCGGTCGCCGGGAAGACGAAGAAGAGCACGAAATGGAAGCTCCGGTCGCACGCGCTGCACCACAGATGCAGGCCGCGCAGCCGACTGCTCCGCGGGCTCCGCAACCACGTCCTGCGGCTCAGGGAGCCACCGGACAACTTGACGGAACTGGCCGGGCAGCGCCCAAACCGGTCAGCGCCACGGAAGACGAACAGTTGGAAATTCCGGCGTTCCTGCGCCGCCAAGCCAACTGATTTGATACGCGATCTGCTTCCCTGATCGTGGCAGCCCGGAGCTCACGCTTCGGGCTGTTTCCGTTACGGAACTGATTCCGGCTTTCGATTCAATATGTTGCGAGCCTGTGGATCGTTACACACCGTAATAAAGCTTTATTTCGTTCTCCCGGGGTTCGGGACTATCTTCTTGCCAACTCGTGATCGTTAAAAGTTCGTATCCTGAAATGGGAAAATCCGGTCTTTAACGGTGACAATTTTTGAGGGCAGGGTTTTATGACCAATTATGTTGACCGACAGACGACACTCGCGGAGCAGGTAACGCTGACCGGAATTGGTGTCCATTCGGGAAAACCTGCCTCCATCACTCTGGTGCCGGCGGAAGCTTCAGTCGGCATCGTGTTCACACGGACCGACCAGGACGACATCGTTGAAGTTCCGGCTCTGTGGAACAAGGTCTCCGCAACAGCGCTTTGCACCGTTCTCGGTGATCCTTCCAAGGAAGGCGTCTCCACCGTCGAGCACCTGATGGCAGCATTGTTCGGCATGGGTGTCGACAACCTGATCGTTGAAATCGACGGTCCGGAAATGCCGGTCATGGACGGAAGCAGTGCAGCTTTCGTGGAAGTCATCGAGCAGATCGGTCTGCAGAAACTGGACCGCGGACGTCGTTACCTGAAAATCAACAAGACCGTGCGCGTCGACAATGGTGGCGCCTGGTGTGAGCTTCATCCTTATGACGGCACGAAGTTCGATATCACCATCGATTTCGATACGCCGCTCATCGGCCGCCAGCAATTCGTCTCCGACATGACGCCGGACGTTTTCCGCGACGACCTGTCCCGTGCGCGGACCTTCGGCTACGTCAAGGATGTCGAGCAACTCTGGAAAATGGGCTTTGCGCTCGGATCCTCGCTGGAAAACTCGGTGGCGATCGCCGAGGACAAGGTGCTCAATCCGGAAGGCACCCGTTGGCCGGATGAATTTGCCCGTCACAAGGCGCTGGATGCCGTCGGCGATCTTGCCCTGGCCGGCTTGCCGATCATCGGCCTCTACAAGTCCTTCAAGGGCGGCCACAAGATGAACCATTCCATTCTGGTCAAGCTGTTTGAAGATCCCAGCGCGTTCGAGATCGTCGAAGCGCCGGCCTTCCGCCAGGTAGGTCAGGTGGACAAGGGTGGTCTGGCTGCAGCCGCGGCGTTCGGACCGGATGTTTCCTGATCTGATAAAGGGCCGCCAACACTGAGCGGCCTTTGTTTTTGAGCGGAAAACAGAACGAATTGGGCACATTGCCATAAAAATGCTCAAAAAAACCGTCACATGGCCGAACAGGGCGTGACGGGGACTGCAGATTTCAGCTAAACACTCCTGTCAGTGAATTGAGGGCCGTCTTGATTGAAGGCTGTTGGGGTCGTAAACGGCCCGGGAGTAATGGCGTGAACGGAATGATCACCGGGGCCGGTGTGAGCGGAACCAAGCGTATGCAAACGTTTTTCAGAATGGCGGTATTGGCCGCTCCGATTGCTCTTGCAGCCTGTGGCGGCAAGGACGACCTGGACGAGCTTGCCCTGAATGATACGCCGCCGGAAGTTCTGTTCAATGAAGGGCTCGCCTTGCGTGCCCAGGGCAAGTTGCGGGATTCCACCGACAAGTTCGAGGAACTCGACAAGCTCTATCCCTATTCCGAATATTCCAAGAAATCGCTCGTGAACCTGGCCTTCCTGAACTATTCTAGGGGCAAGTACACGGAGACGGTGAACGCGGCCAAGAGGTTCGTCACCCTTTATCCGGGCGACGAGGATTCGGCCTATATGCTCTATCTGGCGGGACAAAGCTATTTCCGGCAGATGCCGGACATTACACGCGACCAGGCGGTGACCCGGAAATCGGCAGCCGCGTTCAACGAACTGATCCAGCGTTTTCCTGAATCCGAATACGCGCCCGACGCCGAGAAGAAGCTTCGCATCGTGAAGGACCAGCTCGGCGGCAAGGAGATGCAGGTTGGCCGCTACTACCTGCAGAAGCGCAACTACATCGCAGGTATCAACCGCTTCAAGACCGTGGTGCTTGAGTTCCAGACCACGCGACACGTGGAAGAAGCGCTGTTCCGTCTCACTGAAGCCTATTACGCGCTAGGTGTAGTCAACGAAGCCCAGACGGCTGCCGCGGTGCTGGGGCACAACTATCCGGACACCCAGTGGTACAAGGATGCCTTTTCGCTTCTGAACAAGGGCGGATACGAGCCTTCCGAAGATTCGGGCAGCTGGATCAGCCGGGCCTTCAGATAAACGCAGCTTGTAGGAAAGACGGCGCGGTTCAACTGAGCGTTGGATCGTGCTGGCAATCCGGCATTTTCCCAAAAATTTGGCTTGAACGCGGCGCGTGAATTTGCTCCGGTACGATCCGCAGGCGTCCGGGCGCAAATGTGCTGCCGGCCACCTTGCAAGGAAGAAACTGAGCATATTTGTCATATTCCGGAGAACCCACGCTGTGTCGGTTCGACCGATCGGCAAATTCCGGCATGCAGTGACCTGAGGCGCAGTTCCTGGTCGTTTCTGCCGAATTACCGGTCTAGAGTGACGGGACATGGCCCAAGGAGCACGCCTTCATGCTGGTGACGCTGTCTATCCGAGACATCGTTCTGATTGACCGACTTGATCTTGATTTTGCCGCCGGTATGTCGGTCCTGACCGGAGAGACCGGCGCGGGCAAATCAATCCTGCTCGATTCGCTTTCTCTTGCGCTTGGCGCCCGCGGCGATGCTGATCTCGTTCGCAACGGCGAGACACAGGGCCAGGTGACCGCCGTATTCGATGTGGCCGGTAACCACCCCGCACGCGCCTTCCTGCGCGACAATGATGTCGACGATGACGGTGACATCCTCCTGCGCCGTATTCAGACCTCGGATGGGCGTACCCGGGCCTTTGTCAATGATCAGCCGGTCAGCGCGGGCCTGCTGCGGCAGGTGGGGACGCTGCTCGTGGAAATACACGGACAACATGACGACCGGGCCCTGGTCGATCCGGAAAGCCACCGGGCCCTGATCGATGTCTTCGGTGGTCACACTGATGCTGCAGATGCCGTTTCCGAAGCTTTCGCGGCCTTCAGGGCGGCGGAAAAGGCGGTCACCGACCATGAGCGCCGTATCGAAACCGCGCGGAACGAGGCCGACTACCTGAGGTCTTCAGTTGAGGAACTGTCGACGCTGAAGCCCGAACCGGGCGAGGAAGAACAGTTGGCCATCCGGCGCACCGAGATGATGCAGGTTGAGAAGATCGCCGGGGATCTCAACGAGGCCTTTGAAACGCTCAACGGGTCCGCTTCGCCGATCCCGGAACTTGCAAGCCTGTTGCGGCGCCTGGAGCGCAAGGTGGAACAGGTGCCCGGCTTGCTCGGCCAGCCCGTGCGCTCGCTCGCTGAAGCCATGGACCATCTTGAAGAGGCCCGGGGCGGTCTGGAAAGTGCGCTCCGGGAGACCGAGTTCGATCCGCGCGAGCTTGAATCGGCAGAAGAGAGGCTCTTCGCGCTGAGGGCGGCGTCACGCAAGTATTCGGTCCCGGTGGATGAACTTACCAGCCTGTGCGACCGCATGGCCGGTGATCTGGCGGACCTGGATGCGGGGGAAGACAAGCTGGCGGCACTCGTCGAAGCCGCAGCCAAAGCGCGGGCGGACTATGACGCCAAGGCCGGGAAGCTTTCCGCAAAACGGTCCAAGGCGGCCAAGGCACTGGAAAAGGCCGTTGAAGCGGAACTGCCCGACCTGAAACTTGAGAGGGCCCGCTTTATCGTCGAGATGCAGAGCGACGCGGATCAGCGGGGTCGATCCGGTATCGATCAGCTGGAGTTTCATGTCCAGACCAACCCGGGAACCAGACCAGGTCCCATGATGAAAGTCGCCTCCGGTGGTGAGCTTTCGCGTTTCCTTCTGGCTCTCAAGGTGTCCCTGGCCGACAAGGGATCGGCACCCACGCTGGTGTTCGACGAGATTGACACAGGTGTCGGGGGCGCGGTTGCCGAAGCGATTGGCGTGAGGCTGGCGCGTCTTGCGCGCAATGTGCAGGTTCTGACGGTCACGCATGCGCCGCAGGTGGCCGCCCGTGCCGAAGGGCACTTCCTGATTGCCAAGGAAGCGACACAGCCGGACCGGGTTGCCACCCGCGTCCAGCGCATTGACGAAAGCCATCGCAGCGAAGAAATCGCGCGGATGCTGGCTGGCAGCGTCATCACCGATGAGGCGCGCGCAGCGGCACGCAGGCTCCTGACAGCAGCAGAATAGAGGGTGGCATGAGTGACATGGATGCCGGCGCGGAATTGCGCAATGTTGCCATTGAAAGCCTGACAAGGGACCAGGCCGCGGCGGAACTGCAGGCGCTGGCGCAGGAGATTGCCGAGCATGACCGCCGGTATCACCAGGAAGATGCGCCGACGATCTCGGACGCGGATTATGATGCCTTGCGGCGGCGAAACAATGCCATCGAGGCGCGCTTTCCCGATCTTGTGCTTGCAGATGGCCCCTCGGCACAGGTCGGCGCGGCCCCGGCATCCGGCTTTGGCAAGATCGCCCACGCGGTCCCCATGCTGTCGCTGGACAATGCCTTTGACGACGAGGATGTGCAGGATTTTGTCGGGCGTGTGCGCCGGTTCCTGAAGTTCGACCCCTTGATGGGCGCGCTGGCCCTGACGGCAGAGCCGAAGATTGACGGTTTGTCGCTCTCCCTTCGCTACGAGCGGGGAAAGCTGGTCCATGCGGCGACCAGGGGCGATGGAACGACCGGCGAAAACGTCACTGCCAACGCGCGCACCATCAAGGACATTCCGGAACAACTGACCGGTGATGTGCCGGATGAGGTGGAGGTCCGGGGTGAGGTCTACATGGCGCACAAGGATTTCCAGGCGCTGAATGCGCGCATGGAAGCCAATGGCGGCAAGGTCTTTGCCAATCCGCGCAACGCGGCGGCCGGCTCGTTACGCCAGCTGAAATCGGAAATCACGGCGTCACGCCCCTTGAGGTTCTTTGCCTATGCCTGGGGCGAGATGAGCGCGTTGCCGAAAGATACCCAGTCCGAAATGGTGCAATGCTTTGCCGACTGGGGCTTCCAGATCAATCCGCTGATGAAACGCTGCGAGACCGTTGAGGAGCTTCTCGAAGTCTATCACGGCATCGAGGAAAGCCGGGCGCAGCTCGACTACGACATCGACGGGGTTGTCTACAAGGTGGATCGGCTGGACCTGCAGGAGCGGCTCGGCTTTGTTTCTCGATCGCCGCGTTGGGCGATCGCGCACAAGTTTCCTGCAGAACAAGCCTATACCGTCCTCAATGATATCGAGATCCAGGTCGGCCGGACAGGTGCTCTGACACCCGTCGCCAAGTTGGAACCGATCACGGTTGGCGGCGTCGTTGTGTCCAATGCGACACTGCATAACGAGGATTACATCAAGGGCATCGGCCAGGACGGTGAACCGATCCGCGGCGGCAAGGATTTGCGGGTCGGCGATACCGTGAAGATCCAGCGGGCAGGGGATGTCATTCCGCAGATTGTCGATATAGATCTCGACAAGAGGCCAGCAGAGGCCCAGCCCTTCGAGTTTCCCACGGTGTGCCCCGCCTGCGGCAGCCATGCGGTGCGCGAGGAAAACGAGAAAACCGGGCGGATCGACGCCATTCGCCGTTGCACAGGCGGTCTGATCTGTCCAGCCCAGGCAACGGAAAAACTGAAACACTTCGTCTCCCGCAACGCCTTTGACATTGAAGGCTTCGGCGACAAGCAGGTCGATGCCTTTTACCAGGACGGCCTTGTCATGGCACCGGCCGACATCTTTACCCTGGAAGAACGGGACAAGCGCGCCCTCACCAAGCTGCGCAACCGGGAGGGCTGGGGCGCTGTTTCGGCGAAGAACCTGTTCGAGGCGATCAATGCACGCCGGGATATTGATCTCAACCGCTTCATCTTTGCGCTTGGCATTCGGCATGTGGGCGAAGGCAATGCAAAGCTTCTGGCAAGGGCCTACGGGTCATGGGGTGCTTTTTCGAACGCCATGGTCGCCGCTCACGACGAAGCCGGCGAGGCCTGGACGGATCTCAACGACATTGACGGGATCGGTCACATCGTTGCGGATGCGCTCGTTGAGTTCTTTGCCGAGGCGCATAACCGTGACCAGCTGGATGCCCTGCTGGAACAGGTGATACCCAGGGAAGCAGAGAAGATCGACGCGTCGGGATCACCGGTCGCCGGCAAGACAGTCGTGTTTACCGGGTCCCTGGAACGCATGACCCGTGACGAAGCCAAGGCAATGGCCGAGCGTTTCGGAGCAAAAGTGTCGGGATCCGTCTCCAGGAAAACCGATCTGGTGGTCGCCGGTCCCGGAGCGGGGTCTAAACTCAAGAAGGCCCAGGATCTCGATGTCGAAGTGATTTCAGAAGACGGATGGTTTGATCTGGTCGGTTCCTGAGAGGTTAACCGATGCCGGTTTCTCGGCATCGGTCACCCGACATGCCGGTGGCATCTCATGACAAGTTCGCACTTCTTTTGGGATTTGCTACGCAGGGATGCGGCACCTTTAGCGAACAGAATGAGAAGGCCTCTCATCGCAAAAATTGAGGATTTTGGGACTCGTCTGATCAAATCTGGACCGTTCCAACATGGTCCAACTGGACTAAATTTGAACAATTACAGCCCGGAAACCGGATTTCTTCGAAATAACTATACCACCTTAAATTGATTCATTTGACATATCGCGAAAACCTTGTCGCAAAATGTCAAATTGGCGGATTCCGTTAAGTAAGCGGTAATGGCCTTTCTACACTCTAATCAAAAATGACAAGTTTGTGTTGAGGGGTTCACGGACATGAAACGCATCCGGTTCCAGATCGGTCTCCTGGCTGCCGTGCCTATGTTGGCGGTGGTCGCATTCGCTGCGCTCAGCGTCGCGGAGAAGTATATCGAGCGTTCACATCATGCCTTTATGCGTCCCATGACGCGGATTGCCGAAGATGCCGGCAATCTCGTTCATGAGCTCCAGAAGGAGCGTGGCATGAGCGTGGCCATGATAAAGTCGGACTACGATCCGGCGGCCCGAGCCAAAGTTGATGCGCAAAGGCCGAAGGTGGATGCGGCCCTCAAGATTTTCGACGATCATCTTGCTGCCCTTGACCTCGACAATGAGGTCCTCCTGGAAGACCTTCAACACGTTGCCGAAGAAGTGCACAAAGTTGAGAAGGTCAGGGCATCCGTCGACAGTAAGGCCTATGGTGCCAAGGACGTCGTCAAGCACTACACCCATGAGATCCATGAATTGATCCACGTGGTCGGGATCACGACAGAGGCAAGCCCTTCTCCTGAGATTACGACCGAGTTGTTGGCCTATTTGACCATTGTGGAAGCGATGGAATCCGGTGGATTGGAACGGGCGAACGGCGCCTCGATGCTCAACGAGTTCAACCTGTCAGGCAAGGTGAACCAGAAAACCTACCTGAACTTCATCTCCTTCTTCGGAGGCGAGAAGGCCTTCCTCAAGGAGTTCCAGTCGATCGCTACTGCTGAACAGAAGGCAATCTGGGACAGCAAAGTCAAAGGCGCGGATGTCGATCAAGTCCTGGCCTGGCGCAGTGATCTCCAGATGCTGCCGGAGACCCAGGATGCCGGCGGTCTCGACGGGGCAACCTGGTTCGCGATGGCCACGAAACGCCTGAACCTGATGAAGGAAGTTTCCGACGATTTCATTCATCGGGCTGAAGCTGCGGCGGATACAGACATGGCGAGACTGGACTCGCAAATCTTCTGGCTGGCTGCAGTCGCAGTTGTCTGTGTTCTGGTCACCATGATCATCGTGTCGTGGCAGGTGATTTCAATCACCCGAACGCTTGGTCGACAAAGCAAGACCATCTCTGGCCTGGCAGAAGGCGACCTGGACAGTGTCATTGCCGATACCGACCGTCCGGATGAAATTGGTGATATTGCCCGTGCGTCCGAGGTATTCCGTGAGAACCTGATCCACCAGAAGGAACTGGAGGAAGAAGCGGAAGCTGGCCGCGAACAGCGCCGGCTGCGCAGAAAACAGCTGGAAGATGCAATCGCAAAGTTTCAGTCATCTGTGTCGGTTATCCAGGGCCAGCTTTCGAGTGAAACGCAGGATATGCGCACAGGTGCCGGTGAGATGGTGACCATTGCCAAGCATGCGGACGAAAGCGCACGCGCTGCAAATGCGGCAACGGAAGAAGCAACGACCAATGTCCAGACGGTGGCCTCTGCTGCTGCCGAATTGTCTGCGTCCATCAGCGAGATCTCTCGACAGGCAACAACGGCGACAGAATTGTCCTCGGACGCGGCTGAAACGGCCGTCGCGGCCGATAAGGACATTTCCATTCTGGCCGAAACCGCCGACAAGATCGGTGAAGTGGTCGAGATCATCCGCGCGATCGCCGAGCAGACCAACCTGCTGGCGTTGAACGCGACGATCGAGGCAGCACGTGCGGGTGAAGCCGGAAAGGGCTTTGCGGTCGTTGCAGCCGAGGTCAAGGAACTCTCGACCCAGACTGCCAAGGCGACCGACGAGATTGCGAGCCAGATTTCCGGTGTCCAGAGCTCGACCCACAAGTCCGTGACGGCCATCCGGTCGATCGTCGAGCGGATCGAGGAAGTCCGCTCTGTCAGCGAGACCATTGCGGTTTCGGTGGACGAGCAGAATGCAGCAACCGCCGAAATCACGCAAAGCATCACGCTGGCATCTGACGGGGCAACGCAGGCCGCGTCCAATGTCGCCGGCGTGTCGGGCTCCATCGATCAGACACGCGAAAAGTCGCAATCGATGAGCCATTCGGTTGAACAGCTTGGTCAGGTTGCCGGCAACCTTTCCGCAGCGGTCGACCTGTTCTTGAGCGAGGTTCGCGACGAAGAAGCTGCCTGAGGCTCCCCCGCTTATCAGGTGGTTGCCCCGGTTCGTCTGACCATCCAGCGAACCGGGGCATTCCTCGTTTTCAAATGACCAGTTTCCTCGATCTCGAGGATCAGGATCGAACTCCGGGTTCAAAGCCCGGAGTTTTTTTGTTTCAGATCCCTGTATTCCGATCACAAAGACGCTGCGCGCGCGCCACTCGCGTTAAAAGGCAAAGACTGTCGGGAGAACACGCGGGTATTTGTCCCCACCAATTCCAGTATTTGCGTCTCGCCACACGGGTTTTGTTGCTATATTGTTCTCCCGAAGAGCTCTATATCATTCGGACCAGTAAATCATGGCAGACCCGGACGGGTACGACGATCCATTCGACGATCCTTTTCAGCCAGTCGGCACCCGCGCCGAGGCCGCTCCGGCGCCGCAAAGGCCCCAGGGAGGGATTGCCGCACGTGCGATGGCCGCGCGGCGGGCGCCGGATTATCTGGATGGGCTGAACCCGGAACAGCGGCTTGCAGTCGAGACGACTGAAGGTCCGGTGCTGGTGCTTGCAGGCGCAGGCACGGGCAAGACCCGTGTGCTCACGACACGGATTGCCCATATCCTTGCCACCGGGCTCGCGCGTCCTTCGGAAATTCTCGCTGTCACCTTTACCAACAAGGCCGCCCGGGAAATGAAGGAACGCATTGCCGGTTTTGTCGGCGGCAATGTCGAAGGCATGGCCTGGCTCGGCACCTTCCACTCGATCTGCGTCAAGATCCTGCGCAAACATGCAGAGCTGGTTGGCCTGAAATCCAGTTTCTCCATTCTCGATACGGATGACCAGATCCGGCTGATCAAACAGATCATCCAGGCCGAGGGACTGGACGACAAACGCTGGACGGCCAAGGCCTTTGCTGGCGTTCTGGACGGTTGGAAGAACCGGGCGCTGACGCCGGACCAGGTGCCGGAAGGGGAGGCGCGCGCCTTTGCCAACGGCAAGGGACGGCGGCTTTACGAGGAATACCAGGAACGCCTGTCGATCCTCAACGCAGCCGATTTCGGCGATCTGCTGTTGCATGTAATCACGCTGTTCAAGACACGGCCCGATGTCCTGAAGGAGTATCAGCGCCGGTTCCGTTACATGCTGGTGGACGAGTACCAGGATACCAACATTGCGCAGTACCTGTGGCTGCGGTTGCTGGCCCAGGGCAATCCGAATGTGTGTTGTGTCGGAGACGACGACCAGTCCATCTACGGCTGGCGCGGTGCCGAGGTCGACAATATCCTGCGCTTCGAGCACGATTTCAAAGGTGCCGTCGTGGTGAGACTGGAACGCAATTACCGCTCCACCAGCCACATTCTGGCCGCAGCCTCGCATCTGATTTCCTTCAATGAAGGCCGGTTGGGCAAGACGCTGTTCACGGAGTTCGAAGAACCGGATCATGACCTGGTGTCTGTCGCCTCGGTCTGGGATTCAGAGGAAGAAGCGCGCACCATCGGCGACGAGATTGAAGCGTTGCAGACCAACGGGCACGCCCTGAATGACATGGCGGTCCTCGTTCGGGCCTCTTTCCAGATGCGCGAATTCGAGGAGCGCTTCGTAACGCTGGGGCTGAACTACCGGGTCATTGGCGGTCCACGCTTTTATGAGCGCATGGAGATCCGCGATGCCATGGCCTATCTGCGCTGCGTGGCGCAGCCGGCCGACGACCTTGCATTTGAACGGATTGTCAACACGCCAAAGCGGGGGCTGGGCGACGCGACATTGAAACTGGTGCATGGCGTGGCGCGCGCTGAGCGCATCCCGCTCTTGCAGGCAGCGGCGCAGCTGATCGATACCGAGGAGCTGAAACCCAAGCCCCGCAATGCGCTCAAAACCGTTCTCGACAATTTCGAGCGCTGGCGTCGGCAACTGGACCAGCTCAAGCACACCGAACTTGCCGAAATCGTCCTGGACGAGAGCGGTTACACCGAAATGTGGCGGCAGGACCGGTCTGCCGAAGCGCCCGGGCGGCTGGACAACCTGAAGGAACTCATCCGCTCGATGGAGGAGTTTGAATCCCTCTCCGGCTTCCTGGAGCATATCGCCCTTGTCATGGACAGGGACAACGCCGATGCAACGGATGCGGTTTCCATCATGACGCTTCATTCCGCCAAGGGCCTTGAGTTCGACACGGTCTTTTTGCCGGGTTGGGAAGAGGGGCTGTTTCCGCATCAGCGGTCACTGGACGAGAGCGGTCGTGCCGGACTGGAGGAAGAACGCCGCCTGGCCTATGTCGGCATTACCCGGGCCAAGAAGCGCGCCAAACTCTACTTTGCCTCCAACCGGCGCATCCATGGGCTGTGGCAATCGACAGTCCCCTCGCGCTTCCTTGATGAACTTCCGCCCGACCATGTCGAGATCGCCGAACCGTCTTCCAACTATGGCGGCTATGCCGGCGGAGGCTATGGAACTTCCCGCTTTGACACCGCGGATCCGTTTGAAGGTGGCAGTTACTCGACACCGGGCTGGAAGCGGGCGCAACGGGCGCGCCAGTCCTCGGGCGGTTTTTCGGAAGGCCGGGGGAGCGGCTACCAGTCGGCACGCCTGAAAAAGCAGGGTCCGTTGACCATCGAAGGCGAGCTGGTCGCCAAATCCGTAAGCGACACGCCCTCGGAATATTCAGTTGGCGAGCGGGTGTTTCACATCAAGTTCGGCTATGGTGCGATCCGATCCATCGAGGGCAACAAGCTGACCATCGATTTCGAGAAGGCCGGCCAGAAAAAGGTGATCGACAGTTTTGTCGAGCGCCACTGATCCGATGGGGTGAGCGTCGGACGGGATTGGGCTCAGAGGTCCTGGCCCTTTTCCTCGACGAGCAGGCCCCGCTCCTTCAGGTAGGGGTGTATCTTGACCGCTTCGCGAAGCGCCTTTTGACCGAGCTGCATCCGTCCCATGGTCATGAAGATCATCGCCTGGCCGGACAGGGCGCCGAAGTGGCGGGGCTCGAGCTCAAGGGCCTTTTCGATATCCGCGAGGCTGTCTTCGTAATTGCCCTGCAGAAAGGAGACAAAGGCGCGCTGGTTCCAGCCTTCGGAATAATCCGGAGCTTCGACAACAACTTCATCCAGGATGTCCTTGGCGCCTTGAAAGTCGTAGACGCTGCGGCGTTGCATCGCCTTTTCAACTTTGGACCGGACGTCGTCCGTTGGCGCGGCTGCAATCCAGGATTCCCAGATCTGGTTTTCAATCCGCTTAGCCTCTGTCGCGTCAGGAGCCGCTTTCAAGGCCGCAAACAGCGCGTCGCGTTCGACATCTGACTGCGGCGCCCCGGAACTCGTTTCCGTGGCATGGCCGACGGTCGCCCACAGGCAGACAGCCAGAGATACCAGGAGAGCCGGTAGGAAGAGGAATTGTCTGGATGCCAGCGGGTTGGACATGGGACACCTTTGTGCTTGTCGGCAAATTCACCCCAGTAATTGGAGCAGGGGACCGGAAAAGCCAGAGATCGGCGCGTGGGACTGCTTCAAAAGAACTTGAAAACGACCACCCGCCTTGGACAGATCGCAAACGATCCGCCGGGCTATCGTCTGGTGCATGTATCGTCAGACCATCGCTGAGACCTTCAGGAGAACCAGCCCGGACACGATCAGTGCAATCGCGATCAAGCGCTCCAGGGCAAGGGTCTCACCCAGAAAGAGAATGCCAAATGTGAAGGCGCCAACAGCGCCAAGGCCGGTCCAGATTGCATAGGCCGTGCCGAGCGGGAGCACACGCATGGCGAGGGCCAGGAACCAGAAACTGGCAATCATGGCCGATATGGTCACCAGGGAGGCGACAGGACGCGAAAACCCGTCGGAGGCCTTCAGGGAGACCGCCCAGACGATTTCGAACAGGCTTGCTGTGAGGAGGTAGAACCACGACATTTTCAAATCCGCATATCGGGTCGTCCCGGGTCAGATTTGCGTTGGTCACCGTCTGGTGCCAACGGGAAGTCGTCTTCCCGATCCGCCAGATAAGAATGTCGTGTTTTGATTTCAAGTCCGGGTCGTCGGCGCCTGAATGCGTTTTGTCGAACCTTGAGGCCGAAAGCGCTGGCCCTTTCCAAGAAGCGTGGATATACCGCTGGCCAGAACCCATAGCAGCCAGGGACCAACAGGTTATGAAAACCATCCGGGTACGGATCAGTGCACAGGAAGCGGAAGCCAAGCGGATTTCCGATCTTTTGGCTGATGCTTTCGAAGACGACGGCAACCCGGTAACGGTCTACGAGGCGACGCCCGACGGGAGCCTGTGGTCGGCGGAGGTTTTGCTTTTCGATATGGAGCCGTCCGAGGCGATTGCCGAGGTGGAGGCACGGCTCGGATCTGAAGCTTTCGAAGCGCCATTTGAAGCCGAGGAATTGCCCGACATCAATTGGGTGGAGAAAAGCCTGGAAGGTTTGAAACCTGTCCAGGCCGGCCGTTTCATGGTTCATGGCGGCCATGACCGGGACAAGGTTCCTCCGGGTGCGATCGGTCTGGAGATCGAAGCAGCTCTTGCGTTTGGAACCGGGCATCATGGCACGACTGCCGGCTGCCTGGAAGAAATCGACCGGCTTCTGTCACTGCGTGAATATGTCAGCATTCTCGATCTGGGGACGGGCACCGGCGTCCTGGCAATCGCCGCAGCCCTGAAGGCACGGCAGTCGGTCCTGGCAACGGATATCGATCCTGTGGCCACCCGCACGGCGCTGGAAAACGCCCGCCTTAACGGCGCCAGCCACCTTGTGCGTGGCTTCACGGCCAATGGAATGCAGGACCGGAAGTTCCGGCACTTCGGGCCGTTTGATCTCGTGATTGCCAATATTCTCGCGCGGCCACTCATGAAAATGTCGAAATCGATCGGCGAGCAGATGACGCAAACCGCGACGCTTGTCCTATCGGGCCTGCGCATCGAGGACGGGCCGCGCATCCTGTCCGCTTACCGGTGCCAGGGTTTCATCCTGGACAGGCGCCGTGAAAAGGACGGCTGGCTGACATTGACGCTGGTGCGTGGGCGCAAACTAGCCTGACGCAGGCAGCTTCGATCGCTGTCGGGCTTGCAGTCGACAAATGAAAAGCCCGCCAGCAAGGCTGACGGGCTTTTTCGTGCACAGTTATCGCTTTGAAGCGTCCTGAGCCCTTAGAATGCGCTCGTGGAGGAACCTTCACGCTCAAGCTGCTTGCGGTCATAGCCGTGGGCGGCGAGTGTGGCGTCGTCCAGAGAAAGCAGGTAACCGTTGACATAACGGCGAGCCTGTACGGAGCGGGCTTCAATCATACGGTCAAGAGCACGGCGCATGAAGCCGCTGCCGGCGCGAGTCGATGTGGTCGTTGCGATAGTCATCTTATTTGATCCCATTTGAAGATTAAGAGCTTCCCTAGGGAGAAACGTCTTTGTTATTGCTTGACCCCAATATGCTGATTCAACTCCGGTTCCGGTAGGTGTCTGGACGCATGCCAGCCCTGCACTGTTCGCATACGCAGCAAAGTTTGCTGCGGTGCGATCTTGCAAATTTTTTTCCGGAAAGCCGCTATCTCAAGAAGAATTATCTGCCTTGATCCGCTGCACGGCGCTAATTACCTTCGCATCATGTTTCAGACTTTTGACGATCTCAGCGATCCTTCCTGCGGAGCGCCGCACCTGGCTCTTCTCAGAACCGAATTGTCCAGCCGTGGCCTGGACGGCTTTCTGATCCCGCGTGCGGATGCTCACCAGGGCGAATATGTTCCACCGCATGATTGCCGCCTGCAGTGGTTGACCGGTTTTACCGGCTCGGCGGGCATGGCCGCGGTTCTGGGAGAGGACGCCGCGATTTTCGTCGATGGTCGCTACACCATCCAGGTGCGCGAACAGGTGGATATGGAGGTCTTTCCGGCCCAGCACCTGATCAACGAGCCGGTGACGGACTGGCTCACGAAACGCCTCAAGCCGGGCCAGAAGCTCGGGATCGACGCGATGCTTCATACGGTCCGCGAAGTGCGCCGACTGAAGACGATCTGCGAAGAGGCCGGTGCAGAGCTCGTGACCCTAGACGACAACCCGCTTGATGCCGTCTGGGACGGCAGACCGGATGCCCCGGTCGGACAGGTCGCGCTTTACCCGATCGAGCTGGCGGGCCGGACCGCTACGGACAAGCTGGCGCAAATACAGTCGGCACTTGCAGAGAAAAAGGCAGATGCCTGTGTATTGACGCAGCCGGACTCCATCGCATGGCTGTTCAACATTCGCGGCTCGGATGTCACCCACACACCGCTGCCCCTGTCCTTTGCTACGGTTCCGGCCAGGGGCAAGCCGTCTCTTTATATCGATGGCCGCAAGCTCTCCAATTCCGTCAGGGACAGTTTGTCGGAGCTGACCGACATTTCCCAACCGGGTGATTTCAGATCCGGTCTGGCGGCGCTGGGAGCTTCCGGTGCGAGTGTCCTGATCGACCCGGCGCTGGCCGGGATCGGCATTGCCGACTCGATTACCGACGCCGGAGGAACACTGGTTGAGGCGCAAGACCCTGTCCTGCTTCCAAAGGCCGTCAAAAACGAAACTGAATTGAAGGGTGCCCGTGAGGCCCATCTTCGCGATGCAGCCGCCTATGTGAACTTCCTGTGCTGGTTTGACGAGGAAGCTCCCAAGGGACAGCTCGACGAAATCGGTGTTGCAGAGAAGCTGGAAGAATTCCGGAGGGCCACGGGCGTCTTGAAGGATATTTCCTTCGACACGATTTCAGGAGCAGGGCCCAATGGCGCGATCTGCCACTACCGGGTCAGCCGCAGCAGCAACCTGCCGATACCTCTCGGCAAGCCGTTCCTGATCGATTCCGGTGCGCAATATGAAGATGGCACCACGGACATCACCCGCACGCTTGCAGTTGGCGACGTCAGCGAGGAGATGAGGAAGCATTTCACGCTGGTCCTGAAGGGCCATATCGCGATCTCCACCGCCCGGTTCCCGGAAGGGACGTCGGGGGCACAGCTGGATACGCTGGCCCGCATCGATCTTTGGAAGGCCGGCCTCGATTTCGATCATGGCACGGGTCACGGCGTCGGCGCCTATCTGGGAGTTCACGAAGGTCCGCAGCGGATCGCCAAGACCGGAACGGTTCCGCTGAAACCCGGCATGATCCTGTCCAACGAGCCGGGTTACTACCCGGCGGGTGAATACGGTATCCGGCTCGAGAACCTTGAAATCGTGACCGAAGCCCGGGACGTTGAAGGCGGCGAACGCCCGATGCTCGGCTTTGAAACGATCACGCTTGTTCCCATGGACCGGCGTCTGGTGGACGTGTCACTTCTGACCGCGGCGGAGCGGGACTGGCTGAATCGGTATCACGCCAGGGTCAGGGAAGAAGTCGGGCCGCTTGTGGGGGCCCGGGAGCGGATCTGGCTGGAGCAGGCAACCGAACCGATCTAGGGTCGTCTTGCCTTTGTTTCGGCCTATTTAGAAGGACTCATTTGCAACATTGATGCAGGGTCTGGTCGATGCATGCGGCTGAAATCTTGAAAATGCCTTTCTACGCCGCCGGGTTGGCGACGGGAGCAAAGTCCTTTTGCGACAACCCGCTGATCGGCAGCAGACGCCTCAATGAAAAAGGGCTCCATGTCCGCCGCATCACGTTGGCGGAAAGACTTGCAGATGCAAGACGGAGCCGGTTGGCTCACATGGTCTCGGCAGAGGAACGTGAGAGTTTTGCCAGGGACGGTTTTCTGCTGACCGGAAATCTTCTGAGCGACGAGGACCTTGCAGGACTTCGCCAGGAAGTCGAGACCACGCGCTTTGACGCCTGGGACATGCGGCAGGGCAACGCGCTGACACGCTTTATCCCGTTGCCGCCGAAGGTTTTGAGGGATCTGCCCTTTTTGAAGAAGATCGTCTGGCACGACGCTTTTCAGAACGGCCTGGAGATACGTGGCCTCCTTTGACAGTGATCCCCTGGTCTATCTGCATGTGGTCATTACCAATCCGGATGGAAAGCAAAGAGACGACCCACAGACGGCGTTTCACTCCGACACGTTCCATTCCACCGCCAAGGCATGGTTCTTTCTCTATGACATCGACGATGAGAAAGGTCCTTTCACCTATGTCGCGGGATCACATCGTTTGAGCAAGGAGCGCCTCGCGTGGGAGCGTGAGCAAAGCCTCGCGGCTTCAGAGCACAAAAACAGGTTGCATGCGCGCGGGTCCTTCCGGCTCTCAAGGAGCGAGTTTTCCAAGCTGAATTACCCTGACCCGACCCGCTTCGCGGTTCCCGGCAACAGTCTGGTCGTGGCAGATACACACGGGTTTCATGCGCGCGCCTCCAGTGGTCGCCCTTCCGTTCGTGTCGGTATCTATGGTTCCTTGCGCAAGAATCCCTTCCTGCCGTGGACGGGTTTTGACCCGTTCAACCTGCCGGGATTGCGCGGTACACAGGCCCGGATCCACATGGCGCAAAAGGATCTGGAATCCCGTCTCAGGGGCAAGCCCGGTTCACACCGCTACGCCGGGCGTATCCTGGCAACAGACCCTCCAAGCTACTGACACTGTGTCAGTGGTGCTCTTCCTTGGTCGCCTTGATAAGGGCGGAATTGAAGTAGCGCAGGCCACGCACGTGTCGTGCGACGCCGATGATCTTAGTCGCATCGCCCTTGTGCACCACCGGCAAGCTGGCTTTGCCGCAGCTGTCGAAGCTTTTCAGGGCGCTTTCCAGACTGTCGGTGTCGTGAAGATAAGGACCGTCTTCTCCGGGATTGAACGCGCGATCCTCCTCGCTTTCCGGCGGCGGATCCATGAAGTCGCGCACCTTCACGGTTTCGCTCAGGAACTGGTGAAGACCCTCGTTTACAAAGCAGCCGCGCATGCCGAGCTGCCAATGGAAATACGACTTGCCGTGAACAGCCTGCGTCAGGCCTGTTGCGATCGAAACCGAGAGCAAAAGCGCGATCGACAAGGCGTAGCCGCCGGTCAATTCGAAGACAATCACCGTCGTGGAAAAGGGAGCGCCAAGAACGGCCGCTGCGACCGCTCCCATGCCCAGAATGGCATAAAGACCATGACTGGACGCCATCTCCGGGAAAGCGGAAGCCGCAATAAGACCAAACGCGCCTCCGGTCATGGCGCCAAGATAGAGGGATGGCGAGAAAATGCCGCCTCCAAATCTCGACGCGAGCGTGATCGCCGTTGCCGCCGTTTTGACCACCAGCAGGGTCAGCAGGGTGTTGATCGGCAGTTCGTGCCGCAGGGCAAGGTCGGTGGCCTCGTAGCCAACACCCAGGATGCCCGGAAAAAAGACGCCCATTGCACCGACAGCGAAGCCGCCGACTACGGGCCTCAGCCACAGCGGCATGGAGATGTTGCGGGCAGTCCAGTCCGTGCCGATGAGGGCAAACTGGAAAATGATGGCGACAGCAGCACAGGTCAGGCCGAGGAGCGCAAAGGCCGGAATCTCGAGATAGGAGGTGATCTCGTATTGCGGGATCTCGAATGCCGCAACATTGCCGAACCAGAGGCGCGACAGAAGCGTTCCCATGACAGAGGCCAGGACAATGGGAACAAATGCCGAGACCGCATAGTGGCCGAGAATGACCTCATGGGCGAACAACACCCCGGCAATGGGCGCGTTGAACGAGGCTGAAACGCCACTGGCCACGGCGCAGGCCAGCAGAATGCGCCGGGCGGAATCGGGCAGTTGAAACAGTCGGCATACGGCAGCCCCCAGCGTCGCCCCCAGATGGACGACTGGTCCCTCGCGGCCTGCACTGGCGCCACCGCCGAGTGAAATCGCGGTCACGACCGCTGACCACAGCCCGGCTTTCAAGGGGAGGCCACGGCCACCATAGGCCCTGGCCTCGATTACGTCCGCGACGCCACCAGCGCGTTGATAGGGATGAAACTTGTGCAGGATCCAGCCAACAATCAGTCCTGCGACCGCCGGGGCACACAGGATCACCCACCAGGGTTGGCTGGCGGCAGCCTGCATGGTGAATTCTGTGGTGGTGCGAAGCCAGGGCCATTGCACCAGTCCAATGGCTGTCCGGAAAGCGATGGCAGCCAGGGCGACCAGTGCGCCCACAGCGACCGAAACCACCCAGACAACATGCATTCTGTTGGCCCGGTACTGACGTAAATTCGGCGTAATCCAACTGATGAGAATGTCGGGGAGGTGACTGGCCGTTTCTATTATTTTGCGCATCAGTCGGTGCTGCCTGTCGGACAGAGTGCGATTTGGTCTCATTTTGCCCGAGTCGGCGTGAATGAACAGGCCCTGAAGGCCGATTAGCGTTCTAAATCACTGACTTTTGCCCGGAGTTGAACCAGTTTGGCCCTTTTTTCTGATTTCTATATGCCGGCCGGCCCTTTCGGGACGGGGCAGGTGCCTGTGGGCTTCCGCAAGGGCCTCGATGTTTCGCAGAATGTCCTCTGGCCACGGAGCGACTTTCTTGATGGCCATATCGACGTGAAGACTCATCTGTTCGGAGGTTGCCGACAGCCAGTTTTCCTCCGCGTGGCGCAGTTCCTGGTAAAAATGAGCGCGCTTGTCGTCAAAGTCGACCAGCTGCAGCGTCGAGACGACAGGTGTGCCGGCGCTGATTTCCCTGACATAGCAAACATGGACCTCCGCGGTGAAAAACGAGGCCTGCCGCGTCTTTACGTATTCGGGTCCAAGCCCAAGCTGTTCGAACACCTGATCCACCGCCGTGTCGAAAAGAACGTTGTAATAGGCCATGTTCAAGTGACCGTTATAGTCAATCCAGTCGTCCCTGACCGTCATGACCTCACTTTCAACCGGCGCTTTGTCCCAATCCGCCCTCATTGCATCCCCCTGATCACCTTTTGCGCAAGGCTTTGCCGTCGCTATCGTATTTGGCTTTGACCTTTTGCGCTTCCGCTAACATATTCTGTCTTGAAAATGTGGCCAGAACCCTGGCCCAAAAAAGAAGGAAATGAACCGGTTATGACCATTGCAGTCGAGAGACCAGAGACCTGCGCCGACGAAAATGCTGTTTCGATTGTCGTGGAAGGTCTGAAGGCCCGCTTTGGCGATCGCTGCAGTACGTCGCAGGCCTTGCGAGAACAGCATGGTCACACGACGACCTGGCTGGGCAACCAGCCGCCGGATGCCGTTGTTTTCGCGGAAACGACCGAAGAGGTCGCCGAAATCGTGCAGCTCTGCGCCAAGCACAAGGTACCAGTCATTCCGTTTGGCACCGGATCATCGCTTGAAGGACATGTGAACGCGCCTTTCGGAGGGGTCTCGATCGATCTGTCGCGGATGGACAAGATCCTGGAGGTCAACGCGGAGGATCTCGATTGCCGTGTGCAGGCGGGTGTCACGCGCAAAACGCTGAACAGCTATATTCGCGATACCGGGTTGTTCTTTCCCATTGATCCGGGCGCGGACGCAAGCCTCGGCGGCATGGCTGCAACCCGGGCCTCCGGCACGAATGCGGTTCGCTATGGCACCATGAAAGATGCCGTTCTCGGACTGACGGTGGTTACCGCCGAGGGCAAGGTCATCCGGACCGGTGGTCGCGCGCGCAAGTCCTCAGCCGGCTACGATTTGACCCGTCTGTTCGTGGGGTCCGAGGGGACGCTGGGCATCATCACCGAGCTGACCCTGGAACTGCATGGACAGCCTGAGGCGATTTCGGGTGGTGTCTGTCCGTTCCCGGATGTCGATGCCGCCTGCAATGCGGTGATCACCACCATCCAGATGGGCATTCCAGTGGCGCGTATCGAGCTGATGGACAGCGTGCAGGTCAGGGCCTGCAACGGGTATTCAAAACTGGATCTTGCGGAGACACCAACGCTCTTCCTGGAGTTTCACGGGTCGGAAGCAGGTGTACGCGAGCAATCCGAGCTGTTTTCCTCGATCGCAGAGGAAATGGGGGGCGGTCCCTTTGAATGGGCCACTGCCGCGGAAGACCGCACCAAGCTCTGGACAGCACGGCACGATGCCTATTGGGCCGGGAAATCGCTGAAGCCGGAGGCAAGCATCATGGTGACGGATGTTTGCGTCCCGATTTCCCGTCTTGCCGAATGTGTCTCCCAGACGGCGCAGGACATTGCCGCGCGCGGATTGCTGGCACCGATTGTCGGCCATGTCGGCGACGGCAATTTCCATGTCCAGATCCTGGTCAATCTTGAAGACCCGGCTGAACTGCAGACAACTGCCGAATTTGTCGAACAATTGTCGCTGCGCGCGATTGACATGGGTGGAACCTGCACCGGTGAACACGGCGTCGGGCAGGGGAAGCAGAAATATCTTCGCCGCGAGCATGGTGATGCGCTGGACGTTATGCAGGCGGTCAAGCACGCGCTTGATCCCGACAATATTATGAATCCGGGCAAGATCCTGCCGCAGTCATGATATTGTATCGAATCAGATCAATAAACGTGACCGTGGGACCGCTGGATATTTCGAACAAGTCCCGGGGTAAGTGCCGAGGACGTGTTTGCAGTGCGGCAAAGATCGGCTAAACCTGTCCGCAATGGTTTCCAGTGATACTGGAGAACAAGGAGACAAAGCCTGAACTCCGTCTACATGACTTTGGGAATTACAGTCGTATTGGTGCTGATCGCGGCACTGGTAGGGCCGTTTTTTATCGACTGGACCAATTACCGTTCTACTTTCGAGACCTATGCCGGTCGGGCGCTTGGGCACAGGGTGACCGTGCTTGGAGAAGCCGATCTGCGGCTTCTGCCTGCGCCCTCGATCAGCTTTTCGGACGTGCGGGTCGGAGAAGCCGAAGATCCTTTGCTCGTGGTCTCCCAGTTCGACATCCGGATCGAACTGCCGCCTCTCCTGAAGGGTGAGATCCGCGTTATCGACATGGAACTGGATCGTCCTCACCTGTCCCTGTCCCTGGATGAAGAAGGTCGGCTGGACTGGCTGACGGCCATGAAGAGCGATGGCGCTCTGGCAAAATTGGCACCGGAAGATATCGCCTTCCAGAAAATCACCATTCGGGACGGGGCCTTGTCAATTGTCGATGCCCGTAGCGGCGAAACCCATCGCGTGGACAACGGCAATCTGTCCGTGAGCGCGAGGTCGCTTGCCGGTCCTTTCCGGGCGTCGGGCAGCCTGACGCTCAACGATGAGCCATATAACCTGAGCATTGCGACCGGTCGGGCCCAGCAGGACACAGGGCTTCGGGTCAAGGGGGAAGTGACGCCGACCGACTGGCCGGTGAACTTCGCGTTTGACGGTATGCTCAAACATTTCGATGCAGCTCCTGCCTTTGAAGGCAGTTTCAACATCGCGTCCGTGCCGCTCGAAGAAGAAGACCAGAATGTCTGGACCGCAGAAGGTGTCTTTACCGCCGACATTGCAGAAATCGCGGTTCCGGAGTTCGAGTTCCGTTATGGCCCGGAAGACAGGCGGCTCAGCATGGCGGGGCGCGCCGACCTGGTCTACGCAGGCGACAAGCGCTTCGAGGTCAGGGCAACTTCCAAACAGGTCGACCTGGATCGGCTACTCGGCGGCGGTCCCCAGGCTCCGGTAGAAATAGAAGATGCGGGCGCACAGCTCGTCGGAGCGCTTCGCGCCGTTCCGCTGCCTTCGATCGATGGTGCGATTTCTCTTGATATTCCTGCGGTGGTGGCTGGCGGCGGCATTGTCCAGAACGTGCGGCTCGACCTGGAAACGATGATAGGCGGGTGGCGCATTGCGCGTCTCGCGGGGCGGTTGCCCGGGCGCACCACAGTTGCGACGCAGGGCGATCTGGGCCTGGAGCCAACGATGACCTATCGCGGCGCCGTTTCCGTCAGCAGCGACCAGCCGGGATCCTTGATCAGCTGGTGGCAACAAAAAGACACCGGGGTCTCCACACTGGACCCGATTTCGATGGACGGGCGGTTGAACCTCATTCCCGAGGGAGCTGCGCTGGACAATTTGCGCGTCACGATTGCGGGTGAAGAAGCGCGGGGCGGACTGGCGTATCGCAAGCCACGCAGCGGGAACTCGGTCTTTTCCCTGAGCCTTGAAGCGGATCGTCTTGACCTCGACCAGGTTGAAAGCCTGGCCGCACTTGTGCGTCCACCGGCATCGGCTGGCGGTCCCGCTGAGGACCCAAAGGGTCTGGATGTCTCGGTCCGGTTGCGCGCCAAGGAAGTCGTTGCCAAAGGTGTTGAAGGCAAGGGGCTTGCCCTTGAAGCGGAGTATTCCGATGGTGGCGTGCGGATCGACAGGCTGTTTGCAGAAGATCTTGCCGGTGCCCGCCTTGATGTAAGTGGTGAGATCCGGCAGCTGTTTTCCGCGCCCGAGGGGGCCGTCTCGGGCACGCTTGATGCGCGCGACCTTTCCGGTCTCGTTGCCCTGACCGGTGGCCTTTTTCCCGACAGCGTATTTGCCGAACGACTGGAAAAGGCAGCAGCCAGCTTGGTGCCGGCGAAATTCGACGCCGAACTCCAGGCCGCAGAGCTGGGTGATGGCACGGATATGACGCTGATCCTGAAAGGGATTGCTGGTGGTGCGGAGACTTCCCTGGTGGCTGATCTGAAAGGCCGCGTTGATATCTGGCATGAAGCGGAGATCGACGTTGCCCTCGAGTTCAAGGGCCCGGATGGATACAGGTTGCTGCAGCAACTTGGCTTCGATCTGATCCCTGTCGAAGCGTCGGGCGGTGGCGAAATAGGTCTCATCGCCAAAGGTGTGCCGGCTGAAGGACTGGATGTTGCCTTTGACGCTTCCGTCGGCACATCGGACCTGAGTGCCAAAGGCAGTGTAACCCTCAAAGAGAACGAAGATCCCGCTTACCTGCTGACCATCAACTCCAAGACCGAGGATCTGGCGCCGCTTGCCCTTATGGCCGGTCGCATCTTGCCAGTCATGGCCGGGACGATCCCGGCCGAGGTTTCCCTGGACCTGGAAGGGGTTGGCAGCGAGATAGCGTTTAGCAGACTTTCCGGCCAGTTGGCTGATGCCCAGTTCGAGGGACGCCTGGAGGGCAGCCTTGAACCGGCTCCTGGTGAGCGCAACAGGCGGTTCGCCGGAGAGTTGACGGTTTCCCAGGCCGACCTGCGCACCCTGTCGGAATTTGTTCTTGGACCGGACCAGTGGTTTTCCACTGGTGACGGAACAAGTATCTGGCCAGTGGCTCCCTTTGGTGCACCTCTGCTCGACGGATTTGACGTGACGCTGCAGTTTCGTGCGGACAGCCTGGTGATCGATGACGAAACCAGGATCACCAATCCACGTGCAGAGTTGCGCGTCACGCCCACTTTGATGCGGCTGGACGGATTGAATGGTGCCTTTGCAGGGGGCAACCTGACCGGTAGCCTGTCCTTGCGGCGCTCGGATGCGGAAGCCGCGGCGTCGGGCCGGATCAAGCTGGACGACGCGGATCTGCGCCAGCTCGTCTGGCGACGGGACAACCGGGCCGTTGCGTCGGGCACACTGGACATGTTCCTGGAATTTGAAGGCGCTGGCCGGTCGATTTCCGCGATTGTGACCGGACTGAATGGTGGCGGCACATTCTCTCTCGAAAAGGGTGATTTCAGAGGTGTTAATCCGCAAGCTTTCCCTCTGGTCATTCGTGCCGTTGATGTCGGCCTTGACTTGCGCGACGAAAAAATCAGGGAAGTCTTCACCAGTCACATGGCGGCCGGGAGCCTGCCGTTTGACCGGGTGGACGGCACGCTCACGCTTGTAGGTGGCCGATTGAGCGCAAGAAACGTCGTCGTCGATTCCCAAAGGGCGGAGATATTCGGTTCCGCCGAAGTCGATTTCGGAACTTATGATCTGGACGCGGATTTTTCGTTGAAAGTCGATCCGGGCGAAGAAGCGGTTACCGGTGCCGAACCACAAGTCGGACTGCTCTTTCAAGGGCCCGTCGAGGTGCCCGCAAGGCAGGTCGACATTGCCCCCTTTACCGCCTATCTCACATTGCGTGCCTTTGAACAGGAAGTGGAACGGGTCGAGAAGCTCCAGGCAGAAATTCTCGAGCGAGACCGCGTCGTGCGCGAATTGAAGCGGCAAAAGGAAGCCGGCGCGCGCCGCATCCGCGCTGCCGAAGCCGCCGCAGCCGCTGCGGCAGAAGAAGAGCGGAAGCGGCTTGAGGAACTTCAGCGTCAGGATCAGGACGGCGAGACCGGGGACCAGGAAAACACGTCGCTTCCCGCTGGCGACGGCACCAACCAGAATGCAGCGATCCGGATCGAGGAAGACCAGCCATTTGCCGATCGTATCCGGGCCGTGCTCGGGTCACCGTCCGGTGGTATTGAACCAATTGCTCCGGACGCAGCGCCCCAGTCCAAACCGGTGAACAGCCTGCCGCCGCTCGATCCGCCAGTTTCGATTGAAGACCTGATCACGCAGGAAGTCGGTGGTCCGCTCGTCCTGCCGGGCGCGTCCCGTTAGGCTTCGCTCACGCCGGAAAGTGCAATCCCCAGCACCCAGACCCTGACGGCTGACGAGAGCGGATCTTCAGGATCCCGGTTGTCGTCGATCTCCGCAACCAGACTTGCGAGCGAGCGGCTCTCCCGCTTGATGTGATCTTCGATCACGCTCCAGAATTCCGGCTCAAGCGCGAGACTCGTCCGATGACCATGCAGGGTGATGGAGCGTTTGACGAGCGTCATGGATTGTCAGGCAAGGTCGTTTTCGTCTGTCTCGACAGACTGTCTGGCCGGGGTGTCGAGTCGGTGACCATCGACCTGATTTTCAAGTTCCTCACGGCGGCGGCGTGCAGCCTCGCGTTCGGCCTTTGATCGTCCAAATTTGCGGCGATTGTCTTCAGCGGTTTTTTCTTTCGTCTGCCGCTGTTTCTGCTTGCGCGCTTGGCGCAGATTGATGATCTCCGCGCTCATGGATTACCCCGCCTGTCAGGTTTTCTTGCGGAATGCGTCGAGGGAGACGACTTCCCCGCCACCGTCACTATCCGTGCCTTTTTCCTCGGACTTTTCCGGTTCAGCCTTGGATGCAGTAGCGGCTTGCTTGTCGTCGTTGGTCTCGGCTGTCTTTGCTTCGTTTTCCGCGTGTTCCTGTTCCGCCTTGGCGAGCTCCTCAACGGCTTCCAGCAATTCCTCGGGCAGTTCCTCGGCCGTCTTGCCTGGATCGAATTCGAGCGCGAACTGAACCGAGGGATCGAAGAAGCCCTTGATCGCCGAGAATGGCACCAGGAGCTTTTCCGGTACACCTCCGAAGGACAGTCCAACCTCGAAGGCGTGCTCGCCGATATTGAGGTCCCAGAACTGGTGCTGCAGCACGATTGTCATTTCCTGCGGGTACCGCTCCTTGAGGCGTTGCGAAATCCGCACGCCAGGCGCATTGGTGTCGAAGGCAATGTAGAAATGATGGTCTCCGGGCAGGCCGGTGCGTCCGACTTCGGCAAGGATTTTCTTGACCGCGCCACGCAGCGCGTCCTGGATCAGTATGTCGTATCGCAGAAGGTCTTCAGACATCAGTTTTCGTCGAATCTCGCTGGGAATCTCGTTTATCAGCAGCACATTGACGCTCTGGAGCCAAAAAGAAAAGGCTCTTTTCCCGGTGAACCCAGATTAATGTGCCGCCACCTTGCTAGAAGTACGGAAATCTGAACCCTGGAGGCATTTTCCAGCGCAACTTGTAGAGAGAATGTCAGGTGGAGGCTTCTGTTGCCAGGTGCCTCCGAACCCCGCCTGCCGGTGCTAATCCAGCAGGGCTTTAAAGGACTACTGGCACTGCATTACGCAGCGACAGCGTTGTCCATAGCATAGTTGTCGTTTGCAACTATTAGAACAGCCCGATAACGGTGGTACAATGCCGAGCAAAAGCACAGTCTTTACGCCCTCGTCGATCCTATTTCGCCCCCGCCGAAACCCATGAGATTTCCGTGGTTTAAGCCTCATGGCCTTGGGTGGAGGCGCCGGGTACCGCCCCCGGGTCCGATAGGTTTATTGCACTGACAGTTTATTGCCATAGCTGGCGAACCAGCACCCCTGATATAGGGGCTGCGGCCTTGAAAATAAAGTGTCTTTGCGGCCACAGGGGCGCTTTGCCGACAAAGCTCATCCACAGTCCGGCCACCGGGATCTGGGGAAAGTTCGGGCGAGGGGCTGCGTTTTTGCCAAAATCTGCGACATTGGCTGCAGTCTGGTTCAATCCGCCAAATTCGTGAAAAAGGGCAGCACCGTGCAGCAGTATCTGGATCTTCTGCAGAAAATTCTGGACGAAGGGGTCGACAGGGGAGACCGCACCGGAACCGGTACGCGATCGATCTTCGGTCACCAGATGCGTTTCGACCTGTCAGAAGGCTTTCCGGTGGTCACGACCAAGAAACTGCACCTCAGGTCGATCATTCACGAATTGCTCTGGTTTCTGGCCGGGGACACCAACATCGCCTACCTGAAGGAAAACGGCGTCAAGATCTGGGACGACTGGGCAGACGAGAACGGCGAGCTTGGGCCGGTCTACGGGTATCAGTGGCGGTCGTGGCCAGCGCCTGACGGCCGCTCCATCGACCAGATCGCAAACCTGCTCACGATGATCCGCACCAACCCGGAAAGCCGACGCCTGATCGTGTCGGCCTGGAACCCGGCACTGGTGGACGAAATGGCGCTGCCACCCTGTCACTCGCTGTTTCAGTTCTACGTCGCGGATGGCAAGCTTTCCTGCCAGCTCTATCAGAGGTCGGCAGATGTGTTCCTGGGCGTTCCGTTCAATATCGCCTCCTATGCGCTGCTGACCATGATGGTGGCGCAGGTCACGGGTCTCAAGCCGGGCGATTTCGTGCACACTTTTGGCGATGCGCATCTTTATTCGAACC
Organism: Roseibium sp.; assembly: GCA_017643925.1. Lineage (GTDB taxonomy): Bacteria > Pseudomonadota > Alphaproteobacteria > Rhizobiales > Stappiaceae > Roseibium. The sequence goes on along the minus strand of JAEPML010000010.1, from coordinate 104,511 downwards.
ACTTTGACCAGGCGCGCGAACAGCTCACGAGATCGCCCCGTGCGCTGCCGGAGATGAAGATCAATCCGGATGTGACGGATCTGTTTTCGTTCCGCTATGAAGACTTCGAACTCGTGGGTTACGATCCTCATCCCCACATAGCCGCACCGATAGCGGTCTGAGATCGGCAAAATCCGATTTTGAAACGAAATCTCTGGTTAATCTTACCGTACTAGTTTGTCTCCCATACGAGACAAGCGGTTGAGCTGGCCATGGATTCGCTGAACAAAGTTTTCGACCCGTTGATGAGGGCCTTGTTTGCACCCGGTCTGCCCTCGGAGCGACTCTTCATCGTCTATGTGGTTTCGGCAATCGTGATTGCCTATGTTCTTTATCGCGTCCGCAAACCCGCCGTGGGTTTCCTGCGCTACTGTTTCCCCAAGGAGGTGTTCCTTCACCGGTCAGCAAAGCAGGATTACCTTTTCTATTTCTGGCTTGCGCTGATCAAGGGCGCGCTTGTCGCGCTGCCACTGGCCTGGCTGGGCGCAAATCTCAGCGAATTCTGGAGCACAACGACCGGTGCTACCGATACGCCGGAATACGGGTTCTTCGAGATGGCAGCCTTTTCGGTGCTCATCCTTCTTGCCTTTGATTTCGGGATCTTCTTCTCGCATTATCTCCAGCACAAGGTTCCGATCCTCTGGGAGTTTCACAAGGTTCATCATTCGGCAGAAGTGCTGACGCCGATCACGGTGTTTCGGGCCTCACCGGTCGACCTGCTCGTTACCGGTGGCCTTGTCATCCTGTGCGAGGGGGCTGCGCGCCTGCTCTGGCTGTCGGTGATCGGTTCGGCGCCGGGCGTTGTTGCGATCCTTGGGATCAATGGTGGAATCTTCCTGTTCTACATCTTCGGCTACAACCTGCGACACTCCCATATCTGGCTGTCCTATCCGACCTGGCTGAGCGGCCTGCTCGTCAGCCCCGCGATGCACCAGATCCATCACTCCAGTGAAGAGCGCCACCTCGACAAGAACATGGGCTTCATCTTTTCCTGGTGGGACAAACTGTTCGGCACGCTTTACGTGCCCAAGGAGCGTGAAGACTTTCGGCTCGGTCTTTATGGTGAGGTGAATAACCCCTTCGAATCCTCTCATGAAATGATCTGGAAGCCCTTTGTCTGGGCTGGCCGACGCATCGGCCGGAATGTTCGCAAGGTTATGTCGCTGTTCGCTCTGACCGGCCTCGTGGTGCTTGGCCACGCACAGGATCTGGAGGCTGCAAGTTCCAAGGAATTGCGGTCGCTGCACCTGGAAGAACTGACCTGGACCGAGGTTCGGGAGGCGCTGGACGCGGGATATCGACAGGTGATCATCCCGACGGGTGGTGTCGAGCAGAACGGTCCTCACGTGGTGCTGGGCAAACACAATATTGTCGTTCGGCACGCTGCGGAGGAAATCGCGCGGCGTCTGGGCAACACGATGGTTGCACCCGTCGTAACCTATGTACCGGAAGGGCAAATCGACCCGCCTTCCGGGCACATGCGGTTTCCTGGCACGATTTCGATTTCCGAAGAAACCTTTCAGGAGATCCTTAGCCGCACAGCGGAAAGCCTTTTGCAGCACGGTTTTACCCGCGTCTATCTGATTGGTGACAGCGGTGGCAACCAGGCCTCACAGTCGAAGGTCGCTGACAGTATCGGTTCAAGCTGGTGGGGTGGTCAACCGGACCCGCAACAGGTGTTCCACATCGGCGATTACTATTTCCCGGAGCGGAACGGCCAGATCGAATGGCTGAAACAGGCGGGCTATTCAATGGAGCAGATCGGTACCCACGCTGGTATCCGCGATACCTCCGAAGTGCTTGCCCTGCGGCCGGAAGGCGTCCGCGTCGGCAACCAGGTCCTTCCGGGTCAACTTGACCAGTCCGGCGAAACGGGTGTCATCGGAGACCCGTCGCTCGCCAGCGGCGAATACGGAAAGAAGATGCTTGAGCTGAAGATCGAGGCTGCACTCAGGCAAATCAGGTCACTGGACAAGCTGTAATTCCCGCTGACACACCTTCCCCCCAATCGCTTCAGATCAGCTTGAACGAGGTCAGTTGATCCATCGTTTTCGTCTGTTCCTCAGGATACCCCGAACCACGTCATCATTCCGGATGCGGCATGTCCCAGCATGTGGCAATGGGTCAGCCATTTGCCGGGATTGTCCGCGACGAAGGCGATCCGGACTGTCTCGCGCGGAACAGTGGTGAACGTGTCACGCCAGTCCTGATGTTCCAAAGTGTCCCCGTTTCGCTCCAGAACCCGGAAGTGATGCCCATGAATGTGCATGGCATGGGCAAACGTCGTATCGTTGCGGCTTTCAAGGATGATCGACTCGCCCCGTTTTGCCGAGAAGAACGGGGCGTCCTGCATGCCGGCATCGCCATTGAAGGCCCAGAACAGCCCGGCTTCCATCATTTGACGCATGTCCAGCTCTTTGCCGTCTTTCATCAGGCTGCGCATTCCGCCCATGGCGCCGCCTGCCATGACAAGTGGCAGGGTGCGGGCTTTTGAGAGGTCCGGTTCGGGCAATCTGTTGACGCCTGGCAGTGTGAGCGGCTGATCGTCAGGTTCGGACGCACTCACCTGGAAATTCGCGAACGTAAACGGCTGGCCGGTCATCATCTCGAAGGGAATTGTCCCCACGGTCTCGGGCCGCATGACGAGGTCCATGCGTTGGGCGGGAGAGAGTTGCACGGTGCCCTCGACGTCCCGGGCCTCGCCGAAACACTGGCCATCGAGTCCGATCAGCTTTGCACCGAAGCGGGCAGGGGCAATGTCCAGAACGCGGGACGCCGAAGTGTTGATGAGGCGCAGCCGGTGCCAGCGACCGGCCTGCAGCGGAATGTCCGGCAGGGATGTGCCGTTGACCGTGAGCCAGTTGCCCAAACGACCCGCATGGGAGAAATCCATCCGTGCGCCAAAGCTGTCCGTGTCCAGCGCGCCGTCCTCGTCAAGGCGCCAGTCGTTCAGGATCAACGTGAGGTCATTTTCAACGGGGAAAGGTTCGTTGGCCTCCTCGATGATCAAGGCACCGGACAAGCCACGGGGAACCTGGTTCCAGCTCATGTTGTGCGCGTGATACCAGTATGTGCCGGCATCGGGCGCCACGAAATCATAGTCGAAGCTCTCGCCGGGCTTCACTGCTGGCTGTGTGAGACCGGCAACACCATCCATGGCATTGTCAATACGAATGCCATGCCAATGGATCGAGGTCGGTTCGTCCAACCTGTTGGTGAACCGAACGCGAACGCGTTCGCCCTGCTTGGCCCTTATCTCGGGGCCAGGCAATTGCCCGTTATAGAGCCAAAGATCAGAGAAGGGGCCCTGGTCGCCGTAGAGCTTGGCCTGGCTCTTGCCCGCTTCCAGCTCGAAGAACCCGTCGCTCGATTTGGCCAGGGAAAGGCGCGGCAACAAGGTGCTTGCACCGCTCGCGAGCGTGCCTTTGAGAAATAGCCTTCGATCCAACTGAAACTCCCTTGGCTGTTGCCACCAGATTTCTGTTCAGGGAATATGGTGGTTCCAGCAGCAGGAAGGTCAAGCCGAAGCTTATCTTGTTTTTTGGTGTTCCTTGATCAGGTCAAGGTACCAGTAGGCGCTGTTCTTCAAGGTTCTGACCAGCGTTTCATAGTCTACATGCACGATGCCGAAACGCATCTTGTAGCCTTCCGCCCATTCAAAATTGTCCATCAGGCTCCACAGGAAATAGCCTTTGACCGGGATGCCAGCGTCGCGTGCATTGGCTGTTGCATGGAAGTGCTTGTCCAGATAGTTGATCCGGCGTTGATCATCGATGATACCGTCGACCGGCTCGTCGTTGTAGCAGGCGCCGTTTTCGGTGATGTAGCAGGGCGGTAGCGTGTATCGCCGGTAGAGCTCGGCAAGCAGATCGGACAGACCATCTTCGTGGATTTCCCAACCGATATCCGTCAAATCCTCGCTTGCTGCGGGGGGTACTATGCCGGCGCGCGGATACTCGGCTGTTGGTGACGCGTCGGCCTTGATGCGCATCGGCGTGTAGTAATTCAGGCCCCACCAGTCGAGGGGTTGGTTGATGGTTTTCAGGTCGCCGTCCTGAATGGCCATCTTGTCCCCGAAAGCCTCCAGGATTTCGGGATGGTATCGACCTTCGAAGACAGGTGCGAAATAGATGTCGTTGTTGAACAGGAATGCGCGTTCGGTCGCCTCTGCATCTTCCACCGTCTCCGCTACCGGATAACCGATATGTGCGTTGAGTACGATGCCCATCGGCAGGTCTGGCTTGGCTGACCGGGCTGCCTGGGTGCCGAGACCGTGCGCCAGGTTCAGCGTGTGGACGGCCGCCGCAAACGCGTCGGTGCTTTTCTCTCCGGGTGCATGGATCCCGTAAAGGTGGCTGAGGTGACAGATGCACCAGGGCTCGTTCATGGTCGCCAGCGCGTCCATGCGATCACCCAGTCGCCTTACAACGATCTCGGCATAGTCTGCGAAGGCCTCGGCCGTGCTGCGCGCGGTCCAGCAGCCATCGCCGGAAAGCGCAAGAGGCAGGTCCCAGTGATACAGCGTCGGAAAGACCTTGAGGCCGCGTGCCACCATTCCGTCGATCAGGCGATCATAGAAATCCAGCCCCTTTTCATTCACCGGGCCACGGCCTTCCGGAAGGATGCGCGGCCAGGCGATCGAGAACCGATAGGCATCGACACCCAGGGACTTGATCAGGTCGAGGTCGTTTTCCCAGAGATGGTAATGATCGCAGGCGACGTCACCGGAATGCTGCCTGTAGACCCTGCCGGGCATCCTGGAAAACGCATCCCAAATGCTTGGCTTGCGACCGTCTTCGGCAACCGCCCCTTCAATCTGGTAGGCGGCGGTTGCCACGCCGAACTGGAAGTCTGCAGGGAAACGATGGGCCAGTGTTCTTTCGGAAGCCATTGGATCTCTTCAACTGCGAGGGAACTTGCGCAGGTGATACGTTCCAAAGCGCTTTGGATCAAGCTTTTTCGTGAATTTCGATCAGGAAGTTCCAAAATGAAAGTGTCGGCTGCCATTGGTCAGCCATGCATTCTGCCGCATCGCTTTTCAGCAGGAGCTCCGTATTTTCAAGTGTCTTCCAGGTCGCAAGCCCCTTGTGGCGGGCCAGGTCTGCCGAAGCATGATCTCTGGGAAAGCCGCGGGGAGGATTGACAAGGTCGGGTTCGGAGCGCTCGAAGCCCTTGATCTCGAGCGCTTCATAGAGAGCGTTGACACGCGGCCCTGCGTCCTTCTCCAGCATCGCGAGGTAAGCGCCAAGAACGGGCTTGGAAAACGCCATGCAGCCAGTACCAAAGCGGACATGATCCGGCTCGATGGACAGAAAGAAACTCGGGGGCTGCGCGTCCCGGCCTTCAAACAGGCCGCCCCTTGGCCAGAATGCCATTCTGACATGGGTGTTATAGGGTGTCTTGTCCTTGGAAAAACGGAGATCACGGTTGATGCGGAATTGCTTGGAGGCGATTTCGCGCCCGGTCAGTTTTGCCAGCGCATCCGACAAGGTGGACCGAAACGCGTCGGACGGCTTCTTGACCGCGCGCTGATAGGCTGCCTTGTTCGCGTCGAACCATTCCTTGCTGTTGTTTGCCGAGAGCTCAGTGAGAAACGAAAAAATCTCGGGTTGGAAATGTGCTTCGCTCATCGTTGCCTGGTCCTTTCGGTAGCTGGCTTCGATTTGGCTTTCTTGGGTGGCAGGTCGCATACATAGGCGCGGGCCATGTTCACCCAGGTTTCCAGATCCCTGTCGGATTGTATGCCTTCAGGCTCGATCCTGATGAAACCCGGCATCGGTCTTCCGGCCGGCTCGCAGCGCGAGGCATGCGGCTTTTTCAGCGCTGCAGTCTCCTGGTCGGCGCCGACGCGCGCCATCAAACCACGTTTCGACGCGCAGACAAGCATGTTGCCGTTGACCATGAAACAGGTCGAGCCGAACATTCGTTTCTGCTCGACATTCTCATCGGGGATCAAGGCGCGCGTCCGTTCGATCAGGACGGTTTCCATAAGGTCCGACATCTTTCTCCATCTCTCCTTTTCAGGTTCGTATGCGCCAAGAACGTTTCGACCACCTGGAATCCGACAATCATCACGATTAAATTTGCGTCAGGTTTTTCTCCCTGCCGATTTCCATGCTAGGAGGCGCAGGAAACAGTTGAAACCGGATTCGGAGCCATCCTTGCCAGACATCGTTTTGATTGCCGCTGTTGCCCGCAATGGTGTTATCGGGGCAGACAACGACATGCCATGGCGTCTTTCGACGGATTTGAAGCGATTCAAGCAGATGACGCTCGGCAAACCGGTGGTCATGGGGCGCAAGACGTTTTTGTCCTTCGGCGGCAAGCCGCTGCCCGGGCGGCCGCATGTGATCATCTCGCGGGACCCCGATTATGCGCCGGAAGGTGCGGAGGCGGCCACGTCACTCGAGGCTGCCCTGGAGCGGGCCGGAACGCTCGCGCGGGAGCTCGGTGTTGATGAAATCGTGATCATGGGCGGCGGTCAGATCTATGCTCAGGCGATGCCTCTGGCGAACCGCCTTGAAATCACGGAAGTGGAAGCGGACCCCCAGGGAGATACGCGCTTTCCGGAGATAGATCCGGAAATCTGGCAGGAAACGGCCAGGGTTGCTGGAGACCGTGGTGACCGTGACAGCGCGAATTTCACCTTCGTAACCTACCATCGCAGCAACGGAGGCTGATCGGGTTTGTCTCTCGCCAAATTGCCAGAAAACCTGACCGGGGTGTGGTTGCGGTTCGAGGATTTCGACCCTCGTGAAGTTCATGACCTGCTGCGGCTGCGCCAGGACATATTCGTTCTGGAGCAGAACTCCCTTTATGCCGATATCGATGGCAAGGACCCGGACGCGCTTCACTTCCTGATCCAGGAACGCGAAACGGGTGCCCTTGTCGGCGCAATCCGCATGTTTGCCGATCCAAAACGGGGCGAAGCACGTATCGGGCGTGTCGTCATTGCAAGTCAGGGGCGCGGCAGCGGTCTGGGCCGGATCATGATGCAGGCAGGTATCGACAGGGCAGAGGAGCTTGTGCCTTCGTGCCGGATCCATGTGTCGGCGCAGGCCCATCTGGAGAAGTTCTACAGGTCGCTTGGGTTCACGCCGGTTTCCGAGGTCTATCTCGAGGATGGAATCCCCCATGTTGACATGATCAGGGAGTACAATGCGGCCTGAACCACTCGTCGCGGGCCTAATTTCTGATGCAGCCTTGACAGGAGCGCTTGGAAAACCCACCTGCGGCACGGGAAATTGCTTTGGTTTTTCGAGGGTTGTGTGCCGGTCTTTTCGTTGAAAGCCGCTGGTAACCTCCCTATAACCTACGGTGAGTCACAACGGGTGAAAACCCAAGTCCGGCAGCGCTCGTCGGATGTCATAAGAAGGAAGTCTTGATGCCTTGGAGCAATCAGTCAGGTGGCGGTGGCCCCTGGAAAGGTGGCGGAAACAACGGCGGCCCATGGGGCAGCGGTGGTGGTGGCGGTAACGGCAACGGCCCCTGGGGCGGTGGCCCGAACCGGGGCGGTGGTGGTACCCCGCCCGATCTGGATGAGCTTCTGAAGCGCACACAGGACCGCATGAAAACAGTCCTTCCCGGTGGTGGTGGCGGAGGACTTGGTGTTCTCGGTGTCCTGATCATCATCGGCGTTGTCGTCGCCGGTTGGCTTTTTACAGGATTCTATACGGTCGATGCGCGTGAACGCGGCGTCGAGTTGGTGCTTGGCGAAGTCAAGGCCCTGACAGCACCGGGCTGGAACTACAATTTTCCGTATCCGATCGGCGAAGTGTACAAGCCCGAGGTCGAGATCCAGCGTGAAACGACCGTTGGCGTGGAAGAACGCGTCTCCAGCACAGGCCAGGTTCGCGTGACGGAAAAGCCGGAAGAAAGCCTGATGCTGACGGGCGATGAAAACATCGTCGATGTTGGCTTCAAGGTTCTTTGGCGGATCAAGAACTCCGATGCAGGCATCACGTCCTACCTCTTCAATGTCGAGGATCCGGACCGCACCGTTAAGGCGGTCGCCGAAAGCGCGATGCGCGAAGTTGTCGGTGGATCCAACATTGACGCGATCCTGACGGAAAACCGTGTTTCCATTCAGAACGACGTCGCCACGCTGATGCAGACCACTCTGGATGACTACCGCGCCGGTATCGAAATCTCGGAAGTCCAGATGCAGCGCGTTGACCCGCCTGCGCAGGTTATCGACGCATTCCGTGATGTTCAGGCCGCTCGCGCCGACCAGGAGCGTATCCGAAACGAGGCGCAGGCCTACGCGAACCAGGTTGTCCCGGAGGCACGCGGTGCCGCGGCGCAGGTTCTGGAGCGTGCGAACGCCTACAAGGAACAGAGCATTGCGGAGGCGACCGGTCAGTCGCAGCGCTTTACCAAGATCTACGAAGAGTACAAGAACGCGCCGGATGTGACCCGAGAGCGTCTCTACCTCGAAACCCTGGAAAAAGTATTGGGTAGCAACAACAAGATCATCATCGACAGCGAGTCATCGGGATCCGGCGTGTTGCCGTTCCTGCCGCTGAACGATCTCAACGGGCGCAGCAGCGCACCGGCAGCACGTACAGGAGGTAACTGATCATGCGTAGCGGTCTCGTTGTCTTCGTACTCGTTGTCCTGGCCGTCGTCGGCTACATGTCGATCTATATCGTCAACCCGACCCAGCAGGCCCTCGTCTTGCAGCTCGGTAGAATCATCGAACCGAGGCAGGAGCCCGGTTTCTACTTCAAGTATCCGGTGGTTCAGAACATTGTCTATCTCGACAAGCGCGTCCTGAACCTCGACATGCCGCCGCTCGAGCCGATTTCTTCGGACAAGAAGCGCCTGGTGGTTGACGCATTTGCGCGTTACCGGATTTCCGATCCGGTCCTGTTCTACCAGCGTGTCCGGGACGTGGAGACGGCCAACCTGCGTCTTTCGACGCTCCTGCAGTCCTCGCTGCGTTCCGAACTGGGTAAAACCAGCTTCGTTGCGCTGGTGCGGGACGACAGGTCCGGTGTCATGGAAGCCATCCGGAACGACGTCAGTGCAAACGCGAAAGAACTCGGCATCGAAGTCGTGGACGTGAAAATCCGTCGCGCTGACCTGCCGGATGCGAACTCGCAAGCCATTTACGACCGGATGAAAACCGAACGTCAGCGTGAGGCGACCGAAATCCGCGCCCAGGGTACGGAAGCTGCCCGCCGGATCCGTTCCCGTGCCGACCGTGATGCGACCGTCCTTGTGGCGGAAGCAAACCGGGACTCCGAGATCATTCGCGGTGACGGTGACGCTGAACGAAACAAGATCTTCGCGGAAGCATTCGGGGAAGATCCGGAGTTCTTCGCCTTCTACCGGTCCATGCAGGCCTATGAAGCCGGTTTGCAGCAGGGTGATACCAGCCTCGTGCTGTCGCCCGACTCCAGCTTCTTCCGGTTCTTCAAGGATCCGGCCGGAGCCGGTGCACCGGCGGCGAACAATGACAACCGCGATACGGGGTCTTCACTGAACCTGTCCCAATCAGCTTCGCAATGAGCGAACTGATCACGGCGATCGGCCTGGTATTGGTGCTGGAGGGTGTCCTCTACGCACTTTTACCGGGGGGCATGAAGAGCGTCATGCGCAGCGCGCTTGAAACACCGGACCAGACGTTACGCACAGCTGGTCTCGTTGCAGCGGCAATTGGCGTATTTCTTGTGTGGATCGTGCGCGGATAACGAAAAGTTTTCGGGCAGGAGGCGCAAAAACCTCCTGCCCGTTCTATATTCTAGGATACGAAAACCAAGTTTTGCTCTCTAAGGGCAGTCCAACCGGCTGGTATCGAGGAGAAAGCCCTATGGCCCCAGTATTTATTCGCCATCGAATGATCCGGATCGCATATGCGGCAGCAGGGATCGTTCTCGGCGGAATGGTTGCTTTTCAGCCTATCCAAAGCGCACATGCGCAAGGACCTGTTTCGGTCGCGGATCTGGCGGAGAACCTGGCGGATGCCGTCGTGAACATTTCCACGGCGCAAACCGTGCAGGGACGCCGCTCGGTTCCCATGCCACAGGTTCCGGACGGGTCGCCGTTTCAAGAGTTCTTCGAGGAATTCTTCAATCGGCAGAACCGGGACAACGACCAGCCCAGGCGGGTTCAGTCCCTTGGTTCCGGCTTCGTGATCGATGGCGAAGAAGGCATCATCATCACCAACAATCACGTGATTGAGGGTGCTGACGAGATCACCGCCAACTTCAATGACGGGACCAAGCTTGTCGCCGAGATTATCGGCACGGACGAAAAGACCGACCTGGCTGTTTTGAAAGTCACGCCGGAAACACCGCTCAAGGCCGTCGATTTCGGAGACTCCGAAAAGATCCGCGTCGGTGACTGGGTCATGGCAATCGGCAACCCGTTCGGTCTTGGCGGTACCGTGACCGTAGGTATCGTTTCAGCCAGGAACCGCGACATCAATTCCGGTCCCTATGACAATTTCATCCAGACCGATGCCTCCATCAACCGGGGTAACTCCGGTGGCCCGCTGTTTGACATGCAAGGCAACGTGATCGGTATCAACACGGCGATCATTTCTCCGTCCGGTGGTTCTATCGGGATCGGATTTGCTGTTCCGGCCAAGACCGCGATCCGGGTGATCGACCAGCTCCGCGAGTTTGGTGAAACCCGCCGCGGCTGGCTCGGGGTCCGCATTCAGGAAGTTACGGACGAGATTGCCGAAAGCCTTGGCATGGACGAAGCCATGGGTGCGCTGGTTGCCGGCGTGACAGAGGATGGCCCGGCCGCCAAGGGCAAGATCGAGGCTGGCGACGTAATCCTGAAATTCGATGGTCAGGAAGTCGAAGCCATGCGGGAATTGCCGCGCATGGTCGCCGAGACAGCGATCGGCAAGGACGTGGAAGTTGTCGTCCTGCGCAAGGGCGAAGAGGTCACGATCTCCGTGACTCTTGAGCGTCTGGAAGAAAACCCTGTCACCGAAGCCAGCGCCCAGACGGACGAGGACACCAAGGAAAAACCGGTCGAAAAGAGCGAAGTCCTTGGCATGATGCTGGCACAGCTCGACGATGAACTGCGCAAGCAGTTCTCCATCGAGGAAGATGTGACCGGCGTTGTGGTCACGGAAGTGACGCCGGGGTCCTCGGCGGAAGAAAAACGGGTTACGGCTGGCGATGTCATCAAGGAAGTCGCCCAGGAACCTGTCGAGACACCTGCCGACGTGGAAGGCGAGATCAAGAAGCTGAAGGAAGCCGGACGGCGCTCCGCACTTTTGCTTCTGGCCAACCCGACCGGAGACGTCCGGTTTGTCCCGGTGCGCATCGAGGACTAACCTGCTTCAGACTCACAGAACAGCAAAAGGGCGCCGGAAACGGCGCCCTTTTTTGATCAGTTTGGATGACGGGTGACAGGACCCGGCGGATCAACTCAGCACGAAGTCGCGTTCCGCATAGCCTTGCAGATAGAGCAGCGCGGTGAGGTCGCCGTGATCGACCCGGAAATCGGCGACTTCCGCGACAGCCGGCTTGGCCCGGTACGCGACACCGGCCCCGGCACGCTCGATCATTGCCAGGTCGTTGGCGCCGTCGCCAACGGCCAGTGTTTCCTCGAACTCCAATCCCTTTTCGGCGACGAGGAACTCCAGGCGTGCCCGCTTGGCATCGCGGCCGAGGATGGGCTCGGCAACCTTGCCGGACAGTTTGCCGTTGTCTTCCAGAAGCGTGTTGGCCTGGTTCTCGTCAAATCCGATCATGTTGGCGATTGCCTGGGTGAAATGCGTGAAGCCACCCGAGACGAGCGCGCAGTAGGCGCCGTTTGCCTTCATGGTCTGGATCAGCGTACGACCACCCGGCATCAGCGTGATGCGGCTGCTCAACACCGTTTCCACGGAGGAGACAGGCAAACCCGACAGCAGCGCTACGCGCTCACGAAGGGCCGGTTCAAACTCGATTTCGCCACGCATCGCGCGTTCGGTGATGTCGGAAATCTTGTCCTTCAGTCCCAGTTCGGCTGCCAGTTCGTCGATGCATTCCTGCCGGATCATGGTGGAGTCCATGTCCGCGATCAAAAGGCGTTTCTTGCGTCCCTGTTCCGGCTGCACGAAGACATCGGCAGGAGCCTGCCCGATGACATCACGCAAAAGAGCATAGGCGGCACTTGCATTTGGCCCCTCAAAGCGGATATCGGCAGCTACACCGGGATTGAGTATGGTTGCGGTCCCGGTGACGCCGAGGGCATCGGATGCTTTGCCGACCAGCTCGGCATCGACCGCGGGAGCTGTGGGCGTTGAAACCAGGGTGGCGACAAGAGACATGAATGATTCCTTGGAAGGCAGCAGGCACTTGAGCGACGGCAGACGCGTCATTCTGATAGCTGGCCCGACGGCCAGCGGCAAGTCCGCATTGGCTCTGGAGATTGCCCAAAAACTGGGCGGTGTGATTATCAACGCCGATTCAATGCAGCTTTATGAAGACTTGCGCATTGTCAGCGCGCGACCCTCAATCGACGAAGAGGCACTTGTTCCTCATCGGCTCTACGGAATTCTGCCAGCCTCCACACCCTTTTCAACGGGAGCCTGGCTGCGGCGCGCGGTCGATGAAATCGAGGCCGTCAGGGCGAGCGGGCAGGTGCCGGTGCTGGTCGGGGGAACCGGCCTCTATTTCAAGGCCCTGACAGAAGGGTTCGCCGATCTTCCGGAGATACCCGAAACCGTCCGGAGGGAGGCAAGAAATCTTGCCGACCGGGAAGGTGTGGAAGGTCTGAAGACACGGCTGCTGGAACTTGGCGATACAAACGCCAGCAGGACGTTGCAGGATCCCCAAAGGCTTGCCAGGGCGCTTGAAGTCCTTATGGCGACGGGAGAGCCTTTATCAATCTGGCAGGAGAACCACCAATCCAGACCTTATCTGGCGCCGGGCGAGACGACACGCATTGTTCTGGCACCGCCGCGCGCCTGGCTTCACAACCGTATCGAGCAGCGTGCCCAACTGATGATGGGTCCGGAAGGAATCACGGAGGTGCGGAAACTGCTGGAAAGAGGCCTTTCAACGAAACTCCCGGCGATGCGCGCCATAGGTGTTGCGGAAATCGGCACTTATCTATCTGGTGAAAATGACATTGCGGAAACCACGTATAGGCTCACTGTTGCAACGCGGCAGTACGCAAAGCGGCAGGAGACATGGTTCCGGAACCAGATGCCGGACTGGCAAAGGCTTGATCCATCAAGTGAAATCGATACCGCTAAATTATTGTCTTAAGGGTGTGTTTACTTTTGCTGCCTCAAAGTTGTGCGGCGCAGCGCAAAATATCAGCGTAACTAGTTGGATTTACGAATATATTTTCGTCACAATTACGTATATAGTCCGACCTGCCATGGGGTTGGTACAATTCAGGGTTACATTAATTCTGACTGCAGGCGGCTCGACTGCCTGTCCTGACCCCGTGCTGAATTTCAGTTGCCAAGGAGGACACGGTGCGGACGACAATTCTCGAATGCGACGCAGTGCGGCTTGTTCCATTTTCTCCCGCCGATATTAATCTCGTTAAAGACCTTCATTCCGATCCCTACGGCAACCGATGTTCAGAATACTCCACCAATTGCACCATTGCTGATGCTGCCGAGCTTGTTCGCTCCGCCCTTCAAAATCAGGACGATCACGGTTTCGCCAAGTGGAAGGCCGTGACGAATGATGGAGAGTTTCTGGGTTGGGCCGGTTTCACCCCTGTCAGCGAGACCTCTGAAATCAGCCTGAATTATTGCCTGTCGCTGGAAGCGCTCAAGGAAGACGAGAGCCTGCCGAAGCGCTTGTGTGCGGCACTGACCGGTTGGTTCTTTCAGAACACCTATTTTTCCCACCTTGTTGCCGTTGTGCGCACCGACAATCGTGAAATGCGCGAAGTCGTGCTTGATGCCGGTTTCTATCACCGGGAAAGCAAGGTGATTGAAGGCATGCAGGCTGATGTTTTCCAGCTGTTGAGCCCGTCCATGCAGTCCTACCTCATGAGTGCCTAGGTATTTCTGTTTCTCAAAGCAGTGTTCCCCGAATGAACCGGCCGTGCGAGTGCACGGCCTCGTTGCCATTGTGAAAGTTCCCTTTATGCGTCCCGTTGTTCTGACAACCGAAAGGTTGCGTCTCGTTCCGTTTGCCAAGGAAGACTACTCCCTGTTCCTGGGACTCCATTCAGATCCGGAAGTGAACCGTTTCCTGTCGCCGGGTCCCCAGCCGATGAGTGAGGCAGAGGCGCGTGAACGGCTGGCGAAATACATGGATGCCCACGACCGCAACCAGATCAGCAAGTGGAAGCTTGAAACCGTCAGTGGCGATTTCCTCGGGCGCGCGGGCTTTTCCTGGCAAAAGGACCCGGCAGGTTTCGAAATGGGATACAGCCTGAAGCGGTCCGCCTGGGGCAAGGGATATGCGACCGAGATCGCGCGGGGCCTGGTGTCCTGGTTTTTCAAGACGATGCCCGACGACCACCTGATCGCCTACAGTGCCTCAGAACATCAGACATCGCAGAACGTGATGGTGAAATCCGGCATGACGTTCTGGAAGGAAATGGAAAAACACGGTGTGCCATGCCGCTTCTTCCGGATCACGCGTGAAGAGTATCTGAACGACCAGATCCACGGTACCGCCGTGCCGGCCTGAGTTCAGGTCACCTGCACAGGTAGCGGGTTATAAGTCTGGAACAAAAAAGGGCCGCGAGAGCGGCCCTTTCGTTTTTGGACTTTGCGCTCGGTGTCTAAACAGCCTGCAATGCGCCCGGGTTGCTCGCGCCCTGGCGCAGGGCCAGTTTGTTCATGGCGGAAACATAAGCACGCGCGGAGGCGACCAGTGTGTCGGTGTCTGCCCCCTTGCCCGTTGCGATACGGCCTTCGGCTTCGAGGCGAACGGAGACCTCTGCCTGGGCATCGGTGCCTTCGGTGACCGCATGCACCTGGTAGAGTGACAGCGTTGCCTCGTGCGGCACGATGGCCTTGATGGCGTTGAAGGTTGCGTCGACAGGGCCGTCGCCGGTTGCTTCCTTGGTGATGTGCTGGCCGTTGACATCCATGGTCAGGATGGCTTTCTGCGGACCGCCTGTACCGGCGATGACCGTCAGTGCGATGACCTTCGTGCTTTCGCCCAGGATGTTGATTTCATCCTCGACCAGCGCTTCGATGTCCTCGTCATAAACATGCTTCTTGCGATCGGCCAGATCCTTGAAGCGGCGGAAGGCGTCCTGCAGGGCGTTGTCGCCCAGCTCGAAGCCCAGTTCACGCAGCTTGTCGCGGAAGGCATGGCGGCCGGAGTGCTTGCCCATGACCAGGGACGTCGCTTTCACACCGACATCTTCCGGACGCATGATTTCATAGGTCTCGGCATTTTTCAGCATGCCGTCCTGATGGATGCCGCTTTCATGGGCGAAGGCGTTCTTGCCGACGATGGCCTTGTTGTACTGAACGGCAAAGCCGGAGGCGCCTGCCACCATCTTGGAAGCGCGTACCAGGAAGGTCGGATCGATCCGCGTCTCATAGGGCAGCACGTCACCACGGGTGCGGACGGCCATGACGATTTCTTCCAGGGACGCATTGCCGGCCCGCTCGCCCAGTCCGTTGATGGTGCACTCGATCTGGCGCGCACCACCGGCGACGCCAGCCAGGGAGTTGGCAACAGCCAGGCCCAGATCGTCGTGACAGTGGACAGAGAAGATCGCCTGGTCGCTGCTTGGTACCCGCTCGCGGATCTGTACGAACATGTCCCGGTATTCTTCCGGTGTCGCGTAACCCACGGTATCTGGCAGGTTGATCGTCGTTGCACCGCACTTGATTGCTGCCTCCACGCAACGGCACAGATAGTCGATAGGCGTGCGTGTTGCATCCATCGCCGACCACTCGACATCGTCAATCAGGTTGCGTGAGCGCGTCACCGTGTCGGTGATGATGTCCAGCACTTCTTCTTCCGACTTGTTCATCTGGAACTTCAGATGGATCGGAGACGTGGAGACAAAGGTGTGGATGCGGCCTTTTTCGGCGTGTTTGACGGCTTCGCCGCAGCGATCGATGTCGGCATGGATGGCACGGGCCAGACCGGCGATCACGGAGTTCTTGGAGCGCTTGGCAATTTCTCTGACGGCTTCGAAATCACCGTTGGAAGCAATCGGGAAGCCTGCTTCGATGATGTCGACACCCATGTCGTCGAGGATTTCGGCGATCTGCAGTTTTTCTTCCAGCGTCATGGACGCACCGGGTGATTGTTCACCGTCACGCAAGGTCGTGTCGAAAATGCGGATCTGGTCCTTTTCGGAAGTGGCAGTCATGTCGTTTCGTTCCTGGCTGGGATCGGCCTTGCAAGTCTATGCGAAAAAGGGACGGGGCACGATCCGATTGTCTTGATGCGGTTTAGATTTTCTCCCCCAAGTGCCCGTTCCGCTCGTCTTGACGCGGATCAGCCGACGCTCAGGGGCATCTAAGAAGGAGGAGATCGCCAAGTAGAAGAAGGCCGTCGCGCTGCAGGGGCTGCGCGCCGATAGAAGAACCGGAAATGTCGCCTGACGCGATCATGGGTCTGTCTTTGGCCTTTGGTCGTCTCAAAAAGATCGTCCACCAAGCTTGGTGGAAAAGCGTAACCCGAAGGTTAACGGCTTCTGGTCATACGGCAGGATGTGGACAGTTGCAAGTGGGGAGGCGGATCAGGTCGTGCATGGATGATCTCAAATCCGGTTTCGGGCACAGGCACTTCCATGTCTCGTTTCGTTGTCCTTCAGGTTCACAATGGACGCAGGGAGGTGGTTGTTGCGCTTTTGCAACTATGTTTCCCATTTGCGTCAGTTTTGAAATTGCCGGTTGAAACGCGGCCATTCAACCGGTATCACCCCTCCACTTCGCGCCGTTGAGAGGCGCATCAAGGAGAAATGCATTGCTGGAACAAGACACCCTATCGGGTCTGCGCTTCGCCGCGTTCCAGTCTCTGCTGTAGGCACATCCCATGTGCTGCGGTCGAGACGAACACCAGAGCGACCGTATACCCCAACAGATGAAACCGTAGTCGGGACATTGCCGAGAGCGACGCAGCTCCGTGCCCCCCGGGTTTGGGACATGGGAAAATCATGAACGAATTTCAGATGGTGAAAGCCATGCTGCTCCATGTGAGTCGCGGGCTTTCCGATGACGCCCCTTTGGCGCAAGCGCTGAAGGACTGGACACTCGACAATCTTGGCTGGCTTGACCTGGGTATCCGCGAACGTGATGCAAAGGACTGGGGCCGGCTGCAGCAGGCTCTCCGGAGCTGGCGGACGCCAGAAGTGCAGACGCCATATGTCATGGAGATTTCGGACAAGCTTGCCGAACTTCTTGACCTGGATATAGCAAACAGCACCTTTCTGGCGCTGCTCATCGGTTGTGACCGCCTTGCGAAATTGCAAAGCCTGTCGGCTGTCGCATCCGCAAAAGGGGTCGATCTGCCGGTGTTGCTGTCCGAACTTTGCGGCGTGTCTGCACATGACGCCCAGCGGTTTGTCAGGCGCAGCCCGGTATTCCGCCTGGGCCTGATTGGGTTTCATGCGTATCGCTCCGGAACCGTTTCGGTTGACATCCAGTGGACACTGGAAAAGCTGCTGGATCGTGCTCCGAACCCGGGCGAAGACTTTGTCGATTTGCTGATCGGGCCGCGCCATGAAACCGGACTGTCCCTGCAGGATTTCGCCGAGATCAGGGACGCACCGTTTATCGCGCGCCTGATTGCCGGTGCCGCCAGGGAGCGTGCGCAGGGGATCAATATCCTTGTTCACGGACCGCCCGGCACTGGCAAGACGGAGCTGGCACGCGTGCTTTGTCGCGAAGCAGGCTTGCATCTGCATGCTGTTGGCGAAGTCGACGAGGACGGTGAGGAGCCGACGCGTCATGACCGTGTCAGTGCGCTTTTGCTCGCACAGAAGGTCATGAAAGACCGGAAGGAAGCCGTCATTCTGTTCGATGAGATGGAAGACTTCATCGGCAATGCGCAGCGCAGCTCTGGCGACTGGATGATGCGGCGGGATGGCAGCAAGGTATTCGTCAACCGAATGCTGGAGAGCAATCCTGTTCCCGTTATCTGGACGACCAATGCGCTTGGAAACGTGGACGATGCGATCCTGCGGCGGATGAGCTACGTGCTTGAACTTGACTACCCCTCGCGAAAGGCCCGGCAGCGCATAGCCGAGACGATCTGCGGGGACGAGAAGGTGGCCTTTTCAAACAAGGTTGCAGCACTCGTTGCTGGTGCGGCCGAGTCGACGACGATCCTGCGCAATGCCGCAAGGGCGTCGAAACTGGCCGGTGGTGATAGTGCGGTTGAAACTGCCGCGGTTTCACTGATCAAGACGCTTCGGGGCGGCGAGTTGCCTGTCCAGAAGTCCCAGGAGATCGATATGGGTCTCTACAACACGGAGCCGTGTCTGCACGGCATGCTGGAACGCATCGCTGACTGTGGCCACAGCGATGTGTCGCTGTTGCTGAGTGGTCCGCCGGGAACTGGCAAAACGGCCTTTGCCGAGCATTTCGCGACGCGGCTGGACAAGCCACTTCTGACCAAGCGGGCATCCGACCTCCTGTCCAAGTGGGTGGGGGGAACCGAGCGCAACATTGCAGAAGCGTTTGCGGCGGCAAGGCAGGAGCAGGGGGTCTTGTTCTTCGATGAGGCAGACAGCCTGATGTTCGATCGTGCCACGGCAAATGCGAACTGGGAGGCTGGCCAGGTGAACGAGTTGCTGTCATGGCTGGATCGTCACGACCAGCCGGTGCTTGCGGCAACCAACTTCGCATCGAAGCTGGATGCTGCAACGCTTCGCAGGTTTGACTTCAAGCTGGAACTGAAGCCGCTTGATCAGGCCGGCCTGCGACATGCGTTTCGCACGTTTTTCGGACAGGATGCTCCGGCGGAGGTCACCCACTTGCGCAATCTGACACCCGGAGACTTCTCCGTGGTCAGGAAGCAGATGCGGTTCAACAAGGATCCATCGGTTGAAGAGATCACGTCGGCCTTGTTGAAGGAAGCCAGACTGAAGCCGGAGGCTTCCACGCCGATCGGCTTCATTTGAAGGCGCGAATGATCAAGGCTTGCTGCGCAGGCAAATCGGTCAGACGCTTCCAGTAAGAAGCCTCCCGGAGCTGATCCGGGAGGCTTTCCTCATTTCGGCGCATTGCGCAGGAACCAGGTGGCCGGAGATGACCTAACCGTTGACACCATACTGATCCCGGCGTTTCACCCAGGCCTGGGCGTATGGCAGGTCTTCCTCGTGCCGGCCGAGATGCGTCAGGTCCAGTAGGTTGTAAGCCATGTTCAGGATGTCGAGGCCGCGGCCATATGTGGAGTAGTTGTGCGCGATCCGGCCGTCGTCCAGTTTCACGAAAGTACTGACTCCCGGCAGTTCCTCCATGCCGACCGGCTGGCCGGAATAATTGTAGCCGCGTCCGGATGGGTCTTCCCTGTCAGGGAAAGAGACACCAAAATCATTGTTGAAGCTGCTTGCGCCCGAGGAAACCCAGTTGAACGTCCAGCCCATGCGCTTCCGGTAGACTTCGAGTTTCTCCAGGGGGGCAGTGGAGATGGTGACCAGCGCCGTGTCACGTGCCGCAAGATGCACATCCAGCTTTTCGTAATTGTCTGCCCAGAATGAGCAGCTCGGACAACCTTCCTCCCAGTCCCGGCCGAACATGAAGTGGTAGACAACAAGCTGCCTGTGTGGACCGAACAGGTCGGAGAGCCCCTTCCGACCGTTCCTCGTGTCGAAGGCATAGTCTTCTTCAACAAGCACCAGGGGCAGGGCGCGGCGTGCGGCGGACAGGCGGTCGCGTTCCCGTGTAAAGTCCTTTTCCCTGGCCAGAAGATCCTTTCGGGCCTTCAGCCAGTCTTCGCGACTGACGATCTGAGGTGACGGCATCTTCATTCTCCCGGTACGTGTTCCAGTTCACCGACGAAATCCCTGAGTCTTTCGAAGCAGCCGTTCCAGCCACCGCCGACACCGTGGCGGGCGTCTTCCGACTTGATTGCCTCGTGGCACAGCCTGACTTCGGTTGCCTTGCCTGATGCCGTGAACGTTATGGCCACTTTCGAAGTGTCGGTTGTTTCCCGTGTGCCATTGGCGAATTCCTTGACGTGGCGCCAGCTGAACTCCAGCCGGCTGGGCGGATCGATAACGAGGTACTCGCCCTCGAAATGAATCTGCCTTTCGTCTGAGCGATCGATGACGAAGCACCACCTGCCACCAACCTTGAGGTCGATTTCCACCTCTTCGGGACCGCTGTCTGTCGGAATGAACCAGCTGCTGACGTCACTCGGATCCGTGAACGCCTTGAAAACCCGCTCCGGGGCCGCCCTGAACAGGCCTTCTATGATGATCGGGTCCCGACCCGGTTCCGATTTCAGAAATTCCCTGACAGGCTGCTGTGCAGTCATGATTGTGTGTCCTCATTGGCGAGATGGCGGGCGAGGGCGTCGAAACGATCAATCCAGAAGGCTTCGTATTTGCTGAGCCAGTCGACGGCTTCCTTGATTGGCGCACCGCGCAGGCGGCAATGGCGGGTCCTGCCGCGCTTCTCGATATCAACGAGACCTGCGTCCGACAGGACCCGCAAGTGCTTGGACACGGCGGTCAGCGACATGTCGAACGGTTCGGCCAGTTCGGAAAGGGACGTTTCACCATCGGCCAGCCGGGCAACAATGGCGCGGCGTGTTCCGTCGCTCAGGGCAGAAAAGGTGGCGTCAAGCTGGGGCATTTGCGCTGCATTCATAAAGTGAACATTTTGGTTGACTATCATTGATATTCATTATAGTCAACTAATTGGTTAAGTAAAAGACTGCCAATTCGACCAATGCCGGGCCGGACCCGGCAAGGCAAACTGGACATCGTGTTTCAAGGAGTGGATGTCATGAAGCTTTATATTACGGACCTGTCCCCAAACAGCCGCAGGGTACTGGCAACAGTTCATCATCTGGGTCTTGAAGATGAGACCGAAATCCAGAAATTCGATCTCCTTGCCGGAGAGCACCAGACAGAGGAGTTCCGGGCGATCAATCCCAACGTCAAGGTTCCGGTTCTGGTCGATGGCGACCTGAAACTCTGGGAGGCAAACCCGATCATGATCTACCTGGCCGATCGCCAGGGGGCTGAAGACTTCTGTCCTGGTGATCGTGTCGGCCGCTTCGAAATCCTGCGCTGGCAGTCCTGGGAAGTGCAGCACTTCAACAGGGCGCTGGGAGATATCGTCTGGGAAACAGTCGCCAAGCAGGTCTTCGGGATGGGCGCGCCGGATCAGGACAAGATCGATGCGGCGCTGGTCAATTTCCGCCGGTTCGGGGCCGTGCTTGATGATCACCTGAACGGTCGCGATTTCATTCTCGGTGATGGCGTCACAGCGGCCGATTTTGCAGTGGGCAGCCATTCGGCCCTGGCTCTGCATCCGCAGTCACAGGTCCCACTGGGAGAATTCGGGAATGTCGAAGCCTGGATTCACAGGCTGGAGGCGCTGCCTGGCTGGGCAAAGACAGCACCTCAGGCACCCGCCGAAGCTGCTGAATAACCCTCGTTTCCGGTGATCGTGACACTTCGATCGCATGGTCGCTCATGTCGACGGGACAGGCATGGCCGTTGTGGCCGTGCCCTCTGTCGTCTAGTATTTGCCGATGAACAGCTCCTTTTCCAGGCGGGCACTCGGGTTTGGTATCGTCGCCGCACTTCTGTTCGGTACCCATGCCGTTGTCGCAAGGTTCCTGACTGGCGATCTGCACGGGCTTCAAATTGCCGTTCTGCGGCTCTGGATTGCCAGCGCCATTCTCTTGCTCATCCTGAAGGCGAGAGGACTGAACGTCTTTCCGATCAGGTTCGACAGGTTCAAGCTGGTCGCAATCCTTGGCTTCGTCCTGAACTATGCCGTTTTTCATATCGGTCTGGAACGCACCAGCGCGACCAACGCCATGGTTCTTGAAAACACGGCGCCGTTTTTCGTCCTGCTGTTGCTGGCAGGGGCCGGAATCGAGCGTGTCCGCCTGATCGACATTGTCGCAACCTTGCTTGTCATGTCCGGAGTATTTCTGACAGTCCGGCATGACTTTGATCCCGGCGCGACGGGCAGTTTCGGGGACATTCTGATGATTGCCGCCGGCTTTACCTGGGCGCTCTTCATCATCGGCAGTTCCAGATGCGTGCAGAACACAGAGGCTCCCGGCGAACGCTTGCAACTGCTCTTTCAGGTCCTTCTTTGCAGCGCCGTGATCCTGACCCCCGGATTTTTTCTGTATCCCTTCAGTCCCACGGCAGAGGACATGTTCTGGCTGGTTTTCCTGGCCGTGTTTCCAACCGCGTTTGGCTACTTTCTCTGGTACGAGGCCATGGCGGGTGTTTCGACGGTCACGTCAGCGCTTCTCTTTGTGCTGTCCGTGGTTTTCACCTTCATCAATGCCGCAATCTTCCTCGGAGAACCTCTGACGCTGGACATCGTGCTCGGGGGCGCGCTCGTGATCATCGCCGTGATCCTTCCATCGCTTTTCAGCGCTGGCAAGGAGCCGGACCTGCCGGAGACGGACGAACGCGGCAGCTCTGATCCTTGAAGATTGGTGCTTGCCTCAGATGAAAAGTTCACCCCGTGCAACCAGGGTTGCCTGTCCACCGATGCGAACTGCATGCATGCTATTGTGCAGGATGTCGATTTCCAGATCGATCAGCGAAGGCCGCCCCATCTCGAAACCCTGTTCGATGCGGATATGGTGGGTGCCCTCCGTCAAGCCGTCGTAAAAGTGGACAACACCGGCAAAGGCCGCTGCTGCCGAGCCGGTAGCCGGATCTTCCGGGATGCCCATCTCCGGGGCAAACAGTCGTGCGTGGAAGGCGCTGTCATGTGACCGCGTCTCGCGGCAATAGACATAGGCATCGTTGTGGTCGTCCTTGCCGAAGCCGGCTTTCCACATGGCCGGGACCGGCTTGGCACGCGCCAGCGCATCGAGGTCCCGAACGGGAACGAAATTGAAGGGGGGGCCGACCTGGAAACGGGACGGGGCATGGTTTTCAAAGCCGATATCGGACGGTTCCAGATCCAGGGCTGCGGCGATCAGTTCAACATTGTGGGTTGGTCCCGCGGATTCGGGCAACTTGGGAACATCGAACTCGGCAAAGGCGGCGGCATTCTCCCGCAGGATGACAGCACAGCGGACGGCGCCGATCTTCTGTTTCAGAACGACCACCGAATCCTGCTCGCCGGAGACATCCCCGAAGCGCTCCATGGCTGTCAGGATGGCGGTTCCGACCGTGGGGTGTCCGGCGAAGGGCAGTTCCACCTTCGGCGTGAAAATACGCATGCTGGCGCTTTGACCGGGATTTTCAGGCGGAAAGACAAACACCGTTTCAGAGAGATTGAACTCGCCGGCGATCTTCTGCATCTGCTCGTCGCTGAGGCCCTCTGAGTCCAGAACCACGGCGAGAGGATTTCCTGCCAGGCTCTTGTTGGTAAAGACATCGAGGATCGCGTAGTGGCGGCTCATATTGTGTTTCTCCGAAAACCGGGACCTAACGATTCACCTGTCGGTGCCACTCAAGTGAGCGAACTTTTGCATTTCCTGGCAAGTCCCGCCAGCAATTAGTGATCATTCTTGGTGAAGAAAAGGTAGCGTGTGGGTTGTTGGTCATTCAGACAATGTCAGTCCAGAAGCTCTCGGGCAATCGCGCGTGCAAATGGTAAAATGGCTTGATCTTCAAGGTCTTCCGAACTTCTGATGATCCGCATATCTGCCAGTTCCTGTTCTTCGGTCTGGTCCGAAAATCTCAAGATGCTTTCTCGTAATTCACAGGCCGGGCGGTCAATATCGAGAACTTGCGAGATCGAAATGCGTGGCCCGTCAAAAGCGACAAGCACTTCGCCCAAGGTGACATCCTTGCGTGTCAGACCTGTTTCCTCTTCCAGTTCCCGGAAGATCGCTCCGATGACATCGACCCTGCCATCAGCCGTGACGTCCTGAAGATCGAGATTGCCACCCGGGGGAAAGATCAGGCCACCGGTCGCTGTTTTTTCCGACATGACGCCGTAAAGAATGGCGCCGTCGCCGGATCGCAGGATTGCGGAGCCGAAGAGATTGCGAGCCGAGAGATCCGGTGCGCCCCAGTCGCGCCACGCCAGGAATGCTGCGTAGGAGGTTTCGGCGCAACGGCCCGAAAAATGTCCGTTTTCGAAAGTGAACCCGGTCAGCTTGAGGGTGCGGCCGTTCCACAACAATCCGATGCGTTTCTTCGCTTCTTCGAAATAGGCCGCAATCTCGGCTTTGTTTTCGGTTTCAAATGCCCAGTGTTCGTCCGTGATCGAAATGTCGATCGACGCCAGGCGATGAACGGATGGTTTCAGGACCTTCTCCATCAGGGGGATGTCCTTGCCGGGCGACATTTCGCTCGAGCGGGTTGCAATGGTTTGAAATCCGCGGCGCTCGTAAAACGGACCCGCATTGTAGTCCGACTCCAGATACAGCCTGTTCAGATTGTTGTCCCTGGCATGGTCTTCGGCGCGGGCCAGAAGAAGATCACCGATGCCCCGTCCCTGTGCTTCCGGCGCGACGAACAGGTAGTCAACCAGCAAGGTGGTGTCGTCTTTCGGCTCAAGTCCGGAAAAGGCGACGGCAACACCGTCATCCTCGACGACAGTCATGTGCTGTGACCTGATCAGCTCCTCCGGGATCCGCCAATGCTCACGGAACTCCGCCATCTTGTCCTCCGGGTAACCCCAGGAGGCCTTCGAACGATGGAGTATGTCAGTCAGGATGGGTGCGTCTTTGACGTCGGCAGGTCGGAGAATGAGGGCCATGGCTGTCCACCAGATGAGGGGAGGACAGCCCTAGCTGCAGATTGTGAAACTTGCAAGGCAGCAGAGGATCAACGAATGAACGTGCCGTTTTGCAGCTCGT
Organism: Roseibium sp.; assembly: GCA_017643925.1. Taxonomy (GTDB): domain Bacteria; phylum Pseudomonadota; class Alphaproteobacteria; order Rhizobiales; family Stappiaceae; genus Roseibium. Next base: position 79,606 of record JAEPML010000010.1, on the reverse strand, counting down.
TTACCGCCTGGATAAGCTCCTCACGTGTGTTCATGACGATCGGGCCATGCCAGGCAACAGGCTCCTTGATCGGCGCGCCGGAAACGAGCAGGAAGCGAATGCCCTGATCGCCGGCCTCGACCACGATCTCGTCGCCGGTTCCGAAAATGACAAGAGATCGATTGCCGGTCTGGTCGCGAATCTTGAGTTCGTCACCTCCGAATTCCTTTTCAGTCAGAACGCCAAACGGGTCTGACGCACCATCGAACCGGCCGGAGCCTTCGAAGATATAGGCGAAGGTCTGCTGGTAGGTGTCGACCTTGAAGCGTTTCTTCTGGCCGGCGGGCACATGAATGTCGAGATATTGCGGGTCCGCCGCAATCCCGTCCACAGGTCCGCGCTGACCCCAGAATTCGCCGCAAATGATCCGCGCCGAAGTTCCGTCATCGTCCGTGACGATGGGTATGTCCTTTGAAGCAACGTCCTGGTAGCGCGGTTCCGTCATCTTGAGCGAAGAGGGGAGGTTGGCCCAGAGCTGGAAGCCATGCATGCGGCCCTGGGTATCTCCCTTCGGCATCTCCTGATGCATGATACCCCGCCCGGCCGTCATCCATTGCACGTCCCCGGCGCCAAGATTTCCCTTGTTGCCGAGGCTGTCGCCATGTTCGACGGTGCCTGCGAGAACGTAGGTGATCGTCTCGATCCCGCGATGGGGATGCCATGGAAAACCGGCCTGGTAGTCTTCCGGACGATCGTTTCGAAAGTCGTCAAGAAGCAGGAATGGATCGAGCATCTCCGGGTCCTGAAATCCGAATGCTCGTTCCAGCCTGACACCGGCCCCTTCGAGTGTCGATTGTGTTGTACCAATATGTGTGACCGGACGGACTGACATGTCTGTTCCTCGCTGTGATCGCTGTTGAACCGGAAGATAGCGGTCTGGACACAAAAACCCAGAGGCGAGCGCCGAACGCAGTGTTCAGGGATTGGAAACAATAGGGCCTTGTGCAGAAGGTAGATGCCTGCAACAGAGCTTCCACGGTTCGCAGCACTGGTTGCTTCGGACCTGACCACCGGAACTTGCGTGCAGGCACTTCGGACTATCGATGTTTCCCGGAACAGCGATTGCATCTTCATTTGACATTTGGCTCAAATATGAGGAGCGTACCTCAAGTATAGAACTGGCATAGGCGTTGAGTTCCAAAATCGGGTCCGCAGTGAGTCTCTTCGAGGCTGGCGTCACCAGGTCTGAAAGCGGTTGTTCGGGACAATCTGGCGCGATGCGCTACAGGGTGGCGCATGAGGCTGCTTGTTGCGATTGCGCGAGCGATATGGAGGGAATTGGCATGCAGGAGCAGACATACAAACTTGATCCGGCGTTCACGGTTTCGGAGGAAAGGACCCTTCGCGAGCTCTTTCCGGCAACCCACGATCTTGCTCTCAAGAAGTGCCAGTCCAAGCTGGATAAACACGCCAGGGATTTTATCGAACGTTCCCCGTTCCTGTGCCTGGGTACACAGAGCGCGGACGGAAAGGCCGATGTCAGTCCGCGCGGCGATCCTCCCGGCTTCGTCAAGATACTCGACCAGCGCACGCTGGCCATTCCCGATCGCCCCGGTAACAACCGGCTCGACAGCCTCGCCAACATCCTGGCCAATCCGAGTGTCGGGCTGTTGTTCATCATACCCGGGTTCGATGACACTTTGCGGGTCAACGGGAAGGCCTCACTGATTACGGATCCGGAGTTGCTTGAATCCATGAGCGTGGGCGGGCGCAGTCCCAGAATTGCGATCATTGTCGAGGTGACATCGGTTTTCATGCATTGCGCCAAGGCCTTCCGCCGCTCCCGCTTGTGGGATCCGAACCACCATCAGGATCGCGCAGACATGCCGTCCCTGATGGAGATCATCCTTGATCAAACAACCGGGTCGCCTGAGGACCAGCTTGAAATGCGCAAGTTGGATGAGGCGCTTGAGGACGAATACAAGAACACGATGTACTAGGCCCGCAAAACCGACCGCTATCTCCTCGCGGCCGTCTGGGTCTCGTCCCTTGATTTGATCCAAGATGAGGTTCCCAGGTTTCGCCAGCACCGAGAGATGAACAATACCGCGGGTGCAATCCTGACAGGCAGCTGTCAGGAAGCCCGACGGCTTGCATCTTGCAGCCAGTTGGCCCACATGCGAGTGTGGCTCCCCTATTTGGCCGTCTGGTCAAATCATCCTCATCTGCAACGGTTGAAAGAATGGCCCCGATACTGTCCGTCCGCGACCTGGAAAAGACCTATGACGATGGCTTCAAGGCCTTGAAATCCATGTCGCTGGATATTGAAGAGGGCGAAGTCTTTGCCTTGCTCGGCCCCAATGGTGCCGGAAAAACCACTCTGATCAGCACGATCTGCGGTCTAGTGCGTCCGACGTCGGGTTCAATCACCGTCGCAGGGCACGATGCGATTACCGAGTTTCGGGCTGCGCGCAGGCTGATCGGTCTGGTTCCCCAGGAAATGCCGACGGCCCCGTTTGAAATCGTCGGAGATACAGTGGCGCTCAGCCGCGGGCTGTTCGGTTTGGCACCGGACGGCGAGCTCATCGAGCGCCTGCTCAAGGATCTGACACTCTGGGAAAAGCGGAACAATCCGATCATGGCGTTGTCCGGTGGCATGAAGCGGCGCCTGCTTGTTGCCAAGGCGCTGTCGCATGAGCCGAAGATACTCTTTCTCGACGAGCCGACCGCCGGTGTCGACGTGGAGCTCAGGCATGACATGTGGCGTATCGTCGACGAGCTCAAGCAACGCGGCGTCACGATAATCCTGACGACCCACTACATCGAGGAAGCCGAGGAGATGGCCGACCGTGTTGGGGTGATCAACAAGGGTGAACTCGTCCTGGTCGATCAAAAAGACGAGCTGATGCGCAAGCTCGGACGAAAGCTCTTGAAGCTTCATCTGACCGAGCCCTTGTCAGCCGTGCCGGAAAGCCTGTCGAAGCACAATCTGACACTTGAGAACGAGGGGGCGAGCCTGACTTACGTCTATGACAGCCAGGCGGAACGAACCGGGATCACGACCCTTCTCACGGAGTTGTCGGCCGCGGGCGTTGGTTTTCACGATCTTCAGACCGACCAGTCTTCACTTGAAGACATCTTCGTCGACCTCGTCAAGAAGGGCTGAGCGTTGTCATGACGGAAGAGTTGATCATTCGCAGGGCCGAGCTTCACGAGAGGGACGCGCTAACCGATCTGTGCATGCGGTCCAAGCAATCGAACGGGTATGATGACGCGTTCATGGCTGCCTGTGCGGACGAACTAAGTGTCCAGGACAGCTGGATTTCCGAGGATGATTTCTGGCTTGCCCAAACCAGGGAGGGGAGGCTGGTCGGCTGTATTCGCTTGTCCCTCGAGGAAGGCCAAAGAACGGGTGAGCTTGAAACCTGTTTTGTCGATCCCGCCTGGCAAGGACGGAAGGTGGGGCGGCAGCTCTTTGAAGCGCTTTTCAAGCGGGTACAGGAGCTCGGCTTGTCAGGCATCGGTCTGGACGCCGACCCGAGCGCGGAGCTGTTTTATGCGCGACTGGGGTTTGTCACGACCGGACGCACACCGTCTGGCTCGATCCCCGGCAGAACCTTGCCGAGAATGGAAATGAAATTGAATGCGGGGCAGGGGTTGTAACGCGATGAATTTTGAAGCGATGAAATCAATCTACGTTTCGGAGATGGCCCGCACGCGGCGGACAGTCTTTCAAAGCGTGATTTCGCCGGTTATTTCGACAGTGCTTTACTTCGTTGTCTTTGGTGCAGCCATTGGCTCTCGTATTTCAGAGATCAACGGGGTGAGCTACGGCGCTTTCATCGTGCCGGGCCTGATCATGCTGTCCCTGATGACACAAAGCCTCTCCAACGCCTCCTTCGGGATCTATTTTCCACGCTTTACGGGCACGATCTTCGAGGTCCTGTCGGCACCGGTCTCCTTCCTCGAAATTACCATTGCCTATGTCGGTGCGGCGGCAACAAAGTCGATCATAGTCGGCCTGATCATCCTGATCACGGCCAGCTTCTTTGTGCCCCTGGAAATCCAGCATCCGGTCTGGATGGTTACGTTCTTCGTGCTGACGGCGGTCACGTTTGCCCTGTTCGGTTTCATCATCGGCATCTGGGCGGACAATTTCGAGAAGCTGCAATTCGTCCCGCTTCTGATCGTGACGCCGCTGGCGTTCCTGGGGGGCACCTTCTACTCCATCACCATGCTTCCAGAGTTCTGGCAGAAGGTGACGTTGATCAACCCCGTGGTTTATCTGATCTCCGGGTTCCGCTGGAGTTTTTATGGACAGGCGGATGTGAACCTGTGGTATTCGCTTCTGGCGACACTGATTTTTCTGGGTGGGTCGCTGGCGATCGTACATTGGATTTTCAGGACCGGGTATCGGCTGAAGCCCTGATCTGCTTTGCGGAGACACCGGTCTGAAAAAGGCAAGAGACAGGTAATGCGTTTGAATTTGTCCCTGAAGCCGCTTGCGGCGCTGTTCCTGGCTGTTGTGCTGGCCGCGTGCCAAACGGCGCAGACGTCGGCCCCAATCACGCCGACGCAGCCGGCAGCGCAGTCCCAGGTCCAGAGCGCCTCACTTCCCGTCATCAGCTACGCGCCGGCAACGGCGGTCGAGCGGGGCTTTTCCGCTCTCGTGATCAACGCGGCCACCGGCGAAGAGCTTTTTGCCGAGGATGCCAGTGCACCGCGTTATCCCGCATCGCTCACCAAGATGATGACGCTCTATTTGCTGTTCGAAGCGGTTTCCAGCGGTCGCTATTCCCTTTCGTCACCCCTCAACGTATCAGCCAACGCCGCATCGCAGCCACCTGCCAAGATCGGGTTGAAGGCAGGCTCGACAATCACGGTGGAGCAGGCCGCCAGGGCGCTTTCCGTAAAGTCGGCCAACGACGTCGGTGTCGCGGTCGCGGAAAACCTGGCCGGTAGCGAGCGGGCCTTTGCCCGCAAGATGACCCAAAAGGCGCGAGCGCTCGGATTGACCAAAACCCGGTTCGTCAACGCCACGGGACTGCCGGACCCGGCCCAGGTGACGACAGCACGCGACATGGCCAAGCTTGGTCTCGCGCTCAAGCGGACGTTCCCGCAATATGCAAGCTACTATCGCGCCAGGTCGTTCATCTACAACGGACGCAGCTTCAAGGCGACCAACAATCTTCTGGGCAAGGTTGCCGGTGTCGACGGCCTGAAAACCGGCTATGTGCGCATGTCCGGTTATAACCTGGTCGCCACGGCGCGACGCGGTGGCAAACAACTGGTTGTCGTCGTGATGGGTGGCAAGAGCGAAGCCGCTCGCGACCGCGAAGTCACGAGATTGCTGGAAGCCTACTTCTAGAGGCAGCAGGGTTTCACCCGCTAGGGGACAGTGTCTCTTTACCCGCTTCGACCAATAAACCTTCAGGCTGTCTTCGGTTGCGGGTCTGCAAAGGTCACCCGGTTACGGCCGGCATTCTTCGACTGGTAGAGCCCGCGATCCACGGTGAGTTGCAGGTCTGTTGTCGCGAGCTGGTTGCCGTCGCCGTGATAGATGCCTGCCGATGCCGTGATGAAAAAATCGTCTGGTGCAAAATCGAACCGGAGTTCGGCGATGCGCTCGCGAAGCCGGTCAGCAACCTTGAAGGCGTTGTCGCGCGTGATGTTCGGCAAAAGGACGGCAAACTCCTCTCCGCCAAGCCTTGCGAAACAATCGTCCTGGCGCAGATGGGTCTTGACCACAGAGCAGACCTCTATCAGCGCCTGGTCTCCGGAGACGTGGCCGAACCTGTCATTGACCAGCTTGAAATGATCCAGGTCGAAGTGGACCAGCCCGAATGCATCCTTTGGAGTGTCCCGTAGCAGATCGTCCAGCCGATCCTGCAATTCCCGGCGGTTGAAGGTTCCCGTCAGGGGATCACGTCTTGCGGCCTCCTTGTGGCGCTGGGCAATCTGTTCAAAGGAGATGGCAAGCGAGAAGGCTCCGGTCATGCTGACGAAAAGCAGTATGCAGAGCAGGTGAACGTCCTGAATGCTGTCATTCAGCATGCCCGCGCCCAAGGGGGGCTGCGTCACCAGGCCGAGTATCGTTCGAAGGACGCCCTCTGCTGCGATGAAGAAGAAGGCAAGGATCAATCCGACAGCGGAAATCAACCCATGGAAGGATTTGGAGGAATAGGCCCACAGAGTCGCCACACACAACAGAACGAAGATGACGTTTGATGCCGTGTAGGCTAGGACCGGGTTCGCAAGTTCGTAGGCGATCAACGACGCGAGAACTGTCCCTACCGCCGGTGCAAGAGCATTGCTGATCCGGGTTGGCAATTGGGCGAGCTGGCGAGCAGCGTGCCAGTGAAATCCGAAACCAAGAAGCAGGAGCGCGTTTGGCACCAGGTAGAATGCTGCCGGAGACAAGTGCGCTTCAACAGAAAACCCTGCCAGCGCAACGGCCATCGAGGCATTCGCAGCCGCCCAGCTTCGCAGATGTTTGTGCGGGGTGACCCGGAAGGACATCGATAAAAAGGAAATGGCAAAGATCGACAGCAGCAAGACATTGGCTGAATACAGTGTCGATAACTCCATAGATCCATTCCCCCGGCGGCTCTTCAACGAATGATTGAAAAAGAGCGAGCTAAAATGAATGTCTTGCGATCCGGTTAGCGCTTCAATCGAGTTCACAGGAAAGAACTCATCTGGAAGCCAGGTCTCCTGTTATTGCCTTAATTACGGATAAACTTCACTGACTGGATCCCCTCAATTGCGATATTTATATCAGGTTTAAGGCAAATTTAAAAGAAACCGGTCTCTCGTCGCCGCGCGTCAATAAGAGAAGCGGTTGCTGGTATTCGCGGGTTTGCAAATTGCCGCAAAGGTTGTAGCAGGCGGTCGGGAACTGTAAACAGACAGAATTGTTTGTGCGCCGATGCTGATCTTTTTCCTGAAGGCAAGACGTGTCGGCCAACGTTGCGAATTAAGTCAGGTTTTAAACTGGTTTTGAAAGTGAAACGTCTCCATTTCTATCTGGTGCCGATCGTCATTGCAGTTGCCGTTCTGGTTTCAAGCGGCGTAAAGAATCCCCGCTTGCTCGAGGTGCTTGCCGACGCCGGCAGTTCTCATGCCGCCTACCGACTTGGGCAGCACCACAACGACGAGCAGGACGGCAAAACCTACAATCCTGATATCGCGCTTGCCTGGTTTGAAAGAGCTGCCGAGGCTGGCAGCCTGGATGCCATGCACGAAATTGGTCTGTTGCACCTCTCCGGCGCTGTCGACAAACCATCGTTCGAAACAGGGCACCGGTTTGTCTTAACAGCCGCGGAGGCAGGACATCCAAACGCCATGTATACACTGGCGTTTCTGTTCGAGATCGGCATGGTGGCCACCCGCAACTCGTCTGAGGCGGAACGATGGTATTTGAAGTCACTTGAACAAGGTGTCGAAGAGGCTCAAATCGGCCTCTACAGGCTTCACCTGGAGAACCAGGAAACGTTCGGCCCTTTCAAATCGGCGAAGGCCTTCAAGGAACTTCGCAAGCTGGCTGACAAAAATGATGCCTATGCGCTCTTGACGATTGGCAACGCCCATATCGAGGGCTACGGCGTACCAAAGAACCCCGCAAAGGGATTGGCTTTGATCGAGAGGGCGGCTGAGACGATGCCGTTTGCGGCTCATTTCGTGATTGCCGAGTTTCACTTTCTAGGGCGCGGTGAAAAGGTCGAATATCACAAAGCGCTGCGGCATTTGATCATGGCCTCCAAGCACGGCAGCCCGTCTGCGGATCTCAATATCGGAGTGATGTACGAACACGGGCTTGGGGTCGAAAAAGACTACGTGAAAGCGGCTCGTTACTACCGAAAGGCACTTGAACAAAAAAATCTGGGGGCGTTGACCGCGCTTGGCATTCTGCATCGCAACGGGACTGGTGTGACCCAGGACTATGACGAAGCCAATCGCCTGTTTCATGAGGCAGCCGACATTGGTCTGACGGGGGGCTCTGCGAATGTCGGCTGGATGCAACTTCATGGATGGGGCATGCCGGTTGACCGGGAAAAAGGGCTGGTGCTGATCGAGACGGCTGCCGATGAAAAAGACTATTTCGGGACTTTCTATATGGCCCTGCTGCTCGAAGAGGGCGAGTTTGTCGATCAGGACAGGGAGCGTGCCCTGGAGCTTTACCGAGTTTCGGCAGACCGCGGAAACCCGCTTGCGCGCGTTGCCTTGAGGCGTCTGGGCAAACAGATCTGAACTGAAGAATTCTCTCGATCGGATCACATCGACTGTGTGATTTGTGCTGATCGCACCTCCCGTTGCAGGAGTTGTTTTGCGCAGCTGCAACCTGTAAGAAATAACAGGGTCTTGTGGGAGATACCTTGCGCGTCAATTGAAGACGCGAATATGGGCCGGCCTCTGTGGCTGCAGCAGGAACCCGGTGCCTGGTGGGAAGACGGACTGATCTGGAAGTTTGATGAAGGTTCTTGATTATTTAATTGTATTTGCATCCCTTTTCGTAACCATCAGCCACGCGATGGCTGCCGGGAGCGAGCCGGATGGTAACGAGCGACTGTGGCAGCTGAACAACGAGAACCTGGCGACGGCGGGGGCAGATCGCGCGCAGCGACACTATGAAGGCAGCCTCCCGGATGCGCAGGAACTGGAAGCCCTGCTCGCGCGCGAAGCAGCTGGAGATCCGGAAGACCTGTACCGGCTCGGCTTGGCTTATGAGAACTCAAACCTGTGGGAACCGGATTACAAGAAGGCGTTTTCGTATTTCGAAAGGTCCGAGCGCCTTGGTTTCCCCTGGGCAAAAGCTCAGCTCGGTTATTACTACGAGATGGGCCTGGCTGGAGACAAGGACTACAAGAAAGCGGTCAGGCTCTACCAGCAGGGTGCCGATTTCGGAGACATCTGGAGCGGCTTGCGGCTTGGATACATGTATCTGGAAGGACTAGGTATCCGCCAGCATGACGGGCAGGCTTTCTTCTGGATCCAGTGGGCGAGCCGGGGCGGTTCCGCCCAGGCAACGGCATCGCTTGGGTACCTTCACGGTGCAGGGCGCGGCACCAAGGTGGACCTGCAGGAAGCTGCGCGACTTTATCAGCAGGCCGGTGACAACGGTTTCCCGGGTGGGTGGACCAGCCTTGGTCTGATGCATGAATTGGGTGAACTGGGGACGCGTGACCTGGAGAAAGCCGTCCGGTACTACAGCCAGGCTGCGGACGCCGGCGATCCGTGCGGAACTCATCACCTTGGCACCATGTATTATTGGGGGCTTGGTGTTGAACCGGACGCCAAGCGCGGCTTTGCGCTTTATGAAAAAGCGCTCGGCCTTGGATATGCCTTTGCAGACGTCTCTCTCGGATTGGCATTCGAGCAGGGACACGGTGTCGATCAGGACTATGTCAAGGCGGCCCGTCACTATCAGAAAGCTCTCGAAACGGAACGGTTTCCACGCGCTCTCGGCTATCTGGGCTGGCTCTATGCCGAAGGGCATGGCGTGGAGCAGGATCTCGCGAACGCGCTCGCACTCTACGAGGAAGCAGCAGAGGAAGGCGACAATTTTGCATTGACCGAGCTCGGTATTGCGCTCGTCGATGGGTCCGAACTTGCCGGTCTCGATGTCGACAGGGGGCGACGTTTGCTATTGAAGGCGGCCGAGAGGGATTATGTCGCCGCCATCAATGCTCTTGCGGACATGTATGACCGTGGCCTCGGCGTGGCGGCAGATCCCGTGGATGCCATCTACTGGTATCAGCGCGCCGTCGATCTCGGCAGCACTGATGCCATGTTGTCTCTGGGCGGTTTTTACGAAGATGGCACGGGCGTCGCACAGGACTTTGACCGGGCCCTGGAGCTCTATAACACGGCTCTAGAGAAGGGGAACGAGTCTGCCTATCTCGATCTTGGTCTGCTGCATACAAACACGGGTTGGAGTGGTCACGATTTTGCAGTCGCGATGGATCACTTCCGCAAGTCGGATGAAATTGGCGACGATGGTGGAACCGCGGCGCTGGGGCTTGCCTATTTCAATGGCGAGTGGGTCGCGGAAGACCTGAAGCAGTCCAGAAAGTTTTTCAAGAAGGCCGCCGAAAAAGGGCACACGATGGCAGCAGCCTATCTCGGCTACATGCAGGAAGAATATCTTGGCGGCGGCAGGCGGATCAAGAAGGCGGCCAAGAACTATGAGATCGCCGCCAGCGGCGACAATCTCTACGCAGTTCAGCGCCTTGCCTACATGTATGCGAACGGGCGCGCAGTGAAACAGAATGCCGAAACCGCGCTCAAGTGGCAGATCAGGGCCGGGGAACTGGGTGATGCCGAGGCGGCCTATGAAGCGGCCTTGAAGCTCGTGGAACGGGATATCGAGAAAGCTGCGTTTCTCCTGCGTGTCGCTGCCAATGACGGCAATCTGGACGCTTCCGTCAAGTGGGCAAAGATGCACATCTTGGGACACGTCGAAGGCGCCAACTATTTCTCCGGTATCGAAGAACTTGTCGCGATTTCACAGGCCCAGCCACTGTCCGCGCTCGAACCCCTGTCGCAGTTGATCAAGGTCGAGACCAGCGGAACTGTCTATTCAAGACCACAGCAGGAGCGCGACCTCTTTCTTGGTATTGCTTATGCCAACGGCATCATCTTTCCACAGGACCTCGAACAGGCGGAAATCCATTTGCGCAAGGTCCTTGATGTCAAGCATCCGCTCGACGTGGCACCGCTGGCGCTGGCCCAGGTCCTGATGCTGAAGTCCGATTATCATGAAACGAGAGACGAGCAGCGAGCTCTGCTCGAGCGGGCCGCCAACAGGGGGATTTCTGCGGCGGCACTCCAGCTGGCCTATTCGTACGATAGCAAAAACATGCGATCACAGGATCGCGCCAAGGTCGCGCTCTGGTATCGCGTCACGGCGGAGGCAAACCCGTTTGCGAAACTGCGCCTTGCGGAACTCGAGATGTGGGGTGAACTTCCGGGCAGCAACAAGAAGGCAGCGATCGAGACACTCGAAAACATGGCCGCTGCCGGCCATGCCGATGCCGCCTACGTTCTTTCCGAGGCCCTGACGAGCAGTCCTGTCGGGTTGGACTATGCCAGGTCGGAGTATTACGGACGCAAGTCGCTTCGTCTGGGGCACAGGGATGCCGGATATGTCCTTGGATGGCTTCATATCAACGGCAAGATCGAGGGCGCCAATTGGGAGGACGCGCTCACCTACCTGACCGACGCGGCGGAGCGAGGCAGCGTTCGTGCGATGTTTCTTCTCGGTGATGCCTATGCCTGGGGGTTGATCGGCAAAAGGGATCCGCAACTTGGAAGGCAGTGGCTTTTGAAGGCCGCCGAGGCCGGCGATGCCAATGCGCAGGTGTCATTGGGGACCCTCCTGTTGCTGCCAGGCGAGGCGGAAAGCAACGATTGGGAGGAAGGCGTCAGGTGGTTGGAAAGGGCTTCTGGCCAGGGTGACGCCTTTGGTCACTTCATTCTGGGCAGCGCCAAGTTGCGAGGACGGGGCACTGTGCGGAACCCGGTCGAAGCCGAGACGCTGTTCAATCGGATCACCGCATTCAATCCGGCTCTTGGCGAGCTCGCCGCCGGTGATTTCGACTATTACGGCGGCAACGGGAAACCGGACTATGAACTTGCACAGGAGCATTACTTGCGCAGTGCAGAGCTCGGGGAACCCTATGCGCGTCTTTATGCCGCCTGGCATTACCAGTTCGGCATCGGAGTGAAATCAGACTTGGACGCCGCTGCGCGCTTGCACCGGCTGAATGCGGAAGACGATTTCCATCTCGGTTCGATTGAACTTGCCAAACTGATGCGCGACGGCGCTGGCCTTCGAAAAGATCAGAAAGAAGCCGTCGCCATATTCCGTCAGCTTGCTGCCTACGGGTCCGTGCAGGCCCGGGCGAATCTCGGCTGGATGCTGCTCCACGGCTTCGGCGTTGAGCAAGACGTTGACGAGGGCCTCGCGCTCATTGGCGAAACCGCCGAACAGGGCGACATCGACGGGCTCTTCTACATGGCCTCCATTCTTGAAGAGGGTGTTTTCCTGCCCAAGGATCTGGAGCGAGCGATCACCTATTATCAAAGAGCAGGCGACTATCAGAGCTACCCGGCCTTCGCCGCCCTGAAGCGTCTCAAAGTTGCCCACCAGTCGCTGGAACTTGAGATACCGGAGAAATTCAGGGTGTCTTCCGACTGACATCAATTTGCCGCTGAAACAGAAAAAGCCCCACTCGGATGAGCGGGGCTTTCGTGTTTCGGGTATGCCGAGGCTTAGTTCTTGGTCTTGTCGACAAGAGCGTTGGACTTGATCCAAGGCATCATGCCGCGCAGCTTTTCACCAACTTCTTCAATCTGGTGAGCGTCGTTCAGGCGACGGGTTGCCTTGAACTTGGCAGCGCCGGCGCGGTATTCCTGCATCCAGTCGGAGGTGAACTTGCCGTTCTGGATGTCGGTCAGAACACGCTTCATCTCGGCCTTGGTTTCCGGCGTCACGATGCGCGGACCGGTGACATACTCGCCCCACTCAGCCGTGTTGGAGATGGAGTAGTTCATGTTGGCGATGCCGCCTTCATAGATCAGGTCAACGATCAGCTTCACTTCGTGCAGGCACTCGAAATAGGCCATTTCCGGCGCGTAACCGGCTTCAACCAGGGTTTCGAAACCGGCACGGATCAGCTCGACGAGACCGCCGCACAGAACGGCCTGCTCGCCGAAGAGGTCGGTTTCACACTCTTCCTTGAAGGTGGTTTCGATGATGCCGGAGCGTCCGCCACCAACGCCACAGGCGTAGGAAAGGCCGAGGTCCTGGGCGTTGCCGGAGGCGTCCTGGTGAACGGCGATCAGGCACGGTACGCCGCCGCCTTTTTCGTATTCACCGCGCACGGTGTGGCCAGGGCCCTTCGGTGCGACCATCAGAACGTCGACGGTGGATTTCGGCTCGATCAGGCCGAAGTGGACGTTGAGGCCGTGGGCGAAGGCAATCGCGGCGCCATCGCGAATGTTGTCGGCGATGTGATCACGGTAGATGTCGGCCTGCAGCTCGTCCGGGGTCGCCATCATCATCAGGTCGGCCCATGCAGCAGCTTCAGCAACCGTCATGACCTTGAAGCCGTCAGCCTCTGCCTTCAGGGCGGTGGTGGAACCGGCGCGCAGTGCAACGGCGATTTCCTTGGCGCCACTGTCCTTCAGGTTCATCGCATGGGCGCGACCCTGGGAGCCGTAGCCGATGATGGCAACTTTCTTGGACTTGATCAGGTTCAGATCAGCGTCACGATCGTAATAAACGCGCATGGGGTTCCTTTCTCCCGTCTGCATTCTGTCTGTTTGAAATAGCCCGGTTTACCCGGTCTTGTTGTTTCTGGTGTTCCCCAGTGGACCCTCTGTTCCGGTCTATGCCCCGAACAGCTGGTAAAAGCGGTCAACGGCTGTTTCAGCCTGCGATTTCAGATCCTTTTCGGCCGGGCTGGCGGCTTCGCCCAGGAGCAGACGAATATGCACGTCGCGCAGGGCGAGGCCATACAGCACCTGATAGGCGTCCTCGGCATTGTCGAATTTCAACAGTCCATGGTGCCGGCCGCTTTCCAGCATGGTGCGGGCACGGGCGGAAATCATGTGCTTGCCGCGCACCAGAAGCAGCTGGCCAAGCCGGTTGGAATTTGTGTTGGACTGACCGATGGAGAGCCGGTTGAGCGCCAGGGACGTTTCGGAAAAGAGCACGCCGAGCAACGCCTCGACAAAGGCCGTGACATGCGCCTTGAACGTCGCTGCATCTGCTGTCGCACCGGCTTCCGACGGAAATTGCACCTGGCTGGCCTGGTAGGCGACAACAGCTGCCAGGAGGCCATCCCTGTCTCCGAACCACTTGTAAAGACTTTCCTTGGAGCAGGAAGCCGTGCGGGCCAGACCGGCTGTGGTCAGCGCCTTCTCCCCCCCTTCGACCAGCAATGTCAGCGCGTGCTGCAACACCACTTGCTGGCGCGGCGAAAACTCGGGCGCGGCGTCCGGGCGGGAAGTGGCGATGTCAAAAGCAGCTGCGGGCATGTCTTCAGGACTTGGTCGGTTTTGAAGGATCTGATTGGGTGAACCGTACCGTACGGTTCGGGCGTGGTTATGACACCCGTGACCGGAGAGGTCAAGAGAATTTTTTGGTGTTAATCGTTATTGGCAGGTGGGTCGTTTGTGTCGGGGAGGCAACGGCTTTTGCCTGGTTGACCCAGTCTCAAACGAATGAACAACGTCCGACAGAACAGGGCATTCCCTGCATTCGCCAAACCTGCTGTGGCCACCCCCTGTAAGCGCAGCGTGACCGTGGATCCATTGGTTTCCAGAGCGGACGCGTCTTGACTTCAGGAGCCCACGGCCAGTGACTTTGTTTTCAAACGACTGTGTTTGTCGTTAGCTGGAATGGATCCCCGATCAAGTCGGGGATGACCCGAGTTCTGTGTAGCGGAGGAGTACTTTCACGTTGTGATGGGCCTCTCAAATGGGCGCCGTTCCTGGTGTGGATTGCAGACAAAGGAACCCACACAACAGAGGTTATGGAACCCTACCTTGCGTGGTTGTTGTTTTCGGCTTTCGCCAACACCAAGGCGGTCATCCCCTGCAAGCGCAGCGTGACCGGGGATCCATTGGTTTCCAGAACGGACGCGTCTTGACTTCAGGAGCCCACGACCCGTGACTTTTCTTTCACACGACGGTGTTTGTTGCCAGCTTGAATTTTTCCCGCTGCATTTGGGCGCGATCTCCAAAGTAGGATTGAGGCCGGATCGCACGCGGTCGGACTTCTTGCTGCCAAGTGCCCTAAGGGGTCTGTCCTGCAGAGCTTGTTTCAGCCTTGGCCTTCATCCATTCAATCACGATCCGTGCAGTGTCGGGGCGTCTGCTTTGCTGTGAAAGCGTGACGTAAAAACTGCTTTTCGAGTGCATGACTGGCAGGCCGACGGGAATCAGAAGGCCTTTTTCCATATGATCACCGTTGGTGGAGCGCCAACCGAGCATGATGCCATGGCCGGAGAGGGCCGCCTGAGCCGCCTGTACATAATTTGAGAACCTGAGACCCCGAGCCGAGCCTGCGGGCTTTTGTCCGGTTTGGTCGAAATATTCCGGCCAGGTGACCCAGTTCGGGTCCGGAAACTCGACATGTATGAGGTAGGCTGAAGCGAGCGTGTCGCCGGCAGATTCAAGACGGTTTGCAAGTGCGGGCGACCAGACGGGTTCAATGAATTCGTCGAAGAGATGTTCAACCTCTCCGTCCCTCCAGCGACCGTCGCCGAACCGCATGGCAATGTCGGTTCCTGCAGACATTTGCGGCACTTCCTGCGCCGTGGTCTGAACATTGACGACGATATCCGGGTGATCCAGATAAAAAGCTTCCAGTCTTGGCATCAGCCAGTAGGTCGCGAAGCCAACCGTGCAGGCAATGGTGACCGAATTTTCCGGTGCATTGCTCAAGTCGCCAATGTCGTTCAGCGCCTCCGTCAACCTTGCCCGGTTTTCGGTTACGGCTTTCAAGAGTATGCGTCCGGCGTCCGTCAGTCCGGCAGGGCGTGTGGAGCGGTCGAACAGTGGCGATCCGATATGGTCCTCCAGCTGCCTGAGCGATTGGCTGACTGCGGAAAGAGAAACGTTGAGCTCGGCCGCTGCCCTTTTCACGCTTCCTGCGCTTTGCACGGTTTCAAAAACATTTAGAAGCCGAAGAGGAGGGAGACGTTTCATGAGGAATTAAGTTTAGTTTTTTCTAAAGTTAACTTCGGATTTTATCGTCTTTTCAAATCGGAATTACAAGCGCATTTTCCAGCAAATACAAAGGAGTGAGCATGTTGATGCGGTGGTTTGTCGACGCTGCTGGCTTCGATCTGTTTAAGCTATGTGGAGTGGGATAATGCTCGGCACCGGTGAATCTGGAGTGATCTTGGAGGATGCGGGCCTGAATGTGCCATTGTTTGACGGGAAAACAGCCTATTTCAATTACTTCTGGCTGCGCGACAATTGTCCGTCGTCCTTTGACCAACAAACGCGCGAACGGGTCTTCGACATTTTTTCCGAACCAGGAAACCCACGCGCTGAACAGGCTACAGTCGTGAACGACCGGCTTGAAGTACGCTGGAAAAACGGCGCTCATTCAAGCAGCTATCCCCTCGAGTTCCTGAGAGCTTATGCATCCGGCGGCAAACGGCCGGACACCGCGAACCTCAGACGCTTACCCTGGTTTTCCAACCACTACGAAGCAATGGACAGATTTGCCTTTTCTGACCTCGACAGCAGCAAGGACCATATACGACGCTGGATCGAGACCATGTTGACCGATGGCGTTGCTCTTCTTACCGGCTTGCCTGATACGGATGAGGCACTGCTGGATGCGGCCAACATGATTGGCCATATCCGCCCGAGTTACTTTGGCCGGGTGTTCGAAGTCAAAACCCATATCGAGCCGACCAATCTGGCGTTTACGTCAAAGGCCCTGGAACTGCACACCGATCTGCCATCGGAAGACTTCGCACCGGGCGTTCAGTTTCTGCATTGCCGCGCCAACACGGTAGAGGGCGGTAACAGTCTTCTGGTCGATGGCCTGTCGGTTGCGGAAGATTTTCGAGCGCTTCATCCGGAAGATTTCGAACTGCTTTGCCAGACGTTGGTTCCTTATTACTGCGAGCATAATTCGTTTGACATGAGAGCGCGGCAGAAGGTGATTGAGCTGGATGAATATGGCAACATTTCCGGCGTTACCATCAGCCAGCATCAGGCAGACATCTTCGATCTGCCGCAGCGGGATCTGGATCGGTACTACCCGGCCTTTTGTCGTTTCGGGCGCATGATGCAGGACGAAAAATACGTTATGCGCTTTCGCCTTAACGCAGGTGAATGTATCGTTTTTGACAATCACCGGATCGTTCATGGCCGGGAAGCCTATACGGCGACCAGCGGTGACCGGCATCTGCGGGGCTGTTACATTGATCGGGGTGAGATGCGTTCGACTTACCGGGTGCTGTCCGGTGAAGGGAGGTTCAGATGAGCTTGACGATCGATATTCCACTCAGTTCACCGCAATCACGCAACGAGCAAACCTTGCGGGAAGACCTTGCCGCGGCGTTTCGCATGGCCGTCAAATTCGGCTGGAATGAATCCGTTGGCAATCATTTCAGCGCGGCGGTTTCCGATGACGGGTCGAAATTCCTGATGAACCCGAAGTGGCGGCATTTTTCGGAAATCAAGGCAAGCGATCTTTTGTTGCTGGATGCAAATGACGACAGTGTCATGGAGAGCGAGGAAGCCCCGGACCCGTCGGCCTGGTGCATTCACGGCACGGTTCATCGCACCAATCCGAAGGCCCGGGTGCTGTTTCACTGTCATCCACCCAACGCGACGGCCCTGGCAACCCTGCAAGACCCGACCATGAAGCCGATCGACCTCAACACGGCGCGGTTCTTCGGCAAAGTGGCGATAGATCTCGGGTTCGGTGGCATGGCGGATGAAGCCGAGGAAGGGCGCCGGATTGCAGAGACGCTCGGCGACAAACCTGTGCTGATCATGGGCAATCACGGCGTCTCCATCGCAGCCCAGACTATCGCCGAGGCGTTCGAGCATCTCTACTTCTTCGAACGCGCAGCCGGGACGCTTCTGAAAGCCTATGCCACGGGTCAACCGCTTGCGATCATGTCGGACAACCTGGCAGCCAAGACCGCAGCGGAATGGGGGCCCTATGTCGGCATGGGAGATGCCCATTTCGATTTCCTGAAACGGGACCTGGACCGGACGGAGCCGGACTACAGGGATTGATCGGATTGCAACACGGGGACGGCGCCCTGGATAGCCTGTCGGTTTGTCACCCCTGACGCAAAGAAGCGGAGATACGGAATCCGATAACCCGTAGTGCTATCCTCCCGATGCTCCAGTTGATGACTGCCGGTCGTCCTGAATTTGCGACAGCGACAAGGGTTTATTGGACAAAGTCTAATTCCAAGCAGACGTCGGAAAACTCAGTCAGGAAAAGAAAAGTTTGCCTGTAGTAATGGCCTAATACCCGTTCAGATCCTTTGCCTGCTAGCGTTCTGTCATCGCAATTCTTCAGATGGGAGGACGAAGCATGAGTGCGAAGATCCTGATGATTACCGGTGACTTCACCGAAGACTATGAAACCATGGTGCCGTTCCAGACATTGCTTGCCATGGGGCACGATGTGGATGCGGTCTGCCCGGGCAAAAAGGCCGGCGAGACCGTTGCAACGTGTATTCACGATTTTGAAGGCGACCAGACCTACACCGAAAAGCGCGGACACAATTTCACGCTCAACGCCACCTTCGCCGACATTGATGTTGCCGATTATGACGCCCTGCTGATCCCGGGTGGCCGCGCACCGGAATATCTGCGTCTGGAAGGCGACGTGATTGCCGCCGTGAAGCACTTCATGGAGGCTGGAAAACCGGTTGCTGCCATCTGCCATGGCGCGCAAATCCTGACGGCCGCACAGGTCATAGAAGGCCGAACGGTCTCTGCCTATCCAGCCTGCCGCCCGGAGGTCGAACTGGCTGGCGCCACCTATGCCGACATCGCCATTGATGGTGCTGTCACGGACGGCAACCTGGTCACGGCTCCGGCCTGGCCTGCACATCCGGCCTGGCTGTCACAATTCAATGCTGTGCTGACGGGAGAAGGCGCCGGGGCGATCGCCGCCTGACCGCTGCGTTTGAGCAGACAGATTTGTCTGCAGCCAAGCTGACAGGAAACGGCACGGAGCGCCGGACTTGATCCGGTACTCCATGCCGTGAATTATCTGGAGCGACGGGCGGCGGAGATATGGTCCGGTCGCCATCGGGAGGAAACGACATGTGCAAGCTGTTCATCGATGCGGATCCGGCACTCTGGGAAAGCTCGACAAAGTCCCTGCGCATCGACGGCATGGTCACCTCGGTGCGCCTGGAGAGCTTCTTCTGGAAGGTGCTCGACGAGATTGCGGGCCGTGATGGCATGAATGTCGTTCAGCTGATTACAAGGCTGCATCACGAGAGCATCGATGCTGGCCACGATCTCGGCAATTTCACCAGTTTCCTGAGGGTGTGTTGCGGGCGCTACCTGGCGCTGCAATTGTCAGGGGACGTCCCGACCGACACGCGTCTGCCAATCGCGGGCCTGGACGCCGATGGCATTCTGGAAGCCGAAAGCGATCGGGTGCATTAAGGCATCAACACTACGGGGCTTGGCGAAGTCACTTTTTCAGCCATCCCTTGTAGATCCAGCCGTGTTCATGGAGAAAATCGTTCAGCTCCATGGTACGCCGGTCGAAAACCATGGAAGACAAGCTGGCTGTTTCGGAAAATGCGAGCAACCGGGCGTCTTCTTCAAACCGGAAATCACCGTACCTGTTTGCAGACAAGGCAATTTGGAAAGCCTCGCGCGTGCTGGCGGTCGTCAGGTCGCCAGGTTCTGCGAAGTGGTCGATTTCCAGAGGTTCGCTCAGGTCCAGACCATTTTCCTGCAGAGTTCTGCGCAGTTCGTCATTGGCCTCCCTTGATCCGGGGGCGCGGTCCTGTCCCGTGTAAATCGCCTGGAAATTGTCATCCCGAAGGTTCTCGGGGCGCGGGTTCTCCTTCGTGCCGAGCAACCAGATCACAACAACGACCAAACCCACGGCCGCGATCACGAAGGGCACCAGCAATTTCATTTCGCAGTCCTTCTCAATTGTCTGGTGCGAGATCAGTTTGAGCCAAGACGTCCGATCACCTCATCGGCAATTGCCAGGGAAGATGTCAGTCCGGGTGATTCCACACCGTAGAGAGCCACAAGCCCTTCCAATCCGTGGGCTTCCGGGCCGTCGATCCGGAAGTCGGCCGCTGCAGCGCCGGGACCGGCGATCTTTGGCCTGATACCGGAATAGTCGGCCACCAGCGCACCGTCCTGAAGATCCGGCCAGTAATTGCGGATCGCGGCGTAGAACTTGTCGCCACGCGACGGATCGACTTCATAATCGAAGGTTTCCACCCATTCGACATCAGGGCCGAAGCGCGCCTGGTGCTGAAGGTCGAGCGTCAGGTGCACTCCAAGCCCGCCGGGCTCGGGAACCGGATAGATCAATGCCGAAAAAGGCGCCTTGCCCTGAAGCTTGAAATAATTGCCCTTGGCCAGGTAGGCCTTTGGAGGGGCAGCGTTCGGTAGATCAGCCATCAGGCCCGGTGCACCGTGGCCAACAGACACGACCAGCTCCTTGCAGGTGATGGCATAACCTTGTGCCTCCTCGGAGGCGACGTGCAATCGGTATCCGCCGGCCTCAAGCCTTTCCAGGCGTTCCACCTTTGTGTTCAACACAACCTGACCGCCCGCGGCCTCCATACCGCCCTGGAGCGCCAGCATCAGGCCGTGGCTGTCGATGATGCCGGTGGAGGGCGACCAGAGCGCGCCGGCGCATTCGAGGGCGGGTTCTCGCGTTTTCAGCTCGGCGCGGTCGACGAAAACCAGATCGGTGACGCCGTTGTCAGCAGCCTTCTTGCGAATGCCTTCCAGTTCGCCAAGTTGGTCGTCGCTGGAGGCCACGATCAGCTTGCCGATCCGTTCGTGGCCGACACCGTTTTCCGCGCAGAACCGGTACAGTTGTTCCTTGCCGTTGACGCACATCCGGGCCTTCAGGCTGCCGGTCGGATAATAAATCCCGGCATGAATGACTTCGGAATTGCGAGCGCTGGTTTCAGAGCCAATCAGGTCATGCTGTTCAAGCACCATGACGTCCCGTCCCGAAAGGGCGAGGGCTCGCGCGATCGCCAGTCCAACGACACCTGCGCCGATCACGAGTGTTTCGATGTCATGCATGGGGCGTTCCGGTTTTTGCTGATTGGAGGGTTGCCCCGGCCGGAGCCGGGGCAAACTCTAAATGTTGTGCTGAGCCTTGTTGCGGATCAGCCCCACCATTTCTCCGGATCGAAATGCCCGGCAGCATCCTCGATCACCTGACCGACCTGGAACAAGGTGCTCTCGTCGAACGGTTTGCCGATGAGCTGCAGCCCAAGCGGCAGGCCGTCCTTGTCGAGACCGGCTGGGACCGAGATGCCCGGGAGGCCGGCCATGTTCACCGTCACGGTGAAGATGTCGTTCAGATACATCTTCACCGGATCCGCATGCAGGTCCTGGTCGGCAACGCCGAAGGCGGCCGACGGGGTTGCTGGCGTGAGGATGGCGTCGACGCCGTTCTGCCAGGCCAGGTCGAAGTCGCGCTTGATCAGCGTGCGGACCTTCTGGGCCTTTAGGTAGTAGGCGTCATAGTAACCGGCCGACAGCACGTATGTGCCGATCAGGACGCGGCGTTTGACCTCCTCGCCAAACCCGGCTGCGCGGGTGTTTTCATACATTTCGACAATGTCGTTGCCCGGTACCCGCAGACCGTAGCGAACGCCGTCGTAACGGGCGAGGTTGGAGGAGGCCTCTGCCGGGGCGACGATGTAATAGGCGGGCAGGGCGTATTTGGTATGTGGCATGGAGATGTCGACGATTTCCGCGCCGGCGTCCTTCAGCCATTCTATACCCTTTTGCCAGAGCTCCTCGATTTCGCCCGGCATGCCGTCCATGCGGTATTCGGCCGGAATGCCGATCTTCAGACCCTTGACCGACTTGCCGATCGCAGCTTCGTAATCCGGAACCTCGATATCGACTGAGGTCGTGTCTTTCGGATCGACGGAGGCCATGGATTTCAAGAGGATCGCACTGTCACGCACGGTGTGGGCAATCGGACCGGCCTGGTCGAGCGAAGAGGCAAAGGCCACGACACCCCAGCGGGAGCAACGGCCGTAAGTCGGCTTTATGCCGACGGTGCCGGTGAAGGCGGCCGGCTGGCGGATGGAGCCGCCGGTGTCGGTTGCCGTTGCACCCATGCACATGCGGGCTGCAACGGCGGTTGCCGAACCACCGGAAGAACCGCCCGGAACCAGATCCTGGTTGGAGCCATTCTTGCGCCAGGGGTTGATAACGTCGCCGTAATAGGACGTCTCGTTGGACGAGCCCATGGCGAATTCGTCCATGTTCAGCTTGCCGAGCATGACCGCGCCATCGTCCCACAGGTTGGACGTGACGGTGGATTCATAGGCCGGCTTGAAGCCATCCAGGATGTGACTGCAGGCCTGCGTGTGCACGCCCTTGGTGGCGAAAAGGTCCTTGATGCCGAGCGGAATGCCTTCCAGCGCGCCACCGTCACCCTTGGCAAGCTTTTCGTCCGAGGCCTTTGCCATCGTGCGGGCCTGGTCGGCAGTCACGGCCACATAGGCATTCAGCTGGTTGTTGGCAGCTTCGATGTTGGACAGGAATGCCTCGGTCAGTTCCAGCGAGGTGTAGTCCTTGTTCTTCAGCCCTTCGCGGGCGTCTGCAATTGTCAGTTTCGTAAGATCGGTCATGACTTTTTCTCTCAGGCGGCCTCAATCGGCCGGGAATAGAATACGGAATAGGGGCTTTCGGGATAGTCGAGGACCGGGCCGCACTCGATGAAACCGGCGGTCTCGTAAAGACGTCTGGCCGGTGCATAATTGTGGCCAGTCTCCAGAACCAGGGACGTGAAACCTTCCCGGACTGCAAGTGCTGTGATCCGGTCCAGGATCCGGCGCGCCAGTCCAAGGCCCCGATAGTCTGGCCGGGCATAGAACCGCTTCAACTCGCCAATGCCACCCTCGTGACGATGGAAGGCACCGCAAGCTGCCGCCTTGCCGTCGACCCTTGCAACAAAAAGAGTTGTTTCAGGGCCGGTCATTTCTTCGGCGCTCATGCTGTAATTGGCTTCATCCGGTGTCAGCGAGCGCAGGACAGCATTCAACTCACCGATCATGGCATCCATGTCTGCGGTGAGAGGGCTTTCAATTGCGATTGTGGTCTGAGCGGTGTTCATCCGGCCGGGTGCCCGATTATTCGACGACTTTCGGGACCATGAAGAAATTGTCTTCAGAAGCCGGGGCGTTCAGCGTGACGTCGTTGGCCTTGTTGCCGTCGGTAATACCGTCGGCGCGCTTCTTCATTGTCTGCTCGACAACGGAGGTCAGCGGTTCGACCCCGTCGATATTCACCTCGTCAAGCTGCTCGACGAAGCCGAGAATGGCGTTCAGTTCGCCGGTCATGCGGGTGGCGTCTTCGTCGCTGACCTTGATACGTGCCAGATGGGCAACGCGTTTTACCGTGTCGGTATCAACAGACATGTAAACCTCTTGGGTTGGAATCCGGGCGTTTGATTGATGGCCCGGACAGGGAATTGGTTGCCCACTGTTTGCGGTGCCGGTCAGGATTATTCAAGCCTTTCGGCTTGTTCCAGACGAGTGGTTTCGCTATTACGGTTCTATTTGGTACCGAAAATTGGTTTGTTGCAGACAGCGTGGCCAGTGTCTGTCCTCATTCCTTCTGGAGTTTTGATGGCACTGGAAGTTAAACAGGCCGGGCGGCCGCGACAGCAGCGTGTTACCGAAGCCCTCTTGACGGCGGCGCTGGAGGAGCTCTCCGACAACGGCTACGAGAAAGCGACGATCGCGGCAATTGCCGGGCGGGCCAGGACCAGCAAACAGGCCATCTACAGACGTTATGAAAACAAGACTGACCTCTTGGCAGCCGCTCTCGCGCAGGGCTTTCGTTCCATAAATCTGTCAGCCCCCCAAAGATCCAGCGTTGCGGAAGACTTGAGACGGTGCCTGGTCGCGATCGTTGCTTCCTTGCAGGAAACGCCGCTTGGGGGCGCTGTCCGGGCGTTGTTGCCCTACCGGGATCTGCCCCCGGTTGCTGACTTGTTCGCGGATGTCGAGAACGAGCAGCGCCTCGTGTTTCGACAGATCTTCATCGCGACCGCGTTTGAAAGCGACATGGAGACAAGGATCGATCTCCTGCTTGGCCTGATCTATTTTCGTTTCCTGATCCGGCTTGAGGACGTGACGGCGACAGAAATAGAGCGTGCCATCTATCTCGTCCTGGGCCTGGTGCCCCCACGCAATCCGGTTCAGGGCCCTGCCTTTCCCGGTATGTGACAGCATCGCTTCACGGGAATTCCCGCGTCGCTGGCGGTCCTGTGAACAAGGGTGATTGGCTATTTTTTCGGGCTGGCGACATTTTAATCCGGCGCGGTGCAGAAACTCGCCACGCCGCCATAGCCCATTCTCATGTCAAACGGGGTCGCCCATGCCGCTTTACACCTCCAAGTCCGTACTCCTCGGCCTGACAGCTCTCTTTTCCGCTGCCGCAATGTCGGTATCCGCGGACGAAATCACGACCTTCACCAAGGCTGGCACTGCCATCGGCGGTACCGATCCTGTGGCCTATTTCACCGCTGGCAAACCGGTCGCCGGCAAGGACGAGTTCACTGCCGAATATGACGAGGTCACCTGGAAATTCTCATCGGCCGAGAACCGTGACAAGTTCGTTGCCGACCCAGCAAAATACGCGCCTCAATATGGCGGTTTCTGTGCCTTTGGTGCTGCGATGGGCTTCAAGGTCCCCGTTGTTCCGGAAGCCTGGTCGATTGTCGACGGCAAGCTCTATCTCAACAATTCCCTGAAGGTTCAGGAGCGCTTTGAACAGGACATTCCGGGCCACATCAAGAATGCGACCCTCAACTGGGAAATCATCAAGGACAAGAAGCCGGAAGATCTGAAAGAACCGATCATCCGGAACTGATCCGGTCTCACCCTTTCTCCCGCCTGTCGAAAGCCCGCCATCCGGCGGGCTTTCTTTGTTTCCAGTTGCTTGACGCTGTGTTGACGAGAAAATCCGAAAAGGGACTTTAAACTGGATGGTCGCAGTGCTAATTCATGAATATGAAACTCAACTTTAAAAAGATCGCCATGGCTCTTCGTCCCAAACGCCGTCCCCGTATTCTGACTGTCAAATCCGCAGTCTATCTCAGTCCTCACTTGATCCGGGTGACCTTTGCCGGACCCGAGCTGGAAGGATTTCCGCTTGGTCACGAAGGCGCCAATTGCAAGCTTGTGCTGCCGCGAGACGGCGAAACCCGCGCAGATTTCGATGCCTGGTTCGCACCGGATGGGCCCGACAAGAAAGTCCACGCGGTGCGGACCTATACGGTTCGCGCATTTCGCCCGGACAGTCTCGAACTGGACATCGACTTCGTGGCCCATGGCGACCAGGGACCGGCGACGCGCTGGGCGCAGAACGCGGCCCCCGGTTCCTTCCTGGGATTCTTCGGGCCAAGCCAGCCAAAGATGACGGAGTTCTATGCCGACTGGTATCTGGTTGCGGCAGATCTTTCTGCAATGCCGGTTGCCGAGGCCTCTCTTGAAGCCATGCCGGCTGACGCAAAGGGCGTTGCCATATTCGAGGTTCCCTCCAAAGAAGACATTCGCGAGATCAAGGCGCCGGACGGCATTGAGCTGCACTGGCTGATCCACAAAAACACGCATGTGCCTTCAACGGCACAAGCGGAATTTGTCCGATCGATGGACTGGCCACCAGGCACGGTGCAGACCTGCATCGCAGGGGAAAGTTCCGTCATTCGCTCCTTGCGTGAGCATCTTCACAAAGAGCGAAAGGTGCCTCGGAAGGACACCTATATTTCCGGCTACTGGAAAATCGGCCTCGTCGAGGACGAGCATCAGAAGATGAAACGGAACGAGGCTGCCTGATAGATCTTTCGACCAGCCGTTCAGCGGCTGGCCGACGCCAGTGCAGCACCGAAGCCAACAAAAAGACCACCGGTCGCCCGGCGCACCCAGCGAATGCGTTTGGCGGAGGTCAGGAACCTGCGCATGTGACTGCCGGCGAAGGCGATGGCCGCATGATTGGCGAAGCACAGCGCCGCGTAAGTGAAGGACAGGATGCCGGTCTCTGCCAGGCTGAAACCTTCGGACCGCATGAATTGCGGGAACAGCGCGGTGATTACCAGGATCGCCTTCGGGTTTGTAACCGACACGAGCAGGGCTTCGAGAAAAAGCTTGCCGGGGCTTTTCTGTACGGTCAGAACACTGCCATGCACCTGGAAGCTGGATTTGTCGCGCCAGATTCTCACGCCAAGATAGACAAGGTAGGCGGCACCGATGAATTTCAGGATGGTGAAGGCGAGCGCCGAGGTCGCCATGAGGGCTCCGAAGCCGAAGGCAACGGCATAGCCAATCACGACCAG
The DNA here is from genome assembly GCA_017643925.1 of Roseibium sp. Classification (GTDB taxonomy): domain Bacteria; phylum Pseudomonadota; class Alphaproteobacteria; order Rhizobiales; family Stappiaceae; genus Roseibium. Next base: position 53,547 of record JAEPML010000010.1, on the reverse strand, counting down.
CCCGACAGCATTGCCGGTTGCCGAAGCAAGTGTGGCGTTTCTGCCGAAACGAAGCGTATTGGAAATGGCCAGCATGACACCCGGTCCGGGGCTGACAGCGGGAAGCAGAGAGACGGCAACAAAAACGAGCCACAGGTCAAAAGACATTGTTTGAAATCCTCGTAGAAGGCGGGACCGCGCGATGCGGCGAGAGAGGAGTTGATCAGGGCAGCAGGCGGCCTGCCTGAACGGCCTGATCGAGAAGACCCCGGGCATAGTCCCAGAGTTTGGGGAAGGGCGAGAGGCGGGCCTCCTTGGCGTCGCGCAAGGTGGCGGCTGACATCGGTTCGTGCGTCGGGTCGTCCAGGCCGGAGGCAAAAACGAGCACCATCGGGTGCAGTGCGTCCATGGCGTTCGCAAACCTGGCTTCCGGGGTCTCGTTGGCTTCAAACTCGAGCCAGAGCGATCGGAACTCCGAAGACTGATCGTCTGGCAGCAGTGCGAACAGCCGTTCGGCCGCTTCAAGCTCACGGGCCTTGATCGCGGCCATGTTATCGTCGGTTACCCAGTGATCGCCTGCGTCGATTTCAACGAGATCATGCACGGCAAGCAGCCTGACAACATGAAGCAGATCGGTGCCTTCCGGCGCATGGTCCGCAAAGGTCAGAGCCTGCAAGATGACGTGCCAGCAATGCTCTGCCGTGGTCTCCCTCCGATTGCCGCTGGAAAGCTGATTGAGCCGCACGACTTCCTTCAGCTTGTCTGCTTCCAGCAGAAAGGTCACCTGCCGGCTGAGCGCGTCCGGCATTCAAAGTTCTCCCATGGAGTTGCGGAAACGCCGGACACTTTCCGCAAAGCCATGGATCAGCGCGTCGGCAGTAAAGCCATGGCCGATAGACATCTCGCGGATGAAAGGCGCCTTGGCGATCAGGGCGGGGATATTGTCGACTGTCAGATCATGACCGGCATTGACGCCAAGCCCGCAAGCCGTTGCAGCCTCGCCGGTCGAGACGACCTTCTCCAGCTCCTTCGCAGCAAGGGCAGGATCATCGTAGCAGGCGCCGTAAGGACCGGTGTAGATCTCGATACGTTCGGCACCGAGCCGGGCGGCGTGTTCGGGGGCCGCGGCATCCGGATCGCAGAAGAGGGACACGGTGATTGCCCATTCCTTGGCCGCGGCAATCGCCGTTTCAAGCGCGCCCGTGTCGGACGAGAAGTCCCAACCGTGATCTGATGTGGTCTGCTCCGGATCGTCGGGCACAAACAGAACCTGCTCGGGGCGGGCTTCTTCGACCAGCTTCAGGAAGTCAGGCGAGGGATAACCTTCGAGGCACAGTTCCTTGTTGGGAAACCGGTCCTCTATCAGCTCGGCGAGTTCAAAGACATCCGTCTTGCGAATATGCCGTTCGTCCGGACGCGGGTGCACCGTGATGCCCTTGGCGCCTGCTTCCATCGCGATTGCAGCAAGACCCGTCACACTCGGCCAGGGCAGGTCACGGCGATTGCGCAGCATGGCGATGGCGTTGACGTTGACTGAGAGACGTGAGACGGCAGACATGGCTGATGGTCCGGTTGAAGCGGTTGCAAGTTGACTTGAAGACTTTGGGTTACGACAGCAAGATTGTTGTAAAGGTCATTGAAGTCAAACGAGAAATTGTCACTAGGGACAATGTTTTGCTTCGCTTGTAAATGCAGCCCGGCTCATCACGGCGCATCTTAAACGTCTTTTGTCTACAAGGTGGTCTGCTTGTGACGGCACGGTTTTCAGCAGCGGGCGGGAATCTACATGAAGTGACCCGAGCGCAGTCTGCGCGCGTGGAGATGGATAAGGACCAGACAGATCAGCCAAAGACCCAGGGATTGCGGATAGTAAAAGGTCCATAGCGGAAAATAGGCTCCGATCAGGGTTCCGGGACCTGGCATCATCAAAGTACCACCGACACCGCCCGCAAGCGGCGGCGCGATGAGCGAGCACAGAACGGCAAATAGCCAGCCGCGCCGGCCTGGTAATCCATATCCTCCGGCGAGAATGAGACTGCCGACGGCGCCCCCGATGCCGCCAAGCACTGTGGCAAGGCCGGCCGTGACGTCCGGTGTTGGGGCACCGTTGTCACCTGCCAATAATCGGGCAAGTGTGAAGGCAACCACGCTTCCTGCAATAGCGCATTCAAACAAGATGATGATCCGCCATCCCTTCCAGGGCTCGATGCGAGAAGGGTGCCTATGGATAGTCATGGTTTTCACTCCTGTGGGAAAGGTCAGGAGCTTTTCTTGCAATGGAGCGAGCAATAACTGTTGAGGCGCTCCGCAGTTTTTCAGCAGACCTGGGGAACAGGAAGTGTGTCAGGATTGGGTGGTGGCCGAGATTGGTTGCAGCCAACCGCTATAGTGAACGAGAGGGCCAACCATTAAAAGCGAAAGCGCAACATCGAATATAAAATGGCCGTCCTCTTCTGTCTCGCGTGTATCACTCGTAGGCAACAGCCATCCTGGCAGTGGAATGCCCAGAAACCGCGCGCGAATGACCGGGAAACACAATTCTCTGCCTTTGAGGGACAGCTCGATGTCGAACGAAAAGGCGCCGAAACGCTCTCGCAGAACGCCAGATCCAGGCACGCCTTTCACGGTAAGGGTCGAGACAAAGATTCTCTGTCCGAAGCGACGGTGCCAGGTTTCCACCGAACCATTTTCTTCGATCTTGACGGTTACCGGTATCCGCGTTGCCGTCGGCGGAAACCCGAAAACGCGACAGACCAGGGCAGCGATCAAAGACCCTCCACGCCGGACCTCCGCTTCGCCTGACCAGTGATGTCGCTGTCCTATCGTGTGAAATTGTTTCACGGTGCTCGGCAGTCGCTCGAAATCTGCCCCCAAAATTTCATTGAACAAGGGGCGACGCGGTGGCGGCTGGAGATCCTTGCTGCCACTCAAAGGAGGCGTCCTTTCAGGTCTTCAGACGGGACCGGACAGGAGAGTCTGCCAAACCGATACCTGTTCTGGGCAATCAGATCGTAGAGATGGTCAGCAAGTCTCTTCGGCAGCAGGTTCAGAAGGACAGCCAGGCGCCAGGGCCAGCCCAGTGCCGACATGATGGCGGTGAATGAGGCCAGTTTCAGATATGCGTGGCCACCGACTAGCGCGATGTTGGTCTCTACTTTTTCTGGATCCAGGCCGGACTTGATGAAGTACGAACGACCAAGCTCCGAGAATGCACTCACAAAGAGAAAACGGCCCGATCTGTCATGTTTTGCGACGAAACGAGCAAACCCGGAGCACATGACGCACAGATCGTCAAAAACGATCAAGTCCTTGGTGTGTAGTTCCTGCAAAGTCTTTCCCGTCGGGTAGCCTTGATTGTTCGACATTGGATTTTTGCTCGCGGGGTATTGTGCCTTGGCAAGAATTAAAAACCCTCATGCGAGCGCAGACGACCCGGCATAACGTCGCGATACCGTAATATTCCGCAGTTTCCTGTTGGCTCTCGATCTTCTATGAGGTGTTAGCGTGTTTCACCCTGGGGTAACCACAAGTAAGTGGAAGAGATACTTTCGTGTTTTCAGAGAATCGATGCATACATTGACCTGTTTCCTTCCAATAGCTATCCACTGACCCATGGCAAGCTTCAACGCCTTTCTGCTCTTCTCTCAGGCCGCCGTCTATTTCGCGGTGATGATGGGTCTTTTGCGTGCGCGCGCCGCAATCGGCATCGGTGTCTTCATGTGCGCGCTGGGCGTAATGCACTTTCTGGAAACGTATCTGGCGAGCGTTTTCTACATCGAACTTCCCTTCGGCATCATTTCGCCCGGATCGACAGTGCTTTTTTCCGGCAAGTTGCTGATGATCCTGCTTCTTTACATTCGCGAAGACGCTCTGGTGGCCCGCCAACCGATCTATGGCCTTTTGATCGGCAACTTCCTGATCGTTGCGCTGGTCATGCTGTTGCGCAATCACGAGACGATCGTTGTCACGGAAGGACGGATTCCGGACATCGCCTTTGTCGACGAGATGGGATTGTTGATGGTCTGGGGCACCATTCTGCTCTTCGTCGATGCGATCGCAATCATTGTGCTCTACGAACGTCTCGGCGACTGGATCGGCCGAAACCTTGTCCTGAGATTTCTGATCTGCGGGGCCGTGGTTCTGACATTCGATCAGGCCGGTTTCTTCCTCGCACTTCACTAGGTGTCAGGCGCACCTGCCGAGGTGTTCTTCGGCGGCTGGGTTGCCAAGATGGTGGCGACTGCCGTCTACACGGTGCTTTTCATTGCCTATCTGAAGTATTTTGACGACGAGAAGAAGTGGGTCACCAACCGACCGTTCAAGGACGTCTTCCAGGTCCTGACCTACCGGGAGCGCTATCACGATCTCCTGGAGGCTTCCACGCGTGATCATCTGACCGGCACCTTGCACCGGCGGCAATATGATGAGAATGCACCGAAAATTCTCGAGAGCAGTCTGAAGAACAAGCGCCCGTTGTCGCTGCTGGTCATCGATATCGACCATTTCAAGCAGGTAAATGATCGCCACGGGCACCAGATGGGTGACAAGGTCCTGACGACAATCTCGCAGCTGCTGACAGAAAACCTGCGGTCTGACGATCATCTCTATCGTTTCGGCGGAGAAGAGTTCGTTCTCTTGTGCGAGAAGATGCCGACCGAGGCGGCTACATCGATGGCGGACCGGCTGCGCAAGACCATTGAGCGTTTCAGCGTGGTCTATCTGCCGGAAAAGGTGACGGTCAGCATCGGCATTTCCAGCGCGCCGGATGACGGTGCGACCATTGAAGACCTGTTCCGGGCAGCGGATGCCCGGCTGTACCAGGCCAAGAACGAAGGCCGGAACAGGGTCGTTGCGCCGCAGGCTGCGGGATAAGCGTCCCGGCTGCACGGTACCTCGCAATCCATCACCACCTCGTGGGTATATCGGCGACCTGTTCTGTAGCTGTCGCTCACTCTTGCTTTCTGACGATCTACCGTTACCCACAGCCCGGATTTGGATCTTGCTACTGGTGAGGGCTTTGAGGTAGATGTTCGGTAATGTAATAACATTACCACTTTAGGAGAGGGATGGATGTCCGATCCACGTTTGCCCGTCACGGTTCTGTCCGGATTTCTCGGTGCCGGCAAGACCACCTTGCTGAACCGGGTCCTGAACAACAGGGAAGGGCTCAAGGTTGCCGTCATCGTGAATGACATGTCTGAGGTCAATATCGATGCCGACTTGGTTCGCGCCGGTGGGGCAGAATTGAGCAAAACCGATGAAACGCTCGTTGAAATGTCGAACGGCTGCATTTGCTGCACCTTGCGCGACGATCTCCTTCAGGAGGTTCGGCGCCTCGGAGAACAGGGTGTCTATGACTACCTGCTGATTGAATCGACAGGCATCTCCGAGCCGCTGCCGGTTGCGACCACTTTCGAGTTTCGGGACGAGGCGGGTGCCAGCCTTTCTGACGTTTCCAGGCTCGATACGATGGTAACCGTCGTTGATGCGGTCAACCTTCTGAAGGACTACTCCAGCCACGACTTTTTGTCTGATCGCGGTGAAGTCCTCGGAGAAGAAGATGAGCGCACCCTGGTTCATCTCCTGACCGATCAGATAGAGTTCGCGGACGTTGTCATCCTGAACAAGGTGAGCGCAGCGACACCGCAGCAAGTCGATGCGGCTCGAAAGATCATCCGAAGCCTGAACGGCGACGCCAGGATCCTGGAAACCGACTACAGCGAGGTGGCGCCCTCGGAGATCCTCAACACCGGCCTGTTCGATTTCGAGAAGGCACACGAACATCCGATGTGGGCCAAGGAGCTTTACGGCTTTGCCGACCATGTGCCGGAAACCGAGGAATATGGTGTCGGCTCATTTGTCTATCGCGCAAGGCGTCCCTTCGATCCGCAGAAGATTCATGCCCTGCTGAACGGGGCTCTTCCGGGCGTGATCCGGGCGAAGGGGCATTTCTGGGTCGGCAGCCGGCCGGATTATGTCATCGAGTTTTCACTGGCCGGCGCCTTGTCCAGCGTCAGTCCGCTGGGAACCTGGTGGGCGTCCGTTCCGGCGCATCAATGGCCTGATGACGAACGGGCTCATGCCTATGCCCGTTCGAACTGGGCAGAACCGTTTGGTGACCGGCGTCAGGAGATCGTTTTTATCGGTGCGGGCATTGACTGGCCCATGTTGAAATCACAGCTCGACGCCTGCCTCATTCCAAAAGAGCAGGGCGACGATCTCGAAGCCTTTGCCGAGTTGCCGGATCCGTTCCCGCCCTTCCGCCGGGTGGGGGCCGCCGCATGAGCCTTGTTGAACTGCATCAGCCAAGCAGGCGCTCACGCGCCTGCGATGTCATCATGGCGCGGGACCCGGATATTCTGGACGACATTCACCTGCCATCGGTTGCCGCCTCCATCTGGATGCGATCTCCGGATACGGCGTTCCAGAGCTGGATAGACGCGCTGCCGATGGACCAGCTTCCGGAACTGAATGCCGTGGTTCCGGTTCACCTCGCAGAGTCTGCCGTGATTGCTGCCTGCGAGACGTCGAAGACACCTGACGGCCGCGAACAGGACATGCTTGCGGGCGACGTCGGCGCTCTGGCGCTGATGATGGCAAAGATCCTGAAAGCCGAGCACGTCAAGATCCGTCTGGACGTCTCTGACGAGGTCATGTGTCCAAAGTTCCACGTTGACAATGTCAAGGCGCGGCTGCTGTGTAGCTATCGTGGCCCGGGTACGGAATATGTGCCCGAGGGAGCGGAGACCGACCTAGGTCGCGTTCGGCAGGTCCCGACCGGATCGGTCGGGCTCTTCCGTGGCCGGCAATGGCCGGACAGGGAGCACACCGGTCTTCTCCACCGGTCGCCGTCCGTGCCCGCGGAAACCGGGGCAAGACTGCTCCTGGTGATCGACCCGGTCGAGTAACCGCGAGCCTGTCTCCGGAGGCAGGCGTGCGGTGAGGCGCTATTTCTTGCGCTGAACCGCGATCATCAGAAGCGCCAGGGCACTTGAGCCCACCATCAGGAGCAGGGACACCGCGTTGAGCAGCGGCGTTGAGCCTTCCTTCAGGCGATCGAACATGGCGATTGTCAGGGGCGCATCTGATCCGACCAGCATGAAGGTCGTGTTGAAATTCTCGAAGCTCATCAGAAACGCAACGATGAACGCGCCGATCATGGCCGGTAACAGATAGGGAAGGGTGACCGTCCGGATAGCGGTGAAGGCTCCCGCCCCGAGGTTCATCGCGGCTTCTTCCAGTGTCTTGTCGAACGTCTTGAGCCGAGCCGAGATGACCAGGGTCGCCATCGTCGCGATGAAGGAAAACTGACCCAGTACAACGAGCAGAACACCGGGCCTGAGCGCTTCAATGTCCCACTTGAAGCCATCCCAGACGGCATTGGCAATCGAGGAAGAAAAAACCAGGATTGATATGCCGAGCAGAATGCCGGGAATGACCAGGGGCAGGAGCATCAGGAAATAGAGGAATTCCTTGCCCTTGAACTTGTAGCGATTGAACAGGAACGCATTGGTCGTTCCAACGATCACCGCCAGCGTCGAAACACAGACGCCGATGAAGATCGACGTGCCGATTGCCCGCAGGATCGGGCGCTCGTGGAACACGCCGATCATCGGATGCGCATCTCCAAAGAACCAGTTCCAGGTGAACCCTTTCCAGGGAAGCGAGGGAAACTGGCTGTCGTTGAACGCGAAAACCGCGTTCACGGCCAGTGGCAGTGCGAGATAGATGAAAAACAGCGTGACATAGACCTTGAAGGCTATGTCCATCGTCCGGTTCTGAGGGATCGTCGGTATCATGGCCAGCCCCTATCCCATCGTCTTTTCAAGTGATTGACCGGAGAGTTTCAGCGCGGTCCACACGATGGCGGTCGACAGGAACAGAAGCATGAAGCCGAAAGCCGCACCCAGTTCCCAGTTGAACCGCACGATGAACTGGGAATAGATCAGCTCAGTGAACCAGAGACTGTCCTTTCCACCCAGCATGATCGGGGTGAGGTAGTTCCCGAGCGACAGCATGAAGACAACGATGCAGCCGGAAACAATTCCGGGCATGGCATGCGGAACGATGATCTCGCGAAAGACGGAGGCACTTGAGCCGCCAAGGTCGTATCCGGCCTCGATCAGGCTGTCATCCAGGCTGCTGAGTGTCGTCACCAGCGGGACTACCATGAACAGCATCGACGTGTAGACCAGGCCAATCATGATGGCGGCATCGTTGTAGAGAAGTTCTACAGGCCCGCTCACCAGTCCAAGCCACTGCAGCAGCGACGAAATGATGCCGGTTTCTCGCAGCAGGATCATCCAGCCGAATGTGCGCACCAGTTCAGAGACCCAGAACGGTACAAGGCACAGGACAAAAAGGATCGGCTGCAGTTTCCCGCGGGCCATTTTCGCAATGTAATAGGCGACCGGGAAGCCGATGATCAGCGTGATGATTGTTGCCAGGATCGACATCACGGCCGTACGGGCAAAAGTCACCAGGTAAAGCGGTTCGTTCAGGAAGGTCAGGTAGTTGGCCGGGCTCAGGGCATATTGACCAACGCCCACGCGCTCGCGAAGGGACACCAGGGCCAGGTCGACATGGGGAATGATGACGAGCAGAGCGAGCCAAAGGAGCACCGGTGCAAGCAACAGGTAAAATCCGAGGGAGCGTCCGGACGTCATCACAGACCTCCGGTTTCGAACACGTTGCTCTGTTTGTCCGACCAGCCGAAATGCACTTCCTGTCCGGGCCGAATGCCGTCGAAGCGACCGGATTGCGGCAGCCCGACCTCGATGGTTTCACCGCTGGTATCCGCCTTTACCAGGACCCGGCTCGCCGCGCCGTTGAAAAGGGTCTGTTCCACCTTGCCGGACAGGAAATTATCGAGTTCGGCAACCTCATCCGCAGATTTTGCCAGCCGAATGGCCTCCGGGCGCACGAATATTTCGGCCGCCCGGCCAGCAGCCATGTCGCGCGTCTTGGAAACACCCTTGATATGCGTGCCGTATTCCGTTCGCAGTTCAACATCGTGTCCGCTGGACCGGACCACCTGGCCCTTGACGATGTTGGCATCGCCGACAAACCCGGCGACGAAGGCCGTCTCCGGGCGATAATAGAGATCTTCGGGACCGGCCACCTGTTCGAACTGACCGGCATTCATCACCGCGATGGAGTCGGACATGACCAGGGCTTCGCTCTGGTCGTGGGTGATGTAGACAAAGGTGGTGTCGAAGGCATGCTGCAGGCTCTTGAGTTCGATCTTCATCTGCTCTCTGAGCTTGAGATCGAGCGCGCCAAGTGGTTCGTCCAGCAGGAGGACGTCCGGCTCCAGCACCATGCAGCGGGCAATCGCCACACGCTGTTTCTGGCCGCCGGACAATTCATTGACCTGCCGCTTGCCAATACCCGGAAGACCGATGCGGTCGAGCGCCTCGTCCACCTTCTTTTCGATCTCGAGTTTGCCGAGCCCCTGACGGCGGAGGCCATAGCCGATGTTGTCGGCGATGTTCATCATCGGAAACAGGGCAAGATGCTGGAAAACCATGTTCACGGGCCGCTTGTTCGGCGGCACGTTCAGCACCGACTGGCCCTTGATCTGAATGTCACCGGATGTTGGCTCGAGAAACCCCGCGATCATGCGCATGATCGTGGTCTTGCCGCATCCGGAGGGTCCGAGAATGGAAAAGAACGAACCTGCCGGGACTTCAAAACTGACGTTGTCTACCGCCACCGCGTCGCCAAAACGCTTTGTCAGATCAATACAGCTGAGATCCGGGGTTTCCATTTGATTTCCTTCCGGGAACAAACCTCCCGCCGGTTGGCGGGAGGTCCGGTTTCGTTCGTCAGTTAGCCGCTTTCACGCGGTCGAGCACGCCACCTTCGATGACTTCAAGACCAGCTGGAACCGGCGGATACCACTTGATGTTGTCGACATCGGCAGCCGGATAGCTTTTCTGGTACTTGGCTTTCAACTCTTCGGAGACACCTGCGTCACCACCTTTGGAAGCGGTGAAGTTGCCGGCCACATTGGTGATCTTGGCAGCAATCTCCGGACGCATCACGAAGTTGATCCAGGCATATGCGGCGTCGTCAGCCTTGCCCTTTGCCGGGAGGACGAACGTGTCGATCCAGCCGAGAGAGCCGGATTCCGGAGCGACAAAGGTCACGTTCGGCATTTCGCCGTTCAGTTTCCATCCGCCGGTATCCCAGGCCATGGAGGCAACCACTTCACCGGAACGGATCAGGTTCATGAGTTCATCGCCACCGCCCCAATAGGCTTTGACGTTGCCCTTACACTCGATGAGTTTTGCCTCGACCTTTTCCATGATCTCCTTGTAGGCGGCCTCGTCGCCATAAGCGGCAAACGGGTCGAGACCCATCGAGTACGCAAAACCGATCAGGGTCGGGCGCTTCAGGCGATAGGAAACCTTGCCCTTGACGTCGTCAGAGCAGAGATCAACATAGTCCTTGACGGAAGCTGCGGCTTCGGTGTCGAGAACGAGGCCGGAAGTCCCCCACACATGAGGCACGCCGTAGACTTCACCGTCGACCGTCGTGTTGCCCTTGGTCGCTTCCAGCATGGAGGAGATGAAGAGGCTGTCGTCGATCTTGGAGAGGTCGATCGGCTTGTAGATGCCGAACTCGGCCTGAGGGCCGGCAATGCGGTCCTGGCTCGGCTGAGCAAGGTCAAAACCACCGCCACGCGTGGCGCGCAGCTTGGCGATCATTTCTTCGTTGTTCGATTTGGTCACTTCAACCGTGTGGCCGGTTTCCTTCTCGAACAATTCGATGACTTCTTCGGGAGCGTAGCCGCCCCAGGTCAGAAGGCGAAGTGTTTCGGCGCTTGCAATCTGCGTTGCGGCGAGAGAGAGAACCGCGGCTGCGGTTGTCGTCTTGAGCATTGACAGGGAAATCATGACAACTCCTTGTTTTACCAATCTGTTCAGGTACAACTTCGGTCGATATTTACTCGGCTGATTGTTATTGGGTTACCGAGCCTTTCCCTTGGGAATTCGACCGGTCGTTTTCGAAAGGGTTGCCCCGTCCTTCCGCGGCCAGCATGTCGTCCCAAAGAGCTTTTGCACGGGTGGGGTAGTCGGTAATGACACCATCAACACCCATATTCTTCATGCGTTTCAGGTCTTCATCCGAATTGACCGTCCAGACATTGACCACAAGGCCAATCGCATGTGCGAGGTCCAGATCCTCTTGCGTCAATTCGGTGAAGTAAGGCGACCACACAAGGCCACCGGCATCTTTCACCAGTTCCGGCAATCGTTTGCCGGCCGACAACTCCAGCCCATCCATCCAGGGCGACTTGTCATAGATGTTCGCATCATCTTCCGGATCCGCCAAATTCTGATAGGTGAGGTAACCCAGGCAGATGTCCGGATCCGCTTTGCGAAATGCGCTGAGCACCCTCCAATCGAAGGATGACACGATCACACGGTCCGCCAGACGGAATTCCCGGACCAGCGGGAGAATTGATCCGAGCAATTCTTCCGGACCGTCACCGAGGTCCGTCCGGTCCGCGTAGGATTTGATTTCCAGGTTCAAAACCATTTGGGCGCTGCTCGTCGCCCAGTGCAGAAGTTCCTCCAGGGTCGGTATCGCGACATTGGAAAGGGCGGCCTGTTGGGGGAACGCGGATCTTGCCGTGCTTCCCGGTTGCAGGGCGCCAATGTCGTAAGCCTTCAGGTCTTGCGCACTGGTCTCGCAAATCTTCGGACCGTCCGCCGTGAGCCAACGGCCTGAAGGGTCGCGCACCTTTCCGGCTTGAAGCCTGGCGTCATGCCATATGACCGGTTCGTGGCCTTTCGCGTTTTGCACATCGAACTCGACGGCAACCACGCCGATGTCATCCAGCAGGTGGAAGCCATCGATGCTGCTTTCCGGCATCTCGCCGCGCGCGCCCCGGTGGCCATAGATCAATGGCAGCTTCCCGGTTCGCCTGATGCGTCGTTCCAAATCAAATGGCACTGAACACTCGCCCCGAACGGGATCTTCAATTCCGACGTCTGTCAGCTTCTCGAGGATCCCAACCCTGTAAGAATTCTAGGTTGGCGCAAACCAAAACATAATTCAAATGAAAAATTTTTGACGCTTATATAATAAGTTATTATATTTGCATTTAACTTCAGGAGGAAATGGATGAAGGGGCATCTTCAGCTCAGGCAACTGGAAGCGCTCAGTGCCTTGGCGACAACCGGCAGCATTTCGCGCGCAGCCGAGCTGCTGGGCATTTCCCAGCCGGCAGCGAGCAGATTGCTTGCAGATCTTTCCAAGCATCTCGGATTGCCCCTTTACCATCGAAAGGACGGACGCCTCGTCCTGACCTCCGAAGTCCGGCACCTCATGCCGGAAATCAGGCGGGTTCTTGAATCGATGGACAACATCTCGCAGGCCGCCCGGAACATTCCGATGGGCAAGGCCGGGCACCTGCGGATTGCCTGCCTGCCCGGATTTGCGGTCAGTCACTTGCCCGAGGTCATCTCGGAATTCCTGCAGGGCCGTCCCGATGTCACGGTCACGATTGAGCCCGATCGTCCGGAACGTATCCTGGAGTGGATTATCGGCGAACAATATGATTGCGGTATCACCGATGGTTTTACCGGACACCCGGCCATTGAAGAGCGCAAGATTGCCATCAAGTCGGCGTGCATCTTTCCGAAAGGGCATCGACTGGAAGCGTTAGACGAAGTGACACCCGCCGATCTTGCCGGTGAAAAACTGATCCACGACACCATTGGCAGCATCTATCACAGGGCGATCGCAGAAGCCTTTGACAGGGCCCATGTGAAACTGGACACGCTTGTTGAAACAAGACAGTTCACGACGGCCTGTGAGCTGGTCAGCCTGGGGACCGGCGTGTCGATCGTCAGCGAACTAGATGCCCGGACCTATCAAAACCGGGGGCTGAGCTACCGGCCCTTCGCGCCCGACATTCCGCACGAGTTGTCTCTTGTCCGCCCGCTCAATCAACCACCATCGCTGCTGACCATGGAATTCCTGAACCAGTTCGAGGACAGTCTGCTTTATCTCCGCAGTGACCTCGTGGGCACCGCCAGGCAGATGAAAGACTGAAACTCTCCAGTTCCTTTCTCCTGCGCATACTGGCTGGGCCTGATGCCAACGCCGGCCCACTGACCTGACCAGTAACAGCAACCGGGGACTGCGCATTTTCAGTCCTTTTTGTCATCGGGCGTCGAGATGCTACCGTGCCCGGGCGGATTGGCGGAAGGAAGCCATGCGATGAAACGGCTGTTTGAAAACCATCGCCAGACCCTCAAGGTGCGTATCGTGTTGTGGGTCGTTTTTCTCGTGGGCCTGGCTGCGCTTTATGCGGGCTGGAACACATTCCAGACCTATGGCCTTTCCCCCGGCGATGGCGGGGTATTGCGACCCTTTGGCGAACGTCTTGCCTTCGGTGCCGGTATTGCCCTTCTGGGGTGCATCCTCGTTGTCGCCATGATGCTCTTTGCAACACTCTATGTCGTGACGTTGTCGCGCGATGACGACCGCATTTCCATCGAGACGTTGACGGCGCTGGGCATTGGCAGGTCACATCACAGCTTCGATATTTCCGAAGTCGGCGAAGCGGCCTATCACCATGGCCGCATGAGCCGAGGTATCGTACCAGGCGAGCAGTCGTCCCTGTTTCAAAGCATCGATGCCCCGTGGATCACGCTGCGCGTTGCACATCGCCGGCTTCCCTTCATTCTCGATCTTCAGGCCGAGGTCATCCAGGTTGGGCCCTTGACGGTTCTCGCCGAGGGGGCGGTTTCAAGTTGGAAGCGCGACAGGGGCTAGGCCTCGCCAGGTCCACCCGTCGCAGGGCATGGTTAAAACCACCAAATCATTTTGAAACCTTTTTCTGTTTCAACTGCGAAAAACGTTCAGTAGGGGTGCGGTATGAAACAAGGTAATTCGGCGGAAGGCCACCTGACAACAAGCGGCCAGAACATCGAATTTTCAAGCCTTTGGGACGCGGGGACCGAACCTCGGGCAGCTGCCTCCGACGCACGGGTCGAAACGACTTCCGATACGGGGTGGAACGCGGCCATCGACGCCCTGAGCTCCCGCTTCGCCGACGCTTCGCCCAGCCAGATTGCCACGGCGGTCTTTGCTGCCTATGCAGCGCGTGTGAGTGAAAACCATCAGGCCGTCTTCGCCTTGCTCGACGCCTCACGTCAGGACGGGGCAGAGGTCTTCTCCATCCTTGAGCATGAGATCTCGGCAGAAGAAACCGTTTCGGACCTGATCGACAAGATGGCCGCCGTACCGCATGCATCAACCGTCAAGCTTGATCCCTCGCAGTCGGACGGGCTGCCATTGGCGGTCACCGCCGGATCCAGGTCTAAGGTGCCCGTGGATACCGAAATCCATCTTCATTGCAACGCGGATGGCAGTTTGACCCTGTCGCACCCCAGCAGCCTGGACGGCGAGCAGATTCACCAGCGCCTGAGCGCGCTTGCCGCCGGAATTGCCGCAAACCCTGACCTTCCGCTGGTCCGCCAGCCGATCATGTCGGCCGGGGAACGCCGGCTTGTGGTCGAGACCTGGAACGCGACCGACCATTTCTACGGTTACCAGGGTGGCCTTGTCGCGATGATGGAAAAACAGGTGCACGAAACGCCTGATCATCCGGCCCTGATTTTCAAGGAACAGGTTCTGAGCTACGCGGAATTCAACGCGCGTGTGAACCGCCTTGCACGTCAGTTGAGGGAAAAGGGTGTTGGCCGGGACAAGTTTGTAGCCCTTTTCATGGACCGCAGCCTGGAAATGGTGATCGGCCTGTGGGCGGCGATCAAGGCCGGTGGTGCCTATGTACCACTCAACACCGAAGATCCCTCCGGCCGTCTCACGGAAATCATCGAGGACTGCAAACCCGTCGCCGTCCTGACACAGGATCACCTTAGGGACAAGATTGAGACAGACGTGTCCGAGGTCATCGTTTTGCCGGAGGGGGGCGATGTCGACCCGGGTGCAGACGGAAGTGATCTGGGCATCGAGATCGGCGCCAATGATCTTGCCTACATGATCTACACATCCGGCTCGACCGGAAAGCCGAAGGGTGTCGTCGTCGAGCACGAGGCCATTCACAATCGTGTCGTGTGGATGCACGAGGAGTATGACCTTGAACCACAGGACCGGGTCTTGCAGAAAACGCCCTACACGTTCGACGTGTCGGTTTGGGAGTTCCTCTGGCCCTTCGCGGTCGGCTCCACCCTCGTGGTGGCCATTCCGGGCGGCCACATGTCGATCCGGTATCTGCAGCGCGAGATCAGCCAATCCGGCGTGACGCATCTGCATTTCGTGCCATCCATGCTGCGCCTGTTTCTCCTTGCCAGGTCGCTGAAAGAGCTGCCGATCAAGAAGCTCTTCTGCTCAGGGGAGGCGCTTGGCTTCGATCTCGTTCAGTCCTTTTATGAAAAGGCAAGTGACCAGGCGGAGGTTCACAACCTTTATGGCCCGACCGAAGCGGCCGTGGATGTCAGCTATTTTGCCTGCCCGCGCAACCCTTCCGACAAGACCATCCCGATCGGCAAGCCGGTGACCAATACCGGCCTTTACGTTCTTGATGAATATGACCAGCCGGTCCCCGTTGGTGTTCCCGGTGAGCTTCACATTGGCGGTACTCAGCTCGCCCGCGGTTACTGGAACCGTGAAGACCTGACTTCCGAACGCTTCATTCCATGTCCTGTGGAAGATGCTCCGCACCGGCGGCTTTATCGAACCGGGGACCTGGCTTACTTCCGCACCGACGGCGAGATCATCTATCTCGGCCGCAATGACTTCCAGGTGAAGATCAGCGGCGTTCGCATTGAGCTTGGCGAAATCGAGGCCGCCATCAGGACGGTCAGTGCTGTTCGGGACGTCGTCGTGGTTGCGGAGGAAGCAGACGGTCAGAAATCCTTGGTCGCCTATGTGGTCGCGGATACGGCAGGCGATGACATTGCAGCTACGATCAAGACTGCCGTTTCAGACCGGTGTCCACCCTTCTACGTGCCGCAGGAAATCCGCTTCCTGGCCGAAATGCCACTGACCGTGTCCGGGAAAATCAATCGCAAGCTGCTCAAGGACCAGGACCGGCTTTGATGACGGATCCAGGGTCGAAGGTGTGAGGTGAGCGACTGACAAACGCTCGGGCTTAGACCTGGGGGATGAGGGGACTGCCGAACTTTGCCACGCAGTGCCAGACACGCTTGAGCAACTTCTGGTCAGCTCCTGAGGCTTGCCGGGCCAGCCCGACGAGCCGGGGGGTTAGAACTCCGTTTTCAAGAAGCAATTCCGCAAGTCGTGCCGCCTTTGTGCCGCGATAATCGACGCATTCTTGCAGGGATCTTTGGGTCATCCGAAATCCGGAATGCCATTCGACGGGACATTTCAGAGCCGCCGCAGCGGTCTCGATTTCTGTTTCCCGGTAACTGGGATCAAGCACGATCGCCTCGACATCCACAGCCAGGTCGAGTGGTCCGTGAACATGAGCTTCGATGTAGCTGTCGAGTGTATCGATTTTCGGCCTTTCCCTTTCAGCCAGCGAGATCAGCCCAAGCCGATCCGCGACGCCGAAATCTGCCGGCTCGAAGTAGCTGTCGGGGTAACAGAATGTAGCGCGGGGCAGCAAGTGGCTTGCCAGCCGGAGGTGGCAGGACCCGAAGCGCGGCGAGCCGCCGGTTTCATGACCAAGATAGTTCAGTGCGCCGTATTTCGGTCGAAGAGCGGGACGCGCTTCATCATAGACCGCTCCAAAAATTCGACTTTCCCAGTTCCAGCGGTCACCACCAGGGTAAGCTGAGAGACCCCCATTGCTGTTTTTGGTCTCGAATTGGGAGCGGTAAAACCCCTCCCGGCGAGGGCCTCTATCATCAATCCATTGCCGTACACCGTGTCCGGGTGAAAATTTATCGTCAGGTGCACGTTCTTTGGGACAGGTGGTCCGCTCGAGATACGGCGGACATGATTGATTGCGCTATTGGTTTCTGGATTGAGCACAGGCTATGGGATCCATGTCAGGGTGACCGGAAAACGGGGGCAGCGTGACATAGTCTCCGGTTCAATTACACCCTTCCCGTGCTGGAAATCGCCGCTTGGCCGCAAGGAGTACCGAAGGGGGGCAGGCTGCGCGTCCTGCAAGAGCAGGTCGCGCAGTCTGGAATCTTCATGCCACTTGAAGGCCAGCGGGGTGGCGTCAAAATGTGTAACGGCTTTCCAGCAGCAGACCGTATCGGTGATAGTTCTGCTTGTGTCTTTCATCGACATCGTTGTTTCCGGGGTTGCTCCCCGACTGGTCATGGTCCGGTTCGAAGTTGGAGCGGAGCCACCAGTAACGGCCGCCAAGTCCGACCTGCCAGTTCTTGGTCAGGTTGAGATTGAGCATGGCATCCGCCTCGACGCCGTATGTCCAGTTGCTGTCCCAGTTGTCGGCGATCGAGGAGTTTGAGGAATCGTAGAGCGCGTGCGCCCAGGGGACACCGGCAAGATCGACGGACCAACTCAGGCGGTCGCTCACGGAGCCTTCTGCGGTCATGCCCAGCCGGATGGCATTCCAGGTGCGGGTCTGGGACGACACGCTGGCCGTTTCAATGTCGTCGTTGAGATACTGATAACCGACAAACCCCTTCAGGCGCACCTGATTGTTCGCAAACTGTGCGAATTGCCATCCGCCGTCGATGACAACATAGCCAAGCGCAGTGTCCACCAGATCCGTGCTGACACCCCGTACGCTTGTATCTCCCCCGGAGTTTTGTCCAAGGCCGACATAGCCTCTCACAAATGCATTGGAGGTTGTGTCTTCGAGCTCCCCGACGATTTCCGCCGTGTGGGAGGTGACATTGTCCAGCCGGTAGACATCCGAGTTGGCGGAGGTCAGTTTGGATTTGGTCTGACTGTACCAGTATCTCAGCCCGAGGCTGCCGCGAAGCGAACTGGTACTGATATGATCCGACGGGGCATCATAGGGGTCTGCGGCAGCCACGGGCTGAGCAAACTGGATCGTCAGAAAAGTCGAAAGCAACAGATAACTTGAAATTTTTTTCATCACAGATCCCGGGTTCGCATGGGCAGTTTTGACGAGAACGCGGAGAAAGGTGAAGACTTATGGTTAAAAAGTTGTTTCGTTAAAAAAATACACCTAAAAATTGTAGTGCATAATCTGAGTGAGACTGATTTTGAGCGGGGTCCCGGTCATTCAAGGCCATCGAGACTGGCCCGATTGGGGACCGTCACGTTGCCGGGAGGGCGGGCAAAAGCAACGGGTCCAGACGGTAGATTTGAACACCATTTCTGATTTGCTTCAAAAACTCAACCGTGTAGTTGCGATGGTTTGCAACTTTTGTGTTTGGCGCAATCGGTCCCGGAGATCGTCGGTCCTGCATTCGCCGATTCTTTGATAAAAATCTTTCTAAAACAATGGGTTGAATGGTTGTTCGCACCGGGTGATATGTGGGGCGATTCTCAAATTGTCCAGACATTCACCTCGTTCTGCCGGCCGCGGAGCTTGATCGGATCGTGTAGGGAAAATCTTTGGTGCGGGGTATCCGTGCCCTTGGCCTGAGCGGCCTGCTTCATCAGTTCTTCGCTGACAACGCAACGACATCCAAGCTCCCGTGTGGAGGCTTCCAGCCGGCTGGCGACATTGACGGTATCGCCGACAACGGCAAACTCCAGCCGCCTGGAGGGGCCGATATCGCCCAGGATCACAGGGCCGAAATGGACACCGATTGAGACCTGGATGGGCGCAATCCCCTTCGCCTCAAGGTCCTTGTTGAATGCCTCGGTTTCTTCGATCAGCTGCGTCGCAGCCTTGAGCGCGTTGGCGGCATCCCCCGGCCTGGTTTCCGGTGTGCCGAATGTGGCCATGACACCATCACCCAGATACTTGTCCAGGGTTCCGCCGTTCTGAAAGATCGAACGCTCCACAAACGCGTGATAGTGGCGCAGGAGGTCCATGACCTCGTCGGGCGAATGCTGCTCCGCAAATTCCGTGAAACCGACGATGTCCGTGAAGAGTACCGCTACATTCTGGGTGCGCACCGCACCGATATCCCGGTCTGTCTGGGCCAGAACATCAACCAGGCTGGAAGGGAAGTACCTGGAGAGATTGGCCCTTTCGGCAGCAATGCTCGCCTGCCGTATCAGCAGCTGGTTCGAGCGCCAGCCTTTCAGCGTCAGAATGGCCGCCACAATCAGGATAACGACCACTTCCTGAATGCGGATTGTCGGGCGCACGCTGTTCGGATCGAGTTCTTCCTGAAGCAAGGGATAGCCGTCAAAGGCCTGCTGCGAAGCTTCCGAAAGGCCGGGTATTGCATGGCCGAACCAGGAGACGCCCAGAAAACCGATCAACCAGAGAAGTGCGACCCAGATCCCGATGCCCCAGATCGTCCGCCATGAATAGGCAAGGGTGCTCAAGGCGAGAAAGATGAAGAAATAGGGGAAGCCTTCGAACCTGTAGACGAATGCGGTCGGGATCTCTTCGCCAAGAAAGGGGTTGGGGAGGACGATCAGTGCGGTCAGGAGACACAGATCCAGCAGGATGAGCCCCAGTTCGCTCTTTGAGTAACCGACTTTCGCCATACGAAGCTGCAGCCAGCCGAGGGCAATGAACAGCAGGACAAAAAACTCGTAGTAGAGAACATTCAGGTTGGGATTGAGGAATGGCAAAAGAACGCCGACCGCACCGAAAGCTGCCGTGCGCGCAATGATCGCGATCCGGTGACCTGCCATCTTCTCGTCCGCAATGGCCTTTGCCAGATACGGGTTAGCCTTTGCCTGGCGTAATTCCTCTTCACGCAAGCTCCTCATCCAACTCGGGAAGTTCAGCAGCGATGGCCTGTCAGTGGCGGGCATGTTTCGAGTTCCATGGTCGCAGGTGAAAACGCGTCACAACGGGTCGCACAGCCAATTGCGGAATGCCGGACGCATTTCTTTTCAGCGATTGGTTTTGCCTGCTAATCATTTAGCTGTTCTGAAATCCCTCGCAAGGGCACCTGGCCATAGTTGATAGTCAAGTTTTGACATTGAGCTCAGAATTTTTGGCAACTACGAGCTGCACAAGCTCTTTGACTAAAAATTATCTCAAGATCTTCTGGCAAGGACCAATTGAGAACCGGGAGGTCTCGGTCAATTCCGGCACCAATGTCTTTCCAAACAAAAACCCCGGCGCGTGGCCGGGGTTTCGATTGGTCTTGAGGTTTCCGCCGGTCAGACCCTGTTGAGCAGCCTGGCCCGGATCGTGTTCGGCAGGGCGCGGATTTCCTCAAGCATTTCGACGGGCTCTTCCACCGGTGTGTCGACGTCCATCACAACGTAACCAATGTCCTGATGCGACTGCATGAACTGGGCATGGATGTTGAGATTGTGCCGCGTGAACAGGTCGTTCAGCGTGCGCATGGCGCCGGGTGCATTGTGGTGCACCTGGATGAAGCGTGTCGCATCAGTCCCCTTGGGCAGCTGCACCTGCGGGAAGGAGACAGCTCCGAGCGTGGAACCGACATCGGAATACTCAACCAGACGCTTGGAAACTTCCTCGCCGATCCGGTCCTGGGCTTCTTCGGTCGAGCCGCCGACATGGGGCGTCAGGATGACGTTGTCCAGACCGCGTAGCGGCGAGATGAATTCGTCCTTGTTGGATTTCGGCTCAACCGGGAATACGTCGATCGCGGCACCGGCCAGATGGCCGGACTTGAGGGCAGCTGCCAGGGCGTCAATATCGATCACCTTGCCGCGGGCATTGTTTATGAGGAAGGCACCCTTCTTCATCTTGGCGATCTGGTCGGCGCCGAACATGTTCCGGGTTTCCGGCGTGTCCGGAACATGCAGCGATACGACATCCGACACGGCCAGGAGATTGTCCAGGCTGCCAGCCGGGGTGACATTGCCATACTGCAACTTGTCGATCAGGTCGTAGTAGGTGACGCGCAAGCCCATGGTCTCGGCCAGGTTGGCGAGCTGCGTGCCGATGTTGCCGTAACCGACGATGCCGAGTGTCTTGCCGCGCACTTCATGTGAGCCTGCGGCGCTTTTCATCCAGCGCCCCTCATGGGCGGCGGTCGATTTGGGAAAGACACCGCGCATCAGCATGACGATTTCGGCAATCGTCAGCTCGGCAACCGAGCGCGTGTTGGAGAACGGGGCGTTAAAGACCGGGATGCCGCGGGTGAGCGTCGCGTCGAGATCCACCTGGTTCGTGCCGACGGAAAAACATCCGACGGCGACAAGGCTCTTCGCCGCTTCCAGGACCTCTTCGGTCACCTGGGTGCGGGAGCGGATGCCGAGAATCTGCACTCCCTGGAGTTTTTCGATCAGGGCATCCTTGTCGAGTGCGCCCGGAAGCACCTCGACATTGGTGTAGCCGTTTTTCTCCAGAACGGCGCGCGCGGTCGGCGAGATGCCTTCCAGCAGCAGCCAGCGAATCTGGTTCTTGGGCCGGGACAGACCGTGGATCATGGGCTTGAAGCCTCTTTTTGAACTGGATGTCATGAGCGCTGGGTGCAGCGCAAAACGCGGATGTCGTATACGCGCAGATCCGTGTCGCGTCTAGGTCACGGCCCTTTATTTCCGCCGTTGTCACCGTTGATTTACCGAGGCTCAGTCCGGCTGGATTTCAAGGTCCGAATTCAACCGCGCCAACAGGTCGACCGCGTGGGCGGCATAATCACCGATCCAGCGGTCGTGGATGCCCTTGATCGGCAGTGCGTTGAGATGGTTCCAGCGTTCCCGTCCCTTGCGCTGTGGAACCACGAGATCCGCCTGTTCCAGAACCTTCAGGTGCTGCATCACGGTGCAGCGGTCGATTTCAGGAAAGGCGGCACATAACATCCCGGTCGTCTTGGGCCCGTCCTTCAGAAGATCGAGCATATGCCGGCGTCGCCGGTCGGCAAGAGCCTTGAAAACCTTGTCTGAATCGTCATCGCTTGACATGTTATAAAATTATAACATTATAAACTGACATGCAATATGGATATGCCGGGTGAAGTGTCGTGTCGGATGTTGAAATCGACCTGGAAGTGACGTGCGCTGTCCCTTCGGACCGGCTCTGGGATGTGCTTCTCAAGCCGGAGCTTTGGTGGGGAGAGGATATCCTGCTGGAAGCCAGACCGGGTGGTCAGTTTCATGAGCCCTGGCACGACAAGGAGGGCCAGCACCATACCCGGGGCCGCGTGATGGAGGTCAGGCGAGGGTCGCTCCTGCGGTTGTCCTGGGCCGATGACGACTGGACATTCCGAACCGAAGTCCAGTTTCTGATCGATGCGGCCGGCAACGGGTCGACGCTGGCCTTGTGTCATCGCGGCTGGCAGGACGCGCCGCCAGACCATCGCGCGACACTCCTCGACAATCACAGAAAGGGCTGGGCCTACCACCTCGGGAACCTCTTGTCGGCGGCGGAAAAGGCGAACTAGGGAGGCAAATTTGGTTTCATTCAGTGTTTCCGGCCGCATCTCACGGCCTGTCGCAGAGACCTTCGAGGCGGTGGTCAATCCGGAACGGCTTTCCGGCTATTTCACGACAGGCGGGGCAGACGGGCGCCTGGAAAGTGGCGCAACGGTCTTCTGGAGTTTTGCCGATTTTCCCGGGCGCTTTCCGGTTCAGGTGGTCGAAGTCGTCGAGAACCAGAGGATCGTGCTTCGCTGGGCCTCGGACGAGGGCTCCGGCGAAGACGGCGAGCGGCAGACGACAGTCACGATGGATTTCGAGGCACTGGAAGATGGCCGTACGCTTGTGACAATCCGCGAAGAAGGATGGCAGGACACCGAAAAAGGGCGCAAGGCTTCATACGGGAACTGCGAGGGCTGGACGCAGATGTTGTGCTGTTTGAAGGCCTATGTCGAACACGGCATCAACCTTCGGCAGGGGTATTACACTTGAGTGTCCCTGACTGCTGATCTCAGGCCGGGCCGGTGGAGAGGAGCCGGTCGGCGACGGCCGCCAGGTCCTCTGCGGGATAGCCAAGATCCATCTCCAGCCGCAGGAAGTCCGTGAGCTCGCTGGCGGAATTCAGCTCCCATGAGCGCTTGGACCCGTTTTCCACGATGCTTGCCCGACCGTCCTGAAAGCTGATCCAGCCGGTTTCTGTGCCCCGATAGGCCTTGATGCTGCTGGAGAAGGGCTCCCTGGGCCAGCGGGCCGCCAGGAACGTGGACGCTTCAAGATCAATCGCGCGGGGCGCGACACGGTCGAAGCCGAAAAGGGGCAACCAGCCTGTCTCTGTCTTGCGTTCCAGCACTTGCTCTCCCGCGATGTCGTCCCTCCTGATGCGAAACAGGTGGCCGCGAATTTCCTGTTCCCTGCCCGAGCTGATGTTGACCGGGTGAAAAGGGGCCTGACTGCCAAATCCGGCATCGACCAGCCATTCCGTGCCCTGATGGGTGACAACATGGGCGAGGTGCGTCCTGGCCCCGCCTTCCGGCGCCCCCATGCGCACGCGCGCTAGCACCGGCTTGCCGGCATAGCCCAGTTGCTTCAACGCCAGGCCCAGCAGCACGTTGAGCTCGAAACAAAAGCCGCCACACAGGTCGACCACCAGCTTCTGCCAAAGATCTTCCTCATCGAGTGACGGTACCCTGCCCAGATAGGGATAGACGTTTTCAAAGGGGAGGGCGCAGATCTGTGCGAATTGCAGTTGGTGGAGGCCGTCTATGCCGGAGGGGACGTCTGACAGACCAAGGCGTTGCAAATAGGTGTCGAGTTTGAAGGGCATGACGATCCTTGAGCGCAGGACAGGTGTATTCAATTTCGGGACCTTTTCCCTCAATTCAAGCCCGTCGTCTTGCATCGTCCGGTTCTTTTCAATCCTGTTTGCGCGCCGGGGAGCAATCTATGGATCCCGGCTCAGGGCTGGGATGACTGCTTAGGAGGGGCGGACCCTTGCCATTCACGCCCGGCGTCATCTCCGACAAGCGGCGCGATCGGGGATCCATTCGTTTGCAGAGAGGCGGGAAGGCGCAGAGCCTCGCAGTGATGCAATTCGCCTTGCGAGCTCTGCCGTCTTTGGCGAGGTGGATTGGATCCCGGCTCGAGGCCGGGATGACCGCCGAGGAGGGGGACCCTTGCCAATCGCGCCTGGCGTCATCCCCGACAAGCGCAGCGCGATCGGGATCCATTCGTTTGCAGAGAGGCGGGAAGGCGCAGAGCCTTGAAGTGGTGCACTGCGCCTTTCGACCTGTGCCGTTTGTGGTGAGGTGGATTGGATCCCGGCTCGAGGCCGGGATGATCGCCGAGGAGGGGGACCCTTGCCAATCGCGCCTGGCGTCATCCCCGACAAGCGGAGCGCGATCGTGGACCCATTCGTTTGCAGAGAGGCGGGAAGGCGCAGAGCCTTGCAGTGATGCACTGCGCCCTGCGACCACTCCAGTCTGTGGCGAAGTGGATTGGATCCCGGCGCAAGGCCGGGATGACCGCTGAAGAGGGAGGGCACGAAACAAAAAAGACCCGCTGCATTTCTGCAGCGGGTCATTTTTTCAATGAACTGGAAACTCGTTAGAGCTCTTCCGGTCCGCGCTGGACGGCTGCGACGCCGGTCCGGGAAACTTCCACCAGGCCAAGCGGCTTCATGATGGCGATGAACTGCTCGATCTTGGAGGTCCGGCCCGTGATCTCGAAGACGAAATGCTCGGTTGTGGCGTCGATCACGGTGGTGCGGAATGCATCGGCGAGGCGCAAGGCTTCCAGGCGTTTCTCGCCGGTGCCGGTCACTTTCACCAGGGCAAGTTCCCGTTCCAGCGGCTTGTCCTGGTTGATGCGTTTGGCGCGCACTGTCAGGTCGGTCACCCGGTGAACCGGTACCAGCCGGTCGAGCTGATGTCGGATCTGTTCGATGATCATCGGTGTACCGGTGGTCACGATGGTGATCCGCGACAGGTGCTTTTCGTGCTCGGTTTCCGACACGGTCAGGCTGTCGATGTTGTAGCCGCGCCCGGAGAAGAGCCCGATCACGCGCGCAAGCACACCCGGCTCGTTGTCGACGATAAGCGATAGGGTGTGGGTTTCGATTTCACTGCTGACTTCGGCCAGGAAATAGGCAGAAGGAGCATCAACGTTCTGTGCGTTCATTTTCTATAATCCTTTGCCTGGCTCTTAAACGAGGGACTTGCCTTCGGCGCTGATCGCGTTGGCGACAGCTTCGTCGTTGGCTTCATCCGGCAACAGCATTTCATTATGGGCCTTGCCCGACGGGATCATCGGGAAACAGTTGGCCAGATTCGCGACGCGGCAGTCGAACAGAACCGGCTTGTCGACCGCGATCATCTCCTCGATGGCGCCATCCAGATCACCGGGCTTTTCAACTCTCAGGCCAACACCGCCATAGGCTTCCGCCAGTTTGACGAAGTCCGGCAGGCTGTCGGTGTAGGAGTGGGAGAGGCGATTGCCGTGCAACAGCTGTTGCCACTGGCGCACCATGCCCATGTACTGGTTGTTCAGGATGAAGACCTTGACCGGCAGCCCGAACTGGACGGCGGTCGACATTTCCTGGATGTTCATCAGGATCGAGGCGTCACCTGCAATGTCGACGCAGAGCGCATCCCGGTGGGCCACTTGCGCACCGATGGCAGCCGGCAGGCCATAGCCCATGGTGCCCAGACCGCCCGAGGTCAGCCAGCGATTGGGCTCCTCGAAGCCATAGAACTGTGCAGCCCACATCTGGTGCTGACCGACTTCCGTGGAGATGAAGGTCTTGCGGTGCTTGGTCAGCTCATACAGCCGCTGGATCGCGTATTGCGGCATGATGATGTCATTGTTCGGCTTGTAGGCCAGTGAATTGCGTGCCCGCCAGGCATCGATCTGCTGCCACCAGGTTTTCAGCGCCTTCTCGTCCGCCTTCTTGGAGGACGAGCGCCACAGGCGGACCATGTCCTCCAGCACGTGGCCGACATCGCCGATGATCGGCAGGTCGACATTGACGGTCTTGTTGATGGAAGACGGGTCGATGTCGATATGGATCTTGATCGAATTCGGCGAGAAGGCATCCGTCCGGCCGGTGATGCGGTCGTCGAAGCGGGCGCCGATGCAGACCATCAGGTCACAGTCATGCATGGTCATGTTGGCTTCGTAGGTCCCGTGCATGCCCAGCATGCCGAGCCAGTTTTCACCGGATGCCGGGTAGGCCCCCAGGCCCATCAGCGTGGAGGTGATCGGGAAGCCGGTCAGGGAAACCAGCTCGCGCAGCAGCCGGCAGGCCTGCGGGCCGGAATTGATGACGCCACCACCCGTATAGAGAATGGGTTTCTTGGCGGCAGCCATGAGTTCGACAACCTTGCGGATGCCGGCGGCATCGCCCTTGACCTGCGGACGGTAGCTCTTGTGGGCCGCTGCCGGGTTCGGGGTCGGACCCTGATAGGTGCCGGTGGCGAACTGAACGTCTTTCGGGATGTCGACGACAACCGGGCCGGGGCGACCGGAGGTGGCGACATAAAAGGCCTCGTGCAGAATGCGAGGCAGATCGTCGACATTCCTGACCAGCCAGTTGTGCTTGGTGCAGGGACGGGTGATACCGACCGTGTCGCATTCCTGGAAGGCGTCGTTGCCGATCAGGTGCGTCGGGACCTGCCCGGAAATGCAGACGAGCGGAATGGAATCGAGCATGGCATCGGTCAGCGCTGTCACCATGTTGGTGGCGCCCGGGCCGGAGGTCACCAGCGCAACACCCGGCTTGCCGGTGGAGCGGGCATAGCCCTCGGCCGCATGGCCGGCGCCCTGTTCATGGCGCACCAGGATATGCTCGAGCCCTTCTTGCTGAATGATCTCGTCATAGATGGGAAGCACAGCACCGCCCGGGTAGCCGAAGATGGTATCAACTCCCTGGTCTTTCAGCGCCTGTATGACCATTTCGGCGCCGGTCATTTCCCGTGTCATTCTCTTATCGTCCTTGCATGTTCGCCCGACTGTCCAGGCTTGGCTCTAAACTCAATTCTTCCGCCATTTCATCTGCGGCGTCAAAGATCCGGATGTGATGGAAAGGGCATCGTCAGGAGGCGGGTACAAAAAAAGGCCCCTTCGGGAGCCTTGGTCGCGCGCCATCCTGTCCGTACGGGATCAACCCGTCAGGTTAGCGCGCTTTCCCACCACTACTAGAATGAGCGACATCGGCATGTCGTCCCGGTCCTTTGATGCTGCAGGCCGAAATGGCCTCACCGGTATGGGATGCGGAACTGCCCGCGCAACTGCCTGAGGGGAATTTTCCTTGGCCCTTCAAGCCGGTCGCCTCAAGTCCGGCATACCCGCCCGGTCTTGATGCGCCGCACACTAGTGAGGCGGTTTTCGCCGGTCAAGCCCAAAATTCGATTATTGCGCAAAAGTTGCCCAAAGTTTCTGAAAATTTCTTTCTGCTTTCAATTCAGGCACGTGCCGGTGCCTTGTCGGGTCCTGAATTCGATGCATTCCGCGCATGGCCGCATTGACAAAAAAGCGTCACAAAAGGGATTGCTTCAGCTGTTGGCGCCCTATATACACCGCAGTCCGTCGCGTCACCCCGTGTTGGTGATCGCGCAGATGGGTGTGTAGCTCAGATGGTAGAGCAGCTGACTCTTAATCAGCGGGTCCACGGTTCGAGTCCGTGCTCACCCACCAACATAATCAATTGAACAATATATTGAATTTCTAATTTTGCGCAATTTGTGCACCGTGAACTTTCCATGAACATCCGACGACATCCGACGAACTTCCGATATCGGATGTCGTCGGATGTTCATTCTCTGTCCGAAATTCATGCATCGTCCAGCGCCTTTCGGGCGTCCGCCAGGCGTTGTTCCACCTGGCGCGAATTGATCAGAATGCCTGCCTGAAGATTGGCCCATTCGTCGGGCTCGCTGTTGGCTGCCAGCGTCCGTATCATCGTCATTAAAGCCTGGGCTTCCTCGATGTGCCGATCTGCAAGATGAACTGTTGCGGTTGATGCCGTTTCTATCGCGTCGTCTAATCTTCTTGGATCAATCTTTTTGGGCACTTATCGTAGATCCTGCAATGGTATTCTTACCGGGCATTACAACTTTAGCGATTATACAGGGGTGCAGCAGCTGTGCAATGAAAATTGTCGTTTTTGGACACTAGACTATCAAAAAAAGAACACTGGTGGGTATAAATGGTCAAATTAGGAGCAGAAATAAACAAGCCGCGATTGCGGCGCGCTTGGGCCGCCCTGGATCGCGTGTTTTCTGACTACGGACTGACGCTGCATCGAGGTCACGATTTCGAGGAAATAGATGCCCTGGCGCGGGAAGGCGGACTTAAGGTTCTGGAGGCGCATTTCTCGCCCAGGACGCAGACGTTTTCTAACGGCCGGGCTTTCTGGCTTGCCCTCCTGGACGATGAAGGAATGCTGGTCGGCCGGGTGTGTGCCAGGCTGGACCAGATGCGTCCGCCGCAGACCCTGGTGGACTATTGGCGACACCACTTCCATCGGTGCTTTCCGTCAGAAACCGGCGGCCAGGTGATCCTGGCTCCGGACCAGCCGCGCTTTGCGCAGCGGATCACGGGCGACACGGTTTACCTGGGTGGGACAGAGGTGCGCCATGACTGGCAGAACACTCACTTGGGAGGGATGCTCAATCGCATGGCGCAGATCGAAGCGCTGGAGGACTGGGACGCAGATTTCTACTATGGCTGGATGGAGAAGCGGGTCTACAAGGAGGGCTTCTTCCGATCCTGCGGCTTCACCAGGTTACATGCGAATGCTGTGCGGTGGCTGGAAGGTGGACCAGTCCCGATTGATAACAGTCTCTACCTGGCTGGAAACGATCGTGATGGTGTGTTGGATCTGATAGACGAGATCGTGAAGTATCCTCCACGAGCGTCATCAGGCAAAACAGACGTTCGAAGCCACCGGATGTCCGAAACTTCAGAATGAGCCTTTCCAGGATAAGATCCGGCGTCCCTTCACCCATGAGGGAGCCGGTTTTTTGTACGTCGAACCAAGGCTCGTTCTCCAGGGCTGCATGATAGCCATGAGCGATCTTGCGGCGGTAGGCCTGCGGGAACTCGGCCGCTTCGTTTCTGGCCGGGAAATACTTGCGAAATGTCGTGTCCTTGCCGATCAGCGTTGAAGGCGGAACGTCGTCCAGGACCAGCTTCGGCCGGAACAGCATGAGGCGCTTGGAGATCTCGGTGAGGCCGCTGTCCTGCTCAATGATGCCGTTGTTGCGACGCCAGTAACTGTACAGATACCGGGCGTCTTCACCGGCCAATCCGCTTTCGATATGGGACAGCGGCAGCTTCTCAACAAAGGTATCCATTTGGATCCACTCCGTGGCTTGTCCTGGCGGGCTGGTAGCCCTGTGCAATTGCTTCGTCGTAAATGTCGGCCTCGGCTGCTTCAGCCACCCTGGCGCGCTCCTCGTCCGTCAACAGGGTCAGTCTGTCATGGTCGAACTGATCCATGCAATAGAACTCCAGGATATAAATGCAATCATACATCGCTGCGAGGTGCCAGACCTGAAGGAACCGCAACTGTAGTCGCGAAAACTCTGTACTCTCACTCATGGCGTTGGCTCAGCTCCAGGGCTTCAGGTGTCTGCTCTATGAGGGTCAGGATGTGAAAGACCTGTTCGAGCTTCTGGAACTTGTCCAGGCGCTGATCTTCAGGCTTTGCCATCTCCCTTTGATTGACCAACGCATAGGCGTCCTTGAACAGTCTGCTTGTTTCCTCGGTCGATCCGGCTTTCTTCGTGACCCGCTTGACCGGCTCGGCCTGGTCCGCGTTTCGATAGCCGAGTGTCGGCAGGGGCATGTCCAGGACCTCGTGCAGGATCAGCAGCTCGGTTGCCTGCAATCGCTGATGACCCTTTCTCAATTTCCAGACCTTGGAATTGGTCGTGCCCAGAATGTCCGCAATCTCTTTCGGCCGGTGATCGTTCATGATTGCCAGGAGCCAGTCATGGATGATGTCTTCCGGGTCTTTAGGAGATTGCTTGGCGGTTCCAGGTTCTGTTTGCAGCGTCACGATCATCGTCCTGTTGGTTGCCCCTGTTGCTAAAATAGCAAGATCGTTGTCCAAAATCGACACTAAATTTTGATCTCCGTTTCACCATCGGCGTCATACCATGCAACCATCTTGGAGATTGCCGACTTTGCCATTTCGGGATGCATCGCAAGATAATGCCGCAATACCTGGGTGGCGGACTGGGGGGAGTGCCCGGTGACCGCGCAGATCTCCGGCACGGTCGCGCCCGCCAGGCCAAGCCAGGTTACGGCCGTGTCGCGGAAATCGGCTTCCTGGAAGTCTGCCAGGCTGCGGCAGGGCTTCACTAGGCAGGTGCCGGAAACCGCCCGGGCCTTGACGTTCTTCAGATATCGAAAGCCATCATTGACCGGGCAGACCAGCTGGCCATCGGGCGCGCGCCACAAGCCGTTGACTGCGACGCGGCGAATGTCGCCGAACAGGTGGCGGTAGTTGTCGGCCTTGAATGGCTTCCACTGGTTCTCGAACAGGATCAGCTGGTTGCTGACCACGCCCGCCTGTTGCCTGCGGAAGCTGGCGGCCGCGCGCCTGCTCTGGAACTGCGGGGCAATCGGGATCTGAACGATCTCGCCTGTCTTGGACTGCTTGCAGATCAGCGTGTCCCTCAGCTCCTCCTGCTCCTGGAGGTGGAGCCGGTCGCCCTGGCGCTGTCCGGACCAGACGGCGGCAACAAAGCTGTCGCCCATGTCGTGGCGGCCGACATGATCCGCAACCGCGATCAGGGTATCCAGCTCCAGGCGGGAGGCAAAGCGGACGCGGGGATCCGGTGTGGCCATGCCGAGGTCCTTGGCCGGGTTGACCTTCAGCAAATCGAACTTGCCGGTGCGCAAGCCCCAGGAGATCGCCGAGGACAGGACGCGGATCGTTCCCTTGGCCATCGGGAGCCCGCGCTTGCGGCGCATGTCCTCATAGATGCTGAATAGGATCGGCTAGTCCAAGGCGTCGATCTCGGCCGCCCAGACATCCGGATAGGCCTCCTCCAGGACGGACATCTTGCTGGCATAGTCGCGTCTGGTCTTCTCGGCCTTGTCGTCCCTGAACGATGGCGATCGTTTCCAGTCTTCGATCAACCGGCCGAGCGGATAGGGGCCTTTTTTGCGCGTCTTGCGAAGTGCCGGTGCACGGGTCTGTTTGGTCTTGGCGGGCCGTTTCGTTTCCGTGTCCTTCGCCTTCTTTTGAGCTTCGGCCATGCGCTTCGCAAAGGCGGCGGACCAGTCCATGGCTTCACCCGGTCCGAACCAGTCTCCGGTGTTTTTTGTTCCGGTTTCCAGGCTTGCCGGATCGATCTTCTCGCCCATCGGGTGGCGCAAACTTGTGCCACTGAAACCAAGGTCCCTCATCTTGGGGCCAGGTTCGAAACGCGGACGGCCGTCGCGCCAGGAGACGAACGGAATAGAGATCTTACGTTTCATTGATCTGACCCTCCTGATTGGTAGCAGTTTCCTGAAGGACGTTCGCATATGTGTCGAGGTGTCCGCAGGGATTTTCCCAACGGCTCACATCGTACCACTCGTCATCTTCACAGTAGCGCACGAGGCGAGGCTCGCCGCGTGGGCCGCCGCAGACGGGGCAGCGATCAGAGATTTCAACGGTGCGGATTACCTGGTTGATGCTCCGGTAACCGTTGCCCCAAAGCAAATCCTGCAGAACGCGGTCAACAACGGTGACTTGCATTCATCTCTCCATAAAAAGCGGGCGGCCTACTCGATACTTGCGGCCGCCCAGGCAAAGGATGTGGGATGGAAGGGGCCGG
Organism: Roseibium sp.; assembly: GCA_017643925.1. Taxonomy (GTDB): domain Bacteria; phylum Pseudomonadota; class Alphaproteobacteria; order Rhizobiales; family Stappiaceae; genus Roseibium. The sequence goes on along the minus strand of JAEPML010000010.1, from coordinate 21,877 downwards.
ATCCAGTGGCGGGCGTCCGGCCAGGTGGGCGGCTGCGGTGATGGAGGTCAGCGCAGCGCCGGAAATTTTGTTGTTGTTATTGAGGTGTGCCCGGTTGCGATGTTTCGCTTAACCGGGCGCGTGTCGTGATAGGGCCAACACGCAAGCCTTCGTGGGAGCCGGGCGCGCAAAACGGGTCCGGATCCAGGGATTTCAAATCGGCTTCGGCTCCTGCCTTCAGTCCGCCAAGAGCCCAAATCATCAGGGCGACGGTGAAGCCGAACAGCAAGGTGACCAGGCCGCAGACCAGCAAGGCCAGAAGCAGAAACCTGTCGGGATCCAATGCGCCCCAAAGATCACTCATTGCGTTTTCTCCGGACCTTCCAGGCGCTTGCCTTCGTTGGCCTTATGGATCTCGTTGACCCGGCCGTAGAGCGCACGGGCTTCCCGGATCTTGTGATCGGCTTCCGCCAGGAGCGGCCCGGTCTGGTCAAGGACCTCTTTCGGAAACGCCAGATCGTTCTGCCGTGCCCGGAGGCGAACCTGAATCAGTCCGAAAATGAGCGGGTCCTGAGACTTCTTCATGCCGCCCTTCCTTTTCGGGATCGGCGCGCGGCCTCAATGGCTGTTGCCATTTCCTCGCCTGCACTGGTCAGCACCAGTCGGGGGGAGCCCTTGCCAAAATGCACACTGGCAAGTTGTTGGCGAATGAGACTTTCCCCAGTGCGGGGTTGGAAGTCCTTTCCCGGGCGCTTCGTGCGCCAGCCGCGCGGAACCTTCCAGGCGCAGGAATTGCCCTTCAGCATCAGGATCAGGTCTTGTTGCGCGTTCATGAGATCGGACGGGTTGATGCCGAGCGCGTGGAGAGTGGTCATTTGCTCACCCCCAGAAGCGTGTGAAGCGCAGCGCGCTGTTCGGCAACCCGGGTTTCGTGAACCGTGACAGGGATCTCTCCGTCATTGTCATTGCCCGGGTCGGCGCTGACATAGGCCTGGCTTGTCAGCCAGACATCAATGGACTTGCGCGGCCAGAACCAACCGGCCGGATGCTTGCGCGGCATGCCGTACTGCTGGTGCCGCTTCAGCCAGGTTCGCTTGAGATTTTCAGGCGTTGTACTCAATACCTGCGCCAGCTCTTTCAGGCCGATCACCAGATCCATTGTCCGGGCCGTCTGAACAGGGGTGTTTGGCATGGTGCCATTCTCCGTCGAGTTGGTGACGGAGCGAATGTCACTATAGGTGGCATTTTTTGTCAAGAAAAAATGTTACCAAAAGTGGCATTTAGTTTCGGTTACGAAACGAAAAATGTCACATATTGTGAAATTTCCCAGACCGGTTCGTGGGAAAAATCCCAGAAGTCCGGCTAGTTTCACAAATCGAGATATAGCTATTTGCCATATTGGGGAGAGCAAGTTTTTTCAAAATTTGGCCCAAAAAACCCGTTCGGATTTCTTAAGTGTAGACCGAGGCAAAACCCGTTCGGATTTGTTAAGTGAGCAACGCGGCAAAACCCGTTCGGATTTGTTAAGTGGGCAGACGCAGAAAACCCGTCCGGATTTCTTAAGTGCTCAGGGCATTGAAATCCGAATGGGTTTGTTAAGTGCTCTTTGAGTTGTCTTCGCTGAAGGCAGAAAGTAGCTTCAATGCCTTTTCCCGCTCAGTTTCCGGGATGCCTTCGAACAATTTGCTTAGTTCGCTGAAGTCATCCTCGGGTGACCTCATCAAGTCGCCAGGATGACAGTTGAAGACCCTCGCCAGCAGTAGCAAATGATCGACGTTGACGCGCTTTGAGCCCGTCTCCAGTTGAGAGAGTAATGAGCGTTGAATGCCGGATGCCTCGGCCAGACTTTCGGAAGTCATGCCGTGCTTCTTGCGCCATTCCCAGATGTAAACGGGGTGCCGCGCGTTTTTGTGCGGGTAATTACTCATTGCGAGACAAAGCATACAAACTCTCGCCTGTTGAAAAAGTTACTAATAGTGGCATTCACAGTTGACTAAAAAGCCACTAATGGTGGCAAAATGCAAGCCGCAAATCACCTGACCGGAGATCGGCCTGCATGCATCCTCTCGAAGAATATCGCAAAGAAAACAAACTCAAGATGCAGGAACTCAGCAAAAAGTTGGGCTGCGGCTTGAGCGTCTATAAGTCCTGGATCTACGGCTGGCGTTATCCGTCAGTGAAGAACTTGCGGCGGATTGAGGTCAAAACTAGCGTCAAACCAGACCAGCTCTGGGAAGCCTACAAGCGTCTGCAGAAAAACCTGGAGGCTGCTGAATGAGCGACCTCCTGATGAGCTGCCTGGACTATTCGGCTCACCCTGAAGAAATCAATCTCTCGGACGTGATGCCCGACGACGGCAATCCGACCGACTTCCACCGGTCGATGCTGGATGATGTCAACCAGGCGGCTCGGGACTATGGCTGGACTGGCGTTTTCATTGCCAATGCAGCCTGGGACAAGGGGACCCGGATCCTTTCGCTGTGCTGCCGGGAGGGAAACGCACCGGCAACCCTTCACCTCTTCAAGAAAGTGGTCGCGGCGCAAAAGGCCTTTGTCACCGTTGAAGGGAGCAAGGCCGAATGACGGACGCGGTTTGGCAGATCGAAAAACGGCGGCGGGAGTTGAGCCTGTCGCAGTCACGCCTCGCGTCCATGGCTGGGATCAGCGCCTCTCATTATTCAGATCTGGTCGGCCGCAAACATGAGCCACGACGCGACACGATTGCCAAGCTCAAGACCGCGTTGGCCCGTCACGCCAGGGGTGAAAAGCCCAACACGCCCTCGCTGATCTATCGCCTGTGCCTGGTCGCAGTGTGCCAGGCCGAAAACGTTGCCGTTTCGGAAGTGCTGGCCCAGGAGCCAAGCCGCCGGGCGACGTTCGATCCTGTCTGGAAACAGGCGGCCGACATTCGCGGCCAGGCGCTCTACCTGGCGCATGTCTTCTGCGGTGTTCCGCAGGCGCAGCTGGCCGCCGCTGCTGGCCTGACGAATGCGGCCGTTTCCCTTGCCATGAACCGCATCGAGGAAGCCTGCGAGCCTGATGACGAACCTCTTTTTCAACTGGTCGAAACAGCCATAGGAGGGCTTTAGGAATGAATATCTTCGCGCTTAGGCGGCGCAAGACGCTTTACACCCATCACAAGATGGTCGGCCGCTCCCGATATCGCCCGCACCAAGGCTCCCAGGAACGCTTCCGCCGCTGGAAACGGATGGAACTGAAGCGGGGAGGTGAGGCATGAATGACAACGTCTTGTTTGATGCCGTCTACGACACGTCCACCGAGCTCGGGGACGAACGCGCCCGCCAGATAACGGATGAATGTTTTACTCCTGAAGGTGATGACGCTCATGTCAGTGGTGAATTGGCCCTGGCTGCGGCCGCCTATCTGCTGAAAGGCACAAGGGCAGAGCGGACCAAGAGCGTTTGCCTTCGGCAGCGCGGCGGCGGGCAGGAGACCTTTGATGTGCCGGAGCCCTGGCCGCACGGATGGGATCCTCGATGGTTCAGGCCGGGTGACAGACGGCGCAATCTGGTCAAGGCCGGGGCGCTCATTATCGCGGAAATCGAACGACTGGACCGGGCGACAGCGGTGACAAAACCGGTCGATGCGGTTGCCCTTGTCGATGATGCGGGAGGCGGCCAATGACCCTGGAGAACGAACGCCTGGGTGCGAAGCCGCGCCTGGAGTGGGTGCCCGTCGAAAAGATCCGCGTTGATCACAACTATCAGCGCGAGTTACGGCCGAAACGTGTCGCCCAAATCCTGAAAGAGTTCTGCTGGAGAAAGTTCGGCGCACTCATGCTGAACGAGCATCCCGATGGCATGCTGACGGTCTATGATGGCCAGCATCGAGCCGAAGCCGCCAGGCAGCATTCCCGTGTGTCCGAAGTCCCGGCCACCATTGTCGCGGTTGAAAGCATGGCAGAGGAGGCGGAGGCCTTCCTCGGCGTCAACATAAACCGATCCGCTGTCACGCCGGTTGAACGCTATTGGGCCGGGCTTGAGGCAGGGGACCAGATCGCCCTGCGTGTGCGCGACGTGTTGGCCTCGGCCTCTTGCGAAGTCGTCCAGGCGGCCGGTGGTGACGGGCACAACAAGACGAATGCCGTCACGGCAGTGACCCGGGCCATCAATACCTATGGCGATGCGTCGGTTGGTTTTGCTTGCCGGGTGCTGAGCCAGGGGTGGTCCAGCGATAGCAAGGCACTCAAGGGCACCGTGATTGTTGCGATTGCCCGGCTGCATCGAAACAACAACCACGTTGACGAAAAACGCATGCTCAAGATGCTTGAGCAGAACGACCGAAACTGCGTGTCAGGGAACGCAGAAGCGCTTCGCAAGATCTCCGGAGGCGATGCGCCCACGGCAATCGCGAAGACGATCTGCGAACTCTACAACAAGGGACTTCAAAAAGGGCACATCCACATTGGAGCTCGTCCATGATCAAGGTCACCGACAAACAGGATGTGGTTGTCTATGCGGCCGTCAATCTGCTGACGGCCCATCTGCCGACAGAACTTGTAATCCGGGTGCTAGCGGATGTCATGGCCGAGGCCATTCATGACAATGCGGCGGATCCGGAGAACGCGCGGATCGCCGCAGACACCCTGAATTTTCGGATCAAGCAACGGCTCCAGGAGCTGGCGGGGAAAGCTGATGGGTGACCGGGCCGAGATCCAGGAGATCAAACAGCTGTTGTGCGACCGGCTGGAGGATGTTTGCCGCTGGCTGTTGCCGGACGGACGGCGGACCGGGCGGACCTGGAACTCCATAAATCCCAAGCTGGACGGGCCGAACAAGACGCCCGAACTGCATGTTTATTTCACGGGCGCCGTGGGCTCCTGGAAGGACTTTCGCTCCGGAGACAAGAGCGACATTCTGGGCCTGATCGAATATCTGCACGATACCGATTTCAAGGGTGCGCTGGCACTGGCCAAGGATTTCCTGGGCCTTCAGCGGATGAGTGCGGACGACAGGCGGCGCAACCAGGCACGCGCCGTCCAGGAGCGGGAAAAGAAGGACGAGGCCGCCAAGCGCCGGGAGGACGCGAAGCGGCGCGATGCGGAGCAGCTGTTCCTGTCCGGTGCGGCCTGGGGATCCGGAACACCTGCCGAGATCCACGCGCGCCGGTTCGACATGGAAACGCGCCGGATCGATCTGGACGCGATCCAACACCTGGACACCAGCACCTTTCGATATCTGCCCGACTGCGAATACTGGACGTTGGCCGACTGGCAACGGGATCCGGCAAAGGGCCGATTTCTGAAGGTGAAGGAAGGGCCGCGTTTTCCGGCCATTGTATCCGCCATGCGGTGGATCAACGGCCAGTTCGCCGATCATCATGTGACCTTTCTGGATCCGGTAACGCCGGACAAGGCCAGGTTGCCAGCAACCAAGAACGGCAAGCCCAGGAGCCCGCGCCTCATGAGGTGCCCGAACAAGGGCGCTGTGATGCGGATCAGCCACGGGCCGGAAGGCAAACCGCCGGAGCTTTCAACCGAACCGCAACCTCTGATCCTGGCCGAGGGCCGGGAAACTGCGCTGAGCCTGGCCGAGGCCATACCGCAAGCGCGTGTCTGGGCGTGCGGATCCATCAACGGAATTGCCGCTGCGCCGGTCAACTTCCCGTTCGTCTCCCTGGTGATCGTTGCCGGGGAAAACGACTGGGAGAAGCCGGAAGCGCAAAGGCAACTGCAATCAGCTCTCCAGACCCTGGAGGAAACCGGCAAGCCGCTGGAGCTGATGCTGTCGCACGTCGGCAGCGACTTCAACGACCTGAGATAGGGAGACTGAGAGTGGCAGCACGTAAGAAATCGACAAGTCGCAAGCCGTCGAAGCGGCGGGCGACAACCAGGAAAAAGGCCACGACGAATGCCAAGCCGCAAGATCAGGAGCAGCCGAGAACAGCAGAACAAGGGACGGGAACAGCAACTGTAGCTGAGGGATCCGGACTGGCAGCCAAAGGGCAGGCCGCGAGTAACGGTGACACGGCTGCGGCCGCTGAGACCGACAAGGTTCCAGACGCGGCGGATCAGCCTGTACGAGCTGATGAACCAGTTACCGCCCCGGCGGATGAAACCAATGAGCCGCGCTTTTTTGAAAAGAAACGGCTGGAGATCCAGGCCATTCAATCAACTGGAAGCCCAGAGAATAACCGAACTATCATTGATTGGGCTAAAGGTTCCGAAACGCCAGCAAGTCTTGATGAGCATCCGGAGCGCGGCAAATGTCTCTCCATTGCAACCCTTGAGGGGGCTCATTGGGTAGATGTAGGCGACTACGTCATTCGCGGTATCAAAGGCGAGTTTTACCCTTGTAAGCCCGATATCTTCGAGGCGAGCTACTCGGCTGTCGATTACGAGAAACAGACCGTCTTCGACAATCCGCAGGCCTTCGAACCGCTGACAACCGACATCGCCTTGTGGGCTGCGTATCGCGCGCAAAGGGCCGTCGCCAGGGCGATGGCGGATGACCAGGACGCGGAGTGCCTGAGCTTCGAGCAATGCGACACCATGAGCTTTCTGGTGCGCAAGAGCCCGAAATGCACCGATGCGGCCCTGCTGAAGCACCTGGAGCTTTGCGGAAAGGCCACGGATCTGGGCCGGATCAAGGCCGAGTGCCTGGCCAGCCAATTCCGGACCAGCCTGTTGGTGGTTGACGGCTACCTGGTGGAGATCGCCGCCTTGATGGAGCAGCCGGCCAAAGTCAAACCGCCCAAAATTCCCGACGATGAAAGCACTCTGCAGCTGGTCGATGAACCGCTGGCCTTGAGCGAAACAGCCAAGAAGCTGAAACGCAAGGCCAGCTAAGAGCTTCCGCCGTTACCTATCGTTGCCTTGGCGGAAGGCCCCAAACTTGCCGGGCTCATGACATGTGAGCCCGGTCTTTTTGACCCTGGAATAGATCTGGAATTTGGAATGGCACGGAAGACGCAAACAGGTCTCAAGGCAATGCAAGCGCACTTCATTGACGCCACGCGGCGGATCGATGAACGGCGCTCCCTGACGGATCCGGATCCAAATGAACCTCGGGACGGGATCAAGCCTGGTCAATGGATGGGTGCACCCTGGGGACGCATGCCGCCGGATAGTCCGATCACGGTTCTGGGGCATGACGGCAATACGATTTTCATTGTCAGCGCCACGGGGCAATTGCATGCCGTGGAAGCCGAGAAATGCACCATTGGCACCCTGGCCAGTCTGTTTGCGCCCTACATGAACTATGCCTACTGGGCCTGGCCTGCATTCAAGAAATCGGGAACGGACGAGGAAGGCCAGACGATCTACAAGGTGGACCGCGTCGAGCGTGACAAAGCAATGATCTGCCTGGTCCAGGAAGCAAAGCGGCGCGGGCTGTTCGATCCGGAGCGGGCGGTGCGCGGCCGGGGAGGGTGGCTGGCCGACAACGGGCAGTTTATCTGGAACTCCGGCGAATATCTCTGGATGGTGAATGACAAGGGCGACCTGGTCGCGGCCGAACCGGGAGAGCTTGGCGGCTATCTCTACACCCGCGCGCCCGATGTGGACCGGCCCTGGGAAACATCTGTTGACCTGGAGGAAAGCCCCGCGGTTGAAATTTTGAAGGATCTCCAAACGTGGAACTGGGAGCGGCCCTACCTGGATCCAGTCCTGTTCCTGGGCTGGATCGTTTGCGCCTTCATGGGCGGGGCGCTGAAGTGGCGGCCGCATGTGTTCACGACCGGCGGGGCCGGTGTTGGCAAATCGACGCTTCACAAGATCGTCCAGGAGATCCTGGGCGATTGTGTTTTCGCCCTGGTCGACACCACGGCGGCCGGGATCTACCAGAAGCTCAAACAGGACAGTTTGCCGGTGACCCTGGACGAACTGGAGGCCAAGAAAAATGCCGCCAGGGCCATTGCCGTCATCGAGCTGATGCGCCTTGCGTCTTCCGGCGGCCGGATGGCTCGCGGTGGAGCAAACCATGATGGCACCACGTTCCAGGCGCGCTCGTGCTTCCTGGGATCCGCGATCATCCCCCCGCCCATGGGCGTCCAGGACAAGACCCGCATGGCGATCCTGAACCTGCGCAAGCTGGACAAGAACCACGGCCGGGAGCCGGAAGTGCATGACACGGATGGCCGAATGATCCTGCGGCAGATCATGGATGGATGGGAGGATTTCGGAAACAAGATCCTGCCTGACTGGAAGGAAACCTTGCACCTGGCCGGATGCGATGCCCGGGCCATGGATACCTACGGCACCTTGCTTGCGGCCGCGCAGCTCGTGGTCGGTGAGGAGGCGCTGGAGGATATCGGTCTGGAAGTGTCGGACCAGGCGCGCCTGGCCGAGGTCCTGAAAGCGGCCCTCGCCAGCGAGTTTACCGAGCAAGTGGAGAAGTGGCAGGAGTGCCTGGAACACATTCTGGCCGCTCCGATCGATGCCCATCGAGGCGGTGAAAAGCTGACGGTCGGCGGGGTGCTGATCGACTTTGAGAGCACGGATGAAAACTCGTTCGATCTGAAGAACGCCCAGGAGCGCCTGGCGTTGGCCGGGATCGGGCTGAAGAAAGCGGAAGGGCCTGGTAACGGGCCTTACCTGGCGATCCCGTCCAAACACCCGGCGCTCAACAAGATCTTCCACGACAGCGAGTTTCAGGACGGCGGCTGGTCAACAGCTCTGACGCAAGCGCCTGAAGACGTGGTTCTGAGGGGCGGCGGCAACAAGCAAGTGGTCAAGATCCAGCGCGTTGCGAAACACTGTCTCCTGGTGGATCTGTCGGCCTATGATCGGCTGGTGGCGAAGGGGGGATGAGCGGGTTTTGGTGTAACAGCCCTCGTTTCACGCGCGACACCGGGTGTTTCACAAAAGTGTGGACTTTGCTATTTTTTCTTGAATTACGCTCCGAACAATCACAAGGTGTGAATGTATCGTACTTTTTGTCCGGTATTTGGCTTTGGGCAGTAAGACGAGAGCATTCGACGGTTAGCTCTCGAATGGCCCCATAGAGAGGGTCGCCACGTCCCCAGGAGCCTTTCGGCGGACGGTGATTTACGGGACTGCCATCCCTGATCACCGTCCCCGTCGCCTAAGAACTCCCATAAGCATCTAGTAAAAATCGGGTTTCGTCCCTGATTTTTTTCTGTTGGCCGACATTTTCCACAGATCGGAAGCAACTGCTGGTTTAACGCTGTCGAATCTGCCAATAAATCGCCAGTTTTGTGGATAAATGTCAGCAAATTCAGCTTGTTTTTGCCCGTTTTTGCAACCCATACCACTTCGACCGGCTGTCAAAGGCAGCGTATTGCGGCCGGGTTTCCACCTGGGTTCCCTTGCAACGGCTGCATCTGAAAACGTGATGACGGGGCAGGTATGGGACCAGCTCGTGGTCCTCGAAGCCTTCGAACCCGATCACGGCCATGTGCTGGCACCGTAGGCAATGCACCTGGAGCGCTTCGCAATTCTCTTTTGCAAAAGCAATCGTAATCGGCTTGATGGGCTGCGATTTGGTCACCGTGTTACCTACGCGTCTTAATTTCACCCTTCTCAATAACTCGTTGAAATTGTAAAAGTCTACTTCCCTTCGGTGGCAATTGCGCTAAGGTGCGACCACACTAATAAGTTAATTTTTTGTCACGGTCATTAACTTGCCAGAAACTGATCCCACATACGATGAGACATCGAGTGCGACTAAAAATCAGTTGCATAGTACATGGCTTCGTGAAATAGACTGCGGAAAATAGTCCATGTCACGAGCACAGCAGCTGGCGGCAGCCTTTAAAGCTTGTACCGGGCCATTTCCTTACAGAGATGTTGTCCGTCTGCTGGGATACTTGGGTTTCGAAGAAACAGCTACCGGCGGTGGTTCTAGAAGAAGATTTGTTCGTAGCGAAGGGGAGCACAAGCAAATAATTAGGCTTCATGAACCCCATCCCGGGAAAGAAATTCATTACTACATGGTAAAGCAAATTCAAGAACAGCTCGAAGATCAAGGTTTGCTATGAGAACAGTCAAATATAAAGGCTTTCAAGCTTCAGTCGAGTTCGATGAAAACGCGCTTTTCATAAAAGTACTCCACATTGATGATCTGCTGATTGCACAAGTAGATAATGCTTCGGAGGTGCAAAAAGAGTTTGAAGTTCTAATCGATGCCTATTTGGCTGATTGCGCAGAGCTGGGCAAGGAGCCAACTAAGCCATTCAAAGGCAGCTTCAATGTACGGTTGACGCCAGCACGGCACAGGCGCGTGGCTATGCAGGCAGCCGATGAAGGCACAAGTTTAAACAACTGGGTGCGTGACGCGATTGATGAAAAGCTGCAATGCGGCAAACTCTCCAAACGCCTGGACGGTGTGTTTGAGAAGCAGAACGATAATCTCCAGCAGCACATCCAAACGCAATGGGCAAAACGGGTAGCTAAAGATTTTGACGTATTTGAGTATGCGGTTCAACAAGAGCTCATTCGGTCAGACCATGACTGGGAGGGCGCACGTGGATATGACACTGGGGCCATTTCCAGCATGGCGGCTCTGATGCACTCGTCAGGAAAGAAACTCCATGGCTAAGAAACAGCCCGCATCCAAGTCTGCTGAGCCAGAAGTTTCATTTGTTGGCATAACGCTGTTAGATTTGAAACTTGATTTCAACCCGGGACTAGAAGAAGCCAAAGATGTGGCATTTAATTACGCCGTGCACATCACCCGCCCTCAGGACCTAGGAGGGGACTTGTTTACTTTCCGGGCAACGGTCTCAGTTGTAAAACAAGAAAAAGATAGCGATGAGAGAAGTACTAGTTTCGAAGCTTCCTATCTTTGCGGTATGCGCGGTAAAAACTGCGATTGTAAGTACATGGAAGACTTCGCGTTGTTCTTCGCAAAAACAAGTGCCTGGACGCATTTTACATCGTTGGCATCGATTGTGACGCAACAGATGAGAGCGACTTTTCCTTTCCTACCGGTGGCGCCTTCGTTCGTGGAGTTTGAGGACGAAAGCTCCGAAACTTGATGAACAATGGAATACCGTCCGGAGCATCGTTCTCTGCACCAGCAATTTGGTTTTATGGCCCTCAAAGTGTGGGCTTTTTTTTCTTCAACTCCGGACGCCCAGGCCCGCGCCCTGGTTGACGCCAGCAAATCCCTCGGGTTTTGGCTGCCTCACTTAATCCTTTTTACCCGCGCCCGGTTGGTTCTAAGCGGAGCCCGCGCCTATAGGGATAGGTGCGGCAAAGTCCCGCTTTCGCGGGCCTTCAGCCTGCCCGTGGGACAAAGGCCGGGACGGCGCGGGCACTTAAGAGTAGGGGGAACGTGTGAGGGTGATCAGACCCGCCGGTTGACTTGGTCGGATCTGTTTCGGTTAGGTCCGGTTAGGTGGCGGTTAGATTCGACATAACCGGAAATTCTCAATAAAATCAAAGAGGTGGAAGTGTGGTTAGCTGGTTATCCGGGTTATATGGATCCTTCGCACGCGCGCGCGGGCGCATGTAAACAACCACATAACCACATAACTCCTAACCAGTAGAATTATATTCCTGATTTTATTGACGTTTCTCGGTTAGGTTGCGGTTAGTTTGGCCGCATTCGGACCGTTTCGACCTAACCGGAATAAACAAATGGGGATCAAATCGGGATGGCCGATCAGACCGACGAAAAGGGGATTGCAGGGGCACACACGCAGGGAAATCTGCGGCCGGATCTCGAACCGGATGCCGGCCAGGCTGCCAAGATCGGGGACGCGGCCGCCCTGGGCACGGCCGTCCTGGATGACCTGGCGAACCAGATCCAGCCGAATGACCAGGGCGACCAGTCTTCCTTGTTCGAGGACGAAGACTGTCTCTTTTCCGGCCCCGTGGGACACGTCGCGGATACCTTTGAAGCCGCCAAAGGGCGCGGGAGGCCTAGGGGATCCAAAAACAAGTCCAACCAGATCTTCCGGGACTATCTGCTGAGGTCAGGCTATCGACATCCAGGCTTGAACCTGGCGGACCTGGCGAACGCGGATCCACGCAGACTAGCGGCGGAACTGGGATGCAAGGCGAAAGAGGCAATGGACCTGGTCATCAAGGCGAATGATATCCTGATGCCGTATTTCGAGAGCAAGCGGCCGCAGGAGATCGTCCAGACCGACAAGACGCTCGGCGTCCTGGTGATCGAAAGCGGTGCGGCGGCCGGTCAAGGGCCGGTCGAGGAGGGTGTTTATTCGCTGACTGGCGTCGTTAGCGAAAGTGACGATAAATCAAGCACTTAGCTTTTCGGGCAACGTACGACCAAACTAAAGCCGTCGTACGTTTCGGTTATGTCATTGAAATGTATAGACAAACAGCGTTGTAGCAGCTGATCAAATATTATTGGCTGCGGTCGGGCACTTCCCATTCCAGGGCAATTTGGTCCCGGGAAAAAATGGCAATCGGTCAGGTGAGGGGGGTGCCCTCGTCCCGGTAGTCAAATCGCGAAAATCCGGCTTTCAAAAATCGCAACCGCACCCCTCCCCCTGGGGGTGCTGCCTCACACACACCGCCTATTTCCGTCTGCTCGACCCTGCGGGGCACTGAACCCGTTTTTTGCGGGGCCATCCTAGGGCTCGGGAGCGCGGGCACGGGTCTGCGCCAAGGGACAAGGGATTAGGGTTTGACCCTGGACATCACGCGCTACAAGCCGCCGGGGCCGGTGGGGGAGAAGTTCCTCAATTCACGCGGGCCGATAGATCTGATCATGGGACCGGCCGGATCCGGGAAAACCGTGGCCTCGGTGTTCAAGGGGCCGATGCTGGCGGCGAGTTATCTACCGGTTTGCAAGGATGGCTGGATCCGCGTGAAACTGGCCTGTATTCGCGATACCTACCGTGATTTTGCCAGGACAGCGCTTTCCTCCTGGTACGATGCGTTCCCGATCAGTCATCCCTGGACTGTTGAGCATTCGGGTGGCCAGGACCGTCCCGTCAAGCATGTGCTCGAATGGGCAACGATCCGCCAGGGTGTCAAGGTTCCGATCCGGTTTGAAATGCAGACCGGCGCTATCGGCGACGCCAATGTCGAGCAGTTCATCAAGGGATATGAAATTTCAGCCGGGTGGCTGAACGAATGTGACATGCTGGATGATCGGGTTGCAGGCCTGCTGTTTCAGCGTACCGGGCGCTATCCCAAGGTTGAAGATATTGCGCCGTCCGAGCTGGATCGTGTTTCGAAGGACGGTCGTAAAGCGTTTGAAAACATGGGTCTGACGGCGGATCCGAATGAAATCATCCTTCCGCGTATTGTCTGGGGTGACTTGAACCCGCCCGATATTGACAACTGGGTCTATAACGCCTGCGTCAAGGAAAAATGGCCGGGGTACAACCTCTATCGCCAGCCGTCCGGACTGAGTGCAAACGCGGAAAACCGGGTTGGGAAGCCGCGTTCCTCCTATGAGCTGGAAGCGGCAACGCAGCCGGACCATATCGTGCGGCGCATGGTGCATGGGGAGTTCGGATATGCGCTGGACGGCAAGCCGGTCTATCCGGAATTTGCTTTGCAGCGCCATGTCGCGGACCAGGCCATCAAGCCACGCCCGGGGATCCCGCTCGGGATCGGTCTGGATGGCGGTGGGTCACCGGCGGCCGTGATTGTTCAATTCCTGCCGAACGGCCAGCTGTTGATCCTAAAGGAAATCTGCGGGATGCCGGGCACAGGACCAGCGCGATTTTCGGAAATGCTGATGGAAGTTCTTCTGTCGGAGTTTCCCGGGTTTCCGATTAGCGAAGCTTACGGCGACCCGGCCGACTTCATGGGCGCGGACAGGCAGAACGGTGAATTGTCGGTCATGGAAACCATCGCCATGGCGCTTTCCTTGAACATTTTGCCAGCGCCAAGCCAGGAGCCGGCGATCCGTCAGGAGGCCGTTCGCTGGTATTTGGGCGCTCCCATTGACGGGACAACGGAACGCATGGTGATCGACCCTGGCAATCACCTGCTGATCGGTGGTTTTGCTGCCCATTACAAGCTCACGAAACAGGCGAGCGCAGGGCGAACCGACAAGCTGGCAATCGACAAGAACGAGTATTCGCACCCGCATGACGCGCTTCAATACATCTGCCTGGGACATCGTGGGCGCTATGCCGTCATTGACGATGCATCCCGTGTGGGCCGCCCGTCCAACGTCGTTGGCATGCGGCAGCGGCGCGAGCAGCGAGGCAAGCCGAACCGCGACCGGATGAACGATACCAAGCTATGGTGAGCCTGCAGATCCGGAGCCCGGCGGCCTATGACGATTGCCTGAAGGCGGGCCGGGCGACCAGGTTTAGCCGTCAAGCCGCGCTGATGATGCGGTTTCGCTCCAGGACCTGGTCCTTTCATGCTGAGGGCAAACTTCTGGCGGTCGCCTACCTCTGGCCTCACGAAAACGGAACGGCCGAATTTTGCCTGGCTGCCTTGCCTGCCAGCCGCCCTTTCATGCTGGTGCTGTGCCGCCAGGCGCAATTAACCCTCCACACCATCGCCCAGACTGGAACCGTGGTTTTTTGCCATGTGCGTCCCGGGCACCTCCCGGGCGAGCGCATGGCCCGGCTGACCGGCTTCAATCCGGATCCGGAAACCGTCGGAAAATGGGTTCATGTCTGGAGGTTGCGACGTGGGAGAAGTTGTCAAGGGTCTCTTCGGGGGCGGAAAAACGGACAATTCCGAAGCCAGGAGGGCGAGCGAGCAAAGTCGCCGGGAACAACAGGTTGCCAATGACCGCCAGTTGGCCGAGGCCAATCGGCAAAACAGCAAAAACAGCGGCCGCCGCCGTGCACCGCGTGGCCGTCGTCTTTTTGAAGATGGTGCGGCGGGTCTCGCTTCGAAGTTGGGTGACTGACACCCATGGATCTCACTCAAATCAAAAAGCGCAGCTCGGACGCCTGGTCCCGGCGCGCTAACTGGGATGACGTTGTCGGCGATGCCTATGATTTCGTGATCCCAAATCGACGACCCGGTGGATCCGGCCGCTCGCCTCGTGTCTCCAATCTGCTGTTTGACATGACCGGACCAAGCGCCGCCATGCATTTTGCCGGGAACCTTCAGCGGGATCTGTTCCCGTCCGGACAGCCAACATTCACCCTGGAAACCGGCCCAGTTGCCAAGATGGCGCTGCCGGAAAAACAGGTCACGGCGTATAACCGGTTCCTGGAAAAAGTCGCCAAGATGATCCATCCATTCTTTCTGGCCGGAGACTGGGACACCGCGGTTCACGAAACCTGCATCGATCTGAGCGTTGGAACCGGCGCAATCCTGCCGCTGAAGGGCACTTCCAACGACCCGATCATTTTTGCTTCGATCCCGATTGATCAGATCGCCGTCCTGGTCGATATGGCTGGCCGAGTGATCTATGTCTCCTGGAAGCAGAGCTTTACCTATGACCAGATCATAGAGGCATTTCCGAAGGGCAAATTTCCGGAAGGCTTCAAGGAAAAAGCCAGGTCTCAGCCAAGCGCAACCGTCGAGCTGTTTCAGGATTTCTACCAGAAACCCGGCGGCCGCCGGGCAGGCTGGAAATTCATTGCCTATGTCAATGACAGCGTCGAGCCGATTGACCAGGAAGACTACAAAACCCAACCGATCGCCGTGCCGCGTTATTATCGTGTGCCAGGTGAGGCCATGGGGCGGGGCGTTGTCCTGACGGCGCTGCCGACGATCAAGACGGTGAACAAGGCGCAGGAAATCGCCCTGAAATCTGCCGCGATCCAGATGCTCGGTATCTGGGGTTATCGCTCCGGAGGCACTTTCAATCCGGACACGGTGCGCCTCGGCGCGGGCGAGTTCTGGGCCATGCAGTCAACGGGCGGGATCCTTGGTCCGGATGTGCAGCGGATGGATCCGGCTGGCGGGCGGATGGACGTTTCCAAGCTGTTGATCGGCAACCTCCAGGACCAGATCCGGGAAGACATGCTGGACACGCGATTGCCGGAATATCAGGGAACGCCCAAGGCTGCCTCTGAAATTGCCGCTCGTCTGCGCCAGCGGGCCGATGTTCACATTGGGGCCTTTGGCCGCCTGGTGCGGGAGATCATGCCGGTGATCGTGCCCCGTGTGGCTGAGATCCTTTTTGACTTCAAGCACCTGACGCAATTGCCGATGACGATTGACGAGTTGCTTGTGTCGATCAAGGTGCAATCGCCGATGGCGGCCGCGCTCAATGCAGATCGGTTGGCGGCCATTGCCAATTATATCGAGTTTGTTGGAGCCGTTGCCGGGCCGGAGCAAACCGAGCTTTATGTCAACATGGACAAGGTCCTGGAGCGTGTCGGCGACGGGTTGCAGATCGACAAGGATCTGATCCCGGATGAGAACGAAAAGGCCGCTATCGAGAAGAAAATTCAAGGGCGGCAGAACGCCCAACTGCTCCATATGTTCGGGGCCGAAATGGCCAAAAAAGCGCCTGACATGATTGCTCAGGCGGCAACGCAACCACAGGTGCAAGCCGCATGAGTGGGCCGAAATTCGGGCTTCGGGAAGCCCAGACCCACGATCATCTGCTTGATAGCAAGCAGCCCTGGGACGAGCTGGATAGTTTTTTTGAACCTTATCTTGCGGATCGACCTTTGCAGCCGTCCGACCGGGTGGCCAAGAACCTGGCTACTTTCGCCAAGACTGCGGGCGGCCGGGAGATCCTGGAGTGGATCATGGATATCACGCTTCGCGCTCCGCTGCGTGTGACCGGGTCCAGTCTGGAAGAAACAGCTCTCAGGGCGGCAACCAAGCAGGGAATTAATGGCCCGGCCGAGGCCATTTTAAACGCCATTGAACATGGCGAAACACTACTGAACCAAGGGAAAGGCAAATGAGAACCAAAACAACACTTTGGGACTGGATCCTCAAGGACGCAGAAAACGGCAGTGGCGGTGGTGCAGGGGATCCGCCAGCTGGTGACCCTCCAGCAGGAGATCCGCCAGCGGGCGATCCTCCGGCTGGGGATCCTCCTGCCGCATATCGTCCAGATGGTCTGCCGGACAATCTCTATGGTGAGAGCAACGAGGAAACCATCGACAAGATGGCCCTGGCGCTGAAGGGGTATCGCCAGAAGGACAACGACCGTGGAGCGCCTGAAACCCAGGAAGCCTACGCGGATTTTGGCGACAAGGTCCCTGACCAGTTGAAGTCTCATGTCAGCGCGTTGTCTGAAGACACCGTGTTTCAGAAGTTGTCGAAGTCGGCTCTTGAGAAGGGGATGCCGGTCCAGGATTTCCAGGACCTGACGCTGGAGTTTTTTGGTGCTGCCCAGGAAATGGGCGCTCTAGAGCCGTTTGTTGATGTGGAGGCAGAAAAGGCTGCTCTGGTCCCGGAGGAAGCCAAAAACTTGCCGGAAGCCGAACAGTCGGCCGCGCGAGAAAAGCGCATGAATGACAACTTCGCTTTCCTGGATGCCATGACGGCGCAGGGCGACAATCAGCCTGGCATGTCAAAAGACGTTGCCGATTATGCCAAGTCCATGCTTGGCGATAGCGCAAAGGGCCACCAGTTCATTGAGCATATGCGCTCCCAGATCTCCGGCGAAGGGTCAAAGCTTGCTGGGGGCAGCCAAGGGAGTGGCGGGGTGGATGCGAAGGCGGATCTTGCCCGCCGTGAAGCTCTCCCGGAAAACCAGCCTGGAAATGCGGCGTTCGACAAGGCCAGCTGGCAAAAGCTTCAAGACGACTATGAAAAGGTCTACGGGACCTGATCCGCACTTAATGCCTTCTGGCCGGTGGCAGGCTTTGTCTGCTACCGGGGGAAGCGACCCGGACAGTGCGGCCGCTATCCTTCACAGGACCCGCCGCCCGTTCCGGCCAATCGACCTCCTGGTGAATTGAAACTCAACTCATCAAGGAAGGTCGAGAGATGACCACACAAGCACCGAATTGGTACAAAGAAAAAATCCGGGGAATGGTTCGCCAGCGCTACCAGGCGATGGGTGGATACCTGGACGGCACAATGGTGCAGGGCGATGGCCATGCGGGCACGATCAAGTTTCCCGTGGTCGGCCGGGTTGAAGCCTACGAGATCTCGGGCGCGATCCAGAAAATCACCAATACTAACCCTAACCTGGACATGATTTCTGTTCAGATGCGTGACTTCGAAGCGTCCGCCTGGATGCGTGTCCAGGATGCGCGACGACAGGGACCAAATGAACAGGCCGCCGTTGGCCGACAGCTCTCGAATGCGATCCGGCGTCAGCGCGACCACCTGAAGCTGGAAGCCTTGCAGACCTTCATCGAAGGCACTTCCACTCTCGCTGATGCGCCTACCACTGTCATGAGCATTGGTGACGGATCGGCCGTTATCGACATCATCAACATGATGGACATGATTGATCACATCGCTGCGACCGGCGCGGATGATGAAGACAACATGATCTTCTGGGCGGTTCCTCATCAGTGGTTGTCACAGTTGGAAATGTACGAGGAAATCAAAAACTCTCGTTACTCCGGTCCCGAAAATCTGCCGTTTGCGAAATCGCAGAAGGTGAAAAAGCGGACGGTGCGCGGGTGCCACATTCTGGCATTGCCCAGTGAGTATTTCACGGTTGGCACCGGGGCCTATGGAACGGGTTCCAGCGGTCGTGCCTTCGACGACACTGGCTATCTCGACACCTACATGTGGTCGAAAGACGCGCTGGGGGCCGAGGCCGAGTGGAACCAGGAGGACATGAGCCTGACAACCCATGAGGACTACGAAGGCTCTCCGATGCTCGGCAAGGTTGGTTTGTCTGGCAATGCCGTCGGCATCCTGCCGGAAGGCTGTGCTCGCCTTCGCTACAAAGCGATCAACTCGGCGGTCCGTCCGTCCTGATCTTAAGAGGCCGCCGGTTCGTCCGGCGGCCTTCCACTCCTGAAATCAACTGAAGGATTGCGACGATGGCGCATAACAAGAAAGCTCTCAGCCGCTATGCCACCTCGGACATGGGCGGTCAGAACCAAACGAACTTCTACAAGTATTCAACAGACAGCACCGCTGCCGAGGTCCTGGCCGACGGTTTCTTCAATGACAGCCGGAAAACGCTGAAAGCGGGTGATGTGATTACCGCCGTTGTGGACAAGGACGGGACGCCAGACATCCTCACGATCCTGGTCGATACCGTTCCGTCTACTGGCGACGTGACAACGTCGGCTGAAACCGGCGCTTCGGGCGCATAAGGCCCGACACCTTTGCAGGCCGTCGATCTGGCGGCCTGTTTTCCCCATGAGGACATATCGATGTTGATTGACAAGGCCGTGATCGCAAACTGGGCGCTTCATGAAATCGGGCATTTCGCGACCTTTTCCATCGACGGCGAAGATGAATTGTCAGGCCAGGTCAATCTGGCCTGGCAACGCTGCCTGGATCGCTGTATCGCGCTCCACGACTGGAAGGATTTCCGCAAGACATTCAAGCTGGTGCGGTCAGCTGATACACCAGAAAACGGTTGGGTCTACGAGTTCGCATTGCCCGGTGGCCGTGTCGGCGAGCCGCTGAAGGTCATGGACCAAGTCGGAACCAGTGAGCGTGTTCTGAGGCACTTCGACCGGGAAGGCAATTACATCTACGCCAATGTCGAACAGGTCTGGGCACGCTGCAAGTTTGAGCAGGATCCACAGTATTGGGATCCAGGCTGGCGTTCCGGTTTTGTCACAGCACTGGCCGGTTACCTGGCGGGGGCAGTTCTTTCCAACACCGATCTGAAACGGGAACTCCTGGCCGAAGCCTTTGGCACGCCAAGCCGGGAAGGGGCCGGCGGTATTTTTGGCCGGTTGATGGCCCAGGACCGGGCGTCATCGCCCATGGGCAACCAGCCACTTGCCCAGGATCCGCTGACAACGGCCCACGCTTCTGGTGCGAGCGGTGCCTGGTACGGGAGGGGCTAAATGTCCATCCAGTCAGGCCCTCAGAAATCCAGCTGCAATTCCGGAGAATTTAGCCCTGACCTTTATGGCAAGCTTGGCCTGAAGGACTATTACAACGCGGGTAAACGGTTCAAGAATGTTGAGCCGGTTCCCCAGGCGGGCTTCCGGCTGATGCCGGGGACTGCGCTTGTGCAGACAGCGCGTTCCAGGACTGTCCGCCAGTATACCTTGCCAGTCAGCTCCAGCCTGTCCTACACGCTATTTTTCTCGGTCGGTTACGTGGACATCTTCCGCAATGACCGGGTGAAAGTTGCTACTCTTGCCTTGTCGGAAATCACGGCGGACCTTCTGCCGGAACTGGAGTTCTATGCCGAGGCGGCAACGGTCGGGATTTTTCACGAAGATTTGGAAACCCTGCGTCTGGTGCGCGATGGTGGCGATGACACGATTTGGACCAAAGACACCTGGCCTTATGACAAAATTCCTGAAGTGGATCTAGGCGGCAACTACGCGAAAACTGACGACAAATGGGAAGTGCTCATTCGTCATTCAGATGACACTGTTCAGCCAGCTTTCCGCTTCACAGTCGACGGTGAGCCGACGGCCGCGATTGAACTTGGGGCAACCTTTAGCGCTGCGACGGACACCGAATGGGATACGTTGGCAAGTGATATCAAGACCGCGCTTGAGGGCTTGCCGTCTCTCGGTGTCACGATCACTGTGACCCATGCGATCTCCGGCGGATATCGGGAATTGATCATCACTTTCGGCGGGGATCTCTCGGGATCTGAATATGACGTGGTTTGCGAATGCGTGAACGCTTCGTCCGTCGCAACCCTGGCCTATCACACCGTTGTCGGAGAAACAGCGGGGGAGGCTCTGGTTTCTGCTTCCAACGGCTGGTTTGCCGGAATGGCCTTGGCTCAGGACAGGGCCGTCTATTACGGGCCGAAGGCGCGTAAGGCTGCGCTCAACATGAGCCGGACCGGGGAGTATTTCGACCTTAACATCGAGGCGGTCGGCAACAATGCCGCGCGGCTGGAAGCCTTACGCACCCAGACAAGTGAGGAAATCAAGGCGGTCCTGGAGGCGCATTACGTGTTGGCCTGGACAGATAAGGGTCTTTGGTTTGCTTCCAATCGAACCATCAAACAGGATGAGCCGCTGAACTGGGTCAAGACCGGCAAGAACGGGATCGCACCCTATGTGCCGCCTGCCGAATTGGATGGCCAGGTTGTTTTTGTCGGTGGTGAAACGGAGAGCGACAATCCGGAGGACACCGGCCAATCGCTTTATTCGGCTGAGTATGATGATGTGTCTACACGATGGAACGATCAGCCGGAAAGCCTGCTGTCCTCGCATCTGATTGAGAAGATCAACGGCGCATCTGTTCAAAATAAGGTCCGAAAGAACGACGCTTCGCGTTGGTGGTTGCCGCGATCCGATGGCCGCCTAATCTGCTGCCTTCGGATCCTGACACAAAAGATCCTGGCCGTGGTGGAGTGGTGTGCGGCCGATGCCGGGGAAGTGACCGGCCTTTCAGTCGATGGGCAAAATCAGGTCTGGTTGACTGTGGATCGCGGCGGGGTCGTCACCCATGAGGTCATGGAAGAACAGGAAATCAACCTGTTCCAAGGTGCCGTCAGGGGCAGCACGGATCTGGCTGGGCTATTTACCGGCCTGGACATCTGGGAGGGGCGGCAGGTCTGGGCGCGCGCCGGTGGTTTCATCCTGGGGCCATTTACTGTCAGCAGCGGATCGATCGATCTCGGCGATCCTTATGACGAGGTGATTGCCGGGCTATGGCAAGCGCCTGATTTTGAGAGCATGCCCTACTACAAGGTGACGCGGAACGACGAAATCATTGAGCGGCCGGGGCGCATCCATTCCGTAACTCTCAGCGTGATCGAAACGGAAAGCATCGCGGTTGGGGCCAATGGCAGCACACCGAAAGATGTTTCGCTGCTCAAAGCCAGTGATCCCGTCGATGCCCCTTTGCCAGCCAAGACGGATAAGCTGCGGGTTATCGGCATGCCCGGAATGATCAAGGAAACCTCTTTGCGAATTACCCAGACTCGGCCGGGAATGCTTCGGGTGCGCGATTTTACACCGGAGGCAAAACTCTGATGCAAATGGC
>JAEPML010000109.1 GCA_017643925.1 Roseibium sp. | reverse complement strand
CATGATGATCGGCTGGAAGGGCGCTGAATTTATCGCGGAGGACGCCGCATGAGCGCTTCTGCACGCAACATCGCCATGGCGCGCCACAGCTTGTGCGTCTGACTCATCACAGATTGCGATTGGAAGTGTTGAGAATGGATTGTTTGACTCTAGGGTGATTAGATATTGTAAGATTGATAAGAACCCAAAGTATGATGTTTGTATTCCATATATTGTCAGATAACTGATTGAGAAGTTGGTGAAGTCCAAGTGAGTGTTTGTTTCACTCTCAAAGTCTCATATGTGAGTTTTTAGGGAGTGATACCCTTGATCGGTCACACACTGGTCACACACACTTTGACGATTAGACCTTTTACAGGGTATTTTGGTAGAGTTATTTACTAGGTGTGATCAAAGCAATCAATCGATTTATAGGAGATATTTGGTAGCGGAGGAGGGACTTGAACCCCCGACACGCGGATTATGATTCCGCTGCTCTAACCAGCTGAGCTACTCCGCCCCCTTCAAAACGATGGAG
>JAEPML010000108.1 GCA_017643925.1 Roseibium sp. | reverse complement strand
AGCCGAAACATTCTGAGAGCAGGCTTTGCACGAAGCCAATAGGAGCAGACGCATTCGCCCCCTTGGCAGATTCAAAGCTTTCCCAATGCGCATGAGCGATCTGATAAAAGCGAGCGATTTCATCCCGAAGCTTTAGGCCCTTGGGAATGCCGTAGCTCTCATCACTTTGCTCGGCAGCATCACCGGCTGCAATTTGGGCGATTACATCTGTTGGCAGGAGACCACCAACGACTTCAATTGCCGCAAAATCAAGGCGAGCAGAGCGGCGGGATTGCTTACGTCTTTTTGTCATTCTAGCCATGGTCTTACCCTTACAATCCCGGCATCAGCACATAGAAACCGATCACATCCACTGGTGTGATGGCGCTGACCTTTACCTGTCCTTTTGAACCCAGTGCCTGACGTACTCGAACATGGTCGCCGGCCAAAACTTCTGAACGCTCATGTGCAAACTGGGTGAGAGCTGGCTGAAGAGCCGCCAGAGAATTCAGTGCCCGTTCAATCTGGTTTTTGCGGG
>JAEPML010000107.1 GCA_017643925.1 Roseibium sp. | reverse complement strand
CAGCAAAGCCGACGAGTGCATCGCACTTATGCAGCGTTGCCTTGCCCTGTTGAACGCTGGATCAATTAAGGTCCATCTGGCAGATCGGGAGTCCATCGGTCTGGAATGGCTCAACTTTCTCAAGGCACGCGGCATCCCGTTTGCGATCCGTGTGAAAGCGGGAATGATCGTGATCACGGAGGACGGGCAGCGTGTGAGACTGCACTCGCTCCTGGAAGAACGTCAGCCCGGGCGTTACCCCCAGTCTGGGCCCCAGCATGCGCTCGCCCAGAGATGTGACGCAATTCCGTCATTACGACGCCCATCTGTTCCGCCATCTGGACAAACTGCACCTGACCCGGCAGGAGGTGAACAGGCTGTTCCGCCGCAATCTGGGTCGGGACGCCGCCGAGGCCAACATGCTTGCGCTGCAGGCCAGCCCATGGCTGGACGCGCTCGAGCGAATGATCCTCGGCTCACCTTAATATACTGCTCGGGGGCGCAGACTTCGGGCGGTCTGATCTGACCTGTAAGGGTA
>JAEPML010000106.1 GCA_017643925.1 Roseibium sp. | reverse complement strand
CAATGCGGATGGGAAACTCGAGCTCGTGAACCATCTGGGGATCGACCTGGGGGAGACCCCAGAAGAAATCCTCACCCGTCTCGAAGCCGGAGATTACGATAAATCCAGCCCCATGCCCAAAGGGCTGAAGGCGTCAGACACCGATTACACCACCATTCTTCGGGACGTAGAGTCGGATACCCCTGCGCGTTATAACAATGATGACCGTCTGCTCTATGAGGCCGCAGGAAGCGCCGGCAAGGTCGCGGTGTTTGCGCTGCGCTTGGACACCTATGCGCAAAATGGGGCGGAGAAGGTGTTTTACATCGGAACGAATGATGCGGCGGATTTAACCGAGTTGCGACGCAAGATCCTGTCTGATTTCGAAACGCTTCCTGTTTCGGCGGAATACATGCACCGCAATTGCTTTGATATCTCGGCCAAATACGGCAAGGACACGCTCGTTCTGATCGACAAGCTCGGCACCGATCGGTTGCCAATGGTTTTTGCGCTCAAGGGCACGGTGGATTCGATCCTCA
>JAEPML010000105.1 GCA_017643925.1 Roseibium sp. | reverse complement strand
AACCTGTTGCGCAGAGTCCGCCGGATTTTTAGAAAACTCCCGGGGCCAGTGTCGAGAATTTTGGTCACAAAGGTTTCAAACGCCCTTGCAACAGGATGTCGAACAACCGTGAAACTGCGATGAGGTTGGTGAGACGCTTTCCAATCCCGCAACGCACGTTGGTTCATGCCCTGAATAAGCGGGCTTGGCTCTAGGACGCCCAGCCAATCGGAAATTGCCTGAGTTGGGCCACCCTGAACCGGCATAAAAATCAAACCAGCATCCCGCGTTGCGATGTAGGTCGGGACAGCCGCACCCCTTCGAGGCTCGAAGTTTGGGGTTCGGGACAGGTTGAACTGATCAAGCGCAGCAAGCGCGTTGGTGACTTCTTCAAAGTTTTCAACTTTCTCGGAAATCGGGCTTGGGTTCTGGCGTTTCAGTTGACCATCATGGGCAGCGAGCTTTTCATCTGACCCGAGAAAACGCGCCAAACCGTTGATCACTTCAAGATCCTGTAGGTCTTCGTAAGCAATGTAGAAAG
>JAEPML010000104.1 GCA_017643925.1 Roseibium sp. | reverse complement strand
CAGCTGGTGTTGCAGCAGCCGACGTATCATTCAGCGGTTCTGCGAAACTGACATACGGCAACTGGGACGGCGCAGCAGCAGAATCATGGGGCTCAACAACTGATCTGGGCGTATCTATGTCTGGCGAAGCAAGCGGCATCTCATACACTGCAAGCATCAGCATCGACGAAACTGACGATGACGCAGGCGACGGAAACACTGACATCGGTGGCGCTGTCACTATGTCCGGTTCTGGCCTGACATTGACATATGACGCCGACGGCGAAATGGATGCCGGTGGTTCAAGCGATGAGTCTGGTGACCTTCAGTTTGCTTATGCAGGCGGCGGCATTTCTGCGTCTTACACAGAAGATACAAGCGCAGGTAAAAGCGAAATCAAAGTTGGTTACACAGCTGGCGATTTGACTGTTGGTTACGCAACCAACAACTCTTCATCTGCAAGCGCTCTGAGCGCGTCATTCACAGCAGGTGACTTGGCCATCTCTGTTGAAGGTGCTGACACTGGCGCATCATGGGATGC
>JAEPML010000103.1 GCA_017643925.1 Roseibium sp. | reverse complement strand
ATCGGACGCGCGAACCACACTTAGCGACCTGAAGAAACGACTGGAAAGACTTCGGTCGAGTTTGGAAAACTTGGATACGACAGAAAACCCGGTTCCACTAGGAGATGAGATTCGGGCGTTGGTCGGGAAACTGCTTCCTAAACACATGGCCCAAGTTACGAACGTAGGAGTTCAGCGCTGCCAACAGCTCGCCGAGGCACACAGCGATTGGGAATTCGAAGGCGGCAAAGGTCATTTACCTATTGAAGTGACCAGCGCCGTCGTCGCTCACCGCCCTTTATGGCTCGCATCGGTTTTGGGCGCCCCTAGACGGATCCCTCTGGACGACGCGTTGTTCGATCTGGTGATTTTTGATGAGGCTAGCCAGTGCGACATTGCCACAGCGATTCCGCTGTTCGCGCGCGCGAAGAGAGCTGTCGTTGTTGGAGACGATCAGCAACTGTCTTTCATACCACAATTAGGACTGGCACAAGACCGGAACCTTATGCAGGCTCAGGGTCTTCCCGTATCCCAAATGGGTC
>JAEPML010000102.1 GCA_017643925.1 Roseibium sp. | reverse complement strand
AAAGGTTCCATATGTCATCCCCGACCGTTGACATGATCGAAAGTCAGAGAAGTTTTTCAAATTTGTATATACACCAAATCAAAAAACGGCCGTAATGGTCATTTCGAGGTGTAACCAGAGTCATTCCGGCCAAAGTTAAGACAACAGACCCATCAAGTTTGGGAAAATACTTTTGTCCACTTACATGCGTACAGCATTTTTCTGCACATGCCGTCAAAATCTGATTGGTTACAAATTCAAGCAAAGTTCCTACTTCGATTTCATAGCAACTGCATCAAAGAAATAATGTTCGATCTCAATACATCTTAAGTAGATTAATAATCTCCTTGGACTTTAATAAAGGAAAAAAGATATAAATGACTCAATCATAATATCTAAAGAATTTGCGCAAGATCTAAAGAAATAAGAAATTCTTTAGATGCTCTTGTGGGCAAAAGTTTTCCCTGAAATTTGCAAGACAACAGGCTCACAAACCAGTCGCGTCACAGAAAAGCGTCTTGAGACATGACCTTCACTTTCTCAT
>JAEPML010000101.1 GCA_017643925.1 Roseibium sp. | reverse complement strand
ATTGCCGCTTGACCTTGCAGCCTTGCACACGACACTATCGCCGAGGGACTGAAGTTTTCCTGTCCTTTAGCAACCTTTGAAGCATGGGTTTGGGGGATCAATGCAGAAGGTTTTTCTGGTTCCACTATTTGTAGTTTCGTTATTTTTTGGAGCGCTGCCAGCGTCTGCACTTGCAGACCGGGTCGCATTGGTAGTCGGCAACGCCTCCTATCAACACGCGACGCAACTGGACAACCCGATCAATGATGCATCCTTGATCGCCAGCAAGTTAACCGAGCTTGGCTTCAAGGTCCTGCTGGTTGTCGAAAATGGCGATGGGGATGCTGCGATTGTCGGGACTGACGGGCGCTTTAGCCACCACCTGGCACGCCTTGAAACTGTGATTGGCACCCGTGATGATGTCAGCGATCTGTCGACGGTACATGCCGCGGTTCTTCCCACGGGGCCGATTTTCGTCACCGACACCTATGTGACCTCGGACCCCACCCCGGAAGAAATCGCTGAAATGGCGGTTCTGGCGGCGCAG
>JAEPML010000100.1 GCA_017643925.1 Roseibium sp. | reverse complement strand
ATCTGTTCGCCGGCCACACACTGACCTTGAACGCCGTTGGAACCTCCAATCTGACATCGACGGAAACCAGCGCTTCCCTGAAAGACCGCCTCAATGATTTCCTAGCCGAAGTGAACGCCCTCAGATCCTACCTCGATACGGCCACACAACGCGGTGTGAACGGCGCAGAGCCGGGGCCACTGGCCGGAGATCGATCAGCGCAATCCGTCCTGGACCGGCTCAGAGGCATCACGACACAATCGATCCCAGGTTTCGGTGATGAGCCCGTCTTTCTGGCCCAGCTCGGCATCCAGACCGAACGGGATGGCAGCTTGACCCTGAACGAATCCGTGTTTGACAAGCGCATTGCCGAAAACCCGGACATAGCGCAGGCAATCTTCGCAACACAGTACGGCTCTGATGACGACCGCATCTCGGTCACCGGCCTGTCATTCGCGCCGCCACAGCCCGGCCGCTACGCACTGGTTTACGATCCCTCGACCTCACCAGCCACAGCAACGCTAAACGGGGAAGCCCTGACCGTCAGC